>NZ_CP035758.1:5670308-11340617 GCF_004208415.1 Ktedonosporobacter rubrisoli | reverse complement strand
GAAGTCTCTTGATAAGAACAAGTGTACCTGAAGAAGGGAGAGGGTGGCAATCCCTTTATCCACCAATTTCGCTCTAAAAATGGGGATAAAGGTGTGGAGAACTCACCTCGACGGTGGATCGACTGTGGACAACCCTCTGACCGCGCTCCTAAAGCGGGGCAAGAGAGAGGAGGAGCATGAAGCCTTTGAGCACAAAAAAAGAGAACCAATCAATGGCTCTCTTGTAACTAACACAATCAAGTATACACTATTTCCTGCCAAAAATCAAGCCCTCGCATTCCCTCAGGTAAAATGTTACTGAACAAGGTACACTTCCCTCAAATAAGAATGTTACCGAGGGGAGCAAGAGCATGCCGACAGAAGATGAGATGACCGTGACAGAACGCCGCAAATACCTCAAGAAAATGAAGCCGCTGTACGCGAAGGCGGAGAGAAGCGAACAAAGTCGCATGCTCACCGAGATGGAACAGGTCACCGGTTTGCATCGAAAAAGCCTGCTCAGGCTGTTGCATGCTCCCACACGCGAACGCAAGAAGCGCGTAAAAGGCCGAGGGCGCACCTATGGCCTGGCGGTCGAACAAGCCATGGAAGCCTGCTTCCGTCAGATCTTGAACCGCTTGCCTTTCGCGGTCAAAGAATTGCCCCTGATAATGGCTCAGAATTCTTCAATTCCCATCTCGTGCGTTTCTGGGGCGAGGCCATCACTGGTCTCAAACTGAGCCGGAGCCGTCCCTCCCAGAAAAATGATACCCGCTTTGTTGAACAGAAGAATCAGACGCTGGTTCGACAGTATTTTGGAGCCATTCATTTGGAAACGCCTGATACCAAATTGCGTTCTGAGGATCAAATATGAGAGAATGAGAGAGCAGGTGATGACAGAGATTTCAGGAGGAACGCATGGCAAGGATCACGCGAGCTGCTTCTCACCTTTCTGAGGAAGAAATCAAAACGCGCTTGAAACTGGACCCGCGTCCGTGGTGCCGACAACGCTGGCTCATTATCTATACTGCCTTGGTTGATCCACGAGAAGCAGCCGATATTGCCAAACACACTGGGACCAGTGTTGCTATGGTTCACCAAGTCATTTCCGCCTACAATCGGCTGGGGATCGATGCGGTGGAGACGCCAGGGAAAGGAGGTCGGCGCCACCAGTACGTGAGCCTTGAAGAAGAGCAAGCGTTTTTAGCTCCCTTTTTTAGCCGAGCCGAGCGTGGAGAAATCGCTACTGCTGGCGAAATCAAGCGTGCTTTTGAAGCACACATTGGACATGAGGTTCACAAAAGCACGATCTCTCGCTTACTGAGTCGTCATGGATGGCGCAAGCCCATGCCTCGTCCTCTCCATCCGCAAAGCAGTCGAATGGACTGTATGACAAAATATGGGTATCTTCCAATTTCTTTCAGTCTGTGATGCATTTGCAGGAGGAGATCTGCCAGCAGGAGAAAGTGCTTCGCCATTGGGATCAGGCACAAACGCCCTATCAGCGCTTGAGGGCCACAGCTACGCTCGATCACGAACAACTGCCTTGTTTGCAAGCACTCTCTGAGCGAACGAATCCTCTGACCCTGCGCAAGGAGATGTATCGGCTGCTGACCTACCTATGGGAGCTTCCTCAGGCTGCGACCAGGATCGCTTAAATTGTTCTGCTTGTTTTTGAGAAAGAAAGCTGTCGGTCTTGGTACCATTCTCATTTGAGGAAGCTGTTCTCTCTCGGTAACATTTTTATTTGACTTGACACGACCTCCAGCCTGCAGATGCCACCTGCAAGCTGTCCAGGATCTAATCAATTTTTACTTCGTGCCATAACCCAATAAGGCTTGACCGGGTAGCTCTACACCATCCGATACCTCAAATTGCCGCAGGGCTTGCTTAATATCAGCTTCTAGCTGCACTCGATCAGTCTCGTTCATCTGTTGTAAGACAGTGGCAACAACACCCTTATACGAGGCATACACTTCATCTACAGAGGCAAAGCAATTAAGCAAAGGAATAGTTTGCGCTCCAACATCCCGGAAGCCTGCTGCTCTGAGAACGCCTTCAAATTTGCCAGGTGCGGCGAGGGAAAAGGGGCCGGACTCGCCAGCCCAGGGCAATACCGACATATCTACATACTTTTTCAGGATAACAAAGGGTATACCAAAGATCGGATTGCTTTCTGGCGTTGACCAGACAATAGCCGCAAGGTGCCCGGCTGGTTTGAGTACGCGGTATATCTCCGACAACGCTTGCGATAGATGGGGTATAAGCATAAGGCCATAGCGACAAATCACGGCATCAAACACACTATCGTCCAGTTCAAGCCGCTCAGCATTCATAACCCGTGTCGTCAAATTTGTTACACCCTCTTCTCGCGCTATTTCTGCCGCTACTTTAAGCATCTCGTTGGCGAGGTCGATTGCCTGCACTGTCCTGGCCCGCTCGACACAGCGCCGGTGACCGGTCTGTCTTGGCCCGCTAACGGGATGAATCAGGTAGTTTCCAGCGCTGCCGACCAGCGGTCATCATCTGGGAAACGGCGCATTATCAGGCACAAACAGTCTTTACCAAGCATGATACCGCCGTCAATGCGTTCTCTTTTGCGGCTGATGGGCAGATGGTGGCCTCCGTCTCTCAAGAGGGAGCGGTGCACGCGTAGCTGGCATCGACGGGCCAGGAGGTACATCCGTTTTACTGGGATGCGCACCTGCCCATGAGAGCGATTGCGTTCGCCCCCGCTGGGACGCTGCTCGCGGTCGGAGGGGAGGATGGCGTGATCCGCCTCTGGAACGGGGCGCAGTGCCAGATGACCTCGGCAAGCTCCGAAGGATTCTTTCTCGGGGACTGGCGCTAGCTCTTTGCGGTCGTGGATCAAACGCCTTCTCGGCTTTGTGTGTCCTGAACTGGGGATCTTTCCCTCGCTGGCTGTTGTTGTGACGCTCGCTGGGCTGCTCGTTTGGGGAAATCCCAGTCATTTTCATGTGCTCATACTGACACTGCTGATCTTCCTGGCCGTGCGCCTCCTCTGCTGGAGCGCTGTGACGCTCGGTGTCTGTTTGCTCGAAGTGATCGACGGCATATGATGTGGTGCGCGAGTCTCGCCTAGTGGAATGCGCCGGCGGTGCCGACTCCGCCGCATCTGCATCTGATGAGACATTGGAGGATGTATGGCTTCTGTGCTTCGCTCCATCACTATACCGCTCTGGGGCTTGCGGCTCCTTGCCTTTGGGGTCCTTTTCCTGGTGAATGCACTCTACGCGTCCTTTTCCATTGTGGCACAAGGGGTACTCGGTCGCATAGATCCCATTGTTTTCACCTGCCTGCAAATGCTCCTACTGGTCCCGTTCGCGCTCTGGCTGGTGCTCTGGAAGCGTCGCCTTGTGGACCGTGCCGTCGTAGCACGGGCAATGCTCTTGGGCGCTTGCCTCTCGTCCGGCTTTCTCTGTATTGCCCTCGCGCTCAGAGGAGGCGGGATTACGCAGACAACCGTGTTTACCTGCCTGAACGGCTGTATTGCGACCTTAATCGCTGTATTCGTGCTTCGACAGCATGTGTCCCGTGCGGGGTAGCTGGCCTGCCTCTGCTTCCTGATCGGGGCCATGCTCGTGTGGAAAAACGCTGCTACAGATTGGCAGAGCGGCCTCACGGTCTATATCTTTCTTGTCGAACATCTGCTGGTAGGTGGGCAACGGAGGCACCCTGAACTGGTCTGGCCGGTCCTGGGTGTGCAATTTCTGGCGATGGCCGCCGTCGCGACGCTGGCCGCTTTATGTTTTGGGTATTGGCGGAGCCTACACGCTCTGGTCCCAACCGATCTGGCCGTGTTTGCCTACGCCGGTATCGGCACGATCCTGATCCCGGTGGTCCTGCGCCTACGTTGCCGACCTCGCGCCAGCGCATCTACGCGGTCGCTACCGGGGTGCCTGGGATCTGACCTGGAGTATTGCGCAGACGATAGGAGCGCATCTCGGCACCCTGGCGTTTTCTTGGAACGCGCCCAGATTCTGGCTGCTGTGTGGTTTCCTGGCGAGTGTCGCTGCGCTGCCCCTTCTGTTGGGGAAAGAGCGGAGCGAGGCGTCCAATCAGGCAGAAGGTTCCAGCGAAGAGATCACCCCTCTTCGCCCACGGGTTGCGCAACGAGATTGCCGACGAGGTATTCAGATAACAAGGGTTCCTTTTGAGAACTGGAAAGTGACTGGATCATGATCTGAGACACCTCTCTCCATTTTCTTTCAGCTTCGACTTGACATCTTTAGGATACCAACGCTATAATTGACCATACGGTTTAATTAGACTATATGGTCAAATAAACTAGATGATCAAATGAAGGGAAAGTGTTGTCATGTCGGAAGCTCGAAACATGCGTGCGTATGATGCCGCCTTTGCGCGTGCGGCGATCCTCAATGCAGCGGAAGAGGTGTTCGCCAGTCACGGTTTTGATGGAGCGCGGATGGAGATGATTGCCAGTGCATCAGGATATACCAAGAGTCTGATCTTTCATTACTTTGGGGATAAATTGGGCCTCTACGTGGCCATCCTTCAGCGCATACGAGAGCAAGCAGAAATCGTGCAAGCACAGACCTTTGCCCCTTTTTTCACTGATGAGGCCGTTGGGCGTGATGCCGAGAACTTCGCAGCGCTGATCGAGACAGGCATTCGAACGGCTTTTGACTCCCTGCTGGCACATCCGCATCTGCTCCGCCTCTTTGCCTGGGAAGCGGCCAGTAGATGGCAAACGCTTACCCAGATCCTCGCCCGTCGGGAGAGCCAGGGAAAGGAATATGAGCAGATCAGACTCTGGTTCTGTCAGGCACAGGAGGCCGGGATCATGCGCTCCGATCTCGATCCGCACGTCGTGCTGACACTGCTCTTGAGCCTGTGTCAGCACTCTTTAACGGCTCTTCCACTGTATCAGCACATCTTTCCTGGGGAGGATTGGTCTTCTCCTGAAGCGCTGGTGCACACACGAGAGCAACTGGTACGTCTGATGGTTCACGCCATTCTGGTTGATTCTTCCCAGGAAGGAACCTAGCCATCGGGTGCCTTTCATCGAGAGCGAACGCCAAACAAGAGCAGGCTCTGCTCCCAGAAGATTCCTCCTCAAAGGAGAAAGAAACGATGCCAATTGTCCAGGTAAACCAGACAGCGATCTATTATGAAGAGCATGGGACCGGTCGCCCTCTGGTCTTTATTCATGGGTTAGGTCTGACCCATACGATGTGGACCCCGCAGGTCGAAACCTTCAGCCGCACACACCGGGTGATTACCATTGACGTGCGAGGAGCAGGGCATTCAGGAAAACTGAGAGGATGGCGTCGTCTTCTCCAACGCCAAACGGCTGACCTGATGGCGCTGCTGAACCAGCTTGGGATCGAGCAAGTCGTCCTGTGTGGTGTCAGCTACGGTGGCGTGTTTGCCCAGCGGTTTGTGCTGGAGTACCCGCAACGGTGCGCGGGTCTGATCGTGGTCGACTCCTTTAGTAGCACTCGTCCTCGCACGATCAAAGAACTCGGACTGGTGATCGGCGTCAATCTTGGCGCACCGTTCTGGCTGTTACCTGGGAGGATGCTTGCCCCTGTGATCGCGCATGAATATGCTCCCTGGCCGCTGGCTCAGCAGTATTTGCTGCAAGGTCTGTTTGCCATGCGGCGCTATGAAACGATGAAGCTCCGTTATGCGATCAACTGGATTCACTATACCCCGGAACTGAAGCTGGCCCGCTGTCCAACGCTTGGTATTGTCGGAGATCATGAACCGCTGCTGGTCGAATACATGCGCACCTTCACTCAGGCAATTGCAGGAGCGCACTTAGAGATCATCCCCCATTCCTTCGATCCCACCAATCTGTGCCAGCGCGAGTGTTTTGATCAATTGGTCGGAGCGTTCCTCCAGCAGATCGGATGGACAGATATGCATGTGAGCAAGGACTGATGGACGAGCAGAGCATCATCCCTGGAGACGAACGGATGGGCAGGAAGGACGGTCCTCAGGCACCCCTTTCGGAACGACACCATTCCGGAGGTGGCTCGAAAGGCAAGAGGAATGATGGAAAGTCAGACGTTTTCTCCACTTACCATTGAGACTTCACCCCAATCGGTTCCTTCAACTCCATCGTGGTTTGGGGAAGTCACCATGATCGTCGAGCATCTTCGCAAGCAGAGTGTCCTGACCAAGATCTGTGAGCGGGCGCGCTGTGTGCGGCAGCGCATCGGGCACTATGAGGTGATCGACTTTCTGGCAGTCCTCTTCGGGTACGCCATCAGTGGTGAACGCACCCTGGAAACTTTCTACGAAAGACTGCAACCCTTTGCGGTCCCGTTCATGGCCTTGTTTGACCGCTACCAGTTACCAGCCCGCTCGACGCTCTCGCGCTTTTTGGCGGCTCTGACCATGGAGCCGGTCGAAGCCCTGCGTGCCCTCTTTCTCGACGATCTGCTGGCTCGCCCGCTCACTAAAGAGCGGCAAAGAGGCGAGCAGCTGGATCGAGCAGACAAACAGTGGAAAGTCTTCGATATCGATGGCACCCGAGAGGCGGCCCGGCAACGCGCTTTGCCGAAGGGGGAGAACCTGCCTCCTGCCCAGCGTCGCCTGGATGAGGTTTGTGCTGCTGGCTACACGGGACGCAAGCGTGGAGAGGTGGTTCGTACCCGCACCACCATCTCGCAAGCCCATACCTCTCAGTGGCTCGGCAGTTTTGGAAACAGAGGCAACGGAGAGTACCGAAAAGAACTGGAGCATGCGCTCGGCGTCATCCGTTGCTATCTCGCTGCACATGATCAGCCTCAAACACGTGCTCTGCTGCGATTAGATGGACTTTATGGCACGGGAGCCGTCATTGCAGATCTGGCTGGACTCTGCTTTGTGATGCGGGGCAAAGACTATACGGTGGTGGATCACCCAACCGTCCAGGCGCGGCTCCACCTGCCCCTGATGCCTCCTTTAGTCTGCCGGAAAGCTCCCTGGTGCGCACACTCTACGACTGTCCCGATGTTCCTGTGGGGAAGACAGGCTCCCGCTGTCGCATCGTGGTGGCGACCCACCCGACTACCTCTAAAAAGAGCCGCATCGGTCAGACCCGTAAGGGCGTAGTCTACGAACTCTTTTTCACCCATCTGCCACAAGACGGCTTCACTGCCTCCGATGTTGTCGCACTGTATCTGCTTCGTGGTGCTTTTGAACCGATGAAGACCAGGAGATCGACCCGGATCGCTGGTGCAGCCATTCGCCTGCCGGACAGGAGGCACGGCAAATCGTCAGTCAATGGACCTGGAATGCCCGCCTGGAACTGGGACATCTGCTTCATCCTGATCCAGTTCGCACCACCGAGTTTGCTCCCGCTGTGTATGAGGTCAAAAATCAGCTACCTCTCACACACTCCACACCCAGGGTCGCATGGTTTTTGCTCATGTGATCAAGGATTAGCTCTTCAACAATCTCGTTGCGCAATCCGTGGGCTTCGGGAGTCGGGTCTTATCCCGTTCCCCTCAAGAGGGCGATCTTGCCTACGAGGGAGACGCTCGCGCGCTCTGCTGGCCTACCTAGCCCCCTTTCCACAGGACGCAGGCATGGACATACGTGCCCTCCAGCGGGCAACTGGGTGGTCCTACAGCCAAGTGCTTCATCTGGTACACGCCCTGGAAAAGCAGGGCTATATTATCCAGGCGGCAGGATCGCGCCGGCGCTATCGTTTGCACTCAGCGTGCCGTCCGGCGGGTGCCCTGCTCCAGTCGGCGTAGGAGGGCGCTGCTGACCCTCCCACACGTAGCTCTTTCAACACAGGAGCGCGTACCTCTCTGCGGCCTCTGGCACAAAAGAAAAGCGGGAAGCCGCCTACATGTGCGGTGCTCCCCATCTCTTACGTCCGGGTCCATGTCGTGCAGCGTTGATCATTGCTGCCCAGGTGAGGCTGTATTGATGGGGACTACGGCAAGGAGCTGGAGTTGACCATGTATCCAGGTCACTCCCCCCTGCGCCTGGCCGGTCGTTGGATCTTGCTGCCCGACGTAGGCCGTGTTCGTGTTGGTGACCATATCATTCAACAACGACAGGTCCTTCGTCTGTTGTAGCTCAGTGTTGCTCATTTTGACGAGTTGGATCGCGTCCTGGCGGATGTGCTGCATCAAGACCGTGACGGCCTGCACCTCCTTGTCCACTTTCGTCGCGATCTGCTGCTGGAAAGTGGTATGCCCCAGAGAGTTGACCAGGCCAGTCAAGTGCAGGCTGATATGGGAAAGATAACTAGGGAGAGCCTGGTTGGGGTCCACCTCAAGGATGCCGACGCGCCCTGCCTTCGGATCGACCAGGATCGGTGTACCGGCGGGGGTATCGTGTCCGACGTAGGCTGTGCCATCGAGGTAGTCGAGGACACGAATCACCTGCCGGCGCAGCAGGTCCGTATTGTTCCCTGACGCCCAGTCATCCCTCGCCGCGCTCGACCACTCCAGGAGCTTCCCAGTATTGCGGTAGAGCCAGAGGTCAAGGCCCCCGGAGAGGCCGATCTGTTGCAGTTCAGGGTCTTTTGCCAGCAAGTGCCGCAGGTGTGAGAGTAGGCTATAATGGTTCTCATCCCCTGGTGTGGGCGTGCTGGAAATCTCTCCGAGGTAGCGCCAGGTTGTCGAGTCGAGAGCGGGCGTGATCGGGCGATTGGCAGCGTCTTCCTCGGCCACCAGAAAACGGCTGTACTGGGCGAGAAGGTCCGTGTGATTGGGGCTGGTATAGGTCACAAATGGGCCGCGTCCCCTCTCACCGAGAGCGTGCCCAGGAGAACCGGCTGTGTCTGATCGTCTGTCTTATCGGGCAGAAGCCAGGCGTAATCTGCCTTGCCCGCTGGCACTGCTCTCAGGTGGTGCAGGTCGATTGTGACCACATCGTTGAGTCCTGGGTGCCAAGCGGGTCCAGTTGGCCGCTATTACTAAAGTAGATCGTCCCGACCGAGGTGGCGGCGACGGGCTGATGCGGTGAACCCGTGAGCGTGGTTGGCGGGGCTGCCAGGAGCAACAGCAGCAGTACCACAACCAGCACAAGCACAATCACCCCGACGAGAGCGATCAGAGCCAGCTTTTTCCCCTGAAGGCCTGCAGCACGCCGTGGCAGTGCCGCAGTCTGCGTGTTGATTGAAGGGTTCGGCAGGATCGTTTCCGGCAAGTGGTGTCTCACCGTAGGTGAACCAGTTTTCTGGGCCAATAGGACCGCTCATACTGCCATTCCCTTGTTCCTGGTCCTGGATGATGTATGGGGGCTAAGGGAAACCTGCCGTCCCCGCGTATGTGTTGATTGGCGCGGTCTCCGGTCTGCCTGGATCTCGCCACAAATTCCGACGTTTCGCCCTGCGAAAAAGTACTCCGAAGCGAAGCCCCGGCGGCAATAGCCTTTTCCAGAGATGAAAATAATGTGATCCCATACTGGTAAGCAAAACGGGCGAGTGCATTCATGCGACTGCTCGGCACAACGATACCCACAATGGGTGGCGCTTGTACCCCTTTGAGCTGCGCGAAGTGCTCAACACGACTCAAGGCAGGGCCTTGCTCTGGGAGGACGAGAATCACCGGGTGCTGTTGTTGGCTGATTCCTGCCAGGACGGTCTCAAACGAATCCCCTGGCTCGACCTGGAGCAGAATCAATTCCCCTGGTGCAATGGTGGTCGAAACCCTCGTCATGTTTTGCTGTGCGCTCTCAGCAAGAAGAGCATGCACGTCGTCTACTTGCATACACACACTCTCTCTTTCTTTTCTACAATGCTGCTGTACCTCATCTATAAAAAACTTAGCTCACATGGGTGGCCTCCGACTGGTTCGCAGGCACACTTGTCGCGTCAGAGGGCATCCGTGCGAGTGTCTTGCGACATGCATTGACAATTTGTTGAAGCAAGAGGGCGCGCTCTTTTGCTGGCGCATAGCGCACGAAGAAATGGTCACCGGGAAAACTGGTGCAGCCGGAAGGTGCTGCTGGTGTGCGCTTGCCATGCGGCGAGTTCGGGCAGACTCACCAGCGCATCCTGCTCTCCTTCGCAGGCTGTGATTGGGCAGTCCAGCGCAACGTCAGAGATATACGCATAGGTGGCCCCAGCAACGCATCGGCGCGCAGCTTGGGGAGGATGATCGACAGGAGGCGCGAATCGGCCAGGATGTACTCAGGTGTTCCCCCCAGGGCGCGCACTTGCTCGATCACCTCCACGATGCGGAGGTGTTCTGCGCCTTCCAGTGGGTGTGGGCCGGGCAGGTGAGGGGCGCGACAGGCAGCAATGCAGAGCGCCGCCGGGGACAGCTTATGCAGTGCAGAGAGTGCCCACGCCAGTTCAAAGGCAATCAGTTCTCCCAGTCTGGCGCCAAAGAAAGCAAACGGCCGATCCAGCCAGGGATAGAGCGGGGAGTTGGAGAGGATCGAGGGGACAAGTGTGCCGATCAGCGCTGGCATCGAGGTGAACAGGGGGCGCTCACGTATACGATGAGCACGACCGGGAAGTTGTATCGGGCAAATTTCAATGCGATCACGCACTACCTCCGGCAAGAGGTCCGGCCAGGTGTGAAAAAGGGTATGGTCGCCGCCGCCTTAGGGGAGGCAGAAAAGACGCAGCGAGGGCTGCGCGAGGCGCCGTGGGCTGCGCACCCACGGCGCAGGATCCAGAGAAATCATGCGTACACCTCCTCGGAATGGCTGGGTATGGCAGTTTCGTCTCCTTCCGTGGCGAGTGGGAGGTTCTCGATGAGGACCTTGAGCAGCTCGCCCAGGACCAGCAAAAGCGTTGCTTCTTCAGAGCGTCGAACTCGAAGGGATTCGAACCCGCGATCTTCTGCGTGACAGGCAGACATGTTAGGCCACTACACCATAGCTCCTTACATTCACTAGCGGCTAAACGTAGCGAATGTAGATGGAACGGTAGCAGAAGCGGGCCGTTCTGTCAAGCCTTTTTGCTAAAGATTTTTACCTCATTAGTTTCTCCTCTTTGTGTGGAGATTACTGACATCGCTTATCCCTCTTTTCTGTCATAATTACGGCTATGCCCTTGTAGGCAAACATTGTCGATGCGCGGCTATAGTCGGCCATTCCAAACTGACTATGGCGTTATTCTCTGGATGTATCAGGATAGTTGGTTCAGTCAGTATACATTATCAGGAGAAAAAGGCGAGAGGGATAGAACCCGGTCCTTTTTCTGGACAGAGAAAGCTGGGAAACGTTCATGCGAAAAACCCCTCATTTCTTTACCGCTGCCCTGGCTCTTCTCCTCAGTACAGGACTCATGCTGATCGTTGCCGTCGGATCAGCCTCAGCCCATGCCAAGGTGCCCAGCGCAACTCCCGGCATTGGCGCGGTCATTGCTACAGCTCCAACTAGCGTTGCGGTCACAACGGCGGAAAACATGAATCCTGATCCTCGAAAGAGCAATCTTTTTGTCTATAGTCCTACCGGCGAATTGATTAGTCAGGGCAATGCAAAAATTCCGTTGGATCATCCAAAAGAGATGTCTATATCCATCAAAGCCAGCGGTGCCGGTGTTTACATTGTGCGCTGGATTACGGTATCAGCAGATGATGGTAACCCCAACGAAGGTGCCTTCATTTTCACTGTCAACCCGAACAAGGTTATGGGAACAACCAGGGTGGCAGCGAAATCCACAACCCCCGCTACTAAAGCGCCAGCACCATCCGCCGGAACTCTTCCTTTCGTGCCTCTGATCGCTACCGGGGCAATTGCTCTACTCGTTGGCCTGGGTGTAGGCAGCGCGATTGGTCGTAGTCGCAGCAATGCCACGCTGGCAACAACCGGAGAGGCGCGCATAACGCAACCACGCGATGAAGCTGCAATGAAGTAGCATTCCTGAAAAATCGCAGGTCGATGCGCGTGCATCCATTTTTCTAGTAGTTGCTCATAGGTTCTGTTAAACATCTTATTAAGGTCACCAGCGGATAAAATGGGATATGGCTCTTATGAACTATGTATTACCGATGAGAAGAGGATGGAAGCGCCTCCTGTTGTTGGCCTTGCCACTCGCTTGCTGCCTGCTTTTCCTGCTGCCAGCTACGAGTGAGGCCCACGCCATTTTGTTGCAATCTGATCCTGCGCAGGATGCAGTCTTGAAAAGCCCTCCCTCGCAGGTACGTATGTGGTTCAGTGAAGATCTCAGCCCTGCATTCAGCACGGCTCAAGTTATCAATGGATCTTCCAGGCAGCGCATTGATCTACAAGATGCACACATCTCATCCAGTAATACTCGTGAGATGGATCTTTCTCTTCCGGCAAATGTTCCCCTTCGGTCTATATTGTACTCTGGCGAACGCAATCTGCCGACGATGGGCATGTGTTGAACGGCTCGTTCATCTTCAGCGTAGCGGCAGCTGATGGCAGCGTGCCAAAATTCAACGGCAGCATACCAGTACAAAATACATTAGGGGGCAATAGTACAAGAGGTTCGACCGGCCAGCCCGACGGCCCGATGATCTTCAGTTTTCTCATGGTCACGCTGGTTGATCTGGGCAGTGTCTTCTGGGTGGGAGCGCAGTTCTGGCGCGTGTTTGTCTCGCGGGCCGGGCAGGAGGAGCAACGTTTTGAGCGCCGCTTTGCCCTTCCCACTTTGCTGCTCATCTTGTTCGCCAACGTGGGAGTGCTGGTTGGTCAGGGACTGGTTCTTGCCAGCGGCCAGGCACTCTCATCCCAGATCTTGTTCGGACTCGTCAGCAACGGGCGTTTCGGAGTCTATTGGACGTTGCGGAAAATCGTTGTCGTCCTGGCACTGCTACTTACCATCACTGTCTTTTTTGCCAGGAAATCTCCACACCTCATCAGCGTCGGCATTGCCTGGATCAATCTGGCACTAGCATTGGTACTGTTGCTTGCCCTGGCCTTATCAGGGCATGCAGCCGCCGCAAACAGCAATATGTTGGTTCCCTCGGTTCTGGTCGATTGGTTGCATCTGCTCGCTGCCTCTCTCTGGATTGGTGGCATGATGTACATTGCCACCATTTACCTGCCCCTCTTGAAGAAACGTTCATTAAAAGAGCGCATTAACTCGCTGTTGAGTACTCTACCGCGTTATTCTCCGTTGGCAATCACCGGTGTCGTTATTATGGCAGTTAGTGGCCCCTTCAACGCCACTGTCCATATGAACTCCTGGGAACAACTCATTTCCACCGCCTATGGACGTGTCCTGGTTATCAAGGTCCTGCTCGTCTGCGCCATGCTCGTCACCAGCGCCATCCACGTCAGAATCTTTCGCCCTCGACTGGCGAAAGACTACGCGCGTTATCGTGCTCTCACGTCATCATTGGAGATGGCAGAGAAGACGGAGAAAGGAAGTGAGCATAATCAGGAAGATGCGATTACTGTCTCCGGGAAGCAGCACAAGCAACTGGAGTGTGCTCTGTCCAGGCAAACCGCGCGCCTGGTGAAAACGTTGCGCTGGGAACCATTGCTGGGCGTCGGTGTCTTACTGTGTACAGGCTTGCTGAACATCTTTGCCGGTACCCTGTTACCTGCAACACCCGTTCTGCCAGCTTCAACGCTGCAACAAACAACCTCTGGCAAACCTTTTTCGGCTACAATCCGGACACGTGATCGACTGTTTACTGCGCAGTTGCACGTATCACCAGATCACTTTGGCCCCAACACTTTTACTGTCCATGTGCTCGAAAAAAATGGCAAATCGGATACGAACGTAGGCGTCTCCCTCTATGTTACCATGCTTGATATGGATATGGGCACCACTGCTCTTAACCTTCAGCCTGATCACAAGGGAGGTTTCAGTGCCGATGGCGATCTGGATATGACCGGGCACTGGCAAATACGGGTAGAGATTCGCACCCCGGACTTCAAACTACATGAGGGCGAGGTCAGGATGATTATGCTGACCTGAGAGGCGTTTCTAGCATGCTATATGATGTTGAACACCTTCAGGCTATAGAGCCAAAGATTGGAAGGTTGATGCATGATCAAACATTCAACGTTGTGGAGACGCTTTGTGCTCTGCGCAACACAGCATAGAATCAATCAAAGCATGGTCGGTATATTTTACCGATCATAGTGAGTTTACTGATGATTGTGCTGGCTGCCTGTGGGGAAGCGATATAGACGCGACAACCACTGCCACCTCGATATCTCCCCCTGTAAATGGGTTTGGGACAGCTGCCAATCATCCTCATTCGCTATTGGTACTACCCAATCATGTCCTCCTGCTTGCTACTCACTACGGGTTTTTCCGCTCCGAAGATGGTGGCATCTCCTGGAAAGAAATGGCGGGAGGGTCCGGTGAGGTCATGGAAGAGCTGATGACATACTCTCTTACAAGTAGTCCGCTCGATCATCAGCGCCTCTATGTGCTGGCTGAGCAGGTGACCTCCACGCTCAAGAGTACGCCGGGCCTCTATAGCAGCAGTGACCAGGGGCGGAGCTGGAAGATGCTCTATCCCTCCTCAGCATCCGGGAATATGTTTATGGTGGCAGCCGGGAACGACAACCCGAACGAGGTGTATATCTACCTGGATGACCTCGGCGCGCTTGGGCTGAAAGTGAGCAAGGATGGTGGACACCATTTTACCAGTACAGGTAAATTGCCGTTTAGCAGTTTCACCCAGTTGCTAGCCATTCCCGGCGCACCAGGCCACCTGCTGGTTGCCAGCAGCGGTGGAGGCGCGCATTGGCAGGTCAACAAAGAGATTACAGGAGGCATTCTCAGCCTGACCACGTCGGGGCCAGGAGGTCCCATCTATGCGTCCGGGGATGAGGGCATTTATGTCTCACACAATGGCGGCACTTCCTTTACCCTGGTCTATAATAAGTCCTCGTTGGGCGAGATCGTTGTGGCCCCAACCCAACCTGAAACCCTGTACGCCAAAACGGGCACTGCTCTCTATCGCAGCACAGACGGAGGGCACACCTGGGCCGACATTCCACGAGTGAAAGGCAGTGTACAGTCTGGCAGTTGATCCGGCCAATGCCTCACAGATCTACCTCTCGCTCTCTTATCCGACGGAAGTGTATCGTTTCAATCAAAGCAGTCACAACTGGACATCTCTAACACCGAAGCCATAGCGCATCAGGAAGGTTGGGGTTATCATAGTTATGCGTTTTTTCAGATACTACAGAAGATTGAGTGCAGCATTTGTATTCACGGTGCTGGCCTTTTTCTCACCGCTGCTCGTCCCTGGCGCGCAGCCGATGGTGGCGCACCCAATCTGGCCTATGTCTCGGGAACGACAAAAGGGATCAGCGTCATCAATGTCTCGCAGCAGAAGGTTACCAGCACACTGCCCATTCCCGGCAATCCTCAGACCATCCAGTTGAGCCTGGATGCCCGCTTCCTCTATGTCACCGAGCCACAGGCTGATCGCCTTGCCATCCTTGCCGCCAGGACGGGCGTGGCTGTTTGCACAGCTACTATTCCCGGACACCCATCGTTGCTGACTATCGATAAAAGCACTGGCAAGCTGTACGTTGCCGGGAACGGGGCGTCAGGCGTGCGCGCTGTTGATCCCACCAATTGCGCCATTACCCGAACCTTTTCAACCAGAGGACCAGTTTATAGCCTGGCCGTAGCGACGGTAGCCGACGCACTCTCTCAGGGTAGCGACGATCAGCTCTGGGTTGCAACCACTGATGAACTGACCGTCTTTGATACTCTCAAAGGTAGCGTCATCAAGCATGTTCCAGTTGCTGGTGGTCCGCAATACATTTCGATCCCTCCGGGTTCCACAGTCTATGCCACGACCAGACAGGGAAGCCTGGTTGCCGTTGATCTCAACAGCTTTAAGGTGCTGCCCCTCCTTCAAGGTAGTCAGTATGGTCCAATGGATTTCGATGAAACAACTGGCGAGGTGTATGTGCCGGACGAACTGCACAACCGACTGGATGTGCTGGCTCCGGTCACTGTTAACTCGCCTCCGCCATACCAGCCCAGTCGCACCATCGCCCTGAGTGCACAGCCTCGATCTGTAGCTATTACCAGTGATGGGCAGCTTGGCTTTGTAGCATTGGTTGGCGGCAATGTGGCGATGCTAGACGTGCCAGGGCGCCAGATTACCAACACACTGTATGCCGGTGGCAATCTATCCTTCATCATCACTGGCATGTATCCACCGCTCATAGGAAGTACGCCCCAGCAGGCGAATATCTGGGGCATCGTCTTCAATGGTGCTGCCTATGTCTTCATCCTGTCCCTGCTCATCGTACCTTTGCTCCTCTACAGACGTTACATGCGTTTGAATCGCAAGGCTCCAGCAGATAATCCAGTGGAGAAGGAAGTGCGTGTTGAGGAACAGATCAACTTTGTTGAAGCCGATCACATCTTGAAAGATTGACGATTACAGAAGAGTTGCCAGATGCCCCATCCAGCACGAATGTGGCTTTTATGATAAACGATGGATGGCTTTATGATCGCAGTTGTTGCTGCTCGATGAAAGTTTTCACTACCTGAGAGACGATATCAGGTCTATCCCGATGAATGTAATGACTACTCCTCTCCACAAGGATATGCTCGGCCAGGGACATGCGACTTACGAGTGCTGCATGCCCCTGTTGCATTATCTCCATAATGCTCTGGGCAATGTGAGCGGATTCTGGTGGAGCGGCCAACGGCAGCGTCGCGGAAAGTACTTTTGTCGGGACAGGTGGTAGGATTGCTTGCCCTACCTGGGAACAGCTCTCCAGGTAATCGGAGAAACGCATACCTTCTGGCTCCCCCTCGAAGCCACGCCGCCAGAGGTGTTGTGTCAGTTCACGGCCTAATGCCTGTTCTGTGCGAGCAATGATATCTGCAGTACCCGTGTCGAGCAAGACCAGAGCGGCCACTTCGTCTGGATAACGCGAGGCGAAAAGCTGCATGTTTAATCCCCCAGAGAATGCCCTATGAGCAGATAAGGTGGACGCACATCCGCTTGAAATAGCAGGGTGTGAAGCTCTTGAGCCATCTGTTCGCTGGTACGACGCGTAGCACGGGTGGTGAGGGAAGGAGCAACGGGCCCACTGCCTCCAACCCCCAGACGATTATAGCAAAAGGTCGTGGTTAATGCGGCGAGGCGATCAAAAATGGTGGACCAGGTGTCCAAATTGACTCTCAGACCTGCGTCAAGGATAATCGTCGGTGAGCCAATGCCAGAACTGCACAGTTCAAACACGTTCTGGTCCACTATGATTCGTTGTATAAGTTGTCCACTCATTGCGTCTTTTATCAAAAATCGATAACTGCCGCGTTTGGATCTGGCAGTAGCCCATACTGATAGAGGCGCTCTCGCCTGGTAAAGCGCCGTACTCCCAACCCGGACATGTTGTAGGTGACGACATATTGCAAACGTTTATTTCCCCGATTTAGCCACATACACCACTGTAAAAAGGCGCGCAGAGCAGGAGAAGTCGTGGCGCAGCAGAGCGACATACGATGACAGAGCCGTGCAATATAGGCAAATTCGGTGGGACGCTTGCCTCCATATGCTGTTAGCGCCTGGGCAACCTCTCTTTCGTTCAGATGCTCGCCCGTTGCTGCTGCCTGCAATTCCGAAGCCAGCGTCCAGGCATCAATAATGGCGGCATTCATGACCTGTCCCGCTGCCGGATGTACATAGTGAGCGGCATCTCCAATCAATGCGAACCCGGGACGCGTCCAGATCGGAGAGCAAAAATTCCAGGCCCCCTGCAATTGTGCGCCCGCAAAATCGTCAGGTATCTGCTCCGCGATCACCTGGAGCGCTGGCGTGTCCCTTAACAACTGCTCGCGCCAGCTTGCCATCCCCTGCTGTTTGATCTTCGCCAACTCGCCCCGCTCAACCTGTACATAGAGACGTGCACGTTGCCCCGGCATCGGATAGAGTACGCGCACCCCTTTGCTGGAGAGAAACGCATTCATCACCGGTTCCAGATGCGACACATGCTCCAGATCCAGCCCCAGCAATTGATGGGGATACTCGTACATCGAAGCAGAAATGCCCATCCAGCGCCGCAATTGAGAGGTTCGCCCATCAGCTGCGACTGTCAGGCGAGCGCTGACCTCGTATTCCTTCTGCCCTGCGAGCAGTCGGGCTCCAATCACTTCTCCATACGAATTGAAGCGCAGATCGACACATTGCGTGTTATCGCGTATCTCGACCAGCGAATTCGCCTCTTTATAAAGGGCAGACTTGGTTTCGTGGTAGTAGTGGACCATGCCATAGTTAAACGAGCCGGGGAGAAGCTCATAGTTCAGCTGGCCCATAAAAGCACCATTGGCGCTACTCGCCTGCATTGCACGAATGTTCAGCGCTCCTCGTGTTCGTAGGGTTGAAAGCACACCCCAGTTCTGTAAGATCCCCAACGTGCGAGGCTGCAAAAACTCTCCGCGATGCACCAGCGTTTCTTTGCTCCGCTTGTCGATCACCAGAACTCGCCGTCCCTGCTGCCCCAGAGCCACGGCCAGCGCCAGACCTCCAACGCCAGCTCCACAGATCAGTACGTCATAGTCATTTGTGCTGTTCATCTCTTTTATTCTCCAGATTCGCTATCCCGATGACGCCCTCTTTCTTCAAGTGAGCGCCTCCTGGCTCTATTTGCTACCAATATGCCCTTTTTCCGGTAATTTCCCTATCCGTAGTTCCCGCTTATCTTTGCCTTTGGGGAAGGAATGGCAGATTCAAGCATTTTTCTCTTGATTTCTTCTCTTTTTATAGGTTAAAATAATCTATATCAAATTAATATAGATTGGTTGAATCTAAAACATTTTAATCCAGGGAGGCATCTCAATGTATGTAGACATTCTCATTCTTGCCGAGCTAACTTCTCAACCATATCATGGCTATGAACTCAAGCGGCGGGTGGAACGCATTCTAGGTGGAACGGTGACGATCAATGCCAACCAGCTCTATCCCACTTTACGGCGCTTTGAGGAGATGGGAGCGGTTTCTCGTGAGGTCGAACGGCAATTGGGAAAGCCTGATCGACACATCTACTCTATCACTGATCGCGGTTTGGAAGTGCTTCAGGATCTTCTGCAAGACTTCCCCCCTGAGATTGCGCGTAGCGATGCTGAATTCGGTTCGCGAGTGGCATACTTTCATTTGCTTGAGCCTCGTGCTCGCCTTGCGATCCTTACTACACGGGAGCAGGCGCTACGACATCATCTGCAGCATCTGGAGCAATCTCAGAAACTCGTCAGCGAGAATAATGCTTCACAGTTGTTCTATGTAGCGCATTTTCTCTCATTTCAGCAGCAACAGTTGCAGCATGAGCTGGCCTGGCTCAGCTCTCTTATAAAGGAGGTAGAAACAAGATGACGCGCACCCTCTCGACAAAAGTCTCGGATGGACTGCCGATTGCAACGCAGGTTGGGTTGATTGCTGGCCCGTTTCTGAGTTCGGTAGACTCCAATATTGTCACAGTCGCCTTGCCAGTTATCGCCAATCAGTTACATACTACTCTGCAAGCTGCGCAATGGATCTTGAGCGCCTATCTGCTCGCGTTGGCGGCTGGTTTGGCAGCCAGCGCCTTTCTGGCGAAACGTTTTGGCACCCGACGCGTCTATCTCATCAGCCTGGTAGGCTTTACCGCCAGCTCAGCGCTGTGCGCCTTCACGCCTGACATTAGTTTGTTGATTGCGGCCCGCGTGGTGCAGGGATTGCTGGGTGCTCCTCTGATTCCTCTGGCGTTGAATATGTTGCTGAGCAAGCAAGGCGGCAAGCGTCGGCGCTTACCACCAGCCGCTGGCATGATGCTGTTCCTCGCTCCGGCAATTGGACCGGCGGCTGGCGGGTTGTTGCTGCACGTGGGTGGCTGGCCGTTGATCTTCCTGGTGAATGTGCCGATTGGAATTCTTGGTATGCTTGGCGTAATTAGCATGCCTCGCACTGCAGGTCCACCCCGCACTGCGGCTCCATTTGATCCTCTGGGGATCGTGTTGCTGGCCGCAGGGCTGGTGCTCGTACTGCTGGGGGCCACGCAGGGACCGGATCAGGGCTGGCTCACGATAACGGTCTGGCCGTTGCTGTTGGGTGGTGCTTTCTTGCTGGCGCTCTACGTGGTCTGGGCATTGCGCCATCCTCATCCCGCTGTCGATCTCAAACTGCTCCGTCATTCTCAGTCGGCACTGGCGATTGGTCTCAGTGTGTTGACTGCGGTGGTGCTCTTCTCGATGCTGTTCCTAGCTCCCCTCTATATGGAGGAGATACAGCAACTCTCGGCATTGATCGCCGGTGTGGTACTGCTGCCACAGGCATTGGTAACCGGTCTGGGAACTGTGGTAGGACATCGCTTACCCACTCGCTTGAGCGCGTTGTTGGGTATGATCATACTGACGGCCAGCACCGCCCTGCTGTTAGTGGTGAATATTACTACGCCAGCCTGGGCCATTGCGCTCATATTGTGTGGACGCGGCTTCGCGCTAGGTATGGTGATCCAGCCTCTGCTACACGCTGCAATTGATCGCCTTGGGCCAACTGAGGTAGCGGATGGCAATACGCTGTTCAATGTCGCACAGCGGTTGGGAGCTTCTGTGGGAATAGCGCTACTCTCTACCTTTTTCCTGGTACGTGAACAGGTGCGAACCAGCGCGGTACTCCAGGCATCAGGGTTTGCGCCCAACACATCGGTGACAAGTCTACCCGCCTCTATCCGGGCGAAACTGGGAGAAGCTGCTGTAGCTGGTTTCCATGACACCATCTGGTTACTGATAGCGCTCTCGGCCTGCGGCATTCTAATCGCCTTGCTACTGCGTGATGTCCCTCGCTCCTCGACCCACAAAGGCGCTCAGTCGGGCGATAAGGATAGCCCGCCTGACAGCAAAGACGCTCAGTCGGTTGGCAAGGACGCCCAGGTGCACCAGAAACTTCAGGAAGACAGCAGAGATTGCCAGCCAATCAGCGAAAATCCTCAGATAGTCAGTGGGTATAGCCAGATAGAAGAAATAGGGTCCGGGAAATAATTATGCCAGGACTCCTACCAACGAAAGCTGTTACAAAAACGTCAAATGTGGATGTGTGTAAACCATCCACATTTGGCATTTCTCATACAGCAGTCTTTATTGAGGTTTACTGCTCTTCGAGCGAAGCTGCTGTTGGTAGAGGTGGTAAGTACATCAGGCCAGAAATGAGCCAGGCCAGCATACCAGTCACCACGACAGAGCCGACCAGCATATGCATACTCCACACACTACCATATACTACTGACAATACGATGGTATAGGTAATGAGCCATATGGTAGGGACGAGCGCGATTAAGATGCGAAAATGCTCTTTTCTTGCTAGCGAAGGGCGCAGAAAATGATACGCAGAATCGATCAGGAGGCCAGCAATCAGCCCTATGGGAATAGCGATCAAATGGCTTTTCAGCACTGCGAGCGTAATGGCGTTCAACGTCAATATAAAGGTAAAGAAGCCAAAAAATAGCTTCCAGCGCCGTATTGTATACATCGTGAGAACTGCCAGGAAGCCCCCTGTATGAGATACGAGGCGACAGCGAGCACCTGCCCCGTCTCATCAGTTTTTGGCGTGTTGGTGAGCCAGAAATCACTGTATGGATGTATGGCCGGTGTAATCAGCGACCAGTACGTAAGAAGAAGGTTATAGGCGAGAGCAAGAAGGATTGGCGAGGTTGCCCTGGCATTAATATGCAGTGAGCGGTAAGGACTCACAACAATAAAGCCAAAAAAAAGCATAAGGGCATATGGGTAGGCGAAAATTGAGCATCGATAAGCTGCTCAACGCCAAAGAAGATATGCCAGAACATATCTCCTATCCCTCCTATGAATGATCCGATCAGACCCAGTATCGCCATATCATAACCAGTTGGCAGCGCTTCCTTCCAGGAAAGCCCACGCCACCGATTCATGAGAATCACGCCTGGCAGCGCCAATGCTGCCGCCAGCAGACCCGAATAGAGTACGCCGTGCCAGGGGGTAAAAAAGGTCTCCAGCTTGATATGTCTGTGTGCCCATGTATCAAGCGTTATCCCCAGTATCAACCAGTAGCAGGCTCCCAGAAACACCCAGGAGAAGTGTTTCGATAGTATCTGGGACCAGCTGTGGTTGCGCACCAATGAATTGATGGTACTCATATCTCCATTCCTTTCCACTGGCAATTCCGCTGACCATTGTTCCCTCCCGGTAGATTCCATTCGCAGCGCTGTTTCGCCAGGTTATGTCTCTTGCTGTGTACTGATGGGTTGCGTTGTAGGAGCAACCACGCAGGAGAGATATGCACCGGTCACTCCTGCCAGAACTACAGCGCCCGCCGCCAGATGCATGCTCCAGAGGAAATGCCCGTCGCTAATGGACACAACGTCAGCATATAAATGATCATCCAGCATGCAGGCACAACAAAGGAAAAGAGACGCAATGCCGCTACCCGCTGAAACGAAGGGCGCAGAATGAAGTACGCAATATCGGTAACCAGGCCGACCAGGAAGCCCATAAAGATAGTTGGGACAGGATGGTCCGGCATAAAGCCAAGTGGGATGTAGTTGATGGTTGTTAGTAGCGTGAAGAAGCCAGGAAGTAGCTTCCAGCGCCGTATGATATAGAAGTTGACGCTCATCATAATGACCGTTTGCAAGAAGACTGAAGCCATACCCAATCTTTGACCGAGTACATTGGTGACTGCGTATTGCAAGGGCCAGAAATCGACAAACGGATGAACGGTTTGCATAAGCTGATCAATTGCCATGAGCAATTGACACGCTGCTCCAAATACGAGCAGTTTATCCAGAAGAGTATCTCGGGTCTTGCGGATATAAAGAGAACGTAAAGGACCCATTGTGAAAAAGAATCCGAATACGAACAGCAAAAGATGGGTTGGGCTGTACTGGGCATCTACGTTGTTCTCAAAACCGAAGAGCGTATGCCAATATATATCACCCAGACCGCCGACGAAAAAACCGAAAATCCCGTAGAGCGAAAGTCCGTAGCCCACAGATGAGCATGGAACCGATGCCTTCCCAGCAAAAGAGCATCTGATGCCCGAGGATAAAGCAATCCATCGTCTCAAGCGCAAATTGGAATGAGTGCAACAGGAACAAATTTTTCCCGCTCCATTACTTGACATGTGCTCAAAACATAGTTTATAATTTGACTCGGAAGTCATAAAATGATGATGGTTTGATACACAATCCTGGTTCGCTTTGGCCAGAGGGAAGAGGATGAAAACAGATGGGTACGGACAGCGCGGTCTGCTCCTTACGTCAGAAACAGCGCCAAGAGCGCCTGGAGTTGATCCTTCAGACAGCTGAGCAAGTATTCACGGAAAAAGGGTATCGCGATACTTCAATGGACGAGATCGCCACACGTGTAGGAATCGGCACGGCAACCATCTACTCGCACTTTTCTAGCAAGGAAGATTTGATGGTAGTAGCAATTCTTGAACGCGACTTTCGCCGGATCGTCCCGCCAGTTGAAGAGATCTGCCACGCTACGGGGAGCGCGACAGAGAAACTTGGCAAGGTTTTTCATCTTCTCATCAATACTGATTTTTTCAGTCGTCGTGTGCAGGTACTCTATGCAATGGGCAACAGTCCTGAAGCTCAGAGAGCCATGCTTGCACGCCAGGATGCAATGCTAGAAAGCGCGCAGGCTTTCTCTGCTGCCTTGACCACGATCATTGAGCACGGCAAAGCTGATGGAGAATTTCAGCCAGATATCGCTACGGCTACTATGCTCAAAGGGTTTCTAGGTATGCTGCGAGCCCAAAGCGTAACCGATCAATTTCTGAATCGCTATGCCTCAGAGCCCGATGAATTATTGCATATCTATCTGCAAGGCATTGCCAGACGTGAGTAAGGTTGTATCTTGCCTCTTCTAGCTTTGGGGATAAGCACAACACGATGACAGCAATGGCTCTTAACAAGTTCAGTTCTCGATCAAGCCAGACTAGTATCCAACCCACCACTTTTATTGCTTCACAAACATATTCATGTATATCTACTGATAGAAGTGTATGGAGTAAGAAGCATGTCACAATCGAGTAACTCGCAGGCCATAGGGCCGCGCTATAAATGGATAGCGCTCTCGAATACGACGCTTGGCGTCTTAATGGCTACGATTAACTCCAATATTGTTCTCATATCTCTGCCAGCTATATTTGATGGGATCGGCATTAATCCACTTGACCCCAGTCAAACCAATTACCTACTATGGATGCTGTTAGGATATATGGTCGTGATGGCAACATTATTGGTTACGTTCGGGCGCATTTCTGATATGTTCGGGCGCGTTCGCATGTATAACCTTGGCTTTGCTGTCTTCACTGTAGGAAGTATTCTGCTCTTTCTCACGCCAGGTACCGGAGATACGGCAGCGCTAGAGATGATCATTTTCCGTATCATCCAGGCTATTGGAGGGAGTTTCCTCTTCGCTAATAGTACAGCCATTTTGACGGATGCCTTCCCGGCGCGCCAGCGTGGTATGGCTATGGGTATTAACCAGGTTGCGGCCATTGTAGGCTCTATTCTCGGCCTGATCCTGGGTGGTGTTCTTGCCGCCGTTAACTGGAGGCTTGTCTTCCTGGTCAGTGTACCATTTGGGATCTTCGGAACGGTCTGGGCCTATATGAAGTTGCGCGAGACGGCCCAGGTAAATAGGAACCAGAAAATCGACTGGCTGGGCAACATCACTTTCTTCGTCGGCTTAATCGTTCTGCTGCTCGGGCTCACTTATGGTATCGAGCCTTATGGAGATGCCGCAACCGGCTGGGGCAATCCTTTTGTCATCGGCGCTATCGTCTTCGGTCTGTTACTGCTTATAGCTTTCGTCTTTATCGAGCTACGCGTGCCAGACCCAATGTTCCGTCTATCGCTCTTTAAATATCGAGCCTTTTCGATTGGCATCTTTAGTAATTTTCTCTCTAGCCTTGCCCGTGGGGGGTTGCAATTTATGTTGATTATATGGCTGCAAGGCATCTGGCTACCGCTCCACGGCTATAGCTTTGAGGACACTCCTCTCTGGGCCGGCATTTACATGCTGCCGATGATGGTTGGTATGATTGTCGTTGGCCCGATCAGCGGTCTGCTCTCTGATCGCATGGGAGCCAAGACGCTGGCCACTCTTGGCCTTCTTGTCCAGGTGCTCGGCTTTATTCTGCTCACCCTCCTGCCTGCAGATTTTAACTATCTCTGGTTCGCTGCCTTGCTGGCTCTGATGGGCTTGGCTCAGGGCCTTTTCTCGGTCCCGAACACAACAGCTCTGATGAACAGCGCTCCCGCTAATCAACGCGGTGCAGCGGCAGGCATGAACTCAACTTCGCAGAATGCTGCCTCGGTAATCAGTATGGCGATCTTCTTTAGCATTGTTACGCTTGGCCTGGCAGCCGCATTGCCCACGACGCTCTCGACAGGGTTAACTCAGGCAGGCTTACCAACGGCCACAGCTAACCAGATTGCCCATCTACCACCCATCGCGGCTCTTTTTGGCGCCTTCCTTGGTTATAACCCTATGGCAACACTCATTCCGGCCCCTGTGCTCCATCAGTTGTCGGCCGCAAGTCAGGCTAACCTTCTGGGCAAGACGTTCTTCCCCAATCTCATCTCATCGCCCTTTATGGTAGGTCTGCATGCAGCATTCTACATTTCCGCCGGTTTATGCCTGATTGCCATGATCTCTTCACTTATGCGTGGAAAGCAATTTATCCATGGCGAAAGCGAGGATGATATCACCATCGAAGCTCAGCCAAAGAAGGCCATCCTGGCTCAGCACGGTGCAAATCAGACCTAAATCAGGCTAAAACAAGAGGGCAGCCTTTCTGGTTTGCCCTCTTGCTTTGTCACCCTTCCCTTCCCTGAATAGAAGAGTGCGTTGCGTCATCGGAGCTCGCAGATGTAGGATCTGGCTGGCTTGCCGTTGAGCATGAGCTCACCTACGGCGACGAATCCATTGTGTTCAAGCACCTTGCGCGAGGCCGGATTGTCCAGTTTAACCCTCGCCCGCAACCTGCTAAGCCCATACTTTGTTGCGGCGAGTTCGCGCACCTTGCCTACCGCCGCTGTGGCCAGTCCCTGCCCCGCGACCTTCTGCGCGATCCGATACCCCAGCTCTGCTGACCCATCTGCCACTTCGTAGAGGTTCACCCGCCCCACTACCTCACCGCCCTCGGCCACCAGCAGGTGAAAGTAATCAGTCCCGCTGGCCTGCGACGCGAGCAGTTGCGCAAATCGCGTGTCGAACTCGGCGAAGAACTCGTCCCCTCGATCCGGTATCACCGCCGCGAAGTAAGCCCGATTCTCCCGCTCGAACGCAAGCAAGGCTGGCGCGTGGTCGAGGCAAAGCAACTGAAGGTCTGGCATGGGGAGTTGGAGGTGTAGTGTCAATTCCGACTCGGTTCCCTTGCCCTCCTTCGATTCCATGTGGGCAAGCTTCCCACCCACGGCCTGCCTATCGAGGAAGGAACCTGCACCAACCTCTGTTGCTCCTCGTTCATCTCGTTCTTCCATATGTTTCTCTCTTTGCTCAATCAAGTGCTGTGCTATATGTGCCCGATATGCCACACCTGCTAGCAGCGCTACGACACGTCGGCCAGATTTGGCCTGCTCAGGATACTGCATGATAAGCCCTGCATAAAGGGCAAGCAGTTCAGCCCGGCGCTTCGCTCGTTGTTCGTAGCTCCATTTGCAGGAAAGATAAAGGCCATCTTCGTGCTCACTAATGGCCTGCTGCAGAGCTCAATATCTGCGATTTCTAGCTCGGGTAGCTCTTGCTGTTACCTAAACAGGAGTATAGCCATTCTCTCGATAAGAAGCAAGCGCTGCAAAGTAGACGCTATACTTACGGCAGATGATCGAAGGTGAATAGTAAATCAGAAGGTGCGATGAAAGGATAGCAGAAAACCATGGATATGGAAGGTGTAGATATGCAGCAGCTGCATAAGCTGCAAGAACAAGCTGAGGCAGAGGGCAAAGAGTGTGTAGCTGGCGCGATTGTTCTCAATGGAGAAGGTAAGATCTTTGTTCAAAAGCGCTCTCTTCAGCGGCGGGTCTTCCCTGGCTGCTGGGATCTCGTCGGCGGACATGTCGAACCTGGGGAGCAGCTCTACAACGCGCTTTCTCGGGAGATTGAAGAGGAGGCTGGCTGGAAGCTCAGGCGCGCGATAGCTCTCGTTGCTACGTTTGATTGGGAAGCTGCTGATGGCCGCCAGAGGCGTGAGTTCGATTTTCTGGTTGAGGTTGAGGGCGATCTTGAACATCCCCGGCTAGAATGGAGCAAGAATAGCGAGTACCGCTGGATTAGCCCTACCGATTTAAATCTGCTCAAAGATAACCGCACAGAATACGATCTGGTAGTCTATGAAATTGTCAAAAAAGCCCTGGCCACACACGCATAGACTCGGTTTCCCCATCACACAAACATGCGCTTGCTTTATCAAGTTAGCAAGCGCATGTTTAATTGAATCATGCTGCTTAAGGTGGAAATGGAATGAAGTCCGCTTTCTGTAAATTCTTTCTATTGCGCAAGGTAGCCGCCATCAACACCCAGTGTCTGGCCTGTGATGAACGATGCTTCGTCAGAGCAGAGAAATAGAGCTGCTCCTGCCACTTCTTGAGGAAAGCCAACCCGTTGCATCGGATGCACTGGCACTTGCGCTTTACGAAAGACTTCTATATTGCCGTAGGCCCGAGCTCCCATTGCAGTTTCAATTGCTCCCGGGCTTACTGCATTAATGCGCACTCCCGACGTAGCATATTCGAGAGCCGCAGATCTGGTCAAGCCTACAACAGCATGTTTCGTCGCTGCATAGAGAGCCATATTTGGAGCTCCAACATGGGCGAGGGTCGAAGCATTGTTCACAATAGCGCCATGTCCCTGGCGCTTCATTTGCCGAATCTCGTATTTCATGCTCAGCCATACACTCTTGAGATTGGCATCAATGGTATGCTCAAATGCTTGTTCGTCTGTTTCAATTAAAGGACCCGGATAGCCTTCGCTACCGGCATTATTAAATGCAGCATCAAGGTGTCCATACGTCTCAACGATGTTTTCTATAAGCCCCTTTACCTGCTCTTCATCTGTCACATCCACTTGATGGAAGTATCCTTTGCCACCAGCCGCACGAATCTGCTGCGCTATTTGCTCTCCTTCGATGATCCTTCGTCCCGCAATGATAACCACAGCCCCAGTTCTCGCAAAAGCTAATGAAGTAGCCTGACCAATTCCTGTGCTCCCTCCCGTCACCAGGGCGACTTTCTCTCTGAAGCTATTTTCCTCTGACACTTTTATTTTTCCTTTCTCATCTACTGACAGTCCTAACGAGTCAGAACCTTCAAGGCGATATTACCGCGCCCTTTATCCTGGAACAGGGCAATAGTAGCCCAGAGCCGTAAGATGTTGTCGACCACTTCGATCTGATCCAGGTCTCCCAGCTTCACCGGGTTTAGACCGATCTCAGAGATAAGTTGCTCGACGATTGCTTGCTTCTCCCCTTCAGGACCACAGTAGAACAGATCAGCCTGCACGCCCTGATAGGTGGGGTCAGCAAAGGTCTCCCAGCTATATGAATTGAAGGCCCGATAGACCTGAGCATGCGGCACATACGCTTGCAACGTACTCAGACTGTTTAGCGCACCTGTCGCTTGCCATTGTTTGGTAGCCTCGGTTTGCCCTTTCACAAGTTGATTTGTGGCATCAATGATTATCTTATGATCAAGGTGCTGGGCATGCTCGGCAATAAGCTCACGCACCACGCTGCCGGGAACAGCTAAAAGAACGATATCAGCTCTGGCTAAAGCCTGTGCCGGCGAGCCAATAAAAACATGCTCCCCCAAATCCTTGCGCAAGCTTTGCACTCTTTCCGACTCAGGATCTTTGACTCCAAAGGCAATCTTATGCCCGACATATATCCATTTATTCCCTAGTACATTACCTACAGTACCAGCACCTAGAATAGCAATATGTAATGGTTCCATCTTTTCTCTCCTTCTATTTTTCCACTAGCAATTATGTGTCATATCACTTCTTTGCTTCTCAGGTTTAACTCTCTATCTAGCGGAGAGATATGCCGCTCTGTGTCCTTAATTATAGAAGAGAGACTTCCATCTTGTAAGGAGGAACTAGAAAGTGATATAGTTACTTCATGGAAACCTTAAATAATAACAAAGATATTTTTGACATCACTTGCCCCGAGATGCTAAACGTTAACTGCCGTACTCGGCGAGGCTTAGCTCTGCTTACCGATCAGTGGACCTTGCTCACGATCGTAGCTATGAGACATGAAAAGAAGCGCTTTAGCCAGTTACAGGCCCTGATTGAAGGTATTTCAAAGAAAATGTTAACGCAGACGCTGCGCAAATTAGAGCGAGACGGTCTGGTCAAACGTGTTATTTATCCGGTGATACCACCAATGGTAGAATATTCGCTCACTCCTTTAGGACGAACCCTCATAGAACCGATTTATGCATTGCGCGATTGGTCAGATCAATATATAGAGCAGGTCGAGCAAGCGCGCTCTGATTATGACCAGCAAGACAGAAATTCTCTTCAGGAAGAGATTATTGCGCTCGTCCAGCAGCGCACCAGTGAATGAGCACTTGGAGACCTACCTTGTAGGTGTTTGTACCTATCTCAGCTGCCTCTAATTGTACCAACCTCATTACGCGCCTTCCCGGCTCATCTCCCATGTCCCCTATCTCCACCAGGTAAAAGTTGTATACCAGATAGCTTTCCGACTGCATGCCCATTTTCTTCTTTAATTTTCATAATGGACCACCCTGGATTCTGTGATGCTGTTATCAATATTTTCTGCTATAAATTCTTGATTTTTTGTGATCTATAGAAAATAATCGTTATAATGATTTACCTTGACTTCTAATTGTTTAGCTCTTATTCTAATAGAAGCTTATCTAAAACTAGCATGTAAGAACTTGCGGAGAAGCAAAGATGCCAGACGAAAATGAGTTCATAGGAGAACGCTTCGGAGAATACCGACTTCTACGTTTTCTGGGATCAGGGGGCTCAGGTCAGGTCTATTTGGGAGAGCATCTATATGATAGATCACGAGCCGCAGTAAAGCTGTTGCCAACGCGTCTTAGCAAGAATCAAGATCTTAAGGCGTTTTTGAATGAAGCGCGTACCTTCCGCCTCACCCATCCAAATATTGTACGCATACTAGACTTTGGTAAATGCTCCTTCGACTATTGTTCATTATCACAAGTTTGCCATTTCTTGCCCTTAGTCAATGCTCTATATCAGAAACGATACATATTGCATAAGTAGGCCGTGATTAGGCAAGCCTACTTATGCAATTCCTTTCTATGCGGGCAAGCTGGCAATCGCTTCGACTTCAAGTAAGAACTCTTCTCGGGCCAGGCTCCGCACTTCAACCAGTGTATTTATGGGGGGCGATTGCGTATTCACGTAGCGATCGCGTACCTCGCGGAAGAGGAGCAAATGTGAGCGATCTAGCAAATATATATTTAGCTTCACTACGTGGCTAAAATCTGCGCCAGCGGCGGCAAGAGCCGCTTTGATATTCTCAAATACTTGTTGGGCCTGGGCACGAAAGTCACCAGGTCCAACGAGGTTTCCTGAGGGATCAAGCGCAACCTGCCCGGCAACATAGATTGTCTGCCCACCTGTGACTTTTGCCACATGCGAATATCCAGGTGTAGAAGCTAACGTCGCAGGCGAAATAAGCTGAATATGGTCTGGGTGTTTCATTCATGACTCCTTTTATGACCTAACTGTTAGACCGATTATACAAAGAAAACCGGCTTTATAACTATAGCTTGGAACTTAACAGAATTCCTCTTCTGCATAGCTTGAAAATCAGGCATCCAGGCAGAAAAACGGAAAAAAACACTACTCGGGTAGCACTTCAGGCGCTAGATGCCCCACTCCTTCGGCGATCACAAGCAAGATATCCTGAGTCATTTGGGCTAAGGAGGTTGTACTTTCCTCCTGGCTCCATTGGATCACGGAGCCAAAAATTGCCCAGCTCACCACACGGGCAATGGTTTCTTTCGGTACTTTCAGGCGCACCTCGCTCTCGCTTTGTCTCAGCCAGCGTAGAAGTAGCGCTGTTAGCTCTTCATGAATTGCGCGCTCAATCAATGGTGCCAGAGCGGGCGGCACATGCTGTTGGTGTTGATATTTTCTCTCAAAATAACTCAACATGCTTTCTATGAGCAAATGTAATGTCCTTCTATCCCAGCGTGCCGCTGGAGGGAGTATTCGCTCCATAAGGTGCTGAAAATCCTCACGAATAAATTCCTCGACTAACATATATTTATCTGCAAAGTGGAGATAAAACGTCCCACGATTGACATTAGCCCGATCGGTAATATCCTGAATGCTCGTCGCGGCAAAACCCTTTTCGCGCACAACTTCAACAAATGCCTGCTGGAGCATTTGGCGCGTTCGTTGTACCCGTCGATCCATGCGTCTTTTTGTGGCAGCCATCTATCAGCCTCCATCTTTGCTTAATTTTTCAGCAGATCACTAAGCTATCTATTCCTTTATGACTCAACAAGTTTGCTTCTATGTTCAATATTCAACAAATATATAGGGTTGTGTATTGCTCATACAAAGACCGGGCCCTACTATTATAGGCAAGGATTACCTGGTTAAGCAACTGATAGAAAATTTCATGGAGATTAAAGGAGCTAGACATGAGTTCATCAGGAATAGAGCACGAGGAGATTGCTAAATATTATAAGGTTGCGCTAGATGCGCTCTACGAGGTCGCCAGAACCTACTTTTTTCTTGGAAGATTAGATGATGCCCGGCACTTGCTTACCACATCTCTACAAGTTTTTGAAGCCCAGGAAACTATGCCGCAACATCGTCTTAAATTGCTACTATTATATGGGCGTATCCTGCTCGTCAAGCAGCTGTTGAGGGTTGGAGATACACCTGCTCTGTTCTCGACGCTTGAACAAGCCAGGTGGATTGCCGAGGAGATACAGGATCAACAGGCTATTGCAGAGGCTTTGAGCTTACTGGGACAAGCCCACTACTCAGTTAACGTGACCGCTGGAGTAATTTTGGATAGTCCAGATAGTGGGAAATACAACACAGCCCTTGCCTATCAACAGCAGGCGCTGGAGCTGCGAGAAGCATTACATAATCAGCGAGGCATCAGTGAGTCATACTTCCAGATTGGAGTTATACACGAGCGCTGGCAAGATTATGATCGGGCAGCTGAATATTATAAGAAGGCGCGCCAGATTGCTGATCAGTATGATTACCCATTCGAAAAGACTGAGCCTGCGCGCCATCTTGCCGTGCACGCTCTGAAAGATGACCATCTGGATCAAGCGCTTCAACTCGGTCTGGAAGCTCTAAAATTGCGCGAGGAGGCCAGCTTCAAACCCTACCAGCCCCTGGATCACATCTTGCTCAGAGATGCTTATCTGGCCAAAGGGGATGCGGCAAACGCTGAGCTGCATACCCGAAAGGCAACCGCTCTGGCTGAAGAGATGGGGCTTACCGCGCTAATCTCTTCACTGCCCAACATTAGAGAGGCCCTGGCTTCTCGTCAGAAAAAGGCTTAGAGCGCTCACACTGCTTTTGCCTCGGTGGCACAAATACCTTTGCTGCTTTTCTTGAGCATAACGCAGGCTTGAGGCGAGCTACAGCGATCATCTCCTCCACGTGTCACCCGCTGCTAAACAAGCATTGCAAACTTCTACATATTGTCTATAGAAATGACCTGAGCTCTTGTAAAAGCTCAGGTCGCCATAGTTCAAGCTATTTCTCGGAACGCCGGATGAAAAGCCCAAGATGATTGCCAGCCGGGTCGGAAAAGATGGCCCACCAGCCAACATGCGGAATTTCTGTTTTGGGAAGCACAGTCTTTCCTCCATGCGCTTCTATTTTGGCAAGCGTAGTATCAATGTCGTCGGTCTGGATATAGACCATTAACCTATCTGGCTTATAGGTAGGCTCTCCTGGCCCAGCGAATCCTCCACCCAGGCCGCCAGCCGCCTGAAATTTTACATAATTGTGCTCCTGATTGGTTGCCGTCTGCCAGTCAAACACATCATGATAAAACGTACCTGCCTCATTCGGATTTGCGGCGGGTATCTCAATATGGGAAATGGAATGCTCTGTCACGACTATTGCCCCTTTCCAGCAGTGCGCTGATAGCTAATTGAGATGAGGACCTATTTCCTCTCCTCTTGTTCCTTAACTTTCCTTAGGCTACTTTCTGGCAAGAGTATAGCGTATGAATGGGGACAACCTTATGTCACATTCAATAGCAATTCTCCACTATCTGACCCGATTCGCTTCCTCAACGCCTGCTAGAAGGCCATCAACAATATAATTCTCGTTTGATAGGTGTCGCCTTTCCCAATCGAAGGTATATAATAACCTGGGGCAGGGAATGCCTTTGCCTCTGAATTTTCGATACGCCTCGTCAAGGGATGGGATTGTACAACCAGTACAATCAGCCAGTGTGTGAGGCATGTTTCCGCACATCAGGCATAGCCTCAATTCATCTTACGCCCACCTGTATCGAGGTAATAGCAATATTATGCAGGGCCACGCGAGTCTTAGGGCTTGTCATCTGGCCCCTGACAGGTTAGGAGGAACTGTATGGCCAGACAGGCCACTAAACGTCTGACGACAGCTCAGGCTACTATTGCCTTTCTCAAGAACCAATATGTGGAGCGCGACGGCAAGGAACAAGCTTTCTTTGCTGGCTGCTTCGGGATCTTTGGACATGGCAATATTTCGGGCATTGGCCAGGCATTACAGCAGATGCCTGAGTTCCGCTATTATCAGGCTCGCAACGAACAGGCAATGGTACATATTGCCGCAGCTTATGCCAAAACTAAGAACCGCTTGCAGACCTTTGTATGCACTTCGTCTATTGGTCCTGGCGCAACTAATATGGTCACTGGTGCAGCATTGGCTACTATCAATCGCTTGCCGGTCTTGCTTCTGCCCGGAGATTTTTTCGCTCGTCGCAACGTTGCTCCTGTGTTACAGCAACTTGAAGCTCCACAAACACAAGATATTTCTGTTAATGATTGTTTTCGGCCAGTAAGCCGTTATTGGGATCGCATCATACGCCCGGAACAAATTCTGACTTCTCTGCCCGAGGTTATGCGCGTGCTCACCGATCCAGCAGAAACCGGAGCCGTTACTCTTGCTCTTCCAGAAGATGTACAGACTGAGGCTTACGACTATCCAGAAGCTTTATTCCGTAAACGCATCTGGCACATCTCGCGTAACCGAGCCGATCTAAGCGCCCTAAAAGAGGCCGCCGCCTGGATTCGTTCTAGCCAGCGACCGCTGATCATTGCCGGTGGTGGTGTCCATTACTCAGAGGCAACAGCTACTTTACAGCGTTTTGTGGATCAAACAGGCATCCCTGTGGGCGAAACTATGGCCGGTAAGGGTAGCCTGCGTTATGACCATCCGCTGAGCCTGGGAGCCGTTGGAGCTACGGGCACCTCCGCCGCGAATCGCCTGGCTCGCGATGCAGACCTTATTATTGGGATCGGTACGCGCTATAGCGACTTCACGACGTCCTCCAAGACTGCTTTTCAACATCCCTCTGTCCGTTTCATCAATATCAATACGACTTCCTTTGATGCCTCAAAACATCTAGCCTTGCCATTAGTGGGGGATGCACAGGTTACGCTAGAAGAATTGCTTGGTCAACTTGACGGCTACTCTGTTGCTCCCGAGTACCGCATGCAGGCCGAACAACTTCATACGGAGTGGGATGCCGAGGTAGAGCGCATCTATGCCATTCGTCACGCGCCATTACCCAGTCAGGGCGAGTTGATTGGCGCAGTGAACGAAAATAGCTCGCCCGAAGCTATTATGGTATGTGCGGCAGGAAGCTTACCAGGCGACCTACATAAGCTCTGGCGAGCTCGCAATCCCAAAAACTATCATCTAGAATATGGCTATAGCTGCATGGGCTATGAGGTTGCCGGCGGCCTGGGCGCAAAAATGGCGGCCCCAGAGCGCGATGTGTATGTAATGGTCGGCGATGGATCATACTTGATGATGAACAGCGAGATCGTTACTTCGCTTCAGGAAGGCTATAAGCTGATCATCGTTCTGTTCGATAATGCTGGTTTCAAGAGTATTGGCTCGCTGAGCCGTTCCCTTGGCCAGCAAGGCTTTGGTACGCGCTATCTCTATCCCCACAATGGCTCTCTCCCTACCGATACCGCAGGGGATGAAGCCCAAATCTTGCCTGTTGATCTGGCGGCCAACGCTCTTAGCCTGGGCGCTGAGGTGATCGTATGCCAGACATATGCCGACTTTGTAACCGCGCTTAAGACTGTCCAGACAACTGATCGCACCTCTGTTATCTATATTCAAAATGATCGCTATCAGGGTATAGATAGCTACGATGGCTGGTGGGATGTCCCGGTGGCCGAGGTCAGCGAGATGCCTTCTGTACAAGCTGCGCGTACAGAATGGGAGTCAATGCGTACTCAGGAGCGCCATTTTCTGGAGTAACGCTTTTCCCAGTTTCGCCGTTCAGCACTGGCTATACGTTAGTCAGTGCTGAACGGCAAATTTAGAACATTGAAGACGCTGGAATGGTTCCTTTATCAGAGTTCTGAGCGAAGCTGCTCTCGAAGCTTTTCTAGCTGAGGATGGTCGCTCTTGAGAATAAAGCTCTCTGCAAAACCAAGTGCTGTTAAATAGTATGCCTGCCTTGATACGGCACATATTTTACTCTAACTTCTGAAACCTGTCAGATCAATTTCCACTTTACTGGTCTCATTTTATAAGGCTAAGTCCTGCTGACCGCTTCATTTTTAAGTCTGCAAAGCAGAAAATCCTTCCTTTTTGCCTATATTTTGGCCCTGAAAGTACCTATAGTAGAGGCAACATATACAGAAAAGTCCAGCCAGTCAAGGAGCACAATATTGGATATTCATGCTTACCTTCAACGCTTGCATTATCAAGGTCCACTTGAGCCAACACTTCAGACACTACAGGCATTGCATACTGCGCATATGCTAGCTGTCCCATTCGAGAATCTTTCGCTTCATTACCATCAGCCCATCGTTTTGCAAGAGGAGGCCCTCTACGAGAAAGTTGTGAAGCGGAGACGTGGTGGCTTCTGCTACGAACTCAATGGCTTGTTTGCCGTCCTATTGCGCGCGCTAGGTTTTGATGTCACCATGGTCTCAGCCAGTATGGCCCACTCCGCAGACGAGTTTGGCCCCGAGATCGACCATCCAACACTTCTAGTACATCTCGCGGAGGATTGGTTAGCCGATGTTGGAAATGGCGATTCGTTCCGCAGTCCACTAAGGCTACAAGTAGATCTAGAACACATCGAAGGCGAACAAGCCTATCGCTTGCAACGCAACCATCCTTACTGGATCATGCAAAAGCGCACAGCTGCTGGTTTATGGGAAACCGAGTATCGCTTCACCCTGCAGCCTCATAGTCTTTCTGATTTCATAGAGCGCTGCCACTATTACCAAACTTCGCCGGAATCCCATTTTACCCATAATCGCATCTGTTCGCTTGCTATGCCAACAGGGCGCATCACGCTTAAAGACTTGCGCCTGATCACAACCATACATGGAAACAAGGAGGAACGCATCTTAAGCTCAGAGGAGGATTTTCTTAACACCCTGGCTGAACGCTTTGGCGTTGTCTTGTAATCTTAGCCACCAATAAAGATTGGCAATAACATCTCTCAAGAAACGAGAGATCAGGTGCAGTTGCTCCTCTACGCTAAGGGTTGCCAATGGCGCTCCTGTCGATACATGTACCGCTTTTGTTATCCTAAAAAAGTGCAATGTATTGACATATCACAACACTCTAAAGTAGAATAGCTGATGGGGTATTCTGCTCCGCATAATGAGTTGTTCAACAAGCGTTTATTAGCATCTACATACTATAGAGGTTGGGATCTGAAGGCTTAGCGTTACTCGCATCAGGAACCTGACAGCAAGATATCAGGTTCTATTTTCGACATCTTTTTGAGGAGAAATATTTTTCTCAAAGCCCTGCCTATTTGACCCACCCCATTATGCATATGTGGTCTATAATAAAGCTGGCCAACAACACAACAGGAGGTCATCATGTTCACACTGAGACAACGAGATGGCGTGCGAAGTTACATTCTGGAAATGGCGCAAAATGACTCACGGGTCACTGGCGGCGCGCTCATAGGATCTACAGCCGCCGGAACTGAGGATACCTGGTCCGATATCGATCTTACTTTTGGCATCGCTAGCGGAAACCCGATTGAAACGGTTATTGCTGACTGGACACAAGCTCTTGCGCAAGAATTTGGCGTCCTAGATTATTTTGATCTGTACGTGAGGTCCAGTATCTATCGGGTATTCCTTTTACCGAATGGACTGGAGGCCGACGTATCGGTAACTCCCGAAGATGACTTCGGCGCCTATGGCCCACATTTCCACACACTCTTCGGTAAGGCTCAGCGCCTACAATCCACTCCCTCAGCCGATATCAGGCATATCATCGGGCTTGGCTGGCACCATGTCCTTCACGCTCACTCCAGTATCGAGCGCCACAAACCATGGCAGGCCGAATACTGGATCAGTGAGATTCGCAATCACACCTTTGAGCTCTCGTGCATTCGCCTAGGGGAAAGATCTGCTCACCGACGTGGCGTCGATAAGCTTCCCGTAGCCGTTACCAATCCACTTGCCAATACGCTTGTACGCTCGCTCGAAGAGCCCGAATTGCGTCGAGCTCTCTCGGCCGCAACAGCATGTTTAATTAGGGAGATTGAGCAATACGATACCACACTTGGTGCCCGCCTTAAACCTCTCTTATACGAATTCGTTGCTATTCAGGACAAGGGCTAGAGCGCTTCTAGCTCCTTTTAATACTGCTCATGTTGTTGGGGAACGCTTGCATTAAGTTTCGCCAGATTATATACTCTTCACAGAATTGTTGGGTAACCAATCTTTTCATTATGAGGCAGCTTTATGACAAGGACAACACAAGCAGCACTGATCTGGTTGCAGGAGCAGCAGCAGTACCTCTGGCATGACATAAAGCGTGCTGAAAAATCTATATTACCCGAAGCAACATCTTACTGGCACCAACGCCTGGCCCTGCATACATCCTTCTCTTTTCAAGGCAAAGAGGGACAGCTTACCTTGCTCAATGAAACGCGACCACGGGGCAAAGGCGGATATTGGTATGCCTATCGGCACGTGGGAAAACGTACGACCAAAAAGTATGTTGGGCGCACAGATGATATTACCTTCGCACGTTTAGAGTCAGCCGCCAAGTCTCTGCTGTCCTCACCGGAGAAGGTCAGACAAGCCCAGAATAAAGAAGTGTTGGAAACTACAAGTTCTCTACAAACACCCTCAGACACGCTGGCAACAGATCTGCCTCAGCAGCACAACAGTTTCCCGTATTCGCTACAGGATGCATTGCTCATCCCTAAATTGCACCTGCCCCAATTACACCCTTCGCTCATCTTACGTGAGGGCTTGCTGACTCTACTTGATAAAAGCCTGGAGCATCGCCTAACGCTGATTTCAGCTCCTGCCGGCTTTGGGAAGACAACACTGGTAGGTCAATGGATCGCAAGGCACAGCAAAGAGGAAGATTTTCCTCCGGTTGCTTGGGTCTCGCTGGACCCGGGAGATAATGATCCTGTGCGCTTCTGGCGATATCTCACTATGGCTTGCCAGACATTTCATAAAGATTTAGTACATACAGCCCTATCTCTGTTGCATGCCGCTTCTCAAGCTCCTTTTGAGCCGCGCTTTATTGAAAGCGCTTTGACAACTCTCTTGAACTCATTATCCCAAAGCAAGCAGCGAGGTATTTTGATCCTTGATGATTATCAGGTTATCACCTCTCCTCGGCTTCAGGAGACCGTAACTTTCTTCCTTGATTATTTGCCTGCTGGCCTTCATGTGCTTCTTATCAGCCGCCATGATCCACCGCTTCCCCTGATCCGGCTACGAGCTCGCAATGACCTCTTTGAATTGCGCACCTCCGCTCTACGTTTCACCCAGGAGGAGACCGCCAGCTTTCTCCAGTCCATCTACCAGGAACGTCCAGCGGCGGAAATAGTTCAATATATCAGCATGCATTTGGAAGGTTGGGCGGCAGGCCACCGCCTGCTCCAGGTTGCGCTTCGCGAGCCAGTCAGGCTCTTGGAAACTAAAGATTCTCTGATTTCGATCCCATCTCAATGTGCCGGGAAGAATGGTCTTTTGCCACTTACAACGGGAAATGGGTATTCGCAAAATCAGAAATTGCCAACTACCCTTCCGTTATGGCACCTTATCAAAGGACCGCACGCCTTCCAGGAATATTTTCTTGCCGAGGTATTCAACGCTCAGCCAGAGCCGTTGCAACAGTTTCTTCTTCAGACAAGTGTCCTTAGTCGCTTAACAGCTCAGCTTTGTACAGCTGTAACAGGGATAAACAACAGTCAATACATTCTCGAAACGCTGGAACATGCAAATCTTTTTCTAGAGGCACTCGATAGCAACGGTACATGGTTTCGTTATCATGGACCCTTTGCCGAAGCCATGCAAGCTGAAGCTCGTCCCCGTTTAGGTGACGATCGATTGCGTATCATTTCTGCCCGAGCTTGCCGCTGGTATGAAGAACATAACCTCTACACAGATGCGATAGAGGCCGCCCTTCAAGCTCAGGATCATGCACGTGCCGCAGATTTAATCGAGCGACATCTGGCTGCTCCATATGCATATCAGCAAGCCAAAGAATACCACACTCTCTATCGCTGGCTAGGACAGCTCCCCGAGGCGCTCCTCCAGCAGCATCCAACTCTCTGCCTGACATACGTAACTGCCCTTCTATCCGTAGTTATCTCACCTCGACTGACCCCATCTACGGAGCTACTGCTAAGCAAGTTCTTGCAGATGGCGGAACAGAGCTTTCGCGCCGAGGCCAACCTGCCCAGGCTTGGAGAAGTATTCGCTTTGCGCGCCCTTGTGGCCTGGCGGCAAGATGATGCCATTCAAGCAGCTCACTTTGGTCGCGAGGCACTAAGTTGGTTGAAAGAGGAGCAAACAACCTGGCGGAGTCTGAGTTTGAGCGTTGTAGGAAAGGCCGAATTGCTCTTTAAAGGAAATGTTCATGTAGCGCAGAGGATGTTAGAGGAAGCTCTTGCTCTGTGTGAAACCGCAGAGAATCGGTACTTCAAGCTGAGAAGAACAACGGCAAATATGCTTGGAACTACGTTTTTCGAACAAGGCAAACTACATCTTGCTCGTAAGTACTACCAGCAAGCGCTCGTTGAAGCCAGAGAGCAGATCGATAGCGGCAGTATTTGCCACTCACTACTTGGCCTGGGACGCATCTGCTATGAGCATAATGAGCTCGATATTGCCCAACAGCAGGCTGAAGAGGTCAAGGATATCGGCCATAGCCTGGCTTACGAATTTCATGAGGTCCAGGCTACTCTTCTCCTGACCAGAATACAGCACGCCAGGGGCGAATCAAAAGCAGCATTACAGCACTTGAATGCACTCCTTACCCATCTTCAAACAGCACAACCATATGATCATGCCTCACCACTTTTCCAGGATGTGCTTACCTGGCAAGTTCGGCTCTCACTATCCACTAACGATCTGGCCACGGTCCAGCATTGGACAGCCGCTTCTGCACAATTCGTGGAAGCACTGCCTCCATTTTCTTCTGCCCAGCGAGGACTGGTTATAGCTCGCGCTCATTACTTAGAAGGCAGAGAAGAGGTAGCGCTGGCAACATTACAAGCGCTGCTAAACCAGGCCCTACCCGCTGGCCATCAGAGGATATCGTTCGAGGCTCAGGCTCTTTTAGCGCTAGTCTATGAGAAGTTGGGCAAGAGTTCCCAGGCTCGACAAACCCTACACACATTGCTTGCTCAGACCTACGCTGAGGGCTATTTGCGCCCCTTTCTAGATGAGGGCGAGACAATGGCCAGGCTCTTGAGTTCGCTTCTGCGCTCTCTCCATAAGATGCCCCTGCGTGCCTACCTTCAAGGCATCCTGCAAGCCTTTCCACAAGGACAGGCCGCGATAGCTTCTCTGCCTGAGCCGCTGAGCAGGCAAGAACGGCGTGTCTTGCAGCTGCTTGCTGATGAGCGTTCAAATGCCGAAATTGCGCACGCAATGGTGGTCTCTATCAATACTATCCGCACCCAGACGCGCAGTATTTACCGCAAGCTTGGTGTCCATAATCGTTCGACGGCAGTTGCCATTGCTCGTCAACTACGCTTGCTCTGATTGTCCTCCCTGGGTTCCCCAACACGCCACATACAATCAAGCTATCACATAGCTAATCATCCTCGAAGATGAAGTATGCTCTGTTTCCCACATGCTATTCTGTTGGCACGCCTGAATACCTGTCTTTCGCTCAAGAAAAGATAGTCTTTGGAGGATTTGCTTATGCGTCGTTGGGGAGTTGTCCTTGCCATAGGATTCTCAGTCTTTATGTTCACAGTCGATATGAATGGCGTTGGGTTGGCATTGCCAATAATGGGGAAAACGTTTCAGCAATCCGACGCTACCATGTCCTGGGTAATAGCCAGTTACTCTTTACCCCTGACCCTATTAATGATCCCATTTGGTCTGGTGATTACACGTTGGCCACCTCTAGCTACTCAGCTTATTGGCGTGGGAGGTTTTGGTCTGGCCAGTATTCTCTGCGCTCTGGCCCCATCCTTTAGTTTTTTGCTAATTGCCCGTGCTCTTCAAGGAAGCTTTGGAGCCCTGTTAGGAACCCAGGGAGTCGCTCTTGTCGCAGCAGCAGCTGAGCCCCACGAACGCGGGCGAGCCATGGGCCTTATTGGGGCAATGGGTCCATTAGGTTCGGTTACAGGGCCTGGCATTGGTGGCCTTTTGCTCGCCAGCTGGGGCTGGCCGTCTATCTTCCTGATCAATGTGCCGGTGGTCCTTGTTACGATGATCCTGATGCTGCTCTGCCTTCCTGGTGTGAGTTTTGGCTCGCTTCAGTTGAGTGGGCTCAGTCAGATGGGATATCTTCTACGCCATTCCCGCTTCTTATGGTCGCTTCTCACCCTACTTTTCTTTAGTTCGGCCAGCGGTGCTCTCGCCTATCTCTTGCCCTTTGGCTTGCAAGAGGTTCATCACCAGAGCCTGGCATTGGCAGGTACGACGCTGCTTGTTACATCGCTCGGCATGGCGATTATCAGTCCCGTGGGAGGCTATCTTAGTGATGCGCTGGGGATTCGCCTAACGATGCCTATTGGCTGGATCGTGACGTTACTTGGTTTGCTGGCTCTGCTGCTAACGATTGCTACCCCTACCGATGCCCTGAATCTGGATTGGCGCCTTCTGGTCATTGGCCTGGGAAATGGTATCGCGTATGGGCCTTTAATTACGCTAATTATGAGCATTGGTCCACGTGAAACGCTTGGAGCTGCCAGCGCATTATCTGGTGTCGTGCGCCAGTTTGGCTTCATTTGCGGTCCCATATCCGTAAGTCTTATCTGGTCATGGCAGGTTGGCTCACACGCTTCTGAGCGCGCAAATAGCAGCGTTCTGCTTTTGCTAGCGTTATCCATAGCTTGCCTTATCTTTGCGCTGTTTTCGGTGCGTGGGTGGTCTCAACGGCAGGCATCTATTATCGCCTCTTCACAAGAGCAGATAACAAACCGATCCAGCCAGGCGCAATGAACATTGTTTAGGGTTACTAACAGTTACCAGATTTGATGAACTATGCTCAACTATCGTGAACTTCTTCTCGTGTGGAAAGAGTTGTTCCATGCTTCCATCTCTGCTATACTTCATGGAGAGGACAGATGTTCGTCAAAGGAGGAACGATGCGTACCAATCGTACCCACCAGCCCTTGACCTATGATGTGCGCTTGCCGGATGAAGCCCAGGCTGACGCTTTGCGCTTGTTGGATGCAAGTAAGATGGTGGTCAATAAAGCACTCATCATCCTCTGGCCCTTCCTCGACGACTTCGGGAGTGAGCGCACCGGACCTGCCTGGAAACAGGTCGGCAAGTGTATCGGAAGCCCGCTACCGCACGGTGATCGTCAGTGGAGATGCGAGAGTGAAGTCGTGGGCAGGCTCTTACGTGGGCAAGCTGAGCGGAAGAAAGCGTTTGCAGTGGTCGCCCCCATCCTCTCCGATGGCTTCATCCGCCCCCAAACGGACAAGCGACCAGCAGGCAAAAACCGTCAGGCGATCAAGGAAGCCATTACCACCCTGCAAAAGAGTCTGGAGGAGGATGACACCCGTTTTGTCACGTTGCAAAATGTCGTCGAGCAATGCTGTAATTACTTCTTCCAACACGATCAGTTCCCTCAAAGCTATGAGGAGTTGCAACCCATCCCGGTGCTCTCCGTCGGAATGCTCTCCTATGCAGGAGATGATGGGCGCGAGAAGGGCCAGGCCTACCGTCTCGCACTCGATTTGGATGCAGGTGTGGCACGCTTTCGGTTCCGGTATCCAGACGAAGCAGGAGTCTGGCGCTGGCGCAAAACAGACACCATCATTGCCTTGCCCGAGTGCCTCAAAGAACGCCTCTGGGAGGGAGAACTGATGGCTCCCACGCTGCGCGAAGAGCGCCGAGCCGAGGGAGAGCGGTTCGCTGTGCTCGACTTCATCGTCGAGGTGGAGAAAACGGAGCTTCCCACCTGGGAACAGGTTGAAAGAATCTTAGGTGCTGACTGGGGCATCCACACCTTGCTGACCGCAACGGCGGTCAATGAACACAACGAGCAAGTAGGCAAACCTCTCTTTCTTAACACTGGCAACTTTGATGGCAGACAAGCTCGCACTCGTCGTCAGATTGATGAGTTGAAGAAAAAGGTGGCTCTCTACGAACAGCAACGCGATGCCTTGCCAGAAGAAGACTCCAAATGCCTCTGGTACGCGAAGAGGTTGGCCCTATATCGACGCGAAATCGAGCGCTGTTGGCGCAAGTACAACTGGAGGAATCGGGCATTAGCCCATCTGGCAAGTAATGTGTTGCTGCTGCTGTGTCAGATTCATGATTGTTCGCTCTTGTCCATGGAGTCGCTCAAAACGCTCAAATCCACCGGGCGTGGCAAAGGCGTGCGGGGACGCTGGCGCAATTACAGAACCAACGCGACGATCCGAGGCGAAATTTGGCGACTGCTTCGGTATAAGTGCCACCTCGTTGGCTTGCGGTTCCTCACCTGCCAGCCCCGTGGGACCTCGCATACCTGCCCACGCTGCGGGGTGCCCGCAAACACCTATCGTTCTCCCTCTGATCGCCAAGAGGGGGTGAAGTGGGGGCGTTGGATGTATTGCACCAATTGTTCCTACAATGGGGATCGGGATTATTGCGCCTCCGTCAATATTGCGAGACTGGGTGTAGCGTATCTTGTTCAAATGAAACAGGCGGGCAAGGCGAGGGCTTGCTCGATTTCTGACCCACGGGTCAAGCCTGTTGCGTATACCACAACGGGTTCGGCGTTACTGTTGCCGCCGACGGGAGAAACACCCGCCCGATTCCTTCGGGGAAAGATCTACTATTATCCTGGTTGGTTCGCTTCTGTTTTCCTGCAATCGTCACAGCCCAGGGCTGTTTTCCTGCGATTGTGTGGATAGCTGAGGATTGCTTAGGATAGTATCAGATTTTAGCAACGGTAGATGGATAGCGAGCTGTGAGGATCAGCGCACCCAGATAGGCATATCGTGGTGGTCCATACCGAAATGATGAGCGACCTCATGCAAGACAGTGCTGCGTACCTGTTCGCGGATACGCTCGGGGTCGCCCTGGCAGTAGAGCTCGATGTTGCGCTGATAAATGGTGATGCGCTCCGGGAGACGGGTCTGGCTGTAACTTTGCTGGGTGAGCGGAATGCCTTGATACAATCCCAGCAGCCAACCCCTTCCTGATATATTACCTCCATAGAGAGTTTCTATAAGGGCGGAATCTGGTTCATCCTCAACCAGGACAACAAGATTATCCATCTGCTCATGAAATTCGGAGGGAATAGCGTCGAGAGCCTCGCGGACCAGCTGTTCAAAGTCGGTGAGGGTCTGATCGTAATGTTGTTCGTTTTCCATAGCTGAATTGGTCGAATTAGAGAAGCGTTTCTCACATAAGATAATACCCAGTATACCAAAGAGCAGCGCACCGCCGAGGAATAGCAGCTTGACCAGGCTAGCAAACTGAGAAGAGAAGAAGAAGAGCAGGAGGAGAGCAGCCAGGAGAAAGCTGAGCAGCGCAAGAAATGGAGATCCATGCTGTTTTTGCACATCTTCTATGATTTGCTCTTCGACGCTATCCTGTTCTTCGTGCATATTCTTGCCCGTCATGCTAGTTATCTCCTGGCCGGTTGCTCTCAACAGAACGCATGCTCTTAGTATAGCCTATTTTTGGGCCTGCTCACTAACCGCAGAAATCAGCCTATTAAGTTCCCGGCAAGGATCAGAAACCATCAGCCTTGTAAGTAAGCCACCCGCGCGTCCATATCACGAACCAATGTCAGGATAGAGGGCAGATCTCAGCTGAGTAGGCTGCCCTCATCCACTGCTTTTATTGGCGAGTCTGCCACCGCCGAGGCACACAGCGCCGCCATGACACACAGAAGTGCCACCAGGCCTAATGCGAGACGCAGCCCCAAGCGATCGGCGACAAAACCAATTACCGCAGGGCCGGCGATCATGCCGAAGTATCCCCATGTCGTGATGTTTACGAGAATCGAGCCTCCGTGCTTTTTAGAAAGACGTCCAGCCGCACTTATCACCAGGGGAAATGGAACAGAAAGGCCAATCCCTACCAGACCCAGACCAAGAAATGCTAAAGGTACCCATGGCACCAGCAGGGCCAGGGCCAGACCAAGGGCTGCCAGCGAACAGGCACTACGAACAAGCATTGCAGCTCCCAGGCGCGCCGTCAGATAATCCCCAACAGCTCGTCCAAGCGTCATACAGACCAAAAATGTTGAGAAACCTGCAGCGGCCAGGCCAGGCTCCGCATGGAGGGTGTCAGACAAGTAGACAGCGCTCCAATCGAACATAGCGCCTACACTAAGTAGGGCACTAAAGGCGATTAAGCCCAGCATTACCAGCGTAGGAGAGAAGCGCAAGGAGGAGGCTTTCCTACCAACTTGCGCCGTATCTTCTTGCCGCTCAGCTTCTACCAGGAGAAAACGTGAGCTCCCGATAATGCTCATAACAGTAACTCCGGCAACGGCTAGAAAATGAAGCTCAGGGCTTATATGTAATGCTGCCAGAAGGCTCCCTAGAGTGGCACCGAGCAGGCTACCAATGCTAAAGCAGGCATGAAACGAACTCAAGATAGGGCGGCCATATGCCCGCTCAAGCTCAGCTGCCTGCATGTTCATTGTAACGTCCATCGCGCCACTGCCGGCCCCCAGACCGATAAGAGCCATGAGAAGGAGCCACAAATTCGGCGCGAATGCAAGTAATGGAAGCGTAATGCACATAACAATTGCCGCTATAGTGACGACACTATGGCTGCCAGAACGCCGGGCAATTCGTCCGCCAATATTCATTGCAAGCAGTCCGCCAACTGTACACCCTAGTAAAGCAAGCCCTAATTGACCAGGAGACAAAGCCAGCTTTATTTGTATTGTTGGGAGACGCGCTGACATACTCGCTGCTATTAAACCGTTTGTAAAAAAGAAGACAACAATCGCTATGCGAGCCAGGCGTAAACGCCTTAACTCTTCTTGCTGGAGATTTGCTTTCATCTCAATCTTCGCTTCTAGAGAAGAGCCACATGTCAGGCTGCAAGACATTCCATACAGCCTGGATGAGCTATTCATATCTGGGGCCTATGACGACCCCAGCTTATTTATTCCTGTGAGGTTGGCTACATGATCACATAAAGAAAAGCGCATGCTCATGTGAATCAGGAATGAAGGCGAAGAGAAGAAAAATGCGCAAAGCATCTCTATCGCAGGCTCACCTCATCACATGAGATGCCTGGCGATACACGCATAAAGGAGAAGATTATCAAGGAGGATAGGAAAAATCTACCGCATCTTGCTAAGATGGGCATATGCTTTCTTGCTGCCTATTTTCCTCCCGCACAAGCCCGGCGTGATCGCTTATGCGGGAATATCAGTTGCGAGGATGAGATTCCAGATAATTTTCAACACAGCTTCTATCCTTTGATCAGAAGTAAATGCTTTTCTAGGGAGAGTCTAACAGACGATAAAAGACCAGTCAAGCATTGCCGTCCAATTTTTCACATGATCCAGTCGGCCTCATACCCCTTCAGCGACTTCGGGCAGGAGTTTTGCATACCACCAGCAAAAGGATTGCTGGTGGTATATCTTAGTTCTTTGGCTTAGCAACCTGGCGATATTGCCAATCCTGGGCAAAGAGATCGAAAAAGACATCAGCGCGCGGGTGTTCTGCGATAAAGTCTTCATTCAGCTCGATACCCAGCCCTGGACCATTCGGAAGTGGGAAACAGCCATCCGCCGGGTCAACTTCGGGCAATCCCTTCACAACATCCTTAACCCAGGCATCAGCAAAATCGTTAAAATGCTCCTGAATCTTGAAGTTAGTTGTGCAAGCAGCCAGGTGAAGGGCCGCCGCGGTCCCGACTGGCCCACACACATTATGGGGAGCAATGAGCATATAGTAGGCGTCGGCCCAGGCTGCCAGCTTCTTTGTCGCCAGAATACCACCGGAATGGGTAATATCGGCCTGAATAATATCTGCAGCCTGCAATTCAAACAATTCTCGGAACTCATAGGCCGTATGTAGGCGCTCGCCTGTAGCAAGAGGCACACCCAGCGATCTGGTTGCTTCGCTCACCTGCTTGAGCACGGCAAGATTTTCCGGTGGTACTGGCTCTTCGAACCAGCCCGGCGAAAATTGGGCCAGCTTATTCATCATCATAATAGCCGTTGATGCGTTAAAGCGACCATGCATCTCAATCAAAATATCTATCTCTGGCCCCACCGCCGTACGTACAGCCTCAATCAGTGCCACAGCCCTCTGCTGCTCCTTGCGCTCCAGCTCATAGAAGCCGGCCCCGAAAGGATCGACCTTCAACGCTCGATACCCGCGTGCCGTTACTTTCTTAGCAGCTGTGGCAAATTCCTCCGGTGACCGTTCTACCGTGTACCAGCCATTGGCATACGCTGGTATGCGCTCGCGCACAGCACCACCAAGCAGCTGGTATACAGGAACATTCAAGACCTTGCCCATAATATCCCAGCAAGCCATCTCTACGACGGCAATGGCCGACATCATTATTTCGCTGGGACGAGCAAAGTCTCTCCGGAACATACGTTGTACAAGGTCCTCAATCTTGAACGGATCTGAACCTAGTATATGATGTTTAGCTGCCTCCTGTAGGTACCCTAACAGCGCATCTGTATGATTTACCATGCGCACTTCGCCAACTCCATGCACCCCTTCGTCAGTCTCCACGACAACAAACGTCAGATTGCGCCAGGGAGTACCAAGCACAAGAGGTCGCACTGCAGTGATCTTCATTGATAGCGCCTCCTATCTTTAGTTTACATGTAAAATAATCTTTGTAGCTGTAACCTCGCCTGCCACCAGTTGGGCAAAAGCCTTGGCGCCTTCAGCTAAGGAACGTTCCTCTAGCCAGTCTCCCTCTTCCTGAAGCGCCCCCTGGGTAAGCAGCTCGAAGGCCAGATCAAAATCAGCTGGCGTATACGCGAAGCTGCCCCTGAGCGTAATCTCTTGTCGGATCAAGTAGTTTGCTGCCAGTGGAGAGGCTTCATCATGTAAACCAATAAATACGACATTCCCACCGGGTACGACTGCCTGCACAGCTTGAGCCCTGGTGGCATCTGCCCCAACGGCATCAATGACGGCCTCAACACCCCCAGGAATCAGTTGCTGAACCGTCGTCAGTACATCCCGCTCACGCACATTTACAACTTCCTGCGCGCCCCAGCGTTGCGCAATGGATAGGCGGGAAGCAGACATATCACAAACCATGACACGCTTTACACCCAGAGCACGAGCAGCCACAAGACAAAACAGGCCAATTGGGCCAGCCCCAATGATAAGTAAACTATGTTCAGGCTGCAACTGGGCTAAAGCTACGGCACGCACCGAGCAGGCCAACGGCTCGCTAAGAGCTGCAAGTGAGGTAGAAAGCATGGCGGGTACTGGATAGCAAAGGGCCGCAGGCACAGCTACAAAACTGGCAAAAGCGCCGGGACGATGAACCCCAATAAGTTGTCGCTGGCGGCAGAGATTGGGAAAGCCCGCCAGACAACGATCACACTGCAGGCAAGAAATCAAAGGATTAAAAGCAACACGATCTCCTTCTTTAGCAGAGCTTCCATCGCGCAGTCGTGCCTCTGCCGAAATCCCAACAATTCTTCCCGCCGCCTCATGTCCCATGATTAAGGGAGGCTTGCGCAGGCTATTTTGCCCTAGATAACCGCTGAGCTCTGAGCCACAGATCCCGGCGGCAGCAACTTCAACCAGTACCTCTCCAGCTTGAAGATGAGGAATTGCTGTAGTCTGCATCTCCATAGTCCGTGGCCCTAGCCAGACCAGGGCTTCCATACTCGCTGTACTGCCCATAATATTGCTCCTTTCCTCAAGGACATCTGGTTCGATTAGCGCATAACATTGGTAAGCCTGCCCAGGCCCTCAACTTCGATGGTGACCTCATCTCCTGCCTTCAGCCAGGGTACATCTTTCTTGCCAAAAATAACGCCCTCCGGCGTTCCCGTGACAATTACATCTCCAGGCTCCAGCGTCATATACTGGCTCAAATAGCTTACAAGATAGTTCACAGGAAAAATCATATCGGCAGTATTCGAATCCTGGCGTATTTCACCATTGACCCAGCAGCGCAAGCGCAACTTCTGAGGATCGCCAACCTCATCGGCAGTAACCAGATAGGGGCCAACCGGTAGAAACTTGTCGAGCGCTTTACCTAGAAGCCATTGATTCGTCCGAAACTGTAAATCACGAGCGCTTAGATCATTGGCATTACAATAGCCCAACACGTAGCCCAACGCCTCTTCGACCCTGATATTGCGTGCTATGCGACCAATGACCAGGGCCAGCTCTACCTCGTAATCGTACTCTCTAGCATTAGTGGACAGCGGAATCGCCTCTCCAGAGGCCGCCAGCGAGTTTGCATATTTGGGGAAAAGCACCGGCGATTCCGGCACGGCCATCCCCGACTCGGCTGCGTGCTTCCGATAGTTGAGCCCCACACAAATAATTTTTCCCTGGCGCGGAACACAGGGACCAGGCTGCAAAGAAGCCTCTGCAAGCAGCCAGGAAGCGCTCTGCTCGCTGGCGGTCAGCTCTGCCAGCCGTCTAAACCCCTGCAGCGAGGCTTCTTCTCCACTACATAACTCTTCTAATGTAGTGGGAACAGACTCTCCCGCAAGAGCTGATTTCAAAGCCGTGCTGGCCGCTGACACATCTACAATACCAGCGGCTGATTGCATACCTAAACGTAGGCCAGAAGGGGATTGGAAAGTGAGTAAACGCATAAATTAACACTCCTTTAGGGCTTGCTGGTCCTGTCTCGTTCTCTAACATAGACTAAGCCAGGGCCAGAAACGAGTATTCTATCCAGGCTGGCGATCTCCTTGATCTGCAAGCTGGCTCTGTTTCAGGCGTTGCTCGATATGCTCAAGATGGATAAGCATAGCTTCACGAGCTAGCTCTGCTTGATGGGTTCGCAAAGCTGAGACAATCGCCTGGTGATCCTGAAAAGTTTGTTGCACAACTCCCGGTAAGACAACGGTCCGCTCCCGGCTCGCACGGCCAAGATGCTGAATACTGACCATAAAGCGCCAGAGGAGGGGATTGCGCGCCGCGCGTCCGATGATAGCGTGCAAATCCAGATCGGCCTGTAAATATGTTTCTGGCTCAGCCAATCCAACTTGAGAGCGTTGCAAGCACCTTTCCAGCTCTCCCAATTCCTCCTCAGTAATGTGCTGAGCGGCCAGAGCACAGATCCCAGGCTCCAGGACTTTACGTGCCTCAAAAAGCTGCTGATAAGTTGAGTCATCCAGCGCAAAGACAAAATCGAGGTGTTCTACAAGCGTCTCGGGCTCTAAAGAGGTGATATATGTTCCAGAGCCGTGGCGCAGCTCCACGACTTTCATAATTGAGAGCGTACGCAATCCCTCACGCAGCGAAGGGCGACTCACCCTGAGCATAGCCGCCAACTCACGCTCCGGTGGAAGCTTATCTCCTGGACGAAGCTGTTTCTCCCGGATCAAGCGTAGCAAATGCGCCACAATATCTTCGGCCACTGCTGTCCTGGGTATGGCTGGAAAAGCTTGTTCCATCCAACACATCCTCCATAAATTGGTAAGATGACTTGTCCAAAACGTACCAGAGAAAGAGAGCTTTGTCAAGCTTTGCAATCTCGGCAAGCCAATGCTTGCTCCCCCTATACTGGTATATATTGAAGAAAATCATTGACCCATTATGGTACGATAGAGAGCAATGGAGCTACTTAGAAAAGAGAAGAAACCATGGGCGAACAACACTATCACGTGTTAATTTACCAGGTACCCAGCCAGCCATCGGCAGCCCGTGTAAGTATCTGGCGTGAACTAAAGCGCATTGGAGCCCTTTATTTACAGCAAAGCGTCTGTATCCTACCGACTACAGAACCGCTCCTTACATCTCTTCAGCGCATTACTGAACGCATTGCTAGCTTAGGAGGTAGCTATCACCTTTTACCCGTCAACAGCTTGCCTTCTGAGGAGGAAACTAAGATCGTTGAAGGTTTTCTGGCCCAGAGTAATCTTCAGTATGACGAAATCATCGAAAACTGTGAAGTTAACTTCACTAAGGAGATAGAGTTCGAAACCTTTCGCCAGAATTTTACTTATGCCGAAGCTGAAGAGATTCATCAGGAACTTGACAAGATACGTCGTTGGTATGATCGGGTTGTAGAACGAGATTGGTTCGGCGCCGCCCGTCGCGACGACGCTCTCCATAGCATTGAGCGCTGCGAGAAACTGCTTGAGGAATTTGAAGAGAAAGTATTTTTACAGCAGGAAGCAGACGAGTCGCACGAATTTGCCCCGGATGCTGGGAAAAAGCGTCTCTATCCACGCAGGGCCGATCGTAGAACGTCCCAACAGCCATGAGCCCATCAGCCAGGATATGCTGGATAGTCTGACTCCTTATCCAGCATATCATTGAGGCCTCCTACTTAGGCCTTATCTCTCGCCTCAATGAGGCAATCAGTACAACCAGCACAGCAAGAACGAGCAGCGGACCCGAGATAATTTGCAGGGATCTCAAAGCGGTTACCTGGTTAAGAATTGCCAGGACAACTAGCGCCACAACAACCCCGGTCAGAATTATTGGATCACCAACCAGAAAGTCATAAACTGCTTTAATTATCTTCACGGCTGAACCCCTTTCTCGGCATGCACCATAGCCACAGCTTCCATCTCGCTATGCTGACGTTGCTTGACTCCTTTGAGCCAGACTATGAGTCCAAATGAAGCCAAAAGATAGACCACAGCCAGGATCGGGATAAAGGCATCAGGTAACGGCAAGGCAGACGCAAACGGCCAGGCTGCGCCAAAGCCTTCTACGGTCCAAAATGTCCCAAATGTGGTAAGCATAATACCCACTATGAACTTGAGCGTATTCTCTGGAACCTGCTTTAGCGGGGCGCGCACTAAGGCTCCTACGAGTACTACCAAAATGCCTGCCACGCCAGCTCCGATAGCTGCCGAGCCAATACCGCCGATGCTACAGCTACCGCTACATAGCGCAGTTGAGGCATTACTGCCAAAGGTTATGACGATAAAGGCTACCTCAAGACCCTCCAGAAAAACTGACTTAAAAGAGAGTGCCACTGCCGAGGGCTGCAAACTTGGCGTAATTGCCTCCCCGCGGGCCCGTAATTCGGCCATGGTCTCCTCAAAAATGGCCTCTTCGTCATGAAGTGCTTTCAATCCACTATAGCGCAGAATGGCTTTCTTGAGCCATTTCAAACCAAATAGAACAAGAATACTGCCAACAACCAGGCGCAGAATATCGATCGGGACATAACGTACGATCGCCGTACCAAACACGGCAATAATGGCCGCCAGAGCAATCACGGCAGCAATCGTGCCAACAATCGCGCTACGCCAGTTAATGGTTACACCTACAACCAGTACAATAGTAAATGCTTCAACAAATTCGACTGCGGAAGCCAGAAACGCAGCCGTCATCACTGTCCATTGCATGTAGCGATCCTCTTTTCTCTCTTCGCCATTGATAAATCCCTATGGGGAGAGCCAGAGTCCAAATCTAACTTTCCGCTACTATTGTAACATATTTTTCAGTGTAACACTTGCTAATTGTAACAAGTTTTACATCTATGTCTCTCCTCAACTCGCTTCCTCTCTATCAGCACATTTGAGCTTACAAACATCGTTGCTCAGCAACCAGGATTGGACAAGCAAAAGCGTATCATTCCATGGTTCACATATGCTCTCAGCCTCTATCCTCTTGTTGAGGTCAGACAGATTTAGCATAGAAACTGGCTCCCATGTTCATTTATCCACCTTGCCAGCTCGCATAAACATGGAAACCATGAAGATCAACTGGCTACTTCATTCCCGAACTCGCAGAATTGTTTTCCCACGAGCATGCTGATTTCCCAGCACTTCATGAGCTTGCCGCGCTTGGGCCAGAGGAAAAGTTGCGTCAATAATTACATGTAAGTCTCCCGCATCTATGAGTCTACTGATTTTCATTAACTGGGCCGTAGTAACGGCTGTAAGAAGCACATCTCGCACAAACACATCGCTACGTCCGTTATCTCTACTGATGTATGTACCTCCGACTGTGGGTACCAATATCCCTCCAGGTTTTAGCGCTTTCAGCAACCGATACCCATTTTCTCCGCCCACTGTATCAACAACAAGATCAACATTCTTAATTACATCTTCTACAGAGACATTCGTATAATCGATATGTTGATCAACGCCCATTTCTAATAAAAATTCGGCATGCCGGCCAGATGCGACGCCAATCACTCTAGCCCCTGCCCGTTTTGCTAGCTGGACGGCAAAATGTCCAACTCCGCCGGCGGCTCCATTGATCAGCACTGTTTGTCCTGCTTTCATCTGGGCTTGTATAAACAGCGAGCGCCAGGCTGTGAATGCCGACATTGGCACGCCAGCGGCCTGCACATGATTTATAGATGAAGGTTTTCGGGCTAACTGACCGACTGGCGCAACTGCATACTCTGCGTAAGCACCACCACTCTGGGTCATACCATAGACTGCTTCTCCTCGCTGAAATTCTGTGACACCAGCGCCCACCTCTTCGACAACACCTGATATATCGAAGCCTGGAATATAGGGAAAATCGATGTGCAGGCCGGCATTCTGACTTAAGCCTGAACGTATTATCCAGTCGCCAGGGTTAATTCCTGCAGCATAGATCCTGACAAGAACCTCTCCCGATCCTGGAACTGGCCGAGACGTGTCCTCATACAACAGGACGTCAGGGCCTCCATAAGTATAGAACTGTATTGCTTTCATCGTTGGAGCCAGATCAGTATTCATAATTATTCCTTTCTTCAATCCATGGATACTACAGGTTGCTTTGCCTTAGCACGTACCCGTTAGATACAATAGTAGACTGAGGTAAGAGCACCGACAATAAACAGTCGTAGGCTTTTGTGGGTTAGGGAACATTCAGGGGGGTTTGTCGGAAAAATAGTAGCCTACCCAGCGGTCTCTAGCAAAGCTCAATGATAGAAAGGAAGGATGCCGTGGCAACTCCCTCTAAAGGTGTGGATAGACGTGTCCAACGAACTCGCCAGCTTCTGCAGCAGGCTTTTCTTGATATTATGCAAGAGAAGGGTTTCACAGCGATGAACATCCAGGAGATTACAGAACGCGCTAACCTCAATCGAGGAACCTTCTATGCACACTTCGCCGATAAGTACGCGCTCTTAGAAGAGATCCTCCACGAGCAGTTTCGCAGCCTCATAGAAGGTATGTTCCCGCCTGCGCCTCAATGGAACAGGCATATTCTCTATGCGCTTATTCAGGCAGTTCTTGAATATTTTAAGAGCATGTATCACAATTGCTCCCCATTTGACATTATTGACCCACTGCTAAAACATGCGGTCCAGGAGGAGCTATACAGGTTCTTCCTGAACTGGCTGAAGTACCACCGCGCTAGAGAAAGACAGATAGAGGTTCGCGTAGAAACGCTAGCCGGATTTATGAGTTGGTCTATATTTGGGGCCGCACTACAATGGAGTCAAGAGAATGATTCAGCATCCTCAGAGCAAATCGCAAGGGAGGTTCTGCTTGTGATCACAGAGGGGATAGCTCAGTTTGTTCCAACCGCCTTTACTACTTAAGGTTTCGCCGAGATATCGTACAACTCTTCGCTTCAAACAAGCAAACGCAATCAGGGGGAGCTTTTTATGGTAAGATAAGTTCATCAACATTTCCGAGCTTCCATTGAGATAGATAGAGAGGCTATGCCAAGAAGAACATTTCTACGCTTTACAAGAGCGCAGCTACTCGATCAAGAGCTTATCACCCGCTATCTGCTTAGTCTGTCTCCTGAGCAGCTCCACCGCGACAGTAGCGTCTTTCCTAAGATGGCATCTCGTCCTTTTTTTGGCAACGATGCGCCGCTAGAGTTGGAAGTTGGCTGCGGCAGTGCCGAGCAGCTTTGCCATCTTGCGCATCAGCTGCCTGGCTGTAACTTTATAGGCGTTGATATCGCGCGCAAATCCCTGGAAAAGGCAATTGAGTTGGCAGCCAGGTTGGAGCTCAGCAACATTAAATTTTTGCATGCAGACTTTCAACACATGACTCCATTGCTCATTCCACAGTCTCTACAAGCTGTTTATCTCCATTTTCCTGATCCTCATCTCAAGCCGAAATGCCGCAAGAGACGCATCTTCAATCAAGCCTTTCTTGATACTTTAGATAGCACACTTGTCCCCAGCGGTACGCTCAGTGTCATGACAGATGTTGAGGAGTTTTTTCTTGACATGTTGCAGATCATTGAAGCAGATCCCCGTTTTATAAAAACGCACCCTGAGCGCTATCTGATTGGATTCTCTGGTACGGTACGTTCACATTTCCAGCGACTATGGGAAGACTATGGAGAAACCATCTATCGCTTTGAATACCGCAAGCGTTAGTTTGACCTCCACATGCTCCCTTTGCCCATATCTGCTTACAATGCTGGGCACATAGGCTACCCACAAGTTCGCACCAGAAAGCATTCGCCTTGAAAAAAGGCGTTGCCGCGTGGTACAGTTCAGGAGTCCCCCCTCTCTATCAGCAGCGAGAGACGGTTATTAACCTTTTCCAATATTTCAAGGAGGAATCTTTTGTCCACAAAGCCAGCGTCCCTGCTAACCGCACGTATAGCCATTTCGCTCATATTTTTCATCAATGGGGTGATTCTCGCCAGTTGGGCCTCGCGCATTCCAACTATACAACAGCAACTTCAGCTCCAACCGGGAGCCCTTGGTATCGCCCTCTGGGGGCAAGCAACCGGAGCACTTGGGGCTTTTGCTATCGTCGGCTGGCTCATTGTTCGCCTGGGTAGCCGCGTAACCACTATTATTCCTGCCATCTTTTGCTGCATTATTCTGATTCTTCCCGCGCTCGCTCCAAATCTGCCGCTTCTATGGCTCTCCCTGGCTCTCCTCGGAGCTAGTAGCAGCATCACCGATGTGGCCATGAACGCTCAGGCAGCGGCTCTAGAGGTACTATATAAAAAGCCCATTATGTCCTCTTTTCACGGCCTCTGGAGCGTCGGCAGCCTGGTTGGTGCTAGCTGTGGAAGCCTTATGGCCTGGCTGAATATTACGCCACTAGTCCACTTCTCGCTTATCTGCATCCTGCTAACGCTGCTGATTCTACTCGCCAGTCGCTGGCTTTTACCATCTGAGGCACCATCTGATAGCAAAACTCCGCTCTTCGCGCGTCCATCGAAAGCACTGTTAGGGCTAGGGCTTATTGGCTTCTGCTCTTATCTTAGTGAAGGGGCGGTAGCAGATTGGAGCGGCGTCTATCTGCACGGTTCGCTAGGCACCAGTACAGGATTGGCCGCGCTGGCATTTGCCCTTTACTCTCTTACAATGACTATTGCACGCCTGAGTGGAGATTATTTGACAAGACGACTTGGCTCGGTCACACAGGCTCGCCTGGGTGGTCTTCTCTCTGCCCTGGGACTAGGCCTGGCCCTATTTTTTCGTGATCCTGTTATAGCACTGATCGGCTTTGCCTGCGTCGGGGCTGGCCTGGCCTGTGTTGCTCCGCTGGTCTTTAGCACTGCCAGTCGCACTCCTGGCTTCACACCGGGCCTGGCACTAGCCACTGTCGCCACTATAGCTTATACAGGCTCGCTCGTTGGCCCGCCCGTAATTGGCCAGGTGGCTGAGCTCTTTTCTTTGCCCGTTGCCCTTGGCCTGATTGCCTTGCTCAGCCTTGTCATCGTTATGTTGTCTCATACATTGTATCGCTCTCCCATCAAGGAAAGTTAGCGCATACTATGATCGTCGTCACCCCTCACGCTTGCCTGCAAGCCAAAAAGCGTTAGGCTTCTCTGCAAACATATGAACATAGGCCTTGGTATGCATTATTACCCAACAGTATATTATCAAGGGCCTTAACCTCAAGATCAGAATAGAAAGCTTTGATAAAAAGCATTATCGACTTTGTACAAACAGGAGCCACGTGCTAATGCCGTGACTCCTGATTCTGTCTCACTTATAGAGTGTTCCAATATTCGCTTGCCATACTCGCGTTCTCTTCTGGATCATCTGCCGGCAAGATCGTAATCTCCTCTTGTAGCTGCGGATGAGCTTCTTCCGCGAGCAGAGAATGATCTCTTTCCACTTGCCTCTGTACCGGCGCATTCATCAGAAGCCGAGAGCCATAGGAGAGTGTAGCCAGTATCCCTTCTACAGAATAGGTTCCCAGCGCTTCAGCAAGCTTATAATAATCGGCAATACGCAGCGCGAGGAGCTTGCCCATATGCTCGCTCATATGGTGCTCGGCAGCATCTTTCTCGATGCTCATCAGTGTGGGCGAGCCGCGTAGAATCGCGGCTTCAATATAGCGATACTTGGCGCTATCCTTGCCCATAGCAACAATCCCCTTCTAGTTTAGTATCCTCAAAGCGGAGCGAGAAAAAGCGTTGGGCGCGCTTCATCACTTCTCTTTCCGATTTACTCACACACAACTCGTTCTCTTGAGAATACCTTAGGCCGTTGCTGTTGCATTGCTCTTGCGCTTCTTGAGCTGGAAACCGGCCAGCGTACAATAGCCCAGAGCATTTGCATGCACCGGGTCGCTTGGCCGTGAGAGATGGGGAATGCGTTCCTTGAGGAGCCGGTGGAAGTAAAAGACTCCGCCGCCAATATTGAGAACCGAGCGGAAACGCGAGCCAAATTTGCCCTGCTCGTTCTCGTTCCAGGCTGCCGCCACAAAGGATAGAATCTCTTGTCCAACTTCTTCCACGGCATGCTTACTCAGCTGCGCCAATTGCGTTGGGCTCACGGCCTTCCCATAGACAGTAATTTCTGGATAAGATCCTTTCTCGCCAGAGAGATAGGCACGCAAAATTTGCCTGGTCTCCAGATCAGAAAGGGTGCAATCATACTTCTGCTCACAGGACTCTTTGAGCAGAAGGGCAGCAGATTCCACGCCGATTGCTTTGCCACGGCAGAGCTCGATCAGTGGAACTTGCCCACGCGAGACGTACAGATCAGTTGTGCGCCCGCCAATATCGATCACCGCGGTATCCTTTTTATTATCTTTCTCTCCATAGTAGATAAGCGCTCCTGCTCCTTCCATAACAACTGCTTCGATCTCGACGACGGCTTTGCGCCAGCTTTTTCCCTGATCCGTACTGAACGTATAAGTTCCCGAAAGCTGCTTTTTTATCTGTTCACGCAGCTGTGGGTTTTTAACGAAGGTTTCGGTTGGCAATCCTGCCACGACGGCAAGGCCAAACTCGCGATCAGTAATGAGGGAAGAGGCAACTGTAAGCAGGCCACGTAAGCTATGCTTGCTTGCATAGCGGCTAATATCACTGCGCCCGTTCCAGATATCACGCCCTCCTTGCAAGAGAGCCAGGTCGCCAATGGCATAAGTAAATTCATCCCCTTCCAGGTGAATGAGATGATGCTCTGATCCATTAATCTGAACACCCAGACTACGCATGGCCTGAACATCTACTTTGGCCACTGCCGTAGGAATACTCATGGTGCGTGGTGCAGTTGCACCGCTTGCGTGTACAGCACCGCCAATCTCCGAGTTGCCAAAATCATGCCCGTAGGCGTACCATTTCATGTTGACTCCTTCCTGTCAGATAGAGAGAACTAGTTCTAACTTGTTACGTCTCTTACCCACTTGTTCCGATTCTGTCCCTGGAAAACGGTGATCATACTTCAACAACTGCAGTCATTTCGAACCTTTCCGATCTATCTCGGACTAGTTAGCTCCATTTGCAGGTCTCAATCAGCAGGCAGACAATCCTCTCCTCGCCTTTTTCGAGGCTGGAACTCGGTAAAATTGCTCTTTCATCTTAGTCCCTATTTCTTAAGAACCGAGAAAGGCAAGTAATTTGATCGCGCAACTATATCTCTTTAGGCAGGCAAGTTTTGCCCCTGGCTTTGCGCTTGCATCCCTCAGACTCACCTGTTATACTCACTTATATTGGTGTTGGGTAATTAAATGTAGGTAAGAAATTTAAAGATAAGTCGATGCCAAAGGTTGCAAAGAACGCGCTCATCTGGCACCCTGAGCAAGGCATTTATGAATTGCATACTCAAGGGAAGATATTTCAGGGCTCTCTTGCAGAAGACAATGAGCAATGGTTTTCCTGGCTGAACCCCCTTACTTCTTTTACATTCCTTGGCCAGTTTGGTCGTCTAACCTTGCGCAAGGAGAAACGGGCACGAGGAGAGAGCTATTGGTATGCCTATCGCAGCCAGGGACATAAGACCATTAAGAAATATATCGGGCGTAGTACAGATCTAACGCCAGGACGCCTGGAGGCCACAGCTCAGGCTATTGCAAAGGCCCAGGTCAGTTCGCCTTCAACGGCAAGCGCTCCGCCATCAGTACAACTACAGGCTGAAGCATTTCCTGCTTCTGAGAAAGCAGATAGCGCGGCCAATATAGCGCAAGAACACCTATTGCTCCTGGCTCCCAAGTTTAGCTTACCCCGTCTGCATACTTCGCTGATAGCGCGTGAGCGCTTGCTTAAGCGGCTAGATGCTATTCTGGAACATAAGCTGGCCCTGGTCTCGGCGCCCGCTGGTTTTGGCAAGACGACGCTAGTCAGTCAGTGGATCGCTAGCCATAATCAGCATCTCCCTGTCTCCTGGATCTCATTAGATGCTAGCGATAACGATCCTATCCGCTTCTGGCACTATGTTGTGGTCGCCTTTCGCTCATTACATGAGAAGTTTGGCGAGAAGTCCCTTCCCTTCCTGCTACAAAGACCGTTCATGCGTAATCTTCCCCTCAGCTTGTCAGTGCTCAATCCATTTCTGACCAGTATCCTCAACGAACTTACCGCTTTCACAGGGGGAGGATTACTTGTCTTGGAGGATTATCATCTTATAACCACGCCGCTTATTCATGAGACGGTAAGCAAATTACTCGAACACCTTCCAAGCAACTTTCACGTTATCATTATTACACGTAGCGATCCGCCATTGCCTCTGGCCCGCTTAAGGGCACAGGGCAACAGCATTGAGATCCAAGCCGACGAGATACGTTTTTCCTTGCAGGATACGCAGGCCTTTCTACAACATGCCTTACCCTTCTCGCTCACACTGGAGGTTGTACAACATTTAGAACGCCGCACAGAAGGCTGGATAGCCGGGTTACGTCTTCTCACCTTCACCCTGCAGCGCTATTCATCGCCACAGGAGATAGAAGAATTTCTCGTTTCTTTTGCTGGCAATCATCGCCATATTCTGGAATATTTCGTAAGCGAAGTCCTCAATACGCAACCACAAAAGTTACAGACCTTCCTGCTAAAGACGAGTATTCTTACTTGTCTTACGGGCTCCCTCTGTAATGCGGTTACTGAAAGTGACGATGGCTCCCAATTGCTCGGGATACTTGAACAAGCCAATCTGTTTGTCCAACCGCTTCATTCTCAGGGCGATTGGTATCGTTATCACGCTTTATTTGCCGAAGCCTTACAGCATGAGGCCAGGCGCCAGCTGGGCGCAAAGACCCTGAAGCTCTGCTACAGTCGCGCAAGTGAATGGTATGAGCACCACGGCATGTTCAATGAAGCGATTGAAACAGCATTGAGTGCCGGACAATTTTCCCGCATCTACACCCTAATCGAAAAAGGCTTTAAGCAATTTAGTTTCACAACCACCGGTGAACTGCATACCTTGAAACGCTGGTTAGAGCAGATTCCAGAGGAGAACATCGCTCAATTTCCTGGTCTGCTCCTCCTTTCCGCTATCGTTATGCTATTCACACAGGGACAACTTAAGCGCGGCCGAACTCTTGAGGCCCGAATCATAGCGCTATTGCAAAAAGCAGAACAGGCCTGGCAGGAGAGCGGCAACATCGCCCGGATAGGAGAGACGCTGGCCCTGCATGCTTTAGTAATTGTTCTCTGTAGTGGGGATATGCTGCAGGCCGGACCTCTCGCCCGGCAAGCTCTTACCTATCTTCCCACGGAGGAGCAGACGTATCGAGGTATCAGCCTGGGCATACTGGGAGAATATGAACGGCTCTCGGGCCAACTCAACTCGGCCAGGCAAACTCTCCTTCAGGCTTATGCCCTTAATACCAATGCAGGTGATCGCCATGCAGCAGGAGCCGCGCTTTTTTGTCTGGGCAAAGTGAACCTTCATCAGGGAGAATTGCGTCAGGCCTCTGAATTCTTTCAGCGCGTGTTGGCGCAAGCTGGTGATGATCTTTCCGACCAATTTGAGGCTCTGCTGGGCCTGGCGGAGATTGCCTATGAATGGAATCAATTGAAGACTGCCGAGCAGCAGGCTCAGCAGGCGCTTGAGCTCAGCAAAGCCATCGCGCCTGAATCAAGGCATTTAAGGGCTTCCCTACTTCTAATCAGCATATTGCATGCCCGTGGCGAAGCGAGTTTAGCCCAGGAACAACTTCTTGCCCTCATTGCTCAGGCCTCTATCTCACCTGTATTACCCAGAAAGCTCTATACTTATCTAGCCCGGCTACGCCTTTTCACCAATGACATGTCTGTGACAACTGACTGGCTCACTACCCATCTTCCAGCTGATGATAGCATTTCATGCCAGCAAAAAGAACGGGAGCAGTTGCTTAAGGCACGTGTATTTCTGGCGCACAAACAGTTTTCTAAGGCCCAATCGCTCCTTGAACGATGTCTGGCCGATGCGCAGCAAGATATGCGCGTACATACAGCTCTACAGATACAATTACTGCAAGCACAAGTGCTTCTTGCCCAGGGCCAGCTTCCCCAGGCTACCCAAACGTTTAAAAGCTGCCTGAAACAAGCGCAGAGCGAAGGCTATTGCCGTCTCTTTCTGGACGAAGGCGAACCAATAAAAACTCTCCTACATGCTACATTGCCCTCCCTCAACGAAGATAGCCTCTTCGCTTACGCGCGTAGAATCAATCTGGCCTTCGCAGATCCTCTGGCAGAGATGAGCAGCCAACCAACCAGCAGAGAGATCTTGAGCCCGCAAGAACAACGTGTACTTCAACTTCTAGCCATGGGTCATTCTAAACCCAATATTGCCGATGAATTAATAGTTTCCATCAATACTGTTAAAACGCAAGTAAAAAGTATCTATCGTAAACTAGGTGTCTCTAGTCGCAAGGAAGCCTGTGCAATAGCTCGACGGCGGAATCTTCTGCGTGAATAAGCCCGATAAATACTTCTCTCAAGTTATGGACAATTACTTCCTCATGCTTTTTTAAAGAGGCTCGTCTCTCACTAGCCTTATCAAGCTTCTTCCCAATCTTAGAAATCTCTATTTTTCTCTATCTCAGCATAATCACCCTCACAATCACCCCCTTCGGGCGATAGCGACTCTCACTATTATCCGTAATAAGCATGTAACACAAAAATGCAATGATCCATCAAGCTCGCAGGCTTGCTAAAGCCCTTTACAAAATACTAGAGCTATATGGCGCATAGAAAGGGAAAAACTTGTCTACATCACATCTACCTCACGTTAGCGACGCAAAATCGCCTCGATCCGCCGGGCCTGCTCGCCGCACATTTAGGCGTCTGTATCTGGGCTTATTGTACTTATTCGTGCTCCAGATTCTCATTCAGGTGTTTTTTGCCGGGGCAGGCATCTTTACTGGAGGCCAATGGTTCATGTTTCATGCCATTAACGGCTCGCTCGCTATATTCACAGCCTTACTATTATTGATCTTTTGTCTGTTCTCAGGCTTACCAGCACTGCTCAACTGGTTGACAGTACTGCTGCCTGTCATGGTTTTCCTACAGCCCGTCTGGATCTATCCGCTGCGCCATACAAGTGTGGCGATACTCAGCGCGCTGCATCCTATAGCTGCTCTTATTCTCTTTGCTTTACCGTTATTCCTGATCATGAGGACGCATCAGGTAATCAGTTCTTCACACACGAACTAAGTACACACGATTGAATTAGGAGAATATTATATGCTCAAAAAGTTACTTTTCATTTCCATCTTGTTCAGTATGCTCACCTTTGCCTTCGCGGCTTGCGGTGACGCTACTTCCAATACGAGTGCCTCAAACAGTTCTGGGTCCCAAGTCCATATGGATAGCACTACCTTCATCCAACCATCAATCACCATTAAAAAGGGGGAAAGTCTTACGCTGGTTTCCGATACCGTAACGCCACACATCATTGCCAATGGTACCTGGGACCAGGGTACAGCCAAACCAGCCAAAGAGTCAGGAGCTCCCGAGGTCAAAGACGTGCAGGTCAATGGCAATAGCTCAACATCTATTGGCCCCTTTAATACAGCCGGCACGTTCAAGCTCTATTGCACCATCCATCCTGGAATGAACCTTACTGTTACCGTGCAGTAAGTCATACGAGAAGGAAATCCCGTGTCTACGCAACCAGACCATGTGCCGCAACATCAGCTTTTAAAGCTCTGGCAAGAGCTCGCATGCTCTCATCAGCTTTATGAGCTCAATCTGCGCGAAGCACCATCCATCCTGGATGGGTGGTGCCAGCAACTCCGGAGCCTTTATGCACAGGTACTTATAGAACGCCAACGGCTCCCTCCTGATCATTGTCCTATCCAGCTGCTTATTCTGGATCATTTACAAACATTGCTAGAGGCAGAGATAGGCTGGCTTGACCACGCTCTTCTTCTGCTCAATTCGAGACAGCTCCAGCAGGAGAGAACTGGGGTTGCAAGAGATAATTCATTAGACAATAAAGATGCCTGAAGGAGCACGCTTATGTGGCAAATCATTTGTTTATGTTTACCAGGAATGAGCAAACTAGAACAACAACGCTTTCTTCTGCTGTTGCAAGATGTCGTTAAAACCCAAAAACGTTCCCTCTCGCCTGTTGATCTGGGGCTCTCATTCCTTGACTCTCTCACACCGACAGAAACGCTTACTGTGTTAGAACAGCGGCTCGATCTGGTAAAAAATTCTCAAGAGCTTCTATCTCTTCAAGCTACTGACAAGCAGGAATATAGAAGTATAACACAACAACTCATCCAAGATCATATTTGCTGCTTACTCTCAGCAGAGCGAACATGGTTAGAACGTACTATCAGGCATTTACGTGCTTCTGCCACTCTTGATCTAGGACATATTCTCTTGCGCGAATGATTATGCTGTACCAGCTCTTGCGGCATTACACTGATCCTGATAGAGGCCTTCTGCAATCTTACAACTCTTCGGCGCGGTTCTATAGCTTACCTGTTACTAGCGCTGCGCCAACTTTATTACACAACAGAGCAGCACGATCCCATAGACCCTTCGCGGCAAGCATGTTAAAATTAACGCAGTGTTCATCTGAGCATTTACAAAAATCTGGGCCAGGAGCCTTTGATATTTACTCAAGCAGCAAACACTACCCAGCCTACTGCTTCTCATGAGATATACCGGGGAATTAACAGGCAAAGTTGTTCCCGACAGCAGAGGAGCGCATCGGGGTTTTGTCAGTACCTGGCGGGAGAAGGAATAAATAGCTTTATGGCTCGTCGGCGTGTCTCTCATATCATTAACGATCAACTCGTGCCGCTTGACGCTACAGGTCGCGAGCTCCCAACTATTCGCCTAGATACCCCCGAATGGTATCGCTGGCTCAACGAGGAGCAAACTCGTTCTTTCGCCTTTCACAACTCTGAGGGTACTTTCACAGCTCGTAAAGAGCGCATGCGTGGACATCACTACTGGTATGCCTATCGCAGCATATGTGGTCGATCACAAAAAGCTTATCTGGGTAAAACAGAAGCATTGACCTTACAACAATTGCAACAGGTCAATCGATCTATTGTGCGCACCTCCTCCGCTACTGCTCTGAAGCCGGCTCCCGCCAATGGCGTGCGCTTTTCTAACTCGCTCCTCATCACGAAACTGGGCCCACCGCGGTTACCAACTCATGTTATTATGCGCCGACAGCTTCTGCAGCAACTCATGCAAGTGAATAATTACCGTCTGTTCCTGCTCTCAGCTCCGGCCGGCTTTGGCAAGACTACGCTGCTCAGCACCTGGGCACATCAAACTTCCCAGCTGATCGCCTGGATCTCACTCGATGCTGGAGATAACGATCCTTCGGACTTCTGGTCTTACATCCTGCATGCCCTAAATACTCTCCTCCCAGGCATCGCTGAGACAGCCCTTGCTATGCTGCAGTTACCCCAACCGCCGCAGCTCTCTACAATTCTGACTTCCCTCATCAACGCATTGCAGGCTGTGTCGCAAGAAATTGTGGTCCTGCTTGACGATTACCATTTGATTACGGCTCAGCCTATTCATACTTCGCTCGCTTTTCTTTTGGAGCATATTCCCACCAATTTGCACCTGGTTATCGCATCACGCACAGATCCTCAGTTGCCGCTTAGCCGCATGCGTGCACAGGGACATTTACTAGAAATTGGTACGCCTGACCTACGCTTTTCGCGCGCTGAGATTGAGCTTTTCTTCTCTCAACGCCTTAAACAAGCGCTTTCGGACAAAGAGCTGAGATTGTTGGAAACACGAACAGAAGGATGGATCACGGGTTTACAACTCGCAGCCCTTTCGCTTCGCGGACAGGACGATAGCGCTAGCTTCATAAAAAACTTTACTGGCAGTCATCACTATGTTTTTACATATTTAGTCCAGGAAGTGTTAGCGCTGCAGCCAGCCCATATTCAGCATTTTCTGCTACATACAGCAATCCTAGAGCGGCTAGAAGGAGAGCTTTGCGATGCCATCACCGGCCAGCAGGAAAGTCAAGCTATACTGGCACATTTAGAGCAAGCCAATCTCTTTCTTATCCCACTTGATGATAACCGGCGCTGGTTTCGCTATCACCATCTCTTCGCCGAGGCCCTATATCAGCGCTTACAGCAACTTTATCCTCAGCGCATCCCAGAGTTACAGCGAAAAGCTAGCATATGGTATGAACAGCATAAGCTTTATTACGAAGCTACTACCTACGCCCTGGCTGCTCAGGATTTCGAACGCGCGGCCTCGCTCGTCGAACAAATTGGCTTGCAGATGTTACAGCGTGGAGAAATGAACTTACTCGCGCGTTGGGTACTCGCTTTACCTGAGCAGGTACGCTTTTCCAGCCCCCGGCTCTTGCTTTTCGAGGCCTGGTATCGTCTCATAAATGGTGACATGGCTGCTGCTGAACGCTTAATACAGGATATTGAAACCCTCCACTATGGCTTGCATGCCAAAGGCTTAATCTCCTCCCCCGGATTACCTGCTCCAGAAAACCTGGCACACGCTGAGTCCATCCTTGTAGGAGAGGTAATTGCGATGCGTTCATCGCTGGCCCGTGCCCGAGGCGATGTCGCTGCGACATTTGCTCTGGCTCAACAAAGCTTACCCTACTTTCCCGAAAATAGTCATGGGCGAAGTTTGCTTTTATGGCATTTAGGCTTAAATTATATGGCTATAGGAAATCCAGCCGCCGCTATAGAGCATCTCAAATCGGCGCTGTTCTGCGCGCAACGAGCTGGCAGTATTCTTAGCGCCATGTGGTCCGCACAATCCTTAGCACAACTACAAAAACAGCAAGGACATCTCTATCAGGCTGAGCAGAGCTATCAGCAGATCATGCAAATGATACACGAAAGCCCAGGCTCAATCTGGATCACTGAAGCTACCTATCTTGGGTTGGCTGAGCTATACTACGAGTGGAACGCCCTGGAAACGGCCGAACGCTTTTTACATATTGGGCAGACAGAAGATACTCAATTAGATATATTGCACATATTACCATTCAAACACCTTCTAGCAGTTCGGCTAAAACTTGCGCATAATCAGCTCGATGAGGCTTTACTTTCCTTTCAAAAGCTAGGCTATATTCTTCAGGAGTATGCCCATATCCTCAATTTCGGCCTCAATTCAATAATTCGTGCCGAGCAGGCCAGCTTAGCTCTTGATTTAAAGGATATGCCTGTAGTTTTTCGCTGGCTGGAAACCAGCACTCTAAGTATCCATGATAAGTTCGATCATCTGGAATTACATCACTACCTGGTTATGGCTCGCGTTTTGCTTTCCCTAGAAAGGCACACAGACGCGGAATTCCTCCTGGAACGCCTGCGGCAGTTCGCGGAAGAGCATGGCTATACCGGTAAGCTTATAAGCATACTTGTTCTGCAAGCCTCCTGCCTACAGGCTCGCTCAAATACCGCTTCCGCGCTTAAAACCTTAGCGCGGGCCCTTTCACTTGCCGAAAAGGCAAGTTATATCCGCACGCTTATCGATCAAAGCCCAACGATAAGCGCTCTCCTGCACATTTTGCGCAAACAGCATCAACACGAGTTAGATCACAAACATGGCTACTCTCTTAGCTATCTTGATAAATTACTGGCAATTGCTCAGCCAGCCAGCCAGCAGCTTCACAACAGCCAGGCAGTGCAGGTAGAGATTACGCCTCCTCTGCTTGAAGACTTGAGCCCGCGTGAGCAAGAAATTATGCGCCTGATCATCGCAGGTTACTCGAACCGTGAAATTGCAGATCAGCTCGTTATTGCCACGAGTACGGTCAAAACGCATATCAATGTGATTTACGGCAAGCTGCAAGTTACACGACGTACGCAGGCGATTGCCAGAGCCCGCGCGTTGCAGCTCTTCCCCGATTGAGCACGATCACTATCTGCCAGTATTATAGGTAAATATCTCATCCCTAATTTTGGCCCTAGGGCTATCACTCCACCTTTAGGTGGTTCCCTCTCTGGCCTACTCTCGGCTATGCTTAATCCACCAGTAGCGAGCACAAGCAAGCTCGTAAATTTAATAATGTTCTAAGAGTGTGTCCTAGCTAGAACAATGAGCCGATAGTTCAGAGAAAGGAGAGTTCAGCCGAAAGCACAACTCGAAAGGAACGAACCAAGATGTGTGAGCCAATCAAGCGAAAACGTTACCCGTCGGATCTGACCGATGCGCAATGAGAGCTGATCAAGCCGTTCATCCCAGCAGTCTCTGCCCAGGCCACAACGGCCCTTCACGAGCGACGAGAAATCGTCAATGCTATCCTCTATGTGTTGCGCACAGGCTGCTCATGGCGACAGATGCCGCACGACCTGCCCAATGGCAAAACGGCCCATCACTACTTCCGCATCTGGACGCAGGCGGGGATTTGGGAGCCCATCATGGCCCACCTGCGCCGACAGGTACGCACCCAGATGGGGCGGGACCCGGAACCCAGCGCTGCGATCATCGATAGCCAGTCGATCAAAACGGCTCCCGTGCCAGGAAGCGACAAGGGCTTCGACGCGGGGAAAAAAAATCTATGGGCGTAAACGCCACGTGCTCGTGGATACGCAGGGTTTCCTTCTGGCTGTCAAAGTGCATGCCGCCAACATCGTGGATCGCGTGGGGGCCAGGCTCTTGCTCAGCCAGTTGCCGCGCTCTTTCCCGCGTCTGTGCCACCTCTTTGCGGATAAGGGCTATACAGGACCATTGCTCGACTGGATTGCGCAGCGATTGCACTGGACCACAGAACTGGTGCCACAGGCTCACAATAGGTCCCATCAGCACTGGATCCTCGTGGACGGCCAACCGGTTCTGCTGCCCCGGCCCAAGACGGGTTTTCAGGTGCAAAGGAAACGATGGGTCGTCGAACGCAGCTTGGCCTGGTTCACCCGTTTCCGCCGCTTAGCTCGCGACTACGAAGGGCTCACCACCAGTTCAGAAGCCTTTCTTCAGCTCGCCTCGGTTCGGCTTATGCTTTCGCGCTTATCTCCTTTCCGCTACTGATTCTTGTGGTTAGGACACTCTCTAAAACCTAATTTGTTTAAGGAGCAGGCACATAGCAATGGTTACAGTAGAAACACAAGCGTACTCGCGCTACGAGATACAGGGAAGAGCAAGTGGCATACTCATTATGACTCTCTTTGGAGCAGGCTGGGCCTCAACTGCAGATTACGGGCCTATACTCTATGTCAGTATAGCAATCATCTCATTGGTTCTCATTATCAGCGGTGTCTACATGCTAGTACAAGCACGGCGCTTACCCAAGCATACATCCATAGAAGCTCAAAAGCAGGGCAGATCCGTTGCCAAACGCTTCTATCTTGTGTTCGCCCTCGAAGTGATAGCCATCTTTATTGCCGCGCGCTCACTCAGCATGTTTAATCACAGCGAACTTATCATCCCTGTTATTGGCCTGGTCGTAGGCTTACATTTTCTGCCCCTGGCTAAACTCTTTGGGATACGCCTTTACTATCTCTCCGGTCTATTGCTATCTTTGCTGGCCATATTGACGATCCTCGCTCAGTTGGTAGGGGTTACGCCAGGCACTGTCGGCACATGGTCCAGCATTGACGGCCTGGGGAATGCTATCATTCTCTGGCTCACTAGCCTGTATCTGCTAGCTACTTGCTGGCATATGCTTTCTTACCACAATTCCCTTTGAATGCCTACAACCTTGCTGGTAAAAAGAGAGCGGGCGGACGAAAAGAATTTCCTCTGCCCGTACATCTGTCCCACATAGTTTTCAAATCGCGCGCCATTTCCAGGCGACACAAATAGATCAGCTCCCATCTGTTCAAACAAAATTTCAGCTAAATAAGGCCATGGTTCATTGCAAAAGTCGTAGCCTCAACCCTATTCTCGCTCCCCGTCTTATGAAAAATATGCGAAAGATGATTGGCTACTGTCCTCTCGCTTAGCCTTAAATCACAGGCTATCTGACGATTACTCTTGCCACTGGCAACGAGCCGTAGCACCTCAGCCTCACGTTGGGTAAGATTGGCTGGTAGCGCTAACGTTTCTCCCCGGGAAGCCTCAGTGATCATTCCTACTATGCGATCACTTATTCGCGTACTCATCTCAGCAATATTTAGCTTCTCAAAAATCGGTAATGCCTGCTTGAGATAATGCCGAGCGTGAGCAACATTTCCTCCCTGGAGGCGCATCAATTCAAGTTCGGCCATCTCCAACAACGTATAGGCAAGCTCAGGCAACATCTCTTCGCGGCGTGCAAGCGCTTCTGCAGCATTCAAATGCGCACGTGCCATCTGCCACTCGCCAATCCTCGCGGCAACCATCCCCAGAACCCTATCAACCAGAAACCAATAGCATTGGCCTTGAAAACCCAGCAATGCGCGATAAATGGTCTTCATTCTCTCCTGATCGCCTAGCTTTAAGACTATTAGCGCCTGACATAGCAATAGGGGAGCGGTTAAGAGCGCGCCCGCCTGAAGCGTATCAAGGACGCGCTCAAGCTCAATCATAACTATAGATGCGCTCTTACGTTTGCCCTCGTTAGCCTGAACTACGCCTATCCAACCTTTACTGCACATAAGCTCAACGGGCTCGTCAATCTGCTTTACGCCTGATTTATGAAATTCGTGCTCGGCAGCAGTAAAGTCCTCCTGCAGATAGGCCAGGAAGCCACGAAGCTGGTAGACAAAGACTGGATTGAAAGATCCAGATAGGTCACTTATTGTTAGCTGAAGCTGCTCGGCTGCTTGCTCGGCTTCCACCCACCTGCCTTGAGACGCAAGAAATAGCCCTTGTAAGCAATATGCATTCCGTAAACGATATGGATCACCTGCTTGCTTAGCCAGTTCGATCATGTGCAAACATGCTTCTTGCGCCTTGCCCAGTTCCGCCATCCAATAATACCCGCATGAAAGATAATAATAATTTTCGGCTCTCTCTGAGAAATTTCCTTCCTCCTCGATTAGCTCCTGAGCCTGCTTTAGCCCTTGCACAGCATCGACAAGAGTATTGGCTTGGATATGGACATTCCCAACCATCGCACGTATTGCTCTTGCTTCCAGACTCTTACTCCCTAAGCTGCGGGCCATCTCCAATGCCCGTTGAGCGCAGAGCATTCCCTTGCTCTGAGATCCTACAGAAGCGATAAGTAGTATAGCCAGATCTATACGGATGCGAACGGCATTTACGCTTAAAGCCTCGCCTGCTGACTTTAATGCCAGCTCGAACGTGAGACGAGCTGCATCTAACTTTCCTTGCCTCCATTGCGCATGACCCAAGCCGCGTGCCACCTGAGTGATAGCTTCCCTATCACCATTCTGCATATATCGATCCAAAACGGCCTGAAAGGCGATTTCAGCTTCGTTTCCCTGCCCCGCCAACAAGGTAGCCTCTCCCAACGCTAAGAGTAGTTTGTCCCGTTTCTCATCCCTAGGGCTGAGCAATTCAAGGGCCGTGCGATAATATGCTATCGCCTCTTCAAGCGCAGAGGACTGGAGGGCCTTTTCAGCAGCTAGCTGCGCATAGAGCGCACCCCGTTCTCTATCATTACTATGAATAAAATGAAAAGTTAGCTCAGCAAGACGATAGGCGCTCTTCGTGCCTTCCTGTCCATATCTTATCTCCAACACGCGCCCAATCGTCTCATGTAAACGTCTACGTCGTGAAGCACTCACCTCGTCATAAAGCACCTCACGAATCTTACTATGATTGAAAGTAAAAATACTTTGCTGATTGGACTTTACCAATTTGGAGCGCTCCGCTAGCTGGAGACGCTCCTCGACGCTTTCGAACTCTTGTCCCTCTACTGCGGCTAATAAAGAAAGATCAAACGTATGCCCTATAACCGAGGCAATACGCAGATCATCAATTATCTCTCTAGAAAGCCTCATAAAGCGTTGGCGCAAAGAACCAATAATACTTTGCGGCAGCACTCTCTCCAACGACGCATGCGCCACCCATTGCTGATTCTCGTACACAAAATGCCCGGCTTCAATCCAACTTCGCATTATCTCTTCAGCAAAAAAAGGATTGCCCTCACTCTGTTTGTATAATAAAGCACTCGCATTTTCCGCAAGTGAGCCTCCTAGATAACCACTTGCCAGGGTATCAATCTCTTTAGAGGAGAGTGGATCAACAGTAATGGTAGTAAGAATACGTCGATAAGAAAGTCGTGTAACAGCTTGTTCTAGCGCCCTGTTATGTTCTAGCGCACCATCCTGATAAGCGCCTATAATTAACAGCTTGGCTTGCGATTGGCGACGTGCGATATAACACAACAAATCAAGACTTGCCGAATCGGCCCAGTGGAGATCATCAAGCGTAAGCACCAGAGCGTTAGACGTACTGATGGCACCAAGTAGCGCCGCTATAGCCTCGTAAATCCGCAGACGTTTCTGTTCGGCAGGAAAGGGATATACTTCCTCTGGAAACGTGCCCAGACGGGCTGCCAGTTCAGGTAAGATACTAACCAGCGGCTGTAGACCTGCGGCAATCTGCTCGCGTAATATATCGAGAGGTGCCGCACGAATATATTGCCCCAACGCTTCAAGAAATGGTAAATAAGGTGGCATCCCTTCAGCATCAGTGGCTTCGCCTTGCAGAACGGTAATCTCTTCCTGCGCCATGCGCCTGGCAACCTCACGCAACAGTGAGGTCTTACCTATACCAATATCTCCGGATAATAGCACAACCCTCAGTCTTCCGGTCCTGACTATGGCATATTGTCTCCAGATTAAGTCGAGCTCGCGCTGGCGGCCAACAAACTGCGCCTGCGCTACCCCAGATTGCTCAGGAACTGGTTGATGTGCACATTCGAATGTCATAAATATGTTCCCCCTAGAACAAGGGACCTCTACTGAATAACCTATCTAAACCATCATATTTCAGCATCCAACGAATCTTTTGAGAAGGTCTGGTAGGATGTTCTCTGCCCAACCAGTACAATCCAATGAATGGACGTAGCTACTTTCTTGCCAACAGGCAACTCTCCCCTCCGAGCTCCCTGGCTTCGCTTACGCTTATCCAAAAGATGATAGGTCTTCGTTTCAGGAAGGATTGAAGAACGCTTTCTAGAACTAATAATAGGCTATAGCTTCATCCACTTCTTCCACGATAGATTATATTGTTCACATATACATGAGCTTATTTTGCTTAAGCCTAAGTTATAGACGCTATCAAAGAGCATTTTTAGCACCTCTTTCGGCAATATTTCGTCTTGATCGCTTGCTTCCTTCACGGCATAAATATTCCCTATGGCTTATTATACATCATCTACTTATTATATGCATATTACGCAAATTTTCTCATCTCTAATCCGCCTCACTCTTATCTTTTGACTCTATAAAATGGTTATAGCAACATCTCTCACGTTCAGCAAGCGAAATATCGAAGAGACTCACACACTCAGTATAGGTAATTATACTCATAAGCAGGCGATATCTTCAGCAAATTCCTGTATAGATAACAATTATTCCTATCTCCTATTATTTTTATAACAAACTTTATATTAGCACAAATATGAGCAATTTCTACGATGTCGATTTAGCCAGATGAGTTTATACTTTGCAATAGACATCGGTATTCACGCAACACTTTCCCTCTCTATGTAGAGAGCTCGCCATCCTACCTGATCGAGAAAGAGGCAACAGGATATGTTCACTATCATATCCATCTATCGAGCTAAGGCCGGTGAAGAGGATGCAATCATTGCCATGCATGAGAACTGGGACGCTACTCATAGCTCGCTTTACCTCTCTTGGATGCTATTCAGAAATACCGATTCTCCTTACGATTTCATCGACATTACGCATTTCGAGAATGAGGAATCCGCACAAGCCATGAAGCATTATCTCGATCAGGACGAATGGTATCCCCGCCTGTTAAGCCTGCTGGAAACTGCTCCTGTCTTTACAAGTTGCAGATATGAATGGCAGGCGGCACAGCTACAAGCTCACCCAGCAATATCTTTCATCCCACCCCTCATGCCGCTCTGTACTCAACACAGTACTCAGGCGAGCATGGAAAGGTGAGCAAATATGTAGGCATTGTAATGGTATGGATAAGGAGAGGATTACAGATGAAATTGTTGGTTGTTGATAGTGACCGTAACATGGTTGAAATGCTTACTGCATGGCTAAAAATTCTGGGGTATCAAGTACTTAGTGCGTATAGCGGTGAACAGGCGAGAAACAAATGGCTTGAGCACAAACCCGATTTTGTTATTTTAGAGAGTGCGCTGCAAGATTTAGATGTACTGGCCATGTGTCGCGACTTACGCAGCCAACACGATGCGCTGGTCATGGTAATTACAGCAGGAAAAGATGTCCTTGATGAGGTACGCTGCTTAGAATCAGGCATCGATGACTATTTACGCAAACCATTTTTCCCCGATCAGCTGCTCGCTCATATTCATGCAGTCACCAGGCGAGCACGTTCTTCACTGAGGCTACCACCTTCGTCAAGCATTAATGTCGGTCCTCTCTGCATCGATCCATTGCACAATACAGTTACAGTGCGAGGAAAAACGATTCGTTTGACCCCTACTGAAGGAAAGCTTCTCAGTTTACTGGCGACTAACGCTAATGATGTATGTACAGCCAATCAGATAGTTTCTCATGTATGGGGATTTGGCAACGCTGGCGATACTGTCTTGATCAAGACGCATATCTATCATCTGCGTCAAAAAATCGAACCAGATCCGGCCAACCCCCGCTATATCCTGGCCATCCCCGGTATCGGTTATAAACTTGTACGCCGCACTGAGGAGATGCTTGATTCCTCTTTTGGGGGCTCTCTGCACTCCTCATTGGCCGTTTCCAGTTGATTAGCTTCTCTGGCTTTCGTTTAATCACAGATCAGCTCGGTAGCGAGAATACTATTTTCTGCTTGCTATTGATCTCGCTACTGACGCTGCTACCCGGCGCGATGCCGCCTGAGCACCCACAACAAAACGATAGAACGGCCCTGCGCTGCGTGCTGCGGTAAATCCAACAAAGTATAAGCCAGGCACGTTGCTCTCAAAGTAGCTATTTAAGACAGGTGAACCCATATATACCTGTAGTGAATCGATGAGCTGAGGAGATAGCATGGGAAGCCTTCTGATATCGGCCCGATAGCCAGTTGCTAGCAAAAGATGATCAGCAACTATTTTCGTATGGTCAGAGAGACGTAACTGCACGCCGTAATCTGTTTCCTCTGCTTTCTCAATCTGCCTTCCCTCGTATACCGGCAATTTCCCTACGATGCGCTCTCTGAGCCACCATGCACCCGCTGGACCATGAAAGTCTATTAACATACGATCTTTCATCGTTCGCGGCAACTGCTGAAATACATATGGATATTGCTCTAAGGCCCAGTTTATCCAGCCATACCCCAATCCCACCTTTGGCGAGCGCAGCTGCCTGAGCCAATAGGGAATTGCCAAATTATCAGCCGATAACCAGAAAATGGAGCGACGTGCTATAAGTCGCACATCTATCCCTCTTTCATAAAGCAATGCTGCGGACTCCAAGGCGCTTTGTCCTCCACCTACGACGACAACGCGTTTCCCGCCAAATTGGTCAAGCGTAGGATGGTCACACGTGTGCGATACCAGTTCAGCAGACAAGTGATTATATTCGTTGGGACGATAGGTATAATAATAAAGGCCAGGCGCCATCACCACTATAGTGCTCTGTATCACACGGCCATCAACCAGCTCCAGCGTAAAGAATCGCTCATGATTCTCAATTTTTGCTACATATGTCTCATCCACCATTGGCACAGCTTGGCGCTGAAACCAGGTCCCATATGCTATAAATGTCTCTCTTGAGAGGGGATCGATTGCAGATAACCCTTGCTCCCGTAGATATTGTCCCAGGCTATACTTTCCCTCGGGCGCTGAGAGATTACTTGCCCACCAGAATGATCTTAGCAGCATCCCTTCAGGCATATTTTCACGCCACAAGCTCAACGGCTTGCCCAGGATTGCCACTTTTAAACCCTGGGCAAGTAAATGGGCAGCCATCGAAAGACCATATGGACCAGCGCCCACTACTACTGCATCATAGGTTGCAGAAGCCGATTTTCGCTTCTCTTGCTGATCTAGAGATAAGGTCACGTGGCGTCCTCCTTACACAATGTAAATCTTTTATTCTCTAAACTATATCTTGCTCATGATACTCTACAGATAACTTATCGCTTATCCATAGTCTTGTGCTTAAGAGAGTGTCCTAACCACAAGAATCAGTAGCGGAAAGGAGATAAGCGCGAAAGCATAAGCCGAACCGAGGCGAGCTGAAGAAAGGCTTCTGAACTGGTGGTGAGCCCTTCGTAGTCGCGAGCTAAGCGGCGGAAACGGGTGAACCAGGCCAAGCTGCGTTCGACGACCCATCGTTTCCTTTGCACCTGAAAACCCGTCTTGGGCCGGGGCAGCAGAACCGGTTGGCCGTCCACGAGGATCCAGTGCTGATGGGACCTATTGTGAGCCTGTGGCACCAGTTCTGTGGTCCAGTGCAATCGCTGCGCAATCCAGTCGAGCAATGGTCCTGTATAGCCCTTATCCGCAAAGAGGTGGCACAGACGCGGGAAAGAGCGCGGCAACTGGCTGAGCAAGAGCCTGGCCCCCACGCGATCCACGATGTTGGCGGCATGCACTTTGACAGCCAGAAGGAAACCCTGCGTATCCACGAGCACGTGGCGTTTACGCCCATAGATTTTTTTTCCCCGCGTCGAAGCCCTTGTCGCTTCCTGGCACGGGAGCCGTTTTGATCGACTGGCTATCGATGATCGCAGCGCTGGGTTCCGGGTCCCGCCCCATCTGGGTGCGTACCTGTCGGCGCAGGTGGGCCATGATGGGCTCCCAAATCCCCGCCTGCGTCCAGATGCGGAAGTAGTGATGGGCCGTTTTGCCATTGGGCAGGTCGTGCGGCATCTGTCGCCATGAGCAGCCTGTGCGCAACACATAGAGGATAGCATTGACGATTTCTCGTCGCTCGTGAAGGGCCGTTGTGGCCTGGGCAGAGACTGCTGGGATGAACGGCTTGATCAGCTCCCATTGCGCATCGGTCAGATCCGACGGGTAACGTTTTCGCTTGATTGGCTCACACATCTTGGTTCGTTCCTTTCGAGTTGTGCTTTCGGCTGAACTCTCCTTTCTCTGAACTATCGGCTCATTGTTCTAGCTAGGACACACTCTAAGAAGAAGATAGCATGAGCATGTCTTAAGCCTATTTCTTTAGCAGTCGAGATACAGTGATATTTCAAGTAGAAAGTCCATAGGCAACAACGCGACGGTTCCTCGACTTCGATATAAACTGTATCCCAACTCATGAGTGCTACGCTTACAGCAAACCGGTACATCTGATCAGTGCCTTGCTAACTTTGACTGCTGAGTAATTGGAAGAGACGATATGAGTAAAGACTATATAAGTACAGCCACTTCAACGCTGCAACTCATCGAGAACCATCCCGAAAAGGATAGTCGCTGGGAGAGGTTTATAGATAGCCACCAGGACGGTTTGATCTATCATCATCCTGCCTGGCTAGGGGTTCTCGAAGAGGCCTTCGGTTATCGCTCCGCACATCTTGCCTGCCAGGATGCTAACGGCCAATTTAGAGGCATCTTCCCTCTCTATAAAATGCAGGGAATATTGGGTACCTGCCGTTTCTCATCTCTTCCCCGCACTCCCGTGGCTGGCCCTCTTGCCCGCGACCGCCAGGCTCTAGAATTCTTAATACACGCGGCACTCGGGCAGCTCAAAGCCACCCCAAGAAGCGGGCTACAGATAAAGATGCTCTCCAATGAGCTTGATGATTTGGGAATAGAATTAACTGGAGTAAAGTGGCGTGACACCTATCAATTGGAGTTGCCAGCCCGGCCAGAGCTTTTGCGTTTCGGCAATTCGCGCAACCATGCCCAGATCAAAAGGGCAGTTCATAAGGCCTACAAACATGGTATTTCGCTTGAGCGGGCCGAGACGAAACGAGAGCTACGAGCTTGGTATGAGCTCTATCTCTCTACCATGCGTCAGGTGGTTATTCCTCCACGCCCTTATCGCTTCTTTGAAATTGCTTGGGAGCGGCTACAACCACGTGGCTTGCTACGTTTACTCCTGGCGCATCACCATGAGGCAGGCAAGGCAAAACCTGTAGCTGGCCTGCTCTTGCTCATGGCGGGCCGAACAGTATTCTATGCTTTCAGCGGCTGGCATAGAAATGCTCAAGAACTTCGCCCAAACGATGCTCTCCACTGGCAAGCTATTCACGATGCCTGTAGCGAAGGGTTTCGCTATTATGACTTCGGCGAAGTACCAGCTAACACACCTGGTCTTGCCGAGTTTAAAAGTAAGTGGGGAACACAGAAAGAGTGTTTATATCGCTACTACTATCCTTCACCACGAGAGTCGGCGATCAATTTACTTGAAGCGGATACACCTTTCCATCGAGCAGCCAGAACTACCTGGAGGCGCTTACCGCTCGAAGCAACAGAGCTGCTAGGTACTCTGGCTCATCATATCTTCTAAACTACTGTAAGCAATAGACCTAGCCGAGATATTTATAAAGATGGCCTCCCAGAGCTGTAGCCAGCGATAACGGTAGCCGCTTCCAACAACCGGTCAGCAGGCGATATTTCCAGCTACTTTCGGCAGTTGCGGCCAGGCCCGCACATTGTGGATAATAGTAATAAGGTAAGGCCTCCTCGTCGGCTCCCCAACGCCGCTTGAATTCCATTAATCCCGTATTCGCCCGCGCCGTTCGTCCAAGATCCATAAGACAATATCCTTGTTCGCAACCCCAGCTAATCGCGCTCCATAGAAGCAAATTATTGGGCGCCAGATTCAAGTAGCGCTCATCTGATGCCCCATATGCATAGCGTATAGTTGTGCCTGCGGTAAAGAAGATCATACCGGCGATAGTCGTGTTTTTGTGCTCGGCAAGTAACATTCTCAGCGCCCCTTTGTGAGCAAAAACCTCCCATAACTCCAGAAAGAAGCGCAGAGGTTGAGCGGGCATGCCATGCTTCATTCGCGTTCGGACATGCAGTTGGTGGTAACGCGCTATATCTTCGCGACTTTGAGCGCTGCGAATTTGAACATCCAGCTTTTGAGCCTTCTTGATCTGTCTCTGTACCGGTTTATGCAATCTCGACCAGACACTCTGTGGATCGGCGCCAAGTTGCAATAACCAGCTGACATATAAATCCTTTTCCAGCAGTTCAGAGCACTGGGTCAGCACTGGATTCAGGCCGCAGCGCAGCTCTAGAGAGCGCACTTTCTGCCGCCGCGAGAGTGCCAGCGCCTGCTCCAGAAGATCATGTGCATAGACCTCATCAGCTGCCAATAACGGACAATGGTCAGAAAAAGGTAACGATACCAGGCGCTTTCCTGTCAATGGACTTTGCACCAGGCATAATGGAAGCATGCCAGTAATATAATCATGCTTATCTGCAGTAATCAACGTAATAGTCGAATAGCCATAAAATCTTTTGAGCAGATCCAGCCAGGCCTCATCATAGTAAAATATATTTTTTGCTTGCTGCTCAATTGAATGATGCCAATGCATAGATGAAGGATAGGTATCCAGGCTCTGCAGCATAGCTTTATCTCCTTACCGCTATTTTTTTTACTCTTGAGAGCACAATAGAGGAACAATCCCCAGCGCAGGAAGAGGATCTTCCCAGGCAAAAACCGAAAAGGCTGTAGGACCAATCAAGCTACGTAGATAATCTGAAGGTGTAGTAATTCCAGCACGTATTTCCTGCCAGCCAGCGGGAATATCTGTGAGCAGGCGTACCCAATGGTGGTGATAACGGGGGGTGCTGGCTTCCAACTCTAGCCCTAAGGCATCACAGTATTGAATATAAGGAAAGTCGAGTCCACATATTCTACACAGCGTATGCCATCCCCAGGCGCGCACATTGATATCCAAGAGCTTGTACTGCTGATCGCGAGAATCATATTTAAACTCTATCTCAGCTATACCTGAAAAATGCATATATTGCATCAGATTTTTTACAGGCTCAAGAAGCTCTGGAAGCTCTACAGCCTCAACAAAACTGCTATTTAGCCCATAATCAATAGGGTACTGACGAGTACGCCTTGCACTCATCCAGAACAACACATTACCTTCTTTACAGAAGACACCTACCGAAAACTGCGTATTTCCATCTCCCGGTATCATCTGCTGAATCATAAGTTCATCAGGACAAATAATCTTAGCTGCACGCGAATACTGTGCCGATAGTTCCTCATAGTTATTGACTGGAAAGGCTTTGAGATGCATGCTTCGGTGAAAATGGACAGATCTAGCCGGCTTAATAATCGCCGGAAAGCTAATCTGTCCCGCTCTCAGATCCCTCTCTCCTGATGCATACCAGGTTTCAGGATAGGCTATACCCAGTTCTTGAGCCATACGATAGGTCAGGCGCTTATCATTAGCCCAGCGTACAACCTCCCATGAAGGCGTTATCAGGCGATAGACCAGAGCCAGTTGTTGCCGATTATGGGCTACCAACTCCACCACGTCATCAGTGGTGGGGAAAAGCAACCAGTTCTCCAAACGTTGCTCCTTACCGACATGGAGCAAATAGTTCACGAAATGCGTATTATCCATTGGACCATGCCATTTGTAGCGCTTCACCGCATAACGTGAAAACCAGGCAGCCCGCTGCACATTATCGATAACTATACACGGTATTCCTCGCCTGCCCAGGCTCCGGACAACCCCTAAAGCCCTGAAATCGCTTCCAATAACAACGGCTCCCAGTACGCCAGTTTGCCGGACCATAACATTTCATCTCCAGGCTTTTGCCTTCTCCCGCTGTCAGCAACGAGCTGCATTACAGCAAAAACGAGCTTCAACATCCTTAGTTCTAACAACCTGTCGCTTCGGCAGTCTGCTTAACCCTGACATTCTTGCTCGATGGCAGCCTGTAATAGCAGACATCGTAGTAAATTTAGCTTATGTCTCCTTCGTCATCTTAATAAGCTTCTTACCAGGAGAGCATAGCATGCTCAAGTGTAAGCGTGGTAGATATTATAGTAGAGGAAAGCCATCTTGGTACCTGGCCAGATCAGGCTAGTCAGGGTCTAAATGCATAGCTTATTATGTGATAGTAGAGAATGAAAAGGTTAGAAATGCACAGAACAGCTGAGCAAACCAGGGATATCTTACCCGGTTCCCAGCGTTGGGATGCTGGTCTACAATGGTATGATTTTCTTCTGGCTATAGAATTTCATCACGACGGAAATGGCAAGATGATGTATGGCGAAGGGCAGGCTTTAGGCAGCAATATCAACTTTCGCCATGAGCTCTCTGCTGACTTAACTATCTCTCCACAACCTCAATATTTACCGGGCTACGACTTGCGTATGCTATAAGTATCTTGATCCACATGGTCTGATGAGGAAAATAAAGGAGAGAATATTGCGTTCCCCACAACCAGGGATGCCTCTATACCTGCTGCGCATCGCACTAGTTCTTCTAGCGCTGCTACTTAGCAGTGCCTGCTCTTCGAATACTTCGCCAAGGAGCACACAGCATACTCCGCCACCTCAGATTACACCAGCTGCTTCAGCGATGCTTCCTGAGCAACGGATCTGGAAACAGGGCATTTCCTCCTTCATTTTTGGTACTAATGATACGCAGGAATGGTATCAGAATAACGTTGAGACGAATCCTGCTATTCAACAAGCCCTCAAAGGTGCTCATTTTACCCTGATGCGCACATTCTTTTTCTCTAAAAGCCTGGTCGATAACCATGCTACTACTGACAAAGAAATTGAGCAGCGCTTAAAAACTATCGAGAATAGCGATATGATATGCCTTGGCGTTTTAGCAGATATTTTCGATGTTAGCTTTGCTAAGCACGTTGTCAGCTATGCAAGCAATCGCTGCAATCTTTACGAATTTGGCAATGAGCCAGATACCGCAGATATTGGGATAACAGATTATCTGAAGCAATGGAACACTGTCATACCATTATTACGGCAGATTAATCCGAAGGCCAGCTTCATCGGTCCTGCTGCAGGCGTAGGCTCATATCTGAAAGAATTTCTTACGGGAGTAAAACAGTCAGGAGTGTTACCGGACGCCGTGAGTTTTCATTGGTATCCTTGCTGGCACGATACGCAGGCGGATTGTCTGAGTAAAGCAAACACGGTAGGACCAAAGGTGCAAACAGCTCGTACCTGGGTTAAAGAGTTACTGGGCAAGGATCTACCTATAGGCGTTACGGAATGGAATTTTGATCCTGGCAACCCTCCTGCTCCTTATGGTAATGACACCAACTTTATGAATAGCTTTACGACCGATGCGCTAGAAACCATGATGCAAGTTGGCGTAGATTTCGCCTGTCAGTTTGCCGCCGCCAGCGGCACTGTCTATCTCGATATGTTCGATTTTCGAACCAGTAAGCCCAAAACCCAATACTATACGATAAAAATGCTTATCCAGCGCTATCGTATTTAACAGTTAAAGTCCTCGGTCGAGAATTCTCGACTTGCTTAGTAACCATCTAATAACTGCATGACTATCTTTTTTGCGGCAACTCCCCACGCATCCCAGTTCAATTTCGTTTCAAACATGGCCCTGCTTGATCGCACAAGTTGCGCATAGCGTGCTTGATCTCGGTATAAGGATGCAATAATCGCCGCATATTTATCTCCCCGAGCAGTATAGGGCAATATGCAGCCATTCTCGCCATCTATAACGACGCCAGAGACGCCTCCGGTATCGGCAATGATCACCGGCAGGCCAAATGCGGCTGCCTCACAACACACAATAGGCGTACAGTCGTTCCTTGTCGGCAAGATTAGAAAGTCAGAGCTGAGATAGAGACCTTTTAATTCCTCATTCTGCTTTCTATCGTTTTTATCTAGAAAGGGGATCACTCTCATATGTTTATGAGATAATCCGCCTGGCGGCCGACATCCACAAACAATAAGTTCTGCCTCAATTCCCATCTCTTCAAGGTGCAGAAGGGTTTCAAAGGCAATAGATCCCCCTTTGTGCTCCCAGTTGGCCCCTATAAATAACAATTTGCAGCGTGACGATCTCTGTCGTTCCTGCACCATTGCCGCCTCTGGCGGATACGTAAAATTAGCTCCAAAGGGAAGTACATGGACTTTTTGCTTATCTATGGCATAGTCTTCAATAATGGAATGGGCCGCCCACGGCGACGATGCAATTACCGCACTTGCTTTCGTAAGGGCCATCTTCTCAAGGAGATGCAGCTCTCTTATTGATTGTTCTACCAGATTTATATATTCTTGATGATAATCTATCAATAAACCGTAGGTCGCGTCTTCTACTAGAACTATCGGGATTTCCGTCTGCAGAAAGGCGATTTCCGTCTCGCCAGCAGGAGATACGATGAGATCAAAATGCTGTCTGGCCAGACGCTCGCCAAGCCTTTTTGCATGTTGCCTGGCAACGAGCACACAGTTGTGGTAGGCATAACGCTTGCGCAACAGCAGCCGTGAAGCGCGATGCACGAGCCGTGCAATTACTTGCTCATTGCCACGAACTGGGCTTATATAGGTTATCTCCCCGCAATACTTTTGCATTGCCTGGGCAATATGGTAGTAAGTACCGGCCCAGGACCACGTTTTAATCTCCTGTAGAGCAAATTCCGTCAAAAAAGCGATTTTGAGAGGTCTATCCTTCTGTAACATAAACACATCCTTAACTCTAAGCTACCTTCTGCTTGCGAAAAGCCGTGTATAGCGCCACCATGTCCTCACGGGGTATGGTTCTCAGCAACAGAGCCACACCCAGATATGTCAGAATAGCAATTAGCAGGATTATAAAGACACTTATTGAGCGGATAGCTGGCCAACGCGTAAGCACGTTCGAGATATCTACAAGCCAAATTGCCGCCCCCATTGCCAGGCTGGCAATCAACGCTTTGAGTCCTACACGCCAGCTTCTTAGAGGTAAGAGATGGCGAGGGATCAAAGTGCACTGCAAGCACAGGATCAGTAATTCGGTGAGCGAGGTCACAATAGCAGCACCCACATGTTGATAAAGAGGAATGAGCAAAAAATTAAGTCCCAGATTAAAAATAAGAGCGATTAAGGCAATAATTGGCGTCTTTTGCTCTTTTTTGATAGTTACAATGGTATTTGAAAGCAAGGCATTGGCATAAAGTAGGACAAGGCCAGGAGCCAGGCCTTGCAGGGCTGGTATCGTGTGGACAAACTCATCCCTATGATAAAGAAAACCAACAATAAATGACGCAGCAAAAATGAGAAAACAGGTGATTGGAATGCTACAAAACAGTAGCATATTCATAGCTTTCTCTATACCCAGCTGCAGGCTTTCCTCGGAGTTGCTAGAAAGCTTAATTAGCACAGGGTAGGTCACTGTCATAATGATACCGGAAAGAAACGTTAGCGTATCAAAGAGTCGGTAACCAGCCCCATACCAGCCTATTACTGCAGGAGGCTCCATCAACGAAAGCAAAATAGCATCAATGCGATAATAAATAATGCCCAGCACGCCGTAGAGAACAAAAGGAACACAGGTATGAAGCAGTTTTCGTATCAAGGCAAAGTCTATGCTTAAGCGTATTCCCCTGACGCGTGCAAAGAAGCAGCCGGCTTGCACCAATGTATTGAGTAGAGAGCCTACAAGTAATACGCAAGCCATAGCCTCTACTCCGGCCCCACGCTTGAGGATAAACCAACCGATGAGCGCAGAAAGACCTTTCTCAAGAATAGAACCCAGAACTGGAAAGGTCATTTGCTCAAACGCATAGTATAGAGCAGAAAATGTTCCCCCAATAGCGCTACTCAAGATAGTAAGACCGGCAATGGCCATTAAAATACGCACCTCCATGTTATAGCCCAGAAGCCAGGAGGCCACTAGAATCACCCCATAGATGAGCGGCCAAAATAGCAGCTTGATACTAAGCGTATTCCACAGATAGCGCTGTGCCTTATCAGGTTCCTGGGCTACGTCCCTGATCACCTGCTGAGTAAAGCCTACATCGAGGGGGAAACCCACGAGTAAAACAAAAGTAGTGGCCGTGTAGAGCTCGCCAAATTTGACGTCTCCCAGAAAACGCCCATAACAAATCATAAGTACCAGAGTTGAAGACCAGGTTATGATCTGTCCAACAATCGAAATAAGGGCATTACTTACCATCCTACGCAGCGTTTTCATCAAACCCGATACCTTTCCCTCAGAGGCTCCGCTTAGCTCATCATATCTCGATCATAGCATTGGCGGGTTTTGAAAGGATCTCGCTTACGGTCGAGAGTTAATGACTTTAAGCTCGCTCTTATCCTCCTGGCTAAGCTGACTTACCCAATCATCAAGGAACGATAGCAGATCTTTCTTGTATAAAAGCTCACAGTGATCAGCATAGGTAAAGCTATATGGACTTTGAAAAGTTTTTCTCGACGCCATCTCGACCACAAGAAAAACCATTTCACGCGAATAGGCAGGTATGCTTAAACAATGGAAGTGTCACTCTAGAGAAAGAAGGTAGATATGCATGAGCCGTATTCTTGAAGTTATATTTCAACGACCTATACGGCTTCTCTCACTGGTCATCTTATTGCCAATCTTCAGCGTGGCGGTGGGCTACTTGATCATCCCTCATACCTATGCATCGCGGGCCTCTCTCTGGTCCTTACGGCGCTATGAGATCATTGGTGATGTCAACTTACAGCCCAATCCTCCACCCACGCCAGCCGATACACAGGTGGCGGCGCTTTCGGCATTGCTGCAAACGCGTGACTTTGATCTCGCAGTCGCCAATGAATCTGGCCTTGTTACAAATCTGGATGCCGCAACACGCAATGCCCCTCAGCTACGCGACGATGCCCTATTTGATGAGATCTCCAAACACGTTACGGTAACTTCTCAAAATAATAATCTCTTTACCATCGACTATACGAATCGCGATCCCCAGATTGCCAAAAAAGTTGTCGCGGCCGTGATCCAAAACTTTGGCTTGCAGAGTGTCTCATTCTCGCGTATTCAGGGGCAACGCTTGCTAGAAAATTATCAGAAACAGTTAGCCATGGCCACTCAAGATGCTAATGCAGCGACTGCCCGAGAACAACAATACCTTGCAGCGCACCCTCACGTTACCCAGAACATTTTGTATGTCGGTCCACAATATGCTGAGCTCTTTGATCCAGAATACGCCCTTCTACACACTCAATCTGCCCAAGCGCTAGATCGCATGCAACAGATTCAGACCCAGATGGCCACAACGCAACTACAGATCGCCGCCCAGGGAAGCAGCGCAGATAATCTCTTTAAAGTTATCGATACTCCCGACGTAGCTGATCGTCCGACTGGAAGAACAAAATTATTGTCTATGGTAGGCGGAGCTGCACTGGGCATCGCTCTTCTCGCCTGCACGCTTTACATTATTATTCTGGTACGCGGCGACCGAACGTTATATACTCCGCGCGATCTGGATAATATAGAAGCATACCCCATCGTTATGCAGCTGCCCTATCTAACATCCAAAGACCTGCCCCGCCTATGGGCAAAGTCTATTCAAAATGGCGCAATATCCTTACAAACTAAAAATTCTCATTAAATAGACTGAGAGAGAACACATATGGGAGAAGATACGCAGGAGTCCACTTTAACGCAGGAAGTAGCTCACGTGAATGAGGTTGAGGTCAATGAGCAAGCGCCCAATCCCTCAAATGGGAACGCACCGGCTTCTCTGACCTTAACAAGCGTTATCCAGCCAATACAGGAAACGCATAAATCTATTGCTCCGCAAATGGTTCTCAAGCGAGACAAAGCAAATATCCGTCTGCTGCAAGAAAAATGTCGCCAATTTTGCCTTGCTACCTTTTTTCGTCAACACGAACCTGTCCGTAGTCTGGGCATTACCAGTTCAATTAGTGGGGAGGGTAAATCTCTTTTAGCACTTGCTCTGGCTCAGGTTTTAGCTGAAGACAGCACAAATCCAGTTATCTTGTTGGAGTGCAATTGGGAGCATAGAAGCTTGCACAAACATCTAGATATTCCTTTACATCCAGGATTAGCTGAATGGTTGCGCGGCGAATGTAGCGAACAGGCTATTCGTCATGAAATAACCCCCAATCTCACAGCCATTCCCGCGGGAAATAGCAAGCGAGATACTGTGAAGTTGTTGCAGCAAATACAACAGCAAGGGTTGCTGGATATGCTGGCGCATAATAACGCCTTGTTGCTAGTTGATCTCCCTTCCATTCTTACCACTGCTTATGGTGCTCTTGCCGCCAGCCTGGCCGAGAGCATCGCTATTGTGGTAAGGGCTGGCGCAACTACAGATTTTCAGCTTACCGAGACATGTAGCAGACTTAAAGGATTATCTATTGAAGGTCTGGTTTTCAACCAGATGCAGAGCAAGATCCCGCGCTGGATACAACGGATTCTGTAGGAGGCTTCAGGAGATGGCACTTTTCGTACTTCTTGCGCTTTTCTTATGCCTGGGGTTATTTAGCCGATCCTTTACACGCCGTACGCGCCTGCTCATGTTTGTTTTTATTGTAGGTATGCTTCTTTATATATATCTCATCTGAGAAATTTCATGCATAGACCACCGCTACTTACTAGCTCTGCTACAAGCGTGACTGATTTGCTAACCGGTCAGAAGAAAAAGGACTGGTTAACTTTTCTCACTATTCTTAGCGCCGCTTTTTGTCTCATAACAATACTGATTATAGCTGGAACTAAATTAAGCTTTGGCCTGGTATTAAGTGGGTTCGTGCTATTGCTTCTGGCTCTAGCAATTATGAGATGGCCCGGCATCGGCTTCTTTATAGCCCTGCTCTGTACAGTCCTGGTCGAGGAAAGTCCGCTCAAAATCCATATCTTCACTGATGAACTTAATGTCTTTTACTGGCCTCCTGATCTGGCTGGTCAGGTTGAGCGTCCCTTTGGCTACCTTATCCTCTTCACACTCTTCATTCTCATCTGTCACAACTTGCTGAAGCGCAGGAAACCGCTCGAAGGCGGCCAATTTCTGCTGCCACTCCTTTGCTTCCTGATCTGTGTCCTGATAGGTGTAGTTCATGGCCTGAGCAGCGGAGGTAATTTCAAAATCATTACCCTGGAGATCCGGCCTTTCTGGTATCTGCTCCTGGTCTATTTACTTACCTATAACCTGATTAAACAGCGTGGCCATATCTATCTCTTCTTCTGGATTGTCATTTTAGGAGCAGGTATCAAAGCGCTACAGGGAACCTACATATATCTTGTTGTTTTACATGGCAGTGTAGCCGGGGTCCGCGATATTATGGCTCATGAAGAGTCTTTCTTTTTCGTTGCTCTCCTGCTCATGGCCTTACTGTTCTGGCTCCAGCATTGCTATCGACCTCAGTTTTTTCTCGCTTTGCTCGCTACGCCCTTTATTCTCATCGCCTTGATTGCTAATCAACGCCGGACAGATTATTTGGCGCTTCTAGCCGGTATTGGGGTAGCTTGTGTCCTGGTTTTTTGCGTCAAACCTCAAATACGCAAAGCGCTTGCCATCGGAATGCTCATTTCGGCAATCGTCATAACCGGTTATGTCGCGCTTTTCTCAAACAGCAGTGGAGGCCTGGCCGAGCCAGCGCGCGCTATAGTTTCTATCTTTCGGCCAGATCCGCGCGATGTGGACTCGAATCAGTATCGTGTAGCAGAGAATTATGACCTAAAATTTACAGTTAAACAAAACCCACTCATCGGCTTTGGTTTTGGCAAGCCGTTTCTACAGCCCCAACCGCTAGCCGATCTCTCCACTGGTGATCCGGCATTTGGAGGCAATCCTTTTCGTTACGTTCCCCACAATACCATTTACTGGGTCTGGATGCGTACAGGAAATATCGGCTTCTTTGCGCTTCTCTATCTTTTCGGCGCAATTATTATACGTGGCTGTCTCATCGCGCGAAGTCTGCAGGATCGCTATCTACAGTTGGTAGCGATCTACGCAGTTGCAGTTATCCTTATAGAGGTATTTGTGGCATATAGCGACTACCAGCTTTTCACTTACCGCAACATTATCTATCTAGGTATGCTCATGGGCATCTTACTCAAGCTACCGGTCATAGATAGAGACAAAACTAACCATGTACCCAAAGTAGGTTCAGGAGTGCACTATGCCCATCGATAAAGTACCTATTTATTGTTTGCGCACAAATCCTAAAAATTGGCTCAGAGCAAGTTTGTTAAAATTTAAGCTCACAGCTCGGGAAATTCTGGAGCAAGCATCCCTTCCGGTAGAAAGCCTGAAGCACATGCCCTGGTCTGAAAGGTACTCATACCTTCATTCTATCGCGCTTCGTAACCAAGCCAATAGATGGGAAAACACGACTGGAATCGCTCCCGCAGATTCCGGCTTTTCGCTCATCATACCTGTTCATAATGAAGAGCACAGCCTTCCCTCTTTCTTGAGCACCCTTCTGCTTGCCGATTTACCTTCAGCAGCACATATCAATATCATCTTTATTGCCAATGCCTGTAACGATGCTAGCGGCCAGATCCTCGACAATTTTCTATTTGGTCTGGGAAAAATCGAGATGCGATTGCTCCAGGATAACTTCCATGATCAGCTTTTAAATCCCTCTTACAAAGCGGTAAGTCTGGACAATGTTACATTTATGCATCTGGATACACAAACTCCCGGCAAAGGGCATGCCTTACGAACTGGCAACAGTCTTGCCCGGAGCAGTGGACATAGCATAGCGATGTGCATAGATGCCAACGATTATATAGAGCCGGATGCCATTCGCCTTATGTTCGGCGCAGCTATTCATACGTTCCGCAATCCGCTAGCAGTTGGTGATGCAGTCATCCTCAGTGGTATGGGATACTCGGAGCGCCGGGTATCCTGGCTGAAGCGAGCTATAGACATGATTGAAAGCAAACGCCAACACCTGGTCAATGATACCAGCGGATATATCCTGGGGTGCTTGATGGCCTGGAATACAGAATGGCTCCATAGTATCGGTAATCCCCTTGGCATTGCTCTTGAAGATTATGCAATGGGCGTTCTGGCGCGCGCGCACGGCTATAGGATAGGGCAAGTTAAAGAGGCTATCATCTGGAGCTATGGGGTAAATACATTTACAGACCTGCTGGAAACTCGTTCCCGCTATGTGCGTGGGATGTTGCAGCTATTATATGCAGCTAACTATGCACCGTCTACGCAAAAAATTGTTGAACAAGATTCATTCTTCATGCGCAATTTGCGTGCACGACTGCACCATCTATTGCAATGCTCCAGAATGCATCCATTGAATTTTCCTAAATATCTCGCCACATTCTTCCTATGGGAATATGCCCTCGTCAGGGGCAAACGCGATTTCAGACGCAATCCGACAAACCCAACCTGGAAAAAGATAGCATCTACGCGCTAAAGATCTCCATCGGGATGATCCAAATTCGGCAAAAGGAGCAACTTATGAATGGAAAAGTGGTAGTTGTCGCCTGGGCCAAACACTCCCGGCGCGCCGAAACACTGGCTACTGAGCTGGGAGGGCGCTTGAGTCTGCAATATGAGCGACGCCTCAAGGGACTCTGGCTAACGCCTTTACGTTACATCGTTCAGGGCTGGAAAACCTGGCATTTTCTTGAGCAAGAGAGCCCTGAAATTATTGTGATTCAAGCCCCGCCAGTCTTTGCAGCTCTAACTATAGCTCTCTGGTGCAAGTTGCGCGCAAAGGTATCCAACAAGCCAGCAGCTTACGTTGTAGACTGCCACAGTGGTAGCTTTTATAGCCGCTGGTGGACCTGGACGATCCCAATACAGCGCTTCCTCTCACAGAGGGCCCTTGTCACTCTCGTTGCCAGTGAAGATGCGCTGGATACACTAAAACGCTGGCGTGCGAGAGGTATTTTTCTTGTCGATGGCTTACCAGAGCTCAGCGGCGCCAGTGGCGATATCGGTACGCAAGGAGATGCTCGGATAGCTGTCATCAGTAGTTTTGACTATGATGAGCCACTTTATGAGATCTTTGCCGCCGCGCGTCTCCTGCCCCGGGTTGCTTTCTATTTAAGTGGAGATCCTCAAAGGCTTCCTCCTAAACTGCTTAAGCAAAAGCCTGAAAATGCTATTCTGACAGGCTTTCTTCCCGAAGATCTCTATAGCGGCCTTCTTCAAAATGTCCATGGGTTAATGGTCTTGACGACTGAGCCAAATATTCTCAATTGTGGGGCCTATGAAGCTCTGGCCATGGCAAAGCCTGTGGTTGTTTCCGATTGGCCACAGATGCGCCGTTGCTTTACCCGGGGTTTCATCTATGTCAAAAATACGCCTGAAGCTATTGCTACTGGAGTTAAAAAAATGCTTGCTGAGCGTGAAACGCTTACCCATGAGATTATTTTGATGCGCTCAGAATTAATGATGCGCCGCCAGAGCTGGTTTGCCGAACTTATAGCGCTCTTAGAGCAGAGGAGAACGGATGGGCTTGCCACAATACGCAATCGATAACCGCTTGATTGTTGCTATTTATCCGATCAGGCTTGTAATTTCTTTGCGTTCGCTTTCTGCCCCTGCCCTTCTAACTAAACTTACGATACCGCCCCTCACAGCGCAGATACTTTAGAGAATGGAGCCTATACGTATGTCACCTTGTCGCCTTTGTGTAATTACTTTTGACTGGTATCCAAGCGAGCCACGTGTCCATCGTCTCTCGGAAACGGCAGTCACGGCAGGACATCAGGTAGATGTTATTTGCTTGCTTCAGCCGGGCGAGCCCTCCTTTGAAACACGCAACGGCGTAAATATCTATCGCCTGCCGGCAAGTAGACATTACGCGGGCTCGGTTCCAGAACTGCTGCTTAGCTGGCTACGTTTTCTGCTACTGGCCACTATCAAGGCTACCTCTCTTCATCACAAACACCGCTATGAGCTCGTCCATGTGCATAATATACCCGATTTTCTGGTTTTTTCAGCGCTCTTTCCCCGATTTAGCGGAGCAAAAGTCATTCTGGATGTACAGGATGTCACACCAGAACTAATGACCATCAAAGCAACTGGTTATAGACGCGCTCTCTTAAGGCGTCTAGCGATCTGGCAAGAACGCCTCTCCACAGCCTTTGCTGATCATGTAGTCACTGTTGGGTGGCCCTTCGAAGAACTTCTCTTGCAGCGTGGGGTTCCGTCAAAAAAAATAACCATTATTCTTAATAGCGCTTATCCTCCACTCTTTCCTGCAGCCCAAAGACCACCTTTACCCGGCAGCGATGTTGCTGAAGAAGAGCAAACGTTCATCCTTATGTATCACGGCACGGTCGTAGAACGTTATGGACTGGATACTGCTCTGCGCGCAGTCGCTCTGGCCCTACCCTCTATACCCAGGCTCCATTTTAAGATCAGAGGAGCCGCCAATCCTCAGTACAGCGTCTTCTTACAAAAGCTGGTTTCGGAGCTGGGTATTAGTGAGCACATCACTTTCATTGAGCCTACACCTTATCTAGACACCATTGTAGACTTTATAGTTCATGGAGATGTCGGGATCATTCCCTATCGCAATGATACATTTGCAGATCTCGTTCTACCTACGAAAGCCTATGAATTTGCCTGGATGCAACGGCCAATGATTGCCTCCAATACGCGTGCAATGCGTTCGATGTTTCGCGCCGAATCTGTAGCTTTTTGCGATCCTTCTAAGCCAGAAAGCTTTGCAGAAGCTATTATAGATCTCTATCGCCATCCAGAAAAGCGCGCCAGTATGATCATGCATGCCAGCCAGGATTACGAACCATATCGTTGGGAGCGCATGGCAGAACGCTACGAGCAACTGCTCATGCAGCTAAGCGGTAGACAACAAATGACGGCAGTAGAACAACCTTCGCTCGCTTCTAGAGATGTCATGACTTAATGCGCTGTCTTTACATAGTGTGAAGCGCATAAAATAGATTTTAGAAGGTATTTTTAAAACATGTATCCTACATAAGGATTGAAAATGACTTCTATTACCTAAATTATAGTTAAATACCTTTTCACCTGCACATCATTTCTACTATAGCTCTATGTATCTGCTCCGATACCAACAGCGGAAGCGCTAGTCTCGATGAGTCAGGGGCACAAGCGTAATTTGCTTGTGCCCTATATTCTATCTTTCCGGCCTTGAGATTTCTTTAGAGGGCGCCAACCAGTTGAAACAGCAGGCGTCGTTCCTGTACTGCATTTGCCACAGGCATAAGCTGGAGCGTTAGTTCATCCAGACCAAGACCCAACAGCTCTTGCAATCGCCGGCGGACCATGGCTTCATCTCCCCAGATGAGCAGTGTCCGTGTCAAAGTCTCCAATGCTCTTTCATCCCCTTTGATAGCCTCTTCCCAACCTGCCTGTTTCAGCATACTGGAAAACGTATCAAGCTGTGTTGCTGCCTGGACCCAGGGACGCATTACGGCAAGCGCTGCCGCGTCATCGGTCGTCAACGCTACCGGGATATGGGCAATGAGCGGGAGAACGGGCCTTCCTGCTGCCTCTGCGCCGGCACGCAATGCAGGCAATGCCTCCTGCAAGAGATAGGGAATGGGACAAAGCGCGGAAAGTGCGCCATCGGCGATCTCTCCCGCTTGCCAAAACGCCTTTTTGCCAATGGCCGAGATGAGCAACGGCACCTGAGCCCGGCGTGGATGGGGATACATAGCTTGATCGACGACAACCTGGAAAAATGTTCCTTGGTGCTCAATGCTACCCTCCCATAACACGCGACGCAAGATCTCCAGGAACTCTTTGAGATAGGACTGAGGCGAAGAAAGTGAGGCTCCATACCAACGCTTCATCAAGGGGCGATGTCCAGCGCCTATTCCGAAGCGGAAGCGTCCGGGAGCGAGATCATGCAATGCGAGCATTTGCTGTGCCATCACTACCGGGTGGCGCGGAGCAGCAGGAATGATAGCCGTGCCCAATCTGATCTGATCAGTTTGGACAGCCGCCGCCGCCAGCAGGGTCAGAGTCTCTGCGAAACCAGCTCCCCAGTCCAGCCAGATCTGTCGGATGCCAGCTTGCTCGGCCTCTCGAATCTGGCTAAGAGCATCTGTGGCAGTAGTAGGCTGCAGAAAGATCCCCACTCGATCACGAAGCGGTAAGGGCTCTGAGGTAATTTGGGAATGTTCTGATACTTGTGACATAGGATTTTCTCCCTTTCATCGAATGTCAGGCGGGTTCTTGAGCTGTGCACATCTTCAGAACTCGATTAACGCAACTTCCTGTTGCGTTAACTATATCACAGACTCACCAGTAAATGCAACCATTTGTTGCTTTAAGTAAGAAAAGGGAGTATACTAGATCCATGAGCACGCATCCTTCGCATAAGGCAGATGCCTCCAAGTCAATACAAACTAGTGAGCAAGCACGAGGTCGGCGCCAGCGATCTGGCGGTCGCAGTGCGCGCGTTCAGGCAGCCGTGTTTGAGGCTACGCTTGAACTGTTGGGGGAACAGGGATATGAGGCCCTCAATTTTGCCACCATTGCTCAACGGGCCGGAATCCATAAAACTTCGCTCTATCGACGCTGGGAAACAAAGGAACAGCTCGTCCTGGATGCAGTGGAAAGCCAGGTCACGAAAGAATTTCCGCTTCCCAACACCGGATCATTGCGTTCTGACTTGATTCACCTCGTTCGCTATCTCTCGGCTTTTCTTCAGTCAGCTGTGGGGCAAGCCCTGCTCCAGATGGCTTTCGCCTCCAGAAGAGAGCCTGCCATTGGTTCCTTTCCCAAAAACTATTGGCAGCATCGTTATCCCTATCTTCGCCCTTTGTTCGATCGTGCTATTGCGCGTGGAGAGTTAGCTGCTCAGACGGATCTTCAACTGCTCTTCGAGATGCTCCTGGGCGTACTCTATGTCCGCGCATTTGTGCTGGGCGAATCCCTTGACGAGACGCTACCAGAACGGATCGTTGACCTGGTACTTGCAGATGGAGGTGCCAGGAAACCGGCGACCACCTAAGCCGCCGGCAGAGACAGTCAGGATCGGGCAAATGACGGCGGACTACCAATAGTACAGAGATGGAGGCTTGCTAGATGCCATTGCCCATCCTGGCGGATAAATACCAGTGTAGTGCGCAATTGTGTGTTTATGGGATTATCCCGGTAAGTGGCCTCCTGGGTAAGCCGACCGATCAGAATAGCGGTCTCATCGTACCCACGCACCTTAACCTCGTCCAGGGCATGAACGCTGTATTTCATCTCACCGCTCCTATGTCGTGCAAGCCACTCCTGCTTGCTTAGCAGGAAGCCGAGCGTCCCGACGCCCACGAAATCATTCGCCAGAAGCTTCTCAAGCAAGGCGATATCCTGCTGTAACTCGGCAGTAGCCCAGGTCAGCGCAAGCTGTGCTATCTCTTGTCCAGTCTGTTCTCGATTCATGTTGATCTCCTTCTGATGCAAAGAATAACGCCACATGGTTTCTGAAAGAAATGCTGGCTTGTTACGTTCTTAGCTTCCAACTTCCTGGCGCAGGAACGCCAGCAGTTCGGCATTCACTTCCACCGGATGCTCTTGCTGCGCCCAGTGCCCAACGCCTGGTAAGATCACCACCTTGCGCAGATTCGGCAAAGCCTTCGTGGCTTCAAGGCTAGCGAAGCGCATAGTGCTATCGCGTTCTCCTCCAATGAAGAGCACTGGCTGCTGCACGCCAGTTTTCGTCAGACTCGACAATTCCTCCCAATCCAGATCTCTGGCACGATACTTGCTTAATGCTCCACGAAAGCCGGTGCGGGTAAAAACCTGCGTGTTATATTCAAGATCAGCATCGCTAAGCCAGGTGGGAAGCCGCTGCGGCTCAGGCATGCCATCCAACGCTCCGGCATTGGCTGGTTTCTGGGTAAACAGGTAAGGAACCAGATCGGCAGGAGCATCGCCAGAGAGCGCATAGAAGAACAGGCGCAAGGTTCGCTGCACATCGGCTTCCAACTCTTTTTCGGCTACTCCTGGCTGCTGAAAGTAAAGAGCAAAGTTGAAGTTATGCCCAGACCATTGCTTGAGCATCTGGCTAGAGGCTGGTGGCTGCTCTTCATAGGGGATGTTGAGCACCGCCACAGCACGAATGCGCTCAGGAAAGAGCCTGGCGCTCCACCAGGCAATGTTGGCTCCCCAGTCATTGCCAACCAGCACGACTTGCTGCTCTCCTAAGGCATCTAGAATACCGACGATATCAGCGGCCAGGTTGAGAAGAGTATAGCTTTCGACTCTCTGCGGAGCCTCGGTCTCGCCATAGCCGCGAACATCTGGGGCAACCGCGTGGTAGCCAGCGGCAGCCAGAGCAAGCAGTTGATGCCGCCAGGAGTACCACAATTCTGGAAATCCATGTAACAAGATCACGAGCGGTCCAGATCCTGCCTCTGCCAGGTGCATTCTGATACCATTCGTCTCGATAGAACGATGGGTAATCTCGCTCATAAATGCTTCTTCTTTCTTTTGATTGTCTTCTCCCACAACGGAGCCAGGTTGATGTGACCAAGTATAGAGCCCTATTCTCCACTCGGCATCATCCTTATCGGATGATTGCAAGGCGTGATAAGAAAATAGTTGGCAGAAAAGAAGATGGTGAAGCGAGAAAATTTACAGTCCTTCGTGAGACTCCTGCGACATTCGTTGCCTGGTCTGCTACTATGGCCACGTGAGCGTCATGAATCCGAGCTTTTTTCCCTGGGCAAGCGAACACGAGACAGAGGATGCACAGAAGGATACAAATGCAGGAAGCACAATTCTCAAAGCTGTTATAGGCAATACATCTTGGGTAATAAGGAGGAGAATAAAAGTGGCCATTTCCTGGAGATTATGACCACCTGTATACTGTGAAGGATTCCACTACCAACATTTTTACAGCTTATGAGTTTTGTATGGCTGGGATGTTGCGTGTATGGCAATGAATTCCCCCTCCATACAGATTGAGAGCCAGCGCGTTAATTTGCACAATGCGCCTCTTGGGAAAAGCTGTCTGTAGGACTTGCAGCGCGGCCTCGTCCTTCTCTTTTATCTTCTCAGGCAACCCCTCCTCGTAATATTTTTGTGCCACCACTATGTCATTGGCAATCAGAAAATTACAGTAACTCATGGCAGGCAGTACGTTCACCGGTGCTTCAGGGAAAGGTGTGCCATCCATCAGGAAACCGCCCATGTGCTCCCTGGTTTCGCCCCAAGATACAAAGGCATCATCCTCTGGGTAAAGATTCAAGTAGATTGGCTCTGGCATTGGCATTTTAAGAATACGAAATGCCTTGCCTTCCTGCGTTCTAGCTGCCTGTATCGTCTCATATGCCTGATCTAAGCGCTCTTTGTTTAAGGCGTGCAGTTTGCTTACGGCAGCCTCCTCTTCGCTAACCTGGGCAATCACAATAGTGCTTTCATCAGTAAAGCGGCAGATTTCATCAATATGTCCGTTGGCTGAAGCAGAGCGATAGGAGCGAAATGTTCCATCAGCAGACGGGATAGGGCCAGAGTAGGAATACTCATCGTCATAGGAACCTCGCGGCAGCCAGATGATTTGGTCAAGGCTGAATATCCGCTTGAACTCTTCATCCACTTCAGCAAACGTTTTATCGGGATTGCGTTTATCGACTTCTGTTTCACGCACCGCCATCATCGTACCCTTTCCATTAAATTCCCGGTCGCCACCCTCGCTGATAAGGGCAGAAGAGAGCGTCTTCTCAATACCTACCAGCTTTGCATGAAAGTCTCCAAATCCGCGCAACAGACGAGAAAGTTCGTCATCTTCCGATAGGTAGCCATACATATCAAAGCGAAAATCCACTCTCATACGTTCACCACGCTCCCCCACCATGACCTCCGCTCCAAAATCGCGTGGATAGGGTATCTCTGCAGGAAACAGCACAAAACGAATGTCAGCAACATCAACCCCATGTTGAGAGAGTGCCAGTACTGCTCGTTGTTGTATCTGGACATCAGCACAGCATATAATAACCTCTACCTCATTTATCAGCGCCTGCACCACTTGAATGCTCACCGCATCAACGCTCAATTTGCTCGTCGCAAAGGGTTCCAAGGGCCAGATGAGAAGAACGGATTCCTGACGCTCAAATTCCCCAACAGTTCGAAATTTCTGCATGTTTGCCTCCTCCTTCTCCTGTACTTTTCTTGACATCTATCCATACGTAAATAGTATGGAGTATAGACTCACCACAAAGTCAAGAGGGGGCTCTTCTCTTGATGGAGAAAACGAAAGCAAAAACTTTTACCAAACAGGCACAAACCAGGGTAAATAACGATTAGCTTTTCAAAACCGGAAAGCCTTGATAGGCACTCTTCCTCTTACCAGGCACAGCGGCTGCAGCCCCCAGCCTTACTGGGCCAGGATAAGAATATTGCTCCCTCCTAATACTCGCACAGCAAGATCCTGGTTGAGCGCGTAGAAAAGCTTCCTCGGCAATTTGAGCAGCTTCCGCTTGATTTCATAGCGAGCATTGTCGGATGGAAGCTCATTAGCCATATGTGTATAGAAATAATCAAGGACCTCATAGCCAGCATCCCTCACCATCTGCAGCGCCGTATCTTTAACAAAATGGTGGAGGTGGCCATAATTTTCGCGCGACTTAATAAGTTTGCCGCTCAGTACCATATTCACAGTCAATTCAAGAGGAAGATGAATAATCTTATACTGGCTTTTTGGCCTGATGTCTCGCAAAAATCCTAAATAATCTTCCAGATGTTCGATCACATCGATCAATAAAATAGCATCAAAATAAACCCCTTCTTCCTTTCGAATATCTTGTAACCTGAAGTGCAGCTTTGCATTTTCCCTACTCCGGCAAAGCTCAATCGCCTGCGGAGAGATCTCGTAACCCCAAAATGCGCATTCAGTGCTCATCTGTTCCTGCATTTGCTTCAAGATCTCGCCAACGCCACAACCCACTTCACAAATAGTCCTGAGCCTGATCTGCCTTTGCTCTAGCATACGCATAATCTGCTTGGCTTTCCACGGCGAATCTTCAACATGCCAGGTAGGATTTTTTTGCTGAAACTCGCCGCTGGTATAAATCTCTTCGAGCATAACTTTTGTCTCCTCAGATCTCAAACTCATCATCATCGTCAAGGCGAACGCGCTGCTTGTCTAAACGCCGCTTGCGCATAATTGTCAAGAGGAAGCGTGCCCCTAGAGCAATGAGAAGCAGTGAGCCAGCCAGAGTTACGGCCAGATTAAGTTTGTTAGCATAGAGCAGCGCTACTATTGCAGGTATTCCCCCTTGATTACTCTCTGGAGATCCTATATTCGTTGGCGCACTCCTCATCGCGCTGAGCACATTAGTGGTCATCATCTGCACACGGCGATCAGCTCCATACTTCTCATAGGTGTTATCATCCAGCTTCCAGGGCCAGTAGATTGTGCCTGCAACAAATACCAGCGCTCCGCTCTGCGCGGTATATATGGCCCCACTGGCAGTAGCATGCTCCCCATATTTACTGATTACCGGAGAGCGCGACAGCGGAACGAGGCCGGATGGCGTTAAGCCATTATTCCACACACTATCGAACTCATAGCCGACCAGGCCTGGAATTGTGCTTCCATTCTTTAAGCCAGTTCCCTTATAGATCCAATGCTGAGAATTCGTAACTACCCAGGGAAAGCTCACTCCATAATCGAATTCCGAGTTATACATAATTCCCAGCAGAGCATTCTCAGGTTTATGCACAGGCGCATCACGCCACATCACCGTCGCTATGTCAGGGTTAGTACGACTGAGCGGATCGCGATTCGCATCCTTATAGCATACTTGAATACGATTTGATACTCCACTACTCGATGGCTCAAAACGGATCTGCCAGAAGATATCATTGGCCGCAAAAAAGGCCAGATTCTCTCCCTGGCTCAGGGCAAGAGCGAGATTATCGCGCATATCCTTCGACCAGTATTCATCGTGCCAGTCAGTAAGAAATACTTTGCGATTGGTGTACATCAGAGGATTTGTCTGCGTATCAAGACTGGTAACATAGGTGACATTGTAGTTGTGCGCCTCCAGCCAGCGGAGCATATTGTAGTCACCGGTGAAGAGGAAACCTGCACCGGCCCAATCATAGTACGGTCGATCATAAGATACCTTGTAGGCTCGCCCTCCTGTGGAGTTAAAATCATAGAGACTCTTTCCTCCCCAATGATTATATGCCTGATAGGTTGCTACCGGCACCTGGTAGAGAATATCGGCAGCCGCCTCATCAGCTCGCAGCACGAAGGTAATATAGCCAACGGAGCCATCTTTAGCAATAAGCTTTACAAGATAAATACCACTCACCCAGTCTTGTGAAGTCTGTAGAACATAGGAAACCTGCCAGTTACACTCAATCAGACCAGTGTCAGGTTGCGGAGATGGAATGGGTTGATTCTGCCCGGAGAGATCAGGCACACTTAACAGCAAGCGCGCCCCATTGCCCTTATACCATCCCATCCGATAGACTTCCAGATTATAGCTTGCCTCTTTTGTGCTTATATAGAGTGCCAGAGCGTCTCCATGATTAATACTTGTCTGAGCTGCATAGCCACTGATGGCCTGCGGGCCAGAAGCAGTTGTGGAAATCGCAGGGCCATCATCTATTCCCTTTGCTGCGCCTTCGCTCCCAATAAACTGGGCTGAAAGTTTCTGCTGCTCGCTAGCTCTCAATAGCTCAACGGATTGCCAACGGGTCGTGCCTGTATGCTGATTTTCCCGATATATAGGATTAGCAGCCTGGACGTTGAGTGCAGTCCTGGCCGGCACTTGCCCTTCGATAGCAAGCAATACTTGTGCCAGACATAGGACAAGAAATAGAATACCGAATAAGCTATATTTCACCCAGGCAGCAGTATATATCTGTGGAAAAGGGGCATACCCAGGCACGCAGCGCTTCCGCCGTAGCCACTGCATGCCTGAATATGGATTGGCCCCTACAGAAAGCCGCTCAGGCCAGTTTTCCCTTGTTAAGTTCTCGATTGACAGCAACATATGGTACCTTTGCAGATGCAACCTCCAGGATACGTAAAAAGAAATCCTGAATGGTTACCGAATCAATATCACCACTTATCGCAAGTGCAGCCCGGCACTCCTCGGGCCAGCAGCCAAAATAGAGCAAAGGTGCATCTAACTGCTCAATCTTTTGCACAAGCGAATTACGCCTCTCAAGCTGCTCCGCTCGCGTCGTCCCTAATCCTTCAGGCATGTCCAGATCAAGACTATAATTGGTAGCTTCTCCTGGTGAGCTCCACACGCCTGGATAGCCTTGCTCGTAGAGAAAATCCATGACAGACACAGGGGTTCTTTGCGACAAGGCAATACAGGGACACTTTGCTGCCTGCAAGATGCAGCGATGTTCACAGATAACCTCCTCCCTGCCATTAGCTACAATAGGCGATTGGTAATTTACGGTCAGGTGCCGGGCAATTAACGTTGCCCGAGGAGCGCATGATGCTTCAACTAACCAGCAATCAGAGCCCACAGCCGAGATACCTATCCTAAATTTGCTGCGCTCCTTCCACCACTGTGCAACATCTCTTAACGAGGCAATCCAAACTGCCTGGGGACGACTCCTGGCGTAACGCAGTAAAGCCTCTAGAGACAATTTACACAAAACTCCACGTTCAGGATGCAAGTTGAGCGTATAGATCCCACCGTAGCTATACACTCGCTCCATAACCTGACACCAGATACGCCCGATCTCCATAGGATCAGTAATTCGCAAGCGATCAAATAGGATCTCATCGTCTGGAATACTGGTTGGAATGCGCAAAAGAGCACCTTCAAAATGTGGGCGCAAGGTATAAGCCGTAGGCTCGATAGCCTGGAAAAGCGCCATCGACTTTTCATATCCGCTTCTTTGAGCAGGTAAAAGCTTCTCACAATTAATGACATCATGGATAACCGCCTCGTTGCTTTCGTAGGTAAAGCCAAGAGCAGCGAAAATATGCAAGACCTCTTCTGTCCAGCCTAAATAAGGGTTGCGAAATCCTTGAAAAGGCAGGGCGAGTGAATGAAATATAGATATTGCCTGCCGGGTTTGCTGGTACTGCTCTTCTTCGCTCAAGCAACGATAATCATTATGTACATAGCCATGAATACCGATCTCCGCGCCGCTTGCAGCTATCTCCGTAATCAAAGCAGGATGGCGGCGTAGCACAACAGCAGGGATAAAGAAGGTTGGGGCCGCGTTATAGGCCCGTGAAGCTTCGAGCAGAGCATACAATGCCTGCTTGATTCTTGCTTCACTAAAGCCAAACCGGGCGAATACCGTCCATAGCCGTCGCACAAAGTTATGCATGCCCTTGGTCTTAATAGAGAAAGAAACGAGATTCATGATCGTTGCGGCAGGACACCGGCGCCTTCAGCGTGGGGCAATGCCGCCCTCCTTTCTGACAACTGTAGCCATCACAACCCCGCACCCGATGGCAATATGTATGCTTGAATCCATCGATAATTTCTTGCCTGGCAGTGATATTGAAGTAGCCCTTCGCCCGGACAGCCAAAGGAAGTTACGGGAGACGCTTACGTACGCACTAGTAACCCCTTTTCTAAGGATAGGACCTTCTCTACAAGAAGAGGTTTTTTTAGCCGTCAAGAGAAGGTCGAGAAATTGCGCTAGAAGTCTAAATTTCTTTTCCTTACACTTCCAGCCTACCAGCCAGGCCAAACTTGGCTCACTTCAAATTAACTCCATAACTGGTACTCAACGGCCGGCTCACTTTCAGGCAGCGCTTTTTGTGCGCATATTTCTCGTTCCCCTTTTCGCAAAGCGCGTACTCGCTGCGAGTTGAGCATGAGCTTGCCCCAGTGCTGCATTTCCCAAAGCAAAAATTGTATACTGATAGAGGCACATAGAATAGCAGCGCGTAAGCAGGTTTCTATGGCAGCTTTCTATGGGCCTGACTGCAGACAAGGGTAAATGTAGCATTAGCCATATTCTTGTCTAGCACACAACCTTAGAGATCAGGAGTAAGAGTCAATGAAGATTCAGAAAGTAGGAGTTGTTGGCTGTGGCCTGATGGGAGGCGGTATAGCACAAACCTGTGCTCAATCCGGTTACGAAACAGTTGTGCGTGAAGTGAATCAGCAGCTGCTTGATAAGGGCATGACGCGTATTCACGATGCATGGGATATGATGGCGCGCAAAGGGAAACTCACGCAAGATCAGGTCGAGCAAAATCGTGCTCGCCTCCATGGCACACTTGCCCTTGAAGACTTTGCCGACTGCGATCTGGTCATAGAGGCAGTGATTGAAAATATGGAGGAAAAGCTACGCCTCTTCCCAGCGCTTGATAAAACCTTAAAGCCAGAAGCCCTTATCCTCAGCAATACTTCCTCGCTTAGTATTACCCAGATGGGGGCTGTAACAAAGCGGGCTGAGCAAATTTGCGGGCTTCACTTCTTTAATCCCGCCCCGGTTATGAAGCTTGTCGAGATTGTACGGACAATTTCAACTTCAGAGCAAACGATTGAGACAGTAAAAGAGTTTGCGCTTTCACTGGGCAAAACACCGGTAATTGCCAAAGATACTGCTGGCTTCATTGTCAATTTCTTGCTCATTCCCTATTTACTAGCAGCTATTCGTATGCTAGAAAATGGCATGGCCAGCCGTGAGGATATAGATACTGCGATGAAGCTTGGTTGTGGTTATCCAATGGGCCCCTTGACCTTGCTCGATTACGTAGGGCTCGATACGACTCTCTGGGCTGCAGAAGCTATTTATGAAGAGTATAAGGACCCGCTGTATGCACCACCGCCATTGCTGCGCCGCATGGTAGCATCGGGCATGTATGGACGCAAGAGTGGGCGTGGCTTCTATCAGTATTAGTCTCAAAGACTTGCTCAGTTAGCCAGGCAATTCCTTCAACGTAAGTATCCTCAACAGGTAGATATCGTTGTGTGGTATCTACCTGCCTCGGGAGAGTAAGTACATAAAAAGAGTTTAATAGCAACTAGAAAGTAGCGAAGTCACTATAGGATAAAAGGCAGGGCAAATTACATGTTGAAGGCACAAAGTCGTGCTTGAATATCTGTTTGGAGGATTTGTATGCCACGCGCCATTGACTTTCATGTCCACTTACCTACAACCGAGTTTATCCAGGTAACGCTCGGACCTTATGCTCAGGCCGCAGAGCGCTATTTCCGCACCGAAGTAAAACTCAAAGATATAGAGCAGCTCGCCGCCGATTATGCAGCTTTAGATATGGTCGGCATTCTCTTAGCCTGGGATGCAGAAACAGCCACCGGACGCCCACCGCTTAGTAACGACTATATCGCAGCCATCGTGCAGCGCTATCCCCAGCAGTTTATTGGCTTTGCTAGCGTCGATCCCCACAAGGGTAAAGCAGCGGTCAAAGAGATGGAACGGGCCATCAAAGATCTAGGGCTTTCCGGAGCTAAATTTCATCCAGGGGTACAGGCATTCTATCCCAATGATCCTACGTTTTACCCTCTCATGGAGAAAATCCAGGAGCTGAAGATCCCGGCCCTTTTCCACACCGGCACAAATGGATTAGGGGCAGGAACACCCGGTGGCATGGGCATCAAGCTTGACTACACCCGACCCATCTATCTTGATTCACTTGCCGCTGACTTTCCTGAGCTAATTATTATCGGAGCCCATCCTTCCTGGCCCTGGCACGAAGAAATGATCGCGGCTATGCTCCACAAAGATAATATTTTTAATGACCTTTCTGGATGGTCCCCCAAATACATTCCAGAAACCCTCCTGCGCGAAGCAGCCACCCGCCTGCAGGATCGCTTCTTGTTTGGCTCCGACTATCCTTTTATCACGCCACAACGCTGGCTCAAGGACTTTGATACTCTTAGCTACTTCACGCCTGAAGTTCGCGAAAAGCTTTTATGGAAGAATGGACAGAAACTTCTCGCCCATACGGCTGCCGCCCAAATGAATTTTTCTTCGCAAGAAAAGTAGCTCTTGTGGGTAACTCGTAGCTGCCAGGTCCGCTTCTTAAGAAGAATGAACCGGACCTGGACTACTTTATAGCTCATACATAGGCCTGCTTGCAGCCGCAGGAACCGTTTTTTTCGCAAATGACCTGTCGTGTAGCGGTCAGAGACATAAGTTCTCGTATGTCCCCGTCACCGAGCAGCCAGATGTATTTCTTTCCTGTTCGCAGGGATGAAAGAAGAGACGGCTACACGGTCCACTTCACTGAGAGGAAGATTTTATAGATGACAACCCCATCCCGCCTTGTGCTCATTACAGCTCACCTTGATGAGCACAGAGTGGAGCGCTTACGCACGATCTCGCCCCAGTTGCAAATTGAGTATCATTCAAAGCGTGCTGGAGCTGAAGTCCCAGACGAACTCTGGCACAAGGCAGAGGTACTCTACACCTTTCCATTTTGGATGCCAGCAGCCAATCAGGTACCGAATCTACGCTGGGTCCATCTCTATTCAGCCGGTGCTGATTTGCTCTTGAACCACCCTCTTTTCGAGCGAGATGCAATCTTTACCACATCGAGTGGAGTTCACGCTATCAACATTGCAGAACATTGCTTCACGATGATCCAGGCCTGGTTCCATCGCCTGCCCAGCTTAATAAGCTGGCAACGGCAAAAAATATGGGCTCGGTTAGAAGAGCAACCTGAAGAGATGCCACAGGAACTCTACGGCAGGACTATAGGCATCGTAGGCTATGGCAGTATTGGCCGTCAGGTAGCCAGGTTGGCCCAAGCATATGGTATGCGCGTGCTGGCCATGCAACAAAGCAGTGATCATCGCGATTCTGGCTTTAGCTTTCCCAACGTGGGAGATCCCGAAGGCAGCATTCCAGAAGCCTATTTTCGTCCCGAACAACTCCACGTTCTGCTCCGAGAATGTGATGTAGTTGTCGTCGCAGTGCCGCTCACCCCGCAAACGCGAGGCATGTTTGATGAGAAAGCTTTCGCAGCTATGAAGCGACAAGCTTTCTTTGTTAATATTGCCCGTGGTGATGTCTGTGACGAGGCGGCCCTGATTCGTGCGCTTAGCGAGGGAATCATCGCAGGTGCTGCGCTAGACGTTTTTTCAAGAGAACCTCTGCCGGCCGAGAGCCCTCTCTGGAGCATGCCGAATGTCCTCCTGAGCCCCCATAGCTCAGGGCTTACGCCGCGCTACGATGAGCGCGCCGCCGATATTTTCGAGGCCAATTTACGCCGCTATGTGGCTGGCACAAGGCTCTATAATAGAGTAGAAAAGGAACGTGGCTATTAGCGATTGCAAGAATGATACGCAGCTTAAAAAGGCTGATTTTCCCCTAGCGAAGAAAGACTCGTTTAAGGCTAAGTGAGAGCTTTAAATAAGAGTCTGTAGTGTCCAATCATTATCTCTTCCATTGGCAGAGATATCCGTGGCGCAACACACGGAGGTCAGACTTAATCTGTATGTCCGTTTAGCTCTGAAAGGTGATCACATTATGATGAATGCAGATATTCAGCGTCTGCTAGCTGAGATATACGCAGAAGGGCAACACAATGATGCCAGCGTGCAAGAGCATAGTCGAAAGATGCTTAACCTGGAACCTCCTACTGCTCAACTCCTGAGCATATTGGTTCGGAGCAGTCGACGAACCAATATTCTCGAAATCGGCACCTCCAGCGGCTACAGCACAATCTGGCTAGCCTGGGCTACTCAAACAGTCGGAGGCCATGTTACCAGCATTGATCGCAGCGCGGAAAAGCATGCGCTAGCCGACACGAACCTGCGCCGCGCCCATTTACGCGAAACCGTCGATCTCATCTGCGGGGATGCCAGCGAAATTGTTGCCAGGTTAACTGGTCCATTTGATTTTGTCTTCTTTGACGCAGACCGTCGCAGCGCCCCTAACCAGCTCGAACTTATAGTTCCTAAGCTAACACCGGATGCCTTCATTCTCGCTGATAATGTCAACTCGCATCCCGATGAAATTGCTGGCTACCTGGCCGCCATCGAAAAGTTGACCCAGTTCGAGCATACTATCATTCCTGTGGGGAAAGGTTTAAGCCTGGCGTATCGGCAGAGAGCGGACTAAAGAGGTTTGCAAAGTATTACAGCCGGTAGCTCCGGCTGTAAACGTATGAAGATTGCTAGCTCCGTCAAGAATATATGGTAAGCTGGAGCTAAATATATGCACAAATCGCTTACCATAACACATTATATTCGCACATTTAATGCGATAACATCAATAAACGTTCCTTATTGAGGACAACAATGCGCCCCTGGCTCACCTCGATCGCCCCGGCGGCCTCCAGCTCTTTGAGAGCCCGCCCGACGACTTCACGCGCAGTACCAGCGAGTGCAGCAATCTCCTGTTGCGTGAGACGATGCACAAATTTTTTACTTTGCAAAGACTTCTCTTGATCTAACAAAATCTTTGCTACTCGTGAGGTCACGTGACGAAATGAAAGATCCTCTACTAGAGCAACCATATGGCGTAGGGCATTAGCAAATGTTAGCGCCACCGCTCCTGCTACAGCTGGGCGCTCCATGATCAGCTTTTTTAGAGCCAGGTGCTTCAGCATATAGACAATGCTGGGCTCCATAGCCGCGGCACTGGCCGGATTTGGCCCGCCATCGAACGCAGGTACGTCGTTAAAGGTATGCCCCGGCGAGATGAGGCGCAATACCTGCTCTTTTCCATCTTGTGAGGTTTTGAAGACCTTGACCAGGCCAGTATGCACATAATACAGGGCTCCTTCAAGATCGCCCTCCAGGATGATAATATCTCCACGAGCATAACGACGCTCCAGAGCTATAGAGGCCACCTGCTCCAGGTCTTCAGGTCCAAGCTCAGTAAACAACGCTATCTGGTGAATCGCCGCTCTATCTACAGGCATAGCAATGCTATCTCCTATTCAGAATTATACTTCGCATGTATGGTATTCAGTACGATCTCACTCACTTCATAGTGTATCCATACGTAGTCATGTCTTCACAGCCATGACTTCCCAGAAATACATGCTGCAAGAGATTATACTGTACGCTGAGCAGCTCACGCTAGCTTGTAGTTACAAGTGCAATATTTTCGCTAGCTTATTCACCTAAAGTAGCAGTTAAATACAAGCAATCCTCCATATAGTAAGTCGTAAATGTTACACCAGCATATTGTAATACGAAAAACATTCAGTTATAATTATGGAGAAGGACATATAAGGCAAGGATGCCACCTTACATATACGCATTATCCACTCTCTCCTAGCATGACATGTTTCCCCTGCTGATGCTGCGACATAAGTCACAGAAATCCATGCCCTCTTCAACTTACACTGTACGGTATGGACAGATGACAACATTTTCTGATCTGCTTACTTTAAGTCTGAATATATCTTGTCTGCCTCCCTACCTGCATTTGAAGGAGTTTTAAGAATATGTCGCATACCGAAACAACTCTGGATGTACGTCCCCAACTTGAGCGGGGCGATGAACCCTTTGTCCTCATTATGGAAACTGCCGAGTCTATCAAACCCGGCAACACGCTGGTCCTTATTGCTCCTTTTGAACCTGTTCCGCTATATGAAGTCCTGGCCGGACGAGGCTTTTCGCATGAAACAAAGTCTGTGGCCGCCGATGAATGGGTTGTACGATTTACCCGTAACCAGGCAAGCTGAGCCAGGCTGAGCAGCCTCTAGCAGAGGTATCGGAGAGAGGCTATGCAAGTCACTCTTGCATAGGCGCTTTCTTCGCTTTCTAAAAGAGAAGGAGCAACCGTGCCGTGAGTATGCCCTCCCATCCCGAAAAATCCCCCTTTTCGCTTAAGAAAGATATGTCGCAGCGGCTTGCTAATCAAACTGCGTCCCCTCCTTCTATCGCTATCAATGGCCTGGGAACGATGAGTGGGCGCAGAGGCGTGCCTTTGAGCGTACCATTACCATTTTTACTTACAGGTAGCTGCGCAGCAGCACTCTTTGGAATTTTGTTCCCCCTGGTTGCCCCTCAGGCTATGCTAGCACCAGGCTTTCCACATGTGCTCGCTATGGTTCATACCGTGACGTTAGGCTGGCTCACCATGGCCATTATGGGCGCTTCATTGCAACTTACGCCTGTTATCGTCGTGGCCCCACTCCGCGCCACGCGTTTTCTGCGCTGGCACTATCCAATCTATGTGACTGGCGTTATCCTGCTGCTTTGTGGCTTCTGGTTCATGCTTCCCTGGCTGATGATTAGCGGAGGTTCATTAGTTGTGCTGGCTGTCATCCATTACGTTATAATTATGGGCTCTACACTGGCTCATGCCACAACGCGACCGCTTACCACCAGTTATCTGACCGCCTCGCTGGTTTACCTTAGCATCGTCGTCTGTCTGGGCCTCACAGCAGCGCTCAATTTCCAGTTCAATTTTCTTGATTGGGGCCTCGATCAGCTCGTTTTGACCCATATAACGCTAGGTGTACTTGGCTGGCTAACTAATACTTTGATTGGCGTTTCCTATACCCTCGTACGTCTGTTTGCTTTAGTTCACGGCAATGACGAGAGGCGCGGGCAACGTATCTTTATATTGCTCAATGTAAGCATCGTTTTACTTGTGCTGGGATTCATTTCTTCCTGGCAGGAGATAATCATCCTCGGTGGGATTATTCTTGTGGCAGCTGTCTGGCTCTTTGCCTACGACTATGTATGCATGCTGCGCCTACGAAAGCGCAAAGTTCTCGATGTCACGCAATATCATAGCATTGCAGCCGTTGTTTATCTCGGACTGATGCTTCCCGGAGCTATTCTAATTGAAAGCATGGGTTGGAACGCGCCACGGATTCTGGCAGCCCTGGCCCTGGGCATACTTTTAGGGTGGTTGGGACAAAGCATTGTCGGTTATCTTTACAAGATTGTACCGTTTCTTGTCTGGCATGCGCGTTACGGCTCAGAGGTTGGGCGAAAAAAAGTTCCTCTCATGAGGGAGCTTGTACACGAGCGCTGGGCCTGGCTTAGCTGGTGGCTCATCAACCTTGGATTACCTCTAGCTATCCTTGCCGCTTTACTGTCCTGGGTACTCCCGCTGCAAATTGCCTGTGCCTTGTTTGGCATAGGACTGATCCTGGCTGCCATAAATGTCGCTGGGATTGTCAGCCACCTCAGACCCTTACCATCTTCGGCATCGCTGAAGCAGGAAGCATCCACGCCTTGAAAAGCTCCATAAACCCGGAGCAGGGCCAAAAATGCTGTTTCGCGCTACTCATTACCCTGGCTCTATCGTGAATAATCGCTACAATCGTTTTCGCCATGCTCATCCTGCCAACAGTTCTCTTCAAAGAGGTGAGGGACAGAAGCGTCCTCTCACCTCTCTATTTCTATTAGAGCCAACCCAATTGCCGCCGTCCCTCATCAGTCATACGCGAGGGTTCCCAGGGTGGCTCCCAAACTAAGCGCAGTTCGCCACTGGTCAGCCCTGGAATATCTTGCAAAGCAACACCAACCCCTTCGCTAATGGATTCATGCATCGGACAACCAGGTGTGGTTAGCGTCATAGTAATCTCTACAAATCCATCCTCACTCACGTCAACCCCATAGATCAGGCCAAGATCCACAAGATTGACGCCCAGCTCAGGATCGTAGACCTCGTGCAAAGCTTCATAGATCTGAGATCTTGCAGTCTCTATCTCATCTGTATTCATGACAAGCACCTCCTCTCTTATCTCAATGTCTCTTCAGGAAGAAGGGTAGCTTATAGCTTCCTGTAAAATCTGCGACATTAGTCGCAGTCAAAGCGCAGGCAAACAATGCATACTACTGGTGTATTCACAAACGCACCGCTTGTGAAATATAGCAAGAAAAATCTAACCTACTTTTAAAAAGGAGTGTATTAAAATGGCCGAAGCTAAAGTAGTCGATCTTGATGTCCGTAATATGGTCCCCCGTGAGCGCCACCCTACCATTTTCAGCCAGCTCGACGGTTTGGGTGCCGGCGATACCTTGCGCCTGATCAACGACCACGATCCTGCTCCCTTGCGCTATCAGCTACTGGCGGAAAGGCCCAATATGTTCAACTGGGAACCTGAACAGCAAGGGCCTGTTGAGTGGATTATTCGCATCCAAAAAATTGCCAAATAGCGCCTGTAGGTCGTAGAATTCCATTAAATTACTTACGACATTTTACACATCTTTAAGGGAGGGCGTCATGAGTCAAATACCACAGGAACCAGTAGTGCAGGGACCAAGCTCACAGGAGCTTTCAGAGGCTCAAGGAGCACCCGGCAACCTGATTGTATTCGACCTGCGTACGCTCGCCCGCTTCCAGGAAGAGCGACCCTACGTGCAGGTGCTTTCAGATATCGATACGGCACGCGTTGTCCTATTTGCCTTTAAGGCTGGACAAGAGTTAAAAGAGCATAAAACTTCTAGCCAGATCCTGGTTCAGGTCCTTCGAGGACAGGTCTCTTTTTCAGCTACCGGCACTGATGTCAAACTCAAGGCCGGTATGCTCATTCAACTAGAAGCGAATATACCTCATAGCGTCGTCGCACGAACTGATGCCATCATGTTACTTACCATGACTCCCAGCCCGTCTAACCATAGTTTACAAAACGAGCTTTTTCGGGGTATACAACCGCTTGTGTCCCGAAAAAGCTAGCTGTCTTTGATTATAGGGTAGGGTTTATCATGGAATTAACCATACAATATCCTGCATGCACTGGCCTCTGAAAGGGCGCAGGCGCTAGCATACCACAACAAAGTTGCCGGCCATATCAATGGCTATAGGAAAACAATGCCTAATTGAGAAACTGGCAAGGTGAGTCTCTCTGAGGGAGCCTGACGTTGTATACATAACTTAATTCTATCATCCTTCATGCAGCCACTCGGCAACAGGAGGAGGCAGGAGCCTGATTACGTCAAGATCGGCTTTCTCTTTATAGTCTGCATGAGAAGATGGAAATTAATTTGTGCAGAAAGGAAAGTCTATGTTAAAAGCTGAAAGAAGAGCCGAGGCGTCATGGGAGGGCGGTCTGTTCCATGGCACAGGTACGCTCCAAGTTGGCAGTGGCGTTCTCTCGAATCAACCTTACACCTGGGCTTCGCGTACTGAACGCGCTGATGGAAAGACCAGTCCGGAAGAGCTTATAGCCGCCGCACACGCGGGCTGCTATGCAATGGCTTTCTCGCACACGCTTGAAAGCCAGGGAAAAACCCCTGAGAAGCTAACTGTCAGGGCCGTTTGTACCTTTGAGCAAACAGAAGCTGGCTTTAAGATTTCTACCATGCGCCTTGACGTTAGCGGCAAAGTTCCTGGGTTGGATGAATCTGGCTTCCAGCAAGCTGCCCAACAAGCCGAGCAGGGTTGCCCTGTCTCTAACGCCTTGCGTAACAATGTAAACATACAGGTAAACGCTCACCTGGAAGCATAAGTGCCCAAAGTTCTTCGCTCTTCTATCGTTATCGCTTCCTGCTTACTGTGATTCGTGGTGATGATAGAAGAGCCGGCCATAGGTTCAGAGCCAGGCAAATAGCCAGCGCCAGGCCAGCAGGACCGGATAGACCAAATCCTATGGAGGCGATACTTATGCCTATTGTGCCCAAAGAAAGCAATAGCGGTAGCGCCAGTAAAGAGACGACGCGCAACCCTGCTGCGATGTTACCCAGCCATAATGTAGCACTTACTAATCTTGCCGAGCGGATATTCCCACCCGAAAAACCCGGGATCATCCGCGGCGCCACACCGCAGATTAACAAGGCTATCAGGCCAATGGCAAAGCTGTGCCGTATCGCATCCATGGCAAAAAGTGGAGCGCTCCCTATGAGCAATTCAACTCCATCAACCAGCAATAATACACTTCCTAACACTGCCCATATATACGCGCTAGCCACTAGTGCTACAAACGGCCCAAACGCATTACGTTCGTTATAATCGCGTACCTGGTATGAACGCGCCGCCACTTGAGGCACAGGCGCTAACTGTGAAACCCGTTTAGGCAACCTTCCCCGCGAACTCATAAGCCGTATAAAGACACTTACAAAGATAATAACTGCTATCCCGCTCAATATCATGCCTAGCCCTCGTACATCTGCCAGGACAGAAAGAGAAGGAGCGCCAGTCCCAATACAGAAAAGCGCCACCCCTAGCAAGTACGTAAAGGCCAGGGGCCAGATTACCTTCTGGGGAAAGGCATCAAGGCCTGCATACATCGGCAAAGAGCGCGCAGACATGGCCAGGGCTATGGGCACAAGAAAACCTAATAACCCTAAAGTCGTATTTAGCTCATCAAATGTACTGGCAACAAGCCCACCGTGATCGACGGCAAGAACAACATTTATAAGATTGATCACGCTGGCAAGACCTAACGCGCTCAACGCCCCCACAAAAAATGGCAATACGCTCCAGAATGCTGGACGCGTGGATAGCTTAGGGCCACGCGAGGCTGTCAACACAACCAACATTACAGCTGTGAGCAGGGCCACACATTCCAATACTCCACTTATAATCAACAAAACTTGCCATACCAGACCTCCTGTCAAGGCCGCCAGGGGCTGACTTAACACACGTAAAAGCAAGCCCGCCGTTTGAGCTCCCAGGATGTAGGGTACAAATCTCGGAGCCGCCAGTGCCGCGCCGCGCAGGCGGGGGAGAAAGTGAAACAAGACCCCAAGCACAAATAGCCCAGCCCAGCCATAGAGCTGCAGATGCCCATGGGCCTGGGCTAGCGCTTCCCACCATTTTCCCTCGGAAATAGCCAGCATGCGTGTCACCGTCAACACAAAGGCCAGGGCGAATCCCCCACCAACACCTAACAATAAAGCTGTCTGTAACAACGGAGCTACCAGCGAAAAGGGAGCCTGACGTTGAGCCGCGTTCGCCGGCGAAGCTTTGTTATATGCAGTAACGCTCATTCTACGTATTCCTCACATCGGACAATTAATAGTCTCAATTATTATATGCAGTATCTTAGTATCGCTTCATAGAAAAAAGCTGCAACTTTCGTCACAGCTTCATCACAATTCCAATTTCATTAGCCTTGATAAGAAGGCCCGATCAAGACACCTCAGACTCTGACAAGATATGATACTGCATTTTCATTAACAAAATTCTCTGTACTGATTGGTCTATACGCTCAGTACTTATTTTCCCTTGCTGTACAGCTTGCTTCAAGGCCGTAATTGCTTCAGCTACCTGCTGCACGGTAAATGGACCTTCGATCAGATCACCACCTGCCTGAATAGAGAGCACTGCAGCTTGCCCCAGTGTCCACTTCTGACTAATGCCCTCCATATAGAGCCCATCAGTAATGACCACCCCATTATAGCCTAGCTCTCCACGCAATACGCCGTTGATTGCCTTTGGCGATAGCTCGGCCGGCAAGTCAGGATCAATGGTCGGCATCAGCACATCAGTTGCCATAACCATCGCAGGCTGCCTTTGCTGAAAAATGAGCTTATAGGGTGCGAGATCGATATTTTCCAGTTCCGCTTTACTACGCTCAACCACCGGCAAGTCATTATGAGGGTCCGAGGTAATTGCTCCCAGACCAGGGAAGTGCTTCAAGCAACCGGCCACTTCATTCTCCTGCAAGCCTTTCAGAAATGCTCCTGCATACTTAGCCACGGTCTGAGGGTCGCGCCCAAACATACGCGAAGCTAATACAGGAGGATCGACGGTCTGCACATCAACTACGGGAGCCAGATCCGCATTGATGCCTAACTCACGCATCCAACCAGCAGACTGCTTGCCCTGGGCAAAGGCAACTTGAGGATCACCACTTGCAGCCATTTCCTGAGCTGAAGGCAGCTCACCATGAAAGGTATACAGACGATTTACCAGGCCACCCTCCTGGTCGGTAGCTATTAAGAGAGGGATCTGCGCATCTTTCACTGCCTGCTCAGATAAGGCTTTTACTTTATTTACATCATCATATGGAGGATCAAAATTATGGTTAGCCGCCTGGTACATGAATCCGCCTACAGACTGCCTTTGGATCATAGTCTGTAAGCCACTATCAGCATAATCGGTTCCAAGATACTCGACTATAATAAGCTGACCCAGCTTCTGCTCAAAGGTCATACTTTGTATTATCTGTTGCGCCGCTCGCAGTCGTTTCTGTTGCGGGTCATCTTTCTTCATATTCTGCACATCGGCATTAGGCGTTACCACTTTGTGCGCAATCGGGGTAATGCCTGAGGGTAGCTTCTGGTGCGGAGGAGCACTTAAGGCAGGCGTAGCCCCAGTTGTACATAAGCACAACAGGCAGCATACCAAAATCGCCATACGAGTACCCATAGTTCTAAACCTGGGTCGTCTTAATATATACATTTACACGCTCCGATATTACAATCATTCAGGCTCGCCAGCAGCTAAATCTGGGGGTCCTGACTTTCATTTCTCCACAAATGGCCGGAACAAATAACACAAGACTTACATTATTCTCTATAGAACGTCGCTAAGCTCATGCATCGTATAAAAATCTTATCTTTAAGATGGGACTCCAAAGGTTAAGGAAAGTATATGAATCACCAGAATATCAATAATAATATATATAATCAAGGGAAAAGGAAAACAATTCGTCGCACTACATTTCTTATTGTGAGCGGCCTGGCAATCTTGCTAGCTTTATCAGCTTTAACTATTGCTCTTGGGGCGACTATCTTTACGCAACAGGCCAAGAAGCCCGGTCCAATAACATCTGTAGCCCAGGCTCATTCCCACAACAATCTGTCCTCGCCCACTGTTTCACCGGCACTCTCACCCACGGCCGTTCCTGTGTCAGGGCTTACTCCCAGGCCAGAACCCATTACTCCTTTTCCTTCTTCACTACAACAACAAATAGCCACTTTACAATCCAAAGATCGCTACATTGCACGTGGCAATACTAGCTTACCAGAGGTAGCTTTAAGCTTCGATGATGGCCCTAATCCACCCTACACACAACAAATACTCTCGATTCTACAACATTACGGAATAAAAGCTACCTTCTTCAGTATCGGCCGTCAAGCTCAGGCCTATCCGGACTTACTCAGGCGCGAACACCAGGCTGGCCACTTCATAGGCAATCATACCTGGTCGCATCCCGATCTCCCCCATCTCTCAGCAAGTGATATTCGCAACCAGCTTACTACAACTGAAGACGCTATCGAGCACGCTACCGGTATTCGCCCGACGTATTTCCGCCCACCTTACGGTGATATTAACCCAACCGTATTGACAACTGCAAATTCACTGGCTTTAACTGTAGTGCTCTGGAGCGTAGACCCGCGCGATTGGTCGCGTCCTGGCACGCAAGCTATCATCAGTCGCGTTCTGAGCCAGGTAGGGAATGGTTCGATCATCCTTATGCACGATGGCGGTGGAGACCGGTCCCAAACCGTAGCTGCATTACCTACGATAATTGAATCACTCCAAAAACGCGGTTTTCGTTTCGTCCCTCTACCTCAATTAATCGACCACCTTCACCAGAAAGCATTAAGCGAGACATCTGGCCAGACTGAGACGCTAGATTCAGCCCCAACGCCTCGCCAATTTATCTGGACGCGCCGCTGGCTAGCAGATTTAAGGGTTCGAGCGGCCACTATGTAGCAAGGTCATATAACAGAGGTATACAACGCTTCTGGGCATTCTGCGCTTAGTCTCGCCATGTCTGACGCAGAATGCGTAGCCAATTCTCATGCGTCAACTTTCGCAGGGCGGCATCATCATAGCCATGCTCCCGCAAAGCATTTACGAGTCTAGGCAATCCTGTGACGTCCCCTAACTCTCGTGAAGGTGTGATACCGCCGTCAAAATCGGAGCCAAAACCCACGCCTTCAATGCCAACCCGTTCAACAAGATAGTCTATATGGCGTACCATCACTTCTAAAGGCGTATCTGGGTCGTCCATGGCATCCTCACGCATATTTGAGACTTCAAAATTGAGTCCGACCAGGCCCTCTGAATCCTTGATTGCGCCCAGTTGCCGATCTGTTAGATTGCGCGTTGAGTGACAAAGCGCATAAGCTGCCGAATGGGTTACAACCAGTGGCATCTCAGAGAGCCGCGCCACATCCCAGAAACCCTGTTCATTGAGGTGGGAAAGATCCAGCATAATCCCCAGGCGGTTACAAGCGTGCACCAGTTCGCGACCCGCAGCAGTCAGGCCAGGACCGGTATCAGGAGAGTGGGGAAATTTAAAGGGTACACCATGGCCAAAGGCATTAGGGCGGCTCCAGACTATACCAAGTGAACGCAATCCCGCTTGATAGAAGACTTCAAGGGCATCGAGCTTTGGATCAATAGCTTCAGCGCCCTCAAAGTGTAGAACGATGGCCAGGATATTGTTCTGCAGGCAATACTCAAGCTCGCTAACCGTGCGCACAACTTTGACCTGACCCTGTGAAGCAGCTTCCAGACGAAACAGGCTTGCCATCACGCCTATAGTAAAACGCTGGGCATGGAATGGATCAATGGCAAGAAAAGGGCGCACCTCATAGCCCTTCTCGGTAAATATGAGGTTAGCTTCCATCTTACGTTCAGGAGCCAGATCTGGTGTAAAGATCGCAAAAAATCCGCCTGCAAAGCCTCCACGGCGCGCACGCGGCAAGTCAAGGTGCCCCTGCTGGCTCTCTTTAAAGAAATCGCGATTTTCGTTCTGCTTGGGGAGATAGAGCCGAAGTAATGTATCATTATGCCCGTCAAAAATAGGAAACGCTTTGAGGTCACTCATGCCCAGTATCCCTTTCTGGAAATAATGTTCTCATTATAGTTCGTTTCAAATTGTACACTTCCTATCACACCAATAGCAAGGGCATATCATTCCTCATCAGGCGGGAACGACGACCTGTAGCTGCTCTTTCGCCGTGCAGGCATATGTCGGTGTTCGGCCACGCAACTCACCATCCAGGGTGATATCCTGTGGATCTGTACTCGTTATAATCGTTACCCCGCGAGCCTGGAAGTGGTGCACTCCTGATATCCCGCTTACCAACTCGGCAGGATGAAGCACTCCATATTTGATATATTCGCCAGTTGGAGAAAGCTCAGAATCGACCTGCGGATTAAAAATACGTGCAATAGCTGCACTCAGTTCCTTGAGATCGATCTCCTCAATAATAATAATGTCAAGTAATTGATCATCTATAGCTGCTCCAGGAATTGAGAGCTGCCATGCGCCTCCAAATATAGGGGCATTAATTACTGCAACCTGCAAAGCATGGTACTTTACGGTGATAGGCCCATCGACAACGCCTGCAGCCGCTGGCTCAGAGGTCCCAGAGGGCCAGACCGCACCATCCATACGTAAGGAAACCTCAAGCGCCTGATAATTGCGCAACACCTCAAGTGCAGCTACTGGGTAAGTTAAACGCCCATAGCGCTGTCGGGTTGCAACGTTGGTAGCCAGGCGTGCAAATTGCACATTGAGGCCAGTAGTGAGTGTATGGGCAAAAAAGCCATGGTGCTGACGCGGAATCGAGGCAAGTGAACGTCCCCCGATTTGAGGATTAAGTCCATGAGGTGCTTGCTCTGCAGGCACGGCTTCACCGATATCAACAGCTACAAGCTTTCCATGCCCGATAAGCTCGGCAGCTTCCTGGATATTCAGGGGAATATTGAGCGAGCGCGCAATATCATTAGCAGTGCCTAGAGGCAGAATACCAAGGGGCAAATGGCTCCTGGCAATATGTGTAATCACGCCTCCTATCAGGCCATCACCACCGGCAGCAATAGCAATCTCACAGCCAGCATCACGCCAGTGCTGACCCTGAACAGGCAAACCATCAAGCTCGGTGATGGCCAATGTTTCAATGATTTCGATCCCCGCCTGGCGCACATAATCCAGCACCTGAGATAATTGAGAAGCTCTGCCTGCGTGAGGACTATGTATAACTATGGCCCTGTGTGGTTGAAATAAGTTAGTATGCATTTTTGCCTCTTTAATCCGTCTTTACTATAAATCAAGAGCATTATAACCTGAAAGATAGCGGGGAGACAATCTATATAAATATACGAATGTATAGTGCTGTCATCCGTGGCCTGATAATTGACACCATGCTAAAGCAAGAGGAGCTCCTATCCCTCACCCACAAGCGAGATGGCCTTTATCTGCCCTGCATAGTACAATAGAACGGAGGCCAGCATTCCACAAATTCTGGCTTGCGAGTGCGATAAAAGGAAATCAGTAAGCAGGAGAAGATCTTCTCAAGTAAGGAGCCATTCCATGACAGTCAGTCTGGTAATTGTTTCTCATAGCGAGCGCCTCGCCCATGGCGTGGCAGAGCTGGCCGGCCAGATGGCCCAGGGAGAAGTTACGATTGCTGTAGCCGGTGGAAGCGCAGATGGTTCCCTCGGAACCTCGATAGATAAGGTAATGGACGCATTACAGCAGGCAAATAGTCCGGATGGTACGCTCGTTCTGCTAGATCTGGGCAGCGCCGTAATGACCACAGAGATGGCCATAGAAGCGCTAGCCCCCGAACAAGCAGAACGCATTAAAATTAGCTCTGCTCCGCTTGTAGAAGGAGCTGTAATCGCAGCAGTAGAAGCTTCTACCGGCAGCAACCTTGACGAGGTTGCTCAGGCAGCAGAGGGCGCCGTAATGGTGCCCAAAGTACGGGATAAAGAGTCTGAATAGTCCACAAGATGGAGATCATAAGGGATGAGCAAGATTCATCGCTTTAAGAAATTAGAGCAAGGCGAACTACGCTGGCAAGACATACCAGTAAGCGCTTATGGACCCGATAATAGCAGGGCCAAAGAGGCGACGCGCCAAATTTTAGTTGGAAACGACGAGGGCGCTCCGCACTTTCATATGCGCTACTTTGCCGTGCAGCCTGGCGGCTATACCTCGCTCGATCAACATGCTCATGATCATGGGGTATATGTCCTCCATGGCCGCGCGCGTTTACGCCTTGAAGAGGAAGAGCACGAGGTAAGTACAGGAGATGTAATCTATATCTCAGGCAACGATGTTCATCAGTTCTTTACGTTAGGTGACGAGCCATTTGGCTTTATTTGCGTTGTTCCCGCAAAAAGGTAAATTATATGCGTGTCGTTGAATATCACTCTAATGACGATGTACGTATTGTCGATAAGCCAGTACCCCGCATTGGTCCTGGTGAATTGCTCGTGCAGTTACGGGCCTGTGGACTATGTGCTAGCGACGTGATGGAATGGTATATGCGTCCCCGGGCTCCACTTTATCCAGGACATGAGCCGGTTGGAGTTGTAGCGGAAGTTGGTGACGGCGTACAGCAATTTGCGGTAGGCCAACGCGTATTTCTTCACCATCACGTTCCCTGCATGGTTTGCCATTTCTGCCAGCGTGGATCATTTTCTCAGTGCTCCACGTTTCGCGCTACACGCCTTGATCCGGGCGGACTTGCCGAATATATTCGTGTTCCGGCCCCAAACGTGCAGCTTGATGTCCTCCCACTGCCTGATAGTTTATCTTTTGAAGAAGCTATTTTAATTGAACCGCTAGCTTGCTGTATCCGAGGCGTTGAGCGAGCAGCCATCCGCCCGGGAGATGTTGTGGTAATTTTAGGAGCCGGCAGCAATGGGCTAATGATTTCGCAACTGGTCAAGCAGCGTGGTGCACTCAGGGTTATTACAGTTGATCCAATTGCCTATCGTCGCCAGCGTACGCTGGAGGTGGGAGCCGATATCGCTCTTGACCCGCAGGCGGCACCGCTGTTAGCGCAAATCTGCGCGGCGAATAATGGGCAGAAACCCGATGTTGTCATCGTGACCCCTTCTAAAATTAGCGCTATGCAACAGGGCCTTGAGCTGGTTGGCCCGGGTGGGACTGTTCTCCTCTTTGCGCCCCCTCCGCCAACCGAAATATTGCCAGTTACGCCCAATCAGCTCTTCTTTCAGGAGATCACGCTGCGCACAAGCTATTCAGCAGGACCTTATGAGACTCGTCAGGCGCTAGAACTGCTACAGAGCAAGCGTATTCAGGCCGAAACGGTAATTACGCACAGCTTTGCGCTACAAGACGCCGCTCAAGCCTTCCACCTGGTAGCCAATCCAGGTAATGCACTAAAGGCAGTTATTATTGCTGAGTAAAAAAACGTATATCGGTACTCTCCCAGGCTCTAGTGAATTGCTGAGCCGCAGGATAGCTAGAAATATCCCTCGATCTTTTGCCATGGCAATTCAGGCAAAGGCTATCAAGAGAAGCTCGCAAGAATTAAGGGATACTTGTTCCAGGGAGAATACCGAGTTTTTAGTTCACTTTTTTCCTCTATTGCTGCTCAGTACTTGAGCGAAAAAATAATGCTTACTCGCTCCCTTATGTTGCCCTCAATCGATTAATAAACTCTTCTCTGAAGCCATGGATACAGTCTTTCTAGAAGTATCCGAGCAGCATCTTTTCTAGCTTCATTACTTTTGCTAATACTACGTTCCACCTATTTATGCTAAGTCAATGGAATTTTATAGAGATTTCTGCACATAGTACATTTGGGCTATATGCCAGAGTATATTTTTGTGATTCAAAATAGCTCATGCTATTATATGGCTGTTCCATATGAGTCAAACAGGGACCGCCAATCTCTATTGACCATAGGTGCCAGATGGAACATCAGTCAGACAAAAGCTCGTCAGTTTTTAAAGAAAAGAGGTTTCTTTGCAAGTTAATCAGTACGTCAGAAAGTTCTTACAACATGACAACAGGCCGCGTTTTCTTGGTAAAGCCGCCCTTGTCGTCCTTGGTTTGGTAGTCCTTGGTGCAGCGTTCCTCATAAATGGTCCAGTGCGACAAGCCCAGGCTCAAGAAGCCTGTGCGAAGGGAGACCAAACCTATAGTGTTGCAAGCGGTGACACGCTGGGAGGAATTGCATCACGTTATAGTACCAGTGCAGCAGCTTTGGCGAGCCACAATCACATCAATAATTCCAATCTTATCTATGCAGGCCAGAAAGTTTGCATCCCTGGTGGATCGGGAAATAATGCACAGGCCCGCGTATACAACGCACCCTTGAACGCTAATGCCTCTAGTGGGCAGATTATCTCTATGATTAATCAGGTCTTCGGACCTTACGGACCTGCGGCTGTCCGTGTTGCCATGTGCGAATCTACTTTGAATCCTGGCGCACGTAATTCCTTCTCTATTGGGGGCAGCAACGCTGCAGGAGTTTTCCAAATTCTTTATCCCAGTACCTGGGGTAGCACTTCGCAAGCTGGAAATTCGCCCTACGACGCCTGGGCCAATATCAATGCCGCTCACGAAATTTTTGTGCGGGATGGCTACAGTTGGAGAGAGTGGCAGTGCCAGCCATAGCATGTCATGCGGTCGAGCGCAATAGCTCTCCTCTTGATGTGCGTTAATTAGAGCCAATATCTACATATCTGAAACTGCAATTGCTTATGCAGTTTCCCCAAGGGTGCCACATCCCTGGTTTCAAATATTGAAACCAGGGATGTTTTTTATCGCTAGCAGGCAACTTAGAAGCTGAAAAACAGATCAAGGAAAATAAGAAGGAGGGCAAAAGGCAACTATTATGGATTGAAGCCAAAAGACGGGCTTATCCGTGTTACCAGCAGGATATATGAGGGATGATTTACAATAAGGAGGTTGATATATATGCATTTAACTATCGAAAATTTATTAGTATGGCTTCTCATTTCCTTGATTGTCGGTGTCTTAGGCGAGTTGATTGCGCGTAGAAGAGCGCCAGACGGAATTATTGGTGCTACGATTATCGGGTTTATCGCTATCTTCCTTATCGTTGGTCTCTTAGGCATCCATATTGCCGGCGATCCCCAAATCGCCGGGGTCCCGCTGATTAGCTCTATTATTGTAGCTGCCATCCTTACGGCTCTATGGAGTGCTTTTGCCTACCATCGCGTTTATCGGCCATACTATGAACGCCATTACTATCGGCGTGGTGGCTATGTCCGTCGTCCCCGCCGCCGCCTTTTCTGGTAGACAACCTTCTCTCAAAGTGGGGGTAGCGCGCAACCCTATCCCCACTTTTTGTTATATATCGCACTTTGCACGCACATAAATGTTAAAAACTTCATGCTGGACAGCAAAGTTTACTTCCCATTTTATATAAACAGCTCCTGCCCCATGCATTGATAAAATTATTGCTCTATCTCCTTCACAGTAGCTATCTGCATCAGCGATCTCAATAAACGGTGGAATATGGACTCTTTCTGGCTTCTCCTCAGGTATATGCTCTCACTTGAAAACACTGCCCAATTTTGCCGTTTTTACCCTTCACGAGAAGAATAGCCTTTTGTAAGAAGCTGTAGAAAGTTTAATGCCTTCTGTTGGATCGGAGAAGTTGATGAGTAGCATAGCACGCTCCCAGATACACCATTCCCAATTATCCCTTGGAGTCCTTACAGATCATGAATTGCTAATGGGAGCCATGCACCAGGGCCGAGGCGTGCAAGATCTCCATCTGCTCCCTCCAGAAGCGGGAACAACGGATGGCTTGCTTGCGTATCTATGGCAGCAAGGGCTCAGCTCTGTGTGGGTCTTGCCTGCCAGCAACTTTTCGCAAGACTGCACTTGTGCCAGTTTAGAGCAGGTGGGCTCACGCTGGCTCTCTCTAGTACGTCCCGCTACGACAGATCCACAACGCCCGGCCAGCGCCCTCTTCTGGCCCAGAGACTTGGGAAATAAGCATCCCCGCCGCCATCTTACGCTGACCTTTCCTGCCTATACTGGCTGGGACTGGTCTCTTCCCAACGCGACAACCCTACTAGCAACTATCGTTTATCTAGACCAGGTGCTTGCCCACCAGATCACCGAGACGCCTGAGCAGCTGGCCTCCCAACTTCTCGCAGAACTGCGCAAGGACCAGCAGGGCTGGTCGTCTCATTCCTTTTCTCAGGAGGCCTCGTCTGCAACTGAAGAAAAGTCTGCAGCATACATACAGCCAGAGGTTGCCGCTTTGTCCTGGATGCGTCCCTTGACCCTGGTCGAACAACGTCAGCGCTACTTGCACAAGTATGCTCATGCCTCACGGCTCCTGCAGGCCTGCCTCGACGTTCGGTTAGGAATCGGAGAGCAACAGTCATCTCCTCAGGGGCGCGAGGCCGATGGAATACATCCGGGAATCTGGCACGTCCAACTGGAACGCGCCGGCTCTCTCTTCGATGGGAAACTCCTTCCCGGCTGTCTGGAGCAGGCCTGGATTAGCACACCCTTGTTCGCTTGCTGTCAACAGATAGGTTACCATGTCCGGGTTCTGGAAGGTATTTTCTGGCCGCAGTCTCATACCCAGCTCAAGCCCTGGGCTAACAATTTATGGCAGGCTATGACGCTTCTCTACACTCAACCGCGGCGCTATCGTCACCTCCAGGCGCGGATCAATGCAGCGCGGAGCATCAGACAAATTGCTGAGTTAAGCATATCTTTACTGACGCATTCACAATCTCGGCTCGCCTGGGAAGCCCAGATTCGTGGTCGACAACAGGCTTTACTCTTCACGCAGCTAGCTCAGCTCGTCAAGCTGGGATTAATGCCCGTGCTTGTCAAGGATGATGCTCTCTGGACCGTTTCTGATGATCCCAGTCCTTTTACAGCTGCTGGCAATCTTCTTTCTTCTGCTCCCTGGAGCGGCTTCATTCCCGGCTACCGGGTTCCATTACCACTTTCACGCGAGGTACAGGACGCGTTAAGTAGTCCTGCTTCGGCCAGCGAAGTGGCACAGATGCTTGACACTCTGGCAGAACCGTCTTTCTCCTCTCGTTGAGCGAGAATAAACTGTGCTTATTGCCTCCAATTCCAGGCCATAGAAGCAGGAAAGCTTACAGACTTGACCGTAGGATAAGCTGTTGATCTATCACTTCCTTTTATAGCCTATTGAGGAGAAGAAACTGCGGCAAACTACAGTAGTGTCAAAATAGCCCGGTAGTTTAGGCCCAAAAAGGTTAGCAGAAAACAGGCAAATATCTGGGCTCTCAACTGTTTTCTGCTAAAAGCGTACAGCGCTTATAGAAAGATGACTTCTACTTTGGCACAGTTGTACGCATCAAATAGACACTATAGGGACCATAAAGCGACATGGTGAAAAAGATGTCAGGCCCATTGTTCCAAAGCGGTGTTATGTAGGGTGCATAAAGCTGTGGATATTGCTGACCGGTGACAATAACCATCTCCTGGCTCCAGGGACCGGTAAGATTATCAGCAGTGCGCATCACAACTCTGTATCGTGGATCATTTAAATACATCATTATCCACTTCTTATAATAAGAATTCCAGCGCACTGAAAGCTCGCCTACTGGCGCTGGAACAATTGTTGTGGCGGCCGCCGGATTATTGGCTTGCCAGGATTTTCCATCCCAATATTGATATGAGCCCATATCAAGTATTGCCTGCGCGCGCACGCGGGCCAGCTGAACTCCTCCATATCTCCCACCCGGGATACCAAAGAAGTAGAGATAACTCCCATCCTCTAAAATAGCCACCTGGCCAAAATTGCTGTCTGCGGGCCATGTCACTTTCATGTCCTTTGTCCAATTCTGACCATCATCATCGGAATAAGCCAACCCCGAATAGTTTAGTGTCCAATGTCCTGGCTGGCCCCAGGTTCGAACAGACATATAGTGCAAAAACATGCTATTGGCGACAGATACGCCATACGTAGGGATAACGGTATTTTCATCACCGGGTATTTTCTTGGAGGAAAGCAATTCTTTGGCATGCCCGGGCTTATCAGTAATCATCCCGCTAAAGGTAAGCCCTTTCCAGGGTGAAAGTGGCCGTTCTATCCAGGCCATGGTATTACTTCTCCAATCGCTATGAGGCTTGGAGAAGAAGGGATCGGCAGCGGGAGGACCGAAGCTATCTCCGAACACCATGTACATCTTGTTGCGATGCATAAACATGTGGCCCAGATCAGCACCATAGAGCCCCCATAGACTATCGGTCCGATTGATTGAACCCGCCCCAACCTCTCTAGCAATTTGCGAAGTAGCGTCACTGCTTGCAATTGCCTGGCTGACCTTGGCGATGGGGCGCGTTTGGGAATTGGCACGTGCCTGTATAGGTCCCGAAAGCACCACCAGTCCTGAACTGAGAGCTGTAGCTGCCACAGCCATAGCCGTTCCTCTTGTTAGTAAATGTCGCCTTGTTACTCTGCTCTCAACATTGGAGATAACCTGCTGGTCTACCTTCTTGTCTTCTAGCATTTATCTGGCTTCCTTTCTACAAGTGTTATCTACGACACAAACTTCTCGCGTGGGCTTTACTCATCGCTCCTGGCCGCTCTTTCTTCAACAAGAAGATTGTCTGTCCCCCTTTTCTCTTTTCTCCATGGGAGGTTAAGCAGCTCACTGCCTCAAGGCCAATTATGAAAATGTTTTCCTACCTTATGTTCACTATCCTTGATTAGATATGAAAACAATTTCATATCTCTGCAGCCTATTGTTCCTGCTATTTCCCTCTAAAATGGAGTATAGAACCATGTTGACATCTCTGTCAATAGGAGCTAATAAATCTTAAATGCGTGAATTCCCGCCAGAAAGCTGATATTTATGAAAACATTTTTAGCAAAAATTACTCTCTCCAAAAACAAGAATGGAAACGTTTACAATTTTTGGAGCTCACTTCAGCAAGTATAGAGCCGCATCTATGGGTGTCGGTTGCATCAACGACACAACTTGCTATAATAGAGAGCGTATGTCCTCGGAAAATCTAAAGCTATGTACAGAAACAATTGCTATGCAGACGACAGATATTTTCACTGTCATTTATCAGGATCACTATTTACTTGTGGTCAACAAGCCGGCCGGATTGGTAATCCACCCGACTTATAAGCACGCTGATGGTACCATGTGGGATGCCTTGCTGGTCTATCTGGAACAGCAAGGAGGAGATGACTGGCAACCACCCGCCCTGCCTGATGAGCCAGATTGGAAACTGGCCCCACCACATATACGCGAGATGTTGAGGGAAAGGCGGCAAGAAAAGCAATGGAAAGAAGATGGCTTGCTACCACGTCCCTGCTTGCTACATCGCCTGGATAAAGATACCTCTGGAGTCGTTGCTCTGGCGCGTACAGAGCGTGCACGCCACCACGTAGCAAGGCAGTTCCATACCCATACCATCATCAAGCGCTACCTTGCTGTAGTGCAACAGGGAGCTCCCTCCTGGGCCAAACCGCACCAAAGCTTCACCGTGTCTCGACTCAAGGATGACGGAACGCTATCTCTGTTAGCGGCAGATAACTTACACCTTTCTGCACAGACAGAATTTGTCCTGGACGGCCCCTTATGGCGTGACCCTGTGGATCGCCGGCGCTGTATCATTGATCCCACTGGCCAACAAGCCACAACGATATTTCGCGTGCTGGCAACTAAAGATGATTTTGCCTTGCTTGAAGTACGTCCGCTTACTGGCAGGACCCACCAGATTCGTGCCCATCTTGCAGCCGCAGGCTATGCTATTGTGGGAGATAAAGTATACGCACCAGAGCCAGTTCCAGAAACGCCAGCTGCCAGCCTTACGCGCCAATTTCTCCATGCCCATAGCCTGGAATTGCAACGTTATCCAGACAATAAATCTTGCAGATTCGTAGCGCCTCTGGCAGATGACCTGGCTATATGGTTGGAGCGTTATATTCCTGAACCGAAACCTCTCTGAAAGGGAAAGAAAGATGCAAACACAGCCTTATCCTACAGATACGGGTCCGCTGGCCACGCTTAACGATATCGAGAAGAAAAAACGCCTTGATGCCCTGGTAAAGATCTGGCAAAGCGACACAGTTCGTCTGCTTGAGCGCGAGGGGCAAGAAACGTTTATCAAGGCTGTGGGATTGGATGAATATCGCTATTCCGTCTCGTTACGCTTCCCCGAATGGAAACGCGATGCTGTCGTTGGCCAGGTAGTGGCCCTGCGCCAAACCCAAGACGAGACGCCCCTGCTCTTTACCGTATGGAGGCAAGAACCACTGCTAAAGACACTGCCAGACTGGAAACTGCAGCTTCCCAACGAGACAATCTTCAATATCGCTGTACGTATCACGCCTGGCGGTTTGGGCGAAGGCAGCAAATGGGCCACAGTAATGCCAAAGGAGTTGATCCCGCGCTATAGACCTGGCTGGCCAACGCAGAAGGAATGGGTCGCATGGACGCGCGCCTTTGACTGGCTCTCGGTTGCCGTGGGTTTCATACGCGCCATGCTCGATTCCTTAGAAAAGTAATTCCTGGCAAGAGTAGTATCCCGCTTCGGCGGGATCGCTAGAGTGCCGCAAGTATTTCACGGAGCAGAGCAGCCAAACCGGCAACTTCCTCTACGGTGATATCCGCCTGTTTGAGAACATTGGAAGGAGTATCTGCGTGTTTGACAGCGATAGAACAAGCGGCAATTCCTTCTTTGCGCAGGCTAGCTACTTCTTTGATCGCATCAAGGTCAGTAAGGTCATCCCCGGCAAAGATCACTCCTTGCAAATCTTTACGCTGCACGAAGCGGCGCAACGCCTTGCCTTTATCGATTGCAACTTCGCGTGGAGCTCTTACCTCTACCATCATCTTCCCTTCTTCCAGGCGCATATTGAGCTGACGCGCTGGCTCTGTCAGCAACTGCGATACACGCTGCAGAGCCTCCTGCGGATCAGGACTGAGGCGAAAATGGATAGCTCCTCCAACTTGCTTGCGCTCTATGCGCAGGCCGGGAATATCGGTCAATTTTTGCTCAACAAGATCGAGCAGCTGCTTCCCCGGTTCAGCGTAGCGCAAGGCTTCCGGCACGAGTTGTATTTGTGAGGAGCTGGGCAGGCCATCACTCCACTCAAGGCCATGAGTACCAATATAGGTAAGGCCCTCTACGTTTACCATAGCCGCACCACTTTGCACGGTCCTCCCGGTAATAATGCCAACCTTTACCCCTTGACAATCACGCGCCCGCTGCAACAACTCAGCCATACCGGGATAGAGGCGAGCCTCCTCTGGCGTTGGGGCAATGGGACTGATGGTACCATCAATATCAAATACAAGGCCAAGCGGCCGCTGTTGAAGGATGCGTTGTAGATCAGGTGTCAACATGAATGATTTTCTCCGGAAGATCGTATGTTCATCTTGCCAATCGAGATAGCCAGGCAAGCAGATCCGGACAGGCTTCTCTCTCTCAATGAGCAAGGAGGCGGTTTTTGCCCATCCGGAATCAGTATACCATATGCTTCCGTGCCGAAGATGGCCAGGTAGGGCATACAGGAAACCTGGGAGAGTTTCCTGTATGTTTGGGATTATACTATTCGCCTGTTCCCGAAGAAGGGCTCGCCGCGACCTTCGGTCGTCTGAAACGGCCGAACAGACGTGTGCGGAACTTGACAACAAGCCAGACGATCACGCAGATCGGAATGATATAGATGCTGAAGGCAAGCAACCAGACCAGGAAGGTCAGCAGGCCCTGGCCAAAGCTTACTGAGGCCACCCAGGCATCATGGAAGACCTGATTCAGGTTCCAGGGCAGATTCGTTGGATAAGGCACCGCGCCTAGCGGTTGGAGATAGACAGTCACAGTATAGAAGGAAACCTGGTTAGAAAGCGTTTTGGCGCGTGATTCGTATGAATCGATCTGTCCCTGCACATCTGTCAGTTTTTGCTCGATGGAGATAATATCACCCAAGGCCTGAGCATGGCTGAGCAGCTCAAGCAGACGAGTTTGCTCCGCGTGTAAGGTTTTGAGCCGCGACTGCGTATCTACATAATCGTCGGTGATATCCTGAACACTTTCATTGAAGCCCAACAATCGCCCCTGGTACTTTGAAGCATAATCTCTCAGGTAACTATAGGTCTGCGTATAAAACTTGGATTCTACAGAAAAAGAAATCGATATAGTATACTGGTTGTCGTCAAATGGCTCATAAGCTGTATTCACAGTGGTTGCGAGAGGATCGGTTGAACTGATCCACTGGCGAATATCATCTGCAGCTTTCTGAGTATCCTTGACAGCTAAATTCACTCTTAGCGTTTTAATCAAGTATTGTTGGCCATTAAGATTTGCAGCTTTCTTTGCCGCCGGCGCTGCTGCGTTGTTAGCCTGACTAGCCTGGGAGGATGAGGCGTTACCGGCAAAGGATTCTGTCCTGGCACTGTGCGGACTATAAGAATCTGAAGAACCACCGGCCGTCTGGCTAGCAGTGCCAGAGCCGCAGCCGACAAGCAAGACCATAAGCAGTGCTATCATGCTCGCCGACCAGAACAACCTTTTTTTTGTCACTTTAGAGATGCGCGGCATAAACTTTGCTCCTTTGATAAGGATGTGTGGGCAAGCTGCCCGGATGACATCATTAAGTTTAGGTATTGAGAGATGGTCCGTTTTAAGAAATACATGCAGGTATCTATCTACAGCGATATCGTGCTAGCCCTGCTATTTAAGTGACGTTAGATAGATCCGAATAGTTCCCACTCCAGGCTCTGAAGGTACATGTCCTGGCTTTAGATTGATCGCTGAGAGAAATAGCAGAAGACGACCCTGGCTGGCCATATGGTCCAAGCACTTTTATCGAGAGACTAAATCACTCATCAGACAGAGGGACATAAAATTGAGGAACTTGTTGATACAGGATATCGTAGACATAGAATCTGGCACATAGCAAACCAGATAACGCAAGAAAGCTTCAAGCGTCTCCCCGAGAAATGCAATTCAAGGAGAGAGGCTAGAAGCTCAATATATCTTCGCGCAGGGTCTATGAAAGCGCCGAACGTACTTGCTGAGTAGCGGCAACCATATTCTGCAAGGATGGCTTAACCTCTTCCCAAGCGCGCGTCTTGAGCCCACAATCAGGGTTCACCCATACTTGTTCAGCGGGAAGAAGCTTAAGCACTAACTGCAATTCATCAGCAAATTCCTGGGCCTGCGGTACACGCGGCGAATGCACGTCATAGATGCCCAGGCCAATGTCATTGGGATAATGATAGGCGCTGAGGGCTTCCTGCAGATCGAATTGCGAGCGCGAAGCTTCGATGAGCAGAACATCCGCATCCATGCTGGCAATCTCAGGAACGATATCATCAAACCGCGAGTAGCACAGATGCGTGTGGATTTGCGTATCAGCACGTACGCCACTTGCAGCCAGGCGAAAGCAGAAGACAGCCCAGGCGAGATACTCTTGCCAGCGAGCCTGGCGCAAAGGAAATCCTTCCCGCAGCGCCGGCTCATCGATCTGAATTGCCTTGATGCCTGCAGCCTCTAGATCTAACGCTTCATCGCGTATCGCCAGAGCGATTTGCTTGCACGTCTGTGAACGTGGCTGGTCATCGCGCACAAAGGACCATTGCATAATGGTCACCGGTCCTGTAAGCATCCCTCTGACGGGGCGCGTAGTGAGCGATTGGGCAAAGCGAGCCCAGTCTACGGTCATGGGCTCGGGACGCAACACATCGCCATAAATGATGGGCGGTCGAACTGCCCGCGAGCCATAACTTTGCACCCACCCATGTTGCGTAAGCAGCATGCCTGTGAGATGCTCACCAAAGTATTCGACCATATCTCCACGTTCCGCCTCCCCATGAACCAGCACATCAAGCCCAACTTCTTCCTGGAAACTGATTACCTGCTCTATCTCACGCTTGAGAAAGGCCTCGTAGTTAGCGCGATCCAACTTGCCACTCTTATAAGCCGCTCGCGTGGCCCGCAGACCTGCCGTTTGCGGATAAGAACCAAGAGTGGTAGTAGGCAAAAGCGGCAGTTTGAGCTTCTCTTGCTGAAGCTGCTTGCGAATCTGATGAGGCTGCGAACGTCGCGCCATTTGCTCAGTGATGGCCTCTACACGCTGCGCCACCTCAGCATTATGGATGCGAAGCGAACTGCGCCTGCTCGCTATAGCCCGACGATTGTCCTGGAGAGCGGTCTCGATGGCGGCATTTCCCTCGTTAAGGGCTCGGGTGAGCAAGCTAATCTCTTCTAGCTTTTGATTGGCAAAAGCTAACCAGGAACGCATCTCTTCGTCAAGTTGCGTCTCTAACGCCACATCAACAGGAACATGCAGCAATGAGCACGAGGGACCAAGCAGGACACGTTCGCTGCCAAGGGCCTGGACAGCTTGGGAAGCCAGAGCAAGCACTCGGTCAAAGTCAGTGCGCCAGACATTTCGTCCATCTATAAGGCCTAGCGAGAGGGTGAGAGAGGCAGGAGCAAGCGCCAACGCCTGAGCGAGCTGCTCTGGTGCGCGTACCAGGTCAAGATGCAAAGCTTCGATAGGGAGCTGTAACGCGAGAGGAAGATTCTCACCTAGCTCACCAAAATAGGTTGCTAGCAAGATGCGCACTGAAGGAGCCGAGGATGCTCTCCAACTCGCCAGCCGTGTATAGACATCTTGATAGGCTCTTTGAGCTGCCTCATCCGAATCAAGGGCCAGGCATGGCTCATCAATCTGAATCCACTCGGCACCAGCCTGGGCCAGGGCCTGGATGACTTCCTCATAAACCGGTAAAAGACGCTCTAATAAGGAGAGCTGATGCTCGCTACTATGATGGATCTTTCCCAGTAGTAAAAACGAGATTGGGCCTAACAGAACCGGACGTGTCAGGATACCCAGCGCTTTTGCCTCCAAAAACTCATCAAGCGGTTTATTGGAGGCAAGACAAAACTCTTGCTCTGGCTCAAACTCAGGAACGATATAATGATAGTTCGTGTCGAACCACTTGGTCATCTCCAATGCTGGAATCGTCTCCACTCGCCCTTGATCTTTTTCCATGCCCCGGGCAAGTGCAAAATAGGTATGCAGATCAACAGAGTCGGCTTTCCAGCGATATCGCTCGGGCACAGCTCCCACCATAGCTATCGTATCGAGCACATGATCATAGAGGGAAAAATCATTGGAAGGGATATACGTCAGTCCGAGTTCTTTCTGTAGCAGCCAGCGTTGCTTACGTAACGTGGCAGCTCTCTCTAAGAGCTCGGCTTCGCTGATCTTTCCTTTCCAGAATTGTTCAAGCGCTTTCTTGAGCTCGCGTTGTGTGCCGAGACGAGGATATCCAAGGTTCGTTGCATATACCATGGGTACAGTCCTTTCCCTAAGACTTATGAGTTGCCTTCTTGTCAAGCTAATGTAAGCCTTATCTAAAAGATCAAAGCTCTCTCATTGTAAATCGAATGTTCGTTTTATAAACAGAGACAGTCCTATGATATCATAAGGAAGGAAAAAGAGCAAAAGGAGGGCTTTTCTCATGCCACCACGTACAGGAATCCACGAGGCCGCGCGCCGCGCCCAAATCTTGCGTGCGGCACGCCAATGTATCGTAGCCATGGGCTATGAACGCGTCACAGTGCGAGACGTCGCCAAAACAGCTGGAATTAGCACCGGCACTATCGTTCATTATTTTGGTGATAAAGACAGCATGTTAGAAGCTGCCCTGCTCGACAAGGTGCAAGACACTGGCATCACTTTTCGGGCCGCCCTCACTGGCGCCCAGAGTGCCTGGGAAAAATTAGAGCGCCTGGTGACTGCTAGCCTGCCCCAAACAGAGGAAGTTCGCGATGAATGGCGTTTGTGGCTAACCTTCTGGGGAGAAGTTACACGAAACGAGCGGCTACGCGTGGTGAGTGAGAAACAGCATAGGCGCTGGACGCGTTTTTTAGCCCGCATCATTAGCGAAGGTTGTGCATCAGGCGAGTTTGCCGCGGTAGATCCGTACACAACAGCCATACAACTGGCCTCGCTCATCGATGGGCTGGCGATTCAAGCAACTCTGCAGAACCCGGCGCTCAATCCTACCCAGATGCATCAGATCTGCTTGAACGCGCTGCGCCAACTCCTCTATAGAGGACAAGCAGAGCAGCCACAAGCTCAGCCCCTCGCATCGACCACCGGGCAATACAAGGCCGACTAAGCAATAGCTCGGTTAGAGCATGAGCTAACCGAGCTATTGCTATTCCCAAGGCGCAAACGACGTTAAACATACTGCAGCAACCTCTTCCCCCACGCCAAGTTCAGCTTCCTAGAAATAGCAGTGTATTAAGCCAGCTAGCGAAGAGAGGCATAGTTATTTTGTCTCATCTTCATAGCGCGCCTATAGCTCCTTCTCCAATTTTTTGCCGCCGCAGCTCACTAGAAGCATTTCAAATCTTCTTGAGAGGGGGAATAAATGGCTAGTCAATTAGGGTAGAAAGGAGTAAATAAGGGCTACACAGGCGAATTTTTCTCCACTTATGTAGTATAGTAGTCAGGCAGATTCTGTATCTCGCTACTATTCTGCTAGTTTTTTAAGGAAGAGGTCAGGAACCCCGCAGTAAATGCGGAGGCTGGAAATTAGTTGAGCATTTGAGCTCAGGCTGCTCCAAGCCTGCTTGACTGGCCTTAGCACACATGTGCTCCGTTGGGAAGGTCATGCTACCTACAGATGCTTGCCTTAATCTGTAGCTCTAGCGCGAGTGGTGAAAAGTCCTGAGGGGCGGGACGCTACTGCTCGCACGACAAGCCTTTCTAATCTTGGCGAAGGGCACTGTACAGACATGCGGGTCTGGACCGTCCCTTGCTTGCAGTCAAACGGAGGGCGAGGCCGCATAGCTCGCTTTCTCCCTTAAGGGGTCCTCTGGCACGACACCAGAGCCATTTTTCCTCCCCTGCCAGAAGGCGAGGAGTATCCAAAATGGAGTGCACATGAATGACGGCGGCATGACACAAAATACCACAAGAACGCTAGGGCGTTATCATTTGCTGCGCAGAATTGGCAAAGGAGGCATGGGCGATGTATGGTTAGGGGAAGATCCGCGTCTACATCGTCAAGTCGCTATTAAAACGCTTCCCTCTCGCAATCAGCAAGATCGAGAGTTCTCTCTACGCTTCGAGCGCGAAGCGCAGGCTGCTGCAGCCCTCAACCATCCTCACATATTGCCAGTCCATGATTATGGAGAGCAAGTATTTCCCAATGGGCAGCTAGTTACCTATATTGTTATGCCCTATATAGCTGGCGGATCTTTAGCCGAGCGGATCACTGCATTGGGTGAGCGCAACAGCGGTATTCCTCCGCAAGAGGCCCTGGCCTTCCTGATGCAAGCAGCTGAAGCTATCGACTATGCTCACCAGCAGGGAGTTTTACATCGCGATATCAAACCCGGAAACATGCTGCTCCGCTCCGATAACTGGCTTATGCTCGCAGACTTTGGCATTGCGCGTATAATGTCCAACTCCGAGCATCTCACGCAGACCGGCATGGGCTTCGGGACACCCGAATATATGGCTCCTGAGCAAGCACAAGGAAAGGCAGAAGTTGCCAGCGATAATTATAGTCTTGCCGTTATCGCCTATCAGCTTTTCACCGGGCGGCTTCCTTTTAGTGCAGATACTGCTTATGCCACGACGATTCAGCATATGACCCTGCCACCGCCTGCGCCAAGACAGTACAATCCAGCCATGACGCCAGCTTTCGAGCAGGTACTCTTACAAGGATTGGCCAAAATCCCTGCTCAGCGTCCCGCATCGGCGCGTGCATTCATCACTGCACTCCAGCAAGCGACGATAGATGAGGGTGCAGAGGAGGCAACCTACGTTAAGCCGTTACAGACTAATTCGGCTTTTGTCCTGAATCAGAATGGGTTACCTTCCACTACAGGAGCAAATTCTCCAACCGAGCAGAAGAATTTTTCTTTTCAGCAGGTTAGCACCCCAAATACCGGGCAAGATCCTCAGACCTCAGCAACATTGCCTTCAACAAATCCTCAGCGCAGGCGTCTGCTCATTGGAGGAGGAGCTGCCCTGGTAGCTCTTATTGCTGGTGGTGGTATTCTTGAATGGATAGCAAACACGCGCTCACAGACGCCAACAACACAGTCGTCTTCGTCTAATAAATCAGCTCAGTCAACCAGCCCTAATCCAAATGCCCCTGTTCTCGTACTACGTGGCCATAACAAGCCAGTTGCCTCTCTTGCCTGGTCACCTACTAATCCGGGTACGCTGATCTCTTCAGGCAGTAACGATGATGGTATGGTTCTCCTCTGGGATATCCAGGCGCTTCAAAAGCAGAAGAGCCAGAATCCGCAGCCAAAGGCTAATGTACATCTCAGCACAGGCAACGATATCTATCTCGCCTGGTCTCCCAAAGGCGACATGCTGGCAATTGGCAATGCAGCTAGCGACATGAATGCGGCCAAAGTATTTGTTTATACGGCCGATCTGGCAGGCTTTGCGCCAGGCTATACAAAAAATAATATTTCTATCAAGAACTCTATTACGGTCAGTTCAATGTCCTGGTCTCCAAGCAATTATCTTCTTACCATGACCAATACAGTTCTTACCACAAACATACCAACTATGCTGCAGGTGTGGGACCCGGGCCAGCCAGGAAATCTGGCCGGAAGCATTCAGATCAGTCATTATCTTTCTTCCGACAATACCATTACACTGAATCAGCTGGCTCCAGCGCCTAAGCTTGCCCCTCTGACGCTGGCCATTGGCACCTCAGACGGTGTTCTCCTGGGAGAACTACATGCTTCGGCTCAGCCACCTACCTGGCAGCAACGCATTCTCCTTAAACTTAACGGGCAAGACACGCTGCTCAATACCAAGATTGGAACCCTGGCCTGGTCAGGCGATGGTCAATATCTTTGTGCGATGGCCGAACCGGATACCCATCCTACAACAATTACCACCTGGAATATCCCCAACAACAGATCTATAATTCTCCGCGTAGCCTGCCTCCAGACTCAAGCGCGAAGTTGACGGCTCTGGCCTTTAATCCAGTTATTTCAAATACGCTTGTCGCGGCTGGAGCAACAGATGGTAAAGTCTACATTTGGGACGTCCAGGGCAACACTTTGCCGCAGCGCACGCTCGTGGCAGGCGACGTACACGATCCAGTCAGAACACTGGCCTGGTCCTCAGATGGCCAATATCTGGCTGCTGGCTATAACGATGTAAATGCAAGTATTCTTATCTGGAAAATTTGAGGATTGTATCATGGTTACTACCCAATCGATTGACTGGCAAGGGCGAATGATTAACCGCTATCGCCTACAAAATATGCTTGGCCGCGGCGGCATGGGTGAGGTATGGTTAGCAGAAGATACCCAATTGCGACGTCAGGTTGCCATTAAGCTCTTGCCTGCAGTGCTTGCTTCCGATCATCGCTATTTACAAGATTTCGCACGTGAAGCACAGACAGCTGCTTCATTAGAGCATCCTCATATTCTTCAAGTACATGATTTTGGTGAGGAACCAACTGCAGACGGCGAGATCATCACTTATCTTATCATGCCTCATATTACTGGCGGCTCTTTACGCGATCGCATACGCAATGCGCAGGGCCCGCTTCCTGCAGATCAGGCCCTAAGCTATCTCAAGCAAGCAGCTGAAGCTATTGACTATGCACATAGCCGAAAAGTGCTGCATAGAGATATTAAGCCTGGCAACATGCTTATGCAACAGGATTGGCTTTTCCTGGCTGACTTCGGTATCGCCAAAATTACTACCGGAGCTACGCGACGAACGCAAACTCACGCTGGGGCTGGGACTCCAGAATATATGGCCCCTGAACAGGTTCAGGGACGCGCGGAAGCTGCCAGTGACCTGTATAGCCTCGCAGTGATCGCCTATCATTTATTTACAGGGAATCTACCATTCAGGGCCGAAAATCCCTATGACATTCTTATCAAACAGATTCAGGAAGCTCCTACTCCGCCCAGTCAGCTTAATCCAGGTATCTCGCAGGCGCTAGAAAATACTCTTTTGCAAGGCTTAGGGAAGCAGCCGTCTGAACGCCCTGCTTCCTGCCTGACCTTTGTCAATGCCATAGAGCAGGCCTGGAAAACACAGGCTCTGACGCCAGGAGTCACATATACACCCCCAAATACAGCCAGCACCCAAACTGCGGCCACGACTGATCCTGAAAGGACGCTACTTGCCCCTTGGAGCAAACGTTTACGTGCCGCCAGCCCGACGCCGCTCCCATTCTCGGTTACGCCAGCTCCGACGCCCCACCAATCAACTAATTCCCTTGGCCAGCCCACTGTCACTGCCACGACGCAGCCGCAGGGTCAATTTATGGCTCCGGGAATTAACCCGGGCATCAAGAGTGGTCCTATACAACAGGGATCTGTCACGCCTTCACAGGAAGGATTGCGCTCAACATTTGCGGCGCAAGCGAACGCGGCCACAGCCACTACCTATGTGAACAACCCCGGGCCACTGCCTAGGACACCTGAGCAGCCCTTTCCTGGCGAAGCGCAGACACTCTATAGCCCACCTGCACACAGCCCTTATCCAGGTTCGGACAGTCCACAGCAGCCTGAATGGAAACGCTTACTCAAGAGGCGCGAGGTCCTGATAGGAGGTGCAGCCGGGGCTGCTGTGCTTATTGCAGGCGGCATCGCGATCCCGATGTTTATGCGCTCTACGCAAACTACGCAGAAGCCGGCTCCTACTCCTCCCGGACCGCATAAACTTATCTCTGGCAAACCGCTCCTTGCCCTTACTGGGCACAAGGATGAGGTATGGTGCGCGAGCTGGGACCCCAGCGGACGCTATCTGGCCACAGGTAGCAAAGATACCAGGGTGATGCTCTGGGATATTGAGAGCTACCTGAAAAAGCAGGGCTCCGGCTTTCAAACTATCTCCCAGCCCCTACAGACCTGGAAATTTGCCAACATAATCTATAACAATTCCATGAGCTGGTCGCCCGATGGGCATATGCTCGCCATCATCCCTTCTTCAGGGACAAATCAGTTCTTTGTAGTCAATCCCTTTGCCAAAAATAACTCTCCACAGAAGTTTCTTGACATTGATCAGGCCAATAGTTTCTCGGCTCCTATGTACAGCCATGGAGCCTGGGCGCCGCATAGCAATACGTTTGCGACTTCCAGCTTCTCAAAAACAGATGCTCAGCTCTGGCAACCCACGCATCCAACCGGCCCTGTAAACTCTCTGCATTACGCCGCTGATTCTCCCGTTGAGGTTGAGCTTCTCGGCTGGTCTGCAGATGGTTCTCTGTTAGCTGGCTCAACAAATAATTTTAAAGTTGTCGTTTGGGACCCAAAGACAGGCAAGGTCAAACAAGTTCTGTCCTTGCCACAACGCACCAAAGATTCATCAGTTATGGTGCTGCGCGATAGCCTGCAGTGGTCCCCGGCAAATCCAGCGCAACTTCTTGCCTCTGACCTTGAGGCGGTTATCGTTTGGGACGCGATAAAAGGCAAAATACTCTACACTCTGGGAACAGATGATCAAGATGCACTTACAATTCCGCCCCAAATGATAATAATAGTGGCTTTAGCTTTAAGTGGTCCCCGCACGTCAATGGTTGTGTCTGGGCTCCCAACGGAAAATATATCGCAGGCGCCTATGGTCGTAGTAACAAAATCTATATCTGGGATCTACAAAAAGTATCTACCAGCAAAAAGGTGAACGATGCCAGCGTACAAAGCATGATCTTTGGCAAGACTGGAGGGCATTCATCTACTATCATCGATATTGCCTGGTCCCCCAATGGACGTTACCTGGCAACTACCTCCTACGATAAAACTGTCATTATATGGCAGGTGGATGGAGCCTAGCCCGTAGGTTTGCTATTCAGATTGCTCATCTGAGGCCTATTTTTCAAATACTGATAAACTCGAATACTCGGCTTGAGCATTACAGCCGGTACTATAGTCTGCCAGGCTGCTAGATATGCTTTGGTCTTCTTTTCTATTCACTTTTTTACCACCTCTCTTTCCTAAATGCTTATTTCACCTGCTGAGATATTGCAGGCACAATGTATCCTTCAGCCCATGCACAGATAGGAATTTCCAGGAATTTGAAAAATTGCCCTCGGCATAGCAGCTCAAGCCATGATATACTCTCCTCTAACAATTAATTACGCATCACTGCTCGCTCATTCAAGAGAGATAAGCCCAAAGGTGATTCCTGTATGGAACAACAAGAAGAATATGATCGGAAGCCATGGCTGATCACCAGCCTGGTACGCGGCTTGCAATTGCTTGAGCTCATTGCCCAACGCGAGGATGGCTGCACCGCCAAATGGCTAAGTCACATGTCAGGCATTAAGCTAAGTACCTGCTACCATCTGCTTAACTCGCTGATATATACCGGTTATGTGCGGAAAGACAAGCATACACAGGAATATTGCCTGAGCGATAAAGTGGCCCATCTAAATAATCTCTATCAGCGTCAGCGCCATATCCCCCAATCAATCAAGATGCTGGCACAATCACTGATGCACAGCACTGGAGAAACGGTTTATGTCGCGATGTGGGAATATGGCGAGATTCCCATTAGCTATATTGCCGAGAGTACGCAGAATGTCAAAGTGCGCTCACTTTATGTCGGGTACAAAGACCACGCTTTTGTGCGTGCGCTCGGCAAGGCAGTCCTGGCCCATATCTCGCCCCAGGAGCTCATGACTTACTATCGCAGGCACCTTCCCAGTATGTGCACTATACATTCGCGTATTTCGTGGGATGCCATCCAGGAAATCCTACAGCAGGTTCGCGAGAAAGGCTTTGCCCTCGATAGAGAAGAATTTGAGCCTGGCGTTTGTTGTATCGGTGTACCAGTCTATCAGCTCGACGGGGCTGTCTGGGGCGCCATCTCCATCTCCATGCCAGCCTCACGCTTTGATCCAAAGGATAGTGCCCTCATTGCCTTTGTAAAAGGGCAAGCCCTGGCGGCCTCGCTCCACCTGGGCTACGCAAAGGAGCAGTCATGACTGGGGAAAGGAATGACCTTTATGCGCTTATACTCATAGATAGTTATCAAACCATGCTAGCAAGCGGGCTGTTTACTAGCAATGGGAAGCTTCCTCAACAGAGGCAGCCCCAGCCGGTAGACATAACTGATATACTGATTAGATAATCGCTATCCTGGGTATCAGGTCAGGACGAGGCATTATTAGTTTGTTCATCGCTAGCAGATGATTTCGTTTTGCATAGTAATTGTAATTATTATCTCTTATTCATCGGGACATCAATGCAGGAAAAATTATCTTCTACTACAGCACGTGAACGGATACAAACAGCGCTACAGGCTGTTCACGGCTTGACACTTCTCAATGGCGTCCTTAATGGCTCTACCGCACAGGCTCTCCTACGCCTGCTTACGGAACTCTCAGCGCCAGAACCCGAACCGGTCGCCACAGCGACTGCCTACAGCAACGCTTTTAGGGAGCTAGCTGCCGCCGCAAACACTCATGTTTCGCTTTCTTTAGCCGATGCCTGGCAGGCTTATCTCATTGCTCGCCTCATCGATGATAGCAACATTTGGAGTGCTCAGGTGGAACGCTCCGGAGCAAGCGGCGTTACCCCAACCCTGCGTGCTCAGGCCATACGCGATCTGCGAGCACTCCATCTCTTGTTCGCGCTAGATGCTGAGCTTATCTGGAACGCCACCTGTGATATCGTCACGCCGGCCCTGCCGATATTGCGTAATGCCTGGGAACCATGGTGCAATCTGGCCTCTGCCGAGCATGTAGACAATTCTCATGCCCGCGACACGCTGGCTCAGCAAGCTGCCGCTATTGATGATTGGTCAGAACTTGCCTCTCTTCTTGAAAAGTATTGGTCCGTCTACGGGACTGGTATTCTGGCCCGCTATCATGCGCTACGCTGGAACGGCGTGGATAAGCAGCTTCAGGGAGTCACTACACCTGATCCTATCCAGCTCTCAAATCTAATCGGGTATGCGCGTGAGCAAGCAATCTTACGTGCTAATGTCGAGCGCTTCCTGGCCGGGCTGCCGGCCCATGACGTCCTGCTTTATGGCGCACCAGGCACAGGAAAATCCTCTACAGTTAAGGCTCTAATTAACACCTACTCGGAGCACGGCCTGCGCCTGGTTGAAGTCAGCAAAGAACATATAGCGGATCTACCAGGCATCGTGGCCCAGCTACGGGATCGGGCACCGCATTACATCATTTTCGTCGATGATCTCTCCTTCGAAGAGCACGAGACTGAGTACAAGGTGCTTAAGGTTCTTCTAGAAGGAACCGCGGAGGCACGGCCTACCAACATTCTGATCCACTCCACAACTAATCGGCTCAATCTGATCAAGGAGAACTTTGTGGACCGTGGCAAACCTACACAGGACGTTCACTGGCGCGATACAATGGATGAGAAACATTCCCTGGCCCATCGTTTCGGGCTACGCCTAACGTTCATCTCTCCTGACCAGGCTCATTACCTGGCTATTGTGGATGGTCTGGCCAGCCAGCGTGGCCTCAAGCTTGCCGCAGAAGAGCTCCATTCACGGGCTTTGCTCTGGGAAAGGCAACATATCGGGCGCTCAGGGCGCGTTGCCCGTCAATTTATCGATGATCTGGAGGCTGAACTGGGAGCCCTCCAGCACAAATTTGAGCGGGAGAGCGTTTCCTCTCCATCGGCCATCCTGCAAAATCAAGCCTAAGTGCTGCAAGCAGAAATCAGCGCTTAGCATAGAAAGGCACCAGAGAAACTTCAATCTGGTGCCTTTTTACTCCTCTGCTTCCGCGTCCTCAGGCAAGTAGCACCAACATCACGAGAAAGATGCGAGGGCGGAAAAGAGCAATTGCTATCCATACTCAAGCTTCTTTTGTTAACCTGCAAGATGGCTACTGAAAACAAGGCTTAACGAAACAGGGCCGGCCGGATCTATGCTACAATGGCACTAGCAACATATACGGCAGCCATCACTTCACATACATGCGGAAAGGAATATCAATGCGGATTATCTCTCTCCTGGCCAGCGCAACGGAGATGATAGCGGCGCTTGGATGTCTTGACCAATTAGTTGGGCGCTCGCATGAGTGCGACTATCCGCCCCAAATACTCAGTCTTCCACTTGTCAGTGCAGTGCGGATCAATACAGAGACCAGCAGCCGCGAGATCGATGCACAAATCAAGCAATTACGCGAGAGGGCACAGGAAAACACTCTAGAAGCGCTAAGCATCTACGCCATCAATGTCGAGCTTCTGCGCGAACTCCAACCCGATGTAATCTTCACGCAGACCCAATGTGAAGTATGCGCGGTCAGCGAACGCGATGTAACCCTCGCCCTACAGCAGCTTACCGGCCTTCATCCCCGCATAGTCTCTCTCGCGCCCTATAGATTATGCGACGTTTGGGAAGATATGCTACGAGTAGGAACAGCCCTGGAACGCCTTCCCCAGGCTCAAGAGCTGGTAACAGGATATCAGCAGCGCTTACAGAACTTGAGCGAGACGGCTACACGCTTACGAGCGGGTGCACGCAAGCCACGCATCGCTGTTCTGGAATGGCTAGATCCATTAATTGCCGCCGGAAACTGGACCCCTGAGCTCATAGAAAACGCTGGTGGGGAGCTCATTTTTGGCGAAGTCGGGCTACACTCAACGCGCCTGAGTTGGGAAGAGCTGCAGGCTGCTGATCCCGATATTCTGCTTCTGGCTCCTTGCGGTTACTCGCTTGAGCGTACGATGGAAGATATACCTATCTTACAAAAGCACCCCGCCTGGCAGGCCCTAAAGGCTGTGCAGCAAGGGCGCGTCTACGCTCTTGACGGCAACCAATACCTGAATCGTTCAGGGCCACGCCTTGTCGAATCAGCGGAATTGCTGGGACGTATGATATGGGGAGAAGAACTGAATATTGAGGTCGATCCACACGGTTGGCAACACATAGCTTGATCCAACATAAAGAGGGTAAGGCATATCATTATTTTTACCTACCCTCTTTACAGAATGTATGGTTATCTTTTGCCCTGGGGGGCCATGGCCCAGAACAAAAATCCAACCATCAAGAAGAACAGCACGACCATAATGGTCATAACAGGATTCACGACATCCGTGATCGAGAATTGGAAAGTTGCCGCGGCAAGCAGTAACAACAACCAGACTACTCCGAGAGCGGGGAAAAGATATAGCCAATTGAAGCGGCTCTTTGTATCCCTTGCCTGCGATTGACGGGCAACATAATCAAAATCTGTATCGACTGGCTCCATATGATACCTTTCCTGATGATCCAGGTTACACGTAGCTTTCCACCTACGCCCCTGTAGTAAAATAAAGCTAAAGTATATTTCCACATAGCGCTGCGGAAATATACAAGATCATCGAGTTTTTTTGTAAGCCACCTTAGCGATGACCGGCAAATTTCAAATCCTATTATAGTCTTTACTTTCTACCGGCGCAACTCCAGAAACACATGCAAGCCTTTTGATTTATGCTGGCCAAAGTTTTTGGTAGCCCCACCTTTCCTGTAAGCCTAGCAGCCAGCAAGTGGAGAGCTTCCTAAGCCTGGACGCAGAAATGGCATATGTGGAAAGCCTATATATTGCTCAACGCTTAGGGCTTCACGATTGTACATTGCTCGCTCAAAGGCACAGTTTTGAGAGGCTGTATTCTCTGGTTTTTTCCCATCCAATCGATTTTCTCTCCTAATATCTGAATGTAACAAAATGGTCTTAAAACATTCATCACTATGCAATAAATGCTATCAGATCACTTAAGAATTTATATGCAATTTATTGTTTTACTAACACATCAAGTATTAGCAACTTTACTATATTTTTTGGAATGAGCAGGAAAGCATGCCAAAAAGGCTATACTGTATTTATTTATATCCATGTTATGATATACTTAAATACGGTTCTTCTCTCTAAAAAGGGCTAGTGATTTTCGTTATGAGAGAAAATAAGGAGCGTATTTTTAATGAAAAAGGCACGGATGTCACTTCGCATCTTCCTCTTCTTATTAACAATCGCATTAGCATTGACAGCGAGCCTCTACCTACAACAACCTGGCTCTGTTCACGCCAAGGAAACAGCCCCTAATGGCCCTATTACTGGCTGGCAATATCTGGCGCTTGGCGACTCGCTGGCCTTCGGTTATCAGCCGAACAATGACTTCACCCATGGTTACGCTGATCTTCTGGCCCAACGGCTACAAAACGAAGGGCTTTCTGAATATGTAAATATGGCTTGTCCGGGCGAGACCAGCACAACGATGAATGGGCAATGTCCACGGCCCAAGCTGCGCAAATATCCCTACCAGGGTTCGCAATTGCAAGCTGCAGTTGACTATATTAAGCAGCATCATAATAAGTTCAGTGTAGTCACTCTTACCATTGGAGCCAATGATGTATTGCCCTTCATTAACCCACAAACGTGTCAGATTGATGACTCCAGCTTCAATAGTGCCCTTGCTACATTAGATGCGAATCTGAAAGATGTCATTTTAGCTCGTCTGACAGAGGCAATGAAGGTGAATGGCCTGAAGAGTGGCTTCATTCTTGTCACTAATTACTATAATCCCTTCCAGAACATTTGTCCAAAATCTCTCCCATATATCGAAACGCTGAATCAGCATCTGGCAAATGATGTGCAGGGTGTGGGCTTTACAGTAGATGTCTTCAGCGCTTTTGGGGGTGAAGAGACACCCAATCAACATATCTGCACCTATACCTGGATGTGTTCTGAGTATCACGATATTCACCCAACGGATGAAGGCTACAAGGTGATAGCAGATGCTATAGATCCCGTTAGTCTTGCAGCTAGAAAATAGCAAGGCTTTGCACCTCAATGTGTGACCTTGCCTTCTCGCTTGCTTGTTTGCCGGGCTCTCCTGACAAGCCAAGCAGGCCTAAAGAGACTGTATAGGCAAACACAAGGATAGGATGGCAGGAGCTGGCCATCCTATCCTCTAAGGGCTTCTTCTTTTACTATACAGCATGCAATGCCGGTTAATGTTTGACTAGAGCTTTTACCGCCTGCACAATATGATGCGCACTGATACCCGCCTCCTCCATCAATTCAGCAGGAGTACCAGAGCCGGGCATAGATTGTACGGCCAGTTTCACAACCTGTGGTAATGGGCCATCCCTTTGGGTAAACGCTTCCAACACAGCCTCACCCAGACCGCCTTCTGTCCAGTGATCTTCAACCGTCACGATTCTATTCCCAGTTTCCTCGGCTGCCGCAAAGAGTGTTTCCTCGTCTATTGGCTTTACGGAGTACGCATCGATCACGCGAATAGTAACATTTTCTTCTCGCAACTGATCATATGCCTTTAGCGCTTCATGCAAGGTAATCCCAGCTGCTACTACTGTAGCCTGGTCGCTAGCGGACTGGCGTACCACCCTGCTCCCACCAATGCTAAATTTATCGCTCACCTCATAGATTACTGGCGTCTTTTCGCGCGTGGTGCGCATATAGACAATCCCATCATGCTCAGCCATCTCAGCTACAAGTTGCGCTGTTTGATTAGGGTCGCAAGGATAAAGCACAGTACTCCCAAAAACCGCGCGCATCATCGCCAGATCCTCTAAAGCCATCTGGGAGGGACCATCCTCGCCGATTGAGACGCCGGCATGCGAACCCACCAGGCGGATGTTTGCACGCGAAATGGCTGCCATGCGGATAAAGTCATAAGCGCGCGAGAAGAAGGCCGCAAAGGTTGAGGCAAAAGGAATCTTCTCCCGCACACTCATCCCTACGGCTGCAGCAACTAGCTGCTGTTCTGCAATGTATTGTTCAAAGTAGCGATCCGGAAAAGCCTTGGCAAATTCATCGGCATAGGTTGAGTTGCTTACTTCGCCATCCATAGCAACCACCAGTGGATTTGCAGCTCCCAGGGCCTTCAGGGCATCTCCATAAGCTTTACGTGTTGCAACAGGATCTTTTTCATAACGCGGTAACTCTAAGGGCTTGCTGGCAGGCACGTCTATAGGCTGGCTGCTTGTCGGTTTTTGCACGGTGAAAGTCATGCTACGCACTGAGGGGTTGAGCTCTTTGAGAGCCTCCGCTTCCTGCTCTTTATTGAGCGCCTTCCCATGCCAACCATTTACATTTTCCAGGAAAGAGACGCCCTTACCCTTGACGGTCTTGGCGACGATCAGCGTTGGAGCTCCATTAGCCTGGCTGGCTCTGCTGAACGCATCATTGATTTCGTTATAGTCATGGCCGTTAATGACTATAGGGTTCCAGCCAAAGGCCTTAGCACGGGCGGCATAAGCCTCTGTATTCCAGCCGAGCTCTGTTTCTCCACGCTGGCCCAGACGATTACAGTCAAGGATACCAACTACATTATCCAGCTTATAGTGCGAGGCATGATCAAAAGCTTCCCAGATAGAACCTTCTGCCATCTCACTATCGCCAAGCAATACCCAGATGTGATAAGGCAATTTGTCAAGATACTTACCGGCTAGCCCTACGCCTACCCCTATAGGTAATCCTTGCCCCAGAGAGCCAGTCGCCACATCCACCCAGGGCAAAACCGGGGTAGGATGGCCCTCAAGCCGGCTTCCAAACTTTCGCAACGTCATAAGCTCTTCGTCGCTAATCGCCCCCGCAGCCTTATACATAGAGTAGAGGAGGGGAGATGCATGACCCTTGGAAAAAATGAGATGGTCATTGTGGGGATTCTTTGGATTATCGAAATCATAGTGCAGATAGCTGATCATAAGCACGGCCATTAGATCTGCGGCAGACATTGAAGATGTCGGATGGCCTGAGCCTGCTGCGGTTGTACAGCGAATGCTATCTACGCGTAATTGCTGAGCCAGGTTCGTCCATTGTTGCACTTGTGGCTTCGTCTGAGTTGTTGTCATACTTACCTCTGTATCTTACTAGCTTCTAGTGTGTTCACCTCGGGCTCCTATTCCATTTTAGGATGTCAGGGCAAGAACAGCAAGCTGATGCATGTCCCGTCACGGGACTCTATCCTTTACACGTGCAACACTGCAGACTAGTTCAAATAGAGCCTGCTGACTTTTCGTGCCATACTCTACAGTCGCGGATCAACGGGCTCGCTCTCCAGGGCTAACACGCCAAAAACACACTCATGAATACGCCGTAAAGGCTCCCCACCAACAAAGCGCTCCAGTGCCTCTATCCCTAATGCGAACTCACGCATAGCTAATGATCGTTTAGTGCCTAAGCCGCGCGAACGTAGGCGCTCTAGATTCTCTGGCAGGTCATATTCCAGTCCATAAATGATGCGCAGATATTCAGGACCCCGGCATTTAATCGCTGGTTGCACGAGATTATGGCTGCCGGAAGCTACAAAGCTGAGCGGCTTGACAACCATTCCCTCTCCCCCGCATTGCGTTACTTGCTCCCACCAGTGAATACCTCGCGCTACACTCTCGGGATCTGCCACATCAACAAGCTGATAGGACGTTGCTCGTAAGAGCTGCTCATCAGCTTTGCACACGGCCGCCAGCGTTTCCATATGCCAGAGGTGATCCTTATCTACATGCACGACGCCCTCGGTAGCCAGGAGATGAAAAGGGGCTATTTTGAGATCATCTATCGAGGTCACGGGCCAGCAATAGCCCCGGTAGGTTTCAACATAGCGCGTTGCTAAGAGCTGGCGATTCTTATATGTTGCCAGCAAAGCTTCTACGTCCATACCTTGTTGCGCAGCTTTTTCCAGAACATTAACTGTTTCGCTCAGTGCTACTCTTGCGGCCGTACCCACTGCCGCATACTGTTGTAAGACCAGATCCTGAGCTTTCACCGACCAGGGCAGCAATTCACAATCCAGGCAGGCCCATTCTGTCTGCAACTTCTCCCAGAATCGAGAGCGCTCAAGAGCCACCTGTACGCGCTCTATGATTACTTTTTCCAACGCTTCATCTTTAAAGAAGTGACGCCCGGTCCGCGTGTAACAAATGCCGGTCCCTTCGCCTCTTATACCAAAGCGTTTACGGGCCGCCTCTTCATTGCGACATACAATGAGGATGGCGCGCGATCCCATATGTTTCTCTTCGCAAATTACCCTGGCAATGCCCTCCTGCCGATAGTACGCAAACACTTCCGCTGGATGCTCTAACAAGCCGGGCTCACTGCTTGTTGCGCCTGGGGACATGGTAGGAGGCAAATAAATCAACCACCTGGGGTTCGCGGCAAAGCGGCTCATAACCTCCAGGGCCGCGATGGCATTCTCTTCACGGATAATAATATTGCCGCGCAGCCTTGTCTCAACTAAGCGCTTGCCGACTACATCCTCAAGATCCAGCAGATCATCATGCCTCTGTTGCTCAGTAAGCTCCGCCGCAGCGTCCGTTGGCCTGGAAGCTGAGAAGATCGATACCTCTTTACTATAAGCCTGGGACGCCGGTACAGAGACAAGTTCTTTCTCGGGGTAACGTAGGGCGGTCAAACGGCCACCAAAGACGCAGCCTGTATCGATATTAAGCGTATGGTTAAGCCATTGCGGTTCGTGTACAGGCGTATGGCCATAGACAACCATAGCTTTGCCCCGGTACTCAGCGGCCCAGTTGTAGCGAATCGGCAAGCCATTCTCGTCAACCTCACCTGTCGTTTCGCCGTAGAGGGCAAAATCACGAACGATACGTGAGGCGCGGCCCTGTAGATCCTCTTTCATGCCAGCATGCGCAACGACGAGCTTCCCTTCATCGAATACATAATGGCTAATCAAGCCATCAAGAAATGCTGTCACCCGGCTTATAAATTCTGGCTTTTCCCCTGACAACTGCTCTAGAGAAGCTTCTAATCCATGTCTGACCTGGACATTTTTCCCCTTTAGCTTACGGAGCAATTTAACATCATGATTGCCAGGTATACAGAACGCCACGCCCGCCTCTACCATATCCATGACCAGGCGCAGTACAGCCGGAATCTCAGGGCCACGATCTACAAGATCTCCCAGAAAGATTGCTCTGCGTTCCTGCGGATGGCTCACCTGGAAAGCAGCTTTCCCCTCATCGTAGGCTACGCAATATCCAAGCTGGCCCAATAACGCTTTCAGTTCGGCAAAGCAGCCGTGGACATCGCCGATAATATCGAAGGGACCATGCTCATGTCTGAGATTATTCCAGAGCGGCTGGCGCTCAATCTCAATCTCATCTACTTGTGCTGCTGTGGAAAGCAGATGAACTGTCTGAAACCCTTCAGTGCGTAAACCGCGTAGCGAGCGCCGGAGTTGCATCGCCTGGCGCCGCACAACATGGTCCCCGAAATTGCGCTCAGGGCGTGTGCGATTGCGCTCAAGACAGAGCTGCTCGGGCAGATCAAACACAATGGCTACTGGCAGGCAGTGATATTCGCGGGCTAAAGCAATCAGCGGCCGACGCGCCTCAGGCTGCACGTTTGTTGCATCAATAACCGTTAATCTGGCCCCGGTCAGCCGCTTAGCGGCGAGAAAATACAGCGCTTCGAAGGCTTCCTTCGTCGCACTCTGATCGTTTTCGTCATCAGCGACCAGGCCGCGAAAAAAATCAGATGAAAGCACCTCGGTCGCTCTAAAATGTTTCTGCGCAAAACTGGATTTACCAGAGCCAGAAGGACCAATCAGCACCACAAATGAGAATTCAGGTAACGTTATTTTCATGAGCTATATTGCAACCTCAAACGGATGAGTAGATCATTCAAAGCCCGCTTTTCCGCCAGCGTGGCTCCTTCGGGTAGGGTAGAAACGCTTGCAGCCTGCTCCAATTCCTGTAACAGCCGCTCATATTCAGCCCGGTGCAAAGCTATCTCACCCTTATCCAGAACTGCTTTTTGCCCTCCTGCCTGCTTTCGCGCAATTAAATCAGGGAGAGACGTGAGCTGAAACATCTCCCCCAGGCAGAGCAAATTTGTTTCAACCTCACCACTGCGCAACAGATGAAGCCCGGTAAGCAAGACTCTATAAACGTGCAGCAAATTCTTAATAGAGCCAACTTCGCTTCTATTGAGGAGCTTCCACTGATCCTGGGCATAGCCATAATAGTGATGTTTATGATGGCGTGAGATGCATTTGCGCGCGATATCCTTCAGTTCCTCAAGTTCTGGCAAGGCTTGCACCAATACGGGAGAGTATATCTGCTCTAATATCAATCCGTTTTTCTTTAAGAGTAAGGCCAGGAATTTCTTGATATCATACATCACCAGGTCAATTTCTTGGCCATCCAGCTTGATAGTAGTTTCAATCGTGTCGCGTCCTTCATAGAGCCCAATTACTTCTTTGAGGGGAAGAATATAGACGCCACGCAGGTCGTAATCTGAGTTTGGTGAAGCAAAGCCATAGAGATGTGATCCGCTCAAAGTCATCAAGAACAAGGGATAGGGTTGTGTGGAAACCAGCCGCAATAGTTGCTCGTTAGTCATCTTTCACCTGCTTCATGCTGCATGTCATCCTATCAATGCTATCTGGAGGGATATTAGCCTTTGCGCGTAAAGACGCCCATTTGAGTTGGTGCGCCGCTAGAGACAACTTCCGGGGACTGCTCTTCTGCAGTTTCTATGCTCTCAGCAGGTGAAGCGCTAGAGGTCCAAGCCCCTTGGGCAGCCGGCCTTGCAAGGAGGGAAATTTGTACATTATAGCCATAGCGCTCGGCGACTCGTGTAGCCCAGCGCTCAAACTCCTGCCTTGTCCACTCAAAGCGATGGTCTTTATGACGTAACTGGCCCGGAGCCAATGTCGCGATATTGGTATTATACTCGGCATTGGGCGTTGTTATAATCACTGTTGCAGGATGAGCGAACTCAAATAGAACGCGCTCAAAGGCCGCCAGGCGTGCTTGATCCAGATGTTCAATCACTTCGACGACTGCGGCCGCGTCAAAACCTTCAAGACGCTTATCACGATAGGTCAGGGCTCCATGTACCAGCGCGAGGCGCTTCTTTTGCTGCATAGATAACTTCCCAAAATGCAGCCGTCTTCGCGCTTTCTCTAAGGCCTGATAAGATATATCAAGGCCAAGGATACGCTCAAAGGTTTTATCCTGCAGCAGCAACTTTAGTAGTTTCCCTTCGCCACAACCTAGATCGAGTACGCTGTGCGCTCCACAACTTTGCAACATAGCTAAAACCGTCTGCAAGCGCACATCATGCAAGCTCATAGTCTTTACTTGCCCATCCTCGGCTGTCCCGTCTTCCTTTTCCTCTTCTACGTCAGATTGAGCTTCCTTTTCTTCTTCAGGAACCAGGCGAGTCAGAGCATCGCGAATCAGATCATGGCGCCGTCTGAGGTAGCGCCACACTATTTGCCTTCGTTCAGGATGCGTCTCTAGCCAGCCCTTTCCATGCCTGAGCAGCTTATCAACTTCGTCGGCTCCGATCCAGTAATGCTTGTCATTATCTAAGACAGGAATTAGCACATAGAGATGCGAAAGAAGCTCACTCAAGCAGCAAGTCGCGCTGAGAGTTAAGGTGTAATAAGGGCTCATACCCCACTCAACATGCTGCTCATCCAATGGATAGGATTGGACTTCCAGGGCGTAGCCTAACGGCTCAAAGAGACGCCTGAGCAACCCTTCGCCAAGTGCACAAGGCAGGGCGATTAAGCGCGCCTGCAATGGTAATTGCTGGGTAACCAGTTCGGGCCTTTGTGTACAATGTCCATTAAGGGCAGAACCAAAGACGCTAGCAATAGCAACTGAGAGAAATGAGGAAGTCGCATAAGCTCTATCATTTACGTAATGCTTCAAGGCAACAGCTTTATCGCGCCCGCGAACCAGGCGAATGGTATCAACATCTACCAGCAAAGCGGCCGTACAGCGTTCCTGGCTTGCCTCGGGATAGAAGATATGGGCCTGACCAAATGGAAGTGAAAACAGCTGGACGCGTGCTGGATTTTTATGTAATAGATAGCCAAGGTCAGTCGCAGGTTGGTAGGTTGTTGTGATAGTTAATAACATTAGCTTCCTGGGTATTTACCTACGAGTAGTTTACGATCCTTATAGCAGACATATTAGACTGTGATTATAACAAATAAAGCTCGCTTTGAATAGCTACAAATAAGCAGTTATTGACACCTTTGCTACAATAAATTCAGATTCAGCGTTAATAAGGAGGAGCTTCTGTAACTATGCTTACGCGCTCACAATCGCATGCTGAATCTGGGTTCAAACGCTTCTATCAGCTCTTCAAAAGCGAGCAGGCTTTTGTTCTTACGCAGCTAGAAGGCATCACTGCGGAAAATGATCGAAGAACATACGTATCTTTGCTACTTCAACGCTTAATGTGCCTCTACTTCTTGCAAAAGAGGGGCTTTCTAGACAGCAATACTGCTTATCTTTCTACCCATTTAGAGCGAATACAAGAGCACTATGGCCAGGATCAGTTTTTTCGTCACTTCTTATTGCCATTATTCCATAGCAAGCTGAGCAATTCCAGAGCTAGCTATGCGGCTAGCCCACTCTTTGGCAACGTTCCCTTGCTTGCGTTCCAGTTATTTGCGTTACACCCGTTAGAACTGCGCTACGCAAATATCCAGATAGCCGATAGGGCCTTTGTGCATCTCTTCGCGTTTTTTGATACGTATCAGTGGCAGCTCAAGGAAGATCAAATACAGGCAGAAAATACCTTAACTGCTGCGATCTTTGCTTACATCTGTGAGCATACTAGCGATCAGAAACAAGTAGGCGCCTACTATACGGGTACAGACGTTAGCACCTACATCACGAATAATACTATTATCTCTTATCTCTTTAAGGCGGTACAAGCCAGTTATCCTGCAGCTTTTAGTTCAGACACAAGCATCTGGCAACTACTCCAAAGACGGCCTGAGCGCTACATCCAGAGAGTTATACGTGAACGGACTTACCTTCCCGCCGAGGCAAGCCACGAATATCGGGCCCGCCAGAAACGCTATAAGATGCTCACGGCCATACTCAGCGCTGGAACTATCAATCATATCCACGCCTTCATTACCTATAATCTGGATATTTTTCAGTTTGCCCTGGATGTGATTGAGGACTGCGAACAGCTGGATTGGCTACTGGCTTTTTATACAAATATTGAACAAATAAGTATTCTCGACCCTACCTGTGGATCAGGGGCATTTCTTATGGCCGCCCTTCATCTCCTCAAGACTCTTTACAAAGCATGCCTTCAACGAATGTATGCATTGATAGAGCAACATCAGCTCCCAGATCACAGCTCCCGGCTCTCCTCAAACCCTGTAAGTCTGAATAGGTATAACAGCCTCCTTCAGCAGATCCAGCAACACCACAGCCTGGATCACTACATCCTTACATCCATCATCACTCACAATCTTTATGGCGTAGATCTCATGCCCGAAGCTATAGAGGTCTGTAAACTGCGCCTCTTCATGGCCCTCCTGGATCATACAGAATGTATCGAAGATATCCAACCGCTACTAGCTCTTCAGCAAAACATTCGTTGTGGCAATGCGCTAGTAGGTCTTATACACGATCCAGAGCCAGCGCACCCTCAAGCATATCAGCTGTCTCCCGCCGCAGAAGCACATGAGAACGCTGATTATGGCTATAAGAAAAATGATAGGGCTAACAACCAGCCATTTCATTGGTTTAGCGCATTTCCTCACCGAATGCAACAGGGGGGCTTCGACATTATCATTGGGAATCCTCCCTTTGTCGAATATCACAAAATTAAACATAGCTATCAGATCCAGGGCTACGAGAAAGAGAGCTGCGGCAATCTCTATGCGGCAGTTATAGAACGCTCGCTGGCCCTGTGCCGCTCTGAGATGAGCCATCTAGGGCTTATTGTCCCATTGAGCATCTGTAGCGGAAATCGCTTCAAACGCCTTCGCCAGATCATCCGTCAGTCTACTTCTCCCATCTGGCTCTCTAATTTTGAGATATTCCCCTCGCGCCTCTTTGAGAGCGCATTTCAACGGCTCTCGATCCTGCTGGCGCAACGCGCAAAAACACCCTTCCGACCAGCGCTCTATGTCACTGGCGTAAAGCGCTGGTACGCGGCAGAGCGCCCTCATCTAATCAATTTGATTTCATATACACATGTAAAGAGCAAGGCAAGCGGCTCTATCTTTCCTAAGCTCGCCTCTTCTTTGCATGAGCAAATCATGCAAAAAATTCTGCAAAAGGGAAAAGAGGCCCGGCTGGAGTCAATCTTACACACAGAGCCAACTCCATATTTTGTTTACTACCAGGAAGCTACAAACTACTGGCTCAAAGCGACATGCCGCGTTCCATTCTATAAGAAAAATGGCAAAATCATGCATCCTCCCCACGGCCGCTTCCTCTTTCTCGCGAATGAGCAGCTTGCGCATACGGTTATGGCCCTCCTGAATTGTTCGCTTTTTTATCTATGGTTTGCTACATATGCCGATAGCTTTCATCTCTCGCAATCGCTAGTAAAAAGCTTTCCCACGGGCAACGCGCTCTATACTATTGCTGCCCTGCCCGATCTCGCCATACAACTGGAAGAGGAGATCCAGCGCAATGCCCAGATGAGCACACGCAATACCAGATCCGGCACAAGGCAAAAGAAGCCCGGCTATTTGATAGAGCTTGAAGAGTATCGCATGCACTCTTCAAAAGCGCTTCTCGATGAGATCGACAGAGTTCTGGCCAGCTACTTCGGCTTTACAAACGAAGAGTTAGACTTCATCATCAACTATGATATTAAGTACCGAATGGGCAAAAAAGAGTACGCTAACAGCACATTGTGGCCGCCAGCAGGGGCAGCCACTTTACAATTGTAGGTTGGAGACGTATCATTAGCCATGGCAGAATTTTCGGCAGTTGCGCATCATCTGCCTTTTACAGCATCTTCAAGCGCTAGAGGAGAGGTGTCCGTAGTGCGTGATGAGCATCAAGAATCAGCACTCAATACTGAACAGACTACCCGGCGCTTTTATCAGCACTTCAAAAACATCCATCGCGCTCTCCTTGAGCATATTCGGGGCCCACAGTCCGAACGTGAGCTATATGCTTCCCTTTTGCTACACCGTCTGATGTTTATCTATTTCATTCAGCACAAAAAGTTTCTTAATGCCGATATTCACTATCTCCGTCACCAGCTTAGCTACTCACAAACTCAGCGGGGGCCCAATCGCTTTTACCGCGATTTCCTGCTACCTTTTTTCCTGGAGCTAGGCACTCCTCTCCAGCAGAGAGCAGCCAGCTCACTTACAGGGGAGCCCGTTCCCTATCTGAATGGCAATTTATTCACTCCCCATGACTTAGAGCACTCGGCGGAGACATTCTGGATTGCCGATGAAGCTTTTGAAAACCTTTTTGCATTCTTTGACAAGTTTCAATGGCGTTTGAACGAGCAGGTCACACCTTACGTTGATGAGATCAATCCATCTATTCTCGGCTATATCTTTGAGCAATACGTCAATCAGCAGCAGATGGGAGCCTATTATACAAAAGAAGATATTAGTGGCTATATTGCCAAAAATACGATCATACCTTATCTCTTCCAACAGGTTGAGCGCTCTTATACGTGTTCAGGTGCCCTCCAGCAGTTGATACGCCAGCGCTTACAGGCCAACCCCAATCGCTATATCTATCCGGCGATCCAAAGTGAGTACACACTTCCCACAGAGACCCAGCGCGAATTTATCACGCGGCGCGCTTACTTTACTCGTTTATCCAATATGCTACAGAGCGGCGCACTCACTTCTGTTGAAGATCTCATCACTTATAATCTTGATCTGTGCCAGCTCGCCCACGACATCATCAAGCAACTTGACGAGCCCACATTGCTACTTACGTTTTATACGTGCCTTCAGCAGATGACGATTCTCGATCCTACTTGCGGCTCTGGAGCTTTCCTGCTTATTGCCTTGGAGATTCTTGAACCTCTTTATGAAGCCTGCCTGGAGCAGATGTACCAGCTAATGCATAAGGGTAATTGCCAGGATTTCTCCTCTATTCTTCAACAGATTGATAAACATCCCAATTGCCGCTACTTTGTACGTAAGTCTATTATCACCCACAATCTCTATGGCGTAGATATGATGGAACAGGCAACAGAAATCTGCAAACTGCGCCTTTTTCTCAAGCTTCTGGCCCAGGTAGAGCGGATCGAGCACCTGGAACCCTTACCTGACATCAAGCATAATATCCGTGTAGGTAATGCCCTCATAGGCTTCATCAATAGCGCTGAGGCTGGCTTCAGCTTGCCCAGGAGCAAACTAACCTCCTCGGAGAAGGCCACAAAGATACGCAAGGAGCTAGATCATCGCCTGGCGTTGGCCTATGATATTAATCAGCGCCAACGCTCGCACTTCAAACAATGGTACGAGAGTCACAAACCATTCCATTGGTGCATCGAGTTCGCTGATATTATCGAGCAGGGTGGCTTTAGCGTTATTATTGGCAACCCGCCATATGTTGAATACGATGCGAACTTCGCCTATACGCTAAAGAACTTCTCCACACTTCCATGTTCCAACCTCTATCCCTGCACCGTTGAGCGCAGCTATCACCTGCTTTCAGCCACTGGCTATCAAGGCATGATACTTCCTTTAGCAGCATTCTCAACAAGAAACATGCGTCCCTTCATTGAAGGTTTCCAGCGCTGGTTTCCTTGTAGCTGGCTCTCTTTCTACCATTTTCGTCCCTCTATGCTCTTTACTGGTAACAAAGTTGCTAGCATTCCCACGGTCATCTATTTAGCGAAAGCAGAGGGACCAGAAAGACGTTTCAGCACCCATCTCAACAAGTGGTTTGCTCCTTATAGGGATTTGTTGTTCCCTGCACTTACTTATTGTCAGGTCACGGTTCCTTCTGATCCTCAGAATCGGCATTATTATCCCAAGTTTGGCTCTGAGGTTGAAAATGCTATTATGCACAAGGTCCGGCAGCATCGGACCGTCAGCGAGTACTTGGCCCCACCGCTCGAACACAATACGATGTATTACCGCTCGGCTGGCGGCTTATACTGGAAGATTTTCACTAACTTTGCCTGGCCATATCGCACAACCTCAAATAAACAATGCTCATTTCAGGAGCTCTACGATCGCGATATATTTGTAGCCTTATTTAATAGCTCGCTCTTCTGGTGGTACTATACAGTCACCTTTGACACCTTTAATCTGAAGGATTATATGCTCTTTGGCTTCCGCTTTTCCTATCCCCAGGCTAGTACCATCAGGGCAGCCTTGAAGAGCGCATGCCAACAGCTTATGGCTGATTATCGTCTGCATGCTTTGCATCTCAAGCGCGGCGAGACTGGAAGTTACACCGTCTATGCGCGCAAATCCAAAGCCATCATCGACCACATCGATACTACTCTAGCCCACTTATACGGCTTTACTAATGAAGAATTAGATTTTATTATTAACTATGATATTAAATACCGCACGAGAGAGAGACTAGCCGAATAGCTTTTAACAAAATCGGCTTTATGATTGTTGACTTTTTCCGACAATCTTATATAACTCTTGTAGGTCCGGCCAACTCTTGATATGATATGAGAAATTAACCATAATCAAAACGTAGTAAATCCTGGTACCTACTCAAGTAACCTTTATAATATCGCTATGTGCATTGCTGTGGGGCATAATTCCCCACGCGAGCATGCTAACATCGCGATCCATTCCAAAGATACTGCAAGGAAGGGTGCAGACTCATGCTTGCTCATCGTAATACCAGGCCCTGGTTAGCGCTTCTGCTTCTATCCAGTGTTGGCTGCTGCCTACTATTGTTCTTACTGCTCCCTCCTCCAGAAGTATCAGCCCACGCAATCGAGTCGCCGCCCCTAAAAAAAATAGCACTACAAATGAATGTGGGCTTCGACAATGTTTATCGCTTTGGCTACTGGACTCCGATATATATTACTGCGAATAACCCCGCTAAGCAGGTCACGGGAACGCTAGCTGTCAAGATCATTACAGGGCCTCCACGCACGAACATTGCTGGCATTGCTTCTCCCTGGGTTTTTGAGGAAAAAGTAACTCTACCAGCTCATTCGCAAAAACGTTTCGTCTTTAACATACCTTTTTATCTGGGAAATTTTATTCCGCGCGGCGTCAATGCGACTTTTCAGGATGGAAATGGCCATATCCTGGCCACTGACAACGAGCCCAGCGGCTATGAGGTGAAACCCGGTGACTTACTAATTGGCGTACTTTCCGATACGCCAACCGGAATTGGTGCCCTTACCTACGTTACACTTCCTAATCAAACCAGTTCACTTACAACTTCACCGCTTGATGCTAACACCTTTCCGACAACTGAAGCTGTGCTTGACAACTTCGATGTTATCGTACTTGACGATTTCAATACTAAAGATCTCAAACCCGCGCAGATCACTGCTCTAGAAACCTGGGTCAATCAGGGAGGGGTGCTTATCGAGGTTGGTGGACCGCAATGGCGGCGCACATTGAGCCCACTCCCGGCAAATCTGCTACCAGTATCTATCGATGGAACACGGCTTCTCTCCGCCGGCACCAATCTGCTCCCGCCCGGAAATACCCCGGCCTTTAATCCTGAAGAGATGCCGTTCCCAAGCACACTTCCAGAATCGGTAATCATCAGCACTGCCGCTTTGCATCCCCAACATACCTTCTTTGGGAGCGAGTCAATTCTTTCCACAGGATCGACTCCACTCCTAGCGCAGACTCACCAGGGCCAGGGCACCATTTGCTACGTGGCCTTCGATCTTGCCGACGATCCTCTGGTTAGCTGGCAAGGAGTGAACACGCTCTGGTCAATTATACTCATTCACGCGATGGGCGATAAGTTCTTAATCCCTAACGTCACTCCCAGCTATTATAGTGGGCCAGGCCACATACTTACCCGCGGCGGTATACTCAGCATGATCAAAACAGAGACCTTAATTGGCCCTTGGATCATTATTGTACTCCTTCTTGCCTATATTCTAGCTCTTGGCCCAATTCGCCTATTAATTGTTAAGGGCCTGAAGCAGCCGCGCTGGTGGAACTGGCGCATCTTCCTTGCTTGCATCGTTATTTTCTCTTTCATCTCTTACGAGCTGGCATTTTATCAGCGTAATACCTCATTAATGAATAATAGCATCTCGCTTATTCAGGTCAATCAGGATGGCTCTACAGCGCACATTACCAATTATATGGGCATATTCGTGCCTAACCAGGGAACTTTCAATCTCCATCTTTCCGGTAATACTGTGGCTCAACCGATCACAGGGCAGATGTTATCGGACTCTCATGCCATGGCCACCGAAGATAATGATCCATCTATGTTCACAATGGAGGCCGATGGTATGAATCTCAATCGGCAAGTTAGTGGTTCCTGGACCTTCCATCCCATCGTCTCAGAACAGGATAGCCAGTTCCACGGAAGTATAACGACAAATCTCAACCTGCAGGATAACCAGATTATAGGAACCATCAAAAATACGCTACCTACTTCTCTCAATGACGTCTACATCCTCTTACCCCAGGGCTTTGCCTCGCTTGGGCATCTTGCAGCAGGTGCGATACAACATGTCAAGATTCCATTACATAATTCATCTTTCTGGTCTGCGCGACCACTTGCAGATCAGCTAGCAGAGAACGGCAAACTGCCAAACGCTTATTTTCCCTATACGAATAACGCTAAACCTCAGAACGATTTTCAGCGCCATATTGCTCTACTAGAAGCCCTCAATGGAACCGGCTTCTCGTTTTCTTCGTGCGCCGGTCCATGCAATACCCACGCCATAACTAGCGGCAATAATATCTTTGTGACAGGCGGCCGCGTGCCTAACCCTATCTTATTCAACACCTATGATCCATTACTCATACCGGGTGCAGAAGCGACCTTAATCGGCTGGCCAGACCAAGATATCGCTAGCATCAATAATTTGAGCATTAATGGTGGCCATCCAGCGGGCACCCATGATACACTGCTCCAGATGCCACTGAACATTGCCATCAACAATCCTGCTGATATTCCCGCCCATTTTATCACAGGCAAGATTATCGATATTCAGAGCTATGATGCTCAGCTCGCCCTTCCCGGTATATATAGCATGTCTGCCGGTAGTTTAACTTTCGAATTCCTCCCACCCGCTACAGAGCAGTTACATTCTAACAGCCTGACCATTTCGGTACCAGATTTAATAGCCCACCCTGGCGGTCCAAACACCGGACTCCCCACAGCCAGCAGCCACCTCCAGATACATCTCTACAACTGGCTCAAAGCATCCTGGGACAGCATCAAGCTTAATCAAGATAGTTTTATGACTACTGACGTGAGTAAATATAGTGGACCTGAAGGGAGGGTTTTAATGACTGTTTCCAGCAGTAATGGCAATCGAGCTTTCTTTGCTCAGCCCTCTCTATCGTTTCATGGCGACAAAATCATGCGAGACTGAGCTATAAGCGCCCCTGTTGTGCTCGGTGAGCATTATTTATGTTAGCGCATTTTTGGAGGGTACAAAAAGGTTGGAGCGCAGAATATACACAGGAGAGTGGATGGAGCTCTATGGACAAACGTTGATCTTATGGCTGCTGAAAGGCTCCATCTCACAAGCTAAGCGTGCAACCCAGACACCACCGCTGCTCTTACCCAGTCCTACAGATAAGGGCAGGTAATGCAACGGCGATGCTTTCTGACATTAGAAACAGTGCCAGCAGTTTACTTCTTTGCCGAAGGCAAAATGCGGGTTAGCTTGGTCCCACATTCCACACACTGACCCTGCATTGCCGGTTTGCCGTTTTTCATTGTAAACGGCTGCGCATTTTTCATTTCGCGCTTCTCGTGACATTTAACACAGTAGGCAATTTCGGCCACGCTCCTCACCTCCTTTACAACATTCTTCAAACCCATGTAAAAATCTGGCCAGGGGAAATATGTGTTCTCTCACCAGTTCACGCTTGAAAAGAAAGGAGCTAATCAAGTCCAGGCGCGTAATTGCCTGAGATGAAGCTCCAACCATTTTCAAATTCATACCATGAAGTATGAGTTACTTGACTATAAAAGTTTCTAACTGTAGATGAACACACAAACAGTATAGCACAACTGTATCTACAAGAGAAATAGACTGTGAGTTTCAGGCAGATGCAGTTTCAGGCCGTCTGCCAATAAAATGAGAGGCAATCATGCTCATCACCGTCACGCCGTCTTGATTGATGAGCTCGTTTCTCGATTGCAGAATGCCTATACGCGGGCGGCTCTGGGATACTCTGGCCTCAATGATGGTAAAGCGCAATTTGAGCACATCATCTGCCCGGACCGGTTCGAGCCAACGCAGATCCTTGATCCCGGGCGAGGCTTTAGCCGCTGTTTGGCCAAACAAGCCATCTACTAACAGACGCATAGAGATGGATGCCGTATGCCATCCGCTGGCTACTAAATCGCCAAAAAGTGATGCTTTGGCCTGCACCGGATCGATATGAAAGGACTGAGGGTCATATTTGCTGGCAAAAGCAATAATTTCTTCTTCAGTAACATGATAGCTACCAAACTCAAACGTTTCCCCTAGCGAGAAATCTTCGAAATAACGCACTTGAAAGCTTTCTCCTTACTCTCCATTTTCTGCGGAAGATCTACATGATAATAGTAGCGCTTCGGCCTTATTGAGACAAGCTGTGCTAACGCCTATCGCGCGGCGCGCGAACACAAGGTTCAGCTCAAGCACAATGAAACAGCCCCACCTTGCTGAACGTACAATTGCCCCAGGTGGTCAGGACTAGTTATACTTAAGAGTGGGGCGCCAATTAAACCCGGTAGTTAGAGAAGCTGCTCCGGCTAAAACAATTGGGCACCGCGTAACTCGCCCTCACAGTTCACAGTGCTGTGTACATTATCTCATAGTGTCGTGAAGACAAGGAAATCTATTTATGACTAGCATACCCATTACCGCCGATTACGCCAAAGAACTTGACACTCAAGACTCGCTAGCCGCCTTCCGCGAACGTTTCGTCTTTGCCGAACCCGAACTGATCTATATGGATGGCAACTCATTGGGCCGCCTTCCTAAAGATACGGCAACGCTGGCCAACAATCTCATCTCTCACCAATGGGGAACACGCCTGATTAGAAGTTGGAATGAAGGCTGGATTAACACTCCTGAGAGAATTGGCGGCAAGATTGCACGCTTGCTTGGTGCCGAACCCGACGAAGTGATTGTTGCTGATTCAACTTCTATCAATCTCTTCAAGCTGGTTCTCGCCGCCCTTCGTCTCCAGCAAGGCCGCAAACGCATCCTGACCGACAATCTTAATTTCCCCTCCGACCTTTACATTCTTCAGGGAGCTATTAATCTACTGGATAAAGGGCATCAGTTAGAGATCATTGACTCGCCAGACGGCATTTATGGTCCAGCCGATGAGCTACAAGCCAGCATCGATGAGCAAACAGCGCTGGTGACGCTCTCCCATACAGTTTTCAAAAGTGGCTACCTCTATGATATGCCAGCCATGACGGCGGCGGCTCACAATGCCGGGGCGCTGGTCTTATGGGATCTCAGCCATTCAGTCGGATCGATCCCGGTCGATCTACACGCGGCTCAAGCGGATCTGGCTATTGGCTGTACCTACAAATACCTCAATGGAGGGCCCGGCTCGCCGGCATTTCTCTATGTTCGCCGCGATCTGCAGGAGAAGTTATTTAACCCTATTTCCGGCTGGATGGGGCAGAAAGATGCCTTTGCCTTCGGGCTGACTTATTCCCCGGCCCCTGGCTTACTTCACTTCCTGACCGGTACCCCTCCCATGATTTCCCTTTCTCTGATCGAGCCCGGAGTAGAACTACTGCTAGAGGCAGGCCTTGACAACTTACGCGCCAAGTCCATTCGCCAAAGCGAATATCTCATTGCGCTCTGGGAAGCTGTGCTACAGCCCCTTGACGTTAGCCTGAATTCGCCACGCCAGACAGAGCGCCGTGGCTCTCATGTATCGCTAGGGCATGCCGAGGGTATGCGCATCGATCTTACTCTGATCAATGATATGAAAGTGTTGCCCGACTTTCGTGCACCAGATAATATCCGCCTGGGCATCGCTCCGCTCTATACTTCTTTCCACGACATTTATGAGACAGTGATGAGCTTACAGAAGATAATATCTGAGCGCTTATACGAGAAATACACTGACGAGGCGCCTAGCGTAACCTAAGCCCCTGTCACTTAGCGCGTGAAAGCGATTGGGCATTGCAACAAGCGGAGAAAGACCAGGCCATGAACAGCCGAAGAGTCTGCTCCAGAAAGGTTGCAATGCCGGCCCACATGAGTTAAACGCAGAAGCAATTATTGGCAGAGATGGATCTGCAGATTCCCTTTGCCCTTATCGCTTGATAAGTACATTCAACTGGCAGCAATTTGCCAATAGAAGCTCCTACCAAGCCCTTGTCGAAACCTGCAGATTTTTATAGGTACCACCAGCGCTTATGCCACGCTCTCGCCTCTTGCAAGGCGCTTAGCGTCTCCTGCGTGAGGATCTCTTTGCAGTGCTGCAGTTCAGGAGCTGTAGCATAAAGATCGACAATGCCCAGGTCAACTCCAATCAGAGCCTCAACAGTCGCCGCAACACAATAGGGCACATAAGCTGTACTATAACCACCCTCCTGCAGAACTACTAGCCTGCCCCCACAAGCTTCTTCAGCCAGACCAAGCATCAGTTCGGTCAGCCGACGATAGCCATCCATAGTCATCATCATGCGCGCTAGCGGATCAAGCCAGCTAGCATCATGTCCCGCAGAGATTATTATGAGCTGGGGACGGAATTGCAATCCAAGGGGAATAACCAGCTGCTCAAAAGCTGCGCAGTATCCCCTATCTCCTGTTCCCGGCGGGAGAGGTATATTCACCGTATAACCTGTGCCAGATCCGCTGCCAATCTGATCTAACTCGCCAGAGAGCTCTGGATACCAGTTATGCTGATGCAGTGAAACAAAGAGTACATTTGCATCTTCGTAGAAAGCATCTTGCGTCCCATTGCCATGGTGCACATCCCAGTCGACGATCATCACCTTTTCAACTCCATACGCCTTGCGGGCATGATGAGCTGCAATCACTGCATTATTAAAAATACAGAAGCCCAGGGCTTTATTGCGTTCAGCATGGTGGCCAGGAGGGCGCAATAGGGCATATGCATTGCGCACGGTGCCTTCCATGACCGCTCTTACGGCATTAGCGGCCCCGCCGGCAGCATAGAGCGCGGCCTCAAACGAGCCCGGGCTCAAGATCGTTTCCTCATCTATATAGCCCCATGTTCCCTGTGCCGGGCCACCAGCCGCCAGCGCCCGCACACCCCTTATGTAATCACGTGTATGATAGACGGCAATCTCATCCTCAGTTGCCGCCCGCGCTGCAATGGGCAACATCTGGGCCGTTAAGCCTGTTCCATCTAGCAGCTCTTTTGTTCTCTGTGTAATCGAAGCAGCAGAGGGATGTGCCTCGGGGGACATCTCGAACGTTTTATCACGCATGATGACCTTTGTTTGCACCCCGGCATCATGGGCTAAAAAATAGTTATCGAAGACAAAACCTGTCTGCTGAGCGCACATATCTAGTATCCTTTCCTGGCCGCTGATAGCTCGGGGTCCTCTCACAGGCCCAGCCTGTATCATACGGCATGTGCACAATTTGTGCCACTATGCAAAAGCATTCATGATCTTGGCAGAAAGCCATCTGGCCAGCTTCATAGATATGCATAGAGCATGTCTGGCATCCTGCTCAGCTTTCTTACAGAGAAACTTTACAAGGTTCCCGGAGTACAACAAGCAGAAACCTCAATGTATTTGCGCGTCTGCAAACAAAATGATAGTGCGTTCATCTCGCAAGCTCGTCTTTCACCATCGCCCCCAATTCGTCGCCCTTCGCCCACAGGCGAATAAATTGTATTGTCCACATTCTCTCTATGAGCTCACAACATACGATAGGAAAACATCCTATAATGAAATTATGAAGTGTACATGTTCCTTGAACTAGTGTATAATGCGAATGCGAGCTTGCACAGCAGGCTAGATGGGGTACAGACCAATGCTGTAGACGGCTCCATCATCCTTAACCTTCTGGTGGCAGATTAAAGAAGGAGATCTCCATGATAGAAACAGTTCCGTCTGGCACGGTACTACATGGACGTTATCGTATCGAACGCGTGTTGGGCAGCGGGGGCTTCGGGCACGTCTATCTGGCAGTAGATCTAATGACGAGCCAGCAGTATGCAGTAAAAGAATATCTTGTGACAGGCGCCAGTGGGCAAGAACAGCTCAAGCATGAGGCCACCGTACTTAGTCAACTACACAACCCTCACCTTCCTGCCTTCCAGGATGCCTTTATGGAGCGAGGGCGCTATTATGTTGTCCTTAACTACATTGAAGGGCATGATTTGACGGATCTCATTCGTCACGCGCGGCAACGTAACGATACTGTTCCCATCCCACGCATTATGGAATGGATTCTGGCAATTTGTGATGCAGTACTCTTTCTGCATAGCCAGCGTCCTCCAGTTATCCATAGGGATATTAAACCCGACAATATTCGTATTACCTCCAATGGTACAGCTATCCTGGTGGATCTAGGAAATGCTAAAGCGGCAGCAGATGGAGCGCGCACACTATTCTTCATTCGCCATCAGGGAACTCCTGGCTACGCTCCCCCGAACAGTATCCAGGAGGAAGCGGCACCGACACGCGCTCTGACGTATACGCATTGGGGGGCACACTCTATTTTGCTCTTACTGCGCATGAGCCGCCCAGTGTCTCTGTACGCAACCAATCGCTACAGCAGGGTCGCCCAGATTTACCGACTCTACAAGATATTTTAGCCAATAACCCTCCTGAAGAGAGCGCAGAAGCGAACTCCGGCCGCCAATTCCGGCTTGGAGTCACCAAGCCTCCCAAGCCGACACCACGCCATTCGCGGCATATAGCTCAGCTTGGTACATTACCGCCTGATCTGCTCATCCAGTTGAACCGTACTATTCATAAGGCCATGGCCTTGCGCCCTAAGGATCGCTATCAGTCAGTTGCCGACCTGGCCAATGATCTTAAGCGGGTAATGGGGGCCTTACCAGCTCCCCAGCAGCCAAAGCGCCCTGTTGATCCGCATAGCACACAGCCCGATCTTCCAATGCTCTACGAAGCAATTCAGGCAGCCAAGGAAAATGCTCAGCAAGCTCCCTCCACACCTGATGCTGTCTCTCAGACAGCGGCAGTTAACTATTGCCCGCGCTGTAATGCTCCCCTTGCTCCCAAGGCGGCTTTCTGCGCTCAATGTGGTACTCCGTTGGGTCCATCCACGCCTCCACGCTCCAGCGCCTCGTCTAAGCGTATCCCCGAAGGCGAGCAAACCTTGCTGATCAGACCACAGAAAAATCAGGCCTCTATGATGGCTTCCCAGATGGTGCCACCACACTCTCAGACTGGCAGTTCTCAGCACTCTTCTGCGACGCAGACAGGAACGTCCGAGAACTACCAGGCGCCCAAGGCTATCTCTACCATGGTTCAGGCACCTCAGTCCATCACATCCTCAAACACTCCCAGCGGTCCCCAGGGACCAGTCACCACCACAGGAGATATAGAGCCGGCCGCACGTTCTGGCTTTCACCTGGACCCCAAGTTTCTTATCATCGGCCTGATTGCATTGATTATGCTGATTGCAATCATAACCCTGATAATTACTATGACCCATCATGGCCACTAAGTCCCTCAAATAGATACATTTAACTGTTTTATGGAGGCCCGTAACAGGTTCTGCTCCTTACCACATTTCAGCAAGTGAATGCCGCACGCGACGTAACCAGGCTGGCAAGGTCGAAGCCCAGTATAAGCGCTCCAATAGATCATCCATCGAGTCCTCTTCGGCTTCTTGAGGCCCATAAAACAAATCTTCCAACGGTCCATTAATCGTGGCAATGGGCGCAATGAGGGTGAGAGCATCAGTTAGTGCCTCCGCTTCGCCGCGGGCCGGAGGGCAAAGTTCGCCATAGGCTCTCAAAAAATTTCGCGCCCGTAGAGGATCGAGACCTCGCTTGAGTAAAGGCCTTGTTAGCTTCTCACCTGGTTGCCAGGCCAAAGCACAGAAGTAAAAAAGAGCATACGCCACTTCAAAAATGCGCTTTTCCCAGCGCGAAGCTTCCAGTCCCAGCACTGCGGCAACTCCCAATGAATTAAAGCGCAGATTCAGGGCATGATAGTCACCGTGAATGTGGAATTCTGGGAGTCCACGCACTGCACCAATAGACATCATAGCCGAGGGTAAAACCGCTTCCCACTGATCAGCCCAGTTCTCAAGCGCAACGGCCAGGGCCTGGAGCTCACAGGTGTCGGCTCTGCTGCGGGCCAGGTTAAGATAGCTCTGGACCACGCTTCCCATATGCGCTTCCGCCGGCCACTTGTATTGCGGGCCTTGATAGTGTTGTGAGGCCTGATGAATACGTCCCAGCATCGAACCAGCAAAGCTCACCCAATCTAGTGCTCGGGAATCCGACGAGCTAAATAGCTCGCCACCGGACCACTGCTCTAGCTCAAAGTGATCTTCCCCAACCTGCGCAGCAGCTTCACCCTGAGGAGTCGGCCATAAAGCTGGTATCGGTATTCCTTGCTGTTGCAGATAGCGCCGAAACACATAGCGATGCCCTTGATCCTCTCCCAGTGGCCCCTCTGGCCGTTCGCGTAGAACATAACGCTGCCCCTGCACATCAACAAGCAGACCAAAATTATCGCTATAGGCAGTATCGGTTGGCCCCAGGTTTTTCCACGCATCGATGCCAAAGGCCCGCATCACCTCATTGAGATCAAGCAGTTCTTCTTGCTCCCGTTCGCTTGCCAATTCGTGCTCATCCATCATTGAGTCAAGTCTTTCCCTCTCTACGCTCAGGATTTTTGCCAGTCCCTTTAATCCCTCCTGCGCTACAGGAGAAGGAAGAGTAGGAAGCGATCTGCTTACATGCACTATCAGGCTCTCCAGCATTCCTCTCTTCCCAGTCAGCCCCGCTTCTATACCGGGGCTCTCTCTGCTGCTTTAGATCTCTGCAGGTAGGTCTTGACGGTGCCCCCACTCATTCCAGGAGCCGTCATAATTCGTCAAGCGGGGATATCCCAGCATAGCCAGACTGAAGAGAACAGTAGTTGCAGCCACGCCACCATTACAATAGGCAACTACACGCTGCTCTGGCGAGACTTGGGCAGCCGCAAATATACTTGCTAACTCTTCATTGCTACGAAATGTCCCGGTCTCCGGATCGATCAACTCCTCGCGCGGAATATTCAGCGCGCCCGGAATATGGCCGGGGCGTCCTTTGCCTCGTATCACGCGACCGCTATATTGCCCACTATCACGCGCATCCACAAGGGTCACATCTGCATTGCCAATTAAACGCAGCACCTCCTGAGCCTCGGCACGCAATTGCGGGCGCACTCGTGCTGTAAAGGTCGCCGGTGGATAGGCAGGAACGGTACTCACAAGCTCCCGATTCTCACGCTTCCACTTGGCCAATCCGCCATTTAAGACCACTACACGCTCGTGGCCATAGTAATTCAGTGCCCACCATAGGCGCGTAGCAAACTGGGAGGTGGGATGGGTATCATAGGCTACAACCAGATGCTCATCGCCAATCCCCACCCGCTCCATGGCCTCGACGAAGCGCGCAGGAGGAGCAACCTGCGCTTCTACTTCGCTATCGAGATCCACAATGTCCTTGCTCCAATCGACATATACGGCTCCCGGGATATGCTCTTGTGCATACTCTTCGGGCGCACCGATATACACAGCATCCTGCACACCATCGTGCTCAACGGCACGCACATATCCTCGCATATCCACGATACGCAGTTGTGGATCAGTGAGATGTTCTGCTAGCCAGGCAGTTTCTACAAGAAAGCGACTACGCTCTTGAGCCATCACATACTCCTTCTACTTTAACTATCTTCCATCGAGCGCACCTTAAGAGAACAATCCTGCCGCATCTGGATTATCGGTACTCACAAAGTGGGCTGGCGCCCCCAGAACACTGCGCGGAGTCACCTTAAGGATCTGCATCGAGGAGTTCGGGGTTTGCGTCGTTACGTAGCGCTGCACCAGCAAGCCGAGTGGTCGCGAAAGCACCAGCGCTGCGGTAGAGGCCAGGATGACATTATTTGCCGTACTGTATGGACGACGCATCTTAGCCACCGCCATTGCCGAGAGTCCCGTCAACATGCCAGCGACGGCCAGATTTGTACCGCATCGCTCATGAACCGCCAGGTCAGGATGCGTCGTGCGCAAGAGTTGAAGCGCCTCCTGAGCCGTGGGCAGAATAGCCTCAGTCGGCACATCGCCGAACACAAAGAAGCCTGCAGCAAACGAGATACCAGAAAGCCGCACATCGGGAAACTTCTTGGATAGTAATACAATAGTTGCATGCTCAAGCGCATGATTTTGCTTTACAGCGCCACCAAGCAGCATTTGCTGTGCAACCTGTACCAGAGGATTAATGGAACTCATGGAAATTCCTTCCTAAGCTTATCGCAAAGCCATGTCAGCTACCCGATACGATCGGTAGCTGCTGCTTGTACTTATCTCTTCAGCTCATTTACGGGCCGTAAGTCACATTAAAAACTACTACTTCATCCCCAAAATTAATCACATCGCCATCATTCAACGCAACTGGCTGATAAATGCGTACGTTATTGACCAGGGTACCATTAGCACTCTGTAAATCTTCAAGGTACCAGCGGCCATCGACAAACAATAAGCGGGCATGGCGACGGGATACAGTACGTCCCGAGATGACAAGATCGTTGCCATTGGTGCGACCAATCGTCGTTACATCCTGATGAAAACGATACGAGCGCCCGGCCATCGGCCCATTCTGGATGGATAGACGCGCAAGAACAGGACGCCCATTTGGGCCTAGATAGCGATCAGCACTGGCTCGTTTATTCGATAGGTCATCGCCGCAGGTTGTACAAAAAAGGCGCGTGCTGGGATTTGGCGCCCCACAGCGGAAGCAGGTGAGCGTTACGACGGGTTGTTGTATACCAGGCTGCGAGGTCGAGCTTGGCGTGGAAGGCTGAGAAACATAGCCAGGAGAGCTACCAAGAGCACCAGATTGCCCTCTTGCCTCAGAGGGCGCTGATACAAGCGGAGCCAATCCCCCGGCTCGCCAGGGACGCGGTATAGACAGGTTCGATGCTGCTAGCGCACTCGTCAGGGCATCTATCAGCACATCGGCAGACTGATAGCGCTCATGTGGCTGCTTAGCCGTCATCTTTACTACGACCTGGACAATCGGGGCAGGCACATTCTCAGCAACCAGCCGCTCCACTGGCAAGGGATCATGCAGATGCTTAACGGTAATCGTAAGAGGGCTATCGGCAGTATAAGGCACGCGACCGGTCAAGCAGTGGAACAAAACAATACCTAATGAATAAATATCACTACGGCGATCTACCGGTTGCCCTGTCCCCTGTTCCGGGGACATATATTGAGGCGTGCCAATCCCCGTCCCCACGCGGGTTAAATTAGTTGTCCCCTCAAGAATTTTTGCGATACCAAAATCCGAAAGCAAGAGATGACCATCTTTACGTATGAGCATATTGGCAGGCTTTACATCGCGATGAACGATTCCATTGCGATGGGCACAATCAAGTCCTTCAGCTGCCTGGATCACAAAATCTACAGCTTCTGGAACAGGCAGGGCCTTCTTCAGGCGGTCCTTGAGCGTGCCACCATCTACATACTCCATGACGATATAGGTAATATTCTCTTGCTCCCCAAAATCGTGAATCTGCACAATATTTGGATGGGCTAGTTTGGCGACAGAACGTGCTTCCTGCACAAAACGTTTCACGAAAATCGGGTCTTGCGCATGATAAGCTGGCAAGACCTTAATAGCCACATAGCGATCAAGTGTTGGCTGATATGCTTTGAAGACCGCAGCCATACCACCAGCACCTATACGCTCTACGATGCGAAACTGGCCTAACGATTTGCCGACCAGCATATTTAAATCATCGTTGCTACTCACCTGGCTAGAATAGTTATTCTCTGGTTGCATAACCCTGACGACTCCCTCTGTCTCTGCCTCCCAGCTTCGTGCCAAAGTCATAGTAACCACTCTAGATCCCGAAGGACCTAGAGTGGCCTATGTACAGGCTTGCGTTTCTTCGGCTCTAACACCTTAGCTCCAGTAGACAGAAACAAACCGCATATATACATAGTGCTGGTTTGTATTTACTTGATTATACAGGTAGAAACGTTCTCTGTCGAGAGAAATCCAAAACTTCTCAGCGTTTCTAGCCCTCAAGCAGTAATGTCTCCGGGTCTTCTACTAGTTCTTTAACTCTGACCAGGAACTGCACTGCCTCACGACCATCAACAATGCGGTGATCATAAGAAAGCGCTACATACATCATAGGACGTATTACAACCTGCCCATTTAAAGCGATGGGCCGCTGTTCAATCTTATGCATCCCCAGGATACCCACCTGTGGCGCATTTAAGATTGGTGTGGAGAGTAACGAGCCGAAGACTCCACCATTGGTGATCGTAAAGGTGCCTCCCTGCAATTCGGCTAATGAGACGCTACCTTCACGTACCCGTTTGGCCAGATCAGCAATCTCGCGTTCGATCTCAGCAAAGCTCTTTCTGTCGGCATCACGCAATACCGGCACCACCAGCCCTTCTTCAGCTCCCACGGCAATGCCAATATCATAGTAATGCTTCAGGATCATCTCGTTACCCTGGATCTCAGCATTGAGGCGCGGGAAGGCTTTCAGGGCTCCAACAACGGCTTTGGTAAAGAAGGACATGAAGCCAAGCGAGATATTATGCCGCTCCTTGAATGCCTCTTTGCGCCGGCTACGTACCTCCATTACAGCACTCATGTCAATCTCGTTAAAGGTGGTCAACATGGCTGCCGTATGCTGCGCTTCCACAAGCCTCTGGGCAATCGTCTGGCGGCGACGCGAAAGGCGAACACGCTCCTCGCGCCCTCTTTGCGGGCCAATAGCCAGCGGCGGCGGCGGAGCTGCAGGCGCTTGAGTTGGGGCCGCCGATCGGCCTGAAGCCTGCTCAATTGCAGGCAAGGGCTGCGATGGTGAATTTTGCCTGCCCTGGGCCAGATAATTGATCACATCCTCTTTTGTTACGCGTCCATGAGGGCTACTTCCCTGCACTTGCGCGATATCCACGTTATGTTCAGCGGCAATGCGCCGCGCCAAAGGTGAGGGCGGTCGTAACATGCTGGAGGGCGTAGCCAGAGCTGACTCAGAGCTGGCATGATTTTGCTCCTGGGTGCGAACAGCGCTCTCTTGTTGCTGTCCGTGATCTGCTTGCGCGCTGGCCTCTCCGAGCAGGCCCAGCACATCGCCTACGGCAACCACATCGCCTGATTGCTTGATTATCTTCTGTAAAACACCATCCTGTTCAGCATTCACTTCGACATTTACTTTGTCTGTCTCCAGTTCCACGAGGGCCTCACCACGCTGCACAGCGTCGCCTTCGCTCTTGAGCCAGGATGCAACTGTCGCATCAACAATCGATTCACCCAGGGTTGGAACACGAATCTCAGCGGACATACTTCCCTCCAGATAGTCTCAATCGCGACCTGAAAGCTTCTGCAATAATCTGCGCTTGCTCAGCCTCGTACAAATCCCAGAAGCCCGCGGCGGGGCTTGAATGCTCAGGGCGAGAGACAACGCCAACTTCCATAGATTGCTTAACAAACTGTGTCAAACGCGGGAACATATAGTTCCAGGCACCCATATTGCGCGGCTCTTCTTGTACCCAGATAACCTCTCGCGCATTGGGATACCGAGCAAACACCTGCTTTAGTTCCTCTTCAGGGAACGGATAAAGCTGTTCTACACGAATAATCGCGATTTCATCGGCCTGCTCGCGCTTCTCATTAGTCAACAGATCGATGGCGATTCTTCCGCTACAGAGGATCAGGCGTTTAATTTTATCGGCCTGAGCGCGTGCTTTATGATCGTCAATTACTTTCTGGAAGCTGCCCTCTGTGAGATCCTGCAGCCGTGAAGAGGCAAAAGGATGACGCAATAGGCTCTTGGGCGTCATCACTACCAGCGGGCGCGGATTGTGAGCTAGAGAAAAAGCTTGTAAGCGCAAGAGATGAAAGTATTGCGCAGCATTAGAGCAATTGGCAATGCGCCAGTTATCCTCAGCAGCAAGCTGCAGGTAGCGCTCTAGACGTGCACTTGAATGCTCGGGCCCCTGTCCCTCATATCCATGCGGCAATAGCAGTACAAGAGAGGATTTTTGTCTCCATTTCGCTCGCCCCGATGAGATGAATTGATCAATAATAACTTGTGCCACATTGGCGAAATCGCCATATTGGGCTTCCCATAAGACAAGGGCATCCCGCGCCTGAACGCTATAGCCATATTCAAAACCGAGCGCGCCCGCCTCACTGAGAGGGCTATTATAAATGGAGAAGGAGGCCTGAGCCTCAGCGAGATGGCACAGCGGGACGTATACCTCGTCGCCATCCTGGCTATGGAGCACAGCATGACGATGGCTAAATGTGCCGCGCTCGGCATCCTGACCGGTTAAACGAATCGGCGTGCCATCCACAAGAATAGATGCAAAGGCCAGGGCCTCGGCCTGACCCCAATCGATTCCGCCTTCTGGTCCTAGAGTGTTGGCTCGACGCTGCAATGTGCGCGCAAGCTTGGGATTGGGAGAAAAGGTCTTTGGCCAGGTCAACAATTCAGCATTAAGCGTTTCTATCCTCTCGGCCGAGACAGATGGAGGCGTCTCCTGGTGAAAGCCATTCTGCTCTTCGTTCTTGGCTTCTTCGATATGGCCAGCTCCAGTGTCTGCATCTCGCTTGGCTTGCTCCAGCACAGCGAATGCTTCCTTCACCAGCGCCTCAGCTTCCTCGCGCGAAACCAATCCTTCCCGCTCAAGCCGCTGAGCATATAGTTCTCGCACGGTTGGATGGGAGCGAATGATGCTGTACATTTGCGGCTGCGTAAAGGCTGGTTCATCGCCCTCATTGTGGCCCCAGCGTCGATATCCCACAAGATCCACAAGAATATCTTTATGAAAATGATCTCGATAGGCATGAGCTATGCGTACAGCTGTCAGACAAGCCACCGGGTCATCAGCATTAACATGGATAATTGGCAGGCCAAAGCCTTTGGCCAGATCGCTAGCAAACAATGTTGAGCGGCCATCTTCCGGCACGGTTGTAAAGCCGAGCTGGTTATTGAGAATGATATGAATGGTGCCACCGACCCAGTAACCGCGCAAGTGCCACAGGTTGAGCGTTTCAGCCACCACCCCCTCGCCCGGGAAAGCCGCATCGCCGTGAATAAGAATGGGCAAGGTATCATCAACATCCTGGAGAGGACTTCCCGCCACCGAACGAATCTCTTGTGCCGCACGGCTCATACCCTCTACCACAGGATTAACAAATTCTAGATGGCTCGGATTAGGCGCCAGCACTACTTTCAGGCCGACATCCCTGCCTTCATCCAGCACGTTCTCGGCCCCCAGGTGATACTTCACATCTCCTGTCCAGCCAAAGCCAAAGCTATCGGTAAGCGGAACACCTTCCTCATGTTTGGCATGGGCGAATTCTGCCAGGATAGCCGCGTAAGGCTTTTCCAGCACATGCGCCAGGACATTGAGTCGGCCACGATGCGCCATACCAATAATCACCTCTTTGGTCTCCGAGTCAATGGCCCCCGAGATGATTTCATCAAGCATCGGCACTAAGGTATCTGTCCCCTCAATGGAAAAGCGCTTCTGACCTGGAAAGGTCTGCTGAAGATAACGCTCAAACACCTCTACTTGCGTTATACGCTTCAATAGCTTACGTGCGATATCGGCACTGGGAGTACGCTGATAGAGCGAGAGCCCAACGGCATCGCGCAGCCAGCCGCGCTCATCCGAGCTCTTCACCTGGTCAAACTCATAACTGATTGTGCCGGAATACATAGCACGTAAAGCTCTCACGGCATCAAGGGCGTTATTTACCCCCTCAGATGCGTGTCCCCCAATCACAGTTGGGGGAAGTTGAGCTAGATCTTCATCACGCAGTCCATGCGTTTGAGGCAGTAATGCAGGATCGCCTAGCGGCTCCCTTCCTAGCGGGTCAAGATGTGCTCCTAAATGACCCCGCTCACGAATCGCATGAGCGAGGGCAGAGGCCGCTACCACACGCGAGACATCTTGCGTCTGAACCGGCTCGCCACCCGTTTTATATAAGAGTTGCTCATCGCTACGCGGTTCCCAGGCGTCAAAAATGGCTCGTGTAGCGGCGTCAACTGCTGCAGGATCATGTTTATATCGCTCATAGAGTTCAAGTACATAGCCTGCATTAGGCCCATAAAATGTTTCCAGATTGTCCATATACATTCCTTTTTACGTAGACACAAGAGAGTGCTCTCCTTATTTTATTTGTTTCGACCTTGAAACGGCCTCCCCGTGTCTCAGCTTTAGACGCTATTGTATTGTATCATTTCTTATGGTATCATAGCCTTACCATATTCCAAAACAAATGTCGTCAGATATCCTAATCCAAAGATTACAACGAAGCATAATGCTTGATTGTTTCTAAATAGGCATATCAGGCGAAAATTGAGATCGCACAATACTTGGCAAAGATGGAGCCAGTAAGCCACCAGAGCTTGTTACAGAGAGTCCGGGGATGGTGCAACCGGATACAAGCGGTGAGCCGAACATCTCTCCAGAGCTGCTAGCCGAACATATATTCCAGTAGGCCTAGCCGGTACCTTCCCGTTATCAAGGAGGAGTGTAGTTTCTAGCATTCAAAGGCCGGAGATGCTTTTACCCTGGTAGGTATATGCTCGTTTTCTCCTTTCCTGGCCTTGAATACGTCTGGAAATTCATTACACCGAGTGAGTCTTGCCGTTCTCTCAGATGGATGGCAGGCTAATCAGGGTGGTACCACGGGAATTCCTCTCGTCCCTAGCAGTGGGCGAGGGGATTTTTTTTGAAGATCTTTTCTGAGAAAGGTCAGGCATGAAGACAAAGCTACTCTATCATACAAACAGCTTTACCTACGAATGCTCTGCAAAAGTTGTTGCCGTTGAGGGCGATGAAGTAGCCCTGGATGCCACAGTATTTTATCCTGGAGGTGGCGGGCAGATGGCAGACAGGGGCATGATCTCCTGGGATAACCAGCGCTGTCAGGCCAATGTCATCGCTATGAATAAACGTAAGGATGTCGTCTGGCATACGCTCGATTGCATCCCTCCGGTTCCCGGCACGGAGGTCGTGGGTAGCATCGATTGGGATTTTCGCTATCAGATGATGCGAACTCATACCGCGCTCCATATTCTGTGCGGTACTATCTGGAAAGAGTTCGGCGTGCAGGTAACCGGCGGGCAGATGTATCCAGATCGCGCGCGTATGGACTTTGCTATGGAGAATCTCAATAAAGAGCGTATAGCTTATATTGAGCAAAAGGTAAATGAGGCTATCGAGGCCGATTACCCTATCCGCGTCTATACGCTGCCTCGGGAAAAAGCGTTTGAGATACCGGATCTGGTGCGCACCAAAATTAATTTACTCCCCCGGATATTGCAGAGGTTCGTATTGTGGAAATCGTAGGACTTGACCTTCAAGCGGACGGTGGCACACATGTCAACCACACTAAAGAGGTGGGCGGTATCAAAATTGTGAAGACTGAAAATAAGGGCCGTATCAACAAGCGTATAGAGATTGTGCTCGATAAGCTCTAAAAACATTCTTAAATCGCTCTTATTCCGTTAGCATAAATCCAAGAAGGTTATCCATGGGCAGAGGTCGACGAGATTGATCCTCTGCCCTATGAGGAGGATGCAGTGTCAGTGAGATCAAGTGTGTTTCAGCCGGTTGTCATGGCGGATCGCGTTGATTACCCGGAGCTGGAACGATCTATTCAAAAGTGGTGGGACGCAAATGATGTGCTCAAGATGTACTTACATCGCAATGAGCATAGCAATAAACAGTATTCGTTTATGGACGGCCCCATTACAGCTAATAATCCTATGGGCGTTCATCACGCCTGGGGGCGCACGTATAAGGATCTGTACCAGCGCTTCAAGACGATGCAGGGCTTTAAGCAGCGCTATCAGAACGGTTTTGACTGCCAGGGCCTGTGGGTAGAGGTCAATGTCGAGCAGGCTCTGGAAATGAAGACCAAGCGCGATATCGAGGCCTACGGCATCGCTAACTTTGTCGAGCGCTGTAAAGAGCGTGTCTTTACCTATGCCAGACGCCAGACGGAGCAATCTATCCGCCTGGGTTACTGGATGGACTGGGACAACAGCTACTATACGCTCTCAGACGAAAACAACTATACCATCTGGTCATTCCTGAAGAAATGTAAAGAGCGCGGACTTATCTATAAGGGACGCGATTCCATGCCCTGGTGTCCCCGTTGTGCTACGGGTATCTCCAACATGGAGATGGAGTCTGAGGGCTATAAAGAACTCACACACCTCAGCGTGTACGTGCGCTTGCCCCTGCTAGAGCGTCCTGGCGAAAGCCTACTCATATGGACAACCACTCCCTGGACGCTACCGGCCAATGTTGCGGCGGCCGTGCATCCCGATCTACCCTATGTGAAGGTTGAGCAGGATGGAGAGTTCCTTTATCTTGTTGAAGAACTCCTTCCTGTCTTGAAAGCTCTCAAAGGCCGTGACAAGGGCGACTATCGTGTTGTCGAAAGGCTCAAAGGCAGCGATATGGTTGGTTGGACCTATCGCGGACCGTTCGATGAGCTGCCAGTGGCGCAGGGCATCACGCATACTGTCATCCCCTGGAAAGAGGTAAGCGCGACTGAAGGTACCGGCATCGTGCACATTGCCCCTGGCTGTGGACGCGAAGACTTTGGTCTTTCCAAAGAGTTTCATTTGCCAACCATCGCACCCACCGATGAATTTGGCGTCTACATCAGTGGCTATGACTGGCTCACCGGCCATAGCGTCTCTGACATCGGGCCCCAGATTGCCGATAACCTTACCAAAAAAGGTCTGCTTTATCGTCCACAGAATTATCGGCACCGCTATCCAACCTGCTGGCGCTGTAAGACCGAGCTGATCTTCCGCCTGGTGGACGAGTGGTATATCTCCATGGACCAGCTGCGCTACGAGATCATGGATGTTGTGCGCCAGATCACCTGGATACCTTCCTTCGGCTTTGACCGGGAGATGGACTGGCTGCGCAATATGGACGACTGGATGATCTCTAAGAAGCGCTATTGGGGCCTGGCACTTCCTATATATGACTGTCCTAAGTGCGGCAAATTCGAGATCATCGGCAGCAAAGAGGAGCTCAAAGAGCGAGCGGTAGAAGGCTGGAATGAGTTCGAGGGCCATACGCCGCATCGTCCGTGGGTCGATGCCGTCAAAATCAAGTGCAGTTCGTGCGGCGAAACTGTCTCGCGCATCAAGGATGTCGGCAATCCCTGGCTTGACGCGGGTATCGTTCCTTACTCGACGCTCCACTATCGCACAGATCCTGAATATTGGAAACAGTGGTTCCCAGCCGATTTTGTCACGGAGTCATTCCCGGGTCAGTTCCGTAACTGGTTCTATTCGATGCTGGTTATGAGCACTGTGCTTGAGAATACGGCGCCTTACAAAAAGCTTTTCGGCTACGCGCTGGTCATGGGTGAAGACGGTACGCCGATGCATAAATCAAAAGGCAACCAGGTCATCTTTGATGAAGCTGCGGAGCGTGTTGGCTCGGATACGATGCGCTGGCTCTTCACAAATCATGTGCCAGAACAGAACCTTAACTTCCCGCGTATCCCCACGGAAGAGGATATGGAGAAGGCTGCACACACAGGCTTGCCGGTACGCTTAAGCGAAAAATGGATGCTGGCACGCAAGACGCTTGATAAAGTTTGGAACATCTACTGGTTCTTTGTTACCTATGCCAATATCGATCAGTTTGATCCAACACAGCACCAGTTGCCGATGAGCCGACGCACTGAGCTGGATCGCTGGATCATCTCTGAGCTGCAACAGACGATACGCGAGGTTACCGATGGGCTGGAGAACTATGATACCACCAGGCCAGCGGCGGCTCTGCAAGACTTCCTTGATGATTTGTCCAACTGGTATCTGAGGCGCAGCCGTGAGCGTGTCTGGAAATCAGAGCTCGATGACGATAAGCTAGCTACTTATCTGACGCTCTACGAATGCCTGACGACGCTACTCACCCTGCTAGCGCCATTTATGCCCTTCATGACAGAGGCTCTCTATCAAAATCTTGTACGTAGCGTGGATCAGCAGGCACCGCTGAGTATTCATCTCTGCGATTGGCCACAGGTCAAGGAGGAGCTCATCGATGAGCAGCTCACCCGCGAAACCCATCTCGTGATGCGTATCGTGGGACTGGGACGCTCAGCGCGCGAGAAGGCCCAGATCAGGGTGCGCCAGCCGCTCCATGCTCTCTATGTTAAGGTACCCAGCGCCACTGAGGAAGAGGCTTTGCAGCGTCTGAGCAATCAGGTGCTTGAGGAGCTCAATATCAAGGACCTGGCCTTGATGAGCAATGATAGCGATATGCTCTCTTATACGCTCAAGCCACGGGTTAAGATCCTTGGTCCTAAATTCGGGCCACGCGTGCAGAAAATCCTTGCTCTCTTTAAGTCATTCGATGAGCGTACAGCCCAGGCCGCAGCCAGGCAGCTCAATGAGACTGGACTACTCAAGCTGGTGCTTGAAGATCAGCCCATTGAGCTAACGGCCGAAGAGGTCGAGGTAGTAGCAACTGCCCGCGCGGGCTTTGTGACAGCTGAGGAGCGCGGCTACATCGTTGCCCTTGAGACGACGATTACGCCCCAGTTGCGCGAGGAGGGTCTCGTCCGCGATCTTACCCATTTTGTGCAGGATATGCGCAAGAAGGCCGGCCTCAATATCGAGGATCACATCGGGCTTGCCTTCTATACCAGTGCAGAGCTGGCCAACATTCTGCTTGGCTATGAGCAACAGATACGCGAGGAAACGCTGGCTAACAATCTGCTCATCTCGATCAGCTATGAAAATACGCCCTCATTTACAGAGAGCTATCGCGAGACTATCGCTCCTAACGAGATGAAGAAGCTGGAAAACTATAAAGTTGAAGTTGTCTTAGGGAAAATGTAGTCTTCTTACAACCATATGGGAGCTTGCTCTCTAGAGCAGGCTCCCTATTTTATCTATACCCAGAGCTCAAACGGAACCCGGATAGCTACAGCCAGCCATCCAGCAAAGGCAATAGCTCAGCCAGCGCCGAAATTTTGGCGCTGGGGACAATCTGTTCCGGCCGTGGCCAGGGATACTTTGTCTCACGCCATACCGCCCGCATCCCCACGCCTAGCGCACCTCCAATATCATCAAACATGCGGTCTCCAACCATCACGCAGCGCGATGGCTCGACCTGCAGGCGCGCAGTTACTTCTAGAAAAACAGAAGGGTGCGGCTTGGAATGAGGCAGATCGGAGGTATACACAATCTCATCCAACAGAGGCGCCAATCCATGGACGACTAGATCGGCGTTATGCCATTCCGCAGCCCACCAGGTGTTCGATAGCAGGCCGATTCGCAGATCGCGTTGCCGTATCTGTTGTAGCGTTGAGACGGCATCAGGAAAAACTATCGCCCAACCATCTACCGCACGGGCATAGCCATCTAGAGCATCCAACAATTCCTCAGCGCTAACAGACAGGTCCAGGCGTCTAAAACCAGCAGTGAGTAAGGCCGCGGGCGTACTGCTCGTTTGCTGCGCTTCTACTTGCTGCCAATGATACTTCTCGGCCTCACGCATAGCCTGTACATAGTCCGCTTGAGACGGCCAGCTTCGCTCCGGGTAGCACGCAACAAGATAATCATAGGAAAGCCCCCAGCGCCGCCCCGCATCGCTATCCCAGTCGGGCCAGTCAACCAGCGTTCCTCCCAGGTCAAAGACCACGGCTTGCAAAGAAGTCATCCCTGCTTCTCCTTTCGCCCCTCCCACGGAGCCTTATTTTACCAAACCCTTGCGCCGCATTTGTTCAAGATCAAACTCGGCAGGATCAAGTGGGCTGATCTTGGCTTCTGAGCAGGCCCAACCAATAAGGGCAAAGCCTAATTGCAGACCGCGAGCTACAGTATCTACCTGTTCTGAGGATAGCAGGCTCAAGCACTCCTGGCGCAGCTCTATCGTTTTCCCATTATCATAATTTGCGCAAAAACCCTTCAATAGGGCCTCATGGGGCGCAAATTCGTTATAAGGAACATTTTTGCCAGCCGCGAGCAAAAATAGCCAGTAACCTACCTGGCTCCCTTCTAATACAGTATCAGGCTGTCTCCCAGAGTGAATATGCTCGCCACTCTGTACATCCGCCAGTTCTTGCAGCTCATCGCCAAGGCGCGATACCAGATAGCTCTGACTATGTTCCTGAAGCAGGCGTGAAGTATTAGAGATCTCGCTGAGATCATGATCGCGCAAGTAGAGATAGACGCCGTAGAGCTGGCGCATCTCAGCCTCTAGTTTCTGCTGGATTTCAACAGGAATTGAAGTTGCGTCCATGGCTTTTGTAGGCTCCTGTGGCGACGCTTCTCCGTCGCTGTGCTTAGCATAAACAACTTTGGGATCAAATACACGTTGGGCAACGACCTGATAGGTATCATCTGGCAATAAACGGCGATAATAACAACTGCGATATCCATCATGACAGGCGGCACCGCCGTGTTGTATAACACGAACCAGAAGACTATTTTCTTCACAATTTATAAAAATACCACGTACTTCCTGAACGTTTCCCGATTGCTCTCCCTTATGCCAGATAGTCTGTCGTGAACGACTAAAAAAGTGTGTATGACCTGTCTCGCGGGTCAAACGTAAAGCTTCCTCATTCATAAAAGCGACCATAAGTACTTCCCCGGTCTCATCATCCTGAATGACGGCCGGGATCAGTTCCTGACGATCAAAGCGCAACACGACGTGTACCTTCGCTTTCTACTTCATATTAACAACGATTTACCAGGCGAATTAGCTAATTATTTTGCATATCTTGTTCATATCACCCAATAGCAAAAGGGCTTCTCTACCCTGCAAGCATCTATTATACACTTTTTTCAACGGCTGGTTGCGTGGCTCATCATGAATAAGACAAACGGGATGCCTCCAGACCTGGAGCTTGTTTTATTTACGCTTGACTTCTGGAAAATTTTACAAATTAAGCTAGCAAGATGATAGCTCACGCTGGCACTTGCCTCTGATCTGAACGCCCTCGTTGTTTTAAACGGCCTCAGGCTCTATACTTTACATATGCTTCTGGCAACTTCACTGCAAGCTTGCCAAGAACCGATTACAGCGCGAGGAGCTACTTTCCAAAGCATGAGACGAATTAACAATGATCAAGCGCCCAACGATTGGGAAAACTTGCAAGTATTACACAGAAATCGCTTACCGGGCCGCTCTTATTTTATCCCCTATACGGATGAAGCGGCGGCGCTGACTTATGAGCGTGGCAACTCTCAGGCCTTCCAATTACTCAACGGTTCCTGGAAATTCTATTTTGCCCATACTCCGGAGCTTGTTCCCAGGGAGTTCTTTACCGAGGCTTTTGATGACAGCGAGTGGAATGACATCATGGTTCCGGGCTGCTGGCAGCTCCAGGGATACGGCAGGCCACAATATACAAACGTTGTCTATCCTTTTCCGGTTGACCCGCCCCACGTGCCCACGGAGAATCCAACTGGTTGCTATCGCCGTACTTTTTTTATCCCAGCTCACTGGCAGGGCCAGCGTATCCGCCTGCGCTTTGAGGGCGTTGATAGCGCTTTTCACGTCTGGATCAATGGCACCCGGGTAGGATATAGTCAGGGAAGTCGCTTACCGGCAGAGTTTGACATCACTGAGTCGCTCCGTTTGGGCAAGAACAATCTGTCTGTATGTGTCTACCAGTGGTCCAACGGCTCTTACCTGGAAGATCAGGATATGTGGTGGCTCAGCGGTATCTTCCGCGATGTCTATTTACTTGCTGTTCCTGCAGTGCATCTTGAAGATTATTCCATCCAGACAGATCTCGCTCAAGATTATCTCAGTGCTCGCTTACGGGTTAAGGCAGCTCTTGGGAATAGTAGTGCGATGGGCCAGCAAAATTGTCAGCTCAAGCTACAGTTACTGGATGCCAATAGACAGCCTATAGCCGGTGCGGAAGCTATGTCATCAAGCACAGTTCCTGATGGGAGGACTGACGTCAAGATGGAGCTTGCGGTAAGCCAGCCACAGAAATGGTCGGCCGAGCAGCCCTATCTCTACCACCTTCTTGTAAGCCTCTATGATGAAGATGGCCAACTCCAGCAGGTCATCACGCAGCGCGTCGGCTTTCGCTCAATTGAATTGAAAAACTGCAACTTTCTTGTCAATGGCGTTCCGGTCATGCTTAAAGGGGTAAATCGTCACGAGCATCATGAGGAGCTAGGCAGAGCTGTACCTTTGCAGCGCATGCGCGAGGATGTGTTGCTCATGAAAAAGCATAATATCAATGCTGTACGCACCTCTCACTATCCCGATGATCCGCGCTTCTACGATTTATGCGATGAGTATGGCCTGTATGTGATCGATGAAACGGATCTTGAATGCCATGGCTTTGGTCTGCTTGCGGAACCGGCACGCTGGGCCTCGGACAATCCCCAATGGGAAGACGCCTACCTCGATCGTCTGCAGCGCATGGTTCAGCGCGATAAAAATCATCCCTGCATCATTATGTGGTCTCTTGGCAACGAGTCTTTCTATGGGCGCAATCATGCTCTTATGTATGAGTGGCTTAAGGCCAACGATCCTTGCCGCTTAGTCCATTATGAAGGGGATCAGGAAGCCAGGACCGCTGATGTCTATAGCCGCATGTATCCTTCTCTTGCCACGTTGATCGAGTTGGCAGAGAAGAAAGCGCTGGATAAGCCGCTTATTCTTTGCGAATATGCCCATGCTATGGGCAACGGACCCGGCGGCCTGAAGGAATACTGGGAAGCCTTCTATCGCTATAAGTCGCTACAGGGAGGCTTTGTCTGGGAATGGCACGATCAAGGCATTCGGTGCTTTACAAAAGATGGCAAAGAGTATTTTGCCTATGGTGGCGATTTCGGCGATCAGCCTAATGATGGCAACTTTATTCTCGATGGCCTGATCTTTTCCAATCATACGCCAACTCCGGGATTCCTGGAATATAAAAAAATCCTTGAGCCAGTTGTTGTATCCGCTTTCGACCAGGAAACCTGCGAAGTTTCGCTCACTAATCGCTATGATTTTAGCGACCTGGATCATCTCCATTTATGCTGGGAGATTGTCGGAGATGAGCGCGTTCTACAAGCCGGAACGCTCTCCCTTCCTCGCATCGCCGCTGGCGCAAGCGCTACTATCACGATACCTTTCTCGCGTCAAGTCTTGTTCCAGCAAGATGTAGATTACTGGCTCAATCTCAGCTTCAGGCTCAAGCAAGATACGCCCTATGCCAGGGCCGGTTATGAATTGGCCTGGGCCCAATTCCAGCTCCAGAGGGCGTCATCTACGTCGCTAAGCATTGGGCAAATGCCCCCGCTTGAGGCCTGGGAAGAGGGAGAAAAGCTACATATCGCGGGAGCCGATTTTAGCCTGACGTTTGATCAGATATACGGAATCCTGACCAGGTGGGCTTCCGCCGGCGCAAAGACCATACTAGAAGGTCCCCGCCTCGATCTCTGGCGCGCACCAACTGACAATGACCAGCGCTCCCCCATTGAGCAAGAATGGAGACAGGCCGGACTCCATACACTTCGGCACCGCATCGATCATTTCGCGTGGCATAAAGAGAGTAATGGCAAGTCTATCGCGGTAGATATAGAAGCTCGCATCGCGCCGCCAGTCTTAGCCTGGAGTATAGCTTGCACTTACAGCTATACTATCTATGGCAGCGGAGATATGCTGCTCACAATTCATGGCACCCCACAGGGAGATTTCCCGCGCACACTGCCCCGACTAGGCCTGAGCCTGACGTTACCAGAGCAGCTGGATCATGTTGCCTGGTACGGTCGTGGGCCAGGAGAATCGTATAGCGATACGAAGCAAGCCAATCGTTTTGGTGTCTACGCCAAACGCGTTGCAGAGCTCATGACTCCTTACGAGCGCCCGCAAGAGAATGGCAACCATACAGATACGCGCTGGGTGGCCTTTAGCGACACACGAGGGCTGGGCCTGCTGGTAACAGCATCGCCACACTTTGATTTTAGTGCCCATCATTATAAGGCTGAGGATCTGGAGCTGGCAAAGCATCACTGCGAGCTTCGGCCGCGCAAGGAGGTAGTTGTGCATCTCGACTACGCTCAGCACGGCATTGGCAGCGCAAGTTGTGGTCCCGGCCCCTTGCCCGAATATGAGCTTATGACTCACGAATTCCACTTCACGGTCAGGCTCAAACCATTTAGCTATGATCTCATTTCGCCAATGGCGTTGAGCCGGCGAAATATTGCTCACTAGCGAGAAAGCACGCAAAAATCCCCTCACATGTGGCCGACGCCAAAGCCATATGTGAGGAGCTTTGAGCACCGAGTCACCTCCGAGCAAAAATGATCAGCTCTCAATCCTCTCGTATGAGCTCGACCAGCGTTTGCACCCCTGAACGCAGCTCTAGTGGAGAAGAGCTGGCAAAGCCTAACAATAAACCATCGCGCGGCAAGGCACGTGTACTAAATTGCGAAACCGGCACAATATATATTCTACGAGCCTTTGCCTTATGCATGACAGCTTGAGCACTTACATCCTGGGGAAGCCAAACTACCAGATGCATACCAGCCTCAGGTATAGTAATATCTACGCTAGCACCCATTCCCCTGACAAGGGCCTCGACAAGAGCATCTCGACGTTCTAAATATTGCTGGCGCATTTTTCGTAAATAGCGCACAAAATGCCCCTCGATCATAAAGTCGGCGAGAGCCATCTGCTCTAAAAGAGGTAGATGAACATCGATAAAGTAGCGCGCAGCGAGGAAACCTTTGAGCAACTCAGGCGGAGCGACAAGATAGCCCAGGCGTAATGCCGGGAAAAGCACTTTGCTAAAGGTGCCAATATACAAGACTCTTCCGGCGCTATCAAGACCCTGCAATGCTTCCAACGGGCGCCCACTGAAACGAAACTCGCTATCGTAATCGTCCTCCACGATCCAGGCTCGTGCCTCTCTTGCCCATTTCAGCAGGGTCAGCCGGCGATCCAGGCTCATAGTGACTCCGCTAGGAAATTGATGCGAGGGCGTAACTATTGCCAGGTGTGCATTTGGGCAGAGCATTTGCCCGATCTTCACCTCTATGCCCTCATTATCTACTGGTACAGCAATGGGTCTAGCTTCGGCGGCAAGCAATGCTCCACGCGCACCCCAATAGCCGGGGTCCTCTACCCAGACAGGATCGCCGGGATTAAGTAGCACACGGGCAATGAGATCCAGCGCGCCTTGCGAGCCCGATGTCATGATAATTTGCTCAGGCGAGCAATGAACTCCACGGGTAATACCAATGTGCGCGGCAATTGCCTCACGCAAAGGAAAGTAGCCCTGAATATCTTGATAAAATGAGAAAGTTTGTAAGGTATGGCGAGCATGTTTGGCTACAAGCCTTGCCCAGGTTTCATAGGGAAAGTTTGTTACATCTGGCTGTCCCGTTCGAAACAAGTTGGTTCGCGTGCCAGGATGAGTAGTCTCAAATTCGTTAGGATCTATCGCGCCAATGAGCGCCTGATAGCGTTGTGCAAGCATGGCTTTTTCGCCTGCCGCCAACTCAGCATTCTTAGCCTTCGCTTCCTCGCCTGGCGAGAACAGTTTCTCCGCTTGCAAAAGCGCAACCCGTGTACCATCGCCAACCCGACTCTCGATATACCCTTCTAGTAAGAGCTGCTCATAGGCCAGAGCTGTTGTATTACGTGATACTCCTAGCTGGCTAGCCAGAGTACGCGTCGAGGGCAGACGAGCTCCCGCCTCCAATTGTCCCGCTAGAATCTTGGCCCGTAAACGCTCGTAGAGCTGCCTGTAGAGAGGTAGGGCAGCGTTCTGGTCAAGAACGATACCTGAACCCTTAATAGATTTTGCCCGCTTGGCCATATATACGTGCCTGTTTCCTTGAAACTGCTCATCCAGAGCTACGAATTATTCCAATGGTCCTTGTAGTATAGGCATAAATAGGCAGCTTTACAAGTCCATTATGCGATCCCAGCTTCGGATGCTTGTCATCTAATCGTGGCAAGCATCCGAAAGATGCGCTTATTTTGCCTGCGCCTCAAGATACGCAGGTAGACAGACCTCGAACAGATTTTTCCAGCCCTGGGCAAAGACATGGATAGCATATGGCCTGATGATCCCTGTTGCCCGATGTTTAATCTTGAGCAGCGTTGCAGTTCCCTGGGGTATAAGTTCAAAACGTAGCAGACCTTGGGACGGTTTATCCATTCCTAAATGTCCCTCTATTTCCAGTATCTTATCTTTCTCAAGATAGGTCACCGTCCCAAAGACTGACCCATTCCCATTTCCCCAATCCTCATACATTCGCTTGCCCAGTTCTGCCTCCAGGACAACTTTCCCTTGTTTTATAGTAGAGTATTTTTTATCCCACCAGCTATCGATCTCTTGCGTAAGAGCTCTGAAGACACGCTCCGGCGCAAAGTTGAGCGGAACTTCCAGCTCGATATGCAACAACTCAATCGTCGGTGTGCTGACACTTTCCTCAGGCATAGTTCGTTTCCTCTCTTCTATTGTCTTGATCTTATTTCACTCATCATCTAATATGCCGGCTATATCTCTGAGCTACTGGAAAGTTTAGCAGGGCAATGGCAAGACGTCTTGTACAAACGCGACAGACCAGTATAAATGCACCTTAGAAATGTGCTATCATAGCACGCGCCTGCAAACAGTAGCAGCATTCATATCTCAAGCAAGCTTGCCCAAAGAGCTAAACCTGTAAAGGATATAACTGTGAGCGAAACATACGCAGACAAGCACCTGGACATGAAGCTCCCTCAAGCGGAGAAAATAAACTTTCGGCTGACATGCTATCAACCAGCGGAAGATCTTGCTTTTCTGGTAGAGCACTATTGGATTGTCAGCTGGGATTTTCGGGGAAAAGCTGCTTACCTCGCCGAAATTCTGCCACATCCACGTGTTCATCTGGTTATAGCGCAAGATCAGGCCAAGGTCTTCGGAGTAGTAAAAGGTAAGTTCTCCTATCGCTATGAAGAGGCTGGGCATATCTTTGGACTCAGATTCAAGCCCGGAGCCTTTTATCCCTTTACCCACATCCCCATTGCACAACTTACTAATACCTCGCTTAGCCTCTCGCACATCTTCGGCCTTGAGTCCAGCGGACTGGCAGAGATCGTTCTCAAACAAGAGGATACAGAAGCGATCAGACAAATAGAAAAACTTCTCCGTAAGAAACTCCCCACGAGAGATGAGTATGTAGAGATGGTTCAGCAAATTCTGAACACCATCATCACAGATCGCCAGATCATCAGGGTAGATAATCTCGTATCCCGCTTCAAGCTACACAAACGAACATTACAGCGACTCTTCCGTCAATATGTGGGGGTCAGTCCAAAGTGGGTCATCGAACACTATCGGCTTCATGAAGTAGCCAGGTACCTGGCTGAAGGAGCTAGAATAGATTGGTCGCAACTAGCCTTAGATCTAGGTTACTACGATCAAGCACATCTCATTAAGGAATTCAAAGCTATGCTTGGGCAAGCGCCCACAGAATATGCCAGGCAAATTGGCAAGCATTCCTCTGTTTCCTCTACATGCGTGCTTCTGCATAAACTAGTTGACGACCAGATAGGAAATAACAAGAGTGCGAATATCTGCAATTTTACAGGCTAGCACGATCTGCTGCAAATAATCTTATACAAGTGGCGCCAGGCATTTATAAACCCTTAAGCAAGTTGAACAGCGTAACTTTTTCTTCTAAAAAACAGTTTATCCAGCATGGATGGATTAGTGATAGTCAAATTGGCTTCCTCTTTCTGAAGAAAGATACAATTACACCCGCAAAGCCTTGATTTCTGCAAGCATGTCGTGTAATGTATAGAATATACACAGTTTTTAGCAATTATATGTGCAAGTTGATAGTAACAAGCAATTCAGGAAGCTGACAGAGATTCCTGAAGTTCGACCCAAGAGTGCCGTAGCCGTCCCTCATCCTGGAGTATCATGTAAATTAGTCTTATACCAGTTCAAGAGCGATACATGTATAAGATTAGCGATCTTATACTCCCAAAAATGGGGGTAATAATCATCAAGAAAGGAGATGTTGCCACCGGAAAGTATTAGATAAAAATAGCATACTTTTATTGGCAACATATTTTAGTAAGTACGCTGATGTGCAAGTTATTTTTACGTATACCTGGAGGACAAGCCTTGGGATACCTCGCGGTTTAGCGAAGTGTCCCCGGTCTCTCGCTTTCCTCGCTTCAGGGTCACGCACAAAGCTTGCATATAGCGCAGTGAAACCAAGGCAAGGAGAGCAATTATGCAAAAGGTGTCCCTGCGAAAAGTCAAAACTCCCATTAGTTACATGCAAGAAATAACTGAGGAAGTTCTTCACTTTTCCTTGCAGGGTTTATTACCGGTAGGACACACCCTGGCATTAAATACTACATTGGGCACTCTATCCCTTCTCGTTTGTAAGGAAGATAGACCCCACATGCTTGCAGAGCAGCAATTTACCACCAGCGAAATTTGTGTCCTGATGCCCCTTCTTGAAGCCTACCCCTACTATTGCCCTTATGAAGTCTTGCTGGCTAGCTTTACCAGTGGGAGAGTAACAGATACTACCATCGCTCGTTGCCGCAAGCGCCTGCAAGAAGCGCAGGAGGCTGGCGTTTGGGATCAAGAGATGCGACCTGTGCGCAATGTTTTATCACGCACGCGCCTGAAAACACGCACCTTTGGCATAGAGATCTCATCAATCCTTGAAACAGGCTATATTCTTATGTATATGCCTGAGCGCAAACAAGCTGATGGTTAGGTAATATTGCCTGGCCCCATATGCTTGCAATGAACCTGCAACCTGCATATTTTAAGAGCAACATGAAGGGCAAGACGATCTTGCCGCTCTTCAAGATCCAGGCCGCAAAGTTTCTGTATGCGTTCCAGACGCTGCAATAATGTATTGCGATGCAGGTTGAGCGAGCTAGCCGCTTTAGCTATATTACCGCCGTATTCCAGATAAATTTCTAGCGTATCAAGTAGATTGGTCTTTTTGCGTAGATCATGCTCTACCAGCGCTTCTATCTGGTTCTGATACTGATCGCGTAAGCCATTTGTGTGCGCAAACTTAAAGATATAGCGATACACACCAAGGTCCTTAAAGTGGATGCAGCTCCCATTATGGTTGAGGCATTGCCCCACTTCCAGTGCTTCCTGGGCTTCGGCGTAGCCACGCCGATAATCATCGAGGGTGTTACACGCATTACTGACACCAATAAAGGCTTTGATGTGGCGCTCAGCATGAATCTGGCCTATGAGTTGATTTAACCAGCTATCAAGCGCCGCCTCTGTTTGATTATGCAGCCCAAGCAAACAGGTGAGCAAGTTATTGTGCTCATCAATGAGTGAGCCTGGGCAATATGTCTGGATAGCTTGCTTTATTTGCTCAACAACGCTCTCATAAAGCACTAGCTGCTCGGCTTTTTCCTTTACAGTGCCCTGCGCACTTGCCTCTTCACCATCCGATAAGCCAATCAGGCCAATAAGATGGGGCTTACTCAGATCATATCCTAGCAAATAGGCCCTTCGCTGCAAGGACTCATCGCCCTCAAGGCAGCCTTCAAAGAGATCCTTGATAAAAGCCTTAAGCAGCGCCTTCTGTGTAAATACACCCTCCTCTACACACCGACGATGCTTAATAGCTAATGCTGTCTGGTTGGCAATCGTTGTTAACATCAACTGATCATCATCTCTATAATAGAGTTGCTTATTTGCATAGCAATTGATCAAGCCAATCTGCTCGGTGCCAGCAATGAGTGGTACTGCGACGAGCGCCTCATATTGCACATTCTGTAATGGATTTAACGCCGCCATTTCTTGTGTATTTAAACTGGGCAATTGTCCGCGTAGATTGCAGGAGTGTAGATGCTTCCACACTGCAGGCGCTATTCTAAGCGTTTGTCCCGCCACATTTCCAGCACTCAGATCGGGAGCGCTAGTGTATAAGCTCAGCATTTCTTCGGCTGGCTCTTTTAAGAAGATGGCGCAAAGATCTGCCGATACCGCCTGCCCAATAAGAGCAGCCAGTTCATGCAGCATTTCCTTCAGAGGAAGAGGAAGAGTTAGCGTCGTAACAAGATAGCGCAACACCTCATGCAGTTGTGCCTGAGAAGTGGGGGACAGGGAAGGAGCCACACCATGAGCCGCATGGATCAACTGTCCAGCATCCTCACGCGAGGCCTGGCTCTCAATTTGCTCCTTACGAACCTGATCGAGGGTAAAAACTCGGATGCTCATCTCGCTTCCATTTCTAAACAAACGTAATAAAGGACCTTACGCCTGCCCTAGAAGTACATATCACGACGTACAAGCCTTGCACAAATGGAAGTCTGAACTTTTACCAGTGTATCACAATTTATATGCTTTGTCTAGCCCAAAGTTGATACAAACTCGTTATACAATGTCTTACATATTTCTACATAAGACAGGTATAAGACAGTATAAAGCTCCCCCTAAGTATCGGCACATCATTGTATAAGACTGGGTATCTACTAGATAAGACAAGCTAATGGTCTGTCAGACAGCATTTGACGAGAGTGCCGCCTGCGGCGGAGGAAAAGGGGGGAATGTGGTGCAGCCCCAAGCCCCAGGGCAGAGGGACGCCGCGAGCGAGCGGATTGGCAGACCTTGACAATTCCGCAGGTTCACGGATTTCGTAAACCTTGGCAAACCACCAGGATCGGGATTCAAAAAAGCGTAGCGATTAGCAAAGACGGTAAATGCGGAAGGCTTATAGGAGATAATGAGAAGTCCAACTGCCTATACTTCGAGCGTACGTAGGATGCTATAGGATTCTTAGTGGATAAAGGGATTTCTGCCATGTTACATCATGATCCAACAAGATTTTCAGGCCCACTGGGACCACTCAATCCACGCATTGGAATGAGTGGCATCCATACCCCCACACAGGAGACAAGCAATAAACAGCAACAGGTTTCTCTTCATGGCATAGCTCTGGCACGCGACCCATGGGCCGAGCGCTATGGCCCCTGGCTGGTGCTCGGTTTCTCATCAGCATTTGCCCTCTTTTTAATTGCCATGGCCTTGCTGGGACAAACTCCCGGTAAAAGCTTCTTCTTAAAGAGCGTCTCAGATATCTTACAGTTCGCTGGTGAGGGCATTGGACTCGTATTTTGTATTCGTATTACGTTGCGCTTACGCAAAGTTGCCACACAGTTAAAACAAAGTTACTTTGAAGAAGAGTCATTACGACCTGCTTCTAATACGCTAAGAATTGCGCGTGCCGAAGTTCAGTCAGCTCAACGCGCTTATCTGGCCTGGCTGTTTCTCACTATAGCCGTTGCCTCATATGCCAGTGGACAGGCTATATGGACGAGCTACGATGTGCGGATGAACTCGGCAGATGTGCCATTTCCCGGAATCTATGACATCGGCTTTGTATGTTGCTATCCTTTTTTCCTGATAGGCACGCTCTTACTCACACGCCGCAACAAAGCCGCAGTTGGACGTATGCGCCTGATCCTTGACGCCCTTGCGGTTATCGGTGCTTCGCTAGCTATTTCCTGGTTCTTCCTGTTAGGCCCTTCTATCGCCGGGCTCTCGCATGCCCCCAGCGCTGGAGCAGCCTTCCTTTCTATCTACTTCCCAACAGGCGATCTATTCCTGGTAGCTGTGGGCGCATTTTTGATGTTCAGCCCACTCTCCAATCGAATCCAGCAGCCGGTTTTTCTACGTCTTTGCCTGGGCCTATTCTGCCTGGCCGTCACAGATAGTCTGTTAGCTTACTACACGCTTTCGTCTAGTTTTAACACAGGAACGCTGCAGGATGTCCTATGGCCTCTGAGCATGTCGCTGATCGGATTGGCAGCAATTGCCTACCCTAACAGTATCGCTCAAGAGCAGGAACGGGAAGCCCAACTGAGTGGAGGCAAGCCTTTATTAAGCACAGGCTCTACGAGGATCTCCCAAATCACGACCACAGCGCAGACCATAGCTCCTTTTATCCTGGTTCTTACCACCTGTGCCATACTACTAACCATAGTTGCGCCTCATGGAGGAGCTGTTCTTATTCAAGCCGATATAGTTGCGCTGGCCCTTATCCTTGTCGTAGTCGTGCGCCAGGCCCTTACGCTTATCGAAAACAACCGCTTAACCATGCAAATGCGCGGCGAGCTGGTCATCTCGCGCCGCGAACTTCAGGTCACCAGGCGTGAAGCCGACGAAGCAACACGTACAGCCCAGGAGAAGCGCGTCCTTGAAGAAGGGGTCGTGGCCTTAAGGGAAGTACACGCCCGCGTAGCACGCGGCGATCTGGCTGCACGCGCACCAACCATCCCCGGGCCACTTCTGCCCATTGCGGTAAGTCTCAATCTTATGCTTGACCGTTTGAGTTCTCTCTCGCAACGCGGCTCACGCTACGATCAGCTCTCGACAGAGTGCAGAGCCATTCAGTCAGCGGTAGAACGCATGGGTCAGGGCCTGCCGGCCTGGCCTAACAATACAGCGATACCACAACATAACTCAGAATTGCATTCAATTGTTCTTGGCCTGACGCATCTTCAGCGCATTCAAGAAAGCCAGTGGCGACGCCTACTCAGCGGCCTGGAAACCATTAGCAACTTGACGCGTAAGATCCGCGAGTCTCTAACTGAAGTGCGTCAATCTAGCCTCTTCGCTAACCTGGGGCAAGCAAGCTTTGAGAGTATGATCATGGAACGCTTAATACGCGAAACTGGTATTCTTGACCAGCAACAAAAAGACTTATTAGGCCAGGTAGCGCAGGCCAAATCTCGCCTGGAGCAGTCAAGTACGCCGCCTCAGCAGAGCGAGCTTCCAGAAATACCCGCACATTTGCGAAACCTGCTGACCGCGCCGGCGCAAAGGTCCAAGCCTACGCATATACCATCTGGCAGCTACCAGCTAAAGCGCACATCTCCATCTTCATTCAATGGACAGGATTTCTAGAAGATTATTGAGATGTACCATCATGCTAAGCATGATGAGCCCGGAAAGGCCTGAACGAGATGGGCAAGCACACGAGCAACTTTACTTACTCAGATAGCTTCTCAACAAAATCAGATGATAGACATGCAACGCCACCTTTCGGCATGCAGCCTCAATATGACCTGCAGAGAAGTACAACTATATCTTGTCTTGGGCATCCCTCCCATCCAGTTCAGACAGGGGAAGTAATCTGCCGCTCCTGTGGCGCTTTAGCTGCAGGAGCCCATCTAGGCATTTATCAGATTCAGCAATTGTTAGGAAGGGGACGCAGCGGCAACGCGTATCTTGCCCAGCATCAGAGATCCAAGCAAGCTGTGGTGATAAAACTATTTGCCCCCGATCCTGTTAGCATGGGTTTATGGGAGGCAGCACGGCGCGAAGTGCGTACCATCACAGCTCTGCGCCATCCTTCCATCCTCCCTAATTTCAGCTGCACGGCCTGGTATCCCAAGCTGCCGCCGGGGACTACGAGGCCGCTCCCTGATCTCACCGCGCCCTATATTGAGCAAGATGTCTATCTCCTTACGCTCTGTCAATACGCTCCCATTACGCTTGATCATTTCCTGGCCCACTACCAAAAGAGCAAGCGCGCGATCCAGGAACAGGGCCCAAGGTTTTTAGGATATTTGCTCAGCTTGATTGCTCAGGCTGGCACGGCGTTAAGCGCGGCTCATGCCCACGGCATAGCTCATGGGGCACTTGTTCCCGGCAATATCCTGCTCAATAATCAGGGGCATCTCTGGGTCGCGGATTTCGGGCTGGCGCGCTTACATACGCCATCGGCGCCCTATCTACCACCCGAGCTCTATGGCGTTCGCGATGCATGCTTACAGAAAGGCACTATGACTCCCTTCTGGGAAGCTATCACCCCGGCAGGCGATCAGTATATGCTCGCAACGCTGTGCCAGCAGATCCTTTCACAATTGCTGCTCCCTGCTGATTATGAGCATTTACAACCAATCCTGCAATGTGCCTTGCATCAACACCCTGCGCGACGCTTCGCCAGCATAGATATCTTCATTCATGAGCTGACTGAGCAGGCGGCGCGCCCTTCCCACACGACCGGTCACTCACTGAGGCCAGCCTTTGAAGTTCTGCCACAACAGGACCAGCCATCGAGTGGCGAATATAGTCGAGGATATGTCCAACTCACGCCACCGCCGAGTGAAGCATACGAAAAGCAGCATCCTGCCACTGCCAACTATAGCCTTGCTTCATCTCTTCCGCCCTCGACACCTGCCGATGATTGGGAAAAGTTGGGAGGCAAATTCTTTACTTCGCGTGATTACGAGTCGGCGGTAAACGCTTACTTACAGGCGCTAGAGCTGGATGTTAACAAATATTCTTGCTGGCTAGCCCTCGGCGATGCTTACTTCGCCCTGGAAAGATACAGCGGGGCATTGGGAGCCTATGAGCGCGCAGCGGCTCTCAATTCGTATGATCCTGGCGTATGGACCAATCTCGGTACAGCCCTCGATGCCCTTGGCCGACATAAAGAAGCGCTGATCTGCTATGAGAGGGCAGATCAACTCAATGCCTGATCGAAGGAGATTTTGTAATGCATTCTATAGGCTACTTACAACAGAGCGTCCATGGAGACCATTGCGCTAACGAAATTACTAATAGTCAGCCTCAGCTTCTCATCCGAGGCTGCAATCTGCTCTCCCCTCATGCCCAGACCAGGCTACTCTACAACCAGGACATCCTTGTGGCCGGTACGCGTATTCAAGCCGTTGGACCTAGCGGCACACTCGACTGTAATCCTTTCCGCATTGAAAGAATAATATCAGGCGAAGGTCTTATCGCGATGGCAGGCCTTGTCAACGCTCACACGCACTCGCTTGAAAATATGCTAAAGGCAACTTCGCCCTCGCTTCCGTTAGAATTATGGCTTGTGCCGCTTTTTGTAGATACTGTTAAATGGTCTCCCCGTTTCGTCTATCTGAGTGCCCTGCTGGGAGCGATTGAAATGCTTAAGACGGGCACAACGGCAGTTCTTGATCATCTATGGACGGTGGCCGGCGTCGATCCTGAATACCTCAATGCGACCATGCAGGCCTATAACGATGTGGGGATTAGAGCAGCTGTAGCTCCTGCTATCGAGGACCAGGATCTCGTTCTGGAGGCGGGAATCAGGCGCGGTCTTGCCTTTCCCAGCCATCCTTTTATTGATCGCTTCGCTCATTGGCCAGCCATTGACGCCCAGGTTCGAGCTTTAGAACAATTTATCGCTACCTGGCACAATGCAGACGACGGGCGCTTACGCTGCCTGGTCGGTCCTAGCGGCATTCACTGGTGTAGCCCGGCACTCCTACAGTCCTGCCTTGAACTATCCGAGCGCTATCAGACGGGCATTCATTTACACGCGGTAGAAACAGAATTACAAGCCGCCATTATTCATGAAATGCTCGGCCAGGGCGGCATCGCCTACCTCGATAAGATGGGAGTGCTTAAACGCGGCACCTCGCTGGCGCACGCGATCTGGCTCGACCAGGGAGATCTTGAGCTCCTGGCAGGCAGTGCGACAACTGTTGTCCATAATCCCATCAGTAACCTGCGTCTTGGCAGCGGCCGCTTCCCGCTGGCAGAGGCCTTCAATCATGGAGTTAGCGTGGCTCTGGGTAGTGATGGCTCGGCCAGCAACGATACGCAAAATATGTTTGGCGTGCTTAAGCTCACCGGCCTGGTACACAATCAACCCGACAAGGATTACAAAAAATGGCCCCATCCAGATGAAATCCTTGATGCTGCCACTCACGGGGGAGCGAGAGCGCTAGACATGGCCGCAGAGCTCGGTGACATTGCGCCGGGCAAACTTGCTGATTTTGTCTTGCTCGACATGAATGCCGCTCCATTCCTTCCCCTACGCGATCCTTATCTGCATCTGGTGTACTGTGAGAATGGGGGGTCGGTCAATACTGTCGTCGTAAATGGCAAGGTTGTGGTTGAGCAAGGCCTGGTCACGACAGTAGATGAGCAGGAGATCCATCAGGAGATACGTCACTATTGTGCCACCCACGGCTTCAATCCGGCAGAGAGCATCGACATAACTCCTAACACAAATGAAGTGCTAACTCTGCTTGATAGATTACGTCGTCACATCCTCGAAAATGGTGATGTTTAAGTACATAATATTGTACTCCCAGGTTATATAATCTAGTAAGTTATTCTTTTTTCATCAAGAAAGGTTCTTATTCATGGAAGAATCGATTCAGAATCAGCAGTCTACTCTAGAGAGCAGAGCAGAAGAACAAGAGGAGAAGAACGCCCTGGTTCAATCGTCTACCGAAGAAAGAAGAGATGAACCACCAGAAATTGCAGGAAGCGTCTCCACGCGCATTAAATACACCTTGCGCTTCACTGGGCCGCCCAGTTTGAGCCAATTAGTGGCCGTGGCTGTGGCTACAGCTGTCTATACGGTCCTATCCTGGCTTACTCTTATTGGCCTTCCATCGCCCTTTTTCGGCGTCTCCTCAATATTTATCGGCATAGGCTTCGGCATCCCATTTGCTATCTGGTTTGGAGGCTGGGCTTTTGTGATCGCCTACATCGGCAACTTTGTAGGGGCAGGCCTGCTGACAGGGACGCCATTTCTGGTTGCCTTACCCTTTGGAGCTGCCGATCTGATCCAACTCGGACTGCCAATGCTGCTCTATCGCCTGTTTGCCAACCGCTTCGGCGTAAGCCCTATCGGTAAAGATGTGTATACTGTGCGGGGTTTCATCTTCTTCCTGATTTGTGCAGTCATTCCGAATAACGTTATCGGCGGCTTATACGGTAACTTTATTCTGGTAGCGGGAGGATTGAACAAACCAGAATTGCTTGTCCCGGGCTGGTTCACCTGGTCAATCTCCAATATGATTGTCACGGCCGTTATCGGCTCGATCTTGCTAGCAACCCTGGGACCTGTAGTAGAGCGTTTCGGACTGACCATCCGCAATCTCTTCAACTAAGTGTTATCTCATCGCGGTAGGGATACGATAAGCTTGCTTATTGTATCCCTATTTTCAATTTTCTATTTTAAAAGTTCTAGAGGCTGCCATCGAGATGCGGCTCAAAGAGGCGATACGCAGCATAATTACGGAAGTGGCGCGCATAGAGCTCGCTCACACCATTCAGTTGGTCATCTAGAACCTTGTTGATATCCACAATCCGCTTTAGCGACCAGGTAATCTTCTCGCCATACTCGTTAGTATAGCTATATGGCTGTCCAGCATAGGCGATGGCTTGTTTTTCGGCCTCCTCTCGCGTAGCAGCCTTAACCAGTATAAAGCATTCTTCATAGAGAGGCTGATAGTCCTGCGCATCAGCAGCGCTCTCATATAAAAGCACGGCAATATAGAAGTTTTGTTGCATATCTCAATCTTTCGCTTGCAATTCGGTTCTCTCCAACAAAGAGACATACCTCATCAATGAAAGCCTTTTGCCTATAGAGCACTTTTGCCTGGCTTTCTATTATATCACCAGGGAGATGATGTCAGACGCCCATGGCAACTTTACACTTTATTCAGTTAGAACGGGCAGGGCATATGGGTAGGAAACCAGCAATAGTCCCTACAAATAGCCCGCGCTTTTCGCTATACTACCAGTACACCAATGCCTTGATAAGCATGCTTTGCCACCTACGGCGAAGGGAGAGGAAAGAGGGCATAGCTAATCTGCCAGAGGGTACTATGTAATAGTTCACCCACATCAATGTTGTCCCTTTTTGAGGTCAGGGACAACATGAAACGCTGGCTGCCAAAGGAGATTTGGCGGCTAGTTTATTCGATGAGAAGATTGACTTCCTGGGCTTTAGCACTGGCGCCTGATAAAGCCCGGGCCCATTGCTCTACGGTTAGCAATAAGGGCAGCTCTTGATGTTTTTCCCGCAAGCGCGCCGAAAGCGCAACCGTGGCGGGAGGGCGCAATCCAGTTTTATGCAGCATTTCCTGATTCCCAAATAGTTCCGCTGAGGTACCAGTAAAGGTCAGGCTGCCATCCCGAAAAGCTACCACGCGCTGGCAATACTCGGCTACCAACGTCATATCATGAGTGATGACCAGAATGGTCTTTCCTTGTCGTTGGAGCTCGCGCAAGAGCTGCATAATGCCAGTCACTGAGCGATAGTCCTGGCCTGTAGTTGGTTCATCAACAATTAAAATATCCGGTCCCATAGCCAGCACAGCCGCTACGGCCAGGCGTTGCCTCTGCCCTTTACTCAAAAATAGCGGATCTTCATCGATATAGCGAGCCAGGTCGACGGTCTCTAGAGTCGCAGCAATTGTAGCCTTCTGCCGCTGGGCATCAAAGCCCAGATTCTTCAGGCCATAGGCAATTTCGTCGCTCACTTTACGACAGAACAGTTGGTGATCGGGATTCTGAAAGACGTATCCAACCGAGCGTGGAAGCAGCTTACGCACTTTCTTGGAGGCCAGATCTTGCCCTAGCACGCGCACTTTCCCGCTCGAAGGACGATAGATCCCGGCCAGAATTTTGGCGAACGTCGTCTTGCCGCTACCATTAGGTCCTAGCAAAGCTAGCATCTCGCCTCGATAGAGCGTCAAATCTACACCTTTGAGAGCATTCGTCCCGTCTTCATAGCTATATCCAACCTGCGCAGCCTCCACTACAGGCCACATTTCTTGCCGATCATCGCTCGGAGATGCTACAGGGCTAACTTTGCAGGCATGAATAAGTGGCGGGGTAAAGGTCTGCTCAGCCTCCTCCATGGTAATAGGAGGACGCTCGTTATATGTATAGCCCGTGCGCCAGGAGAGACGCGCAAATTCTCCAGCCGAAGCTCCACATGTCTCCAGTATCGTCTGTTGAGCATAAAAATTCGCCGGTGGGGCTATCAATTCTATCCGCCCTTCATGCAGCAAAGCGATACGATCACAAAAGGCCGCCAGAATTTCCGGATCTTGTTCTACCAGCACGACGGTCAGGCGATAGTCGCGGCGCAAACGGGTAAGCGTCTCCACCACCTCACGCTTACCCACGGGATCAAGATCACTGGTTGGCTCGTCGAGAATCAAGACCTGTGGACGGAGAGCCAGAAAGGCAGCAATCGCTACGCGCTGCTTCTGGCCTCCCGAAAGATCGGCCGGGTGGATATAGGCGGCTCCGGGCCAGAGGTGCGCCAGGCCTACCCAGGATAAAGCTGTATAGATTCTCTTGATAATTTCCTCGTCTGGTACGCCCTGAATCTGCAAGCCCAGAGCAAGCTCATGTAGCACGCTCATGCGTAAGAATTGATTCTCGGGGTCCTGGAGGACCATGCCAATACGCTCAGAGGTTGCTGTTTGAGAGGTTACAGCTTCCCCTTGCAAAGTAACGGTCCCGCGAAAATGCTGAACCAGCTGCTCAGGAGTCAGGTGTGTGCTATGGGGCAGGATACCCAACAATGTACGGCAAAGAGTGGTCTTACCTGCTCCACTGGGTCCTGTAATTCCAAAGCACTCCCCCTGCCTTACCTCTAAGCTAATATCGCGCAAAGTCCAGGCATTGGGCTTCTCGCTAAAGGTCGGATAACGCCACCACAAACTTTTCGCAGCTAATGCAACAGACATGCGACCTCCATAACAAACCATAAAGGCTAATGCATCTTCATATTACACGCGGTCCCAGCGCTAGATAGAGCAAGACCAGGCAAATTACCAGCACGCCCCAATCGAGCAGGCGCCAGGGAGTAGTCTCGTAGAAATTTGCGCTCTTCTGCCCTAAGCGATAACCACGCGCTAACAAAGCATCCCCAATCTCACTGGAACGGCGAATCATCATTGCCACCATTGGAACAGCAATGCTGCTTAAATCGCGTAAACGCCGGATGAAGCTGCGCGGCCGTGCATTGACGGCCCGGGCTAGCTGCGCCTGGCGAATAATATCATAGTCTGAGAGGGCCAGGTCCAGAGCCCGAAATACAGTGCTTAAAAAGAAAATTACCGGCTGCGGCACGCGCAGTTGGCGTAAAGCCCCGATTAGCTCGGAGTCGCGCCCGGTAACCACAAGGGCAATCGTAGAAAGCACCATACCGGAGTAGCCTATCACTTTGGTAATCGCAATCAACAGGCCGCGATCACTTACAAGAATACTCAGCTGATGAAAGAAGCTGATTTTGAGCAGCGTCCATTCTGGTAGCGGGAACAAACGAGCAAAAGCGAACGCGGCGACCGTGGCAAGCAGCAGGCCTAAAAAGATCTTACGCGTCCATAGGTAATAAGCGCCGATGATCCCTAGCCAGAGCGCCTGCCACCAAGCCAGCCCGATACTGATAGAGCCAGAGTAAACAGGTAAGTGCACCAGCGTTATCTGTCCTGGAATAGGGTTAAACAAGGTCCAGGTCAGGAAAAGGCTCAATAGGGCGGGCAGAGTGAGCAGAAAGTATAGGCGGGCCACGCGCGCGTTCATCCCGCTTGTCAAAAACAGGATAAATGAAAAGAGCCAGAGCAAGCAAGCGCCCATTAAGTCAGGATGTACGATAGTACGTAACTGCGCACTGGATAGACACACGACCAGGAGCACGCGAGCCAGGAGATGCACCCTGGCTAATGGTGCATCGATACGCCTGGAAAAGAAAAATGAACGTACATAACGTTTTCCCGGCGGCGCCTGTAAGAAGAGCGCGTTGTTAACAGTATTATTGCCAGACAAAAACCTTACCTCCAATGCCCCCGATAAAATATCCGGTCTTCTCTCTGTGAACTACCCCGTAGTATACAATACAGATCGCCAGCCTTCATGTTTTTGGGCTGCAATAGGCGATTGCAGGTATCCGGCTGAGCCCACATAGCTCTTTCAGGGATACAGCAAGCCCCATCAGCGCAGCCCTTGCCGCACTTACCTCAGCGTGGGCTATCCGCTTAACTTACGCCTTTGCGCCTCACTTAATAAGCTGCAGAAATTCCATGCGTGTCTCGCTCTCAGCCCGAAAAACTCCGCGCATGACAGAAGAGGTCATCAGGCCAGGTGTGCGAATGCCCCGCGCCGTCATACACAGATGCTCTCCGGTAAGAACTACGGCCACATCTTCAGTTTGGGTGATCCTGCTCACTTCATCGGCAATCTGCTGGCCTAAGCGCTCTTGCAGTTGCAGGCGATGGGCACACTGCTGCGCGATGCGGGCAAACTTGGAGAGCCCAAGAACTTTGTTGCCAGTGATATAGCCAATAGAGACATCGCACCAGAAAGGCATGAGATGATGCTCGCAATTATGCGTCAGGTGCCCATTGAGCAGAAAGGTCGGGTACGGCTCGCACTTCCAGCTATAGACAGTTGCTGGTCCGTTTTCCTCTCCGCAGGACCGAACGGCCTCAACCGGAACCCAGGCTGACTCGCGCAAGCTGGTCCGATGCTCCTGCTGCTCAAAGCCATGCTTTTCTTGCCAGGACTCCCCGGTTGGCTCGGCGGCGGTATCGGCGGCCAACAGGAGGATGCTACGCCCCCGCAATGCTCCCGCCCAGGTGTGCTGTCCAAGGCGGGCAAGGGCTGGAAGGCTTGCGCTCTGGGTGGTGGGAATCTGGGCCCATTCTACCAGGCATCCTTGCGCATGCCTGGCCTCGATCCAGCCTTGGGGCGTGGCGAGAGGATGATCGCCAGTGACGCAAAAGTTGCCTTTGGCCGTCACGACTTCCACCAGGTCCCAGCTCAAATGGCTGCTCACTTGCGTGACGTAGGTCTGGCGCAGCTCGCCCTCGACCAATGTCCACAAGGCTGTCCCGGGAACAATCTCGCGGGCGACGTGTGCACCGGCAGCTGTCTGCATCATTTGATGGCCGGGCACACACATCGACCAAACGCGCATGCCTGAAACACAGACGAGCTGATCCAGGGCCTGCGAGGTAAAGCAGGTCTCAGTCTGGCCAGGATCATAGTCAAGAAATTCTTGCCAGGCATCGGCCCAGCGCCTTGGCGTCTCGCGTAACCCTTCCCGCTCGGGATCTTCTCCCAGCGCTAATAGCAGCTCGCGCCCCAGATCCAGCAGGCGCGGATAGTCTACTTTTCTCGTTCTTTGGAGGGAAAGAGCCGTCCCGTTATGCTGGGCGAGCGGCTTCTGCTCCTTTGATTGTGCCATCTGCATGCCTTCCTCTCTTCTTGCGAGAGCCAAACACCTTGCCTTAGACGCCGCGTCGATTGCCCCAGAGCAACGTATGCAACTGGGGCAAGACGCGTACCTCATACCACTGATCCGCCATGACACGCTCCATAAGCCACTGTAGCCGCGAAAGAATGCCCGCCGTATCGATCTCCTGCGCCAGGTGCGGGGGTGTATGGTTGCCCGCTTGCAGATACAGGGGCAGTTCGGGATAGCGTGCCGCCACCTCGCGAGCATAGGTATAATCTGCCTCGTCAAAGACCACGATTTTCAGACAGATCTGTGGTCCCGCATTACCGCTGCCCGCGCATGCCGCCGTCAGGCAGCGCTCTAGGCGCTCCCAGCGCATCTCTTGCCCGCTACTTGGCGGCTTGGGGGAGAGGGTGAGCACCTCCAGGTCGGCAAACCAGGGCTGGGCAATGCTGCCTTGTGTCTCCAGGGCAAAGGTATAGCCCTGCGCATGGCCCTGTTCGAGCAGGGGAGCAAGGGGCTGCATGGCCGGGTTGCCTCCAGAAAGGGTCACCAGCAGCGGATGGCCACCAGAGAGATGCTGGACCCGGGTCAGAATGGCCTCGCTGCTCATCGGCTGCCACTCGTCGCGGTACTGAGGAAGCACAGCGTAGAGCGTATCGCACCAGCTACAGCGATAATCACAGCCGCCGGTACGCACAAAGACTGTGGGTCTGCCAATGAGGGCGCCTTCTCCTTGTATGGTGGGACCAAAGATCTCCGAGATCGGGATCAGACGTGCTGCTGCTGCCTGCTTCATCGTCCCTCCTGGCCGCGTTCGGCCTGGGTGATTTCCACATAGCCCTTCTCAGTTTCCCACAAACGGATGCGATAGAGAAATTCCTCGGGCACGCCACCTGCCACCAGCGCCTCCCAGATCCAATGCACGAGATTCTCGGCGGTGGTACGAATCCCTGTGAGCACGTTGAGATCGTTATGATCCATCCCACCTTGCTCAATCATCCCTGCTTCGGGTCCACGCGGGACGCGCGGATCGAGCTGCTCAAGGATGGTACGATTGACCAGGGCTTTGAGCTCGGCAAAATCAAGCACCATCCCCTCATCGGAAAGCCCTTGCGTTTCCTTGATGGGGCCACGCAAGCTCACTTCCAGTTGATAGGAATGCCCGTGGGGACGGCGGCATTTGCCCTGGTGTCCCGGCAAATGGTGGCAGGCTTCAAAGGGAAAGAGCCGAGTAATAATGGCATATCTTGGCATACATGTCCTCTCCGACACAAACTCCTCTTCTTCCTAAAAATACGGCTTTTTCTGGCCCACTTTCGCCTCCTCTGCTCGCCATCCTGGGGCAGAACCGACAGGAGGGTTGGCAAGCAAGAGCGGCGGCAGCTGCCTGATCCATCCTTGCAACATGCTTCTCTTGTACGCTCTTCCAGGTAACGATACACTGTTTGGAGAGCTAGGCATGGAAGCCTTCATCCTCATCAAGGGCCTCAGAGGCATAGTGGGTCGGATCGGACAAGCCAGCCTGTGCAAAGCTCCAGCGCCGCTCGACACAGGTCCCACAGCGCCCACAATGCAGCTCACCATAGCCTTTGCGCCCACCTTCATAACAGCTCCAGGTCAACTCGAATGGTACGTCAAGGCTGGCCCCCAGCCTGGCAATCTGCGCCTTGCTGAATTGCAAAAACGGGGTTTGCACAATCGGAGCAGGCCCATCCATCGCCGCAGCCAGCATGGCGTTGAAGGCATTGACAAAGGCGGGACGACAATCGGGATAGATGGCATGGTCGCCCTGATGGGCGGCGTAAGCTACCACTGAGGCGCCTTCGCCCCAGGCCACGGTGGCTGCCTGCAAAAGCATATTTGGGTTGCGATAGGGCACCACGGTTGTTTTCATGCTCTCATCGCTATAGTGTCCATAGGGCATGGGCTCCTCGTCATTGAGCAGAGCACAGGTCGAGTCGGGCAAAAGGGAGGCGATGGGCAAGCTCAAGATCTCATGCTGAACGCGCAGCCCCTGCTCACCCTGAGCAAAGCGTTCGCGTAGCCTGGCAATATATTTGTGGGCATACTCCAGCTCTTTGACGTGCTTCTGGCCGTAATCAAAGGAGAGCAGGTGCAGATCAAAGCCGGCCGCCGCATAATAATAGGCAAGCACACAGCTATCCATCCCACCGCTCACCACGAGCACCGCCTGGTCTCGCTCTCTCGTTGTCGTCATCGCGATCTCCTCTCTTTACAGCGCGGTCAGGTACCGCCGATACTCGGGACGCGGCCCCTGATAGTCTGGCTGGGCATACTCGGTAAAGATCACGGTTTTGATATTGCCTCGCACGGTAAAATCGCCCACCACGCGCATCCAGCGCGGGGAGAGCAAGGCCACCAGATCATCAAGAATCACGTTGGTGGCATCTTCATGGCTGATCTGCCGATTGCGGTAGCCATTGATATACAGTTTGAGGCTTTTGAGCTCCACCACGCTAGGTCCAGGCACATAATCGATCACGATGGTGGCAAAATCGGGAAAGCCTGAGCGCGGACACAAACACGTAAACTCGGGAATTTCAAAGTGGGTCACGTAATCGCGTTCGGGGTGCGGATTGGGCCAGGGTTCCAGCTTGTTGGCCTTGATCTCCTCAAGGCCATAGCTGCCCATGACACGTTCTGATTCCTGCATAAGTCGCTCCTTTACTTCTATTCGAGGCAGCTCCTTTACAGAGCAGGTAACTGTAGGATGGGCACCGTAGAGACGACTTGGAATGTGTTGGAGAACATCCGCACCAGTGCATCTACAGTTACCTTTCTACCTCACTTTAACAATAGCATGATATTGCGCAATCTGAAGCCAAAAAAATCTCCTCTCTCCATCAATGTGCAGGGAGGGTTTTAGGGCCAGATCATACGCAATTAGGGTTGGGGTCCAACAAATCAGTGATGTCTGTGATCAGACCTGAGCATCTCAATCTTCAGATCTGAGCTTGAACCGCCGCCGAGGATCTACCACCCAGATACCTTGGGAATCCTGCTTGTCAGAACTCCGCAAGCCGAATAGCTGTTTTCTATATTCCTTCATACCTGGCAATCCCAGGGGAACATTAACGTATCTGGATAGATTTTAACACATTGGGGGAGCAGATACATCCTGCGCGTAGAGCAACGCATGGTCCGACAAACTGTAAACCGCGTTGCGCAGATAAACTTTTCTCGCAGTATTTTGTAGCTATTCAGAAGGTCGAGAAAAGAGCGCGGTCCTTATTATTTATTATCTTTAGCTGCCTACCTTCATTTACAGCTCAACCGCTACAAGCCCCAGGTCCCTGGCAGCATGCACCCTCTTCAAGTTAGCGCCGCAAGCTTCCAGAGAGAGCTTGCGGGCGAGTTGGCTATTTTACAGCTGATAAAACGAGAAGCAAGCCTTAGCATCCTATTCTGACTTATGAGGAGCCGCCGCTACTTCTCAGCGCCCAACACGCAGATTACCACCACGCTGACATTATCGGCTCCGCCCCTTGCAAGAGCCGCCTGAATCAGCATTGTGCTGATCTGAGATGGATGTGGGGCAGAAGCTGCAATAATTTTATGAATATCTGAATCGCGTACCATTTCCCAGAGTCCATCAGAGCAGAGCACAAGCACGTCCCCTGGCTGTAACGCCTCCACAAATGTATCCATCTCCACGCTCGCACGTTCGCCCAGGCAGCGATAGATCTGATTCCGTTTCGGATGAGTATAGATATCATCGGGCGCAATGACACCATCCTCTACCAAACGCGCTACAATAGAATGATCGCGCGTGACCTGCCTGAGCCCCTCATGGGCTCGATAGAGGTAGGTTCGGCTATCGCCTACGTTGATAATATAGGCTATCGATCCCACCACAAGGGCTGCTGTCATGGTAGTACCCATCATATGTTCCTGCTGCCGATTGCGCTGATAAATGGCCAGATTGGCCCGATGCGCACCTTCCTTCAAGAGCTCCGCAAAGACATTCTCATCCTCTGAACTGCGCAGAATAACTGGTGCGACTACATCGCTTATCGTCTGCACAGCCATCCGGCTTGCCTCCTGGCCATGCGCATGACCACCCATACCATCAGCGACCACAAACAAGCCAACCGGCTCCGGCCCATCTTGCTTTGCGCGCATACCCTGGATGGCAAAAAGGTTATCCTCGTTAGGAGCATTGACTCTGACTATACCAGGGTCCAGGCCAATGCCTACAACCAGGCGCAAGGCCTCTTCCAACTCCTTTTCAGGGGCCAAATTTTCTGTAGTTGGTAAGGTATCACCCTGATTGATAAGCTTGAGATAGGGCAGCGTAGCATCATCATCTTCGCTATTCACCAGATCGTCGGTAAATGCCGAGGTCTGGATTGGTTTCTGTACCGGGCTGACCTGCGCTGAAGAAGCCCGATAAGCTGGTTGCGCCCGCGATACCTCCTCGTGCTGCCGTGTTACCTGTACAGCCTGGTCAGACCTGGCTCTGCTGGTAGGCGGTTTTACTTCTCTCAACTCCAGGTCAGATCTACCTCTACTTGTCGGTGGTTTTACTTCTCTGGGCCACTGTCGTCTCTGGGGCAAGGCTCTCTCTTGCCTCTGGGTAGCAGGTCCAACAGGGCTTGGCGCCACCGCAACGGGCGAGGATTTTTTTTCCATGGGCGCAAGGCGGGCGCGAGGCATAACGCGCTGTTTACCAGACGAAAACATATATGCTGGTATCGCATTATCGCTATATATTTCTTCTTCTTGCCTGAGAGAAGAAGGGCGCTGTGGGGGAACAGATGCTCTTCGCGGAGTGGCTACCGCAGGAACTAGAGCCGTTTGGGGCTGCCATTCCATCTCCAATTCCCTCACATTCTCCAACCCCATACGCTTCTCGACTTCAGACATCGCCATCTGCTCAGCAAGAAATTCGGCTTCCTGGAGCTCAGCCGCAAAGCGCCTCTGTTCATAGAGATTGCGCAGCCAATCCCATAATACTTTTATAGCCATAAAGATTACTGCCCCCATAGAATAACTAGAGCCGTCGAGAGTAGCACCAGGCCTAGCAGCGGGAACAGAATGCGCGGGCCTTGCACTGCCCAGAAACGGGGAAGCTGCGGCAGAACCTGGAATAGGAAACGCCAGGCCCAGGGAGGAAAACCTCCTGCAAGCCAGTAGAGAACTCCACCGCTTATTGGCAAAGCAGCATAGGCCGCAATTCTAGTCCAGCGATTGGCATTATAGGCATTTCTCAACTGTTCTATCATAATCAACCATCCGACCGCTTTATTGTTCACCTTCGCAGTATACCTGCTGCATGAGAAAACTTCATGTTTGCATCGAGCTACTTGCCTGCGTTGCAGAGAACGAGGCTATATTCACAATCGTCGTTGCACGGACCAGGACGCGTATGCCAACCTGGCCAGTAGTTAAGGCTGTATCCATCGTCACTAGCGTCCAATTCTGAGGCTCAGTTGTCCCGGCTGGCCAGACTCTAACATAGAGTGCAGCCCCCACGGCCCGAAAGCGGAGCATATAGGCCACATTATTGCTCGCCTGGAAGGGCACGCTTTCAAGTTGCTGAATGACTCCTTGCACGCTTCTGATCACTGTCAGATGGGTACCATCAATGTACGCTTTATACCAGTTATTCGCATTTGTCCAGCGCAGTACTATCCCCAGGTTCACCTCGCCATCGAAGTGATTTACGGTGCCATTCACGAGCACATCTTCATTGTTAGTAGCAGATCCCAGCACTGCGTTAAATGTACCCTGCCCATGAGCGATCAGCCCACCCATGCCCTTGACTGAGAAAATGTGCGGAAAAGTATTGGCGTCGCCATTCCAGGCCCGACCATCCGATGCGGTCCCCCAGAGAGACTGGTCCGCACGCTTAAACGTGTCCTGAGCCAGAACCATCGTCGAAGTCGTCGCGACCATAGTATCTTTGGGGGATTGCGTGGCGGCAGGTGGAGATGAATGCCCCACCTGCGGCGTCTTAGCATTTCCTGTCGAGCGCTGCATCATAGGCAAAGTGAGCATCCTTTCTATTGATCCGGCGAAGATACCTGCGACTAAGCCCGATACTACTAGTATGATGAGTAAGGTAAAGGCAAGCAGTTGCCTGTTCATAGAGTCTCACCTCTTTTGAGCGGATTGCAGAGCGGTAGCATGCCGCATATCCGGGATCATCTGGATATGTGACTTTCCGGCTACATAGGGTAGTATATCTAGTGTTGCCAGTTGCTGCATCTGCGTGTGAATCCAGGTTTCTCCTCCACGTACCTTACCAGTTGCTGGATCGACCTGACCGACAAAAGCATGAGTAGCATTATCAAGCATGTCATTGAGCAGGGATAGGGTTCCTGGCTGCCGCAACTGATCGTCACTCATCTTGACGAGTAATTGGGCATCATGGCGAACTTGCGTTAACCAGGCTTTGACATTATCTAGCACGCTCACAATATCACCTGCCTGCTTATGCAAAGTGGCAGTCGCGCCAGGTGATTGAAGCAAACCGTTGAGATGCGAAACGATATGATCCATATAAGAAGGTGGGTCCTGGGTAGGACCGGCCACCTCAAGCAGCCCAATACTGGCCAGGCGCGCATTTACCAGTACAGGAGTGCCCGGCGGTACATCCTGAGCAACAAACGAAAGTCCATCCAGATAATCTAAAATTCGCACCGCCATGCGTCGAACATACTCCACATCCTTGCTATCCTCCCAGGGTCCACGGGTGCTGCTCGACCATTCCAACACTTTGCTGGTATTCTGATAAAACCAGTTATTGAGCCCTCCCGGCAACTCAAGTTGATCAAGCGTCGGGTCAGCGGCCAGCAGGTGGCGCAAATGATCAAGATAGCTATAGTGGTTTACGTTATCGGGGATATTAATTGGGTTCTGCGAAAACTCTCCATAATAGCGCCAGGTGCTCTGATCGGGGGAAGGCGCAACTGGCGGCACCTGAGCATCTTCTTCGGTAAGCAGAAAACGACTGGCTATCTGAAGAAGGTTTGTATGCTGTTTATCCCCTTTATACAGGGCGCGAATATGCCCCCCATTGACGCTTACCGGACCCAGAGCAATTACGCGCGTATCCGCCTGGTTGTTATCGCTCAGGAGCCAGGCATAATAGCTCTTCTGGGATGCAGGCGCAGGGATATTATTAAGCTCAATCAGAACTTGATCGTCAATTCCCTGGCTGCTATTCTCGCTCACCTGTTCGCTGCTCAAAAATGCTATATGGCCAACTGCTTGCGCTGGAGCCGCCGCCATATCCGGGAGCGTGTGAAATAGCATGAGCGAAGAGCCAAGGCCGGCAATAGCCAGGGCCAGGATGAGCAGTACAACCAGAGCCAGCGGGAAACGAGCTATAGGACCGCGTGCTGCTTGCGATGGGGCCAACGGCGGCAAGGTTGGCGGTGTCAATGGTGGCAAAGTCGGCGGTGTCAGCTGAGCCGTCCTTTTAGGCGATGATACAGATCTCATCTCTGGCACTGGTATCTCTACTTCGCTCACTAGCGGAACCGTTTTTCTGGGGCTGAAAGCCGCAGGTTGCGATGCTTGTTCCGCGGCTGGTGCGCGGCTCAACACGTGCTGGCGAGCAAGGGGGCCGCTGGCAAGCGCCTGGACCAGCGCCTCCATGGAGGCATACGCGGGAAAACCATTGCGGTTTGCCATGCGAGTCACACGCCCGCCTCCAGGGATGACAAATATAATAGTCAGGTCACGCTGCCGCTTCACATGCTTTAGCTCGACAAACTCCTCAGGACGCTGAAAGAGCCTCGCCTGATCAGCTAGCATAATTACCACAGGTTTTTTCTGATCGACGATAGCTTGTAGAAGCGAGGTTTTGTCGTCGTCTGGCTCGACATAGAGAATGCAAAAATCGCCATTATCGTTGCGCTTCATCATTCCCTCATTTCTGCTGGTTCGATAGTGCTCGGTATAAAATCAATTGACCTGTCTGGCACTCGCTGCGTACTGTATAGGCGTGGAGAGACAGGTACAGGCCTCACTTCTCGCTCCGCGCTGAGGCTACTAAACCGTGGTGCCAGGAAAATAAGCGCCCGATAAATTCCTAGAAACCCCAATGCTGCCAGCGCGCACCAGGCCAGGAGCCAGGACGCGGCCTGAGCTACAAGCAAAAATATCTCCATCCCATAGCCCTGCTGCACATAGAAAGTGGTCTGGGGGCCAGGTGATATAGCTCACTCCACGCTTGAGGTGGGAAGCCTCCCAGGCGATACACAATAAAAGCTCCGACCCCCATATAGAGCAGGGGATAAACCAGCATGGCGATCTGCGAAGTACGTACGCGCCGACCGAGGCGAAGGATCTGCCGATGCAAGGTCTGATCGTGCTTCTCTTGAGATTGCTCGGCCATTCCCCAGGTATGGATAACAGCCCCGATTACTACCAGGGCACCGCCCAAATAGCCACTTAGCGGCAAGACCTCATGCAAATAGAAATTGGCAACAATTGCCCCAAGAACCGGCTCAAGGATATAGATAAAGGAGACGGTAATCGGCGGGATATAGCGCTGTAACAGCACAGTTATCAGGGTGGGCAGGCAAATGGTTCCTAATCCCATATAGAGAATCACCCAGATATCGCGGGGCATCTGGGGCTGGAAGGTCTGCCAATCGCCAAAGAGCAGGACAATCACGTTGGCCAGAACTGCCATCGTCAGCAGTTGAATACCAAACAAGGGCCAGTATGCAGTCTTGCCTTTCTGCTCATGATCAGCCAGGAATACATAAAAGGTACAAACCAAGCCGCCGAGAAAAGCGATAATCGCGCCTCGGATGCCTCCTATAGATGAGCTTGTAATCAAGAGAAGCGCCCCGACAAAGGAGACAGCGCCAGCAAGCCAGGTAGCCCGTGCAATCGGCTGGCGCAAAAAGATCCAGAGACATATGGCTGCCAGGAAGCCGTTTAGCGAAGGGAAAAAGGCTGTGCTGGTTGCAGTATTGTACTTAAGGGCAATATAGATGATGAATAGTCCAAGGCATTGACAGGTTCCCAGTACAATACCGCTCTTTACCACACTTTTTGTAATCCCCCTCCAGGATAACGCAATGATACAGAGGGCAACCGGGACCAGAGCCATCATCACAAAGAAAGTAAAGACCACCGGCTCTATTCGGCCCAGGGCTTCCCGCGAGACCGAGTAAGAGGTGGCAAAAAGAAACGCATTAAACAAAAATGCCAGGCCGGCTATGAATTTCAGCTTCATATGTTACCCACCTTGATAGCTGAGGCAAGCTGGATATTCCAGCATTGGACTGTAAGCCTACCAGCAGTATACTCAATCAAGCCGGCTTAGCAGGTGGTTTTTAATGCATATCACGAGTTCGCTATCACGGGTGGTCCCAGCAAAGACATCCTCCACTGACACGGGATAACTGGTCTAAGGAAGGTAGACGTCGCGTTTTTTATGGACGCCTATAACGAACTCGCCTGACCTTTACAGGATGACCGCTCCCATTTGGTGCAAGGAAAGCGTCCTGAGAGCGCGTCTTTGCGGTTGAGCACTTTGTAAGATACACCTTTGCTTCAGTGCTCATTCGCCAGTTCATTGAGGAGATTTTTTGCTTGAGCTTCTATGGCTTTCAGATGGCAGTGCCGCGCGTCTTTGCTTACCAGATTGAGTTCTTTGCGCGCGCGCTCTTTATCTCCGGTTAGCGATGATACTTGAGCCAGCACTAATTGCCCTCTAATTCTGGTTTCAGCGCCCAATCTCGTCAAGGCGAGAGCGCGTCGCGCGTCTATACAGGCGAGATGGAGTAAGCGCTTATGCCCGCTACTAAATTTACCCACAGCCAGGGATTGGGCTATGCGCAGATTGCCAAGGGCGACGAGCGCGCCGCCTATACATGGATGGTTATTTATGGCCCGCCCAATACGCAAGGCTCGCCTGACGCAAACCGCCGCCTCATCTAACCTTCCCTGCTCTTGAAATACTGTAGCTAATCCCACGTTCCACAGGCTGATATACTCACGGTCATTGATCTGCTCAGCCTGAGCAATGGCGCGCTTATAGAGATCTTCTGCCTCTTTATACTCTTTAGAGCAGGCGGCAAGCTCACCAAGATTGCTAGCCACAACGGCAATCAAAGGATCTTCACCAATTCGTTCGGCAAGATTGAGGGATCGCCGCAGCGAGGCCTGGGCCTCCTGGTATTCAGCTTTCTTAAGATAGACATGACCCAGGTCGCAAGAGATGTGGGCAATGCGGCGCTTGTTATCACACTGTTCAAAGATTGCCAGCGCCGTATTTAGATATTCCAGGGCCTCATTTAAGCGCCCCTCATATAGGGCCAGACCGGCCAGGAGTTTATAGGCCAATCCTAGATCAACCGGATCGCCCTGCAGGGAGCGCTGAATACGTGTTCCTTGTGCTACAGCAGTAGGAGAACCTAAAGTGCCGGTCACAGGTTTCTGTACCTCTTCAAATAACGCGATAGCCTGTTGCCCCAGTTCCCAGGCTTCTTGATAGAGCCCTTCATACCAGTAGAGGTGCCCCCGCTGATAGAGCAAGCGAGCCCAGGCTGGCCCGGTAACCACCCCGGCATCGCGTAACACCTGCTCTCCCTGTTTACAACATACTCTGGCCTGTTCGCTATCGCCAGTGTAGCGCCAGGTCCAAGCAATTTCGCTCCACAATAGAGCCTGGATTTCCGCTTCACGCACCGGCGAGGTAACACGCTCAATAAGATATTGCGCATTGCCTTTACGCAATTCCAGCAGGCGCTCGTATAAATGACGAGCCTCTGTAAAGCTCCCACGAATCATTGTGCACTCAGCCAGGCGCTCTAATAGATAAATACGATGCTTCGGCTCTTCATCCCTGCCAACAAGTTCCAACTGTTCCAGGGCCAGTTTATAGTAGCGCACGGCCTCGGCATAGCCGGCGGTCGTTCCCACCTCGGCATAGCCGGAGAGCGCATACGCGCGATCCCCGGCTATCTCAGCATAGTGTGCAATCTCTGCGGGCTCGGCTCCGCTCTTTACAAGATGATGCGTGATAGTAGCGGCAACTTCTTCGGTGCGACCCCGATGCATACGCTGCAGCATCTCGGCAGCCCGTTTATGCAGCCTTGCCCTTCTGGTCGCAGAGACCTGTTCATATAAATAGCTTACCATGAGAGGATGCCAGAAATGATAGGAGTATTGCGTCCCGCTGCCTTCTTCTGCCAGCACCCGCGATTGTAGAGCTTCCTCAATAAGACTAAGCACAGTATCCTCATCGGCCTCCATACTTGTACTCTCCATCGCATAGATCTCGGGAAACTGGAAAGAACCGCCAAGGATTGCCGCATTGCATAAAAGTTTCTGGCAGGAATTGCTTAGCTTACTCATGCGATGCTCCAGGGCTCCTGCCACAGTCTGGGGCAAGCTAGGAGGCGGGGTAGAAGCCATTTCTTCGGCAAAAAATGGATTACCAGCCGCCTGTTTCTGGATATGCTGCACGACCGGGGCGGGCAAATGCCCCACCAACTTACCAATCTGCTCGCTTGTAAGCGGCTCAAGCTCCAAGGACCTTATCGTATGTTCACGCTGCATATGGGCAATCAGCTCAAGCAATGGATGCTGGGGATGGACAGGGAGCTCTGTCTCGCGACACGTCGCTAATAGCACAATAGGCAAACCATAGAGATGACGGGCTAAATACCCCATAAGATCACAGCTAGCGTTATCGGCCCATTGGATATCATCAAGCACAATCAATAAGGGTGCGCTTCCGCTGATGCGTGCCAGCAGATCCAGAGTTGCTTCCTGCAAATGAAGCTGCTCTTGCTGAACATGCAAAGTTCTTCGACCATGCTCCTGTACTCCGACACCCACCAGATCTTCATCACCGCCACTTGCCAAACGCCTGGCCGAGGATAGCGGCGCTAATTCCGGGAGCAAGGCGGCCAGAGGTCGCAGCTGTGCTTCTTGTAACGGCTCTGCAGGCCCGGAGGAAGGTAGCCCTGATAGCAAGCCAGTCCCTACATTTGAATTAAGCAATCTACGCAATATGTTGGTCCACAAACGATAAGGAATACCGCTTTCCTGCTCAAAGGCCCGCCCCCAGACTACTGTCCAGCCCTGTAACTGCACCTCACGGCTTATCTCTTCGGCCAGCCTTGTTTTGCCTATGCCCGCTTCGCCCTTCAAGACAATACACTGAGGGCGCCTTTGGGTATCCAGAGGCAGCCCACCTGTGCGCCTGAGACCTATAGATGGAGTCCATGCTCCTTGCTCAATAGCCTGTAGCAATAGGTGTAAGGCTTCCATTTCCCGTTCGCGTCCAATCAGCGGGCTCTGGGGATGGCGCCCGGTAGGCATCGTTATCTTCTCAGCAGGCTCAACAATGAGCTCAGTTCTATTGATCTGATGCAACGGTACCGGGCGTAACTCAGCAACCGCCTCCCGCTTTCCTTTTAGCTGCTCAATACCGCTGCTCGTTTGCTTGCCGGGTCCCCACACATGCAGCAAACCGTTGATATTATCGCCCTGGCGCACAGCTTCATACAGGGCCCTGGTTTCCTCTGAAGGTTGCGCATGATAGTCTCGACGCAAGATATCCTCTAGCCGATGATAGGCGCGCAAGGCCTCGCCCCGGCGTTTTAGCTGGGCTAGCACGATCATCAGGCGTTGTACAGCTGCCTCATTGGCGCCATCGCTGGCCAGAAGCCGATCAAGGAGCTCCATTGCCTCCATCATCTCGTTTCGCAACAAATATACATCGGCCAGGTCCAGCAATAGCCCGGCCCAGCTGCGCCGTAAAGATTGGCGCCTGGCCAGCACCCAGTTGGATTGACGCTCTTCGGGCAAAAAATCCCCTCTATAGAGTGTTACAGCATTCTTCAATAGCTGCTCGCGCGTGCTGTCGCCAAAGCCTTCATGCACACCACCGGCACTATTTTCGCGACTCTTCCCTCTACGCGCTTCAACTAGCAAGGCCTCAAAAGCGTCAGCGTCTACCCAGAGACGAGATTGATCGGCTAAGACAAGCCACTCTCCCTCTGTATGCAACAGCACTTCCTGAATCTGGCCGCTACGCTGGTGGCCTAATATCTGGCGCAGGCGATGTACCAGGCGGTGCAGATTACTCATCGCCACTCTGGTATCCACGGAGCCTCCAGGGCGCAAGGTCTCAATTATCTGTTGGCGACTGAGCTTACGCTCGGGGCTGGTCAAGAGATAACCCAGCAGGCTACGCACCTGGGACTGTTTCCATGCGATATCAGTGACAGGCTGCCATACAGCTAACTCATGCCCACTGCGCCGCTCAAGGCGAAATTGGCCAAGGGTATAAATACGCAAGGAAGTTGTCTCAAGTTCAGGGGTCAGGCCAGGAGCTGCAGTCGGCGCTAAAGTGGATGAGGCGGGAGAAGCAATCGAGGCTTGTACTTCGGGAGGCAGATGCTTGCCAATATAAGTACGCGTGGTATGCCCGTTCACAGTTTGATAAGCATACCAGTACGGGCCATGACCGATGCCTTCGCGGCACTTGCGACAACGCTCTTTACCACAATAGCTAACCTGTTGATGGTAGGTGATTCTGCCGTTCATGACCGTTCCTTTCTGGATATCCCTTGCGTCCAGGCGTGGGAGGGAAGAACGCCTTCGCAGAGGAAATGCCCCTAACGGGGGAGCGCTAGAAACGCGGTTCGTCGCCCTGGCAATCTCCTATGAGAGCCATTCCCGCGCAAAAGTTAGCTGCTCTTCGGCAAGTTCATCAATTGTTGTGTTTGCTGTGTTTCGAGTGCTTATATGCAAAACTGGCCTGGGCTCACTCAGGCAACCTGTAAAACGCGTTATAAGATTAGAGCTATTATATCCTGTACGTCAACAGATAAATATACCATATATTTTTCGAATCATCTAATAGTTATTTTAAGGCGAAGCATGAAATTATAACATCTGAATTTTTGGCTTAGCCATGGAGCAATATGACCTTTTTTATGGTCTCATGCTCTCTGCCAGCTTCAAGCGTATCTCTGACCTTACGCAGTTTTCCTTTGCAGGAATATTCATAAAAACAAGGGCTATTTATGACCGCCTTAATGCGGTTCTACCCAAAACCTGGGGCCACCTCAACCATTTAGGGGAAGACCCGAGTAGAGGCAGGCATCGACCAATCGTGATTGAGCAGGTCGACCCGTAACGCCACCACGGCGGTGGCATTGCGGCGCAACCAGCGCATGCCACGCCGCTTCATCCGCCGATTGATTACCAGCGCCACCGCTCGCTCGATGATGCCACTGCCCACCGGATAGCCTTGGTGCTTCCAGTATTCATACGACCCAATCCACTCTCGCTGCCTGTCCAGATACGTGATCGCTTGCCGCAGAGCGGTCAGCCGATGAGAATGCGGTCCAGCCAACTCGCTTCGCCACTGCTTGAGCACCTCTTGAGCCCGTTCCACCTCGCCTTTCCACAGCCATGTTTCCAACTGGTTCACCACGCGTGCGTGCTCGTGTTGGCTGTGTTGGGTCAGCATTCCGACAAGGTTGGCCGCTGTGCGCACCGTTCGCCACAGATGCGGCCAGTCCAAAATGCACTGGGCATCGGGAAAGTGCATCGTTGCTTCTTTTTTGATCCAATGAGCTCCATCTGCCACCACAATGGTCCGATGATGGTGCAACCCGAGGGCTTCTTTCGCATACGCCGCTTGCTCGCCTATGGCGCGAGCATCTGCAAAAGTGGCGACGTACCGACGCCTTTTCCAACGGCTCCGCTGCCTTGCAGGGTGATGATGCTGCTCCATATACCGGTTCAGTTCGATCCAGGTCATCGATCCGTTGGGCTGCTCTGGCTCTTTCCCCCAGACCTGTCCACTGGCAATCACTCCGATTTTTCCTTCCATGCCCCCTCGTTTTTCTCTATTGCACACCCATCCCCCATCCAACCCAATCACACAGCGCTCATCGGCTGGGGCTGGCTGACTGGACGCAGATTGGGGGGACGAGGAGGCCGTGTGTTCGGCCTGACGGTGAGCCGCTGCCTTGCCTTCTGCATTCGTGAGCAAACGGATGGCTTCGGCACTGATCTGGGCTCCCGTCAGCCGCTTGAGACAACCAGCGGCCTGCCGATAGGGCCAGGAGGCTCCTGCCATCATCGCCGCCTCACGTAAGGGTTCGGTCACACGGCTCAGATGGACATGCGAAAGCAGCCCATTGGACGGACAGCATCGTTGCCCGCACTGCTGGCAGCGAAACCGACGACGAGCCAGATACACCGGACCGAAGAGGGTCTGGATGTTTCTGCCTACGGTGCCTTCCGTGCGTACCTGCGTGCTCCCACATGCCCGGCAGGATCGATGAGCCTGTTCCCACTGCCCAACCACTTCTTTGAGGGCCTGGCGCATCCAGCGATGGCCTGCTTCTTTGACCTGTTCTTCCATTTGCGTTAGGCTTGCGTTTGCATTCACGTCCAACGTGAGCGATACTTGTATCTGCATGAGAGGTTCCTTTCGGTGACAAGATTGGGTTTTGGTTTATCCTATCACCGCTGGGAATCTCTCTTGTCTAGCCCCGGGTTTTGGGTACGACCCCTTAATGCCTATACTAGTAAGTAGAAGAACCGTTAAACGCAAGAGCATACGAGGAAAGGGCGGGGCATTATGAAGATGATCCAGATGAAAATTGAACTGATTATTGTTCCAGTCTCAGATGTTGAGCGGGCAAAGGCTTTTTATACCGAGAAGATTGGTTTTCATGCCGATCATGATCATGTGGTTAGCGAAGACATACGCTTTGTTCAGCTAACACCTCCGGGTTCAGCCTGCTCTATTGCTATCGGCAAGGGTCTCACTGAGAAGAAGCCCGGATCGCTCTCTGCTATCCTTATGGTCGTCGAGGATATAAAAGCTGCTCGTGAAGAACTGCTCAAACGAGGTGTGGAGATCAGTGAGATCGATGTACAGCCCTGGGCAGACTTTGCCTACTTTCGTGATCCCGATGGCAATAGCTGGTCACTGCAGGAACTGCCCAAGCGGGCATAGCTTCCACGAGGGTACAGGGCTGGTTGCTCACCTACCAATAAAGGAGAGGCGCTTGGGCGCCTCTCCCCGATCTTATTCCTGACAAATCCACTTATATTACTTCCTGCCTGCCTTAACGTTTCTCAGGAGGAATTCCCCTCCTCAAAAATTCCTTAACAGCTTGTTAGCCACCGACTCGATCCTTGTGAAGACAGCTATCAGTCATTGAGCAGTAAGGAAAGGGAAGGGGGCGAGATCTGATGCTCTTCAGAAATGCTAATTACTGCAGTGCCAACAGCAAAAAACTCAATAACGTGCGAACCCCAGCCATGGCTGTGCTCAACAATCTGCGCGCCAACGACGCCCTGAGCATTCAGGCCCAGCGCCTCAGACTGCATACGCTCCATTGCCAGTTCGCGAGCATCATATAAGGCCTGGGTATAATTAGTCATCTCAACGTTTCGCCCCACCTGATTAAACCACTGTCCAAGGCCCTGGTGAGAAACGTGATAGACGCAATTCCCCATAACCATGCCCACGGGCCTGTAGCCAGCGCGCAGCAGCGTCCAGAAATCCTGCCCGGAGAGATCCGAGGTAAAGGGCATGCCGTGTGCATTGCGGAAAGCTTTTCCATTGCGCGCCCGAATTGCGGTCCCGATTGCGACAAATTCGGCAAGGGCCTCACCCCACTCGTGGCGCGTAACTTCCAGGCGCACGCCAACAATCCCATCCGCGCCAAGCTCGTTGGCCTCCTCTTCCATGCGCGTCATCGCCAGTTCACGGGCATGATACATCGCCTGAGTCAGCACGCCCATCTCCTGATTCTGGCTCCAGTTGGCCCGCTGATATCCAATATGATAGATCGAGCTTCCAACCACTAATCCTACTGGGTCAAAGCCAGCTTCGCGTACCAGTAAGAATTCATTGACGCTCAAGTCACTTGTAAAAAGCCCGCGATGCTGAGCATCACTACGCATGCTCACAAGCCGCTCATGAGCATGGACCGGCAAATCATTTCCCTGTGGAGGCACCTGTTGAGACATGGGTCAATAACTCCTTAGATTATTTATAGCGAGATGAAGCTAATCATTCTTCATTAAAGGTCAGTTCGCGATTCTGCCCATAATAGCCAGGACGCAAATCAGTCAAGGTCAGGGTCGGTTTGAGAGATGGGATGTGATGCTCCTTTTTCCTGGCCACAATCGCGGTTCCCGTGACCGCAAAATGCATGAACAAATCAAGGTATTTGGCGGAGGGATTATCGGTCTCATATTCGATAACGTTTCGCTCATTCTCAATATGCATCCCTACGATCCCCACGGCTTGTAAGTTCTTGCCCATCGCATCGGCTCGCGTCATAGCGAGATGGCGCGCTGTATAAACTGCCTGGGCAAAAGGCACAATTTCCTGGTTCACACCACCCACTCCCCACCAGCCTTTCAGCTGCTGGGTCATTCTGCTACCCAGTGAAACATAATACGAGCAATAGCCAGTCACAACGCCAGTCGGATAATAGCCAGCCTGCAGCAGTGTCCAGAACTCCTGGCCGGAGAGATCGCTAATAAAAGGCTGCGCGCCAAGGGGAGATTGCGGAAGCCTTATAGCGGTCCCAATGGCCGTATATTCTAATAAATGGCTCCCCCACTCATAGCGACGCTGAGTAAAACGCACGCCAATAACGCCATGAGCTCTAAGCAAGGCTGCTTCTTGCTGTAATCTGCCCAGCGCCAGTTGAGCTGCATGCTGATGCGCTTGCGACAAGGTGATCAACTCATTCGCGCTCGTATTCCAGGTATATCTGCGGGCGTACTGCCAGCCTACATGGTAGATAGAACTGCCCATTACCTGGCTGAGAGGCTGATATCCAAGTTGACGCGTGAGCAGAAACTCGTTAGTGCTGAGATCGCTCGTGAAGAGGGGATGGCCTGCGCTCATCTCTTCGTTCAGGCGTACCCTGGCCTTGAGGGGCAGTCCGCCAGCTTCTAATGCTTGACGGCTCTCTTCAGCTTCCCGCTGCTCCTCAAGGCGCCGTTGTTTTTCCTCTGGAGAAGGCCGCTTCCACAAAGGCATATACAATCTCCTTAGCATTGAAAACACAGCCGGCTCGACGGTCTGCTATGCAGCATGGTAACCTGGCTTTTATAATAAGAAGCGCTCCAGGGCCACACGCGCCTGCGTACTGCGCATGGCTTCCTCGGCCAGTCCAGCCGCTAGTTCTTCGATCCATTGCTCCATTGGTATCTGATCAGTTTTGAGCACAATACCACGAACCACTTTAGCACGGGTAGTCATCAGCGGCCCTTGCCGCTCCTTTGCAATGCGATACTGATTATCACCAAGGGTAATCAGTATCTCTCTCACTGGATGTTCGCGCGAAAATAGACTGCTGTGGCGTATCACAGCAGTTTGATTGGGGAGCGAACCCTCCAGCTTGACGGCCAGCGCCTCTAGAAAAGCCTTGAGATCGGTACTATTAGCACGCAGCGATGCGGCAAGCACCTCTACTTGTAATGGCTCACTTAACTCATCGTGCATGCGCTCTCTCCTTCCTTAGCATAAACGAGGCGTGTAGCACTTTTCAGCGTTTTGGAGCATAGCGCTCTTTTCCTCATGTTTTGATCTTATCTATTTGATAGTTTATGTGCTATCACGTCTATGTTATCATAAACGCAAGGAGACTTCGACGGTAAAATGGAACTGCGTAACCACCTTGGAAATTTATGCCGCAGTACTGAAGAGGAGCAAGGACCATGGGCTTTTTCTCGCGTCTTACCAACTTCTTCCGTATCCGGGCTAATGCAGCCCTGGATAAAGCTGAAGATCCCGGACAGGTGATGGACTATTCATACCAAAAACAGCTCGAACAATTGCAACACTTACGGCGCGCTATCGCTGATGTCGTGACGAATGAGAAACGTCTGGAGATCCAGTCCGAGCAGATTCAGCAGCAGGTCAATCGGCTTAGTCAGCAGGCCTTGCAAGCGCTTCAGGCTAAGCGGGAAGATCTGGCCCGCCTGGCTCTACAGAAAAAAGAGACGCTACAAACTCAGATCGATGGCTATCAGCAGCAGATTGATCAGTTAGTAGCGCAAAAAGAGCGCTTACTAGATATGGAACGAACTATTGCGGCTCGCGTTGAGACCTTCCGAACGCAGAAGGAGATGGTCAAAGCGCAGTATAGTGCGGCTCAGGCCCAGGTGAAAATTAATGAGTCTGTCACTGGTATCTCTGAAGAGATGTCGGAGATGAATCTGGCTATGCAGCGGGCACAGGATAAAGTGCTCTCGATGCAGGCTCGGGCCAATGCGATGGAAGCGCTAATTGAGCAGGGCACGCTTGAGGAGCCCAATCTACTTGGTTCCGGCGATACGTTGGATCGTGAGCTACGCCAGATAGCAGCTCAGCAAAACGTGGATGACCAGTTGGAGGCGATGAAACGACAGCTTCAGTTGGAGGGCCCCAACGCTCAGCAGAAACAAATTGAGGGGCCAGGCGAGACCCGCTAACGTCACATGGCCCTTCCAGAACGCGGCCAATCAGTTCACGCCGGGCGCCATCCCGCAGACTTCTTGCGCGCAAACATGCACCCTGCACTGAAAAGGCAGAGATAGTCTGAAAGGGCAAGCAGCTCACCTTAACAGCTTCAGGGACAGCTTGCTGCGGTTTCTCTCTTGCTCATTTTCGCATTCGATATGAGCGGCAGAATACTATGCTTTTATCAAAGCAAGGCAGCGAGGGCGGTTGCGCGTCCCACCTCCGCGCCTCACGTGCCTCCTTCGCACATAAACAATAATGGCTATAAGAAATTCCATGTCTTTTTGTTCCCCAAACAATCGCAAGGGTGAAAGAAGAGCTTGAGCTGCTGCGAGGAGAAGTTCAACATCTCTTTTTTAGGGACGAAATATAATCTATTTCCACATTTGCATTTTCTCTTTGCGCGCAAAAACCACGCGCGCGGGTGATGCTGTTTCACCCTCCCACACTCTATACTGCTGATCCATGACCACAAAGCATGTTGAGTAAAGATTGGAGCAAGCATGATGAGTGAATATACGACAACTTATGATCAAGAGGTCCCGGTTTTGATTGTGGGTGGTAGCGTTGTGGGTCTCTCCACGGCGCTCTTTCTGGCCTGGCACGGTATTCCTTCTTTGTTAGTTGAGCGGCACGCCACTACCTCAATTCATGGCCGCGCGGGCGGATTTAATGCGCGAACAATGGAGCTGTTTCGTCAGGTAGGGATTGAGGAGGAAATCTTTGCATTGGAGACGCCCCCGGAACAGCTGGGAGAAATGGGACTACGCGTAGAGAGCCTGACAGGAAAAGTGCTTGATACTACAGAGACACGCGCACATCAGCAATTTCAGCAGGAAAACCCTTTTCCCAGCCCTACCAGGATGGCCATGCTCGGTCAGGATAAGCTTGAGCCCATTTTGCGCGCGCACGCATCTACATTGGGCAGCGATATCCGCTTCGGGACCGAGATGCTGTCTTTTAGACAAGATGACGAAGGGGTTAGCGCACAGATCCGCGAGCTGGCAACCGGCAAAGAGTTTCGGGTTCGTGCTCGCTACCTTGTCGCTGCCGATGGCAATCGAAGTGCTATTCGTCGGCAGCTTGACATTCCATCACATGGTTATGGGATATTGGGCGATTGGATCAGTATTCTGTTCCGCACCGATCTGAGCAAAGAACTGGGAGGACGCAAGATTACCCTCTGCTTCGTAAACAATCCAACTGTCGAGGGCATTATGGGATACAGCGGGGTACGCTGGGCCTTACTGGCTAACCTTAAACCTCGCGCGGGAGAACGACCCGACGCTCTCTCGCCTGAGCGCTGCCTTGAACTGGTTCGGGCCGCCATTGGTATTCCTGACCAACCTGTGGAGATTATAAGTACGCTCTACTGGGAGCTGGCTTCGCGCGTGGCCGAGCGCTTTCAGCAGGGACGCGTCTTGCTGGCCGGGGATGCGGCGCATGTGATGACGACGATGGGAGGCTTTGGGGCAAATACAGGAATTGCTGATGCCCACAATCTGGCCTGGAAGCTGGCCACTGTGCTTAAAGGTACAGCGCATCCTGAGCTTCTCACTAGCTATGCAGAAGAGCGTCAGATAGTAGCTAACCTGGCTGTCAGCTTTTCTACCGGCTTATATGCCTATCGTTTACCCAACCATGAGCACCGAGAGGCGATTGCGCAGAGCGCGCAAGAGATGCTAGCACGTGTGCGTAAAGATCCTGATGCGCCAGCCCCAAGCGCGCTTAGCGTGGCCTCTGGTTATCTCTATCGTTCGACGGCGATTATCGCCGAGGGAGAAGACAACGGCGTGCTTTACGAAAATAGGCCATCCAGCCGTCCTGGTACACGTGCGCCGCATATCTGGCTGATGCACAATGCCAAACGGATCTCAATACTTGATCTCTACGGCAAGAACTTCGTCTTGCTCACGGGCGCTGCCGGTATAGACTGGCAAGAGGCTACTAAGAAAGTAAAAAACAAACTGGGCCTTGCTCTTGACGTTTACCAGATCGGGTCGGGCACAGCTTATAGCGACGAGGATGAGCAGTTCCTTACAACTTATGGAATCAATTGTAACGGCGCTGTCCTGGTGCGCCCAGACGGCTTTATTGCCTGGCGTACGCCGCTGGCTACTACCGACAAGCTAGAATCAACGCTCGTCCATATATTGTCCCGTTAGGTCAGAACGTTTTCCAAAAAGAGAGGGCCGATAGATCTCGGCTCTCTTACCCACACAATATGCCAATATGTTACTTTTCTTTAGCTTATTTGATCCCCCAGGCAGTATGCATATTCCAGGTATTATAAAAGTCGCTGCCCTGTATCTCTTCTAACGCTTGCTGGCATAGGCTCTCATATTCGTCTTTCTGGGGTTTACCGCTCCATTTTAAAATGAAGGGACGCAAAGTCTGGAAGGCCCGCTTCATATCCCGATAAAAGGCCTCGCCTGAAGGTTCACCTGCCTGATAGATCATGGGAGAGGTTCTGGTCTGCACGTTTCTGCATCCATGGCGCTGGAGGAGAGGAACCAGGTGAGCCGTCAAACCTGAAGGCACCGCTTCAAAAAGGTGTCCAGCTTCATAGAGAGCCTGGCAGAACAGGGTAGAGAACTGGGTAAGCGCCGGGCAAGCATTGCGTGTATGGCCGGCCTCTGCTTCCGCGTCAGCGACGCGCACGATGCCACCCGAGCGGGTAACGCGCCGCATTTCACTTATCATCTTCGGCCAGTCCCAGGTGCGCATAAAACCAACGCAGCAGCGCAAGTTAACCAGGTCAAAAAAGACAGCGGGAAATTCAAGGATGAGCAGGGCATCCATAACCAGAAACTCGACACGATCATCAACATGCTGGACACGCGCCTGCTCGCGCGCATACTCGATCATGCTAGAGCTGATGTCTACGCCTATAAGCGTCATATGGGGATAGGTCCTGGCCATCTCAATAATCCACTCGCCAGGTCCACAGGCAATGTCGAGCACACGTTGGAAGCGGCTCGGATCTTCTTGCTCTGGCAACAAACCACCCATTTCCCGCGTCATCATCTGGCCCTGAATCGTCAAGCGCTCAAGCTCTTGCAGGCTCTTTCTATCCTGCACATAATAGGTACCGGTAATTTCTTTCTTCGGCTCATTCTGCATACAATAGCTCTCTCTTCTATATTTGCGGGCTCGTCCTGTGCCTCTCTTCCAGCTGCAGATGCATCACTGGCCCGCTTGCTCATTATATAAAAGGGTAAAGTACTTAGCAATGGGTAGCAGGAGGCCTCTGTACCATGCAAGCGCATCTGCATCGCATAACACAGCTTGCTGATCTTGTCGTGCAGTAATCCCAGTGGTACGAGGCAACCTTCCTGCACTTCTCTCTTTGAAATATTACGTGAAACATGGAGCATAAAATTACAGCGTATAAGTGGACTGTACTTTTGGACAACTTACATTTTACTAAATCATAGACATATAATTTGTACAACAAGATAGATTGTACAACCTCTGCAGGTAAAGGATGCAAATTCATGAAGAAGCCCGCTTACAAGTGGATTGCGTTGACCGTCACGACAATTGGTTCGCTCATGGCCGCCATCGATACAACTATCGTTATTCTAGCGCTGCCCAATATGCTCCAGGATCTGCATTCTGATCTTGTTCGCATGACCTGGGTTATCATGGGCTACCTGATGGTAAATACAGTCTTTCAGCTTACCTTCGGGCGCTTTGCAGATATGTTTGGCCGGGTCAGGCTTTACAATCTTGGCTTTGTTATTTTTACCCTTGGTTCTGTGCTCTGTGGCTTTTCGGCTAGTGATACGATGCTTATCGGAGCACGTGTGCTTCAAGGAGCAGGCGGAGCAATGCTTTCGGCCAATTCGATGGCCATCATCACAGAGGTCTTTCCGCCGGAGCAGCGTGGCCAGGCTATGGGAATTAATTCTATTACCTGGGGGGCCGGCAGCGTTTTGGGGCCGGTCCTTGGCGGCTTTATTTTAGCGGTGGCAAGCTGGCGCTGGATCTTCCTTGTAAATCTCCCCATTGGGATTATCGGGACGCTGGCCGCCTATCTGCTCCTGCACGATATCGCGCCCAACCCACGTGGCGAACGCTTTGATCTATTGGGAGCACTTCTTTTCTGCGTTGGCTTGATTTGCCTCTTACTCGGCTTGATGAGTAGCATTGGGGCTGGCTGGTTCTCGCCCATGGTGCTTTCGCTCTTTGCAGTTACCATCATTGCCTTTGTGGCCTTTATTTTATGGGAGCGACACACGCCAAATCCGATCCTTGACTTACATCTCTTCGATAATCGCGTCTATGCTTTCTCGGTGGCAGCAGCAACGCTGCAATCTCTGGCTATGTTTGCCGTGAACTTTCTGCTGATCTTTTATCTACAAGGGGTACGCGGCTACGATGCGCTAAGTGCGGCCTTTCTCATTCTGCCCTTGCCCCTCTTCACTTCATTGATCTCACCCTTTGGGGGACGCTGGGCCGATCACGATCGTTTCAAAGGTGCAACACCAGCCTCGGTCGGCCTCGTCATTCAGGCCCTCGCCCTGGTCGTCCTGATCTTTCTCACGCCAACTACTACATATATTATTCTCGCTCTGGCCCTTACGCTGATGGGCTTAGGCGGAGCGCTATTCTGGTCACCCAACACCAGCACGACGATGGGCGCGGCACCTCGTACGCGCCTGGGCGTTGCATCGGCAACTTTAAATACAATGCGCAACGTGGGCATGATCTGTAGCTTTGCCCTCGCTCTGGCTGTAGCTGCCTCCTCAATGCCTCCCCAATTGGTAAATGCTGTCTTCCTTGGTACGGTTGGCCATTTACAGGCCTCGATCTCGCGCGCCTTTACAGATGGCATGAGCCATGCTTTTCTAGCTTCTGTGCTGATCTGCGTGCTAGCCATCATCTTTTCGGTTGTGCGTGAGAGCAAGCATGCACAAAGCACGGCCACAATAGCGCCCCAGGTGCGCTCGGCAGCTTCGAGCGTTAAGCAAAGCGATAGCCCTCACGACTAAAGGCTGATTTGCAAGCGGAGGTCGGTGCTTATCTCGACCTCCAGTTTCTTCCTGGCGCGCCAAGCCTTTATTGAAAGATTAAGGCTTCTGTGGAAAGCCCCAGATAACCCGTGCGCCAACCTGGAAGGTGATCGTGCCCGTGCGGTAGGCTTGCTGAAGCAGCTTGCGCGCCTCCCTATCAAAGGCGGCGGCCCGTTCCTGTCCCATGCGCTCGCGGGAGAAGCCGACGCGCGAATGGTAGGATTCTATATAGTCATCGATGGATTGCGCAAATGCTTCGGCACTGGTCTTGCGCTCGCCCACTTTTTGAAACAGGTTTTGCTTTTCCAACCCAAGCTGCTGCGCATAGTATTTATCGGTTCTATAGTGGGGCAGAAGCTCGCTGAGTATGGACCAGGGATCTGGCTCGGCCCAGCGCTCGACCAGGGCCAGATATCCGCCTTTTGCAAGGATTTGCTGAAAGCGGGGCATGATGAGTGACCAATCCAGCCAATGAATGCTGTCGCCGGCCGTGATCAAAGTATATGGCGGATCGAGCTCTACCTCCTCAATCCGCCCGTGCAACCAGTGCAAACGAGGATGGTCGCCGTTGGGCAACTGCTTCCCCTTTTGAATCATCTGTAGCGACACGTCTACGGCATCCACGCGCTCGACCAGCGCAACCAGATTGCGCGCGATATCGCCGCGCCCACAGCCAACGTCGAGGACTTTGGCACGCTGTGCTCCTGCCAGTTCATCAAGGATGCTGAAGAGTTCGCCTGGATAGGCATGACGATAGCGATAAGCTTCTACGACGCTTTGATCTTTAAAGGCTTCCGCATACCCTCGATATTCGGCAGCCATCTGTTCAGGGCTTTGTGCCATCGATAACTTGACTCCTTCTACGCTATTCTCTCGTTCCCGCTTGCTAAGCAACTTTCTTCCTGGAACGCTACTGGCTTATCAGGGCCTGGCATGAAGGTCGAATTGCTCCGACCTTGGCGCGCGCAAGATCCTCAATTATCGCCATTTTCGCGTGCTGCCTTGCGGGCCCAGATGCGTTGGAGAAAGATAGCTGCGCAAAAATCAGGTGCCTGCATTTCTTTGATAGCGCGCTGACGCAACGCCTCAAGCGCATCCTGGCTCTCTCCAGTCAAGCGCTCAAGAAATGGCTTCATGAGATTGTAGGAGATAGCCCAGTTCTGGGTCATTTCGGCATAGGCCGGCGCCCCATAGGAATAGTCGAGCAACAAGGGCTCGCGCCGAACCCCGCTAAAGCCAACCTCTTTGAGCAAATAGGGATACATAGGCACAATGCCGCAATGTTCGCCAGCTCGGGTAAAACAAAAGTCAGCTTTCTGCAGAGCGCTCATAAATAAGCTCATCAAGCGCGAGAGGGAAGGGCTGTTCGAACTTCCTACGTCGTCGCTCTCCACACCTACAAATATACCACCTGGCTTGAGCACGCGATAGCATTCACGCAACAATTGTCTCCACAGGATTGGCGAGAGAAAGCTGCTTACGATGCGCGCGTGGGCCAGATCAAAGCTAGCGTCGGCATAGACTAACGATCGCGTTGCATCCATGACTCTAAAGTGCGCATTAGGTATTCCATCCTTCTGAGCCAGAGAACGAGCATGCTGTGTCATCGCTTTGGATATATCGATCCCGCTTATCTGCGTATCGGGATGTAGCTTTGCCAGCGCAAGCACCCATTCACCCGGACCACAACCAATATCCAGCACGGATTGACCATCATCAAGCTCTATCTCAGCCGGCAGCAGACCTATGGTAATAGTAATGGCCCGCGCCTGGCGGGCCAGACGAGCCATCTCGGCCACATTCTCTACATCGATCGGATAGCGTGTTTCTTGCGGGATATCTTGAGCAGTAAGTTCTTCTTCCATTTTTCTTATGTATCGCTTTCTCAATATTTGTTCATGTAGTCTTAATTAATCTTTTTAACCCTATTGTAAAAATAGCATATTACTGAGAAATTTGCGAGTGTTTGTCTCTTATACTATTATTTGCGAGCATTTGTCCTACTATACTATTATTTGCAGTTATTTTCATAACAATTAGCGCTATCTATCCAAAATCCTGCTTATAATAGCTCTAATCAGCCTACGGCTCTGCCCCTTCTACAGCAACACACAGCAGGCAAGATAAAGTTATGCAAAGCTTGCTTACCTGGATCTTCCAAATCAACGATAGCCGAGGTTGCTGTTACCCCGCGCTCTCTGCCTCGATTTAGGGCTGATGGTAGAGCTTGATGCATCTATAATTTCTGTCATATGCTCATACTGTTGAACTGCAAAGAGGCCTTATATGTCTATCTTTATATTACCAAGATTGACGCCACGTGTCGAAGCTTCGAGCAGAAAGACCCAGTTGAATTTGGCCCCCCGCAGATCCGCTTCCTGCAGATCTGCGCTAGAGAGATCTACTTCCTCAAGGTTAGCGCCCCTCAGATCGGCTCCGCTCAAGCGAACATCCACAAGCTCTGAGCCCCTTAAGTCAGCTCCATGTAAGCAAGCTCCGCTCAAATCCACGTTTCTCAAGCTGGCTCCTCTCAGATCCGCTCCGCCTAAATTAGCAGCACGCAGCCACACTTTACTCAAATGGGTAGATCTCAGCTTCGCACCTGAAAGATTTGCCCTTTTTAGCTGGCAAAAGGTCAGGTTGGCTGCGCTCAGATTAGCTTCCTTCATGAGGGCATCATCTAGATCCATCTGGCTCAGCTTGGCTTCCGACAAATCTACTCTACTGAAATTTGCCATGGGATCGAACCCGGTGTGGCTCATACACAGATCAGCTCCGCGTAAACAAGCTCCCTGCAGATCTATCCCTCCCACATTGACTTGTTGTAATTTAGCGCCGCTCAGGTCAGCTTCGCGCAAATCAACCCTTATCATATACCCTCCCTCAATCTGGACATGAGACAAGTTGGCTCGGCTCAAATTGGCGTCACGTAATCGAGGCGAAATAAAAATCGCTTCTCCCAAATCGACTCCCGAGAAATCCGCTCTATCGAAATGGACATGGCTGAGGCGAGCGCCATGCAAATTGGCACCCCTGAATCTGGCAGCCCTGAAATCAATCGCGGGGATAACCCGTGGAGATGTGTCCCACATAGATACTTTCCAATTAGTGCCATCTAGCTCCAGACCGCTCAGATCCATACCACATAAATCGGCTCCGCTCAGGTCAATCGGAGAAACATATTGAATGATAGTATGATCTGGGATTGCAATAAATTCTTTATGCCAGGCATTCCAGGCCTCCACTCCTTGTTTAAGGATCGCTAATTGTTTGAGGTGCATAACTAGATATTTCCTTTGCTTTCGGCAAGAACTACTTTTCTATCCTCTTCCAATAGCTGCATTCCTACCCGGAAATCCGGTACCTCTCACACACTCACTTACCGCTTCACGCAGTATCGCCAGGCCAGGGGATAGCTTAATCTTTATCCACAATTTATAAGCATCCCCCAATACATGTAACCTTTGCGTTCAGGTCTGCGTGTTAAGAGCGGAACCATTAAGGCCGCAAAGACGACGGGGATGCGTCTCCGCAGCATAAAACAGCTCAAGCGGTACCTGATTAAGCTCTGTTTGAATAAAGAGGGCGCTCACAATCTTCTCACCCAGCACCGTTAACAGTTTGTTCGGGCGAAGGAATTGTAACTGTTCACCATACACCTGAACGAGGAGGATAGTATATATGACTACTAAGCAAAGGACTCACACCACGACGACGACAAGTACCCAGGTTAAGACCTTTCCTGCTCCTGCGCAGTTAGCCACGGTAACCGATCTAACGCCGCAAGAGGTACAGGCCGTAACGAATGCTGTGAATCCGCTGATTGCTGATGCCTTCGCGCTTTATGTCAAAACGAAGAACTTCCACTGGCATATGTCCGGCTCGCATTTCCGCGACTATCATTTGCTGCTCGACGAGCAGGCTGACGCGCTGCTAGATTCGGTTGATGTAATGGCCGAGCGCATCCGGCGCGTAGGTGGCACGACGATTCGCAGCGTTACTCACATCAGTGAGTTGCAGACCATCGAGGATGATAACCGGGAATATGTTTCGCCTGGCGATATGATGCGTCAGCTTGTGGATGACGATAACCATATCGCTAAGTCTCTACGCGACGCAATTGAGGTCTGCGAGAAGAATCGCGATACGCCTACCAGCAATCTGCTACAGGATATCCTCGATAAGGTAGAAAGAAATAAGTGGTTCATGTTTGAGGTCTGCCAGGGCATGAATAATACGCAATAGCCCGGCGGGCAGAAACCGTATTTCGCTGTGCAGACTCCAGCACACATCAACTGCACGGCGGGATTGCGAGTGGTAGAGGGTGGTTGCGAGACCCGCCCTCTACTTTTTTGCTTCCTTTGGACGTATACGAGGCTGCTCAAGGACAAAGCCAGACTAGCCCTGCTCCCCGCCTTTCTCTGATTGGGCAAGAAGCGACGAAGCATGCTTGTTCTTCTCAGTTAAAGGCCAACAGGATCGTCAGGAACGGCGGGCTGCCAGGGATCATTATCAGCCCTGCTTCCATTGGAATCGCCAGGCGCTTTATCCTTCACGCTTGTATAGAGGACGTATCCCTGATACATGACGACCCGATTCCCCAGCGCGTCACTTCCTACACTCAATTTACCAGGAAGCTTTACCGCGGATGTAGGCTCTCCCGTGCCTTTGAAGAGCAGGGGATGCCAGATCTTCGCACAAGCGCCGTCACAGGTAAAGCCGCTTGCCCCACGCAAAAAGTGAGTGTAAAGGGTGAAACCTTGTGGTGTGGTCAAAACGTCTAGCGTGCTTCCAACAGCCTGATGGGATGGGATTTTTCTTACCGTTACGTCAAATGTAGACGAACCATTATTCGATGCCTGCGTTGGCGCCGCCGGTGTAGTTGCCGTGGGCTGGCTGGCTCCATCGGCTGGTGTGGTTGTAGCCTGGTTACTCGTTGTTGTAGGAGTGCTCTGGCTGGTTGCTGTAGATGTTGTGGGCAGAGTTTGTGTATCTGTTGCAGGCGTTGAGCCGCAGGCAGTCAGTATTCCAGCTATCAGGAGCGTACATAGCATACTCAAAATAAAGGTTTTCTGACGCATTTCTAACAATATCTCCTTATAATATCAATCATTAAGAGGATTAGATTATAATAGCAGGTGCATGAGGCTAGTTGCTTATGTCACAGATCTCCAATCCTCTATGAAATAAGTATAGAGAAAATATAGAGTATGTCTGTGAAAAGGTTCATTGACACATATCGACTTAATATGCTTATATTAAAATCTTTAGTCGGAAATATACGTAGTATAGAATCTATGGGATAAAGTTACAGCAGAGCTAGTTTTCCACCAACCAGGCCTCAGCTTCTTTCTTCACCTCCATGAAGGATATGGCACGCCTCTCCAGTCGCGCAGGCAAAAGTAGAGGCGTACAACCGGGCGAATCGCTTGCTTAGCGCGCATAAGATGAGGAAGCGGCTCCCTGGGAACCATGAAAGCTCACGGCTCCAATCTGGAGCAACATCCCCAGGTCGTCGCGTCTCGCGCGATGTTCGGCGACTTTCCCATCGATCAGGCGGAACAAATGCACTTGTTCAGAAGAGATATTTTTTCCTGTCGGAGCCACTTGCATAAACGGCCCGGTATGCTTACCAGTCATCAGCGCGCGCACCACCACCTTTTCCCCTGCAGCAATAACTTCCTGGATCTCGAAGTGCAGATCGGAGAAAGCATCTCGCAGCCACTTGATAGAAGCTGCTAATTCTTCTGGCCCACGCCGTTGTGCTCGCTCCTCCTCATCATCGAGCGCTTCATGATTCAGGTACTCGGGGGCGATCACGGCTTCTGCTAGAGTGAAATCGCCAGTATTGAAGGCTTCAAACAACTGCTGGATTACGTGGATATTCTGTTCGGACATAGGGTTACTCCTTTTGTTGTGGAAGCTGATCGAGCTGTTCGATCAGCGGCTGTACTTCCTCATGCCAACGTAATTCGCTTTCCAGGTGGACCTCTGCATGACGCATAAGGGCTTCCTCAACTGCTCCCAAACGGCCTTGCGCTTTGAGTTGCTGGCGGTCTGCAACCAGGCTTTCAAGCTGTGCGCTCAGACGCGCCATACGTCGCGCAATAAGTTTGCGCCTCTCATCAGCGGGGAGCGCATCGGCTACGAGCAGAGCCACGTCAAATGGACCAAGGGCAAAATCCGCCTGTTGGAGCGCGGCTTCCAGTAAAATGCCTAACTCCTTGCGTCCCTCGGCGGTGATAGAGTAAACCGTACGCGCCGGAAACCGGCCAGCCTGTTCGGTATGGGAGGGCTGAATCAAGCCCTCTTCTTCAAGGCGGTGCAAGGCACCATATAATGCTCCAGGTCTGATCCCGGCCCATTGCTCAACATCGCGCAGCTCAGCTTCTCGCCGAATCTGGTGGCCATGCATCTGACCACGCGCAAGCATGCCAAGCACTAGTAAACGTGAGAGTGAAATCATCATTTTCTCCACAAGAGTACTCTCGTGAGAGTAGTATAATGTGAGTAGCTAAAATTGTCAAGTCGAGAAAGTTGTAGCGGTAGAGGGCGAGTCTGATATCGCCCTCTACTTTTTTATGCTACCCTCTCAGATCTGTTCCCTACCCTCGCCTTTAGCCTTTGGATCTGCGAGTATACTATTAAAGTAGGGAGCAGGCCCTTATCAGCTTACTTACGATTCAAGAGAGGATACTGTAGAACGAGAGGATACTGTAACCACTGGTAGCACCCCGCAGAACGATTTATCCGCAACCTCTTGCCTTACTTGCGCGATTACATTATCAAGATCGGAGGCAGCGATGACTCCCGAGCGCACAAGAAATGGGCGCACAATCTCGCAGCAGACAAAGGCCTGTTCCCGGAACGCTTCATATCCCTCTTTGCCGTAGGAAATATCAATATAATCGGTCCTTTCCTCGATAATGCGATAGCCAGCGGCCCGCAACCAATACGACATCCACACGCCTATACCTATCGATAAGCTGAAACTTGCGGAGAAGGCTCGACCCTGGGACTGCAGGGCGCAAAGTATGAGGTTTTCCAGACAGTCACAGCCGCACGAACTTGTCAGCGGGAGCTCGCACTCGCGCCAGACAAATTTACTGCCCCGCTTTCCCAGCTTTCCCAGGCTCGTGATCAAGTGGTCAAACTCGTGAAAGAGGATATCCCCTACCACAAAGCGCATATGGATCAGATCAAAGGTGCGCCCGGCAAACGTTTCGGGCCACAATTTGCGTATATCTTGCACAAGAAAGACTGGCACATTAGAACCGGTAGCCGTGCAGAGCGCTTGCGCCTGCGCAACGACGCGCGGGTTGTGGTCGATCGCGGTAATGTGCAGGCGCGGATAGAGCTTGATCATTTCGTGAGCCCAGCAGCCCAGGCCACAGGCCACTTCAAGCACGCGCTCCACCCGTGTCATATCGAGTGAAGCAGGCAGCGGGCCATGCAGTAGTCTGCTCAAGCTGTCCTGCTGTTGTATGAGACGCATAACTTCTCTTTCGCCGATGTAGGGATAGAGCGGAGCCGGCGTAATCTGTTCGAATGCTTGCTGAGAATTATCGTGAGGAGTGGGCGCTGAAGAGTCGCTAATGGACATGTTGATTTCCCCTTTTCCTGGCAAAAACACTACCTACATAGTCAACAAAATTGTTCCGATAAGTAGTATAGCACAATCTAACATATTTTAAAAGTTGTTATAAAAATCACCTTTATTAAAACATGTTGCAAACCTAAACTTAGTGCATGGATGATATACTTCCTCTCCCAGATCTGCCAGACTACGTAGATATTAAAGAAGCGGCAAAATTTTTAAACGTAGCCGAATATAGCATTCATCGCTACATTCAGGCAAGACGTCTCGAAGCCTATCAGGTTGGAAACAAAATCCTGATTAAGAGAGATTCGCTTGAGCAGTTCAAGCCGGCGCAGACAGGGCGGCCTCGTAAGCATGCTCTTGGCTGGCGTATTTCTCCTGACAAAAGCACAATTTATGTGACCTACATCCGCGTGCAGATCCACGTTGGCAAACAAGAGCAGCTTGAAAACATGTTAGCAGCAATCAGGACCGAAGAGAGACACCTATTTACCGGGACGATGGAGCGCTATATCAGCATTGATGATAAAGATCCGGCGGGAGTAACGATCCAACTGGTATGGCGAGGGAGCAGCCTGCCAGGCGATAGCACACGTGCGCAAGAGCTGGTAGCCTTCAAACAAGAGCTGGAAGATGTGCTAGATTGGAGCACGGCCCACGAGAGCACCGAGAAAGTCTTGATCCATACCTGATAAGTTTGCGGCCAAGTTCACGAGCCAAGGAAGTTGGGGCAAGCCGTATTATACCTGCCCCAGCGAGCATTGAGGCAACTTTCCTAAAGCTCAGCCATGGAAATGCCACGCGCCTGAAGATCCTGCAGGCAAGCAAAACCTACGGCGCTGCCCGGCTGCTTTGAGCAGATGTGGAGGTAACACCCAATTGCCGCATAAAAGCTGACATATCTTTCTCTGCCCAGTGCTCAACGATCTTACCATTAGCGATGCGGTGAATAACAATTGCCGATAGTGTCAGCTCATTGCCAGTTGGAGCAATTCCAGGTGTAGAACCTGTATGTGTCCCATGTCCTGTTAAGCGTGTCACCACCTTATCACCTTCTGCAATCATATCCTCTATCTGATGATACCCTGGCGTAGCATCCCAGAGCATCTTGAATGCCATTTTGAGGCCTTCACGCCCAGGAGGAACTGGCAAGGAGGGTTGGACATGATCGATAAAATTTTCAGCCACAAGTTCATCCAGCACCTCTATATTGCCTTTATCGATCTCCTCAAAGAAACGACGTATCAGCGCCTTATTCTCTTCTGCAGATATGAGCAATCCCCCTTCTTTGAAGTTAAAAACGCATAAGGAAACGAGCTAGAGATCTATTACGCAATTAGAGACGTTGGCAGCCTGCTATGTGGATATTTCATTGGGGATCTCTCGGCAAGATAAGTAAGCGCTGCTACAAGGGGCTGCCAGGAAGCGTGATATGAACATACGCTTAACAGCTACCTGACTACAGCTATATGCCCGGATTCGAAAGGCTCTCGCGCGCAGCCTGCTCAAAGGCAAAGGCGAAGCTATTGATGCGGGCAAAGCGGTTCTTAGGATCTTTAGAGAGGGCTATCATCACCACTTCCTCAAGGAGAGAAGAGAGGGCCGGAATCTTCTCGCGCAGTGACGCCGGTGTACCCTTCATTTGTTGCTCAAAGACCTCAGTAGGAGCGCCGGTAAATGGTGGAGCGCCCATAAGCCACTCATAGATGATCAGGCCCAGCACATATTGATCACTCAAGGCCTGAGCGCGCCCCATGATCTGTTCCGGAGCCATATAGCGCAGCGCGGACGGCGACAACGAAGGAAGCAAAGAACCACGGATCTCGGTCGGGCCAAAGTCGCTCAACAGAACAGAGCCCTCTTCATCTAGCAAGATATTCTCGGGCTTCAAGCGTTGATGCACAATATTGAGATCATGAGCGTACTGCAGCGCCTTAGCTATCTGCTTTACATAGGTAACCATCGATTTAAGCGGCATGCTCTTCACATCCTGCAGCCACTGGCGAATAGAGCCACAGGCAGCATAAGCCATCACGCAAAAAGGAGCATTATTTTGCTCCCCAAAATCGTGGACCGAAATGATATGAGCATGATCCATGCGCGCCATCGTGCGTATAGACTCATTAAACAATCTATGCACGTTGCTATTCGCGTGCGGATTCAGAACCTTAATGGCAACCTGAGTCTGGAGGTGAGGATCTTCGGCAAGATAGACCTCAGAAAAGTCGCCGCGTCCCAACAGTTTGATAGGGCGATATTTACCAATCCATCGACTTATTTGCATAATATCCGGCCTACCACCCTTTCCTTCTGGTTCTCAACATTTTGGCTGATCGCAAGCCTCACTTACCAGGTTTTTCCGGTGCTATACCCAAAATACCATTGTAGAGGCAATACTTGCCATCGCCTGTAGATTTGCCCGTCCATATACACACTTAATTAACGCACTGTGCATGCTTTTTCAGACCTCAACCTCTTTTTCCCTCTCACCATGAGAGAAGACGAAAAATAATTGCACAAGGAGCTAGCTACACTGTAGATGAGTAGGCTACGCCTGTCAAGAGTGGAGAAAGCGATATAGAGCGTATTACTATATTCACCAGCAAAAGCGGTCACTTCCAATCTCTTCTTTAATAAGAACTTTATAGATAGGCAAGAGTAGACCACCCCAGAGATACCCCAAAGTCTTTTTCTAGTTTCTTTAAAAAGATCGCCTGGCCTCATACAAAACCAATTGAGCACTAATACCAGAATCTCCCCACTTTTAGAGTTAAGGCATTTCACACTTGACTTCGCTCTATATGCTCACTATACTTGAGACAGTAACGTAACTGAATTACGTTACAATTGAGTTACGCTTTTGGGCACATACAATCAAAGGAGATGATTATGTCGGATTCACTCACCTCTTACTCTTTGGAACAGCTAGATCCGGCTACTCAGGCCGTTCTAGCGCAGGCCGAGATCGAAGCAAGAGCATTTGAGCACAACTACATCGGAACTGAACATCTTCTGCTCGCCCTCTTAGCCAGTCAGGAAAACTTCGGCACGCGCGTTCTACAAACCCTCGGCGTTTCCTACTCTCGCGCCCAGAAAGCCTTAGAGCATATTGACCGTCAGCATGCGCAGAAAGGCGAACCGCCGACAGAACAACCCATTGGGCTTACGTCGCGTGCTGTCGCCGCCGTCACCCTGGCCAGGAGCGAAACAAATGGTATGCGTTTGCCTCTTATCACTCCCGAGTTGTTGCTGATAGGGATAATCCGTGAAGGTGAAGGGATTGGTGCCGGGATTTTGCGCTCGCTAGGAGCTGATTTGGAAAAAGTTCGCGCTCAGATTTACGCTCATCTGGTCAGGGCTGGCAAAGCCAGTGATGTAAGTCCAGTCAAGGGGAACGTGATTACCTGCCGCATTAACGATCAGGATCTTGCAGCCATCGACGCCCTGGTAGAGGCTGGTGTCAGAACCACACGTAGTGAGGCTGCTGCCTGGCTCATCCATGTTGGTATCGACGCCAACAAGGCTTTATTCGATACGGTCTACGGAACGGTTGCCGAAATTCGCCGCTTGCGCGTCATTGCACAATCGCTGGCACAAGACGTAACATCCTCTTCTTCTGAGGAGAAAGGCTGAGTTGTCAATTGCTATCTTCTCTAGCCAACAAGAGAAAGGACATCTCATGAAACTGGCTTTGATTTCCGATATTCATGGAAACCTTTTCGCCTTTGACGCTGTTTTAGAGGATATCCGCCGGCGCAAGGTTGAGCAGATCCTGTGTCTGGGAGATGTGGTTACCAGCGGACCTCAACCGCGCGAGACGCTCGCCCGCCTGCAAGAAATCGGCTGCCCTACCGTAATGGGTAATACCGATGCCTGGGTAATTGAACCCGAGTTATACGAATACTCTACCTTGTATGGACAACGCTTGCAGGATGTTGAATACTGGTCCTCGCAGCAGCTTGATGCTCAAGACAAAGCCTTGCTCAAAACCTTTCAGCCTACTATTGAATGGCCTTTGAACGAGAAGACCACGCTACTAGCCTATCATGGCTCCCCTCAATCCTTTCTGGAGCGCATTTATCCGACGACACCACTGGAGCAGTTGGACAAACACTTTGCCAACTTTCCCAGGGCCCAGATTCTAGCGGGTGGGCATGTCCATCAACAATTCTTCCTGCGCTACCGCGACAAAATAGTGCTCAATCCCGGCAGTGTCGGCCAGCCGCTAGACCGCATCCGCGTAAGAACCGATGTGGAAGCGCGCAACCCACCCTGGGCAGAATATGCCATTCTCACAATCGAAGGGGATCAACTGGGCATTGAGCTGCTGCGCGTGCCTTATGATATCGAAGGCTTCCTTACGCTCCTTGCACAACGTGGAATGCCGCATACGGAGTGGTTAATCAACTCGTGGAGGAAAGTTTAATCGTGCCTGGCCATAAGCTGTGAAAACCCCGACTTATATTTTAAGACAAGCTAGACCGGACGGATTGGAGGTGGTACACTATAAACGAGTCGTAGTGATGAAGACGCATTACACTCGGAACAAGTAGAATTGGTTGTTGAGGAGGAAAATATGACACGGCCAGGTGGGTATGTTGAGAGCTATTACCTCAGTGTGTTAGCAGATATGCTCAAGCAGCGCAAGCAACGTTCCTACGATTGTATGCATATCCTGCGCGGACACACGGTCCTCGATGTTGGCTGCGGCCAGGGAACCGATACGCTTCTATTAGCCGATCTAGTTGGCCCGGCCGGGCGCGTGATCGGCATCGATCATGATTTATTCATGGTGAACGAAGCAGAGCGACGATCAATCGAGGGTGGTTACAGCTCATGGTGCCGACACAGGCGAGGGGAGGCCAGCGCCCTACCATTGGAATCGAACTCGGTGGATGCTAGCCGTTGCGAAAACCTATTTCAGGATTTATCCCAACCAGCCGAAGCCCAGGAAGCGCTAGCCGAAATGGTTAGGGTTACGCGGCCGGGAGGCTGGGTTGTGGTTATGGAGACAGATCTTAGTACGTTCTCGATTGATACCGCGGAGGTTGATATTGAGCGTCGTCTTGTGCGCTTCTGCGCTGAGCACCTGGTAGGCAATGGCTATGCTGGACGCCATCTCTACCGGCTTTTCAAACAGCAGCCCTTGACAGATATGATGATTGAGATTCACCCCATGTGCATTACCAGCTACGAGATGGCTCGCTATGTGGGGGCCATCGACCTGATCGAGCAAGAGGCACTCGCGGCAAATGTGCTGACTGCAGACGAACTTGAACGCCTGCACAAAAACCTCCAGCAGGCTGAGGCCGAAGGAACCTTCTTTGCGCACATCAATACGGTGCTAGCTGCCGGTCGTAAGCTAGAACCAGCAACAAAGTAGCTTAGTTTTCCTGTTTTAGGCAAAACCCTATCCCTATCATTTGGTGAGCCAGAAGGACCGCCCCCTCTTTCTGGCTCACCATCTCACCTATCCTGCTATCCTGATAGCACAGCCAGCCACCCGCTTACCCGCGCTTGCTTCCCATACAACCCATTATATGGCTATATGAAATACAGGACTTGACAATACATGGCAAGGCAATCCAAATCAACTTAGATGAGGCGATTTTCGGCGTCAGAGGTACAGCTTTTAGCAAGCTGCTTCCTTTTCCAGCGTATAATAGCACCAGCACACTGTGCCTCTGTACGTTTTATCGAAGCGCTGATAGGCTTTTTCGAGAATATCCAGGCGTGTTTGATGGTCCAGAGCTGGCAGCCAGCTAGCCGCCATGATTGGCATACGATTAAAGGCAAAGCTGCTTTGCGCTGTATGTTCAATCTCGATAGTCGTGCGACAAGATCGAAGCGTAAGGGGCATGTCTTGCAGAAAGATGCTCAGCTCTTCCGGTGTAGCATACATTGGTGCATTTTGCCGTTTGCCCTCCAGGCCTGCCTGACGATATGAGCGCCCCTGAGGAACATAGTTATATTCGTCTTTGGCAATGCTCAGCATAAGATCGCAAAGCTGCGGAAGTTGCTTACCTGTATTACTGGGTACGGGCAAGTTAAAAATAAAGCGCCCACCTGGCTTAAGCACCTTCTCCAAGCCTTGCAAGACGGGCAGGGCTCGCATTTGCCAGAAGGCCGAGCTACACACGGCCAGATCTACTGAGGACCTGGGTAACGCTTTGACGAGATCCTCGGCGCGCTCCTGATAGAATGTAACGTCAGGAAGTTTGCGCCGGGCAATAGCGAGCATAGCTGCCGAATAATCTACGCCCATAATTGCGCCTTCATTTCCCAAACGTCGGGCAAAGAGCTCTGTTACGATCCCTGTACCACAGGCCAGATCTAGCACACACTCTCCTGGCTTAAGCGGTTCTGCCAATTCTACCAAAGTTTGCCCAAGCTGACGATACATAGGAAATTGCTGTGCATAGGCCTCATACAGATCTGCATTCAGCTGATCTTCCCAGCTTCCAGGCATACAAAGATCTCCTTAGTGACTGTGTATGTACGAACTATCCAATTACGCGATCCCAAATATTGCAAGGCAGAGAATCGCCATTTTCGAGGCTTCAGCTCGCGCTCTCCTGGGAGGGAGAAAGAGAGAAAGGCAAAGATGGTGGTTGCTCGAACTGTTGACGCTGATGCAGGAAGTTGCTGCGGGCCTGGTCAATCTCTTTGCCAAGCTGCGGTAAATGTTCAGCTATCAAATCATAGGTTTCCAGTACAATGGAGCGAATCATCTTCAAGCCATCGCGCGGATGACGAGTGTATACTTCGTCAATGCGCTCGCCAAGGTGAGATGGTAGAATGTGCAGTTCAGACAGCGAGTAACGAAGCCATTTAAAACCTGGATGATAGATCTGGTTAAGCCCCATGAGCATACTGATGACCTGAAAAATCGCATCGTTAAAGCTATGATAGACAAGCGGAATATCACCACGCGTGAGTAATTGATCGACCCACCAGCACCATTCGCGCAGTTCTTCTCCACTATAGTGCCGCACCATTGCCTCACTCAATTCAGCAGGATAGTGCACAAGCCGTTCTTGCCAGCGCTTAAGTTGATCGTGTCCATGCAAAGGAATTCCATGCAGGATGGCAGAAAGAGTTTGTTGAAGGAAGAGATCGGTCTCATAATTGTTGAGCACACGGCTAAGTTGCTGCTCTACTCCGTCTATCGTCATGTTACGTATATCCATTTTGAGGTTATTCAGGCCCCATTCCTCCATCCATGTGTCAGCTTCGGGATCGTATGGATCTAGTTCCCAAAAGACGCCGCCAGCTGGTTCAATTGGGGCGAGGCGCTCTTCCTCACGTGGAGATCGAGACCAGAAAACACCAATCTCGATATCGGAAAAGCTGTCAGCGCGATCACGAGAAGTTGAGCCGCCGATCATTATCGCACCAACGTGCGGGTTGCGCGCGATGAGGGGAGCAATGGAGCTGGCAATGTCCGCGCGCCACTGACTGGCATAATGCATTTTTCACACCTCACAAAAGGCTACTTATTTCTCTAGTATAGAATGCGTTTGCCGCTTTTGCTACCCCTCCCACGCTTTTCGCACTCGTATACAAACTATACAACGGTGAGCCTGATTGCCTGGAGGTTAAGAGAACTGTCACGGGCCTGGAAAAGCGAGAGAGTCTTGAGTGGCTGAAAGATCCAAAAATGCAAAATGGCCTGGTATTTGTGGAAGATAAAATAAGACGCCCACCAGAATTGGCAAGCGTCTTATTTTTGTGGTTAGCTTAGTCATAATGCGACATAGCATATTTCCTTTCCTTGACTATATCAGGGCCGGTATGTACGCCTCTTTCACTGTCTATCTCAACATGCTGTCAGGACGAGAAGTACAACGCATGTACTGTTCGAAGGCTGTATCATTTTAGTCAGTTGGGAATATAAAATTAGGACGCAACATAAATGATGTCATGTTATGCCACACATTGATATGTGTTATGGTAGAAAAGACCACGAGACTGATAACAAGAACTGTTAAGAATGCCAGAACGATCAAGGCGAATAATTGCTGTTTGCTAAGTGCGAGACCCATGTGCGGCACTTCCTTTCTTGCGTCGCTGCGTCCATCCGTGGACGTCTTATTCCGGTTTGTGGATTGACCAAATCCAGGATACCGGCCTGTGTGTCAGAGTGCAGTTAGGATAGAGTTCTGGCTAGTCTAGATAGCTAAAGATTCAGTTTAAAATTGACAACTGCTTGTCTGCTCTACCTATCTGCAGCAAATCTTGCTCTCCCCAGTCAGGCGATGCGCGGGAGCTTTCTATCTGGCGGGACTCGGCTTGGCTGTCTTATACATCTTTGCCTGGCTTCGTCTTGCCGCTTCCCACTCACCTCTGTTCTGGTATTAAATATACATAAAAATAAGAGAATATATGGCCGATTATTAATTGGGTTTGTGAGTCCCGTGACGAGGAATAATCTGCTAAGGCGTCTTATACCAGGGCAGAAGATGTGCCGCCCAGAACATAGGTGTAGCACAAAGAAGAGGGCGCTCCAGAATGTAATGGAGGTCGCAGATTTCTGAGGTGAAGTTAGCGAGAATGTATGACTATTTTCGCCTACGCGAAGCGCATAGCAGATCACGCTTTTAAGTATACGCTAATTCTAAGCAGAATCAAGCCTATAGCCATAAGCAATTAAACGAGTTTGCCCCTTCCAGGGTCACGCTATTTATTTGACGCACGACCCTGGTCCACAATTAAATTTCTAGTGCAAGAATACTTGATAGTCTCAGTTTTTCTCAGCTACCGTTTCTTACGCGCGACTGCTGCCCTTACAAATCGTACTTGGGGGGATAAGCCGGTCCGCAAGCTAGCAATCCGCCGGTTCGTAGCGATCCAACAAATGCTCAGTCATTCGCTTTTCCAGGCGCGCCGAACAGGCCTCAAAGAGCTGTAACGCCTCGCCCAGATAGCCAAGGCCGCGCTGATAATCGCTCTCTCCGGCCTGACTGATGCGCAGCAACGCCTCGCCATAGCGCTGAAGCGCGCGTGCCTCCTCCAGACGCATAGAAAGCTGGCGACACATCTGCAGCGCACTGGCAAAATGTTGCTCTGCCTGCATCGGCTGATCCTGCAAAGCCAGAATAACGCTAAGCAAGCGCTGGCCGCGCGCAATCAGTCCGTTTAGCTCGAATTTTTGCGCCTCCTCCAGGCCTTGCATAGTCTCCCGCTGCGCCTTAGCTAGCTCGCCGGAGCATACAGCTACCTGGGCCAGGGCTAACCTGGCTTCTACAGTCATTTCATTCTCGATATCCTGCAGAGCCAGAGCACATTCCAGGCTTCTCCTGGCTCGCTTCAAGAGGCGTTCCTTTGCTTTCTCCGAGGCATCTCCACTTCCCTTGTCCACCTCCAGCGCTTGCTGTTGAGCCATGCGAATATTGGCCAGCACAATTAGCGCGAGTCCCCGGTAGGGAGTAATATGCTGACAATGCTTTATGGCCAGCCCAGAACGCAAAGCTGCGCAGGCTTCTGTCAGCCGGCCTTGCGCGCATAACGCACTAGCCTGGCATAATCTCCAAGGACATTTGGCAATCGGATCTTCCACTTGCTCGGCAAAAACAATGCCACGCCTGAAGCTCTCTTCGGCTCTGACCAACTGACCTCGGCGCAGCGCCAACAAGCCCAGATTGCCATAATCAAAAGCCATCAGGGATAAATCGCCAATCCTCTCGGCCAGGCTCAAAGAACGCTGCAGCTCAGCTTCGGCCTGCGCATATTCGGCACGTCGCAAATGAATGTCGCCAAGATTGCAGCAGATTATGGCTATCTCGCGCGGACAATCATATTGCTCATAGATCTCCAGGGCCTTATGGCCATAAAAAAGTCCGTCGCCGCTGCAGCCGTTATTGCCCTCAATATTCCCCAACATCATATAGACGCGGCCAAAATCTACGGGGTCGCCGGCCAGCGTGCGCCGAAGGCGCGTTATATAGGCCGCGCCTTCGGGTCTCTGCCGCGGACAGCCTGCAAGAGCCTTCCCAAACAGGCTGAGAGCCTTAAAAGCTGCGGCGCGCGCTAGCTTATATTTGCCGTCAAGCAAATAGACATAGCACTCTTCGTAGTGCAACCAGGCCCAGGCCGTGCTGACCTTTACGTTCGCCTCCTGCAAGAGCCGCCTACCTTGCTCATAGCAACGCAAGGCCTGCACATTATCGGCCTGGCTATATCGAGCGTGCCCGATCTCGCACCAGAGCAGGGCCCTGATCTCAGCCTCCCGCGGGCTAAACTCAGACGGAGCAAGCCGTGAGCGCAGATTCAGAGACTGGGCAAAGAAGTGCCCACCATCGGCAAATCTGCCCTGGAGCTTCAAGCATTCGCCCAGGCATTCTAGCAAATAGGCTTGCGGTAAGAGCTCATCTTCGCTCAGGCTCTCCTCTATTTGCATTTTCTGCTGCTTATACTCCAGAGCATAGCGATAGTAGCGCTCTGCCTCGGGATAGGCCGAGAGGAGATGCGCGCGCCGCGCCGCCAGCTCGGCATACTGCGCAATAAGCTCGCCATCAGCCGCGCCACTCAACAGATGCTGAGTAATAGGCGCAGCCCATTCTTCAAGCTGATCCCGATAGATCAAGGCCAGGACCTCAGCAGCTCGGCGATGGAGGCTAGCCCGGCGCGCGGCTGAGAGCTGAGCATAGAGGTGCTCAACCAGCATGGGATGCCAGAAGCGATAACTGACTTGCGCGCCAGGACCTTCTTCGGTCAGAACGCCAGCCTGCAAAGCCTCCTCTAGCAACTCCAATAAAGCCTCTTCCGTGGCCTGCAAAGTGCTGACCGTCATGGCGCTGATCAACGAAAGGCCGAAAGAGCTGCCTAATACGGCAGCCCTATTCAAAAGCTGGCGGCAAGCCGGACTAAGCTTGCCCAGGCGATGATCCAGCGCGCGGGCCACGCTTGCTGGCAGGCCAGAGGCAGCGGAGGCCCGCGCCAATTCCTCGGCAAAGAAAGGATTGCCCTCAACTTTCTGCTGAATCCGCTCAACCTGCTCCTCGGGCAGGTGGGCCAGCAGCTGCCGAATCTGCTCGTGGCTTAGAGCCTCTACACGCAGGGTTTTGAGCGTATGTTCGCGCTGCATATGGGCCATCAGTTGAAGCAATGAATGCACTGGATCGCGTGGCAATTCGGCGTCGCGACAGGTGGCCAACAAGAGCACTGGATAATTGCCGAGATGGCGAGCCAGGTAGCTCAGCAGATTATAGCTACTGCTATCCGCCCACTGAATATCATCCAGCACGATCAACAAAGTCTTTTGCGAGCTAATTATGCGTAGCAGCTCTAGCATGGCTTCCTGCAAGAACTGCTGATCCTGTGGATAGGCAACGAGCGCTGCATTTTCAGCATCGGCTTGTACAGAATCAGCCTGGCGCAAATTACTATTCTCAGGCTGCCCCAGTTCATTCTCCAGTTCGGGCAGCAGCATTAACAGGGCCTGGCAATGCTGAGGCTGCAGCGAGGCCAGCAATTTCGGCGCACTTAATCCGAGAAGGCGCAGCTGCCGCAAGATATTAAGCCAGAGTACATAGGGAATATTCTTTTCCTGAGCATAGACGCCGCTCCAGACCACCAGGCTGCCAGCGCTTTGCGCCTCGCGGCCCAGCTCTTCGGCCAGGCGCGTCTTGCCAATACCCATCTCGCCCAGCAGCACCATACACTTTGGGCTCTTCTGCGTATCAAGAGGCAGAGCCCTACGCAAATCGCGCTCGTGCCCCGAAAGTTGGGCAATTACGCCAACATTTCGCCAGAGCTCGCGCATCTGAGCCAGTTCTGCTTCGCGGCCAATCAAGGGTGTTTGATGCTGACGGCCCACGGACATAGATATAGCTAGCGGTGGCTTAGCGCTAGGAGTCGCCGGCGTGGCAGCCTGTCTATCTTTGAGCTCAGCCTGCAGCCCATAACCCGTAGTTGCAGATTGTAAAGGCAGTTTTAGCCAATCCTGAGCCAGAGCAAAGAGATCTTTGCCAGTTCTGATCACCTCATAGAGCGCCTGCGTCTCGCGCTCCGGGTTAGCATGATATTCCTGCTGCATTCTAAAGGCCAGCTTGCGATAAGCGTGCAAGGCCTCGCCGCGCCTTCGCAGCAGGGCCAGGGCCAGCATTAAGCGCCGGGTCGCTGCCTCATTCATCATATCCTTGAGCAAGAGTTGGTCCAGCAAGGCTATAGCTTCACCCAGCTCACCGCGCCCTAGATAGGCGTCGGCCAGTTCCAGCAAGAGCCCTTCCCAGCGCCGGCGCAAGCTTTGCCTTTTGCTCACGACCTGACTCACATCCTGCACATCAAGCAAAAAATCCCCACTATACAGTTCCGCCGCACGTTTAAGCAAGCTCAGGCGAAGCTCTGCCTGTTCTGCCCTCTTTCCTGGCTCCTCAGCCGCTTGCAACAGAGTCTCAAAAGCCTCGGCATCGACCCAGATGCGCTCCTGAGAGGCCAGAATCAGCCAGTCGCCCTCTGTACGTAAGAGCGGCTGACCTGGCGCGCCTCGCAGCCGGCTAAAGGCCTGGCGCACCCTATAGATCAGGCGCGAGATACTTGCAGCTTCAGCTTTTCCCTGCTGCAGACGATCGGGCCAGAGCGCCGCCCCCACTTGCTGGCGGCTTAGCTTGCGCTGCGGACTGGAAAGCAGCAAACCCAGTAGGCTACGCACTTGAGCTTGCTGAAAAACCTCGTCAACCACAGCAAGCCATTGGCTCTCCTGACGCTGTTCCAGGCTCAACTGCCCCAAAGTACGTATGCATAGGCTAGCGTGCCCGTTCTCAACCAGTCCGAGCATATTCGTATTTTGCGGCTTCACTGAGGTTGCAGAAGCCTCTAAACTGGCCCGCAGATCGGGCGGCAAATGTTTGCCGATATATGTGCGCTTTATCTTGCCAGCAACCATCTGATAAGCATACCAGTAAGGACCATGACCAAGCCCCTCGCGACAGCGCCGACACCCCGGTTTTCCACAGAAGCTGATCTGCTGGCGATAGCTGATCTTATGCTCCATCTCTTTACTCCTTTGCCCAGCATTGGTGCTGGGACATGGATCATAAGCGGGCCACGCGGCCCGGTATCCATTTCTAGACTGGGGGGAATTTTTAAGGCTGACGCCCTACATCCTACCTGATAGCAGGTAAGTATAGTATGTAATTTTCGGATCTGCTAAAATTTGTCCTTTCAGCAGAGCTAACAGTACTAATTGACCAGCTTTTGAGAATACGGGAAAATGAAGCTATCAGAATGCGGCAAGAAAATAGTGAGGCAAGCAATCAGAGATTCTTCGTATGTTGAGCATCAACTACGTGCTACAATCACTCGCAACAGAGAGCTAAAAGCGTAAAGCCAAGCCCGGGCATGCTTCTAGCGCGCTTTACCGCAACACATGCTCGGGCTTTCAGGAATCAGGCAGAACAACTATTCAATCGCCTGTGTCCGATACGCTATTTTTGCAAAAGGGCTCAGACGGCAGCCAGCTGACTCAACAAGCGTTCTACCATATGCAGATCCAAACCAGCCTTGCATTCGCCAAAGATGCGCAGCGCATCTTGCAGATAGCGCAATCCCTGCTGATATGTCTTGCCCTGCTGCTTATCCTGCAGCAACATCGCGCCATACTGCTGCAATGTGCGCGCATATTCCAGGCGCATGCCACGCTTCTGGAAAGTCTCCATAGCCTGCTCAAAATATTGCGCAGCCTGCGTACTTTGTTCCCGGGCAGACATAATGCTCCCCAATAAACACTGCGCACGCGCGACCAGCCAGACTAATTCAGCCTCGCGAGCCGCTTCTAATACCTGTGTCGTCTGCGTAAATGCATCATCAATCTCATCAGAGAGCAATGCAACCTGAGCTAAGGTCAATTGACCTTCAACTCTCATCTCAGCGTCGATTCCCCCAGAGCAAGGGCTCGCCGCAAAGCACTTCTCGCCCGCGTCAACATATGTGCCATCTCTTTATTGCCATGCTCACGTTTATCATGATTCACTTCTAGAGCCTGAGCTATGCGCAAATTCCCCAGAGCAATCAAAGCAAAACCCACATACGGATCTAAATGTCTTGCTCTGCCAATAGTTAAGGCCTTACAAAAAGGCTTTATAGTATCTGAAAGCTTACCTTGCTCACGCAAGACAATTGCCAGACAGGCGTACCAGAGGCTGGCCGAGGCAGAATTATCAATGCGCTCAGCTGTAGTAATACTATTTCTGAAGCCAAGCTCAGCATCCTCTAAATTACCTAAACGTATATCTAGCATACCTATATTACCGTATACAAAGGACATTAGAGGAATATCACCGATGCGTTCAGCCAGATTAAGCGAACGTCGTAATGCAGCCTGAGCACGCGAATATTCAGCCTGTCTTAAATAGATATCACCCAGGTCGCAACAAGTAATGGCTATTTCACGAAGGCACTCATGCTGCTCAAATAGAGCCAAAGCTGCGGTGTAGTATTTTAAGGCTTCTCTCCCATGTCCATAGCAGACCTCGATTGCCCCTAGTAATACATTCATGCGCCCAAGATCTACAGAATCACCCAACAAAGTACGGCGTATACGTGTTAAACGAGTATTTTTCTCTATAGGGATCTTTTGGGCATCGAGAGACTGTTGGAATAGCTCTAATGATTGCTGAACCTTATTATGAGCTTCATCATAATTGCCCTCGCGCCAATAAACATAGCTCTGCCTTAGACGAATTGTAGCCCAGACAGGCCCTTTCTCTACGCCAGCCTCAAGCAGCATCTGCTCACTTTGCAAATAGCATTCCAAGGCCTTAGCATGATTGTTGGTATCGTACCAGGCCCGACCAATCTCACATAAGAGCATGGCCTGGAGCTGGGCCTCTTGCACTAGATCGCGCCCATTCTTTTGTGCGCGCTTACGATGAGCATTTAGAGACTCCTCAAAGAACTTGCGCGCCACCTCATACTTGCCCTGGATTCTTGTACAATCGCCGAGCACTTCTAGCAGATCGGCACGCCGCAACTGCACTTCCACATCGGCCCTGGCCGATATATTGGCCTCCAGATATTCAAGGGCGATGCGATAATACTTTTCGGCCTCAGTATAAGACGAAAGGCTATAGGAATGATTGCCGGCCATCTCGGCATAGCGAATGATAAGCTGCTCATCGCCGCCCCCGCGCACAAGGTGCGTCGTGATCGCCGCTGAAGCCTCTTCCTCCTCGTGCCCCTGGCAGAAGCGACGCAGAATATCGGCGGCTCGGCGGTGCAGGCTGGCGCGCCGCGCGGCTGAGAGACCTTCATAAAGATGATTGATAAGCAACGGATGCCAGAAGTGATAGGTTACGCGCGAGCCCGTGCCCTCTTCGGTCAGCATTCCCGAGTGCAAGGCCTCTTCCAGGAGTTCCAGTACAAGATCTTCATCCGAGCCGGGAGTCATAGCCTCCATCTCATTGATAATCTGGAAGCGGAAAGGTCCGCCCAGCACAGCTGCCTTGCTCAGTAGGCGCCGGCAGGCCGCGCTCAAACGCTCCAGGCGCAAATCGAGCACGGCCGTGATGGTATCGGGCAAGTTCTGCGCAAGCTCGGAGCTAGAACCGTTGTGTCCGTTGAGCTGAGCCTGCGCATCCACAGTACGCGCCAATTCTTCGGCGAAGAAAGGATTACCGGCCGCGCGCTCACGAATAGTTGGAACCTTGACGGTTGGGAGAATATGCGAGATAAGCGTGGCAATTTGCTCATCGGTCAGGGGAGCCAGCGAAATAGTCTCAACCGCGTGCTCGCGTTGCAAGTCCGTCAGCAGGCCGCGCAAAACGTGCTCAGGGGCAATCTCGTTGTCGCGGCACGTCCCCACAATCACAATGGGATGCCCATGCACACGCCGAGCCAAATAGGCCAGCAGCTCACAACTACTACTATCGGCCCACTGCAGATCGTCAAGGGCAATCAACAAGGGAGCACCCTCGCTGACCAATACCAGCAGCTTGAGCGCCGCCTCCCATAGCAACAATTGTTCCCGCTCCGGCGAGAATTCATGGCTATATGAATTCTGAGGAAAATAATCATGTAGCTCGGGCAGCAACACGCTCAGCGGCTGAAAAACCTGCGGGTGCTTACTTATCTCCTGCAAATGGCGCGTCCCCTGAGCCATGGCCTTGCGCAAGATCTCCGTCCAGAGCCGATAAGCAATGCTTCCTTCCTGCGCATAGACACGACTCCAAGCCACCGTCCAGCCCTTCTGCTTGGCCTCGCGGCTAATCTCCTCAGCCAGGCGCGTCTTGCCAATCCCTACGTCTCCCATCAAGAGCATAGACTGAGGGCGATGCTGCGTATCAAATAAGAGCGAGGTGGACTTCTTATGCCCAAGGAGCTTAAAGTGCGCGATCTGTTCGGTCTCCTCCAGCAGTGCCCGCAAGAGCTCCAGCTCCTCCTCGCGACCAACAAGCGGCGTCTGATTGCTGCGGCCAATCTGCAGGGCAACCGGTACATGCATAGCCTGCGGCTCGATCCTTCTCTCACCACCTACCGAGGCAGCTTGCGCAAGCGCCATCGCTTTATTAACATTACCAGGACTTCCTGAGCGCACAGCATCATACAAGGCCCGCGTTTCGGGCAAGGGAGCAATGCGATACTCCTCTTTAAGCACCATAGCTAGGCGCTTATAGGCCCGCAAAGCTTCGCCGCGCCGTCCCAACTGAGCCATGAGCAACATCAAGCGCTGCACTGCCGCCTCGTTCGTTGGATCAATGGCCAGCAGACGATCCAGGGGCTCAATCGCATCTTTGGCCGCCTGGCGATCTATGCGCAAATCAGAAAGTTCCAGCAACAAGCCGATCCAGCTGCGCTGCAACGACTCGCGGCGGGCCAGCGTCCACTCTATCTTGCGCTCCTCCGGCAAAAAAGGGCCGCCATAGAGCATCGCCGCCTCTTCTAGTAAGCGCTCTTTCTCGCCGGGATCATCGCTTGCATGCGCGCGTGTAAGCAAGCGTTCGAAGGCATCGGCATCGATCCAGAGTTGCTCTTGCTCGGCCAGGACAAGCACTTCGCGCTCCGTGGAGAGAAGCGAGGCAGCTAGGCGGCTACGCCCTGGCTCAAAAAGCTGGCGCAGGCTATACACCGCCCGATCGAGTCGGCTGGCCGCCGTCTCCGTATCCGCATCGGGCCAGAGCGCATACATAATCTGCTCGCGCCCAAGCTTGCGACCCGTACTGCTCACAAGACAACCAAGCAGCGCACGCACACGCTGATGTTGCCAGGCCGAATCGGTCACCGTCAGCCAATCCGCGCGGCTGCGCCGTTCGAGGCGAAATTGTCCCAGCACATAAATACGAATAGCTGTATGTTCAAACTCGCTGCTCTGTATAGTAGGAGAACTCGGCACTCCCTCCATCTCAGCCCGCGCGGCAGGAGGCAGCTCTTTGCCAATATATGTTCGTGTCGTACGCCCCCCCTCCGTCTTATAGGCATACCAGTAGGGGCCGTGGCCTTTCCCCTCGCGGCACTTGCGACAACGAGGCTTTCCGCAGTAACTTACCTGTTGATGATAAGTGACCTTGCTATGCATCCTGCACCCTCCTTATGGAGCCACCCAGCGGATGAGGAGGAACTAACCAGAAGCCGTCCAACGCCCATCAGCCGGCTACACTCAGGCCGCTAAAACGCGACGAATCAAACCCTCCTGCTTAAATAGAGCCCAAACTTCAATCCAGTCGGTATCGAGAAAGCATCGTCTTTCCTTCAATATGTTGCTCACAATTACAGCAGAATTTCAGCGCCCTCTTTCAGTGTCCTCCTGCGGATCGAAAAAGGGAAATGGACGCCGCCGAGCCCCCACTCTTTTCCATCTCTCCCTCGCACCAACCGGGCTGTCTCAGTTTGTCTCGGCAAGCAACATAAAATTACGCACCATACATAGAGTATACATGCTAACGAGCAAAATATCAGGTACAAGGTAAGTAAGTCCTTTAACGGAAGAGGAACAAGCCGCATACATTATAACAAAGTTGGTCAACAAAAAAGAACGAGAGGAGAAAAACAAAGGACAAGGAAAGTCCCTTTATAAGACTAGTATAAGACAGCATAAGCTAAGAAAATTCTTAATACAATCTTTATTTTGCCAGGTCAAAGACAGACCCTTTCTCCCTGCCAGAACATGTGCCCCAAAGGAAGAGCTTGCACACTGACCCGAGTGCAGCCTTGCCCGCCATTACGCCGCAGACTCTATTGTAGCTTATTTTATTTTTGCCTGTTATATATCAATATTCCTGCCTAGCCGCGCTGGCTTCAGCCTCCCGCCACACTTTCGGCCCTTCCGCTGCAGGGTGGCACTTCGTCTAGCGTGCCGAGCCAGCCCAAATTCGATCCGCTCATATCCCGCTTTATCCATGCGGCAAGAAAAATAGAGCAAAAAAATAAATCCACAAAAGAGGAAGATGGCTAGGAGATGATAGAAAGTCCGCCGCCGTATACTCCATTCCATAGACGACAGCTAAGCACAAAATATACAGAGTTGGAGGAAGCATCAGCATGAACGCAACGACTGTGACCAGCACAAAGGTTAATGAGGTATACATTCAGGGCAACCCAGAGACACTGAGCCTGGAAGATCCTTCGCGCTTCTATCGCTACGAAATAGGACAAGTAAATCTGCTCTCCTCAGAAGAGGTAACCAGCCTGGCCGAACGCCTTGAGCGCTCCCGCGCTGGGAAGAAAGCTCGCGGGCTACAGCGCGTTGCCCGCGCTACAGACGACACAGAAGCCAGCGAAGCCAGGCGCCAACTTATCGAAGCAAATTTACGCCTGGTCCTGCACATTGCCAAGAAGTACAAAGGCTTCGGCGTAGATCTGATGGATCTGGTCCAGGAGGGCAACATTGGCCTGATGCATGCCGTCGAAAAATTTGATCATCGGAAAGGATACAAATTCAGCACCTACGCAACCTGGTGGATTCGCCAGTATATCACGCGAGCACTGGCCGAACAGGCCCATATGATTCGCGTACCACTCTATAAGGTAGAAGAGATCAAACGCCTGAGCCGTGTAAAACGGCGCCTACAACAGCGAGATTTGGAGAGCGAACCAACCTTAGAAGTTCTGGCTAGCCAGATGGAAGTAAGCGTACAGCAAGTTATCGCACTCTTGTCGACCAGCCAGGAAACGGTGAGCCTGGATATGCCACGCAAAGGAGGTGATGACGAGATTTCCTTGAGCGAGGTATTAGAAGACGACCCTATTTACTCACCGGAATGTGTGGTCATCTCACAGACTCTGCAAGCGCAGGTACATGATTTGCTGGATTGTCTAACCCCAAGAGAGAGGAGGGTATTGCAACTAAGATACGGCTTAGACGGAGGACGTGAACATAGTTTGACGGAAACTGGCAAAAAAATGGGATTAAGTCACGAGGCAGTGCGGCAGATGGAGTTTCGAGCATTACGTAAGTTGGACCATCCAAGCAGAAGCAGGATGTTGCAAGATTTTTTGGGGTAAAAGTGAGTCATTATGATGATGGGGAACAGGATAAAGCTTGATGCTATCCTGTATCGAGAGAGCGCCAATGAGAGGGTGGCCAGGCCAAAGCCACCCTCTTTTTTTATGTCAGAAACCTCTAGTGCTCGGAATCTCTTTATTTGCGAATTGCCACAACTTCAAGATATTCAGCTGGCGCTACCAGCGTTCCATCTTGAGCTCGATTCGCTTGCTCAACCAGCGCAATAAGATCATGAGTAAAACGCGTTCGCGTCTCTGGTTCAAGGGCTTTCAGCGCTGCTACAATTGGTCCAAAACAGTTACCAAAGACCTCTAGCCAGTGCTGACTCGAACGATAACGCCAGAAAAAGTCCCGCCTTGTCATGTGCAAAGCACTGACGCCGCTGCCCAAGAGCTCACGCACCCGCTCCTCAGTTCCCCATAGCGCTGGCGATTTTACCTCAGCCGCCGCCGGTATATAAGCCTCAATAGTATGAAAGATCTGCCCATACAAACCGTCAGGGGTCCAGTTCGCCAGACCAATTTTCCCTCCAGGACGGCATACGCGCAGCAGCTCAGCTGCCACCCGATCTTGATCAGGAGCAAACATAGTGCCAATGGTGGAGAGCACAATATCGAAGGAGGCAGCCGGAAATGGCAGCTTTTGCGCATCTCCCGCAAGAAACGTCACGGGTAAATGCTCTGCCGCCGCTCTTTCGCGTCCCCGCTCAAGCAATGCCGGAACATAGTCGAGCCCCGTCACTCTGCCCCAGCGACGCGCGGCCGCTAAGGCCGTATTGCCACTACCCGTTGCCACATCAAGCACTTCCTGATTAGCATGCACATCGACGGCCTCGCAGAGATTCTCGCTCATCAGCACAAAGGTTCCCGCTATTACTGAGTAATCGCCAGAAGCCCAGGTTCGCTGTTGCCCCGAACGAAGCGCGGCCTGATCGATCGGTGAGAAGGATTCCATTCCTCAAAAGTCTCCTTTTTGTTCCTAATACAATAGCTCGACAAAACGTGCGCCGCAGACAGGAGCCAGACCAGCAATCGCTATTTGGCAAAGCCCTATTCTGCGCCGCATTCTGGCGAGCGTCCTTACGAGAAACACATGTAAACCAGCCCGCACCCAGCAGATAGACTGGTTTCCCCACCACACAACATGCTAGCTGCTCTGCTGGTAGGTTAAGAGTTCTGCTACCTTCCTAAACTCAGCGAGTAATTTGGCCAATGGTACACCTGTACAGCCAGAGATTTTAGTGGAAGCAAGCGATGCAGAAGGTACAGGATGCTTCTATTATGAGGAGGCAATGCTAGCAACTATTAACTAGCCTGGCATTTGGCACCACAGTTTGATAACGTTCAATGTAGGATTATACAGCCATAAGCCTATTAACCCGTGCAAATGCTACCATAAAACCAGCTCTACAGTCAAACCTAGAAGATGCGCTTCCTATCTATAGAAGTCCTATCTCTCTGGATTTACGGCCTCTATTTCGCCAGCGCTGGCGCACCTATATCTCGCTTTAATGCAGCGAAGAGCTGAAATGTAGTGAGTTGGGATGCCAAAGCCAGGTTATTTGAGAGGTTCTGCCAGCCCAAATTAGCTATTCATCAGCGCTATTCTTGGCCGGGCGGTCTTTGATCCTGGGCCCCTGCGCACCCAACATCTCTCCTATGAAGACTTGACGAGCTCATCATTAATGACGTATAAAGCAGTCTAGCAAAAATCTTTGCATCTATTTGCAGTCTCCTGGGACATCGCCATATGCAAATTTTCACTTTAGCTAACGTTAATAGAGTAGCCATGCTAAATTAGCCCCTTAAAACACAAAGGTTGTGAACTTTTAAGAACCAACTTTACCGGGAAAGCGAGAAATAAAGGAGGCATCCCAAAATTGATATGTAAAGAAGTGAGGCACTATGCTTGCATTCGATTCACCGCTGGCAACTAAGTTTTTTCCCCCTATTTCTTCTAGCCATACACTTATCTCTCGTCCCACGCTCACAAACAGCCTGGACCGCTGCCTTGACTATTCATTGACGCTGCTTGTGGCGCCTGCAGGCTATGGCAAAACGTGTATCTTACAACAATGGCTCAACACAGTCGAGGAGCGTCAGCCGGTTGCCTGGCTTTCCCTTGATGAAGGCGATAACGATATCCGTTCGTTCTGGATCGCTATCTATGCCGCCCTTGAACGCTGCTATCCTCAGCTTTTCCAGGGCGAGTTCTCCTGGCTGCAAAGCGTCCCTCACTTTGATCCTGCACAAACCCTGCGTATGCTTATCAATACCCTGGCAGCCAGCCAGCATCATTGCATTCTAGCTCTTGACGATTATCACCTGATTCAGGAACCTGCGATCCATGAGAGCATTTCCTTCTTGCTCACCCACCACCCGGCTCCGTTCCACTTGATCCTGAGCAGCCGTTACGATCCTCCATTGCCCCTCTCACGCTTGCGCGGCCGCCGGCAGCTTCTAGAAATCAGAACAGAACAGCTGCGTTGCACAGAGGAAGAGGCAAGCCGTTTCCTGCGCCAGATGCTAGCGACCGAGCTAGCCAGTGAGACCTTGCATAGCATCATCGAGCGCTGCGAAGGCTGGATTACCGGCCTGCATCTCTTTGGGCTCACCCTCCAGCACGAAGCTGATCCCGCCAGTAAAGTTCACCAACTCAGCGGCACCTCCCGCTACATTCTTGACTATCTCACCGATGAAGTCTTGCAAGGGCTACCGGAGCAGCTGCAGCGCTTCTTGCTGCAAACCTCATTGCTGGAACGCTTCTCGCTCGAACTATGTGTCGCCGTCACAGGCATGAAAGAGAGCCAGGAACTGCTCGAAGTGCTGGAGCGCAAAGACCTCTTTCTGATCTCCCTGGATGAACAGCATCAGTGGTTCCGTTATCATCATCTCTTCGCTGAGGCCTTATTGACCCGCCTGCAACGCAAGGAACCGGAATCGCTTACTGTCTTGCATCGGCGCGCCAGCATCTGCTATGAAGCGCAAGGAAGTATGCGTGAAGCCATCCCCCACGCCTTACAGGCCCAGGACTGGGAACTTGCCGCCACACAGATCGAGCGTCTACCGCGCCGGATCGCGCTCAATCCTAAACGGAAAAGCAGGCTTTTACAATGGCTCCAGCAATTTCCCCATACCTTTTTACGCAGCCGTCCTCAGCTCTCTTTGCTGTACGCACGTGAGCTCTATGGCAATCCACTCCAGGTGGAACTTTTCCTGCAGGAAGCGGAGACAGCCGCCAGAGAGCAGTTGCTCAGGCTAGAACAAGAGCCGGCAGCTAACAGCGCAGCACAATGCCACGCCCTCAATGATCTTTTGGGCGAAGTCGCCTGTTACCGCGCCATGAATGCGGTCCGTGAAGGTAATATGGACGCTGCCGAGCGCTACTGTCAGCAGGCGTGCGAACTGCTCTCGACCCAGAACCTGGCTGCTCGCGCCTATGTAAATGAAGTTCAGTTCGAGATTGCCCAATCGCAGGGACGCGGCGAGGAGGCAATCCTCTTTGAGCTCAAAGCCTACGAACTTGCCCGGCAGCTTGGAGATCTTCACTCGGCCATTACCTACCTCTTTGGCGCCGCCTTCACCTGCTTTGAGCGCGGACAGCTGCAGAGAGCCTGGCAACTGACGCTCAAGGCGCAAGAGTCCGCCCCAGAGAGCATGCCGCAGCTTAGCTTGCCATTCTACTGGTTGCAAATTATACAATCATGCATTCTGATGGAACAATATAAACTGGAAGAGGCTCATGCATTGATCCAACGAGCAATTACATTGGCGGAGCAGGTTGGCGATGCCTACGCTCTGGTTATGGCCTATAGCCAGCTGCTCAACATTACGCTTTTGCAGAAAAACTTACAAGAAGCTGGAGAGGCCATAGAAAAGGGAGAATTCTGGTCGCATCAAGCAAGCGAATGGGGAAAAAATCTTTGGCACTCCAACTACGCTCTCGCCTGGTTCTGGCTGGCTACTGGCAATCGTAAACAAGCGCTCGACTGGTTTGCCAGAAGCCGCTTACGCGGTCAGGAAGGCTATCGTTTCTGGGGATATTATAGGATGCCGGGCATCGCCCTCGTCTTGCTCAGCGAAGGGCACGCAGAGGAGGCCTTGCAAGAACTTGAACCCGTTCTGCAGAAAGCACGATGCAACGGAGAGCAGATCTGGACAGTGCTATTTCTCAGCCTGCAAGCACGCCTCTACCAGGCACTGCAGCGTCCTGAGGAAGCGCTACAAGCTGCGCAAGAAGCGGTTCGACTGGCAGCGCCGGAAGGGTTTCTCGCCATGCTCGTCTATATAGGCGATGAGGCAGTAGCCCAGCAGCTCCCAATTCTCAAAGAGCGAGAACCGGAGGCGGCGCCCTTCCTGGCCCAGGTAGAAGCTGCATTCCAGCGCCGTGGCATAGCCGTAGAACAAACTGCAAGCCTGCCAAAGACAATTTCTGACTCCGACCATCTTGCTGCTCTAAGTCCTCGCGAGCTGGAGGTCCTGCATCTGCTGGCTCAGGGCTACTCTAACCAGAGCATCGCCGATATCCTGGTTCTCTCTCTGCATACAGTCAAGGGCTATGTGAGCACCATCCTGAGCAAACTGGAAGTCAATAATCGCACACAAGCTATCCTGCGCGCTCGCGAACGCAACCTGCTCTAGAGGTTGGTCCTACTCAACATTCGGCCTCTCGCCCTAGAGCTTTCATCCTGGCTCTTATTTTACCTCATAGGAAACCCGTCAAGTTTGCAAGCCCATAACCACAGCACGCTTAAGCACAATACACGTAATTGAGCAGGCTTGCTCATCCTCTATAATTTTCCCACTCCACCGCGCGATCAAGCAAGCTATTACATTTGACCTATTTCTTATTTCCTGATCCTACAAGCAGCAGACTTATCTATGCTATAATGATCTTCGCAATGAAAAAGCATATGGTCGAACTTTATCTGATATTCGGTATTATCTTGATTTATTGTAGCTACTTGTAGTCCACCCAAGTTACTTACCAACAGCTATCCCACGGTCCCGACTATCAGGGTAGAGCTGTTATACGCAGAAGCGTGGTCATTGGCGCATCCATAAAGTCTTAGCGATCTTTCCGTTCCAGGTAGGAGCATGATATCCAGCTTTGCTTCTTGATGAGCAATTGGGTTCTCATCAACTTTTCATATTTTTTCTGGCCGGAAGATTGATTTTTTCGCAGATAAATTTATCGAACTTTTTCATTTTTTCATCGTATCAATAGAATGACTAGCACTAACAGAGCAAAGTTCAACATGATGCATAGTGACACAAGAAATTCTATTAGCATCTGGTAACTGAACCGTAGAGAGGTGCTGAAATTTGGCACAGAGAAGCAAGTTACCCGACAACAATTTATGATTCTTTATTATTCTTAGCATCCTTTGATGCTCTCGCGCGCCTTATTGAAACATAGTTATATAGGAGATCTAGCAGTCGATGCTGATAATTCTCCTGAGGTTGGCATTGAAAGATTTTCCTGCTGCGAAGTGGAACAGGAGTAAAGGCAGCCTCGTAAGAGGTAACTCTCACTGTGGAGAGTCGATCCCAGCAAATAGTTCATCCAATAATCAATTTAGCGGATAGCAAGGGAGAAAAGAAAAGTCACAATAAGGGGCGGAAGAGAACCTATCGCAAACAGAAAGGTACCTATATGAAACTGTTAATTGTCGATAGCGACCGCCACATGGTCGAGATGCTCGCCGCATGGCTGAGAACGCAAGGACATGATGTCTCACGTGCTTATACAGGGATGAGAGCTAAAATTGAGTGGGAAGAGAAACGGCCCGATATGGTTATCATCGACACGGCACTTAAGGACGTCGATACGCTTGAAATGTGCCGTGAAATGCAGCGCAAACACGATGCTTTAGTGCTCGCGCTTACCGACGATCATGATGTCCAAAATGAGGTACGCTTTTTAGAAGCCGTAGCCGACGATTATTTACATAAGCCGTTCTTCCCGGCCCAGTTGACTGCACGTTTACGTGCAATGAGCCGTCGTGTGCGCTCGTCGCTCAAACAGCGAGCTCCTTCGCGCGTTACTGTGGGTTCATTATCGATAGACACATTAAATCATGAAGTACGTATTTTAGACAAAAATATACGTTTAACTCCGACAGAAAGCAAACTGCTTCACCTATTAGCCTCTAACGCCAATACAGTTTGCACAGCTAACCAGATTGTAACCTATGTCTGGGGCTTTGGTGATACAGGCGATAGCAGTCTCATCAAAGCGCATATTCGGCATCTGCGCCAGAAGATTGAGGCAGATCCCGCCAATCCACGTTACCTTTTGACAGTTCCCGGGGTTGGCTATACATTGGTACATCCTTCCACTCACGAGAAAGGGAAACTGGCCTTTTCGTCAGTTTTGCAAGCAGTTTCTATGTAAGCCTGTTTCCAATCTTTTTCTAACCAAAACGCGGTACAGTATGGTGTAAGCGCAACTATAGAGGAGCTCAGGTGGGATAGCCTCGCTTCAGAAAACTGTGACCTGAAAAGTTGGTCTTCCTTACAAAACGTTGGGGACCTGCTCTCCCGACCTTCTCCGATATAGTTCGCAATGTCTATAGCCACTATAGACAATTTGCCCAAATCAGCAAAAGGGGTTGCACTAATGCATATCCTGATCGTGGAGGATGAGCGCAAGATGGCTCGTCTGCTGCGCCGCGTTCTTTCTGACGAACGCCATAACGTCGATCTCGCTTACGATGGTCATACAGGTCTGGATCTTGCCGCCAGCGATACATATGATACTGTCATTCTTGATCTCATGTTACCAGGAATCGACGGCCTGGAAATCTGCCGCCAGATGCGCGCCTATAGCGTCAAATCTCCTGTCCTAATGCTAACGGCCCGCAGCGCTGTCGATGATCGTATCAGAGGGCTCAACTGCGGAGCCGATGACTATCTCAGTAAGCCCTTTGTGATGGAAGAGCTATTGGCCCGGGTCAATGCTCTCCTCCGTCGTCGAGATCGCAGCTTTGAGACTACAGCTCAACTCCATGTAGATGACCTCGTACTCGATCTGGTGCGCCATGAAGCCCGGCGGGCCGGACGAGTCATTGAGCTCACCGCCAAGGAATTTGCCTTGCTTGATTTTCTTATGCGCCATGCCGGGCAGGCCCTTACCCGTGCCCAAATTATCAATCATGTCTGGCGCTACGATCTAGAAGCGCTCTCCAAGGTTGTGGATATCTATATCCACTATTTGCGCGAAAAAATTGATCAGGGCTCCTCACGTCAGCTCATCAAAACCGTACGAGGCATCGGCTACAAAATCGAGAAATAGAGATTAATTACATGGAGGAATTTAGTGAGCACACCAGGATTCAGGCCGCGCTGGCCCTTTCGATCTAAGAGAATTACAGAACCAGGCGCGGCTATGTTCGCCAAACTACGCACACACCTGACACTCTGGTATACAGCAATTCTGGGCGGCACGATTTTACTCTTTGGCCTCGCCCTTTATTTTGGCACACAACAAATGCTCTTCGCTCCAGTACAAGCTCAGCTTGCGCGCCAGGCCCGTCAGTTGCAGCAGGCCTGGCAAGTTGCAGGCACCTGCCCCTTAGATGCAAGTTTTCCCTCAACAGCAGCATTGCAGATTGAGCGCAGCGCTCCAGAGAAGAGAACCAGGACAGCTGATAATACTTTTAGCGACACTTTTGTACAGGTCGTTTATAATTCTTCGTTTGTTTGTGCTACAGCTGACGGAAAACCCGCTCAGGCTATCGGCCATGTTCAACCACAGGTGCAAGGTATCATCTCTATACGCCAGACCGCGCGCCAGGGTCAGCCCATCCAAATCGTAGAGGAGAGCGGCCAGGGTGGGCAATGGGCCTGGTACTCTGTACCAGTCTACACGGCGCAGACTTACAGCAGCGCCGGGCAGTTGTTAGGCGTTGCCCAGGTTGGAGAATCGGTCAAAGTACAAAACGATGCGCTCCAGATCTTACTTCTGCTCTTATGCTCTGTGGGAGTGCTGGCCCTGGGTGTGGCCTCGCTCGGTGGTCAGTTTCTAGCCAATCGCTCACTGGCTCCGGCGCGCCTGGCCTTTCAACGCCAGCGCGACTTTATTGCCAACGCATCCCACGAGCTGCGTACTCCTCTGGCCCTCTTACGCGCCGATGCTGAGGTATTGCTGCGTAAGCGTGAGCAACTGCGCCAGGATGATGTCGAATTGTTGGAAGATATCGTTGCTGAAGCTTCTCATATGAGCAAGCTGGCCACCAATATGCTTACGCTGGCTCGCCTGGATGCCGGCAAGATACATATGGAGCACGATATCATTAACCTGGCTGATCTTGCCGAAGAAGTCGTTGAGCGCTCTGAGGCTCTGGCCCGGCAAAAAGACCTTACGCTAACTTTGGAAAACCAGGGCGCCGCGCTAGTGCTGGGCGATCGCACGATGCTGGAGCAGATGATGTTGATCTTGCTAGATAACGCTATCAAGTACAATGAGCATGGGGGCAAGGTGAGTATACGTACATTTATAGCGCAAGAGCGGGCCAACTTCGAGGTGCACGACACAGGAATAGGGATCGCGCCTGAACATATCCCCCATCTGGGCGAGCGTTTCTATTGCGTTGATCAGGCACGCACCCACGAAACTAGCGGTAGCGGGCTTGGCCTTTCTATCGCCAAAGATATTGTCAGCGCGCATGAGGGCAAACTTAGCTTTACCAGCGCTCTCAAGCAGGGCACAACAGCAACATTTAGTATGCCAGCCGTGGATATCACGGCATAAAAACGCTAAATCTTGCACACAATAAAATTGTCCAGGACAGGATCTGTGGCTCCCATCCTGGACAATGCATTTCGACCCGGTGACAACATCACATACCTCAACAACTTCTGCCTCAAGGAAGTTCCACCATAATAGCGCTCACATTATCCTGTCCACCTCCGCGTAAGGCCGCCTGCACCAACATACTACATATCCGTGTAGGATCATATCCGCTAGCAGCTATACGCTCAATCATGGGATCGCGCACCATCTCCCACAATCCATCCGAGCACAACAACAACTTATCATGGGCACACAAATCTACTACAAACCAATCCACCTCCACACTCTCCTTACATCCCAGGCTGCGATACACCTTATTGCGCTCAGGATGAGTATAAACATCATCCGCCGCAATCGTCCCGCTTTCCACAAGCGCCGCAACCACTGAGTGATCGCGCGTGATCTGTGCCAGATGCATTCCTTCCCGATACAGGTAGGTACGGCTATCCCCCACATTGACAATATATACTTTCAGCCCTACAATCAAAGCTCCGGTTAGCGTCGTTCCCATCTCTTGACCCCATTCCTGACCACGCTGATAGATAGCCCGGTTAGCCCACTCCACGCCTCCAATTAACATATTCGTTAGATACTCATCATCGAGATCATTGCTCATAACAATGTTCTGGAGAACTGTATGCATCATGTTTTGAATAGCCAGACGGCTCGCTTCCTGCCCATAAGCATGGCCTCCCATCCCATCGGCCACTACAAACAGTCCAAATGGTACAAGTCGTCCCTGATAGGTACAGGTACCCTGCAAAACAAGCAAACTATCCTCATTTGGACTACGTTTGCGCGTAATCCCAGTGTGCCAGCCAACACCAACGGAGAGAGATTGCGCAAGCATAGATCTGTTTTCAGTTGTCGCCTCGGCCAGAGATTCCGAAGAGAGTGCAGATTCTGAAGGGCGCGTGGGAATATCAGACAGCGCTCTGCTCGCTTTTGAAGTGTGTGCGGCTTCCAGCCTATCCGGTTTCAGCTGCACTTTCTGAGGTAATCGTAGCCTTGGCACTGTAGTACTCAAAGTTGCCTCCATCGTCGCATTATCTCCCGCATTTGCTACTACCAGTTGCAGTTTCTGGGCCGGCAGCCAGCGGCTGATACCTTGCCCTTCTCTACACTGATAGAGTCTCCATTGATAACACGCTAGCCTCACACTGCCCCACACCAACAAACTCCATACAACAAGCCAGATCATAGACAAAACGCTTAAAGCTAGTAGAGGAAGCAAGATAAGGCTCCCATAAAAGCTCCACAGGTGGGATAGATGCAACAATAGCTGTATGAGCAGCAACCAGGCCTGTGGAGGGAACCCTCCTGCTACCCAGATGAGAAACAGGGTTGTACTTACCAGAGCAGCCCAGATGGCATATCTCAGCCACGGCTTAATCTCGTAGATAAGCTCACATTCCTCTACAATACTACCAATTCTATTTAACAGGGCTAAAAATACATCATACAGTCCAGTATCAGGTAGTCGCATTCTGCGTTTCTTGTTCCATAGCTCGCATATACAGTGTGCAAACTAGTTGAGTGGCCTCGGCTTCACCAACGTGGCCAGCCAGCGTATATCGGCAGGTATTGATGCGTTCCATACGCGCATGGATAAAGGTATGACTGCTTACTCCCTGAGCAAGACCAGTCAAACCACGGCGCATTGCCTCTAATTCCCATTCGATCTGCTGGCGGAGCCGAGCAACCTCGCTCTTATTCATCATAGAGGCTTCCTTCTCATGTCTCCAAAAGCATGACACACTACCACAATCATTCTACAATGGTTAATCTCCTTTTATACAGCAATACGCTCTCTTCACTACAATCGATAGCTACTTACTCGCCATCACCCTATTTCCGGCAGTCATCCTGCAAAGGGATGCGCAGCTTTCTGACCTCATTCTTACAACATGCCTGCTAGAACAGTTTTCTTACCACAGGACGAGAATACCCCTTCACCCTTGAGCATACTCGCCATATACCTCCGGGTCTATCTCGTCCTGCGATAACCAGTTTCTACGACCCGCAAACCTCCTCACAAGAGCCAAGTATATGTTGAGGCACTTTCTATCATCTCCTAGTCCCCTTCTCACCCAGCGCACAAGAGCGGCAAAATAACCAACAATTTACACGTAATTTGTATAGAAATGTTAGTCAACCTCACATTCTTTACTACTTTGCCCATGATACATTGTAAGACCATTTAGCAAGCGTTAATTTCAAATTAAGGCGTATAAAGAAAAATCTTATACGTCTTATACTAACTGTCTTATAACAAATTTTCGGGCAAAAAGACTCGTAGTTCTCTTATTCACAGATCCCTCTAGCTAAACATTGCTTCTTACAGTGTGAGACAGGCCGAGAGCTTGACTTCTCGACCTGTCTGCATTATGTCTGGACATGTTAACTCATTTCCTGGCTAGGCCATGAACTTACCATCTTTCAAGAAGAGTGTTCCATCGACACGGACCTCACCTGCGCTGCGCAAGTCACAAACCATATCCCAATGTATTGCCGACTGATTGATGCCATATGTACCGGCTAAGCTGTTTCCCAGCGCCATATCAATTGTTCCTCCCATCTTTTCATCAAAAAGGATATGATGGGCCAGGCGCGTAATCCCTGCATTGTTGCCAAAGGCAAACTCACCTAGATAGCGCGATCCTTTATCTAAATTTAGCATCTGCTGCAGGTAATCCTCTTCCTGTGAGGCGCTGGCTTCAACCACTTTGCCATCTCTAAAAACCAGTCGAACGCCCTCTACCCTCCGTCCATCATAGGTCGAGGGGAAGAAGCAGATCACCCCATTCGCGCTATTCTCAAGTGGACTTGTGAAGAATTCGCCGCTAGGAAAGTTGCGTATTCCATCTTCATTAATGAAGGGGCGCCTTTGATTGAAAGGATCAGATCCAGTATCCACGGCAAGTATATGCACTTTGTCATGACCCCTTAGCCAGTCGATCAGGCGCTGTTGCTCAGTTGAGATTGCTTTCCAGGATGCTATAGGGTCAGGGTCGTTCAGAAAACATGTTGCAAAGACAAACTCTTCGAATTCCCGCAGCAACATATTGGCATTTTGTGCATAAGCCTGGGTAGGATAGAGAGTCATGCACCAGCGAAACCCCTCAGCGCGCTCTCGCGCATGATAGATTTGATAGATGGCTTGCATGGCCTGTCTGCGTTTGATAGCTCTGGCTGGATCAACGCTGACCAGCAAACGGATATTCTCGCTTGAGTGAATAAAAAGGCGCGCATCAACCTTTTCTGCTAATCTCTTATGTAGTGGAGAGAGCCAGTTTAGCTGCTGCTCGTTTCCCTGTTGCAAGAGCAGCTCATCAAGCGTTTCCAGGTTTAAAAAAGGTATCGGATATGCTCCTATATTCAGAGCCTCCTGATAGCCGGCCTCAATAAGTGGTGCTGCCCCAGGTGTGCTCTCGATAGCCAGGATCTCGCCAGGTTGAAGAGCCAGGCTATAGTGAACCAGTGTATGGGCCCAGCGCGCAATTCGAACATCTTGCATAAGAAATTCCCTTTCATTCAAGAAACATTTCCTTTTTCTAATAATCCTCTTCCTAGAGCGCTAGCATTGAGCCAGCAGTTCCAGCTTAGCGGAATGCCCTATCTGCTTGCTCCAATTGTTGAGGAACTGCTAAGATGGTATCCGGCTTTCTGCGTAAGTGCATATTGGTCACAAAGGCAGTTCCTAATAGAATAATGCCAAAGCTGGTCAGGGTTATGAGATTCAGCGCTTCTCCCAAGAGGAGAGTGCCCCAGAGGACGCCAAAGATCGGAGCAAGGAAATTAACTGTCAGGGCTTTCGTAGGACCTACATGTGCGATCAACCAGAAATAAAGCAGATAGGCAAGGGCAGTACATAATAAGACCAACGTAGCAACTGCCAATATTGTGGTGAGAGATGATAACTGCGCAGGTGGCATGATTATGCTACACGGCAGCAGCAACAGGCTGGCCCCTAACTGGCTACACGTCGCGACTGCCAGTGCGCTGGCTCCATTCGTATATTTCTTGATATAAATGCTTGAAAAGCCATAACATGCTGCGGCAAGGAGCGAAGCGGCGATGGAGAAAACCACTACAGTTGAGAGAGGTAGAGGACTCCAACCCATTAGAATGATTACGCCGAGTAAACCCAAGCCAAGGCCAAGTAGCTTTTTCACCGTCAGGGCTTTATGCATCCAGGCCGCCGCTACTATCGCCCCAAACAAAGGACCTGTCGCATTTAGAGCAGAAATAAGATTATAGTCTCCTTCACATTCATACACATTATCCTTTCATGTGCACTTATTGCCAGCGCTATTCGCCTGAATGATGCACTTAATTATATAGTCATGTTTAGTAAAATCATAAGCAAAATCGAAAATTTTCTGGCCAAATTATCTTTAAAAAGTGGACAATTTGACTTATTTTCCTTGTAAAACACTGTACACCTATTAGTCTGCGCTTCCCTGGTTTGCCAAATGATCTCATGTATTAGAGGCTCGAAGCATAGTCTGCAGGAGCCGCTTTGCCCAGTTCTCAGTCAATTTGTCTAGGCAGGCGTAGTGTTACTCAAGCCATGAGCATGGCCCTCCAAAAGAATTTATGCCTCAAAAGTCTTATTAGTGCCTGTAACATATAATAAGGAATGTTCACAGAATCTAGCGAGCTCACAAGGCTCGAAAAGCATTCCTATGAACGTTAAGTATGATGTATATCTTCTTTCAAAGAAGGATTCTTTAGTAGAATGGATATTTATTCACTGCCCATGCAGACTGATGAGCTAGCAGCGCCAGCCCTGCTACGTCAAGGCGACGCCACAGGTAAGGTGCACACAGAGATTCTCATCATCGGCGGCGGCATTGCGGGAACCTCAACTGCCTATTTTCTGGCCCAACAAGGTCATGATGTAATATTGGTGGAGCGAGGCGAGATAGCATCGGGAGCATCCGGACTTAATGCAGGTATAATCTGGGCAAACGGCTGGGGAGACACTCCTGATCTCCCCTCAACGCTCTCTATGGGCAGTCTGGAGATTCTGCAATATCTGCAGCTCGATCTCGGCTATGATCTTGAATTCCGTCAATGTGGCGCATTGCAAGCGATTCAGACCGAAGAAGAGTTTCACTATGCCCAAGGTGTGGTCAAGAATCTCCAAGCTCAACACTATAAGACTGACCTCTTGCCCAGCAAAGATGCCCGCTGCCTTGAGCCCGACTTAAATGCACGACTCCTCGGCTGCATATATTATCCGCTGGGAGCGTGTGCCCATCCAGTCAAAACGACGCGCATCCTAGCTTTACTTGCCCAACAATGCGGTACGCGCATTCTGCGCAACCACGAGGTAGCCACTATTACCTATGAGGATAACGAAACATATAGAGTTACTACCTCGCGGGGTACTGTTCAGGCCGAGACACTTGTGATAGCTACAGGAGCCTGGTCACAGCATATTGGGGCTATGCTCGGCCTTAATATTCCAATCTATGCCGTACGCGGTCAAATGTGGTCCACAGGTCCTATCCATATGCACCTGTTTCACGCTCTAGGAGCGGTGGAATCTACGCTTTACTGGCAAAGACACACTACTACTCCTCCAGAGCTTACTCAACAGGCCCGCCTCCAGTTAACACGCCACTTCTATGGCTGGCAGATGCGCAACGGCGAAATTATTATTGGTGGCGACCAGCAATTAGCCGGGACTGAAATCCCGGATAAAGCAGGCATCGAAAGTAATCGCAAGCACGCAATAGAGCTATTACCCTTTCTTCAAGGCCAGCCAGTAAAACGCTGTTGGATCGGATGGGTGCCCTTCACGCCTCAGCTCATACCAATAATTGGGAACATTTCTCTGCGCAAAAACCTTTACATCCTCTCTGGTTTGCGCTCATCGGGTTTTGAGCAAGGCCCCATGGCGGGAAAATTACTCGCTGAATGCATCCATAATAGAGCAACAACCCCTATACTTGCCGCAGCCGATCCGGAGCAGCAAATAAGCTTGCTCCCGACATAACATATTTGCTCTCCAGCATGTTTGCCTCTAGCATAAACATTCTCCTTTGCGTCGGAATGAGTACAGCCCGAGCGCTGTTCCCGACGCAAAGCTAACACGCAAGTACTCTCGCTGAATAGCTTCACACGGTAGCGCCACAGGATGCGCCGCTGCACCTACTTGCTGGCGCAAAACGATTATCTACTAATATAGCCTCTAGCAGAAATTCTCTATTTTAATATCTCTTATTCAAATAAATATATGTATAATACATTTCTAAATGTCTATCATTCACACTTTTGAGTGATTCTACTCTACGCCAAAAGAAGGCTCATTAAATCACCCTGCTGTGTGATGTGGTTAAGGGGAATTGTATCTATACTTGCCCTAGAGGCTTTTAACACATAGAAGTGCTTACTTTCTCTTTGTACTTTTGAAAAGTAAATTACAGGAAAGCATCTCAAATGGTACAAGTGGGAGTTGATGTAATGAATAGAGGAGAGCTTTCCACCGAAGCTGAAACGGTGCCGTTTAGCCGGCCCAGGACGGCCAGACCAATATTTGCCACTCCCATCCCAAGCCAATGATATGGGAGTAAGCAAGTATACACAGGAGGTATCTATATAATGACAAACCAGTATGACAACCAGGATCAATGGGGACAACCTGAAGATCAGGGCCAATTTGACCAGGAGCAGGGCCAATGGAGTGCTCAGTCACAGGGAGGACAACCCCAGCAGAATCAAGACCAATGGGGTACCCAGCCCGGTCAAACTCCCAACCAGGATCAATATGCCCAGCCTGCTAACCAGGGCCAATCTGGCCAAACCACCGACCAGAACCAGTTTGGCCAGCCTACAAATCAAGATCAGTGGAGTACGCAGTCGCAGGGTGGCCAGTATGGGCAATCTACAGACCAGAGCCAGTGGGGCATGCAATCCGGCCAAACTACCGATCAGAACCAATACGGTACCCAGGCCCAGGGCGGACAGCCTCAGCAGGATCAAGGTATGATGGGAGGACTCCGCCAGGGAGCACAGCAACAGGTAGATCAGACTATAGATCAAGCAGCAAACAAGATTCCTGGCGCTCAGCAATACTCTCAACAGGCTAAAGATATGGCAAAAGGGGCTATGGGCCGTACAGAAGACGAAGTTGAAAAACGGACAAATGACCAGGGTTTTCTCGGTGGTATATTCGGCGGCGGCCAGAATCCCCAGGAGAACCAGGGTAACCCCTAGAGCAATAAAATTCTCGATACCAAAGCTTCACGATATGGAGGAGAAAGTAGTTCGCGTGGAAACTGCCGGTAGTCAGGCCGAGTTTTCTCGGTCTGACCAGCTACTTCTATAAGCCTACGACCATGTAGAGTACTCATAATATACTTCCAGGAAGAGAAAGCGCAGCTTTTTTAGTAGTTTGTTGCAAAAGAGCTTCAAGAAATGATGTAAGGCGACGATTATATTAATCGAGCAAAGATCATTTCGCACCTACTAAATGAGGCAAGTAAGATCACTATTTCAGAGCATCAAACAGAGATAGGAAGTCATAGCAGGCGTCAAAGTCCAATAGCAGCCAGGCAAGCTCACTTGTAGCCTTCTATTCATCATATTCTCATATTCAGCATGTAATATAATAGACATTATGCTGTTTACAGATAAAGGCAGGGAATAGAGCTACGAGGGAATTTGCTTCATGCGATGCGTCATCTTGCCAGTAGATCAAATGTAGGCGAGAGGCTTACGTAGTAAGGAGAAGCAGACATGGCTGAACGAAGCAGCTATAAGGCAGCATATGAAATAGCAAAGCCCCGCCCGCTTGCTATCGCAATCATAGAACTCCCTATCCTTTATCTTAAAGCAATTTTCAGGCCCAGTGCAAGATTATTTGCGGAAGAGGGGGAACGAGCGAAATGGGATATTGTAGTTGTACAGCTTTTTCTGCTTGTCTTCATCCCTGGAGTTCTTGGGTTGATAAGAGGCTTGAATCGGGCAAGCACTATCAGAGCAACCGGCGGGCCATCGCCACTCTATAACGCGCTCGCTTCGCTTGCCGTTGGCACATCTCTTGTGGCAACCCTGATTCAAGTCCTGGCAGTGCCCATCTTATTCTTCATAGGTGTCACTATCCAGTTTCTGCTAGCCCGAGCCTTCTCAGGGAACGGGAGCTATGTCTCACAAGCCTACGCTACCCTTCTTTATCAAGTTCCGCTCACTGTTGTGCAAAGTATTATCACCACAGTGCTGGTACTCATGCAAACGTTCGGCCGGATCTTCATCTCGCCAATCATAGGCCTGGCAATTATTATTTACAGCATATTTATTAATATCGCCGCTATAGCTGGCGTTCATCGCCTGTCGCATGGAAGATCTACAGCTGTGGTGATCATTCCCTACGTTTTAGCGGTCTTGCTCACGTGTGGCCTTACAATTTATTTTGCCAGACTTATCATTTCTGCAGTGCACAACATTCACTAGTCTCTCACAGAGTGATATACTCTAGAAATAGAAAGAAGGGAAGTTATGCCAGAACAAACAACTATGACTCCTAAATCACAAGGAGCTCGCCAAAATGAAGACGATCTGCTGACCATCCGCGAAGTAGCAAAGAGCTTGCGTGTGGATACCACAACGGTACGCCGCTGGATCACCCATGGTATTATGGATGCCATTCTTCTCCCACATCGCGGAGCACGCCAGACATACCGCATCAGGAAAAAGACCCTTGATAACTTGCTTTCCGGAACTACGACGCTTCCTAAAGAAGAGGAAGAGCCTCGTTCGGAACATTAAGTAGTGTTGGGCCACTTCCTGGCGCTAACAAGATTTAAGATCTTCCCCGGTAGGGCAATAAGCGTATACAGTTTGCTCAAAACCACTGTTTTGCTATTGTCCTACACCTTTCAGGGAAGCTAGCTCTTAACGAGAGGGATAGTCAGGGCTTTTCTTGTCTTCACGGCCCATGACCCACGTCTGACATTGGGAAAACGCTCAATCTTATTATCCCAATAGCAAGACCCGGCATATATCGGGTTGACAAAGTTAGGCCTGTATATTACTCTCATAAGAGAGAAGAAAAATTGAATAACAGATATGTCTTCGGGGCAGGGTGAGGAAGCTTGTATAGCTTCCAATTCCCGATCGGCGGTAAAGCCCGCGACCTGCTGTTCAGACAGCGGTAGATCTGGGGAAGTTCCAGAGCCGACGGTATAGTCCGGATGGGAGAAGGCAGTATATCAAGCAAGCAGCTGCTCATATCTAGATCAGCATTTAATTTGCTTTTATGTTTATCTTGCATATTACGCTTGTCTTGCTGAAATGCATAGCTTATTACCAGATTGGGATAAGCTCTTCCTGCTATGCTCTCCTCCCCTACCTTCATCCCACCTCGACTTACATATCATGTATGCAACTGAGTAAGGGGTGAAAGGACTTGAATAACATACCCACTACTGCCAACCGCTACTTCACTATTGCTGAGGCCATACAAGAACTAAGGGCAGGCAAGATGGTTCTCATCTGCGACGATGAGGATCGCGAAAATGAAGCAGATCTCTGTCTGCCAGCTCAATTTGTCACGCCCGAAGCTGTCAACTTTCTGGCTCACACGGCTTGCGGCCTTATCTGCGTAGCCTTGCCTGCCGAGCGCCTGGAAGCATTGCATCTCCCGCTTACCGAGGTCGAGGGAAACCCGTTACAGGGGACGGCCTTCACGACTTCTGTTGATGCTCGCCATAATACAACCACGGGCATCTCTGCTCATGATCGCGCAGTCACCATTCGTGCCCTTGTCGATCCCACCACGCAACCCGCTGACCTGGCTCGTCCGGGGCATGTCTTCCCGCTACGGGCTCGTCAGGGAGGCACGCTTGAACGCCGTGGCCACACAGAAGCCTCTGTAGATTTGATGCGCATTGCAGGCCTGGAACCGGCGGCTGTCATCTGTGAGGTTTTGGATGAGGATGGCGAAGCCGCGCGTGGGGAGAAGCTTTTCGCATTGGCTCGCCAACGGAATATTGGTATGATCACAGTTGAGGCAATTGCGCGCTACCGCCAGGAGCATCGCATAGTCCTTGTGAGCAAAACAGAGCTACCCACAGATATAGCAACGTTCCAGCTCCAGGATTATCTAGAGCTTGCCAGCGGCCAGCATTATCTCGCCCTTATCCTGGGAGATTTGCGTGAAAGCTCAACTCAGCCACCGCTACTACGCTTACACTCAGCCTGCACCACTGGCGATATCTTCGGATCTCGGCGCTGCGACTGCCAGGCCCAGATGCAGGCAGCCTTGCAAGCAATAGCCGAAGATGGGCGTGGTATGCTGCTCTACCTTCCACAGGAAGGGCGGGGCATAGGCCTGAGTGCCAAACTTCAGGCCTACACGCTTCAGGATCATGGATACGACACGCTGGATGCCAATGAGAAGCTCGGCTATCCTGTCGATGCGCGCTCCTATGCAACTGCGCTAGACATTATCCGTCATCTGGGCATAACTCACGCGCGGCTGATGACCAATAACCCTCGCAAATTGCAAGCCTTCACCGAAGCCGGACTCAACGTCGAGCGCGTTGCTCTGGAAACCTCGCCGACAGAGGCTAACATCCATTATCTACGCACAAAACAGCAACGTCTCGGGCATATGTTTACGCTTCAGCCCCAGGCATTCCGTCATGATGATGTTATAGCAAAGGAAGGAAAGTATGATAAAGCAAGCTCCTCTACAATTTAGCGAGCCTGCGCTCGATGGCTCAGGTCTCAAAATCGGTATGATAGTCGCGCGCTACAACAGCCATGTCACAGCAGCAATGCTCAAATTAGCACAAGATGAGCTACTACGCCTGCAGGTTGCTACTGATGATATCTCTATTATCAGTGTTCCGGGCTCTTATGAACTGCCCGCAGCGGCTCAAGCTATGCTCCACGATAGAAATTATGATGCAATCATTTGCTTTGGCTGCGTCATGAAAGGCGAAACACGCCATGATGTGCTGGTAGGGGATGCGGCGGCTCAGGGTCTGCAGCGCGTCTCCCTTGATACTGGCACACCCATCATTTTCGGCGTTATCTGCGCTGAAAATCAACGGCAGGCTACCGAGCGCATAGAGCGGGGAAGGGAGTGCGCACAGGCCGCCATAGAAATGGCTCATACTGTTCAGTCCCTCAAGAAGCTCAGCATTGAGAACGCAACAAATAGCATAAGATAAAGGAGAGCAAGAAATGTTTTCAGGTATTGTTGAAGAAGTTGGCAAAATCAAGAGCTGTGAATCCGATGGCCTGGTTATTGAAGCCGAACACGTCCTCCATGATATAGCTGTCAAGGACAGCATTGCCGTTGATGGCACATGTCTCACGGTGACGGCCTGTGAGAAGAACTGGTTTCGCGTGGATACCATGCCGGAAACGCTACGCTGTACAGCGTTAGGCCAGTTAGCAGCGGGCTCTCCAGTAAATCTGGAGCGTTCTTTAGCTGCTCAGGGACGCATCGGTGGCCACATCGTACAGGGTCATATCGAGGCCGCAGTCGCAGTACGCACCATACACGAAGACGGCATAGGCCAGGATGTTGAGATAGAGCTTCCAGCTCGTCTACGTCCCTATGTTGTTCCAAAGGGTTTTATCGCGCTTAATGGCGTTAGCCTGACTGTCGTGGATGTTAAAGACGCTAGCTTCTCCATAGCCTTGATCCCCTACACGCGTGAGCATACAAATCTTGGAGGTGTGCGTCCGGGCACGCTTCTTAACCTGGAGACCGATATTTTAGGGCGTTATGTCGTCCAATTTCTCAGGCAAAGCGACTCCCAGCAAAACATTTTGACGGTGGGCGCAAGCCAATCTCTTCCTTAGGAAATTTGGTTCAGGAGCCCTGGTAGTCGAGCCAGGCAATCTTTTCCGCGAGTCTCTATCGTGTTCACGGTGCGTCATAAGCTAGCGTCTATGCCGCGATAGTTAGCAGAGTAGCACGGCGGGGCATGTTGAATGCTCTATCACGTGCTACCTTATACTCCGTTATAAGGGCTCGGGCTCGTCAGGAGTAGAGGGAAGAGGCACATCAAGGTGCCGAGCCATAATAAATCAAAGGCATTTTCATTTTGAAGTATAGGTAGCTATAAAAGCGCCCAACGCGCTTACTCATGGCACAGGCGTGACATCAGGTACCGAATCGACCTCTACTCTACCAAAGGATGCCTTTACGCCTTCCGAAGTGCTTCCATTAGCCACAAAAAGGGCGATCTGGCCACGCGTATAATCCAGGTCAGTAATCGAATTTACCACGTTATCGTTGATCATCAGCACAAGTTCTGGCCCTTTCATGATCACCCTGAGCACATTGGCCCGTCCCACAGGTGCCAGTAACGAGCTGTGCGTGCGCGGAATAAGCGTTGTTTCCATAGGCATATTTTGCGCATCCAGCGTCTCTTTATTAATTGCATATGTTGAATCGCCATAAATATCAATACGATAATCATGGTCAAGATTACTATCTCCGCGCACATAGACGCCAACGCTGTCCTGAGCATCTCCTTGCTGCAAGGTAAAGGCTACAGTGAGGATACAATTATCAAATTTTGTGTTTGAGGGCAAGCTTTCGACAAGGATTTTATGATTGGTAGCGGCCAACATCAGCTTTCCATCGCTGATCGTTCGCGTGTAGTCAGCAACGTCACTAAGATACCAGCCCTTACTGTTATCAATAAAATACTCAGCAAAGAGAGGCTGCGAGGTGAGAGTCTGCGTAGGCGTAAGCTTCGGCGTCGTGGTAGCTGTTACAGCGGAACTCGCCGAATTACGCTCTCTGCTCCCCTGGGTCCTCACAAAAAAAAAGATACTGCTACTTATCAGTATGAGAAGGAGAACTAGCGTTCCGATAAATAATTTCAACCTCTTATCAGGATGGTTGTTTTCATGAACCATAACGATAAAATGCTCCCAACTTCTAAATACATATAGTACTACGTAGATGCAACGGGTATGTTTCCTTTCTATCGCAGATAATCAAAAGGTCCTGTTTTTTTGGGGCGAGTAATATACATCTTTTTAGTAGGCTTATGCTCTAATAAGTAAAGTATATTTTCAGATGCGCAGGCAAAGAAGATATAGGACTGCTGCAGACAGCATCTTGCATGCATGCAAGATGATAGGTTACTCAGCCCATCCCTGCTCTCAGGCAGTCCTATCCATGGTAGAAGCTGAAATAGGAACCTTCTTCTCATCTCACCAGTCAGACCAACGATATTTTGTGGATATGGGCAAATCAGGTCAAGATAAGCCCTTGCGTAATTATGCCTCGATAAATATCGATCACTTGCTGTACGCTGAGTCGTCCATCGGGACGAAACCAGGAGGCAACTTCAGTGCACATAGCAATAATGGCATAGGATGTAACCTTTACATCGCTTGCCCGAAAACAGCCTCGTTCCATGCCATCCTGCAAAAGCTCTTGTAAGAGCTTCTCATAGCGATCACGCAAGGCTAGAATATAGGAACGCTTCTCATCTTCAAGAGACCTGATCTCCGTATCAATGATAAAAAATTCTGCTTTGTGGCTTGTATGCAGGCGAATATGGGAGGCAATAGCTTCGTGCAAACGCTGCATAGGATCATCATGCTCACGTAAAATATGTTCCATCCGATTATTCAAGCGCTGCATATACGTTTCCATGATCTCTATGAGCAGCGCTTGCTTATTTGGATAGTGATGATAGATGCTCGCGGCTTGAATACCAGCAATGCGCGCAATGTCGCGCAGCGGAGCAGCATGATAGCCATATGCCGCAAATAATTGTACAGCAGCTTCCAGAATACTTTCGCGCATAGAACGGCCAGCGGGCCGCATATCTTCTCCCTCGTTTCTCTTTGAATACGCCTATTGTATCAGAAAACCGTCTTCCCGAATACCCATTGCCCAAACAATTGAGGATAGCCTAAAAATCTTTCCTCTTGCGCTCCTAGTTTCAGGCCCAGCAGGTGGAAAGATGCGCTCCGAATAGACAATGAAATTACAATACTCGACACGTAGCATTAGAGATGGTACGTTAGAGAATGAGGCAGAGGAATAAAATAACTACTTTATCTTGTATACGGTAGAGATAAGAGGATATAATGTTAAACTAAACAACCAGACTGCATTTTCTTGGCAGTAGAAAGTGAGACTGTCTATGCGATTGCCGCGAAGCAGGTGTTCGCTATTTCTCTCTTTCACCCTCTTTGCCGCGCTCCTAACTTTATTTGCGGCCTGCGGTGGAAGCCCAACGACACCAGGCAATAATTCTTCTAACACAGCATCATCCAAGCAAGTCTTACGCTACCCTAATGTAGGAACTACCGACGTCGGCAAACTAGATCCGGCCAGTGGACCTGATAGCAATTCTAATCAGGCAATCAATATGATCTTCACAGGTCTTGTCAAATCGGACAAGGATCTCAATGTTGTCCCTGACCAGGCCACCTGGGATGTCTCCGACAACAATAAGGTGTATACGTTCCATCTCAAACAGGGCATTACATTCTCGGATGGCACGCCAGTTACAGCCCAGACATACGTCTACACCTGGACACGGAATCTATTGCCAGAAGTAAAATCGCCGGTTGCTCCAGTTCTCGAAGAGTCGATTGTAGGAGCAACAGATGTCAACTCAGGCAAGTCAAAGACGCTGACCGGTGTTCAAGCAGTCGACGATCATACTTTGAAGGTGACGCTGGTAAGGCCTACAGCTTATTTCTTGCAGGTTCTCACCGTGTCACTCTTCTACCCCTTGAATCAGAAGTTGATCGAGCAGTACGGACAAGCCAACTGGACCCAGCATGTAGCAGGCAACGCGGCCGGTACGGGACCTTTTATGGTGAAATCATGGGAAGCCAATTCGCGCATGGTTCTGGTTCCCAATCCGCATTATTATGGCTCTAAGACGAAGCTATCAGAGGTCGATATGCTCTTCGTCAAAGATCCCTCTACGGCGCTTAAATCGTACCGTGCTGGGCAATATGATTTTGTCTGGGGCATCATACCCGATGATCAGGCCATCGCTAAGAGCTTGCCCGGCTTCATTAGAAAGCCGATACTACAGACAGATTCGCTCTTCTTTAATAACAAGATGGCGCCCTTCGACAAGACTCCTGTACGGCAAGCTTTTGCCGCAGCCATAGATAAGCAAACGCTGTCCTCGGCCATCCTGCATGACGCAGTAACCCCGGCCAGCACGATTGTTCCGCCGGGCGAACCTGGTTCTCAGGCCGATTATGCTGGTATACCTTTCGACAAGGCTAAGGCCAAATCCCTTTTACAATCAGTCTATCCCGACCTGAGTAAAGTTCCTCCTGTCACCTTTACCTATCCCAGCGGCCAGATGTCAAATGACGAGGCTGCCGCTTTACAGCAGATGTGGCAGCAAGCGCTTGGTATTCAGGTAAAACTGCAGAGTGTAGAGCTTACCGCCTACAACGATATGACCACAAAACGTACGGTCCAGTTTGGCTTTACACAATGGAGTGTCTACTTCCCAGATCCCTATGAATGGCTGGATCTGAGCTTGCTCTCGACTGCGGGCAATAATAATGGAAACTGGAACAATCCAGATTTCGATAAAACTGTGGCCGAGGCAGAACAGAGCTCTGGCGAGCAGCGCCTCGCTCTCTATGCCAAAGCTGAGCGCATAGCTATTGATAACGTGGGCTGGCTACCGCTTGATCACCAGTCTATGGCAGCCGTCTTCCCACCTAAGGTGCATGGTATCTCCTTGAATGGCCAAGGTCTCTACTTTGGCGATTGGTCCGACGTATATCTAACCCAATAGCAATTTCACCGGCCAGGTTATCAGCATAGCTGTGTATGATACACCTGGCCGGTTCTGTATAGATTGCGCTATTTACTGTCCAGCTAGCGCATCTACCTCTCCTTGATACTAACGCAGGTAGCCCATCCGGTTAGAGGGTTCCCGCAAATTGCCTGCCTAGAAAGATTCTGCTATATGCCTCGCTTACCTGCATCGATTGCAGCGCTCCACTACAATATTTATCACCCAACATTTACAGATGTATGAAGAGTAGAAATGTCCTATTCTGTTAGCAGTTGTCAGTATCGAATCAACTTCAGAGGAGGTTTTCAGCTATGTTCAGATTGGATAATAAAGTTGCCCTCGTGACTGGCTCCGGCTCCGGCATTGGTAAAGAGATAGCCCAGCTCTATGCAAGACAGGGCGCCAGGGTTATTATCGCCGATATCAATCCAAGCGCGGCACAAGAGGTTGTCGCCGAGATTACTTCCGCAGGGGAAGCGCGCAAGCAGTACAGCTTAATGTTGCGGAAGAAGCTCAGGTACGCACAGTCTTTGATCAGGTAGTTAAAGAGTATGGGCGTTTTGACATCCTCGTCAACAACGCTGGTGTCAGCCATGTCGGCAATATTCTAGAGACAAGCACGGAAGACTGGGACCGCTTGATGGCAGTAAACATGCGCGGCGTATTTCTCTGCTCAAAGTATGCAGTCGCGCGTATGATAGCTCAGGAGCCGCAGGGGGAGTTCTTGTCAATATCGCTTCGGTGGCAGGCTTGATCGCAGTTGATCAGCGCTTCCCTTATGGAGCAAGCAAGGGCGCTGTCATCAGTATGACGCGCTCTATAGCTATCGATTTTGTCAAGCAAGGAATCAGGGCTAACGCTATTTGCCCGGGCACGGTGCATACGCCCTTTGTCGAAGGCTATCTTGAGCGCAATTTCCCTCAGAACAAGGATGAGGTTCGCCAGCAGCTACACGCGCGCCAGCCTATAGGACGCATGGGACGGCCCGACGAGATTGCCCACGCGGCTCTCTATCTTGCCTCCAACGAGGCGGCCTTTGTGACCGGCTCCGCGCTTGTCATCGACGGCGGCTGGACTGCCAGGTAGCGCTCTATTTATTTCGAACTCACGCATATAAAATAATCCCGGCCTCCACACATATACGCAAAATGGAGGCCGGGATAAACCAGGTGGGCTAGAAACAATGCCTAGCGTGTAAAGGCTGCAGCAATGCCCCCATCAACCGTGATCATACAACCAGTAGTCTTGGCAGCTTTCGATGAGGCCAGGAAGACAATGCTCTCGGCCACATCCTCGGGAAACACATTCACCAGAAGCGTTGTTCGCTTCCGGTAGTATTCCTCTAACTCGTCAGGCTTAATTTCATAAGCTGCGGCCCGCTCTTCGCGCCAATGCGAATTCCATATGGATGAGCCTTGCAAAATTGCATCAGGCAGAACCGTATTCACGCGAATACCATAAGGTCCACCTTCGGTAGCAATACAGCGCGCAAGATGAACTTCAGCCGCCTTAGACGCGCTATACGCGGCGACATTCTTTCCTGCATAGACACCATTTTTCGAGGAGACGAAGACAAGGCAGCCACCCAATCCCTGTTGCTTCATCAGGGCAAATGTCTCGCGCGCAACCAGGAAATAACCTGTTGCCAATACGTTAATATTCAGGTTCCATTCGCGCAGGCTTGTCTTCTCAAATGGGCTGGATGTGGCCAGGCCGGCATTATTCACTACTACGTCAATGCCGCCATACGCCAGCACAGCTTCGCGCACGCTATTTTTTACGGCCTCTTCATCGGTCACATCTACTTTGACGGCCAGTGCTCGCCCTTCGCCAAACTTTTGATTGATATCCTGAGCTACTTGCTGAGCTCCTTCAAGGTTGATATCGGTAAGCACAACGTGCATACCTTCGGCTACCATACGCTGGGCTGTAGCTCTACCAATCGCGCCTGCCCCTCCCGTAATGAAGCCAATTTTGCGCGAGAATTCGGCTTCAGGAGGCAAGAGGCTCAATTTATACAGTTCAAGCGGCCAGTATTCGACATCATAGGCTTCCTTCTCGCTAAGAGAGGTAAACGAGCCTAGCTTCGTTGCGCCTTCCATTACCGCAATTGCCCGATGGTACAACGCGCCGCTGACTTGAGCCATAAACCATGAGCGCCCGGTATTGATCATGCCAAGGCCAGGAATGAGGATGACGCGCGGAGCCGAGTTGGCTATCTTGTCGCCTTCGTTTTTATTTCTCGCAAAATAAGCGCGATAGGCATCCTTAAAAGAGATGATCCCTGCCTGCAATTTCTCAATTAACAGAGACACATTATCGGACCGCGGCTCCCAATCGATATAGAGCGGAACGCGCTTGGTGTGGACGAGATGATCAGGGCAGGCAGCTCCTATCTGGGATAACTCAGAGGCGTTGTGGCTGTTCACGAAGGTAAGCACGTCCTCTGCATCATCATAGGTGACGATCATGCCCTGCTCATCGCTTACTGCACCTCGCACGAGAGGAAGCACTTGAGCAAGGATATCCTGACGCTCAGATGGCGTGAGGGAGGCATATTTCTCGCCGCCAAATAAGGGGGTTTGCTGAGCCTGAGCCTCAATATAAGCCTGGGCCTCGTTGATAATCGCGATGGTTTGCAAATAACAGGCTTCAGACGTCTCTCCCCAGGTAACCAGGCCATGCTTCTCCATCAAGACCAGCTCAGCTTGAGGGTTATTCTTTACGCCCTCGGCAATCAGCTTGGAGAGGGCAAAACCAGGCCGCACATAGGGCACCCAGACAAAACGATCGCCATAAATTTCGCGGGCTATCTCCTTGCCCTGCTCACAGGAACACAGACTAATAATCGCATCCGGGTGCGTATGATCAATGTGAGCAAAGGGCAAAAAGGCGTGGAGCAGGGTTTCAATAGAAGGGCGAGGATGCTTACTATCAAGCATACAATGGGAGAGATAGCTGACCATCTCTTCATCAGTCATCTCGTCGCGTTCAAGTAAGGGGCGCACATCCTCAAGTCTGAGCCCGGTAAAATGGCGGGCTTGCATACCAGCAAGATCAGATCCGCTCCCTTTAACCCACATCACCTCTACCTGGCGTCCGCGAAAATCAGTCTCTACCGTCTTCACTGAAGTGTTTCCGCCACCCCAGTTAGCAACAGCGCGGTCCTTGCCTAGCAAGTTAGAACGATACACTAGCTCTTCAAGACCGCTGCTCGCCTGTTCGGCGGCATCATGCTTCCATAAATTCGCAACCAAGCCAGTCTCCTTTACTAAAGATAGCTATTCTGTATTCTTGCAATCATATGAATAAGCTCTATCTCTATCCTCTTACGGTACGCCTGCTTAGCATTTCATCGTGCTTCTACAAGTTGAATTAGCTAAGCAGAAGAGCGCAAAAGGCGATGAAGACTAGCTGATCTTGCTACTACAGCATTATTACATCAGCACCCTGGTTGCCTATTCATTGATTATCTTCAGATGTTATCTTCTATTTCTTGTTGGATTAGATGAATAGCTTTATGCTTCATCTGGTTTCGGTACGTTTTGATTACTTGTAGCATACGGACAGTAGCTTTGTCAAGCTAGAGATGGCCGAGACAATCCTGGCTAGCTGCCAGGTACCTCCTCTCCGAAAATTATTCGCGATCCAGGCAGGTATTCCGCTCCTCTTATCTGGAACGACACGTCCAATGCTTGACAATAATGTTACTAATATGTTATATGCTCATAAACAATCGAAATAAAACGAAACCACATAAAGCAGTAGACAAGCAGCTCACCTCTTGACCCGGCGCTTCTGCAAACAGACCGAAGGAAAGAAAGTTGTTGCCTACTGCCTGAGAAAGATACCGAGAGACTTGAGGTATGCATCCAGCGTTTTCTGCATTGCCAACCAGCCTGAAAATAAGGCTTTGGCTTTGCGAAGGCCAAACTAGGCAACCAACCATAGGAGGTGGTATGCTACAAAAAGTTAACCATCACGTCGCTAAGAAAGGAACGGCGAATTGACCACGCAAGACCTTTTCACGCGTTTTCAGCAGCGCCTCGCTGCCCTCGGTGGTACCGAAGGTCATCAAGCAAGCAATCTTCCGGCGGCAGCAAGCATCATCGCCGACCATCCGGCACTCGCAGACAGAAAACTTGTTATTCCGCCAGATTTCTCGGATAGTCGTCCCTGGTCGCGTATCTTGCCTCTACTGCGCGAAAAGGGCATCAATATTCGCGAAGCTGATAGCCCTGCCGGTATTGCCGACGCTCCTGCCGGTCTCTCCAGCGCGGAATTAGCGGTTGCCGAGACAGGTTCCGTGCTCATGGCCGAGAACTCGCTGGTCGCACGGGCCGTTAGCATGTTAACCATGACCCACTTTGTCCTGATCCGCGCCTGCGATCTAGTCCCAATGCTAGATGATGTAGGAAAGCGCCTTCAGCAGCTCACGCAAGCAGGACCAGATCAGCGCCACTATATTTCGCTTATTACCGGTCCTAGCCGCACATCGGACATCGAGCGCTCCTTAACCATCGGTGTGCAAGGGCCCAAAGTAATGTGTATTCTTGTCGTTACAGATTGGGAAACAGAGCTATGACACCACAAGATCAGTCACAGGCAGCCGAGCAGGCAACAGAGCATACCAACAGGACCTCGGCATCATCAGCTCTGAATCTCCAGAGCGCTGATGGCGAGGCAGGGCATAAGCACGAGCCATTTGAGCAACGTTTGCAACACGCCTTAGAGGATACCCAGATCCCGCGAGCGCTGGGACGCTTTGCGCCTTCCTGGCGTGCCTCACGTGAGGGCCTTTTTACAAAAGAAGAGGCGGACTATGGCCCGGATTATAGTTTCCCACATATGCGTTCGCAGCTGCGCGACGCTAAGGACTATGCTATCGAGCACCAGCCAGAATTACTTGCTGAATTCAAGGCCCACGCCGAAGCCGCAGGGGCGACTATTTATGAGGCACGCACGGCAGAGGAGGCTAATCGCTATATTTATGAGCTCTGCCAGCGCAAGGGCATCGAGCTTGTGGTCAAGTCAAAGACCATGGTCAGTGAGGAGACTGAGCTGAATGCTTACCTGGAACAGCGCGGCGTCAAAGCGATAGAGACAGATCTTGGCGAATGGGTAGCCCAGCTTAACCATGAACGGCCTTCCCATATGGTGATGCCTATCATCCACAAGACACGACAGCAGGTCGGGACTATCCTCACTCAAGCTACCGGTCGGGAAATTTCGCTTGAGAATATTAGCGAGCAAGTTGGTGTCATTCGCCAGGAGCATCGCAAAGCCTTTTTAGGCGCGCATATGGGCGTCAGCGGAGCCAACGCGCTGATAGCAGAAAGCGGGACCGTGATGATGGTTACCAATGAGGGCAATGGCCGTCTGGTTACCTCTCTGCCCCAGGTTCATGTGGTGATGGCCGGCTATGAGAAGTTGCTCGGGACATATGCTGATGCGATGACGCAGTTGCGCTTGCTTGCCCGCAGTGCCACCGCCCAGCCCATCACGAGCTATACGACGTTTATTACCGGACCTTCATCTCCGGATAAGGAGATGCATATCATCCTACTGGATAATGGACGCAGCGAGATGCGCGCAGATCCACGCTTCAAGGATGCCTTACGCTGCATTCGTTGTGCTGCATGCGCCAATGTCTGCCCACCCTATCAGCAAGTTGGCGGTCATGCCTTTGGCCACATCTATACAGGGGCTATCGGCCTGGTAGTTACGCCTTTCCATCATGGCCTTGAAGCCGGAGCGGGGCCACAAAGCCTGTGTGTCAGTTGTAACGCGTGCGAGACGGTCTGCCCGGTAGAGATTCCTCTCCCCAGCTTGATTCTCGATGTACGCCACCGTACAGTAGAAGCGAAGGGCTTACCCTGGATCAAAAAGCTGGTCTTCGGCACGCTGGCCAGACCGCGCATTTTTGACCTGTTCACGCGTCTCGCTAGCCTGGGCCAGTGGCCCATCACACGCGGCAGCCAGTATGTACGCGCGCGCAATATCGGCTTGCTGAGCAGGCTTCCGGTCATGAGCTTTCTGGAACCAATGGCCCGCTGGCGCAGCCTGCCCGCCTTCGCCACACGTCCCTTGCGCGACCGCGTGAAAAAGCTACCGAGCAAGGTAAGCGGGCAAGGTCTGAATCTCACTGTCTGCTATTTTGCCGGCTGCATGACCGATCGCCTCTATCCCGAGATGGGAGAAGCCGTTATCAAGGTACTGGAAGCTGTAGGAGTGCGCGTCGTCTTCCCTCAGCAGCAAAATTGCTGTGGTCTGCCGGCCCTAAACTCGGGCGATCGACGCAATGGAGTCGCCATGGCCAAACAGACCATCGTGGCACTCGAACAGGCGCTGGAGGAGAACAAAGCCGATTATATCCTTAGCGCTTCTACAAGCTGTGTTGTGACAATCATTCAGGACTACATCAAGCTCTTCGAGGATCTTCACTATCAAGGCTGGCTCAAGCAAGCGCAGCGCCTGGCCGAGAAGGTCATCGATTTTACCAGCTTTTTAGAGCGCGTTGTGCTGCCGAGCGGGGTTAAGCTCCCTGTGCAGCAACCTGGCGCCAGCGTGGCAGTCACTTATCACGATTCTTGCCAATCCTGCAACTGCCTGGGCCTGCGTTCTGAGGCGCGCCACATCATCCAGAACGTCTTGCAAGTGGCCGTACGCGAGATGCCCCAATCTGATGTCTGCTGCGGCTTTGGTGGCTCTTCATCGCTAGAGCATCCTGAAGTGGCCAGACGCCTGCTGAAAAATAAGCTCGATAATGCGCAGAGCACGGGAGCAACACTTCTTGTCGCTGATAATCCTGGCTGTTTGATGCATCTGCGCGGAGGTGTAGATGCAGATGGACGGCCCATCCGCGTTTTGCACCTTGCTCAGCTGATCGCCGAAAATATGGTTTAAGATCCCTGTCTACAGAGTTTCTATTACCGGGAAGATATCATTGACCAGGCCTGGTTAGATCTGACATCATTACTGTATGCTTACGCATAAAGGAGGCAATGTTGACAGATCGATATCTTCCCGTTCCTATGTGGAATAACAGGACCGGTCAGTGGGAGCCAGTCGATTTCAGGCATGGACAAAAAGTAGTTGCCTGGCCAACCGACTTTGATCCTTCACGACTCCCCGCACCCGAGTATCGGGATGGGGATCGTGTGCAATTCATACGCGACGAAACGTGTACGCGCGAGGGCGTCGTACGTATGGTCCTTCTGCGTGGAGGCACCTTTGGAGCATTTGATAGCCTCGCTGCGCTCTTCAATATCTGGTACTGCGATCCCGAGAATATAACCTATATCGTCACGGCCAGAAACCACGATCACGCCATCCATGCACACAACATTATAGGCAGATTTGTATCCTATCGGGATGTGCTTCGCCCTCGCCTCGGCTAAGCAGTCGCTTGAAGCGATTCAGACTGCAATTTACTCTACTTTTCCAGAATAGCCATAAATTCTGGTAGCACTATTCGCCAAGACTTCTATCAATGCGCAACGCTATGTTATATTTACTATCATATAGAAGGCGATAATTGATAGTAAGCACAGCACTGAGCCTATAAGCAGTAGAAGCGGAGGAATACATGGAATATCGCATCCTGGGGAACACTGGTCTGCAAGTCCCGACCGTAGGGATGGGCACATGGAGAACTTTCGATGTCCGTGGGGAACCGGCAACGAAAAATGCCCGCGCTATCGTAGACGCGGCCTTTGCTGCTGAAGCCCATTTTTTCGACACCTCTCCTATGTATGGGGCTGCCGAGCATATTCTTGGCGAGACGCTACGAGGTCGTCGTGATAAGGCTCTGGTGGCAACCAAGGTCTGGGCCCCCACGCGCGCTGAAGGCATGGCCCAGGTCAAGCTAGCTATGTCACTATTTAATAACCGGATCGATCTCTATCAGATCCATAACCTTGTCAATTGGCTCGAACATTTAGCGATGCTTGAGCAGTTGCGCGACGCCGGAAATATACGCGTTATTGGGGCCACGCATTATAGCAGCGCCTCTTTTGCCGAATTGCGCAAGGTGATGCACACAGGACGCATCGGAGCCATCCAAATCCCCTACAATCCCTGGCAGCGCGAGGTTGAAAGCGAGATTTTGCCTCTGGCTGCTGATCTTGGCCTGGGCGTTGTTGTTATGCGTCCCTTCGCTGAGGGTAGCTTGATGCGCAATGCACCCGCCGAAGAGGATCTGGAGCCATTTTATCCCTTTGGCGTAAAAACCTGGGGCCAGATATTAATTAAATGGATTTTGAGCGATAGGCGTTGCCATATCACCATTCCAGCCACAACGCGTCCCCAGAGGATCGCGGAAAACGCCTGTGCCGGCAATCCTCCCTGGTTCGGTCGCAAGGAGAGAGATCTTGTAGTGAAGCTTGCGCGCGGCTAGTTCCCGCCAGCGCGAGCGACCCGCAAGATAAATGAGATGCATACCACTTCTCGCTATAAAGTGGTATGCACGCAAAGCTTATAATATTGGCTGGTCTTGGTACTTACCCCCATACAGGGATTGTGGTAAAAAAATTTGACGTAAAAAGTTGAAAGGAAGCTTTTTTATGACCAGAGGAAATGGGTCTATGCTGCGCTCACTACAACGTTTGGCCAGCGAAGATAGCATTGGCCAGTTACGCCGGCAAGAGGGCACGATGGCCATACTGGGTAGCGAGGGTGGGGGGTTAAAGCTCGATTGGGTAGAAGGGATTGCCCGCTTGCTGACAGATGAGACGAGCCTGGAAATGGTTGAAGACGAAGCGCGGGAACTCTGGCAGCGCGGCATTCGCCATATCATCTGGGCCGGTATGGGAGGTTCGGTTATTACAGTCCGCGTGCTCGATACGCTGGGCTTTTGCGCCGGTGAGCACGGAAAGCATATAGCAATCTATCCTCTAGATAGTACTGATCCAGCTGCGCTTAACGCTATTATACAAAAGATTGCCGTGGCAAAACAGCTCACTGTGCCCCAGGAGCCTGATCCAAGCTTTGTACGCCAACTATTGGCTGACGTTATGGTTATTGGTGTATCCATGGGAATGACGTCGGAAGAGCCCATTACGCATCTCACCTGGTTCTCTCAGCTGCTAGAATTCGCACAATTAACGCCGGCTGAGCATATTTTAGTGATGACGCTTCCCGGCTCCTATCTTAATCAATTTGCCCTTGAACGCCAAGCTCCAAGTTTGCCCCTTCAACTCGATGGCCAGGCAGGTACAGGTGGGCGCATGAGCGCTCCCACTACGCGCGTCTTTCTCCTGCCAGCCGCACTTTATCTTACGCGTCTCTCTTCAACCAACGGCCAGCTACGCCAGGTGCTCAGCGCCGCCTGGCACCTCTACAATCTTGAGCAGGCTAGCAACGCTCCGGCCGAGCATCCTTTTGTGCAGCTCGGGGCCGCCCTCTATGAACATAGCCAGAATGGCGCCTGTCGCCTGCTGCTCCAAATGCCAAAGCAATGGAGCGCTCTGCATATATGGATAGAGCAGCTTATGGAAGAGAGCCTGGGTAAGGGGGATAAGGGCGTGGTTGCCTTCACTGAGCAGGCACTCAATGAGCAGGGAAGCAATTTCTCTAGCGGGGATATGCTGCACGTTCACATGGCCGCCACGGCTAGCGCAGAGGCTGATTTCGCTCTTACGCTTCCGTATCTTCAGACGCAGAATTCTCAGCAGCGCCTGGCCGCGCTCGCAGCGAGCTTTCTTGGCTGGCAGCTCAGTATGGCAGTCTACGGTTATTTACAGGGAATTACCTTTGCCGGTCAGCCAGCTGTCGAAAACTACAAAGCGCGCGCCAGGGCGCTACGCGATCTAGCAGATCCGTTGCAGGCCGCCAAAAACTGGCCCGCAACCATTACAGCTCAAGGGCTCACGCTACTTATGCCAGCAGAACTAAGCGCTCAGGATACGCCTGCCACTGCCTTTGTGACAACGCTACGGCAGCACAAGAATTCCGCGCTCGGTTATCTCGATCTCACGCTCAATGGTGTATTCCCTGAGCCATTGGAACAACTTATTGCCCACCACCTCTACACCATTGGCAATAGCTTGCTCGGTGTGCCGGTCAAGTTGCGGCACGCGCCGGCCGATTACCATTCTACAGAACAAAGCGAGATGGATGGTCCGCCATATCTGGTCAGCTTGCGCCTGCTCTTACGGGACCACGAGCAAAGCTTGCTCGGCAGCTATAGCGATGCTTTCCTTCGTGCGCAGGCGCTCAGTACTTGGCAAGCGATGATTGAGCAGAAGCGCTCCTGCTTCCTGCTTATCCTGCCCGGATCAATGGAGCAGGTCAGTGAAACTTTGCAACGCTTCTTTACTGAGGTTGCGGACCTCTTAACGACCAGGTAAGGCTAAGCTGGCTATGATCTTGTCTCTCATCGCCGCTCTCTACAAGCATATTGAGAGTTAAACAACCGGCCTGGATTATGGCTCTACTTAATTTTCGGGCCAGCAAAGCAGCGCTGGACAATCTCGAAATGGGTACAATTCCTGAGGTTGTCCAGCTTTTGTTCCTTGTACTACACTTGCTGAATTGCGCTTTGTGGCGTGCGCGACAATTATATAGTGCAGAAGTATTCTATCCCTAGAATTCCTCTCTGCTATCCTTTCTTCTCACCAGGCCTCCAGGCGAAAAGGCTCTGAGCGAGAAGCATTACTTAATTAGTGAAATTTCTGGCCAGAAAGTCCTACTTATTTGCGCTATCGGGCCTTAAAGTTAGCTAAACGAGATTATTTTTATTTTCAGATACTTATCCAGTATATGAGCGTTTTATAAAAGCTATTCCAGGAGTGCCCACGGTTTTGACAGCACACGATCTCATTGCATACTTCTTGAGGTATGCCTGAGATCTCTATCTCATCTTCTAAATATTAAGGGGATTTAAATGTCTCAAAAACGTCCACTGTGGCAAAACAAGAAATTACTTTATCTGCTCATCCCGCTGGCCCTATTGCTTGCCGCTCTGGCTCCTTCTGGCCTGACTCATTTTCAGAAAGCCCACGCCACTAATGCAGCGCCAGCCGCACGCCCAATCGCCCTGGTCTATACAGATAACCATAGCGTGGTCGGCTGTGATGGATGTGCAGATGCTGCCGTCCACATGCTCAAACAATCGAAATGGAATTTCCAGATCATTCAGGTAGGCCCGGACGGGCAAACTTTGACACCGGCCTTGCTCAAATCTGCTACGCTCTATGTCCAACCTGGTGGTGGCAATAGTGTAGAAAATGCTTATGCCGAGTTGCAGAAATATGGCAAGGCCCATAACTACAACTTCACCACTGAAATGCACTCGTTCGTAGAACATGGCGGCCGTTATCTGGGTCTGTGTATGGGTGGTTTCCTGGCCGGCAACCCTGGCTTTAACCTCCTGTACCCCGGCGATTCCGGCGATTTCATTACTTCTCCGGGCGCCAGCGTTACAACTGATGCCGACACGATTGTCGACGTGAGTTGGCGTGGGCAGCCGCGTCAGATCTACTTCCAGGGCGGAGCGTATTTCGATATGCCCGATGAGAGCAAGGTGAACGTGCTAGCCCGCTATACAAACAATGAAATTGCTGTGATGATCGCTCATGATAAGCAAGGGAAGGTTGCCGTCTCGGGTCCCCATCCCGAGGCTACGGTCGATTGGTACGATGCTTATCATCTGCCACATCCAAAGAATATGGATGTGGATCTAGCTAATGATCTGCTCGATACGCTGATGCAGTAATACAAGCGCCCTGATTACTGCCTATCATTCACCTCTGGAAAGCTTTTATAGAAGCCATCCATGAGCCATCCCGAACAGCAAGAGCTTTGAGATGGCTCATGGGGGAGAGGAACATTTCGCCCAGACCCACTATGCCTGCTCGCTCTCGCTCTCATCTGGCACGTACTCGGGGCTAAACTTTGGGCCAGATGCTCAACTTCTTCTCGCCGATAATCCATGCTTACAAGATGCTTCATCTCTGTCAAAAATAATCTATTCCAGATGCAAATATTAGTCTGAATATTGTTTTTTAGACCAGGCTAGAAGATTAACAAAAAGTATGCTTCGGACAAAGTGACGAGAAAATGTCTGGGTTGTGTCATGGCATATCACTCCATTTCGTATTAGACTGCTCGCATGAACAAGAAGGTCTACGCACCCGCGCCCCAACGCCAGATTGGCCCTGATTACATCACAATGTTACTATAAATGTGCCTGAGAAGAGGAGAATAGAAGTGTATGGCATAGCTGACTTCTTTGGATTACTGAATGATCAGCAGCTGAAACAGATACCTCACGATCTCCAGCATTGTGTATTACTTAACGAAGTATTATAATTGATAATAATATCATAGCTGCAACTAGCCACGTCACACGCTTTGCGGGCCAACGAAAAGCAAGTGTCACGGCTGAAAAAATGTAACCCCTCTCTTTTTGATAGATAAGGTTTGCCTTGTAGAGCGACTTGTAGTGCGTTTTTTTAGCTCAATTTGATCTTACTCAATAACAGGGGTTCCTAGTGAAGAAGGAGAAAAACAGGTGACAGTTGCAACTTTTGAAACCTACGGTGCCACGCTTTCCCTCGATGAAGAGGATTTTGATCTCGACATTCGTATTTCGTCGTTTGGCGATGCTACAGGGGATAAAGACCCGATGTTCAGCGGGGCTGGCACTTGCCCAACATGCGGTAGCTGTACCTGTGGCACCTGTAACCAGTCGGCTTGCGACGAATGTGGTCCGACACTCAGCAATTGTCACGGTTGCTAGATGCTCACTCTGTGAGTCTACCTGCGCTGATCGCTTCAGTCATAAATGGAGCAGTTTTCTCTAGTTCAGTATCTTGCCTCTAGTGAAACAGGAATGTATTTCAGGCAATGGCCGCGTGAGATACATTCCATCATGCTTTTTGTTAGCCTGATCCCCTAAGGGGAAAGATGCAAACCATCATGGCTGCTCGCTCTCGCCATCATCGGGCACATACTCGGCTAACTTTTGAGCCAGTTGCTCAACTTCGTCGCGCCGGTAATAAACTCTTATCCCACGTCGGTATCTGCGAATGCGCCCTTTCGCAGTGTAGCGTTCGAGCGTTCTTCGCGATATGCCCAGATGAGCACGAGCCTGCTCAATAGTTATGAAATCTTCGTCACTTACCATTTATATTATGCAGGTAAAGTACTGACCTCTCTGTGAAAACCTATTTCTTATTTTTATGCTGGAGCCTGGTTTGTCTTTCGATATATTCAGCCAGATCAGAGCTTTTAATACGCCACAAATCGCCGATCTTGAATGCTGCCAGTTCGCCACGGCCAGCCAGACGCATAACCGTGCGTGTGCTCACATTCAATATCTGCGCTACATCTTTGGTAGCTAAAATTTTATCAATTTCCATTGGTTAATATATCCTTCCTTCTATCCTACATTATACTGAACCAACCATGTCGCTACAGTCCTTTCCGTACATTATACTGCCTTTTTGTCTTTATACTGCCTTTTTGTCTTATTTATACATTTACTTGACAAATAAAGCTTCAAAGTATATACTATTTATCAGTCACAAATGTCACTTAAATGCCATTTATGACAACTTGACAGGCATAAGCTAGTTCTATGCAGCAGAATGGGTGTTGCTTATTACATCTATATGCTCGTCACTAACTTATGACAAAAAAAGTTGGCCAGTGTGCTGCGAACACACTGGCCAGTGGTAAGAGTCCAGCCATTTAACCCTAACCTGGACTCCCATCCAGCTTGATCATACCTGGATGGGAGTCTGGTGTCAAGGGAGAGAAAGGATTTTCTATGTCCGAACAGACACCAGGTACAAACGCTCTTCCCCTCATACCAATTATCATAGAGCCCGTAGCCGACTACATTCAGCTCGGGCGCACGATTATCGCCAACCACCACCAGGAATTTCTTCAGGCCATTGGCTGGGGCATGCAAGCCTACGTTGACAACGACTCCCGCGAGTCACAGCTATGCACGGACCGCATCCTTGACCTTCTAATAGAAGCATTTGAAGACACTGAGCTCACGCACGAATGGCGACTCGGCTTCATCTGCGGCTATATGGCCGGTCTGCTCAATCCAGAGCTGACAGGAGAAGGTTACAGCGGTACTCCGCTGGCCTTATTGATCCATAAGTGTAGCACGCTCTATCCCATACAGAGCTAAGCCAGATCGAGCCCGTCGCTCTATCCACCCCTTTGGAGAGCGGCGGGCCTTCTCTCTCTCCTACTCCGCACCTGACTGGTCAGCAAAAAAGCTGAACTTCTCCTCACCGGGCTTAGTGATGCCTTAGCCGTATCACCGCACATTCAAAAAAGTATTAGACATAGCTGCTACCCTCCCGCTATACTCACTAACAAGGAGTTAGCCCGCACTGTGCGGCCCAGATAGCAGACTTCTGCAGGCCGCAACTTATGATTTTACATACTGTTGTCTGTATGTATGCAGCTCACGAAGTGAAAGCTCGCTCAACAGCGATTCCAAAGATTGGCCATGAAGCGAGCTCCTTCTAAGCACGCGCTAGCTTTTCTAGGAAAGAGCCTCTAAACACCGTAACCACAGAAAGGACGATATGATGGAACAGCCAGAGCCACGCACAATGTTCGCAAAAATCTGGGATGCTCACGTTGTACGAGAAGATCAGGAACAGGGCTCACTTCTCTATATAGACCGCCATCTGTTAAATGAGGTTTCGTCGCCTCAAGCATTTTCGGCTTTAAAGCTTGCCAACCGCGCGATCCGACGTCCTGACGCAACGTTTGGCGCCGCTGATCATAGCATCCCAACAACACCGATTGGGAAATATGGCAAGCGCAGCCTGGTACCAGTAGTTGATAGCCAGGGCGCTCTACAAATTGCCACAATGCAAAGGAATGCCATCGAGGCCGGCGTCCATTTCTTCCAGGTGGATGATGCGCGCAACGGCATCGTCCATGTCATAGCGCCAGAGCAGGGCATTACGCAGCCAGGCCTGACCATCGTTTGTGGAGATAGCCATACCTCAACGCATGGCGCCTTCGGTGTACTGGCCTTCGGCATAGGTACCAGCGAAGTCGAGCAAGTTCTGGCAAGTCAGTGTCTCTGGCAGAAGCGGCCCAAAGCCATGGAAGTGCGCATCGAGGGCAAGCTACCCGTTGGCTGCACAGCCAAGGATCTGGCCCTTTCGATCATTGGCAAACTTGGTACAGGCTGCGGCACTGGCCATTGTATCGAGTTCACCGGCTCAGCCATTCGCGCGCTCTCGATGGAAGGGCGCATGACGCTCTGCAACATGGCGATTGAAGCTGGCGCCAGAGCTGGCATGGTGGCTCCCGACGAAACTACCTTTGCCTACCTGCAAGGACGCCTTTTCGCCCCCAAAGAGGAACATTGGGAAGCTGCTGTTCGTTACTGGCGCACGATAGCAAGCGATGAAGGGGCTGTCTATGACAAAGTTGAGGTTATTCACATTGACGAAATCATTCCCCAGGTCACATGGGGCACAACTCCGGCGATGGTCTCGCCCATCACCGGTATCGTCCCTGATCCGGCCGAGTTTGCCGATCCCACGGCTCAGGCTGCCGTACAACGCGCTCTAGCCTATATGGATCTGGAGCCCGGTACCCGTATGCAAGACATCATGCTAGATCGCGTCTTTATCGGCAGTTGCACCAATAGTCGCCTTGAGGATTTACGCCTGGCAGCCTCGATAGTCAAAGGGAAGAAAGTTGCTCCTACGCTGCGCGCGATAGTAGTACCCGGTAGCGGCCTGGTCAAACAGCAGGCCGAGCACGAAGGACTCGACCGGATCTTTAAGGATGCTGGCTTCGAATGGCGCGAACCGGGCTGCAGTATGTGTGTAGGCATGAATGGTGATCTGCTGGCCGAGGGCGAGCGCTGCGCCAGTACCTCTAATCGCAACTTTGAAGGCCGTCAAGGGAAAGGCGGACGCACGCATCTGGCCAGCCCGGCTATGGCCGCTGCCGCTGCAATTGTTGGCCATTTTGTCGATATTCGGACATGGAAATAGCTTGCTAGAAGGAGATATTCATGGAGGCATTCACCAGCCATCAGGGCATCGTCATGCCGCTGGATCGCGTAAATGTAGATACTGATGCTATCATTCCAGCCATGTATCTGAAAGCCGTCACCCGTACCGGTTTTGCCGATGGACTCTTCAAGCATTGGCGCTACCTTGGTGAGACAACACAGCCCAATCCCCAATTCGTCTTAAATATGCCGCGCTACAAAAACGCGACGATACTGCTTACACGCGATAACTTCGGCTGTGGCTCCTCGCGCGAACATGCTCCCTGGGCCCTGCAAGAATATGGATTCCGTGCTATTATCGCGCCCAGCTTCGCCGATATTTTCTATAACAACTGCTTTAACACAGGCATTTTACTTATCAAATTAGACGCTTCCATCATACAGAGCCTGTTTGAAGCTGTCGAAGCCAACGAAGGCTACCACCTGGCCATAGATCTTGAAGCTCAGAGCATCACGACACCGGAGCAGCAGATATTGCACTTTGAGCTGGAGCGCCCCAAAAAGGAGGCCTTGTTGCAAGGGCTTGATTCCGTGGGCCGCATCCTGCGTTACACCAATGAGATTGCCGCCTTTGAGCAGCGCCGCAAACAGGCTCTCCCCTGGCTCTTTGCCTGACTACCGGTAAGGAAAGCCATAGCGCGACATAGAATGGCTACTATCTGGCGCGCAACATGAAGATAGATGCGTGCCAGATAATTATAAGAGTGTGTCCTAGCTAGAACAATGAGCCGATAGTTCAGAGAAAGGAGAGTTCAGCCGAAAGCACAACTCGAAAGGAACGAACCAAGATGTGTGAGCCAATCAAGCGAAAACGTTACCCGTCGGATCTGACCGATGCGCAATGGGAGCTGATCAAGCCGTTCATCCCAGCAGTCTCTGCCCAGGCCACAACGGCCCTTCACGAGCGACGAGAAATCGTCAATGCTATCCTCTATGTGTTGCGCACAGGCTGCTCATGGCGACAGATGCCGCACGACCTGCCCAATGGCAAAACGGCCCATCACTACTTCCGCATCTGGACGCAGGCGGGGATTTGGGAGCCCATCATGGCCCACCTGCGCCGACAGGTACGCACCCAGATGGGGCGGGACCCGGAACCCAGCGCTGCGATCATCGATAGCCAGTCGATCAAAACGGCTCCCGTGCCAGGAAGCGACAAGGGCTTCGACGCGGGGAAAAAAAATCTATGGGCGTAAACGCCACGTGCTCGTGGATACGCAGGGTTTCCTTCTGGCTGTCAAAGTGCATGCCGCCAACATCGTGGATCGCGTGGGGGCCAGGCTCTTGCTCAGCCAGTTGCCGCGCTCTTTCCCGCGTCTGTGCCACCTCTTTGCGGATAAGGGCTATACAGGACCATTGCTCGACTGGATTGCGCAGCGATTGCACTGGACCACAGAACTGGTGCCACAGGCTCACAATAGGTCCCATCAGCACTGGATCCTCGTGGACGGCCAACCGGTTCTGCTGCCCCGGCCCAAGACGGGTTTTCAGGTGCAAAGGAAACGATGGGTCGTCGAACGCAGCTTGGCCTGGTTCACCCGTTTCCGCCGCTTAGCTCGCGACTACGAAGGGCTCACCACCAGTTCAGAAGCCTTTCTTCAGCTCGCCTCGGTTCGGCTTATGCTTTCGCGCTTATCTCCTTTCCGCTACTGATTCTTGTGGTTAGGACTATGACTCATCCCGAATTTTGGAGGAACTCGTGAGGAAGTAAAAGACGAGGAGAACCCAAAAAGGGTGAAAACGAGACAAAACAGACCTCTTACGCTAGACTGTGAAAAACAAAGCATACAGACGGCGTAGGAGGTCATTGCTATCAATGCAGTATGACATACTTGAAGAAAAGGAACAAGCCTGCCAGCAGGTATCGCAGCAAGTAGCGCAAGAACTCGAAAGCTTTCTTACTCCCCTCTTAATCGTCCTGGATCACTTGCTGGACAAGCGACTTGTGCGAACATTTTTGCAATGTTGTCTTGCTATCATGCGTTTCAGGAGTAGCAAACAAGCGCTGCTTTTAAGTGAGTTGGGAGCCTATCTTGATGGGATACGGGGGCTTTCGCTATCAGCTCCTGCAGGGACGAAGAGAGTGGGAAACCTGCTTCGTTCGATCAAATGGACAGTAAGCTCCATTGACCAATTTTTGCTGGAGGAAGCAGATCAAGAAGTAAAGTTGCTCAAAGCGCAAGGAAAAAGGATCTTGTGCATTTGGGATGGCAGCGTCGTCGAGAAACCAGAAAGTCGAGCTGCAGAAGGATTATGTCCAGTCACCTCAAGCAAAGCGAAACGACTGGGCAGATCAAGAAAAGGACTCGTTTTTAATATGCCAGCAAAACGACCTGTCATGGTGGCCGGACTGCAGTGGACAGGGGCAGTAATTGCAGGGATGGAAAAGACGGTCAAAGTAGCATTCATGAGTTGGTGGACCACCAAAGGGGACTATGCAACGAAAATGAGAACACAGGAAGAAGTGTTACTTCGTAGATGTGTAAGGAAATGGGGCGATCAGCTCACCCATGTGTTTGACCGGGGATATGCCTCTGGCCCATGGCTTCAGTTACTTCAAGCACTTCGGGTGAAGTTCGTGATTCGCTGGAAGAAAGGGCATTATTTCCGCGATGCCAAAGGGGCACAAAGGAAATTGTGGCAAATCGGACAAGGAAAACGCTATGTAGGGCACAAGCTCCTTTTTGATCTCCAAACGGGGGCCAAGCTTCCTTGCGACATTTGGTGGGCACCGGTCTGGCATCCAAGCTTCTCCTACCAGTTGTATGTTGTCAAAGTTCGGGTGCGAAAGAAGGTTTGGTATCTGATCACAAATGAGAGAATCACGAAGGAAGAACAGGCATGGGAGATTGTTTTCCTCTACCGCAGGCGTTGGCAGATTGAAACCAGTTTTCGTTATGAAAAAAGCGAATTGGCGCTGGAGAGTCCACGTATCTGGAGCTTTGAAAATCGCCTCAAACTCCTTGGGATCGTGACGCTGGTCTATTCTTTTCTGCTTCATCTGCTCAATCCGATCTACAGGGATCTGGTTCAATCTGCTCTGCATCTCCAGTGCCATCGAACCGGAAAGAGATACCAGCAGACGCTCGTACCTCTTTATCGACTTCGATGGGCTCTCAGCCGTTTATGGGAGAAAGCTCATCTTACTCTTCAATGGCTTTCTTCCCCTCCTCATGAAGTTTTACGACAGTTGTTGGCTGTCTCGGGCTAGCGATGCTTCCCGAAAATTCGGGATGAGTCATATATATTAATAACCATAACTCTCTAAAAATTAATATAATCATTTTAATATTAGGACTCCTGCTAGACCCGAGCGTGCTACTAGCCCTCTCCAGGGTCCTCCTGTTCGTCGGTATTCCTCTGGGGATATGGAACTTCAAAGGGGTTCACGCCAAGGATCAGGAGCAATCCAGTCTCAGCCTCTAACTGCAGCTTGTTGACCCCGGCAAATGAGGAAAATCTTGCACCATATGGCACATTGGAAACATGCAAGTCTCATTTCAAGAAGCACAATTACCTTTCTTGCGCTCCATTAAAGAAGGAACATCAAGAGCCGAGACTACCAAATCTTTCCCGGGGTCACTGGCAGCCATCAAACACTCCTTCAAAGCTCACTGAGATGCTTCATCCTTTCCACATTTTTCCCACGGGTTGTGCAACGAGTCTGAAAAAATGCTGATTGGTGGCCTGTGAGGAAACGGGAAGGCGGAAGTCAGCTCTGGGCAGATGGGATATGATATAATCTGAGCAAAAACGAGGTATGCCCTTGAACTCATTGCATATCTCCCTCAAACCAGACAGTAGGTCCATGATGCTGGTACAATAAAACCAAGTGAGGAATAACATGGTAGAGTCAGTTGCAGATGTGCTCGTTGTAGAAAACAACAAAGTACTGTTAGTACAGCAGAAACAACAGTATGCCTACGGCTTGTGGGGTTTTCCTGGTGGTCATCTTGAGCCGGGTGAAACCTCTCAGGAGGCAGTCGTACGGGAGATTCAAGAAGAGCTTGGTGCAGTGCTCATGCAAGTCAAACCGTTCAAGGTGACCCGCATTGAGCTGCCAAGTGGAATGCTTGAACTCAACACATTCACCGGTGTACTACGTGGCCCCGTCGTCCTAGAGGACCACGAACTCATGGCCTACGGTTGGTTCAGCCTCGAATCGCTCCAAACAATGCAAAAGAAGCTCCGGCTCCCAATCCTGTTAGAGTATGCCCGAGAGTTACTTACATCTCCTCTACCCACCGCAGACAAATAAGCAAACAGGCGAAATCTACCATGGCCTAGAACATACACTTCTTGCGTTCGTAACGGTGAGAAGTGGCAATCTCATGGATGTGGCAGGAGCCTACATGGGTCTGGAGAAGCTGAACTTGCTCTGAGCCAAAACCCACGCGCAAGAGGGAACAACTCTGGAGAACCAGGCGGAAAAGAGCACGAGCGGGTTTCACACGGAAGAGGAGATCCATCCGAGGAGAGGGAATGTCAAGGTGCGACGCCCGCAAGCTTCAAGCTGCCGCTAATCCGAGCGAGGTCGCAACGTGCTCTGGGACACCAAACAGTCGGATCGTTACCTGCCCAGAAGTTTTGGAACGGACATTGCGAGCCAGCCGTTCTGCCCAGGAGAACCGAGAATGAGCACGCGAGGCCCTCGAAAGGAGTACTGGCAGCTTCTCTTGAGGAGGCCGGGGGATCTCGGAAAGCGTCACTTCAACTCGTTGATGACGCAGTAACTGCATACAAGAGTGTCGATGTTCTCTGCGACTCCAATCCCTCCAGAGCAGCGGCTCTTTCCCAACGGCGAGCGGGTGCAGGAGCACACTCACCTGGCGCGGCTTTGCGGTGGTGTTCCCATTCCATTGGCATTGTTCGCGCAGTGGACAGGGACGACAGTTGCGGATGCTGGCGGCATACACGACGCGCAAACTGCCATCAGCTTCTCGGCGTCGTTCCTGGACGAGCAGATGGTTGCCAGCCGGACACCGCAGCGTCCCATCAGGCTGGAGAGGAAAATCAGCTCCGGTGAAACGACCGGTTTTGAAGGAGGTAGCGGTAGGAGGTAGGCCGTATCCCGAGGCGGGAGCCGATGAGACCGGATGGGCGGCAGCCTGCTCACGAGTTTGCGGGAGGGCAGGAGCAAATTCGGTGATGCGCAGCGGCGTCGGTTCCAACTGATGCCCCAATTCCAAACGCAGATTCCATACCCGACTTCGAGATCAGTTGCCAGCACTCCTGTCCCCAGGCCGAATGACTGCACCATCGGTCCGGGTTCTGCTCTCTGCCTTCGTCTGAAAGCACGGGCTCAAAAGCGCCACGATGCAAATACAACTCCACCACATCGCAGGCGGTGAAGGCGGGTTGCGGCAGATTCGTGAAGAACAGTTCGTAGACCACACCTGCTCGTGTGACGCCCACGGGACTCTTCTTCTTCCCTGCGGGATGGGTGGCTACGATCACGCGACAGGGCACGCCATCAGGTCCGACCGGGATCGCGGGACAATCGTAGAGGCTACGCACCATCAGGCTTTCGGGGCGCTGCTGGAACTGATCAGAGGGGAGGTGCAGACGCGCCTGAACGAGTGGGTGATCGAGCAGGCGATAGTCCTTGCCACGGGTCACAAACGTGAACCCAGCGAGATCGGCAAGCACGGCCCCATTGCCATATTGTCCATCGAGTCTGAGCAGTGTGCGTTCCTGTGAGATCTGGTGAGTCGCCAGGTACCGACCAATAGCCACCAACCCCTTGCGTAATTCCTCGCGATAGCGCCCTTTCCCGCGATTGCCAAAACTGCCGAGCCACTGGTAACTAGGCGCCTGCGATACTGTTGTCCGTGTCCTGACCACCTCCCCACGTTTGCGACCCAGGTAGCCGGGAGCACACACGTCATCCAACCGGCGAGAAGGCGGAGGAAGGTCATCCGTCTAGGGTAAGGCGCGTTGGCGGGCAGCTTCCCGCGTGCCATCGATGTCAAACACCCTCCAGGTATTTCCCACGCGATCCACCAGCCCTCCGGTTTGTTTGTCGGGCCTGAGGGGGCGAGCGAGCAGATCATCGAGAAAGAGCGTGGAGAGCCGCCTCGACTGGCGCTTCCGTCAACGCTGCTAAAAAGCGCGAGAGCGCTGCGCGGGACGGCAAGCGATCCCGCTCAAACAGGGCCATGAATGGGACGGCAAACGGCTGGAGGCTCTCGTAGAACTCTTCCAGCGTGCGCTCGCCGCTGATTGCGTAGCCAAAGAGGACGGCGAGAAAATCGAGGATCTCGTAGCGGCCAAAACGCTTCCGTGCAAAGCGCACCTGCTCTGTGATCTTGCTGAGAATCCCTTGCGTGCAAAGATGCCTGCTTATCACCAAGGCCTCGCCAAACCAGCACGGGGGTGAGGGGTTGGACTCCGAAGTCGCCTGGATTTTTACCGACGTGTCAGCGATACTGGTCATGTTTACCTCCTTGTTGAGAAGCTTGCGTGCTTTCTCTTTCAAGGAGGCATATTTCTGCGCCTATTGGCTACTGGTCACGGCTCGTTGCGCAAGTCGTGGGTTTTTCCAGTTCTTCTACTCTCGGCACATGCGCTACTATCAGCTCCGGGGTCAGATTAGCGCAACAGTATAGCTTGACCTGGGGAACTTAGCAGGCTATAATAGGCACCTATCAAATAGAAAAAGCTGAAAGGAGGTGCATAGATATGATTTCGGCACAGATTCTACATGGAGGCCAGACTATGCACCTCGCACGTACCCAGGTGTAAGTCTGCCCCATTAACCACATCTTCATTCTTAGATCAACAAACAGCCTTTTATTTCCTGATAAGGAGTTCTTTTGTGGCAGAATTTGCATCAAAAACTGGCTTTCTAGAGATCCAGAAAGCCCCGCTTTACTACGAAGTTGCCGGTCAAGGTCCCGCCTTGCTCCTATTGCATGCTGGCGTGGCCGATAGCCGGATGTGGGATGAACAATTTCCAAGCTTTGCGCAGCATTATCGCGCTCTTCGCTACGATCTCAGAGGCTTTGGCAAATCACAATATCCCGCCGCCCCATTTGCCAATCATGCCGATCCAGCAGAACTGCTCAAGCACCTTGGCCTTGCTCAGGCTCATATCGTTGCGGCCTCCTGGGGAGGCAAGATTGCCCTTGACTTTGCGCTCACTCATCAAGAAATGGTTTCCTCGCTTATTCTGGTAGCAGCCAATATCGGCGGCTATGAACCTCCCGAAGACGAGGTGCGTTTCGGCGAACAAGAAGAGCAGCTTATAGCAAGTGGCGATCTAGAAGGAGCAACTGAGCTGAATCTGCGTATGTGGGTAGATGGACCATTGCGCAAGCCTGAGCAGGTAAATCCACGAGTGCGGCAGCGCGTATACGATATGCAATATCAGGCTTTTATCAATCCTGTACCCGATGGCGCAGAGCTACTGAACATAGATCCGCCGGCCAATCAACGTTTGTCAGAAATTCAAGTCCCCACACTCATCATCAATGGAGATCTAGATACTCCGGGTATGCTAGCTCGTGCTCAACACCTGGCAACCCATATTCCTAAAGCACAACACGTGACCATAGCCGGAACCGCTCACCTGCCCAGCATGGAAAAGCCAGAGGAATTCCTGCAAATTGTCATGAATTTCTTACGTGAGCGTGCCTGAGTTCAAGCTATGCTTGGCTAGCAGCTAATCATGGGGGATCATCTGTGCTCATCCATAAGACGCGTTTTCACGATCTGCACAGGATCTCCCACAGGCACAACACCTGAAATTTCGCCAGGCATACTATCGACCAAAGCTGAGCCAATGTGCACAAGAAAAACACTGCCTACCAGCCCTATATGTCCGCCGTACAGCTCATCACATGTGCTATCATGATAGCAATAAATAAAGAAGCGCTTGTTGAGGCCCGGCTACTCATGAATAGCTATGTAGCCATCAGGGTAGCCTTTCGCCGCTTTTCCTGCCCGAGAAGGCCAGCTCAGGTAGTAGTAGACACAACACGTAGCATCTGGTTCGACTGGAGGAAGCATGCATTCAGAACCCCACATCGAGGAGGGAACAACAGCCGGGGAACATCTCTATTCGATTGGAGAAATCGCGCGTCTCACGGGAGTCTCCCAGGGGCTCTTGCGTTTATGGGAGCGCGAGGGACTGATTAGCCCACAGAGAACGCCTGGCGGTCATCGCTATTATAGCTTTGATGACCTGGCTCGGCTGCGCCAGATTACCCATCTGAGGCGCGTCGAGGGGTTAAATACAGCGGCCATACGACGCGAGCTAGGCAGCGCCGAAAAGACGATTGCCAGCGAGACAACCGAGAATGAACTTAATCTGGGCCTGCGCCTGCGTGCCCTCCGTATCGAGCAAAGCCTTTCACTAGCAGAGATCGCCGAGCGAACCGGGCTTTCTATCTCTTTTCTGAGCGCGGTTGAACGCGGACAGTCGAGTATCTCGCTCGGCAACCTTTTCAAGCTGGCCGATGCCTATGGCACTACAGTGCCCGGGCTCAGCTCGGAGCACCGTGGCAAGCACAATAGCAATATGCTTCATCCCGAGGATCGCCCACGCTTTGTAGCGAATCATGGTCTGGTTGTCATCGAAGATCTCATTACTAGATCGGGCGCCCTGGAAGCTCAGCGTATCGAGATTCAGCCCGGGGGCGGAAGCGAAGAGCCCTATGCCCATCCTGGGGAAGAATTTATCTACATCATCGCGGGACAGCTTGAATTCTGGATTAATGGAAACGACCATTACAACTTGCAGACCGGCGACTCACTCTACTTCTTCAGCACCCAGCTCCATCACTGGCGCAACACAAGCGATAGCCCGGCTACAGTTTTATGGATTAATGTGCCAATTGTAGACATATCGGGGAGCAATGAGCGCCACATAGCCCGCCAGCGCGCCCACGAAATTTGCTAGAACTATATACAAGTCTCCGTAATAGCCATTGACAACCGCGCCGATCATGCTGTACAGTTAATCTATAGGAAATCTGTAGATTTACTGGAAACAATTGAGGAAGCAGAGGTACGACATGGACACGAAGGAAAAGTATGCTCAGTATGTAAACACAAGCTTCGTCAAGTCAGTCGAGCCGGTAGTTGTAGAGCGCGCCGCAGGGGCCGAGGTACACGCAGCCGATGGCAAAACCTACCTTGACTGTTTTGCCGGTATTGCCGTTGTCAATGCCGGACATGTGCATCCACGTATCGCAGAGGCCGCCAAGGCCCAAATTGATCAGCTTATTCATGCCGCTTCCTATATTTACTATGTTCCCACAGTTGCCGATCTTGCTGAAACTCTGGCGCGCATCACGCCGGGGGCGCTACAAAAGAGCTTCTTCTGTAATTCAGGTGCGGAAGCCATAGAGGGAGCGCTGCGCCTGGCAAAAATCGCGACGGGCAAGCGCGAGATCATTGCCCTGCAAATGGCCTTCCATGGACGTACTTATGCGACCCTTTCAATAACTGGCAACAAAGCCAGGAAAACACGCGGCGGTCCCTATATGCCCGGGGTGGCCTTTGCGCCCGCCCCTTATTGCTATCGTTGCCCGCTAAAATTGCAGCCCGAATCCTGTGGCCTGGCTTGCGCTGACGCGGTTGAGGATGTCATCAAGTATCAGACCAGCGATGACGTCGCCGCCTTTATTGTCGAGCCAGTGCTTGGAGAAGCCGGGCTCATCCCGCTTCCAGATGGCTATCTTGCTCGTGTACAGGAAATACTCAAGCGCCATGGCATCCTACTGCTGGTAGACGAAGTGCAGACAGGCTTTGGACGCACAGGCAAGCTTTTTGCAATAGAGCACCATCCTGGCGTTGAGCCAGATATGATGGCTATGGCCAAAGGTATTGCCGCAGGCTTCCCGCTTGGCGCCTTTATCGCTCCGGCCGCCCTTGCCGATAACTTTCTCCCCGGCGAGCATTTAAGCACGTTTGGAGGAAATCCAGTATCCTGTGCTGCCGCCCTGGCCAATATCGCGGTACTGCAGGAGGAGCATCTCGTTGAGCATGCCGCCGAATTGGGTAACTGGGCGCTTGGGGAGCTCAAGCAGCTTCAGGAGAAGCATGTTCTAATCGGCGACGTGCGAGGGCAAGGCCTGATGATCGGAATAGAGCTAGTCAAGGATCGCACAACTAAACAACCGGCCACAGCAGAAGCGGCCCGCGTGCGTGCCTTTTGCCGCGAAGCTGGTGTCCTCATCGGCGTCGGTGGTCAGGATGGCAACGTGCTGCGCTTACAGCCGCCACTGCTTATCACACAGGAGCAGCTAGCTCACGCCATCAACACCATTTCCCAGGCGCTCACTGCCTGCTAAGGTTGCAAGAGCAATAATTTCATAAGATAAACAAAGGAGCAACGACCATGGTTTCGCCAAGTCAATCCCAGCTCAAGACTCTCCGCAATTACGTGGGGGGTCAATGGGTAGATGCCGAAACAAAGGAGACGCTGCCTGTTCATAATCCGGCTACGGATGAAGTTCTGGCCCAGGTCCCCTTGAGCAACAAAGCCGATGTAGATGCCGCCGTCGAGACTGCAGCAAAGGCCTTCCCTTCCTGGCGCGCTACCCCTCCGCAGGAACGCGCACGTTATTTCTTCAAGCTGCGACAACTCCTTGAAGCGCATCAGGACGAACTAGCCCGCCTGATTACCACAGAAATGGGCAAAACCCTTGATGATGCTCGTGGCGAAGTACTGCGCGGCATCGAAAACGTTGAGACCGCCTGCGGCATTCCTTCCCTCATGATGGGCTATGGCTTAGAAGATGGTGCCGCGCGCGGCATCGACGAAGAGGTGATTTTCCAGCCACTGGGCGTCTTCGCAGCTATCACACCCTTCAATTTCCCCTTTATGATCTCCTTCTGGTTTTGGCCTTATGCTGTTGCAGCCGGTAATACATTTATCGTCAAGCCTTCAGAACAAGACCCGATTGTCCAACAGCGCGTCTTCGAACTGATCGATCAAGTTGGCTTTCCTCCTGGCGTGATCAATCTCGTGAATGGCGGAAAGGAAACTGTAAACACGCTTCTCGACCATCCTCGCATCAAGGGTATTTCGTTTGTGGGCTCCAGCCAGACTGCGGCCTATGTCTATGCGCGTGCCTCGGCAAGCGGTAAACGGGTTCAGGCCTCGGGCGGCGCCAAAAACGCTATTGTGATCATGCCCGATGCCAATCTTGATTCGTATCTCTCGACGATCATGAACTCCTGCTTCGGCGCTTCCGGTCAGCGCTGCCTGGCAAACTCGCTGATCCTACCGGTAGCCGGTGCCCACGAGACAGCGCGTCAGCGCCTGGTTGAGGCAGCTTCACGGCTCCGCATTGGCAACGGGCTACAGCCAGAAACAGAGCTGGGTCCCGTCGTCTCTGCAGCCGCGCGAGACCGGATCTTCACAGCAATCACCAATGGCATAGAAGAAGGTGCGCAGGCCGCCCTCGATGGCCGCACAGTCTCGGTACCAGATTATCCAAAGGGTTACTTTGTAGGTCCAACTATCCTCGATGCAGTAACGCCCCAGATGCATGTTTACAAAGAAGAGATCTTCGGGCCAGTCGTTGGCATGACTCCTGTAGGCAGCTTGAATGAAGCCATTGAGCTGATTAACGCCAACGAATATGGCAATGCTGCCTCGATTTTTACCAGCAGCGGTTACGCAGCTCGCGAGTTCCGCTACCGTGTAGAAACCGGCAATGTTGGCATCAACGTCGGTGTGGCAGCGCCCATGGCCTACTTCCCCTTTAGCGGTGCAAAGCGCTCATTCTTTGGCGCCCTCCATCCGCAGAGCCGCGATGCCATCCGCTTCTATACAGAAAGTAAAGTTGTGATTACCCGCTGGACCGAAGGCGACCGTAGCCCGGTAACCGGTGTCGGCCGCTAATTGCCCACTTTGCGCCCAACCGAATGGCTCTCTTTCCTAAGAAAGGGGGCCATTTCTTCTGTTTCAGCTCCTCTCCTCTGTCAGATCCAATGTATGATTTCTCCAACAACACCCGATAGATCAGCTTTCATCCCCTTGCCTTCTATTCCTCGCCTATACTTCAGTTTGAGGATACTTCTCCATTGTACAGAAAGCGCCGCATGAGGAAGGAATTAACCTGAAAACAAACGAACGGCAATACAATCCTCCCAATTATCTGCTATACTACTATACAAGGGATATGCATAAGCTGATGCATTCAGCGGAGAAATCTTTAAATTTTAGTTTGCCCGCAGGAGATGCTTCCAGATAGGCCAGACTCTGCCATACATACAGAAGCTTCTATTGCCGCACGCTCTGAAGCCGCTCCGCTCGAAGCAGAATCGCGCCTTCTGCTCACTCGCCCAGATGCACCACATAACAGCGAGATTGCATTCCTGAAACGTTACCCTCATAATTCGTTCTATCATTCTCTCTCAGAGAAGGAGGGCCGCAAATTGAAAACCCCCACCTGGGTCATCGTCTTCCTGCCCTACATTTTCATGCTTGTGGGCGCACCTTTTTTCAACAACGATGGCTTTATTCTTGGCCTGCCATCGCTTGCCTTCTGGGTTTTACTCTGGGTCATCCTGACTCCCGTCTGCATCGGTATCTACGATATCATCACTCACCGCTCTCATAAGGAGGGTACAGTAGCATGAATGTAGCCCTTATCATCACAGCAGCTATTGTTATTCTCGCCTTTATTCTAGGTATGCTCTCAGGCCGCAAAGTAAAAATGAATCTAGAGCAGTGGTCTGTAGGAGGACGCAACTTCGGCACGCTACTGCTCTGGCTCCTGATGGCGGGAGAAATCTACACCACCTTCACCTTCCTTGGTGCTTCGGGCTATGCCTATCTCAATGGTGGGCCTGTCTTTTACATCCTGGGCTATGGTGCATTAGCCTATGCCGTCTCTTACTTTCTGCTTCCCCCCATCTGGCGCTATGCAAAGGAGCATGGGCTGATTACACAGTCCGACTATTTTGTAAAACGCTTTCAAAGTCCCTGGCTTGGGGTGCTGACGGCGGTGGTCGGCGTGGCCTTCATGATTCCCTATACAGAGCTCCAGTTAGCCGGCCTGGGTACTATCATCCAGATCAGCACAGGTGAGGCAATTCCGACATCCTGGAGCCTGATCATTGCTAGCGTCCTGACGGCTGTCTTTGTTTACGCTTCAGGCTTACGTTCCACGGCCTGGATCTCGGTGCTAAAAGATATCCTGATGATCGTCGTCGTTCTGATCATCGGCATTGGTTTGCCCCTTTACTATTTTGGCTCATTCGGCAATATGTTCGCAGCCGTACATCAGGCCCATCCCCATTTTCTCTCCTTGCCAGGAGGCTCAAAAAATCTGGGGATAGGCTGGTTTATCACAACCCTTATCCTGACCAGCCTGGGATTTTTTATGTGGCCGCATGCCTTTGGGGCTGTGTATTCATCTAAGTCTGAGCGCGCCATTCAGAAGAATGCAATCTTTCTGCCGATCTATCAGATCTTGCTCATGCTTATCTTTTTCGTCGGCTTCACAGCACTACTAATCGTACCTGGCCTCAAGGGCAGCGCTTCTAACGGCGCCCTCCTGGTCCTTTCCGTCAAAGCGGAGCCGAGCTGGCTTGTGGGCTTGATCGGAGGCGCTGGGGCTTTAACTGCGATGGTGCCTGCAAGTTTGATCCTCCTCCAGGCAGCAACGCTTGTATCTCGCAACATCTATCAAGCTGTCATTCGACCGGAAGCCAGTGAGGAAACTGTGCATCTGCTGGCCCGCATTCTCGTGCTTGTGCTTACCGCTGTTACGCTCTACTTTGCCCTGTTTGCGCCCAATTTGATTGTCAATCTTTTGCTCACCGGCTACGATGGTGTCACCCAATTCTTCCCGGCCGTGGCCATGAGCCTCTTATGGCCTCAGCGAACCAACAAGATAGGTGCGGCAAGTGGCATTATTGTCGGCGTTGGGCTTGTAATGATTCTGCTCTTGACGAACCACGATCCGCTCTGGGGTGTCAATGCAGGCTTTATTGCCCTGGTCGCCAATATCGTTGTGACCGTGGTAGTAAGTCTGGCAACTACGCGCGCCGCCAGCCCGGCTATCGCCCTCCAGGAACAGGGACAGGATTAAAGGCCTGCACTTAGCCTCTACTTCGCAATCTGCTTGGAGGGGAGAAGCTACAAATGTTTCTCCCCTCATCACATCTCCTAATAAGCTCTGCGAATGGGGCTAGCAGTTCCTCGCTATGCCCAACGCGCACATTTAATCGCCAGCCCAACTTTGCCGATAGTTTTTATCGCATGCTATAATGCCCCTGAGCGCGGAGCCGCTAAGTTCGCCCAGTACATCGATCATCCTTATATACCTGGCAGTTCTTCAAACGGAGAGGAGTAGTTCTTCATGAGCACTTTAATTGCGGCAGCCCAGATGCAATCGAGTGGGATTGCAGAGGAAAATCTGGCGAAAGCGGAGGCCGCTATCCGCATCGCAGCAGCTCGCGGAGCAAAGCTGATTGTATTTCCTGAAATTTTTATGACGGGATTTCCGCCAGCCGACTTGAAGGCTGAGCTGGTCAGAAAGGCTTCTCAACCGCTTGATGGTCCTTTCGTAAGAGGTTTATCGGCTGCTGCGCGCCAGGCGGGTCTGTGGGTAATTTCGGGCATGCTGGAAACTGCTGAGGCAGATGCAAAGGCCTATAACACAACTGTCGTGCTTAACGCTCAAGGTGAGCTGGTTACCTTCTATCGCAAAACGCATCTTTTTGATGCCTTCGGCTTTAAAGAATCTGATGCTTTCGCTACAGGGGATAAGCTCTTTGAGCCGCTGGAGACGCCCTTTGGTCGCATGGGCTTATTTGTCTGTTACGAGCTACGCTTCCCAGAAGTGGCTCGCTATCAGGCAGAACGCGGGGTCGATTTCTTTATTATGCCATCGGGCTGGGTAAACGGTTCGATGAAAGAGGTACACTGGCGCCATCTGATTGTAGCCCGCGCAATCGAGAACACGGCTTATATGATTACCAGCGACCAGACAGGCGATAAGTATCTGGGCCGCTCGCTGCTCGTAGATCCGATGGGAGTCGTCCTGGCGGAGGGCTCAGAGGGCGAGGATCTTATCTACGCAGACATCAACCTCGAACGTGTGGCTGAGGTTCGTGGCAAGGTACCCTCAGTCGCCCACCGCAGATCGGAGCTCTATAGATAGCTCGCCTCATCTAAAATTGGGATCTCTTTGCTGTAAAACCGGAAGCTGCAGCCGCGCATATAACTGGCTGTAGCTTCCAATTACTGGATCGATACAATCTCTGAGAAATTTTGCACGGATACTCAGGCAGCAGGCTTTTTACCCCAAAATGTCATATAGTGCCACATTCCACAGTAATCATCTGCACGCATCTCAATGAGCATTTGCTGATATATGCGCTCAATCTCTTCCTGAGTCGCAACCCCTGCTTTCAGCAAAAACGGTTGCACTAGATAATATCCTACCTCAGCATTGCGGTAAAAATCCATCCAGGCAGGAGCATCAACGGAAACCTCAAGCGCATGAGCAGCGTGTTGGATGTCTTCATATCCGGCATCGCGTAAGAGCCGTTTCAGCACTGATGTCATACAAAAATGACGCCCATCTGAGGAAAAGCCATAACCAGCGCGCCAGAAAGCCTGACTTAACCAGGCATTGATCTGCTCAAATGCTGAACTGGTACTCACCCCAGCATCTATCATCTCGGTCAGGCGCAAGATGCCTCCGGGACGAAGGATACGCGTACATTCAGCAATAAGGGCTGGCCAGGTCTTTCTCCCAATCACGCCGACAAGAAAACGCGCGTTGACCAGATCAAACGACTGCTCCGAGAAATCCAGGGGTTGGCTGATATCCATCACGCCAAACGAGGCATTAGAGAGGCCTTGCGACTTTGCTCTGGCATTAGCATACTTGATCATAGTCTGACTAATATCAACCCCGGCTACCTCTAGAGATTGATGCGCATAGGCCACATCCAGGACCCAGCCTCCAGGCCCACAGCCTAAATCCAGCACACGCTGCCAGTCCTGCGTCTCTTCCTCCAATCCCACAAGGGCTCCTCCCATGGCCTGCGTTGTAATGCGGCCAAGATTGACCAGACGTGCCATCTCCGCCGGGCTTTCGGCATCAAGAAAATAAGTATTACCGTTTGAAGGATTGGTTGCCATATAACTATTTCCTTTTTATAGATGAAAGGAATGCATTAGTTGCACTTAAGCTCAGTATAGCAGGCTGCTTATTTATACACAAGCAGCATGGCCCAAAGACTTTAGAGCCCTGGGCCATGTTGTCAAATCCTTCGCGCTTGTAGCTTGTCTTTCTACAGCTACAACTGTCTTATTTAATTGGTATCTCCATCAAAAACGAGCATTGCATGCACATCTACGCGCGGTACGGTCACCGAAACCACGCCGGCACGCACCTCAAAGGGGAGCTGCTCCCCGCTGTGAGCCAGGAAAACGCGCGTGGTCGGCGTTGCGCGGCGCAGGTCTACCTTCACTTCATGCAGAGGCACCGGAACTTCCAGAGACTCTACAAGCGCAGGCGGTCGACGTTGTGCATGATAGTTAACCAGGTGCACAATCTGTCTCTCACTCTGCTGCATCACCGTTACTTCAGTCGTTGCCGGAGCAGTGGTCCTCACCAGAGGCTCAGGCTGTAGCAGCTCAAGACAGCGCCCAACCAGAGCTCGATAGGTTAAATTGCCATGCAACATATAGGCCCCAAAGATCGGCCCATAGATATATGCCACATTATCTGAGATAGTAACTGCAGGATAATCGGCCTTTGTTGGCTTTGGCGGTGTAAAGCGATGTGAACTGTAATGTTGCCAGGTACGATTGAAGTAGGTTTCGTAGGCCTCAGCCAGAACGCGCGTTCCGGCCCGCGGCTTGACACGCACACAGGGACCTTCATAGAGCGAATAGGCAAAATTGGGGCGTGTGGCCGGCGATTGCAAGGCTGGATCGCTCACCTTGAAATAGTCGGGCACACTCTCACAAGTGCTCTGGTAATCCACGCCCATTTCATCGGCCAGCCAGAAATTGCCATGCTCGCTATTGAGCAGCGCTTCATGCGACAATAGCAGCTTGCCGCCGCCAGCCACAAACGCCTTCAAACGCTCGACCACGCCCGGTAAGGCATGGCCCTCATCGGGCACAACGATCACATCGTATTTGCTAAAATCGGGGCAGCGTTCGGTAATCACATCAAATTGCTGATGCAATTCGAGCAACATCAGGCTTGCGCCCTCAAGTATACCTCGACCGCTATTTAATTTGGCCTTCGCAGCATTCTCTTCAAGTATCAGCAAAGCCACCTGCGAAACCGGCCTTGCATCGATACAATAGCGCTCTACAGCCTCCACCTCGCCAAAGGCCTCGCCAATGACGTCATAGACGGCCTCATTAAGCTGGGCGCGCGGATGAAGCTGATCGCCAACCGAGATCGCCCCGCCCGTCGCCAGAATACCTGCACATTCAAAGCGCAAGGCATCAGGATGCTTCAAACCACCCCAGTCAGCCCAACTCTCATGAAAACGCCCCGTCATACCAAGCATGGGCAGTCCAAAGTCACGCCCATAGCGCGACCAGAGCGGATAGAAATCATAGCCCCAGCCACCCGTAGGCAGCGATTCAATTTCAACCTGAGAATAATATTGGGCCTCATCAGCAAAGAGCAATCCCCAGCGCGAGTTAAAGAAAATGCCAGCGTGCGGCACTTTCTCACGAATGACGTTCGAGATGCGCCGCATAAAGGTGCGCGCCACTTCATTATTATGCCGCTGCCGATGCTCACTATTCTGCGGATCTAAGCCTTTGTCACGCATATCACGTAGACAATTCGTGCATAAACAACCCTCATCGTTATACAGCAAAATATCGTAGAAAAAGCCATCGCAGTCGTAGTTCGCTAGCAACTCTTCGGTCTGAGCTATCAGCTCATCGGCGTAGGCGGTATTAACGCAAAGATATGGCCAGTTAGTAAAATAGGCGTCAAATGGTCCACCACCCATCTGCCTACCATCTTTATCGATCTGCCGCCACTCGGGATGGCGCTCCGCCGCCGCAACATCCCAACACACCGAAAGATAGATAGGACAACGAATGCCCGCTCGATGGCAGGCCTCAATCTGCGCACCCAATAGATCAAACTTTAAGCTAGGATGAACTGTACCAATACGCGTTGGATAATAATTCATTCCATGATGGCATTTAGCAAATACTGTAATAGAATTCACGCGAGCCCGAGTCAAGGTCTCAATAAAATGGTCAGCATCCCAATCCGCACCTACATCTGGAATATCGGGAGAGGTATGAAAGTCCAAGTGTACCTGACGCATTGGGAAAGTAGGGAACTCCAAGGTAATATCCTCCAAAGACTAGCGGCCACCAAAGCGGGAAACCACGATGCCCTTCACATACTGGCACCGGGCAAAGATATATACCGCAATTATTAGGAAGTGGCTGCCCAGATATGCCTTACGCATAAAAACGAAGGAGATAACATAGACAAGAATAAATATTGGCCCGAATGGAGAGGTCTTTAAGATGCGCACCAATAATCCAGATGTGACCGGTACCCATAAAGCCATACCTCCTTGTGCTATGCGAGGTAAAAATACTTCACAGCAATGTGGAGCAGAGCTATCATGCCGCTTCCATGTCGAAGCTCATATAAAAGCGTAATAGCAGTTGTCCTATTTTTTCTGCGCTCCTCTGGCCATGCGACTAGCCAGCGCGTAGAGAGATACGCAACATATATCATACTCATTAATTATTGTCAAGCTTATGTAACCGCATAATCATTAGCTTGCTGGAGCGCAAGAAAGTTAAATTTTGCTCAAGTATAGCTTTCATGGCGTGAAAATCCCTTATTATCTTTCTATGCAAGCTTGATTTTAGCTTGTTACAGGGAAAACAATATGCTACAATGGAGCAGAATTGGAGGTTCTAGTGTTGTACTTCTCCAATCGTCAGACCAAATGAATCATATTTATTTATTGGCGTTCTCGGTTACCATACACTTACATGCACTGCGTGGATAGCAGATTTCTTCTCTATCAGGTGAAATAATGACACAAGCCTCTAAGAAAACGAGCAGCAGTTATCAACCGGGATACGAAACCATTGCGGCAAAAATTATTGAGCTCATTAAGGCCGGCTCTCTTCAGCCCGGGGACCGTTTGCCGACCGAGCAACGCCTCGGTGAGCAGCTCGGTGTCAGTCGTGCTATGGTGCGCGAGGCGATCAAGCTATTAACCGCCAGCGGGCATGTGCGTACCCGGCGCGGCAGTGGTATTTATGTCAATGATGGCTCGCGACCCTTTGCAACGGCTGCGATCAACCTTTCGATGCCCGTTGACCCCGAACATATGCGCGCGCTCTTTGAGTTTCGTTCCCTCCAGGAGGCGCAGACAGTCAAACTTGCTGCAGAACGTATCACCCTTGCAGAGTTACGCGGGTTAGAGCAGGCGCTCATACGCAATCGAGAGGGTGCCCTGGCCAATCATTGGGATATGTTCATTGAATACGACGACGCCTTTCACTCTGGTATTGCCAGGGCTTCACACAACCCATTTCTGCTGGAGACTGTGGAAACCGTACTGCGCTTGCAGCGCTGGACTGTCAAGATGGCAACTGGCGGTGCGCCCGGCTCGTTACTCGCCTCAGTCGATCAGCACCAGGCTATTTTCACAGCACTCAAAGATGGCAAGGCTGATGTTGCTGTCCAGGCCATGAAAGATCACATTGATGCAGTGCTACATGCCTACTTACAAGATGTACGCAGGCGATTACTGCTCGATGAAATTCTTGTAGAATAAACAGCACAGGTTCGCTTTACATCCGGGAGCGCAATGCTCATACGAACTATCTCGCAGGAGGATACAGTTAGTGCCGACAACCATTACCAGCTTTGAGACCTATGATGTCCGTTTCCCTACTTCACGCTCCTTTGATGGTTCTGATGCCATGAACCCAGATCCAGATTATTCGGCAGCCTATGTGACTCTCCATACAGATAGCCCCAACGGACTGAGTGGTCACGGCCTTACCTTCACCATTGGTCGCGGCAATGAAATATGTGTGGCCGCCATTCAAGCTCTGGCTCCCAGGCTCATTGGGCGCACGTTAGAATCGTTAACTGAGAACATGGCCTCCTTCTGGCGCTTACTCACCGGAGATAGTCAGTTGCGTTGGCTTGGACCCGAAAAAGGCGTCATCCATCTGGCAACAGCAGCACTTGTCAACGCGGTCTGGGATCTTTATGCCAAATCAGAGGGTAAGCCTTTATGGAAATTGCTGGTAGATATGTCGCCGGAACAGCTTGTATCCTGCATTGACTTTCGCTATATTACCGATGTGCTTACGCCCGAGGATGCTCTCGCGATCCTCCAGCGTAACGCCTCTACAAAAGCGCTTCGCGAACAGGAAATGCGCCAGACAGGCTTCCCGGCTTACACCACTTCTGCCGGTTGGCTAGGCTACAGCGATGAGCGCATCCGCTACCTCTGTCGCGCTGGTGTGGCTGCTGGCTGGAACCACTTCAAACTGAAAGTTGGCGCGGATCTACAAGATGATCTGCGACGTGCCAGCATCGTGCGTGAAGAAATCGGCAACGAGCGCAAGCTGATGATGGACGCTAATCAATTCTGGGGCGTGAACGAGGCAATCGCGCGTATGAAAGTGCTCTCTGTCTATGAGCCCTGGTGGATCGAAGAGCCCACCAGTCCTGATGATATCCTGGGACATGCGGCAATCGCGCGTGCGATTGCTCCGATCAAAGTCGCCACCGGCGAACACGTCCAGAATCGTATTATCTTTAAGCAACTCTTCCAGGCCCAGGCCATAGATTTCTGCCAGATCGACGCCTGCAGGCTGGGGGAGTAAATGAGGTTCTTGCAGTTCTGCTCATGGCAGCCAAATTTGGCGTCCCGGTCTGCCCGCACGCTGGAGGCGTCGGGCTCTGTGAATACGTACAGCACCTTTCTGTCTTTGATTATATCTGCGTCAGCGCTTCTCTAGAAAATCGCGTTTTGGAGTATGTAGACCATCTGCACGAGCATTTTATCGATCCCGTGGTTATCCGCGCGGGCCATTATATGCCTCCTCAGGCTCCCGGCTATAGCATCACTATGAAGCAAACTGCGCTACATGATTTCGCATTTCCTGCCGGCCCGGCCTGGACCCACTAACTTAAAACAAAAGGTTGTACAGGGCTTGCCAGGCTAGAGATGACAAGCCCTACCACTTCTCTAGGATACGGTAAATACCATATCATTTTCAGGGCATTGCGAGAACCGATCAGGTTCCACTCTTCATTGGCGCTTCTCCACTATCCGGTTCCATCAAGGCCTCATGCTTGACGTCTTTTGATAGTCAAGAATAATAGCACGATACCCAGTAAGCTAAACGCCGCGCCTGCATAGAATGCCCACTGAAAGCCCGCCACCAGATCCTCCGGTGATGGCCGTGAATTATGCGCCAGCATAAGTGTACGCGCATTCGCAACAGAAACGAGCACAGCCAGGCCCAACGCAGTACCAACTTGAGAGGCCACATTGAGCAGGCTGGAAACCAGGCCGCGCTCAGTCGGACCGACCTGATGAGTTCCAACGCCAGTAGCGGCTACCTGACATATTCCCAGGCCGGTACCTACCGCGGCTAAGCCGGGGAGCAAGGTCCAGACATATTCGCCAGTCACAGAAATTCTGGCATACAGGAGTGCTCCCCCTGCCAGGAAAAGCAGTCCAATCAGGATAGTCAGCTTGTATCCCCATCTCTTGATAAGTAGTGGAGCTCCAAAGGAACCAAGGATAAGCATTACATTCGTGGGAAGAAAAGCCAGGCCAGTAATAAATGAAGAAAAACCATGCACCTGCTGCATATAGAGAGTAAAGAAAAAGAGTACTGTATTTGCTGTAGCACAAAAGGCTAATGTTACCATAGTAGAGCCTGCTACATTGGGCTGCCGAAAAAAATGCAGAGGCACAAGAGGATATTTAACATGTGCTTCGATAAAACAAAAGAGCAGGAAGAAGATGAGAAACCCACCAAAGCACGCTAGCAGAAGCAGATAGTTCACAGATGGATGGACAATCTGTGTTAAACCGGTAATCAATAAGACAAGGCTACACGTGGAAAGTAGGGCACCGGGCAGATCCAATGCTACAACATCTCTACTCTTTTGAGCGGGAGGCAGGAGCACAATAGCAGCAGGCAGAGCCAGCAGCCCAAAGGGAACATTCAAGAAGAAAATTGAGGGCCAGCCATAGCGATCAGCGAAGAAGCTACCTAGCAACGTTCCGGCCACGCCCCAATCGAACCAAAAATCCCCAGGCGCCAAGTGCTCGATAGCGCAAGGTTCCTTGGGGAGAGAGATCAATGATGAGCGCGAGGGCAGCCGGAATCATCAAAGCCGTGGCCATTCCCTGAAGAATACGCGCAAACACAAGCATAAACTGAGATGTAGCTAGACCACACCCAGACGCGCTAATAGTGCTGAGGAGCAGACCACAAACAAAGATACGCCGATGACCAAAGATATCAGCCAAACGGCCAGCAACCAGTAGTCCACCTCCAAAGGCCAGCGCATTGGCGCTTACCACCCACTGCAAATTCTCTGCCGAGAAGCCCAGGCTGTGCTGGATTGCGGGAAGCACTAATGTCACACTTTGAAAGTTGAGTACTGTGATAAATTGGGCAACCCCAGAATTGCTACTATGATCCATAATCGTCTAGGGGCCCGCTGCGCAGAGCCTTCCAGCTCTACAGCAGGCGTTTGACAATCTTTCGTCTTCATTAATCTAGAATCCTCCAAATTGCTCTCCTTGCCATTACATCAGCTACCTGCTATATATAAAATGCTGGTAGCATAAGTATGATACGCCTTGCTACCATCAAAAGTAACATCGCTGGTAGCAGAATAGGGAGCACATGATGAACAATTACGAGCAATTACATCTGGCTATGGGCCAGATGCCAGCCCTGGTAGGGGGAAAACTCTGCCTGGATTTCGTAAATACTGTCGAGCCGCGCGGCGGCCTTGATCTTGAAGAAAGCGTTTTAGCGACACGACGCGATTATCTAGCGGATTATACTAAACTGCTGGCTTGGAGTATTCTTGCCCATATAGTCACAGAGAAAGATGCGGTTAATCTGCTAAACGAGGCCCAGTGCCATGACCAGCTTGCTCACGAAGCGCTTACGCTGCGCGAATTGCTCTATAGCATCTTCTACAAGATTGCCAAAAATCAAGAACCGACAGAGCAAGAGCTGGGCGCTCTACAGCAGGCTTATCTAAACGAGCTCTCAAAAGCACGATTGGCAAAAATTGAAGGGCATTTCACCTGGCAGTGGTCGAGCGAGAGTAAGGATCTAGCATCCCTTACCAGGCCCATTGTGCAATCAGCAATAGAGTTACTGAGAGAAGGGGAAAGTAAACGCCTCAAGGTCTGCCCTGGGGTACCAGGTGACCCTCTCGCCTGCGCATGGTTGTTTTATGATGAGAGCAAGAATAGGTCGCGCCACTGGTGCAGCATGCAAGATTGTGGAAGCGCTGTAAAAGCGCGCCGCTTAACAGAACGCAGGCGTGCTGATCGCAAACGCGGATAGCAAACGTGCTCTTCCGGGTCACCGGGAATCTCTGGCTATGCCCCATCCGTTCATCTTCAGAAGTGAAAGTCTATCACTATTACTTCTTTCCCTCTTGCCAAATAATAATAATATCTGTTAATATGTCTTTAAGACTTATTGATAGACCTATGCTATGCATACTCAGGCACTTTACTATCAAGCTAAATTATTTCTGCTGCTTAGCGCAAAGGAAAGTTATATGTACGAATTTATCATTCTCTCTCTTCTAATGGTTTTCCCAGGTATTAACGGTTATAGCATGACAAAGATTGCTAACGATGCTATCGGACCGTGGGTGAAGATTAGCAATGGAACGCTTTATCCTTTACTGACGAAGCTAGAACAATTGGGGCTGATTGAGCGAGTCAATCCTGAAAATGCGCAAAAGCAGCAGGATCGCCATTCACATGCCTTTGTGATTACCGAGACTGGCAAACAGCGCTTCCATCAGCTGATGATGGAAACTACAGCCAATCTTGGAGACTATCAGCGTCTCTTCTACCTCAAAATGATGTTCATGAACTTATTAAATAGCGATGAACGACTTTTTTTGTTTGATCACTACATCAACTACTGCCAGATGTCCCTTCTCCATTGCCGCACTGAGGCTCGCGATTTTGAGCGTGGGATGAAGACACGGACAGCACAAGATAGGTTTGATCACCAGACTGCCTTTATGCTGATGCAGCATAAAGAGAAGACCTGGCAGGCCGAGGCAGATTGGGCTCAAGGCTTACGCAATCAGCTTAAGGCCCAGGCAGAAACGAAAGCCGCCATACTTTCCAGGGAAAGGGAGGATCAGAACCTGGCATTCTCATTTCAACCTGTCGAGGAAAAGTTCATTAAGCCTATTGATGAGGACTAGAACTCACTTTTGGCCGCCAAAGATTTGCAGTTACTTTTTAGTAGTATATTCAACATTTTTCAAGAAGGATATGTTTTTATGCGTCGTCTTGCTCCTGTGCTTGTACTTCTTATACTGGCCCCATTAAGTGCTGCGGTGCTGCTCGGCGATGTCCCATTGAGCCAGTTCATCGCCTTACCCTTGCCGATAGGGTTTTATGGTACAGCTGCTCTGCTCATTAGGGAGCTGGCAGTTAGGCGTCACTTGGGCCGAGCACGTATCGTATTGTTAGGCATGGCCTTTGGCTTCGTTGCGGAAGGGCTGGTCTTTCAGTCGCTCTTCAACCCGCACTTTCCCGGAGCTGGTTTCTTTGCAGTTTACGGTCGTTCGCTCGGTACCAACTGGTACTGGGTGGAATACGTAGTTGGTTGGCACGCTATATGGAGTATCTCCCTCCCGATCTTACTCACCGAGATCTTGTTCCCTGGACGCCGGAACGAAGCCTGGCTGGGGCGTATTGGCCTCGTGATTATCAGCGTGATCTTCGTTCTCGCCTGCGCACTCGGGTTCTTCGCTTATGACCAGCTCACAAAAGGTTTTCATGCGAGCCCACTTCTATTGGCGGGCGCCGCAGTGGCCGCAATCTTACTCTTTTTGCTAGCGCTATTCTTGCCAACCCGAGCGCCCGCATCTCCTACTCAGCCTAAAAGCAGAAAAGCTCAGTCGCCCTGGCTAATTGGACTTCTGGCATTTGTAGCAGGGGGCATCTGGTTAGGAAACCACGAATTCATCACTCCAGGGATTATCATACCCGCGCCACTCTTGATCCTACTCTTAGCCTTGCTGGCTCTGGCTGTTGTGCTTATAATCAGGCGCTGGTCAACCCAGGATTTCCAGTGGGGGATAGACAAAGATTGGCGCTTATCTCTGGCGCCTTACTGGCTGGAGTACTTGTTGGCCTCAAAATCGTGCAGGATGGTAATGATATCGATTTTTTTGCCCAGATCGTCTTTTGCGCCATAACAATAGTCTTCGTGGCCTTCCTTAACTGGCGGCTTCATACTAAGCCTATCCACGCGCAGGGAGCTGCTTAAAAGAAAGCTATAAATGGGCAGCAGAAAAACAGGAAAAGGAAGATACGTCTACAAAATGTAACCATGCCTGCAATGTAGACGTGTCTTTCTCAGGAAAAGCATATGGTCCTAACACTGCTTCAAGGATAAGAGAAGTTGTTAAGAGACCTGTCCTATGTACTCTCTAGTGTAGAGAGTACATCCATATGAAAGAAGAGAGCAAGCATGGAACCTGAAGATTTCCTGGAACCCGAAGTTGCCGTCACCGCAGCCGTTGTCGCAGCAGTTTTTTCTCCACGTATTCGTAAAGTCATTCGTCGGGGTCTGGTGTATGGAACAGCTGGTGTCCTCATTGCGGGAGATGCTGTCACCTCATTTGCCAAAAACATCGGAGAAGGAGCCAAGCAGGCCACCACCTCGGTAGCTCAAGCAACCCAGGAAGGTGTGCAGCAGGCCAAAGAAGCAGACAAAGAAACGGCTTCAGAAGAGCCGGTAGGAACAGCTTCCACCACGCGCAAAAACCAGAAGGCAAGCCGAAGCAATGCAGGCGAGCAAGAACAAGGAGAGAAAAAGAAATGAGTCAGGCCCAAGGGAATTCACCAGACCAATCGAGTACCCAACGAGCCGAACAGGTACTCACTACGCTTGGGCACCGTATTGGTTTTCTTGCAGGTATGGCCTCTCAGCGCGTTGAGCAGGCCATAAGATCGACTCGCCCCCAATCTCATCAGCAAGATTCCCATGAATCCCATAAGCCATCCTCAGCTCCCAGGGCTAAAGAAGCTATGCCGCAGGCTATGACCAGAGCTGAAGAGCTAGTGCAGCAAGCAGAGTTGGACCTGGGACAATGGGCAGCGCAACTGGGCTTGCAGAGCCAGCGTCTGACGGCCCGTATACGCGAGGATCTAGAGGATATATGGGCAGATGCACAGCATCAACGTAATATAAAGAAGCCTTCGTAGCGCGTTTTTATCCCCGCCGAAAGAGCTGTATACCATGAGCCTAATGACTGCCGAGAGGCCAGAGGTGCTCCATACACTTCCTGGCCGCCTTCGTCTGCATTTACCAAATTGGTCAGGGCAAGGCAAACAAAACCTGGAGATCCAAATTCATCAGATCACAGGTGTTCGACATGTACAGGCTACACCAGCAACAGGCAATGTACTTGTCAATTTCGATCCAGGCCGGATCAGTGAGCAGACGCTTCTGCATGAAATCCAACAGTTGGATCTCACGTCAATAAACACTGAGAAGACTCATAGCTCTCCGCCTGCCGTGAGCCATAAGCAGGGAAGAACAGTTCGTGCACGCATTGCCGTGCGCGGCCTGGACCGCGATCCACAGGTTGCTACGCGGATCACGACCCATCTCAAGAACCAGCCTGGAGTACATGTAGCCAAAGCCAATGAGTTAACGGGGAGAGTGCTTATCGAATTTGATGAGCATGAGGCCGATCTCGACGATCTGATAGCTCAGATAGCCCAGTTGGAGCTTCCTGAACTCCCAGGCGAAGACCGCCCGGCCTTCCCGCTCGATCCCAAACCACTCATTCAGAGCGCAACACGGACGCTTGGGGCAACCCTGGGGCTCAGCCTGCTCTCATTCCGTCGCCTGACAGGCTTTTCTGAGCCGCTACCGGGGGCCAGTATTGCCCTGCAAACCTCAAGTATTATCAGCATCCTGCAAGGAATTCCCCCGATTCGCTATGGGCTACGGCGTCTGCTCGGTCGAACAGCAGCGGATCTGCTCTTAAACATCCCAGGTATTATCTCGCTTACGCTTGCGGGAAGCCCTATCGGTCTTGCGGTGACTGGCTCTGAATCGCTGCGCCTGCTTACTGAGGTTCAGGCCAGACGCTCGGCCTGGCGGCGGCACGAGGAACGTATTGAACATGCCCCATCTGCTCAGCCAGATGAAGTAATTAGTCTAGAGCGGGGCGAACGCACACCTCTTGCCGCGAAAGTCCTGGAGGGTACAGGAACAGCCATCGGACGTGATGGCATGCCTCAGCCAGTCTTTGTAGGCAAATTGCTTCCTCCTGGCGCGCGGCTCTATGGTGGACCATTTGTTGTACGCTTGCGGCATGAGGAATCCTTCAATGCTTTCAAGCCGCAACCACGCCCCGCTCCCGTTACTCCCTCACTTTTTGAGCGCTACCATCGCATCATAGGTCTTGCCTCACTGGCTTATGCTGGCATCAGTGGGCTGCTCACCTTTTCCTTCACCAGTACGTTGACAGCTCTATTACTCGTCAATGCCCGTACCGCGGCCATCGGCGTCGATAATGCGGAACTGGGCACATCCGCGAGGGTTCTACGCGCCGGCGTCACAGTTGTTGGAACGCGAACCCATCGCGCCCTAAGACTTCCTTCCTTGCTCCTCTTTGACAGCGCGCGATTGTTGAGCGATAGACTTGAAATTGCTGGCATTATCCCTCTGAATGACGCATACGAGCCTGCCGAGCTACTTGCGATGGCTTCAGGGACAGCCAGCGCTGCGGGTTCTCCCTGGGGCGGTATCTTTCGCGCTACTGATAAGGGCACGGCTACTGATGGGCATTTCGATGGCAGAACAGCCAGAGCAGTACTTGAGGGCACACATTTCGTCCTTGGACCCGTTGAAGATTGGGCTTCGCTTCCCGAAGCCGCAAGCTTACGCCAGAGCGGACATTATGTGCTGGTCCTCAAACAAGAGCAAGAGGAACGCCCCGAGGCCTTATCGCGCTTCGCCCGCATATAGCAGAAGGCCTCGCCCAGCTTGTACAGACTTGCCGACGTCATCAGGTAGATATAGCTGTGCTTTCCAGCGGAGATCAACTTACCGCGCGAGCCTTTGCTCATCGCGCCCATATCGACCTGCTGGAACAGGATAATGCCTTACACGCGATTCGGGCCAGGCAGAAAGAGGGCGCGCTTGTAGCTTTTGTTTCCGATCATATCGGATCGTCAGCAGCATTTTCGGCCTGCGACCTGGCCATCGGCCTTACTGATGACCGTTTTCGCATACCGGCGCGCGCAGATTTGCTCGCTCCAGACCTTCCAGCTATCACGGCAATTATTGAAGCGACTGCGCGTCGCGAGGCGACAGTACGCGACTCAGTTGGGCTCTCGCTGGTTGCTAATATTCTTGGCCTGGCCTGGGGTATACGAGGATTGCCCGGTATCGAAGCTGCCACACGCGCTGTCTATATCACTTCCCTTACCGCCATCGCTGATGGTTGGTGGCGTCTACGGGGAGGTGAGCGCAAAGCTGCGACACTTCCCCGGCTCATCGATCCACGGCCAGAGCGCTGGGGCAGTCGTAGCATCGAACAGACACTTGAGCGCTTACACACCTCTGAGCAGGGGTTGAGCCACCAGCAGGCTAGCGAGCGGCAACGCCAAACCTCTACGTCAGCTGGTCGCAATCCATTACTCAGCGCGCTACTCCATCAAATGCGCTCGCCGCTCACCGGAATTCTTGCCGCCGGGGCCGGCCTGGCCCTCCTTTTTGGCGCCGCCGGCGATGTAGTAATTATCAGCAGCACTATTCTAGTAAATGTGGCTGTGGGCATCTGGCAAGAACGCAAGGCCGACCGCGTGGCAGAAGCTTTAGCGCGTCTGGGAAACCCACGCGCACGCATTATACGCGATAAGCAGGAGATCACGCTTCCCACCAGTGAACTGGTCTGTGGAGATCTCTTACTCTTAGCCGCTGGCGATCGGGTAGCAGCCGACGCTCGCCTTATCGAGGCTCACAATCTGGAAGTTGACGAGGCAACACTTACTGGCGAGTCCTTTCCAGTGCCAAAGGCCCCCGATGCCGCACAGGAAGCTAATCGCATCGTGTTGGAAGGCAGTGACGTCACCACTGGCAATGGACGCGCTATTGTCGTAGCTATCGGGCAACAGACACGTATGGGAGCAACCAGGGCTGCGCTTGTCCAGGATGAAGATCAACCCGATCCGCTCAGCGTACGCCTCAGTCGTCTGTTACGCATCTTTTTACCAATTTCTGTCGTGGGTGGCGCTTCTGTGATCATTTCAGGTCTGCTCTGGGGTCGGCCATTGCTCACCATTCTCGCCACAGGAGCAACGATATCCCTGGCTGCAGTACCCGAAGGCTTGCCGCTTCTCTCTATGGTAGGTGAGGCCGGAGTAGCGCGGCGCCTGGCTGAGCGAAAAAGCCTTGTGCGCCACCTCTCAGCGATTGAAGCGCTGGGGCGGGTTACAGTAGCTTGCGCTGACAAAACAGGCACGATGACCGAGGGTCGTCTCCAACTTAGTCTGCTTGCAACCCTGGACGAGCAAGCTCTACCATTCCAACATACGCAAAGCGTATCGAGCAAAGGTGGAAGGCATATCGAAGGCGCTCTTCTTCCCAGCCCCGCTACGCCTACAAATAGTTCTCTTGAGTACACACCGAGCAGCAGGCTCCCTGCCGAAATGAGCCATATCTTGCTCACGGCAGCGCTTGCCAGCCCCCATCCTGATGCTCCCGATGCTGGTATCCACCCGACTGATCGGGCAGTCGTGCAAGGCGCCCTTGCCGCAGGTCTTGGAAAACAGATCCATTTGCAGCATGAAGAAGAGCTCTCTTTCGATCCTAGCCGTTCCTTCCATGCCACGCTCACTCACGGCAGAGTTTGTATTAAAGGGGCACCAGAAGTTGTGCTTAATCACTGCAGCCAGGTGATGCGACATGGGCAGAAGCAACCTCTGGATGAAGCCGGGAAACAGGCCTGGCTGGTCCGTTCTCAACAGCTCGCCCAGTGGGGTTTACGACTCCTTATGGTTGCCGAAGGCCCTCCCAATACTGCGTTAGATCATCCAGAAGGGCTTACGGCGCTGGGCTTTGTTGGCATTACAGATCCATTACGCACGATGGTACGTACTGCAGTACAACGCTGCCAGGCAGCTGGCATTCGCGTCCTTATGATCACGGGTGACCACCCATCTACGGCCCATTCAATTGCAGACGAGGCCGGCCTGCTGGCAGAGGGCGGCGAGGTGATAACCGCAGCGCAGCTGGCGCAACTAACAAACGGGGAACTGGATCAACGTCTAGAGCATGCTGTAGTCATCGCCCGCGCAACTCCTCTCGACAAGTTACGCATCATCGAGAGTTTGCAACGCAGTGGGCATACAGTTGCCATGACCGGGGATGGCGTCAACGATGCCCCGGCCTTACGCCTTGCCAATGTGGGAGTGGCCATGGGGAGTGGAAGTACGGAGGTCGCGCGCCAGACTGCCGATGTAGTCATCGCTGACGATAATTTCTCGACACTTGTGGAGGCATTTGTGGAGGGACGCAGTTTCTGGCGCAACCTGCGTCGAGCGCTCGGCCTGCTGCTGGGCGGCAATCTTGGCGAGCTTGGTCTTGTCGTAGGGGCCAGCTTGCTTGGACTAGCTATGCCCTTAACTGCCAGCCAGATTCTTGCGGTTAACGCGATTACCGACATCTTTCCCGCCCTTGCTGTTGCGCTTCAGCCGCCAGAACATCGTAACCTTGCGGGCTTGAGACGAGAGGGCGCGGGAGCACTGGATACGCGCCTATTCAAGGAGGTAATCCGTCGTGGGCTCGCTACAGCGCTCCCCTCGCTGGCGGCTTACCTTATCAGTCTGGGTCGGGATCTCCTACCTCAGGCCCGAGCTGTAGCCTTTACCAGTATCGTCACCACTCAGCTAGCTCAAACCCTGGCATCCGGGCGGACAGAAGATGGACAGCTCACTTCCTCGGTTAAATGGGCGGTTCTAGGCTCGCTGGGCGTTCTGGCCACAGCGTTTACAGTTGCGCCACTACGCAACCTGCTCCATCTGGCCGTACCAACTCCACTTGGCTGGGTGCTGATTGCAGGCTCTACGCTCCTGTCGGTTTTGCTCAACCGTTTACTTGTCAGCTCTGCACAGGCCCAAATTTCTCCGGAAGATCAGGGCGCGGACACGCAGGGCTCTCCTGAGCTGGCGAAAGCCTGAGATATGGCGGCAAGTAGAGACTTGCCGCCCTTGACATGGATAGAGAGGGAATGCAGAACAGCTCAGGTAGCCCAGGCTAATAAAACTGGATGACGAAGAGTCGGCATGCTCACAAGTGAGCGGAATTCCTCCGCTCACTTGCCTTTTTTCCACAGGCAAAACAGAAGCTGAAAGGTGGAGAAAGAAAGGGACAGGTTGGCGGAGGGCGCATAGATAGAGTATGATTAGGATATGCTCACTGGTCGTTAGTAGAAATGGAGCAAAACAAAAACTTCCCAGCAGGGCGCCATATATGTGGCTTCCATGCCAACTTATTTCACAAGCAGTAAAATAGCAAGACGCCCCTCAGAAGGAGATCATTTATGCCTGGTGCGCCAATACAAGAGAGCGAGCTGTGGGAACTTTCTCGCCAGCTGATCAGCTTTAACACAGTTAGCAGTCTGAGCAATGTCGCGGCAGCCGAGTATCTTGCCAATTTTCTTGAGAACATAGGTTTCTCGGTCCAGCTGGTAAAGGAGACTGTCCAGAACGTTGAAAAGGCTAACGTGCTGGCCTGGATCGGCCCACAGGTCCCTGGAGGCCTCATTATTTCCGGACATATAGATATTGTGCCCTTTGAGGGCCAGCCCGGCTGGAAAACTGATCCCCTGGTGATGAGTACCGATGGTGAACGTATTTTTGGGCGCGGCGTTTCCGATATGAAGGTCTTTCTGGCACAAGCCATCCTTGCCGCTAAAAGGACTTCTCTTCAATCGTTAAAACGCCCTCTGATGTTCATTTTCACCTGCGATGAAGAAGTTGCCGGCCAGGGAGCAGGACGCCTAATTCATGTGATCCCGGAGCTTTTCCATGATTACCCGCTGCCCAGAGTCGCGCTGATCGGCGAACCAACCAATTTCGATATCTTCCCCGCGCACAAGGGCTATGCATCTTTCGATATTGTTGTCCATGGCAAAGGTGGCCATAGCAGCGCTCCCCACAAGGGCCTGAATGCAATCGAGAAAATGTCCGACGTTATTGAGCTACTCAAAGAGGCAAATCAGCAACTGCTCCAGCAGGCCTCAGCCGAGAACAGGCGGCTATTTCCCGAAGTTCCTGGCTCCGTCTTCAACTGTGGCCTGATTACTGGTGGCCTGGCCCCTAATATGATTGCTGAGGAATGTCGCCTGACAACCAGCGTTCGCATTGCGCCTGGTGATCAGGCGGAACAACTCCTCGCCCCTTTACAAGAACGCTGGCATAAAGAGATCGTGACCTCTATGAAGCGTGTAGCCCCAGAAAGCGACATCACGCTTCAAGATCTTACGATCACGCCTCCTTTGTCCTCGCCAAGTGACGATGAGTTCTGCCATTTCCTGTGTCAGCTAACCGGCAAGCAGGCGGATCGCGGAGCTCCGTATGCGACAGATGGCGGACAATTCCAGCAAATCGGGATCGACTCCTATATCTGGGGACCAGGCTTACTTGAGGAAGCTCATCAGCCCAACGAAAGCCTTCCGGTCTCCCACTTTATCACCGGGATGGCACAAGTCGAGCGCATTATCCATGGCTGGTGCATTGAGAGAGATGCGTCTTAGCCAGGAATAGCATCTTAGCAATACAAGCCGATCTAGTCAGTGAACAAGGATCGGCTTGTACTTGGTTGGTGCTATCCCTATCTACTTTTCCTACAGCTTTTTTGGTGTATATCTCCAAAGATCGTTAGCTCCTACCTAAATAGAATAGTCCTCTAGCAAAACAAAAGAATCAATTCTACACCGCCTCGACTATTATCAAGCAATCGGCTATAATACAGACTATGAAATCTTTATTTTCTTATCTACAAAAGCACTATTCCGTCGCCCAGTTAGGCGATATTAGCTGGGCCCACGCGGTTAATAATCAACAAAGGCTGCAGCACTTTACTCACCAGGCACAAACTATGATGCTTGAAGTCGATATCAGTATTTCTGCTGAGGGTGAAGCGATAGCGGCACATCCGCCCAGCAGAACAAGCGATCTTACCTTCGCCGCATTGCTAGAGGTCATCAAACAATCGACGCAGGGCCTCAAGCTCGACTTTAAGGACCCAGGCTTACTCATTCCCTGCTTGACTGAGCTCAATAAAGCGCAAATCACGCAACCTGTTCTGCTGAACGCTGATATTCTTCAGGGCGAAAATGCCAGTGCAAGCAGGTTCAACGCCCTCGATTTTATCAATACATGCAATGAAATATATCCACAAGGCATTTTATCTCTGGGCTGGACCACTAGCTCACATTCCTCCTACTCGCGAGAAAATATTGAGGCAATGCTCAAGCTCTGCCAGAAGCTCTCTGAGGTTACATTCCCACTACGGGCTCACCTATTACCCGCCTCCTGGCCAGAAATCTCTCGTCTCACGGAAACAGATGGTTTCTCGCTAACTATTTGGAATAGCAAACCAGTAGATCAAGAGCTAAAAGCCTGGTTGCGTCAACATACTGATCCTAAGCGAACCTGCTACGATCTTATCGATGAACAGAAAAATCCCGTCAGTCTCTCTTAAGAGGGCCAACAACCTCTGACAAGGCTTTCAGCCTCGTAGGGATAGCGCTATAGCTTGCCAATGCTCCCTTTGACATGCTATAGTCTATTTGCAGTAAAAGTTAAGAGGCACACGTAGCAACGGTGAGCCTGGCAGCGCCGGGTTCCCTGTACTTTCTTATACATCCAATTATCTGTAAAGAAATTTCAGGTGGGGAGAAGTAGCCATGGCGGTAGCGCTCGATCTAACCTTGCTCCTTGTGAGCACTGTTCTGTTGCTCTACGGAACTGATTGGTTTATTGATGGTGTACGCGATCTCGCACAGGATTTTGGTATCAGTCCATTAGTGCTTGGCATTATTCTGGTTGGTTTGGAACCCGAAGAAATGCTGATAGCAGCTCTCGCCTCCGGCCAGGGAGCGGGCAGCGTTGCTGTAGGGAATGTGATTGGCACCAACGTTACCATAACAACCTTTGCGCTGGGCCTCTCAGTGCTCATTACACCAATAATCCTGGCTCCTGGTATTCGGCGCCAGGCCTTGATTGCCACAGGCGTCTCGATTTTACCGCTCGCCTGGCTACTGCTGGGCAATATAGATCGTGTGGCAGGCCTGCTCTTCTTAGCCCTATTTGTTGGCTACACCTTCCTGCTCTTCCGCATGGACCGCAAATCTTTTGAACGCCTTGCTCATAGCGAGGAATTGCTTGAAAACGACGGTGACGAGGACGAAGAAGATACTCACCAGAGCGGAAAGAAGCGGCTCTGGCCAGTGCTACTGCGCACCGGATCAGGCTTATTGATGATGGCGGGAGGTGGCTTCATCCTTGTCAAGGGCGCTGTATTACTGGCAGGTAGTCTTGGACTTACTACTTATGCAGTCAGCACGACAGTTGTTTCTCTCAGCACCGGAGCAGAAATGATCATTCTGGGAATAACTGCCGCTCGCAAGCAGCTGGGCGAGATCCTGATTGGCGGCATTCTTGGATCATTTGCCTATAATCTGCTTGTCACTCTGGGATTAGCGGCTGTCATTCGTCCCCTACCCACCATTCCTCAATCTTATCAGGCAACCGTCTGGATTATGATTGCTACCCACCTCTTGCTCTTATCGCTCATCTGGCGCGGCAAGATAAGCCGGGTGGCTGGAGGCATACTTCTTATCATCTACGTTGCTTATATCGTTAGCATAATCCTCTTGCGCTAGCAGCTTAGCCGTAAACACTTGCTTCTTGATTAGCAGATTACGCGCCAGGCAAAGGTCTGATCGCCTTTCACCGCTATGTTGTTTACAGCTAGCAGGCGTTGCAGCTCGCGCTATCATGGAAATCCAATGGCTCTATATTCTATGACTATACGAAATTTTTACTGTGGCAACTTGACATCTTATAAGTTTAGTGCTAAACTTACGACATGGAAGAAAAGAGAGAGATAACAACGCTTAATAGAACGCCGGTTTTCGCCTGGCTACGTATGGCACGCATTGTACAAAAGGTACAGTACGATGCCAACAAGCAGTTACGCCCCTGGAACTTGACCCTGGCCCAATTTGATGTGCTGGCTCAGGTCGGCACAACCGAAGGGATGACGCAACAGGAGCTAGCCGCTTCCCTACTGGTCACTAAAGGGAACATTTCTCAGCTCCTTGACAAAATGGAACTCGCGGGACTTCTCGTGCGCAAGCAAGAAAAGGGCCGAGCCTTTCGCATCTACCTTACCGAAGAGGGACTAACGCTCTTTGCCGAGGTGGTACCTGCGCATGAGGACTTTATCATGCAGCAATTCTTAACGCTCTCTTCACAGGAGCAAGCTCAACTGCTAAGCATCTTGCGCAAGCTGGATCATGCCCTGAAGTCTTGATATTTTTTGCGCGCTAAGTTTAATACTAAACTCAAAAACAAAAATCGCCATAACGGCATAACAATGAAAGGAACAGGACTATGCAAGCAGCGGATACAGGCTTTATCCATAGATATATCCCTGCCCATGATAACAAACAGCGGGTACTGCTTCTGCTCCACGGCACAGGAGGAGATGAAGACGATCTGCTAGAGCTGGGGCGGGCGCTTGCCCCTGGAGCCGGGCTATTGAGTCCACGTGGCAAAGTATTGGAGCATGGGGCGCCACGCTTTTTCCGTCGCCTGGCCCAGGGGGTCTTCGATATCGAAGATCTCACCTACCGCACGCATGAGCTCGTAGATTTTATCAATATTGCAGCCCAGGCTTACCACTTCGAGCTTGATAAGCTCACCATTGTTGGCTATTCCAATGGAGCGAATATTGCCGCCAGCCTGCTGCTCTTACATCCCAAACTGCTACGCTCTGCCATACTGTTCCGTGCGATGAAGCCGTTTGATCCCGGAACTATGCCCGATCTCAGCGGCACCAGCATCTACCTGGCAGCTGGAAAACTGGACCCGCTCATCCCTGCAGCCGACACCCAACAGCTTATTGAGCTTCTGCAAAGTGCCGGAGCCCACATCGATGCCCATTGGCAAGGCACGGGCCACGCGCTAAATGTTGCAGAGATCGAAGGGGCTCGCACCTGGCTCAGCAAGCTGCCTACGAGCCCTACGCAGGTGTAGAGTAACAATGAAGAACAAGCTTACCACTATCTGGCAAGCTCAGAATCGTATTCACCATTGCTATAGAGATATAAGGCTTAAAGCCAGAAGAGGAAAACAGCATGAACTTAGAAGGTCTGCATCACGTAACCGCCGTAACCAGCAACGCTCCACTTAACGTGGCTTTTTACACCAAGGTACTCGGCTTACGGCTTGTAAAAAAGACAGTCAACCAGGATGATGTCTCGGCTTACCATCTTTTCTATGGAGACGAGCAAGGGCATGCCGGTACAGAACTCACCTTCTTTGACTGGTCCGCTATCGGTCAGCACGTCCCGGGAGCCGGTATGATCTCGGCCACAGCTCTCCGCGTACCGGGAAAAGAGGCACTCAACTGGTGGCAACAGCGCTTTGATACCCTGGGCGTCACACATGGAGAGATCGTAGAGAGAGGTGGCCGAGCGGTATTGCCATTTAGCGATCCAGAAGGGCAAAAGCTAGAGCTCATCGATGATAGCCAGCCTGCCAACGTCTCCGGCGTCACTCCGGGCACACCCTGGCCAAAGAGTCCGGTAGCAACCCAATGGGCGATTCGCGGCCTGGAGGGCGTTACACTTACAGTTAAGCGCCTTGAACCTACGGCTGCCGTGCTCACAGAAGTGCTTGGCTTTAGAAAAGTTCTCGATTACACAGACAGCGGACATCAAGCTGCGCTCTTCGAAGTAGGGCCCGGCGGCCCTGGAGCCGAGATACGGCTTATAGCCAGGCCAGATCTTCCCTATCATCGTATGGTCGGCGCAGGCGGAGTTCATCACGTCGCCTTCCGCACTCCCAACGAAGAAGAGCACAAAGCCTGGAGAGAGCGCTTGACTAGCGCCGGCCTGATGGCTACCCCAATTATTAATCGCTACTACTTTCGCTCGATCTACTTCCGCGAGCCAGGTGGAGTGCTCTTTGAGATTGCTACTGATGGGCCAGGCTTTACCACCGACGAAGATCTAGAGCATCTCGGCGAGAATCTTGCTTTGCCGCCCTTCCTTGAAGCGCATCGTCAAGAGATTGAAGCCAATCTTCAGCCGCTCGTCACCTCTAAGGAAAACGTAACGCGCTAAATTCAGCCAGATTCTCCATTGGTCACTCTATCCGGTCGGCCAATGGAGAACACCGCCCCGAATGGTTTATTATATTACCAGTTACCTGTATTCTGTTTTGGAGACGTCCCTGTTAAGGGACTAAACCAATCGGCAAGTCATGAGAAAGGAATAGCTTAGATGGCTACACCATGTACACATCTTGATCACATTCAAAGCGTCACGCCAAGCTCTACAGGTTGTGAAGAGTGCCAGCAAACTGGTGACAGTTGGGTTCATCTGCGTATTTGTCGCACCTGTGGACATGTCGGCTGTTGCGACTCCTCGAAAAACAAGCACGCGACTAAACATTTTCATGCAACGAACCATCCAGTTATCCAATCGTTTGAGCCTGGCGAGGATTGGCTCTGGTGTTATGTTGATCAGATTTTTCTTCAGCCCACCAACCAGTAATTTAATAGCATCAGGGCTCTCCACCATCTCATCTTTACACGGGATACGGCTGCTTTCTTGGCGACCTGAAGCACTTTCCCGCAACCTTCTCTACCCGCGCATCCGCCCAGAGCGTCAAAGAGGCTGCATTTCTCAGCGCCCTACCAGATCGTTCCCTTCCATCGGGCAATAGATAGCTCCAGCTCATAAGTAGAAAGCCTCGGGGCTCTCATTGCGCCGGGGCTCTCTACGAATATGCTCAACTATTAGACGGGTACATTATTTACGCGCTCTGTTTTACTCTCTTTTTATGCGGCATGATTGCATAGTATTTTTGCATTAGCGTCGAAAAAGGACTGACCAGGATAAGAGCCATAACAATGCAGACCACAATAGGAGCCAGCAGTGCTATGGCGATAGAACCAGCCCAGGGAATCCGCAGCAGATCTAGAAACAGTAGTTGAAGGACGACTAACAGAGCCAGAACACCAATAGCGATAAAGGCGGCCCTGGCCCGCCAGCGAGCCCCTAAACGCGTATGTAATGTCTTATAGCGCAACTTTGCCTGCTCGCGTACTGTTGCCTGCATCGCCAGCCAGTGCTGGCGCTCTTCCTCGATCTGCTGCTGTTCGCTCTCTAATAATTCGGCCATGCGCTGAACCTCACGCTTCAAATACATGGCCTCAACAAGATGCTTATTCTCTTCCTCTTTAGCCTGATATCCTGAATTCTGGGACGCCTCCTGCTCAAGCGCAGGAGTCTCACCAGCGTTTGTTCCAGGCGTTTGCGTAGCCTGGGCTAGCCTCTTCTGAGTCTCCATAGAGACCGCATCCTCAAAGGAGTGATACAACTCTTGATAACGCAACTCCAACTCAAGGTGGACCTCACGCAAGCGATTGCTTTCATTCATCGCTTCCTGGAGATGTTGCTGATAATACTCAATCTCTTGCTGATGCCCCTTATGAATAGCTAAAAGTTCCTTCTCAAATTCAACTTTTCGCGTCTCCAACTCATCACGGAGGCGCCTATTTGCCTCGCGGAGATGCAGTACCTGTTTCCAGGCAGCTCGCGTACCTGCAGTTGGCGCAGTGGAAGTTATCTTCGGCAACTCCTCAGTTTGTCTCTGTTGCCGAAGACTATGACGGCGTTCACTCAATGCACCCTGGCGGCTATTTTGACGGGGAAAGCTCTCAAGGGGCTCTGTAGCCGGCTGCTCCAGGGCCCCTGTCTCTTGCGCTACAAGATCCTGCATAGTTTGGGAAATGTCGTCAGATGATAACATGGGTCCGCTCCTTAGTGATAACCGTTGCCTTATGCTAAATCCTTATAGCCGAAAGCGCAGATGGTGCAGTTCGGAATAATAGCTCTCCTTTAGCAATTATGCACAGAAGAATGGCCGGATGCAAGTGCTTTATTGGTTAATTGCATCTATTTTTCGATGTTGCACAGGCAGATCGTCTCCTAAGTAACGAGCGAGGAAGCGCTGCAAAACCTTGCTATATTGATAAGGATCATAGCCATAAGCGCCACAATGGGAAGAAGCAGCCACAAAGTATGTTTCCAGAGGAACGCCATATACTCTGGCCTCCGCAGCTATCTGTAAAGCATGTTCAATTGGAATTAGAGGATCACCAGCCGAATGGATCAATAAAATGGGGATTGCACGCTGTTGTAATGCGGTTTTTGCATATGTATTCCAGCGCTTAAAGCTAGAATCGGGACGAGCAACGAAGTTATAGCCGAAGCGCAAGCGGAAATCGATGACGCACATCACAAAAGTAGTCCATATAAGAGCCGGGAAAAAGCAACGGAGCCAGTGCAAAGCTGGTATCCATCCGCTACTTTCACGCACCATGATAAAATGTACAAGGCGACGCAACACCTCATCAGAGCGAGCAAAAGGGCTATCAGCTATTATAGCTGCGACATGTTCGGGTTGAGGTGGAGTCAGCAGGGCAATCGCAGCCCCCATAGAGAAACCATGAATAATGATTTTGCCAGCCAAGGTCTCAGGCTGGCTTCTGGCCACTACTATAGCAGCTTCAAGATCATGTACCTCAACATTGCCACCGCTCGTCATTACGCTATCGCTATCGCCATGCCCGCGCAAATCAAAGAGCAATATATTATAGCCGCGCGAATACTCTAAGGCCGCTACAGGACGCAGGTGTGAGCGGGATATTCGATACCCATGGCAGAGTACAATAGTTGGCGCGACTCGTGGTTGCGCCCAGAAATCGCCACGTAGCATTGTCCCATCAGAAGTTTTAAAGAGAAGAGAGCGTTGATATACAAGGGGTGGTTCGGGCATAAATTGCGGCACTGCCCAGGTAATTTCGGTCTCATCCAACAATGTATGAGGCCGAGAGAACTCGTCAACGAAGCGATGGGCTAACATTGCTAATCCACTTGTCACCGTCAGCCCAAGTATGCCTGTACCGGTTAGACCAAGCGCAGTCCAGCGGTGTTGTCCAGACATAAATCCCTCCTTTATAGAGCTTCTCGCCTATCCCACACTGTTTCAACTACGAGAAGCGCAAAAAGTTTCAAGACAAAGATTTCAATTGTGTGTATCCCTCCTTCCCCATTTTATAAACCTCAATTACTTCTACTACAATTTTACCTTAATTTATGGTTTCTGGTAAGCCCGCCTGAACATCTCGATAGAGCTTTCCAATTCTGCTTGTTCCGCTGCCATGGTGGTGCTGAAGAAAAGGACCGGGCCAGGTTCCAGCCCCAGGTTAAGGACAATTCACTCGATCGCAGTGTATTGCCCTTAACCTTCCCTGTTTCCTCGGAGAAGTGGTTAGCCCCGGCATTCTGTCTGGGCAAGAGGAAAACAACATCTTCCCTTATAAGATCTCAATATAGCCTTCTGTTCCATTCACGCGAATTCGCTGCCCATCTCTTATCAGTTCGGTAGCATTTTCCACACCGACAACGGCTGGCAAGCCATATTCACGTGCGATAACCGCTCCATGGGTCATGAGTCCACCAACCTCGGTAACCAGGCCTTTGACGGCTACAAACAATGGTGTCCAGCTAGGGTCAGTAAAGGTGGTGACTAATATATCTCCATCTTCTATAGCCGCATCTTCCATGTTCAGGATGACACGTGCTCGTCCCTCTATAACGCCAGAAGAAACAGCTAGACCAACGATTGCTTTGACTGGAAGATTTTCCCGTTTGTAGGCACCTGCAATGATTTCACCATCAGAGGTAATGACCTGTGGAGGAGTGAGCTTTTCATATAATTTGTACTCATCTTTGCGCTTGTTGATGAGTTGGTAATCAACTTTCTTTGTGCGTACAACTTCGCGAAGTTCTTGAAACGTGAGATAGTAGCTATCTTCTTTTTCATGAAGAACGTTGGCTTGTACGAGTTGTTCGACTTCTTTCAAGAAAGCCTGCTTATACACGAAGTAGCGATTAATCATGCCGTATTTTGGATATTCACGATAACCGATGAATTTTCGGAGCAGGCTGATCATGCGTTTTGTCTCTTTAGCTTTTTCTTCACCATCCGGTAGGTGCCCCAAGCGATCTAATAACCCCTGCTCCTTTTGCAATGCTTCCTGCCGCCCTTGCTCAAACCTCCGCTTGCTTTCACCTGGTTCAAAGTTTTTGATGTTACTGAGTATCAGAGGAACAAGTGCACTTGGTTTTTCGCTCCAACGAGGCCTCGTAATATCGATTTCTCCGGCACAACGCATGCCATATTTATTAAGAAAAGCTGAGAGTGCGTCCTGGGTTTCCTGCCCACCATCAAACTTAAGCAATTCACCTAAAAAGTTCTCATCTTTTACTTGTTGTAAGTAAGTGATTACTTCTTGGTAAGGGCGAATTACATCTGCGACATCCAGTAGCGCCAGGCCCATTTCCGAAGTGATATTGTTTGGTACAGATTGAGAAAGCGTATCTGCTACGTTTTTTTCACCTAACCACTCGTCAATTTTTTCGTTGATCCATAATGAGGCATTGATAGCAGCCATAAATACAGCCGAACTTTGTGGGTCGAATAGGATCTTTTTTAGCTGAGGAATATCTTCAAGGATACAATCAAATACCTCTGCCCCTGATTTCGTCTGGATGTTTCGTTTTAACTCTTCTACAGAAGTTTGGTTCTTCTTTATCAATTCAGCCACGATTGTTGGATTGTTCTCAATCTGCGGGTGAGAGCCCGCAGGCAGAACACCTTTATTGCTTTTACTGGGACTCTGTTCTTGCTTATCATCTTGTAAGGACTGTATAAAATCTCCCCGTTCTATGATAGTCATAATTGCGTCTTTTATGCGCGGATCATGTTGTTCCATGCCATGTAATAAGTTTTGTCTGCTGGCAGGTGAAGCCAGTTGTTGTGTGACGTCAACAAACAACCTTCCACCGGCCTTGAACATGGGTCGGGCAGCTGTTAACTGCCATAAAGACAATCCCAATGGCTTCAAAGGATCGGTCATCATTTGTTGATGAGCGACAGACAGATAGACATGATTTTCTTGGTCATTGGCTTCAGGAATGGGGTATAAAGTAGTGATTGGCCGACTCTGGACTATAGAAAATGCATCATCAACCAAACACCATTCGATGTCCTGGGGGCAACCGAAATGTGCTTCGATCTTTCTGCCCATGCGCTCAAGCTGTAAAATCTGCTCATCCGTCAGCGCTTGCCTATTCTGCTGCTCGGGCTCAATCCTTTGTTCTTTTGTACCACCACCCCTTAAAGCGTAAATAGCCAGGTTCTTGGCAGATATCTTCTTATCGCTAATCTTGCCATTACGCACTTTATAGACATCAGCATTCACCAGGCCGGAAACCAGAGCCTCACCAAGGCCAAAGCTGGCATCAATGGATAAAACTTTCCTATTAGATGTGATGGGATCAGCAGTAAATACAATTCCTGCGGCCTGTGGGAAGACCATCTTCTGCACCACCACTGACAGCCTGACATTATGGTGGTCGAAGCCGTTTTGCAGGCGGTACGTTACTGCTCTCTCGGTAAAGAGCGATGCCCAGCATTTGCTGATATGCTTAAGGATGGCTTCCTTTCCAATAACGTTCAAATACGTATCCTGCTGACCCGCAAAGGAAGCCACTGGTAAATCCTCTGCAGTCGCGCTGGATCGTACGGCATAGGCATTGTTTTCACCAAACCTGGAGAGGAAGCCGGCGATCTCTTCTTTCATGTCTTGAGGGATGGCTATTCCTTCGATGATCCTGCGAAGCTCGCCGCTAAGTTCAGCAATTTTATCCCGCTCTTCCACCTTGAGAAGCGACAACTGGCCAAGTAATTCGTTAATCGACGATGTTTCCTCAACGATCCTTTTAAAGGCTCCAGTAGTAATACAAAAGCCATCAGGTACGCGTATTCCTTCAATCCTGGCTAATTCTCCCAGGTTCGCACCTTTTCCACCAACAACCATAAGTTTTGTTCTGTCGATGTCCCGAAAACCAAGCACATAGGAACTCATATAGTTACCTCCTTTGGCGCTTCCTTCATTAGATAATTTTGATGAAGATAATTTGATGACATCGTTCGGGCTAAAACGATTTACCGAAGGTATTGTACTAGCCTGGTACAGCCCCATTAAGCAGTGACTGACGGCACGTAAAACTTTTTCCGTACACGACGAGATTCTGTCACACGCCTCATGAGGCAGGTGCTGATTTGAGTACATAGACAGGTGATCTCTTTGCTCAAAGGAATACTTTCTGTCAGAGTGTGTCGCTTCCACAAGAGTATAGGAGAAAGAAGGCCAAAAAAAATCGGCCAAAAAGGCAGTGTGCAAGTAGACAGAAGGTGATACAATAAAAGTGGGAACAAGTGGACTAGTTTTTGGATCTTTAGTCTCATACCGCTCTTTGCCCTCGCGGACGCAAGACAGATGATATGTCACTCCCTCCTCGCGCTTTATAGCTCAACATCGCTCCAACTTGCCAGGTGCTCTTCCCTCTGGTCTTTCTAACCCAGGCACCCGACAGCAAATTCCCAGGAAGAGTTGCAGGATCAAAGCATATATTGTACAATGTACACTAACTCGTTGCTGCGAAACGGAAAAGAGGAGTTATTATGCATCGTCGTGCCCCTAGTTTACATCCAGGATTGATGACAGACATGTACCACCCAGATTCGGCCTACGTCTCTTGGCGAACTGGCCGCAACGGTCTTACCACCTTTGATCTCTATACACGCACCGCTCCCTTTGGAGGTGCCTATTTGCTCGTAGCCGGACTAGAGGCCGCGCTGGAATTTGTCCAATCATTCCGCTACACCGCAGAAGAGCTAAAGTTTCTTGCTCGTATCCGCGATTACGATGCGGCCTTTCTTGATGAGCTGGCAGAGATGCGTTTCACAGGCGAGATACTGGCACTGCCCGAAGGCTCTATCGCCTTTCCAAACGAGCCAATCATGAGAGTTACCGCGCCATTTCGTGAGGCAATTCTCTTAGAAGCTGGCTTGCTTCAAGCCATTGGTCTCTCAACCTTGATAGCCACCAAAGCATCACGCATTGTCTATGCCGCTGAGCATGGAAAGAGACGCAGGGTAGCAGAATTCGCCTTTAGAAGAGCGCAGGAGCCGATGACAGTTGCAAGGGCATCCTACATTGGTGGTTGTGCCAGCACATCCTTGCTTAACGCAGCTTACGAGTTTCGCTTGCCAGCCACAGGAACAGTGCCACACGCCTTAATCGAGCTGTTCCCAAGCGAAGAAGAAGCCTTTGAGGCAGTTGCTCAGGCCTATAATCGCTACACCTTATTGCTCGATACTTACGATCAACGTCAGGCAATCCATACAGCCATTGAAGTGGCTCTGCGTACGCAGGAAACGCTGGGGCATACGCTTGCTGCAGTACGCCTGGATAGCGGCGATCTGGTTGCTGATAGCAAGTATGTACGCGAGCAGCTTGATAAAGCAGATCTCACTAACGTCCGCATTCTTGCCAGTGGCGATCTCGACGAATGGAAGATTTTAGAGTTGCTAGAGGCAGGTGCCGAAATCGATTCCTTTGGCATAGGAACCATGCTCGGAACCGGTGCTGGATCAGTCGAACATGGCATAGCGGGTGGAGCGCTGGGAGCCGTCTATAAAGAAGTCTGGTACGTTGATGAGTCTGGCACAGAATATCCGAAAATGAAGCTTGCAGGGGCCAAGAGCACCTGGCCTGGCAAAAAAGAGATCTATCGCCATCCACACTGGGAAGAGGATATCATTCAACTTTCACACGAGGCGCGCCCTGACAATTATCAGCGTCTCCTACGCCCGGTTATGCGCAACGGCGAGATGATTCCAGGCAGTTTGCCGCCGCTTTCTGAAATTCGCGAGCTGGCGCAACAAAACCTGCAGCAGCTTCCAGAACAATATCGCTCCCTTACTGTTGAGCAGCCATATCCTGTGCACTTTAGCGAAGGGCTACAATCTTTACGCAAACAGGCTGTTCAATTAGTAGGAAAATCCATTTAGAAGTTTCTGCTTCTTTTCTGTAGCTGCACATCGCTATTTATCATTGCTTCTATACAGCAGTATGTGCAGCTATGAAATACTAGACCCATAACAGGGCAAGCCAGGCAGCCCGCGCCCTCCTGGTTCCGTTACCAGGCTTCTACATTCCACGTTATATAAACACGTAACAGAGGGAACGCTCTCTTACCCTCGTCCAAACTCTAACCTGCCAGGGAAGGGATCAAAGGAACCCTCCTTAATTTCATTGAAAGCGGATCTCGCCAAAAGATGCATTCTATTGAAGTAGCAAAACTAGCCAATTTACCGCTTCTAACACTCTATTTTCGTATTCAACACATCAAGTGTATGATATTATCATAGATTAGTAAGGAAGAGCCACCATGAAAAAGTGTGTCACTTCGCAAGGCGCAGCTCAGGATAAGCAGTTACAAGATGTAACTCCAGCAAGTCATGATAATGGCAGCCAGGCATCAAGCGAAGTTTCCATCGATAGCGATTTTCTCTCCGAGACGTCGCCAGTCATCTGGACGCCACGCTTTATTGCCATCTTTACGCTGATCCTGGTCGTCGGCCTCAGCGCCACCAGCCTGTTGACCCAGGGCTGGCTCAACCATTACTACGAGGCAGAATTGGTGCTATTGAACTTCGCGGTTCTCCTCTTCCTGGGATGGATTGCTCTTATTATCTGCGCGCGCTCCCTATGGGCTCGTATAGCTGGTGTTTTCGGCTGTATTTGGGCAATATTTACTGGAGTCAACTTCGCCATAACCTTGCTTGCCGCAGATGCTCATGCCGTGATAGATGCACATTTGAATGCTGCAACGAATAGCGCTATGCTCGGCTGCTATATTTGCCTCTCCATCAATCGTACTGCCATCTATCGCTGGGATGGCTGGTTCTTTCGCTTCGCCCCTATTATTGGGGCCTGTGTCATCGTTGTTGCATTCCTCTTTGCTCCAGCAGATGCGCGTGAACCTGCGCATGTAGAAAGTATTGTCGCCGGTGTCACGCTCTACCTCAGTCTTCTAGTCTGGTGGCTGCGCCCTTCCTGCTGGCGGGCTCAACCTGGTCCTACGTTTCTCTTTGGCTTCGTTCCTATTATCCTGCTTATTCTTTCTCTGGTAAGCGCTGTACGACCAGAGACAAATTTCTTCTTCCTGCAGATTATGCTCTTATGCACTTTCCTCGGCATTATCAGAACCCTGCAGGGCGAAATAAGATATTCTGCAGCCACGCCTATAAATGATGCAGAGACGACAACTCAACATAAGCCTACTGTTTAAAGCTTTCTTATGGAAGGATAGCAGCCAAAGGAGAGGGCACGTAGACTTCATTTGCCGCCATTGATAGGCAAGGGCAAAAAAAGACAAACCAGGCCGGTATTTTATCCTAATTTAACTGTGAAATACCGCATTGACCATCGTTTAAATACTGCATTATACTGACACTGGCATCTTAAGATGAGTTTTCGGGAGTAGACCAGATGAACCTCTATGGGCCAAAAATAGTCTACCAACGCTACTGAGAGGTATACCATGTCCATGACCAACAATCAGACCGGGCGCCTTCCACCTCAATCCCTGCTCCAGCAGAGATACATCATTATTGAGCAAATAGGTCGTGGTGGAATGGGAGCTGTTTACGCAGCTACCGATACACGTATTGCGCACCGGCGCGTAGCCATTAAAGAGATGAGCCAGGCCCGTTTCAGCCCACAAGAACTGGCAGAAGCAACAACCCGCTTCCAACAAGAAGCCGCCATGTTGGGAGCTCTTTCACATCCCAATTTACCACGCATCTATGACGCGTTTAGCGAACAGGGACGTTCCTATCTAGTTATGGATCTGATCGAGGGCAAAACACTGCACCAACTTTTAAAAGAAGCGCATGGGCAACCTTTGGCTGTAGTGCAAGTTTTACTTTATGCCCGTCAGCTCTGTGACGTCCTGAGCTATCTACATCAAAGAACACCTCCCATCATTTTTCGCGATATCAAGCCCACCAATATTATGATCGTCCCTACCGGACAGATCTACTTGATTGACTTTGGTATCGCCCGTTTCTTTAAGGAAGGGCAACAACAAGATACTATCTTGCTAGGTTCGCCCGGATATGCGCCTCCTGAACAGCATGGTATCGCCCAAACGAGCCCTCGCTCCGACATTTATGGCCTTGGCGCTACGTTGCACCACTGCCTCACAGGTCGCGATCCTTCGCGCGCCAGCGATAGCTTCTCATTTCCACCCATACGCCGTTTCAATCCCCAGGTGCCGAGCGAACTTGACAAGCTTATCCAACGCATGGTGGCTCACGACGACCAGGAGCGACCCGCTAATGCGCTTGAGGTCCAGCAGGCTTTAATGCAAATTAGTCAGCAAGCAGCCGAGCATACAAGCCAGTTCCAGGCCAACAGCTTACAATTTGCGCCTACGCAGTACATCCCGCCTCAGCCTGGCCCCTTAAGTGGACAAAGCTCAGCGTCAAATGCACCAACAAACCCAATAGTTCCTCAGCAGCCATCATTAAGCATATCCACATCGACAGCTTCTGCCTCACCCGCGCTTACGAAAGCCATGCCAACTTCCCACTCTCCCTGGAGCTCCGGCTTTCTGGCACTTTTCCTACTCCTTAGCCTGCTAATTGTTGGCGGCTGCATCTATACATTCAATTTCATCTGTGCTTCAGCGCATATAGTTGAGGCAGGGCTCTCGATCCTGCTGGTCCTCAGCATTATTGGAGCGGGGGTGATTGCCAAGAGTCGCCTCACCCGAGGTATTATGTTTATCAGCGGGCTAGCAGCTTTAGCTACTGGTTACGCGTTCACGATGCTTGCACAACCAGATCTCGCAGTCATCAAATTTACTGACCCATCGGCTTTATGCACAGTCAATAGCTTACCTGACGAGCAATTTCTCACTCTCCTATCCACTGTCGGTCTTGGTATAGTTGGGCTTGCCTCGCTCTACTGGCTAACGCGCAGCCTCAGCCAGGCAAGTTGGATAATTTTATGTATATTATTTGGAGGCGCTATTCTCTGTACGCTAGCCCGGGTCTTTATCCCCGATGAGGTTGCCGGACACATATTGCTCCTCATTGCCTTAATCATGCTTATTCAAGGGAATCTGATCAGTGCTAAGCTAGAGCAATCTCAGCGAAAGGGGTTACTACTAGCGCTAAAACCATAAGGCAATGCAGGGCATATTCTGCCTCAAGGTCGCATTATGCCCTGCATTGCCAGGATAATCAGAATCGCCCCAACCCCATTATTCAGCAGGTGCAGAATAATTCCTGGCCAGAGCGAGCGTGTATACCAGCGCAAAAAAGCCAGGGCCAGGCCGATAAAGAATAGCACCACAAACGAGCCCGGATCGGCATGCGCTACCGCAAAAACCAGTGAGCTTAATATTATAGCCCCGACCAGTGGCATGCCGCGCCTAAATCCCATGAAGACGAAGCTACGGAAAAACATCTCCTCACAGAATGGTGCTGCTACTACGCTAGCGATCAAGGTTGCATAGGTTGTGATTGGCGCTACGCGGCTTTGATCAAAGATAGCTTGATCGTTAGTTTGCAGATTGAGATGAAACACAGTAATGACATACTGATAAACGCCATTGATGGCCAGGAAAGCTAGAAAAAGGAGAATGATCGCGGGCAAAGCCTTACGCGGGTTAAAGGCTCGCAAGCCCAGCACATCGGCAACTGACTGGTGAGGTTCCTCCTGTGCATGGACGGCCCGCCGAGCAAAATACAATGGGGCAATAAGAAATGCAGCTTCAACCAGCACTGAAAAAAAGAAGATCACGAAGGCGTTGAGCAGATCTACTTGAAAGGGTAATCGCGCGATATGGGTCGATTGACCCTTAAAACTGGAAAGTAGAAGTGCTAAAACGATCCAGGGAACAAGTGTAAATAAAATACCCAGGAAGGTCTGCTGAATAGTCCAGGGGACTTTTTCAAACTTCTGTCCAAGCAAAGAGGTTCTCCAATTTTTTCGTATTCTATTATACCATTACGGCTATCTTTTGTCTGTAGTTATCTCCCTATTCTTATGGGAAAGATATGGTATACTACCTTCAACGTAAGGTTCTCATATATTAGCACGTAATATCTAGTCGGGAAGGATACCTGTTTGTCCGGTACACTCAATACACATCCATTAGAAAATTCGAATTGGCGCAAACACAAAAATGCCTGTCCTTTTTACCGGGAACGTTGGTTCCCCTGTAACGATGTTGCTGCAGGAGAACCGATGTATCAAGTTTTTTGTCTTAAAGGGACTCCTCCTGTGACGGCAGAAGAGCAGGATAAATGTTTCCGCAGTAAAACGCGTTGCTGGCGTCTTAGTGAGAAAAAGCAATCCAGGACAGCAGAAGAGCCGGCCGAAGAAACACCAATGGCATCTCGCTAAAAAAGAGAAGTGCATCAGATGGCTGGCGCACTTCTCTTTTTTGTTAGCTGGATCGCGAGAGATGCTTCTCTATTCACGCTCCCGTGAAGAGTAGATATATCTCTCAAGGATGTCCTCATACTCAAAGAGCTCTTCGGCCTTGAAGAAGCGCTTCACCTCAACCTCAGCTGTCTCCAGCGAGTCTGAGCAATGGATAAGGTTTGCTTGAACGCTCATGGCGAACTCGCCGCGAATGGTGCCAGGGGCAGCCTCCCGGGCTTTTGTAATACCACAGAGGGCACGCACTGTATTTACGCAGTCAGTTCCTTGCCAGCAGCAAGCAATCACAGGCGTGAGCTGCATAAAAGACTTCACCTCAGGGAAAAAGTCTTTTCCTACCAGGTGACTGTAGTGCTCATCCAGCAATGCACTGGATAGGCGCATCATCTTCAAGCCCACAAGCTTGAGCCCTTTGTGCTCAAGTCGAGAGATAATATCACCAACGAGATCGCGCTGAATGGCATCAGGTTTCAATAGTACAAGTGTCCGTTCCATATTCGCTACACTTTCTCCTTTGTATTTTATTATACCTATTCATCTGTTCTACCAGGTCCGATGAGAGAGTGGATGATGAATAGAGTTTTATCCCGCTCACCGTTAACCTTCCCTATAAGAAATTCCATGCTCCTGATCATAAGATGATCACAACATGAAGAGCAGATACCCCTATAAACAGGTGGTATCTGCCGACAAAGTAGATTGCGTGACAACTTCTCTATGCGCTAGTAGCTAGCGACCAGTTGAGCCAGTTGGCGGCAAGCTTTCTTCATCTCCATACGTACCCGGCCAAGATTCCCTATCCCTCTGGTGGTCACTATCAGGATGAGATCACCGGCCTCTTCCATCTGTATTGTCCCTGTCTTCGTTTCTACAATAACGTGATGGGTATCTCCGCTATTAATTTGCGTTGTGTAATTGGTAATGGAGCCAAACGCGGCTGCTGACATTGCCCCGATCACTTCTTCATCCTCAGTATGCAGTACCCCAGACACGATCAGGCCATCCCTGCCTACAAGTATCGCATCATAGACTTCATCCAGGTCAGTCAACCGTTGTAGAATAGTTTCCACTCTATGACTCCTTATCATCTATACTAGCAGAACTAAGCTCTCGCTTTCTTCGCCATTGTAAGAGCTTTATTGTAGGCCTCCATTGCCTGCAAGTACTCTCCCTGACGCATATAAGCATCGCCCAGCACACGATAGCCAGCAGCATATTTAGGGGCTAACTTCAAGAGAGCCCGCACGTTACTAACAACCTCGCCCAATAGCTCTGGCGCATTCCGTATAATTATGCGATACTCCTGCATCGCCTCATCATAATCCCCTACAAGCTGATGCTGATATCCCTTTACCAGACGCTCTTGATAGCTAAGAGAGCTATCTACAATTTCATTATTAGCTCTCTTCCCTTCACGAGCGGTTTCAGGGGCGGCCGGTTGGCTTCGCTGCGTTGGAGTGGTCCGTGGCTTCGCTGGCTGCAAACGTACAGCAGGACGTTTCATGGTAGTTTCTAATTCGCTATCAAGTAAGGCATCCATACGAGCACTCGACGCCCGCAACGAAGAAACCTGCGGCCTGCTGGATGGCTGACCCCCAGCTATTCCGCTACTCTGCAATCCCGCTGTTGGCCTGGATTGTTCGGGCAGAGGTCTGGTCGTCTGAGGCCGATTAGACCCCGGTACTGGCTGATGAGGCTGAGTCACTTCAGGGCGCTTCGATGCTTCATTCGCTGTATTCTTGGATGTTGAGAATGGAGTTGCCTGGGCCATCTGATCTGATGATGCCTCAAACTGAGCCGGCTGAGCCGGCACTTTCGAAGAAGACGTTTGTGCCTCCAAAGCTGCCAGTGATCCTGCCCAGGGAGCAGTTGTCCATATTTGCTCTTCTGAAGCGTGGGCTGGCTGCGTCGGCCACATTTGTTCTTCATAAGCTGGCGTTGGCTGCGTTGCTCCACCACTCAAGGTATCCGACAGCCTTGGAGTTTTTGGCGCCAGATTACCGAGCTCCGCCAGAGCAGATGAGAGCGTTGGCTCTTGATGAGCTGGTTGTTCTTCAACAATTGGTTGGGACGTCTTCTCAGTTGCTGGCTCTTCTTGCTCTGCCTGTGTGATCGATGAAAGCGAATTTGGCTCTAGAGGCACAAATCCTTGTGATAGTAAATCCTTCTCTAGAGCTTCTAAGGTTGTAATCAAATTCTGTTCTGACTGATCCGGACGCTGCTCTTTTTGTTGCGCCTGGCTCATTTGCTTCATCCAGTCTGGCTCTTCCGTTGGGGCCGGCTGGACTGCTGGTTGCGCAGTAGACTGTATTCCCGACTGGCTCATTTGTTTCACCCAGTCCGGTTCTTCTGCTGATGCCTGCTGTGGCAAGGCAGGCTGACTCATTTGCTTCATCCAGTCCGGCTCTTCTGCCGGGTTTGGTTGTGACTGCTGAGTTAATGGCTGTGAGGCTTGAGCTATCTGCTTCATCCAGTCCGGCTCTTCTGCCTGTTGTGGCTCCGCCTGTAAAGTAGATTGGCTTATTTGTTTCATCCAGTCCGGCTCTTCCGTTGGGGCCGGCTGGACTGCTGGTTGCGCAGGCTGTATTCCCGACTGGCTTATTTGCTTTATCCAATCTGGCTCTTCCATCGGCTGCTGCGCTGCTGGTTGCGTGGACTGTATTCCCGACTGGCTTATTTGCTTCATCCAGTCCGGTTCTTCTGCAGGTGACTGCGGCTGCTGTGAAGCTTGACTTCCTGCCTGCGCTATCTGTTTCATCCAATCTGGCTCTTCTGCTGGGGCCTGTTGTGACCCTGCTTGCGCCTGAGAAAGCTGCTTCATCCAGTCTGGCTCTTCTACCGGCTGCTGCGCTGCTGGCTGAGCAGTAGACTGGCTTATTTGTTTCATCCAGTCCGGCTCTTCTACCGGCTGCTGAGTTGCAGGTTGCGCGGCCTGCGCTATCTGCTTCATCCAGTCCGGCTCTTCTGCTCTCTGTTCCGGCTGCATGACTGGTGGCTGCGAGGTAATTTCCTTTTCCAACGGTTGAGGCTTATACAATGCTGATGCCTCCGACACCACCTGGCGAACCCGCTCCTCTTCAGCGCTCGATTGTACGGAAGGAGCCTCTTCCTCCTCTTCCATAGCAGCCGCACCAAGGGATTTGAGCCATTCAGGGCCAAAGGAAAGATCTTCATCTTCTTGATCATCTTCGCCAGCCAGGCCCGGCCACGATGGCTGACTCTCAGCAGTTTTTTCTACGTTTCCTGGCGCTGGCGGCTGCGCCTCGACGGCCTTCTCTGCAATCCCTGACATGGATTGTAGCGCATCAGGAGTCTTCTCCGCGATCCCCGGCCATGATGGCTGCGCATCTACTAAAGGCGTAGCCTGCTGGTGAGCGGCAGGTTGACCCTCAGGCTTTTGCTGCTCAATGGTAGGAGGAGATGAAACTGAGTTTTCGTCATTAAGCTGCTGCCGCTCTCCCTGGGTAAGCATGCTCAGCCAGGCCGGAGGAGATGGCATTTCTTGCTTTTGTAAGGATTCCCAGGCATTAGCAGGCTCTGCCACAGTTGTATCTTTCGTGCTTTCCCAGGCATCAACCCCATTGATGCCTGCCCCAGAAAGCTGCCATGTGGATTGTTCAGCCTCTGTTCTAGTGGGAGGGATAGGATTCTTCTCCTGTGCTGATTGTGCTGTTTGCCAGGATGGTAGGGCTGACTCCTCCTGCTTAGATTGCGCATTCTGGCTCAGCGTATTCCAGGCATCATTTTGTGTCGTGCCCTCATTGAGCTGAAGTGGACTCTCGGCAGTCTTTGGCTTATTATCCTGTTCTGGTTGCTTAACTCCACCATTCCAGGTATCCGGTAATGCTATGCTATCACTCGACCAGAGCGGTAAATCTCCTTGAGATTGCTTCGTCTCTTCCTTCTGCCTCGGCTTGCCAATGAGAGTTTCACCGTTCCAGTTATCGATACCGCTCCAACTTTCCTGCAAGCTGGCAGGCTCAGGCTGAGAAGGAACAGCGCTGGGCTTCTCAACAGCTTCGGGAGTCTTCTCAAGAGGCGCTGGTGATACTACTTCCCGACTGGGGTCCAGGCTGACGGGGGTCTTGCGCAATAGTTTCAAGAAGGCATCTTCCGGTTCGCGGGCAAGCATATCTGCAAAAATTTCTTGGGCCAGCACGAAGTCAGGATCTAAGGCCTCGACACGTTGCAAAAGTTCTTGCGCTTTCTGTATATCTTTTGTAGAAGCAGCATGGGCGAGGAGAAGTAACGCTTTAACACAGCCAGGAACATTCTGCAAAATTTCAGCCGCTAGTTGCTCAACCTTATCATAACGCCCTTCACGCCAATAAGCCTCCAGCAAGCCTGTACAGGCATCGAGACGATCAGGGCTGGCCGCAAGAACTGCTTCCCATTCCTGAACAGCCTGGGCGAGCAAATCGCCACGCATATATAAACGAGCAAGGCCCGCGCGCGAGAACATAAAGCCCTGCTGGCCTGCCTTCGCGCTCAGTTTATTAAATTCCTGGCGGATCTGGCTATTGCCCCGACTCAACTCATACGCCTGCTGATAACAATCAAGAGCTGTATCAAAATCTGCTAAACGTTCACTAATCAAGGCACGATCACAATAGGCAATGACATTCTCAGGATCATTTGTGAGCACCCAATCAAAAGTCTGCTGTGCCTCCTCCAGGCGCCCCTGAGCGAGGTACACTTCACCTAGCAGACGCTGTGCCTCCAAGGACTCTGGAAACCTGGTAAGAACATGCTGGCAGTTAGCGAGAGCAGCATCTATACGATTAGAGCTAAGCGCATCCTCTGTTTCCTGTAAATAGTCACGAAGCGTTGTCTGTGCCATAAAACCTGGTCTCCTCTTCCCGCTTTACACACCTGTAAGTAACTTTGCAAAATATTCTGCTCGATGGACATCATCTGGTCCAATGATAGCCAACCGTCGCCATTCAGGAGCAAAGCAAGCCCGGGCTACGCGCTGAATGTCTTGCACAGTGACAGCATCTACACGGGCTATCACCTCATCAACATCCTTTATAGAATTATGCAGGCATTCCTGGCTTCCAAACCAGGATGCTACCTGTTGCGTACCCTCCAAGCCGAGCATAATACCGCCTCGTACGTAAGCCTTGATGCGCTCCAATTCATCAACTGGCACGGCTACGTCACAAAGCTCGACAAGCTCGGCCACAATGGCGCTTATAGCCTCTTGCGTATGTGAGGGATCAACACCTGCACTCACTACTAGATTACCAGTTTCATAATACGTGTTAAAGTAAGTGCCAATATCATACGCCAGCCCTCTCTCTTCTCGAATAGTCTGAAAAAGTCGAGAGCTCATACCATCGCCCAGGAGAGCATTGATAAGCAGCAAAGTATAATAATCGGGAGAAGTAGAGGCAACTCCTAGCGTGGATAGGCATAGATTGGTCTGCTCGGTAGCCTTTTTAATCATTCGTACAGGCGGTACGTCACGCGGAGGCATGCACTTGGTCCATCCAGGGAGGCCCCGTGGCTCCCAGTCCGCGAACAAATCCTGCGCTAATTGGATGACCTGCTCCGTATCGATATTTCCGGCAACACTGATAACCAGCGCGTTGGGACGATAATAAGTATCCAGATAATCTAGCATCTGCTGACGTTGTATGTGTGTCACGGTTTTGATGGAGCCCGCATCATCACGCCCTAGAGGCAATTCTGGCCACATCACCTCATCACTGAGCAGGCTCGCCCACTCTTGCGGATCATCCTGCGTAGAACTCAACTCTTCAATAATAACGCTGCGCTCCTTTTCAATCTCTTTCGGATCAAAAAGTGGATGCCGCACCATGTCAGCCAGCACTTTCATCACGACTGGCAAATATTCACTAGGAACACGAGCAGTATAAGTAGTTAGTTCTTTACCTGTACTGCCGTTAAAAAACCCACCAACCCCCTCGATAGCCTCCGAGATCAACCGCGCTGTTGGATAATGCAGCGAGCCTTTGAAAAGCATATGCTCAATAAAGTGAGATATACCGGCAATAGGGGTGGACTCATAGCGAGAGCCAACAGAGAACATGAAAGCAATGCTAGCAGAACGCACGCCCGGCATTCGGGTAGTCAGTAGCCGCAGTCCATTAGGTAGCGTTGTTCGCTCGTAATTCATTCGAATATTTGGCGCTAAACCCCTTACGACCCCAACAAGGTCAGAGTGCGCTAATTCTCCTTAGAATATTTCCTATGCAAACGTCCTTAAAATACAGACACCAACTATTAAAGCTGCTATCCTTACGCATATCAGTCAGTTTATCTCGCAGTATTATAGATGGTTTATCGCATAGTCGCAACACCATACAAGGGAAATAGGAAAAGTAGCCAATTTGGGTATCGGCCTTTAGGAAGATAGTCACAGCACAACTCATAGGGGGCAATATGCAGTTTGCCCCCGTACTTATAAATTTTTAGAACAAGCCAATATCTTTCCCTAACTCACCTAAACCGCCCAGTAAGCCCTCATCGCGATGATGATGGCGCCGCCCTTCACCACCATAGCCCATATCCTCTTCGACTCTCTCTTCTATAGAATTTTCCAGTCCATGCAATAGCATTTGCCCACCAATGACGGCAGCGGCACCGCCAAGAGCTCCAGCGGCTAATTGTCCGCCGCCGCCCTGCAAGAAGCCTCCCAGGCCTCCCTGCTGCCCTTGCTGGACGGGCATATTGGCAGGTATAGGCACTACGCCAGCCAAACTCGTATGGCAACTCCGGCAATTGGGCGTTCCCACTGGAGCCATAGCCATACAAACGGGACAACGCAATGTCATCGGTTGCTGTCCTAGCATCGGCTGGGGCTGATACGCTCCCTGCTGGACGTACGGCTGTGGGGCGTATGGCTGGGGTTGGGGCTGATACTGCGCCTGGACCGGATATTGGGGCTGGGGTGGGGCTGGATACTGCGACTGGGGTTGCGTATAACTCCCCTGGCTGGCTCCCAGAGGTGCTCCACACCCGCTGCAGAAACGCACGCCAGGATTATTAGCTCTCCCACAATTGGCACAATACGCTGCTGATGCGCTCACCTGGGACGCAGGCGCCCGCATATTATGTCCACAGCCGGTGCAAAATGCGCTGGCAGCGTCTACCTCCGCGTGGCAAGCGGGACAAGGACGCGTCGCGGGCATCGGTGGGGCAGTGACAGCCTGTGTATTTAAGGTTGCCCCACAATGCATGCAGAAAGCCGCGCCTGGGCTCACTTCTCCACTACAACGCGGGCAATGCACGGAGGCAAATTGACCACTTACCCTTGGCGTCCCTGCGGAATATGCAGGTGTGCCACACTGCGGGCAAAATTTTTTGCCAGTAATATCTTGACCACAAGATGTACAGGTTGCCATGTACTTTTGACCCCTTTGATACTGATAGTTATCATTCTATGGACTTAAACGCAGTGTAACATAGTTTACCCAATTCGTCGAGAGGAAAACAGGCCCATTGAGCAAATCCAGCATCAGGACATGTAGCACTCAGGGCAATATGTCCCTATGCAACAAAAATGGACCACTCAGATTACACAAATAAAAAGAGAAAAAATTATTATTTTCAAGGTATACAGATATTTTATACATTAGATGTACCTTAAGAGGTCAATATATTGATCTCTAGTATGAAATTACCATAGCTAGAAGTAACGGTATTCAGGCATTTTATTTATGAGCGAGATAATGCTAGCCAAAGGTCTTGTATTTATTTGATACATCAGGTAATCTATTAGATATCCTTAAGCAAACAACCTTATAAACCAGCTATTCCAGGTTTATAAAGGTGAATGATCATGAGCGTACATGTCTGCTCAGTAATATTTTTTGCCAGCATTAAATCATAATGTCCAATAAATACTTGCCTTAGGGAAACTCTTTAGCAAGAAGCAATTATTTACGCGCTTCTTGTTTTGCTCATGCGCCATTTTCTACCCAACCAGGCTACGAAACTACCTTTGTCATTTAACATTTTCTGCCTTCGCATATATTTGTAAATTAAGCTGGATACTAAATAACAATAAAAGGCAAATTTCCGCGCATATCCCGAGCAACATATTTAAGAAAGGTAGGTAGTTCACTATGGATGCCATAGAGAACAGTAGCCAACAGCAAGCAGTACTACGCTCTGAACGTATTGCGGGAGGCATTCTTCCCAAGGTCCTCAATTCCTTCGATATGGTTGCTATCTTCGTTGCTATCGTGCTATTTATTAGCAACTCGGGAGTAGTAGCCGGGGGAGCGGGACCAGCATCCTATTTGTATTGGATACTGGGCTTTATCACTTTTCTCATTCCAGGAGCTATCGTTACCGGTCAGCTTGGCCTGATGTTTCCTGGTGAAGGCTCTATCTATGTCTGGACCACGAAAGCCTTCGGAGCTTTCATGGGCTTCTTCGCCGGTTTCTGTGCCTGGTGGCCGGGTGTACTGGTTATGATTGCCACTGGCGATGCTGCTGTGGCGCTGATTCAGCAGCTCAATCCCAATTTCTTAACCGAGCCCTGGCAGCAAGGCTTGGTTATTATCCTGATCATCGCTTTCTCATTTGTGCTATCCATTTTACGCTTCCGCGTCACTCAGAACCTTGTCAACATCATATTTATTGCGTACGGATGCGCCATCTTACTCGTTGGGGTAGCCGGCATTACTGCCTTAGTCAGTGGTCATATCGCCCCCGTTGACTATTCAGCGCCAAACTGGTTCCCTAAACAGGCCAACCTTACCATCTATGGTACTGTTGTTCTGGGCTTGCTTGGTATCGAGGTGCCGCTCAACATGGGCGTAGAAGTCAACGACTCACGCGCCATCACACGTTATTTGCTCTGGGGCTCGATAGTTGTCATGCTGGCTTACCTCATCGGTACCTTTGGAATTATGACAGCCGTCCATTCGGTCACCGATCAAGGAAATCCGGCAGCCTCCGTACTTGCCGTCAAGGCTGCCTTTGGGGGTGTTGGTATCGTACTTTCCTACATCGTCAATATCATTCTCATCGGCTTTTTCCTTTTCAACACCACTGTCTACAACTATTCGTTCGGCCGCCTGCTCTTCGTTTCCGGCCTTGATCGCCGCCTCCCTGCCGTGATGAGTAAAGTGAATGCCAACAAAGTTCCCTGGGTCGCCGTTCTGGTGCAAAGCATTATCTCGGCTGTCTTTACGGCGATCGCCTTTATCCTTGCTCCGTTTGCTCTGAATGCAGGCATGAAGCCAACTGATCTCTCAACTGTGATTTACAGTATTCTCCAGGCAGCCGTGACGGTTATCTGGTGCGTTTCAATGGTCATTCTCTTTATCGATGTGATCATTATCCGCTACAAATACCACGACGAATTTGCGCGCAAGCGCCTGGCTCCCGACTGGGTTTTCTACCTATGTTCAGCGCTTGGGATGGTCGCAACAGCTTTCGGCGTCTTTGTGACCTTCACCAATCCCTGGGTAAGCCTTGTCTCCTATTCACAATGGATTCTCTGGATTGGCGGGATAGGTATTATCTCGCTGCTCGTCGGTATCGTGCTCTTCTTTATTGGTCAAGCCACAACCAGGGGAGACGTAAGCGATGAAGATATCATCGCCCAGGTAACAGAGTCCTAGCACGCACTTTAAAATATGGAGCGCATCCCTATTGATGCGCTCCGCTCATTCCCTGATAATCCTCTTCATGGCATTTTCACGATTATAGGGGCTAGTGCTTATCCTTCAGCCTGATCATCGCTACGCCACCATACTTTATAGCGGCTACCCAATCACTCTTTTGTGCTTATCCGAAAATCGAAGAAGTAGCTAGCAGCAAGTCTACAGCCGGGTCATGTAGAGACCCTGATTTCCACAGCTGGAACACGATTTCATGCCCCTATCAACCCTGGCTTGCAAGGTGGAACAAGCGCTTGGAACAATCCATAAGGATTGTTGATGTAGATTATATAACTACAGCCTTTGAGGAAATACAATGTCGACATTTAGTAAGTCTAGCAGACAAAACAGCGATCTCGCCCTGACTTCTGAACAGTATGTTCCCAAGACTATGCCTCAGATATTTGGCCAGCTAGATCTCACAGCAACCTATCTGGTTATTGTCTTTTTTATCAATAACTCGGCAGGTGCCGCTACCAGCGGACCAGCAGCACTTATTTACTGGACATTGGGAGCTGTTGCCTTCTTTATTCCTTGCGCAGTAGTCACAGCCCAACTCGGCACTTTTTTCCCTTTTGAAGGCTCGCTTTACAACTGGACACACAAGGTCCTTGGAGGTTACTGGAGCTTCTTTATTGGCTTCTGCGCCTGGCTACCTGGTATTCTTGTTATAGAATCGGGAGCAAATATTTTCACAACCTTTCTTCAGGGCATCCATCAAGGCTGGCTTTCTGAGCCCTGGCAACAGGGACTCGTTATTATCAGCGTAATTGCCCTCTCCGGGATCATTGCTTGCCAGCGAGCACGGACTGTCCAAAATATCATCAATGTGGCAGTCGGATTAATTGGTCTTGTAGTTTTTACGATAGGCGTCGCATGCATCTGGTGGCTAGTAAGTGGACACCATTCCGCAACCAACTTTGCAGACGCCAAAGGCTGGCTTATAACCTGGCAAGATCCTCAAACTGCCAATATCAGCCAGTTCGGGATCATCACACTGGCCTATCTTGGCACTGAGATCCCTCTCATTATGGGCGGTGAGATTGCCGAACATAAGGTAATCAGCCGCCATATTCTCTGGGGCACCATTCTCACCCTGATCGGTTATTTTATCTCCACAATCGCTTTGCTTGTTGTTAAGGGCACAAATGTATCTCCATTTGATCTTGTCTCGCTGGTAGATACAGCCCTGACTCCCCTGCTTGGAAACATCGTGGTTATCTGCATCCTATGCTTTTTTTTGATTATCCCTATTGTCTACAATCTCGCATTTGCCCGCCTGCTTATGGTAGCTGCGATTGACGCCCGCTTGCCAGCAAAGATCGGATTACTCAATAAACATCGCGTTCCGGCCAATGCTATCTTTTTTCAAACGATTGTCGCCATCATTATCGCTAGCATTACCTATTTCCTTGCGCCCTATTTCTTTCATTTCGCCAATCCAACAGATCTTTCCTTTGAAGTTTTTAATATCAGCCAGGCAGGAGCGACACTAGTATGGGCAATCCCCAGCGCCTTCCTCTTCGTCTGCCTTAGCCTATCATTCCTACACGACAGACAAGCTTTCCACCAAAAACGCATCCTTCCCCTGCCAGTACTGCTCATTTGCAGTATTGTCGGACCCCTCGCCTGTATAGCTGCTATTGTCGATACACTACTCAACTCCTGGATACCTCAACTCATTTCTTCTATACAGTGGTGGTATATTGTGGGCAGCGTAACGTTGATCTGCCTCATCATAGCAGCAGTAGGAAGCATGTTTGCCAGTAGTGAGGCCGAATGGCAAACACTAGAAGAAAAATAGTAGGGGCCAGAGAACAAGATCAGTGCTTATGCTGATTACCACAAAAACACGATAGCTGGCCAGGGATGTTCTTTTCCCCAACCAGCTATCTGTTAACATATGCGCTGATTACTCGGCCAATAACGCATTGATCTTCGCCTCTATTGTCGTTGCGGAGGGGAAGAAAGCTGCTTCTTCAGGGGCATTATAAGGAGCAGCAGGGGCCTGTAGGGCAGAAATCAGGAGAGGTGTACCGTCCAGATCATAGAAACATTTTTCCACAATCCATGAATGAATATAGTGTCCAAAGCTGGTTAGATCGGCCTCTTCGGTTGCCACTATCACCCGATTAGCTGCCTTCACGGCAGCGGCTACAGTTTCCTCATCAAACGGTGTCAGGGTACGCAAATCAACAATCTCGATAGTCCCCCCAACCCGATTTACCACATTAGCTGCGGCGATACCGGCTTCCAGCACCATTGTCCCCCAGGCAATAATCGCCAGGCGCGTAGGTCCGTCACCAATACGCAAACGGCGAGCTTTCCCCAAAGGAAGGGTATAGTACCCATCGGGGACCTGCCAGTATTCTGCGAGAGCCGCGATCGTATTTCCCTGGCTATCCTTCGGGGGCTCGGAACGATACAGACGACCCCGTTCCAGGAAGACAACTGGAGACTGTGCACGAGCGGATTCAAGCAAGAGACCCTTAGCATCAAAAGGCGTGGAGGGGCAGACAGTGATCATACCCGGTACTGTGGTAAACCACTGTTCTCCAGCATTAGAATGACCAAAGGCGCCGCCACCAGCCTCGCTGTTAGAGATGGGACCACCACCACCACTGCCCGACTTCGTGCGGATCAGCATTGGAACTGTCCAATCTCCAAAGCATTGATATGGGATACGCGCAGCCAATCTGATTACCTGAGTAGCCGATTGATGATAATCGACAAATTGAATCTCTGCACAACGAGCTTTGCCATCCTTCATACTCGCCCCCGCCACAGTTCCAACGATGAGATGCTCGTTTAGAGGACTACTTATAGCGCTCTTGGGAAATTGGGTAACAAGCTTTGAGGTCGCCCCAAAAACACCACCTCTTGGGCTGCCCACATCCTGACCATAGACAAAGAAATCAGGGTCACGTTGGGCCAGCTCGATCAATGCATCATTAATAGCCTCAAGCATTGATATCTTCCGCTTTGCGCCACGAGGAATATTCTCTCGCCACTGAGGAACATACAGCACATGCTCCATTACCCGCTCCGCAGTTGGCTCAGGTTCTTGCACAACCTCTCGCTCCACACCATCCAATTCTGCGCGAATTTCTTTACGAATGCGATCTATATCGGCCTCTTGTAGATAGCCACGCTCAATTAGCCAACGACCAAAGTTTTTCACAGAATCTTTTGTCGCGGCAGTGAGCTCAATTTCCTCTTTTTTCCGATAGGCCTTGATGTCAGTACTACTAGAATGTGGATCGAGCAGTCCTAGACGCAGATGCATGAGAGCAGGACCACGACCAGAGCGTATGTGTTCAGCAAGACGGCTTGTAGCTTCATAGGCCGCCATTGCATCGGTGCCATCGACCTCTTCCGCATACACGCCACCACCTTTTGCCCACTCAACCAATGACCCGGCCCACTGTATGGCAGAGGGAGTAGTAATCGCCCATCCATTATCCTCAACCACAATTAAAATGGGTAGTTGGTGTATAGCTGCTTGACGGAATAGCACATAAAAGTCATTGGTTGCCGCTCCACCGTCGCCAAGTGAGCACATGATCAGCTCTTTGCCTTGATGCCGCTTGATCGAAAAGCCAACACCGCCAGCGAACGAAGCAAGTCCACCGACCTCGCTAAAGGTTGGTAAAATGCGATGACGCTTACTGCTGTAGTGTGAGGGCATATTGCGGCCTGCGCTCATTGGTCCTGTAGTGCGTGAATAGGCCTCACGTATTGGAGCATATTTATCTCCTGTACGCTGCAGCCACGCGGCCATATCTCGATAGTAAAGGGCGAGCCAGTCGTCCTCCTGCAATGCAGCGACAACCGCCGCCATACTCTCATGGCCGCCACAGCCAATGTAAAAGGGGTATTTGCCCTGTGTCTTACGCGTTTTAAGCAGGTCGTTTGTTACTCTCGCTGTCACCATTGTACGATACAGCGCGATGACATCCAGCGGCGCTGCTGGAGTATCAGCTTTCGTAGCTCGGATATTCACTGTCATTCTTACTCTTGCCTCCGTTGTCTGCGTTGACGCTCCAGGCTTAATCGATACCTATATACAATATTCACAGCAACATTATAAGATTGATGTTCACGAAAAGCAATGCCAACAGTAATCGCCCCCCAACTTTCCCCCTCACCATTTTATCATGCGACAAAGCTTTCTCTTGCTCCCATTTATACTATGCTTAGGCGATCTTCTTTCCAGGGTGCTCCCTTGCTGTCCTTCGCCGGTAGCAAGAAGATAAGGAAGCAGGCGGCTTTGCTGCCAGGAAGGAGCTGCTGGTCAGCTCCCAACCACACTTTCTCTTTGCCGCTGCAAAGACGACAAGGCGCATTGTGGCCCTGGAGAGAATGGGAGGGGTTGTATAGTCCGCTCAATAGAGCGTATAATATTTTCGGCTATTAAACTCAACTCCTATCGCTATACAAGCACAATTTCTCAGTTGAGATGCAGTTGTAGAGCAAACATGCTATTGAGATATTGATTTATGAAATATATCCGTAGATGACGAATTCTACCCCATCTACTACTTTTATAAGGGACCTCTATGCGCGGATGTTACTGACAAGAATTGTTGATGACTGCGCCTGGAGGTTACACGAACAGGGTTACATTGATTTCGTTGCCAGCTGTCGTGGTCATGAAGCCGCCCAGGTTGGCAGCGCGGTCTGTATTGAAGTGGGGAAGGACTTCACCTTGCCCTACTATCGCGATCTGGGCGTGGTATTAACCATTGGCATGACTCCCTACGAGGTGTTTCGTACTTATCTACAAATGCATATCCCCCAAACAGCAACAGACGCGGACCAGGAGCTACATCCGGCCCGGCGAGGCGAGCCGGTACTTCATTGGGGATACCACAAACGCAACACGGTTACCGGCCCCGCTCCAGTCGCGACCCAGATTCTGCATGCTGCAGGAATCGCCTTTGCGAGCAAACTACGCAAGGCTCCTATTGTCACCATCGCTTATTGCGGAGATGGGGCTACCTCTGAACCTGACTTTCTCGAAGGGATTCGTTTTGCCTCTCTCCAGCAGCTCCCTGTTCTCTTTATTTGCGAACAAAACTGTCAAACAGATGCTGATATTCCATCCAGCTCTTCCTGCCTCAAGGACCTACCACTACCCGAAGGTCTTACCCATCAACGTATCGATGGCAATGACGTCATGGCAGTCTACATGGCGACCCGCTCAGCAATGGAGCATGCTCGCGAGGGACGCGGCCCCGTATTGCTGGAGATGTATGTTACCCGGAGCAGAGCAGGCTCGCAGGCATACTATCTCAGCAGCACTCTGGGACGCAACGATCCGCTTTCGCGCTGTCAACAATTTCTACAAGAGCAAGATATGTGGGATGACGAGTGGGCCAAAAAACTTTACACGCGTATCTCAGCCGAGGTTGAGCAAGCTATGCAAGATGCTATGCGCGATACTCAACCGCCCTTTAGTAGAAGAGGAGACAGAGCGCAACCATGATCTTTTCACACCTGGAAAGTCTCAATGTGCAACACATGACGAAAAATCAACCTTTTTGTGCGGGCGTGATCATTATTCAGGATGGGTATCTCGTAGTAACTTTAAATATTGATGGTTTACCTCCCGCTATCGCCAGAGACTGCACCTGGCGTGTGGGCGGCGTCGGCGGAGGCCAGGAACCTAACGAAACAGTTTGGCAATGTGCCCAGCGCGAGGCCCGCGAAGAATTATCCACCGAGATCGAGCTCCTATCATCACCCAGCACTTACTTCCACGATATCGATACCGGAGATTTGTATGAGGTCAGTTGTACGGACACAATAGCTCCACTTCTTCTCGAACGACAGAGCAATCTCTTTCCTTATACTCCCTATCGTCCTGGCTTGCCTGCCGGCCCTTATACGTACTTCTGCTTGCTATTTGCCCAACCAGTCCAGCCGCATATTCAGCCGGGAGATGATGTCGTCGGTTTACTTCTGCTACCGCTCTCTCAGTGGGCCATGCTACAATCAAGGCCCTCTCTAGAAAGCCTGCTGGAGCATGGAGCCAGGCTTATCTCACCACAACCGTTTCCTCTCCATGGGCGCCTATGGCTCCCGCCTAACGAATCGTTTGGGACGGTTGTTCCCTTATTACAGCAGCATTCCGAGCTGTTGGTTTTTAGAAGATAAAGAGCCGCACGACAATCATAGATTCTGGGATAGAATGCAAGCCTCGCCACCTCTCGCGAGGCCAGCATCTTTTCCGCTCCCACATTATCCCCAATTTATCAGCAAATAGCGACAAGATTGCCTCAGAACCCGCCATTCATAACTTGTAACCTCTTCCCCTATCCTCCATGATCGATCTAGCCTGCTGAGCTACCAATCCCAGACGCATGGCCGCCAGGGTAGCCTGTGTACGACTCTGTACGCCAAGCTTAGCCAGGATATGGCGAATGTGTGTCTTTACCGTATCCTCAGCTATATGCAATACCTGGGCAATCTCTTTATTAGAACAGCCCTGAGCCAATAAATTTAAGACATTTGTCTCTCGCTCGGTTAGTGAACAGACGCTTTCCGCATCCCTTACTTCACGTAGAAGATACGTTGAGGCCTGAGGGGAGAGATGCATCTGGCCAGCTGCTGCGGCTTTGATAGCTGTGTGCAATTCTGTGGCCTGGACATTCTTCAACATATAGCCAATCGCGCCTGCCCGAATAGCATTTGTCACGGAAGTACTATCCAGCACGTTGGTGAGTACGACCACTTGCGTCTCCGGTAACTCATGACGGATGATCGTCGTCGTCTCAATGCCATCCATGATAGGGATAAGCAAATCCATGAGCACAATATCCGGGCGCCAGAGACGGGCTTTTTCTATGGCCTCGGGGCCGTTGGCCGCCTCATCTACCACCTCCAGAGCGGGATCGCGCCCAAGAAAAACACGCAACCCCTCCCGCACTACGCTATGATCATCTACTATCAGGACACGAATCGTCATCGCTTCCTCCTTTTGGGTGAGAGTATTCTAACTCCAAAGAAGGCGTTCGAAATCACCTCTCCGCGTGATGTATAGTAAGCCTTTCCTCTCTATACTCTTACTAGATAGTTTTAGTAAGTGGACATGGGTACTTTTTTGCGCATTGTTTCAGGAACAAGCTGACCTATAAACGCTATTTTCAGCGCATGTAAGCTTCCTTTTACCACGCCTTGGGGTCTCCATCTTTATAGGCAGCCTGCGGAGCAAATATTGCTTCTAGCAAAGCCAGACATATATTATGAGTCACGAACCAGGCAAGCGTTCTGTATAAGGCTCACACCTGCAAATTTTACGCATCCCCAAACAACATTGCTACAGCAGGGCCAGAAACCATGCATCCTCTTTGCCAGGCAGCAGAAAATAAGCAGCTTAATCCGCATAAAAATAAAAGTTCTATAAAAATTTTGCCTTATTTTCCTGCTAGACGCGCTTTATCTTGACATCGCAATAAGAAGTGAATAACATAGACCCACTAAAGAAACATTCTCAAAATCCTAACGGCCTGGCAGATAGAAAAGAACGTGTTGGCGAGGCAGATGTGGCACCGAGACTAGACTTCTTGCCCACCCACGTCTCACTTTGAGGATACTGCGCTAGAAAAAGGTGGAAGGGTAATTTATCATATGCCTACTCCCAAGCATACTATTACGCTTTTGATTTCGTGTCCAGATCAGCCTGGTATTGTAGCAGCGATTTCCCAATTCATTTTTGAGCATCAGGGCAATATAGTACAATCGGCCCAACATACGACTAACCAGCAGGATTGTACCTTCTTCATGCGAATCAGCTTTGACGAAAATGGCTTTGCGCTCACGCCCGGTGAGCTCAGAGACGCGTTCCTTCCTATTGCTGAAAGATTTCATATCAAGTGGAGCGTGCACTACTCGCGTGAACGCAAACGTGTAGGTATTCTTGTTTCCAAGCTTGATCATTGCCTAACCGATTTATTGTGGCGCTGGAAGAGCGGCGAGTTAGCTATGGATATCCCCTTTATCATAAGCAATCATAGCACTCTCGAACCCCTGGCCCAGATGTATAATATCCCTTATTACCACTTTCCCAGCCGGCGCGAGCAGCGCACGGCAGATCAACAGAGCATGCTGGAGTTTATCTACGGCAAGGCAGACTTTCTTATCCTTGCTCGCTACATGCAAATTCTAGAACCTTTTTTTGTGCATGCTTTCCCTCAGCAAATTCTAAATATTCATCATAGCTTTCTACCAGCATTCATCGGCGCAAATCCATATCAGAGAGCCTTTGAGCGCGGAGTGAAACTTATCGGCGCCACAGCTCATTACGTCACTGATAGCCTGGATGAGGGTCCCATCATTGCTCAGGATGTCATCCATTGCAACCATCGCGATACAACTGAAGATCTTGTGCGCAAAGGACGCGATGTGGAACGCAGAGTACTGGCAGAAGCCGTACGCTTGCATACTGAGGATCGAGTCCTGATATATGAGAACAAAACAATTGTCTTCCAATAGAAGTTGGAAAGCTTCTGCGCTGAGCTGAGCTAGCGTGAGGAGCATAAAAGCCTGGTAGGCCCATCAGATAATAATTACTTCCCGGGTTTAAGATAACGCTGATGGCCTACCTCATGGGAAGCTGAAGGAAATGCGGCGGCTTGCTAAGAGTGCTGATTCAACTATTTTCTTCAGTTGACTGGACGGGCTCAATGAGTTATGCTTTAGATAAGAGCAGAGTCTTTATGCTAACTGCAACATTACGTTTACGACCCACTAAATCATTTTAGTAATTAGTTGCCAAACAATGGATGAGCCACAAACATGGCGGGAATTGCTGGGCAAAGTAACAAGCAATCCTTATGAGCGGCAGCGTATTGCCGATGCGATAGGGATAAATGCAATTACTTTGACTCGCTGGGTTTTGCATAAATCGAACCCACGCCAGGACAACTTACGCCCATTACTGGAGACCCTGCCCACCTATCGGGAGCAGTTCATTGAGCTTATCAGCAGGGAGTATCCCGATTTCTTAGAAACCTCGATAGTAGAGGATATCCCGCCTGAGATTCCATCGGCATTCTACGCACGAGTGCTACACGCTCACACGACGAGTCCTCAGTTGCTACGAGCTGCAACGATTCGCATCCTTATTCTACAGCAAATTCTCGGACACCTTGATCCATTTGAAGCAGGCCTGGCAGTTATTATTGCCCAATGCGTACCACCTTCGCAGGGGAAGATACGTAGTTTGCGTATCACCCAGGGTCGAGGCACACCTCCCTGGGAACGGCACATAGAATACCAAACCCTCTTCCTGGGTGCAGAATCGCAGGCAGGGCAAGCCATTCTTTCAGGCCACCGTATCGTGATACAAAGCAAACAACAGAAGCTCAGAGCATTCCCTACCCACCATGTGCAGATGGAAGAAAGCACCGTTGCTTATCCTATCTTGCGTGCCGACCGTGTTGCCGGCTGCCTCTGTCTTTCTAGTACACAAGCTAACTATTTTACTCATATCCATCTTGACCTTATCAGGCGCTATGCAGATCTGATGGTTTTCGCCTTCGAACATGACGAGTTCTATAGCCTGTGCAATATTGAGCTAGGTATTATGCCGGCTCAAAGTGTGCAGCAGCAGATCCTGGCGCATTTCCAACGGCGCGTCACCGAGTATGTACTCCACGCTATGCAAAGTCGCACACCCCTTACAAGGCCAAAAGCAGAGCAGATAGTCTGGAAAGAATTGGAGGGTGAATTACTGTCACTGGCCTGAAGCAATAAAGTGGTGCTAGATGTACCGCTTTTCGTGCGAGAGCATAACCGCTTCCATCTTTGGAAAAGCAGGATGAAACATTTAGAGTTATATAGTAACCTTGGAGATAGAGAAGCTTACCCCCATAATTTATAAATGAGGAGCCGCCATGAACCAGATATTGCAGAAGAAACCGGTATCACGCAAGCCGAGAATTGAATTAAGTCCCGAAGAACGTAAAGAATTAAATACAATTATCGACCTGCTCATTCCTGCCGACGAAAATTTTCCACCTCCATCGAGCCTCCATCTACTTGATGAGTTTCTCTATCATCTACACCCCCGAGCAGACAATAAGCTTGCACTCATCCTGAATGAGAAACGCCTGCGCGCCGTCTTACGCGATCTCAATGTTGCAGCTGGAGGTAGCTTTTGTCAGGCCAGACAGGAAGAGCAGCAGGAACTTCTCAGAAACTTAGAGTGTCGAGATCTTGCCTTCTTTCAGGAGCTGTGGGCGCTTGCCAACCATAGTTACTATACGCGATTAGCAACCTGGCACTCTTCAACACCGACAATATTGAATACCTCAATTCCCACCTGATCAAACGGCAAGATCTCTTTTTTCTAGCCTTGTATAGGGCAAAAAAGGCAAGCTCTAGCTACGTGCGTGCTTGCCGGAAAGAGACTTTTGCACAAAAGCTGGATCTGGTTCAGAATGCTTTTTGCAGGCATTCCTCAAGCTCTTGAGCGTTGGGTACTGCGGCAGTTCCCGTTGGAGCTGTAGTCGACAGGCTGCCACAGATAGTGCCACAACGTAGCGCCTCCATAAACGAATATCCCTTGAGAGAGCCATAAATAAATCCGCCGTCGAAGGCATCTCCAGCCCCTGTCGTATCCACGACTTCTTTAATAGGAAATGCTGGACAATATGCGATCTCTCCGTTCTTACAGGCCACAACGCCCCTGGCGCCAGCTTTTACAATGGCTGTTGGTACCCATTGGGCCAGGGCCAGAGCCGCTTCTTCTGCCGTCTGGGTCCCGGTCATAAACATGGCTTCCATTTGATTGGGCATCAACACGTGCCCGCGCTTGATCACCTCCGTCAGGCGCTCATCAGCTAGTTCTTCAGGATGCCAGCCGGCATCAAGAAAGATAGATATATCGCGATCTACAAATAAGTCAAGCAGGGGATGTATATAGGGATGAACATAGAGGAAGACAGCATCGATATCGTATTCGCGCAGCTGCTGCTGCCATCTGTCCTTCCAGCGCTTAGCGCCTTCCTCGCTCTCGATGTTATGGCCAGAGGCTGGCGAATCTGCCATGTGCATGACGGTATGACCATCGACATAGGAGACAAAGCCGCGCTCGCCCTCGTGAGCCAGGCAGATGCTTACAGTACGCATTGGAAAATCATTGATAGTCACAAAATCGCGGCAGATGCCTGCTTTATCAATCTCTTCGAGAATATATCGGCTAAAAAAGTCATTGCCTAACTCGGTCATCAGACCTACACGTAAGCCCAATCGGCTCAGGGTCGATGCCGTATTGAAAACAGAGCCAACGCCAACGGCAAACTCCTTAACATACATTTCTTGCCCCAGCTTTGGCCAATGTGGCATCCCACCAAACACGATATCTACACTCGCCGTGCCTATTACCAGAACATCAAGATGTGAACGCTGTACCACAGAAATTTCCCTTTACCATTGATATTATCAAAACATTGTATAGCCGCGCTCTCTTCACCCATCCCTCCTCGTTGTGCGAACAAGTTTACTCTACCTATGGGCGCACGCCTCCTATTATAACAAGAGCCGCCATTGTTGCAAGCTCCGATCCAGCCAGGGTAAGATCCCAGAGAGCCTGGAATCAGGACTGGCAGCGATTGAGGCGCTGCCAAAAAGCTGAGCCGTACGGTCATGTGGCCAGCTACCCGTCTTCATTCTCGCGACATAAGACATAAAGCATCAGGGCCTTCTCTTCTCAAATAATCTTTAGAGGCCAAAATTATTGCTACCTCGGAGTCGCTAATACGTATAACAAGTAAAGAAACTGCACAAGAAAAAGTAGGCATCAATAGGTATTTTGCCTGGCCTTGATCTTTCCTACCTTCAAGCCATTTCTGGCTCAAGGCCAACCAATTTTCAAAGAGCGTATCCAGGGACTTGACAGAAATAGATATATCGTTTATTATAACTAACGATAACGATATATCGTGTTATATCGTGAAGGAGAAAGGAGAATCCAATAATGCCTGGCTATAACAGACGCTTTAATAATCAATTCGGTGGAGACTGGGAGGGATGGACACCTCCATGGCTACATCGCGACTGGCCGCGCAGAGGAGCACGCTTCGGCGAGCGTATTATGCGCGGCTTCTTCGGCCCCGAAGGTCCTGGTGAGGGGAATCGTTTCTTTAGAAGAGGGGATGTCAAATACGCACTCTTAGAGCTCTTGCAAGAGAGACCTATGCACGGCTATGAAATGATGAAGGCCCTTGAAGAGAAATCCGGTGGTTTCTACACACCAAGCGCGGGCTCAATCTATCCCACCTTGCAGATGCTCGAAGATCGCGGCCTGGTGACGGCCGAAGAGACTGAAGGGAAAAAGGTATACAGCATCACCGACGCAGGACGCGAATTGCTGACCCAGAAACAACAAGAGGAACAGGAATTTAGAGGTCCCTGGGAGCAGTGGTTTGAATCGGGTCAGCGCTGGAATACTCCGGAGATGCAAGCGTTAAGAAGTGAGGCCTTCGAAGTCGCTCGCCTTTTTGCCATCGCCGGACGCAAAGCTTACCATAATCCAGAAGAATTGCCTCAGCTTAGAGAAGTTCTTGAGAAGGCTCGTAAAGAGTTAAGCAATATCATCTATAACACCAGGGAAAATACCTCTGAAGAAGCTAAAACAGAATAATCTCGGCCATACCTACGGAATGCCAGGAAGCCTTTACCAAAGCCACTTCCTGGCATTTTTCACAGTTCAAAGTTTGAGCCCCAGAATCAAAACGATGGTAAGTATATGCAACAATTGATCCAGCCAGATTGGTCCGATGACTTTATAGCGCGCTTTAAGTGGATCGACAATACAATGTGTACCAAATAACACCAATGTAGCAAGCAGTGTAGGGTGAGCAAATAGTACGAACGTAGCAGTATAAGTGGCACAATGATAGAAATTGACTTCCCAGCTTTTTCCTTTCTCAATACTCATCCATGAACTCTGGAAGGCGAAATCACCGATAAAGTGGCAGGCCAGCCAGATCAAAAAGGTTGATACGGAGGTATTAGTCAACATAGTCTACTCTCCCTGAGAACGCTCTTCCATACAGAATATCCAGATCCCAGGTGGGAAACTATGAGCTATATCGCCCCTCAAGTGTGAATTGACTCATACTGATGCTAGCTTGGCCTGACATCTCTCTATGGCCTTGACGGTCCCTGAATGCTGGCGAAAAGAAGGTGATAAATACAAAATTAATGTGCTATGATTGTTGTATTCACAACGCACGATATGCTCCACATCACAGCACATTTCATGGGATCTTCTTGGAGGCTGGAGAAGGTGTTTGCAAGAGCTAGCTCTTCAGGTCTGCGTTGTGGCCGCAAGATAAGCGGATTCAGATCAATAAGCAGAGAGTAGGAGAAATATCGACGTATTTAACGCATGCACATAAAGGCTGGGATATACTAGCAATCTTCGAGAAAGCGCAAGCCAGGAGAAGTTTAGGATATCCTTTTATATTATGATGAGCAAGCGTAGCTATACATCGATCGCCTCCCGCGAAATAAGCAAGTGGCTCAATGTAGTTAAAATTAGTAAATGTCTTTGTGATGATAAGGCTAAAGTCCTGAAATTTGCCATGCAGGTTTTGAGCTTTATTTTATAGTAAGGAAGTGTATTGACGTGAGCGAACAAGAACAGCAAAAAGTTGCAATGGTAGTCGTGGCGCATGCCGATGATGCAGAATTTGGGTGTGCCGGAACCGCAGCCCGCTGGGCTAAAGAAGGTTGGGATGTCTATTACGTCATTTGTACAGATGGAGGGAGTGGCGGTCCCGATGATGCCACTGATGTAAGCGAAGAGGCTCGGCAGAAGACAGTTGAGACGCGCATGCAAGAGCAGCGCAAGGCCTGCTCTATCCTGGGTGTTAAGGATGTGTTCTTCCTGGGGCAGCGAGACGGCGTATTGCAGCCCACTATCGAGCTGCGCAAAAAACTTGTGCGCCTGTACCGCACCTACAAGCCTAGCCGGCTCATCTGCCAGTCGCCAGTACGAAGTTGGGAGCCAGCTCTGAGCATTGGCGCTTTTCATCCAGACCACCTGGCAGCCGGCGAGGCAGCTCTGGCCTGCGCCTATCCCGCTTCTCAGAATCCCTGGGACTTCCCGGAGCTCTTTGAGCAGGAAGGCTTGAAGCCCCATAAGATTAAAGAGATCTTTGTGATGAGCGCACCTAACAACAACTATATTAGCGATATCTCTACCACGATAGAACTCAAGTCAGAAGCCTTGCGCGCCCATGTTAGCCAGCTTAGCGATCATTTTGATGAGGTGCGCACCTGGCTCACCAGCTACAATGCTGATGCTGGCAAAAAGATCGGCGCGGCCTATGCTGAGGAGTTCCATCGCACCGAAAACTGGTAATAATCCATATAGCCGCAAGGGAAGTATTGGGGATAAGTTAAAGGCCCCAATCGTAGCCTCTACGGTAAAATACGTTTGAAGAAGTGAGATAGGTGTCTCTCGCTATCTTCGCTGATAATCCGCCTGTAGAACCGTTTCTAAAATCTACTACAATCCTATGCTATCTGTAGCTTTCGCTTGCCCTAGCCACACAACCGAAGCAGAATCGAGGTGGCATACGACGAGCGAAGGCGAACAGAAGAGCACCAACCATTGCAGGAGACTCTGCCTGAATGAATCAGGCGGCCCCGAGGGACCGACGGCGGAAACCGTAGCGCCGTCCGCGTTCCGATGTACGAAACAGGTTGAACAGAGGTATTCAGCACGGATAGATGCACCACTTTGCCCGTGGTCTGAGCATGACGAATGAGGGCTGTGCCCAGACGGGCGATATTGAGGGAGGCCGCGTAATCGCGGGAGCCTGACCAGAGGCAGGAAGGATTGGAGCAGCAGAGCCAGGCTCCCCAATCGTTCACCTTGGCACGATGTTCAGGAGATTGATACGTGTTGGCCGAGCTCCCACAGCGGGGGCAGACGTGCGACGTGTAGTGGGGGTGCTGCCATTCCAGACGGATGCCCGAAAGAAAGCACTTGTACCGCAGCACGCGCCACAATGCTCCATCGCCCTTTGGCCGATCTCCCACGTCCCGCCGATTTCAAGGTCTTGAGGGACTCTCCGGCGATAAGGTGACAATCAAAGGCGGTGGCGAGCACCAGCAGGATATTGGCTGCCAGATGCCCCAGGTCGTTGTTTCTGGCCTCGTACTGACGCCAACACCGATTGATCTCCCGACGCAAGACAAAGAGCGCACCCTCTGAGGGGTTGCGTCGGGGATCGCCGAGGGGAAAGCGGTCTCGTTGTTGCTCCAGTCGGCCCACTTTCACTTTGAGTTGGTCAATCTGGCGGCGCAGGCGCGCTTGTCGGCCATCGAACGGGCCGGTATCCAGGAAGAACGGACGCCCGACCTGGTTGCCATTGAGATCGACCACGCTGGCAGTCAGAAGCTTGCGTACCCCCCAATCGAAGCCAAGCACGTTCTGACACGTTTCCCAGGCCTCCACTGAGCAGACAGGCACCAGGACCATGAAGTCTAGGACTGCATACCGACTGCCATCTGCTTCCTTGATTTCCCGCAAGATGGGGGCTTGCATCGCGCCTTCCTGAAGACGGGCCGCCAGCACGTCAGGAAGGCTCATCTGGCACGTTCGCTCCCGCCAGGAACGTGCCCAGGTCCCAACCTCGTCAGGGGTCCGCAGGGCAAGAGTGAGCCGTTGGTGATCGAGATCGAGGGACAGGCGGTAGGTTTGCCCCATCTTCGGGCCATCATCGCTTGCATAGGGCACTATGCCTGCCTTGAGCACCGGGACGCGCTGCATCTCTTCATAGGTAGCAGGGAAGCAACCGTTTTCCAGGTAAAAATTGCACGCTTGTTCTATCAGGCTTTGCAGTTCCACGGTTGATCCCCCATCCGTGTTGGCCTCGCGCAGATCTGCCATGGCCTGTTTGATGGTCTTCCGGTTTTTGCCTGCACGCCTCTTGTCCGTCTTGGGCACAATCATCCCTTGCTCCAAGAGCGGAAGGACCACCCCAAAGAGCTTCTTCCGCTCTGCCTGTCCTCTCAAGATGCGCCCGGCCTGTTCCGCTTCCGCGCGCCATTGCCGATGACCATGCTTCAGCGGCGGGGCCATCATCTCCTCAACCTGCTTGTAGGCATACGTGCTGGTGCGCGTCGCAAACTCGTCGAGCCGATCCCACAGGGCTGTGATGGTAAGATTGATCACCTCGCGAGAGACATCCAGCAGTCGCAGAGCATCCGCCTGAATGAAGTCCGGCAGACGTAAGGGATAGCTGAGCGTTTGGGTGATCGCTGCATTTCTCATGGCTCTCTCAAACATCCGTTCGTGCTTTTCTGAAGTCTAGCAGAAAAGCCTCGTGATGGCAAGCGATTTTCTTTTCCAGGAACTAGCAGAAAACTAGAGATAGTTGTACTTTTTCGGGAACTGTTAGTATACCCTATAGGCGGATCTTTTTTCTCACCCTTGACTTTCCCCTATACGCCGCCTATAATTAATTAACAAGATAATTAATTATCCATAAAGCATAGGCCCTTACGACGAACCTGGCTTAACCTGCATCTTTTTATACTCGATTGCTAGCTCCTTTTCTCCTTTTAATTAATTATCTGACCAATTAATTAAAAGGGAGAACTCTAAACTCTGCCAGCATGAATATATTATGGCTATAGGAAATCTCAATGGATCAGAGGTAGATATCGCGCTTGAAAGGAGACCCGGCTAGAAGGCATAAAGTGACTTTTAGAGATCGGTTCAAGCGAGAAAGAAGGAAACATATGAGTAGTTTACGGCGCTCTACACGCGCACAAGACAGAGGAACAACACCCTGGGTACTCTCCTTCGAAGAGGCTGGCCACAACGAGCTTGCACGCGTAGGAGGCAAAGGCGCCAATCTGGGAGAACTTACGCGCGCGGGATTGCCTGTTCCTCCAGGCTTTTGCGTTACTACCGAAGCATATACACAGATTGCCGAGAAAGCTAACCTTACTTCACTAATCGCGGCTCTGCCAAAGGAGGGAGGGCAGGCTGACATCGCTAAAATCACGGCAACTATCCGCAAACGCCTCTTAGATACTTCATTGCCCTCCGACCTCGCTGCTTCTGTACGAGCAGCGTACCTATCTCTAGGGAATGGAATTCCCTGCGCGGTAGCTGTGCGCTCTTCCGCTACGGCCGAGGATCTCCCGTTCGCCAGCTTTGCTGGGCAGCAGGATACCTATCTGAATATTCTTGGCGAGGAGGCCTTGCTCGATGCCGTACGGCGCTGCTGGGCTTCGTTGTGGACCGAGCGAGCTGTAAGCTATCGGCTCAGCAATCAGATCGACCAGTCAAGTGTTAGCCTCTCTGTGGTTGTCCAACGCATGATCGATGTCGCGGTAGCTGGCGTACTCTTTACCGCTAATCCACTTACAGGGAAACGCAGGCAGGCCGTAATCGATGCCAATCCGGGGTTGGGCGAGGCGGTAGTCTCCGGAGCCGTCAACCCTGATCATTTTGTGGTGAACACTTCTAGCGGGGAAATCATAGAGCGTCGCCTTGGAGACAAACGCATACTCATCAGGGCTCTGCCAGATGGTGGAACGCAACGCATTGAGCGCGAAGATCAGAGCAAACAAGCCTGCCTGACCGATGAGCAGGTGCGCGCGCTAGCCCGACTGGGTGCTCAAGTTGAGGAGCATTATCAAGCGCCGCAGGATACAGAGTGGGCAATTGATGCGGCCGGGAAGCTCTGGCTAACGCAGGCCCGGCCAATCACGACGCTCTATCCTCTTCCTCCCAGCGCTCTACTTCCTGATAACGTTCTACACGTCTATCTTTCGGCCAACGCGCTTCAGGGCGTATATCAACCATTTACCCCCATGGGTATAGCCCTATACCGCCATTTTGCCGCATCCGGCGTAAGGCTGGCGGGCTTTGATCCTGGCCCCAGAGAGAGCGGACCTGGTTTTCTCATAGAGGCAAATATGCGCTTGTTTATAGATATCACGACGGCTCTACGCAATCCTCTAGGGAGGAGGCTTCTCAGCGCTATACTTTCCATAGGCGAAACTCGCTCGGCAGAGATTCTAAAAACGCTCATGATCGATCCCCGCCTTCCTGTAGCCACATCCAGACGTTGGAACTTTATTCGGCGAGCGCTTCTTGCAACTATACGTCTCCACCTGCCGCAGAACCTGTTACAAGCACTCATCAGTCCACAGGCAGCACGTCAACGTGTGCGCGAACTATATCCAAAATTGCAGCAAGAATTGACAGCATCTTCCCAGGCTAGCTCCGTCGAGCGCCTTGACCTGGTTGAAAACTTTGCAGTTCAACGCCTGGCCTACATCATAGGCTCCATAGCCCCGGTAATGGCCAGCGGCTCTCTTTGCTTCGCACTGGCCGGTAAGCTCCTGGGAAACCTGGCAGATGCTGACGAGCGGCAGACGGTGTTGCGTGGCCTCCCCTTTAATCCAACTACAGAGATGGACCTTATGCTATGGAATATAGCGAAAAAGATTGCTGCCGAACAAGATGTGGTCACGTTCATGCTTGAGCATTCCGCAAAACAATTATCAGCAGCATATCAGCAGCACACGTTGCCTCCTATTGTACAGCAGAGCCTCAGCGAATTCCTTCAGACCTATGGGCACCGCGGAGTAGCGGAGATCGATCTTGGGCTCCCACGCTGGTCCGATGACCCAACCCACATTCTAGGAGTCCTGTTAAACTACTTACGCTTAAAAGAGCCAGATCAGGCTCCAGATGTACTGTTTACCCATGGGGCACAGCAGGCAGAAGCAATGGTGCACGAGCTCACAAGGCGCGCCACGAAACGAAACTGGCTACGTGGCTGGTTGGTCAACTTCTGTTTACGTCGGACGCGAAACCTTGTTGGCATGCGCGAATCTCATAAGTTTTACGTAGTCAAGATTATCGCTCGCATGCGTGATATATTGCACCCCGTTGCGCTAGAGTTGGTAAATAATGGCTGCTTGGAACAAACAGATGATCTCTACTTCCTCTCGTTTCAAGAAGCACGCGCTGCCCTCAAAGGGAAAGATATGCGCGACCTGGTTCGTGAACGGCGTGCCACCTATGAACAGGAGCTGCATCGTCGTCATGTTCCGCATATCCTGCTCTCAGATGGATCGGAACCATCTACTATGGTAGCCACCAAGAATGGGGACAAGATATTGCATGGCACTCCTGCATCTGCGGGACGCATCACAGCAAAAGCCCGCGTTATCCGCGATCCAGTCGGAGCGCATCTAGAACCAGGTGAGATTCTGATCGCCCCTTCAACCGATCCCGGATGGACGCCCCTTTTTCTCACGGCGGGCGCGCTGATAATGGAGATGGGTGGATCGATGTCCCACGGAGCCGTAGTCGCACGTGAGTATGGCATACCCGCAGTTGTTGGAGTCATCGGAGCAACAGAGCGCATCCAGACCGGACAGATAATCAGCGTGGATGGGTCAACGGGCAGTATCATACTGCAAGAACAAGAGACGGAGATGGCAGCAGCGATGAGCTGATGGTTTCAAGCCTCAGCTTGTTTTACCCGGGCCTGCATTTCCCATTTTCGAAGCCCAGAAATTTTACTGTTAACTGAATACCTAAACGAGATGAGGAGCCATTTGCCTGCTCCTCATCCAGAGCAAAGCACCCTCGCGTTTCCCCAAGACCTCTAGCCGCACCCCTTTAAGCCTCCTTTCAATCTGAATCTCTATTTGCCGACGCGTTTCTAGAGAAACGTAATTGGGAAAAGACAGAGACTATCGACTTATGCTATTATTGCTACGCAGCCGGTTTGCCCTAACAATTTCGGCTGCATAACATATGGATTATAATAGAAGAAGAGCAGATTGAGCTAGGCAGCGGATATCCTATGTATAAGGAGGAATGTAAATTATGCGCATGATGCCACAGAAAGGGATGGGAACTCCTGGCTCACGTCCTCAGCGCCGTTTCTCGGTTATCTGGCTGGTGCGGAGCATAATTGGGGTCATATTTGTACTACAGGCTATTACCATAGCGGTATTGGTAGCCATTTCTTCCCTACGTAAGCGGCGTAAGCAAGTATGCGGCTTTCCTTATCCCAACCTTGAGGAAGTCCAAGTGGGAGAAAACGCATTACAGGTCTATGGCTATGGAAAAGATCTTTATGCTGCGATGTTAGAGGCCATTGACGGAGCGCGCGAGAGCATATATTTGGAATCCTTCATCTGGAAGGATGACGAGATAGGGCAAAAATTTAAGGCGCATCTGGCCAAGAAGGCTGACGAAGGTGTAGACGTTCATGTAATTTTCGATAGCTTCGGAAATCTTGTAGTGCCAAGAGCGTTTAAGACATTTCCTAAAAACATACATGTTCTGGAATATCAGTCTTTCTATCAGTTCTGGCACATTCTCGATCCTCGACGCTACTCGCTCGATCATCGAAAATTGCTTGTCATCGACGGCTCGATTGGCTTTATTGGCGGCTTCAATATTGGCAGCCTCTATGAGACGACCTGGCGTGATACCCATCTACGTATCCGCGGGCCAGCCGCCGCAGATCTGGCCCATTCGTTCATAGATTTCTGGAACCGTTTTGGCGCGTCAGCCGATGAAATTACGCAACGCTACCCGCGACGTTTTGACCCATTAATTAATTTGCGCGGCAACGACGCTTTACGTCTCACCTTCCCGATCCGCGATATGTATATCGAGGCAATTGATCGGGCTGAGCATACTATTCTACTGTCTAATGCCTATTTTGTGCCCGATCATGTCTTGCTAGAGGCCTTAAAGGCAGCTGCTGCAAGAGGCGTGGATGTTCGCATCCTGGTCCCCTGGAATTCCAACCATGTGATTGCCGATTGGATTTCGCATGGCTACTTCTCAAGCTGTTTACAGGCAGGTATCCGCATCTTCGGTTATCGTCACACAATGCTGCACGCCAAGACATGCACCATCGATGATCGCTGGTCAACCATTGGGACGGCCAACCTGGATCGCTTGAGCTCTATCGGCAACTACGAGATCAATATTGAGATCTATAGTCCCGAATTGGCCCATCAGATGCGTGCTCTCTTTGAATGCGATACTGCCGATGAGATCGAACTAGCAGAGGAAGAGTGGCATCGTCGCTCCTGGTACGCCAAGTTCAGCGAGCGAATTCTGGCCCCATTACGCTTTATGATCTAATTGTTATTCCGAGAGGAGGGAGAAATCAAAGCTCCCCCTCTCCAGGCCAAAGCTCTAATTTAAGAACGGCCAGAAACGAAGCAGAGCGCCATCCAAGCTTCAGACAGTTCATCATACATGCTAGCTATACAGCGATGAACTGACCTGCGAAGAGGAAGACCTCCGCTCACGCATCAGCCAGACATAGCTATCTTCCAGTCCTGGTTCAGCGGGAAGAATATCGGCGGAGGGATTTGTCTCTCCCACTACCCGATATTGTACGCCTGCCGCCATATTAAGCGTAGAGACAATCGTAAAATTACCTTTGGGCTTCTCTCCATGGCTGGTAATCGTCCAAACCTTGCCGCGCGTCTCATCGATAAGCTCAACAGTTGTGCCCTGAAAGACTACCCGACCATTCTTCATAATCGCGAGCCTCTGGCAGGTTTGCGCGATGTCTTCTAAAATGTGTGTTGAAAGGATAACCGTCCTGTCACTCCCCAGATCCGAAAGCAGATTGCGAAAATGGATACGCTCCTCCGGATCAAGCCCTGCGGTCGGCTCATCGACAATCAACAGCTCTGGATCATTCAAAAGAGCCTGAGCAATCCCCACCCGACGTTTCATTCCCCCGAAAAAGTTTTGAGCTTGCGATGAGCGACATCGCTAAGAGAGACTATTTCGAGCAACTCCGCAACTCTCTTCTGACGGCTCCGCCGATCATCCATCCCCTTTAGAATACCAATATAGTCTAGGAACTCACGTGCATTGAGATCAGGATACATGCCTAAATCCTGAGGGAGATAGCCTAATATACGCTTGATGGCTGTACGTCCCTTCTCAGTTTTGCCATCGTAAGAACCAACCTGGATCGTCCCGCTAGTTGGCAGCAAAATACCTGCCAGGATACGCATGAGCGTCGTTTTGCCGGCTCCATTTGGTCCTAAGAGCCCAAACATCCCCTTCTCAATGGTAAGATCAACGTCTTGCAGGGCATATACGCCGCCCCGATAGACCTTAGTAAGATTGTTGATAGTAATTTGCATATATATATTTTCTCCTCAATGATGCCAGGCGGCTTATTGACGTTCTTGTTGCCATTTGAGTAATCTACACAGTACCACCATAACCAGGACCGCAATCCCAATCAATAGCAGCATACTCTCAATCCCTTGCAACAAGGTAGCATCTGCAATCGGGCTCGTCGAGGCAAACACACCTACCTTGCCAAAGAAGCCAATACTGATATAGCCACCCACGGGAGTAAGAATAGTATTGGATAGTGAAGGAATGTACGGCGAACGAAACCAGTTCCCCCAGAACCAATAGCCCACAAAGAGGAATTGATAGACCGGGACCCAGAGAAATGCAGGGCAGGCTATGGAAAAGGCCGAAATGAACACGATTCCTGGCATAGCAGCGATAAGAAAGGTCTCCAGAGCCAGCGGGATAGCCATAATACTATTCGTCTGATAGATGATATAGCCAACGCCAAGCCAGTAAAACGCGAACAAGGGGACCAGGGTAGCTAACATGCCCCCAATATATTTGCCGGTGATACGCGCTCCCATAGAACCTGGTAAAGCCTGCAGAAGCTCCTGAACCTTATATTTGCGATCTCTTGGTAATCTGTCAGCCAAAAGGCAACCAACGACTATGGGAAGTAGCGAATTGACAAGATTTGTCCAGAACACAAGCATTGTCAACACGCGCATAGTCCGCATCTGAGAGAGTATATAATCAAACAATCCCCGGCTGATCAAGCCCACAAACATAAGCATGATAAGCGTCATCGTAATCCAGACGGCCGCCCGTCTGATTTGCATGCGAAACTCATAGTTGAAGGCTCCGAGAAAGGTTGTTACCTGTCCCATGCTCATTCTTCGCTAGCTCCTTTCAGCAATCCCTCGGTAGAACGCAAGAGATAGTACCCAAGCAATAGTAAAAGTAGGCCGGTTCCCAGTACTTCATAACGATTGATCAACCAATCAAAGTAGACGTTATGTGAGACAAGCGTGAGCCCGTAGAGAGTCGTGGGAAAGAGGATCACCGGCTTAAGCCAGCTTATGGTTATTACCAGATCTTTAAAAAAGATTTCAAGCATCCAGATCCCGCTGAGGATAGCTACACTGGCTGTAGCGCTATGCGCGAAGAGGGCCAGGCATAAACCAAATCCTATGCACCAGAGCAGAGCAGCACACCATGAAAGCTGTCCTATGAGAAATTGCAGAAATGACGGTAGAGTAGAGCCGATCAACTCAGTGGTATAGCCAAGCCGGAGAGCCGAAATGATACTGCTAGCAAGCAAGGCAACACAGCTCGACCAGAGCAGGATCAGCAGCATGCGTTGTATCGCTGTGCGACGATAGTGCGTTGGCATAGTCAGTTGGAGTTCCACCGCAGGATCGTAGCTTACTACAGCGGCAACCATTGCGCCGGCAGCCAGCGGGAGAATCATTTCCAACCCTCCCGACAAGAAGCGGTCAGAATCTACGTGCATATAATGCAAGAGAAGGGCAAAGAGGCCAAAGCCGAGCATAATCAGAAGCGGAACCAGGACTACCTTCTTTCCCATGAGTTGCCATTCATAGCGCAAACGATCAATAAGCATACTTTCTCCTTATTTACGCAATATAGCCTTAAATTTCAAGAGTAGGTGTCGCCTCTATTAGAAGAAGCCCCGAACTTAAGCTCTATATATCCGTCCTGGGGCGGAAGACGTGGATATCTGGCGCAAACAGGATGGCAAGCGCTATAATCAGCAGCGCAAGACTGAGCATAAGGGGATTTGTTTGCCAAGCGGGTGACGGTGCTACAAAAAAACTTTGCAAGCCCTTCCCAAGGGAGAAGGTTAACGTTTGGGTCGCGACAAGTGTTAGCGAAGCTAGAATGGCAAACATTGAGCCAACAGCGAGAGAGAGCACAAGGCTGATAGACGACAGGAAGACCAGCGGCCCCAGCCATAATTGGGCCATTTCCCAAAAACTCCCGTTATAGATCAGCGTGATGAGCGCAGAGGCACTTGCTGCCAGCGCAACGTTATAACCAACCACAATAGCCATACGCGACAATAACACCGTCCGTATTGATGTGGCCGTCGATAATACCAGCTCCATACCTGCGTCATTTTCCTGGCCCTGTAGATAAGCAACACCAATGGCTGATGCCACCGTACACAGAACAGATAGCATCCACTGCATATGGGTATACGCCGGCATAAATCTTGGGCTGATCACTACTTCGAGAACGCATCCTGTAAACATACATAGAGCGGTCACCAGCCAAACACTTTTAGGAATAAGCGGAAGCTGTCTACTGAAAACTAGCAGATAATGTCTGAGCCGAGAACTGAGAGCAATTAACCAGCTGTCTCGCTGTAGCGTAAGATTCTGTTGAACAGAAGTTGTCAGCGTCGAAGGAGGCATCTCAGCGACAGTTGCTGGCAGCTTTACAACTTTCTGCTCTGGCCAGCGGCTCAGGGCATATGAAGCAGCAGAGCGCACATTGCTATTCGTATCTTGTAGAGCCGACAACAGTAAAGGCCTGTTGGCAGGATTATTGCTCTCTCCCAGCACAAGGGCAGCCATTTCCCGCACCTCCCAATCTCTATCCTTCAATGCCATCACTATCTGTTCCAAAGAATTATCAAGTCCCAGACGAGCAAGCGCCCGCACCGCCGCCATACGCACAAGTCGGTGCTCATCCTGCAAAGCATTGGTCAGCAGATCTATATAGCTGGCCTTCCCAGACATACCCAGCGCATGGATTGCCGCTGAGCGAATTTCCCACTGAGGATGATTCACCCTGGCAACATACAGTTCTAGAGAGGGATTTGCCCTGCATTCAGACGTCTGACATGAATCATAAGAAAGAAAACTCGCCTTTTCCTCTTTCAGCATGTGTGCAGATGGAGAAACCCTGCCATTAAAGCCATTCTCGCGCTCTTCCAGGCGGTTGAGAATTCCTATCAGGAGAGATGTAGGAGCCTTAAATTCTGCTTCTGGCTGGGGATAGGTACTTACATCTTCTGGCTGCTGAACCTGATCTTGCTCCATGTGTATTTCCTTTCTTCTCCCTCTTTGGCTACTTCCAGCATCGCTCGTAAATGTCGAACGCCCCTGGAGACTGTAGACTTAACAGTTCCTACGGGTTGATCCAGCAAATCCGCCATTTCCTGATAAGTAAGGTGTTCTAAATAGTAGCATGTGACGGCCACGCGGTAACGTTCTGGTAATCTCGTCAGGAGCTCCATAAGTTCGCGCCTGCATTCTTGATTTTCAAAGAGCACCTCCGGGCGCTCTTCCTCCCTATCTTCGATATTCAGCTCAGGGCTATCATCAGAGAGGTTGAGCGAAACCAGGTGCAATCTTGCTTTACGTGTATGGTGCGTATAAATATTGAGCAGCACCTTGTAAAGCCATGGGCGCAGCTTAAGCTCTTGAATACGGTGTGGGGGATAATTTTCTAGCGAGACATAGGCACTGATGAAGCATTCCTGGACAATATCTTCTGCATCCTGAAAACTGCCAGTAAGGCGATAGGCAAAAGTATAGAGGCAATGCTGATACAGCCCCACAACTTGCTTGAAGTGGCCACGCAGATCTATAGCAAGCAGCCTTACTAGCTCCTGGTCCCTCTGCTCCATAACATTCCTTTCGTAGAGAAGTATATAACGCCTCTACACAGTAGATACCAGAAGTCAGGAATTTAGTTGCATCTCGAAGAACTAACAAATCCTACCCGAGATCACGAACATAGCGGGAGCAAAAATAGGCAAAGTAGAAGAGGCCAGGCTGACAAAGAACAGAAAAATGAGCCTTGAATGATCTCTTTTATAAGAGGAAAGGTATTAAGAGAGTGAATCCGCTTCGATGATCTGGATAGTATGTGATATTGTTGCCGTTTTATCAAGCATAGCGCTTGCCCCACAATACCGTTCTTCCGTCAGCTCAAGTGCCCGTTGTACTTTTGCCGATTGAATATTATGGCCTGTGAAAATATGCTCGACGGTAATGTGTTTAAAGACTTGAGGGTGCGACGCAGCCCGTTCTCCCCGCACAGAAATCTTGTAAGCCGTAATCTGCTGCCGTTTAGCCAGCAGAGACATCATACTCATTCCCACGCAGCCAGCCAGACCGACCAGAATTACTTCCATTGGGCTTGGCCCTATATTCGCTCCGCCATGTTCTCTATCAAGATCCAGAGTAATCGAATGCCCAGAGCTGGTTTCGATGGCAAAGCTGGCGCCCGAGCCTAAAGTAGCTTGTACAGCCATATGTTGTCCCATGCATGTCATCCTTTTCTCTCTTAGAGCTCGCAGTATGGCCAGAAAAAGCCCCTGAAGCTAGCGAGGCTGCCTTTGTTTATCCAAATTTGTTAGATCATACATCTCTGCAATTGCCTGGGCGGTAGTCGCCACAGCGCTGCGCACCTGCGGAGGACTAATTACAGTAGCGTCAACCCCTAAAGCGAGAACATATGAAACGGCTCCTTCCAGAGAAGCCATATCGATACGCACTGTAATACTGCCATCACGTTCTTCAGCCAGCACAGTATAGCTACCCTTGAGCTCATGGCGTGCTGCTCCCGCAATGCGCAATATCAGCACAAGCTTCTGAGCCTGCTCATCAAGATATTTGCGAGCTTCCTGCCAATAGACCTGCAGATCAAAATCAGCTTGAGGAATAAAGTGCTCCTTCAACACATGCAAATTCTCAATATAGCTCACCCGGAACGTCTGAAAGGTCTGATATTTATGACAGAAAGCGACAAGATACCATATGCCAGTGCGCATTTGAGGGCGCGAGACCCCTTTTAGCACCAACCCATATGGTTCGACACATTGCCATTGCATGCTCCATGTATCTGTTAAACATGGATAAAGAATATCAAGCCGGCGCGCTTCTAATACGGCAGAGCGAATAATCTCCAGATAAGCTGTTGTCGGTATGGAATGATTATACCAGGCCGAAGTATCTATAAGTATGCGCTCTCGTGCGGCTCTCACATCCACACGATACTCTTCAGGCAAGGTAGCTTCGAGCTTGAAGAGTGCTCTGTGAAGGCCGTCATCCCCAGCAAAAAGGCTATAATTGCCTGCCATATCAGCGCTGAGCACCAGCGAAACTGCTTCCTCACGCGTAAAAATAGCTGACTCAAAATGGTAGTCATCTGGTAAGTAATAGCCACCACCAGGCCCATAATCCATCGAAATAGGAACATGTGCTAATGATAGAGCCATGATGTCACGGTATATAGTGCGTGTCGATACCCCAAGGATGTCAGCAAGGCGCTTTGCAGTCATTTTGCCACGCGCTTGTAGCAGTAGTGTAATCGCCACGAGGCGCTCAATCTTCTGCATACACACATTATCAACTGTTCTAATTGAAAAGGCAAGCTATTTTGCTGAGTTTTAGACGAACAAGCAATCTTTGTCAGTTACTACTACCGCTTACTGCTCTTTCCCTACAAAGGTAGCTACTTAATTAACGTAAGATAATAACATTTATCATAAAAAGAGCAAAAGACTGACAATACGTTGTCACACATTTCCGTATAGACTTTTTAAACCGATGTAGAGAGGGTGTAGGTGCTTGCTGCGTCAAGAAAGGATTTGCTTGCAATGCCGTCAAAAAGGGTCAAACTTCTGCCGTCCATGTATGTTGTAAATTCCTGGAAAGCCAATTTACGTATTTATATGCGCATAATAGGCTTGTTGCGTCCTCATTGGTTGCCATCTGTTGGCTCTGTTGTCTGTTTGTTACTCTCTACTGGCCTTTCGTTACTTGTACCATGGTTACTCGCCTGGGTTATTGATGTTGGAATCAAGCATGGGCGCTTGGGCGATCTTTTGCTAGCGGCCGGGGCCATCCTCGGGGCTAGCGCATTGAGAGGCGGCTTTGCCTATGGACAGGGCTATCTTTCACAGGCTGTCTCGTGCCTGGTTGCCTACGATCTACGCGATCGCGTCTACGATCATCTCCAAACCCTGAGCTTCTCTTTTCATGATGAATCAGAGACAGGGCAACTCATGTCTCGTATGACTGTCGACATCGAGGCTATACGTGTCTTTATTCCAAATGGACTCTTACGGGCGATTGTAGCTATCGCTACCTTTGGAACCGTAACTATAATTCTCTTCGAGCTCGATTGGCGCCTGGCTCTCATTACCTTAATTTGCGTCCCCGTATTGCTGTTTCTTACCTACCAGGTTGCCAGCCGTCTGCGGCCATTGTGGCTAGAGGTACAAAATGGCGCTGGCGAATTAGGCACCGTGATGCAGGAAAGCTTGAGCGGTGTGCGCGTGGTAAAGTCCTTTGCCCGCGAAGACTTCGAGATCAAAAAATTTGATGAGAAAAATCATCAGTTACGCGAACTCAATCTGGGGGCGATGCGGCTCTCTGCCTGGAATCAGCCACTTATGGTTCTTGTGCTAAATGTGGTTACGGTGCTGGTGGTATGGATAGGTGGAATCATTGTCATCAATCATAACCTGAGCCTTGGCACGCTGGTAGCTGTCACGCAGTACGCGCTGATATTGGCTACTCCTGTTCGTACCTTTGGCTTCATGGTTACCTGGTTCATGCGTGGGCTCTCTGGCGGAACGCGTATTTTTGACATTCTAGATACGTCTCCAAACATCACAGATGCGCCAGATGCCATAGCCCTCAAGAACATAGAAGGCCATGTACAGCTTGATCACGTCTCCTTCGCCTATGGAAAAGGGCACGAGGTCTTGCACGATATTACGATCGAGGCAAAGCCCGGCCAGATCATAGCTCTGCTGGGAGCAACCGGCAGTGGAAAAAGTACTATTCTCCATCTCCTACCTCGCTTCTATGATGTGACAAAGGGACAGATTTTGATCGATGGGAAAGATGTGCGTGAGGTAACCCAGGCCTCCTTGCGGCGGAGCATCGGACTGGTCCTACAGGATGTCTTCCTTTTCAATGCTACATTGCGTGAGAACATCGCCTATGGGGTGGCCAATGCCACGGAGGAGCAGATCATGGCAGCGGCTAAAATCGCGCGTGTCGATGATTTCGTCAAAATTCTGCCTGATGGCTATGATACCTGGGTAGGAGAGCGCGGGGTCACCCTTTCAGGTGGCCAGAAACAGCGCGTAGCTATTGCCCGTACGCTATTGCTTAATCCGCAGATCCTCGTGCTTGATGATTCCACTTCAAGCGTTGACATGGAGACTGAATATCTCATTCAGCAGGCCCTGGATGCGGTTATGCAGGGCAGAACAACGTTCGTGGTAGCCTCCCGCTTGCGCACAATTAAAAATGCCGACCAGATTCTTGTCCTGGACCATGGCCGCATCGTGGAACGTGGCACACACGAATCCTTATTGCGGCTAGGGGGACACTATGCCCACCTGTATGATCTGCAATTACGCGAGCAGGAAGAATTTGAGATGCGTACTCTCTCCAGCGAGAACGATCAGAAGTGGGAGGTGGTGCGATGAAGCCGGATTCGTATGCTGCTTATCGCCAGCGAGCTGTCTGGCAAGAAAACAGGCTGGCCAGCTCCGATGAAAATATCAGCGCCAAATTCGATTGGCGGCTTGTAGGATTATTCCGCCCCTACATTGCGCGTTATCGCGTTCCTACGCTTCTTAGCCTGGTCTTGATGCTGGTATATACGGCTCTAAATCTTGCCAACCCCTATCTGATTGGAGTAGCTATTGACGACTTTATTACAAGGCACGACCTACCAGGTTTGATGACCATCAGCATCATCTTGCTGGTGGTCAACATCGCTATGTGGTTAGCTCAGTATGGGCAAATCTGGACCATGTCATGGGCCGGTCAACAGATTTTGTATCATCTTAGCTCCGATATGTTCAAGCATCTGCAGCGCCTCTCGCTAAGCTTTTATGATCATACGCAAATTGGCCGCGTTATGTCACGCCTGCAAAGCGATATAGATGTGCTAGAATCGATGCTCAGCTCGGGGCTGCTCTCGATGCTCAGCTCTCTCATAGCGCTGGTTGGCATCATTGGTACGCTGCTGGCGATGAACGTATCGCTGGCCCTGCTCTCTTTTACAGTGCTACCAGTGATGATTATCATCGCAGCCTTCTGGCAGCGTTATGCTCAGCGATCTTTCCGCAGGACACGCGCGGCAATCTCCATGGTCAACGCAACCCTGCAAGAAAATATCTCGGGTATGCGTGTCATTCAGAGCCTCGTGCGCGAAGATCGCAACCGAGCCGAGTTCGATGATCTTAACGCTTACAACCGCGATACTAATCTAGAAGCAAACCGCATTGCGGCCCTGGTATTACCTCTGGTTGAGGTTGTAGCCGCGATAGCAATAGCCTTGACTGTGGTCTATGGCGGCATGCTAGTGGCCCAGGGGAAGTTGCAAGTTGGCGTACTCGTTGCCTTTACTCTCTATATTAACCGGTTCTTCGACCCCATTCGCGATCTCAGTATGCAATATACGCAGCTCCAGCGTGCTGGGGTAGCGGCAGAACGCATATTGCAAATTCTTGATATGCCAGTGGAGCTACAAGATAGGCCCGATGCTCAGAAGTTGCCAGCAATACAAGGTGAGGTTGAATTTCGCGATGTAGTCTTTGGCTATAACAGCGATGTTACTGTATTGCACGGATTAAACCTGCATATCAAGCCAGGCCAGACGGTAGCAATTGTGGGACCCACAGGAGCAGGCAAGAGTACTATCGCAGGCTTACTCTCTCGCTTCTATGATGTGAGAGGGGGAGGCGTATTGATAGATGGGCATGATGTACGCGAGGTGACACAGCACTCTTTGCGCCAACAAATAGGCATCGTTCCCCAGGAACCTTTTCTCTTCTCGGGAACGATCCGCGATAATATTCGCTACGGCCGTCTGGAAGCAAGCGACAGCGAGATTGAGGAAGCTGCCCGTACGGTGGGGGCGCATGAGCTGATTATGCAGCTGCCGCAAGGTTACGAAACTCCCATTCGGGAGCGGGGACGCAATTTGAGCACAGGTCAGCGCCAGCTCATCTCTTTTGCGCGAGCCCTACTGGCAGATCCACGCATTCTTATTCTCGATGAGGCCACTGCCAATATCGATACATTTACCGAATTGCTGGTACAAGAGGGCTTGCGCCGTCTGCTCCATAATCGTACAGCCTTAGTGATTGCCCATCGGCTTTCTACTATCAAAGGAGCCGACTCTATCGTTGTGCTACAGGCTGGCCGCATTATCGAGCAAGGAACGCACGAGGAACTTCTAAGCCGTAATGGTGTGTATGCAACCTTATACTCAATGGGCTTTCGTCACACCGAGGCCAAAGCTGGTTAAAGTACCAAAAATAGTCGAGAGGGGAGATATCAGCCATCTCCCCTCTCGTTTCGTTACACAGCAGTGATGCTACAAGCGTCTCGGATAACTACGCGAGACCAGTCGCAGGATAGCGATAAGAATACAGGCGCCAATAAAGGCAATGATAATGGTACCAATTATACCCGATGATCCTAAGCCAAGAGCATTCGCGATAAAGCCGCCAATAAAAGCTCCTACCAGGCCCACAATGATATCACCAACAATCCCGTATCCACCACCGCGCATCACTACACTGGCGAGAAAACCTGCGATGAGTCCCACAACGAGCCACCAGATGACTGTCGTAACGCTGACATCTGCTATTACTAAATTTGCTAATGCCATTGTACAAATCTCCTTCTCTTATTAATCATCAACTAGTGGTATTGTTTGCTTTACAGGTACTAATACGATACAAATTTGCAAGTAGTTTCACCGCTCCATGCTGGATTCATCCCCAAAATCTCTAAATTCAGGCAGTTATAAGATTATTAATCGTTCTCCAAGGTAGCTTGCCTGACTTTTTCAGTAGGCTTGTCACCGCTTTTGCCACCCTCTACCCGCTTCACCCTTTTAGCGCGCCCATACGCACTCCTTCCAGGAAATAGCGCTGGAAAATCAGGAAGAAGAGCACCATCGGCAAGGCCGCAAGGGCCGCGCCGGCAAAGATGAGGCCATAATCAGTGCTAAACTCTCCCTGCAAGCCAGCCACTCCCACAGGTAATGTATAGGTGCTGCTGTTCTGAAGTACGATCAGCGGCCAGAAAAAATCATTCCAGTGGCGCACAAAAGTGAAAATCGCCAGAGCGCCAATGGCCGGCTTGCACAGCGGTAAGATGATATGCCAGAAAGTACGCAATTCTCCGCAGCCGTCGATGCGAGCCGCATCCAGTAACTCGGATGGCAGGGTCTGGATATACTGACGCATCAAAAAGATGCCAAAGACATCGGCAGTGCCCGGCAAGATAATCGCCCAGAGGCTATTGAGGAGGTGGAGATCTTTAGTGACAATATACATAGGCACAAGAGTTACATAGGTGGGAACCATCAGTGTAGCCAGGATCAGCCAGAAGAACACGTCCCGCCCAGGAAATTTCTTTTTGGCAAAGGCGTAGCCAGAGAGCGTATCAAAAAAGATATGGAAGAGCGTAATGCTCAGCGCTACAATCAGGCTATTCGCTCCCCAGTGCCAGTAATCGCTAGCTTGATTGAAGAGCCTCTGAAAATTAGCCAGGCTGGCATGGAAGGGAAGAATATCTGGTGGCGTTTTGATCGCAAAGGTAGTTGGGGTAATCGAGGTTACAAATAGCCAGTACATAGGCCAGAGCGAGATACTGGCAGTGATGATCAGGGCAATCCAGGGCAAAATGCGTATCTTCCGCAAGTTTGCAGGAGAGAAGGCTTGCTGGCGCTCAAGCTTTATGGCCATAATCTAGTACTCCACATCAGTTTTTAGAAAACGGAACTGTATAATGGCAATTGAGGCAATCATGAGAAAGAGAATAAAGCCCTGGGCGGAAGCTACTCCAAAGCGGAATTGCTGGAAACCGTTCTGGTAGATCTGAGTGAGAATAACCTGAGTGCTATTTCCCACGCCGCTAGGAACCATAATAAAGACCTTCTCGAAGACCTCAAAGCTAGCAATCGTGTAAATCACGAGCACATAGAGCAGGGTTGGCTTAATCAAGGGCAACGTAATATTCCACCACTTACGAATAGCGCCCGCCCCGTCGATCTCTGCCGCCTCATATAATTCTGTCGGTATACTTCCCATAGCAGCGTTAAATAAAACAACCCCTGTAGCGGGAACGCTTAAAATGGTAGAGAGCGTGATGCTGTTTAAGGCAATATTAGGATCAGAGAGCCAGCGTACGGGAGCCAAATGGACCAACCCCAAGAAGTAGTTGAAAAGGCCAAATTCGCTGTTATAGAGCCAGCGCCAGGTGATGGCAATGATAACGACGCTGGTAACGGCTGGCAAATAGTACGCAGCCAGGAAAAAAGCGCGCACATACTTGCTACGTCCCTGGATCAGGCCAGCAAGAATGAGGGCAATAAAGACATTGGCGCTAACCGTAAAGACTGTGTAGTAGAGCGTGTTAAGGATGGCTTGCGTAAAGACGCCGCTCTGCGTCGTGAAGGCCTCAACATAATTTCGTAAGCCTACCCAGGTCCCATCCCAGGCAAAATCATAATTTTGCAGAGAGATAAGAAATGCCCATATGACTGGAATGAGAATGAATACGACAAAGGTAAGCATGCTGGGCAGAATAAAGCCATAACTCCAGCCATATTTTTTAATAAAACCACCTATCCTGGCGGAGATACTCACAGGCTGCCTGTTGACGCTTTCTCGCTTCAGGACCACATTCGACATAATGCTTCTCCTCAATCCTCTATCAGGAACCGCAAGGCTTGTCAGTTCCTGATAGAGCCTTACAGGCGCTTAGCGTAGCAACGCAAAAAGCTAGCTACCTGCTAGCAATGAATTGATCTCGCTAGCCGGACCATTTAAGGCCTGAGCCGGCGAAATCTTTCCTAATACCGCTTGCTGAATTTGTGGATGCAAAATAGTGCGTATTTGCGTCCATTGGGAGATAAGCGGGGGAATATAGCAATAGGCTACAAACGGCGTAAATTTGCTGATTGGATCATCAACAGTTATGGATTGACGAGCGCCGGGAGCCAGATAATAGCCGGAAACGTCTTTGCCCACTTGTGCGCTGGTAAGATAGTCGGCAAGCTGCATGGCCTGTTTGAGTCGCTCCTGATCCTGAATAGTTGCCACAGCGATCAGCCCGATACCACCGGCCGTCACATGCTTACCCAGGCCACCAATAGGCATGGCTTTCACATCAAAGTTAAGCCCGGCAGCCTTGTAGGTCGCCGCATCTCCACTTGGGGCGCTATACATAGCATAGGTCTTTGTCTGGCTAAAGCCAGTCACGATATCAGAGGAGGCCTGGGTGCCAAAATCGGGAGGCGTCACTTTATGCTTTAAGGCCAGATCGGCCAACTTCTGCAAGCCGCTAATTCCTTCAGGAGAATTGAAGGTATACTTCGTATTGTCCTGATTAAAGGGCAATGCTCCATCACTGAGAATAATTGGCCAGGTATTAATTGCAGCAGGATCAATGATTCCTGTATAGCCATACACCTTCTGACCATTGCTGCGCGTAAAGGTCAGTCGTTTGGCAGTATCAACGAACTGCTCGTAAGTCCAATCGTCTGAGGGCGGATCGACGTTGCGCTCTTTAAAAATATCAAGGTTAATATACATGCCGATCGGCGGCACCCACAGAGGCCAGGCATAGTGCTTGCCTTGCGTCTGTACGGCGCTAAGCAAATTGGGATAAATACCGCTTTTGTCGCTTGCTCCCAGAAAATCGTCGATAGGAGACACGAGTTTTTGCTTGATAAGCACCGGCAGTTCATCAGCGGAGAGGCGAAAGACATCGACAGTGCCGCTGGCCTGAATCGCCTGGGTGAGCTTAGTAAAGCCTGCCTGGTCTCCCGTATAACCAGTTACATTGACCTTGATCCCAGTATGCGCCTTCATGAAGCCGTTGATGGCAGCATCAGTTAACTTTCCGGTCTGATTCGCTCCTTTCGGCTCATAGTTCAGTGCCCAGTATGCAAGAGCGTTGGTGGCCGCATTCGAAGAGGGGCTAGCACCCCCGCAGGCTGCCAGGAACGAGCCCAGCAGGCCTGTACTCACAGCTAGCTTGCCTCCATCGAGAAGCAATTGGCGGCGGGTTAGTGCATGGGTAAAACTTTTCATGACTCTGACTCCTTAAATATGGTATGGAGACGACAGAGAAAAAGGCTTTTAATGAATTTACCTGAGTGCTCAGGAAACCATGCATCATTGAGTGGAAAAGGATCATCGGTTCTTTATACTCCTGAAACGCTAGTTGTATCCGCCTCCTATTTCAATTATAAATACACGGTTAATTAGCGAATAGCAACCTCAGTTGCATGAACCGAACAGTGGTGCCTATCTTTTGAGATAGATTGAGCGCTGTAGATTTCTCCAGGAGAGATTTATCCTGTCGATGAAGTAGATAGAGATGATGGTGAGAATAAGCAAATAGACAGGTCACAGGCTAGCGCAAAGGGATAAGAGCTAACCCTTCTGCGCATTTATCGGATCATCGGCGGGACGCATCTAGCCAGGAAAAAGCCTCTGTAAATGGTATAATTGATACGTTATATATACCATTCTACATGATATGGTCTCATACTTTTGCTTACTTGTCAAGTAGAATAGGCTACAACGCATATTGAGGCTTGCCTGCTTTGTATATGCGCGAAGCTCGCAGCAGCTACAAAGTCTTCTCGCTAGATGCATCCACTCAAGATGTAACAGAGCTTAGAACGTACGCGTCACTTTGTGCAAGCCGCGTGGGCTATCCAGGTTTAATCCCTTATAAGCAGCTAGATGGAGCGCCAACAACTGACCAGGGATGATAGAGACAATTGGACTTAGCCACTCCGGGGCTCTGGCCAGCAGCGGTAATGGCGTTTGAGCCTGTTCAAGCGCCTGTTGCGCATCAGAGATAATCAGCAGTTCGGCGTTACGCTGCTGTAATTCTTTCACAAGATCAAACATGTCCTCAGAGGTCGCTCCCGTAGGCATAATAAGAATGGCTGGCAAGCCTGTGTCTACAGTAGCAATGGGACCATGGCGGAAATCTGCCGAAGAGTAGGCAGTTGCCATTACATAAGTTAACTCTTTGAGCTTAAGCGCCAGCTCGAACGAGGTTGCATAGTTGTATCCTCTGCCAACAACCACGCAACGATCCATATAGCGGTAGCGCTCAGCGCGTCGAGCTATCTCCTGCGCCCCTTGCAAGGTTTTCTGCAACGCTTCAGGCAGCTTCTGTAGCTCCGCGATCAGCTCTTTATCGCCGTTCCAGCTCGCGGCAAACATCGCCATAACCGCTAGTTGAGCAGTATAGGTCTTTGTCGCTGCTACACTTCGTTCAAGGCCAACATGCAATTCAACAACATGATCAGCCATCGTAGCCAGCGGAGACGTGGCATCATTAGTAATAGCTAACGTAGGGCGTCCCTGACGCTTCCCCTCCTCCAGAACAGCAATGATATCGGGCGATTGGCCAGATTGCGAAATACCCACAACCAGTGCCTCATCCATTCGTGCTGAAGCTTTGTATAAGGTATGCAGAGAAGGTGTAGCCAGGGCGATAGGATAGCCAGCCAGAGCTGCCCACAAATATGTAGCATAGAGCGCTGCATGATCCGATGATCCACGCGCAGCAATCAATACATATTTGAACTGAGGTAGCTGCGTGACTATCTGCTGAATATGCTTCAGCTCACGATCTATCAAGCGCGCGATAACCTCGGGCTGACTAAAAATTTCTTGCTCAAGTAATGAGGACACGGCAATTCTCCAATCACTTAAAGAAGTCTATGCTAATTGAAGGCGTGGCAATTTTTTGCTACACGGACTCAATTATTGGCACAAAAAAATTCCCGCATTAAATATATCACAGAAACGTAACCAGCAAATCTCAGCTTTTACCGGCTATGCTGGTCATTCTCTATAGTTGCTAGCATTCTGCTGGAGGGACATGAGACCTGTGGTTTTATTGAGTATTGAGTGGAAGCGTAACATAGAAAGTTGAGCCCTGACCCTCGATACTATCAACCCGGATATGACCGCCGTGGCGACCGATTACTTCTTTGACTAGATAGAGTCCAATACCAAAGCCGCTCATTGAACGATCAAGGTCCCTGGCGCGATGGAAACGTTTGAAGATATGCGGCATTTCGGCAGGAGCGATCCCGATTCCCTCATCCTTCACCCAGATCGTAGCCGTATCTGGCTTATCCGGCTTATAGCGTAAGCCTACCTCGATCCGGCCTCCAGTCGGACTATATTTGATAGCATTGTTAATAAGGTTATTTAAGACTTGCACAATTCGCTTCTCATCGATATTACTGATCAGACTATCAGCGGATTGCAGGCCTTCCAGAACAAAATGGAGGTGATGTTGCCGTGTGGTGATGGAATGGCTTTCAATGACATGCTTGACAAGGCTCACCAGATCGTGCTCTGCTCGTTTAAGCGTAAACTGAGCCTGCTCAAGACGCGAGATATCCAGCATCTCTTCTATGAGGCGCGTAAGCTGCTGACTTTGTTCGCTAATGCTGGCCAGGGCATATTGGGTTAGAGAGTCAAGCTGACGATTTTGCGCAGCAAGCTGTAGAATTTCGGCAAATCCCTGGATAATGGTAATGGGGGTACGTAGCTCATGATTGGCAATAGAGAAAAATTCGTTTTTATGTTGTTCAAGGCTCTTTTGCGCCGTAACATCTTGAAAGACGATAACAGCGCCAGTCATGATCCCGCTTTCAGAATAAAGCGGTGCGCTTGAGGCCAGAGTAACCAGCTTGCTGCCGCAAGGTTTCACCACAAGGGTCTCTTTACTGCGAATCGTCTCGCCACAGAGGGCCCGAATCACAATAAAATTCCAGGGCGGAATTGGCTGGCCATCAAGGGCGGTTTCGCGATAAATTTGAGACCACGAATAGCGGTGGAGCGGAAAGGCCGAGAGCTCTTCAAGCGGGATACCAAGAATGCCGGCAGCCGCAGGATTAGCATAACTAATTGTCCCATTGGAAATTTCTGCGATGAGAATACCTTCGGGCAGTTGATCCAGGATATCTCTCAGACGGGTCCGCTCACTCTCGACTGCAGTAAGCAGACGAGCATGCGCCAGCGCCGCCGCGAGATGGGTAGCGCAGCCAGTTAAAGTACGTACTTCGGGTCCCTGCTTGTGAACGACAGTTGTAAAGGTAGCGCTCAAGGTTCCCTCAAAGTGATCTCTAAACCAGAGTGGCACGCATATAAATCCTCTCGTTCCCCCTAACACTAAGGGATGTTCTTTCCGTATCGTACCCACAATGGCGGCGTTCTGAATATCCTCTACAACTATAGGATCACGCGGCTCACCGGCGTTACTGCCAGGGAGCATATGCTCATAAGGAATATAGTGTATGGTTCCTGGCGCTTCTTGCCTCCTGGTTTGCATACGCGAACGCAGCAAGCGCAATGCGCGATGGTTTGGATCAGCAATGTGCAAACAAACGCTTTCAGCATGAAAATGCTCTGCAATCGCGTCTACGGCTACCCCACTGATACGTTCGGGCGATAGAGCCTCACGTACGCTACGCGCTACAGTCTCAATAACCTCCAGGCGATCGCGCTCTGCCTCCAGCAAGCTTTTTGTCTGGCTAAGAGCAGACTGAGCTTGCTCAGCTTGCTGGCGCGCCAGAACCTGTTCAGTGACCTCACTGACAGTAAGCACTAAAAAGCCAGTTTGTCCATGTTCGTCACGAACGGGATTGAGGGACCAGTGCCAGTAAGTAGGCTCGCCATGGGCATCAGGCAAGGAGAAATCGTTCCCATGATAGGGAGTTCCGGTCTCAACAACAGTATGAAAAATACCCATCATCTCCCGTTTCTGCGCGCTAGTCAGCCAATCGCAGAAAGTGTGGCCAATAATATTTTTGTGCTCCTCCTGTCCTAAAGCAGCAAAGTAATTTCTGAAAAAGGAAAGGAAAAGCGTATTTGCCTGGAGTAAACGCATATCGTGGGCATCATAGATGGCCATGCCCACTGATGTATGCTCTAACATCAATTCAGCGAGGTGATAATCTTGCGCGTTTATACTCATAAAAGATTTCTTTTCTGGCTCGCCAGGACTATTTTTTAGTGCTCTGTTGGTAAGGCACCTGTAATGTAAACGATGAAAAGACTATATGTCAAGAGTAAAGCCAGTCTTGAGGCGTAAGACTGACCTGCTTCCTAGCCGCCCACGTTCTTCAAGCCAACATAGTCTCGTCAAGCGTCCGTGGCGAGGTATCTAGAAAGTGATCCCAGGCGCTGGTCTGCCAATCATCAATAGGGTTTTCTGGAGCCAACCAGGCGGGCAGGGATAGCAGCATATGTTGGGCAAGGGACGCAACAAAAAGCTCATACTTACCGCGAATGTGAGCCAGGCGCTCCTCGGCAGTAGCCGGGTCTTTAAACATCAGGCCATCCCTGGCCAGGACCTGCTGCAGCTGTCGGAACTCTAAGGATGAGAGACGCTTAGCATGCAGGTTCGGAGAAACGCCGAAGGACTGGGCCAGATCAACGGCGGCATGACGGGCGATGGCAAAGGTAAATTTTGCCGGCTTTACTGGCAGACCTTCAATCCCAACTAATAAGAGCGCACAAGCATCCAAAATAGAGGTTAGCGCGCCAAGCCAGGATTGATTCTCGTGCAAAGAACGATAATAGGCAAGGACTGGATAGGAGAGATGGCTCTCTAAAAGCTCCGCGCACCAGTGCTCCCATTCATTCAAGAAGCGAGCAAGTTCTTCGGGCTGGTTCCTATGGCGAAGAATAAGCTCCACAGCGCTAGGAGGAGAGCCAGCGCGAGCATCGAGTAGCGAAATATGCAGTTCGCGCCGCGAAAAGGCCTGATAAATAACAGGAACATAGCCAATGACCAGGGCAAGTGAACCAAAGCCTATCCCAGCCTCAATGACCATCAACATACGCGACAGACCTGTAAGTGGAGCAATATCGCCCAGGCCAAGGGTAAAGAATGTGGTACCGCTCATATAGAGATAGCTACCGAAGGTGGGAACTTTTTCAGGCGCATTGAGGGGAGAGCGCAATCCCCAATGGATGAGGGCAAAAGCAACTATAAAGATGACCGCCCAAACGATGAGCAGTAAAATCAACGAAAGAGGGCCGTAGAAGCCCAGATATTGCTCACGACGATTACTAGCATGCATTCTGCGCCCAATGGTACCCCAGAACTTCCAGGTCACTCGATAGAAAAAATAAGTGAGCCGAAACTTATAGGATACGCGTCGTGGTAAAACTATTGTCTCGAAGCTATCTTTGGCCACGACGATAATCAGCAAGATTCCAAGGAGAATTGCAAGTACTGGCATGTTTATTCCTTAAAAAGAATGGTAGAAGCAGAAACCACAGGACAGGTACCTACTGTAGCGCACTATAAAAAGATTGTACCCATGCAAGCAGCCAATATCGAATGCTGTCACTTCGTTTTTCGTATTGTATATATTTCTCGGGGGAAATGTCTAGTTTCAAGAAGAGAGCTATGATATAAGAAAAGGTTTTTCTTCCTCCAGCTTACGCTTGCTCTGCTCAGGATCGAGCGAGCAGAGCAAACACTTGATTCTTTACCGCTAGCAGAGCAGGCGGCTATGAAGCGCTGTTCTGGGCCAAGTACATGATCGTTTCATAAATCAGCTGCGGTAGCGTTTCAAAGGAATATGATTTAAGCACTCGTTCATCGCGCTGGTGAAACGCATAACCATAGGGCCCCCAGTTAATAACCGGCAAGGCTAGCTTTTGAATCTCCGCTAATGGCAGCTTATATGCCCCTATCTGCGCCTGCGTACCGCTTTCTTGCCAGATAGGCATGTTCTGGGTAAATGCACTTAGATTTATACCAGGATCGAGCCGCAGATAGCTCATATCGGAAAGATAGGGATAATATGGCAGTATTTCAAGCGGTATCTCTGGATGGGCCGCCACAACATTGGAAATAGCATCCTGCAGCGCTCCCGGTGTGGGTGCCACATGCGGATAATAGGGAGGAGCATAAAAGATAACTACGGCGGGTCCTTGCCTGTTGCTTAACTTCCATAAACGCTGGGCAAGGCACAGGCTGCGTTCACGAGCATCGGGGAGGGAAGAAGCGCGCTGCCATTCGGCATCAAGGGCTGCCTGCACCTGATCCTCCCCTAATTGCTTGACTGCTTCCGTATACAGCTGGGCATAGGTAAGTACACTTCCATGACGAGGCTGGAAGCGCTCTTGCCATCCATGCTCACCGCTAGCCTGCCGCCAGCGCTGCTCAGCCTGATCTACACGTTGCAATAAATCTCGCATTACAGTGCTGCTACACGCGCATAGGCGCTGCAATAGCTCATCGGGGCCCGTATTGAGGGTAAGCACGTTGAGGTAGAAATAAGCCGCAAATGGAAGCTGCACGTCGTAATGATCTTTAAGATCCTTCGCATGAAGCGTCACCGGGGGAGCAGTTACCTGACCCTGGGCAACATCGCATAGACTATCGTTCATACTGAGCTCACGAATCAGCTCAGCGGCAAGAAGATTAGCATCCAAGCCATTGAATGGCGTGGCCACATGCGAGGCGCTTCCAACGCATAGAAAGCAGGGAAGCAACTTTCCAATAGTGCCACTATAAATATAGCGTTGCTGGTCGCCAGGATAAAGGGCAGTCGTAGAATCGGTGTTAATTACTCCCAGATACTCCAATCCGTATAGTTCGCGCAGGCGCAAGAGAAAATGGACAGCTTGCAGCACTCCAGCCGATTCATTCTCCTCATCTGGCGTTGCCAGCATTACGACAGAAAGGGGAAGAGGCGATTGGTGATTAGCTTGCGCGAGGCGACGCATGAGAGCTATATTGACTGCAACCCCACTTTTCATATCGATTGCTCCCCGCCCAAACATCCAGTCATCATCAGCTTCTTCCGCAGCAGTAGGAGAGCTGAATAAAGCTTTTTTTCGCAGCGTAAGCTCGTTTGGCTCAAGCGCCCACGGCTCTAATGGCCCATAGTCTTGCGTATCAACTGTATCGATATGTCCCAGTAGAACCAGCGTTGCAGAGCTCTGACCATGCAAAAATGCATACGCATTCTGCCGCTGATAGGGATCTCCTTCAATAGGATCAAGGCCATGCATCGTATAAAGCGACCCGACATCTCCCTCGGTGAGTTGGCGCAGTACTTCGTGGGCCACGCGAATCTCACCCTCCCCCGGGCTCACGCTACGAATCTTCACAAGCCTCTCCGTGTACTCTTGTACAACATTGTACCAGTCATTGCGGATCGTACTTTGTTTGGGCATGCTCATCTCCAAATCTTAAATATGAGATACGATGAGAAAAATAAAACACATAACAAGCTTTCCCCACACAGGTTTTGTTCTAGAGGAGAATTTGCGGTCAGTGTGCTTGCTTCCTATTCTAACAAAAGTCTTATGAGCTTCGCTAGATGAGAGAACACTGTGGGCAGAGCAAAAATACGTGAGGAGTTTCTAGAGAGTTTAGCGCAAAAAGTAAAAGAGCCTGGGAATGGACCTTCAGTTCTAGCAATCCCAGGCTCCCAAATTGTTCTACTTACTGGGCATCCGATTATAAACATCCAACCAGTTAGTGGCAATCTCTATCTGAGCTTGCTTGAGCGAGACCGCTCCCGAGCAAACCTGGTCATGAAGATAATTCTCAACTTTATCTTTCTCATGAAAACCGGGCTTAGGGCTGGCGGCCTCAGGCCAGAGATTAGAAATATCGTTAGAGCCGCCCAGTTCCAGGCTCACAAGGTGATCAACCTCATACTCGCCTGTCGAGTGATGGGTAATGCCATATTCAGCATAGACCTGATTTTTCTCGCTGGTTGGCACATTGCGCACCGTACGCGCATACCCTGGCTGACAGATCTGCTCTTTGGTTGCCGATTGGATAATATCGCCAGGTGTGCAAGCAATATCTTGTAACGGTCCATTGATCGTACAATTTGAAGTTTTGTTACGCACACCCCAGGTTGGCTCCTTAGTTGTTGGCTGGTTACTCCTCCCCTGCTTAGAATTGCCGCCATTCCCGTTCGAATTGTTCCCATTGGAAGCAGTCGAATTGCAACCCGTAAATACAAATAGTAGAATGAGCGCTGCCACCAACAGATGGAAATATTTCATTACCGCCCCTCTTTTTTTCAAAAAATGCTAAAAACCGCACAGATTTACTCGGACTGCAATATTAGCCAGGTATTGCCAAATTGCCTCTGTTGCAGGTCAGCTTGCGTAATCCAATAGTAGAGCATGCCTGTATTGCCCCATTTCATGCCGGCCTGCTCATCCGAGTCAATCTGTAGCAGTAATTGCCAGTCCATAGCCGTTTTTGCCAATGTGGCGACACGAGGATCGTCCTCGTCAGTGACTCCATGGCTGACAAGCTGACATTGTTGGCGCATGTCATCCTGGAGGGTTTCAGGGTATCCTAAGAGTCGATGGTGAACAGCCGCACGTTCATTTTGCTCAATGAGTGTTGAGAGCATATTATCGTATTGCTCTTGCTCACTATCACTCCACTTGAGATTCGCTATTTCAAGTTGTGGCTGTAATGCCAGCGTAAGTTCGCTGGCAAAACGCAGAGAACAGGCTTGAAACTGGCTGGCTTGCGGAAGCGAGGTGGGCACAGTTGCGCGCTGCAGTCGAGCAGCCGAAGGAGCAAAGAAAACTTGCCACCCTCCACGATCGGCAGGCTCCTCGCCGAAAGTTTCTTGCTGGGCATCGTAGAAGAACCAGAGCATTCCCTGCGCAGGCAACAAACCATTGAGATCATACTGATGAACGTCATCAAGACGTATCTGGGCGATAAACGATTGTGGAACATTCTTCCACTGCGGCCAGGCAATTTCTGAAGGTAAATCAGGAACCCCGCCAAGCCGCGATACCCCAACCTCCTGCTGGGGCTGGCTAACTGGCGTAGCATAGAGCCGAATAGATAGGCGCAATAGCTTATCAATATCAGGAACGAGCTTTGCCAAACCGGCACCAGTTAATGCGCTCTGAACTGCGGATTTGTCCATGCTGTCCTCCCCCACATCTGCGTTTATGGTCATGCTTAAGCAAGCTTAACCCTACAATAAACTACACACACTGCAAATAAGTACTTTATCATTTATCATAATAACATAATTTGAATCTTAATTCTATCATGACTATTAGCATACGTAACAAGAATTATCCTCTATTCTTTGTTATAGAAAATGGGAAGCAGAACAACAAAGCGGGCTTGCAGCAGTTCCCAGGCATCCGCTAGTAGATTCATGCTTCCGCTTGACTTACATGCTTCACAACGTGTGAATCGTTAGACCTCCATCGACAAGAATCGTCTGCCCCGTCACATAGGAAGATGCTTCTGAGCAAAGCCATAGCACTGTTCCTGCAACGTCGTCACCTGTTCCCAGGCGTTTTTGCAACGGGACAGCATTCTTGATGGGCAAGGCAGCATCCGATTCGGGATCAACTGTGCGGCGGAACATTTCCGTTATGATGGCGCCAGGATTCACAGCGTTCACACGAATGTTATGCGGTCCACCTTCCAGGGCAAGGTTGCGTGTCAGGGCATCCAGGCCACCTTTGCTCGCGGCATAAATGCTCGAACCCGCCACTGCACCAAGCGAGAGAAAGGATGATGTATTCACAATCACTCCACCTCCACCTTGCTTGAGAAACTGCAAAAACTCATGTTTGCATGCAAGCCCAACACTTTTCAGATTCAGGTTGAGAACATCATCCCATTCGCTTTCGCTTGCCTCCGTGATTGACCCAGATCTGCCCTGTATTCCAGCGTTGTTAAACGCTACATCCAGACGTCCGTAAATAGCAACAGTACTAGCGATCACATCAACTATCGCTTGTTCTCCTGAGGCAAGATCGGCCTGTAGAAAAATGGCATTGCCGCCATTACTTTTAATATTTTCTACAGCTGCAGTACCTTCTTTTTGCCTTCTTCCGACGAGCGCGACTGATGCTCCCGCTTTAGCAAAGGCAAGTGCAGTATCGCGTCCCATGCCTGAAGTAGCACCTGTGACCAAAACAACTTTCTTCTCGAAGTTAAACATCTTCCGCTCCTACCTTATCGAGGTTCCTCAGCAAAAGTTTCCAGATCCCATAAGATGCGCAATGAACAGCGCACCTCCATAAACTTGTAGTTTTCCCCAGGCTTTGACGAATGGGCGCCTTCTCTAGAGATTTGGCGTTGTGATAGAATACTGCCAGAACAACGAGACAAGAACCAGGAGTCAAAATATCCTGGGATTTATTCTCCCAGGATGAGGATGCGCAGCGATGAACGAAAAAGAACGACGGAAAGCATTAGCTCAATTTTTGCGGACGCGCCGAGAACATATTTCTCCCAGTCAGGTTGGATTACCTCCGGGGACGCGCCGGAGAACGCCAGGTTTGCGCCGAGAAGAGTTGGCATCGATTGCTGGCGTGGGAACTGACTGGTATACCCGGCTTGAACAGGGGCGGGATATTACGGCTAGCGCACAGATACTGGAAAGCCTCGCTCATGCCCTCAAGCTCGATCGCGACGAACGGGCACATCTCTTTGTTCTGGCACGCAAGCAGCTTCCTGTCGATCCGCTACCCTTGACGCAAAGCGTTGATCCCACCCTCCAACTGATCCTTGAGCGCATGGGAACATATCCTGCGGCAGTGGTCAACCATCGTTGGGATATGATCGCCTGGAATCAGGCGACACGTCAGGTATATGCAGACTTTAACACGATGTCTGCCCGAGAACGCAATGTGCTCTGGTTCCTCTTTACAGATCCACGACAACGCACGCAATGGCTCAACTGGGAGGAGGAAGCGCGAAGCAAGATTGCATTCTTTCGAGCCAGTACACAGCGCTACATTGGTGAAACATGGTTCACAGAACTGGTGAATGACCTTAGCGCTTCCAGCCCGGAATTTCGCGAGTGGTGGCCTCGTCACGATGTACAAAGGACGCATGTGAAACCAATATACTTCAACCATCCTCTTGTTGGGCTATTAATCTTCCAGATAAAGATCTTTCACATAGTAGATGATCCCGATCTGCAAATGATTGTTTCCACACCAGTTCCTGGGACCGAGACTGCATCCAAATTAACAGCTCTCTCGGCGTCTGGATTGCGGGAAGATTCAACATTTTGCTGATACGCAGCCACGCTTCTGTTCATCTCCTGGCTGATACGTGTGGCTGCATTTCTGATCACTACGAGCTCCCCTACTCAGACCGTGTTTTGGAATGCGCTGCGGTTATGCTGCATGGCCAAACGCGCAAGATGGGAGAAGTTCTGCGCTTCACTTCCGAAGTATAATGAACCTGATCAACTAGTAACGAAGGGAGATTTTATGACGAAGGTACAATCAGCCGACGGCACAGGCATTGCCTATGATCAGGTAGGCAGCGGACCAGCGGTCATCCTGGTAGATGGCGCCATGTGCTATCGGGCATTGGGGCCTATGCGGCCACTGTCAACCTTACTGGTGCCACACTTCACGGTATTTGCCTATGATCGTCGGGGGCGTGGCGAGAGCACGGATACGCAGCCATTTGCTGTTGAGCGTGAAATTGAAGATATCGAGGCATTGATCGACGAAGCCGGGGGATCGGCGTTCGTGTATGGCATCTCCTCCGGCGCCGCCCTGGCTTTGGAGGCCACTATCAAGCTCGACGGGAAGGTGAAGAAACTGGCTCTGTATGAAGCTGCATACAATGATGATGCCGCCGCCGGGCAAGGGTGGAGAACCTACCGCAAACAGCTTGCGGAAGTGCTTGCAGAGGGCCGCAAGGGCGACGCAGTCGGGCTCTTTCTGATGCGGGTGGGGATGCCCGCTGAGCAGCTTGAGGGGATGCGTCAGCAGCCCATGTGGCCGATGTTTGAAGCGATTGGGCCAACTCTGGCCTACGATGCCGCAGCCCTCGGTGAAGATGGCTCGGTTCCCACCGCGAAGGCCGCTTGCGTCGCGGTGCCAACGCTGGTCATGGATGGCTCAGCTTCTTTTCCGTTTATGCACGCAACAGCAGTAGCACTGGCAAAGGCCATTCCCAATGCCAAGCATCGCGTTCTGCAAGGTCAGACCCACGAAGTTCAGGCCGAGGTCCTTGCTCCTGTGCTTGTTGAGTTCTTCAATCGCAGCTAACGGCTCGCCCAAAAATGAGGAAAATGCGACGAGAAGGAGAAAACCGCTCCCTCAACACCCCTTGTGGTTCGGGGGAGCGGTCCTCTCTCGCCTTTCTGGTCAATGAGAGGCAGCAGCCTGCGTATGCGATGGGCGATCAGACCGCTATCGTCGTTCGCGACGGAGCAGTCGAAGTGGTCTGCGAAGGCCATTGGAAACGGTTTGCGCCTTCATGGGATGGTTGAGAACTGGTTCGTAGATGCCGCGCCAAACGAGCGAGGAGCAGCCGAATCATCGCCACCTGGATCAGTGTTTCACTCGTTTGCACGTTTCGCTCGTCGTCCTTACTTATTCTCCTGTGACGAGAAATCCAACTGAATGTTCGCTCCACCACCCAACGGCGCGGCACCACACTGAAACCGCGGGTGCCTGGCTTGCGTTCCACGACCTCCAGTTCCCACTCTCCTGTGGCTTGACACCACTGAGCTAACTCTTGCCCGCGATAGGCCGCGTCTGCCCAGATCTTTTTGAGGCAGGGGACAAAGAACTTGAGCCCTGCAAGCAGACAACGGGCTCCCTTGGTATCATGCGTGTCGGCAGGAGTCACATAGACGGAAATGGGGAGACCCAGCGTGTCTACGAGGATGTGCCGTTTGCGCCCTTTGATGTGTTTGTGGGCATCGTAGCCACAGATCCTAGACGACTCCTCGACGGTTTTCACGCTTTGGGAATCCATGCTCGCTGCACTTGGGTCAGGATGCCTTCCTTGTCGTTCGCGTTCAGCTCGGTGCAGTGCCCGCCACAAGAGCGTCCAGGTGCCCTTGAGACGTAAGCGGCGAAAATGAGAGAACACCGTTTGCCACGGTGGGAAGTTGGCTGGGAGGTAGCGAAACGTCCAGCCCGTGCGCAGGACGTAGAAAATGGCATCAAAAATGGAACGCAGAGAGTGGATCGGCGGTCTGCCACGCTTGGGCTGTGCGGGAAGATAGCGTTGCAGACACGCCCACTCCCTCTCAGAAAGATTGCTGGGATAACTCGTACTCATCCTCCCAGTGTATCATGTGAGGCCATCTCTGCGCTTAACAAAACACGGTCTTAGACATAGCGAGCTGGTTACCCGATTACGCCAGCAGCCAAACGAGGTGGCAGAGCTGCTGTGAAGAACGTTTCTCAGAAGTATTTTGAGAAATATCAGTTGGTCGCATAGATTTTTGTGGGGAGAGAGATTTTCCTATACTGATACTGAAAAAATCAATGCCGACAAGCTACTACAAGGAAGGCTCGTCGGCATTCAAACAAATATACTACCATGAACCACATTTACTTGCGGCGTTCGTTTTCACTATCTTCATCATAGGAAAAAACGTGACGTCCCGATAAACAATAGTATTGTAATTCTCCATCAGCGTCAGTATCAGGAAGATCCTCATTAATATCCGTGAGTAAAACGCCCTCTTCCTGATCCCATGGGCAAGTCTGATACTTGATCTGCTCTAAATTCATTTTTCCCCTCATTCTTATGATATGTCTATCTCTTGTCGAGAGAACTTCCTGCTCTATCCGTAGCATGAGCGATCAAGGAGAGGAAGTGACAAGATTGTCTTTATGAAGCAGGTCACCTTTTTTTCTGCTTCCTCTACTGACTCTATAGACTGTTTTTGACATCCTCAATAAAAATAGGCCCTATGGATATTAAGTACTATTAAATCCTCACAAAATATGCTGCCTGATTCGTCATTGTCAACTGCGGTCCCAAAGTGAGATATTTCCGGGATAATTGTCAGCTTTGGCGAGAAATGAGCTCTCTCCTCTAGAAAGCCAGCAATAGCCAGACAAAAGACTGGAGAACTAAGAGACAATAATTAAAAAGATTGGAAGGCAGTAAAGAATGCCACTAGAGCTTGATTAAGCTAACTGGTGGCATAGTATCGAAACGCAATAGGCCAGGAGAGATCAGATCGGGAGCCTTGCCTGCTCAATTGAATCACTGAGTGCCATACCTTATAAACAATGACTGGTACCTATTGAACTGGCGAAGAAACTTCGCTATGCATACGCAGCAAGGCAGCAATGGTCTCAGGCAAACGCCGTCCCATACCACACTCAGTGGCCACACCAAAATCTGCCATAGCTTTTTGGGCTGCGGCTATGCGCTCTTTGGCTCCTGCAACACCATCTGTGTAGTGCATTAATCCTAGATAGAACTCGGTTTCCGGCTTGAGGTGGAGTTGTCGTAATGGAGCGAAATAGGCATCATCTGCGCGGTTACGCGGGACAGGCATATGAAGCCAGTGCAAAGGCCTTTGCAATCGGGAGGCAAGAGCATTGGCAACATCTACAAGTTTAGCTGTATCGGCGGGCTGCTTAAAGTGTTGATGACCGGAGTCACCATAACAAAGATGGTAGCCAAGCTCAACCTGCGCAGGGACTTCCTCGCCTAACCTGATTAAGCGTTGGAGGATCTCATCTTCTACATTTGTAAAAAAAGTAGGCATAACACCTTCTAAAAGTGCAAATTCGATAGCAGTATCCCACTGAATAGCCAGTTCATGCAGGGGAATAGCCGTTGTAATGCGCTTCAGCTCAGCAATCATGGCGGCTTCATAAGCTGGTTCTACCGCAGCCTGATCGCTAAGCTGAATAAAAGTTGTGATGGGAGCAATAGGTGTAGGAAGGCAGACCTGAAAGCGGCAATGAGCAGGAATATGACCAGCTTTTTTTAATTGTGCAAATAACATATAGGATTCGATAGCTGCTTCGGCATAGCCCAGCTCCTTAAATAAGAGCGTTTCCGCGGATGAGCGAAGCGCCAAACGAGGGCCCGGGGCATATCCCTGAGAAGAGGAAGATACATCTTCCAACATCTCTGTTCGAGCCAGAAAAGGATACTGCCATCTAATCCAGTTGCTGCGCGCACCCGTTTCTCCATCAGGGATGCGGCGCAACCAGCTGCCGAGAAGCGAGCTCACCGTGCTAAAGACCTCCTGGGCACTGGCCAAAGGAACGCTGCCTACTAAATGAGCGCCGTGCGGTTGCTGGATATGGGCCATTATACATACCTCCAGATGTTAGCAAATAAGATAAATAGATATACATGAATGTACAGCCACCATTTAGGGTTAAAGAAGGAATAAAATTCTTGTGGGCAGTCTTACCAGGCTATTCTAGCCTGTAGCGGAGAGATAAGGGCAACCGTGCAAATACAGATCGCTCAAACAAAGAGGCTGGCAAGAAGTTTTCCAACCTCTCTTTCTCCTCACATGTAGGTAAATAGCTGAGGCAGAAAAATAAGACGCGCACAATATGCCTGACCCTCTTAGACGCCACTAAAGGCCGAAAATCCTCCGTCAACGGGGATCATTATTCCCGTGACAAAAGCTGATGCCGGGCTCACCAGCCATAACAAAGTTCCGACCAGATCTTCCGGAGCACCTAAACGCCGCATTGGCGTATGATCGATAATCGTTTGTCCGCGAGGCGTCAACGTGCCAGCTTCAACGTTAGTTAGCAGAGCACGATTTTGCTCGGTCAGGAAAAAGCCAGGAGCCATGGCATTTACACGTATATGCGAACCATATTCCTGTGCCATGTGAACCGCCAGCCACTGCGTAAAATTACCAATCGCGGCTTTCGCAGCATTATACGCTACTGTACGCGTGAGAGGGCGCAACGAAGCCATAGAAGCCACATTGACAATACAGCCCTTACCCCGTTCGGCCATCCCTCTTCCAAAAACCTGGCAAGCCTGCAAGGTTCCTGTAAAATTCAGACGTATTGCCTCATCAATAGCTTGCTCAGTTAAGTCAAAAAAGGAACGTTCAGGCGACGTAACCGCTTGAGGCAAATTTCCTCCGGCTGCATTGACTAAAATATCTATGGAACCAAAAGCCGCAATGCTTTGCTCAAGCGCGCGCTCCAGCGCCGCCCGTGCAGTCACATCGCAGGCGATCCCAATTGCTTCGCCACCAGCGGCACCAATCTCTTCGGCCACCTTAGCTGCAGTCTCTGCATGCCGTCCAATGACCACAACCTTCACCCCGGCTTGAGCAAGACCGAGCGCCATCGTCCGGCCAAGCACTCCACTCCCTCCGGTAATTACAGCAACCTGCCCCTGTACATCAAAGAGTGTGTGATGGTTTGGCATAAACTATTCTACCCATTTCTATGCTAAAAAATTACTGTTTAGCTCCGAAGGACAAGAGGCCGTCCGCCTCTCATTTATAGAGGCTCTATCCAAAGGAGCTCTCATTTATTGTAACATCAATGGGCTCATTCTGCCTTACACAGTGTTCCAGTTTTGAAAGCGCCGCTTGTTTTGCCGATGTGCTTCGAAGCAGGCATTCGGTGTACTTCACATTACTAGCCACGTCCACTTCTAAAAGAAAGCATCAGGAATGGCAACAAAGTTATATAGCTACCTTCATCCACTAAACCAGGTGTCGCATTGGATAAGAAGCTTCTCCATAATTTTAACAGCCCAGGAACAAAGGCTGGATTTTCTGTTAGATGCAAAAGAACAAGATTTATGTTATTTTTAACTCCTCAGCCCGTTTATATAACATATATACTTATATATTTTACATCTGAAGGGTAGATAATAAGTCAAAGGAGAAATCATGTATCAACAACCACCCCAACAACCTTCAGGATATCCAAATCCCTTGCCTGGATATCCACAACCACAGCAACCAGCATATCCACAACCAGCACAGCCTGGCTTTCCGCCTCCTGGGGTATATCTTCCACCGCAGCAAACGCCAATACCACCATCTTTTATGCCTAAGCAAGAGCCTAGAAAACCAAAGATATGGCCATGGCTCATCGCATGTATTCTCTGCCTCATCGTTGGTTACGCGGCCGGGTCAGCTATCAACAAGAGCCCGTCAATGTCTGCAAGTACCACAACCGACAAGACTATAGCTTCTACGGCCAACACTACAATAGGTAATCAGCAAACACCAAGCCATCATAAAATCGGAGAAACAGTGGCCAGCAGCGGATGGCAAATAACTGTTAATAAGGTCTCGACATCATCAGGAAATGATTTTCTCAAGCCGAAGGACGGCCATATTTTCCTTGAAATCAACGTTACCATGAAGAATCTAACCTCGGAAACGCAGACTGCATCAAGTCTGGCCATGTGGGACTTAAAGAGCCTGCCTGATGGACAAAAACAGAACATTGGGCTAGGCGACACCCCAGGACCGGAGGGCAAAGTGGAAGCAGGGGGAGCCCTGACCGGTACATTAACATACGAAGTACCAACCAATATAAAGCAATATACCCTTAGCTTTACGGGCTCGCTGCTCGACAATACGCTTACTATATGGAATATTAATCTCTAACATTCCAAGCAAAACCGGCTCCCTTCAAATTGAGGGGAGCCAGTCGTCCTACTTAAGCCGAAAATGGATCGGAGCGTTAATCAACATCCCCGCGAATAATGCGTCCCATCCCCTCATATCTCTCAGGCGTGTTACGCGAGAGATAAAAGGCATAGATGAGGCCAGCAACTATCCATATCAGCACAAAGAGCGGGAGGATATTTGTGGGAAAAGGCGTAGCGGCAAAGCCGAGATCTGTAAAGAAATTTCCAATTGGCCCAGGAATAGCGGGCATTACAAAAGAAATAAGGGGAATCAAGAGCGTAAGCGTGCTCAGAAGAGGAGCGACAATATGGCGCAAGATATTGAAGCTCTTCTTATCAAAGCGCAGAGCAAAGAGCGGCGCTGAGATGTTCACCATAATATATACAATGATAAAGGCAATTGTTCCGGTCGTTGCCAGCCAGGTGTAAGGGTTAATGCCATCGGTCTGCGTATAGACTTTTCCATCGGGAATTCCTAAGGCATAACTAACGCTATTATCCGCGTTAGTTTTCTGGATCACGAAGGCGAAGGCAAGAATAATCACAATACTGAAGAGCGACTGGGCCAGGATAGCAATATGCGGGCTACGATACTTGGGATGTGTTTTGCCGAACCTGGGCGGCAAAATATGCTCGCGTCCCATAGCATAGAGGTAGCGCACCATGCCATTATGGAAGGCCAGCCCACAGGCCAGAGCGCTGGTACTGATAGCAACGATCATGAGGGCCTGAAGCCAGCCGCCCACATACTGCGTGGCAAGTGTGTAATAGGGAAGAGAGGCTGTGCCAAACTTGTCTACTGCATGCTCCCAGCCAACACCAATCGTCGCCGAGTAGGCTGTCCACACATATAAAACGATCAGGAAGGCAATAACCGAGAAGATAGCAATGGGTACAGCCCGGCGTGGGTTGCGCGCCTCTTCTCCATAGACAGCTCCAGCCTCAAAGCCTACCCATGACCATACGCCCAGGGCCATCGCTATGCCGATGCCCAACAAGCCTCCAGGAGCGGCCCCTTTGAGGCTGGCCCCGGCAGCCGTAAAAGTATGGGTAATGTCATGTCCGCTGGCTCCCCCGTGCACGCTAATAACCAGATCCAGGATAACCAGTATTCCCACTTCTAAGATCAAGAAAGGGGCCATCGCATAGACAGACCACTTGACATCGAAATAGGAAAGCATAAAAATCAAGATTGCACCAATCAGGGCATAGGTGACCCAACCTCCAAAGAGATGGAAACCCAGATAGGTGGAGAAAGAATTGTTGGTATATGAGCCAAAGGCCCCTAATAGTGCGGCTTCAAAGAGGGCATAACCGCCCATCATTAGCCATCCAGCTTGAAAAGCTGTACCTCTGCCCAGGCTATGGCGCACCCAGGTATAAAAACCGCCTGCAGAGGTCAAACGACGCGATAAGTAGACAATAGAAACGCCAAGCAGAAGCAATCCTAGACCCGCGAGCAAGAAAACCAGTGGCGTTGTCGCTCCAGCTTGAGCCGCCATCGGCTGCACATTAAATAACATTGCCGAAATAGGAGCAGAGCCGGCAATACAGAAATAGAGAACTCCCGGCAGACCTATCGCATTTTTATGGAGCTTATCAACATCGGCATTATCAACGTCAACAGTTCCTTGTAACGTTTCCTTTGGAAAAATCTCATCTTGAGTTGCCATACATGGTACCTCCAAATTACTTGGACTTCTTTATTTATACCTTGGTCTCTCTATTTATCATCCCTTCCCATAATGCCTCACTGCTCGCTAGCATACTCCCTATCGTCGCAATGATAATGCAAACGAACGTAACGCCACCGATTGCATACAGCCAGTGCAGATTGTCTAGCAAATTTACGATCCAGGAATAGAACAAGGAATCAATAATAGCTAGAATGCAAGAGAGAGAACCCAGTACACAGCATATTCCCAGCAAAGGGAGAGGAAATATTTGGTGGTGACGAAAACCTGCTTTATCCCGGAAGTAGAAGATAGCAACATCTACGAACAAAAAGAGCGTCGAGAAGGCCCACACTAATGTAGAGGACGCCAGCAAGACATTGTACACGATAGTAGTCGTATCTGCTGTGTTAGCAATCAACGGAACCCCAATAAAGACTAGGAATGTCACCACGACCGCAAAGATGGTTTGGAGCCAGATAGCTCGGGAAGGAATACGATGCTTATTTAGCTTGCCCATAAAGGCGGGCAGGCGCTGGTCAATAGCGGCAACAAATGGAAGCCGGCTATATGTATAGCTATATACAGCTATGCTCATTAGAAAAAAGCTCATCAAGCAAATAGCCGCAATATTGCCGGCCACTTTGCCTAATCCTTTATCGACAGTGCTGATCAAAGAGAAGGGTGTAGCTGATGCTTGCTCAGGTCCCATTACCGCCAACAAAGCAAATGTTGCGATGAAATAGCCAGCAAAGACCAGAATAGTACCCCAGACCAGATGCTTTCTGATCGCCTGACGATCTTTAAGCTCACCCGCCATATTCAATGGCCCTTCAACGCCTAGATAGGCCAGAGTAACCAGGCCAAAGACATTTACGTTGCCTGTACCTGGCTGCCAATTAATGCTCCAATCGGCAAGATGAGAAAAACTTGTGGCTGAAGCATGTCCCTGAATGAGCCAGCTGATGCTAGCCAATCCGATGAGGGCAACAGCACAAAAGGTAAGCACTATCACAACATTGATGATATTCTGGACAACGCGAAATCTTTGTGTCGCTATCATGCCCGAAAAAAGAAGCACTACAGCAATAACCGCCCCTTGCTGAATCGGGCTAGTCAGCCAATCTTTGTTCAATCCTTGTAGAAAACTCACAATCACGTCGCCAGCACTAATCATCACTAGAATAGCTGGAAACCAGGCGCAGAATGCACTGAAGAAGCTCCAAAAGCCTCCAAAGGCTTTATGTGTCCAGTTATAGAGCGAGCCTTCGTAAGGCAGCATGACTCCCAGCTGAGCAGTCACAATTACTGAAGGCAGGAAAAAAGTTATACCCCCCAGTAGCCAGTAAGTGAAAGCTGATACCCCTCCCGTTACCGCAGTAGTTGCATTGGTAATATAGAAAACTATCATCAGGTACGTTGCAGTCAGGTCATATGTCCCAAGGATAGAAGGCATAGTCTCAACTGCATAAACTTCTGATACAAGCAATGGTGGCTTTATAACCTCCTTCTTCATAAAATTTTCTTGTTTTATCATATGCACATATACCCTTTCCTCCTCTTTGGGTTAGCTGCATTATACTAATTTCAAGCTCTTAATCCATAATGATTACATATCAATGTTCAGAGCATGAAAATATATTCGATATTTTACAAGCTGCTACTGTTCTTGTGACCAAGCTAGTACTAATTACTTATAACAGTATTCTTATTAATCACGCTAATTATAAGAATTTTGCTCATTATAAGAAATTTCCCCATATTAATACTACATATTCTATCTAATCGTTAATACGGCATGCTTGCTTTGTTTGATTAATAACGGCATGCTTGCTTTGTTTGATTAATAAACGCGTAATGGGATATATATAAATCACTAAAGAGGACGCTGATTAAAAGGCAAGGACTTCTCTTGATGCCTTCTGTCTCTCTATCAGGCTCTCTTATTCACTTGACACTCCCAAAAATAGAATGTACAATCCAATCATAGAATAATCATTCTAAAATAGGAGTAGGTAGGCAATGAGCCGAGTAGATGTACGCTCGATCAGAAGAAAGCAAATCCTGGATGCAGCTGAGCGCCTGGCTGTCAAGCGCGGGTGGGCGGAGATTACGATTCTAGATATTTGCCAGGAAGCTGGAGTTTCTTCTGGAGTTTTGACATATCATTTCCAGAGTAAAGATGAGATTATGTTAGCTCTTTTAGAAGAGTTTATCGGTCGTCTTGATACCCATTTGAATAAGGCCGTACGCGGCTCAAAGACGCCAGAAGAAGATATCAATAACTTCTTACAAGCGCTTACCATGTCATTGGAGGATGACCCACACTTTCCACCTCTCTTGATCCATTTTGTCGCTGCTTCCTTGAGTCGACCAGAAATCGCTGAACGCTTGCATGCCCTCTTTGGAGCCATTCGAGAGCGCAAGATCGAAGAGCTAAGAGCTATGGAAGCAGTGGGAGAAGAGGAGAAAGACAAAGTGCTTATCCTGGTAAACATGCTCCATATCGTGACCCTGGGAGTAGTCCTGGCCCGCCCGATACTGGGAATCGATTTGCCGTACGAGCGCCTTACAGAGGAAGCCAGGTCTCTTTTGCTTATGTGCTTCTCATCCTTAAAAAGAGGAATTCAGGAAACATAAGCTGACATACGTTTTCACGTTAAGGCTTGCCGCCATTTATAGGTAGGCATATGTCAAGACGACATGTCGTCTCTACGAATCGTCGTCCCAAGCTGAAAGGCAGAGAAAACAATGGATATCTGGTTCAATCTGGCAAGAATACTGGTTAGCTTCGTAGCAATTGCCACAGTAATTGGAGGAGCCGTGGCTGACCTGGGCTTTGCCGCAAACATGCACATGTCCAATCCCCATTGGCCACCCCATGCCAAATTTCATAATGGACAAACAATCTGGTTGGGCGTCTTTCTAGGGCTTCTCGCGCTCTGGCTGCTCTGGTTTCCCGGTGGAAATCGCTTGCTCCAATTTCACCTCGGAGTTGTAATAGCGTCTCTTTACTGGTTTTCCATGCTTGGAGCAAACTTACTTCCAGGCACGCGCTGGATTGATCCTGAATTCGAAAAGGCTGAAGCAACTACCTCTACGTTGGCACCTCAGCAGCGCCTTATGTTTGTATTGCTTGCTCTATTGCTCGTCAGTGAGCTTCTTCAGCGTCTCTAGGCTCTCTATCCAGAGGATTGGAATCTTACCCTGATCTCGCTATAGAGAGAATCCAATCCCCTGGAAACGCAAACAGGAGTAGTTAGATGTTCGCTAACTAAAAATGAAACAGCGTTTCCACACAAACATCTTCACAGCACACCCATTCCCCATCATGTGACTCGCGAATCTCCTGCTTCAAATACACATTATATACATCATTATTAATCTATGCTACAATAAAAAAGTAGTACGAACCGCGGGGAATAAAGAACAATAGGTAGGCCTAATGTGAGTCTTTCACTACCTTCAGAGCCCGTCAATGTTTTCTTCTCGTTAGCACCTCAAGACGAGAACCTGTTTGAGGAATTACGCAAACATTTGATGCCCTTGAAACGTCAGGGCATTATCGACTTGCGCTACGATAGCCTGATAAGTGCAGGAAGTGATTTCATTGATGCTATACGATCGTTTATCAGCACTGCAGACATTATCGTGTTACTGATCAGCTCCGACTTTCTTGCCTCGGATCAGTGCATCGAGGTAGAAATGCAGTATGTGCTTAAACAACGCGCGTCTAGAGCGAGCCATGTGATTACAGTCCTTCTGCGCCCAACAGGCTGGCTAAGCTATCCGCAATATATTCTCCTTCCATCAAACGGGAAAGCAGTAAGTATCTGGAACAATCAGGACTCTGCGCTTGCCGAGGTAGCAAGAGGCATCTATCGCGTAATAGAGGAATTCGCCAGGTGGTTGGCAGGCACCACAACGCCGGTAAAGCCTCCACAATTTCCCATATCTACGCTCCCTTATCGACACAACTTATTCTTCACAGATCGAGACGAGGCACTCCAAATACTCCATCGTGGCTTCACAGACCAGCAAACAACACAAACGCTTGTCCAGACGCTTCATGGCTTGGGAGGCATGGGCAAGACGCTCCTGGCAATGGAATATGCTCATCGCTACCAAAAAGAGTATCAAGCCACCCTCTGGCTTAACGCTGAATCCCGTAAGCTCTTAAGCGCGCAGCTTCTCTCGCTCGCCCGGCTACTTGGCATACCGGCTCAGGACGAGAGAAACGAACGAGAGCGCATTGCCGCCATCCAGCGTTGGCTACGTCGCCACGATCGCTGGCTACTAGTACTCGACAACCTGGAAGACTCCCATCTATTAAAGCTGCTCATTCCCGCTCAAAGCCGCGGGCATGTCCTTGTGATCACATCCTTCCAGACTATAGAAGATGCGGTCAATACTATTTCAGTCTCTCCTCTCTCAACAGAAGACGGAGCATTACTTTTACTCAAGCGCGCTGGAATGCTTAACAATGCATCAGAAGAAGACGACCTACAAGCCCGCGAAATCGTTAAGGAGGTCGAAGGGTATCCACTGGCTATCGACCAAGCAGGGGCATATGTCAAGGAGACTCGGCAAACGCTTACCGAGTACCTCAACTACTATCGGCAACAACGTGCCAAGCTGCTGAAAATTCGCGGGCGTTTAGCAATCGATCATCCAGCCTCGGTGGCAGCCACACTTTCATTGACCCTGAAAAAGCTCGCCCGAAGCGACTCCTCTGCGCTGGAGCTTCTCTACCTTCTAGCATTTCTGTATCCCGAGGTTCTCCCCAACGAAATGCTCCAGCATGGTACAGCTTTTTTGGAAGGCCCGCTACGCGCGTTCTCCACTAATCCTCTTGCCTTAGATGCTGCGATCGATACCCTTATCAAGTTCTCGCTGGTTCAGCGCCATGCAGAAGCGACAACATTGAACATGCCTCGTATCATTCAGTCAGTCATCAGACAACATCTGAAGAAAAAGCAACAGCGTCAATTTGCACAACAGGCAGTACGCCTGCTTAATGCCATCTTCCCCGCTATTAGTTTCAAGACCTGGAAAGCATGTGAAAGATATATCCCCCAGGCTCAGCACTGCGCCGGTCTCATCCAGGACTTCAATCTCACTTTGAAGGAAGGTCCCTTGCTCTTAGAGCGACTTGGCTCCTATTATGCCCAGCATGGCTGCTATGATGAAGCCGAATCCTACCTGACGCAGGCCCTACACTTGCAAGAGCGCCTGCGACAGAGAGAGCCTACAGACACCGCTCAGATCCTCAACTCACTGGGCCTGCTCTACCAGCAACAAGCCCGCTATCAACTCGCCGAAGCGTATCACAAGCGCGCACTCAAGTTACGAAAGCAGGTATTAAGTCCGGAGCATCCCAAGATAGCCGAAAGCTTGCATAACCTCGCCTTGCTCTATGGGGATCAAGGAGAATATCAACGCGCCGAGCAGTTCTATCTGTATGTAATTGCTTTGCAAGAGCGTGCCACAGGGAGCAACCACGCGAATGTTGCCAAATCGCTCAATAATCTCGGACTGATATACTTCCACCAGGGCCGCTACGCCCAGGCTGAGGCCACTTACCAGCGCGCGTTGGCAATCTACAGGCACTGTTTGCCCGCTAATCATCCTGACCTGATGCACCCTCTAGATGGTTTGGGCGCACTCGCCGAGGCCCAAGGCAAGTACCTACAAGCCCAGGAGCGCTATCAGGAAGCATTCGCTATTTGCAAGCAAGCGCTGGGAGAGATACATCCAGAGGCTGCCCACTGTATCAATAAATTAGCAGATATCGCTGAGATAAAAGGTAACTATCAAGAGGCTGAGTCGCACTATCTACGGGCAATATCTATTGGTGAACAGGCTCTAGGAACAGATCATCCCGATGTCGCTCTCTTCCTCAATAATTTAGCTTTTCTTGTTCATAGGCAAGGACAGTATCAACGCGCTGAGGAACTTTATAGGCGCGCACTGAACATTTACGAACAAGTCCTGGGAGCAGACCATCCTGACTTCGCCAGCGTCTTGAATAATCTGGGAAAGCTCTTTATTAATATGGGTGATGAGGAACGTGCGGAAAAACTCCTGCGACAAGCCATGATCATCTACGAAAAGCGTTTGCCTCCAACCCATCCTGATATTGCCTTGGCCTTGAGTGATCTGGCCGAGCTTCTAGGCAAACAACATCGCTATATAGAAGCAGAGCCGCTGTATGAACGGGCTATAGCTATTCTTCAAAGCCAAACAACTCCACATCCTGACCTTACCTTTGTACAAGATAGGTATGCATCTTTGCAGGAGCACCGCAATAAAAAATAGGGAACTGTACGCAGCTCAGGAAGATTAGGGTCAGTTATGCCAGATGCTGCGTATGATATTTCTTTGAGGATATATCATTGTTCCTGAGGATTAGGTATGCCAATTCTTTTGTGAGGACGCTTCACTCTTTGTGACCCCTGATCGCCCTCTCTTGCGGGCTTTTGAGGCGGAGGCTGAGGGGGTTGCGGCCTGGTAGGATCAGGCTTCTTACCACCTTTTTTCTCATCATCCGCTGAAACAGGGCAATCCACCATTTCCAGCAGAAACGCCTCTTGCTCTAGCGCTAAGATGCCGGTATTGCTTAGCATGCCAGTAGAACAAAAATACATCAGTATGTCCGTTTTTGCTAAACGAGACTTGCCTGACATATTTCTCTCGGGGCTTAGGATGCGGCTTTGCAAGCTGGATGTGGGGAGATCGAAATACTTAGAGGAGCAATATCTGGTCCATAGAGGCAATTTGGCAGGTTTATCTTGTGTATCATGGACCCGACAATAGTCTGTAAGAAGAAGCTGAGAGGAAGAAAATATTCCAAATTTTGTGGTAAATAGACAAAATAGATTCGCAAGAAGGCGTGAAGGCGATACTCCCCACCTTCCCTTGCCGCTAACCTTCGCCTTGCTATTTATACGTATCGATGTATCTATCTGGGGGGGGGTATGTGTAGCCATGCCCAATGATAGGGGTGCGGGTCCACTACGCAACAATACCGCTTGCTTCCTAAAAGGCTCTACGGATCTGAGTATGGCATAGCCACATAATGCCGAAAAGAGCTCAGGAACTTTTTGCGCTAATGTTGCTCTCATTGACACTTACCTCTCTTAAAAATCCTCTAAATCGGCCTGGCGCATATAGATATGTATCTATTTACTGCTAAAAAATTTTCCCAAGGAAATAGAAATGGTTTGTAGGGCCGATTTGCGCAATGTTAGAGTCCCTTAACATTCCTAAAGTACAGGGAAATGAGCAACTCCAACGAATATAAGGATAACATAGAAAAGCTTTTTATGCCATATTTTCAGCCACTTTTCTGCGGCTAGAAGCTTCTTTTTGATAAGCCATAGGCCTTCAAAGAGAACAAGCTAGCGAGCCTACCCTTCAGCCAGGCTCCAGCGCCGTAGGAACCGTATCGCCAGCCAGGCCAGCAATCAGCTCCATTATCCTTGCTATAAGAAATACAGTTGCGTTCCATCGCGCACCCTCTACACATAGAGCTTGTATACAAAGCCAGTTTCTCATGCTAAAATACATGGAAAAATATATATTGCTAAAGTTAGCCTTCTCACGCTTGCGTGCAATTTTTATGCAGCTTGCTTCAGTTCGGGAGAGATGCCTGATATGTCTTTTACATCGCTTTCTCAGGCTGTTAAGATCTTTTTTTCTTATGCAACTTCCTCTCCAAAAGATAAGCGCCTGTTCAAAAAGCTTGCAGCACACTTGAGCGTTTTGCGACGACAGCGCCTTATTGACGAATGGTATGATAGCGCCATCAGTGTAGGCAACAACTTCTCGCAAATCATTGAGAATCAGCTTCGCTCAGCCGATATTATCGTCCTACTAATTAGCGCCGAGTTTTTGGCCTCGCCGCGCTGCTATGAATACGAGATGCAAAGAGCTCTTGAGCTCAGTACCTCCGGCAAGGCACGCTTGATCCCAGTTATTTTATCTCCTATTGACTGGGAAACACTTCCCCTCGTCAACTACGCCCCACTCCCCATGGGAGGCACTCCCCTAAGTCTTAAACGCAATCTTGATGCAGGTCTTGTTGAGGTAGCACAAGGCATTCGTAAAGTTGTCGAAGAGCTAGCAGGCCAGCTAAAGAGGGTACGTATACGCTTAGCCACGCCAAAGCTCCCTATGTGCCACTGCTCTTACCGGCAGAATGCTTTCTTTACCGATCGAGAAACGATTTTAGAGGCAGTTTCCTCTTCTTTCACCTTCGCTCAGACCCGGCAGCCACGTATACTGACCCTAAACGGTCTGGGAGGCATAGGAAAAACGCAGATTGCTTTGGAATATCTCCATCGCACATCTCATCTGTACCGCTCCATTGTATGGCTTAACTCCTCATCTCGCGAAACATTAAGCACCGAGGTAAGTAACCTGGCCGAGAAACTTGGGCTGCCAGAGCGAGATCATGCAGATGAAGGCCAGCTCTTTGCCGCCGTCAAAGACTGGTTACAAAATCAGACAAGCTGGTTGCTTGTGCTCGATCACCTCGACGATCTCGCGCTCATCGACTTGATTGTTCCCTCCCAGGGTAGCGGCCACGTCATTCTGACCACACATATACAGACATTGGGGGAAATCACCTCAATGATCCCTATCACTCAGCTTGACATCGATGCAAGCGTGCTCTTTTTACTCAAACGGTCTGGGATCATTCGTGGCAAAACGCCGCTTGCCCAAACTCCGCCTGAAGCTATCGAGCAAGCCAGAGCCATTGCCCAGGCCCTTGACGGCTTTCCGCTTGCCCTCGATCAGGCAGGCGCATATCTTGAAGAAACAGGCTGTGGCCTGAACAACTATCTTACTCTTCTCCAGCAGGAGCGTGTGACATTGTTAAGCCGACGTGGACGGATTGTAAGCACGCAGAATCATCCTGAATCTGTGACCATCACGCTGACCCTGGCCATCGAAAAAGTGATCCAGCAAAGACCAACAAATCTACAGCTCTTGCGTTTACTAGCCTTTTTGCAACCTGAAGCTATCCCCTACGAACTACTCGTAGATGGCGCAGCCGAATTAAACGAGCCGCTACGCTCGCTTGCCGCTCAGCCTCTGGCCCTCAACGAAGCGTTAGCCGACCTGCATAGTTACTCCCTGCTCCACTACCTGGCAGACACAACAATATTGCGTATTCGCCGCATCATTCAAGCCGTACTCATCGATGCGCTTCCAAGAAGGCAACAACGCCAATGGGCCAGCCAGGTTATACGCATGGTGAATCGAGTTTTTCCCGAAGTACACTTTGCGGTCAGAGCGAAATGTGAGCGTTATCTCCCACAAGCCCAGCATTGTGCAAGCTTGATTACCCGCTATCAATTGAGCTCGAAAGAAGCCGGGCAGCTTCTTGAGCGCCTGGGCTTTTATTGTTATCAGAAGGCATGCTACCAGGAGGCAGAAAAGTATCTTTCTCAGGCCTTACAGCTACAGGAACAGCACCACCGGGCGGAAGCGCAGGAAATTGCCTCAACCCTTAACGCGCTTGGACTTCTGTATCACCGCCAGGCCAGATATCAAGAAGCTGAGAGCGTACACTTGCGTGCTCTGGAACTTCGCGAACAAGTTCTTGGCCCTACTCATCCTCAAACCGCAGAGAGCCTCTATAACCTGGCTGTCCTATATGGAAGCCTAGGACAATACCAACAAGCTGAGCAGTTTTACCAACGCGTCCTTAGCATAGATGAACAGACAAATGGCCCTGAGCATCCTGGTACCGCCAAAACGCTCAATAACCTGGGGCTGATCTATATGCAGCAGGGGAAGTATACTCAAGCCGAAACAGCATACAAACGCGCACTCGCAATTTATGAACGCACGCTGCCTCCCAACGATCCGGATCTAACATACCCATTGAATGGTCTTGGCGCTCTCGCCGAAAAACATGGAGATTATCAGCAGGCTGAGCTATTCTACCAGCGTGCACTTTTCATCCGAGAGCAAGCTCTGGAAGAAGTACATCCAGACATCGCGTATAGCCTCAATAAATCAGCAAGTGTTTACGAAGCCCAGGGGAAAGATAGGCAAGCAGAGGAGCTCTACCAGCGAGCATTGAGCATCGTCGAAGAAGTACAGGGATCTGACCACCCAGATGTGGCCCTCTATCTCAATAATCTGGCCTTCCTTGCGGACAAAAAGGGAAATCTTCAGCAGGCCGAGCAGTTCTATTTGCGCGCATTGAATATCTATGAGCGGGCCTTTGGAGCAAATCACCCGGCAGTCGCAGATGTGCTTAATAATCTGGGGGTACTATATCGCGACACCCAGGCCAAAGAACGCGCTGAGCCGCTTCTAAAGCGTGCTCTTGCTATCCGCGAGCAGGTCCTGGGTCCTACCCATCCCGATACAGCGCAAAGCCTGAGCAATCTAGCTATTCTACGGGCCTCCCAGCAAGCATACCAGGAAGCAGAAGCCTTGTTCCAACGAGCTCTTGCGCTCCGCCTCCAAACGCTTGGCCCCGACCACTCGCTTGTCGCCCTCACACGAGAAAAATATGCCTTACTGTTGGAGAGCATGAACCGCTACGAAGAGGCAACCCGGCTTCGGCAAACAGCCCAGATCCAAGAAGAGTAATCAGCAAAGGAATTGTTTCAAAACGGCAATTAAGAGTTGCTTACCTCAGCTTCAAGTCAGCTGGGAACAGGCGGCTAGCCTTTGGTTTTTCGATCTTTTTGATCCTGCTGCTCTCGCTTGTCTTTCTTATCAGGCTTTGATTTCGCCTGCTCGGATTTTTTCTTTTCCGATTTTGATTTATCGTCAGCACTTTTCTGATTGTTGGCAAAGGCAAAAAAGGCACATAGTGAGGCAAAAGTAGTAAGTAGGTTATGGGACAGTGAGAAGTTGTATCTTCTTGTTTCTCCTTCTCCAGTTTCTCTTCGCGCAATACATCCAATTATATCTATGTATCTATTTGGGGGGGGTAGAGGCGATTGTTTTACTAACGGCAAGAGCTGTTTACATAAGCTAATACTGCCTGCTTCCTGCTGGAAACTGTTTGTCATCTGCCTGACTTCTTGGAGGACCGAGCTTTGCCCAGGAAGAGATATGCGGCATTCTTTACCACTGAAGAGATAGCGCAAAAGATAGAAAGCCTTGTTATCACGAAACCTAGTTGTAGCGGTCAGCTGGCGATAACTCATCACAACTGCTCTCATTGACGCTATCCCTCTCATATCTTGGCAAGCGGCCATACTCTTACAAAACGCACCATAGATTATATAGAAGATTTTCTATATAACTGTCAAGAAGTCTGGCATAAAATAGCCGAAAATTCTTGGTTTATAGGGCTGGCTTAAACATTCCCTGTATGCAACGCTATCATATTTTATACATGATAAAAAGAGCCAAGCGTTTTCTTCTCATACATCCTTTCCTGGCAAGAGGCCCCTGTGGATAGCCGCCGCAACAGCAGAGGCGCGCGAATCAACCTCAAGCTTGGTATAGATGTTGGTTAAGTAAGCGCGGACAGTGCGCTCAGTAATCCCCAGGCGCTTTGCAATCTCCTTGCTTCGCTCCCCATTGGCAACTCCGGCAAGCACTTCTTGTTCTCGCCTGGTCAATTCTAGAGAAGCGGGTAGAGAAGGAGAATGTGACTTGAAAGCTGGAGGACGGATATATGAAAGTACACGCGCCATAATTTCCGGCTGCATCACAATTTCTCCATGAACGGCCACCCGAATCGCCTGGAAAAGTGTCTCCAACGAGCTTTCTTTGAGCAAATAGCCTGACGCCCCTGCCTGAAATCCACGCAAAATCAGCTCATCTTCATCGAAGGTCGTCAAGATTAGCACGGCAAGTTGTGGCCAATGTTTCCGTAGGCACTTCAGTATGTCTAAACCGCTCATCCCTGGCATGCGCATATCTAGCAAAACTACCTCCGGTTGCAGCTCTTCAATGATACGCAAGGCTGTTGCACCATCGGCTGCATCCCCCACCAGGGCCAGATCATCGCTGGCAGCGAGCATTAAGCGAATACCTTCCTGTATGATAGGATGATCATCAATATTTTGTCCGGCCTGAAATATGCGTATACATCAAGCTGCTTCCTTTCCATCGCTCTTGCCGGGCTGCATCCATGCAATTGCTACAATCAATGTTCGAGCAATATTAGTTCAACTCTTCCCATCACAGAAAGCAATGTTGTCCCAAATCGGACCCTTTAAGCCTCTCTTTTGTTGTGATGAGCAAACACGCTAAACATCACACTTACATTGTGGCAAAAAAATAGTTTGAGCACATTTTTCAGTCAATAGCTGAGTAATAGAAAGGAGGACGGTTATGACACAACCGTCTACCCGTATTCTTGTTCTTGGTGCAGGGATTGCTGGCCTGCTCTTTACCTTGCGCCTGGCAGGCAAGGTATCCCACAAGCCTGTCCAGATCACGCTAGTCGACGAGGCTGATACCTTTATCGTACGCCCTCGACTCCACGAGTTTGCCACCAATCAGCACATCTTTAGTCGCCCGTTCGCTCAAATTCTAAACAAAACACAGGTCCAATTTTTTCAAGGGCGAGCCATCGGCCTTGATCCTGAGCAGCGCCGTGTTACAGTCCTCCATCAGCAAGAGCAGCACGATCTGGAATATGATTACCTGGTCTATGCCCTGGGAAGTATGACAGACCTCCAAAGCGTACCCGGGGTAGAACAGTATGCCTACAGTCTCACGACCAGTGGTCCGTTATCCGCCTCCGCCTTGCGCACAAAACTCCCAGAGATAGAGGCAAGGGGAGGACATGTAGTGGTTGGTGGCGGCGGAGTTACCGGAGTCGAGACCGCTACTCAGATAGCAAGCGTCTATCCTCACATCAAGGTTAGCCTGCTGACGCGGGGAGCATTCGCTCGCGCCTGGGATAACGGCGTCGCCGAGATTTTCCAACGACGGCTAGCAAACCTGGGCGTTGAGATCGTAGACCAGAGCGAGGTGAATACTGTCAGTGCGCAAAGTGTAGTCCTGGAAGGAGGCCAAGAAATAGCCTGCGATCTATGCATCTGGACGGCGGGCTTTGTGGTACCAACATTAGCAAGAGAATCCGGTCTGGCAGTGAATGAGCAAGGCCAGGTCCTTGTCAATCCCTTTCTACACTCGATCTCTCATCCTCAGGTCTATGCAATTGGTGACTCTGCTCTTCCTGTCGAGAGTCCTGGAGTACCTCATGTACGCATGAGCGCCTTCACTGCCTCAATCATGGGCGCACACGCTGCTGATTGCTTAAGCCTTGAACTGGCAGGCAAGACACCCAAACCTCTTAGCTTCGCCTATGTAGCCCAGGCTATTGCTCTTGGGCAAAACAATGCACTGTTTCTCACGCTTTCGCCCGAAGATAGGCCTAAAATGCCCTATATTACGGGCCGACCAGGAGCTCTTACGCGGGAAGCATTCGTGGCCTTTGTCGTAAAAGCTACTCTGGCTCAGTTCCGCTTTCCTGGCATGTTTTCATGGGTTGGGAAAAGGCGCTACGAGCAACAGGAGCAACAGAATATCCATGATAAGCAGTCCTTACGACAACCTGCTCGCCTCTCTTGAGGAAGAACTTGTTAGTTCCGGCTTCCCAGAAACACATGCATTCTACATCGGGGCAGAGCGTGCTTCTTCGGGATGTTGAAATAGTTTCTATGCTAAAGAATAATAGAAAGGGAGTAGCATGCTTAGCTCAATCTTTTCTGAGCAGAAAAAGCGTCAAGTAGTACTGGGACGCGAGATGGCCTATATAGAGGTTGGAAGTGGCGACCCGATAGTGTTCTTCCACGGCAATCCCACCTCCTCTTACCTCTGGCGTAATATCCTGCCCTATGTCCAAACGCTTGGGCGCTGTATCGCACCCGACCTTATCGGTATGGGCGATTCGGCAAAACTAGCAGATAGCGGCCCTGCCTCCTACACCTTCGTTGAGCATCGCCGCTACCTTGATGCCCTCTTAAATCAGCTTGGAGTTGAGGAACGCGTCACGCTGATAGCACATGATTGGGGTTCGGCACTGGGCTTTGATTGGGCATATCGTCACCAGGAAGCTGTGCGCGGCATCGCCTATATGGAAGCAATCGTCAGACCACGAACCTGGAGTGAAGTTCCCTCCCCCTTCCGGGAATACCTTCAAGCCGTGCGCTCACCCGCAGGAGAGCAAATGGTTTTATCACAGAACATCTTTATTGAACGCATACTTCCCGGCGGTGTACTGCGTAGCCTCACTGAAGAAGAGATGGATAATTACCGTCGTCCCTTTATTGAGCCTGGTGAGGCGCGTCGTCCTATGCTGACCTGGCCTCGGCAGGCTCCATTTGATGGTGAGCCTGCCGATGTGACAAATATCATTACAACCTACGGAACGTGGCTATCCCAAAGCCTAATTCCTAAGCTCTTTATTCAGGGCGATCCAGGTTCAATGCCACCGAGCGAACGCGCTTTCTGCCATACCTGGCCCGCTCAATATGAGATCACAGTGCCGGGACGCCACTTTCTCCAGGAAGACGCGCCTGAGGAGATTGGCAGCGCACTGGCAAGCTGGCTACAAACTCTTGGCTAGTTTTAGGCCTTCAAAGCGTTCTATCAGTTTTCCCGTTTCCTGTTGAAGCCCAATTATGCGTAGCAAACAGGATACCGTGCAGGAAAGCATATTATATACACTTAACATAAAAGGAGTCATTTTCGATGAAGTCGTTAGAAACGTTTCTCTCTGAGAAGAGAGAGGTTACCATTCATACGCTGGCAAGCTATATCAAGCAATATATTCATGAAAAGTGCCAATCGCTGTTGCAAGAGCAACAAGAAGAATTGTTGCGCATTTTCGATCAGGCGGGAGAACGTGCCTATGGAGTATTCCAACGCATGCTCTGCCAGCCTATCCAGGAGCAACTTAAGCAAGCTGGCTTTGTCTGTGAGCCAGACTACCCGGGAGATTTTCAGACCTCCTCGTTAGAATACTGGGGACCGCCAGAGGAACGAGAACGCTGCTACTGGAGCACTGTAAAGACAGCGCAAGGAGAAACTTTAGGAACGCTTGTCACTCAGTTCTTTCATGATCATACGCGCTTTCGCATTCCTCGTGATCCTGGGATTCTAGTGCTAGAAGAGACAGAAAACGAAGCTATTATCGCTGAGCTTTCTCATGCCTCTGTACGAATGATGAACAATCTGCAGGCAGACCTCATGCAACGGAGGTGGGCTATCAACCAGGAACCTGACGTCTGGGAGTATAGTATAGAGATGGGGCTTGCCGATTGCCTGGATTCCGAACACGCTGAAATTAGCGGAACACTGCTTGATAATACGCTTTCTCTTTGGGGACACAATGGCTGGGAACTCGTCACGGTCATTCCTCAGCAAGGGCGCTTGATCGGATTTTTCAAGCGACCAGCTAAAAGGAAGTAGCGATGCGGGAACAGAGTGGATGGATCACTTCATGGCAATCCATCCGCTCCATTCCTGGAGCAGAATGAGATCAGAGGATTGTAGGAAGGCTATCGACTGTCTGAGCACTAGGCATGGCTTTCAGCAAGGTGTTTTATGTTCAAGAATTGCTTACGCATCATGAAGAGATCTCCCCAAGGCAAGAAGGCACGCTGCAGGCGTCCAAATCTCTTTTGCGGAAAGCGTAGCAATAGTTTCGCTACCAGACGACAATACTGCTCATCCAGAGGCAGAATGAGATAGCTAATAGCGATCTCCCCAAAAAGTGTGATGGCCGGTGGCGAGGTGAGTACAAGCGTCAGGTGCCGATCGGCCTCAAATTCCACAAGCCGAAAAATAGTCATCACGCGCTGCCCCACTTCTAAATTCTGGAGTTCAGATATGAGGTAGCGAGGACTCCGGTGTCCCCAGTTATCGATCATATCATAACTATATGGTGCGACCCTCAGCTGGCATAACCACTGAAAAAGCGTATGGGCAGGTGCACGAATATCTATAGCACGGAAGTATGTAGCCTCAGCCTCTAGAAGATAGCGATCACAGGGAAATGGCAGCGCTCTTTCAAAAGAAGTAGCTCCCCAATTCACGGGAATAGATTGCAGTCCCATTGGATCACTCCGCCTTTCTCTATTTGTGTTTCTATGCCAAATATTTTCTCTTATCAGAGCATTTGCTCCCTCTTCAATGAGCAGCGCGCAGCCCTCTGCTCACCAGCCCATTTGTCTTTTCCGCTCCATGGCTCCCCTTATTTTCAAACTCCTGAATAATACTGCCTCTTCAAAAATACCATACAGTATGGTATGTAATCAAGGGCAAAGATATGTATTCCGGTCATATTTCTGGGTATCCAGGGGATTTATTTCCTGTCTGATCCACTTAGAAATGACAATGAACGCTTCAAGGTTCCTTGTCAGTCTCTCAGTAACCCTGATCTCGTACTTTACGAGAAAAGATCTGTCTATGGTTGGATACCAATATCTTATTTCTCGATTATATTCATTACAATAAGTAAATCCATATCACCTTAGCATTCAGGCGTATGGACAGATTACAAGTAACCTGATTGATAAACCATGTTAGTTACACGAAGAAATAATCTTCCCACAAGGAGGATCAAGGAATGGGCAGTAAATTTGTTGAGCAGTCCATTGGGCAACTATCAAAACCCCCATCTGTCATTATGGGTTCCCAGAAATATCTGGTCGTCCTCCTACGTTTGGTTAGAACGGAACTATATAAATTGCGTCGGAGGAATTTATCAGGAAGGCCAAAAGAGCACCAACAGAGACAGTTAGCTTACATCTGAAGGGAGAAGTAGAACTCGAACTCATTTCAGCTTATTTGAAAGCACTGAAATAAATGGAACCTGATTTATGACGATGGAGACCAGAAAAACACCATTATTTTCTCTCATAAACTAATATGGTAGAATACAGCATACCAGGGCAACGCTTGGTTGTCTTCTCTCTTCAGTTCGCATGCTGATATTTTCTCTCAAACTCATCCTCGCCATCTACTAGCCTTGCATAGCTTATGGGTGCGATCTGATAGATAGGAAGCAAACATTTTCTTCAGGGGGACTAGAGGATGTATCGTGTCCTTTCTTCCAATGCTCTCGATCTCGTTCACAGCTTTCAAGGGAGACGTATTCTCTTGGTAGGCGATGCGCTTCTTGATAGTTATCTTGAAGGGGAAGCGGCGCGCTTGAGTCGCGACGGTCCGATTCCTGTCGTCCGCAAGACGCTAGAACAGCGGCTCCCGGGAGGAGCTGCAAACGTAGCCGCGAATCTACAAGCCCTTGGGGCTCACGTGTCTTTTGTCAGTGTGGTTGGTAAGGACTTGGCCGGCACATTGCTACGTGAGACGTTGCGCGAGCGTGGCATTGAGGATCGATGGCTTGTGGAAGTGCCAACGATCTCTACTCCGCATAAGCTGCGCATTATGGCTGATGGCCAACATATTGCACGCTTCGATGAGGGAGCTTCCTCTGCCTCTTCCTATCCACACGAAGCGCAACAAGCTCTTCTGGCTCATCTGGACCATCTCTATGCTCTTTGTGATGCAGTTATGCTCTCTGACTATGGCTACGGCGTGCTTTCTTCGGCTCTGATTGCCTGGCTGCACAAGAAATATCAGACACATCCCAAATTTTTCCTTGTGGATGCACAAGATCTAACACCATTTAGCCAGTTCCCGGCCACCATTGTCACTCCAAACGCTCAAGAAGCTAGCCGCTTCGTTAATGGGGACGCCAGGCAGTGGTCTCTTGCCAGCGATGCATCCTGGCCCGAGAAGTTGCAGATCATCGAGCAACTTGCCTGGCGTATGCGCACCTCTCTAGCCACAAAAAATATCGCGATCACACTTGCCGAACATGGCGTCTTCCTCCTGAGCCAACAAGGGCACTGCACCCACTTCCCTGCTCACCCGATTGCTGTCGCCCACGATGTAGGAGCAGGTGATTCTTTTGCCTCAGCGCTCATTCTTGCCCTGGCGGCAGAAGGATCAATAGAGGAGGCGATACGGATTGGCATTGATGCGGCGGGAATTGCAGTGACCAGACCACGCACCGCCGTTGTCTCACATCAGGAGTTGCTCCAGCGCGTGAGCTTACGAGCCTATACTGCGCAGGCTAATTTTACTGAAGAAGGTCACCCACACGCTGCTCTAGCCCGGCTGGCAGCACAGCTAGAAGTCGCGCGCCTTGAAGGTAAAAAGATCGTTTTCACGAATGGAGTATTCGATATCCTCCATGTGGGACATCTTCAATTCCTGCGCCAGGCAAAGGCCCTGGGCGATCTGCTCGTTGTGGGGGTCAATAGCGATGCCAGCGCGCGCAGGCTCAAAGGTCCAGGCCGTCCAATCAATAATGAGCAAGATCGATTGGCCCTGGTTACTGCCCTCGATATGGTAGACGCTACTATTCTCTTTGAGGAGGATACGGCAAGTGAGTTGATTCGAACACTTAGCCCGAATCTCTACGTTAAAGGCGGCGACCACACTGATGCAACGCTGCCCGAAGCCTCTATCGTCCACGAAGTAGGAGGACACATTATTATTCTCCCTCTGGTGGGAAGCATCAGGACCAGCGATGTCATTGCTCGCATTAAACAGCACTAGCTTGTTGTTCCCTTAGCACAGCTAGTGAGAAGGTCGGCACTACAAGCTGTAGGAGGTCGGCCTTCTCTTTGCCATGTGATCAAAGAGAGAGCCTGTCCCGCATATTTACTTCTTTGGCACCAGCTTCAGGGTCGTCGCGCGCGCGCGCGGAGTTAGCATAGGATCGACAAACGTCGCACCATATCGCTGATACTTCGACCGATAAACAGCATCTATCTCGTTATTGAGCGCCTCAGCGTTGCTGGCATCCACAAACGCTACATCCTTCGTCACCCCGCCGGCAACAACGCTTCCCTCGGCACGCAGTTGCGTATGACGAAACCAGGCCGTTTCGCGGCCACGATAGGCTCGCACATACAGCTCATCCCCGACGCGAACAACCCAAATCGTGACAGGCCTGTGAAGCGTGCCATCTGCCCTTAAAGATGCAAGCTGCAGTTCATCCGCCGTACTGATTCTTTCGAGCTCTTGTTGTGTCCAGCCGGTCATTATATAACCTCCCTCGCAGAGCTATTCATATTGCCACTCATCTCCATTCAATAGTCGGAAGGTTTCACCCCCATGATCAACCCTGGTATTGTTCGTCGCTGACCTTTTCCATCCAATCAACAGTCTTGCCGTCGAGCCGCTCCTGAAGGGCGATATGCGTCATAGCCGTGGTCGGCGTGGCCCCATGCCAATGCTTCTCACCCGGCTCAAACCAGATCACGTCTCCCGGTCGAATGTCCTCAATTGGCCCTCCCAAACGTTGGGCCCGGCCACAACCAGCCGTGACGATCAAGGTCTGGCCTAGCGGATGAGTGTGCCAGGCAGTCCGGGCGCCCGGCTCGAAGGTAACACTGGCGCCAACCACGCGCGCTGGATCGGGAGCATCGAAGAGCGGGTCAATGCGCACAGCGCCGGTAAAGTACTCGGCCGGTCCTTTGCCAGATGGTCGTGAGCCATTTCTTGTTATGTTCATATTCTTAAAATCCTCCACTATGCCGACAAAAAGAGAGAGTTTTGTTCTCCATCTGAAGACATTATAGACACGCCTTCGCATAGCAGGATAGAATAATTCTCGAAAATGCTTGTCTGATTCTGCAAATCTTCTAGATAGGTGAGGCAAAAACCAGAGAAGTAGTTAGTATGTTAGTAGGCCTTCTTCCGAAACACAAGCTGAGCTGCCAGCAGCGGTACCAGCGCCGCGATGAGGCAGATGAGCGACGCCAGGAGCGGAAAACCGCCCATGAGGGAGGCCTGCTGCTCTTGCCAGGAGCGTCCAAGGCTCCACAGTTCTCCGCTGGGCAGGATGAACGGCAAGAGCAGCATCGCAGTCATCACGAGCAAAGAGAAGACCACCGGACGGAGCGCGTCGGAGAAGAGGATGGAAAAGAAGAGGGCCAACCCCAAAGGAACTAAGGCCACCAACCAGAGCAACCCGGTCGCCAGAAGCAGGGGGAGCACCGCCAGTGGCTGTCCCAGGGTCAGGCCAGCAAGAGCAAGGACCAGGCTGCTCATCACGCTCACGGCCAGCAACAATCCCGCACTCACTGCATACTTGGTAAGGAGCAGGCGTGTTCGGCTGATGGGCTTACTGAGCAAAAAGAAGATTGTGCCCCTTCTTGCCTCTTCGGCAATCAGCCCGCCTCCTAAAACTGCCGCGAACAGGATCACGACGAGCGGGCCGTTGGTGGCAAACCAGTGGTTCCAGGCAAATGCAGGATAATCCTTTACGAGAGGGTCATGCACCATTTCCTGGAATATGGGAGCAACCGCGCTGCCACTTGCTTGCAGATATCTGGCATAGAAAAACTTGACGATATTGCCAGCAGAGGCCACCAGAGCCAGGAACGCGAAGATAAGAACCTTCCAGCGCGCTTGCAGCACCTCTTTGAGGATCATGCTCCTTCTCCTCTCAACGCAGTGAGCAGCACCTCTGCCAGGGGCACCGCCACCACCTCGTGATCACGCAAGGCATAGGGTCGCGCTTGCAGCAACGCCACCAGCGCCTGAGCCTCTCCGGCCATGCGCAGGCGCACCGCGCGCCCTTCCTGCTCTACCCTCAGCACGTCGGGCAGCCCGCGCAGGTAGGCCATCTCTTCAGCCGGGGGCTGCTGGGCATAGACCAGGCGCACAAACTGCTCCCGGGTGCGCAATTGGTCCACCTCGTCATATAAGCTGAGCCTGCCCCCGTGCAGGACGGCGACCTGATCGGCCATGGCTTCTACCTCAGCGAGCTGCTGGGTGGCGAAAAAGATGGTCGTGCCCCTGGCTGCCACCTCCCCAATAAGGGTGGAGAGCACCACCTGGTGGGCCAGCGGATCAAGGCCGGCGGTTGGCTCATCGAGAATGAGCAGCTCCGGCTCATGGCCCAGCGCCAGGCATAGCGCCACTTGGGAGCGCATGCCCCGGGAGAAGGTCTTGAGGCGTGCGTGAGCAGGCAAGGCAAAGAGATCAAGAAAGCGTTGCACCAGCGGCTGGTTCCACCGCCGCTGCAGCTGAGACGAGAGCCTGCAAAGCTGGGCGACGGTCAACCCATCGTAGAGGCTGCTCTGCTCACTCACCGAGCCCACCAGGGCGTTGATCGCTTGCTGCTGTCTGCCTACCTCATAGCCCAGCACCCGCACCATCCCACTCTGAGGCGGACGAAAGCCCAGCAGGGTTTTGATAGTCGTGGTTTTGCCAGCTCCGTTGGTTCCTAACAAGCCGAAGATCGAGCCGCGAGGCACCGTGAAGCTCACATCGTGGAGGACCGATCTTCCTCCATAGGAGGCGCTGAAGTGGACGAGCTCTATGGCCGCGCTCTCCTCTGGCTCCCATGGCCTGGCAGTGTCCTTTTGCCTTATTGTTTCATTATGTTTCATAACTTCTCCCTCTGCCATTGGCATTCAGGATAGAACTGCATGATGGCATGCTCAAAGTGGACGCGTAAGGCGTCGGCGCTCAGTCCCAGACGGCTACCATCATGGACCACCTGGTGCACGCGCTCCAAGAGTGCTTCTTGCTGTTAGATGCGCATGCGCTCGGCAACCGTGCCCGCACGACTCTCTATGAAGCCCAGGCGTTGGAGCTCGTTGTAAGCTTTGACGATCGTGTTGGATGCAATGGAGAGCTCGCTGGCCAGCTCGCGCACCGAAGGCAGCGTCTCTCCTGGAAAGCGCACCCACGGGCGTGCTTGATCTGCTCCACCAATTGCACATAAATTGGGACGTTACTGCGTAGATTGATCTGTAGCCAGATAGCCATCTTTTTGTCTTTATCTATTAGTGTATTAGTACATTGATACAGCAAGGATAGTAACAAAAAATGAATAGTTTGTCAAGAGACATGGATACCCCCAAGGCGCTGGCTATGCCAATTAACTAGACAAATGTGGAGGCTGCCAGGAGTTCCCAAAGAACATTGACTGATGAGAAAGCCCATAGATAGTAAAACGAGGTTTTAATGGAATATTGAACTTTTTCTTGATTTACTTGACTTTTCGTTAATGATATGGTATATCTCGCTACATAGCTATTAAGGAAACCGGTTTCTCTTTTTACGAGAAGGGAGGCGCTGTAATGTTAGCCAAAAAATCATTCCTTGTCCTGGTTACCTTGCTATCTCTACTCATTCTCAGTTCCTGTGGCGGCTCTTTCACACAAAACAGTAGTAAAAACGGAAGTACCGCCAAAGCTCCGATCAATGTTGCTGTATTTTCCGGCCCTGAAGCAGACGCCATTAAGGCCCTTGGTCCCCAGTATACCAAGCAAACAGGCATTCCTATACAATTTACCTCTTTTGAGTACGATCAATTATATTCTAAAGAGGTGCAATCGGCAACCTCAAATACTGCTAACTACGACATCCTCTTTATGGATGACCCCTGGATACCTACATTTGCCAGCGGTAATTACCTCTATCCGCTCGACCATTTCAGCAATTTTAATGCTGCCGACCAGGGCTTTGTTTCAGGAGCGTTACAGGTCGATCAATGGCCTCCAGCCAAACCAGAGCTAGCCCCTAAAGGGGTCGATCAGAATACTGCCCCTCATTACTATGCTTTGCCGATTACAACTAACGTGCTCATGTTCTTCTATCGTAAGGATCTTGCCCAAAAATATGGCGTTAGTCCTCAGCAGTGGACATGGGATGACGTAAACACGCTGGCCGACAAGGTGAAGGGCACAGGCGTAAGTGGCTTTGTCCTGCGCGGCCAGGGCGGCAATAGTGGTGTTGCTGACTTCACGCCGTTGCTATGGGCCTATGGTGGAACATACTTTAAGAGTAACTGGACGAGTGCCTTGAACTCGCCCCAGGCCATCGCTGCGCTCACAGAGTGGAAGAAGCTCTTTGGCTACGGCCCCTCTGGCTCTGCATCCTTTGGCGCTGACCAGGTTGGCAATGCAATGGAGCAAAATCAGGCGGCAATGGCCGAGATCTGGCCAAGCGGCTGGGCTGGCAAGATGCCTGCGAATGTAGCCATCGCAACAGTACCAGGCATGAAAGATAGTTCAGGCGCACTTCGCCAGGCTCCGGTTGTAGGGGTCTGGTCTATAGGAGTTGCCAAGAACTCAGCTCACGCAGACGAGGCTTTTCAGTTTATGAAATGGCTCACCTCAGCGCAACAGGAAAAACAGTACGGCAGCAGCGGCGATGATCTTCCAACACTGCAATCGGTGCTCCTCGATACTACCATCGATCAGAAGTGGCCTTTCTATAAACCAGTTTATGATGCGCTACAAGTGAGCCATATGCGCCCGCGCACGCCGGCATGGCCCCACGTGGAAACTGCTCTAGGGAATGAGCTAGTCAAGGTAGAGTTGGGGCAGGAAACTCCTCAGCAAGCTTTGCAAATAGCCTCCAATGAGATTGACCAGTACATGTCCCAGAATGGGTTAAGCAGTTAGCTCCTTCCAACCTGTCAGGCATGTAACTAACCAACCGGTTATCCTGTAAAGCCGCGATACAGCCGTGCTGGTTGTATCGCGGGCCAGGCCTGGTAATAGCAGGCATATAATCACTCAAAATTGTTGCTGAACATATGCAAGCTTGTCAGATGTCATAAGCAAATGGAGGGTATTTATGTATAGTGCCAGACTAACAAAGTATGGCTTTCTATTCCCAGCTCTGCTACTGCTGCTCATCCTGATGATTTATCCCCTGGGTTATGCTATAAATGCCAGTCTGCACTCCTATTTCCTGGGACAGCAAACAGGCTTTACGGGCCTCACAAACTGGGCTGATGCGTTCCACGATACCCTTTTCTGGAACTCAATCGGACTGACGTTACTCTATTCTGTGATTGCTATTCCAATAGAAATGGTTCTTGGTATTGCGTTGGCGCTGCTTATTACATCTCTTGGCAAGAAAATGCCCAGGCGCATTAGTGAAATTGTGCGCTCCATCCTGATCATCCCCTTTATCATTATGCCAGTTGTATCAGGTATCGTCTGGAAGCTTTTATTCCTGCCGCAATATGGCTTTCTCGACTATCTTTTCCGCCTGCTACACCTGCCACCAATCGACTGGTTAGGTAATCCATTATGGGCTGTGGTAGCAATTATATTTATGGATTTCTGGATCTGGATTCCCTTCATCTTCTTGATCGTGACAGCGGGGCTGCAAGCTCTACCAGACGAGCCATTTGAAGCAGCCCAGATCGACGGTGCTTCCTTCTGGCAGACCTTATTTCAAGTGACCTTACCGCTTCTCTCTTCAGTTATCCTGGTGGCACTAAGTCTGCGCACCATCGATGCTATCCGTATCTTTGACCAGGTTTATTCCATGACCGGCGGTGGCCCCGGGGCTGCAACGACTTTTGTGAGCCTTCAGCTCTCTAAAACGGCTTTTTCTGAACTCAACTTTGGCCTGGCCGATGCAGAACTTTTCCTGGTCCTTGCTCTCATGCTTATCATCGTTGGTGGCTACTATGTATTCATGGGAAGGAAGTATTTGCATGGATAGTAGCAAACAAGCGACGCTTCCCGACAAAAAAGCCTGGCCTGCTGGTTTGGCTCATCCGGCCAGACAAGCTATGAGCCTGCAACGTCGAATACTCTTGTATGCCCAATGGCTAGCTTTACTTGTCTTTCTACTCTGGACGCTCTTCCCCCTGTACTGGCTAATCAGCACATCTCTTAAGGAGAACAATGAGATATTGACGTCGCCTCCCAGCCTGTTCCCGCGCCACCTCTCGCTGGCTGGCTACCAATATTTTTTCGCTAACTTTACGGCCTTTCTCTTTAACAGCGTTGTGGTGACACTTGGCTCTACGCTCATCGCTCTAGTCGTTGGCACCCTGGCAGCTTACAGCCTTTCGCGCTTTCGCTTCCCTAAATTCATCTTTGGCTTGGTATGGATTCTCATCTTGATTATTCGCATGACGATTCCCGTTGCCTTTATTATCCCTCTCTATCAGATCTTGAAAGGGCTTGGGCTATACAATACATTACTTGGCTTGATAATAGCCTATACCCTTACGAGTCTACCGTTTGTAATCTGGCTGATGGTCTCCTTTTTCTCCGAGGTTCCGCAGGAAATAGACGAGATGGGCCTGGTAGACGGCGGCTCATATCTCAAGGTATTCAGCAGGATAGTCCTCCCTCTGGTAGCGCCAGGGCTGGCGGCATCGGCCATTATGGCAATGCTGTTCACTTGGAACGATCTGCTCTTCGGCCTATTTCTCACGGCAAATGAACAAGCAATGACCTTACCAGTAAGTATTGTAAGCTTTATTACCCAATATGCGACTCTATGGTCGCAGCTTGCATCAGGCGGGGTTGTCGCTATTGTGCCGATGGTTATTCTTATCATGTTCATTCAGCGCTACCTTGTACACGGCCTGACGGCAGGAGCTATCAAATAAGCCAGCATAGGGCATGCAGCTTCCATAGATGCCTATCTCTGGCTACTTATCCTGGGGTGTCGCCTGTTGGGTTAGAACAGCCCCCGCAACAAGAACGCCGTCAGTTCTATATGCAACTTCTCAGAGCGGACCTGCGCTCCCTTCCTTCCATTGATCCTGCCCACAGCTTCCTATGTGCGATTTTATATAGCCTATTCTCTCAACTTTTCGCGCACAAACAAAGAACTCGTTTACAAGATGATATAATATCTAAATCTCCAGCAAAACTCGATTGATGCAGAGAAATATGTACTTATGTGCTAGTGCATATTCATTTTATACCAATAGGCTTGCTATAGAAGAAAAAGGGTGTATTATGTCTTCAACGGCCTGATCAGATTAAGGCTGGTGGTCAGTGCTAAATAACAGTGGACGCATCAATTATGTTCTGGGAAAATGTCTGGGAAATGTCGTGGCCTTTGTCTCCGTTCTGCTCTAGAATGGAGAAAAGCTGATCTGGCGAATGGCTCAAAACCTCTATATATCTCTATAGAGACATATGTCCATCAAGAAAAGAATGTACGTTACTGGAGGGAAAGATCCGTCATGCGTAGTGCGGAAACTGCACGGAAGCGGTTTGGGCTCTTAGTGCTGCTGGCTGCTCTCGTGATTATTGTATCATCATTACTCGTCTATCATCCGAAAGCAAATGCAGCGCTAAAGTCACAGTTGACCTCTTTTCGGTCTGATTTTTATAGCAATCCCTATGGCTTTACTGATGTGCAGGGCAGATTTACCGATCAGGCTGTCGCTGATATGCACGACCTTGGGCTCAGCTGGGTCCGTAGTCAGCTTGATTGGTCAGATATCGAGACAGCTCCCGGTGTCTATGACTGGTCAACGCTAGATAGCACAGTCAGTCGGGCCAATGCAGGGCATGTGAACCTGGTCTTCCCTATTCGCAATGCTCCTGATTTTCATCTGACTCAGACTTGCACGACGGCAGATGGCAAGTTCTCCAAGCAATTCCCCGGCGCCGCCGATATGGCTCAGTTCGCAACTGCCCTTGCCACCCGCTACGATGGACGGCATGGGCATGGACGCATCCAAGCTCTCCAGATCGGCAACGAGGAATGGGATGATGCCAAGTTCGGAACCATTCCTGAGTCCGAGCAATGCCGCCAGCCAAGCTTCTACGCACCTGTGCTTGCCGCGGCCTACGATGCGATTAAACGTGTGGACAGGCACATGCTTGTGGTAGGAACCGGGCTTTTCTGGAAAGACCCGCAACATCAACACGATTGGTACGCCTACCTTTATCAGCATGGAGATGCAGACAAATTTGATGTGGCTGCATTCCACTACTATCTTTGCACCTATGATCCTAATGTGGGCAATGATCCCGATTGGCCACGCTTTAATGAGATCGTTGATGCCATCGCGCAGGCTGATATAGAAAACTATGTCTTTAAGCCTATCTGGGTCACGGAGACAGGCTGGACGATCAGCGCAGTCAACCAGAACCCTAATTGCGTGGTCTCCCAGGAGCAGGTTGCACACTATATGGAAGAAGAGTTGGATGATGCGCGCAATTCCTTGCTGGTGACAAAGATTTTCTGGTTCACAATGGATGAAGGCAACAATGGGATGAGTATTACACAAAATGGCGTGAAAACGCAGGCCTACAACAAGTTGAAAGACTATATCCAGAACTATCCACAGTGGTGGGAGGATGATCTTGATGGTGTTCCAAACAGTATTTCGCAATGGGCTACTGATCGATATCGCCTTGGTTCGCTAGATAATGCGGGAGAGAGGTGGTATGACAAGAAAAGAGAAACATTTCTCTGATTTTTCTTGAGGCCGAAATGGCTAGCCAGTAGTAGAGGAAGAAGGTTAGCGTGCTTTAGCAGATATTGATTTGCAAAAGCTATCTACCTACGCTCCACCCCGTCTCTTACGGCCTATGCATCCAATTGAGAATACATAAGGTGTGGTGCGGTGCTTTGTTTGCTGCCGCACTCGCCTGGCCCTGTCTGGCAAGGACATATGTTGCAGAGGTTGCGCAAATCGAGCCAGCAAAGGGGCCGCTCATCTTTTATCTTTCTGCGGTTTCTCACCATCGTTTCTTTGCGCGACCAGGATACTATAGTCAGCGCCGATCTTTATTGTTTCTGGATGCGCCTCCCCCAAACATCGTTTACTTATCAACAAAGCGCGCAGGTATAATGGCTCCGCCTCTCCATATCTGCCCTGATCTCGATATAAATTAGCCAGACCAGCGAGTGTAATAGCTGTATAGAGATGCTCAGGGCCTACTCGTTGTTCCCGAATACTTAAGGCACGTAGGTATAATGGCTCCGCCTCTTCATTTCTCCCTTGATCTCGGTATAAGTTGGCCAGGCCCGTGAGAGGAAATGCAATATCGGGATGCTCAAGGCCCAATTGCGCCTCTCGAATACTTAAGGCGCGCAAGTATAATGGCTCCGCCTCTTCATTTCTCCCCTGGCTCTGATACATATCTGCCAGGCCTATAAGCGAAAATACAGTATCCAGATGCTCGGGTCCCAATTTTCGTTCCCAGATGGCTAATGCCCGCAGATATTGGCGCTCGGCCTCTGCATATCTCTTTCGATGAAACCAATTCAAGAAGGCCAGATTGTTAAGCGCGGCGGCAGTATCAGGGTGTTCAGGACCAGCCAGATGCTCCTTCACGTCTAGAGCCTGTTGATAGAGAGGCTCAGCTTCTTCGAAATTTCCTTGCTCATCATATACCATCGCTAGATTATTGAGCGTTCTAGCTGTCTGGGGATGATGTAGTCCCAGCAAACGTTTTTCAAGCTGCAATTCCTGATAGAGCAGTTCCTCAGCCTGCTCATAGTTGCCCTGTCGCCAGGAAAGTTCCGCTCGTCGCTTTAACCAGGAGATCATCGTAGATTGATCAAAATTGGGATACTGCTTTCCCAAAGTGATCATTTGCTCCAGTAATGGCGCGGCCTCCTCATAGCGGCCACGTGCCATCAAATATCCTCCTGCCTTATAGCATAACTCCCCCGCCTCAAAAAGTGCATCTTTAGCCAGGTCAATCAACGGGAGGCAGGCCAGGGCTTGCATCAGATAGCGCTCACATTGGACACTGGTAGCAGCTATTTCCTCGGGAAAGGCGGCATTAACCATACGAATTACACGCTCGCTCCATATCCGTGTCTCGGCAGGCCCTATACAGTCTCGCAAAACAGCCTGGACCAGCCGATGAAGGGAAAGCGTCTGTGTTTGGGGCTGGCGCTGAAGCAAAGAAAGAGTACGTAGCGCTGCCAGGGCAAGGTCGAATTGAATAGGGTCCGCTACTATAGGTGCAAGGGTTGGTCCTAGATGTATAGCTCCAAGGCAAAAGAGCTCCTCCGGGATAGCCTCAGGATGCAAGAATGCGCAGACATACAACAGATCCACAATATTGTTAAGTTCTTGCTCTGCTCTCTCTTTGGCAAGGAGAAAGGTTGTTGTTACAGAATGGGGATGTTCACCAACCGGACAGCCACGACGATTAAGCAGATATGCTCTCTGCTGTTTGAAGCAGGCTAGATAGCTTCTCAAGCTGCAACCAGTTTCTTCTACATAAGCCCCAGTCTGATCGAGGGCCAGAGGCAATCCGCCCAGGGTTGTCACCAATTCTGAGGCTGCAGCATATTCGGTTGGCATGTTTAGAGCCGCTTGAGGTAACTGCTCAATTGTAACATCTGGCTCTAGTATTTTTGCCCGTCGCAACAGGAACAGTATTCCTTCTTCTGGTCCCATAGGCAGCAGATCTATTCGGCAAGCAAGGGTTCCGAGCGTCTGGCGACGTGTAGTAAATAGAAACGCGCCATGCGGCCCTGGAGGAAGCAGGCGATGCGGCAATTCTATATCTTCCAGGTTATCCCAGATAATGAGCCAGTTATCATGGGTCGCAAGCCAACCTTGAACCGCCTTGACAACCAGCTGCTGCTCCATTTCGGTTTTCTCTGGCAAGCGTAATAACTCGGCAATACGCTGCAGACTAGACAAAATACTTTCAATATTCTCACCATCGATCCAAAGGATAGCATTATATTCTATGCAATACTGATAAGCATATTCCAACGCAGTTTGCGTTTTGCCCACACCCCCAAGGCCGCTTAAGGCATAAACCTGAGGTCCGGCCTTAGCGCAATCGATCCCAAGATATCGATGCAATGTCTTAAGAATTTTCTTGCGTCCAGTAAAAAACAGATTGCGGGGAAAAGGCACTCCCCATAAAGGAAGTGGCGCCACTAAACTCGCTTCCAATAATTTCCGCGCTTCCATGTCGTTCAAACATAGGCGGCGGGCCAGTTCAAGCACAATAGCCTTGCTCGCCGGAAGAACTACTCCTTGCTCCCATCTACTAATCGCATGACGATGCATGCCAATTGCTTCGGCAAGCTGTTGCTGTGTAAGATGCATTCGCTTGCGAAAAGCGTTAAGGAGTTCGCCAAAGGTTTCGGCATTACTATGTGTTATAGTCACGCAATTGTCTCCTCCTAAACCTGTTAGTTAGGCGCAAGAATAGCTATTATCCTTTTCTGCGCAGTTATATGTCATCCCATGACATATTCAAGTATTTCCTATAATAAATTTGGCGCGTAGTAAATCTATCTCACTCTATACAAAGGTTATCCTGCTCTCGTTGTTCTTCCACCTGACTATAGTACTGAAGGGGAGAGAAAACTGTATATTCTGAGCTGTAATAAACTTAAGCAGTATTATTACGCGGTATGTGGCTGCTGCGAAGAGGTAATTAGGCGTGCCCAGTTCTTCGCCCCCTGCGGTCGCCATAAGGAACGAAAAAACTTGCACACAGAATCAGGCAAATTTATGGAGGAAAGATCGGCTCTCTGTTAAGTGCTCCTGTCCACTTGCTTATTGGGCATTAGCGGCTATGATTAGCACAGGCTCCTGGCTTTGGCCTGCTCAATGAAGCCCAAAGAATTGCCGCAGAAAATGAGGTACAGGAAGAAACTTTCTCCTGCTCAATTCTCTAAAGAGAAACCCCACAGCAATCAGTAAAACCACTCCCCAGGCAAGCATATCACCAAACCAATATTTTAGCAGCATAAACCAGGAGATACTCATAAGCAGAAGAAATGCGCCAGTGGCGATCAGAGAGAACCAACCATACGTCAGGTAGATAAACGCATCCCGCCGCGAAAAACCTACATTCCCCTTACCTTGTTTGAACAGCACCTTCAGCAGACTTCGCTTACAAAACTGATGGGCTTCTTGCCGTAGATCCGCCATATTGAGAGCATGATTGAGCATAAAGTAACCATCCAGCTCGATAAACGGCAGAAAATTTAGAGAGTGTCCTAACCACAAGAATCAGTAGCGGAAAGGAGATAAGCGCGAAAGCATAAGCCGAACCGAGGCGAGCTGAAGAAAGGCTTCTGAACTGGTGGTGAGCCCTTCGTAGTCGCGAGCTAAGCGGCGGAAACGGGTGAACCAGGCCAAGCTGCGTTCGACGACCCATCGTTTCCTTTGCACCTGAAAACCCGTCTTGGGCCGGGGCAGCAGAACCGGTTGGCCGTCCACGAGGATCCAGTGCTGATGGGACCTATTGTGAGCCTGTGGCACCAGTTCTGTGGTCCAGTGCAATCGCTGCGCAATCCAGTCGAGCAATGGTCCTGTATAGCCCTTATCCGCAAAGAGGTGGCACAGACGCGGGAAAGAGCGCGGCAACTGGCTGAGCAAGAGCCTGGCCCCCACGCGATCCACGATGTTGGCGGCATGCACTTTGACAGCCAGAAGGAAACCCTGCGTATCCACGAGCACGTGGCGTTTACGCCCATAGATTTTTTTTCCCCGCGTCGAAGCCCTTGTCGCTTCCTGGCACGGGAGCCGTTTTGATCGACTGGCTATCGATGATCGCAGCGCTGGGTTCCGGGTCCCGCCCCATCTGGGTGCGTACCTGTCGGCGCAGGTGGGCCATGATGGGCTCCCAAATCCCCGCCTGCGTCCAGATGCGGAAGTAGTGATGGGCCGTTTTGCCATTGGGCAGGTCGTGCGGCATCTGTCGCCATGAGCAGCCTGTGCGCAACACATAGAGGATAGCATTGACGATTTCTCGTCGCTCGTGAAGGGCCGTTGTGGCCTGGGCAGAGACTGCTGGGATGAACGGCTTGATCAGCTCCCATTGCGCATCGGTCAGATCCGACGGGTAACGTTTTCGCTTGATTGGCTCACACATCTTGGTTCGTTCCTTTCGAGTTGTGCTTTCGGCTGAACTCTCCTTTCTCTGAACTATCGGCTCATTGTTCTAGCTAGGACACACTCTTATAAAAATCGTTATATTAAATGAAAGCAGCATCAGGGCGCTTATAGCGTGAAGCAGGCTAGGTACAGGCGCTAGTATCCAGAATAGAGCGAAAGGTATCACTGAAAGAAAATTTACAAAGATACCAGCAAATGAGGCATAAACGCGGTGCCAACGCTTGTGAAAGAGCAGAACATCGTCTAGCTTGCAATAAGGAAAGATAACGAAATAGCGCCAGATCAGCCCTATTTCGCTTACCGAACCGCCAAAATTTTTGCAAGCCAGGCCATGGGCAAGCTCGTGGATAATAGTAAAGGACCAGACACATAACACAAACAAGAGATAATTCCAACTACTGCTTCGGGCTGCCCAGGCGTCAGCAACTAGCGCCGATATATGAAAGCCGACGAAAACTTCTAGCGACACAATACATAAAAGTGCCGGCAGCACAAAAGCGCGCTGGAACATGAACTGGAAATAGGGAAGCAGTTTTTCAAGAAAGCTATCTGGCTGCATTAACGGAAAGCGCCTGCGCAGAAACCCACGATTTTCCCTGCGTTTTCGCCTGTCTACCTCTCTTTTTAGCTCTTCAAGTCTTGTGACATTAGCCGTATTCTCCAGGAGTTGGCGCTTTTCAAGCAAGGTGAGGAGTCCTGCCCAGGATCGCCCGTTAAGGGCACGTCCGAACTCAGCAGCGTAGGCATCGCTCAACGCTCGCAAGGAGCGGCTTCCATCCATCCTCTCAAGCAAAAAATGTTCCTTCGTTCCAATGCGATAGAAACAATTGGTAAATTTGTCTTTCAGATAATAGACAGTTGTGCTCCCGGCACGGAGAGGTGGGCCAAGGATGATGTCATCGCGCAAGTGTGGTAGAAAATCCTTGCTGTCCTCGGACATCACAAACCAACCTCATGCGATGCCGAAACGCTTTGTAGTGCTGACGTCTTTTGTGCTTCTTCCAGGGCGCGTCTCTGTAGATAGGCGAGGTAAATCTCATCAAGGATCAGGACTCCCAGACGGTTATTGGTCATGTGGACATAGCTGCCCAGGAGAATGTTATATGCCTGCAGAGGTAGCTCTGGAATAAACGCTCGATTTTGTACACGATCCTGGAAGATCAATTTCCTTGCCGCTACCAGGATATCGATGCGCTCTCTCAGCTCACGAATATGCTCAATCCATGCGCGCTCTACTGAGGTTAAAGTCTCTAACTTGTCCTGCAGCGCATAGCTACGGATTTCAGCTATACGCTGCTGTAAACGGGAAGACATTCTCATGAATTTCTTCTCAAAAGTTGCAGCGCTAGAGGAGCTATCTTTGTGATAATTCTCCAGCCAATGGCTCTCGTAGTTTGTGAGAAACTTGATTACGCGTTGCTCATCTTCTAGCAGACCGAAACAGAGTGGAAGAGTTAGCTGAATAGAGAGGCCTAACAGGATGGTGCGCACATGCAGATTGGTCGAGCTTATTAATTTCAGCACAATCTCGCTCGATTTCTCAAAATGCCATTCGGCGACCTCAACACCCTCGCGGCCTCCATAACGGTTATACTCAGGCTCATAGTCTATATAGTGTAAAGAGTTATTCGGGCGCAGGGGCATTCTTCCCTCAGTACCATAGGTTTCATCCCACTTTTGCTGACCGTACTCTATAATATACATATCTTTATAAAAAGACTGCATTTGCTCATTTTCTGCATCATAGAGTGCAGGCCGTCTCCTCAGGTAAGCATTAATAACTTCCTCTGCCTCTCGCTTGACCCTTTCTTCCATGGCTCTTTCGGTGAGGAGAAGGCGTAAACGTACATGAGGTCCTTCTTGCCAATATCTAATGAAAAAGTAGCGCTGTATAAGGCCATGAGCCCGCAAGCTATTTACCAGAGGTTCCAGCATCTCTGTCAGCAGTGGTAAGGGATTACTTGCATAAAAAATGTGGATACTAAGCCAGTTATTCACCATGAAGACCTCCTTCAAAAGAGTTAGTTTCCCACACAAGCTCGCTAACGTAGGCCTGGCCATTATGCTTGAGCCAGAGCTGTTCACGATCTGGTAACATTTCGCTGATTACGATGGGAGTTGAAACATTACGCATAAGTGACTCCAACAGTGCAATCGAAAAATAGTTTTCAAAATCAACGTATAAGGGCTTGTAGGTACGCATTTTTTGCTTTGTTTCTCCTTCTGCTCCATCTGAAGAGAAAGCATTCCAAAACGGTTCTGGCGCTACAAAAACACATAGCGGAAAGCCATACTTTCTACGCCATCGGGAGACGTTAAGAAAAAAAGCTGCATCAGTCTGGCCGATCTCACGTCTAGGGAAGACCTGGGGCTTGACTCTCCAATGGGCTCTCTGTAAGACAAGATTCTTATATCTCAGGCGCGGATAAAATATGATGGATGCATCTGCATCCTCACGCTTGACGCCGTTCCATAAATCCAATACAGACATTGTGCTATATGAAAAATTTAATAGCACCTGCTGGATCTCTGGAAGGGCCAGGGGTACTAGAAAGCCCAGATAGAGCGGAATGACTTCCTTGCCAAGGCGCCGCGAGTAGAGGCGCAGCCGCCCTCCCTGGACATCATCCTGAATAGAGAGATCATTCAACGGAATCTGTTCTTCTGCAGGCCTGCTACTGATATCGCCGGGACAAACAAGTTCGTAGGCAGTCACTTGAGGATGTAAATTCAAATTGGTGGTGTCATAGCCTCCCTTGAGTTCTGCAAAAATTGCATCTGGCGGCTGCAGGCTCGCCAGATGTGCACGCAAACCAGCTATCAGCTGATGCTCATCTTCTGCATTGAGAAAGTGAGCGAAACGCGAGAACATCAATGTCAGCCCCGTATAGATGCGGTTGATCATCAATAATGGCTCGCCATTGACATTGGCAAATTGCGAGAAGAGTGTATGGGAAGAGAGAGGCCGGCGCTCAGCAGGAATATAAGGAAGAAGTGTCGAGATAAAATCATTATCCAGGCGTAGTTCCCTGGCTCCAAATGGAAGTTGCTCATAGGCTGCCTGTATATAAGCTATACTAGCCTGCTGTGCCGAATTAAGCATTATGAACTCTGGCTGCTGGAAGTAGTTGATATATTGCTTGCCCTGCTCTCTATCCTTGCCTGCTGCACCCATTCCTGTTGCCTGCAAGTAGTGTTCAAAGAAACCAAGGCGAAACTCGTAGGCAAACTCTAGAAAGTCATCGCAGCGCTCCCCCTCTCCATAGCGGGCCTGAAAGTATCCTCTTGTGACCAATCTTCTGGGCAGGTTCACATCAAAGATAGGCAAAATTTGCTGAAGTTCAGCCACTTGTTTAAAAATGCCTTTCCAGGAGCTTTCATTGATGTGCAGATGACGAAAATGTATAGCCGTATCCTCATATAACAGCGTGCGAGGAGATATAGTTTGTTCCTGGCCGAGTACGGCATAACACTTCTGGACCTGCTGGCTTATCTGGGCAAGCAGCTCACGACGATGCGAGATCGTAGCTGTAGCATAAATCTGGCAGAGAGTTTCAATCTCATCTAACAGCCTGGCAACTCGCTCAGCCTTGGGCGCCCCAATCGCGCGTAACCCTTGACAATAGCGGCTTATAGGGGATGCATTGTGAATATCTAGCTGTATATCAGGAACAATGAGTAATCCCAGGCGCAGGAGATGCTGTAAATACGGATCAATTTCTGCCTCTCCTCCCTGGCATGCTGGGAGGCTACAGATATCCTCTACGAGCTCCCCATAAGGTACCTTGCGGTCTCCCAGGCAAGTAAGCAGTGCAGTGAGTAGTTTTCCCACCGGGAGATAGAAGACGCTTTCATGGACCGCATCCAGGGCGATAGAAGCACCATCACCGGCATCTTCTGTCTCCTGAATACGACGGAGATATCTGATCCTATTGTTTTGAATGTGATAACCAGGTGTGAATTGGACTGGAAGATCCTGTCTTAGGCTATCACAGGAGAGCAGTAAGGAAGATAGTTTGGACAGGATAGCAACGTTCAGGCGAATAAAGCTTTTTTTCTCAGCCTTGTCGATCTCGTAGCTAATAAGCCGCCCGCGTTCATATGTATCCGTTCCGTCAGCATCTGCCACAAAAGTGCCAGAGTTGACAGTCGTAAATGTGCTAAAAGGGCTAGTTTTACAGGCGGTGCGTAAGAGATACTCGACTAAGGAGCGCTCAGCGGTACGGGCCGCGCGCCCGGGTCGTAGGTTGTCAGATGTCAGATATGAGCTTATAGCCTGATCAAGCGCCGAGCTTGAGAGGAGAACACCTTTGCGAAAGTCCTCAATCTTGACTATTTGCTTAAGCAAAATTCGTTTCCGGTCCATTTCTACTTGAAAAATCTCTGAGCCATGCGCAAGTACATACCGGTAGCGTTCCCAAATATCGGCCCACTCCTCTAGCCATTCGCGTGTGGGGGAAGAAAGTTTATTGGCTACATTCCTGATGGTAGAAGTATTATCAGGCTGACGCATGTTGAAAACATCTCGTTTGAGATTGAGCAGAGTGCGCCGTAGGCTGGTTTGCTCTTTGTGAATTCTAACTGCCTCATGCAGCGCATCGACGAGTCGATCCTTCCGCTCACCAAGCACCTGCTCAAGCGACAAAAGTGCCTCTATCCACTCGCTTGTATGTTCAAAACGTAAGCCATCTAGCACATTGAGAGGTAGGCCACCCATACGCAGCAAAAAATACGGTGTGAGAGTGCTCTGAAAGCACACTGGCTCAGTTTCCTGGACAAACATAGTTATAAGTATCTCCTTATTGGTAAAGAGCGTCTTCCAGCCAAAGATTAAAAAAGTTGAGCTTCAAATGTTGCCTTGCCATCCGGCGCATTTCCCACAAGCAGAAAGAGGATTGATCTCAGATCTGTCTTATCAAGACCAAGGGCAGTATTTAGCGCGATATTATCGAAACCAAGCGCCGCGCCACAGTTAAAGGAAAGAGCAGTAGCAGCCATATAGAGGTTCTGGGCCATAAGGCCTACTTCAGCATTGAGTATACGCAAGCCCCGATTCCCATAAACTTCAAATAGTCTTTCTGGTCTGCCAACAATCGCGACTAAAGCGGCTGTTTCGGAAAGATTATAGTTTTGTAAAAGGTAATACTCTTGTAGGAAGAGAGAAAAATCCCCTTGAGCCACTGACCAGAGGCAGTGGTATTGCCAATCATAGGCATAAGCTCCTCGCTGCAGTCCATGCACATTGTTGACAAAGATCATCAAGCGGGTAAAGTGTGGTAAGCCATGCTCTGTTTTCAGGTCAGAGGCATAATGGCCGCTGGTAGAGGCAAAATACAGCATAGTAGCAAGTTGATCAAGTGTGAGAGGAACATGGCTGGAAAAACGTCCGAAGCTTGATCTGCGCTTTTTAAACGTTTCTATTACATCATTTTGTAAAAGCTCAGTAGCAGGGCGAGGGAGAAGTATCTTCTCACCAGAAGTTACAAATTCATCGCAGCTAGCTCTAAACGCTTCTTCAGGGTCTGGTCGTAGCTCATCTGCAACCAGGGATGCAAGATGCACATTTTCAACCATTGGAAAGCTGATGATCTCCTTGGAGCGCTGAAAGCTTGATTTGCTCACCAGCGGCGCATGCAGCCTTTCGGGATGGGTATATTGTTGAGAGGCAACAAGAGAATCATCTGCGAATGGCAAATCCAAGCGAAGTGGAACGACAGCGAAGACGCTCTCAAAGATTGTTTCAAGGCCGAGAACTTTATTAAATTCTTCATCAGGATACCAGAAGAGGAACGGTAAATCCGAAGCGAAGGCCGCCGCCAGCAGGCGTAAAGATCCAAGCAAAGCTCCAAGATCCTGAGTGACAACATGGTAGCAGAAGGAGCTGTACTTAAATGAGTTCTTCCAGAAATTAAGCGAGATCAAGAGAAACTGCCGCGTGCTCATTGCCAGGGGATGGTTTGCCAGCCCTGCATGTATATGTCTGGTAACATCGCCGGAATAGAGGCGAGCCAGTGCATGATGAGCATTATCATAGTGATAGACCCCTGGTTGTAGCCTCCCTCCCGCTCCACAGGCCCAAAAGATTTCTGTCGGATACATGCCGCCACCAGAAGCAGTGCCACGTCCAAAGGCTGCCTGTGTATATCTGGCGCGCTTTTGTGCATCGCGATTCCAGTTCACATCTAAACGGCGGTTAATGGTTCCGTGCGCTAGTAGGAGAATGCTCGAAAGCTCCTCATATGTTATACCTCTGGGGATAATTGGCGGATTGTCAAAGCGCTCCAGTACCTCTGCCATCGATGAGGATGTTGCCGGTAATGCTATCGGCAAAGGGATACGTTCTACCTGTCGATAGACTTTGTAGCGCGAAGGTTGATCCCCCCAGTCAGGCCGAAAGTTCTTTGGCTCCATCGCCTTTCTGCCGCGCCAGAAGACAGCCTCAATGTAATCTCTACAGACCTGTATATTTTGATTTGACATACTATTTTCCTGTTCAAACAAAGCAGCTTCTCTCCAAGACAAAAGCTATTACGGAAACGGATGAGGAACGATGCTTCGCAGATCTATCTCAAAATCGGTTTCTCTATAGCCAGCCGTACGCGGAACGGTGCGCAGACGGGGAAGATGAGCCACCCGCGCATTCTGCCACCCAAAGTCGATTGGCAGAAGTCCTGGTACAATCACACTCGCCGTGCGGAGCCCAAAGCGGGCCTGTTCCGGGCTGGTCTGATCAACGACAATTACATCCATCCCTAGCTTCATGATCTCATCGATACAATAGAGCGCATCATCGCGCAAATCCCGATTGTGTGGCCGTATCTTTTCCCAATCCCGATATGTTTCTTCTAATGTACGAGAACACGGATTCTGGAAGAGGAAATCGCTATGTTTTGCCATCTCTGGCAGACCATGGAGCAATGCATGATGCCTTAATTCTGTTACTTGAGAGTAGTCATGCACCATTTCGCGTACAGCCTCTAAGCTGTTCTCTACATATCTATGGGAATGAGGCACATAGCTGGCAACCTCACAGAGTGCCGCACGTACTGCATCCTCAGGATCTAGACTGGCTCCGGCAGCGAGGACAAGGTTGCCTAAACCTGGCTCTCTGAGCTTAGCAACACCGAGTATTAACGGAATCCGGACATCGAGACGCATATCGAATAAGTAGAAATCGTAGCCGAGTTTTTCTATGCCCTCTAAGGCAAAGAGCGTCTCCGCTTGACAACAACTGCGCGGATCAATTCTAGGTGGCGCTAGCCTTGCATACCAGATCAGCATAAAGGCATCGCGCTCAATCAACTCTAGTAGCCCATAGAAAATAGCCTCTTCCATACAACTACCAGTAGCGCAGCCGTTAGAACACTCTTTGACAAAGGTGGCATGCTCATTGCTGTGATTTAGATAATATACAAGTTGCGCTGGTACCAGGATAGGCCGGGCATGTCGAAAGGAATATCCCCAAACCCACGGTATTTTTAGCTTTGGCGTGAATGGCACAAAGAGAGAGGCATGCTTCTGATAAAAGCTTTCTTCATATACACCGCATTCGCGCGGATCTAACGCGTGAGGGATAAGATTCTCATAGCAATCGGTAACAGTAATCAGCTTACTATGTGACGCATGCCCAACATAACGCTCCAGGCCTTCTAGTATTCCAACATATAGACTTTGATGATAACTATTTGCGTGACCTCCCCAGGAAGCATCAAGGCAGGTAAGCCTATTGCGTACATGAAAGGTTCCGGACACCGGGGCCACGAGCGGGTTAAGATGGTCAGGCACAGCCGCCGGTCCCAGCAGACCGCTAATAGGATTGATTAAACCTGACAGAGGTAGATCATAGTCTGTAGCTTTGACCAGGCGATAGGCGGAAATATCAGGTTTTGGCCGCGCGGATAGCTGGATGGTGGCCGCTGCGGGAGTGTCTGCTGGAAGAAGTGTACAGATTGGGCAGGCGGAATCTTTTAGCAAATGATATCGCTCAGTTGTAAGTGTTTTGAGGTTAAGTACATAAAAAGGATATTCCCCGCTTGGAGAGGCTGCTTGTTTATGCCGCCATGCATGGATCATTATCGCCCATATGCTCTCTATGGCAAATGGTGTCACAAAAGGATTATTCCCTATACATTGGAGCTGTTGTGAATAACGCAGTGCTGTCTGCTCTTCTTTTAGTTGATTGCTCTGCCAGCGCCTCTCAAGGCAATGTGGGCAGGGGGCATCGGGCCGCGCCGGATTATAGAGAGGACCAAGTACAAGCTGGCTACGATAGAATCTCAGCGGATAGGTGGGCGTTTCTTTCCAGGCAGGAGCAGGTTCAGTGATAATCGCTTCGCAGTCTTGCATACCCAATATACCCAGGCTAATAGTCAAGCCAGAGATGTCATCGGGCAGTTCTAAATCTCCCGCTGTGTTTATACGCTCAATCAGGCTTTGTTCAATACGTGATAAACACTCATGGCTAGCTGCGGTGATAGAAGTAATTTCGATGCGCATCCTGGTCCGATGTGCTAGTTCTAGCAATATTTCCACTCCATTCATAACAACTACTATGTCCAGGCCCATGTGCCGAAAAGCGACGACACTCAAGCATTGAGACGCTTTCTGGCACATGCATTTGCCTAAACAGTTGAAACCGGCCCGATTTTGTCTTATCACTTTGTGTAGTTCCCTTCTGAGAAAAGAACTACCCCGTGACTTAACGAAAAGAATTTGCCCTCTTCCTCTCGCCGAAATTCTTTCTCAGTTCCCGAGATGCCTGGAACTTCTTATGCTAGATGCAAAAACCACTACTAGTACTGCAACAAGTGCTGGTACTGCAATAAGTATTTGAATCTTGGGCGACATTGACCGCGAGGTCTTCAACCTCGAAGTCTTCAATCTCAAAAGTATCTACCTTTAATAAGCGAAACTCCTCTCCTATCCTTACTTCTAATTGCTGGAGTTCCTCTTTTAGCTCCTGAGTTAACATAAATTTCTCCTTGTAGTCCGAGTCACAATATATGGGCTTATCAGATACAGGAGGTAGTAGCGCTGGCGCTGGTGCTACAGATACAGCTACATTCACTGGAAGACTGAGGGGCAGCATGTTCACTATCAATAAGCAGATCCTCGATCTCGAACGTTTCCATCTCTAATTGGTCGAGATCCTCCTGCAACCCTGTCTCTATCAGGCTCAGTTTTTCCTTTGATTCCGGCATTATCATCAAAATGCTCCTGTGCAGCGAAAAAATTTACGAGCAAGAAGTAGTACTGGTACAGCTACTTGTACTGCTCGTGCTTGTACAGCTGGTCGATGTACACATGGATGGAGGCGTATTTTGTTCTGCGTCCATAAAATCTAAAACTTCAAAAGTTTCTGCCTCCAACTGATGAAGCTCTCCTCCGATCTCTGCATCTAATTGACCAATTTTTTCCTGGATTTCCTCAGATAGCATGAAAATTCTCCTTTCACCAAAATTGCTCAATACTCACTATGCTCGTAATGGAGCATTAATACGCGCTAGTAGAACGGTTCCACTCATAAAGGGACCTTTCTCCCAGATATCAGTAGTAGTCAAGTTGATAAATATAGCCTCTCTGCCATGCTCTTGCAGATAATGCGTCAGGTGCTCAAAGGGAGCGTCGGGCTTTCTCAGTTCATTTGCTATGTTCTTGTTATTAATGAGATCAGCAGAAAGCGCAATCCCTGGTACGAGGCTTTCATTGAGCGCTGGTATGTTTACCTCGTATCGATGATGCTGCAACTGTCCTACCAGGCTCGTTAGCGCTCTCCTTATAGCCTCACGAGCCGAAAGTGCAAAGCCAACAGCCGTAATCTGTTGCGCCGCACCATCTGTTGTAGAGGCCAGGATAATGTGTATCGGTGTTTCTGACTGTATTTCTAGCAGCGTATAGGGACGCTCAAAATGGGATGCACAACGGATTAAGAATGTAATAGTAGGACCAATGTCTTCAAGCATTTCAAGCGCAAGCTGGACAACTCTGTTATGCCCCTGTACAACCGAGAGCATTTCCTCATAAGCGTGTGCAGCGAGTACGCCATTGGTCAACAACTCATGAAAAGTTGCGGCTGTCCCCGATCCCATTGTAGTTTTTTCAAAAAGATAAGCGTGGTTGAGCGATGATAAGGAATAGACTGCCGCCGCAGGTATGTAGCAGAGCCGTTGTGAGAACAGCGCAAAGGCCGGAGACCACTCGCAGATGGTCTCGCCAGTAAAAGATGCGATGCCAGCCCAGGTCGTCAATTGTTGGGCAGGAACTGCAAATAGTCCACGCTCTTCTAACTGCCGCAAACTACCGGTGAGCAGAGCCCGCTTATCAGGTAAGCTTTGCACATAGCGGGTGCTGGCTTCCAGCAGGGCATATGAACGGGCTTCCAGCAGCGTCTCAGTGCTAAATGTGGTGACTGCAATATTTCCTGCAAGTGGACATGTCGGGGGACCAGCTCGCAGGTGGCTCATTTTTAATGGGAGCTGGATCAGCTTGTCATCAATAAACTCTTTGAAAAGCCCTGTCCGCTTATTGACCAGTGGATCAGCCTGGAGAAGCATCTCTTCATCCGAGGCAAATTCCTTATCATGTTTTCCTGCTATGATTTCTTGCATTTGCTGGATAGCGATATCGACGTCCATATGAGAACAAGATGGACAGAGGGGATGAAAAACTAGAGGGGCTGAATATGACTCTAGAGTTTCGAGATCTTGTAAGAGGATGCGCTCTTTTGTCTCCGCTGGCAGCACCCCGGTAAGCAGTTTGAATAGCTCAAATGCTAATCCGTTTCCAATTCTTCGCGCTTGCGGAACACAACAATTGCCAGTATTCCTGTTAATGCTTCTACCTAACGCCAATTCTCTCCACCTTGCACTGCTCTGCAACTCTTCTTCATTGGCCGCCAAGCGCATCTGTGCACAAAGCCAGCATGGCTTTCCTGTCGCTTCAACCAGGGGACCGATGCTAGCCCATTCCCCAAAAACAACTGCCGGTAGGAAAGCAAGGCCAACAAGGAGGCACCGCTGCTGCCATGCCAGAATTTCTTGCAATGTTCCTTTATCTGAGCAATAGGCAACCAGATCAAAGTGATCTGGAGAAATCCCAGCATGAAGAGTTTGAAGATCTATTAGTGTAAGTGTTGCCTCGACGTCATGTTGACGCAACAGCTTAATCTCTTTTTCCAGGATACTGCGAATAGAAGCGATCGGCTCATCAGAGCTAGCCAGCATAATTTCTTGCAACCCATTGCGCAGAAGAGAAATAGCGAGAGAAAGAAGGGTTTCTCCTGAGCCCACAAGCAACAAACGGCTCTCACGAAAAGCTTTAAAGCGTTCTAATGGGCGATCAACAAAATGATCTAGAAATTCGATCTGCGATTTGAAATAGTTTGTTTCAGTCTCTCCAAGTCGATCAGAAGCTTCGGGAACATAGTTTTTTATCACACCTCTCTGTAAAAGCGTCTCCACAAGTTGGGTCACCATCTCATGTTGTCCGGGTCCGAGGCCAGCGCATATCTCCTCTAACGTATGCTCCCCTGTCATATATGGGATGAGAGCTGAAAGCCAACGGTAGATAGACTTGCCCTTTAGCAGAAACGCTGTTGTGTCGCTGCGAAGAAATGCTCCTCCCTGGACTTGCAAAAAAACTGAGTCTTGTTTCAGTTTTGGGCGCATGACCATGGTATCATTCATGCTCTACCTCGTTTATCTCTATTCATTTCTGTCACTCCTCTAACAACGGGTAGCATCCCGCCAAGCTCTAGAGCAGGCATTCAGCATGGATGCCTATCTTCGAGCACGGGCCTCCTGCCGCCTGAATTCTAGAGCCGCTGATGTAAGTATAAAGGTCAATTTGTTCCATTCGATAGTACTTCGCAGTCCAAATTGAAGTTTATAAATTGCCATGACCGCCCGGGAAGGCTGGAGAGCTGCACTATACTTATTTTCCATCTTTTTGTTGCCCAACAAAGTATGAATTATATGCGTGGTATGTACCCGCTATTCCATAGCCAGGCATTATGTAGAGGGAGCGGCTTTGACTTTCTAAGGATATTATGAAGCTTTACCTAATATCACTCAGGTAAAAGAGGAAATTTCCTCTCTTTTTATCTGTATTTTAGTTCAGAGTCACTCTATACTCAAAGCAACCAAATATCCTTATTTTAGATAAGGAATCGGAATTCGGGGTAAATAGGGAACAAGGAAAAGAAGATGAATGATGCTTGGTTTCAAGCCTATGTTCTGTTAGCATTTCGCATTGATAAGGTTCTGCGGCTAATCGCAAAAGACAGTCTCCTGGTGGACTATTATTATGGCCCGCCTATCTGGAAAGCGCAGGTAGAGAACGAGCCACCTACTCCGGCTCCCGTGTTGTTGCAAAACGCCGAAGAACTCGGCGCGATGCTAGCACACCTTGACCTAGAATCGCAACGAGCCACATTTATCAACAAACAGGTCCGTGCTATGCATACCATCTGTCGGAGACTCTGCGGAGAAACCTTCTCACTAGACGATGAACTTCGGCTCTGCTTTGATCTCTCTCTGCCTCTCACTAAAACACCGGAAACAGAGTTCGAACAAGCGTGGGCCAGGGCCGAAGAGACCTTGCCTGGAACAGGAGATGTTCTAACCCGCCTAGTAGCCCTGGAGCAGCGCCTGGCGCTTCCGCCAGAACGATCAGAGCAGATTGTTAGCTTTGCATATCAAGCCCTCGCCGAAACACGCCGTCGCACACAAGCCTTTGTAGATGTTCCGCTTGACGAAGCCATCAGCGTCGAGCTCGTACAAGGACAAAAATGGCGTGCCAACAACCAATACCTTGGCAACTTTCGTTCACGCATAGACATCAATCTCGACATCTTCACTTCTTTTCGCGATATGCTACCATTTGCCTGTCACGAAGGCTATCCAGGCCATCATACAGAATTAGCACTTAAGGAACAGCAACTCTTTCACGAACGTGGGTATGTGGAACAAGCCATTGGCCTGCTTATCTCGCCACAGGCTGTAATCAGCGAAGGTCTAGCTACGCTGGCACCTACGCTACTCTTTACGCCCGAGGAACAGCAGCATTGGTTAACTGAGCAGCTTCTTCCCCAGGCAGGAGTGAAAATAACGCCTGAAGAAGCTCAATGGGAATCTCCCGTTGGTGCCTTATGGATGGGAGTGCGCAGAAATGCCATCTTGCTCTTGCACGAAGGGAGAAAAGAGGGCGAGGTGAAAGACTATCTCAAGCAATACTTGCGCATCGATGATAGACAAGCGCAACAAGCTCTCGCCTACTTTCAAAGGCCATTTCATGAAAGCTATACGTTTACCTATACCTCAGGAGCAACTTTACTGCAGCCCTGGTTGCAAGGAGCCGATCGCTTCTCCATTTTTGCCAGCTTTTTAGCAGAACCGTTAACACCTTCAGCCCTGCTAAGACAGGAGGGCTAATCCTAGCCATCTTTGCTAGATGGTGCGAAAAGGTCTTGTGGATCAGGAGGCAAACCAAGCTCAAAGCGGCCAAAAGCCTCTCCAGCAGCATCAAAGCTTACCCCTGTATGCCCAGCCATCGCATGGATATCGCGCCAGTAGCGTTGTAGCGGATTGCTCACATAATTGGAACCAGCTCCACTATTCAGATAGAGCCTTTCAATTGCATTTAAGCAGAGGCGCACAATGTAAGCGTAGTCGCGGCGCGTACGGTTATGTAATTCAGGAGAAATAGCTCTCGCTAATCTCAGCACCTCGACAGCGCGCTGTAGCAGGAGATACGCCGCATCGAGCTCTGCAGATGTTTCGGCAAGTCGGATCTGATGACGCGCCAGGGCAGCCACTTGCTGCGGCATTGGTTGCCTCCATTTGCTTCGACTTGCTTCTCGCCATATTTCATAGGCTCCCAGAGCAGTTCCAAGAATGGCAGCTGGCACAACCGAAGGGTAGGCAAGCGCTAATGGGATCTGATAAAGGGGACTTGGATTGAGATGTAAACCTGGGGCATGTCCCTGAAGAAGCTCCTGGAGCGGAACGCTCCGTTCAAACGGTACAAAAACATCTTCAACGACCACCTGGTTACTGCCGCTGGCTGCCAGCCCTGCCACAAACCAGGTATCCTGGATCTGGAAATTCTGGCGGGGAAGCAGGAAGGCCCTTAGCTGTGGCCCTTTATCTGCCGCCGATGCCGCGATTTTAGCGCTGAGGGCGATCCAGTGGCAGGAGTCAACCCCACTTGCCCATCCCCAACTACCGCTCAGTCGATAGCCACCGTCAGCCTCACTCGCCTGACCTGCTGGAAACAGAGAGGTTGCGATAAGTGCATCCGGGTTGCTTGCCCAAACCTCATGCTGGGCGGCTTCTGGAAAGTGCGCAAGCAGCCATGAATGGATCATAAAGAGCGAGGAACACCACCCGGAGGAGGCATCTGCCTTTGCGAGCTCAAGGGTCACAGGAATAACCGTATCGAAAGTAAGCTCATGTCCTCCCCAACGTTTGGGCGTCAAAAGGCGCAGAAGGCCGGAACGAACCAGGTCTTCTATCATTTCTTCAGGCTGCCGCCGTAAGGCCTCCGCCTGATTGACTTGTTGGCGAATAGTTGAAGCAAGTGTCTTAGCCAGTTCAATAGCCCGCTCATGGGTCATACTCTCAACCGGCGGTACCTGATTATTGTTACTCATGCAAGTTTATCCTCTTTTTCATCGATTCCCTTGGAAGTGAATAGTAGCGACCAGATCAGAGCCCACATCAACAGCAAATATTTTGCCCACATAGAGCTTCAAACTCAACCCAAGGAATCTACCAAGGTTATAACAGCATCCTATAGTGATGCTCAGAAGCATCAATTGCCAAGTCAGCTCTCGCCCATTCTAGAGCAGATTGCGAGGCGCAGACCACGACATTTCCCTGACGTTTCCCTGCCATTTCTCCCAAGGCTCAATCATTGTGGGCATCGCTGTAGAAATTGTCCAATGCTCGCTTCTGCTTCTTCAAATTACTGATGCTGCTTGAGATACATCTCTCCCTATTTTAACACGACTTGAAGAAACTTTCCGCCTTTGCATTCTCACAAATGTCGCCTTCCTCTCTCCCATCGAGCCCGCTCACTTCGGTTACGACTATTTAATTTTTCGGAGCAGTTGAAAACATGCCTGATCAAGCATATGCTGAGCAAACAGTTTGATATTTTCGCATGTTTCCAATAGCTCTCCCAAATTGTGTATGAGGGTAAAATGCTGCTTTACCATGGTATTTGAAACTAAGCGACCAGGAAGGCGGAAGCTTCTGGCTATCTGAGTAATTTTCTCGATAAGCATCTCAGAGGCAAAAAGTTCTGCTAAGAGGGGATAATACAAAGGTTTAACAATAGCAGGAAGACTTCCGGGCTCTTCAAATAATCTGTAGAAGGTGCAGATTGCGATCCTTATGGAATGAAGAGCTGTAAGCAGATAGTCACATTCGTCAGAACCAATTTCGCCGCTGCTACTAAATTGGTTACATAGGCGCTGTATATGTTCCTGGCTCTGAATAATTTCTTTTACTTGCTGGCGCACAAGGAGGTTGAACTCAACAAATGACAATATTTCAGGCTCTTTCCAGTCGTACCTTCTGTTGGAATGATGACTATTTACTCGTTTTGCCATCTCTCTTACTCCTGATCATAAATAGTCAGCAACCTCTGCGGTTCCTACTATAGTCTTGTCTACTCTACCTCAAATTACTTCCTCTTTCTAAATTGAAACTCAATAATGCGAGATCAAAATATTTGTTAGAGCTCTTTTAATATTATCATGACAACGATGAATATTCTCAGAGGCAGGCAGATAACGACCATCATCATATTCTTCGCTTGCTGTATATGCATGGCTATAGGCTTGTTGTAACGCTGTCCTCAAGTCGCTCACAGATTTGATATATTTTACCTCCCAAAATTCAGTAAGCCTTCCTTGTTCATACATTATGTTAACTTCGTTGCAAATATCAAATAGCTCTTTTTTCAGCAGATCAGCAGAAGGTAGTACTCTTTCATGCTCATCCTGGGTAAGCCAGTTATCCAGGGCCTTAAGCACACAGCAACAAACCAACAATTCACCTTCCCTATAGCCTGGGCCAATGTTGATTTGAAACTTGAAGGCCTTATGTTGCAAAAACTGCGAATAGGCCATTGCTGCTTGCGCATACCAATATGCATATGTTTAGATGCTATTACCGAAAAAATCTTTGTTGGCATGATCTGATAGGCGAATCTGCTCCTGAAATTCTTCTATAAAATATTCTAAGTTTTGTAAACTAGAGAAAACCTTCTTAAACTCCCTATCCGCACCCAGAAAAACAGATGGTGTATCTATATATTCATCTCGCAAAGAATATGCCACAACTATAGATATTCTTTCGCAAACATATCTTTCCTCGCAGGCAAATTTATAATCTAGCTCAAGATAGTCAGGAGTCGGGATATCAACAAAAAGATCACTTATCCCCTCTATTAATTCTTTCGCCTGCTTGATAGATTCAATTACCTGAGATTCAGAAAGCTTACCACGTCCCTGAAATACCTCATAGACCTTTTGCATCTTTTCCTGTGCCGCACGAGTGCGCCTATGGGCTTTAGCAATCGAATCTTCTTTTAATTGCTCTTTCCTTAAAGGCTTTTTTCCTGGAAAGGGTGTTGGCTGTGTCTGTTTAGTATCTTGTTCCTTTTCTAACACTGGCAGACCATTTGACGTCTCATCAGAAGATTTTATGTCGGTGCTCGCTATGCCTTTCTTCATTTCCGAACCATTATTATTAACCTTCACATCAGAAGGAGCCTTTGCTGAAAGAGGTAGGGGGTCAGATTGTGATTTTTGTAGAGTGGAAGCGGATGCCACTAAAAGCGGATAAAGTGTCTTTCTGACAAAAGTGTTCAATTTAGGATTTCGGTCTTTCTTCTGGTGGGCTGCAGCGATAAATTCCAGGAGGCAGCCCTCAGCCTCCATCCAGTCAATAGTATTATGCAACTTATCTGAATAGCTTTCCCCGCGATAAATTTCACCTAAACCTTTCTCCCATTCCTGTTTTACAAGAAAACTCAATTTTTTCTCATCTGAGTATGCGTGCTCTAGAGCAGTGCATAACATTGTATGATATGGCTTCAACTCGGTGTATACTTTATCATAAAATTCGGCATCTTCTTCTGGCTCAGGGAAAACAAATGGGAGGTGCAATATCGTTTGTAAGTAATTACGAAGCTCTTTTGATCGCTCTAAATCCATATGTAGCCTCCGAAGTAGACCGCCGCACGAATACAAATAACTAAATTCCTCTCCCTTCCTACGCATTCATCAATTTCTACTTTCGACGTTCTGTAATTTTACGTGCAAATCATACAATCACAGAAATTTATAATTTTCGCACAAATACAAGAACAGATGTACTAATATTTTACAGGAGACTTATGCAAAATGGATCATATATCAAGTATAAACAAAAGAATAGTTCATGTCAAAGAAGAAGCTTTTTAGCGCGCCTCACGGCGGCAATAGTTGGTTCCTCTCGGATCTCTTGAAAAATACAGCGCAGAATAATATTGACCGCCGACTCACTCACACACGATCTAAAAGAGATGAATTCTCCTACCCATTGATGATCCCAAAAGAATATACCAGGAAGATCGTCATACCTTATCTGAACACCTGATTTCTTCAAGACGGGAGAATTTTCCAGATAGTCAAGTGTCTCTCCTGGATTATTAAATTGTTCAATACTCAGATAAATGTCGCATCTATCGTGTGACAAGCCATCAATCGTAGCATAGTGTTTCAGGATGATGGACTCGATAAACGGGTCCATCGAGGTATAAAGCAAACGGGCATGCAATGGAATACATTTGTATCTCGCAAGAGGATCTTCCGGAGGCAGCGATTGACCTATCCGAGGTTGGCTTCCTCGCTCTATAAGTTCTCTCAGTAACGCCCTCTGGGCTGTACCATTTTGCAGCGCCTTCCAGTCTCCAATATATGGCCATAACGAATCCTTCTCAGCCATTGCACGATCTTCGTTAAGAGGCCGCTCTCGCTGCTTATGAGAGTTGGAGTCAAAACTATCACTAATATCGTCTATAGGCACGTGAACCTCTTTTGTTTCCTGTATTCTCGGCGGGAAAGAGAAAAACAGTTTATTCAGATTGAAGTAGCAATAAAAAACATATACAATATTCTACATCATCTTAGTAGTATACAATATTGAAAAAGTCTGAGGTATTCATATGAACAACGATAGAGATTTTGATGACGAGGATAAAAATATCTTCTCGGATAAAGAGATCAGCCAAATTGCGCCCTCAAAGGGTAATCGTATCATTCCTACATGGCTTAAGGGAGATCTTATGTCCTGGTTTGATTGCTATCACCCGGAGATTTCTATGCTCAGCAACCTGCCTCGGTGTGATTTGGAACAGTTCATCAATGAATTTGAGTATTTCACTGGCAAACATTACGACTTTACGCTTCAGGAGTGGCAATACGCTCTCAAGCACCAGTAATTCTGGCTATATGCAATGCCTGAGAGCTAGCGAAAATGCCTCAATATCAGGCCAGCGCTCCTTAGGCTGGCGAGCAACGGCACGTATAATAGCTTCATCAAGTTGTGGAGGGACGGCTTGATTATAAAAGCTTGGCAACGAGCCCGGTGTGAAGGTACGACCGGTAATGAGAAAGTAGAGTATAATCCCAAGTTGATAGATATCTGTTGCGGGTCCGGGCATAGCATCGATATCCGCACATCTCTTATCCTGTTCTGGTGCGAGGGGATGATGATCCGAATTTTCGCCTCTTTTTGGTCTCCCCGTGGCTAAACCGATTTCTTGCAACATCATATATCGCCCCTTATAGAGAAGCAGCGTATCGAGGGACAGGCAACGATGCGACCGACCTTTTTTATGAAGAACGCTTAACGCCGTGCAAAGCGGGAGCATGCTCTGAAGAAGGCGCTTGATTGACGCTTTATCGCGCGACTCTTTTACTCCCCCGAACGCTTGAAATAAGTTCTTCTCGTTCCTTAGAGTGTGTCCTAGCTAGAACAATGAGCCGATAGTTCAGAGAAAGGAGAGTTCAGCCGAAAGCACAACTCGAAAGGAACGAACCAAGATGTGTGAGCCAATCAAGCGAAAACGTTACCCGTCGGATCTGACCGATGCGCAATGGGAGCTGATCAAGCCGTTCATCCCAGCAGTCTCTGCCCAGGCCACAACGGCCCTTCACGAGCGACGAGAAATCGTCAATGCTATCCTCTATGTGTTGCGCACAGGCTGCTCATGGCGACAGATGCCGCACGACCTGCCCAATGGCAAAACGGCCCATCACTACTTCCGCATCTGGACGCAGGCGGGGATTTGGGAGCCCATCATGGCCCACCTGCGCCGACAGGTACGCACCCAGATGGGGCGGGACCCGGAACCCAGCGCTGCGATCATCGATAGCCAGTCGATCAAAACGGCTCCCGTGCCAGGAAGCGACAAGGGCTTCGACGCGGGGAAAAAAAATCTATGGGCGTAAACGCCACGTGCTCGTGGATACGCAGGGTTTCCTTCTGGCTGTCAAAGTGCATGCCGCCAACATCGTGGATCGCGTGGGGGCCAGGCTCTTGCTCAGCCAGTTGCCGCGCTCTTTCCCGCGTCTGTGCCACCTCTTTGCGGATAAGGGCTATACAGGACCATTGCTCGACTGGATTGCGCAGCGATTGCACTGGACCACAGAACTGGTGCCACAGGCTCACAATAGGTCCCATCAGCACTGGATCCTCGTGGACGGCCAACCGGTTCTGCTGCCCCGGCCCAAGACGGGTTTTCAGGTGCAAAGGAAACGATGGGTCGTCGAACGCAGCTTGGCCTGGTTCACCCGTTTCCGCCGCTTAGCTCGCGACTACGAAGGGCTCACCACCAGTTCAGAAGCCTTTCTTCAGCTCGCCTCGGTTCGGCTTATGCTTTCGCGCTTATCTCCTTTCCGCTACTGATTCTTGTGGTTAGGACACTCTCTTAAAATGTATGCGAACGTAAAGTCTTTTTCAGTAATATCATCTATGAGAGGAAATACATGCGGAAAATCACGATATCCTTCATTCTCCAGCTCGACCAGAAATTGGCGTTCCTCCTTGAGTATCTTCTGCAATCTCATCCCATCCCCATCAGGACCTACTATATGTACCTGTTTTAGCCTGAGCGAGAGATTTGTTTCCACATGTCGTACTCGTGCCTCACGCAAGGTTGTTCCATCGTCGTTAGTTGGCCGCTCTCGGACGGTTGACTGCTCGAATACATATTGTTCGCCTTGTATCGTAATTACCTGGATATCCTTCCAGGAGAGGGCCCCTGCCCGTGATGGAAGAATAATCTGAGCTTTATCTTTGGAAGTGATCGTACCAGAGGTAGTGGGCTCTCGCTGAGAGTAAGCAACGATAATATCACCCTGCCCATCGGCTATCATACGAGGATATTGAGAGAGATTATTGTTCATCCCCCATCTTTTTACCTTGTCATACACATATTTGTAAATATCATTTGCTGAAATACGATCTTTTCCGTTGAAATCAGCATTGCTACCTTGCAGCGCTTCGAGAAGAAAATAAGTAAATACACTGCATTTTTCCTCTTCCCACACATAGCTGTTCTCACCCGCACCACAGGACGTGAGAATAACAAGGCCTTCTGCCTGCTCAAAGACACGTTCGATAAATGCAGGAGACATAGATTGTGACATTCCCTTGTTTCTTGAAGCAATCTCTGCACGGCAAGCATCTAGAATGATCACTTTCTTCTGAGCTGGGGCCTGAAGCAGTATTTCTTTCATGGTTGAAACTGATAACGCAGTATGTTTAAGAGCATTCTTATGCCCATCAAGGGCTACAAGATAGCTTTCTCGATCTTCCATACTTCCGTGACCAGAGTAGTAAAAAAGGAGCAAATCTTCTGGGCGCGTCCTTTCCGCAACAGTCATTAAGGTAGAGATAATATTCCCTTTCGTTGGCTTACTCGCTTTGGCATAGTTCCCAGTAAGCTCGTGTACCAACTGATCTTCGTCAGTATCTTGATCAACAAGCAGGCGTATATGCCCTGGATCATAGCCACAACAGGTCAGTTGTTTAGCGATAGCTTTTGCATCAGTCACACAAGCCGGCATGGGAGCATAGTTGTTTATATCTTCATAGTCTCCAACCCCTACTATTACTCCCCAATAGTTCACTACTCCATCGTATCCCCGTGCTTGGATAGGGTGCTCCAATACATTTGCCGTTGCCTGCCTTCCATTGGTAAATGAAGGAGGCGATTCGCGAAGAGAGCGTAGAGAGGAACTTTCTGAAAATCTTTTCGTCCTTGATTTATTTCCCGCTGATTCTTCCAGAGAAGTTGGTGCAGGCTTGATTAACTCATCAACTACTTTCTTTACTCCCCTTGCAATGTTCAGAAAAGCACTATCTTTATTTCCCCAGAGCGTTACAGCCTTGCCGTTATCTGGCAATGGACTAAGCTCACCAAAGGCTGTTTCCCAGTCGAACGGACGTAACAGGATAGGAATGACATGGATTTCCCCAGCTTTATGCCGTTGCATAATAATCTGTATTTCTTCGCTATCGTTAAAATCTGGGCTAATAAGCAAAAGAACAAGTCGAGCTGCTTGCAGGTGCTTCTTAATCTCTTGTTTAATAAATGCTCCCGGGCTTATATCACGCTTATGCCAGAAACTAATAAATCCTTGTTGCTCAAGCGGCCTAAGCGTTCCCTTCGAGGCCTTAAGCAGGTCGGCTAAAAGCCTCTCATCTTCCTCCGCAGAAGCGATGTATATTTCGAGTGTTTCGGCCATATCTTGTGTTCTGCCTTATTGCTTTCCACATTCAATACATATCTTTTTGATGGTACAAAAGTTTTTGATATGGGAATATCCATCAGTATAGTACAGCTATGTTTTACTTGCAATATTCGAAGGTGACGAAGGATGACCCTTGAAAGGAAACAGGGCGAAGAGGATAAAGAAAGCCTGCCAATAGCCAACTCTATACAAGAGAGAGGTTCATATCACGGTCAGGGCTCTAGCCGCTGAACTAATTAGGCGCGTAATTCGTGTATATAGCAGGCAAATGCTCAAGGCGCAATAGGGCCCTGATCTGTCTCGAGTTTCCACAAGAGAACTTGCTAGCTTCGGGGTATAGCACGTGGATTAGCCGCACATCATTCAAGAGTCCAGGGCATCCCACAGCGGTTGCTAGCCTTGCAATGATCCTTGCTTCGGATGGCTCTTTCGTGATAGGATCAGAGGTTGCGACGAAAAGCGATAGTCTTTTCGACATCGCATAGAACTGGACAAACGATAATAAGAAAGAAGAAGAGAATTGAACATCTGGAAAAGATTTCTATTGCCAAGGGGAGGACTAAACAGCAAACCAACAAGCCGTATATGGCTACCCTTTTTCCTTTTTACTATCCTGGCTTTAATATTGGCAGCATGTGGCAGTGCAGAACCTCCAGGAGCATCTTCTCCTACACCTACCACACAGGCAACTTCGTCCTCATCAACAAATCAGGACACGCCATCGCCTACAACAGGCACATCAAAGCCTGCAGCAGCCCTCACCGGGCTCCGCATGCTCGACGCCAATAACGGCTGGGCCCTCAGCGCAACCTCAATTCTGAAGACGACTGATGGTGGTATGCATTGGAAAGATGTAACGCCTGCAAATGCCGGGCTAAATCAGTTTGCAAGAGGAAATTTTCTTGATCAGCAATCTGCCTGGATCGCCATCCCACCCACCCAGCAAAGAGAGGGCCCAGGGATCGACATTTTGCACACAGCCAATGGTGGCCAGAGTTGGCAAAAGGCCCACATTGACGATCCGCTAGTGGCGACTATAGATGTACCTCACTTCCTGGGTACACAACAGGGCTGGCTTGAGGCTTCCAGCACACCTGGAGCAGGGCACGCAGGCTCCGATATCTGGTATACAACAGACGGCGGTCAGAGCTGGACAAAAATCGCTTCAAACATGGGCAACAACGGTCTGACCCTGGGATATGTGACTGGTATCTCTTTTCAGGATACTCAGAACGGAATCGCTGCGGGCAATTTAGGGGCTGGCGGAGATAACACTGTTCCAGCGGTATCTATTACCCATGATGGGGGTCATACCTGGCATATGCAAGCGCTTCCACATCTACTGGGTGGCTATGAAGGGATCTACAATACTTCGCAGCCTCCTGTCTTCTTTGGTAGCACCGCCATTTTGCCGGTCAACGTTACGACATCTAGTGGAGACCTGCTAGTTCTGTACCGTTCAAATACAAGCGGTCGCACCTGGACGCAAACGAGCGTTGCCCACATTCGTTCAGACAATACCTATGTGCTCGATTCTGCTCACGCCTGGGCGACTGATACCCAAAGCGGGCAGCTCTATGGTACAACAGATGGGGGAGATCATTGGTCCGCCCTATCTACCAAGGCCTATCACCTGAAAGCCTTGAGTTTTGTGAATGTCAATAATGGTTGGGGCATTGCTGGTGAGTCGCTCTTGCATACCACTGATGGAGGAAAAACCTGGCAATCCTTGACCTAGATAATCTAACTTCATCGTACGGGTACGATTTTCTCCATGCACCACCGTCTTAGGTTGCTAGACAGGAGCGCTGCGTGTTCCTTATCAAGGATCTAACCTTGATCCGCTTCTACTGGAATCTGGTCGTGCTGGAACGCGTGAGGGATTTGGGCATGGCTCATCCCTCTTCATACTCTCTCTGTCCCAAACCAGCCGTCCACGCAGCATGCATCGCCTCAGTTCGGTCGGCAACCTGGAGCTTTGAGAGGATATTGGAGACATGGTTGCGTACGGTCTTAGGACTCAAGACGAGGCGAGCGGCGATGTCGGCATTGGACTTGCGCTGAGCAATGAACGTGAGGATCTCATATTCGCGCTCTGTCAGTTCGGGAAAGAACTGTGCAGGGCCACGCTTGGCGGTTGGACGTGTACTGCCGAAGTAGTGCATCAGGCGTTCGGCAATGGCCGGACCAAAGATGGCCTCTCCGTGACTGACCGCACGAATAGCCCGCAGCGTCTCCTCCTGCACGGCTCCTTTGAGCAGGTAGCCGCGCGCTCCTGCACGGATGGCGGCAAAGATCGAGTCGTCATCCTCAAACATCGTCATGATCAGGATGTGAATATGGGGACTGGTATTCAGGATACGGCGGGTCGCCTCAATCCCGTTGATCCCTGGCATTTTGATATCCATCAAGATGACATCGGGCTGCAAAGACCGGGCCAAGGATACTCCTTCGTCCCCGGTCGCAGCCTCACCGATAACCTGCATATCCGGGACTGACTCCAGCAAGGCGCGCAAACCGCCCCGGAAGAGGGGATGGTCATCGGCAATCAGAACACGAATCGAATCCATGTTTCCTCCTCATTCCTTCGAAAGCAGCGAACTCTCGCCGGGAGCTTCGATGCTTGCTGTCTGCTGTACTGACATGGACGGCTCACCTTTTACCGTGTTCAAGGGGAAACTGACATGGACAGTGGTTCCCCCAGAGGAACGCGGGGTAATCATACAGGTTCCCCCTAATTCGCTGGCACGCTCGTACATGGCGCGCAGCCCCACGCCAATCCGATGGGTAGCCGGGATGCCCTGTCCATCATCGCTGATCTCCAGATCCAGGGTCTGAGCGTTGAGAGAAAGACATAGCCATGACTTCCGCGCCCCGGAATGGCGCCCCACGTTGGTAAGGGCCTCCTGCACGATGCGATACACCGCTACTTCGATGGCAGCCGATAATGGCGGAAGAGACGCGGGCAGGTCGCAGATGACCTCGTAGCCCTGGTAATGAGACTGTGCAGCCTGTTCACGCAAGGCTGCACATAAGCCTAACTCATCAAGGGCCGGAGGGCGCAAGTTGTAGACCAGGCGGCGAATATCGGTGATTGCTTCCTGAGTCTGCTGTCTGACTGCCATCAGAAGCGCCTCCGCGCGCGCGCTATCCTGAGTCAACAGGTTGCGCGCGGCATCCACCTGGAACGTCAGGCTGGCCAGAGTTGGCCCCAGACCATCGTGCAAATCCCGGCGCAAGCGGCGGCGCTCTTCTTCACGTGCACTCACCAGATGCTCTCTAGCTTGCTGGAGGCTCTCAGTCAGATGCTGCAAGTGGGAGGTCAGCCGCACTGCATACACCGCGACGCCTGCCTGCCGCGCCAGATCGCTCACTAAACGCAGATCGGCCTTCCCAAAGATTTCCCCTGCACGAGCAGCCAGGAGCAGATAGCCAATCGTCTCTGCCTGGTAGACGAGCGGCACCTGCAAGGGAGTGGGGGAAGGCGATCCGTAAGCGGCAACAATTTCAGGCTCCTCATTCGAGGTTCGCCCCTGAGGTAGTACAGGTCCGGCGGTCGTTTCCAGCACTGGTGGGGAAGCCAGCAGCGTAATTGACACGTAGGGTAATCTGAGCGTCTGAGCCACAGTTTCCACAATCGTTGGCAACACCTTCTCTGGCACCAAGGCCGCTTCCAGGCGGCTCCCCAGACGAGCAAGCACCGCATAGGGATCATCGCGCTCACCATACATCAGGCGATTGACCACGCGTTGCAACAGGGTGCGTAGGGGCAGAAAAAGCACAGCCACAATACTGGTCGCAATGAGCGAAATAGCAGGATTGTTCTCCGTGTGTAGCAAGGTTCCCAGGTAGACGACCACCAGCACATACATACCGATCACACTAGCCGAAAGCGCACCATATACCAGCGAGCGATTGATGATGAGATCGATGTCCCAGAGCCGATAGCGCAGCAGCGCAATGCCAATACAAAATGGTACAGGCAGATACCAGAAGCGATAGAGAGGGATGGTGATAATCAGTAAAAATGAGTTGGGCGTATTGACCAAATAGGCGCCAGGCTGATTGAGCGAAGGGACAAACGTCATATAGAGGGCGAGGCTGATCGGCATGATGATGGCTGGCACAAAGCCATACAGCAGCCACTTGATCTGCTGACGCTGGATCGGAGAGGCTACATGCCGGAAGCGATAGAGTTGCACACAAGCCGACCCCGCGAAAACCACTGAAAGCCAGCCAGCCTCAAGAAATGGAGGCCAATTGACAAGGTTGAAAGGCGTGTTTGCTGGCACAATCCAGAAGAAGGCATTGGCAGCCCAGAGACCAATCAACGCCCAGGACCAGCGTGGGACGAAGCGGCCATCGGGGAAGGTGGAAAAGAAAAAGGACAGGCACGGGTAGTAGAGGAGCATTGGAACAATACTTGCAATTTGCAGCATACTGAGCAGCAGATTAGAAGATGCATTGGGAAACCCATCAGTATGCGCATACGAGAGGCCCAGTGACCCAAATTCGATCAGGAGGAACGAAACAAAGAGGCCCATCCAGGTATTCGCTCTGCGCCAGATAATCAGCGCGCCAATCAGCAAGAACGCCAGAGTCGTCAGGGCATCCAGGAAAATCACGTAGAACGCATAGGTATTCAGGGAAAAACCTGCATGCAGGAGCGCAGGCAACGTCTGCACATTCAACTGGCCAGTCTCCGGGCAATTGGTAACTGGCCCGGAGCAAAGCGTAAAGAGCGAATGGTAGTATGCTGGAAGATTCACCACGAGAACCGCCAGATCAATCAGCACGAGCACGAGCCAGAGTGACTGCAAGAGACGCAGGCAGGGTCCACGCAGGTGCCCCTCGCCACTGTTTCCTTCTCTCAAGGTCTGATGCTTGTCCATTTCGCTGTTCCCTTCTCACGGATGCTGGGAAGACGCCTGTACCGGCCTGCGTCTGCAGCCGCACGAATGCTGTGCTTCTATCTTACCATACGTAGCCCAACCTGCTGTTAACGCGGAATTGAAAAGTACCCTCCTCGCGGCTTCAGGCAAGGTATTATCCTGCCTGAGCCAGCGGCTGAAAGCTCTCCTGATGGCCTAATCGTTCAAGTTGCCGCACAAGCCGTTTCTAGATTAGCGTTTAGCACCAACTTCGGCACCTTGTCAGCAGCGTGAGCTACAGGAATCGCCTTCACGCTGCTGATTTAGAAAAAGAACCACAAGATGAGAACAATAAGACCGATAATGACGATCCACGCTATCAGTGCTCCAAAAGCAAAACCAGAGTTACTCGAAGCATGTTGCGTCTGATTGCTGCGAGAGTTTGTCGCCTGCCGTGTACTCAACGGCATTCTAAAAGTTGTCTGTTGCGCAGACCTCAACGATGCCTGGGCATTCATCGACGCCCTTCGCGCGGCTTGTTGGGCATTCACCGACGCCCTTTGTGCGGCTTGTTGGGCATTCATCGATGCTCTTTGCGCGGCTTGCTGGGCAGCTCTCTGGGCATTCATCGATGCTCTTTGCGCGGCTTGCTGGGCGGCCTGCTGTGCAGCCCTTTGCGCGGCCATCATCCCTGGATTAGGTCCTGTTGGTCCTGGCATAGAAAACCATCCTCCTTAGAAGAATCTGTCTGGTCGCCACTTTTACGTAAAACACTCTTACTGATTAAGCTCTCCTTACATGCTTCTAGCCCATCGTACTCTCTGCTTTTCCACTGACCATGTTGTTAATCCCAGAATCATGCCTATCTTCTTTCACGTGCCCTGTCTTACGTCCCCTCTGGGTGGGGTCGTGGTGCTCCCCAACTGAGACGCAGAGAGTAGGGACAGATCCCAGGCATCATTTGGGGTGATGAGCACGGCACGCGCCGCAACTACACAACCAACAGTCACCAGCCCATAGGCAAGGATATCGATGAGTCGACTGTCTACGGCAACGGAGACGGGATGCAGGACAATGCCGATGATCACGAACACGGCGGCCCATAGAGGCACCACCCGCGCCCGCGCGAGTCCGATGCCGAGCAGCAGCGTGCCAAGCTCATGTCCAATCAGGAAGACAAAGAAGAGCACACTCACAGCAATATTCCCATTAAACTGCCCCCAGAGCGTAGCAAACTGTGCCGAGTTGGCCCCCATACGCGCCATTTCGTAGGTCACGGCGTCGCTTGTCATCAAGGATGGTATCTGCGCCCACCCGACCAGGGCCAGCCCACCTCCCAGTAAGGCAAGAATGGGAGCACGCCGCATCACCAGGCGGGTCAAACCCATGATGGCAAACGGCAAGAGGAGCGAAGCAACCACTCCTGCCACAAGTTCGACGAACGCCAGGCTGAGATTGGCTGCCGCCGCTGTGATGGCAGACTGACCATCTGACGAAGAGGCAAGCGGAACCGTCGCGCGAACAATACCCACCGCGAGCGGTGCAAGAACCATGCTGATGGCGGTAAGGATGCGCCGCAGAGTACGCAAATCGTAGGAACGTCTTTCAGCAGAGGATGGCCCTCCTACCCTGATCGTTTCTTCCTGCCCTGTCAGCCTGGCTGCCTTAGTTCGATCTGCCATGATTGTTCCCCTTCCTTATACGTAGGCTGCTCGTGCAGGCGGTAGGACTGTCAAGATGATGACCAGTACTGAGAAAGCAATGGTCACGCCTGCGCCGATGAGAGCGGGAAGATTTGGTTGAAAGGCCAGCCCGGGAGCCGCCGAAAGTGCGTTGAGAGCCGAGATAATAATCGCGCTGGTCATTCCCCAACGCTTCGCTTTCCACAGCCCGTAAACGGCGACCAGGCCAATGAGACCCTCGATGATCGCAATCACTGTCACGAGCAATGGTAGACCAGTGAGGATGGGAGTTGCGAGACTGAGAAGGCTGACCAGTCCCAGCAAGATAGCGGCTGCGGTAAGAACGCCAGGACGAGAGGTTTTCATACAGTTGCTCCTTTTCTTGTGCTATCAGAGGTGAATATTTCAAGAGCAGACACTAAGCGATGTGCTTCTAAAGAGAGCAATTGGAACGCTCCTCCTACCTGCTTCTTGCTCTCTGCTTGAAGTGTAAGAGATCCGGCATCCCACTGTCATGAGGCTCAGTCCCGATTTTGTCCCGATGGGTGTCCCGAGGTTGTGGAACAGAGGGGAGTTGAATGCGTGCCCTGGAAAACCCACCTTCGTGAGCTATCCATTTAGCGGAAGCCGTTCAGATCAAAGTCAGTGTGTTGTGAGGGGGAACCTGTGGTCTAGCCAACATAGGCTTCGACTGTGATAATGCACTCATTCCACTTTGTATGAATCGTTACAAGTGCAGCGCCGTTGGGACGGTGCGAATGGAAAGCGGCAAGTGCAAAAGGAGCAAGATAGGAGAAGTTTTTTGAGCACATATCCTGCTATGATACTCTCGGTCAAGAAGAGACCCTCGCATCCAGGCAAAAGACACGCACGGATTTTCGTTGCCGAAAACACCTTGAGGATCGCAAACAGCTCCTCTTAGAGCGAAAATCAGCCTGGGTCGCAAACATTTACTCACATATCTGTAAGAGCGCGTCCAAACGTGTTCCTAGAAAGCGAGAGAGATGTTTAAAGTAGAAGCAAATACGCTCGAAGACTATTTTCACGCTGATATCAAGAGAAAAGCCGAACTTGAGGCTATCGATGCACTCATGCGTCAGATCCTCCCTGATTTCAAGCCATGGCTCTCGCCGGGCACGCCCGCAGGAGAGCCCGGAATGCGCATGAAGTTGATTGGCTATGGCTCCTTCCACTATACTGTCAAGTCAGGCAAAGCTGTAGAGTGGCCGATTATTGGTCTGGCTCTGCAGAAAAACTACATCACTGTGTATCTGTCAGTGATGAAGAATGGTTCCCCGATTCTTAACGAATATAAAGGGAAACTTGGCGAATTAAGGGCGGGCAAGAACAACTTTAGCTTTGTGACCTTCAACCAACTCAAGCAAAATGTGGTAATCGCCCTGCTTCAAGATGTAGATCAGCAAGTAAAACAGCATCAGCAAGAAGCGCTCCACTATACGCGCAGCACGAGCAGTTAGTCCAGAGTTATTTTACAAACGCTTTGACGAGCTTGCATGGCACCTTTCCAGTATTGCGCAAGGTATAGTGGCCAATGCTGGCGGGAATAATGATGCTTTCAGCGAAGTGCAACTCGACAGGTTCATTGCCCTGGCTGCGAATTTCGCACTGTTGTCCCTCAACTAGATTAAGCGCCACAAACTTGCCATTCGTCTCGTCCTCAATGAGTGAACAAAACTCAAGGCGATGGATGGCAAAAAAGAGCTGTTCAATATCCCCTATACAGTATTCAGCCCAGTCCGGGCCCTCTCGCACCAGCACAGGTTGTGGGATCAGATGATCCTTGACCCAGCTGGTTGTACGTGTCTTATCGAGATTGGCAAAGGCATGGTCCAGGTGGACGTGTCGCATGTTGCCTGAAAGATCGCTGCGCAAATAATCATATATTTTAAATGTAAAAATATAGGGTGTCGCACTAATTTCCAGCACCAGGTTGTTAGCTCCGCTGCAATGGACTGTGCCGCTGGGAATGAGGAAGAGGTCATGTGGTTTGCTCGGAAAACTGTTGACGTAATCAGTAATCTCAAAAGGCTGCCGCTGATCACGCGCTGCGAGAGCTGAAGCTTTGAACGCCTCAACAGGAGCATCCTCGCGCAATCCCAGGTACACCCGGGCATCTTCTTCACATGTCACAATATAATATGTCTCGTCCTGAGTAAACGGCTCGCCAAATTCGGAGCGGATATAATCGGCGCGCGGATGGACCTGACAGGAAAGATTTGTTCCCCCCATTGTGTCGAGATAATCAAAACGAATCGGGAAATAGCTTCCATAGCGAGCCGCGACCGGTACCCCAAGTACCGCATCCGTCTCGGCCCACAAAAGATAATCAAACGAACACTCAAAAGCAAGTTCAGCATTGCCCAGCAACATGCCATTTTCTGGTGCAATCAGTTCAAATGACCAGGCATAATTTGGAGCCTCTGGCGGCAAGCCGAACTGCTCCTTCATCCATTGTCCCCCCCAGGGACCGGGCGCGAACCAGGGCTTTACGCGAAAAGGCCGTTGGGCCAACTCGTGCAGTATGCGCCGAAAGGCATCACCGCTCACGAGCGTAGGGGCGCTGTGTCCGCTGCCATCGACAAAGAGATCTATCTTCGCCAATTGCGCCCGCTTGATTCGATTGAGCATCGGCCAATCCACAAAGTAAAAGCGTTTGTACATTTCTGCAAAGGGAGCTGGCTCCTTTTCGCCCACATTACAGAGCATGCCCTGTGCAGCTAATTGCTGCCCCCGATCCTTCGGCACATCGATGTAGACCTGAAATCCCTGGGACGTGACAAGAGACGCGCCCAGACCATAGACCACAGTGATGCCATCAGATTCTTGCTCTACCTGGTGCTGTAGCGCCACGAGCTGCTCTGGCTGCCAGAGTTCTTGCAGCGTTCCATGAAAGAGACGCCCGAAAACCGGATCAGCGGTGAGAAACGGTTCCAGCATGCAGCGGATCTCCCCTGTTGTCCGCAAGCAAGCCTCCGTCGAGTGCCAGCATATTTCTTTGCGCGTCTGCTTCTCCAGCTCTTTGCGCAGGCATGAGATAAATTCTTGCCAGCGAACCCCAATAAAGCCATCGATGAGCAGCACCTTCATGCCGCCTTCGATGGCCTGTTGCAGCCTGCGCGCGAGGGCCGAATACCCCTGCTCAATGGTCAGCCAGGAAAATTGCTGTACCGGATGGGTAATATACGATGCTTTCTGTCCTGAAGTAGTTGATGCCATTACGATAGATTCTCTTTCACTGTAAAACATGCAAACCACGCGCCAGGGCTGCGGCGCCGATCAAGGCAGCGCTATCCCCTAGCTTCGCTGTTTTGATGCGTACTCGCCCTCGCGGGTAGCTCCAGGTATGCTCATCCACATAGCGCTGCACCGCGGGCAAAAATTGTGCTGCTGCATACGCGATTCCTCCTCCAAGCACGACGATATCGGGATCATAGGTATGAATGAGGGATACAAGGCCAACGCTTAAGTAATGGGTAAAGTGGGCCACTACGGCGTTTGCAGCCTCAGAGCCAGCCGCCGCCGCTGCGAATATTGCCCGAGGCGTCAGAGCATCATCAACGGGACACACGTGAAGCTCAGCGGCCTTCTGACGCAGCGCTGCGGTTCCAATCAGCGCCTCCAAGCAGCCGATATTGCCACAGCTGCATCGCGGTCCATTGCTCTCAACGGTAATATGTCCACCCAATATGCCAAAGAGGCCACGACCTCCACGTATTACCCGGCGCTGCAACGCCACGCCACAGCCGACTCCGGTACCAAGCGTCAGGCACAGCAAATTCTCCACTTGCTTGCCAGCACCATAAACCAGCTCACCCACAGTATACATTCTTGCGTCGTTTTCAATCCACACAGGTAGGCCAAATGCCTGTGTAACAAGCCTGGCTAAAGGTAGACCAATCAGCGCAGATAACGCTTCATTGACATCAAGAATTGTTCCCTGCTGAGGATCAATGATCCCTTTCATGCTAATGCCAACTGCTTCAACGCTCTGCTGGACGAGTAATCGCTGGCCAATCTGGACAAGGGCCTCAATGAGGGATGCGGCGTCCTTTGTAGCCGGTAACGGTTCAACCAGCATCGCTAGCACCTCAGCCTCCTGAACAATCCCGGCTTTGATGCGTGTCCCTCCTACATCGAAAGCCAGGACCACAGGTGCTATCGCCTGTGGCCCTGCTCGCTGGACCAGGAGCTCATTCCTTTGTACATCATCCATGCCACATGCTCGCTTCACAATTTCTCACTAGCACCATCCAAGCGCATCGATTGGCTGCGCGGCCTGGATTGCCTGCTCGTCGCTGCCAAATCCTTGCCTGCTGATCAAACGATAGCGCAAGCGCAGACGCCCACGCTGACTGATCGGGAAGTTTGTATGCCAGTAATGGTTAACCGGCATTGAGGCCAGCAAACCATTCCAGGTATAGGGGCTGGTTTCCCAGCGATTATACGCCACCTCGTTGGTCAGCACTAGAGGCGCGTCCAGCGGGAGCCAGAAGAGGGCTGCGCCGCTCTCGTTGGCAATACGAGCCGCACGCTGGATGGTATAGTAGCTGGAGCAGGTGCCAGGCAATTGCCCACCACTTTCATGGCTGCCAGGCTGAAAAAAGCCGCCACCGGTTTCCAGATGGAGCGCGTGCGCTACAGCGAACGGGAAAGCCACATAAGCGGCTTCGGGCAGCTCACTCCATTGCTTCTCCCAATCGATAACAAACTCAACAATTGGCAAGTGATGATAGCCGCGCCAGGCAAGCTGTACACGCCCTATATTATCCTGTGTTCCCTGGAGCGCAATTTCATCAAAGACCGGCCCCTGGGTAAAACGACTACCAGCATCCAGAACGATGCTCGATCTGGTGACAATCGGCTCTGGAGGAAACGCGGCAGCTAATTGCTCGGTGGCAATATCCAGCGCAATATAACGCGCCCGGTTGCCAACCGCCTCACGTTTCCAGGGATGCACAACCTGCTCATGAATCAGTTGGCCAAAGCCATGTTGGTGCTTTGCGTTCACCCACTCCTGATCAATTGCGCGCTCATGCAGGCTTAGCAGGTGACCGGTACGCGGATTGACGGTAATGTCCCAGGCATCAGTTTTGATACGGGTATGCTCACCGGCATGTAAAAATGCCCGCGCTTGTGTTCTCCCAGCAGCCTCACCGGCGAGTGAGAACGAGACCAATGGCTTCTCATGGACGATTGGAAGTGCCGCGACATACTGCGAAAGCTCGCGATCCTCAAGCTGAAACGCATAGGTAGTCCCGTTCTCAGCGCGCAAGGCCTGTGCCTCTGGCTTGAGCGGATAGTCCTCAGACGAGAAGTGAATCGTATGCTCGCCAGCTTCATATTGAGAGGCGCCAATGTGCAATTGTCGCTCCCGTCTTTCCTGTTGCGGGAGGTAGCTGCGCAGGCTGCGGCCTATGGCCTCATTGAAGTAGAGATCGGCCCGGTAAAAGTTCAAGGCCTTATGCATATGAAGAAATTCGTTGAAAGGGGCTGCTGGCCTTGCGGCGGTTGACCAGGCATCAAACGTATGCTCAAGGGCGAAACGCTCCTGGTCCAGGGCTAGATCCAGGGCAGCTCTGGCCTCATCTGAGCCGCTCAGCTCGACAAGCGCCAGCGCGTCGGCCCGTTTGCGCTGGTTCTGACGTGCCAGGGCGATGCGCGGCGTGTCGGAGCCAAGCCCATGCGCCCAGTGATCTGGCCAGGCGACCTGATAGGTTGGGTAGTTCTGGGTGCAGTGTTGCTGGAAATCGTCAAACCACTCACTCGGTGTAGCCGTTCGCAGCTTGATATCATCGTGTTCGGCATTCCAGCGCGCGATTAGAGCGCACCAGCGCCAATCGGGAGGCGAGTTATCAACAAAGAAGCCGGCAGTGTTGATCTGCATACGATCATAGGGATAGCCTTCCGCCTTGATTCGCTCGACATAACGCGGAATTTCTCGCTGCGCTGTCGCATATAGCTCGTCAACGCTTGTACGATCGGTCTCAATAAAATAGCGAGTCTTATCAGCCCCAAAGCCCTTTGTTCCAGAAATACCAAGTGCATTGCCAAGATTGTAGTGTTCGCTGAGCCAATGGAGCACGCGCCCACCCTTCGGACCCTGCCACCAGAACATCTTCGGCACACGCACAGGAGCGTCAGGGCGAATATCGTTTCTTCCGCCCTGCAGCCACATGTAATGGACGCTCCCACGCTTCCCTAGAGGATCGGTCGCATTATCGATATGAATATGCGTGCAAAAATAGGGAATGTGATATTCAGCAAGAATGTCAGCAGTTGCCCAGGGCCAGCCATTAATATCACTATGCATAGCACAGCGCAACGGCAGATCATGGCGCTGGCAATAACTTACAGCCAGCTCAATGCTCCGTCGATAGGCATCAGCATCAATGAGATCAGTAAAGTGAAGATAAGTCGCCATGATCTCGATCTGTCCACTACGAACGTAGTGCTGAAATTCTGCTTCGCGCTCTGGCCTGGTCGTGAGATAATGCTCCACTTGCCAGAAAGTCTCGCAGGTCCACTTAAAACGGTGCTCGGGCGGATCATTCTCGGTCTGATGGCAGATGTCAAGGACTTGATCATAGAACTCGATATACATCTGTTGTATCTGTTCTTGCGGATGGGTATAGCCTATATCTGTATGCGCGCTTTGTGTCACATAAAAGGTGAATGGATGCAGCATAGTTTATAAGACCTTTCTAAGCGAAAAAGCTGAAGTCACCGTCATGGCCTGGCGCTATTTTATATCTTGACAAGTGCAGTCAGTCTGGTCATAATAATATCACATAGTTGTTATAACAAGACGATAACATATCAAAAATAGCGCTGTCAACTCTCCAAAGGAGGAACCGTCATGCACGATGGAAGTGTAGATGCTCTTGACAGAGATTCGCTACGCGAGGAAGGCGAGTTCAGGCTAACCTCACCAATGCCGAAATACTATCAGGTCAAAGAGCGCATCGCCCGCCAGATCGCGCAAGAGATCTGGATGCCTGGTATGCTCATCCCATCTGAAGCTGAGTTGGGCCAGGAATTTCAGGTCAGCCGTATTACGATCAGGCGCGCGATCAGCGATCTCATCCACGAGGGCAAGCTGTACACTATTCAGGGAAAGGGCACATTTGTTGCCAGGCCAAAGCTGCCAGAACGTTTTGTGCATCGCGCCTTTGGTATCTATGAAGACCTCAGGCGCCAGGGTGTCAGCCTCCATACACAGATAGTGCGCCAGCAACTCATACCAGCTACTCCCGAAATCGCCTCACGGCTCGGCCTCAGTGCTGGCGAGGAAGTTATGGATCTTGTCCGCGTACGCTCGGTCGAAGATGAAAAACTCCTTGTTTCCACGACCCACATTCCGCGCGCACTATGTCCGGACCTACATACCATCGATCTTTCATCCACCTCGTTATACCATGTCTTGCAAACACGGTATGGCTTGAAGATCGCGCGGGGAGTGCGCAGCCTGGAGGCGGTTGCGGCAGGCCAATGGGAGGCGCGTCAGCTTGACATTGCCCTGGGAAGCCCCTTGCTTCTGCTCGATAGCATCGCCTATCTTGCCGATGGCCGAGCCTTCGAGTACTCGCGTACTTTCCATCGTGGAGACCGCGCACGCGTCGAAGTCGAATTTACGCCGAGCCAGGACGAGTGGTAACTCTACACTAGCCCTGTCTCGCCTTTTATCTTTCACCTGACTTTTCTTCTCCATTCGCAATGCAGATGGAGGCGGGACCCGTTTGCTTTTTGCACACTGAAGTGCCTATACCGGCGACTACGCGGTTGCTAAGGAAAGCTTATCTTAAAGATAAGGAGGACATGTATTAATCTCTACTAGACATGCGTATGTATTGAGTATTATTCTGTCCACTGAAAGGAGTTAGGAATTGAGCGCCCTGAGACGTTCATCTGGATTGTATATCCTACTCATCCTGATATTTTTGTTGCCTTTTCTCCTCGCCTTCTATCGGCCCGGTGAACAAAGCAATCCTCACGAGATCACATTCTGGACTACTTACACTGATGACATAGGGATGAAAGCACAAACTGACATTATTGCTGCTTTTCAAGAAGCTAATCCAGGCATTCGCGTTAAACTGGTGCCAATGCCAGGTGGCGATGCAGATCCCTCATCAGTACTCACTGCGGTCCGTGGTGGCACCGGCCCCGATGTCTATTTTCTGCCCCGCTTCACTACACCACAGTATGCGGCAATGGGACTGCTGGAGAGCCTGCAGCCATTTATAGAGCGTGAGCACACCAATCTTGCTAACGATTTCATTCCTGCCGCCTGGAACGAAACCCAGTACAAGGATATCACCTATTCGCTACCGATAGAATCGGATGCACGCGCCCTCTATTACAATAAGAGCATGCTGCGCCAGGCCGGGATCGACCCTTCGATCCTTGATCCCTCCCATGGCCCGATCAGTATAGACACGCTCAAAACGATTGCCCTCAAAATCAATCATATGGATGCACGCGGCAACTATGACCGTGTAGGCTTTATCCCCTGGCTGGATGAGGGATGGCATACCACCTGGGCCATTGGCTATGGCGCCAAGTTTTTCGATGCCCAACGCTGTGAAGTCACTCCAACTGAGCCGGCAATGGTGAAGGCGCTTCAGCTCTTCTACAACTGGACCTCTATAATGCCGCAAGGGAAAATCGACGCCTTTACAGCCACCTATCAACCTACAAATGCGCCACCATCGCAAAATCCCTTCTACACAAACCATCTTGCGATGGTAGTTGGTGGCGACTGGATGCTTGAGCAGATAGCGAAATACGCCCCCAAACTTGATTATGGCGTCACTTATCTCCCGTCTACCTATACAGGCGAACAGCCATATACCTGGTCCGGCGGCTACTCACTGACCATTCCTACCGGCGCGAAGAATCCAGAAGGCGCCTATCGCTTTATGCGCTTTATGACCGGCCCGGAAGGACAACGCATCTATGTTAAGGAAACCGGCCATCTGCCAACCTGGAAAGCGCTCTTGAACGAGAAAGATCTTTACACCAACGCCCATCTCTTCTTTGCAAAGCTCTTACCCTATTCGCATGGTCGTGTACCGATTCCTGTCAGTGCCTTCTACTGGGACGAGCTGACCACCGCCCAAAGCAAAGCAACGCTGCATGCCGCAACGCCCCAGGAAGCCTTAGAGACAATATATAGACATTTGCAGCCAGAGATGCAGCCCTACTGTAGCAAGAGCTAATGAGAGGAGATTGAAACGTTGCAAACCGTGACACCACAGCATTTACGCACACTCAGTCGGCGAGATCGCGCGAACCTCTGCAAGGGCTTGCTCTTTATCTTGCCCTGGATTATCGGCTTTCTGGCCATGGCCGTCTACCCAACTGTCTACTCTATCTATCTCAGCTTCACCCGCTATTCGGGCTTCCAGCCTCCCGTGTGGCTAGGGCTATCAAACTATACACGCCTGCTTGGTGACGATTTATTCTGGACCTCGCTTTACAATACCTTCTTTTACGCGATTATTGGCGTCCCCATTGGCATCGTTGTAGCATTGTTGCTCGCACTGGCAATGAACCGCAACGTGTGGGAAATTCCTGTTTATCGGGCGATCCTCTATCTGCCATCGATCTTACCAATCTTCGCCCTCTCGCTTGTGGCCATCGTCCTGATCAATCCACAATTTGGCCTGGTCAGCTATCTCCTGGCCCTGGTAGGCGTGCCACAGGTTAACTATCTCAGTGATCCTATCAGCGCCAAAATGGTTATTATCGTTCTGGCCCAACTTGGCGCGGGTAATGCAGCGCTGATCTTTCTGGCTGGAATGCGCGGCGTTCCGGCGACCTTATACGAGGCTGCACAGATTGATGGCGCGGGCCCACTGCGCCGATTTTTCAGCATCACGCTACCGTTGATCTCACCTGTGCTGTTCTTCAATTTGATTACCGGCGTCAGTCAGGCGCTGCAGGTATTCACGCAGGCATACATCATAACTTCCGGTGGCCCAAATAACGGAACCTTATTCTACATGCTTTATCTTTACAACAATGCCTTCCGTTATGGGCAGCTTGGCTATGCCTCAGCTCTGGCAGTGGTTCTTTTTATCATTGGTCTGCTGATGGCCTTGATTTTACAGGCAGTCTCACGGCGCTTCGTCAGCTATGATCTGGTCAGTTAAGAAGTGGAGAAAACAAGCATGCAAACGACTATTCCGCAGACGTCAACGGAAAAAGGACAGCCGCCGGCGCTCAAAGCAGAGCATACTATGCCGCTGTCGCGTTGGATCGAACAGATAGGAGTTCGTATCTTTCTGATCGTCATCTGCATCCTCTTTTTAATTCCTGTCTTCTGGATGCTGGTAACGGCTCTGAAGACCAACCAGGAACTCACGCTCTTTCCCCCTTCTTTCTGGCCGTTCGATGTGCGCTGGGACAATTTTGTCAAAGCTTACAACTTTATCCCCTTCGGGCGCTATTTTCTCAATAGCGTCCTGGTAACGCTGGTGAGCGTGATTGGCTCTGTCGCCTCAAATCTCCTGGTTGCCTACGGCTTCTCATGCATTCGCTGGCCTGGTCGCGATCTCGTGTTCTATTTGATTATCGCGACTATTTTCATCCCGTTTCCGGTCGCCGCAATTCCACTTTTCGATCTCTTCGCAAAGCTAAAGTGGGTAGACACGCTTTTGCCGCTAACAGTTCCGGCGTTTCTAGGCAGCGCCTTTTATACCTTCCTGCTGCGTCAATTCCTGCTGCAGATTCCTTACGACATGATCGAGGCTGCGCGCATCGACGGAGCCACAGAGTTGCAAATCCTGGTTCGCGTGATCATTCCACAGGCCCGACCCGCCCTGGCAGTTATTGCCCTCTTTACCGCGATTGCTTCCTGGAACGACTTTATGGGGCCGCTCATCTATGTGCAAAACGATCTTCTGCGCACGCTTGCGATCGGATTGCAGTTCTTCCGCACCACCCATGATGTTCAGTTCAACTTGCTCATGGCCGCGTCACTGGTGGCGATCTTGCCGATCATCATTCTCTTCTTGCTCTTCCAACGCTTCTTCGTCAAAGGTGTTTCGATGGGCAGTATCCGTTAGAGAGTTAGCTTGCCCTGGGTCAAGAAATTTTCCCAGGGCAGATTGTTGCGCCCTATGAAAGAAATCTCAAGCACAGTAGATGCGCATAAATGGGTAAGTAGGGCGCTAGGTGTGCATCAAGGCTCTGCCATGTTTGTACTGGGCCGTGCTCCAATCCAGCACATCGTCCAACGCCTGGCGAAATTCTTCTAAAGTCTGCTCTCGTGTTGCCTCGTCCGGCGCTACACTCGTTTTCCAGACAAGCTGAATCTCTATGGTATTGGGAGAGCCCTCATAGCTGAAGACATAGCGCGTAACGGTCCCCGGAAAATCATACAGCCCGCTTTCTCTGATCTCTCGCAATCTTTCCGCGAGCAAATCCTGCTGAGCCGCCTCAAACTGTAGAGTGATGGAAGTCACGAAGAGTACATTATCGCGCGAAGAGATCCGCCAGGGCGGCGTTTTTCGGCGCGGTCGGCCTTCCGAATTAAACTTAAAGTTCTGGACATCCTTGATGGGAATTACCAGAACATTCGCTATCTGAAGGGCAGGCAAACGCTTTCTTTGGATATAAATATAAACCATTTTATCCGAAATACCCAACATCTTGGCAGCCTCTTTGATTGAGACATAGCCCGGCAAGCCTGAATAATCAGCATATTCATCCATGCCCGTAGTTTATTGATTTCAAACTTTACTCTAACATTTCCTCATTTTCCAGTGTTACGAATCATTTGTCATATGCTATACTCACTCTATCGGCAGGGAACGCCCAGCATTGAGCACCAGAGGCGTCATCAACCAACTACTTGTAGACCTATGGGCGTTTCCCTTTGCTGGCTTGAGATGAATTGGTTATAATCGCCCACCAGGGAAGGAAGAAGCACTACAGTGAAACAGATTGCCATTGCCGAAGCGCCCAAAATTCCCGCTCCATTCAGTAAGCAACCAGGGTCGCTATCAGCACCTACGTCAATAGTCCCCTCGTGCAGCGTCCGTAACGAGTCGCCAGGATATTCCCAGGCGCAAAGAGGTGAAGCTGATCTACTTCGCGTACATCTTGCATGAGTGTTTCGCACATTCCTCACACAGTTTAAGCAAGATATATTCAATGGCTATAAGAAATTCAATAGCCATTTACTTCAACGCGACTTAGCATTAAGTCAAGACGACATGTAGACAGCACCTTACAGCTTAGAACAAAATAATTAGGGAGAGATGATACAGTAGGAGGGAGAGAAAACCACATGCACCTATTCAGTTTCTTTCAACGGAAGCCACAGCCTTTACCTTTCTGGGAGCCAACGCCCACTACCAGCCGAATGCTAGGGAACCGGCGCTTTAGAACCGATCTTCCCTACATCTTGCCCAAGGATGATGTAGAAAACAGCCGCTTGAATTATCAGCACTATGCCTTCAAAATTCTGCTCAAAAGCAATCATTTAGCTCCCATTCGAGTCTCGCACGGCGATATTCTGGATGTCGGCTGTGGCACAGCCATCTGGATGCTCGAAATGGCGCGGGAATTTCCCCAGGCCCGGCTTGTCGGCCTGGATACCGAATTTGCCCTGCCCCACGGACCGGTTGCCTCCAACTGCCGCTTTATTCAAGGAGACATTTTTCGGGGGCTCCCCTTCAAAGAAGAAAGCTTCGACTATACGCATCAGCGCCTCATGGTACTGGCCGTGCCGCGACAACGCTGGCCCTTTGTTCTCAGCGAGCTGGTCCGCGTAACACGCCGCGACGGCTGGATCGAACTCGTCGAAGCAGGAGACAACTTTAGCAATAGCGGTCCCCTGATGCGCAACGTCCTCACCTGGATTCGCAATATCCTCCGCCCACGCGGTATTGACGCATCAGCCATCGGTCAGATTGGCACCTGGCTGCAGGGAGCAGGGGCGCGCAATGTGCAATGCTACTCCGTTCGCTGCCCACTTGGCAAACAGGGCGGACATGCAGGAAATTTGCTAAGTAAAGATATTCTTGCTTGCATCGCCGCTCTGCGCCCCCACTTTATCAACCAGCTCGGCCTCTATCCCAACGTCGTAGATAAAACGTTAGCCGGCCTCCTCTACGAATGGGAAAATTATCAGACGGCCGAAGAACTCTTTCTCGCTTACGGTCAGAAATAAGCTGACTGGAGAGAAAACAGACAACTTATCTGAGGTGAGAAGCAGCATAGAGAAAGGATGGAAAGGTATGCAGGAGAGAGCTGCAGTCATCGCTTTTGAGGATCGGCTCGTCATCGTCCATGTTCTTCGGCTCTATAAACTGGGAGTACTGACACATGATCTACCAACCACAAACATAGATTACACGCTTGCGCTGATAGAAAGCGCCCTCTTGAGTATTCAAAAGCCAGATACTGTTTCTACAAGCTTGACTGACGACGAGGTACGTATTGTGGACATCGCCTTTACTGCTCTCCTCGTGTCTATCAGAGTGGCAATCCCGCCATCGCAAGAGCGTGATGAAATGCTTGCCGGTTACGAACAGATCAGGAGCAAGATAAGGAACGCTTTTCCAATAACCCCAACTGATAAGCAGGAAGAAGAGAAAAAAGAATAACATTTCCCTGCTAGCCTTTGAAAAGAGGGGAATAGTAATTCTCACTATTACACAGCTAGAGGGAAATGCAAACCATTTTGACCACTCCGCCCAGGAGGACACCCCAGCCAGGCGAGTGCATTCTTACCTGGCTTTATTTTGCTTTGGGCTTATGATGATGCTCTACAACCAGGGTTTCAACACAACCCATCAGAAAGGTTTATCGCCAAGTCTTCTGGCCAAACGCCTGTTCTCTTCGCGCGTCTGTTGGAGTTCCAATTTCACATACTCTAATTCGGCTGCATACTGACGCAAACGTTGCACGCGCGCCAGCAAGTTATTGAGCGAACCAGAAATAGGCCAGAGCACATTATCGCTCGTCAGAGGAACGCGCGCGTTGAAATCTCCATTTGCCACGCGTGTGTGAGTCTCTACAATTTTCTGGATGCTTACCTCTAGCTTCTGCTGCTGCTGTGCTGTTGCCTCAGCCTGCAAAGCCAGATCATGTTCGAGTTTGGCAATCTCCTCGGCGCGATCTGCCCTTCTGAGCGCCTGTGCAGTACTGTGTACCCAGAGATAAGCCACGATAGATACAATGATCTGTACGAGAATGATCGGCGTAATGATGCCCGGAAAGTCGATGGTGAGGATTGCACTCAATTCGCCAGTTTGCGGGAAATAAAGCAAAACGAGGAAAGTGAAGATAAGGTTGATCAAGCCAACGATAAATACCCACCATTCGGGCAGAAAAGAAACTGCGCATACCAAAGGCAGTACCAGCAAACCAAATAGCGGCAATCCCAGCATATTCACGCCGCCTGGCGTCGTGACGATATTGGCTACTGGAAATGCTGTAAACGTTGCGACAATGATACAGCCAGCAGTATTAATCTTGCCCAGACGATTGAGGACAGTCGCCACAGTTAAGGTAAGCAGTCCTGCGATAATAATGAGCACAAGCAGAGAATTGGTGCTCGTGATACTGGCTGGAATGGAAATGATGAGCAGCACATAGAGCGCCGGAATGATCTGACTGCCTGTCCGCCCGCGCCTAAAAAGTTCCTTCTCTTTGAACGGGGCCAGATTCCCTGGAATTGGAGGGGAGGCAAGGCGATACCACCAGCGGAATGCCTTGGACTCTCGTTGTTGAACCGTCAGATAAGAGGGGGCTTTTGCATCTCCTCTTGAATTATCTACAGAATGGGTGAAAAGATCCTTCATTACCACATCCTTTTCAACAAATTAATAATTAGAGAATGCTCATAACTTTATATATGTCCATATATCAATGAACATATTCTGCCCATAAGCTTCTTTCATCAGTCAGGGTAATAACTACCAAAGAGTAGGTCCTGCTTCTAGCTTGGGAAGCGCCAAGAGCAAATGACTTCACCTTACAGGAAAATCTCCTATAGCTACGGTCCCATAGCGATAACACCGATCGATTGCAGATCGTACAAAGCTCGCTCTACCTGAAACGGAGGGACTGAAAGGATCTCCGCGAGCTTCACGATGCTCCTTGTTCCATCGGCAAGCACAAATATTCCTCGGTGGAGGCGGGGCCAGGAGCGCATCTGCACTTGTTCTATCTGTACGGTACGCCTCGGGAAGAAGGTAATTTCCCCTTGTTGAATAGGAGCAGGAGCTGATTGCGCAGCTGGTAGCACTGCAGTTGTCTCAGGTACAAAAGTCCAGAGAAGCGGGCCGAGCTGAGAAATCTTTTTGATCATCTTTTTATCTGGAAGACGCCATCCACTCTTACTGGCAATAGTACATGTGACGATAGTTCCTACCCTAAGTTTAATCTCTATGCGGCAAGCTTCTTGCAAGCCTACGGTTCCTGCTGGCAACTCGGCGTACAGGAGTCCCGTCTTTTGGTGTTCTTGCATCACTTGCAGCATCGTTTCAAAATCGAGTGTGTACATGCATCTACAGTTTCATGGGTCTTTCGGCATTCCTCCCACAGATGAATCTGTGGGTATCCTGCTGCTTCTCCTTTCGATTAAACAGGCCGATGCCTTTTGAATGAGTGTAAGCTGTCTTAAGACTAGTCAATGAAGGCTTTCACAAGCCTCCGCCGATCTCGGCGAGGGGTCATTGACCCTATCCTCCACAGGTACGAAAATGCAGGAAATACCAGGCAATTGAAAAAAATGACGAAAAAAGTAGATAATCGAGTACTTCCTTTCATTGGAAGTCTCAGGAATAAATCCGTCTAATTAGATATATAGATAAATCTTTGATACTACCAATGAAGCTACCTTTTCTGATAACACAACGCTACTATACACGTACCTTGCTCAGTAAGTCAAGCAGCTGTAACTTCTCCGGTAAAATGTTGCTAGAAGTGAAGAGGAGGATGATAGTAAGTACGCTTACCTCACGAGAGAAAGAAGTGCTAAACATATCAACTGTACTTGACGCTGTAATCATCCTATGCTAACATTCGTGTGTTCTTTGCATTTAGCGCAAATTTTCGCTTTGAGGTAGGTGAATTTGCGCACTATATCATCACAGGATATATTGACACATATCTATATGAAGGACTATTGCAGATTAATTTGTACATAATCGCACTCTATAACTGGCGGAGCTAAACGCTACTGATGATTATATCTGACTATTTTTCCGCTTTCTGCCTCGGAGTCCCCGGAATAATTATTCTGGTTCGAAGCAGATAAAGCACGCCTAAATGTAGAGTGCCCTGGGAGAAAAAGCTATGCCTTCTAAAGACCAAGTATCACAACCCTCGACACGCGCACGCCAACTTGTGCACGGAGCCTACGACTTACATGTACATACAGGGCCGGATATCATGAAGCGTTCTATCACAGATATCGAGCTAGCCAAACGCTGTGCCCAATGGGGTCAGGCCGGTTTTGTCATCAAATCACATTACACGCCTACAGCAGAACGCGCGGCTCTGGTGCGCACCTTGTTGCCAGATATCCATGTAATGGGCGCAATCGCCCTCAACCAAGCAATCGGCGGCATGAACGCACTGGCCGTCGAGATCGCGGCCCGGGAAGGGGCACGCTTCGTCTGGATGCCAACCGTCGACGCAGTAAATGAAACGGCGGGACGCATTCCCCCGGCACCTGACGCTAAACTGCCATTCTGGGCCCGCTTTCAGCACGAGCTGCGGACCCAAGGAATACAGAGCGAGCCTGTGCGGGTAGTTGACGAGGCTAATCAAGTCCTTGCTGAGACGCGTGCTGTGTTGCAGGCAATTGCCAGGCACAATCTTGTGCTTGCTACGGGCCATCTCGGCCGCGATGAGATATTTGCTGTTGTAGATGCCGCCCTGGAGGAAGGCATACGTTTTATCGTTATCACCCATCCAGAGTTCCCTTCTCAGAATCTCTCGCAGGAAGATCAGATCGCGCTTGCGCAACGCGGCGCTTTTCTCGAACGATGCTTCGTTACTGCTCATACTGGCAAAGTCTCCTGGGAAAAAATGTTCCACAATATTCGTGCCGCCGGCTACGAGCATTCCTTTCTCTCAACAGATCTCGGCCAACCAGCGAACCCTCCTGTTGAAGATGGCCTGGCGCTGATGGTTGATCGCATGCTAGAAGCAGGGTTTAGCGAAGAAGAACTCCATACGATGGTTGTCAGAAATACAGTGCACCTTGCAACAGGGAAAGTTGTCTCCTAAATTAGCAGCAGGTGCTATGACAACGTTATTCATAACTCAAGAAGACCTTGGCGCCTTGATCACGGATGAGATAGCCAGCAAAGCTCTGTTGCTTGTGCAGGATGCATGAAAGGAGAACAAGGGATGGGCGCAATTATACGCACGGAACAATTATACAAGTCATTCGGGCGCGATAATCAGGAAATCGTCGTCCTGGCCGGGGTCAATCTGGAGGTTGAGGAGGGAAGTTTTACGGTAATCGTGGGGCCTAGCGGATGCGGCAAGTCGACGTTATTAAATATTGTTGCCGGCCTGGCAGCCCCAACCTCGGGCTGCGTTTATTATAGGGAAACTCCTTTGCTCAGCCCGCGCCTCGAAATAGGTTATCTGACGCAGAAGGATACGCTCATGCCCTGGAGAAACATCGAGAGCAATATAGCAATGCCACTTGAGATCCGTGGCCTGGGCAAAGTGGAGCGCAGGGAAAGGACCAATGAGCTCATTCAACTGGTTGGGCTCAAAGGATTTGAGAAGCACTATCCGCACGAACTCTCAGGCGGCATGCTCCGCCGTGCTGGTCTGGCGCGTATGCTCAGCGCTACGCCCGAGACCCTACTCATGGATGAGCCATTTGGAGCGCTTGACGCTCAGCTACGCCTGGAGCTACAAGGTGAACTGCTCAATCTATGGACAGGATCAGGCAAGAGTGTTCTCTTCATTACGCATGATATCGAGGAAGCCCTTCTTCTGGGTGACCGCGTAGTAGTGTTTGGCTCCGAGGGTAGTATCGTCTATGACGAAGCTATCTTCTTTCCTCGTCCACGCGATGCTGCTACGCTTCGTTTTCAGACAGAGTTTGCTACGGCCCATCAGCGTATATGGAACGCCCTGGTAAGCGCACGTATGCAGCAGGAGGCAAAGAGATGAAAACCATATTACCTCAGCAAACTTCGCAGCAAAGGGCGACGACAAGGGCAAAGATCTCTTCTGCCAACGTTCAAACCAGACAGCTTCAGAGGAGGCGGGTGCTCATCATTGGCGCCGGTCGTATCGTCTTTCTGCTCTGCCTCATCACGCTCTGGCAGATACTCTCCGGTAGGTTTATCAATCCATTATTTATTAGTAGCCCGCTGGCTGTGGTTGAGCAATTGCAACTATGGCTCAATGATGGCTCACTCTGGTCCAACACAGCAATTACCTTGCAAGAGACCTTGCTGGGCCTGGTATATGGGGCACTCAGTGGCGTGCTGGCGGGTATTCTGCTTGGGATACAGCCATTAGTTACAGAGATTCTTGATCCTTTTGTGATCGCGCTCTACAGTATCCCGAAAGTGGCACTCGCGCCCTTATGTATTTTATGGTTCGGGATCGGCCTGGAAATGAAGGTGGTCCTTGCCGCTGTAACTGTCTTCTTTCTCGTCTTTTTCAACACGCTTACCGGCATTCGCAATGTTGACCGAAATCTTATTGATGCGGTCCTCCTTATGGGAGGGAAGCATTGGGATATTGTACTCAAAGTGATGATCCCTTCGGCCGCTGGCTATATCCTGACAGGATTACGGATTGCTATTCCTTACTCCCTGATCGGAGCTGTCGTGGCCGAACTTGTCTCTTCCAACAGTGGTTTGGGATATTTGATCAACGATGCGTCAAGCAAGTTCGATACAGCTGGCGTGTTTGTAGCTTTGCTCGTATTGACCATCATTGCTAGTGCACTAAATGCATTTGTCAATCTCATTGATCATAAGACCTCACGCTGGAAGGCAGGGATGACTTTGGGAAAGAAGATCATTCCCTAATCAACACGAAATGATATATGAGGAAGTCTTCGGAAAGAGAGAAATCTATGCCTATTTCTAGACGGCAATCCTTGTCGTTTATTGCAAGTTTGCCGCTGGTTGCCATGGGTATTTCTAGTTGTGATAATCCTGGTTCTCCGGCGAAACCCACAAATACTATGAGTTTGAAAGTGGGGCAAATCAGTACCTCGGTCGCCTACTTCCCTTTCTATGTTGCTGACCAGCAAGGGTTCTTCAAAAAGGAGGGGCTAACCATAGGGCCACGTCCCTTATTGGGCACGGGCGCCAAGGTGGCAGCGGCTGTCGAGTCGGGGAGCATCGATATTGGCGGTGGCGTCATTACCGATGCCTTCGATATGGCCATAGTCGATTCTACGGCCAGGGTTATCGGCTCGCTGGTCAATGGCTATTATGTTGATGTGATCGCCAGCAACAGTTTTCTTCAGCAGAAGCGGCTTACAATGTCAAGTTCACTCGCCGATAAGGTCCATGCATTACAGGACCGCAAGATTGGCATCACGGGTCCGGGTAGCGGAACTGAGGCGCTGCTGATCTACTTATTCAGGCAGCAAGGTCTTGACGCGAAACGCGATGCCACGCTGGTGAATCTCGGTTCTAACAATCTATCGGCGATTGCTGCCATGAAGGCTGGTCACGTAGATGCGCTTTCCTTCTTCTCACCGGTAGGCCAGCAAGCTGAGGCGGAAGGCATCGGTACCATTCTGATCAGCCCGATTCGAGGAGATGTGCCAGCCCTCGCTAACGACGTCCACGGAGCCTTTTATACCAAACAAAGCGTCATCGATAATAAAAAGCAAGCGGTGCAGGCCTTCATTCGCGCAATTGCCCAGGCCGAATCCTACATCCATGAGCAGCAAGACAAAGCACTCGTGCTTATGCAAAAGTATCTCAAGCTGAATCAGGCAACCACCAAAGCAGTGTTTACGGCTATAGGGCCGGTCTTTGCCCAATCTCCTCAGATTGATCAACGTGCCTACGAAGTTGCTGCACAATTCCATGTCCAGGCCGGGCTTATCAGCGCAGCCATCTCATATGATAACATAGTGGCAGCCAGTACGATTAAAAGCTCGTTAGCTGGCTTGTAGATCTTACCATGATTGACCAGATCACAATAGCGCCAGGGAATTCCAACACGCGCCGCATACCTTGCTGACTCAGCCTGAAATATATCCTACCCATCACTCAGGACGCTGGCGTACGATGCGCTCTCTGGCCGGTCCTGCTCCACATCGGTGGCCTTCTCAATGCTGAAGCTGAAAAGCCTCTTCTTGGGAAGCTGGGTTCTTGTGGCGAAGAAAAGGTTGTCAATGCCCCTGGTAACAGCTTCTCTAAGATGGTGCTAAGAGAAGCTGTTTTTTCTAACTGACCATATCACTCGGCCTATCTCTCCAATTATCCAAGAGCCGGGCAGCAAGGAATCTTTCCAAGCAGGAGCAGGGGAACCAACAAAGAGCACTGAGAAGCTTCTCCGGGACTTGCTGGAACAGGTGAAAGCGAACCACGGAAACAGCATCGCTTCTCGACAGAGACCACCAATCTGTTCTCTGGCCTTGAGGCAAGCGAAAGTTAGGCTCGTCGTAACTTGTATCAGCATGACTACTGGCACCCTGCATGCTTCTCAGTTTAACGTTGGAGAAAAACCACAGCAGAGGAAAGACCCACCTGGGAAGAACATTATACGCAAGGAAGAACTACTCCTTGATCGGTAATTGAGATCCGCACGTTTCGCGCACAATCAGATGTGTTTGCAAGCGGATTTCGCGAGGGTTTTTTTTTCGATTTAAGAGCCGCTCAAAAAGCAGATGGGCCGCTTGTTGACCAATCTCATAAGTTGGTTGATCGACAACTGTCAGGTGCGGTCGCATGACTGGGGCCCAGGTAAAATCGTCAAAACAAGCAATGGCAAGATCTTCTGGACAACGTAAACCCAGCCTGGCAACAGCCTGCAGGGCGCCAATGGTCATAGTTCCGTCCATCAGAAAGAGGGCGGTTGGCCGATCTTGGAGGGTAAGAAGTTGCATGGCCCCTTGCTCTCCTCCATCGATGCGCGCATAAGTCATCGCAATCAAGGCAGGATCAATCGGTATTCCATGCTTCTCAAGCGCCTCGGTATAGCCCGCCAGGCGTTCCTCGGTCGGGGCAATTCCACGCAGACCCGTCACCAGGCCAATGCGCCGATGTCCCAGTGCGATGAAATGTTCAATTGCACTCCTGGTTCCTTCCCTATTCTCAACCATAACTGTATCAATCCCCAGATCAAACAGCGAACGGTCAACGCTCACAAGGGCAAGATCTCGTAGCGGTAGCTCTTGTAAATACTCACGGCTGCGAGCCGTAACGGCAATGATCAGGCCATCAGCCTGTTTGCTCTCAAGCAGGTGCAGATACTTTTTCTCCTTCTCGGGATCTTCATCGGTGTTTCCGAGAATTAGCGAATAATTATGTGCATTGGCCACATCCTCGACGCCACGCGCAATATTTGTGAAGAATGGATTGGTAATATCAGGAACAATCAGTCCAATACTATAGCTGATCTGGGTCTTGAGGCCCCGAGCAAAGCTGTTGCGTTTATACCCCAGAGTAGCAATGCTTTCGCGCACCCGCTGCGCCAGTTCTGGGCTCACATATTTATTGCCATTCATTACCGCTGACACCGTTGCAACAGATACGGAGGCGTGGCTCGCTACGTCTTTGATGGTTACTGAATGGTCAGCAGACATCACCATAGAGTTTCCTCTTCCTTTCCTGGCTCTCCAAGGCACTCTTTTGCTGAAAAAGAGCGAAACATTACGCTGAAACTACCATACAGACCTCGTTCTGTCAAACATCTCCGCTGCTCCCCCGCCAGGGCTTTTTAATTTTCCCCCAAGGCCTTGAGCAAGAGCTGAAGAGCTTGGAGTGGATGAGCATCGAAGCAGCGCATCTGTTGCCTGACATTGGTGACACCGCAAAAATCGAAGAGAGCCAGCAGAAAGGAGTGAAGAACGGCCAATGTGTGAGGAGCACATCCTTTGCGGATCTGGCACGCATCCTCTTGCAAGGTGACATCGCGACGCCAATGGAGCCGATTCTCAATGCGCCAGTGGTCGCGGATCAACTGAAGCAGGCGCAAGGGGGTTGCCTGTTGAGGTGTCAGGCTCGTGATGCCATAGACATATTCTTGGGTACAGCGCAAAGGATATTCGACTCGCCGACGGAGACAAAAGACCTGTCCAACTTCGTGCCAATCGCGGGCCAGGAAATCATTGAGTTCCGTGGAGGCTTGAATGAACCGGCACGTGAGCCGCCCGTGCCCTTTGTCAGTCTGCACCTGAGTTCGCCAATCCAGACAATCAAGGGGAGGTTCGCCAAAGAAGAGACGGAGATCCTCGGCAAGCGTGGGTTGGTTTTGCTTCACGAAGAACAGATACTCTCCACCAGAAGCGATGATCTGCTGACAGATCGATTTTTGGGTGTAAAGAGCATCCGCGCTAAGAATACGTCCTTGCAGGAAGAGCGGCGTGAGAAAGGCTGAAACGTGGGTCAGTTCTCCTTCTTTTTCAGCAACGATGTGTTCTTTGATCACAATGCCGGTCTGGGCCTCATAACAGGCGACATGATGCATTTTCTGTTGATCTTTCGCCAGATGGTGTTGGGTTCCCCGAAGAGTCTTGCCGTCGAGGATGATATGCTCTTGTTCTCTCGCAACCCGCTTTTGCGCACGTACACGGATCAGGAGATCCATGAGCTTCTGATTTACCTGAGCTGGGTCGACAGCCCGCAAGACATTGCTATAGGTGGCGACACAGGGAAAGGTGGCGCGGGTATCTGGCAGGACGTCTTGCAACCAGGCACTCCGATAGCGCACCCAGTCGGAAACTGCTTGTAATGTCGTTTCTCCTGCCATTTTCGCGAGGATAATCAGCGTCAACACGAGCGCCAAACTGTAGCGCTTTCCTTTGTTTTTGCGTCGATCTTCGAGCTGTTGCATCGCTTGATACACTGAGAGGGCTTCGCTCTCTTTGTTCCAACCTGCCAATTCACTTGCTTGGGCCATCATGGTATAGTTCATTTGGGATGAGACCTCGTTTCGTGACGTTTTGATGTACTATCACTTTACCAGGTTCTCATCCTTTTTTGGGCTGAAGTGAAGGCTTTCTCACGAACATTAAATAGCCCTGCTCCCCCGCTTGCACCCTTGACAGAACGAAAATAGGTATGCTATAGTCAGAAAAACGATTAGCTAATCGTTTTTCTGGATCATATCACTTTTTGAAGAAAGGTAGAAAGGAGGAATTGTTCAGGGATCTTCTATGGTTTACCCTCTATCTATCTCATGTTGAGCTAGTTACCAGACATAGACACGTCTGGATGATCAGAGGCTTCATGGAGGAAATTGCAATGAAGTTTACCACACGAGCCATCGCTATGCTCACTGGTCTGATCCTACTGTTTTCAGGGCTGATTGCGTGTTCCCCAGGTAGTACAACCTCGTCATCAAGCGGCACGACACTCACCGTGGGTACTGTGAATAATTCGCAGATGGTGCAGATGGAAAAATTAACCACGCAGGTCTTCGAAAAAGAGAATCCCACGATCAAGGTCAACTTCGTCACCCTGCCGGAGAACGATCTTCGCACCAAGGTCACCCAGGATGTCGCCACCAACGCAGGGAAGTTTGATATCGCGACAATTGGCAGCTACGATACCCCTATCTGGGCCCATAATGGCTGGCTGCAGGATCTCGCCCCCTATTTTGACAAGATGTCCGCCCAGGACAAGAGCAGCTACAACTATAACGATTTGCTCAAACCCATCATGGCCTCGCTTTCCTATAAAAATGATCCGTACTCCCTGCCCTTCTATGGCGAGAGCAGCATGTTGATGTATAACAAGCAACTGTTTGCTCAGCACCATTTGAGCATGCCCGAGCATCCTACCTGGGACCAGATTGCGCAATTCGCGAAAACTATCAATGACCCGGCGAACGGGATCGCCGGCATTGTATTGCGCGGTCAATCGGGCTGGGGGATGAATATGGCTCCGCTGGATACAATGATTAATACCTACGGAAGCAGCTGGTTCGATATGAACTGGAAACCACAGCTGTCTACTCCCGCGGTTGAACAGGCGGTCACTGACTACGTGACATTGGTGCAAAAGTACGGGGAGCCCGACGCCTCTACCGCTGGATGGCAGGAATGCTTGAATTTGATGACCCAGGGCAAGGCCGGGATGTTCTACGATGCTACCTCGTTTGGCGGCTCGCTGGAAACCCCTGCTACCTCCAAGATCGCCGGCAACGTCGGCTATGTTTATGCGCCGACGAAAGTCACCACAAATGGAAGCCGCTGGCTGTGGGCCTGGTCGCTAGGCCTGGTCAATAGCAGCCATAACAAGGATGCCGCCTTCAAGTTCATCACCTGGGCCACGAGCGCGCAATATCTGACCCTGGCCGGCAAGACTTTTGGCTGGGCCAATGTTCCCCCGGGAACACGCGCCTCCATCTATCAGAATCCCGACTATCAAAAAGCCTCCCCTTTCGCCAAGATCGCCCTTGATTCAATTAACTCCGCGACCCCCACTACGCCGACACTCAATCCGGTGCCCTATCATGGGGTGCAATACGTGGGCATACCGCAATTTGAATCGGTCGGACAGCAGATCAGTGAGTATATTTCGGCAGTAATCGCCGGAAAGATGACAGTGAAGCAGGCTCTCCAGAAAGGCGATCAGTTCCTGGCTTCCCAGGTCAACAAGGATAATACTGCTGGCTATTAGCCCGGTTCATCGTGCTATCTCTGTCGCGGGAGAGGTGGCCCGTGCCGCTTTTGCGGATCACCTCTCGTAAAAAACTTCTTCCACGGCTTGAAGAGATGCTGAGCACAAGAAAGGTAGTTGCTATGAGTCAGACAGACACGGCTCTCAGAGAAGGAGGCCAGGCGTTCAAGGTCCCACCCTCCCGCTGGCGGAACAGGGGATCTCCACTTGCAGCCCAGCCAGCGCGTACGTCCTCCTGGCTGCATACGCCTGCCATCGTATTTATGGTTGTCGTGACCCAGATCCCCTTTGCCCTGGCGATCTGGTTTAGCCTGCATTCCTGGAAACTTATCGAGCCCGCACTGGGCTTTCCATTTGTTGGATTGGATAATTATGTCAATACGTTTCTTCACGACGCGAACTTCTGGCCGATTATGGGGCAAACACTGGAGCTCGTCTTTGGGGCCATGGCCATAGCCCTGCTTGGTGGAACCGTTCTGGCCCTATTATTGAATCGTCAGGTCAAGGGAAAAAATCTCTTGCGGGCGCTGGCCATGATTCCATTCCTGGTCACCCCCTCAGTGATGGCGCTGGTCTGGAAAAACCTGTTGTTAAGTCCGAGCTTTGGGGTGGTGGACTGGCTCTTGCGCACGCTCCATCTGCCTGCAGTTCCCTGGTTTTCATCTTTCCCGCTGGGAAGTGTGACCTTGATAGTATCCTGGGAATGGACGCCTTTTGTCATGTTGGTTCTCCTTGCCGGCCTGCAGGCTATACCGGATGAAGTACTTGAAGCGGCAAGAGTCGATGGTACATCCGCCTGGGAGATGTTCTGGCTTATCATCTTCCCCATGCTCCGGCGCGCCTATGAAATAGCCATTCTATTTGGTACCATCTTTATCTTTCAGACCTTCGGTGAGATCTATCTCACTACTGGTGGTGGACCTGGCGTGGAAACAAACACGCTGCCTTTCTACACCTACCTGAAAGCCTTCAATTCCTGGCAGATCGGACAGGCTGCGACGCTTGGCGTGATTGGCGTGGCAATTGCTATCCTGGCGGCCAGGCTCATGCTGCGCTTTACAGCCGAGAAAATGCCGGAGCAAAGGAGCGCGTACAGATGAGAGCAACCAACAAATGGCTTAATATGCTTTTGACATTACTGACCTACCTCCTGGTGCTGGCCCTGATCTTCCCGGTTCTCTGGATGATTGTCACCGGTTTTAAGCAGGAAAGGGATGCCTATGCAGCAATCCCCAGCCTGATCTTCCAGCCAACTCTCGATCAATTCTCTTTGGCGTTCAATTCAGGCTTCGGCGCTTACCTGTTCAACAGTGTGGTCGCGGCGCTCGTCTCGACGGCGCTTGCAATGCTGCTGGGGATTCCTGCAGCGTATAGCATGGTCTTTCAGATGCGCCCAAAGTCGTCAAATGATCTGCTCTTCTTTGCCCTTTCGACACGCTTTATGCCGTTCGCCGCGATCCTGATTCCGCTGTTTGTAATCGTCTCGCGCCTCAATCTATTGGACAATCTCTTCACTTTGATCATCGTGTATACGGCGATGAATCTGCCGCTGATCATCTGGATGGCCCGCTCGTATTTTCTGGAATTGCCCAAAGACGTGTTGGAGAGCGCTCGTCTGGATGGGGCCAATACCTTACGTATGCTGGCTGGCATTGTGGTGCCAATGGCCGCGCCGGGACTTGTCGCCTCAGCCCTGCTGGCTGTGATTTTTGCCTGGAATGACTTCTTTTTTGCGATCACGCTGACCTATACCCAATCCCCGACCTTGCCAGTTATGGTTGCCGTGTTTTCGAGCAATCAGGATGAGTTTCTGGCCAAGGTCTCCGCGCTTGCAACATGCATCATCATTGTACCGGTGATTCTGGGTATCTATGCTCAACGTCACCTGGTGCGCGGCTTGACCGGAGGGGCCATTAAGTAACATTTCCTGTCGCTGGTATATTATTACTGCTCGGTTACATTGTTTATTGTCTTTTTATCAAGAAGGGTTTACTCATTCATGCGAGCTGCAATCATCGATACTCCAGGCTGCATTCGTGTAGGCAGCGTGCCAGACCCGAGCCCGGGCCCGGATGAGCTGCTCATTCGGGTGGGAGCTTGCGGCATTTGCGGCACCGACCTGCATATTCTGGCCGGTGACTCCCCGGTGGCCCGCTATCCGATCATACCCGGCCACGAGTTCGCTGGCGAAGTCGTCGCACTAGGCAGCAATGTTGCCCTTGACAATGACCTCAATCTTACGGTCGGAAGCAGAGTAGCTATTGAACCAAATCTGACCTGTGGCCAATGTGAGATGTGTCGCACAGGTCACGAGAATCTCTGCCTCCATTATCGCGCGATAGGGGTAACCCTCAGCGGGGCCATGGCCGAATATGTTACCGTACCCATCGCAAAGGCCTATGCCTTGCCAGACAATCTTACTTTGCGCGAAGCAGCGCTAATAGAACCGGTCTCGTGTGCAGTGCGAGGAATGCACAGCCTCAATCCCAGATCTGGCGATACCTTTCTGATCGCTGGCGCAGGCACGATGGGATTACTGCTCTTACAGCTCGCATTAAAAGGCGGAGCTTCACGGGTGGCAGTAGTCGATGTAAACACCCGGAGGCTCGCACGCGCCGAGAACCTGGGAGCCTCACGCACTTATACCAGCATTCAACAGGCGCTAGCCGATGAACCGTCAGGCTTCAATTGTGTGATCGATGCCACTGGGGTCGCCCCTGTTATCGAGCAAGCCTTCACAGCAGTCAAGCGCAGCGGAAAGCTGCTGATCTTCGGGGTTGCGGCAGACGAAGCGCGCATTTCGCTTTCGCCATTCCGAATCTACAATGAGGAGATTACGATCGTTGGTTCGATGGCCGTGCTTGCCTCGTTTCAGCCAGCACTCGATCTGATCTGCGGCGGCGTCATCGATACCCAGAGCATGTTGACCGCGGCCCTTCCGCTCGAAGATTTTACCCGAGCGCTCGATCTGGTCAAGCGCGGCGAGGGGGTGAAAACACAGATTTTGCCAGGCTTATAGACCAGAGATTATGCCTATCAATATAAGCAAAGAGCATCAAGAAGGCCCTTTTTGAGCCCCAGATGCTCTTTCTTACTACCCATGTTAAGCAGCTTCAGCCTGACCTATGCTCAGTTTAATGAGTCTTAAATGATGCCACCATCGACTTGAAAAACGTTTGATAGGCGCTTTTGAAGTTTGTCGAGCTGGCTATATAGTCGATGCTATATGACTTGTTGTTATGTAAGTTAGTTGATATCAGAATGCCAATCTGCTTTTCTTTCCCGCCAGCCTGCCCCCCATCAGCTGGCATGCAGTCAAACTGTGACTGCTGCCACGTCTCGCCATTGACTTGCACTTGCTGTATGCCACTTCCAACCATTTTGCAATTGTCTTTTGCCAGGGTTCCAAACTCAATCTGTAGTGGGTTCGGTGGGCTGTTAGGGTCCTGGACAAAGACATGCAATGATGCAGAGTCGTCAGGGGCGCTGAAGATGCTCCCATTGTTTCCATCTGACCCTACAGTCCATGATCCCGGATACTTAATGGTGAAGCCGTTCCCTTGATAAGATGTAAGGGTAGCAGTTGGCGTCGAAGCCATTGACTGCGTTGTCGTTATTGCCGATGTCTGAGCCGAAGGAGAAGCCGCAGCTACATTGCCTGAACCACAGGCCGAGAGTAACGCTATCATGAGGAAAAGACTGCTTGCTAACGGAAGAAACAAAATCCTTTTCATACTTTTACTTCCTTATTATTTTATCTTTCCACTATAAAACATGTGATTCGCATTTCCATCACATGGATATGTTTTACTTTTCCTTGAAATTATAGCAATAAATCTATATTACCACAGTGACATGCTTCGCTAATATGTTGGTAATATCTTACTATTGATGTGGCGGGCTACCGTATCGATCTTAGCTCAGTATTATAGGAAGGTGAAAGCCGAGAGCATAGTCCCCAGCAAAATCTTTAGAGGTGAGCCAGTCTTCTATATTTCATTGGCGATCTACATAGATGGAGGGTCGGGACTGAAGGGCTGCTCAAAGATAGCACCGGCTTGTTGCATGAGCATGTCGGCGCGCTCTCCTTGTCCTCTCCTTCGGTAAAGCTGCACCAGAGCAGTGAGACTCCTTGCTCTATCTGGATGAAGCGAATCCAGATACTGTTCTCGAATATGGAGTGCTCGCCGTAAGAGTAGCTCAGCTTGCTCATCATTGCGCTGCTTTATATAGAGTATCGCCAGATCATGGAGCGAGGCGGCAACCTCGGGATGCTCAAGCCCAAATACCTGTTCATGAATGTGCAAAGCTTGCTCGAAGAGAGGTTTAGCCTGCGCGAACTTGCCCTGCTCTCGATAAAGTACGGCTAAACCGTTAAGTGAGCGTCCAACGGTAGAATGGTCAGGGCCCAGCTCTTGCCTCTGAATATGTAATGTGCGCTGAAAGAGCGACTCGGCCTGCTCATAGCGACCCTGGTCCCTATACAACACTGCTAGATTATAGAGTGAACGAGCTACTATGTGATGCTCAGGCCCCAGCGTCTGTTCGCGGATTTGTAAGGCGCGTTGGAAAAGCGGTTCGGCTTGCTCATAATGATTCTGGTTGCGGTACAGCACTGCTAGATTAATAAGCGTATCGGCCAGGAGTAGGTGTTCAGGCCCCAGCACTTGCTCTTGCAAGCGTAAGGCATGTTGGAAAAGCGGTTCGGCTTGCTCATAGCGACCCTGGTCCCTATACAACACTGCTAGATTATAGAGCGAATGAGCAACATCTGGATGATCTGGCTTCAAGATCTGTTCGCGGATTTGCAAGGCGCGTTGGAAAAGCGGTTCGGCTTGCTCGAACTTACCTTGCTTCCAGGCAAGCAGGGCCAGATTGTTGATTGTGCTGGCGATCCCGAGCGGATCAGGTTGTCCCTGCTGCTCCTGCATAAGTAACGATTGGTGGAAGAGAGATTTAGCTTGCTCGAACTTACCTTGCTCCCAGGCAAGCAGGGCCAGATTATTTAGAATTTCTCCAACCTGTACATAGGGTGATCCAGGATGCAGTTCCTCAATAGCCTTTGCACGCTCATTAAGTGCTTCAGCAAGGGCATATTTTCCCTCTCTCCACAGCCGCTCACCTTGCAATACCAGGAAAGGAATGAGGGCTGGATGTTTGTCTCCATAGTATTGTTCTCCCAGCCTTATTGCCTGCTCCAGCACGGACCCGGCCTCGCGCAAACGCGTGCGCCGCACGAGATAGCGCCCTACCTTCAACAGTAATGCGCTTGCTTCCGGAAGTTCTTTTTCTAGCCCAGCGAGTAAAGATATACAGGCCAGAGCCTGTACCAGATAGCGTTCGCATTTGCCCCAGGTCTCTACTTCGCCCTGATCCCAGGTACCCGCCCTTCCTTCGGGAAAGACTGCATGCATCATGCGGACGACGCGCTGACTCCAGAGGCGCACCTCCTCTGGCTTCATTTGCTCACGGATGACTACTTGTACCAGCCGATGCAGAGACAAGATGTGTTGGTCCCTCTGCCGCTGGATCAGTGACAGCTTGCGCAAGACCGCCAGCGCCATATCAAGCTGAAGAGAGCTATCCCCAGGATGGCAAGTCCAGGGCCCAGATGCAGTGCACCCTCCAGAAAGAGTTCCTCTGGGATCGCTTCGGCATGCAGTAACGCACATACCCGCAACAAATCTACAGCAACTTGCTGTTCCTGTTCTACCCGAGCAAGTGAGAGTCTAAACGTTGTCGCCACTGACTGCGGGTGTTGAGTTGCCAGGCTGCCACGCTGCTCCAACAAGAACATCTGTTGCCTCAAGTAACGCTGCAGATAGTCGCTGAGGCTGCAGCCGGTTTCTTCTACATAGGCTCCAGCTTGATCAAGCGCCAGAGGCAATCCCCCAGCAACTCGACCAGTTGTATGGCCGCATCATAGGTAGCTGGTTCTTGCTCAGCAAGCCTGAATATCTGCTCTGGCCCTGAAGCGTGCTCAGCCATGCCCGCCCGCCGCAACAGCAACAGCAAGGCAGCTTCCTCTTCCAGGGGAAGCACCTCAATGCTGCGTGCCAGTGTGCTCAAACCTTGCTGACGGGTTGTGAGCAGAAAGGCTCCCTGCCAGCTCAGGGAAAGGAAGCGCTGGAGCAAGTCGAGGTCTTCTATATTATCCCAGATCAAGAGCCACTTATCGTGAGTGCTTAACCAGTGTATCACGTCTTCGATGATCCGTTGCTGGTCCACCACCCCATCTTTTGTAAGGCCGAGCAGCCTGGCAACGCGCTCCAGACTGGAGAGCACGCGTTCGGCTGTCTCTGCCTCTATCCAGAAGATGGCACGATATTCCAGAACGCACCGATAAGCAATTTCCAGGGCAAGTTGCGTTTTGCCAACCCCTGCCAGGCCGTGCAAAGAGACAAGTTTGGGAAGCGAAACAGATCTCGCAGGACTCAGAAAGCGCTGGAGAAGCTCCAGGGTGTCCTCATGCCCGGTGAAAACCAGATTGCGCGGAAAAGGTACGCCCCAGATCGGGCTTGGAGCCGTCAGACTTACCTCTAGCAAGCGCCGCGTTTCTTGTTCATCTAGCTTCAGGTGCTTACCTAATTCGAGCACAATAGCCTTGCTCGCCGGGAGCACTTCCCCTTGCTCCCAGCGAATAATGGCATGACGTTGCATGCCTATGTTCCTGGCAAGTTGCTCCTGGGTGATGCTCGCACGCTTACGAAAAGCACGCAGAAGTGCGCCAAAGGCTTCAGTATCAAGGTCGATTGTCATACTTTACCTGATTGCTTCCTCTTTCCGGATTATGATCTCTAAGACTAGCGGTTCTATGGAAAGCTGCTCCCTTGTAGATATATGCTCCTTATTCTAGAGCATATTGGCAGACACTGGCCACGACATTTCCCTGACATCAATCGTTATAAATACTTCAGTAAGTATTAATGCCAAATTTCCTGCTTTCTCAGGCCTGCTCTCAGCAGTTAGGAATTCCGATAATGAGGCAATTAATCATATCTACTTTTATAGATCAACTTGCAAACAACATTTTCTTTCTCCATATGCTCTAAATATGTTCAAAATATAATCATACAAGACAATAATCTTAAAAATATCTATCATCCGCAATGACACGTTAAATTGCCAATAATCATCAATGCACAATCCCATATTTGTGCTACCTCAGAAGAGGATCATGTAGCATAGATTGCAACATTGTAAGATCCCCGTCACTGCCCCTACGCCATCTTTAGTAGTGCAGAAGGGTGCCATTTCATTAATGCTTCACATTTCCGCCAGCTCTTGGAGACCAGATGTTACGGCTAGAATTCAGTGATTGCCGCCCGATATAGCTTTATTAATTGTTCTTAATGCAATTATTACCCTGATTTGACGAATCCATACCAGATAAAGGGAAATGCATACACAATGTTTCGTTAAATGGAACATCCCTTTGGATATTCTTAAAGAGAGGTGCTAAATGGCTTTAGTATCTATCCCTAACCATCAACAAGAAAAGAGGCGTGTATGAAGAAACGTATAGTTACTTTCTTTGGGTTAAGTTTGCTCATCCCGGGACTTGCGCTTGGTATTCTTACCTATCATCCCCTGGACAGAGATTATTCCACTCCTAATGGAACACGAGTCACATCGGTTTCTCCAGCTGGAGATCGTGATGGCCCTACACCTGATGGAACACGGGTCACGCTGGTTTCTCCAGCTGGGGACAGAGATGCCCCTACGCCTAACGGAACAGGTGCCTCTCCGGCTGGAGACCGTGATTAGGATTCTGGCTTAACCTACCAGGAATAGAAATGTCCCTATTCCTGATGGAATAGGGGTTACCCGAGCTACTCTAGCTGGAGGTCACAATGTTTAAAGATATAATTTGGGAATTACCGAGAAGATGATATCTCTATGAGATAAGAGATCATCTGATGGGCGCGGAGAGTGAATGCTTCCTCTCACTTCTCCGCAAACATAGGGCGTATCGCTTCGCAAAATACCTGAACTTTAGATGAGCCTGCTGAATCGAGGGAAGCGCTCTTCAGTCTCAGATCTGGTACTTCCTTTGCTTCCATGTATCATGTCCTTTCTTCTTTTATCTTTCCCTTCTTCTAAGAAAATGGTTCATAATTACGCCTTCACGGAGCCCGCAATCAAGCCATTAATGTAGTAGCGCTGGAGCAGCAGAAAGATGACGATACAAGGTATAATCGTGATCATCAAGCCGGCATAGAGTGCGCCCAGGTTGACCTGTCCGTATAGCCCGCTCTCCAGATTAACCAGATAGACTGGCAGAGTGTATTTATCGTTATCGGTGATAAAGATCAGCGCCGCCAGGAACTCATTCCAGGTATTGAAGAAGGCAAAGAGGACAGCAGTAACGATGCCGGGAAATACCACAGGCAACATAACGCGCCACAAGAGTTGCCAGGAACTGCACCCATCGATCAGCGCTGCTTCCTCCAGTTCGCGTGGCACATTGTCGAACGAATTGCGCAACAAAAAGATGGCTACCGGCAACTGGAAGGTGACATAGACAAGGGAAAGTCCCAGTAGAGTGTTATCCAGGCCGATGAAATGGAGGAGCAGGAAGAGCGGGGTCAGAATCGATTGAAACGGGATCATAAGCGTGACCAAGATAAGCACAAAAATAATATTCTTCCCGGGAAAAGAGAAGCGCGAGAAACCATAGCCACCCAACACGCTAAGAATAGCTACGATTAGCACTGTCATCAACACAACCACGGTACTGTTCGCGAGATAGCCGAAAATGCCCGCACCGAAGACCTGGACGTAGCTCGTCCAGGAGATGTGCGAGGGTAAAAAGGTAGGAGGAACCGCCGCCGCCTCGCCAGGTGATTTGAGCGTCATAAGCGCAGTCCAGATCAGCGGAAAAAGAAAGAGGATCGCCAGCACACTACATACAACATAGTAGATGATGCGCGAGGTTGGACCCTTACCCCAGCCACGTCGCGCCCGAACTGCAGAGCTCTGTATAACTGAAACATTCATTGGCGTGACCTTTCAAGGTATAATCACATACATTAATATTTTGTCTCGCTACGCAGAAGATAGAGCTGGATAACGCTCAATATAACCAGGATACCAAGCAAGACGAGGGAAAGCGAAGCCCCATAGCCCAGTTTAAAGTAGGTGAACGACGTATTATAGATCCAATATACTGCCGTTATCGTCTGGTTTTGCGGGCCGCCCTGCGTCATGATGTAGAACTGATCGAAGGCCAGAACCGAGCCAATCACTGAAAGGACCAGAGCCAGGGCAAAGGTGCTACGCAAAAGCGGCAGCGTGATATAGTACAAACGTGCCCACCAGCCTGCGCCATCGGTACGGGCCGCATCGTAAAAATCATCGGGTATAGCATTCATGCCAACCAGGAAGAAGATCATCGAAAGGCCTACAGTCTTCCAGACCACCATGACGCCAATTGCAAAAATAGCTCTGGTTGGATCAGCCAGCCAGACAATTGGCTCATGAGTCAGTTTGAGCCCCTGTAAAATGGCATCGAAGACCCCCGTCTGGTCGTTGAACATCTGGGTCCACAAGATGCTAGAAGTGCCCAGTCCAACTACTACCGGTAGGAAGTAGGCGGTACGAAAGAAGCCCACACCTGGAACGCGCTGCTTGACGAGCAAAGCCAGGCCAAAGGCCACAAACATAATAATCGGCGTAACGGCAGCAGTATATTTCGCCGTGAAAAATAGGCTTTGCCAGAATTGCGCATCAGAGACTAAAGTGCGATAGTTCTGCAGCCCGATGAAGTTAGCACCGCCGATCAGCGACCAGTTGGTCAGGGACATATAGAACATCATCACGAGCGGGATGAGAAAAAATATAATCACGAAAGCCATGCTGGGAAGCACGAATAATATACCCGCGAGCTGGCGCCTCCGTTCGAGCGACGTGCGGACACGCTGCGTGCCAGGTGGCACTTCCACACGAGGAAGCTCTCTTTCTTCTACGTGTGCCATGATATTTCCCCTTTCTACAAGTCAGTCGATACAGGCCGTACATGATGCGTAACGGGTTGGGCCCCCATCATGTACAGCCTGCGGCGCCTAATGATTTTATGGAAGCGATGGAAAGCGTTGAGGCTCAGAAGCGGCACAGTTATCAGTTTAGCTCGAACTGTTAAGAATCTGCGTAAACTGTTGTTGTGCCGTATTGAGCGCCTGATCCACCTGCCCATCAAAGACTGCCTTCTGGATCGCAGCAATCCAGGGACCATTTGCATCGTTGAATAGCTGATTGTAATGCACGCTATATGGTGTTCTACCCTTCGCCATCGCATTTGCTACAGTCTGGTAGCGCGGGTCTTTCTGGCTGTATGGATTGGAAGAGAGATCGGTACGTACCGGGATCTGATTGTTCTTCGCGTACTGATTCAACTGTACATCATCGGATAGGCACCAGGAAATAAAGTCGTACGCCTCTGTGGCATGTTTAGAACCGCGCGGTACGCCGATAGTATCTCCACCGGCGAAGGAAGCGGTACCACCCTTTTCGCCGGGCAAGGGAGTGATACCAAAGTCAATATTAGGGTACTGATTCTTGATCGTAGCAATGGAGAACGCACCGGTACCAGTCATGCCTATTTTGCCAGTAGTGAACGCATTGAGGAAGTTTGTACCATCATCAACTCTGGCTCCCGGGGCAATCTGATTCTCGGACCACAATCGATGATAAAAGGTAAGGGCATCCTTCACAGCCGGCGAGGTCATTGTGGCCTGCGTACCGTCAGAATTGAGCACATCACCCCCGCTCGCCCAGATCAACGGCAGTAGCGTAAATGCGTTACAGCCAGCACAGCGGCCGGGAAAATAAAAGCCTTTGATGTCATTCCCCAGCGCCGTGATTTTTTTTGAATAGTCTTCAATTTCTTGCCACGTTGTTGGGGGCTTGTTTGGATCAAGGCCGGCCTTACGGAAGAGGTCTTTGTTATAGATCATAACAGAACCCTCTGCACTGAAGGGCAGACCGTAAACCTTATCATTATAGGTCGCCAGGCGAATGTGCGATGGGCTCAGTTTATCAAAATAAGGCAGCTTGTGCGCAAAGTTCGTAATGTCAGTCATCTGATTGGCGGCATCAAATGCAGGCAAATAGATAAGATCAATGGCAATGACATCAGGAGCAGTATTGGAGGCAAGCGCAGTGCCGAATTTGGTTACAAAATTGCTGTCGGGAATGGTAGTTAATTTGACCTGGTTCTTGTGAGATGCGTTGTAAGCCTTCACGAGAGGAGTAACAAAGTTTTGATCGCTGTTGCGAATCCAAAATGAAATCGTGGTAGCGCCGCTAGTGGTAGTGCTATTAGTAGCACCACTTGAGCCGAAGCCAGAGCCGGGCGAGCAGCTCATAAGATCCATCGAAGCAATCAGTATTAAAAGAAGGAGCCCCATTGCCCTGGTGATAAGTCGCACCTTCATAGATCTTGCTTCCTTTCCTTCTTGTTATGCTAGGCAAAAATATCAAACGTGATCAGCCATGCGGTTCTAGCTGTACTCGTGCGCTTCCTGAGAGGAAGTGTGTAGAGTAAGAGCATACTGTTGACAACACAACCTGTAGAAAGGATGGGTTGTCAAATAATCAGATGGTTTGTTTTATGCACTTAGATTGCGCATATTACAAGCTAATCGCCTTGATCTTCCTTCCTCCTTTCTGCCGTGCCGAGGGTATGGACGCCACAGGAATCGCGCACGATCAGACTGCATGGAAGACGGATAATCCCTGACGCTTTTTCTCCAGCGATCATAGCAAGCAGGCGCGTTCCCGCGATCCGCCCCAATTCATGAAGGTTCATATCCACAGTAGTAAGCGCGGGACGTGTGGCAGCGGCAATAATTTCCCAGTTATCAAAGCCAACTACGGCAACGTCAGCAGGAACCTTCACGCCGCGCTCGCGGAGAGCATCAACAACGCCACGCGCGATCTGGTCACTCCCACAGAAAATACCATCGATGCCAGGGTCCATTTCGAGCAAGAAGCCAACGGCACGATGTCCCCAGGCTTCCTGCCAGGGACCAGCCAGCGCCCGATGCCCTGGCAAATCAAGGCCATGCTCTTTTAATACCTGTCTCATCGCCTCCTGGCGGAGCTGTACCGCCTCGAAATAGCTTGGACCAGTGATATGAGCAAGGCGACGGCGACCGTGGGCAAGCAAGTGTTCGGTGGCAATGCGTGCGCCTTGAGCTTCATCCGGGAGCAAGCACAGCGCATCAGCCTCTTTGACCTGGGCATAGGCATAAAGCACAGGCGTATTTGTATTTCCAACATCGATAGGCACGCGTGCATCGATCCTTCTCCCCGTTACAATAATGCCATCAACCCGTTTGGCCAGCAGGGAGTTGATGTGCTGCTGCTCGCGTACAGCATCATCGCGTGCATCACAGAGAAAGACTGAAATCTGCGCGCTTCCCAAGGCGTCCTCTATTCCGCTCATAAGGGGAATGCTAAAACGCCCATAACTATCTGTAGTAATCAATCCAACGGTAAAGCTGCGACCTCGCAACAGACTTTGCGCCAGATCATTTGGCCGAAAACCCAGGCGTAGAGCTACTGCACGTACACGTTCTCGCGTCTCCTCCTTCAATTTTCCCTGGCCATTGAGCGCTTTAGAGACCGTGCCAATGGTTACGCCTGCTGCACGCGCCACATCATGAATTGTGACGGCATGCTGTTGTGGTAATTCTTGCTCGTTATCTAATTCACTACTCATTACTTCGACTTTGCGGCTAATCCATACGATCTTAGGACGATCAGGAAAGCCTTTTCCTTTTCTGATTCTTATGCTACACTCGACCTTAAAGAAAGTCAAGAGATTATGAGCTCTTCAGTATTCTACTTTTATTAAGAAATGGAGGCATACAGCGCCTAGTCCATCAGGGAAATAGGGACAAGTTTCTTGGCCTCGCTACGTAAATTAGTTATTGGGCCAGGAAAACGTTTTCCTTATACGTTGGGAATATGAAGACAGGGATAGCCAGAATTCATGCAGCTCAGCTTTGTAGAAAGCTAAACCGAGACCATGCTGACACCAGAAATCAGCAATAATCCCGCATCGCCCGCTAATAAATGCATCGTGGCAGCCTCTTGAATACTTTGTCTTATAGATGTGTCTTTATCCTCTCTGCCGGCCAATTTTCCTCTTCAGCAGCAAGATATCCTGCTGCACAAAATAGTATCCTCCACCCAATAAGCTGTACCAATCTATTCTCGCCCCTCTTGACGTATAGCACCATAAGAATGTATGCTTTCTAGCATAAGGCAAATGTCCATAGGTTTTCCTTCAGGAGGTGTGATTCCGATGAAAGCTCTTCTCATTCGCGTTGCGAAGGTATTCAGATTGGTCAGAGAGCCTGCAGGCCGGTATGTCTATGGAGCAGGGAAATTTGATCTGCCATAGTGCAGCAATTCTTGTAAGTTATTCTATGTAAGGTCCTGGAAAAGATGTTAGCAATAAGCCTCTTTTCCAGGAATGGTCGAGAAAGCCGATATGACAATAGCATCATTCTCGCAGATTGCCTATGCATGAAACAACTCAGCCTCAAGCGCTGACCAACTTACCTATGGTCGGTGATCTGGTACATTATGAACAAGACCGTCTGGCCTATCTCAAGCACCTGAAAGAAAGGCACGGAGATCTTGCCCGTTTTGATCATAATTTGTACTTTGCGTTTGACCCGGAAATCATTGAACAGACGTTGCTCAGGACGCATCAAGAATTTATTCCTGACGATTTTATCCGCCCCGCAGGCATTCCCTATTCGACAGCTCAAATTCAAGAAAAGTATGTCCAATGGAAGCAGTTTCGTTCGGGCCTACCCAAAGCACTCCACGTCAGTCGGGTACAAGCATTTGCCCCAACCATTTCCGCCCTGGCTGAGCAGCATCTTGCTACATGGCACCCCAGGCAGCAACTTAATTTCTCTTCTGAAATGCAAACACTTCTCTCGCGCATTACGGTTCAGTACTTCTTTGGCGCTGCCGGCGAAGCTCTCATTCCTCTGATTAATGCCTTCATTGACGCTCGTTTTCAGTTTTTTAATAGTCCATACTCCTTCCCCAAATGGTTTCCCCATCCGAAAAGAGTTCGGTTGCGCAAACTGGCACGGCAACTGCATGGACGTCTGTTGGAATGGGTCCAGCATACACGTGAGCATCCAGCAGAAGAGGAGACGCTGTTATCATTCTTACTCGCAGCAACTGGGCGAGATGAGCAGCCGCTCACCGACCACCTCATCTGTTTGATCCTGGCCGCCAACTTATTTCAAGCAGGACCAACAACAATTTCAGCGCTTTCCTGGCTTTGGTGGTTGCTTGCTGAGCACGCTGAGCCTGCCCAAAAATTTTATCAGGAGATCGATCATGTCCTGGCTGGCCGCGCGGCTGTAGCTTCCGATCTCTCACAACTGAAATATGTTGAATGTGCGATCAAAGAAACATTGCGTTTATATCCACCGGTCTGGCAGATAGGACGCGATATTGCTACCGATGGTGATCTCTGTGGATATACTTGCAGCAACGGGAAGCGCATTCGCATCGTTTCTTATCTGGCTCATCGTGATCCACGCTATTTTCAAGAGCCAGACGCCTTCCGTCCCGAACGCTGGCTGGATGAGGAATTTGTCAGAAAAGTACATAAAGGAGCCTATATTCCCTTTGGGACTGGACCAACCAGATGTCTTGGCTCACCCTTAGCCTTGACCGAAATCGGTCTCATTTCGGTGCTGATTGCCCAACGTTTTCACCTGCGTTTGCCCGCCAAAAAGCACGCGAAGGTCAGTCCACACCTGGTTTTACGCCCAGATAAACTGACATTGATAGTTGAGCCGCGCTAACCTTATAAGCAAAGCCCTGGCTCTCATAGAGAGGCTTGCTAAGGTAATCGCCTACCGGTAGGGTTGGCGACGATCTTCTTCGCTACGTTGTTCTACCCGTGTACGCCTCTGACATGGAATGTATGGCCTACAAACATGCGTTAGCTTTGAACAGCAAACGATCCATGCTCTGCACAATATCTTCTCTTTTTTGCTCAAAGGCGCTGAGTTGATAAAGAATGTGTTCTCGATGCTTGCAAGCTTCATAATATGAGCAATTCCTGTAAGCATGGTGAAGTGAAGCAATATCGTAGAGCAAATCATGGAGAAGACTTTTTGTATAATCAAGAGTAATCAGAAGAGGATGGCGAATCGAACGGGCCGGTAGAGGTAGGAGTTCTGGCGTATCAAGCAACTCAGAAAATTTGTACAATGGCTCTTCTGCTACACGCATAGATCGTACGATACGAGCACATTGTCCCGGGCCAATATCTCGCTCTTTCTCGATCAAGGCATGCGCATGTGATACTAAGTCTTTCATCTGTTGAAGATCATTCTGATAGTTTCGAATCTGCTTACGAAAAGCAGCAGATGAATCTCCCATGATCGACAACGCCTTTTGTATAGTGAAAAATCCTAATGCAAAAACAGTATACCATTGAATTGATCGAGGGTCAAACATTCATATTTGTAAATGCAGTGACGAGCGCCTGACAACATCTATCATAGCAGGTAAAGCAATCACTTTGCAATGTTACGTTAAAAGTCCCTTTATTTGCAATACTAGCATTGATGGTTTTTACAGCGAGACGAGCTGTTCGTAGCTCTCCGATAGCTGCGACGAGTGATTTATAAACCGTGCTGACAGACTCACAAGCTTTCTCCAGAAAGGCTATATCATCCTCATCCATCAACTGAGGGCTCATATCATTGACAACAGGGTTAAAGAGGAGGATATACCCCTTCAGTTCTTCTATCATCTTGTCAAGGCGCTGCACATCTATCTCATCGAGAGGAGCATAAGGCTGTAATGAAGCAATCAAAGATTTAAGACCTTCTTTGCAATCTTGAAATCTCGCTTCAATAGAAGATTCTTCGTTAGAAAATGGAGTTGAATTTGCATGCTCACTCAAGTAGGTCCGCCAATTTGCCATATCCAGGCGACATAATATTTTCAGTAATTATAACCAACCATGCATAGGCTGTGTGGCGTCGGTACTCTTATGCTAGTGCGTGCTCTCTGAGGAAGTGGGGGGAAATCGTTTAGGGATTTTTCTGCGTAGCTCTTTTTCTAAATCGTCAAGCCTATTCTCATTATACAGACAGAGCACAAGAGATAAAGAGGCTGCCGCGTGGCTTGTCTTGTCGAGACGATTCTGATTAACATGCAAGTTCAGGCATATTTCTTCAAGATCAAGAGAAGTGGTATATTGTGATAATTTCTCATATAATTCTTGCATTTTTGCCTTTTCAGCATCTTCATTAGAAGTTTGAGAAGAAGCGTTGGAGATAGAAGTCATATACGAAAGGGCTGGCGGATCTTGAATTAAAGGCTTCTGCTGCTCTATCTCGCTGATTAGCGATGAGGGGTCTGAAGGAGTGGAAGAAATAGGTTCTTCCTGGGCAGACGCCGGTAGCCCGGCCACCGAATCAGCATGATGGAGTAAAGCTTCTGCCTTCTCAAGGATATATTTCAGATAATTGTTGAAGTGAACAAGTTTTTCTTCCAGCAACTGAAGCGTTTCTAAAATACTGTTTCTTATATTTTTGCTTTCTTCAAGAGAGGTCCTAAAGCCCATGAGTGAAAAGTTTGAGCTAAGCAGTTGCAGCTGCTGTATATGCTTATTAATTTGATCCAGTGCTATGAGCAGTTGTTGACGATGGGTATCCACTGGAGAAAAGTGAAGCGGATGTTCTAAAAAATTCTTTAAACTTACGACTGGATGTTCGGAAGGAAACAGCGGAGCCACAAAGCGTGTACATTGTGATGACGTAATGTCCTTTTCTTTGTCGACCAGGCAATACGCTGCATGAGCATGCTGATGAAGAAGGACAAGTCTTTCAAAATGCGCCCGTATAGTAGCTAGTAGATAATTTTGCTTCGTATTGTCATCGCTGGGCAGTACCATAGTACCCCTGCTTTCCCTGTATATTCACATAATCATCTACAAAATATCACCCACTACAAGGAACTTATCTTGCTAAAGGCCAGGTATGGCAATGACAGAAATGGCTAAGGGATATCCACGCTACTGTTTATGCGAAACGCTTAGGGAAACGTTTGTGTAATTCTTCTTCTAATTCGTTAAGTCTATCTTGATTATAGAGAATTGTTGTTAACGAAAATACTTTTTCCGCATGAGAGCTCCCTCGTAGACGATTGTAATGTATATTGACGGCTAAACAGATCTCTTGTAAATCGAGATCGTTAGTACGAAGTTGCATAATTTGGTAAAGTTGGTCTCGCTGATCAGAGGCACGAGAGGGCATGCCAGGTCCATTTTGCTTGGGGAAATGCGCGAAAGCAGAACTTTTTTCGGCCTGCTGAAGCTGGCTCTTTATCCTGCTCACAGAGCTAATCGTAGGCGCCCGTCTCAACGTGCCAAAGATTTGGCGCAGCGCATAGATAACGCTGGCTAGATCCGTAAAACTACTCAAAGAGATATATTCACTCGCTCCCTTCCCATCCCAGAAAAATAGCACAGGAAGCTGTTCATACGCGTCAAAGTGGGCATTACGCAACACATCCAACTCACGCATGAAAACATATGCATTCGCGTCATAGGGACGCTTGAACTGCTCGACAATAGGATATACATCGCAAATAGTATCGGTAAGCTCGTCTAGATCAGCGAGATGTTTAGAGAGATAGCTAACAATTGCCTGGTCTTCCGATGTATAGAGAAAGAGAGCATGCAACGGAATAGCCCGATAGCGCTCCAGGGCATCTTCATTTGAAGAGAGAAGTTTCGCGCTCAACTTAAATCCTTCCTCCTTGGCCAATCTCTCTGCAAGTTCCTGGTGGACAGGACCTTTGAGCAGCGTTGCCAGATTCTCGGCGTCGTGAGTTGGAGAATGAATATGTTTTTCTGTCTCCGAGAGATTACTTTCTTCTTGAGTATGTAAGGGTGTCGTCTCCTCTGGACATTCTAAGAGAACAATTTCTCCTGTAACAACATAATGTAATCTGGGCGCTTGAATTACTCCCTGGCTAATGGCCCATTGCTTCACACCATGCGTGACATGACGGTTTACATCACCCACAGTGATGAGTCCATTTTCCTGCAACTTCGCTCTTCCTTGCAGGGCTTCTAAAAGATAATAGGTAAAAACACTACATTGCTTTTCTGGCCATTCATAGCTAAGCTGACCCTGTTGGCAAGAGGAAATAATGGCTAACCCCTCGGCGTCTCTGAAGACATCGTTGATAAATTCCTCAGACATAAAAGGTTTCCCTTTGGCTTGTAGAGTTGTACCAGAGTGGCAGGCATCTAAAATAATGACCTTGGCCCTGGCCTGTGCTGCCAACATAATACTTTTTATGCTACTTAGCGCAATACCTGTATATCGAACAGATGCTGTACCATTGCGCGGAATCAGATAACTTTCCCCTTCTTCAAGTCGGCCGTGGCCGCTAAAATAGAAGAGGAGTAGATCGTCAGGCTCGGTAGCTTGCGCTATCAGTTCCAGGGTTGTTAAGATGCGCTCTCGTGAAGGGATTAGCGATGTATGGTCTGTGAGAAGGTACATCTGCTCAGTTTTAAATTTACCCTTATTCAAGGTTGTGAAGAGAGATGTTGCATCTTGAACGCATACTTTTAGTTGCCCGTAAGAAAGGACATCTTCATACTGGTTAATCCCTACCAGCACTGCCCATTTCTCATGTGTGCCAAGCTTGAGAGGTACCACCCGTTTGATCTCTTGCCTCCTTTGTGAGGGGACAGGTAAAGATTCTCCCGGCTGGAGACTAACTGCTTGTGTAGGATCGCTAACCAATGCACTAAATGGAACGTTGATCTGATGATTGCTAGTCAGTTGGTCGAGGCGATAGACAAGTTCGTAACGAGCTCGTCGTGACAGCTCCGTTGAGCCAAAACGTCTTTCTTCCTCAAGATTTTCGTGTAGCGCAAGCGCCAGAACATTGAATTCTGCATACCATTCCGTTTGCTTTGCCAGATTCTTGAGCTTTTCTAGGGCCTCTTCATAATGCAGATTCATATTTTTTTTGCTCCCTGCTTGCTTAGCTTCAGAAGATCTTGGTGCCAGGTAGTTTTAGTAGATGGAGACGTCCCAAGAAGTTAAGCATGTATCATTCTTCCATCCGTACTTTCGCAGCTTGATAGAGTTTGTTTCCTTGTAACATCTCCTGCACGCTTTTTTGCCATGATTCATATGAATCATGGTCAAAGTCTTCTCTCTCCTGCTCAAATTCGGCCACGAGTAGCTTCAGTAAATTATGATTGATGTCACGTAGAGTTCGTACATCGGGATAATAGGTCTCTAACCAATGTATGAAATTTAACATTTTAGTACTTTCTACAAGCTTTACACCTTTTGAAGGGGGTATTTCTCTCATTGCTTGCTTCCCCGCTTATTTTCTTGTATAATGTTAAAGGTTTTATATGCGAAAATATATCATATAACCTATGTATTTTCAAATATTTCGTCTCCCTGTAAGTAAAATCTGGCAAGCCTTAATAACAAAAGTTGCAATTTACGTAAATTATATCTATTATGTATATTCTAATATAGAATGCTCCATGCGTTTACTCTTAACAAGAGATAGTTTGAAATTTCCTCATCGGCATAACTGGCGCTCGCTAAAAGATAGTGTAAATGTTAGCCTTTGCCCTGAATCGGGAGAAAATTATGCTGGACTATGAAGCTTGTCTTGCCCAAATGAGAAAGCGCTTACAGAATGCAGCTTGTTACCAAGAATTTCTTTTGGCTGAGCTTCGGCTCCAGGAGAATTTGCAGAGTGAACGGCTCTATGGAACAAATGAGCAGATCCGTTCCGACCGCGCCCGTGTTCTGGAGCAACTCAATCGTCTGGCATTGGAATATTTACACATCAGTTTTAATGACCTCTGCACAGCTTCCGCCGCCGCGTCAGCATATAAAGCAGCCGAACAGGTAGATCAATCGCCAGCCAGGGCAAAGCTGCAGACGAGTGTTGGTACCAATATTTTTATTAGCGCTGGCAGTGAAAGCAAAGACAAACGTTTTCTGAGCGAGCTAAAAACGCATTTAGGGCCTCTTGTGCGTGATGGCAAGATACATATCTGGGACGATTTGGCAATTCCTCCGGGAGTGAGACGGCAAGAAGAAATTCGTAAAGCTTTGCAGTCAGCAACTATAGCAATTTTGCTCATCAGCTCTGAGTTTTTTGCATCTGATTTTATTGCTAAACATGAGTTACCTTATTTCATTGAGCAAGCCAAACTTGAGTGCCTGACTATTTTATGTGTTATTGCTCGTCACAGCTCTTTTTTGAATTCCGAACTGGCAGATTTCCAGCCTGTCAATAATCCAACCCGTCCGTTACAAGCCATGAGCCAGACAGAGCGTGATATGGTTTGGCTGCAGGTGACCAATGTTATTCGAAAGCAGCTCTAGCTAATATCAGCTAACGAACAGAAATATCAAGAGAGAACCTGGATGTCCTGACAGGAAATCTAGATGAACGGAACGTGATATTCGGCAAGCGGCGGATTCATGATTCCTCTGGCGCTCTTCAAACAACATCTCCTCTGTCAGAGTCATACCGATGTCCATAATAACCTCAACACGCAACTGGTTCAGGACGGTTTTTGGCTTCACAATCCTGCCACAATCGCACGAGCCGAGCCAGCATGACACACGCGCCTCACCTCAGGCTTCATTATGCGCATCTGCTTGACCCCATTTGATCGAGTCCTGAACATTTCACATTCCCCGACTCTTTCAAATGGGGAAAGCTCAAGCTGGATAGGTCGAGCAGCACCGCGAGGGAAAATAGGGCATGTGGAATCTTCTTAGCGCGTTCAACGTCGCCCTGGCTCTAATCTGGGGATAGAGCCTCGTCCCTGGCGTGGGCAAGATCAAGGATGTACCTGATCTAGAAAGACCAGATGCCCGCTTCCCTTGCACGTGCTGAGATCAATATCTGCCACACAGCGCACTTTCTCATAATTGAGCGTGAGGCTGCCCTCGACATGCGCCACTCCTTGGCCCTGTGCGAAATCAGCCTGGCTGAGATCCGTTGCTCTCGATCGACCCTCACGCCCAGATCCGTGCCCCCACGTGTCCCCGTAAATTTGATAAAAACATAGCCCATCTCATTTATGCGCTGCTCAAACTCTTGCAATGAAGGGCGAGGACCTCCCACCGTCACGGGATGCACTCCTTGCGAAAGTCGGCTGACCAGTTCATCCATGCTGTTCTTTCCTTTCTCTTACCGAAATTGCGCTCGCCTGCTTTTGTCTCAAGCAAATCTGCAGACGCCTTAGGGAGCCTGCGTGGTATGCGCTGCCTCTGAGCGGAGATCTTGTGGGATCTCAAAGTGCAATTCATCCTGGCAGAACTCGCGCCACGCTTGCGTCACCTGATCCCAGATCACGCCCTTCTCTGGCACAACCGGACTCCTGACCACCGTGAAATCATCCCATATATAGACAACCGACTCATCGGTGAGCGCCTCCCCCTCCAGCTCCTGTGGCTCCTTCCAGCCAGCAAATCGGCGGAGATCCTTGAGTAAGTAGGCTTTACAATACTTTCTCACGAGGATTGTTCCTCCGTCTCAGAGGCAACTTGCTGTGAGGCAACTTTCTCCATATGTTGGCGCAAAGAGAGCGGGCGCATATCGGTCCACACCTCTTTAATATAGGCAAGGCACTCGCTCTTGAGCCCCTGCTTGCCCACCTCGCGCCAGCCCAAAGGGAGTTCTCGATCGGCAAACCAGATGGAGTACTGTTCTTCATGATTGACGACAACTTTGTAGATTCTCGTATCTTCTTCGTCCCTGAGCATAGATTAAGCTTCCTTTCCTTTGGCACAAGTATCATTCAACAAGGGCAAAAATATTTGGCACCTAAGAGAATGGAGGTCATCGGAATAGCCATAGCGCTACCTATCCGAGCGAACCGCTATTTGTAGTGGTAAGTTTCTCGGCGACGCATGCCATTTCTCCATTCAAGTTTGCTACAGGTCTTGCACGGTTTGGTTTTCTTTCATACTACCGCGAGAGGATTATATGGCTCCTCAGGGCACGTACAATCCTTTAAATTAACTCCGGTAATATCAATTTCACCTCCTCTCATTATCTATCATCATTATATCATGTGTTGCATATCTTTTATTATATAACGCAATAAATAATTTTTCAAAGTAACGCTTTAGCTTTATATCTTCTTCATGTTGATATCATTTAATTCCAGTTAATTTATCTAAAACTTTTTTTACAATCTTTGTCAGCCATAATTTTTTTATTAAATATTACAATATTTGCTTTCTCTTACCTTTATATTGTATTATTACTATTATTGCGTTTATAGATGCGTGCCCTCTGCACAGAGAGGACAAGGTAAGGAAAAGAGAAATGCATCAAGTACGCTCCTATCGAAATTCAGGTATCCTTTTCATGGTTATTTTATGCTGCGCTGCAGCGTTAGGGAGCTGTAGTATGCTTGCTCCGCAATCTACTTCTTCTGCTCATCCATCTGCCGCTAAGATACCTACCCCAACAACTGCAACTCCTACCGCTTCACCAATGAGTGCCAACGTAGATTGTAACAAAGCCTCACCTATTCAACCTGGAACAACCCAGAACCAAGTTGTATCAGCCCATCCGCAGGCTTCACGTGGAGAGCATACACGCTCCTATCTGGTGCATCTCCCTTCTTCGTATACAGGAAAAACAGCCTTACCAGTAGTGATTGTTTTTCATGGTCACGGTGGCGATGCCGCTAATGCTGAGCAGAGCACTGGCTTTTCACAACTGGCCGACAGTGAGCAATTTCTCGCTGTCTATCCTCAAGGATTACTAGATGATGATCACCTGCCTTTCTGGGCTAGCATCGGGCCGCTAGATTATAATATCGACGAAACGCTCTTTATGAATGATATGCTCAATAAGTTAGAGCATGACTTCTGCGTTGATACGCAGCGAATCTACGCGACTGGCTTTTCGAACGGTGGCGGAATGAGCGGCTTTGTAGCCTGTAAGCTCGCACACCGCATCGCCGCTGTTGCCCCTATTGCAGGCAATTATTATGATGTTCAAGGAGGCTGCAAGCCTGGGCGACCAGTCCCTATCCTTGAGATTCATGGTAGTCAAGATCCTATTGTGCCTTATAACGGGATCTCTCCCGAAACTAATCCTCAATGGCCGCTACCCTCTGTTCACGATTGGCTTCAGGCCTGGGCTACGCGTAATGGCTGCACAAAGGGCCCTCAGCAATTTTTTCAAGACTCTGACACAACGGGCCTACAATGGACCAACTGTCAGCAAAACGCTACGGTAATGCATTATCGCATTGAAGGCGGAGGCCATAGCATCCCTGCAACAATTGGGAAGCAGCCAACCTCCCTCGTGATATGGAACTTCTTCAAGGCTCATCCTATGCCCCAGAAGACTACTTGATGCGCTACCCTGAGCTCATCTGGTTTGGCTACCAGCCAGAAGAGCTCTGAGCGCCTGAATTGTCGCATGAGCTAGTCCCTCGACAGTAGTACGGGCATAGAGATTCTCACTATAATCCCATTGAATGGTAAGTTTCTTATTATGAATACGACCGGTTATTTGGAAGATATATGTCCGATCTGACTCAAAGTCCCGATAGTGACCACTTATTGGTCCCTCTACCTGGAATAATGGTTGGGAAGGATCAGCAAAATTCTCGCCAATGTAGTTGACAACAATTTCCGGTCCGGGTAACGTGCGCAATAGTTCGGCTTCGTGACCTTCTCCATAGGTCCGAAGCACACCATAAACAATGCCATGGTGAGGGATACGCAAAAGCTGTTCCCTCACCACTTTTAAGGCTCCAATATGTTCAGACCTGGCTGTAATATCAACGAGAAAGGGGAAGTCAGTACCAAAGGCACCCACAGTTCGCGAAACGTCCATATCGTCAAAAAGCGGCTCACGGCCATGGCTGAAGAGGCGAACCAGAAGCGTATCCTGCCTTGTCCACTCACGAAATGCCCAGGCCAGCGCCGTTAGCAAGATGGCATCCATCTGAGCAGCATAGGCGGGCACAACTTCCTGGAGCACTAAATTTGTCTCATCCTCCGTCAATCCTACCTCAAAAGTGCGTGACGAGCTTATCGTATTGATGCCTTCAGGATAATCACGTGGCAATCGTCCTGGCTGCCGGCTCTGTGCTGCCAGCCAGTAGGAATATTCTTCGCAAGCTTTTTTGGATAGAGCGTACTGCTGAAGGCGTTCTGTCCATTGTTTAAACGCCGTTGGCTTGGGCGGGTATGATATATGTTCCTGCAGCAGGTATTTTTGATACCACGTCAGGAAATCCCCAACCAAGATTTGCCAGGATTCTATATCTGCGACAAGATAGTGAGCCATAAGCAAGAGGATGCTCTGGTACTTATCTTTACCATCAAACAGCACGACCTTAAACAGTGGTCCATTTTCCAGGTCAAATGCTGTTTGCAAGTCCTGCAAATCCTGCCTTATCTTTCCCTCAACCTTTCCCTCGCTCTCTTCATCTGAGAGATCTCTATAATAGAAAGGAATATCCTCCTCCGGTTCAACGCTCGCTAAAACATATCCCTCATGCGTTTTCACTCTGCGAATACGTAAAGCATCGTGGTAACTGTAGAGGGCCTTTGTTGTTTCTTTTACCCATGTAGGATGAAAAGACCCTTCAGAGTAAATAGCATATGCCAGATTGTAGTATTCAGGATGATGCACTTCAGGGTTAAGAACATAACGCTGTCCAGGGGCTGAGATAACCCGACCGCTTATCAATCCTTGTTCTGCCACGATTTGCGTTGAGCCGACTAGCTGTGCCAGTTCGGCAATTGTCTGTCTCTGGAATAGCTGTTTAGCCGTTATCTGTAAGCCTATCTTATTCGCCTGGGCCACTACACGAATAATGAGCAGCGAATTACCACCTAGTTCGAAGAAATTATCATAGATCCCAACACGTTCCAACCCCAGAACCTGGGCCCATATTTTCGCAAGCTCCTGCTCTTGCTGCGTGCGCGGTGCTACATACACAGCCTCCAACTCAGGTCTCTGCTGCCCTGGTACTGGGAGCGCACGCCTGTCAATCTTTCCATTGGGAGTCAGCGGAAACTTATTGAGTAAGACAAAAGTTGCCGGTAGCATATACTCGGGCAAGCGTTCTTTGAGGTGCATACGCAGTTCAGGTATTAACTTGCGGGGCAGCAAATTCCGCAAGGGATTATTGGCATATTTATGCCAGACCTTTTCTGATATCTCTTCCAGTTCGGCTTCACTAACCCTGAGCTCGGGGCTAACTATAAGATCTATAATATCCTCTTGCACCAGCAAGACATCATAGGTATCCTGCCTTCCCGAATACGGCCAGCTAATCTCTACCCTATAGGGCAAGCTTTCACCCAGCTGCCAGAAGCATTCAGGCTCTATTCCTTCACCTATCTGCGCCAGTTCCGCCGCGACAGTGCGCCGCAAATCCCCTACCGTTTCTGGCCCATCCTCACCTTGTAAAGCCATGAGTAAACTGATCTGCTCCCTCAAACGCGCATTGGGAACATCTGTAAGTAACCATGTCTTCACCCGTCCCCTGCTCAGTTCCCTAATCACGCTCTCCAGGCTCAAGCCATTCTCTTGCCAGTTCGTCACTCGCTCAGGAGCAAGATGTGGTAACTGATCACCAATATGGAGCGTCACATCATAGCGATACATCGTAAGCTCATTGCGCGCCTTCCCGCGTTTGAGCTGACAATCGACGCGGCATATTCCCGGCAGAGCATTTGGCAATCGTCGGAATAAGGCAGGATCAATCGTTAATTCTTCCTCCTCGTCCACCCGCTCCATGACTATACGAAACAGCTCGCTCGCTGGCATCCCCTCAGCAGCCCGGTGAGCCTGGACAGAAGCGTGAAAGGCCTCCAGGACCTGCCGATTGCGCAGGTCTCCCAGAAATATACGCCCTCCCGGAGCAACCAGGCGTAACATGTTTTCTACTACCTGTATGAAATAGGTGATAGAAGGAAAATACTGCGCTACCGAATTGAGAACGATGGTATCAAATGAGCCAGGAGCAAACTGCGCCAGATCATCAGCACTGCCCTCTAGTAACTGCACATGCGAAAGCCCTGATTTCTCTACTTGTTGTCGCAGCTTGCCTAGCACTTGCGGCGAGAAATCGGTACCACAATAGAACTCACAATGAGGAGCAATCCGATAGAGCAATAGCCCGGTGCCGCAGCCGATCTCCAAAAGCCGCACAGGCTGATTGACAAGGATACGTTCGACTGTCTGATCTACCCACTCTTGCATTTCCTCAGCAGGAATTGGCTCGTGGCTATAGCTGCTCTTCCAGCCGCTTAGATTGAAGCGAGGATCATGTTCTACTACACTTTCTTCGCTATAGGTAGTATCCCACACCTCCTGCCACTGTGTCACTTGTTCTTTCTGCCAGCTATTTTCAGCGGCCTCTCCCTGATAAAGCTCTTCGGACACTACATATGCCACCAGGCGTTTATCGCCTGGCGTATCTTCTCGCACAATGACGACACTTTCATTTACCCCGGGATGTTGGGCAAGAATACTCTCTATCTCCTGGAGTTCGATCCGATAGCCGCGTACTTTCACTTGCTGGTCGATGCGCCCCAAAAACTTGAGCGTGCCATCAGGCTTATACATGGCTAGATCTCCAGTTTTATAGAGACGCCTTCCAGGCTCTGGGCCGAAAGGATCTGGCAAGAAGCGTTCTGCGGTTAAGTCAGCTCTTTGCAAATACCCACGGCTTAGCCCATCTCCACCAATATAAAGCTCACCCGGTATTCCAGGCGGGACCTGACTAAAATGTCTGTTAAGTATATAAATTTGTGTGTTGGCAATGGGGGTGCCAAGAGGAATAAAGGAGCTAGCAGCTTTGATCCGCTGTATGGCCGACCAGATCGTCGTTTCCGTTGGACCATACATATTCCACAGTTCCTTACACCGGCAAAGGAGCAGGTTTGCCAGATCCGGCGGCAGGGCCTCGCCTCCACAGAGGATGACTAATTGCTTGTTCCCCTGCCAGCCGGAATCGATCAAGAGACGCCAGGTTGAAGGCGTTGCTTGCACGATTGTTACTTTATATCTTTCTAGCAGCTGCATCAGTGCCAGACCATCTGTACTCTGGCTACGCTCGGCCAGTACTATGCAGGCGCCTACCATAAGCGGTAGATACAGTTCCAGGCCCGCAATATCAAACGAGAGGCTCGTCACAGCAAGTAGCACATCATGCGCGTGCAATCCAGGCGCCATACGCATAGAATGAAGAAAATTGACAACATTGGCATGGGAGATCTGCACACCTTTGGGCTGACCTGTAGAGCCTGATGTGTAAATTATATATGCCAGGTTACGCGAATCTATAGGAAGAGCAAGGCGCACAGTTGATTTTGCTGCCAGCTGCTCCTGCACCCTATCAAGGCAAATAATTCTAGCCTGCTGACCTGCGAAGCGTTCCTCAAGCCTTTCCTGAGTGAGAATAAGCTGTATATGGGCATCTTCTAACATATAGGCAATGCGCGATCTGGGATAATCAGGATCAAGCGGAATATAGGCGCAGCCAGCCTTGAGGATTCCCAGTAAGGCCACAAGCATTGCGGGAGAACGCTCTATGCAGAGGCCGATGCAGGTTTCTTGTCCGACATGGAGATCTCTATGCAGATAATGAGCAAGTCTGTTCGCCTGCTCCTCAAGTTCCTGATACGTCAAGCACTGCTCGCCAGAGCGCACAGCAATTGCCCCAGGCCTTTGCTCCACACATCTCTCAAACAACTGATGAATACATGTAGTTGCCGGATATATTCTACCTGTCTCGTTCCAGCCCAACACCAGTTTCCGCTCTTCAGCCGTGAGCAAAGTTATGGCACCAGGATGGATCTCGGGATCAGCGCCAATTTGGCTAAGCACTAGCTGAAAGCGAGCCAGCATATCCTTGATGGTTTCAGCATCAAAAAGATCAGTATTATACTCAATTTCTGCACATAAGCCTCGCGCATGCTCAGTTAAGAAGAGAGAAAGATCAAATTTAGAAGTTTCAGTGCCAGTCTCTATAGGCTGCACAACAAGATCAGTTTCCTGCATAATAGAGGTTGGAGTATTCTGGAAGGTAAAGAGGACCTGGAAAAGGGGAGAGTGGCTAAGATCGCGCTGCGGATGCAAGGCTTCAACAAGTTGTTCAAAGGGCAAATCCTGATGTGCGTATGCAGCAAAACAAACCTCACGGGTGCGTTGCACCAATTCACGAAAAGTTGGATTGCCCGCCATATTGCCACGAAGCACAAGGGTATTGACAAAAAAGCCTATCAATCCCTCAATCTCAGCTCGGTTACGATTAGCGATAAGTGAGCCAACTGGAATGATCTCCTGCGCGGTATAGTGATAGAGAAGAACGTTGAACGCAGCGAGCAAGACCATAAATAGGGTTGCCCCTTCCTGCTGGCCCAGCTCCTGCAGTGGAGCCAGAATCTCCTCCTCTATAATGAGCGATTGGGCTGCCCCCGCGAAGGTTTGTTCAAGCGGCCTGGGGCGATCATAGGGGAGCTGCAGCATAGGAATGTCTGCTAACTGCTCTTTCCAGTAATTCAGGTGACGCTCCAAGCGCTCTCCTTGTAGCCAGGCCCTTTGCCACACGGCAAAATCAACATACTGGATCTCTAGCGCTGGTAACTGTACCGGGAGATCGTGCATATATGCTTCGAGTAATGTAAAGAGCTCTCGTTGCAAAATTGAGTTGGACCAACCATCCGAAATAATATGGTGCATCGTGATAAGCAAGATGTACTCTTGCTCGGCTAAGTAGAGCACTTTTGTGCGCAATAGGGGTCCACTTCTAAGGTTGAAAGGTAGGTTTGCTTCCTCCCATATCAACTTGTGGGCAACCTCTTCAAGCTCGGTACTGGCGATTCCCCGCAAATCGATGATGCTTAAAGCTGGCACCCCATGCCCGGCGATTACCTGAAAAGGCTCTCCCTCGCGTTCAATAAAAGTTGTACGCAGCCCTTCATGACGAGCAACTAGCGTATCAAGAACGCGCTTGAGCACATTCAGCCGTAAAAAGCCCTGCATACGGAACGCAAGAGGCATATTGTATAGGGTACTATCTGCTTCAAAGATGTTGAGAAACCAGAGTCGCTGTTGCGCATAGGAGAGAGGAAAATGAGTTTCTGTTCGATCCTGGCGAGGAATGGTTTCTTCCTCAGATTGCTTGCTTTGTTTCTGCTTCTCTTTCAGGCGCTGAAAGAGAAGGGCACGTTGTTGAGGCGTTAAATCCGCGAGCCGCTTCAGGGGTTGTTCAGTACTCACTCTTTTTCCTTTCCTTGCTGCCTATGGTCTCAGATGCGCCGAAAGCCATCTCTACTCTGCTTCCAATTCGTCTAGTTGGGCGAGCATTTGCTGTAACTCAGCACTTTCCGTCTCGGCAAATGTTAACTGCACAATGGCATCAGCCAGGCTCGCAATCGTCGGATTTTCAAATAGCAGACGTAGCGGTATCTCTACTTGTAGCAATTTGCGTACGTGCGAGATGATCTGGGTTGCCAGAAGCGATTGCCCACCCAGAGCAAAGAAGTTGTCATGACGGCCAATGCGCTCTCTATGGAGCACTTGTGACCAACTCGTAGCTAATACTTCTTCAACATATGTCGCAGGTGCCTCATATTGCGCATTCTCAACAAAGATAGGGGCTGGCAGGGCCTGTTGATCGATCTTGCCACCTGGCGTTAACGGCAGCGCTTCTAGAGAGATATAGGTTGCTGGTAACATATAGTCAGGTAGGTAGTCACGAAGATAGGCTTGTATCTCCTGGCTGGAAACAGTCTTGTGCGCGGTAGGAACACAATATGCCACAAGCAAATGCTCATCGGCAGTATTCGCCCGCGTACATACCAGGGCCTCTTGTATTGCCGGATGGCGCAAGAGCAGGCTTTCAATCTCGCCCAGCTCAACACGATATCCACGGATCTTAACTTGCTGGTCGTTACGCCCCAGGTAGAGCAGATTGCCATCTGGCAACCTTCGTACCACATCGCCAGTTTTATAGAGCCTGGCACCCGGGTTTCCGCTATATGGATCTGGCACAAAGCGCTCGGCAGTTAGATCGGCTCTATTTTGATAGCCGCGCGCGACTCCTACCCCACCTATATAGAGCTCCCCAATGGCACCAGGTGGCAATAGATTTCCCTGCCGGTCAAGGACATACAGCTGTGTGTTGGCAAGTGGACGACCTATAGGTATAGCCCCTTGCGGAAGCTGGTTAAGAGGCAGTCCATATACGCAGCAGCCTACCACTGTCTCTGTTGGACCATACTCGTTATAGAGCTTTATATGAGGTGCGGCCTCTCGCCAGGAAACAAGCTGTTCGCTCCTCAGCGCTTCTCCCCCAACAACCAGCACACCGGTACTTGCCGCCAATTGTTCACGAGACAGCAGATTAGCGAGCGCAATCAGGTGCCCGGGCGTTAGTTTGAGCAGGCTCCAATTCTGCTGCTGTGCCAGGGCCTCACTCAACACTTCTATGCTCGGTTTTTCTGCTAACAAGATGACACGCTGCCCTACAAGTAAAGGCGTGAACAGGCTGGTCACAGCCAGATCAAAGCTGATAGAAGAGTGAAGCGGAACCCCATTGCCTTCAGCAACGCAATACATCTCCGCCGCACTCATTAGATAATTCGCCAGGCCCGCATGCGTGACCATGACAGCCTTGGGCTGGCCGGTAGAGCCAGATGTGTAGATCAGATAGGCAAGCTGCTCTGCCCGCAGTAGATCAGCTAAGGGCTCCTCTGATGTCGTGCGCCAGTCTGCTTCTGGCTCATCAATATAGAGCTTCGAACATTGCAAGGCTGCAAAGCGCGAGGATAAATGCTTTTGTGTAATCAATACTTCTACCTGTGCGTCATGCACTTGAAACTGAAGCCGCTCTTCTGGCAACCCGGGATCAAGCGGAACATAGACGCCTCCGGCTTTCAACACGCCAAGCAGCGCGGGCAAAAGATCAAGGGAGCGCTCCATACAGAGGGCCACCCGCGATTCCATACGGATACCATGCCTGCGCAGGGTTCTGGCAAGCTGGTTGGAACGCTGTTCTAGCTCAGCATAAGTGAGCTGCTGCTTTCCTGCTACAACCGCCACAGCTTCAGGCGAACGTCTTGCCTGTCTGCTGATGAGCCGTGGCAGGCTACATTCAGCGGCTAGCTGGTTATCAGGTCCTCTTGCCTCTTCTAGCAGGCTTTGTTGCTCCTCCTTTGTCATAAGGGCATAAGAGGAAACAGGCTTGTCTACAGCTAACGCGATCTCTTCTAGCAGAGACACAAAATGTCTGGCAATATTCTCAATCGTTGAGCGTGCGAAAAGATGGGTATTGTACTCAAGTATGCCGTTTAATCCTTCAGGCGCTTCGGCAAGAACAAGCGTGAGATCAAACTTAGTTGTAGGATTGCTAAGGGTAAGCGCTTCTACATTCAAGCCGGCAAGATGGAGATCACCTGCGGGCGCATTTTGCAGGCTGAACATGACCTGGAAGAGGGGATGATGACTCATACTACGCGCAGGCTGGACCGCCTCTACAATACGCTCAAAAGGAAGCTCCTGATGGCGAAAACTTTCAAGACAGCTTTCCCGAACGCGAGCCAGGAGCGCACCAAAGGAAGGGTCTCCGGCCAGGCTGACGCGTAAAGGCAGTGTATTCACGAAACAGCCAATCAGATCCTCAGTGTCGTGCCGGGTCCGGCCGGCAACCGGCGTCCCTATGATAAGATCTTCCTGCCCCGTATATCTTAGGAGAAGTACTTGAAAGGCCGCGAGCAAGGTCATAAATAGTGTCACGCCTTCCTTGACACTTATACTCTTGAGACGCCCAGTAAGCGCTTCCGATAAATTTATTGCACAGCCTGCTCCTTCTAGCACTTGAAGCGCAGGGCGAGGATAATCGAGAGGAAGTTCTAACACAAGGGGAGCATCTCCAAGCAGGGAACGCCAGTAAGCTAACTGCTGCTCTAATACAGTTCCTTGTAGCCATTCACGCTGCCAGAGGGCATAATCGGCATATTGAAGCGCTAAGGCTGGTAATTGTGCCTCTCTCTCCTCCAACGTAGCATTGTAGAGCTCGCTCAATTCTTGGGCCAGAATACCAATCGACCAGGCATCGGCAATACAGTGGTGCAGCGTCAGGAGCAGAATATGCTCATACTGGTTGCGCCGTAGAAGCTTTACACGCACCAGAGTTGACCGCGTGAAATCGAATGGGCTCCGCGCTTCTTCCATAGCCAGAGCATAGATCTCGTGCTCTTGCCCCTCGGATGTGGTAGCTTCGAGGGTAATAACCGGTATGTTAAAGGTGAATTCAGGGCTGATGACCTGAAATGGCATGCCTTCCTGGGTTTTCAGCGCCGTACGTAGAATCTCGTGGCGCTCGACTAACGCGTTGAAGGAGGCTTCAAGCGCACTAATGCGCAACTGACCACGCAGTCTTAAGGCAAAGGGAATATTATATGCAGGGCTCTTTGGCTCAAGCTCGCTGAGGAACCAGAGGCGTTCCTGGGCAAAGGAGAGCGGGATTTGTGCTGGGCGCGGTTGATTCCTATATACTGGCGACATCCCTACATCTGGCGTTCCTTCTTGTCGAATCTCCTCGATTTTTTGCGCAAGCTCTGCGATGGTTGGGGCCTCAAAAAGCACGCGCAGGGGTATCTCAATACGAAATATCTCTCGTATACGAGAGATAACCCTCGTGGCTAAGAGCGAATGGCCACCTATCTCAAAAAAGTTATCGTGAATACTTATATGCTCTACTTGCAGCATTCCAGACCAGATACTTGTGAGCAGTTCCTCTATCTGGCTCAGCGTTCCTACGCTATCTTGTCCAGTGGCTGCCCGCTCCTTTGGCTTAGGCAAAGCGCGACGATCTAGCTTGCCACTCTGAGTCAGCGGCAGGGCTTCTATATATTCATAGAGAGCCGGAACCATATAAACGGGCAAACGAGCATGTAAGAAATCCTTGAGCTCTGCTGTTAGGGAGGGATCTTGCGCCGCTGGTACGACATATGCTACAAGGTTTTGCCGGCCTGGCGTATCTTCTCGTACAATAACACAGTTTGCCTGCACCAACGGATGTAAGGCCAGCACATTTTCAATCTCCCCCAATTCGATTCGAAATCCGCGCAGCTTCACCTGCTCATCTACGCGTCCCAGATATTCAATAGCCCCATCTCCGCGCCAGCGCGCTCTATCTCCTGTTCGATAGAGACGCGCCCCAAACTGCTGGCTAAATGGGTCTGGCAGAAAACGCTCAGCGGTCATCTCTCCTCTTCGCCAGTATCCACGACCTACACCTACACCTCCAATATAGAGTTCGCCCCCGACGCCTACGGGAACCGGCTGCAGATAATCATCTAACACGTACAACTGGATATTATCGATGGGTGTCCCTATCGGGACAATTGCCTCCTGCCTGGCTAGCGTACATTGCCAGACGCTAACTTCCACTGCCGTTTCGGTTGGGCCATACAGGTTATACAGGCAGGCATGCTCCCCAAGCAAATCCAGACAGCGATCACGCAACTCGGGGCCTAACGCCTCTCCACTACAAATGATCTGGCGTATGCTCTGGCACTGTGCAACAACGCGCGGCTCCTGCAAGAAAGCCTGAAGCATAGAGGGTACAAAGTGGATGGTTGTTATTGCTTCCTCGTGGACTAGTTTCGTCAGATAATCTGTATCGCGATGCCCTTCAGGGATAGCTATTACCAGGCGAGCTCCAGCACAAAGAGGCCAGAAAAACTCCCAGAGAGAGACATCAAAGCTCAAAGGCGTTTTTTGCACAACGCTATCTTCAGGAGCAAGCCCATGGCTTTGTTGCATCCAGAGTAAGCGATTACAAATTCCTCTATGTGTATTCATTGCTCCTTTGGGCCGTCCTGTCGAGCCAGAGGTATAGATTATATAGGCCAACTGATCAGGATGCACTTCCCAATCTGGATCTTCCTCGCTAAAAGAGGCCATTTGCGCATAGAGCGCTGCAAGAAACAATGTTTGGCTCGGGCCTTGTGGCAATACATGACTTACTTCTTCGCTAGTCAGTATTACAGGAGCATTTGTATCCTGCAGGAGATCGGCCAGGCGCAACATTGGATAGCTGGGATCAAGAGGAACATAAGCTCCTCCGGCTTTAAGTACTGCCAGAATGCCTACGATCAGATCAAGCGAACGTGGCAGGCAGATACCCACGGGTACCTCTGCTCCTACTCCTTTTGTGCGTAAGAGACCAGCAAGTTGATTGGCTCGCGCATTCAGCTGCTGGTAGCTAAGCTGCATCTGCTCAAAGCTTACTGCTATAGCATCAGGCGTACGCGCTGCTTGCGCCTCAACCAGCTTATGCAAGCAGTGCACAGACGTATGCTCCACATGCGTCTCATTCCAGGCCACCAGCACCCGGTTTCGTTCTGCATCTGTCAATAGTGGCAGATCGATCAGCCATAGATCAGGGTGGGTAACAGCTTCTCCCAGCAGCATTTGCAGGTGGCTTACCAGGCGAGCAATACTTGACCTCTCAAAGAGATCGGTATTATATTCAATCGCCCCCTGTATCCCCTGCTCCGTCTCCCTCATCTCTATGGTAAGATCGAACCTGGCCGTATGGCTGCCAATCTCAACGATCTGCGTCTGTAGATCTGGCCAGTGCGCATTTTTCTGGGGCGTATTCTGAAAGACGAAAAGCACCTGAAAAATTGGTGAATGGCTCTGGCTACGCTCGGGCTGTAGGACCTCTACCAGCTTTTCAAACGGTATATCCTGATGCATATAAGCATCAATTGCAACCTCCCGTACCAAGCCTAGTAGCGCACGAAAAGAAAGTTCACTCGAAGATCTAATGCGCAGGGGAAGCGTATTAAGAAAGAGGCCCACCATTTGCTCAGTTTCCTGTCGAACTCGTCCGGCGGTTGGTGTGCCAATTACCATATCATAGCTGCCTGTATAACGGGCGAATAAGACATGGAGCGCCGCAAGCAGTACCATAAAAGGCGTGACGCCTTCTTCCTGACTGATTTCCCGCACCCCCAAACTCAATGAAGGGGTAAACGCGAATGAGAGCACCGAACCGCGATAGGTCTGTATAGTTGGACGAGGACGATCAGTAGGTAAATCAAGTGTTGGTGGAGCACCTAACAATTGCTGGCTCCAGTAAGCTTGCTGCTCGGCTAGCCGCTCACCCGCTAGCCACTCTCGCTGCCAGAGGACGTAATCTGCATACTGGAAATCCTGAGCAGGAAGCTTTGCCAGCGTTTGTTCTTTCTCGGCGCTATACAACGCACTTAGATCTTGTAGAAGGATATCAATTGACCAGCCATCAGCGATAATGTGATGAAGCATAAAAAGGAAAATATGCTTATCCTTGCCAGGACAGAACAGCCTGGCGCGCACGAGAGGGCCTTGTTCCAGATTAAAGGGCCGACGCACCTCTTCCTGAATCAGGCGATAGGCCATACTTTCTCGTTCGAGTGGGCTTGCTTCCCTTGCCAAATCAGCATAGGGTAACTCCAGTTCAAGGTGCGCAACGATATGCTGGACTGGCACGCCATCATGAGCGGTAATCACGGTTCGTAAAGGCTCATGACGCTCTATTAACCTGTTTAAGGCGCGTTCAAGTGCCAGGCGGTCAAGAGAACCATTCAGATTCAGCGCGAGAGAGATAGTATAAATCGGGGCATCGGGCTGCAGCTGGTCGAGAAACCAGAGCCTCTCCTGAGCAAACGAGAGCGGTAGTGCTGCCTGACGCTCCATATGTCTGAGAGGAGGTACAGCTACCTCTTTGCCTTGTTTGCGTAATTGCTCAATGCGGATGGCCAGCCTGGCAATGCTCGGCGCCTCATAGATAGCCCGCACAGGCAACTCAAGCTGGAGAATCTCGCGCAGCCTGGCGACGACTTGTGTCGCCTGAAGCGAATGACCACCAAGTCGAAAGAAATGATCGTTACGTCCAACACTTTCCAGATGCAAGACCGCCATCCAGATACTGGCCAGCACTTCTTCAAGTGGTGTACGTGGCACATTATAGGCTTCAAGTTCCTGGGTTTTTTCCCGCTCTGGAGCAGGCAACCCACGAATGTTGATCTTTCCAGAGGGTGTATAGGGCAGCGAACTTAGTATCACAAACGCTGCAGGTACCATATATGCGGGAAGCTTTTCCTGAGCATATACCTGGAGCCTGGCCTTGAAGCGTGGGTCCTGCTCTTGAGCTACTATATAGGCGATCAGTTGCGGGGTACCCTTATCTTCCCGCACAGTTACGACACATTCGCGCACCCCCGGATATTGAATCATTGCAGCTTCGATCTCAGCGGGCTCAATACGAAATCCACGCAGTTTGACTTGCATATCAAGGCGCCCGAGAATTTCAATCTCACCGGATGCCAGATAGCGTGCCCTGTCTCCCGTCCGATAGAGGCGCGCACCAGGCTGAGCCTTAAAAGGATGTGGCACAAAACGTTCGGCTGTCAGATCTGAACGTTGAAAATATCCGCGCGCCAGGGCAACGCCACCGATATAGAGCTCTCCCACAAGACCTATGGCTACAGGCTGCATACGCTCATCCAAGATGTATGCTTCAACATTATCTATGGGGTGCCCCACAGGTACCACTTGCCCATTGAGCAGGTCTTGAGAGGCATAAGAGAGCAGTGCAGTAACAGTGGTTTCGGTAAGTCCATACGCATTATAAAGAAGAACACGCTCGCCCACCAGCCTGCGCCAATTGTTCACATATGCTGGCAGAACACGTTCACTTCCCACAATGACGGCTCGCAGTGTCGCAGGAAGTTCTGTTTGGGTGCGCACAAGATCAGCAACCCATTCATGCCAGTACGAGGAAGGAATATTCAATACGCTGAGCCGCTGATCCTTGATAAATGTTGAGAAATCCGCCGGCGTCGGGGGAAATGCTTCAGGCCGTACGATAACTGCGGCGCCCATTGACCAGGATGGTAAGCACTCTTCAAGCAGGACATCAAAGCTCAATGAGGCAAACTGGAGAACGCGGTCATTTGCGCGAAGTTTATAGCTTCTGGCGCAGGCAAGGCTATGGTTTAACAGAGCTCTATGGGTACATATCACGCCCTTTGGGGTACCAGTTGAGCCAGAGGTATAGATCATATAGGCCGCATTATCCGCCCGTATGAACGAAGCTACCGGCTCCGCAGGCTCACAAAGAATGCTATCTCGCTCTGTATCCAGACATACTATTTGCGCTGCACAACCTGCAAATAGAGGACGGAACTTCTCTCGCGTTAGCACCACTGAGAACTGAGCATCATTGCTTAGCAGCGCGAGGCGCGCCTGTGGGTAAGCAGGGTCAAGTGGAATGTAGGCAGCGCCAGCTTTTAAGATACCAAGCAAGCCGATAAATAACTCAGGCGAATGATCCATACAGAGGGCCACACGCGTTTCCAGACCAACCCCTTTCCTATGAAGATAATGCGCGATTCTATTAGCCTGCCGCTCTAGCTCCTCATAGCTAAATTGTTGTGCTCCACAGGAGAGCGCAAGCGCCTGTGGCGTACGTCTTACCTGCTCATGGAAGAGATACGGCCAGGAGTCATAAGCAGGAAGATCTACAGATGTTCTATTCCATTCGAGCAGCACGCGCTGCTGTTCCTCCCTGGTAAGTAGGGAATACTCAGCAAGCTGCTGTTCAGGATGGGTTAGAAAGGCCTCAAGCAGGAGACGCAGGTGTCCGAGCATACGGGCAATAGCGGCAGCAGAGAAACTATCTATCTCATATCCCAGGTGTATTTCAAGCGCTTTCCAGGGCCCAACTACCACTACCAATGGGTAATTTGTCTGCTCAAGCATTTGCAAAGCCCGTACTTCTAACTCGTCTGGAGCCTCCTGCGCCTCGCTCGCCTTCAATGGATAGTTTTCAAAAACTACCAGGCTCTCAAATAGAGGCTGATCGCGCGGCACATCGCTCCAGCCTTGAATCTGTACCAGCGGGCTATACTCATACTGCCGCATTTCTACCTGCTGCACCTGAATATCAGCAAGCCAGGGAATTAACGAAAGGTTCTCAACGATCTGCACCCGAACAGGCAAAGCATTAATAAAGAGGCCGATCATATTCTCTGCGCCCGGCAGCGTTACCGGTCGGCCTGTTACCGTTGCGCCAAAGACCACATCCGTATTTCCGCTATAGCGGCTTAGGAGCAAAGACCATGCCCCTTGTATAAGCGTATTGACTGTCAAATGGTGCTGCCGTGCAAACCGACGCAAGGCCTCAGTCTTTCCTTCAGAAAGGACGAATCCTTGCAGAGTGACAGGTCGTCCTCCGCTCAAGTGGAGGCGCTGACGAGAGGAAATTACGTCAGGCTCCGTATCGTCGGTGAGCAAGCGTGGCGCAACTGGTCCACGCTGCCGGCTCTCGCTCTGTCGCTCTATCATCAAAGGCGTGGGAATCGTAAAGCCCTGTAAATATGTTTTCCAAAATGTCTCCGCAGCCGTTATATCTTGCTCACGGAGCCAGGCTAAATAGTCACGGTATGGGCGCCTGGCAATCAATACAGGTTCCTGCCCCTGGGTATATGCTTCGTATGTTCCAAGAACCTCGTGTAAGATCGCCGCCAGCGACCAGCCATCCAACAACAAATGATGGTAAGTAAAGAGCATATAGGACTCGCGACGGCTCAGACGAATCAGCACAATGCGCAAGAGAGGCGCCTGTCCAACGTCAAAACCACGACTACGATCGGTAGCGAGAAGCTCTTCGAGGGAACGCTCAAGTTCAGCCGAAGAAAGATTGGACCTATCTACAATTTGCCAGGGGAGCAACACCTTCTGATATACTGCCTGGATGGGCTCATCCAGACCCTCCCACACAAATGCAGTCCGTAGGACAGCATGGCGTCTCAAGATAGATTGCCACGCCCGTTGGAGCAACGCTTCATTGAGATCTCCCCGTAAGCTATAAAGCGCTTGCTCTATATATATTCCAGTATTAGGAGTATAGAGCGTATGAAACAACATACCGCGCTGCATCGGTGAGAGCTCATACATGTCCTCAATCTGTTCTTCAACCATACAGTGCCTCCAGAGCGCTATGACCGCCAATTATTGTTGAGCATAGAAATCTGTAAATTTATAGCCCGTTCCAATCAGTAAAAGGAGTTGGATGCACATCAGGGCTGTTGTAGAGCACTACTATTGTCTTGTGTTCTTCCAGTGATAGAGCTCCTGGGTCGCCTGTGTAGTTGATTTCATTTCCTTTCCCATCAAAAACAACGAACTTCAACTGTTTGCCCGCATCTGCTTTATAGTCTGCTATCTGCGTGCGGCTTAGTGGTTGACCCCAGACGCTAAAAAACTGTCCCAACGTATAAGTTCTGGTGTCGGGCAGGTCTGCATGGATGATATTGTCTGCCTCGAAGACATGCAGCGGATAGAGACAATAGAGATTTCCATTGCTTGCTAACGCTCGAACCCCCGGCTGTTTTGGCGAAACGATACCGATTCCGGTGGGCAAGGCGGCCATATGCCCATTGACATACAACGTTAAATGAGTCCTCAATTGTTGTCTGGTAGCAACAGTTGACGCACATTCCATTCCCTCTATCGTTTCACCGGTCGCTGGATGCCCGTACGACATAGTTACTGTTGCAGCAGTTGAGCTAGGGGCAATAAAGGCAACTGGCAAAATAATCAACAGACAAACCAGAAAGCCTACCAGACAGATAGCCGCCTGACGTTTCTTCGTACTCAACCAGCCAGGACGCCCTACATAGGAGATGAGCGGCTGGCTTACATCCTCATTTTCGCTGCTCTTCTCTGCTGGAGTCTCTTCTTGCTTATCAACAAGTTTGTAATCATTGAATGTGGCCATCGCTTGTATACCACTTGTCAAAGCCAGAAGCCCAACAACCATGAAAATCGTGTCTATCGGACCCAGGGTAAAGCCGGGAAGCGTCAAATGCTTATTATGTAGTGGAGAGGTTACCAGCACTGAGGCCAGGCCAATAGAGATCATACCGGCAAAAGTTGAGAGCTGCCCAATCACGGCATTCGCACGCCCAATCAGTTTTCGCGGAGTCACTTTCAAGAGGAGAGGTCCAAATGAAACATAGAAAGTGGCTTGTGATACTCCAACGAAAAAGAGCACAATGAAGCCTGCATAGACATTATCTAAGCGTGCATAGGTAAATAACAGGAGGCCGGTAACGATACCAGGAATGCAGAAGCCACTCATGACCCCAAGCTTTTTTTGCACCCAGGGGCCGACCGTCAATGCGCCGATAATTGCCCCGATTCCATAGAGAACATCGAGGTACACATAAATGTCAGGAGTAGCATGCAGGTTATCGGTGGCAAAGAACAGATTGAGCGTGTTAAGGCCACCGGCTCCCAGCGCAATCAATGATAGTGAGACACCCACGGCAATCAAGACGCCATTGCCGCCAACAAAGCGTAAGCCTTCAACCAACTCATGCACAAAGCCAGCTTTCTTCTCTTCTTTCGCGCCCTGCTCTGCTTTAACCTCCTCTTTTTGTGCATTTCTCTCCGGGCGTATCAGCATAAAATTGAGAAATGAAACAAGAAATGAGGCAGCATTAAAGAAAATGCACCATTGAATGCCTAACGTGAAGAAAATACCAGCAGCCAGCGGCGGACCAACAATTGTGCCAAGGTTATTTAAAACTTGCCCTCGGCCAAATGCACGCGGAAGATCATCTTCAGGAACAATATCGTAAAGCAAGATCAAGAGAGCAGGATTAACAAACGGATCGCAACAGCCAAGGAGGATCAAGATAAAGAAGGCACAACCCATCTGGAAGAAAGTGGCAATATCGCTTCCCGAAGGGAAGGGCAAGTGGAACAGGCCTGAAGCCGGAATCAAGGCCAGTACTATAAATATACGTGCCCCATCCATCCATAGCAGCGTACGCCGTTTATCCCAACGATCAACCAGCACCCCGGCAAAAGTTCCCATGAGAAGCGCTACAATCTGAGGGATAAAGATAAGTGCTCCTACGGCAAAGGCGGACCAGGGAGCGTTGCGAGCCAAGGTAGTCGCGACCCACAGCAGTAATGCGGTATCGAAGACAACGTTTCCCAGGCGAGATGTTGCCATGCCTACCCACATAAAGGCATAATTTCTGTTGATCAAGAGTCGTTCAAATAGCGTGGGTGGTTTCTTTTCCGGTTCTGCTGAAACTGACACTGTTGTATCCATAGGTTTCCTTCCTGTATCAGTTGCACAACGTTGTAGATGAGCATGAAGCCTTACCTGGCACGTATTCGCTGCATGCTAGAGCGTGTGGCTAATCCAGATATTGGGTTCTTCATAACGCCCGATATCCCGTATATGATCGATCTGTACAGGACAGAGAGCTCCCTCCACAATGTATTCCCCACTACCAGGCATGCTTTGTCCCGTCCATTCTTCCCATTGGGCCACTGTGCCATCCGTCACCATTGACCGGGGCGCAATTGCGAGGATCTTTGCCCCCAGGCGCAGGTGGACGCGCAGCCACGGATCAAAGGGAGCTCCATCAGGGCGTTTCCAATGCATATAATTCTCCATTGGAATGAGTGGATACCTGTGTTTTTGGGATGGGCGCAGCGGTAGAATCAGAGCAGATAAATTTTCTCGCAGCGCAATATCTTTCATTGCCAGCACCATGGTTGTACTTAGACCTTTACTTTTCACCTCTGGCGCTGTCACTATCGATAAGCCACAAAGGGCGTTTACTTCACGCTGCTGCTCGCGATCGTGAAAACCTTGTATCAGGGCAGCGTCCCAACCAGCTGTAAGCCCTGCTACGGTGCCATCCCACAAGAGTGGAATTGTATGCCCTGCCGCTACAGCTTCATCTTGCTCATTGCAGAGGACATATTGATACTTCGCAAAAATGGAGAAAAGTGAGCCCCAGTACTGTAGCACGGCTGGATCATCCATGACGAATGCAGGCCAACTCGCACTATGTAAGCGGGGCATTTCCGCTTCCAGCTCAGGGTGTTCTGCGAGGGTAAATACCGTGTACGACATTGTACGCGCGCCTCTCTTGTTGTACTAAAATATATAGATGAGATTAGCAGCCCCTGTAGTAGTACAGGTGAAGCTCTATGTGACAAACAACAAGAAATCCAGCTAACCGGCGCTGCATATACGACTATGCACGTCACTAGCTAAAAGTTACATATGAGATACACTATACCTATCTCACATTTATGATAATAACATCATACATTATATTTATGCAAGGGTTCCTTGCTTTTTAAACTAATTTGTAAATGCCAAAAGCAATCTACGTAATTCACCTACATCTTGCTTTTTTAATAGTTATCTGTTATATTTACCAAATAAGATTTTGAGTGTATGATATGCTATACTTGTATAGCAATAGACACAAGTTTTACGAGTACCATTTTTTGCCCTACTTGCGGATTCGGGGCGTTTCAAGCAAATCCTAGCAAAACATCAGGAGAAATATTCCTTACCGCATTGTTGACAAATCCATCGTAGATGGGGATGTCCTATACGCGAGGACAAAGTTTTGCGGTGCCATGCCATCATATATCGCTCTTTGCTTAGCTGGATTGGACAGCGGGTGATTATAGCAGCTTTGTTCTGAATCGGGGCCGTAGTTGATACTTCTTGTATCAGCTCCACCTAGCTGCCCTGTTTAGGAATAGCATTCTCCACCCTCTCATTCAAGTCATAAAGTAGTCTTGCTTAATACCAAAGCAAGTGTAGTCTTGCTTGTCGATCAGATATATCGCTCTTTATGTCATACCTGGGAGATTTGCATGTGAGTAATCATGAAATAATTGGTCCTTCAACCTCTCCGCATGATCCGCTGGATGCTCAATTTGCTTATTGGCAACAGCAACTCGCCGGCATCGATGAGCTTCGTCCACTTCCCACAGATATGCCACGAACGCCTGTACGCCTGTATCGAGCGGCAACTCATTCCCTTCGCTTTCCCGTCCAGTTGTATAAGCAGTTACAGCAGACAAGCTTGCAGGAGGAGATACCACCATTTACGGTGCTACTGGCCAGCTTGCAGCTTTTGCTTACCCATATGTGCGGGCAAGAAGAAAGTATTGTTGGCACTTCAACTGCTATTTCTATCCCTGCCGACTCTGAAAGTCAGGCTCACTGTCTTACCATCGCGAAGACACTGGCGCTGCGGACCAGGATCACAGGCAACCTTACAGTCCATGAATTGTTTGCTCGGGTACACGCTATTTGTTTGCAGGCATCCGCCCATATGGAGGTGTCTTTCGAGCAAGTCATGGAACAATTATTTGCCGAAAATCCGCCAAACAGTCCTCCACTCCTGCAAGTGATGCTAGATCTACAAGACGAGCCCAGCTATCCCTTCTCTCCTACACCATCAAGCCCGGCCCCTCTAGAGATACGAGGCAACCCAGCCGCCAGCCAATCTGATTTACATATTTCACTTATAGTCCAACGAGATAATCTGGAAGGTGTCATCAGCTACAATGCAGCGCTGTTCACGCCAGGCACCATTCAACGTTTCGGCAGCCGTTGGCTCCATCTTTTAGCAGCAATACTTGCTGATCCACAGCAACATGTATGCAATATCCAATGGCTAGAAGCAGATGAGCTTGCCTGGATTTTACAGAACGCCAGGGGAAAGCAACGCGCATATGCCAGCGAGACAACGCTCTTTCAAGCATTTGAAGCACAAGTCGAACGCCTACCAGATGCGATTGTCCTGGTAGCCCCTGCTGAAGGCGCGCTAAGCTATAGGAAATTAGATCAGTTAGCTAATCAAGTTGCCTGCGCCCTGCGAGCTCGCGGACAGCTAGCACATACTCCAGTAGGCTTATGTATTCCCTCCTCTCTGTTGGGAGCAGTTGGCCTGCTGGGCATCATGAAAGCTGGCTGCATCTATGTCCCATTAGATCCCAGACTTCCTGTTGAGCGGCGAGCATGGATGATACGGCAAGCGGGCATCCACATGGTGGTCACCATCGCACAATTTGCCGAACAAGTGGCAAGCGCACAGGTCCAAGCTTTTTGTTTGGATCGCGAATGGGAGGAAGTACTCCAACAACCTGTCCAGCGGCCTGCGGTAGACCTGCTGGCTGACGACCTGGCGTGTATCATCTATACCTCTGGATCAACAGGACGGCCAAAGGGGGTAATGCTCTCACATGGGGCTCTCTGCAACAGAATGCAGCAAGGTATAGAGGATCACACACCTCAACAGGGCGATAGAATGGCTCAGATTGCATCATGGGGATTTGATATTTCGCTCTGGGAACTGATTTCTCCCTGGCTGGCTGGAGCAACAACATTTCTGGTACCCCTGCAGACAGCTCTCGATAGTGCTGCGCTATCTGCGTACCTGAGCCGGGAACAAATAACGCTCCTGCAGTCAGTACCTTCTCTTCTCTCTACGCTCTTGCAAGAAGCGACGCTGGCCAATTGTAGCAGCATGCGTTGCGTGCTAACCGGGGGAGAAGCGGTAAGTGCAGAGCTCGTACAACGTATCTTTGATATTCTACCTATCGAGGTGCAGCAATTATATGGTCCGACAGAGACGGCTATTAGCGTCACCAATTGGATCGGATACCCGAAAGATGGCACAAAGAATCTCTCGCTGGGCCGGCCTATCCCCAATACCCAGGCGTATATTCTAGACGCCTGGCTACAACCTGTCTTACCAGGTGGACAGGGAGAGCTCTATATTGGCGGCGATTGCTTAGCTAGAGGATATTGGCAGCGCCCAGACTTAACGGCAGAGCGCTTCATCCCTAACCCATTCTCAAGCGTTCCTGGCAGCAGACTCTACAGAACAGGCGATATCGCCCGCCTACTTCCATCGGGCGAGCTCGCCTATGTCGGGCGCATAGATTCACAGGTGAAGATTCGGGGCAATCGCGTTGAACCAGAAGAGATCGAGGCCCAGATACAAAGCTATACAGATATACGTGCCTGCGCCGTTCAGGCACGTATGAATCAGCGCGGGGAGCTGCAATTAGTCGCATTTATCGTAGCCTACAAAACGGCTATACTCTCAATCGCTGAATTAAGACGCTATTTACAGCAGCGCTTGCCCGCTTATATGCTTCCGGCTGCTTTCGTACAGCTGGATGATTTGCCCCTTACGCCAAACGGGAAGGTAGATCGCCATGCATTGCTTCGTCTTGAGGTGAACCAGTTGCAATGGCAAGATACCTATGTTGCGCCACAACTTCCTGAACAAGAGCGCCTTGCCGCTATCTGGGGTGAAGTCCTGCAGATCGAGCGGATTGGTATCCATGATAACTTTTTTGCGCTTGGTGGCCACTCTCTTCTCGCCATTCGTGTCATTTCGCGCGTACGGGAGACCTTCCATCTTGATCTGCCCCTGCAAACGCTCTTTGAAGCACCCACGATCGAAGCCTTTGCCAGACATCTCTCTCAGGTCTCCACAGATCAGTTCTCTGCACCTCTTCTACCGCTGCATGTGGCACCAGCATCTTATATGCAACCGTCTTTTGCCCAGGAACGCCTCTGGTTTCTCGACCAGCTCGAAGGTAGCAGCGCATTTTACAATATTCCTTTTGTGGTCAGCATTCATCTCCCCCTTCAGACCGCTAACTTTGCACGCAGCTTGAATGAAATTATTCGTCGCCATGCGTCCTTACGCACAGTTTTCCAGGCTCACGACGGACAACCAGTTCAAGCAATTATGCCGGAGCTCATCTGCCCGGTTCCGCTTATTGATTTTAGCCAGCACCAGCAGCCAGAGGCAGCTATCCAGCGTTGCTTCCAGGATCTGCTAAGCACACACTTCGAGCTAACGCGTGGTCCCCTACTACGCGCTGCTCTCTGCAAGCTTTCCTCAGATAATTTTATCTTCATGCTCACCATTCACCATATCGTAGCTGACGGCTGGTCCCTTGCTGTGCTCATACATGAACTTATCACTATTTATCAGGCCCTTCAGTCAGGCAAACGATCCTCCCTGCCAGATCTCCCTATCCAGTATCGCGATTTTGCCTGCTGGGAACGCTCGTACCTGCAAGGCGTATATCTGGAGCAACAAATTCTTTACTGGCGTAACAGGCTGGCCGATGCCCCGGCCCTGCTCACGCTGCCAACAGATCGCCCTCGCCCCGCCACACAGAGCTATCGGGGGGCACTTTATCCTTTTTCCCTCTCACCTGCCCTGAGTGAGCGCTTGCGCGCCTTTAGCCGTCAGGCTGAAGTTACTCTCTACATGACTATGCTCGGAGCGTTCCAGATCCTTCTTACGCGCTATAGCGGCCAGCACGATATAGTGATTGGCACGCCAGTAGCCGGCCGTAATCGTTTAGAGCTGGAAGACCTTATCGGCTTCTTCGTCAACATGCTAGCTTTACGCCTACGTCTGGAAGGCAATTCGTCTTTCCGCGAGGTAATTAAGCAGGTAAAAAAAGTTGCGCAGGAAGCATATGCTCATCAAGAGGCGCCTTTCGAGCGCATTGTCGAGGCTCTCAAGCCCGAGCGCAGCCTGAGCTACCATCCCTTATTCCAGGTTTCCTTCGCCTGGGAGGAGGTCCTCTTCGACGAAACTGAACTGGCGCATCACAACATCAAACAAGTTCACCTTGATGCCGGCATAAGCAGGTTCGATTTGACGCTCTTTTTATGGGAAGAAGGAGATTGCCTGACAGGCTATTTCGAGTATAGCACTGACCTGTTTGAGCGCGAAACGATTGCGCGCTGGGCCCAAAATCTACAGGTTCTGTTGGATGCAAGTATGAGTAGCCCCGATTGTGCGCTCAATCGTTTACCTTTATTGAGCAGCGAGGAGCATCAACGGCTGCTCTATACCTGGAATCCACCAGCCCTAACTTCTGCTCCCATGCTTTGCATACATGAGCAATTTGAGGCCGTAGCTGCCTCTATGCCCGATAGCCTCGCGATTTGCCAGACTACCCACGCGCTCTCTTTCCATTGCCTGGATCAACAAGCTAATCGGCTGGCCCGATTTCTTATCGCAGAGGGGATAGGCCCAGAGATATGTGTAGCAGTTTATACTGAGCGTTCAGCCTGGATGGTTATAGCTATGCTTGCCATATTGAAGGCTGGCGGAGCCTATGTTCCTCTTGATCCTTCCCTCCCTCACCAGCGCATTGCCTTCATTCTTCGCGATGCGCATTGCCCAATCGTGCTCACTCAGAGCTCTTTACTTGGCGCTCTTAGCTCTTTAGAGCAAACAGTCAAGGTATTTTGCTTTGAGCGCGATTGGCCAATTGTCTCCAATCTCTCTGCCACTTCTCCTGACAGACTATATAGCAACAAACAGCTCGCGTATGTCATTTATACTTCGGGCTCCACAGGCCGGCCAAAGGGCGTTGGCATCACACATCTCAATCTGAGTAATATGGTTTCCTGGTACCAGCAGACATTTGCCCCCACGCCGGCTGATCGCTCTACGCACCTGGTCGGCCTGGGTTTCGATGTCTCTGTCTGGGAGCTCTGGACAGCACTGCTAGCCGGGGCACAGGTGTGGCTGTGCGAAGACGAAGTGCGTAGCGATCCACAGCTATTGCTGGCCTGGCTTAGCGATTGTCAGATTACCGTGAGCTTTGTTCCTACTCCGTTAGCCGAGCAGCTACTCACGCGGCCCTGGCCACAAGAAAGCAGTCTGCGCATATTACACACAGGCGGCGATGCGCTTCATCCAGTCACCCAACCACATTTACCTTTTTCACTTATCAATAATTACGGCCCTTCTGAATGCACAGTTGTCACTACCTCTGGCCCAATATTTACAGCTGATGCCTGGAACCGTATGCCCGATATTGGGCGCCCAATCGCACGGGTGCAGGTCTATCTATTAGATACAGATTTGCAAATAGTCCCTCAAGGGGCTGTCGGCGAGTTGGTGATAGGAGGAGAAAATGTTGGGCGTGGCTACATTGGTAATCCTGCCATGACTGCCGAACGCTTCATTCCTGATCCCTTTGGTTCTGTGGCAGGTGGACGGCTGTATCGGACTGGGGATCTGGCTCGCTATCGTAACGATGGGGTGCTGGAATTTGTAGGCCGCGAAGATCAGCAGGTGAAGATTCGAGGTTTTCGCATCGAATTGGGTGAGATTGAAACTGTGCTCCAACAGTTTGATCCTGTGCAGGAGTGTATTGTGCTGGCACGTGAAGATCAACCGGGCGAACGGCAACTTGTAGCATACGTTACCCATGATCCCCGGCGCTCTCTGGCAATTCGCGATCTTCAGCTCTTTCTACGCGAACGCCTACCCGCTTATATGCTGCCAGCCGCCTATGTGATGTTGGCCGAGTTTCCCTTGAACAAAAATGGGAAGATAGACCGCCGTGCTCTTCCCGCACCGGCATATTCGCCCTGGCAGCAGGAAAACTTTGTCATCCCTTCTACGCCTACCCAGGAGCTTCTGGCCCAGCTTTGGATGAATATTTTGCATATCCCACAGATAAGCATCCACGATAATTTCTTTGAATTAGGCGGCCATTCACTGTTAGCCACCCGCATCATATCCCGCATTAATGAAGCACTGCATGTTGATGTTCCACTGCGCGTTTTATTTGGTTCTCCTACGATTGCTCATCTAGCCACCTATATCGATGATCTGGCCAAAGCTGACACGCGTAGCAGCTCATCCCTTCTCATGGCACCGCTCACGCGGCAAGCGCGAGGAGGAAGTTTCCCCCTCTCCTTTGCCCAGGAGCAGCTCTGGTTTCTACATGAATTAGAGCCTGACAGTCCTTTCTACAATATTGCTCTCTCCCTTCGCTTACGCGGCCCTTTGCAGCCGATGATCCTTCAGCAGAGCTTGAATACGCTGATCCAACGACACGAAGCGCTCCGCACTACCTTTGCGGTCCAGCACGATCACCCTGTACAGTATATTGCCGACCCGGCTGAACAACCACTCATAGTTGTTGATCTGAGTACGCTATCTCAAGCCCAACGCTCGCTCACCGTTAGTAGCCTTTCGCTTGAGCAAGCCCGCTTGCCATTTAATTTACGGCGGGAACCTCCCATGCGGCTGATGTTACTCCGCCTAGATGAGCAAGCACATGTGCTCCTTATGTGTATTCATCATATCGTGATGGATGGTTGGTCACTCAACATGCTGCTGCAGGAGCTAGAACAGTCCTATACTGCCTACGAGCAAGGTGATACCCCGAGACAGTCCAAAGCAATTTTACAGTATGTGGATTATGTCCTCTGGCAACGGGCCTGGCTCCAAAGCACCGAACTGGAAGAGCAGCTCGCTTATTGGAAGCAACGTATGGCTGGTGCCCCAGTCCTGCTCGAACTACCAACCGATCATGCCCGTCCGGCCATACAGAGCTATCGGGGAGCAACGCAGATCTTTCCCTTGCCAGCTGTCCTCACGACCCAACTGCGCCAGCTCAGCCAACAACACGGGATAACGCTCTTTAGTACGCTATTGAGCGCCTACTTGCTCTTCCTGGCACGCTATAGCGGGCAGTACGATGTGGTAGTAGGCACGCCTATGGCGGGGAGAATACGGCCCGAGCTGGAAGAAATAGCTGGCCTGTTTGTCAATATACTGCCTTTGCGCTTCCAGATAAATGAGAGACTGACATTTCTAGAGTTCATGCAGATGGTCCAACAAGACGTGCTGGAGGCTTACGCGCATCAGGCCTTGCCGTTTGAGCAGCTTGTGGAAGCGCTACAGGCACAACATAGCACAAGCTATCAGCCTGTGGTTCAGCTAACCTTTGCCCTTCAGGATGAGCCAGAGAGCTTCCAACTGGGACAGGTACAGGCAGAGCGTAGCATGGTAGCGACTAACACGGCAAAATTCGATCTGGCTCTGACCTGTGAAGAGACGGCAGCGGGCTTGCGTACAGTATGGGAATATAACACTGATCTTTTTGAGCCCGAAACAATCGTACACCTGAAAACGATGCTGCAAGAGCTTCTACAAGCCATCGTCGCGCAGTCAGGCCAACAGGTATACAATTTCTCACTGCTTTCCGAACCGGAACGGCAATACCTGCTCAAAGAGCTCAATGCTACCAGCAGTTCATACCATGCAGATATGAGCGTAGTGGCTCTCTTTGAAGACCAGGTAAGACGCTCGCCAGATTCTATAGCGCTGTCCGACGAGCAAGGTTTACAAGTAACCTATGAAGCGCTAAATCGGCGCGCAAATCAGCTTGCTCATGCGCTGCGTATGCGCGGAGTAGGAACAGAGGTAGCTGTAGGTTTCTATGCAGAACGCTCGCTCCATCTCATCCTGGGTTTGCTGGCGGTCTTGAAGGCTGGAGGATTCTATATTCCCATTGACACAAGCACCCCAACCGAACGTCTGGCCTTTCTACTCACTGATGCAAATATCCATCTGTTATTTGTCAAGGAGCAGCTGGCCTATAAAGTGCCCACCTGGCAGGGCATTACGCTTGACCTGGAGCAAGAAATTGCCTTATCTAGCCAGCAATCTACTGCGAACCCTGGCCAGTATCCGCGGGCTCAAAGTCTGGCTTATGTGAACTATACTTCAGGTACAACGGGAAGGCCTAAAGGCGTAGCCGTACCGCAGCAAGCGATCACGCGCCTGGTCTTACACAGCAACTATATACAAATCACTCCCCAGGATGTGGTAGTACATATTTCCAATAGTGCTTTTGACGCTTCCACTTTTGAGATCTGGGGAGCATTACTTAACGGGGCCAGAATTCTGAGCGTAGAGCAGGAAACAGCGCTGATGCCAGAAGCTCTTGAGCAACATCTCTATCTCCGCTACGGCAATGTTATGTTTCTCACCTCAGCGCTATTTAATCAACTGGCTCGTCTACGCCCACAGATTTACCAACGGATGCGTGTAGTGCTTTTTGGCGGAGAAGCGGCAAATCCGCCGGCCGTGCGTTCTGTCCGCGCTACGTCCGCCCCTGAACACCTTATCCACGTCTACGGACCTACGGAAAATACAACTTTTTCTACATATCGTGAGCTTGACGAGGTGCCAGCCGAGGCCCTTAGCGTGCCAATTGGTTATCCTCTTGCCAATTCTACGGCGTTTGTGCTTGATAAAGAGTTACGTCTGGTACCACGCGGGGCAATTGGTGAGCTCTACGTCGGTGGCGCGGGCTTAGCCCGCGGCTATCTCCAGCAAGCTGACCTGACTGCTAACAGCTTTATACCACATCCTTTCAGCGCTATTCCTGGCGCTCGGCTCTACAAAACTGGTGATCTGGTACGGTATGTGGGAAAATGGGAGCTTGACTTTGTAGGACGCGTGGATACTCAAGTCAAGATCCACGGCTTCCGTATCGAGCCCGCTGAAATTGAAGCACTTCTACAGCAGCATCCAGCCGTGGCCGAGAACGCAGTCTTGCCTCTATTAGATCCTTATGGGGAGCGGCGCCTGGTTGCCTACCTATTAGCGCGTTCACAGGAACATTGCAGCAACAAGGAACTCCGACAATGGCTACAAGAACGGCTTCCATCCTATATGGTACCCACTGTCTTTGTGTGGTTAAGTGACTTTAGCCTCACCAAAAATGGCAAACTAGACCGCAAGTCCTTGCCACAACCGCAGTGGGAGATGCTAGAGCGTTCTCAGCCCTACCAGGAACCAACAACCCCACTTACGCAACAATTGGCCGAGATCTGGCAGGAAGTTTTGCAGATTGAGCGTATCGGTCTATATGACAATTTCTTTGAACTTGGAGGTCACTCGCTTTTGCTTACACAAGTGGTCTCCCGTGTTCGTAGCGCCTTTCAGATTGATTTTCCTTTACGTGTGATGTTTGAGCATCCCACTATTGCAGAAATTTCAGCTTTTATTACAGAACAAAGAGCGGATGAGATACAGGATGCCGCAGTGCCTTCGATGCCGATTCCAGCTCTTTCCCGAGGAGGTGGAGATCTCGGTGAACTACTTACGCTGCTTGAAAATCTTCCTTCAGAAGAGGTCGAGGCGTTGTTGATGGATCAGGTGGGTGGAAACTGGGATGAAGGACAATAATTTAGCACATGCTAGGATCATAATAAAGGTAGAATAAAGGACATGCAGGATTTATCCCAACGCCTGGCCGCGCTTTCACCAGAAAAACGCGCTTTACTCAAGCAACAACTGGGCAAACAAGGTAGCCGTTTCAATACATTTCCCCTGTCTTTTGCTCAACAACGTCTCTGGTTACTCGATCAACTCAACCCTGGCAATGCTAGCTATAACATTGCTGCTGCCATTCGCTTTGCCGGTCCGCTACGTGTGGATCTCCTTGAAAAGTGCATTCACTTGCTGGTACGACGTCACGAGAGCTTGCGTACTACATTTGCCATGTTAAATGGAGAACCCATTCAGGTTATTCGGCCCAATCTCACTTTACAGATTCCTCTCATTGATTTAACTTCACTGCCTGAAGCTGAACGCGAGGCTTCTCTGCAACACGCTATCAACAATGAAGCACACATTCCTTTCGATTTAAAGACCGGCCCTCTGGTACGCCTGGCCCTTTTGCGCAAGAGCCCTTTAGAACATATCTTACTCTTGAACACTCACCACATTATTTCTGATGGCTGGTCTCTTGGTGTATTTCTGCATGAGCTATCGCTCTGCTATTCTGCTGCGCTTGCAGGCAACTCGCCTACGCTTCCAGCGCCTTCATTACAATACGCAGATTATGCGGCCTGGCAAAGAAACTGGCTAAAGGGCGAGAATCTGACAAACCTGCTAGATTACTGGCGTAAACAGCTTGCCGATATGCCTCCACTCCTTGAATTACCTATGGATCACCCAAGACCTGCGGTCCAGACATCCCATGGCGCTGTTGTTAGCTTGCTACTTCCATCAGAAATCTCCACAGCCTTAAAAGCGCTTAGCCAGCACGAAGGGGTAACCCTTTTCATGACGACCCTGGCCCTGTTTCAAATACTCTTGCAACGCTACACGGGGCGCAGAGATATAGTTATTGGCACGCCTATAGCAAATCGGAATCGAACCGATATCGAGCACGTGTTCGGCTTCTTTGTCAATACCCTGGTCTTGCGCATCGATGTTGCTAGTGAACTGAATTTTCGCACGCTCTTGCAACGCGTGAAGGAAATGACGTTAGAAGCCTATGCGCACCAGGATATCCCCTTTGACGCGCTGCTCGATGAGCTTAATCCCGAACGTAGTTTGAGCCATTCTTTGCTTTTTCAAGTCTTTTTCAATATGGTGAATCTGCCCGACTTACACGACGAATGGCCCGATTTAAAAGTTGAGCATCTCTGGCCCCGTGAAATTGGCTCTAAATTCGATCTCACCTTATTCGTGCAGGAGGAGCAAGACGCCATTCGGCTCGAACTGGTCTATAATACGGATCTCTTTAAGCATGAGCGTATGCTTGAAATGCTAGAGCAATACAGCTGCCTGGCTTCTCAGGTCAGCGAAAGAGACGAAATGATCTCACGCTACTCGCTTGTATCGACAAGAGCTAGCAGCGTACTGCCCGATCCTGGCGCACCTATTTCAGCCCATTGGGAAGGTACCATCCATGACTTGTTCGCTCAGCAGGCTCATTTGAGGCCTGAAAATATAGCCATCATCGACGAGATTAATACCGTGAGTTACGGCGAGTTGGAGGCCCGTAGCAACCAGCTAGCCCATTATCTTCATGCCCAGGGCATCCGTCCACACGATGTTGTGGCCATCTCCGCTCAGCGCTGTGCGGCCCTGGTCCTGGCGATTCTCGGTATTCTCAAGGCCGGATCAACTGTGCTTATTTTAGATCCTTCCTATCCACCTGCTCGCTTGTTAGAATATGTACAACGAGCTCACGCGCGCGGCTGGCTACGCATCGAAGGGGCCACCGATTGCCAGGAGCTGGATGAATGGTGTAGAGCCAATTCTTATTGTAATCTGGTTCTGGCACGTAATTTTGCCCTCAGTGGAATACTCTCGCAATATGCCAGTAGCGCGCCGGCGTATAGAGTTGGGCCCAATGACATTGCTTGCCTGACCTTTACCTCTGGCTCAACTGGACGTCCTAAAGGGGTGCTTCAGCGCCATGGCCCTCTCACTCATTTCCTGCCCTGGATGAGGGATCGCTTCGCCTTCACGCAGACTGATCGCTATAGCCTGCTTTCTGGTCTCGCCCATGATCCTTTGCAGAGAGAGATTTTCACACCTCTTTGTGTGGGGGCTACCATTTGCATTCCTGATCAGGAGCATATGGGCGATCCCGGTTGGTTGGCTCAATGGATGCAGGGACAGGAGATCACCATTGCTAGTTTTACGCCTGCTCTCCTCCAATTACTGACGCAAGGCATGGGTGAAGATGATCTGCCTTCTGCGCGTATCCCTTCATTGCGCTACGCCTTTGTGGTTGGTGATGCCTTAACTAGACGCCATGTCGCGCGCTTATATGCTGTCGCTCCTCATATAACCTGCGTCAATCTCTACGGCTCGACAGAGACGCAACGAGCCGTTAGCTACTTCGTCCTTCCTACAGCATCCTCCACTGAGAGCCCGGCTAGCGTTACAGCGCTCCTGGACAAAGAGGTGATTCCTCTTGGGAAGGGTATGCCTGGCGCGCAAATACTTATCCTGAATGAAGCGGGAAATCTAGCAGGGATCGGTGAGCTAGGAGAGATCTACGTCCGTAGCCCTCACCTGGCTTTTGGATATCTGGATGATCCTGACCAGACAAATGAGCGTTTCCTCGTCAATCCCTTTACTCATCAGGAACATGATCGCCTGTACCGAACCGGCGATCTTGGCCGCTACCTGCCCGATGGAAATGCCGAGTTCGCCGGACGCAATGATTTGCAAGTAAAAATCCGCGGATATCGTATCGAGCTCGAAGAGATTGAGGCTATTTTAGTAGAGCATCCTATGGTTGCTGATGCAGCGGTTATCATTAGAGAAGATACTCCCGACAACAAGCAGATTGTTGCCTATATTACTCACCACAACGAGCAAGTCAAGCCTGTTCTCAGCAATTTGCGAGCCTTTGTTACGCAACGCTTGCCAGCATTTATGGTCCCTGCTCATTTTGTGTTTATGTCTCGCTTACCACTCAACGCCAATGGCAAAGTAGATCGTAAGGCACTTCCTGCTCCTGAGGCTGCAGATGAAGCGACACTTTCTCTCGCGACCCCTCAGTCTCCCATCCAGGAAGAGCTTTGTTTGCTGTGGTGCGAGTTGCTCGGTCTCAAAAAAGTCGGCATTACGCAAAACTTCTTTGAGCTAGGGGGACATTCACTTCTGGCAACTCAGCTGCTGGCGCGTATTAACGAAAAGTTCAATTCAACTTTATCTTTACGCTCGCTCTTTGAAGCTCCAACTATTGAAGGTATCGCTTCTCTCATCACCGTTAGCTCATCCAGCAAGCAAGAGCTAAAAGAACCTGTGCTACAAGCGCAAGCTAAGCGAGAGAGCGAACCCAAGGGGCCACAACGTATATTCCTTGATGAAAGGCACGGTTCAAAAATGGAACAAGAAGAAAGCTATCTGTTTGCGGCCTCCTTTGCCCAGGAACGCTTGTGGTTCCTGCATCGCTTCGAGCCGGAGAGCAGCGCCTATCATCTCTTCCTGGCCTTCGAGCTTGATGGCCAGTTCCAGCCTGCCGCCTTCGAAGAAAGCCTCAATGATCTCTTGGCTCGGCACGAGTCCTTACGGACCTCCTTTGTCCTGCAAGGTGAGCAGCTCATGCAACGCATTCACGCCCAGCTCTGGCTTTCCCTCTCGCAACAACATCTCTCTCTGCCCGCTGAAAGCGAGAGCAGCCTTAGCCAGCAGGCATTACAGGCCTGGCTGCAGCAGGAAATCCGCCGCCCCTTCGATCTGCAGCAGGCTCCCTTGCTGCGGGCCAGCTTGCTCCACCGCGGATCTGAACCCTCGATCTTGCTGCTGTGCCTGCACCACATCATTGCCGATGGCTGGTCCCTGGGCATTCTCCTGCAAGAGCTCAGCCTCTGCTACAACGCTCATGTCAAGGGCATCTCCCCTCAGCTCGCTCCCTTGCCCCTGCAGTACGCCGATTATGCCGTCTGGCAACGCGCCTGGCTGCAGGAGGAGCGTCAGGAGAAACTCCAGCGCTACTGGCACGGCCAGTTGGCCACTGCTCCTGCCCTCCTGGATCTGCCCACCGATCATCCTCGTCCTCCCATCCAGACCTTTGTCGGTGCGCGCCACCAACTCCATCTGCCTGCCGAGCTTCTGGAGCAGCTGATGGTCTTGAGCCACCAGCAGCAGGTCACCCTCTACATGACGTTGCTAGCTGCCTTCCTGCTCCTCTTGTACCGCTATAGCGGCCAGGAGGATCTCGTGGTGGGCACTCCCATCGCCGGACGCCAACGCCGCGAACTGGAAGGGGTCATTGGCCTCTTCGCCAACACTCTGGTCCTGCGCACCGATCTCAGCGGCGATCCCAGCTTCCTCGAACTGCTCCAACGCGTGCGGGAGGTGACCCTGCAAGCCTACAGCCAGCAAGACATGCCCTTCGAGAAACTTGTCGCCGAGCTGCAGCCTGAACGCTCCCTAGCCTACAACCCCCTCTTCCAGGTCTTCTTTGCGCTACAAAATGTTCCTGGCGATCCAATCAGTCTCGAAGGGCTGGATGTAACCCAGATTCGCCTAGACAGCAATTCAGCAAAGTTTGATCTTTCGTGGACGTGGTATCAGGAAGATGAGAAAAGCTTGAGTGCTGTCATCGAGTACAATACTGCCCTCTTCGAGCCCCAGCGCATCGCTGGTATGGCAACGAACATGCTTGTCGTGCTCCAGAGCCTCTGCCAAGAGCCTCGGACTCCCGTGAGCCTGCTGCCCCTGCTCTCTGCTGCCCAACGCCTCCACTTGCTCTCCCTCGGCCACTCCTCCTCTCCCTTGCCCGCTGCTCCCTCCTGCGGCTTACATCACCTCATCGAGGCTCAATGTGAACGCAGCTCCCTGCAGCCAGCCCTGCACGCTGGCTCAACAACCCTGACGTACCGCCAGCTCAACCAGCAGGCCAATCAGCTCGCTCACCTCCTGCGCCAGCATGGCATCGGTCCCGGCTGCCTCGTTGGCCTGTGCCTGCACCGCTCTCCTTCCCTGCTCCTCTGCCTGCTCGCCATCCTCAAGACCGGCGCCGCCTACGTCCCTCTCGATCCCGACTATCCCAGCCAGCGCCTCCTGTGGATGGCTCAGGATGCCCAACTCTCCTTGCTGCTCACCCATGAAGAGCTCAAGGCTCGCTGGCCGCACTGCCCCTGCCCCTTGCTCTGCCTCGATACCCTCCAGGAGCGATACGCCAGCTTGCCTTGCGAAGATCTCCAGGAAGCATGTTCCCCTGCGCAACTTGCCTACGTCATCTACACTTCCGGCTCGACCGGGCGACCTAAAGGCGTCCAGATCTCTCATGGCGCCTTACTCTCCTTCCTGCTCTCCTTGCAGTCCCTGCTCTCCCTCTCCCCTCATGATCGCTGGCTGGCCATCACCAGCATCAGCTTCGACATCGCTGGCTTAGAGCTCTATCTCCCTTTGCTCGCCGGTGCTCAGATCCAGCTCGCCTCCCAGGAGCAGGCCAGCGATCCTCGCCAGCTCGCCTCCCTGCTGGCTCAGTTGCCCATCAGCATTCTGCAGGCCACTCCCACCACCTGGCAGCTGCTCCTGGAAACTGGTTGGTCGGGCAAGGCTGGGCTCACCTTGCTCTCGGGGGCGAAACCCTCCCTCTTGATCTCGCTCGCCGCCTGCTGCCCTGTGGCCAAGCCCTCTGGAACCTCTACGGTCCCACCGAGACCACCATCTGGTCTACCGCCCAGCGTATCGAGCCCGCTTCCCTCAAGCAGCACGTCCCGATTGGCCGACCTCTGGCCAACACGACGGTCTATGTCCTCGATGCCCAGCTCCATCCCCAACCCCTTGGCATCCCCGGCGAGCTCTACATCGGAGGAGAGGCCCTGGCTCATGGCTACCTGGCTCAACCCTGCCTCAGTGCCCAACGCTTCCTGCCCGATCCCTTCAGCTCCCAGCCCGGCGCTCGCCTCTACCGCAGCGGCGATCTCGCCTCCTGGCAGGCTGATGGCAGCTTGCGCTACCATCAGCGTGGTGATAGTCAGGTCAAGCTCCACGGCCATCGCATCGAACTGGGGGAGATTGAGCACCTCTTGCTCCAACAAGATGCCATCCTGCAAGCCCTCGTCCTCCTGCGCGAGGAGCAGCTGGTGGCCTATGTGCGTAGCTCGGAACCCATCGAGCCCGTTCAGCTCCGCAGCCAGTTGAGCCAGCAGTTGCCCGCTTACATGCTGCCCCATTTCTTTGTCCAGCTGGAGCAGTTCCCCTTGACCCCCAACGGCAAACTTGATCGCCTGGCCCTGCCTCCGCCCGATCGGGCGGCCTTACAGGCGCAATATATCGCCCCGCGTACCCCTACCGAAGAAAAAATAGCCACCATCTGGACGCAATTATTAGGAATAGATCACATTAGCATACAAAGCAACTTTTTCCGGCTAGGGGGACATTCGCTTTTAGCCACTCAGCTTGCCGCGAGAATTAACGAGGCATTTCAGATCGATGTTTCATTACGCGCGTTTTTCGAGGCACCAACCATCGAAAGTCAGGCTGTTCTTGTCGAGCAAAACGCCGCTAGTTCTCAGGTTCCACAGGGACCAATATTGCGACCGCTAGACCGCCGGCCTTCGCGCGATCGCTCATAATGCACCCAGGCGGGAGAATCTCATCAATGGCTCTAGAAAGAGTAGGGAACCAGGACAATGACGCTTTCACATAGTTCATCAGAATCGACCAATATACAGCCAGAAAAACCCGACGAGACGGAGCAAGAAGAAAGCTATCTGTTTGCGGCCTCCTTTGCCCAGGAACGCTTGTGGTTCCTGCATCGCTTCGAGCCGGAGAGCAGCGCCTATCATCTCTTCCTGGCCTTCGAGCTTGATGGCCAGTTCCAGCCTGCCGCCTTCGAAGAAAGCCTCAATGATCTCTTGGCTCGGCACGAGTCCTTACGGACCTCCTTTGTCCTGCAAGGCGAGCAGCTCATGCAACGCATTCACGCCCAGCTCTGGCTTTCCCTCTCGCAACAACATCTCTCTCTGCCCGCTGAAAGCGAGAGCAACCTTAGCCAGCAGGCATTACAGGCCTGGCTGCAGCAGGAAATCCGCCGCCCCTTCGATCTGCAGCAGGCTCCCTTGCTGCGGGCCAGCTTGCTCCACCGCGGATCTGAACCCTCGATCTTGCTGCTGTGCCTGCACCACATCATTGCCGATGGCTGGTCCCTGGGCATTCTCCTGCAAGAGCTCAGCCTCTGCTACAACGCTCATGTCAAGGGCATCTCCCCTCAGCTCGCTCCCTTGCCCCTGCAGTACGCCGATTACGCCGTCTGGCAACGCGCCTGGCTGCAGGAGGAGCGTCAGGAGAAACTCCAGCGCTACTGGCACGGCCAGTTGGCCACTGCTCCTGCTCTCCTGGATCTGCCCACCGATCATCCTCGTCCTCCCATCCAGACCTTTGTCGGTGCGCGCCACCAACTCCATCTGCCTGCCGAGCTTCTGGAGCAGTTGGTCGCTTTGAGCCACCAGCAGCAGGTCACCCTCTACATGACGTTACTGGCTGCCTTCCTGCTCCTCTTGTACCGCTATAGCGGCCAGGAGGATCTCGTGGTGGGCACTCCCATCGCCGGACGCCAACGCCGCGAACTGGAAGGGGTCATTGGTCTCTTCGCCAACACCCTGGTCCTGCGCACCGATCTCAGCGGCGATCCCAGCTTCCTCGAACTGCTCCAACGCGTGCGGGAGGTGACCTTGCAAGCCTACAGCCAGCAAGACATGCCCTTCGAGAAACTTGTCGCCGAGCTGCAGCCTGAACGCTCCCTGGCCTACAACCCCCTCTTCCAGGTCTTCTTTTCCTTAGATAATACTCTTGAAAGGCAAATTATCTTTCATAACACAAAACTAAAGTTTATCAATCTACCAGCCGAAACAGCAAAGTTTGATCTCTCTTGGACCTGGTATCTTTCTGATACCAGGAGTTTGAGTGCTGTCATCGAGTACAATACTGCCCTCTTCGAAGCGAAGACTATCACCAACATGGCAACGAACATGCTTGTCGTGCTCCAGAGCCTCTGTCAAGAGCCTCGGACTCCCGTGAGCCTGCTACCCCTGCTCTCTGCTGCCCAACGCCTCCACTTGCTCTCCCTCGGCCACTCCTCCTCTCCCTTGCTCGCTGCTCCCTCCTACGGCTTACATCACCTCATCGAGGCTCAATGTGAACGCAGCTCCCTGCAGCCAGCCCTGCACGCTGGCTCAACAACCCTGACGTACCGCCAGCTCAACCAGCAGGCCAATCAGCTCGCTCACCTCCTGCGCCAGCATGGCATCGGTCCCGGCTGCCTCGTTGGCCTGTGCCTGCACCGCTCTCCTTCCCTGCTCCTCTGCCTGCTCGCCATCCTCAAGACCGGCGCCGCCTACGTCCCTCTCGATCCCGACTATCCCAGCCAGCGCCTCCTGTGGATGGCTCAGGATGCCCAACTCTCCTTGCTGCTCACCCATGAAGAGCTCAAGGCTCGCTGGCCGCACTGCCCCTGCCCCTTGCTCTGCCTCGATACCCTCCAGGAGCGATACGCCAGCTTGCCTTGCGAAGATCTCCAGGAAGCATGTTCCCCTGCGCAACTTGCCTACGTCCTCTACACTTCCGGCTCGACCGGGCGACCTAAAGGCGTCCAGATCTCTCATGGCGCCTTACTCTCCTTCCTGCTCTCCTTGCAGTCCCTGCTCTCCCTCTCCCCTCATGATCGCTGGCTGGCCATCACCAGCATCAGCTTCGACATCGCTGGCTTAGAGCTCTATCTCCCTTTGCTCGCCGGTGCTCAGATCCAGCTCGCCTCCCAGGAGCAGGCCAGCGATCCTCGCCAGCTCGCCTCCCTGCTGGCTCAGTTGCCCATCAGCATTCTGCAGGCCACTCCCACCACCTGGCAGCTGCTCCTGGAAACTGGTTGGTCGGGCAAGGCTGGGCTCACCTTGCTCTCGGGGGCGAAACCCTCCCTCTTGATCTCGCTCGCCGCCTGCTGCCCTGTGGCCAAGCCCTCTGGAACCTCTACGGTCCCACCGAGACCACCATCTGGTCTACCGCCCAGCGTATCGAGCCCGCTTCCCTCAAGCAGCACGTCCCGATTGGCCGACCTCTGGCCAACACGACGGTCTATGTCCTCGATGCTCAGCTCCATCCCCAACCTCCTGGCATCCCCGGCGAGCTCTACATCGGGGGAGAGGCCCTGGCTCATGGCTACCTGGCTCAACCCTGCCTCAGTGCCCAACGCTTCCTGCCCGATCCCTTCAGCTCCCAGCCCGGCGCTCGCCTCTACCGCAGCGGCGATCTCGCCTCCTGGCAGGCCGATGGCAGCTTGCGCTACCATCAGCGTGGTGATAGTCAGGTCAAGCTCCACGGCCATCGCATCGAACTGGGGGAGATTGAGCACCTCTTGCTCCAGCAAGATAGCATCCTGCAAGCCCTCGTCCTCCTGCGCGAGGAGCAGCTGGTGGCCTATGTGCGCAGCTCGGAACCCATCGAGCCCGCTCAGCTCCGCAGCCAGTTGAGCCAGCAGTTGCCTGCCTACATGCTGCCCCACTTCTTTGTCCAGCTGGAGCAGTTCCCCTTGACTCCCAACGGCAAACTTGATCGCCTGGCCCTGCCCCTGCCCGATCGGGAACATGAGAGCAAGAAATCCTTTGAAGCGCCACGTAACGAGATTGAGCGCCAACTAGCCGCTATCTGGGCTGATGTGCTCGGTCTGCAGCAGGTAGATATACACACAAGTTTCTTTGAAATAGGCGGCGACTCTATCCTCTGTTTGCTAATAGTTGCCAGAGCAGAACAGATCGGACTTACTTTTACCCCTAAACAACTTTTCCAATACCAGACAATAGCGGAACTGGCGACTATTCTCAGCCTACCCGCCTCTAATGAAGAAGCAAATTCGCTCAAGGCGGTTCATCATACAATTCCTCTTGTTCCCCATCAGCTTCGCTTCTTTGCGCAACAGCCATCAGCAATACAATCTCCGGCTCGGTTCCTCATGCTAGAGGTATCCAACGAGCGCCTTGAGCGAGAGCTTTTAGAGCAAGCGATTATAGCTTTAGCCCAACGTCACTCCATACTTCAAACAGCCCTCTCATTTGACGCACAAACGAATAGCTGGCAACAGAGAGAATATGAGATGGCTTTCCCGGTCAGTGATTTGCTTCATACATCTGATCTTAGTGCTATCGCCAGAGAAGAGCGCGAGGCGGCAATTTTTGCGGAAATGGCTGCGGCTCAGTCTGATCTTAGCAATTTATCAGGTCCCCTCTGGCGTATGCTCCATTTTCGTATGGGAGAGCACCAACCAGAGCGCCTCTTGATAATTGTCAATGATCTGCTCGCTGATCACGCATCTATGCAAATCTTGCGCGCCGATCTAGAGCAGCTTATTCGTGGTGAGCAACTTCAGCCACTCAACGCAGCCAGCGCCTTTAAAGCATGGGCTCAGTACCTACAAGATTATGCCGTATCCTCAGACATAGAAAAGGAGGTACCATACTGGTTGCAGGCAAGCCGTGGTAACATACCCTTATTACCAGTAGATTTTCACGCTGATCATGCGCTAAATATTTTAGAGCATGTACAGAATATCAGCCATACATTCCATAAAGATGATACGAAAACGCTACTTCATGAAGTATGCACTAACTTCCATGCATCTATAAGTGAAATACTATTGACAGCACTTCTCCAGGCCTGTGCATGCTGGCTAGGCAAACGAAAGCTGCTGGTCGATGTAGAAAGTTCTGCCAGAGAGATCAACAGCGAAAAGCTAGAGCCAGGGCATTCAGTAGGTCAATTTGCCATCATGTATCCATTACTGTTGGATCTTGAAATGGTATCAACACATGCAGGACTCATGCCTGCATTACGGGCAATCAAAGAACAAATTAGGGGTATGCCTCAACGCGGTCTGGGATACGAAGCTTTACGATACTTAAGACAGCATGATGATATACCTGCTCGTCTGGCAGCTTTGCCCCAGCCAGAAATTAAGTTTAGCTTCACGGGACAAGATCAAGCGCTGGCAAGGGCCGCTTCCTCTTTCTTGCATCCCATATATGATATAACCATCCCTACTTGCAACCCCCATAATCACCGTGCGCACTTGCTTGAGATCGATTGCCAGCTAGTTGAAGACTGCCTGGCAATAAGTTGGACGTATTGTTCACAATTTCACAAGCGCGAAACTGTCGAAATGCTTATGAACCGTTACGTTGATACCCTGGTCTCCTTTATGAAGCTTCATCCTGATGAGGATGCCAGCAGCTATACCAAATCAGATTTTTCAGGAGCCAACTTGAACCAGGCAAAAATTGACAAAGTTATGGCTAAACTTCGTGCTCGAAATAAGCGCGCGTGAGATTATCCCATCCAGGGCATATAAGGAAGATTGCAAAATCTCAGGAATCATTACAGCCAGAGCAAGCTATACAGGTGCACGACGCCTTGCGGGCAAATGCTCGGTTTACTCACTCGTTTCCCGAGCAAAAATCCCGCCCATAGCTCATGCGAACCTATCGGGCTTGGCAACAGATTTTCAGATTATTGCTGCGCCCATGGATGAGATTGCCGTTAACATAAGCCCGCTCAAAACGCCAGTAACCTCATCTCCCGGTTATACAAAAATCGGACCAGCCGGGCCTACAAGGAGGATGTTCCTCCTCCATTCAAATAGGACTTAATTGCATCAACCATCGGCTGATATTGCACCTGGACAGGATAAGGCGATGTGGTAGAGACAAGATCAAGCAAACCATAGCCGGCACCGCTAGCGGCGTCAAACTGGCAGGCGATTTCACAACCACTCTCAATCATGGCCTTGAGGGCATTTTTCGTCCAGGTGTAATTGAATGAAGCATCCTGAGTGTATGACTTAGGCGGATTATTGGCGTCAATATTCCACTCTGTGACCCCGATAGGGATGGAACGCTCAAACACCGCTTGCACAATGTTGCGGCACGCGACAACATCATTTTTCCCAATGTTGACGGCCCGGGGAGCACATTCACTAGCGTCGGGCGTGTTGGTGCAAGGGTAACTATGGAATGACACAGCATCGGGTATCACTCCAGACGACTTACAAGCCTGCAAAAATGGTTTGAGATAGGAATCAAAGTGAGCGACCACGCCTAAAGCCGGGCCAATAAAGGCGGCAGTGGGATTAATACGGCGTAAATTGGGTATTTCCGCGTTCCATTTGTCAATGTAAGTATTGACGTCCCACCCGTTCAAATCTGATTCATTCGTAAATTCATAGAGGTTACACCTGCTCCCCAGGTACTGTACAAGATGCTGATTAAAGCTAGAGCTTGATCGCGTAAGAATGGCTAGCATAGCCGTGCCGCAGGCGTTACAGGCACCGATTTTTGATTCGATCATGGCATCGCTGTCTGTCGAGTCAAACGCTACGCGCATGAGGGTAAAGCTACCAGCCTTGATTCGCGCCTGTATCTCAGGTGTATTGCGTACAGTGTGCGCCACATAATCAGGAGGCATATTCGTACCGAATACGAAATTAGAGATGCCATTGATAAATTTTTGCCCTGGTAACGCCATATCCTTACCTCCCCGTGCTACTTCTCCCACCAACATATTTTCCTCTGCAGCTGTTGCAATCATATCGCCTCTCGTGAAGAGTAGGACCACAACAGCAAACTTCGGGCGCGGATCGGTGCTATACACGGTTGCCCCATCCCCATGGATGGGGCAAGATGCTTGTTTCCGATTAGCAACTAACTGCAAATAGCCAGAGAAAGCAGGTAACATCACCTGTATAGCTATCCCCCACACGCCCTTTCAACTGTACCACTACATGACGAATATACAGGTATTTGCTGCTACGAACAAGGTAACAGACCAGTACTATGTGAAGGCGCATAGCGCTTGAACGTTAAACAACACCTCCTACTATATAGTCTGCTCTCCCTTGCAAATCTTGCCAGTTCATCGACCCTCACGGAAGATTACTAGCGGTCACAACCCTGTCACTATCAAGAATTTTCTGGCCTCTAGTCTGCGGCGATAGCGCTTCAAGATACACCGACCAGAGGAGTGATAGCATATCAGTAGCCAGCTTCTCGTAAGCGGGTCATGAGTGATTGGCTTTTTGACTTCCCACCTTATTTGCCAGCAAGACGAGCGACAACAGGGGCAAGCGCCTCTACTGTGTTCTCGAAATCGAACACAGTTATATATGAAATACCATATTTTTCGCGCCTTTTCTGTAATGCTTCGCTGATTTGATCGACTGTTCCAATAAGGCAATGTGGGATATCTGAAACCTCTTCCTCTTTTACGCTAAATCTCTTAGACATCTGCTGAACCACTTGGGAGTAATCGTCGGTGACAGTAACCTGAAATGCAAGAATATTGAGCTCTAGATCGTCAAATCTGTTCTCTGCGGCCTGACGAATCCACTCGATCTTCTGCATTGTTGCAGCTTGCGTGCTATCAGTGAAATCCAATCCACTGCCATCAGACAGGGCTTTAGGAATAATTCCTACGATGTTCGCTTTTCTAGCGGCAAGCGACAAGATGCGCTTGCCGGCGCCCCCGATCAGAAGCGGGGGATGCGGTCGTTGGATGGGCTTTGGGAACCCATTCAGCTGATTGATGGTATAGAATTCTCCAGAGAAGCTTGCAGATTCCTCTGCCAAGACCCTTTTGACCACCTCAATAGCCTCTCCCAGGCGGCGTATGCGAACAGAGGCAGGATCATACGTGAGACCAGACTGCTCATATTCCGACCGAGCATAGCCAGCCCCTAGCCCCAATTCGAACCGCCCACCTGAGAGAAAATCGAGGGTAGCAACCTCTTTGGCGAGCAGCACAGGATGTCGAAAGTCATTGTTGAATACATAACTTCCAATCCGCAGGGTATGTGTGGCTTGAGCCGCAGCGAGCAGCGCAGAGAAGGGAGCAAATATCCTCAAAAGATGATCAGGAATGACCATAGTTGAGTAGCCCAATTGCTCTATCCTCCTTGCTTTGGCGGCCCACTCTTCCTGTGATGTTGCCTTTCCCGCACTGACAGCGAAGCGAAATGGTTTTAAGGTGTTCATATATCTCCTTCTATTTTCGTAGCGATTATAGCTAGTAGCTGCCTGCTCTCTTGGAGAACGCAGCGATTTTTAAGGAAAATGGCGTTTCATCTCCTTTGTTACATTTATCCATTTACGCTCTAGATAACGTAGATATTCATAAATAAGTATACCTCAAGAATCAGACAGAATATTATGGCAATGCCGGATATTTTGCTTAAAATATTTCTATTATCTAGGAACAGAATATACGTAATTTACATATTTCAGCTTCTATCATCGTTTAACCTAGCTCACAATCTCAAGTAGCTTATTTCCCTGGCCTTGCGCAATCGATTTCCTTCTCCCGCAGATCTAGTCACCACAGACTTTGAGCAGGTGCGCACCACGCGGAACGGCAAGATCCTCAGCCCCATCTCTAGGACTGAACCACAAGCTGCCACCTCCAAGAGAGAAGCAGACCGGATCTCCTCATTCCCTCTTTTTGAGAGCTTCTAAGGCACGAGCCAACTGGCGTATCCCTTGGCAAATAGCATCCTCGTTCACTGCAGCAAATCCTAGAAGTAGGCCGGGATGGGAGTATGGAACGAGGCACAGTTGTGAAAATGGAACCACCTCTACACCATGAACTGCGGCCAGTTCTGCTCCTTGTTGATCATCACTTCCTGCTGGAAGCCATCCTGCCAGATGTAACCCGGCTTCTGATATCTGCAAATCGAGCAGGCCTGCCAGGATGTGGTGAGCATCTGTGATGAGAGCAGCGCGCCGTGCAGCATAGCATTCACGCATCCGTCGGAGATGTCGTTGAAAATGTCCCTCTATCATGAAATCTGCCACCACCATTTGTTCAAGAACTGGAACATGCGTATCGATCAATCGGCGCACGGCTGTGAAGATCTCGATCAACGACGTGGGAATCACCAGGTAGCCCAGTCGCAAGCCGGGAAAGAGGACTTTACTGAAGGAGCCAAGATAGATAACCCGTTCGTGCCTATCTAATCCTTGCAAGGCTTCCAGGGGATGCCCCGTATAGCGATACTCACTATCATAATCATCTTCGAGAATCCAGGCTCCGTTCTGCCTGGCCCATTTGAGCAATGCGAGCCGCCGTTTCAAGCTCATGGTCACGCCCAGAGGAAATTGATGGGAAGGCGTGACAACTGCCAGGCGAGCCTGGGGAGCTAGCTTCATTCCCATATTCACGTCAATACCTTCTTGATCGACAGAAACAGGCACCAGACGGGCTCCTGCTGCTACCAAAGCCCCGTGCGCCCCGAAATACCCTGGATTTTCCGTCCAGGCTGGCTCCCCCGCGTCGAGTAGGACACGCAACACCAGGTCCATTCCAGCTTGCGCGCCTGCAACAATCACCACTTGTTCTGGCGTGCAGCGCACGCCTCGTGCCACGCTCAGATGATGAGCGATCGCATCACGTAACGGTCGATACCCTGCAGCCTCTTGATAAGAAAGCAAGGATGGCAGAGAACGATGCCCACGACGGGCAAGCAGGCGTCCCCAGAGTACATGAGGAAATAGATCCAGCGCAGGCATACCTACCCGAAAAGCACGCAGTCCCCTTTCAGGCGGGAACTGTGATATATACGAGAGAGAGCGTGCCTGAGTGAGTAGAAATCCACGCTGGCTGATCGTTGCCGGAGCAGCAGTAGAAGGCAAAGAGCGTGGTACGTCTAATCGCTCTCCCGGAGCAAAGGAGACGTCATCGGGAAGCAAAGAGGCTACACGTGTTGCGCTCCCAATCTGGCCAACGATATATCCTTCTGCGCTCAGGTCCTCGTAGGCATGGATCACTGTCTTGCGTGCAACTCCTAACTCGCTTGATAGAGCTCGTGTCGAAGGCAGCGGAGTTCCTGCTGGGAGTTGCCCTGTAATGATAGCCGTGCGCAGCCGCTCATAAAGTTGGCGGTAGAGCGGAGTCGATCCTGTTGGTTCAAGAGCGGGCAGTTCCACCTTCTGCCATGTCTGACGCTTTTTCATGATCGATGTCCTCTTCTTTCCAGTAACTTGCCAAAGTGGTACCCTGAATATATTCAAAATTGGGGCTTTTGGCTAGCCCGGTGATACAGTATACTGGCCTGCAGTTGGTAGATATATCTTCTCTTTTCGAGAAAGGGGCATTGTCAGCTATGGCTTTTCGCTTGTTCGCGCAGCGCCATCGGTCGCTCTGGTTCCGTCAAGGGCAACTGCTCATTGGCTGGCTCACGCTTTTTGTAATTGGAACAGATCTTTTTGTTGTCTCACCACTGCTTCCTCTGGTTGCCGGGAGATATCAGATCTCCACAAGTACCGCAGGTTGGATGGTAACAGCCTTTTCAATCATGTACATGCTAGCCGCACCATTTTGTGGGCTGCTCGCTGATCGGCTTGGGCGCCGATCTCTGCTCGTTGCCGGGCTACTCAGCTTTGCAGTAGCCAATGGCTTGACTGGTCTGGCCTCCAGCTTTCCCTGGCTACTTGGCAGTCGTTTGCTAGCGGGCAGCGCTGCCGCTGCAATCACTCCTTCAATCTATGCCCTGGTCAGCGATGCTGCCCCACCACAGCGACGGGGGAGCCGTCTGGGTGTGGTGGGATCAGGATTGCTCATCGCCATTGCGGTCGGCGCACCCTTTGGAGCCATTATGGCACAAGCGCTTGGGTGGCAAACCATTTTTCTAGGGCTGGCAGTGGCAAGCCTCATCCTGGCTCTGGTAAATCGAGGGACCTGGCCTGGCAGAAGCCCTTCTCCTACAGCCCACAAGGCTGATCAACTACCTTCACTTCAGGCGTGGATCATTTTGCGGACTGTAGGACCAACAGCAATATGGAGCGCTGCACTCTACGGAGTCTATACCTACCTTGGGGCCGGATTGCGCACAGCAGCCCATTTTTCTCCCTCTCAGGTTGCAACACTGCTGATCTGGTATGGTGCAGGCATTGTAGCCGGCAGCCTGCTGGGAGGGTACCTTTCTGATCGATTTGGTACGCGCGTGATATCCACGATCAGCCTGGGTGGCTTGGCCGGCTGTTTTTTACTGCTGAGCCTTGTGCTCAACCATCCTTTGCTGATCTTTATAGGATTCACTATTGCTCCTCTTTTAGCCCAGCTCTTCCTTCCAGCACAGCAAGCGCGCCTCGTCCAGGCATTTCCTAATCGACGGGCACTGCTCCTGGCCTGGAATAACAGTGCACTCTATCTTGGGATCGCACTTGGCTCGGCAATTGGAGGAATTCTACTAGGTCAGAGTACATTCGCAGGGTTGCTCATTGGATGCTGCGGCATTGGAATAACAGGATGTTTGCTCAGCCTTATCTTACCTGACCGTACTGCCTTGCGGCTCCGCTCATCCTCAAACACTCAGCAGTTTTCTGCTGAGAACAGATCGCGGCCAAACGAGGATGAGGTTCCCTGCGGGGAAGCATAGAACAAGAGATGAAAGGTGAAGACACTATGAAGATTCTGGTTGCAGGCGGTACAGGAATTATCGGGCAACGACTCATTCCTCTGTTAGTTGCCGCCAATCATGAGGTAACTGGTACGACACGAACTGCTGACAAAAGCAAGTTGCTAGAGCAGCTCGGTGCTACTCCCTGTGTCGTAAATGTATTTGATCGTGAACAGCTCACAGCGCTAGTGAGCAAGGCACGCCCAGATGTGATCATCCAGCAGCTCACAGATCTGAGCGCCAGAAATTCAAAAGCCAATGCATATATGCGCCGAGAAGGAACGCGCAATCTGGTGGATGCAGCCCATAAGGCCGGGGTGCGCCGCTTCATCGCTCAAAGCATTTCCTGGATCTACGCTCCGGGGAATAGCCCTGCGGATGAGACAGTTCCTCTGGATCTGGAAGCCCCGGAGCCAAGGCGTAGCACGATCAAGGGAGTACAAGCACTAGAACGTGCGGTAGCTGAGATAGAACGCTGGGTAGTGCTCCGCTATGGAGTACTGTACGGACCGGGAACCTGGTATGCCCCGGATGGTTTCATCGCTGAACAAGTTCGCCTCAGGCAACTGCCCGCCGATGAAGGAATTACTTCTTTTCTCCATGTAGAAGACGCAGCTCGTGCCGCACTGCTCGCGCTCGATTGGCCGCAAGGAATTGTTAACGTGGTGGATGACAACCCCACGCCAGGCACCACGTGGCTCCCGGTGTATGCAACCAGTCTTGGAGCACCTCCTCCACCTATCACTACTGGGCGGCCACGTGCCGCACGTGGCGCAACGAATGCTAAGGCGCGCCAGATTCTTCATTGGCATCCTCTCTACCCCAGTTGGCGGAAGGGATTTGCACAGATCACCCAGGAAAGGAGAGCTTAAGCAAACACTAGCTAACAGCACTCTTGTTTACAGGGAGAAAACCAACAAAGGCCTTGTCCTGTTCCGTTCGCTCCAGCCACTCCTTCCTCTAAAAGTGCCAGGGAAGGATTTTAGCAAAGGATGAAAACACTTAAAGAATCCAGACCTGGTAAGAGCAAGCTCATGTGAGATGTTCCATTAGATGGAACATCTCTTTTGATACTCTTAAAGAGAGAGGCTGATTGGCTTTAGCATCTCTTAATTTCAAAAAGGACGTATTGTCTCGCAAGGGCCTGGATTTTTAAACTCTAGTGAATAATATTTTGCCTGGTCAAAGAAATACTTTCTCCTATAAATGATGGTCTCTTCGTGATAGTCACAGGCTCTGGCTATCACAAGGGATTGGGCGGCTGCGTCACGAAGGCTTGCCACAGGCATAGCTGAGTTAAGAAGGATTAAATGGATGAGTAATTTGATAGGTCAGCAGATCGATCATTTTCAGCTGACAACTTGTCTGAGCCAGGGGGGAATTGTTGAGACGTATCTGGGAAAGAGCGAGCGCCTTAATACAACTGTGGTGGTCAAAGTGCTCTCCTTGCAACTTACTACAGAGCAGAGAGAGCTTTTCCAGCACAAAGCCCATACAATTGCCGCGCTCACACATAGGCATCTCATACGCTTATCTGGTTTCTCCGTTCACGGGGACCGGCCTTACTTACTTCAGGAGTACTTTCCCAGTGGTAGCTTACGCCGCGTGCATCCGTATGGGACGCGAATAAGGTTGGAGCAAGTTCTCAGTTACGTCAAGCAGTTGGCAGATGCTCTGCACTATCTGCATAGTTCTCGACTAGCACATGGAGATATCAGGCCAGAAAAAGTGCTTCTGAGCAAGGAGGGCACGCTCGTCCTGAATGATACCGGCATAGTGGATCTGGTCCTTGCTTTGGCCCCAAAGAGCGAGTATCCTCCCAGGAAGGCTCTTGCTTATCTGGCTCCTGAGCGCTTTCGAGGCCAGCTGTTGCCTGCTAGCGATCAGTATTCCCTTGCTCTCATGATCTATGAGTGGCTCAGCGGTCAGCCTCCCTTTCAGGGTTCCGATTCGCAGATAATTAGCGGGCATCAGATGCTGCTTCCTCCTACATTGCGCGCGAAAGCTCCAGAAATACCTCCACGCGTTGAGCAGGTTATTATGACCGCACTTGCAAAAGAGCCAGCTGCGCGTTTTGCCAGTGTCCAGGCATTTGCTGCAGCGCTCATTCATGCAAGCGCAAGTGTTGGGACTGAGGCTAAAGCGTTTGTCGGGTCGTTCCCCGTGGCATCTTCGCCTCATTCTATCGACAACGGCCGACTCCCTCCTGTTCCTTTTCCCTCTTCAGCAGGCTCTCACGTGGTTTCGACGCCTCCGTCGTCGACCAGGCCATCACAAATATCCAGGCGGGCAGTGATTACCGCGATATGCGCTAGCGGGATTGCATTGGCGGCGGTAATAGGCGGAGGAATGGTTGTGGCAAACTCTATCAATCCTCCCAGCACTCCGCAGCCCGTCAAGCGCTCTGCCACTTCAGCAGGAGGAAAATTGCTTGCGACCTTTCAAGGAATGGGCAATATTAGCTACCTTAGCTGGTCATCTGACGGAAAGATGCTCGCAACCGGCGGAGTAGCCGCTCATGGGACACAGGTTTGGGAGGTGAGCACAGGGAAGCGAATCGCTCAATCTTCATATAAACTTGATGATGCCAGCGCCGACGCAAATGCATCAAGTGAATGCGTTTGGGTAGGCAATACGTTCTTACTTGCGACGATAGATACGACTGATCAGCAGAATCCTGTCATTCGCGTAATAGATGTCATACATAATAATGAAACATATATCTATCGATGGTATGCACAACAGAAACAAAATGGCGGGGCTTCACCCGTACATCTAGCCTGGTCTCCCGATGGGAGCATGATCGCCTCAACAAACGACGCTGAGGGATTTCGCGTTTGGCATGCCGGTACAGGGCAGGATATCTCCCAATTTCTAGGGCAGGATAGCGATCTAGGCATAGCAGCCTTTCTTGACTCGGATAATAAGATTGCCTGGGCGCCTGATAGTAAGCGTGTGGCTTCCTGGAGTGGATACGGGGTAATTCATATTTGGGACAGTAGCAATGGGCAGCTGATATGTCGCTATACAAAACACTGGGATCAGCATAAAAAAGATCAGAGCCTGCCTGAGGTAGATGTGCATCTGAGCTGGTCACCCGATGGCATGTCTATTGCCTCTTACGTTCCAACCAATCCATACGCCCATTCAGTCGATGGCCTGCTGCATATTTGGGATGCCCACAGTGGAAATGAGCTTAATATCTTGAAAAGCGTACCCCAGGACTCTGTTATGGTTGATATGCGCTGGTCTACTGATAGCCAATTGCTTGCCTGCGTGATGAACGATTTGTCTATATACATAGTGGATGTGAGGACGGGTAAGGTAGTAACCAGGCGTCGTAATGTGTATATTCAAGGAGAAATTGATGAGGTTGCCTGGCATCCACACTCTCATAATATTGCTTCTGTAAGGCGGAGTGCTACCGATCCTGATGGCAGGGACAAGGGCTATATCTGGGATGCAAATACTGGAAAAGAGCTTGTACAATTAAATAGCCTGGCATTTGCTTCGCCTGCATGGTCACCTGACGGGAAACTACTTGCTCTCAGTGCCTTCGTTGCAGAGGGAAGCAGTGACATCGAGGTTCAAGTCTGGCAAGTCTGATAGTAAAGAGAAAGAGCATAGATACTCGCTCATATTCCAGAAGCACGAGAGAGATTTACCCAAACGCAAGGCTATCTCGGTAGCGTATCGCTTCTCTTCTCTCGTTATTGACGCAACCAGAGAAGGACCATTCTAATATTATCGTAAGTCTGGCTATCCTACGATTTAAGCTATTCGTGTGAGGCCAATAAGCCAACCCACGTCCGCTGCGCCAGTTCCATAACTGCTCGTTCTGCTTCCAGGTCCAGCCCCAGACGATTACAATGCATATGGACAATGCTTCGAACAATAGCAGAAAATGGCTCAAGAAGGGTCTGGCGTGTCGCAATTTCAGCGATCTGTTGCCCGCCTCTGGCAAAGGAAGTGCGTCGTGTATTCAGGATATCGAGAAGTTGGGGCCCTCCTGGACGTACCGATATGGAGTCTACACTCCCTAGCAAGAGGCGCAGCTCTGCACTTTTCTGGCGATATACTCCACCAACGTCTTTGGTATTGGCTATGAATTGACGATACCATTGCAAACGCTCCATCGGCTGCAAGCCAAGGGAGGCCAGAATATCATCTGTTGTTAGTACTGCAAGCACCTGCGCATCGACCGTCAGCAGACGTGCTTGTTGCAAATAGAGCAGATCCATAACTGCTCGGCTATCAGCACAAAAAAGTGTTTCGGCTATTGAGATCGTTGCCAGACCACCATAACGCTCGATTTCTCTTTCATAACTATCAAATGAGAAACTGAGACACTGGCCAGTGGATATTAGCTCAGAGGCCCAGGCACAGAGCTTTGGTAAAAGTTGTAAGGTGAGCACCTGCGGGCTGCCTCGGAAGCGCAAACGAATATGTGGCCCGGAATCTGCGTAACGAATGAAAAACCACTCTTCTGCGAGGTTTTGAGCGTACACATCTTTGAGCAAAGGGCGTAGTGCTTGCGCGATTAAATCACTCTGCAAAGTTTTCCCACAGTAGAGCTTGAGAAAAATCCACTCGCTGCCAGGGCTTTTTTGGCGCACGGCATTCATCTGGGTTTGCTGCTCTACTGTGGGCACCATGCGGCGGGTTGTATTCCGGCCTGTCTCATCGCTGGAGTGCTTGATGAGTGATACGATATATTCTGAAAGATAATGCCCTCCTGGCCCTTCCAGCCAGGCATGCTCAGGCCCGGGTAAAGCTTCCTGTAAAACAACCGTCTCCGTGCCCTTTAACGCTTGCAAGGTTGCACGTAGCTCCTCAATTTGCCCTGCATGCTCTAAATCTAACAACAAACGATTATCCGCCTCGGTCAGATAAACATATCGAGGAACTTGCCAATGTTGCCTCCAGAGTGCCAGGCTTTTCCGGAATTGCTCAGGAGATTCCAATCTCAGTTCATGCAAGTGAAAAGAGGAACTTAGCAACCATTGCGCCAGCGAGAACACTACACGTCCCGCCTGCAGGCGAGGAAGAAAAGGGAAATTGGCACAAGAACCCCAGCGAAAGTGCGAGAGATGAGCACTTCCATCAAGGCCTAGATCGACAAGAAACCTGATGAGTGCAGGTGCTCGCTTGGGGTTGAGCATATGTTCATTCGAGATCTGTACTTCGGTCTGCTGGCCTGGCCAGTAGAGATAGAAACGCTCATCGCGTACCCCCAGAACTATCTCATTCAGTGGAATAGCTCGTGTTGTTTCTCTTCCTGGCATAACGCCATAGACTATCTCGTGTTTATGCACAGCAGGCCGCAACATGACGTTCACTAAACGCGGATTCGCTGAGAGATACACCATTTCTGCACGAATGCTATGGGGAATATCTTGCTCGGCTTCCAATTGCTCAGTTTTCTCTAACGCCTGCAGCGCCTCAGTACCCAGCATGGAGGCAAAACGGCCCAGGCTTTGTCCCGCTTGCATGGTTCCAAGGACTGGCCCAAGGACAATTTGATATTCTCCTCTGGCAAGCGCTTGCTGGGAAGTAGCCGCAAGCGAAATAAACAGATCCAGTGAGCGTTGTGCTTTAGCTCTCCGGTCAGGAGGAACCAGCCCAAGACGTTTGAGCTTCTCTTCATCGAGTGAGATTGCCAGCTGTTGCTCGCGTAAAGCCGTTAGAGCCAGGTGTAAAATTTCACGATCTCGTTCTGGAAAAGGCTTTGCTTCAGATGAAACATATTTTTGCTCAAAGGCAGGAAGCCCCAGGCCAACCTGAGGATCGACAACCTCCAATAATGGAACCTGCCGATTCGTTCCATAGCGATCAATAAAAGCCTGGCGATAGGCGCGAAGATATCCGGGTTCATGCCGCGCAAGAAGGCGTTCTGCAAAGGCCGCAGCCTCTTCTCCTATGCTTCGTGCAAGTTGCTTATCGAGCAAAGATAAGGTTGTATCTGTCTGGACAAAAGCGCTCGATGGACGTCGCCTCTCTTTCTGAACCGAGGATTTGGGAGAAGTTGGCAACTCAGAGAGAAGGAATGTCTCCACCTGCTCATCAATTGCCTGCATGCAGGATTGTACATAGCGATAGCATGCAATGCTCTCCTCGTTGGTGGCCTTATCCCATCGGGACAGGGCTTGTAAGAGCTCCCACCCAAGAGACACGAGAGGTTCCGCAAACGGTATATGCTCCAATCGCCGTAAAACGTACTCCATTGGTGCTATCTCTCCAGTAAGAGGGGGATGCAAGTCGGTGAACAACAGAGTGTGCTGCCAGAGCGTTGTAATAAGCTCTTCTGCTTTGGCTACGGAAACACCAGCAGCCGCTGTAAGCAACTCTTGTACCAGAGCTTCATGAGAAATAGGATAGCGCGCAAGCTTGAGTACATACCTGGCAACGGATGTTGCCCGTATCGAGACCGACACATGCTGATCGGGCTGGCCTTTGGGTAGTTGCTCCAGCAAAAAGATACGGCCATTCCGTATGTAGGCAGCATCGTTGGCCGAATAGCGCAGTTGACTCCGTATCTTTGGTATGGCTTCCAATTTCCAGACCAGTGGCAGCAACCAGTTAAGATCGGGACGCGAAAATAGTGCTCTTGGCTGATCTGCAATTCGCAGATGAGTTTGCGTCCCCCACTGAGCCAGAGAAACTCCCGCGAAGAGCCCATACGGCGTCGGGCGCGTTGCCATACGAATCAAATAGCGTAACAGTTTACGATCTCGCTGTACCAGCTTTTGAGGGGAAGATGCTTGGCGATCTAGCTCATCAAGGAGGTCCATGCTCCCAACAGCCAATGCTCTTCGTACAAGAGGGTCTTGCGCATACATACTTGTAACGGAGCCCGTCAATGCAGGCTCGGACAAGCTGAGATAAGTTTCTATAGGAAAAAGAGGAACTCGCACCTGAATAAAATCTAAGGGCTTATAGAGATGTATTTGAGATTGCTTTTGTTTGCCGGAGGATGATCGTTGATCAGAAAAATTCATAGCAAGTAGGACACTCCTTTTTACGCCTCTATCGCACAACATGGCACGCACAGCATCACCTCACACTCTTGTGCCTCTTGTATGCTGTACACTTCGGCCTTCATAGCAGCATATACAAGGAAAGCAGCCTTTCCCCTTACGTGAGGAGAAACAAACGATCCCAGATTGGCTCATGAGACGTGGCGCTCGCCAGAAGCACAAGTACATTGCCAGCAGCACCGTAGAGGAGACCTGGAAGATCCATTGGGTATCTTCCAGTCCCTAGAGCGCGATACCCAAACAGAGCTTCTGGTTGATAGTTTGCGACAAATTGTTCACATAGTGTATTTGCAACTTCCACAAACCTCTCATCTTGTGTCTCACTGGCAAAACGTAATGTGATATGTAAAAGTCCAGCCAAACCATGGCAAAATCCTGCTGGTTCGATCTGGCGTGTGGTATCCGGTTGACGGTAGACACTATACATCCCTTCAAGAGCCGCTTCTCTATATGGAGCGTAATCTAGTGCCTGACCAGCTAACCAGAGTGCACGCGCGACACCAGGAATACCATAGCACCATGCGGTTCGGCTCCCACCGATAGGGGAGAAGGATTTTCCTAGAGGGAATACTGCTGGCCAGTTAATCCCCCACGCATCCGTCATTCGATGCTGGATCAGCCAATCGGCGGCACGCCGGATACCATTTTCCAGACCTGGTACCTCAACTTTACAAGATCGTGCTATCGAAAGGAGCGCAAGCAGCCCTGGGATTCCATGAGCAAACCCACAGTTGAGGTAACCTTCTGGGTATTTCTTCTTCAATATTTCGGCGTCGATATGCTCAAAAGGTGTAAACCAGTGTGGAATACCATCTTTTTCCTCAGTAAGGTAAATGAGTGCCGAAAGAACAGTCTGAAGCGTTTCTGCAACTGCTGGAATATGGCACCGGCACAACAAGTATGTTCCCATACCTGCCAGACCGTGAAGGTGATCATAGACGGACGCGTGGCAGCCGTGCGTTCGCTCAGCGAGGATGTGTTGCGCTAATGCACGTACTTCTGGCAATGTTTGTGCTTCCAGAGTAGATAACAAGCGCTGATAACGCGTTCCATTTCGGCTTAATAGCAGAATCACAAAGAGGAGGCTGCACAGGGAAGAGGCTCCTGTACGGAAATAGGTAGTTGGGCGTGTGGATAGCATCGAAGTCACAGCTTGTAGATGCTGATGAGCAACCACATCCCACTCATCCTCTGGAAAGACGGCAGCCAATTGCGCACAAAGCAGGGCCAGCCCGGCGCGTCCCGAGTAGCAAGAATCGTCTGGCGCGAGATAGTACTGTGCATATGGAGTCTGATATTTCAGCTGCTCGTTTGCAGTCAGTACTACCTCTGGATCTCGTAGGCGCTTGGCAATATGTTTAGCAATAGCCAATGCTGATATTGCTAACTCTGGCCTTAGCATGACTTGCCAGGAGGATGATTGGCGTTCGCCTGGTAAATGCATAGAATCGCTCCTGTACTGGGCACTTCCTATATTTTATTGGATGCTGGAAATCGAAAGAGTTTTGCGCAGAAGAAAAATACTGAACTTTTCAATTGCTGCCTTCTAGCACAAACATGCTTCTCCTTATCAAATTTTATCGTGGGTATAACCTCAACTGATGGCCGCAGCAATCCGTGCTGCGGCCATCAGATCCACATTGACATCAACATGAAGGTACGCTCGCCAGGTCAATGCCTTTTATTAGTCAATGAGGCAATCGGTCTGACAAACGGAGTTGTGACAAACGGTGCCCGTACATGTAGGCGTTGTCGTACCAAAGGGAAGGTCAAGATCTTGCGCTGCGCTGTTGTTTCCTTCTTCCTCAGAAAGTTGAAGATCCAGATCGAAGTCTTCTAAGGACATAGTAATCTCCTTGTTATGAGCCGCCGATGTTTTCTCCCTTTCACCTGCAACCGATGAAAAAGTAAAACATCGCATTGATGCGAATCAGCTACAAAAAACAGGGGCTCAGGCGAACCGTTGCTCCTTAGCTTTTCGGCCAAGGCAATTCAGCACAATCCCCATAGGAAAGCAGAACTTCGCTCTCTCCCAGCTTACGAGCTGGTTTTGAACAGGTGACACGTGTCACATCAAGAAGTATATATTAGATAATGTTCCATATAGTGATACATTTTTGTAAGAGAGTGTCCTAACCACAAGAATCAGTAGCGGAAAGGAGATAAGCGCGAAAGCATAAGCCGAACCGAGGCGAGCTGAAGAAAGGCTTCTGAACTGGTGGTGAGCCCTTCGTAGTCGCGAGCTAAGCGGCGGAAACGGGTGAACCAGGCCAAGCTGCGTTCGACGACCCATCGTTTCCTTTGCACCTGAAAACCCGTCTTGGGCCGGGGCAGCAGAACCGGTTGGCCGTCCACGAGGATCCAGTGCTGATGGGACCTATTGTGAGCCTGTGGCACCAGTTCTGTGGTCCAGTGCAATCGCTGCGCAATCCAGTCGAGCAATGGTCCTGTATAGCCCTTATCCGCAAAGAGGTGGCACAGACGCGGGAAAGAGCGCGGCAACTGGCTGAGCAAGAGCCTGGCCCCCACGCGATCCACGATGTTGGCGGCATGCACTTTGACAGCCAGAAGGAAACCCTGCGTATCCACGAGCACGTGGCGTTTACGCCCATAGATTTTTTTTCCCCGCGTCGAAGCCCTTGTCGCTTCCTGGCACGGGAGCCGTTTTGATCGACTGGCTATCGATGATCGCAGCGCTGGGTTCCGGGTCCCGCCCCATCTGGGTGCGTACCTGTCGGCGCAGGTGGGCCATGATGGGCTCCCAAATCCCCGCCTGCGTCCAGATGCGGAAGTAGTGATGGGCCGTTTTGCCATTGGGCAGGTCGTGCGGCATCTGTCGCCATGAGCAGCCTGTGCGCAACACATAGAGGATAGCATTGACGATTTCTCGTCGCTCGTGAAGGGCCGTTGTGGCCTGGGCAGAGACTGCTGGGATGAACGGCTTGATCAGCTCCCATTGCGCATCGGTCAGATCCGACGGGTAACGTTTTCGCTTGATTGGCTCACACATCTTGGTTCGTTCCTTTCGAGTTGTGCTTTCGGCTGAACTCTCCTTTCTCTGAACTATCGGCTCATTGTTCTAGCTAGGACACACTCTAAGAACACTAACTTTCATAATATTACTGTATTCATGATGATAGAATGGACTACTGAAACTTAACCATGCAGTAGCGTTAGATTAAAAATTTTCTAGCCCAAATATCCTCTTGACAGCAAGCATTTCTTCATATTAATCTTTATATGAGCATGCTAAATGTAGTTTCAACCAGGGAAGGAAATACTCCATGAAGCGGGATAAACCAAGGATTGATGAAGACGAATTTGATTTCGACGTTCAGTTTATTGAAGAGGAAGAACAGGAGATAGCTTCCTTTATTAGTGAGGGAGAACACCGGTTTACTGCAGGTGATCCGGACGATCCCCCGCCAACATGCACAGCGACAGGTTGCTAAGTCGCTTTTCTCCCACGCATGTTTGACTCTCAGCTTCGTTCCTGGCGTATTCTCGCCGATTCATCCCTGGTGGCGGCTGCACATGCTACCACCGGGGAACTGGCAAGGCGTTTATTCGATACAGCATTGCTGGCAAAGGCGATTCAACAGGTTCCTCAGCAATCCGCTTCTCCAGCCGTTATGCAATGGCAGCCCTCGACCTTGGCCGCAGGCCATGCAGGTCTAGCGCTCCTCTGTGCTACTCTCGATCAGTCTTATCCAGAACATGGGTGGGATCAGACGGGTCATCAGCACCTCGTGCAGGCAATGCAAGCAGCATCGAAGAAAGCTCGCCTGTATGCCGGCCTCTTCTCTGGCTTGAGCGGCCTGAGCTTTGCAGCCTGGTCTCTAAGCCGCGCCGGCACTCGCTATCGGCGGGTGTTGGCTACACTCGACCAACGCTTATTGCCTAAGATTTACTCTATAGTTGAGATCGCACTCCGCCAAAGAAATGGAGGTCCTGTTGATCTCTATGATGTCGTCTCCGGCCTGTCTGGTATTGGCGCTGGCTTACTTCCTCGTTGGCAAAACGCAAACGTAGCACGAACACTACAGGAGATCCTGACAGGCCTTATTGCGCTCACCAAGGAGGAAGATGGTCTACCCGCCTGGTACACTCCTCCCCGCTTTTGTGTACAAAAAGATTGGCAACAGCTCTATCCTGACGGTTCGCTGAATTGTGGTTTGGCCCATGGCCTTCCTGGCATACTCGCTATGCTTTCCCTCGCAAAATCTCACGGCCTTGCTGTGCCAGGCATTGATCATGCTATTCGACGTAGCGCCGACTGGCTGGTTGCACATCAGGTAGCCGATGAATGGGGAGTTGGCTGGCCTACAGCAGTTCCTGTTGAGCCAGAAAAGAACACTTCCCAGCTGCTCAAGCCAGGCCGCACAGCCTGGTGCTATGGGACTCCTGGCGTGGCTCGCTCACTCTGGCTTGCGGGAATTGCCACAGAGAATGAGCGCTATCGAGAAGCCGCCTACAGTGCGCTGCAATCGGTCTATCGAAGGCCACTCGCTGCTCGCCAGTTGACATCTCCCTCATTCTGCCATGGGGTAGCTGGACTGCTCCAAATAATCCTACGCATGGCTCACGAAACCGAAGATTCTCTTTTCATCGAAGCGACCAATACGCTGATGAGCCAGTTGCTTTCCTTGTATGAGCCAGATTCCCTACTAGGCTATCGGGATCAAGAAAGAGCCGATATCTTTGTTGATCAACCCTCACTTCTTAATGGTGTTGCAGGCATTATACTGGTACTGCTTGCCACCTCTACGACGATGGTACCTTACTGGGATCGCTTGTTCCTTTTATCTTGAGGGGCATGGTTCTATCGCTTTTCTGTCAAAATCTATGAATGTGCAAAGAAGGAGCTCTGTATTGCAATCGTTCGATAAGTTTGTGAGCCCGTTACCAGCACCGGCCTTCCTCCGGCATCAGGATCTACTCTATGTACCGCTAGATACGATTCTGGTCCGCACTCCCCGCTTTCCCATCGAAAACTATTTGGCATATGCATGCCAAATTACGCCTTATGAAATCGACGCTACGCGCCCCTCTCAAGGTAAGGAAATAGGCCTGGATCAGAAGCAGAGTCCCCATCCACATCTTATTACTTTTTTCCAGAACCCCGCGGCGCGCCAGGCACTAGTAGTAGGCAGCATCGACCTCTTCGACGAATTAGAGCGTTCTCTTTCCGCCAACAAAACCTCTTTGTATCGTGAGCAAAAGCTGCTGCGTTATCTCATCCGGATGACAACGCGACCAACGCCGTACGGATGTTTTGCCGGAGTCGCTCTTGCCCATTGGGGAGAGATCAGCAACCTTTCTCTTGCACCTTGTGCCCCATCTCTGCACATGAGCCCCGATATGGGATGGCTCCTGCAGCTCATCTGGAAAATTGAGGCCCTCCCAGCGGTCCAGCCCTATCTTCATTTTCAAGCAAACTCTGCTCTCACAATGCGCCGAGGAAGAATTTTTCTAGAGGAAGGACTCCCCTCAGGAAGGCCCAGGTCAGTTACACAGGTTTCTATGAAGGCTACCGGTGTCGCCATACGCGCATTATCTATAGCTCATGCTCCTGTCCTTTATACAGATCTGCTAGAGATGTTGCTTGCCTCTACGCCCGGAGCCACGCTTAAAAACGTTGAAGCATTACTCAAGGTGCTCTGGCAACATACCTTCCTGCTAACTGATCTACGGCCCCCTCTTACCGGCTGCAAATCTCCCGCACATTACCTTGCAGATCGTGTCGCCCTGCTTCCCCCTATTGCTCCAGTCGCTCGCGAATTGCAGGACTACTTGCAGGCCCTGACGGCCTGGGCTAACCTTCCCCAGAGGAAGAAAGCATGCCAACGTACCGAAATCTCGTGCAAAGAGCAAAAGAGATAGATTATATGCTTGATGAGCTTCATAGCCAGCAGAAAAAAGAAGAAGTCCAGGGAACCTTTCCCGTTTCCTCCAGACCAAAGGGAAAAGGGGAAAAGGAGGTTTCGAGCCACTTTCAGCATGTTGATATGGCATTTGATCTCGCCGGGAAGCAGATCACAAGATCGCTCGGAGAGGAAATAGCTGCTGCTGCACAACTTCTCTTAAATCTCTCTCCTTTACCCGATGGCTATCTCTATCTTGCAACGTATCGTCGCGCATTTCTTGAGCGCTATGGTGAATATCGCGAGATCCCTCTCCTAGAGTTGCTCGATTCCCAGATCGGATTAGGCCTTCCCGCCCATTATGTCGACAGACAGGCCTCTATTACGAAAGAGAAAAAACCGCAATCAGTGCGGGAACAGGTGCTCCTCAATCTCGCATTAACCGCCCTGCGTGATCGACAGTCTATCCTTCATCTTGATGAGAAGACATTTCTTTCACTTGAACCATCGCACCTGGCTCTGGAAACAGCGCCTCCATCGCTAGATATTTATGTGTTACTTGCAACTTCTTCATTAACAGCTCTTAACAAAGGCCAATTTCATCTGATTATTGGCCCTAATGGAGGAACTCAACAAGCAGGCCGTACACTGGCACGCTTCTCCAATCTGCTGGGAGCGGAGGCTACGGAAGCTCTCAGGCGTACTGCATCAACTGAAGAAGCCCTCACACCTGGCTCTATCTGGGCCGAATTGGTCTATATGCCCAGGGACAGCCGTCTTGCTAATGTACTATTGCGTCCGAACACACGAAGATATGAAATCCTTTATGGAGTAAGCAAAGGGACAAGTTCTGCCCAGATCATTCCTCTAAAAGAAATCGTCATCGGTGTGCGCAACAAGCGCTTCTACGCGCGCTGGACTGCAAAACAGTGTGACCTCATCGTGAGTTCAGGGCATATGCTTGATCCCTTGCAGGCACCTGCTATTGCTAGATTCTTGAGCGATTTAAGCCAGGACCAGACTCCCCAACTGCGTCAATTCCATTGGGGGAGGCAGAAGGATTTCCATTTCTCCCTCGCGTTCAAACAGGACGTACTATCCTGCGCCTGGCTCAGTGGCGTATACATTCTTCATTTCATCTGAACGCTTTTGCACTGGCATCGACGAAAGAATTCTTGCCATCACTCAGAACATGGCGAGAGAAGTGGAGCGTCCCGCGCTACGTCTACTTAGGCGAGTTTGATCATCGATTGCTCCTGGATCTGGAATGCCAGGAACAGGCAGAAATACTTCGTATGGACTTACAAAAGATCAAGCAAGGAAAAAGTGTGGTTTTGCAGGAAGGGCTTCCTGAACCCAGACATGCCTGGCTTGAGGGGCCAGAGGGACACTACATGCCCGAGTTAGTTATTTCACTGGCACTGCGTCAGCCCCGCAAAGCATTGAAGGTAGACAAGATAGCTACTTCCACTATCTCTCTCAACACTTTCAATCAACAACGTCTGTATCCACCGGGAAGCGAATGGCTCTATGTTAAGCTGTATTGCGCTCCATCGCTTCAGAATGACTTGATCGCTGGCCCCATTCGTACCTTCGCCCAGGAGGCGCTGAAACGTGGTCTGGCCGAAGATTGGTACTTTCTTCGTTATGCTGATCCGGACCCACATATCCGCGTACGCTTTCGTGGCAACGCAACAGTACTTATGCACCAACTCACTCCTGAGCTCAGCAGATGGGCTACCCAGCTGATGATGGATGGTCCCTGCCTCAAATTCACGTTCGATGTATATGAGCGAGAAATAGAGCGCTATGGTGGACCAGGAGGAATGCTGGCAGCAGAAGCTTTTTTTGCTGCAGATAGCATAACTACTGCAGAGTTTTTATATCTTCTTAGCGCACGCATCGTAACCTTGGAGCGCATCGTCTTAGCAGTCCTGAGCATTGATACCTTGCTTGCACAGCTAGGTTTGACGCCAGTAAAGCGCTTGCAGTGGTGCCGTGAACGGGCTCAGTCACGCAGCGCATCAGGAGCAGCCTATCGACACTACAAAGCACAGCTTCGCGCCTTGCTCGGCGCTCCAGCAGCGCTCTCGACTCTAGCAGGAGGAGAGCATATAGAGAAGATCTTCTCTTCGCAAAACGTTAGTATGATACGCATCGCACAGCAATTAGCAGAAGCGGCATCTCAGCAGGAGCTAAGTCAATCGCTAACAGGAATCTATAGCAGCTTCGTACATATGCACTGCAATCGCTTGCTAGGGCTGAAGAGAGAAGAAGAGCAAATGGCCTACCACTTGCATCGACGCATACGGGAAGGATTGGAAAAAGCACCGCTCGTTGTTCAGCAGGAGACATGAAAAGTTCCATAGCCTGGCTGCAGTGTCGTCACAGTTGCTCCCTCCTAAAATTTCGTAATTCCGATGTTTCTCAGCGACTCGGAATTCGTCTATTTCCCCTTGACTCTATAGTATAGTACAGAGTGTATAGTTTTCTCGAAGGAGCTACAGTTATGGAAGGGTTCTCCATTGGACAAGTTGCGCGCCGTGCTGGCGTTGGTGTAGAAACCGTTCGCTTCTATGAGCGTGAGGGGCTGCTCTCGGAGCCCACACGGCGGGCCTCTGGCTATCGACAATACTCTCTTGAAGCGATCAAACGGATTCGCTTTATCAAGCGCGCAAAGCTTCTCGGTTTCTCTCTCAAGGAGATTCTGGAACTGCTCACGCTGCGCGTGGATGCTCAGACAACATGCTCGCAAGTCAAAGAGCGCGCGGAGACGAAACTTGTGGAAGTGGAGCAAAAAATTGTTGAACTTCAACACATGCGACAGGCGCTCCTCCAGGTGGCTTCCCTGTGTACAGGAGAAGGACCGGCAAGTGCTTGTCCCATGCTTGATGCTCTGGACCAGCAAGAGTGGTTTGAGCGGATCATACATCAGAAGGAGGGTATGTAATGCTGCCACTCGAAGCCTGGACTCGACGCGTCTTTGCCCAATGTCTTCCCCAACTCAAGAGTCCCAGGTCTTCTTGATTATACATTGCAATAAAGACACGAGACACAAGGAGGCACACATGAAAAACACGGCCCTTTTGGCAACCCTGACCTGCCCCAATCCACGATGTCAGCATCAGCAGCAGGTAATGATGCCGACGACCTTTTGTCAATTAGCCTACATCTGTGAAGCTTGCGGCATGACCCATGTTCACAAAAGCGATGACTGCTGCGTGTACTGCTCCTACGCAGATAAGCCATGTCCTTCCAGGCAAGAAGAGGAAAAGAGCGTTTCCTGTTCTTCAGATTTTTCAGGCGAAGACACCTCCGCACTCAGCTGAAAACAAGAGGAGATATGGACCAGCTCTTTTCTCTGCTCTCCCCTCAAGCCTCCATTTTCAAGTGACGATTCTTAGATCGCGAGGGATTTTCCGAAATAGCCAAATCTGCGTTAGCAGAACTTGCAATGTTTCCTCCCCACAAGAATGTTCTTGAATTTCGTATATAGCAAACTCTCTACGAGGGCATTTCCTTTCGTCCAGCGGCACAAAGAGTATGTCGCTTTCGTAGCTCCTTCTTATCGATCTTATTAAGTGCGTTGCGTGGTAACGCCTGTATAAATTCGATCTGGCTAGGAGTCTTGTAATTTGCCAGTTTCTCGCGGCAATAAGCCATCAACATCTCGGCGTCAATGAATGAACGAACCGCAACAAAAGCTTTAACCTCTTCACCCATACGTTCCGAAGGAATACCGATCACAGCAGCCTCAAGGACAGCGGGATGTGCCACCAAAACCTCCTCAATATCGCGTGGATAAATGTTCAAACCGCCACGAATAATCAGATCCTTCTTGCGTTCAACGATATAGAGGTAGCCATCTTCGTCGAAACGGCCGATATCGCCTGTATGCAGCCAGCCATTTCGCATAGCTCTTCGCGTCTCCTCAGGAAAGTTATAATAGCCGCTCATGATATTGGGGCCACGAGCGATAATTTCGCCAAGCGCCCCAGGTGGTACACGGTTATCTTGCTCATCTACGATCAGAATCTCAACATTGGGCAATGGCTTGCCAACCGATCCGGGCTTCTGGAGCATATTCGCGCGATGTACCGTGAGCGATGCGCTGACCTCTGAAAGTCCGTAACCTTCACGAATCTGGCAATTAAATTTCTGCTGGAAGCTTTCCAGAACAGGAACGGGAAGAGGAGCAGAGCCACAGGAACAATACTGCAAGCTTCTGGTATCATAGGTTCTGCCATCTGATACAGAGAGCAAAGCAACAAACGTGGCGGGGACTCCGGCAAAAGTGGTAATCCGATAGCGTTCGATTGCTGAGAGAACCTGGTAAGGGTTGAAGCGGGAATGCAAGTTAATCTGTGCACCTGTAAGATAAGAGGCGTTCAGGGTCAGGATACCAAATGCATGGGCCAGAGGAAGGGTAACGAGCCGCTTTCCTTGACCGGGTGCTGCTGATTCGTCTATCTCGCTTGCCCCAATCGCATTAGAAACAAGCTTGCGGTGAGTGAGCGTGACCCCCTTAGGATTGCCGGTAGTTCCTGAGGTATAGAGTATGACCGCAATGTCATCTGGTGCTGGCTTGATACCATCCAGGTCTGTCAGATAATGATCGGCTTTTTCTGTTCCTCTCGCTACAACCTCTTCATAAGACAGCAGCTGCGATATCGTATCAGGTTGCTCTTTCTGCTCAGAAGTAATGCCCGTGTAGATGATATAGGGTGCCGTAGGAAGTGCAGCCAGGGAATTGTATAGCGCTAAAGGATGCGGATTGTCAGTAAGAATAGCTTTGGCAGCCGCGCTCATAGCAATAAACTGAACTTCCGCTTCCTTGAGTTGCGAGAGGATAGGAACCAGTACTGCTCCCACACGGGCAATGGCTTGATAGGCAATAACTACTTCGGGACAATTAGGCATCATCACCAGGACTCGATCGCCCGGCTTTATCCCCAGGGAGCGCAGCCCTGCGGCGAGCTGCGTCGCTTCTCTTGCTAGCTCAATATTGCTATATTGACGGGTCTGCAGCTGTTGATCCTCATAGATAAGCTCAGTGTATGAGCCAAAGTGAAGACAATTGTAAATAGCAAAGTCGTAGAGAACCTGGATATTATGGAGTTCCATGGAAGTTGCTTCTTTCTCTTTGGATAGTGCCCAGGAAGAGCTTCTCTTGGGCAGATATCTCTCCATGTCAATACCTTGCTCAATTATCCTGCGAGAAGCCTGGGAGTAATTTCATAGAGAGGGCTCAATTTGATAAAGAAATGGCGTGCGAGAAAATAGCATAGAGATCTCCATGATAGTACTGCGATTGCCATCTACAATCTCCCCAACAAATTCTCAGACGCCAAATCTTTTCTTATCCGAAGACTATTCTTCTACCCTCTACCACTCTCTGTCATAGGAATTAGCTGATGTTATTCGCACGCTCGCTAGTTGGCTGGCAGGATTTGACGCTACTACGGTGCTTACAGCGAGAGCTCCCAGGATCAGCAGAGCAACGAAAACGACAGCTAGCCTTCGTCTAAAATTTGTGACATTTTGCTGCATACAATTCTCCTTCTCGCAGAAATACTTTTATATCAGTAAAGCATTCCTGCTTGCGGTCATCATCATGTTCTTCGAACATGGTAGAAAACCATACTTTTTAGCAATGAATATGCTCTTTTACAAGCGCCGTGAATGTAGCATAGAATATGCTCTTTTACATGGTCAAGAGAAAGAAAGCTAACTTATCATGTAAAAACACAATTGCAGACAATATTTTGTATTTTGTTTACTATTAGACAATTTTAGTAAAATGTCCGTCGAAGTTTCTCTAATGTGTTCTCTTCATCTACTGATGAGGGGGGTCAGGACGCAGATGTTTCCTCTCTTCGAGCGGATCGCTGATGGTGGAGTATGGCGGATATCTGTTTACTACAAAACAATTTTGCAGTTTTTGTCTGTCTTCCTTGCTCAAGTAGAAATTTATGTGTATTTCCCTTGACCTGAAACAGAACAGTCTTATATAGTAAAACTTACAGCGTTATTGAACAAAGTATTCATATATGAACAGACTGTATTCTATCATCAGCTTCCAGTTCTGGAAACAAAGAGCAAAGACAAGGGATGAGGGTCAAATAATTCATCTCCGTTTGCTGTTTTCAACTCAGTTAGAGAGAGGCTGCTCATATTCTTGTCAGACCAGTATACGTATTGGTTTTCAGAGGAAAAGGACGTTAACGATGCCAGATCTGCCTCAACTCGAATTTCTTTTCACAATGTCGGTTCTGCTTGATGCACCTGTCTCTGTTGGGAAAAATCCTCATGGGGATCGTCGCATTTTCCTGGCCAAATCGGGGAGTTCGAAGGTCCTCATTTCAAAGGGAAGGTGCTTCCCGGCAGCGGTGAATGGCTCCTAATCCGACCCGATGGAACAGCTGAACTCGACGTACGGGCGACATTACAAACAGAGGACGGCGCCGCCATTTATACGCAATACCGTGGCTATCTCACCAACATCTTCCAGGTTGGCACTCCCTGGCTTGCAGGAGAGTCGGTTGACCACGAAGCCTATCGTTGTGCAGTCACCGCGACTTTCGAGACTGGCGCAAGGCAGTATGAGTGGCTGCATCATGTCGTCGTGATTGGCTCTGTAAAGCTCACTCAAGGAGGCATCTCTTACCAGTTCTTTAGCGTGAAGTAAGCGAGAGAATCACACAAACAAAACAAGTACAGGTGCTACCAAGAGCCTGTGATGCCGGGCGAGCTGCAAGCACATCTCTCGATAAGCTCTCGTCATAGTTCATCGTCACCTTCTAGCACCATCTGAATATGGAGATTGCAATGACAACGAGCAATGTTTCTGCCCTGCAGGAGTTAGCTGCCCGTTATGGCGATGCATGGAATAGCCATGACCTCGACGCTATCATGAGCATGCACAGCGAAGACACTTCTTACCACTTTCATGGGCTTGGCGGTCCCCATCATGGCCTACAGGCCGTGCGTGCCGCTTTCGCCAAAGAAATGGCCCTCATCGAAAATATGCGCTTCAATTTCCGCGCAATGCTCTTTGGGGAGATCCACTTCGTCTTTGAGGCCATTGTAACAGGAATAACCACGGCAGGGGTAGACGTCAGCTTTGATATGGTCGGCCTCTTGATCGTTAACGACGGCCTCATCGTGACTAATGATCTCTACGCGGACCTCGTAGCGCTTCAAGGGCAATTGCAGAGAAAGAGCTAGATCACTGTCTAATGCTGCTCCGGAGCATACCAGGCAAAGGTACTTCCTTCTGGAGATGCTTTTGGTTGTCCTGACGCTACCAGGGATATGATCGCCTCTCTAGACATTCTCATCGTCATGGGGGTTATAGCACAATCCCCATGACAGAGCCTGGAGATAGGCCTTCTGGATACGTTGCCAGCCTTTTCTCGCTCGCCACATATCCTCTGTTCACCATCATATCTGCTAATAAACATAAAGTAGTATATTTATTCATTTATCTTATGGAAAGGAAATTGTTTCTCCTTAACTAGCAACAATATTTCGCATTCTAGATAGAATAGATGAATCTTGGATAGCATTTATTTTTGAAATTATGTATTAACCTAAATGCTCTTTATCGTTGGAGCATATGCCGACGAACTGTGACAGCCTACAATTGGTTGTGGTCTGGCCTTTCCGGAAGGCAAAGAGATGATTAATAGAGTGCAGACTGAAATATATGGAAAAGCGAGGAAAGTATGTCTCGTATTGTAGCGTTTTTCAGGAAGATTCAATCAGGTCGCCTATTCTATCGAATATGGCAATTGATTGCTCTCCACTCATTTATGGTGTTTTTTCAGTATCCTGGTGCCTACTACGATTTGTCAGAATATCATCTGCAAACCTTTTCTTTGCCAGGAGAAGCTTCGCGGATTCGACGCCTGCAAGAGCAGGGCACAATATGTGCCGTGGCCTCTGCTCAGAAGCAATTGAGTGAGATCGCTCAGGACTTAAATGAAACGCCGTCAGATTCTGCAAAAAAAGGGCAGCCAGTTTTAGGAACTAAGCAGGGTAGCGATTATGATGTCCCCTACAACTTCATGGGGGCGTCTTCCTCGACTCAGGCCCAGGCGTGGATAAGATTGCTTGCACGCATTCAGCGGGGGGAGTTACAGCCCTAGTAGAAAGCAGGTGGCAGGAAGACAATCCATTTTAAGAAGATCCTTCGGGAAGTCTCCAGCACGGGCTCAAGTGGGCCCGTGCTGGAACATGGATATAGCTCATGTTGAGCATGAGATCGCGCTTTTACTTGCTTTTACGTACGCAGAAGCGGTAGTCCTATCTAGATGCACCGAGTTATGGTGATAGCATGATACGTTAGTCATCTTTTCTATTCTTTCCCCGTTAACGCAACGATTACTCCCAGGGCGATGTAGACCGCGGCTGTGATATAGCGTACAGCTATCGGATAGACCCGGCTCCTTCTCAACCACCCGCTGATCATCCCCGCCAGAAACGCATATGTCAGATCATTAGAAATCGCTACTATGAGCAGAAGCCCACCCAAGAGCAAAGTCTGACTAAGAACAGACCCTCGTGCCGGATCGACAAATTGCGGCAGAAAGGCAAAGAAAAAGAGAGCAGTTTTAGGATTGAGGAGATTGACAACAAAACCGTTCCAGTAGATGCGCTGAAGATCTCTCTTCTCTTCAATCTCCATCTTCTGGTGCTCTGCAGATGGAGAAAACAGCCTGGAGAGCCCAATCACGATCAGATAAACTGCCCCAGCATACTTAACTATAGAAAAGAGCAATGAGGAGGAGAGGAGCAGCGCTGAGATTCCAAGAGAGGCCGCTAGGATATGGACAATGGTGGCTGTCCCTACGCCAAGGACTGAAATCACTCCAGCCCATCTCCCCTGATCAACACTGCGCATCACGATATAGATTACATTGGGACCGGGAATAGACACTAAGGCTATTGTCGCTACAATAAAGAGGGAAATGGTTGTCAAGGTAGGCATACGAATTTGCTTTCTACTATGTGCTCAAAGCTGTTTGTTATATGCACTCAGGCGACTTGAGGCGGCTTCACTCCCGCTCCATCAAGCTGGCCCGCGCCATGCATCGCACTCTCTGGAGGGCGTATGTGGCTCGTGCAAAGTAATAGACTTCCTCAATATAAATAAACTGTTGATTTTAGAGCAAGAGGAAAGGTGTATTTTTCAATCTCCGGCGAGAAAACCCAGACAGAATACCTATTTTGTTCAGCACTGATCACTAGCATTACCACTAGTGATAATGCTCATTTCTGGTAAGGAGATCAGCCATAGATCCTTCAGGATCAATAGTGAACAAAAAGCTTATATTTGTCTATCTTCCTGCCTGAGCGGTGAGAATGCTCTGTTTTTCTCTTGACCTGGCACAGAGCAGGAATTTATAGTAAAGTTAAGCTCCTCTGAAAACGCTATTCATCTCTGGATAATTCAGAGTTAGCACCCATACCATCACTCAAATCGTACGAGACGCGCCATGAATCTGTCCCATCACTACTTTCCTTCCTTTCAAAAAGCCTTCTGCCATGCACTCAAACTTTAAAGTACCGGAGTGAAAAGCAGGAAGGAATCCATCAAAAATCGTAAGGCCTGCGCTCGGTTAGCATCTCACCTGTCTTGATCTTATGGAGATCGCATTGGAGTCTTTAGATAGCCGTCCAGCCAATGAGATATACATGGAAAGTCCATATGCATGTCGAACGTTCAGTATTCGCGATACTTTGTATCTACTAATGAACAAAAAATGCATTTTTGACTAAGTTCTTATTTAAAATCAAAAAAATATGTTATTTCCTTGACCACAACTATATCAATATTTTACAGTTAAACTACGAAAACTTGAAAAGAGCGTTCTGAGACCACTTTGGGGTGGGCTTGTCAACACCGATCCCGCTAATCAGTAAGGCTCTATTTTCTTTGAATCGCCATAATTAAAGGAGAAATAGTGAAATGCTCTATCCACACGTTGTCTTCAATGAAGGGAGTATCCTTAAATGAAAGGATTTGCAGCAAATGAGAAAAATAGATTAGAAAATGCCACGACCCAAACGAAAGTTGGCATTATCGGCGCTGGTCCGGTAGGGCTTCTCATCGGCAACTTGCTCTTGCAAGCGGGCATCGCTTGCATCATTGTTGAGCAGCAATCACGTGACTACATCGAGCACCGAGCACGTGCTGGTTTGATAGAATATTGGGTAGTTGACTATTTACGGCGCTACGGACTGGCGGACCGACTTCTTCGTGAGGGAGCAGCTCATGCTCGTTGCGAGTTCCGCTACCGTCGACAGCGCTTTAGTCTCCCCTATGCTTCGCTGTGTGGGGATCGTACCCACTATGTCTATCCGCAGCAGGAGTTGGTAAAGGATCTCGTCGCCTCCTTTCTCAATGCAGGTGGCGATCTCCGCTTTGAGACACCCGCCCTCTGCGTAAGCAAGCCTGCCACTACCACTCCGACTATACATTCCTCCACAGGCGATATTGTTTGCGATCTAATCGTTGGTTGCGATGGCTTTTATGGAGTGACCAGACCATCACTTCCTTCTGCGGCTTTTACTATCTTCGAGAAGCAGCATGAGTTTAGGTGGCTCGCGTTGCTTGCAGCAGCGCCGCCCAGTACTGATCAAATTATCTACGGCTTGCACGAGCGTGGTTTTGCCGGACACATGCTCCGCACGTCAAAGGTCAGCCGCTTCTATCTCCAATGCGCTGATAGCGATAGCTTGAACAGCTGGCCAGATGAGCGAATCTGGTCGGAACTGGAGATCCGGCTCTCTCTCGATGAGCCCTGGTCACTTACAAGAGGGCCGATACTTGAGAAGAGCTTTCTTGATCTACGCAGTTTTGTTTGCGAACCAATGCAATACGGAAGAGTCTATTTGGCAGGGGATGCTGCACATATCATTTCCCCCGCTGGGGGCAAAGGCATGAATCTCGGGCTAGCCGATGCCGCTGTCTTTATCCATGCTGTACGAGCCTTTTATGAGCGCCAGGATGACACATTCCTAGCAGCATATTCACAGCAATGCTTACCGCGCATATGGAGAGCGCAAGAGTTTTCTCACTGGATGCTCTCCATCATACATCCACCTGCGCCAGATCGCCCTAATGCAACTTTTATGCATCAACTCCAGATCGCCCAAATTGAACGCTTACGCAGGTCGCGAGCTGCGGCAGAGAGCTTCGCCGAGGATTACGTCGGATACAATATGGTCCTTGAGTAGGGGAAAGAAAATTACCGGGAAAAGTAGGCTGGCAATGGGAATTTGAGATGGCTCCTCGTGAGCTTTTTCCTCTACCACGCGATGCGCATCAGCGGGTTCCACTCTTGGATTGCATTCCGTCATTAAAGTGTTGGGCAAGATTCAGCTGATGAAAAGGCGCGATTCGTACGAAGTAGTCCCGGCTGGATGGCCCGTCAAGAGTGAAATTGGGATACTGACTCTTCCAATTCTGTTGACTCTAGAGAGAAAGGTGATTTTTCAATGAGCAAGCTTGTGATGGCTCGTTCTAAAGTGAAAGCCGAAAAAGTGGAAGAACTCGAAGCGAGCATCAAACGTTTAGCTGCTGAGCTTGAGCACTCGCAGCGAGAGGATATGCGCTACGCATGGTTTCGTCTCCCCGATGGGGTGACCTATGTGATTTTGGCAGAATTTGGGGAGAATGTAGCACAAACCAGCATACCAGGATATGCCGAATTTGATGAGGTTATCAAGTCCGCAGTCAGCGAGAAACCAATTGTCGAAAAGTTGACGCTAAGCGCTTCGTACCGCTTTTTATGATGACCAACCATACAGATCTGTACTCTTATAGACGAGAGTCAGATACACGGCCCAAGGCATCTCACTCCCGCATGGAGCCATAGGCACAAACCATGACAAGAACAGGGAACACACCTTCTATCCGACTGGTTTGCTCCCATGCCAGAGATGTGAAAAGGGCGGGCGCGAGAATAGAGAGATGCCCGCAAACACCCCCTGAAAAAGGAGAGAAGTGATGCTCATATCTCGCGATGGTAACCTGGTAGCATTGATCAATGTCTTCGAGACCCAACCTGAGCAGCAGCAAGAGCTAATCGATCGATGGCTTAGCTACTTTGAGCAGGGGAAAGAGGCACCTGGTTTGATCGGAGTGGCACTGCACCGAAGCAAAGATGGCACTCGCGTTATTAACTACGCTCAGTGGAGATCGGAGGCAGACTTTGACCATTTTAGAAAGGAGCACCTCAGGCCAATAGATGGGCCCGGCCCGGCCGCCTCGGCCTCGCGTGTTGATCCACACCTCTACGAAGTTGTATATCACTATGAGACGGCAGGAAGTTGATGAGCCTGGCGTGAAGATGTACAGAACTGCTTCATCCCGAAACTTGATCTGACGGCCATATGGTTCGAGGCCCGAAATGAGGGCAGAAAATCCCTAAGGAGGTTGGCGCTCGTCGTGCGCCTCCTTATCCTCTATGTGAGCTCGTTGCTCCAGTATTAAGCATCAGGCTTCGAACCATTGCCTACAAGTGCGCAAAGGAATTGTCCCGCTGCTTAGGAGTGTAACCTGGCTGTGCCGCAAAGTACTGTAATGCCTGACGTATATCCTTCAGCAAGAGATCGGCAAGATCGCGGCTAAAACCTTCTTTCACCACAACGCGCTGAACAACAAGATCTTCCCGATTCTTGGGCAGGGTATATGCAGGTACAAGCCAGCCATGAGAGCGGAGTCGATCGGCCATATCAAAGAGGGTAAAGTTTGTCTCTTCCTTTAGCCTCCAGGCAAACACCGGTAGCTCGCTACCATCCGAAATCAGTTCAAACGGACCCAATTGAGCAATCTGATCAGACAAATATAACGCAATCTCCTGACTCACGCGCTGAATTCGCGTATATCCCTCTCGGCCCAGGCGCAGAAAGTTATAATACTGCCCTACTACCTGGTTACCAGGACGAGAGAAATTAAGGGTAAAGGTTGGAATCTGTCCACCAAGATAATTCACTGAGAAGACCAGTTCCTCTGGCAAAGCTTCCTGATCGCGCCAGAGAGCCCAGCCCACTCCAGGGTACACGAGGCCATACTTGTGGCCAGAAGAATTGATTGAAGCAACGCGTGGAACGCGGAAATCCCATTCCAGATCAGGTTGAATGAAAGGAGCAACAAAGCCACCACTGGCGGCATCCACATGTATTAGAATATCAAGACCATTCTCAGCATATAAGCGGTCTAACGCATCGCTAATCTCTTTGATCGGTTCGTAGCTCCCATCAAACGTGCTCCCCAGTACAGCTATCACGCCTATAGTATTCTCATCACAGTATTTAACCGCTTCTTCCGCATTCAAGTGGAAGCGATTCCCTTCCATAGGAATGTAGCGTGGCTCAATCTCCCAGTAGCGTGCAAACTTTTTCCAGCAGACCTGCACATTGATCCCCATAACCAGATTCGGGCGGTCCGTTGGCTTGCCCTGCTTTTTCATCCGCTCACGCCACCTCCACTTCAACGCCATTCCAGCGAGCATTGCAGCCTCGCTTGAGCCCACAGTGGAAGTACCAACGGCGTCTTGATCCTTTGGAGCATTCCACAGTCTAGCGATCATATTAACGCATCTCTTTTCCAGCTCGGCTGTCTGTGGATACTCATCTTTATCAATCAAATTCTTGTCAAAGGTCTCCGCCATTAATTGGCGCACTTCTGGCTCCATCCAGGTTGTCACGAAGGTTGCCAGATTGAGCCTGGAGCTACCATCAAGGATCAACTCATCATGAATAAGGTTGTAGGCAAGGCGAGGTTCCATTCCTTCTTGAGGAAGCTCATAACGAGGTACGTCGGTAGATAGTGCCCGAGACGCGTATGTAGGCGTCAATACTGTATCCGCTTCTTGCAGCCTATTCAGGTCCACTTTCTTGGAAAGCATGCCAAACTCCTTGCTTCAATTTGGGCCAGGCTTTACTACCCAAATTATCTATATTCATCTGTAGTACTAAAAAAACGTTGGGTGTACCCTTATTAATGCTAGCAAGATCGAACGTTTCTTAGTCCTACAACATCTTAGCAAGAAGCAAGTTCGCCCATCAAGCATTTGTTCGATAGTAGGACTTCTTAGCCCTTGCGCTATGACCTATTTCTCCTTGACATTACTCTTCTCAAAAACCCTGATTATAGAGAATATGACTTAATTGTTATACAAGCATACACAGAATCCTCAAGGAGAAAAGATTCTTTGCTAACTCATCTGATAGATTCCATCTTTGGCTGATGCAGAGGTGAAACCCAAGAATTGCGCCTAGCTGACCCAGCAAGAGAGTATGGGGAAACCTTGCGGACGCTCTTTCACGGGCAGGTTGGGTCGCCACTTCGAGAAGTATAGTTTTGGATACTCCTTGCCGGTGGGACTTCTCTTTGGTATACTTCCCGGTGTTGGGAGGAATTAAAGGATCGTTGGGATACACAATGTAAGCACACGGAAGGTTTGATGTCACGAACACCTCTTCATGCCCTGGTCTGGTCCAAAGAGCAGCGCCTCTACGAGTGGTATACCCAGGGTCAGATAAAGCAACGTTTTCAACCAGCTGAGGAATCTGCCTGGCTAGCCTGGCTCCACAGAGTGTCCTCATTTGCTTTCCGCGGCATCAGTGGCTCACTCAATGTCCACAAGGAACAGAGGCCACGGGGTGGCGCGTATTGGTATGCCTATCAGACCAAAGAAGGCCGTACGCGCAAGCGTTACCTGGGACGAACAGAAGCCCTCAAGTTCTCGCGGCTAGAGGAGACGGCACGGACTCTCTTACACGTGCTGTCGCCCGCGACGACGACCGGCCAGGGGATGCTGGTGCTTTCAGGGCAGCTTGCTCCACCGCGGCTGCCGAGCGCCCTGGTGGAACGCGAACGCCTGCTGACAGCCCTGGATGAGGCGCATTCGACACAGCTGACCTTGCTCTCGGCCTCGGCCGGCTGGGGCAAAACCACCCTGCTCTCGGTGTGGGTGCAGCGGCAGAAAAAGTCGCAGGTGGCCTGGCTCGCACTTGACGAATTGGACAACAGCCCGACACGCTTCTGGGTCGCGCTGATCGCCGCCCTGCGCCACTGCCCCAGCCTGGCAGCGAACTTTGGAGAAAACGTGGTAGCCCAGTTGCAATCGCCCCAGCCTCCACCGCTTTCCTCTTGTCTTTCTGTGCTGCTCTATGAGCTGGAAAGCCAGCAGATGTATCCCGCTCCCATCGTTCTTATTGTTGATGATTATCAGGTGATCGAAGAATCGGTCATTCATCAGGGTATGGCCTTCTTCTTGGAGCATATGCCTGCTCACATGCACCTGATCCTCTCCAGCCGCGTTGATCCAGATCTGCCTCTTGCGCGTCTACGAGCCCACGGACAGTTAACCGAGATTAGGGTAGACGAACTGCGCTTCCAGAAGGGCGAAGCAAGCAAGTTTTTGGGCAAAATGCTCTCCCCGCCCCTCTCAGAAGAAGAGCTGCAACGGCTGGTGAGCCGGACTGAAGGCTGGATTGCTGGTCTGCACCTGGTCGCGCTCACCATGCAGAAACGTGAGGATCGCAGCGCTTATCTTGAGACCTTGACCGGGAGTCAGCGATATCTGCTTGACTACGTGCAGGAAGACATTCTTGCCCGTCTGTCACCCGAGACGCGCAACTTTTTACTCCACATTGCCATTCTCTCGCGTCTTGACGCTGCTGTGTGTCAAGCCGTCACCGCCGCACCGACGATGGCAGCCAGCCAGCACCTGCTCGCATTGCTGGAGCGGGCAAATCTCTTCCTGGTGCCCCTGGATGAGGAGCGGCGCACCTATCGGCTCCATGGTCTCTTTCGCGAAGCCTTGCTCTCGGCGCTCCACACCCATCAACCAGAGATGGTGCCGCTCTTGCACCACCGGGCTGCCGAATTTTATGAGGCAGAGAAGCAGTGGACTGAAGCTATTACCCATGCGCTTGCCGGAGCTTCCTACTCCATGGCAGCGCGGCTGATGGAGCAGACGGTCGAGCAGTTCTGGATGCGTGGAGAGACAGCGACGATGGCACGCTGGGTGCTGGCGCTGCCTGATCCGCTGGTGCGCGAACATACACGCCTGGTGCTCACCACAGCGCTCTACCGCCTCCACCCCGTCACCACTTCGACCCCTGAGCAGCGCGAAAGCCGCTATCAACAGGTGAAACAGCTCATAGCGCGGGTTGAAGCCACTCTGCAGCATCAAGCACATGAAACCAGCCAGGCTACGCACACTGACGAGGCCTTTCGCTCCAGCGATCTGGGGACCCACGAGGCCTCGCCGGCTCTGCTGCATCGGCGTCTGCGCCTCTTACGCGCAGGGATAGCTTTATATGAGGCGATTGAGACCTCGGCATATGAGCGCTTGCCCGCCCTCCATCAGGAGATGCAGGAGCTTGATCAGGACAAGGAGATCATCTGGCACATGCTCCCGCTCTTCTGTAACGTCGTCTACTCCACGCTCCGGCAAGAGCGAGCAAAGCTTTTGCCGCAACTGCTGGAAGCCAGGCAGATGGTGCGCCACGCAGGAAGCCATTTTGCGGCTACCAGAGTCATCCAGTGGCTAGCGCTCGCGGCAGTAGAGGCGGGACAGTTGCGCCTGGCCTATCAGGAAAGTCTCGCCGCCCTCGATCTGATTGAGCAGGCGGCAAGCTATGCCCTGCTCAAAGGATACTTTAAAGAGGTCCTGGCGCTGGTAGCGTATCAATGGAATCGGCTGGAAGAGGCGCGTAGCTGGCTGCGAACAGTTATTCAGGATGCCACTCTCTGGCAGCAGCATGATTTACTCCTATCAGGATATCTTCATCTGATGCAAGTCGAGCTGGCAAGAGGAGATCTGTCAGCTGTCCAGCAGACACAGCAAGAGTTGGAGCAGCTGGGAGGAACTCAGCGTCTGAACTGGCTGCCCATCATACAGGCACAATGGTGCCTGGCCCAGGGACAGATAAAGGAGGCAACCAACTGGGCGATGAGTATGGCCTTTCCAGAAAGGGCATGGGACCGCAGCCTGTATGATGCTTTCCCTGTCGTGATACGGATATATTTTGCACAGCAGCATTGGGCCGAGGCGCTAGAGCTGCTGAAGCGCTTTAGCGGGGATCTAGGTAGTTCAGCCAACAGCAGGATTACCCTCACCTATCTGGCTCAGCACATGGTGGCACTGCACCATGCCGGCCATCATGAGCAAGCTAACGAGATCGCGGCGCGCCTGTTTGACTTGACCGAACCAGAGGGTTACTTACGGGTGTACCTGGATGAAGGCGAACCGATGCGCCAGACACTTGAGGCTCTGCTCTCTGCGCATTCCCAACAGCAGGGGTTAGCTCCCTCCATCAGAGCCTACATCTCAAAGCTACTTGCCGTTTTCGCGCAGGCGCGGCAGATCACAAGCCCATCTCTGGCCGAGCCTACTCCCAGGCCCGCTCTTTCCTCTGCGTCGGATGCTTCCCTGACGCGGCGTGAGCAGGAAGTCTTGCGCCTGCTGGCCACCGGAGCCTCCAATCAGGAGATCGCGCGAACCCTGGTGATCGAGCTGCCCACTGTCAAGAAACATGTCAGCAACCTGCTCGGCAAGCTGCAAGCCTCTAGCCGCACACAGGCGATTAGCCGGGCACGTGCCCTCTCACTGCTCTAGCCTGATTCCTCCCAACAACTGGCCTTCCTCCCCATCCAACTACTCCCTTTGGCATCCTTTTGACGACTGTGGAATGACGCGCATTCTGCTAAAATTTTCGTAGACGCGGTGAGGAGGCAATGGTGATCTTCCTTCCAAGCATGGCACGCAGGAAGTGAAACGCGCAAGATCAGCGGAGGAGGCAAATGTACTACACGATACGAGTTCAAGGACACCTGAGTCCATCCTGGCAAGACCGCCTTGGCGGACTCCGCATCGAGCAGCAGGAGACGGGAACAACGCTTCTTTCTGGGTCACTGCCGGATCAGGCTGCGCTGCATGGGGTGCTCCTACAGATCATCCGTCTCGGTCTGACCCTGCTCTCGCTTGAAACCGGTGAGGCACCCAACGAGACAGGGAATGATCTCTGAGCCGCGTGCAAAGGGATGCAGAAGCTTTTCTGCTCGGCTGGCGCACTGGCCGCGCATGGACTTCATACGCAAAGAAAGCAGATTACAGATCTCGCTCGATGGTTCTGTCCCGAGATGGTGGCGCGTGAAAATACCGCCGGAGCCTGGTAGCAACAGAGCCGACTATGGAAAAGCACAAGAAGGATACAAAGCACGTTACGTTACGACAAATGAAAGGTAGGTTCCGCTAATGGCAGATGAAAAAATTATGATGGTGATGATGGCAGTTACAGATATGGAGAAGGCCAAAACGTTCTACGCAGAGCAATTGGGATTTCAGGTAACCACCGACTATGGACAAGGCGATCAGCGTTGGGTTGGGCTTTCACTCCCCGGAGGGGGCGCCTCGCTGACGCTCTCAACATTGCATGGAAACATGAAACCCGGGTCAATGAGGCTCTACCTCTCGACTTCAGATATTGAAGCTGCACACAATGAGTTCAAGGCCAAAGGGGCTAGGGTCAACGACGTGAAGGATGATCTGTATGGCCCGGGCTCTGGCGTCAAGTGGTTTGACCTCCGTGATCCCGATGGCAACGTGTGGCAGGTAGTTCAGTCCTAACCGCCTCTACGATCGATCTACGCGCTCACTATTGCTTTGAGCGCAATGGCCAGAGGCATATAATGAGAAGAGCACGAGACCGCAGTCGAACTGCGGCGAGGGTTCCAACCTAGGTCACGATGAGGAGGATATTATGAGCCAACCAGAAAAGAAGGGCACTCAGGAGCCTGCCAAGAGCCCCACAGCGATTAACAAGAAGTCCAAAGGCTTCACAGATGAGGAAAAAGCTGCGATGAAGGATCGCATCAAAGAGCAGCAGGCGGAAGCACGCGCCAATAAGAATAAGGCGGAAGGGGAAAGCGATGTGCGCGCGAAGATCGCCGAGATGCCTGAACCGGATCGGGTACTCGGCGAACGGCTCCATGCGATCATCAAAGCCAGCGCGCCAGCTCTCGCGCCGAAGCTCTGGTACAGCATGCCCGCGTATGCCCGAGACGGCAAAGTCGTCTGCTTCTTTCAACCTGCGAGCAAGTTCAAGACGAGGTATGCAACGCTCGGCTTCAACGACAGCGCCAACCTCGACGAAGGTGCCATGTGGCCGGTCTACTTCGCGCTAAAGGAGTTGACGACTGCAGAAGAGGCCAAGATCGCTGAGCTCGTGAAGAAAGCTGTGAGCTGAGGACTAGAACTGGCGTAATGTTCCCATTTGCACGCTCACGTCGTTGGTGCCCGCTACTTGGCGTCGGACGACACATTACATATGCGCAGTGTCGCGCTTAATAGATCGCGTGCAATCGGGAACAACTTACAGCTAGTTTGCTGGCAAGGATCTCACGTAGTATCCAGTTCCTCTTCTTACCCAGCAATACATTCACAGATCCACTCGACAAAGGGGTCGAAGCAAGGAGTAGACTTGCTAATTTGATGTTCCCAACACGCTGGAGAAAGCATGTTCTCTTCATCAGACTCAACCTATTAAGAAGGTTTGGGCTTCTCCGGCGCTGTTTCTTGATTAATCGACCATGAGAAAAAAGCATAACTTGCGCCAAGATAATTTATTGTAAAACAAGCCAATCAAGCCTTGGAGGGAAATATCTCGCAAGAACTATATTGAGTATTATGTCTATGTTTATATATAAAATAATATTATTAATAAATATGTATACTCATATTATCGACACGAGAAACAAAGAGCATTGCCAGTATTGACCTGCTTGCTTCGAGATTGGCTTGAGGACAGTGAGGGAAGACCTCTCGCCTCACCCAAACTAGAGCGCGCTTTGCCGTGCATACGCACTCGTGATGAGAACAAGAGGTCATTGAGGAAGAACACTTTCAGCCCCGTGATCTGGAAGTTTTGGGTCTGGAAGGAAATTCGGCAATTGTGAAGCGGTTATCTTCTGAGGAGAAGTAGATGAAAGAATTAAAAGGCGTTATCGCCGCACTTATTACGCCATTCTCACACACCGGCGCGTTAGAGCCACATCTGTTAACTGAGCATATCGATTATCTGCTTGAACAAGGCATCCATGCTCTTGCAGTCGGTGGTAGTACTGGTGAGTTCGAGGCGCTGTCTTTTGAGGAACTTATGAGCGTCTATAAGCTTGCCGTGGAACACACTCAAGGACGTATACCTGTTGTTGGTGGCGTTGGCGGTCGCAGCACGCGAGAAGCTATTCATACGGCAAAGGCAGCCCAGGCATGCGGACTCGATGCCCTTCTGGTCTTTCCTCCTCATTATTCCGGCTACGAATTTAGCGAAGAAGAAATTTTTCACTATTATCACGATGTGGCTGGGGCAACTCCCTTACCCATGATATTGTATAACTGGCGGAGCAAGACGAGAGCGAGCCTGTCACCCGAACTAGTAGCTCGCTTGAGTGAACTTCCTACCATTCGCTATATCAAAGAAGGAACTGCTGATATCAGCCATGTCCAGCGTATGCTCCAAGCCACACAAAATCAGATTACTGTGCTCAGCGGTGGAAATAGTATTGTGCTGGAAAGTTTGCGCATGGGTTCCCGGGGGATGTTTAGTGGTACGGCAAATGTTCTCCCCGAAGTAATGATTACCCTCTATCGCCTCACAACTTCCCACAATTACGAGGAGGCCCTGCAGTATTATCGTCAAGTACGCCCTCTGCTGGTATTTCTTGAAGAGCAGGGGCGCTTTGTAGCCTGGTTAAAGGCTGCTATGCGTTTACGAGGGCATAATGGTGGCTTTCCTCGTCGACCATACCTGCCAGCCAATGACGGAGAAATTGCCCTGATAAAACAAGCTCTCAGCAAAGCTGGTTTCGTGAGCGAGTAATCAGGAGCAATGTATCTCTTCTAGCTACTAGAGGGTAAGAAAAGCACGAGGAACGAGCGAGCTTTAGAAAGCAGCAAATTTGGGCCGGCTGGGTTGTCCCAGGCTCTGATGTGCCCGGGTATCCCGGCCAACTGAAGCCCCACATTATGCCTCACGAACGAGCCTATGAATAAGCATTTCTACCTCTTTCTTTGCCCATTCTTCCTCGATATTCTTTATTCCCATAATTCTGTCTATGATATGTTTGTTTTTATTATATATATGGATTGCATCAACATAGGCTTCGTTTGTAAAGGATAGAAGTGAGTGCAAAGACACCGGTCTTTCTGGATACATCCTATCAATCTTTCGCTCAATCTCGTTTTGTATCCTGAAGAGTGATTCTTTGGTTCTCTCTCGTAACGTCACTGCATGCTCCAACGCCAAAGTAGCCATCGCATCGGTGTTTGGTTTCCTTAAGCGTTCGTAGTGAGCTAAGATCTTCGGCCAATTCGTACCGTGCGCCTGGATACATTCATCAAGAATGAGACAATCTTCAAATCCAGCGTTCGCGCCTTGACCATAATGGGGAACAATTGCATGAGCTGCGTCGCCAATGAGTGCTACCCTTCCATGAACTACCCATGGAGCCGTATCAACCGTGACCATTGTATTGGGAGAAGTGCGGAAATACTCTTCTACATAGGTCGGGATATATGGAAGCACATCTGGAAAGGCGACAGTAAGTAGTTGATGTAAATCGTGGGCATTGCGAATCGTTTCAAATGACGGTTCCCCCTGAAAAGGGAGCTGCAGAAAGAGGGTAAAGCTTCGGTCACGGTTTGGAAAACCAAGGAGCATGTAATGCCCGCGTGGCCAGACATGAAGCGTATTTTTCTCCTTCGTCCACCCTTCAGCTACGGTGTTTGGGACAGTAAGGCTTTTATATCCATCATACATAAAGCGCTGTGAGAAGCAAAGGTGCTTCTTTTTGTGAAGCTGAGAACGAATAGCAGAAAACGCCCCATCAGCGCCGAAAATCACGCTAGCGCTTTTTCTTGTTATTACCCCTGTTTTCGCATTCTGCAACATGACCACTGGAGCGGCAACATCGATGTCAACACATTTCTCATCAAAAGAAAAACGGATCTCACGTTGTTTGGATGCAACATTAAAGAGAAGTGCATTGAGGTGTTGCCGAGCAAGAGAATAGAGAGCCTCTTGCCTATTCCCATAGGGAAGAACTATCAACTCCCTGTTATCAAGGAGATGAAGCGTTCTCCCAAAGAGAGGGACGGCAACGCGACGAATGGCCTCTCCAAGACCGAGTTTATCGAGCGCCCGAAAGCCTCTCTGAGAGATCGTAATGTTCACCGAGGGTTTTCCTGTTGGTGCGATCCGCTCATCAATCATGGAACGTTTTTCGTAGACCTCAACATCGTACCCTCTTCTCGCCAAATAGAGCGCAAGCAAAGTTCCAACGAGTCCTGCACCAATAATTATGACCTTTTCTTGTCCTGCCATATCTTTGCTCCTTTTGAAAGGGTGAAAGCTCCCTGCGGATTGAGCGAGATGCTATTGAACCAAAAAGCCCTCGACATCGAAAAGAGCCAGGTTTTCATCCCGGATAGAAGTCTGAGAATCAAGGCCTCCTACGCACTTACCATCTTGTTTTACAGTATTCGACTAAGCGACGATAATTAATAAAGATCATCAGCAATTCTCAAGAATACTATGAGTAAATGCACTATAGATTAGTTCAATGTGCGCAGCTGTTTTACCCCATATTCCGGAAGGTGGCACGCGCTTTCATAACTCTATTCGTCTGGAAAGGAGATTTCTTGAGGCCTTTAACATATAGCATATTTTTAGTGCATTAATAGTCGATACATCTCTACAGATTTGGGCCATGGAAACGAGGATATAACTCTTGAGTGAGCGTCATCCATAATGATATCAAGATTTCTCCTATTCGGACGAACATGGGTATGGAAGCGCGTGTTACCTGCCTGAAATATTCTTATTATTAGGAGGAGTCTCGTATGGTGAAGTGCGGAACGCCAAATATTTATCAAATGCCTTCTAACGATCTTCGCCTCATGAATATGTATGCTCAACACTTACAGCTAGCGCAAGAACGAGGAGAGAAACCTCTTCCCACACCCATTGCCCTATCGCTTGGAGAACCACACTTTCAAACACCTGAGCATATTAGTGGTGCCGCGATTAAAGCAATTCAGCATGAAGAGATTACCTATGGACCAGCGGCAGGCTGGCCATGGCTAAAAGAGCTTATTGCTGAAAAAATTAAACGTGTAAATAGCTACGACATAACCGTGGATAATACAGCTATTACAATGGGAGGGACGGGAGCTATCCAGACCGCGCTAAACGCGATCTTAGAAGAGGGCGACGAAGTATTAATACCAGATCCGGGCTGGCCGCAGTATAATGCACAAATCACCTGCTCTGGTGGTATACCAGTGCGTTACTCCCTGTCTCCCCAGCATGGATGGCTTCCTGACATTGGACAATTAGAAAGCCTGGTAAACCCGCGTACGCGCATGCTCATTATGAATACTCCAGCTAACCCAACAGGTATAGTATTTCCACAGAACCTTATCGCAGACTTGCTTAACTTTGCGCTTCGCTATGACCTTTACCTTCTCTCCGACGAATGCTATGACGAAATTGTGTTCGATGGCAAACATGTCAGTCCAGCTACTTTCCTAACGCCGAAAGAATTTGAGGCCGGAAATGTTCTTTGCGTTTACAGCTTTTCTAAAACATATGCGATGACAGGATGGCGCGTTGGGTATATTGTGGCAAGTAAAGAAATTATCAAAACTGTCACTCATGTTCTCGACTCTGATTACACCAACATCAGCAAAATCGTCCAGCGAGCCGCTGCGGCTGCCTTAACTGGTCCACAAGCATATGTAGATGAGATGCTAGCTATGTATCGCGCTCATAGGGATCTCGCTCTTAGCATTCTTCAGCGTACTAACCACTATGCCTACACCCCTGGTGGAAGCTTCTACCTGCTGATAGATATTACTCCTCCCGGAGGTCTGCATGCTTATTCCAGAGATTTCGCCTATGATCTCTTGCGCGAACGGAATGTCTTAGTCGCGCCAGGAACAAGTTTTGGCCAGGTTACCTCAAAGTATGTGCGCATCTCATTAACAGCGCCAACAGAGGATATCGCTCGTGGAATTGAGGAAATTTGCGCCTTCATTGATAGATAGAATTACACATTTGCGCAAAAAGAGAAGAAGAAAGGAAAACACACGGTGAGTATTAAACCGATTCATCCTGATGAACTGTTCAACGGGTATGTTGGGGCTAACGTTGCATATGCTTTACAGCAGATCGGCTTGTTTTCAGTATTGACACCGAACAGCAAACTAAAGCCACACGAGATTGCCGTTCGCACTGGCAGTGATCTTCCTCGGCTACAAGCTTTACTGAAAGCTTGTCAAGAACTCGGCTATATCTCATCTCATACTGATGGCTCCGTTTCGCTCTCCACGATGGGCGAAGTACTCCATGGCCAATTAGGCTACTTCACCTGGTCAGTTGGAGGATACGGAGATTTATTGCGCAATTTGGGCAGCCTAACGAGAGGTAAGGAAACCTGGAAGCCTCTTCGCAACGAAGGCATGGTAGCTCTTGGGGCCGACATGAACCATCATTCGTTTATGGAACATATCTTGTTTGAGGTGCTTGATCATCTCTCTTTCCACAAGATTGCTGACTTTGGCTGTGGTAATGGAGGACGCCTGATTTCTTTCTGCCAGCGCTATCCACATATCAAAGGAGTTGGTATTGATATCAGTGCAGACGCGATCAAACTTGCCGAAGATAATGTCAAGCAAAATAATCTTGAAGATCGCCTGGAGATGATCTGTACGAATGTCCTGGAAACCATCAAGACGGATAGATACAAAGAAGTACTGGCCGGTGTCGACCTCGTGAGCAGCTTTATGATGTTGCATGACCTCTATAACATCCCCAGCGTCTGGCCAAGGCTGTTTGATCATTTACGTGAGGCCTTTCCAGGAGTAAAACATTTCCTGTTTGCAGACACGGTAAAGATGCCATCAACCGAAGAGTTAAGCGAACTACCAATTTTCTCCGTTGGTTATGAATTGCTGCACTCCTATATGGATGTGTGCTTACCCACCAAGGCCGAGTACGACGCAATGTTTGCCAGGGCCGGCTTGACGATTGAGATATGTGCTGACTTTGGTACGCCCTATACGTATCTCTATCTCCTACGTGTCTGATCGACCTCGTTAGCGCTTCTAACTCTGTACCTTTTGCTTTTCCTTATAGAGAGTGAGGCGAATGTGCAAATCCCAACATTAAAAGGCTCATATGCAACTTCGATGAAGCGAAAAGCGCCCTTCCTTTTTTGCCCAGGCAAACTTCTTATTAAGAGGAGACGAAGATGAACTGCATCATCCTTCATAGGGACGAGCTTCCCTATGAAAGGAACAGCTATCTGTTCCAGGGCTACCAATATGGAGATACCAACATTACATTTCTCTGGCTTGACATGCCACCGGGGACTGGCCCAGAACTGCATAAACATCCGTACGAAGAGGTCTTTGTCGTACAGGAAGGTCAGGTCACCTTTACGATTAACTCAACTACGCTTGTGGCAGAGGCTGGCCACATTGTAATTGTGCCGCAGGGCACGCCTCACAAATTTATCAATTCCGGCAATGGACCACTTAAGCAGATAGACATCCATCTCAGCCCAAAATTCATTATAGAGTACCTTGAAGAACCCCTAGCAGGACCCTGATAGGGATATGGCAAGGATTCGTTCCCAGGACAGCCATATGAGCCGTTCAATTCGTAGAAGCAGCTTCTACATTCTATCTTTGCTATTACCTACGAGAAGAGCTTCATTTGACGAGCCGATTTTTTCTTTTTCGACTTGGCCTTCGCCTTTTTCTGGGTTTCGGAAGCCACAAAACCAGCCGATTTCTTTTTCGAGGTAACGACCCGGATGTCGTAATTGAGAGGTGGTGGTGGTTGTGTCAAGTCGAGGTGATAGCGACCAAAACGATTAATGTGCTGACGAATAGAGGGAGAAAGAGCCGCGACCACCCGTTCGCCGAGTTCGGCTCCCTCTTGATTCAGTTTCTGTAATGCCTCGCTGATGACATGAACATTGTAGAAAATCAGGCAATTCGCGACCAGGTGATTGAACTTCACGCACTTTCTTTGCTCTATTCGGCGATTGTGTGTGATCACACCCTCTCCTCCAAAAAACGCCCACTTGGCGAAACCATTAAACGCCTCACTCTTGTTCGTGGCGGACTGGATAGTGGAGCGCAACTCAGGATCAGCGAGGTATTGCATCAGAAAGTGCGTGCGGATCACTCACCCCAACTCCTGAAAGGCTTGATAGAGTTTGTTTTTTCGGCTATAGGCTCCCAATTTGCGTAAGATTGTGGAGGGGGCAATCTTCCCAGCTTTGATGGACAGCACAACCCGAATCATATCGGGCAAATGGGTGGCAATGAGGTCCCAATCAATGGCGTCGGAGAAGAGACTGTCGAGGTGTGCGTAATGGATATCTGGGTCAGGACGAAAGAGTGTCAGGTCTTTCCAATTCTTCATCCTTGGCATGAGTGAGATGCCCAGCAAATGAGCCAGCCCAAAGATCGTCGTACTCTGTGCGTGGGTGTCACCATGCACTGTCTCTGGCCGAATGGAGACTTGCTCTTTTTCAAACATATCCAAAATGTATGCCCCCTCATGCACACCACACGGAATGAAGCGGCTAAACAAGGCAATGTACGTATCCGACACATGGTAATACCCAATGCCACCGTATTCACCATACCTAATATGATATTCTGCAAGCAAGTTCTGTTCATACATCTCCCACTTGGTTCCACCGGCAGAGGCGCGTTTTCCTGTTCCCCAATACTTGGGCAAATGGAACCGATTATATGCCTCCGTGACACAGCGGATCGCCTCATCCAGTTTCTCTTCGGTGACATGATGCTGATTGACCCAGGAGAGATCACGACGCTCTACTCCTGTCAGTGACCGGGCAGTTTGAGATGGACCGAGATTACAGCCATAACAAAACGTGAGGGCAACATAGCGGGCCACCGCATCCTCCAGCTTGGCAGCATGGCCGGAGAGGGGGCCGAAAAAGCGCGACCAGTTGAGCCATTGTTCCGTCTGGGTGAGAACATCCAGCAAAGAGATCGGCTTGAGACGTTCTGCCAGGAATTGCTCCAGGGCGGAAAGTCCCTCGGGATCGGCCTGCTTCTCCATTGGACGCAGGATCAATTCCCCTTTTTCAAAGCGCAGATACTCGTTTGAAGGAAAGGCATCATCTGTTTGCTTGATCCTGGCATGGAGCCAGTCGCGCAAGTTGTTGACGAATGCTTGCCCACTGATGGGCAAGCCAACCAGCGTCCCATAAGCACCAACCTGCTGTGCATACTCCTCCCAGGAAATGAGCTCTTCACGGTAGTCAGAATACTGGTCGCTCCCCTCAACGTAGAGATCCCCCGATTTGAGATCCCACAGGATTTGGGAGAACACGGTGATCTCGAAATGCCGTCGAAGGACTTTGTCCGGGCAGGCGCTATGTTTGCTGTGCCCGGTCATAAATTTCCACCAGGCATCCGAGGCGAAGGCCAGATCGACCAGTGGGAGGCGCTGCTCTTCAGGGGTATCAGGATTTTGGACTGTCGCCGTGACAAGCCAATCTCCTTTGCTGTTTTCATGCGCTTTGAGAAAGCACACGACCTCTTCCATGCTTTTATCCTGACTACTGGAGCAGAGTTGCATCACGGAGAGGAGACGGAAGAGCTGCGCCCGATGATTTTTGTAAAAGGGCCAGAGAAACTGTTGATAGTTATTGCCCATGTGAGCGAGGTGTTCTTCACACGACTGCAGGACCTCGCTCTCTTTGCCGCCAATGACCGACGCCATTGCCGCCAGGCGCTCATCAGTGGTCCCCTCTTTTCCATAGGCTACCACCAGATCGCGCAAGGTCAGCACCAGGGCATCTGTGCGGCTCTGATGATTGGCGCGGTACTGGAGAAGCGCATCTTTCCCTTTTTGATGGATAGCCAGTATCCGTTTGATAAACATTTCAGCCAGATCATCTAACGCTCCTGCAGATTGCATCAGGAGGAATGCTGCCGCTAGAGTCAGCCGCTTGTAGGGTTCCAGGTCTTTCATCTCGGTGGCATCGAGAGCCCGTGCTTCTGTCGCAAACTGCTTGACCTTCCCTTCTGCAACGCCTGCAAAGATGTTCGCTGGAAGCAGCTTGCGTTGTTCAGAGACAGCAAATAAGTGGTCAATGAGCAGACGCATATGGGTCAGGGTGGGGCTGGCAGGTTCCTGCTTGAGTAATTCCCAGGGAGAGAGGTGTTGACCTGGCTGGACTGTAAACAGGGCATCAAGAGAGACTCGTGCGTCTTCAGGTATGGCCTGATACACGCGGCGATATAACCCTCGTGTGGTCACCGCTCGCACATGATGGGCTGCCTTGTCGAGCAGCGCGAAGGGCGGTAACTCAAAACGATTCTTGGCCAGCTCATCCAGAGCCACATTCATGAGATCGGCGAGGTCCTCTTTGGTTTTACCTGCTTCTACCATGGCCTTGAGGAAGCAGGTGCGTGCGTCAGGGCCATAGGGTTTGAGTTTCTGTAAGGCCCGAATGAGCAGGATATGCCGTTGTCGCGTTCCACTTGTGTCATAGGTGTCCAGGTCGCAAACGTGGAGTTGAGGCTCAAAAGGCTTGGCAATATGCTCAATGATGGAGGAAGGGACTTCACTCAGGGGCACAAAGCGCCCCAGGCGTTGATACGTTTTGAGCAGGATAAGAAACCCGACTTCGGCAACACGACCTTTGGTAGAGCGATGAGCCATCAAGCGTTCTTGAGGCGTGGGCGTATAGACTTCTGCGAGATCTTTGGCCGAGAGGATCTGCTTGAAGCGAGGATAGGCGGTTCGTTCAATCGCCGTCATAGGCGCATCTCCTGCCCACCAGAAATTTCTATGAGGCTGACCCATAGAGGCGGGCAAATATGCCTATCCAAACGGAGAAGCAGCCTGAGCAACCACGCAAGGCACGCCGCTCTAGGACCATCAGGGTATGCAAAGCTGCTGTCCAGAAAACGTTGATTTCTTGGGACATTGAGCTCAAGAAACCAAAGCTTCTGAATCCGAGAAGTCGCGACTTCTCACACGCTCTCGATCCGGGAGGCTCACCCGACCAACCACGCGCCATGTGGTCGCTCTCGACCGGCGTTAGCTCCGGACGCGGTAGCGGATGTGTGTGGCCTGCGGCGTATCGACCACCCTGACGATCTCTAACTCGACGCGTGACGGCAACACGTCGAAGAGCCGTCGGCCATCGCCGAAGAGCACTGGGATCAAATGGATCTGCAATTCGTCCAGCACCCCGGCTTCGAGTGCCCGTTGGGCCGTATAAGCACCATGTACCAGCACGTTGCGCTCCAGGGCTTCGGCCTTAGCCTGTGCCATCGCGCTGACGATATCAGTCACATACGTCACTAACGGATAGTTGGCCACCGAAGGACCGGGGGGGCGATGGCTGACCACGAAGATGCGGACACCGTTACGCTCTCCGCCCCAGTGATCGACCTGCTCCACGGTCCGCCGACCCGCCACGATCGCCCCGTAAGCGTTCTCTTCGTCTACCACTTCTCCGGCTGGCCCTTTCGGATGAAAGTTCTCCCCGTACCACTCATGCAATCGCATGAAGCCGTCGCCGCCCGGGTTGTCCGGTGTATCGTTGGGACCGGCGATGTAGCCGTCGAGGGACATCGACATATAAAGCACTGATCTAGACATTTGACCTCCTCTGTTCTCGACTTGCGCTGGTGAAACTTCTCACTAGACATCTCTTGCATACGATCTTTCGCATGCTTTCCTCCATATCTGCTTGATAAGCTCCTATCACTTCTCTACAGAGCTGAGACGAGGGAATGTGACTGCCGAGCCTGCCAGCCCTCTATGAGCAGGAGAACGATCAGCAAGGCTTCCGCAGCCTTATCGCTATAGTCCGGCAGGCTTGCCACACTGCTTGCCATGAGATACCACAGCAGAATCGTCAGTGCTGTATATCCAATAAGCAGCCAGCGTGTGAGACGGTGAAACCGCTGAAACCGGCGCTGATAGAGCGCGTAGACCAGGAACAGGTAGCCAATGCAGTTGAGCAGGAACAGGATGGCAAACATCCACAACCCTTCCGAGGTAGCGCCTTCAGGAGGAGGTGCCCCTGTCGAGAGCATCCCGAAGAGAGCGATGCTCAGATAGAGGTGGTACGCTGCTGTATACACGGTGAGCACTATGATTCCTATTCGCAAGATTCCTGGTCTCTTTCTTTCGTCGACTTGACTCATATCTTTTGTCTCTCCTTTCAAGCTTAGAAGCTGCCAGTACAAACCGTATGAAGCCATGGATTCACAAAAACTTCTCCAATCTTGCTCTTTCCTGGGCCTGGAGTCCCAGATCAGCGTGCGGGTTAACCCGAACATCCGCGAGATGCGGGGTTATTTCTTGATGACACGATACCTGATATGAGTAACCAATGGGGTCCCGCTTATTTCAAGAGGTTCAAGTTGCAGACCCGGAACGTTCTCAAAGAGACGTGCTCCCTGCCCCATGGTGACAGGCACGATGTGAGCCATAGCTCATCAAGAAGCCCGGCTGCTAAGTATTGATTGATCGTATTGGCGCCGCCCATGACCGCAACATCTCTCTGTCCAGCCGCTTCCTTTGCGGCAGCGAGGGCTGCTTCAATGCCGTCTGCAATGAAGAAGTAGGTGGTGCCTCCCTCCATGACAATAGGGTCTCGTTTCTTATGAGACAGCACAAAGACCGGTGCATGGTAGACGGGATTGTCTCCCCACCAGCCCTTCCAGTCAGGACTCTCTCGCTTTTCCTTTGGGCCATACATGTTGCTGCCTAGAATGAACGCACCTGCATCCGTAAACGCAGCCTGGTGTTTTTCTGGTTCCTCAACTATCCAGCCATGGAGGATCTTTTCATCGATGTCCCCAAAGGGATTTTCAAAACTCTGGTTGGGTCCGGCAACGAAAGCATCTAATGACATCGTAGGGCCGCTGATAACTTTGTTCATGTGATTTTCTCCTCTCAATGTTATTGCTTGTCCGGTTTAGAGGGCTTCAGCCCTCGTTTTGTGGCCTCTCGCTGCTTTCGAGCGAGAGCAGGGGTAAGCTCAAATGACCAATCTTTTTGAGCACTCCATGAAGTGCTGACTGATCCCTGAGGGTTCCGATCAGCAATGATGTACCGTCTCTCTCATGCTTGATCTGTAATCCCTCTAGCCACTCCTGCCACGATAGATCCAGATGCCCTTTGATGCGAATTGAAACGTACATCTGTTGTCTCCCCTCTCGTACAGGTGTGTTGGATGTTCTCTACTGCTACGAGTATAGCCAGCAGCCGCGCAAGTAACATCACCTGTGTTCGTGAAAGACAGGTGATTGATGATTTGCCTGAAGGCGCGCAATAGATGTCGGTTTCGCGCCGGGTATTCCGCCGGTGGTTTGCATGCGCCGGTCTCTTCGCGATCCAGCAGGAGCGCCCTTTTGCGTCCTGCTCGGTGTGTGATATACTCCTACAATGTTGGGAGGTACGGTGTATCATTGGGAAGAACAAGAAAGACATGGAGCGAAGCAGATGCCCAGATTGCCTCTTCACGTCCTCACCTGGTCGGCGGAGCAGGATTATTATAAGCTCACTACAGGAGAGCAAACCATGCAGCATTTTCATCCAGCAGATGATGCTGCATGGCAGAGCTGGCTTGGCTCGGTCTCCTCCTTTACCTTTCATGGGAGATGTGGCGACCTCAATGTCTATCAAGAGAACCGTTCCAGGGGAGGAGCATACTGGTATGCCTATCATACAGTTGGTAGGCGCACCCACAAGCGCTATCTCGGGCGCACAGCCAGAGTCACTACCGCTCGTTTAGAAGAAGAGGCCCGTATATTAAGAGCCGGAGTTGAAGCCGGAGCTCGCCCTTCACCTGTCCCTCCTGCACAGGCGCCAATCGCGCCTCCTCTGCCATCGGAGGTGTTACTCTCTACCAAGCTCTCTGTCCCCCGACTACCGCCAGGTCTGGTAGAGCGGCCTCGCTTGCTCCGTGATCTGAATACCGTCTCCCTGTATCGTTTGACGTTGATCTCAGCCTCGGCTGGTAGCGGGAAGACCACGTTGCTTGCGGCATGGGATGCTGATTGTGCGCGACGGGCAGACGAGGGGGAAGAAGCCTCCCTTGCCTGGCTTTCCCTGGACGCGCTGGACAATGAGCCGCCCCGCTTTTGGGCCTCAGTCATCGCCGCCCTGCGTACCTGTCTGCCCACAATTGGGCGGGAGGCGCTGGAGCTGCTGCACTCCCAGGATTCGCCTCCACTCTCGGCCATCCTTGCACTCCTGCTCAATGAGTTGGTAAAGGTGGACAGAGATATGGTCCTTATCCTGGATGACTACCATGTAATCGAGGATCTGGCTATCCACGAGTCACTGATCTTCTTGCTTGATCATCTGCCAGACACTCTGCACCTGGTGCTCTCAACACGTACTGATCCCGAACTTCCCCTTTCCCGATTGCGTGTCCGTTCGCAGATGGTCGAGATACGCGAGGGAGATCTCCGCTTTACCGAGCAGGAGACGGCCTCCTTTCTCCTGCAAAGGATGGGCCTCTCTCTTTCAGAAGAAACCGTGGCGATCCTGCAACAACGAACAGAGGGATGGGTCGCGGGCCTGCAACTGGCGGCGCTCTCTTTGCACAAACGGGATGATCTCAATACCTTTATCCAGGACTTTACGGGCTCCCACCGCTTTGTACTGGACTATGTACAGCAGGATATTCTCGCACGATTGCCGCTTCCGCTCCAGCACTTTTTGCTCCAAACATCGATCTTAACGCGCATGAATGCGGCCTTATGCCAGGCAGTGACCTCCGGGTCGGGTGAACTTGCAAGCCAGAAGATGCTGGAGGAACTGGAGAGAGCCAACCTCTTTGTCGTGCCACTGGACGCGAAGCAGCAGTGGTATCGCTACCATGATCTCTTTCGCGAGGCCCTGCGCACTCGTTTGCACGTGAGCCAGCCTGAACTGGTTCCGGGGCTACACCAACGTGCTGCACGCTGGTACGAGGCTCAAGGTGAGATGCGGGAGGCCATTGTCCATGCAATAGCCGCATCTGATTACCCATACGTGGCCCTTCTTTTGGAAAGAGAAGCCCGACGCTTCTGGCTGCGCGGTGAGGCGCAAATTGTCCACAACTGGCTACAGGAGTTGCCAGATGCGATCCTCTGGAAACATGCACGCCTGACTCTCAATACCGAGCTACGTTTGCTCAACGTTGCCCACGAGAGCACCGAAGCGGTATATGCCAGAACCCAGGCCCAGGTAGAACGGACACTTACTCGTATGGAGGCAGGACTGCATAGAAAACCGGAGTCGGGGATCACAGAGGCAGAGGCGGCATTAATTGAACGGCGTATGCGCCTGCTGCGGGCATTAATCGAGTTGAAAGTACTCGTCAAACATGATGACATAGAGCATCAGCAGCTACTTGCTCAAGAAACAGAGAAGCTCCCTCAGGACGAGGAGGTAATCTGGAATATGATTTCGCACTCTATCTCCTTCTGGGTGATCATCTCAGCCGAGGGGGACGGAGCCTCTCTACTCCCACGTCTTCGCGAGATCAAGCAGCAGGCGACTCAGGAAGGTGATTTCCTGGCGACGGTACGTGTGATGCTCTGGCTGGCTATGGCGTCTATCCAGGCCGGGCAACTGCGCCAGGCTGAGCAGGAATGTCGACAGGCGCTGACGCTCATAAAGCAGAGCAATGGACATACACACATAGAAGGATATCTACATCACACCCTCTTCAACGTCTACTACGCGTGGAATAAGCTTGAGGAGGCAGCGGAAGAGGTGAGCTGTTTAAGACACATCGCGCAGCAATGGCAGCAGATGGATCTCCCGATCATAGAGCAAGTCTATTCAGCACAGATCGCGCTAGCCAGGGGAGACCTCTCGGGTGCCGATGAGGCCCTGCAGAAGGGAGAGGCGCTGATTCAGCAGGAGAAATACACCTACTATGCTCCCTGGGTAAGTACTCTTCGTATCCAATGGTGGCTGGCGCAGAAGAACTACTCCCTGGCCTCGCAGTGGGCCGCACAGGCCGCCTTCGCCACCGACGCGTGGAACCCATCACGCAAGTCAGAGTTCCTGGTGTGGGTACGCGTCCTGCTCGCGCTCCGACAGTATTCAGAGGCTGTCCAGATGTTGCAACACTTCAAAGAGCATCTTGACCATCCAGGTAGGAGGTTTCTCGCTATTGAGTTCCTGGGCCTGTACGTAGTGGCCCTCCACCAGAGTGGGGAGAAAGAGCAAGCAGCGCACGCTGCTGTACGCCTGCTCGCGTTGACAGAGCCGGAGGGATATATCCGTGTGTACTTGGATGCTGGCCCTGTACTAAAACAGGTCCTGCAAACGCTGCTCTCTACCGCTCCACGTGAGGGAGCAGATGCGACGACGGTGGGGGCCTTTTCCAGATCCTACGTTTCACGACTGCTCGCAATCTTCGATCAGGAGGAGCGGCGGATGCCTCGTCCCGTTCCCTCCATAGACGCGCCCTCAGACCATCAGCAAAAGCGCCTGTCCTACGCTCCTCAGGCTGAAGAAAATGCCCTTTTGATGGAGCCCCTCTCTCTCCAGGAACGCAAAGTGCTACACCTGCTCGTCGCTGGACGCACCTACGCTGAGATTGCAGAGACCCTCGTTGTCTCCCTCAACACGGTAAAGACCCAGGTGGGCAGTATTTATCGCAAGTTGGGAGTGAGCCGACGTGCCGAGGCCATTTCGGTGGTGACACGCGCCCAACTTCTCTAGCACAGCGGGCGATCCCTGTGGGTCGCCCGCTGTGCAAAAACATGACGCGCCCCCCGTGATGCTGGAGCTTTGACAGGTGCCTCCAGGGCCAGGTAGAGTATACTGGAAAGAATCGTGTAATGAACTCTTTTGCAGCAATGCAAGCGACGGCTGTTCACCGGTTATACTCCAATCCCGGTCACTGCGTTGATGGATTCCGCCCCGCTAGAAAGGTCTTCTCCATTGAGCAACGAATATGTGCAACAGGCATCTGTAGAGGCTGACGGCACTGTACAGGATAGCGCTGCACCGCTGGACCGTCGGCTGGTCTGGCTGATGGCGGTAGTCTGTGCGCTCTCTGTCGCCAATCTCTACTATGTTCAGCCGCTGCTGGCTATGATGGGGCAAAGCTTTCATCTCTCCGTACCAAATCCTTTCAGGCGTTCCACCTACTTCCTTGTTTGATCTGTTTGCCGCCTAAGACGGTTTGACCAAAAAGTGCAAAGAGAGAGTCTATTCCTGAGAATAGACACCTCCATTGCCTTGTGAGAGAGATGGCATCTTCGGGCGAGATTCCTCTTCCGCTTGCTGTTCCAACTATGGGCAAATCCAGAAATGGTTGAGATAGAATGCAAAAGCAGTTTTTATGACTTGAGCGGCTCATATGGCTATCCTGGGAAGGAATCCTTGCCATATCCCTGATACCAACTACATGCAGTATCGTGTACAAAAAACGAGGATGAGGCAAACTGAGGGCAAAGCTGGGGCTTCAGTTTGCCGCGATACCCCGGCCCGAAAAAGATTGTTGCGCCGAACAAAACTTAGAGTCTGGTGAAAGCTGGCACCTGCTCAGCGATGTTCCTTGTTATGCAACCATCAGGATTTCTCCAAATGCAGCTCCCAGAATAGTTCTGGCTCCTTCTGATGAATGATGAACTTCTCTAGCCAGGATGGCGCACCTTTGTCTGTGCAGAGAATGAAGCGCCATGCCTTTCTTGCTGCTCTGCTTTCACCAGGATGGAGCCAGTTCTTAGAATTCCACTATTCTCCCTTTATGCCTTTACGGCTGCTAGAGGTGGAAAGTATATTTGTACTGGGGAGCCTCGCCGTTAGTTATCTTCCCGATTGAAGTTAGAGTAACCTCGCCCTGGATATGGGAGTAGGCTCCTGTTCCGCCAACTATCGCATAAACTGTATTGGCCTGCTGATCGTTTTGCGCTCCTGAAATGACAATATTGCCATCAGGCAACATCAGTGTCCAGTCACATTGAAAGACGGTCTCGCTGGCAAAGAAACACTCACCATCAGAAGAGCCAATGACATTTTCGTTGTTGGCATCGTAAACCTGGTTAGCGAATTCTATGCGGTCTCCAGTTTTGTGGTTCGGATTGCCAAAGAAGTGAGCTTGATTATGCTCGTAGACTGGGGCCAGATTTTTGTTGGAACTGGCATGTGCTAAACTGCCCTGGCTCATCTGGCTCATAGTGAACAGAACTGCTCCCAAAATAGAAAAGGTTAGCAGCGCAAATGGTAGTAAACGTTTCATCTAGAGACTCCTTTTATAAATGAATAGTCGCGAATCTGGTTCCTTTTTTTGCGGGCTTGCTATGTTTCTGGAAGAAGTACCAGATAACAGCGCCGTTCTTGCCCTTTGGAGGCTTTTTCGAGCAAGTTATTGCATACCTGCTTCTATTAAGGAGTATACAGAGCTGGAAAAATGGTAGAGTTCAATGAAATCTTGCCGCCTTACTATCGTTGAGATACAGAAATCAAAAGTTATTCCGAACACAGTTAATGAGGGGAAGTTTAGCCCTCTAGAAAAATGACCAGCAGACTTTTGCGCAAGGTTTGCCTTCTCGGACGACGCGCAGAGAGGTCTCAGAACCTATAATCTCAATGATGCATGGGCTGCTGGCTGTTGTCAGCCGCCGAAGGCAAAGGAAAGGAAGGAGGAGATGAGCAATTATGAAGGTAAAGGCGCTTGTATGGATGGGGATCAAAACAGAGAAGTTTGCTGAGGTAGAGCTGTTCCTGCAAAACGTTATGGATTTGCCATTGACATATCGCGGGCACGATTTCACGCTTTTTCAACTCCCAAGCGGAGATAAGGTCGAGATCTTCAGCCCAGATGAAACTAACCAACATTTTGCGCCCGATTCCATCGCCTGTGGTTTCCTGGTCGAGGATATTTATCAGGCGAGCCAGGAGTTGGTGCAAGCGGGAATCGAACTGATAGGGCCAGTGCACGATGATAGGCCCGATGGTTATGCCTGGCAACACTTTCGAGGCCCCGATGGCAACCTCTACGAACTCGTCTATGATCCGGAACGAAGCTAGAATAGGCTCAACCATTGGAAGATTCGCCGCAACATTCGTGGCCTGAGTTTACAAATAAGGAGAAATACCTCTGCTTTCTGGGAAGAAGCGCAAGAGTGTGCTTGTTCACAAGCCAATTTCTTGAAGCGCCAGATCCGCCTAACACACAAAAATGGCGCGAGATGATACGCGCCAAAAGTGAGTCGAGCAGCTTTCAATAGTTGAGTTGCTCACTCTCTATGCAAAAATCCCACATTTCGTGCTGATAAGGATTCACTATTTACGCCCTTTACCTGTACTTCCGCGCAACCTATGTCTCTTTAAAAATTTGGGGTATGCTCCACATGGCTCAGCATCTCAGCAACTCCTACCTTCCACCTCAGTAATTACTTTGCCCTCTGGTGGCAACAACCTTCACTCCGCCCCTAGAAATCTTGACCTCTAACAAATGGGAGTCTATAATTTATTCACAAATAAACAATATTTGTGAAAGTGAGAAGTTATGGGTGTTGATGAGAAAGAACGCGAACGGACCATCCTAGATGTGACCGCTGATCTGCTGCTTCGACATGGATACAATAAATTGACGATGAGCGATGTTGCCGATGCCGTGGGTTTAAACCGCAAGCTGGTCTATCTGTTGTTCCCATCAAAGGATGCTTTGGTAGAAGCTGTGCTCCTCCGGGAAATGAACATCTATCTGAAAATGTGGAATCACTATCTCGATAGCGATCCTTTGGGAGGTTCGGTCGGCAGCGTCTATCGGAGTCTACTCGTTGTCCTCAAGCAGTTACCATTGATGACTGCAATGTATATCAGGGACGAGCAGACGTTTGGCAAATATCTCTCAAGACCAGGCAATATCTTTGCCTATTGGCCGCCTGATCCCGGCCCAACACGTGATTTTCTCCAGGTAATGCAAGCAGCTGGGGTTGTTCGTCAGGACATCAACACGAGAGCAATTGCCTTCATCCTGGATGCTCTGGCTCCTTCCATCCTTGTTGCCCTCTCTTCTCATAAGAGGGTAGCGCCCGATGACTCCAACAGGCAGGATCGGCCATCTTTTGCAGAGCTGGTAGAAACGGTTGCCGAGTTCTGCGAGCTCTTGCTCGCGCCGCAAGCGGGGGCGAACCTCGAAGCAGGAAAAGCGTTAATGCGCAGACAAGCCGAAGAGATGCAGGCGCAATTGACCGCTGCATTGAACAAAAGAAGAGAGAAAGCTCATGACGAAGGAGATGCCTCGCCGTTTGCCGATCCTGGGAAGACCTTGTAAAAATTGAAAGGGAAACATACATGAATGCATATGTACTTGGTTTTCGGGAAATCGATAAAACAAAGCTTGCGCACGTTGGAGGTAAAGGCGCGAACCTTGGAGAACTCTCCAGGATTGAGGGGATACGAGTACCTGAGGGTTTTTGTATTACCACCAAAGCGTATAAAGCAATCGTCGGTAATAATGAAGAGATTCATTTATTGCTTGATCAGTTGTCCCTCCTAAAAGGAGACAACCGGGAAGGCATTAGTGGAATCAGCGCAAAAATCCGCAAGCTCATCGAAGGGATAGCTATCCCGAAGCGTATCGATAATGAGATTACCAGTCATCTTGAACAACTTGGTGAACACAATGCGTATGCCGTACGTTCCAGTGCTACCGCGGAGGATCTTCCAACAGCCTCATTTGCCGGGCAGCAAGATACCTATTTAAATATTATCGGAAAAGATGCCATCTTGCAGCATATCAGCAAGTGCTGGGCCTCGCTCTTTACCGACCGTGCCGTAACCTATCGCATTCAAAATGGCTTCGATCACCGCAAGGTCCTTCTGTCTGTGGTCATCCAGCGAATGGTCTTCCCTCAGGCTGCGGGGATCATGTTCACTGCCGATCCCATCACTTCCAACAGGAAGGTTACATCCATCGATGCAAGCTGTGGGCTCGGTGAAGCGCTGGTCTCCGGTCTAGTTAATGCAGATATCTATAAGGTACGCGACGGCAGAATCGTTGACAAGAAGATATCAAATAAGAAGCTGGCAATCTACGCCTTAAAAGAAGGGGGAACTGAGGAGAAGAGGATCGAGGCCGGACGCCAGAATATGCAAACACTGACAGATAGACAGATTTTACAGCTTGAACATATGGGAAGAAGTATCGAGGCATATTTCGGCCGCCCCCAGGATATTGAATGGTGTCAGGCTGACGATACCTTCTCTATCGTACAGAGCCGTCCCATCACCACCCTTTATCCCCTACCGGACGTTCAGAATGGGAAAAGCCATGTGTATGTGTCTTTTAGCCATCAACAGATGATGACAGATGCCATGAAACCATTGGGGATATCTTTTTTTCAATTCGGCTTCGAGGGAACTCCCCTCTTTCAAATCGGCGGAAGGTTGTTCTTCGATTTGGCGCCAGATTTGGCTTCTCCCCTTGGGCGATGGATAGCCCTCTTCGCTCTGGGCAAAATCGACCCACTCATGTACAACGCGCTCAAGGGCTTAATGAAGCGAAAAGCTTTTATGAAAACATTGTCGCACGGGAAAAGAGCCTTTGATATGGGTGCAGGATATTTCTCATGGGCACTACCCATCCAGGCCATCAAGATATACCGCAAAAACGACGCAACCATCGTTCAAAAGCTCATGTCTCAGAATAAGGCATCTATGAGAGATCGGCAGCAAAGGATGGCAAACCTGTCTGGCGACGAACTATTTGCCTTTATTCTCCAGGCGCATATGCAATTAAAAGATGCCATGTATGATCCACGCAACATGGGCACAATTTACGTTGGGACTTATGTAGCAACCTGGCTGAACAAGAACATGAAAAAGTGGCTGGGTGAAAAGAGTGCCGCAGATTCACTTACCCAATCAGTAGCCAACAACGTGACATCTGAAATGGGGCTGGACCTGTTGGATGTTGCCGACGCCGTTAGGCCCTATCCAGCGGTGATGGAGTATCTGCAACACGCCAATGACGAGACGTTTTTTGCAGATCTTGCTAGACTGGAAGGTGGCGATGCTGTCAGCCACTCCATACAGGCGTATCTTGAAAAATATGGCATGCGTTGTGCCGGCGAGATCGATATCACAAGGCCTCGGTGGAGCGAACAGCCGAGCACGCTGGCCCCCATAATTCTTAGCACCATCAAAAGCGTTGCCCCGGGTACCCATAATGCCCTATTTGAGCAGGGTCTGCTGGAAGCGCAGCAGAAGGAGCAGGATCTCCTCAACCGTTTGGAACAGTTGCCCGATGGAAAACACAAGGCGAACAAGACCAAAAAGATGATTAGCCGTTTGCGCAATTTTATTGGCTATCGAGAATACCCGAAGTACTTGATGGTTTGGCATTACTGGATCATCAAGCAGGCTCTACTGAAGGAGGCCATCAAACTCGTGCAGCAAGGCGTTATCCGGGAGAAGGAGGATATCTATTTTCTCACTTTTGAGGAACTCCGGGAGGCCGTTCGTACAAACCAACTTGATTACAGCCTCATAACGCAGCGAAAAAAGGAATATGAGATCTATGAGAAGTTGACGCCTCCGCGCGTGATGACCTCCGAGGGCGAGGTTCTATCCGGCGAATACGATACCGCTAACATCCCGAAAGATGCTTTGGCGGGCATACCTGTTTCATCTGGCACTGTCGAAGGGCGGGCTCGGGTCATTTTAAATATGGAGGATGCCGACAATCTAGAGGAAGATGAAATTCTTGTCACCACATATACCGACCCTAGTTGGACACCGGTTTTTCTCTCCATAAAGGGCTTAGTGACGGAAGTGGGCGGAATGATGACCCACGGCGCTGTAGTTGCCAGAGAGTACGGCCTGTCTGCAGTTGTAGGCGTGGAAAACGCTACCAGGCTGATAAAAAATGGGCAAAGAATTCGGGTCAATGGAACGGAAGGGTATGTAGAAATCCTCCAGGACGGGAGTGATTTATGAATAGAGATAAAGGAGTTTTATCAAGAGCAAAAATTTCACATACTGAAATGTCTACATGCTGTTGATCTCGGCTATGAACGTTCCAGGTTAACCTTGAGCCACGATTTTGCTGGCACGGAATATTCGAGGGTGTAATATTTTACCAGGCAAGACAGACGTGATCCAGCTCCTGGTTCTCTGAGGGCTGCCCTGGCGGCTCTCCCTGCTCAACTGCGTGGACAAGGCAAGGTGCACGCGCATAGTGCGGTGTTAGCAATGGCAGTATGCGCCATACTACCTAGCGCTACAGATCCTACACACAAGCCCAGCAACGTGAAGCCGCTCACTATCAGCAATCGTAGCACGTTACGAATCAACTGAAATGTCGTGGTCTCTCCTACCAAAGGGAACTGCTTCATGAAGTCATTAACAGGGCTAGCGTAAAGTCTAGATAACGCCAGGATCACACTGACAGGCCAATGCTTCTATCGCGTCACTTCATGTCACGAACTTCCTTTAATAACTCAATGCCTCTCCAGAGTCGCTCGCGATTGGTGCGTTCAGCTTGAAGCCCATGAATTTGCAGCTGTCTGCTAAAGGCTCGGCGGGAGAGAGGAAAACGTTCTTGATGATCCTTCACCCATTCTTCATAAGCTCGCCAGAGGTCGCTAGCTCGGCACCTGGCCTGAGGGTGTAGTTCACAGCAAGCAGTGAAGAATGCTGTAAGTGGATCAGCTTCTTCGCCCGCAGTTTTTCTAGAGCAGGGGCCACGAGATATCTTAAGCGGGGGCAGGATTGCTTGCCAAGCTTCTTCCTCTTGTGTATGCAGTTGGTCATTCATAATCCTCGTAGTACTTCTCTTCCTTGCAAACGATCGTTGATAATCAGCTCTTGCTTTTACAGTTTCGGGATGACCTTTGCCTAAACATTGTTCGAAGATCGTATAAGTACGTTGGAACAGCGACCGGGCCTGCTTATGATGTCCTTGCTTCTCATACAATAATGCCAGATCATATAGTGTTTGCGCAGTTTCGGGATGGCGCTGTCCCAGATGTTCTTCCCTGATCTGCAAAGCTCGCTGATAGAGCGCATATGCCTGCTCATACTTCCCTTGCTCTCTGTAGATATTTGCCTGGTCGGTAAGTGGCTCGGCCAGATTGGGATGCTCAGGTCCCAAAGCTTGCTCCGATATATCCAATACACGCTGATAGAGCGCATGAGCCTGCTCATACTTCCCTTGCTCTCTATAAACACTCGCCATGTTGGCGAGCGGAATGGCCAGGATGGGATGCTGCGGGCCCCAGGCCTGTTCAACAATGTCTAATGCTCGCTGGCATACATTTTGGGCCTTTTCATATTTTCTCTGCTCCCTATAGAGGTTCGTCAGGTTAGAGAGCGGGGCGACTATCTGGGGATGTTCAGGCCCTAGTGCCTGCTCCCAGATCTGTAAAGCACGCAGGTACAGGGGCTCGGCCTGTGCATATTTTCCCTGCCTGAAGTAAAGGATCGCCAGATTATTGAGTGTGTTGGCTATATCGGGGTTTTTATCTTCTCCTGCTTGTTCTATAATGTACAATGCACGTAGGCACGCGCGCTCCGCTTGTTCATATTTCCCCTGGTTCTTGTAGAGTATTGCCAGGTTGTTGAGGGTTTGAGCCACCAATGGATGGTGAGGTCCTAAGGCTTGCTCTCGGATATGTAAAGCCCGCTGGCATAATGCCTCACCCTGCTCGTTCTTCCCTTGTTCAGAGAAGAGGAGGGCAAGCCCATTGAGTGGGAAGGCTACCAATGGATGGTGAGGTCCTAAGGCTTGCTCTCGGATATGTAAGGCTCTTTGATATAATGCCTGGGCTTGTTCATATTGCACACGGATGAGTAGATAAGCGGCAGTTTTCCATAACACATTTGCCAGTTCCAGATCTTCCAAGTGATCCGACATAGCTGTGGCATACAATAGCACATGCGGTAAGAGGCGTTCGCATTGCTTCCAATCGCAGTGGGTTGGTTCAGGGTAAATAGCATTTAGTGCTGCGATAATTCTCTTCTTCCACATCATTTGCTCTTGCTCGCTCAGCTCCTCACGCAGGACTACCTGTACAAGATTATGAAGAGAAATAGTTTGTGTCTCGGGGAAGCGCTGCACCAGAGATAAGCTTCGTAAGATAGCTATAGCCTGGTCGAGTTGGCAAGGATCAGCTGCAACAAGATCAAGCGTCTCTCCCAGAGAAGTGACGCTAGACTTAAATAGTTCCTCAGGAATGGCTTTAGGGGACAAAAATGCACAACAACATAAGAAATCAAAAGCTACAGGGCTGCGCTGTCTGATTCGCCGGAAGGCCAGCAGGAGAGTAGCCACAACAGATCGAGGATGATCCCCTGTTGGAGTGCCACGTTGCGAGAGTAACTGCTTACGCCGCTTCTCATAACACTGTTGGTAATCCATGAGACTGCATCCCGTTTCATCAATATAGGCCCCGGCCTGATCGAGAGCCAGGGGTAACCCCTCCATCATCCTAACCAGTTCGCAGGTCGTGGTATATACATTTGTGCAGTATTCGGCAAGATTGTGCATCTGTGAGTTAGTCGCTTCAGTAGGAAGGACACCACTACGGCGCAACAAAAATAGCATGCCTTCCTCTTGCGACATTGACATTAGTTCAATTTTGCGCGCAAGCGTGCCTAGCACAGGATTTCGGGTGGTGAGAAGAATCGCACCCTGATAAGTTGGAGGCAAAAAGCGAAACAAGAGCTCAAAATCTTCAACATTATCACAAATTAACAACCACTCTTTGTGGCTGCTCAGCCAACGATGCACAGCTGTCACTATTCGGTGCTGATCAGCTTCCCCCCGTCCTGGAAGTTGGAGCAGGTCAGCAATGTATAGCAGGCTAGCGATAATACTTTCATTAGTTTCTGCAGCGATCCAGAGGAGGGCGCTATAAGAGAACGCGTACCGATAGGCGTATTCCAGAGCTGTCTGTGTTTTACCAATTCCTCCCAGGCCATGGATGGCACATGATCTGATCAGCCCTCCCGCTTGATCAGGGACCAGGTACGCGTGCATGGTCTCCAGTACCGCTTCGCGTCCCGTAAAGAATGGATTGCGCCGCAGAGGAATCCCCCAATAAGGAGCCAATCCGGCCAAACTTGCTTCTAGAAGTTCTCGCGTCTCTTCCTCATCAAGAGAGAGATGCCAGGCCAGTTCCAGTACCAGCCCTCGGCTCTCGGGCAAATAGGAACCTAGTTCCCACGAAGAAATCGTATTTGCATGCATGCTAAGCCGCTGCGCTAATTGCTTTTGCGTCATACCTGCTCGCTTGCGAAAGCGCATCAGAACTGAGCCAAAATTGCCCTGAAGGCGCCTTACACCTGTCATAGCTTGCTCCTCTCTATGCAAATTGGTGCAAGAAAAATAGAATCCCTCCTTCGCTGATCAACTCTTCTAGAGAACCGCACTGCCTAAGTGAGTCATCAGGGTTTGCCAGCAGGATCTATTAGGGCAAAACTTAGGTAGTCTAACTACCAGTACTAGAGATTGTTGAGACCTACCTTTCTCAACAACATTTCTATCTTCTAGTATACAGGGGAGCGGTGAAAAATTCACGGCTAATTCGTGAATCTCCTACTTTATGATGTAGATGAGCATAACGAATCCACAGCCGAAGTGTATGACGGTCAACTGCTAGACTAGGAAGCGAGAGGGACAGATCCATGCTTACCATGAGTTTAGACTTGCAAATAAACTCCTATGCGACGCTGCTCAAATTCGATAAGCAGATCCCAGTTTATAATTGGTATTATCCTTTTGTGAGCGATGAGCATAAAATAGCCAATCCCTGGGATATCTATAAAGAACTGACAGACTATCACCCACACCGCCGTGCTCTCTATTTCCATATTCCTTTCTGTGAAACTATCTGTAGCTTCTGCCCGTTCGAGCGCGCTTCCTACACCCATAAGGACGAGGTTGAGCATTACGTACAGGCACTCCTCAATGAGATCGCATACAAGCACAAGTTCGCCGCTCTGGCTCATCAGCCTATTGATACGATTTATTTTGGTGGTGGCACGCCTTCAGTATTAGAGCCAGACCAGATTCGGCGTTTGGGTGAAGCTATCCATCACCACTTTGATACCCGTGACCTGCAAGAGTTCACGTTCGAGTGCGAGGTAAAGAGCGTCACCCTGGAGAAACTCCAGGCTATGAGCGAGATCGGGGTCAATCGGATCAGCTTTGGGGCACAGACACTTAACCCCAAGTATCGCGAGCTCTTTGATCTCACCGCTACGGTGGAGCAGATTCAGCAAGTGGCCGCATGGACGAACGAGCGATTTCCGTACACAAATATGGATCTGCTCTATGGAATGGCAGGCCAAACGCTCGATGAGCTGATAGCTGATGTCAATGGCTACCTGGCACTGGGCACAACGTCGATAGATTGCTATCCACTCAATAACGCGAGCACACAGCGTAAGTTGCACCAGGCATTTCGCGAGGCAGGGCGACATCCCTTGTCAGCGAGCACTAAACTGAGCTATCGACTCTTTCTCAACGAGTATCTGCGGGCACACGGATATGTGCCAATCAACGGGTACAGCTATGCAAAACAAACACAAGAGACGTGGGGGCAGCGGGTGGTGGTACAGCATACTCCGACTTTTCGCTATCACGATCTCGTCTATGGATATGGAGACGAGTGTTTGGATAGTTACGGTGTTGGAGCAGTTTCGATGTTTGGCTCACGGGTAACGAGTGGCATTGCCAATCGTGCGGAATACATGGATCGCCTGCTGGGCAAGTCCGACAAACCCTGGTTTAACGCCTGGCATGTTCTCAATGATGCAGAGAAAGGCATTGTGTACTTTCCTTATCGGGGCACGCTCGATAAGAAGCGTATTGACTGGGAGCGAGTGGATGCAGAGACGCGCGAGACGTTGGAACTAGCAGTAAAGCAAGGGCTGGCGATAGATAAAGGCGAGTGGTACGAGGTGACAGAGACAGGCTGGTTTAACTATGTGGATCTGGAATACATGCTCATGCCGCGCTGGCATCGGCAGCATCTCGCCAACCTTGTAGATCGCGCCTTCAAGCAGGGGCGGGAGCGTGATGACGAGCAGGTATACAGCCTCTCTCGTCCAATGCAAGAACTAATCCCTCTCCCCGTACGAGCGGCATCGTAGCGAGAAAAGGATGCGTGGCTTAACAGGCCGATGCAGGCAGTTTTCAGAAAAAAAGATACCTACGATCATCCGGTACATAGATTGCTGGAGGCATTACAGGAATTGTTCCCTCTACTTACCCGAACGATATATCGGCAGGTAGAGTCCACGACAGAAAGGAGGTGAAAAGCATGGCACCTAAACTTGGCACAGATTCTATCTGGACTCCCAAACTTGGCACAGATTCTATCTGGTAAAAATACACTTCTATGTGGTGAGAAAGGAGGTAGAAAGCTTGACTCCCCAACCTGGCACTGTTGAGGGCTGGTAAGAATGTACCTCCTTTCCTTTGGCAAATAGATTGTCAGTGGCGTCGGTGAAGAACCTCACGTTCTCCTCTGACGCCTTTGTGTGAGGAGTACTTCATGGAACGTTCCACCGCGGAGAAGCGCCAGGTCACGTACCGCGATGTGTTTCACAATGGCAACTGGATACGCCTGTGGACTGGTCAGACGATCTCTCAGCTTGGCGATGCCGTCTCAGATATCGCCTTTCCGCTCCTCGTGTACGAGATCACGAAATCTCCGGTGGGATTAGGACTGGGCTTTGGCGTGGAAATGCTCCCTCTCATCGTAATTGGACCCATTGCCGGCGTATTCGTCGACCACTGGAATCGACGCACGCTTTTGCTGGTGGCCGATTTTGTGCGCATTGGCTGCGCCCTGGGGATGTTCCTGAGCACAAGCGTCTGGCAATTATATGTGCTGGCGCTGCTGGCTGCTATTATGCAGGCGATATTTCTTGCCACATATTCAGCGACAATTCCTCAGATTACGCAGGAACAATTCACGAAATCGATAAGCCTCTCCTATATGGGCTACAAGACGATGCAAGTGATCGGACCGATGCTAGCAGCTATCATCATTGGCCTGGCGGGTGGACCGCGAGCGGCTTTTCTCTTCGATACTGCGACCTTTACCGTAGGATTTCTCCTGACGCTAACGATCTCTGTAGCCAATGTAGAACGCCAGGACCCAGCGAAAAACTTTTTACAAGACCTGGGAGTAGGCCTTTCCTTCCTCTGGCAAAACGCTGCTCTACGCTATATTGCCAGCTACCACGTGGTGTTTATTATTGTCAGCGCTGCTTCAGCCCTGGGCACAGTCCTCTACATTAAGCTCTCCCTGGGACTCTCAGCTACACTCAGCGATCAACTCTATGGAATCACTGGCGTGGTGCTCGCAGGAAGTATGGCCTTTATGGCCTGGTTGATCGGCCTGCTCGACGAACGGATCTCGAAGCGAACGCTCATGCTCTATGCCCCTGTAGTAGCGGGCCTGGCATACCTGCTCTTTCTTTTGCACCCAGGGCCAACCTGGATTCTGCCTATTTTCTTCGTGGTCAGCGTGGGCAATGCCTGCGGTCTCCTCTCGTTCCAAACGCTTCTGGCCCACTCTATCCCGAATCATCTTCGCGGACGTGTCTATTCCTTCTTTAATGCCATAGGATCTGTCGCCAATCTGGCAGCATATGGCCTCTTCGCAGCACTGGGACTTCTGCTCTCTCCGGCCACGCTGCTTGCCCTCGCTGGTATGATCCTCCTGATCGGCATCCCTCTATGCACGCTGGTGTTCAAAGGAAATCAGGCGTTGCGTGCTCAGGAAGCTAGCGAAAATACGTGATCAGGCAAAGAGTCTCTTAGCTAAGCCTGGTTTTTGCCAGCTATGTTTCCACACACGAGCCAGCCTACCAACGATAAGCTGACGCACAATTTCAACAAAAAGCGCACAAAGACAATAGCATGACTTCCCTTCCTGGTGTATCTTATAGAGAGATTAAGCTGAGATCTCTAAGGAGCAGTGTACATGTCAGGACAGAGGATACAGCAGATCGCGCTCGTGACCGGCGCCAATCGCGGCATCGGCCTGGAAGTAGTCAGCCAGCTCGCCCACAGAGGTATACGGGTGATCCTGGGTGCACGCGATCTTCGTAAGGGAGAGCTGGCAGCCCAACCACTCATCGAAGCTGGGCTAGCAATCTTGCCGCGCCAGCTCGATGTGACCGATCAACAGAGCATCGAGCGCCTCGCCTCAGAGGTAGCCGATACATTCGGATGCCTGAACATTCTCGTGAACAATGCAGCCATCCTCTATGATACCTGGCAGCAAACGTCAACGGCTGACCTGGCCCTTGTTCACGAGGCGCTAGAAACCAACACCTTCGGCGCCTGGCGCATGTGTCAGACCTTTCTCCCACTCTTGCGCAAAAGCCGGGCTGGTCGCATCGTCAATGTTTCTAGCGAAGCGGGATCGCTCGCGCATATGGGAGCGGGCACACCAGCATATAGCATCTCTAAAGCCGCGCTCAACGCTCTGACGCGCCAGCTTGCCGCCGAACTGGCGGGAACAGGTATTCTCGTAAATGCGATCTGCCCCGGCTGGGTCGCGACCGATATGGGAGGCGCGGGAGGCCGACCGATTGCCGAAGGAGCAGCAGGCATCGTCTGGGCCGCAACCCTGCCTGATGATGGACCCACAGGGAGCTTCTTCCGCGATGGCCGGGCGCTTTCCTGGTAAGCCAGTATTTTTACCGAAAAGGAGCAAATACAGATGGAAAATATATCAGCATCCGGGCAGCTTTCGGCATTGCCGAACCTGGAAGACGAGCGGGCGATTCGCCATATCGTCGATCTGCTGTTTATCTATACCGATCAGAAAGCCTGGTCGCAGGCGCATCAGCTCTTCGTTGACGGACCCATTGAGGTTGACATGAGTTCGTTGAACGGAGGCGGTCCGGTACAGATGACGGCGGACGACCTGCTGGGTGGATTCCAGGTGGGCTTACATGCAGAGAAGCTCAGCCATCATATGGCTACCAACTACCAGATTACAATCACAGGAGATAAGGCAGAGGTCTGGGCGCATGGCTACTCCTGGAATCGCTTGCTCAACTATCATGAAGGTTCGGATCTCTGGGAAACGTGGGGGAATTATCGCTTTAGTCTGCAGCGCACAGTGCAGGGCTGGCGTCTGAATGCGTTCCGCTACTTCGCCAAATATAACCGGGGCAACGACCTGGTACGCACCCACACCCACTAGATGGAACAAGGCAGTCTCGCCACACAACGAACCGTGCAACCGCGCTTGAGCGCGTTCAAGCGAAGGGAGAAGATGAGATTGTCCTGACCATCAACTCAAGAGTGATCGTCTTCCTGGCGAGTGTGACGCTGCATCAGCTCTATCAACAAGGGCAATGAAGGCATCTGGAGCGCAGCCTCCTGTCTATTTTCCCAGTCCATCGCGAGAGGGAAAGCGAGGTCCACAGGTTACGCAATGAGATTTTAGCTGAGCAATTTCGCGCCACCGTATGAGAAGGATCTGGTGCAAGCGGTCAATCGTATTTATCGATAGCAACACGTTTCCTTCCCAACTGATTCTTCCTCAGGCCTTGGACCTTAAGCTCTCCCAGCAGATTTAGCGGAACATGTTAGCACGCCAGGAAAGTTCCGCTCGTGTCCAGTGCTCCTCTGGCACATTCAGGGCTTCGATTTTCCATTGGGTGAAAAAGCTCTCGGCTTCACTATCAGCGTAGCCTCTCCCCTGATAGGAGGAAAAAAGTGCAGAGTAGGCCAGAAAACGATCCTCTACTGTGGCATCAGCCATCTGTAACACCTGCTTGCAGAGCGCTTGACTCCTCTCCTCTTCCTCAGCCCAGGCTAACTGGACGGCTTGTTGCAAGAGGGGTTTTGCCGGAGTAGCACACAAAAATGAACTGCGACGATGCTGAATCTGCTCCCGCGTGAGGATATAGTATGGTAATGAGTAAAAACCAAGCAAGAAGCCAGCTTCCAAAAGATCTGCATAGGTCGCGAGCAGCGAGGCAAAATTGGGAAAGATGACCTCACCAGGGCCATCATCGACCATCCAGCTTATAATCTGGCCTCTCTGCCCTAAAGAGGCGGGAGCAAGATCGAGGCACCAATCCTGCTCCTGGGAAGAGTCTTTGGCGAATGTCAGCCATTTGGGATGGCGCCAGACAGGCTGAATGCGAGACGCATCGACCAATTTTGGGACTTGATCTGCCCACTCTTTTTCTTGCAAGAGGTAATAATAGAGATCCCGCTCCCCGCCTGCAACAGACGTAAGTGGACAAAATTCTGTCATGCCCATGAATACATATTCAAACTCATAACCAAATTTCACGCCGTTATGAATGCAGTAAGATGCCTTAAAATCTTCCGGGAGCTGCTCACCTATAGCTGCTTCGAGCTTTGCGATCTCCTCCTGAGAAGCACCGGGGTTCAGGCCTTGCCAGGCCTGGAAGGCATTCGCTTTGAGCCAGGTATCAATGCGCGCCCAACTTATAGATACGGATTGGATCATGTTTTCTCCTTTGATACTGCTTCGCATAGAGCACTAGTCAATACTTCTTTATATTTCTTCTTCTTCCGCTCAAAAAAGGACATCTTAGGAGATTACTGCTGTTTGCGAGTAGCGGAGATTATTGTGACTGCCCAACAACCGGTCCCACTATACCACCCATGCGGGGAGAGAAATCAGGCAAAACTCTGAAAAATCAGGTATAATTCCCAAAAGAGTATTGAAAGGGAAATTGATGACACACAAGTTAGATCCGCCTCGACAACGTATATCAATGAGCAACGGCATTATCTATTCATTCTTCCTGGCTACTGTTGCTCAAGGATAGATTGTCGACAATAAGTTACAATGACAGGGAAAGGACAATGCGAGAAATTTTTGCCTTCTCGTAAATTTCACCTGGGGTGTTGTTTTTTTATACATCGATTGAGCACAGGATGCTGCCTATGTCCGTTTCATCGCCCTCCAGAGCTATCACCATCTTCATCTCTTATGCTACCACGTCCCGCGCAGATACAGATGCTTTTAACAAGCTTCTCAAACATTTGAGTCTCTTATTCTCGCATTATCCCACACTCCAATGCTACAATAGCAGGCTCGACGAGAAGAGTCCAACAATCCAGCTCATTGAGTCACACCTGAATCAGGCAGATCTAATTATCCTGCTTACGAGCAAAGACTTCTTTGCCTCACAGCAACGTGAAATGCAGCGAGCGCTTGAATTCAAAGACCTAAGAAGGGCTCATATAATTCCTGTTCAGCTCTTCCCTACGGATTGGGATTGCTCGCCTCTCAGGCAGTACCGATCACTCCCTTCCGATGGCCGGCCCATCAGCCGCTGGACGGATAAGGATGACGCATTCGTTGACGTGGTTCAAGGGATTCGCAAGGTCGTCGATGAACTTGCTTCCCAGGAGTCTATCCCTCGCCAATCTCCTTCTCAAGCTGTTCTTCTGTACGATCCACCTGATCCCTACGACAATCTTTTTACGAATCGTGAGCAACTTCTAGAGACTATTTCTTCGTTCTTCGCCTCTGAGCATGGTGGTAGAACTGCTATCCTGGCTTTAAGCGGCCTTGGCGGTGTAGGTAAGACATCCATCGCTAAGGAATATTGTGATACGTCTTCTGATCTCTATCAGGACATTCTCTGGCTCAATGCTTCATCTCGTACCATGCTCAGCACCTACGTAAATATTCTCTCCGACCATCTCGCGGTGCCCTCGGCCGTTCGTGAAAATGAGCGACAATTCTTTGCCGCTGTCAAGCAATGGCTACGAGACAGGCCACACTGGCTTCTTGTACTCGATCAGATCGAGGATATGAGCCTGATCGATCTCATTGTTCCCCGCTTGAGCAGCGGCCATGTTCTTCTCACCATGCGCATGCCGAACACCAGGAAAGGTATCCTCGATCTTCCTGTTTCATCTATGGATATCAATGCAGGTGCTTTATTCCTACTGCGCCGCCTGCAGATCCTTCAGGCTCAGGCATCCCTTAAACAGGCCCCGGAAGAGATAGTACACCAGGCTAAAGAATTAGTGCGCGCACTAGATGGCTTTCCTTTGGCACTGGAGCAAGCCGGAGCCTTTCTAAAAGAAAAAGGGGGAAGCCTCGCTGACTACCTCAAGCTTTATAAAGAGCAGCGCGCATATTTGCTGAGCGAACGCGGGCAGGCGACAGACAATCAGCGCACATCAGTCATGGAAATTCTCGCCTCCATGCTTGAGGCTCTACAGAATCCCCTTCATCTGGACTTGTTGTACCTGCTAGCCTTTTTGCACCCTGACGTTATTATCGAAGGACAGCTCGTGAAAGGAGGGCGAGAATTATATGAGCCGTTGCGCTCTCTTGTGACCAACCATCTCACCCTTCACGAGGCGCTAGGTCAACTACACCGTTACTGCCTGATCCGCTACTGTGCCGATGGAACGGTCTTGCAGCTCCAGCGGATTGTCCAGGATGTTCTTATCGAGAGATTGCCAAAGGAGCAGCGACGCTATTGGGCCCGGCAGGCAGTGTGCCTGATCAATCGCACATTTCCAGAGGTACGTTTCGACACCATGGCCATTTGTGAACGCTACCTACCCCAGGCAGAAAATTGTGCTGCACTGATCACCAACTTTCACCTCTCATCAAAGGAGGGAGCGCAGCTTTTAGAGCGCCTGGGTTCCTTTTGCGCACAACGCGCCTCCTATGATGACGCCGAAAAATATTTGAAGCAGGCCTTGTATCTCTATGAACATCACCGACGTACAGATGTGCTAAATATAGCCCAGACACTCAATTCGCTGGGGCTCCTCTATCGTCAGCAAGCTCGCTATAAAGAAGCTCAGACGATCCATCAACGTGCTCGGGAGTTACGCGAGCGCACTCTGGGTCCAGACCATCCCAAAACGATGGAGAGCCTGCATAACCTCACGATGATCTATGGAGATCTAGGAAAATACCAGGAGGCCAAGCATAACTACCTGCATGTACTCGCAATAGAAGAACGCACAAAGGGACCAGTTCACCCTGACGTCGCAGACACGCTGAACGAGCTTGGTCTCACCTATTTTCAGCAAGGGCGCTTTGCCCAAGCCGAATCAGCGTACCGGCGAGCACTTGCCATTTATGAGCTCTCCCGCCCTGCCAGCCATCCCGACCTGACCTATCCATTAGATGGCCTTGGTACGCTGGCAGAGCGAGAGGGAGACTATCAACAAGCGGCAATTCTCTATCAGCGGGCCTTTGCCATTTGCCAGCAGGCCTTTGGAGAGATACACCCTGAAACAGCTCATAGTAAGAACAAATTGGCAGGGCTTGCTACATCGCAGGGTGACTACCAGCGTGCTGAGAGTTTCTACCAGCAGGCTTTGACCGTCTGCGAACAAACACTAGGATCTGGACATCCCGATGTAGCCCTTATCCTTAACGATCAAGCATTCCTGGCAACCAGGCAAAAACAGTATCAATCAGCTGAGTTGCTCTATCAACGAGCCCTGAGCATCTACGAAGTAGCTCTGGGATCAGAGCACCCAGCAGTAGCGAGCGTGCTTCATAATCTGGGACAACTCTTCTGCAGAACAGGAGACAAAGAACGTGCGGAAAAGCTCTTACGACGCGCACTTGCCATCCGTGAAAAGGTTCTAGACGCAACACATCCCAGTATCGCCCAGAGCCTGGCAAATCTAGCAAATCTGCTAGCTGATCAACATAGGGATACAGAAGCGGAGTCATTGTTCCAGCAAGCATTTACGCTCTATCTGCACATACCTGCGCCCAGGCATCCAGACGTGGCCCAGATGCCAGAAAAGTATGCTTCTCTGCTGGAGCGCCTCAACAGAAGTGAAGAGGCCACAACAGTGCGACAAAAGGTCAGGGCACAGAAAGAGCCGACACCAACAGAGCCACCTCAGCACGACTACTAGGCCAAAGTAATCTTTTTCGTTTGAGTGATGAAGGGCGCTGGCCTCTCCGTTCTTGGCTCTTTCCCCTTCCTCTTGCCTTTATTGCTCTCTTTCTCAGGCTCTTGCTTCTCCTTCTCTGGACTCGTGGGCGTTATTGGTCCGGGCCGTTTCCTATCCTTTTTTTGATCCCCTTTAGCACTAGACCAGTTGAACGCATCACAGACGAGATGGGATATCCTCCATTGATCATTGGTCCTTTTCTGTATGTCAACAGGACGGTAATATGTCTGTACCTCAGCAAGTATGAAAAGCAGCAAGCGAAATGCCTGCTCTACTGTTAACAGGTAAATCCAATGAAGGCCGGCGATAAGGTAGCTTATCTGACAACGCTCATCGCGGGATACCGTAATGGAGTGAAGAACAATAAGAGAGGCTTTATCCCTATTTCCTTGTCGTGCAGTAAGAATGCAGAAAAATTGTGCTATGAGCTTTTCTATAGGAGAAATCGTGAGTGATGCGAGAGGCGAAGATGATGCGAATGTTCCCCAGTTCCACACTCCAAGCTCCCTAGCTATGGACCCCCTTTGTACATTTTTACATTGGCATATATCTACTTGGGGGGGGGTATGATACAGCTTCAGGCAAGGCTGCCATGTCAGTAATGTAATAAATAGTGCTTGCTTGTTGGCTGAGCCAGCCTTTTATTCGCCCCGCTCCTTCAGGCAGACCGCGCAGGAAATGAATAAATAGTCGCTTTCCATCTAGAAGAGATGGGGAGTGTAGTTTGCGGAGGGGTTGGTCATGATGCGTATCAGCATCCGATATCCTGGCACCATGCATCGTTGCTGTTCTCACTGATTTTATCCCTCTCATCGTTCTGCCCATTGACCGCTATAAATATACATATTTAAATTTATCTATCTACTTAGGATTTATGTGCTGAGCAACCATATCTCGTCGGAACCATCCCTCAACCAGGAGAATCGGGTCATATGTTTCTATCAGAGAATAAAGTAATCCTCAACAAGGATAGAATACCATAGAAAAGAGTCCTATGCCACATTCACACCTATCTTAGATAAAGTGGAGTGGGAGCCGCTTTTGTACATAAGCGTTCATCCTACATGGTGTTCCGATCATCTTACAGCAGCAACTCATAGCCTTATGGCAGGCTACAATGCTTTCTTTCCGCGCATCTGACTCGAATCGCCTGTGCTCGCATGCGGAGCGGTCCGGCTTCTCTCTCCCGGCCCTGCTGAGCGAGCAGGCATACATATGCCTCTATGGTAAGCGCAAGATCTGGATGGTCTGGACCCAGAGTTGTTTCACGAATTCTTAGCGCTTGCAGGTAGAAATCTTCTGCTTGCGTTTCTCTACCTTGAAGGCTACAAAGGACTGCTAGATCATGCAAGCTCTGGGCCGTGCGGGGATGCTCAGGACCAAGGACTTGCTGGCGCAAGTGTAAAGCTAACCGATAGAATCGCTCTGCCTGCTCATACTCTCTCCTGGCACAAGAGAGCTCTGCCAAATTGTGATATGTCAATGCGCGATGAGGATGTTGAGGACCTAATTTCTTTTTGCAGAGGGCCAGCGCGCGTTGATAGAAGGCTTCTGCTTGAGAGCAGGAACCCTTCGCCTGATAGAGCCTGCCTAGATTGTTGTAGATGGTCACCAAATAAGCATGTTCATGACCTAATACCTGCTTCAAGATGATAAAAGCTCTTTGATAGAGCGGCTCTGCCTGCTTATAGTTCCCTTGTACATAATAGAGATAAGCTAGATTTTGTAGTGTCTCCGCGACATCCAGGTGCTCAGGACCCAGCAGCCGCTCACGAATTGATAACGCTTGTTGGTAGAGTGGCTCCGCCTGCTTATAACGACCAAGGGCATAGAAGAGGCCAGCAAGATTATTTAGGCTGTTTGCCACATCGGGATGGTCGTTCCCAAACTGCTGGAGTCGTATGTCAAGCGATCTCTGATAGAGGGGCTCTGCTTGTTTATAGCGACCCCTAAAGTAGCAAAGTTCTGCCAGGGAATTCAAGCTTTCTGCCACTGTCGGATGTTCGGGCCCAAAGAGTTGCAGGTACAGCACCAAAGCATGCTGCAGATAGCCTTCTGCCTGGCTATAAGAAGCACATTCCAAAAGGTAAATCCCGGTTTGCTGGAGTAATCGAGCTGCCTCGACAGAGACCAGCCGTTCATGGATGATAAGTTCGGCGCACTGCAGCGCTTGAGGAAGCAGCTGCTGACAACGAGGCCAGGTAGTGAGTTCCTCAACAGAGGGAAAGAGACGATTGACGGCGTAAACAGCCTGTCTTGCCAATAATTGATAGGTTGACTGCTCCATTTGCTCCTTAAGGACTATCTGGACGAGGCGATGAACTGTGAGTGTCCTGGTATCGGGGTGACGCTTGAGCAAGGAATATTGGCGCAATACTGCACACGCTTCGTCCACCAGCAACGAGGAACGGGCGCCGGGGAGCGCTGCTGCACATGGGCCTAGAACTTCCTGGGTGAATAGTTCCTCAGGAATGGAGTCAGGATGCAGCAAGGAACAAAGCCTGAGGAGATGAGCAGCAGCTGGTTGCAGCCGTTCAATCTGCTGGAGAGTGAGTGCAAGGGTCGCCATGAGGGAGCGAGGATGATCACTGCCTAATCCTCCACGCCGGTTGAGGAGGACGCCCTGTTGCTGCTGATAGCAGTACAAGTAATTGGAAAGTGTGCCTCCCGTCTCTTCAAGATAGGCCCCTATTTGATCGAGGGCCAGGGGAAGCCCATCCATCTGTTGGGCCAGGGTTCGTGCTGTCCGGCACTGTTCTACCGTCGCTTCTGCAAGAGGGGCATTGGGTGCAAGCAGCCTGGCACGACGCAGCAGAAATAATGTTGCTTCATCTGGCTCCATTGGCTCTAGCTCGATACTGAAAGCCTGAGTTCCTACAGCCTGCCTCTGGGTCGTCAGTAGAAGTGAGCCAGTCTGTGCACAGGCGAGGAGATCCTGGACGAGCGAGAACTCTTCCACGTTATCAAGAATCAGGAGCCAGCCCTTGTGCTCATTTAACCAGCGCTTGAAGGCGAGGATGCACTGTTGGTCAAAGGCCCCTTCTTCGAGAGGATTCAGCAATTTAGCGGTAGCAGTAAGGTCAGTCTCAAGAAGGAAGCGCGTCTCGGCTCGCACCCAGAGAACAGCACTATATCTGCAACGAAAGCGGTAGGCAAATTCGACAGCAGTTTGTGTCTTGCCAATTCCAGCCAACCCGCTGAGCGCAAGGACAGAAAGAGATTGAGTAGTAAAAGCGTCATGAAGCTCCCGAAGAACCTGCTCTCGCCCCGTAAAAAAGTAGTTTCGTGGATATGGCACATTCCAGGGAGATGGACGAAGCTGCGTATCAAAAGAGCCATGAAGGAAAGGTATTTCAATTTTAAGTAGATGGCTCAGACGTTCTCGATAGTGGTGCTGAGGCATAGATAGATCATGTTCCCATCTGCTAATGCTTCTCGCCGTCACCCCAAGCTCTTCGGCTAGCGCTTCTTGAGAAAGGTGCAAACGAATACGATGTTGACGCAGGATCTGCCCGAAACTGCGCGCCTCGCTGGCAAGGTGGTTGTCTTTTGTTGTATCTTTCATAATCAGTTCCAAGAGGTAGAACTCACGAACGCGACAAAAGATGTCTGGTAATTATCTTGTTTCTGTCATTGTATTATGACATAATTTGCGTCACTATGTGTAGTAGATGGTTGGCCTGGAAAAGTTTCTTCGAGGAGACCTGCAACATACTTTATCATCTTTACGGCTGCTCATCAATTAAAAGTTACGAGAAACAAATGAAGATGCCTCTTCTATAGAGAGCTTTAAGAGGTGCAGAGCCGCCAAGAGATCATCGTTACCCCTCATTCTAAGACGCTTTGCATGCGCCTGAATAAGGGCAGTTTTCTGCTCTGCTTTTCCCTTAGAAGGAACTTTTTTCATAGTTGGCACCAATGCAGGCCCCAGGGCATCTGCTATCCAGACTCAATGCCTGCTTGCTTCTTGAGATTTACCTTGCTGGCCACTTTCTGTCATTACATCTGGTTGATAACTCTCAGCCGCTTAGAAAGGAAAATCCTATGTTTAGAAGAAATAGTGGCAGAATAGATCAAGAACTCGTCTCTGTTTCCCCCACTGGCCATGAGGAGCGTCCTCTTGCTCAGTCCTTGCTCTTTGCCGTTGTAGATACCGCGCACTGCCATCCTCGTACCATCGGAAAGTATCTCTGTCAGTCAGTAACTGAGATTACTGCTCATCATGCTTATCTCTCTTTACACCTTTCCTCAGTTACTTGCCCTGAACCCTATGAAACTGGTTCTTTACGCTACCCCGTTCAATACGAACACTACAGCTATGGAACCCTGTGTATCGCTCTCAACGCGCACACTCATCTCCCTTGCTTATCTAGTTCTGTAGCCGAACAACTGGCAAAGACCTGCGGCATCATCATAGATAGAGTTGAGAAAGATACGTTTGTTCGCTACCAGGCTCATCATCCCTGGATCGAGCCGCTGACTATGCGCGAAAGAGATGTGCTAATGCATATGGGCCATGGCTATACTCAAGGCGAAATTGCAAGGCTCTTACATATTAGCCCAACGACAGTGGCTACGCATCGACAGCATATATATGCCAAATGGGGCCTGAATAGTCCGCTATCAGCTGTACTGATGGGACACGAGATCGGGTTATTTTTCTACCTTGCAGATACACCGTAAAAAAGTAGCTCCGTGCGGGGCCAAGCGGGAGCTAAAATCATCTGTCAAAGATATTTCGTAAAGAAACGTCTTGCAAATAAAGTACGCGCTCTACATTCCAGGCAGTACGCAAAATTATCTTGTTAAACGATGACATGGAAGTAATTTTCTTGCATACTAGGTACCAGCACTATCTTCTATAGCGATTTAAGAGGGAAGCATCAATCTACAAGCGTAAAAGGAAAATCAATGCCATATTGCTTTCTCTTTGTCGCTCTGGCAGATATGGTTGCCAGGCAGGGATAAGGGTAGTCGTTCGAATTGGTGTGATACCAAAGTGCATCGGCTCACTGTCAGTCTGTCCTAAGTACAACACGTCGTCTATACTAGAAAGGAGAACTGTGCATGGAGAGCACACTGGTAAAAGGTGGACAAGTCAAGGAGGTCCCCGCTGAGATCAAAGAGCGCAATGCCGCGATTGTAGAGAGCGAATTTGACCTGGATATTCAGGTCTTTACGCCTGCAGCGGTAAAAGACGGAAAGACGCCTCAAGCTATCGCCACTGTATGGTCATGCAGCTGCGCTACATGTCATGGTGGTAGCTGCTGGACTTGTAGCTGCTGGCCTAACTGTTAGTAACAACTCCTGCACGCATAGTAGCTTACTATGCTTTAGGCTCCTCCCTGTTTGCCTTCTGCCAACGGGGAGGAGACACGTCAAACCAAGCCGCGCGAAACCGCTTTGCTAAGCCCAGAAGCTTACTCGATGAGTACAAGGAGAGACACATGGACGAACACATGCGATCGCAGGGAGCCCTTCCCGTTGATAGTGCCGCCTGCCCATCTGTCAGCTGGCAGCCGGTCCTCGAAGGGTCCCTACGTAGTCAGGCCCTGGAAGCGACACAGGTAGTTGCGCAACGCCTGCGCGATCCAGATCACGTTATCGCGCTTGCCCAACTTGCTAAGCAACAAGCTATGAGCTTCTGGGGATGGAGTCCCTCATCACTCTCATCAGGTTTTGGCAGCACAGCTCTACTTTTCCTTTTCCTAGCGCGCAGCTTCCCGGAACAAAACTGGGAATATATGGCCCGAGATCACCTGCGCCTTGCCGCTGAGCACACTCGTCAACAGCCACTTATGCAGCCGGGGCTCTTTGGCGGCAGCAGCGGACTGGCCAGTGTTGTTGCGCTCTTTGCTCAGGATGATAGGCGTTATCAGCGGACCGCGCATATCCTTAATGAACGCGTAGCGCAGCAGGTGCTACAAACGCAATGGAGAAGGGGGCAGGCCTCTGGAGTCGCTGATGCTGATTATGACATCATCACGGGTGCCGCAGGTATTCTCGGCTATCTTTCCACACTTGATCAGTCTGCTAAATATACACAGGAAGCCATACAGCAGCTCCTGGGCTATCTTATCTGGCTAGCAGAGCGCGATGAAGCACACGGATATGAGCGCTGGTTTCTGCCACCGGAGCTCTATCCAACTGAGTTGCAGCAAAAAAGCTATCCTGATGGCTACTTCAACTGCGGACTAGCTCATGGTATTCCAGGCCCACTGGCTGCGTTATCTGCAGCGTGGCATGCCGGTCATCGGGTCCCAGGGCAACAGGCAGCCATTCGCTCCCTGGTACGCTGGATAATAGACCACCAATTACGCGCTTCCTGGGGCATCAGTTGGCCAGCTGGAGTACCGCTTCGGCAATCCTATTCCAGGAGTGAGTGGAGCATGTTGCCGCCGAGCCGGGATGCCTGGTGCTATGGTAGTCCTGGGATTTCGCGCGCTTTATGGTTAGCCGGTACAGCACTCGACGATACGGATCTTTGTCATAGAGCGCTTGAGGCTATCGAGAGCGTTCTGCAACGCTCGATCACTATGCGTAGGATCGACTCGGTTACCTTCTGTCATGGCGTTGCCGGCCAGCTTGCTATCTGTTTGCGTTTCGCTCACGAAACAAATAGCACAATAGTGCATCAGCATATTCCCAGGCTCACCTCTCAAATCCTTAATGAGTTCAACCCATGTCACCCGGCCGGTTTCCGCGATTTGGAGCAAGAAGATAATTGGGTGGATGATCCTGGCCTATTGACTGGAGCGGTAGGGGTTGCCCTCACACTTCTGGCAGCATCTACATCTATAGAGCCGACGTGGCATCGTATCTTTCTCATTGCATGAGTAAGGATCATCCCTGGCAAGATACTATGGAGGTTTCAATGTCATCTCTCCCTTCGCTGCGCATTATCTTATTTTCTCTTCTAGCTCCGGCAACTATTCAAGCGTTCGTTAGTGAACTAGAAACGCTGGGACAGCATGTCCTGCTGCTGGTCATCTCACCAGGAACAAGGAAACATCCTGTTAGCCACTATCTGCAGATCGTTGCCAATGCACCACGAGGGCTGGATGTGCTTGTGGCAAGCCATATGCAGCGCTTACCAGAAATATTGCAAGGCCTATCACCCGATTTGATACTGGTGGCAGGCTTTCCCCGAAAATTTCCCCCGGCTCTCCTGGATGTCCCCCGTCTAGGCTGCGTCAACTGGCATCCCTCTTTGCTCCCTCGCTATCGTGGCCCTGAGCCAATATTCTGGCAATTCATGAATGGAGAGACACAGACAGGAATAACATTTCACCGCATGGATGCTGATATTGATACTGGACCAATTCTGGTGCAACGTGACATGGAACTGGATTGCGCAGAGGATTTGAGCAGCTATTTTGCCAGTTTCCTCCCTCCCTCGCTGGCAGCCCTCCCAGATGCCCTACAAGCTATTGTATCAGGCAATTCCGGTATACCACAGCCAATTGAGGGTACTTGCTACGCACCGCATGTAACAAATGCTGAACGTTGGTTGGACTGGACGCGTTCGGCAAAACAGTTACGCCGGCAAGTATGTCTCTGGCGCAACCTGGGAGGTGCTCGGGCAACAATTAATGATCAGCACCTATCGATACATCAGGCTCAGGTCATCAATACGCTTCCTTCCGACCGCTCTGCTAGTCCTGGCTCCGTACTCAGGCGCTCCTCCGCAGGAATGGTAGTGCAAACTGGTCAGGATGCGCTTTTTCTTCAAGAGTATAGCTGCGAGCCAAATTAAGCCATTTCCAGCGGTTATACCCAAAAGGCGGGGCAAGGAAAAAGAGAGGTCCGATCTGTGATAGGATACAAAAGGTTCCACCCAAAAGAAGAAGGCTTCAAGAAAAAGGCCTTATGAGCTTGCTCCAGGAAAGTATTCGTCCTGCTGAGCTTTCAGGATCGCCACCTCCGCTGCGGGCACCCACGGCCTGTAGATGCTTCTTCCCTTAAAAGGTGACAGGCAAACTGGTGAGGCCACGCAGCATCAGGTTCCGTTTCCAGACCAGGTGGGAAGGATCACCCGCCAGTTGCAAGTTGGGCAATCGGTGCAGTAAAGTGCTGAATGCGATGCGTCCCTCTAAACGAGCCAGTGGTGCGCCTAAACACGCGTGTATTCCCTTGCCAAAGGCCAGGTGCTGATGCTCACGCCGCGTGATATCAAGGATCTCTCCCGCCTGCATACGCTGCGGATCGGCGTTCGCGGAAATCAGTGCAGCCAGGACTTGCTGGCCTTTGCGAATCAGCTTACCGTACCGTTCTACATCCTCGGTTGCCCAGCGTTCATCAGACAGGCTAACTGGCGAGGTGTAGCGCAACAGTTCTTCGACTGCGCCAGCAAACAGCTCAGGATCGGTACGAAGCATGTGAAGTTGATCAGGATGCTGTAATAAGGCCAGGGTACCATTTCCCAAGAGATTCACTGTGGTTTCGTGACCGGCAATGATGAGCAGGATGAGCATCGAAATGAGCTCATTCTCGTTGAGCTGGTCCCCGTTCTCTTCCGCTTGCACAAGGCTGCTCGTCAGGTCATTATCAGGGCAAGCACGTTTCTCATCTAGCAACGCTTTGAGGTAGTTCAGAAACTGCTGAATCACGTGTGTGCGCTGCTCTCTCTCTGTGGTGAGATCCACCATGGCCTGCGTCCAGGCACGGAACTGCTGACGGTCTGTGGCGGGAATGCCCAGCAGATCCGAAATCACAGTAAGCGACAGTGGATAGGCAAAGTCAGCAATGAGATCCATCGCTCCCTGCGCTTGAATGCTGTCGAGTAGGTCATCGGTAATCTGTTGGATATGTGGGCGCTGGTACTCAATCATGCGCGGGGTAAAGGCTTTGGAGACGAGATGGCGTAACCGCGTGTGGTCAGGCGGATCAACCATCAACAGCGTACGCAGTTCAAACGTTCCCCAGGTCTCATCCCGTCGCTCCTCTGCTTCTGCGAACTTGCGGCGATCCTTGGTGAAACGTGGATCTTTGAACAGCCAGAGGGCATCTTCATAGGTCGTCACTACCCAGGCGTCCAGCTCTTTGATATAGATGAGCGGCTCAGTCGAGCGCAATTCTGCATAGAAGGCATGAGGGGTGCTTTTCGCTTCCTGGCTTAGCAAATCGTTGATCGTCATCTCGGTCATGCGACCCTCCCTACGTCTGACCACAGCGTCACTGTGGAGAAAACGTGCTCTCTGATCCACTTCTTCTTGTCTTCGAACGATCTCCTGTGGACGAGAAGCTCTTCCAAGTATATGACACAAACCGAGCAATCTCAAGTGGCTCATGGAGAGATCCACCGACATCAGCTCGATCACCTATGGGAAGATTCCACCCTTATGAAGGCTGCGGGAGCTCACTGCCAGAAAATGGGGCAAAGACGTTTCGTTCCTCTCGCAGCTGTCTATAGCTCAAATACTTGGACAGAGAGAAAACACCCAAGAAAAGATCTCGCGGCCATCGCTCATCCTCATACAGAGGAAGAAACAGAAATTCATCGCAGAATTTTACAGAAGAGCAGGTACATTATCTCTTCAACAAATCTAAAGCCTCCTCAAAGCTTATCGCACCCTGCGAAAGCTGCTCAAGGACGTTTACAGGCGCAGCATCGTCCTCATCCTCAGGTGGATACTCCAGAGCAGCGACAATTTCATCGAGATGATTGCGCGCAGTGTTGTAGGCAACATTCAATTCTGCGGCCAGGCGCTGGACATTTCCACGATGCTTGACAAGAAGTCCCACGAAGGTGAGCTGTTGCGGAGTTAAACGTCCCATCCAATCAAGGCTAAACTTTCCTTCGATGACAATGCCGCTCCGCCTGCCTTCCAGGCGCGTCACAATCAAATCGTCGCCATTTACCGGATCTTTTGTGATCAGTGGATTAAGTGAATTCACATGCTCCCCCTTCGAGATGCGAGAGGAATAACGTCTCGATACTATTGTGCTGGTAGTTCATACTCCATACTTCTTCAAGGCAAGGATGTGTTCCACAGTCAGATCGTTTAAGCCTGCCTCTCTCCATGCTCGCACCTCATCTGCACTGACCTCGTATGTCTTCAAAACGATGATTTGTTTCACTGTCAGGTTGATTAGGCCTGCCTCTCGCAACGCTCTGATGTAGGCTGCGTCTACTTCATGGTTCTTCAAATTGATACAATGCTTCGTTGTAAGATCAGCTATTCCTGCTTCTTGCAATCCCCTGATGTAGTCTCCATCTAACCCATAATTTTTCAACGTGATGATTTGCTTCACTGTCAGGTCCGGCATGTCCAGATCCATCAGCGCTCTTACATAGTCTGTATCTACATGATTATTTTTCAGAGAAATGATTTCTTCCACCGTAAGTTCGCCCAGTCCCGCTTCTTGCAATCCCCTGATGTAGGCTGCGCTTATCCCATACATCTTCAAATCAGGATCTGACCTGTCCCACTTGAGCCCTGCTGCTCTCAGCTCCTTCTCCATACCCTTTCCATACCCTCTTATTCTCCCTATGAACTCCTGGGTGTATTCGCCAGTTCTCTGTCCTTCTGGTTGCTTCTCTGCGTCAGTGGCGCTTCTCGTACTGAGTAGATCCATCAACTGATCAGCTTGCTCAACAGTAAGCCGGCCAGAAGCTACCATCTCCAGTATTTTTTTGCGTTCTGCGTTTGCCATGCCTCTTTCTCCCTGAAGGTTTATCAATGCTATGTTGCCATAGTATTTAGCAAAAAATACTAATATATATGGCAATAATAGCGCATAATCTGGTCAATGTCAAGACATTGCGATTATTACAAGTAAATTTCGCCTCAATATTATTTTTTATTGCCAATTTACTTGACAAATTTATGTTTTGCCAGTAGTCTATTATCAACAATAAAACAATAATTGCCACGATTTATAGTAAGAAAATCCTTCTGCTTTTTTATTCGTTTGTGCTAGCTAAGCGAGTATCAAGTTAAAAAGAGAAAGAAGAAGTATGCAGACAAATCCTAAGAGTGAACAGCTTTATGCTCGTATGACTGGTAAGGAGGAGACTGTGCAAAGTATAGCCATTCAAGTACAAGATATTCGAAAATCATACAAGCAGCTCAGCGTCTTACAAGGCGTGAATCTCAGCGTGGAGCGGGGCAGTATTTTTGCTCTGCTCGGCTCCAACGGTGCGGGCAAGACCACGCTGGTCAAAATCCTTACCACGCTGCTCAAACAGGACAGCGGAACAGCCATGATCAACGGCTTTGATGTGGCCTCACAGCCAGAGCTGGTGCGCCAATCCCTCAGTCTGACCGGGCAATTTGCCGCTGTGGATGAGATATTGACCGGGCGCGAAAACCTGATCCTGATTGCCCGGCTCCGCCATCTCAGCCGGCCGCGCCAGGTAGCCTACGAGTTGCTGGCAAGCTTCGGGCTAACCGAGGCTGCAAACCGCCGCGCGTCGACGTATTCGGGGGGATGCGCCGCCGACTTGACCTGGCCATGAGTCTGGTGGGAACCCCGCCGATCCTCTTCCTTGACGAGCCGACCACCGGGCTGGACCCCGAGGCACGCATCGAGGTGTGGAAAGTGGTGAAGAAATTAGCTTCTGGGGGCATCACCGTCTTCTTGACCACGCAGTACCTCGACGAGGCGGAACAACTGGCTGATCGCATTGCCATCCTCCACGAGGGCAAGATTATTGCCAGCGGCACCCTCGCCGAGCTCAAAAGGCTATTTCCCCCGGCTCAGGTGGAGTATGTAGAAAAACAGCCGAGCCTTGAGGAGATCTTTCTTGCCATCATTGGCAAAAAGGAGGAACTGTAAATGGAAACAATCCAGAGTAACTACTCAGGAACCCGGATACAAAAACACTTTTTCAGCGATCTGAGCGTGATGCTCGGCCGGTCCATGCGCCATATCTTCCGCAGCATGGATACCATCATCACGGTCACCATCATGCCGATTATGTTTATGCTGCTGTTCGTCTATGTATTCGGTGGCGCCATACAAACCGGGACAGCGAACTATGTCAATTACTTATTACCTGGTATCTTACTGATCGCGATTTCAAGCGGAATCTCCTATACGGCTTTCCGCTTGTTTACCGATGTCCAACGGGGAATCATGGAACGCTTTCGCTCCATGCCGATTGCCCCTTCCACTCTCCTGTGGGGACACGTCCTGACCTCACTGGTCTCTAATGCGATTTCTGTGGTGGTCATCATCCTCGTCGCTTTGCTGATGGGCTTCCGCTCGTCGGCCGGCATTCTGTCCTGGCTTGCCGTCGTTGGCATCCTCGCGTTGTTTACGCTGACATTAACCTGGGTGGCGGTGATTCCTGGCCTGACCGCTAAATCGATAGACGGCGCAACCACCTTTTCGTATCCGCTGATCTTCTTGCCTTTTATCAGCTCGGCGTTTGTGCCCACCAAATCGATGCCACTGGTCGTCAGGGTCTTTGCCGAAAACCAGCCAGTCACGGCGATTGTAGACACCATCCGCGCATTGCTGTCTGAACAACCTGTGGGGAATGAGATATGGGTTGCCCTTGCCTGGTGCATCGGCATTCTGCTGCTAGCTTACCTCTTTGCGATGTGGGCCTATAAAAAGCGCACATGAAAAGAGAACGGTATCCGAGAAATAGAAATGCCCTCATCTCTCTGATTGCCCTCCGATTTCTTGCATGCTTTGCCTCTTAAGATGGGTACGCAAGTAGGTCAGGAGGGCTTGCTGAATACGGCCAAAATGATAGGCTTCAGGATGAGAAACGAGACCTACTGGCACATGTATATCAACTCCTTGCAACTCGCGCAAAATTGTTTGCCTGGGAGGTGGGGTCACTGCAACACCTGGAAGCAGCGCGATCCCCACTTCCCCTGAACAGCTTGTTTGATCACCTCTATACTTCCCATCTCGATACCAGAAAAGGGATTGACTCCTTGTGAGAGCAACGCCTTTTCAACTACTGCCCGATACCCACAACCACGATCGGTTAAAAGAATGCGCTGACCTTTCAGGTCTGCTGCCTCAAGCGGCTCTTTGTGAGCGAGAGGATGGTGTTCTGGGAGCAAGATGCTTAATGCCTCAAAAAAGAGTGGCTCAAATGCTAAGCCTGTATGAGATTCGGGTGGAGAACTGATGGCAAAATCAAGATCGCCGGAACTCACTCGCGGATTCACCATCGCAGCATTGCCCACTTCCAGTGTGAGTTGAAGCTTGGGAAACTCGTGAGAAAAGGCAATGAGCAACGGAGCCAAACGCAGGCTCGCCGTTGGTTCAATCGCCCCCAGACGGATATGTCCCGCATCTCCTGCAATAATCTCTTGCATCGCTTGCTGCAAGGCCACTGCCCGCTGCCGCAAGGCATCAGCTTGTTCCCACAATGCCTTCCCTGCCTCGGTCAGCTGCATCTGCTTTCCCTGACGAGCAAACAATTTCACCCCAAGTTCCGCCTCAAGCTGCTGAATATGAATGGTGATAGTTGATTGGGCATACTGAAGCTTTTCGGCTGCTTTGACAAAGCTCCCCTCCCTCACAATCGTCAGAAACGTTTCGAGCTGGCGCAGTTCCATCACATGTTCCTTTCCAGTTCAATAAAATTGAATGATTCGTTCGTTTACTTTATATTGACAAAATATACTCCTTTCTTCTATGCTTGGCAAGAGGAAAACGCTTTTCCCCTCCGCACCTTAAGGCGCAATGCTCCCATCCCGAGAACGATATAGCTCTCTTCCTGGAGCAAAAGGAGAGGAAACGCTGAGGCATGCCGCTCATTCATGTGAGCGAAGCAAGATTCGCTTGAGAGGAAACATCTATGGAGAAATGTGAAAATAAAGTGGGAGTCGTTCCCACAGAGATAAGCAGACTAGCAGTAAGCAGAAGGGGAACTTCTCTGGCTTCCACCTCTTCCCTGTCGCGCCTGGTAGTGGTGGCTCTTGCCATCACTTGCGGAGTCGCTGTTGCCAATGTTTATTACGCGCAGCCGCTCCTCGCTACTATGGCGAGCGACTTCAAGGTTCCTGAGGCATCCATTGGCATAGTAATTACCATTACACAGATATGTTATGCACTCGGGCTTTTGTTCCTCGTGCCGTTAGGAGACCTCTTGAATCGTCGTCGGCTGATTGTCTGCCAATTACTCCTGTCTGCGTTGGCGCTGGTGGGAGTGGTCATCGCACCCACTATTCCTCTGTGGCTGATAGGAATAGGCGTCATGGGTCTGCTCGCTACTGTAACACAAGCAGTTGTCGCCTACGCAGCAGCTTTAGCAGGTCCTGCTCAGCGAGGACAGGTTGTTGGGCTAGTGACAAGTGGTGTGGTCATCGGTATTCTGTTGGCACGCACTGTGGCTGGAGTTCTCACCGATCTTGCTGGATGGCGCTCGGTCTACGCAGTCTCTGCTCTCTTAGCTCTCCTCATGGCGGGCATATTGTTGCGAGCACTCCCATCTGATGAAAGGGCGAAGTCCTCCATCTCTTACCCGCAATTGCTCAGCTCAATAATCGCGCTCTTTTGGCAGGAACCTCTCTTACGTATCCGTGCCATGCTAGCTCTGCTGATTTTTGCTGCATTCAGTACCCTGTGGACTTCATTGACGCTTCCGCTCAGTGGACCGCCATTTTCCTTTTCGCATACAGTGATCGGGTTATTTGGCCTCGTAGGGGTTGCTGGCGCATTGGCAGCCAGACGGGCAGGATCTCTTGCAGATCGCGGTTTGGAGCAATGGACGACTGGTATCGGGCTGACCCTGCTGCTTCTATCCTGGTTGCCAATCAGCTTGATCAACCACTCTCTGTTGGCTTTGATCGTTGGAATTGTCATGCTGGACCTGGCAGTACAAGCGGTACACGTGACCAATCAGAGCATGATCTACCGTGTTCGTCCAGAGGCGCTCAGCCGACTTGTAGCCAGCTACATGATCTTCTATTCTATCGGGAGCGCGACTGGCTCGATTGTCTCGACGATGGTCTATGTGCATGCTGGCTGGATTGGTGTGAGCTTGTTGGGAACCGCCATCAGCGCCGTTGCCCTCCTGGTTTGGGCTTTGACACGTAAGCTTCCGGCGGGACGGAAATGAGTCCAGGAGAGGGGTAAAAATTACTCACAAGCTTGTCCATTCGCCTTTCACACAGTTGAGATGAACAAATGCTGCTACAATTCGGAAAACCTGAAATTTTTGTTTCATCTTGACATCATCTGAAAGACATATTATAGTATAACTTGAATATGCTTAGGAAAGCTAAGTCGCCAACAAGTTGTTGCTGGCTGTAAAAGGTCTCGGTTTGCCGGGTGACGGAATAAATCTAGGCAGATTCTTAGATTCGTTTTCCTCACGCGGTAGATTGAGGCTTTTTTGGTTTTTGGAACCCCGGTTTCGCAAATAGAACAACCCGCAGTCAAGCAAACGTGTGGAGATCTCGTTGGCCGATCTCCACTCTCGCTCAATGGGAGAGCTGAGGCTCAGGAAGAGAAAATGATGAACATCAAGGAAATCGAAACCAAAACGATGTTAGTGCCCTCAAAATTGCCAGATGCACAATATGTCGTCAATCCGTACACCGGCTGCGAGTTTGGTTGTGCGTATTGCTATGCAAGTTTCATGGGGAGATTCGTAAATGAACCTGTGAATAACTGGGGAAACTATGTGTATGTGAAAACGAATGCAGTCTCGGTTTTTGAGAAAGACTTGAAACGCTGGTCTCAGGCCAGACGCCAGTCTTCGATATTTCTAAGTTCTGTCACCGATCCGTATCATGGCATTGAGTCTAAATACCGCCTGACGAGAGGGATTCTAGAAATATTGGCCCGTGAAACGTATCCTGGCCTGGTCAGTATCTTAACAAAATCTCCTCTGGTGCTGCGCGATGTCGATATTCTCCATCAGATACCGCACGTCGAAGTAGGAATGACGATTACCACAACCGATGATAAGCTCGGTCGCTTCCTTGAGGTTCGGGCTCCGCTCATTAGCAGGCGTCTGCATACCCTCAAACAACTTCATGAGGAAGGTTTGCATACTTACGCTTTTATCGGCCCCCTTCTCCCTCACTTTCGTTACCGCCCAGACCTTCTTGAAGACCTGTTCGCCAGGCTGGCCGAAGTGGGAGTACAATCTGTATTCATAGAACATATCAATCTCAAGCCCTATATCAGGGAGAGGCTCCTGCAAAGAATGCAACACGAATCTCCTGAAATCCAGGACGTCTACCGGCAAGCCTCTTCTCTGAAGCATCGAGAGATCCTTGATAGGCTTGTTACGAACCTGGTAGAGAAGTATCAGCTAAGACTAAGATTAAACAGAGTCCTCTATCATAACCAGAACATGCCGTCATGAGCTGAATAACCGGCAATACAGGATTTTTCCTCAACTAGTGTTCAGAGCTGGCTCCTTAACATCCCTTCCTTTTCGTGCTATAGTCTTCACATAGAAACGATACCGTCTCGTATTGTTTGTTAATCCAGAACCACTTGTTTGGTATTGCCCGCAGAGTCGACTCGAACCGCTCCTATTTGGCGCAGGCGCGTCAACGCAGCATCGATGTCCGGTATAACACTGAGTTGGTTTCGTTCATACAAGACGAACCGCAGTCACGGCCACCTTGTAGGATCGTGCTACCGGAAGATCAGAAGTCCTGCGCTCCGATTATATGCTGGCGGCTGATGGCGCTCATAGCCGGATTCGCGAGACGCTCGGCGTGCCAGGAAAAGGACACGAAGCGCTCTCTGAGTACTATCTCTTCATCTACTTTTGAGAAGACTGGAGCCAGCTCATCCACGGCCACGAGGCAGATGTGTTTCTGATCGAGAATCCTGCCGCTCACGGCATCTTCATGATCGCAGAGAAAGATCTGGGAATGTTTACAGTCAGATACCGGCCGACGCAGGGGCAGTCTGTAGAACAGTTTACTCACGAGCGCTGCCAGGACTTGCTGAGAACAGCGATGGGGAAACCAACTATCGCCTTCGATCTCATCGATTTCATGTCCTGGCAACCTATTGAACACGTGGCTGATCAGTTCCAACAGGGACGGGTGCTCCTGGTTGGGGATGCAGCCCATACCATGCCTCCCTACCAGGGACTTGGCGTCAATATGGCACTGCAAGGGGCGCAGAACCTGGCCTGGAAACTGGCAGCGGTTCTCAAGGGACAAGCCTCGCCGCAGCTTCTCTCGACCTATATGACCGAGCGGCATCCCATCGCCTGGGTGGCAGCTGAACAGTCGCCTACGGGGCTGGTGGATCACCCGGAATTGAAACAGTATGCTATTTTTGCCAGAACTGATGCGGAGCGCACCCAGCTTGCCTTACAGAAACAGGCCCCGCTGTTTGCGCCTATTCTGGGCTACAGGTATTGTTCCGAGGCAATTGTTTCAGAAGAGGCAGTCCCTCCCTCGCAGCAGGGGATAGAGCTGCTGGAGCGTCCGGAATTGAACGGGCAGCCCGGCACCCGCGTGCCGCATCTATGGGTCGAAGGTGGACAGAGCATCTCGACGCTGGACCTGCTCGATGGCCCCTTTGTCTTATTCGCGGGCTCTTGTGGAGCCCCATGGTGCGAGGCCGCATCTGCGGTGGCCGAGAAGTTGAATATCAGGCTTTCGGCCTATCGCATCGGGCCAGGTGGTGATCTGCTCGATGCGGAGAACGGTTGGGAGACGAAGATGGGTATATCGGCTGATGGCGCTGTGCTGGTACGTCCTGATGGTTTCGTAGCCTGGCGCAGTAGGAAACTTGCGACCACCCCACACGTTTCACTTGAGCAAGTGCTGACTCGCATCCTTTGCCGCACTGGCGCTCCTCTTGGCAGGGAATCCTAAAAGGGATAAGGCCTCTAGAGACCAGCGCATCCAAACCTAAGGCGTATACTTTTCAAGTTTGGGTGCGCTGGTCTTCCTTGATGCTTTCCTCAGGCTTCTTCTAGCTGGGCTAAAAAGGCATGTGAAGCAACGGTTTTGGGGTGAGCGCTTCCCAGTAACTGCATACGGATCTGGAGAGAGCGTTCGGCCAGGGAGGATGCTTCGCTCTTCTTTCCCTGAAGCTTGTAGAGGCGCGCCAGATCGTACAGGACCTGGGCTATCTCTGGATGATTTTGATCCAGGCACTGTTTACGGATCAGCAGTGCACGTTGGAAGAGGGTTTCGGCCTGCTCGTACTTGCCTTGCTCCTGGTAGAGAAGAGCCAGACCATGGAGGGGATACGCTCCGGCGTGATGCTCAGGGCCAAGCGCTTGCTCAAAGAGATCATAGGCTCGTTGATACAATAGTTCCGCTTGCTCATATTTTCCCCAATCGCGATAGAGACCAGCCAGCGTCTCAAGTGCCACAGCCACGTCAGGATGATTCGCGCCCAGGACCTGTTCAGCCAGACGAACTGCACGCTGGCAGAGCGCTTCGGCCTGCTCGTACTTGCCTTGCTCTCGATAGAGGTAGCCAAGATTGTTGAGCGAGCCTACTATCCGAAAGTGCATTGGTTCTCCTATTTGTTCCCGGATTTGCAACGCTCGTTGATACACCTGTTCGGCCAGATCGTACTTGCCCTGCTCCATATAGACATTCCCCAATCGATTCAGCGACAAGGCCACATCAGGATGCTCTGATCCCCACGCCTGTTCTCGAATCTGTAACGCTCGTTGCTGCAGCGGAAGAGCCAGATCGTACTTGCCTTGCTCATAGTACACCATCGCGAGGCCTTCGAGAGGGAAAGCGACTTCAGGATGCCCTGGTCCCCACGCCTGTTCAAGCAAGTGTTCCGCAGACTGGAACAGGTGCTCTGCCTGTTTATAATCACCAAGAAGTCGATAGAGGTAAGCTAGCTTGCTTTGGAGAGAGCCAACGGCGGGATGCTCCAAACCAACCCCCTGGACCTGGATCTGGAGCGCTTGCTGATACAGTGACTTCGCTCGTTCGTATTGGGATTGTTGGTCCAAATAGTCAGCTGCTTTCAGAAGCAGCTCAGCCAACTGCAGATCCTGGAGGAGAGTTGGAAGAGATGTAGCGCAGGTCATAACATGGGGAAGGAGACGCTCACAAGATTCCCAGATGCCGGTCCCAGTGCCATTGGCGACAGCAGGAAAGGCCGCATTGAGCAGATGAACCACGCTTTGATACCACTTTGCCTGCTCTTGCTCGCTCATTCTTTCTTGTAATATAACCTGGACCAGGCGGTGAAGCGAGATAGTTCGCATCTCGGGCTGCCGTTGTACCAGAGAGAAGTTCCGCAGGACAGCGATCGCCTGGTCGAATTGGTACAGATCTGTGAGAAAGGAGCTTCTGCCGCTTGTGTTCTCTGTTCCATACGGATGAGCCGTATGGTGGAGAAAGAGTTCCTCGGGTATGCCGTCTGCCGCGAGGAAGGCACAGAGACAGAGCAGATCAGCTGCCAGAGGCAGTTTCTGTCTAACCTGTGTGTAGGCCAGAGAGAAGGTTGTGGCGACGGAGCGAGGATGATCTTTCCCTACCATTCCTCTTCGATCCAAAAGGGAGGCACGCTGATGCGTATAACGTTGCAGGTAATCAGAGATGCTGCATCCGGCTTCTTCGATGTATGCACCTGCTTGATCAAGTGCCAGCGGAAGACCACCAAGGAGAGATGAAAGTTTTTGTCCTAAGAACTGGTCGGCAGGAGAAGACTGAACGAGCGTAGCGTCAGGCTCAAGGCGTTTTACACGCCGCAGGAGAAAAAGTGCTCCTTCGGAATCTGTCATTTTGTCAAGTGGAAGGCAGCGAGCAAAGGAACCTGTTGATTGTATGCGTGTGGTCAGCAATACATGACCCTGGCAGTCTGTAGGTAGAACGTGTTGAAGCAGGGTTAAATCTTCGATGTTGTCAATGATCAGGAGCCAACGCGTATGCCTGCTCAACCAATAGCTGAATACTCTAAGAGGATCTTCATCCTTCTGGTGCCCCCGAAGTGAATGTCCCAGGAAATCAAGTAGCCCTGTGCAGCTAGAAATCAGGTCGTCACGCGTATCTGCCTGTACCCAATAGATCCCAGAATATTGAGCGTCAAAACGGTAGGCATATTCTATGGCTATATGTGTTTTGCCAATTCCCCCCAGCCCACTAAGCGCCTGGATATATGAGAGAGTTGTCAATCTCTCCGAGAAAAAAACTGTATGCAAGGATGCGAGCACATCCTGGCGGCCAGTAAAGAAGGGATTGCGCCGATATGGCACATGCCACCTTTTTCCCTCTTTTTCGGGAGATTCTTTCTGCATAGCCTGGGGCTGCGCGATTGGCAAGGCAGGATGGGAAGGAGGCGCTTCAGATGTAGCCACCCCGGGTGAGGCTAAACCCAGCTCCTCGGCACTCAAGGCAAACAGCTCACAGAGTTTCCGTCGAAAATGAGGACTTGGCAGGGCAATGCCTCGTTCCCAGCGCCCTATCGTTTTAGGATCGCCAAGATTCAGCTTCTCTGCCATGTATGAGCGTGACCATTTCCGCTGCTCACGCTCTACTCGTAATCGCAAGTTGGGGGGATATCTCATCAGTACTTATCGCTTTCCCTCTTCAGAAAGTGGCCACTCTTTATATGGAAGAGCAGCCACTTTTTAAATGGATCTATTCTTCGAGCAACATAAGTATCCAGCTCTCTCTTTCCTCAGTTGAGGAAAGCTATTCCGTCGTATCGCGCCAGAAGCTGATTCCAGTCATAGGTTATCTTACAACAAATTATACTGCTAATTACTACTACACAAGAAAGCAGAACTAAATGGCTAGAATCACTCAAACGAGATAAATCAGGGTTTAAGCGATTATGAAACTTTTCCTACTATTAGCTGCCAAGCCCCCTTCTTAGCCCCCTTCTTAGCCCCCTTCTTAGCTCTACCGGAGGTTTCTGCGAGCAGTTTTTTTCGGTACACTTTCCTTCAAGGGTTGTCAAGTTACATTCCCTTCTAGCAAGTGCAACATGCAAAAAAGGAGAAACTGACAATGGAAAAAGAACTTAACGCTTTATCTTTAGAAGAGACGCTCGACGCAGCCAGGAAGGAGTTTCTGGAAGAGGATCTCAGTTCACTGGATTTTGAGATCGAAGAGTTGGAAAGCCGCCTGGCCTTCGTGGTTACCACTGAGGGTGGCGGTTGGTGTGTAGGTGGGTGCCAGTGCGGCTAATGGCTGCTAGCGAGAGGGGCACGCAAAAAAGGAGAAACTGACACAAGAGAACAGGGTAGGAGGATCTCTTCATAGGAGAGTCCTCCTGCGCAGGGATTTCTGGGTTAAGGAGTCTGCCCTTTAGATCAAAGGCGTAACAGGTATGACCGATCAGTGGAAGGAGAATGAAGTATGAGCATTGCTACTGAGAATGAACATACTCTACCACGGCACCCTCAGGTACTCACTGATCTGGTTTATCTTCAAACCTCCCCACAGCGCTACCTGGTAAAGGATACCAAAACTGGTCGCTACTTCCGCTTGAGTGCAGCAGTTGTCTGTATTATGCAGCATCTGGATGGAACGAGGGCTCCCGAAGTAATTAGCGCAGAGCTAGGCCTGAACGTGACCTCCATCCTGTATATTGTCAATCAGCTTGAACAGCTTCTCCTGCTTGAGACAGGTACAGATGAGCCAGAGCAAAGAAAGAAAAAGCTCAAACGCCAACGGCACTGGCTTATGCGCATTTCGCTCCAGCGTAAAGATCTGATTACTACCGATCTGTGGATGGATCGCGTCTACCAGGCACTCCGCCTCAAATATGTCTTCTCGCCCTGGTTTGGCGTCGCTTTGCTTGTTCTCTATACAGGGGCTCTTCTTATGTATCTTCACTACCAGGAGCCCATACAGAAGACACTTGAGACGATTACACAATGGAATGGTAACTTACCTGCTTATGTAGCTATAAGCCTCGCATTAGATTTTGTGATCTGCCTCTTTCATGAGCTGGCACATGGTTTTGCCTGCAAGCATTTCGGAGGCAAGGTTCAGGCTTTAGGCGTTGGTCTCTATTTCTTCCGCCCGGTCAGCTATTGTGATGTCACTGATGCCTGGACGTTTTCAAAGCGTTCCCAACGCCTGGTTACTCATGGTGCAGGCATGGCAATGAATTTTTTTCTGACCTCTTTAGCTCTTCTTCTTCTCCCTCTCGGGGCTCGTATCCATTGGCTATGGATCGGCATTGTCCTTATTTTGCTGATCGCCTGCATACGGGCTATTATCAATTTTAATCCGCTTATCAGGCTCGATGGCTATTATTTACTGGCAGATCTCCTGAATATCGAGAACTTAAGGCAAAAAGCGTTTAATTTCCTCTTTTCAACTGTGAGACAGGGGCTCTATAAACTCAGGCTTACCCAGATACCACCAGCTCAGCAGATGTTTAGAGGCAGCTTTCAAGAAAAGCTGATTTTTCTCCTTTATGGAATATTCTCGCTCAGCTACATAATGATCTGGTGTACCACTCTGGCGATTTCCTATATGCATTTGTTAGTCCGGTATCTTGGTCCCTGGAGTTCGTATCTCATATTCCTTGGGATCGCAGTCGTGATCATATACCCACTCTGGATGCGATGGGAGATGAATAGTCAGAAACATCGTGCGTTTCATAAATACCAGCTTGAACATGATAGAAAATAGGAGAAGGTTGGCTCATGCGGAATCTTACAACTATCCGGCCTAAATTGAGGCAAAATATGGCCTTTCAACTCAAAGATAGGGGGTTGCTCTTCACTGGAGATGGAAAATATTTCCTCCTGAAAGGGAGTAGCGCTACTCGCTGGTTCGCCGCTTTTGGCGCTTATTTGGATGGCACACACACGCTTGAGGAACTCTGCCGAGGTATGAATCCAACTGTCTCCGCTATGATTGTGAAATGCACGCATGAGCTCATCCAACAAGGCATTCTCAAGAATGCCCCTCCCGAAGATCCCGCGCCGCTTGCAAAAGAGATCTATCAGTATTTTCGCTCACAAGTAGAATTCATTGATCATTATGCTGATACCCCCCAGCAACGTTTCAAGGCCTTCCGTGAGAGCCACATCCTGCTGGTTGGTTCTGGTGAGGCACTTATCGCCCTTGGCCATTCACTGCTCAACAATGGTTTACGGGATCTCTTGCTTGCTCCTACGGATACTATGCATGGGTATGCTGAGAGACTTACTTCCGCAGTGGATAACCTCCGGCAACATGGTATGGAGGCCTCTCTCTCCCTCCTCGATGCTTCATCAAATAGCTTCGATGCTCATCTGGACACCTGCGATATCGTGGTCTACTGTTCAGATAATGGTTATCTCGCTGAGATATTTGAACTCAATCAGAGATGCCTTGCGCGCCACATCAAGTTTCTTCCTGCATATACTTTCAACGAACAAGCATTTATTGGCCCGTTTGTGAACCCGGCAATAACGGGCCCTTGCTGGTTCTGCGGGCAGATACGACTTGCTGCCAACAGTGATGCGGATGACGCTCGTATGCTCTGGCAAACCCTTGCCTTAAAAGATGCGTTCCATTTTAAAGAGTCTGCTGTATCCTATCCTGTGACAAGTATGCTGGGGAATGGCCTCGGTTTTGAGCTTTTCAAAGCCCTTACAGATATCATTCCTGCTGAAGATAAAAACACTGTGGTAGTACGAAATATTGAAACGCTCACATCAAAGCGTGAATTACTCGTAAAACATCCTTTATGCCCTGTTTGCTCCTCTATCAAACCTGATGCATACATACAAAAGCTTCTTGATTTTGTTGCAGGAGCACATGATCATCCAACAACCAGCAAAGACCTTCTTGAAAGCAGTGCTCGCTTGATGGATTCTTCCTTTGGTCTGTTCGGGGCTTTTCAAGACGATGGCATTGAGCAAATTCCTCTGCGCTGTACAAAACTGTCGATGTCCACCTCGATCTTTGCCCAAGAAACCCATCAAGAAATCACGACGTACAGCCTTGAAAACGTACAGGAGGCGCGTTACGCAGCTCTGCTGGAAGCGGTTTGTCACTATTCGATGGCTCTACCAGACGCGCGAAGTATGCTTCTCATGACCAGAGAGGAATTGCACGAGAGCGGCAAACAAACTATTGCTCCAGAAGCCCTTTTTTCTTGGTCCGGCATTCATATGAACGCACAAGAAAAGCCTCTCAGGTGGCTTCCTGCATTTTCTCTCTTCTCAAAGAGCATTTGTTATGTGCCTGCGTCAGCCGCTTATCCGTATTCAGAACTGAATAGCCAAGGAAGCTTTGAGAAGACATTAGCCGGCTTCGCTGTAGGCTCAACGTTTAGAGATGTGCAGATCAATGGGATACTCTCTGCTCTCACCTCTCTGCATGTAGGAGAACTTCTGCGTATGCAAAGTGCAGTCATTGAACTGACGCAGAAGGAGCTGCCACCACCTGATCCTGATCTGACCTTCCTCTTGAAGACAATTCGGCGGTTCCCACAAACATTTACGCTCCTGGAAGTGGTGCATAGCTCCCCGGTACATATCATCATTGTCTATACTAAAGAAGACCCTGAAAAGGTCCTGGTGACGCTGGGGTATGGGCTTTCAGGGGGAGCAGCGCTTAAAATGGCTTTACATGGCATGGTCGCAAGGCTACAAGCACAACAAACCGATGAAAAAGCTGTTCTGTTGTGGACCGATACGTTTCTTTTGCCTGAGCCAGCCCTCTGCTCTACCTTTATGCGGGATCACACGGCATCAAGCCGCTTGAAAGAGCCAACAGCAACGCTCGAAGAGCTTGAGAGCTATCTGCGAGCTCACGTCTCTGATGTGCTCTTTGCCAATCTTACCCCCTCGGATATTAGAGAGGAAATGCAACTCATCAGTGGCACAATACTCCTCACACGCTCCGCTACAGCTTCATTTTGAAAGAAAGGCCTTCGACGCTATGCAGACGAAAACGAATACGCCCACAGTGAGTATAGAAATTTTCAGCCCTTCTTCCTCGGATGAGACCCTCTCTCTTCTGAAGCAGTACTTGACGAAGCATCTTTTCCTCTTGGCAGAATCGCTCCCCCCTGCTGTCTCCCTCGTAGTGGACCTGGGAGTGCTTGATGGAAAGAGGTCCCCGGATGAGAGAGCACAGTGGTATCGCAAGTACCAACAGGAGAACATCTTCATCTATCCTCTGTGCATGGATCGTTCAAAGGTCATCTTTGGGCCTCTCTATCATCCACTTTCGGGAGGTCCATGTCCTCTTTGTTTGGAACAGGCGTGGATCACAGCGCGCAAAAGCGAGTTACTTGAATGGGACGATGTACAACAAAGGCTTGTTTTTGGGCGCTACTCAGCCCTGACTCCCTTCGCGCTTGAGGCTGTCCTGGCAATGCTGCTGGCTGTTTGCCCTGCTGATGTGCTTAAACGCGCACAACCTCAGGTCTCTCAACTCGATCTTGAGACGCTTTCTGCGGAAACATATGGGTTTATTCCTGGTGCAAGCTGTCCTCTCTGTTCTGTTTCCAAATTGGACACCCGGGAAACTGCAATGCTTTGCCTTAGCTCTCGCCCCAAAAAGGCACTCTCAGAGTATCACCTGAAAGCTGTTTCGGAGTACTCTTTCCCTGAAACAGCCCTGGTGAACCCTATCAGCGGGCTGCTTGGCACTGAATCTTATAGCAATTATACCCATACCATCGATACATGCATCTACGGTCGAACGGTTGCCGATGATCTCAGGGGGGCACGGCACATCACCTTTGCCAATCATGGTACCAGCTATCAGCTCCGTACAGCCTTTCTAGAAGGTCTCGAACGTCTTGCATGGGCTAGACCGACATGTCAAAAAACTACAGTGTTTGATAGCTATCAGAATGTCCAGGCCGAGGCCGTACATCCAGCAGAGATGGGGTTGTACCAGCCAGAAATATATCACAATAGTAGTATTTACACTCCTTTTAAAGAAGATCTTATCATTCCGTGGGTATGGGGATATTCCTTTCGCAAGGCAGGACCAATTCTTGTACCTAAGAGCCTTGCTTACGTGTATAGAGATAATTTTCCTTTTGTCGTCAGCGACACTTCAAGTGGATGCGCAACTGGGGGAGCGCCTGAAGAAGCAATCTTATTCGGCCTAATGGAGTTAATCGAGCGAGACGGTTTTCTGTTAAGTTGGTATACAAAAACAGCACCGCGCCGCGTCGATCTTGAACACTGCAATGATCGTGCTTTACAGCATATGCTTGATAGATATGATAGAATCGGTTACGACATTCATATACTTGACACACGTTTCGACATGCAGTTTCCATCGGTTGCAGCAATTGCCGTGTTGCGCGATACGCATCTGACGCGACCTGAAGATGATCCTGAACGAATAAGGCCAATGTTCGGCGTGGGAGGGGGAGCAAGCTTCAGCCCCGAAAAAGCCATTCTTTCAGCACTCGCCGAAGTTGGTTTCTGGGTCCATAATACACGCGTCGATCATCATATGCATGAAATTCTTGCTATGATCCAGGATTATGGGAAGGTGCGAATGGTCTCAGATCATGCACTACTCTACAGTGTGCCAGAAACTGCGTCAAAAGCAGCTTTTCTCTATCAAAATCCGACCCTCTGTCCTTTTGATGAGTGTTATGCAGAGTGGCTGACGAATCGACCACAGAGCCTTGATCTACGAGATGACTTGCTCTATTGTGTGAAGCTGATCCTTGACAAGGGCATGGATGTTATTGCTGTAGATTTGACCAGCCCTGAGCAGGAGCATATGGGGCTCAAAACATTTAAAGTGATTGTTCCCGGGCTATTGCCAATCGAATTTAGCGGCAAGAGGGTACGTGTTCATGATCTTCCTCGCTTGAAGACCGCTCCACGAGCCGCTGGCTACCTGAGCAAAGATTTTGATCTTGCCAATTTCAATTCCGATCCACACCCATTTGCTTAAAATATGTGAAAGCGGAAAGAATTTCCTATGAATGAACAGGCAGCTATCTGCCAGAAATACATTGAGGCAATCTTCGCAAGATCTCAAACTCCTCTGGACACAGGAGCAACAGAGATTGCCTTGCAGGATCAGCTACCCCGCTTCAAACGTTACCAGCAGGCAACGCGTCTGACTCTTCCCGGCAAAATGCTTGATCCTGCTGTTCCTATGGCCGACGTTTGGACATCTCTTACAACCTACAGGGCCATAACTTTTGATGAGTTTACTGCGATGCTCCTGCTTACCTATGGGCTCTTAAACATGCGAACTGATCTTACCTGGGAAGAGGGAAGAGAAGGCCTTTTTTCCTCCCAAACTATCAAGTACGGAAGAGGAACAGCTTCTGGTGGCGGATTATACCCTGCAGAAATCTACTGGGTTTGTGGAGCGCGCGGCCCTTTGCATCCAGGCCTCTACCATTATGATCCTGCGCATCACGCTTTAGTACGAGTAATGAGTGGAAACATGACTCGTGGTATTCAGGCAGCTGTATTTCATCATCCAGCTGCCCTGGCAACAGATCAATTCTTACTTCTGACATTGAGGCTATGGAAAAACACCTTCAAATATAAAAGCTTTGGCTATCATTTAGCTACGCAGGATCTAGGAGTTTTGCTTGGTTCCTTCCATTTCATGAGCTCCTACTTCCAAACGAATATCCAACCTCTTCTCTGGTTTCAGGATGAAGCGGTCAATCGTCTCTTGGGGATAGACACGCTGGTAGAAAGCGTTTTTGCCGTGCTTCCTCTCACGCTGGCATCTTCCTTCTCGCCAGAAAGGTCTACTCACTGGGGCATGGCGCCAGAGAGCGATGCAGAACAAGACAAGCCGCTCCTGATACGACAAAGACTTCAATCTTCTCAACACGTTACCAGATTCCCGATCATTGAGGAGGTACACAGGGCTACACTTGTAAACAATGCTCCCCGGCCAGATCCCATCAATGATGGTATCTGCGAAGAGATAGGGCAAGCTGACCCAGTTATTCCATTGCCTCCTCCACCTTTCATACATCTACAGGGAAGTATCAGAGATGCTTTTCGAGGCCGCCGGTCTAGCTTTGGGCGTTTTTCCAGGCAGAAACCACTTTCTCGCCTTGATCTAGCTGCGCTCCTTTTTTTGGGGGCAACAACAGGCTGTGCGAGAACAGATCTGAAACATGCAGATGGGAATCCTCACTTTACGCGCCTTGCTGTTTTTGTGAATAACGTGGAAAACATACAGCCTGGTGCCTATATCTATGATAGTACACGACATGGTTTATGCCCTATCCGCCAGGGTAATTTTGCCCCCTTTCTCCAAGAGCACTATATGCTTTCGAACTATAATTTAGCAGAAACCGCAGTCCTCATTACTGTGCTTGGGAATCCCAAGCGCATGTTGGAGGCATACGGCGGGCGCGGCTATCGTGCGCTAAATATAGAGGCAGGTATGATTGCCCAGACCATCTACCTTGTGGCCGCAAGTCTTTCTCTCGGCTGTGGCGCGGCGCTCGGTTTCGACAACCTTGCCATGAACGAAGCTTTGGGCTTAGCGGGAACAGATTTGAGATCTTTGCTCTTCATCATGGCTGGTCCCGAGCGTCAGAACAACGCTCGCTTCAACGCTTTATTTCCCGTGTGAAGTCATGTCATCCTGCAACGACTAGCAAGAAAATGGTGCCAGAGCAGCAGAAAGCAAAAAAAATGGAACGCTTCAACAATAAACAGCCTCCCCAAGAAGAACAGGTACCTCTCTATAGACCCATGGACTTTTTTATGCTACGCGCCCCTACTCTCTCCCTTTGTACGTATCAGCGCCTCACTTCTCAGGAGCTTGCCGGGGCTGATACGAATCACGGAGAATTGGGCAAGAACCTGGAAGCTGCACGCCAGCAGACATACAATGAGATCAGCCATTTGCTCACACAATCAAGAATCGAGCAGGCATTACTGGTTGCCAGCCCTTCTCTCTTTGAGAGCCTGGCACATCTCCAAAGCGCTGCGCCTTCTTCTCGCCGTGTACAGCGGACCTACGCAAGTGTTTTGCGTTACCTTGTGCGCATGAGCACGCGACCTACTCCCTTCGGGTTGTTTGCCGGAGTAGCTATGGGGCGTTTTGCCGACGAAAGCACGGCACAATTGGCAAACCCTCAGTTGGAACGCACCTTCACCAGGCCGGATATGAAATGGCTGATCGAGTTTGTTGAGCAAATAGAACAGACTCAGGAGTATATGCAGCAGCTTCGTGTGGTAGTCAATCAGGCTGTGCACATCGTTGGGTCACGAGCTATTCTTTCTTTTGCCAAAGGGAATGAAAAAGAGCAACTTCACTCGATTGCGTTACAGATGAATCCAGCCGTAAGCTATATTTTGGAACACGCTACTCACCTCATCCCTTATCAACAACTCTGCAGAGAGCTGTCTTTGGCATTCCCTCAATTGAATGAGGAGCAAATGCAGCGTATCCTGCGCCAGCTTCTCGCACATTCATTCCTCATTACGGACCTAAAGCCACCACTGACACATCCCTATCCTGCGCGCTATGTTCTGGAACGTCTTTCCTCTCTATCAGGGGCGAGACCTTTGCGGGAAGCGCTTGAAGCAGTTTTGGCCAGTATGGCAGAGCTAGACCGTGCTGTTCTTGGGGAAGCAAGTTTGCAATTTCAGCAGTTGGTAGCACAACAAAAACAACTCCCCAAAGGCATTGCACCGATATATCAACTCGATACAGCGCTCAACGTAAAAGAGCCTTATCTCAACAAAGCTATTGGGGCGGCGGCAGCTCAGGCGGCTGAGACTCTGTTACGTCTGGCAAATAGCGCATACCCGATCTCCCCGCTTCAGCAATATCGCACACTCTTTCTAGAGCGCTATGGAGTGGGTACTGAAATACCTGTACTGGATCTGCTCAATGAGGAAACTGGCCCTGGCATTCCTTCTTCCTATCATGAGGAGCAGGGCAAATACTGCTGGCAGGGGCTCTCCCCATCGCAGGCAAAGAAGAGGAATGCTATCCTCACAGCATGGCTGGCAAGCGCCATCAACGAGGGCGCGCTTGAGGTGGAACTGAACGAGCACATCCTTTCGCAACTTGCTCCGTCAGAATCGACGCTTCATCCTTATGAGGTTTTAGATATTTACTGCACAGTGCAGGCTTGTTCACGAGAGGCTATAGATAACGGGGACTGGCGTCTGCTGATAAACAACATATACCAGGGAGGAAGAACCTTTGGTCGCTTCCTTCATCTGTTTAATGAGAAAAGTATGGCTTGTCTGAGGAAATATAACCAGCAAGAAGAACAACTCTCCCCTGATGCCATCTTCGCCGAACTCAACTATATTTTTCCTGTAGGGCACGATATGAATATGTTTGTGCGCCCTCTTTTGCGTTCCTACGAGATTGCAGTCAATACTATGCCTTTTCTTGAGCAAGAACATGTCATTCATTTAAGTGATCTGGTTGTTGGTATTTCTGACTGTCGCTTTTATCTTCGTTCGCTGCGCCTTGGCAAGAAAGTAATTATCTGTCAGGGTCATGCACATAATGTTCTGCGCGCTCCTCCCCTTTGTCGTTTTCTTCTAGACGTATCACAAGATGGCCGTCCGCCGCTCCTTGGCTTTGAGTGGGGGGCATTACGTATGTCGCCCTTCTTACCACGCGTTGTACAAAAGAAGGTTGTGCTTAGCCCTGCGCAGTGGCGGCTATATAGCTCAGATGTCGCGGAGAACGACGCCGAAGATGAGGAGACTCAGTGGTTTTGTCGCATCCAGCAATGGCGTAAAAAATGGCGCGTTCCTCGTTATGTATATCTGGTTGACGTTGATCAGCGCTTGCTTCTGGATCTTGAACACCCCTGCTTCTTAGCAGAACTCCACCGAGCGCTCAAGCAAGCCAGGAGTGATGAAGGGGTCTGCCTCCAGGAGATGCTTCCGGCTTTTGAGCACTTCTGGTTGCGTGACACAAAAAATGAGCCCTACGCTTCAGAGTTGATAGTTCCGCTCATACTCCAGAGGAAAGGCCAAATTTCGGCGGAAATGATGAACTTCAAGGAGATGAGAGGACAGTATCGCTATCCACCGCGAGCCCTCAATGCGCGCGAGCTCCATATATTACCTGGCCAGGAATGGACCTATCTTAAATTGTATTCGGGCTCGAAACGCCAGAATGAAATCATCGCAGGTCCCCTGCGAGAGATAGTTCACAAATTAGGGGCGCAGGGACTCATCAGTGACTGGTTTTTTATTCGCTACACTGATCCTCAGCCACATCTGCGCCTACGCTTCCACGCAACCAACGCTCAGACATGTGATCAACTTCTGATTACAACCCTTGCCTGGGGACGGAACTTGGTAGAACACGGTCTTATCCACCACCTGAACATTGAGGGGTATGACCGTGAGACGGCTCGCTATGGTGGCCCCGAAGCCATCGATACGATAGAGCGCTTATTTTCTGCCAATAGCCAGGTAGTGAGCGATATCATCGCTGGACGATACTCGCAACATATCACACTGGACCCATTTGTCGTAGCAGTGTTTAGTCTTGATCAGTTTTTGGCATCCTGGGGCTTCAGCGCTTTAGAGCGACTCAACTTTACCCAGGCGTATACTACTCAGTATGAGTACCGTGAGATCTTTCGGCCCCTCAGGAAAAGTTTGCTTAGCCTCCTGCTTCAGGAGGAAATTCATCAAGATATTGATGTAAAAAGACAAAAGGCTCTCTTACAAGCTATTATCGGTGGACAAGCGCCTGTGGTTCGACAGGCTGCACAACGAATACGCACCTTGGTCGAGAGCGATCGATTGTGGGGATCAGAATCTTCTATACTGATGAGTCTTGTTCATATGCACCTCAATCGTCTCCTGGGCGCAGAACCAGAGCAGGAAAGGAAAGTCTATGCCTGCTGGCGACATGCTCTAGAAAGTGCCCAACACTATCTCCAAGCGAGAGGTATCTGAAATGCGCAAGTATCGCGGGCTCCTTGGGATGAGTACGCTCTACTTCATCATTATTATACTTTCGCCCTTTTCTATTTTATAATTTGACAATACCATTTCTTGCCAGGTATACTCCCAAAAGAAGCTTTGATATTATAAGAGTTTCTGCATGAGAAGATAAGAGATATCTTAAAGGAACATGCTGGACATTGCCTCAGCGAGAACGTACGCCACGCTTCCCCTGAGAGTGTTCCTGATCCAGAGGAATCAATGATAGTGGTCTGTTTGAGCTGAGCTTCAGAGACGAACGTTACCTCCCTTCTGAAGGCACAGGGGCAATTTCGAGCTGGAGACTTTCCCTTCCCAGGACGACGAAGCGCTTCGATTTTGCCAGTCTGTCCGACGTCATTATTCAACTCAATTATACCGCGCTCGACGGCGGACAAACTTTCACGGAAAGCGTGCAACGCTTATCGGCATTACAAAGCTCCACAGGCGCCTATTATCTCAATTTCAGGCAGGTTTTTTCAGGGGCCTGGTTCACATTTCTTTCCGACCATACAGATGCGCAAAGTCGGCAATTAGAGCAGAGGCAGATGCCACGCGTTCTCAGTAAAGTAGAGAAAGCCGAGAAAGAATATGAAACGACCAGAAGAGTGTGCATCACTCCAGGATATCCGCGACGCCATTGATCTCCTTGATCAACAGATGGTGGCGCTCTTAGCCCAACGTGCCATATATGTAAAAGCTGCTTCTCACTACAAGACAAGCCCGATGAGTGTCAAAGCTCCCGAACGATTAGCGCTTATGATCGAAAGCCGGAGATTATGGGCAAGAGAGCAGCAATTGGACGCCGATTTTATCGAGCAATTGTTTGCACATATTACAAACTATTTCATCTCTCAAGAGATGGGCTTTTGGCGCGAACGTGAAGAGAGGGAGGAATAAGCTTGAGACCAGATGGTTCTCCCAGCGGGAAGAAGACTGGTCCTTCAAAATTACCTTTCGCGTGGGGGGAAACCCAGGGTTGCAACACACGCTGATTGCAATCTTCGACTTGAGGCAAGGGAACGCCGCTTCCGGCGTGCCATCAATGTCGAAGACGATCCAGCAGGCTTCTTGTCAGTAAAGCACACGGTAGCCATTCTGAAAATGGTGCTCTCGCAGCAGACCCATGATGCACAAGATGACTGTTCCCCTCTCTTCTCCCGGAACCAGGATCGCTCCCTCACGAGCATCCTGGCCCACTGCCAACCATATTCGCTCAATGCTGCTTCAAAGAAGCGCGGCACGTGTTATAACCTTTTTAGGCAGACCCGGCATCTCTCTTCTGCTTGCTTTTCCTGGAGAGACGTATTTTTTCAGCTTGCGTCGCGCGGCCAAACCATATTTCTTCATCATCCGCTTGATCCGATTTTTCCCCATCGAGAGCAAGTCCGCGAGCTTGCGATGCCCCAGAGTATCATCGGCTTCGTGCCAGGTTTCAAGAACAATGGCGACCTGCTTGTCTTTTTTTGCCTGCTTCCCACGCAGATAGAGGGTACTGCGTGCTATATCCAGTGCACGTGCGACCTGGCTTTTCGCGTAGGGACCGTTGGGCTGACACGGTTGATGCGCCAGTTCCACCTTCTGTGCCGTGGTTAATTGCCTAGCTGTCCCAAGGCTGTTTTTAGGGTTTCATTTTTCCACAAATTCATGGACTCTCGGGGCAGGGGAAAGACACGCTCAAGATGGACCGCAAGCTGTTTTTAGGCAGCATTTGTACAGGCAGCTGGCTTCAACTTTTTATCTCTGTCTGCACTGGTGCCCCTGTCGTTTGCCCAGCATATAATCTGGTGGGGAGAATACGTCGCTCGGGCCCGCCCCTCAGTGTACCAGTAATCCGTTGTAGCAGAAGCTTCCCCGCCTCTCGACCTATGGCATAATAATCTTCAGTGATTGCCGTCAGCGATTTACCGGGCGTCGAGAGTTGTGAAAAGCCTCCCATACTGGCAATCGAGATATCTTCCGGTACGCGTTTACCAGCTAGTGGCAACATTCGCATCGCGCATAAAGCTATATAGTCGTTTACACAAATAACAGCGGTAAAAGGGATATTGCGCGCAAGCAGCTCCTGTACACCTGCCTCATCTCCATTGGTACTTCCCGAACAAATTACCAGCAAGTCGTCATCAGCAGGTAGATTGCGCATGCACAATTCGTCGCGCCAGCCTTGAATACGTAATGGATTAGTTGTATTGGAGAGCCTACCACTGAGTATAGCGATGCGGCGATGCCCCAGCTCGCCGGCCAAATAGCTTACAAGTTGGCGTGTCGCCCTATACACATCAGTGCCACAGAAATCTGCTTCAAGTCCCTCTACTTCACGATAGAGCGTTACTAGCGGAAAGCCGCTTTTTTGCAATGCTTGTAGATGGGCAACACCTTCTAGCGATAGGTTGACGGGATTCAGACAGAGGCCATCAATGCTATACTGGCGCAGCATATTAATATGGCGCTGCTCTCGTTCCACATTCTCGTGCGAATTCGCAACGATCAGGCTATAACCTGCATCTTCGATGGCAGCTTCGACCCCTACTGCTATTTGTCCATATGGCGGATAAGAAATGTCACTTACAACCAGCCCTAAAATATAGGAGTGCTTACTCCTCAAACTTGCGGCAAGGCGGTTGTGCTGGTACCCTAATTGGGTCATCACCTCGCGCACACGTTTGCGCGTCTCTTCGGCCACTTCTGTACTCCCGCGTAATACCAGCGAGACAGTTGAGCGGCTAACTCCCGCTGCTCTCGCCACATCTTCAATTGTGACCCGCATGGCTTTTCTTCCCTCTTACAGTTTGCTTGCTCTAAGTGCTCTTCTAAGCTTTTCTAAGCAAGAGAAGCTTGACACTTTTTCATCTCTATATTAACATTAATATCAATCACTTGGAACGTTCTAGTAGAACGTTCTAGAAAGTATTTTACCTTGTCTTAGCAAGTCCGTGCTCGTGCTGCTAGCAGGGATACTGCGTTGGCTCGTCAGGATAGCAGCAACATCAGGTCAAGAGGAGCTTGTTGTATGTCTGTACGAAGTCGCCCCACCTCTCTACCGGTTGAAAAAGTTGCTGATCTCATTATTATAGGAGCTTCATGTGCTGGTGTCGCCCTGGCTCACGCCCTGGCTTGTTCTCAGTACCGTGTTGCGCTTATTGAGCCGCGCACGTATCCTGGCTACGAAATCACGACTACCCTACGCCCCTGGATGAAAGTACCGACCCGATTGCCTATGATATTGCGCTCCTGGCTTGAGGAGGCATCGATGGTAGTTAATGCTGATGAGATGATATTTCATCCTGACTTGCTGAAGAGAGGTCTTGAGCAGAAGCTACTGGAGGCCGGTGTAGAGCTCTATTATGCAAGCTTTCCCTGTGGCCTTGTCTTTGCAAATGAGCAGCTCTGTGGAGTTGTAATTGGTAATAAATCCGGCCGTCAGGTCATTTTGGGCAAGGCCGTTGTTGATGCAAGCGAGTGGGGAACACTGGCCCGGCTCAGCAGGCAGCCTTTGCTACGCTGTCCATCCTCCAGCTTCATTGAGGCAAGACGTACGCTTGAGTTTACTAATGTTGCGCCGAGCCTCTCAGGCGAGCTAGAGATACCTTCAGAGCTGGAGGTATTGCATAATCGCGTTACGGTCCATCCAGCTTATCCAGGGCAGGGGCATGTGTTTCTTGAGTGTGCTTATCAGCTTGAGTTCACCGACTGCGATCTACCGAGTCGCATGGCTCTAGAGACCCACGTGCGCACCTCTTCTATGGACGTAGCAGCTTATTTGCTCGATCAGCATCCAGCATTCTCACAAGCCTCTCTTGCCCAGGGCTCACCCGAGCTGTGGCTACCTGCTCCCTGGAGACTGGAAGCGGCAGGCGCAGCCCACGCATCCATTATGGTAGAGGGCACGTCAGGTGCTTGTAGTTTGCCGACTGCAGCCTTTATCTCTTCCATCCATAATAACCTGTTTATCTTGAGTACAGTTGCGGCCCTTGCCGAGGATCAGCAGAGAAAGCTCCTTCTGGAGCCGCTAGCTGCCATCCAGCTTGGGGAAGGTCTGGCTTCCCTGGTAGAGCGAGCCATCCAGGTCGTCCAACTCCCGGATGTTGCAGACTGCCAGGTGCAGTGCGCTCAGGCGGCTTCTGAACACACTGCAAGTTCTCTCGATATTTACGAGCCCAGGGAACCACAACGTGGCCGCGTTTATCAGCGTGTGGCCGAAGCAGCTGAAGAGTTACCACTGCTTACTGAAGTTGACATCCTTGTAGTTGGTGGGGGAACGAGTGGCGTGCCTGCCGCAGTTGAGGCGGCAACTTCTGGTATGAAGACAGCCTTATTGGAAATGAATACAGGGCTTGGTGGAACAGGAACGCTTGGTGGAGTCAATAGCTACTGGTATGGCAGGCGCGTTGGCTTCACAGCGCAACTCGATGCACATTATTTAGCCGAGGCTGCTCGCTTTGGAGAACGGGAGGATGCCGCGCGGTGGAATATTGAGGTGCGTATGCAGGCGTTATTGCGTTGGGCCATAAGATCCGGCATCGAGATCTTTTTTCGTACGTTAGTTGTTGGAGCCTTGCGACAAGGGAACAAAGTCTGTGGGGTCATTGTCGCAACACCAGATGGCCTTTACGCCGTTCGAGCCAGGGTGATCATCGATGCTTCAGGAGATGGCGATGTTGCTGCATTCGCCGGAGCGCACTTTAGCTATGGCTCCGCGCGTGATCGCTTACCGCTCTGGTATTCGCTGGCCCAATTCGTCCAGCCAGGCCTGACGCGCAATAATTTTACCAGCGCCGTTGACATCTCGAACGTGCATGATTATACGCGGGCGATCCTCGCCGGTCGGCGGCGAGATAGCGCCTACGACCATGGCGTCTATATTGCACCCCGCGAGACGCGGCATATTCTTGGTGAGATTACCCACACTTTGACAGATCAACTAACATTGCGCCGTTTCTGCGATGTGATCAATATTTGTTTTAGCAACTATGATGTGAAAGGGAAGAGCGCCGCCGACTGGGTTCTATGGGGCTTGCTCCCGCCAAACGTGGAGTCAGAAATTGCGTATCGCGCCGTACTTCCCAGTGGACTCGATGGTATCCTGGTTGCGGGCAAAGCCTTCTCTTGCACCCATGACGCGCTTTCAGCCACACGCATGCAAGCCGACCTCCAAAATCTAGGTGGAGCATGCGCCGTAGCTGCAGTCGTTGCGCTCCAACAAGGCGTTGCCCTGCGCGACGTCAATATACGCCAGGTCCAGCAACGCCTTATTGCCTATGGAGTATTGCCCGATGCTATTCTCACACGTAGCATTTCCACTGAGGAACCATCTACTAAGGAACTTGCAGATCTTGTAGCCAGTCTGAGCGGAGACGAGCCTTTCTATATCGATATGGACTTTGCGGATGTACAGCGGGAGCCCATGCTCCTGGTGCGAGTTTGTACGGCTGGCGCGCGCATTATTCCTCTCCTTGAGGAGGCCTATAGTGCTTCGCAGGGGAAGCGGCAACTCCTGCTGGCTCGCATCCTGGCCTGGTACGGCTCTCAAGTGGGTGTAGCATGTCTATTAGAAGCTGTCGAGGAGCAGTTAGCCTCCGGCCAGTTGCCTGCTCGCATGAAGAAGATTCGCCATGCTGGTTATCCACCCGATCAAGGAGCCATGCCCGAATTATGTTACCTACTCTATACGTTGGGAATGACTCGTGACGAACGCACTATCCCTGTTCTCGCCCGTATCGTTTCCTTGCTTGAGCCTTCTCCAGAACACTTTCGGGATCGTATCAAGGGCACATTCTATTATGTTGATGCTATCTGTTATGTAGCTGAGCGCCTGGGCAGTCCGCTGGCTATCCCTGCGCTCCTGAGCTTGCATCGCAAAGACGGATTACACGGCCTGAGTACGACAACCTTTCAGACTGACTTTTTTGAAGAGCGCATTGCTTATCTAGAGGTAGTTATAGGCCGCGCCCTGGCTCGCTGCGCTTCTCCCGAGGGTGTGGACATTTTGATCAGCTATCTCGATGATGCGCGTACGCTACTGGCTGAGCACGCTCATGATGAGCTGATAGCTATCAGCGGAGAGGACCTGGGCAAAGATAAAGCCGCCTGGGCTACATGGCTCAAGCGACACGTTCATACACTCCAGCCCAGACCCTGGCTTGCGCGCATCGACTGATTGCTTGCCTGTATGCTAAAGGCTAGAGTCCCAACATAGGTTGCATAAATCAGCACAGATAGCCAGGATCTTCGTAGCGCGTTTGACGGTAGATGAATCTCCTTACTAAAGGCTATAGTGTCTCTAGAAAGGTCTGGTCAGTTCTATTCTTCCCCTATCTAGTTCTCTGAAGAGATGAGCCGGTATAAGTATTTTCAATGGAGGAAAAGCATGCTGTACATGAAAGAAAAGCTATGCCGTCGTACCGTCCTTAAGCTCGGAGCCGCCGGTCTGGCTGCCGCAGGTTTGACTCTGGCAGGCTGCAACGGGGGAGCAGGATCATCAAAGACAGCAGATACTGTCACCATTGTCACCTGGGGATCGGACAAACGCTTGAGGCAGAGTTTTCAAGCGGTTTCCTCTGCTTTCCCTAACGATTTTCAACATTTCAAGCTCAATATTGTCGTAGCTGGCGGAGGTGACCCCGATGTGACGCGTTCCTTGCGTCTTGCCCTGGCAGCGCATAAAAATATCCCTGATATTGTTCGCCTCAACTACAACGAGATAGCTGAGTTCGCGCAAGCTGGAGTGCTGCATGATCTAAAGGATGTTATCGAGCCTATAAAAGATGATCTGTACATCGGTGCCCAGAAGCTAGCTATGTACCAGGGCAAATATGTAGCGATTCCTGAACAAGTGAAAAGCAAAATGTTCTACTACCGGGCTGATCTCTTTGAACAGCTGCATATAACACCCGGCGATCTGAATACTATTGATGGCCTCATTGCCTCAGCCCAAAAGCTGCATGAGCGCTTCCCCAAGACTTACTTATTTAATATGGGCCAGCAACCCTCCGGGACCTGGCTCAGTGAGATCATATCAGCTTATCCCAACATAAGTATGGCTGAGCCTTCAGGCAACTATGTTGTTACTTCCGCCCCTGCCTTTAGTAGCGCTTTCTCATTTATCAAACGCCTACACGACTCAGGTACCACGCTGCAAGTCGATGATTTTTCAACTGATTGGGGCCCTGCTTTCAAAAATGGACGCATTGCTGGCGCCTTAAACGCTAATTGGCTAAAGCTTTTTCTACCCGAATATGCGACGGTAGATCAAGCCGGCAAATGGAAAGCTGCACTCTGGCCCGATCTCCTACCGCTCGTGGATCAGAGTTACGGCTCGGAGGCTGGCGGTTCTGTCTTTGTCATCCCGGAGGAAGCACCTAACAAGGAGCAGGCAATTTTGTTCTTACGCAGGCTCATCCTCGATAAAAAAGGAGCGCTGGCTCAGTTCAAAGCTAATAGCCTTACGCCTCTGCTTCGTAGCGCGCAGCCAGATCTGCTCACTTATGTCCACAACGCTAGCAAGCCATCTGACGTTAGCGATGAGCAGTGGGCGCTCCAACCCCACAATTTCTTTGGCAAGGATTTCTATACCCAGGAACTGGCTAGCTATGATCGGGTCAGGATCTTTAATTACGATCCGTCAGCGCTTAAGGAGTTCGCAATTCTCAATCAGTGGCTCAATCAATTTGTGCAAGGCAAAGCCGATCTCAAAGCGTCTCTGGCCGGTGCTCAACACGATATGGAAACCCAGATTGGGAACCCATATAAATCCTGAAATCTGGCGCGCCGAGCAGTAAGTCGAGACGCTCAATGGAAAGGATATATAGCAGATGCAACAAGGAAAAGTTATTACCAGACCTGCAGAGCTTCACAAGGAGACGCTCCATCCATCATCAGGCACAAAAAGACGCGTTCCCCGTTTCCGTCAACGCGAGGCCATCCTTGCCTATCTCTTCGTCTCGCCCTTTATCCTGGCCTTTCTGCTCTTTCAACTTGGACCTGATATTTATTCATTTGTCCTGAGTTTCTATCATTACAAAGGCTACGGAACAGCTACTCCTGTCGGCTTCTCTAACTATCTGGCAGTGCTACAATATCATGTATTCTGGCAAGAATTAGGCAACACAATCTTTTACTGGCTGGCCCATGCGCTTCCTTTGATCCCCCTCTCTTTCTTGCTAGCAATGCTCGTACGCTCTAAATTCATCAAGGGCCAGAGTTTCTGGAAGCCGGTTATTTTTCTGCCTCAGGTTATCGCAACTGTCGCCTCAGCTCTCGTCTTTCAGGCGCTTTTCAGCACTGAATATGGCATCGTCAACCAGCTCCTGCATACAAAAATTCACTGGTTGCAGGATTATGCGCTGGCTCGCTGGGCAATTATCTTCTTACTGATCTGGCGCGGATTGGGATTCTGGTTCGTCGTCTTCCTGGCTGGCCTCTCCTCGATTGATCCTTCGCTTGAAGAGGCGGCGATTGTTGACGGTGCAACGCTATGGCAACGTATTCGCTATGTCATCGTGCCGCTAATGAGCAATGTCTTTCTCTTCGCCTTTGTCATCGACGCCATTGGCTCGCTGCGCCTCTTTGCTGAAGCTAACGTCCTGGTCAGCGGAGCCGGGCAAGCAGATCCCAGTGTGGCCCCCATGCTTAATCTGCTGGTTGGCAATCTACAAAATGGCGAATTTGGGCAGAGTGCAGCTATTGGCTGGATCTTATTCGTCTTGACCATCCTTGTGGCTGCCCTTCAATTCAGCTCATTCCGGGCTAGTAGGAACAAATAGAGACACCTCGCTACAAACGCTTCCAGGCGGAGCACATGGGTTCTCCTGAACCTGGCGGCAGAACTCAGGAAGCTCATATCCTGGGAAAATATGCATACACATGGCCGCAGGCGCTAGTGAAAACTGCAAAAGATGATACTGTACAAGGGAAAGGTGAGTAAAATGGCAATACGGTCAACAGCTACGCAAAATCCATCTGCAACGGATACGCGAACCGCTCAGCACAATCGAGCCAGGCGCATCGTCCTTCTTATTCTGGCATATGGCGTTCTTGGCTTGATTGCGCTCACATCGTTCTACCCTCTTGTTATGATGATCATCAATTCCTTTAAGGGTGATATAGAAATCATCCTTAATCCAGGTGGCTTACCGGCTCATTGGACATGGCAAGATTATGTCCAGCTTACTACCACACAAGGGAATCAGCTACATAACTTCTTCAATTCGGTTTTAGTTTCAGTTGCCACTACGGGAATCAGCGTTTTTGTGGCCGCTCTAGCAGCTTACGCCTTTGCCAAGATGCGCTTTCCCGGTAGTGGGCTGATCTTTTTCGGGCTGCTAGCAACGATTATGGTACCTGGTGAGTTGAGACTTCCCTCCCTCTTTCTCATGTTCTCACAGATTGATTGGATTAACACATACCAGGTACAGATAGTACCCTTCCTGGCCTCAATCTTCGGACTCTTTATGATTCGCCAATACATGCTGACAATCCCAGACTCCTTAATTGAAGCGGCCCGCATCGATGGAGCCAATCACTGGCAAATCTTCTGGCGCATCATTGTACCCGTCGCCTCGCCAATTCTCTCGGCTTTTGCCATTCTTCAATTTTTAGGCACCTGGAATAGTTATCTCTGGCCACAGGTCATGGCCAATGATCCTCAGGTCGCGCCACTTATGGTCACACTGCCCAGTCTGCGTGATCCTATTCTCGGCTACGTGCCTACCTATGGGGTTATCATGGCGGGATGCGTCCTGGCTACCCTCCCTATTGTGCTTATCTTCCTTTTCTTCCAGGATCGTTTTATCACGGGAGTTACCCTGGGTGCAACAAAAGAATAAGTCTACATAGCCCAAGGCTGCATCAGTGCAGAAAGCCCCCATGAAGATGTTGCAGAGGTAGAGAGATTCGCGCGCAAACAATGGCTATAGGAAATTCTCTCCAATATCCAGCATCAAATCTTGCAGTACCCTCTTGCGGGCTTCGACCTCTCCAGGCGCCGTGGCTGCTGCGAGAAAAGGCAGCTTTTCTCCCATTTTCTTTGGGATAGGCCTTTTCTTGAGCCTCTCAATGTGGTGTGTTTCAACCATTGCTCCTGAAAAATATACGCAATGATGCACCTTTTCACAAATCTCTTTTTGTCCAAAATCAGGGAAGATTTGCGGCACGTTTGAGCCGATTCTTCGTGCTCATTGGTTGTTACGGGCAAAGCGTCTGCCGCATTTCACCTTCTGGATGGCTCCTGCATCCGATTTGCGAACCTGCAAAGCTGCAGCCCCTTCTTGTAAGGAATCAAGCCTAACTCTGGCATTACAGCAATGCTGTCATTTACCAGTTACTTATCTCCCTGGGCTACTAGATGTTCTCGTAAGCTTAGAGGCCGCATATCCGCCCATACCACCTTAATAGAAACAGTGATCCTATTGTTGCTACTGGGATGCAGGTACTAGCAGTCTTATTAAGAGGAACCGTGATATGCTATAATAGCAGAATAAATGGAACGGAAAGAAAAACAGCCCGGAGCTGCCTCTCCTGCACTCTTGATATGAGGGTTCCCTGGTCCCTATCAATGGGTAATCGAGGCTCTTCTCTAGAATAAAAGGGACACTTCATGAAGGAAGTCTGGGAGATCTAGAGAGATGGAGGAAAGAAATAGCGCCTATGATGACGCGCGGCGAGCGTAATAGATGGTTGCGCCAACACCATTATCGATGGCAACAGATCAAAGGTGCATGGATTCTCCTTGGTCCCGATGGCTGGCGAGCAACCGAGCAGGAAGCTGAGCAGGCAATCCTACAACGAGCTGCACATCCATCTCCAGCACAATGGGCGCGAGACATTATAAGGCGTCGCCCGCTGATTCTTGATAGCGAAACAACGGGGTTGGACCCAGCAAGAGATGAAATTATTGAGTTGGCACTAGTCGAACTTGACGGAAGCGTTGTCCTCAATACGCTCATCCAGTGTCAGGGTGTTATTCCTGAGGATGCAACTGCCGTACATGGCATCACTCACGAGATGCTCCGTGGTCAACCTGGCTTCCCTGAAGTATGGCAGCAACTGCAGCCTTATTTCTCGCGTCCCCTGGTCATCTACAATGCTGCCTATGATATTCCGATGCTGGCCTATGGAGCGCTCCGCTACAGATTACGTATGTCGCGTCCCGATGCCCATTGCTTAATGTGCCAATATACAGAATATCGTGTTGGCTCAGAGGGCTCCTATCAACGATTAGAGGTTGCTTGTCGGGACTTTGGCATCGAGAAGTCTACGCATCGCGCGCTCGCCGACGCTCAGGCAACACGACACGTCTTGCTTTGCCTTGCTGCGGCAGAAGAGGAAGAGGCTGTCACAGCCGGAGAGGAGAGGTAATAAAATAAACTCTCTTCGAGCTCGGTAATGAGGATAAGCGGTATAGTTGGAGCTTGAAACTAAATCATGCTCTGCTTCTCCGCACTCTCAGTATTATCAGGAGTTATCACGATCATTCGGCATTTGCATATGGTGCATGAACTGCTCGCTGTGCTGTCTACACCTACTGGAGAAATAGACTTCTTGTGCGAATTGCGCAGTTAGCATAGACATTCTCCTGCTCGGCGCACCTGGAGACAGTGCTTGAGAACTTTTCCTGCAACTCTGCCTGTTGTACCGCTTCGAGCAGGATCTCGACTTGTGTGTTGGCCTCAAAGCCACGCGGAGACTTATAATGCAGGTAAACTTGCTGAGATTTCTATCAAGCGTGCGATCTCTGTCATCCTTGACTTAAGCGATTTCACGCAAGAAGAGTCATATAAGTTCTTGCTGGAATATTTCAAAAGCTTATGGGCCACAATTTCCGTTACCAGGCAACCGTGTACAAATAGTACTAGAGGAAGCCCACAAATTTGTACCACAAAGCACCAGCACACCGTTGAAGCAGGTACTCACACGTAGAGCTCTATGTGGTCGAAAGCGGGGCCTAGGCATTATCTTAATAATATATCCCTTCTCTTTCACTTTCTGCATAAGAAGAAGATGTCCAAAAGATTCGCGCAATGCGGCTTCTCCTACATTCAGTTCATCGATTCGCTGGCTTAGCTCCTCGCCCGTGATACGTTGTCTCTGGTGTTCTTATAAAGAACTTTGAGATCGTGCAGATATTTATTGGAAAAGGGAATATCAGACATACGGGCTCCTTGGGGAGATGAATATCTCCCCGCTTTATTTTAAGAGCAAAACTACGGTCAAGGCAGCAAGCCAAAGAAGGATAGCGCCTAGAAGAATTCCCGCGACAATAATAGAGCCGCTCCTCTGTCGTTTCTGCGGTTGAGGCTGCGAGTTGCTCGCTTCGATAACCACTACATTGGGATTTTTCTTTGTTACGTTAAAAGGGTTCGGGCCCACGAAATTGGCCCCCCTCCTTTGGGTTGGGTATGTACTGCCAATAGTAAGGGCAGTAGACTTCGACATAGGAGTGGATTGTATCTAAATCTTCAAGACTAAGTGCTGTATCAAGTCCTTCATCTCTCATAGCACGGGCGGCAGCCAGGTAGCGCAGATATTCAGGCGAGAGATGCTTATTGCGTGCAAGATGATCATCTTTATCCGTCCGTACTACCTGGCGGATGCGTAAGGTACGCTCATCGAGAACGACGCCAGCAAGTTGCAGATCTTCGACCTCATGGTTGTAGGCCTCAAGATAAATCTTCATAAAAATAGGAATGAAGCGATCATAGTATCTTGCTGCCTGGCTATGGGTCGTAATATACGCTTTGATATGTTCTATGGCCGATAATCTCGCAACTTGTCTTAGCGCGCCTTCGGAGGGAAGCTGCTCAGGGTCATTCTGCACATCTTGATGTACCCGACGCATTGCATCCATACTCGCTTGTGCGCGTAACTCTTCAGGAAAGGGATATTGTTGCGCTGGCATAATATCTCGTTGACTGATTTCTCCAAAATTGGGCTGGGATTGCAATTCTCTGTTCGTATTTTCCTGATCAAATTCTTCGTCAAAATCTTCTGGCATAGCCATAATGATAATAATCCTTTCCGCTTCGATGGGCATGTGTACATGTATAACCATAACTTGTGCTACAGACGCTGGAAGTATGGAACGACGAGCAAAGCGATGTTCTCGCCAACGCTTCCAGGCATGTGGCCCGTGTCGTCCATATCGGTGATCCATAATAGTTCATCACGGCGAAAGAAGGAATAGAGAAATGCACTATTAGCATAATCCTACAGACGCATGAGTTGATATAAAAAGAGGAAGCAATACAGAGCGTATTAAGAGCTACATATAACAGTATAAATATTTTGCGTTTTATGTCAATATTGAACAAAAGTTTTATTATAGACATTTTGGACTGGTAAAATCTATACGCGCGAAGCTGGATAAATTTTTCTTTCTCGTGTGTATAGTAAAAATATCAGTATAAATAACCATTTTAAGAATCCTGATACAGCTGTTACAAATCTGGGGGCTGGCTTGTTTCAGAGCATTCTGCATTTTTGAGATTTCTCAATAATAGGGGAAAATGCCTGCTGGGCTCGTTTTGAGAGATTGGGTCCAGGAAAAATCGCCATCAGCCCCATCTCTTGCATATACCTTGCCACCGTTTTTCTGTTTACCGCTCGCCCTTCCCGATGCAATTGAGAGCTGCGACATAACCCAGAGTTCAGCTGCTCGTTTTGCCAATTCTGCTGCTCGCTTCTCGATCTCCTCTCTCTCAGCTTCAAGCAGATTGAGCGGGTTTTCATTCTATATACTGTGGTTAGCTTGCCTTCGATACCTGGATTCTGAATTGGATGCCAGCTCAAGATCGCCGATAACAATATTCCAGATTATTGCAAATGACTTCGTAAACATTGAAGAGCGTAGCGGTGCTCAATACGCCCCTGCTCTAAACGTATGTTTTTCCTGGCAAGATGCTGGAAGAGAGTCTGTTCCTCTGGCGTGAGATGGGGCAGGTGATGTAGAGCATATGGGACACCTGCAACACAAAATTCTGCAAACGTGTGAAGTGTGTTCGCATCCATCATTAGCGAAATCACATGCGGGAAGGTTTCGCGTAGCCGCGAAAGAATTTGAAAACCGTGTGCATCCAAGTCTCCCCAATAGAAGATGGGGCAAGTAGCAAGCCAGGGAATAGCACCAAGTGAACTAACAGTAGAGCCTTCACCGAAGAGGGCAAAGGTATGAGCGAAAGCGGGAAGCGTCAAAAAGTTCATTTTATTTTCGGTAATAATACAGCGTTCCTCTTGTAAGGGCAGTTGTACACATTGCGAGTGTGGGATACAAAGGTCAGTCAGCGGCAATCCATATTGCTTACCCAGTTGATCGTCGAGAAAGCGCGTACGGACCAGGAGCTCATCATCGCGCAATCCATATCGCTGGGTAAATGTTTTTGCCTCTGGCACAATCGCCTCTGTGAGGAGCAGAATATCGAGCAATTAACGTAATATGCCGCTGTGCTGCTCGATAAATTTTGTATGCACCGCAACAGGAATTTCTCGAATATAGCAAGCAGGACGTGGATGCTCAAGAAAGTAGTCGCAAACAGCGATAAGATCTGACCAATCTCCATGATAGTCAATGCGTCTAGGACTTGGTAATGGAAATTACCTCTCCTTCGTGATATTCTTGAACAAGATGTTGGTCTACGAGTTTTTTATTATCCGTTGCCTGCAAAGTTTTCTGCTATCTATCTTTATGATGATCAAGTGGGGGATGCACTGCCGTCAATAGTAATCACCCAGAAGAGCGGCGGCGCTGGTCTTTAGCACATGACTATGGGCATTTTCTGACATACAGACAGAAGCCGACAGCATTCATCGAGCATGGTTATCAACGCAAACCAGAGAGCGAGCGACTTGCTGATGCGTTTGCAAGTAGTTTTCTGATGCCAACACATGGTGTCATCAGACGTTTTAATGATACTCGTCGTACAAAGGAGAAAATGACGCCTGGTGATTTGTGCTTACTGGCACATTTCTATGGAGTGTCTGTAGAAGTTATGGCGTTACGTCTCGAAGACTTAAATTTACTTCCGAATGGTAACTGGGGTAAACTCAAAGCTGGAGGCTTTAGGGTGAGAGAAGCGCAACAACAGCTTGGACTTGGCCCTCTTCCCGCCCGATAACAAAAAATTACTATATTCATATGTTCTTCAAAAATGGTACACAACGCTTGAAAGTCCCAGTTATTGTAGTACCAGAAGGTTCCCGGTGCGTGGCTTCCAGTAATGGGGTTGTCGAGGGCATGTCCACCGCTTAATGTATCTAAAAAGGCTGATGTATGGCCGGGCCAATTTGATCTCCTTCGTCTGAAAGTTCTTCATGGCCCCTGATCATCAAAAGTGCGCCAGATGCGCACTTCTCTTAAGGTTCGCTCCAAACCATGCCTCTCCCTCATTATTTATGGGATCTGAAAGGGTATAGCCACCTGCTGTGAACCAGAAACCGAGGGAGCAGGCAGAAAGATCAGAGCAAAATCTGTGCTTCCTTGCGGCACCTGGAAGGTTGCATTTCTTGTCAATCCTGTTTGCCCTTGCGCAATCGATAGAGGTATAGTTGTACTAGCTGGTGCAGCGGTAACAGCTCCCGCCTTCAAACGGAGGTAATCGCCTGGATCTGCATTAAAATCGCTAGAAGATGGGTTATCCATCTTTAAAGAGATCTCTACATATATCATCCCTTTTTCTGCCTGGTTACCATCAGCACTCCAACTCGCAACAGCATTGGTTAGAGTCCAGTCCACTCCGCTATATTGCGTCTGCTTATTCACAGTGGTAGTTTTCGGTTGATACTTGCTCACATCAGCATTCGGCTTCAAAGGAATCTGCATCTGCTGTTCAGTATCTGCTCCAATGCGTAATACCATATTAGAGGTGGTAAGATTTGTAGACGCAGGAAAATCAATCCAATTCTGGCGTGTCGTCGATATATCAGGAGATCCGCTATTTTTGGCAGTAATCGGAGAAACAACTGTCCCATTAGAGAAAATCAAACGCATTATATCTGTATAGATATAATTTGGTGCTTTCTTAGTATTTTGCTCTTCTTTAAAATCTATTCTCATGATATCTGTTTGATAAGTATTAGAATCATCAGGAAAACTATGTGCCTGTTTTACATCAATCAAGGTAATCTTTACATCAGCATAGATGACCGACAATGGTTGAGCGCCGATCAGGGAGGTCGTTTTGAGAGAGGATGAAGTGGCATCAGTTACAATATTGCCACCTGTACGTGTCCCTCCCCTGCTAGCGGTGCCCGATCCTTTAAGCCTGTTATAGCCAAAGTAGCTTCCGACCCCGGCCAGGACAACAACAAGGAGGATTACCGATAGCAAGCCGCAATTCATCTGTCTCCGTACACTTTTTATAGAATCCTTTGGAGTTCCAAAGCAAGGAGACTGCTGCACCAACGAGGCTGGTGGTGGCGGCGGTATAGCAGGCATCGTTGTACCAAAGTAGTCTGTCACGAAATCTGCTGACGAGCGCACAGTTCGTTGATAGGCACCGGCGTCTATAACAGTTCCACAATGTGGGCAAAACCGTTGGTCTGGTGCAAGATTAGCCTTGCAATGTGGGCAGTAGTTTCCAGGTCCTTGTGACATATCTCCTCCTTATTCAACCAACAATATTGCTACCATGAAGTATAGTAGTGAACAATGATACGTGTGATAGGGCAAATGCCCTATCTTCTTCCTTCTATCATCAAGTCAATCAGGAGGGTCTGATTAAGTAATTATCTTACATAAGGTAGTGTCATATAAACTCTATGATTACCCCTTTTATTATTTAAGCCTCTTCATTCTCCTGTAAAGAAATAGAGGTATCTCCCGGATAACAGGAAAGAAGCACAGACACTCCTGCTCCAACAAGCATGCCGATGAATACACTTGCCAGTGATCCAGGGAGAAGAGGTTTCGTCGTCATAATGAAGAGAACACTGAGCAAGAGCGCCATGGTCGTGCAGAGGGTTGTGACAAGGACAGGATCGTCAATGTGTCGGGTGGACGAAGGGGAAAGCGGTCCGTCAGGATGCCCTTGGACCCAGCGATGCATACATGCAAGACGACGGCCTGTAATAGTCACACCTGTGAAAGCTGTGAGAAGGAAGACTCCTAGAGACACATCAATCCATGGGAGGCTGAAACTCCACCAAAGCAAACAAAGAGAAAAGCCTGCGGCTAACACCAGGAGAGCACTCAGAGGTGCCAGGGCGCGTGTTGAGGCTGCTAGATCCAGAATTTCACGGATCTGTTCGCTCCGACGCGCCCGTCGCACACGCATCACACTAACCAGTTCAATCCCCAGGCCCATAAAGAGACCAACGGCTGCGGCAATATGGAGAAAGAGCAGCAAAGGATACAGAATCATCACATGGCTTCCTTTCTTACTTCTTTGGATCGCTGGGAGCAGGCGGGATGAGCCCTATCATACTCAATGCACTGGCCCAGTCTGCCATGCCGAAGTGCTCAACGACCTTGCCATCAATGATCTGATCAAGTGAAATGGTCATCATGGTGACCGCTTTACCTGACGCAGCCAAACCCATGAAGGGGCCGGTGTGTGTCCCGCGCATGGTTGTACGTGTTGTCACCCATTCTCCATCACACGTTTGCTGTTCAACCGTATCCTGGATATCTGGAAAGCCAATGAAAAGATAAGGAAAGACCTGTCTGGTTTCCCAGAAACCAGGATGCGCATCCAACAAGGTAAGATCCTTCGTATTGATGGCCTCTGACGCGAGGCAGGCAAGAGCTTTTCTGGCATCGTCTTGCATACTATCTTCTTTCCTGGTACGCTCTGCTTTCATGAATATGCAGAGCGTATATGCTATACTGATAGACAGACAATCTGTCTATTCGCCTCTATATAGTAAGATACTCTGTCTAATTTGTCAAGAGGGAAGAGCGATGCAGGAGAGCGAGAGAGAACATTCGGGATTTCTTATTGGAGCGCTAGTGAATATTCCTACAGCGATTCTTATGCGGCGAGTACAGGAGGGTTTGATCGCAGCAGGCTTTCACGAACTCCGGCCTGCGCATACTCCTGTGTTCCAACTGCTTGCCCCACAGGGAAGTCGGGTAACGGACCTTGCTGAGCAGGCGGGAATAGCAAAACAGTCAATGGGCTATTTGATTGACTATCTGGAAAAGCATGGCTATGTGGAACGTATCCCAGATCCCACTGACGGCCGGGCACAGTTGGTGCGTCGTACTCCACGTGGCTGGGAGGTCAATCAAGTGTCAGCTCAGTTGGTCTGGGAGATTCAACAGGAATGGACCCAGTTGTTAGGTGAGGAGCGTATGAAGCATCTGATGTCACTACTCTCCGAACTGGTCTCCTTGCTGGGAGAACAGTACAACGAGAGCGTGGCGGAATGGAGCCGCTTGAGGAAGACATGATGAGACAGGTCCAGAATGCGTATAAAAATCTATCATCGTCTCTAACACCGTTTGCCAATCTAGCCAAGCCTTGTATGAGAAGCAAAATGCAGTAAGAGAAATGCATGAAAGAAAGAGATCGATCAACTGTATGGCAAACTAGCTACTGTCAGTGTTCATCTAACAACAACTATCAATGAGCCTGTAAAGCGTTAGATGATGCTGACGTGATATTCCTCCGGCCTGCTCTCTCATCACGGCAAACCAGGGAAAGATCGGTGTGTTCATCGCTTCCTCGCTATATAACCAGGGGTAGCCGCCAAATATCTCGTCTGCCGCTTCCCCTGAGATAGCTACAGTTGCATCTTCTTTCATGGCTTTACACAGCAGGTAGGAGGTCTCGACCTGACCTGCAGAGGGAAGATCATGAGCTCGCATCTCCAGAGAACAGGGAACGCTCTGCTGGGATGTCCCTTTGACGTTCCCTTCAGAGACACCATCCTCGTCAGAACATGTTCCCAATCGTAGAGGCGGCGCTGGGCTGTCCTCCTCATTAACTATATTTTTTCCCCTCATCTCGTTTGTATCCCCAAAGCGCCATAGCCCCAAAAAATAAACTATAGAGAAGTAGACCGAACCAGGGAGACGCAGGCCAGGGCCGATTTAATACTACACTCCAGACCAATTCTCCATACTGCCGTGTTGGAAGATAGGGAGAAATGGCAGCAATAAAGGAGGGAAGGTATTGTGGTGGTATCCAAAGTCCGCCACAGTAGCCAAACACAAAGTAGAGTATGTTGGCAACCGGTAAAGCTGCTTGTGGGGTTAGCCAATAACCAATAGCCAGACCCAAGAGGGAAAAAGGGATACAACCCGCCAGGAGTGCTATACCAAGAGGGATACATTGGCTGCTGGTGATCCTGGCAGGAGAGACGAGAAGCCCCAGCATAATCACCAGGCCACCCGCAACAAACGCGAAGAACATTGCAGTGAGGATACGTCCTGTAAAACGTGTGAGAGGGACAACGGGAAGCGTACGCAGAAATTGTTCCCAGAGCGAGAAGCGATCAGCCGCAATACCTACGCCAAATTGAAAAAATGCAATGCCAATCACTGCATAAACGGTAAATGATAATGTTATAGCAGTAGCAGTAATAGAGTCATGCGCATTTGGCAAACCCAGGATGAGAAAGAAAAGAGCAGGAAAGAGCAGCGAAGCGACGAAGACAAATGGTATACGTAACAATTGCAGCGTTTCTGCTTGAAAGTAGGCAAGCGCAAGTTTCATTCTACGGCTCCTGTCATATGTAAAAAGGCTTCTTCGAGACTAGTAGGAAGCACCTCTAGCCCTGAAAAATCGATATTTTGTTGAATCAGGCTACGTACAGACGCATCCGCATCTCTGGTATAGAGATGATATATACCCTGTTTTAGCTCACTGCGTACTACACCAGGAAGTTCTGGCTGTCTCTCTGTAGTCAGCCGTAGACACTTCAGCCCAACGTGTGCCTTGATTGCCTCAACACTTCCCTCATTGATGATCCGTCCTCGATGAATAATCGCTATACGTGAAGCTAATGCCTCAACTTCTTCCAAATAATGGGTAGTGAGCAGGACAGTACCACCGCTCGTAATGTAAGTGCGTATGACTCCCCAGAGTTCGTGACGAGCCTCTACATCCAGGCCAGCTGTTGGCTCATCAAGGAATACCACTCGTGGATTGCCAGCGAAAGCGAGAGCCAGCGAAAGCTTGCGTCTCTGCCCTCCGCTTAACCCACCTGTCTGGCGGTTCTCAAGGCTGGTCAGTCCAAAGCGTTGTAAAATCTCTTCTGTAGGGAGAGGAGAAGGAAAATGTGCGCGCACAAGATTCACTACCTCAGTCACTTTTAAAGTGTCAGGGAATAAAGAGTCCTGTGGAGTAGAACCGATCTGCTGTCGTGCTAGAGGGAGGCAAGGGTTAAGGCCATAGAGTCTTACAGTACCTTTATCGGGTTTTCTCCGTCCCAGAAGAAGACTCAGTGTTGTCGTCTTCCCTGAGCCGTTCGGACCTAAAAGGGCCAATAATTCACCTGCAAATAGATTCAGGCTTAACCCATTAAGGGCTTCGACTTTCCCCAGGCGTTTATAGACATCCTGTAACGAAGCAACGAGAACAGACCCAGAAAGACCCTCATTGCTCCCAGTAGGAGGATGTAAGAGTGTAGAGTTATTCGTCATGATGCTTTTATCTCCTTTATTATTCCCTTTTGTTGCATTAGGAATTGTCTTTCCCTCTTGCAGGAGGGGGATCTCGAACTAGCTCTGACCGGACGCCCGGCTCCATCTCCTTTCTCTACGTCCTGGTATGGTCTTTTGTGCATCCCAAGAGTGGATTTGTCATTATTCAAGCAGAATTCTCATATTAGTGGATGCGCTTGTTTAGAATGTTTCCTCTATGATGAGCGATCATAGCCAATGAAAACAGAACAAATGGAAATATATAATAAGAAATTACTATAGAAGCAAAAGGCAACAGGAACGCTACTCCCTCTCGTTTAAACAATATTAGAATAAGCATAAACCCCAGCAAAACCGAACCTATGCTGTATGCAATCCTATGGATGTTATTTATCACTCTATACGATAGAGTAATAAATCTATTTATCAGTATTTTATCATTGTCAGCTTGCTTAAGTTTTTCTCTAAAAATATCACTCTCTACCTGAGATATATCAAGTATGTTTAATGTATAGCAAAGCATAAGATATCCATCTGATCCAAAGAAAGGAAAAATATTGATGAGCGTAATGCCATTGATAATTATAAGGGTAAATGCGCTTACTACTCGCAACGGAGTATGCTCAAAAAATCCCTGTTCAGAGGTGAGCCACCATAGCACAGTAAAAGGGAGAAGCATTAGGAGATTTATAAAGATTCCAGCGGCAGCTGTATAGACGCGGTGCCATCGATTATAAAATAATAAAACATCATCTATTTTGCAGTATGGAAAAAAATAATAGAGCTGGCGCATTATGCCGATTTCCTTCACAGCTCCTCCGAAGTATTTACAGGTCAATCCATGCGCAAACTCGTGAGCCAGGAAGAAAAGCCATATTTCTACGATGAAGATGAGGCCAAATGGAAACTGGAAATAGCTGCTAAGATCCCCTGCAATCTCTGTTATAAGTTGAGCGCTATGACGCAATACAAATATCTCAAGCATAACAATGATGAGCAATGCTATTGTTATGAAGATTGGATGAAACGCGAAATTTGCCCAGGGCATCAGCTTTGTAAGAAAGCTGTCTGGAGAAAAGAGAACGAAGCGTTGTTGATGCTTGCCCTGATCAATGATATATTTTTGTCCTGGTACGCCTGGTCTCAAAGTGGCTACTGGAATGGAATTACTCGTCTCAGTAAGGAGATGACGTTCACTCAGATGTGCCATGATCTGTTTCCAGGAATGAGAACTCAAATGATGTCTATAGATTTCTTCATATTCATTTCCAATCTCTTGAAGCGTCCTCGATCCATCCATTTTCCGCAGCAGGAAATCTTCTTTTTCGCCAATGCGATAATATCTCTCCGTGGCTGTATCTTTGAGATAGTGAACAATTTTTTCTTTGTTCAGCCAGGGCGGACCCAATATAATATCTGAACGCAGTCGTGGTCGAAATGTATCGAGGGATGCATATTGTTCCATCGACTCACCCCATAAGTTCCGTGCTTGGCTGCCTCATATCCTTTAATGCTTGGAAAAGCAGGTAAGCTAAATATCTTTCCTGTTTGATGGAAGTACCAATGCGATTATTCGTCATATGGGCGTAGCTTATAAGTAATTTATGACGTAAATGAGTAAGATCAATGTTTCTATCACTGATAGTATCAAATTGCTCATTGTTTATAATAAATGCGTTGATTTTTTCGCGAAACGTATGAAGGTGATCTGACCATTCAAGTTCAACATCAGTTGCCTTTTGCCTCAGCTTACTATCAAGCATGTAGTCTCTGATCTGTGAAACACGATGCCGTAGAGTTGTTTGCATATGCTCATATCTCGTTTTATATGATTGATCGATAACATTTTTTGTATTTTTAGCAAAACGCCCCTTTTCCCAATATTTCATATAGGTCTCAATTGCTTGAATGATTTCTTCTTCAGTGTCAAAGAGCTCGAAAAAATAATATTGCATTAACTGAAACGAAATGCCGAGAGCAATAGTTGGAACAGTCATATTGATCCTGGTTAATAACTTGAGCACCATAGCGCTCGAATATTCAAAGTGCCATTCTGCCAGATCCACTCCTGCGACGCCCCCATAGCGATCGTATTCTGGCTCATAAGGAATATATGCAAAAGAGTTATTTGGTCGTAACGGAATCGATCCATGCTCGCCATACGTTTCTATCAACTTCTCTCTTCCATATTCTGCGATAAATAAATATCTCTGAAATGGAGCATAGATTTGTGGATTGGGTTTATAGAGTGCAGGACGTTGGATCAGAAATTGACTAATTGCCTGTTCAGCTAAATATTTGATTTTATCATGATCTGCAAAATCCATTGGTAATAAACGCAGCCTTATATGGAGCCCTTCTTGCCAATATCTTATAAAAAAGTAACGCTCAATAAGGCTCTGCTCACGTAAACTCTCAATTAACGGTTGCACGCAGCTAACAAGTAAAGAATTGAGATCTCCGTAGTAGAAAATATGAATGCTAATCCATTCTTTATTCAACGCTTTTGCTCCTATTTATTTCTAGTACGAACTCACTGACATACGACTGATTCTCATGCTTAAACCACTGCTGTTCCAGGCCTGGTAACATTTCCCATAGCCTTATTGAGCCTTTTATCCTTTGCACTATCGACTCCAGATGGAGTATCGACTGGTAATTCTCAAAATCTATGTACAACGGTTTGTGTGACAGAAGGAATGGCTCCTCCCCTTGCAACTGATCTTCAGCTTCAAAAGTGTCAGATGTACTGAGCGCCTGGCCGGCGGTCATAAAAACCTGCGCCGGGATCTCCATCTTTTTGCGCCACCTTGATATGGTCAGGTAGAAATCAGCATCAGATTGACCACTCATTCTCTGTGGGAACGCCTCTGACACGATTTCCCACATTGCTCTCTGCAAAACGATGTTCTTATAGCGTAATCTGGGATAAAACGATCGCGAAGCATCTGTTTGTGCAAGCTTGATACCATTCCACAAATTTAAATTACATATATTTTGGGGAGAAAAGAGCAGGAGTATTTGCTGGGTAGCCGGCAGTGCAAACGGTGCGAGCAAGCCAAGATAGAGGGGAACAATCTCTTTGTGAAGCCGTTTGGAATACAGCCTGAGGCGACCTGCCACACAGTCGTCTTGAATAGACAGGTCATGCAGCGGGATCTGTTCTTCAGTTGGGCGCAGACTTGTTTCGCCAGGGCAAACAAGCTCATAGCGGGTCAGGATTGGATGCACGTTCAGATTCGTTGCTTCATAGCCTCCCTTCATTTCCGCAAAAACCATGTTTGCTGTTTCAAGTCGTTCAAGCGTTTTGCGCAGCGTGGAGGCAAGCTTGTTCGACTGAGCGTGAGAAAAGTAATGGAGAAAGCGCGTGAACATCGTTGCCATTCCTGAGTAGATGTGATTAATAATTAAGGATGGTTCTTCGTTCATCTTCGCAAACTGTGAAAAAATGGTATGAGAGCGAAATTCATCAGGTATATCTGGGATCAGAGGAACGATAGTATGGAAAAAATCGTCTTCAAGCAGGAGATCCTTCGTGTGAGAAGAAAGATCATAGCTCTGTTGTAGATATGTAGTAACAGCTTTTCTCGCGCTATTGAGCTGATCGATCTCGGGCGATTGGAAATAATTATCATGACCCTCGTTCTCGCTATCCCCGGCTCTCTGAGCCGAGATTTCCTGCCACTGTAAACCTTTAAACTCGTGTATATATGTATTGGCAAAGGCGAAAACATCCTCACAGCGCTGGCCTATCCCATAGCGCGCCTGAAAATATCCACGAGTTATCAGCTTCTCAGGAAGACTACTCTCAAAGAGCGGCAACAATTGTTGTAACTGCTCTAGCTGAGAAAATAGCTCCTTCCAGCCTTGCTCGTGAATAAGCAATTGCTGCGATGCCAGTATCGTGTCTTCGTAGAGCAATCTTTCTGGCAGCGCTTTCTTAGGATCTGTAGCATGCAGCTTACGCAGGCATTGCTCCAGTCTGTTGCGTATCTCCTCTCGTATCGTCCGCCGCTTGTCTGCCAACGCACAAGCAAAGTCATGTACTAAAGATCCGGTGAGACGGAGATCATGGGCTATACTATCGGTCAATGGCGCACCTATTGTTTCCAGTCGCTCGCAATAGGCGTTTAAAGGAGCGCTATGATGAATATCTATTTGCAAAGCAGGCACAATCAAGAAGCCCAGGCGCAGGAGATGCTGCAAGTATTCACCAATTGCCTTCTCGGCTTTATAATAGCGTTCATACGTGCAAAGATGCGCGATTATTTGCGCTAGTGGCCTGGCCGCGCCATCCTCCATGAGAGACAACAGATCCTTTAAGAGTTGACTGAGAGGAAGTTGGATAAGGTTTTCTTGAACTCTATCCATTGGCCCTAAATTTTCGATACTACTCGACTTTCTTCGCACGTAGGTAAGGCGACCATCCTGTATTTGCCAGCCATTCGTTATTTGTACATGCAACATATCTCTAATTTCAGAGCAGTTGAGTAGCTGCTCGGATATTCTGGAGAGAATCACCATATTTAATTGTGTGAAACTCGTTTTCCTCATATCCTGCATTTGCAAGGTAATGGGTTGCCTTGATTCGCCATTTGCGTACCCATTTTCAATAGAACCGGTACACACCGATGTAAAGGTACTAAATGGGCTGGTCTTACAGGCGGCACGAAAAAAATACTTCAGGAGAGAGCGCTCAACAGTACGATCTCCGCGGCTCAGGTAGAGATTATCCCCTGCAAGGTATGTCTCAACAGAGAGATCAAGCAGAGGGCTTGAAAGAAACAAGCCTTTACGAAAATCTTCTTCATTCACGAACTCTTTGAATAGATGGCGCTTTTGCCTGAGTTCTTGCTCCAAGATGGTTGTGCCACAGCGCAACTGTTGCTGATATTGCACCCAGAGATCAAGCCAATCATTCAAACACGTCTGGATATCTGGAGGAAGCGCGTCAGCAATTTCTCTCTTGCTGCTGATATCCACAGGCAAATCCAGGTTATAAATGTCACGTTTAAGGTTAATTACCTTACGCCTGAGAGCTTTTTGTTCTTGCTCTTTATAAAGAGAAACGCAGTGATATAAGGCATCGACAACGCTCTCTTTCCGTTCCGTTAAGTGTTCCTCAAAAGCGAGAACAGCTTCCTGCCATTGTAAGGTCTCATCAAAATGCAGCCTGGCTACAAGATTGATCGGTAAGCCACAGACACGTAACAGGAAACATGATGTGATGGCTTTTCTGAAGTCGCTTTTTTCTGGCTGGATCAGGTATTTCCCCATTTGGCGCTCTCCTTGCTGATAGAATTTGATAGCTCCAATACTAGCTGCTACTCGAATCGCGTGTCGAAATCGGCGCTTGGGAAACGCTCATGACCCACCATCAAAAACAGAAGCGTCTTTTCCTGTGTTTGATCGAGATGCAACACTGTATTTAGGGCGCCATTATTAAAGCCAAGAGCGGCTCCACAAGCGCATGAGAGAGCAGCCGCTGCCATATAGATGCTTTGAGCAGCCATTCCCACCTCAGCATTTAAGATGCGATATCCACGATTTCCATATACCTCAAGCATCCCGTCCAGGTGTCCAACAAGGGCAATCAGCGCTCCCGTTTCGGCCGGGTTATAGTTCTGTAAAAAATAGTGCTGTTGTAAGAAGAGGCGCATATCTCCTTTCTGCACACACCATAAGCAGTGCTGTTGCTGATCATATGCGTATATTCCTTGTTCAAGACCCTCAACAGTATTGGCAAAGACAACCTGGCGCGTAAAAGATGACGTATGCTCGACCATTTTCACATCAGCTTTATAGGTACAGATAGCTGCACCAAAGGCCAACATAGTTGCTAATTCTACAAGCGAAAGAGGGTTTTGATGTGAAAATGATCCAAAACTTGATCGCCGTCGTTGAAACGTATCAAGGATATTCATCTGCAAGCCCTCAATGGCTGGTGGCGGCAATGCGATCCGCTCGCTGCCCCTATAAACATCATCCACGCTTGCTTGAGAGAACTTACGTCCTGGAGTAGGAGAGCCTTCATGGAGCAGGGTGCTCCGGTGAACTTCCCGGTTGAGATCGAAAACTGTGATCTCTTTTGAGCGTTGAAAGCTCGACTTTTTTATCAACCTGCTTGTGGGCAGAGAAGCAGAAGGATGTATGTCTTGTTTGCAAGGTTCACTATACTCAAGCAGCGGTAAAGGTACTATGGCAAAAACGCTCTCACTGTCAAGCTCCAAACCAAGTAAATGATTCAGCGGCTCATCCTGGTACCACAAGATCGGTTGGAGATCAGTTTGAAATCCGGCGGCAAGAAAGCGGAGAGATGAGATAAGAGCTCCTAGATCTTGAGTAATAACGTGGTACCCAAAATTATTATACTTAAAAGCATTTTTCCAGACATTGAGTGAAAGCAGCAAGAATTGATCAGTAGCGAGAACCGAGGGATGTTCAAAAGCTGCTCTCTGTATATATCCAGTCGCGTCACCCGTAGCTAGCCGCGCCAGAGCATGGTGGGCATTGTCATAGTGATAGAGACCAGGGAGCAGGGGACCACTTCGTCCACACGCCCAGTAGATCTCTGTAGGATAGAGGCCTCCCCCCGAGGCAGTTCCCCTGGCTTCTACACTGTTATTATAGGCCGCAAGAGTGTAGAGACCAGGATTCCAGGTGATTCTCAGTCGTCGAGAAAGGACACCGTGGGCGAAATGGAACATCAGAGAAAGAGCGTCGAATGAGAGATTGTTGCGCTCAGCATCTCGCGTAGTGAATCTGGAGAGCACTTCAGCCATGCTCATGCACCTGTCCGGGCGCTTCAAAGGTAAAGCGAAACGCTCCACCTGGTTGTAGATCTTATAACGCGAGGGATGATCAGTCCAATTGGGTTCAAAGTTTACTGGTGGCAAGGGCTTTTCATTCCTGTGAAATACTGCTTCCGTATAGTTTTGGGATATGGAAATAGTATTGTTATCCATTCATCATTCCTTCTGTTTCAAAGACTACTAGGGAAAAGGGTGAGGTGTTATGTTAAGATCAGCCAGGTCGAAATCTTTGTCAAGATATCCAGAAGTCCGGGGAACGGTCTGTAAACGTGGGAGGCCATAGACCAGATTTCGCCCCCAGCCAAAATCGATGGGAAGTAAACCTGGAACTATCACTTTGACAACCTTTAAGCCCGTTCCAGCAAGCTCAGGAGCGGTCTGATCGATCACAATAACATCCATATCCAACTGGAAAATCGTATTAAGGCAATATTGGAGATCATCAAGCAGATCATGGCTTCGCGGGCATTCCTCTCTCCATGTGCTATACGTGTCCTGTATTGAGAACAATGTAGGGCTTTGTAAAAGAAACTGTGCATGCTTTGCCATTTCGGGGAAGCCATAGATCAATGAATGATGATGTAGTTCTGTCACTTTGCTATGGTCCCTGACCATTTCAAGTAACTCCTCTTGCTTCCCTGCGACCCTCTGATCAAAGTTTGGAAGATAGGCTGCGACTTCGCAAAGCGCTGAGCGGATGGCAGTTTCTGGGTCAAGATTGGCTGCCGCCGCAACTAGCAATTTTCCGAGTGCATCATCCCTGCGTTGTATCGCTGCTGTTACCCTGGGGATAGGAAGATCGAAACGCGTATCGAGAAAATACGTGTCGTATCCCATATAATGAATGCGATCAAGCAGATGCAGGATATCCAAGCTACAAGCGCTCCAGGGATCAATTCTTGGCGGCGCAAGCCTGGCATACCAGGACATGAGGAAACCATTGCGCTCAATAAGCTCGAAGAGACCATAGAGAATTGCCTCTTCTATACAACTACCAATGGCGCACCCATTTGAACAATTCCATACGCTACACAGGCTATTTTTCAGGTAGGTAGCATAGTATGCTAATTGTTCGGGCACTAAAATGGGACGGGCACGTCGGAATGAGTATCCCCAGACCCAGGCCATTTGAAGATCGTGATGATAGGGAGTAATCCAGTGTTTATATTTTTGATAAATATTGGGGTGATACAAGCCACAAGTGCTCAAGTCAAGTGCATCATCTCCTAGATGATGATAGCTATCAAAAATAGTAGATTTTCTTGTTCTGGGCCAATACCCACAATAGCGCTCAAGTCCTTCTAATATCCCTGTACGTTCACTGATATCAAAACGTGAATGATGCCCTGCCCATGCTATAGTCGAGAAGCTCTTATTCAATGAACCTATCTTAGCCTCCCCTCCTGCTACCGCTGTCACTGTATGCGTAAAGTCCTTTGTAATACCTGGTCCAAGCATGCCACAGACGGGATTAGCATACCCTGACTGCGGCAATTCATAGCTGAGAGGACTTGTAAGACGATAGTGAGAGCGTTTTTGCTTCTTACGAGGAGAGAGGCTAAGATAAGCAGCTTCTGCTTGTTCATCTTCTGCCTGGCTACAAATTGGGCAATCAGAGTCTGCGATAAGTTGATGCTGGACCACTGCGAGCGAATCGAGATCAAGCTCGTAGAAAGCTTTTACCTGGCTAGTAGCTCTCGGCTGTAATCCAAGTTGTGGGACGCGGTTCCAGGTGTCAGCTTCAAGAAGTAACCAGATCGTTTCTAAGGTGCTGGGAAGCATTCTGAAGGAACCCGGAAAAAACTGTGAATGATGATGTGTTTGCAATGCAAGCTTTTCTTCAGGAGATCGATTCGCTATCCAGCGCATTTCAAAACAGCGGGGACAGGGCCCTTTATCGTGAGAAGGTGTCCAGATAGGGCCGAGAAACATTTTAGAATGATATATTCTGATTGGATAGACAAAACTATATTGTATTGCCTTTTGTATATCAACGTCTCTCGTTAGTAATTTCTCTCCAAGAACACTAATATCAATACACATATTGATATTAGTAGGTTCATCATGTTTGCTGCGTTTTTGTGGCAATTTTTGCTGCAAAAATTGTTCTAGCAGCGCGAGCATCTCATCGTAGGTAGAAGAGGTGTATTCCACTTCTATTGTAACTTTTGCAGTATGATTTTGCTGCTCTACTGCCATTATCTTGTGCCCCCTGAATTTTTCCCAACAATCAATGCAGTGCCACTTATCAGAACCCCTTGCGCCCAAACGTCGCTGGTTGCTGTATTCACAAAAAGAAGATCATTCCCTCTTTCTTGTAAATACATTTTAATGGCTTCAAAAGTGATTGGCGGTTGCTCCAGGTGACTTTTGTCTGCGGCCGCTGAGGGAACAATTTCAAACGAAAAGGGGGAAGAAAAAAATGCTTTTGCCAATGCCGGGGGCTCTTCTCCATTTTGGAGGGTCTGCAATGCTCCAACCAGGCCAATAAGCGCTTGTTTGAGCCCCTTAGATGCAGAAAGTCCATATCCGTAAGCTGTTAGCGGCTCGGTTAATGTATCAGTTGTGCAGGCAATAAAAAGCGAGATTGGAGCATCACCTACAACCTCGAAGAGGGAAAAAGGTCTGGCAAAGCGTCGTGCACTCTGGATCAGAAATCTTACGTCAGAGTCAAAGGTCTCCAACTTTTCAAGGGCAATGGGAATAACTGTTCTGCGGCCGCGTAACAATGTACACAGTTGCATGTAGGCAAGAGCCGATACGGTAGCCTGTATAAGCGTTTGCTGATAACTTGTATCTACTGCCCAGCCCGCCGTTGTTTGCTCAAAGAGTCCTGAAGCGTTGAGTGGCGAAAAGGGGTAGACAGCCGCAGCTGGTACATAGACAATGGCATCTTGAAAGAGGGAATACGCAGGCATCCATGCAACCTGCTCATTCGCTCGCAAAGATGCAACTCCCGACCAATGCGCAAAGAGATGTGGCTGAAGCACTATCTTTTCAGCCTGATTCATCTCCTCCCCACGAGAGAGAAGCATAGTTCGCATATCGGGTAAAGCTCTTGTATAGCTCTCGATAGCTTTTATAAAAGCCGAAGAACGAGCATCTCGCATATTTTCTTTGCTATAGCACTTTATAGCTAATGGGCCAGCAAGGAGCGGATCTGGCGAGCCTGCCACTATTGTGGTCTGTTTCAAGGGAATTTGTTCAAGTGCTTCGTCTGAGAAGTCATGAAATACGCCAAGTCTGGTATCGAACCAGGAACTGTGTTTTTCCAATGCTTCCAGGTGAGTCAGGTTGCTATCGTGTCCTCCTGAAATAATGGCCTTGAGACGCTGGAGAGCAGTTTCGTGATCTAACTGAGTACACACAGGACAGAGAGGGTGTTGTTCTAAGCTGTGAGTGGATGCTTCGAGCGTGTTGAGGTCCTGAAAAATCACGCCTCCATCAGTTTCGGAAGGCAAAGCTTTTGAAAGAAGCTTAAAAAGCTCGAAACCTAATCCATGTCCAATTCTCTGCGCAACCGGGCGATAGAGATCTGCACCTGGAAGAGCTGATGGAGAAGCCGGAAAAGCCAGGTTTCTCCACAGGAGAGCTTGTTCGCTTTCGTCACTATTTGCGGCCAGCCGCATTTGCGCACAAAACCAACAAGGACCGCTGTGCGGCTTGACAAACGGACCAAGCATCGCTCGCCCCGCAAAAATTGTTGCGGCAAGAAAAGCGCGGCCCTCATCCATGCAGCGTCTATTCAGGAGAGCGATATCTCTCAAGGTTCCCTGATCCGCGCAATACACGATAACATCGTAGGGATCTAATCGCTCAATACTTGTTGGGAAAGAAATATCAGAAAACGTAATGCTTACTGAACACCCTTTCTGACGTAGCATAGCGGCCTCGTCCTCTAACACTACCCTGTATTCATCTGAAGGAGTGGATGGAACCAGGAAAAGCTTTTCCAATCCATTGCGAAGGAGCGAAATCGCCAACGCTTTGAATGACTCTCCACAACCAATTACTGCTACTGCGCTCTCCCGAAAAGCCTTAAATTTTGCTTGTGGATAATCGGTAAAATGGTCAATATACTCAATTTGGGAACGAAATTGCTGCGAAACTGCCGCCGGTAATACCTCAGAAGATTCTGGTATGTGATTCTTGAGCATCTTCTTTTCCATCAGCGTGTCAACAAGTTGTACAACGAGCTCGCGCTGAGCAGATCCAAGCTGTTGACATAACTGATTCATGGTATATTCACCTGTAAGATAAGGGGTTAGTGTATATATCCAGTGCGCAATATGTTTGCCCTTGAGTACGATTTGATTTGTATCGTTTTGAATAAAGATGCCCTCTTGCATTTGTAGCAATATAGTATCTTGTTTCATCTTAGGCCGTATTTCTAATTTATTCATAATAAGATCCCTTTAATACTATATCTGCACTGAAATCAGTGAAATGTACCATTGTTAGGTTCTAGCAAGGTTCGGTCTGGTCGCCCTTGTAGAGCGACCAGACTGTCCTATGGCTTACCTGGCCCTCATAACCTGATTGTACAAAGCCCTGCACATGTGGTCGCACTGTCCAATGTTCATGTCAAATCAAACAGAACAGGCCAGCAGGAAAGCCGCAAGAAGATGTCATAGATAGCTCTTTTTTTAGGCAAGATGTTTATCTGCTCTCCATCGGCCAGGCTTTCACCATGTCGTACATACCTCTAGATGGCATCTCTTCGAGAGAATATGCTATTAGTGAGAGCAAGAAGTACATGAGCAGCAAGAGGAGGTAGAAGTAGAAACAGTTGAGCAACAACCGCCACTGCCGCCACCACCACTACCACCACTCGTCTTTACTGGACCTTGTGCGGCTACTTGTCCAGGATCGAAAATATCCTCAATTTCAAAGGTTTCTACTTCCAGTTCTGACAGTTCCGCTTCGAGGGTCAGCAGGTGTTCGATTTGCTCTTTCGACATGAGTTATCTCCTTTGTTTGGAAGGCAACCATCGTCTTAAAAATAGTTGCCATGTTTTTTGATTACTTCTTGTCCAATGACAGGACAAAAAGTAATTCTGAGCGAAGAGTACACTAAGATGAGCACAGATCGGCTGTGCTTTCTGCACAGGTCACTGTGCATTCTGTTTCAATCAAAAGTTTCTCCAGAAGGGGAAAGCCTCTCTTAGAGTGTGTCCTAGCTAGAACAATGAGCCGATAGTTCAGAGAAAGGAGAGTTCAGCCGAAAGCACAACTCGAAAGGAACGAACCAAGATGTGTGAGCCAATCAAGCGAAAACGTTACCCGTCGGATCTGACCGATGCGCAATGGGAGCTGATCAAGCCGTTCATCCCAGCAGTCTCTGCCCAGGCCACAACGGCCCTTCACGAGCGACGAGAAATCGTCAATGCTATCCTCTATGTGTTGCGCACAGGCTGCTCATGGCGACAGATGCCGCACGACCTGCCCAATGGCAAAACGGCCCATCACTACTTCCGCATCTGGACGCAGGCGGGGATTTGGGAGCCCATCATGGCCCACCTGCGCCGACAGGTACGCACCCAGATGGGGCGGGACCCGGAACCCAGCGCTGCGATCATCGATAGCCAGTCGATCAAAACGGCTCCCGTGCCAGGAAGCGACAAGGGCTTCGACGCGGGGAAAAAAAATCTATGGGCGTAAACGCCACGTGCTCGTGGATACGCAGGGTTTCCTTCTGGCTGTCAAAGTGCATGCCGCCAACATCGTGGATCGCGTGGGGGCCAGGCTCTTGCTCAGCCATTTGCCGCGCTCTTTCCCGCGTCTGTGCCACCTCTTTGCGGATAAGGGCTATACAGGACCATTGCTCGACTGGATTGCGCAGCGATTGCACTGGACCACAGAACTGGTGCCACAGGCTCACAATAGGTCCCATCAGCACTGGATCCTCGTGGACGGCCAACCGGTTCTGCTGCCCCGGCCCAAGACGGGTTTTCAGGTGCAAAGGAAACGATGGGTCGTCGAACGCAGCTTGGCCTGGTTCACCCGTTTCCGCCGCTTAGCTCGCGACTACGAAGGGCTCACCACCAGTTCAGAAGCCTTTCTTCAGCTCGCCTCGGTTCGGCTTATGCTTTCGCGCTTATCTCCTTTCCGCTACTGATTCTTGTGGTTAGGACACTCTCTTATATAATGCTTTTAATTGTTTATACTGAGCGCAATAGTGGAGATATCTCGCTGCTTTTTGTAAGAGCTCCAGAGACACAACCTGCTGTGGGATGGTTTCTACGCAGTGAAGCACATGAGCAAGGAGGCGTTCGCACTGCCGTCGAGTTTCAGCTGTTGCTCCAGGGGAAAATTCGGGAAACGTCGCATTGAGCACAGAGATGGCACGTTGCTGCCACCAGGCGCGCGTTTCCTCCTCTATCTCCTCTTGCAGCATTACTTGTATCAGACGATGTATAGAGAAGGCATGTTTCTGCACATCTCGTTTCACCAGGGAATGGCGCGAAAGGATGGAAAGGGTCTCTTGCAAATGGAGGGGACAGATGGAGAGGCGGCTGAGTGGTTCGCCTAAAGCAGCAGTGCCTTTGAGAAAGAGTTCTTCGGGAATAGCATCGGGCGCAAGGAAGGCACAGAGGCGCAAGAGATTATGAGCGAGGGGACTTACCTGGGAAATATGCGCAAGGGAAGAGGACCAGGTGATGGAGACGGAGGCAGGATAGGAAGAGGTTGATCCCCCGCGTCGTCGTAATAATTCCCATTCGTGAGACTGATAGAGAGCAAGATAGTTGGGGAGACTACAAGAGATCTCTTCGAGGTAAGCCCCCATCTGATCAAGTGCTAGAGGGAGCCCACCTGCTAGCCGGACCAATTCTTGTGCGCAGGCATAGTCGTGAGGCAACATGAGCCTGAAGCGTTCGAGGTGCTCTAGAGTTGCAGCAGGCGCCAGCAGACGTGCGCGGCGCAGCAGCAGCAATATCCCCTCATCTGAGGTAAGAAGTGGAACCTCAAGAAGCACAGCGATATTGCCTACACTCTGAAGGCGGCTGGTGAGCAACACAGATCCCTCTCGGGTCACTGGCAGATAACGAGCAAGAAGGTTAATGTCTTCAACCTTATCCCAAATGAGTAACCAATTAGGATGGTGTGTCAGCCAGCGATGTACCGCCATTATAATCTGTTGCTGGCTTGTTTGCTGATGTGGGATAAGCTCTAAGTAGTGAGCGATATGAAGAAAACTTGCGGTGATTGTCTCGGCTGTTTGTGCATCTACCCAGAAAACAGCCCGATATGCTGACGCGAAGCGATAAGTATACTCCATTGCAATCTGTGTTTTGCCAATCCCCCCCAGGCCGTGCAAAGCGCAGAATTTAGGGAGGGTATTCGCCTGATGACTATACAGATGTTGATGCAAACTACTCAAAAGCTTCTGATGAGCAGTGAAATATTGGTTGCATTGGTGAGGAACATACCAGAGGAAGCGATCTGTGCTTCTTGAAGGCGGGAGAGTCCGATCTAAAGCCTCCCCTAAAGAGTGTTGAGAGATATGAGCAGGGAAAAAACATGACTGGAGTAAAGCAGTTGTTTCCTCCTCTGTCAGAAATAAAACTTCAGCTAATTGAGAGACAATAGGACGGTTCTTGGGTAAATAATTTCCTCGCTCCCAGGCCAGAATAGTATTCCTGTGGACGCCAATCTGTTCGGCCAGTTTTTTTTGGTTCAATCTGGCCCGCTTACGAAATTGGGGAAGCAGTTCGCTGAAAGTATACCGTTCAGAATGAACCATACGACGCTACCTCCTATTAGATGTGTATGTTGAGTGGATGCTCAATCCCTTGCTTATGCAAAAGCAAGAGAGCCGTTCGGAAAAAGAGTGCAAGGCTGGCCCTCTGAGAGAAGGAACGTCTTCCGCCGAGGATTGCAGGGGCTCTGTGCAGAAGAGGTGAGGAAGCGCTCCAATGCTTCCATTTCCCATAGTGGCCTCTTAAAGAAGCACTCAGTATAGTACTAACAAGTAGTCTACTAGAGGAAATACACAAGATAGTTGTATATTCAAGAAAGTTTCTATTTAAGGAGCGTAAAACTCCTCTCTCAAAAACAGCAGCAAGGAGAGTATTCTTCCAGATGGAAATTTCCACATCTTCCTCCTTTGGAGAGCTTCTTAGACTGTTTCGCAAACGTCAGCGGCTGACCCAATATGGGCTTGCTGAGCGAGTAGGGGTTCATGGGAACACGATTGGTATCTGGGAGCGGGGCGAATACCTGCCAGAAAGCAGGACCATCGTGTTAGAAGTTGCACGCCAGTTAGGGTTGGATGAGCAGGAGACACGTAGCCTGTTAGAGGCCAGCCTGACGGTCATTACCTCTCATTGGGCGGTTCCATTTCACCGCAATCCATATTTTACGGGACGAGAGAACCTACTTTCCATGCTGCACACTTGTCTGCATCCCGATCAAGCTACCACAGGCCTGCGCATGTATGCTTTGCAGGGATTGGGAGGAGTCGGGAAAACGCAGATTGTGCTAGAGTATGCTTATCGCCACGCTAACACCTATCACGCGCTCTTCTGGATCGACGCAGAAACTGAGAAAAGCATCCTGACCAGCTTCGAGCGCATCGCTACCCTGTTACGCCTCCCCGAACATCAACAAGCCGATCAGCAGCACAACATGGCTGCGGTCCAACGCTGGCTCAGCAACCACGCACGTTGGCTGCTGATCTGGGATAACCTGAAAACGCTCGAACAGCTTTCCCACCTGCTACCACCTGTGCGGGCAGGTGCCATGCTGATCACAACCCGCAGCGCCATCACTGGCACTCTTGCCCAGGGGATAGAGGTGCCTCCCCTTGAAATAGAAGAGGGGAGATGCTTGTTGTGGCGGCGAGCCAAACGCGCTAAGGTAGGTCCGCAGGGAGGTCTGGCTGTCATGCGTACATTGATAGGTAGAGGGGACAACGATGTGCCAGGCTCCTCCGAAGAAGACGCGGCTGTGACACAGTTGGTGCGAGAAATGGGGGGGCTGCCTTTAGCACTGGACCAGGTTGGAGCCTACATTGAGGAAGCTGGCTGTAGCTTCTCCTACTATCTGCGCCAGTATAAGCAAGAACACTATGAATTCTTGAGCAGGCGGGGAGCTGCACCTACTACACATCCTGCATCAGTTGCAGGCACCATCTCTCTGGCCTGTCAGCATATTGCTCAGAAGAACAGAGCTGCAGTTGATCTGCTACGTTACTGTGCCTTCTTATCGCCCGAAGCCATTCCCGAAGAGATCTTTGTAGAACATAGCGTTGACACAGGAGAGCAGTATGCAGCATGTAGTCTTCCCCAGGTTGGCGAGGCATTAGCTGTCCTGCATAGCCTCTCCTTGATCCAACGACACCCCGAGACATATACGTTTTCTCTTCATCGTCTGGTACAGGTAGTGCTGCGCGAACAAATAAGTGCAGAGGAGCGACTGAAGCGAGTGCAGGAACTGGTAATAGCACTCAATGCCTGCTTTCCTAGCATCCCTGAAAGCCAATGGAGCCAGTGTGAGCGCCTCTTGCCCCATGTACTGTGTTGTGCCGACCAGTTGCCAGATCATCCTCTGGAACAAGCGTTGGCAGACCTCTTATGGAAGGCGGGAACTTACTTGCTTAAGCGTGTGCAATATCAGCAGGCAGAGGCATGTTATCGACGCGCGATCCGCTTGCGAGAGCTCGGTCTGGGCGAGGAGCATCCGCTTGTTGCCTTTCCTCTCACCGGACTGGCCCGGCTTTTGATGGACCTGGGCAACTACGAGCAGTCGGAAGCGGTAGGGCTACGTAGCTTACAGATCCGCGAACAGGCCTTAGGTTCTGAGCATCCACTGCTGGTTCCATCGCTCATCCAGCTGCTCATACTTTATTACAATCAGGGTCGGTATGAGCCAGCGGAGGCCCTGGGCGAGCGAGCGATGCATATTTTAGAACAGGCAGAGGAGCCAACGCCGTTTGATAAAGCACATCTCCTCAATAATATATCATTGACCTACTGGAAAACAGGCAAATATGAACAGGCGATCAAGGCTGCTCAAGGAGCACTTTCCATCTGGGAACACCAAAACCCGCCATCAGTGCATACAGCAGGTGCCCTGAGCAACCTGGCAATCGTGTATCGAGAGATCGGTCAGTATGACCAAGCCGCAGAAACCTGTCTGCGTGCGCTCTCTTTTCAGAAACAAATGCTGGGTCCTGAGCATCCCTGGATCAGTATTCCACTCAACAATATGGCAGATATCTACATAGATATGGGCAGGTATGAGCAAGCCATCACACTCTATCAGCAGTCAAGGCAGATCTGGGAGCAGGCATATGGTCCAGATCATCCCGACATAGCCATTCCAACCCTTGGCCTGGCGAACGCGTATCGGGATTCAGGCCAGTTTGAGCAGGCAGAACCCCTTTATCAAGATGTTATGCAAATCCGAGAAACACACCTGGGCCTGTTTCATCCTGAGACCGCCGAAACTCTGCAAGAAATAGCCCATCTGCGCAAGAGGCAGGGCCGACAAAATGAAGCGTCTCTCCTGGCCGAACAAGCTCTCACTATCTACTTAAGTACACTTGGTGACTCACATCCACAAACAGTCGCTGCTCAGACGCTCCTTACTCAGTTGCAAGAGGAGCAGGAGGCAAAAATACAGGATACAGAGCTACTGGTAGAAGCAACTGTATATGTGGGTAGCCAGAAACCCGGAAACTGTCAGACACTGGCTCCTCGGGTCGAGGAGGAAGAGGCATCTTCCCCAACATCTGATCCTGTACAAGCGTTTCTAGATGCCTGTTGTTGTCTGTCACCCCTCGCTACGTGCCGCATCAGCGAGTTATGGAGCGCCTATGAGCAATGGACTGCCTCTGTTCAAAACAGCGTTCCCTTGCTTTCTCGGCGTGAGTTTGCTGCTCAGATGAAAGCGAGAGGCTGCCGGCCTGGCCGCACCAACACGGCGCGGATATGGCGCGGCATCAAGATCTTGCAACGCTTCTCGTGACAGAAGTGACAAAATGAGGAGCCTGCCTTATGGTCATTCTTGGTGGGCGTGGGAGGGGCAAGACTACCTTGCCCAGGCTACCCGGCGCAGGCAGAGGGATCTTGCCCCTCCCACGTTTTTGGCAACGTGAGTGCGGCCCTTTCTCGCATTAAAGAGGGTGGAGCAGCCTCTCTGCTATCGCCACAAACAGTTTTTCGTTGCGATACGCACAATACTGGAAGCGTTATGAGCGTAGCAACTATCGAATAGGCCATCCCCCTTGCTCTTCAATGGTTTCATCTATCCGTTCCACGACCTGGATGGTTTCTCTCAACGCGGCAACTATTCGTTGGTAATGCTGAATATCATCAAAGGATAAAGAGCGACCTTGACGATATTTGAGCCATCTCAGACAAACTTGATGTCCTCCGACTTGGAATTTCCATACCTCTGGTGGTACATCTTCAAAGTACTGAGTTTTATTGATATACACACATCCTTGTTCGAGTCGACTGGAGAGGTCCTTATATTCTATTTTCTCAACCACATTGTTTCCCTTTATAGGATACCTGGTTATAACCTGTCCTATTTTTTCCATGAGATGCAAACCAACCAGCAAGTCTCCTAATCTACATAATTTACGAAAGAGATTTGCATCTGAAGTCACGGGTAGGCGCGGAAAGTCCATTTTAAGGAATTCAGAGTACCGTATACGGTACGTTGGTGAGTGAAGTATTGCATATATATAATGGAAGATGTCTTCTGCCCCAAAACTTTGCAGCAGATCCCCTTGTCCCTCTCCAATAAATTGCATAGAGATCTTCTTGGACAGATCTGTAACAAACGGAGATGATAGATTAGGACGACGGCTCTGCAAGACACGAATATGTTCATCAGCCTCGAAGAGTTCTCCTGATTTCCTATTTGGGTAGAGGTACAAGGGAAATGCCTGATTGGCTTCTCTGCTTGTTGTTGAAATGACACAATCATTGGCTACTTCTCTTGTAACCCAGGTATGCCTATAGCCAGTTGTGGCTTGTTGCCGTGACGCTAGAAGGCATAGATTACTTTTGTCAGCAACGTGCTCCAATAACTCTCGACGAGGACGGTCCATAGCAACATAGCTAAAATAACAGTACCTCCAGTCAAATGGCCTATAGAGACAGCGAAGAAAATGTTTTTGCCAATCTCTATCTGAACGAAGCGCTTTGCGGGCTTCAGCGATCTGCCAGCTTGCACTATTCGAGAGCTTATATTTCTCTGTATATTCCTTATCAGATATGCGTGTTTCTAGCATTTCGGATATGCGATTGTATAAACTGTCTTCATCAAAATCTACAGCAAAATGATCACGATGCGTCTGGAAACCAAGAACGTTGACTGGCATTATCTCTGTCAGTTTTTTCCCTCTTTCGTATTCCATACGTAAGTTCCTGTTGCTTTCTTGTGGAACAAATAAGTAAAAAGGAGCTTCAGGAGAAAGTTGCACCCATCCTGTCGTTGTTATGTCATGAGTTAAGAGCCAGGGATATTTACCGACGAGAGGCGGCTGATCTTGATTAGATACTTGCTCTCTATCACGCGCTCCCCACAAATGTGCGTGATATACCTTACATATTTTATTTTTGCTATTTTCCACTTGCTGCTTCACAAATATACCAATTGCCACCCCTGTCTGGATATCAAAGACATTTTCGTCTTTCACACCATGTGAAAATAGTTCGTTTCTCTTGCTACTGCCATGTAAATCGAGAACATAAATCTCATCAAAGCTGTGCATTAAACTTTGGCGCATTCCCCTAAATGTAGGGTTATCCAGATAACCGTGGTTCGTAACAAAAGCGAGAATGCCATAACCTGTTTGCTCAATGCGCCATTGGGCAAAGCGAATAAACTTAACATAGTCATCATTGAGCCACTTAGGATTCTTCTCGTGGAGCGGTCCTTCATCAACGGCAAAGTAATTTCCCACTTTCTGCATCGCTAATTTAGCGTATTCCTTCTTGTTATTCGATTGAGTATCAATACCATGTAGCAAGTTTGTAATCCAAGGTCCATCATTCGCCGAATGACCTGAGTAAGGAGGATTACCAATTATCACCATGACTGGATAATCGCTTTTGACTTTCGCGGCAGCATTGGCCTCATCCGAGATAAAACTACCTAGCAATAGCTTAGAACGACTCAGTCTTTGTTCCAGTGTATTAGTAAGATAGAGGCCCAAGCGCTCCCCACTCTCAAATGTGTATGTCCAGTCGTCTCTTTCTTCTACTGGGAGATCAAGTGCAGCCAATTGCATACCTAACTTTAGATGCGCAACGACATAGGGAGCCATCATAAGTTCAAAACCAAAGAGACGAGGCAATAAGTGTTCATGGACATACCCCGACCACATGCCTGCATTGCCCATCTGACGGTACATTTGGCGGATATAATTGATAATAGCATACAGGAATGTACCTGTGCCACATGCAGGATCGAGGATAAGCACACGAGGTGAGTATGCAATCTGCCGCTCTCTAAGCTCGTCAATATAGGTATACTGAATAGTTGACGTATCCGCAAGTCCATCTGAGCACTCAAAATGTTTACGGAGTAGATAATCGACTGAGCGAACTATATAAGAAACAATCGGTGTTGGAGTGTAATAGATACCGCGCAATTCACGGAGTTGAGGATCATACTCGGAAAGAAATGTTTCATAGAAATGGATAATAGGATCTTCTTGGCGTGTAAGTTGACCAAAACTAGCAAATAGTGCATCCATATCAGCGACAGCCAATAACTGTACTAATTCGTCTATAAAGCCTGCAAATGGTTCATCGTCAATCTTTGCATCTATGAGAGTAAAAAGGTCGCGGAGAAATGGGTTAGAACGAGGAATGGCTTTTGCTGCATCTTCACGTCGAAAGAGCTTTTTGCTTTTGTAGTTACAGCGTGCTGCAAAGATACCATAAACCAGTGTTTGGGCAAACATATCGGCAAATTCAGTGATAGGCTGATCAGGAATAAGAATGCTCTTGAATGCCTCGTATAGCTCCCTTACAATATTAGAAACCTCGTTCTCTTCAAGGGCTGCTACAATTATATCGCGGATGATGTGTGCCAGCCGTGCCATGCGTGCAGCCAAGTCTTTGGGGTCATAAACCATCTCCGCATGATGTTCAAGAAAACTACAGAGAAGATCACCTGCATTCTTCGGGCCTGACTTTTGTAAGAGGAGTGATTTACTTCCTTGCAGTGTAGCTAGTTGAGCTACCATGCGTCTTTCGCCTTTGACATACCAGCGAAACTCCAGATAATTCGTGAGCACGAGGTTGTCAATTGCACGTAAATAACGACTCATCTGGTCGGTACATTCGACCATATCAAGCGAAGTGCCAATGTTTTTTGTCTCAACATGGCCAATAGTAAGGTAGCCTTGACCATCCTCTCGCAACACTGCATAATCTGGAGCACCACATTTCTCACGTTTGGGTTCATTTAGCGCTCTGATGGAGACGGGAGAAAGTAATTCTTCCAATAATTTCTGTAAGGCTGAGCGATAGCTTATTTCTGTTGCGCGACCTAGTGTGTAGTATATTTCAAGATGCCTGAGATAGCTGCGCATCAACCCTTCTCTCATTGCTTCTTTTCCTCCAAGTAGGTGAGATATCTTTCATAATACTGCCAGCTCGTATTCTCTGGTCAAAGATGAAAGGCTGGTACTTTCTCGGGAGGAGGGATAGTATGAAGGGGGCACCGATGCCACAAAAAATCAGTCCAACAAAAATAGAGTCGTGAGACAAATACATGAGGTCCAGCAATGCTCACATTTCACACTCCTTCTCTAACCCCTAAAGTGCTTAGAAGTCACAAGTTACATTACTCTATAGTGAAGGAAGAGCGGTTACAGGAAATGAATATTATGATTATGTCATATATAGAGTATAAGAGTAGATAGAAAACTTTTCAACAAACAAACGTTCTATTTAAAGATTCACGTGTTCTTCGCTGGCTGAAACTAGAAATGATAAAAGAAGATGTACAAAACCCTTGGTACTTCTGTATGAGTTTTATGTATACTCGCTAAATTTCTCTGTATTATCTGTTATATATCGCGCAACAATGATAATTTGTATCTTCATTTTGCTATGTTCATTACTTCTTACATCATGTCGGAAGCAACAGATAATTATCTAAGGCACGAACTTCTCTCGTACCTAAATCTTCTACTTTGAGGAGGAAAACATGGGTGAAACAGCTGTACCAATATCCAGAGCTGTAGTGCAGCGATATACAACCTTCAGAGACACCATGTCTCCTAAGGAGGGAGGGGAGTACAATGCGTACCGATACATTGCCTACTGTCTTTGTCGCTCAAACCGTATGCCTGTAGTCCATCAATTTATAGAAGATGCTATAGCTGTTGCAAAGAATTTACTCATAGATGAAGAGAGCAACGAACAACAGCGAGAAGAGATGAAAAAGGAGATAGCTATTTATGAACAGTTTCTCGTAGACAATCCGGTAGAGTGGATTAACACAAACCAATGGCGAGATCTCCTAGTGGATCAACAGGGATATCTCCTTACTCCTGATCCATAGTCTCCCTCTATGGAAACGTGGCTTTGATAGGCTGAGGCTCGTTTGTTTGGTCCGCTTTCATTCTATCGCAGATAGTTTCCCTTTGGCTAGCTCCACTCTTGGCAAAGCTCTTTCCGCAAAATTCGGGGTGTCACATACTTCTCGTGATGCAATGGGGTACTAAAATGATTATAGTTAACATGATATATTGGGAGGTTTTTGGCACATAAAGTCTTTTAAAGAAAGGCTAGCCGCCTTTTTTCTTTATCAGGTCCCAGAGACCTGTTATTTTTATTCTCATCTCAGTGGCAGCAGTACTGATCCCGTAATGGTACGCAAGACTTTGTACAGATGCACCTTGTTTAAGCATTTGCAGAAGAGGTGCGTATGGCATGAGAAACGCTAACCCATAGCTGTGAGCTTCTAACTCTTGTTCATCACTATAGCGGGAGAGGGGCAAGCCGTCATCAGTAATAGTAATAGGTCGGTGAGAAAGAGCAAGATGTCCAAATTCGTGTGCAATGGTAAAGGTCCGACGTGAGATATGATGTTCCGGGTTGATCATAATAATATGTTCCCCATCTTTAATATGTAGAGTTGTGCCTGACCAGCATTTGGCAAACGATTCTTTCAGCAATCGCCCATAATGGTTATGATAATCCTCTCGCGTTTCAAGAAGTTTGCACACATGTTGATTGTTCTTTTTCTATTCATGCCTTCTATTGATCGTTCGTTCGACGCATGATAGAAACGATGGAAATATAATTACATCCTATCCAGCATGTGATGCTCCAATCGATTCAAATTGCATTTTTCTATATATCTATGATAAGATAAAAACCGTGTATTGGGTTCCTGTATACAAGAAACACATTAATATAGATTAAAATGTATCTTGCACAATGCAGAAGATAATGCATCTATATGCACATAGTATTTCTTGCTCATCAATCACCAATTGCTTACTTTTAAGCCTCGACATTTGTATAGCTTCTTCGCTCATTCCGATACTATCCTGGCTCGCATAGTACGGAAACGCATTCGCATTCAGCGTCCAGATATTCGTTGTTCTCTTCCCGCCTCTTTATCACTTTATCAAGACAACACATGATAGAGGGCAGTAATATAGGAACGTTCCGGTGCGTTTGTCCCTAAAGAACCAAGGGGAGATGCTGGTCGGAACCTCCTGTGAGCACCTGAAGCTGCCCATCCAGCAGGTCCCTGCAGCTAATGTTCTTCCCTAGACACTGAGCAAGAACTTGTTGGTCTTATTGCACAAACGCATTGGTATAGAGGGTAGTGCTTTCCAGATGGTCCACAGGCTTGCCAGCGGCATCCTTGACCGAGCCAGTCTGCAAGATAAAATTTGTATAGTCCTTCCAGGCTTCGGAGCGCTGCACGCCCCATTTTGTCCCATCCGCGTAGAGAGGGCTCACATAGCGCTGCTCTGGCTCGACCTGCGCCTCGCTCGGAAATGTTCCTTTGGGCGCGGCCTGAATGAGCAATCTGGCCGCCTCTTGTGGGTGGGTCTGGGCAAAGGCATAGCCGCGCTGGGTAACATGCATAAACCGGGTAAGCAACGCTGCTTGCTGCTGCATCGTTTCTGTACTCGTCACCAAGGTTGGTGCGTAGTAATCAGGAATGCCATATTGGGTCACGGGAAACGTTTTCAACTTGACTCCTTGCTGCTCGGCTTGCACCACGTCCAGGCCGAACACCCAGGCGAAATCAATCTGATGACTCGCCAGCGCTTGAATGGCATCGGTTCCCAAGGTCACATTTTTGAAGGTTCCTTTTCCCCCATCATGTCGAATAACAGCTGAGACGATGGGCTGTTCATATGGTGCTCCATAGCCTCCGTAGATCTTGCCATCCAGATCACGCGGACGCTTGGCGGCTGAGTCGGCACGTGTCACCAACAGCGAGGTGTTATGAGCGGTGATGCCCGCAATAGAGATAATTTTTTGTCCTTGCGCATCATCCAGGACCACAGATTCTGTGGAACTGATGGCAATATCAGCTTTGCCGGTAGTGACCAAGACATCAGGGAAGGCATTGGGGGAAAATGGGAGGATCTCCAGATCAATGCCTGCCTGCTGATACCACCCTTTCTGCAGCGCTACGTAGATCCCCGTATGATTGGGATTGGGCGTGAAATCTAAGGCCAGGCGCAACTTTGTAAGCGCTTTGGCATTTCCGGGGCTGGTGCTCCCTTCTGGCAGGTGTGAACGCTGCCAGAGAAAAGCGCCAATCACCACCAGGAGGACCAGCGTAACGATCCCAGCGATCAAGATGGATCTGCGTATGTTCATAGGCCTAACCTCCTTTAACAACGAGACTGACGGCGTATGCTGCAACACACCACTGAGCGCAGGCGCAGGAAATCATCTGACTGCGCCTCACGTTTTCGCCTGCCATGGCAGAGCCAGGTGTGCTAAAAGCGAGGCCAGCCCAAAGAGCAGCAAGCTGAGGACAGCTGTCACAACCAGGGCTGCAAAGACTAGTACCGTGGCATGGGCATTGGCCGACGTTTGCATATAGATCCCTAATCCCTGGAAAGCTCCGACGTATTCCCCGAAAATTGCGGCGGTCACACTATAGGTGGCAGCAATGCGCAGGCCAGAAAAAAAGGACGGCATCGCCCCTGGCAAGCGGACCAGCCAGAGCGTTTGCCATCGGGTGGCGTGCATACTTTTGAGCAAGCGCATCAGCTCTGGAGGTGTACTTTCCAGCCCATCGAGACAGGCCACGATGATGGGAAAAAAGCAATAGAGTACGACGACCAGCAGTTTGGGGAGGAAGCCAAACCCAAACCAGAGCAACAGCAGCGGAGCCAGTGCAATCATCGGAATGGTTTGTGAGACAATCAGAAGGGGGTAGACGGCGCGGCGGCAGGCAGGAGCAAGATCCAGCCAGAGAGCGAGCGCAAGACCGAGAGCAACAGCCACAAGGATGCCGATGACCGTTTCCAGAGTGGTCTGAATCGTATGTCCCAGCAGAATATCCCAGTTGGCCAGCAAAGCGGCAAGGATAGCATCTGGAGTTGGAAGGATGAGGCTACTAACTTGCCTGAGACGGACGTAGCCTTCCCACAGCAGCAGCAACAGCAAGGCCAACAGGAATGCGGGAACGTTGCGCGCAAGCGGTGATGGCTTCATTGCTGATGACTCCTTCATCCGAGATGTGGTCAGCTGGTGCTCAAGGGAGAGCATACCATGCCCCTCCCTCATAATGGTCCTGAATTGCAATGCTGATATAAGGACATTCATCTGGAGCAAGTACTTTGACAAACACTGCTTTTATGAATTTTTCATTCATATAAATATAGTTCGTATATATTATCATAAAAAATTTCTAAGCCATGGTCAAGCGCTAGCTTTTTTTGATCATGCGCCACACATTATATCAAGCTGCCTGTTGATAAGCAAGTAGGAATAGTTTTATCTTATAGAAAGTACTAAAAAATAGGAAAAGAGTAACAGAAAAATTACCTGAATCAAAGATAGTTCATCTAGAATGAGCATGCTTGCCTTGTTTTGAAGGAACAGGATACAGCTTTAACTGCATCTAGAGATGTTCTATATGCGGAACAAGAAAATGCTCTCTTCCCAGTCGAGAAACGCGCATGACGAGCTCCGGTAATCTATCCTGATCACACCGTGTCACTCTTCTCCTTCCACAGAAGTCTTTCTGTGAGGCTGCACCCCCTGGAAATGTTCGAAAAGGAGATGCTCGTGTATGATGCAAGGTCCAAGACAGGTCCCTAAGGCGGCTGACTGGCTACCTCGTGCTCAAGAAGCAGCGAGGAGTAATGAACGGAGCGGGCAAGCCTCGCCCCTCGGAGCACACGCTCCCCTCCTTCACGGTGATGCGCTTGCTCGTAGTCCTCAACTTGAACGCTGGGGTATCTGGATAGTTGGCGGCTATATCGGCCTCTTTGCCATTGCTCTGCTGGTCCTGCGCCTAACCGGTCAGGTGCCTGGACAAAGCTTTTTGCTCAAAGGTCTCTCGGATGTGGCGCAAATGTTGGGGCAATGGATTGGTTTTGGGTTCTGTGATGAGCGCTGCCTTGCAGTCCCTGTCATCCCCACCTCTTTTGACAGCTCACCAGCCATATTCCAGCGCGCGGCTTGAGGGGCAGCAGTCTCCTGCAGCCTCAGCTGAGCTGCTCTATTCCCATATTAGGGAACGCTATGTTCCCTCAACAAGCCGTTGAGCAAAGCTTGTTCGCTCGCGCATGTTATCTCTTGTTCTTGCGAACTCTAGTAGTGCATTCAATAGCAACAGGTCTACAGGGCGCAGTACTACGGTAACATATCCCTTTGCATGAGTGAGATACGGACCTCTATACTGGCCTTTTTCGCCTCAGATGAGGTGGTGGGATAGAGGATAGTCGTGCTGCAGCATTTTTCTTGCCCAAGAGCATACATGAGTAATTGATTAGGAAGAGCTTTGTCATCTGATGAAGAGATGCTTCTCTAAAAGCAAGTAAGTGCCGAGAAATCTTCCCCGAGAATGCAAGGGAAGCCAATCCTTGGTCGTTTCCAGGATGAGTTTGAAGCCCATGGAGATCTTCTTGCAAGCACACAAATGGACGGGGAGAAAGAGGACGAAAAATCTTACTCACGGGTAAGATCTCTCGTGGTGCAACGCTATAGAACCTACTCTTTATATTTGACAAATGACAAAAAAGGGGGCCGGTTTTAACACCGACCCTCTAAAGATGAGATCTTCGCTACTACTACGAGCGCTTTGCATGATCATCTACTACCATCGTAGATGAGGAGGCAGTGGAATGAGGAGGGCAAAAGCAAGCAACAGTGCAATGCCTAGAACTGTTATCGCTATTTTTAAGCGCTTCATAATGAGCACGATCATGACCAGTGCGTTTCAGATAGAGCATGGCTCTCTCCTGGATCTGGAAGTTTTCTTCATCAACTAGCTCATCCGTGATTTGCTCATCAGCCACAAGACTTTGATACGCTCGAATAAGAGCTCTGGTCTGATGAACATTGCGTTCTGATGAAGAACCATTGCTCTTATTTCTATCTTTAATGGCAGCAACAACCAGCCTCTGTGTGCCTCTCGTCGTAGCTCCACTCAGTTCTGCAAGCCTCTTCAAACGCGCCATATCAAAGCGCCTAAGATACTCAGCTATAGCCTCTTGAGCGTTGCTCCAGGCCGTAAAACTGTCTCCATGTGCCAACATGCTGAGGTAGAGTTTGTGAGCCTCATATTCAATCTCTGACTGAGTGCTTGATCTGGACGTAAATGGATCGTCCAATGCCTCATAGTCTTTTCTCCGCGCTCAACTTGCCGAGACCGGAGGCAAATTCTAAAAATCTCTCATCAGCACTGGGAGTATTTTGGGGGATATTTTGACCATTCTGTTCGAGCAGTGACACATTATTCTCCACTTCAAATCGAGAGCCATCCTGCATAACAAGAACAACTTTTTGGATTCTGGCAAGGAAATCTACCGGCACGTTGAACACGACAATACGAGGAGAGGAGGCAACAAGATGTGTCCCGCGGAAGTGTCTGTTTCTCCAACGTAACCATGCTCTTGTCCCATGCCTACCATAACGATGCATGATCCATCAACGCTTCTTTGCTGAGAAAACAAGGGGAAAGCACTACGAGGAGTCATACACAAGGGGTTACACATGTGCTAGATGCACTATCTATATTTACATGTGCTATCCTTCTAACGTCAAACGGACAAGCGCTTTGATCTGGAAAGATAGATGCTCTACTCACAGAGACGACCTTCGCTTCATGCTGATCAAATTGTCTCCTTCCATCGCTTACAACAGATCTACGCGTTGTACCAGTAAAGCGCATCGCTCTTCTTCACCCAATGGCAGCGTGTAGTCGCCACTATTGGTTTGAAAGAGTGCCACCTCTTTCTTCTTGTCCATCAAGGCCTGTTCTGAAACGGGACTTTTCCATGTCCAGAGCATAAGACTGATCAATGCAAAGATAATGAGCAGAATGGCGCTGGCCCAGTGTGGAAAGGACAGAAAGAGGAATACGATGATCAGCGCAAGAAAAGTCAGTGCATCGAGCCCGATCAGTCCCTTTCTGAGGAGCTTATACGTTTGGAACTGCTTTTCTTGAAGGGCGACTCGCTCGACAGCAGCACGGGCGGCCTCACGAGCTGGACGCAGGTTTTCCCGTTCGTAGATCGCCTGTTACCTTTTGTCTATTTCCTCTTGCAACCGGCTGGAGACCACCTGATCGACCTGCGTCCTGGTCTGCTCAACGAGCTGTTCATTTTGGCGAAGCAGGTACTCTTCCTGTTCGCCCATGAGGGCATTGAGGTCAGCCAGCCTTTGCTCGACGATCTCTTGCAACGTCTGGGTGTTTTGGTTCTTCTGCTCTTCAAACTGTTGTTTGGCTGTGATGATCTCTGCAAGACCTTGTCGTACGGCCTCCTTGATAGCCTGGTCAGCTTTCTGCCGTTCCAGTTCGTGGCTCTTTTTGGCTTCAGCCAGGGCCAGAGCAGCGATCTGCTCTTTTTCTCTGTCTAGCGTCCTTTGAGCAAAACCAAAGACGTGATTGCGTGCAGAGGCAGCTCCCAATGTTGCTCCTCGTGCCTCTTCTTCTTTGCTGACTTGCTCAATGAGTTCGCTGTACCATTCATAGGAAATGTCGCCCTTACAATACAGTTCCACAACATGCTTGATGGTGCTTTCCGCTTGTTGATCCAGGAGTCTTCCGGCTTCTTCAACAAACAGGCGTGCTTGCTCATTTCTTTGCGCATGGGTTCGATAATAATAGGGATACCAGCTGATCTCCGTAACGCTTTTCAGTTTTTCTACTGCTTGTGGATTGAGCAGCATAGATACTTCCAATTTGAGAACAATGGGAATTCACACATTGTGCAATATCACACAATCGAAATACATGATATAAAAACATGTATTTAGTATAGATCTGTTAACAGAATGCATTGGAAACATTCTTTCACACAAAACACAACATCTACGAAGTGAGGAAAGCCTCCTGTCTACGTATCTCTCATAGTTTCCTCCAGTCCTTCATCGTGGAAAGCCGACACATGCTCATTTGTGGTTTTGCAGGCTCAGGCAAAACGATGATAGCCGTAGAAAAAGCAACTCGTCTGACGAAGCAGGGGTTTCGTACACTCCTCGTGTGCTATAACCGCTTTCTTGCACAAGATTTGCGCCAGCGTCTATACAGTCAGGAGCGACTCACCATCTCGACGTTTCATGAAGTATGCCTACGATTTTCCCCACAGGCAGGATTAACCATTCCAGAAGAGGCTACTGAAAGCAATGACTACTACAGCCACTTCCTTCCTCATACGTTACTTGAGGCATTAAACCGGATCCAGATTCGATACGATGCGATTATCGTTGATGAGGGACAAGATTTCCTTGACAACTGGTGGACCCCTCTTCAGTTACTCCTGGCAGATCCAGACCAGGGTATTCTCTACATTTTCTACGATGACAATCAGTGTTTATATGGACATGCTCCCTTGCTCCCCTTGCAAGGACCGCCTTATCTCCTCACCATCAATTGCCGGACCACAAAACGTATCCATGAACAAATTGTCCATTTTTATCAAGGAGCCAGTACACCAATAGCACGGGGGCCTGATGGTACTCCCGTCGAATTTCTGATCTACGAAAGGAAAGAGGCTCTCCAGGAAACAGTGATGCGCCTCGTACTGAAACTGACAGAAGAGGACCATATTCCACCAGAAGCCAATTTGGTGCTTACTCCCTATTCCCGAAAGAAAAGTTGGCTCAAGGCCGAACAGCCTGCAATGGGACCAGGATTAGATTGGAATCCATCCTCATCCCGACAAGCACGCCTCGCCACCATCCACTCCTTTAAGGGATTAGAACGTCCGGTGGTGATCTTAGTAGAATTGGAACGCTGGCTCACTCAAGGGGTAAAAGGAGTTGAGCTGGAGCGACTGCTCTATGTAGGATGCTCTCGTGCAAGAAATTATTTGCTTGTGCTCCTCCCAGAGAAGCATGCGCAAGAAATCTTGCCCAAATTTCAGCCGAAACAGGCAGTCCAGATCTTACAGGAGAACAGAGAAATAGGGCAGAATGGTGAGGAATCTGATCAGAGATGAGTCATGTGAGTCCTTCCGTGTTTTTGTGGTGAAAGGTCTTCTGACAGAGCAGTAGAATCATATACGTTCACACGCTCCTGTTTAGCTCACTCTTTTGCAATGCAGGTTTTCCGGTGTTTGTTGATGGAAAAAGATGCGATTGAGAGAGATGTTTTAGGGTGAAGATACAATTTTAGTGCTGAAATTCTAAACTCAGTACGAAATTTCTAGAGAGGAGCAGAAGGCAGAAAAAGGGACACATCGAAGAAGCATCGCATCGATCAGTGGGTAGAGCGCATCTTCTACCCACTTCTTGAAGGAGCTATGAAAAAGGGACAAATTACTGCTACTGATGCAACAGCCCTGACCCCTTTGATACAGATGTACTAGGCCATACAGATTGAAAATGTAAGCAGCGAGCTTGATAGCTTGTGGAGTCTTCTCGAAGGCGGTAGTGTAGGTATCTATATTAGCTCTATCCATGATGTGATGGATGTCAATGTCAAACAGATGCTGACGGAGTGCGGCCTTGCTGCCAATTGCAGAGGATCGCACGGCATCACCTGTCAAGGCACGTAAATGCTCATGAAACGTTTGCTGCGATGGTAACGGTGAGGGTTCTTGCTCGATCGCGCCAGGGCTGCTGTTCGGTGTGATACTCTTGTTCTTGGATACAGGCATTGTTGTTCCCTCCTGTTTGAAATGGAATGTTTTGGGCACAAGGGACAATTTTTGCCTGTATTATCTCTTCCAGCTCTCAGCTTTGAGAAGGGGACTCTTTACACAAAATACGAGATGGTGTCTACATACCCACTGTTCTACCTCTTACCTCCTCAAAAAACCCCTATGCTGCTCATGAAACACTGGAAGCTTGTTGTGATCTTGTCTCAAATAACTTCTGCCTCACTGGTTCCAACGAGCACAGAGACTGTGGTCTCACCAGGGGAAAAAAGGCCGATGTGGACGGGCTGGAGAGGACTACCGGGCATTGCATCGGGTGGATGAGAAATTGTCAGAAAGGCAGAAGTTATTTGAGGCAATGCGGGCGAGGCAGGCGTCCGTTGAACATCTTTTGATCAAAAAGAAAACCGCCGTTCTCATTAGTCTTCACTGTTCACTTCCTTTGAAACAGCTTATGAAGCACATTGAGAACGACGGTTTTACAAGAAGAGCGGAAGACGGGGCTCGAACCCGCGACAGCCTGCTTGGAAGGCAGGTTGGCGCAGTATTACCGCTTGCTTCTTATAAAATAGCTTACACGCGTATTGTATATATTTGCATTCTATGTAAGTATGTTCTGCAAAAATGTTCAGAAGCACATTTATCCATGACCAACTGCTTTGACCTGCTACAAACCTCTACCGCACTGTTCCCTTGACGTACAAAATTGTTCGCCAACTCGCATAGGCAGGTTGGTAGTGACTGAAACTGCTTACAAAGCAACTATAGAACATCTCTTCGCAAAATGCAAGAGAGGCAGGTATTCAGAGATCCTACACTTTACTCTAATTTCCCCCATAAAGTCTGGTGTGAACATGTAAACTATTGAAAACAATGGGGAATTGCGATATATTAAAGTTTAAAGTTGTAAAAAAGTCTTCTAAGAGATACTAGAAATGATAAAGATAAAGCTCTCATCTGGCTCAAAAGATAGTAAGCCCCAGGAGGCACGTGCCATCAAAAATCTCCAACAGATTTTAGCAAGGGAAGAGGGCTATCTTATTCCCATCATGTTTATTGGGAAACAGCTCATCAATTGGGAAATTGATGCAGTTCTACTTCTGCCAGATATTATCTTCTTCATCGACTTCAAAGACCGGTATGCGCGACGTATTGAGGTTGATGGTGTCAATGGAAAAGTAAGACTTTTTGTTCATGGGGCTTGGGAAGACGAAGAGAACACTCTGCCAGATTACGAGCGGGCTGCACGGGTTATGGCGGCTAGGATAAAAAAACAGTCTCGCCAGTGGTTGCCCACTGCACCACGCATCCACTCTATCCTGGTATTTACACGCCGCCCAAATACTATCCCCGCTCAGATTTCATTTGCAGGTGGAGATGCCACCAGGCCAAGCCCAAAGGATGGAGTTGGAGCCTGTAACATCGAACAACTTCCACAGCTCATTGCAGCATTCCGCGCAGCCAGCGATAAGCGGGTACATCTCACTTCTATCCAGCTATCTGTTCTGGCTGATGCTTTCTTATCAGAGGTGAAGCCACGACCAGATCTGGAACAACGTATTATCGAGGGATATCGAATTATAGCCGAACATCATGTGGATACGTTTCTCAACTGTAAAATCTATACAGGCGAGGGCCATTTATTGCAAGAGCAAGTCTGGGTTAAAGAATACGAACGGCTCTTTACCTCTCCTAAAGAACGAGACCAAAAGGATCGTCTCATGCTCCGCCATGCAGAAGTGCTTGACGGTCCTCTCCAGCATAAAAATATTGTTCATTATCGCCATTATAAAATCACTGATTTTCACCTCTATGTCATCTTGTCTCGCAAACCCGGTGTTTTTCTCAGCGAATTGCTGTATGGAAAGTTTTTAGGCAATACAACAGAGGCAGATTTACAAAGAATTCCATTCAATTTATCGGTCCGCCTCAAGATGCTCAATGATCTTTTGAGCGCCCTGGACTACCTGACACAACAACCAGGTTTCGAGCAGAGTGCGTATCGCGACCTGCGCCCGGATAACATTTTTATACAAATTACAGATGAGTCTCCTGTAGCTCAACTGTTCAATTTCGATTGTACAAAAATTCCAGGTAGCTATACCAAGTTCAGCAATATAAAGTCGGGACATAATCGTTTTCCCCAATGGGATGATTATGCATCACCCGAATTATTAGAATATATTGAGTCCACGACTGATACACGGCATGCTAGTTTTAACAGTGGGGTTAGTAGTGATCTTTTCTCCTGGGCAATCATTGCTTGGGAAATGCTGGCAGGAGGATTGCCTTTCGCGGATGCCGAGGACAAATTAGCTGGACGGCGTAAACCCTGGCCTGAACAGCTCATTTCTGAATTGCGGGCTGAAGCAGACTGGCTTCCACAAGAGGCTATTCAACTGATTGAGGGGTGTCTGGAACGTTCTCCAGACAGACGCCCATCACTGGCAACAGTAAGAAGCCATTTCCCGTAAAGATATAGCTATCGCTTCTATCTTTTCTGTTATCTCTATATAATTTTTAGCTAGGAAGAGGTAGTAATGCCAGAAACAAGCAATGAAAGCAGCACACGTTATGGCATTGGAAGTTATATAAAGGGTGAGTATATAGGAGAAGGAGGATTTGGCCGTGTCTATAAAGCGAGGCATAAACATCTCGATAGAGAGGACTGCATCAAAGAACTTCAATATGACAGGTTGAGTGAGGACCAGGAAAATTCTGTTTTGCGAGAAGGACATATACTCAATAAGCTGGAACATAAAAATATTGTCCGCTTGCGCGACCTGGTGGTTCAGGATAACAAAATCTATATGATTATGGCTTATGTTGATGGAGGGAATCTCACTGAGTTCTTAAAAAACACTCCTGATTCATTGTCACTTGATAAGATTGATACTATTATTCAGCAAATTGCTGATGGTTTGTACTACTTACATAATGAACACCATATTATTCATCGTGATCTCAAACCCCATAACATTTTACGTTACAGTGATGACACTATAGTAATTGCTGATTTTGGGCTGGCCAAAGTCATCGATACAGCTGATATCCAATCCTCTTACTCGCGCCTGGGCAACGCAGGTACACCAGCTTATATGGCACCAGAACATATTATGGGGCAAGCTACATACAGTAGTGACCTGTATAGTCTAGGTGTAATAGCTTACCAGTTGCTTACCAGACAAACTCCCTTTGGAGGGGGAGTAAAGGCGAAAGAAGGACACCTCCACAAAGCTCCTCCAGCATTGCGCGATTTCAACCCCAAACTTTCTCCTGAGATCGAACAGGTGGTCCTCAAAATGCTGGCGAAAAAACCAGAGGATCGCTATCCCAATTCCATCGAGTTTGCCCGCGCTTTGCATAGTGCAATCATCAAGGCAACACACGATAATCCAGGCGTTAATCCTACCAATATCAAACAATTGCTGCCCTTCTTTCCAGATGGTCAGACCATCAACCTGGAGGCTGGTGAGTACGAGGGACCATTTACCATACAGAAACGCCTTCATCTGATAGGGGCAGGGTCACTTCCTGGCGGTCCGCTGACCAAATTATTCGCGATTGATCAGCCTGTCTTCGACCTCGAATCTTCCGGTGTCATTCTGGAGAATATGCTCATTCAGCGCACGCCCGAAAACACCGATGCTCCAGCAATTCAGATAAATAAGGGTGATACCTATGAATTAAGACATGTCACCGTGCAGGGAAAATTGACCGAGGAAGCCATTTGGCAAGAGCTTGAGTGGCAACTACCAATCGATGGTATCGACTTCGGGCGTATTCCCATTGGCAGCAAACAGGAGCGAACGGTTGCAATTGTGGTAAAAGAGGCATGTGAGGTTAAGACGGATTTGCCTGGATTGGCTGTTTTCCCTACACATTTGTCTGCTGGTCCCCGCACGTTAGCGGTCGTCTACGATGCTCAAGGAAAATTGCCAGGGGCGCTTCTCAAAGGCACTATCGCCTTCACTTTACGTAGCGCAACTGAGCCGATGACTATTGTTGTTACCGGTCACATTGAAGAAGAGCAGACTATTCTTGAGCCTGAAGAAGATGCGCCTTTACCGCACTACGAATTATCGTACCTGCTTCAGGATAAGGCAGCACAATCATTACTACGCGAACTGGGCAGCGACGAAGACCGGGATCTTGTCAAGGAGTGGGAAGAGAATAAGAAACTGTACCGTCTGCGCGATCGGATAAGAGATCGTGCATTTGATCTCCTCTTTGAACTCATCGGTCAAACAGCGCAGCCCTGGTATGTGAAACGTGACAGGATCAGCACAGAAAATGAAGAGGAAGAATTCTGGATACTGATACGCGCAACCGATAGCCAGATTATCTCCGATAGAGTGACGGCACGAAAACAAACCATACGTCTGGTTCTCTGTATCCACCGAGAGGGACGAGGAAAGCCGAGATTAATAGCTATCTCTTTCCCAAAAGTTGAAGCGGGTATGAGAAAGAGAGATCTGGAAGCTCTCCCAGTCTTATTGAGACTGGCGGCATCAGTGAAAAGCGGTATTCCCCAAGAATTTATGTGGCAGATACAAAACTTACCTATTGAGAGCGAACACGAACTGGACGGTGATCAGGTGGAAGGTTGGGCAGCTTTATTGCAACTCCAGAATGAACTGTATCAAAAGCAGCAGTATTGGCTTCGCTACACAGGTCATGATTATCGTAGTGGTGCGCTAAGAGTCACTTTTTTCCTCGATAGAGACTACCTGCTGGATAATGTAATGGTACCCTTCCCCTATGAGGAACTACGTGAGCGGACACGAGAAACAAGAAAAGGAAAAGAGCTGCATCTGCTGTTTTCAGATCTCCCTAAAATGGAGGCGGAACAGAAGGAAAGACGCAATAAAAGGGGCTTAAAAATTGGCACCCTTGAGCGCATTGATTTTGGTCGTGCGGAAATGATTATCAGTCTTGAACAGGGGTTGAGCAAATCATTGGCAGATGGGAATACGAAACTAGCCAACAGCGGCTATCTTCACTACGATGCCTACGGAGATCTCCAGCAGATAGAGAATCAGCAGCAGGCCATTAGCAAATTACAACAGGGAAAGTCGCTAAATCCAGCTTTACCAGATTTCTTTTTCCAAGCGTATAAGGCGCGTACTGCTCCAGCAATACAACGTTTGCTAGCCGCAGATCTCTTATCAGGCACCTGTAATCCTGGTCAGATTGCTGCTATTGAGGCTGCTCTCGCCACCCCCGACTTGCTCTTGCTGCAAGGTCCTCCTGGAACTGGCAAAACTACTGTGATTGCCGAAATCTGTTACCAAGTTGCCCAGAGAAACGGGCGTACGCTTATTGCGTCTCAATCGAATCTGGCTGTTGATAACGCGCTGAGTCGGCTCATCCATAAACCCAGTATTCGCGCCTTGCGTAAGGGCAATACAGGATCGGTTGAAGTCGAGGGACGCGATTTTACTGAAGAGAGAGTGGTACAAAAGTGGCTGACTGATACGGCCAGGGATTGCCAGAGCAAACTGGAGCAGCGCCAGAAGCATATAAAGATCCTGGAAAATCTGGTACGTGATATAGAGCCATTTTCTCTCTATTATGAAGCAGAAAAAAAATGGAGCAATCAACAGTTTTCTCTCCAGCGCAAGTTAGAGAAAATCAACCAGGAGATTACGGCGACCAGGAAACACCAGGTTCAGAGAGAAGCTGAAGAGAAAAAGTATATTTCACTGCATATGTGCTTATCAGCCCTCGTAACTGGAGGGACACAGCTACCCGAGGCTGCATTGAAAGATGCTTATCAATATATCACTGAAACAGGTGATAAAAACGAATTTACAGCATGCCTCCGCGAGTGTTTCCAGGTGATGAAGCGTGTAGGGTTGACTTTTCCAGAGGGGAGCCACCTGTTACAAAGCATCAGGTGGTTACAAAAGACAGTGGCGGCTTCTATGATTGTTTGGACGGAAAGCCAACAACATCTCAACCTGATAAATACCACGATCACAGATTTGAGTACAGTGAACGATCGCATAAAATGGTTAACGTCTTCCATACAAGACAGGGAGGCGCAATTGCCTCCACTCGCCTCGCGTATAGAGCTTCATAAGAACCTGCTTCAGAATATAACGGCGGATAAAGATGCTCTGCCCTTTGTAGAGCATCTTTATCAGAATCTGGCAGAGAGAATAGAACCTATCTTCCGACAGTTTATAGATGCTCGTGTTGAGCAACGACCAATTGATGCATCAATTCATCCAGCCTTAGAGCTGTTCTTTCCCGAAGATGTAATCACACGAATAAACCGTGATTCTAAGAAGACATTCCTTGAGAAATGGAACTCAACCGGTGACGTTATCCAGCAATACATTTACCAGACTAGAGAGACCAGAAATAGATATGAGCAAGCTTCTCAAAGCCTTGCTTATTGCCGCCAGCGTTTTGGACAGCTACTCGCAAAGTATCCTGAAATTCGCCAGGGAGGAGCATATCAAGGATCTGGCAATTTCCCATCCAATATAGCTGTTGGTACAGAGTTCCCACAACTGGTTGAGCAACTTCAAAGCAACTTGCAGGAAATCGAAAGAATAGGCTTAAATCCCCCCTCGCTCTTTGACCGTTTCTTTGATTGGCATAAACAACGGCTGCTACAGCTGTTTCAAAATACAAATCACTCATTGATGGTAGCAGCGAGACAGGAGCAAAACATATTATCACAAAGGAGACAGAGTATTGCACAGGTTGCGCGCGACAAAGCGTTATTATTATCTCAGTCCTTCCAGGATTGGATGAAAGAGCAATTGAGAAATGCAGAGTCTCAGTACACAGCTACCTTGCAAAAGCACGATCAACTTGTCGTTGAGCACAAACAGATGCAAGATCTTCTTGCGAACGAAATAGCTCAATTGCCTGCGATGCATAATACGATGAGGGATTTAATGGAGAAGCTGGCTACACAGTTTCAAGACCTGCATAAACGTGCTGAACTGCCAGAGGCGTTGCGCCAGATTGCTCAAAGCTATGCACGGCCTCACGCTTCTTTTCTGAAATTCAGACAGGAGCACTATGCAGCATACCAGAGATGGGTTGAAGATACACGGGCAATGGAAACAGGTGTTGCCAGGCTATGGCAGATGATAACGGCTGCCGCCGAAAGAGTAGAGAAACAGCTTGCAAGCATACAAGCAGCGCTTGAGCCGCACAAACAAGCTATGAGCCAGCTCTCCGTGAAGCGGGACCAGCTCACCATGCGATTACAGCAAGGTCAGGCCGATCTCGATACGCAACGTGCATGGTGGGAACGTCGTTGGAATGAATTTCCAGCAGACTTGCGCCCCGCCGAACCTGAAACTGGCATTTACACACCTTCTTTTCTGAAAACAATGCAACAACAAATTCGGTCCTGGCGCATGGAACTGGACAAGGAACAAACATTTGCCAGGCGCTTTGATCGGCTGATTACCGATTGGGTGACACGGCTGAATAATCTTTCTGAAAATGACAGGCAGGATCTTAGAGATATCTACCTGAAAAACGCCAATGTCATAGGTATTACTTGCGGCCAGGTCAATAGACTGGATCGCCAGGAAAACAGGTCTATTTCGCGCTTTGATGTCGTGATTATCGATGAAGTCAGTAAAGCAACTCCACCTGAGATCCTGCTGGCGGCATTGAAAGGGAAAAAGCTCATCCTTATCGGCGATCAGCGGCAATTGCCACCAATGATCGAAGAAAAAACCTTAGAGCAACTCGCCAAAGAAAACGGTCAGGAGCGATCAGCGTTTCGTTATCTCAGCCGCCCGTATTTTGAGCAACGCTACAATGAAGCGCCAGATGGGATCAAACGTATGCTCCATATACAGTACCGTATGCATCCCGATATTATGGCCGCGATTAACCAGTTTTATCATCGACCGCTAGAATACGGACTGAATGAACCAGACAGTGAGCGCGACCATCAGCTTCACTCAGCACTCATTCGCAGAAACAAGCATCTTATATGGATCTCAACGCCATTGGTTTCCACATCGTCCCAAAGTCGTTCCTCTCGCACAATTACTGCCAGAAATAGAATGAGTGGACAAGTTGCTTTTCCCTCCTACCAGAGTGATAGCAATAGCTTTGGGGAAGAAGCTGAAGGCACATCCTATAAGAATCAGCGTGAGATGGAAATCATCATTAAAATTTGTGAAGAACTACAACGTCTCTGGGCACCCAAAAGAGCAGCAGGTATCAAAAAGAAAGAAATTGGTATCATTACTTTTTATGGCGCTCAACTGGCCCTCTTAGAGAAAAATCTCAAGAGCAGAAAAAAAGACTTCTCAGCCCTGGAAATTCGGACCGGGACCGTAGACCGCTTCCAGGGAATGGAGCGACCGATTGTGATTGTGAGCATGGTGCGTAATAATCGGGGAGGAGACATCGGTTTCGCTGAGAAAGATGAGCGCATTAATGTTGCTTTTTCACGAGCGCAAGAATTATTAATTATTGTTGGCTGCCATGACCTCTTTTGCGTCAGGGCACGCCAGGAAGACGCGGCTGAACGGTATAGCAAAGTCGCCAGTGTTGTTAGAAATCGAGGAGATTTCATTGATATTTCCAACAGTTAGTGCTGATACACGTCCTATCGCTCAAGCTTTGCGTAAACGTGTTCAGGAGATGGAAGAAGGTCAGCCTGGCCTCTATGTGCTGGCGGCGCGTGAGTTTCGCTACCCCGTACAGCAACAGGAAGTCACTATACAGGTTGAACAACGTCGGCAGATGAATCTCCTCGAAAAGTTTCTCTTGCAGGCATACACTGAAATAGTGCCACGTCCTTCGCTTGAAGAACTGGCTGGAGCGTTGGGCCTTGATCCTCTCTTTCTCAAAAATACGCTTCAGGACTTGATCTCAATACAGAGCATGGTCCATGATGTTTATGGCCCACGTGTCACAGACGAGGGAAAAGCGTCTTTGTGTTCAGAAACTATCGCTGAGCCAACTTTCGACGAGACACGCTACTTTATCCAGGATGTCATCCTGGACAAAAAAGATACGTCCCCTTTTCGTTTGAGATCTGTGAGGGAAGATTTCGAGGATTTGAGCCAGTACGTTGACCAGGATATAATAAAGTTTCCTTCTTTGCGTTTCGTCGATGATGAGTTATCAACGCTGTTACAGGAGTGGGGTCTGGACTTGCATGATCCAGACAACAACCGTTTCGTTACCAGGATCACGCCGACTGCATCCCCTGAAATCGGCTGGCGACCGCTCTCCATCTTTATTCTTTATGATACGCTCAAGGAGAATCCCGACGAAGCTATCACATTTGAGGTGCGTTCCTTCGAGAACAAACTGGTCCCTCGGGTTGGTGCATGGCTGGAAACACAACTCCAGCAGAGAAACCTCTCACTGAAAACGCTATGTGGTCTTCGTGAAGAGGATACCTTTGTAGAAGAAATAGCAGGATCAGAGAACAGGCATATGGAAGAACCTGCGATAGAGCCTGAAGTGGAGGAACGACTGACAAAAATTCGCCAGCAGGCAACAAATCATATGCGTATGCAAAGAGATGGGCAGACAGTTGAAGAGGCTGCGGGCATATCTATGCAACTACGCGATCGAGAGATACATAAGACTTTTCTCGGGGCATTACAGGAGGCAAAGGAACTCATCATCATTTACTCTCCCTGGATGAATAAGCAGGTGGTCGATGACGAGTTCATTGCGCTTCTGCAAACGCAGGTGCAAAAGGGGGTGCGTATCCTGATCGGGTATGGCATTGGACGTAATCAAAGCAGAGAAGACCGGCCAGTGCCTCCCGACCTCCTCCAACGCTTACACGCCGTTCAGACGCCCGAAGGCACCCCTGGCATTATTGCCGAGTGGCTAGGCAACTCACATGCCAAAGAAGTGATCGTTGATCGCAAAGTCCATCTCAGCGGCTCCCATAACTGGCTCTCCTATCGCGGGGACCGCTTTCCACGCGGCGAGATCGTCTACAAGGTTACGATCGCTGCACAGGTAGAGGAGGCATACCATTACCTTGCGCAGCGTTTTATTGAACATGCAAAAAACCTGTGGAGGTCAGCACCGACAAAGCGCAAACTTGCTCTTAGCATCCTTACTACCCTTGGATATGAAGGGCAGGCCCTCGGGTGGATTCGGCGTGATAGTAATTACGGTTTCATACCTTTCTGGCTCAGACTTGCTCTACAAGGTATCTCTTCTGATCGGGTTGAGCAGATTATTGGTGCATTGCAAGAAGCGCTTATCCTATGTTGTACATCTATTGGTCAGCAAGATCCTTTAATGAAGGAGATAGTTGCACAGTTCAGGAAAGTTTTCAAATGTCTGGCAGCGAAGGACCGGCATCTCATCACCGTCTTCATCGATGAAAATCTCGCCGAATTAGAGCAATTAGATCTTGAGCTGTATATAAGGGAACTCAACGCTGTTGGTGCTCAAGAATCGGAGGAGAAGAGGCAAGAATTGCAAAGCTCGCATTCCAGGCAAGGGTCTACACAGAGACAGGATCGTGATGGCAACAGGCCAAGAAGAAATCGTTAACTTTTCCTGCAGCTAAGAGCGCGAGGGAAGTGTTGTAAAGTATTTGGACTTCCGTCTTCAATAATACCTGAGACAGCATCGTGAGACCGTGCGCAGTATTATCATGAATGCCGATAGACGAATGCTGGGAAGTGGAAGTTGGGATAAAACCATCAAGATATAGGATATAGCAACCGGTCAGGTGCTAAAGACTTTGATGGATCATAATGAAGCAGTGACCTGTGTTGCGGTTAGTGCTGATAGGCAAACATTGGGAAGTGGAAGTTGGGATAAAATCGTTAAAATCTGGGAAGCAGAATAAGAAACTTTGCTTTTGTTGCCGCTGCGATAGGAAAGCCTCTCGCGAGTTTTACCTGTCACATTCTGGAAACAATATCAATCTTACCAACGGTCCTCCTCATGCTTCTCTCCCCACTCTTTGATGGCAGCCACATCACAGAACGATGCGTGTAGCCTATGATGGTGGCGATCTCGTCAAGCAGCGTCCCTTTTTGCGCAAGGGAAGCCTAACAATAGCGAGGCACCATCTGCAAAAGCAGCTTCCGCCTGCTTTAAATACTCAACGACGCTTTCACATTTCCTCCCTCAAAGGCGGCACACGCCTTTTCCAGAGCAACCATCCGACCCTGTTTGCCTCAAATAACTTCTGCCTTTCTTGTTGCAACGAATGAAACGTTTTGATGATGTATCACTAGGTGAAAAAGCAAGCGCGAAGGGGTTGGGCGGGGGACTATCGTCTTTTGCGCCAGGGAAGGTGTGAGTGGGTCAGAGAGGCTGTTTTTAAGTGAGGAAATGCGCCCTAATATTTTTTAGGGAGTCCACAAAAGCTGGTATCCCTTATAGTCAGTTGGGTCAGATAAGGCTGACAATCAGCTCAAGACATTTCCCTCTCTTGTTTTATTCAGATCCTCTTAAAGAGAGCACTCATGTTGATTTGCTAGTCAGCGTTACGAGAGTGGTCTCAGGAGGCAGACCAACCGCTATTCCTTCTTCCTGGAGTGCTGGTGTGATCTCTTTTAATACTTCAAGCAATCTAGCAGGTGACTGAGGTAATTTCTTGAGATCATCAGGAAAACGGGTAGAGAGCAGCTCTTTGAACTGTTTTGGTGTCCCACTCCACTCTTGCATCTCGCGCACAATCAGACAGAGAGGCTGGAAGAGGGGAGAGGACTTCAATGACGCCATCTTTTGCTCCTGGTACATGAGGTGGATTTCTGCCTCTATCGCCTCATTGCTGATCTCTTTGCCTGCTGCCTGGAGTCGCGTTTTCGCTTCTGCAATCTTTTTGAGATCAACCTTTGCAATGATACAGCAAGCAGCCAGCCAGGAATCAGACTTGGCAGCCTGTGCGCTGAGATAATCAGCATTCGCCTCCTCATATTTGAGCAGTTTTTTCAGCACCCCTGCTCTGGAGAAAAGAAGATGGCCATTGTTCGGATGAAGTTGAAGCGCCTTATTGTAAGTAGCCAGGGCTTGCTCATAGTGACCTAACTTCTCCAAAGCATGGGCCTTCGACTGGTATGCTCTCGTCAAATTCGGCCTGAGTCGAATCGCTTGACTATACGCCTTGACAGCCTCAGCGAACCGCTCCAGCTTGCTCAGGATATCTCCTAACTTATCATAAGCATATGCATCCTCGGGATCAAGTTGAACGACCTTCTGAGAGGAAGGGAGTGCTTCTTCATAGCGCTTCTGCCTGATGAGGATATTTGCCTTCTCTTTATGGAGGACAGAGACTTTCGCAGGACCTCGTTGTAGAGCCTGCTCACAGACGAGCCAACGCTTCGTCAAAACGCTTGAGACATGCCAGAATCCCCGCCTTTCCAACGTAGAGATCTTCATCACTGTCGTCCAATCGTAGAACACAGAAAAATGGGGAATGGCAGGATGTAGGTAGGAGAGTCACTTGCTACTATGAGAAGTGGTGGAGAGAAAAGTAAACAAATGATTTGTGGGTATGGCGTGGCATATATGGTAGTCATCGTGCTCCTGTACCTTTGCCTGGAATCACTAAAAACAGAGAGAGGGGATTGCTGGTGGCTATTCAGCCACGACAACGAACTGAACAAGGGGACAGTGGAATGCAAAAAGTGAGACTCTATACACTGGCGGGATCAGTTCAACCTGCCGACAACAATAGCTCAAGCAGCCTTTGCGTCCAGGAGGGCTACGTGTTCCCTGCATCCTACCCGATGCTTCCTGCTACTCATATCACATATGCTTCTGAAACACGTATACCTTTGCTATCAGCAAATCTGAATAACATCCAGGGCGTGTCATCACCTTCACCATCCATTCTGGCTGTCGATGACTCGCTCACCATCAGAAAGATTGTCGAGACGGCGTTGCGCTGCGAGGGGTATGTCACCATCACTTTTCCTGATGGTGTTGCAGCCTTTCGGTGGCTAGCAGAAGTGAGTTGTCCTCCACCCAAGATCGTCTTGCTCGATATCGAACTGCCCAAAATGGATGGGTATGCAATCGCTCGTGCACTCAAGGCGAAACCTACGCTGGAAAGCACGACGATTATCACGATGAACCGACGCAATGGAATCATTGATCGCCTCAAAGGGCGTTTGGCTGGTGCGGAGGATCATCTTCCTAAACCATTTACAGCAGAAGAATTGGTTGAAATAGTGCATCGTTATCTTGGCAATACTACGGATGCATTGGTTGGTAAATGAGATGAGAGGCCAGGACGGAGAAACACTTTTCTGGCACTATTTGGCACTCGAAGGGGGCGAGGTGAATGAAGCATATATTCTCGATCAGGCATAAACAGATGCATTGGTCCTGGTATGTCTGGTTTTCTTTCCTCCAGCGCACACCAGGAAAGCTATGGCCTGTGCCGTGTCCTGTGTAAATGATCGCGACAATGAGAAAAAGAACCCGAGAAGAAGGAAAACAGATGTTACCGAATGGATTAATTGTCCCTGCTCTGCAGAGGATTGAAGAGGTTTTGGAGGACCTCGATCCTGTGGGTTGAGAGTTGAACCAGATTGTTGGGAATCCAGAGCTTCCCTTGCATCTCGTTCCTGAAGCTGAACGAAAAGTCACTCAAGCAAAGAAGGTTTTGAGCCAGATGCTCCCTTTAGTACAGGAGATCATGGTGCCATTTGCAGAAGAGCAATCAGTTCTAAAAGCATCTCAGGATGCCATTCTGCGATCCTCACACGAGGCTTGCATGGAAGAGACGGGGAAGAAACATATTGGTTGCTGAATAAATGAAGAGAGCTTCAATATTTCCTGATAATAGGATATGCCGTCGCATGCAGCAATAGGAAAGCCAGTAAAGTATAGGAGAGTCTTGAGATATCCATCTGCGTTGTTATATTTGGCTCTGAAAGATGTGTATAGAACAAAACAGACATGGAGACTTTATGTTGGCAGGGCATTTCAAGGAAAGCGATCAGAAAAATGATGGCAGTTCTGGCAAAAATGGGCAGAAGGCTGAAAAGGGAGAAACAAGCTCTTGAGAAGAGCTTTTTGATACCGGAGTACGGTGCTGTCTCTGTGGTATATCACTCTGTGTACCAGCAGAGCACGTTCCTCAGGTCCTGGATTCACTCAGACGGACAGGTTGTGTCATTCTGATCTGTAGCTGTGGAGCTATTCAACTCGCAAGAGTAAAACTTAACGCGAGCGACTAAGAGGAGGCCATATTCTCAGATAAGCTGGAGTCCCCTCCTTGGACAAGCTCGACCTCTTGTGAGTGAGGTTGAGCTGACAGGTGATGCGATTAATATCTCTCTAGGCCAGACTAACTTCAACATATTTTGAGGGAGGAAGAGGCGCTTTCACTGTTCCTCTGTCCAAGCGATCATCAGCACAGCTACGTTCCTTTCCATGGGAAAAGAAGGCATTGATGGGGCTGTCGGAATCATCTGTTTCTCCTAATACTCTCATTGTTTATTTTTGATTTTTTAAGACATCATGTTAGCGCCAGTTTTATGAGATACCTTTGCAGAAGACTGGGATGTGGTCTTTTTTGGGGGGAAATGTGGGATTGACGTTCAAAGCGAATATCTCGCGAGAAATGTAAATGAAATCGTTTCCACATCACCAGAGCAAAATTCGTAGATGCGATATAGACCGCGTCAGCGAGTTTACAAAAGACGGTGAAGGAAATAAAGTTATTACTCCTGAGATCAGTATGAGGCACGGGATCAGCTATAAAATATTTGAAGAGCTGTTTAACACAGAACGATTAGGCTCCAGGTGGCTGACTTATGAGCAGTTACAAAGATTTCATCAGACATATGAAATGATAAGACCTTTTGAGCAAGCTGGCATCTATATTCAAGAAGCGCCAGAGCCAGAACTTGCAACGTTATTCTGATATCCGAGGATAAGCCGCCCTACGAAGGAAATGGGAGACGCTCCCCATTCTCTCAAAAAATCTCTCGTGTTGTTACCCTCAAAGAACTCTCACTTGTCGCGCTTGGCGTATTATGCGACTACTTGAGCCGTGAGGTTGAAGATCTCTTGCGTCTTGAGGGGATACCAGATGGGCCGCAGAGAAGTAGAGATGTTCCCCAAAATGAGTAATATGCCGAAGCACTTCCAAGCTCCGAGTCTTTCCAGTATTTTCACTGTCTCTCTACGTGGGTATTTCTCTCGTATAGCCACACACGCCGACGCGGGGGGAGTTAACGACCGGTAGCATGGTCTCTAAGCCGCAGTCATGTTTTTTGGCACACTTTGGACAGAACCAGCCGACCTTGCCAAATGGAGCCGTGTCCTTGCAGAAGGGGCAGACGAGGGTAGTCACTCTTCCGCACCTACTGCACAAGAGGCGCTAAGGTATTTGGGGCTGGACCGTCCACCTGCCTGGTGTTGGTACTGTGCCAGGCATCCGCCAAGATGAAACGCCATTGCACCTTTGAGGTCCTGCTTCTGACAGAACTGGCAGGTTCCTCGTGGCTGGAAGTACTTCGCCAGCAGGTCCTCTAACTCTTCTCCGCTCGCCTCCATACAATCACTTCCTCTTCGGGAAATACCAACGCTGCTACTTAGAACGCTTCTTCCGTTCCCTCACCCTCACCTTCAATGCGAATGGTATGCGTCTCGCCGGTTGCCTTATCGTTATAGGAAAGTTCCGTCGTGCTGAACTCGTTTCGATTGATGCGATGCAATTGAAGCAGAACGCGCAGACGTAGCTCCATCGCCAACTCTAGCAGTGCGCGAGCGTCCTCCTTCTCCGGGTTTCCTGCTGGAAAGATCAACTTGACCAGACCGGAGAAAGTGCGGCTAATGCTGCGCTGGTCGCGGTAGCTCCACTGATTGGCAGGTTCAAACCAGCGTTCCCATAGCGTCCCGTAGGTCGTAATACGGCGTAGTTCGCGATGGAAGAGTTCGCTCGTATAGTCGAGGATAAAGCCGACATGGGTCGTGAGCAGTTTTGGCGTCAACTTGGGCAGTTCCCAACCGGGCAGGTAAGCCGCCCAGCGGTCGTGAAAGGCGGTATCCTCGCTCACCATCTGGGGCAGCGGTTGAAACAGATGCTCGGCTAGCATCGCTGTCCGGGGATCAAACTCGATATTGCCGTTAAATACAAATCCCGCATCGCCGACCACTGGCTGCGTGCCCCGGTTGACCTGGTTATTTTCCATGTAGCTCTTGTAGAGGTTTTTATCCTCTTCCGCATTGAAACTGCTGCCCGTAATCTCATCGAAGCCGATGACATCAGAGCGCGTTACCAGGCCTGGCTGCGGGGGAATAGTATTACTGACAAATAATTTGGGAATAGTGATTTCTCCGCCAGCCAGCAGCACCCCATACGGACTGAACTCGGTAAAACAGAAGGATTTGCCGGTCTGGCGAGGGCCAAGTTCGATCAAATGATAATTGCTTTCGACCAGAGGAATCATGCGCACCAGATAGAGTAATTTGACACGTGGCGTCACCTGCGGATGTTTGGGTTCATAGCCCATTGTGCGAATGAGCGCATTGATCCACTGCTCTTTGGTGAAACGGGCACGCCCCTCAAGATATTCGTCCAGACGCACATGGCTCACCTGGATGGGATCGAGGCGTGAGATTACGAACGGATAGGCTTTTTTGTTGATGATAATATCTTCATCGTATTGCAGGACAATTTTACTCCAAATCCCGGCCAGGAGCAGGCGCGGATTTTTCTTGATAATCTCTGGTGAAATATTCACTGTGTGGATATTGGCCGTCATCAGGCTGGCCCAGTAGCGCCCACCCCGGGTATGCTCGTCGAGTTCGACCTTCACTTTATCAATGAGGCGATGGGGAGAGCGTTCACGGATGGCCGATTTGATCATTTCGGTTTCATCACCACGTGGGATATATCTGGCGATCTCGTCATGTACATACCGCAGACCGTTGCGCACCTCCTCCTCATTGAACAGGTCCGAACAGTATTTGCCGAGCATAAACTCGATCACATACGATGGTGCCTTGCTCGTTCCCCGTATTTCTTGCGTCAGATCTTTGCGAATGACCAGGCCGGGAAAGGCGGAAAATAAGAGCCGATCAAGCGGATCGGATTCAAAAATTGGTTTTGTGGTTGTCATAGGCACATTACTCCTCAACATATCCACATCATTGTAGCATGTCTGCTGCTCTCCCTCCACCTGCTCTGCCATCTGTCCTTCTCCTTCTCTGCTTACCAGCCCTCAATCTCTACCATGAGGGTCGTTTTCTCGCTCGCAATCACTCGGTCTTCGCGTGTATCACGCACTTCAATAAGCAATGGAGTTCCGCGCTCGGCGGCCACGTCATCGAGCAACTTCATGGGAAACTCAACCGGCTCGTGGGTGGGAGTGATGATCTTCGGCTCTGAACTGAAAATGACCGTGTTGTGTGCCCGCTCCTGAATGCGTACCTCCACCTGGCGAGCCAGCGCTTCTTCATCACCAAAAAGATGCTCGTGTCGCGCCTCAAGGATGATTTTTGGTCGCAAGGTCAGAATCTGCTCGATGCGCCGGATAGCCACATCGACAGGCTTTGCCTTGCGCGGCCAGGCTATGGCAAGACAGGGCACAATCCATTCTTGCAGAGAGGCCCCGCCGTGAAAGAATCCCAGGCCGCCGTACGTCCGAAAGCAGGAGGCACCACTTGCGACGGCGATGCGCCATTTGCCTCCGGGAGCCAAACTCTGTGGGCCTGCAAAGCAGGCGTCCTCCCGATAAGCCATCGCACGTCGTGAACTATAGGCGGCATCTGGCAGCGGCGGCGTAATGGGATGTTCATTGATGCCTGGCCAGTGAATAAAGCCATGATCGGTGACAATGAGTACACGTTGCCAGTGTTTGTCTCGCAGATGCTCAATGACACGCAGGTAGCGGCGCCGAGCATCTCCGGTTCCCAATGGCTCCAGTTCTTCATCATGGCCGAGCTTATCGATGAGATTGTCAAAGATAAAGATGCGTGTGAATTTGTCGTGAGGCTCTGGAATCTTATCAGCTTCGATATCTTCGACTGTCAAGAACGCTTCGGGAGAGACTTTTGCGCGTTTGACCAACCATTCGCGACGCTGCTCAGCCACGCTCAAGTTCTGCTTTGCTCCTTTGTGGAAGAGCTGCCATTTGCCGTTGAGGATATCTGCAACGAGATCCTGCTCTTTGAGCGGAAGCGCCATCCCCATTCCCAGTGCAGTAATCGTGGGGAGCGCAGTGCGTGCCGGGGTAATCTGAGCACGCTCGGCTCCTTCGCGCTCATTGATAGCTTCTTTCAATACCATACCAATATCATAGCGCAGGGCATCGACCACTAATATAGCCGCGGGTCGTTTATCTTTCAGTTGCTCTAGCAACCATTCGCCCTGACTGCCAAGTGTGGGGGGATGACAGCCACTCTTGGTCCAGATCTCCGTCCAGCCCAGCATATATCCTTCCCAGCGGGCGAGATAGGCCTCACGCAAGGGCACGAGCAAGGTAATTAGTTCGGCGGTGGCGCGGTTGACATGGCGTGTAAGCTCCTCGCCCGCCTGCTCGACCTGCCAACCAGTCTGCACATACCAGCGTACAGCATCGTCGGGCTGATTCCATGGACCGGGGGCAGCCTGTAACAAACGGGCAATCGCCTGACTCCAGCGGGCCAGTTCTCCCCAGGGCAAGAGATAGGAGTGCAGATCGCTCTCCTCCTTGGAAAAGCTTTGCATCTCTCGGACATCTCCCCAGAAGCCCCTGGCATGGCGAGCGAAAGTGTCGGCCAGCGAAGAAAGCTGTTCGAGCAACTCACGTCTACTTTTTTGGGAGAGGCTCAGACACGTCTGGGCAAAGAGGGCGCGTTCGGCGGCTTGAGAAAGAAAAGGTTCTTCACCGGTGATGGTTTCTAGGGTCGCAGAGTGCATATAGTTGCCTAACGTGAGCATGCGATCCGCCTCCAGAATACGTTCGCCCAGGTGGCGGCTCAGTCGGACGCTATCTACCCAGGCATCAAGGATCTTCTGGAGTGCAAACTCTCGTTGCTCCTCAGCGATCAAGTCTTCGTGGTACTGGAAAAGGCCAGGCGCGACACGATGGGCCTGCGTCACCAATAAGCGAGCCAGCGCTCTCGTGCGCCAGCGCGCCAGATCCTTCTCGTCGAGGACCGGGAGTCCTGCGGCGCTGATCGTAAGGTCAAGAATTGCTCGATCATCGGCATCAGGCAGCGCACCTCCGGCTAGCACATTGAGCAGTGCTTCTGGTCTGGGCTGGAGTCCCCCACCACCCCATTCCAAAGGGTCCTGCTGGAAATACACTCTCGCGAGCCTTGCCACCTCGTCCGGCCCGGTTTTGCTGTTCTGTGGTCGCCAGCCCCATTGTTGTAAGGTCTGACGTAAAGAATTAATGTGGAGATGCTCGGTGAGCAGCGCCTGCGCCCATAACCAGCCCAGATCATTCTCGGAGGCCTGGACATGCAGCACGAATGAGCGCTTTGCGTCGAGAAGTTCCTGGATCTTTCGCCGCCACAGCAAGCCGCCGATCTCTCCCGCAGTTCGTTCACTGACCGGGAACACAGGGATATCCTGCATCTCTTCGCTCTGTGATGCCATCTGCAACAAAGGCCCCCAATCGTTGCGCGGATCGCACCAGACCATCCAGGCACCTTCATAGGTGAGTCGGCTTTTGATGTAACTGCAAAGGCGTTGTTGCAAGCTCTGACTCATGGCTGCACCTCCTCTTTCTCGCGGTCTACTTCGTCACGCTCTTCCTCTGGGAGCGAGAGTAAGCGCTTCTGCTCGATTTTATCACTCTCGGCCAGACGCTGCGGCTCAAGTTCATACCAGCGTGCGCTTCCTGGGACTTGCTCGTCCATCCACCCACAGCGAGGTAGCTTGCCTTCGCGCACCCAGCACCGCTCATCGGAGCGCCAGCGAGCGCGGTCAGCGATAGCCTTGCGTGCGTCGGCGGACTTGAGAACCTCAGCGGCCAGTACACCAGTCAGTTGGAGCGGTGCGATGTTCACGCGCACCCCATCATTGATATCCACACGAAAGGACTGCTCGCGGCGCAGGAGTGCCTCCTGATTCTCAGGTACTGTGTAGCCATCGCCGGACCAGCGGTCCAGCAGCTCCTGGGCAAGCAGTGCATCAAGTTCAGTGCAGGCAAAGCCTTGTTCCTCGATGAGACGCAGCATCTCGGCGAACGCCTCTAACTCTCGCAGGCGTTCGCTCGCCATAACGGACTCACCCTCATCGCCCACAAGCTGTCCTTCCTGAGTTGCGGCCCGCTCGCGCTCGATTCTGCTGCGCTCAGCGCGGATCAACGGCTCGACGAACTCACCGCGAATGCTTGCCAGGGTATGCAGAGAGGCTGTGCAAGCATACAACAGGCATTCAAAGGCTGGCTTGCGCTGATTGCCGCCACGGCGCTTCTTGCCATTCCCATTGTTCTTGACTGGGGCGCTTGCAAGATGCCAGGCCACTGGGCGATGTTTGAACTGCGAAACGTGACGCACAAAGAAGCGGCGTCGAAGCCACTCTTCCAGGCTGAGACTGGTCAATTCCTCCAGTAGCCTTTCCATCTGCTGTGCTCCAAGATCTCCATCCTCCTCCTGCAAGCGCCTGCGCAGCCGCTCGGCCAGAGTGGTTCTGCCCGTCCCACCTACCAGTGGAATGACGCCGCTGCGTTCGGCCCACGCTGGCACCTGCTCACCGGTCTCGATCTGCCTGGGCCAGCGATGCCCCAACAAACGTAAAATGAGCACGCTCAAACGGTCCTCCAGCATACGCAATTCTTCTGGCTTACAGCGTACTCCTTCGGCGCACAGTTCCTCCAGCAGCCAGTAGACGCTGATGGGATGAAGCTGCATTTTGACGCTCAATTCTTCGAGGAAGGTTTCAGTTGGGATAGGAATATGCGCGCCAGGGACACTTTCATCCGTTTCTTCACCATCTTCTCCCATCTCGTTACCTTCTTCCAACTCTACTTTCTTCGCGCCCGGACCGGCTTCGTAGAGCGCACGTAGGTTAGCTTTGATGCGGATCAGTTCATCACTATTAGAACTGATCCGCTTGTGTTGAGCAAGATAATCGAAAAGTTCCTGTGGCAGCGGTGGCAGGTCGAGATCGTCAGGTAGAGCAGGCAAGGTATCATAGCCGATGATAAGAGGATACCAGCCTGCGGGAGCACCCGTTTCGGCGAATAGTATATATATAGCATGTTCTGATAGCTTATAACAATTAATAATCATATGTTCATTAAATCCTTCGATTGTATGGAGGATAGCCTGTATATTGTTAGATTTGTGAGAAAATAGTGTACTGTGATAATTTGATTCTATAGGGTCTTGTGAGATTAAGAGATTCTTAAATGCAAAGCAAACTCTCCCATTTATCTCAGTTGCTTCAAAATTAAGGTTTTCAGGAAGAGGCAGGTTAGCTACATAACCTTCCCGAAATTTTAGGCTTTGTGTCGTTACTCGAAGGAGGTACGAAGCAATATGTGTTGATGTCAAAGCCAAAATGCTGTAAGGAGATTTATTCCCTTGCAGAAAAATTGAGCTCCCCATATCTCCAAATATTACCTCTTCAATAAGTCGAGTGGCAAAGCTGCCTTGTGCCATTATTGTGTAGGTAAGCCCTAATTTAAAATAGAACTCTTGAGATCTTACATAGCTTTGAGGAATAGCCTTTATTCGGCTTCCATTGTGCTCCCAATCAACAGTGAGCCACTCCAACCCACACCATTTTCGATATCCGCCACCTTTTACATATGGGAACCAGCGTATTGAGGATCTGAGATCGTTAGAACTGCTAGATGGCTGTATATTTTCCCAAAAACACCGAGTAAATCTTCTAGCATCTGCGGTGGAGAGTCCTTGACGGACCTCACCAATATCACAAAGAAGATGTTTACTTTTGAGTAATGTATAGAATTGTGGTTGTAACCAATAGACAAGAGGTGATTCTAATATGCTTAATGTCTCTTTTTGTGCAATAGAATAAGGGGCCGCTTTATCATCTTTTAAAGAATTTTGCTTTTCTACAGGGCTTTTTAAGCCTACAACTCGTAGTGCAAATAAATTGTGCTTATCGCTAGGTACTTTCTCGAGAAAGACAAACATGGTACTCTGTACAACTTCTCCTCCAATTTCTTCAAAAGCGTTAGTACCAAGATGAGCCAACGTCTCTATGGAAGTCGCTCGTAATAAACCAGTGAATTTGCGTTCTCTCGTATATGTTGCTAACTTTTCTTGAGGCACCGCTCGCAATTCCGCATATCTACGTGAAAACATCCAACCCTGCATTGTTACCATCGCAACACGCGCGGCAGGCTGACACAGCTCCCGACAGCGCAAAATAAAAGCAGCATAAAGATCTCCTCTACCCGAAGTATAATGTTTTTCGACATACTTCTTGAGCGCAACATCCATATATTGACTACCTAAATACGGAGGATTCGTCACCACTACAGCATACTGTCGATCCAGCAACTGCAATAGCCTCACTCCCTGCACTGCCTCGCGACCGAAGAGCATTGCCGCCACATCATCGACGTTGTGCTCTTCTGATTTGAAGCTTTCGATAACGCGTTGCAGGGCAAGTTCCTTCAACCGCTTGGGGTCTTTCTTCGCCATCTTTACTATCTCACCGCGAAAGGCATCCATCTCCTGCTCGAATAACCCCGGCTGGGTAATCGGCGGCAGCTTCTGGAAGGAAGTGATGGCATGCTCAAGGTATTCACGCGGACGCAGCAGGCTCCCCAGGATCTCTGCTTGCTCCAATCCGGCAAAGATCTCTTCAATCAGTGGCCGAAACAGAATATCCTCAGGATGCCGTTCCAGGTGACGCTGCAAGGCCCCCTTGTTGAGATTGGTTGGCGTCGTCGCCAGGTGCAACTCTGGTGGCACGTAGCTACCAGCACCAGGGAGATATTGCTGTTGGCGTTCGTCACGGATCAACTCGCAGGCACGCAGATAGAGTGTGAGTGCCGTGAGTTGCACCGTTCGCGGGTCCAGGTCGATGCCGTGCAGGTGATGCGAAAGAATGCGGTCGGCGATCTGTTGCGCGCTCCATTCGGGGAATTGCTCACGATACATGGCGACAAACATGTCGAAGGCTGCACGCAAGAAGTGACCGCTCCCCATGCAGGGATCAAGCAGGGTGAGACTGGCAAGTGTGCGCTGAGACGTCTTATCGAGCTGTTCAGGTCTGACATAATACGGCCAGGCCTCAGGAAGGGCGCTATGGGGAAAGGCTTCGTGATAGCTGCGTCCCAGGCTGTTTTGTAGCAACCACTGGACCATATAGGGTTCGGTGAAAAGCTGCGTTTTGGCCGCTAGCTCCGCTCGTGTGGCGACTTTGCCGCCACGTTTGCATTTCGCATCGATGCTGGCCTTGCCTTCTTCCTGGTAAAACTGGTAAGCCCAGCCAATGGCATCGGGATCAGCAAACGTGGCGTCCGATTCTTCCGGCGTAAAGTCCGACAACTTCCCACCCACCAGGGACACACATTGCACGAGCATGCCGGGGCTGGGATGTAAGGCTCCTACCGGATCATCGAGTGCAAAGAGGCCGGGCAGCGCCTGCGCCTGTTCCTGGCAAGCGTCCTCGATTACCGCCCACCAACCACCATCTTCTCCCCTGGCACGTTCCGGCTCGGTCTCACGCAGGATATAGAGTTTTTCCGAGATATCGCCATAGACCTCCTCAGCACGCAGCGTGGTATCGATCAGCCCACGAACCTCCATTGTCCGCAATGCAAACAAGCGGTTGATCCAGGTATAGGCAGCGCGTTCAACGATCTCCGCGCGTACTGCAGGTCGTTGAGAGAGTGGCAGTGGGGTTAGCTGTTCCGTTACCACATGATAGGCATAGCGCTCGTGTGGCTGGGCGTCTGGCAGCAACTCAATGGGTTTGATTATTCCATTGGGCGCAATGCCCAGCCGCTCTAGCTCGCGATCGAGATTCCCGCGCTCGGCCTGACTCTCTGCCGTGGCAAAGGTGCCGACCAGCTTATGGCGGAGTTCACGTACAAGGGTACGGAGAAGATCTTTATATCGTTTCTGCATACTCGTTGCTCACGCTTTCCCAGTTGAAGTGTCAGCTATTCAATAATCACATGGTGGTGCTGTTCCAGCTCACGATAGACCGCGCGTTGCAACGATTCGACCACCTGTTTGAGATCATCGGGCGTGCTGATATGCTGCTTCCCCAGCAGCGCACTCCAGGTCAAACGGATCTCCTGCGAAGGCATCGCATCTCCAGATGATTGACAGCGAGCCTGGACTTCCTTGACCTCTCTTAGCAACGCCGCCCAACTATTGAACAGCGTATTTTTCATGGCCCTGGCTTCGCTGATGCTGGGGAAAGTCTTCTCGATCCTTTCCCTAGCTGGCCGCAGCACCGCTTGCAGGTCGGCAATCGTTGTCTCTTGCTCCGCTTCAGGAATACTGGCCTCTGCCACTTTCTGCGGAAGCGTCTGCTCCAAGACCAAAAGTTCTTCCCGCGCCTCTTGTTGTAGGCGCTGGATGTAATTTGTCAACGCCTGCTGCGCCGTCTGATAGACCCGCATCAATTCTTCCCAGCGCCGGGCCTCGGTAATGGTACGATCGCTGGTCAGCGTGCGCCAACTTTCCAGGAACACACTGACCTCTTCCGGTGGTTGCTCGACATTGTACATCATGTTGTAGAAGTCGCGCACTTCGACATAGCTCTTTCCGTGCTCCTCCTTGAAGCGAGTGAGTTCTTGCACCAGTTTCACCATCTCTAGCACCTTTTCCCATTCACGCAGGAAGTAGGGCAAGCGCGTGTTGGGATCATGACTTGCCAGGATATCCATGAGCAGGCTTTTTCCGGCCTCAAATGACTGCGGTAGATAACAGTTTGCCGTTCTGGCCCAGTTCTCTAGCTCTTGTGCTTGCACATCAAGCTTCTGAAGCTGCTCCTTGAGCGCTTCATTAAGAGGAGCAAGCACAAGAGGCGGCTTGACATGAAAAATCGTCTCGATATGAGAGCGGATCTGCTGCTGTTCCTTGATGCTGATATCCGTTTTGATGCTCTGTACGCGCACAGCTCGAAAGCGCTGATCTTTGGTGAGCATCTGGAGCACTTCTGTATTGTCAGGATCACTGTAGTACTGACTCTTCTCGATCAGGCGACAGGCAGAAGTACGCAGCAGCAGGGCCAATCCAACCTTCACCCAACCGCTATCCCACCCAAAGGGCGGGTGTTCAAGCTCCTGGCGAAGCTGATCGGCACCAATGATCCCCAGATCATCCCCTTCCTGCGGGATACGTGAGCGGAGCGTACTGATGAGTGGATTCCCATCGTTGAGCATCCCATCGGCTTTGTAGACCTTGAGCTGCTCTAAATCACGATTGGTCGTGACATGCTTGAGTGCATCCCTGACCGTACGTGTATCATCGGCAAGCCGATACGGCAGTTCACTAAAACGCGAATAGATCTCTGGTAATAGTTGACCCAGGAGACTGCGCATTGCCAGGCTGGCATTCTCTCCCTCTGGATAGTACTTCGTACCACGGAAGAAGACCACACCATTTCTCACCGCTCTGTCAAGATCATAGCTAATGGCTTGCCTGAAGAGCATCACATCATGACCGGCCTGTCTCGCCACCTCGTATTCGGGGTTATTATCTGGCCCATTAGCGAGCACAGCCTCCGTCACCTCTTCGGTTGCCACTTTCTGGGCCAGCACTCGCCTCAGTTCCGAAGCGTGGTCCATGCGCAAGATGAAGCTATTGGGCTCCTGAATCGAACGCTGTTTCATCTCCTCATCATTATTCATTTCAGGAGAGATCAGGCGCTGGAGCGGGCTATAGACTTTGACAGTCACCGGTTCGGCAGGGTTACGCACGACTTTTTCATCCAGCGTCAGCCGCAACAATTTCTCTCGCCCACTGATAGGCACCCGGTCAAAGCGCAGCGCATTATCCCCTTGAAACTCTTGCAGCTTCATGATCAGATCGCTAACGTGATTGAGCAATTCTCCCTGCCGGGCCAGCACTTTTTCTTGAAAGCTGCGCTGCTGCATACTGAGGAAGACATAATTGTTGCCGACTTGCTTGGCATACCCGGCGTTCACCAGACAATCCAACTCGATCCTCACGCGTGAGCGCAGACTTGCCACATCCTCATTTATCGAGGTGATCAACGCGCGGGTTACATTATCTAATGTGCAGGAAATATAGGTGGCCTGCCCTAGCAAATAGAGCGCATGCGCTACCCTTGTCGTAAAGTCGTCTCTTCCAGACAGTGTCTGGAAGAGTCGCCGCAGATCCGTGCGCGTTTCGAGCGGAACATCAGGATCAAATTGGGGATAGAGATCGGCCAGGCAGACCAGGTGCCCAATCCCACTGTAAAGCAGATTAGGTACATCAAGAATTCCTCCCTGTACCACGCTGATCATCGTGCGATTGGCACCGGTCAATTCCTCGCCGCGTCCTGCCGCATGCGCAATTCCTTTGGTCACATCTGGGATCACTGCAACCGTCCAGGGAAGATAGGGGTAGAAGTCGGCAAAGTTCTCCTCATCGGGCGCAGGATAATTGCGCTGCGTTTCTTTGAGCAAACCCAGATCGGTGATCTCGCCACTGTGCTGCTGGAAGAGTGTGCGGAGTCTGCTACCAGCAGGAATGGTTTTGTCCAACAGACGCTCCTGCACCACGGCATTGATATCATCATTAGAGAGTTTGCATTTGAGCGCAAAACGCTGGTTAATCTTGGCATAGTGCTCTTGCTGGATGCTCTGTTTGAGTGCCTGGATATCGCCATGAGCTGTCACCGCGATCCAGACACGCCCACAGCCCAGCGTCGAAGCGGATTCAATAAGCGCCTGGGTTTGCATGATGCGGTTCGTCATATTGAGGCCGCTCTGCATCCATTGCCCAAGCTCATCGAATTGCAGTAGGACTTTGTGGCGACGGCCTGCGTGATCCTGCCTTTCACACCAGCGTCGCAGGCGCGTAATCAGCATATCGGATGAAATCCCATGACGTTGCGCATTCTCCGTCGCCAACTCTACCTCACTTACATTGCGGAAATGTTCCGGTAACACTGCCGTCGCAGCCTCATACAATTGAGGGCTGTAGAAGGCGGCATCCTCGGCAATCTCTTCCCATTCATTCTGGCACAACTCGCAGGCCCTGCTACGGAATTCCTCCAGAAGCCCTTTTTCTTCGAGTTGGTATTCTATTGCCCAGGCAAACGGCCAAATATGGGTATAGCCATGCGCTCTGGCAAAGAGTCGAAAAGCCAGCAAGGTCAGGGTCTCATCCGTGTCGGTGAGCTGTGCGTGGATATTGCCCCCAATTGCCGAGCAACTGATGCGCTGCTGGCAATGCGCGAGAAAACGCTCGATATCGGACCGTAGTTCGCTGTTATGGTGCAGCCGACTGAGAAAGACATCATGCACGGACTGCCCCAGCAACTCGCCCCCTTCCAGTAAGAGGCCCAGTTCTTTCATCAGGAGCGATTTCCCAGAGCCAAAGAACCCACTAATCCAGATACCTACGTCCTGTTCGTCTTCGTTATCAAAGGCATCAGAATATTCCTGGAGGATCTGATGGAGGCAACGCTCCCATTGCGGAGTCACAATAAGATTTTTGAGTTCATCAAGCACAATCGCCGGGCGGCGATCAGCCACTTTCACCACAGGTTCGATGCGCTCTTGAATTTTTGTCGTAAAGATGTCACGGATCTGCATCAGATCTCTTCTCCCCTATAAAAGTTGAAACGCAGATGATCCTGACCGAGAAAAAGGTAAACGTGACTACTTTGAGCTGGGCGCATACCAGGAATGAGGAGCACTATCGGCACGATGATCCCGGTTTTAGGATGACGCGGTTCTTGCTCGGCAAGGAACTCGATAAACGAGGTCGGATTCGCTAACGGATGCAAGGCCGAGAGTCCATGCAAGACGATGACGGGACGCACATCTTGCTCCAATGGTTCCAGATACTCTTTGATGACAGCAAGGGTACGGCGTGCCCACAGGCGTACAATACCAATCGCGCTATTGGTTTTTCTCGGATCGTTCAGAAGCTGCTCGCGTTGCTCTTCCTGTCCGGCGAGACTGTCGATGGCAAGCCGCAGAAAGTCGAGATGGTACACCTGCAAGTGCATGTCCGTGCTCAGATAGTAGCGTGCCATCTGACTGACCTGGCTTTCGAGCTTGGGAGGATACACAAAATAGATATAGGGGCGCCCGCTACTATGTCCAATGCTACCATAGGCCGAGCGCAGCCGCTCGACGAGATACTCAAACCGCTGCGAGAGATCTTCGGTCATACTCCTTGCTCCTCGTGGAAAAAGCGCTCGATAGCCGCCTTCGCCTGGGCTGGACTCCAGAGCCAGAGATTCCAGTCAGGATGGGTCGCCATCTGTTCCTGTGTCACCCCTTCGGCTTGCAATAGCCGGATCAAATGCGTCACTACCTGCTCAGGAATAAACGGAAAGGTGATGTGCTTCTGCACGGCACCTTTGAGCAAACCACAATCGCGCAACGTCGCCAGCATCCCACGCGAGAGGCGCAGGCGCGTCTCAAAGCTCCAATGTCCCACCTCAGGGTGCTCTTTTTGCGCCGTATCAAAAAATGTCTGCACATCGGAAATGAAGATCCTGAATTCCCCTCGCTGCCGACGCGGTACAATCACCTGCTGCACAAAATCATATAAGAGATGATCCTGACGTGCAATATGCAGGAGGAGCGCTGCACGTAAGGCATCAAGATGGCTCTCCTGTGCAAATGCCATGAGATTCTGTAAGACCCATGTCGGCGCGTTCCAGCGCAACAATCGGGATCGAATAATAGCAACTATAGTGGTGCGCGTGCGACGGGAACGCTGCGCAAGGACCTCATTAAGCAGCGCTTGAAGCGCCATCTCCATATTGGAGAGGCGCTCATAGGTCAGAAGAAAGAGCCGGGTTTCTTCTACCAGTGCGGTTTTTGATGCCAATGTTGGCAAGTAAGGACCTTCTGCTCGCCAGTAAGTTGTGTGTGTTGGGGCCCAGACCACAGCCAGCACCTTTCAGTAAACCTCCACAATCAAAGGAGCATGAGTCTCTTCTGATGCGAGAGATAGGGTAATAATAGCTCAAAAAACCGTCAAGCTAGCCAGGGTAATCGTCCCAGACAGTACCATGCTTCCTTTTTCCTCTTCCGCCAAACTGGGGAAATGTCGCATCTATTCTGCCACTCACGCCTGTACCTGTCAAGCCAGGAGAAACCTTTTCTGGCACGGATGAGTAAACCTGAACCGTGCCAGGAGCAACAAAAATGCTGCACATAAACGCTCTCCAAAAAGCCAGGGACGAGAGAACGCTTTTGTCCTTTCATAGACTCTTCATTGTGAACAGCAAAAACGGTTCCTCGCTCTGTTTCATTTGCTCTCTGTGCCAGCTTGATGGTGTCTTGTCGGTCTGCTTGCAACGGATATACTCAATAATCCGACAGTAACGACAAACGCGCTGCTGCCTCATTCCAGAGCAAGGTATGCCACGCTCCGCCAACAGATATTGCTTCAATGCGTATGAGAGACTTCATCACTCCAGAATCGCCAGCGCTGAGTTGGCCTGTTACACAGAAAAGATCTCAGGATCGTAATAGGTGCCTGTTCACTGGCGCAGACGCTGATGCTCAGGATGCTTTGGATTCCGCCCTGCCTCAAGGAATAGAGCATATCCACCTATCCCACCAACATCCACAATATTTATATGGAGAATATCGACAGCCCAAAAGCTGAACAGTATAGTTCTCAAAAATCTTGTAGATATTGGAAGCAAGGATGTTCCTCGACCCCATGGCTGATTATAACCAGCCTGTTTAGATTGCCATCGAGTACCGACACAGTGAGATAGTAGCTGTTTCTGGGCTGTTGCATCACAGTGATAGGGGAGTCAATAGACTTCACCTGCCTATCAGTCATGCTTAGAGCAGTCAAAAATTATCGCCAGTATGTCACGCAAAGGCAATTGTTGGGATAATTCCGTCATGGAAAGCTTTTTTGGGACATTGAAAGATGAGTGTGTAGGAAGCGCAATCTCCTCATCTCACGATGAAGCACGATGAGCACTTTTTCCCTCTATGGAAGTGTATTACAATCGGGTTCGTCGTCATTCTACTCTTGGATACGTGAGTCCACTCGATTATGAAAGTATGGGGAATGAATAAACGTTACGTTACGTTTGACGTAGAGAAGTTTTTCTGTTAGCATACAAACGTCAACGTACGTTATACGTAAAAACGTTTTTCATCGTCCTCATCTCACACCTCTGGAGACTCTACGAAACCGGGGCAAGCTCACAGATCCTCCCAGAAAATCAACGAGGACAGGCGGCAGCCCGTGAGCAAACAACCAGTAACTTGCTCAAAATTATCGGACCATTTTTGGGAGCGCCTCTCATCTTTGCCTTCGGCATCCAATGGGCCATTCTTATCAATGCACTTTCTTTTCTGATCTCTTGGGGCTTGATCTTTCAGGTCAGGACCCCTATGCTGGAAAAAACGGCCAGCAAAAATGCAGCTGTCAAAAATTTCTGGGGAGAAATGCAAGAAGGCTTGGTATTCTACAAAGAAAGCCGTATCATGCTGACCGTTCTTTTTCGCTCTTCATTTTTGTGCTTGGCTCTGGTGGCCTCGATGCCCTCTTGATCTTCTTTTTTCAGAAAAATCTCCATGCACCCACAAGCTGGTATGAAGTACTCCCATGGCTATTGGGGCGGGTTCAGTGATCGGAGCACTTTCAGCAGGGTATCTCATCAAACGCATGAGCTCAGTACGCCTCTTTTGGCTGAGCCCCTTGTTGCTCGGCATCATCCTTTTACTCTTCGCTCGTCAAACGATCCTCTGGCCAGCGCTGATTATCCTCTTCCTGGCCGGTCTCCCTCTTGGGACCTTGAGTACCAGCGTAGGGCCAATCCTCATGCATATCATCCCTCAAGACCTCATGGGCCGTGTCATGAGTGTTTTTAGTACAGCGCAAACAATCGGCATGCTGCTTTCGATCTCGCTCTCTGGCTTGCTGGGTACGTTGCTGGCTGGCCTGCATCTGACGACTCTTGGTGTCACTTTTACCACCTATGACACCATTTACCTCGGTTTGGGTACGATTTTCACGCTTGCCGGAATCTATGGCATGATCAACTTGCGCGGTCTGAAAGTTGATGGATAACACCAGTAGATGAGCGGTTTGATAACGAGTACAGCGTTACAACCGGCACTTCAAAAACGGGATTTGCAAACCTCGTAGGTCAATTCTGAACAGTTGCATCTAGCAAGTGTATCTCTTACGTATCTGCATGCTCAAATGCTGAGTACAATATTTGGGCCTATAGACACGATTGATGTAGGTACCGGAATAGCATTTCTCTTTGCGGGCTTGTTTGTATACACCATAGTAAATCGGGGAAAAAGTGAGCTGTGAGATGGATAGGATCAAAATCAAGGGGTTTTTATGAAAATGCTTACACTTCCAATTGGAACCCTCACATTTCTGTTTACAGATATTGAGGGGAGTACAGTTCGCTGGGAACGTTATCCCGAAGCAATGCGCAGAGCCGTTGCTCGCCATGATTCTCTTTTGCAAGAGATTATGGAAGCTCATAGTGCCCACGCGATGCGCAACGAGCTAAACTTATGTAATTGGACAAGGAAACCCCAGAACGCGATGTGAAAGAGAGGACTCAGTTCGAGGGAGATGAGGAAGGACGGAGTCGTTCCATTGCCTGACGAATGGAGCGAGCCAGGGAGGCCATTTCCTCGTCTGCAACGGCGAGTACCCCTTTGGAGAGGTCGAGGGCGGCGGTTTGCTGGTGTTCATAGGGAACGCCTGGAGGCAAGGGAGCAAGGTGCCAGTGGACATGACAATTGCCTTGCTGACTGCCAAGCGTCAGAATGTAGAGCCGTTCCGTTGGAACGACTTGCCTGATCGCTTCAGCCACCTGATAAATGAGTTGCTGAAGCCGCAGGTATTCCTCCAGGGTAAAGTCCCCGGTGGCCTGTTCGCGGTGTTCTCGTGGAGCAACCAGGGTGTAGCCGTAGAGCACGGGGTATTTGTTCAAGAACACAATGGCGCTCTGATCCTCATAAATCAGATGGTGAGGATTGGTGCCAGCCACGAGTTCACAGAGAAAACAGGACCCTTCTTTCACGCGTTTTTCGTAGGCAGCGACATCAACGGGGCGTTTCTCACGCATGCTCTCTCTCCTGAATGGGTGGTGAACGACCTTCTCACGTGACTCCATTGTACCCGCCTGAGCAATGTCTTGCAAGAAGGCCCCCGTGCTGACGCCATCAGGCGAGTCCTGATCGTGTGCGTTCTCCCCACTCGTCAGGCCAAGCCAGCTCGCAAAGGCTTCGGGAAGGCCGAACAGTTTGAACGTGAGTTGACCAGCAGTGCTGGTACGGGCGTTGCGTGCGAGTCGTTCGTTCCAGTTCAGACGGGAGTGCGCCCGCTGGTTCCGGGTGAGCACCGCAGGCGGCTCTTCGTGCTAGGCTGGGAGCACGGCAGATTCGGTGACACTCAGGTGTTGATGGCGTAGCACCTGGATGCAGGCCCGCCTCTGTTGCCGACGAGGCCAGTCGCACCAGAGCAGCGGTGCCGACCCACCCAGACGAGGATGCAACAGCACGCTGACCCGGCGCGGATGCTGATTCTCTTGCCCGTGCCACTGGCCCTGCGGGCGCTGCTCACAGGCGCGACAGTCGGCAATCTGGGCCTCGTAGACCATTCGCAGGCTGCCGTCCCGTTCCTGCCGACATTCTTGGTGGAAGAGCTTCTTGCCTTCCGGGCAACCCACAGTTCCATCGGTTTGGAGCGTAAAGTCCCCGCCGGAGTAGCGCCCAGCTTTCCAGGCTTTTCCGATGACAGGAGGCTCGTAGCCCGAAGCCGGTACCTGCTCCGATTGGAACGTAGCGAGAGCGGGAGCAAATTCCGTCGTGCGCACCGGCTCGGGTTTGAGGTGATGACCCAGTTCGAGCCTCAAGTTCCAGACCCATCGGGCCACGCACTGCCAGGCTTCCTGTCAAGAGGCGGAGTGGCTACACCAGCGATCGGGGCCAAGCTCCCGGTCTTCGTCAGCCAATGTTGGCTCAAACGCTCCCCGATGTAGGTAGAGCGCCAGGACATCGGCGGCGGTGAATGCCTCACGAGGCAAGTTGGTCAGGAACACTTCGTAGACGATCCCCTTGCCGACGAGGCCGATCCGGCACTTCGTCGCCCCTTTCGGATGCGTCGCTACAACCACACGGCAGCGCACTCCCGCCGGTCCCACCGCCACATTCGGGCATCGTAGAGTTGACGCACCAGCGCGCTTTCGGGTCGAGCGAACGAGTGATCGGCGGGTAAGTGCAAGCACGCCTGGATTTCCGGCTGGTTCAGCACGGCGTAGTCTTCGCCACATGTGACAAAGGAGAAATTGGCTACATCGGCGAGCACGGCTCCTGTCCCATATTGTCCATCCAGGTGGAGCAGAGCGCGCTCGCGTGGGAAGTGCTTCGCTGCCAGACACGCCTCAATGGAGGTACATGCCTGGCGCAGTTCCTCGCGATAGCGCCCATTCCCACGGTTGCCGAACGAGCCGAGCCACTGGAAACTATGGGCTTGACTCACAGTTGTCCGGGTGCTAACAACTTCCCCTCGTTTGCGTCCCGTGTACCCAGGAGCACACACCCCGTCGAGCCGACGGTGCGGGGGAGGCAGATCATCGGTCGGAGGTTCGGCCCGCTGTCTGGCGGCTTCCCGCGTCCCGTCCACATCAAAGACCATCCAGTGCTGGCCCTGCCGATCCAGCAGCCCGGCTTCTTGCTCGTCTGGGCACAGCGGTCGGGAAAGCCCATCTTCCAGAAACAGAATGTGCAGCGCTTCGACGACCTGCTGGATCAGGGCTGCCAAAAAGCGCGCGAGAGCAGAGCGTGAGGGGAGCTGGTCGCGCTCAAAGAGCGCCATGAAGGAGCTGGCAAAGGGTTTGAGGGTGTCGTAGAACGCTTCCAGGGTGCGTTCGCCGCTGATCGCGTAGCGCGATCAGCACGGCGAGAAAATCAAGCACCTCATACCGACCAAAGCGAGGGCGAGCAAATCGGACTCGCTCACAGAACTGGGACAAAACTCCCTGCTGGCGCAGGTGCGTGGCGATCAAGACCACCTCTCCGAACCAGACTGGCGGGCGAGGAACCTCCTGCAAAGAGGACTAGATGATCACAGATGCGTCGGTGATACTATTCATGTGGACCTCCTTGTTGGGAACGAATTGCTTTCTTCCCTCAAAGGAGGCACATTTTACGCTAGCCCGCTAGCTATCCTCAACCTCGTTGCGCATCGCGTAGGTGTGTCCGGTGTATTTTCACCTGTTCGCCATCTCAGCATCGTCGTTCTCGTAACTTTCACCGCATCGTACAGACGCTTCTTTTCTTCCTTACTCATGCAGCCTACCAGATCATTCAGGTAGACACGCCACGCAGATAATTCGTTCATGTCTGCCCTTTCACCATAGGAGAAGACAGGTAGGTAAGCACGTCCTCATGGCAGAGGATCTCCCATCTTCTCCCGTAGTCCATGTGTGTGACGAATGTGCTCTGCAGCTTCCCTTTCAAGCACATCCTCAGAGTCATTGTACCAGAATAAAGCTGAGCTCTCCACAGTTTCCTACCCTATATGCCTGAGAAGCAAAAAACTGGATAAACGAACCCTCATCATTTTTTATCAATCCCATTGTACTCAATTTTAGAAGAAGTTTCAGCTTTTTCCCGTCTTCTTCCCGTTTCCTTCCCGCCTTTCATCCAACTATTACCCGACTTTGCCGACTACACTTCTCCTCGAAGCAGGATTGAGAGCACACGATAAGACTGTGTGCTTCCACCCTCGTCCAAGAGATAGCCTCTAGAAGAAAGGATCACAGATGGATACACAGCAGCAGGAGCCGGAGCTTGAGCAGGGGTCCAAGCAAGATTTGAGTGGTGAACTGCATCTTCCGCGCATCAACATTACCGGGACGCAGTGTATTGCCGTCCCCACTCAATCGGGAACGGTCGCTGCACCTCCCGTTCAGCAGTCAGCTGACAGCAGCCAGAACGTTTTCTACTTTCAAGATGATCTTTTGCTGGAAGAGGATGATGCAGATCTTCTCGGTTCGCCCCTGGCAATGCCCTTTCAAATGTCCGAAGAGATGCCGCCTCTGCACGCGGGAAGTGGGAAGTTTGCTCCGACGCCCACACCTCCCCCAGCCCAGCAGAGCACCCGACAATTCCCTTTGCTTCGTGTTCTCATCCTCGCCGCGGTGATCGTGATTGTCATCCTCACGGGTACGATGGCCTTTGCACAGACCTCTGCGCCAACGCTCCCAGCTCACCCGACGAATGCGCCAACTGGTCAGGCAACGGGGCAGACCCCTCCTCCCCCAGGACTCAACCGACCCTGGTGAAGAAAAATGTACCGACGACCACCCAGGAAACGGGCACCACGGCGGGGCAGAATACTGATGGAACTGGCACCTGGATTCCCCAACAGCTTCCTACGGGCTGGGCAGATGCTGGCCTCACTGCTGGCGACGTACTCTTCGGCGAACGAACAGCCGTCGCCTTTACCGACCGAGAGATGTCCCTGAACTTTTGTAGCACTGGCACCCGTGCTGCGCACGGCGGGACCTTCACAGCAGCAACCTTTGTCTTGACGTCCAATGCCAGGGCACGCTTCACACAGAACGATGTTCGGGTCATCAACAACGCGCTCTTTGATAAAGTTCAGCAAAGAAAACTGATCCAATCAGTCGTCAATGCACAGCCTCAGCTCGTCAAACTTGCTGTTGTTGGGCAGCAGCAGGTCGCCTGGGTCGATGTGTCCTTTCAGCTCTGGCAATCAAAGATCAATGCAGCAGGTGTTCGCAGCAACGGGTTCGACGTAGATCCAACCACCAACTAGCCACGCACCCATCACATGATGGTGCTGCTGCTACTGATTCCGCAGGACAAGCAAGGAGATAACCCAGCGATGGGTGGCACGGGCTGGCTTGTGAGCAACTACGCTCTTGACCCCTCCGGTGCCGCTCTCGATGTCGTCCAACCCGCCTGATATCGTGCTGGGGCGATCTCGTCCAGAAGCGTTATGGGGGGACTGCACCCCCTCTCAGGAGGCAAGTGGAGCAGTTGTGGATAGGTGGCGTGACGGTTACATGGTTCCTAGCTTCGCCTCCATCTAGAAGAGACAACCTTTGCCACAAGCAGAGGTTGTAAGAATGCCAGAGGGGGCTTGAGCATATGGATCACTTCTAAAAATGTCAGGAGCGCTTGCTGATCCCGTGGCAAGAGCTTAATGAGGTTCTCCGCATAGGGATTCGCCCGTTGCCCCTTGACTGCACGAGCATCACTGGCTGCCGCAAGAAACCAGGGAAGTCGGATAATTCTAGCTATCCGTTGCTGGAACTTTCGAGCCAATCCTTTTTGCTTTCCATATTTCCGTGACGCAAAAAACCTATTTTAGTTCATTTCGTCAACGTATTAACGAGGAATATAAGCGGTTGCTTGCTCAAGGACAATCGTTGCAAGAAATAGCGAATATTGAGGCTCGTGTGCGGCAGACGCTGGAAAGTGAACTCTTGCAACTTGCCAACCTCTCCGACGTTCCTGACCCCCGTTTAACCTTTGTCTCACGCTCTGCTACACCAGGAGCTGTATGTCAATGCAGACAGTCTGGTTGCTCCTTGTGCTGACACTCTCTGAAAAACCGTGGGTGATATACCATCACCCTGCATTTGTTGTGGCCTGGGTCTGCGGTTTCACTCCCCAGGCGATCACCTGCAAACTGATGGCGCTGAAGTGAGCATCGTTGAAGTCTTGCAGCGCCTGGTCAACCAGCGAGCGAATTTCTTCCTGGGTGGTGAAGCCTGCCGAAGCGACAAATGTTGAGAAGGTGTGCGACATCAGCAGAAAATCATCGCGCCAGTTTTTAAAGCCTGGGTTTTGTGGGGCAAACTCGATGAAATATGGCTTCATCTCGACCTGCTGAAAGCCTGCATCGCGCAAGAGGTTTTGTAATACCACACATAGACCAGAGCTACGGCCCGTCTCTGAGAAACTCCTGCCAGTCAGCGTTCCGGCTTTGGTAAGAAATGCGGAAAGGCGTTCTACTGCGGTACTGGTACTGTATTCAGCTTCGTAATCAGCGACGAGAATGCGCCCATTGGGGCGGAGGATGCGTATACATTCCCGGAGCAACAATGGCCAGTGCTGTGGAGTAACGAATGAATAGAGGAAGCGACCGTTGACATAATCAAACGATGCGTCGGGAAATGCTAATGGTTGAGTGGCATTCATGTTGAGGAATTCGACGTTCTCTCGCGATTCAGCTTGTGCAAGCATTCGTGCGTATCCAAGCATCTGCTCGCTGATGTCAATGCCCACAAACCGACTATGGGGATGAAGGTGAGCCATATCCAACACCCACCCGCCAGGCCCACATCCAATATCGAGTACCCGGTGAAACAGGTTCCATTCTTCGTCGGTAAAAATGGGAGGAGTAAGCGACCTGAGTGCTCTATCCTGTTGAATGAGCCTGGCCATTTCTTTCAAATCGTTGGGATCGGCAACGTAGGTGTTCCCACTATTGCTTTGATCAATAGATTTGTCCATAGGTACATCACCTCTGCGGAAGAAGTCCCGATCAAAAAGGTCATCCTGGAAAGATGCTATGTGCTCAGTATACCATCTGACGATTTAGTGGGAGAAAGATCTCCCTGCGATCTCTCTGGTGCGAATGGCGAAAACACGTTACAATATGGAGAGATGAAGGAGAAGGAGCGTGTAACATCATGCAGAGAAGTATCCCTGTCAGTTCACTGCCACCTGGATTACATAACTCGCTTCTGAGGAGCATTTTCGTCGGATGAGACAGACACGTTCCCTCCCACCAGGGCCACGCAGCCCACTCCTTGGGAGTGTAGTAACCATGCAAAAAGATCCTATTGGCTTCACACTTGGTTGCTGGCGCGATTACGGCGATGTCGTCTCGACGCGATTTCTCCTCTCCCAGCTGGCGATTCTTCTGTATCATCCCGATCATGCAAAATATGTCATGCAAAATCCTGCCAAGTATGATAAACGCATTTCAGTGATCCAGGGGGTAAAGGTACTTATGGGGGAAGGCTTATTCACCAATGATGATGAAAAGACCTGGCGTGTACAAAGACGGCTCTTTCAACCGCTTTTCCAGCAAAAAAACATGCCTCTCTTCGATGCGTTAATTACGAGCACAACTCAAAGCCTCCTGTCAGAATGGCAAGCTTACGTGAAGAGTGGGCAAGTCATTGACATGGAACAGGAAATGAGAAAATTTATTTTACGGACGATAGCACGAACCCTCTTCTCAATTGATTTGGAAACGAGCATTCAAACACAAATCGATTATCATTTACAAACAATGGTTCCCTTGCTTTCTGACTACATGAACTTTCCTTTTCCTCCCCTTTCGATCCCAACAACACGAAACGTACGCTTGAAACGCGCTGTACAGGCTCTCGATGCCATTATTTATTCGTTGATCGAACGGTATAAAGCGGCAGCCCATACACCAGCCCATGATCTTCTCTCATTGCTACTCGCAGTTCGCCATGAGGATGGGCATCCGTTGAACGATAAACAAGTTCGTGATGAGGTGGTTACGTTCTTGCTAGGCGGTCACGACACTACAGCGCATACCCTCGCCTTTACCTGGTATGCCCTTTCTCGCTATCCTGATGTTGAAAAAAAGTTTTCCGAAGAACTCGACGCCGTACTTGGAGGTCGTCTTCCAACCATTGAAGATTTACCCAGACTCTCCTATACGCATATGATCATCGACGAGGTTTTACGACTCTATCCATCTGCCTTTGCTCTTGTACGACGCGCAGTCGAAGACGACGAAATAGCAGGATATCATGTGCCAAAAAACAGCCTGATGATCCCCATTCCTTATGCAGTCCAACGCCATCCTGATTTCTGGGAGAATCCCGATGAGTTTGACCCTGAACGTTTTGCAACCGATCAGGAAAAACGCTTTCCACACATCGCCTATATGCCTTTCGGGTCAGGACCCCATCTCTGTGTGGCAAAATACTTTGGCACAATGATGGTACAGCTTGCCCTGGTCACTATTGCACAACAGTATCGACTTCAGCTCGCTCCAACACCGCCTGTCGAATTACTCTTTCGCATCTCTTTACGTTCCCGTCATGGCATACCCATGAGCATCTCAGCTCGCTAGCACTCCTGTTTCTCCAGTACATCCTCTTATGGAACATACATGCCCAGGCCAAGAACGTTACTTCTTTCTCTTCTGTAACTATTGAGGACTTGGAGAAATATGTTTTGTCTATTATACTAACGATAGAATCGCTACAGCATTTCGGAAGAAGAGGGTCTTTGCCTATGGTATCTCTGGTCACATCTGTCACGCCTTCCTGTTATCCTCTCTCAGAATCGATGGTTCACTTTCTCGCTGAAGAGCGGCAGATCCCTTCAACGTTTACCATTCCTTTCGATCTCGATGTCTCGCACCCCTCTTCGCTGGAGCATATCAATGAGCTTCGATTGGGGTTTATACAGCGGTGGTGGAGTCCTCTGATTCGAGAAATAGCTGATTTGCGCATTGAGGCAGAAAAGCCACTGCGGTCCGCGCTGGAAGGGCACGAGAAGCTGACGACGAAAGAGTTTGTTGATATTCTCTACCAGAAAACGCCTCTGGTAGAGAAGAGAGCCAAAGTGAGTGGTATGACTGTTTCGCGCTGGCGAGGACGAGGGTTTATTCGTACCGCCGAAGAGAATGATGAACATATCGCCGTAGAAACAGCGCTTGCAGTCCTGATGATGCGGTTGGCTGACACGAGACACCAGAAAGGGTGGCTTCCCCCTGGCTCACATACTTGTGAACCATATATGTATGTCTGGCAGCAGAATGGCCCAGGTCAACCCGTTCTGCCTTGTGGGTTGCCTCTTCACCCGTCTATCCCGCCCCATGCCTTCCTCTTTACGCCTTTCCGCTTCCTCGGTGTACTCTATCCTGATCACTGGTTTGCCTTTGGCGATCTTGGGTCAGTGCGATTTGCAGGGACGATCCAAAAAGAGAAGCACCTGCTCTGGAACTTGACTGAAGAGGAGATTCGCCTTTGGGATCCGACCATCGAGCCGTTAGGGAGAGGCATTCTCGACACGTTTGCGCTGCAAGCTCGTGATAATTTAGCCAACCTGGTCCTTTTAAAGCTCGCCACCCAAGCATTTGCGCATCACATAGCCCCTTTTTGAGAGATGGGATACTTGGAAACAGTCATGCACCCCGCTCCAGTAACGTTATAAAGTTTAAATTTGTAACCTTTCCTTTATTTGCTAAGGTTACGCTAGCGTGTTAGAATACAAGCAGGGGAAACGTTGGGGTGGGCAGGCCAAGAGTCCCTTGTATGAACATGACCATTGTAGTGCAGGCACTGAGAAAAGCGGATGAAGAGTTCCCCATGTCTCTCGAAATTCAGGCCTATAGTAATGTGGTCGAAATTGCGCGTCTCACGAATAAAATCCCCCTGCTCATTCACAGCCTGGGTGGGTTGCTTCCTGGTCTCCCAGACAAAGGGCAGCCTGCTCCAAGAAAGGTTCTCGAAGTCGCCTGTGGGCCGGGGGGTGGATGCTGGAATTTGCAAGGACGTATCAGGAAGCTCAGGTAACAGGTATTGATACCCGACCCTTCATGATTTGCCATGCGAATAAGCGATTTCAGGAGAAGCAAGTAGCGAATGCACATGCATTGTGTGTTCCTTCATATCTTGAGCAGCTTCCCTTTAATGAAGCATCATTTGACTTGGTTAGTATCCAGTTTATCGGTTTGTTTTTATGCACTGAGCGGTGGCCCGTACTCTTGAAAGAATGTAAACGTTTCTTGCAGAAGCACGGTTACATTCGGATCACAGAATATGAGTTAGCACAATCCAATGCTCCTACGATGGAAGAGTGGAATATGCTCTGTCAACGTTTGCTCCGGCAACGAGGACAGAATCCGGTGAATTGGCTGTGTGAGCTGGAGCCAATGATCACCGCGGCTGGCTTCCAAGAAAGTAGTGCTGTGCCACATATTGTGAACTACTCCTATGGCGTTCCTATGCATGAGGATTGGAAAAGAGACCTCATGCTTTGGACGAGGAAATGGCTTCCGCAGATGATCGAGCTGGGCCTTATCACACAGGAAGCTGCTCTTTCTCTGGGTGAGCGAGTGCAGCGGGAAATGAGTTTCCCTAATTTCCATGCTCTTCAGCACTTTTTGACCGTATGGGGGAGAAAGAGCTAAACGTCACGGGAGGGTAACAAAGAGAGGAAGCACTTTCATGATACTCCACGCACGAAGAAATCTCTTCTGAGATGCTCCTAGAGTTTTTCAGAGGGGTATGCGCAAGAGCAGAGAGTAGGTTTTCTGTGCCAGAGGCGGTAGGAAGATGACGCCTCGGCAACTGCTCTCAGATGTGCAGAGACAATGAGCGAGCGCGATTTGAGGCTGTCTGTGTTATGTGCAGATACGCTATCACTGAGGGCGTGATGGATACCGCTCTCATACCAGAGAGGTGCTCTTGATGACTCTCCCTGATCAAGATCCTCGCTCTCGAAGTGGCAAGGGGCGGTGCTTGCTTCCCGGTAAGCTATATGACCGGGTACTGACCATGATGGCCCTCCGCTACGTAAGCTGTCATGGGACGCAAAGTAGCGGGCATAAGCAGATTACTAGGTGATAGATCCTGTTTCATTCGCTTTTTCTGGCTCACCGAGGACCGATTCCCAGGTTGGAGCAAGAGCTTGCCCGCTTTTCATCTGCAAAAGAGGCGAAACAGGCGGTAGTTCGTTGATTTTCTCCGACGAGTGCCGGATCTGTCCTTTTTTGGGAACCGGCAATGAAACATGATACGCTTTCTGCCTCTCGTAAGCGCTACCTTGCACTTCATGACAGCTTACGTAGCGGAGGGCCCTCCTCGGATGTGTATGGGCAACAGCCTAAAAGGAGAGGAAGCAAAGATGCAGCAAACGAAGCAGAGAGAAGAAACAGAGTCCATCAACGCGTCGGCGAGCAGAGAGCCACAATTTGAGTGCATCGCTGGAAAAAACACCGTGAAGGTTGCTTTTTCCAGTGTGCTGTGGAGCGAATACTTCGGGTACCAGGATGGGGTATATCGTCGGTCGGGGACGGTGATAAAGGGGCAAATGATTGCCCCTGATATTGTCCAGTCTGAGAGTACCACTGGCTCCATTCACCACTGGCGGCTCTCAGATCTTGTCTGGTTGCTGACGATCCGACCGTCGGATGAAGCCCTCAAACTGTGCAGTCATGTAGTCGAGGTATCTTCGGAACCTGAGCATTCTGCGCCCTGGTAGCGCGGTATCACCTGTTCCTCTCAGCAATAGTAGCAAGAAAGAGGTTTTCGGGCGATGGAACGAAAAAGAACGTTCTCACCACAAGGCGAAGACGCTGTGGCGCTCTTCCCATTTGACTGGTATCGTACCATGCGGCTCACGATGCCAGTCTATTACCATGCAGATCGGCAGATCTGGGATGCCTTCCGATCCAGCGAGGTTGAGCAGATCTTGACAGATACGGAAACGTTTTTGCCCTTCACCCCGCTACAGATCTTACACTATCCAACAAACAACACAGGCCAGTATCGACAGGAAGCGATTTGCTGCGTCCTAGATGCCTTCTTTACGCAGCCAGCGCTTGAGCACCTGGAAATGGTGATACGCCCACTCATCGAGACCCTCTACGAGCGTCTGCCCCTGGGCCAACCAGTCGACCTCATGGAGCAGCTGGCGATTCCATTGCCTCTGCTGACAATAGCCTCCCTCTGCGGCATTCCCTCCACTACCTGGCCGTTACTGCGGCGCTGGTCAGAAGGATTGGGGGCAGGAGAGAAGATACTGGCCCCATATCCTACAGCATTGGCAACCTATTTTCGCGCGCTCTGTGCGCAACGGCGAAAGGCATCTAAGGAACATGATCTGATCAGCCACCTCCTGGCGGCCCAAATAGGTGGCAGGAGTCTTGAGGAAGAGGATGTGTTTGGGTGTATAGCCTTCTTGCTGGGGGCCGGAGCACATGCGACGAGTCATCTCATCGGCAATGCCCTTTGGATGCTCGACGAGGACAAAAGCCTCACAGTACGGCTGCGGGAGGAACCAGCTCTGATTGCCTCTTTCATTGAGTTCGTTCTCCTTTTACGCTGTCCTTTCCCGGCGATACACAAGAAGGCAACGAGAGCGGTTGTTCTGGCAAGCCAGCATGTTCCTGCCAATGCCGTTGTCACGGCCTGGATCGCATCAGCTAATCTTGATGAAACACGTGATGTGCGTTTCTCTCTGAAATCGCCTCTGGCCCGACTGGCGTGCCGCGTCGCGCTTGAAGTGTTTTGTCAACGCTATCGAGGGCTTTCTCGGCTTCCTTCTGTCCCGCTCCGGCGCGTTGGAGGGAGTCGCTATAGCACTGTGTATGGGCTTGAACGGCTCGTTGTGCGCCTTCGGGAAGCACGCCGAGGCGGGTGGCTCTATCCAGGCTGAGAGGGTGCGGGCAGGATGTTACCAGCAGCGAAAAATCATACGAAAGCAAATCAACCAAAATATACATCCAGCCAAGCAGTAGAGCTGTGGTTGAGGACGGAAACACAAGGGCAAAAGTGAGCATATGCTATGAAAAGTCTTCTTCTTGCCAGCAGTCAAGGGCAGGTCAACGACGGCCAGCCAGTAGCCCCCGATGATGTCCTGCTGCTGACGACCCTGCGGCGTCGGGGTATCACTGCAGGAGTGGCGGCCTGGGACGACCCTGGCGTGGAGCGGAGCAAGGCGGGCCAGGTGGTGATCCGCTCCACCTGGGACTACTACCTGCACTTGGAGCGCTTTCTCCATTGGGCCGAGATGGTGGCCCGGCACAGCAAGTTGTGCAATCCCCTGCGAGCAGTGCGCTGGAACGCCCACAAGTGGTATCTGCACGATCTGGAGCGCAAGAGCATCCCGATCATTCCTACCCACTGGCTTTCCGCTGGCACTCCCACCGATCTCGCCCCCATCATGCAGGAGCACCACTGGCAGCGTATCATGCTCAAGCCGGTGAGTAGGAGCCAATGCGTACGGTGCTTTGGCAGAGGACCGGGAGCACCTCGCCCTCGGCCAGGCGCATCTGAATACCTGGCTCGGCACTCATGTACTTCGATCTCGCTCCCTGCCTGGCCGACAGGTTGGCCGAGGTGTTGGTTCAGAGCCTATTACAAACACAAGCATCTTTCGCACAAGTTTCGTGAGTGAAGCGGATGAGCGGCTTTTTCGCCGGGAATATCAGCTTCTCCTCCTCAACTGGAGGTACTTGGCTCAGATGAAAAGAGCCAAGTAATACGCGAAGATACGCTATGCATCTCACGCATACTGCTACCGTAGCCGAGAGAGAGTAAGATATATGAATAGAGATCGTACCAGCCGCTCGCTCTCTTCGCAGGATCAAGCGATAGTAGAGCAGGCCCAATATCCACCATATCTACCGCCAACTCAGGAGTATGAAACCACTGGAGCACTTGATCTGGCGGCCCTCCAGCCTCTACAGAAGGGCACCTCTCAGGTTCCATCCTACAGCGAAGGCTTTCGCACTCAGAACCAGACAACTCCACTTCCACCAGCGGCTCCAATCTGGAAGCAGCCTCGTTATAGATCCATAGCTGTGGTCGTGCTCATTATCTCAGTAATCATCCTGTCGGTCGTGCTGTTACTCCCTTTCCTGTGGACATTTTCTCAAACGAGCACACTCATACCTGCCGCACCTCCTGCCCTAGCACCGGTGGGACAGGTTGTGTTCTCTTCGAGTAGGCAACTCAGTCCCAACAGTGCACAAGGCATTAACGACGGCGTAACGGTGACGCTTCACGCACTGAAAAGTCCAGCACCAGGAAACGCCTTCTACGCTTGGCTCTTGCCAGACCAAACCAGAGACGAAATGAAGCCAATTCTGCTGGGACGGTTGGCACTCACTCATGGAGTCGCTCAACTGACCTATAGCGATCCTAGTCATACCGACCTCCTGGTAACGTATAGCGGCTTCTGCATTACTGAAGAGGATGGCTCGACGAACCCGGCCACTCCATCGCTGGATCAGGCCCACTGGCGCTAGAGCGAGAACATTCCTGCGACCCCGACGTCAGGGGACGAAAACCACTATAGCCTCATCTCCCATCTGCGCCACCTGCTCGCCCAAGATCCCAATCTCTAAGCGCTCAAGCTCTCAGGCGGCCTGGATATCTGGTTGGCTCGCAACAGCGAAAAGGTGCTAGAGTACGCGACGGCGGCACGCGACAACTGGCCTAACCAGGGGAGTAGTGCCGATCTGACGCATCGGCAAATCGCTCGCATTCTCCAATACCTGGACGGGGTTAACTACAACGTTTGGTGTGAGTTATGAAAACCCATTTACCAGTCAATCAAATCAGCAAAAGCCAACGGAGGCCGTTGCAGATACCCATTCAACCACATACAAAAGTTGTGCAAGCTGACTTTGGCTGCCAAGCGAGCTTGAAATCCAGTCAGATCATGCGGTCGCTCACGAGCCAGGCGAAATGTGTTGAGCAGTTTGTCATTGACCGTCTCAATGATCTGTCGCAGGCTCGCTCCCCAACGCCGCAGGGCTTTAGGCCAACGAAGCCGACTGGTTTGGTGAGGGACCGTTCTCACCTCTGCCCGGCTCTGTGCGCGCCATCGCCGGTGAGGCTTTTCTCCAGCAAACCCTTTGTCAGCAACATAGGGGGCTTGTGCAAGCTCTCCGGCGCTTGTGAGACCCAGGCTCTGGTCTCGGCGGGCAGCAAACAACGTCTCGGCCAACGATTGGTCATGGGTACTGGCAGAACCAAAGCCAAATCCGGTAATGACCTCTGTAGGGTTGACAGCGAGCAACAGGTGAAAGCCTTCATACCAGCCCAGCCGATTGCACGAGCCACTATCAGCCTGACCAGCCAGCCCGTCCCTCGTCATTTCGCATCACGCGTGACGGCAGCAGTGCTGTCCAGGGCCTCATAGTCACACCGCTGGGTTTGCAGAGCTTGCACCAGATGCGAGCCAAACGCCGTGATGGCCTCGCGATGGGTTCTCATCAGCCGATTGAACTGCGCCCGATGCGGCAAAGCTGGGAAAGCAGTTCTCAAATGACGCTCTGCGTAGCGATAAAAGGCCCTCTCACTGGGGAAGTTTACCCATTGCCCAAATATGGCCAGGGTGATCACTTCGGCCAAAGAAAGTGCAGCTTGTGGTCCAGGGCGCCCCTGTTCTTCTGGAAATTGGGACTGGCAAAAATCATCACTCATGACATACAGTATGGTTACGAAGGTATCTCCATCTCTCATCGTGAGCTCCTTCTCAACGGAAGTGGTTTTGGTAAGCTCACTGTAGGTGATGGATACCTTCTTTTTCAAGTCCTTTCTCATTCACACCAAACGTTACAGGAGTGATCCGTTCTGGCAAAGTGGTGGGGGCATCCTATAAACAGCAAACTCATCTTTTTCTCCTCTCCCACTCTGAGAAGACAGGTTGTCCAGGAGCGGTGCTCCCTCTTTCACGTCCAAGACGCGTCAGTAGAGCTTGCGCCATCTGCTCTATCTTGCCAGCCTCCAATAAATGTAAGCTTGCATCCAGTAATTCGACATCCATGACCTGTGGTTTGCCCGTTGCATCTTGCACGAGATCGACCCGGCCAAACAGAAAGGGGACGCCAAGCAGGCGCTCGATGGTGGCCAGAATATGCTGGGCCAGGGCGATTTCCTCTGCTGGGGGATTGGGAACGAGCGGCTCCTGAGCCAGATCATCTGGTCCTTGGGCTCGAAAGGGCCGTTCACGCCGAAACGCATGCGACCACTATCCTGCGAACACATAATTGATCTCGCCTCGGGTAGCTACTTCCTCTACATAAGGCTGCAGGAGGAAGGTTTGCCCTACGGCCTCGGCTGGTAAGGTCGCTTGCACATGACGGAGTGCTTGTGTGTCTCTGGCATCCACCAACCGGGTGGCATAGGAATTGGCTCCAATACTTGGTTTGAGCACCGCTTGCTGCCAGCCTTGTTCTTCCAGCACATGGACCAGATCCCAGGGCTCCTCAGGCGTGAGGACGAGCGTGGGGATGATGGGGATTCCGTGGGACTCCAAGGCGCGTAAATAGTGGGCTTTCTCAAGGTTCCATCGAATCACCTCAAGAGGATTGAGTAAGGTGGTCTGCCTTGCCATCTGCTGTGCCCAGGCGAGGAACTGCCTTGGACGCAGATGATAGTAATAGGTTGAGCGAAGAACGACGGCTTGCGTCTGCGTCCAATCATAGTGTTCGCCATCCCAAGGGATGGCTTCTACTTTGGTGCCGAGCAGGTGCTGCAGCAGGGAACACAAGGCGGCATCATCCACCGAGCGTGCGCATCGCTGCTCAACATGATAGAACTCCCGACACGTGGCAATAACGAGAGAGGAGCGCTGAGATGCTCTAGGAACAACTGGAAGCAGAGGAGCACTGTCTGGCTGCTTCTCTTGCGTTTTGCGTTGGCTTTCTCCTTGAGCCATGATTTCCTCCTTCCAGGGAAACGAGCTGCTTCCTCCCAGATGGCCACCTTGCCTTTTGCTCGTGAGGGTCCTCTTGCCCCAAGTGACCTTTCTCATCCTCTCACAGGAAGACATAAAGTTTCGTCATCAGGTCTAAAGACAGGCATTGCCTCTTCGCCTCGTAGGGAAGCAGGGATGTGCTCCTCCCGGATGTCAGCAGGAATACAAACGTTGTGGGAAACATGCTGCAGGAGGAATCCCTCCTGCAGCAGCTCATCAGGTGGTTGCTTCCTCTTGCGGATGGAGTTCTGCCCCAGCCACAGGACGTGTTCTCCCAAAGAGCCAGATCCCTCCAAAGAAGAGCAGCGCGATGACGCCCAGAGCTCCAATCCATTCTTGCCATTGCGCCAGCGATACCAGGGGGGTCCAGGGTTTGGTCAAGGTCACAATAATCCCCACGAGGCTTGCCACGCTCCCTAGTGCCGCACAGAGAGAAAAGACCCAGGACGGAACCAGTTGGAGTGCGCGGAATTGCTCCTGGTACTTGCGACGGATGAGGACCACATCCACAAACAGCGTGGTCATTGAGACGCACCAGATCACGGTCAAGGTCGCCTGCAACACATCATAGACAATGGTGGCTAACTCCCCTGCTTTGAGTGCCTGCAAAAAGAGGGGCAGCAGAATAAAGACGAGGATCGTGACGATACACGAAAGCACTGTTTGGACCACAATGGCCACCCAGGGCACCTTATTGGCATTCACTCGACTGATCACCGCAGGTAAGCGCCGATCAAGCCCGGAGACAAAGAGCAAGCGGGCAAACGAATAGTTAAAGACGGCCGTAGTAAAGAGAAAGAAGCCAATGAAAATCAGATTGACGATGGTCCCTAGCACTGGTCCCACACTTCCTCCAAAGCCCAGCACGACTGCTTCGGCTACCGAAGCTGGATTGCCCTGATCTTTGAGGGGAACCGCCGTCATGACTCCAAAGGTTCCAAAGAGATAGGCCGCCATAATGACGATGGCTCCCCAGAAGAGATAGCGGGTCACCGCTCGGGCCTCTTTGATTTCCACCCCCATATTCAAGGGCACTTCAATACCCAGCAGTCCTAGAATCACCGTCCCATAGAAAGTCAACGTCGCTGGCTGAGGCAGCCAATTATGCAAGGAGTAGTCTACAGGAGTGCTCGTACCATGGAGCAGCGCCAGGACCCCGGCCAGGCCAACTAGCAGGATCGCCCCTCCATAGAGCACAAAGACGATATTGACCATGGTTTGCGTAAGCCGAAAGCGCAGGATAGAAAGCAGGCAGGAAAAGGCAATGATCAGCATAATCACTACACCCTGTTGCCAGGGGTCAGCCAGCCATCCTGGATGGAGCAACTGGATAAGAGAAACAGCTCCATCTCCCGTTGCGACGAGACCAAGCACCCCTGGGAACCAGGCGCAAAATCCCGCAAAGAGGCCCAGGAGCGGGCCAAAGGCTTTATGCGTCCAGACATAGATGGACCCCTCACCGGGAAACATACGCCCGAGTTGGCCCGTGATGATAGCTCCAGGAATGAGGAAAGTGAGAAAGCCCAAGACCCAATACACATACGCGGCCGGTCCCGCGCCAGTCATAATACTGGCATTGCTAATAAAAAGGACAATCCCCACGAAGATGGCCACCATGTCCATAGTGGTGAGCACTTTGGGCAGCAGGCCCCCGGCGATCCGTTCCGAGGGCAGCTGCTCTTGTGGGCTCGTGTCAACAGCAGTCTCCATAGTACCTCCAGGAGAGTGACATGCGCGTTTGGCACATGCCTTGCTAGGCATGATGTGAGAACCGTCCCCGTTCACTCCTTCTCTTGAACGGTGGTTCCCCACACCGTGCGAAAATACCATAGTCCAGAAAAATTGGTCGCTTGCATCTCTTGAAGGGCCTGGGCGATCATCTGCAGCCCTTCTTCTTCCTGAAGCACCCCTTGCTTGACCAAAAAGGGAAGCACCAACGGCAGTAAGGTTTGAAAGTACGAGACCATAGAGGGGTGCGCAGCCGTTCCCGCAGAAAAATCTATTCCGGCTACGTGCTGCTGCACTTGGCTCAAGCCAGCCTCGCGAAGCAAACTGGCAAGCGCGACCGTAATGCCGACCCCCGTACCCGAGGGCGAGAAGCTATAGCCCACGCGCTGATAGGCCTGCGCATGCTTCAAACTCAACTGCTCTAAGGTAGGGGCAGTCGTCAGCGTATTTTCGCATTCGGTCAGGCGCAGCCTCCCTCCTGCGCGCAGCACCTGAGTACACTTTTTCAGGAAGAAGGGCCACTGCTGTGCAGGCAAAAAGCCTTGCAGCAAGCGAGCGTTGATCAGATCAAACGAGGCCGCCAGCCATGGGAACGGTTCCAGTACATCCATCACCTGGAACTGGACATTGGGGAGGTGCCGCGCCTGTGCTTGCGCCTGCGCGTACGCAATGCGTGAGGGGCTTGTATCCCCCCCGATCACCTTCAGGTGAGGAAAGTGCTCCGCCACATCGAGGGCCCAGCCTCCTGGGCCACAGGCGAGATCGAGCAGGGAAGTACACCCTTGCAAGGAACAGTGTTCAGGAAAGAGCCCGCCTAACGCTTCGGTGAGAAAGCGATGAAAGCCGATGAGACGTGCTGTTTCTCGCTCTTCCTCCAGAGGCACAAAATAGCCAGCCGGGTGAGGGGTGTTCATCGGAATAGCTCCTCCCTAAAATTTGGTGAGATAGGCCTGAGCGATAGCTGCGTCTTTGTCTGCTTCCGTTCCCTGCACGCTGCTTGCCAGCTCCCGGCAGTACCTGCTTTCCTCACGTTTGACGGCCAGGTAGGAAGTGGTTAACAGATCACCCAGGGCTTCGCATAAAACCGCATCTTGTTCAAGCGCGCAAAGCGCCGCATCCAAGGAGAGAGGCAAGCGACGAATCCTGCGTTGCAGACGTTCCTCTTCGCTGTACGCGGCAGGATCGCATTGCACTGCGTCTCCCGGATCAAGATGGCGCTCTATCCCATCCAGCCCTGCAGCCAGCACTCCACCAACGGCCAGATAGGGATTGGCGCTATGATCAGAGCATCGGAGCTCAATATTCATTGATGCGCTTTCTTTTCCCCAAAAGAGCGAAGGAACGCGGATAGCCCCTTCTCGATTATCAAAACCCCAGATCGAATAAGCAGAACTCCAGGATTGTGGCTGCAGGCGATGGTACGAGTTGACGCTGGCACAGGTGAGAGCAAGCAAACCATCAAGATGTGCCAGAACTCCTCCAATAAAAGAGCGCCCTAGCTGGCTTAACATGCCAGCCTCTGCCGGATCATAGAACGCATTGGAGCCGGGCAGTTCTACTTGCTGATGCCACAGGCTGATATGAATGTGCGCCCCGTTGCCGCCCGCATGCCAGGCGGGAAAGGGCTTGGGGGCAAAACTGGCAACAAGTTGATGGAGCTGAGCACGTGCTCGCACCAACTCACGGAACTGGCAAATATGATCTGCCGCCCGTAGGGCCTCTTGCGGTTCCGTCGCAATTTCTATCTGGCCCGGCCCATATTCGGCAAAGACCAGGGAGGGCTCCAACCCTTGACTCTGCAGATCCGAAAGCACCTCGTCCAGAAAGTCAGCATGCGCGTAGAGCCCAACTGGGCTGCCCAGCAGGCTCTCATCGGCTGGGAGCGCAGGACCGTCTGGTCTCTGGCGAAGCAGCAAAAATTCATGCTCCATGCCAAGACGGACACTCAACCCCTGTTCCTGGAAGCGACGTAGCATCCGTTTGAGGAAGGAGCGCGGGCATGCCGCCCAGGGCTGTCCTTCAAGATCAAGCAAGTCACTCATGAGGCAAGCCATCCCCTTAAAGGCGGGAATAAGGCACAGCGTCTGCGGGTCGAGCTGCTGACGAAACTCGCCCACTGCCCCCAACTCGGGGAGCGCTACAGGAATATCAAAGGGCGTCAGCGCCTGCTGGGCAACCGTCCAGCCGATCCCGGTCTGCAGACGTTCCTCCAGCAAGTGCGCTGGGAAGGCTTTCGTGCGAATGACTCCCCCATTATCCACATACAGGCCCAGGAGCATGGTAGCCTGTTGAGACCGTTGTTGCATATCCATCTCAGAACCTTTCTAGAAGGAGACAAAGCAGGAGAGTACTCACGCTCCTGCATGGCTTTGTCTCACCACACCCATCGAGGACGGGTCTCTATCCTTGGAGAAACAGCCACCTGCTATTCGTGTCTCCAGAGCTGCCAGGAGGCTTCGCTGACGGCGAAGATACCGGTCAGTGCCAGCGTCAAGACGAGCACAAGGATGAGCGCCCCTACAGCAATGAGCCATTCGGTGTTCGTCATCAGGGGTGTCCACGAGTTCAGCAAGGTATCGACGAACACCAGCAGACAGGAGCCTGTGCCCACGACACAGGCCAGCCAGAGTACCCACAGCGGGACCAGACGATGCGCCTGCACATAGGATGGGGCACGTCGATACGCAACCAGCAGATTGATATAGAGAAAAAGCGTCGCCACGACCGAGACCAGGGTGAGGCTGGCCAGGACGACATTGTAGACCTTACTAGCCAGATCAGCTGGCTGTCCCAGGCTCGTAAAAATGGGGCCAATGAGATAGATGACGGCTAGCATCAAGACGGCCACTCCTGTTTGGACCCACAGGGCTACGACAGGAACGCGTTCCTTACTGAGTTTGCCCGCTTGCTCAGGAATCCGATGATCAATCCCGCCCATCATCAAAATGCGAGAGGAGGCCAGATGATAGACCACCGGGGAAATCAGGAAAAAGGCCAGCAGACAGATGGCAGTGAGATTGCCAAAGCCCTTTCCCAGCACCAGGTCCACCACCTCCACCGGCAGAAAATTGACGTTGCTGGGATTGGCCAGCGCCTGAGAGGGAAAGAGCAAGAGGACCGCAGTGATGACGAGATAGACCGGGATGACCAGCATGGTCGCAAGGCGTAAATGGTGTACGATGGCCCGGCGCACCTGCTGCGGCTGCCGAAATTCCCCAATCATGGTCACGCTGGTTGGCGCCCCCAGATATCCTAAACAGATCAGGCCAAAAGCGGCGACGTTTTGCTGGTTCGGCATCCAGCCCGCAAGGTGAGAAAAATCGGTGGCGCTCGGATGGCCGGAGAGGAGCCAGAGCCCCCCAGAGAGCGCAATGAGCACAAAAGCCAGCAGGTTTAAGACAAAGATCGCGTTGACAAGATTTTGCACAATCCGAAAGCGCTGCAGGGCCACCACATTACAAATGAGCACGATACCAATCATGAAGAGGCCTTGTTGCCAAGGCTGACTGAGCCAGCGGACCTGCAAAGAGGGAGGAGCAATTCCCTGAATAAAGGAGAGAAAGGCATTGGCAGCAATCACTAATGCCATTGGGCCAATCAGCCAGAAACTTCCACCAATGAGGAAGCTCCAAAAAGTGTTCAAGAAAGGGCGACGATTCCCCAGGCTGAACGCCTGATAGGTCCAGGTGTAGAGCGAGCCATCCAGGGGAAACATCACCCCAAGTTGTGCGGTAATGAGCATACTGGGAAGCAGAAAAGTCAGACCTCCCAGGAGCCAATAGGTCAGACCAACCGGCCCTCCCAAGCTGGCAGAAGCACTATTGACCAGCCAAAGGATGACCACGACACAGCTTGCGAACATATCAAAAGTCCCCAGGAGAGCTGGTAGCGCTTTTGCCAGGTACGTGGTTGATTCCAAATAGGGTGCAGGACGTTCCATCCACTGAATCCTCTTTTTCTTGAGAGTGAGAGAGCAGGTGCGTACTTGCGTGAAGAGAGGACACGGGTACCCAGTTCTGCCCATGGAGCGCATGCCTTCGTAGGACCGGCTCTGCCAGGACCGCCACGTGTGCATCTCATAGACGAAGAACCCACAGCTTGAAATAGCCTTTAAAATCCCCTGCTCATCATGAAAATACCCCATGTCTTTCTGAAATAGCGCTTGATCCATCTAGTTAGGAAAGAACATTGAGAGCAAATTATACCTTTCTCTCTACTTCTGCCTAATGTAATAGTAATACAGCAAAAAATCTTCTTGATTATACAAGAATGAGCTTCGCAAGAAAAGTATATTGTCTAAAAAATAGGAAATATGCTTTCCTTTTTAATAGAATCTTTATACCATACAAGAACCTGCTTTACGCTCTTCTTTAGCTCCTTTTGCTTCACGCTTACTGAGCTCGTATATCCTACAATCCATTCAATGAGAGAACTAGAGCTAGAACAATTTTTGCCCCTCTCACTGAAGAAGATGGACTTGTAGGGTATACGATATGAATTTGGTCATGTTCTTGTAATGCACCCTGTATGACGTGATGTCATTGAAGGGTGAGGAGAAGAAAGAGGTTCATCCACTTTTCATCACTATTATTCTCCTCTTTTAATTGTTTCTCTTTTTCTTATGTTTTACCTGATTCTGAAGAGCTTTCAGGCTAACGATAACGTTCTGAACGCAGGAAAAGTACGCTCCCAATGATAAAGAAGAGTACAAAGAGTATCTCAATAATCAACAGGTCAACCTGAGGGCCTTGAAGTAGAAAGTCATTATATGTCGGTTGATCATTTTTTGGGTGCTCGCCTGTCTGTTCCCTTTGACTGCACTGCGTGTGCAAGAGAAGAACCATTGCTTGTTGCCTTTACTACCATGACTGCTTGTTTCCTTTCGTTCGCATCATCCTCAATCCTTACGAGATCTTGGTGACGCATCTATACAACACATCAACATATGCAAGCAGTGTTTCAGTTTCCTGGGTCGAGTTCTGCGTCCTTGCGACAGAAAATGAATCGCGTCAAGCGGCCTCCAGTTTAGCACGGGGAGGAAACTGAGAGGCAGGTTGGTGCGTTCCCATGAAGGCAGGTGTTGGCTTTGGTGGATAGGCAGGTGGTCATGGAGGGAATGGCTTGTGAACACTTTTGTCAGAACGTGGAACGCGAGGCAGGTGTTTCCCTGAAAACAAAGGCAGGTGTCTGTTGAACGCCTTTTGATCAAAAAGAAAACCGTCGCCCTCATCTGGCATCACTGCTCGCTTCCTCTGAAACAGCTTGTGAAGCACTTTGAGAACGACGGTCTTCTAAGAAGAGCGGGAGACGGGGCTCGAACCCGCGACAGCCTGCTTGGAAGGCAGGGTGGCACAGGATCACCGCTTGTTTCTTATGAATCCGCTTTGCTAGCGGGTTGAACAACTCTACCAAACATGTGAGCGGGCCTGACAAAAGTGTTCACATGCATTTTTTACGTCTTCTGACAAAAGTGTTCGCAAGCATTTCTTGCGCCTTCTGACAAAAGTGCTCACAAATTTATAAGGCAGGTTTGTTCAAGGCTCTTATGGAACAACTATACACGAGAGAGACAGAAAACGCAATAGGGACAGGTGTTTGCTATGACCTTTAGAACGAAGTGAGACCACGAGAGCCATGATGAGAACCCCGAACGTCGAACGTTTTCTCAGTTCATTCCCTTCCTAATACCATCTCATCAACTCACCGGGGACTGCTCTCGCGCCGCACATCAACGCTCGCGAGAAGCATTCGACGTTTCCAACGAAGAGGGATGATTGGTGGTCTCTGTGAGCAGAACTCCTCCCAGATTGTCGTCAAAATGGTGCGAAATGACTACACACCAGAACAGTCAGCCCCGAAAGAGGGTGTTTCTGAGAGAGACATTCCTAGAAATAGCCTGGAATGTCATCACAACGACAGCAAAACGACTACAAGGATGGTGTTGGATGTTCTCTGCCCCTGGCAGATAATTTTTCTACAGACCTATCGCTGCGATTCTGACGGAAAGAGGGTGCGATGTGACATATAACCATATACATCTTTCATAATTCTGTCTTGCCCATTTTCAATGGTGTGGTTTAGTAAAGTTAGCGCACCCTCTTAATATGTATCTGTGAAATAAAGTAAGGAAATTTAGCGCTTGTGTCTCTTCTTGTTCTTATATTTGCGTGAAGTATTTTTCACGCGACTTGGTTTTATCAGATGCTGCTTTGTTTGTTGTTTTCGCTGAAGTGTTGTGCCCTTCATTTCTTGCAAAAGAGTAAGATAATTTTTCCTCACACCCATCGTACGAGGATTATTGGTTCCGATTTTTCGTTCATAAATTACTAATGCGCGCTGATATAACAATTGAGCTTTCATATACTTACCTTGATAATGATAAAGCAGTGCAAGATCGTTGAGACTTTGAGCCGTGTCTAGATGATCCTCTCCCAGTTTTTGTTCATGAATTACTAATGCCTCTTGCTGTAATATTTCTGCTTCGGCATACTTGTGTTGATCACGACAAAGCCCTGCAGATTACTTAAACATAGAGCCACATCTAGGTGATCCTCTCCTAATTGTTGCTTCCAGGTTGTTAATACCTGTCGATAGAGTGGTTCTGCTTCACTATATCGATGCTGATCATGATAAAGTAGTGCAAGATTATTAAGGGTTTGAGCAGTGCTAATATGGTCAGGCCCTAATACGCACACTCTCATCATATGAGCACGACGATGTAATGTCTCTGCTTCTGTGCATTTACCTTGTTCGCGGTATAGTTCTGCGAGATCGTTAAGGTTGGTTGCTATGTCAGGGTGATCAGGCCCTAACTGGTCCTCACAGATTGCCAATGCACGTTTATATAATAATTCTGCATCGCTGTACCTTTTTTGATCGTGATAAAGAGATGCTAAATTATTAACATATAATGCAAATTTACGATGATTAGGTTTGTATTCTTCACTAATGACAATTACTTCGCGATACATTTGTTCTGCTTGATCATATTTACCAAGGCTATAGTAAAGTCTTCCCATATGATCAAGAATGTCTGCAATAGCAGGATGATTAGGAGGTAGCTGGAGTCTACGAATTGTTAGTACCTGTTGATAGAGAGATTCTGCATCACTGTACTGACCTTCGTTGTAAAGCACTGTTGCCAAACCGTCGCAGGCTTGTGCAATATCAAGGTGATTAGGTTCCAGATGTTGTTCTCTAATTTTTAGAACTTGCTGCGAAAGTTTTTTTGCTCTACTGTATTGTCCTTGGTCGCAATAAAGAGCAGCCAAATTGCTAAGTACTACTGATACATAGAGGCTATCAAGCCCGAACCAGTCTTTCCAGATTACTAAAGCTCGTCGATACAATGGCGCAGCTTCGCTATAACGTGCCCTCTGAGTAAGGTAAAATCCTACTTTATTGAGCAAGAAGCCAGTTTCTGGTAAGAAACGATCTGCGAGGTTATTTTCTACACAATGCCGAGCTTGAGCAAGATAGCGTTCACACTTTATCCACTCTTCAGGTTTCCCTTCTGGGAAGACACCAGCAACTTTTTTTAATGATTCTTTTGCATAGTAGTTACCCTTTTCCCTATCCATATTTTCTAAAATTACAGCTTGTAGTAGACGATGGAGTGAAATAGTATTATTAGTAGTATCGCGATGGATCAACGAATAATTCTTTAAAATTGCTATTGCCTGGTCAAAAATAACAATATCCTTCTTCTTCCGCGTCATGAGAAAAGCTGGATATTTCGGAATAAATTCAAACTCGTAATAAAAGAGCTCCTCTGGAATAAAATCTGGACTTAGGAATGCACATATATATAGCACTTCCAGTGCATTATTATTGTCTTGGATCTTTTCAAGAGCTAGAGAGAATGTAGTGAAAACGGAATCTGGATGACCTGATGGGAATTTTCCCCGTGTTTTTAGCAGTTCAACACGCCGTTGTTGGTACCGTTCAAGATAATGAATCATACCACAACCTGTTTCAAGAATGTATGCTCCTGCTTGATCAATTGCGAGAGGAAGGCCATCCATAAGATCCCAAATTTGCTCTGCCAAAATGTAATGCTCTTGTGACACTTGATCGATAGGTGCATCAATAGTAAGAATCTTTGTTCGTCGCAGAAAGAAAAGAATGCCCTCTTGCTCGGTCATCTTCCTTACTTCGATGGTATTGGCAACAGGTTCTGCCACAGAGGAACGGGTTGTAATCAATACACATCCTTGATAATCGGAAGGGAGAAAATCCTCAATTAAAAGTAAGTCTTCGATGTTGTCGAATATTAGTATCCATCCTTTATGATTCTTGAGCCAACGCTTTACAGCATTAATCACTTGGTTCTGATCCTTCTCATATAACCCCGGAAGATTTAAAAGCTGCCCAAGTTTCACGAACTCTGAAAATAATACTTCCCGCGAATCGGCCTGAACCCAGATTACAGCACTGTACTCTCCTCGATAGCGGTATGCGTACTCGATAGCAGTCTGAGTTTTCCCCACTCCTCCAAGTCCAGAGATGGCTTGAGGCTGCGTTAAAGCAGCGGCCTTTCCAGGCGTAAGAGCACTATGAAGTTGCTCCAGGATATCATCACGCCCTGTGAAAAAGAAATTGCGGTGAAAGGGTATGTTCCAATGAGGAAGAGGATCAAGCAAAGAAGCTCGGAGTAGTGCGTTTGTTTCTTCGTCATTTAAACACAAATATTTAGCTATTTCTAAGACACGTGCTCGGTCCTTGGGCGGATAGTCACCGCGTTCCCAAGCGACAACAGCCTGCCGATTAACCCCAAGTGCATCAGCTAGCCTCTGCTGAGTAACCTTCGGATGTATTCGCTCACGGAAGCTCCTGAGAACCTCGCCGAAAGGTTGGATACCTGAAGAATCCACTTCGACTTTAATCCCTCCTACAAATTGGATAGTGATTGGATAGCGGAACCCAACATTGGAAAGTTTACCATAGGATCAGATCGATCAACAACATAACACACAGAAGATGATTGCGCGCATCATCCTTCTTATGATAAGGAGCGATGACGATGGACATCAATTGGATCTGGCTCTGGGTACTGGTTGGAATGCTTCCTCATTCTATTAAAAGGTATCAAGAGAAAAATGAGCAAATATTAGATATTCGAGCATTATTCTGGCAGTTAAGCATCTACTGGCAACAGAGAAGATGTAGCTGGACGATGGATATTCCAATTATCCGGTTTGTCTGGGAACGTTTGCGACGCTAACAGAATTGCTCAGATGTCGTGTCTTTTCATCAATTATCTCGATGTGGATTTCGCGATGACAACAACGTAGAAGGCGTATGATTTTGATATACTCTAGATGCTAACGTTAAAACATTTGAATAACGTTGTTTTTGCTCTATAAGCCAGATGAAACGTTACGTCGTTTACGTTAAAGACGTTTCAATGTGCGCGTCAGTTGGCTTCTTGACAAGCTTCACGTTTTCACATCGAGATAACATCAAAATCACACCAAGGCCTACCGTTTGTCCATTCTTTTTCGCCTTGAGGACTCACCTGCGGGATGGGCAAGTCTCGGCACTCAAGTCCTCGCGTGCCAAAGATTCACCATAAAAGTATAGGGATAATGCACGTCCGAGGATCTCTTTTGGCCCTCGGACGTGCATTGAAGGTTCGTTTTCATTTTTATATCTCTTGATCGTATTATAGCCTGTAATCATTATTAGACTAATCCAATATCTTGCATATATTTGTGTGGCACCTTTCGTTCTTGAAGCAGTTGTTCATTCATTGACGTGAGTTCTCTGCTGATGAGGTTCAACCTTGCTATCATGGTGAATGTTTATTCACCATCCAGAACATGAGAAGACGTAACAGATGATGGCTGTTTCCAAACGGAACGATCAGAAAAACACCTGGAAGAAAACCTGGAAACGAACCAGGAAGATCACAAACAGCGTGTTCGAGCCAGGAAGAAAACCTGGAAGCAGCATTTAGCGCAAACGGCGATGGTGGACGAAGCGGTTGCTCTGAAGTCTTTTTCTCGTTTCCCCTGAGATCTGCTGAGGTTTTCCACCGAAAGTGAGCAAGAGCCCGAAAACCTGCTCACTTGTCACCTTAAGGGTTCTAACATCTGGGAAAGCTCAGCAAGCAGAATAGAACTGTCTGTGCGTTGATCTCCCTGGTCTCTCCACCTCTGGCAACAATGCTCCTCAGTGGCCAGTGGAAGCATCAGTCTCAAGAGAGCCAAACACCTTAGGTAAAATCAGCTTTTCATCGGGAAATGCCGACCCAGATGTTGGATGTATTTACCAATAGCGCTTGGACGTTGAAGCAACGGACATCAGAATAGCTGGCGTTTTCTGCTCTCGTGCGATAATCCGGGGTCTTTGTTCGCTGTACCTCTTTAATGAAAGGAAAGAGATCAGGAACACGCCGATATCGATTAGATTTAATATGTTTGTTTGTGCTAAAATCAGCGTAGTAAGTTATTTTAAATGTAAAAGAACAACTACTCTGTTAAAAAATTGTTTGCCTGCCTACCCATTGATTTATTAGCAGTTCGATCTCTCGTTGTTGAATTGGAAACAACAAGAACTTACTTTTTATGCGTTTTATGAATTCAGCGAATAACATCCTTCTTTTAGGTCTTGCTGTAAATAACAGATCAAGAATAGTGAATAGCAAAATAGCTGGGTCGGCAAGGAAAAGCTGTTGTGTGTAGAGCTTATATATAAAATTTATTGCAACATCGATTGCTGAAAAGTCGTCAGTTTTTCCTCCACTGAGTATTCCAGCAACTTTTTCAAATTGCCTATCTGGCCTCCACGAAGATTGCTTCGCAGCTTCTTCTAAGGTTTCTGCTTCAATACTTATATAATGATGATTTGAATTTATTAATTTGATAACTAATTTTTGATATCTTTCTTTCTCTATTTTGCCTCTACTCAGTAGCTGTCTCGCTATAGGTTGTGTCCATGCGCCATGAACAGTATAGGAACCTTTAGCAAAGCTTCTCAGTCGTTCATCCTCTGACACCAATATTCTTTTTTCTTGTTTTGCTAAGAGAATAGAGTCAATTGCATCATGACCAAAGAGGCTATAGAGCTTTTCACGTTGACCCACAGGTATTGTTAAAGCCTCCTCGCAAGGAATTACTTCGGAATTTTCCTTGACCGATTCCAAGATGGATTGTAAGTATTCTGTGTTTTTTCTTATCTGTCCGGCACTTACATCTTCCTTTATATAATGTTCTCCCTCTTTTCCAAGAGACATAAATCCTTTTTCATCTAATCCAGTCCTACTATTTATCAGATTTGTTAATTGATCAACGGTAGTTTGCACGACTGCAATTTTCCCAAATACATTAACAACCTCGTCAATAATTCCCAAGCCATGCATTGTCATAATAGAGGTAATATCAAGAACAAGTTTGGGATTATCCTCAGTAAGTATCCTGCTTACCTCAGCACTTTCATACGGATCACCAGTTGCACAGATAATCCCTACATGAGGATCGTTTACAAATCCACTCCATGCTTCAATTGTGGTTATCCCTAGCAGTTTTGCCAAAGCTCCGATAGTTGCTTTCCCATCTTTATAAAAACCTACTACCTGGTTTACATAGTTATGCCGTCGGTCAATCTGCTCAAAAAGGACAGAGAAGTCTACCTCCTCCTCGTTATTGGGATTTCGCGACATGGTTAGGTTTAGAACATAGAACCCCTTTGCATCAGGGAAATACGTCTCAAAAGTTGCTGCGCTTTCATGAAGTGCATGAACATATTTGCTTTTTATTTCCTCTATCGTTACTTCCTTTTTTTGTGGACTTTCTACTAGCGATATTTTGTCACCAACTTTTTTCCCCAGGAGTTTCTTGGCTATTGGATGGGTGAGTTTGAATTCTTGTCTTCCAGGATCTGCACTCAATCTATTTTCAATGATATAAAATTTCCTGTTGCCAAAGCCATCTTGCACAAAAACCACTGTGTCTTCAGCTACTTCCTTTACCTCCAGAAACGGATCATGCTCTCTTGCTCCTCGAAAGAACAGAGCAATATAAGAGAAATGAGCGTCCGCCTCATCAAAAAAATCTCTCCTTGTTTCGTACATTATTTTTAAGGCTTCATGATTAAAACCACGAACTATTAACAATTGGCTGAGATGTACTCTGTTTTCTAATGAAGCATCAGAGAGAGAATGACGTTGTTTCAAAAAGCTATCTAATTCGTCGAGGCTTTGTTCGCGGAAATAAATCATAGCGAGCCTGAGCTGCATATTGAGATCATCTGGGTATCGCGCGATATATTCCTTACATACTTCTTCTGCTTTTTGTAAGTTTCCTATTCCTTCATAGATATATGATTCGATCTCTGTAATTCTTTTCAGGGGTCCATATAATTGTCTCAAGAGACTGCATATTTTTAACGCTTCTTTCTCGTTTCCTTCTTGATGATAACAAGCGAGCAGCTTACGAGTGATATCAGTATCAACAGAAGTATCAACAATAAGCTCGTAGAGTGCCGCAGCATTTTGATACTCTCCGAGCGAAAAATAGTGGTCAGCTAAAAGTACAATATCTAAGAATGGAGAATTTTCAGTGACGAGTTTTCGCGCTGCGGACAGACATTCTTGTGTTTCGCTTTCATTTTTAAGAGTGCTCAATACTTTTGCTCGTATCAGCAGACACGACACATTTTCTTTCTGTGCTGATACGAGCGCTGCTGACTTGCTCTCTGCTTCTTCGTAATCTCCACAAATCAACAATAACTCAATGAGCAAACGATCAGCCGCCTCTTTAAACTTAGCAGGAGGATCACTTTCTAAATAGGTTGTGAGTATCTCTTTTCCTTGAGGGACGTTTGCATTTTCTCTATATATTTCAGCAAGAAGAAGTACAGCGGGTACTGCTTTCGATGTTTTGATCTTCTCAAGTAAAGAGATGGCAACAGTTTCTTTTCCTGCAATAAGTGCAAGCTCAGCTCTCCGAAAAATATATCGTTCATTTTCTGGCTGTAACTCTAACGCCAAGTCAAAATCTTTCGCGGCATTTTCATACTCGCCTTTCAGTCTGTAAGCAACACCCCTGTTGAAGAAAAATTCAGATTTTAAATCATAACATTCAGAACCTGATATTTCTGCATATGCGCTATTGTATATTTTTAGAATATTTGCTAATTGAGCGTCTTGATCTTGCGTAGGTTTGCCTGTGTACAGTATTACCTTATTTTCTGCAAGAGGAACCAACATCGCTGTTGCGTAAGCAAAAGCGATCCCTGGAGATTTCTCCTTCCTTTTAAATGCTACCTCGTACCAATACCGAGAGTTCTGTAAGCTACCACTCTTTCCAGCAGCATCGCCTAAAGCAGTTGCGATGTCTTGTGATCCTCTCAATTCATTTGGTATCTGTTGGACAATGGTATCAAAATCCTCATTCTGGAGAGATTGAAGTTGTATTTTTACGACATGTGCCCTTTCATTCGCAACATTTTTCTGGAGGACTGTCTCTAGATATATTCCTGCTTCCGTTAAGTTATTCAAAAGGAGATGCGCCAAAGCCAGATTGCATAAAGCCCTTTCATCATCCTGGTTATACTGAGCCGCTTCAATGAACAACTGCGCAGCGTCTTGATCTTCATGTAGTTGCAGTTTTGCCGAGGCAATATTATTTAAAATTTTCCATTTTGTCATCGAGTCGGCATCTTCCCACGCCTTCGTTCTTAATGGTTCAAGGAGAGAGAGGGCAGTTTGGGGCTTAAACTGATCTAAAAGCACCTTTGATTGATCAAGTGCCAATTGGTAGAACTTTGATCCAGTTCCTGAAACAGCAACGGAGGGAGGAAGACTGCTTATCTTTTGGTGGAGGGAGATAAGAAGATCCTTTATTTCAGCGCTATCTCCCTTCTGAGCTAAAATTTGTTCTTTTTGTGCGTTCTCAATTCTATTTACAACTTCTAGTGTTTCTACTGATATGTTATCTGATATCAGGTCAGGATACCATCGATTACGAACATCGGTATGGATATTTAATAATGCTTCTATATCTTCCCAGCTATAAACATGGACGCTAAATAACCCTTCTTTTTGGTGGGCTGTGGTAATCAATCTTGCTTTCGTTTGGATTTTTTGGTCGCGTTGTCCTGTGGTGGCTAGTATATACTCTGATAGTCCAGGCTTAAATTGTTTCGCTTTATTTACTTCCGCTTGTAATTCTTCCTCAGTAACAGAAGAGTCGGCAAGCTGATCTTTCTTCTTGGCTTGAACCCCCGCCCACTTTTCTTTCTGACCTGGTTGACCGTAGACATCTACACCATGTTGCTGTTGCCCTGATCGGCCATTTTTTTTCGCATTTGGATCTTTCCATACCGCTCTGAAAAGATCCCAGAGCATATCCTCAAATTCTTCCCAATACTTGGGGGCAGGAAGAGTAAAGTTAGATTGTAATGGCATGGAAGTATTCTACCACAGCAGAGCAATATCATTTACCGAGGTTTTATGTTGGCTCAGAACGCGCTGCCATATCTCACGAACACAAAAATTCAATAGAGTCAGGTGTTTGCTATGATTGCTCAAATGAAGTGATCCCATAAGAGCAATGATGAGACCGCCGTTCTGTATAACGAGATGTCAACCCCTTTGGACAAAGTGCCCTCCCTTTTGAGTTGAGGTCCCATCGAGATCGGCTCGATCACAAAGAGGGGGGAGATTAGTGGAAAAGGAAGACGGCTGTGAGCACGTCTTCCCTTTGTGAAACGTTACTTCTGAGATGGTTTTCGGGCGCGAATAAAGGCACTGACAAACTTTCCATCCACCTCAGCACGCTCATCGGCTGTAAGTGCAGCGAGAGAAGCACTTGCCCCGCTTTCACTGATATCATCCAATGAATAGCGCCGTGTGACCTCAACGTCGATCTCGGTAAACCCGGCGGCTTTGAGCAACTGCCGGTAGGTCTCTTCTTCCAGGGCTCCCGCGATGCAGCCAGCCCAGGATTCCAAATCGGCACGAAGGACGGGCGGGATCTGCCCTTGAAAGACAATATCTGAGACGGCGAACCGCCCACCAGGTGAGAGGACGCGATACGCTTCACGCAGGACCTGCCCTTTGTCTGCCGACAGATTAATGACACAGTTCGAGATCACCAGATCCACACTGCTCTCAGGCAAGGGAATGGCCTCAATCACGCCTTTGAGAAAGCGCACGTTCTCCACACCTGCCTCGACACGGCTGCGCTCAGCCAGAGTCAACATTTCATCCGTCATATCCAGACCGTAGGCGAAGCCTGATGGCCCGACTCGTTTGGCAGAGAGCAAGACATCGATGCCACCACCACTGCCCAGGTCCAGCACCTTTTCACCAGGTTTCAGCTCAGCTAGAGCGGTTGGATTGCCACATCCACGTGAGGCCAGGGCTGCGGCTAGTGGAATCGTCCCTAACTCGTCCTGTGTGTAGAGATCGGAAATGATCGGGCTTCCAGACGCCTCGGTGGAGCAACAGCTTGATCCACAACATGCTGACGTTTCTGTTGCGCTCTTCTGTACTGTCGTCACGGCTGGTGTACTGGGCAAACAACAACTTGGCCCGCAACAACTCTGTGTTGTTGGCTGCTCTGTGCCGAGCACCTGCAACGCCGTTTTGGCATAGCGTGCGCGCACCTCGGCGCGTAATTGTTCATCATTCGTTGGAACGGTACTCATCAGTTTCCTTTCCTTCTTTTCCCGGATGCACATCCCACGATCCAGGTGGTTTCTTTGTGCTGTTCTACTCCTGTAGACGGAAGACCTTCACAAAGGACGCACAGTGAGCGGGATCAACGGTTGCGGAGTTTCGTCGGTACAACAGGAACCTGCAACACAACAGTGACAGCGGGATTGATAGTTAATGATATGCCCGCGACGATCCAGCTCGAAGTGACAGCATGCCAGGAGCATCTGTCTGAGTTTCTCTCTCGCTCGTTGCACCCGCGACTTCGCACCAGAAAAGGAAAGACCCAGGCGCGCGCTTAGCTCTTTCTGCGTCAGCCCCTGATACTCAGTGAGAACCAGGGCTTGCCGATCCGGCTCAGGCAAGTTGTTGATCATGGCTCGGACGCAAGGAAACAATTCGCTCACGATATCGTCGTCGGGCAACGCTTCTGGAAGCGCTTTTACTTCTGGTTCCTCAAGGCGCGTGGTTGGTCTGGTGCTGCGATAATAATCGATAATGGCGTGACGCGTGATTTGATAGACCCAGCTTTCCAGCTTCTTGACCTCTTTGAGCGTCTCGACCTGCTGATGGATCTTCAAAAACACCTCTTGCAAGAGATCCTCTGCCGTTCCAGAATCTGCAACCCGCTTGCGAATGAACTGTAAGAGTGGGGTGTGAAAGGCTTCCCACACCTGCTCAGTTGCTATCCCCATATGGATCATCTTCCTTCCTCATGGTTGTTCTCTCCTGGTAGACGGGGATGCCACCAAAAAGACGCACCTGCCCTCCTGTTCATTCCTCTCTGTTCCCGGTCACCTCTTCGTGCCGCTCTGCACTCATCTGGGCAAAGCGTCCGTGTTCATAGTGGGGTTGTGTGGTCAGAAGCAGACCAAGAGCCGCGAGCAGAAATGCGCCAGCGCAGATCCAGAAGGCCAACTCATAGTGGTGCAGACTGTCATAGAGCCATCCTGCGGCGATTGGTCCCAGAGCCGCACACACTGCCACAGGAACCCCTTGCACTGCTGTAATCGAACCATAGGCGCGGCGACCAAAGTGATCGGCCATCACGCTTGCTCGCAAGGGAGAGAAAGCTCCATAGGCGGTTCCATACATGATCACATAGAGGACCAACCAGAGCAGAGAGGACGAGAGGACCAACACCGCCATGCCGACGGCTTGTGCCACCACGCTGAGCAGCAGTAACGATTGGGTGCTGATACGGCTACTGAGCATGTTGAAGACATAGCGGCCCGGAAGACTGACTAGGCCGAGCATTCCAGAGAGGGTCGCAGCCAGAACAGGATCGTAGCCGCGACTAATCATGAAAGCCACCTGATGCACAAAGACCACCGTGCTTCCCAGCATCACGAAGGACAGGGAGGCGGTGAGCATCCAAAAAGTGGGACTGCTTACCGCCTCTTGGAGTGAGGTGCCAGGCAGTCCCATCGTCGCTGGTGCAACTGATGCTGGCTCTCCATCAGGAGACAAGCCTACATCCTCTGGGTGGCGCCTCAGCAGAAGTGCGTGCAAGGGCAGCGCCAGTACCAGTTGCGCGAGTCCCAGGACAACCAGGGTGGCACGCCAGCCAATGTGAGCGACGAGCGTTCCTGAGAGGGGAATGCAGATGGGAGAGGACAATCCGCCAACCAAGGTCAGCACAGCAAGGGCCGCTCCGCGTTTGCGCACGAACCAGTTGGCGACCACGGTGAAGGTGACCGGATAGAGCGTGAGTGCCATTGCCAGACCCAACCCACCGGACCAGAGCACATAGAACTGCCACAGCGTCTGCATCTGCGCCAGTCCGATGAGGGAAAGCCCTGCCAGAGCCGAGCCGCTACTCATGAGCACACGTGCTCCGAAGCGGTCGAGCAGGGGGCCAATGGGGACCCCAAGCACGCCAGCCACTATGAGTCCAACGGCATAGGTCCCTGAAACACTGGCCCGACTCCAGTGCAGACTGCTACTGATGGGAACCACCAACACACCAAAGAGGTATTGTGTGGTGCCATAGGAAATGATGGTAGTGATCCCCAGCACCACCATCAAGACCCATCCATAATAGGGTGCCGTGCGTGTCCGTCTGCCCATTGCTGTTCTTTCTTCTTGGCTTCTCAGGGAACGATTAGTGGCTCACTGTTCCCAGCGACCGGCGCGTGACACCAATGGTGAGCAAAGGACTGGCAGCAGGAGCGCAGCACGATCCTCCGTCGGAGGAACAGACACCAGTTTCGGGCAAGACGAGCTCAACCGTGCGGGCAACCTCCCACTCACCAGAGAGCGCCGCCACAATGGAACGAACTTGCTCGTACCCGGTCAGCGCCAGAAACGTTGGAGCACGCCCATAGCTCTTCATGCCCACCAGGAAGAAGTTGGGTTCCGGGTGTGCTAATTCATCTACACCATGTGGGGGAACTGTCCCGCAGCTATGGAGGTTGGGGTCAATGAGCGGGGCGAGGGCCACCGGGCTTTCCAGGCCAGGATCAAGGGCGAGTCGCAATTCGCGCACAAACGAGAGATCCGGGCGAAATCCCGTGGTGGCAATGATCTCATCCACCGGACCGATGCGCTCTTCTTCTCCAACAATCATGATCCCTTGCGCATCTCTCGTCAGCGCGTGGATCTGTACGTCGGCAAACAGGCACACCTTCCCCTGCTCCAGGAGGCGAGACGCACGCAGGCCGAGTTGTCCCCGCTCCGGCAACTCATCACTCTCACCACCGCCAAACATCTGTTGCACAGCAGAACGGCGGATCGCCCAGAGCACCTGCGTTGCAGGGTCCTGTTCGGAGAGCTTCGCTAGTTCCAACAGTGTCTGCTGCGCGGAATGTCCGCTCCCCACGACTAACACGCGGCGTCCGGCATAGCGTCCTCGCTCCTTCCCTAACACGTCAGGAATGCCATAAAAAATGTGCTCGCTCAGGGACCGCTCGCCCAAGGCAAACAGACCATGCGCTCCCAGAGGATTGGGGGTCTGATAGGTTCCTGATGCGTCGATGACCGCTCGCGCCAGCAGATCCTGCTCCTCTCCATCCGCCGACTGGATGCGCACGACAAAGGGAGTCTCTTCTCGCTGCGGCGTCTTCACTTCGTCCATGCTCAGCCGACTGACCGCTGTCACGCGAGTCTGGAGCCGAAGGGCTGCTTGAATCGAGGGGACCTGGGCCAGCGGGAACAGATACCGCTCAACCATCTCACGCCCAGTGGGATAGGTTTCGGGATCAGGTGCCTGCCAGTTCTGCTCGGCGAGCAATGCCTGGGCATTCTGATCGACCAAGTAGCGCCAGGGAGAGAAGAGGCGGACCTGTCCCCATTGCAGCATTGAAGCTCCGACGGTTGAACCCGCCTCAAAAAGCAGGGGGGCCTCTCCTTTGCGAATCAGATGGGCAGCAGCAGCGAGCCCGACGGGGCCAGCACCAATAATCGCGACCGGAAGGGAATGTTCTTGCATGTTCGTTTCTATCCTTTACACAGAAGAATCTTCTCAAAGCACTCATGTGCTCTGTTCACAGAGACGGACGAGCGAGCGAAAGGACGCACCGCTCCGTCGGTCTGGCGAGAGCTACACCTGGGCGAGGTTGCGCGCGAACAGATATTCCACGATGACCACATCGCGCCAGACTCCATCCAGTTGCCCATGTTTCTCATAGATGCCCACTTCGCGGAATCCGAGCGATCTCATCAATTGGCGGCTGGCGTCGTTTTCTACGAAGATGCGCGACACCAGTTTCCAGAAGCCTACTGCCTCACATTCGTGCATCAGGTGGGAGAGAGCTAGACGACCAGCCCCCTTGCCTCGCCAGTCGCGTCGGACGTAGACAGAAAACTCAGCGATCCCAGCATAGCAAGCCCGCTGCCGATAGGGGGAGGTGGAGGCGTAGGCGATGACCGCTTGTTCCGCTTCGACGACAACAATCGGGTGCCTCCCATCAAACCAGGATGCCACCATCGCCTCCGTGCGCAGTTCGATCTCAAAGGTGCCCACGCGATCTTCAATGCCCTGGTTGTAAATAGCTGTGATGGCGGCTGCATCGGTCGGTGCTGCTACACGCACGTGCATGACGAACCTCCTTCCACCTCTGCCGGAGGAAACTGTTTGTCCTCAGCCAGATCGAGCAGCGCCTTCTGCAACCACTCCAAGGCAGTACGGACAGAGGCGTGCTCCTCGGTCGGAATGCGTTCGAGCGCCTGATCAGCTAATCCATTGAGCATCTGATTCAAATCCTGTAAACGTGCTTGCCCAAGGGATGAGAGCGATAAGCGCACAGTGCGGCGATCTGTCTGACTTGGCACCTTTTCGACTAACCCCTCTTGCACCAGATTCTCAACTGCCCGGCTGGTCCAGCTTTTGTCAAAGCCGATCCGGCGACTGAGTGCGGCAAGCGTGAGGGGACCACTGCGACCCAGTTCAGTCAAAACGGTGCATTGCGTGGCTGTCGTGCCGGAACATTCGGCCACACAGTTGCGCTGTAACTGCACGTGGAGGCGTGCCACTTCGCGCAACAAGGCTCCAGTCGATGGGTCCTGTGTCATCAGATTCCTCCTGTTTCATTCGTTGCTTCACGCAACAATCTACGGGCAAGTATAGTTGGTTGCTGAATCGTTGTCAAGAGCAACGAAATAGGAAACGGCTGTGCTACTCACGGTGGCGTATGGTTTGGAGTCTGTGCTTGATCTGGCGAACGACCCGCATGGCATCGGGACCCACTCCACGCAGGGTAGCAGATGCATACGTGCGCTGGAAGGAGAGTCCCATATAGAAAAGCCCTGGTACCGTGAGGCTGCGCCCCGCCTGTTGGAGGATCTGCGCCTCCGCATCCCAGGCACCCAAGCCCGTAAGATAGTCAGGCTGAAAACGATAGCCGGTCGCCAGAATGATGCTGTCCACTGGTTCTTCCCGGCCATCTGTCCATATCACACCACCTGACGTGAGGCGCTCAAAGAGGAGTCGCCAGGAAGGCGTGCCTGCCGCGATGGCTGACTGATAGCGTCCGGTATCGAGGACCGGGTTGCTCTTTATGCGTTGCCAGAAGGCCGAGAGGGGGAACCGATCTATTCCCAGAAGCCACAACCAGAAATGCACATCTCGTCCCAATGGACGCCCCGGCAGAAAGCGAATGGGACCGCGACTGGTGAGCGTCACCTGTGCCACTTGTGCCAGTTCCACCCCAATCTGCACGGCTGAATTCCCGGCACCCACCACCAGCACCCGTTGTCCAGCAAAGTGGTCTGGGCTTCGATAGGTTGCCGAGTGCAGGATCTGTCCGCCGAAAGTGTCCTGGCCGGGAAAGACTGGGAGAGCAGGTTGGCGAAAGGGGCCGGTGGCAGCAATGATGGTGCGTGCCTGATACGGCTCTCCTGCTCTTGTGAGCACCTGGAAGCCTGCTTCCACCGGCTTGATGTGCGTCACCTCCTGGTGGAAGTGGATGGGAAACTGGAAATGATCAGCATAGGACTGTAGGTACGCACAGACCTCATCACGGTGTGGATAGCGATCTGGTGGCCCAGGAAAGGGGAGACCAGGCAACGACGAATAGCGTGCCGGAGAGAAAAGCTGCAAACTCTCGTAATACTGGGACCAGGAGCCAGTTGGGGTGTTCCCGGCTTCCAGCACCGCAAAATCCACTCCTGCTCGGTGAAGATAGTAGCTTGCGGCAAGCCCAGCTTGCCCTGCGCCAATGACTAGCGTTTCAAACATAGTGCTCTCCTGTCAAACATTTTTACATTTCACGAAATGACGAAATGAAAGAAAAAAAGAACGATGAGTGAGCATGGATTACGGATCGGAGGCTATTCTTGACAGCAGTGGGTCAGCAGATCGGTCAGTTGGGCAAGCCGCGCCAGGACTCCCTCGCGTTGCGGGCGATAATAGACTTCCTTGCCTTCACGACGAGATATGAGGATTCCGGCACGCTTTAAGACGGCCAGATGTTCCGAGGCGGTGGATTGTCCCAGGCCGGAACGCTCGGCGACCTGTCCCACGGTATGCTCTTGCCCATCGATAAACACCTCAAACAAGATGTGCTGGCGCGTCTCACTGGCAAGGCCGTACAAAAATGCTTGCAGTTCGGGTGTCAGTGTACTCATCGGCTACTCACTTCATCATATCGGGAAATGTCGATGCGAGAAGCATAGCAGAAGAGGAGGAGTCTGTCAATCCGGGGAGAGGCTTTTCTTCGGAGGCGGAACAAGATCGCGCTCCTCCTCCATCAGAGCTGTCGTAATTCGGCATCCACTACCAGTGCGAGAGCAATGCCTAGTCCGCTCCCCACGACGGCTCCGATGGTCATGAGCACGGTTTCTCCCCAGGAAAAGAGCCAGAAAAAGCTCTCCGCTGATCCAGCGATGAGGACTCCCAGCACCAGGCCGATGCTGGCACCAAAGAGCAGGCCGCACAGACAGTTCAGGAAAAAGGAGAGCGTTCGATAGATGATCATTCCGCTGCTCGCTTCCCACTCGTTCACACGTCGCATAGCGGACGGTTATCTGGTGAAACAAGCCATTGCACTGCTGCCACACCTCATGGAGCGAATCTGCCCTTCGCCTTTGGTCACGATGCTTGCTGGCAATGGAGCATAGCCCAGTGGCTCGGCATACGTCTGTCCATCATGGATCATCCTCCACAGGAGCTGCGCCAGGGCCTTCCCTTTCTCCCCATCGCCAGGAGTCCGATAGACCAGCACCCAGGAGTACCCAGCGATGGGATACGCCTGTGCGCCTCTTGCATTCACGACATAGAAGCGCAGATCCGCAGGAATGGTCTCGACTCCTGCTGCCGCCGCTTGTGCTCCGGCAATTGATGGGGCAACATACGCGCCAGCTTGGTTTTCAATGGAGGCAGCCGCCAGATGCAACCGTGTCACATAGGACAACTCAATATACCCAATGGAGCCTTCCGTACTCGAAAGCGCATCAGCGATGCCTCCGTTGCCTTGTTTCCCTACGCCGACCGGGAAGGCGACCGACGTTCCGTCTCCGACCGTGCGTTTCCACGTCGGGCTGATCTGAGCCAGGTAGTGAGTGAAGATGGCCGTGGTGCCACTGCCATCCGAGCGATGCACAACCTGGATGGGACGATGGGGCAAGACCACGCCTGCGTTGAGGTGACCGATAGCCGGATCGTCCCAGCTTTTCACGTGGCCCAGGTAGATGGAGGCCAGCACGGCCCCGGAAAGATGCAAAGGAGATGAGACTCCAGTGAGGTGATAGCTGATCGCCACAGCTCCCAGTGTCACTGGCACATGGAGGATGGTCCCATTGGGGAGACTTCCTTGTTGTCGGTCAGTGAGTGGTGCATCCGTGGCAGCAAAATCAACGAGTTGATTAAGGAATTGGCTGATTCCCGCTCCGCTGCCCGTTGCATAATAGTCTACGGAGAGGCCACACGGTGTCCCAGCATACACCGAGAAGAGTTTGTTGAAAAGCGGTGCATCAAAGGTTGATCCTGCTCCTCGCAGTGCCGTCACTGTCGGGCACCCTGTCTGGGTGTTGGCAGTAGAGCCAGAACAGCCAGTAAGCAGGAGCACAATGGGAAGCAAGAGGAACAAACTAGGGTGATGCCAGCACGTTCGGCGATGAACGCGTGATGCGGTGTTCATAGAACCTCCTGTGAGCAATGAACGATGCTCTCGTCTGGAATGGATACGATCAGCGGTGGTGGTGCGGGCACGCCTACCACCTGGTTGGTTCTTCATGCCCTCCTTTCAGTTTGTTGCTCACGATGTACATTCGTCTGGCTCCACTGCTGAGCGCACATCTGCATGAGATCCCAAGGACTGCCTAGAGGAGGAGTGTAGGAGAGGTCGAGATCCGAGAGCGCCTCGACGGTCATTGTATGGAACAACGCCGTGGCAAGCGTGTCAATGCGCTTGGCAACTTCTGTCTGCACCGATCCTACCATCTGAGCGCCCAGGAGGCGACCCGTTCTGCGATCTGCGGTCAAGCGCAGATGCACCGTTTGCGCTCCTGGATAATAGACCTTGTGATCGAGGTAGGTGCCTTCGATGGTGAGCGGATCAAAGCCCGCCGCTCGTGCTTCGTGTTCACGCAGGCCCGTGCGTGCAATGGCCAGGTCAAACACTTTCACCACCTGCGTGCCCAGCGTCCCAGCGAAGAGACGCTCGCCCCCAACAACCGTTTCACCCGCAATCCGGCCTTGCTTGTGGGCCGTGGTCCCCAATGGAAGATAGGTGGGACCTTGCAAGACACGATGCCACGTTTCCACACAATCGCCCGCCGCAAACACATCAGGAACGGATGTTGCCATCGTCCTGCTCACGCGCACCGCGCCCTGCGTGCCAAGTTCGGCCCCAATGGCTTGTGCCAGCTCCGCGCGTGGCTCGACGCCGACGGCCACCAACACGATATCGGCGTGTGCTTCAAACCCTCCGGTGCCAGAGACGCACAGGTGCTCCTGTTGGGTTGCAATCTGTTGTACCTGGATACCTGTGTGGACGGCCACACCCTGCCGCCAGAGTTCTGCCTGCACCAGTGTGCCCAGGCTCGGATCAACAGTTTTGAGCACGGACGCCCCATGCTCGATGAGCGTGACAGAGAGGCCACGCCGCGTGAGCGCATCTGCCATTTCCAGCCCAATGTAGCCCCCGCCAATAATGAGCGCTGAACGAGGGGAAGAGGCTTGCAAATAGTGCTGCATCTGGAAACTGCTTTCCATCGTATGCAAGGGGAAGACTCCTGGCAAGTCCATGCCACCAATGAGAGGACGCCGCGATTTCGCCCCTGTTGCGAGAATGAGTCGATCATACGCGATCTGCTGCGTCTGCTTAGCTCCATCAACGACCGTGACGTGATGGGCTTCTGGCCCAATTGCTTGTGCTGTATGATCGAGCAATAGATCAATTCCTGCGCCTGTAATCTCTTCTCGCGTTCGATGGGCAAGCTGATGATAGTCAGGAACTTCTCCGCTCAGGTAAAATGGCAGGCCACAAATGCTGTAGTTGGGGAACGCGTCTTCGACAATCATCGTGATTTGCACCCTCGTATCCAACTCCCTGGCGCGCAGGGCTGCACTGATGCCTGCGTCGCTGCCGCCCACAATGACCAGATGACTCATGCCCGCTGCTCCTCCGCTTTGGCTGCTGCATACAACTGCGCGTAAGATAAAGAGGGCTTGCGGGCAAGAAAGTGGTTGATTTTCGCCGCAATGAGGTCGCGAATGTGACGAAAAGCGGCTAGGCGCTCTTCCTCTGTACCAGTGACCCGGCTCGGATCAGGGAAGCCCCAATGGACCTGGCGACGCGCATTGGGAAAGAAGGGACAGGCTTCTGCGGCCTCATCACAGACGGTCACCACCAGGTCCATCGGTGGTTGGTCGCGAAACTCCTCCAGGCTCTTGGACCGATGACTACTGATATCGATCCCGATCTCGTGCATCGCCTTGATCGCCAATGGATGCACCACTCGCGGCTCGGTGCCTGCACTGAAAACTTCGTAGGCGGCACCCCCTCGTGCGCGCAGCAACCCCTCTGCCATTTGCGAACGGGAGGAATTGTGGGTACACAAAAAGAGCACGCGGAAAGGCTGCGCAGCAGCATGAGCAGATTCATTCATGAGGTTCCTCCTGAGCAGTATGAGAGCGTGAATGCTTTCCGGCTTCACGCATCCAGCGGTAGAGAAGCGCCCCGGCAACGGCTCCCACGAGTGGCGCGAGGAGATAGACCCATTGGGCTGTCCAGGTTCCACTCACGAGTGCAGGTCCCAGCGACCGGGCAGGATTCATGGAAGCCCCACAGATAGGTCCGGCAAAAAGCGCTTCCAGCGCCACCGTCGCCCCAATCGCCAAAGCTGCCGCCTGTCCGACCGCACGGGTATCGGTTGCCATCGCCATGATGACAATCATCAGGAAAAAGGTGAGCAGGGCTTCTAAGCCGAAGGATTGCCAAGCTCCTCCACTGCCTGTAGGCAACGTTGCGCCAAGATGAGCAACATCACCAAACAACAGCCGTAAGCACCCGGAGGCCAGGATTGCTCCCATCAGTTGTGCGATCCAATAGCTGATGAGCCGACGGACAGAGAAGTGCCGCGCTAGAACAAAGGCCAGTGTGACTGCCGGGTTGAAATGCGCTCCGCTGATGTGTCCAAAGGCATAGATCATCACGGTAATGATGAGGCCAAAGACGAGGCCCACACCCACATGGGTGATCTGGCCTCCTGAGAGCGTATCAATCATAATTGCTCCACATCCCGCAAAGACGAGGCCAAAGGTGCCCAGCCCCTCTGCCACATAGGCTGCCCAGGTTCCCGGCTCAAGGAGTCTTCCAGGTGGGAAGCGAGTGCGAGACGGACTTGAGCGTTCAATGATGGTTTCACTGCTCACGAGGGCTCTTCTTCTTTCGTGCTAACAGGGTCAATAACAGGCGAAGACGAGTAGTTAATTGCAACGAGGTTTGCTCAAAGGCCCGAAGCCGTTCAGCTTCTGTTCCCTCTATGGTGGCAGGATCAAGAAAGCTCCAGTGAATGCGCTCCGGGTCGCCAGGAAACGTGGGGCAGGACTCCATGACCCGATCACAGACCGTCACAATCGCATCAAAAGGCTTTCCCAGGAACACCTCGAAGTGTTTGGGAACGGCGTAACTCATGTCAATGCCGTGCGCCTCCATACAGCGTCGGGCCAGCGGATGAATGTGTTTGGCAGGAATGCTGCCCGCACTGAACGCTTCGACGGTTCCATGACTGAGGTGACGCAGGAGCGCTTCGGCCATTTGTGAGCGGGCGCTGTTCTCGGTACACAGAAAGAGCACTCGCAGTGGAACCTGCATCGTGCTCTCGTCCTGGCGTTGTGGCACCATCGCGGCTGTGACCGCCGGGTGAAGCGTCTCACCCGCAGCCAGGTACAGGCTCTGGAAGTGTTCCACATCCAAACTGTAAAAGATCGAACGTTCATCAGCACTACTTCGCCGTTCGGTCACGAGCTGTCCTTGACGAAGCTGCTTGAGATGATACGACACCAGGTTTTGCGGGAGCTGCAACCTCCCAACCAGATCCTGCACTCGATAATCGCTGTGAGCCAGGAGTTGCAACAGTTTCCAACGAACCTCATGAGAGACCATCTTGAGCACATCGGGCAGAGAAACAAGGAGGGTCTCCATCATTTCCTCCAATTCATTTGTATCAATTTGAATTGATGTATTATTCATAGTATATCTGAAAGAGAGGAAGGAAAGCAAGAGAGATTGAGGACAAGTTTGGAAAGAAGCGTCAGTTCGTCTACATAACCTTGCAAAATTACGATTCACACTCAAGATGATCTATGATGACGTTATCTGCATTCGTTCAAGACATCTATCTGAATAGAGCGAATCATCTCCTCAACTCCTCTTCCGCTTCTCTTTCTCCTCCCCCTCATCACTCATCTGCATGTAGTGTTGGAACGAGCCACTTTCCTTTTGCCCTAGCAATTCCCACAAGGTGCCCAGATCGCCGCCTGTTTGCAGATACCGCATCGCAAAGCTCTCACGCAACAGGGTGGGGCTTACGCCCTTCCTCATGATCCCAGCGCGCTTCCTGAGCCGGTCAAATAAGAGCGTTATTCCGCTCTTGGTAAGCGGACGACGGCTTGCCTCAGAGAGGAAGAGGCACTCTTCGTCTGCTTGCTCTTCGCACCCTGCTGCACGCAGACGATAGTCATCCAGGTAGGCAAGCAGGTGGCGCAGCCCTTCGTGCCCCAATGCGAGCCGTCGCACCGTCGCGCCTTTCCCCCGAACGCTCACGATCCCCTGCTCTCGGTCCACATCCCCCAAACGCAACGAACAGACCTCTGTGGCACGCATGCCCGTGTCAAAAAGAACCCAGAGGATGGCACGGTTGCGCGCGGTCGCCTGCTCTGCCAGCACCCCGGTTTCCTTTGGGGGCCGACAAGCCAGCAGCAACTGCTCCCATTCCCCTGGTGCAAGTGGAGGAAGCAAACGATTTTCCATCTGGGGAAGAGGCAGGTGTGCAAAAGGCGTGGTTGAGAGATACCCATGACGCACCATCCACTGGCAAAAGGCCCGCGCCGAGCGCGCGTAGGATGCCACCGTGCTGGGTGAGCGAAGAGCGCCAGTGACGGTAGGCAAGTGAGGGAGCCACGCCAACCAGCCACGCACCTGCGCTTCCGTCACCTGGTCAAGCAGGACACATTCGTGTTCAGTACGCAGATAGTGCCCGAACAACCCCAACGCTTTCCGATGCCACTCCAAGGTCTTGGGACGGCGGTGGCGGTTTCTCTGATCCTCCAGATACGCGTAGACCGCTTGCTCAATCGTCAGAACCGAGGGGGTGTGACGAGATGGTTGGAGGCCGGGAGGCGCGTGAGACGCCAATGGCTGCCCACTGCCGGATAGGGCGGCATCCTGGGCGGCGATGCCGCTCGTTGTCGCAGGCCTACGTGTTGTCCCCTCCTCTGAGGCTGGTTGAGAAGAAAACGGGCTTTCTTCCATGATGTGCTGAAAAGGGACAACCGGAGAGGAGCAAGCCGATAGGGTCTGATGGTCTGCCTCGTGCTCTCGCTTGCCTGACGAGACAGGATCAGCGACGCCGGCAGGGGGCACCTCCTCGCCTCGTGACGCCTCCACACTCTCTGGGTTGGCAGCACGAGGCCCGGCAAGACACCGCTCGATGCAAAACGGCAGGACCGCCACGGGAGAGGTCTCATCCACGTCTGGGGAGACGGTCGTCGTCGAGCCCAAGAGGACCTGCTGCAAGTCTTGCAGGTGATGAAAGAGCCGCAGCGGGTCGAGCACCTGGGCCACCCGCAGCAACTCATACTCCTTCGACGCAGGCAGCACCTTTGAAAGCAGCAGCCGTTGTAACGGCGTTTTTGCTGCATCATAGATCCGGCGCACTTTTCTGCCGTCGTACTGTTTGGCTTGCAGCTTCATGGAAGGCTGAAACCCGTTCACGTACAGGCGCAGGGCCTGATACACCTCACCCAGTTGGAGGTAAGCGCGTTCTCCCTCCAGGCGATCATAGCCAACCACCTGACGAACGATAGCGCCATTCTTCTGCTCTATATGACACTGATCATTCTTGATCCCCTCACGTCCTCGCGTGAACGTGATGTGTTCGGCTTCACAATAGGCGAGCAGGGACTCATTAATGAATTCATGCCCATTGTCGGTATCCAGTCCCAGAATCGGAAACGGAAAGCACGCTCGCGCTTGTTGCAAGGCGGCCAGGACGGTCTCGGCGCTTTTGGAGCGCAGGGGCAAGCACTCCGTCCATCCGGTGGCGATATCGGTGAGGGTCAGGGTGGAGAGAAAGCTTCCCTCGACCTGCGAGCCACAATGCGCGACGAGATCAGCTTCCAGAAAACCGGGTTGCGTTTCATCCCACTGCTCGAACGTGCGGATGGGAATCTGCTGCTTGAGCAGGGTTCCTGCCCGTGTCGTCGAAAGACCATGTGGGCCTCGTCCGCGCTGGGAGCACAGCAGACGATCTGCCGTCGCTGCACTCATGCTGAGTAATTGCTCGGGGCAGGACGCGCTTAGATGCAGATGTCCATGCCGCTCCAAGGCTTCGATGAGCGTGGGCAGAAACGGCATGAGCCGCTTGGTACAGATCCGATTCGCCGCCTGCCAGGCCAGCACCAATGCCTGCTGCACCTCCGATCCATACCGGCCTGGCCGTGGACGCACAGGTGCCTGCTGTCCTTGTTCGGTATGGTTCAATAACCACATGGCATATTTGCGATGATATCCTGTCCTCTGAGTAAATGCATCAAGCAACTGACGTTTCTGCTCAGGTGAGGCCCCACGATAGTGAGGCAGAACCTGCGCCAGCAACTCGCGTCTGGTTTGAAGACACAATCCTCTTTCCACGCTCATCCATCCCCATGATCGAGCCTACGATGAGCAACTGAAGCCGACATGACAGCCCTGCCACTTCCGTTTGCCTCATCAGAAATCTTCCTCTTGGCATGCATTGTAGATCCCAACCTGTGTTTTTGAAAGAGAGATGATCTTAGGCGCGAGCCCGACCCAACAGGCATAAGCAAATCAGCAAGAAGAGATTGCGAGAACGCTATCAGGAAGATTTTTCGTGAGGCAATGCGTCACCCGAAGGCAGGTCCTTAGAGAATCCGAGACAGGTGTTTGTTGTCACTCGAAGGCAGGTCCCCACAAAACGTGGGGCAGGTCCTTCCTGCAAAATGAGGCAGGTGTCCGTTCAAGACCTTTTGTACAACAGAAAAACCGTCTCTTCCTGGTTCGCTCACCGCTTGCTTCTTACGAAGCAGCCTGTCAAGCGCTAGCAAAGAAACGGTTCTTCAAATGGAGCGGGAGACGGGACTCGAACCCGCGACAGCCTGCTTGGAAGGCAGGAACTCTACCACTGAGTTACTCCCGCACAGTCGGGGTGCGCGGACTCGAACCGCGGACCTCATGGTCCCAAACCATGCGCGCTACCAACTGCGCCACACCCCGTTGAATGTATCTGAACTATATCATGCTTTTAGCGGCTTGTCAAGTATCTTAATTTCGTCTCGGGCTCACTGCTAATGACCTGCTTTGCGCCGATAGCGTATCTTGAGCAGAAAGAGATTCCATTGCGTCTTGATTTGGTTGAGAAGTCCGCGTCTCAATGGGGTTACCGTGACGTTTCCGTATTGAAACGATTTTGGTTGTCGCGGCTGGAATAAAAATTGCGAGAGTGCAACCAACACTAAACACACGATCCCTATACCGGCAAGCACGCCTGTAAAGATGTCCTGTGTACCCCTTATATATGCGTAGCCCCCGGCAATTAATGCCGCTACAACGGCTATGATGAGTAACCACTCTGATGTAGAAAATCGTAAAGAGATTGGGCGACGCGCGGGTCGCGGCACACGTGGACCCGATTTCCGGCGTAGCCGCTCACCGAATTTCTGTCCCCGGCCCGGCCTCGAATCCGTCTGCTCCAGGTTGCGCAGAATCTCTTCGATCTCACGTTCATATCTGTTTGGCATAGCAGCTCTGCTTCCTTGAACTCGTCGTCAGGACGCTCTTGCTTGTAATGATACCAACTTTTAAGCGCAGAGACAAGTATTTTGTCTCTCAATTTTCACAAGAACCAGGATACTCCCATTATCTGCACTCTTTCTCATTCTTCGCCCAGAAGTACCTTGACTTTCTCAGCCAGTTCCAGTGGATGAAATGGCTTCGTCATATGCTGAGCCGCTCCCAAATCGACGCTTATGCGCTCATATATACCTTCTGCATGCCCGGTTATAATCATTACAGGAATATGTTGCGTTTGCGGATCACTGCGCAAACCGCTGCATATTCGATATCCATCTTCACCCGGCATCATTATATCTAAGATAATTAAATCCGGCAGGATGGCAGGCGAAGAGCTGAGTAAATATTGAAGCTGATGCCCATTTGAGGCCGTTACGACCTCAAAGCCATTTCGACTCAGGACAAACGTTACGATCTCTTGCACCTCTTTATCATCGTCAACCACAACTATTCGCTTCGGCATACACCTCTCCCGGTCCTCTCAAATTTGCTTCTGCCAGTACTACTTCTGCCCATTTGACTCTCTTAGGGCTCTTGAACTTCAAGTACCATTGCCCATTTGACTATGTACTTCTGGCTCTGCATTCATAACATCTTCGTCACTAGCGTCTGGCCCGAAAAGAAACTTCACACTATTCTCATCTACTGCTCGGTTGGCTGGTGAATATCAGCCAACCCTTCTACTATCCAGGATAACCATGAAGGTGTGATGTCGGCATTTCTTTATAGAGCTTTAGCCAGATCGTGTGCGGCCTTGACAAAGCATTCCATCGGCGGATGCACAATGCCGGCTCCTATCTGCCCTACTCCAGGAAAACGATGGGCAATCCCTGTGTTGATTATAGGCAAGATGCGTTGACGCACTACCTGCCGTATGTCGATCCCTACAGGCGATCCGCGAAAATCTAATGTTGGCAATTGATACTGGCTCTCCTCTGCTATGGTAATATCATACATTTCTATTGTATATTGTAACGCGTCACTAGGAGTTCCGCCGACAAACTTAACAATAGCAGGGGCGGCTGCCATGGCAAATGCTCCTATTCCCACTGTTTCTGAGATGGTACTATCGCCGATATCAGGGTTGGCATCCTCCTCATCATAGCCGCTAAAATACAATCCTGTAATCTTTTGTGCCGGAGCCACATACCAGCGCTCTCCTAATCCACTCACACGAATACCAAAATCGGTTCCATTGCGCGCCATTGTGGTTACTACGCTGCTCAATTCGATATCGTGCGCTGCTAAGGCTGCTGCTTTACAGGCCGCCATCGAGAGGTTTAAATAGAAATGATCATTCCCATGAATGAACCGCACAACGCTGGCTGTTTCCTCAACTGATTTCCCTGTCTCTATCAATGCCGCCGCAATTTCGCGCAGCAAGAGGGACGTTGCGGCTTTGTTGCGATTATGACATTCATCTCCCATTTGCAGAGCCTGAGCGGTAAGAGCCTTAATATTTATTCCCCCTATAGCTCGAATTGCCCGGGACAGCGCTGGTCCCAGGATCTGCTCTAACCAGCGTAATCTTGCGATAACTGTTGTGTCATTAGCGCCATAACGCAGAACTTTGCCCAAACCTTCATTCAGGGTGCTAAATGTACGATGCCCGTATACCGGCTCATCTATGACAAAAACAGGCATGGAAGCTGAGATGACGCCAGCCATCGGCCCCACGGCGTTATAATGATGACATGGGGCAAAGCGTATCTCTCCGCTCTCTGCTACCTTCTCGGCTTGTGCACTATCTGCGGCCATTCCTTCATACACAAGAGCGCCAATAACTGCCCCACGTAAGGGTCCAGACATGCGCTCCCAGCTAATTGGTGGCCCGGCGTGTAGAAAAACATTCGTTTGCATATCTGGGATCACTTCACGCGCCGGTCGCACATCCACGAGCCGTGGGCGCGCGGCAATCATGCGCTGGACAGCCTGGTGATTGGCCTGCTCGATACGCGCATCGCTAAGCAATTTGCTCAGGACAGCATCACTCTTGCCCGCGGCTGGCTGCCAGTCTAGAGAGACAACGGGAACATTCTGATGGCGAAGAGCTTCGGCAAACATATTTGCACCAATATTTATTACTTTGAGCGGCGTTTCTAAGAACTGGGAACTTTCGACCATGACAACGTTTCCTCTCTCTCAATGGGCATATAGCATAGACAGTCTTCTATCAGATCCATCTTTGCGATCACCAGGTGCTTGAGCCTATGGCGTATCTCTCTATTCGCTTTTTTTGCTACATATTCTCTTCAGAATCTAGCAGGCTCGCAGCCGCTACTACTGCTGCAGCATTGCTCTCATAGACTATTGCTCCTGCTGCCTCCAACGCATAACGCTGCCTGGAGACTTGCTGAGGATCATCTTCAGTTCCACAGAGCACAACGATGATGGGTAACGAACGGCCCTCATCCAGCGCGCTCTTGCGTATCCGAGCAATTGCCGGAGCATAGAGAGCCGCCGGATCTGGATGGGCACAGAACCCCAAGAGAATATCGAGCAAAATAACTGCGGTTTCTCGATCCTGCGCCGCTTCAGCGAGATAGCGCAGGCGCAAGTTCGGATCAATCATCGGATGAGGACGCCCGCGGGTAAATTCGTCAGAGCCGAGATCAAGCGCCGTATGGCCCTGATATATCTGGCCAGAAGGAATACTCCATTCAACCTTGAGAGGAACGTTCGAGGAAATCTTGCCTATCCGCTCACTCAGCAGCAACATGGCCTCATCACAAAGCGTCCCACCAGCGTAAAGCGCCCGAATATAGCGCTGATACGGGGCCAGCCCCTTGCGCTCTGCCAACAAGCGCTCCTGGTCTCTCTGTAGGACCTGCCTCCCGAATAGCTGCGCTGGATCACCTCCTGCGAGGGCAATAGCCAGTTCAGCCCCCTCGCTCAGTGTACGTACAAGATGGACCTTGCCCACATGCTCAGCGAATTGTGCAGGTGCACAGCCCTGGAAGATAGCAACAACAGGCTTAGTAAGCTGAGCTGCGGCCAGGATCTCACGAGCAGTACTTGCAGCCGGGGGTTTGGAGACGAGGAGTATGACCTCTGTATGAGGATCATTTGCCAGCAAGGCTAATCCGCAGCGCATCATCATGCCGCCAATAGCTTCGGAGAGATCACGTCCTCCCGTGCCAATAGCCTGTGAGATCCCCAAGCCGGCTGCCGCAATCAAACACATCAATTGCTGCATGCCTGTACCAGAAGCGCCTACAATACCAATTGATCCGCGAGGAACTACATTGCAGAAGCCTAACCCAACTCCGTTGATAAGTGCAGTTCCACAATCTGGTCCCATCATGAGCAAGCTCTTTTCAAGGGCCAGCGTTTTTAAGTATTTCTCCTGCTCCACAGAGACATTATCGCTAAAGAGAAAAACATGCAAGCCTTGCCGCAAAGCTTGCTCAGCTTCCAACCAGGCATGCTCACCGGCGACCGAAATTACTGCAAGATTGGCAGTTTCTCCACGCCGCAAGGCTGTTTCCAGCGAGCGGGCTGGCCGTGGCTGATGGCTGTGCTGGACAGCATGTCTGGCAGAGCTTAAGCGTTCTTCGGCCATGCGCAAGGCTTGTTGCGCACATGCCTCATCCACAGCTTTGACGACGAGGAGCAAATCATCAGGGCCGGGTAGCTCTTTCTGTTCGTGCAGGAATGTAGAGGGAAATAAGGCAGAGGCCTGGAGCAGGGCATAGTTTGCTTCGGTAGCCATTATAGCTCCCACATCTTCTACTCCTGACAACTGTTTGAGGGACTGGGCTAAGGACATGAGGGTGATTGAATCATAATAGGTATTCCGCTTGAGTAACGCCTGTAAGGCCATGGCGAGCCTCCAATTGCCACACTGTTTGGGGGTCATCTATCGGGTATCATCCAGTATGCCATATACAGAGAAGCTCTGTCTTTAGCAAAATGTGTCAGGATATCTTAGCTTTTTTGATAGATTTCAACTAACAAGTTAGCATGTCCCCGAATTACTCGCCTTTATTCGCGGTTCGCCTTACGTATCTGTAAGGCTAATTCTAGATTCATACGCTGCTGAGCGTCATCCATGAACGGTCCGGTTAATTCTTCTATCTTCTGCAGACGATAACGCAGACTGTTATAGTGCAAATGCAAGCGGCGCGCTGCCACTGCCATGTTGAGATTGCTGTTTAACAACACTTCCAGCGTATAGAGCAAATCTGCATCGTGATGTGTATCGTACTCAATCAGCGTTCCCAAAAGCTCTTCAGCAAAGGCTTGCAGTTCGGCCGGGTTCTCAAACTGGGATAAGATGCGTTGGAAACCCAGGTCATTAAAATGGATTACAGTGCCAGAGCCCTGGAGCTGACTTCCGATAGCAAGAGCCTGTTGAGCTTCTCGATAGCTGCGATGAAGATGGAGCGCATCTTCACATGGCCGTCCTATACCCATGACGAATTGACGGTCTCGCTGCAAGAAGCGCAGATTTCTGAGTAAGTGCTGCCCTACATCGATATCGTTCTTGAAGCTCGCCTTCAACCTGGCTCCCTTGTAACCTACGCGAGCAGGAGCAGCGCCAAGGATGAAGATGAGCTGCCCACTTTTCTCTACAACAATTGCCTCTGAGTCAACATGTTTAGCGGCGGCACGAGCGCTCTCTAAGAGCAGAGAGCTGGCTGTATCTGGTCGATATACTGCCTGCCAGCCAGAGGCCGGGCTCACGAGATCATCGCCGCGAACTTCGACAACATAGACTATTCCAGGACGATCCAGCCGCCAGTCTAGCGTTTGCGCGCGCGAAATAACCGTCTCCATGGAGAGAATCCGCCCCGCCAACAAATCGTCAAGGAAGTCAGATTGAAATTTACGTTCAACGGCGACAATCGCCTGCTCTTTCGTAACTGCCAGCGCAGATACCGTCGCCGCATGTTCCATGGCAATCGCATCCTCATCGTAATCAAATTGTCGATTTGTCTCCAGCGTAACGATGCTGCCATAGTTATGAGCGCCCACGCGAATAGCGCAGGCAAAACCTATAAAGTGCTTCTCTTTCGCCTGTAGATTACAGCGAAACTTGCTCACCGTGCTTTCCGTAATTCCCTGGCACATGGAAGTATCTATGTGCAAGTAGCGCACCCCGACCCGCACACGCACAAAAGCGTTGAGCGTATCCTTAGAGGCGTCATCGGCAGCGGCCAGGGCCAGGATACGGCGATCCGGGGCAATAATTGCCACTGGATTGCCAATCAGCAGGGCCAGATTATCGGCAATATGCTGTAAACCTCCACCTGCCAAGACAATCGCCGTAAAACGCCGATGCACTTCCTCTGAGTGCTGCAGGCGTTGCGTTTGTACGCTCAGTATACTACTGAGCAGTTCGGTAATGATTTCATCGAAGGAGACTTCTGAGCGCAGTTCTATAAGTGGCAGTTTGCAACGTTCGGCAGCGCTACACATCTCTTGTGGAATAGCCTCAAAATAGCGTCCTGTTTTCACCACAATACCCGCCAGTTCGCGCTGCGCCAGTTCTAAGACAAAAGAGCCCAATGAAGCGGGATCATCGCGCAGAGGATACAGGGTGGTGAGCAAGAGCTCGTGCGGCTTGATCCAGGCCAATATATCCGGTACTTCCATGACGTTTACCGAGGAAACGATACGCCCCAGTCCATCTGCCCCAGCTCGGATATGCGCCTCACTTAATCTGCCCGTTCTAAGGGCATCCCTCACGGTAAAAGTCATTATCGCCTCCTTCCAAAGTTCGCAAGCCCAATAACACTCCGGCCAATGTATCACTGCCCGAGGTTGCGCCAAAGGCCTGCAAGCGCTGAGCCGTTTGTAGCACCCGAGAAAAATTAGTTATAGGCTCAGAGAGTGCCAGGAGCAGCGTTCCTACATGCTCAGCGACTTCTCCACGCGCTGCATGGGTCAATAAGGTACAGCTTAAGCTGGTAGTACGGCCCTGAGCTGTTGTGGCTATGGTTTCAGCAAGAGATGCGCGCGAGCAGCTATCTCTGCTCAGTTCTTGGCTAAGTAAAGCCATGACGGCAGCAAAACCGCCAAGTAAGTCATCTCCGGAGGGAGTGAGACCCGGACCAAGACCGGCCAGACCTTGCACGGCTTCTGTGAGAAGAACACTATCTTGTTGCCAACAAGCTTGCATGAGCTCGTGTAATAGGAAAAATGCGAGCTGCGCTAAAGAGCTTCGCGGTCTTACCCTCCCGCTGAACATACTAAGCACAGAGGAGAGCAAGCCTTCCTGGAAAACCCGCTCAGCCAGATAGCTAACCAAACTGCGCACATGTTGTCTCACAGTATCTCGCGACCAGTTGCAGGTTTCGATAGCCGGGCGCGGCTCCCAGGCAGGTCTTGTGGGAAGGACAAGCAAAAGCTCATAAGCTGGAATGGAGAGAGCCCCTTTTCCAAGTATAATGCTCTCCCCAGGTCGCAGGCGCGCAAAAAGTTGCTTTGCCTCATACGTTGAAAGACGCAACCCATTAGGCATTTGCTGAAGCTCTGAGCTGAGCACAGCTATCAGCGTTTTGTTAAGGCTTAGATTGACCGCCCGCGAAAAAACGCTATGAATCGAGCCAAATTGCGGCTCTTGCTCGAAAAAAGCCTGCACAGGTCTGCTATAGTCCAACGCAACCAGAGAAGTAGCCATGGCCTCTCCCTTAGCAATATTTGCCAAAATATTACCATATTTGTCAGCAATTTTGCCCATTGCGATTTTGAATATTCCTTCGTTATAATTGCACCATCCCGTTCAGATCAGTTCTATTCCAAACACATTGCTGATCTGGCATTTAGCACAAGTTGCCAATTACTTCTGCTCATCTGGAGGGAAAACATAGGGACCGTCGATCTCACCTGGCAGCTTTCCAGCTCAGCATAGCTTTCTTACCTGGCACCAGTCTTTAACTGATATAGCGCATAAGAAGGGAAGCTCTCGCATGGTACATCCGATTGATTTACGCAATGTACGCGTCCTTGATCTCTCTCAGGACTGGGACATACATACGCCGGGCTTCGCAACCTACGATGGACCAACGATTAAATGGATCAAGCGGGTAGCCTTTGATAAAGTAGGCGGCCAGCATATAGCTTCGACACTTCATGTAGGTACTCATCTCGACGCACCGCTCCATTTCATCACAAACGGGCAGGACATTGGCAGCATTCCCATCAACAAACTCTTTGGCCCGGCCGTCATTGTCGATCTTGAAAAGCTGGGCATCGGCGATTATGGAATCTACACGCCTCAACATTTCGAAGATTGGGAACGCCGGACAGGCATCCGCATCGAGCGCGGCGATATTCTCTTTGTCCATACCGGCTATCATAAATATTATCCCAGCAATTGGGCGGGCGAAAGCCAACCTGATGAGACACGCTATTTTATCAAACATCCAGGCCCTACACGCGAGTTCGCAGATTGGGTGCTTGAACGCGGCATCTCCTGGCTGGCTGTGGATGCCGGCTCAATGGATCACCCCATGAATACGGTTATACGTTCGCTACGACCCGATCTGGCGGCGGAAGCTGAGCGCGTACTGGGCAAATCATTAAGCGAGATCTTCCCCACTCCCGATTACCAGGTCATGCACTATTATCTCTTTCCTCACCTGGTTTTCCATGCAGAAAATGTGGGGGGAGAAATTGATCAGGTGCTCGATCAAAGGGTGTGGATTGGATGCTATCCCTGGCGCTTCAAAGGTGGCGAGGCTGCATTCTGTCGCATCGTAGCCTATGTGACTGAAGAAGGGGAGAGATAAGCTTTTCTTTCCTTTAACAGGTCATCAGCGGTCACGCTATGTTTGGACATGTAGCAGGGCAAACGTGGGCAATCCGACCAGTTTGCTAAGGCCAGCATCCATACCAGCCCTGCTCACAGAGTAGTTAGTTATAAGGACGAAGAAGGCGAGGGGAGATAGCATATGAAACCGCCCCGTTTTGCCTATCATGACCCGGCAACACGTCAAGATGTTTTTACATTACTTGATATCTATGCAGATGATGCCAAAGTGCTGGCCGGTGGCCAGAGCCTAATCCCGCTCCTCAATATGCGCCTGTCTCAACCGGGCCATCTTATCGATATTAATCGCGTAGCGGACCTGGCTTATATTCATGAAGCAGAGGGCGGACTAGTTATTGGTGCGCTCACACGCCAGCGCGATCTCGAACGGTCCCCGCTCGTACGTCGTCTTTGCCCACTAGTAGCAGAAGCAATCCCTTTCATTGGCCATGCCCCTATCCGCTCACGAGGCACATTAGGAGGCTCCCTGGCACATGCTGATCCAGCCGCAGAGCTGCCAGCCGTTCTACTGGCCTTGCAGGGCTCGGTTCAGGTCGAATTCAGCTCAGGCAGGCGCAGGATTGAGGCCAGGGATTTCTTTCTTGACCAGCTCCAAACAGCGCTTCAGCCAAAAGAGTTGTTAACAGAGGTCTGGCTCCCTGCTCTGCCTCCCCGCTCGGGCTCAGCCTTTCTCGAAGTCAGTCGACGCCATGGCGACTTTGCCCTGGTAGGGGTGGCCGCCCAGATTACTTTGCGCGCGAATGGTACGATCAGCGCGGCCCACCTGGCCCTGACAGGAGTTGCGCCCACCCCCATACACGCTCAACAAGCAGAAACTCTTCTGCGCGAAGAACGACCATCTGAGGCTTTGTTCGCGGCAGCCGCTCGCGAGGTCAGCATCCACCTTGCGCCAGATACTGACCTTCACGCCAGCACAGAGTATCGGCGCAGCGTCGCCGGTGTGCTGGTTGAGCGCACCTTACGTCTCGCCGTAGAGAGAGCCCGTCAGGAGGGTAACAGATGAGCCAAAGCAGTATATCGCCGCAGGAAAAACGCCACATTCGTGTAAATGTCAATGGCGTTCTGCATACAATCCAGGTTGAAACGCGCTGGCTCTTGAGCGACTTCTTACGCCACGAGCTCCATCTGACGGGCACGCACGTCGGTTGCGAACATGGAGTCTGTGGAGCATGCACTATTCTGTTCAACGGTGCACCCGTTCGCTCCTGCCTTATGCTGGCCGTACAGGTCGATGGAGCAGATATTCTTACGGTTGAGGGCCTAGCAAAGCCAGATGGTAGCTTGCATCCCTTGCAGCAAGCCTTCCACCAGTATCATGGGCTGCAGTGTGGTTTCTGCACTCCGGGTTTTCTGATGGCCATCTACGCATTTTTGCAAGATCATCCTGATCCTGATATCAGCGATGAAGCCTTGCGCGAGGCTCTTGCCGGAAATCTTTGCCGCTGTACAGGCTATCAAGGTATTATAGCTGCAGTGCGCCATGTGCTTTTGGAAGCCAGGGCTGCACAGAGTGCTGGAGAGAAGGCCGAGGCATGACTGGACAGGTATTCGGTGCTCCTCTCCGGCGTAAAGAGGATCAACGCTTTCTCACCGGCTCAGCTACCTATATTGATGACATAGAGCTGCCCGATATGCTCCATGCTGCCATATTGCGCAGTCCCTATGCCCATGCTCACATAAACGCTATCGATACAGCTGAAGCAGAGGGACTCGAAGGCGTTATGGCCGTCTTCACCTACAAAGATCTCGGACCGATTGCCGAGCCTTTGCCACTCTTAATCCCTCACCCGGCCTTAACGCACCCGCACACACAATATGCGCTAGCGAAAGACACGGTTCGCTATGTTGGTGAAGCTGTTGCTATGGTTGTGGCCCAGAATCGCTACATCGCTGAGGACGCATTAGAGTTGATCGAAGTTGACTATGAGCCTCTACCAGTCGTGAGTCCCGCCCACCTGGCCGAGGCTACTAGCGCCCAGGCGCCACGTATTCATGCAGATGCGCCCACAAATATTGCCGCCCACCTGATTCAGCAGGTAGGCGATATAGATACTGCCTTCGCTCAAGCTGCCCATGTATTTCGGCGCCAGGTACAGCTTGAGAGAAGCGCAAGTCAACCCATAGAAGGCCGGGGAGTACTTGCACGCTTTGATGCCTTTGAGCAAGCGCTGAGCGTTTGGGATAGCACGCAAGGGCCGATCTCCATCCGCAATGGACTTGCCGTGCTCTTTGGTCTTCCCCGAGACAAAGTGCAGGTTAGCGCTCCTGATCTGGGTGGCGGCTTCGGGGTCAAAATTATGCTCTTCTATCCTGAGGAGGTTCTGGTTCCGCTGGCAGCGATTCGTTTAAAGCGCCCGGTCAAATGGGTCGAAGACCGCCTTGAGCATATGGTAGCCTCCAATCATGAGCGTGGTCAAGTCCATGATATCGAGGTTGCGATGGATACAGAGGGGCATATTCTTGGCTTACGCGATATTTTCCTCCACGATACTGGCGCGTATTGTCCTTACGGCATCATCGTCCCTCAGATTACGGCTTGCCAGCTGCCAGGGCCTTATAAACTACCTGCTTACTATTCTGAGGCCACGGTTGTCTATACCAACCGCACACCTGTGAGCCCGTACCGTGGCGCTGGACGCCCTCATGGCGTCTTTGCAATGGAACGCATAATAGACTATGCTGCCGATCAGCTAGGGCTAGATCGAGCCGAGATCCGCAGGCGCAACTTTATCCAACCCGACGAATTCCCCTATGACGTTGGCCTGGTTTTTCAGGATGGGCTCCCTACCCGCTACGATAGCGGAAACTATCCAGCAGGTCTGGAACAAGCATTACAGATGATAGGTTACGAGCAGTTCCGTGAGGAGCAATATCGTGCCCGTGCCCAAGATCGCTATCTGGGGATTGGCATCGGCTGCTATGTAGAGGGAACCGGCATCGGCCCCTATGAGGGAGCCCATATTGCTATCGATACTCTTGGTGAGATCTACGTGGCTACAGGAGTTTCAACCCAGGGTCAGGGACATGAAACCACTTTCGCCCAGATTGTGGCTCAGGAACTGAATGTAGACATAGAAAAGGTCCACATTACGACTGGCGATACTCGGCGCTTTCACTGGGGCACGGGTACCTATGCCAGCCGAGCCATGGTTGTAGCAGGCAACGCCATCGGGCTCGCCGCCAGAGCAATTAAAAAGAAGGCGATTAATCTGGCGGCTTCCTTATTAGAGGCGGCTCCAGAAGATCTAGAGCTGGTTGAGGGTCGTGTGTGCATTCAAGGTTCGCCCGAGCGTGGTCTCTCGCTGGCCGCCCTTTCGATCGCCTCGAATCCTATCCGTTATGCCTATGGAGCAAACGCTCCCGACTTACCTGCGATCTTGCCAGCTCCAGAAGGGCCACCGCTGCCAGCCGGAACAGAACCAGGGCTGGAGGCCACGCAATATTTTAGTCCCCAACATGCTACCTTTGCCAGTGGCGTGCATGCAGCCATTATCGAAGTAGATATTGGCACAGGCCAGGTCAAGATACGAAAGTATGTGGTACAGCACGACTGTGGCAAGTTGGTCAACCCTTTGGTTGTAGAGGGACAAATCTGTGGCGGCGTGGCTCAAGGTATAGCCGGCTCTTTCTATGAGCATCTTGATTACGATGACAATGGACAGCTACTTAATGCAAACTATATGGACTTTCTTATGCCCTACGCCAGCGAGATACCTCATCTGGAGATAGGCCATATCGAAACCCCTTCGCCCATCAATCCACTCGGAGTCAAGGGAGCCGGTGAAGCTGGTTGTATTCCAGTCCCAGCCTTGATGGCTGCAGCGCTAGAAGATGCGCTGGCCCCTTTCGCCGCGCTCGTAGATCATATGCCCTTAACGCCCAGTGAAATTCGCAGGCTTGCGCACAAGGGAATAAGGTAAAGCGCGCCATTTGTAGCATAGCCACCTTACCCACCGAGAGAGCAGAGAGACTGTGTGACAGATCGAGGCCTAGAAGGAGATGACACGATGTCCCGACTTGCAGTGATCGCTATTGGCGGCAATTCGCTCGTTGAAAATGCTACGTGTCAATCAGTAGCAGGCGAGCAGAAAGCCCTACAAGAGACAGCCATCCATATTGTCGAGATGATCCTTCGCGGCTGGCAAGTTGTGCTCACCCATGGCAACGGCCCGCAAGTTGGTCTCATCCTTCTTCAGGCAGAGATAGCCCGAAAAGAGTTGGATTATACCATATCTGTTGATATCGCCGTAGCGGAATCGCAAGGAAGCATCGGATATGCGCTCCAACAAGCCTTAAGCAATGAATTGCGGAGGCGCAGCCTGAACAAGCAAGTTGTGGCCTTGCTTACCCATACGCTTGTCGACCCTGATGATCCTGCCTTCCAACAGCCGAGTAAACCCATAGGACCATTCTATACGGCAACTGAAGCAGAGCAAAAGCAGCGCGAGTATGGTTGGGCCATGATGGAAGATGCCGGACGCGGTTGGCGGAGAGCCGTTCCTTCACCCCATCCATGCCAAATTATGGAAAGCGAAGCCATCGCGCATATGCTTCAAGCGGGACTCATCGTAATCAGTGCAGGCGGTGGCGGCATTCCGGTTATAATCGATACCTACGGCACTCTCATAGGCACTCAAGCAGTTATTGATAAAGATCTTGCGAGTAGCCTGCTGGCCAGTACATTGCAGGCCGATCTCCTCTTGATCTCCACAGGAGTCGAAAAAGTTGCCTTGAATTATCATGGCCCAAATCAACAGGATCTCTCCAAACTCACACTCAGCGAAATACTGCGCTATTTCAACGAAGGGCATTTTGCCAGAGGCAGCATGGAACCCAAGATTTGTGCAGCTATCGAGTATCTGCAGAACGGCGGCAAAGCCGTTCTCATTACCAGGCCGGAGGCAATAACTCAGGCTCTTGATGGCAAGACAGGTACTTGGATTTTTCCTGACTCCAGATAGGGGCGAATATACGCTCCCATTCTATTTATCTCAGTAAAACCCAGGTATCATCAGGATCTGAGAAAAAGCTGGCATTAGTTCCTTCTGGCCCAATTTCTCACACGACACCATTCCAGGGAGCAGCTTAAAGGAGAGCACTCTGTACTCAGAGCAAAGATTGACAAACGGATATTCGTATCGTTTACTACTATAGTTTCTTCGAAAGGAGGTCTTTTACGCTCAAGCATCTCTCAGTTCTTCACTTAACTTTGCACTTATCTCATTATCCCTTTTTTTTAAGGAGGACTATTACGTATGGCAACAGCCGAAAAGCGTGGATATTTCACAGGCTGGACCCTCAAGCAAGAGGGAATTATAGCACCGGATGAACGGCTCCCCTGGGGGCAGTCCATTCTCGTGGGGCTGCAACATGTGCTCGCCATGTTTGGCTCCACAGTCCTGGCTCCCATAATTATGGGTTTCGACCCGAACACGGCTATCTTTTTTTCTGGCATTGGTACGCTTCTTTTCTTTGTGGTCGTCGGGGGACGCGTCCCCAGTTATCTTGGCTCAAGTTTTTCCTTCATTGCTGTCGTCATCGCCGCCAGCGCCTACGCCGGCAAGGGCCTCAACCCGCACATCTCCGTTGCCCTCGGCGGCATTATCGCCGCTGGCGTCGTCTATGCCCTCATCGGCATTCTCGTGATGCTCGTCGGCTACAAATGGATCGAATTTCTCCTTCCTCCACCCGTCACCGGCGCCGTCGTCGCCATCATTGGCTTGAACCTCGCTCCCACAGCTATCAGCGATACGGCGGGCACGCCTTTCGATACCTGGATGGCGGTGATCACGGTGCTTGCCGTGGCCCTCGTCGCCATCTATGCTCCGGGCGCACTCAAGCGTCTTCCTATTCTCCTCGGCGGCATCATTGGCTATGTGATCTATGCTCTGCTGGCCAATGGCCTGGGCCTGGGCAAAGCCATTGATTTCACCAACCTGCAAAAAGCTGCCTGGGTCGGCCTGCCCAACTTTACTGCACCCACCTTTCAGCCGCATGCTATAGCGCTGATTGCCCCGGTAGCCATCATCCTGGTGACAGAGAATCTTGGCCATATCAAAGCTATTGAAGCCATGACCGGGCGCAACCTGGATACCTATCTGGGCCGTGCCTTTCTTGGTGATGGGCTCTCGACGATCGTCTCGGGCTTTGGCGGCGGCACTGGAGTGACGACCTACGCGGAAAATATCGGGGTCATGGCGGTGACGCGCATCTACTCCACGCTTATCTTTATCATCAGTGCGCTTGTCGCCATTCTCCTTGGCTTCTCTCCAAAATTTGGTGCCTTGATTGCCAGCATTCCTTCCGGCGTCATCGGGGGATTGGCCATCGTCCTCTTTGGCCTGATCGCGGCAACCGGCGCGCGGATCTGGGTGCAAAACAACGTCGATTTTTCTCAGAGCCGCAATCTGATCACGATAGCCGTGGCACTTATCCTGGGGGCTGGCAATTTCACCATCAACATCGCCGGTTTCTCCCTTGGTGGGATCGGCACCGCAACCTTTGCTGCGATTATCCTCTATCAGCTCCTGCGTGAGCACACACCCAAAGTCGCCCCCCAGCAGGCTGAGAATCACAGGGAAACGGAGTTGCACGCCAACGCGGAAGCAGGAGAGTAATCCCTGACGTTCTTCAGCTTCTTTGAGCTATTCTAGAGAACGAGCTTGAGGTCCTCGTGGTTTCTCAAGCTCGTCCTCCGGCCGTAGGAGGTGCTAAGACATCACGGGAGCAGGTCGGCACAGAGGGATAGGAGGGTACACACCACCAACGCGGCCATCCCCTATCTGGGAACTCATCACCTCGTGCTGCGCTCTCCGCCAGATCAGGTGGCAGATGCGCAAGGCTTGTAAAGAATGAGAAGGGTCATGGCAGAGCATCATGAGTGACAGCACGCGAAGCGGGAATGTGACAGCTTCTTGCAATCGTCTACGCTGGACAAGAATATCCAGGTACTCCTCTCTCGTCTGCCCGGTTTGCTCTTCAACCAAGCGTGCTTCGGCCTGGCGCACGATCTCTCCACAGGTCTCTAGAATATCCTCATCCATGGTGATGCTCTCCTATCCTGCCAGTTCTCCAGCTTTGGCAGACGAAACTGCTCTCCCCCAATTGATCCACGCCTGCCCTCCATGGTTTACCGTCAATACCATGTCAGGCTTCCCATCGCTATTGAGATCTTTGAACGCAATAGTCCGAGGGCCCTGTCCTCGATGATGCCCTGGCCTCTCCGACCCTCGGGTCTGTTCCAGCAAGCCCCCTGGAATTTCAAACATCATGCTATGACCTTGGAGATTGAGCGCACTTCAACTCCTTCGATCCTTGACAGATTACCATATGCACAGGCAGAACATATGGCTTTGATGAAATACCGTGAGAAAGAAAAATGGCACTGATCTCTTCTCACCTGAGCAGTGTGTGTCAAAAATCGCTAGTTTCTTGGGATCAAGGGCAAGAGCGAGGAGGCGCGTGGTAAAGGAAGAAGCATCTGAGCTAAAAGTGGTGAGGCCTTTGAGGACAAATCGCTCTGCTCGGTGATGAGGTAAAAATCGGTGACCTTCCTCACTGCTGGTACTCCTCTCGGGTGGACGGGGCATGCTTTTCGCGCTACGCGTATACTAGAAAGAGGAGGGAGGCGTTTTCTCATTTGAGGAAAAGAAAAGAGGAAATTACATGAGAAAACCGTTCTGCTGCGCCCTGATGGCTCTCTTGGTGCATCATAACCCTACCCCTCTCCAGGCCCGTCAAGGCGGCTTCGCTGCCACAAACGCCCACATCGTTTCCTCTGGCGCCATCAATCTCATTAGCTATGGGCAATTCACCGCTGCTCATGGAACCCCCTGGTGTGAGGAGAAAGATAGCTTTGAGGATGAAGCATGCAGAAAGGAAACTCACCTATGTTCCACATGACCTCAACTCCGGTTGGTGACGCTCGCCTTTCAGGAAAGGGAGGCCGTCGTCCGCCTGGTCCTGCTTGGCACACGTTTGCGCAGAATACTCGCCGTCTCATGCAGGATGGGCCTGGTTTTCTCCTGGAAATGCGCGAGCGCTATGGAGATGTCGTAAGGGTTCCCATACTCCTGGGCTCCTTTACCGCTGTCTTTCACCCCGATGGTGTCCGCCATCTGCTTCAGGAGAATCACCTGAACTACGGCAGGGATGTACCTGACTATCACGTGCTCCGCCCAGTGCTTGGCAATGGACTGGTGACCAGCGATGGCAAGCTGTGGCGCCGACAGCGCCGCCTGATGCAGCCAGCCTTTCACAGACAACGGCTTCTGGCCCTTGCTGACCTGATGACGACCACCACGCTGGAACGTATGGCGCAATGGGAAACCGCTGGTTTTCTCGGAACTGGTAGGCCACTTGCCCTCACCCAGGAAATGACGGCTCTGACGTTGCGTATTGTTGGCAAAGCCCTCTTTGGCATAGATCTGAGTGCCGAAGTCGCACGCATTGGACAAGCACTCACGACCCTCAATCACGTGCTTTCGGAAGCGCTGTATCAGCCGTGGCTGCTGTTTTTGCCCACTCCACACCGTCATCGTCTCAATGTTGCTCGCTGTGCCCTCTCTACCGTCGTTGAGCAGATGATTGGCGCCCGCCGCTCCATCCCCGATCACGATGATCTGCTCGCCCTCCTCCTGCAAGCCCAAGACGAGGAGACAGGCGAGGGTATGACAGATGAACAGGTCCGTGACGAGGTGATGACTCTGCTGCTGACCGGGCTCGAACCGATTGCCAACACGCTCTCATGGACGTTCTTCCTGCTCTCAAAGCACCCCGAGATGCAAGGACACCTGCGGAAAGAATATCAAGAAGTGTTGAAGGGACGCCCTCCTACCGTCGAAGATCTTACACAGCTTCCTCTGACCCGTATGGTCATTGAGGAGGCCCTACGCCTCTATCCGTCGTCGTGGGGCTTCAGTCGCCGTGCCCACGAGGAGGATACGATTGGAGGGTACCGGATACCTCGTGGAAGCTTTGTCCTGGTCTCTGCCTACGTGACCCATCATCATCCTGCGCTCTGGGAGCGACCAGACGCGTTCGACCCTGAACGCTTCTCTGCTGAGCGAAGCGCAACACGCCCACGCTTTGCCTTCTTTCCCTTCGGAGGTGGTCCGCACCAGTGTATTGGCAACCAGTTTGCCCTCATCGAAGCTCAATTGATCCTAGCAACGATCTTGTCTCACTATCACGTCCAGCTTCTTTCTGCTACGGTAGTGGCGCCTGATCCTCTGCTGACCTTACGCCCACGTGAAGAGATCTGGGTGACGGTAAACAGCACGCAGATATGAAAAAGGGGAAACAATGAGATGAGGCCTTCTAGCCCAGACACGCATGGCTTTGTCGCATAGTATAGATTTGTGTGAGTGGGCTTCTTGTCCTCTGTCTGACGGCGTTGCTGTTTCTTGCCTATTGAACCTGTGATCGAGCACGCTTCAACTCACTCGACCCCTTGGCAGATTACCATATGCTCTGCTTAAGCGGATGGCTATAATGGAGATATCTTGAAAAAGGAACATGGCTCAGGTCTCTTCTCGCCTGAGCCGTGAGTGCCAAAAACCATTGGTTTGCTAAGAAATTTCCGATGCTGGGACAGGAAATGAGAAGAGCGCTGTTCATGACGCTTCTCTCGGCCTCCTGCTTTCATCTCTATGTGGTTCCATAGGGGACCGATGAAGCATGGTATACATCAACCATAACATAGAGCGGGCGTCTGAGAGAAGAGGTTTTCTTTGCTTGTAGCATAGTCACCTACTGAGAAATGTGAAGTGCATTATAGTTAAATGACGGATATGTGAGTACAATATAAGCAAATGTGATAAGGGTTGATAGAAAAGTAGAGCTAGTTCAGGATAAACAAAAGTAGATATTGGTGAGACTTCCAAGAAAAGCCGCAAAGCGCTTCAGCATCTGCGCAAGCGAGTACGCCTCCTTCATTTGAGACCTTGATCACACAGGCAACACAGCTAAAGCAGCAGAGGAAATATCAGGAGGCGTTACAGGTAGATGAGCAGGCACAACGGCTCAGACCGCGTGATTCACGAGTATATGCTGGTCGAGCGGTAACGCTTGAAGAGCTTGGCTGCGAGCAAGAGGCAATGCAGGCTGTAGAGGAAGCGATCAAGCGCGCAAATCTGCCTAAAGATAGGCAGATCCTCATAGGTTCCCATTACCTCAAAGCGCTCCTGCTTGAGAAGGAGAGGCATTATGACGAAGCGCTGGCAGCGTTAGATAACGTGTTCACGCACGATCTTGAGCATGTTCCCGCGCTGCAAGCAAGAGCGCGTATCCTCTCTGAGCAGCGATCTAAGTAGGCATCGATATCAGTATTCTATACGGGGAGCCCAATCGGCTCGCTGTTCAGAAAGGTGCTGGCTTTCAACCACTTCTCCACCGAAATTTCTGCAGATTGCTCGGCCTGTGCTGCGAGAGTATCAGCTTTCAATTGAAGCATCGCATACAACGCGGGACTCTCTTGCTTGCTGACACTCATCATTCCATCAGCGGTATGAGAGAGTGCCAGCTTCACATGAGAGGCGATATCAGAACCCCCCTCGTTGAAAGCGATAATGAAATAAGACAGACGAAAACCACTTACCTAAGAACGATGAGATCAAGATGAGAGGAAACCATACTCAGACCTAGAATGGTAGCAACGAGAAAGACGAGGAGTTGAGAGCATCGATTAGATTTGCTAGAGAGATACATTGATTCTATCGCACATTCCCTTCTAGTTGTCTGGTTAAAAGGAGATTAGATCGCGCATCTGAAGTCCTTTCAGCTTCTCTCACCTGGTCTGGTCTCTGGATGACCTTCGCTACAACCATCTTCCAAAGACAAGCGCCTCCGCCAGGCACACAACCTCTCCGTAGGTCTCTAAGCTGTCCTCATCCATTCTGGCTTACAAAAGGTAGACAGACCGCTAGCGCAAATCTTCCCCGCTAAGATTGTCATTGCTCAGGCCTTGTCTTATGGCACTGCGAATCTCGCCTGGGACGAGGTGAAAAGCATCGTGAGAATAAAGGAGGGAAGCGCGTGTGGTAATCAGGAAGCACGGCTATTTCCTTCTCGGGGCTCCTCTCAATGGCGAAGTGCCAAATAGTGATAAGGAATACTCTTACAATTGCCAACGATATATTGGAATAAATAAGCACGCCTTTGGTGTTAGATCAGAAGTAAAACATAATAACTGTGGCTTGCAATGTTGCAAGATCGATAGACTCAAGGATGCTTCGGGATCGTCCTACAGCGGTAGGGCGATTTTCCATCTCCATTTAGCTTCGTGTATTTTCACAAAGGTTACAGAATTGACTAAGCACGCAAAATTTATTATCACAATTGCCTTAATGCTTGGCATGGCGCTGGCCGCGCTCGACACCACTATTGTGGGAACAGCTATGCCCAGCATTGTGGGTAAGCTAGGCGGTATCACCCTCTATTCATGGGTGTTCTCTATCTACCTTTTGACCTCTACAACGACGGTCCCAATCTATGGCAAACTTGCTGACCTCTATGGACGCAAACCGCTCTTCTTGTTTGGCACGACCCTCTTTCTCATTGGTTCGGTGACCTCAGGACTGGCACAATCGATGGAGCAGTTGATTGTATTCCGTGCAATCCAGGGATTGGGCGCCGGCGCGGTCATGCCAATTGTCCTTACCATCATTGGCGACATCTTTAATCTTGAAGAGCGCGCGAAGGTCCAGGGGCTTTTTAGTGGCGTCTGGGGTTTATCAAGTATTGTTGGCCCATTTGTCGGAGGCTTGATCGTCGATCACTTTTCCTGGCACTGGGTCTTCTTTATCAACATTCCCTTTGGTCTGGTCTCTATGCTGTTGCTCATCTTTACCTTCAAAGAGACGGTTGAGCGTAAGAAGCACCACCTTGATTACCTGGGCACCTTGACGCTCACCGGAAGCGTGGTTGCGCTCCTCTTTGCGCTACTGCAGGGCGGCACATCCTGGGCCTGGAACTCATTCCAGAGTATTGCACTTTTTGCTGCAACAATCGTACTCTTTGGGCTCTTCGCCTGGGCCGAGCAGCGTGCCGAGGAACCTATTCTGCCATTTGTGCTCTTTAAGAATCGTATCATTACCATTTCGAGCATTGGCGGTATTGTCCTGGGCATATTGATGTTTGGCATTACAACTTATGTACCGCTCTTCGTCCAGGGCGTCAAAGGTGGGAGCGCGACGAGTGCTGGTATCACGCTTGGTCCCTTGCTGCTGGCCTGGCCGATTACATCAACCATTAGCAGCAAAATTATTATTAAGCTTGGCTATCGCTTCACGGCTGTAGTTGGCATGCTTGGGGCGGCAGCAGGCGTAGGCATGACGGCCCTCTTCAACGATCAGACCAGTCTTACCTTTATCGTTGTAGCAATGCTGCTCATTGGTGCTGGCCTGGGTTTTGCCAGTTCTGCCTTTATCCTCTCGGTGCAGAATGCTGTGCCGTGGAACCTACGCGGCGTGGCGACGGCGAGCACACAATTTTTCCGCACGATGGGTGGAACTGTGGGTGTTGCGATTATGGGAACGATCCTTAACGCGCAAATGGCTGTGCGTTTTGCTCCCATCTATGCTCACTTTGCTGATATTGCCAGCCGTCTGCCGCACGATATCGCTCCCGCAAACGTTCTGCTGACGCCTGCGCTACGAGCTTCGTTGCCAATGGCTTTCTTGACACAGCTGCAGACAGCCCTCTCGCAGAGCCTTTTCTGGGTATACGGCTTGATGCTTGTTCTCGCCGTTATCGGCTTCGCGACGATGTTCTCTCTACCGGGTGGACCCGCTGAGAAACATGCCTACAAGCCGACTGAAGAAGAATTGGCCAAGCATACCTCTAATGAGCCGGTTGAGATGCTCAGTGGTATGGGCTAAACCTCGCTAAAATAAAGAGCCTTAACATGAATATCATCATGGAATGGGCTCTTTTTTTATGCCTGTAAACCCACCAACGAGCCGCTTTCAAGGCGTTCTGGAGAAGCAGATTTAGCAAGCAGGAGAACACATATCCTGTTCCTTTACCTCTTCTTTCTCTCTCCCTCGACTATTCCAGCAAGCTTAATATATCAAGCTACCTGTATAAATGGCAAAATTCATTCACCTTGCCTATCTTCGATATTATCGTCGTGGAACCAACACTCGTGGCGCTTGCGCTTCTGCCACCTTCCAGCGTCTTTATTTTAGCCGCCATCAACGCGGCCTTTATTGGCTTGATATTCACCTTTATGCCACGCACGCCGGATCTCATCCAGGTCATGCAGTTTGATGGCCATGAAGTTGTTACCCGCCCTCTCTATCTACTTATCTTCGTAGTAGGCGTCTGTTACCCTGTGATGCGCAGCGTCCTATGTGCTATAGTGATGGGAGACCGAGCCAAAAAGATTGCCAAGGTACAACATGACCAGGCCGAGCGAGAAGCCCGTATCGCCCGTGAAAAAAGTGTTCTCGATCAGGACATCGCACAAATGGTCGAGATGTTGACACAAACAATTAATGGTAACCAGCAGCTACGTATTCCTATTCCTACTTCCCCCAGCCTGGGACCGATCGCAGACTCGCTCAATATATTGCTTGCACGTATTCGACGATCGATACAAAGCGACTATGAACTTCAGCATACCAGGCAGGCTGCCATGCTCCTCCTAGAAGCCCTACGTGCGAGTAAGCATGAGCAAGAGCTATTGCAACTTCGCTACGTGGGAAATCCAATCATTGACGCAATTGCCATGGAGCTTATGGCAGATCAGAAGCATGCGAGTCTTAAGACGAGTCAAAAACATGGAAGTTCTCATCTCTTGCAAAGTAGAATCGAACGAGGGGAGGAAAGTTGACAGACAAACATACTGTTCAGAAGGCTCATCAGTATCAGAAGAAGCAAGAAAGCTTAACGTATCATCTTCTTATATTATTTCAGCAAGGAGTGCTAAAAAATGGCCGAATCATCCCTCTATCCTGAAAAGCAGAATGATGCTTTACTCACAGAGAAGCTGCCAGAAGCGATCAAGCATCCCGAAAAAACCCAATCAATTGGCTGGCAGTTGCTTTTAAGTCTTGCCAACCTTGTAGTCTGGATATCGATCTTTCCAACATTTCAAATATTATTACCGGACCAGATCGCGGCTCTTGATCCTGCCAACAAGGTTACCTTATTAGCAGCGATCTCTCTGCCAGGTGGTATTGCAGCAATTCTAGGAAACCTCCTGGCCGGGGCTCTCTCCGATCGCACCACTTCCCGCTTCGGGCGCAGGCGCCCCTGGATATTAGGGGGTGCTATTTCATCTGCAGCCTCGTTGGTATTGCTCGCCTTTTCACCTAGCATCGCTCTTTTAGCTCTTGGAGTCATTCTTTTTCAGTTTTGTGTGAATCTCATTATTGCCTCTCTGGCCGCACTCGTTCCTGATCAGGTGCCGGTACGCCAGCGCGCTACGGTTTCTGGGTTTGCAGGCCTGGCCTTACCGCTGGGAACTATTGTGGGGCTAACGCTGGTAGCGCAGGCGATTAAGGCAACTCAGCTTTTGTACTTCGTCCTGTCAGCAGTATTACTCGTCGTCCTTACGTTCTATGTTTTTTTTATCAAGGACGCCGTTCTCCCTGCGGGAACACTACCACCCATCTCTCTTGGACAATTTCTTGCCGGCTTTTTCCGTCCACTGCGCTCACGCGACTTTACCTTTACCTGGATTGGGCGCATCCTGGTAATTTTCGGTTACTACACCGTGGTAGGCTATCTCCTATTTTATCTGCAGGATGTTGTCCATTACGATAAGATCTTTCCCGGCCAGACATCTGCCCAGGGTGTTGCGCTCTTCCAGTTGATCTCTACCGGGATATTAATCATTGCAACGATTATCAGCGGGATCATCTCTGATCGCCTCCAACGGCGCAAGGCCTTTGTCATTGCAGCAGCCCTCATTATAGTGGTGAGCCTGATTATCATTGCGCTCTTCCCGGTATGGCCTATGATGCTTACGGCGGCTGGTATTCTGGGGCTGGGCTTTGGAATCCTCCTCTCTGGCGATCTGGCCTTACAGACCCAGGTATTGCCAGACCAGCGGGATCGCGGAAAGGATCTGGGCATTCAAAATACAGCTAACTTGATACTACAGGTGCTTGTTCCCCTCGTCGTAGCGCTAGTTCTCGCCCTCATCCACAGCTATGCGGCGCTCTTTATCTTCGGGGCGATCTTAACTTGTATCGGAGCCATGTTTATTTTCCCCATACGGTCCGTCCGCTAAGCTACATCGCTTCTCTAGCGTGGCTGGTACAACTCATCAGCCAGGCTAGATGCTCTCACTTCCCCTTTAAAGCAGCAACGATGGGAGCAAAGCTATCCATCGCCTCACTCACAATGGTAAAGTTAGCTATCCCATAGCGATCTCGCCGGTCGAGAAGGATTTCGCAGACTCGTTCTGGCGCACCAATCAAGAAATGAGGAGAATCGAGAATCTGCTCCGGTGTGACTGATTGACCGGGCACAAACAGACGCTTTCCCAGATAGTGGCCTACCTGGGCGGCTATGGTGAGTGGATCAGCATTTGTGATTGAAATATGGAAGACAGGCGAGGCCAGCCTAATATGAGCCATGCGTTCCCCTGCTGCTTGCTGTACCCAGGCCACCTTTTGTGCGCTAGCCTCAGCAGTAATCGATGAGCTGTCCAGGCCATATGGGCTATTTCGGGGAGCAATGCCTACAATATCAGCCTCCCTGGCGGCAATTGTCAGGACACGCTTGCCCCCCCACCAATATAGATGGGAGGATGGGGCTGCTGGAAAGGTCGAATCTTCTCCATCTGATAATCAATCTTATAGTACGTTCCATCGAATCGTAGCGGATCGTCCGACTGATAATAGGCCTTTACGACTTGCAAGGCCTCTTGAAAGCGACGAATACGCGTATCTGTCGGCTCGAAAGGAATGCCCACCTGCCGATATTCTTCTCGCACATAGCCAAAGCCGAGTCCCAGTTCGAGGCGTCCATTTGAGAGTTGATCGAGGGACGCCGCCTCGGTGGCCAGAAAGACGGGATCGCGGAGTATATCTATATTAAAAACAGATGCTCCTACTGTTAGCGATGTAGTTGCTGCTGCTGCTGCGGTAAGGAGTGTAAAAGGAGCATGAAAAATATGGTGAGGAACAAGGAATGAATCATATCCATACTCTTCTGCTCTGCGAGCTAGATTAGACCAATCGATTGCCGAACGAAAATGTTCGGCAATAACGCCGAAACGAAATGGCTGTACCATAGATTAGATGGCTCCCTTCTTTAAATCCGGAAAAGCACATTCAGGGTCATTGCTGGCTAAGGCTAACTTAAGGATAAGGCGTTTGGGGCTCTTCCTGAGAACTGGCGTTTATTCTGGCAGAGACTGAATTGATGGCATACAGATCCGCGGCAATAGTATCGATCATTGTTCCACTATGAAATAAGTTATTAATATTACAAAATTTTTTAAAACCTTTAGCTCTTTCAGCTCATATGAAAAAACATATTTGTGCCAAAATTATTATCCTACTGTGGTTAATGTTTGTCAATTATTTTATTTAGATAGGAGTTTATAGCTATCCACAAGTATTATGATGAAAACAGGATATGCATGCACAGGAAGAGGAACATGTATGGATCTCATTATGTGCTTTAGATCTGCGAATAGCGCTACTGAACGTTAGCACAACAATATTCAACGCAAAAAAAGTTGTGGAAAGCCCATACGCATCTTCACATGGCTCAATATTTGCTGTTGTTCCATACCACCCCATCTTCTTTTCCTAAAGAAACGCGTATAGTCTCTAAGAACATTGGCTCTGAGTGAACTTATACAGCTATCTCAACTAGTAGTGGATAATCAGACTCAAGGTTAACTAGTTTACAACTCTGACGCTCTAACTTCTCATTCTTGTATTAAACCTCTCTTAATTGTGCCAACTTTAAGCTTTTTTTTATACAAAACACGGACTGACAGTTGACTCTCCATCGTGGCTCTGTTATCATATGCGCAGGCTTGATGATATTTTAGTAGTAAAAGGGGCAGATAAAAAGTTATGGCCACGCCTCCTCCACCCTGGTCGAGTGTCCTACAAGGGATAATTAAGTCCCCCAACGAGCGCCAGCGGTTATCAACGGCACTGGGAGTCACCTCCATGACCCTTACGCGCTGGGCCAGCGGGGAATCCAAACCGCAAAAAAATCATCTTGTCCAATTGATAAAAGTAGTGCACCCGAACTATCGGCAAGAGTTGTTAGACGCCCTTGCCCTACAGTATCCAGATATCCAGGCCTGGCTGAAGGAAGCCAGCATTGATGAAATCCCATCGGAGTTTTTCGTCAATGTTCTCAACATTCGTACGACAACTACCGAAAGCTTACGCTTCTGGCGCATAGCGGAAGTTGTGCTCAAGCAGGCGCTTACCCAGCTCGACCCCAATAATCTTGGTATGGCTGTCAAAGTCGTACAATGTATGCCACCATCGCGTGATGGCAAGATTCGCAGCTTACGCGAACGTGTAGGCAAAGGCACTTCACCCTGGACGGCTGATCTTGAGCACGATGTGCTCTTCCTAGGCCTGGAATCGCTCTCAGGCTATGCAGTAGAGGTTCGTCATTTCGTCAACGATGATGACCTGAGAGAGAACAAAGAAACTCCAAGGCTTCAGGACACATACGAGATGAGTGCCGCAGCCCATCCCATTCGCTTTGAGGGACGCATCGCCGGTTGTTTGCTTGCGTCAAGTACGCAGCTCGCCTATTTCACCCAACAACGTCTCCACTTACTAGAGACCTTTAGCAATCTTATTGCTCTGGCTTTTGACAAAGCTGAGTTTTATTCGCCGCACTTATTAGAGCTACGCGCTCTGCCTGATCCAAAAATTCAGCGTCCGCTCCTGGCGACTTTTCGCCAGCGTGTTACGAAAAAGTTTCAGGCTGCGCTCCATGAGCATCACTACCTCAACAACGCAGAGGTGGAGCTACAGGTCTGGCAAGAGTTAGAGGAGATATTGCTGGATATGCCTGAAAACACGCTGCATACACAGAACAATCGGCACTCGCTCTAGGCTGTTATTCTATATTATGCTTGCGAATAAGGTAACGCAGCGAATCAACTTTAGTAAAACCTAGCAATTCGGCCGCCCGTGTCCGATTATGCTTCGTGGCCTCTAACGCCCAACGGATGAGACGTTGCTCAAAACGTCCCACCACATCATCGAAAGAGACCGGCCCTTGTGGATGCATACGAAGCCACTGCTCCCAAGGATCTTGCAGTTCTGCCCCTTCCGCATTCGCTGAGCCCACTATCTCTTGGGGCAGATGACTCGGCAAGAGCTCGTCACTACTGCTGAGGATCATTGCACGCTCAATGACATTTTTTAACTCACGGATATTGCCGGGCCAATGGTATGCAAGCAGTAAACGCTGCATTTCTGGCGCGATGCGCCGCACGTTGCGCCCCAATGACTTATTAAAATCTTCAATAAAATGCGAGGCGAATAACAAAATATCGCCTGGCCGCTCGCGCAATGGCGGCAACGGAATCTTGAGCACAGCCAGGCGAAAGTACAAGTCAGAGCGGAACACGCCGTCCTTCATCGCCTTCTCAAGATCACGATTCGTAGCAGCCAGCACACGCACATTAATCTTTACCTCTTTACCGCCTCCCAGACGAAAGAACGATCGCGTCTCAAGAACGCGTAAGAGCTTGGCCTGCATATCCAAGGGCATCTCGCCGATCTCATCAAGAAAGAGCGTCCCCCCTTCGGCCAGTTCAAGCAGGCCGCGCTTTTGCTTCTTAGCATCGGTGAAGGCATATTGCTCGTAGCCAAAGAGCTCGCTCTCCAGGAGATTGGTGGCTATTGCTGCACAATTAAGCGGGTGAAAAGGGCCACCCGAGCGCGCACTCTGTTCATGAATAGCGCGCGCCACAACTTCTTTGCCGGTGCCGCTCTCGCCTGTTATGAGCACAGAGGCCACATCGCTACGCGCCACGCGAGCTACCAGATCAAACACTTCGCGCATGCGCTCACTGTGACCGACGATATGGCTGAAGTGATAATTATCCCTTCGTTCGCGCCGCAGCTGACGCAATTCGCGCGACATGGAACTTGTCTCCAATGCCCGCTGCACGACAAGAAGAAGCTCGTCAAGATCAAAGCCCTTCAAAAGATAATCCGAGGCCCCCAGTTTCATAGCTGCAACTGCGGTTTGCACATCGCCATAGGCCGTCAGCATCACCACAGGTAATTCCTGATCCTGTTTGCGGATGCGAGTCAAGACCTCAAGGCCGCTTAACTTCGGCAAGCGGACATCAAGCAGGACCAGATCAATGTTGTTCTTCTGCAATTCCTGCAAGCCCGCCTCCCCATTGGCGGCGGTATATACCTCATAGCCATACTTGCGCAAGTAGCGCGCGAACTGATGGGGTAAATATGGCTCATCATCAATGATCAGAATGCCCAGGCTCATAGCGCTTGCGCTCCCCCTTCATGACTCGCTTACGGACAGACATCACCAGGTGCTTCAGTTATCACAGGCAACCTTACGGAGATAGTGGCCCCATACCCTAGATGTCCTTCCACCTGCATATATCCCCCATGATCCTCAACTAAACGTCGCGTAATAGCCAGGCCGAGACCAATACCATGGGCTTTGGTCGTAAAAAACGGCTGAAAAATGCGTTCAAGCTGCTCGGGTGGAATGCCTACGCCCGTATCGCTGACGGCAATTTCTAGCCAGGCTTGCCGTGGGGGTTCATGTCTACGCCTGTGCTGCAGAGCACGAGTTGTATACCTATTGTCAGCCGTCGCGCCTGTAGCCCAGTTGGCCTCTCCTTCAGCAGGAGAACTCTCTTGCTCCTCTGCGAGAACATGGCAGGCGACAGTCAAAATACCCCCATCTGGCATCGCCTGTACTGCATTCATATAGAGATTGAGAAGTATCTGTTCTATCTGGTCCATATCCACCCAGACGCAGGGTACGCGCTCATAGACGCGATGAACGGCGACATTCGCCTCCGCGCACTGCGCCTGGATCAAGAGCAATACCCGATCACTCACTTCAATCAAGTCACATTTGACGCGATGAAGCTGCCGTGGACGCGCAAAGAGCAGCAAGTCACGCACAATCTTATCAAGACGCTCGACCTCTTTGAGCACAACAGCAATCGATTCCTGGGCCCAGGTAGCCTGCTGCACGCTATAGCCGGGAGGCGATGACTGCTCATCGCTAGCCAGATCGTCCATAAGAATCTGCATCGAAGTTTTGATCGAGGCCAGAGGATTGCGCACTTCATGAGCGACATTTGCCGCCATCTCACCAAGAGAGGCCAGACGATCCAGGCGCCGCTTCTCTTCCTCCAAACGATGGACCGAAGTGACGTCAATGAAGGTGGCTAAGGTGCCCATCTGCTCACCAAGGTCATCGCACAAAGGCAAAACATCAACATCGAGCACAACATTACGCCCTTGCCGATCAACAGTTATGACCGTACCGCCGTGCAGTTCGTCAGCATAATGTCTTCTCGGCCTGCTCGCCTGCACCACCGCTGTTCCTATCGCAGGCAAAGAGGAGCCAGCCCCAAAGGCGTTTCTCAGGTCAAGGAATTTATGCAAGGGCTGCCCCAGCACTTCGCAGGGATGGTAGCCAAGGATTGCCTCCGCCGCCCGATTAAACGTGGCAATACAATCATTACTATCTGTAGTGATCAGGCCACTGGGAATGCTCTCCAGGATCAATTCTTTCAAACGCTGATCCTTTAACACTTGACGCAGCAGCTTACGGGCCTCGTTGCGCGCCTCCACAACTTCGGCGACCAGCAGCATATTCTCCAGCACCGCACTGGCCTGGCTGGCCAGCACCTGCAGCAAGACCACCTCTTCACGGCGCAGTTTCCAGGCCCGATGATACGCCCCTACAATGATACCAAGTACCTTTGGCTCCCTGACATTATCCTGCGCTGCCCCCAGTCCTCCACGCAGTAAAGATCCTCCGCGCTTACTCGTTGCATGCCCACTTAGCAAGGGCACCGCAAAAAAAGTTTTGATATTCTCAGGTAACTGATGGAGATACTCGCAGGCTTGCGGATGCTTCAAATCTCCAGGGCGCTCCAGCACCAACGGCAAGAGTGTGCGCCGCTCCTGAAAACGCTGAAACAGCAATTCGTGCAGGGTAGAGGTGATCCACGGAATGGGCTCGGCCTCGGTATGCGGCTCAAGAAAAGCACACAAATCGACAGCCGAAATCTCCTTTGCGCGTTGGATGACGATATGCTTGAGCCGCTGCGTTTCATACATGGAGCAATTCATCTGGCTGCTGATACTATTCAGAAGCGAGAGTTCATGAATACGCTCCCGATCCTTCTCCAGCAAGCGCGTATTCTCCAGCAGCAACGCCACCACATGAGCCACCGCATCTACCACGCGCACCTCTTCTCTGCCCCAGCATACCGGGCACGTGTTCTTTCCCTCATTTTTCTGCCGGAGCGCAACAAGAATACCAATACCGCGATGGCGATAGATAAGAGGAGTGGCAATAAGCGCCGGGGCGTCAACAGGGACAGCCACAAGCAGCCTTTCACGCCAGGCACAGGCTTCGGGCAAGTCACTATCGAGGCTAATAGGATTGATATGAGCGACCGACAGTAAAGAGGCGGACCAGCCCGGACTATCATCAAAAGAGCCACCGGCAAGCTGCAGAGTTTCACCAAGACGTTGATAAAATAATACGCAACGGCATTTGAGCAAATCGGCTAAACGCCTGGGCAAACTATCACGTAAGGTTCGATAGTCGGTAACGGCGCTAAACTCATGAAGCAGGGCCGTCACTACATCAGGCGCATTTATTTGTTCAAATTGTTGCTCCACATCTATCATTCCCAAATGTTCCCCAAATAAGCCAACTCTTTACGACTTAACCGCCTTATTATTCCTCCACTACTATAGCAGATGGAATTGCAATTTGCACGGGATTTCATGCTTTATGAATAAATCGTCATTCTACAACAGCATAAAAGAATACAGCAGATGAATATAGCAGTAGATATAGAAAACTGGCTCCGTACAATAGATGGAGGAACCAAGTGAGGCCCGCATATCTCTTCGACAGATTGGCGGTTCGTGCTCTCGGGGCAGAGGTGAGGTCGAGATGCTCAGGGCAAGCCCATGCGAAGAAGAGCTTGCCCTATTTCCTAGTCGAGCCGATAAGTGACTTCTCTGCCTGTTTTCTCACCGTCACGCTTCACAACGCTATGCGAAGGCACTGTATGCGCAACTTCTCGACCTTGCTTGAATACATGCAAGCGAGCGGGCACCAGGCGCAAGGCCTCAAAGGCAGAAGGAGCATCAAGGATCAGGAAATTAGCCGGCTTGCCTTCCTCGATCCCATAGCGCTCTTGAATACGCAGAGCTTGAGCCCCATGGATGGTAATGAGATCGAGCACATCGCTGATCTCCTCATAACCGCTCATGTGGCACAAGAAAAGCGCCAGCTGAGCCGCCGCCAGCATATCGCCCTTGCCCAGAGGAAACCAGGGGTCCATAATCGAATCATGACCAAGGGCTACGTTCACTCCTCCTGCCAGGAGTTCTTTCACACGCGTGATTCCCCGCCTTTTGGGATACGTATCAAAACGACCCTGCAGCACCACATTGTCGAATGGATTGGCAATCACATTGACCTGCGCTCGGGCCAAAAGCTGGATCAGCTTAAAGGCATAGGCATTATCATAGGAATGCATCGCTGTACAATGGCTGGCCGTAACACGTCCCTGCCAGCCCTGTTGCAGGGTATCGGCGGCCATTACCTCGGTAAAGCGCGAAAGCGGATCGTCGGTCTCATCACAATGACAATCAATATCGCGATTAAACTCTTTTGCTAGAGAAAAAGCATAATGAACATCCTCAACCCCCATGTCGCGGGTCCACTCATGATGAGGAATGCCACCCACAATATCGCAACCCAGTTCCATGGCCCGGCGCATCAACTCAGGACCATTGGGAAAAGAGAAAATACCATCCTGGGGAAAGGCTACCAGCTGCAGCTCACAGATATCGCGCACCTCTTCACGCACCTCCAATAAGGCGCGCAAGGCGGTCAGTTCGGGATCGCACACATCAACGTGACTACGGATATATAAGGTGCCCTGCGCCACTTCCCAACGGATTTCTTCAAGAGCTCGCCGCTTCACATCCTCATGGGTCAGGCTCGGCTTGCGCTCGCTCCAGATCTGAATACCTTCTAGCAGCGTACCGCTGGCATTGAAGCGCGGCTGCCCCACAGTCAGCACGGCATCAAGATGGACATGCGCGTTGACAAATGGAGGGACAACAAGATGACCTGCCGCATCTATTTCATGGGCTGCACTCTCCGCAGAGAGATCGTGGGCAATGCGCGCAAAGCTTCCATTTGCCACAGCAATATCAATGGGCTCAGCGCGACGATGCAAGCGAGCATGGCGAATAATAAGGTCGTACTGCATACTTCAATCATATAGCGTTTCTGAAATAACGCCACCCTTTCAGTAGAATCAACTTTGCCAGGCTTTCTAGCCTATACATCTCTTGTAATCAAAACAATGCCTCCATTATATGCTTGATCCTGGCGATTCTCAAAAATCATCAGCTCGGCCTTCAGCTCATGCATTTATGGCTATAGGAAATTAACTTTGAGATGTGGAGAGATGTTGTTTCATCTCTCATGTTGAAATAGCAGAGATAGTGGAGGAAAAGCCAAGCAGGGAAAGCCGCAGCATGCAAACATGAAGCCTTCCTCTTTGAATTGCAGTACATAGGGTATTCAGTAACGAGCGAGGGCAGGGCTTCTTCTGCCCTGCCCCCAGGTTAGACAGCTCGTTGTCTCTACTTATAAGATTTTGCTGGCCAGAGGAAGCTTGCGCACAAGATGGCTGATCCCAAAGCAGAGTGGAAGCGCAATGATTCCCACTAACACGAACTTGAGCAGCGGATACACATTCAAGCCTCTTAGCCCGTATGATAGAGATACTATAATCAGCGCATGGAGCACATAGACAGCATAAGCATTGCTGCTCAACCAGGTTGCCAGTTTGCCAGCAGTGTTACAATATCGGCGAAACAGAACAAGCAGGCCAATACACATAGTTACACAAAAAGTGCATTCCCACAGATCCCAGGCAAAGGCCTGCCAGTGCCATCCTCCTTGAAGATATACAGCAGTTTTTTCGTTGAGCGTCATAAAAGCTATAAGGAGTAAAGTCGTGCTACCCAATAGCACCCACAGACATATTTTATCAGCTTTTTCTGGCAAAGTTGCCAGCCAGTTATAGCGATGGGCCATGATGCCGAGGACAAACAGGCTAATATACTGGGCTGAGATAGGATACATGCTGAGTGGCAGCAAGAAGTTTACTATCCCAAACTTCGATACGTCTATCGATCTATCGATTCTCGTCAAAAACGTCACTATAGCCAGTCCTATCACAAACAGAGCGATGGCCTGCACCGATGGAAATGGTCGCGTCACCTGCTTTGCTGCCTCGCCGTTACGCTTCAGCTTGCGCCAGATTACATAGGCAAGAGCGAAGGCAAGTAAGACATCGACAAACCATAGTGGCCCTCTTGCCAGCCCCGAAAAATTTAGCAAATACTCGCTAAAAAAACGCTGGAACGGCTGCGGCAATCCATCTCCAATATATTTAGTGAGCGGGTCAAGAAGCAGGTCAAAGGCGAGCAAAGGGATACCCAGGCGCAAAAGGCGTTCCTTGAGAAACGTACCAGCCCCTTTACGCTCATAGGAGCCAGGAGTGAAGTAGCCTGAGATAAAGAAAAAGAAACCCATAAAGTAGATCTGATTCACGACAAGGAAGACGCTAAGCAAGAGTGTGGTAACTGCATCTTTTGTGGTTTCCATATAGTACCATCCAGGCGTACCACTATAGGTCATGGCCAGATGGTGCAAAATGACCAGGCAGGTCAGGTAGACGCGCAGATTATCCACATAATGTAGCCGATCTTTTCTCTTCTCAGCCTGCGTTTCACCTTCTGTTTTTTTATTTATCATTTGCGCTGAATTCGCCATATTCTCTACTCTCTATCCTGCTAGATATTTTTCTTTTATGTCATTTATTCCTTCATTTAATCGGATCTGCTTCTTCAGTATATAATCTCCTATTTAAAGGATCACATGCAGAATCATCAGGCAGAAGGTGGTAGCGATCTGCCATAGTCAGTGTAGAGAGGAAAGCATATTGTTATGACCAGGCAGCGTACAGATGGATGCGCCAGCGCTTATAGCCAGCGAAATCCTGCCGACAAGCAGCATCAAATTCCCCATCAGGCTTTCCTTTGTTATCCTGTTAGCCATCCTATGGCTTTCGCTACCATTCTTTCTCCATGTTTTGCTTATTAATTCAGAGGTGCTACACTAACTGCAGTGCCATAGCATAAAACTTCGGTGACACCATCTCCCAATTCGTTTGCATCATAACGTATACCAATAATCGCATTTGCTCCTACCTCTGTCGCATGCTTGATCATCAATTCAAAAGCATCTCGGCGCGTGTCTTCGCATAACTTTGTATAGAGGGTGATATTGCCGCCTTTCACTGATTGAAAGGCTGCGCCAAGCTGACCCACAATGCTGCGCGAACGCACAATGATCCCGCGCACTACACCATGGTTGCTTACAATACGCAGGCCAGGTAATTCAAAGGCTGTCGTGGCATACTGCTCGATGGTCGAACTGGCTTGCTGCTCTTTTCTATCGTAGGCATCTGACTGTTCATTCGTTCTCTGATACATAGAAACTCTCCTTGTACTTCTCCTTGTAGTTTGGAAACCTGCAGCAAGTATAGCAAGACAACATGACGAAGATATCCTCCTGGTGGGTGGTTATCCGGGTGGTTGTTGTAGTGGAAAAATAGAGATCTCTTCAGGAGAGCTTGAGCTGACGGGCTACCTCGCCAGCCTCATAACGATTGTTGACCCCTAATTTGCGATAGAGATGTTTTACATGATCTTTTACAGTATTTACCGATATGACCAGTTCATTGGCGATCTGAGGATTAGTGTATCCTTCTTCCAACAGGTGCAGCACACGCAATTCTTGTAAAGATAAGGGCTCAAAAAGGAGAGAATTCCTGGCTTCATTGCTGTTGTCATGCTTTCTATCGGCTAGCACGAAAGCACGCAAGATATTCCTCGCATAGGAGCGTAAGGCCCTATTTTTCATAGTTGGTAGAAGCTGGCGCAATAGCTGGGCCAGCGGTTCTCCCTCTTCGAGAAAGATGCTGATAAACCCTTCGCTATATGCCTGAGAAAGAGCTTGTTGTAGCCAGTGCTGGGCCTGGTGCTCCTGGCCACATGCATTATGGACTAGCGCCAGAAGCGCTTGAATCTCCAATGTGCGCCGCACCAGGCGGCGTTCTTGAGCCCCGGGAAGTAAGGACATGAGCCGTTTTCGAGCTTCATCTCTCTGTCCTTGAATGAGGAGAAGACGAGCCCGGAGAATATCTACGGCGAGACGCGATTCATAATCAAATAACTGAGAATTGCCGCTCAAAATTTCTATACTGCATTCTGCCCCCAACAAATCATCAGTTGCGAGAGAGAGGCGTATCTGCCAGACCAGAACCAGCGAGAGCAGCCATATAGTCCAGGTGCCCGAGCTCGCGCGCAGACGAGCCTCAAGCGCTGCGAATAGTTGTTGGGCTGACGCGAGTTCTCCCTTTGCATAATAGAAAAGTGCGAGATGGAAACTCACATTCTCGCGCAACTCCTCTTCCTCTCGCTGCACCTGGATCTGAGCCTGTTGGATCTGCAGCTCGGCTGCCGCCAGATCATTCCACTCTAAAGCTAGCTGGATCAGGCCAAGTAGTGCCAGCACCATATGCTTGCTATTCTCCTGCTCCCTGGCTTCTGCGAGCACCTGCTCAAAGTATTCAGCAGCCTGGCGCAAGGCTCCTAGATCAAAACTGTTCATGCCTAAAAGCAAGCGCGTCTCGCGGCTGAAGGATCTATCGCCAGCGACAAGGCTGCATGCATGCGCTTCTAACATGAGAGCCTGAGCCTCAACCCCGCGTCCTTCACGCATATAATTCATGCCCACAATGAGCTTACAAACACCGAGCCAGGCCTGTTTATCCTGGCCTAGACCTTCATTCGTTAAGCTAGAAAGGGCTTGCTGAGCTTGCATCACGGCCTCTGAAAAAGGTTCCCATTGTAAGGCACTGAGCGCTCTCACTGCCTTGATAATGCCAGGCCCTAACCGGTTACCCTGGACACTCCAGCTCTCCTCAGCCATCTCCAGCAAAGCCTCGAAGCGGGCTTTGATCTCTTTTGCCGGGGGAATTTCTTCTTTGCCCTCTTTCTGGAATCTAAACATTAAAGCGGAGAGTAAACAGAGAGCCGGATGCCTGCGCAAGACAGCCTCCGGCATTTGCGTGAGCCAGCGCCGTGACGTCTGCGTCTCCCAGCTATATTCATTCTCTCCTGCCTGTTCGATAAGCAGAGCAGCTCGTTCCTGATCATGGGCCTGTATAGCGGTTTCAATTGCCTGAGCAGGCATGCCATGGTGTTCAAACCAGGAACTCGCGCGCAGTAATAGGGCACGTTGTGCTTCCTCACCAAGACGCAGACTGGCTTCCTGGCGCAGCGCCTCAGCAAAGAGAGCATGATAGCGATACCAGGCCTTTGTCACAAAGGCTGACTGTCCTGGCGCAGCATCCTCCAGGGCTTCTAGCAAGAGCCCGCTGCGTTCCATAGTTACCAGAAGCTCACTGCTGTCAACCCGCCCAGTAATAGCATCACAAAGCGGGCCATTCAAACGGTTAAGGACACTCGTTTGCAAGAGAAAACTCTGCACCTGCTCCGTTTGCCCATGCAAGATCTCCGCCACAAAGTAATCGAACAGCGTCCTGTGGAGCGTATTGGCTGCGGGATGTTCACCGAGGGAAAGGAGCACGTTTTCTACCTCTTGCGGCGTCTGCCTCCCTCGCAGAGTGAAGAGCAGTAAACGTAATCCAGCCGCCCAGCCTTCCAGTGAGGTATCAAGCTGTGCGAGCGCAGCTGCCGATAGCTCCACCTTTGGCAGTCCCTGATACAGAAATGCTGCAGTCTCCTCCAGCGAGAAACGTAGGTCGCTGAGATGCAATTCATAGAGCTGACTTCTAGCTCGCCAGCGCAGGAGTGGTAGGGGTGGGTCATGGCGTGAAAGTAGTATAACATGGAAACCTGGTGGCAAATGCTCAAGGAAAAAAGTCAGCGTCTCATGAATGCGAGGTTCTGTAATGGCATGATAATCGTCTAGAACAAGCAGCGCATCTTGCATATGCTGCGCAAGATCGTTGAGCAGCATGGTAAGAATAGTCTCCAGCAGAGGCGCTGTAAACGGCGGCTGCATAGCCTCAGAGAGCAGTGCTAAGGCCGATTGCCCTAACATTGGCTGTACAATCTGATAGGTGGCAATAACTGAATGCCAGAAGTGCAATAGATCGTTATCGCTGGCATCGAGCGAGATCCAGGTATGGGGGGGAAAGGTGCTCTGCTTACTTCGCGTAGCAATCCATTGATTAAGCGCCGTGGTTTTGCCAAAGCCTGCGGGAGCCTGGAGCAACGTGAGTGAGTGCATAAGCGCAAGGTCCAGCTGCTCCAGCAAGCGGGTACGTTCCACTAACATTGCAGGTAAGCGCGGTGGAGACAGTTTTGATGAGAGCAGTGGAGGCAGCGTCATGGGTGAATTTGCGGCCGAGGGCAAAGTTGCGATGGCAGGCAGGGATCTACGCGGCTCTACAGATGCCTGTTCTGACTTCTGCAGCTTTTGCTCACCGGCAAGCATCTTGGCAATTTCCTCTAGCCTGGCCAGGCTGAGCTCAGCCGTGCGCCCCAGATAGCGCTTGACGGTTCGCTTCTGCAGAGAACGATAAGCATACCAATAGGAACCGCTATGCTTGATGACTTCTTTGCGGATTGTACAATGCACTCCAGATTTACTGTGGAAAGCAAACGAAGAGATGCCATCCAGCCAGGCAAACCAGGCCGCATCATCAGTGGTAAGTTCGCGTAAAATCAAGCTATCTCCAGCAAAGATCTCATAAATCTGTGCTTGCGGAGACCAGCGCAGAAGATATGGTGCGCGTCTGGGCATGAAACTCCTTGTGTTAAGTAAGTGAGCGCTGTATTACCTAAAGCGCCATAGCTTTGCCCAAAAAGTATATCATACGATCCTGTTCTTTAGGTAATATACATGATGGCTACCTGGCTTATTAGCCTACAAATGTCTAGCTCAAGATCTTTCATTCGCTTAACCCGCCAGCGCATGACCTGCTTGCGACCAACCCAGAGCGCCATTGCCTGCACGCGTGTTGACAGGTCACCACAGTCACTACACATGGAAAACCTCCTGTTCAGGACTAAGAGGCGTTGCCTTTTCAGTCTCTATCAGGAGGTTTCCTTTTACCAGCTCAGCCCCTTAGCTTTGGGGCTGCTTTATGTATACAAGATCGTCTGACCCTAACGCTCGGCTGATCTGAGCTCGATACGGCGCAAGAAGAAGTAGGCAATACCTGCAAAGACCACCCCCAGCTCGAAGCCAATATCCATGCCAAAGGGCCGATTAAACAGAGCTGCAATAGGGCCAACAAACAAGGACTGAGCAGCGCCAAGATATACACCTACCAGCCCGATCGCCATGGAGACCAGGGCCGCCCAGCCCACTGGCAGCTTGCTGCGCGTATTCCAGGCCTCAACGGGATATTTACCGCGGCGGAACACAAAATGCTCCACAACCAGAATTATGGCCCAGGGACCCAGCCAGTAAGCAACGAGCAGCAGGAAATTATCAAGCGTGGAATTAAAATTATTGGCGGCAGGAATAGCAATCAGGATATAGATTACCGCTCCGATGAGCGTCCAGACTGCCCGGTTGACGCGCTGGAAGCGATGTCCATACACCTGTACCGTCAGGCCAAGGCTGTAGTCATTGGGAATATTGTTAGCAATGACGCTTAAAGCCAGCAAGACCAGCAGCAGTGTCCCAAAGCCACCAAGAGGAGAAACCACAGCGGCCAGCAGATCGCCACCGCCCTTATTATGATACGCGGCCACAGTCGTTAAGCCCATACCGAGCGTCTCCAGCAAGATGCATGGTATGGTCACGCCAAAGAAGGTAAGCCAGAAAATGCGCCTGGCCGGCGTTTCCTCCGGCTGGTTCACGTTGTAGTCGGCTGCGTAAGAGCTCCAGCCCGTCGCAAAGCCATAAATAGCGCCGCCAAAGGAGACAAAGGAAGCTACCGAGGCAATGCCAAAGGCGGGAGCCGGCACAATAGACATCCTGGGAGCCGCAATAAAGAACATAGCAATGAAAATGATGGCCATCGGAATCCAGGCAAAGCGCTCATAACGATGTACGTATTGATATCCATAAATACTCACAATAGTGGTGAGTATCGCAATGACAAGGATACCAACCCAGCGGGGCACAGCGCCGCCGCTGAGCGCCTCTACAAGCTGGCCACCTACAATGACATTCACCGCCGACCAACCAATGCAAGCCGCGACATTAAAGCAGGCCATCACCATAGCGCCAACCCAACCAAAGGAGAAGCGCGAGATGGTCATCTGCCGCAGGCCAAGTTTCGGACCCAGAGTGGCAAAAAACGCTACAGGGAGCACACCAAGCACATTAAAAATAATGATAGCGATAAGACTTTCCCAGAAACCGAGCCCAAATACAGGAACAGCCAGTGCCCCCAGCGCGACAGTCGAAATCACCAGGTTGGCCGAAAGCCACATGGTAAAATTATCAAAGATGCGCACATGCGAGCGGGCATCAGGAGAAACACGTTCGATTCCATGCTTCTCTATACCTTGCCCAAGCTCTGGGACGGTTACGGTATCTGAAGCCATAAGAGATACCTCCTTAATTAAAAAGCACACAACGTAGAAACGTTTGTTACAAATAATATAACAACGTTGCATGCTAATTCGAAAGATTCAACCTCATTATAGCAGAGAATCAGAGGAAGTAGCCAGTAAAACCCCAAGCTCAGCAACCAAACACTGGACGGCAGGCTAGAAAATGGGTACAATGGCTCATATAGGTTATACACCTACTATGAATAAACAATTTATCCAAGGGCGACCAGGGTTGTCTAGGCTTTTTCGCAACCCTGGTCGCTCATGCCACATAGAACCCAGAAACGCAGGAAATACTTACATCTGCGCTATTCCAATATCGTAGCTCATAGACAATAGGGGCAGCTACGCTAGATCAGGAGGTTGCATGTCTTCCAAGGCCGGCATTAATCATCAGCTCCCATTACGTGCCGCCGAGATGGGAAAACAGCTAACACCAGAACAACTCGTTGAACAGCTGCAAGAAGAGAATAGGCAATTGCACAGCGAGTTGAAAGCCCGGCAAGAAGAAAAGACGCTGCTCCAGGACATTATCTCTGTTATCAATTCAACGCTCAGGCTTGACGAAGCGCTCCACCATCTTGTAGATATCCTTGTACGCGCTACGCCATGCGAAGCTACATTCATTTATCTCTATCAAAAAGAGAGCCAGCGTCTTCTATTGACCAGCGCCAATAATCGTTATCGACAGCTAGAGGGCAAGATTTCTGTAGCCTTAGGTGAAGGAGTTGTAGGCTGGAGCGCGCTGCATGGCAAGCCGCTTCTCCTGCAAGAAGAAGCTACTGAGGACCCAAGATTTTCTTACTTTCCAGAGCTTGAAGAAGAAAAGTTCCAATCAGTTTTGACGGTACCTGTTTTGACATCAAACCGGCAACTTATTGGGGTAATTACGCTGCGGGCCTCCTCGTCTTATGAGTTCACCGAAGAGCATCAAGCCTTTGTCAACTATGCCGCTATCCTGCTGGCCAAGGTCATAGAAAACGCGCAACTCTCTGATGATCTCCAGTTCAAGCAACGTCTCTTAGCCTCTCTTCTGGACTCAAGCCAGCTCATCAATACCGCTCATCAGCTTGACGATACGTTACACTCTCTTGCCGCGCTCATTGTGCAAACGATGGACGTGGATTTATGTGCAATCTTGCTGGCCGAGCCAGCACGCGAACGGAGAGCTGAGAGCTTTCCCCAACTTCAGCGCCTGACCGTCCATACCACAGCTCCTGATCTCAATGGGCGCATCAATTTCTCTCCCGTCGATGTAGATAACTGCGTCCTGGAGCACCTACAAGATTTAAACAAGACCTGTCTTCATCGGCATAGCACCCAGGAGGCCAGCAAACTTGCTCATGACGACAGAGAGAACATGCTTCAGCGCCTGGACCCCCTCAAGGGTGGGCAATACAAAACGTTGATTTCGGCTCCCTTGATTGTGGGGATTGAGCAGTTTGGCTTGATCAATTGCTATTCCAGTAAAGCTCATAAATTTGCGCCAGAGGATCAAGCCTTGCTCAGCACTATCGCTAATCAGGCTGCAGTAGCTATTAAGAACAGCAATTTAGCCAGGCAGCTGGCGCAAAAAGATCTTATGAAGGATATCTTTGACGATCTCTTATATAGCTCTTCTACCGCAGAGGATGTACTCCAGCAGAGAGCTCGTTTCCTGGGATTGGACCTCAGCAAGCCTCACGCTGTCGCTATTGTCGAGTGTGCTATAGCCAACGAAGATGATGGTGAAAAGGCCTCTGCCGATAAGCTGGCGCTAAGAGATGAGCGTGCTCAGATGCTTGCTGCGCGCAACGCTCCTTCTGGCCGCGAAGAGCCCACTTCCACGACTGAAATACCATTACAATCTGCCTATGCGCGAACTACCAACATCATTCGCCGCCGTATTCAGGATAGCTTTCCAGGATCTGTCTTTTATGGAGCCGACAATAGCTTAACCGGGATCATAGCTCTGGGAAAGGAAAGCAACAGCACGCGCCTTAAGGCCTGGCTTCGCGAACAAGCCCACCAGATATACCATGAATATCATATGTTGCTCTCTGTCGGCCTTGGCAATATTTGCCAGGATATTAGAGACTATCACCGTAGCTTTGCTGAGGCCCACGAGGCCCTACAAATGGGACAGGAAGCGCAAGGCAATCGTAGAGGGCTCCAATCTCGGCCTACAGTTACTCACTTTAATGACCTGGGAGTCTATCGCTATCTGTATAAAATTGCCCATATGGACAATTTGCGCGATATCTATCAAGAGCAAATAGCCCGCATAGATAATTATGATAAACGCAAAAATACTGATCTATTAGCTACTCTTGATACATATTTAGAATGTGCCGGAAATCTTACCAGGACTTCAGATCGTTTATTTGTGCATCGCAATACACTTATTCAACGTCTTGAACGCTTACAGTCCTTATGTGATCTTGATCTGCAGGAGAGAGGCAATTGGCTCACGCTACAGATTGCGATCAAAGTCTACAGGCTCAAGATCAATAATGCAGAAATGCCCTGACAAAGTGAGAAGTCACCTGCCAGAAAGTCGCTGAGTTCGGCTAAGATCTGCAGCAATCGATGCCCCAGACTCACGTATCCCTTCCTGCTTAGCAGTGCGCTCCCCACGGGCATTGGAGAGGCACTGCAGAAAAGAGAGGATCGACGCTCTCAAATAGGCATATGCCTGGGCAGTTTGTTGATCGAGCTAGATATGGATTCGATTAGACAGTAATCTTGATGCCAGGCCACTTACGCACCAATTTTGCCAGTGATCTCTACATCAATAGGCTTACAAGTGCCGTTGTTACATCCCGGCGCCGAACAGGCTGAGATGCCCACGATCAGATCCATTTCAGCGCGCAACCGCACAAAGCTTCCAGGCCGCGAGAGAGGAGGAGCGATCGTAATAGCTCCCGAAGGAAGGATCGATGCATTCATAAAGAAATTGAAAGGGGTTGGAAGCATATCTCCTGTAATGCCAAAGGATGCCAGGTTCTTCGCCAGGTTGTCAAAGCAGCTGGGATGATCTCCCTGGATACCATACGATCGCTGAAACATCTCAAGGCTACATGGGGCGAAAAGAAAATCGTGCTTGCCAACCGTATCTTCCACAATGGTGAACATCGGAGTGCTTCGATTCGAGTAGAGAACATGCCCTGTTGTCAGATAAATAGTCTCGTTGTAATCAATGCTACGCCCTGATGAAAGCCACTCGGCCTTATCGGCCTCTCCAAAGGCAACCAGATCCCCACTCTGCTCTCCTTGAGGATCAATGATCGTGAGAAGTTGCCCAGCCTTGAGCGGGAAGCCAACGCCTGTTCGTGCTTCCACGTGATAGCGCACAAGATCTGTCACTGTTTACATCCTTTCTTCTGCTCTCGTTCAAAAGCGTTGCTCAACACCCAATTTGCCCCACCTGATGGAGGAAGAGCAAGGCCTGCGAGAAATGGCTTGTTTTCTCATTGGTGCCACTGCGGGGAGAAATGATCGTAAGGAAGGTCCTCGACCTCTAGTTTATCATATTTATGGGCAAAGCTGCAGAGCTTAAACTATATAATGTCTGCGTTGAACTATATCTCAGTCACTAAGTTCATACTGTGGTGAATCGAAGAACCTCAGGCAGCTTGTAGGAACCGATGGGTAGGTTATGCATCTCTCTTTGAACTATTGGCCATGATAGGTATCAAAAGCTGAGCAGTAAAACAGATCTGCTTCAAAGCGTCACAAAGATACTTTCCTTTTCGACTCGTGTATAGAGGAGAGAAAACAGACCCTAACACATCTCATTATCAGAAGGTGTATAATATTAGAGGCATTTTCTCATACTGGAGTCAGGAAAAAAGAACCGCTCCCTATTCGCAACTTTTCCCGACTCTCTCTATTCTTATGCTTGTTTAGCATCACATGCTTAGAAATGGAAGGATTCATGAAATTGCGTATCAGAGCGTGCAGATCGTACCCTATTTCCCCAACCCCTTGCAGCTCCACATCTGCCAGTTTGTCTGCAGCCACGTGGACGTCATCTGCTTCTCTCCGCTGATCTCTCCAATACATTGGACATCGATCAATTCAGGAATGACCACTAGCATAGTTGCAGATAGCCTTGATCTTCGCCCGTCGTTGTTCGGAGCTGAAGACTGGCCTATTCATTGCTGAGGAAGAAAGAAGGAAGCAATGGCTTTTCCCCGTTATTGGTATCTTGGCTTCATGCTTACCATATTGTTTTCTTTTATTGTCGCATGTAGCCCGGTTTCTCAATCGAGCTCCCGAACAGTTGCGCAGACAGCGCAAAAAAACACGGCGCCCATCAGCGGTTTTTTCATGTGGATTGATGATTGTCAGTCTCAAAAGTCACGCGGCCAGGGCCTGCACGCCTATGAAGAGGCGAGCAGGACAGCAAAGCAACCGATTGATGTAGGGCTCTTTGAACACGGCTGGATTAATACAGATAATGGGCAGTTATTTAGCGGCTTCAGTGCCGAGACCCAGAGCTGCCTTGAGCAGGTGTTATCTACTGTCCATCAACATAATGGGCGCGTGTTTCTGGTTCTCGGCATAGTGCTAGGAAAGGATGGATCTACCCCGGAGGACATAGCAAGATACGAACAGCATGCGCATACTGACAAGGCATATTTCAAAAACATTACAGACGTAGTGTCAAAATACCACTACGATGGAGTCATTTCAGATATCGAGGCAGGCGATTCCCTCCATCCAGCCATTTTTACGACGTATTGCCAGGATTTACACACAGCGCTGCAAGCCATAAAAAAGCCCTTTGGCATCGCGTTAATCCATAAAACGAAAAATCAGAGTGAGAAAGATAATCAGCTCAACGCGTTTGAGGATTTTCCAGCCCTTGGGAAAACTGCTGAATTCTTCATCATCATGGCATTGGACCAGGGCCATTTTGATTTCGCCCAACCGATTGTGACAACGCAGTGGATAAAAGAGATCTTTGCCTATACAAGTGCCACTCTTCCCATGGAAAAAGTCACCTGGGAGTTAGCTTCTTATTGCCTTTTATGGGATGATGCCGGTAAGCAAGTAGGCGATCCTGGCTCCTGCACTTACGCAAGGGCGGTTGATCTACGAAATCATCTCAAGTCTATCCATCAACCCGTCCCGACTAGAGAGAATACGCTGGTTCATTTTACAGATACCGATGGGGGACGTTACTTTGCTGACCCGCAAACCGTAGCAATGTTTCAGTTTATCGCTAGTTCAGCGAAAACCTGCATCAGAGGGTCATACTGGTTAGCAGGAGGGGAGGCTAGTGCCAACGAAAAGAATACATTAACCCCTGACTTGCTTACCTCTGGCCTCTTTTGTTAGTGGTAAGCGGTATAGCTAAGCTCCTCTGCTCGCCCATGTTACTAACGAAGAGGCAGTAGCAACGAGCCTGCAAGAGATCATATCTTCATGGGGGCTGGCTCCAGACGGTTACAGCAGACACTCAGGTGCCAGTTCTGTATGCAGCCACCATAGGTCAATATGTTACGGCAGTGGGTCCGGCTCAAGTCAAGCAAGGCCAGCATGGATTTGCTCACCCGAGTGCAAGCAGAGCAACTGGCACCAGGAAGCTAAATCCATGCAGCTTTCGCTGACAAGATCTCACATAATACCACCGGGGCTTGTGCACCACCTATCTAAAGGACTCAGGCGTGACTTTCGCTTTCGCAGCATTGTTCTTTTGCGGTCCCCATCCGACAATACAGGCTTCGTTCTGAGCAACACGAGCTATCCGCTGCACTGCACTCAAATTGGATAGTTGAGTGGCCAATATGATATTTCTCGCTAAGGATAGAAGTGAGAGACTGCAAGATCGATGCGCTAGCGCTGGGTGGTACATTATCAATCAAGACATGGCACGAGAGCGCATACATGCCGCTGGTAATGCTCCATACATGCAAATCATGCACCCCGCGCACGCCGACAACACTTGTTATATCCTGCACCATACGCGGCATGGAAATGCCTTTGGGAACAGCCTCCAGGAGAATATCTGTTGTCTCACGCAGGATACGCCAGGCTCCCAGGGCTATGAGTATAGCAATGCCTACCGAGAGTATGGGGTCCAGAGGAAACCAACCAGTCAAGAGAATCAAGCCACCGGCAACAATAACGCCAACCGAAGCTCCCACATCTCCCAGCACGTGCAAGCTTGCCGCTCGTACATTCAGGTTATGGTCTTCTTTACGTAAGCCAAAGGCTATAAACAGGTTAACAAGAATACCTACAGCTGCAGAGCCGAACATAATCAAGGGTTGCACAGGTTCAGGGTGCTGGAAACGCTGGATCGCTTCCCAGGAAATTGCCACAGCGATAAGGATCAGCGTAATCGCATTGAGCAGCGCGGCTAGAATGCCTACCCGATGGTAGCCAAATGTTTTTCGCTCATTTGGCGGCCTTTCTGCCTGCACAGCTGCGAACCAGGCCAGACCAAGGGCAAACAGATCGGTCACCACATGGCCAGCATCAGAGAGCAGAGCTAACGAATTTGCAAAGATGCCCCCGACCAACTCGACCAGCAGAATAACAATCGTTAAGAAAAACGCTAAGCGCAGCGTCTGTTTGGCCATGCCATGGGTATGATCGTGGCCAGCGTGGCTGTGCCCTGCGTGGCTATCCATAACACTATCCTGGCTACTCATGCAGATACCTCTTTCCGCTGCGAGGGCACCATCGGAGTCTCTTCGCAGGCATGAGCAATACCCATCTTTAGCAACTGACGAATATGCTCATCTATCAGGCGATAATAGACAACACGGCCCACTTTGCGCATTGCCACTATTTGCTGATTGCGCAAGACGCGCAACTGATGCGAAATAGTAGTATCATCCCTCTTCAAACCTGCGGCCAGATCACACACACAAAGCTCACCCTCCGGAGCATTGAGCAGAGCGTGAACAACCTGTAGCCTGGTGGGGTCACTTAAGACCGCAAAGAGCGCAGCTATACGCGCCGCCTCGTCTGCCGAAAGCAGGTTCCGTCTCACTTCCAGCACATGTTCCGCGTGAATCGCCCGCTGCTGGCACATATCGCCAGCAGGAAGGTCCTCTGTTCTCGTCTCAATAGGCTGTATTGTCATACTCATCGACACCTCATATTTTTGAACAGCTGCACATTCATGCAGGTATTTATGAATACTATAGCATAATCATTCTGTATTTGCAAGTTAGCTACTCAAGGAAAGCCGGCCCCATTGCTGCCGTCAGCGAGAATGTTTGAGCCATAATCTCTCTTCTCTTCCTGCACATAAGCTGGAGAATACTTGTAGCGTCATCGAAAAGTGGTAATTCCTCTCTTTTCTAATTCGGAGAACTTGTATAAACTACAAGAGGCAAGGGCTCTGTAAATAAAAAAAGAACCAGATAGCCTACCTGGCGATATCGTGAAATCATTACCAGGACCCAAATTGTTTACTGGTTCATAGCCCTATGCAAGAAATGCATACTATATTTATATTTGCCTAAATTTGTATATCAAACACGAGGAGATTGGACCTGGCATATCGGAACGACAAAGCAGTACCTCGGAGAGAAATAGATGCAGCTGCTACCATTTACGCAAGAACAGAAAAACAAGCCTGGCTTAGCACCATACTCGGTATAAAGACCATCTTGCTGTTTCTCAACTGAGAGCAGAAAGGAGCAATATATGGCATTCTGTGGACAATGTGGCTATTTATTGGCAGCCGGCGCTGCCAGATGTCCACGTTGCGGCGAACCTACCCCTTATAATCCAGTGGGCGAAGGGACGCATACCAACGACGCCACGATCCTATCAACGCCGGATTTTCCAGGGGCCGCGCCCGCTTCAGAGCAAGCGAATAGCTACAGTACTGTAGAGAATAGTAACGCCGTCCAGCATCCCAGGCCTAGAGCTGTACCGCCTACTTACCAGGGGCCAATGCATACGGGCCAATCCACGACAGAGGATGGCTTTTATAGCCCGCAGCCAGTATCATATCCTAGCTTCATTCCTACGCCCAATACCGACTATCCAGTTCATGGACAGAAGCGACCACGCAAATCAGCGCGCTGGCTCACTGCATTGATAGTTGTTTTTCTTCTGATCTTTGCCTCAGCAGCCACTCTATTTTTTGTCCTGGGGCCTCAGGGCATTGCAAATCTCATGCGTGATAAACTGGGTCCCATTATAGGCCACCCATCTCCAACAGTACCAACCGTTCAGATCTCACCAACAGCTCAACCCCCTACGCCTGAGCAGCAGGCCCAAAGCACGATTGAGCTCTATTACAAATACATCAATGCCAAAGACTATCAAGGAGCGTATAGCCTATGGGCACATTATCCGCAAAGCCTTAACGAGTTTGCGCAAGGCTATGCACATACCCATAATGATTCAATCACTATTAATGGTGTGAGCCAGCAGAGCGATGGCACGCTACGGGTTTCTCTAACGCTCAGCGCGACAGAAGATGCCGCCCCTGGAATTGGCACCCAGCAAAGTAGCTATCAGGGCTACTATATCCTCGGTCGACAAGCCGATGGCACCTGGAAGATTCTCACAGCTAACCTTAAGCGTATAGCGTAAGGCCGCAAGCGAGCTCTTACCATCTATTATCCCACCAGGTGCCACGACTGGCCTTTACGCTAATTTGATAATGCTAGCGATGCGCCCATTCACTAGCGGGACGCCCGGATGTGTACGCAAGAAAGTCTTGAGATCAGAGCCTCTGATCACTGTAGCTTGATCGCCTCGTTCACCGGTCCAGGTCAGCAGCAACTGGTCTTCTTCGTCAACCAGCAGCGTTGTCAACATGCGATCTGTCCCTGCCAGTTCTGCTGTGACAACCCCTACGGCTGCGCGACTCTTTTGCGGATACTGATCAAGAGGCACTTTTTTGCCCATACCATCCGCAGTCACGACCAGAAGATGTTGCAAGCCGGCCTCGGCAGCCGCCTCGCTATCAAGATAGACAGCGCTGACGACCGTCGCCCCCTTGTTTAAAGTAATTGCCGCCACGCCCTGACCAACGCGTCCCTGTGAGCGCAAGCCCTCATCGCTAAAACGTAGCGTCTGAGCATAATCGGTTGTTACGAAGTACTCTCCTCGTCCGCGCGAGAGAAGCGCTGCCACAACGCTATCGCCCTCGGCAAGCTTCATATCCTGGGCCCCATCCACATCGACAGTCTTATATTCGCTCAGCGGCGATTTCTTCACCTTGCCCTGTTTACTAAAGCTAACCAGGTAGCGCTCTTCCTCATAGTCATCAATCGGCAGAACTGTCACTACCTCCTCGCCCGGGGCTAACTCTAGCAGCTTATTCACAGCTTCTCCGCGCGTTGAGCGCGTTCCGGGTGGAATGCGGTGTGTCGCGATTTGAAAGACACGTCCACTGGAACACACGCATAATAAGTAATCCTGCGAGGTGGTATTTATCAGTTGACGAAGCTGCTCATCGCCTCGGGCAGGGGTATAAAGCGCCTGCTCATCCTTACCACGAGGGGTGAAGGTAGTCGCTGGCAAGGCCTTGAAAGCTGACGAGCGCGTCACGGCTACCACCATTGGCTCTCTTTCATGCAGGCTGGCTACCTTTTCAATCGGAGCATGGACCTGGGCCTCTGCATCGATAGTTGTACGCCGCTCATCGCCAAACTGCTTCATCAGCTGCTGCATTTCTTTCTTAAGCAGGGAGACCAGCGCCTTGCGATCTGATAAAAGCCGCTCTAGATCGCTGATGCGCGTCTGGAGAGCTTCCTTCTCTTTCCCATACTTACTTGCATCGAGCCGCGTCACCTGAGCCAGCGTCATAGAGGCAATGACATCAGATTGTATTGGCGTCAGCTTGTACTGTGCCTCGATCACCTTACGTGCTGCAGCCCGATCTTCGGCCTGCTGGAATATTCTGACGATCTGCTCGGCATGGGCAGAGCCAATGATTAAGCCCTCAACTACATGCAAACGCTCCTGAGCCTTGCGTAGATCAAATTGCGCTCGGCGCGTCAGAATATCTAGCTGATGCTCATTCCAATAGTTAAGTAGCTCAAGCATGCCGACTTGCTTTGGCTGACGCGCAGCCTGCATTGGAGCACCAAAGAGAAAGACCATCTGAAATGAGAGCGAGATCTGCAGATCAGTTGCATTAAAGAGCTGCGATACCGTTTGGGCCGCATCGGCATCCTTACGCAGATCCAGAACGATACGCAAGCCCTTTTCGGTATCGCTCTCATCGCGCAAATCAGGCATCAAGCCCTCTAGTTTACGCGCATTGATAGCCTTGACAATAGAGGCCTTAATCCTATCCCTGCCAATCGGTGGGATCTGCGTAACTATGAGCGAGCGGCTGCGTGGAGTTTCCTCCAGCCGTATCTCAGCCCGCACAATGATGCGGCCTTTGCCGGTAGTGAAGTAATCCTTGATCCCATCAAGGCCAATAATGCGCCCCCCTGCGAAAAGTCAGGTCCCTGAATATAGCCCATCAATTGCTCAACGCTCATATCGGGATGATCGAGCAAAGCAATACAAGCTCGCACAACTTCAGAAAGGTTATGCGGGGGAATATTCGTCGAGAGCCCCACGGCGATGCCGCTTGAAGCATTGACCACAGGCGGAATACGACCTGGCAAGTAATCGGGCTCCTGCACCCTGGGATCTTGTTTGTAGGTAGGGTGCAAGGGGACAGTATCCCGCTCCATATCGGCCATCAGCGCTTCGGCCAGAGGAGAAAGCCGCATCTCCGTATAACGATAGGCTGCCGGCGCATCTCCATCCTCACTGCCCATATTGCCCTGCCCTTCAATTAAGGGATAGCGCAGAGTAAAGGGCTGGGCCATACGTACGGCCGCCTCATAGACAGGTGCATCTCCATGCGGATGATAATTACCTAGAATCAGGCCAACGACCTCAGCACTTTTCACGGTTGGACGATTTGCATGATAGCCCGCCTCACGCATGCCGGAGAGAATACGCCGCTGCACAGGCTTGAGCCCATCGCGCGCATCGGGTAGCGCACGATCCGTCACCACCGAAAGACCATACGTAGCAAAGGCCTGAGACATAATAACCGAAAAATCTTCGAGAATAATGCCTGTTTCTGCCATAGTATCTGTTGTACGCGCCATCGTTTAAATGTCCAGTTCTTTAATCTTGCGAGCATGTTCAGCCAGAAACACTCGGCGTCGCTCCGCGTTCTTATCTTCCATCAATTCTGTAACCAGCCTGGCCGCCAGCACGCCATCTTCCATCGTGACTCGCTTGAGCACGCGACGGGTGGGATCAAAGGTTGTATCGCGCAGCTCCTTTGGATTCATCTCGCCCAGGCCCTTAAAGCGCTTGAATTCCAATCCCCGAGCATCGGGATGTACATCAATGAAGCGGATGCGCGCCTCATCATCCAGCAACCAGTTTACCTTGCCACGATACTTAACCGAATAGAGCGGAGGGCAGGCAATATACACATGGCCCCGTTCAATCAGCTCGCTAAACTCCTGGTGGAACAGCGTGAGCAAAAGGCACTGGATATGCAAGCCGTCGACATCTGCGTCAGTAGCAATGATCACCCGATTAAATTTGAGGCGGCTGATATCAAAGAGATCGCGCGTACCAGTGCCCAGCACATTGATAATCGTACGAATCTCCTCGTTCTCGACGATACTCTTCAGGTCCGCCTTAGCCACATTTAAGGGCTTGCCCTTGAGCTTGAGAACCGCCTGAAATTCCGAGAAGCGGCCCTGACCGGCGCTACCTCCGGCCGAGTCACCTTCAACTATAAACAATTCGGCGCGCGAGGGATCAGTGGTATTACAGCGCAAGAATTTCTTCGAGAGACTGGTGTCAATCAGCTCACCGTTTTTCTTGTTCCCGGCTCGCGCAAGCTCTTCTACCAGCTGAGCCTCATTGCGCGCCTTTTGCATTTGCTGGATTTTCTTGAGCCATTCTTTCCCAGCGCTGCTATAATTCTCAAACCAGTCCTTGAGCCCCTCGTCGGTCACTGAGCGCACAATACCCTCAACAGGAGCGTTATTGAGCCGATCTTTGGTCTGCCCCTGAAACTGAGGATTGGTCAGCTTCACGGAGATAACCACATTGAGTCCCTGCTGAATCACCTCAGGCTTGAAGCCATCTCGCTCGCGATTCCTGATGATGCTCCATTTGAGAGCATAGTCGTTGACGACCTTGGTCAGAGCAGCCTTAAAACCTGTTTCATGCACGCCACCATCGCGTGTGCGCACAGCGTTGGCATAACTATACATAGAGATTTTATAGCCGGTAGTGGGCTGCAGAGCCACCTCAACGCTTACCCCATCCTTTTCCTTAGCAATCCCAATTACATGCTTAAACAAAGGGGCGCTCGTGCTTGTTGCCAGGTCACGCACATAATCGGGTAAGCCCTCACGAGAATAAAACGTTCGCTTGACTTGCTCATTCTCCGCATCATCCCATGCATCAAGATGAAAGGCCACACCGCGATTAAGATAAGCAGCAGCATTCAAACGACTCTCGATCGCCTCTAGCGAGTAGTAGGCATCGGGATCAAAGATTGAGCGATCATAGAGCCAGCGAAATTGGGTGCCATGTAATTTCGGATCGCAAGGAACGATCTGGTGCGGCATGGCATTGCCCCGACTGAAGATCTGGGTAAACTGTTGTCCACCACTCCATATTGTCAGCTCCACCTTCTCGGAAAGCGCATTGATAACTGTAGCGCCCACACCATGTAACCCTCCCGCCGTCTTGTAGGCACCCTCGGCAAACTTTCCACCGGAGTGCGGCACCGTCAGAATCACCGTTGCGGCCGGGATATAATCACCTTGATACAACATATCATCAAATGGCAAACCTCGCGCTTCGTCACGTACAGTTACCCAGCCTTCCTGGTCGATGCTTATCCAGATATGTTTGCCAAAGCCTGCTACCGCTTCATCAACTGCGTTGTCCAGCGCCTCCCAGATGAGATGGAGCAGACCAGAGGTAGATGTTGAGCCAATATACATCCCCGGACGATGGCGGATCGCTGCAATGCCCTCAAGCACCTGAATATCAGCAGCCGAATATGCCGCATTTTTTTTTGTTTTTGTCATTGATTTGGCCTCTGCTTGTACGGAGGCTATTTCTGCTTGTTCACCTGTATTCCTCATTGCAAAGAGTGAAAGTTGTTCTTGTTTTGCCTGCAATTCATCTTTCACGGGAGGAAGTGCTTTGGGGGAACGTGACATCTAACCCTATACCTCTCTTCAAAATGCTTTAATTGCCCTCTCAGAATACAGCCTTAATCCTGGAAAGTCAAGATAACGACGCCTCTTTTTGGATCAAAAGTTCTATTTCCATTCTACACGATAGTTCGGTTTCTCACAACCTCCCCTGCCATACCCCTCAAGGCTACTCAGTTTCCCTGGTTTTCCACCCATCCGCCCAGAGAAAAAGGGAGTGATGGAGCACAGCCCCAGGTCAAGGGCCGTGGCCCTTAACAATCCCACCTTTACAAAAACTAATTAACCCTGCCCTACCTCTACGAGGCTATAAATTTTCCCAGATCTCAGAAAGGCTACCGCTATCTACAGAACTGAAGGCACGCAGACGGTCAAGAATCAGGCCCACGAAGTATCTTTGCCGGACTTCCCTTTCCCCTACCCGTCATGCGTATCTTTCCTGAATATGCTTTCGGCTAACTTAAGGTTCCGAGAGCCTTAAAACATAGAATACAACTAACAAACAGTAATATGCCAGAAGCTTTGCCTTTTGGCGCCGCTTCTCTTGCAAACCCTATACAATCTTAACGCAAGTCCCTGGTCCAAAAATAAGAGCCAAATTGGCAGCTAGCTCTCTTTCCTTGAACTATTTCCTCCTCACACTACCCAAAGCGGTTATCCATTGCTAGGATATACGCTTACCAGCAGCACATGTTTCAGGCGTACGACTCATAACAGTTCCATGGCGCAAAAAGCCATTCAACGGTCCTAAGCGCTTCTTTCGGCTCACCTCAGCAATGAACCAAATTGCTGAAACTCTTCCATGGAACAGGCTATTAGTACTAGCAAGTGCATACATGATGTAATAACAAAAACTTGTCTCGGCGCGCTTCCCTTCTTATCGCTGGCCCCATCTAACACTCTTTCTAATGCGCATATGCACAGAAAATCTACAAGCCCACTATACTTGCTGTTTATCCACACCATTTTCACGGCTGGGATTGTCATTCTTTCTGCTATCGATTATAATTATCCATAATTGCTATATACTATCCTATTGTGTATGCTTATTCCTAGTTAGGAAGGATGGCATAGAAGTATGCCCCGTCCGTCTAAACCTGTTTCTCCAGATACTTTGGGAGGTCGCATTAGAGCTGCACGAGAACATCTTCATCTCTCACTAGCAGAGGTCGCTGATGGTCACTATAGCACAAGTCTTATCTCACAAATAGAACGTAATAGGGTTGATCCATCGCAAGAGAGTCTACGATTTCTGGCAGAGCGACTTGAGTTATCTCTTGAGGATCTGGAAAGCCTGGCTCAGCAGCATCGAGGCGTTGAACGAAATTCTGAAACCGAGGCTCATCAAAGCAAATCGTATGAAAGCTTAAGAACTGAAGCATCCCAATGGCTTGCTCATAAAAATATATGTAAGGCGCTAGGACTTTTACAAGATCTCCATTTTTCGCAGGTCCCAGCGCAGCAACGGTGGCGCCTGGCGGCCTTACGTGGCCAGGCCTATTTCGAGCAGCGCAAATTCCTGAAGGCGCAGCAAGATTTTATTTATGCGGTGAATGAGCATCCCGCGTTAGAAGATGTACCAATGGAGCACCGAGGCGAGTATATGCTGTTGCATCTGCATCTCGCCGGCACCTGTCGCGAGCTCCAACAACTAGATGATGCGCTTGAGCACTATAAGATCACTTTGCGGATGATGAATAGTGAAACGCCTTCTGGCTACGTCGCCGAGGCTCATTGGGGCATAGCGCTTATCGCCTTTGCCCAGGCTCATGGTATGCGCAATTCGCCCGCCCAGGCGCATGACAAGGAGCAAAAGTTGCGCCTGGCGCTCGAACATGCTGAAAATGCGCGCTTCCTGTATCGCTCGGTGGGAGAACAATTACGCGCCGCAGCGGTCACATGTCAGATTGCCCAGATCGAACAGACATTGGGCGAGGTTGAGAAAGTAGGCGCCTACCTCAAAGAGATCTTGCGTACCTGGTCCCCCTCTCTTGAGCAGGACTTAGCCACTACCTTACCAGAGAAGCGCAAACAACAGGAAGAGGCCAATGTCGTCGCTATCGCGGCTTGCTCACTTGCCAATATTGAACTTGAGGCTAAACGCTATGCCCAGGCCCGCAGCTACGTTGATCTAGCGCTGGCTGCCAGCAAACGCAGCTACAAGTTGAGGCGGGCAGATGCCTATCTCATGCTAGGGCGCATTCTGGAGGCAATTAACCCCAAAGATCCAGCGGTAGAGGAAGCATTCAGACATGCAACGACAGAGCTTGCCGACACAGACCGTATTGCGGCACGCATTAGCGCTCATGTTCGTCTGGGCCGTCACCTTCTCAAGATAGGCAAGCCAGAGGAGAGCGAGCAAGAGTTGGAGCAAGCTCACCTCCTCTCTGAGCTCGTTTCGGTCAGCAATCATGCCTCTACACTAGAGGACAACGCCCAGCTCTAAGTGCTATACTTAGAGTACATAAAGGGCATTGTCAGTCCCCTGCCAGGTCAGGGAAGGAACATAGAGATGAAACCGATCACAGGCCAATATGAATGCGTACATCGCTCGGGGGTAGGGCTTGATTACTTTACTTCGCGCATCGATCGTCTGACCCTGCATCCAAACGGGCGCTTCATTATCATTACGCAAGATCACAGCCGCCTGGCCAATGCGGCCCAATCGCTGCTCAGTGGTCAGCAAATAAATACAGCGGCCCCCGAAACGAGGAACGAGGGAAGCTATAATGTGCAGGGAAACACGATCTTTTTGCGCTTCAATGATGGTAAGCAAGAGCAGGCGCAACTCTCCTGGAACGGGGAAGGCCTACAGATCGGGCAGAGTTTCTATAACAAGGTTTCAGATTCGACCATCCTGCCTCCCACGCATCGCATGCAAAAGGATATGGATGATATAGCCAAAGGCCTTAAAATCGCGACGTCGATAGGCGGTATGGCTTTTAAGGCTGCCAAAACTATTCATGAAACCTTTCAAACTCCGCAAACAGCTGAGCCGGGCCTTGCAGGTCAGCCGCCGACGCCACAGCCAGCTCAGCCACAAGCAATGCCACCTATGCAGGGTCAGCAAATACCCATGCAGCCTCCTACACCGGCCCCTCAGCCGCAGCCTATGCCTGCCCAGCCAGTTCCGCCAGCGGCCACGCCTCAAGCGCCCCGACCGGTTCCCACTCCCAGCGGGCAAGCTATCTTTTGCGATCAATGCGGAGAGCGCTGCCGTCCTGGCAAGCGTTTTTGCGGGCATTGCGGTGCGCAACTCTGGTAGTACGTCAGCGGCTAGCGTTCCCTCTCGGGGCATACAGCAAGTAGTTCGCCCAAGCTCATGATCCCCATCTCCTGCCAGGGATGTTTCCGGGCTAGATCGACGGCTCTTTCATCAGCAATTCGTAGGCGGCAACGATGCGGCGCATCTGCTCCGGATCACCGCCTCGATCCGGGTGATGGCGCTTGGCAAGCGTACGATAGCGCCGCTTGATCTGCTCCGACGTGGCATTGAGCGGAAGACCCAGCACTGATAGGGCCTGTTGACGCTGCAGGAGCGGACGCGCAGGATTAGCAGTGCTTCTCCAGATTGTACGTATTCCTATACGCAAAGCATCCCAGAGCAGAGATGGTAGCGATCTTGATGAGCGTGATCCCATAAACTTCTTTCCAGACTTACGTGCTTCTTTATAATTGTATACTATACAATGCTATCTTATCAGTCCATGTTACTACTATTCCTGAACGTCAACAATACCGAAGCAGAAATAAGGCCCGCCTGTAGCTGATCCAGCTATTGATTTGAAACGAAATAGCAGGCTCTTGCGTACATTATATTATAGGATTTCACATAAATAGAGAAGAAACAAGTGCTTAAACGCTCGGTTCTACCTGGACTGGAATGCTATTCGCATGAGTTAAGTGTAGCATAGGAGGAGGCTATGATGGAAAGCCAAGTAGAGAAAATAGCAAAAGAGGCCTCATCCTCACCTCCTATTAAGACCATCACTAAAGATATTCACCCACTACAACTTTTCATTACCAAATTTAACAATGACTGGTCAATGAATCTAGCAGGCCTCTTAGCCTATAACTTACTTATGGCCATGCTCCCAATCAGTATAGCCATACTGGGTATTTTCGGCTTGATTCTTGGAAACAACCCGGATCTCTTGCATAACATTACCAGTCAGAGCGCTAGTATATTGCCCAACGCGGCTTCCCGGCAAGCTCTAGACCTGGCCACTGAACAGATACGAAAAAACGCCGGCATCCTGCTCATTATCGCCATACTTCTCGCCCTCTTTGGCGGCTCGCGACTCTTTATTACGCTTGAAGGCTGTTTGAACCTTATTTACCGCCTGCGTCCACGCAACATACTCTGGCAAAACGTTATGGCCTTTGGCATGCTGATCCTGTTTATTATTCTCATTCCTATCATGGTCTTTGCCTCCGCTGGTCCGACGTTTGTCTTCTCAGTTTTAGAGCACACTCCTCTTGGCACAATACCGGGCCTCAATCTCCTTTTTAGCCTGGGCGGAATTCTCGGCGGCTTGATTGCTGCATTCATTCTCTTTGAAGCCATTTTCTTCGTGGTCCCTAACCAGCCCATGAGCTTGCGAAATAGCTGGTGCGGGGCCCTCGTCTCAGCCATCGCGCTGGATATCTTTCTTATCGTCTTCCCCCTCTATACAGCTCACTTTATGGGTGGGTACGCAGGGCAAATTGGCTTTGCGGTCATCCTCGTGCTCTTCTTTTACTATTTTGCCGTGATCCTTATGCTGGGAGCCGAGGTAAATGCCTTCTTCTTTGAAAAAGTACATCCGCTCCCTAACGATCTTGGCACGTTCGTTAGCATCCGCACACGGGAAGGCCAGAGCAAGCGAGCAGCATTGGAGAAGCAAGGCCAGAACAATCATCAGGCCAGCAAAGACGAGAGCGCTTCAACAGCTCATGGTAAACAGCCAGACAAAGAAGCAAAGCAGGACAAAGTTAGCAAGCAAACGCAGGTTAAGCAAGAGCAGACGCTCCCCTATAGTGGCCCTTCCAAAAGCAGTACTCTTCTTGGCGTCCTGGCTGGATCAGCGCTCATCGTCGTGATAGAACTGCTGCGCCAGCGTTCGGGGAGAAAGTAAGCGCTCAACCACTTCAGCCGCCAGGCCAGGATAATGTAGGCCTTGCGCAAGAAGAGCAGCTCCGAAGGCAACTTCAAAGCCGTGCGTTGCTGGCTCATCATCTGGGAAAAGATAGATCTGATGCAGGTGGCCCAGGTGTTCAAGAGCCGCCTCAGCGGAATTATTGTGCCCAGCATGTGCACTATCATCCCTAAGCACAATATCTTCAAGATGATGAATTGCCATGAGCCCCGCCAGATCTTGGGACAGACTTTCCCAGAAAGCTTGGGCAAGCGTCTCCGCATCTTCTGGCAGTCCTTGCACGGCTGGCTGCAGAAGTCGCGCATCTTTGCCGATACCGTCAATAATACGACCATCTTCAACGACGGCGATATTTCTGGTAGATCCGTCAATGCTCAGGAAATAGAAGCGCATCTGCGGCCAGGGAGCATCACGCAAGCGCATTCTATACAGCAGTGTCGCAACCGAGCAAAGCAGCGAAGCGTCACCCATAGGATTGCGATACAGCTTACGATGGACAGGGACACTGAAAAGATGTTTGATATCGGGCAATCCATAACTCGTAAGGCTGATCGAGCTAAGAGCGCTAAGAAATTGTGGGAATCCATCCCTCTCTTCGTCAGCTGAGTGAGGAAATGCTGAAAAAAGTTGCGAGGCGTTTTCAGATAGCGTGCTTAGCTGACAAAACGGGGTGGCAAGATGAGAGGCCAGGGCAATAATTGGTTCGGGGTACCAGGCACAGAGTTGCTCTATATGTGTAAAAGTTGATTTTGCATCTTCAAACGAGGAGGCATCTAGCACGCGTCCATCCTCTATCAGGCAGGTCTTCCAGCAGCCCTTACCAGAGCTAATGCCAATACTCAAAGCCATTTCTTCACAGATCCTCTTAGCAAGGCCTACCTCTTCTTCACATTCCAGAAGGAACCGGGCCCCTTATTCGTAGCATGTATGCGTACCCGCGCTGAAATTTGCCTCTCGACGGGACATTCTATGGCTTGATCGTTTAGATGAACATATTATAGCATGTTCATCGAGTAACACAAACAGATAGGACCTTTTTATATGTCAATTTCTTGACGCTGCCTGCACTGATCTGCTACACTGTAATTCAATTAGGAAAAGCACCTCGTACTAAAACCTGGGCATCGCTAAAACTCGTCCAAATAGCAAAAGTATATCCTGATTATCTATGCTATATAGCGGTCTTATCTCCCACAAGAGGTTAAGCCTATGCCAAGTGAGAGTCCTTTGTTCACCGGCAATCAGGAACGCTTACAATTACTGAATGCGTTACGTGAAAGTGAACTTTTGCGAGAACTGTCAGAGTTGCTGGCTTCCTCGCTCGATCCTACGCATATTTTACAAATACTGGTAAGACGAACAACAGAGGTTTGTGAGGTTGAACGATGTGCCGTCTGGCTTCTGGATGAAACGCGCTCATTATTTCTTCCATCAGCATATCATCTCTCTGCACAACGTTTAAGCTTAAATCGAAAAGATATCCAGGCGGCAGATAGAGTGTGGCGCCGTAATCCCTTGCCATTTAATGATCCGATTATCCCGCGTCTCTTCGAGGCAAATGATCTTTTAGCCCTGGAGGATCTTCAATCTGTAACCAGCCCGACTATGCGTATCATCGCCGATAAGTTTCTGGCACGCTCAGTTTTACTCGTGGCCCTTATCCGCGAAGGGCAGCCACTAGGCTTGATGTCCCTCGATAATCCCGGAGAAACCTGCCACTTCTCCGCAGAACAACAGCAGCTCGCGCGCGCTATCGGTCAACAGGCGGCCATAGCCATTCATAACGCCCATTTGTATCAGCAGGCTCAGAGCGAACGCAAGCGCGCGGAACGTCTGATCGAGCGCGCTCAATCCATTTACAAGGTAGCCATGGCGGTTAACTCTGGCGAGGATCTCACAAAAGTCTTAGAGATTGCCACAGAGCACCTTGAGAGCGGCTTAGAAGCTGTAGGAGCAACAATAGCTCTGCTGGATGACGATAGCATGCTCACGCTGGTGAACACTAATAAGCTTTCTGCTCCCGCCTCACAGCTTAGCAACTTTACGCCATTTTTAAGCGACCTTCCTCACTGCCAGGAGGCCATTCTACAAAGCTCATCACTTTTTATCACTGGCGATCAAATGGAGGAGGGCGAAAAAGCCTGCTTCCAGCAGCTCGGCATGGAAAACGTGATCATCGTGCCCTTAATTGTGGGGGCACGCAGCCAAAATGGATATCAGTTTGCGACGGGAAAGCTTTCCCATGAAGAGGCGCGCTGTGTGGGTTTTGCCTTTGCCAATTATCCGCGCTCTCGCCGCCAGATCTCGGCCGGCCAATACGCCTACGCGCGCGATATAGCTGCTCAATGCGCACTGGCCATAGAGAAAGCGCGCATTCTCTCTGAGGTCGAACAGGCAGCAGCCCTGGCTACCGAACACGCCAATACTCTGGAAGCTGTCTTTAACGCCATGTCCGAAGGCATTACTGTCCTTAACCAGGAAGGACAGATTATTATGAGCAATCGCACGGCTTCCCATTTTGTGGATATGCCAGTGAAGACTAAGGAGCCGCTTTCGGCTTTCTTGCAGCGCCACCCAATCTATACCTTGCATGGGCAGCTCATCCCTCCCGAAGATTTTCCTCTCGCTCGCGCTTTGCGCGGCGCGCATATCCGGGGGAACGCTTCATCACCCGGCGAGCCGACAACTCAGAACGTACGCTTGAAGTAAATGTAGAACCGCTCCTGGATAGAGCCTCTCAGCAGATTGGTATCGTCGGCGCCTTTCGCGATGTCACGGAACAGGTCCGCATAGAAAGACGTATACGCGGCGCGCTGGATACTATGTTGCACGCGGCTGAAGAGATCTCTGGCATTACCGATATCACCGATATATTGCATCGCCTGCTTGTAATGATGATGAGTACGCTCAATTGCGCCCGCGGCGTCGTCGAAATCTTCGACCAGGAAGAGCACATCTTTAATCCGCTCCTCTCTATTGGCCTCTCAGATAAGGAGGAGGAGCAGTGGCTTGAGGACCAGAAACGCTGGCTAGAGCCGTCTGGCGAGCACTACGCAGGCTTTCGCGAGCAATTAGTCAACGGCTACACGACGCTGGTAAGCGCTGAGCAATGCCCCGAAGAAGCAGACGAGTTTCTCAATACCATGATTCTTGCGGTTCCTATTACCCATAATAGTCGCTTGCTGGGAGCAATGGTGCTTGATCGCACCTCAGCACCGCATGTAGGAGGTGCAACTGCCGCACTGCTCCCTGAGCCTACAGCTTTTAACGTATGGGATATCGCCGTTGCCGAAGGCATAGCTCAATTTGCCGGGCTGGCACTTGAGCAGGCTCGCTGGCAACAAGAGGCAGAGATAGCACGGAACAACGAGGCTATTATGCGCGAATCAAATGCGCTCAAGGATGAATTTCTTGCTATCACCGCGCATGAATTTCGCACGCCGCTGACGGTTATTCTCGCGCATAGCCAGATGATAGCCCGTACGTTACGCAAGGCTGCCGAGCTTGATCCAGGGTTGCGCGACAAACTGAATGAAAGCTCCACAATCATTGGCCTGCAGGCCCACCAGCTTACCAATATTGTCAATACTTTTTTGGAGGTCACGCGCCTGAACCGTGGACAAATCTCCCTGACGCTGGAAGAGATAAATCTTGTCGAGATTGTCAAACAGGCTGTCGCCGCCCAGAGCACAACCTCAACGCAACATGAGATAAGCTACGTTATTGAGCCCGCAGAGCATCCTTACCTGGTGTATGGCGATCGCGCGCGCTTGCTGCAGATTTTTGCCAACCTGCTGCAAAATGCGATAAAATATAGTCCGTTCGGAGGCCCTATTACTGTTTCTCTGGCTCAGCGTCCTGGCGAAGATGGAAGCATGATCATCGAGGCTTGTGTCACCGATAAAGGGATCGGGGTTCCACCCGAAGCTCAGGAGCACCTCTTTGAGCGCTTTTACCGTGCCTCCAACACTGAACTTAGCAAGACAAGGGGCGTCGGATTGGGTTTGTATGTCGTTGCAGAGCTCCTACGGCTTCACAACGGGACCATTCATGTTGAGAGCAGCGGCCTTGCCGGCGAAGGCAGCCGCTTCGTTCTGACGTTGCCTTTAGCAGAAGGACAGATTCATCACTAATGCAAGATACACTGACTGAACTGCGTAGCTGGCTGTTGAGATTAGCAAAAGAGACCTTTGAGCGAGAAGAGAGCAAGGATGCCGCCCACGATTATGACCATATTGTGCGAACTATGGCGCTGGCCGATACGATCCAGCGGCACGAAGGGGGCGACTTGCCAACAATCTGGGCTGCAGTCGCTTTCCATGATGTTGGGCAGACACGCGAGCGCCAACACGGCGGAGATCATGCCCAGATTAGCGCGGCCATGGCTGCAGACCTGCTTATGCATACTGCCTTTCCTCAGCACGCCATTCCTGCCGTCCAACAAGCCATTCGCGACCATCGCCTGACAGGTGGAACCAGGCCACAGAGCCTGGAGGGCTGCATTCTTTACGACGCCGATAAAATCGATACCCTGGGCGCCATCGGCATCGGTCGCCTCTACAGCATTACCGGCCATTATAATCAGAAAATATATTCGCCGCTGCCAGCTGACGTAAGCGAACCGGTTGATCTTCTTACCATCCGTAAGCTGCGCCGCCGTCCTGATTATTCCCCAAGTATCGAGTTTCAATTGCTTTTCATCGATCTTCCCGAGCGTATGACTACCGCTACGGGCAAACATCTGGCGCGCGAACGCTACGATTACATGGCCGAGTTTTTTAAACGTCTGGAGAAAGAGGTCAAGGGCGAATTATAGCTCTGCTTAGCCTTTGTCGCATAGTGCCCACCAGACCCACTTCACATAAGCTGGGATGCCGTCAAAACTGCTGCCAGGCACGCGCCTGACAGCATTGGACTCTCTTTTCCAATCTCACAACCAGCTCATGCATGGTAGCTCTCACCATCCGGCGGCAACGCCTTCCGCGCGTGGGTCTGAGCCTCCCTGCATCACGCCAGTCTCTGGATCGAAGAGAATGCCCTGAGCATAGCCCATTCCTGCAAACCAGGCAGCTTGCTGCTCGATGACATGGCCGCGACGTTGCAGCCCTTCGATAGTTTCGGCAGGGAAACGACTCTCTACCTGCAACGTTTCGCTCTTACCGCTCGGATTATGCGTACCGCCATGCACCCAGCGCGGCATTTCAATGGCTTGCTGAATATTCAAGCCAAAGCGTTCCACAGCTGTATAAACCTGCAAATGAGTCTGGGGCTGCCCATCGCCACCCATCGTGCCGAAAACCATGGCCGGTCGCCCATTGCGCAAGGCCAGCGAAGGAATCAAGGTGTGCAAAGTACGTTTGGCCGGAGCCAGAACGTTAGCAGCGCTGGGGTTAAGCGAGAAATATGCGCCCCGGTTTTGCAGCACTATGCCGGCATCATCGACGACAACGCCACTGCCAAAGCCCATATAATTGCTCTGGATCAGCGAGACGATATTACCCTCACGATCGGCAGCGCAGAGATAGATAGTATCTCCGGTAAAACCGCCCGGATCGACGGATGGTAAGGCCTTTGTGGGATCGATGAGAGCGCTGCGGCGCGCAAGATAAGCCGGATCAATAAGGGCTTCTGGATCAATGCGCATGTGCGCGGGATCGGTAAGATAGGCCGCACGATCGGCAAATGCCAGCTTCTTGGCCTCCACTTCCAGATGGACCGTCTCTGCTGTCAGCGGATCGGCGCCCAGCGTGAGGCGATCAAGCATGCCAAGCATCTGCAGCGCGGTAACGCCCTGGGTGTTGGGCGGCAACTCGTAGATTTGCAGGTCGGCAAAAGGCACGCTGAGCGGCTTTACCCAGTCGCTGCGATGCGCGGCCAGATCCTCGCGCGTAATCAAGCCCCCCTCACTGGCAAAGAAGGCGGCTATCTGTTCCGCAACCTCACCACGGTAAAACGTCTCAGGCCCATCTTTGGCGACGGCGCGCAGGGTGCGTGCTAAGGTGGGAAAGCGCATGATTGAGCCGATCTGGGGCAGCGTGCCGTCAGGAAGGAAGTGGGTATGCCAGGAACGATGGATCTCGGGAATTGCCTGCATCACGCCTAAAGCAGTCTGCAAACCGGGGCCAACTGCAAACCCTTCCTCGGCATAGGAGATAGCCGGAGCAAGAGATTGGGCCAGGCCCAGGCGGCCAAAGCGCTGGGCAGCTTCTCCCCAGCCGCTCACACAACCAGGGACGGTTACCGTATGAATACCACGCACTGGCATATTTGTATATCCCAGTTCATGGTAACGCTCAACCGTGGCGGCGCGTGCGGACCGCCCACTGCCATTTAAGCCATACAGTTCTCCACTTTTAGCCTCATAAATCAGCATGAAGACATCACCGCCAATGCCACACACAAAGGGATACACCACCTGCAGCATTGCGCTGGCTGCAATTGCGGCGTCAATAGCGTTTCCGCCTGCTTTAAGCAGATCCAGGCCCGCTTCAGCCGCCAGATAGTGAGGGGCAGCCACAACGCCGCGACGGGCCAGGGTAACAGGGCGATGTTGGGGAAATAAGGTCATAGCGTTTCCTTTCAGGTTCCAGACTTAGCGCAGATGAACGGGGCAACAATACTTAGAATGAGCTAAGCGGTTTCCATCAGTATATCACTTTTCTAAACGCAGGCCGCTAGCTAGTAAGCTGCCATTAGACGTCCTGGCAAGACGCGAAAAGCTTCTTACTAGCAAGAGCTATAGACCCTGGACCCATTGCCACGATAGAGACAGACTAAGATTCAGGTTACACCCGGCTGGCGGGCAGCGGTGCGCGCTGGCCTTTGTGCTTCATTTGTGCTAGCAGGAAGACAACGATCCCATATACAGGAATAAAACCGATAAGCCAGCCCGACCAGATAGGTATAGGAGGTAGGGTCGTGGCTGTGACGGCCACATCGAATGCCTGCTGACCAGCCGGTCCATCGACAAGCACATGGAGCTTCCATAGTCCCTGCACGGTGATCTCGGCTGCTCCCTGCACGCCTCCCGGCACCTGTGGATCAGCGCTAACGCTATCTCTGACAAGGGTGGCAAGACGATTTCCCTCCATCTTAACTTTATTCTCCGGCAAAAGTGTCCCTACTGGAACAGAAGTCACCTGATAGCGCAAAGTCCCGTGCACTGGTCCCTGCGGCACTATCGTGAAAGGCAAGGCAAAACCGGCGCGGGCTGGATCGTCGTAGAGGCTCACGGTGAAGCGGTAAGGGCCAGCCGTCACGTGCTCAACACGCACCGGCGCGTCTCCATGCTGGGTTGCAGCAATGGAGACAGCGATCTCAACCAGCAAGAAGATCAGCGCAAGTATGCTCAGTGCAAGCAAGCACTGCTGCCATTTGCCACCTTTTTTCATTTTCATCGCTTCGTCCTCCGCATCAACTCGCCAATGCCAGCGCCCAACCAGCTTCCTCCCCAAATTCCCAGCAGGCCCAAGAGCAATGAAAGCGCTATAACCAGTACAATGCTCGAATGCGGTAGATTGCTTGAAGCTTGCAACTGAGCAGCAGCGATTGGACCATTCATTTTACTCAGTGGATCGCTCTGTTCCTGAGCGGAACGAATAAAGAATGGATAGAGAAGGGCCGCCAGGCTTATGCTAATTGACGCAACCACGAACGTCACTCTATTTGCCCTTCTGGGCGGCCATTTTGCGCGCCGCGTAAGCCAGGCGATGGCATCCAGAAGCACAGCCGGGATGAGCAACCCGTACTGCCACTCCAAGCCTATTAAAGAAACAGTCGAGGCGTGTGGAAGCAAATACTGCTGCTCAAGCTGAAGATTGAGCGTCATCAGTAGAGGAATAAGCAAGTAGTTGACCAACCCAAAGAGGAGGTAGACGACGGTTACACTCGTAGCCGCGGCTCGCCAGGGAAGCACCTGGACAGCTATCATCATAACAAACGTCGCAAATGCACCGAGTAGCAGCGGATACACCGTGAAGATCAGATTGCCCAAAGCAAGATATCCTGTGGTGAGAGCATTCGGCAGGAGAAAGGAGAGATTTCCCAAAAGCGTCGCCCAGGCCAGCATCGCCCCGATATAGCCGGCCCGTTCAGCTCCTCGCGCTCCCTGCTCGGCGGCCATCTGGGCACCATCGGCTAACATATAGCTTACGCCCAGACAAACCACACAAACCCCTACCAGCACCATGATATGAAATGGCGCCCAGAGAGAGACATCAACGCCATAGAGCGTATGCCAGTATTGATCCAGGGAAAAGCTATCGCGGCATCGAGGGCTCCGTAGCCGACAAGGTAAGCGCCCAGCGAACTTGAGAACATTCTGGCAAAAGGAGTGCCTTCCCGGGCTACCGATACGCTCTGGCGCGCCCATATCGTCTCGATAAGGACGGCAGCAAGAGCCGCGAGGCCCATGACGGTGATGCTCCCCAGGATAAAGAGGTGCGGCATGGTCAGGGTTCGATCGCGTCCGACAGTTATATGCCACTGAATATCCCAGCTCACCGCAAAGAGGCTAAACAGCGCGGCAAGCAGAATAATCCAGCCAGGGACCAGGCGCAACCTCAATAGCTCTGTGTGCGCGTCCATGCCAACCCGGGGAGCACTCAATGTGCAACTTCCAATGGACTGTACCATAAATCCTTCTCCTTCCCGCACTTTAGTGCGCTTCCGCCGGTACCGATATGCGCTTCTCGCGCATCAGCCAGACGTAGCTGTCCTCAAGGCTCGGCTCGACGGAGATCGCCTTCTGCGGATTAGCAAGCTCGCCAACTACACGATACTGCACAGTCGTCCCCATATTCATTGTGGAGACGACTGTGATATCTCCCTCTGGCTTGGGGCCGCTGGTCGTAACCATCCAAACCTTGCCACGCGCCTCATAAGCAAGCTCGCTAAGGCTTCCCTGGAAGGTGATGTGGCCCTTGTTCATAATCGCCAGATTGCGGCAGGTCTGAGCAATATCCTCGACAATATGCGTGGAGAGCAGCACGATACGATCTCCCCCTAGATCCGAGAGCAGGTTGCGAAAACGAATGCGCTCCTCTGGATCAAGGCCCGCCGTTGGCTCATCGACGATCAGCAGTTTGGGATCATTGAGCAAGGCCTGAGCGATGCCGACGCGCCGCTTCATGCCGCCTGAAAAGGTTTTGATCTTGCGACTGGCGACATCGGAGAGCGAGACCAGTTCGAGCAACTCATTGACGCGAGCTACTCGCTTTTTGCGCTCGTCCATACCCTTGAGAATGCCGATATAGTCAAGAAATTCATACGCGGAGAGGTCGGGATACATCCCCAGGTCCTGCGGCAGATAACCCAGAATGCGCTTGATGGCGATGCGGCCCCGGTCGCTGTTCCCGTTGTACGCGCCCACCTGAATGCCGCCGCCGCTGGGGCGTAGAATCCCGGCCAGAATGCGCATCAGCGTGGTCTTGCCCGCGCCGTTGGGTCCCAGCAAGCCAAACATCCCATTGGGGATCACCATATTTACATCGGTCAGGGCGTGAACTCCACCGCGATAGACCTTATTCAGCTGATTGATGGTGATATGCATAGCTTTTCGCTCCTTTTGTAAATGGATCAATAATCTCGCTGAGAGGACTTATCTTACTGCCGGGCCTGCTGCCATTTCAGAAACTTGAAAAGCGCCACAAGAGCCAGGATGGCAAGGCCGAGCAGCGCGACGATACTGGCCACACCGTTTAAGGGAGAGGACGGCCCAGCCACTCCACGCATGGATGAAATGCCAAAGAAGCTGATGTCTATCACGGTACCGATGGGAGTCAGGGCCGTCCCGTTCAACGTGGGCAGGCCAGAAGTAGGGCTCAACAGATTGCCCCAGAACCAATAACCAAAGAAAAGGAACTGGTAGAGCGGCCCCCAGATCACCGCAGGACAGGCGATTGAGAAGGCTGAGACGAAGAACATACCAGGCAGAACAATCACTGCATAGCAAACAATGCCTGGAGGGATCAGGAGAAAATTGCCGGTTTGCCAGACTGCAAAGCCCAGGATGAGCAGGTACAGCAGGAAAGCCGGGAGAAGCGTGGCTAACGTGGCTCCCAGGTATTTGCTCAGCATGCGCATGCGAATCGTACCCGAGAGCGTATTTAAGAGCTCTTCCACTTTGAGCCGCCGGTCGCGTGGCAGCCGATCAGCCAAAAAGATGCCAACTCCCAGCGGAGCCAGCCAGTTGGTCAGCAGCGCCAGAAGAGCCGCCAGTTGCAGCGTTGGCGCATGCAGGGCAATCATGCCCCCAATGAGCGAGCGGTTGAGCAGCAAAAGCGCGAAGCCGAGAAACGTCAGCCAGAGCGTGGGCCGGCGGACCTGCATCAGAAACTCGTAGTGTAGCGCTCCCCAGGCCATTTTCAATGAGTTCATAGGTGTTTGTGCTCCTTTTATTTCTCTCTTTATCTCACTCTTCGCCGGGCGCATGTGAGAGCAAGCGCTCTGGAATACGCAAAAGAAACCAGGCCAGCATGAGTAAGGCCGCCGCGGTGATGAGCAGCTCGAAGCGATTCGTAAGCCAGTAGCTGGCCTCAGGCGAATACGTCAGCGGGAAGAGATAGACTGGATGATACAAGGGGTCCTGGTCCATCATGTGGTGGAAGGTCAGTTCGGCGATAGAAAGCACACAAATCAGCGCGCCGCTGGCCGAGCGACTGCGAAGAAGCTGCGAGAGCACCAGGCCAAGAGCAACCAGCCAGAGTGTTGAGGAGAGCCAGCTCAGTTGCCAGGTGAGAAATTGCCAGGGCTGGCTCCATTGGGCAATCTGTACGGGCAAACGCCAGAGATGGAAAACGTAGAGCAAGTAACTGGTCAGTAAGGAGACCAGGGCGTTCCAGAGCAAGATGAACAGAAAACGCATTGTCGCAGTGCTGTAGTATGCATATAGCATCGTTAACTGCAATTCAAGCGCCCGGTCATAGATCGCGATGGTTGCCACAACCACACCGGCAGTCATAGGCAACAACACCTCAAGGCTGGCACCCATCGACTGAGCCACCTTATCCACATCGTGATTGACAAGAGCCAGCAACAGAGCGAAGCCAATCACGACAAGAAGAGGAGTAAGAAAAACTTGCTTGCCGAGCAAACGCAGTTCATAGCGCAAACGATCGCAAAGCATATTGCCTCCAGAGAGACGTGATATTGAGACAAAAAGTGTTAGAGCGTGCCCGGCCTGGGCTGCCCTGGCACAAAAACCACAGCGAAAACGATGAGCAGGAACGCTCCGATGAAAAGCGCCGGGCTGGTTGGGTTGAGTACCAGTTCAGGCAGCGGCAAGCTTAGCAGGTGAGTGAGCCTGGCGGGAATAGTCTGCAAGGCTTCGATCACCGCAGTGCAGATCAAGGCAAAGATTGAGCTGACGAAGAGCGAAATCGTCAAGCAGAGTGATGAAAGAAAGAGCAGCGGCCCCACCCAGAGTTGCACAAATCCCCACAAGCCACCTCCATACACGCTTGCGAAGACGGCTGAGGCCAGCAGCCCCAGAAGGAAGCTATAGCCCAGAACAAGCACCATGCGGCAGAGCATTACAAGGCGTAGCGAGGTGGGCGTCGCGATGGTCAGTTCAAAACCGGGATCAACCGCTGAGCCAGAGATAAACGCGCTCCCTGAAGCGCCAGCAATCACTATGAAGAGCACCAGCAGGTCCCCCGCCGATTGCTTCTGCGCAAGAGTCTGCGGATTCATGAGCAGCGTGAGGATCAGGCCAAGGAGGCAGACCAGGGCCGAGGCCACCCAGATGCTTTTGTGAAGAAGCGGAATCTGTGAGCGAAAAACCAGCCAGAACCGGCGCAGCCTGCTGACCGCACGCCAATGCTGGCTCATCTGTGTTTCTCGGGGGGCGTCGATCTTCTCCCAGACCTGTTGCATCAGATGAGCAGAGGGTGATGGAGTCAGGGCAAACATTCTGTTAGCTGCTCCTTTAATCGCTTGCCAGCTTGCTAGTTCGAGCTGGCAGGTCTCACAGGATACAAGATGCTCGCGTACCAACCTGGTGCTGGCAGCATCGAGCTGCCCATTCAGGTAGTCTGGCAAAACATCCACGACATGTGTACTATCCTCCGGGATTGGTGTTGTCATCTCTTTGCATCCTCCTTCCTGTCAAGGAGCGCGCGTAATGCGTGCCTGGCATTGCTCAGACGGCTCTTGATCGTGCCAACAGGGACTTCCAGGATAGCTGCAGTCTCCTGGTAGGACAACTCCTGGACAAAAATTAGCAGCAGAACTTCGCGATGGACAGGGGCCAGCAGATGAAAAGCCTTGATCAATTCTTCCCGTGCCACGCTTGCCAGAACGAGCTCCTCGGGCTCCAGTCCTGGCCTTGACAGATATCCAAGTTCTGAAATATCAGTGAAGGGAATCTTGCGTTGGCGCAGCGTGTTGTGTGCCTGGCGGCGAGCGATGCCGATAAGCCAGGTGAGCACACTCGAACGTCCCTCGAAACCCCGCGCGCTTTTCCAAACGGCCACCAGCGTATCCTGAAGCAGCTCTTCAGCCAGACCATAGTCAGGCGTGAGCTGGAGGAGATAGGCGAAAAGTGCACGCTGGTGGCGTACGTACAATTCAGCAAGGGCCTGCCGGTCTCCGCGCGCGATCTGCTTGACCAGTTGGGCGTCGTCGGCACTTGCTTCATTATCCATCCAGCCAACCTCTTGTGGTATCAAAGATTCCACGTCCTCTCACTCGCTTTGTCCAGAGCATACTTCCTCACTGATTTCTTGACTTTCTCTAGAGAATGAGTAGCAGAATCGCGCGCAAAAGTTCACAGAAACGGCCCAGGATGCCTCTCGCCTTCAGACAGAGGAGGAATGGGCGTTCCTTGTTTGGGGCAGGAGGTGAGTGGAACCTCTGTTCGTTCATCAAGATGTTTCCTCTTGACACCTCTGTGAACATTTGAGAGAATAGAGTGCATGAAAACCGTGATTACCGCAAAACTCAAATTGCAGACCACCCCAGCACAGTTTGCCGCCTTGCGTGCCACACAACTGGCCTATCGGGACTCGCTCAACTACGTGAGTCACTACGCCTTTGCACATGACAAAATGAGCAATAAGGTCAAACTGCAAGAAGGCACCTATGACGTCTTGCGGAGTCGTTTTCATCTGCCTTCGCAAATGGCCTGTAGTGTGCCCAGACAAGTCGGAGCAACCTATAAAGCCCTTTGGAGCAAAGTGAAGCAGAATGCTACCCACCGCAAGGCAAACCACACTAAGAAACGCTACAAGGGATTGGATCAGCCACCCAAGTATGTCTCTCCCACCCTTGATTACCAGTATGGCAAAGACTACTCCTTCAAGAAGGATCAGCACGTCAGTGTGTTGACCCTGCACGGTCGCATCATCCTTGCCTATAGCGGCTATGAAAGGCACGTGGCTCTGCTTCAGCATGGAGCCGAGATCGGCGCTGCCAAACTCTGGTATGACAAAGCCAGGAAAACCTTTTATTTGCTGGTTCCTCTCCACATCAACGTCCCTGACCCCATGGCGCAAACCCTGACGGGGATTGTCGGGGTGGATGTCGGCATCAGATATCTGGCCGTGACCAGTGACACGAAGGGAGCCTGTTCGTTTTATTCTGGCAAGGGGATTGTCCCCAAAGCCACCCATTATGCGAGACTGAGAAAGCGTCTTCAGAAAAAAGGCACTCGTTCTGCGACAAGGCGACTGGTCGCCATTAGTGGACGAGAGAGACGGCTCAAGCAAGACGCCAATCATCGAGTTTCTGCACACATCGTAAAAACCTCTCCCCACAGTCTTCTCGGTCTGGAACACCTGACGGACATTCGAGAGCGAAGGCGACGCAAACGGGGCAAGAAAGCGAGCAGGAAGCAACGCAAGGCCAATGCCGCCTCCTGCAAATGGTCCTTTGCTGAACTGCAAAGCATGATTGCCTACAAAGCCCTCTTGCAGGGCAGTATGGCGATCAAGGTAGACGCTCACTACACCAGCAAGGCTTGCCCGCTGTGTGGTCATACTGCTGATGCGAACCGCCCCAACAACGGCTTGCTCTTTGTCTGTCAGAACTGCCATTACACTCTGCATGCTGACTTAGTGGGGGCCAGAAATATCATGATGCGCACGTTACTTGCTCGACAAGATTGGGCAAGTACGGGCTCTTTGTCAATGAGCCCTGATGTGTCAAGTGCTGAAATCAAAGCTGCACGTCTTTCGAGATATGCAGAGTTGCGATGGAACTTAGACACAAGCTCCTTGCCTTCAGGCGGGAGTAATTGACTAGAAAGCTCTATCAGTTTAGAGAAAAAAGAAGTTAGGAGATTTCCTATAAGAGGAGAAATGGCAACAAGTTGCTTTTACTGCACAAAATCGCTAAGATCGTACCCCATCCTCATATAGAGGCGCACAGAGGGATTGCACGCCTCTAACAAGTTCGGCGCGAGTTTATGGCTTGCGCCCATAGACAACATAGTGATTGGTAGACATAAAGTAGCGTCCCGCCTGTCCGGCTTGCGCAAGTTGTTCGAGCCAGATCTGCGCCTCATCTATTGTGATAACACCAGCTTTCTGCGCGGCTTCGACACGTTCACGGATATCAAGGAAGCTGAGCATTTCCTTGTAGTCAAGAGTAGTATGCACAACAGCCCGAACCTGCAGGTCAGTTAAACCGGCATCCCAGAACAGTCCATAGAGTTTATGTCCCGCCGACCCATTGGGGCGCCGGTCGCACTCAAAGTGCTGAATCTTCCGCGTGATCTGGCGGTTGGGATGATCAATCAGATTCGTATCCATATCGGGAGAAGCCACCAGAATACGCCCTCCAGAGCGCGTCACGCGTATCATTTCCTGCAAGGCTTGCACAGGGCGCTGGAGATGCTCAAATACACGTTCAGCGCGGGCCACGTCAAAGGTTTGATCGGCAAAGGGAAGCGTATAGATATCTGCCTGGAGGAACTCGACTGGAAGCCTCTTCTGCCTGGCTCGTGTGCGCGCCTCTTCAATCATGCCCTCTTTCAGGTCCACACCCACGCAGCGACCAGCAGGAGCGACCAGGGGAGCCATATCGCACAAATCATCTCCTGTGCCACAGCCGATATCAAGCACCTTCTCGCCAGATTGCAAAGCTAGCATTTCGGCAGTGATACGCTTCTGCTCTTGAACTGAGGAAACAAGGCGTGCACCATCAAGAAACTCGATAAACTCAATCAGGGCGGGATCACGTGACTGCATAGAAAATCCTTTCATTTGCTACATGCGAAAGAGGACTATCAAGCGAAAGAATAGTTTTCTTTACCAAAGATCCGTTAACTCTTCTACGGTGATATTCTATCATGCAGCAAGGGAAGCTAGCATCCTTCAACTTGAGATCGATGGCACATTGCGCTTCTTACCTGCTTACTAGCGGATTGCCAGCGAGAGGGTTTCTTGCCGTATCCGTGAGAAAGCCACATCTCTGCTCCTCTCACCGATCTCGATGCCGATAGACGTACAACCCACCTGCAATCAAGGCCATGCCTGCACAGATATTGAGCAGGCTTGTTGCATTGAGATCGATGGCAGAAAAATGGAGAGCAACTGTCTGCAGTAGAGTGCTCCCAAGATACCCACTCAGAAACGTTGCGAGCAAAGAACAGGTAGTCGTCGCAGTTCCAAAGGTGGAAAAGACACGACCCTCCATCCTTCCAGGCGTAGCACTCAGTAGCAAAGGGCCAACGAGAGCTTCGGCACAACTTTGGGCAATGTTGCTAAGCACCATGCCGATCAAGGCGAGAAGCGGCTGACTTTGCAGCGCTATCAAAATCATGGCGATCCCAGCGAGCAACATTGCTGTGTAATAAACCCTGAGATGTCCTGTCTTTGTCACAGACCACCCAACGAACCAGATCCCAACTATGCCTCCAAGTGAGGGCACACTGATGAAAAGACCATAAAGATTCAAGGGGACATGCAAATTTTGCGTGATAAAGAAGAATGCCAAGGTGTTAATAATGCCTAACCCAAACGCGAGAAGGCTTTCTGCACGCAAAAGTGTCCGCAAGAGCAACTTTTCTTCGATGCAGCGTAACCCTTCCCACAGCTCCTTGAAGACGTAATGGAGTCTCTCTTTTTGGATTACGAGAGACGCTGCTGGTTCTGACACACGCATGCAGCCTATGAGCAGCCAGGAGCAGATGAACGATGCTGCATTCAAGGTAATGGCCAAACGCACTCCCAGATAGGCGTAACATATGCCCGCAAGCGCTGAACCAAAAGACCAGGCAATCATAGCTGTGCCTGTGGTCAGCGCAAAGGCTCGGGGAAGCTTCTCTTCTGGTACAATCCACCCGAGAAGCGCCTTAGTAGATGGATTGAAGAATTGACTCAGGCTAGACGTAGCAGCGACGACCAGATACGTTGCCCCAAGCTTCATGAGTAGGGACAACGCCGAAGTCGGTGCCGAAAGAAACGGAAGCGGATCGGGTCCGAGCAAGGGCAGCAGAGAGAGCACGAGGAGCGCCCGCATCACATCCATGACGCGCATCGTCTTTTGCTTGTGCCAGCGATCCACAAACACCCCTGCAAATGGGCCAATCAGCAGGGCGGGAAGGGCGGCAGAGAGCGCTATGCCGCTTATGGCAAGCGGTGCATAACTCTGGTTCTGAAGGAGCGTTCCAATCCACAAAGTAAGGACGGTCATAAAAAGAACGTCACCGACGAGCGAGATAGTGCTTCCCAACCACAATATGGTGTAGTTGCGATTAATCAGAAGAAAGCGCTGGCGAGAAAGTGCCAGGAGCTTTTGAGAATAGTGACGCATAGCAATCCTTTCGCGCGCAAATGGAAGAGGTGATCCGTGTCTGAATACTTGTGTAGGGGAGGGTGCGCGGTGCGGAAAAGATATGCTCCATTACCGGAGAAGGAAAAAAACGGGGAGGAGTATCAGGACAGAAAGGCAGGTCCTATCATCACAGTCTCGGATGGTTGTGCCTCTCGCATAGTAGTCTCTTCTCTCACTCTTCTCTCGCTAGTGCGCCCCATGCGGCGCGGTTACAGCGGGAAAATGAGCGATGACGCTGGCAACAGATGTCTGTTGTAGGAATACCATCAGCTTTATGATCTTTCCTTGCTATTGGCTTTCTTCATACGGTGCCTGAATACTATCATGCGAAGTTGCTCTATGTCAAGCGCTGATCATCACGTTACGAGGCGGAGCACAGACTTCATTGCCAAGCATTTCTCGGTTGTGTGAACAGGCAAAGCTACTTAAACAAGAGCTTTCTTGAGTCTGCGCTAGACATGAGGTAGCGCCCCGCCTGTCCGGCTTGCGCAAGTTGTTCGAGACCAGACCTGTGCCTCATCTACCATGCTAGCACCAGCTTTCTGCGCGGCTTCGACACGTTCACAGATAGCGAGGAAGCTGAGCATTTTCTTGAGTGGTTTCAAAAGGCATAGCAGCCTGGTGCAGAAAAACAGCTCCACAAAAAGGAAAAGAGGCGAGGGAAGCCGGAGGGAACTTCAAACAAGTTCCCCGGCAAAAATCACATAGTTGAAAGGTGCTCGCATAGTGGCAGGAGCAGTCAAATGGACGGTAAATCCCTCCTGTGGGCGTAATGTCACATACTGCACCACAACCGGACCAGGATTCGAAGTAAGCGTCACCAGGACCACACTCGCTTTAGTCACGCGTTTATCCTCGACCATTACGTCACACTGTCCAACCTCAACTATACTGGAGCCGACCATGGAGCCTGGAGCTGGAGAAGCGCCTCTATCCTTTGTCTCAACAACAATGGGTAGATGCTCGCTCGTCGCCCGCTCCTCTTGCTGTAAGAGGGCCGGTGTCGGTAGGCGTTCCTCTGTATCTCGCTCGATCTGGGGCGCTACAGAGAATGCAGGCATATGCTCAGACCTTACCTCATCCTCGATCCGCCCAACGCGAGAGAGAAATGGCTGACGCTCGCCAACATCGCTGGCAAACTGTGACTCTGCCTGGCTCTCAGCACGTTGCTCGCTCCCTGCTGCATTATTCTGCTGCAGGGTCTGGAGCATAGCGGGGGTCGGAAGGTGCTGACTCGTAGCCCGTTCATCCCGGGCCGCTTCGTGTGGGCCTTCGGTCCGAGGTTCAACTTTTTTCTGTTCAGTAGGCTTAGGAGTAGCAGGAATTTGCGCCGTCTCCAGGCGGATCTTCGCCGTATGTCCAGCAAGACGTAACCTACCAGGAGCAGGCGGTGAAGCCTCTTTGGCCGGCCTTGAAGGCACACGATAATCGGTTATATTGGTAACGAATTTATCCTTAATCGTCTCTATTTCTTTCGTAATTGTAGGAGCCGCGGAGGATACCGCTTTTAGCTCCTGTGATCCAGCATCTTTTTCTTCAACAGGCGTTTGTTGAGATTGCGCAGAATAGCCGAACATTCCTAAAGAAGAAGCAATACGCTGCGCAAAACGCGTTAGCATACTCACATTTTGCGCTTCCTGGGCAGCAATTTGCTCCCCTTCGGCCTTTTGCTTTAGTCCGGCCTCCAGCGAGGGAGAAAGTTCCGCATCAACTGCCTGAGAGGTGGCTGTCGCGTGAGCTTCTGCACTCACCCTGGACGTATCACCAGGTTGCACTGCAGGCATAATTATGGATTGCAGACTTATACGCGGCGGAATAATCGCAGTCTTGCGCGTCACCCGAGCAGACGGTTTCTGCTCTTCAACCTCCTCCGACCACTCTTCCTCCTCCTCCAGGGCAACATCATCATTAAGCGCCTCTTCCACCGAAGCAGAGAGGCTCTTCCGTTCCTGTGAAAAACGGGACAGCCATCTTTGCTGAGTCTGTTCGCCATGTTCTTCTTGTAAAGCCATCGCAGCCCCCAATGTACAACATACTTCTTTGGACTTCAGAATACGGCATATGTTGAAACGCACAGAGGCAGTATAACATATTGCTCCTAAAATCCAGTCACCATAGCACATTTGGATAGGGCACTTCCTACTGCAGCACATCTGACGAACAATACAGTATAGAAAGTATAAGCATTTCTACTTAATTCTTAATAGGAATTTTGGGGCTAGAGCTTCTGGTGACTTGAAAGTCATTTAAGAAACCGCTACAATGGGGTCCTGATCGTAAAGATCCCGTCCGAGCATGATAACACCTGCTCGGGAAAGACGTGGAGGGACGTCAGCCTATTTTGCAATTGTAAGGAAGGACCATTTTTCATGAAACTCAGCGGTTCACACAAATTCAGCGCGCCGAGCGCAAAAGTTTTCAATGCAATTCTCAACCCGGAAATCCTGAAGTCTTGCATCCCCGGCTGCAACTCAGTCGAGTATCTTGACTCCAACCGCATTAAGGCCAACATCACTACTCCCCTGCCTGGCTTGAAGGGACCCTATGGCGTAGTGATCAGCATTGCGAATCAGCAGGCTCCCAATTATCTTGAACTCCAGGTGCTGCGCAAGGGGACCGGCGGCTCGGTTAATGCGGTCAGCCAGATCAGCCTGACCGATGAGGCCGATGGCGCTCTCCTCAACTACAATGCTAACGCTGACCTCGAAGGCCCCATTGCAGTTGCTAACAATCCAATTGGACAGGGAATTGTAAAGAACTCTCTCGGCTCTTTCTTCAAAAGTTTAGATAAGCATATTATCTAAATCTATTCCCTAATTTCACAGATTGCACTACATCAAATCATATGTAGTGCAATCTATTTCGAAACATTCACATTCATAAATTCTATTTAGCGCTGCCAGTATACAATTGCTGAGCTCATTTCGCTCACCGGCGGAACAAGCATCCCATCTTTTTCCCACAGCCAGGCCTCCAGCATTCTGCGCAACTCGGTCCGCGTCCGCTCATTATCAGGCAAGATGAGTTGCTCTATGAGCTCTTCGACTGCTACTTCATAGTTGTGATAGCGCCAGCTGGGAGGCTTTGAAACTACCTCTACGTTGGCATAAATTCCCATTTCATACATGACATCAAGGGCATGAATATAGCTTGGTGACAAACAGCGCTCGCTTCCATGAAAATGGCGCCACAAGTGCCCGGTAAGCTCATCAAAATGACGGGCATGCAAATAGATGTAACAGGCTTGCCTGGCGGCTCGATCCAACTTAGCCAGAAAAGTATCCACTTCTCTTAGCGGGTAGAGCACATGGCTGCAGACAACGATATCGGCTTGCACGTCGGTCGCCGCCTCCTGCCAGGTGGTTGCTATATAAGAGAGGTTACTTATGCACTTCTGTTCAGCTTCCTGGCGCAGATAGCTGAGCATTGCACTATTTGGCTCAACCGCAACAACTTGCTTGGCGAGAGGGGCAAGGGCCAGTGCAAAACGCCCTGTGCCGGCCCCAACATCTAATACGCTGGATTGTGCGGTAACCGCCTGGCGCACTTTGAGAAAAAAGGGATCGCTGAGCGCGTTATCCTTTGTGGCCTGATGAAAACTGCGTGCGCGACGATTCCAGAAATCCGCGCTACTACGGCCCAGGCGCGCGTAAGCCTCGTCCATCTGTTGCGCACGCTTATCGATCAAATAATGCCAGCGTTCAAGAGCAGCCTGCATAGTCGACCTACCTTTTGTTTGTGCCCAATGATCTATCAGAAGTGTAAGAGGAAGCTCAGTCAGGTCCTTGCGCTGCTCTTTACAGCCTCCTCTTAGCCAATAGTCTCGCGGAAGTTTGCGTTAGGAAGTCTGAAGCTTCTCTTTGAGGCATTCGAAGAATTGTCCTGTAAGTTTTTCTGCAGTTCCTGAAAGCAGGCGTGCGCCCACGCTAGCGATAGTGCCACTTACAACGACATGCGCGCTCCAATCCATGCGTGTCTGTTCGTCCTCAACCGAGGAAAGATTCATTCTGCCAGACAGTTCAACAGCGCTTCCCGGAGCCTTTCCGCGCCCCTTTACTACCATGAGTTCTGGCTCATTCATCTCTGGCCGTGTAACATCCAGGGTAAACTTCGCCTTCACCGGGCCTACCCCAACCGCAATCACTGCTTTCCAGTGCTCATCACCCAACACCTCCAAACTTTGGAAGCCGGGAGCACAGGCTGCCACGTTATTCACATCGAGAAGATAAGTCCATACTTTATCGATAGGTGCAGCAATAGTCTGAGTACCTGAGAAATCCATAACGATGCATCCTCCCAAAAAACTTAGTGATGCTGCAGGCTGCGCTCATTTCTGAGGCCATGCCTCTTTATTGCATTAGTAACCTGGGCTCGTATACAGGAACAGCTATTCGCATGCTAGCAGCAAAAATAAAAAGAGAAATCATGAGCCTCCAGGCTCTTCAATGGCGGGCGCTGGCAGCTTTTTATAATCATATCACAAAACAGGCCTTCCCTTATCTCAGCAAAGATATATCCTGGCCTGAGCTCCATTTTTGGGCAAAGCACTTGCTAACGCAGAAGCCGAAATGATTACTTCTCCGGCTATGTTCAGGCTTCGGTCAAGCCACAAAGCTCTTTTAGCTGCGCGATATCGATATACGTCCGCAGCCAATCTGCCAGCTTATCATATTCGCGCTGACGACTAAAAGATGAGCCCTCGGCGACAAAAGGCTCTGACGATTTACGTTCCATTAAAGCTCTAATAATGCCTTGCCTGAAGGTATCATTCTCAAACAATCCATGCAAATAGCAGCCCGCACACCATCCATCGCGGCTGAGCCAGCCATCTTGCTGTTCTGTATCTATTATAAAGGGCCGCCTGGCCTGCGAAGCGTTCTCGCCTGAAGGGTCCGTGCGACCAATATGGATCTGATAAGCCTGGAAGCTAGCCCCTCGAAGATGGGCAAAGAGGCCGTGCGCTGTCGCATCATCGATCTGAGCCCGACTGCGCTGCGTGACCTTCGTCTCCAGTGCAGCGAACAAAGTCTCGATAGGTAATAAGTTTAAACCGGGCTCTATACGCGCAACCTGCGACTCTACTCCCTGGGGATCGCTCACTCTTTCTCCCAGCATTTGATACCCTCCGCAGATACCCAGTATCGCACTCCCCAGGCGCGCACAATTTCGAATGTGCTGGACTAAGCCACGGCGCCAGAGCCAGGCCAGATCCTCTAAAGTATTCTTTGTGCCGGGTAAGATTATGAGGTCCGGCTTTTCCGGCATTTCTGACGGAGAAGCGACGAAATGAAGCCGAACTGCCGGCTCGGTAGCTAAGGCGTCAAATTCATCATAGTTGCTCAAATAGGGGAGGCGCACAATGGCAATGTCGAGCCGACTTTCTGCGGGCTCAGTTGCCGGCTGTAGTAGGGCGGCGCTGCCGTTTTCCAGGGCCACGCTATCTTCTTCAGCAATACGGATATCCTGAAAAAATGGCACAGTCCCTACAACTGGCAGCCCACTCAGTTGAGCCAGCAGTTTCTCGCCATCGCGCCAGAGCGCTAAATCTCCGCGAAATTTATTGACGATCAGACCCTTTACACGCTGACGATCTTCTGGCTCTAACAGCATCAAGGTTCCCAGCAGCGAAGCAAATATTCCGCCTTTGTCGATATCTCCCACGAGCATCACGGCAGCCTCCGCTAGCTGGGCCACGCGCATATTGACAAGATCATAAGCCTTCAAATTGAGCTCAACGGGACTACCCGCGCCCTCAATGATCACCAGGTCATAACTGGCCCTCAGCTTCGCCAGCGCTTGCTCTACAACGCCCAGCCAGTCGCTGCGGTGGCGATAATATTCACGCGCCGCCATCGCATCAAGGGGACGACCCAGGACAATTACCTGGCTACGCGAATGCGACTCGGGCTTGAGCAGAATAGGGTTCATTTCAACGCTCGGCTCTATACCCGCTGCCTCTGCCTGCACAGCCTGAGCTCGGCCTATCTCGCCGCCGCTACGCGTAACCCAGGAATTTAAGGCCATGTTTTGCGCCTTGAAAGGGGCAACGCGCCAACCTTCCTGGGCAAAAAGGCGGCACAGGCCGGTCACAAGGATACTCTTGCCAACTGTCGAGGCTGTCCCCTGGATCATCAATGTATTTGCTTGCTTCATAACACCTCCTGCAAGGCGGCCACTAATCGCTGCCACTCTGGCTCTGGCCGGACGCTTACGCGGATATACTGGGGCAAGCCAAACGAGGTGCAGTCACGCACTAACAATTTTCTCTGCAGGAGCTTTTGTCTGATCAAGCAAGCATCTCCTACCTCGACCAGGCAAAAATGGGTTCGCGAGGGAAGCGCTGCTAATCCTGCGTGTAAAAGGGCGGCAAAAAAAGCCTGTCGCTCGCTCTCCAGGCACGCCAACGAGGTAGCCAGGTGCTCACGATCGGCAAGTGCTGCAACTCCGGCCGCCTGAGCCAGGGCGCTTACATTCCAGGATGGAAGCTGAGCGCTGAGCCGTTGCAGGGCAGCTTTAGCACCAAGCGCATAACCCAGGCGCACACCAGCCAGGGCAAAATCCTTGGTGAGAGAGCGCAGTACAAGCACCTGGGAGTCCGTAGAAAGCAGTTCAAGCGCCGAAAGCGGCTCAGGTGGGAAAAGAAAGTGCCGATAAGATTCGTCCATTACCAGCAAGGCTCCATTGTGTTGACAGGCCTCAAGCAGCTGTATGAGCTTCTGCTGTTCCAGATATGTACCCGTTGGATTATTTGGATTGCAGAGCCAGACAAGGGAGGGCTGTTCCTGCCCTAGCCAGTCGCCCACAGCGCTAACGTCAAGTTGAAACTGCTGCTCTTGCGATGCCCGCAGCTCGACAACTGTTGCTCCTGCCGCCAGGCTTGCCGCGCGATACTCGCCAAAGGTGGGGCCAAGAATAGCAGCCTTTGTTCCTGCTCCCAAATAACAGCGAGCCAGAGTCCAAATAAGCTCGCTCGTCCCGTTTCCGCAGATAATTTCGCTTATCTCTAGACCGGAGCCGCGCAGTTCATGGTCAAGAATGCTCTGCCTTAGGTGCCAGCAAACACGATCCGGGTAGCGATCCACAGCCGTGGCGGCAATGGCTTCATACACACGAGGTGAAGGCCCATAGGGCATACTATTCACGCTAAAATCCACGACTTCTCCAGGCTGCAGGCCCAGGCGGGCCAGTTCAAGATAATCAAAGGCTCCGTGGACAAGCGGCATTGGCTGATCCTTCAGATCTTCCAAGTTCTATATTCTCCTCCATCGTCTGCAGCAAGCGACAAGCACAAAAGCCAGACCGCCAACCCACCAGACCATCCTCTCGGCTCTCTTGATATCAGCTGCGCTAACCTGCTTTTGCGCATCTCCTAGCTTGTAATGTGCAACCTTTTCTAGCTGTATGTTTAACGCTCCTGCTGCCGCCGCCATCGGCTGACCAGCGTTAGGGCTTGCAGTCTTACGCGCATCGCGCCGCCATATTCTCCAGGCGTTTCGCCTATCGCCGCCAAATAGTGGCGCACAGAGCATGATGAGCAGAGCGGTCAGTCGGGACGGAAGTAAATTTAGGGCATCATCCAGTCTGGCGGCGGCTTTACCCAGATACTCATATTTTCCATGGTAGCCAATCATCGAATCAAAGGTATTAAATAAGCGATACGCCGCTGCCCCTGGCAGGCCCGCTATCATATAGTAGAAGAGTGGAGCTACTACCGAATCGCTGAGATTCTCGGCCAGCGATTCGATTGCTGCCGCCGCGGCTAGCTCAGGCGTCAGGTTAGAGCAATCACGGCTCACAAGGCTGCGCAAAGCCTGACGAGCGGCTGGAGTATCGTCTTGCTCTAGCGCACTGCGCACCTGGCTCCCAGCCTTGACCAGCAGGCGTAAGGCCAGGAAGGGCTTTAATGCGCCACCCACAGCAAGCGCATAAACACCCCTTGCCAGCCTTTTATGTCCCCGCTGCTGTATCCACGAGCGTAAACTGGCAGCCTGGCGCTGAAACAGGTACGCGGGAAATAGCGCCAGAGGAGCTGCCAGCAACAGCATGGCAATTCCGTAGAGTAACTGAGCCTTCTTCTTCCGGGGCGCTCCTGACTTCAGCTTACGGATGAGCTTACCATACCAGACAACTGGATGCCAGGCAGCCGGAGGCTCTCCGATCCAATCCACAGCCAGGGCTATCAGAGGCGCTATATCCGCAAAGCATTCCTTTGAACGCTTGTGTTTTACGATGTTCACCCTTGCCTTCCTTCATCGTTCATCAGAGCTTGCAGCTTCGCCACCGTCTCATTCTGGGCAAGAGGAGTATAGAGAACCATTTGCAGCTCAGGCTGCTCGGGCATGGGAAAGACGGTTGGATGCAGGACAAGATAGCCAATCTGCGGATGATTCATCTCATAGAGACCGCCACAGCCTAGCACAATTTCATGCTCAGGCCACCAGGCGCGGAACTCTGGGCTTGCCTGTTGCAATTCGGCAATCAACGCATTTAGCCAGGGATCATCAGGGTCTCGATCATACCTCGCGTGCAGGGAAGCCAGGCAGCGGCGGGCCTCACGCTCCCAGTTGACATGAAAAGTTCGGGCAGATGGATGCATAAAATGGAACCAGGGCGCGTTACGCTCGCGCTCAGAACGGCTGGCGTAATCACCAAAGACACGAGTAGCGATCTTGTTCCATCCCACGGCATTCACACGATCATCAAAGAGCAAGGCCGGATAGGTGTAGCCATCGAGGATCGCTTGAGCTGCCGCGTTGGGAGCAAGTTTTCTCTCGCCCTGCTCATACAGTGGAGAGGCTGGAGCCTGGGCCAGGTGAAATAAATGATGCCGTTCCTCGGCGTTCAGTTGCAGGATAGAGGCAAGGCGTTCCAATACCTGATCAGAAACCTGGATATTGCGACCTTGCTCCAGCCAGGTATACCAGGAAACCCCCACGCCAACCAGCTGGGCAAGCTCTTCTCGTCTCAAGCCTCGCGTTCGTCTTCTCTGAAACGTCGGTAGGTGAAACTGTTCTGGCTGCAGGCGGGCGCGCCGACTTTGTAAGAAATCGGCGAGTCCAGCCCGGCTCTTGACTCTTTCTCTCATATGCTCCTTTTGCGCTCAGCGCTCTGTGTTAGCGCTGAAGCTATGGCTTTCTAGACATATGATACAACATGCTCCCGATTAAAAGCTGAGCAGATCGACGCTAGATATCCCAGTTCGCTTGTTTTGCTGCCTGGCGGCGGCGGAGAGAGAAAAATATTGAACTTGGCCCATAATCGCGTCCGTGATATGGTTTAAGCAGATCTTACAGGAAACGTCCCAGAAAACCCCGCTCTTTTAAGAAAGGGGAGGAATGGGCCTTCCTTATTGTAGGCGTGGGAGGCATGGGATGATAGGTTGGGTCCTCCCATGCAAAAAACTCTCGACAGCACGTCGCACCAATTCAGCAATTGCCACGCCTTCTTGTTGAGATCGTTGACGAAGACGGACCAGTTGTTTCTCTCTGAGAGAGATGTGTCTGTTTCATCGTTCATGTTCCTTTGACATCCATCACGTTAAGATGTATAGTAGGGCAAAGAAAAAAGAAAGGGCAAGCAGCAAGGACGTGCTGATCTACGAATACAAGTGTACTGGGTCCAAAGCCCAATATGCCGCTATCGACGACGCGATTCGCGTGTGTCAGTTCATCCGTAACAAATGTGTGCGCTTGTGGATGGACGAGCATGCCACCAAGAACGAGTTGCAAGTCTACTGCGCTGTCCTTGCTAAAGACTACCCTTTTGCACGCTCCCTCAATTCGATGGCCCGCCAAGCCAGTGCCGACCGCGCATGGTTCGCTATTGTCCGTTTCTACGAGAACTGCAAAGCCAAGAAACCGGGAAAGAAAGGCTATCCCAGATTTCAGAAGCATACTCGCAGTGTCGAGTATAAAACGAGCGGATGGAAATTGGAACCCGATGGACGCCATCTCAGCTTCACTGATGGCTGTGGGATTGGCAGGCTCCGTCTGGTCGGCACCCGTGACATTGAACGCTTCCCCATCCAACAAATCAAACGGGTGCGCCTCATTCGCCGCGCGGATGGCTATTATTGTCAGTTTGTCGTCCAGGCACAGCGCCACGTTGAACACGTCTGGGGAGGACAGGCTGTTGGCATTGATGTCGGACTCAAAGCCTTTTACACCGACTCGCAAGGCAGCACTGTCGAGAATCCCCGCCACTATCGCAGGGCAGAAAAACGCCTCAAGCGCCTCCAACGTCGTCTCTCCAAGAAACAGAAGCAATCGGCCAATCGCCAAAAGGCACGCAAGACCGTTGCGAAAGCCCACCTCAAAGTCCAAAGGCAGCGTGAAGATTTCGCCAGAAAGCAGGCAAACGCGCTTGTCACGTCTCACGACCTGATTGCCTTTGAAGATTTGCACATCTCCAACATGGGACGCAACCACCACCTTGCCAAGAGTATCTACGATGCAGGATGGGACAGCTTCCTCTCGTGGGTGAACTATTATGCCTCTCTCCATGGCACAGCAGTCGTGGCGGTCTCACCACAGTTCACCACGCAGGATTGTTCTGCCTGTGGCACCCGCGTCAAGAAAAGTTTGAGCGTGCGCACCCATCTGTGCCCTGGATGTGGTCTGGTCTTGGACCGAGATCACAATGCGGCAGTGAACATTTTAGCCAAAGCGCTCAGTACCGTCGGGCAGACGGGAACTGATGCACCATGAGTGCATGAAACGCTTCTGGACAGGAGGGCCGCTACTCTCTCTCAGCAATGGGAGTCAGCAAGCCACCTGGAGGAGGGAAGAATCCCCGTGCTTGAGCTGGGGGAGTGTCAATTCGTCTCACAGCTAGCCTGATGGAAAAGAGGAGTCCTTTTGGCAACCAACACAAAAACGCAAGTCGGCATCATCGGATGCGGCCAAATCAGTTCTATTTATTTTAACGCCCCACAGATTTTTGATGTCCTCAACATCGTTGCCTGTGCCGATATTGATATGGAACGAGCACGCGCACAAGCCGAGCGCTTTCATATCCCCAAAGCCTGTAGTGTTGAGGAATTGCTTGCCGATCCCGAGATTGAGATAGTTATCAACCTTACAATACCGAAAGTACACGCGGAAATAGGCATGGCCGCCATCGAAGCTGGCAAGTCAGTCTACGGTGAGAAGCCTTTAGCTATCGAACTTGAGCAGGGACAGGCCTTGCTTGAGGCCGCCCGCAAAAGCAATTTACGTGTGGGCAGCGCCCCCGACACCTTCCTTGGTGGCGGACTACAAACCTGCATTAAGCTGATCAACGATGGGGCAATAGGAGTTCCAATTGCCGCTCATGCTGCCATGATGAATCATGGCCCGGAAAACTGGCATCCCGATCCAGATTTCTTCTACCAGCCTGGCGCGGGTCCCCTATTTGATATGGGTCCTTATTATCTCACTGCCCTTATCGCAATGATGGGTCCGGTAAAGCGCGTCACCAGTTCTACGCGTATCACTTTTCCCGAGCGCACCATTACCAGTACGCCAAAGTATGGCAACGTTATCAAGGTGAATACGCCAACCCACGTGGCGGGCATCCTTGACTTCGCCAATGGCGCCGTAGCCACGCTTACGATGAGCTTTGATGTCTGGTCAAATCACTTACCACGCATCGAAGTTTATGGTACAGAAGGAACACTGACTATCCCCGATCCCAATACCTTTGGCGGGCCTGTCTATCTGCAGAGGGCTCAAGAGAGGCAGCAAAGTGAGATCCCACTGACCCACGGTTATACGGAAAATTCTCGTGGCATCGGTGTAGCGGATATGGCTTACGCCCTGCGTTCGGGCCGTACGCATCGTGCCAATGGAGAGATGGCCTATCACGTGCTCGACATCATGCAAGCGCTCTACGCTGCGGCCGAAGCCGGTACGCGTGTCGAGCTTGAGAGCACCTGTGAGCAACCTGCTCCATTACAGGCCGATGAGCATCCCTGGGCAGAGGAAGGGCAGGACGACTAGCGTCTCTCCCCACATCTTCCCTGGGCATGACTCCATCATACCAACAAACCTGAGCCAACAGATGCATCGTTCATGATGCATCTGTTTCTTATCTACAGCTTTCTCACTTACGCACATAGACCAAGAAATCAAAGAAAAAAATAACGCGCAAGAGCGAGTACCAGCTATCACCAAGCCTGTTAAGCGGCTCTACAAAGATGCACCTGAGAGGCGCCAATGATATAATCAATTTAAAGCTGTCTAGTAGAAACATCTTGAAGGAGGGAATGCATGTCACAAATCAAAGGACCAGCCCTATTTCTAGCCCAGTTTGCCCAGGATACTCCCCCTTACAACACACTCTCAAACATTACGCAATGGGCAAAGGATCTCGGCTATCTCGGTATCCAGATTCCAGCCAACGATAGCCGCTTTATCGATTTGGATAAAGCCGCCGAATCGCAGCAGTACTGTGACGATCTGAAGGGGCAATGTAACGGACTAACAATCACCGAGCTCGCAACGCACCTTCTGGGTCAACTTGTAGCGGTACATCCTGCATATGACGTACTCTTTGACGTATTTGCACCTGCCAAATTTCAGAACAATCCTGCGGCCAGAACTGAATGGGCCAAAGGGGAACTCATCAAAGCGATCAAAGCCTCACGCAACCTTGGCCTTAATGTCATTCCCACATTCTCGGGTGCCTTGCTCTGGCATACAGTATATCCCTGGCCACAGCGCCCGCAAGGTCTTGTAGAGATGGGCTTCAAAGAGCTTGCTCGCCGCTGGCAACCACTTCTGAATGTGGCCGACGAGTATGGCATTGACTTCGCTTACGAAATTCACCCGGGCGAAGATCTGCATGATGGCGTTACTTTTGAGCGCTTCCGCGAAGCAACGGGGAATAATCCCCACGTGAATATTCTCTACGATCCCTCCCACTTTATCCTCCAACAACTTGATTATATCGGCTATCTCGATTACTACAAAGACTATATCAAAGCTTTCCACGTCAAAGATGCCGAATACAATCCCTCGCCGCGCTCGGGTGTCTACGGAGGTTATCAGAATTGGCAGGATCGCCCCGGACGCTTCCGCAGCCTGGGAGATGGCCAGGTCGACTTTAAGCAGGTCTTCTCGAAGCTGACCCAGAATGGCTATTCCGGCTGGGCAGTTCTCGAATGGGAAGACTGCCTCAAATCCTCTGAGCAGGGCGCGCGCGAAGGGGCAATCTTCATTAAGAGCATGCTCATCGATACGCCAACCAAAGCCTTTGACGATTTCGCCGGGGGCGCCACAGACGAAGCTACAAATCGTCGTGTGCTAGGCCTGAGCTAATCAATTCGCTGAATGCATAGACGTAGTAAGGAGGAGCAATATGGGTCGAGATGTCTCAAACAGAAAACTGCGCGCCGGAATCGTCGGAGGGGGATCGGGTTCTTTCATCGGCGGTGTGCATCGTATCGCGGCCGAGCTAGACGATCAAGCCGAGATTATCGCCGGGGCCATGGCCACAGATCCCCAGCGCGCGGCTGCTTCTGCTAAGGCCTGGTATCTACAGCGCTCATATAACAGCTATCAGGAAATGGCCGAGGCCGAGTCAAGGCGCGAAGATGGGATCGATTTTGCGATTATCGCTGCCCCCAACCATGTGCATTATCCAGCCACTAAAGCCTTTCTGGAACACGGCATCCATGTCGTCTCCGATAAGCCTATGAGCTTTAGCCTTGAAGAAGCGCAAGAAGAAGTGGCCCTCGTCGAGCGCAGCAATCTCATCTTCGCCCTAACCCACAACTACACTGGCTACCCGGCCATTCGCCAGGCCCGTCACCTGGTGCAGCAAGGCGAGATTGGCGAGATCCGCAAAGTCCTCGTCGAATATGTCCAGGACTGGCTGATGGATGCCCAGGAAAAAAGCGGCAATAAACAGGCAGCCTGGCGCACCGATCCCAGAAAATCAGGCCTGGCGGGCTGCGTTGGCGATATAGGCACGCATGGCGAGAATCTTCTCGAATTTGTCACCGGCCTAAAGATCAAAGCCTTATGTGCCGACCTGACAACGTTTGTCGAGGGGCGCCAGCTTGACGACGATGCGAACATGCTTCTACATCTGGAGAACGGCGGCAAAGGCGTGCTCACCTGCTCACAAGTTGCTGCGGGGGAAGAAAACGCGCTGAGCATCCGCGTCTATGGTAGCAAAGCAGGCCTTGAATGGCACCAGATGGAACCTAATACTCTCATTCTCAAAAAGCCGGGGCAGCCATGCCAGCTTCTGCGCAGAGGACTCCCTTATATGAGCGATGAGGCCAAAGCTGCCACTCGTCTCCCGGCCGGTCATCCCGAAGGATTCTACGAAGCTTTTGCCAATATCTATAAGATGGTTATTGCCGATATTCGTAGGGTAGAGACCGGGCAGAAACCGCAGGGTGGCTATCCTAACGTCTATGATGGCTTAAGAGGCATGCAATTCGTCACCAAAGCAGTCGAGAGTTCTCAAAAAGGCTGTGTATGGGTAGAAATGCCATAACGGTACTAGGGCTCACGACGATGGGAAGCCACTACGGCGTAGCTTCCCATCACAACCTGACCCACGCAACTATCTACGCGGCATATCTCGCGGACCATCGGTATGTCGTAAGGACTGCGTTATCCCTTCCTGATGCCCATTTTGCTTGAGCGCTTCCATGAATGGCGTCACAATATCCAGCGGCAAGGGGAAGACAATCGTGGAATTTTTCTCAACAGAGATCTCGGTTAGCGTCTGCAAGTAGCGCAACTGTAAAGCTCCTGCCTGCGAAGCAATCACATTGGCAGCCTGAGCAAGCTGCGTCGAAGCCTGCAACTCACCTTCGGCATGAATGATCTTGGCGCGCTTTTCGCGCTCGGCCTCCGCCTGCTTGGCCATAGCACGCTGCATCGTCTCGGGCAGCTCAATATCCTTGACCTCGACGGCAGTCACCTTTACGCCCCAGCGCTCGGTATACTCATCGATGATCTCCTGTAGTTCCTGATTAATCTTTTTGCGTTCCGCTAACAACTCATCAAGCTCAGATTGACCCAGGATGTTCCGCAGCGTGGTCTGACCAATCTGTGTAGTGGCCTCAAAAAAGTTCATTACGTTGACCACTGCGGCCGTGGGATCAACAACGTAGAAGTAGACAACAGCCGTCACTCTTATCGTAATATTATCGCGCGTAATAACTTCCTGGGGCGGCACGTCCAGAGTGACTATACGCAAATCAACCTTGATCATACGCGAGATCCACGGTACAACCCAGAATAGGCCTGGCCCCTTTGCTCCCACTAACTTGCCCAGGACAAAAATCACTCCTCGCTCATACTGCTGTACAACGCGCAGCCCCCAGAAAGCAATCAAAATGACTAGCACAATTAAGACGGTCAACATCATTCCCATAGTAAATGCCCTCCCCAACGCTTGCATCAGGTAAGGTCTCTGTCCTCATATACCCCGAATTTATGCAAGCATTCCCAGATTATTGAATTAACGCGATGGACAAGCTTTTTATCACTCTACTCGGTAAGAGAAGAAGCAAGGTTGGAGGCAAGCCACAGGATCATGGCATTCCTTACCTCTCTCCCAGAGAGCTAAGCGCCAGGAAAAATTGGCCCATCGCGTTAATCAGTAGATAATAACTTTAATAAGTATAGGATAGATAAATAAGTCTATGCTGAGCAATTTATGATATAGAACTGAGAACCTATAGCAGGTAGAGACAGCAGAAAGCGCTTTCCGCTATCCCTACTCCAAAAGCCTCTTTGCTATCAGTGCAGCCTTGGGATTTGGCAGGGTAGAATTTGCCGCTCTTCAGCTAGCAACTGACGACAAGAAGCAGCGTTTGGTCTACTCTGCCTTGCCGCTCATTTCTTCTCGGCCCCACTGGCCAGGCTCTTGACCTGGCGCACCATGGCGATACGTTCTTCGGCCAGCACGTCGGCAGCCCGATACGTTGGTATATGCTGCGCACGAGCCAGCGCTATTAGTTTCTCAACTGTTTCATAAATACGTGCTATAGTTTCCTCGGCGCGTAAACGCTTGAACCCACCCGGATTGAAGCTATCAATGCCTGCCAATACACCGCCAGCGTTCACAACATAGTCTGGTGCATACAAGATGCCATGCTGCTCTAACATATCGCCATGGCGTTCCTCAGCAAGCTGATTATTGGCCGAGCCGCACACGATTTTACAGTGCAGTTCCGGGATCGAGCGATCATTGAGCACGGCCCCCAGGGCACAGGGACAATAGACATCGACTGCCTGTTGAGCGATCTCATCCGGCGGAACTACCCTCACCCCATGTGCAGCGGCGACACTTGCGACTTTCTCCTGATCTACATCAGCAATAGTCACAATTGCCCCGGCTTTGACTAACCGCTCAACAACATCTTTACCAACCCCGCCAACTCCCTGCACAGCAACACTGCGCCCTTGCAGCTCAGGACTCCCATAGATCGCTTTGAGGCAGGCGCGTATTCCCTGAACAACGCCAAGCGCCGTCGTCTGAGCGGTATCGCCAGGGCCACCTAGAGCTTCGGAGACAGTCACGATGTAGGGAGATTCCATGCGCATAATCTCCATATCGCGCACAGTTGTCCCTACATCTACTCCGGTCACAAACAGACCACCCAGCCGATTGATAAAGCGGCCCAGAGTGCGCAAGAGGGCTTCAGTTTTATCGCGCTTGGGATCTGCAATGACCACACACTTTCCACCACCAAAGTTCATGCCAGCCGCCGCACACTTATACGTCATAGCTCGCGCCAGGCGTAGAGCATCTCCGACTGCATCTTCCTCGGTAGCGTAAGGCCACATTCGTGTCCCGCCTGCAGCAGGTCCCAACGTTGTATCGTGAATAGCAATTATCGCTTTGAGCCCTACGCTCTTCTCCTGGCAAAAGAAGAGATTTTCATAATCATACTGTTCCATGAGTTTAAAGGTGAGGCTGTCCATATATGCAATCCTGGCCTTTCTCAAAGCAAACTTACAGATATTCTATGCCTAATTATAACCTGGTTTTATGCGAGTTCCTGGATTTTTCCATATGCGTTCATGTAGTTCTTGAGAGCCTGAGATGGGAAAGCCTAACGAGCGTCTGTATCCGATCCACAATTATGCGCCCATTCAGCGCGCGGCCTCGCACTGGCTATAGAGAAGCTCGGCACGATAGCCGATTTGCAACCCGGTTTATGACTCCTGTATTATGGAAATGACAAAGATGCAAGCCAGCAGGTTAAGAAGGAGGTTTGAAGAGTTATGCCGGAGACGATCGGCTTTATCGGGCTAGGTATCATGGGGCAACCCATGGCCCACAATCTGCGCAAAGCCGGATTTCCACTGATTGTCCACAATCGCCATCCCGAAGTCACCGAACAGTTTATTGCGGCAGGAGCACAAGCAGCCAAGAGCGCCCGCGAGATAGCCGCAGCTAGCGATATCGTCATCACCATGCTCCCCGATACAGCGGTAGTAGAGCAGGTTTTAAGCGGGCCAGATGGCGTCATTGAAGGAGCGCACGACGGGCTTATTGTGATAGATATGAGCACTATTTCCCCTGTCGCGACGCGTGCACTGGCTGCTCTCCTGGCTCAGCACAATGTGAGCATGCTCGATGCTCCGGTCAGCGGCGGAGACAAGGGGGCCATCGACGGAACTCTCTCAATCATGGTGGGAGGCCAAAAGGAGACGTTTACACGCTGTCTGCCAGTTTTCCAGGCTATGGGCACAACCATTGTTCACGTGGGAGACCATGGCGCCGGTCAAACTGTCAAAGCCTGCAATCAGATCGTGGTAGCGCTCATTTTCGAGGCAATTAGCGAGGCGCTAGTTCTTGGCTCCAAGGCCGGCGTAGATCCCGCCAGAATCATACAAGTACTTGGCGGTGGTCTCGCGGCCAGTAGAATCTTAGAGCTACGCGGCGCGACGATGGTGGCCCACAATTTTGCTCCAGGAGGCAGAATACGTTTTCATCATAAGGATCTAGGCATTGTTCTGGAAACTGCACGCACCTATGGGGTCTCGCTCCCAGTAACTGCCCTTGTAGATCAGATGTTTGCTTCCCTGGAGCTGCGGGGACGCGGCGATCTCGATCATTCCGCCCTGCTTACCTATTTAGAGGATCTTTCGTCACATCGTATAGGCTCAGGCTAACCTACAGGCTTACCAACTTTGTGAAAATCGGCCCTGGCTTCAACATGGTCAGGGCTCACGCGCAAAACCAGCACAATTGGCTGAACGCCATCACCCACGGCTACCTCAAATTTATATTCTCTCCCTCCATCAATTGTTGGTTTTGTATGCATAAGCTCTACTACAGGAACTTGTTGAAACTTCTGCCCATCCATAAGATTCACGCTTCCTTTTATATCTTCAAAAATTTACCATTTTTATGGTTACGCTAATTTTACGCTGGTTACCTCTTTTGCTATCCGCCAATAGCAACTGTATTATTAGCACGGATCAGCGGCACAAGGAGTTCCAGGCATCTGGCATAAGGGATTAGCACTATGCTAGCTGGTCTCCATGTGCTTGATAGGTGTGCTGAAAAAATTCTCCTCTTTTTTCTCTTCCTGGCAACTTGACTCTCAAATTTAGTTCATGGCAGTAATCAGCGGCGCATAATGTTTCAAGGGGCAAGATCAAATCGTAATTGGCAGGAACCAAGATCCAATGCCGTTTGCCTGTAACGGCAAGCGAAGAGAGTACCAGCAGCTTTTCATACACCACACTTTCTCTAGAGAAAGTAGGAGGGGAGAACGCGTGATACAATATCCCTGAACCTGCAACAACCTCTATCCTTGGAGTTCATACATGCATAATTACACAACAGCTCCCGAACTAAGTGATGGGTACATCGGTAGTGTTTGGGAAAAGTTACCTCGCTACGTGCGACCCACCTTGCTGCTGCCCGCTCCTTCCCTCTCGACTGAGCTCAAATGTGAGCTGACTATCGCGAGTGAGACATTTCAGCATACCGGCAGCTTCAAATTCAGAGCTGCCTATAACCTCATCTCTAGCATTGAGCAGCAACACGTTATCACAGCCTCGTCAGGAAACTTTGGCCAGGCCGTAGCCTACGCCTGCAAGCTACTGAGGAAAACCTGCACTATCGTCATGCCGGCCACCTCGGCCAGGGTAAAGATTGAGGCAATCCAAGCCTATGGTGGAACTGTTGATCTCATTGATGTACAACAGATCAGTCGGGAAGAACGCGTTAGCCAGCTCATGGAGGCCAATCCAGGCGCCTTTGAGGCCCATGCTTATGATGATTATCGCGTCATAGCCGGAAATTCCACTCTCGGCAAAGATATCTTCAGCGCTGGCGAATTCGATACAGTCGTGGTTCCTATCGGCGGCGGCGGCCTGAGTTCGGGCGTCATTATTGCGCGTGACCTCCTTCAGGCGCAAACAGCGATCATAGGCGCCGAACCTCTGCCGGGCAACGATGCCGCCCAGTCATTGCACAATGGCCGCCTGATAAGTAACGCGCAAGAGCCAGATACTATCGCAGATGGCGCCCGGACCAGGAGCCTGGGTCATATCAACTGGGAAATACTACAGCGCGGCATAAAAGACATTATCGAGGTACCCGACAGGCAAACGCTACGGACAGTACGCTCTTATTTTCGCTATGTTAATTTGAAAGTTGAGCCAACCGGGGCACTTACACTTGGAGCTCTCTTTAGCGCTCCCGAACGCTTTTACGGGCAGCGCGTTTGCTGCATTGTGAGTGGAGGAAACGTCGATCCGGCGGTCTATGCTCAGGCTCTTCTAGAACAAGACTGATCTCGTTTAGAAGGGTGGATAAGAGCAAGCGCCTGGCTCTTGAGGGGAGAAAGAAAAGATAATTTTCGCGTAGGGAGAAAGGAGCGCAAGTAGTAGTTATGCGCTCCTTTTCTCTTATTGAGGAGGATATATCGCTAAGTTAGAAAACTTAGCTTGCGCTCCCGGTTTTGCGTTTTGCAAATTTGAGACAAAAAACGCCACAGAGCCACCAACATAGCTACTATCTGTAATCGTTTTTAGGGTCTCTCCATTCACCACAAAAGACATTGATGGGCCTTTTGCCACAATAGAGATATGGTTCACCGAGCCCTGTTTTTGAATAGCGGAACTAAAGGTATAATCCACAAGCTTGGTAGCAGTTGAATTGCCTTTGGGATCTGCGGCACCTTTGAATATTGCATAGGAGCCATCGCCATAGAGCTCAAAACGATAATAAGTAGCCAGCTCACTCGTCTGACTTGAGGAGCCACGAATATATATACCATACCCGTTATTCTGGTCGCCCTGGGCAAGCGTCGCATCAACAGTCAGATTAAAATCCTTCAAGCTCTTGCCGCCAGGCACCAGTTCCCAGAGTAGCCTGTTATTCTTATCCTCCAGCGTCAAGGCACCGTTCCCGACAGCGACAGAAAACTTTCCAGGATCACCCTGAAGATTCCACCCACTGCTATTATTTTTAAAGGAATCGGCGAATATAGGAGTGCCTTTGGGCTGAGCTGTTGGTGACATAGCGGTCGAGGACGAGGAGGTTGTAGCCGCATTATTATTTCTTGACGAAAGCAGCATGTACCCTATCCCACCGCCAATCAGCACCACGAGAAGCACAACAACGCCGATGATGATCTTCATGTCTGGAAGGCGTCGTTGTGCTGGCGGCTGACTCAAGCCTGGAGGTGGTGCCGCGTCGGACTGGAAGCCACCGGCTCCGCCCGGCATCGCAGGAGCGCCTCCATAAAATCCCTGAGGCTGCGCTGGCCCACCCTGCTGATAATCTGCTCCAGGCAGCGGAGAAGGTGACCAGCTCCCACCGCCCATAGCCTGCGTTGGTGAGGCATACGGTGTTGTCCCCAGGTTACCAGTAGCAGGTGCAGAAGGTGACCAGCTTCCACTAGAGCCCACGGACTGCGTTGGTGAGGCGTAATTATCGGCGCTATTTGTTTGCGCCGATGGCCAGGCATTCGCGCCACCCACCATTGGCGTTGGCGATTTAAACAATGAAGAACCTGAAGGGCTGGGACCAGCAGACTGCGCCGATGGCCAGGCATTTCCATCCCCCATAGGCTGAGCTGGTGAGCCAAACTGTGCTCCACCAAAGTAATTAGGTTGTGCATTGCCCTGGCTCAGTGACGATGAAGGGCTGTTCCAGGAGGACGCGCCTTGCTGATTCTGGTCCATTTGCGCCTGCGGCGCACCTCCCCCCCATTGAATATTGGAGGCAAGCGACCCTGTTCCAGGAGGAGTCCCTTGAGCAGGCGTATTTGAATAACCACAATTTGTACAATAGACCTCATTGGGCGGAAGCGCCATCCCGCAGCGCTGACAAAGCTGTGCCGGCGCGCCTCCAAAAGGAGGGTAGGCTGAGGACATAAACACCTCCAAATAACAAAAACCGTAGATATACTGAGCCAGAGTATCTCACACTCTTCATGAGATGTCCAATTCAACCTTCTTTATGTAGCATATTTGGGGCACATTCTTACCCATTTCTTATTTTTTTTCTCTCGTATGATGGCTCCAGTTGGCAAATTACCACGAGAATTACCCCACAAGCGCGGCAAGCCTGTGGGGTCCACACCAATACGCCAAGCCAGCCCCAACGGCAAGGTTTAAAACACCGTGTAGGCCGCTTAGACCTCAACCCACTCTTTGTTTACAAGCTTGTGTTTTCCCACTTCCATGGATTGCCTGGCATAAGGATGCTTGAAGCAATCAGCCACTGCGATTTCAGGCAAAATATCTTCGCCTATGCCAGCACGAACAAAAAACGCGTTGAAGCCATAGCGCTGGCAGCCAACCAGCCGGTATCCCTTCTGCTTCGCTAGATTGGTCAAGGCAAGTAAAGAAGCTCCATAGTAATTTCTATGCGGCTCTCCTTCGTAGCGCGCAACAAAATCGGGGCTATAGGGAACGGTAACCGAAACATCTGGTCCCAGACGTGGATTGTTCTCCACAACCATTACGCGCGGAGTAACACACTCAAGCGCTTTTAAGACCCAATAATCCACCCCATCCATGTCCAGAGACAATAAGTCTATGTCACCAGCAAAGCCATGTTCCCGGATCAGCTCATTACAATTTTCCGCAGTAATCCAGGCATGCACGATTTTGGGCGGCCAGCCATTAGTATCTGAGCAGCGCGCATAAAATGCCCGCCCTCTTTTTACCTTTTCACCCCTGCCATCAAAGAGCAGGCCTTGCCAGCCATGATTAATCAGTAAGTTGGCCGTGTTACATTCGATTCCGTCTTCACAGCACATCTCGACACATTTCTTATTCGTCGTGCCGAGTACTGAGAAGAGGTATAAAAGGATACCATCTTCCCCTTGTTGGGAGAAGGCGCGAAATTCTACCTCTTCGAAGCTGGGAAGAGGTACACGAAGCGCGCACATCGTTTTGTATTGCTGAGCTAAAAGTATCTGGGCGACTTTACTAGAATGCTGCTGTACATACTCATCTGTAAAGATGATCTCGTGGGCATCCCTCATGGCTCTTTTAAGAAACTTCTTTCCCTGGCTAATGATGGACATATCAGGCACTCCTTTTTCTGTTTTATCACAGGCTCTGCTTAAATGAGCTAACCCAAAGATCATTGGAAGTATGGGTAGCAGCAAGGTCCAGCTTGCTGCTACTGCCTCTCTAGCGATGTTCAGAGACCTTGGGCCAATTGCCAGGTCAGCTCTTGCCCATTCGAGAGCAGCCCGGCCAACCCAGACCACAACATTTCCCTGTCAATTCACCCAAAGCTCAATCATTGTGAACACTGCCTCTATACACTGCGAAACTCACTGTTGAAGGCTTTTTCTGCTTTTTTCCCCGGCAAAGACTCGCTTATTCTGTCCATTAATAAGCTACAGTACTCTTCTTAATAGACTGTTTGAAACATAATACACGCTTTTTCTTTGCTATCAAGCCTTTTGAGCTTAAGCCAAATATGCGCTAGTACATAAGTACATGCAGATGCTACAATTTATCCTTTTACCCAAAAAGCTAAATACACCTCGGTAGCTTGCCATGCCCATAGTTAAAGATATGGTGGTTTTTACAAGCAGCGATGGAAATTGCAAGTCAGGATTCATAACAAAGGTCAGCCATATGGAGCATGAAGAAAGTGGAGGAAGATACACGCAATTACTTGATGATATGATAAGTAAATGCTTCTAACGTAGCAAAAGATGTACTATGAACGAATATGTCCCTAATCCGCAATTGAGCAGCTAATTACTACTCGTCTCACGCTCGTCAGCCAGAGGATTGAGCAAAAGGGCGAAGGTTTCTGTGGCTTTGGGCAACGCCTTTCCTTGCTCAATCCCCTACGCGCATTCAAGCAGATGGAGAAGCGCAGGCTTAGCCTCTCATGCGACTTAAGACCGGGATCTCTCGCCTTATCTCAAAGTGTAAAAGCTGATGGGCTTGGCGAATAGCGGTTTCTACCTCAGCGGCGGTTTCTCCACGTGCAAAGATAAAGCCAAGATAGCTCGCGCCTTCGGGCAACGGCACAAGTTGATGGTTCAGCTTAGCAGTAATTTCCACACCCGTAATCAAGGGTACCGCCTGAGCCTGCTCTACGCCATGAACCGCTTTTAGCATGCCCGCAGCCGGAATTGGGATCATCATGACACCTGCCGCGTGCTTATCTCGCTCAACGGAGGCAATTTCCTCGCCGATAGCATGGCGCAGGATTAACTCTTCCAGGCACATGCCGGAACCGAACTCCAGAACTGTCGAGCATAGTCCACCGATAGAGCGGTTGGCGATTTCCAGCATCCAGGGTCCCTGCTCATTAACGCGCAGCTCTGCATGCACCGGCCCCTCACGTAGACCCAGCGAGGCCGCGGCAAGCGAGACGCAGCGAGCGATATCTTGCTGCGTTTTCTCTGCCAGTCTGGAAGGAGTTGTATAGATCGTCTCCTCAAAAAAAGGTCCATCAAGTGGATCTGGCTTATCGAACAAGGTCAATACCTTGAGCTGACCGTGGGTCAGGATACCTTCAAGGGCCACCTCAAAACCAGGAATAAAATCTTCTACAAGAAAAGAGGTTCCATATTCCGGCTCCCCTTCGCTCAACAACAAGCGCTTCAAACGCTGAAAAGCCACCACAAATTCAGCCGGGTCATTGGCCCTGATCACGCCCCTACTGCCGGAGAGCCGGCGCGGCTTCAGCACACACGGATAGCTCACGCTTGCCGCTATCTCCTGCGGATCATCGCTAAGCCAGAACTCACGAAAGATCGGGCATGGAGCCCCACCAGCAGACATCAACTTACGCATAAGCAATTTGTCGCGGGCCGCTTCCGCCGCCTGTGGGGAATTGAAGGCCAGCCCCAAAGCTGCACTGGCATGAGCGGCCAGCTCACTTGCGCTATCATCGACCGAAAGCACGGCCGCAAGCGGATGCTCGCGCGCAAACTCCATAATAGTCTGTAGCGAAGTCTGTATATTGGTGAAATCTACGCCTAATGGTACATGCCAATAATCGGCTAGCGACTCTGGCAGATCAATGCCTACAACTACCTCAAGTTGTAAGCTTTGGGCAGCGCTCAAAAAGGCTCCTGCCCTATATGTAGCCGGCGACATAAGCAATAAAATGCGCCGCTTCGTTTGCTCTGTTATTTCTTCTCGCATCATTATTCTTGCTCGACATCTACCGAAAAGCCCTGTGACTTCAGGGCGGCAGCTAATCCAAACAGGCGCGCATCGCCACGTACTGTCCAGAGTAGCTCAACAGCATTTTTTCCTGTATCGCTAGCATTATCCCAGAAGCATTCATATGTTCCTTGCCAGTTGCGATGCTGGACGCGGCCTTGATAATGCCAGGGTGAGCTCATAGGCCGCCTATGATTAAAGCCATATCCCGCGCTTTCCACGCTGGCGAAATCTCGGCTACGAAAGATGACCTTCATAAATCAGCCTCTCGTCTATATATATTTTTCTTTCTTTATGCAAATCCCGATTCCACAGGCAGAGTATAATAATATTAGCAGTAGCTGCTATGCTGCCCGCCATAGGGCACATTTAGTATACATCTTTTTGTTCCTTTTGTAATACTTAACAGCCCGGGCGGCATTCATTATACATGGCCAGGGAAACTAACAATTTCTCTGGAAACAACTCTAGCGAGAAATGGCAGATACGATGTTTATAGAACCTGGGGGCAATCCTTCAAACGCTTAAACGTGCCTGGTTTTGTATTCAAACGCCTGCAGGGTTGCTCGCTTACTTTATGGCCGGGAAGCCAGTGGCACTATAGCTTTTTCGTGGTCTATGTAGGGAGGGAGACGTGCATATAACGAGCCACACTAACGCGAAAGATAATCAGACAACAGACATTATCCTCGAACATTTGCCTACCGGGGTCGCATTATACGATGCGTCGTCCCTGCAATTATGCCAAGCAAACGCTCTTTTTCACACATTCCTAAGCGCTTATTCCGCTCTGGTCCAATCGAGAGATTGCAGCACAAATTGTACTTTCGGCGGTCAGCTTCCCGAGAGCGGACTCACCTTCGCGCGGCTGTTGCAGCTTGTAGCAGAAAGGGATGCGCCATACACCGGACGATGTAGCATTCTTACCCCGGACAATACGCTCGGCTGGAGTTTAGAGATTCATCCAATACATGCTCAGGATGGGCATATCATCCAACTTCTAGTTACTACCAGCGAGATCGCCGCAAACTCCCCAGACACACCCTCCAGATCAGAAACGTCCCCGCATGTACCCTCTCTACAGGCTCCCCTAAATTGTCTGCGGATTATTGAGCTACTTGCGCGCAAAGTTCACGAAGCCCTTAGCCCGCTGGCAATTGGGCAAACGGCTATCCACATCCTTGCCGACTACTTACCACTCAGACATATATATATCCATACTGCAGATGCAGAGCTACAAATGCTTCATTTACTCACCTCATCACCCTCTATGAAAAGCGACAGCCAGCAAACCAGACAAGCCATTCCATATAGCAGCCATTCGCCGCTAGCCGAAGTACGACGCACGCAAAAACCAATCATCGTGCAAAATGGCAACGACCACGCGCCTGAGAGCAGCCAGTTCTCTTTCCAGCCAGGCACCCATTGCTACATCTGTATACCGCTCTATTTCAAGGATCAATTTCAAGGGACCCTCACAGCTACCTTTGACCAAACACTTCATCAGCAGGGAGAAGAGGTACAGATCCTCACTGGATGTGCTGTGCACCTGGCCTCAGCCCTTGCACAAGCCCATCAGCACGCCACAGTAGAGAATAAATGCAGGCGTTTGCATGCATTACTGGATCAGCTCCCATTAGGAATTGCGGTTTTCGAGCACGATCATCGGCTCAGTTATCTAAACAGTGCCGGAGCTCGCATTTCTGGTATCCCCGCATCTGATCTTCCACCAAATGTCGCCTCGCAATCCTCTTTCTTCTCAAGCTTAAAGCTGCCTGGCCAACCGGCATCACATATAGAGCTTCCACATATACGCGCCCTGCATGGCGAAACCGTATCTCCGCACGAGTATGCAGTCACGCAACCCACGGGCAAGCAGACGTTTCTTCGCTGCTCTGCCGCTCCCCTCAAGGGAGAAGAGAAGCTAGCCGCAGCGCTACTTATCTTTCAGAACCTTACTCGCGATACACAACTTGAACAGCAAGCCGACTTCCTCTCCATCGCTAGCCACGAGCTGCGCACTCCCATCACGGCTATCCAGGGCTTTGTCGAAATCCTCCAGATGCAGCACACACAGAATCAGGGCCCAGATAGTCCACGTTTTCGTAAAGCTCTCGATAGCCTCCATGCACATGTTCAGCATCTTACACGTCTTATCAACGAAATGCTTGATCTGACCATGCTCAAACATAGCCGGCTCCCTATTTATCCCTCCATTCAAGATCTGCGTGCTATACTAACAAACGTCATAGAAACATATAGTCTGGTAAGCCGGGAACATCGCTTCAGCTTAAAGTTAGGAGAGCAGCAAACGGCAGAACCTCTTATTGGGCCTTTTGATAAAGATCGCATTATCCAGGTCCTTAACAACCTGATTAGCAATGCTATCAAATACAGTCCTAAAGGCTGTGAAATTGAAGTTGGGTTGCGCCGTCTTGTCGACACCTCGGAAGAGGCTCTTATCTGGGTCAAAGATCAGGGTATAGGCATTGCTGCACACGAGCTGCCTCATATCTTCGAGAGGTTTTATCGTGCCAGCTCGTTGGACCGTTCTATTAGTGGGTTAGGTATTGGCCTTTATCTCGTCAATGAAGTGGTTATGGGCCATCATGGAAGTGTCTGGGTTGAAAGCGCCGAGGGCATAGGCTCAACGTTCTACGTACGGCTTCCACTATGCGAGAATCAGTAGTAGGTGCTGATAGCTTTTCTAGAAAGATCAAAAAAATGACAAGACTGGTTTTTTGGCTTGATGTCGATAATACGCTCTTGCAAAATGACGATGTTAAAGCAGATCTAGATGTACACCTTCAGGCAGAGGTGGGGACTGATCTTACCAGGCTCTTCTGGGCAATTTACGAACAAGTGCGCAAAGAGAAAGACTACGTTGATATTCCTCTCTCGCTCTCACGCTTTCGCGAGCAAACGCCGCTCTCGGCAATGGACGAGCAAACATATCAGCATGTCCATTCGATCTTTGATAATTATCCATTTTACAAAGCTCTTTACCCTCATGTATTAGAAACATTGCAGCATTTACGCACGCTTGGCCTGACCGTCATTGTCTCCGATGGCGATCTTAGCTTTCAAGCGACTAAAATTGTGAACAGCTATCTCGCAGAGGCGGTTGAGGGGCGCGTGCTCATTTATACACATAAGCAACAACATCTTGTCGAGATTATGCGCACCTACCCAGGCGATCATTACGTGATGATCGATGATAAGCCACAAATTCTCGCCGAGACCAAGGCTTCTCTGGGCGACTCGCTCACCACAGTCTTTGTCCAACAAGGAAAATATGCAGAGAGCCAATTACCGGCTAACTTTACTCCCGATATTACGGTACCGCACATAGGCGATTTACGTAATTATAATGCGGAACAATTTCTTCATCCTGCAAATTGATGGATTAGCGTTACGTAATTGGAGGGATTAGTACATGAGGTACCATCTAAGGGAGCGCGCATGGAGTCTTACTGAGGCATTTGTCATACGTGATGATGCAGGTAGAGCGATTTTTGAGGTCAGAGGAAAGTTCTTTCATATCGGTGACGACCTGGTTATGTTCGATCGCCACTCAGGTCAAGAACTTGTACACATCAAGCAGCGGGTACTTTCGCTGCTCCCGCATTACGAGATCTATCGCGATGGGCAGCACTGGGCAAGCGTCCACGAGCAACTGCGCATCTTCGGGGAGCGCTTTAAAGTTGAGGGCGGCAATGGACTGGTTTTCCACGTTCAGGGCGATGTCTGGCGCTGGAATTTCACGGTGAGCGACCAAATTGGCAGTCTCCTGGGTCAGATCAGCCGCCAGTTCTCGATCTTTCGAGATAGCTACGCCGTTGATGTAGCACCAGGTGTAGACGCGCCCTTCATCATCGCGCTGGCCATTGTAATTGAACTGGTAAAAGAACACCATCAAAAAAAAGAAGGCACACATTAAGCAGCTTCTAGCTGAAGTGTAAGGTTAGTAGTTCAGCCAGCTATAAAGCTATTCCTGAACCCATTTGTTAGTAATTGGCGCAGATCACAAAATGTAGTAGCTAGTATCTGCGCCAGTTCCTGACACCAGGGGAAGAAGAGAGGCTTTTCCTTGTCTCTCCAAAGTTACCAGAAGAGCTTGATTTGCTTGTATAATAGGATCAAGGATAGCGTAAAGGCTTGGAACATCCGCTTTTCCATCTGCCTCAGTTCTGTCAGGCAGATTAGCGAAGGGAAAGTGGGCTAAAGAGCCGTTCTAGAATAGAAATATGGGGAAGCAGATTAGTACACAGGCCATACTCAGTATTGAGGCTCAAAAAGCCATGTCTATTGATGTACAGCAACGTAAGCGTATCGAAGCATGTGGAATACTAACCGGGCATATTGACGAGCAGGGCAACTGGCATATCAAGCAAGCTCACCCGTTACGCAACATCTATGCATCACCTGTCTACTTTGAATTTGCGCCAGAAGATCTCCTCACACTTGAGTTGGCCTATCCCGGGCAGATCATTGGCGTCTATCATAGCCATCCAGGCGGCTTTGCGGTAGCCAGCAGTACGGACCGTCAGAATATGCAGCGCGTCAACCAGGAGCAACAAATCCCCTGGGTATGGTTTATTCTTAGTGGTCCATTTGATGAGCAGTTTGCGCGTCAATGCCGGGAGAATCTTGCTCAGGCATCACTCATTGCCTATTATCACTCGGCCCGGGCAGGTTTACAGCAGATCCCTATCTGCCTTGAAACGGCCAATGAGAACTAATAAATATGAGTTGCGAGACTGAACCTTGTCTCCATCTCTGCCTTAAGCCTTCAATATCATAGATAAGCCTATTTTCAATAGTAAATATCCAAATCGCCTGGCCTTTTTGCTAAAGGCACCCCTATCACGCGATTCTACTCAGCCGTGCCAACCTTCTGCTTGTAGCAATCAGGCCCGCCAGCCTGATGCTTGGATGGAAGCCAGTAACATGGCATCTCACCGGCGCTATAACGGGTCATAGGCAGGAGAAGAACTACCCTGTCACTTTCCTGATCAATCTAACGTGCTACTTCTATCTGCTCTTGTCCTTTTTAAATCAAGAGCGCGGTTCACAGCAGATGAACCATTGTATAAGCGTACAAATCTGTCTGGCTCTTTCTGAAGGGTGTAAAAAAAGAGGATAAGATGGCCAGGGAAGCGCACCAAGAGAGCTTTTCTAAAAATGGAAGGTTCGCTAAAGGTATAAAAGTTCTTCCTGCCAGAGAAAAAGGTAAGAGTAAAGAAGAGATGTAACAAACACCAGTCACGTGACGTGTAGGAAAAGGTATTAAGCCAAGTATCGCAGAGCACCTTTGAAAAGGCCTTATTCAAAGGATTGCCCGGGCAAAAAAGTGCATACCGCCTGTGATGCTTCCGAAGAGTCTCTCACTATGTAACTGCAAAGCAAGGAGTTATCATGTTCCACCATGTCAAAGAGTTGCAGTTCAATGCACGGGTATCAAGACCCGATCCACGTTTTGCCACCTTGCTCCTGGAGCAATTTGGCGGGGCAAACGGCGAGCTGAAGGCAGCCATGCAATACTTCGTTCAGGCTTTCTCTGCACGTCAACCCTATCCAGACAAGTACGATCTCTTGATGGATATTGCTACTGAGGAGTTCAGCCACCTGGAAATCGTGGGGGCAACCATCACCATGCTGCTAACTGGCGTGAATGGTGAGCTGAAGGACGCGGCAGAGCAGAGCGATCTTATGCGCCTGCTCAAGGGCAAGAGTGAACGCGAGCAGCTTATCGAGGAGGCAGCAACAGGTCCACAATTCCTCGTCCTTTCAGGAGGTGGTCCGGCGGTGACTAATAGCCAGGGCGTTCCCTGGAGCGGCTCCTATGTTAATGCTAATGGCGAGCTCAGCGTCGATCTGCGCTCAGACATTGCGGCTGAAGCTCGGGCAAAGATCGTCTACGAATACCTGATGCAGTTTACTGATGACCCATTTGTCAAGGAGAGCCTGGCATTTCTTATGACGCGTGAGGTTGCTCACATGCAAATGTTTACAGCCGCACTTGAGAGCATTAAGCCAAACTTCCCGCCAGGCGTTCTACAAGGTGATCCACGCTATACGCATACTTACTTTAACATGTCCAATGGGCGCAGTTCACGGGGTCCCTGGAATCAGGGGCAAGGGCCATGGGGTCCTGGCGAAAGTTGGGAATTTATTGCTGACCCGGTACAAGAGGTGATGCAAACACAAGGTAATACGCAACTCCCGATTAAAGGCACGAACCAGAAACCTGAAGAGGTGGCCAGATTCAATAAGCAACAAAGCCAGTTGCGCAGCCAGGAAGTAAATCAGGCCATTGCTAAGCAGCAAAATCCCTGGAGTTTCTCTGGCAAGCCCTAGTTCTCAAGTGAGGAGAGGCTTTGCAGGTCTCTTCTCACTAGTTATCTTTTACGTATGCTATTCGTGCAAGCCTGGTAGGAGGTCTGGTGTGTCCCTATTTGAGCCAGCATCATCAAGCCTTGATGAGCATAAAATAAACGCTGAAGGGAAAGATGGTACCACCTGCTGGATTGAGTATTACACCGATCCACTTTGCTCATGGTGTTGGGCCTTTGAGGCTCAATGGCGCCATTTATGCTATGAATGTGCTGAACGCCTGCAATGGCACTACCGTATGGGCGGTCTGATTGCTAATTGGCGGGGCTATGATGATCCATTCAATGCTATTCAAAATCCAGCCCAGATGGGGCCACAATGGTTCCAGGTCCGTGAATTTTCGGGCATGCCCCTTGATGAGAAAATCTGGCATAGCGATCCTCCTGGCTCCTCCTATCCCGCCTGCCTGGCGGTAAAAGCTGCCGAGCGTCAGGGGCCAGCAATTGCAGAGCAATATCTACGCCGATTGCGCGAGGCAGTCATGCTGGAGCGCCGCAACATTGCACGCCAGGAAATCTTGCTCGCCGCTGCCCAGGAGGTAAAGCAGATCCCTTCACAAGAGGAGCAATTTGATCTTGATCGATTCCGGGCAGACTTAAATGCTCCTGAGACGGTTGAAGCTTTTCGCCAGGATTTACGAGACGCCGCCTACTACGGAATTGGCCGCTTTCCCACACTGATTCTGCGACGAAATAATGGACGGAGCCTTATTCTTGTAGGCTATCGTCCCTATGATGCGCTCTGCGCGGCAGTAGATTCTCTGGTACCTGACATACGACAGAAGCATGCTCTGCCCCGAGAGGATTTAATCGTGGATTATGTTCAGCAGTGGAGAAGCGCCACAGTCCACGAACTCGCGGAAGTGCTTGGCGAACAGCTCGACCAAACGTCGCAACTTCTCAATGCGCTGATCGTGCAGAAAAAACTCAAGCTAGCCAACGATTCGCCAGGCCGGACGCCTCTCTATATCCCTATCCCTGACTAATCCAGCAGCACAGCAAGCAGAAAAAGCGGCGTTCTGCAGATGAGTACGCCGCTCATCCTATCTCCCTTCCTTAATATACCCATCCATATGGCTATAAGAAACGAGCATTTGAAGCTCAAACCTGCAAATCGCTGATCATCTTAAGCAAGGATTTTAGCGCCCCTGGCCGGTCACCAGTTGATAGATGAGCAACGAAGTGCCAGCAACAAGAAGCAGAATAATGAGCCATAGCGCAATGTTAAGCACAGCATGCAAGCGCTGCCCCTTCATGACTACGCGATGATTTCCGAGCAGTACCACAGCAAATACAAGCAACGGCGCGATAAAAGCTGTAACAATATTGGACCAGAAGATCAATTGAATAGGATTGGCCCCTAAAAACGTCAAGGCCAGACCGAGAAGCGCCGCCACCGTGAGCACAAGATAGAAGCCTTCACTTTGCCACGGACGCTTTGATAAAGCTCCTGGCCAGCCTATGGCTTCCGACACCGCATAGGAAGTCGAAGCAAGTAGGACAGGAATTGCTACCAGGCCTGACCCGATAAGTCCAATCGCGAAGAGGATGCGGGCCAGAGGACCGGCAAGCGGTTCCAGGGCCCGGGCAGCATCAGCAGCTGTCGCGATATTCTGATGATGTATAAAGAGGGTTGAGGCTGTACAGATAATGATAAAATAGGCCACCGCCTGCCCGGCAATGGCACCACTGCCCACATCAAGCTTAGCCATACGCAATTGCTGCGAAAGGGCCCCTATTCGCACTTCCTCTATTTCGGCTTTAGCCTGCCAGAACATCGAATAAGGCGAGATCGTCGCGCCTAAAAGAGCCCAGCACTGCTGATGCTAGCGAAATCGAAACCAAGGTGGGGCACAAATGTACGTACCAATACAGTAGACCACTGCGCATGTGTAAAGAAGGCGGTTAAAACATAAGCCACAAAGACAAAGCTCATGGTCAGAAAGATCTTCTTGAAGGCCTCAAAAGTGCGATAAACCGTCAGATACCAGAGCCCGACAGTCACCGGCACGACAAACCAGGCCCATGATACTCCGGTAATCAGTTCGAAGCCACTTCCAATCGCCACAAGATCAGCAGCAAGCAAGGCAATATTGCTCATCGCAAGCAAAAGTGCAGCGCCGATCGCGAGTGGACGTCCATAATACTCGCCAAGAAGTTGCGCCAGCCCCTTCTGGCTAACCCTCCCGATTCTGGCACAAGCAAATTGGACAGCAAAATAGAGCGGCGTGGTAAGCAGCATCAACCAGAGATGGCCATAGCCAACGTTGGCACCATCCACAGCATAGACAGTGACAGCTGAAGGATCGTTGCCAGAGGTGCCGGAGAGTAGTCCCGGACCAATTACGTGCCAGAACGCACGTGGCGGCTGAGCTGCAGAAGTATTGCTCCCCCTTTCAAGTCCCTCTTCAGTTGTCGATCCAGGGCTAAGCCGCTTCTCTTGCTGCCGTTTTCTGCGGGCAGGCAAGCGCTCGGGACCACTCGCGGTCAGGGATGTTAGTTCTTCCTCCTGCGCATCAACAATCATCTTTTGCGCAGTTCCATTCTCAGCGGCAACCGGTTCGACAGCTTCAATCCGCTCTACAGGTACATTGATTTTCTTCTTAAAGAAAATTCCTTTGCTTACCTCAATAGTCTTAACATGCCCCTGCCTATCTTTCTCTACCCCGGCAATTTTTGGCGAGCTTACATCATGTTCGCCAAGATCTCCCTCAGTAGCCTCGACTTGCATTCCCGGAACCACCTCAGGATCGTGATCGTTATGCTTCTCTCCTGCCATAGCCCTCTCTTTAGCCCTCTTATTCTAGTTTTGTATTCCCCATTCTTTAGCCTGGCACCTACTTCAGTGCCACCGGTTCACCCTCGCTCTATTCTGAATTTTGGTATATTCTTTAGACCGATAGCATACGCAATCCCATCACTGCTTCCCTTCCTACACGCACAATCAGCCGGGCATGATACAACCTGCACTTTATCACGTACGCTACTCAAAACCTACCTCCATTGGAAAGTCTTTTGTCGGGAGTGACATAATGAAGTAGTTTGTGTAAGAAATACGTTAACCAGGAGTGATAAAAATATGAATCCATTTGAAAGAATCGTCAATAGATACAAAAACCTGCCTAAAGTAGATTTGACGCAAGGGCGTAGCATAGCCTATTCGCGCAGTATCACCAGGCGTGCGATGGAGCTTATAGATGCTAATTCACAGGGCAACGTCCACGGTGGCGTGATCATGCGAATGGTTGATGAGGCCGCTGGCGTAGTAGCCATTAAGCATAGCCAGTGTCCAACCGTCGTTACCGCCCGCGTAGAAAGATTTGATTTTCTGGCCCCGGCCTTCATCGGTGATGTCGTCTCCGTCAATTGTGAGATGCATTATGTGGGTCGCACAAGCATGGAAGTCGGCGTAGAGGTAACTGCTGAAGATTTGATAACCAGGGAAGTGCGTAGAATTGCCAGCAGTTATGTTATTTACGTGGCCCTTGATGAGAACAGAAAGCCAACTCCAGTTCCGCCTCTGGTACCCGCCGACGATGAAGAGGAGGCAATTATAGAGCGGGCTCGTATTCGTCGCTTGCACCGGCAGCGCATAGACGAGGAATTAAAGCAGATACAAGAAATTTCTTCCCAAAACTCTTGACAAAAACCCTAAAATATTCTATAGTCTTTAATGTAATAACTTGACAAACAACAAACCAATTGGGAACAGACAACAATCTTCAAAAACGATAGGGAAGGTGCCACTATGGTGCAACGCATGAGTCAAGTCCTTCATGTTCGCGTGGATGGCCGCAGCAAAGAGCTTACAATGGCTATGCTCCATCTGACATATACTGCAAGCGATGCCCAGATCAAGCAAGCGGTGGCACAGCATTTTGATCTCCCATCTCACTACCTTGACGAGCACGTAATTATACGTAGCAGTCAGGCCATTATTGTGAGACCAGAAGCAATCTACGGCTAAGCAAACGTTTAACTGCAGGCCTGGGACGCGCCCTTACCGATAGAGCTTACAAACGTTTGGATTGCTAATCCGAAGGTCGCGAGTTCGAATCTCGCCGGGAGCTCATGCTCCCGTAGCTCAGTGGCAGAGCATCAGTTTCAACAGCTCTTTCAACTCGCGCGTCCCGGGCCTACAGCTATTTTGCTCTGTACTTTCAGCCGAAGAGCATACAATCCCCACCATCGTTGCCGTGGGCAAGATCGGATTTCTTGCCAAAGTTAGGCCTCTGGTCACATGTCAGAGCAAACCTTTCACTTGCTCTTCAAACTCGTACGGAGTATTTTTATGCTCCTGCCCTTAACAGCAAATCGAAGCTGCCTCAGCATAACTCGTACATAGCGCACAAAACAGGCTATGTACCCTGACGAAAAGAGGTGACACTCATGGCCGAGACGCATGAACAAGATGTTCGCGTTCAGATTCTCAATTCGTTCCTTACCACACCTCACCGCAAGCTTGAGGAGCTTGCTCCCCTACACACGAGCGCATTGGAACGTGATCCACTCTTCTACGGGCACCTTGCCCTCTGGTACTTTGATAAGGGAGAAGTCAGGGATCACAAAACGCTTTTTGTCGCGCACCTGGCTACTTGCAATTTTAGCGAATTTCGTGAGGTGGGTTGGGTTCTCTTGCAAAAGCTGGCTCCCTTTGAGGTGTCCCGCGTGCTGAATCATAGCAAGCGCGTGCTAGGAAAGGTTCCCCGCTCGCTCAAGAGCGCCATCGCGCACTATCTAAAGACGCGCGAGAACAATCCTCGCCAGTTCGACGGAGCCGCGCTGCGCGCACGCAATGATCTGAAGCATCTCTATGCCAGCTTGCATCTGAAACCAGGGCCGCGCGCACAGGCCATTTTGTTTGCTAAGCAGCCTCCCGCGGATAGCGAACTTGCCGCCCTCAAGCGTCTGGCCAGGGCCGAAAGCAGCGAGGAACAGGCACTGATTATCCTCGATAGCAAGCTTCCTTACACTACGGCTATAGGGGCCATTAAGCACATCACGCCTGCCTTGCTGGTGGCGCTTATTAATGCTATGTCGCCGCAGGAAGTCATCAACAACATGGCGGCCCTCAAGCGGCGAGGGGCCTTCGATGATAACGAGGTCAAAGCCCTGATCAAGCAAAAGCTGGCCGAGGCGGCAGGCGATAAGCGCGTCTCGACGCTCAAAGCCAAGAAGGCTATCGAGGTGGCTCGCCTGGATACCGAGACGGAGCGCACGCTTAACGAGATAAGCGATAAGCGAGTCGCGGCAAAGGTAGAGATCAAGCGTCCCACAGCGCTTTTCGTGGATAAGAGTAGCTCGATGACTAATGCAATAGAGGTGGCCAAGCAGTTGGCAGCCTTAATTAGCGCCGTTATCAACGCTGATTTCCGCGTCTATGCCTTCGATACTGCAGCCTTTGAGATCAAAGCCAGGGCCAGGCAGAACGAACGCCCGGTCCTGAGCGATTGGGAGCAGGCCTTCAAGTTTATCAAAGCCAATGGTAGCACGAGCATTGGAGCTCCTCTGAAGAGGATGTATCTTGATAAGATCTATACCGAACAGATCATTATAGTAACTGATGAAGGAGAAAATTCCGCTCCTTACTTCAGATCCGTCTGGAGCGATTATACAAAGGAGATGCAAAGCACTCCTGCGGTTATTATCGTGCAGGTGGATAGCGACTATAACCGTTTCAGCGAGGATCTACAGAAAGAGGGCATCGAGGTGGTGAAATATAAGTTTGCCGGCGACTACTATTCCTTGCCTAACGTGCTGAATCTGCTAGCAGCTCCTTCTAAAGGTGAACTGGTAGATCTGATCATGCGGTATGAGCTTCCTCAGCGCCCTCGCCTGGCTATGGCAAAGTAGAGAGGGATGGTATGGAAAATATAAATATGGTAGATCTGGCGTTTATCGTGGATACAACTGGGAGCATGGGCAGTCTTATCTCGGCTGCCCAATTGCAGATGGTTGCCCTCCTTACAGAGTTGAGCCAGGCCGCTCAAGTCCATCTGCAGTTGGGAATAGTCGAGTATCGCGACCATCCCCCGCAGGATCAGATGGTTTATAAAGTCCATGAATTTACTGCAGATCTAAAGAGAGCCCAACAAACCATTCGTAGCCTTAGCGCTAATGGCGGAGGCGATAGTCCAGAGGCAGTCCTTGATGGTATCGTAGCCGCCTGCCACGATTTGGCCTGGCGCCCACATGCACGCCGGCTGGCAGTGCTGGTAGGAGATGCCCCCCCGCATGGAGTTGGCACTCCAGGAGATGCCTTTGCGCGCGGTTGCCCATGTGGAGAAACGCTAGAAAGCGTCACGCGCCTGGCTGAAGCAACGCGGGTCAATATCTATGCGCTCGGCCTGGCAAAGGAGGTCGCAGCCTCCTTCAGCACTATTAGTATGCTAACTGGGGGCAAATTTTATGCCAGCAATAATGCCGACAAGGCTATCGAACATCTGGCTGGATTGCTCAAGGCCGAATTTGGTAAGCTAGAGCTGGATAGAAGTATCCTGAACGCTTATCTAGAGCAGCAAGAACTGAGCATGGAGGAGTTGGCCACACGCGTGGGGAGTAGTCGGCACGAGGTTTCGGCAGCTTTCTTGCGCTTGCTCTCACGCGATCTGATCAAGGCACCAGCTACACAATTCGCAGACTGACTTCAAGCTGAGAACGTACTCTCAGCTTGCACTTCTGTGAGTCGAGCACAAGCAGAGAAAAAGGTTACGGGTAATGAGCCAAGAGCGCAAGCCAGGGGTTGATGTACGAGCGTTAGTTCGCCGACTCAACAAGGAAAGCAGAGATCTTCTACAGCGCGATATTATTGCGCCGCTTTTGCCAGGCGGTAAAATTCGCACGCGCCTGAGCGGACTTGTCTATGAATTCAAGCCTAAAACCAGGTTTACAGGATGGGGGCACTTTCGCCCTTGTAACGAAGGGGAGGCAGAGCTTGTGGCAGAGGCGCTGCCCTGGGAACGTGGAGGCTATCTTGAACTTTTTCCGGCCCTGCGCGTTATTCTGCTCTGGCCTGAACCTGATCCGCGCCGACCAGGTACCTGGTGGGCTCTGCCTTTCAATGAAAGCGATGCCAAACAGCGCTTTGGTTTTAGCGCGGACCCACTTCCCGTTTTTCTCTGCGATCCCATGAACGGTGCAGAGCGCTTCGAGCGCGTGATTGCACGCGTTGACGGGCAAACGCTCTGGTTCGAAGGCCCTGATACGCTCGCCGATCCTACTCATGCTGAATGGCTACGCGATACGGCGGCCACAGCAGAACAAACAACTGCGCTTTTATCAGGTCTTGCCAGTTCTGAGCGCCTGGCCCTTCTTTTCTGGCAGTTGCGTCAGTTTGAGCAGGCAGCCATTGCCGAACAGGGTCTCCTCAGCAAGAGCGTGCGACAGATACAAGAGCAGAGCCGAGGGCAACAGCTTGCATGGCTACGGCGGGGAACAGCTCGCCTGACATTGGAGGCTCGTCTACGCCATGCCTTGGAGAAGGCTGACGCCGTACTACATAGCTACAGCGAAATCGCTAATCCTGACGGCTCGCTCGGACACCTCACTGTGGAATGGAGCGAACAAGGGAACAGGCGTCGCTATCGCTCCTTGCTCGATCCCGATCTGACTGTGGTCTCTAGCGGAATCTGTCTGAGTGACCGCGACCGCGATTTCGATCTCACCAGCCTGGTAAATGTGATGAGCGATTCACCTTTCGAATAAGCCGCTTTGCCAACGACTACGATGCGTAAGCGCCGGATTAGCAGTACGCTTTCGACGAGCATTGCCCCTTCTCTTGCTTAGGGCAATGCTCTTTATGGCTATATGAAGACGAGGTGTATACTATTCCTGATCATCAAAACAATCAGCGAACTTTTCCTGGATGAAGCAGTAATCCATGTACTTATCGGAGGATAAATTCCAGGCTTCGCGGCACAACCGAAACAGAGCAGTTTTATGTGTATCTACCGTCGAAGGTGAAAGGCAGAGTTTGGCAGCCACTTCCTCACGAGTCAATCCTTTGGCAAATTCTCGTAGAACATCTAATCGGCGAGGCGTTGCACGATGCATTACCTGTTTACATAGCATAAGATCATCTGGATCTTTTTCTGGCATTCTGGAGCCTAATAATCCTTCTTGCCGATATTGAGAGAATTCGCGATAGAAGAATCGATAATCCAGAGGTTCGTGCGATGGTATATTCCAGATTTTACGGCACAAGCGAAACAAGGCGGTTTTATATGTGTCAACTGTTTTAACTGAAAGGCAGAGTTTGGCTGCTACTTCCTGTCGCGTTAATCCTCTGGCAAATTCCCATAGAACATCTAACCAACGACGCTTAGCTTGCTTAACGACAAGTTCACACTGTGAGCTATCTGTTCCATTTTTTTGCAAATGTGCCAGTACCATGTGCAATCTCCTTTAATTACTCATCGTGTTACTCAGATCAGGAAAGAGCAGTTTCTAGATTCCTGCTCCTCCCACAATATTTAAAATTTGGCTTGCTTGCGCGCTATTACTTTATTTACCTCTACAGAGGATATTTATCGCTTTTAGAAGCAGTTTTGCGACACGAGGACCTTGAAGTGCTGCAGCCATAACGCAAGCCAAACAGATGATGAGTAAATTTTCTTTGGAGATGCCATACACAAGAACGGCTAACGTAGCCATAAAGTAAAGTGCGAGGGAAGGTGGGAACGATTGAGCTTTTTCGTCTTTCATTGTTAATTCCTTTCATTTGAAATGAACTTATCGCAAACTTCGGCTATCATGGAATGTTCAATCACCCATGGAACCAACATATGTACTCTCATGTTTATCTCCTTACTAGCTAACGATAAGAAACTTATCTTGCAATCTTCGGCTTACATGATCCTTTGAACCTAAAATCCTATTTCATATCTACCACCCCCTTAAGGCAAAAACCTTAAATGAGAGATGCTTTGACATCTATCGGTGCAGCGGCACCATAATTACCCTACTTCACATTTAGTATCGTAGGATTTCAAAGCTTTAGCATCCCTAGTAACGCGTAATACATATATAACATTTTAACAATATAATATGGTGCATGTAAAGGCACTGTCTTCTGATAAATCTCTGATTTATTAATATGGAGATGGCTTAGGATCATATGACGTCTCATTGAACAGAGCGCGAAGGAAATAGTATTGCTTTTTCGAATCTTTTGTGATAGCATCAGCAGGTGCAAGTATTCTTTAGTTCGTCAGGAATTGATACAAACCCACTTGCAAACTTCGGCTATCATGCTTATTCATGACAGCTTCCCGTTGGGGATTGAAAAAGGCCCACATGCGAAATGTGGGCCTTTTTATGAGATCTATGCTGAATTTCTTTCAGTAGCAGGGAAGTTCGCACAATGACAACACACAACAATTTGAATCCTAACAGCCCATTCTTCCATGAGGAGCGGCACGCCTCGCTTGCCTCTTTTGTTGATAGACCAATCACGATTTGTGGAGCCGGCGCTCTGGGTGGGAACCTGGCCGAAACCCTAGCCCGTATGGGTTTCACGCGCCTCAAGCTTATCGATAAGGATCGCGTGGAGATGCGCAACCTCTCAACTCAGCCATACAGTCGGGCAGAAGTCGGAGCCCCCAAGGCCCGCGCCCTGGCCAACATGCTCTATCGTGCCGTGCAAGCTAAGTTAGAACCGATCGTTACCGAGCTTACAGCCGCCAATGCTCCTAAGCTCCTCAAAGAGAGCGCCTTGATCGTTGACGCCTTCGATAACCGCGCCGGGCGGGCCGCGATCAGCGAAACAGCTCGTAGCCTGCATATACCTTGCTTGCACATCGGCTTTAGCAATGATGGCCTTTATGGCAGCGGCCTGTGGGAACCAGGCTACCAGGTTCCGCAAGAGATTGCCGGCGATCCCTGCGATTATCCACTAACGCGTCCTTTTGCCCAGGTCCTCAGTGCGCTGGCAGCCCGTTCCATCGTCGATTTCTTCAGGGAGAATAAGAGCATAAACTTTGAACTGACATGGAATGACCTCAAGATCAGCTCTGACTAAACAGTACCGCGTGGAAGGCATGCTATAATGAGAACAAATCTCTCGCTTCCAGCGCTAATCTGATCTTCAGGGGGTAGTTATGGCCTCAAGCATATCTGTACGCGGGATTCTCCTTGATATTGACGGCGTATTACATGTCGGCATGAAACCCATTCCCGGGGCCGCAGAAGCCATTCAGCAGTTCGAACAAGCAGGCTACCGTATCTGCTTTGTCACAAATACTACGACGTTCTCACGCTCTACCCTTGCTCAGCGTTTGCAACAGATCGACTTGCCAATAACAGAACAACAGCTCATCACGGCGCCGGCCGCCACGGCCCAGCATATACGCCAGCACTTTCCAGATAAACGCTGTTGGGTCCTCACCAAAGGCGATACAGACGCCGACTTTGCGGGCATTAAGCTTGTTCAAGATGATGCAGAGGTTGTGGTAATTGGTGGCGCCGAAGAATTGCTCACCTACGAAGCCATGAATCAGGCCTTTCGCATGCTCATGAATGGAGCCGAATTGCTGGCCATGCACACCAACCTCTTCTGGCGTACCAGTACAGGCTTACAATTGGATAGCGGTCCTTTTGTTCGTGCCCTGGAGATCGCGTCAAGCAAGCAAGCAACAATTCTGGGCAAGCCAAATCGCGCATTTTTTGCGCAAGCCCTGATCTCTATTGGAGTCGCAGCCGAGGCAGCTATTATGGTTGGCGACGATATCGAGAACGACGTTACTGCCGCTCAGCGTGCCGGAATGCATGGGATACTTGTCTGTAGCGGAAAATATCAGAAAGGTATGCAGCTTCCGGCGCACGCCCACCCCGACGCCATATTACCTTCCATCGCCGAACTGCCCGCCTATTTACGCCACAACTCCTAACGTTAACCCATCACAAGAGCTAAAAATATTTGCACTCAGAGACCCGCCTACTCGAAGACGAACCGGGCTCGCAAAAGGATGGGCTGGAGCAGCAGGCTGATCAGATACCATCAAGCTGCTACTCCAGTGGAAAATTATTGTGTGGGGCTATAAATTGAGCGCTTCGGCTACAGTTAATACTTCCTGGGCATGCGCATCAGGCTTCACGCGAGGCCAGATCTTGCGCACAACTCCCTCCTGGTCGATCAAGAAGGTCGCGCGGCTCACACCCATAAACTTTCGCCCGTAGAGGTTCTTCTCGCCATAAACGCCGTAGAGCTGGGAGACTGTTGTATCAGTATCAGAGAGCAAGGTGAAGGGTAAGCCATACTTCTCAGCAAACTTTTTGTGGGACTCGACCCCATCGGTACTGATCCCCAGGACAACAATGCCCTTCTGCTGCATCAGATGATTGGCATCGCGGAAAGAACAGGCTTCCTTTGTGCAGCCCGGGGTATCATCTTTGGGATAGAAGTATAAAACTACGCTTCTTCCTTTGAGGTCAGCTAGATGGACCTGCCCATTCTTTACCACATCACCATCGCCTACGGCGGGCAAGGTAAAATCGGGAGCAGGCTGCTGCGCCTGAACCTTTATCTCATCGCTCATGAAGACTCTTCCCTTTCATTCAAAATCCTGGAGAGCTTCCAGGATCTTCATTATATCTCTTCTACTCTATAGAACGAGGCAGGTAAGCCGTAGCATCCCGACAGAAGCTTTAACTATAGCCCTATCAGAATACGCAATGACAGATGCCCATGTAACAAGCGAGAGGATAATATCTACTTCGATAACTTAAATCGTCTGATATGCTACCTCGTTAAAACAAACAAATAAAATAGAAGCTACGAATCACATTCACTATCCAGGTTGGTAGCTGAAATAGGGGTAGAGATAAATTGTGCCGAGCAAGTTATACTCAACCGCTCAACTGAGTAGCTAAGCCAAGTTATAACACATTGATCACCCTGCGTGTACACTTTCCAGAGGCCATAGGGAGTATCTCTTTCTAGCACGGTAAGATCATTAAGGAGATCAGGATTTTGGATAATATATTCAATAGTCCAAACCACCCGTTCGGCAAGTTCTGATGTAACTTTATAATCTCCTTTGATCAGAATTGCTCCAAATTCAACATCTCTCCTATATTTTAGGAAATCGGTATCACAGGTTATGATGAAACGCTCCTCTTCAAGAAGAAGTTTTAGAACAGGGGGATCTTTTGTTCCACTTAATTCACCCTCATTCATCGCTTTAACGTTATGCCCTCTCTCCCTGAGGAGTGTTTTTATTTTTTTTGCCCCTGCTCCCTCGTCAAGCAAAAAATTCATATGATCCCTTCTAAGACTTAAATATGATAGTACTTAAATTACAATTTTGATAATATCATATATTTTTTAACAAATCCTTATTTCAATCACAAAAAATGGAAAAAGGGTTTGGGACCACCCCTATCAACGGTAGTCCCAAACCCAATCTTATGCATATTCGCGCACTTCGAGCCTCTCATGAGGGAAGGCTCTTCCAGGTTGCCTCTCTAATAATGTTTTTAACAATCTGCTAGCAGTCAGGCCAGAGAGAGCATGCGCTCCAGGGCCACACGCGCCCAGTGCGCCGTCTCCTCATCCACACTTACCTGATTGATAACCTCGCCCTCCAGGAGCGCTTCCAGGACCCAGGCCAGATAGGCCGGGTGGATACGATACATCGTAGAGCATGGGCAGACAACCGGGTCGAGGCAGAAGATAAGCTGCTCGGGATGGGCTTCAGCCAGGCGATGGACCAGGTTGATCTCTGTACCTACCGCCCATTGGCTACCGGCGGGGGCCTGTTCGATCTGTCGCACAATATATTCGGTTGAGCCATACAGATCTGCCGTCGCCACAACTTCCTGACGGCACTCCGGGTGCACCAGAACCTTAATCCCTGGAAAATCGGCACGCGCCTTTGCTATCTGCTCAACACTAAAACGCATATGGGTTGAGCAATATCCCTTCCAGAGAATAATCTTAGCCTGCTCTACCTGCTCCTCAGATCCTTCCATCAGCAGCGGATTCTTGGGATTCCATACAACCATCTGCTCAGGCGTAATGCCATACTTGAGAGCAGTATTGCGCCCCAGATGCTCATCCGGGAAGAACAAGACACGCTTGCCCTGGCTAAAAGCCCAGCGCATTACCGTTGGCGCATTCGATGAGGTACAAACAACACCTCCATTGCGCCCACAAAATGCTTTGAGATTAGCTGCTGAATTCATATAGGTGACGGGGATAATACCAGCATCCTCGCCAAGCATTTCCGTCAATACATCCCAGCACTCCTCAACCTCGGCGATATTAGCCATATCTGCCATAGAGCAGCCGGCGGTAGGATTGGGCAAAATCACCTTCTGATGGGCTGCACTAAGAACATCGGCGCTTTCTGCCATAAAATGGACGCCACAAAACACAATATACTGAGCCTGGGGACGAGCTGCCGCCAGTTGCGCAAGCTTAAAAGAGTCACCCCGATAGTCAGCATATTTAATAATCTCATCACGCTGATAGTGATGCCCAAGAATGACAAGCTTTTCTCCCAGTACCTCCCTGGCAGCGGTTATACGACGGTCCAACTCTTCGCCCTGCATCTCGGCATAGAATAACGGGATGGTATCGCGGCGCTTAGAAAGATCGTGTTTGGCACGGCTCTGGGGCGAAAGAAGCGGCAAAACGCGTTCTTCGCGACTTTCAGCACACTCAGATAGTATAGCCATGGATTTCCTCCTTGAGCGAGACAGATAGAGCACATCATGCAAATTCAAGCGAGACATCAAAATTGGGAGCAGAATGCGTGAGCGCTCCTAACGAGATAAAATCTACACCGGTCGCCGCTACAGCTGCCAGCCGGTTCACATCTGTGCCAATGTTGCCAGAAGCCTCAAGCAATACCTGGGGCGCACGTTGACGCACAAGCTCTACGGCACTGCGCATTGTCTTGACGTCCATATTATCGAGCAAAATGACGTCTGCCCGGGCGGCCAGCGCCTCTTGAACTTCGCTAAGGCTCTCGCACTCAACCTCTATTTTGAAGAGATGAGGCGCCTGGCGCCGAGCCGCGCTAATTGCCTGCTCGATTCCACCTGCCGCTTTGATATGATTATCCTTGATAAGCACGCCATCCTGGAGACCAAAACGATGATTATACCCACCTCCCATGCGCACAGCTTCCTTTTCCAGGTGACGTAAGCCAGGGGTTGTTTTACGCGTATCGATAATACGAGCGGGTGTGCCAATAGTGGCACTTACACAGCGTGCTGTCACAGAGGCGATACCGGAGAGATGACCAAGAAAGTTAAGTGCTACCCGCTCAGCACTCAGCAAAGAACGCGCCGGACCCTGCAAGAGGGCCAGAACATCTCCGCCCTTCACCCTGGCGCCATCGCGCTGTAATAGCTCAACTGATATGCGCTCATCCAAGGTACGAAACGTCTCCGCAGCAATTTCCAGGCCGGCAATCACACCTTCCTGGCGAGACACAATACTGGCTTCGGCTTGTTGTCCTTCGGCAACAGTACTCCTGGTCGTGATATCTGCATCGGCTCCATCTTCGAGCAGAGCCCTCTTGATAAGTTCCTCTGAAGGTTTAAGCACGGATAGCTATCTCCTTTCGGGGCTGCATGGGTCCATTTGGATCAGCGCTTGAGGGCCGAAAAGCCGTACGGCAGCCTTCTAAACTTGTGTCGAGGGATTGGTAATCAGCGCGCCAATGGCTTCCCCGTGACTCTTGCCGCTGCAAAGCTGCCATGATCACTATTTCGGCGATTTGCAGCATATTGCGCACCTCTAAGTAGTGCATCCTCTCAATTGGAGCAAGCTCTTTGAGCTTATTGCCGGCTTGAAACTCGCTGCGCATGCGTCGTATCTCGCGCTGCGCTTCCAATAAGCCATGCTGATCGCGGCGAAGCGAGACATATTCCCACATGATCTGGCGCAATCGCTCACAGGTATGGAGAGTGCTCAACTCATCTTCATTACCTGATGATAGGATATCCTCTTGCAAGGTACTCTCATAGGGAATGAGGGACACACCCGCAGGCAAAATCTGCTGACCAGGGCTAGCAGAGCTATCATCGAGATATCCAGCCAGGCGAATGCCATACACCAGCCCCTCCAGAAGAGAATTGCTTGCCAGCCGATTAGCTCCATGCACGCCTGTGCAAGAAACTTCTCCGACTGCATAGAGACCCGGTACGCTCGTACGCCCATAGCTGTCTACCAGCACCCCACCCATACAATAATGAGCAGCTGGCTCTATAGGAAGTAGATCAGAGGCCATATCCAGACCATGCTCACGGCAGATCGCCGAAATTGTCGGGAAGCGCTCATATACGCTTTGCCGAGGGAGATGACGCAAGTCGAGATACTGATACTTTGCACGCTCACTTAGCATCTCGCTCAATATGGCCCGCGCGACCACATCGCGTGGCGCAAGCTCAGCCTGCTCGCTATAGCGAGGCATGAAGCGCTCGTTGGCGTGATTACGCAGATAGGCGCCCTCGCCACGTACAGCTTCTGAAATCAGGTGAGAAGTGCCGTTAGCAACTAATACGGTGGGATGAAACTGCATGAACTCTAGATCCGCCAGCGCGGCTCCAGCACGCCAGGCAAGAGCCAGCCCATCGGCGGTAGCTCCGGCGGGATTGGAAGTATGTAGCCAGAGCCCTCCAGCCCCACCACTGGCCAGCACGATCGCCTGCGCAGCAACCTCAAAGCTATTTCCCTCTTTATCTATGGCCTCTACGCCGCTACAGATATCTTCCCGCAACAGCAAATCACTCACGAAGGTCTCTTCATAGACAGTTACCGAAGAACGCTTTTGCAAGGCGGCAATAAGCGCACGCTCGATCTCCGCCCCTGTTGCATCTCCCCCAGCATGCAATACACGCCAGCGTGAATGGGCCCCCTCACGTCCCAATAGCAAGCCATCGGCAGTTGAGTGAGCTTCGCTGCCTGGTGCGGCGCGATCAAAATGAACCCCCATCTCGATCAGCCAGCGTACGGCAGCAGGTGCCTGCTCAACTAAAATACGTACAGCCTCTGCATCGCATAATCCTGCGCCCGCGGCCATTGTATCCCGAAAGTGCAACTCAGGACTATCATCCGTTCCTAATGCCACAGCAAGCCCCCCTTGAGCATACCGTGTGTTGCTCTCGCCTACCTGCCCCTTCGTAAATAGGGCAATGCGCATACGCTCTGGCAAACGCAACGCTACTGTAAGCCCTGCGATTCCCCCCCCAATGATGGCAACATCGAACGGTTGGCTATAAGCCATAATCTTCTCTCCTTTGCAAGTAAGTGTAAATTGTACACTTACATAGCAGATAAAAAAGAAAAGGTGTCTTCTTTACACTAACCCCTTTTCCAACGAGTATACCAGACAATTCTGCGAAAAACAAGGGCGAATAACGTTGTCATGCTTTAATGCTATGGACTTGAGTTGTGGACTTTGTAGCAGCGAGAGGTCTGGCACTTTTCGCTTCGCTCCTCATCTGGAGCCCTTTTAGGTAGCTGCACAGAAAAAGCTTATAATCATGCTCAAGCTAAGCCATACGTTAGCTGGTAGCTCCTGTTACCTCCATGGATACAGAAGGCGTGTAATTACTGAAAATGATCCAACGCATAACACTATCCCAGGATCAAAATACTGGGAGAAACTGAAGGAGTGCAGAGCAATGCAGGGAACTCATGCTCAGCAGAGTATGCAGCAGTGTACGCAGAACTGTAAAGAATGCCACGCCATTTGTGAGCAAACTCTTCTCTATAGTCTGCAAAAAGGAGGTCCATTTGCGCAAGCCGACCATATCTTAGCGCTGCTCGACTGTATTCAAACATGCCAGGTCAGTGAGGATTTTATGCTGCGCAATTCGCCCTTGCATCCTTACATGTGTGGTGTATGTGCCGAAGCCTGTCAGCGCTGCGCACAATTTGGCAATGATCAGCAATTGCAAGCCTGCGCTCAGGCTTGTCGTTCATGTGCCGCAACCTGCCAACAAATGGCTTCAACACCTTGATATCGATTTCTGCCAGTCGTCATTTTTACAGGCCCAAACAGCTAAAGAGCCATCACGCTCCTTACCGAGAAAACTGGCTGACATCTGCAGGATGAAAGACTCTCTGGAAACTGCCCTTTCTCTCCTCTTAGCCCTGAGTAGAGCATGATGGCTCTGACGGTTCTCACAAGCCACACTCTAGCAGTATTTCAGTAAAGCTGCTGTGCGGTTTATAGACGGTCGGCTCGCCGTGGCGATATATAGTCACGGCTCCCTGGCCATAGACATGCCAACCACATTTCTTACCCGCGTCGCCGTCATCAAGAAGTCCCGTTCTCTCGTCAATATCTATCACTTCAACGTCAGCAGGCAACTCAACCGTTGGTTGGGCCGTTGCCTTGCCCACAAGCGTATTGCGTTTGGTAAGCAAGCATACGTTGGATAGCAATCCAAGACCGCTCATGACAATTTTAGCGCGCGAATCATAATAGTACTGGCAGAGCCCCATCGCCCCTGCTCCACTACCCACAATGACCGCACCTGCGAGATAAGCGGCAAGAATAGCGCGCCAGCAGGCGCTATTCTCTAATATATTCATGAGATTCTCAACAGTACCATCAGTTAAATGAACGAGGCGCGAGTGACTAATAATATTTGCAAGAGCAGGATCTTCAGCTGATACTTTATCAATCAAGGGAAGTGCTTGGACCTGTGTTACCCCCAGGCCATGAAACCAGCGCACGCCGGCATTGCTGATCCGCTGATAATTATGATCAGGGAAAGCCGCCGTAGGAATAATACTGACAGATATGTCAGGGCCGCCAGCAAGTTCTATTGCCCGTCCTTCGGCCTCAGCCAATGCACCCCCAAATTCGCCGTAGCCTTCTAAGAGAATATATCCAGCCATGTTGATGCTCTCTTCTCAATCCAGTACAGTGCAAATCAACTACGCTTTCTCAAACTTACTTCTATCTGCCCATATCTTTCAGATATGGCAGGATGCTTCACGATCCTTCAACGAAGCTGTACAAGAATACTCAGGCTATCAAGAGCACAATTGTATTATATCAAAGTTTGCAAAAACATTAGGCAAAAGTTAAAGCTTACTACCGCCATTTCCCTATGCCAAAACAGCTGGCAGCTCTTTTCCTCTTTCTACAATCCTGCAGAGCTTATGGCCCTACCGCCTCATCTATAAGGGGGCTCTCCTCATGCTGCCTTAGACTGGTGCGCATGAGCTCCAGCATGGCATTCAGGGCTCGCCCTCGGGCGTACTGCCCAACCTTATAAACCAGACCAACCGGGACTTCCAGCTTGACGTCTTGCAGGGTACGCAGCGTAGTTCCCTCGGGAGGCGGATTCACAGAGGCAACTGGCATAATAGCAATTCCCAGGCCACGCTGCACAGCATTTTTAAGCACCTCTAAATTTCCGATCTCGATCCCCGAATAAGGATTAATACCATGTTGCAAAAAAGCTGTCTCAATCATCTGCCGATAGCCACAACCTCTTTCTTTGAGGATCAGCCGTTCATCAGCCAGATCCGAGATCTGGATATTGCCGGCATGAGCAAGCTGATGACTCGCAGGCAGCAATATGGCCATGGGTTCCATAAAGAGCTGCTCATACGTCAAGTCAAGGCTGGCTTCTGGCAGCATGCAAATCCCCACATCGATAGATCCGTCTGCTACCCTTTCGCTGACGCTCCGATTGCTTCCAACTTCAAGAGTCAGATGTAATTTCGGGCGCTCCAGACAAAACGGCACAATGAGATCGGGCAGGCGCAGGCTAGCAGTTGGCTCAATGGCCCCAATACGTATATGCCCTGCCTCACCGGCTACAATATCAGCCATAGTCTGCTGTAGGGCTTGAGCTTTCTGCACCAGCAAATCAGCCTGCTCATATAAAGCATGCCCGGCATCAGTAAGCTGAACCCTCTTGCCGCGTCGTGCAAATAAGGGCACACCTAGCTCGGCCTCTAACTGCTGAATATGTAAGGTAATTGTTGATTGAGCATATTGCAGCTTCTCAGCAGCGCGTAAAAAGCTTCCTTCTTTGATAATCGTCTGAAAGGTATAGAGATGGCGTAACTCCACAGATGATCACCTTCTTATCAGCAAAAATGAATACTAATCGCAATATTTTCAGCTTTGCTCATCATAGCATAAAAATTCGCGCAAAGAAATCCTGCTGTTTCGCCTTCTCTCAGGCAAAGCTTACTGCTATCAAGCAGGTGATCTGTCTCCCCTGGCTCCCCAAAGCTTATGACTTGTAGGAGATCAGTACTTTAATTGGATGGATAGCCTCGGTTGCCAATTGCTCAAAGGTTGTATGTAGTTGCTCGCGCTTGATCCGCAGTTCAAACACGCCTCGTAGGGCTGTCGAAAACCTTCCCGCCTCGGCAAAAAACCACTCAGCGTGAGCCTGATAATCCCAGCCATCGCTTGAGCCAACCAGTAACAATTCTTTGGCATGAAATTCCGGCAACAGTACCAGAGGCACACGATTGCCATCGGCAAGAATACAGATCCGCCCCTCCCGTATGACCTGCCTCTGTAGCAGCGCAAAAGCCTCATTACTGCTCGAACATTCCAGAGCTGCGCTATAGCTGGCAGAGGCAGATGAAATGTCTTGAGGCGACATCACTCTTCTCGCGCCTAAAGCCCGAGCAAGCTCATAGCGCTCTCGCCGAGGCTCAACCACATCTACGGCAGCTATACCATACGCATTAAGCACGAAGAGTGCAAACAAGCCTATGGCGCCCGCACCTGCCAGCAGCACGCTTTCATCGTTTTGTAGTGCCAGCTTACGCACACCCTTAGCGGCATCACAAGTCAAAATTGTCAGAAGAGCCAGCTCATCGGAAACGTGTTCCGGGACTTTGATAGCCTTTGCAGCAGGCACAAGCGCATATGTTCGGTGACCATAGAAAGCCACTACTCGATCACCCGGCCGTAAATCTTGCACAGCAGCGCCACAGGCCTGCACAATTCCGAGGCTCTCATAACCGGTCATGCGTGGATAGAAAGCTGGCCTGACGTCGCGAGAACATCCACAATAGATTGGCAGCTCGCTGCCGATGCTCATTGCTCCCGCCCGGGTCCGGATTAGAACCTCGTCAGGAGCAGGCTGAGGCAGTTTCTCAGCTATCCATTCTAGCTGCCTTGCTCCTACTAACAAAAGGCTCTCAGCAATCACATCTTCTCGCTGTGTAGCCATATAAGGCTCTCTCTATCAAATCTTTCCAGGCCAGCTTAAAATGTAGACATATGTAAGGTTCGCTGGCGAGGCCCGTCTAATTCAACGACAATAATACGCTGCCATGTTCCCAGCACAAGCTGTTTGCGCGCGTAAGGAACCACCAGCGAAGGACCGATAATCGAAGAGAGCAGATGATCGGGAGCATGGGCTGGATTATGCGGATGGCGGTAAGATAGCTGCGGAAGCAGATTGCGCAAAGCATCGAGCAAATCCTGATCCGTTCCAGGGTCCAGATCGGCAGTAGTCAAAGCGCAGGTCGTATGCGCAACAAAAATCGAGCAAAGGCCCTCAGCTTTCTCAGCTTCCTGCAAATAGTTTTCAATAGTATCAGTAATATCTATAATCTGATCCTTTTTGCGCGTTGTTACTGTAAACGTTCTCATGCTACTTAACCTTTCCGAAAAACATTCAGAAACTTTCTGATCTACGCTCCAGCTGGAAGGCAGGGAAAGCCTTGTCACCACCCGGAAGCGGCTGAGATCAGACCATCTTAGTGTACCTTCCCCATATCTATTCTTGCAACGAGCAAGCAAGACCTTCCGTCTCAAGACCTGTTCTACATAAGCAGCATCATCCAAAGGCACCGAGCAGCCATTCACCAAAACATAACGGGCCTTGCCCACACAAAGGGGTTACGACAAGGCCCACTCTATACGCATAGTTCACCCATATATGGCTATACGAAATTTACCCCTTGAGGCCACTCTGTTTATAACCTTCAACAATGTAGCGCTGCAGAATAAAGAAGAGGATCACCAGCGGCAAGATAGCCAGAGCCGCTCCAATAAAGAGCTCATGTAGATTAAGCACCTGGGCATTTAAGAAATTGGAGAGCACCACTTGCACCGTCCAGGCCGATTGATCCTGGCCAATAACCAGCGGCCAGAGGAAAGCATTCCAGCTCGCAATAAAGGTAATCACGCTTAGAGCCGCCGTAATGCCCAGAGAATTTGGTACCACAATCCGCCAGAAAACGCCCCAATAGCCAAGACCATCGACGCGTCCAGCCTCTTCCAGCTCATGCGGGAAGCCCAAGAAGAACTGACGGAACAAAAACGTGGTAAAGCCACTAAACATTCCAGGCACAACAAGCCCCTGCAACGTGCTCACCCAGCCCATATACGAGACCACCACGTACGTCGGCACAAAGATCACCACACTGGGAATCATTAAGGTCAGCAAGATAGCAAAAAACACCTGATTGGCCCAACGATAGGGGATACGCGCAAGCCCATAGCCGGCCAGGGCCGAAAAGAGGATCTGCCCCGCCGTCTGCAGCACAGCCACCAGCGCTGAATTGGCCATTCCATCCATAAACGGTACTTCAGGATCACTTAACAATTCTTGAATATTGCCAAAATGCAGCACGCTGGGAAAAAACGTCCAATTCGGCGAGGTGATTTCCCGTTCCGTCGCCAGGCCATTTCTCACAATCAGGTAGAATGGAAGCAAAAAGAGCAGCGCCAGGATGATCAGTGCCCCATAGCGCAGCACCAGGCTAACGATGGCACCCGCAGATAAGGGCTGGCGCTTTGTCTGAGTTGGGCCAGAGAATAGTGTTGCCATACGATCCTTCCCTTTGTAGTTTCATGCAATGAAAGACAGCTAGAGAAAGCAAGTGCTAATTCGCTCGCCCAAACCCCAGGAAGCGGCCTTGCAGCAAGGTAAAGATCACAATAATAATGGTTAATATGAGCGCGCCTGCACTCCCGTGGCCATAATCCTGGTTGTTGAGAGCAATATCATAGAGATAGACCAGAGGAGGACGCGCTAAAATGGCGTTGCCATGAGACATAATATTGAAGAACTCGTCGAAGGCCTGGAAGGCGGCAATAACATTCAGGAGCAACACAGCCAGGGAGGCATTGCGCAGCAAAGGGAAAGTAATATGACGGAACGTCTGCCAACCTCGTTTGGCCCCATCAACCAGCGCGGCTTCATAAAGCTCACGCGGCACTTCCTGCAAACCGGCAATAAAGATGATCATATAAATGCCGATCTGTAGCCAGAGACGCACAGTAACCAACACCAACCAGTACCAGGGAGGATTGGGCGTAGAGATCCAGACAATAAGATCAAGGCCAAGGGCGTGACGCAGGGCATTAGCCAGACCATAGGATGAGCCATTAAAGATGCTCATCTTCCAGACAATGGAAGCCAGCACATAGGAGCAGGCCGTGGGCAAAAAGAAGACTGAGCGGAAAAAGCCTTGCGCGAATTTGACGCTATTGACCAGCAAAGCTATCCCCAATGAGCAGGCAAAGGTCGTGGGCACAATAAAGAGCGCAAAAACCGTAAACGTGACCAACGCTTTGGTAAACTGCGGATCGTTGAGCATCTCTATATAATTTTGCAAGCCCACAAAAGCTGTCGGGGTAATCGTCGCGCGCGCAGTAGAGAAGCTGAGCACAATGCTCCAGAGGATGGGAATATAGAAAAAGACAATCAACCCGAGAATCAAGGGACCAACAAAACTCCAGAAGATCAGGGTTGCCTTGAAAGAACGCTGGCGAACTCTCTGTACGCTCTTTTGCTTATCTGCGCGCGAAGCCAGTATCTCTGCCGAAGCAGCAGTATCCAGGGACTTCATCGGTTCTTCCCTCCTTCAAAAATAAACGTTGGACACCTGCATCAGAAGCCCTGAGCAGATGTCCAAACGTCCAAGGGTTACCATGCAATACAGCTATGGCAAGGGTACAACAGCAACTGGCGAAAATCCAGATAGATATGCCTATAACCGATAGATCGGACCGCCCATAACTGCCCTCTTGCCTCTCACCAGTGCAAGCCTAGCTCAGCAGCTTCTGCAACTCGGCATTGCACTTGTCTGCAGCCTGATTCAGGGTCTTGAGGGGATCAGCATTGCTCTTTAAGATGCTACTCACCGCATCTGTGAGCGTCTGATCCATAGACGCATTCCAGAGCGGAGGCGTGGCATGACCATAATTATTGAGGATCTCTACGGCCTGGGCTGCCGGTCCACTCTTGAGCTTGTCGGTCTTGGCAGCGATACTCTTACGGGCAGGAACATGGAAGCCATAGCCCACATTCCAGTCAATCTGCACATCAGAATTATCGATCCAGAGCCACTTGACATATTGTTTGGCTGCCTCGACATTCTTACCCTTGGCCCAGACCATCTCGGCCCAGCCGCCATAGTTCGTTGCCGGCTGGCTCTTGGCATCAAGGGCAGGCCAGGCAACAATACCGAAATCATCACCGATGGCCTTCTGAATGCCCGGCATAGCCCACAGGCCACAGAACTGCATCGCGCACGTGCCCTGCGTAAAGGAGGAGGGGTCCCACCAGAAGGTTGGCGCGTCAGGCAGCACGGCCTTTGAAGCATTGAGCTCTTTGAGCTTCTCATAGGCTGCAGCAACACGATCTGTATTGAAGGTAATCTTGTTATCATCCGAGAGGAAATCGCCGCCAGCAGCCCAGCCAGCGATATAAGACAAAGCGTTGACGCCACCATCAGGGCCGATGTAAATGCCCTTCATATCCTTCGTCGTAAGTTTCTTTGCCGCGTTGATCAAATCATCAACCGTCTTGGGTGGCTGCAAGCCAGCCTTGTCAAAGAGGCTCTTGCGATAGTAAACAAAGGTCAGGTCATTGATCATCTTGATCGCATAGACTTTTCCATTGATCGTGAGAGGTCTGAGGGCTACAGGGTTGAAATCATCCTTAACATCAGCAATAATGTCGTCAAGAGGCTCGATCAGGCCAGCCTTCACCTGGTCAACTGTAGGGCCGGGAAGCTCGAAGACGTCAGGGGCATTGGAGCCGAGGAGGGCGGCACGTACCTTGTCGGGATATTCATTGCCAGTGCCAGGTACCCAGCTCACTTTTACATTCGCCTTGGTATATTGCTTGGCATAGCGCAACACTGCCTCGTGCGTTCCTTGCTCGCCATACTGATGATACCATTGATTGAGGGTGGGAAGACTGCTGTTGTTGCTGCTGCTACTGCTACTTCCGCCACCTGTTCCGGCACAGGCAGAAAGGAAAGAGCCGCCAAGAGCTGCAGTTCCAGCGTATTGAAGAAAACGCCGGCGCGAGAGGAAAGAAGGGAAACGAAGGTCCTGAGCCATGTTCTGTTCTCCTTGTCCTGTAGTACATCTCAGTACCATACTCTGTACGTTGAAAAGGAAATAAAGACCCGTCAGTTACGTAAAAGGGCATTACAGCCAATAATCACAAGATAACCATGTAATATAAGGGCGCAGACAAGCCGATTGAGTAGCACCGTTGCTCTCAGCGAGAGAAGTAACCAATGGCTCTCTTCCTTAAATAGGAGAAGAGCAGCCTGGAGGTAGGAAGTACGTACTCTCATTCAGGTGGCGGATTTTGTATATACCTCATTTTGATGAGGAGTTCACATCGCTCAATAAATAGGATTGCAATCTGGATAGACAATCTCAGCTCAAAACGCTGGTATCCTCTGGCAAAATATCCTACCTGATACGTGTATTTTTAGCTTCCTACTTGCCAAAACCAAGCATACCATCTATACTAACTTTTGTCAATGATTAAAGTTTCTCCGCGATGGACATAATTTTCTATGGGGATAAAGCTACTATGCACCAAAGATCGCAACCTATGGACCGTAAGATGATGCGGGAAATTAACCAGAATACGTTACTCAATCTCATTCGTACCCACGCTCCTGTAGCTCGTACACAGCTCAAGAAACTCTCAGGATTGAGTATGGGCACAATTGTAGGAATTACTACAGTGCTCATCGAACAACAATTGGTCGTGGAAACCGGGGTCGCCGAATCGACGGGGGGACGCAAAGCGGGACTCTTAGAGATTCATCCCGAAGGTGGTTATGTCATTGGCATAGATCTCTGGGAAAACAAGATAACGGCAGCGCTTTTGAATCTGCACGGCAACATTATTTATAAAGAGATCTGGTCGGCTCCGTTGCGCGATAATGCCTCGCACGCTGTCGAGAGTATCGCCTCTGGTGTTGAAGCCTTTATCTCCCATCTCCCCATCCCACGAGAAAAGATCCTTGGCTTAGGTTGCGGCCTTTCGGGTTCGGTCAATCCCCATACCGGCGTCAGCGTGGATAACTGGCAGCTCAACTGGCACAATCTTGAGCTAAGCTTCCCTTTAATGGGCAGCTTGAACATGCCTGTGTTTGTCGATAATGAGGTTAATTGCTTCGCCAGCTACGAGAAGCTCTACGGCAATGGGCAAAAATACCATAACTTTCTGCTTGTCTCGCTCGGCCGTGGTCTGGGCATGGCATCAGTGATACGCGACGAGCCATTTCGCGGCGGCCAGGGGCTTGGTGCCGAGTTTGGGCATATTCCTTTTGACGTCAATGGGAGGCTCTGCGAATGTGGTAACAGGGGATGCTTTGAGGCCTATATCGCCGACCATGGGATCTATAACACCTATCTGGAGCTCTGCAACGAACCGGCCTCTGTAAAAGCTGGCGAAGTCAACGCAGCCACGATTCACGAGGTCTACGAGCGTGCTCAGAGCGGTGACGCCAGGGCCTGTAAAACGTTTGAGGAAACGGGAGTTCGCCTGGGCATCGGGCTGGCAGTTCTGGTGAATCTCTTTAATCCCGAATGTATCATTATTAATGGTGGCGAGGGTCACTGGGTCAACTTGATCCAAGACTCGATGAAAACGGCGATGCAGGAACATCTTTTTTCACAAATGGGGAGCAACCTAGAGATGATCATTGAGCATAATCCGACCAGGCTCAATTGGGCGCGCGGCGCTGGCTGCCTGGTGCTACGCGATTTCTTCTCATCTCCGGCACAATTATCCTGACGCTATGGGCCAGTGCTAAATCGGCCCCACTCTGCTTTGCATAGGATCGACAATGCGCTCGTAGCAAGCATATTATGGCGCCCACACCACATATTTAGCAGTTCTTATGCGGATCAGCCCCTCTGGAGCAAGGGAGCGATATGTTATCGCCCTCCACATTTCTCGGAGCAATGTTGTCCACAAGCTCCCTTACCTGAGCAAATAGTTATTGAAAATCAGACTAAGCTCTTAAAAAATCTAGACATTAATACCGTTTACTGATCATCGCTATCATTCATAAGACGTGGGCGATTAAGTGTATCCAGATCAGACTTGCGATAGTAGATCCTCCTCGTAACTCCCCTCGTATATTTCTTTATTCCATACGCTGTTGCTCTCCTACGCAGCGTATCACGCGTAATACCGCCGAGAAAATTGCAAGCTTCTTCAACGGTATAGTATTCTTCATTTTCAATGATGATCGGCATATGCTTATAAGTGCCCCATTACATTCATCGCTACTACTTTTCCAATAAGATGCTACTCTTGAAAAGAGTCAAATGTTAATGCCGCTTACATTGTCAAGTGTAAATGTCTGGCTATATAAACGCGATAGGCCTCGAAGAACCTTATTCGCTGTGCTACGCTGTACTCTATTTCCACTTCTCATTCGCATAATTGACCGTTCATGCACATCTGATAAACGAGCCAGTTCGGATATACTGGCGGGCATATTCTCTAAGAGCTTTACGAACTCGTACACAACATCTTTATCTGCCACCTACAGCGACCTCCTTTTAGCCTGGCTCTATTAAAAGCTAGTAGTGCTCGCAGATTACTATATCATGCATTAAATCCCCATGCAATCCTATCGCTACGTATTACAAATCATTTACGCCTATTACTAGACATAATATATCTTGCATTCTATTCGGCCGTAACTGAGCACATGAAAATCTAGCTCATAACCGGTAGCGAGCCCATCTGTGTTTATAAGAGATTTGCCATGCGAGCCGGGTTCAGAGCACCTCAGGAAATGTGATAGGATGTTGTAGATAAGGCTGCCAGAGAATAGCTAACCTGGAGAGGAGCAAATATACATGCCAGAGATTGATAGCGATCATGTTTTTGGCTTTGACACGCTAGCAGTTCATGCAGGTCAGCGGCCCGATCCCGCCACCGGCGCTCAAGCGGTCCCAATTTACCAGACAACCTCGTATATATTTGACGATACAGACCATGCCGCACATCTGTTTGCCTTACAACGCTTCGGAAATATCTACACGCGCATTATGAACCCTACAACGGCCGCCTTCGAAGAAAGGGTTGCCTCCCTCGAAGGTGGGACTGGCGCGCTGGCCACGGCCTCAGGTATGGCGGCTCAGATGGCCACAATGATGACGCTTTTACGGCCGGGCGACGAGATCGTAGCTTCTAGCAGTCTCTACGGAGGTACACATACCCAGTTCGATCTCACCCTGCGCACCTGGGGCATTAATACGATATTCGTCGATAGCACCGATCCTGAGAATTACCGCCGGGCTATCACGCCGCGCACACGGGCGCTCTATGGAGAAACTATTGGCAACCCACGCGGGGATGTGCTCGATATCCATGCAGTAGCGAACATTGCGCACGAAGCCGGTGTACCACTCGTCATCGATAACACATTTGCCACGCCTTATCTCTGTCGTCCATTCGAGCATGGCGCCGATATCGTAGTGCATTCTGCCACCAAATTTATTGGCGGCCATGGCACCAGCATCGCCGGCGTCATCATTGAATCCGGCAAATTTCCCTGGGATAACGGCAAATTCGCGCATATCGTCGATCCCTCCCCTGGCTATCATGGCGTGCGCTTTTATGAAACATTCGGCGATTTTGCCTTCGTCATGAAGGCACGCTGCGAGACCGTACGCGATACAGGCAGCTGTATCAGCCCCTTTAATTCCTTTCTCCTGCTTCAGGGACTGGAAACGCTCTCGTTGCGGATGGAGCGGCACTGCCAGAACGCCTTACGCGTAGCCCAATTCTTACAAGAGCATCCCGCCGTGAGCTGGGTGCGCTACCCAGGGCTGGCCCAGGACCCCTCACACCAGCTGGCTCAACGTTATTTGCCGCATGGAGCTGGCGCTATCTTCACCTTCGGCGTTAAAGGTGGCTATGAGGCAGGCAAAGCGGTTATTAACAACGTGCGGCTCTTCGCCCACCTGGCCAATGTTGGCGATGCACGCAGCCTGATCATTCATCCGGCCAGCACAACCCATCAGCAGCTCTCGGAAGAGGATCAGCTCGCCGGCGGCGTTACACCCGACCTTATTCGTCTCTCGATAGGCATTGAGAACATCGAGGATATTCTCTGGGATCTCGATCATGCGCTCTCAGCAGCGACAAAGCTTGCCTGAAAGCGGGATAATCCAGAACCGGATGATGAGAGCAGTTTGTATAGGGCGCTTCGCACTGAGCTCTTTTCGCCTGCCGCTTGCTCTAGCTCAGTGCTTCAAGCGCACCTGTGCTCTCTGCAAACAAGGCTAAGATGGCGTGACATCCTGCTCGAAAGTGGTCTGGAAACTTTGTGCTTCAGCGCCTTTCGACTCCAAAGGGATCGAAGTCTGCGCAGGCGCGCGTCTGAGGTGGCGAATGCACCACTGCCCTAACCAATCGCCTAGCCATACCGCCAGTATCCCCCCGAGCAAGCTAGAGAAGAGATAGAGTAAAGCTAAAAACCATGCTCCCTGGGCAAAGAGTAACACATCTCCCAGAGCAAGGCTACTAAACGTTGTGTAAGCTCCCAGAAAGCCAACGTTAATAAAGAGTCGGCGCGTTGGCCCGATCAGAAAGGTAGCATCGGCCAGCACGGTAATGAGCGCAAGCACTAAGGCACCGGTAATGTTAATAAAGAAAATATCATAGGGCCAGGCTTTGCCCAGATATCCTTGAATGAGCATCCCTAACAGGTAACGTGTGATGGCGCCGCAGAAGCCCCCGCAGAGCACAGCCATCATTCTCCGCCAAACTGAAAGCACTAAAGTCCCCCTCCTAATACCAATCCTAACGAGGCTGCTAACAAACCCACGAGCAGGCTCCCTGCCAGATACAGTAAACTAAGCCAGGTACTCCCTCCGCGAGCCAGCTGCATACCTTCCCAGTTCATGGTGCTAAAGGTGGTATACCCTCCAAGAAAGCCTGTCGCAAGCACTAGCTGAGCTGAGGAACTGATTACCTTGTGGCCAGTAAGTGCGAATAGTAAGCCAATAAGAAAGGCACCTGTGATGTTAATAACAAATGTGCCTACAGGGAAGCGCGAACCTACCCGTTCGGCCAGAAAGCGACCCAGGCTATAACGCGCCAGCGCACCAAACGCGCCAGCCACACCCACGCCACCTACCAACAGTAAGGATATAAATGTCATGATTTCCTCCCCTGATACACCACCTCCACAGGCGAGAGCGTAATCATCCCTCGCTGCACCATTCTCTCCAATACCGGCAATAGGCGCTCGATACGCTGCGCGTTCTCAACAACATCGATGACAAGAGGAAGGTTATCCGACAAATCTGGTAGCCGCTCGGTTGAAAGATGATGGGCCGAACCAAATCCTTCGATTCCACGCATGACTGTTGCACCTGCAATCCCTTCATCCTGCAAAACATGCAGAAGAGCGAGCGAGAGAGGCTGACCTTGCCATTCTTCTGCCTCCCCCAGAAAGATGCGCAGGCGCTTCCAGGGTCCCTTCTCTAGCCCGGTTCGCTCATGAGCCATCAGTTCCTCCTTACTATACAAGGCTCGCAACACATCAGAATATGCTCCTTAACTCAAACGACAAAATCTCCTCTTGCGCCGCATCCGGCCACAGCTATAGAGAGCACAGGAACCTTTCTCATCCTTTATCGCCCTGACAACAAAAAAGCCTCCACTATTGACCGAAAAGCGGTGTCCCAATAGTAGAAGCCATTAGCCTTGCGGCGTTATGCGAGCCTCATCGCATTATTTGTGTGACGATTCCCTTACCAGTAAAGGCAGGGCTTCTCAGGGTAAGTCCCTGAAGGCTCCGTCAGAGCCCAGATACTTTTGCTATGTATTGTTTTCTATTATACCATAATCTCTACATCTTTCCCAAGGCTATCTCAGCATCCCCAGGGTTATTTAATTTTCCTGTTTTTGCCCCACCCATCCGCCCGAAAAGAAATGGAAACGGGGACGCCCCGTACCCCAGCAGAGAGCTGGCCGCCCTCTGCACTCCTGCTGCCTGTCAAAATTAAACAGCCGTGCAGCATCCCAGTAAGGTTTCCCAGTTCTCGTTTTTGGGCCGCCTGACAGCAGCAAGGAGGTGGGAAAAATCGGGGCACAGCTGGGGATGTTACACATCCCGGCGCGCCCCAGGTTAAGGGCTTCATTCGCTAGGTCGCGACGCCCCCTTAACAATCCCATTTTAGAGAACTGCAAAGCCCTGGCATCCCGGAAGCAGGATCGTAGGCCATATTAGCCAGGTCTACCCATTGTCTCATGTGCAGACTCATGGCCGACATTGCCCACACGTTCTCCGTGATCATCGCCTGTCTTACTGAGCATGAGCGTTCCACCAACGGTGCGCTCGCTCATGGGCATAGCCACAACCAGCACACCATTGCCATAGGTCGCATTAGCATGGAGCGCATCCACAGCGTTAGGCAGTTCCAATTCTCGATAGTAGCCGCCCACGCTCCATTCATCGAGCACTAGCTCCTTTACCTCTTTGAGCACCCCGCGCACTTCTCCCTCCACAACCATGTGCCCATCCTCAGTTATCTTGATCAGAATATCTTCTGGCTGTAAACCGGGCATAGGAGTCGCGACCATCAAACGATCACTGCTTCGATATATTTTTACAGGAATCTGCTGAACTTTTGCTCTCTCTTGCATATGGCCATATCCTTTCAACAATTCAGCGAACGGTAGTTCGTGAACAAGCGCCCTATCTAACCAGCAGGATTTCTCCGATCCGAGGTATCCGTGGTATAACCCATCTGCTGATCTTCACCCCAAGCCGTTCCTGTTTCACGGCCAGGATTATCAATGCGCTCTCCAGGGCGATTTCGCGCATGCCTTACCCCGCTATGAGCCGGATCATATCCACGCTGTGCAGGAATAGCGCCAGGCTCAGGAGCAGACATATTGTGCGATTGTCCATAGCTATCACCTTCGGTCTCCCGATAACCATCGCGTAACTGCTGATTAAGATCGGCGTCTTGCTCGCTTTGTTGCACCCCACTAACGATATTGCTCAATACTTTTGCGCGCGTTGTACCGGCGGCCTGAGCTGCTGCATCAATATCCTGCAAAGTAATATTGCGGCGGTCTTTATGATCATCGTCAGGGCGTCCACATCCACAGCTAAGGCACATATATTCACCCTCCATTCTACGGTGCAAGTTATCTGCCACTTTATAGATCATCAACATAGTTCATGAAGCTAAAATTCGGGCATATCCATCTCACGTATTGGCTCAGGCAGAAGTTTCAAGGATCTTAGCGCTAAGCAGGAGATTGTACAGCCAAAGTGAGGACGCAGTAATGGTAAGGAAGAAGTGATAGAAAACACGAGGCATAATAATTTGCGCACAATTGATAACGTCAAAGCTGCCATGAGATTGGCAAACCGCTGCAGGAGGCCCAGGCGCTTGAGCATTCAGGGCACTCCCCTCGGCGCATATGTGGCTTCTTACCTCTTAAGCCTGCACAGCTTCGTCATTAGCATGTTCTGCTTGATGGCGCAAGCTTTACAGCATCTTTTACAGAACCAACGTTAAGAGGTAAACGCACAGAGAAAGTACTTCCCTGTCCTGGAGCGCTCACCACCTCTATATATCCGCCGTGCCGTTCAATAATTTGCTGTGAGATATAGAGACCCAGGCCCAAGCCAATACTTGATCCGGTCTGCACTTCAATACTGGGAACACGGTAGAAACGCTCAAAGATATGCGGAATTACCTCGGCAGGAATGCCGACCCCAGTATCGCGCACCGCAATAACGCATTCTTGTTTCTCGCACTTCAAAGAGAGGTAAATCGGAGCATTAGCCGGTGAATATTTGCGCGCGTTGGATAACAAATTGATAATCACCTGACCCATCCGCTCCACATCGACGTCCATCTCAAGCGGCTCAGCAGGAACTTCCAGCTTGACCACTGGGGGCGGATTTGTGCCAGCAAGGTATTCGTCTATCAGGCGCCGACAGAGCTCAGGCATATTCGTTACCTGCCGGTGCAACGTCAACATACCGGTCTCAATAAATGAGATACTCAACAAATCGTTAACCAGCACTTCCATCCGGCGGATCGAGTTCTCCATACTTGCCAGGTTTGTTACTTCCGGAGAGCCTGAGCGCTCAAGGCGCCGGTGGAGTAGTTGCGTCATCCCTTTTAAGCATGATAATGGCGTTTTCAGCTCATGTGAAGCCATGCTCAAGAACTCATCTTTTGCCTCGTTAGCGGCAACCAGTTCGCGGGTACGCTCCTGCACAGTCAATTCAAGCGATCTGGCGTGTAATTCCAGGGCGCGTTGCTGCTCCATCACGCGTCGACGTAACTGCCGCGTCTGGATAGCGCGTGAAAGAGCTGCCACAAAATAATCCCGCTCGATAGGTTTCTGAATAAAATCGTAAGCGCCACCGCGCAAGGCCTGGATGGCCAGGTTATGATCACCATGACCGGTTATAAGCAGTGTAGGAGTATCTGGCCGCAATTCCTGGATTTTCGATAAGAGCGCCAGCCCATCCATACCAGGCATCTTAATATCGCTTACAATCGCGTCATAATCATTTTCCCGCAGCCGCTTCACAGCATCCAGAGCAGAATCACACGTATCAACTTTTACCCCGGGTAAACGCAGATACAGCGCCTGTGGAAGCGCTTGTAAGAGAGCTGTATCGTCATCAACAATGAGAATAAATGCGTTATCCATTTGCAATCACCATGCTTGTTCTTAGCCTTGAAGCGGAAGCTGTATCAAGAAAGTAGCCCCTTCACCAGGATGATTTTCGACCTGAATAGTTCCCTGGTGATCTTTGATAATACCATACGTAATAGATAAACCCAGACCAGTTCCGGTCCCTACATCTTTCGTCGTAAAGAACGGATCAAAAATGCGTTGTTCAAGCCCTACAGGTATTCCAGGTCCAGTGTCACTAATACTGATATTCACTACCTCTTCCTGAACTGTACAAGTAATCGTAAGTGCCTTCTGGGCAGCATTGGCCATTGCATCCCGGGCATTTGTCAACAAGTTAATAAAAACCTGTTCTAACTGGATAGCGTTAGCTGTTACAACTACATCTTCTTCTGGAAAGCATAATGTTACCTCTATTTGTCGCAGGCGCAGTTGCTCGCGCATGAGCGCGATCGCGTTCTCGATAACTTGCGGAATAGATACCTGCTCACGGCTTACCGAAGCAACGCGGCCAAAGGTCCTTAGATGCGAAATGATTTCAGTAGCCTTGCGGACCTGCTGCATCGAGCTATAGAGCTCTTGTAAGACGCGCGCTTGATCTGTATCCGCCATCCCGAGCTCGATAAGATCTATTGCATTACCGACGAACAGCCCGATATTATTTAGCGGGTTATTCAATTCATGGGCTATCCCTGTGGTTAACTCACCAAGCGTTGCCAGCTTCCCTGCCTGGACAAGCTGCTCCTGCTTTTCCAGCAGCTCCTGCTCACTGCGTTGTACTCTCTCGGTAGTTTCCTTCAAATCACTCATGATATGGATCATGGCCTTACGGCTATTGCCCAGGCGCTGATTGGACTGGTGCGAATCCTGCAATATATGCAAAAGGGCCCGCCGCGAGTTATCCAGCCGTTCCGCCTGTTTGGTTAAATGCCGGCGATCGCGCTCGGAGTCAGCCAGAATATGAATCATAGCTTTGCGCTGATCCGCCAGCTTGCGATTCATCATATTAATATCGCTCAGAATATGCATAAATGCCCGCCGCCGCTCCTCACTCTTGACCACCCGCATCTCCAGAGCTTCTTTTTCCTCCAGCAAACTCCGGTAAGCTTGACGAAGCTGTTCTAGCTCCATCTCCTTATCTTGAGTCAACTCTGGGATAGGCTGCTGCATTATATCCACCTATTCTGGCCCTGCTTCATTTTCTCCAGCTCGCGCTTCAGGTTTTCTATTTCCTTCTCCAGGGCAATCATCTTCAGCTCACGGCCTACCACAACTTCCTCAAATTTCTCTAGATCCAGGATTTTCTCTTGTAGCTCCGCCTTCGATTCCTGCAAATCGCGCAACACCTTTTCATAGGCTCGCATATCGCGCAGAATGCCGATCGCTCCTATCACTTTACCATCTGGGTCACGTAGAGCCGAGGCATTGAGCGTTGTCGGGATCACTTCGCCCGACGCGGTACGCGGATTCAGTTGGGCGTTACGCGTCACGCCTCGCTCAATTACTTCACGCAAGGCGGCAAGGAACTCTCGCGTCTCCTCGGGACTGATAAAGCGTGAGAGCGACTGCTCCAACACCTCATCTGGCCGAAATCCTAAGAGCTCATACACCGCATCATTGGCCTGCTGGATCTTGCCTTCCAGATCCGAGACAAACAACGGGTCCGGCGCATTCTTAATCAAGCTATCCGAATATGCAAGAGCTTTATCTAGCTCGCGCATATCGCGCAGAATGCCGATCGCCCCTATCACTTTGCCATCCGAATCGCGCAGAGCTGATGCATTAAGTGTCGTTGGGATCACCTCCCCTGATGCGGTACGCGGATTCAAGCGTGCATTGCGCGTTACACCCTTTTCTATAACCTCACTCAAGGCGGCAAGGAACTCTCGCGTCTCCTCGGGACTGATAAAGCGTGAGAGCGACTGCTCCAACACCTCATCTGGCCGAAATCCTAAGAGCTCATACACCGCATCATTGGCCTGCTGGATCTTGCCTTCCAGATCCGAGACAAACAACGGGTCCGGCGCATTCTTAATCAGGTTGTCAGCATAGGCACGCACTTTATCTAGCTCGCGCATATCGCGCAGAATGCCGATCGCCCCTATCACTTTGCCATCCGAATCGCGCAGAGCTGATGCATTGAGCGTCGTTGGAATTACCTCTCCCGAAGCACTGCGTGGGTTCAAGCGTGCATTGCGGGTAGCTCCTCGCTCAATCACCTCGCGCAGGGCAGCGGTAAATTCTCGGGTCTCCTCGGGACTGATAAAGCGTGAGAGCGACTGCTCCAGCACCTCATCGGTACGAAACCCCAAGAGCTCATACACCGCATCGTTCGCCGAAAGAATCTTGCCTTCCAGATCAGCAACAAATACCGGGTCCGGCGCATTCTTAATAATGCTATCAGCATCGAGTGAGCCATGACGGCTCGCACCAACCCCAGCAGAGACTGTTGAGGCGTGTACTACTTTATCTAGCATAAAAACCTCGCTTCATGATCTGGCCTATGTGCGTTATATATCGCATCAGGTTCGCACACCAATTACTACATATGGGCATATTTCAGCTATCTTACGCTATTTCTGTCTCAGAAAGCTTTTATTTCGAAGTATAACAGAATCTTTTCCCAAAGTGCAAGGAAATAGAACTAATGTTAATTGTAGAGTTTAGGCAGCTCATCTATATATACTCCTTCCCATTGCTCAATTTCTAAACATAGGCTATATCTATGGGCAGACGACTCAGCATAGAGCAAATAGTCAGATCAGTATAGATTATGCTCTCCATAAATTGCTCGGGTGCGTTTGGATACAAAATTATAATATATGTGTAGCAATCAGTGATACAAAAAAAGTCGAATTCCAGAGATCTCATGCACTAGCGTATCCCTTAGTCTCAAGAAAAATCAGTGAATTCATATATGTCTAAGCATTATTATCAGCACAGTCAAAGAAGCTGGAAGCTAGCCATGAACGATGCTACGCTTTCCTATCAGTGCCTTTCGCTTCACGGCTTTCCCATCCTGGTTTCGCCACCGTCTGACGGCGGCGAAGAGGGGGAAAACATCGGGGTCATGCCACAAGCAAGCGGCGTTAGTCCCCAGATCCCCGGTCAAGGGCGGGTCCTTCACCATCCAATTCTCAAGAATTGGAAAGCCTTGTTCCTGATTCCGCGTGGTTCTTGCGCCGTCAAGGCAAGAGCACTCTTGCTCTACGCCCATATTTTACTGCAATTTACTCTCACACCGCTAGCAGTGTGAGACCATTTGGAGGATGAATTTATGCAAGGATTGATAATGGTAACCTGGGAAAAATTCCTGATGGCCCGCTTTGGGCATTCCTTTCTTAGTACCTATCGTGAAGCCCTCGGAGAAATAAACGTAACATCGCTGCTTACCAGCCACGTCTACGATGATGAGCTCCTCCGCTTAGGAGTAAGCGTGGCCAACCAGCTGACCGGTCTACCGACATCTACTCTCTTGCGCGAATATGGTCGCTACTTTATTACCAATGGTCTGACAAGTCATCTCTGCGCCTATTTGCTTGGTCGCGTACATAATGCTCGCGAGCTCTTATTAATTATGCGTGAGGCGCATAGCCAGATGCGTCGTACGCCTGACAAGCTCACTCCTCCCATTTTTAGCTATGAAACAATCTCGCATAACCCAAACGAATTTATGCTCATTTATGAGAGCCCACGTAAGATGTGTGCCGTGCTCCATGGCGCTATCGAGGGCGCGGCTGAGCGCTTTGGCGAGAAGGTCAGGGTGACCGAGCTCACTTGTATGAAGCTTGGCGCTGACGCGTGCCGCTTCGAAGTGCTCCTTACCGCCAATCCCCAATCCTCAAGAGGGCCGATTGAGTCTCCCGAACAACAACAGCGTCGACGCCAACAGCAGCAGTTGGCCGATACCATCCTTTCTCTCTTGCCTGACAAGAATGGCATTACGCTGCAAGAACTCCAACAACTCTTGCAAATGAGCTCCACGGCCTTTGGCCACACCCGCTTGAGCGTACTGTTAGAGGCTCTACAACACCTACAGTTTGCCGGGCTGGTAGCCAGCACAGCCAATCAGCAAGCCGAGGACCTGACTCATCGACACTACTGGCGCGTTCCCACTTCAGATAAGTGGTCCTGACTGCATGAGGCGACTAGCGTCAAGCGCGAGGGAGGCGTGGAGAATGGCAGCAGATCTATCCCTGCCAGAGCCAGCAGCGCAAGTGCCATCCGGCTCCCTCTACGGCAAGAGCGCTCGCGTAGGTGCTAGCGGGATCAAGTTCCCGTAAAGTGCAAGGAGACGAAGCCTGAGCCTCTTGACGACATGCCAATACTACTGCTGGCTCTCCCGGTCTCAACGATACATCAAATTGATCGAGTGGAATCGAAAGCCCTTTTCCTCTGGCTTTAATATACGCTTCTTTACGTGTCCAACAATCAAAAAAAGCTTTCTGGCGCAATTCGGCAGAGAGCGAGTGAAATACTGTATTTTCATAGGCGGAAAAAGCATGGCTGGCCAGTTGCTCATAGTCCATATCCGAACGCATATACTCCACATCAATACCTAGCTGGCCAACATAGCTAAAAGCGTAGAGTGCAAGCTGATGCGAATGCGCCAGGTTGAAATGCAGGTTGGCTCTATGGACAGATGGATCTAAAGCTGGTTTCCCATAAGGGTTATACACAAAGCTAATCCGCTCAGGAGCTAGGTTTAGATAGCGGCCCAGCAGAGTTCGCAAAATACCACGGGCCACAATAAAATGCTGGCGATCCCTGGCAAAATAGAAACGCTCTGCCCGCGCCTTCTCATCAGGTGAGAGCAGGGGTAAAAATTTTTGGATAACCGGTTCTTCTGCACACAACGAGGCCTGCCATACATGCACTTCATCTTGTGGCAGGTCTAAAACTTGCGGCGATATGTTCCAATCTGGCATTTGATATCCTGGCTCAGCATAACGTAGCAATAATCTGACGTTCCGCGCAGTTCTACAGCACGCCATACCATTGCTACATACCCAACGAGTAGCAAGCTCGCACAGAAGCGGGCGGAGCATAATTATCCTGACATGCATTCGCTGGCAAAAAGCTGCACAGCATCCAACTTAATAGCATCAGGAAACCAGAGGATAACCTCCTGTATACCTGCCTCCTCATATTCCTCTAAGCGAGCGCGGATCATCTCAGGAGTCCCTAGCAGCGACTGCCTGTTCACAACCTCCAGCTGGGCACGTGTGCGTCCCGGCACCTTTTCCAGAGCCTCTTCCTCAGTCTCGCCAATCGTACAATTGATGAGCAAAGTGCGACGAATATCATTATAGTCGCGTCCTATAGCCTCGCAATGCCGTTTTAGTACTTCCAGTTTCTGTTCGAGCACAGCAATATCCGCATTGGAGATATTACACATGTCTGCATATTGGGCCACAAGTTTCAAAGTCACCTGCTCGCCCGAACCACCAATAAGCAAAGGTATATGCGGTTTTTGCTCTCCCCGAGGCTGATTTATCGCACCCTGGATCTGATAATACTGGCCGGCAAAATCGGCCTCATCCAGTGTCCACATGGCATGAATAAGTTTGACGGCTTCTCGCAAACGGCGCAAGCGCTCAGCCGTGCTCGGATACTCATAGCCATAGGCATCATATTCGGGCTCATACCAACCGGCGCCGATCCCCAAGGTAAGCCGCCCATGACTTAAGACATCAACAGTACTGGCCATCTTGGCCAACAGCGCCGGATTGCGATAGCTGTTACACGAGACCAGCTGCCCAAGGCGTATCCGCGTAGTGTCGCGCGCCAATGCCGCAGTGGTGGTCCAGCACTCAAAAGTTATTTCCTGCGCGGGAACTGGCACTGTATGGAAATGATCAAAGAGCCATAGGGAGTGAAATCCCAGCCTTTCCGCTTCCTGTGCCACGCGCGTCATCGCTTCATAGGCCTCAACAGGATCATCAATTCCCACAAGATCCATGCGCCAGCCTTGCGGTACCATAAGACCGTACTCCATTAGCATCTACCTCATCTGCCAATGATATGCTAAAATATATCTTCCTAACGAATTATATACAACATTACTATTGTCTTTCAGGGCCATCGTAGGCAAGGGAGAAAGTTCTATTTTTCTCTTTATGCAAGTAGAGGCCGAAGTTGTGTTTTGACTTTGAGAAGCTAGCTGTTACGATTTATTACCTGGAGTTTGATTGATTTTTCTCTCGTCCTTTCAGTATACTAAATACGACAACAGATAGCCCCCCACACCACCTGCTATGAGAGGTATCGATTAGTGCAACGCAAAGATCGAGTACTTGAGGCATTGCGATCCTTGTGTACACATCGACCAGCACAGAGTAGTGCGTTGCGTCGCCATACAGGCTTCAGCGCAGAAGAAGTTGCAGAACAAGCTGCTATAGATCGGACAAATGCCAGCCGGGATCTTAATCTATTGGCCCAGGAAGGGATCATTGAACGCATCCCCGGCCGTCCCGTGCTCTTTCACATCAAAGCAGCTACGCAAGATGCGAACCAGGAGATTGCGCCTTCTTCCAATGGGAAAAAATCGCACACCCCATCAGCTCTAGTATCCACCGCAGAAGAATCCAAGGCAGCGCAACAGCTATCCATTTCGGCTTCGGTCACCTTCGGTTCCGTGGTGACCAGCTTTGAGACGCTTATCGGCTCTAGTGAAGGGCTCAAAGTTGCTATTCAGCAGGCCAAGGCGGCTATTCTCTACCCACCCCGTGGACTGCATACCCTTACGTGCGGACCAAGTGGAGTAGGCAAAACTACCTTTGCCCGCTTGATGCACGCCTTTGCGCTAGAGCAGAAAACGCTCCCCGCGAATGCTCCTTTTATAAGTTTCAACTGTGCCGATTATGCTGGCAATCCGCAACTTTTAATGGCCCATCTCTTCGGCGTAGTACGGGGGGCCTATACCGGCGCTGAGCGCGATCGCGTGGGCCTGGTAGAGCAGGCTGACCATGGTATTCTCTTTCTTGATGAGGTCCATCGCCTACCGCCAGAAGGCCAGGAAATGCTCTTCTATCTTATGGATAGCGAGCGCTTCCGCCGCATGGGAGAGGTCAAAGAGCGGCATACCTCGTTATTGCTGCTGGCAGCAACGACCGAGGACCCTCATAGCGCCCTCTTGCCGACGTTTCGCCGACGCATCCCGATGACGATTACCTTGCCCGGCCTCACTGAGCGCACAATGGCGGAACGCTACGAGCTTTTGCGGGCCTTCTTTACAAATGAGTGCAGCACTATCGGCACCAATATTCATGTTGCCCCCCAGGTCCTGCGCGCTCTCTTAGTCTATGAATGTCCTGGCAATATCGGCCAACTGCGCACAGACGTCCAGCTCACCTGCGCACGGGCCTATCTGGAGTATCGCACCAACAACCTGCCCGAACTACACATTCACACCAACGTATTACCCGAACATATACGCCGTGGACTCCTGCGGACTGGCGTGCTTCATCGCGCCTTGAGCGCTGTACAGCACCTCATAGAGGCCACGCACATCTTCACGCCAACAGGGTTGAGTCTAGATAATCATTCGGCCTCTACCTCATCGCAAAATCTCTATGAAATCATCAGCACAGAACTGAATGTCTTGCGCGGTAGTGGCATATCCGAATATGAAATCAATCGACTTTTACATCTCGATATCCAGCATTACTTTCAGGGCTTTGCCGATACCGTTACCCAGGAGCAGGCAGAGGGTATTGCGCATCTCGTCGATGAGCACATTCTTACAGTCAGTCGCTCAATTACGCAGTTCGCCGAGAAGCAATTAAGGCACACATTTCCCGAAAAACTAGCCTTTGTCCTGGCGCTCCATCTCTCCAGCGCTCTGGAACATATCGCCAATGGCCATCAACTTGCCGCTCCGGCGATACCATCTATGCACAAAACCAATCCGCTGGAATATGAGATTGCTCACATGGCCCTGTTGCGCATTCGCTCGGAGCTTGGTATCTCGCTGCCCGAGAGCGAGGCCGACGTGCTGGCTATCCTCTTCGCAAATGCCGATGTATTTCTTTATAATGAACAAGCCACGGTTGGTATTGTTGTGGCTGCCCATGGCCATGGCATCGCCTCAGGACTGGCAGAACTGGCCAACACGCTGGTTGGCGTAGAGCTTGTGCATTCTATAGCTCTGACCCTGGAACAAACTCCCGAGGAACTTCTAGAACAAGTAGAACATTGTGTGAGCCAGGCTGACCAGGGCAGCGGGGTCTTGCTTCTTGTAGACTTTTCTTCGCTGCTCTCACTGGGAGAGCTGGTAACACGACGACTGGGTATTCCCATCCGGGCGATCTCGGGTGTATGCGCGCCCCTGGTTGTCGAGGCCCTGCGCCGCGCTCAACATTCCAAGCACATGAACCTGGACCAACTGGCAGCCAGCCTTACTAGCATCTCGCATACAGAGGATTCCAGCAAAGCCTCGGCCTCTCTGTCCCAGCAAAATGGCCAACACGGCCCACTCAACCCCTCAGCGGTCCAGAGCGAGCGGGTTATCCTCTCGGTTTGCCTCACCGGCTTTGGCAGTGCCAGCAAACTTGCTGATCTCTTACAAGAACATTTACCAGAGTTGGGACGGCAAAACATAGAGATCATCTGTATGGATATCAATCTCTCCCGCAAGACAGAGGCCGATATCCAGCAACTTATCGGCCAAAAACGGGTGATAGCCGTGGTTGGCACAATCAACCCTCATCTTGAGAACTATCCTTTTATCTCACTTACCGAATTGCTCTTTGGCGATGGGATTGCGCGCATGCGAACCTTGACCGGCGGCACGCTCATTGATCCCGAGCTCCTACAGCCTCCCGCCGCTGCTCTCCAGACAAGCACAACTCCTCCTCCGACATTTACCCAGCGAGCAGACCTTGTGCAAGAAATTTCCCATACGCTAAGCCAGCGTCTACTCTTCCTCAATCCGATCCGTATTCTGCCTTTGCTGGAGTCCATGATAGAAATGATCGAAGTTGAAGTTGGAGAAAGCTTTCCCATCGATGTGCTGGCCGGCCTCCTCCTCCACCTGGCTTGCGTGCTAGAGCGCGAGCCCCAGCAAAGTTTTCTTGTGAGCCAGAGCGTACGGCAAGCCGTAGAACAGCAATATGCGCGCGAATTGGCTGTCTGCCGCCAGGCCTGGCAAACGCTAGGGATACAGCTTGCCCACACATTGCCCGATGAGGAAGCCTATAACATTGTAGGCATCCTGCGCCAGGTGGATATCTTTAGCCTTTGACAAGGCCTCCATCTGGCGCCCTAACCCTCATCAAGCCTCTCAATTACTTTATGCTTAACTACACACAATACACGAAGTGTGCTTTAATTTCATCGGCAATCATCCTAAAAGTGTGCTATGTGTGTAGCACACATATTGGCATACTTCTTGCAGTATACATTAGTAGCTTCGCAATTCCAATTTTTACCTGTATGTGTGTTGCACACGCAATAGTTTTCAAGCACACATCTGCGCCTACTATCAGGGATGGAATGCGTGTTAAGAGGATCAATGATGCGAGTATTAATTGTTTGTAGCTGGGGAATGTCTACAAGCCTTTTAGTAGAAAGTATGCTCAGTGCTGCTGCAGCACAACACATTGAGTTACATGTGGAAGCACTCAGCGCCGGAGAATATACGGCACAGGTTGACATGTGCGACGTAGTACTGATCGCACCCCAGATTCGTCATTTGCGCAAAAGCATCGAGAAAATTGCTCATTCTGTCAATAAGCCGGTCGCCATGATTGAGCCTTTTCATTACGCTACCATGGATGGCGAGGCAGTCTTAAAGCAGGTGCTTCGTCTGCTACCGGCATGAGATATACGCAGAAAGGACAGAGGCAACGTGAATAGCTTCATTGAACGAAGTAGCCAATGGTTTGAGCGCTACCTCGTTCCGCCACTTGGCATACTGGCAAGCAGCGTGCATCTGCAAGCCATACGGGATGCTTTTATTATTTTCACATTGCCTCTTATCATAGCGGGTAGCCTGTTTTTGATCATTTCCAATCCGCCGCTGCCCGGGTTGGCAACCCTGCTTGCGCCATATCAAACCGCGCTTACAGTTCCGTTCCAACTCTCCTTCGGGCTGATGGCCCTCATCCTGACCTTTGGCGTTGCCTACAGTCTTGCCCAATATTATCGTACCGAGCCAGTCCAGCCCGCCATCCTGGCCCTGGTCCTGTTTCTAGTTGCCGCCATGCCTGTCTGCAACCTGGCTGATCTCAAGCTTGGTGAGATCTTGCCCTACCTGGGAGGGCAGGGCCTACTCGTCGCCATTATCATCGGAATTATTACCACCGAAGTTATGCGCTGGTTTCGTACATCACGTTTTACGATCAAACTACCCCGTACAGTTCCGCCCAACGTCAAGCGCGCATTTGAAGCACTCGTGCCGACAGTCTTGCTCTTGACGGCTATCTGGGCAATTGAATGGTTTATCAGCGCACACACTTATATAGGCACCGATGGCAAACTCCATCAGCTTACCGCACCAGTTTTGCTCATGCGCCTGTTTCAACCTCTGGTGGTTGTGCAGGATAGCTACCCGGCAGCCATCTTTGAGATCATCTTAATGATGTTACTCTGGTCGGTAGGTATTCATGGCATGAATGTTGTCACCGCCATGGCGGCGCCATTCTGGTTTACAACCTTAGCCAACAACGTTCACGGAGGGCACGGCATCGTCACAGAGCCTTTCTTTCATATCTTTGCGCATCTAGGCGGTTCGGGGGCAACGTGGCCCCTGGTCATATATATGTTACGTTCGCGTTCTACGCAGCTGCGTACCGTAGGCAAAGTCGCCCTGGGGCCGGCCATCTTTAATATCAATGAGCCGGTCACGTTCGGCGTTCCAATGATGCTCAACCCAATAATGATGATCCCTTTCATTTTGGTCCCTGTAACCATCGTCACTTTGAACTATATCGTGTTCTCTCTGGGATGGGTACATATACCAGTTGTCTTACAACCATTTACTGTTCCTGTCGGAATCAGCGGATTCGTCGCTAGCGGCGGTGATATCAGAGGCACCTTCCTGCAAGCGTTCGACCTGGCTGTTTCCGCGATCATGTACTACCCATTCTTTAAAGCGTGGGAACGCATTCTCATAGCGCGCGAGGCTGCAACTGAGCAAGAAGCTTCCCAGTCAGCAGCTCGCGCAGAGATGCTACAGCAATCGACCCACTAAGGAAAGGAGGTTAACCCGGCAAATTATCCCTGCCGAAACGCTGAGAACAAACAAAACGGGGTAGTGCAATGATTACCAGTTACCACATTGATTACGCGTTTTTCCTGGCATAATAACGTTCGCTGAAGAGCGGAAAGACAGAGGAAACAATGAAGCTATTTAGTCCTAAGCGCAAAACATTGAGCGCATTACTTGGCTTTGCTCTTATTGCCGTATTGCTGGCAGCCTGTGGAAACAGCGCCACGCCCCCAGCATCAACGGGAAATAGCAGCAATGGAAATGGCTCCACAGGGAGCGCAAACGCTAATGGCAAGGGCTGCACAAAAGTTGGTGTCCTGCTCCCTGAGACTGCCAGTTCTCCCCGTTGGGAAACCTACGATAAGCCAGCCCTGCAAAAAGATATCCAGGCCATCAATTCCAACCTTACCGTTGACCTCTACAATGCGCAGGGTGATCCCAACACGCAGCGCAACCAGGCCGATCAAGCTTTGACCAAGGGTGATTGCATCCTGGTTGTCGCGCCAAAGGATGCCGATGCTGCTGCTGCCATCGTCACCAAGGCCAAGGGAATGGGCATCCCTGTTGTCTCTTATGATCGCTTGATCAACTCCAAAGACCTCAACTACTATGTTTCTTACGATGGTGTGGCCGTTGGCAAGCTCCAGGGTCAATATGTCATCGATCACTACAAGGACTACACCAAGAATGGGAAGAATGTTGTCATGATTAATGGTTCTTCCGATGACAACAACGCCCACCTGTTCTACCAGGGCGCCAGCGAAACCCTTAAGCCCCTCTTTGACAATGGAACCTTGAAGAAGGTCTATGACCAGTATACCCCTGGCTGGGACCCGGCCACGGCCCGTAACGAGATGGATCAGGCCATGACCGCAAACCAGAACAATATCCAGATCGCCTATGTCGCCAATGACACCATGGCCAATAGCGTTATTTCGGCCTTACGTGCTAAGCAGCTCAATGGCAAAGTACTCGTCACTGGTCAGGACGCGACAGTGACTGGCATCCAAAACATTCTGCTCGGCGACCAGGCCATGACAGTCTTCAAGTCCTATTCTAATGAGGCCCAGGCTACTGCTGATCTGGTAAAAGCCTTGATCAATGGCTCAGATACCAGCGGCATTATCAAGGGCCAGACCACCAAGACCCCCGGCGGCGCTGACATCCCCAGTGTTATCTTGCAGCCGGCCGCGGTTGACAAGGCCAACTTGAAGCAGCAGATCATCGATAGCGGCTATATGACCAAAGATCAGGTTTGCTCCGGCCTCAAGAATCCAGTTGTCACTGGAATCTGCTAATCCAGCCCAACAGGTAGTTTGTAGCAAGTCAGCTACAAACTACCACCTTTGTGGCAACGTTATCACTATGATACAGTGATAACGAGCACGATCAGAGGAACACAGCAGTTTTCATAAGGATAGACATCAGAGAGTGCTCGCTTAAAAAAGTGAGAAGCCCTGAGCCGGGCTTCTCACAGTGCATACATGTCTATCGTAGGAGAATGACATGACCAACAATGATGCCCCAACACTGGGAGACATGTCAGCGCAAGCACAGTTACAGGATAAGACTCCGCGATTACAAATGCGTGGCATCGGAAAGAGTTACGGTCCCGTGCGCGCGCTTAGCGATGTTGATCTCGAAGTATATGCCGGCGAGGTCGTAGGGCTGGTAGGAGATAACGGCGCTGGCAAATCGACGCTCGTCAAAACGATCTCAGGGGTAGGCCCGGCCGATGAGGGAGAGATTTTTGTCGAGGGCCAGCCGGTAAAAATTAGTAGCCCGCAGGCCGCAAGTAGCCTGGGCATCGCCACGGTTTATCAGGATCTCGCCCTGTGCGATAATCTTGACGTCGTTTCCAACCTATTCTTAGGCCGCGAGCGGTATCGCCTCGGCGGCGTATTAAACGAGCTTGAGATGGAGCGGCGCAGCCTGGAAGTGCTGAGAACGCTCAACGTTAAGTTACCCTCTGTACGCACAAAAGTAGCCTCGCTCTCCGGTGGTCAGCGACAATCTATCGCGGTCGCAAGAGCCATATTAGGGAACGCCAGGGTAGTCTTGCTGGATGAGCCAACCGCTGCTCTCGGCGTAGCACAAACTCGCCAGGTATTACAGCTCATCAGACGCTTGCGCGAACAGGGTCTGGCGGTTCTGGTCATCTCGCACAACATGGCAGATGTCTTCGAGGTTGTGGACCGTATTGTGGTGCTACGCCTTGGCCGCAGAGTTGGTACATTTGATGTACGCAACGTCACCCCAGAGCGTGTTATCGCCGCAATTACTGGCGCCGAATTCGGTGGCATTATGAGGGCTAGCAGCGATGATGCTGAAGGATAAGGACGATGAGTGAAATTCTAGAGAACGAAAACGCTGAGAATATTCAATCGCTGACGGAAGCAGTCGAGGCGCCATCATACACACAGCAACGTTCGTTCGGACAACTTCTACGCAGTGATCTTGGCTTTTTACCGGTTGTACTGACGCTTTTGATTATCGTTGTCTGCTTTGCTCTCATTTCCAGAGGGCTCTTTCTGGCGCCGGGAAACCTTTCTAACCTGCTACAGCAGATTATTGGCACGGCAGTCGCCAGTCTGGGCGCTGCTCTGGTACTCCTGCTCGGTGAAGTAGACCTATCTATCGCGGCAGTCGCGACCATGAGTGGCGTTATCGTCGGTATTCTGGCCGAGCGCCTGCATGTGCCTGGCTGGGAGGCTATCATTATCGGCTTGTTAAGCGGCACGGTAGCAGGCTTGATTAATGGTTTTTTTGTGGCATATTTGCGCATTCCATCGTTTATTGTAACGCTGGCAACCTTGATAGGCTTTACAGGATTTGAATTCTATCTGCTCCAGGATCAGGCCGCGCTGGCTATTAGCAATCCAACGATTCTGATTCTGGCCGGGAGCGCTTATAGCTTCCTGCCCGATATCTATGGCGTTGGTTTGCCAACCTTAGCAGTAATTATCTTTGCATTGGGCGAAATCTGGAGCCATCTGCGCCGTAAACGCCAGGGCTTGCGCACAAAGCCGCTGTATCAACTCATTGGCAAGATCGTATTAGTAGCGGTAATCGTCGAAGGTGTGATCGCTATTCTTGAGAACACGCCAGGTCCAGCCCGCGGCACCTACCTGGGCGTGCCGATCTCTGCAGCCATTCTCTTCGGCCTTATTCTGATTGTCTGGCTGCTGCTCTCTAAAACTACCTTTGGCCGCCATGTCTATGCAGTTGGTGGCAACCAGGAAGCGGCGAGGCGCGCAGGAATTAACGTGGTAGGCACCAAGCTCATCATTTTTGCGCTCTGTTCGACCTTGGCCGCCGCCGCAGGCATCTTGCTCACCTCCCGCTTAAACGCTGCCAATACCCAGGTCCCGCTTAACCTGCTCCTGGAATCGATTGCCGCTGCAGTCATCGGTGGCGTGAGCCTGTTCGGTGGTGTTGGCTCGGTCTGGGCTATCGTCCTTGGCGCATTGATTATTGGCAGTCTGGAGAACGGACTTGGCCTGTTGAACCTGGGTGTCGATGTACAAAACATGGTTGAATGCGTCGTGCTCCTTATCGCGGTTACCGCAGATGCGCTCATCCGCCGAGCACAAGCACGCAGCAAGAGTGGACGTTAAGCTCGCTATCCCTATTGTCGTGTCTACATTCACAGAAGCGTTGAGGATATTTCTCCCCTTGTATCCTCGACGTTTCTTTTTAACAAAGCCATCGGTATTCCTCCTGGCGAGCCTTCCTACATATCTTTGCTTCTTCGCCTCCAGTTTCCGACCCGTTGCCCACTTGCTTGACGTCGTATAATGGAAGAACAGATTTTAGAAGAATTGGCGGGATATTACCTGTGTTATACCGAGCATTTAAGAAATTAGTTGGCGTCTGCTTTAACATCCTTAATTTCTTGCTGGCTGGGAATCTTCCTCCTTTTGCCTGTGTCGGTGTGATCATAGAGGATCAGGGACGCTTCCTGGTTGTACAGTTACCCGAGGGCGGCTATGCTTTCCCCGGTGGCTTTATGCGCTGGCGTGAGCATCCAACCCAAACTGCCGAACGCGAGTGCCGGGAGGAAACTGGCCTGCATATTCGTACACATGACGTCATTGGCTACTACTCGATCACCAGCCCTCAACTTGATCGGATGAGCACGCTTAACATCATATATCGCGGTGAAGTTATCAGCGGCGAGCTCCATAGCAGTATTGAAGGACGTCCCTGCTGGCTCCCCGAAGAGGGGCTGCAAGGCAAGCTCACGACCCTGCATAGAACGATTCTTGCGGATTATCACGAGTACCGTGCGCAGGAGCAACGACGCCAGATGAGCATCAAGCCTGTATAAAACGCATGTCGAGCAGGGCCGCGGGTTGGCGTTTTTAGCTGCGCGGAAACTGCTTAAAGAAGTCCCAGATCACCACATTCGCATCTATGACATGTGTCGTACCAGGCGATCCCGGCCAGGTATGGCCACCATCGCTTATGCGATAATGCACCACTTCGGTGCCAGGAGCACAATGCGTCCAGCTAGTAGCTGTCACATCTCCTTGCTGAAAAATGACCTCTGAGGCAGCGCTGCACTTGTCAAGCGCGCGCCAGACCTGCAAGTAATCCTGCACAGCGGCCATATGGGCTGCAGCGCTGCCTCCATAAGGCGCAAGTGGATCAGCAGCGCCATGAATTTCTAACACAGGTAATGGGCGTGCCGGTCGACAGTCCCCAAAGGGATAATAGGCCCCTGATACTGTCGCTACAGCCGTGATCTGCGCGCTTAACGTGCAGGCCACCCGATAGGCCATACCACCGCCAAGCGAGAAGCCTGTGACATAGACGCGATGAGTGTCTACGCAATAGTTCTTCTCAAGAAATTTGAGCAAGTCACGCGTAAACTTGACATCATCGGCATCGCCAGTGGGACCCTCAGCGCCTATCCCGGCATTCCAGGAAGCTGGTGAATCTACGCCTTGCGGAAATACTAGCACAAATCCGGCTTTATCGGCCTCTACATCCATATGTGTGGTAGATTTCATAATTTGTGATGACCAATGATAACCATGATAGCCAATAACTAACGGCTGAGGTGCTTTGCCATAGGATGGAGACAGATGGACCAGGAAGCTACGCTTGAGGCCGCCCGATACAATACTATTTGTGCTATCGCCCGCCGGATGCGCCGGAGTTGTGCAAGCCGATCGGGCATGAGCAGAATCAGGCGCAGCGTGCATTCCACCTGAGAATAGTTGAGAAGTATTGACAGCATAGATACCAACCGCCAGCAGCATACATGTAGCAAGCAGCATGCCGCCAAGACCTATGCGACGGCGAAGTTTGCGCTGATCAGCCGTTCCAGAGAAGCGGTTATCTTGATACATAGCGGTCCCTCATTGTGGTATGAAACAAGGCCGAGTATAACATGCCGGCCCGGCTCCGACAAGCCAGAAAAGATCCGCTGGGGCGCGCATTCGTCCTTCCCTATGATATACTCAGGCTGTCATCTATCACTTCCATAAAAGAAAGTCGCAAGGTATATGCAAGACAAGTCAACAGAAGTTCTACAGGTTTCCGCCAGGCAGCCTGAACCTGCTATCATTGAGCGAGCCGCCGCTCTCTTGCGGGCGGGAGAGATTGTTGTCTTTCCAACCGAGACCGTCTATGGCTTGGGTGGAGATGCGCTACAGCCGAGGGCGCTGGAAAGTATCTTTGCCGCCAAGGGACGCCCGCTCAATGATCCCTTGATTCTCCATATTGCTGAAGAACATGATCTAGAGATGATTGTTACGCAAGTCCCACCCCAGGCCCACCAGCTTATACGCGTTTTCTGGCCCGGACCACTTACCTTGATCTTACCGGCTAGCGAGCGCGTCCCCCGTTTAGCCACGGCCGGCCTACCAACTGTAGCGGTACGCATGCCAGGCCATCCAGTTTCGCGGGCGCTTATTCAAGCCACCGGCTCTCCTATAGCTGCACCTAGCGCTAATCGTTTTATGCATGTAAGCCCCACCAGCGCACAGCACGCGCTAGCAGATCTTCATGGACGCGTTCCCCTCATCTTAGATGGCGGAGCATGCCAGGTAGGAGTGGAATCCACGATCCTTGACCTCAGTGCGGAGCAACCGACCATTCTACGTCCCGGTGGCGTGAGCCTGGAAGCGTTGCGCACAGTCTTGCCCACAATAAAGCTCTTGCCAAAACTGAAAGCAAGCGATGATCAAGAGAGCGAAGCCAAAAAAGCGCCAGGGCAGATGTCAGTTCATTACTCGCCAGCGGTTCCAGCCCTGCTCTTCGAGGGAAGTGAAGAAGAAATGCGCGCTAATATGCTGGCCGAAATACGACGCTACCAGGCTCAAGGGCAAGCAGTGGGTGTGCTCATAGCAGATGAGGACAGGATACCTTTTCAGGGCAGCGGCGCCCACGTCTACTCCCTTGGCAGTTCCACGCATCCAGAGCAAATTGCTGGTCGCCTATATGCCGGCCTGCGGACGCTTGAAGAGGCTGGCGTAAGCATAATTCTCTGCCGCAACTTTACAGAGCAAGGGCTTGGTCTTGCCGTACGTGATCGCCTTTCCAAGGCTACCGGCGGAAACATTTTTCGGCGCCAATGAGTTGCGCTTGAGCACCAGGAGTTGCTGGCAGCAGTTTAGCATCAAAGGGACCACTATTCTAACACAGCATGCTGCACGGGAATAGCTGCGTCCCCACGATGCCTGGACAAAGCCCAATTCCACAGCATATATTACGCTTAAGAGCGTCTCTTCTGCAAGTGATGAATCTTTAAGGCTATTTGCAAAGATAAGCGCAATTCAGGATCTTCGAGCGAATGTCCCAATATCTCTTCAAGGCGGCCAAGGCGATATAAGAGTGAATTACGATGGAGGTGCATCGCCCGAGCCGTCTCGCTTAAATTTCCGTTATAGCGGAAAAAACCCTCAAGTGTCTCGATCAGCGTCCCATCGTTACGCACATCATGGCTAAGCAAAGGGCCTAACGTCTCCTGATAGAAGTCGGTCAGCTCACTCTGTCCATCGAGATAGAACAGCAGACGATAGACTCCAAGTTGGGTAAACGAATGAAGCCTTCCTTCCCCAAAGAGGCGCCGCCCAATCTGCAAGGCCTGCTGTGCTTCACGGAAAGACTGCGGAATCCCCTGCAAGTTCTGTGCCACGCGGCCTATGCCGCCCGAGTAGACTGGTAGACCAGTACCATTATTCTTGCCCGAAGGAACCCGCGTGTACAATCGCTCCAGACGCATAATAATATCCGCTTCGCGTTCCCGCATATCTTCGCGTGCGCCACTTTCCAGCGCCGCCATGGGAAGCAGAGCCATAACTCGTCGAGCCTCATCCATAATCCAACAGGAAGGCCAGATGCGCAAGAGCTCATCGCGCATACTTCTGCTCCATTGTAGAGAAGCGCTGCTGCCAGGATAGTCAGGCTCAGCAGGAGAGACCTCAAAAACGACAACAGCCTGTGGAGAGGCCAGATCATAGCCAAGAATGCGAGCGCGAGCCAACATTTCTTCTGGCTGCTGATAATGTCCCTGGAGCACATCCGTGAAAGCCTCAACCTGATAGCGGCTTTCAACCTCGCTCCGTTCGCGCTCTCTGGCAACCTCCAAAGCCAGAATAGGCGCAACCTGTCCCAGGACAATACGCTCAAGGTAATCAAAATCGCTCTCATTCCCGATGAGGGAGAGATAGCCAACGACCTCATGGCGGATCAAGATAGGCTCCACAACACGAGTGAGGCCCTGTAACCTGAGAGCTTCATCGGTTAGAGGAGATGGCAAAAGGAGAGGAGGTGATTGATCGGGGGAGGCCTGAAAGCGCACCTGTTGTCCAGCATCCTGCACAACCACCCACTTACCCCGTCGAGTAGCTAGCTGCTCGCATACGCCCTGAATCCCAACCCCTTGAATGCTTAGCTGCATTAATTGATGCGCAATCTCAGTCGCTTTGCGCTCAATCTCGCTACGGAAACTTACCACAAAAGTGATAACTTCCCGCTCAATTTCCTCAAGCGAAGCTGAAGGGGGCAGCCAGATAAGGGGAAGCAACAGCTGATCAGCAAGCTGCTTTGCCTCGTTAGATAACGCTTCCCCTGATTGAGCTGCTACCGCTACAGCAGCCACACCAGCGGCATGAAGAGTCTTAAGGAGATGCGGTAAGGTCTCATCAAGTCGGCGCAATTGAGACAGCGTAAGCAGGGCCAACTCGCCACCCTGAATACTTTCGAACGCAGGCAGGCGTGCACGCATGCGGCACGCCCAGGTTACCCGGCGTTCCAGCCCTCCTGCTCCCGCCACCAGTTGCGCATCAAGTGAGGTGAGCAGAGAAAGGATATTGCGAACCGAAGCTGAAGAAGATAAACTGCTCATAACTCACACGTCACCCGACATTCTCGCCAGCAACATTTAGCGCCTGGTAGGAGCTGCGACACCCGCTTTCTGGGCCAGGCGCTGCTTCTCTTTGCGCTTCTTCATCTTAACCAGATGTTTATGCCAGGCAACTTTTTTCGTCTTGTTCATACTATACTACTACCTTTCAAATACAATTTATTCTTCGTTGTCAGAGCCACCTTCGAAATCGATCTCGGCCATATCCTCTGTCTCGTCACCACCATCATAGTACTCATCATCATTGCCCAAATCATCTTCATCTTCACGATCATAGCGCAACATCGTATCCTTGATGTAGGCACGAATCGTATCTCCTCCCCCCTGCGAAGGGAAGCTCACTCTGCCAAACATGTTAGGATGTTGATATTCTTCGCGAATAATGACTCGCACCTGGCCATTCTCGATAGAAAGGATAGCCGCGGCATAGCGATTCCCTTCCTCGATAAAGTTAATCAGGCGATTGGCCAGGCGAGGCTCAATCTGCCCAATCACTTCTCCACCGGCATTGCGAACCCAAAGAGTACGACCGCTCACATGCAATTGCACTCGATCGCCCACACCAACTTTTGTCAGGACAGAAGCTGTTCCAAGATTGATCAACTCAGTAACGCCCGTCTTGCCAGTCTCTTCGATAAAGAGTCTGGGATCAATGCGATCTACGCCAATATGAGCTTTTACCGGCACCTCCTGGAGCAATGCCAGCCGGTCCAGATTCTTTTTAGCAATGGTATTACTGGGGCTATATTTTAGCGTCTGAGTATACGCCTCGCGCGCCTCTGTATATTGCCCTAACTCACTAAGCGCCTTCCCAAGGCGATTAAAGGCATCAGGCTCATAAGGGAACAGGCTGAGAATATTCCTATTGGTAAGAACAGCCTCCTCCCAACGGCCCTCCTGAGCCTGTTTGACAGCTAACTCTGTCCATTGTTTCTTCAATCGTGCTTTTTCCTCAGCCGACTGTGCTTGCGTCATCGGACAACACCTCCATCTTCACGGAATGACGGCGCGAAAGCCCGTGCTTGAGCGCGGGAAAAGAGCGCCCCCCTTGCGGGGAAGCGTTTTTCGTGGGAACGCTTCAAACCCATCAGGTTGCTCGGCTAAAGGTAGCCATCCAGGATAAGCAGGCAATTTATTTTCCCTCTATGCATACAACGCTTGACCTTACTAGCTGAAACCGAGCAGTTCAAGACTGCGCGTACGGGTCTTACTCAGACGCGCCCACAGTACAGAACTTGAGCACTCCTTGATCACATAACCTGAGAAGAGAGCATTCAGTGGAAATGCTCTCCCTGGCAAAGTCCGGTCATGGCGCTCTGGCCTACAAATACCTTCTGGGCAATCGCAGTCCCCTGTTGTCCAGGCCAGGTCTCATGGCAAAGACATGCATATATCTGGCTCGCATATTATATCGCAATGGCGCAACCTTGCAAGGACCAGGCAGTAACACGCTCGATGCGCACCTTCACGAGATCGCCCACCTTCACCTCTTTGGGACCGGTGGTATTTTCTGGTTCTGGCTGCGGGAAGAAGACTAGTTTATTCGTGCGATTACGACCTCTCCACTGCAGACGACCATGCGACATATTGGTATCCTCTACCAGCACTTCTTCAACACTATCGATATAGGCTTGATTGATTTCGAGAGCGATCTTCGCTTGCACTTCTTCTAGCGCATGCAAGCGCCTCTTCTTCTCTGCCAACGGGATATCGTCGTCCCAGCGCGCCGCTACAGTACCGGGACGCACAGAATAGGCGGCGACATGGACCACATCGAAGCGAATCTTCTCAAGTAAATCCAATGTATGCTGAAATTCTTCTTCGGTTTCGCCGCAGAAGCCAACTATAATATCTGTCGAGAGCGAGACCGCCGGCCAGAGTTCGCGCACGCGGGCAATCCGTTCGCAGTACTCGTCTACTGTATAGCCACGTTTCATGCGCTTGAGCACCGCGTCGTCCCCAGATTGGACGGGAATATTCAAATGCTCGCAGACCTTGGGAAGATGCGCCATGCGCGCGATCATGCTATCAGTCATGTGACGAGGATAGGAAGTCATAAAGCGGATACGCTCAAGGCCCTCGATCTCGCTTAAGCTGGTCATCAAATCGGCAAGGTCGGGCTTATCGGGCAAGTCAAGCCCATAGGCCTCAATAGTCTGTCCAAGCAGGGTTAGTTCCATTGCCCCTTTCGTGACTAACGAACGAGCCTCTACCATCAACTCATCAATAGGACGGCTGCGCTCGCGTCCGCGGCGATAAGGAACTATACAATAGGTGCAAACTTTATTACAACCAAGAATAATAGGGAGCCAGGCCGTAGGGCTGACCGGCAAAGGATCGATCTTCGTTGGATAGTGCGCAATACGCTCACCTGGCTTAGGCACTATCGCCATAGGGCTTGCCTGTTTGCCCGCTTGCGTTACAGTAGCCATCGGCAAGACGGTCCGCTTACCATCTCTCTCAAAGGAGGTGGCAAAAGTTGGCTTAATGAGTTCTGGCGGGATAAGCTCATCAAAAGCGGGAATCTCATCAGTGCTTGCCGTCTCATCATCTGGCAAAAAGTCGATATCCAGGCAGCCAGCCCCGGAGACAGGCGTCCAGCGCTCCTGCAGGAAGCGTGGCAAGATATCTGCCTGCTCCACCTTCATAAAAAGATCAATGTGAGGATAGCGTTTACCCAACGCATCAATGGTTTTTTGATTACCAATCATACAACCCATCAAGGCCACCAGAAGATCGCTGCGCCGGGCTTTCGCCTGTTTCAACAGCGCAAGTTGATTATGAGCCTTCTCCTCCGGCGCTTGACGAACACTACATGTATTAAGGACCACGAGATTAGCCTGATCCATACTACTCTCTTCCCAGCCTAATTCTTCCAACAAAGCTTGAATACGCTGAGAATCGGCCTGATTCATCTGGCAGCCAACTGTCCAGATATGATACTTGCCGTGTGGAATATTAGTCGTGGTCATTTACAGTGCCTCTCTTCGAGCATCAATAGAATAGCTAATGTAATAGAACATGGAATGTCGTGTACCTATCTAAGCACGCTATTATACACCATGATGTACTTGCTGTCACCACCAAATTTAGCAAGTGCCAGAGCCAATGATATACCCATAGATAAAAACATTCTATTCAGGATTACACTGACCATCAGCCTTATACCATTTTCGCCCCTAAGATCTGAAATACACGAATTAACTAATTTTTACGTCGATCTTCCACACGCGCGCTGGCGGTCTTCGATTCTCCTCCACTGGCGCGTGGCAAGCTATCGGGTGGCACTAATTCTACATGGGGAGTATTGCCAGTCACAGACTTCACAGACTTAGCCATTTGAGATTGCAATGTTCTTATATATTCGGCATTGGCAAGGATAGCTGCATCCTGGATTTCTACTTTCAAATCAAAGGTATCCAGATCATTCTTTCTGTCCACAATTATGCGGAAGTTAGCCCCGGCTTCGGGAAAGCGGATCAAGGCCGCCTCTATCTGGCTAGGAAAAACAATAAGTCCACGAATAGAGACCGCATCATCACTTCTACCTTTAATCGCACCGATTTTAGGATGCGTGCGGCCGCAGGCGCAACGCTCTTCCCACCACGTACGCGAAAGGTCGCGGCTTCGATAGCGGATCATCGCAGTACCATCTCCATTGAGCCATGTCCAGACCAGCTCGCCCTCCTCGCCTTCGGGCAGCGGTTCGCCAGTCTCCGGATCGATGCACTCAACAAGAAACGTATCGGCCCAGGCATGCATTCCATCGCGCACCTCGCACTCACAGGTCATCCCTGGTCCCAGGAACTCGGTCATACCAAACTCATCATAGGCAGTGATATTCAGCAGCTCTTCTAATTTGAGGCGCGTCTCCCAGGGCCACGGTTCTGCCCCAAAGAGGCCAATCTTGAGACTTGTCTCCTTAAAGTTTACTCCGCGCTCGCGTGCCTTAGTTCCAAGGTACAATCCCACAGAGGGCGTCATACACATAGCAGCTACGCCGAAATCAAGGATAAAATCAAGCATACGATCATACTGGCGAGCATCAGAGCCCATAGGAATCGACATTACTCCCATAGCCAGCGCCCCGTAGTGAAAGCCAAAGCCGCCGGTCGGCAAGCCATAACCATAGCAATTCATAAACACATCGCCAGGGCGTACACCGGTCATCCATAATTCGCGAGCATTCAATTCTGACCAGTTGTCTATATCCTTTTTTGTGGCAAAGACAGGCACGCTCTTCCCCGTTGTCCCGCTAGTGGCATGCACCTGCAGTGCCCCTTCACTGCCACCAGGCAGACACAATGCGGTCCCATATGGATATGCCTCGCGTACGGTCTTTTTCTCAAGGAAGGGCAGCTTGCGAATATCTTCAAGGGATTGGATATCTGAAGGCTGAACTCCAGCCTCATCATAGAGACTACGATAAAAGCGATTCTGGGTATATGCGCGCCTGACGATAGCCTGAAGGCGCTCCAGCTGCAGAGCCTTCAGCTTATCTTTAGGAAGCGTTTCCACTTCCTCATTAAAAAACCGACGTTCACTCATTGACAGATTTTCCTCCAAAGTACGAGTCCTAAAAATCTCACTTATTCTACCATGATGACTACAATGCGTCTATCGAGAGAGGAAGAGGGGACGTGTGATATGATAAAGGAAATTTCGGGGAGGCTAACACTTCATGGCCAATTCAGTACACGCAATCATCTGGGATCTTGACGGAGTAATCATCGATAGCGCGGAGGCGCACCGCCGCTCCTGGTATCGCCTGGCAGGGGAAGAGGACTTGCCTTTTACTGACGAGCAATTCTGGGCTACCTTTGGCTGGCGCAACGACGCAATCATCCCTAAATTATGGGGTGTAGAGTCACCTGAGCGCGTACGCGAGTTTGCCGATCGTAAAGAGGCATATTTTCGTGAATTTGTGCGTGATATCGCCGCGCCCCTTCCGGGATCTATAGAACTCCTTAGTAGTCTACGCGATGCGGGCTATCCCCAGGCCCTTGCCTCTTCTACACCTATCGCCAATATCGAACTTATCAGCGACCTTCTGGGTCTCAAGCACTACCTTAACGCCCTCATCTCCGGCGAGACTGTACCTCACGGCAAACCTGCGCCCGATCTATTTCTTAAGGCGGCAGCAACGCTAGGGGTCGAAGCAAAAAAATGTCTGGTAATTGAGGATGCAGTAGCGGGGATTGAGGCGGCACGCGCAGGAGGAATGTACAGCATCGCGGTAGCAGGTGAACGCGACCTGCCCGGTTTAAAAGTTGCCAATCTTGTGGTCAAGGATCTTACCGAGGTCAACGTTGAGCGTATACGTGAGCTCGCTTGACAAGGAGTAGCAGGCATGGCACAATGGTTCCACAATATGGAGGTGTAGGGGCCCCGGTGGGTCTCACCGTCTTCAAAACGGCTGGGGGGTCGCTCGGCGCGGTCCCCGGTGGGTTCGACTCCCATACGCCTCTGTTTTTTTGAGCGAAATAGAGAAACGAGCATCTATCGCACGTGGTAGCGATAGGAATAGGCATCTCGGATGCTCCTTCAGAAATTGGGATAGAAGGTTAACTACTGAATTGGAGAGCTTCTTCGTCGATACTATAGACCTCACGCTAGCAGAAATGAAACTAGTGGTCAGTCCACATTGAAATTGACAGGGATGAGATACTGAGGACACGATGCATCAGGATAGTTTTGCAGCTGGAAACCATCGAGCGATCCCCCCTTCCCAGAGGTTTTCTGGCAGTCTAGCATCTTGTGTGTAGTAAAGAAAGAGGGTCCCTGTGGCACAGGAAGAAGATCTCCTGGATAACTGGCTCCATGAGGAATGGATTGTGTGTCCTTCCTGTCAGCGCTCGCTGTTCCGGATTGACACCTCCCCTATGGATCATGAACGCTACCTCTACTGTGATCGCTGCCCCATCCGAGTAGGGATCAGTGTGTATGAGACGGAATATCAGCAGCTCAGTCATCTGTTCTTTGCCGCGCAAGAGAATGAGGAGCATGATCATGAAGCGTTTAGTCGAGCCATTGAAGCACATTTGCAGCCATGCACCTGTGGCGGAACCTTTCGCTATGACGCCCCACGTCGCTGTTTCACCTGTTTCGCTCCGGTGATTACTGATGACCCCAATGGCGTCGATCTCTATCCTGATGAAGATGTATTTGAACAGGAACTCGATGCGAAAAGACAAGAACGGTTAGAGCGTTGGCAAGCACAGTTTTGCCCAAATCCAGAAAACAAATGGAAACCGCTCTCCAAATAGAACACTGGCAAGCGGTGAAGCTTACTGAACAGTACTTGGGAGAGGAGCACCCTGAGACCGCAGCTTACCTGACCTATTTGGCCGTGTGGTATGAGAGGCAAGGAAGGTATGAGGAGTCCAAATCGCTGCATCGGCGAGCTCTGGTTATCTGCGAGCGTCAGCTTGGAGAAGAGCATCCGTATACAGCAAGCAGGTTGCATAAACATTGAGAAACAGATTTTTTAGCCATTGAATGTCCTGCTTACAGCGTAGCGAAAGAATTAAGCAGGACACCGCTCTGCTGAAGCACGCGCTTACATATGAAGTGGCTCAAGTCTTCCGTCCAGCGCTATAGCGGTGGATTGGTAGGTTGCAAGATAGCTTGCCTGGTCGTCTCGTTTTTGCTATACTCAACCCATGTTGGGATGTTGGGAATAACATCTATTATCTACAAGGAAATCATGCCAAAATCGCCTACTTACGCCCTCATCTGGTCTAGTGACAATAACGGCTATCTGTTGCATACCCCTGATGCTCCACCGCAGCTCCTCTTTCCTGGAAAAGAGGAAGCGTGGCAGGCCTGGTTGACGACCCATAGCTCCTTTTCCTTTCAGGGACAACATGGCCATTTGAATGTCTTTAAAGAACTTCGGGCACGTGGCACAGGCTACTGGTATGCGTACCACATGAGCGCTGGCCGGATGAGGAAACACTACCTTGGGCGCAGTACAGCTCTGACCCTTGCGCGTTTAGAGGAGGTTGCACAGGCCCTTCAGGAGCCAGTATACCCATCTCAAGGGATTCATGTCAGCAAGGAGGAGCGGGCGGACCAGCAAGAGGATGAACCAGGTCTGATACCACTCGTGACCAGATTTTCTCCCCCTCAGGTACCCACTACGCTTGTGGAACGGGAACGCCTGCTTTTGCTTCTGGATACCGCCTTCTCGCGCCCACTGACTTTGGTTTCTGCTTCCGCTGGCTGGGGCAAAACCACCCTGCTTACCGCCTGGGCACACCGCCATCCTCAGCAGACTGCCTGGCTCTCTTTAGAGCCATTAGATAACGATCCAACGCGCTTCTGGAGTTCGATTATTGCAGCCCTTCAGCGATGTCTGCCAGATCTTGGGAAGCAGGCTCTGGCCTTGCTGCACACGTCTACCGCGCTTTCGAGCAGCCTGATGACGTTGCTCAACGAGGTCGCAGTCCGGCAGACAGCAACTGCTCCCATAGTCCTATTTCTTGATGATTATCATGTGATCGAAGAGCCAGCTATTCATACGTCTCTGCTCTTCTGCCTGGAACATCTGCCTCCCTCCCTGCGCCTGGTGATAGCCAGTCGCGTCGATCCCGACTTCCCTCTCTCTCGCTTGCGTGTGCGTGGGTCTTTGGGAGAGATCCGTGACACCGAGCTACGTTTTACGCGGGAAGAAACACAGCGCTTTCTCACCCACCAGATGGATCTTGCCCTCTCGGAAACAGACATTGCCTTGTTAGAAGCTCGCACGGAAGGCTGGATTGCCAGCTTACATCTGGCAGCCCTCATCCTCCAGAAGCAGGTTGACCTCTCCGCCGGCGTACAAACGCTGACCGGGAGCCAGCGCGTCCTCCTTGACTATATGCGCGAAGAAATTCTAGAGAGCCAGCCACAGCCTCTCCAGCACTTTTTGTTACAGACAAGCGGCTTAAATCGCTTGAACGCTTCACTTTGCGATGCAGTCACAGGGAGAACCGACAGCCAGCTCTGGTTGGAGCAGATATTGCGCTCCAATCTCTTCCTCCAGTCCCTAGAGGGAGAGCAACAATGGTATCGCTATCACCTACTCTGGTCCTCAGCCCTCCAACATGAAGCCAGGCATCGCCTGGGAGAAGCCGAGCTATGTCAACTTGCAGGCAGAGAGAGTCGCTGGTATGAGGCCCAACGACTGCTCCCCGAGGCGATTGAAGCTGCCCTTCGCGCGCGCGAGTTCGCTTTTGCCGCCGAACTCATTACACGTATGATCACCCCTCACAGCTTTCGCAATCCCTATCCTCTGTTCCGTCGCTGGCTGGAGCAATTGCCTGCAGAGACGCTCCACGCCTCGCCCTTTCTCAGCTTTGTCTACGCTGAAGCGCTCATTTTCACTTCAGATCGACGTGATTCCTCAATCAGAACACGCGTTGAGCAGCCACTGCGAATAGCCGAGCAAGGATTTCGCGCACAGCAGGATGCTCAAAAGCTGGCTGAAGTACTCTCTTTGAGGGCTTCACTTGCCGTCTTTCGCAACGACCTTCCCACCGCCTTTACGTTGGCTCACCAGATGCTTCACACCCAACCAGCAGGAGAACAGCACTGGCGCGGCACTAGTCTCGCCATCCTCGCCATGCAAGCACTCCTCTCAGGAAACATGGAACAAGCCAGGCAACTGATCCTGGAGGCACGTATCGCCTATGAAGCTGACCAGTCGCTTCCAGGCTTCTTCATGACTGCTTTCCTCCTGGGAGAGATCAGCGTAGGACAGGGGGAACTCTCTCAGGCTGCTCACTACTATCAGCAGGTGGTATCTGGAGAGGAGAAACAGGCACAGGAGCTTTTCACCTATCAATTGACCACCACGACAGGAGCTCAGGACACCTTCTTCGCACGCCAGGCCCTCACTGGTCTGGCCCAACTTGCCTACGAATGGAACGAGTTGGACATAGCGCAGCAGCGACTCAACGCTGCTCTGGAAAATGCCCGGATAGAAGAAATGCACTTCCTGACCACCGGAGTCTTGCTTCAGGCTCATCTTCTGCATGCACGTGGGCAGAGCCGCCAGGCCCAGGAGTTCTTGAACAGACTGTCCCCACAAGCCCGTTCGCCCCAGTTTCTGCGTGAGATACGCGCCTGTTCAGCGCGTATTGCTCTGGCAACCGGTGACAGAGACAAAGGCGAAGCATGGCTCAGAACCATACAAGATGCAACCATTCCCGACGCTCTGCTCAGGCAGGAAGAGGAAGCTCTGCTGCTCGCGCGCCTGCGTATAGCTCAGCAGCAAGGCAAAGCAGCCCTGGAGATTCTCGCTCCCTGGAAAGCGCAGGCTCAGGTACAGCAATGCCTGTCCTCAACGCTGGCCATCCTCCTCCTTGAAGCCCTGGCTTATTTCGCACAAGGACAATTGCTTGAGGCAAAGCAAACACTGCTTCTGGTGTTGCGCAAAGCGCAGGGTGAACGATACCAACGTCTCTTTCTGGACGAAGGCCCAACCATGAAGCTCCTCCTACAAACACTGCTGCCAGAAGTGCACGATGCCCCTTTGCTTTCCTACATATACACGCTCCTGCGCGCATTTGGACAGAAACCCGGGAGTGAGGATGTCCCCTTCTCTGAAAAAGCTGCTTTCCTGGCAGAGCCGCTGAGTGTGCAGGAACAACGCGTCTTACGTCTGCTGGTCGTCGGGCGATCCAATGCCGAGATCGCCAGTGAATTCGTCATCTCAGTCAATACGGTAAGAACACACATCCAAAGCCTCTATCGCAAGCTTAACGTGCACAATCGTGTCGAGGCCAGCGAAGTAGCGCGGCGTCTATCACTCCTGTAATTCTTTGCTCTTCTCCCTCATCCACTCGTAACCATCCCATAGGATGATGTCAACTCATCCATCAGCGTTTTATACTCCAACCAGTCTGAACGAAGGGAGGAAGACGCTGAACATGCAATGCCGTATCTGGATCAAAGGACACCTAGACCCATCCTGGCAAGAATGGTTTGAGCCTCTGGAGATTCGCCCCGAGGCATCTGGCAGAACTACCTTGTGTGGTTCACCCCTCGATCAAGCCGCCCTTTATCGCATACTGCTCAAAATCCGCAGCCTTGGCCTGGTTCTGCTCTCCCTGGAGACGGATGAGCTATTGCTGAACCAGGAGGAACAGTGATTCTGATCCCTGAAAGGATACTTTATCTATGATTTCACATGTGTTTACCGAATTAAAAAATCGCATAGCTGGAGAAGTTGTCGTGCCTGACAGCCCAGAGTTTGATGGGCCAGACCAACTCTTCAACCAGGTGGGAAGTTCAGCCATCACTGTCTATGTGCAGAGCACGAATGATGTTGTCACAACCATTAGTTTTGCACGCAAGCATGACTTGCCATTGTCTGTGCGAAGTGGCGGCCATGGATTGAGTCGCCAGGCGATGCATAATGGTGGCCTTGTGCTCGACCTTACACACATTCAGCAGATTGAGCTCCTTGATGCTGAACAGCATCTGGTGCGTATTGGGGCTGGCGCTCGCTGGGGCGATGTAGCGAAAGCACTGGCGGTTCACGGCCTCGCCCTCTCCTCAGGCGACACGAAACAGGTTGGTGTCGGCGGTTTAACCCTGGGTGGAGGTATTGGCTGGCTCGTGCGCACCTATGGTCTGACGATTGACAGTTTGCAAGCGGCAGAACTCGTCACAGCGGATGGGCGTATTATGCGCGTCAGTGCCGAGGAGCATCCCCATCTGTTCTGGGCCATTCGTGGTGGTGGCGGCAATTTCGGAGTTGTAACCTCGTTTGACTTTCGCGCTCAACCCTGCCACACCATTATTGGCGGATCGGTCATCTATGATGCGAGCGAAGCGGAAGCCGTGCTCACTGCATGGGCTAGCTCCATACACAAGGCTCCAGAAGCATTGAATTCTACCATCGAACTCTTTCCCGGATTTGGTTCGCAGATACCGCCCCAGATTACAGTGAAGCTCTGTTACGCGGGAGAAGACCAGGCTGCAGCCAAGAAAGCGATTGAGCCTTTCTTGCACTCAGGTATAGTGCGCTCGCAGAACATTCAGAAGATGCCCTATGCCGCCATGCTGGAAGACGAGGTGTCTCCTCCTCCTGGGCTTCGGCTGATTGACCACGGCGGTTTTCTCAAAACCATGGACAGGGAAGCTCTTTCCACCCTGGCTGCTCATTATGGTCAGCCAGGTAGACCTATTGCTCAAATCCGCGCACTTGGTGGAGCTATGGCGCGGGTCAGCCCTCAAGCCACGGCGTTTGCGCATCGCGAGAATGAAGCAGTGGTCTACATGGCAACGTTTGCTCCATCGAGCGTGACTGAAGAGGAGGCTCGGCAGATCAGACAGGCAGCGTGGCAGCCCCTCGCCTTGATGAGCAGCGGAGCGTATGTCAACTTTGTGAGCGAAGTCAGCGAAAAGAGTGTCACTGATTCCTACCCAGAGGAGACCTATACTCGCCTTGCCAGGATCAAAGCAAGCTACGATCCCGACAATGTGTTCGCCCAGAACCACAATATCCTGCCTGCTGAAAGAAGGTTAAGACATTATGGAAAGTAGTCAGCACAAGCAGCCGCTTCAGGGTGCGCTCTCTTCGTCGATCCATGCGGCATTGGCCCATACGTCAGAGGCAGCCGAGCAGCCAAGAAGCTGGCTGGTGCTTGCCTTGCTCTGTAGTATGCAGTTTATCCTGATCCTGGACACTGCCATCGTCATCGTTGGTTTGCCCTCGATTCAGCGTGAACTTGGCTTTGATTCTGGAACCCTCCAATGGGTCGTAACTGGCTATTCGCTCGCCTTTGGAGGCTTTCTTTTGCTAGGAAGTCGGGCCAGCGATCTCTTTGGACGCCGTTTCTGCTTCTGGGTTGGCCTGATCATTTTCACCCTGGCCTCTCTGCTCGGCGGCATTGCACAGTCACAAATCATGCTCGTTGGGGGTCGCCTGCTTCAAGGGCTGGGAGCGGCAATAATTTCGCCCGCTGCGCTTGCCCTGCTGATGAAATCCTTCGCCGAAGGCCGCGAACGGAACCGTGCGCTCGGTGTATGGGGAGCGGCCTCCGCTGGGGGCGGTGCAGCTGGGATCATTGTCGGGAGCCTGCTCACCGAACTCTCCTGGCGCTGGGTGTTCCTGGTCAATGTGCCAATTGGTATCGCTGCCATCGTGCTTGTACCTCTCGCCCTAAGCGAAAGCCGGGGGCGCACCCAGGGGCGTCTGGATCTGCCTGGCGCTCTGCTCATCACTGCCAGTTTGATCGGGCTCGTCTATGGATTAAGCGAGGCAGCAAATAAAGGCTTCGCCGAGGCGGGTACTCTTGTTCCGCTGGTGGGAGGCATTGGCTTGCTCATCGTCTTTCTCATCCTAGAGAGGCGTACACAGGAGGCCCTTATCCCTTTACATATCTTCCGACGACGCACGCTGGTAGGTGGCAATCTGGTGGCAATGCTGATGCTTGCCATTCTCTCCGGGGAGACCTTCTTCCTGACCCTTTACTTGCAGCAAGTACGAGGTTCCTCTCCATTAGAAGCTGGCCTCGCCTTTCTGCCCCAAACGTTGCTCATCATGGTGTTCTCCAACGCTGCCGCTCGCCTGGTTTCGCATCTGGGTATGCGAAAGATGCTCATTGGAGCGATGGTGCTCCTAGCGGCTGGAGCGTTCCTGTTTGTACGTCTGGGTACAGAGGGCGACTATCTCAGCGTGGTGCTTCCAGCCACACTCCTACTAGCGCTTGGCCTGGGAGGTGGATTCGTGGCAGCCAGTATTGCAGCTACGACTGGGGTCGGGGACAGCGACCAGGGTCTGGCCTCCGGCCTCTTCAATACAGTGCAGCAGGTGGGAGCAGCTGTTGGGATTGCCGTGCTTGTCACTGTTGCCACTGCTCACACTGCTCATCCGGGCCAGAGGGACTCTGTTGTTATTGGCTACCATTGGGCCTTCATCGCGGCGACCATCTTCGCACTTGTGGCTCTGCTAGTAGCACTCATCGTGGTACGTGCGCCTGATCTACCTGGAGATACAAGCAACATTTCTCGCAAAGAGAAGCGGTCAAATGAATAGAGGCCGTATCGAAAGGCAAATTCCTAATAAAAAGGGAACAGCGTTCTCTACAAAAGTAACTTGTACAAAAAAAGGAAATAAAACATGTTAAAGATCCTCATTACAGGAGCAACAGGGAATTTAGGGCGGCAAGTCGTTCGCCTCTTGCTTGGGCGCCAGCACCGAGTTCGCGCTTACACGCAAGTAGCAAACCCCTCCATACCTCAGGATGTAGAGGTCTATACCGGAGATCTGCGTGCAGGGAGCGGACTGGCGGAAGCGACAAGAGGGGTAGATGCAATTATTCACACTGCTACTGCCTTCGAGCCAGGATATGTCACCGAACTGCAAGGAGCGCGGCATCTTCTTGATGCCGCAGCCGAAAATGGCGTACCACATCTGCTTTACATTTCCATTGCCGGTGTGGAAGAAAGCAAGTTTTCCTACTTCAAAGCCAAACTTGAAGTGGAGAAGATGGTCACGCAATCGAGCGTTCCCTGGACAATCTTGCGAGCCACGCAATTTCACACGTTCCCTTTACAGTTTATTACTTCCGGCGAAGACGAACAGGCGGGGACAATTACGCTGCCTATGGGAATGAGTTTCCAATCTATTGAGATGAGTGAGGTTGCCCTGGGACTCGCCAAGCTGGCGGAAGGTTCAGCCGCTGGATATGCTCCTGTAATGGGAGGGCCACAGATTCTGACACTTGAAGAGATGGCGGAGAGCTATGCACGTCACTCGAACAAACAACGTGTGATCCGAACGGAACCATTGCAGGGTGAGATCTATGACGGTTTCAGGGGTGGTGTGAATCTCGCTCCCACTCGTATGGTGGGTCATGTCACCTGGGAGGAATTTCTGCAACGGCGCGCTTAACAAGGAGTATACCTTTGGCCATTTCACGTTTGATCCAGCAGAAAGAGGCTAAGAGCAAATCGACTGTACTCGACTCCATATGTAACTGTACAGTTACATATGGAGTCTTGAGAAACCAACGGTTTTGGCACATGTTGCAGGGCTTTAATCGACAACGTTATTTGCCGCCTCCTATTCCTGAGCCTCATCTGCTGCCATTCCGTTTTGCGATTCCTCTGCATCAGGTGATGCTTTCTCTTCAGCAGGAGCAATGAAAGCTTGAATCGTTTGAATAGACTTATTCGAATCCTTATGTCCTTGTTGAAGCTTTTGCATATGATGATCCAGTTCGTCCAACCAGGCCATACATTCCTGATAAAGCGTATCAAGCGCGTCCTGGGCCTTTGTTTTGGCATTCCGAATGGAGGCTTGGATGGCTCGTACCTGCCCGTTGTTTGCCGGTACAGGAGGACGGTCCGCAAACTGCTTCATCAGGGAAGTGAGCCGCTCTTCTATGCGTTGCTGGGCATCGATGGCCTTGACTGTCATCTCGGGCAATTGATGACTCACCTGATGCTGCACCTCGGCGAGAGCCTCTACTATCTGTGGTAACCCAGGAAGAGCGTCTGGCTTTTGAAGTGCCGAGAGCAGAACATGCTGCAAGTGCTCAGAGCTGCTTTGGAGCGTATCACGGATGGAGGAAAGATCGGGTGGCGTGGACGATTGCTTGATAATTTCTGTCAGGGTCTGTTCGATCTCTCGCATCCTGCTGCCGAGAGCATCTACCATTGGTGAGAAATCGGGTGGAGTCCGTGATTGGCGGATCTCTTCGATCAGCTCCTCTACATTACCAGCGATCTGCTCACGGAACCGTTGTTCCTGGGAGAGGGTCTGTTCGACGATCAGCACCTGCTCTTTGACGGCTTGCACCTGACCGATGACATCGGCACGCAGTTGGGACACTTCTGTGGGGAGAAGAGCGATCTGCTGGGCATGTTCCTCCAGAGTGTGCTTGACGGGCTCCAGAGCGCTTGTCACTTCGCGACTAAGTTGCTCTCGTTCCTGGGAAAGCTGCCCCGTCAGCGTTTCTACAGCCAGGCGTAATTGTTGCTCCAATGCTTCACGGTTCTTTCTTGAGAAGCCTAACATCTCAAAGATCCTTTCCATTGTGGTGGTTGGGCCTGGTGGTGTGACAATAAGAGAAGGTGCAGAAGACGGCACTTCCAGTGCAGATGGAGGAGTAGCGATAGGAACAGGCTCTCCTGGCGGCGGCTCTGATGCTGCCGACAGTGATGTGGTTATGTCGTCTCCTACCTCTCCTTTTTGTTTGGAGAGAAGAAGAGGAACTTCCAGTACCTCTTGTTTTGGCTCATCCTGCTCCTGCTGGTCGTCGAAAGGTCCAAGATGAGCATGCTCTCTCCGTTCTCTTGGCTCTGATTCCGTGACAAATACCGGCTTCATCAATGGTGATGCCTCTTTGTATTCCTCTTCTTCCTCATCTTGTGGTACGTGCCCTAACGCCAGCTCTTCACCCTCTTCTTCATCTTGAATTACTTCAATATGTGGTTCCTCTGGGAGTTCTTGCCCAGGGACATCAGAGGTGAAAACCAATGGAGGTGTTTGTGGCATCGCTGCTGCGGCTTGCTGTTTGGCACTTCCGGCTCGTTCTGTCCGTTCTTCAGCATCTTTCATAGCTTTTGCAAATTGCCAGAAATACTTGCCCTGATTCCGTTGATGAGCCAGAATAAAATAGTCCACTGGATAGCCAATCAGCCCTTGACACGAAAACGTAAATGGTTTTCCTCGCACCTGTTCTTCATTACGTAAAAACCAACTCCAGAAATTGCGTGCGTACTTGCTGATGGTACTTCTGCTATAGGGGAAACGCTTACGAATAGTGTTATATGTAAAATGTTGCCCATGTTGCTCTGCATCGACAAAAAATTGGAAAAGTGCTCGTGCTTCTCGTTCGCGTTCGTGATCTTTGATGGGAATGCAGAGTTCTTGATGTACTTCCATATTACCCTTACCATTTGCTTTGTTAGCGCATAAAACGAGGACTGTCTACAATGGAAGAAAACAGAGATTACTTCTACTGTAAATAAGAAGAGAAGGAAATGTCAACAAACAGACAATAAAAATGTACAAGGACCATCCAAGTAAATTCATAGGCCCTCTTGCTATTGATCAGTTTCGTGAACTAGAATGAGCTGAGTACCTACCATTTCCCTCAATGGGGAGCAGTTGAGAGCTGATTATCTTATACAATTGCATAGACGATGAGTGCATCGGCTCGTGGAAGCTGATGGGGCTTGAAACATTTTTGGACGAGTTCCTCCCACAGAATGCGCTATGGAATTTTCCTAAACAATTCCTAGACGGGGATGATTTGCTCCTCTTCCAACCTCGCTTCCTGCGGCACTCAGAAACTCAGGGGTGGAAAGATCCGTGGACAAGAAAGCGCACACACCATATGGCTACCTGATGGGGAGATGCTACCAACCCACTCTCCAACCACCAGGTCAACATTCCCACGAACCAGTTCGCCACACACACAATCATCACTTCCTCCGGCATCGTGTTCTCATCATCTCTTTTCTGCACCATCTTCTGATGCGAGAGCTGTGACCGCTGGTACAATACCTCGGCTATGTAGGAGCGCATCTGGATGGTAAACCAGGAACTCCCCTGTTTGCCAAGCATCGTCTGGTACAGTTTTGCGTGCTTAGCGAAGTGTTCAAAGAACGCAACCCAGGCAGCCAGTGCCCGCTGCCACTCCGGTGAAACTTCCCATTTGGCTTCAGGGCCAGGTACCCCCGCCATCCAATTGAGCGCTTGCAAGTGCTCCTGCCCAAGCTCGCTGATCACCTGGTCAACTGCGCCCTCAAAGATACTGGTCACCACAGCATATTTGTCTGGATAGTGGCGATAGAACGTTGATCGGTTGACCATCGCTCGCTCGGCAATATCCCCAACGGTGACGGCATCAAACCCTTTCTCGGCTATCAAGTCAATCAGCGTCTTCTGAAGAAGCGCGTGCGTCCGTCTCACCCGTAAATCGGTGCGTTCGCGCGTCATTTTTCCTCCTTTGTTGCATCTGCAACATCCTGGGCAATCTGTTTCTTGAATCTGGCCCAAGCTTCGGCTACACTCACGTTAGACAACAGTATATCACTTATCTTGTACTTTGTTGCAAAAGGAGCTACCCAAGTATGGACACATCGCCTTTGGCACCTTACTGCGCCGTCTGCCTCGTTTGCGTCTCGCGTGCGAACCTGAACACCTCACCTGGACACGCGCCTTCGGTTTGCGCGGAATCATGTGCTTACCAGTCCTGTTTTAGACAACATGGATCAGTGCTTCTCGAAAAGAGAACGTGAGGACTTTCAGCTCTCCTTTCCTGCAGAAGTGAGCTGTTCTTGTCCTCACGACAGCACCTCTAAAAAAAAGTTCAAAGGAAACATCATGAACGAACATCCTCTGTGGTTGTTGCGTGATACGCGCAAAGCCCGAAAGCAAGGTGCAAGCGCGATCATGCAGCGGCAACGCACTCGCCTTGCCGAGATGGTCAGTTTCGCACGCACCCACTCGCTTTACTATCGCAAACAGTATCAGGATCTCCCTGAAAAGATTGAGGACCCCCAACTGCTCCCGATCGTCAGGAAGCAAGAACTGATGATCCGCTTTGACGATTGGGTCACTGACCGCGACGTGAAGATCGAGCAGGTGCGTGCGTTCGTCAACACCCCTGACCTGATCGGCGAGCGCTACCTTGGCAAGTACCTGCTGGCCACCACCTCAGGGACCACGGGAAATCGGGGAATCTTTCTTATGGATGATCGGGCCATTGCCGTGAATCTCTCCCTCACGCTCCCCATGATGGGTCATTGGCTTGGCGTCAGTGATGTAATCAGGCTCCTTGCCGGAGGCGGGCGGATGGCCGTAGTGGTCGCGACCGGTGGACACTTCCTTGTCGCCGCCGGCGCAACCCGCATCCGTAAGGCCAATCCCTTGCTACGCTCAGCGGTCCAGTTCTTCTCAGTGCATCTCCCTCTGCCGGAGCTCGTCGCTCAGCTCAATCAGTTCCGTCCAGCCATCGTCATCGGGTATGGGAGCGTGATACAAATGCTCGCAGACGAGCAGGCTGCCGGGCGCTTGCATATCCACCCGGTATTGCTAGAACCTGCTGGGGAAACACTCGCAGCCAGCGAGTACGATCGGCTTGCCAGACTCTTCCATGCCAACGTGCGTGATGTCTATGGTGCGACCGAATGCCCCTTTCTCAGCTCCAAATGTACACACGGGTGGTATCATGCGAACCTCGACTGGGTAGTGATCGAGGCGGTGGACGCAAACTATCAGCCTCTCCCACCGGGCGAGTGGTCGCACACGGTCCTGATTTCCAACCTCGCTAATCGAGTACAGCCGATTCTCCGCTACGATCTGGGCGACAGCATCCTCGTGCGTCCCGACCCTTGCCCATGCGGTAGTTCCTTGCCCGCGATCCGCGTCCAGGGTCGTGCCGCTGACGTGCTTACCTTCCCTACAGAAGGCGGCAAACAGGTCAGCATCGCGCCGCTGGCGTTCGCCACGCTGGTGGATCGGACACCGGGAATCGAGTTGTTCCAGATTGTGCAGACCGCCCCCACCACTCTTCGAGTCCGTCTGAAAACGGCAACGGGTTCCGATCCAGAGCGGGTATGGGAGACAATCCATGCCGAGATAGCGCACCTCCTCGCCTCCTCTCAACTCGAACATGTCACCCTCGAACATGCAGAGGAAGCACCGGAGCAATCTCCCGGCGGAAAGTACCGCCGGGTTCTCCCACTGAACTAAGGAGTTGATGTTCATCTTATGGCTGGTGGCACCAGATTCGTTCAACGCTTGGAGACGCAAGAGGCAGAGCTGCATATGGAACTACCATCCCCCGAGATACCAGGAGATTATATGAACACGCCTACGCAAGAAGCATCGGTTACCATCCAGACTTCTCCAGTGCCAGTTTCCGCCGTGCCTCCCTGCTTTGGCGCAGCGACTGTGATCGCTCACCATCTTCGCCACCAGGGCGTGCTTTCGACAATTGAAGAACGGGTACGCTTTGCCCAGCACCGCTTCGATCATTACGACGTGATTGACTTTCCACTAGTCTTGCTGGGTTACGCCGTAAGCTCTGAGCGCACGCTGGACGCGCTCAGCGAATGCTTCCAGCCGTTTGCCGCCCCGTTCACAGCGCTCTTTGGGCGCGAACGCCTCCTTCATCGCTCGACCCTAAGCCGCTTTCTCGCAGCGCTCCATCAAGCAGCAATTGAGGCGTTGCACACCATGTTTCTCGAAGATCTGCGCGCCCGACCGCTAGAAAAGGAGGGAAAAACGGGCGAGTTGTGGGATCGGCAAAGCAGTTTATCTTTGTGCCAATGATGAACGCACCAGAACAGGAGACACCCTTGCAGTTGCTAAATGACTCTCTTTTTTCTTTTATCATATCATATTTGTCAATTACAATGCATCGTCTAAATGACCGGTGTATTTTCACACGCCTGAGGGTATGCTTGAGTATGATAAACATCAGACCGCTCCATTCACCGCAAAAGGAGAAGCACACGATGTCCAGATCAACACAGCCCCAAGCTGGCACAGCAAAAGTTCACGGTACGCAGTTGTATTACGAGACGGCAGGCTCAGGCCATCCTCTGGTGCTCATCCATGGTGGATACATGGACAGGAGGATGTGGAATGATCAGTTCTACGCTTTTGCCAAACACTATTGGGTGATCCGCTATGATATCCGCGGCTTTGGCAAATCTGAACTTCCTCCCGTAGCCTATGCCGACAGACAAGATCTCTACGATCTGCTGAATTATTTAGGCGTTGAAAAGACGTATCTCCTCGGCCTGTCTCTGGGAGGAGTCATCGCTATTGACTTCACCCTTGAGCATCCCGATATGGTGGACGCGCTGATCCTTGTTGGTACCCCTGTATCTGGTTTCCCCGTAGAATTACTTTACACGGAAGAACAGCTAGAGCAACAGCGATCACGCGGGGTAGCCTTTGAAAAAGCCATCCAGGAGCGCAATCGCCCTGCAATGGTTGATGCTCTGATGCAGGACCCAACGCTGGTTCCTTCCCCAAAGTATCCAGCCGCGCGCGAGCGGGTGCGCACCAATTTATCGGAATACTCCTTTGCCTGGGTTCTCGATCCCGCTCCCAGGCAGAATCTCGAACCGCCAGCGTATGAAAGACTTACCGAGATCCAGGTGCCGACGCTGATCGCCATGGGTGCAGAGGACGACTCTCGACTCTTCAAAGATGCAGACAAACTCGAACGAGATATCGTAAGAGCCAGTCGGGCGACGATAGCCGAGACCCATCATATGCCCAACATGGAGAAGCCACAGGAGTTCAACGCTCTCATCCTGGATTTTCTTGGGAAGCTGTGAATTATTCCCTTTGGCTTACGTCTGTCACAAACATGGATGAGCGAGATGTGAGAAGTTCTGCTGTCATCTCGCATCCTGCTGAGTCTCTCGATGAGCAGGTCCATGCGAACAATGCCATGGGAAACAGCACACTCTCCGCTAAACCAGGCAAACGCACATTTTCTGGAATCGTTCAAATTCCCCTCAAGCGTTTTGAGGAGAGTGGCGTCGCGCTTCTGGAGTGTCCCGGCTGTGGGAAAATATGGACGCTTTCTCCTCGCGGGGGAGTGCTGCGCTTCAAGTCTCACGACAAACGCCAAACGACGACGCCCGCGACTGGCATGCGTTGGACCGAGGGGAACACGAACTGGGGTATGGCTGGAGAAGAGAAAACAGATGAAACGAACACTGTGGGACTCCAGAGGAGAAACAGCATGATACAACCCTTCGAGGAAGCAATCCATTGCCTTGATCAGTCTATTCGCCAATTCATGCAAACAACACCTATTGGTGGGTTGACGTTAGCGCTGACAGATCGCCATCACCTGTTGCATACAGCTCATTACGGATACGCCGATATCGCGGCACAAGTGCCTGTGACAGCAGAGACGCGCTTTGAAATTTGTTCCATTACAAAAACCTTCACCAGCCTGGCCGTGATGCAGCAATATGAGGCTGGAACGCTCGATATCCATGCACCAATCACCTCGTACTTACCCTGGTTTCAGGTCCAAAGCACCTATGAAGAGCCAATCACAGCGCACCACTTGATGAGCCATACAGCTGGTCTCGTGGCTGGCTCTGAACGAAGCCTGGGATCACGGCATGCGATCTGGCTTTTGCGTGAAACCGAGCTTGCCTACGCTCCTGGAACAGCGTTTCATTATTCTGACGTGGGCTATGAAACGCTTGGTGCTCTCCTGGAGATCGTGCTTGGGCAACGTTTTCCCGCTATTTTACAGCGGCAGATTCTCGATCCGCTTGAGATGCGTTCCTCGTTTCCTTCCAATACCTACGAAGGCCGCAAAGTGCTTGCTCTTGGGTATCACTCCTTCTATGATGACCGACCCTCTCATCGCTCACATCCCCTGGCTCCCGCTCCCTGGTTCGAGTATGAGAGTCCTGCTGGTTGTGTCCTTTCAACTGCTAGGGACATGGCTGTCTACCTGCGCATGTACCTCAATCGAGGTCAAGGCCCACACAGGCGTTTGCTCTCGGAAAAGAGTTTCGACTTGATGACACAAGCAATTGTTCCAGGCACCTTTGGCCACATTGGCTATGGTCTGTTTACCCAAAAGGTGGATGGTCATTTGTATCTCAATCATCCCGGGGGCATGCTTGGCTATGAATCCATGATGCTAGGAGATTTAGATGAGGGGCTGGGAGTCGTGGTCTTGCTGTCGGGAAAGTGCTGGCCCTGGCCGTGGCAACTAGCACATTCTGCTCTCTCGTTGCTGCGTGCGGCACAAGAGGAACATGCGGGAACAGTCATGGCTTCTGTTGGTGAGCAAAAAAAGATCGCCAATGCCTCTGACTACGCAGAGACATTCACAGGGCGTGATGGGTCCCTCACCTTCATTGTTGAAGCTGATCAGGTGATCTTGTTGTATCAGGGGAACCATCTCATCCTCGAAGAACTCTGGCCCGACACCTTCTTCATTCCCCATCCAGACTTTGCTTACTTCCTCGGTCACTTTGGACGAGCCAGTGGAAGGATCGTGGAATTCGAGCATGGGGCTAGTTGGTGGATTCATGAGCAGCGGTACACAGGACCGCGCACTTTTGTCTACCCTGCTGAGTGGGATGCCTATCCCGGTCACTATGTTTCAGAGAGTCCATGGACAGGTCATGTTCGGATCATCTTGCGCAAAGGGCACCTCTACCTTGTTGAGGCAGAAGGATATGAACGGGAACTCTTTCCGTTGGGTGAGAGATCCTTCGGCTACAAGCGGAACAGAACCTCAAAGGCGCTGCCTGAGCGGGTTCGCTTTGATGCTATGATTGACGGACAAGCCTGGTGTCTGACTTTAGCTGGAAACGACTCGTTCATTCGCGTGCGAACTCCCTAAGCGACGGAACATCCGAGGTTCACCGAAAAACGGTTTTTATTGACAACTTTTACTGGCAGTCAGGCTAGATCTGGAGCGGTTCCTTCGAGCTAAACATCACATATGCTCATGTTTCGCGCTGATCGGTGGCCATATCTGGAGGTTCTCCCAATCGATTGCCGATGCTGATCCTGCGGAACGGGGAGAAACAGCGATCAATCTGGAAAAGTAATGGCCAGGATTGCCGAAAAGGGTTGTTATCTCGGCAACCCTGGTCGCCAAGTTGACTGCAAGTGTTCGAACCTTCAGGACAATTGCCACGTTTCTGGGAGGAAATTCGCGCATTGCCTGGGAGATTCGGCCTCTTTGAGCGTCTCGATCTCATGCCACATCGGCCCACGAACTGGACACATTTTCTCCACAGAGCGAGCGTATTGACACAGAGATGGTCATATCCAGCCTGTCAATGCAATGATGCTGCGGGTCGAATTCCCGACATCAGGCACCAGACCAACAAGAACGTCATAATTTTGCCCGTTCTGCTGCTCATACGCTCATTGCCGCCCGTAGAGTGAACGAAGATCGACCCACAGCATCATCACATTGACCTCTTGATCTCAACCAGCTAGCAGTGGGTTGTCCCGCCACAAGCAACATTACACGTGTCATAACAAGAGTCATAGCTACAGCCACAAGAACAACTATTGCAAGAAGTGCAGTAGCTCGCGCATGATAGACCACCTCCCGTCCCGGCACTCGCGTACTCGACCTGTGTAGAAAACTTGGTACCACCTGCTGATATACGAATATCCAGCTCAAACTCGTCGTCGGCCATAGGTTCGTTCTCCTTTCGTTGTCACATATGCTTCAATCGCAGTATGAACGAAACCAGGCCAACAGTCAATAAGCTGGAACTAGTGGCACGCAAAAAAGAAACCAACGAGTTGCCCCGGTGGTCACGCGTTGTATTCTTGATTGTCAATGCGATGACGCTGTGGGCCGATCCCCACCAGATCTGCGGGTCGAATGACAGAGACCATATCAGCCCGAGGAGACCAATGCAACCGCCGACGTCGCTTCGTTGGCTGTGGATGCAATTGTTTCAAACCTCACCAGTTCACCTGAGCCAATGCAACTAACTGGCATCAAAGTGATGGTCAACCAGCAGCTAAGTTTCCCCCCATCGACCTAAAAGAGCCGATGCAACGCAGGTCATCTTCGCGCACAAGCCAAGCCGTCTGTACGTGCCGATTGCTCAGAAGAGCACAAGCGCTCACTTCCCCCAGCCCATACGGGCCGCGGCAGCCGGATGGTGAGACTAATTTGGTGGAAGGGTGCGAACTATTATCGTATAGTATGAGTGATTCAGCTGATTCATCCGTTGTAGGTAGAGAGATCAATATTTAAATACCTCGCCATATCAAGGAGGCTATCATAGGTTTCGTCAGTGACCTTGGCAAAACCTGCTATGCCTATGGTATTGAGAATGGCTGGATCATTCTCGCCGATGGTTAAAAAAGCGTCTTCAACGTGAAGTGTATCATAGAGCTGAATATCTTTACGCAGAGCAATTGGCCCCTCTGGAATGTCCATGCTTTTAGCGAGGATAACAAGAGCATCTTTTTGAGATCCTTTTTGTCTGAGTTCTTGCTGATCGAGATCATAGTTATCACTTGCAACTGCTCCAGCAGGATACTTTCCACTGAGCACCCCCTGGAAAACATCTTCATGCGATCCTGCATAGATGCCCCGAATGTCTTTGTCGGGATCAAGACCGGCTTTTTTGAGTACGTATCGTGGAACAAGGTTGCCACTTGTTGAGAAAGGATCGACAAAGGCAAACGGCTGGCCTTTGAGATCTTGAAGAGTACGAATACCAGTAGTTACATTGGTAATAATATAACTCTGATAGGTCTTCTGTCTTCTATGTCTTAAGAGACACAAAATAACTTTTGCGCCATATTTCTGATGAGCATATAAGTAACTCAATGGACCTAGCCATGCAACTTCAATAGTTCCCTCGGCCAGAGCATTGACCGTATCGGTGTAGGTTGATCCGATAGATGCTGAAGTGACGGGTATCCCGAGGTGATTGGCAAGACTATCTTCAAAGGTGCTGGTATTCACCTTCCCTCCCGGATTATTTCCGATGGGAAGGAAGCCAATCCGAAGCCTGGTCAATTGGCCCTTTCTTTGGGCGTCGAAGGCGAGTTGTTCTTTTTCTAGTTGTTCTCTTTCCCCTTTTATATCTGCCTCCTTGAGCGTGAGAAAGACACCTACAACAGCTAAGAGAAGGATGATACCTGCCGGCCTTCTCAAGAGCTTGAACAAGGATCGGCGCCCTTGATTCGTTGGCGCCTTCGCCTTCGTAGACTCCACTAGCATCAAAAGAGCAATGCAGCCCACAAGCGGAATAAAAACGATAGAAGCAACCCAAGATGGCAGCGAAATGGCATTGGTGAGAATGTTAAGGCATACACTCAACACAAAACCGATGAGAAGGAGCTGAGAGTTATTCAGCTGGGGTGCATTCCTTTGATTGCTCATACTACCTCTTTCCTCTGCGGAGAGACACCCGCAGCAATAGGGCGAAGACCATTTATATACCATTTGGTCTTCTCTCGCGGATATACCTCAGAAGATTTAGAGCACTTCAAGAAGCGCATTAACTTCACCCAAGTTCAGACGAGAAGTATCACACATATCGGCTTTTGGGTCAAGTCCGGCATCTGTATCCATCTGATGCTCACCTGGGTGTACTCAATTCTCCCAGAGGTCACAGGAGTATGCACAATATATTGGAGCTTTGCAGGATTGAGTCCAAAGACATTGAGAATGTGTATGATTCCCATGATCCTTGGAGGGAGCAGCTCCCTTTGATGCGTTCTTTTGACCTGACAAAAAAGAGAAAAGGGGAAGAAAGAGCAAGATGCGTGGCCGTGCTTGGAGAGACCATGGAGTGCTGAGATGATAGGGGAGGAAGAAGCAACGTTTTTCAGAAGAGTTCCCAACCAAGAGCAAAGCGATGTCTCGAACATGCCCGTATCTAAACGATCCCTCCAACCTCACCGATGAGCAGTGGGCCATCTTGGAACCGCTGATCCCGCCCCTCAAGCCAGAGGCGACCTTTTACGTGCAGGAGCGACTGACGATTGCGGATGCCATTCTGCCTGTGTTGCCTAGCCGCTGCCGCCTTTTGTGCACTTCCCCATGACTTCCCGGCCTGGCAGGCCATTTCATCATTCTTTGCGGAAATGGTGGCAGGAAGGGCTCTGGGATCACGTACGTACGGCCCTGCGCATGCAGGTGCCTGTCACAGCGGGGCGAGAGGCCGAACCCAGCGCGGCTGTGATTAAGAGTCAATCCATCAAGCAGTGCGCTTGCCACATATCCATTTAAGTTCAATGGGGTTGAGCCAAGGACTCTGTTTCCTACGCGAGAATCTTTGCTTGAGGTTCCATCGCCAATCTGCTTTGTGGAAAGTGTCTCTCACTTTTCAGAGGCCCGTATGACGTCTGCCACGCAAGCGAGCAGAACGCGGTTTGGGGATCTGTGCTGCCTTCTCGCTTTCAGATGAGAGGGAAGCTAGACGAGCAAGGATAGCAAGAAAGGCCTCCATCTCCTCTCGACCCACAGCTCTGGCCCACTCTTCCTCAAGCGAACGTACAGCCGTTGTCGCTACCTCATAGGTTGCCCATCCACGCTCGCTGAACTGGACGATGGTAGCGCGGCCATCACTAGGATCGGGGAGTCGTTGCACATAGCCATGCTCTTGCAGATCATCGACCAGGTAGATGACTGAGGCTTTGGTGATGCCCGCACGCTCAGCGAGCTCGCTGATATGGAGCCCGTGGGGAACGAGATTCCTAAAGATAGAGAGATGAGCAGGACGAAGATCGGTAAAGCCCGACTGGTGCAGCGCGGAGAGGATGCGGTCGAGGATGACCAGCAAAACAGTATTGATGTGCTGGCCTAGCAAGGGAGGGTACGGTTGCTGGTTTTCAGTCATAGATTGGCATCATCCTTTCACTTGACAAATTAGGTTGATTTTCTTACTATTATAGCATACCAAATTTGGTAGAAAATCAACCTAGTTTAGGCTAGCAGCCAATGATGCTGCCAATTCAAGAGAAGAAAGAGAAGAACTATGAGTACTCCCCTCTTTGATTCGACGCGCTACAAAGAAAACCAACGCCAGGGCTGGAACAACGTTGCTCTCGGGTGGCGGAGCTGGTGGGAGTCCTTTGAACGGGCTGCACAAGAAGTCTCCGATCATTTGATCACCGTAGCACACATTCTCTCTGGTCAGCGGGTCCTCGACATTGCCACTGGCATCGGCGAACCTGCTGTGACCGCCGCTCATCGCGTCGGACTAACAGGAGAAGTGATGGCTCTTGACTTTGCTCCCGAGATGGTGGCAATTGCGAAGGAGCGGGCAGGAGCGCACGGCTTAGAGAACATCACTTTTGTTATCAGTGACGCGGAGCAACTCGACTTGCCACAAGGGTACTTCGATGCCATACTCTGCCGTTGGGGCTTGATGTTTCTCCCCAACCTCGTCACCGCTCTCGATGGGATGCGGCAACACTTGAAGATGGGAGGACGACTGGCAGCAGCAGTCTGGAGTAGGGCCGACAAAGCCCCTGTTGCCAGTTTGGCTTTAGCCGTTGTGGGCCGACATATCCAAGCGCCACCGCAGGCGTCGAGCTCGCCTGGCCCCTTTAGCCTGGCCGATGTCAGCGCGCTGACCCACGCTTTTGAGCTGGCTGGTTTCATCGACGTGCGCAGCGAACTGATGACGCCAGTATGGGAATTTGCTACGGCTGAAGACTATACCCGCTTTCAGCGGGACATTGCTCCTCCTATCAAGGCCATGATAGCCCACTTGAGTCCTGACCACCAATTGCAGATCTGGCAGGAGATTACGGAGGCAGCACGACACTACCAAACTAGCGATGGGAGAATCCAGATCCCCGGTGAGCTCATTTGTGTGGTCGGTCAACGTTCGACAGGAGAGTAGCCAAGCCGGGTAGAGAAGGAGGATTGGGGGCATCAAGCTATAAGGAGGAGGTCCTGCTTCTCCCCTTGGAAGATGGGTATCTTTTGAACATAGCTGTGGAGTCTGAAAGGCTTTTTCCAAAGATGCTCATCCTCCCTCATAAGGCTACGACTGCTCGGTGGCAAATTTCCTTCCAACGACTGAGGCACGGCTCCCTGCGCGTATCCAGCATCACGTCTTCGCCAGAGAATCTGAAGATGTAGAGATCCAGGTAAGTGATTGGGGAGCCTATCTGGCAAGACGATGGGTCTGGCAAATTCCTATTACTGCGACCGTGACAAGTATGGTGTTGTGACGCAAAAGAGAAATTGTGCTCGTTCTAGACAAGAACGTGAGGCGTTCTTCTGGCACTGCTTAGAGAGCCGTCCAGAGCTAGCCGCAGGACTGAGAAATGCTTGCCAGAAGGCAGTTGCGTGAAGAGGGGGATTATAGCTACACCATGAAATAGATCTGTGGCGATCATTTCTTGTTGCTTGGATACGAGCCACCCGCTTGGGCGTGAAGTGTGGCGTGAATCATTCAAAAAGATATTCTCCGGTCGTGAACGCAAAAAGATGCTTATTCTCTGCGGGCCATCTGGCATTGAGAAAAGTTATATTTAAACTGGCTCGTATCGTTTGTGCACCTGCTGAATAAACATCGTCCTCTCATATGCGATTTTCGCTCTGTAGAAGTGTTTGAGGGGCCAGAAGAGGCGCTCGACAAGCCCACCCGCGTGGGAGCCTGTCGAAGCTCCTCCCTTCTAGGGATGGAGAACTTCGCAAATTGTACCTCTTAGAATAGCTGCCTAGAGCGCGCTTTGCCAGAGCTCCTGCATTTCCTCACATGTAGCCAGAAGCGTCTCCAGATCTCCTGTCGCAATCAGCCTTCCTTCCTTTAGAACGAGGAGTTGATCCGCTCGCCTGAGAAGCGCGCGCCGGTGAGAAACCACCAGATAGGTTTGTTGGCCGGCCAAAACACGCTCCCAGAGTGCCTCTTCCGTTTCAACATCCAGCGCGTTCGAGACATCATCGATCACCAACAGCTCAGCCTCGCGAACCAGCATACGGGCCAGGGCAATACGCTGAATCTGGCCACCGGAGAGCCGGGTACCCCGCGGACCAACCTGAGTAGTAAGGTGGATATCCAACTGAGCGAGATCATTTTGTAAAGCTGCTGTGTGAAGCGCCTTCTGCAGCATAAGTGTGTTTTCCTGTAATCCAAGCAAGACATTCTCTTTGAGGGTCTGGCTAAAAAGGCGCGGAACCTGAGGAGTATAGGCAGCATGGGGAGCAACAAAGAAGGTGGAAGGGTCTGCTACCGCCTCATCATTCCAAGTGATAATCCCGGACTTCGCAGGTAGAAGGCCGAGCAATGCACGTAAAAGCGTAGTTTTTCCTGACCCAATCTGACCGACAATAACCGTCAGAGTTCCACTTCGGAGCGAAAAGTTGATGTTCTCTATTCCACGCTGCGATCCAGAATACTGGTAGCACAAAGCTTGCACTTTAAGCGTTTTCAAGCTATCAGTCGTGCGTTCTTCGCATGACACAGATTCTGGTAATGGTCCTTTGAGATAGACAGGATTATGCTGTACAAGCTCTTCAGCCCTATCTTGTGGCAACATAGCCAGGAGGCGTTTGAGGGAGATTTGCATTTGATGATAGCGTGTGAATAGACCGCCAGACTGGCTTACCAGCGTTGTTAACCAACCCAGATAAGACATAAAGAGTGCCAGGCTGCCCAAACTAAAGCGGTTCTGCAGCCAGAAAAGAGCGATAACCAAGAGCAGCAGACCGGTTCCGATGTTCGCCATCGACGGCGACGAAACCTCCATTGTCTGACTGATAAGAGCATCTTTTAAAGCCGCCTTGCGCAGTACCGCATTGGCGCGATCAAGGCGGCGTATGGCCCGCGTTTCAGCATTAAACGACTTGAGCAGGAGGGGAGCAGAAAAAATATCGCCAAGGAGATTCGTGATCTCACCAATCGCCTCTTGATTGGCCTGCCGAAACTTCTGAATACGTCGGCGTAGCACATTAATAAGAGAGAGTGCAAGCAATACCGGTAAGAAGACAGTAAGTGTAACCAATGGCGAATTGAGGAAAAGAATGGTTAACGCTATAATGAGCACAAGAAATTGCCCGAAAGGATCAAATACCCAGCAGACAAAATCAGAGACCCATGAGGCATCGTTGCGTAATCGGCTCAACGTCTCCCCAGAGGATGAAGGAAGGGCATCCGCCCCGGGTTGCTGCAAAATATAGGCAAAAACATTCAAGCGTAAAAGCGTTTGCAGGGTCAGGACTAGCGTGATTTGTGCAGTTCGGGCCAAAAGAATAGTGAAAAAGCGTACTATTGCAATGATAATGAGCAGCAGCAGAAAAAGCCACAGTGAGAGAGGAATGCCATTCTTGATGGGGGCCAGCCGGTCAAAGATGTATTGTACAATGAGACCGGGCAACAAAGGGAAACAATAGAAAAGCACACCGCTACAAAGCGCACTGATCAGATAAAGTCCTGGTCGATAACGTGCCAGACGCCAGATATACCAGAGCGGGCTTCTCTTCACTGCAGCACCTCCATATTGCCTTTTTGGAGAAGTTGGGCAAAATGCGAGTGGGGATCATCAGCCAGTTGCCGCCGCAGCCCCTGTTCAATGCAGGTGCCATTCTCTAACACTAGTACCGTATCAACTCGTTGCAGCGTGAGTAAGCGATGCGCGATAATGATTGCCGTGCGGTCTTGCAAAAGATAGTCAAGAGCTCTTTCCAGGCGCTGCTCTGTAACAGGATCAAGGCGAGAAGAGATCTCATCAAGAATAACCAGGCCAGGATTGCTGAGAAAGACGCGGGCAAAGGCAAGTAACTGAGCTTCACCTGCCGATAGACCAAATTCACCTGGGGTAAGCCTGGTATCCAGACCCTTTGGCAGACCTTGATACCATTGGTCCAATCCTAGCTTCTCCAGTATCTGGATCACGCGTTCGTCGGAGATCGTATCGTCAAATAAGGTTATATTCTCACGCACCGTCGCGTGCAGGATCTGTACTTCCTGGTTGATCAGAACTATTGCAGCGCGCAAAGATTGCAGGTTCAGTTCTGTCAACAGTATGTCATTGACTAAAATAACACCCTGCTGGGGATCATGAAAGCGTGCGAGCAATTTAGTAATCGTACTTTTACCGCTTCCTGTACGTCCAATCAAACCCAGAATTTCTCCGGGCCGCAGTGAAAAGCTTATTTTCTGTAGAGCTTGAGTTCCCTCTGCATAAGAGAAAGAGACATCACGAAATTCCAGCGCCAGAGGACCGGTTACCTGCAGCATGCGCTCGCCATCTTTAATGTTGCTATGAATCTCAAGCAGTTCCACAATACGCGTAATACAGCCCGTGCTCTGCTGAAGATTGCGCCACTGTTCTAAAATCTGCTCTAAGGGCGAATTCAGCAAAACAGTAAAATAATAGATGGTATAGACCGTTGCAATATCGATAGCCCTTAGCGCATAGAGATAAATACTGAGAGTCAGGGCCAGGGCAGAACTAACGCTGAATAGCACCACCATGGTACTGCGTGTCGCAAAGATCATTTGTAATGCCCTGCGCTGTTTGCGCACAAGCAAGCGAGTACGTTCGACCAGGCCACGAAGAGTATACATTTCCGCATGACAAGCGCGAATATCCTCTGTTCCAGCCAGTCGTTCTTCTAGAAAGCCAAAAAGCTTTCCTCTCATTTGCAACACGTTTTTCCAATGTGGAGCGCTGAGAGTATGTAAACGATTAATTGCCAAAAGAGAGACGGCAGAAAATAGGAGCATTAATGTGCCTACACGCCAATCAATATGAAAAAGTATAACCTGAATACCAACGATCAGGAATGCGTTGCCAACGATAGAGACTAAAAAGCGGGAAAAGAAATTATTGAGATCTGAGACATCATCATCTACGCGCTCAATCAGTTCCCCGGGGGGATATTTGAGAGAGAAATCAAGGTCCTGGTGCAGGCAATGAAGAGTCAGATCCAGACGAAGTTGATTTGTTATCTGTAAGCTAAGATTTTCCGCAACAAAGACTTCAAGCAGAGAGAATAGCGGACTGATCGCGGCCACACCTAAAAAGAGGAGTGCAATATAAATAAGCAAGCTATGACTATCAGACCTGTTTATATTCACAAGATACGTTTGTAAAATAAGCGGGCCAATTGTAAGCAGAGCAGTATTGATGATGAAGACAAGGAATAGACCAACGAGAGTAGGTAACTGGTTCTTTAAATACGCTTGTAGAAGAAATAGAGCTGCCTTAAATCGTGGCACACAAGCCTCCTATCTGGCACATCAAGCAAGGGAGAAAGAAAGAGATAGGGAAGAGATACTATGAGAAATTATTCCTCGTTAGGAGGTGAAGGGATCAGCCCTTGCGAACAACTATCATCCGTCCCTGTTGACATATCTGGGGATGTACGCAGATCGAACTTCTCCGGCGTAAAAGAAATACGAATATTCAGGTTAAATTCCTGGGTAAATACCTGTTTCTCTTCTTGAAGCATTATAATCTCCTTGTCTGATATGCAACGAACGCTCAATTGTGTTAAAACTACTTATCTCTCCCTTTGGAGCTTTGTTCCAACACACTACCACCAATTAAGTAGGATAATCTTCTTCCCTTATCTCTGGTAAAATAGCATACAAGATATGCAAATGTCAATATTGCAAGCAGCACATATATAAAATATAGCAGATATATGTGATATGAAATGCAAGAGGCTTGACATATTTGGGGTATTACCTCTATTATTTACATATCTAGCTAAGCAAAGCGACAAAAAAGAGAAAGATTAATATATGGAAGAGCATCAAGAGAAGTTAATCAAGAAGCAGGAAAGCATGTATCTTCCAGAGAAGGTCGAGTGGAAACCACTCATCGATGGCCCATTATGCCAGCAGATACGAGAGATTGCCTTCTGGCTTGCTGAACGCTTATACGATCCCGAAGACGTATATAACTGCATACAAACTTTAGCAACACCGACCCTTAATACATATCGGTGGTCAGCCTCATCATTAGTTGGGGGCACAGTAGGCCTAGCACTATTTTACGGCTATCTTGCGCGTTGTTTCCCAGAACGAGACTGGCATACAGTAGCACGAGCACATATACAATTTGCGGCGCAAAGCACGCACGAGCAAGGGTTTCAATCCCCAGGTCTTTTTGAGGGAGTGAGCGGGCTCAACCTCATACTCTGCTACCTTGACCAGGAAACTGTATGCTATCAACGGACCAGAAGCGAGCTTTATCGCCTCTTATGTCGGACCATTGAGCGCTATATATGGCATAACAAGCAGAAGGAGAAAGAAATCACCACAAAAGAATACAATGTAGTGTCCGGCGCTGCTGGTCTGCTGGCCTACTTTCTCAGCGATACGCTTTCTCTCGCATTTCCCGAACTAGCGCAGCCTGCAATAGAGACATTAGTTGAGTATTTAACCTGGCTTGGAGAGCCAGGCCAGATCAAAGCAAGAGAGCGCTGGTTTATCCCGGCTCAAGCACTTCCTCAGGATTTTTATCGCCAGAGTTTTCCCTCAGGATATTTTAATTGTGGTATGGCGCATGGGATTCCAGGACCTCTTGCGGCTCTCGCGCTGGCTCGTCTCCATGGATATACCTATCCAGGTCTTGACGAAACAGTAGCCTACTTGAGCAAATGGTTGCTAGAACATTGTGTATATGATACCTGGGGTATAAACTGGCCGGCGGCCGTTCCCCTCGAAGCTGCAGAAGATCAGCTTGCCATACGCTCGCTGGCAGGAACATGGGCAGCCTGGTGTTATGGAAGCCCTGGCGTCGCTCGCAGCCTCTGGCTGGCAGGACAGGCGTTGGATAACGAGCAGTTTCGCCAGAGTTCGCTCCAGGCGATGGAAGCAGCGCTCAGACGTCCACCAGCCCAACAACGGCTTACATCTCCAAATCTCTGCTATGGAATTGCTGGTTTACTTCTCACCTGCCTGCATTTTGCACACGAATGCCCCGAATCACCAATCATTCAGTATGTTCATCCACTGCTCAGACGCCTGTTGAGCACATTTCATCCCGATACTCCATTTGGCTTTCGCGATAGTATTAAAGGTATCGCTATTGACCAGCCTGGCTGGCTAACTGGAGCTCCCGGTATAGTTATGGCATTGTTAGCCACTGCAACTTCTATTTTCCCTACATGGAGCCGTATTTTACTGCTAGCTTGACGTAAGGAAAGGAAATAAATAGCCTCTCTACAGGAAAAGGAGTTCTTGCTTATGGCTGAGGAAACTTCTCCCTCTATTTCTTCTTACGCGCTTTATCAGCCTGCTGCTATTTACATGTTGCGCACCCCTGTATTACCTGCCACGCGTTTCCAGGAGATCACCACAAACACATCTGTTGCAATCTCGACGCTCGCAGAGGACGATGTAGACGCGACAATAGATGCTCAGCAACAAAAGTGCTATTCTCTCCTACAAACGCTGGCGCATTCTCCAGAACTTCAGTTAGCTCTTGAGGTCGCCAGCCCCGCTCTTCTTGCGAGCCTTAACCGCTCTGCTGGCTCCGAGCAAAAAATATCCCCTCGTACTGAACGCAGCTATGCTAGCTTCCTACGTTATCTGATTCGTATGAGTACGCGCCCAACACCTTTCGGTCTATTTGCTGGGGTAGCAGCGGGTACATTCGATACACAAACTGCGCTCATCCTGGCCGTCCCGACCTTTCATCATATTCGCACTCTCCCGGATATGGACTGGTTATTAGCACTGATCGAAGAAATTGAAAAAAGCCCGGCATTTCTTCCTCAGTCACGTCTACGCACGAATCAAACGCTCTATATTTCGGGCGAGCGCATTATTTTGCCGTATGCTGATGCTTATGGAAGATATGATAATCGTACTATTTCTCTTAGCGCGACTTCGGTAGTGCGTCGCGTCTTAGAACTGGCGCGCCAGGAAATTGCCTATGTAGATTTGCACGCACGGCTTTTAGAAAGCTTTCCACAGGCCACAAGCGCACATGTAGACACGCTTCTGCAACAATTATGGGAGCATCGTTTCTTGCTCAGCCAGCTTCATCCTCCGTTGCTCGAAGGATCTCCTCTCCACTACGTTGCTCATGTGCTAGCACAATTAGAAGGTCAAGGACAGCTACATACCGCTCTTGAGCATATCAAGCAACAACTATCTGCTTTTGACGCGAAGTTCCACACTCCTTCCCGGCGCTCACTGCATTGCCTTGGTGAAAGCCTTAAGAGATTGGGATCTGGTGCTCAGCTTCAATTTCCGTTGCAGATAGACGCAGCGCTCCAGCTCAAATCCTCTACGCTACATACGCGTATTGGCGAGATAGCAGCATATGCAGGCGAACTTCTTTTACGGCTGTCTCCTCAGCCACGAGGGCCACAGCACCTCCAGGAATATCGAGCCCATTTTCGTGCACGCTATGGTGAACATGTGGATGTTCCGCTACTTGATTTGCTTAGCCCTGAGAATGGATTGGATGCACCTGACACCTATCAGCATCCTCTTCCATGCTATCAGAGGCGTAAATTTCTTGCGCCAGAAAGCCATTCCCGGCGAGAACGTATTTTGCAAACGCTGCTAGCAGAGGCCTTACATGGTGGAAAGCAGGAGATAGAATTAACTGAGGCCCTTGTTCGTCAACTTGAGCAATGGAGACCTGCACTTGAAGAGGCACCGCCTTCGCTAGAGATCTATATGCAGCTGCAAGCTCGCTCACAGTCTGATCTGGACCAGGGAAAATTTGCTGCTATTATTAGCAGAAATTGTGGCTCTCAAGCAGCCGGATGCACTTTCGGGCGTTTCTTCGACATCCTGGATCAGAAAAGTAGAGCAAGTTTGCGATCCTTTGCCAGGCATGAGGAAGCATGTTTTCAAGATGCTATTCTAGTCGAACTGACCTACCAACCACGCAAGGCTCGGGCAGCGAATCTGACCATTCGTCCTGCCTTGTATGAATATGAGATTGCTGTGGGAACGACTCCCTCGCTTCCAGCAGATCGGGTCATTGATCTCAATGATCTGGTGGTTGGGATCAGGGATAATCGCTTCTACCTGCGCTCACTCCGTTTAGCAAAACAGGTCATAGTGCGGGCCAACCACATGCTTAATATACAAAGTGCCCCCAATCTTTGCCGCTTTTTATCAGAAATCGGCAGCGATGGCACCCCTTGCTTGCAAAGTTTTTCCTGGGGAGCACTGGCTCACATGCCATTTTTACCACGCGTCGTCATCAAAACCAGTCTCACTTCAACACTTGTCTTATGCCCGGCACAGTGGAATCTCACGCAGAGCACAATCGCCGCAGCGGGGAACGGGAGCCGCAAGGCTCGCCAATTTCGGGGCTTGCAGATATGGCGCGAACGTTGGCATGTTCCACGCTATGTCTACTTTGTCGAGTCAGATAGGCGACTTCTCTTAGACCTAGAACATCCCATATTGGTAAACGAACTCTTCGAAGAGATAAACAGCGCTGCTGACAAAGTGGTCATATTGCAAGAGATGCTACCTGATTTTCAGCATCTCTGGCTGCATGATGAGCAAGGGGCTGCCTATTGCTCTGAGATTGTTGTACCATTGTTGCGGCGCGGGGCCAATATTTCCCAACAACCATCCCAACGATCTCCAACCTTGCTAAAGACTTCCTTGACTGCGCACAGACCTGTGATCGGACAGAAAGATCGCAGCCATTATCCTGGCACACGCTGGAGCTATCTTAAATGGTTTGTTGCTCACTATCAACAGGATGAATTGATAGCCGGGCCTATTCGCACGATGGCCAAAAATCTGAGAGAGCAGGGCAAAATCGATATGTGGTTTTTCATTCGCTACGATGATCCATATCCTCATCTGCGCCTGCGCTTTCATAGTAAGCTTGATGTTGATCCTTATGAATTGCTCATGACACTTCTTCAATGGAGTCAACAGCTTGCTCAGAAAGGGAGCATTCGCAGTTATTGCGTTGATACCTATGAGCAGGAGATAGAGCGCTATGGAGGGCCGGATGCAATGGCACTAGCTGAGCAATTATTTTGTATAGATAGCACAATAGTAAGTGAGTGTCTATGTGCACTGGCCATGCAGCAGGTTTCCTTGGATGCAACAGCTCTTGCAGTTTTTCTACTTGACCAATTTTCTACTATGTGGGGCGTAGAGCCCCAACTGCGTTTGCAGTGGCTTGATAGGTATACTGACAAATACGCCTTCAAGGCGCAATTTCGCCCGCAGCGTAAATGGTATTGTGAATTACTTTCTGCTTCCCACCTTTCTAATGCTTCCAACCTGGGGAGACAGCCTGCAGATCTCTTGCGCTTGTTAGAACCGCATCGATCGTATGTGCGTTCTTTAACAAATGAGCTCGAACACCTCTCTGCATTGGATCTCCTCTGGGGACCTCTAGAGCCTATCTGGCACAGCCTCAACCATATGCATTGTAATCGTCTGTTGGGAATAAATCGCCAACAGGAACAGCTCGTCTACCATTTTTGGAGATACACTTTGGAAAGCCTGTTGATGAGATCTAAAGCACAGGCAGAGCAAGAGCGAGCATCGCACTAATTTGTGCCAGGGCCAGGGAGCAAAAGTGCATAACAATAGTCTGCTCCTGTAAGCCACACGCCGAGCTTGAAGGTCCCATTGACTCGTGACCATATCTCGGTCATTGACGGCATCACCGAGCAAGGAAGGATCATGATGCAAACACAAGACCATTCGTACAAGAGCCCAGGCATGGTTCGCCCACGCTGGCTGTTCCCTTTAGTTTGCCCTCCTGAGATCAATAGATACCATTGCTGGCGGCGACGATCAATAGACCATTCGCCAGCAAAGATGCATGGCCTTCGGCCCAGAAAATCCCCATCTGCCCTACTCTACACTTCCCTTTCAAATGTTTCACCAGATGCTTATTTTGTAGTTTTAGCAACCTGGGTAGAAATAGCACTGGCAACACGTTGGAGAAGTGTCTTCGAGCTTATGTTCACATCTTGAGCTGTATCAACGGAGGTCACAAGATTCCTGTCATCAGGCTCAACTTTATCTGTTGTCTCATACAACTCAATAATGACACGTCCAAGATAACGGAGGCCGGGCATTTCCATACCAATCATTGGCTTACCGTGTACGCTTGCTAAAGGATTAGGTTGGTTAGTACTCTCAAGTTTACCCTTTGTAGGCATAATAGCTCTCCTTTGTCTTCATCTAACCAAATTTCTTGGGATGGTAACCATATCGCAGATATTATCTTCACGCCAAGGGAAAACAGCCAGGCTTAGTTTAATTACTCACTTAACTTATGCGCAAGGACATTGTTCAAGACAATCACACTGCGGGAGGCAGTCGCCCTCCGTATCCACAAAATATAAATTTACTTGTACATAAAGGCCCGTTGAACAATTACCCACCGTGCAAGAATATTTTGTTCCTCCAGGTATACAGGCACTTGGTTTGTCACAATAACAAACTCCCTTACAACCTGGTGACAGGAGAGAGGTGACAGAGGGGCGAGTAAGAAACCTAAAAGATTCATTTGCGCTCCAAATGCACTTGTGAGTGGTATTGCTGTTTCGTCCACTCGTTTCATAAGATCTCAGCGTGAACTCTGCCCCATAACAAATTGAGGAATTCTGTTAAATATTATACTGCAGGGATAAATACGTGCTTTTAGCGAATAATTGTCATTGAATAGTATGTATTCCTATATGCCGTGTGTCAAGATATATACTTATTACAGCCAGAAACTACTACAAACTCTTCTCCGTCATAGAGTTGTCAGATAAGCAAGTGCTCAGCTCAACAGGGGCGCTACGCGTGAGGCAGTTCCTTTTCCCTACCAAGGTCAAGTGGAATTTGCAGCGAGGCGATCATAGCAGTGCCTCCTGGATGTACTGACACCAGAGATGATACAAGCATGGGAAAGAATGTTTTAGGACCACAGTTTCTGAACTCATTTGTTGCTTCAATGATGAAAGCACAGGAAAAGGAAGTGATCTTGTTTTTCTCCTCATTCTCTGTCGATAAGCGTTACAAAATACCTGAGAACATCCTGTTCTACCCCTTTGTCAGGAAATGGCCAACAGCCCAGAGAATAACTTTCGCAACCTCCTTCACATCAGCATTAAATGCTCTTTGCTTGTTATATAAAAGTTTTGTTAAAAAACGCAGAAGTTTTTTAAATAGTTACTGTAAGCAAATAAATCTATTGACATATTAAAATCAAAGTATTAATATAGGAAAAGATTTGAAGGTATTAAGAAATATAGACATTTTTTCTTATTATAAGGGCAATAGCGCTTTGTTTCCAATGAAAGGTGGACAAAAGGGTACGAGAGAGTTTCTAATACTCTATAATTTCTGAAGCATGCGGTAGCAGCACCTTTTCCAAGGCTGTTTTATGTATTCGCCCGTAAAGATATTTTCAAAAAGGTAATGGCAGGAAATGATGCGAGATGCAACCTGCCCTCTCTGTCAGGATAGTGATGAGGTTGTCCCATTCCCTTTTCCATTAAACAAAGTGGAATCGGGCTGCTCCTTTAACATTTTTTTGCCAAGATGAGAGTTACAGCCCTCAAACAGCTTGAGACCAGCAAAACTGAGCCAGATTCCTGGTCTGATGCCACCATTGCTATCATCAAAGGAGTGATGATCTGGCTCGCGATTGTAATTGCGTTTCTCTACTTACCTAGCAGACTCGGTGGTTTTGGCACTATCTTTGCTGAAGCGAGTCGGAAGGCGATACAAGATCCTGGTGCATTTCACCTGACGCTAGCAAAGGCCCAGATGGTTTCGTATCCTACCACCGTCTTAAGTTCTGCGCTGGCCTTCCTGCTCTATCCGCATACGCTAACTGTCGTGCTCAGCGCGCGCGGCAACAAAGTCATTCGGCGTAATGCTATCTTGATGCTGGCCTTCATTATCTTGATTGCTTTGAGCGGTTTTCTCGGCTTTGTGGCTATTGCGATGGGTATTCAACCTTCGCCCATCTACCACTTTAATTCTGTGATCTTTGCGCTCTTTACTTCTCACCTGTTCCCCGCGTGGTTCTCCGGCTTTGCACTTGCTGCGCTTGCGGTGAGTGCGCTAGTTCCTGTGGCAATCATGTCCATCGGTTGTGCGAATTTGTTTACCCGCAATATCTATCGCCCGTACGTGCGCCCGAATAGTACCGAACGTGAAGAGTCAAACGCAGCGAAGATAGCAGCTTTCCTGGTCAAATTTGGGGCATTGATCTTCATCCTGTTTCTTCCCACAGCTTTTGCCAGTAACCTGCAACTTGCTGGCGGCGTCTGGATACGGCAAACCTTGCCAGCTGTCTTTCTTGGCCTATACACACGCTGGTTCCATACAATAGCATTGATTGTTGGGCTGATTGGAGGCATCGGGCTTGGTACCTGGATGCTTGCCTCACAACATTTCAGCTCGGTGTATCCATTTGTGCTTGGTGGCTCTCAAGTACAGGTGTACACAGGATTGGTGGCACTGATCGTAAACCTTCTGCTCACGATACTCTGTACGCTGCTTTTTCGGTCCATTGGTCTCAGGGAAAGAAAGGACACAACGACACCCGCAGATTATAAAGATATGCCGGTTATTCCACTACCGATGATCGACACAGTGACAGATATGCCCACTCTCCCGACGAGGCCACAAACGGGAGTTCCAGGCTCAGGATATTCGGCTTTCTCGCAGGCTCCCATCAGCAAAGAGCCGATGGAGCGCAAACATGGCTGATGAGTGCCTGTGTGGCTTGCAATCTGCATTCTTATTGTCCCTATTATTGCATGCGTGTTTTGCTGCTCAGCGCACCATGCGGCGAGGAGCTACATACCATGATGACGAATGAAACGTCACTTCAACAAAACATCCCCGAGCGCATCGATCGGCTCCCAGTGAACTGGGTCATTGTGCGCATCATGTTGCTTGCTGGTATCGCCTGGTTCATCGAGTCGTACGATATCGGCATTATCGGCAATGCATTGCCACTTATCAATAAACACTATCCTCTAAATGCGTTCAGTCAAGGCTGGCTAGTAGCTGCCTCGACGTTAGGCATTGTCGTCGCGATTGTTCCGGCGAGTTGGATTGCCGATCAATTTGGGCGCAAAAGGGTGCTTATTTTTGGTACTGCATGGTACGCCGTCTTTTCTTTCCTCTGCGGATTGGCCACGAATATTCCCTTGCTTTTTGCCTTGCGGCTCATCTCTGGTTTCGGGATGGGAGCTGTCTTTCCTATTCCCTATGCGATTGCCTCAGAGTACATGCCACGTCGTCTGCGTGGTGCGATGACTGGTATTCTGGACTCCTTCTTGTCATTTGGCTACTTCCTTGCGCCCGTACTGGCCCTTTTGATCGTGCCAGCCTTTCCCGTCGATAGCTGGCGCTATCTCTTCTACATTGGTGGCCTCCCGCTCCTCTTTGTCCCAGTTCTGATCTTTGCCATGCCAGAATCGGCCCGTTGGTTACAAAGTAAAGGTCGGCATGCATCTGCTAATCGTATTGTAAGTGCTCTCGAAGAGTATATCGAACGTCGTACCGGGAAAAAGTTGCCCGAACCAGAACGCGAAACGGCAGTTGTTATCACTGAAAAAGTCGTGCCGGTCGGGATGATCTTTCGAGGTGCCTACCTCAAGCGGACGCTCATGATGTGGATTGCTTTTTCCTGTATCCTCTTCCTCTTCTACGCTATTCAGACCTATACCCCAACAGTGTTGATTAAAGAGGGGTACGCTGTAAAAAATGCCTTCCTGGTGACGGCTATCATCGTGCTAGCATCCATTCCCGGCAAATATGCAGAGACATTTGTAGTAGAGCGATGGGGGCGAAAACCAACCATCCTGTTATTCACGATCGTTGCCTGTCTCAGTGCAGTGCTCTTTGGCTCTACAGGGACGCTGACAAAAGCGCTGGGTCTGCCACATATCGCTTTCCTGGGTCTTGCCTCTGGCATCATCCTTTCTTTCTTTGGGATTGGAGTAGATCCTGCTCTGAAGATTTATGGAGCTGAGCAATATCCCACACGAGTACGGGAGACCGGAGTAGGCTTTATTGAGGGCATTGGTCGCTTTCTTGGAGGGGCTTTAGCTCCCTTCATTATGTCGTTTATTCTCTCCACAGGTGGAGGCATTCCACGGGCATATATTTTTGTGGCCGTCGTTGGCCTTGTCGGCGTGGCAGCTGTGGCTTTGCTCGGCAGCGAGACAAAAGGGGAAATCCTTGAGAAGGTGTCTGAGATTGCTCAGAAGAAGGAGCTGGATGGAGCCACAGTATCCGCGACCGTCAGCTCGGCAGAACCAGAGAACGGGTAAGCTGCGGCTGTACATGCGCCATGACGCATGTGACAACGCATGTTCAGAGGGCTGGAAAGACGTGGCAGACTTCTCTAGCCCTCTTTCATCACAACGTTCGTTGCGGTGTTAGATGTCGAGAAATATCTCGTGATTGTCGACAATCACTGGATAAACGCGGATGCGTTGTCGTAGCGGATCAGCCAAGCAGCGACCCGTTTTTACATCAAACTCGAAGCCATGCCAGGGACAGCGCAAGATCTCTCCTTCCCTCGTGTAGAGATATTCGCCATTTTGCGTGCCAGTCGTCATGCCAGTAACATGCCCTTCGCTGAGCGGACCTTTCTGATGTGAGCAGAGTCCGTAGACAGCATGAAATGCTCCGTCTCGGCCATGAATGAGGACTATCGGGATGTTCTTCACGGTAATGGCGCGTTTCTCCCCGCATGGGAGATCGTGTTCATGGCAGATATGGTATCTCATCGGACCTGCTCGAAGTGATAGAGATCATTGGCATTCTCAAAGAAGATGCGCTGGCGCACCCGTTCTGGAAGATCGTGCGGGATCGACTCCTGCGGCGAATCAAAATCGAAGTGAGGATAGTCGCTGGCAAACATCAGCATCTGATCGCTACCCATCATATCCATCAGCCTGAGCCAGTTCTGCGCGCTCAGATCCTCCGTGGGCTGCGTAGAGAATTTGACGCGCTCGCGAATGTGTTGCGCTGGATTGCGCTTCACCCACGGGATTTCCTGGTGCAGTGATTTATACTCACGCTCGAAACGCCACATGAGGTGTGGCAGCCAGCTAAAGCCGCCTTCAAGCAAGGCAAAGTGCAGATCAGGGAAGAGGTCAAAGACTCCGTTGACGACCAGGCTAATGAGTTCGGACATGAAACTCTGCGGAATAATCATGTGCCGTTCAATATAGTAACGGCCCATCCCGAGCGCACCCTGGACAAAGATGGTGTGGTGCATGGCAATGACCAGATGATGACGTTGTGCTGCCTCAAAGATAGGATGGTAGAAAGGATCTCCATAGGCTCTCTGCGCGATAGGCAGCATCACCTGGATCATTTGTGGGTGTTCGGCAAGCCGTTCGATCTCTCGCACCGCAGCTTGTGGGTCCTGTGGCGCAACGTGGATGGAGCCGCGCAGGCGTGGGTCACGATCGAGCCAGTGCTCAATCAACCAATCATTATAAGCACAGGCCAGTGCAGCAGCAAATTCAAACTGCATCTGCATGGCCGCCGGATAAAAATAGCCAGTGAGAATGGGGTAAGTAATGTCGTACAAATCCAGCAGTTGCTTGCTCATAAGGGCATAGTCCGAGCCGGCCGGCCCTTTCTCTGGCTTGGCGTCAGCGCGGCTCAACCCTCCTGTGCTCCAATACGCAAATGGCTGTGCAAAACCTCGCCATGCCTCGCGCGCTATCAGTCCTTTCCAGGGTTCTTGTAAATACGGAACAAGGTCCTGCAACGAAGTAAACGCTTCATGAATGTCGGTATCAATGATGGAGAATGGTTCTGGCGATAGATGCATCCCCAAAGCAGCTTGTGTTGTGTCAAGCTTCGCCACAGTGTCACCTCCTCGATGTGAGCTGGTAAAGAAAGAAACACAAAAAGAAACACGCACTTGCTTATGCCGATACTATAGCATCAACGCTCATTTCCTGTCAAGAAATTATCTTCCGGCAACAAGAATTTTTTGATAGTTTGGCTTATAAGAGATACTTTGCCAGATCCATCACGAGAGAGCTGGCAGAAGCGAACCCGAGGCAGAAGCTGAACTGGTTGATGCGGAGGGTCTGGCACCGCTGGGAGTGTTCGATTTTATATTGTCACCACTGACGGGCATCTAGCCTGCATCGATGTCAATGAAGCGGCCATCCAGGCTGTCCAGGCCGGAACACTTCCACAAGCTGTCCAGATGAAAGTTCCGCCCGTTGCCCCAGCGCCGGCTCCAACCACACTTGAAACCGTCTCCAGTGACCAGGATGGCATCGTTTTAGAGTGTTTCCGCGCGTGGAGTCGCTTACGCATGCGCGTCGTTTCACCCGGCTACGATCCCAACTTGCGTGTGCAGTTCCCACAAAATATCCGCGAAGAACGCGCACGCTATGTCGTTGATGAGATCCGCACAGCCGCCCATGGTGACTTCTACCGTACATTTGGCAATATCCGACGTCTTATAGAAGAATAGAACAACAAGCAAGCCTGGCCAGGTTTCCTACCAGGAGCACAAGTTCAGGCTATTCCCATAGAAACCACCACAGCTAATTTCTGTCTTTCATCAGGATTATGGAGAACAAGAGCTTTATCTTTGAGCACTGCAAGGGTCACATCGGTTAGCAGTTTGATAGAATCCGATGAAAATCCAGCGCGATAGATACTAAAGTGCCAGTATAGCGGTCCCACAAGTAGATCCATTGCAAGTTCCCGATCGATATGCGGCTCTGGTTCTCCTTAGCTCTGGGCTCGCTGAAGTATTTCATCTATTTTTTTCTACGGGGTTCTTGCAAGAGGGTCCGAATCTTATGGATAAGCTCTGTATCCCATACTATTTCAGCATGTATATCAGGTAAAATGCATGAAGGCAATAGCTGATGAAGATGCTCGACAGTAGTAGTAAACTAAAAGCGATTGGGATAATCGCCGCAGCTGCACTGAGCCACTAGCGACCACAAGGATAACGCCTTGCTTTGCTCGGTGCTTGATCAATAAAGAGAGCCAGTTGCTTTGCAGTCTGGACACAAAAGTATGTTGAAGCAGGTAAATTAGAAATAGAGTAAACGGTTAGTTCTGAATTGAGAGGAAGGTAGTTGTCGATTATGGAAAAACAAGAACAAGTGAGGAATTCTAATCTCAAGTGTTCCTTCTGTGGAAAAAGCGCAAATCAGGTTAATCGGCTCACAGCAGGACCCGGCAATGTGTATATCTGTGATGAATGTACAGACCTTTTTCGAGAACATTTCGAAAAGATTGTTGAAGGCTCTGCCTCAATAGAAAAAATCATCCACACATGCACCATTTGCGGAACTCGTGCACCTGCAAGCCATCGCTACTGCTTCAATTGTGGCACTCATTTCTAGCCATTTCCAAACTACATTACAGCTCTTGAGGAACCTTGGGAAAATGTAGTTTATAGACGGGCTAGCCATACTGCACATTTGCTTGCCTTCAAGATCTCGCTGGTGTATAACTCACTAAATGGCAGTAGCAGAAGAATAGGGAAAGTCAGGTATCCATAGCTTCCTGGCATATATTTAGAGATACTTCGTCTACATGTCTAGCATCTGGCATTGTCATTTTTCAGAGGGCTTCTAACGATAGTACCGCTGCCTTGTCCAGCTGTTAAGATGGGCCAGATGCAACATGGGATTGCAATAAGCAATAAAACACCGACAGCAAATAGAAGAAAGATTGCTGATCAGCCTACAGATGAAGACTTATACCAGCTAATGCCGCAATATCATTTGAAGGATAAGCGAGATGAGCGAGTATCAGCGTTACGAATTCATGACCTGCGATCAGCCTTTGACACGGGTGCAGCTCAATGCAGTAAATTCTCTTTCTAGCCATATTAAGGCCACATCCACACACGCGCTTATCGAATATCACTGGGGCGACTTCAAACATGACCCTATCAAAGTGCTCCACAAGTTTTTCGATGGCTTCCTCTATTGGGCAAACTGGGGCTCGCCCGAACTGGCTTTTCGCTTTCCGCACGGAACCTTGCCAACCAACCTGATCGATGGCTACGATCTCGAAGACTTTGTTACCTTCACACAACACCACGATTGCGATATCCTTGACATCAGTTTCGGTGAAATGGAGGGTCCAGAGGAGTGGGATGAATATGATCTGGGATCGCTGATCAGTATTCGTGACGAGTTGATGGATGGCGACCTCCGCGCGCTCTATATTGTCTGGTTAGCCGGTCAGCGTATGTTGGGAGACTATGATGACGAGTATGAGGATGATGATGCCATCGACTCTCTGCTATCCGTCGCTTCTGACCAACGGGAGAAGGAAGACTACGAAATCAGTGTGCCACCAGTCCCTCCCAATTTTGCCATGCTAACAGCAGCACAACAGGCATTAGCGAGATTGCTCCAGGTACCCCAGGAACTACTCTCCATAGCTGCTCAATATAGTCAGGCAAGTGCTCCATCAGCAACTAAGGATGATTTCGCAGTCTGGGTCAAGCTGCTACCCACGGATCGCTGTCAAGATTACTTGCTTCGCCTGGCCCATAACGAGCCAGGATTGAGCCGCCGGCTGGTTAAGGAGTTGCGCGCGCTAAATCCTGACAAATCCGAGCAGGCCCAGCCGCGAGGGAAGTCTGTTTCTTATGATACACTTCTGGCTGAGAGTAAAGCCCTCAAAGCTCGCAAGGAACGTGAGGAGCGCGAGAGGCAGCAAGCAGCGCGCCTACGTCATCTGCAGGATGTTCATGATCATGAGGATAGCTACTGGCAACAAGTCAACGAGGCTGTGACGCGCGGTGCGACGAGCTACGATGAGGCCGTGCGCTTATTAGTCGATCTACGTGATGCGGCCAGCCAATTTCAAACAAGCCAGGAATTTCAAACCCATTTCTCTGCCTGGGTCCGACCCCTCATGCGCCGACCAGCCCTTGTGAGTCGTTTACAAGAGCAGCAATTTAGCTTGCCCGTAAAGTAACTATTTTCTAGAGAAACCTTTCATAGTTCTCTTGTAGAAGTATTTAGGAACCATACAATGCTTACACTCTCACAAATAATCTATGGTGTACAGGATCTAGATAGAGCGACACGCCAGATCGAGTCACGGGGTTTTACCGTGCTCGATGGTGGCGTACATCCCGGTCTGGGCACAGCTAATCGCATCGTTCCTCTAGGTGACACCTATTTTGAGATTCTGGGAATTATCAATAGACAAGAAGCTCTGCACAACGCATACGGCTCAGCCTTGTTGCGGCAGACGCAAGATGGAGACCGCCTGGTACGCTGGTCATTGCGCACCGATACTATCGATGAGGTAGCGAAAGAGCGCGATCTCGTCCCGGAGAACCGTTCGCGCAGACGTCCAGATGGAACGCTACTCACCTGGCGCGCAGCTGGCTTAGCACTCTCCCTTGTGGAAGGGTGGCTCCCTTTCTTTATGCAATGGGACGATCCTGCCTTCTATCCTGGGAATCTCCCCGCTCACCATCCAGCACAACCGCAAGGGGTTGCCTGGCTTGAAATTACGCCTGGAGATCGAGCCTGGTTAGAGCGTTGGTTGGGGAAAGATGCACAAGTGCCGCTGCGGATAGTCGAGGGCAATCCTGGCGTCCATCGTGTTGGACTCAACACCCCTGCGGGAATTCTTGTCCTGCCCTGAAATCAGTCAACATATTTCAATCTATATTTACGCGCTGAAAGCGCTCCATAGCCTTCCTTAAGCAACTACAAAAATAGTTGGTGGGACTTTCTCTGACCCACCAACCTCTTTAATGTATCCCTTTTCTTCACTCAGCACAGCTAGGGAAGACGAATACAGATTTTTCCAAAGTATTTACCGCTTTGCATGAAGCGAAACGCCTCGACTGCTTCCTCGAAAGGGAAGATGCGATCAATCACAGGGCGCAAGCGATGCTGAGCAATAGCCATGTTCATGGCCTCAAAGCTCTCTCTATGCCCTGTATTTACTCCCTGCAAGCGTATATTGCCCTGCAGGATAGGAATAATATTTTCTATCTGAACTGCAGTCTGACCCAGGAAGCCTACCATACTGATCTGGCGCATAACAGCCACAGCCTTAACCGACTGCTGAAGATTGCCAGTTACATCTACTAGCAGGTCTACCCCTTTTCCATTCGTTAGCTCACGTGCCTTTGCCGGCCAATCCGGCACTTCACGATAATTGATAAGTTCGTCAGCGCCCAGAGCGCGCACACGCTCCAGTTTCTCATTGCTGCTAGAAATGACAATCACGCGGGCACCAGCCAATCGGGCAAATTGCAAGGCAAAGAGCGAAACGCCTCCAGTTCCTTGCAGCAGAACCGTTTGGCCCGCCTTCAGATCGCCTTGTACAAAGAGAGCCGACCACGCAGTCAGCGCGGCAATGGGCAGGGTAGAGGCCTCTTCATAGGTCATATGCTCAGGTATCTTAACCACGCCATCCTCTGGCAATACTATGTATTCTTGCAGCACCCCATCATATGGTCCTCCCAAAGTGGTATCAACCGTTTCCGCCGTTAGATCACCCGCCAGCCACTTTTGGGTGAATAAACCAGCGACCCGATCACCGACTTTCACCCTACTCACTGCATCACCCACGGCAACCACTTCTCCGGCACCATCAGAGAGCGGAACGAGAGGCAAAGGCAGATGTGGATCGTAAATTCCCAGCACAATAGCCAGGTCATGAAAATTAAGCGAGGCTGCACGCACGCGTACCAAGACTTGCTCTGGACCCGGTTGAGGTTGTGGACGCTCAGCCAGGGCTAAAGAGTCTATGCCAAATGTGTGTTGAATCTCATAAGCTTTCATCGTTGATTCCTTTTCAATCTAATTTTCTTTGCACCTGTACGACAGCCTATCCACCAACCGGCCTGGCAAGGCTTTATCGCAGATCACATTGTAGCGAAGGATAAGGCGGTGCTAGAATACAGGTGTGTACGGGTGAGTTCGGGTGAGAGGAACAACGGTCGAAGAAAGTACAATCAGGGTTCATGCATAAAGAATATTCCCATCCACAAAGCAAAGAGAGCTCACCGGATCAGCTCTTCAAGCTATTTCGCTCTCGACCTCGCCTGGCAGACAGCGGGAAGCTAAAGCAAACAGAGATAGCGGCACGTGTACAAGTAGATGTGCGCGCAGTCCAGCAATGGGAAAATGGCGAGCGGCTTCCTTCCGCAGAAAACTTAAAAAAGCTCTTGCGCGTCTTCGTGGAAGAAGATCTCTTTATAGAGCAACGTGAGCGCGAAGAGGCACGCTTCCTCTGGCAAGCAGTTAAGCAAACCTATGAGCAGCGACCGGGCACTACACGGCTCTATCCTCCATTTGATGAAGAATGGTTTAGGGCTATTCTGTCAGATCGACGAGAGGAATTCTTAGTATCAGCACAACGGGAAAAGGTGAAGACCAATCTACCTACACCCTTAACTGGTTTCGTGGGACGAGAGCAAGAGCTGGCAAAGATCAAAAGCCTGTTTACCTCAACGCGGCTGATAACTCTAGCGGGCACCGGTGGGTGCGGAAAGACGCGTCTGGCCCTCGAAGCTGCCCGGGATCTTGTTGAGCATTATAGAGATGGAGTCTGGTTCTTTGATTTCGCGACGGTACGCGAGCCGGCGTTTATCCTTGAAATGGTGGCCATGACACTGGGAATAGTCGAAGAGCAAGGATCAGATCAAGCACAGGTACTCACCAACTGGCTGCGCCGAAAACAAATTCTCTTGATCATGGACAATTGCGAACAACTTGTAGCAGGCTGCGCTCTACTCATAGAAAGCTGGCTCAGGACCTGTCCTTACCTGCATATCCTGGTAACAAGCCGTGAAATACTTAATATCGTGGGAGAGCATGTCCTTTCCGTCTCTCCTTTACCTGTTCCCACTGTCCAGACTCAGGGTCAGCTTGCCTGGGATACAATCCGCTCCAGCCCAGCGGTACGCCTCTTCACAGAGCGAGCTCAGGCTGTGCATCCAGCCTTTGAGCTCACTCCCGAAAATGCTGTAGCTATTGCCCAGATTTGCCAAAGGCTTGACGGCCTTCCTCTGGCTTTAGAATTAGCTGCAGCACGGATGAATCTGCTCTCAGCCACCCAATTGCTCGAACGCCTTGCGGCCCCACTCTCCCTACTAACGGGAAGTACGCGAACCCACCAACCACATCAACAGACATTGCGCACCTCTCTTGATTGGAGCTACCAGTTGCTTGAAACTGAGGAACAAGAGCTCTTTCGGCACGTGAGCATCTTCGCCGGAGGCTGGACGCTCCCAGCCTTGGAGGCGCTCACGCAAGCGAAGACTGGTTTGCCAAAAAGTGAAAGGACACTACAAATCCTTTCACAGCTTGTCGCCAAATCGCTGGTAATAGTGCAGAGATCTACCCCCAACGCTGAGCCTCGCTTTCTTTTGCTTGATACTATCCGCCAATACAGTCAGGAACGTCTAGCAGAGCACTCCAACGAGGCAGAACGAAGCTTTCTCCAGGAAAAGCACGCTGCTTTCTATGCAAGTATGGCAGAAGAGAGTGAGTCCCATCTGCGTAGCGCTCAACGCGCACCCTGGCTACGGCACCTAAAAGAGGAGTATGAGAATATCCGCGCAGCTTTGTCCTGGAGCACCAGCCACAACGATATGGCGGGCCATGGCTTACGTATAGCCGCCGCTCTTTACTGGTTCTGGCTGCATCAAGGCAGTTGGAGCGAGGGGAGTAGATGGCTTACAACCTTATTAGAGCTTGCCCACGCTCATAAAGCGGATCAAGAACAACGAATCCTGGCTAAAGCAGCGCATGGGGCGGGGATTTTAGCCTGGGTACAGGGAAAACAAGAAGAAGCTGCCGGGCTAGCACAAGAAAGCTTAGCCGCCGCCCGCATGGCTGAGGATCGGGAGGCAATTGCTATATGTCTACGCCTGGTGAGCCAGATTCTTCAGGCTCAAGGCGAGAGTCAGCAGGCTCTCGCCTATGCTACAGAGAGCGTCACCCTGGCTCGCGCGCAAGCAAACTCCTGGAATCTTGCCACTTCGCTTAACAATCTCGCGACGATTATACGTCTACAAGGGGAAAGCGAAAAAGCTTGCGCATTCTATGAAGAAAGCATCGCATTACTACGAGAGATTGGCGATATGTGGGAACTCTCGGCCCCTCTACGTAACTTAGGCAGTTTAATGATTCAGCTTGGGGATTATCAACGCGCGCATATTTTATATCGAGAAGCATTGCATTGCTGTCAGGAGATGAGAGGAGCCTGGTTTCTCTCAAGGTCATTTGAAGATATCGCCTTCTTGCTCAATAGACGAGGTGAGGCCAAACATGCGGCCACACTCCTGGGAGTTGCCGAAGGGCTCCGCGAAAGGCTTGGGGCTAGCCTGATACCATTCACTACTCAGGCTTATGAAGAGAATCTTGAGAGCTTGCAGAGCCAGCTTAATCAGGAAGCCTGCCTCCTTGCCTGGCAATCTGGCAAAGATATGGAGATTGAGCAGGCCCTTGCATTCGCCCTGCAAGTGCTCTAACTATCTTCAACTTTTCGAATCCATCTGCTTAATTTATAAGCCACTATAAGCGCACGCGCTTGTCCATATCAGATAAACATTTCAGCTTCCTGATCCCAATATCTATGGCTATACGAAAACCACTAGCGTATACGCATCTATATATAAGGAGATGGATCTGAAAAGGTTAGGCGAAATGCCCGCTGAAAGTATTTATTCACGAATATCGCGCGCCGGCAAAGGACGCACCAGCGGATTGATTACCGGAATCTGGCGCTTGCTTCGCGGCAGTCGCTGGCGCACAAGGTAATTTGGAGCTACGGCTAGATCTTCCTTCTCTAAGGTGATATCATCGCCAAAGCGATTGAAGAAAGAGAGCTCAAAATTTGGCGTTTCGCCCAATGCACCATGCGGACAGACCTCAATACAATCACCACAAAAGATACAGCGATCCAGGGCAAAGGCATAGCGGGTCAGAGAGCGCTCAGCCATCATTAAAGAGCCGGTTGGACACACCTGAACACACGCTCCACATGAGACACAATCTGTCTCATGTAAGCTTACGTTAAAGGGTGTCGAAACGATTGTATCAAAGCCTTTGCCGAACATACCATAACAGTTGGGCCCGATGACATCATGGCAGACGCGCACACACTGCGTACAGTTGATACATTTATTCGGATCGCGCAAAATAAAACTATGTGATAGATCGACAGTATAATCATGGTAGTCTCGCGCCTCTCCAGCATGGAAGCGATTATCGGCAAGACCATACTCAATGCTGTACTTCTGCAAATCGCATTGACCGGCGGCCGGGCAGGCACATTGTAGGCAGCGGGCAGCCTCGCGCTGCGCCTGTTCCTGAATGTATCCCATTTCAATCAGCCCAAAGCTGCGCTTGCGCTCCTCGTAGGGCAACATGGGCATTTTGACCTTTGGTTCCACAGGCTTATAGGGAACGATAGCAAAAAGATCTGGCTTGCGCTCTTCCAGTTCCAGGCGACGCGCTACTTCCTGCATATCCTCACCCAACAGAAAGGCATGGATAGCCCGAGATCCCAGTTTCCCTTGCGCCACGCACTCGATAATCGTCCTGGCTCCCATCTGGCAATCGCCACCGGCAAAGACGCCAGGACGATCTGTCATATAGGTATGTGGATTTGTCTGAATAGTTTGCCTTTTTGTCCATTTGATGCCCGCTCGCTCGTCAAGCGTAGATGAATCGGGCTTTTGGCCAAAGGCTGGAATAATCGTATTGCACGGAATGGTGAATTCTGAGCCGGGGATAGGCACCGGGCGCCGACGCCCGCTAGCATCCGGCTCTCCCAGCTTGTTTCTTATAAACTCCAAGCCCTTTACGCTTCCCCGCTCAGCGATCACGCGGATCTGTTGGGCATAGAAGATCAGTTCTGTACCCTCGGCCTCAGCATCTTCTACTTCTTCCATCGCCGCGGTTACTTCCTTGAGCGAACGTCGGTAGGTAGTATGGACTTTAGCGCCCAGCCGCAAAGCGGTTCGCGTGCAATCATAAGTGGTAAATCCACCACCCAGGACAACCACCTCATCGCCCTCCTGCACGGGTACAGGTTTCCCCTCTACTTTCTCGCCGAGAAAAGCTATCGCATTTACCACGCCCCGGGCCTCATCTCCTGGAGTATCTAATGGATTGCTTGTCCAGGCTCCAATCGCGAGATAAATCGCGTCAAAGCCGAGAGCAAAGAGATCGTCAAGGGTAAAATCCTGGCCCAACTTGCAATTGCATTGCAATTCGACGCCGAGTTGCCAGACGTGATCCAATTCGCGGTCCAGCATATCCTTTGGCAAACGATACTCGGGAATGCCATAGCGCAGCATACCGCCGGGCTGCGGCTGCTGCTCAAAGATTTTACAATAATGCCCCCTCAGGGCCAGATAATAGGCGCAGGTTAAGCCAGCAGGGCCAGCCCCAATAATAGCTACTTTCTTGCCGCTTGGCTCATCCCTGACAAAAGGGACAGGCGGATCGAGCAAGCAAGCTTCTGCTGCATGCCCATGCATACGGCAAATGGCAATCTCTTCATCGACAAGGGCGCGACGGCATGCGCTCTGGCAGGGTGCGGGGCAGGTCAAGCCGAGAATATATGGGAAAGGGAGCACTTCTTTGACCAAGCGCGCGGCCTCTTTCATAGCTCCGGCGGCAATCAGTTCAAGATAGCCGGGAATATCAATATGGGTTGGACAATCTACCTGACAGGGCGGCTGGCAATAGGCATTATGATCTGATAACATTAATTCTAGATTTGTCCGCCGGAGCTGAAACAATTCAGACGAATCTGTAGTTACTACCATGCCAGGCCTTGCCGCTGTATTGCAGGAAGGCAAGGGCCGCTCTACCCCTTCAATATGTACCAGGCACATACGACAGGCTGCTGTCGGTTCGAGCTTCTCGTCGTTGCAGAGCTCAGGAATATCATTGATGCCGTGCTCGCGCGCTACGCTGAGCAAGGTCTGTCCTTCATAGGCTACTACCTGGCGCTCATTAATGGTCAAGGTGAAGACAGGATGGCCGGTAGCGTTGCGCGCAAATTCGGTTTGCGATCCAGGAATATTGCGTTGATTACTTATAGATAACATGCTTCTCTCTATTTCTTTTGTGAGCTAGCCTTTTCCCGCTATGAGCCACGGCTAGCGCTGTGCCGGGAATTAATCCTTATTTACACTATAGGCAAGAATGGAGAGAGCAGAAAATAACATGTTTTAGCAGTTTTATTATCAGTTTGACCATCCCATTAACACTTTGCCCCAAATACATTTTTTATCGCAACTATTAAAAAATGTCTCTTGCAGGAGAATGAGCCGAAAAGAGGTTAACTACAAAGTTTGTCAAGTAATTGCAAGCATTCAAGGGTTTGGGGATGGTCTTTTCCTAAAGCTTGCTCATAGATGTGAAGGGCACGTTGCCCATAGAGCAGAGCATCGTCATATTTAGCTTGTTCCAGATACAGTGTTGCTAGACGGTAGCAGGCATTCGCTACATCCGCGTGAGCGCTTCCGACTGAGTGCATCCTGCTATCCAGAGCTTGTAGCAAGAGTTGCTCAGCCTTTGCATACTTTGCCTGCACAGCATATATCACTCCCAGAGCACTTAGACACTCTACTGCCTCTGGATGAGGAGGGCCAAAGGCACGTTTGTAGATCTCATGGGCATGCCGAAGCGCTTCCTGGGCCGCTTCATACTTTTCCTGCAAGCCATATACAATCCCTAAAGCATACTGGCAGCCCGCCACACTGGGATGTTGAGCAGTAAACATTTCGGTGTAGATTTGTCTGGCCTCCTGAAGCAGTGCCGCAGCCCGCTCATAGCCGCCCTGCAGCCTATATATTAAGGCGAGATTGCTGAGGGCTTCCGCAGTATCGCTATGCAGCCTACCAAAGGTGCGCTGACAAATCGCCAGGGCCTGGCGCAATAATGTTTCGGCCTGGCTATACTTGCCCTGCAAGCCATATACCAGGCCAAGGCTGCGTAGTCCGCTCAACGTAAAATAATCTGTATTGCCGCAAATGCTGGCCAGCATAGCTACTGTCTGCTGATAGAGCTCCTGAGCCTGAGCATATTTCCCTTCCACGCTATACATGAGGGTCAGATTGCTGTAGCTCTCTAAGGTGCCAGGATGGGCCTCGCCAAGCGCTTTCTGGCAGATGGCAATAGCTCTTTGTAGGCTAGCTTCGGATTGAGCGTATTTTCTTTGCTGGTAATAAAGCAGAGCCAGCAAATGTAAGTCAGGCATCAGGGCCGCATGCTCGCACCCCAGGCGCTGCTCCTTCAGGTCAAGGGCACGGGCAAGTTCTTTCTCGGCACGCGTATAATCTCCCTGTTGCAGGGCAAGGCGCCCGATATTCAGAAATATATCACTCATGACAGGAGTCGCCAAAAGCTGCTCCTCGTCGCCTGGCGGAAGTGCCTGTTCATAGGCGGCTTCCGCTTGTTGATACTTCCCCTGGGCCTCATAGGCCAGTCCCAGGTCATTATAGATGGGAGCAATATCCGGCTTAACTGTAGCTGGCATTTGTTGATAGATGATAAGGGCTTGCTGGAGAAACTCTTCGGCATGCGCATACCTTCCTCGAAGGAGTAGATAATTACCAGCTTTGTGGAGCAATTGAGCAGACTCAGGGCTTATCAGCTTCCTCTGCCGAATGTAGTCCACACAGGCGTATATCAGCGGCAAAAGCTGCTCACATATTTGCACATCATCAACTGTCCGTGCGCCTGGAAAGGCAAGCTGAACAGCACCTACCACGCGTCCGATCCACACATACCGCTCCTCTTCACTCAGCATATCCAGCAGCACGACTTGTACTAAGCTATGAACGCTCAGGCGCCTGGCCGCAGCATGACGATAGAGCAACGACAGTGTGCGCAAGCTGGCAATAGCCTCATCCAAAGCCAGAGGATCGCCAATCATATCGGCCAGAATCGGCCCCAAAGCAGCGGCTCCCCGCATGAGGAATTCTTCGCTAATGCTCTCAACAGGCAAAAAGATGCAGCAGCGTAACAGCTCAGCCGCAGCTGGAAAGCTCTGCTCAATGCGCTCCATACAGAGCGAGATCGTCGCGACAACGGAGGCCGGGTGCTGCATATGCCATCTTCCGCGGCGATCCAGCAAGGAGAGACGCCGCCGTTGATAGCGCGCCAGATAGTCCGAGAGGCTACAGCCTGTCTCTTCAATATATGCGCCGGCCTGGTCAAGGGCCAGAGGAACACCCGCGAGCTGCAGGCAAATCTCGTTTGCTTCCCTGATATATTCAGGCGAAATATCTCTTAGCTGCGCCTGCAGCGGGAGCAGCTTTGCTCTGCGCAACAGCAATACAACGCTCTCCTCTTGCGTCATTTGCTTTACATCGATCATCTGAGCCAGCGGCCCCAGGGTCTGGGTGCGCGTTGTGAGGAGCACATGCCCAGCATAAAAAGGAGGAAGAAAATGTTCTATCAGGCCTTCATCTTCTACGTTATCCAGTACAAGGAGCCAGCCTGACTGCTTACTGAGCCAGAAGCTAACCATCTCTAGCGGTTGTTCTGCCTGCCGCACCTCTATTATTTTCAACAGGCCGGAGTGTTTGATAAAGAGAAGGCAATCGGCGCTGAGCACGTCGTAGCTCTCGGCTCTGAGCCATAATACGGTTTGATAAGCATGGCGAAAACGATGGACATATTCGATAGCTATCTGCGTCTTGCCAATACCACCCAGCCCACTAAGCGCGTAAATCTGTGCTGTATTCTTCTGCAGGAGAGTATGCAATTGTGTGAGCACGCCATCTCGTCCAGTAAAGAAGGGGTTGCGCCGAAACGGCAAAAAGCCCTGAGAGGGTGTAGAAGCAGCTAGTGCACTTTCGTCTGGAGAAGCTATGTCTGCCTTCTCCAGTTCCAGTTCGTCGGGCAATAGACCTAGTTCGGAGGCGGTCTTGCCAAAGAGGCTGCAAAGTTTGAGGCGAAAATAGGGGCTGGGAGCTGTTACACCACGTTCCCAACGATTAATGGTCACTACCGATGTTCCAAGCTGCTCGGCCAGTTCTTGTTGTGACCAGTGACGCAAGAGACGTTGCGCGCGCAGACGCGGCTTAGGCCCAGGCACAGCACGCTTTCTCATGCACGCACTTCTTCCCACAGGAGATAATTTGATCTATGCCTGCATAGAAACTGCACAGAGAGCATTCTCCCGAACACAAATTAAAAAAAGTTATTGCCTTATCTATCTTATCTGCTCAGCATAATACAACTTTTCATTCCTCTCTACAAGAGGATTTCCCGGACAACGCCAGAAGCAAATAAGCGCAGGCAGAGTCTAACTGAAACGACAATTTGCCTACTCCACTCTTTGCTGAACGAAGGTAAACATATCGTGAATATGCTGATAGGAAGTATCGGTGACAGGCACAAAACGCTCTATCTCACCAAAGCGTAAAGCAGAGGCATAACTGGGATCATTATGCATATTGAGTAGCGCCGTCCTCAGCCGGTCACGGAAGGATACATCCAGGCTCTTTGAGATCACTACTGGCGGGATGGGCGATGGCCCCAGGGCCTCAATGACACGCACGCGGGCAGCAAGGTCGCTATCCTGGCGCAGCATTACGGCCAGCACTTGCGAATCGAGCGCTGTGGCATCAGCCTTACCTTCCATAACCAGTTCCAGCGACTTTTGATGCGTCCCCGTCTCTACAGTTCTGGCAAAATACTCAAGCGTCTGGCCTCGCGCATAGAGACTATAACAGACAAGGTTCCAACCCGAATGCGAAGCACGTTCGTTATAGGCCCAGGTACAGCCTGCCAGGTCGGCAAAGGAGGTAAATGGACTATCTTTATGCACTACTACGTCCGAGAAGTAGATAGGTAGACCATGATAACGCTCCCCGCACAATACTGGCGCAGCCAGCAGCTCAACAGGACAATATTCGCTCCTGGCCAGATGCACATAAAGCAGGCCACAGAGAAAGCCAAGCTGCAGCTTCCCTTCGGCAAACTCTTCAAGCGACTGCCCGATACCAAGCTCGGCTGTAGCGCCCACTTGGCGGCTTAGATATTCCATAATCGCGCTATAAGCTGGCTGCAGGAGCGGGGAAAGAAAGTTTGCTCCCGTAAGTTTTTCTAGCTGATCCTGAACAGGTGTTGTCCGATCCATATGCTTCCTTATAACAGGCTATTTCTCTGCAAAAGCAGTTCCTATACGAGCACCCCATCAGTTGAGGGTGCAGAATGACATGGCTCATGAACATATTGCTTGATAACAGGCTGTGTCTGTAAGGCAGAAAAGCTATAGTGCCTGGTTTTTTGCAGGCACATCTCGGTGTGGTCAAGCCCTTCAGCCAGAATACCATTATGCAGGCGTATCCAGTCATAATAGTCGCTAGCCAGCTCATAGGCGGCATGCCTATGAATACTTGAGCTCTTGACATGCTCTTTGGTAGCGCTATCGCTCATGATCACTAGATTATACCAGTGCCCCTCGCGCAATTCTAGCGAGGAATAGCTAAGTAAGCCAGGATTATAAGCCAGCTCCTTGAGCAAAAGCTGATCCACATTTTCCATCTCATCTACGATGCTCTGCTTGACCTGAGCTCGCTGTTTGCTCACAAAACCAACAAACTGAAACGAACTTCTGTAGAGCAAGTCGCTATACTTGTAGATGACAATGCGGTGCTTGCGTCCATGCCGCTCCTGCAAGGTGTAGAGCAGAGGAGCTACTGAGGTGGGAGCAGGCTTCAGCAGGCCAAGGGTAAGATGCAGCCTGCGCAGCATGTATTTGAGCACAATAAGGTCAATTTGCTTTCTCAGCGAACCATGATTACTATGCACATCCTGTTGAACTGCATGATAGTCCCACATATGTTTTTCGTCCTCATTCTATACTAATAGTGACGCGCTGCCAGGCATTATTGAGATATCCTTTCCAATTCCAGATACTTTCCAGGTTCTCTGGCTGCACATGCCCGGCGGTATCCCAGGCCCGTACCATAAGCTGATATGTCCCCGGTTGCACTTGTACGCTGGCTTCCCAGAAGCTCCAGGCCCAACGTCGCGCTTGCTCAGTCAAGGTCGCCTCTAGCCAGCTAGCACCAGCATCAAGCGAGAGCTCTACACGCTCGATACGCTGATCTTCGCCAGCGATAGCATATCCCTGAATAGCGAGCTGACCAGCTTGACAGACGGCTCCGGGCTGGAGACTACAGATAACAGAGTTGATGGGAAGAGGGCCTAGCATTTGCCCCTGTTGCCAGTCAGCAGTTTCGGCGCGAATATGGGGAGGAAATAGTTTGTAAGCGCGGGCCTGATAGTAGTTGCTGGAGGGCTCTTCCTGCAAGGTGATGTTCGCCAACCACTTGACGCTACGCGCCCCAATATAGCCGGGCACGACTACGCGTACAGGGAAACCATGTGCAGGTGCTAACGGCTCGCCGTTCATTTCATAAGCCAGCAAGACTTCTGAGCTCAGAGCTTTCTCAACTGGAATAGAGCCTCCAAAGCCAAACCGTTCTCCATCTTTACTGATCTCATCAAGACCAAGAAAAGCTACGTGCCTGGCACTTTTCTTGAGGCCAGCAGCCTGTAACAGATCTCGCAAAGCCACGCCTTTCCATGTGGCAGTGCCTGCGGTTTCGGCTGACCAGATTACCTCTCCAGGAATAGCGCGAATTGCCGCCAGCTCATCGCGCCGATGGCCCGCACATTGCAGGGTTGCGGTAACAGTTACCGAAGAAAAAGCTGCGCGCAACTCATCAAGTGTTAACTCCAAAGACGTTTGTACCAGACCACCAACTGTCAGACGATAATGCTGGACATCCACAGTAGGAAGGGAGCCATGATTGCGTATATAAAAGTTCTTTTGCTCAGTTATAAATTTCTGGCGCACGCTATGGGCCGAGGCTCCCACATTCAAAGGATAGTCCTGATGCACACGCATCTCTGCGTTGCCTTCAGCAGATGTTGCCTTGAGCGCTTCTTTACAGTCCGACAACAGTAACCTCCTCATAATAGCTGTCTATTTTTGTAACCATAGTTACATATTTCTTTAGTGGGAGTATAGCATGCAAATAAAAACACGTCAATGAAACATGAGTACAGGCTCTAGACAAATCGATCTGGCTCATATACAATTTGCTTGTCAGCGTTATAGTGTAACCTCAGATACAAGCAATCAAAGAAGGTGAGGTGAGCAGAGCATGTATTAGAGAAACATACAGCCGGTCGGCTTCGATTTTTTCTGCTTTTGCCGAGGAATAATTTGGGATAAGCTTTTGTTTCACTTTAAAGCTTAACACGCATGAATCTACTTGTTGTGCTCTTTGAGAGGAGGGTTCTGGATGTTTACAGAGCAACGAGAAGTCATTGATGAAAGCATTACTAAGATTCGTTCAGGTCGCATCACGCGCCGCAGCTTTTTAGAGCGGGTCATGACAGCCGGCCTGAGCAGTGCTGCCGCCCTATCGCTGCTCGAAGCTTGCGGCGGCACTACAAATAGCAGCGCTGGCAATGGTCCCGCCACAAACATTGTGTGGCAAAGCGAGAACGATTCGACAACTACCTATCGAGACCTGGCCAGCACCTTCAATCAGACAGTCGGCAAGCAAAAAGGCATTCACATCACCTGGACCCAGGGTCCCAGCGATACCCAGGCTATGCTCTCCAAGTACAACACCCTCTTTCGCTCGCGCAGCAGCAGTATCGACATTATAGCCTTAGACATCGTTTATCCAGCGCAATTCGCTGCTCAGCAGTGGACAAAGCCGATTACTGAGAGCATGTGGCCAGCCAGTGAGCGCCAGAACTACTTGCAAGCGCCGCTCAAAGGCTGTACTTTTGCTGGCAAGCTCTGGGCCGCACCATATCGCACCGGCGTGGGCATCCTCTACTACCGCAAAGATCTTGTCTCCTCACCACCGGCCACCTACGATGATCTTGTACATATTTCCAAAGATCTCGCTCCGGCCAAAACTAAGTATGGCTATGTCTGGCAAGGCGGACAAAGCGAGGTGCTTACCTGCAATTTTGTCGAGGTTTTACATGGTTATGGAGGCGCAGTCCTGGACCCCAACGATCCTACCAGGGTCACGATTAATAGTCCTGAAGCACAGCAAGCTCTCTCAATGATGGTAAGCTGGGTTGGCACTATTTCTCCTACGGCAGTGACTACCTACACCGAAGAGCCCTCGCGTATCACCTGGCAAAACGGCAACGCAGCCTTCATGCGCAACTGGCCCTATGCCTATCCTCTAGGCAATAACCCTGCGTCCTCAAAAATTGCCAACAAATTTGATATTGCGCCTTTACCTCACGGTCCCCACAGCCCCACAGGCCATTCGGCTATCGGCGGCTGGAACATGGCCATCAATACCTACTCGCGCTATCCAGAGCAAGCCTGGGAATTTATTCACTATATGCTGCAACCCGCCGCCCAGAAACAGGGCGCAATCGGTGCGGGCTGGCCAGTTACCCTACAAAGCGCTTACGATGATCCCGACGTCTTAGCGAAAGAGCCCTTCTTTGGCAAACTCAAGCCAATTCTGCAAACAGCTTTACCCAGGCCTGTCTCACCAAAATATGTAGATATCTCAGATGTGCTGCAAAGATCAGTTCACCAGGCCTTACTTAAGCAAGAGACCTTTGTGAATATCCTGCAAGCCACTGAGGCCCAGCTTAAGCCGCTAGTCGCGCAGAAACCTTGAGAAATGGGTAAAGCTGATAGAGGTTTATATCTTCTTATGAAGACCAGGTAATCCTATTAGTCCTTTCTCAAAAATGTAGATAGAGGGAGTCAGGTAAAACTGCCCTTTACCTGACTCTTCTATGGGCGCTAGCTGTGCTAGCTATAAGTCAAGGAGTAGTGAGAATGGATAGACTGGAGAAAGTTTCTACTGCTCGGCTATTTTCTCTTCCATTCTCTGTTCGATCAGCCTTGTTATTGCATCCCTCGTAACGATCCACTTGCCTGTGACGACATCACCTTCTTTGAGCGCGTTGAAGTGCTCTCTTGCATCTACAGCAATGTCCAAAAGTTCTGTATATAATTGCTCTGTACATGACGCTAATTGAGCCCGAGTATAAAGCTCGTAAACATATGCTTCAAGCTTTATAAGCACTTTATCTGTTTCAGCAGATAATTCTTTCCCCGAAAGGTGCCCGAGTTTCCGTTCCATATCCGCTACCTTCCTCGCTTCTCTAGTTTCCAGGCAGAGTGTAAAAGCCAACTTGCCGGGAATTGGGCTATATATACTTGTTCGTCTTCGTCTTCACCTTGCAGGGAAGGCGACCAGGCAGACCATTGTAACTTCTCACGCTCTTTACCTATCAAATACACTTTCAGTTGCCCTTGTGAATCCGTCTCACAGGCCACTGTATGAATGAGAATGCCATTGATGTCTATGTCCTGGAAACAGGCTTGCACGAATTCCTCTCTTTGCTTGAAGAGATCTGTATAGCAAATGTGATGCTGATGTAAGAATGCAGCTTGCACGAGAGCCTGATCCGAGGTCAAGTCGAGAGCAACATAGTAGTAATAGTTACGTGCTGTATCTTGAAGATCTGGAACGAAGACCTGAAATAGCTGCTTAAGCTGGGAAACTAATCCCAACTGCGACTGCCTGAGCTCTAAGCGAATTGGGAGAGTATGCTCAAAATTTCCTTCTAACATAAGATCATCCCTTTATAACGACATATCCTCATGCCATAATGTCAAATCGTCGCGTGTAACACGAGACGATCCTTTCCTATCTCGCCGTATCTGTGTCCATTCTCATTGGTTGAGAGATTGTAGTAATCAGCTGAGTATACGGCTCTCCCTTTCTAAATGTGTTCAAATGTATTCACACATTGGTCGGTGGCGTTGGAAACCTCAGCCCACCGATGTTCGATTGCGGTGAAAACGTCAGCATACAGCAAGAGATCGCCAGTGTGTGGTCCTGAAAAATCTATGCTCACCTTTCCCTCTTCTACTTGCGGCTTGATTTTCGCTATAGCTAGATCCTTGGCGCTGCAGGTTCCGACCTATGAATGTTGCTCATGATGGATATGTCATCAAGAAGCAGTAACATGGCATTCAGTCGGAAAGGAACTATGAAAATAATACTCCAAAAGTGTGCAATTATTGGCTAATAACGTATATACAATGTGCATGTTTCGTGTACGTTTCGTGCATAGGCACGATTTGCTGGTTAGTCTACGCTGTAGAGGACAAAAATAAATCCGCTAATCTGAGGATTAGCGGGTAATTAACTTTAATCAGGCTTTAAAGCAAGTCGCCTTTAGCACGATATTTCTTTATACGTTCCTCTTCGCTTCGCACTAGCTTGCGGTGCTCAGTCGAGAGAAACCATGTTGCCGGATGCCATTCACCGGTATCCGCATAATAGTTTAAAATTTCGACTCCGTGAGATTGAAATACTTTTGCAAAGGTCAGGTAAGTACGTCTCTGATGGAAGGGGGAAGTGACAAGAATAATTCTACGCATCTTGTGCTTTTTTGCCAGTGCAAGAACCATCTCTGCATTTTCTTTGGTGTGTAACGACTCATTCTCAACAAGAATAACCCCTCGTGGCACACCCATTTGCACAGCTTGCTCACACATGTAACAAGCTCCAAGCGCAACATCCCAGGATTTAGCAGCGGGAGCGACATCTTTCTCTTGTATGCGTCCTTGCCCTACGGCTGCTTGCAACTCTGACATTGGGATGAGCGTTGGAGTTTCTGTCACCTTAACGCTAAACTTACCGCTACAAATAATGCGTGGTGCCCATCCTTTTTGATAGAGACGAACAGCAGTGGCAATCTTGCCCTGCAAGAATTTGATGTTGCCCCGTGTACCAGCAAGGACCACAATAGCATCTGCACGATGCAAGCGTTCCCGTAGAGCAAACTGCCTGCCTCTCAGGTAGAAGGCAAGCCAGAAGAAAAACGACGCTAGAGCAATGGCACTAGCGCCAAAGGACAATGCTAAAGGTAGTTTCTTCATCTGTTCCCCTTGAGTGCCATCCCAAGCCGGATAACACTTGGTTCCTTTCTCCAATGCGATTGTTGAAGGCAGTTATGTAAGGTCTGTACCCTAGCAATTGTTTTGCTAGACCCTGCACCTTTAGCTAACGAAAGAGCTTCCAGTGCATGATGAACACACGCATCAATTGTCTCTAGCCCTAAGGAAGCTTCAGCCTTCTGGATAAGCAGTCGTGCGTAACCACGAGTAAGGGATGTATCGTAAGTCTTCAGGCTTTCATCAATAAGTGTAATGGCTCGCTGATGTTCGCGCAAGAGAACAGCATTGACCCCTTTTTGTGCAGCGATCGAGGCTGTGGTCACACCACGAATAAGGCTACGCTCTTGAATACATACACACTCGGTCTGATACTTCTCTGCTTGTTCAATGCTTCTCCAACTCTCATCTGCCCTAGCTACTTTTGCATAAGCTTCTGATATTCCTTGCAAGATATACCCTCGCAGCACTAAAGAGCCGTGATCATCAAGAAGGTTAAGCGCACCTACGAGATAGATAACAGCCTCTTGAGGCTTTTCTTGCTGAATAAGCGTCACACCCTCACGTGCCAGCGCCGAAACCATCAATTCTTGATCCTCTAGCATCCTTGCAACATCGAATGCCTTCTGGTAAGCGATGTGTGATTGCTTGTAATCCATCATATCACGCAAAACGCAACTCTGTAACTGATACCCCATCGCAAGAAGCATGAGCGCCTGATTAGACCATCGAGTACCCTCAGCAAACTGGGCTAACTTATCTAATTCCTGTAGCTTTGTGTCTAGCCCAAGATAAGCATATTTTGCGCCTACTGTATGATAAAGGTTCCATCGATTTGCTAATTCATCTTCGAGTTCAGTAAGAAGGTCATCAGTAACGATCTTCTTACTTACCTCTTTTTGAAGTTGCCTCTTTGAAACGACATCTGTTACGGAGCAACCAATGACTCTCGCAATTTTGTAGCGACTCTCGTGAGGAATAGATCGCTCCCCACGAGCATAGATAAACAATGCACTTAACGAAATGCCCGTTTCCTCGGATATTTCTTTAAATGTGTAGCCGTTTTCCTCGATCAATTCTCTAAGATTGGTTTCGTACTGCTGAACCTTTATCATAAATATGCCTCCTCATAGGCAAGCAGAGGAACGCATCAAAACTCTATTGTGTCTCACGCTGTTGCTTACGCTTCTGAGCCTCTATATATGATTCTACGTCGCTACGCTGAAATCTCCAAAGATCGCCAACTTTAAAGCCAACTAACTCGCCTTTCTCTGCAAGACGGGTAATACTCCGAACGCTTACCTTGAACATTGCTGCTACTTCTTTTGCCTCTAGGATTTCATCAAACATCACTATAGTCATGTCCCCCCTATTCTTGTTCCTGTACGACTATTGTGTACAACTCTAGCTTATCATGCTTTCTCAGCCTTTACAATAGTAAATAGTCTATAATTGACAATTCGGACGCACAACGGTATACCACAATAAGATTCCCCAGCTAAAGCTAGAGCTCGCTTTCTGCATAACGTCGAAGCGCTGTCAAAGCAAGCAAGCCTTGACAGCGCTTCTTTTGGCGTCTATACTATATCCAGTATACTGGATATTGAGATAGAGAAAAGAGATGGCGACGATAAATACAGAGGATTTTCTCTCACAAACAGGCAGAATAACCGTAGCCCTGGCCAGGCTCTTGCTCCATTACTCACGAGGCGATAAATTGCCCCGCATGGTAGATGTTGCGCGTAAGCTCAAAGCTGGCAATGGAACGCTCCAGGAGGCCTTTAATTACCTCACCCGGACGGGCGCCATTCGTGTAGAATCCCACGGCGCGCAAGGCTCTTTTCTTGCCGAGATCGATTATCCTCTGCTCTGGCACTATGCGGGCAATGAATGGGTTGTTGGCTCGATGCCCTTGCCCTATACGCTGCGCTATGAAGGGCTGGCAACCGCCTTGCATGCTCAGATGGAGCTTTCAGAGCTCCCCTTTAACATGACCTATCAGCGCGGCTCGGTCTCGCGCGGGGAAATGGTGCGTAAGGGACATTATCATTACGCCGTCATGTCGTTGCTAGCAGCCGAAGCCCTTATCAAACAGCACCCGGAGCTAGCTATTGTAACCCGGTTGCCGGCCAGCACTTATGTTTCTGAACATGTGCTGGTCAGTCGGCTGCCAATAGCCGAAATTCGCAGCATCGGCGTAGATACTACTTCCCTTGACGAAACACTACTCACCGAAGAGGAATGTCGCTTCCACCCCGAATGGGAGATAGTGCCGATTAATAGCACTCTCGTTTTAGATCTGCTGCAGGAAGGAGATCTCGACGCCATTATCTGGAATCGCGACGGTGTACAGACAGCACTCCAGAGCGTACATATCCTACCCTTACAGGGAGCTGCCTACAAACGCGAAATAGCTGCCCAGACGGCTATTATTGCCCTTAAGGATGCACCAGTACGCAATCTCCTCTTAAGTATTTTTTCGCCTGAACGCATTACAGCTATCCAGCATGAAGTGCTTGAACGTCAGCGCCTGCCTCGCTACTGATCCAGGCGCATGGCTTCTTTACTTTATGCGTGCTTGTTCTTACATTCTTAAACTTTCAAGAGAGAGACAGACTTCCCGGATAGAGCGAAGCTATCCCCAGGGAAAGAAGATCATCCAACGGATACAGAAAATCCGGGGGTTGCGAGCAAGGAAGAGGATATGGAACAGGATATACAGGAACGCCTCCATATATATGAGCGAGAAGGCCTGGCCTCGCATCAGGTCGTGCAATTCGTACATGATATGCTGAGCTGGCTTGAACAAAGCACACATTATACCTGCAATGAAGAAACAACGGGACCACTGGCCAGTCACCTGATGCTGGCACTAGAGCGTGTACAACGGGGAGAAGATCTGGGCAGCGCCTGGGATCTAGAAGTCCACAATCAGGCCAGGCAACTTTCAGCGCTTTTGCCGCTGGCAACATATATTCAACAGCAGGCCTTGCAGCAATTGCATATTAGCTTGCCTTCTGAAGAAATCGATTTTGTTTTACTTCACCTGGGAGCTTTCTTGGCCCGCAACAACGATCCGCGTGTAGCCCACCTGGAAGCCTGAAAGCATGCTTAAACTTGCGAAGAGCAAAGAGAGGAGGTACGGTTTCTATAGTTTCACTTATTTCCTGACGCTCTGATGTAGTGGTGTCTGAACAACACAGCGCTCAGAGCAGATAATGTTGTTTCGACACGATATATTCGTTCACAGCTTCGTCATTTTGCGAAGACAGAGACTGAGAGGAGCGTAACTATGCCGACCATCTATATCGGTGGCGTGGGTAAGGCCGATGTCAAACGCCTGCTAGAACAGCGCCACGATCCAGGACTTAAAGTAGTTGTCAGCAGCGATCTTGAAGCTGGTCCCATCATGAAGCGGACAGCAGATACCTACTACATTGGTACCTGCCATACAGGGGCCGGTGGCTCGCTAGGAGCTATGCTTGCTTTTCTAGGCCGTCAGAGGTGTCATACGTTCGGACGACAGGCTCGCGTCAATCCTAACGATATAAAGAAGCTGTTAGACGATGGCGTACGGGCCTTTGGCTTATCGGTTGATCAGATCAACGCCGTAGTTCCAGGATTGGTAGATACCATTCTCGCGCGCTAATTCCAGTCCCCTCAAGCAGGGCCTGAAAGCATAAGGTCTTGTCAGCCCTTCTTGAAGGGAATTTTCGCACGAAACTCTAAAAGGTCAAGTGACAGCAGAAAGGGGAGCGCTATGAGTCTCCATTTCACTCCGCTGGTTATTATCTTCACCATCTTAAGCACGGCCTTTGCCGCTCTACTCTCGCAAATGGCCTTAGCCGTGTTTAACGATGGCGTACGACCCTTTCTCCTTGATTTCTATCGGGGAGAATTGAAACGCCCACAAATGACGGCGATTGCCTTCGGGCTCTCAGCCGGCTTTATCTTTGGTCTTGGCGTGCCTATTGCCTTTTCTTCGGGCGTCCTCAATCCCTGGGTATTGTTTTTGCCTTCGGATATTCTGGGTATTCTCTCGCCCAAGAAATGGCTGGCCCCTATTCTCGGCGCACTATGGGGAGCCATCGTCGTATTTGGCCTGGGTGCCGCTACTACCGCTGCGAATAGCCTGCCCGTCAATTTTCTCACGGCAATGCAACAGATGTCTAATCCAATCCTTTACCTGTTCGCTTTCTTTCCCGCAGTTGCGATTGCCATGCAATTTGGGCGCTGGCGCGGCGCCATTGCCTTCGTCCTCGGTCTGCTGGTTATGTTAGCAACGATGAAATGGATACCTGTCATGTTCCCCGGTGCCCTGACCATGGCTAGCGGCGTTGTGCTCCTGGTTATCTTTGCCGTGGCTGAGGAGATTAAGATGGCCCGTGCAACGCGGCTTCAGGCAGCAGCCGAGCGCGCTAAGCGTCAGAGCGCCGACAATGAGGCCGCTACTGCAGAGGAGGGAGGCACGGCCACCGTTGCGACAGCCATAGAGGAGGATACAAACAGTAGTATTGATGAAGAGACAAGTTCTATCTTTGCGGCTAACGCGGCTCGCCTCAAAAAATATGCACCCTTCTTTGTGATTATGGGGGTGCTGCTCGGCGTCCTGGTCAATACGCATATGTTTGCCGGCGGAGAGGCTACCAGCTATATCATCGCCAAAGGCCAGTACGCTAATGCTGCACAGGTAGATTTCTATCGCGCCCTTGGCTTTATCCCGCTGATCGTCACCACAGCCATAGCCTCTGGCGCCTTCCAGGTTGTCGGCTTTACGCTGATCTATCCTGCGGCTTATCTGCTGCCTAATCCCATTCTTGCCGGCATCGCCGGCGGTCTCTTGTTTGGCATAGAGGTCTTTGTCCTTAGCTATATCGCTAAGTGGCTGGGCACACTACGCACGGTACGCGATGCTTCCGATAATATTCGCAATGCCATCAATCTCACCCTAGAAGTGGCTATTCTCTTTGGCTCTATCGCTGCCGCTAATGCGATGGCTGGTGGGGTGGGGATCGCCGTAGTAGGTGGATTATATGCATTGAATGAAGTATTGGGCCGGCCTGTCGTGCGCATGGCTGCAGGTCCGGTTGGAGTTATTCTTGCCGGCATCGCTTTTAACCTCTTAGCCTATATTCATCTCTTTACACCGATAGCCGTAAAATAAGCGCTAGATAAGCCATAGCAATGCTTATTGGGAAAGTAATAAGCATATGGCCAGGGCGCAAACTGGTCACAGAAGCTCTTCTAACCAGCTTCTGTGACCGGAGACATGGGCACAAAGGCAAGAGCCTAGCCAGGCAAAATATCTTGCATGTATTTTTAAAGGAGGGATCAGTGTCAAGCAGGCAGATTATTGTACAAACAGCCATAGAGAGAGAACCACTTGCCGAAGGCATGATCTACACGCATGAACATCTATGGCTAAATCTCTCAACTGCGCGCGATCCGGCCGGCAAGCTTGATCAATTTGAACTTATTGTGGAGGAGATCCGCACCCTCAAGGCTTTGGGCGTCGCGGCAATCATGGAGCTTAGCTGCCTGGGCATGGGACGCAGCATCGAGCACCTGCAGCGCATTCAGCTGGCCACAGGCGTGCAGATCATTCCAGCTACCGGTTACTACCACCAGGGATTTCATCCCCAGTCTCTGCGCACTGCCAGCGTGGAGCAAATCGCTGAAAGCCTGGCCCGGGAACTTACAAACGGGTGTGAGGGCACTTCTGTGCGCCCAATGCTGCTCGGCGAAATTGGAGGTTCGGGCGATCCGCTGCACAAAGATGAGGTGAAAGTCTTCAAGGCCGTGGCCAGCCTGGCCCGACAATTTCCTGTCGTGGTAACAACTCACGCCCATCTTGGCGGCGGGGCGCAAAAAGAGCTTGACCTTTTGCTCGCAGGCGGTATAGCACCTGAGCGCATTCTGATCGGGCATCTGGATCTTTGTCCCTCGCTTGAAGAAGTATTACGTATTGCCCAACAGGGCGCATACGTAGGTTTTGATACAGTTGGCAAGCAGAGCTATGCCCCGGATCAGCGCCGCATAGAATATATTAAGGCATTTATCGAGGCTGGCCTGGCAGAGCGCATCTTGCTCTCGTGCGATATCTCGCGCAACGCTTATTTACGCGCGAATGGTGGGCAGGGCTATGCTCATCTTATCCAAACCTTCCTGCCCATGCTCACAGAGCAAGGTATCGCTCCAGCAACCATCAAACTGCTGACCGAGGAAAACCCACGGCGTTTTCTGGCTGCGGCGGCCCTACCTCTAGCCAATCCAGGAGGCATGTCCTAATGCTTACGATTAGCCGTCTAGCTCCTCTATCGCTTGCCGAAGCGCGTCAGCTCCAGTTTCGCCTTGTCGAGGCCATTACGCAAGAGTTTGCTGGCCATGAATGGTTAAGCCGAGGAGATCTTGGCGTTGGCCTGGATGGGAAAGGCAGCCGTTATACACGCCAGGCTGAGCGCGCCCTCGCCCGCATGTTTGGGGTTGAGGATGCAGTCTTTGTTACAGGAGCCGGGACCGGAGCCATTAGATGCGCGCTCTTTGCTCTGTTGCCTCCCTTGAGCCGTATTCTGGTTCACGAAGCTCAGCTTTATCCAACTACGGCAGTAACATTTCGTGCCGCAGGCTACCAGGCGGTTCCGATCAACTTCGATGATGAGGCCCAACTGACCCAGGCTCTGGCTGGCGAAGAGCTGCAAGCAGTCTTAATCCAGCATACGCGGCAAAACCTGGCTACCCATTACCAACTCGCCGACGTTATCTCTATCATACGCAAGCGTAGGCCAGAGCTGGTGATACTTGTTGACGATAACTACGCGGTTGCCAACACGCCCAAAATTGGGGTCGAACTGGGAGCCGCAGTCAGTGCCTTCTCATCCTTCAAGCTGCTGGGACCTGAAGGTATTGGTATTGTGCTCTGTACGCAGGCAATTGCCGAGCGGATCAGAGCAGACATGTACTCCGGTGGCTCGCGCGTTCAGGGCTTTCAGGCGCAAGAGGCCCTCATTGGCTTAAGCATGGCCTTCATGGCCAACGCCACCACGCAGGAGACAGTTGATACTATCGTCACCCACATACGTAAGCGGGCCCATCCCGCCATCGCCGAGGCGCACATAGCAAATATGCAATCGCCAATCATTCTTATCAGGTTTCACGCACCCATCGGATCGCAGATCACAACGCTGGCCGCCAGATATGGAGCCGCTCCATTTCCGGTAGGCGCAATGTCTCGCTACGAACTTATCCCTATGTTCTATCGCGTTTCGGGCACCATGACGGCGGAGCTAGGAGCTGCCGCGGCCCAGCACTGGATACGTATCAATCCCATGAGAGCCGGAGCCGAAACTGTTCTGAGAATCCTGGAAAAAGCACTTAACGAGGTATAAAACGATGTTTCTTAACGCTGTAAAAAAACGTAATCCAGAGCTTATCGGTTTTGCCGCCGAACTGCATCGCGCCGGGGCTATTCCTCCCAATACCTTTGTCATTGACCGTGGCGCCGTCAGGCGTAACGCCGAGCGCCTTGCCCAGAAGGCTAGCGAGCTAAACTTGCAGCTCTATTTTATGGCCAAGCAGATCGGCTATGATGAGCAGCTCATCTCGGCCATTCTGCCAGCGATCCCTGCGGCAGTGGCGGTCGATTGGATGGGAGCTGAAGCCCAGATTGCCCAGGGAGTCCCAGTCAAACATGTTGGGCATCTTGTGCCTATTCCTTTTCACTCCATACCCCACATTATGGCAAAGGGGCAGCCAGAGGTCTGGACCCTACTTGATCTAGATGCCGCAAAAGCCGTGAGCGAGGCAGCTCAGGCGCAAGAGCGTACCCAGCAGATCTTGCTACGCATCAATGGGGGCCAACTTTTTCCGGGCCAGGAAGGAGGCTTTGCGACAGATACGATCACCGATATTGCCCGACGCATTGCCAGCCTGCCAGGGCTTAAGCTCGCAGGGGTAACGAGCTATCCCTGCTTTACCTGGGATGAAAATAACGAGCAATATATCCCATCTTCCAACCTACAGGAGCTGCTTATAGCGGCCGAGCGCTTACGGGAAGCCGGTTTTGAGATGAAGCAAATTAATACACCGGGCAATACATCGCTCAGCGTTCTACCGCTGCTCGCTAAATATGGCGCAACGCACGGCGAGCCGGGCCATGCCCTGACAGGCACAACGCCAGAGCAAAGCCTTGGACGCTGCGAAGAAGAGCCTGCGGCGATCTATGTAAGTGAGGTCTCGGCCATGTTACCCTCCGGTCAGGCTCTGGCCTATGGTGGAGGGCTCTATGCGCGCGCCCATGCCAGATCCGCGCTCGTTGGTGGCAGTGTAGAGGAGCTTATGGAAACAGAAGCAATTCCTGTCGCCTTTCCACCTGCCCAATTTATCGACTATCAATGCAGCTTGCATGTGCCAGAAACAAGACATCTTCATAGCGGAGACACAGTAATTATGGCTTTTCGCTTCCAGCTCTTTGTGTTGAGAAGCTATCGAGCCATCGTAGAGCAGGATGATCAAGGGATATGGAGACTACTCTCCCTCAAAGCGCCAGAATAAAAGTCAGGCCACGCTCAGCCTCTCGCTAGCTTTATTCGGCGTCACTGCGGGAGGCGCTGATCTTCCTCTGTACTGCTACGTTGATCACGAATTACGGCCTGAGGAGAATTGAGTAAGGCATCCTCGACACGTTGCCGATGTTTGGGCAAGGTCTTAGCAGGCAGAGCATCGGGCTCAAAGAAGCGACATTCCTGCGATTCCTCGGTCGCAGTTAACGTGCCGCCAGCTATACGGCAACGAAATGTGAGCACAACTTCTTGCTTCTGTGGTTTAGAGTAAACTCCTACCAATTGTTCGACATCTACCTGTAATCCCGTCTCCTCTAGCACCTCCCGGCGTAGCGCCTCCTCAACTGTCTCGCCGCTCTCCATTCCGCCCCCGGCAGATTCCACCAACCAATATCTCTGCGCAGGGCTAGAAGCACTTTTCCTTCGGCAAAAATAAGGGCATAGACACCTATACGAAATTGGGCCGAACGATATCTTAGCTCCATAAGAGATTCTGCCATAACTTAACCTCTTCTGCTTAATACTGCACTATAATAAAAATATACGTGCTTTGATATAACTCTTAGCAAACACAACCACTTCCTAAAATGCACGCCACTCTCGCGATTGGATGAACTGGTCCTCAGAATACCATGTCCACAATAGGCAGCGCAACGCACAACTTGCTATGCTGCCCTTCCGGCTAATCAGACCGCTCTATACATAAAAGCATAACTCCCCACACAAATATTCTCGCCTTTCACTTCTCACATGCGTTGAGCGCTCAGCATTGACAAGCAGATCGATCATTTGAAGGAAAGCCGCAGCATCATGACTTATCCAGGTGACAAAATGATGACAAAAAAGGGCGCATTGTTCTTATTCTCGCCATCCCTCACTAGTAGAATGGGTCCACAAGCGAAAACCACAAGCCAGGAAGGCTGCAGATGAAAGCATTCACCTGGAAGGATCTATCAGATTGGTCCTGAGAATGGCCAGTGGAAACAATGGAGACAGGCCCAGCGCTTTATCAGCACCTTGAGCGAAGATGGCAGAACCGACATTGCACGCGGGTAAGGCTTATCCAATGGAGAGAAAAGGAGCGCAAAAAGGAGTATTCATCTTAATGAACATGCTCATCTGCCTCACACCCCTTTTCAGCCTAATATTGCTACCACGAAACGGGCTATAGCCTGAGTGCTGGAGAGGATATTTCTCCTCTCCAGACGTCATACATCCAAAATCACCTATACGAGATGCGCATTCCTGCCTCAAGATGGAGGCAACTCGCGCGGATAGTTGGGTACGGAAGGGGTTGGGGGTACCTTCGGTGACACACGTGTGAGATAAAAGAAATCTCGCTCAGTGCCATTGAGATATTCATAGCCTGTTCCCTGCATCGCCGGGTTGAGCTTGGTAACCATCACCTTCCCACTCGAACTATAATCATACAAGAAGGCTCGTACCCAGAACGGATTGATATCTGTCTGCATGGCCATTACCGCCCCGGCCGCGCGCAAGGCCTGGCCCAGCGTCAAAGCCGTTAGCCCATCGCCTGCGGCATAGATCAACGAGCCGCTTGCCGTAATCCCCAGACCAGAGCGCCAGGTATAGGCTCTATTCAATATAGTACCACCCCAGGCCGCACCATCTTGGGTAAGCGGATTTATCGTACCATCATCAATTAATAAGGCTGCGTTTTGCCGCCAGGCCACCAGGTCTGGGTTTCCATCCTGAAGCTGCGGGTCCTTACCCCAGGCCCCGAGGATCAACTTTCCTTCCTTCGTAACGGCAATCGTAGCAGCCCCAGGCACTGCCGGCACGTAGGTCCGACCATTCACGCCAAGACCATATTTTCCATCCGCGTACTTAAAGCCTCCGTTTAATGCTGCAAGCAAAGCGCCGCTCTGTCGATCAGCCGCCGGAATAACGCCGGTACCATGGTGCCCTAGAGGCCCACCTGGTTCAACGGTACCAGCCACAATATGCAGAAGCGCAAAACGCATATCAAACTGCAATAGCGTTACAATGGCATATGGATGCGATGGATCAGGGCGAATAAAGGCGCGGGCATCTTGAGGCAAATAACTATATGGGGCAGGAGCCATACTTAATGGTGTCCACACGCCCTCGCCAGGGATAGGCGGTGAAATTACTGGCTGCATCGTATTCATAGGCATGGCCTCAATGGGTGCCTGTTTGTGCTGCTCAGGTAGCTGAGTCGCCACTACGGTCGGCTTCTGGCTAGTCTTCCAGGGGGCAGCGACCTGCTTGTTGCCAAGCTGATATTGAGCTTGCTGAGCCGTATTCGATAAACCCAGGTACCAGGATTCAATCTGAGCAGTGATCGTTGGTCCAGCAATAGAGCGCAGGGTATCGGCCAGCCACGCTCCCCCCTGGCCATTAGTCTGACTAAAAAATACAATCGCAGCCAGAGCTGTAACACAACATAGAGAGAGCAGACAACCCAGGACCTTCTTTCGCGATAGAAGCTTCTTTCTCTGCTTAACCGCTCTAGCTGGCGCTACCGCCACACTTACCGCCGGCGTAGCTTGTCTCGCTGGAAAAGCTGCAGGCATAGGCCGCTGATAGTTCCCCGGCGGTGCCACCGGAGAGATATTCTGCTGAAAATGATTTCCCATTGGGACGATTTGAGGAGCCGTTTGCAGTATACTACTGTCTGATGCCACAGTTTGATCAGCTTGATCTAATTGGGGACCAGGCAACACAAATTGTCGTTTTTGCTCATTGTTTCTCTTTTGCCCCAAAGACATTTATTACTCCAAAAATCATTAACTTTTATACTCTACTATTCATTTCTCGGGACGTACCTAAATGTAATGAGTAACAAACAGGGAGAAATGATCGCGCATATAGTAGTTTATTCCCCCATTCACATAAATCTTCCATAGTATTTACCTGGTCAGTTTCAGGCCCCGAACCGGTAGGGCGGGTAGCTTTATTTGATTATACATAGGGCACTAAGATGTGTATCTAAAAGAGCGGTCAGGAGCCTCAATAGCCAGCGCACCATCAAAAAAGGTGGCCAGCATTGGCCACCTTATAGGGTCTCCCTCATTAATAATCTACATACATCTAGCGCCGATAAGCTATGTTATGCCATATAATCACCAGAACAATTGCCGCAATAATCGTGCTGATCAAAGGTACGCCGGCCACTATGGGCTCGTCAACGATGTGGAAATGGAAAAAACCCACAATAAGGAAGATCGCGAATAAGCCGACCATAATCGCCCCCAGGATACCGGCGGGAGCCCGCCGCCCCGCGATTACCTCGCCTACCAGTCCGACAGCCGCAGCGATCACAACCCAGATAACAAATTGCGTGAGAGTAACGGCCATTGATTTCCTCCCTGCTGAGAATATAGCAAGTTGAATCCAGTCAACTCGTTTTTAACACGTCCACGCCACTACCCAAGACTCAACAGTCGGCAGGGAAGAGCATATTTTCCAGCAGAGCACAGCGCATACTCATTCTTATGCGCCAAACGATCCTCAAAAATAATCACTATTTCTGGGCGCAACATTTGCAGTACTCATTCATAATGATAGAAGAGCAGAGCATAATACTCCTTTAGGAGACTTATGTGAAACTTCTAAAGCATGTTATTCGTGCCATAACTGGAGAGCTTCAGTAAAAACATCTATGCAATAAGTAAAGGCATAGATTAGGGATAGGAAAGGATGCTTACGGATGAATAGTTTTCTGAAAGGGATGCTCGTTGGAGCCGGTCTGGGTTTGCTCTTTGCCCCCATGAAAGGCGAAGAGTTGCGCAAGCTCCTGAGTGAGCGCGCACGCGATATGCAGGGATATCTACCTGAGAACGTACAACTGAATACGCAGCAGGTTTCTGATCGCATGGCGCAGACCGCAAGCAATCTTAAAGACTATGCTCAGCAGGCCGCCACGACGGTCAAGAGCACAGCAAGCAACCTTGGTACCATTGCCCAGAACACTGCTTCTGGCTTAAAGCAGACAGGCGCAGATAGTGCCAACATTGCCCAACAAGCCGGGCAAGATACTGCAGACACCCTGAAAAAAGCCGGGAAAGACGTCTCAGACACGACGAAACAGGCAGCCAATTCAGTAAAGTCGAGTGCAACCGAGTAATCTGATTTACCTTGTTTACCATCCAGCAGATATGATATCAAACCACCCATTCAAGCCCCATTCAGATCGCGAGATGGGCCTCTCTGGACACCATCTCGCGGTTGCATCCCGCAACTCTTATCTAGAGACTGCTCCCAGCAATGCGTTCAATCTTCAGATTCATAGAGGCTAGGCGAGGCACAATATTGCCATATCCCCGCTCTAGAAAATCCACGCCAGTAATAATCGATGTGCCACGCGCAATAGCGGCGGCTATGACATAGGCCAGGCCAGCCCTTAGATCCGGGATTGTAATGGGCTCGCTGGTAGCGGTAAAGGGTGTTGGCCCGATAATAATCGCACTATGCTCATAATTCTTATCGCGAAAGCGGCAGGGTATCCCACCAAGACAATGTGATGTGAGCTGCGTTCTGGCCCCCAGAGCATCTAGAGCCTTGAGATAGCCAAAGCGATTTTCAAAGACAGTCTCATGAATAATAGAAATGCCATCTGCCTGGGTGAGCAAAATTGCAAACGGTTGCTGCCAATCAGTGGAAAAGCCCGGATAGACATCGGTCTCAATAATGGCTGGACGCAAGTCACGCGCGCGGAAGAAGCGAATACTTTCCGCACCCATGAGCTCTATTCCACCGCCAATTTCCTGGAAATAAGAAAGGAAGTTGCCAAGCGTATCGGGACGAATGCCGGAAACAGTCACATCACCGTTTGAGGCACAGGCTAAACTAGCCCATGATGCCGCCTCTATCCGATCGCCAAGGGCCTGAATGTGCGTCCCCTTTAATTGCTTCACACCCTCGATGCGAATATCGCGTCCCGAGGAGGTAAAGATAATCGCCCCCATAGAGCGCAGCATCATAATCAGCTCCATAACTTCAGGCTCTATGGCTGCATTCGTAATGACAGTTCTGCCCTCGGCCAGCACGCCGAGATATAAGCAGGTCTCAGTAGCTCCAACGCTCGGATAGGGCAAATCAATATGTGTTCCTTTGAGCGACTTTACCCGTCGCGCAACATATCCCTCTGATGTTTCGTCTACCACGCCCCCAAACCGGCGGATCGCCTGCAGATGAAAATCGACTGCGCGAGCCCCTATTTTACACCCACCAACCACAGGCACTGAAACTGTGGTAAAACGATGCAATAGAGCACTCAGCAACAGTATTGGCACGCGATTACTCCCTGAATGTGGCGTGGGAACCGTAGATGTATCCATGCTTGAGGCATCTATCACCAGCTGCTGGCTATCAACCCGCTCCACCTTTGCCCCAATAGAAGTTAACAATTCAGCAGTAATATCTACATCGCCAATCGCCGGCGCATTGGTGAGCGTAGTTGGCGTATCACCTAACAGAGCCGCAACCATGGCTTTAATGACAAAATTTTTTGCCCCCAGGCAAGCAATCTTCCCAACAACTGGATAGCCCCCCTCGATACGATATGCATATGTATTTTCAGTTGTCACTCTTTTACCTTTACTTCCTTTTATTGAGTATCAATTCCATAATAGAGGTCCTATTACTATTGTTATATGACAGGCTACCTTTCTCTGGCAAAGCCTTAGTACTCGATCCACCAGGCACGCTAGCACTTTGTCGGGTTTGGGATGCTTCAGCAGCAAAGCTCTAGTACTATTGTCGGGATAACATAACTACTCATAAAAACATGGCTTAAAGCAGATCCAAAGCCGGAGTAAATAGCTTTATTTCTTCGTTCTCTACTCTCAAAAAGCATAAAATCATCCCGCTCATTGACTTTATGAGCTTGCTATTCTATACTTGTTATACACAACACTTCACTATAGTAAAGGAGACATGGCACTCATATGGGTGGCACTACCAGATAATAGTATTATCGCGCAGGGACCATGCTCTTAACCCCCCACAAGGTCAAGAGGTGGGTAATCTGTTGATAATAGTATCCTGGTGTCAAATTTGCTACCTATGCCATGTCCATTTTTCTACTCACTTAGCGCTAAGATGGCCCATGTCATAGCTACCACTCCAAGATTTCACTAATCCACGGCTTTTCAGCTTCAACTATCACCCGATACTATGTCCTGCAACCCCAAAGATGCCCTGCCAGATATTACACGCTCTATAAGCTTTGTAAGTTTTAACAAACATTTCTGCAATGGGAGAAAGACATTATGATTCAGTCAGGACTCAAGGATAAAGTTGTGCTCATTACCGGCGGCAATCACGGCATCGGTGCCGCAACCGCCAGAGCCTTCGCCGCAGAGGGCGCCGCTATACTCATCAACTACCTCCGCTTGCCTCCTCAAGGCGAGCCCTCACCGCAAGGCAGCACGACAACAGACGAAGAGCCGGGAATAGCTTTTTATAATGCCATAAGAGCTAAAGCTGCTGATGAGGTTGTACATTCTATTCGTAAGCACGGTGGACGCAGCTCGGCTATCGAGGCTGACCTGGCTGATCCGGCCACCATACCTCTGCTCTTCGAACAGGCAGAAAAACTCTTTGGGCCGGTAGATGTACTTGTCAATAATGCTGATCACTGCGAACAAGATACCTTCATTCCCGGAGCCGAGGCCACGACGCTGGCACCCGATGGCTTCCCGTCTCAGCCAATCAGCGCCGCCGGACACGATGAGCACTTTGCAGTAAACAGCCGCGCCGTGGCCCTGATGATGGCTGAATATGCGCGCCGGCGCATTACTAGCAAAGTCCACTGGGGACGTATTATCAACATCAGCACCGATGGTGCGCCTGGCTTTGCTGGCGAAATTTCCTACGGTGCCAGCAAAGCAGCCATCGAGTCATATAGCCGCGCCGCCGCTGTAGAACTGGGCCCTTATGGGATCACCGTCAATATCATATCACCTGGACCAGTCCAGACCGGCTGGATCACGCCGGAATCTGAGCAAGTGATCGCGGCCGAGACGCCGCTGCGCCGCGTCGGGCAACCGGAGGATATAGCCGATGTCATCGTCTTCTTAGCTTCGGAACAGGCGCGCTGGCTCTCGGGTCAGCTTCTATCCGTTAGCGGAGGCCGTCGCTTCCTTTAAGCTCCAGCCGCAAGCGTCCTCTCCTCAACAATTGTGATACAGATCATAGACGCAAATTATGGCAAGCTCTATACTAGGTGAGGGAAGCGCGCAGGCCCATGCGCCTCCTTTCCCTGTGTAGAGCTTTTTCTCTTGAGTGCGCACTGAAACGAGAGAGGTAAGAGGGTAAAAAGCGTACTATATAAAAGCGCGCTCTACAGGAAATCCGCCCAGGATTGGCTGAGAATGGACTTACAGATGCTGATCAGAAACATACAGCAGGAAGACGCAGAGCAATTCTTACAACTGCGTCAACAACTCGATCAAGAGACTACCTACATGTTACTTGAGCCGGGGGAGCGAGAAACCACGCTTCCCCAACAACGTGAGCAAATTGCCCAGATCTTAACCCGGGGAAGACAGATGATCTTCGTGGCAGAAGAGGCCGGAAAGCTTATCGGTTACCTGGAAGCTAGCGGTGGGAATTTTAAGCGGAATACGCATACTGCCTATATCGTTATTGGCATTTTGCAAGCATATACAGGTCAAGGGTTTGGCACGCGGCTCTTCGAAGTCCTGGAAAGCTGGTCACGCCTTAACAATTTTCATCGTTTAGAACTCACGGTTATGGTACACAATCAGGCAGCGCTCACACTCTATAAAAAATGTGGATTTGAGATAGAGGGCATAAGAAAGCACGCTCTACGCGTGAAGAATGCATATGTGGATGAGTATTATATGGCCAGACTCCTGTAACCCCTTATTTCATAGGTCAAGGCTTATGCACATCAAATGCACACGCTTAACAGGCTAGCAGGCCCTCCCGCTCGCAAATGTACCATTAGATTTAGCACAAATCGGCATTTCATTGCCTCACCATAGGCGGTACGTTATAATGGGGCGCACGAATTAACTCATTTCTATTGAGAGGGCGATAATTTAACTTGTCAAGTACCCTCGCCAGAAGGCGGAGGTCCCACAGGTGGAATAATCTATGGATGAAATTACCAAGGTTGCAACTCCAGAACAGCTTCATAGCAAGCAAGTGGCAAACGATGAGCTTAATGGCTCCAAGGAGAAGCAGAGAGAAGTCCTGGAGCTACCTCTGTTACCCGTTCGCAATACCGTCCTGCTACCAAACGCTACAGTGCCGCTTCTGGTAGGACGCGACCAGTCCATCAAGGCCATTGAAGAAGCTACAGGCAAAAACCAGGCCTTATTCGTCGTCACCCAGCTGAAAGAAGATTTAGAAGAGCCTGGAGTTGACGACCTCTACACAGTCGGCGTAGAAGGCTTTATTGATCGCGTCCTCAAAATGCCGGATGGCACTTTGAGCATCCTCATTCGTGGGCAACGTCGCCTGCGTCGGCTCCAGCTCACTCAGCACACGCCCTTTATACGTGCGCTGACCGAAATCATTGAGGACGAAGTAGAATCCACTTTAGCCCTTGAAGCCTTAAAACGTGCGGCCCTTGCCCTCTTCGAGAAATGTATCAAACTGAGCAATGAGCTCTCTGAAGAAGTCTACATCACAGCCATGAACATCGACCACCTTGGCGCGATGGCAGACTTCATTATTTCCTCTCTTGACTCTCCCACCGCCGTTCGCCAGCGATTTCTAGAAACTTTCGATATCGAACAACGTCTGCAACAGGTCAATATTCTCCTGGCTAAAGAACTGGACATTCTTGAGCTGGAACACCAGATTCAAAGTCAGGTGCAACAAGAGCTTGACAAACATCAACGCGAATATTTCTTGCGTGAACAACTCAAAATTATTCAGAGGGAACTTGGCGAGGGAGATAGCGGGCTCCTGGAAAACGAAGAACTGCGCACAAAGATCCATACAAGTGGCATGCCAGAAGCTATCAAAACACGCGCCACAAAAGAGCTCAATCGCCTTAACGCGATGCCATCTATTGCGCCCGATAGCTCCATCATTCGCACCTATCTAGACTGGCTTACCAGCTTGCCCTGGCAGAAAGCTACTCCCGACAGGCTAAATCTCAAGGAAGCTGAGATCATCCTTGATGAAAATCATTATGGACTAAACAAAGTAAAAGAGCGCATTCTTGAATATATTGCCGTGCGCAAACTCTCATGTAGCATGCGCAGCCCGATTCTGTGCCTGGTAGGGCCTCCAGGAGTGGGTAAAACCTCGCTGGGACGCTCAATTGCCCAGGCTCTCAACCGCAAATTTGTGCGCCTCTCGCTAGGAGGCGTCCAGGATGAGGCCGAGATTCGTGGCCATCGTCGCACCTACGTCGGCGCGCTACCAGGGCGCATCATTCAAACAATGAAGCGCGCTGGCACAATCAATCCTCTCTTCGTCCTTGACGAGATAGATAAAATCGGCACCAGCTTTCGAGGCGATCCTGCGGCCGCGCTCCTGGAAGTGCTAGATCCAGAACAAAATAATAGCTTTTCCGATCACTATTTAGAGGTCCCTTACGATCTCTCGCATGCCATCTTTCTTACGACAGCCAATATTTTACATCCCATCCCAGAGGCCTTACGCGACCGTCTGGAGATCATCGAGCTACCAGGCTATACGGAAGAAGAAAAATTACACATTGCGCGCCAATTTCTGTTGCCCAGACAACTCGCGGAGCATGGCCTGAAACCCACCCATATCGAGATAAACGATGAAGCCATCTACCGCATTATCCGCGAATATACTTATGAAGCAGGCGTGCGCAATCTAGAGCGCGAGCTGGCCACAATTCTACGCAAAGTCGTCCGCAAGGTTGCTGAAGGAAGGCGTGCCAAGACGCGCATAAACGCCAGCAAAATTCCTGAATATCTCGGCCCTCAGCGGCATTACTACACAGTAGCAGAAGAAAAAGACGAAGCCGGCATAGCTACTGGCGTAGCCTGGACAAGTGCCGGAGGAGATCTTATCACTGTCGAGGCGCTTTTGTTAGAAGGGCGCGGTCGCCTGCATCTCACCGGACAACTCGGCGACGTCATGAAGGAATCGGCTCAGGCTGCTCTCTCCTACGCTCGCTCACGCGCCGCACACTTTGGACTAGAAAAACGCTTTTATGAAAAATATGACTTTCATCTCCATTTACCGGCAGGAGCAACCCCCAAGGATGGCCCATCAGCAGGCATCACCATGGCCACAGCGCTGATTTCGGCCTTAAGCAAGCGTTCAACGCGCCGCGATGTCGCTATGACTGGAGAGATTACGCTGCGTGGCCGCGTCTTACCTGTAGGGGGCATTAAAGAAAAAGTTCTGGCTGCCCATCGAGCCGGGATCAAAACTTTTATCCTGCCGAAACGTAATATAAGAGATCTAGAAGATGTTCCGCAAGAAATTATCAAAGTCCTGCAATTTGTGCCGGTAGAACATATGGACGATGTGATACAAACTGTCTTACACGCAAACATAACAGATGCCGATCCAGCCAGGGAGCAAGCATTGCCTGCACAGACAACAGAGTCAGCTAAAGCAAGAAAACATAAAGGAATTTAAGCAATGAGGTATTAAAACTGTATACTCAAATCTATATTCTATTATCTCTAGTAGCAGCGTTATATAATGTCTTATCTTTCATTATGAAAACAACTGACTTATTTATCCTCAGCGAGCCGCCTGAGATCCGAAAGGAGTTTGTATGGTTTTCTGTGGTCAATGCGGTTTACAATTAGCTTCTGGTCAAACGCGCTGCCCCCGGTGTGGCACAAGCATAGAATCTGAGCTGACTGACCCTCATCTGATTGATCCAGATAATGCACCCAATGCACCAACAACAGCCTCACCATCGCTGCTCGTGCGTAAGCCAGCTTCACAGACTCCAGCGTACCCAACAAACACCTTTCCTTCAGGGCAACAAAAGTTGGTACTGCGTCCCGGGCCCGAGAATAACGCTCAAGCTTATAATCCGCAGGAGGCGTTTGGAGCTACCAGCAGCATAGATAGAACAAACTATGCTACCGGCATGCCACCGGCCAACCCGAGATATCAGAACATGGAGGGTGACTATGCATCTCAAGCAGGCTATCCCGCTTATCCGCCAGCCATGCCAAACTATCCAGCGCCAGCCGATCCGTATCAGGCAGCGCCTATGCAGTACCAGGAGCCGCCTTCTCGTAAAGGCCGCTCAACGGCACTGGTTCTTATCTTGCTCGGGCTTGTGCTGATTCTTGGTACGATGGGCTGGTTTGTTTTGCGTCAGCAGGGCATTATTGGCAATAGCCCATCTAATAACAGCGCTATCGGCAATAATGGTACCCAGCCAGATAACAATAACGCCAACACACCCACCATCACAATAAGCCCAACGCCTGCAGCGTCACCAACCGTTGAAGCTACCGCCCCGCCGCAGGCCAAACAGGTCATTGAACAATACTACGCCTTTATCAATCAGCATAATTATCGCAGCGCCTACAATTTGCTCAGCGATACGGCCAAAACGCAGCAGAGCTTTGCCGATTTTCGCAATGGCTATAAAAATACCCGAGAAGATACAGTGACATTTGGAACTATTACCACCCAGACAGATGGGACAGTCAAGGTTCCAGTGACCATTCAGGCCTCAGAAAAAGCCCCCTCAGGAGGGCTCAAGCAAACAATCTATACAGGCAATTATATCGTGGCCCAGCAGAATAATGGTACCTGGAAAATCGAAGAGGGTCAGCTCAGCTCAGGGTCTTAGGTCAAGCCAAATTTGTTTCATCCCCTTCTGTAGAATGAGAAGAGAACAAGCTCTGTATATGGAAAGGGATGAAACAGCGGCTATGCCAGGTATAACCAAAACACCAGGAAAAATTATTCTGCAGAAGGAAAATCCTCCTCATCTACCCAGGGACAACAAGCGCCAGAAACCCAGACCGCTCACCATTCTTTTTTCGATCCTGGCCCTTATCGCCTTGATCCACTTTATCGCAGCAGCCCACACAGCTACGCACCCGGCCCAAACCGTCAACTGCACCAGTTTGCTGCGCACCACCGACTACTCGCATATTGTGCAATTCCATCCCCAGGATCAAGAGATAAGTGGTATACAGTTTATCAATGAGATCACAGGAGCAACTCCATCGGTCCTGGTCCAGGTGACCGACAAAGGTCCACAACAGCGCTTAGATGTCTATGTCTATGGCTGCAACACCCAGCAGAGTAAAACAGCCCTCACCCTGCTCTTTAAGATGCAAGGCTTAATACAAGGTTCAGCCAGCATGAGCCAGGCCCATACTCTGAGTATTAGCCAGCTCGATACCACACTTCCCCAGTCAGAAGAAGTGCTTATGCAACCGCTCCAACAGAACATCTATCGGGAATACATCTGGCATAATGGTATGTTCATACAAACAGAGTTCCCCGGCCTTTACCCTGTGCTCAGCCGAAGCGAGGCCGAAGCATTACAAGATCAGGCCAATAATGGACAAAATCTTCCCTGGTCCGACCCGCTTATCACGGCAGAGCAGATGGCAAAAGACATCTTCCATTGGCCCGGCCACGATCCACAGGATAGAGTACAGGATAATAACGGCAGCATAGCGCACGTTTTCCTTTTCCAACCCGAGCTGCAGATGAAGGTGAGGGTTACCCTTGAGCGCCTCATACAACACGGCAGGCAGGGATTATGGTTTGTGACGGATGCCCAGACAGCTGGTATTCTCCTCGATAAAGCGGCTCTGCCGCTTCCCGCAGACTCGCCCATAACGCTTAAAGGAGCAATGAGCCAGCCGGCAGGCCAGATGAGCATACAGCTCTTTACGCATACGCTTACACCGCTGCATGTCCTCAATAACGGAGCGCCAGGCGTGCAAGCCAACGGAAATTTTACAGGGATTATCCCTTATACAACCACGATTGCTGACCAGCCGGGCTTGCTCCTTATTGAAGACACACCAGGAGCTGGCAGCAACCAACCAGGACATTTGCTCCTTACTCACCTTATACTGGGCTAAGCAAGCCGAGAAGACAGCTCAGGTGCCTGAAAACCTCATCTGCGCACTGAGAAAATTTGGATATGACAACTGACTAGAAAGCATGTTAAAATAACTGCTATGAATGACCTCACAAATCAAATCGAACGCCAACAAAGACGCGTCGAGAAAACTATGGTGCGTCTTTGACCTGGCCAACAAGGCTAAACAAATCAATAAACTTGAAGAAGAAAGCATGGCTGCGGATTTCTGGTCCGATAATCGTAAGGCCCAGACCCACATGCAGCAGCTAACCGCCTTGCGCGAAGAAGTCTCTACCTGGCAGGGGATCGCGACACAACTCAACGATCTCCAAGGTCTGGCGCAATTATTGGAGGAGGAGCCAGACGAAGAAATGCAAGCCGAGGTAGCGCAAGCGATACCGCCTATCGAGCAGCAAATCGAGAGATTGCAGTTCGCCTTGATGCTCAGCGGAGAACATGATGAGAAAAACGCCATCATCAGTATCCATGCGGGCAGCGGCGGCGTCGATGCTCAAGACTGGGCCCAAATGTTGCAACGCATGTATCTGCGCTGGGCCGAACGCCATCGTTTCCGTACCGAGATCTACGAATACAGCGAGGGAGACGAGGCAGGGCTGAAAAGTACAACGATTGAGATAACCGGGCGCTATGCCTATGGCTACCTGCGCTCGGAGGCTGGAACCCACAGGCTCATTCGTCTCTCGCCATTTGACGCAGCCCACCGCCGGCATACATCTTTTGCCAAGGTTGAGGTACTGCCCGATGTCGAGGACACCATTGAGATCACTATCCGTCCTGAGGACCTCGACGTAGACACCTACCGCTCGACAGGTGCGGGTGGCCAGCACGTCAATAAGACGGATTCAGCCGTGCGCATGCGCCATATCCCCACAGGGATCGTCGTTACCTGCCAGAATGAACGCTCACAGATCCAGAATCGCGAGGTTGCTTTGAAATTGCTCAAAGCGCGCCTCTATGAGCTGGAGCAAAAAAAGCGCGAAGAGGAGACCGCGCGACTCAAGGGCAAGCATGTGCAGGCCGACTTCGGTACGCAGATTCGCTCAGTAATCGTACATCCCTATAATATCGTCAAGGATCATCGCACAAATCACGAGACTAGCGATACCGAAGGCTATCTCGATGGGGATGTTGATCCTTTCATCTTCGCTTACTTACAAGAGCAAGCGGGAGGCGTCATTACAGCGGATGAAGCGTAATCACTGATTGTATACTATAGAGCCCTCCAGCCTTTCAGGCAATGCTCTGATGCTTCTGGGGCTCTAGCCTGGCTTAGCAGGCTTGCGGCAGAGCGAGAAAGATACGTCTCTTCCCGCCGCAAGCGTAGCTTTGCCATTTGCCAGAATGAGGGCTTTTCCGTGGTTTCGTAGCGTATGGGCTCCATCTAGGCTCGCACAAGATCTCTCATCCCATCGTAGCGCTCAGGATAGCGAAGCTTACGGAGCGCTTTCACCTCAATCTGGCGGATACGTTCGCGCGTTAGATGGAATAACACGCTAACCTCATCCAGAGATAGCGAATGACCATCATTTAAACCGTAACGCATCTCGATAATCGTCCGCTCACGAGGATTTAGCACTGTCATAGCCTTTTCAATATGCTCCCGCTGCAACTGCTGAGCTGCATGGTTTTCCGTAGGCACCATGCTAAAATCCTCTAGCACATCGGCCAGGTGATATTCCTCATCATCGGCCATGGGCGCATCGAGCGAGACTGGCTGATCCGACACATTGAGCAACTCAATGACGCGCTCCCTGGAGAGTCCGACTTCAGCGGCCAGTTGCTCGGGCAAAGGCTCTACTCCCTGCTCTTGATAGAGACGGCGAGCAATACGCTTGATCTTATAAATAAGTTCCATAACATGCACAGGAATATGAATGCTGCGCGAATATTCAGCAATCGAACGACTAATCGCCTGGCGTATCCACCAGGTAGCGTAAGTACTGAAACGAAAGCCGCGCTTGTAATCAAATTTTTGTGTAGCGCGCATCAGGCCAATATTGCCTTCCTGAATCAGGTCAAGGAGTGGCAAGCCCTGATTAGAATAGCGCTTAGCAATACTGACGACCAGGCGCAGATTAGCCTCAATCAGCTTTTGCCGTGCGCTGGCATCGCCACGGGATATGCGCTCTGCCAGTTCCAACTCCTGCTCAGCGGTCAGCAAGGGATAAGTCCCAATCTCTTTGAGATACTGTTTCACCGAATCATCAATAGCTCCGCGCTGATCCACTTCCTCCTCAAGCTCAAGCTCGGCCTCATCAGCAAATCCCTGCTCCAAGCCCGCCTCATTTTCTTCAAATTGCTCCTCTGTCGCCCGCGACTTTCTCCCTCTCGTTGCCACAAGTACACCCTGCTCTACACTACCAGCTACTTTACTATTTCTTCTAGCCCCCATGAACCAACACTCCTTCTTTCACACTTTACATTAACTACTTCAGGGATAATTCCCAAGATAGTCAAAATAGATCGCAAATACTTTTCTACTATTCTTCTTAGCAAGAAGTGTGCCCAAACGGCGGGTGCTCACTTTTTTTCACCGAACATGGCTCACGCAGGCAGACCGGCAGCAGGCATATGCGCGAGCAGGAGAGCTACGATTTTTCCTGCAAGCATGCGGGCACAAGAGACAGAGAGCAGGGACCGAAACAGCCAATTGCTCACATTAGCGGAGGGCATATAAGAGTCAAGAAGATGAAAAGAAATGTAAGAAAAGTGGCCAAAAAGGCCAGGAAAAGTTGGCTGTAGATGAAGAGATTTCCATGTGTGGGGAATTTTGCACAGCCGCTATTATCCTGCAAGCATTGACCAATTGCATAAATCAAAGGATACGAATACTTGACTTGAGTTGTAACACCTGCTATGCTGAATGTAAGAAGCAACAGGACATCGATCCATCCACAGACGGTGCTGTTGCCAGCACATTGTCTTCCAGGGAATTAAGCAGCAGTCGTTTGCCCTATTGTTTCTACGAATGGCAGCCAGAGTAAGTGAATCGCACTGGAGCATTTGCGAAAGAAAATGAAGATTTCTTCACTTACCTGCTGACAGAGAAGAGGAGTTGTGGTATGATAGGAAGGGCATGGGTTAGACCTGCTGTGGGGATGCGGATGCAGCGGCGGAGGCTCCCCCTCGGCTTACTTTCTCGCTAAGCCTCGCTTGATTGACCTGGTTAGGCAGGCAAGCGAATATATCCTCCAGAGAGAAGGAAGGAGGCGATTTCGTGGAAAACGCATTTCCCCGGTGTCGCAAATGTAGTGAAGGTGATCTGGTTCCGCTTTCGGATTTCGGTAGCCAGGGAGCTTCCATCGAGTACAAGGCATGGGTCTGTACCAACCCTTCTTGCCTGTACAACATCAAGATCCGTAACGGTGACATCATCATCAACGAACCAATTAGCGACGGCTCGCTCCATTCGTTCCGTGGCGGTCGCCAATAGGGGTCGGGTGTAGAACCAGAAGGCACGTTCACAAAGGGTTTTTATCTTTTCGTGGCGTGAAGAGGAAGGAGGCAAAAGGAAGGTGTATTGCTCTTTCCTTTTGCCTTATTTGTATAGAGGGACAATCGCCCTATTGTAACAGGGTGGTGCTGTGCCCTCTTCTTCGAGTTTTTAGGTGGGTAGGGCCGCTTCAGAACCTTTATTCATAAAGGAGTCATAATCAAGGTGCTCAATCGATTCTTTGGGCAGAAACCTCAAGAAGACCCAAAACAAAACCCAGGGACTGCTCAGGAACGAGCAGAGAGAAATCCTGAGGCTGAGCAACGCCTGGGCTTTTTGGGTCGTACCCGACAATTCTTTAGTCGGATGAGCCAGACCGTCCAGGAAAATGATACACTTACTGAAGAGTTATGGGATGAATTATTGGAATCACTGCTGGCGGCGGACGTAGGTCCTAATACCAGCATGTGGCTTATAGATCGCTTACGCCAACGTGCAGAAGAAGAACAAATGCGTACCGGCTCTCAGGTGCAAAGAGCTTTGCGCGAAGAATTGACTTCCCTTCTTGATCAACCATCTCCTCTACGCTTCTCCAAGCAATCACCACTAACTGTTTTTCTAGTTATTGGTGTCAACGGTTCGGGAAAGACTACCAGTATAGCCAAAATGGCCCATCTCCTCACCCGAGAAGGCCACAAGGTGACTCTCGCTGCCGCCGATACGTTTAGAGCAGCAGCTATTGATCAGCTCAAGGTATGGGGAGAACGCATTGGAGTGCCGGTCATCAGTCAGAGCCCAAACTCTGATCCGGGGGCTGTAGTCTATGACGCGATACAGGCTGCGCTTACGCGCGGTAGCGATGTCCTCATTGTCGACACAGCTGGCCGTCTGCACACCAAAAATAATCTCATGGAAGAGTTAAAAAAACTTAATAAGATTATTCAAAAGTTCGTTCCTGATGGGCCCCATGAACTGCTGATCGTTATCGACGCCACCACCGGTCAAAATGCCTTATTGCAAGCGCGTACCTTTGCGGCAAACATTGGCTTGACTGGCGTTATCATCACAAAAATAGATGGCACGGCTAAGGGTGGCTTTGCCTTCGCCGTCGCAGATGATTTAGGAGTGCCTATCAAATTTATCGGCACTGGAGAAAAGGTCGGAGATCTGATACCTTTTGAGCCAAAAAGTTTCGTAGAGGCGCTCTTCACATAAGATTGATGGGGGGTTCATTATGGTCAAAGAAGCGGCTATTCCATCTACAGGACAAACATCGCCTAACGATACACCGCCAAGTTTGCCCTCAATAGGCAATATTGCGGTTAAATGTCCAAAATGTAAAGAGATTTTATATGCGCGCGACTGGAAAAAGAATCTTAAGGTCTGCTCGCGTTGTACTTATCATTTCAGACTGACTGCCTATGAGCGTATCGAGCTTTTGACAGACCAGGGAAGCTTTGTTGAAGCTGACAAGGATATCATTTCTGTCGATCCATTGCAGTTCGTCAGCCGCTCCCAGGCGTATGCGACGAAGCTAGTCGAGGAGCGACAAAATACCGGCTTAAACGAGGGGGTTGTCATTGGCCACGCCACAATCGACAGCAAACCTCTCTCCCTGGCTATCATGGATTTTCGCTTCATTGGTGGCAGTATGGGATCAGTGGTGGGAGAAAAGATTACCAGAGCTATTGAGATCGGCCTTGAACGCCATATCCCGGTACTCATTGCCTCTGCCTCCGGCGGCGCCCGTATGCAGGAAGGGCTTTACTCTCTCATGCAGATGGCCAAGACATCTGCAGCCCTGGCAAAGCTCGGCGAAGCCCACCTTCCCTATTTTAGCTTGTTAACAGATCCTACAACGGGTGGGGTGACAGCCAGTTTCGCTATGCTCGGGGACGTTATTATTGCCGAGCCTGGCGCCTTGATCTGCTTTACTGGACCTCGCGTCATTGAACAATTTATGCACATCAAGCTGCCCGAAGGGACTGTTAATTCTGAGTTTGGTCTCCAACACGGTATGGTCGACGCGGTTGTCCATCGCCGTGAGTTGCGACAAACTCTGGCGCAGCTTCTCCATCTGTATTCATAAAAATCGCGAATCTCGCGTTACCAACATAGGGACAGGGGTAACATGTAATGGCCTACGATCTAGAATTTGAAAAGCCGCTGGCTGAGCTGGAAAAGAAGATCACTGCCTTGCAACGTAAAGGCGATCGTCTCAAGCCAGAGGAGCATAAGCAGCTCCAGGAATTAGAAGGAGAGCTGACCCGGCGCACTGCGGAAATGTATAAGAATCTGACCTCCTGGCAGACGGCTCAAGTCGCGCGCCATAAAGATCGACCGTATGTGTCAGATTATATCAAGTTTATGTGCGACGACTTTTTTGAACTGCATGGTGATCGCGCCTTTGGCGATGATCATGCCATCATTGCCGGTCCGGCACGTCTTGGCGATAAGTCGGTCATGGTTATTGGCCATCAAAAGGGTCGCGATGTGAAGGAGCGTATCCTGCGCAATAATGGCATGCCTCATCCTGAGGGGTATCGGAAGACGTACCGCCTGATGCAGCAGGCCGAGAAGTTCGGTATGCCAGTGATTACGCTTATCGATGTTTCAGGCGCCTCACCTTCGCTTATGGATGAGGAGCGCGGACAATCCGAGGCGATTGCTTCTAACCTTTATTTGATGGCTCGTTTACGTGTTCCTATTATCGCAACGGTAATCGGTGAGGGGGGCAGCGGCGGCGCGCTGGCTATCAGCGTAGCAAATCGTATTTTGATGCTGGAACACAGTATTTATACAGTAGCCGCCCCTGAAGCAGCGGCCTCGATCCTCTGGCGCGATGCAATTCATGCACCTCAGGCCGCCGAGGCAATGCGCATCAGCGCCCGCGAACTGCTACCTCTTGGCATTATCGATGAAATCGTCCCAGAGCCTGCAGGTGGTGCTCACCGTAGCTATCAGCAGGCCGCCGAGAATCTTAAGGCAGCACTCCTCAAACATCTGGATGAACTCAAACAGATGCCCCTTGATACGCTCTTAGAACAGCGCTATCAGAAGTTCCGGGCCATCGGTAAGTTCGGCCGGATAGAAATTGCTGAGGCTTCGTCTATTTCATAGGCTAAGCCTATTGACATGAAGCTCCAGATGCGCTATTATACGCTCTGCGAGCGACATGCCGGTGTGGCGGAACGGTATACGCGTCTGTCTCAAAAACAGATCCCGCAAGGGTTGAGGGTTCGAATCTCTCCACCGGCACTTAACATTTCACTATGATGTCTCAAGCAAGAAGAGCAATGGCTTGAGGCATTTTCTTTTTATCCACAATAACTTATCTACTGTAAGGCCAGGCTTACCCAAAAAGCCCTTTTCGTTGCTGGTGTTGGCGCGTTCTGTCAGGCTCGTCTTGCTTGGTAAAAGCTGCAATATCCATATACTCTTTTCTCCTTGCTACTGCTCGATGAAACCCTTGTCATCAAGGCAGTTTTTCCGGCAAGGGTAGCTCTCACTCGTCCACTCCTCTTTTTAGCGTGTTTTTTCACTGCGGCGAGCTGGCATAGGACGAAGGCCCGGAGAAAGACAAGCCACAATTACTAGAACTAACGCGCCAATAGAGGCAATGGTGCGAATCAGATGCCAGGCATTCCATGGGCTTTCGAAGGAAGATCGCGCTATCGCAGCTTGTTGGGGTGTTGACGAGTGAAGCGAAAACGCAGCGAGCGCATCATTGAGAGGCACATTGGCTCCTATGGTTATTCCTAGTGTCCCTATGAGATACAGCAGAGTTGCCGCAACTAACAATAGAAATCGCAGCGAGCGTAGGGATCTTCGGTGCAGATAGGCTGCCACGGGCAAAAAAACGGCAGCACCAAGAAAACTAAACTCAAAGAATGGATCTTGAGGGATAGCAGCATTAATGGCCTGCATAGCCGCAATATAGTTAGCATCCGAGAGCGTCTTAAAGGCTGGAATGACGCTGACTTGATAGCCAAAGAATAAGCCAGCGATTACCCCGGTAGTGATGGCAGCTAGCGCCAGAATCGTGTTATTAAGCTTCATGATTTCTCCTTTAACTATAGAGGAAAATCTTGTAGAGTCGGCGGTAACGTTCTCTCTCCATCTATTGAATCTGATCAAGAGAGGCCCAGCTTCCTGAGCTCAAGAAAGCAGTTCAAAGGACAGCTCTATTGTAAGCGTTCACGTAACGTAAATCTCAAGGCCTTTTTTCGGGATTCGTAGCTGCTATGAAGAATAGCTGAGCAGTAGAGAAATAGACATTTCAGGCTGCCTTCATCTTCCCCTGAGCTATCTGCATAGTTCTACGATTATCAATAAATGCTCCTCAAGCTGTTCACGCCCAATATCTTGAGTAGCTCTACCCCTCTATAAATAGTATACAATCGAGCATTTCAATTGCGGCCCTGTCTCAGCGTAGCACTGCTGAGTGTTTGATTGAGGCCGGATAGCTGGGAGCACGAGATATGTGATAGTCTCTATCGAGGGCAACAGCATTGCCTGGCCCCATACCCTGGTATTCCTGCTTATCTTGGGGCTGGGAGATTGAAGGATGTACTGGAAAGCCAATAATACAGTACTTAAGTCAGCTTTCAACATGAAACAAAAGTCGAGCGGGGCTTGACCCAGAAAAACATGGAAGGTAAACTTGAGGGAGCAGGCTTCCCAAGGTCGGGCAAGAGCTGTGCCAAGGAGATAGCGTACATTTACACAAAAGTTTTCCTTAAAGAAAAGCAGCCCAGCTTGCACAAACCAGTGGCAAGCCAATGATTTTAATTATCCAGGATCTGGATATTGCCAAAGGGACTTTTTACCATTGGGGCAAGGAGTTTGCCGAGCCCGATGACCAGGCCTATCCAGAAAGGGGTCATCAAATTTCCCAGGAAGAGGAAATTCACCTTCTCATAAGTGCCAAAAGATGTTCCTCTCTCAGAGAAAGAGTTTCGGGTGCTCATACCTGCATGCAGCGCTCAAAGCCTCTGGAACGCTTTTCTCACTCCACACGTTGCCATTCAGCATACAGAATGTGGGCCTGCTTGCCTTTGAGCAAGCGAAGCAAGCATAGATGAGTCTACATCTATATTCTGAAGCTACATTTTTTCAGGTCAACTTCAGACGTGGATATGAAAATCTGCTGGAAGTGCTCAGTTCACCGGGTATAAATTATCAAGCATTTACTGGCTTACCGAGAAAACGCAAAAGGCTATCTACCGACAGTGAGATTGTCTTGCCTTAACGAATATAAGCAGGAGAAGTGACAATACATGATAGAAACTGAAAAGTCCAAATATCGAGTCAGCATCGACATGGAAGAAAATGTTAGCAGGAAAGGATAACGATGACTAACTCGATACACAATTCCCCGTTCCCCGTTTGGGAAGAGGGAGCTGACTTATCTTCTCCTCTGGCCATGACACCAGAGGAGTTCCAGCGTCTTGGCTATGCGCTCATCGATGCTGCCACTCTCGCTTTGCGTGATCTTCGAGCACGTCCTGTATACCAACGTGTGCCTGAAGATACGCGCGAGGCACTTCTCAGTCAGCCCCTGCCCATTGAGGGCCAATCCAGCGAGGATCTTCTTGCCTTCTACAAAAAGACGATTTTCCCATATCCTTTTGGTAACGATCATCCACGTTTTTTTGCCTGGGTCAATTCGAGTGCCGCCCCCATTGGAATGTTATGGAAATTGGCAGCCACTATTACCAGTCCGAGTATGGCAAATGGAGACCACGCCGCCCTTTACGAAACCTATGCTGTCATTCGCTGGCTCATGGAGTTGGTTGGCTTTCCAGTTGATGCTGACTATCCAAGCGATGAGGGAAGTATGGGCATTTTGGTAGAAGGCGGCTCTCTCGCATCGTTCCATGGTTTGGCAGCAGCACGACAATGGGCTGCGATCAATGATGGCTGGGATGCTCGCAAGGAAGGAATGCAGCATGACCACCGGCGTCTCATCATATATGCCACTGAAGAGGGCCATAGCTGCCTGATTAAGTCGGCAGAGGCGTTGGGATTCGGAGCCCCAAGGATTATTGCCACAGATAGTCAATTTAAAATGGATCTCAAGGCCCTTAAAGCGGCTATAGATGCAGACCGTCAACAAGGGCTGCGTCCTTGCTGCGTCGCCGCTACGGCAGGAACTGTAGCAACCGGCGCGATCGATCCGCTAGAAGCCCTGGCCAATCTTTGTGAGCAGGAGGGGCTCTGGCTCCATGTTGATGGTGCAATGGGAGGCTTTGGCGTGCTCGATGAGCGCAAGGCTCATCTCTATATAGGAATGAATCGAGCGCACTCGCTTGCTCTTGATCCGCATAAATGGTTAAATGTACCCATTGACTGTTCTGCGTTATTGGTACGCAAAGGGAAATGGTTGCGCCAGTCGTTCAGCAAGATTCCTTCTTATTTGTGGCTTGAGGCTGGCAAAGGATTTGGTGGAGTGTTGCCAGGATTTGCAGAATACAATATTAAACAGACCCAACAATTTCTCGCGGCCCCTCTAGGAGCAGTGCTACGCTACGCTGGTCGCGATGGTCTTGCGCATATGATTGCTCATCACAATACGCTGGCGCAGTATCTCGTCGAACGTATCGCCGAATATGCCGACCTCGAATGTATGGCTCCCGCCGAGTTATGTATTGTGTGTTTCCGGTATGTTCCCTCTGAACGAAGAGATCAAGAGTTTTTGAATATGCTCAATAAACGCCTCACAGAGATGGTACAGGAGCGAGGAAAGGTTTTTCTGCACCATGTTATGCTAAAAGAACACCTGGTCCTTCGTGCCTGCATCATGCATTATGCTACCAGTCAGGCAGATCTTGACGCTCTGATTGACGAGGTTCGCACAGTTGGGGCCTTATGCATGCAGGAACATCTAGCCAACTTTCCCTCAACTAACATAGAATACTTGCCATCCCAGCGTGTGCAGCATAATAAAGAGTTGGCAGATTAACGATGTATAGCTAAGCTCGACCTTGTACATTTCCAGCTTAGTACAGGAGGGCCAAATAACTGCTCAAACATGAGCGGGAGGCCCTATATTTTTACCAAGTCTGTGGGTTGACGTGGGAGAAATCTCACAGACCCACAGATGGTGTCAGTCGATAGCAAGTACATCTATACGCTGGCCTCGGCTGGCACAAAGGTCACGACAATGAGCAGGAGAAGTTAGCAACTCGTATGCAATAATGATTTTTATAGCCTCAAATTTATATAAAGCCAGAGCAGCATTTTGTCAGCGCTTGCATTGAAGCTGACATTGAGCTATAAAGCTCGATAGGCGCTTATCTGATAAAAAAATCGAAGCAGCTAGAGCGATCTCACAGATCCTTTTGAGCTCTCGTTAACTAGCTTCAGGCGTAGCTTACCAATGACATATTAGTCATAGCTACGTGACAGGGCATGCGCTATCTGCTATGCTTTGTTCAAGCTACCAATGATCATTTTTAGCCGACAATAAAGCTGGACTTTGCAAAGGCAAAGCTATGAAAAAGCAGGTATCGTCATCCCCATTACGTTGGGAACGAGAATCGCGCGGCTGGTCACGCAGCTATGTCGCGGAAGAGCTCGAAGTGGACATTGCAACTGTAGGACGCTGGGAACGTGAGGAGAGGCTTCCCCAGCCCTACCATCAACAAAAACTATGTGCGCTCTTTGAGAAGAATGCTCAGGAACTTGGTTTTCTGACAGCGCCAGCTCCGGAGGGGCACGCGCAGAACCTCAGCCTTTATTCCCCACCCACCTCTGAGCAGCTTGCTCAATCCTCCGAAGTTCCGGAGCCGGCCAGGCTGCAACAATCCAGACATATACAACCTGAGGTCAGTTCTCCAGGCTATAAACTGATACTCTGGTATAGGCCGCCGCTGATCATTACCATATGCCTCATCATCCTGATAAGTGGCACGGGAATAGGCCTCTACGCCCTTCTCACCTCCCATACGGCCATCCCGCAAACAAAAGTTTCTCCACCAACAGAGGCCAGGCCAACAACAGGTCTATCAACCATGACCACACGACAGAAACAAACGCCTGTAGCTGTTAGTCCACTACCATCGACTACCAGTACTTCTCAGACTACACAGCGCACTGAGCCGGCATCTGCGGCCAGCGTCTTCTCGTTTGAAACAGATAGCCAGAGCTGGCGTATGCTCAACGGAAAGGGAAGCATTTCGAGCGCCTATGCCAAGGACGGTTCCCATTCTTTCCAGGCAAGTTTCAGCACCCCTACCGGGCCCGATAATCCCTACGCCTTCGTTAGCGGCATTCCCCAACTTGCTACCATCCAGGCTGGTCAAACCATTAGCGCTGATGTCTATGTGGCAGGCTCCGCCCCTGTTTCTGCAGACATTTCCCTGCAGAGCACGCACCAGAACCATAACGGAGGAATCTGGTACGATGGAGCCATAACCGCACTCCCTACAGGCTCCTGGCATCGACTGACATATGCCGTTCCTCTAGCCGCCCCGCCCATCTCTACCATCGGGCTTGATTTGTACTGTAAGTCGCCAAGCGGCGTGGTCTCAGTTTATATCGATAACGTAAGCTGGCGCTAACTGCAGTTAAAGCCATCAGAGGCTTCGCTTAGCAAAATATAGCCATAACCAAGAATGCAGTAAACATAGAGCCCCGAACCCCGAAGCTTGCTGCGAATCTTATCAATATGCTTATCCATTGCTATACGTACTTTGTCATCAGCAGCGCACTGGTAGACCTTACAAGCTAGCTCCGCATACATCACTGGTAGCCCATGGCGCAAAGGGAAAAGAAGACGATATTGGGTACGTGTGAAGGTAAAGACCTTATTACCAATATGTATGCGCTGATGGCCGATATCCCATCGGACATCGCTGATACCTACCACCTGTTTCAGCGTAGTATCTTGAGCTCGCTGCTGACAATAAGCTGCCATATAGACATGTTACTCCTTTCTCCCAGGCAAACTGCTCAAGGTCCATATAACGGCCTCAAACAATCTGCAACTATGACTTAGTAAGCATCATCAAATAGATAACCAGGCGCTATTTTCTCCCCACGCCATCCCAAGCAGGATGGAATCTGTGAAGAGTGTACCCGGGAATAATCCATCTGAGAAGCACATATCAATGATATTCAGGTGACATATATATGACAGATCGCCGGTCGCTACTGCTATCTTTGCCCAAACCTGAACTTTGCAGCCCTGCCTGCTAAGATCTGGGTCTCGCTATCGTAGAGCGCCAGCCTCCCTTGCTATGCAAATCTGGCTGTATTTCAGAAAGCCTGACAACCATTCTATCTCCGAGAAAAGGAAGCCTGTATACCTCTAAAAGGTAGAAAGGAGGGAAAAAAACTAAGGTAGTGGTACCAACATCATTGTCTTCTTTTGCCTCATACTTTAAAAATCTATACAAGCTTCCTCGCGATGAAAGTTAAATTTATCTATATGGAGTTTTTGATGAAGAAAACAACGGATCAAGATCCTTACCAATCTGCAAATGCTTCACCTGACCCAGGATATCCAGGCAAGCACACCAGCCTGTGGAAGCGCCACTCCAGGCTGGTAGTGCCTACGTCGCTTGTGCTTGTGGGGCTACTTACGGCTATTTCCATAGCTTCAGTGTACAATGTATTTGCTGCTCATCCCACGCTTGTGAGTTTGTGGAATAACACGACGCCAACCAATACCAGTGCAAACGATGATAAAGCTATCGAGCTCGGCCTACGCTTCACGACCAATGTAAACGGAGAAGTGTATGGTGTTCGCTTTTATAAGGGAGTCGGCAACAGTGGAACGCATACTGGTAGCCTCTGGAGCGCGAACGGGCACCTGCTCGCCAAAGCCACCTTTAGCCAGGAAAGCCAGACAGGCTGGCAAGAAGTGAATTTTAGCAGTCAAGTGGCAATTACAGCCGGCACCACTTACGTAGCTTCTTACTTTGCTCCTCGCGGACACTATGCCTATGCTTATAACGCCTTGAAGCACAACACAGCCACAGGAGTATTGACGGCCTTGAAAAATGGCGGTGTCTATACATATGGTGGAGGATTTCCCAGGACAAGCTATCAGGCGAGCAATTATTGGGTTGATGTACTCTTCTCGCCACAATCATCTTCATCGCCCATAACTCCAACGCCACAACCGTCTACCCCTCCTGCCCAACCAACCCCCACTAGCAGCTCACCTGCGCCAACCCCAACAACCACAGATCCTACGCCAACATCGCCCACAAAGTGTAGTACATTTAGTTCATGCAATTTCCCAGATGCTAGTAATACTGGTGCTCCTTCTAGTCTCCAACCTAAGAGTGAGAGCGGAAATATCACAATCAATGATGATAATACGGTGATCGACGGAGTTGACCTGACTGGCTCGTTTGACGTCTATGCCAATAATGTGACTATCAAGAACAGCCGTATCACATCCACTAACTGGTGGGGAATTAACCAACGTCAAGGATATAGTGGCCTGAAGGTCCTTCACTGCACGATCACAGGTGTCCCCGGCAAAGGGCCTGACAATGGGGGTGAGGACTATGCAGTCTCCAATATGGGAGATGGAAGTATTGAGGTTGCTTACAATAATATCTCACAGTTCGGCGATCAGATCTCGATGGGCACAGGCAACATCCATGACAACTATGTTCATGACATACAAGCCTTCGTCAATCTCGGTGGAGAATATCAGCACACTGATGATATCATCTCTGATGGTGGCACTACTGAGCCGTTGATCATTCGTCATAATACCCTGATCAACGAGACCACAGCCTCTACCGGCGCCTCAGCTAGCGTGGGTCTGTTCGCTGATACAGGGAGCGTGAAGAACTCGATAGTCGACAACAACTGGATTGCTGGTGGCGCCTATGCGCTCTACTGTGGCGGAAACGGATCGACAAATATCAAGATCACAAATAACGTCTTCTCAACCGAGATATTTCCTTCCGTTGGCGTCTACGGCCCAGTCGCATACTGGAATCCTGACGGGGACGGCAATACATTTAGCGGCAATACTTACTCAAACGGAGGACCTGTTACTCCTTAACTTGTGCTAAAGCTGCGTCAAAGCAGGTATCCTTCTAATATGGAGAGGCTTTCACTTTTGGATAGTAAGCAAATTTCAGGGCATATGTCCAAAGCAGGAAGGCCTTTCCCGTTTATACTGATCTGGGCTCATTAGCACAAAGAATTCTCGCTCCCTGTTCCTAATGGCGAGTCAGAAGGTTTGCTTGTTTCTACGGTATTCCCGATCTAGTCCTGCCTCTCTTGCTCGCATCATGGCCTGTGTCCGGTCTGCTACTTGCAGCTTATTGAGAATGGCGGAGACATGGTTTTGTACCGTCTTGAGTGAGAGAGTCAACTGTTTCGCAATCGCGGCATTGCTCTGCCCCTGGACCACGAGTTGGAGGATCTCACGTTCACGCTCTGTAAGGTCAGGAAAGGCCAGTGCAGCTGCTGTTGAAGGCAGGGCGTGAAAGTAGTGGATCATCCGTTGGGCAATCAGCGGACTAAAGATAGCCTCCCCTCGATAAACTGCGGTGATCGCTCTTACAAGTTCATCCTGATCAGCATCTTTGAGCAGATAACCACGCGCTCCGGCTCGCATCGCGGCAAAAACGGTATCGTCATCATCGAACATGGTGACGACGAGTATACTTATCCGGGGAAACTGCTGGAGAATGCGGCGCGTCGCTTCGATGCCATTAATCCCCGGCATCTTCATATCCATCAAGATGACATCCGGCTGCTGTTGGATGGCCAGGGAGATCACTTCCTCGCCACTGGCAGCTTCACCAATCACGCTCATCACTGGGATCGCGCGCAGCATCGTACGCACTCCTTCCCGGTAAAAGTGATGATCATCGGCAATCACGAGACGAATTGCATCTATCACAGGATTCCTCTTTCTATAGGAAATGGGAGGCGAATCGAAACCTGTGTGCCTCCCGTCACGTTGGCGGCAATCGAGCAGCTTCCTCCTAGTTCTGCGGCTCGCTCTCTCATCGAGCCGATGCCAACACCTGGCACTATAGGAGAGGGCACGCCAATGCCATCGTCGCTGATCTCAATGATAAGCCATCCTGAGGATGTAGCGAAAAGACGCAGGTGGCAGGTCCGGGCCTGGGCATGGCGAACGACATTGGTAAGAGCTTCTTGAAGAATACGATACGCAGCTACCTCTACGGCTGCCGATAGGGGTGGAAGTGCTTCGGGAAGATCAAGGATAACCTGTATCTGTGCATGCCGAGCCCCTGGGATGATCTGCTCCCTGATAGCCGCCAGCAGTCCCAGCTCCTCCAGGATTGGAGGACGGAGCGCGTAGACCATGCGCCTCATCTCAGCCAGCCCGGCTCTGGTCTGTTTTTTCAAGGCCTGAAGTTGGGCGATGGACTCCTGCGGATCGGTATGTACAAGCTGACAGGCAGCATCGAGGCGCTGCGAAAAGCTGGCAAGAGTCGGACCAAGACTATCATGAAGCTCACGCTGAAGACGACGGCGCTCTTCCTCGCGTGTGTTTACAAGGCGCAGACGTGCCTGCTGAAGATCTCGTGTCGCCCGTCCTGCATGCACTGCCATACTGGCCTGGCTTGCCACTTCACCTAGCATTTTCACCTCTGTAGAGGAAAAACTCTCGCCAGGGGTGCGTGGGGCAAGGCACAACTTTCCCAGAGCTTCGCCTTGATAGGTAAGGGGCAACCTCAGCGTATACTGCCAGTTTTCAGCGCCATAACGGGCTACCTCGGTCCATGTCTCGCCCTCTTTGAGCACAAGGGCTGCGCCAGGGAGTTTGAGCGTCTGAGCAATCGTTGAGACGATTACTGGCAGCACAGACTCTGGCGCCAACGTGGCCTCAAGCTGCTGGCCTAAGCGCCTCAGCACTGCCAATGGATTGTCCCGCTCGCCGTAGAGCAATCGATTCACCAAGCTTTGCAGGTATGTGCGCAGAGGTTGGAACAGCGCTGCAATAGTTCCCAGCGCCAGGAAGGAAAGCAGCGGATTGTTCGGGCGCTGGAGAAGCCAGCCCAATCCGCCCACAATCATCACGTAAGCGCCAAGGATACACATTGTTAATGCGCCATACGTGAGGGTGCGATTCAGGAGGGTATGTACTTCCCAGAAGTGATACTGTACAATAGCACGCCCAAGTGCGAATGGCACGAGCAGCATCGCAAGCGTGAAGAGGGTGTCTAGCACAACGACGAACAGGATATGGTGAGGAAACTTGATCAGGAGAATACCTGTGAGGAGAGCGACAGTATTGGCAAAGAGCATTGCCTTGACGATGGCTCTGGTCTGCGTCCGCTGCTGTCGATGCGCAATGCGCCAGTACCAGTAGAAAAAGAGGAAGAGCAATGTCTCTCCAAAGACACGTACCCAGCTGACCAGTCCAATGGAGAGACGCGGAAAGGATGGCAGGGCCGTGTTTACTGCATAGGCCACCAGGACCAGCGAGACGACCCAGGCAATCAGCACACCAACATCGGTCCTCTTTCTTGTTTGCCAGAAAAGAGCGATGCCCAGAGCAAACCACACGCAGGAAAGCAAAAAGACAAGCACAATCTGGTATGTGATGTACCATGTAGCCGGGATCTGAAGAGTTTGTAATTCCTGCGCCTGGAGCGGAGCCAGCCCGCAAGAAGCCTCGGCGCAGACGTGCTGATACTGGGTAAAGAGCCAGGGAAAACGCACGAAGGCCTCCACGAGCAAGGAGAATATGCCGAAGCACCAGAGAACGCGGGCAGTCCACAGCAAGAAGGGCTGCCGCCTGTTCGTTCCAGCCTCCAGAATCTGCAGCAACGCTGACAGGCGCTGCCGGAAATAGTTTATACGATACTTTCTCAAGCACCATGAGAACTTTCTTTGCATCATTCCTCCTGCCTATTGCCCATCTCTCTTGTGTTGGTCATGATAGCATATTCTCCATTCCAGTTCGGGAACAAGGCAAGCGAGAGAGTATGCATCCTGTTCCCGATAAACTATTTACTCTATAGCATCCTCCTCGCTTTATCCGGCTACGGCCTGCGGGCAGTGAGAGGTCGGCGCCTGACAAATGCGAAGCCAGTTATCACCATTCCAGCAAGAATCATGAGCGCGGCGACCAACCAGGCTGTGTGATAGGCCTTGACAGCCTGGATCTTGAAGAGGCTGTTGATACATGCACTCAGGGCCGTGAGATTGGGGCTGACCTCTTCCCTGATCTGTACCGACGTACTGCCTGGTAGATGCTCGACAAAGGCTGGCAGATTCACGGTCACGCTGCCTTCGCCGCTCACCGTTATACTGTTCAGGTGCGCTACAATGTGAGCGCGTAGGAACGTAGGAAGCGCGGTATCTACTTGCACAAGAGCCACAGCTTGCGCTCGTGCCGAGAGCATATTTATTTGTGCCTGACCCAGAAAGATGCTCAACAGCAGAGGCACGCCAAGTGCTGCACAGAGTTGCCCACAGGTCGTAAAGACGCCGCTGCCCGCGCCAAGCCTGGCGCGGGGCACTTCAGACAAGACGATGGCTGGCAGGCTCTGCGCCATCAAGCCCATGCCCGCTCCGATCACCACGCAGCAGCCGACGATGGCACTCTCGCTGGTCTTGAGAGAGGTGATGCTAAGCAGGAAGAGACCCAGGGCCAACAAGCTCAGACTAACAATGCCAATCAGCCGCACATCGATCCGGCTGCTGAGGATGCCTGCAAGCGCGGCGGCCACCAGGGTCATTGCAGTAATGGCGAGCAAAATCAGGGCGGCATGAATCTGCGTGTATCCCAGCAGAGTAATGAGATAGTAAGACAGCAGTAGCAGTGTGCCCGGCACGGCCAGCCCATCCAGGCAGGCGATAAGATTGGAGATGCTGAAGCTGGGAATCTTGAAGACCTTGAAATCGATCATAGGATCATTTTGCCTTCGCTCGATCAGCACAAAGAGTAGCAGAGCGACGAGGGCGATCCCACCCAACAGCAAGGAAGATGCCGCCATCCAGCCCCACGCATTTCCCTGTATGGCCAGAACCAGGCAGAGTAGGGCGACTGACAAGCTGACAATCCCGGGCCAGTCGGTGTGCCCGCCAAGGCGAACATCGCTAGTTTCGGGGACGAACCAGGCCACGAGCACCAGGGCGATCAGACTACAAGGCAGACCAACGAGGAACAGCCAGATCCAATTCAGATGGGCGATCAGGACGCTTCCTAGCAGCGGGCTGCCTACCTGCATCAGGCCAGAGCAGGCCATATAGATGCCAATAGCTCTGCCGCGCTTTCCTGCAGGAAAGAGAGCCGTAATCGTTGCTAGAACCACGACATGCAGCGCTAAGCCAATCGCCTGAACGATGCGAAAGCCGGTCAGTCAGTTAACAGCAGGTATGCCTGTCAGGGCAGCCACAGTTGGCGAGAGTGCGCACAGGACACTACCTATACCAAAAATGAGCATTCCTTGCAGCAGCAAGCGCCTGCGCCCATACTGATCGGCAAAACGGCCAACAGGAATGAATAGAATGGCCGTCACCAGGCTGGTAATGTTGACCACCCAGGAGATGGTAGTCAGATCCGTTCCCAGAGCTGCTTGCAGCGAGGGTAGGGCAACTTGCAAGGCCCTGGCATCGAAAAGAGAGGTTATAGAGATCAGGCAGAGCGCGGCCAATGCCAGCCAGGGATTGGCCGGCTTGCCCCGGATAGTGAAGAGAAGGGCAGGCGCGGATGACTCGTCGCTTGTGATCGTAGAAGGGCAAAGGGCATTGCTAGTTTTTTGCATGTCTCTCTCTTTCACTGTTTATTGGCAAAGGTGACCGGCAAGCTGGTAACTCCCCGCAAGAAGAGGTTATGGTTCCAGGTCAGCCGCTCGGGATCATCGACCAAGCTTAGCTGAGGCAGGCGCCGCAGCACTGTTTCAAGCGCAATCTGTCCTTCCAGACGGGCTAGCGGCGCACCCAGACAGAAATGGATGCCCTTGCCAAAGGCCAGGTGCGGATTCTTCTGGCGCGTAATATCCAGGACATCTGGCCTAGGGAACTGGTGCGGATCGAGATTGGCCGCACTCAAAGAGATATACACTTTCTCGCCTTTGCGTATGACATTGCCATGCAGAAAGATGTCCTCTCCAGCGACACGAGGGAAAGCCAGGCTCACCGGAGGCGAATAGCGCAACAGTTCCTCGACGGTGGAGGCAATCAAGGAGGGGTCGCGCTGCAAAAGGTGAAGCTGGTCAGGATGCGTGAACAATGCCAGAACTCCGTTGCCGATCAAATTAACAGTCGTTTCATGCCCGGCAACCAGCAGGACGAAGGCGATAAAAATGATCTCGTGCTCTCCAAGGCGCACTCCACCTTCCTCGACCTGGATGAGACGGCTCATCAAGTCACTACCTGGATGGGCACGCTTTTCGGAAAGCAGCGTCGTTATATAGCGCGTCAACTCCCGGCGTGCGGAAGCCTGGACGGCCTGTTGGTGTGCATCTTCGGGGGTATTGACAATGGCCTGTGACCAGGCGCGAAAAGACGTGCGATCCGTGACGGGAATGCCCAGCAATTCAGAAATGACAGTGATGGGCAACGGATAGGCAAAATCCGCAATGAGATCCATGTGTCCCTGATCCAACACCGCATCCAGTAGTTCATCAGTGATCTGCTGAATACGTGGGCGCAACTGCTCGATCATGCGTGGCGTGAACGCTTTGGCAACCAGCGGACGCAGGCGGGTAAAATTGGGGGTATCATGGGTAGGCTCGTTCTGTATATTCCCGGATACGTCCTTCTGAGAGGATGCCTGTTGATCGTGCGTAGACACCTCATGTTGGTTTTGCACACATGGGTCAGTCAGAAGGGCGATGGCATCGTCATAGTTTATCACAAGCCAGGCCGATGCCCCATCCGTATCGGTAAAGTGGTAGAGCTGTCCTTGTTCGCGCAATTGAGCATAAAACGCGCAGGGATTGCGCTTCGTTTCCTGAGAAACGAGATCATGAGTAGTGATATGCACCATTCTTTTCAGTTTCCTTTCGTTGTGAAATGCCGCCTCCCTCTCCATCCATGCCCAAGCATACCCAATGCTGTTTCCCGCTGTCATGAGGATGGGTTCCCGATTGAGCCGGGAAATGGTATTAAGGAAGCGATCAAAAGGGAAGGGAGAAACTGAACTCTGTTCCATTCATGGGTAAGGAACATATAAAAGAATGGCCTGCAAGAAAACAGATAAGGATAGGTGCATGTTCTATCCCATATCCTAGATTGTAAAGAGAAGATACAAGCCAAACAGCAAATAATACTAGAAATCTTTCTATCTTGCAGCGCTCTTCATTCTCTGCTACTATTAAGCTCTACCAATCTATTAGTGAGGATCACACAATAACAAGCATTGTGTAGTGGAGAAGGAGAAAGATGCAATGACGCGAAGAAGTGGTCTCTTGCAGGCATTAGTACAAGCACAACGAGAAGCCCAAAGAAGACAAGCAGCCCAACTGCGTTCCCTGGAACAAGTTCAAAGAAGACAAATAACTCAATTGCGTTCCCTCGAAAAAAAGCAAGAGAAGTCAAAAAAAGATGCTGAGAAAGCACAAAAAGACTATGAGCGAGCACGAATTGCCAATCAGAAAGAACAGGAAAAGCTTTACGCCCAATCAAGAATAGCGCAAGTCCAGTGGCAGAATGCTCAACTAGATCAGCAGGTCAGCTTATTTGAACACCTTCTAAAGAGCGCCTTGTCAACCGATCCTTATATAGACTTACAGACGCTTAAACAAGCTCCTAACCTTCCACCCTTTAATCCAGGTCCTCTTGCTATCGCGGTAGCTCCTCCACAACCCTATAGGCCGCCCGAGCAGAATAGTCTTCAGAAATTTTTACCAGGGGCAAAAGAAAAATATGCGCAGGAAGTTGTGCAGGCGCAGGATATGTATAGGGCGCAAATGGCAGCCTATATGGCACGTGAAAATGCGCGACAGCAAGCCCTCGTACAGATGAAAGCAAAATATGAACAACAAATTATCGAGGAACGACGAAGAGTTGCCCAACAACACGCCGAGATAGATGAGTTTCAGAAAAGCTTGCTCTCTGGTTCTCCAGAGAGCATCGTCGATTATTTCAGCATGGTTCTTGCTTCAAGCTCCTACCCCGACAACTTTCCGCAGCACCCAAAGCTTGCTTATGTTCCAGAATCAAGGCAGCTGGTAGTTGAATATGATCTCCCCCCGTTTGAGCTCATTCCTGAAATAGCCTCCTACAAATATGTAAAATCAAAAGATAGTGTGACAACAACAGCTCGTCCGCTTGCACAGCGAAAAGCCTTATACGTTTCTGCCATTGCTCAGATTACGCTTCGCACTCTTTACGAGCTATTCAAAGCAGATCGTCTGAAACAGCTGGATACAGTGGCGTTTAATGGCTATACCAGTAGCGTAAACAAGGGAACTGGACACGCAATCCGCACATGTCTTATCACTGTTCGTACCAGCCGGGATGTCTTTACCGGCTTGAATTTGAGTCAGGTGGACCCTCAGGTATGCCTTGCTACCCTCAATGCATCTATTTCTAAAAGTCCGGCTGAGCTCATTCCAGTCAGACCAGTTATGGATTTTAATATGGTTGATCCCCGCTTTATTGAGGAGATTGATGTGCTCTCAGGCTTGGATCAGCGCCCCAACTTAATGGAGCTTACTCCTTCAGAATTTGAATCGCTGATCACCAATTTGTTTCAGAAGATGGGCCTGGAAGCACGACAAACACAAGCATCACGCGATGGAGGAGTGGATTGCGTGGCATTCGATCCTCGTCCTATTTTCGGCGGAAAGGTTGTCATCCAGGCTAAACGCTATAAGCATACAGTTGGCGTAAGTGCCGTACGTGATCTCTATGGAACCGTACAAAATGAGGGAGCTTCAAAAGGCATTCTTGTGACAACTAGTGGATACGGCAAGGCCTCTTTTGAATTCGCTGAAGGCAAGCCATTAGAACTACTCAGCGGCAGCAACCTACTCTATTTGCTCAAAGAATATGCAAGCCTTGATGCAAAAATTCAGATGCCTGAATCCTGGCAAGATCCTCAACCCGATCGCGAAGAGGGCTAGATAACAGGAGATATTCTAACTTGGAGAGGTCTTCGCCTTTGGGCAGCAAATTTTCAAGTCATGTGTTCAAAGCTGGAAGGCCTCTCCATTTTATACTGATCTGGGCTAACTATTTTTCGGCGCTACATGCGTTGACCAGCTCGCAAACAGCGTTCTGGACGTCTGTTGCCAGCTTTTCGACGTAGGGCAGATGTCCCACTCCTGTTTGTCGTATATGTCGGGTCTGTGTTGTGCCAACGGAGGCCAGAAAGCCTGCAGTATCGGCCTCGCTCGCAAATGGATCAAGGTCACCAGTCACGACAAGAATCGGACAGTTGATACGCTCCGGGGCCTTAGTGTGTGGTAGCTTATCTGCCGCTAAATAGGGCCCAACAGGATAGGCATAGGCTGTCCCAAAATGAGCCTGATGCCAGGCTGTTACTTCGGGAGAAGCTGAAGGAATAAATAGCTCCGGCCACTCTTCCTCGGTCGTAAAAGCGTAGCCACTGGGAGCCTGGCGCGCCTCTTCCAGCAGCTCATCAAGTGGGATAGCCGTAGAAGAATGTATCAGGCCTAACAGGACCAATCCGGCAACGCGTTCTGGTTGCTGTTCGGCAACGGCAGGAGCAACCATCGTACCAAAGCTTTCACCAACAAGAACAACGCAGTTAGCTCCAGTAACCTCACGCACATAATCAAGCACTTCAAGCGTATCAACTACCGATGTTTCGACGGTGACTGCCTGCCCATTCTCTACACGACTGGAGCGACCATGACCCCGAAAATCGAAGGCAAATGTGCGAGATCCATTCCTGGCGAGGGCATCTACAAGCGAAACATCCTGCAAGGGCACATCGAAACCCGCACTGTCCATCGCGGCACCATGGAGAAGTACCACCGGAAGTTTCTGCTCCTTCCCTGGAATCCACTTCTCCCGAATATAGAGATCGACCCGAGGCTCAATACGCAACAATGTCTCACGCACACTGTAGCCATTATCCAGGTGCAATTCTGGTCCAATTCGCGTCTTATCAAGCTGCATAAGGGAAAACCTCACTTTTCAAAAATTGAAAGCATGTTTTACAACATGCTGCCTTAGCGGCAAGCAATCTTCTCATTAAGCAAGTTAAAGAGCTACTATCATCTAGCGCTAAACTTTTTTCTTGTGAGAGATTATACACAAATCATGCTCGGATTAACCATGCGCTTGATATATTTTAATCCATCGATACATCTTGTACAGGCAGCAAAGGCTTGCTCTGTATTCTATAAAGGCACATTCTCTGAACGTAGCTTTTTATTCCAGACAATCTCTCTATTATATCGACTCCCTGCAGCTTCACAGGTATCTTTACTAAGCTTTACCTACTTATCATGCAAACATATCATATCGCTGAAATATGGACAATTCGAGTATAAAGCGGGATGACGGCAGGATTCCAGCAATTCTATTGCATATGGTATTCTTACCTACAGTTCTATAGCCTTTCTAGGCAAAGTTACCAGCGATGCCCATTCCACATATTCCAACTATATTGCCGATAGTACTTGTTACTTCGTCTCTGTCTACGTTATAATAATGCAGCAGTGTCAATAGTATTTGAAAGGAATAATTCCAAAGACTTATTTTCCAAACAAATATAGCAGCAATCATGCGCTTAATACTGATCTTATTTTGCTAGGCGCAAAAATTTAATGCAATACATCTGGGACGATCAAAGAGTGGTAGTGTTTAGACAAGCATATACGGAACTTCTAAAGGACAGGCAATATACACCCATCCCTTAACATTCTACTCCGGCAGTGAACTCTTTGGTCATCTTTCCAGGGTTGCCAGGTCTCAGCAAGCGAAAGCAAATTCTCGTACAATCCGCTTGCCAGGCCACAACAAACATCACTATAGGCCATGTTATTTGATTTGGTAAGGAGTGTTCATGGCTAAAATTTTTTCAGCGGGTGATTTCGCTACATCTGGAGAGAAGCAGGTAGCTCAAGAGTTGGAAAAACTTCCCAACCAGTGGGTTGTTATTTGCAATAAAACTCTGGCTACTAATAACGGTCGTACATTCGAGATCGACTTCATTGTAATAGGAAATCATTGGATCTTTCTACTCGACGAAAAATCCTGGCGCGGCCGCATCCGGGGAGATGAAATGCAATGGGTGCGTCATGATGGTTCGGCTGAACGCAGCCCTTTACGTAAAGTAGATATTGTGGCGAAGATCATGGCCGGACATCTGCGCTCGCATATCATTGATCTGAGCAAGGTAGAAGAGCACTACGTGCGTGGGGGAGTGGTCTTCTCTGCGCTGACGCAGATGCCACCTATCAAGGATCGCCTGGCCAGAGAAAACATCTTTCTCCTTCCCCAGCTTTGCGAGAGCTTGCAAAAGTTGGATCAGCAGGGCGGCAGCGCGCTTGTCAGACAAAACCGCCACCTGATTCAGAAGAATCTGTACGACTTATCCAATCGGCCAGACATTCCTCAGCAAGTAAATGAGTCTTACCAGATCGAGGAAGCCATTCAACTGCGCCCGGGAGTTCGCTTGTGGCGCGCAACCTTTATAGAGACGCAGGAGCCGCGTCATCTGCTAGTTTATGACCTGGGCCAGAATTCTTTACATCGCGAAGAACTGCGTCAATTTTACCTACGTGAGTACAAAGCCTTGAACGCGCTTCACTCCACTGGTCTGGTCCCCGATATGAACGATCATTTTCTCTGGTCGGAAGATTTCTTGATCCTACCCATCAAACCGTTACCAGGGAAGGCCATTAGCGCCTTTGTGATGCCGCGCACGCGCGATGAGTTGATTAAAGACCTGCAAATAGCTACTGAGGCCTTTAAGGGCCTGGCGACTATTCATCAGCATGATATCATCCATCGCGCCATCTCACCCGAAGCACTCCACCTTGTCACCGAACACAACAAAACTCGTGTAGCCTTCACCAACTTTTATGCCGCCAGAATCAATACCCATGGCCATTCCATTGCTTCCTCACTCGATGCATTGACCATCGATGATCCCTACGCAGCGCCAGAAATTGCCTATGGCTACGAGTTCGCCCAGCCAACCTCGGATGTCTTTAGCCTGGGACTTATCTTCCTGGAACGCTGGTCACAGGTTTCCATGGAAGAGCTACGAACAGAGCCCGATAAGCCCGCCCAGATCCAAGATCTCCAAGCGCACTGGTCAACGCTTCCTCCCGAGATTATTCAGGAATTGACTGAGTGTTTGCAAGCGATTTGTGGTACCGAGCAATACGAGGAACGGCCACGAGCTTCGGAGGTAGCCCAGACGCTCAGAGATCTTAGCAAACGCCTCAAGATCGAGGCCAGCATTCAGGAAAAGAAACGCCTCGACAATCGCTATATTGTGCACAGCATCCTTGGCCAGGGCAGCACGGCGCGCACCTACCTGGCATTCGATGAGATCAGTGATGAATGGTTCGCACTCAAGCAATTTCTTAATCCCTCGTCGGCCGCAGCTGAGCAGGCCAAGAACGAGTTTAAAGCCCTCTGCAAATTACAGCATCCCAACCTGCCACGCATATATGAAATTTCTCCCTTGACTAATGATGTGCACATCAAAATGAGCCGTATTCCCGGGCCAACTTTGCAGGAAGTTGAGCAAGAGCTGCCCTGGAGTATCGATAAGTGGTGGAACTTTGCCCTGGGCTTAATGAGCGCCGTCGAAGAGCTTGAGAAACACAATATTCTCCATCGCGATATTAAGCCTTCCAACATTATTCTGCACGAGGATGATCAGCGCCCGGTCTTGATTGATTTCGGCTTCGCTATCCCTACCAATGTAGAAAAATCCCTGGCTGGTACCCTGCACTATCTTCCCCCGGAAGCCTTTACCTCCTCCAGGCCGCCAGCTAGTAGTGACCGCTATGCGACAGCGGTTGTTCTATTCAAAACACTTACCGGACAGCTCCCGTTTAAGGAAACAAGCCACGGCTATGAGCGCAGCCTGGGCATTCCCACCGACGTCACCAATCCTATAAGGCTCAGGCTGGCCGAAACGCTGCTCAAAGCCCTTGCCAATAACCCTGAGGAGCGCTTCACTAGCACGAAAGAGCTCCGCGAGCACCTGCAAACTATTCTGTTAGCCCCTGAGATTGTGACTGTGCCGCCCGAACAAACACAGGCCTCTTCCCTGCTCGTTAATCCCTGGGTCAATAAGTTACGCAGCCTCTACCGCAATAGTCTGCTCGGCAACGAAAATAATCGCGGCTTAGACAACGACTTCGTACGCGACACCTATGTCGATACCGGACTAGATAGCGAGCTCTTACCGCTGCTCTTCAAAGTCAAACCCAGAGTTATCTTTCTCTCTGGCAATCCAGGCGATGGCAAGACAGCCTTTCTTGAACGTGTTCGACAACACATAAGCCAGTCAGGTGGCAAAGAAGTAAAATCCGATAAAAGCGGCTGGGAATGGCACTACCAGGGCCATGTCTATCGTAGCTGTTACGACGCCTCTGAAGCCAATCGGGGGCAGAGTGCAGACGAACAACTCAGCCAAAAGCTGGCAGGTTTAGAAGGAGAAGAGCAAGCCACGATCCCTTTGACCGTTCTGGTAGCTATTAATGATGGCCGCCTACTCGACTTCTTCTCGCGCTACCGCCAACGTTTCGGCTGGTTATCGCGTCAGCTCAGTGTAAAGGGCCCGGAGCTAAAAGATCGTCCGGCCTGGCTTATTGACCTCAAGAAGCGTGCCTTTGTCGCATTACCTGAGAGCGACGGCCTTTCCATCTTCCAGGAGATCCTGCTGTCGCTACTTGATATCGACAATTGGCAAATCTGCCAGGGATGCAGCGCGAAAGCTATCTGTCCCATTCGGAAAAACATCCAGAAGCTTAATAAGGCTAACACTACCCATCGCTTGGAGCAGCTCTTTCTGCTCACCCACCTACGACGGCAGCAGCACATTACTATGCGCGATTTGCGCTCGGCAATCGCCTACATCGCGACCGGCGACCTTGGCTGCAGCGATGTCCATCAAATATATCAGGGTGGAAGCAATCTTTCAAATCTGACCCGCTACGACTACTGGCAACTTGTCTTTGCGCCCCAGGAAAGCAAGCGGCTCGATGCGATATTTAACGACTTCCTTACCCTTGATCCTGGCCAATTCTCCAATCCTCGTCTTGACCGTTTTCTCCATTTTCACCAGGAAGAAGAACACAAGGCCAGGCGAGCGCAACTTTTCCGTGACAAGACAGATCTGGCGCGCCGGCGCTTCTCTAATGAACAAGAGTGGATCGCGGCCTTCAAACGGCGCCTCTACTTCGAAGCACCAAATGAGATTGCACACAGCCTTGGATTACCCCACCTTCGCTGGGAACAGCTTCTTCCCTATAAGCACGCAGGGACATTTTTTGCTGCGCTCAAAGGTCAGGCAGACCTGGAAGCGCTCAAAGCGCAACTGGCTTTCGGGCTCTTGCGCTCCAGTTCGGGCGTCGCGGGTATTGCCACACAAGGACAACTGAGCATAACCGTTGAGGCCTCGGAAGAACATCAACTCATAGTGCTCAAGCAATTTCCCCTTGCCGATTTTCGGCTTAGCGTTGACCATCCACAACACAGCGAGGTGATCGAAGCAATTCCAGAGATCCTCATCCTTGAGCATGAGAGCAGAACGCCACGCATGGAGATCACGCTGGATCTCTTTGAACTCCTGATGAGGTTGGCAACAGGACTCCAACCAGGCGCTCAGGAATATGTACCGCTCCTGGAGGACCTCAAAATATTCAAGAGTACGCTGCTCCTGCAGGAAACTCGTGATCTGGTCCTGATTGAGAACAAGCAAAAAGTTCATTATATTACTCAGCAGAATGGCAAAATTGTGCGCAGTAACGTTCCCTTGCGCTAGAAAAGCAAAGTGAAGATATGAAGATATCGCTTCCCAAAGAGCTACGCGGCACCAAATTTTCCAAAGTGCTCAGTATTGAGCTAAACAACTTTGATATTGAGCGATTATTGCCAGCACTATTTTTCATAGTTATAGCTGATGGGCATGGAACAGTACGAAGGTCCAAAGAACATGATACAGTTGACAAATATCTCGGCCTATTATTCTCGCATCCCGAGCTAGAAGGTTTTGAGGGAGAAGAAGGGAAAAAGCTCCTTGATCGGCTGATACGTACTACGCTTATAACTACTTCGAGAACTGGCCATAACCGTAGCAACGAAAAAGTTGCAGCTATTAAATCCTATTCATTGCTTGCATTAAAAACTGCAGAAAATCAAGGGCTACGTAAGGTCGATATTTTTGTCTATCAGGCGCTAAAAAGTGTCATCTCAAAAAATGAAGATCTCAAACAGTTACTGAAGCAAATTTTTGGTAAAGGCATCATTATTACGCCCAGGCCGAATGTAGGAGGTAAGTATGATAGTCAAACTCCATTAGACACTTTAACCCTCCTCTCTATTATGTTCCTGGACGGCTTCCAAAGTTCAGCATCGCAGTTCAATCGTGATAAAGATCTGGGAAAGGGTTCATGCCCTTCCCTGATACAGGCTTTTGCAGAAGATATGATATGCTACATCACAGCGTATCACGATCTCATGCCAACCCAGGCTTTTATGCAATATTTGCAAGGTTTAATAAGGTTTGAGCTGTTCATCTACACATTAAAAACGGCTCGGGCAATTAACGAACTTGTAGCGCAACCAGAATACCTACCTAAAGCGATGCAAGACAACTTTCAATCTTCAAATCCCCAAATATTTTTAGATTTTACAGGCAAACTTGTGGAGTCTTGCGATTACATATCGAAAAATAACGTGAAACGTGATATAGACACATATAGACAATTTTTCACGTCAAATCTTCTTCTACGACAACTTGACAGGTACATCAAAGAGTTGAGAGGTCAGAGATGGAGGAGTCTGATAGAGGAGGCCGTAGAAGGATGCGAGTGCGGCCCGTCCTATCTCAAGGGTCTCTTGCTTCTTCAAGAGCATCCCAAATTAAGCCCCTATATTACTGCAGCAGCGATAAGGGATGAAGAGCTAATACGCCAAGCTAATCAATCCAGCGAATCCGAAGATAATAGCGAGAAGCAAGACGGTATAATCAGCTGGGTTGATGCTATCGCAGATACTGGAGAAACAGATGTGGAACGCGTAGTTGCACTTCTTGCTGAAGCTCAGAAAGGGGAGGGTATCAGCAATTATTTAAAATGGATTTGGAATGTAGGCGGAAATGATCATCCCTTTAGCCTGATCGATGGGCGACGCGGCTATCGGCCGTCGTGGAAATACGCGCCAACAAATGAGCTGCTTTCGGTGCTGGTTCAGCTAGCAGCAGCGCGCATCGGACCCGGAGAAGGTCAACAAAAGAATGACAAGGGCATTTACACAATCCGTCTACAAGATTTCCTCACGTTCCTGGAGCAACGCTTTGGTATTCTGGTTGACCGCCCACCAGCCCAGTTTGAGGGCGCAGAATATGTAGCGGCGGCCCGCGAAAATTTGCGCGCGATGCTGCGCCGCCTGCGGCAGATGGATATCTTCCGCGACCTATCCGACGATTTCACGGCTCAGCGTCTGCGCCCTCCTTATGCAGGTGAGTACCTGGAACTGGTGGAGGCTCAATAATTATGAATGCACAAAGAACCGAAATCCTGACCAAAGAGATCAGCAAACACTTCAAGAATACTTCTGTGGGACACTGTGCCCGCGTTGACTTTTTGCCTCGCGAGGAAGCCCGCGCAATCTGCCAGCAATTTCATCAAGTCCAGGCAGGCAATGGTATCAAAGCTTTTCTCCTACAAGGTGGCCAGACAAACGCAGACGATGAGCTTAGCATTGCCGCCGATCATGCCATAGAGCTACGCAACCGCAAAGAAGAGAGCATCTGCCTTTTCGTCCCAATGGATATCGTTGATGCAACAGCCAGTTCTCTGGGAAACTCGTTTGCCCTCATCGATGGGCGCACGCTGTATGATAGCCTGCTCAAGCAGTTGCGCGCTCGGCTCTCAAATCAAGCTCAGCGAATCGTGCAGGGCGTCTTCAACCAGTTACGCGGTATCCTTAAGGTCAGTAAGGAGCAGCAGATCAGCTTTGTCAGCGCGCTTTTGGAGCGTGATGAGCAGCACCAATTGGAGCAGGCAGGCCTTGAGTTATGGCGCGTGGGCCTCATTGCCGATGGCCAATCTGTTCTCGGCGAGAATGAAGCTGCGTTTATGGAAGCGCTCGACAATAACAAACGTTGTGTCAGAGCGCTGGTGTATCCAGGCCGCCTACAAGCCTCGCTCCCTGAACGCATTCAAGCTTTACTTGTAGATGAGCAGACTGGTCAACAGCTAATAGCCTTCTTCCGCGGACGCAATCTTAACGATCCACGTAGCTGGTCGCAGGCGCTTATTCAGGCCGGGCTAACCTTTGAGCGCTGGCGCTTTCCTGAAGAGGACCACAGCGATATTAAAGAGGTACAAATACAGCATTTCCTGGACAGCGCAAACAAGGTCGAGCGCTACACACATCTCCTGCAGCCCAATGGGCCTGGGACAGATCTACTCATCCCTTGTGGTCCTAAATCAAGCGTGGTTGTACGCTGGAAGGTAGAGCCGCCCAACCCACGCAATCTCAAATACTGGCGCGTTGAGCTCCTGCCCTTGAGCGTCCTGGAAGGAGACACGGATCAGGATAGTGGCATCGATCTTCCCTCGCGCGAGATTCCTGCCAGCCGCCGCAATCTGACCATCAAGCTTGATTTTGAGCTAGAGCGCCAGTTAGGCGTATTTGTGCGCGTCACCCCCATTGAGGTTTCTGGACAGCCAGTCAGTTATCAAGAAGACCAGGGAGGCTCAGAGAAAATCATCTATGCTGATAGCGATGAGTTTTTCCTGATGCCCGAAAGCGAATTCGATGAGGAAGACAAAGGGAAAGAACTTCCACGTGAGACGCGCAGCGAGGTCAGCACTATTGCCCTGGGCCGGCTGGAGCAGGCCTTACAAACACGCGCCACATCCCTGGAAGAATCCGGCGCTCAATGGAGCAGCGGTGAGCTTGAGTATTTCAGCCTGCGCCTGGATAATAAACGCGCTATTACGCTGGGCCTGAGCTCAGTGCTGAAAGAGCTCGAAGACAGGACCCTACGCGGCTCGCGTGGTGGAGGAATGTTCCAGCTCCTGGTTGATGAGGTCAAACGCGTCTCTGCCGATGCCTGTAAGGACCGCTATATGCTTTATGGCGATGACGATAGCTGGAGATCATTCTGGAACGCCCGTGAAGCCCTATTCAGGAGCATACGGCAATCCGACCCACGGCACTTTATCGAAGTTGTGCAGTGGAAACCTGAAATAACGAGCGCGGCGGTACGCTATGTACAAAGCTATCAGGCTCTACTGCAGGCCTTGCTGCAGAAGGTGAGCAGAGATGGAGAAAGACAGGCAGAAAGGTGGGCTGAGATGCGCGAAGCCATGTCGCTCGATACGTTACTCATCCGCGTACGCGATGGCGCGCAAAAGATTGAGGAGGCCCTGGTCATACTTCCTACCCATCCATTGCGCATCGCCTGGTTGGTGGGTTATACACAATTGCTTAGCAACTGGGAAGAACAACTCTTGGAGCGTACCAAGCCAGCCACGCGCAAAGGAGCGCTGGATTTAGAGGCATTGCGCATGCTTTCGCCAATCAATACGCCTGCCTTCGCCTTCCACAGCGATTCGCCTGAGCAATTTGTCTTCTTCCAAAATCTGCGCTTTTATCATGGCGTCTTGCTTCCTGTTGGCGTACCCGATCCCCATCGTCGCTATAGCGAGCTCGCTACCATTCTGGGCGCAGATCAGGACCAAATAACGATCGGAACCATCCAGCCTGAGCAATTAGCGAATCATCTGGCCAAGTTCATTGAGCTCCATCCCTACATCCAGACGCTGGTTACCACCCTCATCAATCCTGACCGCGGCGATTTCTTTGCCGAGGCCCTGAAACAGCTCGCCTTGCCCAAGAATGAGGAGGAAGAGGGAAGCGAAGAAAGTCGCATCTCGGCTTTCCAGGTGACCTCATATGTAGAAGACGAACGCAAAAGCTCGGTACAGGCCCTCAATCGCGTGCGCCAGACGCTTGAGCGCTTCGGCAATAGTGGTGGGAGCTACTTTTTGCCCGGGCTCTCTGCTACCTTGCGTACGATTGAACAACTCGAACATGATGATCTGGCCGACGCGCATGTCGCCGTCGTCTCAGATATTACGCGGCCAACGCTTACAGCCTACGGGGCAACAGAAGGAGAAATAGAGGCGAGAAGCTTTGCCCTCTATGGTCTCCTTTGTCGCTTTGTGCCCCAATTGAAAAGAGATGCTTCCGGTCTTATCTGGCGCTATCAGATCCTTACTGAGCGCCTGAAGCCAGCAGAGACCCACCCGGTTAAAACTCAGTATAGCGATATCCTGATCCAGCTGCACACCACGCTACTTGAGGCAGGCGCGCGCCTGCTAGGTGGGGAGCCTGGCAGCCAGCCCGCCCTTCAAGTCCATCTCGACGAGCCTCGCCGGCGCCTACTCGAACGCTTACATCAAAGTGCGAACTGGGTTATTACGCTCGATCGCTTCTTCGCGCTCGACTATTACGATTCGCCGCATATCGAAAGTCTTAACGAGGTGGCACGCAAATATGTCCTCGATTACTCGCCCGAGTTTTCTGAAGGGCTGGGGCATCGCCTGATGATTACAACATCCTGGCATGAAGAGATCGGCAGCCTCTTACGCCAGGCCATGGAAGAACGTGGCATCTCTGCAATAGAGAGCAGTGTGAGCCATCTACTCCATCACCTTAAGCTCGTTTCTGGCAGCCTGGCCCTGCAAGCCCTTGAGTCGCGCACAAGTGCCTCAGGAGCGGTTGGCCTGGGAATAGTTACTGCCTGGCTGCAAGGGAAAAATCGCCTGCGCCAGAGTGTGCTTGTGCCTGTTGACCTGCATCCTCGCCTCTTTGCGCGCGAAGGGAAACAATCGACGCAGGCGGGCGATCGCCGCTGCGACCTGGCTTTATTTACTTTGAAACGCAATATTGTCGATGTAACTTTTATTGAGGTCAAGTGGCGACGCGGACGCGTTTCCATCGATCGTTTAGGCGAAGAAATGCAATTACAAATGCAGGCTTCTCGTCGTGCTTTGGAGGATCACTTCTTTAATGCAGAACGCATCGATGGAGCTCTACAGCGCTCACATCTAGCCAATGTCCTGCGCTTCTATTTTGAGCGCTCCCGCCGCTACGGACTCTTTGATCCTGAACAAGAGCATACGTTTCTTGAACGCCTGAGCGAGCTCGAAAAAGCTGGTTTGGATTTTCGCTACAGGTACGAAGGCTATATTGTGAGCCTGGATGAACGAGCTACAGCTACTACTATCAATGGGGCCAAGATTCGCGTACTAACCGCTGCCGATTTTGATACTCAGCGCTTCCCCATCATAGCCTCATCCTCTCTATTTCAAGAGAGCACCCTCCCTGAGACTGATATGGCTCTTGATGAAGAAAATGGCACGGACATGGGAATTGCTGACGAGAGCGACGATGATCTATTAAGAAACGAGGTGATGCGGCGGCGCACTGCGGTATTAGAGCCCCTGGATGCCGTTGCCGAACCAATGACGGTTGCCCGGGATAGCGACCTGAGCCAGCCTTTCCAGTATGCAGTTCAAGATGGAGAGCCGCATGCTGTTGGTCAGGAAGTTGCCATCGGCCTGGGTAAGGCGCTTCAAGGTGGGGAATGCCACTGGCAGCCAAGCGTTAAGGGCAGTCCACATCTTTTTATTATCGGTATTCCCGGCCAGGGAAAATCCTGGACAATTACGCGCCTGCTTATCGAGTTGAGCAAGCAGCATGTTCCTTCGCTCGTTCTCGATTTCCACGGCCAATTCTCCGATCCCGCTGAGCCCTTCACCCAACAGGTAAGGCCGCATGTTCTAGATGTCGCGCGCGGACTACCTTTTTCGCCCTTTGAATGCTCTTCTCATGGCGAAGATGCGGATATCATCGCTAATAGCCTGGAGGTCGCCGAGATTTTTGCCCACGTGACCGGCCTCGGCCCTATCCAGCAAGACACGCTCTACCAGGCTCTTCTCAGCGCCTATCAGGAACAGGGTTTCGGCAAAGCAAACGGCTCGCAGCAATTAGCCTATCCTACCCTGGAGAATGTACTTGAGCAGATTAAGCGCCAGGGTAGCAATCGGAACGCAGACATTATTCTCGCGCGCTGCCGTAGCTTGCTTGAAATGAATCTCTTCCGTCCAGAACAGAGTGAAGTCAATCTCCTGACCCATATTCGCAACGGCCTGGTCCTGGATTTGCATCGCGTACTTGAACGTTTACAGTTAGCGGCAGGAGCCTTTATCCTACGTAAGGTCTATAAAGACATGTTCCGCTGGGGTCCAACCGAGCAACTGCGCCTGGCTATCGTTCTGGACGAAGCTCATCGCCTGGCTCGCGACGTTACCCTTCCCAAGATCATGAAGGAGGGACGCAAATTTGGGGTAGTTGTCATCGTGGCCAGCCAGGAATTAACCGACTTCCATCAGGGCATCATCGGCAATATTGGCACTAAGGTCATTTTCCGAGTCAATCACCCCGACTCGCGCAAGGTTGCTGGCCTCCTCCAGGCTCCATTGGGTGTGGATCTCGGGCGGCAGATCGCACAGATGCAGGTGGGCACAGCCTACGTCCAGACGCCGGATATGCCTCAGGCGTCGAGGGTACAAATGCATCCTCTGCGCTAAAGCCCAATCAGAGAATAGGCAGGCTCTCAGTACGGAAGTCTGCCTATGGGCTTAGCCCAATCAAACAAATTAAGAAGCCTCATATAGTTTACTGGCCTTTTATGAAGTATTTATGGTTCTTATCCCTCTAAAGAAGATGTTCTCCCTCATTAAAGTTAATATGTATTCGCAATTAATTTCTCTAACTTATTTCCTTAACTAAGTAATCCTGTTTCAACCTAGAATAACAAATCTCAGTTGTATCGCTCTCTTTGCTTGACATACATTCCGGAATGCAATAACATGCATATATTACCATACAATTTGGACAAACAATTACCCTACTATAAGGGGGAAGTAATGTCTGACCGTACAGGACAACGGCTAGACAATTATAGGCTGATTCGTCTGCTGGGTTTTGGCAGTTTCGGAGAGGTCTACCTTGCAGAGCACATCTATCATAAAAATATTGTTGCCATTAAAGTACTACAGCAGTTAACAGATAGTGAGCTTCCTGGCTTTCTCAATGAGGCACGCACTATCAGGCTGAAGCATCCTCATATTGTACAGGTTTTAGATTTCGGCGTAGATCATCGTATAGCTTTTATCGTCATGGACTACGCGCCCAATGGCACGCTGCGTCAACGCCATCCGAAGGGAACGCAAGTCCCACTAGAAACCGTTGTCTTATACATAAAACAAATCGCTAGTGCACTTCAGTATGCCCACTCTGAACATGTAATCCATCGGGATGTAAAACCGGAGAATCTCTTGTTAGGACCCAATGATGAAGTCCTGGTAAGTGATTTTGGCATTGCTATGATTGCTCGCAGCGCTCGTTCGCAAAGCCTGTTGGAAATGGCAGGAACAATAGCGTATATGGCGCCAGAACAGCTACAAGGAAGGCCTCAAATTGCCAGCGATCAGTATGCACTCGGCATTATAGCCTACGAATGGCTCTGTGGAGAGCGTCCCTTTAATGGCACAGCTATAGAAGTAGCTACACAGCATGTACTCACTGCACCTTCCCCTCTGCACATTAAGATACCGAGTATTTCTTCTGACATTGAACAGGTTGTGTTAAGCGCGCTTGCTAAAGATCCTCAGTCCCGCTTTCCTGATGTACAATCATTTGCTATAGCTTTAGAACAAGCTTACAACTCACAATTCCATCAACCAGAATTAACTTCCTCCTTCCCTCTTAACAAAATGCGCCCTCCACTATCGATCCCTTCTATATCTCTAGAGCAAAATGTAGCTTCAACTTTGCCAATTTCAGCCAGGCCACTCCAAACCTCTATATCCAACATTCCACAACCTTCTACGGCAAATTTCAACATAGGCGCTCCAGCAATAGAGGAGCCTACTCCGTCAATCGTCAATAATCCTATTTCTAGGGTTAATCAAATTCCTTTATTGCTTGCCTTTAGCAAATCGGCTCAGTTACTAAGTCAGCGAAAATTCAATATACATCTCAAGTATTTTCTACTGCTTGTAATCCTTATTGTTAGTTTACTTGGAGCCACCTTCTTCTATCTTCTACACAGTAATCAACAATTACCACTAAATATCACAAACATAGAGAAAGATGCTACCCTACACATTGATCAAGCTAGAAAAGCTTTGCCAAATGACCCCAGCACTGCTCTCAGACAACTTTCCCAGGCGCAGCTTGATTTAAAGCATCTGCAAGGGATATCTTTAAACAGCGAACAGCTCCGACAGTTTTCTGATCTGCAATCCAAGTTCGTTTCCATAACGAAGACGGCTATTACAAGTTATAATCAGCAAGGAGCAATTGTGCCATTAGCGGCAGCAGGCCCTTGTGTGAATGTCACAAATTCACCTCTGGATAGTGGCACGACAGAGACACAGGCCAATATCCTGGCAGTTATTCAGAACGAAAAGTACAAGCAGTTCTTCTATGCCGTTGGGACCGATCAAAAGCTCTATCGCTTGAATGATCAGCGAAGCTTAGTCAATAAGATTTCTGCTGTACAAGATGTCCTTGTCCAGGCAGTGGTGAGCGATGGGCAGCGTTTAGTGGCCTTAGCATCTCGGCCAGAAGATAATTCGTATGCCTTGCATTTGCTCTTGCCCAACGATGATGGGACGCTCAAGGACGCAGGAACTGCCACTGTTGATCAGAAATATATGCAAAACGACCTGGTGCCACAATTTGTGGCGGCCTGGGGCCAAGATGTCTATGTGATCTTGACTTCTAAGACGGCACCAAATACGGCTGATATGATTCACTACAAGATTAGTGGCGATAATCAGTGGGAAAAAGCTACACCTGTCAATGCGACGCTCTCTATTTCGAATACGCTCGTGAGTGTGGCGGCTTTTCCCGATGGGCGGCTTTTCTTGCTCTATAGCAATGGGATTGTGCAAACACTTCCATTTGCTAACGGCGGGAATCTGACGCCCATAGGCGTCGTGATACAAAGTACTATTCCAGTCCCGCTTTCTGCCACGGCTGCCGATTTCTCTCCTACGTCGGCTGTTCCCACACCGGGGACGCAAGGAGTGCAGGCGAAGTCTTTCCTGTCGGTTCCCGGAGCCAGCATGTTGGCGACCGGTTTGATAGATAGTGATAATGCTCCTCATCTCTTTATTCTTGATAAGGACCATTTCCGCGTAATTGATCTTAAGGTGGCACAGGAGGCTGCTATGACGGCTACTGTAACGCCTTCGGCCTCGCCTACCTCGTCTACAGGGAATGGGAATGGCGGTACAGGTGGAGGGACAGTGAGCACAGGCAGCGGGACGCAGTTAAGTATGACGCTGGTGCGGCAATATACTTCGGCAAATCTTCTGGCTGTTATGAAGAGTGCTGTTGCCGATCCACGTGGCACAAGTCTCTATCTCTTGACCCAGAGCGCGCAAAGTAATGCAACGCCAGGCTTGATCTCGATAGATATGCATCAGCAGAATGATCAGCAGAGCGCATGCGCTTCATCATAGAGCCATTCTAAACTAGTTTGACTAGCGATTAAAGGAGTATGGCTTGGAGCAAACCGTACCGCAGCTATATCCTCCACCAGCGCCAGCATCAGCCTTTACTTTGCTAACATAGCACATCCTTTTCCAGCTCCATAAAGAGATTACGCCACCTATAATTTGTGCAGCATGCACAAATATTGTTAAGCTATCTTCAGGTTTTTTGCCAGTTAACGATGCCAAAAATCCGTGCTATCATAGAAAAACAATAGCTAATTGTGCAATTAGCACAATTTCATGCGGTAAGAACTGTTTTACAAGCAGATTGGCAGTGGCAGTTTCACAAAGAGGTGGTCATGATAGCGCAGTGCTCGCGCTACAAAATAGGCGATAACCATGCAATCGCCTGATCGTCAGGAACATGATCCTGGCAGCGGCAGAGCTGTGTATAAACCGTACGCAGTCAGGATCGTTTCGGGTATCTATATTGAGGAGCACATCTGATGGCAAAAAAACAACGCTTGGTAATTATCGGTAATGGAATGGTTGGTACACGCCTGGTTGAAGAAATAATCGCACGTGATGGCCATGACCTCTTCGAAATTACCATGTTTGGCGCCGAGCCCTATGGTAATTATAATCGCATCTTACTCTCTCATGTTCTGGCCGGAACGCAGCAAGCCGCCGACATTTTCCTCAATCCGCTCGACTGGTATAAAGAACAACATATCCAGCTCCATGCCGGCAGGCGCGTTACTAAAATTGAGCCGCAGGCCCATATGGTATATGCCACAGATGGGGTTGCAGAGCCATATGATACACTAATTATCGCCACAGGAAGCACGCCCTTCATCCCACCAATCAAGAACCTCTATACATCTGAAGGCAACTTTCAGGACGGCATCTTTGCCTACCGTTCGCTTGACGATTGTGCGAATATCATCGACTACGCAAAGCAGGCGCGTAGAGCAGCTATTATTGGCGGCGGATTACTGGGTCTTGAAGCTGCGCGCGGGCTTCTCAATCGTGGCCTTGCCGTACATGTCATCCATATTTCGCCGCATTTGATGAACATTCAGCTAGACGGATCAGCCAGCGCAATTCTGCAAGAAAATCTCGAAAGGCTGGGCATTTGCTTCTCTCTTGCCAAAAATACTGTAGAGGTTCTGGGCCAAGGGACGCTCAGAGGATTGGTTTTTGCTGACGGTACGTTGCTGGAATGCGATATGTGCCTCATTTCGGCCGGCATCCGCCCCAACGTGGATCTGGCGCAAGAGGCTGGTCTGCAGGTTGAAAAGGGGATTGTAGTAAATGACGACCTGTCATGCAGCCTTCAGGATATTTATGCTCTTGGCGAATGCGCCCAACATCGCGGCCGCACCTACGGCCTGCTTGCCCCACTCTGGGAACAAGCTCGTTGCCTGGCCGAGCGCTTAACTGGTAGAGCGCTTCCACTTTATCAGGGCTCAGCCGAATCCACTAAGCTTAAGGTCATGGGAGTAGAGCTAACTGTCATGGGGCAGAAAGAGCGCAGTCAGGAACATGACGAAGTTGTCACGTATATGGAAACAGCCCGGGGTATTTACAAAAAGCTCATCTTGCGCGACAAACGCCTGATAGGGGCCATTCTGCTCGGCGAGAGCCAGAGCGCACCACAATTACTCCAGCTCTTTGCACGCGGAACCGCCGTGCCGGGAAATAGCGCCGAGCTCCTCTTTCCTCAGGCAGATGAACCAATATCACGAACCATCGCCGCTTTATCTGATGAGGCTCAGATCTGCAACTGTAATGGCGTCTCGAAAGGCCAGCTCATTGCAACGATTAAACACGGCAAGCGCAGCCTTAAAACGCTCTGTGAGTCTACGCGTGCAGGAACTGGCTGCGGCTCCTGCAAATCTCAAGTTCAGGCCTTGCTAGAACTTATGACAGATGGACAGACGATTGATGATCCCTCTATCCACTACTATGTACCCGGTGTTCCGCTCACCAAGCCTCAACTTATCGCAGCCATCAGAGAGCAGCGTTTACATAGTGTCTCTGCCGTATTTAAGGCCCTGGCTGGCGGCAAAGAAGATCCCTCAAGCAAGGCAGGGCTTGCCTCGCTTCTAAAGACTATCTGGGGCAAAGCTTACGAAGACGAGCGCGATGCGCGCTTCATCAATGATCGCGTCCACGCCAACATCCAGAACGATGGAACCTTCAGCATAGTGCCGCGTATCTATGGCGGCGTGACCTCTCCTGCCCAGCTGCGGCGCATTGCCGATGTAGCGGAAAAATACAAAGTCCCGATGGTAAAGATTACCGGCGGACAGCGCATAGACCTGCTTGGTATTCCCAAGCAACAGCTTCCAGCAATTTGGCGAGAACTGGGCATGCCTTCCGGGCACGCTTACACCAAAGCCTTCCGCACTTGCAAAACCTGCGTAGGAAGCGAATTCTGCCGCTATGGCCTGGGCGATAGCACAACGCTGGGCATAAGACTGGAAAAGCGCTTCCAGGGCCTGGAAACGCCACATAAGGCTAAATTAGCGGTCTCCGGTTGTCCACGCAATTGTGCCGAATCAACGACAAAAGATATCGGGATCGTCGCCATCGAAGGCAATAAGTGGGAAATCTATGTAGGCGGCGCCGCTGGCTCACGCGTGCGCAAAGGGGACCTCCTTTGCACAGTCGCTACGCCTGAAGAGGTCCTAGTCTACGCCGGTCGCTTTATGCAATATTACCGCGAGCAGGCCAAATACCAGGAGCGCACATACGACTTTGTAGAACGTCTAGGCCTCGATTATCTCCGTCAACTCCTTATCGCAGACGCCGAGGGTATATGTCAGCAACTTGATGAAGACCTACAGGCTGCCGTTGACACCTATGTTGATCCCTGGGAAGAAGCGCTCGCGCCTGCTACACCTACTCAGTTCGCCCATAGCCTGGAAGTTGTAGAGAAAATCCCGCTCCTGTAGCCGTAAACAGAGGACACCAGCAAGATTAGTCCGGCTCTCAGCCAGAAAGGAAATAGCACAATGGTCATTATGCTACCAGACGAGAAAGTTATTTATAACCTGGGTTCAATCGATCGCATCCCAGCAGGCGAAGGACGCACATTCCTGGTGGAGAATACAGCCATCGCCATCTTCCACGCTCGCGACGGCAAGTTATACGCCACCCAGGCAAGCTGTCCCCACAAAGGTGGGCCACTCAGCGATGGGCTGGTTGGATCTGGTAAGGTTATCTGTCCACTCCACGCCTACACGTTCGATTTATCAACAGGTACTGCTCTCAATAATGCCTGCTCAGGACTCATGACTTATGCCGTCACGCGCAGCGACAACGGGGAAATCCTACTCAACCTGGAATAAAGCATGTACTTGCGCCGGTTTTCGCTTTATAATAGGGGCAGGTTTTTGAGCATAATTTTTGTAGGAAGAGCAGGAAATGGAAGCATGAGCAGTCTGGCAGGCATGAGAGTAGCCTCTTTAGAGACGCGCATGAGCGATGAAATGACAAACTTGCTGCGCCGGCATGGCGGCACACCCTATAGCGTACCGGCAGTACGTGAGGCAGCGCTAGAGAGCCAGGATGCGGTATCAGCATGCATTGAGCATCTCACGCAGGGCAAGATTCAGGTAGTGATCTTCCTTACAGGAGCAGGCGTCACAGCATTTTTCAAGGAGGCAGAAGCCCAGAATTCTCTCCCTCAGCTCCTTGCAGCTTTGCATAATGTTACTATCATCTGTCGTGGCCCCAAACCAGCTGCCGTCCTCAAGCGCTATGCAGTCCCCATTACGACAAGTGCGCATGCAGCTCAAACCACAGAGGAGCTACTAAATAGGCTCTCAAAGCTTGATTTGCAGGGCAAAGGTGTGGCGATCGTCCACTATGGAGAACGTAACGCAACTCTCACGCAGGCCTTACAGCAAAAAGGCATTGGCTTCCTCGACGAGCTCTGCCTCTACGAATGGCAGCTACCAGAAGATCTGGGCCCGCTGCGCACGCTTATCGATGAGATTATTGAGCAGCGTGTCAATGCCATCGTCTTCACCAGCCAGGTACAGGTACGCCACCTCTTACAAGTAGCCAGCGATGTGCAGAAAGAGGAGCAGCTCGTTAGCGCGCTGAATACAAAAACCATTGTGGCCTCTATTGGACCTACTTGCACGGCCGCTTTGCAAGCACATGGCATCAGGGCCCATGTCATCCCTGAATATCCCAAGATGGGCCACCTGGTCAAAGCACTCGTCGACTATATCGCAGAAACCACACAGGCTCAATAGCTCCGGCATAGTTACCAGACCAGCTATATAGACAGCTGGGCAATGAAGCTTGTAGAGGTAGCTGGAAGGTGGAAGCTATTTCCACCTTCCCACTGGCGCTTATGTGCGCGAACCGACAACGTGTAGCACAAATTCGGCAAACAGACTATTGGCCCAGGCAAACCAGGGGCGCGTAAACTGTCTGGGATCATCTTGATGAAAACCTTCGTGCATATAGCCGCTATCTGCCGTCGTCGTCACTAACATATGTAAAAGCTCTTCCTGCTCGTCCTTGTCTTGCGTCGTAAGCCCGCATATGCTCAAAGCAATCGGCCAGATATAGCCTGTGGGAGTATGTGGGCTTCCCACCCCATGGGCGTAGGTTCCAGCGAAATAATAAGGGTTATCGCGACTGAGCACAAAGCGACGAGTATTTTGATATAAGGTATCATCGATAGCGCAATAGCCAAGATAAGGCATAGAGAGCAGGCTAGGAACGTTGGCATCATCCATTAAATTATAGTTGCCATAGCCGTCAGTCTCGTAAGCATAGATCCGCCCATAGCGAGGATGCTCTACAATACCATAGGTCTTGATGCCAAAATCAACTTCTTTACGTAAGGTTTGCGCCTGCCTGGCCAGCCGTTCATCTGCATAAATACTGCGCGCAATCTCCTCGATATAGCCAAGCACGACCACGGCAAACATATTGGCAGGAATAAGAAAACCAAATTTGCAGGCATCATCGCTTGGCCGGAAGCCAGACCAGAGCATCCCTGTATAGTTTGTGCGTGTTCCTTTTCCATGAAAGGGCAGCGTATCAGATTGGGGAGCTGGGTACGGGCGCTCAAAGGTATAGGAAGAAGCCTGATCATGACACTGCTCTACTTGCATAGTTGCGACAATTTTCTGTAGCATCTGATGCACAACCCCATTAAAGATGGTTTCTTCTTGCGTGGCTTTCCAATAGCTATAGCAGAGCTTGACGGGGTAGCAGAGCGAATCAAGCTCGAACTTCCTTTCCCATACCCAGGGATCGGCTAGAGGTCGATCTCCCTTGTGGCCCTGGCCCTCTGACCCATTATTAAAGGCATTCGCGTAAGGATCAAGCACAATGTAACCAGCCTGGCGGTGAATCAGGCCGCGCAAGAGGCGCTGCAGATCAGGGTCATCCTGAGCTAGCTTGATATAAGGATTAACCTGTGCCGAAGAATCGCGTAGCCACATAGCAGGAATATCACCGGTAAAGACAAAAGTGGTTCCGTCATCGAGCAGCTTGACAGTAGTTTCCAGCGTGTTTGGGAAACAGCTGGCAAACATCGAGGCAAGCTGCTGTTCATCTTTAAGCTTTTTTTGTATCTCCTGAATATAGGAATAAATAGCTTTATATCGCTGCACTGTTCCTTTATCTCCCTCTAAAAGATTTTTCCATAAAAGGCCAACTCCTCTTCGGCTGGCAACACTTCCAGCCCGAGCACCCGCCACTATGGTATCTTCCCATCTAAAACAGGCACCTATTCAGCATGGGCAATAATGTTTTACAATACTATTAGCATGACAGCGTTGTCAACACTTTAGTAAACAAGCTTGAGAGCAATAGGAAGGCAGGGCAATGGTCTCCGCGCTGGCTTTTCGAGCCAAAGGGAGTAGTTCTTCGCCAAAAAATAGGCAGTGCGTAACACATTTCTTGTCACCTGGGACAAGGCAACTTGCAGCAAATTCGAGATTGTGATTATCAAACTGGATAAGTGCAAGGGAAAATATGTTATACTATAACGCTACAATTGTCTATGCGGAAGCTGAGGAAGAAGTAGGCGATACGCTAGGGAGATAAGCAGTGACAGAGGAAAATTCTTATTTTACAGCTCAGGAGCTTACAAGGCAGATATCTAATATAGGCAAGTCAGCAGCTATAGCCGACACCAATAGCGCGATGCTCCTCAAAGGCCGTCCGACAATGCAAGATGTTGCGGAAGCTGCCGGCGTCAGTCTGAAGACTGTATCGCGTGTGGTCAATAATGAACCGAGGGTGAGTGAGGAGACCAAAGAGCGCGTCAAACAGGCCATCAGCGCTCTAGGCTTTCGGCGCAATGACATTGCCCGCAGCCTGCGCCGGGGTCAGGCTTCTTCTACCATAGGACTTATCATTGAAGATATTGCCAACCCTTTTTACTCCTCCATTGCCCTGGGTGTGGAGCAGGTGGCGCAACAATACAATTATATGGTGATCATGAGCAATTCAGAAGAGCATCCCTTACGGGAGCGCGAGTTGGCAAACGCACTGCTACGCCGACGTGTCGAAGGACTGCTGATCGTCCCGGCCGGGCGAGATCATTCCTATCTTCTCCCCGAATTGCAGCTGGGTACGCCGATTATTTTTCTTGATCGTCCACCAATCAATCTTCCCGCCGATGTCATCTTGCTGGAGAATCAAGGAGGTGCCCGTAAAGCTATCAACCATCTATTAGAGCGCGGTCATCGCCGGATTGGTCTCATCTGTGGCGACCCACTCGTCCATACTGGCTCAGGACGTACCGCCGGCTATCGTGAAGCTCTCGCTGGCTATGGGGTACCGATCGACGAAACGCTTATGTATTTTGGGTGTGATGCTGCCCCCCAGGCCCAGGCCGCCATACAAGCGCTGCTCGCCCTACCAGAGCCGCCGACCGCAATCTTCACAACGAGCAATCGTATCAGCGTTGCCGTTCTGCGCTTTCTTTACCAGCAGAGAAAACAATTAGCCTTTATTGGCTTCGACGATTTCGACTTTGCTGATCTGCTTCCTCTACCTGTTACTGTCGTCGCCCATAATCCAGTAGAGTTTGGCAAGATAGCCGCGGAGCTGCTTTTTGCCCGTCTCAACGGTGATAGCAGGCCGCCCCAGCGCCTGATTTTGCCAACAGAATTGATTGTTCGTGGCTCTGGTGAGCTACCTCCATCCAATCTACACTAGCAGCTCCTCTCCCACCGGTGGGAGCTGCCTCCGACACTGAAATTGCACTATGCTCCATTCAGCAAATGCTAGCTGTTTCTGGGCAGCAGAATAGGGGCATAGTCGCTGCTCCAGCATCTTTAGAAGAGTAGGCAGACTAGAGCTTCTATTATAAAGAAATCTGAATCTCACTGAGCCGGCCAAAAAAGGGGAAATAGCCTCCACTCCATACCAGCAGTACCTTCCTCACGTCTACATGTTACCTATTTTCCTGCACGAAGCTCAACCGCCTGCCAACATCTCCAGCGAGCATATAGAGGAAGTCAATTAAATCTTGACACTTATCCAATTAGAATAGTGGGGTATCTACGCACAACCTTTCATCAAACAAGCTATTTTTGATTATAAGGATTATTCAAACATAAATCAATATCTTACAAATAATTAGCCATAATGTACTAGCTTAACACTGTCTTAAAAAAGTCAATCCATAATTCTACTGATTGAAAATAATGATATGAATCATTCACATATTAATGTAGCTAAGTTCTGGGAACCAACAAAAGGATAAGATCGTGGTAACACACTATGCTCTAGCCTTGCCCAAACAGGCAAGAGGAGGCATGATCCGATCCATAAGATCGCTTCTCTTGCTTGTAGGCATCATGATGGTAACCGGCCTTACAGGATGTGTCGAGGCGCCTCATTCCACTACAGATCTTAGTGGACACATCCAGATTGTTGGCTCGACGGCTCTGCAGCCTCTAGCCAACGCCGCCGCTACCCTTTTCCAGAAGCAACATCCCCAAACCAGTATTGAGGTGCAAGGGGGTGGTAGCCTGGCTGGTCTGCAAGCTGTCACCGCTCACAAGGCCAATATTGGCAATTCTGATGTTTATGCAGATCCAGCAATTTATCCAGATCCGAATCTCACCGACCATATTGTCTGCGTCATTCCCTTTGCGATGGTCGTTGGGCCTGGCATCTCGATAACCTCCCTTACGCAGCAACAGATTATCGACATCTTCTCCACGGGCAAAATCCATAACTGGCAGCAGATAGGAGGTCCTGATCTTCCCATCGTCCCTGTCGTGCGCCCTCCCACTTCGGGGACGCGCGATACTTTTCGCAAGTATATTCTTGGCGGGCGAGATGAAAAGGGAACATTACTGAAAACCGATTCCTCAGCTACAGTGCTCGATGTCGTCGCACGCACACCAGGAGCCATCGGCTACCTGGCCCTCTCGGTTCTTACCCCCAAAGTACATGCCCTGGCCATTTCAGGCGTCATGCCAACTTTAGACAATATTACAACTGGCCGCTACTTATTCTGGGGTTATGAGCACATGTACTCGCTAGACGACAACAATGCTACCATCAGCGCCTTTCTTGACTTCATGCTCACACCTGAAGTGCAACAACAGGCCCAGCAAATGGGCTACATTCCTATTGCCAGGATGCGTTTAGCGGCCCTATCCAGGACCTATACAACAGCTTCTACACTTCCTATCGCATATGAAAACGAGGTAATCCACCATGAGTCTCTCTAGTAGACAGCAGATCAGCCCTCTGCTTACTACGCCAGTAAGGCAGACACCGAGAGATACAACACCGCTTCCACCAACAACGTTGCGGATTCGCCCTAAACTCGGGCGCGGGTCCAATCTTCTCCTCGAAATGCCCATTGGACAACGTTTAACCCTGGGGTTTCTAGCCGCAGCCCTTATAGCCGCTCTGGTCACAGGCCTTATCGGCATTCAACGAACACAGATGCTTGGTCAGCAAGCAGAATTTTATCAGAGCCTCTTGAAAATTAATACTTCACTGACAACAGGAGCCAATTTCCTCCAGCTCATGAATACTGAGAGCCATATACTTCTCACTACAGCTAGCGCCCCTGAGCCATCAAAGGAAACACTACATCAGCAGCAGAAAGCCATCCAGGACCTTGCTAAACTCTACGACACGACCCTGAATACCTACATTGCACAGGATCTTCTCAAAGATCATCCAGAGCAGATAGCCTTGTTAGACGAGGCTGGACGCAGTGGGCAGGTAGAACAGCAGCTTACCTTGACCTCCAGCGCCTTACGTACCTGGAAGCTCTACCGCAGCGCGCAGGACACGGCTCTGCACGGAATCGCCGCCAACAATATTGCTGATGCGCAACACTTTATGCAAGTGCAGGTTGAGCCAACCAATGCCGATGCCCTTAGCGCCCTGCGCGCTTTGATCCAGCTTAATCAGCGCCTTGCTTCTTCCGTCAATGACGCGGCAAGCGTAGAGGAATGGAACCAGCTTCTTACGACAATAGTCGCCTCCATCCTGGCCTTTATCGCCATCATTCTGGTTGGCAGCTTTATTTCTTCCACGCTGGTGCGCCGCCTCAAACAGCTACGGAAGGTAACGCAAGCCGTCGAGCAAGGACGCCTGGATACGCGTGTAACCGTCATTGGACGCGATGAAATCGCCGACGTTTCCGCCTCGGTAAATGCCATGCTTGACGCGATCATGGCTCTGATTGAAGAAACTCGTAATCAGAAGGATGTGCTTACCAATGCAGCCGAGCATCTATTCTCCGATATGCGAGTTGTGAGCTCAGGCGATCTACGCGTCAATGCCCCGGTAAGCGATGATCCGATAGGGCATCTCGCTAATGCCTTTAATTTTACCGTCAATCGCTTCCGCCGCTTTATCCTACGCACTCAGACAGCCGTTGAACAGCTCGACGTGGTGGCCCGTCAGGAAATCGAACGCGCTGAAGGCTTCTCTCAGGCCTTGCGGGCTCAATCTGCTGTCACCCAGACCGGTGATAAAGGGCACACCTTCACTGGCGAAAATAAAGATGCCCAGGCTGCCTTGTACCGCGAAGAGGCTGAGCTGATCGCCCAGGTACGGCACATTCGCGAGCGCTTACAGCAGGTTTCCGATGAGAACATCTATCAGCGCACACGGGCTTTAATGGACGTTACCGAGCAAATATCTCTTGCCGTCGAGCGGCTCAAAAAGATTATTACTTCCGATCCCATGCGCTATACCGGCAACATTGCCAACGAAACCTTACAACTGCATATTCAAGAGCTGCGCACGCTGGATAACCTTCACCAGCATCTCTCCAGAGGGCTTGGCAACATGCAAGATACGGCGAGCAGGAGTTTGCTTGAATTAGATAAGGAGCTGGGAAGCCTTACCCACAACACGCGTGCCCTCAAATCAAGAGTGCTCAACACTATCTCAACTTCCTCTGCCAGCAAAGAGCCAACGCCAGATCTTTTGCGCTTAAGCGTCACCTTTGCTAGCGAGATCGCCACGATGGGCAAGGAGCTGGCAACGCTGGCCCAGGACATGCGTACAGGCATCGTCTCCTTCCAGCTTGACACGCCTGATGAGGTTCATAGTAAAGCAGGACCCGAAAATCTAGCCGGGATACGGAGGGTTCCCTTTTCAACAGCCCATTAATAGAATTTTGAGCGGATGTTGCAAAGGCGGAGCCTCCTGGCTGGGAGGACGGGGCATTGTTCCCGTCCTCTTCATTCACTCCAGCCTGGTTGCACAGGAGGTCACTTAGGGGATGGCTCAGGTAGGGCATCAGGCTTCTGCAAACCCTGTATATTCAATCACGCCCTTCTGGAATAAGCGGGCGAGAAAAGCTAGCACATCCTGCTCAACATTGCGGTTGTAACGCCTGGATAGTTCAGCCACAATGGCAGAGATAGAATGTTGTCCATCGCATAAAGAGAGGATGGTAGCGGCCGTAGCATTCAAGATCAAGATGCTATCGGCTAACAAAAGCACAGGCTTGCCCCGCGTCTGATCCCACTGCAAACGTACCTGCGCGCGCAAATGAGGTTGCGAGGACATGGTAACTTCATCTGTTGGGGCTGTGTCTTCCTTCGTATCGAGAACTGCATAAGCGATGGCGTCTAATATGCTCCACAGGACATCACATTTATACTTCAGGGCTGCCACGGCCCGTTCCTGTTGCTCGCGCGTCCGGCAGTGGCGTACAACAATATCTATAGCCTGCCTGGCCTCCGCCTGCTCTTGCCGCAAGCGTGTCTTAAAATAGGTAAGGCCAGCCGGATCAATCCAGGAATAATAATATTCAAAGGCGGCAAGGCTTTCGCGCAGCAGATCGGAGGCAAAAAGCTCGCTGAGCGATGTTGCGGCAGTCTCGGTCCAGGAACGCGTTCGGGCAAATGTCACATAGGCCTCAGTGGCAAAACGGACACCTGGAAGCACGTGCCGTTCGTCAAGCACTTCTTCACGGCTCAGGCCAACCGCTTCGGCCAGGCTTAACCATTCCTCTATCGCCCCCTGGCCTTCGGCCAGGCCATCCTGTGCGACAAGACGTTGCAGCCAGATGCGGCGCACGGTAAGCTCAGGGCACTGGGAAAGCAGGGCAGCATCCTTTAAGGGCAGGCAGGCCTGATAATAAAAGCAGTTGGCAGCCCAACGCTGGACCTGGAAGGGCTTCAGATGACCTTCATTCATTAAGATGAGAAATGGATGTCTATGGCAATAATAGTTGGATTGTGCATAGAGCGCAGCCACGAACTCATCTGAAGCCCAGGCTGAATTTTCGGACGCAGCTTGCATTATCCAATCTCTCCCTTATCACAAACATCCTGCTATTATTCATCGACCATTGTCGCCTATCTTATAAGAGCTGTCAGCCTCAACGCCGCTACTTGCCGGCCAGACCTAAGCTCATTATCAAAGAGGGGTAAAGGTCAAGGTTAATCTGCCAGCTTGCTAAATCCATATGTGTATGTTACACTTGAACGGCCAGTAGTATTCCTTGCAACTATAGATGAGGCCAGTTAGTTGAGAAATTTCTTTCTATTGTGCAGTTTACACAAATTAATTTTCTGGCCGTAATTTTATATATACTGAACTTTTATGTGTATCTATTTCTCTGGCCATCTTGTCACACTGAGCCTGGCACAGGAAGTTGTGCGTATCTCGTCTAAAAGATACAGGGCAGCATGCAGCGGATTGGCAAAAGCTGTGGATGGGCACGCAAGGAAGTTGTTGTACTCCCCCAGACAGAAACCACGCCAACCCGCGCGCAAAAAAAGAAAAAGACCTTGAAGATAAAATGCATCCTCTACCATAATTGCTAAGCGTTCTGTAAAGGAATTTTGTAGCTTTTGCACATATAGTTACTGATACATTTAGATCAGGCAAGCGTACCCTCCACTACTGGTAGTCACGGCTACTGTGGATGCGAAGTTTAGCAAACCGCCAGGTAATTACTTCAGGAGGTACAATATGGCAACAAGAGCACGCGTAGAGGAGCTCCACATCATCTGGATCACAGCTGGACTCAGCTGTGATGGAGACTCGATCTCAGTTACGGCCGCCAGTCAGCCCAGCATTGAAGAAGTGGTCATGGGCGCAATACCCGGACTCCCCAAAGTACATCTTCACAACCCCGTACTTGCCTATGAGGTAGGCGACAACTTTATGAACTGGTGGTATAAAGCGGAACGAGGAGAGATCGATCCTTTCGTCCTTGTTGTGGAGGGCTCAATCCCTAATGAGAAGATCAAGAGTGAGGGTTACTGGGCGGCTATGGGCTCCGATCCTACTACGGGCCAGCCTATCACCACGACAGAGTGGATCGATCGCCTTGCCCCTAAAGCTCTCGCAGTTGTAGCCGCAGGCACTTGCGCGACCTATGGGGGAATTCACGCCATGCAAGGGAACGCCACTGGCGCAATGGGGCTAGCTGACTACCTTGGCTGGGATTGGAAGTCTGGCGCCGGCATACCCATCGTAAATGTGCCTGGCTGCCCGGTTCAGCCAGACAACTTTATGGAGACGCTGACCTATCTCCTCTACCAGGCTGCAGGGCTAGCCCCCATGATTCCCTTAGATAAGGCCCTGCGACCGGTCTGGCTCTTTGGAAAAACCGTTCACGAGGGCTGCGACCGGGGTAGCTATTATGAACAAGGCGACTTCGCCAACGAATATGGTTCCCCAAAGTGCCTGGTAAAGCTGGGATGTTGGGGACCTGTAGTGCAATGCAATGTTCCTAAGCGAGGCTGGATGGCCGGTCTTGGCGGTTGCCCCAATGTTGGAGGCATCTGTATCGGTTGCACCATGCCAGGCTTCCCGGATAAGTTCATGCCCTTTATGGATGAGCCGCCAGGCGGTAAGGTCTCTTCTAGCGTTATTAGCGTCTATGGCTCTGTCATTCGGCGCTTGCGCCAGATTACCAATGACACGCTCAATAAGGAACCTTCCTGGCGACATAAGGGAGAAAAGCTTACGACTGGCTATCATGCTAACTGACAGTCCTGATGAGTTAATGTCAAGGCAAAAGCTTGAGCAAAGGAGAGAGCTTTATGTCTACACAGGTAAAACGCGAAGGCTCCCCTATCCAACCGCCTCAGGTTGTCGAAATGTCGTGGGACCCGATTACACGCATCGTCGGCAGTCTGGGCATCTACACCAAGATCGATTTCAAGCAGCGAAAAGTTGTGGAATGCTATAGTACCTCTTCCATCTTCCGAGGCTACAGCATTTTTATGAAGGGCAAAGACCCGCGTGATTCCCACTTTATCACGAGCCGCATCTGTGGCATCTGCGGCGACAACCATGCTACCTGCTCGGTCTATACCCAGAATATGGCCTATGGGGTGAAGCCGCCGAATCTGGGGGAATGGATTCTCAATCTGGGTGAGGCGGCGGAATATATGTTCGACCATAATATCTTCCAGGAAAACCTGGTTGGCGTCGACTTTTGCGAACAGATGGTCCGTGAGACGAATCCCTCGGTGCTTGAAAGGGCCGAAAAAACGCCAGCACCCCATGCAGATGCGCATGGCTATCGCACGATTGCCGATATCATGCGCTCGCTTAATCCATTCACCGGCGATTTCTATCGCGAAGCTCTGCAAATGAGCCGTTTAACGCGCGAAAAGTTCTGCCTGATGGAAGGACGGCATGTACATCCCTCCACGCTCTATCCGGGCGGCGTGGGCACCGTTGCCACGGTCCAGCTCTTCACCGATTACCTGGTGCGACTGATGAAGTACGTAGAATTCATGAAGAAGGTTATTCCACTCCATGATGATCTTTTCGATTTCTTCTATCAGGCGCTACCGGGCTATGAGAAGGTTGGTCAGCGCGAGGTCTTACTTGGCTGCTGGGGCTCATTCCAAGACCCTGACGTCTGCGATTATGACTATCGCACGATGGATAAATGGGGCCGAGCCATGTTTGTGACGCCGGGCATCGTCGTAGATAACGAGCTGGTAACGACAAGCCTGGTTGATATTAATCTTGGCATTCGCATCCTGCTGGGCAGCTCTTATTACCAGGACTGGGAGAACGAAAGAACCTTTGTTGATCGCGATCCCCTGGGCAATCCGATTGATAAGCATCATCCCTGGAACCAGACGACCATTCCTCGCCCGCAAAAGCGCGACTTCCAGACAAATTATAGCTGGGTCATGTCGCCGCGCTGGCTTGACAAGCGTTCTGGCAAGCATCTGGCCCTTGACACGGGAGGTGGTCCTTTAGCGCGCCTCTGGACGACAGCGCTGGCCGGCATTGTGGACCTGGGCGGCTACATCAAGGCCACCGGCAATAGCGTCAAGATCAGGCTTCCCAAAACCGCGCTCAAGCCCGAGGTAGAGTTCGAATGGAAGATTCCGCCCTGGAGCAATGCCCTTGAGCGGGATCGCGCTCGCTCATACTTCCAGGCCTATTCGGCTGCTGTGGCCTTATATTGCGTCGAGAAGGCGTTGGGTGAGATTCGCGCCGGCCGCACTAAGACCTGGAGCGATTTCACGGTCCCCAAGGAGGCTATCGGGTGTGGTTTCCATGAAGCTGTGCGCGGCGTGCTCTCCCATCATATGGTCATCGAGAATGGGAAGATAGCCAACTATCATCCTTATCCACCTACCCCCTGGAACGCCAGCGTGCGCGATATCTATGGTACGCCTGGTCCCTATGAAGATGCTGTGCAAAATACGCCTATCTTCGAAGAAAACGGGCCTGACAACTTTAAAGGCATAGATATCATGCGTACGGTACGCAGCTTTGATCCGTGTTTGCCTTGCGGCGTTCATATGTACCTGGGGAAAGATAAAGAATTGCAGGTTGTCCACTCTCCAACCTTTGGAGGTGCTCTATAGCGTTTTACCAACTCATATGAGTTGTTGGCCACGGGAAGTCAGGAAGCGGGTTGAAAGCTATTTGCTTCTGACAGGCGGCCTGACTATCCCCACGGCTGAGCAGATCAATCGGCGTCCTGGCCAGAGGCAAAGGAGATTACACTATGCAGCAGAATATGCAAGATCAGCCCAGAGCAGAGCGCATTGAAGCGCTGCTGCAGGAAATCGCTAGTCTCCCCGATTCCCGGCTCCAGGCCACAGTAGAAGAGCTCGTGCAAGAACTTTTAGCAATGTATGGCGAGGGTCTGGCCCATATACTCGATCTTATGGCGCGCAGTCGTACAGCCGGCCCGGCTTTAGTTGAGGCCTTGGCTGAGGATGAACTTGTGGGCTCCTTGCTGCTTCTCCATGGGCTGCATCCCTTAGATATAGAGGCACGTATGGTCAGAGCCATACACAAACTAGAGCCAACGCTTAAGGCCCACGCTTGTACGCTTGAACTGCTCAGCCTTGCAGAGGGAAGGGCCAGCCTACGCCTGGTAGCGCACAACCAGGGCTGCCCCTCAGCGCTAAGTGAGCTCAGAACAAGTATTGAGGAGGCGCTCTTGCAGGCGGTACCGGATCTTGAGCATGTGCAACTAGAGCCGGCAGCTGGCCCAAAGAAGCCAGCGGCCCTGCCACTTACCTATGTGCCGCCCAAACAGCACAGACGCGGCTCCCTCTCGGCGACGCAAAAGCCTGCAGAAGATTCAGTAGATCACATCCAGATGAGGTGAGCATCGATGGCAACATCCCAAAACTCACAAATACATAGCAGTCTTTTCGCGGCAGAAACCACGCCTGATAGACCGGCTGTAGCTCCTCTTCAGGCCTTGCGCCGCTTCACACGCGAACGCCCAGCGGCTCCGGCCACAACGGAACACTGTGAGCTCTGCAGTGCAGTCATTCCGCGCGAGCATCGCCACCTGCTAGAGCTTAGCCAGCGCACATTGCTCTGTACCTGCGCGGCTTGCGCAATCCTATTCAGTAACGAGCGCGCAGGAAAGTATCACCTGGTCCCGCAACGCTATTTCCTGCTCTCCGGCTTTGCCATGACTGACGAACAGTGGAATGCTCTCCTCATCCCTGTCAATATGGCCTATATTTTCTACAGCACGCAAGCCCGGGAACAAACAGCGCTCACTGAAGAGATCGAGAAAGCCAGAACGGTGATGGCTTTCTATCCAGGCCCGGCAGGCGCCATAGAGTCCTTGCTCGATCTGCATGAATGGAAAATGTTAGCCGAAGAGAATCCTATCGTGCAAACGATGGAACCCGACGTTGAAGCCCTATTAATTAATCGCATAGCCAGTACCCATGAATACTATCTTGTCCCTATCGATACTTGCTACCACCTCGTTGGCTTGATCAGAACCTACTGGCGCGGGTTCAGCGGGGGAGAGGCTGTCTGGACAGCCATTACTGACTTTTTTCGTGACCTACGCGCACGTGCCCACACAGAAGGAGGAAAAGCAGATGCCAGAGCTCAACTTTGAAGTTCGCGGAGCAGAGATAGCCCCTTTTACGGCCACGCCGACGCTTATCTTTAAATTGCACATTGCCAATATTGCCCTCTCGCAGGAGCCTATTTATAGTATCTTGCTCCGTTGCCAGATCCAGATCGCCGCCCCACACAGACGCTATGGCCCATCCGCGCAGGCCAGATTGCTCGAAGTTTTCGGCACCCCTGAACGCTGGCAGACTACGCTCCATCCATTGCTCTGGACGCAAGTCAGTCTTGTCGTTCCCCAATTTAGCGAGCAAACGCTTATCGATCTGCCAATACTTTGCACCTATGATCTCGATGTCGTCAGCACGAAATACTTTAACGCCCTGGAAGAAGGGAATATCCCCCTTACCTTCCTCTTTAGCGGAACTATCTTCTATGAGAATCAAGAAGGCAATCTTCAGATCCAGCAGATTCCCTGGTCACAAGAAGCCAGCTTTAGCTTGCTGGTAACGCTCTGGCAGGAAATGATAGCCAGTTACTATCCCCAAAGCTCCTGGCTACGTTTACGCAAGGATGTTCTGGATCAGCTCCAGCAGTACAAGGCGAAACACGGCTTCCCAAGCTGGGAAGAAGCTCTGGGCCATCTGCTGCAGGCGAGCAATGAGGAGGTGCGATCATGAGGTTAGCGCAAGCCAAAGAAATCGCCAACGCCATCCTCTACGAGGGCTATCTGCTCTATCCCTATCGGCACTCGGCGCTCAAAAACAGAGAACGCTGGACCTTTGGCGTCGTCTATCCGCGTGAGTATAGCGAGCTCAACGGGGGTATTGAGCCCTGGGCTATGCAAACCGAGTGCCTGTTTATAGGACAGGCCGATACTACGTTTGACATCATGGTCAGGTTCCTTCATCTGCAGTCTCGCACCATCATTCCGTCCGATGACATCCAGCCCGACGCCAAAACTTTGGCGCATGAGAGCTGTGAAGAAGGTATCGAGCGCGAAATCAATCTCGACAAGCTCACGGTACAGGAATTGCTTGCCAGCCCCAGAGTCGTTGAGCTTGGCTTCCCTGGTGAGCGCTGCACGAGCTCACCCACAGCGCCAACATCGTTACGCGAGCGGCGCCCAATTCTGGGAGCAGTCATCGTCAGCGCCGAAAAAGTTGGCGCACCCTGTAGCAACATTTTCAAGCTCAGCGTCAGAATAGAAAATTGGACGCCGCATACCAATCTCACAGCCGAGCGCTTCAATGCTACTCTTCTCCAGGCTTTTATCTCTACCCATACCCTCATGCAGATCCAGCAGGGCCGGTTCATTTCGCAGATAGATCCTCCCGACGAGCTGAAATCCCTGGCCCAGAGCTGCAAGAATCTGCGCACCTGGCCAGTACTGCTCGGAGATGAGGGAGAAGCTAGCACCATGCTTTCGGCGCCTATTATCCTCTACGACTATCCCCAAATTGCGCCGGAAAGCCCTGGCCCTCTCTTCGACGGCACAGAGATAGACGAATTGCTAAGCCTGCGCATCCTGACGCTTACCGACGAAGAAAAGCAGGAGATGAGACGAGCAGACGCGCATACACGTGAGATTCTAGAGCGCACAGAAGCGCTCACGCCTGAGCAATTTATGAAGCTACACGGTACTATTCGAGGTCTACGTCCAGTCAGCAAAGGAGGCGAGATATGATGCGCGACATGGGCAACGCAGATAGGCCTTATCAGGAAGAAAGTTATCTTCCGCCCTCGTTCGTCCTGGTCGACGGTCGAGAGGTAAAGGCAGGAGATCATGTGCTTCTCAAGCCAAAGGCTCACGCCGACATTTTTGATATAGCGCTCAACAGCAAGATAGCAAGGGTTGAGGCTATCCAGCAGGACTTTGAGAATCGCATCTACCTGGTAGTGACTGTAGACGATGATCCAGGCCAGGAACCCTGGGATGAGCGTCTCATGCCCGGACATCGTTTCTTCTTTTTCCCGGAAGAAGTTGAGGTGTTTGAAGCGTCAGTGCAGAAAGAATCGTAAGTATGTCATCTATTGCAGCAGTTACCTCCAAACGTATACTGATTGCCTGCATCGGCAACATCTTTCTTGGCGACGATGGATTTGGCGTAGAGGTCGCGCGGCATCTCATGGGACGCTATCCAGAGAATGTGCAGGTACGCGAGTTTGGCATTCGCGGTTTGGATCTGGCTTTTACCTTACTTGAGGATTATGCCATGTTGATTCTTGTCGACGCAGTGCCACGCGGGGGTCCACCCGGTACGCTCTACCTACTGGAACCCGACCTCACGGAAGCGACCCCGGAACAAGGTCTGGTAGCGGGCAAAGCTGCCCTGGATGCCCATAGCATGGACCCGGTAAAAGTGCTGGCATACGCCAGAACGCTGGGCGCCAAACCCATACCAACCTTGCTTGTCGGCTGCGAGCCTTCTCAGTTTGAGGAACAAGACCTGAACAAGCTGGCGGCCGGCTTGAGCTCACCTGTGCGTGAAACCGTCGCCGAAGCCGTCAAGCTGCTTGATGAACTTGTCGCAAAGTTACTTTCCGAGAGCGCAAGCTTGTCAATAGATGCGCTAGCGCATTGAAAGGAACCTGATCATGTTCAAACTACTTTTCACGCTTCTAGCCCTTGGCCTGGGCTGGGTAATTGTGCAACAGCTTCCCGATATTCAGCGCTATATGCGCATCAGGTCTATGTAACGCTCGGGAAAGGATCGAGGCAGTTATGCATGAGCTCTCTATCGCGCAAAGTATCTTTGACGCAGTTATGGACCGCGCCAGCACATGCCAGGCTGCGCAGGTGAAGAGCGTTCGGCTGCGCATTGGTGAAGCTAGCGGAATCGTTTTTGACTCGCTAAGTTTCTGCTTTGAGATGCTCAGCAGTCTCGATCCTCTCACGGCAGGGGCGCACCTCCATATCGAGAGCGTGCCCCATCGCGCCTGGTGCCAGCTGTGCAATCACGAGTTTGCCGTCACGAACTTTATCGCCAGCTGCCCACAATGCCATACATGGTCTGAACAGATTCTATCAGGTACCGAGCTGCAACTGGTAGAGATGGAAATTGAGACGACATAGTTTGCAGTCATCAGCGCTACACAGGTTGTAGGGAGTTCAGGAGTGCTCGCAGGAGTATAGACAGTGCCTAGAATAACCATTGCTCAGAATATTTTAGCCTCTAACGATACGATCGCCCAGGAGCTTCGCGAGCTCCTTACCGCGCACAACATTCGCACGTTCAATATTATGAGCTCGCCAGGGGCCGGGAAAACAAGCTTGCTAGAGCAGACCATCAGGCGGCTCCGCGGCCAGATGACGCTAGGCGTCATTGAGGGCGATATAGAGACTACAGCAGATGCGGAACGCATCGAAGCAGCCGGGGCCCAGACCGTCCAGATTAATACCAGAGGGGCCTGTCACCTGGAAGCGCATATGATTCGCGATGCGCTTCAACAGCTCGATCTTAGCGCTATTCGCCTGCTGGCCATTGAGAACATTGGCAATCTGGTCTGTCCCGCGGCCTGGCAGCTTGGCGAAGATCTACGCGTGGTTCTCGTCAGCACGAGCGAAGGCGACGACAAGCCGGCCAAGTATCCGCATATGTTCGCAACGTCACAGGTCATGGTTGTCAACAAGCTCGATCTGCTTCCCTATGTTGACTATGACCTGGAGAAAGTCAGGCGAGAAGCCTTAGCAATTAATCCGCGGCTACAGATCTTTGAGCTAAGCTGCCGGACAGGAGAAGGGCTGGCGGCCTGGTGTACATGGCTCACAGCCTTCGCGCAAGCCAGTTCAGAAAGCACACAGGCAGCATTGCCTTGAGACGCCTTTCATGCGGTCAGAGAGCTATATCCAGTACTCTAGAGGCAGGGCTATATGACATCCATAAATGCATCGACAATCCAACGACGACGACTCATCGTCAAGGGCATTGTGCAGGGTGTGGGTTTCAGACCTTTTATCTACGGGCAGGCTCTCCACCTTGGCCTGCATGGGTTTGTGCTAAACGATAGCAATGGCGTGACTATCGAGATCGAGGGACCTGTCAACTGCTTGAATGACTTTCTGCATACTCTGCAGACCGCGCCTCCTCCCTTAGCGCGCATTGATTCCGTCAGAGCCAGTGAAGTTCCCTTGCGCCATGAAACTGATTTTGTGATTGCACAGAGCCAGTCCAGAAGCGAACGCAATGCTCTTATTTCGCCAGATATGGCCACCTGTGATGATTGCTTGCGCGAGCTCTTCGATACCGGGGACAGGCGTTACCGCTATCCTTTCATTAATTGTACAAATTGCGGCCCGCGCTTTACTATCGTCAAGGATATTCCCTATGACCGGGATAAGACGACGATGCACATCTTCCCCATGTGTTCCCACTGCCAGGGCGAATACAACAATCCACTAGATCGACGCTTCCATGCCCAGCCCAACGCCTGCGCTATCTGTGGGCCACAGGCAGAATTTGTGCTCTGGGACGCTCCCCCTCTGGAAGACACTCATAATCTCAACCGGACAGCCAAACAAGATCCACTCATTAGTGCTGCCTGGTACCTGGCCAACGGGGCTATCCTGGCGATCAAGGGCTTAGGAGGCTACCACCTGGCCTGTGACGCAAGCAATGAGCAGGCTGTAGCCAGGCTGCGTCAGCGCAAGCATCGCGAGGCCCGGCCCTTTGCCCTGATGGTGCCTGATCTCGCCACAGCGCGCCAGCTCTGCTTCGTCAGCGAACAAGAGGAGACCTTGCTCACCTCACGCCGTCGCCCAATTGTATTATTAAAACAGCTACAAGATTGCCCTATAGCCCCAGAGGTGGCACCCGCCTACAACACACTGGGCATCATGTTACCCTATACGCCGCTGCACCATCTGCTCTTACAAACTTTTGCCACGATCCAGACCACTGGGCAAATCCCAGCCCTGGTTATGACGAGCGGGAACTTGAGCGATGAACCCATTACCTATCAGGATCACGACGCTTATGAACGCCTCTCCCACATTGCCCAGGGCACCCTCACGCACAATCGAGAAATTCATATGCGCTGCGATGATTCAGTTCTGCGAATAGCAGCCGGCGAAAAGCAATTTTTCCGACGCTCGCGCGGCTACGTGCCCGAGCCTCTCACGCTCAACTTCGAGCTACCCGTTCCGCTTCTGGCTTGTGGCGGCCATCTGAAGAATACCTTCTGCCTGGGTAAAGGTCGGCAGATCTTTATCAGCCAGCATATCGGTAACCTGGAGAATCTAGAGACGCTAAATTCGTTCTGCCAGAGCATCGAGCATTTCAAGCGCCTCTTTGATATCCAGCCAATGGCTATTGCTTACGACCTGCACCCGGAGTATCTAGCGACAAAATATGCCCTAGACGCGGCGATTCCCGAGAGGATCAGCGTCCAGCACCACCATGCTCATATTGCCAGTGTCCTGGCTGAGCATGGTCTCAGCGGACCAGCCATTGGCATTGCCGCTGACGGAACCGGCTATGGCTTGGATGGCGCTATCTGGGGATGCGAGATCATGCTCGCAGATCTTATCCATTTTAAGCGCCAGGCCCACCTTAGCTACATGCCACTTCCTGGGGGCGAGCAGGCTGTACACCAGCCCTGGCGTATGGCGGCTGCGTATCTCTTCGCAGCCTATGGAGACGCTTTTCTTGAGCTGGATATTCCTTTCGTCCACCAGCTGGATCGCGTCAAATGGCCTCTGCTCTCGAAAATGATGGCCCATAAGCTGAACTGTCCCCAAACTTCCAGCCTGGGCCGGCTCTTTGATGCCATCGCCGCCTTGCTTAATCAACGGCAGGAAGTATGCTACGAGGGGCAGGCAGCCATCGAACTGGAAATGCTTGCCGACGAAGGCTCCCAGCCAACCATCTATCCAGCTTTGATCAGTCCTGGGGAACAGGCGCCAAATACGCTGGATGTCAGCCCAATGATCCGCGCCATCGTCGGTGAACTGGAACGCGGCAAGGAAGTCTCGCACATTGCCCTCTCTTTTCACTATTCGCTCGCAGAGTTATTGGTCAGGGCTTGTTGCTCAGCGCGCGAGCAAAGCGGCTTGAATCTTGTAGCGCTCAGCGGTGGAGTCTTTCAGAACTCCCTTTTGCTCAAACTGCTCATGAGACGCCTGGAACAAATGGGCTTTCAGGTCTATATCAATCGAGAAGTACCGCCCAACGATGGCGGCTTAAGTTTCGGGCAGGCGGCAATTGCCGCGGCCCGCTTGAGCAGGCAGGATACACAAATATGGTAAGCGTTCTTCGGTGAGATGTAGCCAGCAGTAAAATAAGGAGGCATATATGTGTCTTGGGATTCCAGGCCAGATCCTCAGTATCGAGGACGATGCTAATTCTATTGCCAAAGTTGATGTCTCCGGCGTAAAGCGGAACGTCAATGTTGCCCTGGTGCGCCCCGAGGGCATAGCGCCGGGCGATTGGGTCTTGATTCACGTTGGCTTTGCCATGAGTAAGATCGACGAAAGCGAAGCCTTCGAGACAATGAAAGCCTTGCGCGCAATGGGTGATGTCTATACTGACGAGCTTAAGATGCTCCATACGAGTCAGATCGACTGACGAGGTACACCGATGACAGCAGAAACGGAGAGGATCGTCCAACCAGATCTCCATGCTCTGGTTGCTGCACGTTTTAAGCAGAGCACGACTGTGCCCGAGAAATTCTTTAAGGCGGAAGCAGAGCGTATCGCGCAAGCCTGCTGGGCTATAGCCCGCCGCTTCCATCAGGGAGGACGCCTGTTAGCCTTTGGCAATGGAGCCTGCGCGACAGATGCTCAGCATGTCTCAGTTGAGTTCGTACATCCGGTTATTGTTGGCAAGCGTGCGCTACCTGCCCTGGCCTTAACCAACGATAGCGCTACCCTCACCGGCTTGATGGCCGGTCCGGAGACGGGAAAATCTTTTGCCCGTCAGCTTAAGATCCTCGCGCGCCCGCGGGACATAGCCCTGGGCTTCTCGCTGAGCGGCAATTGTATGAATGTTGCCATCGCGCTTCAGGTAGCAAGAAAAATGGGTCTGCTCACGTTAGGGCTCACTGGCAACGACGGTGGCGTGCTAAAGCGGGAAGATCTTGATTTCTGCTTCGTCGTCCCGTCGCATGATCCGCTTGTCATTCAGGAAAACCACGAGACGCTCTATCACATCTTGTGGGAGCTGGTGCATATCTTCTTTGAAAACGAGGGATTGCTGCAATGAACACCAACCCACAAAGCACATCTCTATCTGAGGCGCAATGGGCCTGCACACCTGACGGTACGGGCCACTGCCTCACCTGCGCTGACGAAGCGCGGCCGGCCCGAGTATTGCATGTAGAGCGGGAGACGAGCCTGGCCACGGTGGCTATCGGTGAGGCAAGGGAAGAGATAGATATCTCGCTAGTAGAGGAGGTAGGGCCCGGTGTGCTCGTTTTAGTGCATGGAGGAGTTGCTATCGCGCAGCTAGATGAGGACAACCATGAGTAACAATCCCGAAGGATCTGAATACGATCGGCTCTTTTATCCTTTCCTTTTCGAGGGTGGTAAGTCCAGTATAGATGATGTGCTGGCCCAGGTACGCCATTCTACCCTTGAGAAGAGTCACGAAGTCATAGCCCTACGCCGCGCCACCTTAGAAAAATATGGCGAGGAGATCATAGCGGCCGGCCAGGCTATGGCTCAGGCCTTTGCCTGCGGGGCAACCCTCTTTGCCTTCGGCAATGGAGGGAGCACGACAGACGCTCAGGATCTGGTAACCGAACTGCTACATCCGCCTTTTGAGCATTGGAAGTCGCTGCCGGCCGTGTCCCTAACCAATGACATTGCTGTAGTGACGGCTGTCGGCAATGATGTGGGCTTTGAGAACATTTTCGCCCGCCAGATTATCGCCTTTGGCCGACGCGGCGATATTGCTGTGGGTATCTCAACTAGTGGCAATTCAGCCAATATCCTGGCCGGCCTGGAGCAGGCCAAGAAACAAGGCCTGATCACTGTGGGCTTAACGGGTTATGAAGGTGGAAAGATGATGCGCGCCAAAACTATAGACTTTTGCATCAATGCTCCAAGCGACCACATTCCACGCATTCAGGAGGCCCAGGCCACGGTCTACCACACATTGCTTGATGTTATCCAGGCCAGACTCAAAATCAAGCAGCGCGCGGTATAGGCCAGCCCAGACCAACGTTGCCCATGTTAGGAGAAAGGCAGGAGAGACCTTCATGAGTATGAAATATGTCGATGAGTTCCGCGATGCGGATATAGCCAAACGTATCGCCAGCGAAATAGCGCGCTTGAGCGGCGGGCAAGCACTGAAGCTTATGGAGGTCTGCGGCGGGCACACCCACACTATCTATAAGCATGGCATCGAAGATGTGCTCCCGCGCAATATCGACCTGGTTCATGGTCCCGGTTGCCCGGTCTGCGTTTTGCCGATGGGGCGCATCGATGATGCCATTGCCATCGCGCGTATGGATGATATCATCTTCACTACCTTTGGTGACATGATGCGCGTGCCAGGCTCACACGGAAGCCTGCTTGATGTCAAGGCCGAAGGAGCCGATGTGCGCTTTGTCTATTCGCCGCTCGACGCTTTCAAGCTGGCGCGCCAGCATCCCGAGCGCCAGGTGGTATTCTTTGCCATTGGTTTCGAGACAACCGCACCCTCTACGGCCGTAACGCTCTTGCGCGCCCGCGCCGAGGGAATCAAGAACTTCTCGGTCTTCTGCAACCACGTAACTATAGTTCCGGCGATCAAAGCTATTCTCGATTCGCCGGATCTGCGCCTTGATGGCTTTGTGGGACCCGGACACGTCAGCATGGTTATCGGCATGCGACCCTATCACTTTATCGCGCACGGACATCATAAGCCCGTGGTAATCTCAGGCTTTGAACCGCTGGATATTATCCAGGCTGTCTATATGATCGTGAAGCAGCTCAGTGAGGGTCGTTCCGAAGTAGAGAATCAATATAAACGCGTTGTGAGGCCCGAGGGCAATGTGAAGGCGCTGGAAGCTATGGCGCGCACAATGGAGCTACGTCCATTCTTTGAATGGCGCGGCCTTGGCTTTATTACGCACAGCGCGCTCAAGCTCCGGCCCGAGTTTGCGGATTGGGATGCCGAGTTGCGCTTTGAGGTTCCAGGGTTACGCGTGGCCGATCCCAAGGCCTGCCAGTGTGGCGAGGTTCTCAAAGGTGTTATTAAGCCGTGGGAATGCAAGGTATTCGGAACCTCCTGTACGCCAGAGACACCGATCGGCACGTGTATGGTTTCACCAGAAGGCGCCTGCGCGGCCTACTTCAACTACGGCCGTTTCTCGATGGCGGCCGAACGTACGCAATTGAACGTTTTACCGCTTACGCCGTAGTTCTACCAACTAAAGCGAGCAACCAGGCTTATTAGCTATGAACAATTTATGAAATTCATGGCTCTAGTAGCCCATGCAATCAGGAGATGAGCGATGAATATGCCTACTCCCAACAATACTTTGAACATTGAGACTGTTCTCAAGAAAATCGAGCGCACACGGCAAGCCCGGCGCCATAAGTTCTACTTGCGCGATGAGAAGATCACGCTAAGCCATGGCAGTGGTGGCAAGGCCACCCATAACTTGATCGAGGGAGTTTTTGCACCAGCCTTCTCCAATCCCTTGCTCGATACAATGGATGATGCTGCGATATTTGGTCCCACCGAGTCAGGCCCCCGCCTGGCATTTACTACAGATACATATGTCGTAAGCCCACTCTTCTTTCCTGGCGGCGATATTGGCAAGCTAGCCATTCATGGAACAATTAACGATCTGGCCATGGCCGGGGCTAAACCGCTCTACCTCTCGGCCGGCTTTATTCTAGAAGAGGGCTTGCCAATTGCAGATCTGCGCCGTATTGTGGCCTCGATGGCTCAGGCAGCCAATGAAGCTGGCGTGGCTATTGTCACCGGCGATACGAAAGTAGTTCAGCGTGGTAAAGCTGATGGGTTATTTATCAATACTGCAGGCATTGGCCTTATCGACACAAGCAGATCAATAGGGCAAACGCAGTTACAGCCCGGCGACAGGGTATTGTTGAGCGGACCGATTGGTGATCATGGCATCGCTATTATGCTAGCGCGCGAAGCCCTGGATATCGAGACCGATGTCAAGAGCGACACAGCTCCACTTCATTCGCTGGTCTCCGCACTTCTCGCGGCAGCCGGCCAGGACGTGCATTGTCTGAAGGACCCCACGCGCGGCGGCGTGGCAACGGCGCTTAACGAGATGGCTCTAAGCTCTGAGGTCTCGATCGCCCTCGATGAGCGCGCTATTCCGGTACGCCCTGAAGTACGTGGCGCCTGTGAAATTTTGGGGCTCGACCCTTTAACTATTGCCAACGAGGGCAAGCTGCTGGCGATTGTGGGGCAAGAGCAGGCCGCAGCAGCGCTAAACGCCCTGCGCTCCCACCCGCTGGGTCGCGAGGCTACGCTTATCGGCACCGTTCAGGCCGAGCCGCAGGGCATGGTCTTTCTGCGTACTGAGATAGGTGGAATGCGCGTTCTCGATATGCTGGTCGGCGATCCCTTGCCCCGTATCTGCTAAGCCGGCACCAATCAGTATACAGCACTTGTGGGTTTGAAGGCTGTCACATTCTGACACCTGCTCATGTGATATATATGTAAAGTAGTTAGCCCTGAACGCTGTTTATGGGACAGATTCCGTGTGGAGCGCTAATTAAGTTTAATGAAAGCACTAGAGGTTATTGGCGTGGAAAAGTTTACTGACGAGCAGCGAGATTTTTTACTTTCTAAAACGAGAACAGCCAAGGTGGCCACAACGCGCAAAGATGGCAGCCCACATGTTACTCCTGCCTGGTTTGAGCTTGATGGCAGTAAGATCATCTTTACTACCGGAGGCACATCGATAAAAGCTAAGAATTTACGACGCGACCCGCGCGTCTGTATCTGCATCGATGACGAAACACCACCGTTTGCCTACATCCAGATCAGAGGAACTGTAACTTTTATCGAGGATCAGGAAGCCTTGTTGCACTGGGCTACGCGTATCGGCGGCAGATATATGGGCCAGGATAAAGCAGAGGAATATGGAAAACGCAACGGTGTTGAAGGTGAGCTCCTGGTGCAGGTAACACCTACGCATGTCATCTTTGAAAAAAATATTGCTAGCTAGATAAGCTCATCCCTCTCACAAATGGCCGCAGCTAGAGTTAGTGATGCCCTGGCGAGCGGCCTTTCTCTATTGCAGGAAGAGCTTGGCGCAGAACCCAAACCGCCCGCGCTCCCACGGTTGCATGTACTATAATAGGACTGTGCCATTATACAAACGTGGCAGTAGTTCAGGAGAGAGTATGTCAGTAGATTCACAGCCAAACGAAAACGCCAAGCCGACCAATTCAAGCAGTCAGCCCAACCCACGCTACGAACTCAGTAGCACCTTAGAGACGGAAAAGCCCAATACTGCTACCCACGAAATCGATCTGATGAGCCCCTTAGAGATTGTTACCCTCATGAATGAGGAGGATGCAAAGGTAGCCGGTGCCGTCAAGCAAGAACTATTGCAGATCAGTAAAGCCGTAGAAGAGATAGCGGCACGCCTGCGTCGGGGTGGTCGCCTCATCTATATGGGAGCCGGAACCTCTGGCCGCCTGGGCGTACTGGACGCCGCCGAATGCCCCCTACATTTAATACGCCTCCCGGACAGGTAATCGGTAAGATTGCGGGCGGCTATCAAGCCTTGCTCAACGCCGTAGAACATATGGAAGATAGCGAGGAAGCGGGCTATACTGATGCGGCTCAGCTCGCCGTCGAGGAGAAGGATGCCGTAGTTGGCATCACTGCCAGCGGGCGAACGCCTTACGTATTGGGGGCTCTTGCTTATGCACGCGAGAAGAATGCGCTTACCATCGGACTGGCCTGCAATAAAGCTACGCCGCTGGAAAAGGCAGTGGAGATCATGATCGCTCCAGTCGTTGGGCCAGAGGTTATTACCGGCTCGACGCGCCTGAAAGCAGGAACCGCGCAAAAAATGGTCCTCAATATGCTGAGCACTGGGACGATGATTTTGCTAGGCAAAACATTCGGCAACTTGATGGTAGATCTGCGCGCCACTAATTACAAGCTCCAGCAGCGCTCTATTAAGATAGTTCAGCAGGCAACCGGTGTCAGCAAAGAGGAAGCTGATGCGCTCTTGCAGGCTACAGGTGGTGAGGTTAAGACGGCTATCGTCGTTAGCCATACCCATCTCACGGCTGAGCAGGCCCGTCAAGAGCTTGCCGCCCACGAGGGCAGCTTACGCCAGGCCTTAAAGAAGGCAGGCTACAAGCAAAACTCTCGCCGAAACCAGTAAAGCAGTTCCGAAAACGAGATGAAATAATTTCATCTCTCTTCCTGGCCGAAGCCGGCCTTGCGCGCACGGACAATGGCCTGAAAACGGTCAGTTGCCTGGAGCTTGTTCAGGATATTCGAGACATAGTTTTGGATCGTTTTGAGGCTAAGTGCAAGTTGCCTGGCGATAGCCGGGTTGTCGTATCCTTGAGCCATAAGATGCAGGATTTCGCGTTCACGGTTGTTCAATTCAGGAAAAGCGCTCCCCACTGACGGAGCGGAGAGCGCTGTAAAGTAATGGATCATACGTTGAGCAATAGATGAGCTGAAGATAGCTTCTCCATTAGAGACAGCTTTAACGGCTCGTATGAGTTCTTCCCGATGGGCATCTTTAAGCAGATAGCCACGCGCACCAGCGCGCAGCGCGGCAAATACTGAACTATCATCATCGAAAATGGTTACAACTAGAATGCGGATCTGCGGATGGCTTTTTAAAATGAGCCGTGTGGCATCAATGCCATTGATCCCTGGCATTTTTATATCCATGAGTACAAGATCTGGCTGCAATTGTTGTGTCAAGGTAATAGCTTGCTCTCCATTGCAAGCTTCTCCAACCACCTCCATCGTTGCATCAGTCTGCAACATGGCCTGCACCCCCTCACGGTAGAAGGCATGATCATCAGCGATGAGCAAACGTAAGCGGTCCATCCTTTACTCCTTCAATAACGGTAGACATGCAGAAACCTTCGTTCCCCTTGCCTGCAATGGCACAATCGTGCACACTCCCCCAACTCCTCAGCGCGCTCACACATCGAATGCAACCCTACACCTCTCCGATACGTTGTGGGCACACCCTGCCCATCGTCAAGTATATCTAGATAGAGCATCTGTTCTTGCAGCGTCAATCGAATCAGGCAGTGTTGAGCGCATGCATGACGGACCACATTCGTCAACGCTTCCTGGATAATGTGAAACGCTGCCACTTCAATGGCAGCGGAAAGCTGAGGCAATCCCTCTGGAACCTCTAACCTGATGGCGAGCTTCGCCCCCTGGTGCGCAGGAATAATGTGCTCTCGGATTGCCGAAACCAAACCCAGTTCATCCAGAACCGGTGGGCGCAGCGCATATACGACGCGTCGAAGTTCTGAAATTACCGCTTTGACCTGATCTTGCAGGGCTTTCAGTTGAGCAATCGCTTGCTGCGGTTTCTGCTCTACCAGGAGATTCACAATATCGATGCGCTGAGAGAAACTTGCAAGCGTCGGCGCAACGTCGTCATGGAGATCTCGACGTAAGCGGCGACGCTCCTCCTCACGGGCCATAACTAATCTCTCGCGCGAACGCTGCAACTCTCGGTTTACAAGCAACACATGTACACCAATGCCAATCTGACGCATCAGATCGGTCAGAAGGCGCTCGTCCGCTGGAGTGAGCGCTCCTTCGGAGGAACGAGGAGCAAGAACGAAATCTCCTATCCGTTGTCCCTGATACATCAAGGGAAAGCGCACCAAATTTGGTCCGGGCGTTCCATAAACTGCCTCCAAGAGCCCTCCCGGCGCGCCTGCAGTGTGAATGGCTACGTATGGCAGCTTCAGCGATTGAGCAACCGTTGCCACTATGGTTGGCAGAACCTGCTGTGAGGCAAGCGTCGCTTCGATGTGCAGGCCCATACGCGAGAGGAGCAAATAGGGATCATCCCGTTCTCCATACAACAACCTGTTCAGCCACTTTTGTATTTGTAGGCGTAAGGGGTGAGCGAGAAGAGCAACCACGCCCGTCGCCACTAATGAAAGCAAAGGATTGCCTGGAAGGTGGAGCAAATTACCAAGCCCTCCAACCAGCAGAACATAGATACCTATTACCGCTGCGGTAAGCATACCATAAACCAGAGCGCGGTTCACCAGCCCTTCTATGGCCCAGAGGTGATAGCGCAGAATAGCGATACCGATGGCCAACGGTACACAGAGAAACGAGAGCAATAGAGTTGTCAACAACAAAAGATACGTCCAGACATTCGGTATCAACCAATTCAAGCTCTGACCCGCAGCAAGCAAAACGCAGATAGTAATCAATCCTACTACAACCCAGCGAACCTGCTGCCGCTCACTAGCAGTGGAGAAGTGAGTATATTTGTAGATCTGTGAGCCAATCGCGCATAACAGAGCACATGTACCAACAATGCTCAGACCAGCTCTAAAGAGCAAGGTAACTATCTGTACATTTAGGCCTAAAACAGAAATATCAGGCCAGGTTAAGACAAAATTATATCCTGTAAAAAAGATAACCAAAAGACTCAGCGGAACTACCATCCAGCGTGGTGCAAAACTTCCATCAGGAAAGAGATAGCAAAAGAGGAAGAACAGCCCTTCGCTGAAGGAAAAAACATAGAATGTCAGTGGAGACCACAGAGGTATCTCAGCATGTAATATCGGTAAAAATCGGGCAAAGGGAAAGGTAAGGCCAACACTGACAAGCACCAGCGATGAGAGAAGAGCCATTGGTTTCACCACATCGGGAGCTTGTTTCCAGGTCCGGATAAAAATCACTGCGCCCATAGCTACATAAAGTAGCGTAAACGCTCCGGTAAAAATCAGAATGTAGATGGCATAGAATGTTGATGAGAGGCCTATTGCCTGAAGTTCTTGCAGATATTGTGGCGTGAGATCACAGAAGTGAGAACACACATGCTGAGAAAGAGTAAAGACGCTTGGAAACGTCATCACAAAATGCACGATAGCAAGGAGTACACTCACAATCCAAATTATACGAGCAAGCGCGTTCCCTCGAAGCCTCAGGCATCTAGAGCATTGCGCTAACCATGTTTGTGCCATCATAGCCTGTCTTATACCGTTTCTAAAATCTACTACTATCCTATGCTATCTGTAGCTTTCGCTTGCCCTAGCCACACAACCGAAGCAGAATCGAGGTGGCATACGACGAGCGAAGGCGAACAGAAGAGCACCAACCATTGCAGGAGACTCTGCCTGAATGAATCAGGCGGCCCCGAGGGACCGACGGCGGAAACCGTAGCGCCGTCCGCGTTCCGATGTACGAAACGGGTTGAACAGAGGTATTCAGCACGGATAGATGCACCACTTTGCCCGTGGTCTGAGCATGACGAATGAGGGCTGTGCCCAGACGGGCGATATTGAGGGAGGCCGCGTAATCGCGGGAGCCTGACCAGAGGCAGGAGGGATTGGAGCAGCAGAGCCAGGCTCCCCAATCGTTCACCTTGGCACGATGTTCAGGAGATTGATACGTGTTGGCCGAGCTCCCACAGCGGGGGCAGACGTGCGACGTGTAGCGGGGGTGCTGCCATTCCAGACGGATGCCCGAAAGAAAGCACTTGTACCGCAGCACGCGCCACAATGCTCCACGCACCTGCGCGTTATTGCGCCAATTTCTCCATCGCCCTTTGGCCGATCTCCCACGTCCCGCCGATTTCAAGGTCTTGAGGGACTCTCCAGCGAGAAGGTGACAATCAAAGGCGGTGGCGAGCACCAGCAGGATATTGGCTGCCAGATGCCCCAGGTCGTTGTTTCTGGCCTCGTACTGACGCCAACACCGATTGATCTCCCGACGCAAGACAAAGAGCGCACCCTCTGAGGGGTTGCGTCGGGGATCGCCGAGGGGAAAGCGGTCTCGTTGTTGCTCCAGTCGGCCCACTTTCACTTTGAGTTGGTCAATCTGGCGGCGCAGGCGCGCTTGTCGGCCATCGAACGGGCCGGTATCCAGGAAGAACGGACGCCCGACCTGGTTGCCATTGAGATCGACCACGCTGGCAGTCAGAAGCTTGCGTACCCCCCAATCGAAGCCAAGCACGTTCTGACACGTTTCCCAGGCCTCCACTGAGCAGACAGGCACCAGGACCATGAAGTCTAGGACTGCGTACCGACTGCCATCTGCTTCCTTGATTTCACGCAAGATGGGGGCTTGCATCGCGCCTTCCTGAAGACGGGCCGCCAGCACGTCAGGAAGGCTCATCTGGCACGTTCGCTCCCGCCAGGAACGTGCCCAGGTCCCAACCTCGTCAGGGGTCCGCAGGGCAAGAGTGAGCCGTTGGTGATCGAGATCGAGGGACAGGCGGTAGGTTTGCCCCATCTTCGGGCCATCATCGCTTGCATAGGGCACTATGCCTGCCTTGAGCACCGGGACGCGCTGCATCTCTTCATAGGTAGCAGGGAAGCAACCGTTTTCCAGGTAAAAATTGCACGCTTGTTCTATCAGGCTTTGCAGTTCCACGGTTGATCCCCCATCCGTGTTGGCCTCGCACAGATCTGCCATGGCCTGTTTGATGGTCTTCCGGTTTTTGCCTGCACGCCTCTTGTCCGTCTTGGGCACAATCATCCCTTGCTCCAAGAGCGGAAGGACCACCCCAAAGAGCTTCTTCCGCTCTGCCTGTCCTCTCAAGATGCGCCCGGCCTGTTCCGCTTCCGCGCGCCATTGCCGATGACCATGCTTCAGCGGCGGGGCCATCATCTCCTCAACCTGCTTGTAGGCATACGTGTTGGTGCGCGTCGCAAACGCGTCGAGCCGATCCCACAGGGCTGTGATGGTAAGATTGATCACCTCGCGCGAGACATCCAGCAGTCGCAGAGCATCCGCCTGAATGAAGTCCGGCAGACGTAAGGGATAGCTGAGCGTTTGGGTGATCGCTGCATTTCTCATGGCTCTCTCAAACATCCGTTCATGCTTTTCTGAAGTCTAGCAGAAAAGCCTCGTGATGGCAAGCGATTTTCTTTTCCAGGAACTAGCAGAAAACTAGAGATAGTTGTACTTTTTCGGGAACTGTTAGTATACCCTTCTTTAAATACTTCCTCTTTCAACAGGTATCTAGAGTAGCGTTATAGCAAAAAGACGAGAGAAGATCAAGCAAAATAACCATTCCCAGGAATTTTTCCCGCCACATTGGGAAGCCAGCCTCATGCAAGTAGGAACCACTCTCGTCTATCCTTTCTCTACAAAGAAAAGTTTTAATTAGCATGGATAGGGAGAGGTAACATATCCTATGTTCAAGCACGCTATAAAAAGGCGCCAACTCTTAGCACGGCTGGCAATCGGGGCAGGGCTGCTAAGTATAAATGGTTGGGTAGCCTCCTGCGGAAACGGCAGTTCATCAGCCATGACAACAGAGGAGCATATCAGTTCCTGGATAAAGCAGCAGGCTCACCCAGTGAAAACAACTGATCCACAGGCTCCTATTCAGGATCTCACAGCGCTACGCCCTTTGATTGGCCCTGCCTCCATCGTCGGTCTGGGAGAGGCAACGCATGGCAGCCATGAGCTCTTTACACTCAAACAAAGGTTGATAGAATTTCTCGTTACCAGCTTGGGATTTACGACATTGGCCTGGGAAATGGACTGGGAAACTGGCCTCTGGCTCAACGATTATATACATAATGGAAAAGGCAATCCTAAAGATATGCTGTACTTTCCCTTAAAAGCCCAGGAGGTCCTTGACACACTTGAATGGCTACGTGCTTATAATGCTGATCCACGCCATCAGCAAAAAGTACGGTGTATTGGCCTGGATCTCGCGGCCTCATCCTGGCTTTATACGCAAGTGACACAGTATGTGCAAAATAGTTTTCCCAAGCTATATCCAACTGTAGAAGACGCCTACAGCGATTTTCGTTCGCTGACGGCACGAAATAATATCAGCGAATATGCCCAACTGCCACAAAATGTCAGGGAACAATACGATCGCCAGGCACAGTCCGTCGTCAATCTGCTCCAAGAGCATCAAACCGAATTTGAGCTGCATTCATTGCCAACACAGTTCGCCCTGGCACTGCAACATGCTCGTGTCATCGCCCAATATACCAGGGTTCAAAGCAAAGCGGGCAAAGATAACTTTAATGCTCACGATATCGCTATGGCAGATAATGCAACCTGGGCGCATCAAATGTACGGGAAAACGATAATTTGGGCCCATAATAGCCATATAGGAAAACAGACCGATGTTCCCCAATTCTACGACCATGTGATGGGCGAACATCTGCAGCAGCGCTTTGGCAAACAATATCTTGCTATTGGCCAGAGCTTCAATCAAGGAGAGATGAACGCAGCAGTCCTGACTCAAGGTGCCCGTCCTGTAGTGAGGACGTTTACCGTGCCTCCCGCCAGGCCCAGCAGTTATAATGCCCTTCTCGGGAAAACAGGATACACAACCTACCTTCTGGATCTCCGTCAGGCGCCAGAGCCAGCTCATACCTGGTTGCAGAACCCACATCCCTACCTGGATGGTCCTGCATCGCTTGACCCCACTCAACCCATAGAAAAGCAGATCTATGGATCAAGCTCCTGGAGCCAGACCTTTGACCTGATTATGCATACTCAGCAGGTCACAGCAGCCCACACGCTGGGAATCTGACAGGAGGGAGGAGTTTAGCTTCCGTCTTCTTACAGAAGATAGCTAAGTCAGAGCAAAAGCTCCTCTTTTCTGATATCCCCCGATGCTTCCAATGGAGATACAGAGACGACAAGAAAAGAAAGAGGCCTTTTATGAACATCACGCCCTCATGCCCACCCACCCCTTTGCTGCAGAGATGTCGAGCAATCGTCAAGCGCCACCCGCTTCAATTCTACTTTCTTCTAGCTTACGGCGGTAGCTGGCTAATATGGCTTCCCTCAGTTTTTGCTAAAGGAGGCCTGGGACTATTGCCATTCTCTCTCCCCTGGCCCCTGACCATCTACTCAGGTGTGTACCTTGGGCCGGCTCTGGCGGGTATCGCCATGACGGCAGTGTGCAAGGGAAGGCCTGGTTTGCACAGCTTGCTCCGCCGCTGCATACACTGGCAAGTGGGCTGGCAATGGTATCTCTTCGCCTTGATAGGCATTCCCTTCATCAAATTTCTTGGCTCCCTGGTGTTACCAGGAGTTCTGCCGACTTTTCAAGTAACCTCCCTTGGATCTGCCCTATTGTCTTATCTGGCTCTGCTCATACCTGCGATTCTTCTGAGCGGCCTTCCTGAGGAGATTGGCTGGCGGGGTTTTGCTCTCCCACGCTTACAGCAGCGCTATGGAGCCCTCCTGGGATCACTGATTCTAGGCATTCTGTGGGGAAGCTGGCATCTGCCTATGTTCTTTACTAGCTGGGAGCCTGCAGGAACAAGTCTGTTCACGCTCTGCACATTTATCCTCGGCGTAACGGCTGCATCCCTCCTTATTACCTGGGTCTTCAACCGCACCCAAGCGAATTTGCTCATAGTAATGCTGATACACGGAGCACAGGATGCCTTTAACTCCGGGCTGCTACTCTCCTATCCACCAGGCTCAGGAAAAGATCTGGGAACCTTGATCGCTTATGGAGTAGCAGCAATACTACTGTTGCTCATGACACGTGGCCAACTGGGGATGAGGAAGCAGGGTTAGCTCAGCCTCAATGTCTCAGCTTCACAGGCTGCACCGAGTTGGATCGGCTTCGCAATCGGACGATTGTTAAGTGAGCCAAGCGTCTCTGGATTGCGACCGGTCCACGCAGCGGTCAAAGCAGCCACAGTATGCCCACAGACACGACCCTGGCAAAGGCCCATCCCGCAGCGTGTGAGCGACTTCACAGTCTTTATATCGCCGGCATTATTGCTCTTCACAGCCGTCTCTATCTGCTGGTATGTCACCTCTTCACAGCGACAAACCAGCGTCTCGGGCCTGAGCCAGCGCATCCAGCCAGGTCGCAAGGCAAAAAGCTGATTGAGAACAGCCGCGAAGTGCTGGCTATGATCCACAGTCCTGCGATAGCAAGTCAGCTTTTCACGAATCTCATCCTTGCTCAGCCTTCCCGCTTGCTCAGCCACAGCCAGGCCTGCCAGCGCACCTTGAGCCAGCGCTACAGCCGAGCCGCCAATTCCCGTTATCTCGCCAGCCACATAGATGCCCGGCTGGCTGCTTTGCATACTTGCATCGTGCTCTACTACAAACGTGGCCTGCAGAGGATCGTAGCGCGTTGCACAGCCGAGCAGCGTTGGCAACTCTAAAGATGGCAGAAAGCCATAGCCAACACAGACGGCATCCACATCGAGCACTTCCTCGCTCCCGGCAACAGGACTCCAGTCGGCATGCACACGAGCCACGGTCACCTGTTGGACGCGCTCATCCCCATGCGCAGCTATCACAGCTCGTCCAAAGCTTAATGGGACTCGCTGCGCGCGCAAACGCCTGAGATAAGAGGCCCCTTCGCGCAGCTTATCCCAATGTCGCCAGACCTGCCAGGCATAGCGGGACCACTGCAGCGGCGTGGTTGCCTCAAAGACCCCCACGACTTGCGCTCCGCCCTCGGCTAAGCCAACGGCCACGGGCAAGAGAAACGGTCCCGAGCCAGATAGTACAACCCGCTTTCCAGGTAATATGCGCTGGCTCTTGGTGAGCGTCTGAGCAGCCCCTGCAGTCATCACGCCCGGCAGATCCCAGCCTGGAAAAGGCAGAACGCGATCATAGGCTCCTAGAGCAAGAATTACATAGTCAGTTTGCAGCTCTCTATAGCCTTCAGCCGTATCGAGAGAGAGGGTTACAGCCGAGGAAGGAGCACGCTGAGCAGTCCAGACCGTAGCCCCACTGAGTACCTGAATGTGAGGATTGGCCTCAATCAGCGCCATCAATTCCGCGGCTTTGGCGAAATCCACATGCAAGGCATGCGCTCGGCGCGCTCGCAGCTCCTGCGGTATCTGCTTGTAATACTGGCCACCTGGACGGGCATAGCTATCGATGAGCGTTACGTGGCAGCCAGCCTCGCCTGCCGCTGCTGCCGCCGCTAAACCAGCCGGGCCGGCCCCTACAATCGCGACTTCAGTTTTCATAGCACCTCTCACCGGCACCAACCTGAACTTTTACCAGCATATTCGGCCGGGCCGGAGTCATACATGCACGCACATTGGGCCTACCGTTCACTACCAGCAAGCAATCAAAGCAAACGCCGATCCCACAGAAGATTCCGCGCGGCTTTCCGGCCTTGCGCGTCGTCCGAAAAGTGAGAATGCCCGCCGCGATTAAAGCTGCGCCAATCGTCTCACCCGGATACGCGGTTACAGGCTGTTCTTCAAAGCTAAAAGTAAATGGTTCTTCTCGCTCAACCTGCGCAATATCGCGCTCAGGCTGAATGCGCAAATTTTTCATCGGCCCTCCTTTGCAAACAACTTCACGCCACAGGAACAGGCATGCATAAGCGATACGACGCCTGACAAGCAAGAGGGTCAGGTTGGAAATGCCCATACTGCGGTACAGGCATTCTTCGGACTCAGGATTGTCTGCACAATTATTTGTCTGCAGCCAGAACCTTCTTCAAGGCGGCCTCAACTGACTCGCGCTCCTCAGTGCTTAGCGGCAAGCGTGGGGCACGCGTCTCGCCCATAGGCCTACCAACTAAGCTTGAGCTATGCTTAATAGCCTGCACCAGGCGCGGCGTTGCGTCAAAACGCAAAAGCGGCAATAAGCAATTATAATATCTCCTGGCCTCGACAAGCTCACCGGCAAGTACCAGGTCATACAGTCTAACGCTCTCGCGCGGAATAGCATTGGTCAGACCGGCCACCCAGCCGGTCGCACCGGCCAATAGGCTCTCAACAAGCATATCATCCACACCGGCCAGCACCTCCAAGCTGGTCTGCTCTAAAATTGCCGGGATGCGACGCACATCGCCAGTGAATTCTTTTACTGCTACCAGCTCCTTAATATGGGCCATCTCTTGCAGCAGTTCAGGCGTCAAGTCGGTTGAAGTGTCATATGGGTTGTTATAGGCAATGATGGGCAGCCCAACACTGGCAACAGCTTCGTAGTAAGCAATGACCTCAGCCCGCGTTGGGCGATAGTTAATCGGCGGTAAAGCCATAACGCCTGCAGCTCCCGCTTCTTTGGCATGGCGCGCCCAGGCCACAACGCGCTTTGTCGAGGGCGAGGCGACTCCCACAACGACGGGCACACGTCCAGCTGCCGCCCGGATAATCGTCTCGACAACCTGGGCACGCTCCTGATCGGCCAGGGACGCGTATTCACCACATGAACCGGTAGGTGCCAGGCCATGTACGCCACTCTCGATTAACCAGTTCACATGCTCATGTAGGCGAGCATAATCGACCTCATCATCCTCAGTAAAAGGTGTGATAACAGCAACATAAATACCAGGAAAACGTGCCATGGTGTTTTTCTCCTCTTCATCCCAGAATGAAACCTGCTGGACAGGGATCTTCAGGATCTAACACAAGATTCTGAAAGCCCGTAATCCAGGCCCGCCCTTCGACAGTCGGGATGACAGCTATCGTATCGGGCGTGAGTTGCACCTGTTCTAGCAACCTACCGGTAAAGCGTGTTCCAATAATACTTTCATGGACAAAATCTTGCTGCAGCGGCAACTGACCACGCGCAAAAAGTTGGGCCATACGCGCGCTGGTTCCCGTTCCACACGGAGAACGATCAAGCACACCGGGAGCAATGACGACGGTATTACGCGCGTGCGCCCCCTCTTCGGCAGCCGGACCTGTAAAAAGGGTATGTTTAATCTCCTTGATTCCCGGCTGAAGTGGATGCTGCAAAGGTACCTGCTGCTGAACTGCCTGCATGATCTTCATCCCGCACTCGATCAGCGCTTGAGCATGCCTGCTCTCCAGGGTGAGACCAACGGCTTCCGCCGGCAAGATGCCATAGAAATTGCCACCATAGGCAATATCGAGGGTCAGGCACCCCAGGTCGGGCACCTCTACCATCACATCCTTCCGATATAAGAAGGCTGGCACATTGCGCAGCTTCACTTTCTTGACACGTCCGTGCTGTACGCTTGCCTCAACAACTACCCGACCGGCCGGCGTATCCAGAGTCACGTGCGTGATGGGCTCCACAGGAGGAACCAGCCTGGTCTCTATGGCCACCGTACAGGTACCAATCGTGCCATGACCGCACATAGGCAGATAACCATGCACATCGATATACACAACTCCCAGATCAGCCTCGGGATCACAGGGTGGCAAAAGCACGGCTCCATTCATGGCGAGGTGACCACGAGGCTCATTCATGAGCAGGCCGCGCAGTTGATCTTGATGCTCCTCAATATATTGCATCTTCTCAAACATGCTGCTACCAGGAACCGGACCAAAGCCGCTCGTGATGATCCGTGTAGGCATACCCTCAGTATGCGAATCCACAGCGGTTAGCATCTTCTCAAAGCGCATCGAATTCCTCCTGACGTCTAGAGGGAATGAGTAACAGTTCCATCTTTAAAGCGCATAGGCTGGAAAGGTGTCAAATCCAGATCGGGTGTTTGTCCAAGGATAAGCTGACTTAGCAGCTTGCCGCTGATAGGTCCAAGACCGATGCCGGCCCCTTCGTGTCCGGTGTTTAAATAAAAACCGGGAGCCTGCGTAACCTCACCAATAAGCGGGAGATGATCAGGGGAAAAGGGACGGAAACCGACATAGGCGCGCAGGGCATGAGCCGAGGCAAGCACAGGAAAGTAGCGCACAGCCTTCTGGATAATTGCACGGATCACGCGGGCCTCAACCGTGGGATCAAAGCCCACAAGCTGACGGCTGCTGCCCAGCAGGATTGTTCCGCTTTTTGTGCCCTCCACGACTGAAGCAATTTGCAGGTCGGCCTCGCCGCTATTCACTGTATCGAAATAAGTAGCCTCATATACCTTGTGGCGCACGAGCAAAGGCAGGGGCTCGGTTACCACGATATGTCCTTTACGGGGCTGAATGGGCACGTCTAAGCCGGCCAGGGCTGCGACTTGAGCGCTCCAGGGACCAGCAGCGTTGATGATCATTGGCGTTGTCAGACTTCCTTGCTCAGTACGCAGTCCACAAATCGCGCCCTGCTTATTGCGTTCAATCGCCAACACTCGCGTATGATCAAATAAAATAGCGCCGTCTTGCTGAGCATGTTTGACCAAAGCAGCAACAGCCAGCATCGGTTGCACCTGGGCATCCTGAGGGAAATAAGCAGCTCCAGCCACATCGCGCGCTAGCAGCGGTTCAAGCTCATATAACTCAGCAGTCGAAAGGATACGCGTCTCGATGCCCACCTCGCGCATAGCAAGATTATGGGCCTGCAGAGCACGATACTGAGAATCGTTTTCCGCCACCACAATTCCGCCTTTGGGCTCGAACTCAAAATCTGCCGATAACTCCTGAGCCAGAGTTTGCCAGAGCGCGCGCCCTGCCCTGGCCAGTTCGAGTTCTGGCCCAGGTACTTTGTCGGAGACGAGAATATTTCCTTCTCCAGAGCCGCTTGTGCCACCAGCAATCCCGCCGCGCTCGATAAGCGCGACCTTGAGTCCTGCCCGCGTCAGGAAAAAAGCGCAAGAGGTCCCAACGATGCCTGCGCCAATTATTGCGGCATCTACATACATTTCCTGTTCCTCCTCAAGGCAGAAGAGCAGTTCAAAGCTATCTTTTAGCGACCCACAAGATTAAACAAGAGCAAGACTGGCCTCGGCTAGCTGACTGCGAGCCGCCTCACACCTCTAGCCCTGCAGATTTATGATTCTCTTGCCCCTGCTGCAAATACGTGGCCAGCATTTCCTCAACCGTCTTGATGTGCTGCTCCAACAAGCTAGTGGCTCTTTCAGCATCTCGCTGTCGACAGGCTTCAAGAATCTGCCTATGCTCCTGCTCTCCCTTAGTGCGATAATTCAAGAGAGAGACGTGGATGCGCAGGTAGCGATCTATTTGCGTATGCAGCAGCTTGATCATAGATAGCAAGCGCGGGCGCTGAGCTACCGTATAAAGCGTCGAATGGAAGCGCCAGTTAACTTCGCTCCAATGCCTTAAAACATCCCCTTCAGCATCCAGGCTATCGAGAATCTCTTCAGCTCTCTGCAGCACTTCTTCATTCAGGCGAGGAATAGCCAGGCGAATGGCCAGTGTTTCTAGAGCCACGCGGATCTCACAAATTTCTTGCAATTCTTCAAGAGAGAGCTCGGAGACCACGGCTCCACGATGAGGATAAAAGGTTACCAGCCCTTCACCTTCGAGCTGGCGCAGGGCTTCGCGAACAGGAATCCTGCTCAAACCGAACTTGGCGGCAATTTCATCCTGACGTAAGGATTGCCCTCCCTTCAGGGCGCCGCTTAAGATGGCTTCGCGCAGTACATCCGCTACCATAGCTGGGGTTGTGCGATAGTGTTGCCGGGCCGTGGCAACAAGCGTATCTATATCCATACGAATATTTTATATCGTATACAATCTTTGTGTCAAGTCTAATTTATATTTTATATCGTATACAATTTTATAACTCCAAAGTTGAGATCAAAGATTTGACTTCCAAATCCAGAACTGCTTCGTCCCCTACACTTCTCTCACCGACGATGATAAGCTGAAGGTAGCCCAGGCAATTGACGCCACAGGCGAAGTGCTCTCAAAGGTGGCCGTACAGCTGCCCAAAGCCTAGAGAGGGATTATGCAATGCAAAAAAGATCAGCTGGCGCGCCGTTCTTATGATCGCAAGTACAACAGGCTCAGGCCTGGCTCTGAGCGCGGGTGTCTATGTAGTGGGAAGCACGCATGCAACAGAATCTATGGCAGCGAGTAACGACATTATCCCTTTCTACGCCCAACGCCAGGCTGGAATTGTGACGCCGGCTCAAGACCACCTGCACTTTGTGGCCTTTGATCAGCTGAATACTCCTTTTCTGAAAAATACTAATATCGTGCGCTCTCGGCCAATACCGAGAGCAGATGCATCCCTACCCGCAAGGTTTTATCTTCTCTGTCAAGTTCAGGATTGTATGCGGTAAGCGCAGCAGCTTTGACGTGGAAACGCTTAGCTATCATATGCAGTGCCTGTTCTACTTCTTGCAGAGAAGGGCCACCGGGAGTTGGGAAATTGATACCCGGCTCATCCTGCGGATCGAGCACATCGAGATCAAAATGGAGATAAATATCGTGGACATGCATAGCAAGTTCGTCGAGTTGAGAGGCAAAATCCGCAGTCTCCCTTGCTCTCTGCACACTCTCGACAGAGGCGATGTGAATTTGCGACTGTTTCAGATCCTTCTCCTCTTGTGGGTCCAGATCCCGTACACCAATGAGAAGTGTGTGATCTTCCGCGACGGGTACGCTATTGCCAATCTGTGACCAGAGATCCTGGTAACAATGCCCCGTCGCAATAGCCAGCGACATACCATCAAAATATCCACTTATTGACGTCTCAGGAGTGTTGAAATCGCCGTGAGCATCAAACCAGATGATGCCGCTCTGTGAATGATCGAAACCTGAGAGCGTGCCCATACAGACACTGCATGTCCCACCTAGTATCAGCGGAAACTCGTCCTGGGCAATCGCCTGCCGCACAGCTTGAGCAAGTCGTGTATTCACTTCGGCAACAGTGTGTAGCAGGTTCTGAAATGGCCCTTCGCGCTGTATGCGCTCGACCGTTACTGTAAAGCCCTGCCTGGAAAGCATCTCTTCTACGCCAGCTTGCAGATATCGTTCTGGCGCTTTCCCCATACCAATATTTTCTTGACCAAGATCATAGGGAACCTGTATCAGGCGTATCTTCACTATAAGTATCCTTCCTTGTCGAAGATGTTTTGTGATAGCAACGATCAGGTCAGCACGGGATGCATAACGTCGAGTGGAGCGGGCTGGCCTATCCATAGAGTAAATGCCTGGGCGTCCTGATGCAAGGGCATCGATAGCCCATTAGCGGTTCGTAAACCCATTGTGCGCCTGACAGAGCCTGCACATTTACAGCTATTGTTGCGATGGGAGGCGCATATCAAGCAGAGAGACAAGCCGATCAAGAGTATCAAGCCGGCGAGACTCATGAGAGGCGATATCTGCTTTAAGAGAGGTAAGATCGTCTTTCGTGGCCATTTGAGCCTCCACCTTATCAAAACTGGCGCCTGGTCGCTATTTGATACTGAGCCAGTTGTTTCAAGCTGGTTGTCATGTCCTGTGACAACGCATAACGTTTGCGCTCGGTCGCAGTTTGATGTTCCGCCAGTTGTTTCAAGCTGGCACTCACATCTTGTGACAACTCTTCAATACGTGCATGCAAAATGGTGGCCATGCGCTCTTGTGCGCCAATTCTTGCCTCAAGACGTGGTAACTCTGTGCTCACCGATCTGACTCCCTTCCTCTCTGTCATACAGAGAGTATAGCATAGACCGACGTAAAAATAGCATCGTCCAGGTGCTTTACAGCATCTGGCAGCGAAGAACAATTTGTTCGCTGCCAGATATTTTTTATCGCTGCATAGCCATAGCCCACGCCTTGAATACTGGTGAGCCAGCATCAAGCAGGCAGGCTAGACCACCTGAGGAAGCTTTTTCTGTGCCTCCTCAATGGCCGCTGCCGGATACTCATAATCCTGCAGCTTACCAGAGAAGTAAGCATCGTAGGCCTGCATATCGAAGTGTCCATGCCCGCTGAGATTGAAGAGGATGACCCGCTCCTGACCTGCTGCTTTGGCTTCCAATGCTTCATCAAGCGCGGCCTTGATGGCATGGGCCGTCTCGGGGGCCGGAATGATCCCTTCGTTGCGCGCAAAAATTGTTGCCGCTTCAAAAATGGCGTTCTGGTGGTAGGCTCTAGCCTCGATAACGCCTTCAGCATGGAGCTGCGAGACAAGAGGAGACATACCGTGATAGCGCAGGCCACCCGCGTGGATGCCGGGCGGAATGAAATCGTGACCCAGGGTGTGCATCTTCAGCAAAGGAGTCATACCAATCGTATCGCCGAAATCATAGGCATAGGTGCCTTTGGTCAGGCTGGGACATGACATCGGCTCGATGGCCAGGAAACGGGTCTTAGTGCCCTTCCTGAAGTTCTCGCCGATGAAAGGAAAGACCAGGCCAGCGAGATTGCTCCCACCACCGGCACAGCCAATGACCACATCCGGATAATCATCGGCCTGGGCCATCTGCAAGAGAGCTTCTTCCCCGATTACAGTTTGATGCATCAGCACATGATTCAAGACGCTGCCCAACGAATATTTGATGGTCCCGCCGCTCTTAGCCGCAACTTCCACAGCTTCGCTAATCGCGATGCCCAGGCTGCCCTGATTCTCGGGATCTTTGGCCAGGATGCTACGTCCGGCATCGGTGAGATCAGTCGGGCTGGCATGCACAGTCGCCCCATAGGCTTGAATCATACTGCGGCGGTAAGGCTTCTGCTGGTAGCTAATCTTGACCATGAAGACCTCGATATCCACGCCAAAGAGCGTACCGGCCATAGCTAGGGCCGATCCCCACTGCCCGGCTCCCGTCTCGGTCGAGATCTTCTTCACGCCTTCCTGCTGATTATAAAAGACCTGAGCGACCGAAGTGTTGGCTTTATGGCTCCCGACTGGACTCACGCCTTCATACTTATAATAGATGCGCGCCGGCGTATCCAGGGCCTTCTCCAGCCTTCGCGCGCGATAGAGAGGGCTGGGACGCCACTGCCTATATACCTGACGGATAGGCTCAGGTATCTCTATATAGCGCTCGGTACTGACTTCTTGCATGATGAGCGCTTGTGGAAATAGAGGAGCCAGATCAGCAGGGGTAACAGGCTGCTTTGTCCCTGGATGTAAAACAGGCAAGGGCGGATTGGGCATATCGGCCATGATATTATACCAGGCCCTGGGAATCTCATCCTCGCTCAACAAATACTTTATATGCTGGTTATCAGGCATAGCACTCCTCCCAAAAGTTTATACGCGTCGGCACAACATAATCGCACGAAAGAGAGGGTAAAACCAATTCAAGGGAAAATGGCTAGTCTTTTGCCGATCTCATGCACAAATCCTAAACCCACCTGCCTGGAATGTCAAGGTCTGCTTGCTAGCGCCAGAGCCTGGCAGAGCTCTCCCGGCTCTATTTCGTCTCTGCCAGCGAGCGCCAAACCTCAGGAACCCCAGATACCAAGCGAGGTCTCACAGGAAGCATCAAGCGTTGCCAGCTCGGCTTGCGTAGGGGACCAGGCAGCCAGCAATTGCCCAGAAAAACTGGCGCTGGGATATGTATCATGAAGAGAGCCAGAAAGCAAGCGCTGCTCGATTGAGGCCAGCGTAATATCCTGCTCCGTCGAAACGCTAAGCATACGTGGCATAGCAGGGAGCCTTTCCCAGAGCAAGATTCTTTCCTTGTTCTCTACGGCCCAGCCAGCTACACGATAATCGCGAAAAGCCACAGCAAACCAGGAGCTATCCGGCGACCAAGCCACACTGTTCACCTTCTTGCCGGCCGGGCTTACTTGCCAGGAGGAGATGCGCTTTCTTGTATCCCAGCACATCACCTTACCATTACTGGCACCTGCCAGGAGAAGCGCACCATCTGGCGACCAGCGCAGCACCCCCATATTGCCGCTATGCATCGTCTCGATAGCAATTGTACGCGGCGAGGGAGGTTGAGGCACCTTGAGGGCCGCCGGCGGCAGCGGATAGAGCATAAGCCAGCCCTCTACCCATACCGCAAGCTGCCCGTGCGCAGACCAATCAATACCATCGATAGTACGCACATCAAGGCGCAACACTAAGGGCAGTTCGCATTGCTCCAGCGCATCCCAGAAGCGGATCTCTCCTTGTCCGCTTACCGCTAATATATTTCCATCTGCCGACCAGCACATGTCAGCGGCGCGAGAGGCATGAGCACAGCCCACCACCTGCACCACCCCATTGCGCCCAAGAATTCTCGGTGCCTCGCCATACAGCAAGCAGGCAAGGGCGCGTCCATCCGGCGACCACTGCAGCAGCCTGGGCCGTACCGGCAATTCATACTCCACCACCCTCTTGAGTGGTAGCTCAGGAAAGATAATCTCAGAGCTTCTCGGAGCAACCGTAAGCACGCGAGGAGGTTTTGTGGGCAATGGCTCATCAAGAATCGGCTCTTCTGTATTCTCAAGCGGGTCCAGGGTAATTACGAGATCCTCTATCCCTTGAATTTCCTCCAACGGCTGCGTTGCTTCTTGCTCCTCAACATAGACAGCCGTATCAAAATCTTCAGGTAACTTTTCTGTTGGGGCTTCGGCTTGCTCCATAGACTCAGTTTGCTCCTCCACAGACTTCGTTGTTGCCTGTTGCAAGGCCTTTGCGAACTCGATAATCGTTGGGAAACGCTTCTCCGGCTCTTTCTCCAATGCTCTCAAGATCACCTCATCAATCTTAGGTGTGAACTCGCGCCTGGGATCAAGCACGCTCGGTGGAAGAGGGGGATTATAGAGATGAGCCTGCACATATTTTTCGCTGCTTGTGGCCTGAATAGGCAACTGACCAGTAAGCAGCAAGCAAGCCATAACAGCCAGAGCATACTGATCAGAGGCACAATCAACTTTCTGTTTTATCCTTTCTGGCGCGATAAAAGCAAATGTACCAAGCAGCTCGCCTGCCACCGAGACCGGCGATGACATCCAACGCGCAATGCCAAAATCACCGAGATAGAGATGGATCACACGCTGGGCCTTATTAACCGATTGAAACAAGAAATTGCCCGGCTTGACGTCCTGATGCACAATCTGCGGAGTACGGGTGTGCAAATACCAGAGGCTCTCGGCTGCCTGCATAATCACATCGGCAGTCTGGGCCAGATCCCAGGCTTGCCAGGGCGGATTGGCCTTACAGAGATCTGCCAGCGAGCCCTCTTGCATATAAGGCGTCACAAAATAAGGCACATTGCGATTCTTATACTGCATATTGCCATGATCGAGAATCGGCAGGATATGCGGATGCTGCAGGCTACGCGAGATCTCGATTTCGCGCATAAAGCGCTCGCGGGCCTTCTGGTTTCGTCTGTCATCTTCCGCAATAGCAGTCAGCAATTTGAGAGCTACAGACTTTTGCGTCACCGTATCACTTGCCAACCACACCACGCTCATCAAACCCTGCCCTAACAACTTTTGTAGCTTATAGCGTTCCGCCTTCATCGCTGCTCCCTTACTGTTGCTTCGTTTGCGCTGCCTGCTGTTGCCCGGCCGGTTTCGCCGGCTGGCTGCTCTGTGCTCCCTTTAAGCGAGCCTCAAGCGCACCTTTTTCTTTGAGCGCCTGATCCAGGCTGGCCTTTAAGGTATTCTTCTCTTTTGTCAGCTGTTCCAGATTTGTGCGCAGAGTAGTTTTTTCCTGCTCGGCCTTCTTTAGCTCATCGCCGCGCTGGCCATGCTCCTTTTGTAGCTTCTCCAAATCTTCTTCCAGGGTCTGGGCCCGCTTCTGATCGGCCACAATACGCGCAGTCAATGTAACGATTTCCTGCTTATGAGCCTCCTTCTGAGCATCCAGATCGCTTTGCAATTTGGCAAGTTGGGGTTCGTAGCGCCACCCCAGCAGGACATTGAACAAATCAAGCGCCGGGCTATCAGCCTCACAAGCATCGCGCAGCTCCTGCAGTTTGCGCGGATTCCAATGACCACTTGCTAGCAAGCCGCCAAGCGCGCGTAGAGAGATAGCTAGCTGCTCAGGGAATAGCACGCTGGTTCTGGTTTTAGCCAGACCATAGGAGCTCACATTTTGGGCAGCATCAGCCACAACCTTGGGGGCCGAGACCATGCTCAGCACAGCCGCAACCTCCGCGCGCAGCTCTACAGTTGTTTGCCCATCGTTAAAGACGTCGAGCAAGACATCCTGCGTCTCCTCACCCAGGAGCAAGAGCATATTGGTAAGCTGTTTGCGATGCTGAGGATTGGCGGCCAGACTCTGCACGATATAGTCTACAGTGATATGCTCTCCCACCAGCAGCAGTAGAGCAATGATGCGCAGATTTGTCTCCTCAACGCCATGAGCCTGCACATATTCCACAAGTTCAGGGATCATGACAGAATCTGCGCTGCGCTGATCGGCTTCAAAATGAATACGCTCAAGCAACAAAGATACGGCCATCGAGATATCGTCAGGGCTCTCGCTGGCCAGGCGCGAAATCAACTCATCCTTTATGGCCTCAATATCCATGCTATGGAAGACCTCCATAGCGGCCATGCGTCGAGCTGGATAGCTTCTATCGCTATGAGCCTTCAGGATAAAAGAAAGGGCGGGGACGCCTATCTCGCGCAAGACATGCTTCGCGGCCTTGGCCACCAGCTGATTCTTATCGGTTATGAGCTCACCCACACGCGGCACCGCAGATGCGCCAATTTTGATCAAGGCGAGTTCGGCCCCTCTTCTGCGCTCATCGCTATAGAGTGCGCGCAAGAGATTATCAAGAGCAGCTTGCCTCAAAGTTTCCTTACGCACCAGGCGCCCAAAAGCTTCGGCCACATCGCCAATCAGATGCGCATCCTCCAGACCCTCTAACAAAGCTGGCATGCAGACATCCGTGAGCTCTTCCGTCAAGACGTTGAGCAAGACCTCGCGCGCCCGAGGCGGCAATGGTGGGCTGAAGAGGTGCACAATTGCGCGGGCAATATTCTGCGGCTCGTTGCTCTGACGCACGAGCGTGACCATGATCCGCTGCGCATACTCACGAGCCATACCTCGCTGATCATCAAGCCCGGACACAAGCGAACGGAGTATTCGCGTACCGAACAAGGGCAAGATTGCCGCAGCCACGTCTCCACGCTCCTGATCGCCAAGCAATTCCACTAATGGAGAGATAGCCGACTCGGGATATTTGAGCAGGATTGTCGTAATCACGCGTCGCAAAGATGGCAGATTGAGCACCTCTAAAAGCGCTGGCACAACAATGGGGCCGGGAAGCTCATTTAAGGTTTGGTACACTAGATTGCGAATGCGCTCATCATTATGGTTAAGCTGCCTGACCAATACCTGGGCCGCTTCCATACCCTGCTGCTTAAAGATAGCCATCACCTGCTGCATCTGCTGATCATTACAGGTCGCCAGCGCTCTGATAAGCTGTTCGCCGGGGAAAGGCGTCATGCTGAGAATGGCCCGCCGCACGCGCTGCACAACAAGGGTTTCCTGCTCCACATCCAGCGCTTCGATCAGATCATTGAGCGCAATCTCTCCAAGCTGACTCAAGGCCTCGATAGCTTCTTCATAAAGTTGGGGATTGCTCTCAGAGAGAACAGCCAGCAGCGGCGGGACAACGCGCTGCTCGGGAAACTGGCTTAAGGCACGCATGATCGTCACAGCCAGCAAAGGCTCAATATGCGGAGTTTGCAGCAGTGTTATTAAAGGAGGCACAGCCCGTGGATCGTGAACGTAGGCCAGCGTTTGTACGAGCAGGCGGGTACGTCCGGGCACGACGCGGAAAAGCACATTGATAATCGGAACTACCACAGCTTCGCCGATATCGCTGAGAATCTTGGCAGCATTTTCGGCCACCATCTCATTAGGCGCTGAGAGAACCAGGTCAAGCAGGCCAGCAATGCTCTCTGGCGCATAGATACGTAAGGCCTGGGCGGACTGGTGTTGTACCGCCGGTGAGGTATCGCTGAGCAGACGTAAGAGGCGCGGCAAAGCTCGCGTATCGCGCAGATGCTTGAGAATCTCGACGACACGCGTACGCACCACTTCAGAAGGCTGATTGAGCTGTTCCAACAAAACTGGCGTCACGGCAGTGCCAATATTCTGCAAGACCAGCATCACATTGTGTGCCGCCACCTCGTTTTGAGAAGGCAGATAGCGCATAATCGCCTCAATAACCTTCTCCCAACGGTTATCGCGCATACCGGATTCCGTCGTATTGCGGCCCTGGCGGATCAGGATCTCACAGGCCTGCCTCTGCACCTCGGGCTCAGTCTGATAATTCGAGGTGAGCACCGGCACAATTGCCTCAAGAATGCGCTGATACTGCATAATCGTGACCTGGCGGCGCACATCCTGCTCCTCTAGAAAGCGACCAAGAATAATCAAGACGGCGCGATGGACGCGCTGCGTCAGTTGATCAGTGCTACGATTTTCTAGCTCCTGAATAATGCGCATTAACGTCAGGGTCGGTCCCAGGCGAAGCAGGCCATTGGTGGCACGCTCGACAATAAAGGGCTCCGTATCACGCAAGCGCGCCACCAGCGGCTCAACCGCGCGCGCCTCGCCTGTTCCTCCAAGAATATTGACGGCGGCTGCTCGCAGGCGCAAGCTACGTTCAGGCAGTGGTTGGCACAATTGTACAGCCCGATCAATAACGATGCTGCCAAAGCGCCCAAGAATTCTGGTCAGGCGCTTCACCTGTGCTTCGTAAGCCACATTGTCAACGGCATCCTGTAGATGCGTAAAGAGCAGCTCTGGCACAATATTCTGATCTAACAGTACAAGTAGCTCATCAACCCCTTCGACCATAATCAGGGGCAAAAGCGAACGATAGACTTCCTGCCCACCCTCCTCAGCGCAGCGCGTAAAGATACGGGCCAGTCGCTCGCGCGCCAGACGATTGCGTACGGCAATCGCCAGAGCCTCTTCGACGCTGGTGGGCAGAACTATCGGACGCTGCTGTTCAGCTTGAGGAGGTGTCCAGAGCACGCCCACGCAGACCAGGGCCAGGGCCAGAGCCTGCAATACATACGCCGGATTGCTGCGCCCCAGAGCGCCAAAACGCTCAGCCAGCGCTAATGGATTATCCAGCAAGCCTGCCCAGATGGCTACAGGCTCACTCCAGCGCTCGACATGTTCCAGGAGCTCTTCGCGAATCGATAAGAGGGAGGCCTGTGATTTGCGAGCAGCGGCATAGAAGTATTCGGCCACAAAATATTCGGCAATCAGCTCGTGACGAAAACTCAAAACGCCTCTAGGGCTCAACTCAACCAGGGCCGCGCTCAAAGCAAACTGCAAAAGCTGAGGCAGATCATCATATGGCCCGTTAAGTTCTTCCTCATCCTCCGTAGCAAAGGGTCCCTGGGCCGGATGCTCATCCAGCCAGTACCGCAGCTCATCGGCTAATTCATCAAAGTCTATCCGCCCCACTCGGTTATCGCCGGGAGCCAATCGCGAGGAAGAGATACGCAACTGGAGCGCATTGCGATCATTGGCCCAGCGCGCTGCACAGGCCACCTCACCTAAGAAACGCACGACATCCTGCTCAGCCGGACCACGATTATGCCACTTCGCTTGATGCTGCTCATAAGCAATGAGTTGCTTAACATACTCACGCAACAGGCGCCCGCGCGTGTCAATCTGTTTGCCCCGCTCCACACCGATCTTATCAATGATACCCATCAAAGTAAATAGCATCATCGGATTTGTGCAATGGTAGCGCAAGCGGCTGCGATCGATCACCTGCATAATCTGACCAGCCGTATGCTGCCAGGTTCTATCCTGCCGCTCGACATAGCGCTCGACGAACTCCTGTACCTGCTCGGGTTGCAAGGGATAAATCACCGCGCGCAAGGCATTGCCCTCGTTGACGAGTTGAATCAGATCGTGTTGCTCGCGATAATCGACTTCGCGACAAGTCATAACCAGGCGATTCTGGGTATGGCGCATCAAATCCACAAGCTCTTCGCTTATCGCGCTAAGATAATTTGTATCGACTTCATTTAAGCCATCGCACAGGAGCAGCAAGCGACCTTGCTGAGCCAGATGAGAGACAGAGGAACGTAGATAGCGCAAGCCCGGCAAATCGCTCTCCTGCAAGAAGGCAAAGAGCGAGCCTGCGGCTAACTCCTCGGCTCTTCCTGAATGCTGATGCTGATGGCCTTTGAGAAACAGGCTATAATTCTTCATTGGCACGTAGACAGGAATGCGATCCCGCGCAAATGCCAGAGCCAACGGGCGTTGAGAAGCAATATACTGATAGACCCGCAAGGCAGTAGTCTTGCCTGCCCCAGGCACACCGAGAATAAGTTGATGTGTATCCTGCTGTTGAACTAGATCGAGAATAGATACCTGCTCTTCTTCAACCGTAGTCGTAGGAGCCGTAGGATTATATTGATACTCCTCTGCGCTCTGCCGCAGATTCGTTAGAGCCGTCAGAGGAGTATAGAGCTTATGATACCCCTCTTGAGCCTGATGCACTTCACGTAAATACATTATCAGGGCCAACGGCTGTGCGGTAAACAGTGTGCCCACAGAAGCTACAAGAAATACCAGCAGTGGCAACAGTAAAACCTGAGGAGCACGGGCAGGCAGGGTCAGCAGGGCTGAGAAGCGGTTCGCCGTCGCGCCTAAAATGCCTGACGGATTCAGCAGTAAAATAATAACCGCAACAATAAAGGTCAGGATTACAGCTATTCCCAACCCGACAAGGAGACTGCGGAGCCAATAAGGTGATAACTTACGCTGTGTCATGTTTTTATGTAACCTTATAGAATCTTTTTCTGGTTTATATGCATAACTGGGAGGTTTGCGCCCTTGCTCTTGAATCATCAATCCCACTACCTTTCCCACAAACGTAGTAGGAACAGTATATCCTAACTTACCTCATGTGAACAAGCTGTAGCAGTAGCAATTCCGCGCAGAATAAACAACTTGCAGCTTTGCTTCCCGCCAGGAGAATACTTGAAACAAGGACTGCTCTTGTCCTTCTTAACACGTATACTTTGGTTAGAAACAAGAAAGAAGCAAGACGGCCTTAAAGTCAGAAAGGATAGAAACTGCATATGAGCGATTGGAACAAAGCGATAACAGAGGAATTTCGGGCCAACGAGGGCAAAGTTGGGGGCATGTATAAAGGGGCAGCGCTACTTTTGCTGACAACAATCGGACGCAAAAGTGGCAAACCTTACACAGTACCGCTGGGATATCAGACTGATGCAGAGAGGCTGATCATCATTGCGGGCAATACAAACCCCGACTGGTATCATAACATTCTGGCTCATCCACAGGTGAAGATTGAGCTAGGCAAAGAGTCCTTTGAAGCCATCGCAAGTCCTATAGAAGGCGAGCAAAAAGATTTTTTCTTGCAACGAGCCCATCAGAATATGAAAGCAGTGGCTCAACGTTCCGAGGATTATGCGAAGGTCTATGCAGAACTTGCCGATAATTTCTCCAAGAATGTTCCGGTAGTAGCGCTCCAACGTGTTGAAAGATGAGTAAGTGAAGTTTGTTAGCAGCGGCATGGCCCTTGATACACTGTTCCCGCTGATCTCTCAGTTGGGAGCGCAAGGGCTTCACTGCCGCTCGCTCTTAAGCAGGCCGGGTTCAGCATGATAGTACCAGGGTTTGTTCCAGAACCAGGAGTCGCAGAGAATACACAGGACACATAAGCAAGATTTACGCGCCTGTCGATCTCTCATATAGAGCGTTGTGGGCATAGGCCATAATCGCAGAAGCGTGGGCCTCGTGTGGATTATGCTCCAGCATTTTGTTCGCCAGAGAAATCAAACGTGGGATGATATATAAACGCTTGGTTTCTAACGCTTTATCAAGCGAGCGAAAAGCATAGCTCTGGGCCGACGCTAAATCTCCCACCGTAGCATAGGCATGGGCCATATCGCAAAAAGTGCTAGCCTGTCGATTACTTGCCAGCGCACTCACATCAAGCGCGCTCAGAAGCCCAAGAGCCTTTTCCGGCTCTCCGACCTTCAAGAGACAATTCCCAGCAAAAGCACTAACCCCAACAGGATTGAAATCGGTATAATACATATCGTCAGCTTCAGCAGTCCTTGGCAAGGTATGCACGATTTCCAGCGCTTGCGTTATTGAGGCTTCACATAAGGCTTTATTCTCCTCAGTGGCTGCAATAGCAGCGTTCACAATGGCAAACCAGCCCCTTATCGGATGCCCCTTTGCATACTCGCAGGCCTGATCAATCAGTTGGTGGGCAACGGTTGGATTACGTTGCCAGGTGAGATAGAGATGGCCAAGGTGTCCCAGAGCCGCACCCAATAAACAGGCATCGCCACTATACTGAGCCGCCGCAATCGCTGATTCGTTCCAGGTGCGCGCCTGCCCAAGTTCCCGCCTACGCGTGGCCGACTGCCTCGCCAACAATTGAAATTGGGCCAGCAATCCCCATAGCTTGCAGCGATATTGATCATTTACTGTATTTTCCAGGGCACTGTGAAGCAGCCCCATATGGCTGCGCAAGCTCTCTTCAATGGGAAATCCAGCCCGATGCAACGAGCGATACTGCTGCGTAATCTGGGCAAGATTCTCAATCGTCGAGGGCGATACATCTGCCGTCTGGCCTTTGCTGCCCCGAGAAGCTATAGACGAGGGCAGAAACTCTTCAGATACGGCGCTTAACGTCACTCCGGCGGTCCCCAAAGCTTGCAGGAAAAGGAGGTAGGCTTGATCTGCATTCACATCATCTTGTGCGACTTCCTGTACTGCTGTTTGCATGTCCTGCAATGTAGTACGCGATATCTCTAACTCGCCGCCCTCTCGCTTCTGGACGCAAGCCGCCTCGTTACGGCTCCGGCGACGCTGAGCCACCAACCCCAATTCCTCTGCTGTTTTGCCATAAAATGAACAGAGGCGCTGGCGTGATCCCGGATTCAAGGGATAGCCCTTTTCAGCGCGTAAAACGGTTCGAAAAGAGACCTTCGCGCCTTCGGCTACCCCTTGTATGGAGAGATTCAAGCTCTCGCGGAGAGTACGTAAAGTGTTATTGGTGCTCATCTCACACCTACTTTCGCGGTAGAACTACCATATAGTGTACTGATCTCCTGCCACCCTGTCGATCCCTTTTTTGGCTGCCCAACCTATCCATTCCCAACTGGCACAAAACTGTCACCAAACTGGCACTCCTCTCACCTACTTCTCTCTGGAATTTCGGCGAAGCTTCTTCTATACTTTTCTTGAAGGCCTTCAAGGAATGATGATGTGCTATATAAGATGTGCTTTTGGATTTCAAAGAGACATCGACAATATTTTTAGCGTAGTACATTCTTCTATATATCTACATAGCGCCTTTATGAAGCGCTATGCAGGATGCCCACAGCAGGAGATTGATACAGCTACATGCAAAAGAGCGCTCATTTTCCACACGACACAAGTGCAGAGAACCTTTTATAGTTCACCTTCTAGACTTCTAACTTCTACACAAACGGCTCAACCACAGGTTGACGTTCGGGAAGGAGACAAGGCGATGAAAGCGACTCACCGACGAGCTTGCCACTGGCTATCTTCGCTCATGCTGCTTACCCTCATCCTGGCAGCATGCGGCGGTAACACGAGTAGCAATGGTACTGGCCAGACCCTTCACGTCCTCATTGGATATAATACCACGTATCCTACCCAGCAGAAGCAATGGATGCAACAAATCGGCAGTGACTTCCAGAAGGCAACCGGGGCAACTATTGCCTGGGATACCTATAGCAGTAGCAATGAAGAGCAGACAAAACTACAGAACGCGATCGTAACAGGCAGTGGTCCTGATGTATTTAGCCTGGGCACCACCTTTGTGCCAACAGCCCAGGCTACCAAAGGCTTTGCCACGCTGAGCGATCAAGATTGGAAACAGGTAGGTGGCAAGGACAGATTCTTTAAGCAGCAGCTTAGCATGTCCGGGATCTCGCCAAGCCAGCAAATCGCGATTCCCTGGGTAATGCGTCCGTTTGCTATGGTCTATAATAAAGAACTGTTCCAGAAAGCCGGCATTAGCGCTCCTCCCACGACCTGGACCGAATTTGTTCAGGATGCCCAGAAGATGACCAATTCTTCGGCTGGCATCTATGGTGCCGAGATGGACCCCTCAGACTCATTTGACCCCTGGAAAATCTGGTGGATGTTCACCGAGCAAATGGGCGGTCACTTCCTCTCCCAGGACCTTAAAACTGCCCAACTTAACACGCCACAAGCTGTGGATGCAGTCAAATTCTGGTTTGATTGGGCCAACAACTATAAGATTGTCGATCCAAACTCGATGGCCTGGAAGGCCGGCGATGCTACCCAGGCCTTTGCTAACGGCAAGGTTGGCATGTTAATCATGGTGACTTCCACCCTCACGCCAACCATGCAAAAATCTAGTGTAGCCGATAAATATGCCTTCGCGCCCATGCCGACCATCCCATATGGCATGCAACAGAGACCAGCCAACGGTGTGCCGGCCTCAACTATCGTTTCTGGAGATATGCTGGCTGTCGCTGACTACTCTAACGTCAAGGATCTGGCCTATAAATTTATCAACCTTGTCACCGATGAAGCTCACCAGCTTGAGTGGACGAAAACCTTTGGCGATCTTCCGACAAACGTAGCTGCCGCCAACAGCCTGGCCAGCAAAGATCCCCAAACTGCAGCCTTTATCCAGGCTGAGCAAGGCGCCTCTCCCACGCCCTTTTCGGGAGCCTGGGGGCCGCTGGAAGTTTCGTTAGCCGGCGTCAGTTCCAAGCTCGCTAACGAGGTGGCAACCAAACATTATGATCCGTCCCACATCAAACCGTTGCTAGATCAGGCCAATCAGCAAATTCAGGGCCAGCTCCACTGAGTTGTGTGCTCTGGATGGTGCGCAAGAGACTCGCGCCTCTACTGCGAGTCTCTTGACTTTGGAGGTGACAATTATGTCTATACAGCCGGTGCCAGAAACCGTTCCGGCCGCCCCTATAGCCTCAAAGCCTCAATCTGGCAAGGGTGCCGCAGTCGGAAAGCGGCCAATGTGGCTTATGTGGCCAAGCATTCTACTCCTGGTAGTTATTATCGGCATACCCTTTTTGATAGCTGTCTATATTAGTTTTCTCAATCTCGACCAATATACTCTGCGGAGCTGGATTCATGCTCCCTGGGCCGGGCTGAGTAACTATATAACAGCGCTGACTGCCGGGAACGTGGTAGGAGCTTCGGCCCTCGTTTCTTTAGGGGTAAGTCTCGCCTTTTCGCTGCTAACAACGCTATTGATTACCCCTATCGGAATACTGGCGGCCCTTACGGTCAATACACAATACCGGGGGCGCACTATTATCCGTGCGCTTTACCTCATTCCCTATGTGATGCCCACGTTTGTCACGGCCCTTGTCTGGAGAATGATGTTCTTGAACAGAACCGGGCTGGTCGATCGTCTGCTCGCAGGCCTGCACCTTGCCGATATTAATATGTACTGGCTCTTGGGCCCGAATAGCTTCTGGGCCATGGTCATTGCCGATGTGTGGGCCTCGTGGGCGTTTGTCTATATTATGGTGCTGGCCGGCTTACAGTCAATTTCTAGCGAAGTCTACGAAGCTGCAGATGTAGATGGCGCTAACGCCTGGCAGAAGTTGGTAAACGTTGTTCTACCCCAGCTGCGGCACATCCTGGGGCTGGCCCTACTCCTTTCAACGCTCAACCACTTTAATAACTTTACACTGCCCTTTGTCCTTTTCGGCACACCGCCGCCCATCCAGGCAGATGTCTTGCCGCTCAACATCTTTGTCTCTTCGTTCCAGCTCTTTAACTTTGGCCTGGGCGGCGCCATGGCTGTCATTACACTGATCATTATGCTTATCCCAGGATTTATGTACATCCGCGTCTTGCGTCTGGGGGAGGTGTCAGCAGCATGAATAAGCAGAGGGATGCCCAACAAATCTTATCGCCACCAATCCGCATTGTCGCGACCGCGCTTTTGCTGGTCTTCATTCTGATTCCTATTGCCTATACGCTCTTGCTCTCAGTGACGCCAGATACCGAGATCAATGGAGACAACCTGCTACCCTCGCACTGGGCCTTTGACAACTATCTCCACATGTGGACGACAGTAAATCTGGCTCAGGGCCTGGGCAATAGCCTGCTCATCTCAGGAATTGCCAGCGTCATCGCGGTTATCCTGGCGGTAGGAGCAGCTTATATTATTACCAGATTTAAGTTCCGTGGACGCCTGGTCTATCTCTACTCGCTGATTGGCTTACAAACTATTCCCAGCGTAATGCTCTTGCTCCCCCTCTTCGTGCTCTTTGCCTCCTTGCAGGCAGTGCTGCGCCTCAAGCTTGTGGGAACCTATCCGACCGTGATCATTACCTATCTTACCTTTGCGCTCCCATTTGCTACCTGGCTTATGGTCTCATACCTTGGCAGCATTCCATTAGATCTCGAAGAGGCAGCCCTCGTTGATGGCTCGACACGGCTACAAGCGCTCTGGAAGGTCATTGTACCGCTTGCCCTGCCCGGTATGGTGGTAGCTCTCGTTTTTTCCTTCTTAACTGGCTGGAACGATGTGCTTTTTGCCAGCGTCTTGACGTCGCCCGAGAGTCGCACCGTGGCCGTTCTGCTGCAAGCATTTAGCTCGGCTCAGGAGGGCGGAGCGCTGCCGCTCTATGGCCAGCTTATGGGAGCCGCGGTTGTGAGCGCTCTTCCTGTGGTCATCCTCTACATGGTATTTCAGCGCTATCTGATAGGGGGTTTGACAGCCGGTGGCGTGAAGGGATAAACCGAGTGAGTGAATCAACAATTGATCTGCAAGATAGAAAACAGAGAAGCAGGAGTATTGAGTATGCAAGCATCGACAAACCTTCGTTATCCTTTAGCATTTACTACGCTCGCATGCCCTGATTGGTCATGGGAACAAATAGTACAAAAAGCCGTCGAGTATGGCTACCAGGGCCTTGAACTGCGTGGGGTTGAGGGAGAGATGGATCTTACAAGGTCAGCGCCATTTACGGCTAGCAGGTTGGCGGCCACGAAACGCGAGCTGCAAGAGCGAAACCTGTCAATTGTCTGCCTGGATACTTCGGTCCGCTTTGAGCGCGCTGAGGAGATAAGCCGCAATATCGCTGAGGGGAAGCGCCATATCGATCTTGCCGAAGAGCTGGGTGCTCCCTACATCAGGGTCTTTGGCGACCATATTGAGAATGAGCAGGTGCGCGAACAGATTATACAGCAAGTAGCTGATGGATTGCTGGCTCTGGCTCAACACGCCCACAACACGCACGTCCAGGTATTGCTTGAATCGCATGGAGACTTTGCCCGCATTGCAAATCTGCTTCCCGTTCTCCAGGCTGCCAATGATCCGCAGGTAGGCGTGCTCTGGGACGTGCACCATCCCTACAGATTCTTTGCCGAGCCCTTAGCCGAAACCTACCAGAAACTTAAAAATAGGATTAAACATGTCCACCTGAAAGATTCGGTTCGTAGCGCTACTGAGGTTCGTTACTGTCCCCTTGGCGAGGGCGATGTCCCGCTTGGCGAGGTTCTGCAGTTACTGGCTAGCGGCGGCTATCAGGGCTGGCTCTCATTTGAGTGGGAAAAGCGCTGGCATCCCGAGATCGAGGAGCCGGAGATTGCCTTGCCTGGCTTTGTCCGGGTCTTACAAACACTGCAAGGGCAACTGACCAACTGAGCAGAAGGAAGGGTCGCCCACTATCATACATAGATGTTATACACAGGAGGAGATATCAGGTATGACAAAACAATATCGCTTCGGGATTATTGGCGGTGGCGTGATCGGTCAACTTCATGCCCAGGCCATAACCAGCCTACCTGAGGCGCAGCTGGTTGCGGTAGTAGATATTATTCCTGAGCGAGCGCAAAAGCTCGCCGAGATGTACCATGTGAGGCCTTACAACGATATTCAGGAGATGCTCAAGCGCGAGCAACTGGATATCGTCACAGTCTGCACTCCCAGCGGGCAGCATGGGGAGCACGCATGCCAGGTAATGCGCTCAGGAAGGCATGTAGTTGTTGAGAAGCCGATGGAGATCAAACGCACGGCCATAGAGGAGATGCTACACGTCCAGAACGAAACTGGGGTAAAGCTTGCAGTCATCAGCCAGCATCGCTTTGATCCGGCCTCACGTCAGGTCTATGACCTGGTTCAAGAGCAGGCCCTTGGCAAACTGGTCCTGGGAAACGCCATTATTCCCTGGTGGCGCTCGCAGGCATACTACGACAGTGGGGCCTGGCGAGGGACCTGGGAACTTGATGGCGGCGGGGTTCTCATGAACCAATCTATCCACTCAATCGACCTCTTACAATGGTTTATGGGTCCGGTCAAAAGCATTGTAGCCTATACAGATACGCTGGCCCATCGCATGGAAACTGAAGATGCGGCTGTAGCTATCTTGCGCTTCGCCAATGGCGCGCTGGGAACAATTTCAGCCACGACAGGAGCCTATCCAGGCAACAGCACGCGCATCGAGGTCTACGGTAATAAAGGATCGGCAGTTATCGAAGGAGATAAGCTAAGTTATCTTCACCTGGCACGCGAGGATAGCAGCGAGGTCGGTCCTTATGGCATATCTGCCGAGGAGCGTTCGCGCACTGCTCAAGCAAACGCGGATACTGGTCCATCAGCAGCTCAGGACCCCGCAGCGCTGGCCTATAGAGGCCATGCCTTGCAGCTAGCAGACATGCTCCGGGCCATCAGCGAAAACGGCACCCCGCTTGTCGATGGCTATGCCGCCAGGCATCCCACCGAGATCATTCTAGGCATATACGAATCAGCTCGCCTGCACCGGGAGGTAACGCTTTCATGATCCACCTTTCAGCCTTCGCCGATGAGATTTCCGCCGATCTTGACGAGCAAATTGCCGTACTCAAAAGCGAGAATATCCACTTTCTGGATCTACGCAGCGTCTGGAATACCAACGTTCTGGATCTCAGCGATCAGCAAATAGCCAGCGTCAAGGAAACTCTTGACAGGCAAGGAGTCGGCGTCGCCTGCATTGGCTCGCCTATCGGGAAAGTACCTATCGATAGCTCATTCGAAGAGCACTTGCAACGTTTCGAGCGCGCCATCGAGCTAGCGCACATCTTACAGACGCGCTTTATCCGTATCTTCTCCTTCTATCCAGCGGCCAGTAAGGGAGGAGAAGGAAATCAGCCCGCCACATATCGCGATGAGGTGCTCAACAGGCTGAAAGCGCTGCTCGCCCGCGTACAGAGCACGCAGCTAGTACTCCTGCATGAGAATGAGAAAGAGATCTATGGCGACACTATCGCCAGCTGCGTCGACCTGCTCAAAAATTGTGAGCACCCACAGTTACAAGCTGCTTTTGATCCCGCTAACTTTATTCAGTGCGCTCAGGTTCCCTACCCCGACGCCTATGACGCGCTTCAGCCATGGCTGCGCTACGTCCATGTCAAGGATGCGCTAGCCAATGGCGAGGTTGTAGCTGCCGGAGAGGGAGTGGCGCGTTGGCCCGAAATTTTAGAGCGCTTGCGAGCCGATGGCTATGATGGCTTCCTTTCGCTTGAGCCTCACCTTGCGCTCTCTGGCCGATATCAGGGATTTAGTGGCCCGGCTCTGTTTCGACGCGCCTCCCAGGCTTTACAACAAATGCTACAAGCGATGGGCTGGACATATGCTTAGAGCGGTATCTTCAAAGCAGATCGTCAAGAGCCACTCACAAGAACGTGCCATCACGCCTCAATGCTGAGGCCAATGCCCAGAGCCATGTCAAAGGGCCCATTGAACATGCAACAGGTGATGGGCAGGGGCTTGTGGGAGAACCCCGAATCGCCGGCCAGATCAGCGCGGCACATTGGAGAAAGGTGGGCTCTCATTGGGCAAATTCACAAAGAGACACCTGCAGTGTCGTACCGAAGCTTTTCAATCCTTCATCGAGGAACAGGGTTGGGAAAGCGGTACACAGATAGAATCCGGTCGGGGAGTTCTATCATTCCTTGTGACAGACCAAACAGATCTGCTACATGTGGAGTTTACGCCACAAGGAGGTATTCATATCTGGGGCAAAGCCAGCCCCTTAAAAACACGCCTGGTCGAGTGGATTAGCCAGGAACAACCAGGCTATATTGATCATAGCGCTTCCTGGTTATCGCTGCGGCCCAGAAACTCTGGACGCTCCGAGAAGTATGATCTGCTCATCGCCCAGATCCAAAAAACTGCCTATGGCCTTATCCTTACCGATATCAATGGCTTACAAGTAAGCCTTAGCGCACAGGATGTCCTGGAACTTGTAGACTGGGTTTGCGAACGCCGAGAGGACTTCGAGCAAATAGCCTTACGGATACAGGCTCAGGGCCACAGCTCCTGAACCTAGCTAAAGGCGTAATGGGATACATTATCTTATGCGCCTTTAGCTATGAACTGGCGTTCCTTCCAGGATAAGTTGACATAGCTCTCTTTATCATCTGGAGGCTCTCTTATCGTCAGCCGAATTGCCCTATTATCCTATTTTTCATAGCTGATAATACGCTCGGCCTTCCCTGATACTCATCCTATGTTATAATCTTCTCACACTACGATTTTCGGCAGGGGCATGTATTTATTAACCAATTCTTATTTGCCCCTTCACGGGCAAAGAGTAATTCGCCTGTCACATACGTTCCTCGATAGAAGAGACGTTATTTGCTTGCCAAGCTTTTTGTCATATATCGCCCCGATCGTAGTGCATGAGGAAAGGAAGCCGCTACAGTGCCAGATTCCAGGAAGCTAGCTTTGTCTCTATAATCCTGATGGGCATCTCCAGGCACATGATGAGCCTATCAGCGTGCCTTTGCTTGACCTGTCAGGAATTCGGCGCTATACTGTCCCAGACCGGAGATAGCTGGAGCTCGTATCCCTTCCCAACTTGTTTGAGAGAACTGAAACAATGCAGCATATTCGCCCCTCTTCATCCAAGAAACAATCAGCCGATGATGAAGAACAAGAAGATACGCAGATATCATCTATAGCTAGAAGCTCTTGTCAAACCAATCCTCCAGCGCTGCACTCGACGGAGGAGTCAAGCATGGCAGAAAAAGAGGCTGGCACCCCTGAGGTATCGGCTCATTTACATGAGACTCGTCGCTCTACCAGGAAACTTTCGTCAAGCGATGACCAGCAATCCGGCCAACCTGCGCATTCGAAGATACACATAAATAGATACAAAGCTATCCTGCTGATAGTGCTGCTTGCTATTGTCGTCTTACAAACTGGCAATACAGCTCTTTCGCAGCTTACAGGCCCGCAAGGTTGGGCTTATGTATTGGCAGGCCCGAGCAATAACGCCCCTGACCAAAGTCTACTCAACCATATTACAGAACAACTTCATCCTACTTCCCACAATGGCACAGGGGCCGCGCGCCCTACCCCTCAACAGTATATTGATCTGATCATACACAAGATGTCGCTTGAGCAGAAATTGGGACAGATGATGATTGTTCAATTCACCGGCTCGTCCTACTCGCTTCCTTTGAGTACGATGATCGGCAAGTATGGCGTTGGGGCTGTATTGCTTTTCTCAGCCAACGGCAACATTATCAGCAAAACACAATTTCAGGGCCTGATTCAACAGATGAAGAGTCATAGCGCCATTCCACTTGCCGTAGCCATCGACCAGGAAGGGGGGGCAGTTGACCGCCTGGCCCAGCTTGATGGCTCCCGAGCATCGGCGGCAAGTATTGGTGCAACGGGAGATCCAGCAAAGGCGCAGCAGGCCGGCGTCCAGGATGCCCAGGATCTTAGCGCTTATGGTATTAACCTTAATCTCGCACCGGTAGTTGACGTGACAACCGTCTACAATCCACAATTAGCGAGCCGTACCTATGGAAGCGACCCGACCCTTGTCACACAAATGGCAGCCGCCTATTTACAGGGTCTTCAACAAAGCGGACGCGTCATTGGTACCCTTAAACATTTCCCTGGCTTAGGGGATGTAGGAGTTGACCCGCACACAGGAGTGCCCCACCTGACCCGCTCAAAAGACCACTTAGAGCAGATCACATGGGCTCCCTATCGATCTCTGATTCAGCAAAAACTTGTCCATGCCGTCATGGTTACCCACGAAGTCGTGGAAGCCGTCGATAATACGCAGCCGTCCACACTCTCCTACAAGGTTGTTACAGGTATATTGCGCAATGAGCTCCATTTCCAGGGCGTCATTATAACCGATAGCCTGACAATGGAAGGTATCAGCGCTTTTCATGATGAGGCCCAGGCAGGTGCACTCGCCATTGAGGCTGGCGCAGACTTACTGATGGGAGCTACCAGCCCTGCTGATGTAGAGCGCCTAATGGATGGTATCAAGCAAGCCATAAAAGACGGCTCTATTACCCAACAGCGCATTGACGATTCGGTCAGGCGCATCTTGCTGCTGAAATATAGTATGGGTCTCCTTCCAATTCCAAAGAACTAAGCGAGAGGATTTGCAATGTATATAAGTGCGATACAATTAAATATCAAGCGCAACCTGCAGATCATCCTAATCGGTCTGATCATTCTGGAAACAGTGCTCGTTCTTCTGGCTCTTATTCCGGCCCAATTATGGGCTCGGCTGCTACCAATGTTAGACAGTGCTACCATAGATGGTCCCTTTCCTCCAGTCATTGCTCCATTAGTCGCCGCTTTGCTTTATATAGTACCAACGGTTATCGGTTTTCTTGCTAATTGTTGGCAACGCGCACTACTGTATGCTACTCTACCTGCATGGATCGGCTTAGGACTTTTTGTCATTGCTGCCACCTTCAAAGTTGGTGCATTTTATCTTCTTTCCAGCGACCATATCGTGGCAAATGTAAGTGTGCTAGAGTTGTTTGCCGCACTAGGAGGCATTGGCTGGCTGTGCCGCTATGTCTTTAAAGTGCGCTAGGAATGTATTATAGTATGAGTAAACTAACGCTACGCCCATTACGACTACTACGTATAAACACTGGTCAACTAGAAACATACAAGCACATTTCATCTATGGAAAACAACAACTCAAAAGTAGGAGGGAAAGAGCAAACAGCCGATGGCTTACAACAGCCATCGTCAGGCAAGTCTGTTGCCGCAGCCTCGATCCTTCGAGAAACTGACATATCGTTAGGGGAAGCAGGAGCGCGAGAGCTTCTAAAGCGTACCCCTAACAGCTATCTGCTCAACCAGGCCTATGGGTTGTGGTTTTTTATCTCAATATTTTTGCTCACACTCGTTATCACTCATGAAGTATCTACCGAGCAGTACGGTATCTATGCCGTAGTGCAGACGGCATATAACACAATTCTCTACGTTGTAGCCTTCGGTTTTGAAGACGCTACCTATACCTTTGTACCACGGGTATTTGCTGAACACGGACCAGCATCAGCCGCTTCATTAATCAGGCGCCTGCTGATGGCGCGCCTAGGAATTCTAGCTGTAAGCGTTATCGTAATACTCTTTGCTTTACCAGTCTTAGCAACGCTTATCGAGTTCTCCCATCTCTCTATCCATCTCAAGCTTTCCTTCTTAAAAGGGGCTATCGATATTCAAGCTCAGCAAGTTGCGGCGGGGCTGCGCAACCCTGAACTTCAGGCTTATATTATCCCTATTTCCATTTATGTAGTAGGGAGTAGCGTAGGTAGCCTGCTTAACGCCGTATGTGCAGCCTTGATGCGTATGCACATTGTGCTGGTCATTGGCAGCCTGACCCAGCTTGCCATGCTCATTATAGGTTTCATCGTTCTACAGCTCGGCGGAGGCATCACAGGCATGATCTGGCTACTGGCCATCGGCTCTGTGCTTAATATGCTGGCTTTCGCTATCTGGCTAGCTCCTTTACTTCTCAAGCGAGGGGCTAGTTATAAGCAACCCTTAAAGCCCTTATTCCAGCTAGGTATTTCGGCCTGGTTAACCAATCTGGCCACAGGGGCTTTGCTTAAGCAGATCTCTATCATCCTTCTTGGCGTCTTTGCCATATCATTGATTGATGTCGGCTACTTCAATCTTTCCTTCCAACTTGCAGATGCGGCCAATCTGTTATTGGTCACAGGCTTTGGCGGAGTTGCCGGCTCGGCGCTTGCCGCAGCCTTCGTAGGGAACAATTACGAACGTTTATCCCTTTCCTGGCAAACGCTGATCAGGGTCGAGACGCTGCTTGCGGCCCCTGGTCTGGTCTTCTGCTTGTTTAACGCACCAAATATTGCCCATGCCTTATACGGAAGTACCTATGATCCTGTCGGGCCTTTGCTCGCGATCTTTATCTTCTTTAATATCTTTGTACGCGTATTGGGCACTACTATTCATCAATCTACCCTCTATGTGGTAAATAAGTCCCGGCTGGTTGTGCTTGGCGAATGGATAGGCATCCTGGCGCTTATTATCATGGGAGCTATCTTAATCCCCTCCTTCGGGCCAGCCGGAGCGCTGATCGCCGATGGAGTTGCCAGAGTACTGACGGGAGGGCTCCTATTAGCCTTCTTGTGGCGCGATCTGCCCCACAAATACCCCATCAAGTTCACTTTGCGCTTCTTACTGGCCCTGATCCTTGCTGCGCTCCCTAGCATTCTCTGGCATCCAGCAGACCGCACTCTCCTGGTCATCTCTGGCTGCCTCTTTATTGTGCTCTGCCTTGGGCTACTGCTGTGGATCAAGCCTCTGACTGGCGAAGATATGGAGATGGTGAAAGGTGTGAATCCAAGAATCGCCGTCTATCTTAAATGGTTCGCTCGCGGCTGACAAACTGGTAAGTCCATTTCCAATCAGGCGCCCAATATGCTATTATTGTTGGCGCCTGATGGTAGAGAATCCAGGCCAACCCTCACGGTAAGCGAAGAAGATAGTTGAGTCAAAGTATGCGCAAACGACCCGAATCTCTGGACCCGGCTCTGGTAATCAGGGCCTATGCACAGGGCATCTTTCCGATGGCAGACGAACAAGGGCGCATTAGCTGGTACGCCCCCGATCCGCGGGCTATCCTGGAACACGAGAATCTGCATATTTCACGTTCTCTACGCGCCACCATACGAAAGAGCATCTTCACGATCCGCATAGATACAGCCTTCGAGCAGGTCATGCGCAGCTGTGCTGACCGTGAGGAGACCTGGATTAACGAGGAGTTTATTAAAACATATACCTATTTATATCATGCAGGCTTCGCGCATAGCGTCGAGGCCTGGAAAGATGGAGAGCTTGTCGGTGGCCTCTATGGCATAGCTATTGGTGGGGCCTTTATGGGCGAAAGCATGTTCTCCCAGGCTACAGATGCCTCAAAGGTTTGCCTGGTCGCCCTGGTCGAGCATCTGCAAACGCGCGGCTACACGCTCCACGATACCCAATTTATTACGCCCCACCTGGCCACATTAGGCGTTACAGAAATTCCTCGCCACGTCTATGAGCAGCGGCTACAGCAAGCCTTACACTTGCCTTGTTCCTGGAATGCATAATATAAATGCAGCAAGGCTAAGGAGAGAGCCCTACATGTTCGCCTCATTCCCTAATTCAATTTCTCCCTCTTCTAACTCTAGCTCATCGTCCTCTTCCAGTTCAGCTTCTTCTTGCCGGCGTAGATCATCCAGCCTTGTGCGCTGTTCTATCTGACCCAGCCAGCGGAAAAAGAGAGGGGTCATCACGATGAAGTCGACCAACCCAGGAGCCAACAGTAATGCGCCTCCCGAGGCTTGATCGCCGAAAAGGGGAATGCCAAACTGGGCGGGCGGTACATAATGTGGATACACTGTCGTACCGCTGAAGACCAGGATAAAAGCCAGAATATCAACGGGCTGGCCATCAAAGAAGGTATAAAGTATCTGCACAGGATAACTCATATGATGCTCGCGCTTGGAACCAATCAGCGGCCACCAGTTCAGCCACGAGGTCACAAAAATGCTGAGCAATTCAATATCATAGAGTGCAGGGCTGGCCTGAGCCATGTCAAAGAGCGTTGGAGTATGCCAGAGTAGAAAAACAAGATTGAAGATTACCGAGGCCGCAACAGGGAAGGTCAGCCAGCGAACGAGAGTCCCGACAACCGGCGCCTCAAGCACGATGCGCAGCAATATCTTGGGGCAAGCAAACATCATGAGAGGTGTACAAAGCGTTATTAAAATGACTACTTGAGCCATGTGTATGACAAATAGCTGTGTACGTCCAATAGTAGCTATAGGTGTAAGAAACATTGCTGCCGCAATCAGAATAGCGGCAAAGAAAGCCACGATATGGTAACCCCTTATCGGCTCATCCTGCTGATTTTGCGCGTAACGTCTGCGCGCTGCTCTCACGCCAAAAATATAGAGCAGGCTTAATCCAAGCAAGAAAATAAGCACTACGGGATTCCAATTCCACGTCGAAGAGAGTCCGCCCTGCATAAGAAAACTCCATTTTTTGCTAAAATAGAGAATTGGTGAGACTTACATCACAACTCGCTAAATTCTCAACCAGAGCCTTTGTCTGGCTTTTTATCTAACAAATAGATCTTACTCGCACCGAAGTAAGGCTGCGGTTTACAAGCTAAGTACGATCTATATTGAGGACACTGCATAGTATAGTCCTTTCTCCCTGGATTGTCATCTGGCCGAAAGAGCTTACTGTATTTCATGCATCTTTCTACAAAATAGCGCTTTATATAACCTATAATTGCAATTCCGAAAGTATTTTCCCGCATCTCCTGTAGCTTTGCTAGAGCTTTATTCTCATTCCAGCAACCTGTTCCTCTTATTAAATACATGTGGCGAACAAGCGTGGGTTAATATTCAATGGCTATAAGAAACACAATAACAATGTGAGCCATGAAGCCTGATGCATCATTTGACGACGCTTGCTTCCATATTGTAATTTGGGACGGGAATAGAAGAGCAAGCCGGTACATACATAGATTAGCACGAGGAGATGCCACCATGCGTATTGTCATCGCTCCCCAGGCCCTCAAAGGCAGCCTCACCGCTGCGGAAACTGGACATGCTATCGCCAAGGGAATTCATGCCGTCTATACCGATGCAGAGCTTGAGATCGTCCCCATCGCAGATGGAGGAGAAGGCACAGTCCAGGCTCTGGTTGACGCTACTGGCGGCAAGATAGTTCAGCAAACTGTCACCGGACCGCTTGGAGAACCCGTCAGAGCATTCTTTGGTGTACTTGGCGATCAGCGCACAGCGGCTATCGAGATGGCGGCCAGCTCAGGTCTACCATTGGTTCCTCCAGAACAACGAGATCCGCGCATCACCACAACTTATGGAGTTGGCGAGTTGATGCGCGCCGCCTTAGACTACGGCTGCCGTCATTTCATCATCGGTATTGGCGGAAGCGCCACCAACGACGGAGGAGCAGGCATGGCCCAGGCCCTGGGAGCATCACTTACCGACGCTCAGGGAACGGAACTGGCACGCGGCGGCGCTGCCCTGGCCAGGCTAGCCCACATTTCTACGGACGGGATAGATCCACACCTGCGGGATTGCACATTTGAGGTAGCTAGCGACGTCACTAATCCTCTATGCGGCCCAAGCGGAGCCTCTGCTGTCTATGGGCCACAAAAAGGGGCAACGCCAGAGATGGTAAGCCAGTTGGATGCGGCATTAGACAATTATGCAAAAATTATCGAACGCGACTTGCATATATCCGTATATACACTTGAAGGGGCTGGCGCAGCTGGCGGTCTGGGAGCCGGACTAATTGCCTTTTTGCAGGCCAAATTACGCCCCGGTTCGCGCCTCATCCTGGAAGCTGTCAGCCTCGAAGAGAAGCTGCCCAACGCAGATCTCGTGATCACAGCCGAAGGACAACTTGATGAACAAACCGCGTATGGGAAAAGTGTTGGAGCCGTTGCCAGGCTGGCTAAACACTATAATTTGCCAGTGATAGCCCTGGCCGGTGGTCTGGGTGAAGGCTATCGCGCTATCTATGCCCTGGGTATCGATGCTGTAGCTACCCTTCCCGATGCGCCAATGCCCTTATCATATGCTATGGAACATGCAGCCAGGCTCACCAGTGATGCCACCGAACGCGCTCTTCGGTTACTGAAAATTGGTAACCTTATAAAGAATAGATAGTTAGGATAGTTTAAAATGGCTTCTTAGCCAGAAGTATTACATTTAAATTCGACATTGCATGCACTCATTCTCAACCACCATTTTTACAAGTTTAGCGCGTTTTACTAATAAACCAAATTAAGCTGGACCCAAAATCTTAGAAAATTGAAGAATTGCTCATCAGAATGAAATTTTTGGAGGAGAAAAAAATGTTGTATCTAGAAAGATGCGTTCACACGTATACGAAGTAAAGTAAGAGACCATCAAGCTTACATGTCTCCTCATCCGTAGAGTCCGTCCTGCCTATTCAATAAGGGAGCATTGTTATTATGTCAGAATTTTCATCTAAGACAGAAGATACTAAATTCCAACAATTAATTTCCCTCGGCTTTTCCGAAGCTGAAGCAATAAATCTTATGCGCATGAAAGAGCACATCAACGAGGAAATTGAATATCGCGAAATACTCGAAGAAAGCCGGCGCCTCTCGTTTATCCGCTGGCTCATTGAGCACGATCGGATGAGCAGGTAACAGACACTGATTCCCTTTCTTTCAGAACTTTTGAGGTTATTCAAGAGGGGACGGAGAGCATTGTATGCCTTCCGTCCCCTGCTTTTTGTTTGCGAGATCGAGGAAGCCGTAAGCCGAATTCTGTACCCCGGCTTTCTCACAAAAGCCCGGGCGGCAACCATCTATCTAGGGCAGCAGTTACCTGATGCCTCCAGCGACCAACCCGAAGGTTAACAGACGAGCAATCTGCAGGCGCATACTCATTGAGCATGTGTCATCCCCTCTACTTGGTCTTGCTCCGAATGGGGTTTACCCAGCCAGTCGGTCACCCGACTGCTGGTGAGCTCTTACCTCACCATTTCACCCTTGCCTATGCCTAGTCATCCCTTTACGGGATGTTCTAGAGAGGCGGTATGTTTCTGTGGCACTTTCCTCAAGGTCACCCTTTCTGGCCGTTAACCAGCATTCTGCTCTATGGAGTTCGGACTTTCCTCGGGCCTTGAGCCCGCGATTGCCAGTCTTCCTCAAACTCGCCAACTAAGAGTAACACATCTACATATAACCGTCCAGAGGCATAAAATATTTCCGCCCAGCCCATATAAGCCTTTTCCTTCGTCATCTATCTCTGCCATATGACAGAGAGGAGCACTATCCGACATTGAAGCTGCACTCTAGAGACTATCAGCAATTAAGCAAAGCGCGAAGCCACGCCGAGCGCGCCCGACCATGCAGCTTATGAGGCGACTAAGGTATCTTCAACGTTATCTAAATAGCTACATAACAACTGAGAGGAGTACTAAATATATGATCAGCTTGCAAACTGCACTGATCCGTCTGGGCCTTGCTCTTGTGCTTGGCGCCCTGGTCGGGCTGGAGCGGGAAAGGGGAGAACGCGCCGCCGGCCTACGTACACACACGCTTGTAGCGCTCGGCTCGTGCTTAACCATGCTTGTTTCAGCTTTTGGCTTCGCCGATATTCTTGGCACGCGCGCTGTCGAACTCGACCCTTCGCGTATAGCAGCCCAGGTCGTGAGCGGGATCGGATTTCTGGGAGCCGGCACGATCCTACTTCATAAAGAGGTGGTCAAAGGTCTTACAACCGCTGCCGCTGTCTGGGTGGTTGCCGCCATTGGCTTAGCATGCGGGGCAGGCTTACTCCTCGAAGCGATAGCGACTACGTTCCTTACCATTATCGTTCTTACCCTCCTTCAGCCTCTCAGACAACACCTGCTACGGAATCCTGGCGCTGTGCACACGCTACGGGTTAAGGTAAGCGCTACTGAAGGAACGCCATTAGAGCGCATTTACGACACCTGTATCAGAGCAGGAGCCAAGGTCGAGAATTTTGAGGTACAATTGATCGATGATAAGCAGACGCTAAATATCGAATGTGCAACAAAAGGAGCTTTCCAGCTAGCGCAGGAGCTCATTACCCTGCGTAAGGACCCCGCCGTCGAATCGCTTTCTATCAACCTGTACAGCCCTAAGAGTGCCAATGCGCCCTTTCCTCTATTTCCCGAGAGCTCAAATGGGGAGGCACAAGAAGGACAATAAAAGAAGATTGCCCAGGTCTGGACAATCACAATACTATCACACATGCGCCAGCAGCCATGAATTCCAGCGAGCTTATTCTTATCTTCCCGCTTCTAGAGTGATTTCTCTCGGGGCCTGAGCACTACAATCATCCAACTACCCGGGGATGAACAAGACCCAGTTTTGAGGTAATAGTTAGGGTCGATGATCAGCTCACCAATTAGAATGCTGATTATCGACCCCTGGAGAAAACGGTAGAGGGAAGTCAAGATCCCCCTACGCAACTTTTAATGAGCAGCGAGAACGATAGAATTGATTGGGCCAAAGTCATCATACACAGCGTAACCGGCCGGGAGCGTCTTCGGGCAATTTTTGCCGTGCCAGTCAGTACATAGACGGACAACGGCACTGCCGTACTGATTGTTAAGGAAATAGTGCATACCATACTCGTTATGGAGTTGATAGACACCATAATAGAAGTATTTATGCTCAGGAACATTGTTGTTCGAGCCTGCATCCTGCGGATAGAGGCAGGCATCTCCCGAGGGGCAGCCATATTGCTCTCCAGCTGACGCAGCGTGCGCCGTATGCAGGGAAGGTCCCACGCCAAAAAGCAGCCCCAGCGCTAACACCATGGCTACCAAAGCGATACGATACCTTGACTTCGGTATATGGAGAAAAAAATGTTGTATCGGTTGTTTCATAGTTATTCCTTCTTTCTTTTTAGCAACAAGATCTTTTTCCTAGCGAATATTGGAGGCATAATCAACAAAGCAAGCTTTATGAGCGCTCCTTTCCATTGGGATTGTTTACTTTATTTGATGGGGGTGAGATGGTAACCTGGACGCTTACTTCGTGCAATTGAGAAGCGGTAGCTATGCAGGGCAAAAGACCTGCTAAACAGCACTCTATACATAAGGCTATTAAGAGCCATCTATCCAGGCCCATATTGCCTCATGAAAGATTTGGTCATCCGCTAGGTTTGATGATGCTTGGTGACGAGACAAACGGCTCATGATATTTTTTTCTTATCACTTGCGCTATCTCTATAAGAAGTATATGCGAAAGCTGTATAGCCCGCCAGGACAGAAAACTGTCATTTGCCAGCCACTTTTCACGCTATGCTTGAGCTATGTCAAGAGCATTTTCCCTTAATAAGGTCGTGTTTTATGAAGCAGCCACTACCAATTCATGAGAAGAGTGGCAACCCTTGAAAGGCTGCATTGATGAGGGTGCTACAAGACTCGCAAACGCAAAATTTGACAGCAACAAGACCGAATAGAGCCGGCAGAGTGAAACGATGACAAACAACCACACAAGCGAAAAAGCAAGGTTTGCAGCTGCCGACAGCTAAACAAGCTATCGGGCAACTTATTGAGCTGCTTTTCCCGCTAATCTAGCTACAGGCGAAAAAGGATAAAAGCCTTCGTACGAGAGTGATCTCCATGTGCAAGCTGGAGCACGTACTCCCATGCCACTAGAACTTACTCGCATCTACCAAGCCTGCCAAGAAGGTCAGCTCTGTTCGCTGCGGAATCTGAATCATCAGGATCTAGCCGAAGGGCCTGCTCATATGCCTCCAGCGCTTCCTCATATCTACTCAGGGACCATAGCACATCCCCTTTCTCAAGGAAGACCACGGAATACTCAGGCTCCACTTGCAGGACTCGTTTGCATACATCTAGAGCCTCTTCGTTCCTTTTGAGCTCATGCAGAACTACCCCCTTTAAGAAGAGAATATTCACATCCTCAGGAGTCAGGTGCAATGCTTGTTCACATACTTCCAGAGCCTCTTCGTTCCTTTTGAGCTCATACAGAGCATGGGCCTTTGAACGGAGAATACCGACTTTCCCAGGAGCCAGGCGCAGGGCCTGCTCAAAGAGGTCCAGCGCTTCCTCATTACGGTTAAGCCGCCCGTTAAGCAGTACTCTTCCCTTGCACTCAAGTACCAGAGGATTGGTGGGGGCGAGATACAATGCCTTCTCGCAAGCGATGAGGGCTTCCTGAGGACGGTTCAAATCTACCAGCACCGAGGCCTTGCGAGTCAAGGCTGCTACATGCGCGGGGTTGAGTCGCAATACTTGTTCATAAGCCGCTACTGCTCCTTTGAGGCGATCCAGCCTAGAGAGAGCTTCGCCTTTTTGGAAGATGACATCTGCATTGCTTGAGTCGAGGCGGAGGGCCTTCTCAAAGGCAGCTACTGCCTCCTCGTAGCGTTCCTGAGCGAAGAAGTCTTGCCCCTGGACGATCCAGGAGGCAGCTTTCGAGCGTTGTGATATCTTGTCGTGGTGTGCCATTTCATTCTCCCGCATCCATGCATTCACAAGAAACACTTGATCAATGTCCTATCCTTCCAATATATAAACTGTAGTGTCCAAAAGCTTGACGCGTCAACACCAGAAGGGATTGCGGAGAGAGGTGAGAGGCTCTACTCGACAAATCCGCGCGATGAACAGCAAATCCATCTTGTAAATGCAATAGTGATAGAATAGCTTGGCTCATAAAGCTTCTCCATCCAAGAACAAGATGTTGTAGAATAATCGGTGAGTATAATATATTCTATTTCTTCCCGGCTTCAGATATGATGAGCATGAATAAAGTGCAATAAAGATTGCTAGGCGTGAACTTGACAGCAACAAGACCGAATAGAGCCGGCAGAGTAAAATGATGACAAATAACCGCACAAGCGAGAAAGCAAGGTTTCAGGTAAGCCAATTGTTCCACTTGCAAACGACCAACGCTCGTAGTATACTTGAACAGTTCGTTGCGGGTTATCAAGTAGTTGGATAAACATCCACAAGAGAAAATACGCTTGTTCTTGCATCGAACGCAGAAACCAAGGGGGTTAATCCTGAGCGTACAAGTACATAATAGTTTCCAAGGAGGTTCGGCCTATTAACAGGGATTTTCGGGGGAATGACCGCCAGCGTGAGACACGAGTGAACGAACGCATTCGTGCTCGCGAGATACGCCTGATCGACGAGAACGGCGAGATGATGGGAGTGATGCCGCCTGTACGAGCGCTTGATATTGCGCGCGACAGGAATCTTGATCTGGTTGAGGTATCGCCCAACGCTATGCCACCAGTATGTAAGCTGATGGACTACGGTCGATACAAATATGAGCAGGCCAAGAAGGAAAATGAGGCTCGCAAAAATCAAAAGACGATAACGCTCAAAGAGATCCGTATGCGTCCGCGTACAGACGAACACGACGTAGAAGTCAAAACACGCAAGATCCAAGAGTTTCTGGCTGAAGGCGATAAAGTAAGGGTGAGCGTACAATTTCGCGGTGCCGAGCTGCGCCACCCGGATATTGGTCGTAAGTTGCTAGACGAAATTGCAGAAGTGTTGAAGGGCACAGCCACCATCGAGCGCTCGCCGATGATGGAAGGTCGCATGATGTCTATGATCGTCTCTCGCGCTCCTGGATGGGAACCGCCGAAGAAACAGGCCGCTCCTCCTGCTGGTAAACGCCAGACAGCACAGGCTACGGCAAGCGAGACTTCTCAGAGCGCCGATACTTCTGAGAATGCCTGAACCTTGCTCTGCAGGCTGGTTTGCTGATAGGCTACAAACAATCACTGTGCAGGCAGCGAGTTTCGCCTAGCAAAACAATATGAGGGTGTAGTGCTTCTTACTACACCCTCATTTTTATAACTCATTATTAAGAGCAAACAAGCAGGGCTTTGCAGTTCTCTAAAATGGGATTGGTAAGGGGGCGTCGCGACCTAGCGAATGAAGCCCTTAACCTGGGGCACGCCGGGATGTGTAACATCCCCAGCTGTGCCTCGATTTTTCCCACCTCCTTGCTGCCGTCCGGCGACCCAAGAAGAGAACTGGAACATCCTAGCAAACAAGCCGTTCTGATTGACTTTTCAAATATACACGACTAAGATAAGAACAAGGCTATGTATCAGAAATATAAACTACACAAAATAGTAATAGAAGCGGTACCTTTATGGACCCCCGGGGAGGCATACGGTGAGTAGATACGACGATCCGCGCTGGTATGAGGAACAGGATACTGGTTCATCATCTGAGCAATCACACTACAACTACTTTAATCAATTTCCATCTTCTTCAGCGGCGGGTAACGATGTCTCTCAACAAAACGGTTCCGGGCAGCAGCATCCTGCCAACACGCGATCGCACGCGCGGCACCGCCTGGGACAGGTTATTGCGCTGGTCGCTCTGGTGGTGGTGGCATTTTCCGCAGGTTGGGTCAGCCATCAAATCTTCAGCAGTAATTTCAATACCAGCGATAAATCTAAAGCCTATATTCAATTATTCCAGCAAGCCTGGACCACCGTTGACAAAAATTACGTCGATCGAAAAGCCATCAATTATCAGAAAATGTCTTACGCGGCCATTCAGGCTATGGTTGATTCCTTACAGGATAAAGGACATACGCGCTTTATGACTCCAACGGAGGTAAAAGCCGAAAATCAGCAGCTCAAAGGAACCTTTACTGGTATTGGCATTTACTTGCGCCAGGACCCCCAAACGAAGAAGTTCTCTGTTACGTCTCCTATTCCTGGCTCTCCCGCCGAGAAAGCGGGCCTGAAACATGGAGATATTATTCTCGCGGTTAACGGAACCAGCCTGACAGGCAAGGATCTCAATGCTGTTACGGCCCTCATTCAAGGGAAGGACGGCACCAGCGTAGAACTGTCTATTCAACGCCCAGCCACGGGACAAACGTTCACTGTTCATGTTACACGTGCAGAGATAAGCGTCCCAAACGTTCTTATGCACTATATCCCTGAAGATCATATTGCCCACATTCAAATCGTCCAGTTCGCAGCTGGGGTTAGCGATCAGTTGAAAGATGAGCTCAGTCAGGCAAAAAAAATGGGCGCGACGAAGATCATCCTCGATCTGCGCAATAATCCAGGTGGCTATCTCAACGAGGCAGTCGATACGGCCAGCCTGTTCGTAAAAAGTGGCAATGTTCTGTTGGAACAAGACAGCAGCGGGCAGCGTACTCCTGTTCCTGTGACTGGCCATACGCTTAACACGACTGATGAGCTGGTGGTGTTGGTGAATGAGAACTCGGCTAGTGCGGCAGAGATTGTGGCGGGTGCCCTTCAGGATAATAACCGTGCAGTTCTTATCGGCGAGACAACCTTCGGTACGGGTACGGTCCTCCAACAGTATGATCTAAGCGATGGCTCGGCAATTCTGCTGGGAACCCAGGAATGGCTTACACCCAAAGGGGCGTTTATCCGTGATCACGGCATTACACCCAAGTTCAAAGTAGCGCTGGGCAATAACGACGCATCTTTATCGCCTAGCGATGAAGATTCAAACCATATGACGGTGCAGCAGATTCTCAATAGTGGAGATACGCAGCTATCGGCCGCCATTAAATACTTACAAGAACATTAAGGTTAGGCGCGAGGTGTAAAATCTCGCGCTCAGACATCGATTTTGCCTTTCTGCTACGATTACACATGATGTTATCCAGATATACTTACTCTGAGGTGTTTTCTATTCTATGTCTGCTGCCCTTCTTATCTGCGCAATTCTGGTTTTTAGCCTGATCTTCTGGATAGGGCTCTACCTGATCAGCCGCGATCCAGCCAATATGCGTTTATGGGCTGCTAGTCTCGGTCCACTCTGTTACGCCCTGGGGATAGGGTGTGCCATAACAAACAATTTCATTCCCGCTATGGGCATCTGTCTGCAGCTTTGCCTTGTGCTCACTTTCCTGGCCTTGCTCTGGACAGGCCTGACATTCTATCTCTTGCCCTATGGAAGATCGCTCCGTAGCCAAACTGCGATAGCCAATAAACGCGCGCTCACGATCCTAGCAGTGGCCTTGCCTCTTGCCATGTTAGCCATCGCGTTACTTCTCCTTCATCCAGGCTGGCTCCCCTTGATGGCCATACAGCTGCCCGGCGGCTGCATCTTGCTGGTGGCGGGGATTGCCCTTAGCATTCTCGATGCGCAGGAAAAAGGGGAAGCATTATTGCCTGACCTCTTTCGCTCGTTCGATTACTCCTGCTTTACAGCCTTGCTCTTTGGAGGTCAGGTAGCCTTAATTATGCTTCTGAGCACGGGTGTAACGGCAGCGATGCTCATCCTACTTATGATGGTGATTGTCAGCTCAATTTTTGTGCAAACCTTCTCAGATCACCTCATCACTTTTGTGGATAAAATCGCCTTCGCAAACTTTCCCTGGCTGCAAAAAGCCAGAGCCGAGCTACGCACGACAGCTAATACGCTACAACGCGTGCAAGAGCTGGATCTTGACAATCTGGATGAGGCCGAGTTTATCCGTTTCACACGGCGCGCCCTGAGTCAATTTGGCGATCTGGCCCGCCTGGCCACCAATCCACTTACCCGTCTCTCACTTGTGGAAACTTGTCTTTTAAAACATGGCAATAAGGATGATGCGCTTGAACGGGCGATTGAGCTGAAAGCCATTCTCGCCGCCAGCATTGAACGGCTTAAGCCGCGCGAGCAGGGCGATTTTGGTACATCTGACGAGTGGCGCTATTATAACGTGCTTTACTTCCCTTATATCGCCGGCCTGAAGCCATATAGTCGGCGCGCCCAGAACGTTCAGCACGATACAACGGCTAAAGCAGCTCTTGAATGGTTCCGTACCTACGTTCCTGAACGCACCTTCTATAACTGGCAAAATGCGGCAACTCGCCTGATAGCCCAGGATCTCAAAGCAAGAAAGAGTTAGAGATAGGTAACCTGCCTCAGGCGTTAGCACATGTTGCCGCTTGATAATATTTACTGGCTGAGGGATGGCCTAACAAAGGCGCAATAAAACTTGTCGCGGCAACTACCTTCTCTAAATCCACTCCCGTATGAATCCCCATCCCATGCAGCATATAGAGCAAATCTTCGGTGGCTAGATTGCCAGCGGCGCCAGGAGCATAGGGGCAGCCTCCCAGCCCTCCGGCCGAGGAATCGATAATGCTTATCCCCATCTGGAGGGCCATGAGCACATTGGCCAAAGCGGTGCCGCGCGTATCATGAAAATGCACAGCCAGGCGTTCCAGTGGGATTTGTCCCTCCGAAAGTAAGAGATCAAGAACGTCTACTACCTGGTTTGGCGTGGCTACGCCGATCGTATCACCCAGGGAGAGCTCGTTGACCCCCATTTCCAGTAACGCCTGCGAGACCGCCAGGACGTGCCGTGGATCTACCGCACCTTCATAAGGACAGCCGAAAACTGTCGAGATGTAGCCTCGCACCGGAATATCTTCACGCCGGGCAAGGTCGAGCACGGAACGAAATTTGGCAAGGCTTTCCGCGATCGTGGAATTGATATTATGTCGCGTAAAGCTCTCGCTTGCTGCCGTAAAAACTGCAACAGAGCGCACGCCAGCCGCCAAGGCCCGCTCCATCCCCTTTAGATTAGGAACCAGCACGGGATACTCAGTCGTAGATAGGCGTGTGATGCCATTCATCACTGTGCCCGCATCACTGAGCTGAGGGATAGCGCGCGGACTGACAAACGAAGTAGCCTCGACGACCGGCAAACCAGCCTCAGCAAGCATCTGAATAAACTGTATCTTTTGCTCGGTCGGGACCTGCACTTTCTCATTCTGCAGGCCATCGCGCGGCCCCACTTCGACAATCCGCACAGCTTCGGGTATGGTGGCAAGGGTAGGTCTCATCCTCAAGCTCCTCTATATTCTCGCAAAGATGAGTGCTCGGGCAGCTGTTTCTCTCGGGAACGCTCGGCAGGAGGTGGCAAAAGCATCACATCCGATTGGCTCGACTCATCCGACTCGTCAGCGGCCTTGACGCGTTGCACGCGTATCTTGGTAATACGCCTGCCGCGCGTGGCCAGCACCGTAAAGGTCCAATCCTCATAGGAGACAGTATCGCCAGCACTCGGGATCTTGTCCAGCTGGGCATAGACAAAGCCTCCCAGCGTCTCATAATCAGCATCACCGAGATGGGTATCCATCAGATCATTGAAATCGGAGATGCTCATCTTGGCGTCAAAGATATACTCGTCCTCGTTGATCTCCTCGTAGAGGTTCTCCTCGTGATCATACTCATCTTTGATATCGCCGACGATCTCTTCAACCAGGTCCTCGATAGTCACCAGGCCAGCCACCGAGCCATATTCATCGACGACCATGACCATATGAATACGATTCTGGCGAATCTCGCGCAGCAAGTCGTCAAGTTTCTTCGTCTCGGGCACAAAGTAAGCCGGGCGGACAAGATCGCGCACGGGGACCTTATCGTGGCCCTCGCGCAGCTGTTTGAGCATATCCTTGGTATAGAGAATGCCAATCACTTCATCAACCCCGACACTCTCTTCATAGACAGGAATACGCGAGAAGCCTCCCTGCAAAGCTAGATCAACTGCTTCATTCACCGTAGCCTCGCTTGCCAGGGTGACCATATCTATACGCGGGATCATCACCTCGCGTACTGTCGTATCGGCAAACTCAAAGATGCTATGGATCATCTCGGTCTCTTCCTCTTCGAGCACTCCCTCTTCCTCACCCACAGTAACCAGTAAGCGCAACTCCTCCTCAGTGACAAAGGGGCCACGCTTCACCTGGCCGCCCACCATACGCACAAAGACAGAAGTTATAGCTGTCAAGGCCCAGACAAGCGGGTGCAGAAACCAGGCCGCAATGCGTACAGGTCCAACCAGGGCTCGCGCCCAACGCATAGGATTCTGTACAGCAGCAGTTTTGGGGGTAATCTCACAAAAGATCAAAACGACGAGAGAGACGAGGAAAGAAGAAATGAGCTCAGCCCATGATCCTGTATAGCGCAGAGCCAGGGCTGTGGCCATGCTAGAAGCCACGATTACTGCCACGCTATTAACCACCAGGATAGTCGAGAGAAAATTATTCGGCTCAGCCAGCAAACGATCTATCTGGATAGCGCGCTGATCACCCTCCTCTACCTGATTTTTTAGCTTAATACGGCTTACGGATGTCAGCGCTGTTTCAGCAGCAGAGGCCAGCCCACACAAGATTAAAGTTACAACCAGAATTGCGAGTTGTAACCAGGCCACAGAATCCAATTGGGGAGCCTGTGTACCAATTACAAAAGCGGCTATACCCGATAATCCAGGGTCGTCCATAGTGGATTACTCCTCCTTTTGGAGGGAACGCTTAACAGTATCATCATGCGACGGTTGCAGCATACGTTGTACACGCGCAGGAACCCCAAATGCTAACGCACCTGGTGGGATATCCTTGTTCACCACCGAGCCGGCGCCTGTCATCGCCTGCTCCCCGACTGTAACAGGAGGAACCAGGATTGTATCACAGCCAATAAAGGCTCCGTCCCCAATCGTCGTATGATATTTCTGCTTCGTGATACCATTATAATTCGAGGTAATGGTACCCGCACCGATATTCACATGATCGCCAACTGTCGCATCACCAATATAGCTAAAGTGATGCATATCTGTCTCCTCGCCGACAAATGCGTTTTTGACTTCTGCGAAATTGCCCATACGTACACCACGCGCCAGATGGGCTCCGGGGCGACAATGACTAAATGGTCCCATGCTCACACCATCCTCAAAGGTAGCCCCTTCCACGACTGAATTGCGAATGACGCACTCATCACCAATTACCGACTGATCGATAGTAGTGCCAGGACCAATACGACACGAAGAGCCAATCGTTGTTTTCCCGGTAAGGAAAGTACCAGGCAGAATTACGCTATCCATCCCAATCTTAACATCATTATCGATATAGGTAGTCGTGGGATCAACAATTGTCACTCCGGCGTACATATGGCGCTCCAAAATGCGGCGGCGCAACATTTGCTCAGCCTCGGCCAGTTGTACGCGATTATTAATTCCCGTCGACTCGTCCAGCGTGCCCGTCACAGTAGCAATCACGCGTTCCTGCGCGCTGGCAATCCCTATCAGATCGGTCAAGTAATACTCACCTGAAGCATTGCGGGGCAAATCCTGGAGCACGGGCCAGAGCCAGGAGCGATCAAAGCAATAGACTCCGGAATTCACTTCTTTGATGCGCATCTGCTCTTTTGTCGCACGTTTTACCTCAACAATCTCACGCACGCGCCCAGCAGAATCACGCACAATACGACCAAAGTCGCTCTCGCGCTCAGTCAGCGCAGTGAGGAAAGTGATAGTTGCTTTACGCGCTATGTGCTCAGTAAGAATACTGGCCAGCAATTCACTTCTAATGAGAGGCGTATCACCATAGCACACAAGAATTGTCTGTGGACGCGGCTCAAGCGCTTCGAGCACCCCACGAGCGGCTAGAACAGCATCGCCGGTTCCCAGCTGGGAGGCCTGAATGGCATAGAGGCAGCGTTGAGCAAAGGCTGCCTCGATCTGGGCGGCTTCATGCCCAACCACCACCACAGGGCGATGAGTAGCCATAGGAGGGTCAAGGGAAGAGAAGGCAGAAGTTGAAGGAATAGATTCAACCGCATTTAGCACATGAGCCAACAACGGCACTCCAGCTAAGGGGTGAAGCACCTTCGGTAGATTCGAACGCATCCGTGTACCCTTGCCTGCGGCAAGTACTACGGTCGCATATGTATTCATGGTTACTTATACAAACCTTTTTTGTTTCATCTTACGCGATGAGAGGATAATACCAATGCAGACGACACAATACCAACATCTGCACCCATTTCCATAGGATGTCTTAAGAAGGAAATTGGCTCGGGTGCTAGGATTCGAACCTAGGATCGCGGATCCAAAGTCCGCTGCCTTACCGCTTGGCCACACCCGAATAATACAAGGACATATCATGCAATGTTTTCAACGACTGCATAGGCGCTATTCCTTGCATCGCACGCAAATATAGTACACGATATCGGGTGTATTGTCAACAGTTAGGACAACTTTATCTGTACAATTCTGCCCTCTGACAGAGGTACCCAACTTCTGCTTTATTATACCACGATTAAGCGTAGCTTATTTGCAGGGCTATTGAATTTTCCTTTTTTGCCCCACCCACTCACCCGCCCGAAAAGAAAGGGAAACGGGGACGCCCCGTACTCCAGCAGAGAGCTGGCCGCCCTCTGCACTCCTGCTACCTGTCAAAATTAAACAGCCGTGGCTTATTTGCGCTTAAACTTGACGCTCTTCAGCGAGCGGTGCTATGCTCATTATAATAAAGCAATGGAGCGAAACAGCATATGGGCTGTGTTTCCCAGCATTGTCGTTGAGAGGAACAAACAAACTCATGGCTATTATCGAAACACACATAGACCGCAGCAGTCCCGAATTTCAGGCGAACGCGCACTATTTCCAGGACCTGGTTAAGCAACTTCAACTAAATATCCAAACAGTGCAACAGGGAGGTGGCGAACGTGCGATTGCCAAGCATCGCAGCCGCAATAAACTGCTCGCCAGAGAGCGTATTCAACTCCTCTGCGATCCCAACACACCTTTCCTAGAATTGAGCCCTCTGGCTGCCTGGGATATGTACGAGAACGATGCACCGTCAGCTGGCATCATTACAGGTATTGGTCTGGTTGAAGGGCAGGAATGCGTTATTGTCGCCAACGATGCAACCGTCAAAGGTGGCACGTACTATCCAATGACTGTCAAAAAGCATCTGCGGGCTCAGGAAATTGCCGAACAAAATCATCTCCCCTGCATCTATCTGGTAGATTCAGGAGGCGCTTTCTTACCCCTACAAGCCGATGTTTTCCCGGATCGCGACCATTTCGGGCGTATTTTCTATAATCAGGCCCGCATGTCAAGCCAGCGTATTCCACAGATTGCTGTAGTGATGGGTTCCTGTACAGCCGGGGGCGCCTATGTACCGGCCATGAGCGACGAAACAATTATCGTCCAGGGCAATGGAACTATCTTTTTGGGCGGGCCTCCACTGGTGAAAGCCGCCACTGGCGAGGAGGTCAGCGCCGAAGACCTTGGCGGAGCCGATGTCCATTGCCGTACTTCGGGCGTCACCGACCATTATGCGCTCAATGACGAACATGCTCTGGCCCTTTGTCGCAGCATCGTTTCGCATCTCAATCGTCGCAAGTATATTCCCTGGGATATTCGCCCTCCTGTGCCACCCCTCTATGATCCCAGCGAGCTCTATGGTATTGTCCCTAGCGATGGACGCAAGAGCTATGATGTCCACGAGGTAATTGCCCGCCTTGTAGATGGCAGCGACTTCCACGAATTCAAGGCGCTCTATGGTACAACGTTGGTCTGTGGTTTTGCCCGCATCATGGGCTACCCGGTTGGCATTATTGCCAACAACGGTATTCTCTTCTCGGAGAGCGCGCTTAAAGCCACCCACTTCATCGAACTGTGCGCTCAACGCCAGACTCCGTTGATTTTCCTGCAGAACATTACCGGCTTTATGGTTGGCCGCCAGTACGAAAACGGTGGCATTGCCAAAGATGGCGCCAAGATGGTAATGGCCGTGGCCAACGCGCCGGTGCCACGCTTTACCGTGATTATCGGTGGCTCCTTTGGAGCCGGCAACTATGGCATGTGCGGACGCGCATATTCTCCCCGCCAGCTCTGGATGTGGCCCAACTCACGCATCTCGGTAATGGGTGGTCAACAGGCCGCCACAGTTCTGGCCACGGTACGTAAAGAGGGCCTGGCCGCTCGTGGTCAGCAGATGAGTGCGGAGGAAGAGACGGCATTTATGCAACCCATTCTTGATAAATATGAGCAGGAAGGGAACCCTTATTACAGCACTGCTCGTCTCTGGGATGATGGCATCATTGACCCGCGCGACACCCGCACGGTCCTGGCCCTGGGCATCGCCGCATCGCTCAATGCTCCTATGCCTGATACGCCCTTTGGCGTCTTTAGAATGTGAGTGGTAGAAATAACTCGCACTTCTCGCAGAATTTCACCCAACTGTAGTGCCCGGTCTGTTGCTAGGAGGGTTTATGCAACAGCTATTGGTATGGCAAAATGGTCAGGTGAGCACAAATTGCTCGTTAGAGGCCTTGCCCGGCATTCTGGCTGATCCACAAGCGCTGGTCTGGCTCGACTTACTGCTTGAGGATGAGTTGCAGCCTTATCAGGATATGCTTAGCAGCAAGTTCAAGCTCTCTCGCCTGACGATAGAGACGCTCAACGAAGCGCGCGAACGCGCTCGCCTGGTTGAGCAGACAGGCTATTTCCATCTGGTCGTCCATGGCTTGGCCTTCGACGTAGAAAATATAGAGGCCAGGACGCCCAAGTTGGATATTATCTTTGGCCATAACTTCCTGATCTCTATCCATCGTGAGGCTATGGACTGGCTGGCTTCCTTGCTAGATGAGGCCCACGACGAAAGCGAAGAGCACCTGATGAGTCGGGGAGCAGCCCGTTTGCTGCACGCTATTCTTGATACGCAGGTTGATAGCTATTTTCCTGTTCTTGATGTGCTCGATGATATGAGCGATGACCTGGAAGATAAAGCTGTCACCGATGCCAGCAATGAGGTGCAGGCCCGTATCTTTCGCACGAAAAAGGCTCTGGCGCGCATGAGGCGCGTTATCAGTCCTCAGGTCGAGGTCATGAACTCGCTGATTACACGCACTGGCGACTTCATTCCAACATCTGCCGAGCCATACTTTGCCGATGTTCACGATCACCTGGTACGCACCTTTGAAGTGTTGGATTCGTATCGCGATCTCATGAGTGGCTTGCTTGACGTTTATCTGACGACAGTCTCTAACCGTCTTAACGTCATCATGAAGCAGCTGACCATTATTGCTACCATCTTTATGCCCATCACCTTCATTACAGGGGTCTTTGGGCAAAACTTCGCACATTCACCCCAGGTAGAGACCGATAAGGGCTATAACTTCTGGATCGTTTTGCTCGTTATGGTCCTTATTACGCTGGCTCAAATCTGGTACTTTAAACGTCGCAAATGGATTTAGGCAGATAGGAGCATATATGGGAACGTATACACATATTACCGTAGAGCATAGCTTTCAGGATAGAATCGCCACAGTGACGCTACGCAGGCCCGAGGTCCACAATGCCTTTAATGCTGAGGTGGTAAAAGATCTTACGGCAGCCTTCACTCAGCTTGCTACCGAAGCAAGCCTGCATGGCATTATTCTTACTGGCGATGGCCCTTCTTTCAGCGCGGGAGCTGATATCAATCAAATGAAGGCTTCCGCCAGCTTTACGCAAGAACAAAATCTGAAAGATGCCTTATATCTGGCTGACCTCTTGCAAACGATTAATGTCTGCCCTTGCCCGGTCATTGCCCGCGTCAACGGAACTGCCATGGGAGGCGGAGCCGGTCTGGTAGCCGTCTGCGATATCGCTATCGCCTCCGAGAAAGCGCGCTTTGCCTTCAGCGAAGTTAAGCTGGGCATCGCGCCGGCGGTCATTTCACCGTATGTGATTCGCAAAATCGGCGAGACTAACGCACGTGTCCTCTTTGTGACAGGCGAGCGCTTTAGTGCAGCACGCGCCCAGGCTATGGGCCTAGTCCACGCGGTGGTGCCAGCCGAACAATTGGACGACGCGGTGCAAAAAGCCGTCAATGAGCTCCTGAGCAGCGCGCCAAAGGCGCTACGTGCCTGCAAAGCGCTAGCCTTGAGCGTCGGGGCTATGAACTATGAGAGCGCCCGTCAGTATACAGCCGAGACGATCGCCCAGCTGCGCATAGGCGCTGAAGGTCAGGAAGGCTTGCGGGCCTTTCTTGAGAAGCGCAAACCGGCCTGGGTAGAGCCAGGCGAGTAGTAGCCATTTCCTCATCCGGGCAACAATCACGATCCCGGTACAGGAAAGCGCACGGTTCTCTATAAGATCAGGTTTTTTAGTCAGGCTTATTGAGCCTGTTACCAGATGGTTACAAACAGATGTTTAAGAAAATCTTAATCGCCAACCGTGGCGAAATTGCCGTCCGCGTCATGGCTACCTGCCGAGAGATGGGCATACGAACTGTGGCGATCTATTCTGAGGCGGATCGCCAGGCCCGTCACGTGCGCGAAGCTGACGAGGCTTACTTTATTGGTGCTGCGCCCGCGACGCAGAGCTATTTGCGCATCGAGACTATTATCGAGGTTGCGAAACAAAGCAAAGCTGAAGCCATTCATCCGGGCTATGGCTTTCTCTCCGAGAATACTGCCTTTGTGGAAGCCTGCGAACAGGCTGGCATCGTCTTTATCGGACCACCACCCTCGGCCATGCGCCTGATGGGCTCAAAAATTGCAGCCAAAGAGCTGGCGCAGTCGGTAGGCGCGCCAACCGTGCCAGGCTATAACGGCGATCGACAGGACAACGAGACCTTGCTTGAGGAAGCACTTCGCGTTGGTTTCCCTTTGCTGATCAAAGCTTCGGCCGGCGGCGGCGGCAAAGGTATGCGCGCGGTCCACAAGGCAGAGGAGTTTCTAGAGCAGTTGGCCGGAGCACAGCGCGAGGCTCTGGCGGCCTTTGGTGATGGAACTGTTTTCCTCGAACGCTTAATTCAACAACCACGCCATATCGAGATCCAGGTGCTCGGCGATAGTTTCGGGAAATTGATTCATCTTGGTGAGCGCGAATGCTCTATCCAGCGTCGCCACCAGAAGATTGTTGAGGAAAGCCCTTCCATCGCGCTGACACCCGAACTACGTGCGGAAATGGGCAATACGGCGGTACGCATCGCTAAGGCGGCCGGCTATGTGAACGCGGGAACTGTCGAGTTCATGCTCGATCGCGATCAACACTTCTACTTTCTAGAGATGAATACGCGTTTGCAGGTAGAGCACCCGGTCACTGAGTTCGAAACCAGCCTGGATCTTGTACGGCATCAGTTATATGTTGCTGCCGGTGAGCCCCTTGCGCTGGAACAAGAGCAGATCAGCCCACGAGGCCATGCGATCGAGGTGCGCATCTACGCCGAAGATCCAGCGCAGAACTTTTTGCCTTCCACAGGTACCATCACCCACTTTGTCACGCCCTCGGGTCCCGGCATTCGCCTTGATAGCGGCATCGAAGATGGGGATGAAATCAGTCAGTATTATGATCCTATGATTGCCAAGCTCATCGCTTATGGAGAAGACCGCGCGGCGGCGATTGCGCGCCTGCAACGCGCCCTGGAGCAAAGCGCGATCCTTGGCGTTACTACAAACGTGGCCTTGCTACACGCTATCTGTACGCATCCAGCCTTCCGTGAAGGCCTTACGCACACAGACTTTCTGCTTGAGTATGGCCTGTTGACGCCCGAGGCTTCAGAGCAGCCCCCCAACGAGGTGCTTATAGCGGCAGCGCTAAGCGAGATACACAGAGAAATCAGTGCACGTGCAGCCAGCGCTAACGAATATTCTCAGTCAGCCAATGGTCTAGCTAGCCATGCGCCTGATCCCTGGCAGCTTCTCGGCCCCTGGCGCACGGTTGGCGATGCCAGCACGCTCACCTATCGCTATCAGGATCAAGAGTATGTGCTAACGCTTCAGCCAGCCTCACAAGCCAACGATGCCTGGATCGTCAAGATAAGAGAGCAGCCAGCTTTAGAGGTCTCCTGTATCTTCGGGAATGAGGCCCTGGTCCTGCTGCGATTGGGAACAACCCAGATACGCACCTATGTAGAGCGACGCGCCGGGGAAACGCAGGTTGTACTCAACGGCCGAATGTATCGGCTCCAGCATAGGCAAGCTCCCGATATAGAGACAACCGCGCACGGTGGCGGACTGGCCCGCACGCAGAAGACGCTTACGGCTCCCATGGCCGGTACTATAGTCCAACTGCAAACTCAGGCTGGCGATACAGTACAGGCCCATCAAGTTCTGGCTATCCTGAGTGCAATGAAAATGGAGCACGCTATTACTGCCCCTCATGATGGCAAGGTACGGCGCGTTTATTATCAGGAAGGCGCCGTAGTAGCAGGAGGAGCTGTAGTTATCGAAATGGAATGAGGCCGGCGGGTAGGATATAATTAAGTTGATATATGGAGATCAGGGTCAGAGATCGCCTGATCTCCTTCTACTTAGGAAAGGACTACTATTTTATGCAGCTCGGCTTTATTGGCATTGGCGTTATGGGGCGGCCAATGGCACTTAATCTGCTAAAGGCAGGTCACGAAGTCACCATATATGCGCGCCATCCCGAGAAACCAGCGGTGCAGGAAGTTTTGGCCGCGGGAGCCAGGCAGGCCCCGTCACCACGAGCAGTTGCCATGGCTTCAGAATTAGTGATTACGATGGTGCCCAACTCTGCACAGGTAGAAGAAGTGGTAGCAGGCCCGCAAGGCGTGCTTGAAGGAGCCCATAAGGGCCTGATCATTATTGATATGAGTACGATCGCGCCAGCCGTGAGCCGCAAGCTGGCTCGATTGGCAGCTGAAAGAAGCGTGCATTTTCTTGATGCGCCGGTAAGTGGAGGCTCGCAGGGCGCAATTAATGGTACGCTCTCGATCATGGTCGGCGGTGAGCGCGAGGTCTTCGAGCAGGCCCGCCCCATCTTAGAGGCCATGGGCAAGAAGGAAAATATTTTCTATGTAGGAGAGAGCGGCGTCGGCGAGATCATCAAACTCGTCAATAATATGCTGGCCGGCTCTATTGCAGCGGCCGTCGCCGAAGCCTTTGTCATGGGGGTCAAAGCCGGAGCTGATGTGGATACCATGGCAAAGATTGTGAATGTAAGCACTGGTGGAAACTGGCAGTTGGCCAATCAATTTCCGCTGCGCGCCTTTAATGGCAGCTTTCAGCCAGGCTTTATGACTGATCTCTTGCATAAAGATCTTGGCCTGGTCCTTGATCTGGCTACCGAGAATCAAACACCCGCGACGATAACTACCCTGGTGCGCCAAATGTACGAGAAGGCTCAGGCGGCTGGCTATGGACAGGATGATTATACTTCGCTGCTCAGAGTGCTTGAACAAGCAGCGGGCGTAGAAGTACGCAGCAAATAGAGATGCGGAGCTCATGGCACCTGGAAAAGGTGCCATGCTATGCAGGTTTTGCTACAAAATGTGGGTACCAATGGGCATCAAGGCGTGAGCCATGGACATGCCTAAAGCCAGCACTGCGACCAGGCCAAAGTACAGCAGGGTAAGGATAATCCGTGTGCCTACCGGCACTTGATAATAGCTGGCATTACCCGATGCCGTGCCACGAGACCAGAGCTGTGTTGCAGCCATAATGACGATCAGGAGCAGCCATAAGGATGGGTTACCATTGAACCAGGACCAGATCTGAAAAGCTAGCAAGGCGATAAAGCCGATAATCCAGATGCGCCGATCAATGGCTGCCAGGACCCGACCACCATCAAAGGGGACAACCGGTATAAGGTTGAATAAGTTCAAGAAGAAGCCAAGGTAGGCTAAAGGCGCCCAGGCTGCATGGCTATGGGGATTTATTTCCGCCACGGCCAGACAAACCGAAGCAGCAATAGCGCCGGCCAGCGGTCCCGCAATCCCTACCTCTGCCTCATCACGAGCATTCTGCGGCATGTTACGCATAGTTACGGCAGCTCCCAGCATAGGGATAAAGATCATAGCGCCCATGGGGATGCCTTTCAATTTCATGACGATGGCGTGGCCCATCTCATGAATGAAAAACATGGCAACCAGACCGATAGCAAAGGGCCAGCCAAGAAACGTTGCATAGATGACAATCGAAATCAATGCCGAGATGCCTGCCCAGCCAAATTTGAGCAAAAATACCAGCCCTTTAAGCTTGAGTAGCCAGGCAACCGCGGCAAGAAGTACTCCACCAATGCCTGCCAGCCCCTTACGTTTCTTCTTTTCGCCAGCTCCATTTTGCGCAGCCTGGGCCTCTGCGCTCATCTGAGCTGTATAGCTTTCGATATCTGCAGGGCCGCGATAAGCCTTGACGGGCATATAACTATATTCAGCCTGGGCATTATCGCTATAGTTGGGCGGCTCTGTCAGGGCTTCGTTCTGAGGCGGCATGAAGCGAGCAGCCTCGGGCGGCTGTTGATAGTAGTCGGGATGGGCATAGTCCATCTCTCCCGCTTGATTCTTTGCGTCTCGATATTCAGAAGCCTCATTAGAATATGGATACACTCTCTGCCTCGCATCTGGTCAGCAACGACATTAGACCAATTGTATCTTATCACACAGCCAGCAAAAGATGCGAGACATTCACCCGCTCTCCCTATATAAGAAAGGCTAACCGGTAAATGCCTGCCAGATTGTACTGGCCAATAACATTAATACCAGTACAGTTATCAAAATCACTGTGGCCCAGGAAATGATATTGAAGACGACACCATTGACATGTTTGCCCATCAGGCGCCGATTATTCACCAGCAAGATAATAAACACAAGCAGAATAGGGACCATTGCCGCATTGACATTTTGCAGCACAATCAAGACTTGAATAATAGGCAGGCCTGGGATCAGCGTTATAAGCACGCCCAGGATAATCAGGCCTGTGAAAATGCTTTGAAAGACTGGCGCTTCGCTAAAGCTGCGCGAGACGCCGCGCTCAAAACCAAAGGCTTCACAAATCCCATACGAGGTTGAGAGAGGTAAAACGGCGGCAGCCAGCAGAGAAGCCCCAAAGAGGCCGACGCCAAAGAGAATAGAGGCATAAGGTCCGGCAAAGTCGCGTAGAGCGACTGCCGCGTCGATAGCTGTTGCAACAGGGTGATTAGGGAATAGGGTAGCGCCGGTGGTGATGATGACAAAACCGGCAATAATGACGGCAAAGAAGGTGCCGCTATAGACATCAAGTTGCTCGTAAAAATATTCGCCGGAGGGAATGCCTTTGTCAGCTACTGAAGACTGGACAAAAAACTGCATATATGGGCTGATCGTGGTACCAATGAGGGCCACTGCAGACAATAAATAGGCGCCATCAGTGCTTATATGGGGCAAGACAGATTGCCTGGCGACATCGCCCCAGGATGGATGTGAGTAAAAGGCTGCTGGAATATAGGCAAGAAAGCCAAGGGACATGATTAGGAAGATCTTTTCGACGCGCCTGTATGAGCCCTTAGTTACGAGCCACCAGATAATCAAACCTGAGACAGGTACTACTATATAGACTAGTGGCGTATGTGGATCATTGGCCAATACCTGCACGGCCGCCGCTATGCCAAGAAATTCCGAGACAGTTACTCCCGTATTGGCAATGAGCAGGGCCAGCATGGCAAGCGCTGTCCAGCGCACGCCAAATTGCTCTCTGATCAGGTCCGCCAGGCCTTTGCCGGTTATCGCGCCCATACGCGCGCACATTTCTTGCACAATCGCCAGACAGAAGCCGGCAATAATAAGTGCCCAGAGCAAATTATAGCCATAGCTAGCGCCGGATGTAGAGAAAGTTGCAATTCCACCCGCATCATTGCCAGCGTTAGCCGCGATTAGCCCCGGACCAAGTACAGCGAGAAGTCTAAATATAGGTGAAGATCGACTCAAACGAAAACGCGACCGCGCCTGCTTGCGGTGCTCAGCGCGGTCTTTGGTCTGCGGTTTCCGAAGCTTTTTGCGTGATGTATCATCCATTACGCATATACAGGCAAGAACAGGCCTGACCTATTCTCATCCCGCCCCTTCTAAGTGATGATGCTCAATGAGCCTGCCTGGCATTCTCCTGCCCACTAAGCCCTATCGGGAAGATATAGACGGCAGGATTGTTTGTCTGGCTCTCGGCGATCCGCTTTGAGGACACTGCACTAGCTTGATCGTCTTCCAGATAATAACACCCTGCCTGTAAAGATACAAGGGTTTTAGGAGGGGCTAATAGCATAGGCGCTCGTAGTTACCAAGCGAGCTGCTAGCTCTCGGGCGTCAGGCTGCCGGCAAGAAATCTTCTCAGGATATCCAGAGCAGCCAGGGAAGCTCGGCGGCGATTATCGCTCCGGCTGGAGGTCCATCCCGCTCTCTGAGAGGCAAAGGTTCCTTGTGGACCCTCGATAGCTATGTATACTGTGCCAACAGGTCTATCTTCCTGCTTATCGGGGCCGGCGACGCCGGTGATACCCAGGCCATAAGTGGTACCCAGCCTTTGGCGCACGGCATGGGCCATTGCACGCGCTGTCTCTTCGCTCACAGCGCCAAATTGTTGCAAGGTTTCCTGGGGTACACCCATCTGGGCTTTGAGCTCGCTGCTATATGTTACCAGGCCACCGACAAAGTAACGCGAGCTTCCCGGAATATCGGTAATCATACCGGAAAGCAGGCCGCCAGTCAGCGATTCCATAATACCCAGGGTTTGCCGGCGCTCCTGCAACAAAGTTCCTATTACGCTGGCCAGGGTATCTTTGTCAATCCCAAAGATGTGCTGTCCTAAAATCTGTCGTACCTGCGCTTCCATCTCCAGAACTTGCAGCTCTGCCTTTTCTCTTGTCTCGGCCTTAGCGGTGATGCGTACATCTACAGCGTCTAGTTTGGCATAGGTGGCAAGTGTGGGATTGTTGCTATGGATTAAGGCGCCCAGCTGCTCTTCAACTGAAGATTCGCCAAGACCAGCCACGCGCAGAATGCGTGTAAACATCATTCCATCTGTATAAGGGCTCAGCCTGGGCACTGCCTCTTGCTCCCACATACGATACATCTCGCTAGGAACTCCTGGCATGGCTATGATGATATGATCTTCTTTCTCTACCCACCAGCCGGGGGCAGACCCCACAGGATTTGGCAAAGCGCGCGCTGAGGGAATCAAGCTGGCTTGCTTCAAATTGCGCTCGGGCATCTGTGCGCCTAAATGCGAAAATCTCTTACGCAATTCAGCTTCCAGCTGAGGATCGACTTGCATGGTCTCGCCCAGTAAGGTGCTGATTGCTTCGCGCGCCAGGTCGTCTTCTGTTGGTCCTAAGCCGCCGGTCATGATGATTAAATCTGCCCGCTGCCAGGCCCGCTGTAAGGTTTCAACAATGCGGCCCAGGTTATCGCCTACCTGCGAAACGAAGTAGAGATCAATACCAAGGGTTGTCAGATTCTGGGATAAATAGGTGGCATTGGTATCGGTAATATGACCTAATAGCAATTCGGTGCCACACGATAAGATTTCCGCCTTCATGGGTCCTCCAAAGAATATGTGCTATGCCCTTGCCAGGGCAGTAAACATGGAAGCATTTCAATAAGCCAGTAAGCTCATCATACCATATGGAGAACACAATCAATATCTTGTGTTAAAAGTTTCTGAGAACTCAATATGTTGTGTCGAAAGGGTTGCATTTGCGATTTTTTGCGAGTATACTGAGTTGCGACAAACAAATTTTAGCTAGTACCTAAAGCCTTGCACGAGGTTATTTTCGGCATATTTAGTCCTTATTTATCAATAAAGGAGCAATGCAGGATGTTGGAGCACAAGGAGCGCCCTTCTCAAAATCCGAAAGGAGACGACTCCCAGAATATAACACAATTGGAAGGAATTCGCCAAAAGGTCTTTATGGATAGATACTCACTTAAGGATGCCTCCGGGCAGCCATTGGAGTTCTATCCAGAGCAGCTCTGGGCCCGCGTGGCGCGTGGTATTGCTGCGGTTGAGACAACTGAGGAGAAGCGCGGGGAATGGGAAAAGAAGTTCTTTGAGGCGCTGCACGATTTTCAATTTGTGCCGGGAGGTCGTATTCTCGCCGGCGCTGGCACCGGCCATCAGGTTACATTTTATAACTGTATGCCTCCTGATCAGGAGGTGCTTACAGCACATGGTTATCGCCCAATTGCAGAAATCAAAATTGGGGATCAGGTAGTAACACATCGTAATCGCTTGCGCCCAGTGTTGCATAAATTTGAGCGCGAGACCGAGGAAAAACTTTACATCATCCGCCCTAAGAAAATAGGTTATGATGATTTACGCGTCACAGGCGACCACAAAATATATATTATTCGTTCGGAGTGGGTTAACAAGCATAGGTCACGCGATGGCCTTCGCCTTCAGCACGAACCAGATTGGATTCCAGCCAAAGAATTAAGGCCCGGGGATTATGTTGCCATAGCCTACAATAGCGAGGAAAGTACGCCCGAAACTATCAATTTGCAGGATTACATATCAGGATACAAAACGCAAGATGGTAAGCTCTTTAAAGCTACCACACGTGGTTATCATGGGCAAGTATCCGACTGGGGAACTCACTACAAGCTTAACGAAAGCCTCGTACTCGATAGCGAGTTGTGCTACCTTTTTGGCCGTTGGCTAGGAGATGGTTGCGTCACTCATCGCTCTGGTACGGATATTCCATCGGGCATCAAAATCGTTTTTTCTTTGGATGAACAAAAAGAAGCAGAAGAACTTGTACGTATTATCGAAGCCAAATTTGGTATTGAACCTGCTATCAAACTAAGCAGCACAGAGCATTGGTATGATCTATGGGTCAATTCTATGCCCCTGGGAGAGTTCTTTAAGGCATTCCTCGGCTGCTACAGCTATAATAAGCGTATTCCTGATCAACTCATGTATTTGCCAAATGAACTCACGCTGGAGTTGTTACGTGGCTTGTTCAGTGCCGATGGCTATATATCCGGCAATAAGCTTGGTATAGCTCTGGCAAATCGAGTACTTACGGCACAGATTCATCAGCTACTGCTACGTCTGGGCTATTTATTCTCAATTCGCGAGAATACCCATCGTTTAGGAAGGGTACCTGCCTACCGCCTTCAGGCTACTGCTAATGAGTGCGGAACGCTTTTCGACCGCTTCTTTGGTGTTCCAGCCCCTGAGCATGAGATCGATTTGAAATATTACTTTGAATACGATGACCTGAAGTGGGTGCGCATCAATGAAATAGCTGTCAAGGATTATTCCGGTACAGTATTAGATATTGAGGTTGAGGAAGACCACTCGTTCATTTCGGCCGGTATAGTCGTCTCGAACTGCTTTGTGATACCGAGCCCGGAAGACAGCCGTCAGGGTATTCTCGATAATCTGAAGGTGATGACAGAGATCATGGCCCGCGGAGGAGGCGTTGGCATCAACCTTTCGACGCTGCGACCTCGCGGCTCCTATATCAAGACGGTCAACGGTACGGCTTCGGGTCCCTGCTCATGGGCGCAATTGTATTCGGTAGCCACAGGAGATGTCATCCAGCAAGGCGGCTGCTTCGGTCCTACTGAGCGTATAGTCACAGATCGCGGCCTTATCCCCGCCGGAGAGCTGGCAGATCGCTTAGATAGCGGCGAGAAAATCCAGGCCCAGACGCACAAGGGCTTGCGGCCCTTTAGCTATGTCTTCCGTAACGGCATCAAAGATCTCTACGAAGTCACAACTAGCCGAGGCTATCGGGTCCGCGTGACGCTAGATCACAAAATGGGCGTGCTTCGCAATGGCGAGATCGTCACTATTCCTCTGCGTGAACTTGAAGAGGGCGACGAAATTCTCTTGCTGCTTGGCGAAGGGACGAAGAGCGAGCTACCTCTTGTTCCCCTAACGATCAGCCCGGCCATCCAGGCAAGATTGAATACAGCTCGTGACGAGAACATCAGCTTACCAACGCATCTTACAGCAGACCTGGCTTACCTGCTGGGTTATCTCTACAGCGCAGAACACGGAACATCTGGCAAGAAAGTCAGCGGGCAGGATAACGAAGGCCTCTTACTAGCGATCGCCAAGAGCCAGCCCGAGAAGGTGCAGAGCGTAATTTCACTCATGCAGGCGTCGCCAGTTCTGCTGGATTGGCTGCAGGAAAACGAACTGCTCAAAGTGCAGGCTGAAGTTATGCGTGTTCCTACGGCAATCTTCAGTTCTCCGGCTGAGGTTGTGGCTGCCTTTATCCGCGGCTGCTTCGAAGCTAATAACGGCGAGCATGGCAGGCAAGAGGGCTATGGCATTACCAGCGCGAAGCGTGAGTTGCTCACAGATATTCAAGAGCTCTTGCTAGCACATGGCATCGCCTCACATGTAGCGCTGCAGGGTCGCAAGCATGATGGGCAACAAGTCTGGCGCCTCATCATCACAGGAGCTCAATTTAAGGAGCGTTTCAGCGCCTTCATAGCCGGAAACAAAGACAAGCAGGACGCAGGCAATCATAATGCAATGGAGAACGCGCAGGCAGAAGCCCTGTTTGGCCACACCCAGCAAGGTCTGACTATGGCCACAAAAGAGCGAGGGTCATCCTCGGCGCTCTTGAGGGTACGTGAACGCGTTCAAGCTGCTGGTGGTGCTGCCCGGGCCGAGCGTCTCGATACGCATTTAGGCGTGCTATCCGATGCCATTGTCTCTATCAAGCAGCTAGGTCCCTCCGAAGTCTATGACTTCGAGGTTGAGGATGTGCATATGCTGGCAGGAGGCGGTCTTTATACCTCCAACTCGCGGCGTGGCGCACTCATGCTCATGCTTGACGATACCCATCCAGACATTGAGGAGTTCATCACGGTTAAGCGCACGCCGGGCAAAATCGAGCATGCGAATCTCTCGGTCTGTATCTCCGATGCCTTTATGCAGGCCGTCAAGGATGATACTGATTGGAACCTGACCTGGCAGGGAGAAGTAAAGAAGACGATTCGGGCGCGCAAGCTCTGGGATCTGATTTGTACTTCGGCCTGGGAGTCGGCCGAGCCTGGTATGGTCTTTATCGATCGCTACAATAAAGAATCCAACACCTGGTATTACGAAACGATCCGCTGCGTCAATCCTTGCGTAACTGGCGATACCCTGATCTACACAGACAATGGCTTGATACCAGCAAAAGAGCTAGCTGAGCAAGGCACGCCGATCACAGTAGTTTCACCCGACATTAAAGTGCAGGAAATGGCCCTTGCAGGTCATACAGGCAGTGAGACAACTGTCAAGGTAGCACCAACAAGCTCGCTGCGCCAAGCCAGCCATGTTTTCTCAACGGGCATTAAACCAGTATATCGACTTCAGACTAAAGAAGGATACACAGTACGCCTTACCCGCGATCACAAAGTGCTTACCAATAATGGATGGAAAGAAGCAGGCGAGCTTGTTGCCAATGATAAGATTGTTATGCTTGCTACCGAGGGAGGTTTTGGTAAGTCAGGTAATACTGATCTTGGGCAGGTACTTGGCTGGCTTATTGGTGATGGATACATTAACACCAAACGCCAGGGTAGCGTGGTACTCTCCTTCTTTGGCGCTGAGCAAGCCCTTGCTACACACTTCGCCGAAGCTGTAAATCGACTGGTCACAAACCCAGAAGTCAATCAAAGGTTACGCGAATATCCAGTAGGCATTATTGAAATTACAGCACGTAACGAAACGCGTGTTGAATCTACAAGGTTGCTACATCTCATCGATCCTGAACTGCGCGAAAGTAAGCTTCAGGTACCTATCTCCGTTCTAAGGGGCTCGCAGGAGATGCAGCAAGGCTTTCTCTCCGCACTCTTTACTGCTGATGGTTCGGTACAAGGCAATCTTACAAAGGGTATATCTGTTCGTCTGACCTCGATCAGCCAAACATTGTTGGAAGATGTGCAGAGGTTGCTTTTGAACTTCGGTATCGCATCGCGCATCTATAAAAATCGCCGAGATCAGGGAATACGTAACTTGCCAGATGGTAAGGGGAGCACGAGTGCCTATACGTGTCAAGCATATCACGATCTGACGATCTCCAAAGACAATCTTTTCAGGTTTGCACAACGCATTGGTTTCCTGACAGCTGAAAAGCAGCGTAAGCTTGAAGATTTTCTCACTAAATACAAGTATGGACCAAACCATGAAAGCTTCTTTGCGACTTTCGAGAAGCTTATTCCTGACGGAGAAGAGCCTGTTTACGATTTAACCGAACACGAAATGCATCTTTTCGTCGGAAATGGTCTTTTACTTCACAATTGCGGTGAGCAGGGCCTACCGCCCTATGGAGTTTGCAACCTGGGTGCTATCAACCTGTCGGCCTTTGTGAAGAATGGCAAGATGGACTGGGAGCGCCTGGCCCAGGTCAGCAAGATAGCTATGCGCTTCCTTGATAATGTGATCGACTCAACCGAGTACTTCATTGAGGATAACCGGGAAGCCCAGCTAGGCACGCGCCGCACCGGCCTGGGCACGATGGGACTTGCCGATGCCCTCATCAAGATGAAAATCGCTTACGGGACCGAAGCCTCGCTCCCGACGATTGAGCGCATCTATACAACCATCCGCGATGCCGCCTACGAGGCCTCGACCGATATCGCCGCCGAAAAGGGCTCATTCCCCCGCTTCGAGCGCGATAAATATATGCAAGGCAAGTTCATCAAGCGACTTCCCAAGCATCTGCAGGAGAAGATTCGCAAGCAGGGCATTCGCAACGCCGTCCTGCTCACCCAGGCTCCCACCGGGACCACAAGCCTGCTGGCCGGAGTCAGTTCCGGGATTGAGCCGGTCTACGACTTTGCGATGATCCGCCGCGATCGCACGGGTGAACACATTCTGTACCATCCCTTGCTTCAAGAGTGGCGCGATAAGCATTCTAACGAGCCAACGCCCGAATACTTCGTTTCCTCCAAGGATCTTACGCCCGAGGAACATGTACGTGTACAGGCAATGGTGCAACGCTATACGGATTCTAGTATAAGCAAGACTGTGAATGCGCCCAACAACCATACAGTCGAACAGGTAGAGACGCTCTATCGCCTGGCCTACGAAATGGGCTGTAAAGGCATTACCTACTACCGCGATGGCTCACGCGATGCAGTCCTTACCCGCGTCGAAGACGAGAAGAAGGCCAGCGAAAAAACTGCTGAGGCTCAGGCGGCCCAGGTACCTATGCTGGAACCGGTGACCTCGATCCAGCATGGTATTAAAGAGCGTCCGCCCGTCGTTCAGGGCTACACCAGGCAGGTACGAGCGCCCGAAGGCAAAATCAATATCACCGTCAACAGCGATGAGCAAGGCCCGTTTGAGGTCTTTGTCAATCTCGGTAAAGCCGGTAGCGATATTGCCGCCCTCTCGGAGGCTCTTGGCCGCCTGATCTCGCTCAACCTGCAGCTGCTCAGCCCGCTATCGCAGGTTGATCGCATGAAGGTCATCTCTGAACAACTGCGTGGTATTGGTGGCAGTCGTTCCGTTGGCTTTGGCGTACAGCAAGTTCGTTCGCTACCGGATGGCGTAGCGCGCGCGCTAGAGCTCCATCTGGAATCGCTGGAAGTTCAGACAGCCAGCGAAGAAGAGCAAGCAGCCAACCACAACGGCAATGGCAACCATCACAGCAATGGCGACGAGGAACCGCATGATCCACCATTCGATCCTGCAAGCCTGAGCAATCTAACCGTAACCGGGAATCTCTGCCCACAGTGCGGCTGTAATACCATGGTCTACGAAGAGGGATGCCGTAAATGCTACAGTTGCGGACATAGCGAGTGCTAAAGCGAAATTTTAGTCAAAAAGTTAAGGGGCAAGCGTCAAGCTTGTCCCTTTTCGTTGCCATTAAGCCCAGCCAGCCGCATAGCTAATCCCTCCCCACAGATGGGCCAAAAACAAGGGCTCGGAGTAGCTTTCGCTGGTATGCCCCAATGCGCTATACCACGCCCTGCCTCCCTCAAAGGAGTGATACCAGGCAATTGGATGGTCCGCACCCATCGTCCCACCCTTATAGGTATGTTCATCCACCTGCAGCAAGACATGTACGCTAGCGCGAGGATTTGTCGCAAAGTTGTACCATTCATCGGTGCGCGACCAATGCACTGGCAACATAGAAGTCGAGGGATGGGCGGCATCGACAACATCGATAGTGGCCTGACTCACCGCTGGATGGCTCAGGAAAAAAGCCCCGACCAGCTTGCCATACCAGGGCCAGCTATGCTCCGTATCGCTAGCCGAATGGACACCTGCGTACCCTCCACCGGCATGCACATATTGCATCAAGGCTTGCTGCTGCTGGCTATCAAACACTTCTCCGCTGGTAAGCAGAAATACCACAGCGTTATACTGTTTCAGCTTTGTAAAGGTAAACATGTTGGCATCTTCAGTAAAATCGGCCTCAACTCCATGCTCGGTGGCTAGCTTTTTGATAGCCGCAATAGCAGCCCCAATCGAGGCATGACGGAAGCCAGCCGTCTTTGAAAAGACTAACAACTTGCCGCAAGCTGGCGCACCTTCCTGCTTTACACACGTATGCGCTAAAGTAGTCCCGGGAGGTTGAGAGGCATGATTTTTGTTCAATAGAAACCATCCTCCCGCCAGTATCACGATTAAGGCCAGCGCAATGAGCCCCATTCTTTTGACCATAGCCAACTCCTAATCTGCAATCCACTCCTGGCCTTACCAGACCGGTAAGAGCCCGATCTCTCTCCATCTTGAGCTTTTTTTTAGCTTTCCCACCTGAGCCCTGAGCTTTTCTTGTGAGATTTTACATTATATTCTTATGCAGAAGCAGGAGATCCCTCCTGATGACCTACATGAATAGCAACAAATCTGGTGATGAAAATAATGCGTCTGTTACTTCCTTTCACCCATGGAATAGAGGCTAGCGCAATCAATCAGGCCATAACACAGGCCTATAAATATCGCGCAACGCTTGTTCTCCTATCCCTTATCGGTATAGCAGATACAAAGGCTGAACGTGTTCGACCGGAAAAGGTCGAGCAATCAAGGGATTTCTTAGAATTTGTTCGCCATAGAGCCAGCAGCCTGGAAGTCCCCGTCGAACGCATTGAGCTCTTTACGCATGATATAACGCTAAGCATTTATACTATTGCCCAGGAGATGGAGTGCGACGGCATCCTCCTGTTTGTGCGCAACGGAAATGGTATTCTACTGACTACCCATGAGATCACACGCATCCTAGAGGATGTAAAACATCCACTTTATATAATTTATCTTCCCCATCACAAAAACTGGCTCTCTTCTCTCATACATAGGCCCAGGAAGCCCAAAGAGCAGCTACTCACATATGAGCCGGGACAGGATCTCTCGCCCGATGAGCTTCTATTTCCTGGATTAACCTCCCATCCCAACTAACTAGCAAAAGCTGGATAAGCCGTTTATTTCTGACCTTGTAATAATTTTACCGATGATATCTGCAGCATCCTCTTTTCCATACAATCCCCTAAATAATAAGAAGAGCCAGGAAAATATACTCCATTACAACTTGACATGCCTTCGCTCAACGGCATATGCTATCTTTGTTAGCTTCATAAAATGAAGCATTGGGAGCTTTCACCTTAGAAGACATTGGAGGACCCTATTTTATGAGCATCAAAGAGGCAAATACCCCCGTCAGTCTCAATTTTCACTTTGATCCACTATGTCCCCTGGCCTGGCGCACGGCCTTATGGATTCGCGAGGCCCGTAAAGTGCGCCCAATCGATATTCGTTGGCGCCTATTTAGCCTGGCCGAAGTAAATCGTAAGGAAGGTAGCCAGCCCGATTATGTAAATGATGCGGGTTGGGCGGCTTTGCGCACATTGGCGCTTGCGCGTCGTGAGAAAGGTAACGAAGCGATAGAAAAGCTCTATATAGCTCTTGGTAACGCAGCGCATGCCCGTAAGGAGAATATCAGGCAACGCGAAGTGGTAAGCGCCTGCGCCGAGAAGGCTGGCCTGGGAGCTGACTTTGTTGACAAGGCCCTGGCTGACGAAAGTACGATACAGGACGTACTCAACGATTACCAGGAAGCGAGGCAGCGCTATCACGGCTTTGGCGTGCCCACTATCGCGCTTGAAGGTTCCAACGTAGGCTTCTATGGTCCCATCATCAATACAGTACCTCATGCTGAGGAAGCAGGCGAGCTCTGGGACTATACAGCATGGGCCTTGCAACAGCCCAATATCTTTGAGCTCAAACGCGACAGGGCCCAGGCCGAATGGGGACCCGTAGGAGCTGAAGACTAAGCAGGGGCAACCACCACCAGGAGACACAAGGCCAGCACCTCGCTAGCCTCTAGAGGAGGTCTGGCCAGCATACAGACAGATGATAAGCTCATTATCCTCCTGAGATCAAGCAGAAGCCCGCACCAATCCCACAAGGGCTAAAGCTTCCTCTCAGGCTCTGGCAACTCCTCACTTAAAGCTTAACGTTTGCCGATAAAATATGGTATGCTTAGATGTATTGACGCACGCTAAATTTCTACTAAACGAGATGCTAATGCCCGATGGATACACGCGAACGTACCAAATTCTGGCAAGATCCCATGCTCAGCAATCTTGAGCTCTTACATGCCACCTATGTTACTCACACCTTTGCCCCACATACCCACGAAGCCTATGTTATAGGTGTCGTCGAGCGAGGCGCAGAGCAATTCGGCTATCGGCATCGTCACCATATCGCCCCGGTTGGCAGTATCGTGCTCATCAATCCTGGCGAAATGCATACAGGATCATCAGCAACCAAAGATGGCTGGACGTACAGAGCACTCTATCCCTCACCCGAACTGTTACAACGTGCCGCCTCCGAGATTGTCGGCAAGCCACGAGATTTTCCCTTCTTTGGTGAGGCAGTTATTGATGATCCAGAACTGATGGCAGAAATTGCCCTCACCCATCGCATCCTTGAAGAGCAGGCTTCTAGCCTGGAGCGGGAATCGCGGCTCCTCTGGATGCTCGCCCGCTTAATTGTTCGCCATGCTGACGACCATCCACAACCTGGCCCTCTTCCCAAAGAACATCAGGGCCTCAAACGCGCACGCGCTTTCCTCGATGAGCATTATACCGAAAATATTTCGCTTGAGCAGCTAGCAATGGTCGCTCAACTCAGCCCATTTCATCTACTACGCTTATTTCGTGAACAAGTCCACTTGCCCCCACATGCCTACCAGCTCCAGCTACGCATCCAGCGCGCCAAAGAACTCTTGCGCTCCGGCATGAGTGGCGTGGATACAGCACTGGCCGTGGGCTTTGCTGATCAGAGCCATCTCACCAAACACTTCAAGCGCATTGTTGGCGTCCCACCAGGCCAATATTATAAGCTTCAACAAAAATAGCAATATCAGACAAGACGACCTACTCAGCATTTTTTATAATGCCTGATATGAAGATTCACTATTCTGAATTCTTACAAGGCGTCAGGGATGAGCTGCCTATTCTTTTAGGAACTGCTCCCTTTGGCATGATCTACGGTGTATCGGCACTCAGCGCGGGCATATCACCTGTCCTGGCGCAGGCTATGTCTTGCATTGTTTTCGCAGGCTCAGCCCAATTTGTAATTGCCCAGCTTGTTGCCGCAGGAACGCCTTCACCGGTCATCATCCTGACTGCCTTTATTATCAACATTCGCCATGCACTCTATAGTGCCTCGATGGCGCCCTACCTGCGCAAACTTTATCCAATCTGGAAATGGCTGCTTGCCTACCTATTAACCGATGAGGCTTATGCAGTCGCTATTTCACGCTACCAGCGAATCGGCAAAGGCGAACACACGCACTGGTATTTCCTGGGAGCCGGATCGGTACTATGGACCACCTGGCAAGTAAGCACAGCCATAGGCATCTTCCTTGGCGGTCAAATACCGGCAAGCTGGTCGCTCGACTTTACAGCAACGCTCACCTTTATTGCTCTTGTCGTCCCCGTACTCAAGGATCGGGCCAGCACTATCGCCGCCCTGAGCGCCGCCATTGTCTCTTTGCTCGTTGTTGCTTTGCCCTTAAAGTTAGGTATAGTCGCTGCTTCCCTGATAGGAATTACCGTTGGCCTACTCGTCGATACAAAGTACATCAAGCCTGTCTAATAAGGAGCTCATATGTCTGCAGGGTTGCTCTTGATTACGATTCTGGTTATAGGTCTGTTGACCCTGGGTATTCGTCTCTCTTTTATCGTCTTTCTGGGCAAAACCCAGATAGCACCGGCACTGCAGCAAGCTTTACGTTTCGTGCCTATCGCAGTGCTATCGGCGCTCATTGCCCCAGCCCTCTTTTTATCAGGAACTTCGCTAGACTTATCGCTTAGCAACAGTCGCCTCTTTGCAGGATTGGTAGCTATTCTAGTAGCCTGGCGTACCAAGAACGTCTTGCTCACGATCCTGGCCGGTCTGGCCTGCCTACTCACCCTACAACTATTTCTTGCTCACCATTGACCAAAACTCATACTTTACTATTCCATACCCCAAAGCATCTTTTGAGCGCTTAGCTGTATAGACGACCCCCAACTAGCAGGTAACCGAGAAAAGACTGACCTGGGATTGCAGATGACCGCTATCATGTATACTTTTCCTATAGAGCAGGCGACCGGCAAGTAGCCTTTGCTACTTGCCATATTTCGATTGCACAGTGGAGTTCAACATGACTACAGCCGATGTCATTATCATTGGAGCTGGCGTAAATGGGGCCAGTACAGCATTTCATCTAGCCCAGGCAGGAGTCAAGCGGATCGTTGTTCTGGAGCGCAAGTTTGTTGGAGCAGGAGCCAGCGGCAAGAGTGGAGCCCTGGTTCGCACAAGCTATGGCAATAAACCAGAAACAGAGCTTGCCCTTGAGAGTCTCACTTATTTTAAACATTGGAAAGACCTGGTTGGAGGAAAATGTGGCTATCGGCCCGTAGGACTCCTACTTTTTACCCGGCCTCAGGATCGCGAGGATCTGGAAACTAACGTGGCCTTACATCAGCAGCTCGGGGTAAACACACGGATCATCACGCCAGCTGAGGCGCAAGCCCTTGATCCTTCCCTCTATGTAGATGACGTCACCCACGTCGTCTACGAGCCCGAATCTGGCTTTGCTGACCCCAACGCGACTACTTATTCCTTTATGCAAGCTGCATCTGCGCAAGGCGTGGAGTTCCGTACAGACACGCCAGCCGTGCGCATCATTATCGAAGGTGAGCGGGTAAAAGGGGTTGCCACAGCTCACGAGACCATCGAAGCGCCGGTTGTGATAGTCATTGCCGGAGCCTGGGCTAACCAGCTCTTTGCGCCACTTGGTCTGGATCTGGGGCTTATTCCACGCCGTGCACGTGTCAGCGTATTTCGCTGGCCCTATCAACGCTCGCCTCAACATCTCACCTATCTTGACCGCATCAATCGCATGTGGGCCAGGCCTATTGATGGAAATTGCACGCTGGTAGGAGTAGATAGGGAACAGCTTCCCACAGGAGATCCTGACGATTATGCTGAAGGACTGGAACAAGATTACATTGCCCTATGTCGTGAGTATCTTTCTAAACGCTTCCCAGGCATGCAAGCCAGCCCGATGCGGGGCGGCTGGGCCTGTATGCTGATGGATAGTCCCGATGGACATCCTATGATCGGCGCGCTTCCTGCCTACCAAGGCCTCTATTGCATGGCAGGTGATAGCGGAACATCGTTTAAAACTGCGCCCGCGATTGGCAAATGTCTCTCCGAACTGATTACCCGAGGAAGCTCAAGCATCGACCTGACGCCATTTCGGCCGAGCAGATTTGCCGAAAATGCCCTCTGGCAAGATGATTTCCGTTATGGGATAGAACGCGCAAGAATCTCGCGCTAGGGCAAAACTCCCCTCCCATACGCCAGATGTCCCAGGAGCTCTCCAGGCGCACACTTCGCAAAGGAGAGCTCTATCTGGTCCTAAACATGCTTACTTATTGATGTTTTTTGACAAAACGCTCTATGCGTACCAGGGCCTCTTCAAGCTGATCATAAGCTGTGCAATAAGCCGCACGCACATAGCCCTTACCAGCTGCGCCAAAGGAACTTCCCGGCACCACGGCAACGTACTCCTCAAAGAGCAATTTTTCCGCAAACTCTTCGTCGCTCATCCCGGTATTTCCAACATAGGGGAAGGCATAAAACGCGCCGTGCGGCTCGCAGCAAGTCAGGCCAAGGCGATTTAAACCATCCACAAACATGCGACCACGCCGCTCATAATCATCATGCATATGCTGCACATCGGCTTCACCGTGGCGCAAGGCCTCTATGGCCGCTTCCTGCGCCGCCGTACCTGCACACATGATCGTATATTGATGCACTTTAAGCATGGCTTCCAAGATATAAGCAGGGGCAGCCACATAGCCGACGCGCCAGCCGGTCATTGCATAGGCCTTGGAGAAGCCATCTAGAATCAGCGTGCGCTCCTGCATACCGGGCAATGCAGCAATACAGACGTGTTCGGTATCATAGACCAGGCGGCTATAGACCTCATCAACTGCCACTATAAGATCATGTTCTATAGCTAATCTGGCAATGCCTTCGAGCTCAGCACGTGGAATAACTGCACCAGTTGGATTATTTGGATTGCCCAGCAAGATCATCTTTGTTCGTGGAGTAATGGCGGCCTCAATCTCGGCAGCACGAACCGCGAAATTATGCTCGGCATAGGTCGGCACAGGTACCGATACGCCACCAGAAAAAATAATATCAGCCTCATAGGCGACATAGCCCGGATCGGGGGATATCACTTCATCGCCCGGATCGATCAGCGTGCGCATCGCCAGATCAACGCCCTCACTCACCCCAACCGTCACAAGAATCTGCGTCGCGGGATCATACGAGAGTCCATACCGGCGCTCTAAGAGAGCAGCAATCTCCTGGCGCAGCTCAAGCATACCATAGTTAGAAGTATAGCGCGTATGCCCTTTTTGAATAGAATCAATGCCAGCCTGACGTATATGCTCGGGTGTCACAAAATCAGGCTCGCCAACGCCAAGCGAGATCACTTGTGGCATTGTATTGATTATATCAAAGAATTTACGAATTCCAGATGGCTTTACTATGCGTACACGTTGAGATAGCATCTCACGTTTAAGTGTGTCCATAAAAGTAACCTCTTTTCCTTTCGCCATTGAAAGCACATAGTCCAGGGCGACCCCCATCGTCGCCAGCAGGAGCTGACACCAATAATCAAATAGCCGCGAAGAGAGCGCATTCCTCTACTCCTCTTCTCAACATTTCCAAATGTACCATAAAAGAGGGTAGTGCACAATGCGCCAAATTACTAATTCTTTAGCCTGTTTGCAGGCCAATTTCACAAATGACTATACGAAATTATCAACGAAAGGGCAGCGTTTCCCACAGGCATCTAACCCTCAGCAGCCTCCATGCGCTGCCCTATCTGGCCGCCTTAACCGCCAAGCATGCGCAGTTTTGTGATAATTCCGGGCAACACAGAGATCAACTTCTCGATATCAGCCTCGGTATTCTCGCGGCCCAGGGTAAGGCGCAGGCTACCGCGCGCCCATTCGGGTGAGAGACCCATTGCCAGCAAGACATGCGAAGGATCAACAGAACCAGAGGTACAAGCAGAGCCGGAGGAAGCCGCAATCCCCAGCAGATCGAGATTCAACAGGATCGATTCGCCCTCGATACCTTCAAAGCAAAAGCTCGCGTTGTTTGGCAAACGCTGCGTCGGATGGCCCGTGAGCCGACTCGCCGGGATGGTTAGCAGGCCTTCGATCAAACGATCGCGCAAAGCAATAAGGCGTGGCGCTTCCTGCTCCATTTCCTCATAAGCCAGGCGCAAGGCCGCCGCAGCCCCTACAATACTTGCAACGTTCTCGGTCCCCGCACGCCGCCCGCGCTCCTGTGAACCTCCCTGCAGCTGCGGTAAGATGCGCATGCCCTGGCGCACATAGAGCATTCCCACACCCTTTGGACCATAGAACTTATGAGCCGAGATCGACAGCATATCGACATTGAGAGCTATCACATCAATAGGTATGGCGCCTCCGGCCTGAACAGCATCAACGTGCAATGGCACCTTTTTGGCCCGGCAGATACGCCCGATCTCCGCGATTGGCTCGATTGTGCCAACCTCGTTATTGGCAAACATGATAGAAACGAGGACAGTCTGGTCAGTAATGGCCCGCCCGACCGCATCTGGATCGATACTTCCATACTCATCTACCGGCAGATACGTCGTTTTAAAGCCAAAACGTTCAAGATATTGACAGGTATGGAGTACAGCATGATGCTCTATGGAGGACGTTATCAGATGGTTACCCTTATTCTTCGAGGCAAAGGCCATCCCCTTAATCGCAAGATTATCGCTCTCGGACCCGCAGCCTACAAAGGCAATCTCTGTAGGGCGGCAATTGAGCATATCGGCAACTTGCTCACGCGCGCCATCGATCGCCTGCATTGCATGACGCCCCAGAGTATAGATGCTACTGGCATTACCATACTCAGTAGTTAGATACGGCATCATCGCTTCCAGCACACGCCGATCCAGGGCAGTAGTAGCAGCGTGGTCAAGATAAATTATGCGCTCTGGCATTGTATTCTTCCTGCTATCTATCTAATAAGCGTTAACGAAAAATCTGTCTGAGCACTCTTTGAGCTATTAGTGTCATTTAAACACTTAGATTATACCATAGACAACCCGAAAAGAGGCGAAGCCAGGGCTATTTCACAGGCTTTCCAGTTCTGGCTTTTGGGCGCCAGCGGGAGCTACTAGCAACAAAAACAGCGCCCCGAAAAACGAGGCGCTATTGCTTTGTCGATGCGATGTTGCACCAAAGATTTACTACTGAACCTGGCTGGCCTTGTGCTCTAGCCTTACTGGGCTTCCTGAGCCTTCTTCTTAAAAAAGCTCTCATTCATGCTACCGGAGCGATAGCCCAGCAGATCTACAGTTACATAGGCATAGCCGATTTTACGCAGGCCAAAGGTTACGGTACGGCTCATCTCTTCTTCCACCAGCCGCGCTATCTCTGAGCGCTCAACTTCAATGCGCGCTATTTTATCGTGATGGCGCACGCGCAATTGCTTAAAGCCCAGTTCGCGGAGAAACTTCTCGGCCTTATAGATCATTTGCAACGAAGCCAGATCTACTTTGCTTCCATAAGGAATGCGCGAGGAAAAACAAGCCATGGCCGGCTTATCCCAGACTGGCACGCCGAGCATACGCGCAATGGCCCGGATCTCACGCTTGCCCATCCCAGCTTCCTTGAGCGGCCCACGCACGCCAAATTCTCGCGCTGCCTTCTGCCCCGGCCTGAAATCTCCATCATCGTCTTTATTCACGCCATAAGCAATATAGCGCACATTCTGTTGCTTTGCCAACGGCTCTAGCTGCGTAAACAGTTCTGTTTTGCAAAAATAGCAGCGGTTGAAATTATTCACCACGTAACGTTCATCTTCCATTTCGTGCGTTTCCAGAGTGAGCACGGGAATACCCATCTGAGCGGCGACAGCCAGGGCCTCTCCAGTCTCTTCCGGGGCATAAGTGGGCGAAGAAGCAATAGCACCAATAGCACGTTCGCCCAGCACGTCGTGCGCAACTTTCAGCAACAGAGCACTATCAACCCCGCCGGAATAGGCCACAAGTACCGATTCCATCTCACGTAAGATAGCCTGCAAGTGCTCATATTTCGCCTGAGTTTCAGCATCCAATGCATCCACGCTATTGCTACTGGTGGTATTGGAAGTATCTAGCATTTTTATCTCCTGACAAGGGCACGCCGATTACACATACCCTGTTTACTGACATGTGTTACATTCTCTAGCCAACGCCGCTCCTGACTGTCTTATTATACAATTACAGACGTCCTTGAGTGAGATCCGGCACGATCTCGGGACGCAGGGACCTCGCGAACTATGATACATTGAGTACAGCACAATAAGGAGACCAAGCCATGTCAGCTCCTATTTCTACAGCTGCCCTTATTCTTGCAGCCGGCAGTTCAAGCCGCATGGAAGCCGGACGGCACAAACTCTTGCTTCCGCTGGGAGACAGACCGGTACTGGCGCACGTACTTACAGCAGTCCTGGCCTCTCAAGCCCGACCGATCGTTGTAGTGCTGGGACACCATGCCAATCAAGTGCGCGCAGCTATCGCTTCCTATACAAATCGTCAAGCCCTTGTCATTATCGAGAATCCCGCCTATCAACAGGGCATGAGCAGCTCCCTGCGTGCAGGCTTGCAAGCTCTTTTGCAGCAGCACGAGAAGCTCGACAGCGCAATAATTCTTCTCGGCGATCAGCCATTAGTCACACCATCCGTCATCAATGGCCTCATTGGCAGGCGCCAGGAAAGCCAGAAGCGTATTGTAGCCCCGCTGTATAATGGCAAGCGAGGCAATCCTATTCTCTTCGAGGCCAGTCTCTTTCCAGAGTTAATGGAAGTTCGGGGTGACGAGGGCGGACGCAGCGTCATTGCCCGCCACCGTGACGAGATTGCCAGCCTTAAACTGGAGGATACCCTTGCCGACTATGACGTGGATACGTGGGAAGCATATCAAAATGTCGTAGCGGCCTGGCAAGGCCAACATGATAGTTAAGAGCTGAAATACTCTAGTTGTTAGAACAGGAAGATGGAAATGTATGAGCGCACAACGAGCAAAGTTCTGGCTCAAATATAGCCAGCAGTTAGCGGCGGCCATCCGCTATAATGAAGCCCTGGCAGCAGCCGAGCGCGCAGTAGCGCTTGAGCCAACAAACGCAGAGGCTCTTTATACGCGTGGCACTTGCAAGGCTATGCTGGCCCAATATACCGAAGCCTTAGCCGATTTCGAGCAGGCTCTGGACCTCGATAATTACTATGTTCCGGCCTGGGACGGCAAAGCCTGGGTTTTGGGCATCTTAGGCCGGAAAGAAGAGGCCTTAGCAGCTGTACAGCATGCCCTGGATTTGAATCCAGACTATTTCGAAGCGCAGAAACGCAAGCAGCGCCTGGAGGCCATGTAGTGCCTCCCCAGGCGCTATTTTTTGTCTAATTGCGCTATGACCAGAGCCAGCACTTTCTGATGAATCTGTTCGGGAGGCAAAGAGGCGTCGATAACTTTGATGCGCTCGGGCTCGGCCTGCGCAAGCCGCAGAAATGCCTCGCGCAGACGTCGGTGAAACTGTTCAGTCTCACGATCAAATCGGCTCTGCGCCTCGCGTATGCTGCGCTTATCCTGGTCCACTGCCGTTCGCCGGTTGACCAGCAAGGGATCAAGATCAAGCAAAATAGTCAGATCAGGGACATGTTCCTGAGTCGCGATCAGCGAGAGATGCTTCACTAGTTCTTCGCCTACCTTACGTGCGGCGCCTTGATAAGCAATACTGGAATCCAGGCAACGATCAGTAATCACAATCTTGCCTGCCTCCAGAGCTGGTAGAATCAACGAAGAAAAATGCTGAGCGCGATCGGCCTGGAACAGGAAAGCCTCCGCAAGTGGGGTGATTGTTAACTCAGGGCGCCCAAATAACAGATGACGGATCTCAGCTCCAAGGGACGTACCTCCGGGCTCACGCGTTTGTATATAGGCAATGTCCTGCCCGCGCAGCCAGCCAGCCAGCAATTCCAGTTGCGTTGTCTTACCCGCTCCATCAAGCCCCTCAAAGGAGATGAGTTGTCCTTTTCTCACTGCCTACTTCCCCCGGTCTGTACGATATACATCATAATCCCAATCAAAATATGGCTTGGGCAACATGTCTTCTGGCACCCAATCCTGGGGCAGTTTGCCATATTTCCCATGATATTCTTTCAGGGTCTCTCCCACATACTCAAACGTGAGCTGGCAAATACGAAAACCTACCGGGACCAGAATAGTCGTCTGGGTATGATTGCTAATTTCCATGGTCCAGCGACTGATATAGCCAACGTCACCAACGCCAGCACAGCGGCATACCGACAGGCCCGAACGCGCCACAGTACTGCGTGAGTACATCTTGGCAAGAAAACCGTTACGTCCACCAATGATCTCTTGCGTATGGGCCAGGATGGTTGTGCCGGGGCGAATAGAGATTACACCGTCTATGGCCTTGCGCGGCTCTCCCCAGTAGTGGCGAATCTCTTCAGGAATATCAAGATGCATAATTTCTACATTTGCATCCCCCTGAAAGTACCACTCGCCCAGGCGACAATCATAGGAATTTGTCCCCAAATGGCGCTCATCAAACGGCTCAATGACGATGTTGCCGTTCTTTATTTCCTCAATAATACGCTTGTCAGATAACAACATTTTTTTGATATCTCCGCAGGCTTACTTGCCTATTATCAGGCTCAACACTCCCAGCAGAAGTAAGATCTATTAGGTTGACGCCTCTCTTCTTCTCTGAAAGCATATACCAGGACGAAGTAGATTCTAGAAATCACCAGTTATTTCAGCCGAGCGCTGGCGGTCGCTGTCACCGTTGCTGTCAAAGCCTGCATCTGCCGAACTGGGCGAGTTCCGCCTATCACGCGCACTGACGCGATCCCAAGCACACAAAGGCCACTGCGCGACGCGCTCCTTGGAGTGTCCTTTCGTGCGCAGGATCTCTTTATCCCAACGATGCAAGTATTTTGGGCCGCCAGCGCAGATCGCCAAAGGCCTCTTCTTCATCCCAAGACTCTGACTAGTATACCACTTCTTTCCCTGCTCTGCGGTTTCCTCGCTCTCGTTCCCTTTAGCCCTTACCGCCCTTGATCTCCTTGTGGGTGATGGTCAAATAGATGACAAAACCGACGATCAAAGCTGTTAGAACCAGGGCAACTTTTGCATCACCAAGCCCAAGACCACCCAGGGAAGACTTGCCAAACCAGTCTGCAAACGATGCGCCCAGCGGTCGAGTAATGATATAGGCAAACCAGAAGGCCACAATATCATTGAGGCCAAACAAAAAGTAGCCAAGAGCTGGGAGCGCAAACAAAGCTGCAAACAGGACCCCGGAGGCAAGATAGCCCAGGCCAAGCGTCGCGGCTGTCAGATCCCCGACTGCAGTGCCAAGGGCAAAAGTGGCCATAATGGTGGCCCAATAAAACAGTTCACGACGACGTGTCGCCACACTGTGAATGGATAAGGTTCGTTCGCTTGCGTACCAGATAATGAAGATCACGGCCAGCACAAGCGCAAAGAACAGAGTAGAAGCCAGATAGGGCACATCCAGGACCACATGAACGACATCGGCGGCCATGGTACCAAAGATTGCAACCATCACGACAGTGAACCAGTAGATCCAGGTCACATAGCGACGTATGGAAAGCTGCAGAACTAATAAAACAAGCAGGCCAATACCACCAAGAGCGACGGCAAGATAAGGGTCGATGTGAAAGACCAGGTAGTCAGAAGCTGCCTCACCCATAGCCGTTGTTAGCAACTTCACAATCCAGAAGTAAATGGTGACTTCGGGGACCTTTCTCAGGGCCCGAGTGGCAGTAGAGAAAGGTTGGGGAATGGAACCAGGAGTGCTGGTATCCGCATTATGGTGCTTTTGAAACGAAGGCGTATTCATATGTTGCTACATCTTCCTTACTCTCGATTTCTTCAAAGACTGTGGAAAGCACGTACAGTAAAGAGCGTGGTACTTCGCGAGAGATCCATTGTACATGTTTTCCTGAGAGCATAGGCCTTATTGAGATAAGAACCGCTATCTCCCTACAAGGCGAATGCTGCACTCTATTATAGGGAGAGACAGATGAGAAGATGATGAACCGGTAGTTTATACGAATATTTTCGCCAGCTGCCAGATAGTTGTGCCATCTTTGCCTAGTAAGTGTACACCTCACACCTATATTAAGGCTGATTTTACCTCGCCTTAACGCAGCATTAGCAATATTCCTCTATAGTAAGATCTACAATCAGCAAAACGTAATGCCACTCATGAGTCCAGCTGACCGCCCTGTAATTGTGAAGGCATGTTCAGCCCAGCTCCTCTACAGAGCCATTTTATGGCTGGCGGAAAGAGAGTAAATCGTTGAAATTCTTTACACGTCTTAGCCTATTTCCAGCACTATTTGTTATTCTTCTTATCTTTACTAGCTGTGGTAGTACAGGTTCCACGCCAGCTTCTACCAACGCCAGTACGCCAACCTCGCTCACAGTTTACGCAGCCTTAACCGAGGCCAACGGGAAACTGCTAGCAAAAGCCTTTGAGAGTTATGCACCGGGCAGCAAGGTTACCGTCGTCACAGGTGGTACCGGGGCTTTACTCACGCGCATCAAGGCGGAGAAAGCTGCGGGAAGCCTGCATGCAGACGTTCTTTTGCTAGCCGATCCCACAGCAATGCCGGGCCTTGACGAACAGCAGATCCTGGCCTCTTACAAGCCCACCAACGCCTCTCAATTGCCTGCCTCGTTTCAGGACGCCCACTGGTCGGGAGCCTTTAGCTTCAACAATGTGATCATCTATCACAAGGGCATGTCATTGCCAGTTCCAAGCTCCTGGCAGGATCTGACTTCCGGCAAATATCAAAATCAAGTAGAGCTGGGTGATCCGGCTTACTCGGGCACAACCCTGGGCATGGTTGGCTATCTTTCACAAACCTACAACTGGTCATATTTTTCTAATCTGAAGAAAAATAACGCGATAACTGTTCAGTCTACTAACACTGTGGGAACCGATGTAGCAGCCGGGCGCGTGAACATAGGCATCACGCTTGATAGCGTTGTCAGGGCTCTTCTGGCCAAAGGTTCGCCAATTGAGGTCGTCTGGCCCTCGGACGGTGCTATCCCTGTTCCCGCTCCGGTGAGTATCGTGGCCGGCCATGAAAACGCCCTCTCCCACAAGTTCGTAGACTGGCTCTTCAGTTCCGGGGGACAGGCAGCCGTGGAGCAACTGGGATATGCTCCCGCCCTGGGCAGCTCTAGCATGATACCGGCACATACGAAACTCGCTAGCGTGGACTGGTCACAGATAGTGCAGAAGCGCACCTCGCTCTTAGAACAGTTCCATGCCATCTTTGCCAAAGCCCAATGAACGTAAAAACCACCATTCCTTTGCAGGTAAGCCGCCCAGGTAATTCTGTCGCATATCGGCTTATCCTCTTTGCTATGGTGATCCTGGCAGGGGTTGTTTTGCTTCCCCTGCTGATCCTGATCATAACGGTAGTCGAGAATGGTAGCAGCGTTATAAGGGTGCTAGGGCAGCCAGATACCTTGCAGCCGCTCGCAAATACCGTTGAGGTAACTGTAGCCTCGACACTGCTTGCGCACATCATTGGTGTTGCCAGCGCATTGATTGTGAACAGCATTCCAGCACGCTGGCAACGCTGGTGGCACCTTGCAGCCTTGCTCCCACTGTTTATTCCACCTTTTGTAGGAGCCTTCTCCTGGCTGCAAGCCTACGCCCGTGGAGGCCTTAGCGATTACGTTCTACACCAGACATTTCCCTGGCTCTATGGACCCCTAGGAGTGATTGTTTTGCTTGCAGTCCACAGCGCACCTCTCACCTATATCATCCTCTCAGCAACTCTAGCCCGCCTCGATCCCCGGCCCATTGAGGCGGCTCGCATCCATGGCGCCAGGCGTTGGGAAGCCTTTGTCAGCGTGGTCTGGCCCGCTCTACGGCCGGCCCTCATCGCGGCTACCGGGCTTGTATTCGCCCTCAATGCTGGCGATTTTGGCATTCCGCTCGTCCTGGGCATTCCAGCCCATTTTCTTACAGCTACCACCCAGATCTACCAGGAGCTCTCCTTTACGAGCACGCCTGACAGCTTTTCCATCGCCATGGCTCTGTCCCTGGTTCTGGCTCTCGGTAGCTTGCTCGTCTTACTCGCCTTACAACGCTTCGAGAGTGGACATAGCCTTATCACGTATGCGGCGCTGCCCCAAGCACGTCAGAGGAAAGAGGGCCAGGTTCTGCGCGGGATCGGTCAGGTAGCCTTGCTGGTTTATACCCTGGTCGTCACGATTATTCCTTTTATTGCCCTCGTTCTGACGAGCTTGACCACATCTTATGGCCTGGCACCTCTTCCGCAAAACTTGACGCTGGCCCACATTGTAGATACCCTGCAAGAGAGCACTGCCACAGCTATCGTTCATAGCCTGCTCCTCGCTGCCCTGGCCGCCCTGGTCATCGTCGCGGTTGGACTGAGCGGAGCCGAATGGTCGCACAAGAGCCGCTGGGGAAGAATCCTCACGCGCCTGGCCTGGCTTCCCTATGCCATACCAGGGTCGGTTATTGGCGTCGCTACCACTATCGCCTATGGCAAGTGGCTCTATGGTACGTTCGCTATCATCTTTCTGGCGTATCTTGCCAAGTTCTGGGGCCTTGCCGAGCCGATAGCCGCAACGCGCACGCAGATCGAGGCAAGTCGCGTGCGTGCAGGACGTCTCTTCGGAGCCCGACCCTTCCAGGCCTATCTGGTCGGGATCTGGCCACAACTAGGCGGCACGGCACTGGCCTGTGGTGTCCTTGTCTTTATTAACAGCATCTACGAACTTACAATGTCCAGCCTGCTCTATGCTCCCGGCACCGAGACCCTGGCAATTGCCGTGCTAAATGCTGAGGAAGGAGGCGACGCGGCGACCACGGCAACGATAGGCGTCTTGCTCACGCTGTTGATGGTGGTGAGTCTTCTGGTTCTTACGGCGGGAAGGCAATCCCGCAAGCTAGAGGAGAAAAAGAGTATATGAAATACGTAGCAAAACAACATGCTAGAGCAGAAATAACTCAAGCAGAAGCTATCCTTGCCGTTAAAGATCTTTCGGTCACGCTGGATCAGCAGCCGGTCCTTCATGAGATTACCTTTGAGCTCTATCCAGGAGAGCTATTGGCCATTCTTGGAGCTTCCGGCTCCGGAAAAACTACCCTGCTCAATACGATTGCTGGCTTTCTTGCGCCCGAAAAGGGCAGCATTTACCTCGCCGGTGAACTCGTCTCCCAGCCAGGGGCGGTCCAAGCCCCGGAAAAACGTCATCTTGGTATGGTATTTCAATCATATGCTCTCTGGCCGCACATGAGCGTTTTAGAAAATGTGGCCTTCCCCTTGCGCAGGCAGGGAATGAGCAAGGCCATATCCCAGAAACAGGCTTCGACAATGCTGGCCCGCCTGGACCTTGAGGCTTATGCGACACGCTATCCCTCTGAGCTTTCGGGTGGACAACAGCAACGCGTCGGCTTAGCTCGTGCCCTGGCCGCACAGCCGCGCCTCTTTTTATTTGACGAGCCTACAGCCAATCTTGATTCGGCTCTGAAGGCCAGCTTCGCCCAGGAGATCCGCCGCCAGCAACAAGAATCTCAAGTTGCGGCCCTATACGTGACCCATGATGTGCGCGAAGCCTTCGCCGTGGCTGATCGGGTCATGATCTTACAGAGCGGCCATATAGAGCAGTTGGGCCGCCCTATGGATATCTATGAATGCCCGGCAACACAAGAGATCGCTGGTTTATGCGGCCTTTATACGCTCTTGCCCGGTCGTCTTGAGGCAAACCTGGATGCAGGAAACGCAGAGGTGACGATTGAGGAGCAGCGCTACACTGTTAAATTGCTTAACAAGAGCTGCCAGCCGGGCTCAGATGTAGTGTTTATGCTGCGGCCTGAGTGGGGAGAGATCATAACAGGCAATCCACCTGCCAGAGCTGGAATTGCGGCAACTATCGCGCGAATAGAATATCAAGGCTCACAGACAGAGTACGATCTAGAGACTACCATAGGGAAAATATATTATCGCGCCCTGGGTCGCCCGCTTGCTCAAGTGGGCCAGGAGGTACAATGGTACCCCCGCTGCCTGTATGCCTACGCTCCCACTATCCAGGAGCCGGCTTAAAAGAAGTCCGAATCTTCACTGATAGCATCCCGCTCTTCTTCCAGCTCTGACGAAATAGAGCGAACCGCATCTATCTCAGTCCACACTCGCTCCGCTACCTCTTGAGGTGCCTGGCCCTCAAGTAGAGCTTGCTGAAACGGAAAGAAGGCGCGATCAGCGCTATGATGGTGTATCCAGCGACTAATAATGTTGATCTGATCGACTTCGGCCTTGCTCACAACTCCCGGCGGCTCTCCCAGCTCGGCCGCCAGCGTCAGCAGTTCGCAGATTGCTTCTTTCATGGCTGCCGCTTCGTGGACTATGCAGCGCTGTCGGACCAGACGCCCGTGCCGAATCAGGAATATTTCGTTATATCCCTCGTGCGCTGAGGGATAGACGATAAAGAGGTTATTGGCCTCAACAGCTCCTGTGATGAGCCGCTGGCCAATAAGCACCTCATCGGCGCTACGCACAATATCGCGCAGCCAGGCAGCACGCTCAAAATTTAACTGCTGCGCAGCTTCAAACATCTGGCGGCGCAAACGATCCAACAAATCCTCGCTCTCGCCTCCAAGGAATTCACAAACTTGTGTAATGATCTGACGATACGCGGCTGGATCAACGTCTCCCCGACAGGGAGCCAGGCAACGTCCCAGGTGCAAGCGCAGACAGGGCTCAGACGGAGCCGCATGCGGAGGCAAACCACGCGTACAGGTTCGCACTGAAAATATCTTTTCGACAAGCTCAATTGTCAGGTCCACAACACGCCTGCTGCGAAAGGGCCCGAAATAGCGTGCACCATCCGCGGCAACCTCGCGCGTGGCATAGATGCGCGGAAAGGGATGCTGGATATCTATTTTAATAAAAGGATAGAGCTCATAGTTGCGCAACTGCACATTATACATGGGCTGGAGCTCTTTGATCAGGCGCGACTCAACCAGCAAGGCTTCCAGTTCCGAGCCCAGAACACGGGTCTCGATCTCTTTGATATTCTGCAGCAGACCATCCATCTTACGCGTATAGCCCAGGGGCTGGCTGTAATAGGAAGAAAGCCTATCCTTCAGGCACTTAGCTTTGCCTACATAGATGACATTCCCTTCAGCATCCTTCATCAGATAAACTCCTGGCTGAGTAGGGAAAGTCTGTTTCCAGGCGGGATTGAGAAAAAGATTGCCGTTTGGACGCGAGGCGACAGCAGCAGAGCTCAGCTGGCTATCGGCGCGCATGGGACTCTTTCTCGACACGTGCACCTGAGCAATATCGCCACTCCATGTCACAGGCAGCTGGAGGCGCGTACGCAGATGGCCCAGCGTGGTTATGCCTTGCTGCCGGGCCAGTTCTAGCAAGTGCACAAAAACGGCTGCCGTCACTTTCGCATCGCCCATGGCCCGATGCCGATTCGTCGGAGGGATGTGCAGATGTTGCGCAACATAGTCGAGCTTAAAGCGCTTCAAGCCTGGCAAGAAGCGACGAGCCAGCGGAATAGTATCCAGAGCTTCAAGAGGAAATGCATGTCCCAGCAATTGTGCCTCATAGGCAAGAAAGCCCATATCGAAGCCGACATTATGCCCAACAAGCGTAGCCCCTTCAATAAATTGCAAAAAATCGGCAAAGATTTCACTAATAGCAGGGGCATCCGCCAGCATATCCGGGGTAATCCCTGTAAACTTTTGAATAAAGGGGGGAATACGACGACCAGGATTTATCAAGCACTGAAACGCGTCGACACTCTCGCCACCACGTAAACGTACAGCCGCCAGCTCGATAATACGGGCCGAACCGGGTCGAAAGCCTGTAGTTTCAATATCCAGCACAACAAATTCGGTGCGCTCAAGTGGCTGCTGCGTGCTACGCCAGGCTGAAAGCGCCCAGGACTTTTCCTGCTCCTCGCCAGGCGGCTCAATCTCTTCAAAAAGCGCAGAATGCTTTAAGGTTTGACGCAAGAGCAGAGTCCACAAAGCGCCCTGGCTACTCGTATCATTGACCCCAAAAATATGCCTGATTAACAGGTCCTCGCTTACCGGTTGACCCAGGCTCTCCAATAGCTCGTACGCGCGCCGCAATAGCACGCTCCGCTGAGGATTTGCCTCGGTTTCCTCTTGCGCCATAACAGGTCTCCTACGCTGCACAAAAATATTAGATCATACGTACGAAGATAGCACGGAAGGGGGAGTTTGGCAAGAGGAACGGCGCAAAGGGAGGGAGGGTACAGCCGCTCTCTCTCCCTGGCTGGAGAATTCTCCTAGCAAGCTACAATTATCAGTGGACAATCTGCTCGCGCGCTAAGATCTTGGTAGCGACCTCTTGTAGATTCGCACCCACAATCGCAGGCCGTTCCACCAATGGATCAAGTACCATTCCCGGGCGCGCAATAAATGCGGCCTGGCAACCTGCACGCAATGCCCCCGCGATGTCCCAGGAGTGCGCAGCTACCAGGCATACCTTTTCAATACTCACTCCCAAGCGCTCAGCAGCCATATGATAGGGCTCCTGCGCAGGTTTTAAGCGCTTGACGGTATCAGCCGAGAGAACCTGCTCAAAGTAATCGCGCAGGCCAGAATTTGTTAGCTGAGCCTCGCCAACCTGGGCTGTCGAATTGGTCAAGGCCGCCAGGCGCAAACCAGCCTGGCGCAGCATAGCTAAACCGCCAGGCACATCGGGATGTGAGGGCAAATGTTGCATGCCGTCCCGTAGCGCTTGCCGATCCTGCTCAGAGATCTGGATATGCTGACGTTCAGCAAGCATACTAAGAGCAGCTACGCCCAGAGCCCCAAAATCAGCGTACACATTGGTAATCGTAGCAACCAGAGCGGATTGAAGCATTTGCCCAAACCAGACACTGCGCAAGGCAGCGCTCCCAAAACGCTGCTCGAAGTATGGATCTAATGCCTTCAAATCCAGCAGCGTTTCGTTTACGTCAAAGACATAGACTAGCGACATAGAATGCTCACTTTCCTTAGAACTTTGCTAACCATTTACTCAGCTACTAACTTTAGTATAGAAATGGACTTTACGTAAGTCAACAGCTTAAATCGCCAAAAACTATAGCAAGGATCTTAGCTACTATTTTGAGCTCAGGCGCTCTTGATCTCTATAGTACACTGTCAATGGTAACAAATATTACCTGGATAGCCAGGCTGAAAGGTCCAATGAAAGAAGATAATTTGCAAACTACATTAGCTGCTCTGCGCGCCTATATTGCAGAAAAGGGTTGGTCCATCAGGGCCGAGAAAGAGATTGCCTATGGCTATCAGCTAGAGATCAGTGATGGGCGCAACCAAAATGCGCTCAATATTTACTCGTCTGGCAAAATGCTAGTTCAGGGCAAGGCTGGTCCATTACAGAATGCCCTTAATGCCTGGCGCAATGAACAGCAGAGTTCCGCAAAACCGACAGCCACGGCGAACATGGCTGCTCAGCTTACCTTCGCAGAAAGCTCACCTTCTCAGCACATAGCTGGACAGGCTCATATAGGGAGCGATGAAGCGGGGAAGGGCGATTATTTTGGCCCACTTGTCATCGCTGCTATCTATGTAGATACGCCGCGCATAGCACAGCTACAAGAGCTAAGAGTGCGCGACAGCAAACTTCTGGCTGACAAGGCCACCCTTCCCTTAGCTGAAAAGATTAAGCAGATCTGTCACGGCTACTGCAGCATCGTGGCCTACCCTCCCGAGCGTTATAACCAACTATACAGCCAGGTTCGCAATCTGAATCAGCTTCTGGCCCAGGCTCATGCGCAGGCCCTACAAGCCGTCCAACAAAAGAGCAAATGCAACCTTGCACTTGTTGATCAATTCGCTAACGCTGCGTTATTAGAGTACGCTCTGGGACAAGCGGGCTGTCAGATAAGCGTTGAGCAGCGCCCTAAAGCTGAAGATGACATAGCTGTTGCCGCAGCCTCTATTGTAGCGCGTGCCGAATTCGTGCGTCAGTTGCAAGAGCTTTCTCTCGCCATAGGCTTCGTTTTGCCCAAGGGAGCTTCGAATCCGGATATTGTCTCTGTTGGGCGCAAGATTGTCAGCCAACTTGGACAGGAAGCCCTGGGGCGCGTGGCCAAGCTACACTTTAGAATCACCGAAGCGATCCTGCAGTCAGGTGATTGATAAAATATGTTGCTCTCGGCAATGGTTTTGCTTACTGCTTTCCATCTTGCGCTCAGCGGTTGAGAAATGTTAGACTACAAGGTGTCAATTTCTTCTAACACAACGAATAGCTGGTGGCGACAGCTACGCACGCGGGTAACCTTACTTTATCTAGCTGTTGCAATTGCCCTACTTGCCATAAGTGCGGTAGGCCATTTTCGTTTGCTCCACGAAGTAGGCAAAACATTTGGCGGCTTTTTCTGGGCCAATGTAGACGGAAAGATTGTCGTCGTTTCTACGCCATCTCAACTGCCAGCATTTGAAGTCAAAGCCACATCGCTTACCAGCAGCGAGTATATCGTTACCGCCAATCATATTCCAGCAGAAACCGGGCTCACCGCTACTTATCAGCACGCTACAGATAAATCTACCATCACCTATACTATCGCTCATGACGACGTACATTACACGCTCGCACGCCCCACAGCCACCTTTACCCTGGATATGTGGTGGCAGAGTTATGGCCTGACCCTGCTCGCTGGCATATGCTGGCTAATCGCGGGAGGCCTGCTGTTAGCAAGATCAAAAGACTGGAATGGAGCAGTCGAAGGCCTGACCTTGCTGCCGATTGCCATGCTGCTCTTACTCTATAGCCATTGGGGAAATGTCCAGCAAGCAGCCACGCCAGACGCCATCTTTCAGTTTCTCTGGGTACCGTCTTTCGCGCTTCTGGGAGCCGCTTTTATCCACCTTAGCCTACTCTATCGCCCCGAAGAGTTTCGCCCTACGCGCCGTCCACACCTGCTCACCGATGGGCTCCCTTATCTCCCTGTACTCCTGCTCGTCATTTATGAATGGGGAGCCTTCGTCTTCACTGGCGGACATATCCCAACCCGGACAAACCTTATCCTGGGGCTCGGCTACGCGGTCCTCGGTGGAAGCATCAGCTTCTGCATAGGCATCTATTCGCTACTACGCCTGGGACACCTTCTTCCCTTCAGGCATACTGCAGAACATGAAGCCGGCGAAGGCCTCATCTCGCCCCCAATCCGTCAACGTATTGGTGACCTTCTCACGCTCTGGGTAGGAAGCATTGGCCTTGGCTTCTTCCTTGGTGTATTACCAATTTTCCTCTTTGGCAGCCCCCTTTTGCCGCTCCCAATGTTCTACCTGCTGGCCGCCGTCTACCCGCTCGTCCTGCTCTATGCCATCCGCTCGTTACGCTTAATCAATCGTTTGCATATTACTTTAGAGGAGCGCGAGGAGGCCCTCGACGAATTGCAAAAAACCGCAGGGGAATTGGGCAAGACTAATGATGAGCTCAAGCATGCCACTTCGCTCCTGCTTCAGGCCGATGCCCATTTGCGCTCTATCCTTTCTCAACGCATTCACGATCAGCCCAGGCAACAGGCCCTGCGTATTCGCTCTTTGCTAGGTCACTGGCTCCATAAATTGCGCGTTGAAGCTGAGCGAGACGAGGCGGGAAAAGTTAGCGCACAGCCAGTTATCGAGGCATTAGGGAAAGTGCGACGCATCAGTGAAGAACTAGAAAGCGATCTTCGGGGCCTGCAATTGCTTGTGGAAGATGTCTATCAACGGCGTAGTCTGGGCTTGAAACTCCATCTAGAGAAGCTGATTCGGGAAGATCTGCCGGCCCTGCATCCAGAATCTCCCCTACACATACAGGCAGATCTACGCGCCCTCGATGTGCTAAGCACGAGTCTAGAAGAGACCGAAGAAGGGGCAAAAATTGCCGAAGCAATCTCTTATACTGTAACGCAAGCCCTGCTCAATATCTATAACCATGCAGGAGCGACCCTGGCCGAGATTCGCACTCAATATGTCAATAGTGCATTGGAGGTGTATATCCTTGACGACGGGCGAGGCTTCGATACCAGAACAACTCCTTTAGCAAAAACCAGCCTCTTTAAGGCTAAACTGAAGACTCGCGAGGCGGGAGGCAATTTGCTTATCAGTTCAGTTCTTCGCCCCCAGGATGAGCATGGTACCATCGTCAAATTGAGCATCCCCCTACCGCCAGCCGTCCTTATGCCACTATCCGGTCCTTTACAAGAATCCCGCCTTCCGGGCGCATAGCTCACGCTCCTGTAAAAAGTAAATTTCATCTAGCCTTTGTTACTTGCTTATAGCTCTGCTGGATCTTGCCGCCACCCTATATACGCCTCATAGGCCTGTGATAACAAAACGCGCCTGCCTGGATCAGCCGGGGCTCCGGCAATGGCAAAGAACAGATAAAGCTCGCTTACCAGGTTCTCTACAGGCCCAACATTCGCCTTTCCTCTTCCATGCAAAAAGCCCATGCGCAAGGCGATTTCGTCATTGCTCAGGCCCTGCGCGATGAGCGCTGCACATTCTTCCTGACGCGGCGTTAATCTTCGTCCTTGTAGGCGCTTGAGTAAATATCTCAAGACGTCAGGGTCGATAAAGTTTCCCCTACGCACGACAACAGCTGTGGCAATCTGATCAAGATAGCGCGGCTCCAGATTGGCAAAAAGGGCATAGCCGTGCAGTCCGGCCGCGCTGGCCCGCTTATCTCTCTTCTGTGCATTACGGCGCTGTGGGTACTCATGGCGAAATATTTCGGCGGCCAGCGTCCAGCTCGCATCCTGGGTATAGATAACAATGCGCAGATCGGGAGCCAGTTCAAGCAGTCCTCTTCCCAGTTCCAGGCCATTTGTGCTACCAAGGTGCAGATCCAGCAAAACGAGCCAACCGGCTAAAGTCGGGCTCTGGGCCTGCTCCTGACAAATAGTTTCTATCAGCTTCATAGCTTCAGCAGGCTTCGTAAGCTGGGCATAAAGCTGCAGTGTCGAAGTCTCTCCAACAAATTCAGCAATTCCGCGCAGCTTCACAGGGGTATCGTCAACCACGATCACCGGAATTTGTTCAGGCATCCTCTTCATAACAGGCATCAATCCATACTATACTAACTCTTAGCAGTTGAAACTACTATTGCCAAAAACATTTCTCAGGAGCTAGCAAATAAGCACTATGCAAAAGATCCTCTATATTATCAGGCATTGTCAGGCCGAGGGGCAACAGCCAGATGCCCCACTCACGGCCACAGGGAGAACGCAGGCCGCCGCGCTGGCCAGGTTTCTGGCTCAGACTTCAATCGAGCGCATCGTCTCCAGTCCATTTACACGCGCTATCCAATCGGTCGAGCCCTTAGCCAGAGAGCTACGGTTGGAGATCGAAACCGACGATCGTTTAATCGAAAGAGTACTCAGCATCACGCCTCTTGCCGACTGGTTAGGCGCTCTACGGGCTACTTTTAGCGATCTAGATCTGCGCTTCGTCGGAGGAGAATCCAGCCGCGAGGCAACTGCGCGGGCAGTTGCTGCCGTTACGGATATCCTCCAGCAGCCCTGCCAGGTCAGCGTCCTTGTCTCCCACGGCAATTTAAGCACCTTATTACTCAAGCATTTCGATCAAAACATAGGCTTTGAGACCTGGTACCATATGACTAACCCTGATGTCTTTCGCATCACGTTGGCGGAGAGCGGCCCAAAAGTCGAGCGGCTCTGGCAAACTGACGTATAAGCCCTGAAGCTTGTCGGGCCTCGTGAGCAAAGTGCAGCAGGCAGACCCGCCCGCTCAAAGGAGCTGAGCCATAGGAACACTCCCGCTCCGCTGGCACCTCCATATATGGTATATAATGAGTGAGGTTTCTACAAGGATAAGCAAACTCATGTAAAGAGAAGCGACATTTAATAGAAAGGCAGTAGTATCGTGTCCGATGCCTACAACCCTGAAAATACATCAAGACCATCTGGTAAGGGCCCTATCCTTGGTCAGGGACATGGCCTAAGCGATGAAGAAGGCCAGATGATCCAGCAAATGATTCGTGAAGAGCAACATTCGTCACGAGCTCTTGAAATACCTAAAGAAGATTTGGCCCCGGAGGCAACAACGCAAATGTCTGCCGAAGTTGCGCGCGTCATCAACGCCAGCCGCGTTCGGCAGGTTCTCAATATGTTTAATAGGGACTATCTCTATGGCCAGGGACGCTTCGACGAATACAAAGATGGGCTCATCCTCAAATGGGGAGATGGCTACTCGCGTAAGCACATCTGGCTAACTGTTGAAGATGGGAACCTGATATTTGAGACAAGCCATGCCAAGAAGTGCGATAAGCCCTATTGTAACGGGACACATCATATCCTTACGCCAGATCTCTATATGAATCTTGACATTATTAACCAGGAGTTAGGGGATCGCTTCCGCCGTCCCGTCTACGAGCGCTCGGAGGACTAAAAAGGCAGTGGCAACACCTATCCTCGCCCTAGAAAAAGATCTTTTTTTTGCTGTAAGAATTCGCGATACATTGCAGCGTCACGATATGGAGGTCACAACAGTACGTACGCTTGAAGCCCTGGAGCAGCGCCTGGCCTCGACACAGGAAGCTCCTCCAGCCCTGACGATCATCAATATTGCCATTAAAGGGGTCGACTGGGAAGCGGCTATCCGCAGCGCGCGTGCCCACAATGTACCGGTGTTGGCCTTCGGCTCACACATGGACTTAGAGGCACGTGCGAAAGCTCTGCAGGCAGGAGCAAAGAAGGTCATCGCAAACTCAAAGTTCAGCAGTGACATGCCTGGACTTGTCAGGCGCATATTGACGGAGCCGCTTAGCAGCCCTGCCAGCGAGACCGGCGAGTAGAGAAAGCAAAGTAGGCATGAGATAATCTATCTTCTCGATGCCTACTTTTTTTCTTTCTTTTATCGTACTCGTTGTATTAGAGCCAACGCTGCCTCAGCAGGGAAGTGGGCAAAGGGATCAGAGAGAGGCCATAGCCCAGAGGATGCTTCTCATAATGCAACTGCTGGCGACGATACATCCAACGGGTATGAAAGAATTTTCGCTGCGCGTGAGAGGGAGGGCAGAAAAACTGGCGCATTGTACGATAGTGGGGTCTATGAGCAACACGTTGTCTCATGTACACTCCTTCTGTAAGGGAAAAGAAAAGAAAAGGTTTCTGTGACTCATTGATATTACGTCAGCAGAAACCCTTTTTCCTCTCATACCAAAACACGAGAATGAGATGAAATTAAGCGCAGCTCAGGTTAGCACCTAGTGGCCGCACGCGCACCCGCGCGCCTCGCCACCACCGTCAGCGGTCCTGAACGAATGTCCACAGCCACAGCTTGACACTGCATTAGGATTGTTGACAGTAAAGCCAGCCGCCATCAGGCTATCGACATAATCTACTTCACTACCAGTGATGTAGGTCAGGCTCATCTCATCAACAAAAACCTTGAAGTCTCCAACGTTAATAACCGTATCGCCCTCTTGCTCTTCATCGAGGGTCATACCGTATTGGAGACCAGAGCAACCTCCACCGGCGACGAAGACGCGCAGACCAAGAGCGGGATCATTTTCCTGCGCTAAAAGTTCACGTACTTTATCTGCCGCAATTGGTGTCATAGAGATGACGCTTGTTTCGACCGCCGATTGCTGGTTCTGCTCGATCATGAATGTTCACCTCTCCAAGGGCAAACCACTTTGCCCCGTAACTACTCTCTAGATATGTATTAGACGTTCTTCATGCTTGCGCTTGAGCGTATTATATCCTACAAAAAATGAAGCGTCAAGGCAAGCCTCATAAGCTAAAACGTTGCTGCACACGAATAATATTCCCAAGTAATGCCGGAGCATCTGGTACAGAGCCAAATAGCATTGTATCGGGACTATCCAATCCGGCCGTCAGGCGCGTGATGATGTTGGAAGCTGACCATTTCTGAGCCATGAGATGCGCGGCCAGGGCACTTATGATAGGCGTAGCAAATGAGGTTCCGCGCCAGTCTGCCCAGCCAGCGCTATTCTGTTCTCCGCCGGGAAAATTTGGTGAAATATATACTACCCGTACGGCGTCAGGCAAGGCATTTTCATCAAGTACGCCTGCCACATCACCGCCAAAGGTAGCAACTCCGCTCCCAATGGGAGGCACATTTGCCGCATTAGAAAAACTTGATGGCAGAAATCGGCTATTGACTGAACTCACAGCTAGCGTGGTCTCGTAACGGGCAGGAGCCCGGGGCGGGCGTGGTCCTTGCGGCTGCCCAACATTGAGCGAGTCATTTCCAGCTGCAGCCACAACAAGGATGCCCTGCTCATACAAGCAGCTAAATAAGAGGCGCAATCCTTCCTCAATATGGTTGAGCACACGCATAACGCCGGGCAACTGGGTCGTGGGCCATTGGCGATGATCAAACCAGATGTAGGGCAAGCGGCGGATATCCGGCATAATGGTCAGGCTGAGATTAATTATCAGGTGGCGAATAGAGCCCGAAACCATCTCTCTTTCCAGATCGGTTAAGGCGGCAAACAGACCATAGAGATCTCCACCACCAAAATCATTCAAAATACGAATCAAGCGGATTCGCGCCCGCGGAGCCAGATCACGCACTAAACCGGCCAGCGCAAGGCCGTGATCGGGCATTAAGTAATAGCGCAAGTCATTATAGTCGTTGCGTCCGGTGCGTACATCATTTGTTAGCACATAGCGATCATAATCAATCTCAAAAGAGCCATCTTCATTACGCAAATCGGCCGCCAGGCGCTGTAGCAGCCAGTTGCGACGCAATTCGGGACGGCTGGCTGCGCTACGTATACGATCGGGATGGTGCGCAGTATCAAGAATCGCGATCATTACATCTTCTCCACCACCGGCATGTAATGGAATATATTGATCTACCAATCCTAAATGCCAGCCTATCAAGGCATTTGTCGGGGTAGGCACATCCAGCGATGGCGCCGGACCTGGTGGCGCAGCTGGCCCCCCCTCACTATAATAAGACGGCGCTGCCGTTACTAGCCAGTTTGGCATCGCCGAGACCACGCGCAATCCTGCCTGCGCTAAATGCTCAAGATGGGCTTGAAGATACGATAAGGCCATCGGCAACGGATCGCGCACAGTTGGGTCCGCATGGCGCGTATGAAAAAAGATCGCGATGAATGGCTGTTTATGATGTACGCCAAAGATGAAGGAGCGACGCCGTACAGGTGGCATCGAAGGATTCTCTTCCCACCTTCCATAAGTACCGTACGGCTCTAGACTAAGACTATACTGGGCAAGAAACTCGTTCAATTGAGTCCGAACCTGCTCAATCAACACGTCTTGCGTGTCATCAGCAGGCAGCTGAGGCAAACGAACGATCACAACCATTTCACCCGGTATCCAATGGAATAATTCATCTGGCGTACCCATCAATGCTGTTGAGCTACGAGACATGCACGAAAAGTCCCCCTCTACCTTGGATGGTGATCGAATTACATGCGGTACGGCTGACGCTACTGACGCAGCGGGGTGAAGCCTGTAATGCTCTCCAACTTCTATTATAGCTGAACTGATAGGCTGAGACAATCAGCAATATAATAGCAACACGCTTCTTGACACAATCAACACAAAAATTCATCTTCTCGATATCTGTATTCTCTCCTCTATCCAGTAGACATACATAAATATCTTCAGCTACAATAAAGCATATCTCGGCTGCACACCTGCAAGCTATTGCAAGAAGGAAAAGCCGGCAAAGCTTAGCGCTCCTCAAATGTTCCAGCGCGTTCTAATCGTCTGTCAAGGTTTACGTAATGAGTGAAACAAGCGGGATGGTCAAAGGGGCGCCGCGCGAGGAATCGCGGTCCTTGACTGGGGCTTGGAGGCAACGTTCCATTCCCTCCTTGTGCCGCAGCCGCAGGCGATGCTTTCGTCACACGAGGACTGAGAAAGCACTAGAGAGTGGAGCAAATTAAGGCTTTGGCGAAAATATACTACAATCTTTAGAAGAGCTCAATTTAAGCCAACATTGATTACGGCAGCAGACTCCCTATTTTCTGGTCTTAACAACAATTTTATCTTTTTTATCTAGTAGAGGGGATTTTATGCGACAGCATTTATTCATCGACGCTGATGATACACTCTGGGAAAATAATATCTATTTTGAGCACGCCACCGAAGCATTCATTGAATTCCTCGATCACTCTTCTCTCTCACCCCACGAGATTCGGGCAGTCATCAATGAAGTTGAATTAACTCAGGGCTATGGCACGGCAAGCTTTATCCACCGCTTGCAAAAGGCATACAGGCGTCTCTGTGAGCGGGATGTTACCACTGAGGCACTGGAGCGCATCAAGACCTTCGGCGAACAGATCCAACGTCACCCTATGCAGCTGATAGATGGTGTAAAAGAGACACTCGAATATCTAGCGCCTCGTCACATGCTGGCAGTACTCACCAAAGGGGATCAGGATGAGCAGCGGCTCAAGCTCGATAATTCCGGACTTGCAGATTACTTCGAGCATATAATTGTCGTGGCCGAGAAGAACGTCGAGACCTACAAGGACTTGATTCAGAAATTTGCTCTGCTTCCAGAGCGAAGCTGGATGATCGGAAACTCTCCACGTTCGGATATTAATCCGGCCCTTGCGGCCGGCTTCAATGCTGTATTTATCCCACACCCACATACCTGGGATATGGAGATACAAGATGTACGCCATGAGGGCAATGGCCATCTGTTGACCCTCCATGCGTTTTCGGAGCTGCGACAGCATTTTTAAGCGCGCTCTGCTGAGCAAAATTGCGTCCCAAACCCTATGAGATTCGGGACGCAAATTCTAGCGGCTAAACAGGCTATCTCTGTTATAATTGAGGAAAGTTCACCTGACCTGGAGATCATTACCATGTCGATACACGCTAACCGTCTCTATTCTACCCTGGTTGAGATTATTCGCATACCCAGCACTTCGGGTCACGAAGAACACGTGCGGCGCTATCTAGAACAGCAGCTCACGGAACTGGGCCTGACTCCTCATGTCGACGACACGGGAAATCTCATTGCAACCCTACCAGGAACCGGGAAACCGCTTTTGCTCAATGCGCATATGGATCGCGTGCCTCCCGGGCTGGGCCATGAGCCAGTTTTGCGCGCTGGCATTCTTTATAGCGATGGAACAACGAATCTTGGCGCAGATGACGCGGCAGGGCTGGCTATTATTCTTGAAGTGCTGCGACGCACAGTGGAGCAGCAAAAAGCTCACCCTCCGTTGGTCATCGTTTTCACGGTGCAGGAAGAGACAGGGCTATGCGGAGCTTCTCACTTTGATAACTCGGCACTCGCTGTCAGCGATGGCCTCATTTTCGATAACGCTTTCGAAGCTGGTACGGTGGTCTCGCAGGGGGCAGCTTATGAAGCCTTCAAGGTAAAGATCAGCGGCCGAACCGGCCATCCCGGCAAGGATCTCTCTTCTACAGTGAACGCCTTAGAGATATTCCGCGCCGCAAAATATCCGCATGGCTCCCTGGCCGATGACCAGACGCGTATCAATATTGGTAGTATCACGGGCGGCACGGCACGCAACGCTATACCTGCGACAGTTACGCTTGAAGGCGAGATACGCAGCTTTGAGCCTGCTGCTCGTCTTGAGCATTACAAGCAAGCCATCCGCAAGGCTTTTGAGCAAGCTGCAAGCCAGTTCGGAGGGCAAGTTGAGATAACATTTAACACGCATTCAACTGGCTATACCATTGGCTCCGACGAGCCGCTCTTGCTTACGTATCGTCGCGTCCTGGAGCAGCGCGGCGCCACGCTCAAGCTGCGCCCAACCTTTATCGGTAGCGATACAAGCGGTTTTCGCCCCGCCATTAGAGCTTTCACTATCTCGACCGGAGTTGTACCGCAATGTCATCAGAATTTACACTAATTTTATATCTTGGGTTATGACCTTTCTCCCATAGTGTAACAGTGATGCCGAGTAATTCTACAAAATCTCGCTTTGTTTGATACGATGGCTTATAGTTAGGATCGCTCATTCTTTCGCGTTCTCGTGCGCATCTTTTACGAATTTTTTCTAAATCTTCCTGCGCCTTAGTCCATTCTCTATATATCTTTTCATCATCTAAGAGCTCACTATGATAGTCTTTCTCTTCCCGATCTAAATCTTTCAAGCGATTTGTAAGTACGTCCTCAGTATTTCGATCTAATTTCTGCTCTCTAATTAATCTTAAAAGATTTGTTTGTAAATTGTCGCGCTCAGTTCTGATTTCAGCAATTTTTTTGCTGATCTGCCTTCTTCTGCTCGCAGTTGGATCGCTTGTTTTCCTTCTCTCTATAGCTTCGTCTACTATGGAAGGCTTTTCGATGATTTCAAGCGCCTTCTTCCAGACAGCTTCGTCTAGGACTGAAGCAAAATAGTAACAGCCTTTGCAACAATGCAGCGTACCACTTGATTTAGTACTGCATCGGTAAATGTTAACAGGCTCGTTTATACGCTCGCCTCTATAATAATTGTATCTAACTTGCGTTGATAAGTTCCTTCCGCAATTCCCACATTTCCCTAAACCGCCGCGTAATAATGTTAACGTGGACTGCTTGTTGTTTCGCCTTGACACTTTCTGGTTCCTTTGCAAGTTTGCTATCACTTCCTCTTGTAACTCTACGCTAACAATCCCAGGGACAGGTACGATTATTTGGCTTTCTGGAGCAGTCTTTCTATATCGTCTTGACTTCTTACCAGGTACCCTCTCGGTGTGATACTGATTAACGACGTGCTTCCCACTAAAACGGCGGTTCCTGAGCATCCTACTCAAAACTGCAACTTGCCATATCGGCTTTGCCTCCTGTATTCCCTTTGACTTATACTTTTTTCCTATACTGATGCTTGGTGCTGGGATTCCGATAGCATTTAGCCTCCGACATATTCTTCTTAGCGGTATGCGGCGCTTGGCACATCTGAAGGCAAAGGCTATCACCCTTACCTCTGACCATGTAACTCCCTTGCGATCTACAAGAACTACATCGTTATTGAGCTCAAGCAATCCACGTTTGCCCTGTGAATTTAGCACAAACTTGTAACCATAAAAACGCGTACCATTTCCGATAACTTGTGGGGGAACGCCTTTCTCTGGTTCACCTAAAGCTTTATGTCTGATTGCGTTCTTCGATCTTCGTACAAAGTCGTTTATCTCTTCCTCTGCTTTATACCCTTTCAGAAGACGCATCAGCTGACCCTCTAGGCTATCATCGTCTGAATGATCGCTAGGCTCTGTAGTAAGAATATGAATTCCTAGCTCTCTTAACTGCGCTCTGAATATTTCGCGGCTCACTCCTTTACGCCCTAAACCTCGATCTAACACGTCTAAGCAGAGTACCTCAAATTCATGGTTTTCTGCCATGTCTAGTATCTCGTCTAGGACTTCGTTATATCGGTAGTCCAGTCCAGTGTACGTGTTATGTTTCACATGACGCTTTTCGTCCAGCTGTAAATCTAGCAATTCAATTAGCATTTCTCGAATCACACGTTCCTGTGCATCATGGCTTTGGCCTCCTGTTGAGACACGGGTAAGTAATAATGCACGTTTTCCTCTATGTTTGCTGTACATGGTTAAGAGCTGCTGGCGCCTTGCTTCTCTAAGATTAAAGTCGGAGTACGGGTAGTCATTATTTGTCGTCATGTTATCAAGTCCTCCTGTCGAACTGTTGAGCAGATTATATTACTACTCTGGCTGGCACGGTGAATGCCTATCTAGACTCAACTATGCATGCTGTACAACCAATTGTCAATTGATAAATCCGCCTGTAGAGCCAGTTGATTGTCTCCCTCTGCGGTCTTTTCTTCGGTCTGTCCTGGCAAGTCGTACAAGGCTGCTGGCCGTTGTACCTAGCTGGTACTATAATGGGATACCAGCATCAAAAATTGCTACTCTCTGGGGGCCAGGGCGGCCCCCTTCATTTTTTTGCCTTTAGTAGAAGCCATTACTCATGCTCCTGGTTGTCTCTTTCGTGTCGCTTCGTTAATAGGTAGCCACTCTCATATACTGCTGCAATCTCAAGGCCTATCACATTTAAGCGCTCATTGCAGCCATACAGCACGGTTCGCAGTGGCTCTAGAGCCACGTTGAGCACTAGCTTGTTTTGCGTTTCTAGTGCTGCTCCTATACACTGAACAAATTGCTCAGCAAGTCTAGGGTCGGGTATTAGCGTTCGGATACATTTGCTATACTCGACATACGAAGGCCATGCATGGAGGAGTATTTGGATAAGCGGTAGTTCAAATGGGGCAAAATACATTTCTGCACCCACTACTCTTCGCTCCCAATCAATGAGTAGGGCATGCCCAGATCGGGTATTGATGACCAGCTCAGTCTCTTGAGGCAATAAAGCGGTTTCGCCAGTCTCAAGCGGATAATACTCGTAGCTACCCATTGAAATTTGTCCTTTCTATGGGTTGTTGCGAGGCTAGTTCCAGTAGCCTCGCGTCTCTCTCTACGCCTGTGCATACAGAATTGTGCAACGGATTGCGCTATCCTGTGGCATTGTTGTAACATGATTGCCGATGATCTCTATAGAAACAGCCTGCACGCCTCTCTGATGAGTAAGCCATGCGATTGCCTGCGCTTTGCCCATGCCTGCTAGTGTGCGTTTGATCGTCTCCAGTTGGTTCTGGCTAAACTGATAGGTAAGCTGGACGTGCCCCTTGGCCTCTATGCTCAAGTGGGTCCCCGCACTCCTACTCATCTGGATGCTAATTTGCGGATCACTGGACAGGATGTAGCCATCTCCTAACCGTTGGGCGAGCGTACTCAAACGTTGCCTCAGTTGCACGTCTACGTCCTGGGTTCGGTAGGCTAAACTGGTACAGGTCGCTGTAATCGCCGTCGTGACCTGTCTTGCTTCCTCTCCAGCCTGATGATCGCTATTGGTAGTTGTGTGACAGGTTGGACTAGCAAGCGCTTCCCCAGACTGCAATTGCACCTGTAATGCCGCAATCATGCTCTGCATCAAGGCTGCTTGTAAGGTCGTTGTTGCACTCCTGAGATCGGCTTGCGTGACTTGAGGGAACATACGGGGGTTATGTCCTCCGCTAAAGGCTCCGTTGGCAACAAACACATTGACCCGGCAACACGGGCCGTAGAGATCACCAGCTTTGATATTGCCTGCTGGTCCTGGCTGCACTGCCTGAGCCGGAATGGTAATCTGCCCATTAGTGGCAAGGTTGCCTGCTGGTATCGTCGCGTCCTGCTCTGTGACGATCTGTACGCCGTCTGCTCCCGTTAAGAGGGTGCCTGCTGGTATTGTTTGGGTAGAGGGAGCTGCATTGTAAAAGATCACGCTCCCGTGGGCTGACTCGGCGTCCTGGTGGCCGGTTCCCGTTGTCGGAAAAGTACGTGTCTGTTTTAACGTCACTGTGGCTAATGCCCGTCCTTGTACATTTATCGTTGCGCTCGTCTGGATCGTTGTCACGATAGGAATGATTGTGACAATGGCCATTGGACGAAACAGAGGAAACAGTATCCATACTGTAATTGCCGTCAAGCTGCTGATGCCTACAGCAAGGCTTGCTATCCATAGCCAGTGGTGCGCGGTCCTTGGGAAGCTCTGACTGTTTATAGGGGAGCTCTCTCCCTGGGTTGTGGTCGCTGGCTCCTGGGGGTCTGGTGCTGATAGCTCTTGAGAGTGCTGTGGCTCGGTGGGTTCCTGGGCAAATGGGAGGGCGAGAGTCGGCTGCTCCCTGGCCTTTTCCTGCACGATGTTCAAGGCTTCTTCAAGGGCTTTGCTGATTTCTTCATCCATACGGGTGATCTCCTCCTAATCAGAAAGAAGGAGAAGCATCTGTTTCCCCTTCTTCAAGACGCTAGAGCTTTTGCTTGAATGTGGTACCGTTGTTGTAATATACAAAGGTGGTATTGTTACACGAGACCACCATATCCGGCTTGCCGTCCCCGTTGATATCTTCAAAGGTAATTGTTACTGGGGCAAGGTCGGCCTGATGGTTATCAGGCAAGGCAATCAGATACAGCTGAGGTACCGCATCTTTGTCTGGGACGCCTTCAGGCAGTTCAACCACTTCAATATAGCCATGATTGTTTATAGCTACAAAGTGGCTGCGCGGATCTTTGGCGTGCTCATAATGCCCAACATTGCTATCGGTTTGATAGCTCCTGGGGTAGCCGTAGGTCAGTTGATCACTTATACGTTGAAAGAGAGGTGGAACAAGGGTTGCAATGAGTGCTCCTGCCATGATTGAGCCCCCAATCAGTAGGGCATAAAAGCCTCGGACACGAGGTAGAGTCTTATGTTGCGTGGTAGAGCGGTAGCGGCGCGTCGATGTGGGCAAAGGCTGTATATACAGGTCGTAGTGGCCTTTCTTCCGTCCATGGTGCGAGTGAACATATTGCTCGTCGGTTGTATAAGGGTCACTCTCCGGATGTATGCCGCTGGTAAAACCAGCATGATGCATCGAGGCTCGTTCCTCTGTTACCCGGCTAGCACGTGGAATAAAGGTACTCGATGTAATCCCTTGCTGCTCTCTCATTTACTCCCTACCTTCAGCACGATAATATTGCGCTTCCAGCAATGATATCCGTGCAAACAATTGGCACGCTTCATCTGCTTGTATGCAGCTTCTTTTGCCTTGTTCATTGAACCTCCTGTGATGAAGAGGTCATTGGAGGTTCATGTTTGAGAGTTCCTAACTGGCAGCATGTTTGATATGTCTTCTGTAACATGACTCACCTTCCTTGACGTGTTAGGCTCCCTTGAGGTAGATTCTCTCAGGGGCCGTGTTGGACTTCACTAGAGTTGCAGGCGGTCCCACTGGCTAGCCTATCGTCTTGCACACGATAGGCTAGTATTTTTATGGCTTTTGTTGCTCAATAACCTCCTTGTCGAACAATGTCAATACTTGACAATAAAACGCATATAGAAGTCTTGTCATGGCGCTTTGTAACATATTAATACAATTACTGTCGCTTAACGCCTATAGAAAAGATAACATTATCGCAGTTCGTTGTCAAGCATCGACAATCACTGCCAAGTATTGACGGTGCTTTTCTCTCGTGTTAGTATTAGTGACATACGCTAGATAGAGGTGTAGCTTTGGCTCAGAACGAGGATGAATATTTAACTCCACAAAAGGCGTGCGACTATTTAGGCGTGTCCCGTCGAACGCTCGAACGATATGCAGAGGCAGGTCGCATCACGAAATACCGTCGTGGAATCAAGCGGGCAGTATACTTTAAGAAAGTTGAACTTGATGGCCTGCTAGAGATACGCCCAGATAAGAAAAGCAACGGAGAAGCCTCGACCAACTAATTATTATAATACGTTATTGATGCGGATAACTCTAAAAAGGCCCTGAACTCCGATGAGAATTCAGGGCCTCGACGCTGTTGGAGAGTGTAGGTTAGGGGGTTCTGCTGCTTCTCCTTGTTCTTCTAGATATAGGCCAGCTTTGGAACTTACCTCTATTACTATAATTGCCCCTCAGTTAGAATCACTCACTGCCGAAACTTGTTTTGCTGAGTCTGTGGCTCTTCATCCAGCTCTTGGATCTTGTCCTTGGGGATCAGCAGGAAGCTTTGCTCTTCCTTTCCTGGTTCACTTAGTACGCGCTCGATGATGGTCTCTCCATCCAGGAACATTAGTCTGAACTGTGAACCTCCTGTCTCGGGTATGCGAACGGTTCCATCAGGAAATATAATCTCTATTCTATCAGTAAAGTATGTAATTTGGCATCCCTTATTCTCTAAGAACATCATCGCTTGTGCAGTAAGCTTGGTGTCCGTCGCTTGTGTGATCGCCTCTAGCTCTTTCTCCTCTTGAGGCGCCTCTTGGTCTGCGGTTATGTTTAAATATATTTGATTTGAGACAACATTACCTGCCTCATCAACGGTGATCGAACCTGGTAGAGACGCGTGCTGTAATATAAATCCAAACGGATAGGCTTCAATACGCTCAAGCTGCCAGTGATGATCATCTTTGAGTCGTTCCTGCGCCTTTCTGAGAGCCTCACTTTCGTTAAGCGCATGTAATGTTAATAGCCGGCCTCCTTTTGTTGCATCTCTGCATGAGATGACGAATAATGTTTCAATATGCGTTCTCACTTTTATCCCTCCCCTTCTTTATCCAATAATTTAGGCTGGGCCAATATGTCACAGATATCTTTCCATCCACGAAATACGTAATCCTCTTTAATGGATAAACATCTGCAGCCTTAAAGCATGCTGCAATAGCTTCATCTGAGTTGCAGCCAGAATAGGCAAGCTTCCTCTTACCAATCCGGACAATATGACAGGTCTCTTTTTCTATGGCTTCTTTCTCCATAGTTCGCCCTCACTAGAACTAAGTTTCTTAGGGGGTTGTGCTAGAAAGTAGTAATGCTTAGTTTGGTCATAGCTGATCTGAATATTATTATCCATGAACCAGCTATGCGCCTCGTGAAACTTATTGGCGATATCCCTTCTTACCTCTTCTGGTAAACTACTGTGGTAAGCGCCATTAGCATTATTTAGCCTTTCCAGCATTTCCCTTGTTTTATCCCTCTCATTTTCCATAGAGGCTAGCACATCACTTTCCCAATATTGACTGCGTAGATATAATGTCTCTATTGGCTGGTCAACCTTGACCATCCTAAACAGAGATCTCTATCTAGAACCTACAAGAAGTGTAGCCTGTGTTGATCATAGTGAAGTTAATAGCAAAGTTAATAGCAAATTATGGCAGCAGAATGTTTCAGAGCCATATAGATTAATCCGAGATTAATGAGCTTAGGGAGGTGAGGATATGAACAAAGAAACTCCGTCTGTACGTATCTGGCTATTCGGAAAATGCCGCATTGAGGTTTTAAATAAGCAAGGAGAGTGGGAAGAACACAAGATACATTACAACTCTTATGCGCTTCCAATGCTTCGACGCATTTTGTGTGCTCCTGGGCGGAACATTCTAAGAGAAACTCTTATTAGCGATATGTTTCCTCTCGGCCGCGAACAAAAATGGGCAGATCGCTATCTTTACAATGCAGCGACAATAATACAAAGGCTTGGTGATATTCTTATCAAAGGCAAGAATTCTTATAAATTGGCATCACAATCATTGGTGTGGTGCGATATTGATGAGTGCTCGTCGCTGATGCTAGAAGCAGAGGCAGTTATTCACGTTGCTGAACAGGCTATACCTCTTCTAGAAGCTGCATCCAGGTTGTTTGAACGCGGGCAACCGTTAGAAGGGGAATCCGGGACATGGCGTTTTGCCGTTGAGGCCTTTTTGGAGCGCAAGCGAAAGGAGTGTATGCTCGCGCTCGCTCAAGCTTATGAGCGGGCAGGAATGATCTGGCATGCGCAAAATCAGTATTACAAGCTAAGTTCCTTATTCCCAGATGATGATCAGATCACTGAATACTTTGACCGAGTTCTCACTCAACCCTATTTGTCTCCTCCAACAGCTAAAATAGCTCCTGCTGCCTCGTCCTGGGCTCCAGTCCTTCCAAAAGGTATAATGGTAGAAGGAAGCAACAAGCAAGAAAAGGAGCCTAACGATATGGATGCGCGAAGGCGAGAATTGTTGAAAAAAGGAATAGAGCTTGCTGGTTTATCCACACTGGCTGTTAAGGAGGATTCTTTGACTCTTCCCGCTGGGGATTACGTGGAGCACTGCGTGAGCCTGGCACGTGAATGCTGGCAGTTCATGAACGGAACGTTCCAGGTAACTGTAGAGAGTATTATCTCTTTGCACATAAATCCATTAATGCAGATTGTTTACAGCAATTCCCGGTTTAAATGTCAAGCTGCGGCTGCCGCAGCACAGATATATATTCTTCTTGGACTTCTGGCAATGCATCGATTAGATTTCTCTTACAGAGAATTGTGTTACCATCAAGCAGTAATCTGCGCGCGCATCTCAAAAGATCCTCGCTTGCTAGCCGCAACTCTGTATTTTCTAGCTCAGACCTATAATGCTTGCGTCTATCACACTATTCCTAACCAACCAGAAAGCAACCCTGCTCTCGCTGTACACCTCTTCCGCGAGGCCATTCAAAGCCTGGATGGGGTCGAACCTCTAATCCATGGGGTCCTTTATTATGGTTTAGCTGCTGCATTTTCCCAATGCTCTGAGCAAGATGCATTGGATAGTTTGGGAAGAGCACAAACAGCCTTCCCTACAACACCCGAGAATGACCCTGGCTTTAAGTATTGCGATACGAACGGAGCAGAATTTGCGCTGAGAGTGGGAAAAACATTTCTATTATTGGCACAACGCTACCAGAAAACAGAATATTACAGGCGAGCGCAAGAAGCAATCGAGATGAGTAGTAGAATGAACAATATTTCGCAAATCAAGTCTGAGAGGACTACATGTGAGATCCTACTCCATCTAGGTGCGTGTGGAGTAGGATTAAACGACCTTGAAATGTACGTGGAAAGGACTAGAGCAGGACTAGAGGTTGCGAAAAATCTTAAGAGCAATTTGAGATTTCAGGAGGCTTTGGCCATCTTCCAGGATGTCCCTGCCAGCTGGCATACAGATGGACGCATCAAGGACCTCAAAGAGTTTTTATTACCAATGTAACAAAAGATATTAGAAAGCAGTAAATCCGTCAAACAAGCAATGAGATATTGACGATCGTTATGTCAACAACAGTCCATAGGTATGCTTCCACCTGTACCGGATTATGGCCACCTCACCGCGAAGCGGTCATCAAGCATCCCAGGGAGCTCGGCACGCTCGCCTCTTGCTTCTGATGCACATGCCGGCCGGCTGAGGTCAAGCGGTGCCGCCCGGCTCGATCCTTGAGCCTCGGCGGAAATACTTATCTCACGAAGCGACCGGGCGTCTGCGAACATCAATGCAGAACCCTTGGTCGCTTCGGCACCCCCTGCCGACCCTGCCGAGGGTCAAGGACGGCACCGCCTCAGCCGGGCGTGCTGCTCTCATCGTCGGTTGGCGTCAGCTCCGGTTCCGCATTGCAGTTTCTTTTGAGGATAAGAAGATATGGGCACTTATCAATAGTGGGTAGGGTCTGGATCTCGCCCGAACGATATATAACTGTCCTTCCCCTTGCTTGTATATTAGAACTTACTAGGCGGGATGAGGAGGAAACAGGAGAACTGTTATGTTGAGCTCTCGGTAGAGAGTAGTAATCCTAGCAAAGCTGACTCCAGAGCTCTTTCTGAAGGGTTTCATTAATGCGTGAGCTCCAAATAGAACAGACTTCAGAGAAGAAGCCATGTACTTCTTCTCTTTATTAAAAATTACAGTTATTCGGGGTCGGGCTCCTCTTCGAAAAGATCATGCGCACTGACCCCCAACGTCTTTGCAATTTGCTCCAACATTTGGAGTGAAATAGTTTTGTAAGGATCATGGAAAATCCGTTTAATCGTGCTAAAGCCAAGGCCTGTTGCTCGGGCGAGTGATGCCTGGTTAAATCCCATCTGCATGGCGACTTCTTTTACTTTTAGACGTATCATGACTTACTCTACTCTCCACGATGGTGTGAAGCCATTGTAGCAGCGTTTGTTTGACCGAGAAAGTATTCAAGCTGGACCACTCTTTATAGGATCTTCTAGATAAAGATCTCTATTTAGAACACCCACGTTTGACCTGTTCCTCAGTATCGACAACATCCAGTGGAATCATATGGTTTTATGTCAGCCTATATCTCCTAATCTTCTGCAGGATGATGAATTTCCAAATAGACTGCTTTCTATACAAGGCAATCAGCTAAGTAAGAAGAGCCTAGTGAATGTTTAGGAGAGACATATGGAGTTGCCACCTCAAGATCTGGAAGTAAGGATCATGAAGAAACTGGCTTTATTGCCACTGCCGCTGCATATCAAATGGAGCGAAAGCGAGGGGTATTCATGGGAGTGGATCGACGCCGCTCATGGGACCACAGACTCGATAGAGGATGCTCTCAGGGATGCGATACGCTATATTAGCAGTGATAGAGAGAAGAAAGAGAGACGGTTTGCAGACTCCATTTTCAGACGACAGAAAAAGTGGAGGCTCACGCCAGCGCAATGGTATGTTTCTGCGCTTCTTATCGGGCTTACACTTAGCTCTCTCGTAGTATTTTTCCTCCATGCTCTTATAATCAGCGCTATTCCCCCGATTGTATCTCCCTGGGACACAAGAGCGTGCGCGACTCTTCCAGATCGCGAACGGTGTGACGGGCAATTTCCACATATTCCGAGGGATCTTCAAGGACTAGAGATAAACCAGACGGGGCAAGAGTCTTGCCTAAAATCTCTGCAAGAACATACACAGAGGATAACTATAAAAAACCAGGAGGTTGGTACAGTCTCCCTACAATATTCTCCTTTGTGCCGTAGCAGCTTTGCTGTTACGCGTATCTATGCTGATCTTCCGCCGAATACGCCAATCACAGTGCAGTTAGTTGTACAACTAAGTGGTGGTAATAATACACACCACTGGATCGCCCATTATGCATACTCAGCAGAATCGGATAGTATTGACGCCTGGAGTCCATTGCTCTATGGTAAACATATCCTAGCTGCTTGCGGCTCTATTGCTCAATCCTGGACTTGTACAAATTTCTATAAGTTGGGGGATGAATAGTCATGGCCATGACTATTCAGGTGACAATCAATCGCTGTCCCAACTGTAGGGTAATAATCGCCGTTGATAGTAGTGGATGCCAACGCATCCGCTGGTCATGCGATGATTGGCATCCAGAAGTTTTTCAGTTATTAGAGCGCCAGGACGAGAAAGAAACAGAAGAAGAGCCGTTAGAAATATCTGATAGCTCTCAGTTCTGATCTGCACCTAGAAGTGATAGTCGCTTTCTCACCTGCTATAGCTCCTCTAAATCATCTAAAGCCGCAAAATAATCTTCATCGGTTCTTGCCCCACCAATTGGTGGAAGTAATTGTGTCTCTGCCTCTGATAAAGGGACTAGAGGATCTGGCGCTACTGGCTCTATGATCGTTGGCATAGATGATGGCAATCGATGTGTGTTAATCGGATTGAATGGAAGCCCTACTTGTGAATTTAATTCAGAGCGGTAATACGGAACTGCCTTGACCTTGAGCGGAGGTATATTCCCACTAAGCACAAGCATACTTCCACTAGGAAGCATACGAACCTCATCAGGATTCATTAGCTTCCTAGCGGCTTCGCTATAGGTAACACCCTGCTTGTTCTGCGAATGAGAATGAGCAAGAACAGTGCTATCGCCTATAACTTTGGAGACGTATTCCGCCTCTACCTGGCCTACACCTCCGAAGAAGACTTTATGGTTTGAGTTGGCAAGAATAGTGTCCTTGCCGTGGGCTTCATAGAGGCGCTCCAACTGGCCAAAATCTTGGATAGCCTGGATGAGCGCTACACCTGCGCTACGAATGTACGAGATGTATTCAAGGTAATTAGGAATATATCCTATATTAGCTAGCTCGTCCAAATAAAAGAAAAATCTCAGATCTTTACGATTTTCGAACATATAGTTGATTAACTGCATAATCAAGCAAGAGGAAAACCACTTCAGCCGGGTAGCCTCATGGGGGGGAATATGCAAAAATATCGCGCTTGGCCTCTCAGTAAGACGTTGAAAATCAAGATCGTCCCCAGATGTAACTGCCTCAACCCCAGGGTCTATAGCATCAAAGAATCTGGTGGCAACATCCGTCATTATGTTGCTGCTGAGCCTGGGTTCGGCAGCAACGTTTCGAACAAACGATGAGGAAACCCTACGCGCCAGAGCACTAGGGCTACGCGTAAGTAAATCTACAATCTCTGAGAGAGTACTTGTACAAATATCGGCGACCCTGCCAAAGCTTGCATAGGGCTCGGTAGCTTTGAGGTGGAGGACAGTGGATGTAACAAGCACTCGGACTACATTATCCCAGAATGGCTCTTTGGAAAAGCCACTGTTTCTTATAAGACATTCAGCGATATTTCGAGCGTCTCCAAGAGATTCCGGCTTAACATGAGCAAGAGGATTATAAAAGTTGCTCTCTTGTGGCAGTGTTGGGCTTATAATATAACAATCATGATATTGAGAAATCGCACCAATGGTTAAATCAATTAGCTCGTGTTTAACATCATTAATAAATAAGGATGATCTACCTCGTTCTCTAAGCAAATTGGGGATAATAACAGTAGACGTTTTCCCTGCGCCAGTGGGCGCTACTAACAAAATGTGTTTCTCACTCTGCTCCTCCGACAGACCTATCTCCATGCCACGGTAAGTGCCTAGCCTAAAGTAAGATGCTTGCGTATCTTCAACCGGCACTACAACGCCTGCCTGGCGAACTTCCCGTTTCGTTGCAAAATGCGCAGTACCATAGGTGTCCGACCTCTGTTCCTGGCTGAGGATGAACCAAAGCCCGACACAAGTTGCTATAATTCCTGCCGCAAATAGAACTATTAAAGCGATATAGAATGTTTTCCACGAAGGAAGAATTAACATCGTGAGCGGATCTGGCGAATCTAAACCACTCAACACAACAATTTCTCCTAAAAGGAGTAGTAGAATGATGATGCAGGCTCCTGCAATATATTTAGTACGCTCTTCAATGCTCATCTCTAGAACCTTTCTCCAAGATACTATCCTGTTGATTTATTACTCTGAGAGTGTCTTTGATAAGTTGGTGATAGGCGAGATCGCTCAGCTCCTTGCCTCGCTCTTTCAGGAAAGCATAATCATCTGGGCACAGAAACACAGGTTCGAGTTGACCGGTTTGGTCCTCCCCGCAACCGCTAATAATCACGTGAACGTGGCTGTGCTCTGTATTATGGTGCTGCACTGCGTACCAGTGCAGATGCAAGCCACAGCGCTGTTCGAGCGCTCTCATTAGATCTCGCGTCCACTGACGCATATCCGATACCGGAATATCCGGCCCAGGAGAGAGCATGATTTTATGGAAATAAACTCTCGGGCTTGCGTTTGACGAGATGTCTATTACCGCATCTCTGCGGTTGACGACATCTTCTGCAGCGCTAAAGAGTCGCCTATCATCACGACTCTCATTTGCATCCCTGCTCCGATGCTCTATATATTTTATATGGGCTGTTAGCTGCCTCTTGGCGTCGCTGGGGCGCATCCTGCCGGTACCAATATAGCGATGTCTGACAACCACTGGTCTGCTCATCATTACCTACCGGTCAAAAAGATCAAATGTATCACTACTTTTCCGAAACTCAGTGATATCTACCACCTTAGTGGGTTCTGGCCCAAGCAGCAGGTCTTGGCGAATAAAGTCATCGCCATGCTCGGGAGTAATCTCTGAGCGTTTTAACCACTCTAATGTGCGATTAAGTTGCTCAATAACGGCTGGTGATTGCGTCTCAAAGTCTTCCAAGAAAGGTGTAAACGGCCCCCCAATGTCCTGGTCTGTGGTACTGGTAACATCGCTAGGGTCCCGATATTGATGATATGATATCACCTCCCTAATAGCCTCCTTGAACTTGCCCATATCCTCGGGCAAACCACCAAATTGGGTCAGCGCTACATCCTCCGCTAGCCAGGTCGAGATCTCGCACTCCTCTGGCCATCCGTCCAGGAGGTCTAGAATATAATTGTGAATCTGCGGCGAGAACTTTAAGAAGGCCTTTTCTTGCTCATTCGGCTTGTGATCTTCTGGTATCATTTTCGTTCCTTTTGCTGGATGATAGCTCCTGGCCAGCTTTTTCTTGCGCGTCCTTGTAGGCCTTTTGGGCAAATTCCACGCTCACACTCTTGGCTAGCAGGGTGTACATGAGGCGCCGTATCATCGCACTATCACGTACCGAGCGGACAAGTAGAGCTGCTAATCGATCCGTACTTCTGCGCAAGCCTTCCTTCACCACATCAACCACCTCCATCCTCAAGTCCTCTCTGAGCTCTTGCCTGAGCTCGACCTTGTGCTTGCGCAAAGCCGAAAAGAGGAGCTCCCGGATAACTGGCAAGGATTGTTGCTCAATTAATTCTCCCCTGCTCTTTGCTAGCGCCTGGGTCAGAATCTCTTCTACAATGGCATTCATCGGTCTCCCCGACCGTTCAGATTCCTCGGAGATAAAGTCACGCAGCTCACTTTTGACATATACATCAAGCCGCTTTCGCTCAACCATAATATCTTCCTTTCTTCATTACTAGAAAATAGTATACATCTAAAGTATCCGAATGTATACGTATGAATTAGAAGCTACACGGATAATATACGAATCATGAAGCTACTTCCTACGTTCCCCTATAAGACATGTTCGGAAGAAATTCGGACATTTTGGGCTTGCTTTATCCTGCACTACCCGCCGTAGCGTGGTGTCTTACCTGTTGCGGCATGAGCAACGTTGCTCTTTTACTCAGCGGGTAGCACGCTACGCGGTGCCCAGTTGGAATTCTATCATTGCGGAATTTAGCTCTAACGGTCCATTAGGATGGTTTACATGATTAGCGAAGCTATTACCATCCTATAATCTGCCTCCTCTATCAAATGGATCGCGGGATGGATCGCGGTCACGAGTAATAAACTTTCGCGGGTGCTCTTCTACTTGGTGCTTAACTGGTTGCGGAAACTCTTTTCTGCACTGTTGGATAAATGACAAAAGGTCTTTGGGATCTTTCCCGTAGAGATCCCTATGTTTCTTCACAATTTCCTCAAACCTGTGAAGAGTTAGGAACCTCTGCTCCTCATGTGGTCTATATGCTGCATATATCCATTCTCGTAGCTCTTTGGGAAGAGGTGCTATCGGTAATTTCGCTTCTGTCGCATGAGTAAAGGACTGTGATCGGTAAGTTGACGTAAGTATATTTGATATTTGTCTATTAAACTCTACTATGTTTTTCGGTTCTCTCCCGTAGAGCTCGACATACGCTTTCCTGGCCTCCTCCAAGTATTTAGGAAGAGGAAGTGTAGTCCTTTGATCCGGGCGCAGCATATAAACCACCCAATTATGCAGCTCGGGGGGAAGTGCAGGCAGGGCCTTGTTATAAGGCAAAAATATCTCTTTTGGCCTGGGAATGTCCTCTAACAGTACTTGTACCTGTTTGAAGAGCAGCTGTCTATCTCTTATCTTTCCATAGAGAGAGGCATAAGCTTGCTCGATTTGGTTAAATGTGGTCCATGTGACCTGCACGGGCTCCTCAGTAGGTCGCCACGCTTCCAATACCCAGTTATGAAATATTGGTCCGAGTGGCGGAGGAACATCTTCTCTCATCTTCACAGTGATAGCTCTTCAAAATCTATAAGGGAAAAGATTTTCACACGTTTTCGCAGATCTTCAACCAGATTGAGATAGACAAGAGCAATTTCCTCTGCGAAACTCTCATATACGTAAAGCCAAATTTCACCATGCTGGTACCATGGAGCCAGCTTCGTTAGTACATCTGGAGCGAAATTAAGAATGATGTCGATCGTTGCTGATCGACTGTTGAACTGTACCTTAGCGACCGGTACAGGCAGCAACGAAGGTGAAGGATTGTAGCTCTGTAATTGATGTCTAATTGCACGCTCTGAGAACCATTTGACATTTGGTTTCTTTGTTTCCAAATTGATTCTCACGTTATTCGCACAATAGATACGTTCTAAAGAGTTTGGTTGTGGCTCATAGTACTCATACGATAAGCCAAGGAGCATTAGCGCTCTCTGAGAAAGCCAAAAAGTACGGGGGTGCTCATATGTAATTTCCTGGCTTTCTAGTAAGCCTAACCTTTCTATAGCAGTCCGCGTTTCTCCAACGCTTTGATTTAACAATCGTTGGAGCTGATCAAAACGGACACAATATTGATCAGCGATCCATTTCAGAATAAACCGTTCACGCTCCGTAAGTTCTGTATTACCGTTAAGTTCTCCCACAATCATGCACCTCTTCTATTTTCAAAATGTCAAGCCTGCCATACCTGCACTGTTCGGTCATAGCTTCCCGAAGCAATTCGAGTGCCATCTGGTGACCAGGCTACACCATAAACAGCAGCAGAATGGCCATTATAGGAAAACACTGTGCTATTATTTTGAATATCCCATATCTTTACAGTATTGTCCAAACTACCCGATGCAAGTCGAGTGCTATCCGGTGACCAGGAGAGACCATATACTGTATCAGTATGACCACGATAAATTAGCTCCTGATTGCCCGATATTGCGCTCCATAATTGGAGGCTTCCCCCGTTGCCTCCAGATGCAATGTGCTTTCCATCTGGAGACCATACAGCATAGAATACGAGATCATTATGACCATTATAGGTAAAAGTTGTAGAACCGGTATTGATATCCCATATCTTTACAGTATGGTCTGGTGATCCTACACTACCGCTCGCGCTGGCCAAATACCTGCCGCTAGGTGACCAGGTTACAGACCATACCGTGGCATGGTGGTCTGTGTAGGACATCAGCAGGTTTCCGCTGGTATCCCAGATCCGAGCAGTGTTATCACTGCTTCCTGTTGCCAGCTTGGTACCATCTGGTGACCAGGCTACGGTATGCACACTATTCGTGTGGCCTCTACAGATGTAGAGAAGATTCCCATTTTGATTCCATACATGGACTGTATGGTCATCACTGGCTGATGCAATGCGTGTGCCATTTGGTGACCAGGCCAGGGCTGTTACTGTCGCGCTATGCCCCCTATATATTAAGATAGGAAAACCGTTTGTGGCACTCCATACCTGGGCGGTTTGGTCTGCTCCTCCAGATGCAACGTACTTTCCATCGGGAGACCATGTAACAGCATATACTACATTACTATGTCCAGTATAAGTGTAAAAAAGCAATCCTGGGTTAGAGGGTGCCGATGTTGGCGTTTGAGCTGGAGCCTGTTGCTGAACAGGGGTAGGAGAGGGGTTAGGGGTAGACGATGGTGCAGGCTTTTTTGTGGACATTGGCGTAGAGCCTTTTGTCGGTGTAGATGCTAGAGTGGGCAAAGTGGTTGGAGAGGGAAATTGGCGTAGCACTGGCGCTGCTGGGGCATGTTGCAACGCCGCAATGCCAAGGCCTAATGCTCCGGCTCCAGCGATGGTAATTATACCCAGCATAATCTGTCTCCTCGACAGATGCCCAGGTCTAGGAGATGGAGGCATAACAGGTTTGTCAGGCTTGTTTTGACGTATTGTTGCTGCACTAGCTAGTTCCCTCCCGCTCTGCCTACTAATACGTCTACTGCTAAGCTTAACAGTTTCTGGAGCAGCTCGCCTCTTTGCACCAGAGGTAGAAAAGTGTTCCTCCTCTGGTCTACTCGGTTCTACGCCAATAGCCTCGCCAGCTTCTACGAGCGCGTCGGCAAATTCCTGGACATCTGAAAACCGAGCTTTAGGGTCTTTAGCCAGCGCCCTCATAACTACACGCTCAATCTCCAATGGGCCATGTAGGGGAGGAGGTAGCGCCGAAAGTTGTTGAGCCGTGACCTCGGCTATTGTACCCTGGAAAGGTAGCTTGCCGCACAGCCACTTATAGACAGTAATTGCCAGCGAGTATTGATCGCTGGCGGGTTGGGGGAAACCTTGGATCTGTTCCGGGGCAACATAAGATACGGTACCTGCGGTCTCTGCATGCTCTATGCTTAGAGTTCGATTATGTAAAGCAAGTCCAAAGTCGCTCAGGAGAATATGGTAATTGGCTGCTATCAGCATATTCTCGGGCTTGATATCACGATGAATTACTTGGCGATTATGGGAGTATTGCAAAGCGCCCGCAACCTGGCGCACGTACGACAGTACATTGGGCAAGGGGACAACGGAATTCCCATATCGACCCAAGGAGCCATAGGGGGCATACTCCATCACAAGAAATGCTCTATCATCCTCTAAACCGAAATCAAAGACACGAACAATATTGGGATGGGTGAGCTCCGCAATAGTTTGTGCCTCCTTGTGAAACATCTCCAAATAGTCTTGATCAATATGCAATACCTTAATGGCTGCAAGATTATTAAGGTAGATGTGTCTTGCTAAATATACATCTGCGAATCCTCCCTTACCGATCAGCCGAAGTAAGCGATAATTACCCATCTGCAGGTTATTCTGTGACATACTCTCCCCCTTATATTTGGCTGTTCTGGCGTCTAGTACTGGCAGCCATCATGGCTTCCCTCTCAGAAGCAATGATATCAATTGTAGAAGTAGCCTTATCTGTAAGGTAAATGGCCTGACCAATGGCCGCTGTTTGAACATACCTCATTTGTGCCTCACTGAGATTTAATGTGTCCCTGATTGCGCGAATACCCGATATATCTTGTTTGAAAATCAATTTGGTGTTGCATAAACTTAATAAATTCTTCCCCGCTTCAGAACTGAATATATCCTCTTGCTGCTGTGTTGAAATCCACAAACCCCCTCCGTACTTTCGTATTCGACGGGCGAATTCCTCCAAAAAAGCAGATCCTTGCTTGAACTTTGTCAGAAACCATGCCTCGTCGATCACCACAAGATGGCGAGCTTCTTCTTTCCATCTGGCTTCTCGCAAATTATTCCATAATCTGTTCGTAACTAGAAAGATGATCGCTGGCCGTAATTCTTCGTTAAGGTCTAGCATGTCATAGACTACATGCTGCACATGATTAGGAATCTCCGTTTTCCCTGGAAAGAGATGTACATAGGGTAACAATCTAAGATAGAGCTCCTCATCTCTGTTCCTCAGATGGCGAGCGAATGTTTCCATCGATGGAACTGGTTTCTTTGGATCATTAGCCATACTATGCTCTTTATATGTCTCATTAAGACTTTGAGAGAGTAGAACTTTTTCGCGCTGGGACAGCGTACCTGCCTCTCCAATAAGTATTTCAAAAAAATGAAGAAGAGTAGTAAATTTCTCATTAAGGTTATTCTGCGGACTCTGGAACTCTAGGGGATTAATGCCAAAGTTGTTAGACGTGATCTGCACATGAGCAGCCCCTACAAATTTTGTCCATCCACGGTACTCACCTTCCACATCAATAATATCAATAGCAACGGCTGACACAGCTGCTAATCTTGCAAGTATTACTTTTAATGCAAACGATTTCCCTGAGCCAGGCACCCCTAAAATTGCCATATTGGCGTTAAGCCTCCCCTTAAACGGATCAATGAATACAATACTTTTGCTGCTGGTACCCAGGAGTACACCTTCTTTACTTGTTAAGGTTTGTTCCACAAATGGATAGAAAGATGCAGTTCCTTCGGTCGTAAGCAAGTGTCCCTTATTCATGCTGCTGTAGCCGTAACAGAACGAGAGAAAGGCTTGTTGGTGCTGAAAAGTTAACGGAGATGCTCTAAAGTCAAGCGAGCGCAAAACCAGCCGTATACGCTTTATTCGCTCTTTCAGTTCCTCGCAAGAGGAAGCGCGCACGAACACGAGGAATGTAACAGCATAAAGATGTGATCCTTGAAGAAGTTCATCTCGAACGTGCTCAACTTCTTTAAGAGCCCGTCGCGTAATAAAATTACTATTTTCGCCATACTTCTCGGCTACTCTCAGGGAACCTCCCAACTCAATAGCTTTTCTTCGCAAAAATTTTACCATCAGACTTGATTCCTGGGGCTGGTAATGAATATAAAGGTCAACATGTGGTTCATACGCTTGGATGACATGACGTAGCCAGGCGTTATGTACGTTCTTGGGAAGCTGGATTGTTACACACGCGATATAGCGATGTTGCATCCCCTCCATTTCTAACCACTTACTTGTTACATATATAGGCTCTGGCTTTAATACATCCAAAAATCGTCCTGTTCCATCCTGCGCAACGGGCTCCATTTTATTTGGTAGAAGCAAATTGTAGAAAGATATAAGATCATTTGTGTCAAGCCGATGGATCGAGAGATGGGAAAGCATACGACAAATCTCGTTAACACGGGCATTAAGCTGTTCTTTATCAGTGGCAGAGACATTTAGATAGTACATGACCTCTACAGGTTGTTTCTCCGATATATGCAACGATAGGAAAGATAGATAGTGAGCATATACGCTCCTCAGCAGCGGTGTTGGCTGGGAAGGAACAAGGGTAGATATATGATAGGATAAAGGAGCAATCCTAACATATATGGAAATAGGGTAGGACAAGCCATTGAGAAAGCGCTGAAATATTTCAATAATAGCAGCTTGGTCAGCATCACTTAATAATTCAAAATTTTTTCCCTCAACACGCATAATAGCTTGATATTGTTCTCTCGCTCCGTCTAGTACTACCACATGGTCTCGTATCTCCTTTATTTTATATATCTTAAGTTGTTCTGGAGTGAGCATCCAGACAAATACGATAAGTATCCATTCTCCCAAAGACCTTCCTCTTACAGTGAGGAAGGCAAACAACAACGTTGTAACAATTACAGGAACCATACAAACTGCGCCTAATAGCACAGAAGATGAGATTGGCTGCCACTGCCATATTGAGAAACCTATGGCCAAGCCGCAGCTAAGAATAAGCAGCTGACGAAAGGTCATACCAAATAGAATTCGAGGCTGCTGATCAAGTAATAGAGTCAGCTCTACCTTATTGTTTGCTCGCATCATTGCACCTCTCATTGCCCCTGGGTAGGAGTGGGGGTCGGAGTTGCAGCCGGAACCGATGGTGTTGGGGTACCAACCGGAACAGTAGGTATTGCTGGCATTTGCTTTGGAAGCGAAAAATAATGTAATAAAGCATTGCGTGCTGGAAGAGCGAGTAAAATTACGATCAATCCAGCTACGGTCGCTCTCAGCGCTATGCCAGCAATCTCCTTCCGCCGCTCGCCAGCACCAAAAATTGGTAGGAATAATATTCCAGACACAACCGCACTGATTGTAGCAAGAATGATCCCGATAAAAATCAAGTACAGCAACAGATCCCCTAAGAAATTTGTAAGTGTAGGAAACGGATCGCTCATAATTGTTCTCCTCTAAATCTTCTTTGGGTTAAAGAAAACAAATTGTGTAATTGAACCAAAAATAAGGCGGGAGGCAACTTGGCCGCTCTCGGCAACAGGCTGTAGCGCCCAACTTCTTAACATTCCAGGAATCCTCAGAGTAACCCAAAGTAACGCAATCCCCGCCACCAGATTCGCAAGTGGAGCTAAGGCCGTTGACTGACCAAAGCTCGCCATCACAAATGGTAAGAGAACATTAATGCCTAAAATAATTACGGTGACTTGAAGTGTTTGCGAGAAAACAGCGGAAATATAGGACATAATGCCTGATTGGCCAATTGCCGCTGTATGCCTATTTGCTAACATTAAAAACAGTGCTGGCATGCACACTATGAGTAGGATAATGATGGCCAGCCTTACCGCCATCTGTATAGCGAGAATAACTACTAAAACAATTAATAAGAAAACAAGAGGTAGCAACACTATACTCGTCGCTACCACAGGAACAATAGCTGAAAGTGTGGATAAAGGAGGAATTTTTATCTGTGCTAGTATTACAGTACATAGCAAATTGTTTAATTCAATCCAAAACTGAGCAAAAATTAAACTTATATTTGCCCCTATGGCTGAAAAAATTAAGCGAGGGAGTTCCTCCAGAGCTGAGACATAACGGGGACCGTAGCCACCTAAAATGATCTGATAGCCCGCAAGCGCTATGAAAATCCCAACAGTGCTGTCAGAGACCGCTAGGACAACGCTCCATATTTCTTTAACGTTATCATTGTTATAAGTGGCTTGCGGATCTGTGTACCACAATATACTACCTTGTCTTCCAAGCCACTGAATAACCTGCTGTGCAAGATCCGCAAGCTGATCAACAATAGAGGCAGACTGTAGAGAGGAAAATACCCTTGGTATATAGGCCAAAAAATGATGTACTTCTACGCCAAATGTCCAGCCATAGAAGGATGACAAAAGGCCAAGGAACAAGCCAAGCAGTAAAAACAGTAAGAGCACTGCTAAAAAGAGTGCATCTGGCAACAACGAGCGACTATATTTCATTGACACATCTTGATCTAATCAGAACTACAGAGGCACACATTCCATGCAAACATTAGTTTATCTGTATTTCCCATTATCTTTCATTTTTTCGAGGTCGAGTACCCATATTACCTATATTCAGCTTCTTATACCTCGTCTTACTATCTTATCTAGGAAATGTAAAAGAGGCGCTAAAAACTTACTCTTCCTGCCAGGACACAGTAACTTTTTTCTCGTGTAGGCCCTTCTCAAGATCAATGGACGTCACAAGAAAACGGTGGAGCGAACCCAAGAGCGCAAAATGGGTTCACTCCACGGCTTATAAAGAGGGAAGAATTGAGGAAGTTGAAGGTAGACGCACAAAGACAGCTCTTGCCTCTGGAGCTTAAACACTTAAATGGCACGAGACAAGGAAAAGGTAGTTCTTATGCTAGCCAGTAATGGCTGGTAAACAGCACGATGTTTATCCCTAAGAGAGGCAGAAAGCAGATAAGAATAAGATGATCAAATTGCGGCTTTTTGCCATAAATAGCAAGCAAAATGAAGAGAGGGAAGATCACGATAAGATAACGGCCAAAGGCCGCCAGAGGTTCGATCACCCCCTGGGGGTAACTCATGTCAAAAAGTAGCGTTATTAGAGTAAAGAGGGTGTAGTGGAGCGGAAGACGTCTCCAGCTAAAGACCAGAGCCATAGTTACAAGCAGTACCAATAGGATATTTATGCAATTAAGAATGATCACGTCTACTGTATATGAGCTAAAGAAGGTCTGAAAGGATCTAAAAACAGTAATCAATGGAAAGGTCAATTGACGATGCCAAAACGTTGCCTCCTGGGTACTAAACGCTAGAGGATCGTGGAAAGTATACCCTAAATAGGCAACGTATATAATTATTCCCAGAGGAATAAACACTACAGGTATAGCAGCTCTTAGCTTTTGTCTCCAGCTTCTTTGGTTGCTCTGTATATATTGGACAACCACAACAATAAAAGGTACTACCAGCAAAAAACCTTGTGAGCGCGTAAGCGCTGCAAGCCCTCCAAAGACTCCAGCTAGGTTCCAATACTCATGTTCTAAACAAATGAATACGGCTAGAGAGAGCAGCAGGAAAAGCGATTCGCTGTAGGCAGCAAAAAAATAAAGCGCATATGGGCTAAATGAAATATAGAAGAGCGAATTTCGCGCAATAATAGGATCAAATAGCTTACCAATCAGGAGATAGAGCATTACTAGCGCTAGATAAAAACAGAGGTTGGCCAGGAAAAGGCCAGTTAGATAAGCACTGATAACGTTTGCCCCAAATAGGAGATGTAAGCGTAAGATCAATGGCCAAAGAGGAAAAAAGACCGTATCCTGTATATGAGTATAACCGTGCTGGGCAATACTTGTAAAAGCCAAGACATCAAAGTGAAACCAAGATAATAGGCAATCGTTTGAGGATACACAGTTGCGTGGAATAGTTTGTCCGTTTAGGGGAAACCGCTGCGCGACAAACGTGAGGGAAATAAGTAACACACGACTAAATGCAAAAACCCTGAATGCTTCGATCCACGCAGCTTTTTGAAATATATCTTTTAGCACCTATACATGATATGCCCTTTCCTTCATTTCGCGATTATTCTAACAGATATATTTATTAATGTAATTATTCAAATTAGGACTCCCTAAATAGGGGGTCCTAAATGGACCATCCATAGAAAACATTCCATAAGTAGAAGCCGCTTCATACGGCTGAAGCATCACCAATCTAACTAGTTGTATCTCCTCCTAGCTTTGGAGGATGAACCTCCTGATTGGTAGTTGAGCGTTCACGTTCATGGATTACCAACGATAAGAGCTCAGATCGCAATTTATTTACTTCGCCGCGCTCCCTTTCTAATAGGATATGATTCTCTGCGCGCTCAGCCTCAGCGCGTTTATGAGCCTCAGCTATCGTAGAAGCAAGCTCAGATCGCAACCTATTTACTTCATTACGCCCGCGCTCCAGGTCGATCGCGGTTTGAGCCTTGATCTCTGCAGCATAAGCTTCCATCTTCTTGTATTGTTCCTCTGCAGATAGAGCTGCAGCATAGGCTGCGGCTACAGCGATTTCATAGGTGGTGTTTCCTTCCCTTCGGATCGATCAGAAGTATCGAAGCGACATTGCTTAACGAGCCGGGGTAGCGCTAGGTGCTTTCAGGTAAACCTCTCTTCCCAGTTCGGATGCTTTCGATCTGATCAAAAAGCTCTCTTACTCTCTTGTTGTATTCATCAATCTTTGCATTATGTTCGTGAGTGAGTTCCTCTATCCTGCTCTGGTGTTTTTCTCGGAGAGCAAGAGTAGCCCGCTCTTGTTCCATTTGTGCCTTTAACAGAGCAACTTCGTGCTGACTTTCCATGCGCTCCATTTCAGATCTGAGGCTCTCTTCGCTTTGTGCTTTTTCCCCAATCTGCTCTTTGAGTGCTTCGATTTCTTTCTTGAGTGTCTCAATGCTGTCGGTAAGCCCTTTGTTTTGGTCTTTGAATGCAGAGTATTCCTTGACGAGGCCGGTAAGCGTGTCATTCTTCCCTCGATACTCTTTGATCAGTTCCTCTTTGGAGCCTAACAGATCCCAATAGCTTCGTTCTTGCTCCTGTACTCGGCTCTCAGATTGGGCTATTGCTTCCTGCAACTCTTGGTACTGGCTGAGCAAAGTGTCCTGCTCTTTTTTCAAACGCTCGACTTCCGCTAGCGTATCAATGAGCCTTTCCTGTATCAAGGCGATCATTTTGTCTTTTTCTTCAAGATCCTCTTTGTGGGTATTATCCCTATCTGCCATCAGATTGACATTTCGCTCAATCAGATTCATAAATATATCATTCATTCTTCTGGTTACAGCTTGCAGCTCTGCAACGTCAGCAGCTGCAGAAGGCATGAGCTCCTTTGCCGTATTCAACTCGTAGATATGAATAATTTGTTCCATGAATCCCTGGCCTTGCATTCCAGACGCGTCCATGAGTGCTTTGATCTTGCTTTTTAGTTCATCGCTGACCTTGACAGAAAACACTTCGGTTGCCATTTTCAACGCTCCTTTTCTAGAAGTATACTAATAAATTCTCTGGTATACTATGGTTTACCTTGTAAATAGAGTATACCAAAACTTTTCTGAAATAGCAAACTCTTTTTGCAAAGAAGCTTTTTGACGCATTTCTGACATTGCAATTGGCTGTGGAGGTGTGGCTTCAGGAGATCGTTGCGTATTCAGTGAAATCGAAGGATCATAAAAGGGAACCGATATACTCGGTTCCCCCGATGTGACTATCTAACTCTACTTCGCGAACGTCCTCGTGTCTGCTCTCGGGCGAATTCCTCCTCGGCTACATTACGATAAGCACAGTAGCGACCCAGCTCAACAATAATTTTGCAAAGCTGATCAACGCTGAGATACCGCGTTAAAGAGGCTGGAAGATGACACTGCTGTAACTCATAAACTGCATCGCGACATCCAAGGGGAAGATCACTACGGTTCAGCTGCTCAAGTGCATCAAGCACCCACTGAGCACGACGGGTGCTTGGGCTATCGTATGCCTCGCTATAGCCTGGACAATACCGCAACAGCGCATGTAACCGACGAGCTACAGGGGACACGGTACGAACTGGAAGAGGACGATAGGTCAACATGACTTTGATCCTTTCTTTCTCGGCGCGGGTCTCAATCGACGCCGATGAACTACGGGGCGGGGTCCTTTCCGCCTCTGTTCAGCCAGGAGCACGCGCCCACAGGGAGTGCAAGGTCCGCGCTCTTGCGCGGCTCGTCTTGGCCTTGCGCTCCCGAGGACGTGTGATACACTTGGAAGAGCGAGCGGAAAGGAGCGCCAGCACATAGGTCTATCAAAGGCAAGTCATGTACATAAAAGAGAGGATATGTTATACTTTTATTGCGGCTTTGATCCGCAACCCTGCTTGATAGCGGGAAGAATGCAGCCTGACGGGTCTCAAAATCGATAGGGCTGCATTTTCTTTCCCTTACAACATAAAAAAGCGGATACACCTTATTGGTGTACCCGCTCAGTATCATCACCACTTCATGGTTTCATGCAAGCTGACAAAGCCGGGATTGCCGATAATAATATGATCAAGTACATCAATATTAAGTAATTTCCCAGCCTCCACCAGATCCCGCGTGACTGTCATATCCTCGGGAGATGGATTAGGATCGCCAGATGGATGGTTATGACAGATAATGATGTTGGGGCAGTTACGCACAATGGCGGGGCGAAAGGCCTCTGAGGCTCGTAAAACTGAACTGTTTACAGTTCCACGATACATGTTGATGTTAGCAACAAGATGATTCTTGTTATCCAGGACTAAGACGGCCATTTCCTCATGGTTAAGGTGGCGCATTTCTGCGCCGATAAGAGATATGACGTCATAAGCGCTTGTGATAGATTGGATTTTTGGCTCTGGCTGCGCAAGCCGGCGAATCAACTCTAAGAGGGCCAGAAGGCGCGCTGTGCTCATCTCGTCAAACTGATACGAAAGCAATTCATCGGCATCTGTTTTCAGCAAATTGGTAACATTGCCTTTTTCTGCAGTGATAGTTCGAAGAGATTTCAATATCCACTCATGGTCTCTCTTGGTTCCCCGTCCCCATAAAATCATCACTAGTAGATCAGCATCAGTGAGCTGACCGATTCCATTCTTCCGAATGCTTTCCAAGATGCGTTTCTGATACGCCAACATGACTTTGATCCTTTCTTTCTCGGCGCGGGTCTCAATCGACGCCGAGGAGCTTCTGGGGCGGGGTCCTTTCCGCCTCTGGCCGACCAGGAGCACGCGCCCACAGGGAGTGCAAGGCCCGCGCTCTTGCGCGGCTCGTCTTGGCCTTGCACTCCCGAGGACGTGTGATACACTTGGAAGAGCGAGCGGAAGGGAGCGCTGCACATAGATCTGACGCCCCAACCAGGGGCTGATAGCAGTACCCCTTGTCGAGGATTTTGGAAATAAGAAGAGCCTGGTCGAGTTAACCAGGCTCCTGCTATGTCACGAACTATAGAAAGACTTAATCATTTTCTCGGAGTACTCGTTTCCTCCATTTGTTCGCGGTGCTCGCACTAATGGACAGAGCGTGAGCAATTTCTCTATCAGTCGAACCAGGAAAATCTGTAAGGTAGGTTTTCACTCGCTCAAAGTTATTCGCCTCTTGTTCATCCTGATAAACCTTTTCATCGTGCTTATCCTCCTCACTGGCTTCCTGGGCTATGTTCGCCCCTTGTTCGCGTTCCTGTTCGCCATCTGGCGCGGGCAGCTCTTGTAGGCATCGCTCTTCCTCCGAAACAGTAGTTTGTGAGAGAGCTGTTCGTAAGAGTTCCGGGTCAAGTGTTTGTGGCGCATGCTTTGACTTGGAAGTCTGCTCTGAACTAGAATCTATTCCTTGATGCACATGCCTCAACGCATGTGCCACAATTAATAGCACAATTGCCAGAGAGCGAACCCAGATGAGTACTTCAACCGGGACGAACACATGTATGTAAGCTGCCTCTAGTGTTAGGCTTAATGTCTGCTGTACGCTCTCAATGTTGCTCACAATAGCAGCAGTAAAGAGCAGTAGCAAAGAAAGTAAGCCGTTAAGCGCACACTTTATATACTCCTGCTGAGTTTTATACTGAAAAGTACGTATAACCATACCGGGGACGCTCGCATCTATAGCAATACATTGGGTCCAAGCCCATAGCTCCTGCATAGACAAGTTATTAGTAAGGATTGAGCCCTTAGTCAAAACATTTACCATGCTAGCTATCAGGCCGAATGCAAGTAAAAGAACCGAAATGCTAGATGTAAGCTCCAGTATGTAAAGAATGGCAGTATCGATTTTCTCAATACTCCGAAATTGCTTCATTGTAGTCCCTTCATCTATCGAATCCTTGGTAATCCTGCTGTATATTCTGGGATGACGCTCGCTCTGCCGTTGGCAATTGCAAGTCTTCTAGTTGAAAAGCCCAATCGCGCTCCTTGATATAGATGGAAACAGGAATATCAAGTGGAGCTAGATAGCGAACCATTAATGGCCCAACATTCTCCCAGGACAGGCCGCCATTTCCTGTGCCTAACTGGGGAAATGAGATGCTCGTTATACCAGCTTCTTTATAGTGCTGGGTAAAGTAGAGCAAGCCACTTTCAATGTATTGAAGTGTGGAAGGATCACGCCAGCTCTTCTTTGTGGGAAAATTGAGAATCCACGGCTGGCAGGCTTTATAAAGGCACGGCCTTCCGACATGAAGTCGTCCGGTCTTGCAATCATGTCTGTAAACATAATACATGTTTGGATAACGCATTGCGAAGGCGCGGGCAATTCCTGCTCCCATAATGCCTACACAGTTGACGGCATTTACGATCACCTTCGAAATCGACTGAAAGATGCTTCCATAGTGGTAATCTATTCTCACTATCTCCTCCTTGGTTTACCTAACGGTCAAAATCGAAATGTGGAAGTTCTTGCGTCTTTTTCTGTTCTATTTCTTCAAGGTACCAGGATAGGCGCATCATCTTGGGTAAACCTTCGCCAGAATCCCAAGGATTTGTCACTTCTTCAGGGGTATAAAAGGGTCTCTGCACTACACTATTGGGGGATATATCTGACATATTCCGCATTAGCTCTAACGCTTTTCTCTGCTCATCCTCATCTGCAGTAAACGCGAATACTTCTAGTGCTCCGTACAAGTCATAATCTATGGCAACTGTCGGAAATTGCTCATTCAACTGGTTGTATTGCTCTAATTCAGTAGGGCGTGGGGGGAAATCGGCATGCTGCGCAAGCTCACGAGAGAGAGGATAATAAGTTTTAGTAGTTTCTGTCCATTTATGGGTCTTCTCCCAATCAGTTTGTGTAACTTCCTTTTGTGCACTGAGAAATAGCTCTGGCCAATTGCGTGCTGGCATGCCCTGGCGCATTACAAAGTACCCTCCAGCACCGTCTGCAAAGATGTATCCATCTTCGAACGGTACATATTTATCGTTCTCCATAAGGTGGCTCCTTTCGGTGACTAAACAGAGACAGCACAACAAATACCATCTCAAAACTACAGCATGTCAACAGGTTGTCAGAACGAAGTTTTCCAATAATCGCTAGGATTATTATACTCGATGCTGGGTTAGAGCAAATGGCTTGACAAGGCAGTTTAACTAGCTTATCCGAAAGTTTTCCGTCTATGAATGAGGGATGTCAAGCTAGTTTAGTTCCACCATCCGGCTGCTAACCGGATAATCGAGAACCTATAAAAATTCGCATATGCCCTTCATCCTTCGACAATTCTTTGACTCTCTAGCAACTTATTGCTGTATATCAAGTCTGATGCAAGCTATTAACTTCCCTATTAACTTCTCTCTGATCTGTCTGAGATATACTTCCTCTGCTAATCCATAGCTTACTAACATTACTAATGGCAAGGCTCCTGGCGGGGAAATAGAGCTGCTAGAAGATCATATCAGCAGAGAACGTACAAAGCAGGGAGAAAAATGGAGAGAGATTTGAACAAAAATGAATCAAATGATATTAGTGAACAAGATACGATTCCGCTCCCATTTGTTGATTCTTTTCGAGATATAATTCGACATTATCAACTAACCTGGGTAACCATTGCACACGTTTCTGATGTGCCTACTGCAACAGTATGGCGCATACACCACGGTTTACCAGTACGAAAAATCTCGGCTATGCGAGTTCGCATCGCTGTAACAAAGTTGACAGGGCGGCCATTTATTGGGCCGATTAATGTATATTAATCGGCCTTAGGAGAGACAAATTTATCAAAATCCATTATCTTCCCCAATCATGATCGGGGGGTAGCTCAGGCGGCAATTCAAGAGTAGGAGCATGGTCAAGCTCTTGTATGATATCTTCTACATTCAGGTCCAACTCGCTTATAGCCTGTCGAGCCTCCTCATTAATATTATTATTTTCTGGCACTTGCAGCGGAGCACGGAGCCAAGCTTGCACCTCCTCCTGGGTGAAATTTTCCTCTAGAGTCTGAACCCATCCCGCTGGCAATTGTCGGTCGAGTTCGCGAACCTCATCTAGCGACGGGGAAAATTGTACATCTTCCCAACGCATATTTCGCACTGCGATTTCTAGTTTATCTAATTCATCATGGTTCATATGTTATCTCCTGCCTTTCTCAGCCAGGTCATTGGGCGTTCTTGACGGTGCCTTCACGGTGACACCTCACCAATCTCCTGAATCTCCTGAGTCTCAAGAGTAAACCAAGCAATACATGGGCTCAACTGTTTGTCAGGATTGACGGTAGCGTCATGATCCCGCACAGCTGTAATAAGTGATGTATAAGCGTTGGTATCAACAAAGTACCAGAAGCGCGAATAAAGTGTGGTAAGTGCCTCCATGGTAGCGAGCTCATCACGAATCGTTATTGGATGCTGTGGTGGACGCTCGATTACGCGAACAGCGATGCGTGGTAAAGTAGGGGAAAACAGATCGGCGTCAGGGATGGGGCTAGTCTGGCTCTGTCGGCGTAATGTGCGATAGGATATCCAGTTCCCTTGTAAGCTGTGGCTTTCCAGGGTGAGACGTACCGCGTTGACGGCGTAGAGATGGCGAATAGTAGCAGGCCGTGGCTCATAATAGGGATAAGGAGAACCAAGTTGGGTAATGCCTCTTCGACTGAGCCAAAGGTAGGGGGGATACTCGGCAATGATCTTTCGGGGTGGTTCAATCAGTCCAAGTTGCTCCCAGCGTTGGACGGCATCCCGGGTCGCAGAAATACTGAGGGTTCCGGGAGCCTTGGTCGTCGCTTTCGCATGCAAGCCAAGTAAGCGGCGAAGATGGTCAAAAGAGAGACAAAATTGCTCGGCAATCCAGTTTAGGACAAGAAGATCACGCTCGGTAATATGCAAAATGCCAGCATCTCTGCGTCGTTTAGTATCAGAAGTATCTGTGATATCGCGTTTCATAGAAACCTCATGTAAAAGAAGAAGAACGTAATCATATTAATATTGTATATCAGACTGCCTGAAGTGTCTACAACAATAGATTGAACAAGGGGACGTAAAAAGGACCGCAGAAAAATTTAATATGAAGAGAAGAGGAGAAAAGAAACAGCCATAAGATGGAATGATTGAGGCAGGAAAAGCATGAGGATATCGAGAGATGGTTGAAAGATGGGAGAAAGATATGAGAAGAGATACGTAGATAAGATAAACGCAAGGAAGAGCTAAAGGTGAAGAAGTACGGGAGGAAGAGGTAAGTCAGAGAAGAATAGGAGCAGGAGAAACAAGGATGAGGAAGTAGGTCCCACATACGAAGCCACCACAAGGATAGAATCAGTGCTAAATGCTCTATCCTTATGGCGACCTTTTAAGCGATATGCTTTACGGGTAAATCCACTCTAAAAGTGTTACATTGTGTTGCAATACCGACTGGCGTCGTTAACGAGCACTCGGTGGATGAATATGTTCCGCTGGCTCCCTTGGAACAGCTAGTGGCCGATACGCTGCAGCTGCTCTCTCTCTGGCAAAACAATTAAGCAGGGCCAACGCTTATCTCAATTGCCGATCCACCCTTAACAAAGTGGGCCGGCGATTGATTTATTCTGCAAATCTACTCACTGTTTCTATGCAGAGAGGGCGGCGAAGCATAGCTTTTTTTATGCTCTTACGCGTTTAAGTAGCGCTCGTTAAGATCATAGCTCAAGCTCACGACTGGCAAGATTGAGGAATTATTTCATAACTCAACAAGCATTGACATAACGTAGCTTAGGAGATTAGAATGTATTTAAATAAGACGAGTACTCCCGCGCTGCGCTCTTGAGGTGCAGGCTGTGAGCAAAAGGCTAGCTTTACTCATGACCAAACAACCCAATGACTTACAAGAAGCGCCAGAAGCAGGGCAAATAGCAGTATATGTACAGGGGTTGAGTTTTCGTTATCGAAGCCTCGATGATGAGCCAGAGCCACAAAAAGAATCTGCAACGTCAGCAGAACCACTCGACCAGCCACGCGCAATTGAAGATATTTCCTTCTCCCTTCCCAAGGGAGAGCTTATGCTGATTGCGGGGCCCAGCGGATGCGGAAAAAGTACGCTGCTCAAATGCCTCAATGGCCTGATTCCAAATAGCTTTCCTGGGATGCTTACAGGCGAGATCAGACTGGAAGGAAAAGCTATATCAGGCCTTACGCTGCGCGATCTGGCCAAAAATATCGGCACCATGCTCCAGGACCCCGATAAACAAATCCTCGGTAGTACGGTCGAGCAAGAGATAGCCTTTGGCATGGAAAACTTGAATACACCCCGCGCCGAGATGAACCGGCGCATTCAAGAAGTGCTGAAACAGCTTCATCTTGAGCACTATCGCAAACGAGCAACTTTTGCCCTTTCAGGTGGTCAACGTCAGCAGGTAGCGGCAGCCGGCATTGTAGTGCTTGAGCCTTCGATCTTCCTGTTTGACGAGCCGTTTGCTAATCTCGATGCCCGGGCCGTGGACGAATTAGAAGGCCTGATCGCCGCTTTACGCGCGCAGCGGCACACTGTCATTATCGTTGAGCATCGCGTAGAGGAAGCGCTAAGCCTGAACCCAGAAAAAGTGCTACTCATGCGCGATGGTCGCCAGGCCTTCTTCGGAGACATTAAGGCATTTCTGGAAATTGCCGATCCTACTCAGGTCAAGTTGCCAATCGAGGCTACGTTACGTACGTTCAGCGATCCCGCGCAAGCCAAAGCTTCCCTCGTCAACCCCATTGTCAGCGGGCAACATACCCAGAAAGACCAAAGCGCACAAGCCGCTTCCCCCATCCTCAAGTTCGAGAATGTTCATTATCGCTACAGCGTTTTCGCCGACGAAATTCTTCGCGGCATCTCCTTTGATGTGCAACGTGGCGAGACTATCGCTTTACTTGGCCCCAATGGTGCCGGCAAAACCACGCTAGTTAAGCAGGCTCTTGGCTTGCTCCGTCCTTCTCAAGGCGCGGTTAGCCTTTTCGGCGAAAATACGCATAAGCTCAGCGTGGCTCAGCTAGCCTCGCGCATCGGTTACGTCTTTCAGAGCCCCAGCGCTATGCTCTTTGCCCCTACCGTGCGTAAAGAGCTCAGCTTTGGACCCGAGAACCTGCGTATGCCCACAAAGCAAATAGAGATGGCGGTCCAGAAAGCTGCTGATGCTCTCAACATCAGCCAGTTTGACGAACGCTCGCCCTTCTCGTTGAGCTTTGGACAACAGAAGCGCGTAGCTATTGCCTCTGTTCTTGCTATGCAAAGCAAAATCTTGCTCCTGGACGAGCCAACGGCGGGACAAGATTATCGCTCATATATTATTTTTATGGAATACTTACGCAGCCTGCCCGATCTTGACGCGCTGCTCTTTATCACCCACGATCTGGATCTTGCTCTACGTTTTACACAACGTGTCCTGTTACTCAAAGATGGTAAGCTAGTGGCCGATGGCCCTCCATTGCAGGTACTGTCAGATCCAGCTTTGTTGGAGGAGTGTAATTTGCGCCCTACGTCGTTGCTGCGTTATCTCCTGGCCGAGCGTAATGCTGTAGCTTGATTCCTGGCTGCAGAGAAAGGAGATGTCCATAGCTATTTCCATTCTTTCATCCTTGCTTTATCAATCTATTTATTCGTCACCCGAAAGGATATCTATTCATGGCAATCACAGAAAATCGCGTTGAGAGCGCGTCGGCAAAGTTCTGGAAGATTGGCGTACGCCAGGTCGTTTACATGGCCCTGGGCGCGGCGATCTACGCAGCCCTTAGCTCCGTCACCATCCCATTACAGATCCCAGGGGCATCTCATGTGCAACTTCGTCCCGCTATTGTCATTCCATTATTCTTTGGAGCAGTCTTTGGACCCTGGGTTGGCCTGTTTACAGGTGGCGTCGGCAACGCCATCACTGACCTCATTTCAGGGCAACTCTGGTGGAACTGGGAGATCGGTAACGGGTTAATTGGCTTCGTTGCAGGCCTGGCCGTCTTCTATACTCTGGGCCGCTACAACAAGACTAACAAGATTATTATTGCCGAGATTTGTGGCGTGCTGGGCAACATTGTCGGTCTGGCCTTTGCCGCTTATCTGGATATCTGGGTTTCCAAGATTACGCTCCAGTCTGCAACGGCAACTGAGTTTATTCCCGCACTTATCCCGAATATTATTCAAGGCTTGATTCTGCTGCCTATTGTCCTTGTGGCATATAATGCAGCAGTCAACCGCCTGGGTCGCTAAACATGTAAGATAAGCAGCAGGAGGCTGGTTAGCTTTCTGCTGCTTGTTTCTTTGTCTTGCTATAGTCAGCCAGACGGTAGAAGAGTATGCGAGAAAAATCCTATGCTTATTACTTTTTCTTATATCAAGCGCGACTCGTTCGTGCATCGGCTCGATCCCCGCGTGAAGTTTATCTTGCTTTTTGCCTTTAGCCTTATCGTTATCCAGACCTCAAATTTCTGGTTTTTGCTTGGGGGTCTTATCGCCGCATCCTATTATTACAGCCAGGCGCGCCTTAAGTGGGCTGAGACAAAAACTGTCTGGATCTTTATTATCATTCTTACTATCTTCCTGGTCATCGTAAATTATTTTATCTCGGCTGGTGCCGTGATCCAGGGCGTAGACTTAAGCCATCAACACATTATCTATAATTTACCTTTTATCGGCTTTATCTCGCATCCACCGTATGTTGGCTTTGTGCCGCTGGTGATCAGTGTGGAGAGCCTTGTCTTCCTGCTTACGCAGACCATGCGCAATATCGGCATTGCGCTCTTTGTCGTTCCCATCCCGTTTACGATAGATCCAGCCTATATTGGCGTTGCCTTTCGAGGCATGGGAGTCCCTGACAAAATTTCTTATGCTGTCGATCTTTCTTTCCGCTTTTTACCGACAATCGCCCGCGACTTCAGCACTACGCTTGATGCGCAGCGCGCCCGTGGTTTTGAGATGGATAAATTGCGTGGCGGCCTCTTTGCTAAGATTGCCAAGCTGGCTCCCATGATCGTGCCTGTCATTATTGGCTCGGTGGTAGGAGCCGAGGATATTATCAGTGCGATGGAGCTGCGTTGCTTTGGGATAGGAAAACGTTCCTGGCTGATTGAACTGCAAGCCCGCCAGACGGATCGCCTACTTATCACGCTCTCCCTGGTCATTCTGGCCCTCACCACCCTCCTCAACGTCCTTGGCTATTTTGTCAGCAGTGGTCCGCTGTATATGCTGCACACGCAGGGTATACCAGGTTTCTTGCTACCATAACAGAAAACATCAGGCTAGCAAGTCCTCACTAAGACGCAATAATGCTAGCCTGCTCTATTCTTCATGTATATTCAATGGCTATAAGAAATACCCATACGGAAGACTGAGCTTATACGCGCTGAAAGCTCCAACTCACAATTTCACCTTTGTGATAAGGCATACAGCCATGGAAAGGACGAGGATCTTCATCGAAGACCATGGGGAGGAAAAGCCGATCTCCCGGCCACAGCGACAGCGAGAGGAGCGAATCGCGCGGCACCCACTCTAATGTTCCTTCAGCATTGTCTGTTCGCACGTCGCCGTGCCAGCTCTCGATGCGAAAGATAAAGCCGAACCAGTCTGCGCCATTTTTACCGAATCCGGGCCAGGATATGGTGCCGCGCAAAAGCATACTTTCCGCCATGATTCCAGCTTCCTCATAGATTTCGCGCCTCATGCCCGTGATAATATCTTCGTCTGGCTCTAGCTTTCCCCCCAGGCCATTATATTTCCCATAGTGCAAATCGTCATGACGCTTATTGCGATGGATCATCAATACTTGTCGACTGTCAGCTGACAAAATGTAGCCCAGGGTTGCCAGAATAGGCTTAAACATGCTCAGCTCTTTCTCTCTCTATTTTTTCTCTTTGCTCTCTGCAATGTCTGCAGAGTTTATAAAATCCACCTGTCCGCCTGTAGCATACAGGGCGAGCCGGGCTTTGGCAAGGGCCATATGACCTTTGCCAAAGGTTATTGTCAACGCGCAGCCAGGCCTCAACGGGGCAAGCATAAACCCGGGAGATCACTGAAATAAGGAGCGGGAACATAATGTGCCTGCCCCTGGAAGGCTGACGAGACAGGTAGATAGCCCCTATGCGGTGATCTCGTAGACCCCATCGTGCTGCTGAAATCTGGCATTATACATTTGAACCTGGTCAGTTCGGATGGTGAGTTCTCCGTTCTGAATCTCCAAGTCACCTCTAGGAACCAGCGTGTAGAGGTACGAGCGGTCGGACGCTGGCGCTACTATTTTTACCGAGCTCAGGCGAATGCGACTGTCACCCACCTCAATTTCTTGTTGGAATATTGTTTCGATCCACATCGACTGACCATCTAATTGACATGCAATATAATCTCCTATCGCTTCACTTCTGTTCTTCTTGTCAGTACCCGGCTTCTGAGGAATTTTGATCCTGACGAAAGCTTTATCATGCCATTGGGAGGTAATTTGATCTATAGTTGCTTTCAGTTGCTGATTTTGTTTTTCATAATAGCTAGTTATTTCCTTGTCCAACTGCGTGTCTCCAGCAGTTACAGCACTGCCAACGTGATCAAGAAGGAACTGATCAGGCTGCGTAAAGCTCGGCTCAAAGTTCATTTGCAACATGAGTGCAAAGGCAGCTGCTCCAATCTCGTAATACTCGTCCTGCTTGGTGAATTTAGAGAGGGAGGCATCGGTATAGGTGGAGGCAAATAACGCTGCGGCTTCCTCGTTCAGAACAGCCGAAGAGGCATCGGGATGATGCAAGAGTGCCAGCGCACGAAATTCCATATAGCGTGCCTGACCTTCAATAATATCCATCTGGCTATCACTCCTGTTACTTGCTTCCTCTTGCAAATACTGCGCAAAGAAGTAGTTTCCAAACTGGATATTCTGCTTCTTCTTCGCGGAATCCGTAGTTACTAACGCCTCGTGATAAAAGTGCCACATCTGGGCACGAGCTCGTCGGGACGAATAAGGGATTGGGTAGGTATCGACGCGAGGAGCTTTCACGTCCTCAAGGGTAACGATCTTACCACCTTTTTCGAGCATAGGCTGCAAGGCATAGTGGGTAGCCTCATGAACAACCACACGAAACACTTGATCGTGCAGATCATTCATACTTTTCGCGCCCAAAGTCAGCAGGTCAACGTTGAACACGTACGTCACTCGATCGTTGAACATACGTGGGCTAAATGGTGTTGTTAACAAGTTGGAGGGAAGAGAAGTAGTGGCATACTCAACAACCTCATTTGGACGCGCGATTTTGGCATTCTGGCTGTTGATGAGATAAGCCGCTTGATTCAAATTGCTTACAAGCAGAATTTGCTTGTCTTGCATGAGAAAGTGCGGCCATAATTTGTCAGCATTCTTGATGAGAATCTGGTCAAGATCTCTGGCTATGCCTGGCAGTGCGAGCTTGATCCACTGTGGAAGCTGGCTTGAGGATGCCTTTGTATCTTTTGTACCTGCTGGTGGACTTGCTGGTTTTTGTACAGGAGCTTGTTGTGCGCAGGCACTCAAAAGCATGAGCACTAACAGCATGAGCAGGAGTAAAGAGCGTTTCTGTTTCATATAAAATACCTTTGCTAGTGTCTTCGTAACAGTTCAATTGCCGAGAGCCTGGCGGCTTTGCTTGCCGGAATGAGACTTGCGGCAAAGCTTACTATCATGGCTATAGCGATGGTGCTGCCCAGCGTCACGACACTTGGTTGGAGCAGGGCATAGTTCATATAGGCAGTGATAAGGGGATTGACGACCAACTGCGCTATCAGGGAGAGAACGATGCCGAGTATAGAGGCAAAGAGCCCTAGCAGCAACGCTTCGGCCAAGAAGAGCTTCTTGATATCGTTTCGGGTGGCTCCCAGTGAAATGAGCAAGCCGATTTCTTGCAGCCTTTCCAATACGCTAATGTAGAGGATGATCCCGATCATGAGCACTGCGATGAATAGGATCAACAATGAGGCCGAGAGGATAATCAGGGTAAAGTTTTGAAAAAGATTGGTTAAATCTTTTAAAACATCCTCAGGTGTGACCACGGTATATTCCCCTCTAAAGGTCTTGACAATACCGGGCACATCCTGGCTATTGGCGAGATAGACACTTAACTGGTTGGTGGGAATATCGGCGTTTTTGCCTAAAAACTGCGATCTCCTTACTAAATCTTTGTCTGTTGCATAGGGAAGATAGCCATGATCTTCCCCAATCAAGGTTTTCTCGGTCACGCCAGTCACCGTAAAGGTTTGCTCATTCCAGCGTGCAGGATAGGCATTGAAAGGATCAAGAGCCAGTGACTTTAGCTCGATCTTTGTGCCGATCAAACGTTGAAAATCCGAGCCTCCTAGCAATCTTTGCGCGATAGTGGCAGAAAGCGCAATTTCGTCTGTCCCGTCTTTGGGCAAGCTTCCGGCGATGACACGCGGAGTGGTATAGAGTCCCCAGTACTTCTGTTGGAGGAGCGGATCGAGCTTGAGATCAATTTCTTGTTGATGCCAGAGGATTTTTCCATTCAGCTCATATTCATCTTGTACCAGCCTGACGCGAGGATCATGCTCGATGTGGAGAGAGTCGTTGAAATTCATTTGACCTTGTTTAATAAAGGTGAGTTTACTGTCATCTACGATTCTTTGCCTGGCGTAGGCCATATAAGCTGCAATTCCATTGTTCAGGTTCAAAGCAGATGCCAGCCCGGCAATACCGATTACCATCCCGATAGAGACAAGAACATACCTCCACTTTTTCTCAAGGATCTGCTTTGCCGAAAGACGAAAAGGCGTAAGAGGATCGGAACTCCTCTGCTTTGGCAGGGCAGGCCTTTGTGGTTTGGGCTCAGCTGGCAGCGCTTCTAGCTGCTGGTAGGGCAACATCTGATCGGTAATTACTACTCCATCCCTCAGTTCTACAAGATGGGTAGCATATCTTAAGGCGTCATTGTCGTGTGTCACGACGATAACTAATTTGCCAGCCTGGGCGATCTTTTGGAGCAAGCTGAATATAAGCTCCGAAGTTTTGGAATCCAGCGCTCCACTGGGCTCATCGGCAATCACGATATCAGGGTCCTTCACAAGGGCACGAGCGATTGCTACACGTTGTTTTTCTCCGCCGGATAAAGTAGCTGCTCTGGAAGAAGCCCTCATCTCCAGCCCTACTTCCTGGAGCGCTTGCAGCGCCCTTTTGCGCTTCTCGCGTTGGGAAAGAGGAAACATCATTAGCCCAAGTTCCACATTCTCAACGGCTGTCAAGTGTTCGAGGAGCTGAAAATCCTGAAAGATAAACCCGATGCTATCCTTTCTGAAGTTGGCTATTTCCCGGTCCTTTAACTGAGAAATATTGCTGGACTTGATAAGAATCTCTCCTTCTGTTGGATAATCCAGTCCTGCCAGCAGGTTCAAGAACGTCGACTTGCCCGACCCGGATTTTCCAAGGATACAGACAAATTCGCCCTGGTCAAATGCCAGATTAATATCGTTCAACGCAATAACACTTGCTTGCGTTCCCGGTTGATAGGTTTTTTTGAGGTGACGAATCTGTAACACAATGTGCTACCACCTTTCTCCTGCGTCTGTGAAGAGGAACCCTGGAGCTCTGTTGCTCCTTGCAGAAAAGTCTAGCAGGCATCCTGGAGCCTGCGCATCGTAGAACTCTACATGTAGAGTTCTCCCTGTTTTTACACCGAGAGGTCTGCTATACTCTAGTGAAAAGATTGAGCATAACCTGTTCAGCAAACATTGAACTTCACGCTTACGAAGGATAAACACAATGAAGAGCACACCGCTTTCGCGCGCTTTGCGCTGGTTGTTTCTTTTCTGGATAGGTGTGGTCTATATCTGGGGGGTTTGGGGTATTACTACAGTAAGTGGGATATATCAGGGCAGACCCGCTCTTTTCATCCAGCAAGGCTTGAAGATAGATAGCAGCAACCTCTTGCATATTGGCATCTTTACCCCGCTGTTGCTCCTTTATGGAGTGCTACTATGGATCGGTCTCTCAGGACGGATCAGCTCTCGCTTCGCCTGGCTCTATTTTCTGCTCGAAGGGGGAATAGCCCTCGCCTGTAGTTTGATTTTACATCAGATGAATGTTGCGCTCAGCCTCTACCTCACCCTGACGCTGGCAGCAATCGTCATACTTAAACAGCCAGGTAAAGTGTTGCATGTAGCTATTGGCTCTATCCTACTCCTTTTGCTGGCGCTGTTTACAGAAATCTCGCCACTGCTGAACAAGGCGAATACAAGCGCTTTCTACTGGGAAGCTGTCAGTGGTCTGTTGCCAAGCTATCTGGCCACGGCGCTCTTCGTCGTGGGCTATTTATTACTTTACCGCCAACATATGCAGGCGGCAAAGCAACTAAGCCTTGCCTATGATGAACTGGCAACAGCTCATCTCCGCTTACGGTTCTCCACCGAGCACATCGTCCAACTCAGCAGGATCGCCGAACGAGAGAGCGTGGCGCGCGACCTGCACGATACGCTAGCCCAGCAGTTGGCCGGTCTATTGATGCAACTGGAGGCAATTCAGGCAGGGTTGATTTCACGGCGGTATGCCGAGGTATTGGAAATGGTTGAACAATCATTGCCTGAGGCACGCCTTGCTCTCATAGATGTGCGAGGCACAATTGCCGACCTGCGTAATGATGAGATTTCTCCTAAAACCCTGGCCCAGAAGGTGCAGCAAGAGATGGAGCGTCTCAATGGTGGGGCCTGGTCGAGCTGCCATGTCGAGCTCGCTGCGCTTGCCCATGTACCGACAGCGCTTTGTGAACAAGTCAGGTGCGTAATTTCAGAAGGATTAACGAATATTGCGCGTCATGCTTTAGCGAAAAAGGTGTGGATCACGACTTCATTAGTAGCAGGAGTTCTCGAAATTACGATCGGAGATGATGGGATTGGCTTCGCCAACGCGCCTGAAACAATTTCTGCCGGGCATTATGGCCTCATAGGTATGCGTGAACGTGCCCATTTGTTAGGAGGTGAACTTATCATCGACAGCGTACCAGGTAAAGGGACCAAGATCCATCTCTGCATCCCTATTGATGAGGGAGAGAGAAGAAACAGGAAGCCTCAATCCACGCCGGCAGAGGCACTCACAGAAGCGGCCATAAGCGCTCATATGGATGAACCGTCATTTATGTCAAGATGGTTTGGCGCAGATTTGCTGCCAAACCGCAAGGAAAGCACCTGATTATGAGCGAACGATCTTTACCAATTCGTATAGTGATTGCTGACGATCATTTAATGGTACGCATGGGACTACGCATGATGCTCCGTATGGGAGAAGGCATGGAACTAGTAGGCGAGGCTAATGATGGCAAAGAGGCAATCCAGCTTGCTGAGACTTTACGGCCCGATGTAGTGCTGATGGATCTGCGCATGCCTGTCATGGATGGCCTGGAGGCCTTAACCTATATTCGTCAGCATTGGCCGGAAATCGCTGTGCTCATTCTAACAACATACAACGAGGATGATTTGATGATCAAAGGACTGCAGGCAGGAGCTCACGGGTATCTGCTCAAAGATACGACGTTAGAAACATTGCATGACGCCATTGTCGCCGCAGCCCGTGGCGAGATTCTGCTGCAAGCAGCGATCATGAAAAGGGTGCTTGAGCATACTACACCCACCTATCCCGCTCCACTCGCTCCAGCAGGGCGTAAGCGTAGCAAAACAAACTTGACTGAGCGCGAATTAGAGGTACTGGCTGCAGTAGCGCAAGGCCAGCGCAACAAGGAGATAGCCAGGAGCCTTAAGGTGAGTGAGCGCACAATCTGGGCTTACCTCACCAACATCTATACCAAACTTGATGTGGACTCACGAACCTCAGCCGTTACTGTAGCGATAAAGCGAGGCCTCCTTCCGCTGCAAGAAGGAGAGCAGGCATTTCCCGACAGAGATAATGGCTGACAACATCCACTTTTTGTTGGCTGCATCAGTCGTAAAGCCACGCTGGAGTAGATTGGACGCAACCGGGAACTGGTGACCGCGGTTGGGTGAAGGCAGCAGATTGCTGTCAATGCCATCCCTGACAGGACCTCATGAACCCTGGTGAGCAATGGGATCAAGCCATGAGAATCTATTTGAGAGGCTGTCTGGGGAATAGATCCGTGTTATATAGATAGGAAATATATTTTCCCGGGCGACAACATCCAGCGCTGTCAACCCGGGATGGCTATTGCTAGATGGAATGGGCATAAATAAGGCTCTGTTCGTGTTTATATAGGCAGATAAACCCGCTCTTATCTAAGCACAAAAAAAACAAGTGAGGATACATGGCGATGGCAAAAGTATATGGAGTCATCATTATAGGCTCAGGTCCGGCCGGCTACACGGCGGCGATATATGCATCACGGGCGAATCTTCCTGTCCTGATGTTCCAGGGCTACCAGACTGGCGGCCAGCTCATGCAAACCAGCGAGGTCGAAAACTATCCCGGCTTCGAAGAAGGTATTATGGGACCGGAGATGATGGATAAGTTCGAGCAGCAGGCCCGCCGCTTTGGCGCTGAAATGCTGCCCGAAGATGTTACCGCCGTTGATTTCAACCGGAAGCCGTTTGTAGTTACTAGCGACTCGGGCGAGTATCGGGCCCACGCGATCATTATAGCCACAGGAGCTAGCGCCAAGTGGCTACAATTGCCCAGCGAGGAGCGCCTGAAAGGGCGTGGTGTCTCGGCCTGCGCAACCTGCGATGGCTTCTTCTTTAAGAACAAAGATCTTGTCGTGGTAGGTGGAGGCGATACAGCAATGGAAGAGGCAACCTTTCTGACGCGTTACGCAAATCATGTAACCCTGGTCCACCGCCGCGATTCGTTGCGCGCCAGCAAGATCATGCAAGATCGCGCGCGCAAAAATCCTAAGATCAGCTTCATTATGGATTCAGAGATCGCCGAAGTCCTTGGCGAGAAAGAGGTTACCGGCGTTCGTTTGCGCAATGTAAAGACCGACGAAGAACAGAAGCTAGACGTCCAAGGTCTCTTCCTGGCTATCGGCCATCAGCCCAATACCGAGCTGTTCAAGGGGCTCATAGATATGGACAAGGCCGGCTATATCGTACCGGTCGAACATACGATGACAAATATCCCTGGCGTTTTTGCCGCCGGGGACGTGACCGATCATCGCTATCGCCAGGCGATTACAGCCGCCGGTGATGGCTGTCGCGCGGCTCTGGATGCTGAGCATTGGCTGGCCAACCAGGGTCTAGACGTCACAATCGAGAGTTGGGATTAAAAGCCACGCCACTTTACATATACAGAAAAGGGAGCAGCCTGCGCAGGTTGCTCCCTTTTTTTCATCCCCATCAGCATTTCGTCTTGCTTGCCAGCAGCATACTGCATCAGTATAATAGCTGTTAAGCCCTATTCACACTTTTATTATCTCCATCGCTTTTAGTTAAGAGAGGTCAGCAATTCCATGGAGATTACTGACAAATCTGGAGATTCCTCTCCTGAAACCTCCAATACGCTTAGCCTGCGCCCTCTATCGCTCTTTGGGCAGGTCAACTTGAACATCTTCTGGCTCGCCAATCAATTTCACTGGCAAGCCCTGCTCGCCGTCGTCATCCCCAGTATGGTAGCAAAATTCCTCAATCCGGCCTACAAAAGCATTAACCTTGCCCTTGTGGTCAACTGGGGAACCATCGTAGCCTTTCTTGTAAACCCTCTCGTGGGCGCACTCTCTGACTATGCCAGGTTCCGTATGGGCCGTCGCCGCCCTTATATGATTATCGGAACCTTTCTTAATGTCGCTGTTCTCGTTATCTTCGCCTTCTCTCCATCCTGGTTTCCATCCAGCGCCTTGCTCCTCATTTTCTCAGCGCTCTTTATTTTGTTACAATTCAGTAATAACCTGGCTAACGCGCCATGGAGTGCGATTATCGCAGATAATGTTCCGCCACAGCAAAGAGGGATCTCATCGGGCTTCAACGGTCTCTTCAATCTGCTCGGTACCATTACTGGCTCTATCGTCGCGGGTATCATTGTCAACAAAAACGATGCGCTCCCTCTTTATCGCAATGAGATTGTGCAGATCTTTCTGCTCATCGCGGCAGTGCAAATCATCTTTGTGGCCTATACTGTACTCACAGTCAAAGAAACTCCTCTGCCCAGCGAGCGCCACATCACGCTTCGCCCCCAGGAGCTTCTAAAAAAATTCTTCTTTAAGCCGTCAACGTATCCAGATCTCGCATGGGTACTGCTGGCGCGCTTTCTTGTGATGATGGGAATCTGGAGCATTTATTACTTCCTTGAGTACTACTTTGACGATGTGTTTGGCGGACCTGGGGTCAAAACGCTTCTGTTCAACACTCCTTTCTCCGGCGAATTTTTCAACGGCGCGCTCTTTCAACCGGTTATCATGCTCACAGCCTTGCCCACCTCGCTGCTGGCAGGCTGGGCCTCGGATCATTGGGGACGCAAAGGATTGGTTTATCTTTCAGGGGCAATGATGGCTCTGGTCTGTGCGATATTTATCTTCTTTCCTCAGCAAACCTTTGCTTTGCTGGCTGGGGCATGCTTTGGTATTGGCTATGGAGCCTATACAAGCGTCGATTGGGCCCTGACAACCGATGTACTGCCACCAACAAATGAAGCAGGCAAGTTTATGGGGATCTGGTCGGCGCTAGGCATACTTCCACAGGTCATCGGGGTAAGTATTGGCGGCGTTGTACTCCAGCTCTTACGAACTATACCTGACCATTTTGGCTATACTTCGCTCTTCTTATTGACTGTCATTTATCTGATCCTGGGAACAGGCGCCATCTACCGCGTAAAAGGGGTAGAGTAATGCATTAGCATTTATTATGACGCTGCTCATAAGACCTTCATAGTGAGAACCATGTACCGGCGTGGCCCAGGGCAATTTAGTTTTTACCAAAGCGGGAGTGCAGAGGGCGGCCAGCCCTCTGCTGGGGTACGGGGCGCGCCGCGATCTAGCGGATTATCCCCGTTTTCCTTTCTATTCGGGCGGGTGGGTGGAGCAAAAAAGGAAAACTAAATAGCCGTGGGCGTGGTCTGCAGGTAGTTGACAATTTTTGTAGACGATGATAGAGTATGCACACAAGGTTAGAAATAAGCGAACAGTAAAACTTTTTAGGAAGGACCATCTCACTCTTATGGCAGGCTGGATGGTGACTCTTCATAGAATGAAGAGTCCTGACAACTTACTTGGTCTTGGGCTTCTTACCCTTACATACGTCGCCCAGGGCCCTGTGATCCGCCTCGTGAGAGGTCAAACTTCCCAGTAACAAACATCTATCACAGAGAAAAACATCAGCCGTGGGCGACAGAGAAAGTCCACGGCTTTTCTATACTTAACGAGCAGCCGTGGATATGCCCACGGCTTTTTGTTTGCTCTGTGTTGTGCAGCAAGCCGTTCGAGGCTCAAGCACCCCAATCGGCCCTATTTACTGATTGATGCACAACTTTGGAGGTAAAACAATGTTCTCTGATGACTCAAAATCTGTAGGCGTAAATGGACCCGTTAAGCCTTTCTCTGGCATGCAAAAAGGCCCGATTTCCAAGTATCGCCCCGCTCCTCGCATTGATCTGCCCGATCGCCAATGGCCCTCGCGCATAATTGAGAAAGCGCCTACCTGGTGTAGCGTCGATCTGCGCGACGGAAACCAGGCCTTGCCCATTCCTATGAGCGTGCAGGAAAAGTTGGAGCTGTTTGAGATACTGGTAGGCATCGGCTTTAAAGAGATCGAGGTAGGTTTTCCTTCAGCTTCACAGATCGAATTTGAGTTTATCCGCCGCCTGATTGAAGAGAAGCGCATTCCCGATGATGTCACAATTCAGGTCATCGTGCAGGCCCGTGAAGAGCTTATCCAGCGCACTTTCGAGTCTATTCGTGGCGTCAAAAAGGCCATCATTCACCTTTACAACTCGACCTCGCCCACACAGAGACGCGTAGTCTTTGGTCTGGACAAGGCCGATATCATTAAGATCGCCACCCGCAGCACGCAGCGCATTAAAGAAATGTTGCCAACTCTGCCCGATTCACAGATCACCTTCCAGTACTCGCCAGAGAGCTTTGCCCTGACGGAGATCGATTTTGCCCTGGAAATCTGCGAGGCAGTTGTAGATGTCTGGCAGCCAACACCCGAGAATAAGATGATCCTGAATCTGCCCGAGACCGTTCAGATTGCCACACCTAACGTCTATGCTGATCAGATCGAATGGTTCTGCCGCAATATGCGAGACCGCGAGAGTGCGATTATTAGCGTCCATACGCATAACGATCGCGGCACTGGCGTAGCAAGTACCGAAATGAGCCTGATGGCCGGGGCAGAACGTGTAGAGGGTACCTTATTCGGCAATGGTGAGCGCACTGGAAACGTTGATCTCGTAACAGTTGCGCTCAATATGTATATGGAGGGAGTTGATCCGGGTCTTGATTTCAGCAATCTGGATGCTGTGCGCCAGGTTTATGAGAAATGCACAAGGATGCAGGTACCGATACGCCAACCCTATGCCGGTGAGCTTGTCTTTACGGCCTTCTCTGGCTCTCATCAGGATGCGATCAATAAAGGAATGGCCGCCCAGGATACCGCACCCGGCGCTCTGTGGGATATCCCCTACCTGCCCATTGACCCTAAGGATATTGGACGTACCTATGAGGCTATCATTCGCATTAATTCCCAATCGGGTAAGGGCGGCGTGGCCTACGTGTTAGAGAATGAGTACGGTCTCCAGGTACCAAAGGCGATGCGCATCGAATTCGGGAAGATCATTAATGATCTGGCTGACGCTTGCGGCACTGAGCTGCCAGCTATGGCCATCTATCAGGCCTTCGAGAACACCTACTTGAAGAGCACGCAGCCTCTGGCCCTTGAAAGCTTCCATAGCGAAGGGATTGATGGCCAATATGCTTGTATCGCACGTATTGAGCAAAATGCAACCAGGCATGAGCTCCTGGCCCAGGGAAGCGATCCTGTGGAGGCTTTTGTGCAAGCATTGAATGAGCGGCATATCGCCAACTTCTCGGTAGTAGAGTTCAGCGAACATGAATTGTCAAGGGATGCAAAAAAAGCAATTATTGCTTATGTACAGCTCAAGTCTGAGGCAGGCCAGACCTCCTTCGGCGCAGCTGTGGCGCAGAATAGCATCCAGGCCCGTGTTCAAGCCGTGATCTCTGCTTTAAATCGCCTGCCAATTCACACATATGCAGCTCGCTAAAGGATAATTATGATAAATACACAAGGACAAGCACAGGTAGTCAGGGGATTGGTCGATCCCCTGACTGCCCGTAAGTCAGCAATTATGATCCTCAGTTAATCAAGCTTCCCTCTTTCCAGGAGACCACATAGAGCATTCTTCCCACTTCTAGCCTCTAACCTCAAGCAGCCTTACGTACGACGCTTACTAAGTGGCAAGCATGGTATAAATTATGTTGATTTCTTTTCCCGCAAAAATAATTTCGACATCTAGTACAGCTAATTATCGATGATAGCAGTATATATCAGGAGTTGATAACACAACCATTGTTACTTCACACAGATTGATACGTCTCAATACCCAGGAGGTTGAGAATCCAGTCGATGCTATCAAGCATATGGTTAGTAAGTGCCCCTCTGAAGGAGAAGAAATCTCATGGGTGATAGTTATTTTGATCTTATCTCGCAGGAATTGCTCAAGCAACAGCGCGTTATGGAGCAGTTGGAGGATGAGAATCGTGAGTTGCGTCGCCAGCTCGCAGACCTACGAGCCGGACACGGCATCTTTATCGAAATTTGTGGACAACGCTTTGCTCTCGCAACAGAAGCATCGGCTCCTATTGTTACTTATGACATACAAACACAGCAAGAGCTAGTTCCATTCTACCAGACTTCCTCCTCTGAGGACGAGGCTATATCGGTAGAGACTGATGCTACAGCATATCCTACACCTCCAGTGCCTATAGCTCAGCAGTCAGATATAGCTTACCTGCCCTTTGAAGGTACAGAGCGGATTGAGCCACCAACGTTCCTGGAAGAAGTGATCCTCGATGAGTTTGCCGCGGCTATGACGAATCCAATGGAAGCTCAAAAAGCACCTGCCGAGAAGGCACAACCCAACGAGGCGCAGCAGGCAACCTTGCGGCGCGAACTTATGGGTAGCTTTTTATTGGAATAATCTCTAGCACAAATTATCAGATAAGCTAAAGTGCCAGCAATTATAAAACATTTCAGGCTTTGGCTCCTTTTATTGGGCGTCCTCTGCAGAGAACGCCCAATTTTCTTGCACTCACCTCACGCTCCTTATCCCCTCCGCTTTCGCAGCCCCAAAGGCTTGCTAGATAGTCAGGCCCTCTGTATCAAAGACGCTAAAGATGAAAGTCAAGCGTGGCCTGCTTAAAGCCTTCTTTCTGCCGGGTAAGCATGAGCAGGGTCAAGTCAGTGGCATTTTGGGGCACCATGAAGGTAATACTTCCTGTTTTACCACTTGCCCCCTCCTCAAGAGCCAGGGGCAAGCTTGCATATTGAGGTAAGGCTGTGACGCCTCCAGCTTGCAAGCGCATATAATCATAGGCCGAGCCAACAATGGCGGCTTGAGCCAACGTATTATCGAGCTTAAGGGTTAGAGTCACATAGTGCATGCCCTGCTGCGCTTGCTTACCATCAAGATACATTTGCGAAGTCGCCTTGAGTAATGTCCAGTCCAGGCCTTGATACTGTACCTTCCCATTCAGCTGGCTGATCTTAGGCTTGTACTCATTGAGGGCATCAGCCTGCCCGCTTAAGGGAACGCCCATCTGGGCTTCATCAGAGGCGCCTATCTGCAATACAAGCTGGCGAATGTTTATATTACCGGCCACAGCAAAATCTACAAGCCCTTGCTGCCTGGCTCCCGGTAGGATACCAATCACATTTGCCCGCGTGTATGTCGGCGCCACCTTCTTCCCATCGGGCAGAACAAGCTGTACGACATTCGCATAAGGCACATTTACGGGGATGCTCGCCTTATTCAAGCCCTGCAGAAATATGCGCACCATACCGGTCTGACTGGTATTCGGGTCATCAACAAAATTTTGCGACTGCTGCACCTTGAGCACAGTGACATCGACTCCAGCATAGGTAACTAACGCGTTGATCGCGACAGTTCTGATAGGTGTCTGCGTCGGAACAATGTGCAGTAAATCAGGGACACGCAAACCAACTAAAGGTGCACAAAAATACCCCGCTGTGCCCACCACAATCATGACGGATACGAGAATCAGGCCAATGAGAGGCCTGGCCATACGACGTTTTTTAGCTTGCGGGGCCGATAAAGCAGAGGGCGTAGGGGATGGTGGCAGCTGAGGAGTTTGCGGGGCCAGAAAAGCTGGAGATGGCGCTTGATTATGGGAGGCAGGATACTGCTGACCCAACGAAATTGGTCCTCCTGGGAAAGATGGCGGCCCTGCCAATTGCGCTGGCTCTCCTATAGGTTCAATAGATGCTGCCTGCATCAAGGGCTGCTGATCCAACGAGATTGGACCTTGAGGCCCGAATTGCGGCACCTGTGGTTGTCTATTTGGCATCGCAGGAGTAACCGGCCATGTAGACTGATCGGCAAGAGAATCCTGCGAAAACTGGCTTTGTGGTCCCGCCTGGCCGGCTTGAAGGTTGGGATAGCCAGAGTCTGATGCTGGAGATGGCGGAGATATAGGTCCTTGCCATTGTACCGACTCTCCACTAATCGACGGATCAAGCGAAATAGGGCCGTAACGCTGCAATAATGATTGGCCACGCGGCACCCATCCTCCCTGACGATCCGGAAGCTTAGGGCGAACTGAACCCACCTCTGGCAGCTGCGCATCTTGCGGATTCCCTTCCTGGGCAGCATATGAAAGCGAAGGAGGAGCCTGCACTACAGAAGACTGCTCAGGTTCTCTGGCAAGCCAGGGAGTCATATCTAGTCCACAATGGCGGCAAAGAAGCTCTGTTCCTGCTGGCGCGCCACAACGCGGACAAGATGAGGGAAGTACCGAGGCCATAGCTGTTTCTTACTCCTTCCAAAGGCAGCGTAGCATGTAACCATATAACTAATGTATCATTCGCTCATGTATACGATAAAGCTAATAAATAGCAAGAAGCTACTCCATAATATAGTACCATCTACTCATCAATTCAAACCAGAGCTAGCTATTTCCCTATTCACATAAACGCCATTGTTTCATGACATAATCATCACTGGCACACAAGACGTCTCACTTCACCTTGATCGCCCAATATTTTTATTCAACACTATCTACAGACGTAACCCAGGCGCCTGGCACCTCTTTGCCACATCTTCTGATTGGAGCTAACGGCTGTAACCAAAAATCCGCTACGAGAAGTAGTCAGAGCAGGCTCTCCATTGTTTGGTAGAACGCTGGCAGGTTTGGCGTTCCTAGACCGGTTGTAAAATCCCAGCCCGCCGTAGCCGGATAATACAGATTATTGCCACGCGTGACATCATAATAAGCGCGTGCGCCCCCGCTGCTATTCATCACTTGATAGAAAAGCTGTGGTCCATAAGCAAAAGTATGATTTTGTTTGAGCGTACCTTCGTTTACAAGTGCCAGCCCAGCGGCCCAGATCGGAGCTGCGGCGCTGGTGCCTCCCACGGCTCCCCACTGGCCATTAAAGTAAACTGCAAGATTATAAGCTGCCGCCGCTAAATCAGGAATCTGGCGGGCTCCATGGGAAAAGCTATTGCGCACCCCTGGTGCATTTTGCCAGCCAGGTAGCTTGAACAGCTCGCTATTTCCTCCTCCACTCCCCCATCTATTCTTGCAGCTCCTATGATTTGAGCCATCGGACCAGGCACTCTCATTCGATCTCTCCTGCCTTCTATCGACTTGTAAGAATGTACCACCAACGGAAGTGACCCAGGGATCACTAGCTGGAAAACTCACGGCAAGATGGCCATAATGCTCATCGCCAAAGGCTCCGCAATCTCCGCTGGCTACGAAAACTGTCATATGCTCGATGCGCGTCAACTGCTCAAGGCTGCTATCAATCGCACGCAAATCATCAGCAGTCATCTCAGCCTCGGCAATGCCCAGACTAATACTTACTACGCCTCCACTATTCGCATTATTAACATTATCGTTGATAAGCTGTTGAAGCTCATCGTTTACGCTGCCCCATACATCATCACTACTGTTACCATCGGTCTGATAGACAACTATATTCGCTGCGCGGGCAAGACCAGCCACCATCTGAATATCCAACGTCGATTCACCAAGAGCATCCGCAGGGGGATTATCGACATTGGCGATAGAGACATGGCCGCGAAAATTGATACAACTCAGATAGTTTTGTATATCCTCCCGATAAGAGCCATCTACCTCTACCAGGTTAATCGTCATATTCTCTCCATTGAGTCCACGCTGCCAGAGCTGGCTCTGGCCATAAGCCCCGGCAATATCTCTAGGAAAGAGCGTATTGGCAGAAGGATAGCAATCGGCCTGCTGCGCAGTTTTATGAGTTCGGGTCGCAGCAAAATGGAGCATAAGATCATGTACAGGCTTCCCACTATAGTTATCAAGGCCAGTGATGGCCTCAATAGAGTTCGCCAAAAACGTTGGCACCTTTGGCGCCGGATTGGGAGCATAGAAGGTACGACCGTTATAGTTATGGAGCACAAATTTTGTTTGCAGCAAGCGGGAAAGCGTGCTTACCTTTGCATCAACAGAGAGATGGGTATGTAATTTACTCAGCTGAAGAGTGATACCGCTCAGGCTAAAGAAATTCTTGACCTTTTGATAGAATGTATCGCTGACACCAAGGTTATTTGCGAACTTCTCTAGCCTTGAAGGTTGCCCCTGCTGCACTTTATGCTGTTCAAGTTTTTTAAGCCAATTTTGATCAACTTTAAAGGTAATCCGCATATGCAGTACTTTGTCATTCGGTAACTGCCCAACAACTGGAGAATTTAAGGCTGCACCTGGTATACCAAGATTGACGCTAGTAAACTGTGGAGCATCAGGAAAGGGCCAGCAGCTCACCAGAGGCACACATAAGATAAGTAAACAAAGCAGATTGACGAGGATAGAGTGCGACCTGGCCTGGCGCACTCCTGCTAAGAAAGACATCTTCCGACCTCCAGCAGAATAATAGAGCCTCTTTACAAAAGCAGTAACAGACAGCATTCTTACATAAGCATGTATAGACGTAGTTCTTCTCTTTCTAACACGGAATAAGCAGCCAATAAGTTGAGTGCAAGTAAAAAAAGGGGCTGGAGAGAAGGCTAGCAATACCCTTACTCAGGGCAACATACGATAAAAGAAGCATAAATTTAGAACATAGAGAATCTCCCCTATTGGGTAGGCGTTTCAAGCTGAGATATGGTATAATGAGTGGGCAATTGGAAAAGATATTCTAACAAATTATAGGAAAATAGCGCCATGCCAGAATTCAAAGTAGAAGCACCCTTTCAACCTACTGGTGACCAACCAGAAGCAATCGCGCAGATCGCCACGGGCTTCAATGACGGCCATAGATACCAGACACTATTGGGCGTAACAGGCAGCGGCAAGACATATTCAGTAGCAAAAATCGTAGAGCAATTACAGAGACCCACCCTGGTACTGGCTCCCAACAAGACACTTGCAGCACAGCTTTACAGCGAATATAAAGAGTTTTTCCCCAACAATGCTGTAGAGTACTTTGTCTCTTACTATGACTATTATCAGCCAGAGGCCTATATTCCGCGTACGGATACATATGTTGAGAAAGAGAGCATGCTCAACGAAGAAATCGAGAAGCTGCGGCTCTCGACAACGCGTAGCCTCTTTGAGAGGCGCGACGTGCTTATTGTGGCCTCCGTTTCCTGCATCTACGGCCTTGGCAGTCCTGAAGAGTATGGCGAGGTTGTGCTCACGCTCAAAGTCGGCGAGGAGCGCAGGCGGGATAAAATCCTGCGCCAACTGACCTCCATCCAGTATGAGCGCAATGATGCTAACTTTATTCGTGGGCGTTTTCGTGTGCGCGGCGATGTATTAGAGATCTTTCCGGCCTATGAAGACGTCGCAGTACGCATCGAATTTTTCGGCGACGAGGTTGAGCGGATGACCGAGATCGACCCGCTTACCGGAGAAGTGCTGGGCAAGCGACAGCGCCTTGATATCTATCCTGCCAAGCACTGGGTCACTACGCAGGAGCGCCTGAATAAAGCCATTACAGCCATCGAACAAGAACTTGAGGAGCGCCTGGCCCAGCTTGAAACTGAGGGCAAGATTCTTGAAGCTGCGCGCCTGAAACAGCGCACCAACTTCGATATTGAGATGTTGCGCGAGACGGGCTTCTGCTCGGGCGTCGAGAACTATTCACGCCACCTGGCCGGGCGCTCGGCGGGCGAACAGCCCTGGACTTTGCTCGACTATATGCCAGAAGACTTTCTGCTTGTCGTAGACGAATCTCACGTCGCGCTCCCACAAGTGCGTGGGATGTTTGCAGGGGATCGTTCGCGCAAACAGGTACTTGTCGATTATGGCTTCCGTCTGCCCTCGGCAATGGATAATCGTCCCCTGACGTTCCCAGAATTTGAGCGCCAGATCAAGCAGGCTCTGTTCGTTTCCGCCACACCGGGACCCTATGAATATGAGCATAGCCAGGCTATCGTTGAGCAGCTCATTCGCCCTACAGGCTTGCTCGATCCTCAGATTAGCGTTCGTCCCACGAAAGGCCAGATTGACGATCTGCTGGCCGAGATCCGCCTGCGTGTCGAGAAAGGACAACGCGTCCTAGTGACTACGCTCACCAAGAAAATGGCCGAAGATCTTGCTGACTATATGCAAGAAATGAACATCAAGGTCCATTACTTGCACTCTGAGATCGATACAATTGAGCGCATTGAGATCTTACGCGATCTGCGCCTGGGCGTGTATGACGTCGTAGTGGGCATTAACCTCTTACGCGAAGGCCTCGATTTACCCGAGGTATCGCTGGTGGCGATTCTTGATGCCGATAAAGAGGGCTTCCTACGCTCAGAAGGCTCACTGATCCAGATCATCGGACGCGCAGCCCGCCACGTCGAAGGTAGCGTTATTATGTATGCAGATACGGTGACCAAATCAATGCAGCGCGCTATCGATGAGACGAACCGCCGCCGCAAGCTCCAGGTTGATTACAACGAGCGCCATCATATTGAGCCCCGTGGCATTAAGAAAGATGTGCGCACGCTTTCTGAGCGCATCAAAGCGATGAGTGGAGCTACAGCCGCCGAAGAGGATAATAAGGCAGTAGCTGTGGCCCTTGGCGGCATCCCCAAAGAGGATGCTTTGCGCTTGATTAAAGATCTTGAAGCGCAAATGCGCACGGCAGCTAAGCAGCTGGAGTTTGAGAAGGCGGCCCAGCTGCGCGACCAGATTATCGAGGTAAGAAGATTGATGATCGAATAAGGCTAGCCAATCCATTCCTGGCTAGCCTGACAGCTGCCATTCCATAGACAGCTTTCCTGCATAATCACCTCTAAGCAGCGCTTCCTGATAAGGCTGGGAAGCGCTGCTTGCTAGAATAAGAAAAGTCTGTCTAGCCCAAACCATCTGCGGATTCAGGACTTCTAGAAATAACATAAAAATTATTCATCGCACCACTTTTACTCCGAATTTGCGGCCCCATAGACACAAATAGCCTGCATAGCCACCTCCCTTTTTGATACAATAAAAAGCGGTCAGCTAACGACCTTACTTGAAAGCAAAGAAAGGACAGCAAAACTAGATGTCTCAGCATAATCCTCATGACGCTCACCGGGAGCATAGCCATGCACATGAGCACAACGAGTATCTCAGCGGGGCGCGTATCATACCGCATCGCATTCGCCCGAATATGACGGTTGCCGAACTCATAGATCAGCAGTTTCAGGCCTACAACTCGGCACGTCTTAACGAGGCAGCGCGCCTCTATGCCGAAAAAATGCTAGCTCCTGACGAAGATGTTACCATTGGTATGACCGTCGCCGGAGCCCTAACGCCCGCTGGTTTGGGCGGCTGTATCCTCACGTTAATGGAAAACGGCTTTGTCGACTTCCTTATCAGTACAGGGGCCAATCTTTATCACGATATGCACTATGCTCTGGCTATGTCCCTGCATCGCGGCGACTTCCGGCTCGATGATACTAAGCTGCAGGAAGAGGGCGTCATCCGTATCTATGATATCCTCTTTGAAGACAAAGTATTGCTCGACACAGATGCCTTTGTGCGCGAGAGCCTGAAGAGCTTGCCCAACCGCCCTATCTCTACCTCTGAGCTACATCATCACCTGGGCACTCAGCTGCTCAAAGCTGGCGTTAAGCCAGAATACTCAGTACTGGCGCAGGCGGCAGCCTGGAACGTTCCTATTTACACCTCATCTCCAGGCGACTCTTCCATTGGTATGAACGTCGCACGCCACGCCCTCGATGGCAATCTGCTCACGCTCGATCCCCTGGCCGACGTGAACGAAACCACGGCAATCGTCTACAATGCTACGCGCAACGGCGTAATCATCCTGGGTGGTGGTAGTCCCAAGAACTTCTATCTGCAAACGCAGCCCCAATTATGGGAAGTGCTGGGCGTCAACAAGGGCGGCCACGACTTCTTTATCCAGATTACTGCCGATGCTCCTCACTGGGGCGGACTATCAGGAGCCACTCCTTCAGAAGCGGTTTCATGGGGCAAGATTAAGCCAGACCAGTTGCACGATGCAGTTGTCGTTTATGGAGACTCAACTATTGCATTACCGTTGCTCACCGCCTATGCAGTCAGTAAAGCCAACCCACGCCCGCGCCGCGAGCTGTTTGCCAAACGGGGTGAACTGCTCAATAGCTTGAAAGACGCATATGAAGCAGGTAAAAAATTACGCCCATAACGTTTATCTTAACTTAATAGTCATTCTATTCCCAATTAGATGTACTGCCCACTTACATTTAGGTTGACAAGGGAGCTTTGATTTAGGTGAAAATTTCTGGCAATTAGGTGGAAAGAAATTTTGTTATTAGGTAAAAATATCGCCTTTCTCTGTTGCATTAGCTTGACAACCTAATGTATAATATCAACTCGTGTGAAGTAAACAGCACACGGCTCGCTACGCGTTCATTGGCAGCTAGTATGGCTGTAATGAGAAACGTAGATAAAACAGATTAAGGAGAAGACGCGATGCTTGTCCACTTAATGTTAGAACTTTACAACTGTGATCCTGAGATCTTGAGCAATGAGCCCTTGATCCGTCGTGTACTAGACGAGTATCCCGGCCGCGTAGGCATGGAGAAGGTAAGTCCTGTACATCTTTACGATATCGAGACGTCGAACCCACTTGATGCGGGTCTCTCGGGCTTTGTCGTCATCGCTCAGAGCCACATCAGTCTTCACGCCTGGCCCGAGTATCGCGAAGTTGATATCGATATCTGCTCGTGCAAGGAATTTAGCCAGGAGGACGCTATCGCATTCGCCAAAGAAATATTCCAGACGGATGATGTAGAATCACACTTCGTGGTACGTGCCACGCGTTCGCTGCGTCCCGAGACGCCTGATCCCGTTCGTTATGAAGAAGCAATGGCCGCTCGTCGAATCAAAGCGGAGGTGCGCTAAGGGCAAGAAGCGGAAGGCGAAGAGTATCTTCGCGCAAGCCTCTGGCTCAGGTGGAGGGTAAGGAGCTATCTGGATCAATCCAGCAATTGCTCTTACTCTCCTTTTTATTTCCCTACTTTATGTGCTCATCCCCCTGCAAAAATTCAGCTACTCAAGCAGCAGACATGGCTACGCTCGCAACACGTTCCCATCCCATCCAGGCAACCCGGCATACTCGAATTACCTGTATTACCAAATCTTCAACCCTTCCAGAGCGGGGTCTTGATGCCAGTCTGAAGCTGAAAGCTCTTCGAATTGACTCTTAGCCCACAAAAGCATTATCCTGTTGCGCTAGACCTTCAAGTAAAGTAGAATAACCAGCGCAATAGATATTCCTAAGCATCTATTTTTTTAACAGGTCCTGGAGCCGATAGCTTTAGTGAGCAAGGCAAAACCAAACCTTATAAAAACATGTGGCAGCTCAACTGAGGCCAGAAAAGGAACTTATAGCACCGATGAACACCGAACACGTGACACAGTTTGGAGCCCCGGATGCTCCTCACTGTAATCAAGATACAGCTCGCGTTACTATTATCCCGGCACCGCTTGAGTATAGCGTGTGTTATATGGAAGGAACCAGGCATGGGCCGCAGGCTATTCTCGATGCCTCAAGCCAGATGGAGCTTTACGACGAAGAACTGGGTTGTTGCCCTATAGAGATAGGCGTCTATACACGTCCCATCCTGGACTATAGCGGTATGGACCATGCTGCCGCCCTGAAAGCAACCGGGGAGTCCGTGCGGCACGTCTTGCAGCGCGGCCAGCTACCTTTTACCCTGGGTGGGGAACATTCGCTTTCAGCGCCGGCTATCGCGGCTGTACGCGAGTACTATCCCGATCTTACGGTGGTCCACATCGATGCCCATGGAGATCTGCGCGATACGTTTGAAGGAACGCCTCTTTCGCATGCCTCCATCGAGCGGCGCGTTGTTGATATGGACATTCCGCTGCTGGAAATTGGCATCCGCAGCTTCAGCCCTGAAGAGGCCGAGTTCATGAAAAGCAAACCAGATGTAGCTATCGTCTGGGCCTATCAGATGGCAAGGGGAAAGGCGACTATTCCCTGGGAACGCCTGGGAAAGCATACCTATATTACGTTTGATCTCGATGCTATTGATCCAGGCGAGATGCCTGCTGTCGGCACGCCAGAACCCGGGGGCTCTCATGGTACCAGACGCTCGACCTCTTGCAGGAAATTTTTCAGCGCACAACTGTCGTGGGAATGGATGTCGTTGAGCTTTGCCCCATGGAAGGCCAGACACGCGCCGATTTTCTGGCTGCCAGACTGGTTTATAAAATGATTGGGTATCGCTTTCACGCGTTCTGAGACCTGCGCCGGTTGTACATGTTCTCTCCCTACCACTATAATACATATAGGACCCGTATGTACAATGCGCACGGATAGCTACTCATAAGGTATTGCTATGGCCAAACGAGTGCCACAAATTAGTTTCTCTTTGTGCTGTATTATCTTACTCAGCTTTCTCTTGAACGGTTGCAATAATTCTCCAGCCGTTCAAGAGCAGGCTCATACACGCACTTTTCAGGCCCCCAACACGCGCGCAATCACCTACAGCACCCAGCCAGATGATGTGCTCATACGTACCTTCCATAGTGGTGGCCTCTATGGTACTCTAGAGCTTCATCCCGAATTTAGTATTTATGGAGACGGAACATATATTCTTGGGCTAGAAAGAAAGGGGAAACTCTCAACTGATGAGTTACAGCAATTATTGAATATACTCATCAGTACAGATGGAGTATTAGATTTCACACACCAACAATTTTCTGATCTTCAGGATCAAAATGCAACCTTTCTTGAGTTAAATCTTAATGGGAGCCATAAAGAGCTGGTCTATGGTATAGTGAATCACTATCATGCCAGCCAGCAAGAGCTAGACGAGTATCAACGCCTCGACCGGGCCCTTACCGCCATTGCTGCAGCCCTGAAAGGTCCCGTCCAGCCCTATCAGGGAAACGACGTTGCCTTGCTAGTCCGGCGCACTTTTAGCCCCGATCTCACGCAAACCATTCCTGATTGGTCTCTGCCAGATTTCACGCTTGCGCAGGCTGCCGCCTATGAATGCGGCTTGCTTCCACCCGATGAAGTGAGCTTTAATGGCGAAAGCCCTTGCCTCAAGTATACGCTTCCCGAGCACGCAATTTTGCTCAATGCTTCTCAATTGAACAGCCTGAAAGCGCAGATGCATGGAGAGCAGGGCACCTTTAGCGAGGGTGGGCATTATTATACAGTTATACTGCGCCCGCTCCTGCCTGATGAAGCCTCTAGAAAGATAGTAGCCATGTTTGGCAGCGCACAGGATAGTTATAAAGACACACCGCTGCTTGCTGGGCCGGTGCCTCCGGAACCTACACCAACCCCGCAAAAATGATGTTAAGCAAATGCGGCAAGCAAATTGGCCCACTCAAGGCAGCGGCAGGGCCCGGCCTCGCTGAATTTTTGGGCTCACTTACGATACTGGATGATATAGCCACGTCAATCTGTTAACGCATATAGGGGCAAAGACGAGAGCGGCACCAGACAGAGTTGCCAGAAATGGAGCAACGTGGAGGAATTCAGCGCTGCCCTCAGGCGGCCTAAGAACGAGAACTTGAAAGCCCTGCTCAAACTGCAGAGGTACATAGCCATAGCAAGAAAGATTATGATATACTAAGTGGGACGCGCTCCCTTTTACTGAGGCATACAGAGGATAAAGCGCGTCAAGTTGTCTTTTTTCAGTAGGTGAGGAACGAATGACGGGAGGAGTCTAAAGATCTTACCGATCTAACCACCACTTACAATTATATCCCCATACGGTTTTAAATGTCAGGGGCCTGATCCCTTGCAAGGCACGGAAGCCACACAATGCAGACATCAACCAGGCCGGGGACACAGCCAGGGGCTTGCTCTCATCAAGTCACGTTAGAGAGATAGGGGGAAACAGAGGATTTTAAGTAAATGGCTCTCTAACATTGTCAAGGCGAATTTTTATTGCATAAGTAGAGGGATCAGGAAGCGTTCTCACTTAAAGACGCTTCTCCCGCAAGGGATGCACACAGCAGAAAAGGAGGCGCTAACTCCCGCCGCCAATATTGGCCCGGGCCTCCGCGCCTACACTTTCTATGAAAGGAAACATGACCAGAAATTTCGATAAGCGCTGGAGAGATGACTCGCGCCCATCATTTCACAATCAGTCCTCATCAGACAGGTACAGAGAAGAGCGACCTTCGCGTCCTGGACGGCCTCGCCTTAATCGCGAAACTGTAGATCGCGCCTGGGAAAACGGTGCACAGCATACGCACGCGGATTACCGAACGCGCACCAACAATCAAAGGCCAGCGCCAGGTAATGGCAGGCGTGGCTATCAACAGCAGCCATTTGGTTCTCGTTACTCGGGTCCAAACGGTCCCCGCACAGATAGCTATAATCGCCGCACATACCAGGATGGCCCACCGAGCTATGGCCCAAAGGGTTCTTCTTATACACAATACCCTGATTCCAACAGGCGCTCTTACGAGCGGCCAGACCGCGAACAGGATAACTTCAGAAAACCCTATAACTCGCGCCCAGGTAGACGCCCCGCCTCTTCCTATGGAAGAGACAACGGCTTTCGGGGGCAAGGACCACGCCAGAATCAGGCCTCTGGACGCGGCTACCATAACGCGGGCAGGCAAAATGGTTATTCCACACCTTCATCTTACGATGGCCATTTTGAGGGCGATTACGAGCGTTTCAATGAAGATCCTTATCCATCAAATCGACCAACATCTAGACGGCGTGAAACAAGATATAACGACAGATCTTATGGTGCCCGTGAACAAGAACAGGCTCCCCGAGAACTGCATGTGACACGCCTGCCCGATGGTCGCGTCTTGAAAGGTTCACGACCAGCGCAGCGCGAGCAGGCAGCCTTCTGGACGGGAATAGAGCAAGACACCGAAGAGCTGCTCGATACTATTGAGTCCCCAGAAGCTACGCCTGAAACAACTCCGGAGAAAAGACCGGAGAAGAAAAATGCTTATCTGAAGGCACGGGCTAAACAAACCTCTTCATCCGGGCCACGCTCTGGAGCACGTCAGCCAAAGCCCACTGCCTCTAGAGCAACGCGAGGTCGAACCAAGCGTCCAATACGCTAGAAAATTTTATCCGGAACAATGTGTCCGGGGCGGGGAACCGGACACAACCTATATAAGGTGCTTGAAGCAGTCTTGAGATAAAGCAAGACTTGTGTGAAGAGTGTATACGTTGCCAGCTATGGCAGCGTCATTACAAAAGTTGTGTAGGCAGAAGTTTCAGCCTATTAGTGAAAGCCATAATACTTTTTTGGGATATCGGAGCAGCCAGATGCTTTACCCTAGCTATCTCAACCTGTATGAAACCGGCGAACTAGCAGAGCGTGCAGCCGCCGCGTGGGAGATTCTTAGCAGATGTACTATCTGCCCGCAAAACTGCCGCTGTAACCGTATCGCCGGCAAAACTGGTGTCTGCCACTCTGGCACAGAGGCGATAGTGGCCTCCTGGAATGTGCACAGACGCGAGGAGCCACCCATCAGCGGCACCCGAGGAGCAGGAACGATTTTCTTCGGCTATTGCCAGGCACGTTGCACATATTGTCAGAATTTTTCGCTTAGCCAGGGTGGCCTGGGCCATCGCGTTGGCCCTGAACGCCTGGCCGATATGATGCTGTATTTGCAGAAAAAACGTTGCCACAATCTAGATCTGGTAACTCCCACCCACTTTGTGCCCCAGATCCTGGCCGCGCTTGTCATCGCATGTGAAAAAGGCTTGCGTCTGCCCCTCGTCTATAACTGCGCCGGCTACGAAAACCTGGAGACCTTACAGCTTCTGGATGGCGTCGTTGATATCTACCTTCCCGATGCTAAATATTCCGATAATAAAAACGCCTTGCGCACTTCCAAGATGCCGCGCTACGTGGAACACAACCAAGCATCACTGCGTGAGATGTTTCGCCAGGTTGGCCCTCTGGAGCTAGATGAGGAGGGCATCGGACGACGCGGATTACTGATCCGTCACCTGGTAATGCCAGAGGACATTTCCGGCACGCGCGAGGTGCTGCGTTGGATCGCAGAGGAATTAGGCCCGGATACTCCCGTGAGCCTGATGGATCAATATTTCCCAGCCTGGAAGGCCGTCAACGACCCCATCCTGAATCGGCGCTTAAGCTGGTCCGAATACCGCAAAGCGCTTGATGCGCTTGATGAACTTAACTTCACCGCCGGTTACGTGCAGGAAGACTTGATCGAGGTAGATACTTCGTCCGATATATAAGTCTAGATACCTATGCTTAAGGTATCGCTATGCCTAAATTCTTTATTGTTAATGGACAACACACGCTATAATCTAACAGGGGGTATATTAATTCACGGTACGCAAGCAGCGGGCTCTTGTTAAAGGCCCTTTCTCCCTACATCATGCCAGATACTGCGTTAGTCCGTGCCAGAAGGTATACGAAATGGAGAGTCCTTTATGAATACCGCGGCCACGTTGAGCCGACTTTTTACCAGCATCCAATCTGACCTTGAGCAGGTGGATGCTACTTTTCAGGAACGAGCAACCTCGGGACTCGACATCCTCAACGCTGCTTCAATGCATGCTCTTGGATCGCCGGGGAAACGCCTCAGAACAGCTCTCACCCTGTTATCAGGCAAGCTAAACAACTATCGCTTCGACAAGCTTCTCCCTTTGAGCGTCGCTTACGAAATGCTTCATCTAGCGACGCTTATTCATGATGATATTGTCGATGAAGCGCAGACGCGCCGGGGAAACCCTACAGTCAATTCTGTCTGGGGCGACAAGATTGCCATTCTTCTTGGGGACTACTACTTTGCCAAAACAGCAGGTCTCATCGCCGATATCGAGGACCCTCGTATCGATCATCTCTTCTCAGACACTGTGGCCACAGTTTGCGAAGGTACGATTTTGGAGATCATGGCGGCCGGACGCATAGACCTGACCGTAGAGGCGTACTACGAAAAAATTAAATGCAAAACTGCCTGCCTGTTCGCGGCCTGCAGCAAGGGTGGCGCGATTGTCAGCGGAGCTTCCCCAGATGAGATTAGTTATATGTATGACTATGGTTTGCATCTGGGCATGGCTTTCCAGGTCATTGATGATATCCTTGATTACACGCAAGATCAATCAACTATAGGCAAGCCTGCTGGTAATGACTTGCGACAAGGGATGATTACGCTTCCACTCATTTATGCGTTACAAGAGCCCTCTTCCAACGGCCATCAACAAAAAGTGCAGGACTTGCTTCACAGCAATACACGCAATGAGAGCGATTTACAGGAAATAATTGCCTGGGTTTCTCAAGGCTATGGGGTAAAGCAATCGCTGTTGGATGCTTACGCCCATGGCAATAAGGCCCGCGAAGCTTTATATCATTTCCCGGACTCCTCCAACCGTGATGTATTGGATGAGCTTATTGATTTTGTTGTCATTCGCAAAAAATAGCAGGCATTCTATATGAGCGCGAAGATTTCATTAGAGGATTTATTCCAGACCACCGGGGGCAAGCGGCCCTACGTCCAGCGCCTTTTCGGCCGGATTGCAGGCGTTTACGATCTTATGAATCGCCTGATGAGCTTTGGACTCGATCGCTACTGGCGTAAAAGGGCTGCACGCTATCTAGCCCTGGGTACAGGCGAAACGGGTCTGGATCTCGGTGCCGGGACTGCTGATCTCTCAATCGCGGTTATCCGCAATTCCGGCCCTGGCACCCATATGATCGGCATGGACATTACCCCAGAGATGCTTGAGCAAGGGCGCAAGAAAATTGCTCGTCTCGGCTTAGAAGATTGCATCGAGCTACGTGTTGGCGATGCTGAGCATATCGATCTTCCAGATAATAGTGTGGACGGATGCTGCTCAGGCTTTACAGCGCGCAATCTTACAGATCTCAGACAAGGCTTTCGGGAAATGCTACGCGTAGTACGCCCGGGAGGGCGCGTGGTTTGCCTGGAAATCAGTCATCCACCTGGTAAGATTTTCGGCAGCCTGTTTCACTTCTATTTCTATCGCTTAGCACCACTCTTTGGCACTATTATTGGTAAGGCCTTCGAGGAATATAACTACCTGCCTCATTCGCTGACGCATTTTCCAGATGCTCCAACGCTCAAGGCAATTATGGAAGAGGTTGGCTGGAGCGATGTACGCTTCTACCGTCTCTCAGGGGGCATGGTAGCTATCCATGTAGGTACCAGAGCCGAAGAAAAGTAACATTTCGCCACAAACGTATGGGTCCCTCTCTGGAGAGAGGGACCCTTTTTATGCTACGCTACAGGCAAACAGATGAAGGCAATGCGCTCACGCTTCCCTGTTTACTTAGCCCAGACCGCGACCTATCGCCACAACGACTATTAAAGATACCAATATGCCGCTGAGCCAGAATATCGAGGCCCGCAAATCATTCTTCTCTTCCAGCGGCGGCAACTCTTCTGGTCGAGGCAGCAGCAACTTGCGGTCCTGCTCATCATCCTCAAGGCCTGCACCCAACAAGTTTGGCAGCATCTGGGCCACGCTATCGGGCACGCCCTGATTCGCTACGAGCGAGGAAGAAGCTGGGGCCTGAGCTGGCATTTCGGGCAAACTGCTGCCAAGGACAAACCCATTGCCCAGGGTAGCATTGCTTCCGGCTGAACGAATCGCCAACAATTCCTGACGCAACTCTGAGGGACGCTGATAGCGCTGATTGGCACCCGGGCGCAAGCCCTTTGAGAGAATTGCATCGAATTCCGCTGATATTGCTGGGTTGAGTCGTCGCGCCGAGGGAATTGTTGCACTTCCACCTATTGCGCTGGGCATAGTACCAGTCACTGCATGATAGGCAGTGGCCAGGAGCGAGTACAGGTCGGAACGAACATCGATGACTCCGCGGCTAAACTCAGGAGCCATATAGGGAGTCAGGCGAGCCCGGTCATTTCCCGTTATATACTGGGTTGCTCCACCGGCCAGGAGAATAGAAAAGTCGGTAAGTTTATACTGATCACCGGATAAGCTCACCACGATATGTTCCGGCTGAATCCGCCCATGCACCAGAGGCGGAGACTGCTGCGCCAATAATTCCAGAACTTCGGTCATCTGCAGACAACATTCGATGACTTCTTGCTCAGGCAGCGCTCTCCCGGTTCGCCGCATATGATTAACCAGGCTTTCGCCATCCAAGGGCTCAAAGACAAAGAAGCTGCGCCCCTGCTCGCCGAAGGCATCCCAAAGAGTGGGGATGCGTGGATGCCGTCCTACCGAGGTAAGGGCAACAGTTGCCGCACGCAGGATAGATTGTCCAAGCATCGATGTGCTATCGGGCATAACAACTTCACAGACCATGACCGGCGCTCCGGCGCGCTGCGAATCCTGAGCAATCCACGTATCCTCATAGACGCCAAGAGCCCATTCCTGGTGTTCCTGCAATTCCTGCAAGCGATAGCGACCGCCGCGCAGCAAAGTACCAGGCATAAGCATGTTTTTTGCGGCAGCACCTTCACTAGCGGCCAGGGGCAGCGGTGAGATAGGATCACCCGATGGGGTCTGCGGCAGCGGCGTCATTGGAGGCTGAGAACGCTCTTGTGTTGGATCAGTGACCAGGCGGCTGGCTCGAAATGGAGTCTGGGGGCGAGGAGTGTTGGGAACAGCAATATTATCTATGCTACGCGCTCCAGAAGTAAAACCAGTGCCCGTCTGCGAAGGCGTATTTCTTGTCCCGAAATTTCCCGGGTTCGAGCCTCCCAACTGCTGTGAAGGGGTTAAGCCCGGCTGTGAGGGAGTACTTCTTGACCTGAAATTCGCTGGATTCGAGCCTCCCAGCTGCTGCGAAGGAGTTAATCCTGCCTGCGAAGGCGTATTCCTCGTTCCAAAGGTTCCCGGGTTCGATCCCCCTGACTGCTGTGAGGAGCTGAGATTCGGCTGCGAAGGCGTATTCCTTGCCCCAAAGGTCCCGGGGTTCGATCCTCCCAATTGTTGGGAACGTGTCAAATTCGGCTGCGAAGGTGTATTCCTTGCCCCAAAGGTTCCCGAGTTTGAGCCTCCCAGCTGCTGCGAGGGCGTTGAGCCCGGCTGTGAGGGAGTACTTCTTGATCCGAAATTCGCTGGATTCGAGCCTCCCAGCTGCTGTGAGGAGCTGAGATTCGAGTTCGAGCCTGATCGGGGCACGGCGCCGCCTCCCAGGAACGGATTGCTATCCCTATTTGTTGGAGGGAACGTAGATCCCAAAGAACCCGAAACATTTGATGCTTGCTCTTGTGAAAAATCCAGGCCGCTCGAAATTCGCCCAGGCCCCGGAAGTGGTGGAAGCGGTGTATTCGCTCCTGGCAGCTCTCCAATATTATAGCCTTGTGGAGAAGAAAGCGGAAATTGCGCATTAGATCCCGGCTTTGGCCCTGATAGCCCTCCTGCATTACGCTCAGATTGAGAAGGTGGAAATGCAGAGCTACCAAAGGGATTCTCTCGTTGAGGCTTAGGAGATGCCGATAGTGGAGGTATCGTCGTGCTGCCAGGCTGGCCAAACGCGGCTTCACTGGGACGTTGCACGGGTGCCACACCCGGTTGCGACTGCTGTGTTTGCGGTGCCTGTGTACGCGCCGCTCCTGAATAGCCAGGTAAGCGTACTAGAAGACCGCAACGCGAACAAGGACTCTTACTTACATCCCACTCATTGCCACACCGTGGGCACGTCATAATATATCCCTCTCTGCTCAAATAAATCTACGCTTACAACGCTATTGAGCTACCTAACTGGTTCTGGCACATAACCGATGACCTTGAATACATGTTATCCATACGACCAAGCCTACATGCACTCTATTAGCCCTCGTTATGGACAAAACCGTTCATAGATAAATAAAAACATGCAATTATTGCATCGGCGCTCTTCTCTTCACTGAGCCCTCCCCTCCCTACCAGAGGTCTCTCCACACCACCAATAGGCATCTATTCCGATAAACAAAACCCCGAGGTAGCTAGAGACCTCGGGACACCCACATCTGCCTCAAGAAGAGTAAGCTTACGCGCAAAGTATAGAGGAGAAAAGGTAATGTGTCAATATTTGTACATCTTTTTTGCTATTAACGGCGGATCAAACCACATATCGAAAATGTGGTACTTCCAACTAAGGAAAACGCAGGAGGCGCGGCCTCAATGCTCCTTACCGGTGGCAAAAGTTTCCTATGTTCTTAGTTGGACTTTACAGCTCTTGACGTTAGCGGGCTACCTCAGTTGTTCTGCGCGGCAGATCTAGTATCATACATTCCGCGTATCTACGCCTGCATCCTTGCAGGGCAGCGACTAGCGCTTGAGATTGCGGCCAATCGGTGTCAATCCGCTTAGAAAAACCTCTAGAACCTTGGCCAGATCATAGAGCTGAGTCGCCTCGCCCACAGAAACTTCATGGCCCGGATGCGCAACCTGGTACAAGAGCTGGACAGCTGCGTGCTTTGTTGTAGTGGTAGTCTCCGCAGCGGCCGAACCAAGCAATGAAGCTCGCATGGCATCTACGCTTGCATTGACTTGCTCAAGCTGAGCAATATCAATAAAACTCGCTGGCTTTGGCGACCCTTTTCCTTGCTTCTCGCTTGCCTTGCTCATTTCCCATTGGCGACGCGCCTTTTTCCCGGCTGAGCAGAAACAGAACTCTGGATGTTCCGAATCCGAGTTCTGCAAGCCCGTATCGTCACAGATCAGGCAGATAGGCATAAGACTTCATCTCCTCTTTGCTAATCGTGCTACTCTTATTGTAGCACTCGCGGAGCCCACATTCCCAGAAATCCCCGGCCGCAAAGTACTTCTGTATCGGAATATCTCACAAATGTACATACTATACCACAGAACGTAGCCGGGAAACGTTGTTAAGACCAAAGGCCCGGCACGCCTGAACCTTATCCAAAGATACTTCCTTAGCGCCTTTACTCTGTACTGAGAAATGTTTGCAAAGCCTGCATGATTTGCTCCATAGCCCTCAATGATTGCAAGACATCTCCGGCTATCTCCATACCATGATTTGCCCCTGCAATAACTAGCAGTTCGCTATGTGTTGCCGTCTGAATCTCTGCCAGAGGAGCAGGATCATAATGTCCATCAGCAGTGCCAATGACCAGGAGCGAGCGCCGGCCGTAGCTGATAATTTGCGCACATAGAGCAGCTCGTGAAAGCAGAGGCGTAAGCCAAACAGCCTTTGCCTGGGCCAAACGGGGATCAGTCGTCAGCAAAGCGCCCATTGCCAGTGTCCCCAGCGACTTACCAATTATCGTTATCTGGCGATATTTTCTCTGGGTCAGAACAGCCTGGCAGGCAGCCCCCACGTCAGCATTGAGAAGCTGGGCCAGCTCTGCTCCGGCCTGCGCTTTAAAATCGGCTCTCTGGTTATACTCAACCCATAGCACATCGGCTCCCTGATCCTGCAGAACGCGGGTTGCGTAAAAGAGCAACGGCATCTGACAGGTATAGCCAATGCCGGGCAAAATAACAGCAATATGTTCAGCTTCCTTTTCCTGGCGCCAGAAAGTATTTGGAACGCGCTCGCCATGGTAGCCAGCAATGTCTAACGTGATCATCTCCGCCATAGTGTATAGCACTCCTTTCCAGGCAAAACCGATATCATGAGAGGTTAAGTGAATTATTTAAATAATCCTTGAGCATCTTTTCACAATCAAATGCCATATGCCCAAAAACTTCGCCAGGTTCGCGCCAGCAGGCCTCTCCTTCACCAGAGCTATGTTGGGTGCCTCCAATAATTTCACCTCTATACGCCAGCGAAACAGCTCTAAAACGCGGATCTCGTTTCAGCGCAGAATACACCCCTACAAATCCCGTAATCGAGACAACATAGCCGGTCTCTTCCTGTGCCTCGCGCAGTACGCAATGTTCCACTGTCTCCCGATAGCGTACAATTCCCCCTGGAATCGTATACCCAAGGCCATCAGAACGCTCAATCAAAAGAAATTTTCCATCTCGCTCAATAATTACGCAGGCGCTTAAAATAGGAGAAATCTGTCCTAATGTAAAAAGAGCAATAATCCGCAAAGCTATGCCAGCCAGTATTCCCTTAATCTTCTCTTTCATCCTCAGTTTGAGCCTTTTCCTCCGTATCTCCCTTTTCTTTTTCATCGGCAGCAGACACACGTTTCAGCCGCGCGGCTGAAGCTGCGACCTGCTCAGCAGCATCCACGAGAGCTTGCGCGACAGGAGATTCCGGCATACTTACAACTGCAGGGTATCCTTTATCGCTGTAGGCCGCAGCAGACGGATCAAGCGGTATTCGTCCTAGCAAAGGCAAATCATCGAGCTGAACACGAGCTTCCCTGCTCTGGGGAAAAATCTCTACCCTCTCGCCGCAATGTGGACACATAAAACCATCCATATTCTGAATCACACCAAGAACAGGAACATTTCCATTCTTAAACATCGTCAGGGCCTTCGAAGTATCAATGCGGGCGATATCCTGGGGTGTAGTGACCAATACAGCACCATCAAGCTGCACTTCCCGGCACAAAGTTGCCTGTGGCTCACTGGTTCCCGGAGGCAGATCGATGATCAAGTAATCAAGCTCTCCCCAGTTGACCGAATAGAGAAGCTGACGAATAAGTAAACCCAGCACATCTGGCATCGGCGCCACAGCCTGCTCCTCGCCAATAAAGAAACCGACAGACATCACCTTGACGCCGTAGCGCAGAAGCGGCTGCAATTTCTTCTCAGGGGCAATTTCTTTTCGCTCTGCCAGTGGTAAGACGGCACCCGTCCCCTGGCTGGCTGCGCGTTTGCGCACGCCCAACATCAAAGGTATACTCGGGCCATAGGCATCTCCATCGAGCAGACCCACGCTCGCCCCCCTTTGGGCCAGAGCCACAGCCAGATTCACGCTCACAGTTGATTTGCCTACGCCCCCTTTCCCGCTCCCAACCACGAATACTGTATTCACATAATCCAAACGTGCTCTCTGCGTATGTTCCACCATATTACTCTCCCTATAACTCAGACTAACAAACCCCCATGGTATGCTGTCTAGTATAAGAACATTATAGGCGTTTGACAAGCTTTCGGGTTTAGTTTATACATCTCACGTACATACCTCTTAAGGATTCTGTTACCTTGCCATGACAAGTAAGCCGCGCATATACTAAATACGAAACTGAACTATAGAAATACTGACTGTCTTTTAAAAGGAGCGCTTCTTTCCATGTATCGTCTACTCGCTATAGATCTCGATGGAACCTTACTTACCCCCGAACATAAAATCACACCACGCAACTTTGCAGCTGTAAGCAAAGCGGTTGAGGCCGGCATGACTATCGTCGTAGCCACGGGCCAGACCCTCAATGTATTGCGAGCAGTCTGCGCGGAGCTTCCACTCAACGCGCCCCAAATTGTCTATAATGGGGCGATGATCGCTGATATCCACAGCGGGGTTGTCCTGCACGAGCACCTTGTTCCAGAAGAGCTTATTTTACCGACGCTGGCAGTCATGCGTGAAGCAGGGCTCTATCGTGTTTACCATACCCATCAGCATGTCTTCGTCGACCAAAATACGCCTAACGCCCGTAACTGGTACCGTCCTCCCGCACCCCCAGCCCTGGAGGTAACTGATGTCGCATCGCTATATCCACGACCTTGTATTAAGCTAGTTGGGGTGGGAGCGGCTGAGACGCTGCGCCAGAAACGTATAGAGCTCGAACAACGCCTGGCAGGGCAGCTTTATGTAACGCAGGCTTCGAGCGAACTCCTGGAATTTATGCATCCCGTTGTCTCTAAAGGCTATGCGCTTGGCATTATCGCCAATATTTTAGGCATTGCGCCCGAAGAGATCGTCGCGATCGGGGATAATCACAATGATATTGGCATGCTACGCTTTGCCGGGCTGGGTATTGCCATGGGGAATGCCTCAAACGAAGTGAAGGCTGAAGCAGATTACGTGACGCTCCCTAATGCCGAAGACGGCGTTGCTGCGGCAATCGAGGAAAAGGTTTTGCCTCTCCTGGAGAAATAGCAACCCGGAGCCCAGCAGATTGCTGACCGCAAGCACGCGGCATCATTGCAGAACGTCTGTTAAGGACGGGCATTGCCCGATCTCATCCTGTGACGGCCCTGAGCAGACACCCAAATTCAGGCTGTATAATAAGGGCATGCATCACTTTTAATAGAGAGTGCAGCAGCCTGATAATGTCCATAGGCATTATCCAATGAAAGCGATAAGAACAAGCACGCCTGCAGTATCTGGAGGATATATGTTCAATCCATTACAATCAGCCTATCCACGGCTTGAAAAAGACCAGACTATCCCGGCTTTTTCGCTTCCCGGCGCCGATGGCATGCCCCATAGCCCGTGGGATTACAAACAGCGCGAGCATCTTGTTTTGCTCTTCACACGTAGCGCTACAAACAGCGAGGAACGCGGATTTTTACGTGCTTTCGCCCATGATTTTAAAGCTTTCCGTGAGGAAGAATGTGCCATCCTGGCCATCACTGCAGATCCTGTAATCACAAATTTACAGGCACAGGAAACGTTGCAACTGCCTTTTCCGCTCCTTGCTGATCCTCAAGGAGAGGTTATTGCACGCTACACCTACTGGGAGAGTGAAACGCATGCTCTCGCTCCTTGCATCATCCTGGCCAGTCGCTACGGCGCTCTTTATGCCCAGTGGGTTGCGGAAAGTGAAGCAAAGTTGCCTCCAATTACGGAGTTGCTAGCATCGCTGCAGTATCTTAACAGATTGTGTACGCCTTAGCTCTTTGAAAAAGCACATTACCAGTGCCACCGAGGTTTATCATGACAGAACGCGATCACGCATCATCACCCTTACACATCGATACCCAACTTGTGCATGGCAGCCGACACCACGGAGCCACTGCCAGCGTCGGGACCCCCACGGTCCCACCTATTTATGCCAGCACTACCTATTTACATAGCAGCACAGAAGCCCTGGACCAGGCCTTCAACGGAACCACCCCCGAGGGCGAGGCCGCCTTTGTGTATGCTCGTCAGGGTAATTTAAGCGCTAATGCATTTGAAGAAGCGCTAAACAGGGTTGAGGGGGGCATTGGCACAATCTCTTTTAGCTCAGGTATGGCGGCTATCCATGCGGCACTTATGGCGGCTGGCCTTGCCCCAGGAGCCAAAATTGTAGCTTCGCAAGACCTTTATGGCGCCAGCATTAGCCTGTTACAAAAGGTCTTCATACCCATTGGCGTTCAAGTGATATTGCGTGATCTCTGCACACCAGATGCAGCAGACTTTATCCGTGAGGAAGAACCCGATGTCATCTTTATAGAAACGATCTCCAATCCACTGACCCGGATTATCGACCTTGATGCGATCAGCGCCGCGGCCCGTGAAGTAGAGGCCATTACGCTGGTTGATAGCACTTTCACAACACCTTATCTGCTCAGACCGATTGAGCATGGTATCGATCTTGTTATACATAGCACGACAAAATATATCAGCGGTCATGGAGATAGTACCGGGGGTGCTGTTACCAGCGCTAAGCGGGTCTTACTCGACCAATTGCGCAACTATGCCAACCTACTGGGCGCTATGCTCAGCCCGTTTGATGCCCATCTCATGACGCGCGGATTACGGACGCTGGCCCTACGTATGGAACGGCACTGCAGCAATGCCTTACAAGTTGCCCATTTTCTGGCGCAGCACCCGGCAGTGACGCGGGTCTACTATCCAGGCTTACCTCAGCATCCACAGCATGCCCTTGCCAACAAGCTGCTGGGAGATGGGCGCTACGGCGGCTTGCTTTCCTTTGATCTCAAAGAGCAATCGCGACAAGCAGTCTATTGCTTTATGGATAGCCTGCAGCTCTGTCTGCCAGCCACGACATTAGGAGACGTCTTCTCGCTAGTAACCTATCCGCCAGTCTCTTCCCACCGCACCTTAACCGAGCAAGAGCGCCGCAATCTAGGCATTAGCGAGGGCTGTATCAGGCTTTCGGTAGGTATCGAAAATATTGAGGATATCATTAACGATCTAGATCAAGCCCTGCGCCAATAAGCGCGCTTTAGCTGGTATCGCGCATTCTCAGAAGACACGAAATCGAAGGCCTGGCACTACTAAACAAGCTATCTAATACTGCCAGACCTTCGATCTTTGTTCAAGGATTTATTACTTTGTGTGTCTGATATATTTACCTGGCACAATATCATCAGCTTCGCCGCCAGCGGCAGACGACATTACGCGCAGCATGTCAGCCTTAGGATCAACCACAAGATCATTGGTCACAGCCTGTACACCGGCAAATTTACTTGCAATTTCCCCAGCAGCTTCCTTCTGTTGCCCATTGTGCACGGCCCCGCTCAAGCGCACAACACCAAGGCGCGGATAGACCCCAATAGGTAGCTCACGTGTTCGCGGATCACGAGAAAGCGCCATAGCCAGATCACCAGCGAGCTTGTCATCTCCCACGAGACGATTTTTAATCTCTAGCAGACCCTGTACGCCCATGGCCTGATCCTGTACCATATCGCCCCGCAGCGAGCTAGAAATATTCCCATCCAGGTACAGCACGCTATCCAGTACGCGCACGCGCATTCCCTTAAAATCCACATGCAGTGGCGTAAGATCAAAAAGAATCTCTTCTACCTCCCTTTGCAGTTCGGCATCCGAGCGATAGGGGGGAAGCGTCTGCAGCGCCGCATCAGGCAGAGAAAAGGCTATCTGCCCCCGCTCCAGCCTCGTTATATGTGCACCCAGCAATAAGGTATCCTGACCAGCGTGCAAACCACGGGCCACAATATATGCAAGCTCATCGTTATCGGGATGCACTCCCACAAGGAGCAATGTTCCTCTAGCGCTACCATTATCCTGCCGCACCGCGCTCCTGCCATCAAATAAGGCTCCCGTTGGCTCTGAAGCGCTGGCCTTTGCTAATTCATCGAGCGTTATACCCAGTCTCACAGCTTCGCTAGAGGCATCGACAATCTGCTCGACAGCCAGATATACGGTCTTCCCGAAGATACGCCCTTGCTTCACACCCACATGAGTCAAACGCGAGGTAGCGGAATCAAAACACACATGTGTTAGCACACCATCTTCACCATCAGAGCAAAATACTTTGCTACCAAAGCGAAATTTGTGCATCTCAGAAATTGACGTTGCCTTATCCATCTCTTATTTATCACCCTATTTTTATGATAGCTTTAAGGATCTAGTTTAACGATATTACTATATCCCGCTACAGAGTGTAGCACGTCGCGCTTATACGTGACAAGCTATCTATCAAGTACTAACTTCTTTCTCCGCCCCAAAGCTTCATTCCCTCGCAGAGAGCTGTAGTAGTAGGTATATGGGGTATGGTTATTGCACATATTTTAGCCTTATCATGCTCTCTTTCTGGCTTCGATCCTTCCCTCGTCCACGTCAGTACAAGTAATCATAGAGCACAGCCAGCGGCGGGCGTCGCTCTATGCTTTCGCTTAAAGCGAGACGAAGAGCTAGCTATCCTCGAAAAGACAGACTATACTGTACGCAGAAGCCTTGAACTACGCGCAGGCCTTGATAAAACCATAGGACATCTATAGCACGGGGAAGCAGCCAGGAAAGGTACATTTAGCATGGAAGAAGCACTTCTTTCCTACGAAAATGCCAGAGCATGCGCTCAGCAAGCATTACAAATCTGCTTGCGGGGCGATCTACATGATGCAAATGCCTTACTCCTGCGGACATATACCGCGCTACGGCGGCTCAGCGGAGAACTTTCAATTGTCCAACATGGCACGGCTCAAGCCCCTTTCACTACGCGCTCATTTGCCGAAGCTCAAGCCTGGGGCTGGTTTGAGATCGCTTCAGGCATTTATCAACTGCAACAAAATTATCCGGGAGCCAGTCTTGTTCATTTTAAGAAAGCCTGGCGGATCTGGCGCTTTTGGGATACTTGCACAACTGAGAAGCAGCAGCAACTTGAAGCAGCCCGCGAGCGCATCCGAGCGAGCTTCTGGCTAGGCGAGGCCTGGTCCCGAACTAGCAGCGATCGCGCCGCACGCGCAGCGCAGGCCATCCTTAACACAGCCCTTACTACGGCCAGGCGCATTGGAGCCCACGATATTCTTCAGGAGACGCTTCAGCAACAACAGCTCTTACCACCTGCTTTCCCTGGCACGCCTGCTTACAAGACCGCTGGCCCTGTATCCCCCTATATCTGCCAGTTTATGACGCCTTAAACGATCAGTTGGCGCGGCGTTCCTCCTGCCGCACCAAAGATAGCCTCAGCTGCTTCAGGAGCATAGCGCTCAACAATCTCTTCGGTGATAGCATTCGCGCGACAAATCTCTCCAAACATGCTGGCACTGCGCCGCGGCGTGCGTACTTGAGTACGAGGGTCCATCTCGATCAAGCCAAAACGTACATACCAGCCGTTGTTCCATTCAAAATTGTCTACAAGCGTCCAATGGAAATACCCACCCACTGGAATTCCTTCTTGAATAGCTTGATGCACCATCACCAGATGCTCAAGTATAGCACGCGGCCGTCGATCATCAAGGACATCGCTAAAACCATTTTCGGTAATAAAGATTGGCTTATTTCCCCGCGCCCGCCTATACACATTCTTCAATACCTGATACAGCCCTTCTGGATAAATCTCTCCAAAACTATCATCTATCCCCGGGTCGTTATGTGCTGCACCAGGACGTAAGAAGCGGTGCCCGAACATCTCTGAGGGCATGCCCGGATCAAAGCGCACCATTTCGCGGGTATAATAATTCACCCCATGATAATCTCTGGCTCCTGCGGCTTTGCTTAGCGGCCCCAGAAATAGATTGGCCGGAAAAGGAAAGGAACCACTCTCGGCAGCCTGCAAGATCCCCCAGTTAAAGAAGGTATTATGAAGCTCTGCGGTGCTACGATCCAGCGGAGAGAGAGGATTGGCCGGATCAAACAGACGGTAATGCAGGCAATAGCCAATTTGCGCTCTCGGCTGGATGCGGCGGATAGCATAAAACGCTTCTATATGGGCCTGCAGGAGATTGTGCAACACATAAAAGGTCTTGCGCATGTCCTGTTCAGCAGGAGGAAATGTGCCCAGCAAATAGCCTTCTACCGCGTAGACATTCGGCTCATTTATGGTCACCCAGAAATCGCAAAGATCAGTCAGGCCCTCAACCACATAGCGCACGTAACGAATAAAGTAGCGAATATTGCTTTCTTCGGCAAAACCGCCTCGCTCAACAAACCAGAGCGGTTCAGTAAAATGGTGCAAGGTCACAACTGGTTTCATCCCGCGCCGCTGCAGATCTTTCAGCATAGCACGATAACGCTCTAGCGCCGCACTATCCCAACGTCCCTCCGTTGGTTCGATCCGGCTCCACTCAAGGCTCAGGCGCAACGCGCTGTTCTCCATCTGTTCCGCCAACTCAAAATCTTTTTCAGCAGCCTGCCACCAGTTAGCTGCCTTCCCACATACATCCCCACTCAGAATACGCCCCTGTTGCTCCCAGCGATACCACTGATTATTCGTATTGTCCCCTTCGCACTGATGGGATGAAGACGCCGTGCCCCATAAAAAACCTTCAGGGAAGCGTAAAGCGCGCTGCTGTACCATACCAAACAAGCCTTTCCAAGCACCATAAGATCTAGCTAGTAGATGAACGTTACTGCCCTTAAACTCTCTTCAAGAACGGCTACCTGTTTTCGAGTCTATTTACAGTATAGTATACATCATCTTCGCCTGGAGCCCTTTAGACGCCAACAAAAAAGGCCAAAGCCTCGAATGAGACTCCAGCCTCTAAGTTTTTGTCAGGTGCTACTCGCGAATGCCACGAGCGGGCAATGGGCGAACCAATGGGCTCATTACCGGCAAGCTCTTCTTGCTACGTGGCAAGCGCTGGCGCACCAGGTAATCGGGGGCATTGGCCAGATCATCCTTCTCCAGAGTCACATCATCGCCAAAGCGATTGAAGAAGGAAAGCTCAAAGTTAGGCGTCTCACCCAGAGCGCCGTGAGGACAGACCTCAACACAATCGCCGCAGAAGATACAGCGATCAAGGGCGAAGGCGTAGCGGGCCAGGTAACGTTCAGCCATCATCAGCGAGCCGGTCGGACATACCTGAACGCAGGCGCCGCAGGAAACGCAGTCAGTATCATGCAAGCTTACATTGAACGGCGTCGAGACGATCGTATCAAAGCCCTTACCGAACATACCGTAACAATCTGGCCCGATGACGTCATGGCAGACACGCACACACTGCGTGCAGTTAATGCACTTATTGGGGTCGCGCAGAATAAAGCTGTGCGAGACATCTACCTCATAATCGTGATAATCGCTGGGCTCGCCGTCGTGGAAGCGATTATCAGCCAGGCCATGCTCGATACTGTATTTCTGCAGATCGCATTGACCAGCCGCCGGACAGGCACATTGTAAGCAGCGGGCAGCCTCACGCTCAGCCTGTTCCTGGATATAGCCCATTTCAATGAGCCTGAAGTTGCGCTTACGCTCTTCATAAGGAAGCATGGGCATCTTCACCTTTGGCTCAACTGGCTTATACGGGACAATATCGAAGAGATCAGGCTTGCGCTCTTCCAGTTCCAGACGACGCGCAACCTCGCTCATTTCCTCACCCATCAAGAAGGCATGGATAGAGCGCGCACCAAGTTTACCCTGTGCTACGCACTCGATAATCGTCTTGGCTCCCATCTGACAGTCACCACCGGCAAAGACAGCCTGGCGATCCGTCATATAGTTATGCGGGTTAGTCTGAATAGTCTTCCACTTCGTCCACTTCACGCCAGATTTCTCGTCAAGTACTTTTGTGTCCACAGCCTGACCAATGGCCGGGATCACCGTATCGCATCCCACGACGAACTCAGAGCCAGGAATGGGGACAGGGCGACGACGACCACTAGCGTCGGGCTCGCCAAGTTTGTTCTTCACAAACTCGACACCCGTTGCCTTACCATTCTCAGTAACGATGCGCGTCTGACTGACAAAGAGCTGTAGATCCGTGCCTTCGGCCTCACCGTCCTCAACTTCTTCCATCGTCGCGCCCATTTCGCCGCGACCACGACGATACATCGTATGCACTTTGGCGCCAAGACGCAGCGAAGTACGCGTGCAGTCAAATGCGGTAAAACCACCACCGATAACGACGACTTCCTTGGAATCGTCGACCGGTACGGGCTTGCCTTCTACCTTCTCACCAAGGTAAGCAATCGCGTTCACCACGCCCTCGGCCTCCTCACCAGGCACGCGCAACGCGTTACTGGTCCAGCAGCCTATGGCCAGATAGACGGCATCAAAGCCCTGAGCGAAAAGATCATCAATAGTGAAATCGGTACCCAGCTTGACGTTAGTCTGCAGATCAACGCCCAGATCCCAGACATGATCGATCTCGCGATCCATCATATCCTTCTGCAGGCGGTACTCAGGAATGCCATAGCGCAGCATGCCACCCGGCTGGGGTTGCATATCGAATACCTTGCAATAGTGGCCGCGCAGCGCGAGATAATAGGCACAGGATAGACCAGCAGGACCCGCACCAACAACGGCCACGCGTTTCCCGGTAGCTGGATCTTTGACATAAGGGGTGGGAGGCTCTAGCAGACATGTCTCAGCAGCGTGGCCGTGCATACGACATATAGCGATCTCCTCATCGACAAGGCCGCGGCGGCAAGCCTTCTGACAGGGCGCCGGGCAGGTCAGACCCAGAATAAAGGGGAAGGGCAGCACTTCCTTAACCAGGCGTGCGGCCTCTTTCATCGAGCCCTTAGCAATGAGCTCCAAATATCCTGGAATGTCGATGTGCGTAGGACAGTCTATCTGACAGGGAGGCTGGCAATAAGCATTATGGTCGGAGAGCATCATTTCAAGATTCGTGCGCCGAATATGGAAGAGCTCATCTGAGTTTGTTGTCACGACCATACCGGGAGTCGCTGCCGTGTTGCACGAAGGCAGCGGCCGGTCTACGCCCTCGATATGCACAAGGCACATACGACAGGCCGAAGTCGGCTCAAGCTTTTCATCATTACACAGATTAGGGATATCGCTAATCCCGTTATCTTCTGCTACGCTCAGGATGGTCTGGCCCTCGTAGGCCTGCATTACTTTGCCATCGACGGTGATCGTGAAGCTGGGATGACCCACCTCATTGCGCACCATCGGCTCTTTAGGCTCCTGAACTGTGAGCGAGAAATTATCGCGGATTGATATAGCCATCTTCTTTTCCGAAGCTCCTAAAACTCAATTATGGCAAGACATGCTTCGTCACAAAACGATGCGCGCGCACAGGCACACAGGTACCCGTTGGGCATTGTAATTCTTGAATATGCATAGTGAAATGTTCGGGCCAGTAGCGTTTAGCCGTCTTAAGAGAGTTGGGAGCCTGCACGCCAAAGCCACATAGCGAGCCATTGGGCACATACTCTGCGAACTCATCAAGAACCTCTAGATCACCATTGACACCCAGATCGCTTACAATCCCTTCAAGAATGCCCGCAATGCGCTTCACACCCAGACGGCATGGAACACATTTACCACATGATTCCTTGCTGAGATAACGGTTCCGCTCCAGGGCCCAGGCAACCATACAGGTGTTAATGGGGAGCAGTTCAATAACGCTAGATCCCACGATAGTACCTGCATTCTCAAGCGGATCGAAATCATATGGCGTATCCAATAACGAAGTAGGCAGAGCACCACCTTCAGCGCCACCCACAACCACTGCGCGCACTTCATTATCCGCGTGGCTCAAACCTGCATGTGTTAAAATATCGCGAAGCGTGGTTCCAAAGGGGACCTCAACAACGGCTGGCTTACTCTCAGGAGCATAGTCATAGACGGTCAGGACCTTTGTTCCCCCAGTTATAGAGGTACCCACCTTACTAAAGGCAGAAGCGCCATCGCGCACAATCAGCGGCACATTGGCCAGGGTCTCAATATTGTTGATGGCCGTTGGCTTATCCCACAAACCATACTGCGCCGGATACGGAGGACGCTGCTCCGGCATGCCTCGCCGCCCCTTAATTAGAGCTATTTGAACAGTCTCTTCACCGCCCATAAAGCCCATATCGACTCCCAGCACGCTGATATTACAGCTATAATCAGTGCCAAGGATATCGCGACCAACAAGGTTAGCCTCCACAGCCTCTTGCAGAGCCGCACGTACTGTCTCAACTCCCTCACGATAGAGGCTACGGGTGAAGAGATAGGCCTCAGAAGCTCCCACAGCATAGGCCGCCAGGACAATGCCTTCAATGACCTGATGGGGATTGTGCTCTAGCAATGAGCGTGCAAGCAGCGAACGGCTATCCGCGTCGTAGGCGTTACAGATGACATATTTTTGATTATCTTCAGCCTGACGCACAATACGCCACTTTTCGCCGGTGAGGCGACCGGCTCCGCCTCTCCCCCGCAATTTCGCATCAACTACTTGCTGGATAACCTGCTCAGGGCTTTGCTCGCGAATAGCTTTTTCTAGCGCAGCATAGCCACCAGCGCTACGATAGGCGGAGAGCTCACGTACATCGGGATCATCTTGCAGGCGCAAGACACGATAAGTTTTCTTGAAATCAGGCATTTGGCTGCCTCACATGATGAATATTTCCCCACACTCCACGCTTGTCAGGAGCCAGTCCGCGCTCGGGCTGATCGTCACGCGTAATCCCCTTCACGGCTGGGGCGGGCTTGAATTTGGGACTCATGGTAGCGATTCCAAAGACATCGCTAAGATCCACGCCACGCGCCTGCACAACACGCTTGGCGGCTTTTAAGGGAAGATAGCCGTAGATATCCATGATCTCATCCAGGAGCGCCGGTAAGTCGCCAGCTTCTTGCGACCACGTTGCCAGCAACGTATCAACCTTACTCAGATCAATCTCTGGCTCTAGATGGTCCTTGACAGGCATGGCCACGCACGGTGCCACCGGCCTGTTAAAGTACTCCACGGCATATTCGGAGATACGTGTCTTATAAAAGCCCGCTTTGGGCGAGCCTGACGCCGGTGTAAGCTTACGCGGCGTAAATTTTTCTGCCCCTTCGCGAATATAGGATTGATACCAGGGGCGTTCTTTCCACTCGTTGAGTGGCTCATATTCAATGGTAATCGCACGTGGGGGGCAGGCCTTTTCGCAGAGAAGGCATGCTTCGCACTTCAGATTAAATTCGGTCTTTAACCCTTCTTCGGCGATCAACTGGATTAAGCCACGGCTCCGTGCTGGCAGCCGTGGCTTTTCGTAAGGATAGAGCCTGGTGACCTTAGGGCGAAAGAGATGGCTAAAGGTCAGGCCCATACCTTCGAGAATACCACGCATACACTACACCTCTATTTCCTTCTCACCACGCACTTTAAGACCTTGTTTGGCTATTTTCTCACGTAATTTGAGAATACCTTCAATCAATGCTTCAGGGCGAGGTGGGCACCCAGGTACATAGACATCAACGGGCACAATGGTATCCACACCCTGGACCGTATAATAGCTATCATAAAATTCTCCACCAGAGTTCGCACATTGCCCCATACTGATAACCCATTTAGGCTCTGGCATTTGCTCCCACAGAAGGCGGAGACGCGGCCCCATTTTTATGGATACTGTCCCTGCGACAATCATTAAGTCTGCCTGGCGCGGGCTTGAACGGAATACCTCTGAACCAAAGCGTGACAGATCATAATGAGCCTGAGCCGAAGCCATCATTTCAATAGCACAACAGGCAAGGCCATATCCCAATGGCCATACAGACTTCGAGCGCGCCCAGTTCTGAGCCCACTGCAGCATATCAGCCAGACTTGTCAGCTGCACCGGTAATTCCTGATCTCCTGGGATATATTCCTGGGGACCAGTCGCCATAACAATTGGCACTGGCTTGCGTCGAGCAGTTGCTCCCGACGTTTTCCCATTTTGATTTATTTCGCTGCTCATAACTTAATTACTCCTAATGCACAGGTTTTAGCAGCACCTATTGCTTGGTTTTGAAAATTGCAGGATTTTATAAGATAAGTTTGGAAGCGACTTATTCGACACTCCACCGTTGCCCCTATTATAGCACGAAGCATCCAGTAGTGCCACTAAGCGATAAGCCTCTCACACGGCTCTACAGTTTGCAAAAGCGCACTAGCAAAGGACACGAGAGCACAATCGCTGGTCGCTTGGCCTTCAGCCCAGACCTGAGCGACTCAGAGCCGCTCTTCCCACTTCTTAACCACTCACTTCGCGCAAAACACTGGCCCGACAAAGCCTTGCCTGCCCTTCGATAGCGAAATAGTGGAGAAGAAAGAGTTGTCTTCCTGACGTTAAACGCGTATCATTAAAAGCGAACTAGCATATCACTGTCAAAGGAGCAATGTTTTGGGAAACTATACAATTACAGTTTTGCCTGGCGACGGCATCGGACGAGAAGTCACCGATCAGGCAGTACGCGTCTTACAAGCAATTGCCTCTCGCTATGGCCATTCGTTCACTTTTCATCATGCCTTAGTCGGTGGCGCCGCTATCGAGGCCGAGGGTGATGCCATCTCCGACGCAACTATGGAGCAATGCCAGCGCAGCGATGCGATCTTATTTGGCGCTGTCGGTGTTCCCACCAAGCCTGGAACCAATCAACAGATTAAGCCTGAGCGTTCCCTCTTCAGGCTACGCAAAGGGCTGGAGTTCTTTGCTAATCTGCGCCCGGTTCGCCCATTCAAAGCATTACTCAATGCCTCCAGCATTAAGCCCGAAGTCCTGCAGGGAACAGACTTGATAGTTGTGCGCGAGCTCACCGGTGGACTTTACTATGGCCATATGGAGCCAGGCATTCCGGGTAAGCCCAGTGAAATTCGCGAAACTGACAAGGGCTATGAAGCTATCGACACGCTCCTCTATACAGAGGGTGAGATAGAGCGAATCGTGCGCACGGCCTTTGATATCGCCCGTGGACGCCAGAAGAAAGTTACCTCCGTAGATAAAGCCAATGTGCTCAGCTCATCGGTACTCTGGCGTCGCGTCGTAGACCGCGTGGCTGCCGATTACCCCGACATTGCCACTGAGCATCTTCTCGTAGATGCCTGTGCTATGCATCTCATTCGTCGCCCCAGCAATTTTGACGTGATTGTAACTGAAAATCTCTTTGGTGATATTCTTACCGACGAAGCCTCAATGCTGGCCAGTTCCATGGGCATGCTACCTTCGGCCAGTCTCGGCACGCGCAAAACTGAGCATGGGATCTTTGGCCTTTACGAGCCAATTCATGGCTCAGCACCGGATATCGCCGGCCAGGACAAAGCCAACCCTATCGCCGCCATCCTCTCCGCCGCTATGCTATTACGCCACTCGCTGAGTCTGCCGCGCGAAGCCGAGGCGGTCGAGGCGGCCGTGGAGGCTTGCATTAACGAGGGCTATCGCACCGAAGACATACAGGAGGAAGGCAAAAAGAAAGTTGGGACACAGGAGATGGGACAGCGGATAGCCGCTGCAGTTAGCCAGGCCTGAGCCTAACCCATCATAGGTTTGGGGCAGTGGCCCAGAGCATGGAGTTTTTTCTGGGCCACGGCTAATTGTTCTAGTAATGCGGTTTTCTCGCTCTCGGGAGCATCGCCGCCATTCTCGCTCTCGGCAACAGCCGGGGCCAGCTTAGCTTCCAACTGTGCGATCTCATTAAGAATAGACTGGCGCTGTACGTACCAGCGCGTCACTGCACGTTCAACCCCCATATGCTCGCTTCTCCCGCTTCTATACCACTAACGAACAGGCGCTCCGTAGACTAACGAGCTCAGCGTATTCAACAGGTTTTCATCCTGATAGGGCTTTACAACGTAGGCGCTAGCTCCAAGCTGCATAGCACGCTGCTGGTGTTTGGCAGCAGCACGCGAGGTAAGCACCACAAGTGGCAATGTACGATATTGCTCCTGGGCCCGTACCGTTGCGATAAGCTCATAGCCATCCATACGCGGCATCTCTATATCCAGCAGAACCGCAGCCGGCGTCTCGTAAGAGATCATTTCTAGAGCTTCCACGCCATCGCGTGCTGTCTGCACTTCCCAGCCATTCTGCTTCAATGTATTGCCCACAACGCGGCGCACGCTCGGGCTATCATCCACGACAAGGATGTGTTTGCCGCGTTCGGGTACGGCAGGCGACGCTCCTGGCCTCATACCAGTCGGGCCCGGTTTAGGCACGGCCACATCGATGCTCTGGCGCATCAGACCCTGTGGGGTGCCTGCGGCTCCAGCCTCTCGACGTACGGGACTTGAAACGTTGGTAACAACCTTAGAGCGAGTCGCCAGCAATTCGCTCAGTTCAAGGATCAGCACAACGCGTCCGTTACCAAGCACTGTACCACCCGCTATGCCATGCACATGGCGCAGATGCGGACCGAGATTCTTCATTACAATATCGAACTTACCCTTGATCTCGTCAACTACCAAAGCCATATGGTTCCCGTTAGCATTAACCAGGAGCAAGGGAGCCTTATCGTCAAGCATACTCACCGGCAACGAGAGATATTGGGCCAGCATCTGCAGAGGATAATGCACATTCTGTACAAGTATAGAAGGCTGGCCGGCCAATGTTGAGCGTTTAAAGTTATCAAGGCGTCCGATCGTCTCCACGCTCACAGTGGGTATGGCAAACTGCTGCTGCCCCACGCGTACCATCATCGCGCTTTGGATCGCCAGGCTGGTGGGGAACTTCATAGTAAAGGCAGTTCCCTGACCTGGCATCGTCTCAACGACAAGCGTTCCACGCAGACGAGACACGCTATCGCGCACAACATCCAGACCGACACCGCGCCCACTCTCTTCGCTGAGCACCTCTGCTGTCGAGAAGCCCGGGCGGAAGATAAGCTCGATCAAGTCACTTTCGCTCAAAGCTTGCTTAGGCGTAATTAATCCTCGCGCGATGGCCGAGTTGCGCACATGCTCCGGATCGATTCCGGTACCATCGTCGCGCACAGTAATCACTACCTGATTGCCCTCATATGAGGCCGAAAGCTTGATCTGACCTACCGGTGATTTGCCTTTTTGGATACGGACCTCGGGCGTCTCAAGCGCGTGGTTAACAGCATTACGCATGAGATGCAATAAGGGCCCGGCAATCTCTTCATAAACTGTACGATCGACTTCCGTCTCTTCGCCCTCTAGCACAAAGTCAAATTCTTTGCGCTGCTTTAGAGCTACAGCGCGGGCCGCGCGATAGAGCCGGGGAGCCATAGTTGTCAGGGGCACCAGGCGAACCTTCATCAGGCGATCCTGGAAGGTGGTGCTGAGACGATTTTCGCGGGCAAAAATATTTTCGCATTCGCGAATAACCGCTTCCATCTCGGCACTCAAGGTTGCCATATCAGATATACCTTCGCTCAAACCACGAGCGAGCTGGTGGAATTCAGTGTAGCGATCGAGCTCTAGCTCATCAAATTCTTCAAGGTGCGCAGGTGCCTGCCTATTCCCATTCTCAGTTCCATTGGCCTCAAAGGTTGGCGTAAGATTTCCCTCGCCGGGCATCACCTGGATAGAACGTCCGCTGGGCAACATAGCGACTTCAAAACGGCTCTCCAGCTTCTGGCCAACGTCACGCAGACGATTACTACTCACCACAACATCAGCAACCAGGCGAACCAGGCGCTGGATGCGTTCCTCCAACACGCTACGGTTAACGAGCTGCTCACCAAACAAATTAACCAGCTCGTCTAATTTCTGCAGACGTACGCGTACAGTTAAATCGCCGCGCGAGGGACGCTGAGTATTAGCAGCATCGTCGGCTTCGCCATCAGCGATAACGTCCTTGACAAGGGATGCATCAGGGACAACATCCTCTGCCACATCGGCATCAACATCGATATCATCCTCTGCCGAGGGATGCGACGTACCCTGTTCGCCCAACAATTCGGTATAGCGAATACGCAGCGCCTGAACCCTTGCCTCATCGGCACTGGTATTAGAGCCTCGCCCGTTAATCAATACATCAAGCGTCTCAGCCGTATCCAGGATAAGGCTAAGCACTGCAGGCGAGATGGAGGTGGTTCCCTCCATGATGCTATCAAGGAGATCTTCAGAGATATGGCTGAGATCAGCAATAGCCCTGAATCCCATCATACCAGCCGCCCCCTTGAGCGTATGGGTAGCCCGGCGAATGCCCTGAATCAGTTCGCGATTCGTGGGAGCTTTTTCCAGGGCGGCCACATGCATACTAATTGTCTGCAAGTGTTCCTCGGCTTCCTGCCGGAAAATCTCCGCAGTCTCCTCACCCAGATCATTAGCAAACGATGATGTGGAAGCCGGCTTCACTTCAGGAGCAGGCTTCGGCTGAGGAGGTAAAGCTGGCTGAGCTGGAGGCGTCGATGTAGACGGAGATGTCGATACATAGCCTATCGTTTCACGCGCATGATCAGCAAAATTAGTAGTAGTGGGCGCCGCCGGCGGCTGTCCTTGCAAGGTAGGGGTCTCACCACCACCGCTAACCGCGATTTGCTGTAAAAACTCCTGGCGAACCTGGATCTCTATCTCATTGCGCAAGCGGGCCTCTAAATCCCTGATGGTCTCTTCGTTGGCCGATCCCGACACCCGCTCACGCAACTGCTTTTGAGCCTCAAACTCCTGGCGGACCTCGTTACGTATCTGTTGCTCAAGCTCTGCACGCGCCGCAAGCGTGGTAGGTCGCGCCTCATATTCCTGGCGAAGCTCTTCGCGCAGTTCTGCTTCTACCTCTTTACGTAAAGCGGCCAGATCTCCCTGGCGCTCGAAAGTGACGCGCTCCCGCAGCATTTCCGGATCGCGTGAGACCTGCACCTCCCAGGGAGACCAGGTAGCCTCTTGAGGGCGAGCAGGCGCGGCCTGAATATCACGAAAAGCTGTAGCGAAGGAATCTATGGAGATATGTAACTGCTGGAAAACTGCTTGCATTTGCTCATCGGTCATCTCAACGCCATTAGCGATCTGCTTGAGCAAATCAAGCACTTTCTTCAGCTTACTATTCGCCACCCACATAACCGAGAGCGGTAGATAGCGGCGCACCTTTTCAGGGCTATTGCGCAGATTTAAACCCATCGCCTGGCCGGCCCAGATCTCCATCCGGTCCAGTGCATCCTTAGAGCCATCCAAGAATCCCTTAAACTCGCTGCGCTGCTTCTCGATAACCGAGACAGCCGAGCGTAGCTGAGCAAGAGCATTCTTTAAGGACGCAGCCTGGTTCTCTAAGGTCTGCGCTTCTGAATGCAGCTCGTCATAAGCAACGGGAAGGATAGGCGCCTTTACTTCGGGAATAGAAGGCGGCAAAACAGCTGGCACATATCTCTCGTTCTCAGGTGTATAAAACGTATCTGAGGAAAACTGAATGTCCGCAGCTGGCTGGACTACATTCTCGGTGACTTCCTGGACAGTAGGGCTTTCGTAAGATACAGGGCTTCCATTAGGCGAGTTCTCAGCTGGTGAGAACTGCCGCGTCGAAGCAACCAGCTCATCCAGAGCACTTGGCGCCTCATCCACAACTTTAGCTGGCACTTCTAGCTCAGGCTGAACGGGCAAGTGATTAAGCTCATCAAAGCGAGCTACGGGAGCTGGCTCTTCCGGCCAGCCAAGCTCCTCGCCCGGCATGACTGATGGAGCGCGGAAAGAAGCTAATACCTCATCAAATGATGGCATTGTAGACGATGGGGGCTCTGGTATATCAAAAGCCTGGAACGCCGTAGAGGCCGGGGCAGCCTTCTCCTGGGCCTGAAATTCCTCATCAGCGCTAACAACATCAGCTTCACTTTGTGCGGAAGGCTCCCGCATGGCACTATACTGAGCATAGTCGGCATTATCTTCTGCAAGCACGGACTCTTCATCGACCCCAGTGCGGATACCCCCCACGAGCAGATGCAAGCGATTGAGCGAACGACGCAAAAGGCCCAGTATGGGATCATCGAGCGCCGTTAAACCATCGCGTGCATCATTCAAGATGTCTTCCATCCCATGAGCTATATGAGCAAGCCCGGGGAAATCCATCATAGAAGCGGCACCGCCAATCGTATGCGAGAGACGGTAAGTTTCTTCAAGGGCATCCATGTCGCCAGGTGACAGTGCCAGACGCTCCAGATTCGTCTCAATTTCCGGCAAATAACTATTCACCTCTTCGATAAACGAATCGAGAACTGATAGTTTATCAAACGTATTCGACATGTTGCGCATACCCACTTAACTATCTTAGTGTCACTTGCACATACAGAGAGCGATGTAACACCAGCTTGCTAATAACCAAACTAACACCATATGCAAGTTTTTGCCGCCTATGGCAGCCGAAAAGCAAGAAGGCTGTGGGCAAACTACTTGCCCACGGCGTAATCAGCTAGATTGTGGTGCGTCCGCTAAATCGCGGCTCACCTACTATCTATCTTGGACAGGAATAACTCTCCTAACATGAATACTACTCAATAGGGAGAGAGTATTCCCATCCACAAAATTTGCACATCGCGTTAACTAAATTACCCATTATTCTGGAAGGGCATCTGATCCTGGTTGAACGGCGGCTGACCCTGTTGCTGTTGCTGATTACTCGGCCAGCGTGGGGGAAGCTGCTGTCCCTGCTGAGGTTGCGGCAACAATCCAGCATTTGGATTAGCAGTCTGCGCTCCCGGCATATTATTCGGGAAGAACTGATTCTGGCCACTAAATCCCGGCAACGAGCCGAATTGCTGCTGCCCCCCACCAAAGGCATTGTTTCCAAAGCTCTGTGGATTCTCGAAACTCCCTCTCTCAGCAAATTCTATCTGATTGCCAAATGGCGACTGCTGAGCTCCTCCCAGACTTGGGGGATTTCCAAAGGCTTGCTGCGCACCAAAGCCGGGTTGCGAAGCGAACGACTGCTGGCCATTGGATATGGGTTGGCCTCCCAGCGATTGCTGTCCTCCCAGAGAAGCAGGATGATTAAAATCCTGAAAATTATTCAGCGAATTCTGGCCAGGACGCGAAGACAAGGCCACAAGCGAACCCGTATTACCCGGCTCGGGTAGAGGCGGGAAGTTCCCCGAGAAATTCTGTTCCCACTCGTTCTCCATCCCCGATCCCAAAGGGGGCTGCAAGAGACCCTGAGGCCCACCGTTATTAGGCAGCTCGGTGATCGAAGCCATGTTGGGGAAAGAGCCAAGTCCCTCACCACTGCGCTCGGGCAGGCGGAAGGTAGACACCGAAGCGCGCAACTGCTCAGAAAGCTCGGCCAGATAACTCACGCTTACCGCTGCTTCCTGTGTGCCAGCATCGGTCTGGCGCGTAATCTCAGAGATACGGCCCATCGCAATAGCCACGGCCTCAGAGACTGAAGTCTGCTCATTAGCGGCACGGGCAATACCTTCGATCATCTTGGCCTGCCGTTCCACAGCGCTATAAATGGAGTTCAGGGAGCGTCCAGCTTCATCAGCCAGTTGCGAACCTTTCACCACTTCCTGCGTGCTATCTTCCATAGCGACAACAGCTTCATACGTATCGCCCTGGATACTCTTGATCAGCGTCGCAATACGCTTTGTCGACTCGGTAGAACGTTCTGCCAGAAGACGGATTTCATCGGCCACGACAGCGAACCCTCGTCCATGCTCGCCAGCCATTGCCGACTGAATAGCAGCGTTAAGAGCAAGCAAGTTCGTCTGATCTGCAATGTCTTCGATGATACGCACGATTTCGCCGATCTCATTAGAGCGCTCACCCAGGCGCTTAATCTTCTTAGAGGTCTCCTGCACATTCTCGCGGATGAGCATCATACCATCAATCGTCTGACGCACAGATTGCTGGCCACTAGTTGCGTTGCGCAAGGCTTCCTGCGCGGCCTCAGCGCTTGACTGAGCGTTACGCGCAACGTTCTGGATAAAGACTGCCAGCGCTTCCACGGCCTCGGTTGTCTGAGAAATTTCTGTCACCTGCGCCTCAGAAGCCTGGGCTAGCTCAGCTGAGCGGTCGAGAATGCGTCGCGTCGCGTTAGTAACCTGCACAGCCGTTGACTGCACACGTCCTACGACTTTTGCCAACTCTTCAATCATATAATTAAACGAGTCAGCCAATACACCTAACGTATCAGGCGTCACTTCAGCCTGAACGCGCAGATCACCATCACCAACCGCGCTAACTTCCTGCAAGAGTTTCTCAATCTGAGCTTGCAATGCTGCAGCATCGCTGCCGCCTGCTCCCAGTGAGGCATTCGTCGAGCTCCCCTGGTTGTCAAGAAGAGAGTTGAGCGACATTGAAAGCATGGCAAAATCATCGTCGCCATTGACCACGGCTCGAACAGTATGGTCTCCCCCTGCGTATTCGCGGCAGACGTCCACAAGCCCCAGAATTCGATCCTTAATCCTACGCTGCACAAAATAATTCACGATAAGTACGCCTAGTAACACAATGATCGCAAATGCTACAATCACCAGTACCAGGGTTGCAGCCTGCAGTCTAAGCGATGCAAAGCCAAGCAAAGCAAAGGAAAGAACAGGAATAGCAGTAGAAGCAATGAGCCCTATCTGCATTAGCGCATCAACTGTCATCCCGCTTTTATTGCGATCAGGATTCATCCGCCAGACCTCCTGTTGATAAAAAATCTCTATTAGTTCAAACGACCTTATCTGGCCATCAAATATTATCCCAGGGCCTCATAGCGCTGCATTTTTTCAGAGAAAAGTAGACGTGCCGCATCCAGCAACACCAACACTCGGTTCGCATGCAACGCGCAGCCAGCAGCGTAGGAGAGCGCCCATTGTGGAATATTAGCCTGGCGAGCATTTACAGGAACGATAGTGGCAGGAGAGATAGGCATCATTTCGCTAACACTATCTACTACCAAGCAAATCACCATCTCATTATATTGCAATGATAACAAACGCGCACGCGAGGTATAGGAAAGTTGCTCCAGATCCAGGAACATACGCAGATCTACAACTGACACGATCGATCCTCGCAAATTAATTACCCCTTTTACCCAGGATACCACGTTGGGCACGGGCGTAAGGTCCACGAGGCGCTCCACCGCTTGGACTTGCTCTGCTTTAACGGCAAGCTCACAACCTGCTAATGAGAAGACAAGATATTGTTCACCAACCACTGCTGGCTGGTTTTCGTTGACGGAGCCATCAGCACGGGGCAGCCCCCTTTGCGCTAGCTGCATTTGCAATGCGGCTACCGAAGGGGACTGTGTTCCTAATTGTTGGATCGCGGCGAGTGCGTCACGCTGCAACATTCTTAGATCTTCGCTGGACACAACATTACTCCCAAATCAGGCAAAATATCTAAGTGCCTTTATACCACATTACAGATCGCCTTGACCTGCTACCTACGACGCTCTATTATACAAGGCTACGCACACTCGCAACTAATTCTTCACTCTTGAAAGGCTTCGTAAGGTAGAGATCGGCGCCCTGCCTGAGCCCCCACGCCTTATCTAATGGAGTACTCTTACTTGATAACAAAATTATCGGAATATGTCTACTAAACTCTGAATTTTTAAATTTTCGACATAACTGAAAACCATTCTGCTTAGGTAAGACAACATCAAGAACGATACACTGCGGCCGTTCTTTGAAGACCTTCTCGACAGCCTCATCACCATCAACGGCTGTCACCACTTCAAAACCGCTCTTGCGCAGTGGGGCCACAATCATAGTTAACTCAGTCCAGCTATCATCCACAACAAGTATTTTTTGCCCTGGCATCCAATTATAACCTTTCCGAAACGAGCCACACCAGTGCGATGGGAGATAAAGGCTATCCCACTGACAAATTTGTACCTGAAAACATTACATGCATTGAAACGCTTCAGGGCCAATTTTTTATATAACCGCTTTAGCCTCGGTAGCGCAGGCGAGGTCGCATACCTTCCTGATGGGCTGCAGGTATACGCTCTTGCCAGTTGGCAAGGTGCTTCTTTACGGTCTGTACCAGCTCAACAGAGTCAAAGGGCTTCGTCAGATACTCAGTTGATCCGGCCAACCGCCCACGCATCTTGTCAAACAAACCGTCCTTCCCACTGAGCATAATAATGGGAATTTGTCGAAACTGCAAGTTTTTACGTATTATCTGGCAAATATGGTACCCATCCATGCGTGGCAATTGAATATCCAGAAGGATAACTGCAGGCATCTCATCCGCGACCGAGGTAAGAGCGCTCAGGCCATCACTAGCAGTGATTACTCTGATATGCTCCCGCTGCAAAGTCATTTGCACAATTTTGCGTACAGTAGGACTATCATCCACAACTAGCACTGTTGGTACAGCCATCTAGATTGACCTCCTTCGCGTTTCAGGGGACCAGAACTCCCCGCTGTTCTCGGGGGAACCATTCCAATTTTGTACTATGCCAATGGGTGGTGATTGCATGGGTTGCTGGGCAAAAGTCTCTCGGCCTCGCGATAATTGCGCATTGCGATGCGCACGATAGACCTGATACTGTTGGATCTCGCGATCAATTTCGGAAAGGAAAATTTTCCACGCCACATTCAGTTGACGCCCTGTATGCGAGTTCCCTACTTCATCTCGCAACAGTTCGTTAAAGATATATCTCAGGAAAGCAATCAAGCCCTGAACCGCTTCCCAGTAGAACTCTTCCAGTTGCTCGCCCCTGACAACTTTATTGAGCGTGAGGATATCCTCGCAATTCAGTTGCCCGTAGGCAAATTTCGTTGTATCTAGAATAGGATATTGCTGAGTCGCCAACATCCTAAAATGCCTGGCAAAGCGCTGCTCAAGGTAGCGCACAATATCAATAGAGGGCACATGGCCACGTCCACGCAGGCTCTTTGCGTACTGGCCATGGTGGTTTAACAGGCCATTAATACATTCGGAAAGGGTGGTAATCAAACCGAGCAGGTGCTGCTCAGGATTAGCCGATTGGCGCCTTTGGGCCAGCGTATGTTGACATTTAATAATGATATTGGATAGATCGCGCTGCAACTCCGTCTCCAGAGCGGTATCCACGACCTCAATGAGCCTTAGCTCCAGGAGCTTTGCCATCAGGCGAGCAACACGAGCCTCGGGCATCATGAGCACAAGCGCAATAGCCTGGAGGGGAATCTCGCCATTGGAGAGGCAAAGGACTTCAATACCCTCCTTACTCAGGCCCAGGCTACCTACATCTCTTGTCACCTCGGGCTGCCAACGAGCCACCGTGGTACGCGCAAGATGCATTACATCTTCTGCAGCAACTTCTTCCCATTCATCGGCCTGGCGCAGAGCCTCAAGCAAAACTGAATCGACGTCAAGCGGCTGCATCTTGCTGTCAATCGGGACCATTTGACGATGAAAGGCAAAGCGTCCATTTACCCAGCGCAGAGCATGGCTAATTGACTGCGTGACGGCAAACTCAAGCCGACTTTGCATCTCGTCAGCACTCATCCAGCCTCGCTCAACTAACATCATTAAGGCGACTTCAGTATTACCCTGGGCGAGCTCGCGAATCATCTGCCAGCGCGGAGGGTCCAGCTTGTTGATCAGGCAAAACATACCCAGCAAATCTGGCTGGGGTACCCCCTCCTCATGCAATCCCACAATTTGCCCTTTGCGCAGGCTAATAGATATGGTCTCCGGGCCTGAAGATACAAATAACTTTCCTGTCTTTCCACTCAGCGCGAGCATTTTTAAGATGGATTGGAGTCCTAATGTCTGTAGATCCCCATCCATAATGCGATCTTGCTGCTCCATCGTTTCTCAGTTCCTTTACCCAGACTAGCCTGCAAGTGCATTCTCTAGTAAATAACCACAGGCGGTTCTCTTGCGATATGCGCAGTCAGCACCCCTGTTTACCCTGCACATACCTGCTTAATCGCGGAAAGCAAATGATCAATATTAAATGGTTTGTTTACGTACGCTACCGCTTTTCCCCGTAAATATGAGCTGCCGATAGGAACCTCTAGTTGGTTCAGGGCGCTCATCACCACGAATGCTGGGGCACCTCTCGCCGTTCCCAGTGCCAAACATCTCATCACCTGATACCCGTTCATCCATGGCATTAGTAGATCCGTCACAATACACTGCGGATGCCAATCCAGGTATAACTCTAGCGCATCTAATCCATCATGCGCAACTGCTACTTCGTATCCAGATTCATAGATTAAGCATTGCTGTATAGTACTAGCAATATCTTCATTATCATCCACTACCAGCACACGTATGTTCTCATCCTGTTTATATTGCTGTGGTAATGCTTCTCCCTCAGGCGATGTTAAGCGCTGTAACACTTTTAAATAGCGCTGCAGCCAGCTCATCTTAAAAAAAGACTTTTGCAGCAACGCAATCGCGCCAATCCGTTCCAGGGTTACGCGTGAAACTGAGCGGCTACTAATGGCAATAATAAACGGCGCATGGGTCTCCTGCCCCTCTGCTTCTTCGCTAGAGTTGGCTGTCCCTCGCTCAGGCCACATCTCAGGGAAGTCCCTTTCTCTAGAAAAGGTAGGAAATACCTCATCCAGATCATATAAGACAACATCCCCTTGCATTGCACGCGTCCCATCGTCAAAGATCGCGCGGGGCGCAGCAAGCATTACCACCTCGTATCCCCAATATTGAATGTTCGTCGCTAAGACACGACTAAATGTATTTTGCGGCCCCACTATAATCACACGGAGCGGTCGCCACTGAACCATCATAGAGTCAGCAGTCCTTCTTTCTCCGAAGATTGGGAGGTCCGTGCGCCTCTCCGCTCTTCTCTTCCGAAGGGATCACGCGATTTTCTTTCTCCTGGGGAAAAACCGCTCCATCCCATACATAAGTCAGAAAGCATACTGCCTTATAGTGTAAGCCAAAACAGATTAGTTAGCCATGAAAAAAAGCGCCCAACCTGTTAAAATTTTATTAAAGAGTACGCATCTCTACTTGAGGACGGAAAACATATCCGATACCAGGCTCTGTCTGTATATATTTCGGCTGTGAAGGCTCTTTCTCCACCTTACGCCTGAGCTGACGCACATAAACCCGTAGATAATCGGCCTCCTCGCCATATTCCGGTCCCCAGACGGCGCGCAGTAGGGAGCGGTGAGTCAGCACCTTGCCAGCATAGAGCATCAGTTGCCTTAATAACTCAAACTCAGTCGGGGTCAGGCGCACTTCCTGCTCCCCTGCTCGCACCTGGCGCCGAGCCACATCCATATACAGATATCCATCCTCGCTCGAAAGAATCTCTGGTGTGTGATCAAGGCTCACCTCAGCAGTGTTGGCCCTGCGCAGGCAGACGCGTACTCGCGCGAGAAGCTCATCGGTGCCAAAGGGTTTGGTGAGATAATCATCGGCCCCCAGATCCAGAGCGCGCACTTTCTTTTTCTCTTCAGTGATGGCTGAGAGCACGATAATCGGCGTACGTAACGATTGGCGCGCCCAGACACACACATCAAGCCCATCATACTCCCCTGGCATACACAAATCTAGCAGGATGAGATCTGGCTGATGAAGCCGCACCATTTCTATTGCTTGTTTTCCACTATCAGCCACGAAAACTTCGTATCCACTCATAGAGAGGGTACGGCGCAATATACGCTGAATAGGCGGTTCATCATCAACGACTAGAATACGTTTTCCCTTCGCTCTCATAGCAGCTCCTCTCCTGCTAGCACTATGCTTGCTGTGATGAAGTTACCTCGCCATCCACCACATCTTGAGAGGAGGGCATGCCTTTCGGCTCTCTACGTCCCATTGTCTGTGGATGAATAGGTAACGTAAACACAAAACATGAACCTCCACCAGCCGCTGTTTCCACGCTTACATGCCCTTGATGGGCTTCTATTATACCCGTGCAGATCGCCAGCTCAAGGCCATCTCTATACGACCCTGTATGGTAGAAGGATCTAAAGCTACTCTTCCGCTCGGGCTCCAGGGCAACACTGCCACGATCGATGACCCGGACATGAAGTGTTTCACCAATGGCCTCAATAGTCAGTATAATCTCACTATGCTGGGGGCTATGGCGAACTGCATTCTCTATCAAATTGTAGAAAACTCGCTCCAGTTGCACGTGATCGACGTATATCAATGGGAGAGATGTTTGAAAACTGGTACGAATAGGACGACCGGCCAGGGCCCGCTCCATCTTTGCCAGTGCGCCATGCACGACTTCGATGATATCGCACCATTCCTTTTCCAGGCTCAAAGCTCCCATCTGAATACGCGATAATTCGACGAGGGCATTCACCAGCACCGTCAAATGGTCGGTTTCAATGTCGATATCTTCGAGCATTTCACGCCGATCCTGCTCATCCCAATCTACATCTGTCTGCAGCAGGCCGGTGACTGCCGCTTTGATCGTTGTTAAAGGTGTGCGCAGATCATGGGATACCGAAGAGAGCAGAGCTGATCTGTTTCGCTCATCACGCACTCGTTCTGTTATATCACACACCTGCAAGGCATTTGCCCCCCACTGCCCCTGCTGATTGTAGAGCGGATAGCGAATGAATTGATAATGATAATCGGAATAAGCGCTTTCCTGCCCACGCGCTGGAGCCTCGTGCTCTTCTGGCTTACTGTAAATAGGCTCGTCGGCTACAACACAGGCTAGTTCCTGCCGATAGATATTTCCCTGAGTGAAATCCTGCAAGTAGTGGTGAACCTCTTCTGCATTACGCATACGCGGCCACAATTTCGCGAACACGCCCTCGATCATAGCTGGATTATCATACTCTCCCGTTGGGGCGAATAGTTGGGCATCAAACACAGTTGTCATTTCACTCATACGCATTTCGCAGAGTGCCTCTGCAACCGGATTCATATACACGCAGATTCCCTTGAGATCAACCACAAACCAGGCATCTTTTACCAGGCTGTCCTGTTGTTTTAGCTGGATTAATAACTGTCCTAGCGCCCCAGGATATCGGCTCGAATGAGGGCCGCCTCGGCTGTCTGCGTCAACAGGGATAAAGTTTCGGCAAGAGGGTCCTTACGATTGTTATGCACTGTCAAGGCTTGTCCGGTCTCCAGCTCAGCTGTCGTCTCCTGCTGCTCTACCTTCAGAGCTCCGCTAATGTCTTCTTCTGACTGCTCACCCTGATAGGGGCGCAGAATGGCTTGCAAATCTCGCTCTCCCCGCGTCAATAAATGGTCGCTAATAAAACTCAAGAGGCTGGTAAAACTTACGCCAAAGGTATTTTGCGCCTCCTGGCGGACGCGTTCTAGAAGCTGATATTCATCCTGGGGTTGTCCTTGATTATCTTCCTCGCCATTTTCGTGCTGACTAAGTTGAAGCAGGTCCGCGGTATTTTGGGTTCGTGCTCGCTCTAGCTGCTCTATGGCGGTCTGGAAACGACGACGTTGATGGGCAGATTCGAGCAGGACACCATTATGAATTGCTACGGTGGCCTGGCTGGCAAAGAGAGCCAGGATATCGGCTTTTAAGGGCGTAAACCCCCCTGGCTCAGGAGAGCAGAGGAGAAGAGCACCATAGACTGTTGTGTCTGTCATCAACGGATAGCTCAGGATAGAGCGCATGCCGAGCTGGGAGAAAAGGGTGTAGCTGTCGCTGAAACGCTCATCGGAGATAATATCTTGCGAGACGTAAGAGTGCCTCTGCTGCAAAGTCTGGCTAATGATACATTTGTTGCTGATATAGATTCCGCGGCTAAAGAGTCTTCCTAGTACTTCTTGCCCCAGTCCTGATTGCGCCTCAAGCAATAATTTGCCTGATTTGCGATCAAGCATTACGATCATCGAGGCCACATCGAGAGCGTTAGTAACTCCACTGACGATCTGATGAAAGATGGTAGGAAGATCTATCTTTGAGGTTAAGGCGCTGGAGACATCTTTGAGCGCCTGGCGTTGGCGATCCTGTATGGCTACACTGCCACCTACTTGCGCTCCTTCAATCGCGGTGGCCAGGACGCGCACGACTGCGGTGATCAGACGCTGTAAGGTTGCATCTGCATAGGTATGTAGCCTTGTACTCCCCAGTTCCAGGGTGCCTAACACACGATCCTCAACGATGAGAGGAGCTATCAGGGTAGAGTGCAATTGATGATAGCTACTGAGGGCATCGCCGCTCACGGCCGGTGGCCCATCCAGACCCTCAGGGTAGTCATTCACCAGCAATATAGGAGATTGTAAGATCAATTCCAGCATGGAACCTTCACATGGGTGCTGATGATACGAAGCTTCCCAGGTCCCATCCTGTCCATAGCTACACACGGTCACGCGCACAGCCTGCCTATCATGTCGCAATAAAACTACCCCAAAAATATCAAACGGAATAGCCTGCGCCAGCTCCGCAGCTAAACGGGTGTAGTCGGGTTTGGAGCCACGCACGCTAGAGACAATACGCGCAACACGCTCAACTATTGCAGATTCTTCAAGGGCCGAGGCGTGTGTTTTCACTTCTTTTGTTCGCTTGTAGGTTTCGGCAGGCTTTTTCACGACAATATATTCTTCAGTGTTAGTAGCCACTCTATGATCAACAATGGACAATAACTCGCTTTAGACTCTCCATTGCTCTGCCATCTCCAACCCATACAGCCGCTCCTTCCTCTTTTGAAGTCTTCCTGACCGGTAAAACGAGTACATACACATTGTATTACATTTGTCATCCTATTGTTGCAACGTATTAACCACGAATCAGTACATACATCAAAATTATCTTCGTCAACATCGCAACAAAGTATACCATACCATTGCATATGCTCGTCAATAACCCGGTAAGTTGGACATAGAGCTTTCCTATACCTCTTCCTGCAGCTTAGCAGCGCTACAGATGGCAAAATCTGGCTGCCCGCGCGCACAAACTTCGCCTTCCCGCTTTTGCCAACTGCAAAGCTTTGAAGTTGGGCATATTCTAACTTCTCAGCTCTAGTGTAACATCTTCTACGTCGCTCTTCCTTCTTCGTAGCTTAATACCTATAAAACTACGCCTGTATGCTCTCGTCACAAAGCCTTATGCTGCCATATAAATCTTATGTAGACCTTATCTCTTCTTCTATCTTTTCAAAGCTGCTTTTCTATAAAAATTGCATGAATAGTGTGCTAGACGCGCCGGAGCGCTCCCTTTGAAATTCCGTTATCCTTTCTGTCTTCTATATGTCTTATGTAATTCTTCATGTAAAAGGGCTGTGGCGTTCTCTGATGTTCACTATACAGAACGCGTTGCATACAGTTAATTTGGGTATTGTTACTGGAAAAATACTGGCCTGCCGCAGTCTGCTAACCATTGCCGCAAGCCAGCATGTAGCCATTAAGCTGTTTTGGGAGCATAGCCCGTTAGCTCTATATAGCCTTCGCCATCCACGGGCTTCTCATTGAGTTGGCCGCTGATACTCACCGCACCTTCCCAATAGACGTTCCCAGTTGAGGGATAGACCACTAATTCCTGGTCTTTTAGCTGCGGCGTAATGGTCAAGGTTGCCTGCACATGTTGGTCATTGATCGTGAGCTTCCAGCCCGAAGGATAGGTAATATGGGTTTGTGGGCTGGTCCAGGAGCCAAGCACGCTTGTCTGGAGGGCCTGAGCAGGAATGAGATAGTCCCTGGCCTGAGCATCAATATAGCCGATATAGGTCGAGAGTATCTTCCCGCTAGCATCACGAATAAAGTAGAGCATTATCTCTGTGTTGTCTTTGAACTGCAAGCTGAACCAATCCCAACCACCGCTACCAAGGGTCAAGAAATTTCCCCATTGATGATCCATCCAGGCTTTACCCGTTACGTTCATATGCTGACCATGATCGATAATTGTTCCCGAGATCTCCATATTGGTACGCGAGTAGTAGTAGGAATAACCGGCAAGTCCATAGGTGATCAGGCCATCTTTGTTATGTAAGACTGGCTCTTTGCGCGCAAGCAGATTGAGATCAACAGTATAATCTTTCATCGAGGCAGCTAAGTGGTCATGACCATCTAAGCCACGAATGCTCCAATCTCCCACATTGACGTTGATTCCTTGTGTTGAGGTGCCATCGGGTATCGCAGCGCTAGATACAACGCGCCGACGCTGGTCATAGTGAAACTCTCCACGGGTTATATCGCTAATCGCAAAATGCGAAGCATAGACGGGCGGTAAATTGCTGCGCAGGGCCTGAAAGATTACCATTTCAAAGCCATAATGGTGGGTCTTGCCATCCCCAGAGGTAGCATTTAGATGCCCTGTATAATACCACCATTCGGTTAGCTTATTATGCGCTCCTTCATCCTGGGGAAAATGGATCGGAGGGAGTTGTGGCGTTGGCTCGGCCTGGTTCACCTGTGGCAATTGCTCCGAAGTTGAGACGACACCGGGAAAGCTGCAAGAGGATAAAGCCAGAAGCAGCCCGAGCAATATACCACTCAAGGTAAACGTCTGTCTTCTATGCCTGAATCGTTTGTTCATTGCTCTCCTCCGATAGGTAGATTGCTTACTGGCGACGAAGGGCTCTCCGGCTTCTTCTGCTCGGGCGCTCCCATATATTCAGCTAAAGCCGGAGGATGACGCTGAACCCCAACAAACGGCATCCACCAGTTAAGATTTCCCAAAAGACGCATGGTCGCAGGAACCAGCAAGCCGCGCACTAAGGTTGCATCAAGAATCACGGCCAGGGCCATGCCAAGACCCAGGGCCTTTACCAGGATCATATCAGCGGTGGCAAAGCAGGCACTTACCACAATCACGATAACTGCGGCGCTTGTAATAATACCACCACTCCTCTCTAAACCGAGCGCTACCGCGCGCCTATTGTCGCCTGTCTGCCAGAAAGCCTCCTGTACGCGCGAGAGCAGGAAGACTTCATAGTCCATGGAAAGTCCAAACAGCGAGCAGAATAAGAGAATGGGGCAGGAGGCCTCAACAAAACCCAGCGGGGTAAAGCCGAGGATCTGGTGCAGAAATCCATCCTGGAAGATTACCACCAGCGCACCATAGCTGGCCATAATCGATAATGTATTCATTAAAATCGCTTTGAGCGGCAGAACTACCGAGCGGAACAGGATGAAGAGCACTACATACGTTGTGAGGGCTACCACAAGCAACGCCAGCGGAAAATCTGTGTAGAGCGAGTTGACATAATCAATATTTCCTGCAGTTCCTCCGCCAACCAGGACGCTCATCCCATGACCGGGATCGGTATTACGGATCGTCTGCACGAGAGCCTGCGAGCGCGCATCAACCATGCCATACTTACTGATCACCTGAATCATAGCTGTATTGCCGGAGACTGAGGTCCGCATTAAAGCGCTCAGATAGGGATCTGCAATCAATTGCGGATTGCTGTAGAGCAATTCATATTCATCAAGGGTAAAGCGAGGGTCGGCGCTGACAATGCTATCCACGCGCTCTACGCGCGGGTCCGCCTCTATGCGCTTCACATAGTAATAGAGATTGCGAATATTCTCGGCTGTCATGACCGGGCCGCGAGTTTGTAGCGCCAATAAAATGGGGATTGTCTCCGATTCATTAAATCGCGCGGCCAGGACATTGTACTCCTGGCGCGAGGGCACATCTGGCGGCAGGATCGAGGCGTCAGGCGCCGAGAAACGCACACCCAGAAATGGGAGCCCAAAGCCAATCAGCAGCAGCAGCACTGGCAGAAATACACGCACAGGATACTGCATTACAATCTGCGAAAGGCGATACCAGAAGCCATGGTGCAGCTCAACTTGTCCATTACCTTGCTCATGCGTCCCAGCTTTTCTCAAACGCGGAAGGCGGATAGGCAGGGCATTAATCCGCAGACCAATAACGGTGAGAATAGCTGGCAACAAGGTTAAAGCCGCCAGGACCGCCAGCACAACGACAAGAATACCGCCCATACCAACAGAGCGCAACATATTTATTCGCATAAATGTAAGACCGATCAGGCCAATCGTCACGGTCAGACCTGAAAAGGCCACAGCGCGCCCGGCAGTAGCTACGGTAAGCGCGACTGCCTCTTCTTTACTGCGCCCATGCCCAAGTTCTTCACGGAAGCGGCTCACCATAAACAATGAGTAATCGACGCCAAGTCCCAAACCAAAGAGCGTTGTGATATTGAGCACAAAGATCGAAAGCGGGGTTAGGTGTCCCAGGCCAAAGATGAGCGCTAGAGCCACCACGACCGCACAACCCCCGACGATAGTCGGCAGAATTGCCGCCACCACTGAGCGAAATACAAACAGCAGAGCGACGATAGCAAAGGGGAAAGCCAGCATTTCAGCCCGGCGCAAATCGCGCTCGCTAACTGACTGAATATCTTCATAAAAGACTGGCCCTCCGCCAACATACGTCTTCAAGTCAGGAACCTTCTGCAATCGCTGCTCCAGGGCGGGGAGAAGTTTGGGCGCGCTATCGGGATCGGACTTGAGCATCACATTCACATAAGCAGCTTTATGATCAAGCGAAATCTGCCGTGGATTATCCGCGTAAGTGACAATCTGGGCCACCTCCGGCCACTTGCGCAGTTGAGCAAGAGCCTGCTGAGTCTGTTGCAAAAACTGTGGGTCATCTACAGTATAACGCTGGCCGGTAAAAATAATCTGGACAATTGTCAGATCGAGATGTAACTTTTGGGCAAGCAGATCGGTAGCGTGCTGCGATTCGGCATCAGGGCTAACAAAACCGCCGGGTCGCAACACCTGGCTGGCCTGTGGCGCAAATGGTAGCGCCACAACTGCTGCCACGAGCCACATGCCTATAATCCACCAGTGAAAGCGTGTAACCATCCTGCCGAGATGGTAAAACATAGTATAAGCCTTCCTTACTATCTATAAGCAGATACGTAAAGCGTTAGTAAGAGATTTCTCCTCGCCATCAGGGACACGGCTCCTGCATCGCGCCTACCAACAAATTTTCCCTCTCGACTCATATCAGCAGGTGTTGTATTATGGCGTTATAATATCCACATCCAATCGTAGGTTCTCTCTGCTCGACTGTCAAGGAAGCTGCAAAGTTCTTGCTTTGTAAGGCCAGAATAGAAGAGATACTTACTAAGGAGTTAGCTATGGCAAAACAAACTGCGGCAAAGCAAGAGCGGCAATCGGCTGCTACCAACCGTGAACCAACCAGAGTTGTCACCGTTAATCGGCAGGCATACCACGATTATACCGTTGAGCGAACGGTAGAAGCGGGTATCTCGCTAGTAGGCACGGAGATTAAATCGATTCGCGAGGGACGGGTCAATCTCCGCGGCTCCTATGCATTGGTGCGCAACGGCGAAATCTGGTTGGAGAATGCGCATATTGCTGTATATGAGCACGGAAATCGCTATAACCATGAACCCATGCGCAATCGTAAGCTCTTGCTCCACAAACGAGAAATCAATCAATTAGCCATGCGGGTCGCTACCAAGGGCTTAACCCTGGTGCCTTTGAAGCTTTATCTTAAGGGTGGACGAGCCAAGATAGAGCTGGGCCTGTGCCGTGGTAAGAAACTTTACGACAAACGCGAAGCCATCGCCGAGCGCGAGGTAAAACGCGACATTGAGCGTATTATACGAGCAAGGTGAGCCGCCTGCGGCCAGGACACTAAGGTGCAGGTCCAATCTTGCTAAGGCCTTGCACCCAGCAAACCTATACCAGAGCGGTTAGCGCTCTGGTTATTTTTGTTGATTTTATGTTGGCATAGCTGGTAAATCTCCTACGAAATGGTTAATCACAAGCACAGACATAGATAAAGCGACCCTTGTATGAGATAGCTCAGAAGGCAAGCGCCAGGAGAAGTCGTTTTGCTCTCTACGTCTTGACAAGGCCTCCAGCTGTAACTACACTAGTTACAGGGAGGATAACTGATGAGCACAAGTAGTCGTTTCACCGTTGCACTGCATATTCTAACCTGGATGGCTCTAGTTTCTAGACAAAGAGAGATTGTGACCTCAGATCAAATTGCCGCCAGCGTCAATACAAATCCGGTCTTTATTAGACGAATTCTCGGCTTGCTTGAGAAAGCTCACCTGGTCACTGTACAGCATGGAACAGGGGCCGGCTGGAAATTGGCCCATAAAGCAGAAGAGATTTCACTACTGGATGTCTTCCAGGCCGTCGAACAAGCACCGCTCTTTGAAATGCATCATAGCCAACCCAATCAAGCCTGCCCTGTCGGAAGAGGCATTCAGCCAGCTTTAAAGGGCTTCTACGAGAATGCGGAAAATGCACTGAAGCAGCAACTTGCCCAGACGACGATAGCCGATGTCTTACAAGAAACACTCACTTTCGCCTGATCCAGCGAGCGATGAAACGACAAAGCTTTTTTTGCCCACCGTCGTAACCAGCTCAGTTACAGACAGAAAGAGCTTTTTTTGCCTACCGCTGTAACTATGCAAGTTACAGCCAAACCAATAGGAAGGAATGTCCTGATGATGATTCTCGATAACAAAGTTCGTGAGGCCCTGGCATCCGGCCATAATGCGCATCTGGTGACGCTCAACCCCGATGGAAGCCCCCAGATCTCAATAGTCTGGGTTGGCCTTGATGGCGACGAAATTGTCTCAGGCAGAAAGGATTTTTTATGACAGATCTGCATAACCCGAAGGTTCAGGAAATACTTCATTCGCAGGCTTTTGCCCAGGTGGCTACTATTGGCGCCAAAGGAGAGCCTCAAAGCTCCCCCATGTGGTTTCTGTGGGATGGAGAATATATCAAGTTAGCGCCACTCAAGGAGAGCAACAGGCACAAAAATATCAAACGCGACCCACATATTGCCATTTCCATTTCAGATATTGGTAATCCCTATGTGTACGCCGAGTTTCGGGGTATGGTAGAAAAGATTGAAGAAGATCCTGCAGGAGCTTCATATACCGCCCTGGCCAAACGCTATGGCTCGTCTCCGTATCATGTCGGCGAGCCGCGCGTGATTCTCTCGGTCAAGATTCAGCGCATTATCGGCCAGAATCTATAAAGCCAAGCAGGCAGGCACCTGGCAGATTTTTGCCAGGTGCTTGCTTTTCAATTTATGCCATCTAGCATATACTATCTTTGTACAGTAAGCAGGAGGAGATTTATAGCTTGACAATTATTGGTTTACATCACGCGCAGATCACTATTCCTCGCGGCAGCGAAGAGCAGGGTCGCCAGTTTTATTGCGAGCTACTTGGTCTAGCAGAAATTGAGAAACCCGCGGCCCTGCAAGGCAGAGGCGGCTTCTGGCTTCAGGTCGGAGATAGACAGGTACATGTTGGACTGAGGACGGAGTAGAGCGCAAAGCCACCAAGGCCCATCTGGCCTACGCCGTGACGGATGTGGAAGCCTGGAGAAATAAACTGGAAGCCCACGGTATCAAAGCTTTAGATGCGGTTCCCATCCCCGGGTATGCCCGCTTCGAGATACGCGATCCCTTCGGCAATCGCCTGGAGTTTATTCAGGCGCTGACTTAGCAAACATATCTCGATCTCATATATAAAATAGATATTTGCCCCTTAACGCGCTCAATAATACAAGTGCAATCCGGCGCCAAGAAGCTCATCATGTCCTCACGCGCCGGGGGCATGTCCAGCCTGCGCGGCTTGTGCTTTTCTTAGATTCAAGAAGGTAAGAACCGCGATAGCAGCTCCGGCCAGCAGCAGCACAATCGCTACCAGCACTAATACCAGTAACAGCGCGCGTATTCCCCCGCTCTCCGCAACTGTCACCGCCATCAACGCCTGAATAAACATATGAGGCTTCCCCCTTCTCTATATCCAGAGCTGAGCGTGCAGAAATTCTCTGCCTCAGCTAACAAATTTCATCCTGGCTACACATATCAAGACTTGCGCAACGAGAAAAAGTAACAAAGATAGCTCTCCTGAGAACCAAGAGAGCTATCTTTATCTAGATAAATACCCTGCTTACGAAAATCGCCAGAGGGGACCTGCTAAAGCAGGTGATCAGATCCCCTTTCTACCCGCGTGCTATGTCGCGCTGGCAACACTATAATAGTGTGCATCTTGCTCCTCAGCCACCTGCTGGACATCAGGAATCCGCAAGACTTTTTCGTACACATCGTACTGTCGTACAACATACATCCCAGTGCGTCGCGGCAAGCGAGTTGAACCCATCAAATTAGCGCTATCAATCACCAGGTCCATCTGAATCTTGCCATCCCTGGCACCCTCGTCAGGAAGTTGCTCATCCATCTCAATACTTAAACGCCAGAAATTCCTTACCAACGAATAGCCTTCGCGCTCCAACAAGCGGTGTGCCGCAGTATTTAGACTATTCACACTATTGCTCAGTGTAACGCGGATATCCAGGGATATTCTGCGCATGAGCTGTCGGGCTCGCTCCTCTACCAACCAGGTGAGCAGAGTACCAATACCTCTACCCCGATACGCTGGATGCACGCGCAGCATTGAAACCAACCGGCCATCTCCACAATTGCGCACCTCAGCATACCCCACAATATCCCCTTTCCTGGTAAAGATGACCCATGCATCCATCCTCAAATTAAAATTTCTGGCCTGCCAGCTCTTATGTACTTCCTCTTCAGTCGGCTCCTCGATTCCTGCCTCCTCCTTCACACACGCCTTTATCAAACCGACCACAGCTGACAGATCAGCCCAGACGGGAGGCCGCACCGATAAACTATGTAGTCGTACGATCATCGCAGTTTTCTCCATCCTTTTTAAGGGCATTATGGGGTAGTTGCATAATACCCACCCTCAAGACACGTGGAGAAAGTCACAGGCAGGGATTAAGAACTCCCTGTTTCATACCAGCACAGTTTGCGTACTCAGTTCTCTCCCTGCGCGCAATTCCTTCTCGTAACGGTTATATTCTCGAACAACGTGCATACCCGCACGCTCGTATAATTTCCTGGCCCCTGTTAGGCTCTCGCTATCCACGGTGAGATAAGCTGTATTTATTCCTCGGCGGTAAAATTCTGCAAAGGCATGCTTGAGCAGCGCTTGCCCAATGCCTCTCCGCCGCCAGGCCCGACGCGTGCTGAGTCGATGAACCCAGCCACCTTTCTCCTTTTCGTCAGCACAGATAGCCACGCCGGCAATCTGCTCACCATCCATAACCAGAAACCACAAGGAAGGATCAAACTGTTCGGATTGGACAGCCCAGTACTTCCATTCTTCAAAGGAAGTGGGCATGTGGCCCCAGTGATCCTTAAATCCTTCTTCATCAGCTTCATAGATGGCGCGTAGCATCTCAGGCTCCATGGAGCGAATTGACAGGCCATCAGCTAACTGAGGCACGGCCGGGGGCTCCTGCAAATCAATGCCCATACGCAAGAAAACGCGCTCGATCCCATAACCATGCTGCCGCAAGACTTTCGCCAGAGCCACATCTCGGCTATTCACACCCCAGGAAAGCGTCACACGCACATCGGGTGCAGCATCAAGAATGTGCTGGCGAGCCTTCTCTTCCCCCAGCAGGAGCAGGTATTCCGCGAGCGGGCTTTCCCAGTAATCAGGATGTATCTGCATATCCGCAACGATCTTGGCATGCTCTTCATGCTCTACAGCAAGCGTGCCAATTATCTCATCTGTAGATGACGAAGCCACCCAGCCCTCGGTCTCCAGATCGAAATTCGGAGCCTGCCACTCAAGGAGCAGATCTTCTAACTTCTCTTCAGCTTTGCCATCCAGGGCTATTTCAGAAGCATTGACCACCCTGAGGATAGACTCCATATCCGCCATTCTGGCATGCCGCACCGCCATTCCTTGAGGGAGCATCACTTTTAACATCGCTAAAATTCCTTCTCCTTTTTTTATCTCTATCTTGATTCATTCTTTTTTTGAGGCGCGAAGTAGGTCGCTGATCGGACCTTTCCACTGGCCCATCAGCGCCCTATTTTCCACTTAGATCTGCTGCTTAGCCGTTACGCTTTAGCTTGCCAGCTTTCTTGGCATAGCGTTCGGCGATGCCGAAGATCCAGAGACCTACAGGAATACTCACCACTCCAGTGATGAGCAGCGGCCAGGTACTTGCCCAGATGGTCGATGACCAGATCGGCGCGTTATGCTGTAGCGCCGCACGCAAGCCATCTAATACATAGGTTGCCGGCGAGACCCGAGCGATCGGCTGCATCCATCCCGGCAGAGCGCTGATAGGATAGTACACTCCCGAAACCAGCAGGATAATCGCCTTGACAATAAAGGACATCTGCGAACCACGCTCAGTATAGAGCAAAGGCAGCACAGAGGCCGCGATCCCAAAGCCGATAAAAGAAATACTACCCAGAAGCAGCACGAAAACCGCAGTGAGATAATTCGCCTGGCTCAGATCCAAATGAAAGAATGAAGCTACAATAATTAACTGAATAAAGGTAAAGAGCAAGCCATGTACAACTGCGTACCAACAGCTCCCAACCATATGTGTAAAGCGCGAAATGGGAGCCATAAAGGTATGCTCTATCGTCCCTTCCCAGCGTTCGATATTGATGATATCGGTAATCCCATCAAAGGTGACGCTAAGATAGGACCAGACCGATGTACCGATCAAGAGATACAGGGTGAGAGAATCGACCTGGGCCTGATTCACGTTGCCCAACATCTGCGTGTTTTTACTGATCAGCGTCACGCTCAAGGCATTAATAACGTTGTAAAACAGCCAGACTATCTCCCAGCCCCAATAGCGCTTGGTCAGATTCCAGTTGCGCTCGAAGAACGCATAGCCTGCTCGACGTTGATGTGTTAATGAAGCCATCTATATAATCCTTTTTATTCTTCTTCTTCACGCAAAGCTTCTAAGACCTCGAAAGCCTTTTCCCAGCTTCCGTAGCGCCTGACGTCTTCCTCAGTTATCATGTGCGAAGCGGTATAATGCATAAAAACCTCGTTCATCGTTGCCGGCGTAGAGCGCCCCATCAATTCGGTCACGGTACGCTTCAACGCCTGCGTCTCGCCCTCAGCCACGATACGCCCCTGATCGATGATTGCCACGCGATCACACAAGGCCTCGGCCTCATCCATATCATGCGTTGTAATCAGAATGGTTGCATCGTGCTGCTCGCGTAATTCCTGAACAAAGTTCTGCACATCCAGCTTGGAGCGCGGATCGAGTCCCGTCGTTGGCTCATCAAGCAGCAGGACAATAGGCGAAGTGAGAAAGGCACGCGCAATTGCCACTTTCTGCTGCATACCGCGCGACATATTCTCAAGAGGAGCATCTATGCGATCTGGTTTAATGCTCAGGCGCCCTAAAATGCTCCTGATCATCGTGCGTGCCTGCTCTCCTGGCATGTTATAAAGCCGAGCAGCGTAGAGCAAATTCTCCATTGGCGAGAGCTTTTTAAAGAAAGATGCCTCGACACTTACCCGGTTGATTAGTCGTTGTACCATGCGTTCGTCCTTCACCACATCATAGCCAAAGATGCTCACATAGCCAGTATCCGGGATTAAGAGCGTAGAGAGGATACGAATCAGGGTGGATTTACCCGACCCGTTGGCGCCCAGAATACCAACTATCTCTTTCCTCCTGACTGTAAGGCTCACGTTATCTAGCGCTTTCACCTCTTGTTTTTTAGCCTGTTCATCCTGCTTCTTACGCCAACCAAATAATGGACGAGATTTCTTAAAGATTTTAGAGACGCTATCGATTACCACAGCATCTCTGGATGAATCAATAACAAAATTTTCAAGTAATGAAGTATTAATAGTGAGATCATGAACTGACAAATCTTTTCTCCTTCGAGGAACAACTGAAGCGTTACTATCCTACCCATAACTTCAGTGTAGAGCATTGCACGCGCCTCCTACACTGCACACTCGCCCAGTCTGCATCCTGTACAATTGGGCAAACGCTGACTGCTACCCGAACATCTCCAAATGACTTACTCCTCTCAACACACTCTATTTATTCTTTAAATCCGAAGCATAAACGGTTCATAACTCACAGAGGCACCTTATCCAGGTCTCCTTACCTGCTTACTACATCCTGTTTTCCTTTCATGCATCCCACACATACAGTAAAATAGCCACAAAAAAACCGCGGGTCCGAAATTTCATCTACATCGGTGCCCACGGCTAAGGGATTTTCTTTTTATACATATCTGCCTGTTAGAGGCGGACTTCCCCTAGAAATGGGCCCACTTCTCCCACCCTTATCATTCATGCGATGAGCCAGAATCTGCTGATGGTAAACGCCGCCAGGATTCAGCATAAGGCCGATGGACACGACGGGGCCATCGTCGATCTGGAAAGAGCGCCAGCGCGCAAAGTCAAGGAAACACTGTGCGGACACCATGCGGTCCATCTCCTTTCGTAGAAGTCGTACTTAAAATTAGCTAATACTAGCTAATTACTTTCTTGAGGCGGCTAACTAGGGGATTGCCTATGCAATCCCCTTTAATAAAAAGTATACGGATACTTAAGAGGTCTGTCAAGTGTAAGAATGCCGCAGCATAAAGCAGAAAAAGCATCCAAAACAGCTATTGTATAGACTTGAGAAATCCGCTAAGTTTGCCCTGCTGAATCAGCTGCACCAGAGAAACATGCTGCTGTAACGCTTCTTCCGGCGTTTTGTGGCTGATCTCGCCAAGAACAAGACGAATAAGTGTGAGATAGCCGTTCTGCTGAGGAAAGATAGCGGTTACAAACCCACGGTTCATGCGTGTATCATCAAATGTTGCCACCACATAGCGTTTTCCGTCAGGAGCAATGGCAATATGACGTGCTAGATCCAACGTTTGTAAGCGCACAGGAGGCGCATTAGGTATCTCGACCTCGTGCTCTGGACGGGCCGAAGTTGCAACAAGTGACTGCTCGTCGCTGTCCACCACTTCATTTTGATTCATAAATCCTCCTAATTAAAGAACCATAGAGTTTGCAGCCCACAGTACAAAACCGATAGATTGCAAACTCTAGTGTACGCAAGACAGACCATTTGGTCAAGCGGAATGAGTTAGAACTCCTCTTCCGCGCTCAATCGGTGCACGCGCCTGCGTCGATGAATCGATCTGGCCAGGTTGCCTAGCCGCGACGGTACCCACCTTAAGAAGTAAGGGTGCCGCAGGACATAGAGAAACAGGCGAGGCTGCAACGATCTCCACAACATAGGAAGCTCGGCTATTTCTCCACTCTGACGTGGATGATTCTTATCTTTAGGATCGGCCCAACGATCGCGCACATAGATGTCACCTAAGCGCTCCAGGACTCTGGCATCTTGTGGGGATGCTTCGGCCAAGGCCTTGATATACTCATACGGTGTCTGGGAAGGTCGTATCTGGAGGCCAGCCCAGCCAGCTAACATGCACACGCGCCCATAGAGCTGAGTTGACAAGCCATAGCGTTGGAAGAGGCGCACCCACCAGACGCCAAAACTGAAGACTCCTACGATAAGCAGGAAGAAGAGGCCACCGAGCACAATGCCTATACGCTGGCGCAGCAGGGCCTGGCTATCCTCTACAGTTGCGCCACTACCTGAATCAAAGCTAGAGCCCGGATCAAGACCATGCTCTAAGCGCCCATTTCTTAAATTAGGCGGCAGCACCGCTCCGGGTCCCGTCGAGCTGTTATTTGTATCCTGTAAAGAAGCTTGCTTGTTAAGTGGACGATCAAACTGCGAAAAGGAGGCAGAAGGCTCAAAGTTAATCCAGCCATAGCCAGCGAAGTAGATCTGCGTCCAGGCATGGGCATCAATGCCGCGAATAACCCATTGATGCTTTTTTCCATCGTACTGGCCACTGGTATAGCCCTGCACGACACGAGAAGGGATACCCAGCTCACGCGCCATAATCGCCATAGCCGAAGCAAAATAATTGCAATAGCCTTTCTCGCTCTTGAAGAGGAACCAGGAAACGCCTTCCTCGCCGGCTGGAAGACGTATATTTGTGTCATATTTATAGTTTGTGCGCAGATATTGCTCTAGAGCACCTACCTGATCATACATCGTGCGTGCATTCGCATTTTTCACAATTTTTTGTGCTAATTGCTGGATTTCAGGATTAAGTCCTTTGGGCAACTGCAGGTATCTCTGCAATATATTTGGATTATAGTAAGTTGCCGGCACGGGAGCATCCGAGCTGGGAGGCAAGAATTTGGGAGCATCAGCAGGAAATGGTACACCACGCAGCGTCTGGACATCCGCCGAAGAGACGGCTGAAACCACAGTATAAGTTGTTCCCGGCGCCAAACCACCTCCGCGCTTCAACCAGCCAATAACCTCTCCAGTTGCCTGGCTCTCCATTAAACTGGCCGGAAGATCCGTTGAGGTAATACTGCTGGCCCCAAAGATATATGGCTCCTGTACGGTTGGAGGATTCATAACAGTGATCTTTTGCTCAACAGTATGAGTTAAAAGAGCCTCCGAGGGGAACGCTTCCTTAGGCTTGAGTGGAAGCGTATTTGTTGCTACAGTCGTCCAATCTCGCGCCGTATAATTGTCAAGGCTGAGCGCAGCCAGATATTGCGGACCCCCGCTGGTCTGCATGGTAAAAACGATATCCCGGTTGAGATTGGGGTTACCGGCCATCACCAGCGTATCCCTAAAGCTGCCATGATTTGATGGATTCGAACCTGCATTCACCGAGATCACACGATTCCAGGTATTCTCAACTTGTAACCAGGGATTACCGCTTGTATTCCAGAGCTGAGAAGCCAGGAAATCGGTATAGCCAGACGGAAGCAGCCAGGAGAAAATGAGGAGACCAATCGAGATGAGCGCCCCAGCCTGCATCACATCCCAGCCAATATCATCGGCATATCTTAGCCCTTGCTTCTTCCATCGCTTCATAGACTCATATAGATTAAAACGCAGGAGCAAAAGTAGGGAGGAAAAGAGGAAAATGACGAGAAAAACAATATAACCTGTGTCTACAACATTGTTCAGATTGATAAGCAGCACAACAGCATTGGCAACAATCATCAACCAGGGATTACGCGTACGATAGACCAGCCAGGCGCTGGTATAAGCCAGAATAAAGCCCAGGGCAAGGATGAAGAGCAAAAAGATAGCATCGTCATTGCCAGTTCCACCTCTTGTCACAACGATAAACCAGCTTCTCATGCCAGCGAGAAAAGCCATCCAATCGCCGCGATAGAACGCACCGGCAGTTTGCCACACGGCCAGCAGGATGCCAAAACTTACAGCGATTACATGTACAGAGAAACGGGAGAAGCGATCCTGTTTGGCCGCGATAACTCCGCCTAGCAGGCCGAAAGCAGTTGTAAGAGAAAGGACATTCAGGTGTGCAACCCAGCCTACGACCTGCACGCACCAGATCGTACTATAGACAACTGCGGCCAGCAAGATGAGCGAAAACCAGCCCTCAGCTAGCCCAAGATGAATATGCAGCTGAGGCTTGTCTTGCCGAAATCGCTTTCCGCCAGAACCTTTATTACTCTTTTGCGGATCGGAGATAATTTTTGCTAGCCGTTCCACAGCAGCATCATGCATTGATTATTACCCCCGTTGGGCATAATAAGGGGTAGAGCCACTTTCCAAAATCTCGGTTAGTGGGTCTCCACACTTCACACGCATTACAGGTACCCCGGCTCCTTCCAAAAGAGCCAGCGTGTCTTCATCAGGTGGTTTATGCTCAAACGAAGCAGCGTCCAAACCTATCACGGCAACTTGAACACCTCGGCGCTGTAGATGACGTAGAGCTTCATGCCAGTCGCGAGAATGAGAAGGAGTAATGACAATAGCAACAGTATTGCGTCCAAAATGGAACGCTTCCAGTGCTAGCGCTTCTTTCAGGTCTGGCCCAGATCCAGCTGAGACCACAGCTAAAAGTTCTAGCACACGCTCTACTTGCCGATCTCCACGATCCAACGTGAGGAACTCACGCTGCTCTCCATTCACAATCATGCCGACAGAGAGATCCTGGCGCAGCAAGTAGGTGGCCACTGTCGCGGCAATGGTTACTCCATACTCTTCTGTCGAGTTCTCCCCTTCTCCCGCCTGGATTGAATCGTGCAGGTCAAGAAAAACCCAGGCATCAACGGCAGGATCAAGATCGAATTCCTTTACCATTAGTTTACTATAGCGCGCACTAGAACGCCAGTGGATTCGGCTCAATGCATCACCCGGCACATATTCACGAATAGTCGTTGCATTCGTTGTCGTCTGAATGGCCCGTCGCGAGCTCCGTCCTCTTCCTGGCAAGCCGCCGGTAAATAGGGCAAAGGAAGCAATCGGCAGAATGTGCGGCAAAACCAGAAGTTCATGAGCCGGGTGAAGAAAAATGCGCCGGCGAAACAGGCCGAAGGGATCACCGCTAGTAGCCGTAACGGGACCCAGCATAAAACGCCCACGCCTCCTGCATATCGTTCGCGCCCGCCACGAGGCTCGTTTGCGCCCTCCCATACTCGCGACATAACCAGCTCTATGCCCGGGCAGCGTCGAATTATCGGCAATCTGCACCCACAACTTAGGCAGAACGCTCAGATTATCAAGCATTAAGCGCTCGTCAAAGGCTTCGCCGACCTGCACACGCCCAACTTTTGCCCTTCGGCGGAACACTAGCTTATAGAGGCTATAGCGCGCCCATAACCAGGAAAGTACGAACAGCGAGAGCAGCACATAGGTCAGCACATAAAGGACTTTCCACCCACTGCTTATGGCAAAGAAAGCTAGCAGAATGATCAGGAATATTGCCTGCCAGGGCCGCATAAATCAGCGTACCTTTCCGCCACCGACCCATGCATTTGGCACGGGGACAGTCTGCAAAATTTCATCCAGCACAGCAGTCGAAGTTATTGAACGCACGCGTGCCGCAGGAGTGACGATAATGCGATGGGCAAGCGTTGGCTTGGCCAGCAGCTTCACGTCATCGGGAATGACATATCCCCTGCCCCGCATAGCAGCCAGAGCCTGCGAAGCTCTAAAGAGAGCTAACGATCCACGAGGACTTGCACCTAAATAGATGTTAGAATGATTGCGCGTCGCATTAGCAATAGCCACAATATATTCACGAATAGACGGATCGACATGGATAGTACGCACTTTGCTCTGAATAACCACTAGCTCTTCTGCAGTCATAATCTGGGCCAGGTCCTCTAAGGGATGATGGTGCTGATGGCTATCAAGAATATTCATTTCATCTTGTGCTTTAGGATATCCCAGTTTAATATTCATCATGAAGCGATCAAGCTGCGCCTCAGGCAAAGGGAATGTACCTTCATATTCAATAGGATTCTGGGTAGCCATGACCATAAATGGCTCGGGAAGGCGGTAGGTAACCCCATCTACAGTAACCTGTTCTTCCTCCATAGCTTCCAGAAGAGCCGACTGTGTTTTCGGCGTGGCGCGATTTACCTCATCGGCCAGCACTATTTGAGCCATAATTGGGCCAGACCGAAACTCGAAGTTCCCGGTCTTCTGATTATAAATGGAAACCCCCGTAACATCGCTGGGCAAGAGATCGGGCGTAAACTGGATACGCTTAAACGTACACCCGATGGAGCGTGCAATTGCTTTGGTAAGTACTGTCTTTCCAACGCCTGGCACATCTTCAATCAGGACATGCCCACGGCAAATAACGGCGATCAGACTAAATGCGACCGGTTCCGCTTTCCCCACAATCACCCGTTCTACATTACTGACGACGCGCTGCACAGCGGTTGCTAAGTCCTGTACTGACTGCATTTTTAACTCCTCAAAGAGGTCTTGATTGAGGCTGACTATCGAAGGGATTACGATTTTGATAAAATATACTACGGTAATGTAGCTCATGTTATCACAAATGAGCAAGATATGCGAGAGCAAACCACAGCAGGATCTACGGCTCAAGAATTTTTGTCCCAACCTCAGTTGCGCCAAGGGATAAAACTTATCTAGCACTGCTATGCGCGCTACTCACTCCTTATCACAATCAGCTCTTGAGGAAAGAGAGCGTGACTTCCTGACCACCCTCAAACCCGGGACTATGCTCAGAGTCTAGATTATGCTATCATGAAGTCTATGAGCCAGAGTGATAAGGCCATCGAAGAGCTTTATGCAACAGTACGCGGACGCGTACAAGGCGTAGGTTTTCGTTATTTTGTCGTGCAGAAAGCCTTAGCCATTGGGCTACGCGGATACACGCGCAATGAAAGCAACGGCGACGTAGAAGTGGTCGCCCAGGGACCTCGGCCAGCCCTCGAACAACTTCTTATGCTGCTACGTCAGGGGCCATCAGAGGCAGATGTACAGAAAGTGCAGACAGCATGGCGAGAACCGACCGAGCATTTCAGCGGATTTCACATTAGATGGTAAGTATAAAAGAGGATACAGATGATTGATCGCGAGACAGTGAAAAACGTAGCGAAACTCGCCAGGTTAGGTCTGAGCGAGGAAGAAATTGGGACCCTCGGGAACCAACTTTCCGTTATTCTGGAGCATATTCATATCTTACAAGAGGCTGATGTAAGTGGAGTTTCGCCTACAGCCCATGCCTCACGCCTTACTAACGTGATGCGCCCAGACATTCCCCGGCCCTCCTATCCACCAGAAGTGCTGCTGGCTAATGCTCCGGATCAAGAAGAGAACTGCCTGAAAGTCAATGCAGTGTTGGAAGGGATGTAGGGCGCGCTATGACAGAATTATATCAACTCACGATTCACGAAGCTGGGGAGCTACTGCGGCAAGGCAAGATTTCCTCTGTTGAGCTCACACAGGCCCATCTTGAGCGCATCCGCCAGGTAGAACCAAAGGTAAAAGCCTTTACGCTTGTTACCGACGAGCTTGCGCTTAAACAGGCCAGAGAGGCAGACCGCCGCTTTGCCAGCGGCGAGAATCTTTCTCCGCTCACTGGCATTCCTATAGCTATCAAGGATCTCATTTGCACAAAAGACATTACGACTACCTGTAGCTCACGTATGCTTGCAAACTTTAAACCACCATTTGACGCAACAGTCATGCAGCACCTCAACGCAACCGGTATTGTAATGGTCGGCAAAACAAATATGGATGAATTTGCCATGGGCTCCTCAACCGAGCACTCGGCCTTCTTCCCTACCCATAATCCCTGGGATCTAGAGCGCGCTCCTGGCGGCAGCAGTGGAGGCTCAGCGGCAGCTGTCGCAGCTGGCATGGCGATGGGCGCCTATGGCAGCGATACTGGTGGCTCGATTCGTCAACCGGCCTCGCTTTGTAACGTGGTTGGCCTCAAACCTACCTACGGGCGCGTATCGCGCTTCGGCCTGGTAGCTTTTGCCTCTTCGCTGGATCAGATCGGTCCCTTTGCCCGCAATGCGCGCGATGCAGCTATCTTACTCCAGGCCATAGCCGGGCCCGACGCATCCGACTCGACATGCTCTCCCCAACCCGCCCAGGACTATAGCGCTGCTCTCACGGGAAGCATTAAAGGTTTGCGTATCGGAGTTCCCAAAGAATACAGAATTGAGGGCATGCCCGAAGAGATTGTGCAGGCTACCCAGGCCAGCGTTGAGCTTCTGCGCTCAATGGGAGCCGAGATCAAAGAAGTCTCACTGCCCCATACGAAATATGGTATCGCTGCCTACTACATTATTGCCCCGGCCGAGGCCAGTGCCAATCTTGCACGCTATGATGGCGTGAAGTATGGCTATTCCTACCGCGATACTACCGATATGTGGGAGGCTATGGAAAAGACGCGCGAGAACGGCTTTGGCGCCGAAGTAAAGCGCCGCATTATGCTGGGCACCTTCGCGCTTTCCGCCGGCTACTACGATGCCTACTATAAGCAGGCTGAGAAGGTTCGTTCCCTGATCACCCAGGATTTCGAGCGAGCTTTCAAGGATTGTGATGCCCTGGTCAGCCCGGCCACTCCAGGCGTAGCCTTTAAGCTTGGCGAAATCTCCGATCCTTACCAGATGTATTTGCAGGATGTGTTCACCATTCCGGCAAATCTGGCAGGCATTTGCGGAGTCTCTATTCCTGGCGGCTTTAGTAACGGCCTTCCTATCGGTCTGCAACTGCTTGGTAATGCCTTCGCAGAAGATATTATCCTGCGCATCGCAGACACCTTCGAGCGCGAAACCAATTATCATACATGCTGGCCGGCAAATCTATAAGCAGGCCGCGCATGTCAGGCCATTAACAGTAGGGGCTTTCTGCCCCTACTTAAATTAGCTAAAGAAGTGGGTGTTCAGTTTTCATGATACGTCGTGTTCTCGCTATTTTTCTGCTCATCTTAGCAGCTTGTATCGTGATTGCAGTTCCCCTGCTCATTTTGACCCCTGCTGGCAATCAGATTTTGAGCACCCTACATTTAACAGAACCAACGCCGACGCCCGCACTACTTAAACCTATGCCAACTCCCACACCAGCACCCATTCTTACCGTGAAAGGCCCTCTTCCATCTGTCCAGGCAAGCGCCGCCTATCTGCTCGATATGGATACCCAGCACGTCTTAGATGATGACAATGGGGAACAACCACTACCCATGGCAAGCACAACCAAAATTATGACGGCGCTTGTCGCGATACAAACAGGGAACCTTGAGCAGCTCATCCCAGTCAAGCAGGACGCGTATAATCGCGTTCATATCGATGGGGGAAGTAGCGCAAATTTGCGGGTTGGCGATAAGATACCCTTGAAAGAATTACTCTACGGACTCTTACTACCTTCAGGAGATGATGCAGCGGTTGCTATCGCCGACGAGCTGGGCGAAGGTTCGCAAGAGACATTTGTCCAGCGCATGAATCTCTTTGCCTATCGTCTACACCTGTTCCAGACCCATTATACGAATGTTGATGGTCTCACCCTTGAAGATAATGCGCCTCATTATACGACTGCGGCGGATCTGGCGCGGCTTGCGCAATATGCGATGAGCATTCCACTCTTCGCGCAGATTGTACACACACCAAAATATTATTTGCCCGCCACAGCCTCCCACCTTGCATATACCTGGCTCACGACGAATAACTTACTTACCACCTATGATGGGATGCTGGGTATTAAGACAGGCCATACATATGCTGCTGGATATTGCCTGGTCTTCGCAGCCGAACGTAATAAGCACCATCTGATAGGAGTTATTTTAAATAGTCCAAGTGAGGTACAACGTGATCATGATGTCGCAAAAATGCTCAATTGGGGCTTTAGTTTGCCGCTATTGCCCTCTTCTTCCTAGAGGCATGGCATGAATTTTATGCTGAATCGCTTGATTCAGCGAAATTCACGCTCACATTCTACCTCGCTAGTACTAGCGAGGTCAAAGTAAACATGATAGAATAGTCACACCTACTTGTGCTATGTAGTTTGAATAGAGTATTACTGAATGCGCTACGCTATTTTTACTGATGTACATGCGAATCTGGAAGCGTTAGAAGCTGTGCTAGCAAAAATCGATGAGCTGGCACAGGAGGAGCCTGTTGACCAAATCTGGTTTCTTGGTGATCTGGTTGGTTATGGGCCTAACCCTAACGAATGTATCGTCAAGCTGCGTGAACGTACAGACGTCATTATCGCAGGCAATCACGATTGGGCAGCAGTCGGAAAGCTCGATCTTGATGACTTCAGCGAAGCTGCACGTATCTCTGCAGAATGGACGGCTGAGCAGCTCACAGAAGAGCATCGCAACTTCCTGAGCTCTCTACCCGAGCGCCTGGAGATGGGGGCATGTACGCTTGTACATGGCAGCCCTTATGGCCCTCTTTGGGAATATCTTACCTCGGAAGTGCTTGCCGAACGTAGCTTCCAGTACTTCAATAGTCGCTACTGCCTTGTTGGTCATACTCACGTCCCCATTATTTTTCAACAGCCCGATACTATCGCTAATGAACCCACCCACCTGTTAAGCAGCGAAGAGCAGATTGACCTTATCACCGCAGCCACGCAAGCGAATGGGGATGCGACTACGGCGAACAATTCTTCTGAAGAAGAAGAAGATACTGCTGAGATAGTCGCTGTCCGCCTGGCGAACCAGGCCGCACAAGAGAACGCCACAGGTGAAAACTCCCAGGCCGCGCAAGAGCCACGTTCCGGCAAAAGCGTTGAGACAACATCGACAGAGGACGAGTCCGAATCTACATCAGGCGAGGAAGACACGGCCAACGACCACAAGCCGGAGTCAGCCGACGAGGCTGTAGCGGCCGATGAGCTTGTAGAGCAGGAAAACACTTCCTCTTCTTCTGGCGAGGAAGCCGATGAGCAATCCCCTGCAGTTGAAGAAGAAGCCTCTGCGGATGAAGAGCAAAATATCTCGGCAGAAGCGGCGAGCCAGGCCGAGGCACAGACTGAGCCGGCAGAGGCGGAAGTAGCCCCGGTCACGCCTGAAGAGACCATTCTCAATGCCGAAGACCGCTTTAATCAGGAAATAGAAGAGCTGCTCACCTTACTGGGTCTGAGTCAGAGTATGGTGCAAATCACTAACGAGATGATTGTCCCTCCAGAGGGCCATTGGCAGGCACCCGAAGGCTATCGAGCCATCATTAATCCAGGTGGCGTTGGGCAACCACGAGACGGGGACGCACGTGCAGCTTTTATGATTTACGATACCAAGCGTGGCTTCACGTTCTATCGTATCCCTTATGACATTGAGAAGACACAGGAGAAGATCATTAAGGCAGGGCTCCCCCCTTATCTGGCGGCTCGTCTGGCTTATGGTCGTTAATTGTTACAGCTTATGAAGTTGGTAATTGGCCTGGGGAATCCAGGCCCTCAATATGAACATACCCGCCATAACGTTGGCTTTCGTGTCGTTGATAAACTAGCTTCCCACCATGGTTGGAAGTGGGAACGAAGAGGCCGAGCCATGCTTGCCAACGGCATGCTTGGTACTGAAAAAGTGCTGCTGGTAAAGCCTCTTACCTATATGAACAATAGCGGAGAAGCTGTAGGAGAGCTTGTACGCTGGTATAAAGCTCAGCCGGAGGATGTGCTGGTGGTCTATGATGAGCTTGATCTGCCAGTAGGCAAAGTTCGCCTCAGAGCTAATGGCAGTGCGGGCGGCCATAATGGGCTGAAAAGTATCATCCACCATCTGCATACCAATCAGTTCCCCCGCCTGCGCGTTGGCATTGGTCGTCCCGCTAACCATCGTATGGAGACTATTGATTATGTCCTGGGCGTCCCAGGAGGAGACGAGCGTATCAGCCTTGAATTAGGGGAAGATAGGGCCATTGAGGCGGTTCCACTAACTCTGGCACAAGGAATTGATGCGGCCATGAATCTCATCAATCCAGATCCAGAGGCCCAACAGAAAGCTGCAGAGAAGCAGCGGCTACGCCAGGAAAAGCGCGAGCAGGAACGGCTACGCCGGGAGGCAGAACGCAATAGTCAGCCACAGCAGGCCGCAGGTGAGTCACTACAAACAGAGGCACAGAACGAATAGAAAGAGGCAGGACTATATGAAGGGAATCGGTTCTCTCAGTAGCTGATCTCTCCATAAATTGGTCCTGCACTTACTTCTCCCTTCTAACCTACACCCTTAATAGCAACTAGATCTCCTTATCTACCATCCTGCAACCTCTCAGCATAAAGGCTCGCCCTTGCGTCGAGCTAAACGGGCATCCCTACACGACGATAGACGATATATGAGTAGGCATACAGACCGATGCCCAGCAATAAGAGAGGTCCGATCATGGCCCACAAACGCAATACGGGCACAAAGCTGACGATAAGGCCAAGCAAGCCGACAGCTACAAAGGCCCAGCCGCCAAGTCGATGGGTTCGCTCCCACACAGTCTCACTGGCCAGCGTCCAGGGCGTGCGAATACCAATCCAGGCATTGCGCCGCAACTTTCCCATATAGTTGCCGAGCACGATATAGAACAGCGAAAGCGTCAGGCAGATTACAAACGACATATCCAGAGGTATACCAAGCGCAATGGCCAGGGTGGTCAACTGTAGGACAAACAGGAACAATATCAAACCTGCCAGCAGCGGCCCGGGAACTCTGCGTATCAAGTTCGGCGTATCAGCGCTATAGCGAGTTATAGCAATTTGTGACAGAAGTGCCAGTATACATAAGCCTATACTCAGGCTGGGAAAGAATATTGCGCTTGTGGCTTTAGGCATATACCCATCGATCTGGCCCACAATATTCCAGTGCGACGGGATCTGCGCGGGCAAGAAAGGATAGGTAGCTAAAGCGGCAAAGACCTGCAAGGCGATTACTACAAGAATAAAGCGCCCCAACTGACGCGTGAATAGCGAGTTCCTTCGACCTCTGCCATTATTACCTAGTAAAGGCTGCATAAAGAAGATCCTTTTTCACAGATGAAAGTTATTCAGCATCTAACTTTTTCTGTTTAATATCTGCTTCAGAAGCATCTGACCCTACGGAGGACGAAGGTTCCACGCCTCCTAACCATTCCAGAATTTCGGTCATTAAATCCTGAAACACAGTTGTGTTCAAAGAATATACTTGAAACTGACCCCGCCGCTCTACGCGCACAAGGTCAGCCAGTTTGAGCACCATCAAGTGATGAGAAAGGGCGGTGCGTCCAATTCCCGCATATTCGGCTAATTCGCCCGCTGTCCTCTCTCCTCCCCGCAGATGCTTTAAGATTCTCCGCCGCGTTGGATCAGCAATAGCTTTGTAGGCTTCCTGCATAACATAACCAGACTCCCTACTTAATAGCTTATATAATACACTGTTTTATGATACGGATGTACCCGGCTCCAGGGCAGTGGGGGTAGCCGTTTGAGTTGGCTCACGCTTATCGCGCAAGCGCCAGATAAGCCATAGCGCAAACAAACCGGAGACGGTTACCACGCCTTCAACCACGAGAGAGGTTTCGGGCCTTGCCCCCAGCCATAGGGGTAGGCCAGCAGTAAGAAAGTCTAAACAGGCGTGGAGTAGGATGGCAAGCCAGAGCCAGGCGATATTATTTCGCCGAAAAACCTGCAGCACTACCACCGACATGGCTATATGAAATGGCAGCGTCCAGAGCCTTTCCCAGCCACCGAGAAAAGCCAACCAGACTGGCTGAGCATTAATGGCGGCTAGCTGATGCATGGCCACCTCGCGTGTGCCGGCTGGCAGAGACGCAGGATTGCTGGCCAGCAGTGAGGCCAGCGTAATCGTACCGACCAGGCCCAGGATTACCTGACCACCAACAAACAATATTGACTCCAGCCCTCCGTGACCAATGCCATACATGATAGCTTTGCTCCATGTCTTTTCCTCACGCTTCATAAGCCAACGGTAGCCGATATAGCGCCCAATCTCTTCCGCCAGGCCGGCAGTGAGGGCAAGAGCTACGATCCAGGCTATACGAAAAGCCAGCGAAGCCTTTAGCTGAGAAGCAAATAGCGTCTGCAGCCAGATCACCAATGGAATACGCGTGATAAGCTGGAACAAGAAGAAGATCAGTGCCCCATACCAGAAATAGCGCCAACTCACATGCAGGCGCTTACGCGCAATAATCGCTAATACGATGGGATAGCAAATTACAAAGACTGCTGTTACGATTGTCCCTATAAGCCAGCCCTGATTTAGTGATACAGAAGATTGCATAACTATTCTTGCCTTCCTAAGATCCCGGCAAGCTGGAAACGGCTCGCCGATTTTTCATCCCTAAAATCTAAGCATTATGGTCCTTCTAGAGTGCCAACCAACGATCGGCCCTTGTTGACCATTGCCGGCAGTAGCGGGTCCCCACCTGGCGCCGGGATTTCCTCGATGGCCAGGCAGATAATTCAATATTTCAGTAGTTGTTGAAATATTAAACTAAAAAGAAGGCCCTGTCAATAGAAATCTTATTTCCTTCTATCCTGGCAATTGGCACGAAGGATCGAACAAGCGGGCAGCAATAAGCACTTGCAGAGGATCGCAAGGTAGGAATGGTTTTGACCTCAAGCACGAGACACGGCGCTCAAGAGTTGGACACCATGCTCAGAAAGATTACCACTCCAGAGCGGAACAATTCGCTTCTGGAATGGTAAATAGTGAAAGGAATCCATTCACTCCCGTCCGGGATAGAGAACCTTCTTATCAAGTTCTGGAAACCGCTGCTTTCGCCAGCCTGGCTAGCTGTTAGGCCAACGACAGCGTTTCAGTGCCCTTGTTTTAAATATGCTCGTTTGCTCTGTTAGGAGAAATAGCTACAAGGGTCATCTTTGCAAAATAGAGAGGAAGAGAAATATAATAGACGTATCTTAAAAGAAACGGAGAGTAACGAGAAACAATGAATCCAAAGCAGATAGTTGCTCAGGGATATGATCATATGGCTGAGCAGTATTACCAATGGGTAATTCACGAGCGCGTGGAGGAACGTCAATACTACACTGAGTTGTTGCTCGATCGGCTGCCTCCAGGTGCTGCTGTCCTTGAACTGGGATGTGGTGTTGGTCTGCCTACGGCTCAGCTTCTGGCACAACAGTTTCACGTCACTGGAGTGGACATTTCTGCTCGGCAGATTGCTCTTGCCCAACAGCATGTCCCACAAGCGACCTTTCTTCAAGCCGATATGACCACCCTCACTTTCCCTTCTGCGAGCTTTGATGCTGTCTGTGCTTTCTACTCGATCATTAGTGTTCCACGGATTGAACACCCTCACCTCCTCTCTGCAATTGCTCACTGGTTAAAACCCGGCGGTTTGCTGATTGCCACGATGGGAACCCATGATGCCGAGGAAGTCCTCAAGCAGAACTGGCATCAATGGGGCGCTCCCATGTATTGGAGCCACTTCGATGCTCAGACCAATCAGCGTCTTGTTCGAGAAGCAGGCCTAGAGCTTATTAGCACCAAAGAAGAGAGTGTAGAGCAAGGGGGGCGCCCCGTTCCATTCTTGTGGATCGTGGCTCAAAAACCATCCTCCTCTCTGAAGACAACGTGAGCTGTATTGCTGAAGAGCTTCAATGGGAATGGAGCCCCAACGCTCCTCAACCACTGCACATGTCGTAACTCCTGGGCTCGATATGCCTAAGATCGCTGCAAGATCTCTCTGCAAGGATGAGCGTCTACGCTTGAGCGCTAAATATATTGTTACCATTTGAGGACAGGATGAGTAACGTACAAACTATTTCTATTGGCACCTTCAATACCTGGGGCATTCCCTTTTCATCTCACTTGGCCCGGGAGCGATATCAAGCTCTCTGCCAGAGCATAGAACATTCCTCGCTTGATCTGCTTCATCTCCAGGAGGTCTGGTTTTACTACCTCCTTGACATTTTACGAACTCGGCTGCCATCTTACCATCTCGCCTATAGACGAGGTTTATTCGGTCCAGAAGCCGGACTCGTCACGCTTTCGCGCCAGCCTTTACAAAATATTGAATTTATTAATTTCCCTCCTGTTGGTGCTCCACCCGAAAAGCGCTGGTGGAAGAGAGCCACACAACCCTTGAAGCGTAAAGGGGCTCTGCTCGCCTGCCTCCCACAATGGTCGCTAGCAACCTGCAATTGTCACCTGATCGCCAACAAAGCAGACGATTGGTCACAAGCTAGCCGCTATTACCGCGCACATGAATACGCGCTGGAGCGCTTAGCTGATATCGTCAATAGTCTTGCCCAGCAGAGAAGGCATATTCTCATCATGGGAGACTTTAATATTCCCAAGCAGAGCGAGCTCTATCAAAAGTTCGTCCAACTCTCGCAAGCTACCGATCTGTTTGAGCAGGACGATAGCCCGACTTACCACAAAGAGTTCTGGCCAAATCCGCAGCGTCTCGACTATGTGTTCTTCCAAATGGAGGAAAAACGCGAGCAGCTTCATGTACGACATAAAGATTTCCTGTTCCAGGAAAAAGTCAGGCTGCAGAACGGCAAAGATCACTATCTCTCAGACCATATAGGACTGATGGCAGAACTAGAAATTGACAATATATAGCCCTTCAACATATGCTGGCCGGTCTGCAGAAGCATAAAAATGGCCATACGCACCTTTGACACTGGGCTTTGTCGTTCTCCAAGATGGGATTGTGAAGGGGGCGTCGTGAGCAAGCGAATAAGCCCTTCACCTGAGACACGGGGCCGAATCCGCTCGATCGCGGCCCCGATTCATTCCTCTTGCTTGCCACAGTCAGGCTGCCCAAGAACGAGATTTGGAAAGTCCTACCTTTGACACGTATCAGATGTGCTAATAGTGCTAGATGTGGTAAAATAAATTATATCTTTCTTTCTATACACGCAAAAAGTACCTGTAAAAGCATTGCACAGAAGGCACAGGTACTGTATGATAGCAGAGATAGCTGAGAAATAAATATTGGATACCTACACCCCTATGCAGGTGCTCATAGGGGTATACTTTGTTGTGTTCTCTGGAGGATGATGTGACATTACAGGGATTACTTGCACTGTTAATACAGCGACCAGAATATCGGCGTCTAATAGAACAATTACGCCAAGCCGAGGGGATACCGGCACTCACCGGTATTACAGAAGCAGCGCGCCCTTTTGTCATCGCCACGCTCGCCTCAACCCTTAAGCAGCCTCTGCTCATTGTGGTCAGTGACGAGACTCAAGCAAGCCAGATGGCAGATGCGCTCAAGGTGTTCCTGTCCAATCCCAGCGACATATTTTGTCTGCCGGATCGCGACGCGCTGCCTTATGAGCGTCTCATTGGTGATGCCCTGACCACTCAACAGCGCATGCAAACTCTCATTGCCATGGTAGAGCGCGAACGCACGCCCATTGTCGTCTGTTCAGCGCGTGCCATGACTCAGCTCATCATTCCTCCTCAAGAACTCTCTACTTCATTGCTCACCTTGCAGCCGGGACAGGAAATTGATCTGAGCATGATGTTAGAGCATCTCTACAACCTTGGCTATCAACCAGTTACCGAAGTGGAAGAGCCAGGTCAATTTAGCCATCGCGGAGGTATCGTTGACCTCTTCCCACCGACGCTTGCCCGGCCAGTACGTATCGAATTTTTCGGCGACGAGATAGAATCGCTACGCACATTTGATCAGGAAACCCAGCGCTCACTTAATCCTATCGACACCTGTTTAGTTGGACCAGCCCGTGAAGCCTTACCCATCCGTGGCCCTGAAGCCGTAAAAGAGTTAGAGGGTCTCGATCGTAAAATCTTACACCGGGACGCCGAGGAGCGCTGGTTGCATGATCTAGAGGATCTGCGTGAAAAGCACTCCTTTGAGGATATCGCCTTCTATCTTCCTTACCTGCACGACTCGGCCACTATTCTTGATTACTTGCCACGTAGCGGCCTACTCATTCTTGACAACCCGGCCAGCATCCAGAATCACATTACCGAGCTCGATGCCCAGGCTCAGGAAATGAAAGAGCACCTCGAAAGAGAGCGCGAGAATCCTGCCCATCTGCAAGATGCCCATGTCAGCTGGAGCCAGCTAGAGCTACATCTCCAGCAGCGCCGCCAGTTGCGCTTCGCCGACATTCTCTCCATGGCGGAAAGCGACTTTGAGGTACATCAGCACGGCGGAACTGAGCATCTGATGCCCTCCTACCATAGTGCTAACTCCTATGGGGGCAGACTACGAGCCTTCGTACAAGATTGTCGCAAAGCTCTTGACCATCGGGACCGCGTGGTAATCGTGACGGCCCAGGCTCGGCGTATGGCAGAGGTTCTCAGTGACGAAAGCATACTCCACGAGGCAACCATCCATGTCAGCCCGGGCACGCATATCAACCAGCTTCCAGAAGCCGGCACATTAACGCTGATCCAGGGCCAACTTGCCGAGGGCTGGCAATCGCGCTCCCTGGCCCTCTACGTATACACAGATACGGAGATATTCGGCTGGTCCAAACGGCGCGGTATCCAACGCCGCAAGCCGGTAACGCCTGCCTCATTTCTCGCCGAGGTAAAGCCTGGCGACTACGTTGTACACCAGGAACATGGTATAGGCCGCTTCGAAGGCCTGGCCAAGATGAACATGACCGGCGTTGAGCGCGAATATCTCCTCATTCACTACGCAGGCACTGACAAGCTTTACATCCCTACCGATCAGCTCGACCGTGTAACGCGTTATATCGGCATGGGCGATTCCGTGCCCGCGCTCAGCAAGCTGGGAACGACCGAATGGACAAGGGCCAAAGCCAGGGTCAAGGAAAATGTTCAGGATATTGCCAGAGATCTGCTACGGCTTTACAGCATGCGCGAGACGGCACAAGGGCATGCCTATCCGCCCGATTCGGAGCAGCCGTGGCTTCAGGAGCTTGAAGACGCTTTTCCCTTTGAAGAGACGCCGGACCAGGCCCGCGCTATTGCCGAGGTTAAAACTGACATGGAACGCCCGCGGCCCATGGATCGGCTCGTTTGTGGTGACGTAGGCTATGGCAAAACAGAAGTAGCTCTCCGGTCTGCCTTTAAGGCCGTCCTGGATCAACGCCAGGTGGCCATTCTCGTCCCGACGACAGTCCTGGCCCTTCAGCACTACAACACGTTTAAAGAGCGTCTCAAGGCCTATCCGGTACGTGTGGAGCTGCTGAGCCGCTTCCGCTCTGACAAGGAGCAAAAACAAGTGCTTGAAGACCTGGCTTTAGGCAAAGTAGACATCGTTATTGGCACGCACCGCCTGCTCCAAAAAGATGTGGTCTTCCTCAATCTGGGCTTATTGATAGTTGACGAAGAGCAGCGTTTTGGCGTCACCCATAAAGAGCGCCTCAAGCAGATGCGCAGCGAGATTGATGTGCTTACCATGACGGCAACACCTATTCCGCGCACCCTGCATATGTCCCTCGTCAACCTACGCGACATGAGCGTCATCGAAACGCCTCCACACGAACGTTTACCGATTCGCACAACGATTCGCGAATATGACGATAATCTCATACGTGAGGCCATCTTGCGTGAGATCGACCGCGGAGGGCAGGTCTTCTTTGTACATAATCGCGTTCAGGGCATCCAGATGATCGCCCACAAACTGCAGCGCCTCATTCCCGAAGCGCGCATCACCATCGGACACGGCCAGATGAACGAAGAACAGCTCGAAAAAGTTATGGTTGGCTTCGCTAACGGAGACTATGACGTGCTGATCTCAACGACGATCATCGAGAATGGCCTGGACATCCCTAACGCAAACACCATTATCGTAAACAATGCAGCCTACTTTGGCTTATCACAGCTCTATCAGCTACGTGGTCGCGTTGGACGTGGCACCCATCAGGCCTACGCTTACTTCTTCTACAATAAAGAAGCCAAGCTTACGCCGATTCAGGAGAAGCGCCTGCGGGCCATCTTTGAAGCTACCGAACTGGGGGCAGGCTTCCGTATAGCCATGAAAGATCTGGAGATCCGCGGAGCGGGTAATCTTCTGGGGGCTGAGCAGTCAGGCTTCATGAATGCAGTTGGGTTTGATCTTTACTGTAAATTGCTGGCAGAGGCTGTGCAGGAAATGCAAGGGAAACAAGTCGAAAAGGTTGCCCCAAGCGCTTCCGTGGATCTGCCCCTGGATGCTTACCTTCCCGACGAATATGTTGGAGACCGCACGCTCAAGGTCAATTTCTATCAGCGCTTAGCTAATCTGAGCCAACCGGAACAGGTAGAGGCAATGGCAGCCGAAATGTGCGACCGCTTTGGAGCATTACCCATACCTGTACAGAACTTATTAGCTATGGTCCGCCTGAAAGTTGAGGCGGCTCAGCTGGGTTATGAATCCATTACGATAAAAGACAACGCCTTTGTCCTAACGGTCAGGCGCAGCATCGTACCCAATCGTATTGTCCTTTACCGACGCTTTCGTAACGAAGCACATGTACAACAGGGAGTTATTCGTATCCCGCGTCGTCTGCTAGGCTCCAACTGGCTAGGGCAGTTGCGTGAATTGCTGCCCGCGATTGCTACAACAACGACATCAACACCCTGATCTCATAAGGAGGAGTTTAAAGGATCTCAGACAAAGATCAAATCTTGCTCCTGAAGTTCGCTCAGCAAGCGCCCTATTTCAGGGATGCTTTTGCGCATGCAGCGAGCAATATCCGCAATAGTTCTACGCCCATCTATTAACAAATAGATAAAACGCTGCGGACGTGTTAAAGGCAAGGATAATACGTTCTGAGCGTTATCGCGTTTTTGTGGCACAAGATTGGCAACGCCAGGGGAGTCGATCCCTGTACGCAACAGATCTTGAGCAACTTGAGTTCGCTGCTTGTCAGACCCGAGTTCTGCCAGCGGTGTAGCAAAGGAGAGAGGTGCCTTTGCCTGCTCCTCATCTACAAGAGATGGATGGGGCAGAGCAGATGTAGTATTCCGGGCAGAAATAACTGCCGAGATCTCGCCAGGGGTCGCCGCCATACCCGCTCCATAGGACGGCTGAATGGGCATGGCAGTATCTGTAAAAAAGCTAAAGTATACCTGGCGCCAGTTCGCCAGATGTACCAAAGCATCCCGGCCCGCAAGAGCCCCTACGCGTGCATACGTAGGCCAGCCACGCTGAAAATAGATCTCGCCTTCTTCAATCTGGTTGCCATTAAAATGCTCAATACTTAATAACCCGCTATGTTGTCTGGCCCGAATGAGATCCAACACATCATCCAGGCTTGCAGCAACACTATCCCTTCCTCTAGTCATCGCATCGAATGCCCTCCTTGCTTCTACTCGGATTGATATTTGCATATCAGTGCTGACTGGTGAGTATTCGCACAGTGGATATGGGATTCTGACAAGCGAAACGCTATTATGTTAACTATAATCATGTATTGGAGATAATGTACCACATCTATAGGGCAGCATGGAATAAAGAAAGAATAAGTTTTAAGGGGTTTTATCCTTCTTAATATGATTTTAATGGGGCTTCTTACAGATGTGCTTTCCTATGCATTAACCTATATAATATTTCAGAAGAAGAGATACGGTAAAGGGGCTATCTCGTGAAAAGGGAGGTGCGTTCCATACCCATCCTACATAACAAATCGCCAAACTTCAGCTGCGATCCTGGCTCACCAAAGCTAGAAATCATACTTAAAGATAAGAAAAGAGATGAGGCCTCTCTTTATAAGTGAGAGAAAGGGCCCCTCTCTTCCAGAAATGTAGGCTCAAGAGTTTCCTAGCGCCTCGTATGCATCAAGTGAAAGAGCAGCGCCTGTTTATAATCAAGAATGCTTACCACACCGGTTTTAATCACCTGATTGGAAAGATTGAGCAACGTAGAGACAACTTGCAAGCGCGTCTCATCCAGGCGCCCTTGTTGACGCAATAGCTCAAGGAGTTGTGAAGGAGATTGACCAGAAATTTCCAGCCCTGCGGTTACTGCCTCCACACGCAGCCACACAATCAGCTGATGGCGCAACTGCTCGAAGATAGCCACATCGTCCTCACCCATTGCTACAGCTGTCTCACGCTGAGAAGACGAAGCTGACGGCGCAGACTGTGCCAGACTTCGCCCCGGCAGAGAAGTCGAAGAGGGCGAGGCAGATACAGCCTCTGTTGTCGACACTGAACGTGCATTAACATTGCCGGAAGCCACGGCTTTAGCAACAGGGGCCGGCTTCACAGGCACATCTATTGGGGGAGCCACTGGCGAAGTGAGCTTATTAACAGGCCCCGTAGAGATAGGAGCCGAGGCAGAAGAAGACGTTCCCAACGGAGACGTGCGCTTTGCCCCAACCGCTGGTGTTGCCGCCGGCGTATTTACCTGCGAACCTGCTCCCGTCGCCGGAGATTGCACAGCTTGTGTATTTACCTGTGATCTCATTTCAGCAGCCGCGACCTGGGCAGCAGGCATATTTACCTGCGGCTCCAACCCTGGAAGCGAGGCTGGTGCAGGCGAGGAGATCGTAGCAGAAGACGCTGACTGCTCAGCTCCACCGGTTAGCACAGGACGTATAGTACGTCGACCTGTACCGTTTGCCAGGATGGGAGCACGCCCCTCGGCGGTGGCAGCAGGTTTTACCTCACCGCGCGCTTCTTGCACTTGTTGTTGTAGGAGCATGGTAGCAGCTGCAATCTGCTCCCAGGAAGGCTCAGCCTGCCCCGAAGTGCTGGCAGCCGACCACGAAACCGCGGGGCGAGGGCTCCCAAAGGGAGGATTATTTTGCCGCTGCCCCGTCACGTGGTTTCGTAAAGCCACTACCACAGTAGAAGCGGAAGAACCAATCAGCATCCGCACATCGGACATTCTCTTACGGCCTTGCTCACCAAAAAAGCTGCGATTGCGCTGCACAAACTGAATAAAGAGACGTTCTATCTGATGCTGTATCTCTGGCGACATCAGATCTATTCGGCTCCATTGAGTGAAATCAACCGAACTCAGGAAAAGCCAGACTTCCTGCCGTTTAGCACGATCCACAGGACGCATACGCAACGACTGTGTACGAGCATCAAAAAATCGCGGATAGCAGAAATTAGCGATTAGCGTCTCAGCTAGTTCAGCCTTCAACCGTGCAATTTCAGCCGGTGGCAATTGGCCTAAATAAATGCCCATCGCTACATCCTCTCTCATTCTACAATTATAGGTACCCTAATGCACCTGATAACGCCATCCAGCAGGGCTTTGCCATGCGCAAATTTGCCGCCTGCTGGCGGCAGAGAGACAACCAAGGTTGGCCCATATCACTTCAGAGAAGGACCCCGCCCTTCACTATCTCGCTTCTGCACACTGAAAACCCTGGCCATTGCAGAAACACTACGGCACAAGAGTCATAGACTTTAATTGTAGTGCATTAGTACCGTCAGTGGGCGAGACCGTGCCTGGTACGTTCACAACATGCAACGGAAGCCTAGCATGTATATCCATTATTTTACTAGACGGTTGCGCCATTGGCAAAAGAGCGACGGAAATATGTGCTAGCCCGTTTGGGACATGGCTGCGCTGTAAGCCAAAAACCCTGCTCTCCAGCCGGATCACCTTATCTGGCTGCCACATATTCGTCTGGCACCAGAGCAGAGAAGGCACATCGGTACTAGCAAAGTATTCTCGCCCATCGCTTCCTTCCATAATGAACAAAACTTGTAACGCAGAAGTGATTGGGGCCGAGATGCGCCAGTAAGTGGCAACAGACATATAGCCGCCACTATGACTAAATGTATCCGGAGCACCAACACTGAAGCCAAGCAGATCTATATTCTTTCCTTCCGGCGCGCTAAAAGAGACCTGCATATGCGGATCGGGCACCTTATCGGGAGAAGTATAGATATTAGAGCAGAAATTCTCAGGCAAGTTGGGCAAGACCTGCATGGTATCAACTCCTGCTCCTGGCTGTACAGTAGAATACTGAGAGGTGCTGGGAGGATTTAAGCCTTGTTTCAGCAACAGATAGCCATCCTGGGCAGCCACAATACCATAATTCCCACTAAGCAGCACGCTCTTCACTTCATAAATATAATCAGGAGATCCGTAGAAAGGATAGACATCACCAGTCACATCAAGGAAAATGTAGTCGGCCTTGAAATTCTCAGTCTTGATACTTCCACTATGCTTGGCCAGGCCATCACCATAAGGGAAAAGGTAGACGCTAGTTCGGTGACTCAGGTGCGGCACAAGCTTTGATTGTGCCGAGACTGAAGCGTCAGCAGGAATCATGGCAATAAAATGTTCAGCCAATGCCGTATGGGGTGTGGCCTCCGGCCACTGGAATCCTTTAGAAAAAGGCATATTGCCATGAAATGTATAATCGGCTCGCACAGCACTAAAAAGGACCAGAATAGCTAACGCTGCCAACAGGAAGGTATGGACCCAGCGCGCGTTGCGCTGAATGAGCGGTAAAGTATGCTCTTCTACGTGTGAGACTTCGCTCTGGATTTTATGGGCTTGTCTTGAGTTTAACCAGGCAAAGAGCATCTGCACCAGCCACAAAATCAGAACTATAGCCTCGATGCAAGAGAAGATCAAGACTGGAACTATTTCAGCATTATACTGGAAGAGGCCTGAATACATCTGTTCATATGAGCTCAACATGTTAGCGGCCAGCGTCGGCAAAGCCAGAACAAGTATCCAGGGTGCGAACAGGACGAGGTAGATCGGAGGCCACCATTTCAGAAACTTAAGAGGTGGAATATAGCCCCCCGGCGAAAAAAGGATGTGCAAGTAAGCCTGTCGATCAGGTTGCCAGACATACTCATCCCAAAAAGCTTTGGGATGGCTAATAATATTAACAACCATCTGCACAGGTCCCTTGCCCAAGCCAACATCGCTATAACGTCCAACCAGCAAAGGATGGCCAGTAGGGCTAAAGTAGCGGGGAATCAAGAAATAGGCTATCAAGAACCAGATCAGTCCGAGGAAAACAAGACCAAGCCCGCTACGCCAGCGCCGCTGAAAGACCATGGACCATAAGCCAAACATTGTTACAACCAGTGGTATCTCTTCCTTACATGCCATGGCAAGAATAGCGAAAACAAACAGCCATACCGTCTTGCGAGTATACATGAAATAGAGCGCAAAGAGAAGAAGGGATGCCGTAAAAGTTACGGCATGGAAATCATAGACTGTCGCCTGCTGTTGCGCCGGATAGAGCAAATAGACAAGCGCAATAACCACACCGGCCCATTCGTTACGCAGCCGCAAACGAGCCAGCCAGAACGCGGGATAGGCCCCGGCCGCCACTACTAGAGTCTGCAAGACTATTAACGTCCCTGGGTCCGGCCAGATGAGATAGAGCAATGATATTGGAAATAGAATAGGTTCAAAATGAATAGCAAAACGTGTAATACCGTCCTGACTATAGCAGTTTGTATCATGCAGGATGTTGCATATTGTTTGATGCAACATATGCCCATGCGCAGTATTCCATATAGCCTGATCCATAATGCCTAGATCCTCAGCATTAGTGAGGTAGGCATTATGTCCACTAAGCAGATAAAAAATGAAGAAGCCACTGAATAAGAGCACGGCCAGACTGACAAGCCCCATAGCAAGCCAGAATGAGCGCGTATGAGCCATAGGCTCAGGGGCAGGATAGAGATAGAGCCGATTGCGTAGGATCGAAAAACGTTTACGCCAGGCTGCACTAATCATTTCCTATACCGCCTTCTATACCAACTTGCTCGGGAGTCTCAGTTATCGGTATATCAGTGCTACTATTTTCAACTGTGGAAGATGATAGTGATGAAGATGGTTGTTTTGCTTGCTCTTGCTGTACCTCGCGCATCTGCCTGCCACCACCCATATACGCAATGCCCACACAAACCAGCTCTGCAATGGTCGAGACAAAGCGCGAGAGTATAGCCAGAATCGTGGCTAAGCTTACCGGCACAATGGGTAAGGCCAGGGCGAATAAGCCAACAATTGCCCCTTCTCTGAAGCCTAAGCCGCCGGGAGTAATAAAGCTGACAAAGCCAACATCCCAAGCCATCGCATAAATACCGATACAAATAGGTAAAGCGAGCAACGGCACGCCAGGCCAGAGCGCCAGTAGCATCATATAGAAACCACAGCCAGCGACAAACCAGCTCGCCATCCAGGCCAGCGTGATGAGCAGAATATCGCTATAGCGCAGAGTCAGCAGCACTGGCTCGCGCTTCAATATCCGCAAGGCAAAGTTTAAGAGACCACCAAGCACACGCGGATGCAAAATAACTACAAGCGCAAATATGGTAATCACGCCAAGGCCCATCACGATTGGAGTTCCATGAAGCAGGTTGCTTACCGTACCTATATCGGGCCAGAATAGAAGACTCAGGGCAAATATCAGCACCCCGGCCGCCAGCTTCGTAATTAATTCCACTACCATGCTGGCAAAAGCGACTGGGCGAGGCACACCTCGCTTGCCAGCCCACAATACACGCGTGAGCACATGCCACACGTTTCCGGGAATATAGCGCACAAACTCCGAGGCCAGATAGATACGCAAACTTGTGCGCAAATCAAGCTGTGAACCTAGCCGCGCCAGTATTGCCCGCCAGATAAAGCCAAAGGATATTTCCTGAAGGAGAAAACCCAGAAAAGCTACAAGGAGCAGCCAGGGGTCCCACCGGAATGTATATGCTGTTAACTTATCCCAATCGCGTCTTACATAGTAGACAAACACGACCAGAACAAGCAGAGGCAAGCCGAACTGTAGGAGACGCTTGCCCACCTTTTTGAGGGTTGCCATCTGCATTAATCAAGTTCCTGCTTGATACTATACTCTTCGCCGCGCTGGAATGCATAGTGTCGAATCATCTCACTTTGCAGACCTGTCAAAATGAACTGTACACCAAAGATCATTAACAAGATACCTACAAAGAGCAGAGGCTGATCATGAATAGCCTGATTGAAGAAAATCTTACGCACAACCACAAAAGCATCGATCAGGATGCCAAACAGTAACGTCCAGAAACCAAGTGGCCCAAAGAGTCGTAGTGGGGTGCGCAAAAATGTCGTCAGAAAAAGTACATTCAGCAAATCGATCAAGCCACGAGCAAAACGCCGCGCGCCAAACTTCGAAGAGCCAAACTTGCGTGGATGATGCCGTACCTTAATTTCTGCGACGCGATAGCCGCGCCAGTGGGCCATCACTGGCACGAAACGGTGAAAATCGCCATATAACTTCAAATGCGGATCTTCAATTACTTCACGACGGTAGGCCTTAAAGCCATTATTGATATCATGGAGGCGAATGCCCGTCATCAGGTTGACTAGCCCATTAAAAATACGCGAGGGAAAGGTTTTAGAGATTGGATCAAGACGCGGGAATTTCCAACCTGTGACCAGATCATACCCTTCGTCAAGTTTAGCAAGAAAATTGGGGATCTCTTCAGGGTCATCCTGTAAATCGCCATCCATAGTAAAGACAACGTTCCCGCGACTATGCTCAAATCCAGCCACGAGAGCAGGAGTTTTGCCAAAATTCCTGCGGAAGCGCACAACACGCACAATGCCTGAATACTCACTGTGCAATTTTCGCAACTCTTCGAAGGTATTATCAGTACTCCCATCGTCTACAAATATCACTTCATAACTTTTTCCAAGTTGTTCAATTTGCGCTGATAGTTTTTCAAAGAGGATACGCACACTCTGCTGCTCATTCATTACAGGTACAACAAATGATAAAGCAATTTCCTGTGATGAAGATGTTGGGATGAGTGACGCCGATTCTGTAATTTTAACTGGCATTTCTGTCTGTTGCATACCTTCTTATTCTCCACGCACAACCTTGCTAAATAGAGTAATCGCCCATCGCTTCTGACTGGCGCATATTATAGCATACAGTACATTCAAACCCACAGAGCCTTGGTACCTTTACCCCTCTCAACTGTCTAATTTAGAACGGATAACGCGCTAAAATGGACACAGGCTTATACAGCAAAAGAAGATAAAGCCAGCCATTGTGGCAGTGAACGAACCGCACGACCGGCCCCACTGTCACAAGGCTTACGAACTTACAATTTGGTAAAGAGGTCTGGCCTATCGCTGGTCAATGAATCGACTCCGGCTGCGGCAAAGCGGCGTAGATCCTCTAGAACATCTACTGTCCAGAGACCCAGCTTATATCCCCTTGAGTGAACAGCCTCAAGCAAATCCTCAGTGAAGAGACGTTCGCTTAAATTAATCCAACTGCACCCGGTCCGCTTGACTCCCTTGAAGAGTGTATCCAGCGCATGTTCAGCCTGCGGGTCCCATACTTCCAGGTCAACCAGCGCGCCTGCCTGGATCGCCGGCTCCAATGATTTCACAAGCTCAAGCATGCCCCAATCAAAGGCAATAACCAGCACATCGTTAAGCATGCCCGCATCGCGCACCTCTTTGATCACGGTTTCAGCAATGTTGGGATAGCGGCCAACAACGCCATTATGTTTGCTGGGCTTGATCTCGATATAGGCCTGAACTCGTCCTCTCGCCAGGTCGAGCACTTCCCGCAGGGTTGGGATCTGCTGGCGCTCGGGCCAGCCACCCGGGAAGTGCGCAGCCGCATTGAGCGAGCGTAGATGGGAAAAATCGAAGTCGAGTATATTTCCCTGCCCATCTGTACATCTCTCCAGCACATTATCATGTATTACGAGGGTCTGACCATCACGCGTCATATGTACATCAAGCTCGATAGCATCAACCGGCAAGGTCAGGGCTGTTTGAAAAGCAGCCAGCGTATTTTCAGGAGCAAGCTCAGCTCCACCACGGTGGGCAACATACTGTGTTCTAGCGATCATCACAACTCTTAATCTTTCGCTAATACTAATTTCTTACGCATCCAGGCATACATGCCATAAAATAGTGTAAGCAGAGCAGTTCTTATTAAGTGCAATGGCGCCTACTGAACATAGCTTTGCTTCGTTGCCCATTATATCATTACCCATATTTCTGCTCACTTCTCTTATAAGCATAGGGCCGGTGCCAGCTTTGTTATACTAATAGCAACACCAGCAACGAGAAAGGAATTTGCTATGGCTTTGAGACCAGGGATGAAAGGTGAGGCCTCTACTCTTGTGACCCCAAACAATACGGCTGCAGCAGTGGGAGCCGGAGGCGTTGAGGTATTTGCCACACCAATGATGATTTCCTTAATGGAAAATGCTGCCTGGCACGCAGTCGCTGAAGAGTTGCCTGAAGGGGATGTTACGGTTGGTACACGTGTTGATGTAGAACACCTGGCTGCCACTCCTGTTGGCCAGCGCGTGCGCGCTACAGCAGAGCTTATAGAAATTGATAGGCGCCGCCTGGTGTTTAAGGTCGAGGCTTATGACGAGTACCGGAAAATCGGTCAGGGACAACACGAGCGCTTTATTGTCAACTTGCAGAGCTTTTTAGCGAAAACAATAGCACAATAGCAGGGCTATTTAGTTTTTAGAGAAGCAGGAGCATCCTGTCCGGGGGACAGGTATCAGAGGACAGCCAGTCCTCTGCCGGGGCATGGGGCGTGCCCCATTTTCCCTTCTTCTCGGGCGGGTGGGTGGGGCAAAACAGGAAAATTAAATAGCCCTGGCACAATAGAATGACACTTGTTCTACGACACCTTGTGTGATATAATACAGGCCATCAGGAGATAAAAATCCTGATAACTTCTTCATCTGGGGATGTCGGGTTTCGACAGGCGGACAGATTGAAGAATTGCAGGTCGAGGTGTCGGTATGCACTCTCGTTAAACAACCGACAAAACAATAGTTGCCAATAAACAAGCAACACCTCAACTCGCTCTCGCTGCCTAATAACCAGTGAAGCGTCGTTCGCCCGGCTTTTTCTCGTGGGGCCGGATGCGAGCGTCATACACACGAGGTGCGATAACGACCACCGCCTTCTAATCGTTGTCTAAGACCAGAGGGCCAGCGTTAAGGAATCCTGTCAGTGGGAGGCCTTAGCGAAATGCAAAAACGCTGACTAAACCTGTAGTACATTCTCCGATAAGTTCGGTTGGACAGGGAGTTCAACTCTCCCTCATCTCCACCACACAACCCGCTTGTGGATCGGCTTCACAAGCGGGTTTCTTTTTTCTCTCATCTATACTCTTAGCTAATTGACAGTTTATTGACAGCTCAGGCCTGACCAACGCGAGTCGCTACCGGCTCGCATAAAGCTATATCTCGTAAGAAGTGCCCTTTTAATTCATCTTCCTAGCTGTCTTGGAGTGGGGTACAAATATTGCTCAACTCGAAACGTGGCTCTCTCCATATAATACAGGCGAAGAATACTCTAAAAAAGATCGGTAGCGCAATACTGGTGCCGCTGCTTTTATGGCTTATATTCTTCCTCAAGGGTAAACAGTTTGCCTTAAAAGATAGGTTAAGAAAGGCTGATGCTCTCGTTGTCCTCACGGGGACCAGGGGCAATATAAAGTTTTTGGAAGGTAAAATACGTACAGCTGCCAATCTCTATAAAAAGGGCTGGGCTCCTATACTCATTGCAAGTGGCAAATTTAGCGCTAAATCTACAGATAAGGCAACACTTGTTCCTCTCGAAGAGCTGCAAGCAGCGTGTAAAAATAAACGAATTGAAGAAAATTATATTCCTATCGCGGCAAAAATATGCGATACAAGTCTGGGAGCTGCTTACATACGAGACCAGGCTATTAAAATGGACATCCCGCAAGATGTTATTCTTGTTGAAGATGAATCTCTGCATACCCGAGAGAATGCGGAATATACCCTTAATATCCTCAAAAAATATCATATGCAACGCATCATACTTATTACCTCGCCGTTTCACCAACTGAGAACTTATTTGACCTTCGCGAAAGTCTTTCAAGCTCATAACATCGAGATCATCAACTACCACGCCGACACCGAAGAATGGCATCCGGCCACCTGGTTCCTTTCAGCCAAGAACCGCAAGCTTGTAAAAAGTGAGAGGGAGCGAATCAAAAAATATAGAGCTAAGGGGGATCTTCTCTAATCCTGTCCAACTAGCGAGGATACATCTGCCTAAAAACCGATAGTAGATGCGATTTATGCGGCTTATGCAGACTTGCTTATCTTTGGCAATCCATGAACATACGCCAGGTTGGAAGAAATCATGGATATTCGCTGTTCTATCACGTAGAAACCCATACTTTCTGGTGTTTCCAGGTTATGGAAATAATGCATTAATGAAAGGATAAAGATACAATGCCATTTCAGCTTCCCGATAAGGCCACTCCCTTTGGAGAGCGGGTTGCCCAACGACTCCAGGAGGAGATAATTATCTGGCTGACAGTTGTAGATAGCAAAGGAACTCCACAACCAGCGCCTGTGTGGTTCTGGTGGGATGAGCAAGATCAGAGCATCCTGATTTATAGCAAGATCAATGCTAAACGTGAGGCGCATATACGCGCTAATCCACGGGTCTCACTCAACTTTAATGGAACTAAAGAGGGGAGAGATATCATCGTGCTTACTGGCAACGCTGAGTTCAGTAACGATCCACCAGCGCATCAGCATCAACCCTTCGTGGAAAAATATGCGGCATTGATCAAACGCTCCTTCGGCACGGCCGAAAACTTTGCGCAACTCTATCCGGTGACCTTGCGCATCCGTCCGTCGAGCATTCGCGGCTTTTAGGAAATCCTCAAAAGTAGCTAATTCTTCAAGCTTGCTGATAGGATGCTAGCGGACCAGTCACATCGAATATAGTAAGAATTGGAACTCTAGATATTCTAACTTTTAGAATATTCTAGAATTTTGCCTTATTTTTCATATTCAGAGCAGTTTTGGGGCAGCAAAGCATTTTGCTTGCTAAAACTATTTACTAGTCATTCGAAGAGCGGTATGGCATAACAAGAGCCGAATAACACTCTATCCTCTTTCTCATCAAAAGCATGCAATATTTACAGAAGATCCTAAAGCTTCCTCACAGGCCCGATATTAAAAATACTATTCCAGCGCATTGATTGTATAGGTCAAGATTCATACTTGTTTTTACTTTTCTCACATTTATGCAACTATTGCATTTTATTACACCGGGGACTAATAGCTCATCTGTACTTCAGTACTGGTTACTACTTAATAGGTTATAGACACTATTACCTAAAATTTTGTATCAGTTCGCCTTATAGAATATACTTTTTCTCCTGAGGTAACTACCAATTACTAAGGGGGAGAGCACATGAACGTTATCCATCAGTACACACGTAGGAAAGGCTGGCATCACACATCAACCAGCAAGAAGCATAGCCTACAGCATCTTTACCTGATTAACAGGAGATGCACACGCATTTTTAGCGTCACCTCTACTCAGACAAAGACTGTACTACCCAACATCCGCATGTACACGCTGCCTGATGTAAACCATCACAGCTCCGCCGGCCACAAGAAAGGCAGGATCATATAATGCATGGATTAGTTTTTGTCACCTGGGAAAGGTTCCTTGGAGAAAAGTTTGGCTCATCTCTGCTCGCATCTTATCGAAATGCGATAGGAGAAACGGCAGCCACAGCACCGCTAGCCAACCGAGTTTATGAAGATCAGATGTTATTAGCAGGAGTAGGAGTTGCATCGCAGCTCACACGCCAACCCGTTGATACACTCCTGCGCGGCTACGGGCACTATTTTATCAGCAACGCGATCACCGGCCATCTCTGCTCCTATCTGCTCAGTCAGATCCACACGGCCAAAGATCTCTTATTGACCATGCGCGCTGCCCATGCGCAGCTGCGGCGTACCCCGGACGCATTAAAGCCTCCGCTCTTTGGATACGAGATGGTTTCGAGCACCTCTGATGAATTGATACTCATTTATGATAGCTATCGCAGGCTTTGTCCACTCCTGATGGGAGCTATCGAAGGGGCCGCCGCTCGCTATGGCGAGCAGGCCCATGTTATCGAACGCACCTGTATGAGGCACGGAGCTGCAACCTGTCGCTTTGAGGTACGCTTCACCCCGCTTACCAATGGCAAAGGGAATGACCAGCTAGATACGCGACAGCAAGAGCGCCAACAGATGAAACGGGAATTAGGAGATCTCTTATTACAAATCCTGCCCGATAGAGATGGCGTTACGCTGGCAGATCTACAAAGAATATTGCAGCAGCGACGCGTTCCACAGCAGTATCTGCGGCCCTACCGCCTTTTAGAAGGCTTACAGCAGTTACAGTACGTAGGCCTGATAAGTAGCACGGTGAATCAGCCCTCAGATGATCTGATTCATCGCCGTTATTGGAAAGCTCCCACAGTTAATGATCATCCTTTAGCTGGAAGAAATATGCCGCAGGCTGAAAGGCTACCTCCAACTGAATATCCAAGGCAGACAGAACCCCATTATGTCATACGCCCGCTACTCAACTTAAGTCAGAACTCACCAGCAAGAGAGGGAAGGAACCAGGCTTATGCTACTGACTACAGGCCAGAGTGAAGCGCGTACACGTTGGAGAACACATGAGCAGGGAACAGACTTCGATAAGAAAAAACTCCCTTACCTTTCGGAAGAAGCCCAACGTTTTATCGCGCAACAAACAGTATGTGTCATTGGTGGACATAGCTCAGATCAACATCTGGGTACCTTGCTCGTACTGGGCCTGCCAGGTTTTGTTCAGACTGTAGATAAGCAAACCTGCTTTATAGCTCTCGATTATCGCCAGGCTGCCTTCTCTCTTATCGAGAGGATCTATCACACGCAGCGGAAAGGGCAAAATGCGCAAATCGCACTGTTCTTTATGTGCCATACTACCCGCACCCGCCTGTGTGTTCATGGAAAGGCTGATCTCATTTTCTCTTCGTCTACGTCACAACCTCTCCCAACGCCAAAAAGATTCTGGCTGCGGATACAGGTTACGCAGGCGTTTTTTCATTGTTCCAAATACATTCGTACAAAGATAGCAGGTCTCACAGCGGTCCAGTCAGCGCCCGCCTGGAATCTACCGTATCTGCTTGCCCATAATCATCTCTCAGAAGCGCTACGCACATTTCTTGATCAGTCTGTACTCTGTTACTTATGTACAACGGATAGACAGGGAAACTGCGGCATCAATCATCGAGGAGGCAAGGTAGGCTTCCTGGTATCGCTCCCTCCCGATAGCAATTATCCGAAGGGACGTATACTGCTACCAGACTACACGGGCAACGGTGCCTTCGAGGCGATCGGTAACATTCTGGAAACGGGGAAAGCCGCGATTACGGTACCCAGCTATAGCAGCCAATTAGCTGTCTGTTTCTCGGGTACAGCGACTGTACACGATCTGCAAGAACTTTCAGAAGATCTGCAGGAACGTTGCCTGGGCGCACAACGCGTGCTCGCCCTGGCTATCGAGCACATTGAAGGGCAAACCGGTGATTGGCGCATACCACTTGCCTATGAGTGTGCGCGCGCCTCCCTTCATCACAAAATACAGGCCAGCGGTCAGCGCCGATCAAACTAAGCATTTCAATCCATGCAGAAGATCTGCAGGCTGTCCGCGCGCTACTCAAAGCCAACGCGCGGACAGTCCTCTATACATCATCGGGGGCCCCTATGCTCCTTGCACAAGCACGCCGTCCTGATAGATTAAAGCGCGCTGGAACACATATTGTACTTGTGCTCCCACCTCAGCATCATTAGAAACAAACGTGCGCAGATTGCCCCAGGGTACATCCAGGATCAACTCCTGATAATGGCCACGCTGCATACGCTGTTTAACACGGGCCTCGACGCCTCCCTCCTGGACCAGGCGCACATCTTCAGGACGCACCGCAATATCTACCTCACCCTCTACCTGCGCAGATTGCCATGTACAGGGTACATCTATGTCGCCAATGACAACCCTACCTGCCCGCGTGGCTCCATGCAATAAATTCATAGAGCCAACAAAACCGGCCACATACGTTGTTCGCGGATAGCGGTAAAGCTTATCGGGCGGCTCATATTGCTCAAGATGGCCATCCAGCATCACGGCAACGCGATCCGAAATAGATAAGGCCTCGTCCTGATCGTGCGTGACAAAGATCGTAGTAATTCCTACACGTTGCTGAATCTCGCGAATCTCTTCCCGCACCTCAATGCGCAGCTTTGAATCCAGGTTGCTCAGAGGCTCATCCAGCAGAAGAAGTTTCGGCTCCAGCACAATTGCCCGCGCCAGGGCCACGCGCTGCTGCTGACCGCCTGAAAGTCTGGCAGGATAGGAGCGTGCATACTCTTCCAGGCGTACAAGTCCCAAAGCCTCCCGTACACGCTTCTCAATGACTTGCTTAGACAATTTGCGCAACTGTAGGCCAAAGGCGACATTATGAAATACATCCATATGGGGCCAGAGGGCATATTGCTGGAATACCATGGCCGTTGGACGGCGTTCTGGCGGGATACGGCTGATCGGCTTTTCGTCAAGCAGAATTTCTCCGCCATCGGGCGTCAAAAACCCGGCAATCATACGCAAAGTCGTCGTTTTACCACACCCAGAAGCTCCTAGCAAACACACAAGTTCTCCTGAAGCTACCTCTAGATTGAGCTTATTCACCACAAGCTTGCCGCCCAGGTGTTTTACGATTCCATCGAGTACAAGCTTTGCCATAAAGTTCTTGTTTCCTTTTCCTCAAGTTAGTGCAAACGAAATCCAGCCGCAAGCGAGCCGCCAATAATATAGCGTCGAACCAGGAGCAGCAGTATAAATGAGGGAAGACTCAGGACAATGGAAAAGACCGCCGCAGCCTGCTGGGGATAATTGCTTACTAATGTATACATCTGGACCGGCATCGTAATATAGTCGGGGGAGCCAACTAGAAATGTGCCCTGCGCCTCATCCAGGGAGGCCAGGAAGGCTAGTATCAAGGCCACAAGAATACCAGGCAAGGCCATCGGCAGAGTTACTTTCCAAAAGGTAGTCCACAGGCTCGCGCCAACGTCACGGGCAGCTTCCTCCAACTGCCTGGGAACGGAGGCAAAGGCGGCCGAGGGAATCCAGGTCATGATGACAATTGTACTCAACAATTGTACGAGTACGACGCCCCAGAAGGTATCCATCAAGTTAAAGGCATAGAGCAGCCCGGCCATGGTAATGTAGAGCCCCATTTTGGGAAAGGCATTTGTAGCAAAGAGCGAAACCAGAAACGTTCTGCGTCCGGGAAACTCGTAGCGCGCAAAGACGTAGGCAGCCGGCAAGCAGATTGCCGCTGAGACAAGGGTCACAATCGGTGCAACAATAAAGCTGAGGATAATTGAGTGGCCTATCTCTTCATTGAGAAGGATTTGTTGCCACCACGAGAATGTCCACGAATGCGGCAAAAGGGCTGGATAAAACCATTCTTTGGCAAAAGCCCAGAGAAATAAGGTGATCAAGGGTCCCAAAATGAAGAGCCCCAACGCAATCAGGAGGGCTGCTAAGCCAGCACCTTTTAGCAGGTGAGCAGGGCTAAGCGGAACTCTGCTGGGCGAGGGCAATTTGATGGCTTCCTGCGTTCCCACACTTTTCATATCTACGATGCTCATTGCAATGTACCTGCTTTCCGATCACTGACAACATTTGCCCGCACATACACAATGCCTAACGCAGCCGCCAGGATAAAGACGATTACCGCCATGGCAATGGCTTGCTGTGGGGCATTGTAGGCCTGAAAATAGCTAGCCATTGCTACACCAAGCAAAGATGGTGCTGTCGGGCCAATAATATACGGAACTGTGAAGCTTCCCAACACGCCAATACCTGTAAATGTTCCGGTAATGACCGTGGGAAGAATATTTAGCGGCAGGATGACACGCAGTAAAATCCTTGACATCGGAGCGCCTACGTCGCGCGCAGCCTCAATCAAGGCATCGGGAACTGCCTGCAGGCCTGAGACAATCATTAAAATCGCAAAGGGCAGATTTACCCACAGTTGCCCAATCACTACGCCAAAAAGCGTATAGCCAAAGCCCGGAAAATGCATTCCAAGCCTGGCAACTAATGCGCTCACGTAGCCATTAGCGTTCCAGAAGGTGACAATCGCATATGAGGCAATGACTACTGGTATGAATAGCGGTACCAGGTAAATTGAAGAGATAATATGGGGAAACCAGCCATGCGAGAAGCGAATATAGAGGGCCAGTCCCCAACTGACAACAAGAATCAAGGCGACTGAGGCTATTGTCACCCAGATCGTCGCCCAGAAGTTCTGGAGAAAGGAACGATCCCGCAAAAGATCCTGGTAGACTTTTAGTGTCAGGCCCTGTTCAGGCGTTACAAGATGCTGATCCAGTAGCGCTATGGCAGCATTGGGTCCACCAATAAAGCCTAAGGAATAGGCCAGGGCCATAAGCGCCGGAATGCCTACAAATATTGCCACTACAATAACTGGAAGCAAGGCTATCAGTAGTGGGATAAGGCGGCTTTTCTGCATAATACATCACACCTCTATTGTTATTGGTTGTTCTGCGTCTCTGGCAAGCTAGCCAGCTCATAACTGCTAAGCTAGCTAGCCTGCCGAGCAATGCCAGAATGCTAGCCACCGGCTACTTGTGCTTGCCACTGCTTATTTACATCAGCATTAAACTTAGCCGAATAACCTTGACTATAGGAGCGCGCGATGTCTGCGAACTTCTCCTGTACATCCTTTGGCACATACGACCACTGAACGCCAGGAAAGCCGTTCATCTCTTTAATAACAGTTGCCTGCACATCTGAGCCCAGAATCCAGTTCATCAACTTGAAAGCTTCTTTGGCGTGGGGAGCATTGCGCGGGACAGCGAGATAGGCAGGTCCGCCACTAAACGGAGGGTCCAGCTGGGTTAACTTTACGGCATCGGGCAGCAGGTGTTGTTCTTGATAGCTAATGGCCATGTCGGACCAGACCGGGGCCACCCAGATAGAACCATTCCCTAATAATTGCAAGACTGCGGCATTGCCGTTGGGATATAAGCCGTTGCGATAGATATCTTTGTTAAGAGTTCGCAGGTCATCAAAGCCCGGCTTCCACTGGCTCTCAAGCGAGGTATCATACCCTGTTATAAAGGTCTTCATATCGCTTGCGGAAATATGCGTATTGAGCATCTCACGTACAAATGCCTGGCCAGAGCCGCCGCTACTTGGCGAGTTATAGGTAAATTTCCCTGGATGGGCATGAATCCAGGCAACTAAATCCTTGAGGTTTTTGGGAGGATTAGAGACATATTGCGAATTGTAAGCAAGCACAACACAGGATGCACGATAAGGCACAGCCATATTGTTCACTTGCTGCAGCAACGCAGGATCTACCCGGTTCATCAAGGGCACTTGCTGAGGCGTTACTTCCTGTAACAGATTGGCTGTAGCTGCCTGCGTAATTATACCTGATTCGATCAGATCCATGCCTGGCTCTTTATGCGCCGCAACAGCTGCGCTCATGCGCGCCAGAGTCGTCTGGTCAATCGTGCCATGTTCGGCAAAGATGAGCTTTACCTTAATGTTCGGATTGGCTTTCTCAAAGCCAGGAATCAACGTGTTCTGCCATAGATGTTGGACATTGACGTCACCACTGGCATAGACGGTGAGAGTCGTCGCCTGGGTACTCCCGCCGTTATTAGTAGCACCACCACACCCGGCAAACGTCATTGCAGCTAAGATCGTTGCTACCATAGCAACTAAAATAGGCCTTATTTGAAAGGGTTTCATGGCGTGGCTTCTCCTTGCTTCTTTATTTACTAGCACAGCAATTAAATCCACTGTCAAAGCAACCGAATCCTCGTAAATATTACTGTGTCTTTGCTCTCCTCCTTCCTCTTTTGCTACAATGGGATTCGCGTTAAATACTGTAATAGCGAAGCCCGGCATAAACTTCTTTCATACGAAGAACTTACAGCCAGCTCCTTCAGTAAATACGCTCCTGTTTGTTTGGAAGAGTTACCGATTTCTCGCCAAAATTATAATGCTCTGCCGCGCTCACTTTTTCAGTTAATATGCTTAAAGCGAACCTGGTTTGCAGATAAAAGATGGCAAATACTCTAGTTCGATGCTGCTGGCGACGAAGGTAACCGATTACTTTACAGCAAGTATAGCTTGTGCAAGATTTGACTGTCAAGCTCACTCTATTTTAAGTCTTATTCTCTGCCCCTCCTGGTTACACTCTATTCACAATTTATACTATGCTTCTTAAGACTCAAAGGTCACGTTTATTTAGAGCTTTCCTACATTCATTTTTACTCTCTAAAGAGCAGGATAGAATGAAAAACCAGAATATTCTTGCTTGCTTACGAGCTGTTCTTTGCCTTGGTTCTGTCCAGGGCTTTCAGGAATCCTCATTTTAGGCGCTCAGGAAAGCCCTAAACACCCTACTTCGGTAGGATAGGCATTAAAAGGCTTATCTGTTATAATGTATATACCACTTGCAGAGAGGTCCTTAAAAGCAGGCTCCGGAACGGACTTCTTCTATGCCGATGGTCAATACCTCATTATCCGCATACACATTATCAACACATGTATGTTGCCAGATTAGGAGGACAAACAAGCATGAGCAGTAACCTCAGTTTCGAAAATACCGATAGCATTTTAACTGAGGAACGTATTTTCCCCCTTCCAAGGAGCAGGTAGAGCAGGCCAACCTCACGGCCTATATGCGCTCCAAAGGCTTTGAGGACTACGAGGCCTTCTATCAGTGGTCGCTCTCCCATCGCTTTGAGTTCTGGGAGGATATGGCCCGCGAACTCCACTGGTTCCAGCCCTGGCAGACAACCTTCCAGTGGAAGGACAAGCCCTTCTTCCAGTGGTTCGTGGGCGGCAAGTTCAATATCGTCTACAACTGTCTTGATCGCCACATGCAGACCCCCACCCGGCACAAGGTGGCCTTCTACTGGGAAGGCGACGGGGGAGAGAGCCGCACGCTGACCTACGAGGACCTCTATGTGCTCACCAATCGCCTGGCCAAAGCCCTGCAGAACCTTGGCGTCAAGAAGGGCGATCGCGTCGCTATTTACATGCCCGCCATCCCTGAGCAGGTGGCCGCCTTGCTGGCGGTGGCACGTCTAGGAGCTGTGCATACCGTGATCTTTGGCGGCTTTGCGGCGAACGCGTTGAGCGAGCGTATCATCGATGCCCAGGCCAAGGTCCTCATCACTGCCGATGGCAACTATCGGGCCGGCAAGCTCATCGAGCTCAAGAAGATTGCCGACGAGGCTATGAGCCAGAGTCCGACAATCGAGACAGCTGTAGTGGTCCGCCGCTTGGGGCAAGAGGTGCCCATGCAGGCAGGACGCGACCACTATCTCGATGAACTGCTCGCCACGATCCCCGAGGACACGGTAGTGCCCTGCGAACCGATGGAGAGCGAGGATCTGCTCTACATTCTCTACACCTCCGGCTCGACGGGCAAGCCCAAGGGCGTGGTGCATGTGCAGGCTGGCTACGCGGTGGGCGTCTATACCACCACCAAGTTCGTCTTTGATCTCAAACCCGACGATATCTACTGGTGTACCGCCGATATCGGCTGGGTCACCGGCCACAGCTATATCGTCTACGGTCCTCTTGCCAACGGAGCAACTGGGGTCCTTTTTGAAAGCACTCCTACCTATCCCGAGCCCGATCGATATTGGAGCGTGGTGGAGAAGTACAAGGTGAGCATTCTCTACACCTCCCCAACCGCCATTCGCGGCTTGATGCGCTTTGGGGAGCAGTGGCCAGCCAAGCATGATCTCTCCAGCCTGCGCTTGCTGGGCACGGTGGGCGAGCCAATCAATCCAGAAGCCTGGATGTGGTATCGCCACAACATCGGCCACGATAGCCTGCCCGTCATGGATACCTGGTGGCAGACCGAGACGGGCATGATCCTGATCAGTCCCACCATCCGCCAGCCCCTCAAGCCCGGCAGCGCCACCCGGCCCCTGCCCACCATTGAGGCCGATATTGTCGATAGCAACGGCAAGCCGGTACCGGTGGGCAAAGGGGGCTTCCTGATCGTGCGCCATCCCTGGCCAGCGCAGATGCGTACCATCTATGGCGATCCGGCGCGCTATCGCTCCTACTGGGAGACCATTCCCGACGTCTACTTTGCTGGCGATGCCGCGACAAGAGATGATCTGGGCTACATCCGGGTGCAGGGCCGTGTCGATGATGTGATCAAGGTCAGCGGCCATCGTCTGGGTTCCATGGAGATCGAGTCAAGCCTGGTCAGCCATCCAGCGGTGGCCGAGGCAGCCGCCATCGGCAAGCCCGATCCGGTCAAGGGTGAGCATGTCAAGGTCTTTGTGATCCTCAAGCAAGGCAACGAGGCCTCCGAGGCCATGATCGCTGAGCTCAAGAAGCACGTGCGAGCCAGCGTAGGCGCGCTGGCAGTTCCCGAGGAGCTGGAATTTGTCCCCAGCCTGCCCAAGACGCGCTCGGGCAAGATCATGCGCCGCGTCATCCGCGCCAAGGAGCTCGGCCAGCCTGTCGGTGATGTCAGCACGCTTGATGCTTAACAGCTTAATATATCCCACAAGTGGAGAGGCAGATTGTATAATCTACCTTTCCACAGCTCAGCATAGAACACCCACCCAAGTAAGAAAAGGCTAGGAAATAGCAAGGCTGCTACCTCGTCTTTAATCGATGCTTTCCCATTATCAGCTATTTCGCTCCTCGCGCCACATTGGGTAGGCCGGCTTAAAATTAAGCCGAGCGCGCCGGCCGGCTAAAGAGGGATTGTTCTGTCCTCAAACAGCTAACAACGAGCCAGCCCTTGCAGCTTTAAAGTAAACGCTTGACCATGCCTCAAACCTGCGTTATAGTAGATTTCATTATCTGGATCGAAGAGAGGGAAGTAATGACAGCACATAGTGAGGTACAACCTATGGCCGCATCTCAGACAGAAGACATTTATGAATATCTCACCTTACTTGTAAAGCAGGCGATAAGAACGTATCTTGAGAAAGAACAGATTGAATTTGATATTGAACAACTTCCTATAGATTTGCGTTTCTCAGCACAAGCAAGTTTCGGTGACTATTCCATGCCAGTCATGTCATGGGCCGGTAAGAAGAGATTGGGTCGCCCACCATTGCCCATCGCGGAGGCGCTGGCAAATATATTACGCACGCTCAATAGCAGCGCCATTCAGGAGATTACAGTTACCAAACCGGCATATATTAATTTTCGCCTGAATCGTCCAAATATAGGTAAGGCTATTATTGAGCGAATACTTGAGGCTGGTCCCGATTTTGGACAAAACGAAATCGGCATAGGCACAAAAGTTATAGTCGAACATACAGCCATCAACAGTAATAAGGCTGCTCATGTAGGCCATCTACGCAATTCTTGCATTGGCGATACAGTTGTACGCATGTTACGTTCGCAGGGCTACACAGTTGAGGCCGAGAACTACATTGATGATTCCGGCGTACAGGTCGCCGATGTCGTTGTGGGCCTTAATCTGCTCCAACAAGGGAAGCTAGAGTTGCCCGGTGGCAATGATATGTTACCCGGCGAAACTTTCGACTATTATTGTTCGCGCATCTATGTAGCAGTCGGCAAGGCATATGAAGAGCAACCGGAGCTAAAAGATCTGCGTCGAACAATATTGCACGCAATTGAGCAAGGTGAGGAACCCACTTCTGGCCCCGATTATCCTGCCCAGGCCTCAGATCTCTCACGCCAGATTGTACAGGCTCATCTCAAAACTATGTCTCGTTTGAATATATCCTACGATTTGCTGACCTGGGAATCGGCCATCTTGCATGCGGGTCTATGGCAGCATACATTTGAGATGCTACGCCAGCGTGGCCTACTAGAGAAGCCCGAGACTGGCCCGGCTGCTGGCTGCTGGATACTGCCCTTTGGCGATGGAGAGGCACAGAATAATGAGGAAAACGAGCGCATGCAGGATAAGATCCTGGTCAGAAGCGACGGCACAGCTACCTATACGGCCAAAGATATTGCCAATCAGCTCTGGAAATTTGGTCTGACCGATGACCCGGCGATAGGCGTGCAGTTCCACTATGCGTCCTGGGGCATACAACATGACGGACGCAAGCTCTGGACAATGTTCACTCCCCAGAGTAAGCCGGGGACAGCCAACGAAAAAGGCGATCCCAAAAAGTTTGGCCACGCTAAGCGCGTGATTAATGTTATCGATGTGCGCCAATCCTACACACAGCAGGTTGTCTATGAAAGTTTGCGCCGCCTTGGCTACTTAGAGCAAGCCGATAATTCAAAGCATATCGGCTACGAAGTCGTGACGCTCTCCAGGGCAACCGCCGCGCGCCTGGGCATCGACACATCAGACGGGCGCGAATTCTATGCCATGTCGGGGCGCAAGGGCATCGAGATTAAGGCCGACGATCTGATCAATACAGCGATTGAACGCATGCGCGAAGTACACAAGCAGACTGGGAAGCCTGATCTTCCCGAGGAGACTACTGCTGCTCTTGCGGCATCTGCCATCCGCTACTTTATGGTCCGCTTTAATCTGCAGCAGATCATTACTCTGGATATGGATGAGGCAATTCGCCCCAGCGGAGATACTGGGGTCTATATCCAATATGCCTACGCGCGGGCCAATAGTATTCAGCGTCGCTTGCAAGAAGAAGGCTATGCTATACCTGAGCATCTGGAAGTGCTGCCGGAGCAACTTGAGCAGAGCGAGTGGGAACTGCTACGCCATATTGACGCTTATCCACGTCGCCTGGCCGAGGCCAGTGAGCAGCTTGCTCCACCGTTACTGGCTTCCTACGCCTATGATCTGGCCGCCCATTTCACCGACTTCTATGAACATACAACGGCGATAGTTAAAGAGACAAACGAGCACGTGAAGGCTTTCCGAGCAATACTAGTGGTGGCTACGATCCAGGCCATGAATAACGTGCTACGCGTTATGGGCTTTGAACCATTAGAGCGCATCTAAGCCCGAGCCGGATCTCTTAAACAGGTGCTGAAGCGATACAGCAAAAAGCCGTGTATATGTAGCCAGTTTGCTGATCACTACGTATAATAAAAAAACAGAAATACTAGTCAGGATTGTTTTATGGGAAAGGCGGACGAGCTCGCGTTTCCTAACGCGATGCGTACAATTCAGGATTTTCAGGCGTTTCATCGCTGGTTGGATGAGAAGAATAGCTTTAATACTGATATCTTTCTCAATATGACGTTGCTCAGCGGTGAAGTGGGAGAAGTTGCGCAAGTTTTGAAGAAAGTACACTGGCTCACCGAGTCTGAGCGCACTTCTGGGGAGCCGGCGATCCCCATTGAGGAGGCGCTAGCGCAAAATCGGGAAAACCTGGGTCAGGAGCTAGCAGATTGTCTTGCATACATCTTTAAACTGGCTAACTATACCGGCGTTGATCTTCAGGAAGCTTATCTGCAGAAGATGGAGACTAATATGCATCGTACCTGGAAGGTGAGCAAGCAAGAAGACGAGCCTGCAAAGTAAGCGATTTAATGGCTCTAGGAAATCAATAGGCGACGGGAACTGAGGAAAAACCTATCTTTGTCGTTACAAGGAGCGCTTAATTCGCCAGGGAAGGTGCGCTTCTCTCTCGTTTGCCAATTATCAAGGAAGTTACAGAGCAAATCTACACTTGTCGGCAAATGGGACGAGGGGCAGCCATTTAAGCCAACCCCTCATCCCTGAATTTCTCCACTTGGTCTATAAGCTCCTCAATATAATGGCTATAGGAAATCTAATGAGAAAGCTGCCGACTAATTTCAGCGCTTAGCTGCTCTGTGGCCTGCCGTGATGCGCCGGCAAAATCATCGCCATGGGAGGCATAGATAATTCCGCGCGATGAATTAATAATCATGCCCCAGCCTCGGCTATCTTTACCAGCTGTTACAGTGGCCGCAATCTCACCGCCCTGCGCTCCAATGCCGGGAATGAGAATTGGCATATCGCCGATCAGCGCACGCACCTTTGCCAGATCTGCAGGATACGTCGCCCCTATAACAAGCGCACAGTTTCCCTGAGCATTCCAATCGCTGGCAATATGCCGAGCCACAACTTGATAGAGCGGCTCACGGGCCTCGCCAACTGGCAGATCCTGAAGCTCTCCGGCCCCAGGATTTGAAGTCTTGGCCAGAACAATAATACCTTTTTCCTTGCGCTCTAGGAAAGGCGCAAGTGCCTCTTTGCCTAAATAGGGATGTACGGTAATCGCATCTACCCCTAAATGATCAAAGGCAGAGCTCACATATCCATGATTGGTGCTACCAATATCTGCGCGCTTGGCATCAAGTATAACCGGGATTGCCGCATAGCGCTCTTTGATATAGCGCACGGTCCTGGCCAGCGCGCGCAATCCATCCTCGCCCTGAGCTTCGTAAAATGCGCTGTTGGGCTTGTAAGCACAAACCAGATCATGCGTGGCATCAATGATCTCACGATTGAACACAAAGATGGCTTCTTCAACAGAGCCTGCCCGTTTCGCTATTGCAGGCAAGCGTTCATAGTCGGAGTCAAGGCCCACACAGACAAATTTGCCCTGTTGCCAACGCTGTTCTAGCATACCTATAAATGTAGTTGCTTGCGCCTTAGCGCCTGCCTCAGAAGAAACCCTTGTCATAGCTACTTAATCCCCATCCTGATATGATAGCTGAAATAGAAAGACCATTGTTTCTCGCCAAGCGCGTTATGAACGCTGGCTTTAAAGCGATCAAAGCCGATCTCCTCTTCGCGCAACCCACGCTGTAGATATTCAGCGATATAGTTACTTAAAGCCAGGCCGACAAAGCGTTCGGCATTCCCCTCCTCTACGTGATGCACCAGTATCTCCTTGGTGAAGCGAAAATGGCCGCTAGCCTGTATGCGCGCGAGGTGTTCATGTTTGGGCCATGATTGCACATTGCGCCCAATGCCCAGTTTGTTCCGAATTTGCTCAATGCACTCTTCTAAATCAGCATAGGCCTGTTCCGCTTGCCAATTCACGGTTGGCGGCCAGTCATAGTCATAAGCCGCAAACAGTCCACCAGGGCATAAGATGCGCGCAATCTCGGCAAAGGTTGATGCTGGCTCCATCCAGTGTAAGGACTGCGAGCAGGTCACAATATCAGCGCTGCCATCGGGAAGACCGGTTTGAGAGGAAATGCTGCTACGAAACTGCACATTAGCAATGTTCTGCTCATCCTTATGTATTTCAGCCCGGCGTCTCATTTCATCATTTGGCTCAATCCCTACCACGCGCTGGGCTCTGGGAGCCCACAACAAGGTTGATAGACCGGTCCCGCTTCCCAGATCTACAACAAGCTGCGGCTTTGACGTATGAGTCAATTGCGTAAATAGATCAAGGATGACGGCCGGCGGTCGCGGGCGAAACTTATCGTATTCCTCGGCCCTGCTATTCCAGATGGCAATATTTTTTGCAATACCTGTATCCATGGATCAAACCTCTCTATCTAGCTTAGCTCTTCCCATAGCACGAGCATCCCGGGATAAAAAAGATGAAAGAAAATTTGCTAGCTTGTGGCTGAGCATAATCTGCTTCTCGCCAGGAATGCCTCTCTTTCTCGGGCGAGACATTCCTGTTTCGCTTATTTTACCCCTCGTGTCGGCTCTTACTAGAACCTAACGCAACTATGATAGTATGCCACAGACTCAAGTTTATTAGCCAACTGCCTTCTGGCGAGCCAGGAAGGCTCTGCCCTTGCCCAGCTCCGTATTGATAGGAACCTGCTGCTGACAGAAAGGACATTCGCTCTCGCTATAGGTCTGCAGCGTAATTTTGATGAGCGTATGGATCGGCACATCGCCAACGTCGGCAGGCTGCACATTCCCGCGATTACATAAGGCGCTCAAACCCACAACATTCCCTCCCTGCCGGCGGACAAGATCGATTACCTGGCGCACGGAGCCACCTGTTGTGAGCACATCTTCTACCACGAGGATATTCTTGCCAGCGATATGCTTGTCGTAGCCACGCCCAAAGAAGAACTTTTTATCTGTGCCATCTGCGCCCTTCTCGGCATAGACAGATAGCGTCTCGCCTAAGCTGCGGCGCACATTGAGGGCGTGGGCAACCCATTGCGAAAGGACAATACCACCCAGCACAGGCCCAACCACTACATCGATCTGCTCCGCCTCAAAAGGTTGAGCCAGCATACTACAGAGCTGTGCGATTACTTCTGTATGCAGATAAAGGGCATCTTTATTGATATAGACCGAGCTATGGCGCCCAGAGCTATACACAAAATGGCTATCGCTGATCACCGCACCTGCATCGGCAAAGATCTGCATAATCTTTGGATCATTCATTCCACTATCTCTCTGTCTCTCAAGCTCTGACGATCCACTTACCTTGCGGATCGCCGACAATTTCACCATGCTGATAGGTTAGTGCTCCGCGCAAGAAAGTCGCCTGTGGCCTGCCAACAAGTTCCATTCCTTCATACGCTGACCAACGATTCTTGGTAAAGAGATCGGCTTTGCGCACCGTCCAGGATTGCGCGGGATCAATCACGACAAGATCAGCATCCTTACCAGCCACCAGGCCGCCTTTCTGGGAAAAATCAAAAATGGCGGCGATATTCTGCGAGCATACCTGGGCAATACGCACCAGGCCTTCCTCCAAGGTAGCCTGTCCAAAGTGCTTGATCCAGTTGGTAACCATGACTGGAAGGGTTTCCTGGATGCCCGGCATGCCCGAAGCAATTTCCCATACGCTAGCCTTCTGCTTCTCGGCCAAAAGATGCGGCGTATGCTCGGAAATGACTGCATCGATTTTCCCTTCGCGCAAGAGCTGCCACAGCTTCTTTTGCTCTTCAGGGGTCCGTAGCGCTGGGGCTACATTGATCAGGTTGCCATAGCGTTCGTAATCCTGCGTGTGAAAGGCAAGCTGATAGGCAGCAATCTCGCCATGCACATCAACACCAATCTTACGCCCAAATTCTACTGCCGCGAACTCCTCAGTGGTTGAGAGGTGCAACAGGTAGAGCTTCACGCCAAACTGGCGGGCCAGAGCAATCATCTCCAGGGCCGAGGTTAGCACAACCGAAAGATTTCTTGCCTCGCTCCATACGGCAGGATCGTTCCGCTGTAGCTCATCGCGATACTTATGCGTAAAGTAATTGACAAGTTCCTGGTTCTCTGCATGCAGCAGGGCCATAATCCCACGCTTGCCCAGAATCTCAAAGATCCGCGCGATATCGCTCAAGTGCGGAATGGTGGTAGGCGTTGTTGCATGGCCCGCCGTGAAGATTTTTACGCCAGTGATCAAGCGCTTTTCGATCCGCTCCAATTCGCTAATATCTTCGACGGCAGTTCCCATATTAATGGCGAAATCGCAATAGGAGCGCCCGGTATAGCGCTTGAGCTGCTCTTTTACACGCTCAACAGTCGTCGTTGGTGGCCTGACGTTGGGCATATCAAAGACTGTGGTATAGCCACCGGCCAGGCCCGCACGCGTGCCATGCGGTATATCTTCTTTGTGTTCGAGGCCAGGTTCGCGGAAATGCCCATGCACCTCTATCAGGCCGGGCAGAATGTACTTGCCCCGAAAGTCAAGCACATTCTCTTTTCCCTGTACATAGCCTTCTTCGATCTTTACGATCTTCCCCTCGGCAATATGCAACGTACCGGCCACGACGCGATCAGGCAGCACCAACGATCCAAGCAGGGTTGAAGATGAAGACACGATTATTTCCTACTCTTTCACAGGAGGCGCAGTCCTCGTCACTAACTTACCATCACTATTCTGCTTAATATAGATATTCTTCTCCCAGGCCGGGTCCATCTGCGGATAGTCTGAGCGATAGTGAGCGCCCCGGCTTTCCTTGCGCTCCAGCGCGGACTCGACAATCACCTCGGCCACACGCAGCATATCCTGAATTTCCAGGCTTGCCTGCAATTGCTGGGTATTCTCGGCGTAAAGATCCTGCGCCTGCTGGCGTAGCTGCGTAAGTTGTTGCCGAGCCAGCTTGAGCTTCTCTTCATCGCGAATGATACCGACGTTATCCCACATTACTGCCTTAATGCTGCTCAACATATCAGTTGGCTTCACGCCTGCCTTTTTGTGGAGCAGGGCTTCCATCTGCGCAACTTCGCTATCGATGGCCTGCTGCGTTACCTGGGGTGTCGAGACGTTTTGGCAATAATCGGCGGCCCGCAGGCCCGCACGCCGGCCAAATACCTGGCCCTCAGCGATAGAATTACCACCCAGGCGGTTGGCTCCATGAATGCTTCTAGTTACCTCACCTGCAGCGTAGAGGCCCGGCACATTTGTCTCTCCCCACTCAGTAATGGCATAGCCACCCATCATGTGATGCATGGAATGTGAGATCTCCATCATCTGCTTGCGAATATCGATACCCACTTCCATATGCTCGGCAAAGACATCTGGAACCAGCTTTTCTACCTTACCTTCTTCCCAATGGGTCACGTCGAGATAGACACCCCCGTGTTCGGTACCACGGCCTTCTTGAATCTCCTGATAAATTGCGCGGGCAACCTCGTCACGCCCGGCCAGTTCAAGACGCTGGGGCTGATAGCGCTGCATAAAGCGTTCGCCAAGCCTGTTTTTGAGAATACCGCCGTTACCACGCACCTTTTCTGTCACCAGGGTTCCCCGCTTCTCGGGCGGATAGGCCATGCCGGTAGGATGGAATTGCACCATCTCCATATCAACAAGTTCAGCGCCAACATCGAGTGCCCAGGCATAGCCTTCACCAGTGTTGCTGGGAGCATTGGTATTGACCTTGTACATGTTGCCACCACCACCTGTGGCAACGATGGTAGCCTTTGCCTGCACTACTTTATACTGTCCCGTCTGATTGTCGATTAGATAAGCTCCGACAACTCTATCGCCCTGCTTGATCAGCCTGATCACATAGTGATTCTCAAGGAATGGAACCTGTAGCCTGTGTACTTCAGCCAGCAGGCCGCGCATCATCTCGCGCCCGGTATAATCGCCGGCACACAGGTTCAAGGGAGCCGATTGCTTGCCGCCAGCCCAGGTAAAATAGGTTCCATCGGGCAAGCGGTCAAACTGCACGCCATAGCGCTCAAGATCGTGCACGCGATCCGGCATCTCTTCAGCAAAAATCCTTGCCAGTTTATAATTATTGATATACCAGCCACCATTGATGGTATCATCGAAGTGCATCTGGGGAGTGGCCGGGTCCTTAATTGCTACGTTGATGCCGCCCATGGCCCAGCCCGTGTGGGCATCCTTAAGCTGCTCCTTGGCAATAACCAGAACTTTTACGCCCGCCTCAGTCGCTGCGATAGCCGCGCGCAAACCCGCTCCACCAGAGCCAATGATCAGGACATCAGTATTTATTCTTTCCACAGTCGTATTCGCCGACATATTCATCTCCTTATTGTACACACTCTGCAGAGACCCGCGGCAATCAGGGGAGCCAGGGGTCTCTGTATGCATGATACGCTCTTTGCTCTAGTACTCGTTCCAGGATTTGATAGGAATTGTCGCCAGGTCTTTTTCTACTATCGCCTTCGCAAACAGCCGCGCTTGCTTGATTTTGGTAAACAGCTGAATGTTGTGGTCAATCGCAAAGCGGCGCATGGCGTAATCGTCATCCACTTCCTTCTGCACGTACCTGTCGACAATATTGATTGCCAGGTCGATCTTCCCATCGCGGAAGTAGGTAAGAATGTTGGGCGAACGCTGCTCATGTATTTTATAGAGCATGGTTGCTTCAATATCATGAGCCCGTAAGAACGCGCAGGTCTTTTCGGTAGCATAGAGCGGAATGCCCAGTTTACTGAGCAACCTGGCGCTCTCCAGGAACTTCGCCTTTTTATCGTCTCCTCCCAGACTGATAAAGATACCTTTCTGCGGGATACTACCTCCAGTGGCGATGATGGCTTTTAGATAGGCCTCTTCTACATCCTCGCCAAAGCAGGCAACCTCCCCTGTTGAAGACATCTCTACACGCAAAACCGGGTCAGCCCCGGAGAGACGAGAGAACGAGAACTGAGGAGCTTTCACGGCGGTAAAGCTGAGTGGTGAAAGAGTGACGGCCGGGACATTTTTCTCAAAGAGGGCATCGACAAAGATATCGATAAAATTGACTCCTGTTACCTTCGAGATAAACGGGAAGGTACGCGAGGCGCGCAGATTCACTTCGATCACATAGGCTTCGTTATCCCTGGCAAGAAACTGCATATTAAAGGGTCCGGTGATCTCTAGCGCTTTAGCCACAGCATGGCCAATTTCTGTGATTCTCTTGCGCGTCTGCTCATTGATCGTCTGCGGCGGCAGGACAATCGTGGCATCGCCCGAATGGACGCCGGCATTCTCGATGTGTTCCGAGATGACAAAGGCCTTGATCTCGCCGTGCTGCGCCACAGCATCGAGCTCGATTTCCTTGGCCTTCTCAAAGAATTTAGAGACCGTCACAGGATACTCGGGCGAGACTGCGGCAGCTTCGCGCGTATAGCGCTCTAGCTCCTCCTGCGTGTAGCAAACATTCATGGCACTACCGGAGAGCACATAAGACGGGCGTACAAGCACTGGATAGCCGACGCGCTCGGCAAAGCTGGTAAGGCCGCTAAGATCCACAAAGGAGTCCCATTCCGGCTGACGGATGCCCAGCGAATCCAGCAACTGCGAGAATTTGCTGCGGTCCTCTGCGCGATCAATATTGCTGGCATCTGTGCCCAGAATGGAGAAGCCATAGCGCTGGAGAGCTTTAGCCCGGTTATTTGGCGTTTGTCCTCCTACGGATACGATGACGCCATAAGGTTCTTCAAACTCGCAGATATCGGCGATGCGCTCGAAGGTAAGTTCTTCAAAGTAGAGGCGGTCCGAAGTGTCATAATCCGTCGAAACAGTTTCAGGGTTGCAGTTAATGACCACAGTGCGCTTCTTGTGCTTTTTGAGCGCCTCTACCGTGCTGACGCTTGTCCAGTCAAATTCGACAGAAGAGCCGATTCGATACGGTCCAGAGCCAAGGATGGCGATACTTGAGGCTTTCAAGGCCTCAACGTCATGATGCTGTCCGTTATAGGTCATGTAGAGATAGTTGGTATCTGAGGGAAATTCGCCGCTTAAGGTATCGATCTGAAACACCCAGGGCGTGATACCAAACTGTTTGCGCTGCGCGCGAATCTCCAGCCCGCTCTTGCCGAGCAGCTCGCCAATGCGCTTATCCGAGATCCCAATCTGTTTGAGGGTCAGGAGACGAGATGCGGAAAGCTCTGGCTCGGCCTGTACAGCCTTTTCCATATCGACAATAAGCTTGATGCGCTGCAAAAACCAGGGATCAATTCCTGTAATCTCAGAGATCTCTTCAACCGACATACCCTGACGCAGGGCCAGAGAGAGGGCAAACATACGTTTAGGCGTCGGCCTATAGAGGTAACGGTCAAGAATGTCTTGCGCAGCAATATTCTCTTTATCGAAAGCCTTTTCTGAAGTCACACCCTCAAAATCCAGGTCAAGCATACGAATAGCCTTCTGAAAGGCTTCTTCAAATGTGCGCCCAATGCCCATAACCTCGCCCACTGACTTCATGCCGGTGCCGATCGTCTCATCAACGCCCTTAAATTTATCAAGGTCCCAGCGCGGAATCTTGACGACAAGATAATCAAGGCTTGGTTCAAAGCAAGCTTGCGTCACGCCCGTTACGCGATTGGTCAGCTCAGTGAGAGCATAGCCTAGCGCCAGTTTAGCCGCGACATAGGCCAGCGGATAGCCGGTAGCCTTGCTGGCAAGGGCTGAGCTGCGCGAGAGGCGCGCATTGACCTCGATCACATAGTAGGCCGAGGTGCGGGGATCAAGGGCGAACTGCACATTACATTCGCCCACAATGCCCAGGCTTCTGACAATCGCAATCGAGGCGGCTCGCAACGTGTGATATTCATAGTTGGTAAGTGTCTGGCTGGGTGCCAGAACTATGGACTCGCCGGTATGAATCCCCAGCGGGTCCATATTCTCCATGTTACACACTGTTACACAATTATCGTAGGCATCGCGCACTACCTCATATTCCACCTCTTTATAGTGATGCAGATATTGCTCGATAAGCACCTGAGGAGCAAAGGCCAGCGCGCCGGTAACAATCTCTTTCAGCCTCTCTCTATCCTTAGCAATCCCAGAGCCCTGGCCACCAAGGGCAAAGCCAGCGCGCACCATCACCGGGAAGCCAATCTCTTCGCCGATGCGCAAGGCCTCTTCCAGCGTCTCGGCGCTGTGGCTTTGGGGCGTAGGAATATCGATGCTGTGCAGATGCTCGGCAAACTCCTGGCGATCCTCGGTCAGGATAATGGCCGAGACAGGCGTCCCTAGAATGCGCACATTGTACTTTTCCAGCACGCCGCTCTGATGTAGAGCGATACCGCAATTAAGCGCGGTCTGCCCTCCAAAGGAGAGCAGAATACCGTCTGGGCGCTCTTTGGCAATAATTTTTTCGACAAAGAAGGCAGTCACCGGTAAGAAGTAGACAGTATCTGCCAGCAATTTCGAGGTCTGAATAGTTGCGATATTAGGGTTAACCAGGACGGTCTTGATACCCTCTTCGCGCAAAGCCTTCAAGGCCTGAGAGCCTGAATAATCGAATTCTCCCGATTGCCCAATCTTGAGAGCTCCCGCCCCCAACACCAACACTTTACGTAGCTCGCTTGTCACCTTAGTTTCCTGCCCCTTTCACTTGCTCCAGGAAGTAATCGAAGATCCAATCGGTATCCACAGGTCCCGGTGTCGCCTCTGGATGGAACTGTACAGAGAGAAATGAATCACGCACATGGCGCATACCCTCATTGCTGCCATCATTTGCATTGACAAACCAGGGAGCAAAGTCAGGAGGCAATACGCCAACGGCAAAGCCATGATTCTGAGTTGTAATAAAGCAGCGCTTTGAGTCTTGCAATAAGCAGGGCTGATTCTGACTTCTATGCCCAAACTTTAACTTATACGTATCCCCGCCAGCTGCCAGCGCCAGCAGTTGATGGCCCAGACAGATACCCAGCGTCGGGATCTTGCGCTCAAGGGCTGTCTTGACAGTTTTAATAGTTTTCTGGGCCAATTTTGGATTGCCCGGACCATTGGAGATGACAATGCCGTCAAAGGTAAAGTCATTGCCCGGCGCAAACAGGTCCCAATCCCAGGGCACTGTGATCACCCGTACATTGCGGGCCAGCAGGCTACGTTTGATATTGCGCTTGGCCCCGCAATCAATCAGCACGATAGTTTGCTCGCCCTGGCCCTCGCGTAAGACCTGCTTTACCGAGACCTGTTCAACCAGGTTGACAGCGTTGGGATCATAGAAGGGAACATCGCGCTCAAATATGATCTTGCCAAGCATTGAGCCATGAGTGCGTATATATTGCGTTAGCAAGCGCGTGTCTTTCACCTGCAAGCCAGGAATTTTCTCACGCTTTAACCAGGCTCCGAGCTCCATAGTAGACTGCGCATGCGAAGGCGTATCGATATAATGCGAGACAATCAGTCCCGCAACATGAATTTTATCATCTTCCCATCTTGAGCTATCAGGTACTCCATAGTTCCCAATAATTGGATAAGTCATAGCCAGAATTTGTCCGGCAAACGAGGCATCGGTCAAAGACTCGGGATAGCCGACCATACCAGTGCCAAAGACAACCTCACCAGCCATAGACTTCTCATACCCAAATGAAGTTCCTTCAAACGTGGTGCCATCCTCCAACAGCAATTTACCGCGTCGAGGGTAGGGCTTAATATTGAGAATTCCCTCACTTACCACTTGATCTTTCATTTGCAATTGAGTAGATGTAACGTTAGCTTGCATTGTTTACCTTTCTCCGCTTTGTCCAGGTTAGGCTCTTCCAAGAATAAGCGTCAGCAGTGCCATACGCGTATATAGTCCATTTCGGATTTGTGATCTCAGATACACGGCTCGCTCGTCCTTATCAACTGCCGGATCAACCGAATTGACGCGAGGTAGCGGGTCCATCAGGATCATGTCTTTGCTTGCATACGCGTCTAATAACTCTGGCGTGACCACAAACGAGCTCTTCATAACTTCCTGATATTCCTGCAACGAAGCCAGGCGCTCTTTCTGCACGCGTGTCCAGTACCAGAAGTTACAATCTCGGGGTATCTCCCTTTCGCTAGTTATCTCAATAATTCTTAAGCCGCGCGCGCTAAGGCTCAGGAAATCGTCTTTGGCGAGCTGGAGCTGCCGTGGAGCAAGCAGATAGACTGTGTTGTTTTTGAACAGCGAGAGCCCACGCATGAGCGAATGTAATGTCCGGCTGTTGAGTACATCCCCGGCGAGCAAGCCGGTAAGATTATCGAGCCGACCAAATCTCTCATATAGGGTATAGAGATCCAAGACCGTCTGAGTTGGATGCTCATTATTGCCATCGCCAGCATTGACCACTGGCACAAAGCTGGCGGCATCGGCAGCCAACATTGCCGAGCCGGCTACTTTATGGCGCAAGACCAGCGCATCAGAATAGGCCTCGAAAACGCGGATGGTATCTTCAAACGATTCCCCCTTATAGACTGAGGAGGTGGTTTCTGGATTTTGCAGCTCAATCGTTTGTCCTCCCAGCCGCTTGATAGCAGAGGCAAACGAACCAAAAGTTCTACTGGAAGGCTCGAAGAACAGGAGAGAGATAACAAAGCCCTCCAGTAGCCGCGATGCCTCATTATTGAGAGCAATCTGCTTCATTTTGTGGGTCAGAGCAAATACCACCTGCAGATCCTCTGCCGTAAACTGATCAAGCGAGACAATATCCTTTCCCTTGAAACTTCCATTGATCATAGCAGGCTCAGTATGTGGATAAACTGCAACTTGACTCATAGAACCTCCAGTATGTTTTACAGCCACCTGATAACAACGACAGCTTGACAGGTCATCCTTTTCTTCCACGCTGCTCCTCTATGTGATCCTATGTCTCTTGAATATGCAGGGAGCGACCTTCGCCTGACCACACTGTTGGGAGAGGTGGAGACCCTTTACGTCAAAAAAAAATTCCTCACCCCTGAATCAACGGGGTGAGGAAAAAATATAATCTTTTAAAAAAGCACCGGGACCATCCTGCCTATGGATGAGACGAAACTTCTTCTGCATTATTCTGTTTAACGTCTGTATCCAGTAAGTTGATGCCATGAGGATGCCGTGCCTTTTCCGTTTTGTGAATTTGTCGGGAACGCATTTCAAATTGTTAAGAGTATACCTTCAGATTTAACAAAAGTCAAGGGCAATCGGCTAGAAATTAGGGGAAGGGCAAGGCTTACGGGCAGAATGAAGAGGTCCCGCCAACCCCTGCTGAGGTCTGGCGGGACTCTGATTATCCCAAAACTTTATTGAACAATGAGGGCTGTCACATCGAAAATCAGATCAGCATTGGGTGGTATGCCCTGTGGGGGTTGGGAACCATAAGCCAGTGCGGCCGGGATAAAGAGGCGTCTTGTGCCGCCAGCCTTCATCCCTACCAGACCCTCATTCCAGCCTTTAATCACCTGCGCTTGCCCTAAAGGCGCCACAGTGAAAGGCTGCCCGCCATGATCATAGCTGCTATCAAACTTCTGCCCGTTGCTAGCAAACCAGCCTGTATATTGCACGGTAACGGAGCTGCCAGCTTTAGCCTCGGGTCCTTGTCCCTCTTTAACATCAATATACTTCAAGCCATCAGCCAGGGCTTTGGGTGTACCAGTCACTGTAGGAGGAGTGGCAGGGCCGGCAGAAGGTATGGGAGAACCTGCAGTAACAGTGGACATTGCCTTTGAGATAGCAGTTGCGGAGGCCTGCGCGCCAACAGTTGCCGTGGCGTTGGCAACCACGCTAGCGCTGGCATTAGCGGCTGCCGTCGTGGTTCCTTCGACGATGGCAGTTGCGGTCGCATGCTGATTCTTAACTTTATCGGCGGCAGCCTGCTGTCTGGCAGTATATTGCTCATACTGCCAGAAGCCAATTCCAGCCAGCGCGACTACAATAACCAGAGCAACAGTGGCAGTGATGATACGCTGTCTACGTAAACGGCGCTCCTGGCGTAACAGGCGCTCTTTCTGGCGCTGCCCAGGCCGATTACTATGCTTTGACATCGAATTATTCTGATCCTTTAGCGTCTGTGGTGGCATGGATAGAAATTCTCCTCTGGTGTAGAGTGGAATGATAGCAGGTTGAGGTTACCATCATTTTTCTATTCTGGCAAGGGGTTAAGGATTTCTTGAATTTTTCTGCCAGAATTACCGCTTGTGTATACCTTGATTGCTGTTACTCTTTCCTACCCTTACTGCTCTCGACACTTATATAGAGTTGTGCTACAATAGCATCCAATAATGAAGAACAGTATCAGACAACCTGATACGACATACACTGTATATCCTCTCCTACAAGTATATCTACCTACTCTGTGTTCTGGCACGAGCAGGTATAGTCAATAAATATATACTACAGGTCCTCATACATAGAAGGAGGCAGCATGCCATCTCAGGGATACGTGCGGTTCCCTACCATTTTCCAGGACAGGATTGTATTTGTTTCTGAAGATGATCTCTGGCTTGTATCAAGCAGTGGTGGACGTGCGGAGCGTCTTACAGCCGGTACAGGTAGAATCAGCTATCCCCGCTTCGCGCCCAATGGTCAATTGCTTGCCTTTGTTGGACGCGAAGAAGGCCCAAGTGAGGTTTATATAATGCCTGCACCTGGCGGTCCCGCGCAACGTTTAACCTTCCAGAGCACCTCAAGCTGCCGGGTAGCCGGCTGGTCTCCGTCTGGAGAGCATATCCTCTATGCCAGCAGCGCTGGACAATTCACTACTGGCTACAAAGTTATCTATGCGATAAGTCCACAAGGCGGCCAGCCCCAGCAGCTCCCCTTCGGCATGGCTAACGCCATCTCCTATGGGCCGCAAGGCGGAATCGTCCTCGGGCGCAATAGCGAAGAGCCTGCATACTGGAAGCGCTATAGGGGTGGCACTGTAGGTCATCTCTGGTGCGATACGCGTGGTGATGGAAACTTCGTGCGGCTCCTACAATTGCGCGGAAATATTGTCGATCCATGCTGGGTTGGAGATAGGATCTATTTCCTTTCCGACCATGAGGGAGTGGGTAATGTCTATTCCTGCACTCCACTTGGGACTGATCTCCGCCGCCATACACAGCAGCAGGATTTTTATGCACGCCACCTCTCCACAGACGGGCACAGATTAGTCTTCCAGGCTGCCGCCGATCTCTATCTGTTTGATCCCTATGCCGATACGGTACAGCGCGTTGATATAACCCTGCCCAGCCAGCGCGCCCAACTCAGCCGCAAGTTTGTCTCGGCCACTTCGTACCTTGATACGTTTGAGCTCCATCCACAGGGCTATGCCCTGGCGCTCACGACGCGTGGCAAAGCCTTCACAATGAGCAACTGGGAGGGAGCCGTCTTACAATACGGCGAGCCCGATGGTGTGCGTTACCGCTTCCTACAGTGGCTCTACGATGAAAAACGGTTGGTGGCTATCTGCGACGCACCTGGCCGAGAAGCATTGGTAATTTTCGATCCAGAGGAAGCCGGCGAAGCAAAGCAGCTTGCCGATATTGAGCTTGGCCGTGTTGTTGAGCTAGCCGTCTCACCGGCAGATGGGCTTGTGGCTGTAGCCAATCACCGCAACGAGCTACTTATCGTCGATGTGAGGTCCGAACAAGCGGCAGTCCTCGATCATAGTGAGTACGGGCTCATTGAAGACCTGGCCTGGTCACCCGATGGACGCTGGTTGGCCTATAGCTTCGCTTCCACTAGCCAGAAGCGCGCAATCAAGCTAGGGTATATGGAGAGCGGCGAAACGTACTTCGCGACCGAGCCAGTTTTACAAGATATCTCGCCATCCTTTGATCCCGATGGGAAATATCTCTACTTTTTAGGCTACCGCGCTTTTAATCCCGTGCGCGATTCCTTGCAGTTCGAATTCAGCTTTCCGCGCGGCATCCAGCCCTATGCCATCACCTTGCGCAAAGACTTGCGCTCCCCTTTTACTCCCGAATCAAAGCTCTTGTCAGATAAAGAGGCCTCCGGCAGAAAGCGCAACGCCGAGGGAGAGGCAAGCGAGAATGGCAACAAGAGCAATGGCGAAAAGGAAGAGAAGGGCGATGAAGGGAAAAAGCCGCGCCCGCTGACTATTGATCTTGAGGGTATCACCGCCCGAGCCATCCCATTCCCAATCGGTGAGGGCCGCTACCGCGCTATCTGCGGCATACGCGGCAAGGTGCTCCTGCTGGCTTTTCCGCTGCAAGCTACGCTCTCTAACGAGACGCGCGACAAGGGCTGGATCGAGAGTTTTGATCTTGAGACGCAGAAGAACGAACGTCTTATTGAGAACGTTAGCGATTTTCGCCTTTCGCGCGATGCGAAAACACTTCTATATCGCACACGCCAGCGTTTTCGGATCGCCAAAGCCGGCGAGAAAGTCCAAAGATCCGAGAATAACGATCATGCCGGCCGCGATACTGGCTGGCTTGACCTGGGTCGTATAAAAGTCTCTGTCCAGCCGTCAGCGGAATGGAAGCAAATGTTTGCCGAGGCCTGGCGGCTCCAGCGTGAGCAATTCTGGGATGCCGATATGTCCGGGATTGATTGGGACGCCGTGTACGCACAGTATGCGCCGCTGCTTGAGCGCGTTGGCTCCCGCTCAGAGCTCTCTGATTTGCTCCATGAACTGCAAGGTGAGCTCGGTACCTCGCACGCCTATGAATATGGCGGAGAGTATTATATCAGCCGTTACTATCGCCAGGGCTTTCTTGGCGTCGATTGGACCTATGATGCGGCGGCACAGCGCTATCGTATCGGTCGCATCGTGTACGGTGATCCCTCCAATAAAGAAGAGACCTCGCCACTCATGGCCCCAGGCCTGCAAGTCTCGGTAGGCGATGCGGTCCTGGCAATTAACGGTCAACGCCTGAGCCCTCAGCGCGGCCCTCAGGAGCTCCTGGTCAACCAGGCCGGCAACGAGGTGCAACTTACTATCGAGGAGGCCGGCACACAAGAGACACGCGTCATCACTAGCGCTACGCTCTCGATTACGCAGGAGAATGCGGCCCGCTATCGCGATTGGGTCGAACAGAACCGGCGCTTTGTGCACGCTCAATCACAGGGCAAAATAGGCTACATACATATTCCCGATATGCAAGCAAGGGGCTATGCTGAGTTTCACCGCAGCTATCTTAGCGAATACGATTATCCAGCCCTCGTTATTGATGTACGCTGGAATGGGGGAGGAAACGTTTCGGGGCTATTGTTAGAAAAGCTGGCGCGTCGCCGCCTCGGTTACACCTTTTCGCGCTGGGGCCAACCAACTCCCTATCAACGCGAAGCGCCACAGGGACCCATGGTCGCGCTTACCAACGAGCATGCAGGCTCCGATGGGGATATCTTCAGCCATTGCTTCAAGCTTATGAAATTAGGGCCCCTCATTGGGAAGCGCACCTGGGGCGGCGTCATCGGGATTATCCCACGCCATCGGTTAGTCGATGGAACCAGCACCACGCAGCCGGAGTTTGCTTACTGGTTCAAGGATGTAGGCTGGGAGATAGAAAACTATGGGACCGATCCAGATATCGAGGTTGATATCGCGCCGCAGGATTATCAGCGCAATGCAGACCCACAATTAGAGCGCGCGGTCCAGGAGGCTCTACGCCTGCTTGAGGAAGCTCCACCTTTGAAACCAGAACCAGGCGAGAGACCGCGGCGCACTCGTCTGGCCTACCTGGAGCAGCTAGAGCTTCCTTTAGAGCCGGAGATTTCTTAAAGCCAGCATTCCTTATCAAGAAAAGCAACAAAGTGGGACCGGGAGCTCTAACTCTCGGCCCCGCCTATATCTGTGCACTACCCCGCTGACCTACGCTCTCGACAGTTTTGTTGATCTCGGCATGCTCTGCAAATATTGGCGAAGCTAATGAGACTTTCTATAGACAACCTTGCGCCCCTGCACCCATACCTGTTCAATCACGGCGGGCGATGCGCCAAAGAAGAGAACATCTAGCAAATCCTGCTCGCTCCAGCCTGCCAACATCGGATGACGAAGATCAATAGCGACAAAATCAGCCAGCATGCCAGGCGCGATGACTCCTGCCTGCAATCCTAAGGCTGCCGCGCCCCGACTGGTCCCATAGTCAAGCAACAGCGGCCCTGGGGCTCCCATTTCGTCAGCAATTAGCACGCGCCGGCGCTGATAGCGCATCCGTGCCGAATATTCAGCCCAGCGCAATTCCTCAAGAGGATCAAGGCGCGTATTGCTATCCGAGCCGATAGCAAGGGGGATATGCGCAGCAACCAGCTCAGCATAAGGCGCAATCCCATCGCCAAGGTCACCCTCAGTTGTAGGGCAGACACATACCGTGCAGCCAAACTGGGCAAGTAATGCCAGCTCTTGTTCGTTGGCGTGCGTTGCATGCACAATTGTCGTCATGGGTCCCAAGGTTCCACAACGCGCTAAGAACTCTATAGGCGTACAGCCATACGCGGCCTTACACTGCTCAATTTCCGCGCGCTGCTCATCTGCATGGACATGGAGAGGGAGATGATGCAAGCGGCAATAATCGGTGATGGCCTGAAACCAGAGCTCTGGTACAGCACGCACAGAATGAGGAGCGATGCCCACAAGCGCTCCAGTAGAGCGTAGAGCCTCTACACGCGCGAGAAAAGCCTCTACTGAGCTATCACAGAAGCGGCGCTGAGCCTCCTCTGGAGGACGGTTAAAGCCGGCCTGGGCGTAGGCCGTCATCAGGAGTACAACATGGATACCGGCATCCTGCCCAGCCCGCAAAATAGCTTCGGACATCGCGTTAGGATGTTCATATGGCTGTCCGCCTGGCTGATGATGAACGTAGTGAAACTCGCCAACGCTCGTATAGCCAGCCGCGAGCATCTCGCGATACGTGCTCAATGCAGTCTCATACAGTTGGTCAGGCGTTAACTGCTGGGCCGCAGCATACATAGCATTGCGCCATGTCCAGAATGTATCCTTCTGGGAGAGTGGGCGATGGGTATGGCCTCGTAAAGTGCGCTGAAATACATGACTATGGACATTGACAAAGCCAGGCAAAAGGGCTACACCTGTTAGCGCATCGATAGATTGCTGGGCTTGCTCTTCGCTAAGCGCATCGCGCCGTGTAACCGAAACTATATAGCCCTCATCCGAAATCGAGACGACCATATTTGCCTGTAATCCTTGCGGCGTGTAGATATAATCCGGGGCAAGTTGCTGCATCACATGTACCTCATCTGCTGCACTGGCGTACAGCTCCGTGTTTGTTCTATTTCTCTTCACACTATAACAGACCAGAAGGGATTAAGGAATAGCTGCCACGCTCACAAGCCCGCCCAGGCCCCGTTCTTCGTCTAGTGGGCCTCACCTTTTATGAGCGGTCCGGAGTCACCAATAAGCTGAAAGGCGGCCCAAAAGTAGGGATGGGTCCGATACGCTTGAGCAGAGTTACGCGCGCGAGCAATAAAAGCGCGCTGCGCACTGGCCAGTGCCGCCGCCTTGCTCGCCCCGCTCAGCAGTTCCCTATAGAACATCTCCATAAGTTCCGCGCTACTGGCATCGTCGACCTTCCAAAGCGTCGGCAACAAAGAAGCGGCGCCAGCATAGAAAAACCCGCGGCCCAAGCCAATTACTTCGTCTATTCCTCCGATGACTGCACGCCCCGTCTCACAGGCACTCAAGGTAAGGAGGGAGCATGCCGAAAGGTCAAGATTGAAGACTTCTATCGCGCTGAGTTGTCGATCGGCTAGTCTGATGTGAGAAAAATTGGGTGCATCAAGGCGGAAAAGGCCATGGGCGGCAATATGCACAAGAGGGCTGCGCGGGCCGGCCTCCCACAAGAGCGCGGTAGTCGCCTCTTTATTGAGCATACAGCGTGTACCTAATAACTGCGCAACCACCTCAGCTTCGTGCTCAGCAAAAGCCAGGCGCCCACCATCGGCATGGCCCAGCACCAGCGCATCCGACAAACGTGCTGCCTTTACCTGGGTACGTTGGCCACGCTTGCGGCAGATATCGCCAAGTGCTGAAGCCGGCAGATAGGAGACATTCAAGCGTTCGACGACAAAGCGCTCTCCATCAAAGAGGCAATGAAAAGGTAAATAATGGAGCATCCCGTAGGGCACAATGATGACATGTTCACAGCCAGCCAATAGATCATCTACGGGCCGAATCAGCAAGTTGTAAAGGCGCTGGAGCAAACCCAGGCTATTTGCTTGCAGATTGGCAAGCATATGGACCTGCTCCGGGCTCCCGGCGGCCTGCGCAGTTACATCCCGATTCGTTCCCCAGAGCATCATAAGCCGCTCTAGATTGGGCACAGCCCCCTTGACAATCTGCACATCTATGCCCTGACGCGCAATCTGAAAGATATATAGATCCGGACCAGCCAGATAATATTCAAGCATCAAGGCCCGTGGAGGCAGCTTCGGCCACAATGCCGCAACAATACTTGTTGTCCAGTTGCGGCGCGGGCGCGCCACCAAATCGCCGGCCGAACGCAATTGAATCTGCTCCAACAGGCGCTCTATATGACGCTCCCTCTGCTTCATCTCCTGCCTGGCACGCGCCGGGCCAATTGCGCGCATACGCATAACTGCAGTATTGCTAAGATTAGCCCCGTTCTCGGTCTCGTAAACAATCGAGCTATACCAGGCCTGCTCCTCACGCAGTTTTGCCAGATCCTCAAGAATGGCCTCACCGGCCTTATCGCCAGCCCGCAAACGGATGTCGATATTATTGCGCAGATAGTCGCCAAGCACGCGCGATTTGGCCTTCTCAACGTAAACCAGGGCCTGATCATCGTTTCCACCCTTCAGGGCAAAGGTTACAGCCCGCTGATAGATACCGCCTTTATCCTCAAGATAGCTTGTGCGCTCTTCCATAACCAGGCGGCTCTGTACCTCATCGATCCCCTGCACAGCTCGATCATAGTAATAAGCAGCCTTGTGTATATCCCCCCGCTTTTCCGCCAATTGCCCGAGCAGATCATCACATCGATATTTCAGGTCAAGTAAACCCTGTCCCTGAGCGATATCAAGCGCTTGATCACAAAGATATTGCGCGGTTGAGACATCGCCTTCTGCGTCGGCAAGATAAGCCTGCAGCAGGGTAGCAAAAGCCAGATGCGGTAAGTCTTCCTGCTCGGCAAAAGCGTCAGCCGCGTGCTCAGCCTCGCGCAAGCTAGCCTTATATTGCTGATCAGCAAAATAGAGCTCGGCCCGTCTTAAATGCACGAGAGCCGCCAGCTTGACAAAGCCGCCACCGTGGAGCAAAGAGCTAGCTTCTTTTAGCATGGCTTCAGCATCCCCGAATTTTCCTTCCAGGGTTGCCGCTGTAGCCTGATGCATAAGGGAGCGCGCCACATTATGGCCCAGCCCCTTTACGGTCCGAAAAAATTGGGCAGTCTCCGCAGCAAGTTCGCTGGCCTCGCGCGTGCGATTTAAACGCATCAGGCAAAAGCACATTTGCTGGGCAGTTTCCGCAGCGGCAAAGTCCATGTCATGTTTTTGAAAGAGGGCTCGACTCCGGTTATAGAGCTGCAAGGCCTGGCTATAGCGTCCCTGGGCGGCAAATATATCCGCGATATTGAGTTCTTCGCGCGCAACAGCTATCTCCTGGCTCTCGCCATGCAGAGCAAAGGTAGCGCAAGCCAATTGATGGAGAGCCACGGCTTCGCGAAACTTGCCCATGGCCGCCAGCGTAAGAGCTTTATTGCCCCGCGCCCGCGCCACCAGCAGATCAACTTTCTCGCCGTGCAGCAAATATGTCTCAATTGCCCGATCGAAAAGGCGCAAGGCTGCATCATATTGCCCCAGCTCGTAGTTGACGATCGCCGCATTGACATCGATCTGACCGGCCCGCAATAACTTCCCATGGCGCATAAAAATCTCGCGCGCAGTCGAGGCGTCGCGCAGAGCTTCAGTCGTACGATTCAGGCTCAGGCAGGCATTGATACGTCCGATGCGGGTACGCGCCCATCCTACCTCATCGCCCGCCGCAAAAAATTCTTCGCCGGCGGCATCAAAAAAAGGCAGCGCTTCCTGATCGCGGTCCATACGACGCAAAGCATCGCCGCGCGCCATCAGGCCAAGGGCGTGATAATATTTGTTCTGGGTAAGATCGCCGACCAGCAAGAGATAGCCAGCCAGAACAAACGAGAGGGGAGCATCGTTAGTCCAGCAACGATCTGCTTCCTTCTTGATGAGATATACCAGCCGATCAAGAGCAACGCTGCTGAACGCTGGCACATGCGTCCGCAGCAGATGCTTTCCCTGCTCTTCATTTGTGCGTAGCAGTGCTGAAACGAGGTCCTGGGGAGTCATAGAGGCTATTGATCTAAGACCACAGCTAATTGTTCGATAACGATCACGCTTTCGGGAAACTGCATTTCAAGCGTGTAGGTGGCAGGCATAATTGATGAAAAGATAAAATTTCCTAACTCATCAATATATTGTACATACTCGTGCTTCGCTGGCGAAACGAGTTGTACAGCTATGCCCTGAAGCGCGCCTAAATCAGTATCCTTGCGCGAGACAAAACCAATCAGCTGCACTGAGTCATTCCTATGCGTCCCTTGTTCAACCTGGATAGACACGCTAACATCTTCGGCTACATAATTACGCGGCCATAAAGCCTCCTCACCACGTAATGCGAGCGACGCCGGTTGAGATGGCACCAGCGTGGCAACAATGCGCCTGACTTCTGAGAGAATGTGGCTGCTCAGCTGCTCAACGACCCGGCCAGCTTCTTGCTGGATATGGTGATTCAGGGAAGGTTTGCTACGCGCAACAGATGGGCGCTCAGCCAGCACAAGGTCATTGGCTAAAAACTGAGCAAGCGTAGCCACTTCAGCCGAACAAAACTTACAGATCTCTAGATGCTTCTGGACACGTAAAACCTCTTTAGGATCGAGGAAGCCAAGCTGATACTCGCCAAGCACCTGGTTAGATGGACAATCCAATCTATATAGCTTACTGGTAAGCTCGCGCTCCATTTGGCGATAGGTTGCTAACCGAGCTGAACAATATTGGCAGCGTGCGAGATGTTGTACAACAGCAGGCCGCACCTTCTCTCCCGCAAGATAGGCAACTATTTCTTCCTCGCGAATAGCCCCCGGTTCACTACACTGCATGAGCGTTTCCTCTAGATTCACATATAGGATTTCAGCACAAATGGCCACGGCTCATTTGTCCTCTTAGTGTTAATAAACGAATCCCTCAACGATTTTCGCATCACTCCCACATCTTCTTCACAAAGAAAACACAGCTACAAAGCTGAGAGCCGCAATTATGCTTGCTGGCGAAACATCATACGCAAACGCTTATTGCGTCGCAAACGCTCTAAGACGTTACGCTTCACCCGATAGACATCATCTACGGTGGGGAAAATACGGCGCTGTTGAGTACAGATCTCTCCCGGCTTCATACCTTGAACGTAGGCCAGGTAGACTAACACACGCTCATCATCACTATTGAGTTCTTCTTGAATAATCTGCCACAATCCCTGGGCAGAAAGATTTGCCACAATATCCTCGGCAGGGTCACCCACAGCAGGCTCATGCTCTATTAATTCTAGCGTTTCTTCGTATTGGCGCGCCTGCCTTACACGAATTTCGTCGGCTACCACACTATGCACACACATCTTAAGATATTTCAAGACTGCAGCCAGAGAATCAAAATTCTCCATCTTGGCCGGGGTAAGCGCCTGGGCAAACTTGGCAAAAGCAGCGTTCACCAGCACAGCACCACCATCTTGTCCCATGAGAGATACAGCGCTTTGGTGCTGCGTTACCCAGGTGAGCACTAGCGGCGAATATTGTTGATACACACTCGACCAGGCGGCATCATCCCGTTTTACAATAGCTCGACGAAACAATTCTAAACAATAACTGTCATCCGATGCATTCTGCCTGAGGAACTTGCTGGTCTCTTCCGAGCAACAACGAGCTAAATCATTAATGGAAAGTAGCTCCAGTTGTTGCACACGATTACTCTGCCCTCTCTTACTGGATTGTGAATCCAAAGGGTGCGAGAGGTTGCCAGACTCCATCGACAATAGCCCCCTGCTTCCTGACTAGTAAATAGTTATCGACGTATTTATGCAGTATAGCATGTGCAAAACAAGGCTACAAGCACCTACACAAGAATAATGTTTTCGCTCTCCACTAATTTAACATACAGCCTGAGCATATATTACGACTATTGCGGCACATCTGGCCAGCTCTTTTGCTCTTGCAAACCGGCCCTCCAACAGAAGAGCCACAGCTAAGCGAATGCGCAAAATTTTTTGCCTCTTTGAGGAAGCTTCAGCATAGATCTGCTATTCCGCCTTTTTTTAGCGTTTATACTTATAAAGACTTAAACAAAAATGCTCCTTAAGCTGGCTTTTCAAGCAGCAAATAGGAGAATAGGTCAGATAAGTCTAAAAATTTTCACAATTTTTTAATTTTATGGTATGCTTGAACCGCCCATCGACATAGTATTTATTACCTCGGGAGCAAATACCACCAAAGGTGGAATAAGGATGTTCAACTCACAAAGAAGAGGATTCTCAACGGAGAGGCTTCGGCATATCATTCAAGTTATTCAACTCGGTCGTAAAACCGGCCTCTTAACTGTCGAGAGGGGCGAAGATATGAGACTAGAAGAGGGCGAGATCTCTTTCGTTCAGGGATATATTACCCATGCTCGCTGCGGACAACTCAACGGTCAGCCAGCCCTGGACCGCCTGAATACCTGGGGCGAATGTCGCTTCAAATTTTTCTCACCCACTACTGATGGCATCAGTGGCCTTCTGCCTGCTGTGCGCACCTCAACAGGCCCTTTGCCGGCTATCCAGACGCCTACCAGTCCCTTGCCAGCCATTCAAACTCCTACCAGCCCTTTGCCAGCTATCCAGACGCCTACCAGTCCCTTGCCGGCCATTCAAACTCCTACCAGTCCTTTACAAGAGACCAATCCATACTTACGTACGCCCGCCAATATGCTGAGAAATATGCAAGAGAATAATGCGGCAAGAGCCTCAAATAGCTCACCACCACGGCGCATCCGGCAGGTCGAAGAGGCTATTTCCTGGTTAAATCAGGCCGGGCTCTCGCGTACACATCGTCATATATTCTTGCTCGTCGATGGAAATCGTACAGTTCCTGAACTTGCGCGCCTGATAGGACGCAGGCCAGATGAAATAGAACGCTTGCTTCGTGACCTGGAACGTATAGGGATTATTCAGTAGCCATATCAAAAGGTAGAAAGCAGCATGTCACAAAGGATGTTCGAGCCACGGCGGCGCACCCCGCTGTCTCTACGCGTCTCCCTCGGGCTGCTCTTCGCAGCAGTGTTGCCGCTGATCATTACGATTATCTTCCTCCAATGGCAAGCCAGGCCGGCTCTTGTCTCACAGGCGAACGCAGCTATGGAGAATGATGCCAAAACTCGTGTTCAGTTGATAGATGCTTATTTTGGAGAGCGCTTACTGGATTTACAGACGCTAGCTCAAGTTCCCAGCGTCCAGGAATTTCTAGCCGCGCCTCCAATTCCCAATTCGCCCGACTATCAGAATCTGGCCCTACATGCCAGCTTCGCCCTGGAGGCTGGCATCTATCGCGATCATCGCTACACCTCCTGGGAGCTGTTCAATCCCAAAGGACAGCTGCGTCTGTATTATCCCCTGAATACGAAGCCACTCAAGCATGGTAGCGCACTTATTCCCGACGACGAATTAAATTTGGCTTTGGCCCGCAAAACGTTTATCTCGGCGGTCTACGTCGATCCTACCAGTCACAAAGCGGCTGTCGACATTTACTCACCGATTGTACAGACGCCTCAGCCAGGCACAAGCCAGCAACCAGCTTTCCTGGGTTTCATACGTACAAGCCTCAATCTTGACTACATCTGGAATATTGTTCAAGGAGACCTGGGCAACAATGGCCCTGGTAGCTATGCCTTTATTCTCGACAAAAGTGGTATTTGCATTGCTAATACCGATCCAGCTCGTCGCTTCCAGGCCATCAAGGACTTACCGGCCGACTTACAGCAGCGCATCGTACAAGAAAAGCGCTTTGGCAGCGCCAGGCCGGTCACTGTAAACAAAAATCCCTTACTGGCCCAGAAACTGGATACCAATGTTCCACTCTCCACTTTTCAGATGCCCCTTAGCGGGCAGGAAGCTTTTCAGGTTGCTTTGCAAACTTCTGCTACGCTTCCCTGGTATTACTTCGTGCTCAGTCCGATCAATACCGTGACCAGCGTTGCCAATCAGCAATTAATCGAGAATATTCTGATTGCTCTGGTTATGGCATTGCTCGTCGCATTGGCTGGCTGGGCCTTTGGACAAAACATTACCCGCCCCATTCTTACAGCCGTTGAGTATATCCGCAGCAACAGCCAGACGCTAAGCAGTCTGGCCACAAAGCAACAAGACATTGCCACAGAACAGATGTGGGTCGTCGATGCTTCACAAATCGGCCTGCAATCTGTACAATATTATAATGAGGCAACAAAGATTGCCACGCATCAGCTTCGCGAGACGGTTACTGCGCTCCTGACCCATTGGAATCAGCTTGATGCGGAGACAGCGAGGCAAGCCTTAGAGCGCATCATTGCAGCGACGCAATATATCGACCAGGCCTCTCGCTATCAGGAAGCAAGCAACAATAAGTTATCAACAGCACTTAATGTGGCAACTCAGGTAAATGAGCAGCTAGCAACGGGGGCAACCTCGGCGGCTAACGCGGCCACCCAACTTGAACAGGTTGTAGCCCAGTTGCGTTCCGTTGTTGGCAAATAGCATCAGAGCTAGAAATAAAGGGCAGGTCAGAGCACAATGCGCGAAATTGGCAGTATTAAGCTTGTACAGATACAGCGTTCTCCGCTTAAGCGTGGAGAAAAGCCGCATCGTTACTATGATCCTTCAGAAATCCTGACGATGAGCAGCCTGCTTCTCACAGGAAAAGGGGTTATTGGCGTCATCTCGGATGATGAACATCTCCTGGATGTCCACCATGCCGATCATCCCCGCTCGCACCACCAGGGTGACAATGGCATCTCTATTGGGTTCACCAGTCATTATCGCTCTATGCGTGCCCGGTTTGGAGAGCACCTACTTGACGGCTATGCCGGCGAGAACATTCTTGTGGAAACCGAGGAGGAGCAAACGCTGTCCGATCTGGAGGGCGGGGTGACGATTGAAATTGCTGCCACGGGACAACTCGTCCCTTTAAAGGATATTATGGTAGCCGCGCCGTGTGTCGAGTTCAGCCGTTTCTCTCTCAAAGAGGACAACGAGCCCTCGGCCGAACAGTTAAAAAAAGCTCTGCAATTTCTTAATCACGGCAAGCGCGGCTTTTACGCAACCCTGGCGGATTCCGCCTCGTTTATTGAGATTCAGGCTGGGGACAGACTGCTTACCAGCGCCTGATCCCCAGCCAATTTACCGGCCCTGAAACTACTCGCCATAGGGTACCCAGATATTTTTTACCTGGGTTGCCTCGCGCAAGAACTCTTCGCCCTCGCCCTGCTTCACATCAAGCCAGTCGCGCGCCCGACCATGATTGACCCAGGTATATTTCATATTGCCTGTAGAGGCAAGTTCCACCTGCCGCGAGCCTTCTGGCGAGCCAAAATACCACATAGCATCAACGTCGTCATGCTCGGCCAGAACCTTGCTGAGCGCCTCACGATCTCCCGTGACGATATTGACGACTCCCGCCGGCACATCTGACGTTTCCAGGACCTGATAGAAGTCTGTCGCGCTTAAAGGTGCCTTTGGTGAAGGAATGACAATCACCGTATTGCCCATGGCAATAGCCGGGGCAACGAGCGAGACAAAGCCCAGAAGAGGGTTTTCATCAGGACAGGCTAGCCCCATGACGCCGCGCGGCTCGGGTAGCGCCAGCACAACACCGCGCAAGGGCGGACGGTGCACAGACCCTTCATACTTATCGGTCCAGGCCGCATAGCTAAACAAACGCGAGAGGCTTACCTGCACTTCGCTGAGCGCGTCGGCATAGGAACATCCAACTTGTTGCGCTATTCTACGGGCAAACTCATCCTCACGTACAGCCAGATTCTCGGCGATATAATAGAGAATCTGAGCCCGGTTATGCGCAGTACCCGCAGCCCAGGAGCTGGCCGCATGCGCCGCCTCTACAGCGTTACGGATATCTTTGCGATTGCCCTCGCCAACTTCACCAATCAGCCGCCCAGCCGGTTCGTAGATAGGGCGGCTATAGCCAGAATCCGGCCGCGTCTGCTTCCCTTTAATGAACAGCTTTGGCGTGCGATCAATAGCCGGCAGGTGCGGCACGTAGCCATTGACGGCTGCTTGTCCTTCCACTGCACCCTCCTGCGCATCAGCTTCAAGCTCAGTAACCCCACCGTCGCCATTCTGCTTGGCGGACTTCCCGGCCTGAGCTTGCGCAGCGCGTTTCGCCTTTGTCGCCTGTGGCTCTGCCTTCCAGGCTGGCTGCACATATTCATAGAGCCCCTCTTTCCCGCCTTCACGCCCGTATCCGCTCTCGCGATAGCCGCCAAAGCCGCTAGAGGCATCAAACAGGTTAGTACAATTAATCCAGACACTTCCAGCCTTGAGCTTAGGCGCGACGTCAAGGGCCAGGTTGATATTCTCGCTCCAGATGCTTGCCGCCAGGCCATAGCGCGTATTATTCGCCAGAGCCACTGCCTCTGCAGGCGTGCGAAACGTCATCGCCACCAGGACCGGCCCAAAGATCTCAACCTGGGCAATCGTCGAGGCTGGTGTAACATTGGTAAACAGTGTGGGCGGAAAGAAATAGCCCTCAGTTGGACAGGCCCAGGACGGCTGCCACATCTGGGCGCCCTCTTCGAGACCCTGCTGTACCAGGCGCTGGATTTCTTTGAGCTGCGCGGGAGAAACGATAGCTCCCATATCTACAGCTTTATCCAACGAGTCGCCAACGCGCAAACGTTCCATACGCACGCGCAGCTTCGCCAACAGACACTCAGCAATATCTTCCTGCACCAGTAAACGCGAACCTGCACAACAGACCTGGCCTTGATTAAACCAGATGGCATCCACCACGCCCTCTACCACACTATCCAAATCAGCATCGTCAAAGACAATAAACGGCGACTTGCCACCCAGCTCCAGGGAAAGTTTCTTGCCCGAGCCAGCCGTGGTCCGCCTGATATTTCGCCCAACCTCGGTTGAGCCCGTAAAAGCAATCTTTTTGATACCTGGATGGCGCACCAGAGCTTCGCCAACCTGCGAAGCTTCGCCAGTGAGGATATTTATTACGCCAGCCGGCAAGCCAACTTCCTGCACAATCTCGGCAAATTTGAGCGCCGTCAGCGGCGTATAGCGCGCTGGCTTGAGCACAACCGTATTGCCCATGGCGATGGCCGGAGCAATCTTCCAGGCAAGCATGAGCAAGGGGAAATTCCAGGGGATAATCTGACCAACAACGCCCAGCGGTCGATAATCGGGAAGCTCGGAAGTCATGAGCTGCGCCCAGCCCGCGTGATAATAAAAATGACGTGCCACCAGCGGAATATCGATATCGCGCGTCTCCCGAATCGACTTGCCGTTATCAAGCGCCTCCAGGACTGCCAGGAGGCGCGAATGCTTCTGAATATGGCGCGCCAGGGCATACAAATAGCGTGCGCGGATATGGCCTGGCGTCTTGCTCCAGATTTCAAACGCGGCCTGAGCGGCCTCTACGGCAGCATCAACATCCGCCTGGTTGGCTGAAGCCACCTGCACAAGCGACTTACCAGTTGCCGGATTGGTGCTTTCTAGATATTGTCCGCTGTTCGGCTTCACCCAGCGGTTATTGATAAACAGTCCGAACGCTTGCTGCTTTTGCAGCCACTCTAAAGCCGGCGTTGGCGCCTCGGGAGCCGGACCATAATCCATCGTCTCAAAAATGTCCATAACCTTCATCGCATTCCCCCTTATACCATTGGATTGTGATGAGCTGCCGCATAACGCCCGTTCACAAAGTAGGCAAGTTGTCGTTCAATATCCGAGAGTAGGCCGCTCGCACCTATGCGGAAGAGCGTATTGTTAAGCCATGCGTTCCCCAGTTCTTCCTTCATTAGGATCAGCCAATCTAAAGCCGATTTGGCTGTACGAATACCGCCCGCCGGCTTAAAGCCTACTTTATAACCAGTCAGCTCATAATAATCGCGAATGGCGCGCGTCATGACCAGGCCAACCGGCAGAGTAGCATTCACAGCTTCCTTGCCCGTAGAGGTTTTGATAAAATCGGCTCCTGCCATCATACATACCAGGCTGGCCATACCAACATGGCGTAGGGTAGCCAGCTCATGCGTGGCGAGAATAGTCTTCATGTGTGCATCGCCGCAGGCAGCCCGAAACGCTCTGACCTCATCATAGAGCGCCTGCCAATTGCCGGTCAGTACATGCGCACGCGAGATAACAATATCGATCTCACGCGCTCCCGCCTGCACCGAGGCCTCTATCTCCTGCAGCTTTTGCGCAAAAGGATTTTGCCCGGCAGGAAAGCCAGTTGAGACAGCAGCCACAGGAATCGTCGTACCTTGCAAGGCTTCTACGGCAACCGAGACAAGATTATGATAGACACAAACGGCGCCTACCTGCAGTTCATCCGCGCCGAGAGCCGTAAGTATATCAGATCGTACAGGCTGACGAGCCTTCATACAGAGGCGCAATACATTCCCAGGAGTATCATCTCCCGCCAGCGTCGTTAAGTCGATACAGGTAATCGCGCGCAGCAGCCAGGCTGCCTGCCACTCTTTCTTGACGGTCCGCCTGGTTGGTAGAGTTGCTGCTCGCCGCTCAACCGCACTACGATTGACACGCACCTGGCGCACCCAATCGAGATCCAGCGGTATACCATCGTTGCGTGCTGGTAAAGCCAGTGAAGTCGGCTCCTGGCTAGCCTCAGGCTCAGTTCGACGTTTCGTGGTGGTCATTACGCATTTCCTTTGCTAAGCGAAGAATTGCAAACTTTCAAAGATATCTTGATGCATAACCGCAAGCCTTGTCAAGCGAAGCTTTCTGCTCAAGCAGGTCTCTGAGGGCTTGCTACCAGGCACACGTCCATTTGAACGCGTCAAGGCAAGGAGCGCACCTGAAGCGGGAAGCGCGCAGGCAGATTGAGCGCTGCAATTAAGCAAAAGAGCCGGGCACCACCCGCGACCCGCTATAAGTCAACAGATAGTGCTCGGCTCTCGATTTACCTTCCCTGATTATTTATAATCGGCACATCTCATTAATTATGCAGTGAAACGTGCCTTTTGTTGCTGATGGAAAGGTGCAAGTGCCTCATTTGCTGCCACAATAGTGCGCAATTTCTCAACCAGCTCAGCGAATCTGTGGCCAGGGATGGTCAAAACAACCTCGCCAGGAGTCAAGCCAACGTAGGTACGCGCTCCTACACAGCCAAAGCTCATAGAAGTCTCGTCAGTCTGTAAAGTGCGCGGGATTACGCCACAAGTTGGTCGTCCGAAGGCGCTTTGCCCGCCCTCCAACCAGTTTACCCGACCAAGAGCTTCAGCAATCAGCATAGCCTGCTCCGTATTGAGGATATTGAGCACAACGTCAGGCTCAATAGGCATCTGATCCAGGCGCCCATAGACAATACTCTCGTGCGGCTTCTTCACGACTGGTAAAGCTGCAACCTCAGATGGGGAGAAATACTGAACATTCGCCATCGTCTCAACCAGCGTCTGTGCCCTCTGTTGCGCTGAGGCCGGCATCGTAAAGCCCATAGTCATCATGCCAATCGGGCACTCCTGGTGATCATCGGCCGTCGCATAGAAAACACCGTTCTCCGCCAGGCGCCAGAACGTGCACGCAGAAGGTACGCCCGTCGTAGAATGCTTTACGCCTTCAGGGGCGCTTTCGACAAAGGCCAGGGCTACGGGCACATGCTGAGATTGCAAGAGATGGGTAAATTCTTTGGCCAATTCCTGGTACAAGATAATCTTCCTTCCCGCTTATTTTCAGACCATTCAAGGTCGGAACAAAACTCATTCCACACCGATTTTAGCACACTACCTCGTTCCAGAAGCAGAGTAGGGATTTTAGCGTACGTTGTATTTCACAACTAAGCCTTTGACCCAGCCGCGTTGCTTCTCCGTAGGCACAAAATTATTCTTACGCAAACGCTTCGCCATATCCTTGACGAATTTGCGCTCCGGCTCGCTCACGCGCGAATTATCCACAGCAAGAGTAGCGAAGCAAGCTTCAAGCAACTCTACCTGGTGGCGCAGATTGGCAAGCTCAGCACCAGGCAAGCCCCCACGCGCCTCCGGAGTTTGCGCTTCTCTCCATTTTTCGTAAGCCGCGTAATCACCATTCCAGGCACCCAGGCCTGCTAGCTCATCGGCAAGTTCATTGTGAACGTGTCCGGCATGCCCACGAACCCATTCAAATATGGGTGGGCTTGCGCGAAAGGAGAGGAGTTTACGATATATCTCCCAGAGGTCCGTATTTGCCTTCATCCGGTAGGTTCCCTGAGCTACCTTAATGGTATACTCGCTATCGCTAAAGATAGTCAGAGGCAGACCAGGAGGAGCAAGCGATAGCACAGCCAGTACCGCAGCCAGCTCGGCTCGATTATTGGTAGTAGCAGGCGCTTTCGGGATATGTCCATATCCTTCAAAACGAGCAGCCCCCTTGCGCATCTGCCCATTCTCGCTATCTGCCGCCGCCCACAGGAGCGCGCACCATCCTGCAGGCCCGCCAGGATTCTTAATGCAAGCACCATCGGTATAGGCAACCACGCCTCGCTGATCCAATGCTGGCAAAATCGCATATAGATCACGATCTACAACAACATCCAATACTGAATGCCATTCTAAGGAGTTATTCGCAATGTTCAAGCAATAACTTCAACCTTTCAAGATAGTGCCAGGTTTACTGCCTCCCTCCGTGCTCACCTTAAGAACGCTTAGACCAGTCAGAGAAACAAAAAATGGCCTTAACGGCCAGATCTGCATAAGTTTGGTTGGAGGTACTCATAACCGGCTAAAGAGCTCCGCTGCACAAAAGTGGAAATAGTAGGAAAAGAACGGAACCTATCGAGGTAACGACGTAATTCGAGCGCATTTACATGGTACACGCGACCATCCAGGGTAGCTGCAATATGCCCTTCAGCAATCGCCTTACAAAGATCAGCAACAGTCGGGATACGGTCAGACACAAGACACCTCCCTACGAAATACTGCGATACGCTAATGTACCGACGCGACTAAGGCTGTAAACAAAACAACCTACATCGACAACACGAGCCTGAGAGCAAGCTAGTTTCACAAGTTCTAGCGAAGAGAGCACAGCCAGAGTTATCATTACTCTCTTTCCTCGGCACAAGTCACTGATGCCTTTATACCTCCTCTTTAGACTGACCATCCTGGCTATCAAGCACAGCATCATCATCAAGCAATCCCCTCATAGGATCAATATACATCATATGGCGGATGAGATCAATCTGCTTGATAACTTCTTTAATAGCAGGAATGAGAAACTGCTGCCCCTGTTCCGATTTGACCACATACACATCATTGCCACCAGTAGGCATAATCTCGCTAATCGTGCCCAGCTCGCGCCCATCGAGCAGAGCCACGTGCAGGCCAAGAATATCGTGCTGATAATAAGAGTCTGGCGGCAATTGTGCCAACTCATCCAGTGGAATACATAAATCGTGATTGCGCAGGGTCTCTGCGGCATTAGCATCCTCAATACCGCTAAGCTTTAAGACGATCATATCCCCTTTATACGGGCGGACCTTCTCGATGGTATAAGGCTTATGGTCAGGGCCGACATAGATCTTCTCAAGCCGAGCAAAACGATCAGGGATATCGCTTAACGAGAATACCTTGAGCTCGCCCCGAATACCAAAAAAGGCCACTACTTTTCCGATAGTGGCCCATTCTGTTTTTTCTTCCCTCGGCATGATGTCCTCTATAGCCTGCTTTCTACTCTCACTCGCACCTGACCAGATTCTGGGCAAATAAGAGTGCGAATGGATCGGCGTCTACCCCCGGGACACTCTACACCAGACAACATGATCATTTCCACTGGTCCAACGGCCTACAAAATCTCCAGCGATGTATGGCGCCCTTCGCGCGTACCAACTGCCCGCATAAGAGTCCGCATAGCCTTAGCAACGCGCCCCTGGCGACCAATCACTTTACCAAAGTCATCAGGTGCAACATGCAATTCTAATACCAGCGCGTTTCGATCATTACGAACTTCGCGCACCTGCACACCGGCAGGATCATCTACAAGTGACTGAGCAATATACTCAACCAGTTTACGCATATTTTAACCTTACTTCAGATAGTCCCACTAAGCCTGTGTAGGATTCTGAGCAGAGGAAGCCGCCTTCTCCTGCGAGAAACGGTCCATCACACCTACCCTCTTGAGCAAACTGGCTACGGATTCTGTAGGCTGGGCGCCATTCTTCAGCCAGCTCAAAGCCTTCTCCTCATTAATATTGATCGCGGAAGGCTCGACACGCGGATTGTACCATCCGATATTCTCAATAATGCGACCATCGCGCGGAGAGCGCGAGTCAGCAACTACAACACGGTAGCTAGGGGCCTTCTTCATCCCTGTACGCTTTAAACGAATCTTGACAGTCATGCTTTCTAACTCTCACCTCTTCCCCACTACTGGGGATCTGTATTTTCGGCAACGCCACCCTCATATGTGGCGTACTTAACACCCACGGCACCTTACAGCGCCCCTGCACTTCAGCCAGACAAGCATAGCATGGAGTGCAAAAATTGTCAATGTCAGGCTCATAAGCTCAGCATTACCCAAATTGCGAAACGACTTCAGGCCACGAAGGAGCTATAGCATATTTCAGCCTGCAGATACGTCTTTCCCTATGCCTTAACTTGCCATCGGCTCGTCTGCGGTGTAGACACTCCCCTTACAATTAAGGAAAGGAAAGCTAAAAAAGAGATCTCTTCAGACAGGAGTAACATATGCGCCGCACTAAAATCGTCTGCACTATAGGGCCTGCGACAAACAGCGAGGAACGACTCGAACAATTAATAAGGGCCGGAATGAATGTTGCCCGCCTAAACTTTTCGCATGGCACCCAGCAAGAACATGCAGTTGTCATCGAGCGCATTCGCCGCATTTGCGCACGCCTGGGAAGCGCAGTTGCTATTCTACAAGATCTACAGGGACCCAAGATTCGCACCGGCCTGCTACAGGATGGGAAACCGGTCAAGCTAGTAGATGGGACGCAGATAATTATTACTACACGCGATATTATAGGAAATGCACAAATACTTTCCACAACCTATAAAGAGCTTGCACAGGATGTCAAACCAGGCGATCGCGTCCTGCTTAACGATGGCTTGCTTGAGCTGCGCGTCCTAGAAAGCGATGCTACAGACATTCGCTGCCTTGTCATCCACGGCGGCTTGCTTGGAGAGCACAAGGGCATCAATCTCCCGGGAGTTAGCGTCAGCGCACCCGCGCTCACCGAGAAGGATCGCGATGATTTACGCTTTGGTATTATGCACGATGTCGACTATGTAGCCCTGAGCTTTGTGCGTAAGCCAGAAGACGTTTTACAGGCCCAGCACTATATCCACGAGCTTCAGCTAGAGCACAGCAACGGCAACAAGCAGAAGCCCACGCCAATTCCTCTGATTACCAAGCTAGAGAAGCCAGAGGCGGTAGAACACCTCGACGATATTCTTGAAGTTACAGATGGAGTAATGGTAGCACGCGGGGACTTAGGCGTTGAAATGCCTGCGGAAAAAGTTCCGCTCATTCAGAAGCGCATCATAGCCAGGTGCAACGAGCTAGGATTGCCGGTGATTACTGCGACCCAGATGCTAGAATCGATGGTTAACAACCCGCGCCCAACCCGCGCCGAAGTCAACGATGTCTCTAACGCCGTCCTCGACGGCACCGATTCTGTCATGCTGAGCGCCGAAACTGCCACCGGCACTTACCCCATCGAAGCTGTCGAGATGATGGTACGCATCGCTCTGGAAACCGAGGCGGGAGATAGCACAGCGCGACCTCCTGAACACCAGAAGCTCACGCAGGCGCGGGCCGTAAGCCATGCCGCTCGCGCCCTGGCAGAAGAGGCCAGCGTCAAGGCTATTGTAGTCTTTACCCGCACAGGCAACTCAGCACATCTAATCTCAAAAGATCGCCCGCGCACGCCCATTCTGGCCTATACGCCTTCCGAGAAAGTACGCCGTCAGCTTGCGCTCTGGTGGGGAGTCTGGCCGCATTGTACTGAGATGCGTGGAAGCACTGAGGAGCTCATAGAAGAGGTTGAAAGGCGCCTGCAGGAAGATAAGCTCATCCAGAAAGGCGAATATGTGGTCATTATGGGTGGGCTACCAGTTGCAAGTTGGGCTCGCACTAACTTTGTCAAGCTCCATCGCGTCGATAGCGAAAAATGAGTGGCGCGCAAACGGCGCAAGCCCGGATCAGACTTCCAGGAGAGATGATGCGTAAAGAACGTTTCGCAGCGCTCTCAGGCGGCCCGGGCTTGCCAGGCCAACAAAAATAGGGATGAACAACGTCATCCCCTTTTGTTGCATATTACATTGCTTAAGCTCCACCATAAAGCGCAAACCACCCGCCTACAAAGCTCCGCGCTGATCGACTGTAACAATTCTTTAGAACAGCACAGGCAAATGTGCAGCGAAAATGGCGGGCCTATTCTGGCAACCAAAGGTGTAGCCAGAGCAAGGTGCGCCATATATTAGCGAATGCGCCCCAGGAAGTTACGCGTACGCTCATTTTCCGCATACTCAAAGATCTGTTCAGGCGGTCCCTGCTCCACGATAACTGCTTTATCCATAAAAATCACGTGATCAGCAACTTCGCGCGCAAAGCCCATCTCATGGGTCACCACGACCATCGTCATACCCTCCTCGGCAAGCTGGCGCATAACTTTCAGCACTTCTCCCACCAGTTCAGGGTCAAGGGCAGAGGTTGCTTCGTCAAAGAGCATGAGCTTAGGATTCATAGCTAGAGCACGCGCAATGGCGACGCGCTGTTGCTGGCCACCCGAAAGCTTATGAGGAAACGCAGATGCCTTATCGGCAAGACCTACCTTGGCCAGCAAAGCCATAGCTCGCTCCGTCACTTCTCCCACAGGCTGACGGAGAACATGCACAGGTGCCTCTATCACATTCTGCAAGGCCGTCATGTGGGCAAACAGATTAAAGCGCTGAAACACAAAGCCCACCTGCGAACGGATGCGCGCGATATTCGCCTCGCTATCTTCTACCACCCGTCCATCCACCTCCCGGTATCCCATCAGCTCGCCATCGATAAAGATACGCCCCGAATCGATTTTTTCCAGGTGATTCAGACAACGCAGCATGGTCGTCTTGCCGGAGCCGCTGGGGCCGATAATCACCACCACCTGACCACGTTTGACTGAGAGATCTACCTCGTTCAAGACGAGAAGATGCCCAAAACGCTTGACCACCTTCTCAGCGCGTACCATTTCTAACCCGCGCGCCTCTGCCTGATTCGTACTCATAAATTCCTAAAACCTCCTAGTGTCCACTGACCAGGGTACCACCAGCTCGGGATGATGAACCACCAAAACCGAGCATGCGCTCAGTCCAGCCCTTCTTCTCATACAGCTCATTTCTCGTTGTCCGATTCGGGTCCAGTCGATTCTCGATCCAGCTCTGGAAGTAGGTCCACAATGTCGTCAATACGAGATAATAGAGAGTCGCAACGAGGAGTAGTTCAAAGATAGTAAAGGTCGGGGAGCCAAAGACCTCAGCCGTATGAGTGAGCTCCATAAAGCCGATCACTGAAGCAATAGAGGTGGTCTTAAGCATATTATTGAACTCGTTGCCCAGAGGCGGAATGATCACACGCGCAGCCTGGGGAAGCACGATACGCCTCATAGCCAGGCCATAACGCATACCCAGAGCTTTGGCGGCTTCCATCTGGCCAGTATCTACCGAAGTAATGCCAGCACGAATAATCTCAGCCATATACGCGCCTTCATTCAGGGAGAAAGCAATCAAAACACAGAGATAATCAGGCAATAAAAACGCTGGATTCTGCACCACTTTGGGCAAGCCATCCCAGAGCAGCAAGACCTGAACTAGCAGCGGGCTACCGCGAAAGAACCAGATATAGACGCGAGCAGGCCAGGAAAGCAGAGGGAAACGCGACATACGCATCAAAGCCAGAAAAAGGCCGATCACAATGCCCAAAAATTGAGCCACGACCGAGATCCATAGCGTTGTCCACGCCGCCTGTAAAAAAAACTTTGAGAGGAGAAATTGTGAGAAAATGTCCCATCGAAACACTGGGAAGCCTCCTGATAAAGGGTTCCTGGCTACCCAACTTCATTTTAGCACCAGAGAGGATGAGCCAGGAATCTAACAACCGATAATTATGTATAAGCTGGAGTCGGCCATAGAGACTGTTTGCACCGAATTCAATTGCTTCATTTGTCATAGACTGTCAAAGGGATTTCCAGTTTTCAGCATATGACAAGTCGCCTTGATTGCAATGACTATCGAAGCATGCCCTCTGGCATAGTTAATTATTGTATCACGATAACTAACCATCTAGCTGCTGCATAGGCTAAGCGCATTGCACGCGAAATCTGCTACAGCAAGGCCTGTTTTCCCACCGCCACGCTGCGGCCTGGGCCTGGTTCCAGTTGAAGAGTCCACTTCATCATTCCAGCCTGTACAATGGCAAAGTCCTACTTCCATACTCTATCTAAGCAACAAATGAGTAGTAACTACCAGGCTTTCTATCACCGCGATGGTAAAAAACTAGCACGCAGGCATATGCATCCATAAGGATATCGAGGATAGAGCAGAGTCCGCACGTTGCGAGTAGGTATACACTCGCTCAACTTCATTTGTCCAGGCATTAAAAGTTCCCTAGTGCATTCTCAAGAGCCTCATTTGGAGTGAGTGGTATACTGAAAAAGGAGGGCTATAGCGCTTGGCAGCCCTTTTCTCTGACTCCGGCTGAGGAGACTGCAACGATAATATAAAGTGTTCCCGGCTTATCCCATTGAAGCTCAAGATAAATAAGCCAGGAACCTGCAAATCCAGCGCCTATGCGTATACCTTGCTATCAGCTGTCAAGGCAATCTTCTGCACTGGGTTCAACTGCCACTTCGCAAAGAGTTTATCATATGAGCCATCAGCCTTGATGGCCTTAAATGCTGCCTGAACGGCATCAATCATCGAGCTATCGCCCTTGCGCAGTGCAATTCCTTCAGGGGCAGCATTGACAATCGAGCCCGCTACCTCAAACTGGCCGGGGTTGAGCTTGAGATAATAATCGGTCACCGGCGAGTCCTGGTAGGTTGCCACGACACGCTTATTCAAGAGCAACTGGATAACATCGGTCTGGTCTTTCAAGACAGTCAGATGGATTGCCTGCTTGCCAGCAGCAGTACAATCTTTGCTGGCGGCATTGAGAGCATCCAGCTCTACAGTACCATCCTGCACGCCTGCAGTCTTTCCGCATAAATCCTTGATACTCTTAAACTGCTCGGGATTGCCTTTCTGTACCAGCAGGGATTGACCTGCGTTAAAATACGGGATCAGCTCCGCCTTCTGCTTGCGCTCATCGTTAATCGTCACAGCAGAAATAACCACATCGTAGCGCTTGGCATTGAGATCATCGATGATTGTATTGAAGTTGGCCTTCTTAACATCCACCTTCAATCCCATCCGTTGGGCTATTTCCGTAATCAAGTCAATATCGAACCCTGTAGCCTGCCCGGTTGCAGTATCTACAAATTCCTGTGGAGGATAGGTAGTATCGCTTCCTACAGTCAAGGTTCCTGCAGTAATCAGGTCGGTAGGTGCGGCAATCGATGGCTTCGCAGTAGGGGTCGTCCCGGTAGTTGCAGCAGTGCCGCCATTACTGCCACAAGCAGCCACCAGCAGAGAAAGCCCAACCAGCAAACTGAGAAATAATAGGCCCAGAGGGGCACGTTTGCTTGGAGCATCAGAGAAACGGGATAACATGAAGATTACCTCCTCAAGTAGACATAAATAGGCGTGCAGCTAACTGTAGTGTAGCACAAATTTGTAAACATGCAATAAGAAATGTCTACTCCTTTTCCTTCCAATTCAGTGTTTATATTCTCAACACATTCCCTACAAATCTTCACTTTATTTGTAATTTATAGCAAAAATCGCTTCCTTAAATCAACCCACAGCTCATCAGATAGTGTAAATCGTATAAAAACATGCTGCAAATCTCTCTTCAAGAGTACGCACGATCTATGCCGGCTCTGCTTATGCCTGCTCCTCTCTATCCTCTACCATAAAAGCAGGGCTAATGAGTGATGATTACTATACTGTTTCCGCATGATGTAATCGGTTGGAGCGCCATGCGGCAGGAGGAATGCATCTTCATCAGTATCTTTCAGGATCAGCTTTGCAGAAGCGAAAAATGCTGCCTGGCAAGTCTTCCTTTGTCATTTTTGCTCACGATTGGCTCCCATAACGAAGTGTTACTTCCCCATCGCCTGTGCTATAATCTGGTGGTATGGAGCCAATAGATCGAGCAGCGCATAACATTGTAGATAGGCGTTGCATGTTATTGCAATGTTGCAACAAGAGGCACGGCAGTGTCGGCGTTAAGTTCAAGGCAGCTTGAAACGTAGTAGATGGAGCACACTGAATACATGACAACTCAAGAGCAAGGTGCGATCCCTGTTCCGCAGGTAGAAGAACGCACACCTATACCTAAGCAAAACCTGCGCGTCCCAGGTCCAACTCCGATCCCATCAGAGGTGTTAGCAGCGCAAACCAACCCGATGATCAACCATCGCGGCCCAGAGTTTGCAGCCATTGCCAGGCGTGTTACGGCGCGTTTACAGTACTTCTTCCAAACCACCTCTCCTGTATTGACCTTTCCAGCCTCAGGGACAGGCGGACAAGAAAGTGCAGTCGTTAATCTCTTCTCGCCCGGCGATCACGTTGTAGCGATCACCATCGGAAATTTTGGCAATCGCCTTGCCAAAATTGCTGAGGCTTATGGACTCAATGTGACCCGTATCGAATTTCCCTGGGGACAGGCGGCCGATCCCGCCTCTGTCGAAGCTCGACTGAAAGAGCTCCCTTCCTATAAAGGTGTTCTGCTCACGCATAACGAGACCTCCACAGGAGTCACCAACGATTTAGAGGCCCTGGCAGCACTTATTCGTCGCCTTGCGCCCGAGACCTTGATAGTCGTCGATGCTGTGAGTTCCGCCGGCAGCATCCCTCTGGATATGGATCGCTGGGATCTCGATGCTGTCTTTACCGGCTCCCAAAAAGGCTGGATGACTCCCCCAGGAATTATGATGATTGCAGCGAGTCCGCGCGCCTGGGAAGCCAACAAGACGGCAAGACTCCCACGTTTCTATTTTGATTGGGGTCCAGCGCGCAAGCAATTGCTGGAAAAAGGCCAGCACCCAACCACACCTGCCGTCTCAGTCTTTTATGCCCTGGATGTGGCTCTGGAGATGATGCTCGCAGAAGGACGGGAGGCGATCTTTGCCCGTCAGCAACAAGCGGGAGACTATGTACGCGGGCGTGTCAGGGCCATGGGCTTGCAGCTCTTTGCTGATCACCAAAATGCTTCAAATACCGTAACCGCCATTAAAGTGCCGGAAGGGATTGATAGTAAAGCTTTGCTCAAGAAGCTACGAGAACAAGATCGCATTGTTTTCGCCGGTGGCCAGGCTCATCTTGAAGGGAAAATTTTCCGCATTGGCCATCTTGGGTACTTCACTGAAGCGGACCTGGCTCAAGCGCTGGACACATTAGAGCAGCGTCTGCACGAATTTGGTTTTAAAAGCTAGCATGCAGGGGGAAAAACATGGCAGAGGCACATGATAGGGCTGCAGATACTGCAGAAGCTACTCAAACAATAAAGATTCTCATTACCGATCGTATCGCACACGAAGGCATTGATCTCCTGCGTGCGCAACTTCCTGAGGCTCAGATTGATGAGCGACCGGGACTAAAGCCAGAGCAGCTCAAGGCGGCGATTGGCGATTATCATGCCCTTATTGTACGCAGTGAGACACAGGTAACGGCTGAGGTACTGGCAGCGGCAACCAATCTAAAGATCGTCGGACGGGCTGGAGTAGGCGTCGATAATATCGATACCGAAGCGGCCACGCGTCAGGGCATTATCGTTGTTAATTCGCCCACCGGCAATATTATAGCTGCGGCCGAGCATTCCATCGCGATGCTGATGTCGCTGGCTCGGCATGTGCCGGGCGCCAATGCCAGTATGAAAGCCGGAAAGTGGGAGAAAAGCCGCTTTCTTGGCGTTGAGGTGCGTAACAAAGTATTGGGAGTCGTTGGTCTCGGTAAAGTTGGTATGGCCGTGGCGCGGCGGGCGCAAGGCCTGGAGATGCAAATCATCGCCTTTGATCCTTTTGTTGCGCCCGAGCAAGCCCGCAAAAATGGCGTTACCATGCTCTCCCTGGAAGAGCTCCTCCAGCAGGCCGATTTTATTACGCTCCATACGTCGCTGACCAGCGGCCCCAACGGAACGCGGGGCTTGATCGGCGAACATGAGCTAAGCCTGATGAAACCGGGAGCGCGCCTTATCAACTGCGCGCGTGGCGGCCTTATCGACGAGGCGGCCTTGCTCAAAGCGCTTGAGGAAAAGCACATCGCGGGAGCAGCACTTGACGTCTTCAGTCAAGAGCCCATTCGCGACAACGAAACGTTGAAGCAGCTCGTGGCCCATGAGCGCGTCATTGTCACGCCCCATCTAGGAGCCTCAACCGAAGAAGCCCAGATCGGGGTAGCCACCGATGTCGCCGAACAAGTCGTTACAGTCCTGCGCGGCGATTTCCCGCGCGCAGCCGTCAATGCGCCACTTATTCTTTCCGAAACGCTGAAGATCCTGCAGCCCTACATGTCCCTTGTCGAAAAGATGGGACGTCTCTATACGCAGTTGCAGCCAGGACCCTTGAGCAAAATCGAGCTCTCTTACAACGGCGACATCGCGAACTACGATCTGCGCCCACTTCAGGCTGCCTTAATCAAGGGCTTACTGGAATCGGTCTCTGACGCGCACGTCAATATGGTGAACGCCCAGGTCATCGCCAAAGAATGGGGCCTGGAAATCGTTGAGCAGAAATCGAGCACCCCGGCCGAATTCGCCAACCAGGTTACCTTACGCGTCGTCAGTACTAACGGCTATGCATCCTCTCTTGCCGGCAAAGCAGGCACAGACAACGAGCAGATCGAGGTCTTAAGCGGCACCGTCATGCACGGTATCCCGCGCATCGTGCGAGTTGGGCGCTACTGGCCCGAATTCGTGCCTGAAGGCTATATCCTCTTCTGCCGCAATCCTGACCAACCTGGCATGATCGGGCGTGTAGGAGGTATCCTTGGCAAGGTGAATGTCAACATTCATCGCATGGATGTAGGTCCAAGCACGCGTAAGCGCCATCATACGCAACAGGATAGCCCAGATGTAGCCTTAATGGTTATCTCTGTCGATGATCCTATTCCCAACTGGGCACTCGATGAGCTAAGCAAAACTGGTGATATTATCGGTGTGACCATGGTCAAATTCTAGAGGCGCGGGCTGCGCCTCTACCCTTGCGCTCTCTCTTATGCATGCAGCAGGTCTCGGCTACATTCAGCCTCTTCGCAGTCCTCTGCGGGGCTGGGTACCAGCTCAAAGCGAGAGCGCAAGTATCGTTTGACCATATACATTCCAGCAAAATAAAGCGCTAAAAGCAAGGCTATTGCGCAGAGGGCAGGAACTGTGTAATGGTAGAGCAGATGGACAGCCAGCATCCAGCGTTGCCCAAGGTACCAACCCACAGTAAGCATGCCACAACACCAGATAAGCGAGCCAGCTGAAGCAGCCAGAAAGAATGTCAATTTCTTCATGCGCGCTATGCCTGCCGGAAAACAGGCAAAGGGGCGTATATAGGGAATCATACGCGAGAAGAAAACCATCCCGGTGCCTGCTCGCAGGAACCAGCGCTCCACGATATTCACCATGCGTCGCTTGCCATGCAATAGTAGAGTCATGCGCAGAAGTAGCCTGCGACCACCTCTTTTCCCTACTGCATAGGCTACGCATGCGCCAACGATGCTTCCCAGGCTCGCTGCAACGGTCAACTGCCATATATCGAGATAGCCAAAGGATGCCAGCGCTCCAGTAAATAACAGCAATGTGCTGTTCGCAATAGGAATGCCAGAACTTTCCAAAGCCAGCACTACAGCAACGATCAAATAGATCAATAGTGGATTTACGTGCATTAAAAAATGTGTCACAGCGTAAAGCACGAAACTCTCCCCTTCTTTTCGTAGCAACCTGAAGGAGGCCATTCACTGCTCGCACAGGAGCATTATTTTCTTATCCAATCACTGTACTATTACGAACGAGCAGATCAGATAGTTACCGAAAAAAACAATTTATACACTTTTGCGACAAATTCGTAACATTTTCGCACTTCTTTATAGCTATGCTTTAGCCTAGATGATGATCGGGTGACCAGGGCGAAGGTGCAGCCGTTATAAACTTCACAACCCTACTTGCGCCCAAACGTAATCTAAAATGCCAGACAAGACATTTACGATACACTCCCAATGCTAACTAACCCCGTGTGCAAGTTTTTGCACCGCCTGCGGCGGTGAGGAGGGAAGAGAGGCTGTGGCATGCCCCATTACCTCTCCCCGGAGAGGGTTCCACCGACAGGGGCAGCGCCTGTGTTACCTGTCCCGGACTGGTCTGCCCTGTTTCTCAAAAGTTGCACATCGCGTTAACTAACGAAAGGTATAAGAGAGAGCACTTAATGACTACATCTACACCCTCAACTGCTAAAAATCGAGGTGTGATCCGGCCCACTTTGGGCCAGGCTCGATTTGCTTTTGTAGTTCTGCTAATTATTAACATTCTTAATTACGCAGATCGCTCAATACTTTCGGCAATAGCTCCCAAGCTACAGGCCGATCTGCATCTTACAAACACCGATCTCGGTTTACTTGCCTCCTCATTTCTCTTCATCTATGCAATCGCGACCCTTCCCATAGGGATCTGGGCGGATAGAGGCATAAGAAAAAATATCGTTGCCCTCTGTGTGGGGCTCTGGAGCATCGCTACCGCGCTTGGTGGATTAACCCACACTTTTATTCATCTCTTTCTCACGCGTTCGGTACTCGGCATCGGAGAAGCCGGCTATGCGCCAGCCTCCCAATCGCTGATTGGCGACTATTTTCCTAAATCGCAACGCGCGCGTGTCCTCTCCTACTGGTCAGTAGGAACCTTGATCGGGACGGCATTGGGCCTTGTCTGTGGTGGACTGATAGCAGAGCATTTTGGTTGGCGTTGGGCTTTCTTTGTTGTTGGCATACCAGGGCTGCTCACAGCCCTCTTAATCTGGCGCTCGGTTGAGCCAAGCCGAGGGGCCTTTGATAATGACGAAGAAGGAGGCAAGGATATAGTTGCCGGTCATGGAGGTGTCGGCAAGGATATCCTTACAGTTATCAAGCGTATCGCGAAAATCCCCACTTACTGGATTCTTCTAGTAGCCTTCATTTTCAGCTTCTTTACGATTGGTAGCGCTCAGTTCTGGATACCGACCTACTTCGTGCGCGCGTTTAACCTTACTGTAGGACAGGCCGCGTCCATTTCTGGCGGTGTATTAGCCGGAGGCAGCCTTATAGGCACACTATTAGGAGGATGGCTGGCTGATCTTCTACAGAAGCGGCGCCCTCAGGGACGTTTGATCGTGGCCACATTTGCCTTGATTGTAGGCTCACCGCTCACCTTACTGGCTCTTTCCATCCATGAGATGACCCCTTTTATCATCGTATTCATCCTGGCCATAGTTTGCCTGAGCCTGTGCCTGGGACCACTTAACGCAGCCATTCAGGATATCATTGCTCCAGAGATGCGTTCCACAGCGATTGGCGTGGTCTTGCTTCTGGCCCACCTTCTTGGCGATGCAGCCTCTCCTTCTATAGTTGGGGCGATCGCAGACCGTACTTCGCTCGGCTTTGCCCTGATCATCACAGCCCCAATCTGCTTGCTCATAGCGGGGCTGATTTGTCTTGCCGGACTAAGGACAGTTGCCCGTGATATGAAAGCTATGCAGGATCAGCTTAATCAGCAGCACGCTTGAGTGCGGCAAATGAGGCGAGATGCCAGGTCTATAACATGTCACCTGGCACCTCGCGCTATTCTTGGAACAAAGAAAACCGCCGATCATATGATCGGCGGTTTTTTCGGAAGCGGGTTGCGGGACTCGAACCCGTGATCTCAACTTTGGGAAAGTTGCATGTTACCACTACACCAAACCCGCTAGTTACCTTACAAGATGGATTATAGCCTATTCATACCTAAAAGTCAACCCCTCAGGCTGCCCTTATGGCCCTTTGTCACGTCTTAAAAAGGGGATAAGCTATAACATGAAAGCAATAATAGCACGTAACTCATCTGCATCCTGGCCGTATATACCAACAGAAGGCCGCCCTTAAGCTATCAGGAGGAATAAGACTATATGGGATTTTTCTCACGCCTTAGCAATTTTCTACATATGCAGGCAAATGCTGCACTGGATAAGGCCGAAGACCCGGGACAGGTCATGGACTATTCCTATACGCGGCAACTAGAACAACTCCAACAATTACGCCGGGCAATTACAGATGTAGCAACCAATAAAAAACGCCTGGAGCTCCAACAATCACAATCGCTCACTAAAGTAAATACGCTTAATGAGCAGGCTTGCCAGGCCTTAAAGGCTCAACGCGAAGATCTTGCATATATGGCCCTACAGAAAAAGGAAACTATTTTGGAGCATGTGAATAGCTATGAACAACAGGTAGCACAACTACAGGCGCAAGAAGAGAATCTGATCTCAATGGAACGCCAACTCTCAGCGCGTATTGAAGCATTTCGTACCCAGAAAGAAATGGTTAAGGCTCAATATAGCGCAGCTCAGGCTCAGGTAAAGATCAATGAAACTCTTACCAGTCTCTCACATGAGACAAGTGAGATGGGCCTGGCAATGCAACGCGCCCAGGATAAAGTTCTTACTATGCAAGCGCATGCCAATGCAATGGAAACGCTTATCGAACAAGGAACCTTGAGCGAGCAAGGCCTGCCAGGCACTAGCGATCCTCTCGACCGCGAACTGCAACACATCGCCGCCCAACAAAACATAGAAGCTCAGCTGCAAGCGCTAAAACAGCAACTACACGCTGGTAACTCGTGGGAACAAAAGCAAATTGAAGGGCCAGCCACTTAAATCAAGTAGGCTGGCCTTTCTTCTTAGCTTTTTCTTTTTGCGCTTTATAATACGACTTTGGCTTGGGACGCCGCTCGGTATCTACATACGCTGCTGGAGCTGCATCCTCGCGTGCCGAAATTTCCGATTCATCACGCTCACTTATAAGCTCTTGCAAATCGTTATAGACATTATAGTTATCGCTTACTTCTGGCATACGCAACATATGACGCAAAACCTGTATTTGAGAGATATTGGTTCTATCTGCTCTGGCCGGCTCGGATTTGCGCAATAGCATCTCTATCAGATCCATACTGTCATCATGCGCGCCAATACGTTCAAGGCGGTCTCGCACCACCAGCAATTGCTCATATAAATTCATGACACACTCTCCTCTTATCGCGGACACATAAGTCGGCTAAGAGGTATGGTAGCATAGAGCATATCACCCGTCAAATTATCATTACTTCTTCCATTCACTACTTCGCTACCGTGGCAAGCTTTGTGGCAGAGCAATATAAAAGGTTGAGCCTTCGTTGGGGATTCCTTTGCTTTCAACCCAGATATAACCATCCATAGCTGTTACCAGCCGCCTGCAAAGATAGAGGCCCCATCCAGCACCTCGCTGCTCGCTATTGTGTGAACCTGGCAAACGCATAAATTTTGAGAACAATTGCGCTTGATCTTCAGCGGCTATCCCTGGTCCCCGATCTTGTACAGCGATAATAATATAATGCTCGGCGGGCAGCGTATTATTTTGTCCTGGCAGGGGCGCTAAGAGCTGACGCATCCCTTCTCTGGATATTCTTTCAGCGCCAATAACAATCTCTGCCTGGGCTGGCGTATACTTCAGAGCGTTGCCAACAATATTGAGCAGGACCTGGCGCAACCTTAAATCATCCACCCACGCGTACATATTCTCGGACGTATGCACATTCACAACTCTCTTCTGCCTGGTAATTGTCGGCTCTAGAATTTCCAGGATCTGCTGAACCGCACTTGATACTGAAACAGTGCTTAACTTGAGCGTAACCCAGGCTTGATCGATATTGCTGGCATCCATCATATTACCAAGCAACAGCACCAACTCGTCACAGGCGCGATACGCGTTGGTAATAAAATGCCTCCTCTTCTCCTCATCCAGCATCGCTCCCTGTATGTTCAACAATTCAAGATAGCCCTGGATAGCAGTCAAAGGAGTTCGCAACTCATGCGAGGCGGTCATAAGGAAATTATTCTTTAGTTCTTCGGACTCCTGAGCCTGCTTCACGGCTTTGCGCAGATCGGCATATAAAAGCGCATTGGTGATCGCCAAGCCAGCCTGCACGCCGATCTCCTTCAGGATCTCTGCATGCCTCTTATGGTAAACATAGGGCTGATAGCTCTGTACCGAGATTGTGCCGATGACCTCCTCGCCATAGAGAATAGGCACAAAAAGTAATGATTCTGTCGGGCGCATACTTCCGAGAAGCTGATTATCGACAATTACGCCATAAGCTCTTGCAAAAGCTCTATATTCCTCTCCAGTGGAAAAGATATACTCACTTCTCTGTTTGGCGATAATGGCTTGCCTCCAGGGCAAAATCAGGGAACTGGTTTGTGGGGTATAGAGTATGCCTTCATCAACAAGATAAGCTAAGTTTAGCCCATCCTGCTCTCGACGATACACAAGAAAACAATCAATCGGCATTAAGTTCTTGATCTGCTCATACATAGTGCTATATGCCGCGTTTATATCTTTTAAAGCGTCAGGAGCACATAAAATGCGTCCTATCTCTAGTAATGCGGCACGCTCTTCGCTACTGCGTCGGGCTTCCTCGTAGAGACGCGCACCCTCAATCGCTACTGCAGCCTGATTAGCAAACAACTCCAATAGCTCTATTGTTTCAGGGGTAGGTCGCAAGCCATTGAGCGGCGCATCCGGGGTTAAGAAGCCAAGAAGCGTATTATCAACGCTTAATAAAGGTATGATGAGAAGATCATGGGGGCACCAGCGCTGCGAGTTTTTAAGCTCTTCAGGAGATAAATTAGAAGATTCTACAGGCTCATAATCGTCGCCGACAACAAAAAACGAGTTCAGACCCTGATCTTGCCAGGCAGGAGCTTCCTGCGGCACAAAATAAGAGTTGCTGATACGATATAATTCATTTGTAAGTTGTCGGACAATCTTTTCCGGTAATGGATGTTCTTTCAGGTATTTTTCTTGTTCAGGCCTCGTCCCTACAACAGCCTGCATCCTGAAAGAGCCAATATTATCAGAAAGATATAAGGCACAATAGCGAAACCGCAAGGCTTCACAAGTTGCCTCTGCTACCTGGGTCAGTAACGTTCCAACATCCATCTGGAGGCGCAACGAAGACCCGATAGATATGATATATTTCAATATATCTTTCTGAGCTTTAACATGATCTGCATCTAGCTGCGTATGCCCAGGCATCTTATCTTTGGCGCTCTCTGGAAGATAGACTTCTTACTCTACTACTAGCATAGTTTATTACCCGCATTATAACACAGCAAGAGAGATTATTCTCAATTAATTGCCTCCAGTACTACTAAATTAGTATAAAAAGTGCTGCCCCCATTAAAATCTGCTAGCCTATCTGAGGTGGTCCAGTTAACATTACGCTGATCTGGACTGAACTTAGGCCACCAGACGCTGGTTGTTGCCAGTACTCCAGGCCGAACCTCTTCAGTTACCCTGGCAACGAGACGGCACCAGCCACGCTCATTGCTCACGCGGACTAGCTGTCCGCTACGAATGCCACGCCGCTCTGCATCCTGTGGATGAATGCTTAAAGTGGGCTCCCCCTGCTTGGTAATCATACTTTCCACATTGCCAAAGGTTGAGCTGATAAAATGGTGGGAAGCCGGACATAAGAGAGGAAGCTTCTCATCTACTGTGGTAGATACATCTCTGCCATCGCGTGCCTCAACCTCCGGTACCCAGTCCGGCACGGGATCGTATCCCTTTTCTGCTGCACGCTCCGAATAGAACTCTACTTTACCAGAAGGTGTGGGAAAATTTCCATCGGCAAATGGAGTGCGCTGGCTCTCTGAGAGCGTAAACGGGATCGAACCCTCAGCCTGCAAGCGTGCAAAAGTAATCCCGGTAAGGCTGGGATTAGCTGGCCTTGATGCTTCAAGCATCTCACGAATGACAGTATCTGCATCATCTTGCAGCCATTGTTCAGTAAATCCCATAGCAGCAGCAAGGGTGCGCATGACATTCCAGTTGCTACGAGCTTCGCCAAGTGGCGCAATCGCTGGGGTATTATACTGCAGAGAGAGATGCCCATATGGCTTATGTATATCAACCTGCTCAAGCTGGCTGGTCGCTGGCAGTACGATATCGGCAAAGCGCGCTGTATCAGTCTCAAAGAGCTCATGAACAACTGTAAACAGGTCTTCGCGCATCAGGCCCTCGGCGATTTTACCCGAGTTAGGTGTAGAGGCTGCCGGGTTCGCGTTATAAACGTAGAGCGAGTAGATAGGAGGATCAGCTTCGCCAGTCAGGATAGCGCCCAGACGATTCATATTCAGAGTGCGCGGAGGCGGCGGACAGGCCGGATCATACGAGCGGGCCATGGTTTCTTTATCCCACGAGAGCCAGTCGCTGGTACTGTACATGAGCCCACCACCGGGCCGACCATACTGGCCTGTGACCGCAGGTAAACAGGCTAACATACGTACTGTCTGGCCGCCATTGGTATGGCGATTAATCCCATCTGAGACGCGTAGCATGGCAGGCGAGGTGGTAGCGTAGGTTCGTGCCAGATCGATAATGGTCTCAGGAGCCAGCCCGGTAATCTGTGCTGCCCGCGCGGGAGGAAACTGCATGGCGCGCTCAAGCAAATGCTCCCAGCCCTGCGTATGCTCGGCAATCCAGTGGGCATTATGTAAGCCCTCGGTCACCATTACATTGACTAACGCCAGCGCTAGCGCCGCATCGGTTCCCGGGAAAGGTTGGATATGTTGATCGGCAGAGCGGGCCGTCAGGGTGCGAATAGGATCAATCACAATCACACGCGCTCCCTGGCGCTGGGCCTGGCGCAAAAAAGGCATCACGTGCGGAGCAGTGCTAGCCGGATTGCTGCCCCAGATCAGGATAAGCTTGCTCTGTACCAGCATCTCCGGTGAAGGAGCAAGACGACCGCCAACTGTCAGCAGCACAGCTTCTTCAGCAGCATGTCCACAGATGGCCCGCTCCAATCTACAAGCGCCCAGGCGATTCCAGAAACGAGTATCAGTGACAGCTCCCTGGACGAGACCAAGGGTACCAGCATAGCTATACGGCAATATACATTGCGCACCATGCTGAGCAATGATATCGCGCCAACGGGTAGTTATTTCCGCCACGGCCTCATCCCAGCTAATACGTTCAAACTTGCCGCTCCCCTTGGGTCCAACGCGACGCATAGGATAAAGCAAACGTTCAGGATGATATACCCGCTCTAGATAATGATTGACCTTGGCACACAGCCATCCACGCGTCACCTGATGATCTGCTCTCCCGCGTACACTTACGGCTCTCCCATCTTCATCTACCTTGATCTCCAGGGCACAACAATCAGGACAATCGTGAGGACAGGAACCATAGACGACTCGAAGTTGGCGCTCTTTTTTCGCTGGAGCAGACATCTGCAGTGACATATGCGATCATCCTTTCAAAGCTATACCGATCTTGGATAATATCATAGTGTACTGTGCCATAGGAGCTGGTCAATCGTCAAGAGCCATTTAAACTGCTCCTTTCCTACCAATGAAGCCTTTCTAACGGTTCGTGAACTACTCCCAGGAGCCAGTTCCAGTGAGCCAATCGAGAATCATCTCGGGCATATGAGATATAGCTGCTTGTCTCTGCGAACAAGGTGGTAGGCTATGCAGAATGGTCGAACCATATTCTTTTGACGTTATGCGCCGATCAAAGAGCACCACAGCTTTCCTTCTAGCATCTTTCCAGGCCAGGCGGTTTAAGCCTCGTCGCAAACGTAGGGAAGCAACCGGTACAGTAAAATTATGCAATTGGTCTGAGTACTGTTCGGCGCGCGCCGCAATAGGTGGGTCGTTCAGAACTGGCATCGGTAAGCGCGTAACCACTATGCAAGCAGGTGTCCGATTGATATCTTCAGCCCCCTCCCAGAAGCTTCCAGTTCCCAACAACACGACCCGCTCTTGCCGCTGAAAGGCCTGCCAGAGCTGACGTGGGGAGCCATCAATCCCTTGTCCCAGGACGAGAATTCCGCGCGTCTCCAGCAGAGGTTTAATCGTAGCATACGAGCTGCGCAGGGCAGCATGCGAAGTAAAGAGAGCAACAAGCTGGCCCTCTAACATAGTTGCCATCTGGATCAAGGTCTCATCAAGGTGGCGCTGATAGTGTGGCGCATTCGGCTCCGGTACGTCATTTGGCAAACACAATAATGTTTGTTCATTATGCGCGGTTACCAGGGATAGAGCTGTTTGATTATCCTGTTCCAGCCCCAGGCGCCCTTGTGTAAAGGCAAAAGAGGAATCAACCGAGAGCGCGTTGCCTACAAAGATTGTGCCTGTATTTTCGGTCAGCAATAAGCGCTTCAATAAAGCAGAAGTTTGCACAAGCTGGGTATAGAGAATCGGCGTATCCTCGGCGCGAGGTCCCGCAGCCTCTGTATGGCGCTGATGGGACGATTGATGATGGTTATTAAATGAGGATTGCATAGGAGGCATGCGTAACCAGTAAACAGCGTCGTTATTCTCCAGCGAAAGTGCTTGTTGCACCAGTTGCTTTTGTTCATGCAGACGTTGCGCGACAGTCATCAATTCTAAAGCCACCGGGCCGGTTTCACCGCTGCCAAGTTCGGAACGGCGACGATTGCGCGGCGTATCTAGAATCGTTTTTTCGGCTTGTTGAACAAGATCGATCACCGATTGTAGGCGCTGAGAGGTTTTTTGCCAGGTCTGCTCTATCTCCCCCCATGCACTCAGGTTGCGGATATGTGCAGTCAGACGTAGGGGCTGATCCAGGCGTTCGTTGTTCCGCCCTCCATAAGAACGTCCTGTCGAGCTGCCTTTCCCTTTCTCCTTGCCACTGCTCTGATGGACATGCTCAGCGATCAAATGACCAAAGCTGCCGAAGAGCTTTTCGACAGATGTCCGGGCCTGCCGCAAGGTCTGAAACCAGGCCAGCATACGCGCATCCAGCTCTGATTTAGCAATTGTTGGTGTCGTTGACAGACCTCCCGGCCCGTTCTCTCGTATAGATGGAGCGGCAAGGGCTAAGAGTCCCTGATAGCGCCCATCTGGTAGCTCGGTACCAATAGTATTGAGCAAATTAAAGAGACGTGTCCTATCCAACTCGCTGCCACTCCAGCGCGCACTTTCATCCTCTAACAGATCAGCATCCAGGATCAAGCGACGCCCGATCCCGGTCAGGAGCGAATGGGAGTGCGAGAGATCATCGAAAAGTCCAGCATGAGTGGTTACGACGATACTCGCTGCGTTTACACGCTCCTCGGCTCTACTGACAAAACAATAGCCTTTACGCCGATAGGTGCAATGCTCATAGGCTGTACCAGAGCGAGTATTCATGGATGCCACGCGTTCAGTTCCCGAGGAAATCCGCTCCCAGGCCGCCATCTCCTGAGGTAGGAGCGTCAATTCGCTGCGCTCACCTGTCAAGGTTTGCTGGGCCCATAATCCGAGTTTGGCCAGGCCACGCGCCTGCTCGGCTGTCAATTCTCCGCTTGTACGGCGCAAAGCAGCCCCAAACCAGCGATGAACGCAGAGATATCCCCCACGCTCAGCTAGATAGGCCACGGAAAAATGAGAATCTAGCTCTTTTTGCAAAGTGGGCAAAGTTGTTTCAATCAGACGCCGGGCTGCCTGCTGGCTGGAACAAGCAATCACCAGGCGAGGAGGATTTGCAGCCTCAGAAGAGGCCTCCTTCAACCATTCCAGAGTTGGAAGCAAAGCCGGCGTATAATCGCTCCCTCCCACCGTTACCTCCAGCATCAATGGCGTGCGTTGCTCAAGAGCCTGCTGAACCTCCCTGCACGCAACTTGATACTCAGTAGAGATGGCCTGTTCGGCTGGCTCCTTACTAAAAGTTCGGATGGCCTTAAGCGTCTCGGGATCTGTGGCCGTCGCTGAGGCAGAAAGGCGCGGCGGAGCAGCTTCATCCTGTTGGGCAATCGCAAAGGAGAGTACGCGTGGGTCCATACCCAATTGCGCAGCCAGACTATCTCCAAAACTACCCCGTCCCAGAGAGCCATACAGCCCATCGCGCTCTTGTCGCTCACGCAACTCTTGACGGAAGAAATGTAGCAGGGGCCAGGAGCGCGGTGCATCCAGGTTGGCCAGATCTTTCAGTAAGGCCAGATCAACCGCTTGTAGACGCTGATGAAGCGATATAAACACTTCCATGGCCAGGACAGTATCTACCATAGCCCTATGTCTATCTTCAGGTACACGAATACCCAATGTCTCGGCGACCTGGCCCAGATTATAGCTGGTCAAGGAAGGCAGCATCACAGTTGCCAGCTCAAAGGTGTCAATCAGTGGATTCGTGCGGGCCAATCCCCAGCGGCGTAAAAAACCAGCATCGAACGGGATACTATGGCCCACCAAAGGAAAATCGCCGAGAAAATTCTGCAACTTCTTAGCAATCGTCTCAAAAAGAGGTGCACCTGCTAGCTGTTCTGGCTTGATACCTGTCAACCTCTGTACTCGATAGGGAATAGCACGGCCTGGGGAAACAAATGTCTCAAAGGTATCAATAACTGTGGACCCTTGAAATTTGACTGCAGCAACTTCCAGGATAGCATCCTGTTCCGCATGTAGCCCCGTGGTCTCCAGGTCAAGAGCTACACGAATGGACGACTTCTTCGCCATATTTTAATCGCTCCTCGTATCTCTCTCGATCACTCTTGTTTAGGCTCTTCTCGCTTCCCTTCGCGTACATTTTGAGAAGGAGGAGACCAATACTCAAGAAGTGCGCGCGCCTTAAGCGCAGCACGCCCCCGATGACTGATACGATTCTTCTGTTCCGGCGTTAGCTCAGCCGTTGTCATCCCAAACTCAGGCACCAGGAAAATAGGATCGTAGCCGAAACCGTATTTTCCCCGAGGAGCATCTGCAATCAACCCTTCTATCGTCCCCTCTACGCTGCGATGGTACCCTGATGGTTCGGCCAGGGTGATAACGCAGCGGAAACGAGCAGTACGCTGCTCTACTGGCACATTCTGAAGTTGCTGTAAGATGATCCTAAATTTCTCTTCATAGGGGGTATCTCGCCCGGCAAAACGGGCAGAATACACGCCAGGGGCGCCTCCCAGTGCATCTATCTCTAAGCCAGAATCGTCGGCGAGCGAGAGTAGACCGGAAGCACGAGCATAGGCCAGAGCTTTTAATTCTGCATTCTCTAAAAAGGTGGTTCCCGTCTCTTCTACATCCATGTCTAGCTGGATATCATTTAATGAGCGTAGTTCAAAAGGGAGGTCAGCAAAGATGTTTTGATATTCTTCTAACTTATGACGATTTGTGGTGGCCACCAATAAGGCACGCATATAAGTCTCCAAACTAGACGAAACCGGAACATTGTCACTCATATTACCATATCACTTTATAGTTGTCGAGATTGAGAGGCTGCACTATGTGTCTATTCTCCCTTAATACATACCTTTTACTGTTGTTGAAGGACTGCTTCTTCTCCTTGATGCAGCACAAAACTCCTTATGGATGTGCTCTATACATCACATGCAAGGATCTTATCCTCTAGGCCAATAGTCCTGGATACATGTCTTCTTCCGCAAATGGCGCGTGCTTTATTACAGCGCTCAAGCGGGCAAAAAGGTAACCTGGATACGCTAAGGAAGCTTCGTATAACACAGCAGGAAAAGCGCTATAGCATTTATTACGCTATAGTCAACAACTTTCTCACATAAGATAAGTGTCAGGGCCGGATAGGGCTATATACGTTGAAGAAATCCAGAGAGGTACCAGGTAAAGCTCATACGTATTGCTAATGAGTGACAATGCGCATGGAGGCAACCATAAGTTCTGCAAAAGCTCAGGAAAAACCGCTTGACAGCGTGGGTGTTTCGGATTATAATTTAACCCGTCTAAAGGAACCGCAAGTTATCAGTGGTTCCTTAAGCCGGTGTAGCTCAGTGGTAGAGCACTCGATTCGTAATCGAGCGGCCAAGGGTTCAAGTCCCTTCACCGGCTCCTCTTTTTTTATAATTCATAATCTTTGGCCCAGCGTACGCCTTTCTGTTGATTATCCTTCGTCGCCTGCAAGCGCAACCTTCCCAAAGAGCAGGCCGGTACATCCTCTACAGGCACAAGATAAGCTTTGCCAGTATCAGACAAATATACTCCGAAATAATCTGTCTCTCCTCTGTAACCTTTTCTGATATGCGGTTTGCCCCCCACACGCGCATACGTAATAGCTGCAAAATTTCTGCCAGCCTATCATAGGTGCAGGCTGGCAGAATTGTATGCTTGTGAGCAAGCAGTAGAAATTTTTACGGCATACTCAATAGATTCTGCAGGCCCGATAAAGCCATACCAAAGCATGCCAACAAAAGATTAAGAAGGCGTGGTCACATCCTCAAAAAGCGGACAGGCCGCCCAGAAATCCTGCATGTGTTTCTCGACCTCGATAAACTTCTGATGCATAGCTGTGGGCGTGCTCAGATTTAAGGTCATAATCTTGCGATTCAAGCCGCGCAGCGTCTTCTCATATTCGGCAGCAGCATTCCCAGCAATAATGTTAAAAGAACGCTTTTCGCTGGGAAATGGAGGAACGCGCCGGGTGCGCAAGGCCTTACTCTGATGCATAACCTTCGCTAGCTTCTTCTCGGCCCTGGCCATCTCGGTGCGGATCTCCTTGGCCAGCTCAATCTCAGCCGGCGCAAAACCATGGCTTTTAAGCACGTGATAGGAAAGTGCCATATCCCCTGCCGCGCTATCATCATCCAATTGTAATGGCTTGCCCTCACCCGGCAAATTTGAGAAGTCCCCGCGCACCTGGGCCTCGTAAATCTGCTCCTCGATATAGTGAGCAAAATTTTTGCCGCGCCGTTTTGGTCCCGCCGACTCTTCCGCTTGCTCCTGGCCAATCTTCATTTTATCAGACGATTTACGCCAATCTACAAAATCCATAGCTCACCTGCACTATTCTGTATATGACTGTTTCTGCTATCTACTCTCAATTATAAGCTCTTTAGCAGTCCTCAATGCAAGCTCATACACATCCACAAGCGGCAGGTCACGCTCTTTGGCAATATGCAAGCAATCCTCATACTCCGGCACAGCACCGATAACGCGCTCGCCCAGCAGCTTTACCTTCACGGCTAGCGTTCCGAGCGGCGTCTCAAGCTGGTGCATAGCACGCCTGGCCTTAAGGCGCTTCTTCTCCTGTATACGTACACCCAGGGTACTTGTCTCGCTCAGCAGGAGCATTGCCAGCCGTTCACCATCCTCTGGCGTGCAGATAAGCGTTACTAGAGTGGCCGGGCGATTCTTTTTCATCTGTATCGGTGTGTAGCTTGCATCCAGGGCGCCTGCCGCCATGAGCCGATCCATCAGAGGACCTAGCAATTCGCCGCTCATATTATCAATATGCGTCTCTATAACGGTTACCCAATCTGTTTCGGCCTGTCCTGAAGTTGTGGCAGATGCTTCAAGAGACTGCCCCAGGCAAAGGCGCAAGCAATTTGGCCAGGCCAGGCGTTTCTGGCCATAGCCATAACCCACACTCTCAATGGTCAGCCTCGGCGTCTCAAAGCGGGCCAGGGCTGCCAAAATCGCCGCTCCCGTGGGAGTTACCAGCTCGCCTTCGGCCGGACAAGGCTTCCAGGGAGCCTTCACGCGTCGCAAGATCTCCAACGTCGCCGGGGCAGGCACAGGCAAAACGCCATGCGCAGCCTGCACATAGCCGCTGGTCAAGGGAAGTGCAGAGGCGTACAACTGTTCAATTCCTAGGGCTTCAATGCCAATCGCTGCTCCGGTAATATCCACAATTGCATCCACAGCTCCCACTTCATGAAAATGAACCTCGTCGATACTTGTGTCATGCACAGTAGCTTCAGCCTGGGCCAGGCACCGGAAGATCGCTTGCGCTTTTTCACGCACACTCGCCGGAAGCGTTGAGGCCTCTAGCAGGGCCACGATATCAGACAGGTGGCGCGTTGGCTGCGCTTCCTCGGTCATATCAACTTTCAGGCGCGAACCACGTATCCCTTTATCTTCATACTTTTCAAGTGTAAGCTGATAGCCCTGTACCGGAAGAGCCGCCAGGGCCTCCTTAAGGGTCGTAAACGGGAGCCCGGCATCAAGCAGCGCTCCCAGAAACATATCCCCACTAATTCCTGAAAAACAATCGAGATACGCAATTTTTTGTGTCATTTTACCTCAAATTATCCTATCTTTTACGTTATGTCTAGATGAGAGACCTCACTATTCTCTCAATTATCCCCTCATTATGGGTACTGGCGGGAAAACAATCTTCTCCCCCACATGAGGCTGTTTTTCCGTCAGTGCCTCCCCTCTGCTTCAGCAGAGTGGGCTCTTTTATAGCCTTACAACGCTCAATGCTCAAGCTGGCTTTGCCAGAAGGCTTTTTGCTCTGTCGTTAGAAGCTGGCTATCCTTCACAGCCTGGCGAAAGGGCCGCATCCGCTCACCCGGCGTATAGTCCTCTGCCGCTTCAGCCACCTTCAAGGTTCTTTTCCGCCCAAGCTGCCCGGGGCCGTGCCGCTTAGCATATGTCCCAACCCGATCTTCATATTCCGGCTCGGGCAAATCAAAGCAGGCAAATATCACAGCCAGAGGCAAGCGCAGCAGCTGGCCTGTACGCTTGAAAAGCTCTACCGGCACGGTCTCCGGATCTATCAAGCGCTGTTCTAATAATGCAATAATATCAACGCTTAGATCAAGCTTTTGCGCCAACCAGGACCATGAAGGCTCAGCAATATGAGCCTGAGCAAGCAGGAGCGAAATTGGTCCATCGGCATCTGCGGCTCGCAATAGCTTCCCATATATGCGCTCTAGCGATGCAGAGAGAGCAGTGTTGCTCTCTGCGCCTGGCTGCTGCCCAGCTTCAACCTCAGGCATAGCAGCTTCGGCCATATGATAGTAAGCCACAAAATCGGCTATATCCTCAGCATATTGGGGATAACGCTGAAGGTACTCACTCAGGCTTGGACGCTGGCCAGCCTGGAACTCCTCAACGTAGCGTGCGGTAATATGTAATACAGCATCCTGCTTTTCATCCATAGAAAAACCCTCCATCATCCATCTCCAGAGCGTCCCGAAGAAGTTTTACAGCTTCACGTATGCGATTCCGCACAGTGCGATCGGTAATACATAAAATCCTTGCCGCTTCCTTCTCAGTTCTCCCCTCCCAGAACACCAGAAGCACAGCGGCCTTAAGCTTACCGGGCAGGCTCATTACCAGGCGCAAAAGCTCGCCTTTCTCTATCGCCTGCAGCATCAGTTCGGCCTTTTCATCTTTAATATCAATCAAGCCAGGCTCCTCCTCCGATCCACGTGGTTGGCGATCAAGGCTGGCAATTAGCTCTCGCGGTATACGCACGCTGCGCTTCACCTTCAGACTGCCCCAGCGCCCCTCGCGCATCATAAAGGCTTGATAGATATGTCTGCGCTCAAAGCGCAAACAGTGTAAAAAGTTCTCCTCCCAAAACCGACGCCCAGGGTCCATTAATGCGCGAAACATCGCTTCACTGAGATCTGCGCAGAGATCGCAGGCCAATGCATAGCGCTCATCAGCAGATATGCCCAGATTTTTAAGCATACTATGAGCCCAGCGCTCATTCATAGACTGTACGCGATAAAGTATTACTTCTATCAGGCGATTGCGCCCCCATATATCGCCATAGCCAGAGGTGCTTCTAAAGCAGCGCACCAGTACTTCGAGGGGAAGATCGGCAGCTTCAATAGCTTGCCAAAAAGCAGAGGAACCATAAACGGGGAGATCATCATATATTTGGGCCAGAGAAATATTATGCTCAACTCCAGGAGTTGACCGCTCACAGCCATCATTAGCATCTATAAACTCCACGATGCCCTGAACCTCCAAATAGACATCTGCAACTTCATCCCTTTTCAGTATAGTCTTTCTCATGCCAGACGTCAATTTACTCTATCCAGGGGCATAAAATGAAGAAGCGGAAGACATTGCGCTGCCTCCGCTTCTTTATATCTCATGTTGGAGCCTAAGAACGCTATTTTCCGCTATGATGGAACTCCAGGGCATTGCGATAGACATCCACATAGCGGAGCGCGGAGGCATGCCAGGAGTGATCAGCGGCCATCCCATGCAATTGCAGAGTTCGCCAGCTCTCCTTGAAGCGATAGACCTCTAAAGCACGAATGATTGCCGCAAACAGCTCCCAGGGATCGTAGTTATTGAAAACAAAGCCATTCCCTTCACCCGTCAGCGGATCATACTCCTGCACCGTATCGGCAAGTCCGCCCACGTGGCGCACAATAGGCACGCTGCCATAGCGCATCGCAATCAACTGGCTTAGACCACACGGCTCGAAGCGAGAAGGCATCAAAAACATATCGCTGCCCGCGTAAATACGCTGCGCCAGCTCGGCATTAAAAGTCAGGAAGATGGCCACCTGTTCAGGATAGCGAGCCGCAAGATTTTGAAATAGTTCATGGTAATGCTGATCACCAATGCCCAATACCACAAACTGCACCCCTTGCGAGAGCAGCGGTTGAATAATCTGAGATAGGAGATCAAAGCCTTTCTGATCTGCCAGGCGAGAGATCATCGCCAGCAAAGGCACATCCGCACGCACAGGCAAATGAGCCTGCTCCTGCAGCACTGCCTTATTTTCAGCGCGCTTATCAAGCGAAGAGGCATCATAGCACGCATGAATATAGCGGTCAGTCGAAGGATTTATTTCCTGATAATCAATGCCATTGAGAATGCCAAAGAGACGATCGCGGCGCGAGCGCAGCAAATGATCAAGCTTCTCACCGAAGGTAGGCGTCAGAATCTCCTGAGCATAGCGCTCACTCACCGTCGTAATGGCATCTGAGAAAAGAATACCTCGCCCCATGATATCAACGACATTTGCCAGTTCTGCAATTTGGGGATACAGGAATCCATTAGCCGCCACTCCCGCCACCTCAAGGATACGATAGCCAAATATACCCTGATAGGCCAGATTATGGATAGTATAGACGGTAGCCGCCTGCGCAAATAAGGGATCATCACGATAAACAGTATGCAGCCAATTGGGCACAATACCGGTATGCCAGTCATTACAATGTACGATATCGGGGGCCCAGTTTAGCGTGCGCATAGCCTCTAATGCGGCCCGACAAAACAAGATAAAGCGTTCTCCATCGTCAGTATACCCATAAATATTTTCTCGCTCAAAGTAGCGAGGAGCGTCTATCATATAGACTGGAATTTGATCCCCGATCTCACCCAAGCGCACATTGACCGGCACGCGGAAATTGCCCATCGCCACAGGCACGGCTTCAGCTACCGTGCTCAGGTGGAAACGTTCAGGATCGACTTGTCTGTATCGAGGCATGACCAAACGGACATCATGGCCAAGGGCCTGCAGAGCTTTAGGCAATGCCCCTACAACGTCAGCTAAACCACCAACTTTGACAAACGGCACAATTTCTGCTGCAAGGATCAGGACCTTGAGACGCTGTTCATACTGCATCAGACTTTGCGGCGGAGCGATCCCTGTTTTTCAAGAATCATGAGGAGGAAACGCCGCTTCTCCTTTCAACAACTATGGTTCTGATCGCACCTATCCCCATATAGGACAACCCGGTGGGCCGCGAACCGCATTCAACTATTACAACGCTTAACGAATATACCTATTTTATCACAGAAATAGAGGCTCACCATCCACCTCCTTTTAATTAACGAAAAGAGCCTTTCCACCTCACCTCAGTCCATCAACTGAGAGCAGAAAGGCTCTTCCCTTTAACTTGTATCAGTATTTATCTAGCTGTACATTTTAACAACTATAACCGACATGTATTCGGTAGCTACGCCTTGTAGCGATTACGTGCCAGGAAGTAGAACTGAATGCCAGCCAAGATGGCCATCAGCACGAGCAACACCACAGCATCGTTAGCAGGAATGGGCGGTGCTTCTCCCGGCACCGTAGGCGGCGGAATAAGCTGACCGGCCACAAACGGAATATTGGTCTCTGTCTCCGGGTCCCAGACAGGCAGCGAGAAGAGCGCAAACGAGCCGAGATAGATGAACAGACAGGTGCCCATAATCAGCCACTGACCCAGGCAGCCCAGATTCTTCTCACCCACCACAGCAAACTCGCGGCGAGCAACGCTGGTCCAGATCCCTACCAGAATGAGCATCGCGCCACAGAGTATCATCGCCACCATCAGTTGCTCAGGAGCCATATGCAGCAGAAGCGTCGCCGCCCCAATCGCTGCTACAGTCACAAAGGAACCGATAATCACCACGTTCCGATTCGACTTCCAGGCCCAGATGGCTGCCATCAGTAGCACAAAGAAATTGGTAGTTATGATCGCATCGACCAGGTAGCCGGCCATCTGCGAGAAGGTGCAGCTCTGCGGAATTTCCGCTGATTTCGCGCAGCTAACCAGATACTCATTCAAGCCAATAAAGCTCCAGGTATGAATCCAGCTTACTAGAGGATAGACTACAATTCCCAGCACCAGGAAAATTGCCCCCGTCTGGGCCAATCCCAGCGCACCAACCGCATACAGAGGAGCCATCGTACGCTTACGTGCCGGGCGCATCAGGTAATGCAAGCGCAGGAGGAAAGCCCCCAGCGCAGCCACAATCGCTGCCCCGAGAATAAGTGTGATGATAAGCATCAGCAGCTTATGCCCAAAGTAGGGATGGGCCGGAAAGAGCGCATGAGCCAGTCCCTTGTCATCCACATAGGAATAAGCGATAACAAATGCCAGCAGCAGAACAGTTCCGATGACAATCAGCCAGCGGATCGCAGGAGTGGTACCTGGATCATGGCGCTCCGGATTGCGCTGCTCATTCATAGCTAGAATGCTATAGAAAATCATCGCCAGGCCAACGCCAAGAATGCCAACGCCAAGCATCAGCAAGTCAAGCGCTTTAGGCTCAAACCAGAGTATTTTACCACCCAGGACCGGATTCCAAATGGTATCAGCGCGCGGAAAATACTGATTGCAATCAGGATTTGTCGGCGTGCAGCCGGTTGTAGTACACCAGATCGCCAGAGCCAGACCACCCGCAGTCAATATAACGCCTAAGGTCGTAAAAATAGCCGGTGGTATTACTGGCTTCGGGTCGAAGAGCATCGTTATCACCTGAATGATAATGAAGCCCCCCAGGCAGACGACGGCTAGCCCGAAACAGCCACGCTCCAGCCCATCAAGGGTTGCAGCGGTCATCTGCAAGAAAACATATCCAGGAAGTTGCCCGATGAGAATGGCCGCGATAAAGAAAAAGCCAACAGCAAAAATTACCGCGCGCGCCCATGACATCTGTTCTGGCAACTCTCGACGGTGAGCTTGTTGCATGAGTCGCAATCCCTTTCGACATGCCGTTCACGATTTATCACATAACGACATGACCAGCTCTTAGCAAAGAATGTCATCGCGACCCTTGCGAGCCGCGACACCTAACACCTATTCAACTATTTCTAGCCGCCCCAACATATCAGGGTGAACCCGGCAATAGTAGGTTACTGAATGATCCGCGTTCAAATCATAAGCAGCCTTCGTCACAGTATAGGAAAACTTCCCATTCGTCGGGATCAAAGTCGTCAGGCCCGAATCGAAGACATTCGGAGCCGCCTTAGACGTATCCTGACCCTCAATGGCTGTCACCGTGTGACCCACAGAAGTTTTATTGACCCAGGTGATCACAGTGCCTACCTTGACCTTAACATTGATCGCAGCGTAGCAGGCAGTCTTGCTCTCACAAGTTGCCCCGTTTTCACCAGGGTTCACCATATCAATGGTGACCTCCTTCTGATTCGTCATATCAACAGCTTTTCCAAACTGCCCAAGGCTAGCGTATGTCACCGCCGCCTGATACTGCTGCTGATTAGAAGACTGAAGGTATGATGGCAACTTTGCAAAACCGTTAAGGTTTGTCGGGTAGCCATTCTTCGCTAAATAACTCGGATCGGACGAGCGAATAAAGTCAAACAGGTAATTTACATAGTCGCTAAGCAGCGCCCCGCCATACTGATCGCTTTTCTGGATCAGATTTGGATTAGGAGGCGGAGGAGCCGCAGGATTATAAATGCCGGCCGAGATAATCCTTTGCACATCCGCATCGGTCATTGCCTTAAACTGCTCTAGAGGATATCCATTATAGGTAGCATTTACAATCTTATTATCTTTAATACCGTAGCAATTCTGCACACAGTACTGAGCATAGAGCTGCATACCTGACTGGACCGCATTCTCAAACTGCGTCACCTTGGCAGTATCCTGGTTGTTCGACTCCATGATCCAGAAGGTCGGGATCATCAGCGAGACAAGTGCCAGCATGATAAGCGACCCATACCCCGTTTTCTCAACGGCATTTGTACGGGAGTAGAATAAGTACAGCAAGCCGCCCACTACTATCAGCAGCAGGATGATGCCCACGGCAGCTTGTCCAAAATTTACCATAACACACACCCTTTTGACAGATACCCATTTATGAAAAGAAAAGGGCTCATATCAATCCTATATTGTCCGGCAGGATACTGCTTCTCAAAACCCACTGGGTTAGCAGTCCGCCCTGAGAAACAGTAACCTGCGATGTGTTTCATATCGCGTATTGCGCAAATACAGCAGCACATTAACCGCCAGCGCTACACTGGACCGTTGGTATAGGAAGTAAGCGCGTTGTCGGATCAGGATGCGGAACCGGCTGGTTTGGATAATTCAAAAGGCCAGTATTGACCACAACATCATCGCCACTAAAAGACATCCGGAAGCGATCAAGACTTCTAGGAGCCGGGCCATCAAGGAACTCACCGTTCACATTATAGTGAGACCCATGACAGGGGCACTTGAAGCTAAGGCAATCATCGCGGAACGGAACGGTACAGCCAAGATGCACGCAACGCTGATAGAGCGCGATCCAATAGCTTCCATCGCTATCTTTCGTGACCCACTCAGAACCTAACTGATCCTGCAGACTCTGCCCGGTCAACAGCCACTTCGTGTCTGGCGCGAGATGAACCACATAGGTTCTCGCCACCGGGCGATGGTAAACACCGGCCGTTTCAAGCTTAAATTGAGCCGGCGTCGCGGGCTTGAAATCAGCTTTCTTGCCCACCACCAGCGAAGAGCCAAAGGAGCCGGAAAGGCCGGGATAAAGCATATCTAAGGCGCCAGCTACCGCCGCTGTAGCCGAAAGCCCCCATACAGCAAGCATAGATCGGCGAAGGAAGCGCCGCCGCGAGAGACGCTGCTTCGCAATCTCTGCAGCTTCAGCGCCCCCGCCGTGCAAAACTTCATATTGCTGAGGCGTAATTGGCGGTGTATCAATATTATTCATATGAGACTATCCTTTTGATCTTTTCCTTGCCTATAGGTCAAAGTAGATACTCTGCCAGGGCCATATCCACAACCAACCCGGACCACGGAAGAAGCTTCCTGCTAACGTGATCACAGCCCAGAACACTACAAACATAGTGAACATGGTTATGGCCACCTTGCGATCAGCATAAGCCCGGCTCGGGTTGCGGTCCACATATGGCAGGACGGCAAGGGCCACCAAGGTAAACCCCGGAACCAGCACACCAGCAGTTGTTGGCGGGAAGTAGTGCAATAATTCCTGCAAACCCAGGAAGTACCACGGCGCTTTCGCCGGGTTCGGCGTCTGACTCGCGTCAGCCGGCGGGCGCAACGGAGCATCAATGGCAATAGAGAGCAAAGTTATCATCACCGTCAGCGCCGTCGCTGCGAAAAACTCGCGAACCAGCAGGTGAGGCCACACAAAGACTGAATCCTCAAGCGGCTTCTCTACGCGTGTGATAGCTTCTTGTCTTACGACAGCCAGTGTACGATACCGCCGCTGCGTGGCCGACGACTGCGTTTGTACTCCTGGTTCTTTCTGTTCAATCGACATGGTATCCTCTCAATGTATCGTAGACACTGTACAGAACAGACAACCTTTTAACGAGCAGCGCTAGCCGTCGCACGCTCCTGTGGAGCCTCTACCTCACGGCGAGATGGGGGTGGCGGACCAGCGGCACCGCCATCCTTACGGATGCGCCAGAAGTGAACTGCCATCAACAGAGCCGCAGCTAGCGGGAGTAAGATCACATGGCCAACATAGAAGCGTATCAGCGTGGGCTGATCAACCGCACCTCCTCCCAGCAGGATCTTGTAAACAGTGTCGCCCAGCAAGGGAGCATACGGAGCCAGGTTAGTACCCACAGTGATAGCCCAGAGCGCAATCTGGTCCCAGGGAAGCAGATAACCTGTGAAGCTCAAGAATAAGGTCACAAAGAAGAGCAGCACGCCCACAACCCAGTTGAACTCTCTCGGCGGCTTATATGCTCCGTGATAGAAGACACGAATCATATGCAGCGTCACCGAGACAACCATCAAGTGGGCCGCCCAGCGGTGCATGTTACGCACAAGGTGCCCAAAGGACACAGCAGTACTTAACTGATTGATATTCTGATAAGCTACCTGCGTACTCGGGACATAATAAAACATCAAAAAGACACCGGTAACCGTCAGCAACAGGAATAGGAAGAAAGATATTCCACCCATACACCAGGTATAGGTAATCTTCATAGCCTGCCGGCTGACCTTAACAGGGTGGAGATGCAGAAATACGTTTCCCATCATCACCAATGATTGGTTCAATGGAGTGTCGGGATAGCCATGGCGGAAAATAGAGCGCCAGACCTGGCTCTCGACGATCTTCTGCGTCGCCACATCTAGTAAGCTTTTATTAGTAGTAGAGCTCACTGTGCCTCCTCAAAAGGATCAAAGATTTGACCGTGTTGGAAAGATATCTATGCAAAAGTTCTTATACTGTGTGGCTGATTATATCATAGAGCTGTGTTCCCGAATACCCCTCTGAGACCTGCGTAGGAGCCAGAACTTCTGCACCTTTTCCCTATTTTTTGTAATAACACCGGCACGCTATGTACGTACCTGGCCAGTCGATTAGCTACTCTCGCTACATGTATTACCTTCAATACTCTACCGACTGCGAGGTTATGTAAGGGATCGCACAACTCTGTACGCCACCTCTATTCGATAATAAATTTAGCTTACTTCCACCTCCTGAGAGAGACATCAGGTAAGTACCTGATTTTTTACACGACATACACCTGATTCTTAGGCGAGTAAAACGTCCCTACTATGCTGTTTGACAGTTCATACGGATAACCGATACAATTACAATTGTAAGGAAAAATTTGTATCCCTGCAAAGAGAATTTTCAATGGCAGATCCCATTATTCCCAATAAAAAGGTTGCGCCAAGCAACCGCTTAATCAGACAGCTGCTCGGTATACCAGTTATCTATAAGGTATTGCTGGCGAACAGCCTGATCATCTTTGTCGGCGCCACAGGCGGCACCTGGCTAGCATCACGACTCAACAGCCTGCCGGGCGCCCCAACCATCCTGATTGCCTTTGTTATTGTAGGCTGGCTGGTCAGTGTGGCCTTTAACTTTGTCCTGCTCCAGATAGCTTTCCGTCCGCTTACCGATCTGGCCAGAGTCATGAAGCGCGTGCAGGCCGGAGAACGCACGTTGCGCGCTCCCATTACCGGGATGGACCCACAGGCCGATCAACTTGCCCATACGCTTAACGTGATGCTTGAAGCGATTGACGAGGCTAATCGCTTGCGCGTTACGCAGAGCATTAATGCCATGGAGCAAGAGCGCAAACGTATAGCTCGCGAGTTGCATGACGAAACGTCGCAAGTGCTCACTTCGCTGCTCATTAGCCTGGCTGTGCTCGAAGAATCCACCACAACTCAGGAAGCTCGCGATCGGATAGCAGATACGCGCAAACTTGCTCATCAAACCCTGCGTGCAATTCGCAATTTGAGTATAGATTTGCGCCCCAGTACGCTTGATGATCTCGGGCTATTGCCGGCCTTACGCTGGTATATCAAGGAATATCAACAGAAATTCCCGATCAGCGTCGAGTTCCAGGCTACAGGCTTTAAAGCCCGACTCTCTCCCGAAATGGAGACCGCGCTCTACAGAATAGTACAGGAATCCTTAACTAATATTGCCCGGCATTCTCAGGCACATAACGCGAGCATCACCCTTGAAGAAGAGCCGGATGCTGTCCATGCCACAATTATCGATGATGGGCATGGCTTCGATGCTGAGCAATTAGAGAAAATGCCAGGACCGGGCCAGGAACGCGGCTGGGGCCTGGTTGGCATGAAAGAGCGTGCCACATTGCTCGACGGCTCACTCACAATTAGCTCAACAATTGGTCGGGGCACAACCATTGACGTTCGTATTCCGCTTCCTACGACGGCGTTCTCCACAAGGAAAACTTCGGTAGGATCAGCTTATAGTATAGGCGAGAGAACGCACGCTACATAAATACACGTCAACAACATTCATAAATCAGGAATCACAAAGCAATGAAGATACGCATACTGTTGGCAGATGATCATACGATCCTGCGCGCGGGCTTAAAAATGATGTTAAATGCCCAACCAGATATGGAAGTCGTAGGGGAAGCACAGGATGGTCGGCAAGCTATTCATGAGGCTCAAAAGTTGCAGCCCGATATCGTGCTCATGGATATCACTATGCCCGATATCAATGGCATTGAGGCTACCAAACAGATAAAAAAATTGCTCCCTGATGTCAAAGTGCTTGTCCTGACTATGCATGAGCACGATGAGTACATCTTTCAAGCGCTACGCGCCGGCGCTTCCGGCTATATGTTGAAAGAGGCGGCGGACACAGACCTTATCTCTGCCCTGCACATCATTCAGAGCGGCCAATTCTATCTTTCCCCCACGGCTCAATCTGTGATGGTAGGGGATTACTTGCAGCGAGTTCGCACAGGCGAAGAGAAGGATAGCTATAGCAGCCTTACGGAGCGTGAGCGCGAAATATTGAAATTAGTTGCCGAGGGCTATACTAACAATCAGATTGCTGAGCGCCTTGTCATTAGTCCCAAAACTGTTGACACCCACCGCACCCATATCATGGATAAGCTCAATCTCCATAGCCGCGCCGAACTTGTCAAATATGCTATGCGGCGCGGCCTGCTAGAGGATTAGTCAACCAGAACAGCTATCCTAGTATTGTCTCTATCATAAGGAAGAGGTTAGCGGTAGCTACAACTACTCGTCCTCATCATCAAAATCAAGGCTGTCGTTATTCTCTTCCGCAAAGTACTCATCGCTGTAGAAACCAACATCCTTACCCACATACACACTTACCAGGAAGTCATCACGTGGCATATCTGCCGAAAGTACGAGATCTTCATCGATCTGTTCAATAAGCTTCGTCAGATCGGCTTCCTCAAGCTCGCGCTCTAGAATCAGCGTGCCATGGACGGCAGTTGTGGTAAAGTGAATATCTACAGTTCCTAAACGATTGTTGCTCTGCAGGCTACTTCCCTGCATAATATAGTAACCTTCTGAATAGGGCGTACGAAAATGACGTTCAAAATGAATATCATCCATAAGCTCTCCATGCGCAGGCAATAGCTTTCCTGCGCTCTCCTTTCTCTCCATATCATCTTTCTCTATAGCTATGTGCATACGCAGCTAGAGACGCTTTCTATGACACAATTAAGTTCATTTCTTGACACCCCTCGCCTCCAGAAGGAAGGGGAACCATGGCGCTGGCCTCACGCCAGGTGGACCCGGGGGAGAGCGAGAAACGCAATCTCGCGCTCAGGATGACTGCAAAAAAGCTACAGTCCAGGTCAGCATGTCTATCAGATGCTCTCAATGCAATGCACATTATATCATAGTATTTAGCCAAAAGTTGCCCTGGAAGCCGCTAGATCGCGACTGCCAGTCAGGCTTCGTAAGATCTGCTAGTACCAGCAGGCTTTCCAGGGCGAAGTAGAAAAGTTAGAGATAATTTCAATCCTATACAAATTTAAGTGAAGTACGTATAACCGAGAAAACATCTTTCTCTTCATCTGTATAGATACTCTGATGAGCGCTCTGCGTTATTTTGTAGGTATGGTCCCTATAAACCGCGGCAAGAATCGATCCTACATAGTTAGCTCCGTTACGCAGCATATTCCCCTGGACTTGTTGCCAGCTTGTCCCGGCAAATTTCTGCGGCGAACCCGATTTCACGCTTGTCATGCCCAGATTTTCTCCCTGCTGCTGCAGGTACTGGGTCAGGTTAGCGGTTGCAGACGGGACGACTTCAAGTTCAAACTGCGCAGTCAGGCTACTATCGAAAAAATGTACAGCGGATTTGCCATGATCCACCTGCACTGTCCATCCGTTTGGGTAGGCTAATGAAACGCCTAGTCCCTGGTCCTGAAAGGCTTGCCAGGGCTGGGTAACAGGAGCCACGCTAAAAGGCTGGGCCATGGTCATCCAGGCCCCAACAGTTCCAAACAAGAGAACCAATAACAAAGCTATCACGATCAGAAAAGTCCTGCGTTTGCTTACCATTGGCCCCAGCTGAGAAAATTTCTTTTGCCACCCCTGCACAGATGGCCCAGAGAGGGCCTGGCCGAAGTGCTGTAGGGATTGCGGAGATAACGGCGGAGTATGTGGTGGAGGAGTGTGCATCACAGACGCATCAGGGGCAGATGCCGGTACAGTTGTATGCACAGTATCTAGCTCATCAACAGACGCATCAGCTGTGGAAGGGGGTACGGCTGTATGCACAGTATCTAACTCATCAATAGGAGAGGTTTGTTCAGACATAGTAGCCTGATCCTGGTATTGACGCTCAGCCGCAGTTATCGGTCGGGTAGGCTGGTCCTCCAGGCTGCTATCCTGCGCGCTTTCCAAAGTATCCTGCATTGGAGGATGCTTTTTTTGCTCCTCTGCTTGCCCGGTCGTCTGCTTCTCTACACTCCAATCCTGCTGTTCTTGAGCAGGATCTGCCTCACTACTTGCTTGCACGCCAGGCCAACTGATCTGCCTCGGAGATTCAGCAGAGATACCAGGGAATGAAAGCTGGGTTGTAGGCTGCTGGGCTAGCTGTTCGCGCACGCCCAAGTTGGCAGCTTCACCAGGAAAAGGAGCCTGTAGGGTTTCATCACTCGTTGATACAGAACGCGATCTCACTTGATTATCTTCAACCACGGTCCCACAGTTATCACATATTCGAGCATCATCTGGCAGCTTTTTCCCACATTTTATGCATTGGATGGCCATGGAACATCTCCTGTACCTGAATAGTTTCCCTAACAGTACCATAGCTTGCCTCCAACCAGCAAGCTTTTTGAGGGCTTAAGGCTTTCCAAATCCTCATTAACATCGATCAAGCGCGACCCAGAAAGGGAAATGAGAGCGCCTGGAACATGCCTTCTTGCCTAAGAGTAAGGCACCTGCTGCCTATCTCACAAGCAATTAGCTGGCACCGAATCTTGCCAGTACCAGCCAATTATTTCATCTGTGCTTGCGTGTGCCAGAGCTACTTCAAGGTTAATATTTCTTCTTGCTCAGCTGCGGTCTCAATCACATGTTGATTCTTAATCAGCTCAACAAGCTTCTTGCGCCCCTTAGGGCTGCCAATCATAAGCGCGCCAACCATCTTATTATCGCGCAAGAAGAGTTTGCGATAATTCTCATTGCCCTTCTCGCCTGGTTCGCGTCGCGAAATAGAAGTGAGCTCGGGATTATTTGATTCCGCAGTACCCACCACGGCAATATTGACATCAAAGAGCGGGCTGGTGTAGGTTGGCACATCTACATATGCCTGGTGCCCACCTGCCATGTTAACACCCACAACGCGCCCATGGGCTAAAGCATTATCCCAGGTCCCCATTGTATGGTGATGGCCAATCGTTGGATCGTAGAACTCGGCCACATCGCCGGCGGCATAGACGCCCGGCACATTCGTCTCAAGATACTCATTGACAACGACGCCCTGACGTACCTCAACAGGCGTATCAGCCAAAATTTTTGTGTTCAAGGTTATGCCCAGACCAACCCCCAACATATCTGCCTGGATCTCGCGTCCCTTTTTCGTCTTGACATAATTAGGAACGCCATCTTTAGGGATGACGCACTCGATCTCGTCGCCGTGGATGACTTCCACACCAAATTTCTTGGCAATGTTATCGACGACCTCGCCGCCCTCGGGATCGAGAGCGCTACGCAGCCAGTAAGGACCGCGCATAAGCCAGGTGGTATTGAGCCCACGCAAAGCAAAGCCATCGCACAATTCATAGGAAATAAAACTTCCGCCATAGGCGACAGCTGTGCGCGATTCAAGCATACGAGCAATAATAGTTTTCGTATCATCTAATGTTACGAAATTATAAATATGCTTTACCCCATCCGTTCCGGGCACGCGCAAGGGATTCGCCCAACCGCCAGTTGCCACCAGCAGAGCATCATAGGGAAGCGTTAAGCCACTATCAGTGACCACCACCTGCTCATCTGTATGAACACCCGTCACAATCGTTTCTGTGATGAGCTTGATGTTGCGCTGCTCATGCCATGCAAAGTCGCGTATCATCACCTTCTGCTCGATGAGCTTGCCCTGCAAGAAACGAGGCAGTGAAACACGGTTATATAGCGGGTAGGGCTCGTTGGTGAGCAAATGGATGCTACAATTGGGATCGTTCTTGCGTAATGTATCCGCAGCAGTTGTACCCGCCACTCCATTGCCAATGATTACATATCGTCTATCGTGAGTTACCAACAATATCTCCTTAGTTTATAGATTCATACTCGCCGGATACGATAAAACTCTGCACGTACAGGAAATCTTAGCATAGTTTCCCGGATAACGCCATAGGCTTCTTAAGAATTTACTAAACTCAGCCGTGCACAAGCATTTTTCTATTTGCGGCGGTCGGGGGAGAAGGAAAAGCCAGGGAAAGTCCCTGGGCTCCCTTCGGCATAAGTTGCGCATCAAGTTCGCAAGGATATTTTCTAGAACTCCTGGAAACTACAGTGCTGGCAGCTCACAAAAACTAACATCAGGGGGTAAAACACAATTGCTACATCTCTCACTGCAAAACTTCGCCACTACGAGACACGGAGACAAGGATATGCTCAGCCAGCTCGGCGCCAAGAATTTGCTCGGTCTGTTCAGATCCGCTACCAACCCGAACGCGCAGCGGTCCTCCAAAGGGGGCTCTCCCAACTACCTGCACAACTGTCTCCGGATAGAGCCCAAGCTCTCCCAGGTAGCAGAGCTTCTCTGAGTCCTGATCGCTAATACGTAGAATCTGGGCCAGTTCACCCTCTTTTAGCTGGGCAAGCGTTTGTCCCTGGCGCTGTTCAATAATACCATCTTTACTGGGGATGGGATCGCCATGCGGATCAACCGTGGGATAGCCTAAGAGCTCATCAAGCTTGTCCTCAAATTCTTCGGAGATTACATGCTCTAACTTGTCAGCCTCAGCATGGACCTTATCCCAGCTATAGCCCAACTCACGCGCTAGATAAAGCTCTAGCAAACGGTGATGGCGAATAACTTCCATGGCTTTGCGTTCCCCCAGCGGCGTCAGACGAACCCCACGATATGGAACGTGCTCAACCCAACCGGCCGAAGCAAAATCTTTAAACATCATCGTCGCAGTTGCATCGCTTACGCCCAGCCTCTCGCTCACCGCCGAAGTTGAGACCTTCTGGCCTCGCTCTTGCATAGCATAGATTAACTTAAGGCAATCGCTAATGCGAGGCGCAAGCTCCTGAATAGGTTTATGCACGGTTTTCCCCCTTTCAAACCTATTTTTTATGCCTCTAAAAGTATGATACCATATGACAGGATAATTGCAAATAGGGCTTGCATCTGCATTTTCAGGATCGCGCCACTCCTTTCCGTAGTCAGGAGGAGGGCAGGCAGCTCTGTGCACAAGGTCAGACGTATATACAACGGCCTTCGACGGCGAGGCCATGTATCCCCGCCACAGTCTCTCTTGTCACAGTAGCATCGGCAAGGCTCCTGTAAGCATAACATCAGAGAGGGCGAAAAGGAAATAGCCACTAGGTACCGATCAGCCCTTTAGTGGCCTGACTTCAGGCCCTCTCCATTCTCCTGGCAACGGCAGCCACAGAAATACTGCTAAGATGGCGGTTGATAGATTACATAGCCATCAATCGCAATACGCTTATAATGTCTATAATGTGGCGAAGTGGCCATACGTCTCTCAAAAGCACTCACCATAGGAGAAAAGGTCCTGAAAACATAAGAGGAATGCGGATCAGAAGTCACAATTCGCCGATAGGGCATATAGCGATCGTGCCCAGGCCCCAGACGATTGCTTACGGCGCTACAGATCACCTGTTCTCGACTCTGGAAGATAATTCTGTCACAGGTCCAGTAGTCCGAGTAAACATGCACAGCCTTGAGGCGCACCAAGGTCTGGATCAGATAGGCCTCCTGTCGATTAAGCGCCTGGGTCTCGGGTACATCCAGATGTCTATCGGTATACTGAGTCACATATATATCGTGTTGAGGGTCAAGCGAAGGTCCGGCGGGAATCCCTGTAAAGGTACTTACTGTTCCCAGAAGAAAGACAAGGCCAATGCCTAACAGGATTGCTCTTCTCAGAATTGCCCCAACGCGTTTGAGATAGATGTTGCCAGCCAGGCGTACAAAACGTAGAGCGATAGGCTTCATCAACCTGGCTTCATGCCAGAGAGGCCACAGAAGCGCAGGAGTAGTAATGAGAAAACCTACCAGGTAGCGTGAAGTAGCCACAGGAAAGAGCGCAGGGCTGGGACTAAACATATAGAGCAGAAAGGTTATTGCACTGCCCACAAGCAAGGCCAGGCGCGAAAAGGAGAGGATTGTCCCTTGCCGCTCATCCAGCGACCACATGCCAGAGCGAGAGAGGCGCCAATATAACCAGAGCTCTCTTAAGGCAAGCCAGGCCGCAACGGCCCATAGAGCCAGTACTCCTATCGACCAACCTGTATGTACGAGCGTGCAGCGAATAGCATTCAGATTATCAAATTGCCAGAGATGCACATCAGCTACCGGACAAAGCGGATTGGCATTCGTAGAGGTTGGCAGACTGACCAGTAGAGCACCCTTGATCTCCTGGGGCAAGAGAAGCGCCAGAGGAGGTTGAGTGATTCCAAAGCTACGATTGACTTTCCAGAGAAGAGTCAGTGTATCTTTACCAGGAGCTGCTTGCAGGTTATATATAATAAAAGGAAGCGCTCCCACTATCAGGCCCACCGGCAAACAGAGCGGCGCCCAGCTGATAATTTCCCGCCAGCAAAATGCTAGCAGAATAAGCCCCCCAACAAACACAAACGGCAGAATAATTAGATGGCTCCATATGCCAAATCCTACCGCAAAGCCCCAGGCCCCAAAGGCAAGCAGACGGCGCCCCTGGTTGCGCGTGCTTCGATCCGGACGAGAGGAGAGGGCAAGCCAGACAGCCAGTAGCATAATAAACGCGCCACAAAGCAAAGTCTCTGGATCACCGCCAAGAACAGCCAGTTCTCGTGTCAGGACAGCGTTTGAGCCAAGGGTAAGCAATACCAGCGTCACCAGAGCAAACTTTTTGCTGTACAGCAGACTTGTTAGCAAGTACATACCTAGCAGAAAGGCTGCAAACATCAGGATCAGGCCCAGGCGTAACGTTAAGGTCGAAACCCCAAACAGCCGAAACAACCCAGCCGCCAGGTACGATTCAAATGCCCCCATATATCCCTGGGCATAAAAAAAGATGGGATGCTCGCCCCGATAAGCAATATGCATCGCCATCAATCCCCACGTCCCCTCATCACTATCTAACAGAGGCCATCCCAGGCAAACCAGCAGAATACGTAACATCACAGCCAGGCCAATCAGCCCCAGGGCCCCTAATCCATACTTACTCAGCTTGAAATACTTTCGCAAGTACTCACTCCATGAAGACATAGTAGAGAGAATATCCTTTGCACAAAATTCTTCCTCTAATGCATCTTTTGCCGCACAAAGCATAGAGGAATTATAACTTGACTTTATCGATATTTACGCCTAATTCCATTTTTTCATCCTGTACGCAGATAAAAATTATAACATTATGCACAAGTCATTACAATAGCCCGCATAGGCAAGTACAAAGCGAAACGAAGGTCTTATGCTTACGATATCATATACAATACTTATTCTAGATACACTACTATAATATGCCGAATTATGCATGCAATTAGGAGTATAGTCAGAGAAAATGGCCCACTGTAACCAGACGTGCCTAATGCCACATTCTGATGACTTAAGCCTGTTGAGAGAGGGAGAGGAGGTTTTTCCCTAAAATCGTTCTGCTAAGCGCAAGCAAGTCTACACACCAGCCTGTGAGCCAGCTAAGCACATCGAGGAAGGTCAAGCATGCAGAGGCTTCAAGCAGGGGCAGAGCCAGCAAATAGGCCCTACCCGTCTGCTTAATGATGGCCTCACCAGCCATAAGATCTGGCGACAGGCTGTTCAGATAACCTCAACCTTTCCTTCAGTTACCCCACCATTCTGATCTATCTGAAACACCCTGGCATAAGGAGGTTCCGGGCGATATTGGAGAGAAAAAATCAGATAGAGGTAGCCACCGCGTTTAGCCCACTCGATATCACGAGCAGAGGGATAGGCCTCAGAACGGGGATGAGAATGATAATAGATCATATCTCCATCATACTCATCGACATCATTATAAATACGGATTAAGTCGGCATCACTGATAATAGAGAAATCATCAGGATGCTCAGCAGCGTTAGCGGTAGGATAATTCTTCACGACTTGACCGTCAACGCTGCCAATCACCCCACAGGCCTCATCTGGATAGCCTGCCTCAATATGGGCAAGCATCTCCTTGTAAAGAGATTCGGGAATACGCACGACAAAACTATCTACCATAATATCTTTGCCTCTAAATTGTCTTCGAGCTCATCCAGTTCCAGCGTCCACAAATCCTCGCTCAGGTACTTCCAGCCTCCATCGGCAAGAATCGTTACAATTTTACCACGTTCAAGGCTTAAGGCAACGCGCAATGCCGCGTGCAGAGAAGCTCCACACGAAGGGCCTGCAAAGATACCCTCCTGATCCTTCAACTGCCGTGTGCGGCGTATTGCATCAATACCCGAAACAAGAATCTTGGCATCAAGGAGTGATTGATCCAACACGGGAGGAACAAAACCATCCTCAAGACTGCGCAGCCCTTGCACGCCATCGCCCTGCAGTGGCTCAGCCGCCACAATTTTGATAGCTGGATTATACTCTTTTAAACGCCGCGCATTTCCCGTAAGCGTACCACCAGTACCCAAGCCTGCGACAAAGACATCAAGATCTGGTAAGTCCTTGATAATCTCTAGAGCGGTACCATAATAATGCGCCCCAGGATTGGCCTGATTTCCGTACTGATAGAGCATCACATAGCGCTCATCGCGGGCCGCCATTTCTTGCGCCAGCCTGACAGCGCCATTGCTCCCCTGAGAACCATCAGAGAAAACGATTTGTGCGCCATATAATTCGAGCATCTGGCGACGTTCTCTGGTGACATTATCCGGCATGACCGCAATAAATTGATATCCTTTAATGCGAGAGATCATTGCCAGGGCAATACCAGTATTGCCACTGGTAGGCTCTAACAGAATTGAACCGGGTTTTAGTTTCCCATTTGCCTCGGCCTCTTCGATCATCCTCCTGGCCACCCGATCTTTGATGCTGCCAGAGGGGTTCATCCCCTCTAGCTTGGCATATATCTCTACGCCTGGGTGCGGGCTGAAGCTTTTCAATTCTACCAGAGGGGTGTTGCCAATGGTCTCCAGTATGCTACCATAGCGCATGAGCTACTCCTAGAATCCACCTGCCATAGCAGGCAAAAGGCTGACGGTATCATTCGGGCCGACTTCCGTCGCCAACTGCTTTAGATAGCGCACATCCTGGTCATTGACGTAGACATTTACAAATTTGCTCAGCTCATCTCCCGTCTGGATTTGTTCCTTTAAGTCCGGATAGCGCTGAAACAGATCACTGAGAACTTCGGCGAGTGTATTTCCCTGAGCAACTACCTTCTTCGAGTTTCCAACGGCTGCTCGCAATACAGGGGCCAGACGAACGGTTGCCATATATCTTCATCTCCTTCGAAAAGCAATTATATTCAGCTAGCAAAAGCTGCAAGATCTTATTATCCTGCAAAATAGCAGGGATGCTCTCTAGAAACACCCCTGATATGCCTTAGGCCGGAATTGCACACACGTCGGCATACGTCGGCAGATCTTCCGGATGGGCGTTCTCTCCACATGCCGGGCACTTAGGATCACGATACAGTCGCAGCTCATTAAATTCAGAGGCGAGGGCATCGTAGGTCAGGAGACGGCCCACCAGCGGTTCTCCGATGCCAAGCAACAACTTAATTGCTTCGGTAGCCTGTAGCAAGCCAATCGTGCCTGGCAAGACTCCTAGCACGCCAGCCTCGGCACAACTTGGCGCCAGGGCGGGAGGAGGTGGCTCCGGATAGACGCAGCGATAGCACGGTCCATCATGAGGCTTGAAGACGGTCACCTGGCCCTCAAAACGGAAGACGCTACCGTGGATCACGGGCTTATTCTCAATGATTGAAGCATCGTTGAGCAAGTAGCGCGTGGGAAAATTGTCTGTGCCATCGATAATAAGATCGTAATCGGCAATAATTCGCCTGACGTTTGTCTCATCCAAGCGTTCAATATACGTAATAACATTGATATCAGGATTAAGGGCGTTAATTGTCTGGCGGGCGGATTCGGCTTTATACTCGCCGATACGCTCAGTATTGTGAATAATCTGGCGCTGCAGATTGCTTTCTTCTACCACGTCAGCATCGATGATGCCAAGCGTTCCTATCCCGGCTGCGGCCAGATAATAAGCGGTAGGAGAGCCCAAAGCACCAGCGCCAACCAGCAGCACCTTTGAATCAAGGAGCTTGAACTGGCCCTGCTCGCCCACTTCTGGAATGAGCAAATGGCGGCTATAGCGTTTGGACTGGGCTTCGCTCATCACACGCGGCGCAGCAAACTCATAGCCGTTGCCCTTCCACTGACCAAAGCCACCAGACATCGATATGACATTCTTGTAGCCCATCTGCTGCAGCGTTTGACCAGCCATCAGGGAGCGCACCCCACCGGCACAATACAGCACGACTGTTTGTGACTTATCAGGGATAGCCTCTTCTATCTGCAGTTCAAGGAAGCCACGAGGAACATGTATGGCACCTGGAATGTACCCATCGTTCCATTCGTACTTCTCGCGTACGTCTACCAGGACAACATCCTCTTCCCTACCTCCAGCAGCATGCTCACGAGCAAGTTGGTCATGTACCTGAACAGGTGTCCACTCAGGTACCTGCTGACGAGCTCGCCGCATAATATCGCGGGATGCTTCACCCATGTCAGATCACCTCATTGTTGACTAAGTAAATCAAGTTAGTTCCCAAATATCTAACAAAAGAGTACCATGTACGTTTTTTGCTTGTCAAGGAACGCTGAGTTAATAAACGAGGACCGATTATCCAGTGTTTCTATGCAATAAAAACATTAGCAGATAGCTAGATTATTCCTAAAGAACAGCTAAGGTAGAGAACCTGGCAAGACTCGGCGCAAGGCTATGGGCTCTTGCAATTTCGCTAACCTGCTGTTACGCTCAAAACAGACCATCGCGTCGGCTCATCCCATCATTCCAGGAGGATACTATGAAAGATACGGCGGAGATCATCATTATTGGGGGCGGCGTTATCGGAGCCAGCATTGCCTATCACCTGGCTCGGCAAGGCGGAAGTCATGTAGCGCTCATCGAAAGACGCGGGATTGGCACTGGCACTACTGGCCACTCGGGAGCCATTGTGCGCCAGCATTACGCCAACGACTTTACTATTCGCATGGCCCGAGAAAGTCTTGCCGTCTTCGAGCATTTTGATGAGCGCATCGGGGGCAATTGTGGCTTTGTGAAAACCGGTATGCTCGTCACAACCGATGAACAAGGCGCCTCGTTACTGCAAGCCAACGTGGAGTTACAACAACGCCAGGGAGTTAATACCAGACTCATTAGCCCTAACGAGATTAGTTCGGTTGCCCCCGGCTACAGCGACGAGGGCATCTTTCTTGCTTGCTATGAAGCTGATGCAGGTATAGCCGATTCAATGGCAACTACTCAGTGCTTTGCCCGGCGCGCTCGTGAACACGGAGCCACTATCTATGAAGGGATGAAAGTCACGCGCATCCTTACGCAGCATGATCGCGTGACTGGCGTAGAAACGAAGCAGGGCAACATTTCAGCTCCTATCGTTGTCCTGGCCGCAAATGTGTGGAGCGTGGCGCTGGCCCAGGCCATCCATATTGCCCTGCCAATCACCGCTACCCGCCATCCTATGGTTGCTTTACGCAGGCCACAAGAGGTTCGCCAAACAGATATGCATTCCGTATGCATCGATATGGCCCACAATATCTATTTGCGTCCAGAGGTGGGAGGAACAACCCTGGTTGGCTCAACCGCCAACATCCTTACCGCTAGCGAGCCCGATCACTATGCCCTGGCGCTTTCCCAAGAAGAGATTGGTTATTTATCTAGCATGGGAGCCAAGGAATTTCCCGAGCTGGCCAGAGCTGCCATACGCGGCGGCTGGGCCGGACTCTATGACGATACGCCTGACTATCATCCCATCCTGGGACCGCTCAATGCGTACAAGGGGCTCTATTGTGCAGCTGGCTTTAGCGGCCACGGCTTTAAGCTCTCCCCTACTATTGGCAAGTGGATGGCCCAGCTTATCACCACAGATCAGGCTCCCACAGACATGCAGCCCTTTGCCTTTGAGCGTTTTGCTCAAGGCAAGCAGATTCAGCCACGCTACGCCTCTGGCGGTGTTATGGGATGATTCAGCAATAAAGTAAATGAGCGCATGACCAGAGTCGCAACAGAGGCTGTGACTCTGGTTATCATCTTTCCTGACATGCTTTACGCGATGCGCCATGCTCAGGGAATTCTTTCATAGGCCTGCTTCATCCAGCGCATTCAGAGCTTTGCCAGCCGCCTGCGGGGTAGCAATGCGATAAGCGACGCCATGCATACTCTGGATAACCGGCAGCAGATAGGGTTTGAGCTTGGCATCACGCACATAGAGATCATGAAGCACATATGAAGCTGTCTCTACCAACCAGGGGGTCATTTCCGTATCTATTAGCACATGTAATACTGGCTTCAGGCACATCTTGCCGTATCGAGCCAGGCTTTTGGCTGCCATCCAGGCTACCGAGTGGTCACTATCATGCAAAGCCCTAACAAGCACTGGCAGGGCACGATAATCGCAAATCTCTCCCAGTGCCCGCACGCAATGCCAGCGTATCCAGGCAGAGCCGCTTGTACTCTCTCTAATCAAAGCCGGCACCGCTGGAGAACCCAGGTGCACTAATGTAGAGAAAATCTGGCTTCCCAGCTGCTCATCAGCATCACGTAAAGTGCGCAGCAAGGCAGGAACAGCAGCGGGATTCCCTACGCGCCCTAAAGCCTTGGCAGCCTGAAGGCGAACGCTCTGGGTGGAATCGTTGAGTGCCTCAATGAGGGTCGGAGTAGTAGTAATATCGCCAATAAGGCCAAGAATATGGATCGCATTTTCCCTCATTGCCGGACGCGCGTCATGTGCAGCTGCTTGCAGAACATGTTCAGCCCGTCCTGAAGGCATACCAGAGCCAGGTAAGAAAAGCGTTCGCAGGCTTGTTCTAGCATAGGCCGAACGGAGAGGGCCTGGAAGCACAAAAGGTTTGCCGGCCCAGGTCCCTAGCGCAATGAATTCTAATAGATGATGCGCAAGGCGGTCATCATCCAGTGCAGCAACCGAAGTTACCGCCTCTGGATCATTGGCCATGATCCCGTGCAAGAGTCGCCAGGCAGCCCCACGGCGACCTTCAGCCGCCTCTCTGGCAAGTAGCGTTGGTGGCGTCATGCCTACAGGGGGAGCCTGATCAATAAGGGGTTGATCAGCCGGTGTCGAAGAAGCAGCAGTATTTGTATCCGGTAAAGGATCAAAGAGCGTCATAGTCCATACACTCCTTTACAATGCTTTGTCCCATAGACAATCCAGCGATTGTAGATCCGCTATGGAGCGAGCTTGTAACAATCTTCATAGGCGTTCTGCCGGGAACAGAACTTAGTTGATATACTACAAGCACATTTACTTATACATGAGCATAAACACAGGATAGACCGTGCAGAAGTTCTATATGCATAGAAGAGAACAGTTATAGTATATCACATTTAGAAATTCATAATTTATTCTTCATTGTACTCGGCAATATATCAGATCTGAATTGCTATCACCTCTCATGGCAAGGTAACAAACAAAAAAAGGTAGAGCTGGATGCATCCAACTCTACCTTTCTCTCCGTCGTGGAAGATTTATTAGTTATTGCTTGCCATTAAGGGCATTGAATAAGCGTTCTGGCCTGATCGGCAACTGGGTCACCCGAGCGCCAACGGCGTCATCAATAGCATTGGCAATCGCAGCACCGACCGGCACTACAGGGGGCTCACCAACGCCTTTAGCGCCATAAGGGCCAAGTGGCGCCGGAATCTCAACAAGTATGGGCGTAATATTAGGCACGTCTTCACTATGTGGAACCGCATAGTCCATAAACGTGGAGGTGAGCATCTGTCCCTCCTCGTCATAGACAAAGCCCTCCAGTAGCGCCCAGCCAATACCCTGAGTTACCCCACCATAAATCTGTCCCTCAACTTCCGCCGGGTTGATCGCGCGACCGACATCCTGGGCCGCCACATAATCAAGGACGCGTACTTCTCCAGTAGCAGGATCAACAGCTACTTTTGCTATATGGGCTGCATACATGGGTGAAGTCGTGCTATTGGCAGAGCGGCCACGTCCATAAATCGGCTCAAACTGACCGGCAAAGCGCATTGAGGCCTCAGCTATCTGGCGCAAAGTGACGCTCTTGCCCGGAACTCCTCTTACCGCGACATTGCCATCCTCAATTTCCAGATCATCGACTGAAGCTTCCAACATATCGCTAGCAACCTTTAAGATCTGCTCTCGGGCATCGCGCGCAGCCGAGAGAACAGCGGCGCCCATCGTATATATCGTTTTGCTTCCGCCAGTTCCTCCGCTATAGGGCATCGTATCAGTATTTCCATGCGCTACTTCCACCGTATCTGAAGATACGCCAAGTACATCGGAAGCAATCAAGGCCAGCGATGTATCGGAGCCGGTGAGATCGACAGAGCCAACCACTAGCGTAATCGAGCCATCGCTCTCCAGCCGACAGGCGGCGGCTGCCGGCTCAGTACCACCGGGCCAGCCACCAACTGCCACGCCCACGCCAATCTTCCAGCCCTCTAACTCTGCAGGAACCGCTTTTTGCGCACCTCGCTCAGCCCATAAAGGATGCTTTTCGATTTCTTCCAGGCAGTCGATGATGCCAATGCGCGGCCATTGAGGGCTGTGAGGATTGAGCGTCGCATCGCCCTCTTTAAGCGCATTTTTCTTGCGAAACTCAATGGAATCCATCTGCAGCGCCTGGCAAAGTTCACCAACCGCTGATTCCAGGGCAAACGTGCTCTGTGGCGCATTAGGCGCGCGATAAGCTCCCACGCTTACCTTATTGGTTAATACCTCGTAGCAGCGCAAATCAATATTTGGGCAACGATATGTGCTGGTAAGGATATGGCCTCCCAGGCCCGCAGATGCTCCCGGATAGGCCCCGGAATCGAAGATCATCTTTCCTTGCATCGCAACCAGCGTACCATCCCGCTTGGCGCCGAGCTTGAGCGTGATGACAGATTGAGGCGCCGGATTGCCCGCCAGCAAATCTTCCTGACGCGTATAGACAAGGCGCACAGGCTTGCGCAATTTATAGGCCACCGCAGCCCCTAGCGGCTCTGAAAGGCCAAACTTGCCACCAAAGGCTCCCCCAATAGGAACCGACTCTACGCGCACTTGCCGCTCCGCCAGATTCAGGGCCCTGGAAATATCCGAACGCGCGCCTAACATAGCCTGCGTGCTGGGCCAGGCGGTAAGCTGATGGCCCGAAGGGCTGGGCACAACAGTAATGGATTGCGGCTCAAGATAGGACTGATGAACAAAGCTTGTAGTGTATGTGCGCTCAATTACCACATCGGCTTCGCGCAGGCCTGCTTCAATATCTCCGCTACGTATATGCACCTTATCGCTTACATTTTGCGAGAGCTCTTCCTTGTCCTCTTCCTCATCGCTGTCGCCTTCAGAAACTGCCGCGTGTGCACCTCCACCAGCGATCGTAGAAACTTCCTCCTCGCTGCGAGAACGAGCAGGCGGCGACGAGGGCAGTAAGGCGGCAAGCGGATCCACGACCACCGGTAAGGGCTCATAATCCACGTCAACAGCAGCAACGCCATCTTCAGCTGCAGCTTCTGTTTCCCCTATTACCACAGCTACAGGATGCCCACACCAATACACCTCATTTTGTGCAAGAGGAGCCTGCGAGCGCGAAGGACTATTCGCATTCGCCATGCCCAGATTCTTGCTGGTAAACACTGCAACCACGCCTGGCAGAGCTAGCGCTGCCGCAGTATCAATATTGAGAATGCGCGCGTGTGCATAAGGGCTGAGCACAAGCCGAGCATGCAATAAACCAGGAAAAGGGAGATCACCAGCATAGCGAGTTCGACCCGTTATCTTATCAGATCCATCCTGGCGGCGCGTAGCTTTGCCAACTCCAGGCTGTTGCCTCGCTGAGTCAACGGTTTGTGTCATAAAAAATACTACTCCAGTAATCTGCTGTTTCTTGCGGTAGTTATTGTCACGACAAGTTCAATAGCTACCAGGACGTCTAACCAATTGTTTCTTCAAGCTGAGTAGGTCAAGGCAATGGCCAATATATCCATTGTCATCAATATAACGCTTGCGGCGTCTGTTGAGATTACATTTGCTATTCGCTTCAATCCTCAGGCTTCTAACTTAGATTGTGTGGAAAGTGTATCACAAATTCTCCCCACTTGTCAGGAAAGACAGGAATCTTGCTCTTCTTTGGCGCTAATAGCAGCTATGCTCCTTTAAACTCTACAATATCTAGCAAAAGATAAATATATCACCCCAGATCTAACTCCCCATTAACTTATCACAAATTCATAGGCACAGCAAAAAGGCCATTTCTTGTGTATAATAACTACCAAGTGATATTTTGTAACACCATCGCGCCTCAAGATGCTCACAAAGTATCATGCACCTGAACAGTAACAGCGGAGTTATTTTTTCACACACGTGCGGGCCACGAAGCTCGTTTCGTCTGTGAGAGGAGTTATCATTGATGAATGTATGGAGCATCGTACGATCGCTTAACCGTGATCAACGCAACACCTTCACTGCAAGTTTCCTCGGCTGGACGCTGGACGCTTTCGACTATTTTCTACTGACTTTTGTCACCCTGCGCATAGCTAAAGATTTTAACGTCCAATTACCAGCAGTTGCGCTCACTCTCACCCTTACCCTGATGATGCGTCCCCTGGGAGCCCTTATATTTGGTCTATTAGCAGAACGCTTTGGGCGGCGTACCCCGCTGATGATCGACATTATTCTCTACTCCATCATTGAATTGCTTACGGCCTTCTCGCCCAACTACATAGTTTTCCTTATCCTGCGTATTATCTTTGGCATTGCCATGGGCGGAGAATGGGGCTTAGGTGCCTCATTGGCCATGGAGTCTCTGCCAACCGAGGCCCGGGGCCTTTTCTCAGGCATATTGCAGCAAGGCTACGCCTTTGGTTATTTGCTTGGCGCAATTGCCTATTTCGTCGTCTTTACCATCGCACCTACAGCCAGCTGGCGTATCATGTTTATCATTGGCGTACTGCCTGCCTTGCTGGTAGTATTCATCCGCGCACGTGTCCCCGAATCTCCGGTCTGGGAACACCATCAGACGCTCTTGCGCGAAAAGGGAGTCAGCTTATGGCAGGGCATATGGAATGCGATCAAATCTCATCCGATTCTTTTCATCTATCTTATAGTGCTTATGACCGCCTTCAATAGCCTCTCGCACGGCACGCAAGATAACCTGCCGACCTTCCTGCAGGCTCAGCTTAAGCTCGGGGTAAGCGCCACCAGCACCATCACCATCATCTCGAATATTGGCGCAATTATTGGAGGAACGCTATTTGGCTACTATTCGCAGTACTGGGGGCGACGACGAACAATCATCATTGCTTGCATCATCGGGCTCATCATGATCCCTCTCTGGTCGGGCCTGCTACGCATCCCCGGCATAAGCGTACTCGTCACCATCGCAGTCGGAGCATTTTTGCTCCAATTCATGGTTCAGGGCGCCTGGGGCATCATTCCAGTTCACCTCAACGAACTTTCCCCCACAGATGTTCGCGGCACCTTCCCCGGCTTTGCTTACCAGCTAGGAAATCTCTTCGCCGCCTACATCGTCTTTGGCGAAACCGCGCTGGCCCAGAACCTGGGAACAGCCAAGACGCCAAACTTTGGGATTGCCCTGGCCATCTTTTCATTGGGAGCTTTTCTGGCGGTGATTATCTTTGCCGCGATTGGCAAAGAGGCCCGAGGTATCGACTTCATGCATAGCAGCACTGTGGAAGGTGGCACAAGTAGCCAGCCGGAGGAGGCTCAAGCATAACAAGACATGGATAAAGCGCAGAGCCAGTTAGCCACCTGTACGTATCCCTGGATCTGTTAGCAGCGCTTCTCTTCTTTGAAATGCACTATGCCCCTGGGTTGATCAACTCAGGGGCATTCTTTAGCAGTGACCAGCCAGGCTATACAATCATGCCCGAGGCGCTGCGCTCGGGGCGATCCACAAAACGCGATGCCCGGATATCATTATAAAAAGGCGCTATCAAAGGAAGATAGCCAGCAATCACCTGTTCAGCATAAGGTCCCAGAGGCTCTTTAGCGGCTGCTACTCTCCAGGTACGCATTCCCGGGCGATCAGCTGGCAGCGCGGTAACGTTGACACCCAGCTTATTCATTATCTCCATATTCTGCTGAGCAAGCACCGGGTGGGGCACATAAGCATAGAGAGGTGAATCCATCTCTTCCAATTGATGTGTTATCTGAGCCGGCAAATGTCCATACTGCTCACAAGCCGCTCTCACCTCTTTAAGCAGCTCTTCTTCGGAGAGCGCAAAGATAGCGTCAAGAGCTTGCAGCAGATTCATGCCCCGATTCAGCAGGATCATGCGCCCGTGGGCCAGGCGATTGGTCAAGGATTCATTACGAGCAGTGCGCCTGGCATCTTGCAACTGCTGAGTAATACCAGATAAAGGCAGCATGTCTAATTTACGATCAAGAAAAGCTATCACATCTGCCGTATTGCCATCTCCTTGCCAGCTGCGGAGAAGCTTTAAGCAGCGCTCGCCCTCATAAGCTTTCACAGTTCTGGGAACGCTAAGCAAGCTTCCTTTACGCTCGCATATCCAGAGCGCATGCAAATACCGTACTATATCGAACACGGGGAATGTAGAAAAACGCTTCTGACCATGTACGTCTGCAACGAATTGAAAACTCGCCTCAAATTCTGTCCGCAAGCGCTCAAAAGCTTCAAGCTTCTGCTGTATTATATGCTGCATCCTGGGAATTACTGCTGTTGCCATAGTAGATCCGCCTTTCATAATAGGAACGCCTCTGTAGTAACACGTGCGGAAGCCAGTATGAGTAGACGTTTTCATGGGACCATCAGCAAGCTTGAAGCAATATGCACAGATATCTACGCGCTTAACTTGTCTTTCATACAATATCCTGTAAGAAATGGAGCTCACAAGCAACAGATACGCTTTTGCGAGATCCATCGCTTGTGAGAAAGCCTGATCCTCCTCCACCTGAAAATCTCCGCTCGTCAGGGTCGTGACAACGAAAGCCACCTATTTCGCTGCCTAGAAAGTTGATCCTTGATCCTCTGAGAAATTAGATTGGTGGAAAATGCGGATAAGCTCTTCTTCGACTTGCTGCCATGCCATCTGCTCTGCTTGCATGTTATTCAACAGGCGATGCGTATTCAAAGCCTCGGTCATAATGGTGTGGACGCGCTGCCTGAAGGTAGCTAAATGCTGCTGCTGCTGAGCAGGAGAGGGCATCATATAAAGTTCAATTTTTTCGGGTGGATAGAACTCGGAGGGATCAAAAGCTAAAGTAGCTAAACGAGTATAACCATGAATAAGAGAAAGTCGATTTTGCGAGAGAAAATAGTTAGGCTGCGTGCTTGAAAAAAGCAAGCAACCGGCGACGCGATTGGCATAGAGAATAGGAGAAGCCATAGCGCTCACCTCATTCTCTGTCCTCCGAGCCGGAACAAGAGTTGTCTCGGCCGCCAGATCCTGGACGGCGCGCGGATAGCAGGTCGATACAACATAGCCTGCAAGGGATTCTGCCCCAAGAAACATACTTTTAGTCTCCAGATCTGCTTCCCAGGGTGGGGTCCCTTGTCCAAGGCATTCACGCAGACTGCGGATTTTTCCTCCTACAGAAGACGGTGGCATACATCTCACCACAGTAATCGCCATCCCGACTCGCTCAGGATCAAGTCTCCTGAGTGCATGCTGGATGATCAAACGGCTGACGGTCCAGAAGCGGAGCGTATCTGGAGAGGTAGCCAGAACATCCAGAACCTGCATAATAAATTGATACGCAATCTCAGCTGGTGGATCAGTTGGTAACTGATCCGAAGCAAGGTCTTGCTCTTCGCCCAACAACTCAAGGAAGCGTGAACGATGCTGCTTGGGCAACGCTTGCACCAATTGGCGCACATTATGAGGGCGGGGCACCGATTCACCCGTAATCCAGCGATTGAGCGTAATGGGACGGACGCCTATTTCATTAGCAAGACGCTCTCGGTCAGCAGAACTGCTAGCGATTTGCCCCAGCAATTCTCGCCAAGAAGATAACTCCGACATTGCCTCCCCCTTACCTTGGCTGTAACAGAAGCGATACAAATGTCACCAATTATTTATAATAGCAGAGAAACGTAGTAACGTCAAATAGCTATATTGCACTTTCTTATTCTGGATGCTTCTAACGCTTTCTGGCTCAGGCTGCAGCCTGAAACGATTGCCCAATCTATCATTGATAGTTTACATAACCTATTACAGACAGGTCATCCTGGGTTATAGAACTTGCGCTCAGTAAGAGGCTGGCATATGTAGCTAGATGCCCAGATCTATCGCCGGCGCACATAGCATGATGGCGAGGCATAATTAGAGCCTGCGCGAACTCATTTCATAAACGCGCCACTTCCGATAACCCAGCCTGGCGTAGAAGCCGGCATCGGAGGGCCATACCCAGCCGATATAGCTGTTATATACGCCTCGCTCTTTAAGCAGTTCGCAGGCTCGGGCAAGCAGAGCGGTACCAATGCCACGTCCCTGAGCATAGCCGGCGACGCTTAGCGCATCTATTGAGCCAGTATTCCACCCAAGCGTGGCGCGCCAGACTACATCCATGCGTGCCGGATGCGATTGCGGCGTGGATAACAGAAGCGCCCCCACCACAATTCCATCCTGCGTTCGTGCCAGCAAGATATCCTGGTAGTCGCCAAGATTAAGCAGATATTGATAGTTCGACAGTCTATCAGCACACTCATAGTCAACAAAGTTCAAGATGGCTTGCGCATCCTTCGGGTTTGCCTGGGCCAGGCTTATTTGCTGGTCAGAGAGGCGCTGATAAATATGAGAGGGCACGGTGTAATGGCTTAAATCGCGCGTCAGATCATAAACTGTCTCTCGAATCTTCCAGCCTTGGGCCTGGAAAAAGGCCAGGGCGTGGGGAAGATTTATAGGGATGCCCCACCAGAAGCATGGCGAAACCCAGGCTAGCTCTATGCTGTTTAGGCTCGCTTCATATAGATACGTCAGAGCCTTCTCGTGCAGGGCGAGGCCAAGTCCCTGGCCTTGATGGGAGGGAGTAACCATCAAAGCCAAAAGGTGGCCGCTTCTCTTTCCCCATCTCTCGCTTTGTGAGGTGGCCACAAAGCCAATAGCCTCTCCATTCTCCCAGGCCACAAAGTGCTGAGCAAAGGGCGCTGCCAGAATTTGTTGGAAGCGCTCAAAGTCAATGGGCCAAAGCTCCCCAAGCGCTGCCTGCCAGAGCAGAAACACCGCACTCGCATCCGTTGCGGCTATATACAGCCGGATTCGCCATCTTATCTCCTGCATAATTTGCGCTCTTACTCCTCATAAAATTTGTCGTGACCAGTTATACTATGTGCATCTTGCCCATAATAAAATATTGGTATCTGTGTAACGCTTCTCTCAACAAACCCGTATTACCATCGTGTATCCTATAAAATAGGAGGAAGATGTGAAAGAACCTGCTAAGCGCGTGCGTAATCCTGCTGACTATGGCTACCCATCAACAGATATCGAGGCTCTCAAGGCTAAAGCGGCAGAAGTGACAGAGCGCTTAACTGAAGCCTATGGAGAACTGCCTTTCTCGCCCAAAGATCCCATGAGCCAGTTAGTAGATATTCTACTCTCTCATCGCACCAGAGATGAGCAGACAGCGGCAGCATACGCTAACCTGCTCGAAGTTTTCGGTTCATGGGAAGGCGTGCGCGATGCCCCAACCGACCAGGTGCAGGCAGCAATTGCTAATGTGAACTGGCCCGAAGTAAAGGTGCCCCGCCTTCAAGCCGTTATGCGGCAGATTACTGAGGAGCGGGGAAATCTTGATCTCAATTTTTTATGTGAGCTTCCCGTCAATGAAGCGGCAACATGGCTAAATCGCTTCGAAGGGGTGGGACCGAAAACAACTGCCTGTGTGCTACTTTTTAGCTGCAAGCTTCCTTTACTTCCAGTCGACGTGCACGTTCATCGCGTCTCGGGGCGCCTGGGCTTGATTGGCAAGAAGGTTTCGGCCGACGCAGCCCATTCCCTTTTGCAAGCGCTCTTGCCACAAGATTCACGTAGCATTTATGACTTCCATAAAGCGCTGTTGCGCCATGGCCAGCGCGTGTGCGTATTTGAACGCCCCCGCTGCAAGAAATGTGTCATTACCGATCTCTGCAATTACTATAAAACTGTAGTTCAACCAGGAATGCAGAAATAAGCTGGAATAAGCAGAGCCCAGGCCAGTGTTTTAGTCTATACAACATTTTTCTGCTGCGCCCCTTCAGATGCTTCAAAGAAGCAGCCGAGCAGAGAAACGAGCCCATATAGAACAAATTCTAGCTCTATTTCCAAGAGGAGAAACGCAAGATAATGAGTCGCGATTGGAATGAATTTAATAATCCCGTAATTGAAGAATTTCGTGCAAATGGTGGCAAAGTAAAGGGCTGGGGTCCTTTAATCCTTCTTACGATCAAAGGTGCCAAAACAGGACAGCCGCATATCTACCCTCTGATGGCGGTTCCCTATGGGAATAGCTACCTTGCAGTTGGTTCCAAAGGAGGCGCCGAAAAAAATCCCGTGTGGTATCACAACCTGGTCGCCAATCCCGAGATCACCGTTGAGGATGGAAAAGAAACATTCACAGCAACCGCCAGGCTGCTAAGCGGTGAGGAGCGCGAGCGGGCCTTTACGAAGGCTGTGGCTGTATATCCAAACTATGCCGAGTATCAAAAGAAAACTGAGCGCATAATCCCCGTTTTCCTGCTTGAAAGGCAAACAAACTCGTAAGCACTATCCGCATTGCAATGGTGAGGATGCAAAAGGTTGGGGGCCAGGCCTCCAATCCTCCTTTGCCATACAATATCGCTATCTCTCAGGTTGAGGACCGGTGGAGTCTTTCTTTCCTCAAGTCTTTGCTGTAGTCCTTACATAAGGTCGCTTCATCCAACACCCTACAGATAAAAATAGGAACTTCTCCTAATGGACTACGCGCTTTTCCTCCAGCTATACTACCAGTGCATATTACCATGACACAACGAGCTTAGTTGAGTTAATTCGATACAACAGGAGATGATGACGTGCAGATAGTCATTCTTCTTTACGACGGCCTGACCGCCCTTGATGCAATAGGTCCTTACGAAGTTTTGAGCTGTGTTCCCAACGCAACTATCAGTTTTGTGGCGGAAAGCAACGGGCCAATTCGCACCGACACCAACGCCCTAGCCTTGATGGCAGAGGCCACGCTTACAGAAGTTCCGCAGCCTGATGTCCTGCTTATCCCGGGTGGAAACACGGGCACAATTGCCGCCGCCCAAAATCAACAAATTCTCGACTGGGTACGATCAGCCTATGCTACTTCACGCTGGACCACCTCTGTATGTACGGGCGCAATGGTTCTAGGAGCGGCAGGATTATTAAAAGGCAAACGCGCTACTACCTATTGGAGTGCCGGGCCCTTTCTTGAGTCCAACTATGGAGCAACCTACATTGCAGAGCGCTATGTCCAGGATGGCAAAATTGTCACGGCTGCTGGCGTCTCGGCTGGTATCGATATGGCCCTCTTCCTCGCCAGCCAGCTAACCGATACCGAGACAGCGCAGGCTATACAGCTTGCCCTTGAATACGATCCTCAGCCACCTTTTGCTTCAGGAGCGCCCCATAAAACAACGCAAGCTATCATCGAAAAGGCCCAGAGTTTATTGCGTGAAGGCAAACGACGCTAAACCCGCTGTGCCGAAAACTGTTCATCTCAGATCCAGCCGCGGACCATAAAAGCAGCTATCTCCCTGCTAGATGGTGAGGACTTCATATCATTTTCATGAAGCGGCGAGGAGATGTTATGAATACAAACAGGAAAACTATTATGGATATATCAAGGTCCAGACAACATTTTCTACATACTATAGTATCTATCTTTCTCGCCCTGCTCACTTTACAGTTGGCAGCCTGTGGCATACCTCAACCGAATTCTAAGCAGTCAGCCCCTCCAGAGCCTGGCACCTATAAACCTGTCACTCTACAGAATTGTGGCCATACACTTATCTTTACTAAACCGCCAGAGCGGGTCATCTCAACCTATCAAACTACTACCGACATCCTGCTCAAGTTAGGTTTAGAGAAACATATCGTCGGTATTTACTTTGGATCGGTGTATCAGCCCCAACCTGAGTTTGACGCCCAGTATAAACATCTCAATGACCTTGGAGGCAGCATGCTAACAGTCCCGCCCAAGGAAAAAGTGCTAAGCTTGCATGCCGATTTTGTCTTCTCTGCCTATCCTGCCGGCGACTTTCTCGCCTCTTATGGCTCAGTTACCCAGGAGCAATTTAATGCTATAGGAGCCCAGATTTATGGCATGAGCGGCGAATGTGCGCCAGACTCTATCCATGTGCAGGCCACTAGCGTCTATGAGGATATTCTCAATATCGGACGCATCTTTAGCATTGAAGCCCGAGCCCAGACGCTTGTCAACTCCATGCGAGCGCGCGTTGAAGCCATACAGAAGCGCCTTGCGCATCGTCCTCTTACCCCCGTTATCGCCATGCCAGATTTCTCCGCTACCCAGATGCAACCACCCTTTACATTCATCGGCGCTGGTATCTACACCGATATATTGCGCCTGGCCGGGGGAAATAATCTTTTTGCGGCCCAGAATCAAACCTATCCTTCAATAAGCCAGGAGGCTCTGGCTATCCAAAAGCCCGAGGTATATGTGCTTATCCATTACAAGGATGCTGACGCGGCAAGACTTACCTCATACTTGTTCACAACATATCCAAATATCCCGGCTTCCAGGCAGCACCGAACTATCACCATTGAGGCCAACCAGTGGGATATAGGGCTTTTTATGCCAAATACCGTAGAAACGCTGGCGCATACTTTGCATCCAGAGGTTTTCGCATGAGTATCTCAGCTAAATCCAGGCAAGCATCACAACATATGGAGCATATGCGAACTGACAGCGCACGTTCTACTTACTATTTCTGGCTCCTTCTGAGCGGGCTAGGCCTCGCTCTGGTGGGAGCGATTATCCTTTCCGTTGCGACAGGTGCTGCCTCGCTCTCGTTTCAGCACGTCTGCAATATTCTCGTCAGCCACCTTTCGCAAGGGAAGCTGGCCTGGCAAGCTATCGATCCGACAGAAGATAGCATCGTCTGGACCTTTCGCCTACCCCGTGTGTTGCTAGCAGGAATTGTAGGCGCTGCTCTGGCTGTCAGCGGCACCACCTTACAGGCTCTGGTACGCAATCCGCTTGCTGATCCCTACATCTTCGGCATCTCTTCAGGGGCATCGGTAGGCGCGGTTGCTGTCCTGACATTGGGACCCACCCTTCTTATCGGCCTCTCATTTCAGGCCTCCGCCTTTGCAGGAGCCCTTATTACTATGCTGCTGGTATACCTGCTAGCCCAACAGGGAGGCCGCGTCGTACCCATGCGCTTACTGCTAGCCGGAATTGCCCTTGGTTATACATTGCAAGCCGTGACGAGTTACCTTGTCCTGATCTCAAGCCGGCCGGGCGGAGGTGTCGCCGGTGTACTATACTGGCTTGCTGGCTCGCTAGCTACTGCTACCTGGTCTGATCTTGGTCTGCCAGCGCTCTTGCTCTTTCTGATCACCCTGCTCCTTATTCTACAGGCACGTCAGCTCAATGCCCTGCTGATGGGCGAAGAGAGCGCAACGGCATTGGGCATTAACCTGCCCCGCTTTCGCCTCCAACTTTTTGTGTTGACTTCCTTACTCGTAGGAATTGCAGTCTCTGTAAGCGGGGCAATTGGTTTTGTAGGGCTCATGCTTCCACATATCATCCGCTTTTTTGTAGGAGCTAATCATCGTCGTCTTTTACCTCTTGTGGCGCTAGGTGGAGCTCTCTATCTTATCCTTGTCGACTTGCTCGGGCGCTTGCTTATCGCACCACAGGAGCTCCCAGTAGGAATTATGACGGCTATACTTGGCGGCCCTTTTTTTCTCTGGTTACTCAGCCGCCGCGACAAATCCGCGCAGAAAGGTGACATATAAACATGCAGCGATTAGCTAACAGAAGTGACAAGCAACGGGATCTCACTGCAACATCAATGCACCTGGAGGCCAGAAATGTTAGCGCCGAATTGGCAGGCCGGCGCATCGTGAAAGCTGTGAATATGCACGTTAAGCCCGGTGAGCTCGTTGGCTTGATTGGACCTAATGGGAGCGGCAAATCGACTTTACTGCGTACGGTCTATCGCATATTACGCCCTCGCGCAGGCCAGATCTTGCTTAATACAGATGATGTATGGAAGTTAAGCGCACGCGAGTCAGCCCGGCGCACAGGCGTGGTCGTACAGGAGTCGCCACACGATTTTGAGTTTACCGTGCGCGAGATTGTAAAGATGGGGCGCATCCCACATAAAGGCATGCTGGCTAGAGATAACCAGGACGACGAAGAGATCGTGACGCAGGCCTTAGAACGAGTGCAAATGCTCAGCTTCTCGGCACGTAGCTACGCCACGCTCTCAGGCGGTGAGAAACAGCGCGTCCTGGTCGCACGGGCCCTGGCCCAGCAGCCTCAACTCTTCATCCTTGATGAACCAACCAATCACCTTGATATCCAACACCAGCTTGAGCTTCTTGAGCTCGTGCACACTATTGGGATTACCACTCTGCTTACGCTCCACGATCTCAACCTTGCCGCGGCCTACTGCCAGCGCCTCTACGTTCTCGCGCAAGGAGAAATCATCGCTGAAGGAACACCAGAGCAAGCCCTGACACCAGAGATTATCAAGCAAGTTTTTCATGTTCACGCGGTTACGGGAAGACACCCGCTTACGGGATGCCTACAGCTTTCTTTTGTCCCTCTACATGCTACTGAGGGCGTGTGCTAGAGGAAGTTTGACGAGACATGCATGTTATACTTCCTCTAGCAAGTAGAGGAGAGGAGAACAGACATGCGCAATCGCGATGTACTTGAGATACTAAATATACTTGAGCAGGCAGGTATTAAAGTCTGGCTAGATGGTGGCTGGGGTATTGATGCCCTTATCGGCAGGCAAACACGCACGCACTCCGACCTGGATCTTGTCATTAATCTGAAGCAGGTTGAGCAAGCTCAGCAAGCGCTTGCGCTAAAAGGCTTTGCAGCGCAAGAGGATGAGCTTCCCAACAGAATTGTTTTTCAGGATCATAACACGCGCCAGATAGATTTTCACCCGGTCACCTTTGATCGTAACGGAGCCGGCATACAGCAACTGCCGGATGGCCAGGCATTTAGTTATGCAGCACAGGGCTTTACGACCCGGGGCACAATCGATGGACAGGTTGTAAGTTGCATTTCGCCCGAAGTCCAGGCCGACTGCCATTACGGATACGAGCCGGATGAGGATGATTGGCACGATATGCAATTATTACGTACTCACTTTGGCATTACGCTGCACAAGCCATATCAATGAGAGCGCCCTCCGGATTGTGGAGAGCGCCTATTTCTATCTGTCGCTGAGCAAACTGTTCTCCAGTCCCTTCACCCTTGAGAGCTAGAAGGAGCAGGCTTTTCTATGACCACACTCAACACAGTATCATAAAACAGCAGTTCGAACTCATGGCTCAAGCGCACGGCACGCGTAATGCGCTGGCGCTCCTCAGGCGTATCAAAGCGCGCCAGTAAAGCCTGATCCACAGGCGAAACATAGGCTTCCAGAACGTCATGGGCAGAGAAAAATTCTACCTGATCCTGATTTAAGCCATAATTCCGCATCAAGGCTGGACCAACACGCGCACATATTTGAATAAAGATATCTTCGCTGGCACTTACCGAGGCCAGTTTCTCGCCTGGGGAGCCATAAGCCAGCATCCAGTAGAAAAAGTTGGTCAGAGCCATACAGCCCGCCAGCGGCTCAACTGCAGCAAAATCCGCCTGAGCTAAGCCCAGTGCCTCGCCAAAGCGTAAGAGTAATTTATAGCCCCCAACCTTGGGAACAAGCTTACTCAATAGCAATTCCTGCACTTCAAGATCAGGGGCTGCGGCAATAGCCAGAGCATCCAGGCGATATGCCTCGCGCACTAACCACCAATCCTGCAAAGCGAAGATACGCAGCCGCTCCACTTCCAGCGTTCCGTTCTCTATCCCTATCCATAAAGGATGATAGAGCAGACGTTGACGCAATGGTTCCAGATCTTCAGTCAACAGAGTATCAGCAAAACTCACTAACAGCCTCTCTTCTAATCTCTCATCTGCCAAAAGCTGCAAGGCTTCTATTTGAAGAGATCCACAAAGGTCAAAGGCGAGATGGACATTGGCGCTATCCCTTCTCCACAGCTGCTTAAGCCGGGCGACGCATAATCGGCTTCAAGGCTGGATAGAGAGCACGATATGTCTCATACGCCTGAGCATAGGCCTCGGCATGCTCTACATCGGGCTCTGTTCGCTCAACGACCCGCACGGTCTGCTCACACGCTTCCACCACCGATGTGTAAACGCCGCCTGCCACGCCAGCGAGCAAAGCTGCCCCGAAAGCCGGCCCCTCGGTTGCATTCGTCAACACAAGTTCAGTACCAAGCACATCAGCGATAATCTGGCGCCAGAGAGCGCTTTTTGCGCCTCCACCGGTAGCACGCATCTGATCCAACTGTAGCCCCTGCTCGCGAATAATCGCAAAGCAATCCTTCAAGCTAAAGGCAACACCTTCTAGCACGGCACGCACAAGATGACGGCGGTCATGGCTGGCCGTCAGCCCAAGCCAGCCACCACGCGCATAAGCATCGAGATGAGGAGTGCGCTCGCCCTGGAGATAAGGTAAAAATATCAGGCCTTCGCTGCCTGGCGGAACGCTCTCAGCCTCCTTCGTGAGATGATCATAGGCATCCACTCCTGTCCAGCGTTCCAGCGCGCGTTCGGGCAAACCAATATTATCGCGCACCCAGCGCAGGGACAGGCCAGCTCCTTGTGTGACTCCCATGAGATACCAGGCATCCCTAACCGCATGATTAAAGGTATGCACGCGCGGCACTGGACCGGATCTATCGACCTGCGGACTGCTAGCATAAGCCAGGACAATACCGCTTGTACCAATCGAGACAAGAGCCAGGCCTGGCTTTACCACGCCATTGCCGACCGCGCCACAAGCATTATCAGCTCCGCCGCCCGCCACAGGCGTTCCGACCGGCAAGCCCGTCAGCGACGCGACTTCGGCCGTAATCGTACCGCTCGCCGCATCAGCTGGCACAACAGGCGGCAAAAGCTCGGGATTAATATCGAGGGCCTGCAAAACTTCCTGCGACCACGCTCCCCGCTTTACATCAAGCAAACAGGTGCCAGCCGCATCGGAAATCTCCATGGCCTGCACCCCTGTAAGCAAATAGCGAATATAATCTTTAGGTAACAGCAACTTACGCGCTCTGGCAAATATCTCTGGCTCATTATCGCGTATCCAGAGCAGCTTAGGAGCGGAGAAACCTGTCAGGGCCGGATTGCTCACATACGCAATGAGCTGCTCGGCGCCAATCTTCTCGGTTATCCAGCGGCTCTGAGCCTCGCTGCGCTGGTCAGCCCAGATAATACAAGGGCGCAACACCTGCTGCGCCGCATCGAGCAGGACGACACCATGCATTTGTCCAGAGAGACCCAAACCTTTTACTTCAGAGGGCTGAATTCCTTGCTTAGATGCCGCATCGAGGCAGGCACGAATAGCTGTAACTGTCGCCTGCCACCAATCAGAAGGACGTTGCTCAGCCCAGCCAGGTTGGGGATGAAACAGAGGATAATCAATAAAGGCGTCGGCTAAAACCCGGCCATCTTCAACAGCGAAGAGTGCAGCTTTGACGCCGGTTGTACCGAGATCAATGCCGAGTAAGGTTTGCATAGATTACAGGACCTTTTCTTACAGCTTGCGCGATAGAATCACGCCAGTATTTAGCCCAACCGTATGTAAGCCACCGAAAAACCTTGCATGCTCCATCTTAATGCACCTATCTTGGATGAAGAGCAGGCCAGCATCCTGCACAACCTTGCCCACGCCATCATTGCGAATGCCCAACTGCAGCCAGACAGCTTTAGCCCCAATCTTGATAGCTTCCTGGGCAATGGGCAAGGTATCCTGCGCCTTGCGGAATACATCAACAATCTCGATCTGCTCTCCGGCCTCCTTCGCTTCAGTCAAAGAGGCATACACACGCTTGCCAAGCAGAGTACTACCAGCATAACGCGGGTTTACCAGCACAATATCATAGCCCTCAGCCTGCAAGTAGATAGCCACAAAATGGCTGGGGCGATACTGATCGGCCGAGATGCCCACAATCGCAATATGGCGATAACGTTGCAAGAGCTTCAGACGCTCATACATATCAGGTATAGAGGTGTTCTGCACGGTCATTGAGCACTTCCTCTCAGGCTACTTTACGCAAAAACTGAACTCATCGTATCACACCACCCGGATATCTGCATACAGCACTTCTACATAGAACACAGCGACTCAAGAAACTGGCAAAGAATCTCTGCGCGTCCTGACTCCACTAATCTGTACCCTATACACAGTTGCTCCTGGATCGTAGCTCTCCATCATTCCCCTTACGCATTGATCTAAAGCGGCCGCCCACGCCTCACGATGCTCACGCGTCCACTCGGGATCAAATTGTGCCAGTGTCTCCATTAGCGTACTGCCAAAATCTGGATAATGCTCTGCTCGGATATGCCGTTCATGATGCACGCGTCCAAGCTTACGGAATATAGGGCTGAGATCATCGCCCTGCTCAATACCTCTCACCAGGACAGCCAGAGTAGCCATGAGTGAGGTTTGCTGACGTTTTATATCCACATTCGCAAAGAAGGGGAGAAGATGAGGACATTTTTCCTGCAAGCGCTGATAAAAGGTGGCGGCAAACGCTTCTTTCTGGCGGGAAATGCGCTCAAAACTTTCCTTCAATAAAACTTTATCCATCAGTATAAATTTATCCTTCTTCAGTTCAGTATCCTCACAACGAAGCGAGCAAAGATCAGCTAGACAGCTTTCCCCCTCCTGCCAATCCACATATTCGACAGCTCACTTGAAGATACAACAGTCCGAGCCTTTTTGCCCTGCGCTTTTCCTTAATTGTATCTCATTCTCGGAGCAGCACAAGGGTATATCGAGGGAAATGCTATGCCTCCCAGCCTACAAGCCTGTACATAGGGCAAGATGTGGTATACTCGAATGGAACATATCTCAACATGAGAACATCTTCATACTCTTTTTGGCTATAAAACAAAGATCTATTTGCAGAGATTTATTTTTCCGGCGTAACAGGCATAAATAACATGCAGTCAGATAGGTAGCAAACATTGAAGACGACAGCACAAGATATAGCCAGAGAGCAGGCCGCTCAGCAAGACGACTTCGAAATTATGCTGCGCAGGCAAGGATGGCAATTGATTCGCCATAAGCCTGTACATACAGATCCCAAGGTGATCAGGATCTACCAACAAGATCTCTCAAACGGCGCCCAATCTCATGAGGCCACCTTCTACGAAGCATTTGGCGATAGCACCTTTCGCAAGCTCCTACGCCATATCTTCTTCCATAAACGTTGCGGACATGAGGAGCTGAGCCGCATATGTGGTAGCGAGACCAAGCTTAACAAATATCTTAGCTTTATGACAAAGCATGGCCTGATTCTTCAAGAGGACGATGGCTGGCTCAAAAGCCCTCGCTATAAAGACATAGATAATATAGGCCCGACCTTAGAATGGTATGTTGCGGAGTGGTTCCGCACCTGGCTCCAAGTGCCGGCGCGCCATAGCGTGGCGATCAAAGATGTCGCCGATGGAGGAGACCTTGACGTTGTGGCGTTTGTCGATAGCATCCGTGTGATGGTTGAGTGCAAATCGGGTAGCCCCAACCAGATCAGCGAGACTGACATTAAATTGTTTTTACGGCGCGCTGCAGACTTTAATCCCGAAATTGCGGTCCTACTTATCGATACAGAGAGCAGGATAGATCAACAAATTGAGATGCTCAACCGCTTTCGTAGCGGCAGCGATCCCCTTACCCCGCAAGACAATCGCCATAGCCTGTACTGGGGAGCGCGCCACATCTACGCCATCAATACAAGGATGAGCATTGCCGACTCCCTATCGGCCGTATTACGCCTCTATTATTCCAAAATACGCCACCTGGCCTTCTGGCGCATCTCCTGATGAGCAATGGAAGCCCAGCCTATATGGCTATAGGAAATTTGGTGCGACATGTTCAACAAACTGCTCAAGCGAAGCCAGCTCGGGCACACGGAATATAAAATGCGTAACGCCTAACTGACGAAACTGCTCCAACTCGCGCGTCACCTCGGCAGCATTACCAGCAATATAATGCTTTTGTGGATGCCGTACAACCTTTGCCGGATCTTCCGAGACACTCATAGTACTTAAATAAGTAAGCTTAATTTCTGAAGGATCACGCCCTATACGCTCACAATGTTGCTTGAGTACCGCAAGCTTATGCGCATATACCTCTAGCGGGCAAGAATTGAAATTCCACCAATCCGCATAACTGGCGACAAGAGCCAGTGTACGCTTTTCACCGCCGCCCCCAATCAAAATAGGGATCATCGGCTTTGGCTGAGGAGCACAATAGGCATCGCGCACCTGATAGTATTGCCCCTCAAAGCTTGCCGGGAACGTTGTCCACAAAGCCCTGATTACCTGAACTGCCTCTTCTAACTGGTCCAGGCGTTTTTTATTCGCCGGAAAAGGATAGCCATATGAAACATACTCATCCTCTTTCCAGCCCGCACCTATACCAAGAACAACGCGACCCTCAGATAGGGCCTGTAGATTGGCCAGCATCTTAGCTACCAGCGCTGGATTGCGATAAGACTGTGCTAAAACCAGCATACCCACCTTAAACTGGGGGTGAGAGGCAGCTAGATAACTCAGCGTCGAGAGACATTCCAGCGAATCGGCCTCCCCCACCTGCAAATGATCCTCCAGCCAGAGCGTTGTAAAGCCCGCCTTCAAGGCCTGAATGCAACGCTGATTATACGCAATGACATCCTGCATAGAATGACCTGCATCATGGGGCCTGAGCATCAGTCCGAAATCGATAGTAGCCACTGGTATACCTCCTGATAAGTAACCAAATCATCGCACGAAGGTACTGCTCATGATATCTCAAAAACCAGGATATCTGATAACAGTCTACACATTCCCCTGGTAGCACGCTAGGAGAGGCTAGATCTTTGACATGTCTCCGTGCGCTTAGGTTCAACGTGCAATACCATCATTGGCAGAAAGCTGAAAGCGCTGAGGAGGAGGGTGAGCAGGCCAGTATAGATTAATAGATGAATTGCCAGCCAGCTACGGGCCTGAGCACAACGACTATTGTCCAGCTCCAAACTGGCAATTTGAGGACAAAAACACACGAACGCGCCATAACAAGGGGAGGAAAATCATTAACGGAAAACCTCCCCTCCGCGCTGGGAAATAAGAACGGGAAAATTCCTTGCAAGAACCCCATTCTCTTGAGGAAGTAGACTATCTACATCTACCAAACCGATTGAGAATTACCAGTCATTCAACATGCGTATATTCTTTCATCGGGTGAACGATTAAATGGTATGCCTGGGCGCAAGAACGACTTTATCCACAAAACAGCGATCCAGTTACGCCAGGAGCCTACTGATTATCCTCTCGCTCAAGAACAATGCGCTCTATCTCAGGATCAGTATCCCGCTGAGTATCAGCGTCACGTTGCATAATAAGCAAGGTTTGCCGATAAGCGTTTATAAAGTCGAGAAGTCCGAGAGTCTCATCAATGGTAAGATCAAAACTAATGCCTGATGCATGTCTGATGACCAGCCCATTGTCCTCCATACGCGCCCGATATCTGCCGATAATAGCATCCATAATCGGTTCCCTCCTTCAAGCCATGTCGCACTATACGATAAAGATCAATATCAGCCTCGCTTGTCTATCATTTCTATTCTAAGGGTATGCCCTCGTCTCGTCAACAAGCAAGCGGTGTTTTTACGGCAGAGCTATATATCTATCTAAAGCCGCTGCTAAAGCTAGTTTATGCTATCGTCATCCCTAGCAGAAAGAAGCTATCAGCTACCCAAGCGAACATAATTTGCCATCTCGACATTGGACAGAAGTCAGCAGTTTACAATGGATATTTGCAGCACAAAAAATTTGCCAGGCAGGCTGTGCTTAAAAAGCTAGTCCACCCAGCAAATGAATTAAGCGCTGTTTGCTACCATTTCTGGCTTATGAAGTGAAAGCCAGGGCAAAGATAGACACGCTCTACCTTACTTCTCCTGAGCCAGCGCACACCTGGTATGCACGCCACCAAGGTACTAGAGAATTGGCCAGTCGTGGCCTGCCGCCTGGTATATTGCCTCTATTGTGGCCAGATTCTCCAGAGTCTCGTTTAAGCTCATCTCAGGCTCCTGACCTGTACGAATACAATTTGCAAAATGCTCGACCTCCAAGCGATACTGATCGACGCGTGTAAAGCTCTGCTCATTCATATTGCCGCCCTTCGTTACAAACACAGCAACTGCATGGTCGCCTGGAGTAAAAGGTACAGGAATAGTTATAGAGCCCTCATCGCCGACAATCTCAGCCATCTGCCGCCTCGCCAATTCAAAGCTTGAGTCGATCAGGCCAAAGCGCCCCTCGCCAAAATCGAGGACCGCATTCATAGCCATATCCACAGCCCCCGGACGGGGAGCATAGACGCGGGCAGCAACTGTACGCGGAGGATGGCCATAAATAGCCCGGCAAAGATTGAGCGGATAACAGCCAATATCCATTAACGACCCACCAGCCAGCTCGGGTCTCAGGCGCACATTAGTGGATCGTCCCCGAATATCGAAAGAGAACGAGGCGCGTACTAACTTGACCGAACCGATCACACCCGCCTTGATTTGCTCCAAAGCCCAGACAACTTGCGGATGAAAGCGATACATGAAAGCTTCCATGAGAAGCACTTTATTGGCCCGTGCCGCCTCAAGCATTTTCTTGCCCTCTTCGACAGTCGTAGCCAGCGGCTTCTCGCACAACACGTGCTTGCCTGCTTCTAGAGCCCTAATCGTCCACTCAGCATGCAGGCTATTTGGCAATGGAATATACACTGCATCTATATCGGGATCATTGATCACACTCACATAATCCCCATAGATACGCACATGAGGAGCGAAAGCATACAGCTCAGCTGCGCGTTGAGGATCTCGACTCCCTACAGCTACTAAACGTCCATTGGATGACGCATGGATAGCGGGCGAGACAGCTCTCACCCCTATATTAGCAGCACTGATCACTCCCCAGCGTACCAACTCAGTATAAGAGAGTACATCATTTTGCATCGGCGCTTCGTCCTTTCAGCATATATCATAATCCAGATCATTATATACGCCAGCAGCCCGAAAGCGCTAACTAACGCGATGTGCGCAGAGCTAGCAATTTAAAGCAATCGTTGCAAAGGAGAAAAATATCCAAATTCAGGAGATATCGCTCTTCAAAGCGCTGCCCTGATTTAGCACTGGGGGAATTTGTGCCTGAATAGGCAAACTGATAGTAAAGCAGCTTCCCTCACCCAGCACGCTTTCGACACTTACCGATCCCTGCATCAGCTCAACCCATTCCTTGACCAGCGCAAGCCCCAAACCAGCTCCGCCATCCATACGCGTGCGCGTAGTCTCGGTCTGATAGAAACGCTCCCAGATACGAGGAAGATCCTTAGGAGCAATCCCCTCACCGGTATCTTTCACATGCAGCAAAATGGTATCTGGCTCAGCCTCAACGACAAGTGCAATGATACCGCCTGGCGTTGTGTGGCGAAGCGCATTGCGTACCAGGTTCTGTAAAACCTGCTCCAGACGAATAGGGTCACCCAGGACCACAGGCAATGTTGCAGGTATCTCTGCAGCCAGCGTGATCTTGCTCGACTGCCAGATAGTCGGAGCCGTCGTCTCAACAATATGCCTGATAATATCCCCTACATCGATCAACTTACATTGTAACGCCAGCCTGCCAACCTCGGCCCTTGAAAGCGTGAAAAGATCTTCCACGAGCCGCTGCATATTGATAACCTCGGCCTCCATTACCTTCAAATCATGCTGTAGCGTAGACGGAGAGCTGCCATTCCAGCGCATTAAAGTCGTTTCGAGATAACCACGCAAGGTAGCGACAGGCGTACGCAGTTCGTGCGAAACATTAGCAATTAGTTCGCGGCGCGAGCTCAGTAATTCGGCTACAGTATCTCGTTCGTTTTGCAGCTCTTGCATCGTCAGTTCCAGCGCCGTTGCCATGGCATTGAAGTCAGATTGCAGCTGGGCTACCTCATCCTCTCCCTCGATTGGCACCCGAACAGCGTAATTACCATTCCGCAAGGCCCCGGTAGCGCTGGTCAGTGATTGCAGACGACGCGTGATACGGCGCACAACCAGGAAAGAAAAGAGAGCAGAAGGGGGCAAAATCACCAGAATTGCCAGCAGGCTTACAACAGCCAGGGCAAGCGTTGTTGGCACGATCAGCGCAATCTCACCGCGGGCCGAGCTAAAGGAGTTGACGATCACCAGGATGTCAAATAAGAGAATAACCAGGCCTGCTCCCAGGGCCACCACCACCAGATGCGCATGCGTCAGCGACCAGATCAATTGTGTGCGGCGGAGCCGATCCCAAAACAGCCAGAGGCGTATTCCCAGGCGGCAAACAACAAAAGCAAAGGCATTGCCTACGACGATAGCAAGGATAATAAGTGGCCATGAGTGACCAAAGGCCCTGGCCCCTACCACAACCAGCACCAGAGATAAAGCCAGGCTTAGAAGACAAATCAAGCTAACATCAATCACAGCACGCCGCGATAAAACGCTTTCGGATGAAAGGCGCAGGCGGAACACATACCAGAGCAAACAACAAGGATCGATCCAGGTACCAAGTTGCTCAGCATACAACAGGGATGCTTGTTCGGCAAATAGGAACCAGAGAAAAGCTAGCCCAGCCCCCAAAAGCACTGTCTCAATAATAGCTCGCCCAGGTTCTGCCTGAAGCCAGAAACGGCGCCTGCGCTTCATAATCACCTCTCTGGCCGCAAGCGATAACCAATCCCCCATACTGTCTCGATATCCTCTCCAACCGGCCCTAATTTTTTCCGTAAGCGTAAGACCGTATTATCTACCGAGCGATCTCCGCCGATATAGGTCTCTCCCCAGATCGTATCTACCAGATAGGCGCGGCTAAAGGCACGTCCCGGACTGCGCAGGAGCAAGCTCAAGAGCGAAAATTCGGTCGGGCTCAGATCCAAGGGTATGCCCTGCAAGGTAGCTAGATGAGCTTGAGGATCAAGATAGATAGCTCCATGAGTAAAAGGTCCATCTACGCTACTCTGGTCAGCGTGCAGTATTTGTTGCACCTGCTCAGCGCGCCGCAATAACGCCCGTACCCGAGCCAGAAATTCCCGCATACTAAAAGGCTTGGTAAGATAATCGTCGGCACCTAGTTCAAGCCCAATTACCCGGTCGGCCTCTTCCCCACGAGCTGTTAACATTAATACTGGTGTGGGAGCAAGCTGTCGCAAGCGCCGCAAGACTTCCAGGCCGTCAAGCTTGGGCAGCATCCAATCTAAGATCACCAGAGCAGGATGCTCTCTAGCATGCAAACGCAGCGCGGTTAACCCATCGCCTGCATGGAGGACATGATAGCCATTTGTCTCTAGTTCACGAATGAGCACCTGCGCCAGGTCATGCGCATCTTCAACCAGTAGAATTGTCGTCATTGAGAGATTCCCAAATAGAGTAAAGCTTAGCAGAACGTTTATTTAGCCTTAGTGTATCATATCTCTTACTTTAGGGTGGGATTATTATTTACTAAACCCCAGATAACCTTACCCACGATGGGCATTTTATAATACTGGCCTCGCGCGGCCTGGATCATCCCGACAAGCCAGCCGACGAAGGCAATCACATTTATAATAAACAAAATAAACATAAATGGCAGAGCAAAAATCCTGTGGAGCGCAAAGACATGCGCCATCCGTTCTAGACCCAGGTACGAAAAGAACAAGGCAACATCAAGCAAATTTATCAGGCCAAAAAAGGCTAAAGATTGTAAAGCATGAAACCGAATATAGCGATTTTGCCAGCCAAAGAGAGCAAATAGTAATCCTGAGAACCATCCCAGGGCATAGCAAAGGACTCCGCCGATAATCTGAGATTCGCCGGTTAAAGGACGGTTGAGGGGAAAGGCATACATAAATCCTTGCTGCTGAGCAAGAGGGGGCTCGATCTCCCTTATACCCTCATATCTTCGCTCATACGAGCCTTGTTCAAACCTAAAGGCCGGCTGCTCGGGCTGGCTACGCTCAAAATCCTGCCTTGCCCGATACTCTGCTTGATATGCCATTTGTTGTTGCTCACGGGGCCCAGAATCCATTCTATTCTCTCCTTTTATACTATTAACGAGGCTTGCCTCCCATTTCAGATGTCTTGCTTATACCCCAATATAGCAACGTTTTGTCGTATCCACATCACACAAATGTCACAAAATTGTCACAAAAGGCTGAAGCTAGCTCTTTTGCGCCCTCAGGCCTATTGCGATAGAGCCTTTTCTAGAGCTGGCTCTTTTAACACTTCCCTTACCACATTTAAAAAGGCTTGCAAAGCCGGGGATATCCATTTTTCCTTATGCCAGAGCATTTGCGAATAGACATGAAATTCGTAATTTTCCCAGACTAAAGGTTGCAAACGCCCCTGGGCAAGCTCTGCCTCTACAGTTACTTTGGGCAAAAAGGTAATGCCCATAGAAGCCATAACACATTGCTTAATAGCTTCCACACTACTAAACTCAAGATTCGTTGTTAAATGGATGCCGGCCTCATGCAGAGCGCGCTCAAAAACGCTTCGATAGGAGCAACCAGCTTCAGTCAGTAAAAATGGCTCTCCCTGCAAATCTTGCACTTTAACAAATGGTTGGCGCGCCAGCGGATGATCAGAAGCGACAAGCAGCAAAAGGGGCTCGGCAAGCAAGGGCTCGACAACTAGTGAAGCTGAATGAACCAGTTCATCAATAGCAAAGACAATATCGATATCCCCCTCATAGACCACACGTTTTAAGTCCGAAGTTGGCATCGGCCGAAATATAAGCTTTACCTGCGGATAGCGCTCTCGAAACAAGCGCAAAACAGCAGGCAAACGATAAGCGCAAAGCGTCTCTGGAGCGCTCATCGTAAGCGTTCCACTCGGAACTTCTTCGCTGCTAGCCACAATACGCGCTTCGTCGGCCAGGTCAACAATTTTTTCCGCATAGACGAGCAGCCGCTTCCCGGCATCGGTCAAGGCGATGCGCTTCCCCAAACGGTCAAATAAGGGTACGCCTAACTCCTCTTCCAGGGCCTGAATCTGGGCCGTCACGCTCGATTGCACATAATTCAAGAGCGTAGCGGTCCGACTAAAACTTAAGGTCCTCGCGATCATCCGAAAAGTAATTAGTTGACGGATTTCCATGCCAGAGCTCCCATCGATTTTTTCGATACATCCTATCAAAAACGTTTCCTTGCTTCGATGATACATAAAAATTATACTTTAAGCAAGTGGTACCGCACGAACAAAATACATCAAAGTACGACCCGCAGAGAGGAAAAGAGATGGAGCTGATAATTCTCCTTACGGTGGCAATTTTGCTAGACCTGGCTGCATTGCGCTGGGGAAAGGATAGCAGAGATTCTGTAGATAGCCCGCAATGGGAGCGCAAAAAATACTTTCCTGTACTATAAAGACCTTCATGCATTCAGGTGCCATAGGGAAATCACTACTGGCATCTGAATGCCTTCAATCCCAACCTGCCTGTTGAGAGCTAGATGTGCCAGAGACACTGGTGCCAATTCCTCCCCAAATTCGCCTCTCCACACCATAATGGAAGTTAATGCCGCAAAATTTGTGACGTAGTAACTGGACTAGTAATAGCAGAATTCCCTATCATGCCTATATCGGATATACTATTAACGATCTCGCTCTTAAAGAAACTGGGACCGTTTCGGCTAAGGCGTCGAAATGAGTAAGATTTTCCTGTAGCGAAACTGTAATACTACGATTGGCACTCATTTTCTGCAATACAATTGCCATCATACTTTACAGAATATATATTCTGGTAGGCACAAAACACAAAAGTGTGTATCCAGAATCTTCATAATAATAGAGCATGCAAAATGCAACATAATATCGTGCCAGTCAAGTATATACAACAGTAGTAAACCTCTTAAGTGGGAAAGCATAGCAGAGGTGCTGAGAGCAGTCGTATCAACTGGCGACCATCCAGCGCTACTCACATCCGCAGAAATGGGAGGCAGATCGACAATGGGTCGAGATGATTTACGGACTGGGCAACAGATCGGCAACTATCTTCTAATGAGCTACATTAGCCATGGGGCATTCGGCAGCGTCTACGTAGGGCGACATGTCATTTTCCGCGATGATCCAGCGGTAGCAGTTAAGCTTCTGCATACGAACTTAAACGTTAAAGGGGAGCAGGAGCAATTCTTCCGCGAGGCCCATATTCTGCGCGGGCTGAAGCACCCCAACATCTTGCCGGTTATCGATGCTGGCATTGAACAGGGGACACCTTACCTTGTCACAACCTATGCTGCCGGCAACTCGTTACGCTCGCATATGCAGGCTGGTCACCAGCTTCCACTCGACGAGGCCCTGACAATCCTAACACAGGTTGGGAAGGCGCTTTTCTTCGCACATAAAAAATCTATAGTGCATCGCGATCTTAAGCCCGAAAATATTCTTTTTGATGCTCAAGGAAATGCTTTGCTCGCAGATTTTGGCATTGCCATTACCCTGGCGACAACTGGAACCCAATATGGGACAGTGATCGGTACGCCAGTCTACATGGCGCCCGAACAGTTCGAAGGCATGGTGAGCGTAAAGAGCGATCAGTATGCTCTCGGCTGCATCGCCTATGAGCTCATCACTGGTCAGCGACCATTTCAAAGCTCCGCGGGCGGCTTCGAGTACATGTGGTACCAGCACTCAAAGGTCATGCCACAGGCTCCCAACACCTTCCGCGCAGATCTTCCAGAACATATCTCCCGGGCAATCATGAAGGCCATAGCCAAAGACCGGAATGAGCGCCATGCCGATGTTGCAGCCTTCCTGGCTGAGCTAACTAGCACTTCCCCAGAAGCCTTTGAGCCCGAGCAGCAAGACGGAGGATCGGAAGTAGAATCTTCAGCAGCCGCAGTTGTTCCTAACGAGGTCGGCCCTATCTCACCTTCACTTAATGGGCAGATCACCAGCGACGAAATCGAGAGCGACGATTTAGAGATGTTCGATCTTGAGGAAGCTATCCTCTACCAGAAGCAAGGCAATGATTATTACGACTCTGAGCACTATGACGAAGCACTTGTGGCTTTCCAGAAAGCGATAAACCTGGGGTATACCCACGATGGGCGTATTTATGGGCGTATGGGCTATGTCCATAACTATCATAAGCGCCATGAAGAAGCGCTTCCGCTCCTGGAGCGCGCGCTTAACCTGGGCTATAAAAGCCAGGGCTGGACTTATGGCCAGAAAGGCTATGCTCTTTCGGGTCTAAAAAGGCACGAAGACGCTATCGAAGCCTATAATGAGGCGCTTCGCCTTGGCCATACGAGCGCGGGCTGGACTTATGGGCGGCGCGGCTACTCCCACTATATCCTTGTACACAATGAAGAAGCCTTAAAAGATATTAGCGAGGCCATTAATCTTGGTTATATACAGGGTGGTTGGGCTTACGCCATCAAAGGGCACTCGCACTCACGGCTCGGCCAGTATAAAGAGGGTTTAGCAGATTTAGAAACAGCAGTCTCCATGGGCTATACAGATGAGGGCTGGACTTATGGCAAAATAGGCTATACCCTCAATCAGCTGAACAGGCATGAAGAAGCCATAGTTGCCCTTGATAAAGCTCTAGAAATGGGCCACATCTCCTCAGGCTGGACGCAGAGCGAAAAAGGCTACTCTTATTATCGTCTCAAGCAATATGCTAAAGCGATTGATTGCTTCCGCCTCGCACTTGAGCAGGGATATAGCGAGAAAGGCTGGACCTATGGCAAGATAGGCTACTCGCTCTATCAGCTCGAACGCTATGAGGAATCCCTTACCAATATGAAACAGGCGCTCAAGCTTGGCCATACAGAAAAAGGGTGGACTTACGCTATCATGGGAGACTGCTATATTCTCCTCCAACGTTACTACGAGGCCCTGGAAACGCTTAACCGCTCTATCAAGATGGGTTACACAGACGGCGGCTGGACCTATGGCCGGCAGGCGCGCACACTTTTAAAACTCGCTCGCTACGAAGAAGCTCTCGTGGCTTGCGAGCGAGCAATTGGTCTGGGTTATACAGGTGGAGGTTGGATCTTTGGGCAAAAGGGCTATATCTTAAGCAATCTGGGACGCTACGAAGAAGCGTTGGTAGCCATCAACAGGGCTATAGAGGCCGGCTATTATAGTGATGGCTGGATTTACTGGCGCAAGGCTCGGGCGCTCAATAACCTGGGTAGACTTCCAGAAGCTCTGGAAGCAGCCAATCGGGCGCTGGCAATGAACTACACAGAGGATGGTTGGACATACGCTGAAGTGGGGGATATCCAGAATAAGCTTGGCCATTATACGGAAGCAATGGCAGCCCTACAAGCAGCCCTCAGCGCGGGCTACGCAGATAGAGACTGGATAGAAGAACGTAAGCAAGTAGCGCTCAGACATCTAGGCCGGCCTAGATAGTAATCGGCCAGCGGACCTACTCATTAACACACGAAAGCTGGGGAGAGGATGTTCTCTCCCCAGTCCTTTCCCATCTCAGCATTGCCTGTGCTCTAGCCCTCACATAGAGCTACTTATGCCTTCTCTCCATTGACGATGGGCTGCTCTGGCTGGCGCAACATTTCGCGTAGCGGCCAGAGACGATAGAAAGCTACAATCACAATCACAGCAACCAGAGCTACGAGGATGCCTGACTCTCCGATCCACAATTGTGCATTAGCCCCATGAACCAGCGGGTTAAGTCCCACCTGCGTAACAGCATTCCAGGCACCGTGAGCAAGAATACAGGGCCAGATACTGCCAGAGCGCAGGCGTAGCCAGTTCAAGAAATAGGAAAAAGCCACAAGCGACACAAAGAAGAGCGCTAGCGCTAGCCAGATATTCGGACCACCACCTGGTTTGTATTGGCCGCTCAGAATATCTGGCACATGGAAGAGGCCCCAGATCAGCCCGCTTACCAGGAGGGGCGCCGGCACTTTCGCCTCGACCAAACGGGTCAGCATAAATCCACGCCAGCCTATCTCCTCGCCAGGAGTTAAGAAAATGGAGAAGAACGCTGTTACTAGCGTCATAGAGAGAAACATTGTCCACCCCAAGCGCAGGATGGGATTAGCAGGATTAGGAAGCGGCTTCGGAATGATGTTGCTTGGAACTGAAAACTGCACAAGGCCAGATATCCATGCCGCTCCGTAGGCTAATCCATTCACAAGCAAGGGTATCAGCACAGCCATCAACAAAGCGAATTAGGATATACTTTCCCTTAAAGCGAAACGAGATATCATTAAATCCAATTCTCAGCAGCAAGCGAGCGATGATAGACGAGATGGCAGGTGTCCACAGGAGAAGATAATCGGGCCAATGTAGTCCCAGCATTAGCCAGTAAGCAATAGCAGTAAAGAAAACAACCAGCACGAAAAAGATAAGAAGCTCTCTTCGCGCGGCCCCGGTTCGTCCAGCAGGTATTGGCGTTAACGATGTATTGTGTACAGCAGCCATTTTCCCTCCGTGTTAAGCGTGTATCTTATCACCAAGAAAAGTAGCGCAAGCAACGAAAAGATGGGGATATCCGGGTTTATTTGGCAGCAGAACAACAGCCGGCTTAATACAAGTATATCAAGCAAAATTCGCCAAAGAATATTTTCGAATGTTATTCAAGCTTAGATTTTATTTTAGCATCTCTTAGCAAATTATTGATAACATACGATAAACGACAGTACTATTGTAATAGCGATATTTACACTTTTCAACTGAGGAGATGTAAAACAAGGAAAGTTTGCAATTTTACGCAACATCTTGCTTTTCAAGCTCGTTCTTGCTGAGAGAGAGTATGCAATGAAGGGAAAAACTGAGCAAGGAAACGGTCAGAAGAAATAATATGGGAGGCAAGAAACTAAAGAAATACAAATAAAAAAAGGGTGACCGATGGGGCTTGAACCCACAACCGCTGGAGCCACAATCCAGAGCTCTGCCGATTGAGCTACGGTCACCATGTGTTTCCTCAACACACCGCCAGTATAGCGGACCTCTTGCGAATTGTCAATAGTCAGACAGGGCTTTTTCTTAAAATCCGTAAATAATTACCACGCATGCCATGACAAGCGGCCGGCATATTTTTTCCCTATGCCGGCTGCTAACAAGAGCAAACCGATGCTACCATACACATTATACCAGCCAAGCTTCGTTCTACGGCGAGACTTCACCCAGGCGGCGGTTTCTTGTCGCGATGCCGAACTGCGCAATGATAGACGAGACGACAAGGCAGAGCTTTGCAGTTTTCCCCTTGACAAGCAGAGATGCCTGCCATACACTCCAAGTAGAATGGAAAAAGCCAGGGTTAGTAGAGAAAAGGATACTATCCAGCATGTCGCACGGATCACAGGGCATTTCAGCAGATACAGAGTATAACGAGCAACTAAGTACCGAAGCTGACCTTGCGCAGCTACCAGAACTTCCCCCGGGAGTACAAATACCTGCCCCCGGTCAAACTCCACGCCGCAAAACAAGATGGCCTGACGCCATCGATGTGATCTTCGAAAAAGATCCAGCGTGTAGCAATATCTTCGAGGCGCTGCTCTATCAAGGCTTGTGGGCTATTATCTATCATCGTATTGCGCACGCGCTTTATAAAGCGCACGTTCCTCTTCTGCCACGCTTGATCTCACAGTTTGCCCGCTTTATTACAGGTGGCATAGAGATTCATCCCGGTGCAGAGATTGGTAAGCGTTTCTTTATCGACCATGGAGCAGGCATCGTCATTGGTGAAACCGCAGTTATCGGTAACAACGTCATGCTCTATCACCAGGTTACCCTCGGCGCTACGGGCTGGTGGCGTCCCAGTCCTGGACGTCAACAAAAACGTCATCCTACCATTGAAGATGACGTGTCCATCGGCGTAGGAGCTGCCATTCTAGGCCCTATCATCATTGGCAAGGGCAGCAGAATTGGCGCCATGGCCCTGGTACTCGAATCGGTGCCTCCCAATTCGGTGGTCGCCGCTAAACCAACAGAATTACTGATGAAGGGCGGCGAACCGCTTCAGAAGCATCAGGAATTAACCCAGGGCTGGGGAGGTAAAGATCCCTGGGAAATGGATTATCAAATCTAACTACAAGCATTGTCCTTAACACAATATAAGGGCAATGCTTTAATATGATTTCTTACGGTTTTACCCGTTTCTCTTGCTTAGAGAGATTTAGAAGCAAGAGATAATTAAGCCTCACTCAATCCTACCTCTTGCTGCAGCGGTAATATTCTCTTTACCGGTTTTTTTAGATATCCACGGATTCTCAACCAGACCCAGCATAGCATCTGCACATTCAAGAGCTATAATTTACAATAGTAGGACAATAGCCTGAACCACATTCACCACGACGACTCACAAATTCTTTCATCTAGAAAGGTAGCTATGTGGAAAGGAACTGTTATCTCCCTTCATATCACTCCAGCTGAAGGGCAACCAATGCGCACAATTACCGAAGCGCATACGGTGCCTGGGCGAGGCATAGAGGGAGATCGTTACTATCTCGGAACCGGCCATTTTTCACCGCACCATGGCCCGAGCCACGAGTTAACGCTGATCGAGCTTGAAACAATTCAAGCGCTTAATCGGGAATATCCTGAGCTTGCACATTTCACGCCAGGGGAGGCACGTCGTAATATCGTAACCCGTGATGTACCCCTTAATCACCTGGTACAGCACGAGTTCCGTGTCGGCGAAGTCGTTCTGCGCGGTATTCGTCTTTGTGAACCCTGTTTTCATATCGCGCAGCTGACCCATCATAACGTGCTGACAGGCCTGATCCACAGAGGGGGTTTGCGCGCGCAAATTCTGACCGCGGGAATCATACGTCCTGGAGACGAAATAGAGAGATTGTATCCCTATTCCTCCTTTTTTGATGACTCCGAGCTGGTCAGAGACCAGGTTGAGGTTCCTGCACAACTTCAAGCAAGCAAGAAGGATTAGTAGCGCATGGATATTAAAAATTCATACGAATTTCAAGCTCCTCGTGAGAAAGTGTTTAAAGCTTTACTCGACCCATCTATCATGCAGTCAAGCATTCCTGGCTGCACGGAAGTCTGGTATCCCAATCCTAACCGCATGAAAGTGCGCGTCGCCTCACCTGTTCCGCTTCCAGGTTTACAGGGACCTTACGATATAGCTGTAGACATACTTGAGCAGCAGGAACCGGAAAATCTGGTCCTACAGGCTGGGCGCCAGGGAAACATAGGAGGCACGATTGATGCCAGAATACATCTGCATCTGAGCGATACAGCTACGGGCTCGCTACTTGCCTATGAGGCACATATTGAGCTCACCGGTCTGATCGCCTTTGTCGATAATCCTATTTTTCAGGAGGTTTTCAAACACTCGCTCACGACATTTCTAAAGAATCTCAATACAGCTATTACCAAGTAAATATTGTAATACCGTATAGCAAAATGGCAAAGCTACGGCTCCGGCCGTATTAGTTGGCAAGCTCAGCGCAGGCCATCAAGCCGGAGGCGAGCCAATTAGCTATCACCGGCCTCCAGTTCATAATCCTCGCACAGAGCCGTTGAGGAGAAAAATATGGGGAGCCGGTGATGATCCTTATCCTTAAAGCCGCTGGCAAGAGAGCTCGCTCTAGTCTCAAGGTCCTCGCACAACTCAAAGAAAAGGAACGGGTGATGCCGCTCTCTCTTCTTGGCGATCTACGCGCCTCTCGAAATAGAGCTTGTCTGCTTGTGCGCCTTAAGGTCTTTAATCGTAAGTTAGCAGCGTCTCAATTAACATATCCCAGAAGCGCGGAACGTTCAAGCCATACCCTACGCGTACCTGGCTTTCATTTCCCAACTTCCCGTACACATCACAAACGGTACGTCCTACCGTCCACTCACCAGTTGTCTCTACTGCAACATGCATCATGCGCGCCTGAATAATCTCAGGCTCAATGAGCGCAGCGACCGCGCATGGATCATGTACAGGAGGATCGACGAAGCCAAATACTTTATGATATGTTTCAGCGAAAAATACCAGCAAATCAGCGGCAAAAGTAGCCACCGTACGACGCGCTTCTCGCAGACGATGGAGCACCTCTTTGGTTGCCAGAGCTTGATGCGTCACCTCAAGAGGCACCATCGTAATAGGGCGGCCACAGCCAAAGACGATAGCTGCTGCCTCAGGGTCGGCCCAGATATTAAATTCAGCAGAGGGTGTTGTGTTTCCCAGACCAATAGCTCCCCCCATCAGTGAGATGGCCTTAATTTTGGGGAGAATCTGCGGCTCACGGCGAATAGCAGTAGCAATATTAGTAAGCGGCCCGGTCGGGACAAGCGTGATATCCCCAGCAGAGTTAAGCAAGAGCTCAATGATAAGATCGACGCCATGCTGCGCGACAGGTTCAAGCGTGGGTGCGGGAATATGTGGACCATCCAGTCCGGATTCACCATGGATATCTGCAGCATAGCGTGCAGGGCGTAAGAGCGGGCGATCCATCCCCATAGCAATGGGCACACCGCGAATACCCGCCAGCGAACATACTTTCAGCGCATTACTCGTGGTTTTAGTCACAGACTGATTGCCCGCAACCGTGGTAATAGCTAGAAGTTCAATAGCAGGATGATGAGCGGCCAGCAGAATCGCTATAGCGTCATCATGGCCAGGATCGCAGTCGAGGATGATTTTATGTTTCATAACTTTGCTCATAGATGACTCTCTCGACTTTGGAGCAAGCCATCATTACCTTTACAAATGGGGTTGCACAATATTGCTCTATACTAGCATGCTCACACAGATTTTTTCAAGCGAATCTGGACTCTACTCGACGCCCATCTTCTCACTTGCTATAATGCCCTTGAAAGACTAATACTGTGCACAAAGGTACACAATTAATCAGGGAGTAATCCATTGTCATCAACAACACGAGGCAATCTGATTATCGGCCAATCGGGCGGTGCAACCGCCGTTATTAACGCCAGTCTGGTAGGGGCCGTGCAGGCCGCAATGGCTGACAAGCGTATTGAAGGCATTTACGGCATGCGCCACGGCATCGAAGGGCTGCTTAAAGAAGATATTCTTGATCTGCGCCAGCAACCTGCTAACATCTGGCAACAGCTTCTCTATACACCGTCAGCCGCCCTGGGATCGTGCCGCTATAAGCTACAAGACGACGATCTCACGCGCGCTATAGCCATCCTGCGCCGCTACGATGTACGCTATCTGCTCTACATCGGTGGCAACGATTCAGCCGATACGGCTCATCGCCTGGCTCAGGCAGCGCAACAAAGCGGCTATGAGCTTTATGCCATTAGCGTTCCCAAAACCATTGATAACGATCTGCCCTTCACCGATCACTGTCCAGGCTATGGCAGCGCAGCTCGCTTCATTGCGCAAGCTACCATAGACTCCAGCATGAATACTATTTCTATACCCTCTCATTATCCCGTCAAAGTCATTGAGACCATGGGGCGCGACGCTGGCTGGCTGGTTGCCTCTTCAGCGCTGGGCAAACGCGAGGAGGACGATCCGCCACACATTATTCTTATACCAGAGCAGCACTTTGTAGCTGAGCGCTTTCTGCAGCGTGTTGAAGAGGTTTACAGGCGCGTAGGGTATGTAATCGTGGTGGCCGCAGAGGCAATTCGTGACGAAAAGGGCCTGGCGCTAGGAGCAGTGGGCCAGGTTGGTACCGATGCGTTCGCGCATCCGTTATTAAGTGGTGCAGCACAGTATCTTACAGATTTAGTCAAGCGGGAACTGAAGCTGCGAGCGCGCTTTGATAAGCCTGGGGACCTGCAACGTATGGCTTCTACCAATGTCTCGCCGCCGGATCGGAACGAGGCATACCTTGCGGGAAAGATGGGCACACAGGCTCTCCTCAATCATGAAAGCGATAAGATGATAACATTGGTACGCCATAACGAACCAGAGTATCATTGTACGACCGATCTGGTAGAGCTTGCGCAAATCGCAAACAAACAACGTTTGCTTCCTGATGAGTACCTGGATGAGAGTAAAACCATGGTTACTCAGGCATTTTACAATTATGCCATGCCGCTCATTGGGGAGCCGCTCGCACGTCATGCTCGCTTAGAAACAACGAGGTTGCAGCGATGACAAGACTGAAACGGGCGATCCTGGTTGTTCTGGACGGCGTAGGGGCGGGAGAAAATCCCGACGCGCGGGACTATGGGGATGAGGGGGCCAGTTCGCTCGAACATTGCGCACAGGCGATTGGGGGCCTGCAGCTTCCCCATCTGGGAAGGCTGGGTATTGGCAATATCACCCCCATTCTGGGCACGCCTCCGCAATCCTACGCAACAGGCGCTTACGGCCGTATGGCCTCGATCACGGCAGGAAAGGATAGTGTAGCTGGTCATTGGGAAATGACTGGCGTTCTACTCAAGAAGCCACTGCCAACCTATCCCCAGGGCTTTCCCCCTAAACTTGTTCAGGCCTTTGAGCAGGCCATAGGTCGCCAAGTAATTGGGAATAAAGTTGCTTCCGGGACAGAGATTATTAAAGAGCTCGGCGAAGAACATATGCGCACAGCGCGTCCCATTCTCTACACCTCAGCCGATAGTGTTTTTCAGATTGCAGCCCACGAAGAAATTATTCCGCTCGGTGAATTGTATCGTATATGCGAAGTTGCGCGTGCTATCCTGATAGATGATCATGCGGTGGGACGCGTGATTGCCCGTCCATTCGTAGGCCAGCCAGGTAGCTTTGTACGTACAGAACACCGTCGTGATTTCTCGCTAGCCCCACTTGGCACTACTCTGCTCGATCTGCTTAAAGATGCTGGCAAAGATGTTATTGGGCTTGGCAAAATTGAGGATCTTTTTGCGGGGCGCGGATTGACGCGCGTAGATCATACCGAGACCAATCGTGATGGCATGGAAGCAACTCTGCACTGGCTGGAGAACGAATTCGACGGTCTTCTCTTTGTTAATCTGGTAGAATTTGATATGTTATGGGGTCATCGGCGAGATAGTCACGGTTATGCTCAAGCATTGCGTGATGTAGATAACTGGTTCGCGCGTGTCGAACAGATTATGCGTCCTGATGATGCAATTTTCTTTACTGCAGATCATGGCGTAGACCCGACCTACCGTGGCACGGACCATACACGTGAGTGCGTACCACTACTGGCTTATGGTCAGCCAATTCGGGCGAATATTAATCTCGGTACGCGGGCGACATATGCAGATCTAGGCCAGACATTAGCCCAGGTTTTCGGCGTTGGACCCTTATCTGCTGGTACAAGCTTTGCACATGAGTTGGGGCTCTTATGACAGAAATAGAACACGGCAACAAGATAGAACAGCAATCCTTACACGGGGAACGCGCCTATCTGCGCCGTCCAGTAATCAAGGATGCCTCGAAGGTCTTTAACTGGGAACGAGACGACGAGGTATGGCGCTATGACCCCCATCGCCCATATTCACGTACTATAAGCGAGTTTCTGCCAACATTTGAACGAAACTATGTACGGGGCAATGGGAGACAGTTCTGGTTCATCATTGAGGATGAGCAGCATATCCCTATTGGTACCATCACGTACTTTAACCTTGATTACCGCCTGGGTCAGGTCGAGATAGGGTTGGGGCTGGGTGACAAGTCACGCTGGGGGCAGGGGTACGGTCCCGAGGCAATTCGTACGCTGGTACGCCATCTCTTTACCTTCTCAGGTATCGTGCGTATCTATGCCGAGACCGCTGTAGCCAATCGGCCTGCGCGCCGCGCCTTCGCCAAAGCCAATTTTGTCGAAGTCGGCCAGATCTATGATCCCCGTAGCGCTGGTGATCCGTGGTTACTTTTAGAGATATGGAAGTCGAATGCCCCTTAAGGGGATCATATACATAACTTCATCCTGCCAGTAAAGAAAGGAGCTGTGCGCATTTTCTCTGTGGAGAGGGAATGCCATTTATAATTATGAATACATCACACGTTACTGTCGATCCTGCACTATTCAAAGCTTACGACATACGCGGCATCTATGGCGAGAAGCTCACCGACGAGGTTGCTTACGCTATTGGGCGGGCGGCTGCTCAGTATTTAGCTGTGCCTGAAATCGCTGTAGGCCGGGATATGCGGCTCTCCTCGCCCCAACTGGCCAGCGCCATTATTCGCGGTATCACTGACCAGGGCGTTAACGCGATTGATCTTGGCATGGTCCCTACCGATGGTCTGTACTTTGCAGTCGGCAAATTTGACTATCCTGCTGGTGTGATGATCACTGCGTCGCACAATCCTGGCAAATATAATGGCATGAAGTTCTGCCGCGCTCAGGCAGCTCCTGTCGGCCAGGATACTGGCCTCGCCGATATTCGCGATCTGGCGGTGAGTGGAAACTTTGCCGAGCCTACGAAGAAAGGGCAGGTCATCAAGCGCGATATCACCGAAGATTACGTTCAGCACGCGCTATCGTTTATCGATGTAAACAAGATCAGGCCGCTGAAAGTGGTCATCGATGCTGGAAATGGAATGGCAGGGATGATGATACCGCAGGTATTTAAGCACCTGCCATGTCAGCTTATCCCGCTCTATTTTGAGCTGGATGGCAATTTCCCCAATCATCCAGCCAGCCCTATCGAGCCAGAAAATATGGAGGATCTACAGAAGAAGGTTCGCGAGACCGGTGCAGACCTGGGTGCGGCTTTCGATGGCGATGCCGATCGCATGTTTCCCGTCGATGAGCACGGCAATCTGGTAGACGGTTCACAGGTAATCGAAGTGGTATCCAATAGCCTGCTGAAGAAGCATCCAGGCTCAACCATTCTCTATAACCTGATCGTCTCCAAGAGCGTGCCCGAGCTCATTAGCAAAGAAGGTGGCAAGGCTGAGCGCACGCGCGTGGGCCACTCCTTCATTAAGGCCGATATGCGCAAGCTTAATGCCATTTTCGGCGGAGAACACTCGGGCCATTTCTACTTCCGCGACAACTGGTTTGCCGATTCCGGTCTGATTGCCTTCCTGATCATGCTGGAACTTGTCTCGGTAGAAAACAAGCAGCTCTCGGAAATTATCAAGCCGCTCGATCATGGCATACGTAGCGGTGAGATTAATAGCACTGTTAGCGATACGCAGAGCAAGCTCCAAGCTCTGGAAGACAAGTTTGGGAAAGGAGCCAGCTCTATCGATCATATGGATGGGCTCACTATTGATTTTGGTGACTGGTGGTTTAATGTGCGCCCCTCTAACACGGAGCCGCTGTTGCGCCTGAACGTTGAGGCCAATGATCAGGCCCTAATGGAACAAAAACGCGACGAGCTACTATCTTTCATTCGCAGCTAGTCAAATACACGCGCTATCCTCCGCGCGGAGGATAGCGCCCTGCTTGCCAATTTTTTCGGGTCAGATTAGCAGGAATCCTATCTGGCAGGACTACGCGACCTGTGCTATTGAGAAGCAACCCGGGAGCGTAGTTGGGTACGCTCAATAACGATAACGGCCTGATCAAGGAACGTCCTGAAGAAAGCCACTCGATCCTCGACTTGTCCTTTACTCTCCTCAAGCACATCCTGGCGCATAAACCAGGCATCTCTATTGCGAATACGTAAACAGAGCACGCCAAGCACTTTCCCGGCAGTCTTTAAAGGGATCAGAAGCAGGCTGTTCTTCGAGCCCCGCTGCACATCGGCTCTTTCGATCATTCTACTTTGGCTCATTGCCTCTCTGGCCGCTTCCATCTCGTCTGGAGCCAGCGAGAAGCGATCCACGCGAATAGGGCCATCTGCCTGCAAGGTCAACCTTCCTTGAGCGTCAGGCAACAGAATAGCGCACTCACTTACACCCCAGGATGAAAAAACTCTGACAGTAGACAATGCCAGAACATCCAGTTGCTCCTCAAGCCGCTCAGTGCTATTGACGACGCGTCCTACTTCATAGAGGATACGCGCCTCCCGTTCACGCTGGCGGGCTTCTTCCGTACGATGGCGCATAACTATCGCTAGCTGGCTGGTTAGTAATGCCGTCGCCAAAAAGACCAGCAAGGCTAGCCATTCTTCCCAGCGGGCGATAGTAAAGCTATAGAGAGGAGGCACCAGGAAAAAGTCGAAAGATAAAAAAGCCAACAATGCGGTAAGAATAGCGGCATAGCGGCCACGCGTGCTGGCCAGAATCAAGATCAGCAAAAGATAGACAATGGATATATTGGGAATCCCGGGGTAAAGCCGAAAGGTGTAGATGATTCCTGTGATAATCAGAGCCCCCAGGGCTAGCAGGCTGTCTATGCAATAATCCTGCCAGCGTTTCCCCGCGTTTGTTAAGAGTTGTGGAACGCGTTCAACTGCTTGCATATCGGTTCCTCTTTTCCTAGAAAAACCAGCCAGAAAATGGTTCACGATAACCTATCTGCGCTACGAGATTTCTTTCCACATTCAGCATAGCGCAGAAAAAGTCAAAGAACGCTCAAGAAAATATGCAAGCCTCTTAAAACTCGCTCTTGAAATTCTACCCCCGGCATAGCTCATCTTATGATATAGTTCCAAAAAACAGAGCGTGTCATAGCGTTTTGGAGCGTTCTCTTGATCGCTTGCTTGCGCCATTGCTCGCCTTCTGGGTTCGTGCGGGGGCAACGACTAACCGCACGGGATGGACTACCAGCGATGCAAGCACCGCCTTCCCATCCTCTACCCCCTCCACTTTCGAGAAAGCATCAGGGGCTACTTTTCGTATCACATTGCCAGCGCCGTTAATATCGGCGTTGATCTTCCGTCCATCTTTGGCGCGGTAGAGTCCACGCTTAATCCTCTTGCCGCTAAAGGTGTGCTTTTCATCGCCGTTGGTACGAACTGGCAACGGGTCCAGGTCCAGCAACGACGCTTTTGAGGTATAGGACTCTTCCGTGATCTCTACACGAATGCCTACCAGTTCCGCTTTGTACGTGAGCATGGAAATGAAACGAGCATGCGGGATCGAAACAAAGTTTTGATTGTTCCGCCTACCCATGTTGGCTTCTTGCTTCCACCCATCATTCTTGCCGATACAGAGCGTCCCAATTCCTTCCTTGACTACGAGATCAATGATCCTTTTGCTGACCGTGTGCAGATACTGATCAATGCGCCTGTTCCGCCTGTTTGTCATGCGCTCCATGCGCTTGGTTGTCCCCTTGCGTCGAAGCTGGCTCTGTAGTTCTGCCTTATGCTTGTTGTAGAACTGGTTGACTGATTTCACTGGACGCCCGTTAACTAATACAGAGCGAAACCCTGGTTTGTTTGAGGTTAGCGCAACCAGATTATTCATGCCAATATCTATGCCAGCGTAGTACGCAGAATTAACCGGTGATTGCTTCTCCTCGCGGCTATACACCGCCTCAATCACATAGAAGCCTTTGCGTGGGACGATACGCACTTGATGGATGTCTTTCTGCTTCGTCTTCACCTCGATAGCGAGCATCGAAGGCTTGATGATGCCGTGTTTCAAGCCGCGCTTTCCTCGACTCAGCGCCTGGATGGTGTAGACCAACATATTCCGACCTTCCGTTTTCTGCTTGTACCCAGGTATCCTGGGACGCGCTCGAAACTTTGACGGGTCTTCGTTGTAGGCTTTACGCGCTTTGAAGAAGGCCTCCCAATCATGATGCAGCTGCATTAAGACCTGCTGGCTAACCTTTGCCGGCAGAGCCTTGTATGCTTCGTGGGACTGCATCCGCCTGTCCATCTCGTGGTAGTTGAGGTACTTTCCCGCAAGAATGTAGGATTGACGTACCTCATAGTTGCCAGCGTTGTACAGGTTCTTCGACTTAAAAGCCGCTTCATCAATCACGTGGTAACGTGGATCATTGCGGTCAATAATATGTTGTTCAACAAGCTGCATCCGCTATCTTCTCCTGAGAGAATAGGAGCACGTATGTACCTCGGTCGTATTCTCATTGCTCAACACTAGGTTTACCAGCTTACCTACTTGACAATTCACAAATGTGTTGCCTAGAGGCAACGCCCTCATCTAAACAGCCTCTAGAGTCGATCTGACGTTAAAAAGATCATCTACTAGCTTGACAAATCGCAAGGCTGTCGCCTCTAGGCGACACGTTTGCGAACTGTCAAGTAGTGTTCCTCATTGTTCTGATAAAAACGAGGTGAATAGCATGGACATCTGTAGGCAAGGTAGAGGAATTTTTCACCTCTAGCGAAACAGATTGAATACCAGGAATGTGGAGTAAGCGGTTTGTTGCATCTTGCTTCCTTTCACCTACGATAAGCTGCTTTATATGCTCTTGATCAGCTTGTGTGAACTGGTAGGCCCAGGTATCGGTAGCTCCTACCTGTAGGCGGGTCAGTGTCTCGTTCACTCTGCTCACACCTGCAATCCTGGTGTGAAGCATGGCAGCAGAGGTGTAGCCTTTTCCTAGCTGCTTTTCTGCTTGCTGCTGCATACGCTGCTGTATCAGATGAAGGACGCTTGCTGTAGTATAGGCTATTCCTGAACAAGTCTCACTCACGGTTATGTGAGCTTCTTTCGCCTCTTCTCCTCCCTGATGGTCGCTAGAGATACCAGAGTGACAAGACAAAGGTGTTATGAGCGTTTCAGTCACGTCTACCTGTGTCTGCAAAGCAGCTTGCATACTTTGCTGTAACCTTGTCTGCAGCATTGTCGCCGCACGCTCGATATCCTGGTGGGTTACAATGGGATAGCTCCGCTCGTTCTGTCCTCCTGAAAAGGCGCTATTGACGGCTGAGATATTGAGCCGACAACATGGCCCATAGATGTCCCCTGCTTTGATGTTTCCTCCTGATCCTGTCGTGACTGCATGTGCTGATACCCGCGCTTGCCCAAGTGTTGGATAGCTCACAGGAGGAACAAGAGCGCTTTCGTCAGTGACCACCTGGACCCCATCAGCCCCAGTGAGTAAGGTACCGGCTGGAATAACTTGTTGCGCTGGTGCCGCATTGTAAAAGGTGATTGTCCCATGACTGGCTTGTGCTTGCTGATGTGCCACTCCTGTTGCACGTATTGTTTGGAACTGACTCATCGTGACCGCTGGTAAGAGCCTTCCTGGTACTGAGGTACGCGCGTCAGCTTTTTCGGTGGTGATATCGAGTGTTGTCGTCAACATGAGCTCTTGTGAAGCTGGAATAAGCGTCACGGTAGCTGCAGGTGCATACCAGAACTGGTACAGCATCAGCGCGCTTAACATGAGGATCAGTAAAAGTAAGACGGCCAGCAGCAAGAGCCGGAGGTGAGAACGCCCCCACTTACCAACGTTTCGAAAACGAAAAGAACTTGCCTGGTGCTGCTGGTGCTCCTGCTGGTCGAGGATCTGATCAGGAATAGAGTCACTTTCCGCTGAAACCGTCTCCGCTTCAAGATCATACACATGAATATCAATCACGCGTGTCGGTTCGTTGACTTGATACTCATCTGTTGTTCGTGTCGTCTCTGTTGTCTCCAGGTGTGCGAGTATTCGGTCTATCTGGTTTCGCAATGGATTGTTCATAGACGCTCTTCCTTGCACTTTTCCAGTGCGAGAAGAGGGTGTCCTCGGGCACCCTCTTTCTGATCAAACATCTGACGCATGCTCGTAGACAACATAATCAAAAACATCCTCATCAGCACCGAGACGCTCCTTGAATTTGTCAGGTACACGTTCCTGTTCCCAGATGATGAGGATAAATCCATCCTGACACTTATTCGTCACACCGTACAGTTCTATCGAAGATTGATACCTTTCCTTCAAGAGATCGCCCAACTCATCGGCAAGAGATTTGAGCGCCCGTTTATTGCAGGTGAGAAAGATGCGTTGCATAATTACTATCCCTTCTCCATCTGGACCGCTTCCCCTGGTTTTAAGGGACGAAACGAGCCATTTTCATTGATGAACACATAGCGTAACTCTCGTACAGAGACGATCATGTCAGGCTTGCCATCATGGTTGACATCTTTGAACTGTAGCGTAGCAGGTATCTGGTCTTGCCCGACACCGGTGAGCACTGGTCCTACACAAATGGTGGCATGGGTAACGTCTCCTGCAGGAAACTCGACAATAACAAGACGTCCTTTCAAGTTCCAGACCGTGAAATGACTGGGTGAACGAGTTGAGTCGTGATGGCCAACAACAGCATCTATCTGAAACGTTCTTGGGTGCCCATACTGCCAGTCGTCTTGTACCCCTTGCCACCAGGACGTGAGCAAGCCGAGTCCGATCCATCCAATTAGCATGAACATAAGAGCTATTCCCGCATAGAATAGCCAATGGAGAGGGAAATGCGCTCTTGTCACATACAGTGATGAATGTGGAAGCGTTTGACTTGTTGATTGAATGCGCGTTGCTCGCGCAGGAACAGGGTGATGGTGTACCCGTATCATAGTACGAGGTGCTGATTGCACTCCAATTTGTTGAGTGTGATAGCGCCTGACGCTTGTTCTCATTCGTGGCTCATCTTCCAGATCGATCACACTTAGTGCATCACTCTGCACGGGTGAATATTGGCGTTGTTGACGATGCTGGACCATATCACCAGTAGAATACGGTTGATCTTCGGGGTGAACCCCTACATAATGCCCCACCTCATGAGTAGCGGCAGGGGTATCTAGATCAACGACGGGGACACATCGAGAAAAGCGGGATGGAACCCCATGTTGTTCACGTGGTGGCTTCATCCTAAGACCTCCACAGTGTTCGCCGCTTTCTGCTGCTGATGCTGTCGACACAAACCCAAGGTCGCATTACCCTTGGGATGAGGTACACAGGACCGACATGCCGCTAGCTCACGACAACGCGTACAATGAAAGTACCCATTGATGATGGTTGATTGCCAGTTATGCCCTTGATAACTGCATGAGTTGACTATTTTCTTTACAGCACGCGTAATCTTCTCTCTCATGATCCTTTGTCCTTGACGAGTGGGTTCTCGCGTGCCAAAATAGACAACGAGAACCACGAAAACCTACTACTTAACTGGGTTTCAACGTGTTGTTCTCACTTTCCGCTAGCTTGCTATCTGCAACATAGTAAGCTAGCTTTTTTATCATCTCCTTTCAAGATTAGGTACCAATAGGTATTCTTTGATACCCGTAGATAACCGCTAGAAGCTATTTAGACTGTTACACGCCACTTTAAGGGGAGTTAACGTACTTTAACGTCAGTATGTGGTATTGTAAGCCACAAAATTAGTCAAAGAAAAAGACTTACTGCTAAGCTTGTTTCTATTTTCGGATTTGAACAGATAAAACCACTTAATTACATTATAATATTTTTATATTAATCTTACATAACTAAAAAGCATTTTATTGTATTTTTTCGTCTATTTTTGTACAGTGTATCCGACAGCATTACAAAAGTCAAGCGTTTTTCACGCAACTTTTTACATGCAACATTCAACAGGAAAAGACCTTTTCTTGTCTTTAAAGCACCCCTATGCTAGAATTAGCCTCATACAGCCACTTAAAGGAGTCATTTATGAACAAGTTTGAAGAAGCTCGCATTAATGCAGGTATAACAGTCACAGAGCTATCCAGAGAAGCTAACATATCTCGCTCCACTATCAACAAAATGGAGAAAAGCGAACCAGTTAAGGCCGAACTCGCGGTTCGCGCTTGCCGTGTCCTTAGTCTACATCTCGGCACTGAAGTCACATACCAAAGTCTTGAGATCCGGGTACTCTAAAGAGCAGCAGAATATATCAAACCTGATACGGAGACTGCTATGCCACAAGGTGAAGATTGGCTAACAACAGACGAAATAGCAAAAGACCTGAAAGTAAATGTAAAAACTGTCCGAAACTGGATCAATTCAGGTGAATTTGTTGCATTAGATATAGGAGGAGAGCATAGAGTATCTCGTGACGACTACAATACTTTCATAAAATTAGGCGTTGTTGGAGACCATCAGTTTTGGCACACCAATCGGCAAGGCGCGCATAGCCTCGGTTACCAGCGCCGAGCCACCTGAGCCGCCCAGAATACCATGCAAACGGCCCTGGGTAAACAGCTTGCGCACAACTGCCGTCGCGCCATGCGCCATCGTCTCGACGGCAATACCACGATCTCCCAGCGCCACCAGCTTTACGATATCGGTATTAACGGCCTTTGCCACCTCTTCGCGCGTGATATCGGGCTTTGTCAAGGATTTTTCCTTGATGCCAGCACCGATCAGGATCACCTCGCAGCCTGCCTTCACAATATGCTGGCGCATAGACTATGCTTCAGGAGATCTTTATGAATCCATTACCACTTCCTGCACATCATAACCAGCTCATTGATACAGCTCGCCAGCTTATCGAGCCCCTGAAAGACAAAGGTCTACGAGCTGCGTTCCTCTTTGGCTCAGTCGCCTGGGGCGATGCTGACCCGGCCAGCGATCTTGATCTCATGCTACTACTAGACCAGCCTGTGGGCTATCGCGAAGTTACCCGTATCCGACTAGCCGATTTCCTCAAACATCCTCAACCAGGCGGGCCGCTCTTTGCCGATCTTGATCGTATCTCAGCCGAGGCATTTGTACAGGGTGTTGGGGCAGGCTCCTGGGTATATCGGGTTGTGAATTCGATCATCCTTCTGGATACCGACAATTTCTATGCCCAACTTCGAGACGAGATCAGCAGCGCATTTTTGCAACCATCCGCGCGGAAAGAACGCTTCCTTGCTCGCCAAAAACTTGTCGAGGAAAGCCGCACCTTAATGCTGCAAAGCATAGATAAAGATGCAATGCTAGCGGCTCTTTATGCGCGCCAGACCCTGCAGGATGCTGGAGCAGCCCTGATTGAACTCGGTGGAATGCGAGCTTCTCCCAGCCACTTCATCGATAGTCTTGAACAGGCATTACACAACTTCAAGACCAACCTCTTCGAGCCATGCCTCACAGCTTTTGCCCTCAATGCTTCCACAGAGGCCATTCAGAAGAGCCGCGATGCTTACGACCTCTGTGCAGAAGCCCTCAAGCACTGGGTTGAGCACACAGAGATAGGGAACCTCTTATCGGTGGAAGATCGCGCCTGGGCTCAACATGTGTATGGTCAACTGACCTATGAAGAAATCGAACACAAAGTAACCAGTTTAAGAGAACAGAAACGCCTTCCTGCGCTGCTGTACTACCTGGACGGCTTATTACAAATTCCTATACGCATAGATATCGGCAACATCTTTTTGCTGCGAACAAAGGGTAGTTCTGGGCGCATGTCCCTTCCCGATTTTATGCTGGCCTTACGTCAGGAACCGGCACTATACAAGGCCTGGACAGAAGCCCTGCGTTTTCCAGACAACCCAAAGTACATTCTTGAGATAAGCGAGCTGGCCACTCAGCTACTCAACGTAGGACACGCAGCAGTGGAGGCGGGGACTTACTAATTACTTGCGCTGCAGGAGTACAGTTAAGCTTACGCTCGCATGAGCTTCCAATTATGACTCAGGATTTCGTGTTGGTCTGGTGTGGGGCGTAAAGCGTACCCAGAGCATACGTGTCCTGCCTTCGTAAGTATTAATCACGCGATGGGGCGTTGTTGAATCATAGACGATACTATCACCTGGCTTAAGTTGATAACGCTCAAAGCCCAGCTCTATTATGGCTTCTCCCTCGATCACAATCCCAAACTCACGCCCTGTATGGTAGAGCATTTCCGGTCCCGAATCATAACCAGGGACATAGCTAATCTCCAAAAATTCCATCCCTTCCTCGCTGCCTGGCGTTAAGCGGGCCCACTTTATCCCTCCAGCTAGCTCCAACACTTTACGTGTTTCAGGATGGACGACGGGGCCAGAAATAGCTTGTGTATCCTCTATATCCGAGCTAGCCGGAGCACGATTCTCAAGGGCGGCATAAGTGAGCGGCTGCTCCATTATCTTCAGTTGCGTTGATGCTGCCTGCAAGCGATTATCTTCTTCCTTATCTACCTGTTGCGTGGTGGGAGGAAAGAACGCGTGAACTGGTAGAGAGAGCGCCGTCGCTATACGATAAAGTGTTGCAGCCGATGGCATCACTTTGCCGGATTCGACCTGCGAGAGCAAGCTTGCACTCACATCAGCGCGGCTGGCCAATTCACGCAAACTTAGCCCTTGCTCATGCCGTGCAGAGCGTAACTTTTCTCCTACCGCCATTAGCTGTCGCTGACCCATAAACCTTTGTCTCTCTTTCGGTGACCCTGAAGCATCCGGCAGTCTTCAGCCGGATCAAGAACATCGTTGTTCAATTCTCGTTAAATATATTATACACCTTTTTTCAGAAAAGACTAGAGGGCCTGCCTGCTTTTTCTCTATGGTGATGGTCAAGCATCACATCGCAGATTGAGCAAATTATGACGCTTGATCCCACCTTAAAGCTAGCTTTACAGGTATTTTACTCCTTCATATTCCATCCTTAAGTGCTATCAGGTGATAGAAAAAAGAGATGAGAAAATTTTAGTTTGCTGTTCAGGCAGATTGACAAATCTTTTTTTATCGTCTATATTTTGTTTAATATATTGAACAAGTCATCGGAAAGAAAGGTTTTATATGCCGACCCGACCTCTAGAGAATGGAGCGCAAATACCTTCGCTCTCTGCACAGTCAGGCCAGACCTCATTGAGCAACGGCCTGGTCTTCCTTATGGCTCTTGCTTGTTGTCTATGCGCTGCTAATCTCTATTATATTCAGCCCTTATTGGTCTCAATTGCGCAGGACTTTTCTGTGCAAGAGAGCAGTGTTGGCTTTATTGCCACACTTTCCCAACTGGGTTATGCGCTAGGTTTGCTCCTGATTGTACCACTAGGCGATGTCTTAAATAGGCGCGATCTTATTACCATCTCACTGGTTGGTGTCTGTCTTTCATGCATTGCGATAGCGCTGGCGCCATCGATGATTTTTCTAGGCGTTATGACGCTGGTAATGGGAGTTGCCACAGTCGTACCTCAAATCGTTGTACCCTTCGCGGCTAGCCTTGCCCCAGCGCGGGAACGGGGTCGCGTTGTGGGAGCTGTGATGAGCGGTTTGCTTATTGGTGTCCTGTTAGCGCGCACGATCAGCGGTTTCGTCAATGCGCATCTGGGCTGGAGGGCTATCTACTGGATCGCGGCTGTCCTGATGGCTTTATTGCTCATCTCATTGCGCTTGCTCCTACCCCGAGAAGCTCCACGTGAGAAAATGCACTATCTACACCTGCTGCAGTCAATGGTAAGGCTGCTACGGCGCGAACCCGTGCTCATTGAGGTGAGCATCTTTGGAGCCCTTACCTTTGGCGTTTTTCAAATCTTTTGGGTGACGCTGACCTTTCTGCTGAGCGGAGCGCCATTTCATTTTAATAGCGATGTGATTGGATTGTTCGGTCTAGCAGGCGTGGCGGGCGCAATCACGGCCTCGTTAGTAGGCAAACGTACTGACCGTACCAATCCCCGCGCGATCACAGGCATAATGATGGCAATAGTACTGGTGACGTACATCATTTTCTGGCTATGCGGCCAATGGATTCCGGGCTTGATCATCGGCGTGCTTCTGCTCGATCTGGGCTCTCAGGGGGCCCACATCTCTAACCAGGCTCGTATCTATGCCCGCCCGGCCGAAAATCACAGTCGCCTGAATACTATCTATATGTTCTCCTATTTTGTAGGTGGAACACTTGGCTCGGCATTGGGAACCACAGCCTGGAGCTTGAGCGGGTGGAGTGGCGCCTGTATGCTGGGCCTGGCCATGATGATTATAGCGCTTGGGGTCTATCTGCTTGGCATACGTCGCGCGCGAACCCAATCGTCATAATGCAGATCATCACACGCCAAAGGAAGTGCGGAAGGGAGAATCTTTGCCCCCGATGAGGCTGGAAAGCTGAAAGTCTGCCTGCCTGTGCTCCAGCCTCTTTACAGGCAAGAAGATGCGTTCTCTCGTCTTGACTCTCAGTTAAGAATCCCTATCTGAAGGAGGCGGTACTCCCGGGTAGAATGATCTATGAAGGCATGCTATACTTGTGCTTGTAACAATTGAATAGCTCTACAGGTAACTGGCGAATGTAGTGGAGCAACCACAAGGGAGCCTGTAGAGGGGGAAAAAGCCGTTCGCCTGGGCTGCAACATACTCTCAACATTCTGGTAACTTTATGCTGTGCAGCAAAGGAGGAACATTGATGTATACTACAACTACTGCGCCTACCCTGTTGAGCCGCTATCTGCAAAGCCTCAAAGAGACTGCTCCCCAGCCAGCTGCAGCCGCCTTTTATGCCTCGCTCGATGTGATTAACAGCACTTCACCCTCAGTAAGCGCTGCCATTGTCAAAGAGCTTGAAGATCAGCGCAGCAATCTCAAACTTATTGCCAGCGAGAATTATAGCTCACTGGCTACGCAACTGGCCAGCGGCAATCTGTTCACTGACAAATATGCTGAAGGCTACCCATACCATCGTTTCTACGCCGGCTGTGACAATGTTGATGCTATTGAAGCAGAGGCAGCCGAACTTGCCTGCAAACTTTTTGGGGCTGAGCATGCCTACGTCCAGCCCCACTCGGGTGCAGATGCGAATCTTGTGGCCTTTTTTGCCATCCTGACGGCAAAAGTGCAAAGCCCACTCTTAGCCGAGATGAACTTGAGCGACCCGTCCAAGGTCAGCCGCGAGGATTGGGCCAAAGTGCGCTTTGCGGCCCACAACCAGCGTTTGCTCGCCCTCGACTACTACTCGGGCGGCCATCTCACTCACGGCTATCGCCACAATATTTCTAGCCATCTGTTCGACGTTCATTCCTATGGCGTTGATGCAGAGACGCGGCTTATCGATCTCGATAAATTGCGTGAGCAGCTACATGAGATCAGGCCCTTAATCCTGCTGGCCGGCTATAGCGCTTATCCACGCAAGCTCAATTTTGCAAGAATGCGCGAGTTGGCCGATGAAGTAGGCGCGGTCCTGATGGTTGATATGGCACATTTCGCCGGGCTGGTCGCTGGCAAAGTCTTCACCGGCGAGTTTGATCCAGTACCCTATGCGCATATCATCACCACAACTACTCATAAGACACTACGAGGTCCGCGCGGAGGACTTGTGCTGTGCAAACAAGAGTTTGCAGAATGGGTAGATAAAGGCTGTCCATTTACGCTTGGCGGCCCACTTCCACATATTATGGCGGCCAAAGCCGTTGCCTTGCGCGAAGCCGCCACACCTGAATTTTCCCGCTACACCCATAGAATCGTCGAGAACGCCCAGGCGCTGGCCCAGGCTTGCGTAGACCAAGGTCTACAGGTCGCCACAGGCGGAACCGATAACCATCTCTTCCTGCTCGACGTGGCACAGTCCTTTGGCTTGACCGGCAGGCAGGCCGAATCGGCGCTACGCGAATGCGCCATCACGCTCAATCGCAACTCGCTCCCCTTCGACATAAACGGTCCCTGGTATACAAGTGGTTTGCGCCTCGGCACGCCAGCCATCACAACCCTGGGGATGGGAACTGAGGAAATGAAAGAGATCGCCAGCATCGTCAAGCTTGTGCTCGCGGAAGTCAGCCCGGCGAAAACGAATAGTGGCAAGAAAAGCCTCACTAAATATAACCTGGATCAGCAGATCGTTGACCAGGCCCGTCAACGCGTCAAGGCCTTGCTGCAGCAATATCCGCTCTATCCCGAACTCGATACCGAGTTACTGGCTGCTTTCCTATCACAAAGCGCTAGATAACATATAGCTAGAGCATGACACTGGTCACATTTCATCAAAAGTTTGGGAGACCCCTATTGTATGAGTCGTTATCCTGGAGCATCTCGTTAAGGGGCAAATAGAGTAGCGCTGCTAGTAATAGAGGCAACGAAGTTTTGTTGCTTACGCTGCAAGGATAGTAAGAGCTATCGATCTTGCTTACGGTAGCTCTTACTACACATCCAGCCCTAACTAAAGCACGATCGTCTGGTCGCGATGCGGACCTATGCCTACACTGTGAATCGCGGTACCGGTAAGTTCGGCCAGGCGCTCAAGATAGGCGCGTGCCTTAGCTGGAAGATCCTGCAGAGAACGCGCCTCTCGCGTGGATTGCTGCCAACCTGGCAATATCTCATATACAGGCTCACACTGCTCATGAAGCATCGGATCTGGCAAGTCTGGCAGCACTTCCCCTTTATATTTATAAGCCGTACAGACTGGGATCTCGGGGAGCGTATCCAACACATCCAACTTGGTAATTGAGAGGGCAGTACAGCCATTGAGATCTACAACGAAACGGGTTACCACAGCATCAAACCAGCCAACACGTCGGGGCCGTCCAGTGGTTGCTCCATATTCGCCGCCAAGCTGGCGTAAGTGATCGCCCGCGGCGCCTTGCAGCTCGGTCGGCATGGGACCGGTTCCTACCTGCGAACTATAAGCCTTCGCCACGCCAATAATTCGATCTATACGCCTCGGCGGAATACCTGAGCCTGCGGCGGCTCCTGCAGCTGTAGGGGATGAGCTGGTTACGAAAGGATAAGAACCCCAATCGATATCCTTCATGGCACTCAACTGGCCTTCGAGAATGATATTTTTACCCTCCTGCAGAGCAGCCCGCACCAGGGGAATAGTATCAATAATGCGCGATCTAAAGCGCTCACCCCAGGCGAGATAATCGGCAAGCAACTGTTGTTCGTCAAAAGGCTGCTTACCATAGACCGTGGTTAGCACAGCATTATGACGCTGCAACACAACCGCCAGCTTCTCGCGCAAGACATCCTCGTACAAGAGATCATGGAACCGAATGCCGATCCGACCCACCTTATCAGTATAGGCAGGACCTATACCGCGCCCCGTAGTATCAACGCGAAAAGCGCCACGCGCCTGATCCTCCACCTGATCGAGTAACTTATGATATGGCATTACGACATGTGCACGATCCGAGACATACATTTTATCAACAGCCACGCCCTGCTGAGCTAACTGCTCCATCTCTGCTGCTAGATCTTGTGGATCGACAACAGTTCCCGTACCCATCATACATGTACAGGCCGGATTAAAAATGCCACAGGGAACTTGATGCAGCTTGAAATCTCCTGCATCGTTCACAACCGTATGACCGGCATTACCTCCTCCTTGAAAGCGCATACAGAGATCCGCATCGCTACTGAGCAGATCCACAAGCTTGCCCTTTCCCTCATCACCCCACTGCGTGCCAACAACAACAGTGACAGACTCAGGCATAATAGTAACACCTTTCGCTTTATATCAAATTTGCAAATACAACTTATTTTAAGCCCGAAGGCAAGCTGATCGGCTGAGAGTCCATAGCCGTAACAGCAACCAGGTGCTCAGCATCAGCAGCAGGCAAGAGGCGCCGACGTAGCTCCACAAGGTGTGGCCCAAACGCGCGCTCTAGCTCAGGCGAGAAGCGTTCATAAATAGCAGCCAAATAAGCTTCATCGCGAATGAACTTTTCTACTACACGTACCAGAGTACGATTCTGCGTCGTCACGCCCGATGCAGGCTCATCCAACGATGCCACCAGGGCCTCCTCAAAATCGATGGCCAGAGCCACCACATGTCCTCCAACAACCTTCTCAGGACCCTCATGTTGATAGACAGTCGCAAAATCCGCACGCGCATCCCCAAATAAATTGAGAATCACCATGCATCCGCGATCGCGCGCCGCCTGCAGAACATCGACCAGAAGCTCAAGATCCTCAGCCCACAGACTTGCCGCAATACGCCGCTGAGCCGCATTGATTAACTCGCGCAGGCGCGCCTCGATCCGTCCACGATTGCTCAACTCCCAGAAATGCCCCACGCTATCCGGCTGCTCTAACCTGGATAGGCTGAGCTGTAAATCCTGACAGCGCTGGGCAGTCTCTTCCTGGATGCGCTTAAGCAAGCGCTCTGGAGGCACAGGCGCATAACGAATGGGCTCTTCACTTACTGCAGTCACACGCTCCTTGGCCGCCAATGTCTCCAACGCCTGATAGGTATTGGCACGAGGCAAGCCCGTCCCTTTACTGATCTCATAGCCTGTCGACAAGGGATGCTGCAGGAGGAAAACATAGATCTGTGCTTCCGCACCGGTGAAGCCGAGATGCTTCATCTCCTCGATGATAGCCAGGGTCACAAGACGCAATCCTTTCATTAGTAGTAGCGTTTACTACTACTAGTATAAGTAACGAATCCCATAGTGTCAAGCAGAACAAAAACTGGCCTGACCGGCAGAGTTTCCAGAAAGGCAAGCGCTGGCCAGCCCGGAAGCTTTATTCAGGCCATGAAAAGAGCAGAGCATAAGCTGTTTTCTTGACACCCTCCCTTGATAGTGCTAGCATAACTTTAGTTGCGTAACAAACCTCCTTGCCCGCGAGGGCATATCATATGTAGCAACGTAGCACAAGGAGCTATTTCGGTGAAGATTCACGAATACCAGGCAAAACAGATTCTGGCGCGCTATGGCATCCCTGTCCAACCAGGGCGCGTAGCCCAGACGCCAGAGGAAGCCGAAGCCATTGCCCGCGAACTTGGCGGGCCGGTTGTTATCAAAGCCCAGGTCTATGTGGGCGGTCGTGGCAAAGCAGGTGGTATCCAATTCGGCGATACCCCAGAGCAAGCGCGTGAAGCAGCTTCGCGCGTACTGGGAATGAATATCAAAGGGCTTACCGTAGAAAAAGTCCTGGTCACTAGCAAAGTGGACATTAAAGAGGAGTACTACCTCGGTATTATCCTCGACCGTAAGTCCCAGGCCCCTGTCGTGATGGTCTCTTCAGCAGGCGGTATCGACATCGAAGAAGTCGCAGCTACCACCCCAGAGAAGATCATCAAGCAGCCAATCGATATGCGTTGGGGACTGCGCCCATTTGAGGCGCGCGATATCGTCGCACGGGCAGGCTTCCCCCATGCCATCATTGGCAAAGCAGGCTCTATTCTTGCCGCCCTGGCCACAGCTTTCATTGAGAGCGATGCAAACCTGGCCGAGATCAATCCGCTAGCCTTGACTGCCGATGGACAGGTACAGGCTACCGACGCCAAGATTATCATTGACGATAATGGGCTTTTCCGCCAGAAAGAATACGCAGCGTGGGCCGAGCCGGAAGAATCGAACCCGCTCGAATATGAAGCCAAGCAGGAAGGTCTGACTTACGTCAAGCTCGATGGAGACGTGGGCATCATTGGCAATGGAGCTGGGCTGGTCATGACCACCCTCGATATGGTGGCACGCGTCGGCGGCAAGCCTGCCAACTTCCTGGACATTGGGGGGGCGCTAAGGCTGAAGTCATGTATAAGTCGCTCACCTTTGTAGCCCGTGACCCACAGGTCAAAGGTATTCTCGTCAATATCTTTGGCGGCATCACGCGCGGCGAAGAGGTTGCGCGTGGCGTCATTATGGCCCAGTCAGAGTTGCCCAAGGGCATGCCTATTGTCGTGCGTCTCTCCGGGACCGGAGCTGAAGAAGGCAAAGCTATACTTAAAGATGCCGGTCTGGATTGGGGCGCAGATATGCGCGATGCTGCGCAAAAGATCGTCGCCGCCATCGGTGCAAATGGATAGGGGATCACAAGGATGAGTATTCTAATAGATAACACGACACGCGTGATCGTTCAGGCCATCACGGGCCGCGAAGGACGATACCATACGCCTCGCATGGCTGCCGCAGGAACGAATATTGTCGGAGGCATGACTCCTGGTAAAGGCGGTCAGACTGTAGAGGGTGTTCCTGTCTTCGATACCATGGCTGAGGCCAAGGCAGCTACAGATGCCAACGCATCCTGTATATTTGTGCCCCCTCCTGGCGCCGCAGATGCGATTATGGAAGCGGCCAGCGCGGGCATCAAGTTGATTGTCTGCATCACCGAAGGCATTCCTGTCGTCGATATGACGCGGGCTATGCTGGTAGTACGTGAGCATGGTGCACGCCTCATCGGCCCCAACTGCCCGGGACTATGCACACCAGGCCAGGGGAAGATCGGCATCATTCCTTATCAGATCTTCACACCCGGCTCAGTCGGCTTCATTTCACGCTCAGGCACCCTGACCTACGAAGTCGTCTCACTGCTCACCGAGGCTGGGCTTGGTCAGTCTACCTGTATCGGTATCGGCGGAGATCCGATTATCGGTTCAACTTTCATCGACTATCTGAAACTCTTCGAAGAAGATCCCGGCACAAAGGTTGTCGTTATGTGCGGTGAGATCGGCGGCAGCGACGAAGAGGATGCAGCCGAATATATCAAGACGATGAGCAAGCCTGTCGTCTCCTTTGTCTCGGGCCGTACAGCACCTCCAGGAAAGCGCATGGGCCATGCTGGTGCCATCATTTCCGGCAATACCGGTACAGCACAGGGCAAGGTCGCAGCTCTACAGGCTGCTGGCGTTCCTGTGGCCGATACCATCTTTGAGATTCCAGATCTGGTCAAGAAAGTGCTCTAGGAGGTTCTCACCTCTAACCTAGAAATTTTTGTTTGTGGTTGGGCGCACTCTCGTCGCCCCACTACAAACAATAAAGGATTTGGTATGACAACGGCTCTCATCTACGACCCAATCTTTTTAGAACATATCACGCCATCCAAACATCCTGAAAAGCCTCAGCGTGTAGAGATGGCAATAGAAGTCATCAAGGCCCTGAACTGGCTGGAACGCGACGGGCTGGTACAGTTGGCGCCACGCGCGGCTACTGTTGACGAATTGGCCACCATTCATGAGCGTGAATACATCCAGGAGGTAGAGGCTGCTAGCAAGAACGCGGCCTCGGCTTCGGCCGCAGGTGGCCCCAAAACGCACTTTTTTGCCACCGATACCTATGTCTCCGCAAAATCATATGAAGCTGCCCTCAAGGCTGCTGGCGCGCCCCTGGTAGCTATCGACGCGATAATGAAAGGCGAGATCAACAACGCGTATTGTCTGGTACGGCCTCCCGGTCATCATGCTGTTCCTGAATCCGCAATGGGCTTCTGTCTCTTCAATAACGTCGCCGTCGCTGCTCGCTATGCCATTGACCACTATGGCTTAGAGCGTGTGATGATTATCGATTACGATGTCCATCACGGAAATGGTACACAAGAAGTATTCTACGATGATCCGCGCGTGCTCTACTTTTCAGTCCACCAGGCTCCTTTTTACCCTGGCACGGGATTATCGACAGAGCTTGGAGAGGGCCCCGGACTGGGCACAACGATCAATGTACCGCTTCCCGCCAAGACGCCCTTTATAGTCTATGAGTCTGTCTTCCGCCGGGTCCTGGTACCTGCAGCAGATCGCTTTAATCCCCAGCTTATCCTTGTTTCAGCCGGCTATGATGCGCATTGGGATGACCCATTAGGTGATATGTATCTTTCTACTGCAGCCTTTGCCAAGCTCAATACAATCCTTGTTGAGCTAGCCAATCAGCTATGTGATGGCCGCATGATTATGGTACAGGAGGGTGGTTATAGCCTTGAGGCCATGGCCGCTTGCGTAGCCACGAGCGTCAATCAGCTACTTGGCGATGACGCAGCTCTAGATAATTTGGGCCAGGCTCCCGATGTTCAATATTATATCAATATTGATGTGTTAATTGCCGAACTGAGACGCATTCATAACCTGACAGGCTATCGCCCACGTCACGCGCCCAAACCAGACATTGAACGGATTAGACGCGAAGTAAAAGGCCCAGAAGAGCCCAATCAAGAGTAACTCACCTGAGGAATATATGGCTACCTTTACGGAACAGGTAAGGCTATTAACGAGTGATGATGCGCCTGAGCTCAGGCGCTTACTAGACACCTCGGAATATATTTATCAGCGCTTTACGCCTGAAGAGCTCCCAACCTTACTCAAGCATTATCCAGCAGTGGGGGTATTTCGCGGCTCTTCCCTCCATGGATTCTTGCTTTCTCAGATTGTCAATCCGCCATCCGCCTGGATTGGCGGATTTGGCGTTAGCTGGGCAAACAGCAGAGCCTACAAAAGCATGCTTCTAAAATTATTGATTGAGCTCTATCCTTATCTTTATGACGCTGGCGTGCGCAATCTCTATTACTCAGGCAACGATTCGGGTCGCGATTGGCTTCGCACAACGCTATTAACGCAAGGCTTTACGCAGCATCGCCAGCTCTACGCCTATGATAAATTTGACTATCGCGTCCCTACCACGGGCAATCAAGAGGTAACTATCCGCCCCGTTAATCTGCCAGACGACGGCCTGGGAGGCGATATGCCTGCCCTCCTCTCTATAGAAGAGGCCTGCTTTGAGCATCTGTGGCGCAACAACAACATAGCTTTTCACGATATCGCAACTACCCATCCCTATTTTGTTGTAGCGGAACTCAATGGGGAAGTTGTCGGCTATCAATTTAACAGCCTGGATGGTGATTATGGCTATCTGATTCGCATTGCCGTCCATCCTTCGGCCAGTGGAAAAGGCATCGGCGCCCGCCTGATGGCCGAGGCCATTCGCTTCTTTGCGGGCGAGCGCGTATCGCGCATCATGCTCAACACTCAGGAGGAAAATACTCACGCCCATCGGCTTTACGAATGGTTTAGCTTTATTCGTATTGAGCAAATGGGCTTTGTCTTGCGTAAATGTCTATAAGAAAAATCTGGTAGGTCGCCTGGCCCTATGGTTGGGCTAAGCCCCACAAGTAGCGCACAGTGAGAGGTGCGCTTTTGTTTTTGACCTCTAGCTCAAAGGGTTGCCCAACCAGGACGTAGCGATATACCTGCAAATAGGTAGGCTCATTGAGCAAAATATTATTATCCGAAACATTATTCTGCAGGCGCGAGGCCACATTCACAACGTCACCGATCGCCGTATAGTTCTGCATACGTTCCTGAGATCCTACATTGCCCACTGTAGCCAGACCAGTATTGACCCCAATCCCAAACGAGACGTGGGTTTCCTGGGGCTGAGAACGCTGATATTCCTGCACAGCCATGCGCATCTTCCAGGCCGCACGGACGGCATGGAGAGCATGCAATTTCTGCAGCAAGGGGGCATTGAAGATAGCCATAAGCGCATCCCCCTGGAAGGTTGTCAGTGTCCCCTCCTCTTCCCAGATCGCCTCGCACATAATCTTATGGTAGCGATTGATGAGATTCATGACCTCCTCGGGCGGCATATTCTCGCTCAAGCGTGTATAGCCCCGAATATCAGCAAAGACTACCGAGATTTCCTTTGTCTCCCCTCCCAGCTTTAAGGCCATGGGATCTTTCATAAGCTGCTGCACAACGTTGGGATGCACATAGCGCTCGAATATACGCCGAACTTGCTTGGCGCGCGCCTCTGCACGCTTCAGTTCGGTGCGGTCGTCAACGACGAGGGCCGTACCGATATAGCTCCCCTGGGTATCGCGCAAGGAAGACACATAGAAATTCAAGTTAAACAAGCCAGGTCCACGCGTAGGAAGCTCACAAGCAATCGTGCTGGGCACAAAGGTACTATTCAGATGCAGATCCCGCTGATCGAGGGCCTCGCTCAGAAGCTCAACCAGACCTACCTGGGCCAGTTCTTGAAATACCTCCTCATAATGCTTACCTATCACCTTTTCCTTATCTATGCCCAGAATCATACTGGCAGCATTATTAAACGTGGTAATTATCCCGCTTGAATCTGTGGTAATCACCCCATTAGCGATAGAGGAGAAAATATTATCCATATATTGCTTGTCGTCCCTTACCTGCCTGATCGCTTTATTCAGGTCATCAAAGAGACGCGCATTATCGATAGCAATAGCAGCCTGGTTACAAAAGGCGAGCAAAAGATCGCGGTGCTTGGAGCCAAACAGATTAGCATTGATACGACTATCGACATAGACCGCGCCAATGCAGTTATCACGCACAACAAGCGGAGCACACATAATCGAGCGAATACCATAAGCCATGATACTTGCCTGGGCTTTTAAGGCATCGTCAAGTTGTGCATCATTGGCCAGGACAGCCTCTCGCGAATTGATCACGCGCTTGAGCACGCCACGACTGATCTGGGCTGTGGCAAATTCGCTTCTAGGCAGCGTGCGAGCTTCGTTATCGCGGGCAATCGTAAATTCCGGCTCTCCAGTTGCAGGATCGATCAGAACAATAAAACCCCGCTCTGCCTTGACGAACTCAATCACGCGGTCCATTACCAGGCGTAGCACTTCATCAAATTCAAGGGTCGAATTGAGCGTACGTGCAATCTCATAGAGTATGCCCAGTTCGTCACGCTGCTGCTGCAGGGTCGTGATACTGGTATTCAATGCTTCGCGCTCGCGCTCGAAAGCAGCTTCAACGGTAGGTAGCTTACCGCTGCCACCGCTAGATACCAGCATATTCTTGACGGCTTGCTGAATCGACTGATCCAGCCGTCCCAATTCCAAATCAGCAACGCGGCTGATCTGCAGCGCCTCACTTAATAAGCGAACCCGAGGATCACTACTTTCGCTAGCATATTTCCCCTCGACAGCCACTTCTAATTTATGGGTATGTTCATGCATCGTGCGCGAGATGCGCATTAGAACATCACCAACCGCACGTAGATCACTGCTAATTCTCCATACCCAATCCGGCGATGGCGTCACGCGGCTCCCTCCATCTACATATAGCGGATTACAGCATAATTTACAACAGACAGAATGAAGGTTTTTCGCTTCTCAGCGAAAAAGTTTAACAGCAGGCGCACACACTTTGTAGCCTCGATCTACGAGTCAGTGGACACAGTAATGGCGCCTTCTTGAAAATTGAAGTTATAGCAGATACAATATATACGCTTATACTACCTCATTATAGCACAGCAAATTCCCAAAACCTACTAAACACCATTTGCAGTGAGATACGCACTGAACGACATTGGCCTGAAGCCAAAATCTCGCTCGACGCTATCGAGATCGGTAACATTATCGAAAGTGAAAAGCGTCATGGCTGCCTTGGTAAGTGGAGGATTAGGTAGAACTGCTTCCATTAATGCTGCAGCCAGGCCCACCAACGCTTTAGGAGCATAGACCCTGGGCCGGCGCTTGTGGGTTGCCTTGAGCAGTTCAGCTAAAATTTGGGCAAAAGTGTAATATGCGGGACCACCAATAGTATAAATCTTGTTGGTAGTGCGCTCTGGCTCCCTGAGCACTTCTATGATGACCGAAACCACATCCTCCACATAGATAGGCTGAAATTTCATGCCTCCTCCACCAATCAGCGGAACGACAGGGGCGCTACGAATAAGCTCTACCAAACCTTTGATAAAGGGCGCATCCTTCCCGAAAAGAACCGAAGGCCGAATTATTGTCCATTCCAAGGTACTCTGGCTGAGCAGCAACTCGGCCGCATAGCGTCCCTGCATATAGCTTCCTGGCCTATCAGGTTTTGTGCCCAGACCACCGATCTCGATAACACGTTTTACGCCAGCAGCCTGCGCAACTTGCACAAGATTGGCTGTGCCTTGTACGTTGGTAGCATCATAAAAATCTGGCCCTAATTGCTTGCGATCGGCAGTAATAAATGCGCAATGCACAATGGTATCAATGCCCTTGACAGCAGGTTCTAAGGAATCAATGCGCGTTGTATCGCCCTGCACGATCTCTAACTTCTCTACAGGTAGAACCCGTGCGGACTTATCTAGATCGCGCACCAGGCAACGCGGCCGCTCCCCAGTTTCGGCAAGACGTTGTGCAAGATGGCTGCCAACATAGCCCGTCGCTCCAGTAATCAGTATCATAAGTTCTTCTTCCTCCTGCCTCATACTATAGCAATATCGACAATATGCTCTCCCCGTTCTTTACGGGTTGCCCCTACAACAATCAAGCCAAATAAACAGCCCCCGATCCATTTAGTACAACTTATCAGCACATTGTGCTATTTACATGGCTCCCTTCATGTAGAAGTATAGATAAAGTATAGGGCTAGGGCCAGAGAGCCCACCTATGGAGCAAATAGTGAGTAGGCACATGAAATAGGGCTTAGCGGAGAGCTTCGCAAGGAAGCATAATTCGAACTGTCACACCTTCATTAGGTGCGCTTTTCATAGTCAGGCTACCACCAGCAATGGCCAGCAGAGCGCTATGCGTTAATAATCCACCTCCAGTGCCGCTGGTTGAGCTGCTCGCAGAAATGCCCACACCATCGTCTATCACGATTACCTCTAGATGTGGATCAAAGGAGGCCTTAAGGGTAAGCCGTAGACGGCGATGTACATCTGAGCCACGCGCATGCCGCGCAGCATTGCGTAAGGCTTCCTGGACGGCGGCAAAGATCAACTCGGCAATAGCAGGAGGAACAGCCTCATCGATGCGCACTGCTGTCTCCTCGGATACCTGCCACTCGACCTCATCAAAGGCCTGCTGAAAATCCTGCTCAATCATTGTTTGAATCGCGCGCATCATGCCATCGCGCTCCAGGCGGTGCGGCGCGCTTGGTACTGTTGTGCGCATCATGGTAGCCAGGCGCCGATGTGCATCGCTAATAATGCCTATCGCCTCATCGAGCACAGGGGCTGGCTGAGTATTCTTCGCCAGCGCCTGCTTCTGACTGACAAAGGGACGCAAAGTTTCCAGGCGTAGAAGTGCTAAATGCATCTGTGGCAAAATTTCATCATGCAGTACACGCCTCTGCTGAGCTCCCAGCAGCTTCACATCAATTATGCGCCGCCTCAGCAATCCAGCTACCGCCAGCATTGCTTCATGGTCGCGCAAAGTATCGAGAATACGCTGCCCGCAGGCATGCGCCAATTCCATATCTTCATCGGTAAAACCGGCTCCATCCTGGCGCGGCCCCAGATAGAACTTAGCCACCAGGCCCAATTCGTCGTAAATCGGCAAAACCCAGCAAATGATGGTCCGGCCCGCCAGGGTCATTTGCATACGATGGGCATTTACGCCCGGCGCCTCCGCGAGTGTAGCATACTCGTGTGTCCCAGGCATTGCCCTTGAGCTCAAAGCCGCAGCGCTTGAGCGCTCATCCCGTCTATGTAGCTCATCTTGCTGTTCGGCGGAGATCGGCCAGCGATAATTAAAGCTGCGTCGCACAGGACCAGCCATAACTATCAAGCGGGCGCACTGTACCTCAAGCACATCCTGGCATAGGTGGAAGAAAAGATCTTCCATATTTTGCTCGGTCTTCTGCAGATCGGTATTTAGCCAATGGCGCAGGTTTGTGCTACTAAGAAAAGGGCCGAGCAAGCCAATATAACGATCATGGGCCGTATAGCTACTCCAGGTAAAGAGGGCATAGGTACCAGTTGCCACGCAGGTGATAAGCAAGAGACCCAACAGACTGCTATGCGTAAAGTACTCAATCGTCGCGATAAGAACGGCAATAGCCGTTGCCACAATAACGATACCGCGCCATTGCTCAAAAAAGCCACGCCTGGCCAGCGGCCGCTCTATCAGAATGCCATGTCGCACCACCGAGTAGCCAATCAGCAGAGTGATGACGGCCACAGCCCCGATCGCAAATAAATCAAGGAGCATGAGATTAAGTGGGATAAGATCTAGCAGAGCCGGTGGTGGAAGTTTGGGAGCTGGTTGCCCTTGTTTGAGCCAGTTGATCATTGACCAGACCCCTAAGATTCCCAGGCTCGTCGTCACACCGGCCATCAAGATAGCGGCAAAGAGCAGCCCGGGGCGTGCCAGATGCCAGGAAAGCACGGGTTCCTCCAACAGCTCTACTTTTGTCTGGTCATCCCAGAAGGCATCAACAAGCCCCTGGCGTAGCGAGTTATTCCCCTTGCGCCCCGTAAAGGCACGCCAGAGAAAGCGCAGAAGACGGCCAACCCTTCCGGGCGTAAACCAGGGCCCAATTGCGCAAAAGGTTAGATAGACCAGGAACAACACTGGCAAGAGCACAAGCGGGGAAAATACACCCACCCTGGTATCTCCCGGCACAATATTATAGGCCAGCAGATGGATTGTACCCATAAATGTAATGGTTGGCTGATTGAGGATCAGGAGCAATAGGACGGCACAACCCAGCAAACCGCTGCAGACGAGCAATAAGGGCCGTCGTCGCCGCCAGTCTTCGTTAATCAGAGAGGCATAGTGCAAACCGATGGCAAACCAGATATAGGGAGCACCTAATCCTGGCAGCCAGATGAGGTGCCATAAGAAATTCAGCCCGACCGGCACTGGTCCTTGCACCAATGGGCTGGCAATGAGCAGAGCATGGATAAAAAAGCAGAGGGCAGCCAGGCTCAGACCGACCACACCAACCCGCGCAATCATGCTCTGACGATCGCCATTAAGCCATACAGTACAGGCCAGCCAGAGAAATGCTACAAGATTAAATATGGATAGTGCCAGAGCTAGCGTCTGCAACAAGTGTTCAGCTTCAAGTAGTATACCCAGGGCCATATGCATTATTCTCTATAGAGCGGAACCCATTCTCCACGCCGATCCTGCACCAGCGCAACGCCGTTCTCATCCCAGATAATCATACGGTTGAGGTTATAGATCAAGGTGGCACGCGCACGCGCGACCTTATCATCAACGGCGTTTTCACTAAGCCCCCAGGAAGCATAGATACGTCCATTCGTGCGACTTACGGCACGCTTATCATGCAGGTTTAAGCGCGCTGCAATCTGTTCGTTTGTCATGCCTTGCGCCATCAGTTCGGCCACACGCAACTCATTAGGCTCCAGGAGAGCACGTGGTGACTGCTCATCCAGGTCGCGCACTTCCTGGACCCTATCCTCGATTTCCGGATCAACCAGGCTACGCCCATTTACCGCATCGCGTAACAATGGTACAAGCATGCTCGGCAATAAATAATTGCTCTTACGCACATACGCATAATGGGTAAGAATACCAGAAGCGCGAAACTCCCGATAATACTCGTCGTCATCCTGAATAGAGTAGAACACTACCGGCATACGCGGGCGCTCACGGCGAATAGCGACTGCCGCCCCCACACCGCTTAGGGCGCTGCGGCTGGCCTGGGGATCCTGCAGCTGTACATCCATCAAGATGACATCCATATCAAGCTCTAGGGCACGCCCCACGGCTTCGCGCCCGGTTGCGGCTTCACCCACCACCTGAATGGCACCTGTTGCCTCCAAACCTTCCCGCAGTGCCTTGCGCAGCGGCCCATGATCATCTACAAGCAGTAATTTTATCATCTTTTCCCGAAACGAAGCTCGATACGCCTGACCCATGAGAGCCAGCGTCCAAACCAGGGCGATCAGAGCTGGCTCACAGCTTCTCGCGCAAGCCCTTTCCGGCAAAAGAAAAGGCTCTGATCTGCCTCTACCTCCAATTGCTTTCTACTCAATCCACCAAGTATACCAATTTTCAGCACAAGTATACAGGTTTTGCGTCAACAAAACTCGGCACTCGGGGGAGTGCATTTGGGCTTAGCTCTGCCAGTGCCAGACATCGCTCAAGGTGATGATAAACATTAAAGCCAGCAAGACAGCCATACCCACAAAGTTAATGATTGCTTCTCGTTCTGGCTTGATACGCTTGCCACCGCGTAAGAGCTCGATCAGGATCAGAAAGATGCGCCCACCATCCAAAGCAGGGAAGGGCAGGCTATTGACCACAGCCAGGTTCAAACTTAAGAGCCCTGTAAGGCTAAGGATCGGCCACCAGCCAATCTCTGTGACCATCTGGGCCGCCTGACCTGTATACTTGGCAATCCCTACGGGGCCGGCAACCTGCACTTGCACCTGTCCGGTAACCATCTGCACCAGGCCCTGAATGAGCTGACCCGTCACATTAAATGTATAGGATATGCCCTTGAGCGGCGCTTGCCAGAGAGGAACCGTGACATAGACGCGCTGACTCACCGAGCTAAAGCCGAGTGCTCCTTGACCCTGGGGTGGATGAAGCCGTGCATTGACCTGCATGGTTACCGGAGCCGTGCTATCAGGGTGGCGCACGGTCAGCTTGATTGGCACGGTAGCTGAGGGTGCCTTATCGTGATTGGTACTCACCACGCCTTGTACAGCCAGGGATATTTCAGACATATACTGCACAGGCTTATCGTTTATCGCCAGGATTTTATCTCCCGGACGCAATCCAGCCTGAGCAGCCGGGGAGTTCGGAACAACAGAGGCAACCTGGGCCGGATAATCGGGCTGCCCTACTCCCGGTCCATAGGCTATCGAAAACAGGACGATGGCCAGCAAAAAGTTCATCACCACGCCGGCCGCAAGGGTTATAAAGCGCTTGCCCGCAGATTTTGCCGTGAAGCTTTGCGGATCATGATTACCATATTCGTCTACCGTGCTCCCATCCTCGCCTGTCATGCGTACGAAACCACCTATCGGTAGCAGGTTCAGAGAATAGATAGTATTGCGGGGAGCCGGAGCGTCAAAGGGGCTCTCTTCCTCATAGATCTTGTTGAGCCAGATAACCTCCCAGCCTTTGTTCGCACGCCTGCGAATACCGACGATGCGTGGTGGAAATCCCAGCCCGAACTCCTCAACGCGAATTCCTGACCATTTCGCAGCCAGAAAATGCCCAAGCTCATGGACCAGCACCAGCAGGCCAAAAACCGGGATAACTGCCAATATATACCAGTAATTCATTAAAAACGGATCTCCTTATTACTCTCTTTTCAGGGGTTCTTAAAATGGATGACGATCTCGATACGCCTTGATATGTATTCGCCAACAAATTTGTCAGTTCTGCGCAAAGGGTGCTCCGTTCCCACAATGGCAGGATGAGGAGTCCAGCATTGTCTCTCCTGATCAGCAACTCAGCTCAGATACATAAGTATACTTGAGAATCTTAAAACAATCTTTTATACATCGCGATGTTAGTACTATTATTATGCCTGCATTAGCCTGCTCTTGCCAAGCTAGAGTTTTAGCCCGACCGCATATCCGGCCAGGTCAGGCTTGACGCCGGGCTGAAATTGGTGCATAGTTTACTATAAGCTTATACGTTATAGATTACGGAAAAATACATCTCGCATGAGACGCATTCAGATACAACCACACCCAAACTAACAATCTTCATACCTGGCTAAGGCACGTGCCCCGCCCGGAACATAACTTTCTGTGTGTCAGTTTTTCCCTTTGGCATTACTTCAGGAGGGTTATGTTCTATGCATTTGTCCACGCACTTCAAAGCCTATCGAGAACTTTTATCCATTCGCAATGTGCGCTGGCTTTTCATCGCCAGCCTGCTTGCCAATACTATGTTTTATAGTACTGTGATGGTACAGTACGAAACCCTGCGCGGCTTGAATTTCACAGAAATGTTTGCGCTTGAAGCGATTATCTCCATAGCCGCCTGGCTCTTTGAAATTCCCAGCGGGATCTTTGCCGACCGTCTGGGCTATCGGCCCACGCTGCTGCTGGGCTATGCCAGCAATCTTGCCAGTTTGCTATTATTCATCATCACGCGCGGCTTCTGGCCCTTCGCCTTAGCCTCTGCCCTTTTCGGCCTGAATCTTGCCTGCCTCTCCGGCTGCGAAGATGCTCTCATTTATGAAAGCCTGCCGCAGGAGCGTAGTGCCGAGCTCAGCCCAGCGGCCTTTGCTCTGCTCAACGCCGCAAGGAATGTCGGTTTCTTTGCCGGACTGGCTACTGGCAGTTTTTTCGGCACACACGATCCAGCGCTACCTTTTATCATTACGCTCATTCCTCTGGGCCTGGCGTTTGTGGCCATCTTGCGCCTTCAGTCAGTACCCAGACATGCACAGCTTGCCTCTCAGAATGGTCTGGCGCCGTTGAGCACAGTAGAATTTCTGCGCTCGGCCTTACAATTAATACGTAGGTATCCCGCATTAGTTAGCCTTAGCCTAGTGCAAAGCGCAGCATTCACGCTAGTTAATGCTATCTACTGGTACAACCAGCCCTATTTCGCGCAAGCAGGAATTGCCGTCCTCTGGTTTGGTCCGCTTACAGCCGCTGCCGTTGGTTTGAGCATGCTTGTAGTGCTCACTACGCCCGCCGCCAAGAAAGTTCCGGGCACACGCATGGCCCTGGCGCTCTCGTGCCTTATTCCTGGCGTTGGCTATATAGCCCTTGCCGCAACCCGCGATCCGCTTCCAACAGTTCTTTTGATCATGGCTATCATTGTCGGTTCAGCCTGGCGATCAACTATTATTAGCGATATCCTAAACAGACATATCAAGGATGGATCGCGCGCAACAACACTTTCCGTCTTATCATTTCTAGGCGCGCTTGCCGGAATGGCCTTCAACCCGCTCATTGGCTATGTTGGAGATCTGGGACTGACTACAACCGGGCTGGGCCTGGGTACCATGCTTATGCTTCTCGGGCTCATTGCTTACTTTCTTGCTTGAGTTTGCATCACTATTGCAGTACATTAGACTTACAAAACCCTTGCATATTGGGTATACTTTTCATACAATAAAGAAGAGTAACCTGATATAGCAGAAGCAAGTTAGCGATGCTATTACACGAACCAATTTTCAACAAAGGGCGTAATGTCCGTGTAGCAGAGCGCTCTTTGTATACAGGTAAAATATATTCATGACAAGCGAGCATACCAGCAGTATTCATCTCGGGCTACTGCTCCACAATCATCAGCCCGTGGGCAACTTCCCTTGGGTTTTCCAGCAAGTCTATGAAGTAGCCTACTTACCCATGATTGAAGCCCTGGAGCGGCATCCCCTGGTCCGCCTCTCGCTCCATTACACAGGTTCGCTTCTAGACTGGCTGGAAGAAACCCATCCTGAATTTCTAGATAGAATCGCTACGCTTATCGAGCGTAAACAAGTTGAAATGGTGAGCGGTGGCTACTACGAACCCATCCTCCCGTCGATTCCCGACACCGATAAAGTTGCCCAGATTCGCCGTCTGACGGAATATCTGCAACGCCGTTTCGGGACACGACCAACAGGCATGTGGACAGCCGAACGAGTGTGGGAACCGGGCCTACCGCGCCCACTCCGTGAGGCCGGCATTGAATGGACAGTGCTTGACGATATCCATTTCAAAAATGTCGGCTTAGAGGACAGCGATCTCTACGGCTACTATGCGACCGAGGATCAGGGCAGCGTACTGAAGGTCTATGCCACAAGCAAAGCTTTACGCTATACCATTCCCTGGCGACCGGTAGCAGAAACTATAGAGACGCTGCGCTCTCTTGCCACACTCAACAGCCAACGTATCGTCGTTATGGGAGATGACGGCGAAAAATTTGGCAGTTGGCCCGATACTTACCACTATAGCTGGGGCTCAGATGGGAAATCTGGCTGGATTGAAGAGTTCTTCACAGCGCTTGAAGTCAATAGCGCCTGGCTGCATACCATCCCTCTGGGAGAATATGCACAAACCCATCAAGCCTTGGGCAGGATCTATATTCCCACCTCATCCTACATTGAGATGACAGAGTGGGCGCTGCCCGCACAAAAATCCTATCTGTTCGGAAAATTACTCCATCAGTTAGAGCATGACAAGCAATATGCCACACTCCAATTTATGCGCGGTGGCTTCTGGCGTAACTTTATGGTGCGTTATCCCGAAGTAAATAATCAGCATAAGAAAATGCTACGCACACACAAACAAGTATATGATGCCGGCGCAACTGAAGAGAGCGGGACCGTCCAGCTCTGGAAGGCTCAAGCCAACGATACCTATTGGCATGGACTCTTTGGCGGCATTTATATGGGTCATGTGCGTTCAGCCATCTATCATCATTTGATCAAAGCCGAGAATGCCGCCGCGCGCCTTCGCTATGGCGATACCTCCTGGCAGCGTTACGAATTTACCGATTTTGACTGTGATAGTCAGAATGAGCTGATTGTAGAAACGGATCAGCAAAATCTCTATATCGACCCTCAACGCGGAGGCGCACTTTTTGAGTGGGATATGCGTCGCAGCGCGCACAATATGACCTCTGTCATGACCCGCTATCAGGAAGGCTATCATCAGACCTTGATCGAACACGAGCGAGAGCAACGTCAAGGCGCGCAACTTGCTCAGCAAGGTCAGGGTGAGCCAGGTTCACCTCATACAACTGTACGCACCAAAGAGCCCGGACTCGACCGCTATCTCGTCGTCGATCCCTATCGTCGCAGTAGTTTGATTGACCATTTCCTGCCCGATGGCTTGCCACTGCAGAACTTTGCGCAAGCGCGCTACGCGGAACAGGGCAACTTTGTCGAGCAGCCATACCTTGCCGAAGTAAGCCAGAGCGAGCAGGCGCTCACCGTCTCGCTCACTCGCGATGGGCAGGTACAGCGGCCAGGCGCTCTAGCGCCACTACCGGTCCGTCTTAATAAAATATTAATAGTTCCCTGTGGAGAAGAAAAACTAGTTATTCGTTATACAATTGAGAACAAGGGCCAGGCACGTTTGCAAACGCACTTTGCAAGCGAGTGGAACTTGCATCTCCTCGGTGGTGGTAAGAACGAGCAAGCTTACTATCAGGTAAAAGATCAGCAGCTGGAGGATAGTCATTTCGATAGTAGCGGGGAAGTTTTGCAGGTCAGCGAATTTCAGGTCGGCAATACGTGGCTTCAACAAAATATGGCGTTTATATTAAGTGAGCCCGCCACACTCTGGCGTTTCTCAATAGAGACAATCACCGGCTCAGAAGCTGGCTTTGAACGTACGCACCAGGGTAGTTGCTGTACCTTGATCTGGCCATTGACGCTTGAAGCCGGGCAAAGCTGGAATATCGAAATCACGTGTAGAGGAAGTAAGCCTCAATAACCAAACAGTTGCATCGAAGAGAGCATTTCATGAGTATATTATATAGTAGCCATGTGCCAGATACACCTGGTGCTACGCTGCTGATCATCAAGTATCGCCCACAACAGCTCAAAGAAACACACATGCACACCAAGCGCAAGCAGGTTTGAACTGAAATTGCGCCCACTGGAGGGAACCACACAGCGTTTCCTCTTCGCCCGAAACATTACCGGGAAAGGACAATGCACAAGATGAAACGAGTGCTCGCGCTCCAGCATTCATGGGAAAATTCAGAGGGATATGTAGGCAAGGTTCTGCGGCAGCATCATATCGCTTATGATATGATTAAAGTTGAAACAGAACCAATACCTGAGCCAACGCACTACGCCGCAATAGTAGCGTTTGGCGGCCCTCAACACGTATATGAGACAGATAAATATCCATTCTTCATTACAGAGCAAGAGATGTGGCGTATGGCAGTCGAGCATGAGATCCCATGCCTGGGTATCTGCCTGGGCGGTCAGGCATTGGCAAAAGCACTCGGGGGTTCCGTACAAAGGCACACGACAAGTGAAATAGGCTTTTTCGATATACCATTTACAGAGGAGGGGAGCAAAGATCCGCTCTACGCAGGTCTGCCGGGCTATCAGAAGGTTTTTCATTGGCACGAGGACGCCTTTGATCTCCCGCCCGGAGCTATACGGCTGGCCAGCAACGAGAATACGAAAAACCAGGCCTTCCGTTACGGAAACAGTACTTACGGACTACAGTACCATATCGAAGTTGATGCATCTATGTTGGACCTTTGGTTTCACCAGATGACATCACAGGAGGAGATCATTAAGAGCATTGGGCGCGAGACCTATGAGGCCATTGAACGCGATAAGCAGACACAACAATCGACGTATGAAGCGCATACCCGCATCATGTTTGAGAATTTTCTCAAGATCAGCAAGTTAATCTAAAGTGAATAGGATAAAACTCATTCCTTTTCATCCAGCAATCTGCTATACTTGCATTCATAGCCTACTCAGGCTTGTAGGGGTTTGCTCATGGTGCCGATTCATCGTAAACTTTATGAGACATAACAAAGTTAGTAATAGATCAGAATTCGGTGGTCAACCATTTAGAGTTATCCATTGGCCAACTGAGCGAGATTTATCCATGAATGATATAAGTGAGGTGTGCCTCAACTATATAAGCACACACACTCTATGTTTAAACATTTTTCGAAAGGCAGCATGCGACGAAGATGCCGCAACATAGAATGAGCCGACGCACACATATTACTACACACAACCATATTATTGGACTTCCTCATTTCACGTTTGCCCATCGAAGTATCGCCTGCGAACGGCATCCCGAGCGCAACGAGGATAGCATCCTCGTCGATGAATTAAGAGGTCTGGCCGCAGTTTTCGATGGCGTTGGAGGTAGTGCCGCTGGAGAAATCGCCTCGCAAACCGCCGCACGCGCAGCACGTCAGCGCTGGCAGGATATTCTAGAGCAGCATCATATAGGCCATAAGATGCAGCCCTACCTGGAATCGTGCAACGACCTTGATCTGTGCGACGCACTCCAGCAACTCGTTCTGGAAGCTGACGAGCAAGTACGGACAGAAGGGGCCCATAAGGCCGGTACTGACGACCTGGCAACAACAGTTGCGCTTGCCGCCTTCAGCCGTCAGCCAGATGCCCGCGATTACACGATGGTTTATGCCCATGTCGGAGATAGCCGTATCTATCTCTTACGCGGCGATGAACCATTACAACGCTTAACAAGCGATGATGGACTTCTGGCCAAGCTGGTTGAGAACCAGATTATTAATGAGGAAGACGCTTTACGTATCGATCAGGCCGTGCGCACTGACGAGCTATCGGATACAGAGTTTAGCTACTTCCGATTGCGTGGCGGTATTACGCAGGCCCTGGGTGGTCCTCTCCCACCGACCATCCATATTGATACCATCTCTATTCATCCTGGGGACCGCATCCTTCTCTGCACCGATGGCATCCACGATAATCTAACTGACCAGGAAATCGAAGAAACCCTGCGCAGTGAGCCGCGTCATGCCAGCGCACGTGTGCTGGTGGAACGCTCTATTCAACGTTCCCACCAGGAACGCAGCATTACAGTGCGCGCTAAACCCGATGATATGAGCGCTATCGTGATCACCTGTCGCTTTTAAATATATATAAGAGGTTTCATGAGGGGTTAAAAATATTCATAATAAAAACATTAAAAAATATTCCAAAAAGTACTAAGTCGTATTAAGCATACGCATGTCTACACGTCAGAGTATGTTACTCTCCGAGTGAGCATGTTTTGTTCTCAACAAATATTGCATTCAGGAGGTTTCATCTCGTGGCGTGTAGAAAGCCCTGGTTGCTGGTTGTGTTGTTTGGTCTGTTTCTCTTGAGCTCTTGTGGTAGTACTGGGTCGCAGCGCCAATCCAGCACACAGCTAGTGGATGGCAATGATATTCAAGTACAGCAAATGCCAACGGCAACGGCTGTGGCGGTCTCTATCCAGGGTCATCATGCAACTCCTACACCTACAGTTCCACCTGAGCAAACCCCAGATCCTACGCAGGCGCCTCTTCACGGAGGACCTGCCGGGACCTCAAATCCGAGCAATATTCCTACGACAGGTCCTGGCACTGCTCCCTATGGTTCTCCGCCGCCCATGACTGAGCTTGAAATCTCGCTCACGCAACAGCTTTTCGCCTTGATCAATAAGGATCGGCAGGATCGAGGGCTTTATACCTATAGCTGGAATGCTACGCTGTCGGGCGGCGCGCGCTTACATAGCTGGAATATGTATCACTGCGGCTTTAGCCATACCTGCCCCGATGGCCTTCCGCAATGCGATCGTATCGCCAGAGAGGGTTTCCAGGGTTTCAAGGATTGCGGCGAAAATATTGCCTATGCCGGCCCTTTCCCAACGCCCTGGGGAGGTGTCTATAAGATCCAGGAAGGTATGGTCAATGAGCCCCCCAGCGGCTGGCATCGCATTCACTTATTCAGCACGACGCTCCATGAGGTAGGCGTTGGCGTCTTTATAGATCCAGGCGGCTATATCTGGTTTACTGAAGATATGGTAGGCTAACCAACAGCACAGCGATAATCGAAGCCTGCTCACGTTATTTTTCCCAGCTTAAGCGAGGTAGATCACGGCCAGAGACGTAGCTATGAAAGCGGCACAGTCTGCTCTTCGCCCCATACTCCGTTCCACTGCCAGCGCTGCGGCTGGACCTTTTGCGCTGCGGCAATCGCCTCGATGGTTGCGTCAAGGTTAGCGACGTCAAGGGCCAGGCTCTCTTCTGAGATAAACCGCTCGTAGCGAATCTCCAGGCTAAAGCCTTGTTTCGTCCGAACCTGACAGCTGACATGCAAAATATATTCTCCCCAGCGCAGCGGGCCAACTTGATAGTTCGCGCCTTCTCGCCGCAAGGCTGTGGGCAGCATAGGCGCAACAACGAGCTGACCATCTTCCTGCGCGCGCAATCCCAGCAGGTAGCGTATGAGCAGATGAATGCTTAACGCGCCCCAGCCATAGCCTTCGATACCGGCGTTAGAATATTCAAGCGCGCCCCATTTTCCAACCCGCTGGGCCTGATGATACTCGCGTGTGACGCCGGGCAAACCTCCCTGCTCATCCAGCTCGCGGCTATCAGTACTTCGATAGGCTGCTTCTATAAATTGATAGGCCAGCTCGGCAGCTTCGGCCGGCATTTTCGCCTTCGCGGCTGCCCCAACAAGAGCCATGACAACCGGCGGCCATGAGAGCGGCATCCAACCGCTATGAGCAGGCGGCTGCGCAAAATAGGAGCGAAGCTGCTCCGTCTGCTCCTCACTCGCAGCACCACAAAAGATGGGAGCCAGGTGCATGGTATCCTGCAGCGTTGACCACTCACGCGTCACAGCGTCATAATCGCGGAACCAGCCATCTTGCCACATGAAACGCGTCTTCTCGGTAAACTCGGTGGCCACGCTCTTCCACTGCTCAGCTTCGGCGGCAAAATCAAGCGCAGGAAGCTCATCATTAGCCGGAGCTTGCGGTTCCTGGGCCAGCAAGCGAGCCCAGCGCACCAGGATGCTTGCGCCCTGGGCCATACTCGCCTGCAAATCTACCGGGCGCACGTGCTGAATAATCGTTCCGCCGGTCTGCTGAGGTCCAAAGCGCCGGGAGACGTCCTGGCCGCTCTCCCAGGAGCAGGCATACACCAGCCAGCCCTCGGGGTCACGCCGCTCTGCAAGCCACCAGCGCAGATAAGCGGCTACCCCAGGATACAGACGACGCAGCCAGGATCTATCAGCGGTACGCAAGAAGATTTGGTCGCAGCACCAGAGCGGAAAACCCCACTCGGGAGCGGTGCCACAGATCTTTCCATCATCGGCAATCATATTATAGCTACCATCTTCGCGCATGCAGGGAAGATTGGGGCGCGGCGAGGAGGAGAAATGGCCAAGCAAGACCTCCTGGGCCAATACTGGATCGGCATAACTCAGGAAGAGCATATCCATAGCAGCCTCAGCTAGCACGGATCTTGGTGCCTGAATCTGCATGGCATCCCAGGGATGAGGCAGAACGCCTGCCGAGGGCCGCACCATCATGCGCAGGGTCTCAAAATCATAGACCAGTCCGCGCCGCCAATGGGCGGGCCAGTCGCCAGTAAGCTGCGGCGCCGAGCTCCAGAACTGCTGATCGTCGCTATGATGCTCAGCCTCAGCACGGGCAATCTCTTCCATAGCATCGAGCCAGCGCTGGCTACTCTGGTCCGGCGAGACGCCTCGCGCCAGCACGGCATTGACGATGCGCTCGCTTCCTTTCCCTTCCATGACGAGTTGCCAGGGCACGATGACTGTACGCGACTGCCAGCCGGTACTCTCTTCATGCTCGGTTACGTCAGGGCGCGCAACGGGGATATCATGCGCCCAGATCGCCGCATCTTCGAGAGCCACAACGTGGCCTATCGCGCCAAAGATCAGCTCCGCGCCATCGGCCGAGCGCGCCCCATGCACAAAAGCATCGCCCTCGCTGGCAATTCCCAAAAGCGCTGAGCCCTTCTGCGGACCTACGCCGACATATAATCCGTGCTCCCACAGACGACTGGTATGCGGATTGTGTGTATGCCGATGGAGTAGATAGCAGGTGACGGGCAAAGGCTTCTTTGCCTCTGTCTTGAGTCTGATCACGCAGCCCAAAGCATGCTCATTGACGAGAAAGTAACGTACCCTGAGTTCCAGCTCATAGGCTGGTACGAGGCAGGTATACTCAAAGCGATTTCTGGTATGCAGATGGCTGGCAATGGAGCATTTATGCCGCCTGAAATCCTCGGCAGTTAGCAGGATCTGTTTGCCGACCTTTAGCCCTACCCCTAGATGAGCTGTGTATTGAAACTGATTACGCGCATAGCTCCCCAGGTTCGGCACATGCCAACCCATGCCAAGAGGCACGATTGAGCGCAAAACACCGCTGGGATTCAGTTTCCAGCTATGGAATGGATTATCCAGATAGCCATGAGGGGTAAAATCATCTTGCGGAATCATATGCATCTAGCTCCTAACGCCTCTTTATTTTCTATCTCTTCCTGGCTCTTTAAGGTGACCATCTCCTGATGTCTATTAGCTCTTGTCGCGCGCTGTGTCTGCATGTCCTCATTGTGCCATATGCCCTAATTTCCTGGCAAGCCGGCCGCCAGGAAACGGCTATGACTCTTCTCTTGAGGTTCAGATTGCCAGGTATATATTTTTCCATTTTATATACAAGATTTTACGTTATATACTATAATCAGCTTGGGTTTATAATTGTTTAGTTCTGCAGATAGTTCAGGGAGTATGCTATGTGGGTTAGGGAGAATTTAAGGCATATCTATATGCCGCTACTATTGGTATTGTTAGTAGCCCTGGTGGGAGAGTTATTACACATTGAACAAGCTCCTCTGATCGTCCACGCTGAGCCGGCGACAACCACACCGCTCAAGCACATAATTATTATTCTTGGCGAAAATCATACCTTTGATAATATCTTTGGGGCCTATAAGCCTCTCAAAGACCAGAGCATCGATAATCTGCTCTCCAAAGGCATTATCACAAGCAACGGAAGATTAGGGCCGCGGGCCTGGCTCTCGCGCCAGCATCTGGCCCAGAATAGGAAGGGCTATAGCCTTTCACCACAGCAAACTGGCAGCTATCGCACTTTACCGCAGCCCAATACAACCTACGCGAAGGGCTTGCCACGCCACATTCCCGATCGGCGCTTCCCGGCGGATCTTCCCAACGGTCCCTACCAGATTACGCGCTATGTGCCCTATCACAATGCGATTGTGGGCGATCCTATCCATCGCTTCTATCAAATGTGGCAACAAATCGACAAAGGGAAGAATGATCTTTTCACCTGGGTTGCCCAGACGGCGGGACGCGATAACGGCGCTATTCCTCCGCTCCCGGTCTATCAAGGGGCTGTCTCGATGGGCTATTACAACATGAGTACCGGAGATGCGCCTGATTTTCGTTTTATTGCCGATCACTATACCATCAGTGATAATTATCACCAGAGCATTATGGGCGGCACTGGCGTCAATCATATCGCGATTGGCACGGCGGATATGGCTTTCTATACCGATAGCAAGGGAAATCCGGCCAGGCCACCCGCGCATCAGATTGAAAATCCTAATCCCAAGCCCGGGACCAATAATAACTACACCCAGGATGGCTATTCGGGTGGCAGCTATAGCGAATGTGCGAATGTGCGCCAGCCGGGGGTAGGGCCAATTTTAGACTATCTCCACAGTCTGCCCTATAAAGCATTTCGCGCCGGCGACTGTGCGCCAGGAAGCTATTACCTGCTCAATAACTATAAGCCTGCCTACACAGCAACGGGCCAGCGCACAACGGGCACGCCATTTGTGGTGCCACCTCAAGATATGCCAACCATTGCAAACGAGCTCTCGGCCCACAATATTAGCTGGAAATATTATGGTCAGAGCCTCAACAATCAACATTCATCCGCACATTTCTGTGATATCTGTGATCCATTTCAGTACGTTACCTCGATCATGCACAGTCGACTGAAAGACAATATTCAGGATTTCACGCGCTTTCAAGCTGATGTGGCTAACGATAGGTTACCCGCGGTCTCCTTTATCAAGCCCGACTCAGCTAACGATGGGCACGCAGCAAGCTCGGCCCTAAACAAATTTGAGACCTTCAGTACGCAAATAGTCAACGAGGTTATGCACAAGCCAGCCTTGTTCAAGCAAACAGCGATCATCGTCACCTTTGATGAGGGCGGTGGCTACTACGATTCGGGCTATATCCAGCCGCTCGATTTCTTTGGCGATGGTCCGCGCGTGCCGCTGATGGTCATCTCGCCGTATGCCAGACGTGGCTATGTGGATCATACATATTACGACCATACCTCGCTGCTCAAGTTTATTGAGCGCAACTGGCGTTTGCATCCGCTCTCAGCGCGCAGCTTTGACAATTTGCCCGATCCGCTTATGAGTCGTAGCAATCCCTATCAGCCGCTCAATCGGCCCGCAATTGGAGATCTTATGCAACTCTTTGATTTCCAGCATCCACGCCACGATACTCCTTTGCTGCCCTGATTTCGTCGCTTATAGTTGGCGCCATGCAGCGCTCGAAGACAACCACAATCAAGGTGCATTTGTTTGTATAGCTTGACCGGCCTGGCTCACTCTCTGCCTTCTTGAGAGTCTGGGCCAGGCCAGCTTTAGACAAAGCTGGTGAGAAGTACTTTTCTCGCCCGCTTTTTTTAATGTTCAAAAGGTTTTTCCGGCGAGAAATGACGAAGCAGGCTATATTCTAGAAGGATACTTCACCTCATTATATTGATGTATTTCTATATAATTTCTATTCTAGCAGTTAAGCAGGCGGTATCATATATAAGAGTGTCTGGTTGTTTCTATAACTTCTCGTGAATTTTACATATCTGTTGTACTTCTATACAATCTATGGTACTCTAGTGGTATTAGAGCTTCTATACGAGGTGGGTTTTCATGACGTTGCGCGAGTATCGTATCCAGCTCGGATGGTCCCTCAACAAGCTGGCCCAGGAAGCAGGCCTTTCGCGCAAAGCAGTAGCAAATGCTGAAAACGGAATTATTATCAGGGCAGGAACGGCAAAAGCACTAGCTGACGCTCTTAGCCGAGGGTTTGGCTATCAAATTAATGTCCTGGCCATCGAGGGACTACACATTCAGTAGTAAAGGTAGAAAGGAGGGTATGAGAAAAATGAAACGCCCAAGCTATATAACCTGAGCGCCCCATCACTGTCAACCTCGCGCAACGACATCTATACTGCTCAGTTCACAGCCGGACAGTATAACAATATCGTTTACATAACCTATCCATGATAGGTCAGGCTCGGTCTTTGCGTATTTTCGCATGAATCGGCCTGATCTGTCAAATAGAGAAAGGTCAGGCGCTCTATGCCTAAAGAACCTTTTAATGCGATAGATAAGTTTATTCGTGGCACATCCAGCGACAGCTTAGCGCATATGCTAAGTCCCCCTTTTGCTATCCACATTTCGCCAAGGCTAGTTGATTGTTTCGGCGCGATATTAAAACGAAGCTCACGTCATGTAATTTGTCCATTCGCTAGAAAAACGTGGTTGAGAGGAGAGCAATATGCAGCAAGCACTCATTGAAATGCACCTGCCGGCTTTCCGCGAAGGCTATCAGGCAGGGCGTAGCGCCTACTTTCAGGGCAGACGTATCCTTACCGACAAAGAGCTAGTTGCTTTATTAATAGAAATTGCGCAGGATGGCGTATTCGTCGAGAACAGCGATCCTATCGATGCGCAATGGCAAATCGGCAATTTGCTTGGCCAGATCAGCGGCGCGGTCATCCCCTATTACGATGATGAGGAGTTCGAACAGGAGCAGCGCGAGACCCACTTGCTCAGCGAGCTGCGACGCACGCTTGATACCGATGCTGAGGCTGCGGCAATTACCAGCGAAGTCAAAAAGATGTGGGAGACTCAAGATCGACTGGCCCAACGCCTTGATCAGGACTGGTACGAGCGAGTGCGTCATCGCGACATCCATCCTTCCCTCAAGCGCTGTGTTGATGCCTAGCGCAGCCCGGAGATGGGCAAACAACAGAAGAGTTTTTGGCAATTAGTAATAGTGCGTCAGACTCTCTCTGTGGGAACCACGTGGGGAGCCTGACGACTCATCGCTTGCGCCAGTGGATACGGGTCATCTACCATCATCACACAGATTCACGCTAGCACAATTGGACCTTCCCCCGGTTTCGCGTGCGCTCAGTGCACCGCCTCCCGCTTGCTGCATTGTGTGAGCGGAAGCACCACTTCGACGCGCCAACCGAGCTCGGGTTCAGGGCCAGCCTGTAGCGTCCCTTTCAGGAGCGCAGCACGCTCGCGCATGCCCAGCAGACCAAAGCCTGGCGCGCTTCGTTCCTGGCGAGGCGTGGGCCCCTGACCATTGTCCAGCACAGTCAGTTCCACCTTTCCCTCCGGCCCGGCGCTCGTGGAGAGACGCAACAGCACCTTCGTCGCGTGTGCATGCTTGCGAATATTCGTCAGCGCCTCTTGCGCACAGCGGTAGAGCGCCTGACACAGTTCAGGGCTCAGGGAATGCGTCATCTCTTCCAGATCGAGCGTGATCCTGGTTTCGGGACAAGTGGTTTCAAATTCGGCCACCAGCCGGCGCAACTGCTCCTGCAACGAGCCTGCAGAGATAGCGCCGGGTCGAAGCGCCTCAACTGAGTGACGGACATCAGTCAGGCAGGCTTTCGCTACGCGGCGGGCCTCCAGCAAGTTCTCGTGCAGACGGGGATCACCGCGCACTTCGAGCTGGGTTGTCGTTTCCAGTTGGACCGCCAGTAAGGTCAGGGCGTGACCCAGCGTGTCGTGAATCTCACGGGCGATCCGGTTTCGTTCGCGCATGACCGAGAGCTCTTCTACCTGGGTGCTATACTCCTGGAGTCGCAGATGGGCTACTGCGAGCGCGTTGATAGTCGCAGTGCATACACAGACGGAGCTAAACGAGATAAGAAGCATTATCTGGACCCCAGTATCCCACTGCCGGATCAGGAGACTGATCGCCAGGCTTGTACACAGCCAGAGGACGCCCGCCGCGAGCAGGCCGAGCAAGCGTGGTCGGACTGTCATCATTACGCAAGCAGCCGTTATCGGCAGGATCGGGTGCCAGTAAACGTTAGTGCTTGGAAAGGGGATAAGGAGGGAGGCACAGGCCAGGCAGAACAGGGCAAACATTCGATAAAGCTGTGAGCTCCGTCTTCTGGTATGATAGATCAAGAGCCAGGCGCCACAAATCCCCGTGAGGAGAAGAAAGCTGACCAGGGTACGCTGTACTAGAAAGAGACCAAGAAGGTAGCCAACACCGACTACACAATAGGTGACCCAACGAAGGAGCCAGCTTAAAAGCATTGATCGCGTTTGGATGATCTGTTCTTGCTTACCTGTCATAAATATGCCCGCTGACTATGAGAGATGTACTTAATTTTCCGTAGTATACCTCACTCGCTTTTCCGCCCACCAGTGACCGCAGTCATGTAAATCCTCGCCAGGCTTATGACCAGCGTCACATATTAGCGCCAGCTTCGATCTGGTTCATTGATGGTTGGGTAAGTTTTCCTCTGCTGTGGCCGAAATTCCTCCATCCCACAAGAGGCGCAGCCATATCTTCAGGTTCCACAAAAAGTTATACAATCGTATCCACCCTGGCACTAATATTTAGCTGCCCAAACTAGAAAGAGAAGGTCCCAGGCGCTCAGGCATCTTCTTGAAGTCGTTCCCACATAGCTGGTTGTCGTCTGTGCGACAAATACGTCCACGCCCTTGAAACAAGGAGCGTTGCCGCAAAAATACTCCATAGGATGAAAGGTGAGACAGCCAGGAACTGCTCGGTCGTCAGGGAAGCAACCAACCAGATACGCACTGCCGCCTCCACAAGCACACCGACACCCCAGATCACCGCTTGCACTCGCAGATGCGTACGGAATAACGGCTCTTCCCACTTTGTAGCAAAGCGCCGCTGGCGTTCCACGTCCTCCCCGGCCTCAAGCGTGCGCGCAAGATAATAGGTAAGCGGCTTAGGCAAGAGCAAAGAAATGAAGAAGGCTAAACCGAAAGCCGCCGAAAAGAACGATTCACGAATCAGGAGCAGTTTCGGGTTCTTGCTGAGCAGGACGCTAAGTAGACCAAAGACAATCCCTAGCAACGCTGCTCCCGCGAAGAAGTTGACGCGCCGCGTGAGTGCGAGCCGAATGATACTATCCAACGCCGATGGAACGGCTGTAGCGATGAGTGAGAACAGTTCAGGCTGATGTAGCGCATTTTTCACGACCAGGTAAATGAGAAATGGCAATATCACATTGATAATAACCGTAGGCAAAAGACGACGTAATCTCTTCATGATTTCTTTTGCCCCCTTCGTCGTCTTTGAAAAACTTGAAAACAGCATATTCTTCATCCTGTCTACCTATACATTATTTGACGCGCTAGCGCTGATAGTGCACGATACATTTCATGTGGAAGCTGTTCCAGAATACGCACCCACAACGATTGCCGTTTGCTGGCTGCGCGCCGTTAGCAATTGATCACACCATCCGCGTTTCTGGGAGATTCTGCAGCTTCTTATTCTCTGCTCATTACGTCCTTATGGCAGGTCATAAGTATGCCTATCTTCAGATCAGCCAGAGCAATAGTGAGCTCTTTTCCTGCCCGAGAAAGACGAAAAACCTTTCCTAATACGGCTGGACAATCTGCTCTGGCTTACCTGCCATGAGTATGTCCGCTGACTATGAGAGATATACTTAATTTTCCCTAGTATACTTACAAGCTTTTCAGCTCACCAGTGCCCGCAGTCATGTAAAATCCTCGCCAAGCTTATGACCGGCGTCATAGTAGCCAGGGTCAGAAATATGCTGCAATTCATGACTGGCGGGACATGCCTCGTCGGCTCCTGCCGGCTATACTCAGAGCAACAAAGATCGAGCTCTCACTCCGGCGTTCTGTTCATCCACTGGAAAGAAAGGATTATATGCCAATAATCAGCAGACGCACGAACAGAGCAAGATTCTGGTAAAGACGATTAGTTTCCACTTTGAGTAAGAAAGGTTGCATTGATGCTCCAAACGCTCTCTACTCTTGAGGATGCCAAAAATTTATATGCCTGGTTTCAGGAGATGCGCGACACGCAGCCAGTATGGTTGGATGAAGAGAGTGGCAGCTGGCACGTGTTTCGCTACGCAGACGTCCATACGATTATCACCGATTACAACCTCTTCTCATCAGCACTCCGGCATAGCACTCCGGCACGCTCCGCCGCCCCGTCTGGCGCGTCCGAGCAGCGTCCATCATGGCAGTTTCACAATATCCTCACCATGGACCCACCGCAACACCAGCAGTATCGCGGCCTGGTTTCATCGGTATTCACCCTCCGCGCGCTTGACCGCATGCGGGGACGTATCGCCGAGATTACACAGGAGCTCCTTGACAAAGTGCGCCCGGCGGGCAAGGTGGATCTTGTCGAGTCTATCGCTTATCCGCTGCCCGCAATAATTATCGCCGAACTTCTTGGTGTCCCCGCATCTGATCGCCCACACTTCAAACGCTGGGCCGACGCCCTGTTCTCTGAGCAATTGCGCAATTCCGAGCCGAACCGGTCCGCGAATAATCAAGGCAATGATGCAAAAAGGCAGGGTCTCGCCCGCGTCCTTGGGGAGATGTTCGCTTACTTCAAGGGATTGCTGGAGGAGCGCAAGCGGGCGCCACGTGACGATATGATGAGCGATCTGCTCGCCGCCGAGGTCAACGGGGAGCATCTGAGCATAGAGGATACAATCAGTTTCTGCAATCTGCTTTTACTGGCCGGCCATGTCACAACAACCAGCCTGTTGAGCCAGGCCATCCGCTGCTTTGATGAGCACCCCGAAGCGCTGGCAAGGCTGCGCAAGGAACCCGAATTGATGCCAGGGGCAGTTGAGGAAGTTTTGCGCTATGCCTCACTCTTCTGGCGCGTAGAACGTGTCACCAGGGCTCCGGTGACAATCGCGGGTGTTACTATCCCAGAGGACGCCACAGTCTTAACCTGGCTGGCCTCGGCCAATCGCGACAGCGAGCAATTTTCAGAGCCTGAGCACTTTGACATTACCCGCAAGCCGAATCGCCATATTGCGTTTGGGCACGGCGTCCATTTCTGCCTCGGTGCTCCACTCGCACGCATGGAAGCTTCTATAGCCCTTTCAATGATCATCGAGCAGCTTCCCGGCCTCCATGTGGTACGGCAGGAGCCAGCGCCTCTGCTCGGAGGCCACACGCTGTTTGGCTTCAAACGCCTGTCGGTCGAGTTCACATCGTCCGAGCTGTCAGTCTGAGGGTTCTTCCCGCCAAACATACAAAAGAGAACCTCCAGGTGGAGTTCTACCATCTAGAGGTTCTCTTAGTCCATCACGTCAGCAAGGTTCACCAAATGAGTTTATGCGTCGAGCAATTGCTCAAACTGCTCGCGGTTCAACTGCTCTTCTTCCATCAAAGTCTTAGCTAGAGACGTCAGTTGCTGATTATGCTGCGTGAGGATCTCACGAGCTATGGCACGTCCTTCGTTCAGAATGCGCTGTACCTCAGCATCGATCAGCGAGCTCATCGTACCGCTACTGGAGGTATGGGAACGCGTGGCGGCAACCGCCATGGCATGCGTATAGGGGTGGCGATTGGTGGGCACACCATTGAGGCGATAGTTTCCGTCAGCATCCAGCACGAGAGATTGGGCCTGAGCAGGCATTTCATCGGGTCTCAAACCACGCATATTGAGCGAATAATCTCCCTCAGCCTGGTAATCGGCGAACACTACACCCACCTGTTCACTCATGCCCCAACGCGTCACCATGCGCCGGGCCAGATCTGTCACCACCTGCAGGTCATTCTCAGCTCCGGTCGTCACCTGATCAGTACCAAAGGTAAGCTCTTCGGCAACACGTCCGCCCAGACCAACCGCAATGCGCGCCATGAGCGATTGACGGCTATAGTTATAGCGATCTTCCTCAGCAATGAACTGCGTTACACCCAGACTCTGACCGCGCGGCAAAATGGTCACACGATTCACCGTATCGGCTTCGGGCAGATGATAGGCTACCAGCGCATGCCCACCCTCGTGGAAAGCAATGATCTGGCGCTCTTTTTCGCTCATGATCAAAGGCCGTAACGCCCCCAGTTGTACGCGCGCCAGAGCCTCTTCAAAGCATTCATACGTAACATGCTCTAGCTCGCGACGAGCTGCAGAGAGTGCCGCCTCATTCACCAGGTTGGCCAGATCGGCTCCCGTCATCCCGGTAGTCATACGGGCCAGACGTTCCAGGCTAATTTCTTCGTGCAAAGGAGTCTTGCGTGTATGCACTTTAAGAATAGCCTCGCGCCCGACGCGATCCGGGGCAGATACAGTAATACGACGGTCAAAGCGTCCCGGGCGCAGCAAGGCCTTATCGAGAATATCGACGCGGTTTGTCGCGGCCATCACAACTACAGCTTTACGGGAATCAAATCCATCCAACTCAACCAACAACTGATTGAGCGTCTGGTCGCGCTCGTCATTGTTCGTAGCCCGCATCGCCCGCTTACGCCCAACCGCATCTATCTCGTCGATGAAGACCACACAGGGTGCAGCCTTGCGTGCCTGATTGAAGAGGTCGCGCACACGGCTCGCGCCAACGCCCACAAACATTTCCACGAATTCGGATGCGCTTATGCTAAAGAAAGGGACATTCGCTTCTCCCGCCACGGCCCTGGCCAATAGCGTCTTGCCGGTCCCGGGAGAGCCTACCAGGAGTGCGCCACGAGGAATGTGCGCGCCCAGACGGTCGAAACGTTCAGGTGAGCGCAAAAACTGCACAATCTCTTCAACTTCCGTCCGTACTTCATCAATGCCCGCAACATCAGCAAAGGTTACAGGCGGCTCGGTACTCTGGCGAGGCTTATAAGAGCTACCCGCCTGCCCTGGACGAGCCAGCTGACTGGGGGTTTTCCGCTCTACGGGGTGCAAAGGATTCGACTCTTTCACCCGCTCCATACGACGCGCTCGACTACGCCCAAGCTGGCTGATGCGATTATCCAACGAACGACCCCCACGCGCCCCATTATTGCGCGCAGCCAGAAAGATGAGTAGCAGCACAATCACGATAACAGCCGGCACAACCTTCCACAAAAGCGCTACCCAGGCTGAATTCTGTCCCAAAGGTATTGAATTAACGAGCACATGGTGGCCCACCAACAACGGCATCAGTCCCGCATCTCCCTCCACATGCGCCCGCGTATAGATAGCGCGATCAGGATCTAGCGAAGGCTCCGCAGTTGTCGTAGACCAGGTTGGGTTACCATTGCCAATATAGCGATTCCAGGCTTGATAGTCTGTATTCACACTTTTTTCGGAAGGTCTCGCTACCGGCTGAGTTGCAGAGGCATTACGCGCCTGGGCAAGAGGATATGCTAGCAATCCATTAATATCATTTCCTCTAACCGTGACAGCCAGTACATTACCAGCCTCTACTTGCTTTACAAAAGTACTATAGTCAATAGCCGTTTCTCCACTGGGCGTGAAGTCTGTGGCGGGAGGCTGAAATTGGCTAAAGATCCCAAACAGAAGTGCCACTATCGCCAGTAGCAGCACGCTTGCTAAAAGGATATTTTTTTTGTCTCGAAGAAATTTCCAGACTTTACGTCCGTCAATCCGCATTTGCTTTTGCCGCCGGCTATTCCCATCCTCACCATTCCGGCGACTAGCTTTATCATCCATTAATTCACCTCACCTGATAAAGGTCATCCAGTCAGTACCAACTCCTGTTGACCCTATAAGCCCTTGCATGCGGAAAGAGCACAAACGTTTGTAAAGGAAAGCATAGGGCCCCCTTATATATACTTAATCTTCCGCATCTTGTCGCTACTCTGTCTACAGGCCAGCGTTCTTTCGTCGCCACCCTGGCTCTCTGGTAGAACCCACAGTTGCTCAATTCTCTGCTTTGCTCCGTTCTACCGCGAAAGAATGCGTCTCAAATCGATCCCTGCTACAAAAACAGGAAAGAGACCGTGAAACAAATCTTTATATAAGAAAACAGGCACCTCTCCAAGACATCAGGAGACAGTGTACAGCTTATGATGGGGAAGCGTAGTATGCCTGGTACTTTCTTCTCATTACTCATATTATACCAGACTATTTCTATACACATCATTATACATGAATACGATAACCTGGTACAACATGACGTATCTTTCTACTCCGGAGCGTGCTGGATTCTCCGACGCCTACCTCAGTCGAGGGAAGAAGAGAGGGCAAAATTGGCACGCAAGCCCCAAAACTGGCCTCAGAATGCCGTTCTGACAATCATACTTTCTTCCCACTTGTGCAACACTTCCACCCTTATATCAGAGCTGTTGCAAAGCAGCGAGTCCAGGGCGGAGGTTTTGAGGCATTGCTCCAAATCCTCCTGAAGGGAGGCTGCCCTGAACAGTTCCGCGTATTTACTCGACTTTACAACAGCTCTGATTCTTAAACATTACGACGTCCGAGTAACGCAATCCGGATAATTTTTCTCTCAATAGTATTACGCTGGTAATCATTAAATTTGATACATGACAATTACCAGGTTGAGGGATGGCAAAACCATAAATTCATCATCATAAGGATATGCAAACGCAGCAACAACTCCTGGAAGGCTGCCAATAGCCGAACATAAAGACATGACTTTCCCTCATGCGATAGAACTGGAACATCTTGAGTTCAACAGATAGGCGAGACGAGCAAAGGCGACAAAGTGGGAAAAACCGCGCCTTTGTCGCCTTGTCCTATGTGCCAGGTATCGATGCGAAACAAATTGATGCTAAGAGAGGGGCTTCCTCCTATGACCGCTTTCCGATAAGCCAGCAAACGGCTGCAATGATCAGGAATACCACCCCTATACCGCCAAAGTTCAACAGAAGTTTATTAGCGATCTCTGGCATCGTGGCCTGAGTATTGGCTATGAAGCTAACAACGATGAAAATAATACCCGTACCAGCTAAGTAAATTGCTAATCTGCGCAACATAATGTCGAATCCTTTCAAGTCGTGAGAATACGAATAGAGAGCATTTATTTTCATAAATGCATTTATCCATCTGGGTAGATTCAGAGAGAGGATTTTCAAGCGGTATGCAAAGAAGCTCAGACTAGCCACTAAAGGGAATCTCCTACACACTTTGTCGCGTCCTTATCATCGCCTTATCGGCATCCTGTGGTGTGGAGACCCTTCATTGCTCATAGCAGCGGCACACGTCCTGATAGCCACAGGTATCGCCAGGCGCTATCCAGAGATTCTGCTAATTAAGATAGAGCTTAAGCCTTGCCTCAGTATTGGCCATCATCTTGTTCGGCGCTACCCACCAGAAGCTCTTATGTAGAGTATTTCAATCTCTCTCGCATTTTTAAAAAGGGAACGCTAGAAGTAGACGAAGAATCTCGGGGAGCACTTTTTCCATTCGTTCCGAGCTCCTGCATATTGTTTGAAGAGTGCTAGATGTACTGCGGCCATATGTTCCCTTTTAGGGCAAGCTCATTGCGAATCTGCATCGAGAGTCCTTTGCAAGAGTAGACATATCCTGGTTGGGCGTCGCAGGCAAAAGGCCAGTGTTTCCATACAGCTTGATCGACGAAGAGAGAGAGCTGATCCACTTATTCCGTGGTAAGGACAGTATTACATTTTTCCCATGTTCAATCTATGAAGTATCTCACAAAAGCCCAGCAGAAAGCCCTCGGTTCAGCAAACCCGAGTTTTTAGATGGCTCATCTCCAACCTAAAATCGCAAAGCTTGCGTTGGATGTCCCGTCATATCAAGCTAATTTAGAGTACGAGTAACGAAAAAGTGTATATGACGCTCTCTGTCCGAAATGGCTAGAGAACCTTCTCCATTGAGTACGCAGGAGAGCAGGATGCTAGCTGGCGGCAGCCCTAGCCCTCCCGCTTCTGTCCCCCTTGCGCCGGACTCTAGTATGCGCCATTCTTTACTATGGCTCCTCAACTATATCTCATTCTGAAGGATGCATGATGTGATAAGGCTTAGCAAGCTTTGTGCTATTCATACAGCATGCGGCTCCTGATCCTTATGCTCTTCGCGCGGCCCCTGACTTTGGGACTCTTCATCTGTACGCACCTGCCGCAAGCCAAGTCTTTGCCGCACCTCTAAGGAGCGAATCACCGCATCGCGACTGAGTACGCCAACGAGCCGCTCATTCTCGACTACCGGCAGTTGGTTTACATCGCGACCATTCATAAGCACAAGCACATCCTTCATATTCTGCTGGGGCGAGACCACATGTAATTTATCAACCGACTTCATCACAAAGCCTACAGGCGTCTGCGGCCATTCCTCGCGCGGTACGTGCCGAATATCGCTAAGTGTTATCAGGCCGGCCAGGATATCCCCCTGCATGACCAAGGCGGAACGCAGGCCCTGGGGAAGGAAGTATTCATCTACCAGCTTCTGTAAAGAGATATTGGCAGGTACTGTCATCGGATGCGCATTCATCATCTGCGAGACTGTCACATCCTTGAATAAGGTATCGTAGGTGGCCTGGGCACGCACGGATTGAGCCGCCGTCAACAAGAACCAGCCAATAAAACCCAGCCAGATGCCACCGAGCGGATTTCCGCTGAAAAATTGCAGAATCCCCCACAGAATAAAGAGATAAGCCACTAACTGACCAATAAATGTCGCAACCTGGGTAGCGGTTGTGGGCCTGCCGGTTACCTTCCAGACAATAGCGCGCAAAACGCGCCCACCATCCAGCGGGAAACCGGGGATCAAGTTAAAAATGCCAAGCAAAATGTTGGCAGCCGCCAGATACATCAATATAGCCGCCAGTGCCGATTTGCTGCCGCTGGCCAGGACAAAGAACCCGTAGGCAATGCCGCCAATGGCCAGGCTGATCACGGGCCCGATAACGGCCATCCAAAACTCGCCACCGGCCGTGCGCGGCTCTTGCTCGATATTGGAAACTCCCCCAAAGATGAATAAGACAATGCTCTTCACAGACAGCCCCTGCGCACGCGCAACTAACGAGTGTCCCAGTTCATGGAGCAGCACGGAGACAAACAGCAGAATTGCCGAAATGAAGCCCAGCAACAGGTACGTCACCAGCGTCTGACCTGGATAAGCAGAGGGAAACCAGCCCGAAGCTAGCGAGTCGGTCAACAAGACAAGAATAATCAGCCAGCTAAAGTTGACGTATATATCTATCCCGGCAATAGTACCGATACGAAAGGAACCTGGCATAGAATGACTCCTTTACTCTACCGACGCATAAGCACATATAATAACTAATAGACCTGAACATCAGCGGCTGCATGCAGAGCCGCCGTGGCATAAATACAGCTTTTTCAGTGTTAATCCTAAATAAAGCACAAAAGGAGTCTCTCCCAACATGGTAGAATCCCTCTCAGAGCCTGCTTCTCTCGGTCCTCTCAGGATCGCGGTCTGTATCAAGCAGGTACCGCTTCTCTCAGCCCTACGCTTTGATCCTGCCACGCGCCGCATCGTTCGTGAAGGTGTCCCCTTAGAGATCAATGAGCTGGATATCTACGCGATCACCGAAGCGATACGCCTTCGTAATATTCACGGAGGAGAAGTTATCGTCGTGACAATGGGTCCACCTCAAGCACGTGAAGCCCTGGCTACGGCCCTGGCGATGGGAGCTGATAAGGCTTTTCATTTAAACGATCGCGCTTTTGCTGGAGCCGATACGGCCGCTACAGCCCGCGCCTTGGCAATGGCCCTACAACATCTTGACACCAGCTCGCAGCAGGAGATCGATCTGATTATTTGTGGCCGTCACAGTATCGATGCCGAAACGGCCCAGGTTGGGCCAGAAATTGCCGAGATGCTACACTTGCCCCAGATCAGCGCTGTACAACAGCTGGATCTTCAGCTTCAAAATGGCCGACGCGCGTTGCGAGCTCGCCGCGAACTTGACGAGGGCAGCGAACTGCTCAGTGTCCCTCTGCCGGCTCTGGTAACGACGGCCGAAGGAATAAATGAGGGCATATGGCCCGATGAGCACGAAATACGCCGAGCCAGCGAGCAGGCCGGGGAGCGCATTCAGACGATTACTGCTGCAGATCTACAATTCACTCAGTCAGCTAGCTTTGGGCAGGCGGGCTCACCTACCTGGGTTGCGGCTATTGAAGCCGATACCCAGCAACGGGCCGGGCGAATCATCGCCGAAAGCGAGCCAGCAAAAACTGTTGAGGTGCTCATCGCCGCTCTCAGAGAACAGGGATTGCTCACGAAGCCGACAAAAGGCCCGGCTATTTCGCAGAAGAAAACACAGATCCCCTCAGCGCTTCTACAGCCGCGAGAAGCTATCCATTCCGACAGAGCAGTGTGGGTCATCGCCGAACATGCACAGCAGAAGGCGACGGGCAAAGATCAGATACGCCGGACTACGCTCGAACTTTTGGGCAAAGGGCTGGAACTGGCAGCGACGCTGCACGGCGAGTTGGCCACGGTCCTGTTGGGAGGCCCGGGAGTTGCCGAGCAGGCTGCTACGTTGGCAGCGTACGGAGCTGAGCGCATCTATCTTATTGAAGATCCTGCCCTGGCAGACTACACAACCGAAGGCTATACAGCCGCAATAGCTGAGGCTATTCAGCGCTATCAACCAGCCGTCGTCCTCATGGGCTCAACCGCTAATGGACGCGACCTGGCCCCGCGCGTCGCGGCACGTCTTGGGCTCGGCCTCACCGGCGATTGTATTGATCTGGGCATCGACGAACAACAACGCCTGATCCAATACAAACCTGCCTTTGGTGGTAGCATTGTCTCCTCGATTCTCTCCAATACCACTCCTGCCATGGCTACCTTGCGTCCGGGTATGCTCACCTCCGCCGAGCCCGATTTCACGCGTGAGCCCCGGATTGAAGCCGTTGTCGTGGAAGGTATTGCCGAACAAATTCATACACACATCTTAGAGCACACAGATGAGGATACAGGGGTAGCCGATCTTGAGGCGGCCCATACTGTCCTTGGCGTGGGTAGAGGCCTGGGCGAACCCGAGCACTACCAAACCCTATATCAGCTTGCTTCCCTGCTCGATGCCGCCATAGGGGCTACCCGCGCGGTAACTGATCAGGGCTGGCTACCCAGGCAAAAACAGATCGGCTTGACGGGGCGAGCCATCTCGCCACAGCTCTATCTCGCGCTGGGCATTAGAGGAGCATCCGAGCATCTGGCCGGTATTCGTAAAGCAGGTTTTATTGTCTCTATCAATAAAAATAAGCGCGCTGCCATTTTCCGCCATTCAGATATTGGAGTTGTCGGCGATGTCCATGTTCTGCTGCCGCTATTAGTTGAACAACTGCGAGCGATCGAGGGCAAGGAGCCTTAAGCTCCCTGCCCCATCTGGCCCTATAACCTACACATAGGCAATTGAGACCCTCAGTGCAAGCTACTCACCAAGGTATTTCGCCAGGAAATTGGCTATGGCTGGATAAGCGACCAGGCGGTTAGCGCGCTTAATCAGGCCGTGCCCTTCATCTTCAAAACGCAGATACTCAACGGGCACATTGCGCTGATGCAGGGCGCTCACTATTTGTTCAGTCTCACCAATGGGCACGCGTGGATCATTTGCCCCATGCACAACAAAGAGAGGAGCGACAACGCGATCTATAGCATGTATAGGCGATATTTTTTCCAGAAATGCGCGATTCTGCTCCAGGCTCCCATACTCAGCCTCGCGCAGCTTGCGTCGCCAGGGTCCAGTATTTTCCAGGAAAGTAACAAAGTTGGCAATTCCTACGATATCGACGGCCGCCGCCCAGAGCTCGGGATAGGTAGTAATCGCGGAAAGCACCATAAATCCGCCGTAACTCCCGCCCATAACGGCCAGGCGGTGCGGGTCCGCAATACCCTTTTCGGTAAGCCAGAGAGCCGCGTGGCGTAGATCAGCCACTGAATCCATACGCAGTTCCACATCATCGAGGCTCTGATACTCGTAGCCATAGCCTGTGCTCCCACGTACATTGGGCGCGAGAACGCCATAGCCGCACGAGACAAGGTATTGAGTGACGGGATCAAAGATAGGCCGCGTCTGCCCTTCTGGTCCACCGTGCACATTAATCACCACACCCAGGTTGCGTTGTTTGCTCTGCGGCAAATACAGAAAGGCTGGTATTTCGCGCCCATCAAAGGTAGGATAGCGAATCAAAGACGGCGAGACCAAGGCCTTACGTGGGATACCGCCCAGCGAGCTTTGTGTAGTCCGCCGAATAACGCCGTGATCGAAATCCCAGACCCATACGTCCATCGCATCATCGGCCGCAGTCAGGGTAATCGCCAGCTTTGAGCCATAGGGTGACCATACTACCTCATTCACAACGCCGCGCGGCAAGACCGGCCCTCTGAGCTCCTGGCGCTCCTGCCAACCCCGCGAGACGTCAAAGAGCTCTAAGCGCGAACAACCATCCTCATTAATCACCATAGCCATACGCGTGCCATCTTTGGTCAGGGCCAACAACTCGATATCCCAGGAGAGATCCGTCAGATAGGTCATCTGCGATGTTTCAAGATCCAGGTAGGCCAGCGACAGAAACTGGCGATCCCGATTGCTGAGCAAATACAGGCCTCGCCGATCAATTGACCAGGCGGGCAAAAGATGCGCAGCCGCACCTTCGCTGATCTCGGGAACAAGTACCCGTTCCTCTCCGCTAATCGTATCTATAAGGATAAGTTGATTGCGTACATTGGAGTTCTGACGGGAAACCAGTATCTTGGAGCCGTCTGGAGCATAGCCATAGGCATAATTTGAGCCATCCTGGACAAGCATAGCACGAACTTCGCCGCTGGCCATATCGCGCTCATAGATATCAAAATAGCGTGGATCGCGTTCATTACTGCTATATGTAATGCGCTTGCCATCAGGCGACCAGCCGCCAAAAAGATACATTGTATTGGGACGTGCAGTCAGATCGATGAGCTGTGAGCCATCGGCAGCGAGCAAGTAGAGCTGCATCAGTTCATTCCCGCCACTATCTGCAGCTACAAGCAACTCATTGGCTTGCGGAGAAAACGCCGCGCTGGCGACACGCTCTCCACGGAATGTCAATTGTTCAGGCCATAAAGGACGTGGAATATGCTTATCCTCCAGGGACACGCTCCATACCTCGGCCACGCCTGTAATGTTTGTCAAAAAGCTCAGCACGCTTTCATCGGGCGAAAAACCTGGCCCATACGCGGATCTTACATTGAGATAACGTTCAAAGCTATATTGTTTTGTCGTCACACGCAATTCCTCTCGCAATAGTAATTTGTTCAGAAGACAATAAAAGCTCTTTACACGCTCCCCTTTAGCACCTCTCTTAATAGTATAGCGTGCATTTGCCCATAATGCATGCCTGCAAGCCCAGGTTTTCAGCAATAAGTTGCTTCCCGCCTAGTTGTATCCAGTGCAGATATTATAGAGCAAAAGAATGCTGTCAATTTAAGCCATAAAAATTTGAGCTTATTTATTCAGCAGTTAGCGAATTACGCTCAAAAAGTGCGACTTTTTTTCAGAAAAGATGAGAGTTTTGATCAGAAGGATGACGTAATAGTATAGACTGCTATCTTGCCATATTCCTAACCTTATCAAGAAGTGGAATACGTGGTATTGTATCTAATATCCATTTGCGCTAGAGAAAGGAGAGGATGAGACAGCCGCAAAGCAGCGAGATAACAAAACGATTGTATATGCACTATATTCCGGCAAACTCTTTTCGGGTTTATGTTATCTTCAGTGAGGAGAAAACCATTTATGCCAACCGGTAAGAATTTATCTACCCGGCTTCTTCCCCCTCTACTCTGCTTGCTGGCGATGCTGGTAGTTGCCTGCGGAGGCAGCAATCCATCGCCGGGCCAGAGTAATGCAGTGACCAAAGCACCTGACAATAAGCAGATCTATGTCTATCCCATATCCGGAGTCGCCGATATCAAGACCTTTGACCCGGCTATGTCTCTGGACATCCGTTCAATCCAGGCTATTAGTATGGTCTACACAGGTCTGGTAGGGCAAAACGATAAGCTTGAGATTGTCGATCAGCTGGCGCAATCCCACGAGGTTGCATCCGATGGCGTAACCTGGACATTTAAGCTCAAGCCAAATCTGAAATTTAGCGACGGCACCCCCTTAACCTCGCAAGATGTCGTCTACAGCATCAATAGAGCGCTCGATCCAGCTCTTAAATCAGTTCGCGCTAGCAGTTATCTGGGACTCATTAAAGACGCTGACAAATTCAATTCTGGCAAGATTAAGACCCTAATCGGGGATAGCCTGATGGCTCCTGACCCCAATACTGTTGTCATCGTCACAGGTACCAAGGCCGCATATTTTCTTGATACTCTTTCTTATTCCACCTCCTACGTTGTCGAAAAGAGCCTTGTCGATAAATACGGGAATAGCAAATTCACCGATCATCTTACTGAGGGCGGCGGCGCCGGACCCTGGATGGTAGGCAAGTACGATCACAACACGGGTATCGACTTCGTGCCTAATCCTAATTATTATGGGCCCAAGCCACAAATGAAAAAGGTTGTCTTCCCCTTCTACAAGGCTGCTGACACTCCGTACAAGGACTATCAGATCAACCGCCTGAGCTATGCGCTGGTTCCTACCGCCCAGTTGAAAGAGGCCAAGGCCTTGCCCAATGGTCAGTATCACCCGGTGCCCCAGCTTGACATCTACTACTTTGCCATGAACTATCTGACCAAGCCCTTCGACAACATCAAGATTCGCCAGGCCTTTGCCTTGGCCTTGAACAAAGATCTCATCGCCAACAAGGTCTACGAGGGCGCGGCCATTCCGACCAATCACATCATTCCTGAAGGTATGCCTGGCTATAATCCGAATCTCACCGGACCGGGAGGCGTGAAGGATACCAAGGGCGATCCTGAGATGGCCAAGAAATTGTTCCAGGAAGGCTTAAAAGAAGAAGGCCTGACCCTGAGTACGCTCCCGCCAATTACTGTGAACGTCTCTACTGAGGGCTCGCAGGCTGCCCGCAACGAAATCGCCGTCGAACAGCAGATGTGGCAAAGCGTCCTTGGCGTTAGCGTCAAGATTAACGATATCGAGTTCAGCAAGCTGCTTGATGACATTGGTACGGCGCAAAATAGCTCCAAAGGCTTGATGATGTGGTATGTAGACTGGATCGCCGACTATCCCGATCCCCAGGACTGGACCACTCTGCTCTTTGATAAGGGCTCATCGCAGAACAACATGAACTATGGCCAGAACAATACGCCACAGGCAGCGCAGCAGCAGGCTAATCAGAAGCTAATGGAACAGGCTGATATCAACCAGAATCAGACTGAGCGCATGCAGCAATACAATCAGGTTGAACAGCAGATGGTCAACGATGTGGCCTGGCTGCCCGTCTACCAGAACGTCCAATCTATTGTACGCAAACCTTGTGTTGTTGGCATGACCGATGTCCCAACCATCGCACCGCCGCCGGACGACTGGGCCAACGTTTACATCTCTACGGCAACACCATGTGCTGATACCTCCAGCTATCAATAACTTGCGGTTATAGGTAGCTCTCTGCTGTTATCTTGCTAGAACAGGCCGGGAAAGATAGACTCTCAAAAAAGAGAGCTTCTTCCCGGTCTTATTTTGTGCCCTGTCTGTTATCTCTCCCCGTATACGACGCTTAATTCTCTTCTCCCGTATTGACTCATGAATATTTATATTGCATACTATCTTTGATCCAAATTATTTACCTAAATCGCTCATATAACCCATCGATCCGTTCTTATCACCTTGAGGATGCAGGCGAGCACACCGCCGTAGGCGGCCGGCCCTTGCATCCTCATTTGTTTCACCCGTCACGCCAACCTTGACAGAGCACTAATCATTAAGTTTAATGAAAGAGGCGCATATGAAAGAATCCGGAGCAGAGAAGTTGTCAGCAGTTTCTCATCTGAAGAGGGATTTCTGGTATTATTGGACTGGTCAAACCATCTCAAATCTTGGCAGCTCGATCACCATTTTCGCCTTGCCCTTACTTGTGTATAAGCTCACCGGTTCGGCGATTAACCTGGGCATCACTACGGCGGTCAATCTGCTGCCATATTTGCTCTTTGGCTTAGTGCTGGGCGCCTGGACTGATAGAGTGGATCGCAAACGCTTAATGCTGTTTACGGATATCGCGAGAGCTGCGGTCATTGCTACAATTCCTATCTTCGCCCGCTTCGGTCTGCTTTCCGTCTTGTGGATCTACGCGGTAGGCTTTATACACTCAACGCTCACCATCTGCTTTGATGCAGGCGAATTTGCCGCCATCCCCAGTCTGGTCAAACAGGACGATCTGGTCACAGCCAACGGGCGCATTCAGGCCAGCTACTCGGCAGCCAGCATCGCCGGTCCACTTCTGGCCGGCCTGTTCATTACGCTTTTACCGCTGACCAGTTTTATGTATCTGGATGCCGGCTCATTTCTTATTTCTGCCTGCTCGCTACTGCTCATTAAAGTCAGCTTCAATGCAGAAGCTGCGGGCCAGAGAAAGCAGAAACATATCCTTAACGACATTATGGAAGGATTACGTTATGTGTTCAGCCAGCCAGTTTTGCGCAATATCTCGATCATGATGGCTCTGGTAAACTTTGTGGATATCACCACCAATGCTCAGCTTATTTTGTTTGCCAAGCAGCGGTTGCAAGCCAACGATACGCAAGTGAGCTGGCTCTATGCAGCGGGTAGCCTGGGTATCGTTGCGCTCTCGCTCCTGGCCGGTCCCCTGCGCAAGCGCTGGTCCTTTAGCCCGGTTGCCCTGGGAGCGCTTATGCTTGCCGGATTGTTTACAGTGGCCTTCGCCTTCACACCCTGGTACTGGCTGGCTTTTATCCTGTGGGCTATATCATCCGGGCTGGGCATCCTCTTCAATATTAATACCGGCAGCCTGCGCCAGATGATCACGCCAAATCATTTGCTGGGACGCGTGACGAGCGTGGCAAGGGTGCTGGCCTGGTCAGCGATCCCGCTTGGCTCAATGGTCGGTGCCGCCGCCATTGCCTGGACTGGCAATATTGTTCTTGTCTATAGCTTGATTGGTATTCTCACCTTCCTTATCGCCTTTAGCTTCTCCTTTACAGCCCTGGGCCATGCAGAGCGCTACTTGCCAACAAAAGAAGAACAGGCCCCTGTAGCAAGCGAAAGCGGGTCATAAGCGCTGGCAGCTATAAGGATTATCAGATCAACCATCTGAGCTAGGCTGAGCTACATACTGCCCAGCTTAAAGGGGAAAAGGAGCAATTATCTTTATGAATAGAGTCGGCTTCGGCCATCAATTTGGTCAATATCGCCTCAAACGCAGCATCGGGAGTGGCGGTTTTGGCACGGTTTATCTTGCCGAGCACATCCAGTACGGCACACAGGTAGCTCTTAAGCTGCTAGCAACTGCGGGCGTAAGTGAGGAAGATATTCGGCTCTTCCAGCATGAGGCGGATCTGCTGCGGGGCCTGAACCATGCCCATATCGTTCATGTGCTAGATTTTGGCATGGAAGGCAAGACGCCCTTTCTGGTAATGGAATATGCTCATAGCGGTGCGTTTGCTTCCCGTTATCCTAAAGGCGTCGTTTTCCCGCCTGCGCGTGCCGCTGTCTACGTGCGCCAGGTAGCCAGCGCATTGCAATTTGCGCATGATCGGGGAGTGATCCACCGCGATGTAAAGCCGCAGAATATCCTGTTTGGTGTAAACGACGAGGCATTGTTGAGCGATTTCGGCCTGGCAATTATGAGGCGCGAGGGAGCAGACGAGGCCGACGATCCCTATCGAGGCGCGGGAACGCTGGCTTTTATGCCTCCCGAACAATTTGCTGGACAGGCTGTTGCGGCCAGCGATCAGTACGCTCTGGGAGTGACGGCGTATGCCTGGATCTGTGGAGAGATGCCTTCCGCATCTCTGCGTGAGAAGATACCAGCCTTGCCAGAGGCCATTGAGCAGGTTATCCGGCGCGCTTTGGAGAAGCGCCCGGAGCAGCGTTTTGCCAGCATCATAGCCTTCGCTGACGCACTGGAGGAGGCATGCCGGCCAACGCCAACCTTTTTCGCCTTGCCCTCAGGCTGGCGCGCGGATGCCAACTTGTGGGGGCAGCAGGGGCTAATATTGAGCGACGCGCGTCTCTACCCGGAAGCGCTCAATGCCTGCAACCAGGCCCTGACCCTTGCTCCACACTATGCGGATGGCTATGCGCTGCGTGGATCGATCTATCACCACCTCAACGATTATGAGCGCGCTATCGCTGACCTGACGCACGCTATCGAACTGGACCCCAACGACAGTACGGCGTATCGCTATCGAGCGCTGGTTTACGATGATCTCGAACAATACGATCAGGCCATTAAGGATTACGGGCGCGTCCTGGAGCTGAGCAGCACAGATGTAGTTACGTATAACAACCGCGGCATGGCTTATATGAATCTGGGCCAGTATCCCAACGCCCTTGCGGATTTCGATAGCGCCATCGCTCTTTTTCCCCGCTATTATCGCGCTTATGTGAATCGCGCTCTGACGCATCTTGAGATGCAGGAGAACGAGCTAGCCCTGGCCGATTGTCAGCGAGCGCTGGAACTAGATCCTTCTCAAGTTGATATCTATGGCTATCAAACAGAGGTTTACAGCCGGTTGGGCAAACTGGATCAGGCCCTGGCCGATTGTCAGCGCGTGCTGGCTCAGCATCCAGGAGATATGCGGGCCCTCCTGGCTCGCGCTATGGTCTATCTCTGGTTGGAGGATCATGATAGGGCACGCAAGGATCTCTATCGCGTGATTGAGCAGGCACCAGCAGAGGCCGCACTCTGGTTTTGTCTTGGCCGTATCTCCTATGAGGAGAAGCAATATGAGCAGGCGCTTCAGGAGTGTAGTCGGGCGCTAGAACTGAATGCCAAACACCAGGATTCGTATAAGTTTCGCGCAATGTCTCGTTTCCGCCTGGGTCAGTATCAGGAGGCACTTGAGGACTATGCTCAGGCGCTGCGGCTCAAGCCTGGCGATGCTCAGGCCTGGATTAATCGCAGCTTGCTCTATGCGGTACTCGACAAGTATGAGCTGGCCTATGAGGATAATCGGCGCGCGGCAGAACTGAGGCCGGATATTGATAGCTTCTGGCTCAGCCTGGGTCTGCTCTCCGCCGCGCTAGGAAAATATGAGCGAGCCATCGACGAGTTCAATCACTTGCTAGCATTGGAGCCGCAGAGCGCCAACGCCTACCTCCAGCGTGGCGACGCCTATGCTAAACTCCATCGGCACGAAGAGGCGCTGACAGATTTTCAGCAAGCATGGGCGCTTGATGACAAGTTGGCCGCCGCGCTCGTCTCCGCCGCCAAAGCCTGCACCGCGCTTAAACGCTATGACATGGCGAGAAAATATCTGCGCCAGGCGCTGGATCTTGCGCCTGGTGATGCCTCGGTCTACGATGCGCTGGGCTATTTCTCTTTGTGCCTGAAAGAGTATGACACGGCTATTGATGCCTATAGCTACTCATGCGAAATTGAGCCAGAGAACTGGCTCTACTACGACAATCGAGGTCAGGTCTTTTATGCCCAGGGAGATGCTGAGCGCGCGCTTGCCGATTTTAATAAAGCCCTGACATGTGAACCAGACGATGGCGCCCCCTACCTCCATCGTGCCTGGATTTACGCCGGGCGCGGTGCATATCAGCAGGCGCTCAACGATTGCGAGAAAGCGCTTAGCGAGCATACCAGCGCTTCCGGCTACGCGTATCGTGCGCGTGTCTATTGCTGGCAGGATGAGTATGAGCAGGCGCGCGCCGATTGCTTACACGCTCTGGAACTCGACGGGCATTGCCAGCAAGCCTATGCAGTGCGCGGCCTGATCGCCTACAGAGAGGGCAACTATCATGATGCCCTGCGCGATTTCAAGCGCGCGCAAAACGGAGAGGAGCCTGTTTTCTGGATCGAGGAAGTGTATGCTGATTGCACCCGGCGCATAGAACAACTATAATCTTCGCTGGCGAATTTAAGAGCAGCACCGAGTCAGCCAATTCCTCTCCCGCCATTCGAGAGCGGAGGAATTAGCCTACCGTATGACCCGGAGAGTTGTGGAGGGTCAAGAAGCTAATGGTTTTTTGACCCTCTCTGTGGAACTGCTTTTAGCAGAAAAGCCCGGCTAGCAAGCGGGTCATAAGCGCTAGCTTTGCGCTCACAACCCGCTAACTCTGCCATATCGGCAATAGAGAGTCTTGCTTACTGCTCAATGCCGCGCATGCTCAACTGCACGCGCCCACGCTGCATATCTACTTTGAGCACACGGACCTGCACAACCTGGCCCACTGAGACGATACTGAGCGGATCTTTGACAAAACGGTCGGCCATCTCCGAGACATGCACTAGGCCATCTTGCTTAACACCAATATCGACAAAGGCACCAAAGTCTACGACGTTACGTACGGTGCCCTGCAAGACCATGCCGGTCTGCAAATCTTCCATCTTCAGGACGTCATGGCGCAGAATAGGCGCTGGCAGAGCGTCGCGTGGATCAAGGCCGGGCTTCTCAAGGTTTTCCAGAATGTCCTGTAGCGTTGGAAGTCCGACACCGATCTTTTTGGCAAGATCCGACCAGGCTGCCTGCTCACAGCCTCCGCCGGCAGACTGGTTGCGCTTGCTGCGCCCCAAGCTGTTTTGCAGCTTTACCAGCTGGCGAAATTGGGTGATACGTTCTGAAGGGCGAGCCGTCTTCTCGCCGGGCAACATATCTAATAGAGCGCGTGCCGCATTATAGCTCTCTGGATGGATAAAGGTATTATCAAGCAATTCGTTGCCATTAGCAATCTTGAGGAAACCAGCGGCCTGCACAAAAGTGGCAGGTCCCAGACCTGGCACCTTATGCAGCTCTTCACGCGATTTAAAGGGTCCGTTGGCCTCACGGTACTTGACAATCGCATTCGCCACCCGCGTATTGATGCCCGAAACGTGCTTTAGCAAAGCTGCAGAGGCCGAGTTGACTTCCACGCCAGCAAAGTTTACGCACGACACCACAACGCGGTCCAGCATGGCTGCCAGATCTTTCTGATCCACATCATGCTGATAGAGCCCAACGCCAACCGCCTTTGGATCGATCTTCACCAGTTCGGCCAGAGGATCTTGCAGGCGGCGCGCAATCGAGATCGTGCCGCGCTGGGTAGCGTCAAGGGTCGGAAACTCTTCGCGCGCCGCCTCCGAAGCCGAGTAGACCGAAGCGCCGGCCTCATTCACAATCATATAGCCCGTCTGCCTGGTTTTCCCTTTTTCGCTCTCCAGATCCTTAATCAGCGCCGCAACTAACTGCTCAGTCTCGCGCGAAGCTGTGCCGTTCCCGATAGCAATAATCTCTATCTGATAGTGTTCTAGCAGCTTGCGCAGGAGATCGCGAGCCTTATCGGCCTGGTGGAGATACATGGTATCCGATATGATATATTTGCCTGTTTCATCCACGACAGCCAATTTACAACCAGTACGAAAGCCGGGATCGATGCCCAGCACTTTTTTGCCACGTAAGGGCGGCTGAAGCAAGAGATTGCGCAAGTTTGCCGCAAAGATATTGATCGCGTGCTCTTCGGCCTGCCGCGTCAACTCCATGCGCACCTCGCGTTCCATGGCCGGAGCCAGCAGCCTCTTGTAGCCATCTTCCATGGCTTCGGAGAGAATAGAGGCGAATGGCGAGCTAGCTTTAACTGGATAGTGTTGCGTGATATAAGCTTTAGCCTGCTCATAGGACAGCGAGACGCTGACGCGCAAGACATCTTCGCGCTCAGCCCGATTGAGGGCCAGAACGCGATGCGGCACCAGCTTCGTTACGTCTTCGTTGAAATCGTAGTATAACTGATAGACGCCTGTGGGATCTTTTTCTGCCAGCTTCTCGGGATCTGCAGCCTTAGCTCCCACTGTTGAGCGCTTGAAGAAAGATGAGCGCATGCTCCCACGCACATTGGCATCTTCAGAAATAATCTCGGCGACGATATCGCTGGCTCCGGCGTACGCCTCCAGGCTGGTCTCGACCCCTTTTTCAGCATCAAGAAAAGGTTTGGCATGCTTTTCTAAAGCTGCCTGCGCATCGCCTGCTATTTCAAGCTGCTGCAGGATAACCTCAGCCAGGGGCGCAAGCCCTTTCTCGCGAGCGACGCTGGCCCGCGTCTTGCGCTTGGGCCGATAGGGTAAATAGAGATCCTCAACCTCTTGCAAAGTCTTAGCTGCACTGATGGCGGCGGCGAGTTCTGGCGTTAGCTTGCCCTGTGTCTCGATGAGACGATGCACATCCTGCTTGCGCTCATGCAAGGCGCGCAAGGACGCGGTACGATCCGCAATGGCCTGGATCTGCACTTCGTCCAGGCTGCCGGTCACTTCCTTACGATAGCGCGCGATGAAGGGAATAGTATTGCCCTCATCCAGCAAAGCAATCGTGCGCGCAATCTGCCCGCTCGACAAACTCAATTCGGAGCTGAGCGTCTGCGCGATATCTGTAACAGCTAAAGATGAGTCTTCCGGTGTCGTAGCTATTGAAGTTGCGTTATTCTGTTCAGTAGCCAAAAAACGTTGCCTACCTTCCTTACTGCCTCATAATGGCTCGTACAAAAATTCCATGGATATAATAATGAGGCTTTTTCGGCTGACTTTCAATGAAATAGCACATGTGGATGAGCAGACCGGCAAGACACAACTTACTCTTGCTTTCTTCTAATTCTTTTACTCGTTTTACGTTTCTAGATAAAATCGTTCAAATCTTTGCCCGATATGCGTTAACTCTGCCAGTATCGAACGCGTCAAGCTCACCTTCTCGTATCCATTGACGAACCGTCTTAGGATGGACGCGCAGCTCTTCAACAGTTAACCTGCTGATCGGGCATAACAGCAGGCCTCCTTAGTCAGTTTTCCCCTCGTCAAGAAAGTTCTCAAGGTCCTTCCGTTCGATACGCCAGTTAGCTCTATTTTTTGTACCTATATTGGTAGCTTTCAGCCGCTTCGCTTTGATCCACTGATAGACAGTTTTGACATTTACCTGCAGTTCCTGGGCTACCTGTTCTACTGTGAGTAGATCTGTCATCCGGGTCAACCCTCTTGTTTTTAGATTTATCGCTTGAAGCTTGCAGCCTCATAAAGAGAATCTCTACACGTCTCAATAGACGCCTATCGGGCTTTGAAAGAAAGACTTATTTATCCTCATCCAGCGGGCGTAGCTCGTTTAACTGATCAAGATCAGATTTGCGATAATAGATTGTCCGCGAAATACCCTTCGCATATCTTTTAATGCCATTCTTCTGGGCTTTTTTACGCAACGTCTCCCTCGAAATGCCTCCTAGATATTGACGAGCCTCTTCAATAGTATAGTACTCGTCTCCATCTATCGATATTGGCATAATTGTATCAGGCCTCCTTTACTAAGTATACGTAAGTATACGTTAATGGACAGATTCACGCAATAGATTAGAAATTTCTCAAAGATTATTATTTATAAGTATATACAAACAATATCTTGACTATCCCGAATAGTATACTTTATTATTCTAGTATGTCCGCCAATTTAAACGTAGATTGACTTACATTGGCAAACAAAGGCAAACTTAATATGAAGCTCATATAGAGCTAAAGCAATTGAAGGGCAAAAAAACGGAGGAGGACACTTTATTATGAACCGTTCATAGTTGGCCGCAAAGCTGTGCAACACCAACGTAAAAAGGCCTACGAGGGAACGTAGACCTTTATGAAGAGACTAGCCAATAGTTAACACCAATCTAGCCACTCCACGTCGCAAGCATAGCGGCAAGAGGGGCCATTAGTCAAGTCGAGAGAAAGGAACTTGCAAAATGGCACGTCAGACCATGCTCAAAATCGGAAAAAGCTCGATTGTAGATGACGACGAGGATTTTACAGAAGGCTTTTTCAATGGCTGCCTTTATCATTACGATACCAATAGTGAGCAGCCATATCCTCTCACCAGCCAATCCATCATTACCTTCCTCAAAGAATGCCTGCTCGATAAAAGGCACAACGAGAAGTGGAACTCTGGATTTGTGCTGGGCTGGATCACCGCCTTAAACGAGAACAATCCTAAATACTTCTTTACAAGTATTCTTCCCGAGACGTCCCCGGCCTCTGATAGCCTCTCAAAGTAGCTTCTAGAGGCCGGTAATCATTTCAGGATGGAGCGGAGCAGCTATACTTTGCCCTGCCTCCATCCTGAGCCGAAAGCTATAGCCTGAGTACGCCTGATAGCACTGCCTTTAGGGCTTCAATCTGTTAGTAACCCGCGCCTTATAGAAAGATTTTCCCAGGCTCCCACCAATCCAGCCAAAGCTCAGGGCCAGCAACGCGCCCACCCCCAGCAAGATCAGCAGATTAGAAAACGTAGATTGCCCTGGAGCAATTTGTTGTGTGGGGAAGGTTGGCAATACTGCATCCCAGGCTCGGCTCAGCATCCGAGGAATAAAAGCAGGGCCATGCCGTTGGGCCAGCTCAGGATCTTTCTGCAGGAATTGTGTAACCATAATCAGCAAACCAACGCCCAGAGCCACCCAGAAAACCATAGCGCTTACAATGCCAGCCCACAGACCAGCACCTGCTCCGCGCAAAGAGCTTCCTCCACGCCGCGTCGTAAAAAAGCCAGCCACGACGTAGAAGCCAAAGCCCATCAGGATAGCCAGATAGAATCCAGCTTCCTGCTTCAAAGAAAGCACCACTAGTGCCCCCAGAACGCCTTGCAACAATCCCCACAGACAACCCTGGCCCGAAGCGCTAGGAATTGGTCCCAGCGGCATAGCCACAGGTTGCGCCATCATCTGACCGCCGGGATTAGCCGGAAGAAATGGATAGGACGGATTCGCTCCTCCCGTATAGGGATAAGCCCCGCGCGGCGCTTTACGCTTATTCCTGGCCGGAGGCACCACCCGAGGCTGTGGCGCTTGCGGAGCAGTTGGCGGCCTCTGCATACTCACGCCAGCGTAGGCATGGACGGGAGGAGTATGCTGCTTATTGGTCCCCTGTGTAGCCGGAGCCACCTGCGGTACATTTGTTGGCTGCGGCGTCCGCACCGTATTAGCAGAGTTTATCGCTGAAGCCGGCGTCGGCTGCTGTGGTGCCTGTATCGTATTCAAAGAGCTCACCGGCGGCGCCATAGCAATCGTAGGATCGGCATAAGCGTTAAAGGCCGGCTCCTGCAAAGCTTGTGCAAACTCGCGCATACTTGCATAGCGCTGATCGGCCTGCACAGCCAGCGCTTTCAGCAGCGCGCGCTCCATCTTCGTCGAAATGAGCGGGTTGAGCTGGCGAGGTGGAATCAGGCTATCATTTACGCTACGCCCAATAGCCGCAGGAGGGCGCCGATTCGTCAGCAACAGGTACATCGTCGCCGCCATCGAATAGATATCCGATTGGGGGCTTGTCCTGCTTACATACTGCTCCAGAGGGCTGAAACCCTCGGTAACAGCGCGCACCATCGACTGCGTATCCTTATCAGGATCATAGAGTCTGGTAAGGCCAAAATCAACAAGAACCGCAATCTGCTGTGGAGTAAGGATAATATTCCCCGGCTTAATATCGCGATGAATCACCGCAGGATTACGGCTGTGCAACTCCTGCAGCACATCCATGATCGGCAAGAGCCAGCTACACACCTCCTGCTCGCTGCATGGCCCCTGCGACTGCTGAAAAGGCTCCTGTTCGCCGACAGCTACTCCCGGACCAGTCCGATCTTGCAACAGTTGTAAAAGATTCTTGCCCTCAATCAGCTGCATGATCAGATAAAAGCGTCCGTTTGCCTCCAGCGCATCGTAAACCTCTGGAAGGTGTTTGCTCCTTATTGTAAAAAGGACACTCGCCTCCATTAAAGCCTGACGACGGGCAGAAGGAGTCACATCATACATCTCTTTAATAGCACAGGCACGATTCCCCTCACTCGTATCAACTCCCCGATAAACAGCCCCAAAGCCTCCACTATTGATGAGAGCCCCGATAATATAATGTCCCCCGATTACCGTGCCTGGCGACAATGCAAGCGGTAAGCCCATATTTGCGTGCATCCTTTTTCGCTTGATGTAGAAATTTCATCCGAGAAAAGCATAACTCTCCCCAATATATATAGACGCTGCAAAACATTTACGTTCTAATAGTATATACAGTTACAGAACTGACTTAAAGTCGTCCCACCTCTAGCTTAGAATTTCCACTTCTGGTTTTTGTGCCGCCTGGCGGCGGCAAGGGAGAGGAAAAAATCAGGGCAACGCCCCGCGCCCCAGATCAAGGGCAAGTCGCCCTTAACAATCCCGTTGTAGAGAAGTAAAAACCTCCATCTCTTGCTCAATGATTCCACTTCTCATTTTTGGCCATCTAATAGCAGCGAGGAGGGAAACTTTGGAGCGCGGCCAGAATCTCTATGGTCAGCCAAAAATTGCTTTTTTTTAGCACTGGGCAAAAAATAGCAAGAATAGGGAATACAGCAAAAATTGTCAGTTAGCCAGCGTGTAATCAAACAAAGCGGCTCTGTAGGCCTATGCGCCCTCTAGTGGACAAGCAGATCAGCTTCGGCCCCGGCCTCACAGAAATGGGACGGACCCAAAATCGGTATTGCTTTACCCAGCTATTGAAAAGGCCTGAGCAGCCGAAAAAATAAGTAGACCTACTGAAAAATACGAGTCAATCATGAAATAGAACACTATGTTGCTTGCAATACCAGATACGTATGATACAATAAGCCAAGACTGAACTGATCTACGTACATGTTGCAGGAGAAGAGAGCAAGCACTTGGAACGAAATGTGATGTTTGATGCTGACCGTAACCGCGACAAGGCGGCTGAAACCGAACGCGAATCTATACCAGAAGCGGAGCTAAGTAGCCTGGCGCAAAGCGATAGCTTACGCCTCTATCTTCGCGAAATCTCGCGTATTCCTCTGCTCTCTGCAGCTAGCGAGTCTCGCCTTGCTGAACGTGCAGAACAAGGGGACGGTGATGCGCGTAACCATCTGATCGAGGCGAATTTGCGACTGGTAGTAAGCATCGCCAAAAAGTATGTCGGACAGGGGCTTTCCCTCGAAGATCTTATCGGTGAGGGGAATATAGGCCTGATCCGCGCAGTGACTAAATTTGATTACAGGAAAGGCTTCCGTTTTTCCACCTATGCAACATGGTGGATTAAACAGGCCATCACCCGTGCCATTCTAGAAGGCACGCGCGTGGTTCGACTTCCTGTGTACATCATGGAAGAGGTGATGCGTGTCAAGCGCGTAACTCGCCAGCTTTATCAGGAGTTGGGGCGTGAACCCACACCAGAAAGCATAGGGCAACGTCTAGGCATGACTGCAGAGCGTGTCAGTGAGTTGCTCATCTGGGCGGAGAAAGTCTTCTCGCTGGATGCTCCTCTTTCTGAAGAGGAAGAGAACACGCTTGGTGATATCATTGAAGATGTCCGCGAGCGCGGTCCGATGGAGATTACCGATCAGCAACTCCTTCGCGAGGAAATCCGCAAAGTGCTTGGGCAGCTTACACTGCGCGAACGACAGGTGATCGAGTTGCGCTTTGGCCTGGTCGATGATCATGATCATACGCTAGAAGAAGTGGGTAAGAAGCTGAAAGTGACTCGCGAGCGCGTACGCCAGATCGAAGAGCGTGCTATTCGCAAGTTGCGCCATCCACAGGCGAGCCGCATACTCAAGGACTATCTCGACTGAGAAGCAGAAAGCAGAGACAAGCAAAGACCTGTACACGAGCAAGACTATCCTTCTCGTGACAGGTATGCTTGTCTATGTTGCGTTTTCTTGTCGCGAAAATGTATCTATCCAGCAATGGCAGGCAGCGTAACTGCTCTTAGTACTAAAGGGAAATCTTGCAGTACTTTCAGTTGGTTTCGCTCATACTTGCCTGCTAGTGTCCTGCTATAATTCTTTAGAAGGATGTGTACAGATAGTCCCCATCCCATCTATTGAGGGCATGCAATGAATGAACTGGCGGGTCTGAGCCTCGGTGGATATCTATTGGAAGAAGAGATCGGACACGGCTCTATGGGGGTAGTCTATCGCGGAAAACAAATTGCGCTTGGGCGGGAAGTAGCCGTGAAAGTGCTGCCACAAGCACTGGCACGCGATCCTTCCTATGTGGCGCGCTTTATCCGCGAGGCGCAAATTATTGCCGGGCTTAATCACCCAAACATCGTTCATATCTATGACGCAGGTCAACAGAATAAGGTACTTTATTTCGTGATGGAGTATGTTCAGGGACCTACTCTAGCTAGCCTTTTGCGCCTCGATGGCATCATCCCTCTGCACCTGGCAGTTGAATACGCGGCACAGATTGCCGACGCACTGGATGCGGCCTACAAAGAGCGCAATGTCGTTCACCGTGATATCAAACCCGAAAATCTTATGCTCAACCGCTGGGGGCAGATTAAAGTTATGGACTTTGGACTGGCGCGCGCAACAGGGCATCAACAGATTACCGTAGCCAAAACGCTGGTCGGCAGCATTTACTATGCCTCTCCTGAACAAGTCTGGGGCCAGCAGTTGGACAACCGCAGCGATCTCTATGCGCTGGGAGTCGTGCTTTACGAGATGGTGAGCGGACAACGGCCCTTTGTAGGGCGCACGATGCCAGAGGTGACCCAGGCCATTATGCAGGGCTCTCCGCAGCCACCCGGCCTGTATAATCCAGCAGTTCCAGGTGAGCTTGAGCGAATTATCCTTACAGCTCTAGCCAGAGACCGCGAGCAGCGTTACGCAGAGGCGAGCCTGATGGCCAGAGATCTGCGCTTGCTTGATCTTAAGGCGTCGGCGATCCTGCCATCTATGCAGGCATCTGAACCGCGCATCGCAACGCCAGAGCAACCTCAACGCCTCGCCCGGGACCGCGTATTTATTCATCCGCCCAAACGTCCTTCGGCTCAGCGCCCTAATTACTTCAATGTGGAGCTTGACCCGGTGCCTGCACAAGCGCGTTCTCAGCCCCAGCCTGTACCTTTACCTGCCGGAGCCCTGGATCAAAAGCCGCCAGTGCCAAACAGGAGTAGCCCCAGGACGCCACCTTTACCTTATAACGAGCACATAACACCACCTCCCTTGCGCAGCATTCCCGTAAAACAGGAGGCGGCATCCAAAGCGCTGGTACCTTTTCAAGCAGGACCTGGCCCATTGTCTATCTGGGAACGTATACAGCAACTGCTGCAGCGTCTCTTCGCCAAACGTCGCTAGACTTTCCTTTCGCGCTTTTCCACAAGAGACTTCTCGCCATAGAGATACACTTCAGTACATAAGAAGGGAGTAGGATTGCTATATGAAGCCTCGACACACTGATTACTTGGAGACCAGTCTATAACTAAAATAGAGTACTTTTCCTTTATACCCAGATTCTTCTATAAGCAAGAAAGCATAGGTATGATTAGTAAACGTGCTGACGATGAACAGCCATCATCGCGTAATGCGGGAAAGAATAATAACGATCTACTCTTACCAGGCAATCAGGGAGAAAGCATCAGAGCTGCTCTAGCTCTATTATTAGGACCAGAAACTGATTATCAATCCCGTGTCAAAGCTACACGACGTTTGGCTCAGCAGGGGCCAGCTATCCTACCATTCTTGCTTTATACCCTCAGTAATTATCCAGAGATTACATCTCCACCCTGGCCGTGGTGGCCACCTCAGTATGAACAATGTAGCTATCTGCTTTTGCAACTCAGCCAGCATAGTCAGACCCGGCTGGAAAAGCTGCTCCAGCATCCAGTCATTCAGCAGCCCGCCGGCCCGGTTCTATGGGTAAGCGTCATAGAAGCTGCCGGACAGCTCATCCACGATGATTATGAAGAGCTCATCTGTCGCGGTCTACACACTCCCTGGACAACCGTGCGCAATGCTGCCGCAATGGCCCTGGCAACCCGCGCAGGTAAGATCACTCTTCATGCCTCAACTATTGAGAAACTGAAATTGCATCTTAACGCGCAAGAAGACATCTCGGTACAGCTTACAGCTGCCTACGCGCTTCTCAGCAGTGGAGAGCGGGCCGGCATGACAGCATTCCTGCAACTTCTGGGCCCGCAAGCACCTCTGGAGGCCAAAAAAGCTGCGGTCTTTCTTATCGCTACCGAGCTTCCTCAACATCTCTTACGGCCCAGGCGCGCACAGTTGACGGATCTTCTCCTGGCCTTCTTACAGGACGCGAACCAGGAGATTGCCCATCACGCGGCCCAGGCACTTGGCAAGCTAGCTGCGCCCTCAGTCCTCGTGCTCATTCGTGCCATTCTCGAATATAGCCACAGCGTCAAGACGCAAATAGCCGCGCTGACCGCACTTGAAGAGATGGCAAACCGACCTTCAATGCGTCGCGCCATTCGTCAACGGGGCATCCTCACCTATATCACCCCGTTTTTGCGTGCAGACAATCCAGAATTGCGCCGCCAGGCCTGCTATACGTTTGCCGCCTGTGGAGGCAGTTATGCCACTGCTGTGCTTGGCACTATCATTTTTAGCATGGATCATCAGGGACTTACAGAGATTATCGAAGCATTGCGCCTGCTCCATGGTGTATTGCGCGCTCCTACACGCATACGTGTCGTGCATTGGCTGCTTCATGCTCTGGCCCATCAGCGCGAAGAAATACAGATAAGCGCGCTCGATTCCCTTGCGTATCTTTTGTGGAAGGCCCGTACGCAAAGGCAGTCACGCGCCTGGGCTCAAATCAGCCAGGAAATAGTCGGGGGGGACACGATACAAAGCTTGCTCAATGCCGGGAACCCCTGGGTACGCCAACGCACAGTCGAACTGCTTGGACTCCTGGATAAACGCTCGACAAGTCAGCTTCACTTGCGCTCGCTCATGCTTCACCTGCTCTACAATGATCCCGACAGCGGAGTGAGAGCCTGCATTGCCTATATCTGCGGCCAGATTGCAGCGCGCTGGGCCATTCCCGGCCTGATCCATACCCTGCTCGATCCCGACGAATACGTAGCTGAGGCCGCCCTTAATGCGCTCGGGCTATTGGCTACACCCAGCGATGGCCTGATCTGTTATGTTCTGCGCGAAGTAATACACAATAGCCAGCAACGACCAGCCCTGGCCGCCCACGCCAAAGCCCTGCTCAAGAAACTGCGCAAGCGAGAGGCAAAGTAAAAAGTTGCAGCGCTCTGTCTGAATCACTATACTATGTAGAGCAAAGAGATACTACTGTACTCAGGAGAATAGAACATCCATGGCCTCAACCCAATTAAGCGTCGGGATCGCATTCATTGCGGGACTTGCCTCTTTCTTATCACCCTGCGTATTGCCGCTGGTTCCTATTTATCTAGCGCAGCTCGTAGGCCAAAGCGTCTACCAGGCAGCGAGCTCTAAAACTGAAGCCACCCACAAGCGTCTCGTCACTTTTTTACATGCAGCAACATTTGTCCTTGGCTTTACCTTAGCCTTTGTGGCCTTGGGGGCAACGGCCAGCACGCTGGGAAACTTCTTGAACGCCAATCAGGTCATTATACGTCAGATCGGCGGGATCATCCTCGTTATTTTGGGCTTACATATAGCTGGAATCTTAAAAATACCCTTCCTCTATCAACAAAAACGCTTTGCGTTCCGCCCAGAACGGCCCAGTTATCCAGCTTCATTGCTTACCGGAGTTATTTTCGCCATTGCCTGGTCTCCCTGCATCGGCCCTATTCTTGGCTCCATTCTCTGGCTGGCCGCCAGCGCCACAACTTTACGGCAGGGCGTAGGCCTCTTGCTGGCCTATTCAATCGGTTTGGGGGTGCCATTCCTGCTACTCGGTTTAGGGCTTGATCGCTTTAGCCGCATCCTGAAATGGCTCAAACCTCATCTAGGAAAAATCGAGATTGCCACAGGCTTAATGATGGTAGTTGTCGGGGGAGTGGTTTTCTTCAATCTGCTCAGTTATCTCAACCATTACTTTACACTTAGTTAACCCCGTGTGCAAGTTTTTCCACCGCCTGCGGCGGTGAGGAGGAAAGAGAGGCTGGGGACTCCCCAGACCCCGACAGGGGCGCTGCCCCTGTTACCTGGCCCCCGGACAGGTCTGCCCTGTTTCTCAAAAGTTGCACATCGCATTAGTTAGACGAGCAAGCCACAATGCAAGCGCTCAAGCGAGGCTGGAGAGAACAAAAAAATATGGCCGCCAAACCATCTATGCCGCCCCCTTGGATAATTATCCTATCCCTATTGCTCTATCTTGCCTTACTGGCAGGGTTGGTCTTGTTGCCAGGCCCATCTCTGCTAGAACGCCTGCGCTGGCTCGATAGTGGCATATGTGCCCAGATGGCTACCCACACTTTTTACCCTGGAGGTGAGCCTCTACCACTCTGCGCCCGCAACACGGGTATATACCTGGGCTTCATCGTAAGTCTTGCGCTATTACATATAACCGGGAAAGGGCATGCACAGCAACTTCCACCAGGCCGGCTTTGTGCTATCTTAGTCAGTGGGGTTATCCTCTTAGCACTCGATGGCCTTAATTCGCTGGCACTTGATCTGGGACTTCCACATCTCTATCAGCCGCACAATTTATTGCGCCTGGCCAGCGGGCTTGTCACAGGCTTAGCCCTGGCCGCGCTTTCACTTCCCATCATCAACCGCCTGCTCTGGTGCGAATACAGCGAACAACGTAGCATTTCCTCCTGGAGCGCTCTCTTCCCTTTCATCTTCATGCTCATCATCTGCTTTTTTGCAGTTGCCTCGCAGAATATCGTGGTCCTTTACCCTCTGGCCCTACTCAGTACAGCAGGTCTTCTCAGCGCATTAAGCATAGTTAACTTACTCGTTATCATCACCATCAGTAAGCGCGAAGAAACGTTTGAGCACTATCTCCAGCTACTTCCACTCTTTAGCATAGCTCTTCTGCTCTCCATCGGAGAAATGCTTATCCTGGCACAACTTAAACTGGCGCTATTACATGCCCTCGGTCTCTAAAATCAACCACCACCCTTAAGATCAGCCTTAATCTCCTTCACCAGTTCGGGATCAAGCTCAGCATACGTACCCGCAGGAGCATGTGCCAGGCGCATCACCGCCTCACGTAGATGCTGCGGCGCATGTTGAATAGTACACCGCTCATGAACCAGCCGCTTTATACGCATATCGAAATGGAAGCGGCACTCGCAACTTGGGCAATCCTCAAGATGCTCTTGCACAATAGCGATTTCTTCGCTATTGAGTTCCCGATCAATATACATATGAAGACGAGCAGTGATTTCAAAACAATTTAAACAATCCATAACAGCTTCTCCTCTATTAGCCCGCCATTATATCTGTTCATTCTAACATAATCAAAGGGGACTTTCATTCCCGTAGCCATTGAGATATACTGAGAGTGCTTTCTACTTTATGAGGGAAAGTATCAGGTGCCCATGTTGGGCATCTTTGTTAGAGGAGAGTTTAATGCCGGAACAGCCACAATTTAAAGATGTCACTATTCCATCATCGCCAATCGACGAACAAGATCTGGAACAGCAGGAAAGTACTACTACGTCGCCTCCTAATGCACCCGCTGAGGATTTTGAGGAAGGTGTGCTGGCCCAACTAGATAGCCTGTATCGTACGGCATTACGGATGACCAATAATCCACAAGAAGCGGAAGATCTGGTTCAGGAAACCATGCTTAAAGCATTCCGTTTTGCTCACACCTATCAACCAGGTACCAATTTGCGTGCATGGCTCTTCCGCATTCTGAATACTTCGGCGATCAACCGCTATCGGAAGCAAGCGGCACACCCAACGCCGGCCGCGCTACCTGAAGGGGAAGAGTTTTACCTCTATAATCAGATCAGGGACTTAAGCGGGCATGAACTGAGCCAGGCGGCCGAGGAAGAAGTGCTGAGCAAATATCTTGATGAGGATGTTTACAAGGCCCTCAACGATCTTCCTCCGAATTTTCGTATGGCAATCATCCTGGCCGATATAGAAGGGCTTTCTTATAAAGAGATTGCTGAGGCGCTCCAAATCCCCATAGGCACGGTGATGAGCCGCATATCGCGTGCGCGCCGCCAATTACAGAAATCCTTATGGCAATATGCTAAAGAGCGCGGCTATGTCAAGGCCGAGGCATCCTGAGTAGCGAGGTTTTACAATGCGATTAGTTCCATATCATAGCAAAGTTCCATTACTTGATAGCTGTATGCTCACAACAAAACGCAAAAAAGGGAGCCGCCAGCTTCCCGGCGTGCTCCTGAGAAAGGAGTATTCCCGCTTAGTAGATCCCCTCCGCGCAGCCTGAAGATAGCCGTAGCCTCTACTCCAAGGTCAGAAAGGAGATGTGATTTCTCGGATAGCTTTTATTCTATGGGGTAAAAGTATCGCTTCTTCAAATAGTCAAATCGGATTCCTGGCGTTTCTGATCTGAAACCTGCAGATTACTGGGAGTACGTTTTAAGGTAAAAGCAAAGGTGCTACCCTCTCCTCCTACGCCACTACTTTCTATCCAAATCTGCCCTCCCATAGCTCCTACCAGCTGCTTACAAATATAGAGTCCTAAGCCGGCACCACGTACCGGGCTATTCATATCACGGTCCAGGCGCACAAAGCGCTCAAAGAGGCGAGGCTGATCGCTAGGAGGCACGCCGGCTCCATAATCGCGTACAGAGACGATTACCCAGGTATCATCTTCTATAACCGCAATCTCAATATCAGTCTCAGGAGGAGAATACTTTAACGCATTACTAACGAGATTTAGCAAGACCTGGCGCAGGCGCATATCATCGGCCATTACACACAGCTCGGGCGAGACGCTAAGCGAGATACGACGCTTTTCTCGTTTACAGATTGCTTCAAGGATCTCTAACACGTACATGATAGATTCGCGCAATAAGACTGGGATCAGCTTAATATTCTCGGCATCAATGCGCACACGGCTGGCATCCATAATATTGCCTACCAGGAGGGCAAGTTCATCGCACCCTCGATGAGCCTTGGCGATAAAATTTCCCCGGGCCTCCACCGAAAGGGTTGAATTGTACTCGCTAAGCAGCTCGATATAGCCTTGAATCGCTGTAAGCGGAGTTCTCAATTCATGAGAGGCGGTCATAATAAACTGGTCCTTCAGGCGATCCAACTCTTTTTGGCGCTCGCAGGCTTCCCGCAGCTCTATAGTAATGCGGGCATTCTCCAGCGAGGCCGCACATTGGCTGGCAAACATCTGCAACACGCGCATCTCCTCACGCATAAAGCAATGGGGACGCCAATAGGTTAACACGAGTATCCCCAGACGTTGTTCACCACGCTGCAAAGGCAGCCAGGCAAAAGGAAAGTGAGGAACAAGCGATAAGCAAGAGGGCATATATGCTATAGAGCTCTGCCCTTCCTGGGAACTTTCACCAGCATAAAACCAGGGCGCCCAATCATACCATTGGGCAGGACGAAGATAGGCCTCATCAGCAATATGTGGACCAGAGCCGCTGGAGATTACCAGCCGTAACAAACCTTGCGCCTCATCAAAGAGCCACATTTCAGCCCGGGACATGGTGGCCTCGGATGCTACAGCGGCATAAACTGCAGCGATTTCTTCAATTGACTGAAATGCGCTGCCGGGCAAGGTACTTACGCTGTACAGGCTATTGAGCAATGCCGCGTGCTGGTTGGCGCGCCCATATAAGCGCGCGGTTTCCAGAACTGGCGAAAAGCGCCCAAGCAGCATTTGGACGGCTTCAAAATCCGGGCCCGCATATTGTTGCAGATCATCACGTTCGCCCAGAACGAGCAGGCCTATCATTTTCCCCTGCACGCGTATGGGAGCCAGCAGCATTGCCTCGCTTCCCAACGGCATGGTCGTCACAACATAGCGTCTTAGCCCGAACGAAGCGCCGATCTTCTCGCGCAACAGCTCATAGAGCAGCGATGGGCGACGAGCCGAGGCAATATGCTCAACAGCCGGCCACTGCGTTTCCAGCCAATCAACCTCCCCACACGTCTGCGGCCTCAGTTTCTCAATCAAGACACGCGCTAACAGCCTTCGTGCCTCATCTCCCGGATCATCCTTTAGCGCTGGGTAAACATAATAACAGCCACAGCTTTCATCGAGCACAAACAGGCAGACATGCGAGGTCTCAAACGTATGAATAGCGGCCAATGTTAGCAAGCGGGAAATCTCATCAAGATCGAGGATCTCATCGCTCAAGAGCGTTGGTTCAGCAATAAGACGACGATAGTGCAGCACTTCGCTAAAGAAAACGCGCTCTGTTACCACTTTGGCCAGCCACCAGACGACAGGAGCCGTAATAGCCGTCAAGCTCGCCAGGCCGAAGGCAAAAGAAGCTAGCATGCCCATAAAAACCTTATTACAAAGAGCGATGAGCACGCAGCCCAGCATAACTAAACCAACCACGCCAACAATCCAGGCTACCGCGCGACGAATGTAGGCATCAAATACCAGGATCTGGTAGCGTAATATCGAGTAGCCCAGCGAGAGAGGTAGACAAACTATGGTCAGCGTACTCCAGCCGGCTCGTATGCCAGGCAAATTCAAAGCCTCGGGCAGAATGGAGAGAATGAGGACTGGAGTAAAAGCAAGGGCAACGCCCCACACAAATAGCCGGATCTGCTGCCGCTCTCGTAAAGACTCAGAACAAACATAAGAGATAACAATAGTCGTCACAATGCCTGCCAAGACTACGATGGCATAAATAAGATCCAGCACATTCAACCAGATAGGCCCCCGCGGCCATAGATAGTGCACAAGCGAGAAAGAAAGGGCAAAGCCACATAGCAGCACTAAAGCAATTACATACATCCATACAGCCACTTGCTTCAGACGCAGGGTAAGAGTCCTGGCGCTGGACCAGCGGGTAAAGTAATTCCTGGGAAAGCGCAGCAGCAGAAGGGCACATAAGGTCAGGCCAAGCGAACTACACACACCCGAAATAGCCCCAAAGAGATGGGCCTGAAAGAGATCAGCTGTGCGCACAGCAAAGGGGATCATGATCACGCTGAAGCTGCCAAAAAGCAGCGAGGCTACCCAGCGATCGCGCGCATAGAGCCATACGAGCACGCCAACAGCGAGAAATACTAAGGCCACAAAAGCTGAGAAGCCAAAGGATATCCATAGCGAAAGGGAGGGGGAAGAAAAAATAAAGCGGGCATCAACAACCAATAACAGCGTATATACTGCAATGACAGTACCAATAGCCAGGAGTCGCCAGGCTTTTAGCCGCATCCAGTATATACCTCTCATATCAAGATGCTCCCTCTCTATACATTCCGCCACGTATCTCTACAATTTGATTATGTGAGGCCTAATAATAGGCGCAAAGCAGGCAAGACAGGCCGCCGAATCTCTATCCTTTGTAGGAAGTCACGAGCTCGCTCGCGATACAACAGACTGATTCCCCAAGTCGTGAGAATAGCTTCGTGCAGAGCTTGTCGCTCTTCCTCGTCACAATCTTCCCCAGTTACAGGGACCATCTCAGTTAGAGATGCCCCTGACCTTGCGGCAAGAACAATGGGCAATGTCTTCTTTCTACGGCTCAGGTCCGTCTTGACACTTCTTGTACTTGCTTCCTCCCCCAGAGGCAATACAATAGAAGATTTTCCCTGGAGAAGATGATACAAATCGTGACTATCATTGTCAAGCTGATGAGCGATCCCCAACACGCTGCCCAACTCACAAAAAAGCTTCGCCAATTCTTTGTCAGCGCCCGCGCATAATGTGGCCATCTGGCAAGCCAGCACGAAGAGCGCGCCTGCCTTTTGGGCAGCAATATCCATACATTCCTCGCGTGTCATCTCACTCGCCTGCCGCTCTTCCACAAGAATATCGCGATGCTGCCCGGTCGTCACGATAAGCGTTGCATCCTGTAATGTATCAAGCAAGTTGAGCACTTGCGCAGGCAAAAGGCCAAACTGTGCGCTAGCTATAATACACTTCTGGCCTAATAGCAAGAGCGCCGCCGCGGTATTGACTACGCGTGCAGAACCGATCTCCCGCACAACTGGGGTTTGATCCTCATCCTCAATATCATCAAGCAGATCAATGGCACAGACAACACACTCAACAGCGACAGCAATGCTACTGACTAACAGCGTATCGATCGAGGGCCTGATCTGCTCTGCAACTAACCAGGTCAGTAAGGCCCAGCATCCAGCGGGGGAGTATGCATACGAAAAGGCTCAGGGGAAAGCAGCTTTCCTTCCTCCTGCAGGGCTCGTATCACATCGGTGCGCAGTACAGGGTCCAGAGTCAGCAAAAAGGTATGCAGCCGCTCGCGCAGCGCCTTTTGATACGCGGCAAACGGCTGCTCTAGCTCCTGGCTATGCTCATGAAGGCTTGACGTCATAATTTGTTATTTCTTACCAACTATGCAAGAGCTTGTGACCGCCACTTAGCAGCGCCACCAGGAGCAATCAAGCGCAAAATCTTGAGTCAGGGTTAAATGGGGAACAAGTTGCATGACCACGCGCGTGAGACGGGGGGAAAAACCTTCTCTCACGATCACATCTGCTGGATGGCTCTTTAGTTCCTCACGTAGCGCGGCGTCACGAGAGACGCGCTTGACAAATTGCTGAAGTTGCTGTTCCTCCATGGAATACCTCCATATCTTCCACAACTTTACACTTCGTAGCTTTAAACTTATTTACAGCTACTTATTTAGGACAATAAAAACTGCATTTTTACAACTTCACGTTGTATTTAAGTCAATAGTAACATAGATGTGTAGAAAACACAAGCAAACGTGCTTCCCTCTCCAGGCCCTTGCCCGAAAGTACATTATAGTTTTCTATCCACCGAACAAATTCGATATATATATACATAATAAACATGCCTACAAACACAAACATGAGCCATCCCTGATTTCCACGCCAGCAAGTGAAGAGAATAGGCTACGAGGCCAGGCGTTGCCCTGATCAAGGGCTTTTTCTCTTATACAGCTGCGCAAAAAATTTCAGAATGGCTCACGAAGTTTCTATTTAAGCAAAGTTCAATGGCTACTTGCCGTCTCTTCGCCATCAAGCAGCACAGTTTCCCCCACATCCCTTTCGATATTCGCCAGTTCTGTAGCCGATCCCTGAATCTTTGGACCCTTGAACCAATGACGCACGCTCACCGTCCACCAGATCACAAGGATAAGCAAAGTTCCCAGCACCACAATCGGCGTGTAATTAAAGGTCACGATGGTTATTGGATTGACCGTGGGCAACATGAACAATATGGCGATACATATTACCCAGAGCACAGCAATGACTCCAATCGGTTTCCCCCATGATCCAAGATGCCACGGCCCATGCTTAAAACTCCTGGTAAGCACACGTAACAGGATGGGCAGGACATAGGAAATGTAGAGGCCAATTACCGCGATCGAAGTAATCGCCACATAGGCCACATAGTTGAACACTGTGGGAATAGCCAGCACAAAGGCGCAAGTAGCAGAAAGGATAATCGCGTTACGAGGAGTACGGCCGCTATCCAGTTGATGCCAGAGACGCGAGAAAGGAACAGCGCCATCGCGCGAGAAGGCATAGATCATGCGCGAATTTGTGGTAATCGAAGACATGCCACAAAAGAACTGTGCGCCAACAGCCACAGCAAAGAAAAGAGGTCCCAGTACAGCGCCCAGGCGATACTCAAGAATATAGAGCACAGGATTAATTGCGCCGGCGGCACCTTTAACGCCGATATCGGGAGCAGCCATCAGCAGACCCATCAGCACAAGATAGCCGGCGAAGGCAGAGACAACAACCGACATCACCACGCCCCAGGGAGCCCGCGTCTCCGCTCCGATTGTCTCCTCGGTCATATGGGCCGAGGCATCAAAGCCGGTATAGGTATACTGAGCCATCAGCAGGCCTAATAAGAAGGCATACCAGGCAGGGAAACCCGACGCATTATATTTGGGGTCCGCAGCAAAAAGTGTCGCGGCAGAATTGAGTGGAGCGCTCGGATGGAGCAGTGCCGCTACGACAACCCCGCCACCGATCAAACACACGCCCACAATATGCCACCAGACGCTTAGATCGTTGAGGAAGGCAACAATACGCACGCCAAAAATATTGAGTATCGCGTGTGCAATCAAGACGACAGCATAGATACCCAGGGTTGCCCACTGCGTCGCCGGATCGATCCCCGACACGCTGCCCAGCGTCGCAGGGAAATGAGGGAACCAGGCATTGAGCAAGACATCAATCGAGACAGCCAGTCCATAATCGATACCCGCCGTTACCGCCACCTGGCCGATCAAATTAAACCAGCCGGTAAACCATCCCCAGGCCGGCCCGCCCAGCTTTGAGGCCCAATAGTAGAGGCCACCAGCCGTGGGAAATGCCGAAGCCAGCTCAGCCATTCCCAGGGCCACAATAACCACAAATATAGTCACGAGAGGCCAGCCTATCGAGCCAGCCGCAAAGCCAGAGGTAGTGATCCCGCTGTAGAAAAGGGTCAAACACCCGCTGAGTACTGAAATAATCGTGAAGGAAATAGCAAAATTTGAGAAGCCGCCCATGGCCCGAAATAGCTCTTGCGCATATCCCATTGCATGCAGGCGCTTAATATCTTGCGCAATAAGCTCTTCCTTAGTGGGGCGTCGAGATGAAGCCACAAAAACCTCCTGAGATATAGCTATATTGGCCGCAGCAGGCGGCCGACAACAACCAGGACTTTTCTTGGCCTATCCTACGTTGCCTGAACCGTTCAGGAAATCAAAGCTTGCAATAATACCGATCTGAATGTTCCCCTCCTTTCGCTGCTATAAACAAACAGACGCAATTTATTGTGTACCATACCCATCAATTACGTCAAGCTGTATATATGCCATAGGTGATTGACGAATGCATCTATTCTCTGTAGAATCGGGATAACACTCCAAGAAAGGCATCTTGATGACAGAAACTTCGATCTGGAATAGTATCGATGATGAAGATATCTACACATTGCCTGCCGACAGCCGGCTAGGCGTACTGAGCAGTACAAAGTCAGTAGTAGAACAAGGGGAACGTGTCTGGATTAACACAGATCAAGTCGTAGCGCTGAGCGAGCAGTGGATAGTAGAAGATAATCAACGCACAGAACTCCAAGCTTCTCCCGCAGCATGGGATGAGCATTATCACTTCTTTGATGGCACTGAACGCACTGTCAACTGGCTACTCCTTCTTGATGCGTTAAACTTCTGCTTCTGGGCTGAAGCCAATCAGCCGCGCTGGACTATTGAATATGAGGGCGAGACGCTAAATGGCTATTGGGCCGAAGCAGCTGCCCTGACGCGCGCTGTAAAGGAAGGTATCCCTTTGTGGGATGCCGAATATCTCTCCACCATCAGCAGCGAAACGCTAGCCCAAATTTTCCGCGGCTCCCAGCCTATTCCGTTGCTTGAGCAGCGCGTTAATAATGCGCGCGAGGTCGGACACGTTCTCCTGGAGCGCTTTGATGGGCAATTCTCACATGCGATTGAACAGGCCCAGCACAGCGCCGTGACGCTCGCACTGCTCATAGCCGAAAACTTTCCTTCATTTCACGATACAGCGCTCTATCGCAAGCAAGAAGTACGCTTTTTCAAGCGCGCGCAGATTTGTGTGGCTGATCTGCACAGTGCCTTTAAGGGGCAGCAATGGGGAACATTCAACGATATCGATCAGCTTACGGCCTTCGCCGACTACAAACTCCCCCAGGTATTGCGCCACTACCACGTAATTGAATACGATCCCACGCTGGCCGAGCTTATCGATAATCAAGAATTGCTTAAGGCTGGCAGCGAAGAGGAGATAGAAATCCGCTCAGCGACTATCTGGGCCTGCGAATTACTAAGACGCGCGATGTCTAAACGCGGCAAGTTCATGACAGTTGCCCAGATTGATCAACGACTCTGGCTACTCGGTCAGAACTCGGCAGAAATGCGCCCCTATCATCGCACACGTACTATTTACTACTAATTTTACGCCTCTGTGGAGTTTAGAGTATTATGGAAGTAGAATATTTCCTTGCTCATAGAGGAGATAGAGTAGCTTACTAGCCAGGTTTTACCTGCATTTCAGATTTTACATACGATGGGTCCATGCGATAGAGAGAATATTCGCTTTCAATCGCATGAAGTAATTGCTGCGCGTAAAATTTCACGCGCACGTTCTTTTATTTAGAGTTCCATTTTGCTTAATAGAAACCTATGCAACTACACACTTTACTAGCAAATTTAGAGCAGCCACTGTTAAACATTTATGGCGCAGATGAGCTTGATCAGAACAGCGATATCAGCTCGCTCGCTTACGATTCACGGAAAATAGCGGCCGGGGGATTATTTATCGCGGTGCCCGGCACCCATACGGACGGGCGGCGTTTTCTGGGTGAAGCCGCGCAACGAGGCGCTATTGCCGCTCTGGGAGAGACTTTGCAGGATAGCCAGGATCTTCCACTTCCCTACATAGAAGTGCCCGATGTGCGCACGGCCCTGGCCAATCTCGCCTGCACCTTTTATGGCTATCCGGCTCAGCGCCTGTGCACGATTGGCGTGACTGGTACCGATGGTAAGACAACCACCTCTAATCTTATCAGCACGCTGTTCGAGGCCAGCGGCGCCCATACAGGCTTGATGACTACCGCCAACTTTAAAATCAGTGGTAAGGAATGGGAAAACGCTACACGCCAGAGCACTCTTGAGGCTCTGGAAATCCAGCAATTCCTTAGCCGTATGCTTGAGGCTGGCGTGACTCATGCAGTCATCGAAGCGACATCGCACGGGCTAGAGCTCCAGCGCGTACATGGCTGCAACTTTGATGTCGGCGTGGTAACCAATATTACCCACGAACATCTAGATTTCCACAAGACTATTGAGGCTTACCGTCGCGCTAAGGCGCGCTTATTTGAGATGCTCGATTCAAGCCGTGACAAAGGTCTTGGTGGCCGTCCTATCGCGATTTTGAATCGCGATGACATAAGCTATGAGATACTCAAGCCGTATTGCCGCGTACCAATTCTCGCCTACGGTCAGCATCCAACGGCTGGGGTACGGGCTGTGGATATCCAGCTGCAGGCTCATAAGACCAGCTTTCGGGTTATTTTACCGGATACCGAATACAAGATTGAGACTCCCCTCATTGGACAGTTCAACGTGAGCAACTGCCTGGCCGCCATCGCTACGGCTTACAGCCAGGGCATTTCTATTGAGGAGATTGCACGCAGCCTGGCAGCAGTCAAGGGAGTAGCAGGCCGCATGGAATATATTGATGAGGGCCAGCCATTCGCCGTAATCGTCGATTACGCTCATACTCCCGATAGCCTGGAAAAAGTCCTGGCTACCTTGCGCCCGGTTACTCCCGGCAAGCTACTTGTGGTCTTTGGCTCTGCTGGAGAGCGAGATACCCAAAAACGGCCAATCATGGGTCAAATCGCGGCTCAAAAGTCTGACTTCTTCGTGATAACAGATGAAGATCCTCGCGAAGAGGACCGCGAACAGATTTTACGCGAGATCGCAGCTGGAGCAGAAAACGCAGGCAAGCAGCAGGGAAGCGATTTTCTTTGCATAGCCGATCGCACTGAGGCCATTGCCAGCGCCTTTTCCCACGCCAAATCTGGTGATACGGTCCTATTAGCAGGCAAAGGACATGAACAAAGTATTATCATAGGGAGAGAGAAACTTCCCTGGGATGATAGACAGGTTGCCCGTGAGCAACTTAAAAACCGTGCTCGATAACCATGAGAAAAGATTTTTCTTACCTTTTCTCGTCTATTAAACATAAAGTAGTTACTATCTATACTAGCATGACGTCTCAATGAGTGGAGTGTCTAGGGTTCTGTCAAGGTTGGCGTGAGGAGTGAAACGCGTGGGGATGCAAGGGGCGATCGCGTGAATTGTGGCCCAGTTTCTCCCCACCTGTCGCCGTAGACGGCGCACTCGTCAAGATTTACTTGATGCGTGACAAGCGGGATTGTCAAGGGGGCGCCGCGAGCGAGCTGATTGCGGCCCTTGGCCTGGGGCTGTGCCCCAGCTTCTCCCCTCCCTGCCGCCCGCAGGCGGCGTACTCATCACACGACGTCTGACAGACAACTAGGTTTTATTTGCTTGGGAGTATGTATGAATCTAATCTGGTTAATATCAATTCTTTTTGTTTGTGCGATTATTAGCCTTGTTTTGTGTGCGGTGGCCAGGATATTATTTCCCAAGTTCCGCAGTGGTGAGCATAAACCCGGCGTACATCGCTCTGACTTGCAAGTCGGAAGACGCGAGATCAAATCTATAGAGCTGCCCCTGGTAGGCGGACCAGCCTTTATGCTAGCTATCGCCGGCACTGGTATCGCAGCTGGATATTTTTTCAATTTTCAACGCGAACAATGGACACTCTTGCTCATAAGTCTTGGGGCAGCGCTAGGCTACACAATTGTTGGCTTTATCGATGACTGGCGCAAGGTTTACAGCAATGAAGGTATCTCAGAGCGCGCAAAAATGTCTGGTGTGGTCCTGGTTTCGGTAGCTGCCGCCGTCCTCTATTTCTTCCTGCTTCCTGGCAGCGGACAGGAATCCTATAGCCCCTATAAAGATTTTCCTATTCTCAATGCTTTACTCTGTTCTAATCACACTGCACAACCTGTCTGCCCCGTCGTTTATGGGCAGATTGCCTATTTTGGCTGGCTCATTTTTCTCATGCTGATGACCGGCTTTATTGGAAGCGTTACTACTCTCTCAGTTGATTTTAGCGATGGGCTTGATGGCCTGGCCGGCGGCCTGGTTTTCAGCGCTGCGCTAGCCCTGGGTATTGTCGTGACCGGTATTCTTGATCCGCAGCATCCCAACGGAATCGTCCTGGAAGTACTCGCCTTAACATGTGCTGGCGGCATACTTGGCTATCTTCCCTGGAACTGGCCATCTTCCTGGGCAGCTCGCAGAAGTACCGCCAAAAGACGGGCAAAAATTATTATGGGGGACAGTGGTGCATTGGGTCTTGGCGGCATGCTGGCCATGACAGCCATCTTCTCGCGCAACGAGCTACTCTTGCTTATGATTGGCGGAGCATTTGTATTAGAAGGAGCCTCAGCACTGCTTCAATCCCGTGTTCTGACCCCCTTCTTCCGTAAGAACCTTCAGCATTTGCGCTTTGCTAACAGCCGCGAATTTGTGCCTCATACAGAATTTCCGCTCCCATTTCTGGCTACTCCTCTGCATTGTCACTTTGACCTGCTCGGCTGGGATCGCCGCCGTCTCGTGTATGCAGCCTGGGCCTTGGGCGCCTGCTTTGCCATCCTTGGCGTAGTAGTCAGTATCGTAGCTTACCCCTGGCAGCGCTACCTGGGACGCATCCTGGTGCTGATCCTTTTTGTCATCATCTGGTCTAGTGGCTCATGGTCCAAATGCTACTTTGTTGGGAAGCATCCCATAGAAAACACGCGCCGCAGCAGGCTCGCGCTCTTCTATGGCTTCCCCTATAAAATCATGGGCCTTAAGCTCTATCATCTTGTCGAGGTTATTGAAGCTAGCGATGGTGTGATAGAAACTCCGGCAGAGGAGGAGGCCCTCTGGCAGCGTATTTCTATCTTTGATGCGCGTGCTATGCTGGGCCTTTATTGTTACCGAGCAGGGTATTATCCGGCCGCGCTTGCCCAGTGGAGCAGCATACCGGATCGCAACCGAGTATTGCGTCCCGAAATTGAACGCCTCCTGGTAGAAGTTGATACGCGCCTGGCCCTGGAGAAGCAAGAGACTCAGCCTATGCGACGCGACCAGATCACACAGCAAGAGCCCATTCTCTCCGGCAATCTTTCTCCCGCGGACCTGCCCAATCCTCACGAGCCTATTCGTAACGAGGAGAAAATAGGCGATGGGCGTGGTGATCCCTGGCTTCCTCTCGCTGAGGATAGCGAGAATCATCGGGTTACAGCCTCATTAGCCAGTGAAGCTCAGCCTATCCTCAACAACAATAACAATAGCACTTTGTCTGCCAGACCCGGAAAAGAAGCGCTTCCTTTGGGATCGCTACAACCATCTTCCCAGCGGCCTAATTGGTTGGCCCGCCTGTTCCGCATATCTCCACCAAATTAAGGAATATGCCTATGCGAAAAATGTGAGTTATGGACGTTACCAGGATTAGGCATTAAAAACCGGCTTATGAAAAAGCATTTCAGAGCCTCTTTTCTGTATGCTAAAAATATGCTATAGTGCTTTTTATGCACAATTCTCTGAAGCTAAGAGATAGCTAGTACACAACTCGGCTGTGAACAGGTAAATAGTTTTTATATGCCTGTTCTGCTACACTGAAATGCGGAAAATCAGTTAGACTTCCCCAATACTATAATGCAAACAAAGGAGAAGCTCAGATGCGCTTCTGCTTTATTATCGAAGAGGAATATCGACATGACCCCATGCCAATGGTTGTGGCTGACCAACTTATGCGCTGGGGTCACACGGTAGACCTATTAGAGCCACAGGAAACAGTTACCTGCCTATCCACAATGCTAGAGCAGGGCTACGACGCGTATGTTTTGAAGACAGTCGCTGATGGTCCCGGGCTTAGCATCCTGGAAGCCGCAGAAGCTGTAGGGATTCCTACAATTAACAATTCGCGCGCAATCCGCCTTGTACGAGACAAGGCAGTTGCCGCAGCCTTTGCCCATGCACATGGCTTGCCAATGCCGCCAACGTACTTTGTGGCCCATCCCCGCCTCCTGGCTCAGATCGCGCCCGAGGAGTACCCACTCGTTGTTAAACCGAGCAATGGAAGCTCTTGCCGCGGCATTTATTTGCTCCACAGCCCTGCCGACCTGACAGCGCTGGATATTGCAGAGGCTAACGAGAGTTTTTTTCTTGCCCAACGCTATGCAGAAAATACAGGTTTTGACATTAAAATTTATGTAACAGGTAGAGAGGCATATGCGGCTATTGCTAAGAAGTCGCCACTGCACGCAGATGTCGAAGAAGAATTTATTCCGCTTAGCAAAGAATTGCGTAAATTAGCTTTAGATGTCGGTAAACTTTTTGGCCTTGATATATACGGCATCGATGTCGTCGAGACGCCTGAAGGGCTGGCTTTACTGGATATCAATGATTTTCCTAGCTTTGGACGGGTGCCCAAAGCGGTAATCAATGTAGCAGAATATATCCTTCATGCTGCCAAACGTGCTGAGATGAGACGCAATGCGCGTATTAAGCGTAACATGCAGCGCCGCCATAATGCACAAAGGCAGCATCCACTTAACCCAAGCCAGGAAATCTTGCCGCCTCTCTTAGAGATCACCGGATCACATCCTTAGGGGAGAATTTGAACACTATGAACATCTGTCTCATTATGGACAATCCAGAAACTCCTCGTCACCCGGTCATTGCAGTAGCGCTTCAAAAGCTTAGCGCCAGGCATAGCGTGCGTCTCCTGGATGTACGTACCCTTACAGGCGAGCAAGCCATTGCCCAAGAACAAAGACATGCTCAGGCCGATCTCTATTTACTCAAATCGCACGCGCCCCAGGCTCTAGAAGTAGCGCACTATCTAGAACAGCAGGGAGCAAGCATAGTAAATAGCTGGTCCTCCTCAGTGGCTTGCCAGGACCGTATGCTCATGACCCAACAGATGAATACCGCCCGGCTCCCCTGGCCAGCTACCCAGGCCTTTACTAGCTTAAACTATCTGCTCCAGGACCAGCAGCAACTTTCGCGTCTTGCCTTTCCCCTGATCATTAAAAGCTGCTATAGCCACCGTGGTGATCTTGTCGATAAGATACATTCTCGCGAAGAGCTACAGGCACTCGCCCCGCGCTGGGGTCAGGAGCCTATCATCCTCCAGAGCTTCGTGCCGGGAGATGGTTGGGATATTAAACTATGGGTTATCGATAAGCAAATTTTTGCAGCTCGTCGCCGTACCCCTCTTGAGCCAGGCGCATCAAAGGAAGATATTTCTCTGAGCAGGGATGAGTTACCTGAGGAGTGGGCACGCATCACGCTAGCCATCGGTAAGGCTTTCAATCTGCGCCTCTATGGCGTCGATCTTCTTCTGACAGAGCAAGGCCCGATGATTGTTGATGTCAACGCATTCCCTGGCTTTCGTGGAGTGCCAGGAGCTGATGAGGCTCTGGTGGCCCTGATAGAACGCCTGGGCCAGGAAAGGTAGGTCAGAGCGTGGATAACCTCTCTACGGAGACAAATCTCTCAATTACAGATCTTCCAGCCACCCTTATGCAGCTCTTCGCCAGGGCTCAACGCCCTCTCTTGTCCGACGAACAGGGGCCAGTAGGGTTGTTTATACGCTATCTGCGGCGCAAGCAGGATCGTGGTCTGGCCATCATTTATTCAGTCGATTCCTTACAAACCGCGCGTAAACACCGAACCAACGATCCCAATCGCTCAGTCAGTCTCACCCTTGATGAGGCAGCCCTTGACGGTGTACATATTCGCTTTAGCACCTCTCAGGCTCGACAGACCAGGCTAGATCTTTTGCCCTCAGGTGTGCTACACCTTCCAGACCTAGGCCTCTCCGCCCAGGCATTTCCGGCTGACAGCAACTTGCCAGCGCTGGCAGCAAGCTGCGATACCGCACGCAATGGCCCCCTGTTCGCCGCCCTGCAATCGGCGGCCCGCGTTCAACTTGAAGATCCAGCCTGGCGGCTCATCTCAGCCAGCGCCTCTCCAGTGCGCTATAAGCCGGCCAGCCGCTGTGTCCTGCGTTACCACCTTCAGCTAGAACGCACAACAGCTACCAGCGAACCAACCAGGCGCACGCTCACCTTGTTTGGCAAAGTTTATGCCAATCCTGCTCAGGCTCACAGTACACAAACATGGCAACAGCAACTTTATGCAGAGCAGGCGGGCAGGGAAAGCGTTCCCTGGCTACCGCGACCTCTGGGCCTCCTGGCTGATCTGGGGCTCACGCTTAACGAGGCTATTGAGCCTCCATCCACAAATGGGCCTGACGATATATGGAAAACTCTACGTACCGGCTTGAGGGCTCTCCAACCCCATATACTGCAGGATCGCGGAGGAGTAATCAAGCAGATTATCATCCCTGAAGCAGAATTACGTCTGACCGCCAAGGCCCTGGCCCAACTACACACAAGCACCCTGCAGCTCAATCCCACCCTCCTGCGTACAGTCGCCAAGGAAGCCAAACGCGCACAAGAAAGAGCCAGGTTGATTATGGCCAAAAACCCTGAGCAGGCAGAGCGTATAGAGCAACTCGTCCAACAACTCTCCTCATGTTTAGAGCAGTTGCAGCCCGAAGCCTATCGCCCAGCACATGGAGGCTTCAAACCAAGCCAGCTACTGTTCCATAGCCAGCACGTCTTTATCGTAGATTTTGACGGTTTTTGCCTTGCAGACCCAGCCCTCGACGTTGGTTACTTCCTGGCCTACCTACGCCCTAGCGGCCTATGGTATAAGCGCCCAGGGATGCGACAATGGTTTGAAGGGGCGGCAGCAGTCTTTCGCTCAGCTTACCAGCAGGCAATGTCAGTACATGGAGTAGACCCAACAACAATCGGGGCAATTGTGGATCGTTCACAGCTTTACGAGGCTGCACTCCTCTTTAAAATTGCCACGCGGCGCGTAAATCGCCTTAACAGTCCACGCCCCCAGGAGTTATCTACAATGCTCGCTGAAATTGCCACTTGCCTGGCCCAACAGTCGAGGAGGGTTTGATGTTATTTCGCTTTCTCTATCAGAATCTCAAAGGCTACCGTTTTCTGGTAGTCCTGGCCATTATAGTCACCATCAGCCAGACCGGCTCTGACTTGCTGGCAGTTATGCCTCTCAAGTTCATCACCAGCAAGATAAGCAACAGTGCAGTCGATCCGGCCTGTCAGTATCCATTTCTAGACCCTATACTTAGCATTTTCGACACACCGGCCCTGGATTCATCCCTACAACCTTCGCCAGGCAGCACACAAGCCAAGACCCCTCCCACTTTACCGTGTCCGGTTTCCAACAAATCAAGCATCATGGGCTCGGTTTCGCGCGCGGCCAGTACTCATCATAGCGTGATCGGGGTAATTGTCTTCTCGGTCCTTATGTTGCTATTTTTTAGCATAACCAGTGCGCTTCTTGCCTACGTCGATCTTTTTCTTGCCTCTTATATAGCGCAGAATTTAAGCGCCAGATTGCGCAACCAACTCTTTGAACATCTGCAACGCCTCTCTCTAGATTGGCATGGCAAGCAGAAAAAGGGTGATCTGGTCCAGCGTGTCACCGGCAATATAGCAGATATTGAGAAACTCATCACCGATGGCCTTGTCGATCTGCTCGGGGGTATATTAACGCTCATTGGCGTAGCCTTTATCATGTATATTACCAGCGCCTCATATACCGTGCTTTCTCTCGTCATTGCGCCTGCTCTCTTTATGATCGTCCTCTCATACACAAAAAACATCAAAGCAGCTTCGAAAAAGGCCTCCAAGGCTGCTGGCCAGGTAGCAGATGTAGCGACAGAAGACATCAATGCCCTGACCGTAATCAAGGTCTTCACGCGAGAAGAGCGAGAAGGCATACGCTTTGGCAGCTATGTTGATAAGAATCGCAAGGCTGGCTTGCTTGCAGGCGGTCTCCAGGCACAATTTACCCCCATTGTATCGATCCTGGTAGCAATCGGTACTGCTATCGTCGTTGGGGTTGGTGGCTATGTAGCGGCTGGCAACACCTTTAATGTCCTTGGAATATTCACCATTGATACAGCTAGCGGCGTAGATATTGGCACCTTGATCCTTTTCCTCAGCTACCTGAAGATGCTCTACCAACCGATGCGCGACCTCTCCAAGCTGACCAATCTGGCCAGCAGTGCCGCCTCGGGTGCTGAACGCATTCAGGAAGTCCTCGATCAGGCACCTGAGGTAATAGATAGCACCGTGCCATACACAGGTCCACAAAAGTTGCGCGGTGAGATCACCTTTGATAACGTCTACTTTGGCTATACGCAAGACAGGCTGATCCTCAAAGGGATCAATCTCCACATCCCGGCCGGGCGCAAGGTAGCGCTGGTGGGGCTCTCAGGCGGCGGCAAAACTACGCTAGTCAAGCTGATCCCCCGTTTCTACGAAATCCAGCAGGGCTCGGTACGCGTCGACGGCGTAGATAACCGCGCCTACCCCTTGCGCGTCCTGCGCGAAAACGTCAGTATGGTGCTCCAGGACTCGGTGCTATTCGAAGGAACAATTAAAGAGAATATCGAGGTTGGCAGGCCTGGCGCCTCGATGGAAGAGATCATAGACGCCGCCAGGAAGGCTAACATTCACGATGTCATTATCAATGTCCTGGGGGGTTATGATCGGCTCGTACGCGAGCAAGGTAAAGACTTATCAGGTGGGCAGCGCCAGCGTATGGCTATCGCCCGTGCTATCCTGCGCGACGCTCCCATCCTTATTCTTGATGAGCCCACAGCTTCCCTTGATGTTGAATCCGAGGCCGAAGTGATGCATGCGCTTGACCAGCTCGTCGTAGGACGCACCGTACTCATGATTTCTCACCGCCTCAGTACACTTGGCAATGTAGATGAGATTATCGTGCTCAAGGATGGCCGCATCGTCGAACAAGGAAGCTATAAAGAGCTTAAGCGCAGCGGAGGAGTTTTTGCCAGCCTGCTTGAGGAGCAGAACCGCTACAATATCGAGAAGATTGGCGAGAAGTCCATTATTCGCTCCGCCTACGTGACAGTTCCGCCGGTTGTGATGCCCAGTCAGCGCCAGGTACCCCTACCGCCAGCGATCCCGGCCACACCTGATTATCGCTCGGCCATTCCCGGCAGGTCAGCGCAGCAGGCCTTTATACAATCACAAGGCAGCGGCCCTTTTCAACAAAATGGGAAGCAGCAGGGCCAATATATGCAACAGCCAGCAGTTCCGCCACACAATGCCCGTGTCATGATAGAGTTGGATGGCAAGGTCATCGGCGAACGTCCACTAAATAAGCCTATCCTGACCGTTGGGCGCCTGGCAGGCAACGATGTTCAGATCCCCAACCAGCGCGTCTCTCGCCTCCACGCCAAGATCCTCCAGGAAAATGGGACCTGGGTCATTGAAGATGCTGATAGCGTGAATGGACTTGTCTATCAGGGATCGCGCGTTGAGCGGCATGTACTTTCCGAAGGCGATCGCGTCTATATAGCACCTACTGCGGTACTGCACTACAAAGCCAACGCCTGAAAACACACGCCGCAGGACAAGCAAGGCTCTACTAGCGATGATCCCTTGTAGAGCCTCACTGTGGTATCCTAGACGTTTCCCTGCTGATTATAGTGTTCAATAAGCAGCGCCGGCCTGCCTCCCAGGCTGGTCAGTGGCACATAGAGATCATGTGCCTGCTCATCGACAGCTATGCTATGTGTTGAGCCGGAGTTCAAGACATAATCCTTCAATTTATGCAAGACGCCGTGGGAGGCATCTTGCTCCTCGAAGACAGAAACAGCGCTGGCGCAACCAATATACAGCACGTGCAGATCTGTATCTACAGCCAGCACATCAGGTTTGGAGCCCACAGGAAGAAGATTTTGTGTATCTCCAATAGGTTTGAGCGCACGCATATCAAACATCGCCACATTCTGGCTATCCACGCAAGCCGCAAAAGCCACCTGCTGGCGCGAATCAAGGATCAACCCATGGGCACTAACGCAGGTTTTCGGCAAAGCAACCCGATTGATAGTAAACGTAACAGGATTCACAGTCGCAATCTCGCTCTGTGTACCTGAGACCAGAACTACAAAAACGCGCCGAGAGAGAGGATCATAGCGCACATGCCCTACATCCGTGCCCCACTTAATTACATGGATAATAGCATTGGTTTGCGTGCTAATTACTTCTTCGAGCCCTTGATCAGGATTAGCCTTGCCAGGCTCGGAGATAAAGACTTCATGGTCGGTTGCATCATATTCCAAGCTATCAGGCACACCGCTCGTCTTAATTGTGGTGAGAACACGGCAGGCATTCTCGTTAGAATTAGACATATCCTTGCACGAATGCTCATCGATCACATAGATCTTTCCTTCATCGGCGTCAGCAGCATAAACCCTCTGCAAATCTGGGGCAACAGCAATACCATGCACAAATGGCGCCAGGACCGCTCCCATATATTTATTGCTCCTGGTATTAAAAACGGCCACCGAGGATTGCACATGCAGACCGGCGGGTACCTCTTTCGCCTGCTGCAGAAGCGCTAACTTTGTAGCGGTCGGACCTGGATGAGCAATAAAGAGATAGCCAGTATGTTCGTCCAGGGCCTCGAAATCAAAGCGATCCATGCTTAATGACTGGCTGCTGAGTTGTCCACCAGCAGTTGCTAATACGCCGGGCAGAGCAATGCCGCCCATAAGCTGCAGACGAGGAAGATTAGAAGGTGTCAAAAAACGTATGACGACTGCAACAATAATAAGGGCTAGCAGGCCAAAGCTAGCTATGCCCAGCAACCAGACAGCCAGCGTGCCGAGGCTACTTTTCGGGCTCTTGCGAGTAGCATCCACAGCCTTCTCCTCTAAACATTTTTTATCTCCTATCCCGATTAAGCCTACTAACTAATTACAAGCCTTTTGCATATAATCGATCCAGGGCTGAGCGTAAACCCATATCATATATACAACGTGTGGCAGCACGAGAATTCGGCAAGGTCTTTTTCTCGCAGGTTGATAGAATCCAGTTTAGTAAACTGGATGACCAGGACGAGGAGAAAAACAAGAAGAGAGCTTTTCAGCAGGGGTCCATATTGTTTAGCGCCTATGCGCCTTCAGCCACTACTACATTGGCCAGGAGCAGCGCCCCGCTTATGTTCAGGCCAGCGCATATCGCTCGCAGGATTCGGCATAGGACTGCTCAAGATGCTGCTCGTTTACAAGATCCTGCACTTTAAGCTGCAATTCAATACGAGCTGGATGGCCCAGGCGCTGATCCAGAGCCAGGGCTTGCACCCAGCGCTCAAGTGCCGGCTGATATTGTTGTTGTGCATAACAGAGCGCCCCTTGTCGCCTCAATAGGGCGCAGCGCTCAGCTGGAGCATCTATCTCAGTAGCAATAGCAGAAGCTTCATCATAGTAGTGTTCAGCATCAATATGCTGCAATAATGCTCGTGAGACATCGCCAAGACCGCGCAAAGCACGCCCCATAATCTGCCTGGCGCCCTGTTCGCGCGCTATAGAACAAGCTTGCTCAAATAGGCTCTGGGCCGTTAGATATTCTCCCTCTTCCAGAGCAATAGCGCCCTGAGAAGCAAAGACACGAGCTTGATCTACCCGATCTCCAATTGATTTAAAGATGGCTAAAGCTTCGTCATAATAGGCTCGTGCCTGAATGCGTTCATGTCGATTTCTAAGCACATCGCCCAAGGCGCGCAATGTCCAGGCTTCTCCACGACGTATGCCCTGCTCGCGGAAAATAGCTATTGCCTCACCACATAGTTTCTCCGCGAGTTCCTGTTTGCCCTGATCGATATAGACCACAGCCTGATCGGCAAGCACCCAGGCCTGGCCAACGCGCAATCCCTGTTCATTAAAGATGCGCAGGGCATCAGCATAATCATTTAAAGCCTTGGCATATTGCCCCAGGGCCTCAAAGACCGTGCCCCGGTCGCGCAAAGCCAGAGCATAGCCCTCTTTATCATGCAAATCCTGAAAGCTGGTCAGGGCCAGCTCAAAATGCCCAAAGGCGTCATAATAGCTCGCCTCCCCACGCTTTACCTCGCCCATTACAAGCTGCATCCAGGCTTCGCCCTGGGTAAATTCGGCTGAGCGAAATAGCTCAATTGCCTGCTGAGCATAGATGGAGGCCTGCTGAAAATTTCCCTCTTCGCGGAAGAGCACCGACAGCTCATAGAGCGCCCATCCTGCCTCTTCCTGCTCATGCTGCTCTCTATGGAACTCCAAGCTGCTCCTCAAACAAGCCTCAGCCTCTGTGTATTGCCCTAACTGACGGAGAATAGCCCCTATGCAACATTGTATCTGGCCTTCACCTTTTCTATCGCCAAGGCGCGATGCATGCAGTCCTGCGCGGCCTAGCATCACAAGCAACTCCTGGGCATATCCACGTCCTCCCAACGCCCAGGAAGCGCGTACAGCAATGCTCACGGCCTCTTGCATATCCTGTGGCTCACCAGCACTCTCCAGGTGCTCAAAGGCGGCGAACCACTCTTCAGGGCCAGGTTGTGGCAAATCGTAATAGTATGCGGCCACAACACGATGCACGCGCCCGCGCTCCTCAACGGGCAAGTGGGCAAAGGCAAAGTGACGTATCTGCGGATGAATCGTATAGACCCGCCCATCAAACTGAATAAACGAGGCTTGTACAAGTTCATCGCGCGCCGCCCGCCAATTTTCAGCCAGCTCTAGCGGAGAGATCTCTTCACGAGAGGATCGTCCATCCAGGGCCTGAACCTGGAGAATTTCCTGTCTCACGAGTCGTAGCGGCTCACCGGTAGAGGTTAATTTCTCTGGCGCTACCAGGAGCATAATCTGCTCGCGACTAAAGGGCAACCTAAAGGCCGAGAGATAAGCCAACAATAAGCGCGCATAAGGCGTCAAGCGCTGATAAGAGACTTCCAGGACAGCAAGAATGCCAGCCAGGGGAGTGCTACGCAATTCGTCCCGAACCTCTTCCAAAGAACGCGTGGCTGCTTCAGGCGTATATACTTTTCCGTCGATAGAGCGTGCAGTGCCAAAGATGAGCTCAGCCCCCAGTGGATAGCCGTCCAAGAGCGTGCAGATCTCGCGCAGAATTGCTTGCTGTTTGGAATCATCCATATGGATACGCTGATCCAGCCCACTGGCCGCCGCCAGCTCAGCAAATAGGAGCAATAAATCCGTATTGGTCATCTTGCCCACGCGATATTCATACCAGCGACAATGCGAGCTTCTACCTACCATCATACTTTCTGGGTTAACACGTGAGGTCACCAGTACGACGACCTCAGGTGGCAACGAACAGAGGAAATGTAGCCACGTTTCAAGCGCTGTATGATCATTCACCTCTTCAAAATTATCGAGTAATAGCAGGCAAGGAAGCTCACGACTGGCCAGAGAACGCAGTGTTGCCAATACCAGGCGAGCGCAATGGTTAGTATCGCCAGCCGGAAGAGACTTCATAGGTAGGCGCAACTGATGGATGATCTCTAGAAGCATCTCGCCAAAGGATTTTTCTCCTCGCAGGGAGATACCAATTATGCCCCCCGGAAATTTGCCCTGATTGCGCCTGACGGCCTCGAAGGCCAGAGCACTCTTGCCAATACCCGCCGAGCCGGTCAGGGCGATATGGTGGGTTCCCGGACGCAAGCGCAAATGCGCTTTTGCATCGGTCAATTGTTCACCGGTTGCAGCTGCCGTGAGCAATTCTTCTAGATCGCCGAGCTCCTGCTCGCGACCAACAAAAGTCGTGGGAATATCGAGGTGGGACAGCGGGTGCTCATGCTCTTCGCGGGTATCATCGGTAATCAGGAGCGGAACCGGTCCCTCTTGACCCTCGGCAACATGTCTGTAGAGTACAGGAATAAACCATCCCTTCTGCTGCCTGGGAAGGAGAGCCTGGCGAGCGCGCGATAGAGCCTCTTCTAATGTGCGGCCATCGGCTAAAGCTTCATAGAAATGATACATAAAGGTTGGACTGAGATCGTCCTGCAGCGAGAAAGGCATAGCAACAACAGCCGGAACCTGCGCCATCACCAGGGCCGTGGCCAGGGTCGCATCTACAGCGTTTCGCTGGCTACGGGTGTTCTCGCCCGCGACGGTAGCAGTTTCGCAAGCTGAGAATACCGCAAGGCGTAGATCGCTGCTGAGAAACAGGTCGCGCAGGGATTGGGTATCGATGAAACGGTTATAGCCCTCATCGTCACAAAAGCAAAGATAGGTCTGCGGCTTAATACGGCTAAGTGCAGCGCCACAGGCAGCACATTTTCGCGCATCAGCTTCGTTGATAGTTTTGCAGCCATCTTCAGGGCAGAGACGCCCATAAGCACCATGGCCATCAAAATGCACGACATAGCAAGGGATAACTGTATCGCTATCATCTAGCATACTTACCCCGCCATATGAGCTGAGATAGCGCACAAGCTGATCAAAAGTCGGGGGTTCCAGCCGATCTAAAAACACCTGCCCGCTGTCAATCAGAGGAGCTAGTCCGCTCTCAAGCTGCTGGAAACTTCGTTCAGTCTCCAACGGAGCACAATCTACAGGGGAGGCGCCTATGTAGAGTACGCGCAAAGGCGGGCGTACAGGGAGCTCACAGCCCACCGGGATGTCTGGACGTAGCAGAGCGCGCGTGAGGGTAAATATTCCCGAGACAAGCAGAAAGTGATCGCCATTATGTAAGAGCTCCCAGGGATAGCGCACAAACTCATCGCAACCGGGACCAAAACAGAAAGTTAAGGCCACGGTTCCACGCCGTCTGATTGTGCGCTGAATGACGCTGCGCAGAACTGCCTGCACGGACTGCTCAGAGGCCTCAAGGCGATTAGCTCCCGGCATTTCCGCACCGCATAAAGCAAGAAAAAGACGATGGCCAATCTCGCGCAGTTCGTGATAGCCACTCTCAAGCTTATTGAGCTTTTTCTGCAGAGCATTTAGCTGTTTTTTTGTATAGGGAGGAACAAAACTGCCACTTACCGTACGCCCAGACCAGCTCTCCTTTACACATAACTCAAACGTGCCGTCCTCGCGACTGCGAAACAGTAAATTCAGTGTCTCTCCCATGTGGCAGGTGTCTCTCGCATTCTTACAGAATTAGCAATGATAGTCGCGCTGTGCGCAAAGATCAACATCTATCCATAGCCAGTATAACAAATTTTATGTCATCTGGATATACTATTGACACAAATGCTGCATATACAAAGCTGCTACTCGCCCCAATAGAGCTCAACCTTGCCAAAGCGAACAATATCGCCGACCTTCACACCTGCATTCTCTAAGGCCTTGGTCACGCCCATCTTTTCTAGCGTCAACTGCAGCCGATCCATTGACTCTTCGCTCTCCTGATTTGTCATACTCACGGCGCGTTCAACGCGCTTACCGCGCACCACATAAACGCCGTGATCTTTGCTCACGGAGAAAGCATCATCCGGTTCTGGCCGCAATACAGGACCTTGCAGAGCAAGATCGGACTGAGCGGCGGCTTTCTCGGCTTCCTCCTTGTAGATTTCCTGCAGGCGGCGCGCGGCATACTGCATCAGCTCATCTGTTCCCTGGTGAGTAGCAGCAGAAATTGCAAAAGCTGTGTAACCGGCTTCCTCGATCTGCGCCTTCAATTCTTGCCAGCGTTCCTGGGCCTCTGGCAGGTCCATCTTATTTAACACAACTAGTTGCGGTCTGGTAACAAGTATCTCGTCATATTCGCGCAACTCGCGATTGATGGCCTGGAAATCCTCCCAGGGATCGCGCTCAGGAGCGGCGCCGTCTATTACATGAATCAACAGGCGGGTACGCTGCACATGGCGCAAGAATTCGTGGCCGAGCCCCACGCCTTGCGCGGCTCCCTCGATCAAACCTGGAATATCGGCAAGCACAAAACTATAGCCATCGCCGCTACGTGGCTGCCCTACCTCTACCACGCCAAGATTCGGCGCGAGGGTAGTAAAGGGATAATTGGCAATCTTGGGACGTGCGGCAGTGACGACCGAGAGGAGCGTCGACTTACCTGCATTAGGATACCCAACGAGCCCCACATCGGCAATTAAGCGCAGTTCCAGGGTAACCCAGAGCTCCTCACCGGGCTCTCCTTTCTGCGCCTCCTTTGGCGTTCGATGGGTTGCCGTCGCGAAATGGACGTTACCCAGCCCACCACGGCCGCCGCGTGCTACCATCACACGTTGCCCCTGCTCCACTAGATCTGCAACTATCTCATTTGTATCCGCATTGCGTATAATCGTTCCACATGGTACGGTTAGAACGACATCCTGTCCTTTTGCCCCATGCATTTTCTGGCGCGCTCCATCCCCGCCAGATTCCGCCTTGAAATGGTGCCGATAGCGGTAGTCAATCAAGGTATTCAAGTTAGTAGTTGCCTCAAAATAGACACTACCACCACGACCGCCATCTCCCCCATCTGGTCCCCCAAACGGGGCAAACTTTTCACGACGGAAGTGCATAGAGCCATTGCCCCCATCGCCAGCCTTTACATAGATCTTCGTATGATCGAATAGCATAATACACCCCCGACTCGTAAATGCAGGTGAAAAATTTTGTTTCTCTGTAGCGAAAGGCAGTATATCACAAATAGAGTCCTTGTTGGTAGTGGATAGGAGCCAGCCGGACCATCCTCCCTGGATAACGATGACCCGTCTTGCTCCTTGCTATGCGCTTAGTACTCTCTTTACGCTATGAACTTGCCAGCTTCAGCCTGCTTTATACGGTAACTATACCTGCATATTTTTGTATTTCAGCCATCTTAGCTGCGCATTTATCTCATTTTCAACCATATTGAAACAACCACTCCCTGTTTAGAACCGCAGAGCTTTGCTTAGGCAGGACTTTTAGCTCTGCGGTGCAGCCGTCCAGGAGCCATAGCCGCCGCCGGCTTGATCGCATTGACCATTTTGATAGCTACAATAGGTGCCACTCATATTCCCATCTGCCTGAACCGTTCCCTGAAAATTGAGGGGTAAGAGATTAGCATATCCCGGCACAGAAAATTGGATCTTACGATCAGTCGAGACAGTGCCTGTGAAATTACCGCTTCCTAATAGACCTGGACCCAGCGTAAGGTAGCCACTGATCTGCTCCCCCTTCTGCTGCAGCTTTGAGATAGACATTGAGGAGTCTACATTCGCAGGCGTGTTATGAATATGACCACCATAGTTAGCAACCAGGGCCGGATACGTCGGCGCCTGGGTGGGAGACGGCGAGGGAGTCGGGGAAGGAGTCGGCGTCGCTGTCGGCTGGCTGGTAGGCGCTGCAGCAGTCGTAGGCGTAATACCTGCAGTATGGATGGGAGTAGAGACAGCTGTTGCGGTATCGCCAGCGGTCCAGGAACTCCAGCCCCAAAGCAGGCCCGATATGAGAGCAATCATGCTTAAAGCAACGCACACAAGCGCAATGAGACGCCCCTTTCCGCCGGGCTGAGGGCGAGATGGCCCTCTTACTGGAAGTTCTTTCTCTTCCGGCAACGGCTCTTCACGCTTAGCAGAGACGCCCTGATCTGCAGCGGCGCCTTGCTGCTCATTCTCCACCTGGGCTGATGGATTCTGTTTCTCCGCGTCAGCCTCAGATGCTGCCTCCGTAGAAGCTTCTGGCTCGGCAGGAGTTGCAGAAGCTGGCTCTTCATCTTCTGGGCAAGCGGCTTTGAGCGCCCGCCAGAATTCGGGAGCTGTAGCAAAACGATCATTGCTATTGATTGACATCGCTTTCTGCAGCACCGCGCCAACAGGTGCCGGTACATCCTCAACAATCTCGTTCACAGGCTTGAGCGGATCGCTACCCTCGCTGCTTATCCTCGTCATGCGATGCAGCGCATCTACGGGGACCGTCCCGCTCAAGAGCACATAAAATGTGGCGGCCAGGCTATAGATATCGGTACGGGTATTTGTGCCGCTAACATAGTGTTCTGGCGCCCCATAGCCTGGGGAGCAATGACGGATAGCCGTCGTCGTCGAATCTTGCTCGTACTCTTTGGCAATGCCAAAATCAACAAGGACCGCTTCCTCACCGGTCGTAGGCACAATAATATTGGAAGGTTTAATATCACGATGGATAATTGGAGGTTGCTGGGTATGCAGGTAATCAATGGCATGTATCACTGGCGCCATGATCTTCATAACCTGCGACAAAGGGAAGCGTTTCTCGGGCTGCTGCAGGCGCAATCTTTCAAGATTAGGCCCATCGATGTAATCCATCAACATATAGACGCGACTATTTTTCGCATCCTCAAAAACGCGATAGACCCGAGGCAGCGCATAATGATCGAGCCGTTTCAGGAGCTCACATTCAAAGGCAAACCCCGCACGCTGATAAGCATTGGGATCAATGAGCTCTTTGAGAGCAAAGACATTGCCCTTAACACGTCGATCTCGTACACGATATACCGCACCAAAGCCACCCTTGCCGAGGAGGTCCTCGACAAGGTAGCGATTGCGTACAACTCTTCCCTTTGGAAGTTTTGTTTGTACCTCTCGCATCCATTTACCTCACATATCAATTGGAGAACCACACTCCATGATTATATGCAGGAGAGAGGGGTACTATCAAGACTAAACAGAGGTCAGTTCTTCCACAAGCTCTTTCTGTTTTTGCAGCGCGGCTGGATCAAAAGTGATCAAACGGGCACCTCGCTGATAGGTAAAGTAGGCCCAGGCCCACTGGAACATTACCAGGAAGCGGTTGCGGAAGCCGATCAGGAAGAAAATGTGAACCGCCCACCAGAAGATCCAGCCAATAAAGCCTCCAAAGCGCAGTTTGCCCACATCGGCAATGCCATAGGAACGCCCGATGGTCGCCAGATTGCCCTTATTCTTATAGCGAAAAGCCCGTGGCTGCTCTTTGCCGGCTACGCGTTGCGCAATCACTTCGGCCACATAGGTACCCTCCTGCATGGCCACAGGGGCAACGCCAGGCAGCGGCTTATCGTCCTGCATACAACTTGCTGTATCGCCGACGACAAACACTTCTGGATGCCCGGGCAAGGAAAGATCAGCATCCACTTTGACCCGGCCTGCGCGATCCACTTCAGCGTTGAGCCATTTTCCAGCGGGAGAAGCCGCTACGCCGGCGGTCCAGATCACGTTTCTGGTGACAAGGCGTTGTCCGCCGATCACGACGCCATCTTCATCAATCTGCTCTACTGGCGAGTTTGTGCACACTTCCACTCCCAGATGCTCCAGCGCTTGCTGCGCTTTTTTAGAAAGCTTCTCCGGGAAGGCCGGCAGGATTCTTGGCAGAGCCTCTACGAGAAGAATGCGGGCCGAAGCAGGATCGATATGCCGAAAATCAGAAACCAGGGCTTTATGGGCAAGTTCAGCGATCGCTCCCGCCATCTCTACACCCGTAGGACCTCCACCAACGAGCACAAAGGTTAGCAGGTTGCGCCGCTGCTCCTCATCCTGGGCCATTTCAGCAGCCTCAAAGGCGAGCAAGATCTTGCGGCGTAAGGCTGTCGCATCCACAATCGATTTGAGCCCCGGTGCATAGGGCGCCCACTCGTTATGCCCAAAGTAGCTATGGCTGGCTCCTGTGGCCACTACCAGGTAGTCGTATGGAAGCTCACGCTTTTGGGTGAGCACCTGGCGCTGCTCAAGATCGACGCCGGTCACCTCAGCCATAACCACTTCGGTATTCTTCTGCTTTTTAAGAATGCCGCGAATAGGCGCCGAGATATCGGCAGGAGAAAGCCCAGCAGTAGCTACCTGGTATAGCAGAGGTTGAAAGAGATGATGATTGTTGCGGTCAATTACCGTAACCTGCACAGGGGCATTATGTAAGGCGCGGGCAGCTCGTATGCCGCCGAATCCTGCCCCAATAATCACAACGCGGGGGATAGACTTTCCTGTTCCGTCCTGGCGTTCTTTTTCTGTTTGGATAGCATCTTGTGTATTCATAGTCACCCGCTTATGTTACAGACTAGCCTCTTCGGAGAGACAGTGCTGTGTTCTCCATCGAACGTTCTCACCTTTTTTTTGTTCACTTCTAATTGTAGGCAAAATAGAAGATGAATGCTACCATAATTACCAACATAGCGGGCCGGGATATCTATTCCGCTTCAATGGCGAGCGCGAAAATTAAAGTGCCTCTTCCAGGGCTTTTTTAGCAATTATATGGTATAGTATGCTAGCTATATTTATTTTTGCTAAACATTCTTTCCTCAGCGATAAAGCTCTATTGAGCACTTAGCCTCATATGCACAGAGGATCATATTATGCCTGAAAATAGAACTGACTTACGCACAACCTTTGACTATGACGCTTTACTATACGATGAGGCTCGGCCCGGCTATCCAGAAGAGCTTTTTGAGGACATTTTGACCTTCACAGAGCTAGCTCCCAGCGGCTATATCCTGGAAATTGGCTGTGGAACCGGCAAGGCCACGTTACCCCTGGCCCGACGCGGCTATCCAATGCTTTGTGTCGAGTTGGGAGCCAATCTAGCTGCGGTTGCCCAGCGCAAGCTGTTGGCCTATCCACAGGTAAAGTTCTCTATTGGACCTTTTGAGGAGTGGCCAGTAGAAAAGCAGACCTTTGATCTGGTCATTTCGGCCACGGCCTTTCATTGGCTTGATCCTACCATCGCTTATCAAAAAGTGGCCACAGCGCTAAAACCCTCAGGTGCTATCGCTCTTTTCTGGCACAAACACGTGCAAAGCCAGAGAAGTCAGGGCTTCTTCGAGGCTGTGCAAAAAATTTATCGGCAGGAAGTTCCTGGACGAACAAAAGATAATATCCCTTTACTCTGGGCGGAAGAAATTGACGAGCCCCACCGGGCCGAAATAGAGCAGAGTGGGCTCTTTGGAGAGATAACAGCTCGTCGCTACAGGATGGATATCACCTATGATGCAGCCAGCTATATACGTCTTCTCTCAACGTATTCTGGTCACATAGCCATGTCCGCTCAGGCTCGACAGCGCCTCTTCCAGGGGATCACAGAGCTGATTAACAATAGTTTTCATGGCCATATCAACAAGACCTACCTGATTCTCCTGTACCTGGCTAAACGTAAATAAAGGGCGGATAGAGCTTGCTTATACTGCCTTTATTGGGCCAATCCCAAGCAAGCTACTAATTTTAGCAGTCTGCATAGGAGAGTGACAAAAGCCGTAAAATTTTGTATATTTAATACTCAAGAAGGCCTTAAGTGACGTTGACAGTGTTTTCATCCCAAAACTCAAAAATACAGTTCATCAAGGAGCGTAATATGGCAGCAGAAACGAACCAGGAAGTCCTGGGATTTCAAGCAGAAGTAACTCAACTGCTTGATATTATGATTCACTCCATATATAGCAACAAAGAAATCTTTCTACGCGAACTGATCTCTAATGCCTCGGACGCCATTGATCGCTTGCGCTTTGCCATGCTAGCGGACCCTGCGCTCGTCGAGAATGATCCGGATTTCAAGATCCGCGTCAACTACGACAAAGACCAGCGCACAATCACCATCAGCGATAATGGCATAGGCATGTCGCGGGCAGAGGTCATCGAACACATTGGCACAATCGCCAAATCCGGTACACGCGAATTCTTACAATCGCTCACCGGCGATCAGCAAAAGGATGCTCGTCTCATCGGCCAGTTCGGCGTCGGCTTCTATTCAGCCTTTGTCGTCGCTGACAAAGTAACGCTTAACACCCGTCGAGCCGGGGCAGCCGAACAAGGAGTACGCTGGGAATCTGAAGGCAAAGGGCAATACACCCTGGAGACCATCGACAAGCCAGCGCGAGGGACAGAAATAATTCTGCACCTGCGCGAAGGAGAGGATGAGTTCCTCGAAGGGTATCGCCTGCGTTCTATTATCCGCAAATACTCCGATCACATCTCTATTCCTATCTACATGCCGGCTGAGGGCAAGGACGCAAGCGGCGAGGAAGCCGTCAACCGCGCCTCTGCGCTCTGGACGCGCTCAAAGAGCGAGGTCAGCGAAGAAGAGTACAAGGAATTTTATAAATACATTTCCCATGACTTTGATGAGCCGCTGGCCTACCTTCATAGTCGCATGGAGGGCACGCACGAGTACACGATGTTACTCTACATTCCTAAGCATGCCCCCTTTGATCTATGGAGCATGGAGCGACAGAAGGGCATCAAGCTCTATGTCCGCCGCGTCTATATCTTAGAAGACACAGAGCGCCTTATGCCGCGCTACCTGCGCTTCATACGTGGCGTCATCGATTCCAGCGATCTGCCCTTAAATATCTCGCGCGAGCTTCTCCAGCAGAACAGGATGATTGATAGCATCCGCTCAAATGCCGTCAAGAAAGTCCTTGGCCTGCTCACTGATATGGCCGCACAGGAGAAAGAGAAATATGAGACCTTCTGGCAAACCTTCGGGCGCGTGCTAAAAGAGGGTATTACAGAAGATGCAAGCAATCGCGAAACCCTGGCTCCGCTCCTGCGCTTTGCTACCACGCGCACAGGCAATGAAGAGCAGTCAGTCTCCCTTGACGACTATATCGCGCGTATGAAGCAGGGCCAGGACAAAATCTACTATATTACGGCAGAGAGCTATGCAGCGGCCAAGGCCAGCCCCTTGCTGGAAGTCTTCAATAAGAAAGATATTGAGGTCCTGCTGCTCTATGAACCAGTAGATACCCTCCTCGTCACCGAGCTGCAGAATTATAAAGATATTGCTTTACAATCAGTAGCAAAAGGTACGATCGATCTGAGCCAGCTAGAAGACGAGAAGGAGAAAGAGGAACGTCAGGAGAAGACTAACGAGCTGCAGGATCTCTTGAATCGCCTCAAAGATACGCTTAACGAGCAGGTGAGAGAAGTGCGCATTACCACGCGTCTGACAACCTCTCCGGCCTGTCTTGTCGTGGATGAGAACGATATTGATCCAACCCTGCAACGTCTCTTAAAGGCTAGCGGGCACGCGGCTCCTACCGCCAAGCCCATCCTTGAGATCAACGCCGAACATCCCTTGATTAACAAAATGAAGGATGAACAGGACGGACAGAAGTTCACAGATCTGGCGCTTGTGCTCTTTGATCAATCCATGCTCAGCCGTGGCGAGCAGCTGGAAGATCCCATCCGCTTCGTCAACAGGCTCAACACACTCTTAATGCAGCTCTAGCTTTTTAGCAGCAGGCTCTCAAGTTAGCTATAGCCTGGGGAGAAATTATACAATCCCCAGACTATAGCTTTGCTTAACAGCTTCAGAGCTTTCGGCAAGAAATGTAAGGGACACACAAGCCGCAAAAACGTCGAAACTAGCAAAAAAGTCATGGTTTTTCGGCCTGAATTAGCCAGAAGCGAGTTAATATACTAACCTGCTCTTTAGCGGTTCACGGGAGCTGATAGGAAAAGAAAATGTTTGGGAGGGATGCTACGTGAAGGGTGGGCCCAGCTGGGATCGAACCAGCGACCAACCCGTTATGAGCGGGCTGCTCTAACCGCTGAGCTATGGGCCCTTGCAAGAAGTATTGTAGCATATCCGGGCCGACTTGGGAAGAGGGAAATTCAACCAATTCGGCCAACAAAATAACAATTCTTTAATCTATACAGAAATTGCACATGTTTTTTTACCAGTCTCTATAAAGTGTGCTATAATAGCAACAGTCAGCGTGCAAGTTTTGTGCTAACTATTGCAGCTCAGCAACAAGGAGGCGCGGCGAGCACATGCAAAGACAGGCAAGAAGAGTAACTAGGGAGATAGCGGACTAAATTACAATGTTTCGCTGGAAGCAAGCGAGTAGGACACAATGGATGGGCAGCGTGAATAGATCTTTTTTCTCCAATCGAGGAAAAGAGACCTACATAGCTATTTATTGTGGCAATACTCCCCATCAGGGCGAGACCCGTTACGAAGGAACCGCGCTACACAGGGATGCATAGCGCGGTCTAACATTTTTCTGAGGGAGCATTCGATGGAGAATGAAGTAACAATCCGAATAGGAGGGGAATCAGGTGAAGGCACCATCTCCGGAGGAGATATTCTAGCGCTAGCATCGGCGCGGTGGGGATACCATGTGTATACCTTTAGAACATTTCCGGCAGAGATTCTTGGTGGCCCCTGTATGTTCCAGGTCAGGATCAGCGACCATCCCGTAAAGTCCATGGGGGACTATGCAGACGTGCTCGTCTGTTTAAATAAAGAAGCCTATGATCGCAATATTAGCGAGCTGCGGCATGGTGGCGTTCTCATTTACGATCCCTCCGATTTTACTCCTGAAACAGGTGACTGCATTACCTATGCAGTACCCTTCAACGAGATTGCGCGCAAAGAGATCCAATTGTTCCAGACCAAGAACATGGTTATGCTCGGCGCCATCTCTGGACTTTTCGGACCCCCATTAGGAGCTATTATTCAAGTTGTTCAATCAAAACTTTCTAAGTCACGTAAAGCGAACTCCACACTGATGGAGAAAAACTTACAAGCGTTAGAATTTACTCGAAAATATGTCACCGAGAACTTATCCAAGCATGATCCCTATATTCTTGGCTCTGTAGAGAAAGCAGATCGTGTTGTATTGAATGGAAATCAGGCGGTGGTAGCGGGGGCATTAGCTGCTCAATGCCATTTCTTCGCAGGATATCCCATCACCCCGGCAAGCGATATCATGGAAGGTATGGCCAAAGAGCTACCTCTTGTCGGAGGTACTTTCTTGCAGGCAGAAGATGAGATGGCCGCGCTTGCCGCAGTACTTGGTGCCTCGTACGGCGGTGTACGAGCCATGACAGCGACTTCGGGTCCCGGCTTCTCGCTCATGACAGAGCTCATCGGCCTGTCGTCGATGGCAGAATTGCCAGCAGTGATCATCGACGCACAGCGTGCGGGTCCGAGCACGGGTATGCCTACGAAAATGGAGCAGGCAGACCTCAGCTTTGCGCTGCATGCAGGACACGGCGATACACCACGCATCATCGTAGCCCCGGCTAACGTTGCCGACTGCTACAACCTTATGATCTCAGCATTTAATATGGCTGAGCGCTACCAGATGCCTGTTCTCTTCCTGACCGATCAGTCATTGACCGCACGCGTGGAAAGCGTTGATGTCAGCGCATTTAAGCCAGCTGAGCTTCAAGAGCGCATCAAGCCCACTAATGGCTCAAATGGCCACGATAAAACCCTGGTAGGAGCTGGAGCTTCCACAGGTTATGCGCGCTATGCCTACACGGCAAGCGGTATCTCGCCCATGAGCGCTCCTGGACCTGGTGCTCCTATCTACACCGCAACGGGTCTTGAGCACAATGAGCATGGACATCCCGACTACGAGCCAGAAGATCACACGGCTATGATGGAAAAACGCTTCCGTAAGCTCGACACAGCCGCTGAAGAATTGCCCAAACCCGAGCGCTATGGCGACGAAAACGCCACAATTGGCATCATCGGCTGGGGCTCGACAGAAGGAACGATCCAGGAAGCAGTAGATCGCGCACGCGCCAAAGGCTATAAAGTCGCGTCGCTCCATCCAAAGATTCTTTCACCATTGCCAGATCGCACCATTCGTGACTTCATTCGCTCAGTGCAGAAAGTCATCGTACCGGAGTGCAACTACTCGGGGCAATTAGCTAATCTGTTGGGTGCAAAATATGGTCTGCAAGCGATCCGCGTGAATAAATTTGGTGGTATTCCTTTTACCGCTGGCGAAATTCTGCGGGCAATTGAGGAGGTCAGTTAATCATGCAGGCAGTCATCAATCCAACCCCTAAAGATTATAAGAGTGAGGTAAAACCAACCTGGTGCCCAGGCTGCGGAGATTTCGGTGTCCTCAATGCCACCTTACGTGGCCTGGCAGGCATGAAGCTCTCACCAGATCAGACAGTGGTCATCTCCGGCATTGGTTGCTCCAGCCGCTTTCCCCATTTTATGAAAACCTTCGGGTTCCATAGCGTACACGGACGAGCATTGCCCGTGGCGCAGGGATTGAAAATGGCCCGTCCCGATCTTACTGTTGTAGCAGTAGGTGGCGACGGCGACTTCTTCAGCATTGGAGCCGGGCATCTGATCCATGCCGCCTTGCGCAATATCGATATCACAGTAGTCGTCATGGATAATGAGATCTATGGATTGACAAAAGGACAGACCTCTCCAACCTCACCGCATGGGCATGTAACCAAGTCCACGCCCTATGGTCTGCTGGCTTCGCAATTTAATCCTATTGCCACAGCCCTTTCCCTAAATGTCAGTTTCGTTGCACGTGGCTACTCCGCTAAACCGAAAGATCTAGCGGCGCTTATTGAAAAAGGCATACAGCATAAAGGCTTCGCTTTTATCCATGCCCTGAGCCCCTGCCCAACGTTCTATCATACCTTTGACGCCTGGGACGCAGCTGTCACATCAATTCCAGGAGATCACAATACGCAAGACCGCAACAGTGCCCTCGCCTTAGCACTTGAGACTGAAAAGCAGTTCACGGGCCTCTTCTATCAGGAAGAGCGTCCTACCATGGACCAGGCTGCTCATGCTCAAATGCTTCAGGCCAAATCTTTTGACATAAACCAGTATATGCAGCGTTATGCATAAAACTTGAGGCAGCTGCATGTTCCTGCACCACTGCCCCAATATCTATCCATCAGGCCGGGTTGTTTTTTACATCCCGGCTTTCCTGTTCTCAAGCGAGAGGTCTTACAGAGCTTCCATAGGAGGTGTTGTAGCGGCAACGCTTAAAGAGTTGATGACTGCCTGCGAGAATTTTTCACCGCAGGAGCGGCAAAACAATCCGCTCTCATTGTGGTAACGTCCACCTATAGCTGTTAGCTGGCGTTCTGCGGGCTCGCCACACCACTCGCAGAGGCTACCCTGAGGAACAAAATCAACAGAGAAAGGACGGCGGAATTCATTGTCTAACATAAGATATCCTCCCAGTTTGTGCTGATCAGGTGGAACTGTTCATACAAGACTAATAAACAGCACAGATCAGAGGACTTGCGTATCTAGCGGTCAGTGTGCAGCAACCACGACAATACGGCGTCCTACTATTTACGGCGCATCATCGCAAGTGAGCAACACTGCTCTCAGTGATCCTGGCAACACGAGAGGGCACCTGTTGTTGCCTGTGTAAAAACTATAGCATACTTTTTCGCAAAGTGCTAGCCCTTTGGCAAGGTAAGCGCAAAAATTTTATTCCTGAGAGGGATGAGAAAGCGTCGGCTCATCAGTTTCACGCTTGAATAGTTGAAATTTCTTTGAAAAATGTTCGCCAATTGTCCAGCCTAACAAGCCGAGCCCGAGCGTAAAGGCAAGCCAGACGATGAGCACAAGATTTAATGCCCAATTAAAGACAGAAGCCAGCACTCCCGCCAGCACAATACCCACAATTAAACCGACAGTCACACCTATCAAGCAACCAGGGTGAGCCAGGCTGCGTCCTTCAAAATGCTTCATCATGATAAGCAAAGACACCTTACCTAAAACTTATGGACCTTATAATAATGGATGATAGCGCGCTCTACCCAGAACGTCAAGTAAGGGGGATAAGTACCAATTTATCAGAACAGCTAGACAATCCCATTCGGGTAAGGCTATACTGATAGTACTATGGCGCTTTACACAAGGGATTAAAGAGTAAATCGACACTCAATAAATATAGTTTTGGAGTAGAATATTCTCTACCAGCAATGTTTGACCCTACCCTATTTGCACGAGAAACGCGCCATGGCAGCACATCTTAACATCTTTAGCTGTCTATCCAGAGCGTAGGGAAAATCTCCCTGTGACATAGAAGTGAGACTACGACTGTGTACACTGCGAGCACGTTGATTATGATGCGTGGATACCCTGGTACAGGGAAGAGCACCATTGCTAGAGCCATTGCCAGAGCGCTGCAGGCTCCTCTAATCGACAGAGACATTATAAGACAAACAGGAGTAGATATCTTCGGAGACCTGCCCGATATAGGACGTTTCTCGTATGAGCTCATGTTCGCGCTCGTACGAGAACAGTTGAGCCTTGGTTTAAGCGTAGTCGTTGATACTCCTCTTACCTACTATAGAACGTATGAACAGTCAAGAAGGCTTGCCCAATCTTTTCGCACGCCCTTGCAGGTAGTACACTGCCAATGTCCGCCAGAAGTGCAAAAACGGCGTCTGGAAGGACGCAAGGGACAGGTTTCGCAGTTTCAAATCACCTCATGGGAGGAGTGGAAACAATGGAGGCCGCGCTTCGAAGAGTTTGAGGATGGTGGTTGCATCATTGATACCTCTCGACCGCTCGATGATTCGCTAGCCAAAGTAATGCGCACTCTCTACGAGCTCCATATCCAGCATCGGCAACAACTGCAGGAGCAGGGACTCTCTGATCATCCACGCATCTAGTCCAATCTGCCAATCAGGCTGCCATCATCCGGGCCAACGCCTTGCATCTTCCCTCTCCTTTCCATACAATGAATTTATTGTTTCGTGCCTACGCAGCAAGCTACTGCGATACCAGGAGCTCAGCCCTGGCCCTAATGAGAGGAAGAAAGATGAAAGCCACAGTATTTCATGAACATGGAGACATCGATGTACTCCGTGTCGAAGAGCTAGCTCAACCAACGCCCGGTTTGACAGATGTTATTGTCAAGGTGCATGCATGTGGGGTAAACCGGCTGGATATTTACTCAAGAGCAGGGCGCACAAAAGTAGCCCCTATGCCCCATATCTCTGGCTCGGAAGTGGCTGGCGAAATTGCCGCTGTTGGTGAGGCTGTTAACGGACTCAACATTGGACAGGCGGTTGCCGTCGCACCTTATCTGTTTTGCGGCCAATGCGAGTTTTGCCGCGCCGGCGAGGAGGTTCTTTGCCTCAAAAGCGACATTGTAGGCCTGGGCAATCAGGGAGGATACGCCGAATATCTACGCGTTCCAGCCTCAAGCATTGTGGCCTTGCCCAAAGAGGTTGATTATGTCTCGGCAGCCGCGGTGGGCCTTGCCGCCATTACCGCCTGGCATATGCTGACCAGGCAAGCTCCTCTGCGTCCAGGGCAAGACGTTCTTGTCCATGCAGCTGGCAGCGGAGTAGGAAGTGCAGCCATTCAGATTGCCAAACTGCAAGGAGCACGCGTCATTACTACCGTTGGTTCATCAGCAAAGGTCGAACAGGCTCGCCAGCTCGGGGCCGCTGAGGTCATCAACTACCAGGAGCAGGATTTCTTGCAAGAAGTACGGCGCATCACCGGGAAGCGTGGGGTTGATGTTGTTGTCGAACATGTGGGTGCCGATACCTGGGAAAAAAGTGTCTCCTGCCTCACCAGGCGCGGGCGGCTGGTTACCTGCGGAGCAACTACCGGCAACGATGGTAAGGTGAACATCTGGAATATGTTTGCCAAAGAACTTGCGCTTATCGGCTCTTATGGCGGTACACGTCAGGATCTTGCCGATGTGATCAAGCTTGTAGCAACCGGACGCTTCCAACCCACCATCGCTGAAGTTTACGCGCTTGAGCAAGTAGGTGAGGCACAAAGGCGCATGGAGGACCGTGCTGTCTTTGGCAAGCTTATAGTCCAGCCTACAGCCTGAATTCTCTAAAATATCCACAGTCCAGATTTAAACGAGAGCTGGCCGATAGAATTTATTTTTTAGCTAATCGGCCAGCTCTCGTTTTTTACTTTTTCCTCTAATAAAAGTTCCGCTACTAGAAACATCATCTATAAGAGAAATTCATTATAATTCCCACTTTCTTCACCTTACTAAATATCATTTAATGAAAGTTTAATGAATATTAAGGACATATGCCTATTGACTGTCCTATTGCAGATAAGATATCCTTTTATATTGCTGATGAGGTATTTTTCTATTTTAGCAAGTGCATATTTTGATTACTTGCTAACTAGAAAGCAATCTAAAACATCTCTAGTCGTTAAAGTCCGGCAGGCGATAGAAACACTATTAGCCCCAATATCGAATAATCTTATACTATAAAGCATCTATTCCTTAAAGTGGAATAGCAAGCCTCCCCGGCATTTATTATTAACCACTGGTTTTTATATATGCTTCTGCAAGCATTTTCTGGTGCCCTGGACACCTATCTTACAGGATGGCTGAAGCCCACCCTTTCTATGAAGGACAAATCATATGCGTTTTTGCTTTATTCTGGAAGAACAGTATAGAGAAGAGTCTATGCCGACAGTCATTGCAGAACAACTCAGGCAATGGGGACACAACGTTGACATTCTAGAACCCGGCAAGACTATTACCAGCCTCTTCGATCTACCCACGCAGCACTACGATGCCTACGTTTTAAAAACAGTCTCGGATGGCCCTGGACTGAGCATTTTAGAAGCTGCAGAAGCTATAGGTCTTCCTACTATCAACAATTCGCGCGCGATACACATGGTCCGCGACAAAGCGATAGCCACAGCTTATGCCCATGCGCATGGCATACCAACCCCTCTCACCTACTTTGTCGCTCAGACCCAGCTTCTTGAGCAAGTTCCAGAGAAAGACTATCCACTTGTGATTAAACCTGCCAACGGTAGTTCTGGCCGTGGAGTTAACCTGGTGCATAGTCCGACAGAATTAAAAGCGTTGCAAGCTGTTACCAGGCCAGCCAAAGGAAACTTCTGGCTGGCTCAGCACTATATAAACAATACAGGTTTTGATATTAAAGTTTATGTCACAGGCAAAGAGGTCTATTCGGTTGCCAAACGGTCTCCGCTGCACCCTGAAATCGACGTTGACAAGCAGCTTATCCCCATTACGCTGGAGCTACGAAACCTAGCCTTGCGCGTAGGAGCCATCTTTGGTCTGGATATCTACGGCTTAGACGTCATCCAGACTGAAGAAGGGCTGATGGTAGTCGATATCAATGATTTTCCCAGCTTTGGCCTGGTTCCACATGCTATTACCCGCGTCTCAAAGCACATTATAGCTATTGCTAAACGTAGCTATGCTCAGCGCCAACCCACAGCTTTAGCCGCAGCTTCCAATAGCAGCAATCTCACTCCTCTCCCTATGATCACGCAGGAAGAGAAAAAACCTCTTTCTTGAAAGTGAGAAAAGACAATGCTATTTCTCTGTAAATTTCTCTATCGCAATCTCAAGGGATATCGGTTTCTCATTATCCTGGCTATTCTCGTTACCATCTCGCAAGTTGGCTCAGATCTTCTTGCCGCGATGCCACTGAAATTTATTCCCAGCAAAATCAGCAATCCGGGCGCCGATCCAGCCTGCACATTTCCTTTTCTCAATGGTCCGCTCTCACTCTTTGATACGCCCGCGCTTGACCCTTCTTTACGCCCGATAGCGCCTGGGGCAGCTCCTCGCCTGCCCCCATCTCATCCCTGTCCGGCAAATTCACCTATCCCCTCTATGGTTACTCATCATAGCGTAACCGGGGTCATCATCTTCTCGCTGATTATACTGGCTATCTTCAGCCTGTTAAGCGCTCTGCTTGTATATATTGAACTCTTTCTATCTACATTCATTGCGCAAAGCCTGAGTGTCACCATCCGAGAGCAACTATTCGATCACCTCCAGCGCTTATCCCTTGACTGGCACGATCGCCAAAAGAAAGGCGATCTGGTTCAGCGCGTCACTGGCAATATTGCCGACATAGAAAAGCTCGTCACTGATGGCCTGATTGATCTGATGGCCGGGGTCCTCACGCTTATCGGCGTGGCCACTATTATGCTCTCCATCAGCCCACAATACACGCTGCTTTCCCTGGCTATCGCTCCCGTGCTTTTTCTCGTAGTTTCCAGGTATACAGGAGGGATCAAGTCGGCCGCCAAAAAGAAAGCAAGGGCGGCCGGAAAAATAGCAGATGTGGCAACTGAGGATATCAATGCCCTTACCGTAATCAGAGCCTTCACCTTAGAGACGCGTGAGAACAGGCGTTTCGGCTCTCATGTAGAGAGCCATAGGGACGCGGGCATGCGCGCTGGTAGCCTGCAAGCGCAATTTACCCCGCTGGTCTCGGTTCTGGTCTCGCTCGGCACTCTCATCGTCGTCGGTGTGGGAGGCTATGTGGCAGCTGGAAATGGCTTCGATCTTGGCTTTATGTCTATCGCTCCCTTTAGTATCGATGTGGGAACCCTGATTCTGTTTCTAACGTATCTCAAGATGCTCTATCAGCCAATGCGCGACCTCTCAAAACTCACAACGCTGGCCACCAATGCGGCCTCAGGTGTCGAGCGTATCCAGGAGGTTCTCGATCAAGCGCCCGAGGTAATCGAGAGCAGTAAGCCTTACACTGGTATGCCCAAACTCAAGGGAGAAATTACCTTCGAAAATGTCGTCTTCGGCTACATAAAAAATCGTCCGGTGATCAAAAATGTCTCGATCCATATCCCGGCCGGGCGCAAAGTGGCTCTGGTTGGCTTCTCGGGTGGTGGAAAAACCACACTTGTTAAACTTATTCCTCGCTTCTACGAGGCTCAGAGTGGCTCCGTCAAGATAGACGGCCTTGATAACCGCCAATATCCATTGCAGGTTTTGCGCCAGAATGTGAGCCTGGTCTTGCAAGAGGCTGTGCTCTTCGAGGGGACGATTCGCGAAAACCTTGAAATCGGCAAACCAGGCGCGCCAATGGAGGAAATTAGCGACGCAGCGCGCAAAGCAAACATTCATGATTTTATCATGAGCCTGCCGGACGGCTATAACACATACGTGCACGAGCAAGGCAACAATTTCTCGGGTGGTCAACGCCAGCGGCTGGCCATTGCCCGCGCTATCCTACGCGATAGCCCTATTCTCATCCTGGATGAGCCAACGGCAAATCTTGATGTCGAAGCCGAAGCCGAGGTAATGCATGCACTCAATAAGCTGATCGTCGGGCGCACCGTCCTCACTATCTCTCATCGCCTCAGTACGCTGGGACAGGTAGATGAGATTCTTGTCATGCGCGCAGGCCAGATTGTCGAAAGAGGCAGCTATAGAGATCTCAAGCGCAAGAAGGGCCTGTTCGCTAGCTTGCTGGAAGAGCAGAACCGCTATAGCGCCGACATGGGGGAAAATGAGTTTGAGCTCGATCCCACATCGCCCATTTTACCGGCTCTGCCCGAGGTCACGATGCGGCGCATCCCGGTTATAAATCCGCGCCTCATTCCGGCCGGGGCTACTTCTCAGTCCTCCAGTTCTGTAGCGATGCACGAGCCAGAAGCCAACTCGTCCCAACCGGATCATCTGGCAGAGAAGCAATCAGCTAATCCCCATAAGCCCATCAAGGCCCGCGTCATCGTTGAGATAGATGGAAATACGATAGGCGAATACCAGCTCTCAAAATTGATATTCACAATCGGACGTTTCCCCACCAGCGATATTCAAATCGACTCTCAGCGCGTCTCACGCTTTCACGCCATCATTCGTTGGAAATACGGTTCGTGGGTTATAGAAGATGCCGAAAGCTTGAATGGGCTTAGCTTCCAGGGGCAGCGCATTGAGCAACTGGCCCTAGAAGATAAAGACGAAGTGCATCTCGATCCAACAATTATTCTGCGCTACGAAGAATTGCCACAATAACTGTTCAGCCTCGTATTCGCGGTTGCATACGAGGCTGACTACGCAAAAACTTGCCTCACATTCAACTACAATTCAGCTTGCTGAAGTAATTTATTCTTCGGGAAACTGGCCTATAGCTTTTGCCCAAAACTACGCTAAGCTAGCATAGATAGAGCTTGACATGCTCTCTATGTTATGGCTGTATTACTGCAGGAAAGTTGCATACAATCATGACAAATGCACATATACTGATTGTAGACGATGAGAGCCACGTTACCAATGCCTTGAGACGCGTTCTCGCCTATGAAGGTTATCGCACCTCAAGCGCTACCAACGGAGCCAGCGCGCTCGAACTGGTGCGCCTGAAAGCGCCAGATCTTGTTATTCTCGATCTCATGCTGCCCGGTAACATCGATGGCCTGGAAGTATGCAGGCGTTTACGCGAAACGAATGCAGAGATTGCTGTCCTTATGCTCACAGCCCGCGCGACAATAGCCGAGCGCGTCAAGGGATTAGAAACAGGAGCAGATGACTATCTAGTAAAACCCTTTGCGCTTGAAGAATTGCTAGCCCGCGTCAAAGCAGTACTGAGACGCAAGCAGCCGCCCGATATCACGCGCGAAACATTATGCTTTGCCGATCTTGAGCTCGATACGGCTACTCGGCAGGCTCGTCGCGGCCAGAGGCTCATTGATTTAAGCACAACAGAGTATGAGCTGCTGGCTCTATTTCTGCGCAATCCCCGCATTGTACTTACCCGCAGCTTGCTGATGGAGCGGATCTGGGGCAACGATTTTGAAGGAGGTCCCAATGTGCTTGAGGTCTATATCGGCCACCTGCGCAACAAGCTTGAGAAACAGGGCGAGCAACGCTTGATCCAGACTATTCGCGGAACAGGCTATGTCTTGCGCTTACCTGGTACGAGAGGCCAAAATATATGAAGTTAGTTATTCCCCTTTCAGTGCGCCTGACGCTGCTGTTGATGGGAATCTTAGCGCTAGCACTCCTCACTTTTTGTCAGCTGACCTACATCCAGGCGGAACAACGTGCCTGGCAAGACCTGGATCTGTCATTGAGCAGTAGAGCGGCCAGCGTCAGACTGGGCAAAGATCTCCTTATGAAGGCCGGCCAGGACGCATCCATACCGCGTTTGCTTCCAGGAGTTGATACACTGGGTCGAGGGGCAATTTCAATTGAGGTGCTTGACAGCCATTTACAACTTCTGGCGACAACTGCCAATCAGCAGAGCAGTGATGGCAGCCAGACTCAGGTAGAGCATACGGCCAGCAGCCCGCTTCCTTGGGATATACAGGCCATACGTCAGCTGCAGCGTCAGCCGAATAAGCAGGACGTATATAGCACGATCTTCTATGAGGGCCAGCATTTCCGTGTCTATACGTTGCGCAACACAGATTTTGGCGAGCTACATTTTATCCAGACGGCCCGCACAAAACATGACGTCGAGCAATCTCTTGCTGAGCTGCGCCTTGTGCTCTGGCATGGCTCTCTCCTTGTATTAGGGCTCTCTGCGCTTGGAGGCTGGCTGATGAGTTGGGGAATATTGGTTGCGATACGCGGCATGACCAGGACTGCCCGGCTTATTAGTGCGCGCGAAGACCTCAGCCAGCGCGTCTCCTACCCACGATTACTGGGCAGTAGCGAGTTTAGCATGCTGGCTGCAACGTTGAACCAGATGCTAGCAAATCTGGAGAAAGCGCACTTGCGCCAAAAACGCTTTGTGGCCGATGCCTCGCACGAGTTGCGCGCTCCCATCACGGCCATTCGCTGCAATCTTGACTTGCTGAGCAGAGCGCCCGATCTTCCCCCAGCTGGAATGCAGGCTGCCCTTGCCGACGCGCGGGACGAAGCAGAACGCATGGGACGCCTTGTTAACGACCTTCTCCTCCTGGCCCACGCGGATAGCCTCACCCCCAACCACTCTAATGGCTATAAGAAGTCCCCAGCGCAACAAGCCATTGATCTTGATAGCCTGCTGCTCGACATCTTCCGACAGTATCGGCCGGACCAGAGAGATAATGTTGCACAAAGCCCACAGCGTCCTCGCTTATCGCTTCAGCATATTACGCCAGCGCGCGTTTGCGGCAATGCGGATCAGCTGAAGCAGGCTATCGTAGCCCTTGTTGATAATGCACTCAAATATACCTCACCGGAGGGCCTGGTAAGCCTCTCCCTACATACCAACGCCGATTACGCTATCGTCACAGTAAGCGATACAGGCATAGGCATTTCTGCCGAAGATCTGCCCCATATTTTTGAGCGTTTCTATCGGAGCGAGCAAGCCCGCATCAGGGACACAAGGGGTAGCGGACTGGGCTTAGCCATCGTCAAGAGTATCCTTTATGAGCATCAAGGAAGCATCGAGACAGAAAGCCAGCCCGGTCAGGGAAGCACTTTCAGACTTAACATTCCCCTCCAACAGGAGGAGTAGCTGTTCTATCACCCCACTGGCTGCACAGCTCCAGGCCTGCGAAGGACGCCAAAGCTAGCAGAGGTGGGATTTTACAAGAGGCTTCTCTGTTAAGCCTGATAGTTATAAATCGCTGATATTATGCCATTGCCAGGGATAAGCAATGCCGGCATGCGCAGAATGATCATTACTCACCTGGCGAACATTGATATGTCGCCCAACGGGCATACAACACGTTTTGAGGGCCGTCTGCAGCCGCTGCAAGCCATCAACAAGCGAGAACCTTATAGCCTGTGTATAGGCCTCAGCCAGTTCTATAGTGTTCTTGAAACGTTTATGTGGATCTTTTTCCAGGGCCCTCAGCACAACATCATCAATGGCAGATGAAAGCTGTGAATTGAGTTCCGATGGTGGCGCCGGCTGAATATGGGTATGTTTGAGATATACTTCTTGCGCTCTGACGCCCCAAAAAGGAACCTGGCCGGTGAGCATCTCATAGAGCAGAACGCCAAGCGCATAGACATCGCAGCTCATGTTAGCATAGCCATTATAAAATTCTGGCGCCATATATAGCGGTGTCCCTCTGATATAGCCATTGTCGATGACTTTCTGTGCAAAAAAAGTTGCAATACCGAAATCGGCAAGGTACACATGTCCATCCTCTAACAAAATGTTGGCCGGCTTGATATCACAGTGCACAATGCGACGCTCGTGCAGATAGTGTAAGGCCGTGGCCAGTTGATACAGCACTTTCCCCGCCTGTTTGGGCGAGAGTGGGCCTTTCGCTAGCCTCTCCAGAAGCGAGCCCCCGCTAATATAAGGCATGACCAGATAGGAATAGGTTTTATACTGGCCATAATGCAGCAAACGAATAATATTTTTATGTTGTAGAGAGCGCATAATATGAACCTCATTGAGGCAAAGTCTGTGGTAGGGCTCACACGCCTCCATTACCTTGATCGCCACAGGATAGAGCGCAACATTATCATAGCCAAGGTAGAGATATGACATCCCTCCTCGCTTTAGCAGACGTCGCAGGTGATAGCGTCCAAGATGTGTTCCCAGGCGAAGCGGCGGCAGTACCTTTTCAGCTGTTACCGTCATTCTTCTCAACCTCCACCTCTGTTTAATAAGCATAATTTCCTCGTTAGACGGCAACGCGCAAGAAAAGTCACAAGCTCATTGGCAAGCTGAGGCAATCTGCTGTGCAGTAAATTTTTTAGCCACCCAGCTCTCAAATGCCCTAATCTGCCCAATCTTGCAGTTTAATTAGAAAAGCCGGCTAAGCACAAGAATAAAATATGAGCATTTATTACTAATGGTACACATACACTAGTACAAAGCTGGACAAGCTATACAAATATAGGTATACTTTAGCCATACTCGATATATTTCTCTTTATCGAAAGAACCGCTCTAGCTTTTTTGCAGAATCAAGCGTGTATTTAAAGCGCTGGAGCAACGGTTCTTTTGAGAAATTTCTTGAAAAGCCGTGGATAGTGGTAGCCCTCATTTTAGAAGTTGAAAGGGAGGAGGCGCGGCATACGCTGCCAGCGCCATAAAGATTGTGCAAACGCTCCTCACAGATGAAGAATTAACGCTGCAGTGCAAGAAAGAGTTGCCCTACATTACCCGCAGCTACGAAATCCTTGTGCAGCGCCACATGAATCATGTCTACAGAATTGTCTACAGTATCGTTGGCAACAAAGAAGAAGCAGAAGACATTACCCAGGAAGTTTTCGTCAAAGTATTCAACAATCTCAAAAACTTCGAGCAACGAGCCGCCTTCTCTAGCTGGCTCTATCGCATAGCCACCAACAGCGCGCTTGACGCCCTCGACAAAATCAAGCACCGTCCAGCCATTATTATCTCAATGCGCACTAAACCGCGCGAAAACAAGCAAGAAGAGAACGATCCACTGAATCTTCACGCCTCAGCCGAGGCCAGCCCAGAAGAACAGGCTATGCGGACTGAACTGAGGGAATGCATTAATCGTGTGCTAAAAAAGCTCGATCACGAACATGCCTCTCTTCTTGTGATGCGCGACTTCAACGATTTGAGCTATGCCGAGATCGCCCAGGCTCTTAACAAGGGGCTGAGCGCCGTGAAGATGGGCATCCATAGAGCTCGGCAAGCCTTTAAGGAAGCCTTTGGCCAATTCTGCGGCAAAATAGACGTTATCTTATCAACATACGCGAGCAAAGGCAACACAAAGAAGGGGTAACGATGATGACAGACGACGAGCTAAGAGAGCTCATCAGCGAGCTAGTCGATGAGACGCTTGAAGAAAGCAAGCGCGCCAAGGTAGAGCAGGCGCTTGCCAGCAATCCAGATCTCCAGCAAGAGCTAGAGATTGCCAGACAAGTTCGCGCCTTTCTCGTTTTAATGTATGGGCAAAATGCGCAACTTCAAGTTCCAGCTGGTCTTGAAGCCAGACTCATTGCGCGCATACGCCAGCAAAACAAGGTCGGCGAACTTGTAGATCTATCCTCCAGGCTATTTGGTTTATGGCTTGTCGAGTTTATCAATCTTGTCGGTGAACTGTTTAATCCGATGGCCAGTCGTCAAGGACAGCTAAGAGGTTGATGTTTCAAGAGGAGGGGAACGAAATGGCTTTCCAACCTGTATTAGATTCTCTCAGACAAATTTTTACGCAGATCCTTGCCTTTATCCCTAATTTTGTGAATGGACTGATCATCCTGATTGTCGGTTATCTGATCAGCGCCTTGATACGCCGGATATTACGCTTTGCCTTTCACCATATTCGCTTAGCGCTCCTGGCCGAGCGAGCGGGTATCACTAATGCCCTGGGAAGATTGGGCGTACGCGTCCCCTTGCCCGAGGTAATCGCCCAGATCGTCTTTTTCTTTCTCTTACTTAGCTTCGCTACCTCAGCTGTGCGCCTGATGGGGCTAGCCGCCGTAGCCACGCTCCTGGAGAACGTCTTAAACTTTATCCCCAAGGCGATCAGCGCGGCTTTGATCGTGATCTTCGGCTCGATGCTTGCCCATTTTCTTGGCAATACGATCACTTCTGTAGGCCAGAGCGTCAATATTACTTACAGCCGCGTCCTGGGCAAAATTATCGAATATACGATTGTGGCTTTTATTATCGTGCTCGCCGTCTCAACCGTTGGCATTGACACAACTATTCTTACTACCAGCCTCACGCTCATCGTTGCTTCTGCCGGACTGGCCATTGCCCTGACTTTTGCCCTGGGGGCCCGCGAATCGGCGCGCCATGTCATCGCCGGTGTCTACGTACGGCAAACCTTTCAGCCTGGCCAGCAGGTCCAGCTCGGTGAATACAAGGGCACGATTCTTACCACGGCCGGCGCATATACAACCCTTGAAGCCACAAACGAGGCAGGCACGGCCACGACTATTTCGCTACCCAACGCGCTACTTTTACAAAGTGCAGTTCTCGGTCAAAGCGAGACTGGTGAGGCAGCCCAGGATCAGGAAACCCCATAAATGATGCCGACCATCCCGCGTTAAGCCTTAAAGGGCATGCCCCGAGCGCTTCCACTTGAGGAACTACATGCTCCCAGCAGGGAGCGCTCCCTCTATCCTTGCAACAGTTTTTCTATACGCCGCAATAAACTATTCCTGCCAAACGAGCGCACAATAGAAATATCCTGCCCATTGCCGCCAGCATCCCCCGTCCTGATTGCCAGGATAATAGCTGCTAGCTTCTCCAATTTCTTTCTACGCCGCAGCTGATCATATAACTCAAGTCCATCCATGCCAGGTAGAGACTCATCGAGAATAAGCAAGTCAGGCTTGATATATCTCGTACATTCCAATACTTCAAAGCTATTAGGGACGCGCACAGCGAGATAGGGCGTTGTCTGCATAATTCTATCCACCAGGTCAGCACCAATCTGCGAATCATAGATAGCAAGAAGAATGCATCGATATTTCGAGCTGCCATATAACGAGAGTATTTTTTCGCGAAAGGACATCCCTACCTCCTGACGTCATGTCTTATCTAATGATGAAACCGAAGAGAGCCAGCGGCATGCCTGGATCTAAAAAGAAGAAAAAACCACCTGGCTGGCACATAAGCTGGCTCTGGCTGCATTTATATTCTTGACACTGCTTATTTCAGGTTTCCCTAATAGACGGTAACGCAGAAAAAAAGTCACAAGTCAGGAGGCTTTATGTGCCCTACCTCGCCAGAGCAGCGGATCTCATGGATGGGAGCTCTAAAGCTGTGGATCGAGGGAAATAATCGCTTGAGGGGAGAGAAATTTTCCTCTAGAGAAAGCGGCTGAAAGTATGCTCCGGTGCTCATTCCTGCCGCTTTCCCAGCAGGTGTACTATTGCTGCGTCGCTCTACGCCGTACTCTCATTTGCATGTTACGGTCGGGCCGTATCGTCACAGAGCGGCTTGGATCAGGCTTAACCGCCTGGGCATCTATTCGCTCAAAGGCCACGCGCTGGGCCAACGTAGCCAACAATAGATGGCCCTCCATCAGCGCAAAGTGATTGCCAATACAGATACGTGGACCAGCCCCAAAGGGCATATAAGCGTAACGCGGTAGCTGTTTCTCTCGCTCAGGAACAAAGCGCTCCGGGTCAAATTTTTCGGGCTCAGGAAAGTAATCAGAGCGCCGATGCATGGCATAGATAGCTACCAGCACTGTCTCGCCCCTGCGTACGTTATAGCCCTCTATATCTTCTATATCGTGCAAAGCTACCCTCGACACAGCATAGGCCGGCGGATAGAGCCGCATGGCCTCTTTGAAGACCTGCAGCGTATACGGTAAATGTGCTAGATCCGCATAGCCTGGAGAGCGCCCTTGCAGCACATTATCAATCTCATCCATCATCCTTTGATATATAGCTGGATGGGACGTAAGCAGATACCAGGTCCAGGTGAGGGCCGTGGCCGTCGTCTCGTGGCCGGCACCAAAAAGCGTGAGCGCCTCATCCCGCACCTGCCTCTGGCTCATTCGAGAACCATCCTCCTCCCGAGCCTGCAACAATATCGAAAGGAAGTCATTTCTCTCAGCAGAGCTTGCCGCCCGCTCATCGATCATTCTTTGAATACGATGATCCATCACGGTCAGCGCCCGCTTCACGCGCCAGTTATGCGGCGTTGGCCAGCTCAAGGGAATTGGGAAAAGATGAGACAGGGCATAGCTGGTATGCTGGAGCAGCAGTGTCATCGCGCCGCCTAACTCATCGGCCTCCGTGAAAACGTCAGCGTCAAAGAGTGCCTTTCCCACAATACTCATAGTGAGCCTTGTCATCTCATGGCCAATATCGACTACAGCCCCTTCCTGCCACCCTTGCTGAATCTGCTCGCCATAACGCACCATCGTATCAGCATAATGCATAATCTGGCGTGGCTGAAAAGAAGGAGCCATTAATTTGCGCTGTCGGCGATGAAAATCACCTTCGCTGATAAACAGGCCATTACCAATAATTGGGCGAAAGGCATTGTGCATTAACTCGCCCTTATCAAAATCGTAGGCATGCTCAACCAGCACTCCGTGCACAAATTTAGGAGAGGTCACCTGAAGCGCCGGAAAATTCCCAAAATGGAAACGCGCCACCTCACCATATTTATGCGCAACATGTAGATAAAAATTCAGACGATCTTTCTGATGCACCAGCAAGCTCCCCACAAAGGGGCTCTCTTTGACATCAGGAATAAACTTCGTCGGCTTCGTTCTCACCTGAGTAGCCATCACAGTTTCTCCTCTCAGGACGGCATCACCGCTATCTATCTAGAATATAATAGCTAGCAGACCGCTATGATGATAGCTATTTTCTCTATCTCTACTTCAGGCAGCCAGCCTTGTGCTGCCAGCCACACAGAAACTTCCACATTAAATAAAAAGCTTGCCTATAAAGCATAGAGCAATGAGAGCAAAATGTGTTCCATCAAAAGATGGAAAGAGGAAGTACTGCAAGCCTGCTTATTTTTAGCCCATGTGGTTACAGAATAAAAGTTACCCAAAATTACATCTTTGCGCTCATTAGAAAACCAGGCGTGGCTAAAAAGCAGATTGGAGATAAGCGCTTATCAATTACTGTCTCTCTACTCTTTTTACGAGTTGCTTGAGCAGAGAGACAGCTTCGGGCTATTGAGCGGTCCTACCGCCATCCACAGCGATCACCTGGCCGGTGATATAGCTAGCAGCATTGGAAGCCAGGAAGAGAACAGTAGGAGCAAGTTCACCGGGCTGGCCAATCCGTTTCATCGGCATAGCCTCGGCCACAAGCTGCTCAGAACGATCGAGGATAGCCTCTGTCATGCGTGTCCTAAACATAGCTGGCGCAACTGCATTTACCCTTACGCCTCTGCTCGCCCATTCTAGCGCCAGTGCGCGCGTAAGATTGATAATAGCGGCCTTGCTGGCATTATAGCCCACCGTGTTTAACTGTCCTCCACCCAGGCCAGCAATCGAAGCCACATTCACCATAACTCCCTTACCTCTGGCCAGCATATGCCTGCCCACAACCTGGGACATCAGAAATGTGCCCGTAACATTTGTCTCTAGTACCTGATGCCAGCGTTCCAGAGGCATCTCCTCAGCAGGCGCACCCCAGGTTAAGCCGGCATTATTAACAAGCACATCGATAGAACCGCACTTCTCGATTGCCTGCTGAACTGTATGCTCTACAACTCCAGGATCAGCTACATCACATATCAGCGCGTACGCATCTATCCCTTGCTCCTTCAAGAGCTGTACAGCTTCATCTAGCCATTGTGTGCGTCTTGCCGTAATAACCACTTTTGCGCCAGCATGTCCGAAAGCCTTCGCGATCTCCAGGCCCAGGCCGCGAGACCCTCCCGTCACCATCACAACCTCTTGTGAGAAATCAAAGGTTACTGTACCCATACTGTCCTCTCATTTAGAAGTTCTAAAAGAGCTAACGCACGCGATAACTCTCTACCGACACGGATGCCTCTGTTTGCAGGAAAGCAAGCTTGGATGCTATGATCACACTAGTGAAATATACGAATTTTATATCACAGCTCAAGGGAGGTTGCCATAGCTAAGCAGAATACATGCATCCAATTTCAGATGAACGCAGAACATAAACGCAGACTGGAAGGCTTACCCTGGCACGTTCCCTTAGAGGGCTGGCCCGAGCAAGGTGTCAAGCTATTGATCATTCGCCGAGGAGAATCGCGCCACCCGGTAGTCTTTGTAGAGCGTATGGGAATTCGCTATGCCATCAAAGAGACCACGCCGCATATGGCAGAGCGGGAAATACGTAACTTGCGCGAAGTGAACTTTCGCGGCATTCCCACCCTCACGCCTATTGGCAGCGTAACCGCCCCCGGGCAGGCAATCCCGCAATCTATATCTCGTCTGGGCGGACTAACCCAATACATCAGCGGGGATCGTGGCTACACAGTCACGCAACTGGCGCCACGCGTCATACCGCACTCCTTGCTCTATCGCATCCCTTTTACCAGGCGCACAAAGCAGCGCCTCCTCTCGGCCGTAGCCGTACTGATGGTAGAGCTGCACGAGCACGGCATCTACTGGGGTGATCCTTCGCTGGCCAACGTACTGATCCGCATAGATGGCAAAACAGTGCTCGGCATCATGGCAGACGCCGAGACTGCTGAGATTTTTCCAGGTGCAGTAAGTGAAGGGCTACGCCAGCAGGATTTAGCGGCCTTTGGTGAGTCATTAGCCTGGCAAGCTGAAGATTTACGCCAGGCCCACGGCCTACCAGAAAATGAGCAGATGCTTGACGATAGCGATTTTCGCTACTTCATGCAGCGCTATCGCTGGCTACGCCGGGAACATCTCTATGTTGCTGATCAACATCGCTTCAGCACGTTTTACCAGGCTCAAAAATTTCTACGCAATCTGAATCGTTGGGGCTTTTCTCTGCTCAGCGCAACAGGCTACGCCGTTCAGCATCTCACTACAGTGATGCCCGGTTGGTACCAGCGTCGCATTCATGAATTGCTCCATATCACAGTTCCCCGGATTTACGCGCGCCGTTTTTATAACATGATCCTGGGTCATCAGATGATCATGGCCGAACAACAGAAGCGCGACGTCAGCATAGAAGAGGCAGCCCGCCACTGGTATACGCGCTACCATCTTCCCGCGATTCTTTTGCTGCGCCGTCATCTCACTAAAGGGCAGGACCCCATGAAGGCATACTTTGCAGTGATGGACTACAAATGGAAGCTCAGCCAGAAGGCGGGCTATGAAGTTCCGCTTGACGAAGCGCTTCTGGCCTGGTCCATGCAGCGTGCGGAAACAGGCAGTTTGGGGGAGATCGATCCTGCCTTACTGGCCAAATGGTGGCGCGAGTTGGAGCCAGCAGCCGAGGTTCTAGAGCCGCCCATGATTCAGACAGACGAACTGGAACCATTGCTCTCGACGCAAGAAAGACCGCTTGTGCGGCTGAACGCGCCAGAACTTGAACAGAAATTACCAGAGATTCTTGAGCAGACTCAGCCCAACACAGAAAAAAAGACATGAGTCATCCCTCATTTCTGTGCGCTGCCGACGACAGCACAGTAGGAGTAAAGGGGATGAGCATAGTGCCCTCATCCCCACTCTAGAGGCATTGCCCCTGGTAACTCCTGCGCAAAAAACTTCGGAATGACTTATGCCCTTTATACCTCTTCGGTTAGCGTCTCGGCGATAACTTCTGGCTCTTCCTCTTCTTCCTCCTCAACTTCCTCTATCTCGCCTGCCTTAAAGGCCATCATATTGCCACGAATCTGCTCATCAATGGCGGCCGCGACATCGGTATTCTGGCGAAGGAACTCTTTAGCATTCTCGCGGCCCTGGCCAAGACGAATATCGCCGACCGTAAACCAGGCCCCACTCTTCTTAACAAGCCCCATTTCCAGACCAAGATCAAGCAAACCGCCCTCGCGCGAAATGCCCTCGCTGTACATGATATCGAACTCGGCAGTCTTAAAGGGAGGTGCCACCTTATTCTTCACCACGCGCACACGGGTACGGTTGCCAACCACATCCTGACCCTGCTTAATAGAGTCGGTACGACGAATATCCAGGCGCACAGAAGCATAGAACTTCAAGGCCTTACCACCAGCCGTAGTCTCAGGATTGCCAAACATAACGCCGATCTTCTCACGAAGCTGGTTAGTAAAGATCACAACACAATTAGAGTTGCTGATCGCGCCCGTGAGCTTACGCAACGCCTGGCTCATCAGACGTGCCTGCAAACCGACATGCGAGTCGCCCATCTCGCCCTCAATTTCGGCCCGTGGAACCAGCGCGGCTACAGAGTCGACGACGATCACATCGATAGCATTACTACGCACGAGCGAGTCAACGATCTCTAGAGCCTGCTCACCAGTATCGGGCTGGGAGATGAGAAGATTACCCGTATCAACCCCCAGGCGAGCCGCATAGATAGGATCAAGCGCGTGCTCTGCGTCGACAAAGGCTGCATAACCACCGGCTTTCTGGGCAGCCGCAATGACATGCAAGCAGAGGGTTGTCTTACCAGAGGACTCCGGGCCATAGATTTCCGTTATGCGCCCCCTTGGCACACCTCCAATACCCAGAGCCAGGTCCAGAGCAATTGATCCAGTTGGGATAGCGTCAACCTGAACCTTTGCCGCTTCTCCTAACTTCATGATTGCGCCCTTGCCAAAGCGACGTTCGATCTGCGTAAGCGCTAGATCTATCGCTTTCTCACGCTCGCTCATACCAGCAGTAGCTGCACTGCGGTCTGCAGCGACTTTTTCCTTCTTACTCATTGGCATTCCTTAACTTAACAGGGCGTGAGATACAGATTGGATTGCGACCATCCCGCTTCACCAACCCTGCGTTCCTCCTTTTTGATGCTGTTCAATCTCTCTTTTATAGCTTCTCGTGAGATGCACGGCAGCAGGCAAGGACAGATACGAATGCGAAGGGTGTCCTGGTTAAGCTATGCATCTCCCAATCATATGCTCTAAGTATCTATTCTTCAGCGTGGGCGAAAAGTCGGAAACCAGCACTCTCTTCTGCTACCTCCGGAGTAGAACAAGAGTACCATAAGTTCTACTGCATGTCAAGCAAGATGGGCTAGTGGCCACTAAGAGAAGAGCGCAGCGGCGGAGATGCCAGGGGAAGGGCCTCTGCCTACATCTCGCGTCGCCCTTCGAGGGCTCGGCTTAGCGTGCCCTCATCCGCGTATTCAAGGTCTCCTCCTGTTGGCAAGCCGCGGGCCAGGGTAGTTATACGCAGGCCAGACACGCCCGCCTCCCGCTTAAGATCCTGCTCGATATAGCGCGCTGTAAGTTCGCCTTCAGTATTGGGGTTTGTCGCAAGGATTATCTCGCGCACCTCTCCGCTCTTCACACGTTTTAAAAGTTCATCGATACGAATATCTTTGCGCCCGATGCCATTCATAGGAGATAAGGCGCCATGCAGGACATGGTACACCCCCTTATGCACGCCAGTTTTCTCAAGAGCCAGGACGTCAAGAGGTTTCTCCACCACACAAATCACTCCCTGATCGCGAGCAGGGTTGCTACAAATCGGACAGGGATCTGTCTCAGTAAAGTTAAAGCAGCGTGAGCAATAGACAATACTTTCTTTCACGCGCATAATCGCCTCAGCCAGGCGACGAGCTTGATCGGTTGGGCTACGCAGAATGAAAAAGGTAAGGCGCTGTGCCGTTTTTCCGCCAATCCCAGGCAGCTTGGCAAACTCTTCAATGAGAGCTGCCACTGGTGGTGCAATTTCGCTCATTGTTTTAGAATAGTCCAGGAATCTTCATGCCGCCAGTTGCACTGCTAAGAAGCTTTTGCTGTGCATCAGTGGCCTTATCAAAGGCATCTTTGGCCGCAGCTTTTATCATTGCCTCCAACTCGGCAATATCTTCAGCGTTAAAAGCTTCGGGGTCAATCTTGACATCAGAAACTTCAAACTTACCGCTCATGGTGACCGCTACAGCCCCGCCGCCAGCCGTGCCCACAAACTGCTTGGCCTCCAGTTCTTCCTGCAGCTTCATTAATCTCTGCTGCATCTTCTGAATTTCGCGCATGTTCATTAAAGTATCACACTCCTTACTTCAAATGAAATTCTTTGATCTCGCCTTTAAACATCCTGACGACCTCCTGGACAACCGGGTCACTGGTTGCCTTATGCTTGACGGTTTCCTGGCGAGTCTCTTCTGGTCGCACAGTTTCTACAATTTTTCCTGACCCTATACTGGTATTCTCTCTCACTACACTTGTTCTGGCAAGTGGCGAATGGTTGGTAGTCGCAATCGCATCCATTACTGCGGCCACGGGAGCAGAATCTAACTTATTGGCAGGTCTCCCCTGCGTGGGCAAGCCCGGCTGATTGTTCTGTGGCTGGGAAGAAGGCCCTGAAGTGAAGGCCGCCCCTCCTCCGGCTGGAGCCGTGGACAAGAACGGGGCAGAAGGTCCACTTCCAGTGAAATTTCTCCCATTATCAAAGCCGCCTCCCCCAGGAGGTAGCAAGCGGATACGGCACTCCTGGCCCAGTTGAAGCTTTAGAGCCCATTCAATAATCTTTTGGCGCTCATTTTTCTGCGACAAGGTTTTGTAATGGAAATCGGAAGAGGCCTTGAGGACAACTATCGGGAGCTCCGCACTACCTTCTATAGCGACTACTGTATAGTCGTTTAGCAGAGCCGCAATCATTGCCCCATCTCTCTTGGTCTTGATGCGCCGCTTAATTGACTCCCATTGCTCTTTTACCTGTTCCACAGATAGAGAAGGTGGATTTAGCGCAGGCCGCTCACCACTATCAGCATCCTGCCCATTCGGCAGCGCTTCCACTGACGGCACGAACGCCTGAACGGCCACAGGTTGGGGAAAAGCTGGCGCGCTCTCCACATTTATGGGCGCCTCTGTAGCTTTGGGAATCTCTTCTGGCGCCTCTTCAATGGGCATAAACAGCGCGGAGGGCATCTGCTCCTCGCCAGTATTCGCAGGAGATGGTGGCTGAAGAGCGCCATTTACAGGCGGCTGCGTACGCGGCTGAGGCTGTGGAGCTGGCGCGCTCCTGCTGAACTGAGCCTGAGGCGCAGGTGTACTTCTGCCAAATTGAGCCTGGGCAGGAGCAGCAGGTGACGCAGCTACAGCAGGCGTGGCAGCTGGCGGTAAACCCGCCTGTCCGCGTCGATGAAGCTCAACACTTGCCAACAATGCCAGTTCCAGACCGAGCTGAGGAGTGCCCTGATTCTTCTGCATGAGATCATTCTGGGCAAATATGCGCGCACACTCAACAAGTTCCAGTAGCTCGAAAAGCTGAGCAGTTTGTTGGATCTCGCGGACCTCATCTTCTGTACTGTCTAAAATCGCGGAGATATCGGCCCCCGCCTTAGCCAGCATCATAGCCCGCCAGTATTCAGCAACCTGGGTATTAATCTGACGCAGATCTGCCCCTGCTTCAGCCAGCTCATGAATCAGATGCAAACCTTCTGCACTATTGAGATTGGCAATATGCACAATAAACTTTTGGATAGCGCGCGGATCGGCCACGCCCAGCATCGATTGCACCTGGGTAAGGGAAATGTGCTGACCGCAATACGCTATCGCTTGATCCAGCAAACTGAGAGCATCGCGCATGCCACCTGCAGCAGCGCGCGCAATGAGCTCAGGCGCTCCACTCTCCAGCGTGACCTGCTCCTGAGAAGCCACAAACTGCAGATGCTCAACAATCTGGCGCAGAGTAAAGCGCTTGAAATCGAAGCGCTGGCAACGCGACAATACTGTAGGCAACATCTTATGTACATCTGTGGTTGCCATCACAAAAATCGCGTGATTGGGTGGCTCTTCCAGAGTCTTGAGCAACGCATTGAAGGCTTCGGTCGTAAGCATGTGTGCTTCGTCGAGGATATAGACCTTATATTTGCCAGCCGAGGGCGGCACCATTACCTTTTCGCGCAATTCACGGATGCTATCAATGCCGCGGTTAGAGGCAGCATCGATCTCAACGACGTTAAATGAATTGCCAGCGGTAATTTCTCGGCACTGCACACATTCGTTACACGGTTCGCCATCCTGAGGATTCAGGCAATTAATGGTCTTAGCCAGAAGTCGAGCAGTGCTGGTTTTACCAGTTCCTCTAGGTCCGGCAAAGAGGTAGGCATGGGCAAGATTGCCGCTGTGGAGAGCATTCTTAAGTGTACGAATGACGAACTCTTGACCAACCATTTCCGAGAAGGTCTGAGAGCGCCACTTGCGGTAGAGAGACTGTGAGGCCATAAAACAACTCCCGCCGATAGATCCATATGACGGGCCACGAACCGACCCCCTGACAACTAAGAAAGGGGACATAGAAAACCGACTTTCGCCCGGCCCTGCCGGTCAGCGTAACCAGGCGACCCCACGACACCCAGAGAGGCCCATTTACCGTTGCTTCCTCACGGACCTGGCGGGGTTCATGAACATCTGCCGCGCAGGACCCAATTACGCCGACCGACAGGACCGGAAGAAAATCGGTCCGTCCCACTCGAACATATTTCCTTTGCGAGACAGCCCTATTTTACCCCTGGACGGGGATTTTGTCAACTCATATATTTGCCGATTAGCAAGCTATAGCGCTCTTTGACGGCCTGCGGAATTTGCGCTCGATCAGTCATGATGGCATTTGCCAGAGCATGCTGACAGTCGCAGTTGACATGCGAGCGCTCTGCGGGAATACGCTCAGCCACACGCTGCAGAATGTGCTGGGCGTTAGCGATATTGGCACTCAGATTATTGATGACCATCTCCACGGTCACCGACTCTTCTGAGGTATGCCAGCAATCATAGTCGGTGGCGCAGGCAATCATGGCATAGCATAGCTCAGCCTCACGCGCCAGTTTTGCTTCGGGCAGGGCCGTCATGCCGATAATGTCCATACCCAGCTTACGATAGACATTTGACTCGGCTCTTGTGGAGAACAGCGGACCTTCCATGCATACATATGTACCGCCAGCATGGACCTTCACATCTCCCTGCTCGCGAGCCGTCTCCAACAAGAGCTTGCTCAGGGTTGGACAGAACGGATCGGCAAAGGTGCAGTGTACCACTATCCCTTGCTCAAAGAAGCTATTAACCCTGCTTTTCGTGCGATCAAAAATCTGGTCGGGAATGACAAGATCACGCGGCGCTATCTCTTCGCGCAGACTGCCCACCGCGCTAACCGATATAACCCACTCTACGCCAAGACTCTTTAAGGCCCAGATATTTGCGCGCACGGGTATCGCGCTGGGATTGATACGATGGCCGCGCCCATGACGTGGCAGAAAAGCCATTGGCACGCCGGCAACTTTCCCAATCGTAATTACATCGCTAGGATCACCAAAGGGCGTCTTGACTTTCACCTCTTCAACCTCAGTCATCTGTTCCATGCGATACAATCCACTACCGCCAATAACACCAATAGTTGCCCGTGGCATAATCTGGCCCTCCTGCTACGAATTCTCTTAGTTTAAAGCTTACAAAAGGCTATATGAAATACGTTAATGGAGATCATTTCTTTTCTCTTTTAGCATAGCAAGGCACAAAACATATCTCCACTAACGTACTCGCCTACGCTCTGATGCGGATATACTGACGCTTGCCAACTTTAAGGACAGCTCCATCTAAAGCGGGTACGATAAATTCAGGATCGGCCACGCGCTCTGCCTTGCTCATTTCACCGGTCGGCAAGAATTGAACGCCCCCTTGCCGAATCAACTCGCGTGCCTTATTATTGCTGGCCGCCAGCTTCGCCTCGGCTATCAGCTCAACAATATTTTTTGGCGCGCTGAGGCGATATTCAGGTATATCGCTGGGCACTTTGCGCTCAGAGAACTGACGAATGAAGGCCTCTTGAGCCTGCTCTGCCGCCTGTCCATCATGGAACTCCGTAACAATCTCGCGCGCCATCCGTAATTTCACATCGCGCGGATTGAGTGTCCCTTCAGCTATCTTCTGCTCAAACTCATTGAGCTCCTCATCAGAGACATCCGTGAGCGCCTCAAAGTAGATGCGCATGGCATGATCAGGCAACGACATCAATTTGCCAAACATATCATTGGCCGGGGCCGTAATCGCAATATAATTATCAAGCGACTTGCCCATCTTCTTCACGCCGTCTAATCCCACGATCAGATTGACTGTCAAGATCTGCTGGGAAGCCTGCCCAAAGGACGGCTGTAGCTCGCGTCCAACCAATAGATTAAAGGTCTGGTCAGTACCGCCAATCTCCACATCTGCCCGTAGCGCTACCGAGTCATAGGCTTGCAAAAGCGGATACATAAACTCAGCAAGATAAATTTCAATACCACTCTTATAACGTTTTGAGAAATCGTCGCGCTCTAACATCTGGGCTACGGTCTTATAACCCAACAGCTTAATCGCATCGCCAAGCGCAAACTTATCGAACCACTCGCTCTGCCGACGTATCTCCGTCTGCTCACGATCAACGATGCGGAAGAACTGCTCAAGGTAGGTAGAGGCATTGGCATTGACCTGTTCTTCCGTTAAGGGCTTGCGGGCCTCTTCTCTTCCACTGGGATCGCCAAGGCGCGCCGTCCAGTCACCAATAACCAGAACTGTTTTATGCCCCAGACGCTGGAACTGGCGCAGCTTACGGAAAACCACAGCGTGCCCAATCGTCAATTCATAATGCGTGGGATCAACGCCCAGCTTGACCCTAAGAGGCTCTCCCTTATTCCCTTCAACAAGCATGCGGCGCAGATCGGCTTCCTTCTCGACCTGTGCTACCCCTCGTCTTAAGAGATATTCAATATCTTTTGATCTCGACACGCAATCCTCCCAAGCTATACACTGATTTTCTAATGATTGCCTGCATTGTAGCAGAATGCGCGAAACTCGTCGAGGGGAGAAAACTTGACAGATGAGCTATCAAGTTTTCTAACAATTCTCTTATACATTGCAAACGTTGCTCTAATATTTCCAGGTATATACTACACACAGAGCAACAAACAAGAGACAGATTGAGTAGGATTTACAAACCCATCCAGGGAAAAATACTTAATAACAATGCAAGAAGGAGATACATCTATGGCAAACATTACACGCTATAACCCCTTTAACGATGTTGTTTCGCTTCGCGAGGCAATGGACCGCCTCTTTGAAGATAGCTTTATCTCTCCTCGGGCCGGTCTACTAAGCGGACGTGGAGCGAGCAGCAATCTGTTTGAGACTTCGGAGGGCTTCACCCTGCAGGTTCCTATGCCCGGTGTAAAGCCAGAGGATGTTGAGATTACCGCGCAGCAGGACACAGTAACCCTGAAGTGGCAGACAAAAGTAGAGATTCCTGAAAACGCGACATCTCACTGGCATGGCTTCCAGTCCAGCCAGTCTCAGCAATCTTTCACCTTGCCCGCCGCGATTAACGCCGATGGCGCCGAGGCCAGCTATAACGATGGGATCCTTACCCTCAAGCTGCCCAAGGCTGAGCATGCCAAGGCTCGTGTCGTGAAGGTAAACGCCAATAAAGGCTAGCGAGTTCTTTATTAGAAAAGGGTGGCCCTGGGGCCGCCCTTTTTTTGTTGCCATTTTATTTTACAAGTAGCCAAAACGAGGTACAATAAAGGCAGCGATATATTGAATATAAGACGGTGGAGAGAAACAATTTACTATGGAGCACCAGCTACTAGATCAACTCAGGCAAGGCCCTGTCCTCGGTGACGGCGCAATGGGAACCTTGCTCTATGCACGAGGCGTAGCCTATAAAGAATGTTTCGATGCGCTTAATCTGAGCCAACCCGAGCTCATTCAAAGTATTCACGGCGAATACATCAATGCCGGCGCGCAAATTATCGAAACAAATACCTTTGGCGCAAACCGGGCCAAACTAGAAGCCCATGACTTGAGCGAGAAGGTGCGCGAGATTAATATAAAGGCCGCCAAGCTTGCCATACATGCGCGTGAGATCGCCGGGCAATCTGCTTTTATCGCTGGTGCAGTTGGCCCCAGCGGTCGGCCCTTGCAGGCTCCAGACGAACACCGCTTGAACGAACTGCGCTCTATCTTTCGTGAGCAGATTGAAGCTCTGCAGGCTGGAGGCGTTGACCTAATAATCCTCGAAACCTTCTCAAACTTATCAGAGCTACGGCAAGCCGTCCTGGCAGCCAAAGAAGTTGGCGACTTGCCCATTATAGCCCAGATGAGCTTCCATGAAGATGCGCACACGCTAGCCGGGCAATCGGCGGCCCGCGTGGCCACGGTCTTACGGGACCTTGACGTTGATGTCATCGGCGCCAACTGCAGCGTAGGGCCCGCCGCAACCCTTGATGTTCTTAGCGAAATGATCGCCGCCGTCAAGCAGACGACAGAGATGAATAGTAGCAGGCCGCCCTTATTCTCAGCACTCCCCAACGCAGGTTTGCCAACGCGTATCGGGAATCGCTTTTTTTACGTCTCCACCCCCGACTACTTTGCCGATTACGCTTTACGCTTTGCCCAGGCCGGTGTACATCTGATAGGTGGTTGTTGTGGCACGACTCCCCGCCATATCGCGGCTATGCGCCAGGCTCTTGATGAGCACTATGGCAAGCGCGCTCAATTCAGTGGCATCGCAACTCCCGCAGCAGAGTCAGCAAAGACTAACGGCAAAGCCATTATTGCCGGCGTTGTTGAGGAAGAAGTGATCCTTCCACAGCAGGGCACCAGGACCCGCTTGCAAGAAAAGCTTGCTGCTGGCGAGTTCGTGGTCAGCGTAGAGCTGGACCCACCCATGGGCCTGAATCCGGCCAAGATCCTGGAGGGGGCTGCATTACTGCAAAAGTCCGGGGTGGATTGTATCAATATCGCTGATAGCCCTATGGCTCGTGTGCGCATGAGCTGCATGGCTCTGGCTCGCTTAATCCAGGATCATCTGGGCATCGAGACAATCATCCATTTCACGACTCGTGATCGCAACCTGATGGCCATCCAGTCCGAATTGCTTGGCGCTCACGCCCTGGGAATTAGAAACGTGCTTGCGCTCTCAGGAGATCCGCTGCGCGTGGCCGATTATCCCAATACAACCGGCGTGTGGGATATCGATTCGATCGGCTTAATTCAGGTCTTGCGCGGCATGAACGAGGGCCATTCGGCCTCGGATTCCTCAATTGGGGCCAGGGCATCGTTCCACATCGGCTGCGCCCTTAACCTGAATATGACCGACGAGGAAGTCGAGCAAGAAATTGAGAAATATCAGAAAAAGCTTGAGGCAGGCGCACAGTTTATAATGACCCAGCCAATCTATGAGCTTGCGCCCCTGGAACGCTTCCTCAAGCGAGTGGGGAAACCACCCATCCCTGTCATCCTCGGCTGCATTCCCTTGCATAGCTCGCGCCATGCTGAATATCTGCACAACGAGGTGCCAGGCATTACCATTCCTGACGATGTGCGTGCGCGCATGAAAGCCGCTGGAGACCATGGTCACGAAGAGGGGCTTACACTGGCCCAGGAATTACTCGCCGAAGCGCACGGTTACGTCCAGGGCGTCTATCTCATGCCTTCTTACCGTCGTTACGATGTGGTAAGTGAACTGACAAAAATGCTCCATACGCAACACGCGGCAAAGCCATAAAAATCACGAGACTGGCCTTTCCCTAGAGCCATTTATTCTCGATGGCCTGCGCAACTACGCAGGCATAAATCGCTCCCTGGATGCCGGTCCGATAGTATTTGTTAAGGCAGCTGGAAAGCACAAGTAGACCGGTATCGCGCAGATTTGCGCGCTTGCTATAGGCCGCCATCCGCAACAAACACTCGGCGGCAACTGCATTCTCTGCAAGCGGCTGACTACGTACGGCCAAACGTCCCATGGCCTCAGGATCTACAGGATAATCGTAAAAGAGGCCACTCTCTTTATCCAACAATTCCTGGCAGGCAAAATGCATCAAAGCAATCGCGGTTTCAAGGTAGCGTTTGTGTTCGTGCAACTCATAAGCATCTAGCAAAGCATGCCCCAACCATACAAGATCTGTAAGTTGTCCCGGCAGGGCAGGAGAGCCATCAATAGCATAATGATAGACACAGCCATCCCGGTGCATCATGCGCTCGCATAAAGCATCAAGGGCGCGCATGGCAATGCTATCTAGCGAAGGATAGTTCAAGAGCTTGGAGGCAAGGAAATAAGAAGAGATCATACGCGCGTTCCAGGCTGTATAGATCGTGGTATCTACATGAGGGGCCTCACGCGAAGCACGAGAGTAAGGCCCAGGCTCATAGTACTCCTCATCGGCGCTCTGGCTGCCAGAAAACAGACAGCTTTGCGGTTGCCAGAGTGTGTTATTTACATACAGCAGCAAGCGCTTAGCCAGGTCAAACCATTGCTGGTCTTGCGTCGCGTGTGCGGTCAAGGCTACAAGGCGCAGCATGGCAGCATTTTCCTCAAGCATTTTCTCAGTATGCGGCATGCTCCAATCGCTGGCAGCCGAATAGCGGAAAAAGCCGCCTTCTTCCTTATCCCATAAACCTCCATCGCGCATCTGGGACAAAGAATAACAGACCATCTCTAGCGCCTCGGGCTGCTTATCGCGGGAGAGCATTAATAAGAGCTCTAAAGCCTCGGCATGGGGGAATTTGAGATGTGGATGGATCGTAAAGCCGCCATAATCGGCATCAAAAAGGTCTCGCAGCACTGCTCCCGCCGCCCGCGGTAGATCCTCTAACGCGACACGCTCTTCTGAAAGCAAGGGCCGCAATCCGCTGCCCGGCAGGACTTGCGTGAGACTGCGAGTAAAGCGCCGATCCTGGAGATCGCGTACTTGCTCGGCAATTTCCAGGCGATGTTCGCTATAGTAACGTCTCACATAGCCAAGGTAGTAGAGCATTTGCTTGGGAGGCACATACACGCCCCCCCAAAGGATCTCTCCCTCCGAGGATAAGAGAGCGACACTGGGCCAACCATTCTGGTTGTAGCGCTGATTCACATCAGGGCGTATATCGCTATCTACGCGTATAGGAATATAGTCATTATTAATAATACTAATAATACTGGGCTCTGATAAGGTTGTCTCATCCATAATATGGCACCATTGGCACCAGGACGACATAATCATTAGGAAAATAGGCTTATCCTGTTGGATAGCTTCCTGAAACGCGTCTTTGCCCCAGGAACGCCAATGAATCTTATGAGCTTGATTGGGGCGTGGAGAAAAACGAAATACTTCAGGTATTGGAAGTGATGACTGTGAAGAATCAGCGACCACCTTGCCGCACATAGCAGAGCCTCCTTCGCATCCTGCCCGTTGTTCCCTATGGATGCATGAAAAAGAGTCGCCTTTGTCTCATACGCAAAAACAGGTTATGTCATAAGTATACCACAGAAATCGCAAAATATATATATGCAATATAAACCAATACATATATCTAAAACCATCCACATGTAATTATTCTTGACCAGCTTACACAATTATGCTAATCTCTTCTATATTAGGGAAGCAGCGAAAGTAGCTGTATGCAAACTATCCAGGCTGTGCTATTTTATAAACAGTGCGCAGCATTAAGCATACTATTCTATGAAAGAATTGCGGAAGTGTCCTCTTAAGAAAGAGAACCACGCTTTCGCCTTTACCTGAGCTGCCTCTATCCCTGCTTTTTATGCATATTGATAGGAATTCTACTCTACTTAAATTTCTGCTTTTTATGTAAGAGCAGGCAAACGACAAGGCATATTACATTATTCGACTTAAATTAGATTTTAGGAACAAATTTCATGGATACATCAACTTAAGCACTAAAGAGAGAGAAGTGACACGTTCACTTTGCACACCCAAGCGTTGCGGTCTCGCGAAAAACGCGTTACAATGTCGACAGAAATTCAGAACAGGTAGTTTTTAAGGACCTTATACATGAGCACAAGTCGGCACCTTTGCTTCATATTACTTGCAGGTCGCGCTGATTGAATAGTATTAATCAGTTTAGCGCCCGCAACACCGGTTCTGTGTCCCCTTACAAAGACATAATAATGCCTTCAATCTGACAAAAGAGCCAGCACTGTGTCGGACCAAAAGTCTAACATATTATGAGGCTACTAAGCGCAAACTCAAAGGAGCCACCTGTGCAATTAGAGGTATATTAATGCACGAACAATTAGAAGAAATTCTAGGGATGCATTTTCAGGACCCAAAGCTCCTGAATCTAGCCCTTACTCATCGTTCATATATCTATGAAACTCCAGGAGAAGGCCGAAGCTCTAATGAACGTCTAGAATTTTTAGGCGACTCCATTCTGGCCCTGATCAGTGCAGATTTTCTCTACCGTACATTTCCCCATCTTGCCGAAGGAGAGCTGACAGATGTGCGTGCCGTGCTGGTAAGAACTGAGACGCTAGCCACATTTGCCCGTGAGATTAACCTTATTAATTTCTTACTTATGGGGAAGGGAGAGCAGCACACTGGTGGCGGCCAGCGCGTGCTTGCTTCCGCCTTCGAAGCAATTCTAGGAGCGATGTACCTGGACCAGGGGCTGGAAGTAGTGCAGCGTTTCTTACTTCCTCGTCTGGAGCCACTGGCACACACTATTGTTGATAAAAAACTCTTCAAGGATAACAAATCTCTCTTCCAGGAACTGGCACAAGCACGGGAGGGTATTACTCCATCTTATCGCCTGGTTAGCCAGGAAGGACCATCTCATAATTGTGAGTTCACAGTCGAAGTATTATTGGGGAAAGAGGTTGCTGGTAGGGGCCAGGGAAGAAATAAGCAAACAGCAGAGCAAGAGGCTGCCCACGCTGCCTTAGTTAAGCGAGGGTGGATCTAAAATCATTCTGTGAATGGGATGAAAGAGGGGAAGATAGGGGACGTGTATGCGATTAGAACCAACACCAAGAACAGAACATGCCTTGCGCGTCAGTGCAAGACTTATCACATCGAGTACTATTTTACATCTGGCCTCGGACGAGCTTGAGAATGCTGTCAACCAGGAGCAGATGGAGAATCCGGCGCTCGATGTGATTGAGCAAAAAGTCTGTCTCTTTTGCGGAGCTCCTATGTATGGGCACATTTGCGCAGCTTGTGGACATTTCGCACAACCCACGCAACCACTGGCGCCTTTACATGAGGCTCCTGCACCCTACGAGAGCGAGGGGGAACCACAATGGGCATACCAGCAACAAACCTTCTACGACATCGACAATTATGGGTTCGCCCAGGTCGATAGCGAGGATGAGTATGATCCTCTGGCCCACATCTCTCTCGGCGAGACGCTTGAAGAAATGCTCTTACAACAGCTAGAAACGCTTATTGCTCCTGAAGAGGCGCCCATTGCCGAGCAGCTCGTTGGCAACCTTAACGAGCGTGGCTATCTGGAGATTGGCATCGAGGAGATTGCCGAGCATCTTGACGTCTCTACGCAGCGCGTCGAATACGTGCTCCATCAATTGCAGACCCTGGAGCCGCTGGGCATAGGGGCTCGCAATCTGCGCGAATGCCTGCTCATCCAATTAGAGGCTCTCAAGGAGCTGAAGGAGCCTCATCCGCTTGCTTATGCTCTTATCGATGGCTATCTTGAACAGCTCGGGCGCAACCAATTCCACGAAATCGCCAGGCAATTGAAGGCGCCCGAACAAGAAGTCAGGCGAGCCAGCCAGTATATTCGTAGCACCCTACATCCTTATCCAGCGCATCTCTACAGGGCTGATACACGATCCAGCCGCCAGGGCAGCGGCGTAACCTATATACGCCCTGACGTGATCATCCGCAAAGGCGAGATTGGCTTTGAAGTAGAGCTGATCGAGGAAAAGCGCTACAACTTCCATATTGAGACGAACTACTCAGTCCAGCAAGGTTCCCCAACTGCGGAACTTTCCAGCCATGAAGTGCAGCGCTATATGCACCATCACCGCGATCGAGCCAGATTCTTTGTGGATTGTATTCATCGACGCTGGCAAACGCTCAAGCATGTTATGGAGATTGTGATAGATCATCAGCAGGAGTTTCTAGAAAAGGGTGTACGTTATTTACAGCCACTTACGCGCGCAGAGGTCGCCGCGCGCTTGAATCTTGATGAGGGCACGGTTAGCAGGGCAACCGCCAATAAATATGCATTACTGCCCAATGGCCGCCTTATGCCGCTCTCAGATTTCTTCGACAGCTCGCTCAGTATCAAAGATATTTTGCGCGAACTTATCCAATCCGAAGATCCCAGGCATCGCCTGAGCGACGATGAGTTAGCACGCTTACTCAACGTACAGGGGATTCCTTTGGCCCGCCGAACAGTCACTAAGTATCGCGAGGAGATGGGGATTGGCTCTTCCCGTGAGCGCTAAGACCGGGCAGGATCTTTAAGAAGCTCTCGCAAACCGCGACAATCGCTATACCACGCTTAGTTTGCGCAGACGACTCAAGCGCTATGAACATTCTCTTTCCAGCACAGGTTGAGGAGAGAAGGCGCAACGTAATGCCGTGCTGACAGAGCTGCGGACAAAGCGACGAGGGGTAGGCCAAAGCCTGCTCCTCGCGCCATCCCAAACATATTCCACTAATCAATTTACCGTGGCTATAAGAAGCATTTATTCGACCGTGCTCTCAGGTTCGGCATAAACTGTACGTTCTCGCTCATAAGTAACCATACCGGGTCCGCCGCCCTTCATATGGCGTACATAGCGTTGCAGGGTATAGTCAACAGGTACATTTTTCCCACCGCGCGCTTGGCTATAATAAGCCGCCACGCTGGCCGCGCGCTCAATAGTGCCGCGTGGGATCTCACGACCGGCCGCCTTAATAATCACATGCGCGCCGGGAACGCCACGCGCATGCAGCCAGATATCAGTTGAAGCCGCCTGCCTGAACGTTACCTCCTCATTCTGCCGGCTATTTTTTCCCACCAGAAGCGTAAAGCCATCGCGGTTACGCAACTGCAATGGAACGCCACCGCCCGGAGGAACAGCTTTCCCTTTTTGCTTATTGCCCTTACCCTTCTTCGCCGCCTTTAACGCCTTCTTATCCTGCAGCGCTTTGCCACGTATATAGCCAGCCGTCTGCACTTCAGCTTTCACCAGCGCCACCTCGGGAGGCGTCTCAGCCAGCATCAGATCAGCTAACAATTGCTCAATAGTAGCCATCTCGACAGCGTTTTGTTCGATCTGTCCGGGCACAAGTTCGAGCGCGCGGCGCAATTTATGATACTTATTGAAAAAGCGATTTGCATTGCCAACTGCATCAAAGCGCGGGTCCAGCGGCACAGATACAAGCTGGGTAGACTGATCGCCCTCAAGAAAATTCTCAAGCTCGATGCTCGTCTGTCCGCGAGGAACCTCGTGCTGATAAGCAAGTAATAGATCCCCAAACAGACGATAGCTGGCCGCCTCTTCCGAGACCTCCATCTCCTTCTGCAGGAGTTCCGCCTTACGCTTACAGCGTTCGAGATGCGTTTGCAAAATTTTCCTGATAGGGGCTCGCACGCCCTCCATGGCATCGTTCCACTCAGAACGCGCAAAGTACTCATCGAGCAGCACATTTATTGAGGGCGATTGGCGTATTTGCATTTCCGGCAGTACGGCATACTGTTCCAGAACGTAAGGCGCAAAAGCCACGGGCCTCGCCGGCTCTGCTGCTGCACTAGTCGCGCGCTCAACAAGCTGTGGACGCCAGGCATGCGTATCATAAAGTGCAGTCAGCTCGCGTATATTCCAGGCCAGTTCCTCCCACAAGGACTCATCGACATTCTTGCGTAGCGTCTCACCATCCTCAGTTGTGCGAAAGACTGCCTCGCGCGCTAACAGGGGGCTGCAGCCAAGCAGGTGATCAGTCAATAGCTGCCACAGCCGGGGCTCCCCACGCGAGCTTTTGCGCCGCGGACTTTCCGGAACCTCCACAGCATTCTCTTCTACCGCACTGATTGCTAACTGGGCCGCAGTAACAGTTGTCGGCTCCAGGCGCGGCAAGGAACGACCGGCAAGGCTGCGCTGCTGAGGCGGTGGCGGCACATATTCGACTCCCGGTGCCACCACGCGATAGCGATTCACATCGGCCCCTACGCGCTTCAAGCAACCAAGAATCTGACCTTGCTCATTGCAAAAAATGATATTGCTGTGGCGTCCCATCACCTCGACGATCAAGCGAAACCGCACGCGCTCATCGCTATCGGGGCTACTGCGATAGCCAGCCACAATCTCTAGCATGCGCTCCCAGCGTGGCTGAACGATCTGCTCAATACGGGCCCCTTCCAGATATTTGCGCAACAACATAACAAACGTGGGCGGCTCGCTGGCCATTTTCGCAGGTTTGAGCGCGGTCAAATGTACACGTGCCATCTGCGGATGGGCCGAGAGATAGAGCCAGCGATTCCGTCCTCCCTGCTCCTGAGCAGCCGGCGCATAACATTGCAGAGCTATAGCATGTTCAGTCGGTTGTATGATCGTATCTATACGCGCACCAGCCAGCAAAGTGCGCCACTCGTCAGCAACCGCGGCCAGAGTAATCGCATCTACATGCATACTTTACCATCCATTCTATATCTACTCAGCCAATAGCTTTCTCTCCGAACATGGCATATCAATTACACGGCCTTCCAATGCTTGTTGTTCTGCTGAGCTTCCCAGTTCTCGATATTCCGCCGCCTGGCAGCGGCGAGGGAGAAGGAGAAATTAGGGCGTGGCCCCAAGTTCCAGGTGAAAGGCCAATTCACGCCCCCTTCACAATCCCAATTTGGGGAACTGGAAATCCCTGGTTGTTCTGCCGCCTGTCAGCGGCCCTTCGCCAACCTGCATTACCGATGGAAAAAGCTCTGTATCAGATGATAGCTTGTTATGGGAATTCTGAAACTGTGTTGTACAATATGACTATGAGCAATCGGCCGCCCTATGATAAGGCGGTTTCATTAGTCAGGTTTGAAAGCTCGTCGATGAACAGTATAGCAAAGTATTGTCTGTTCGTACATTCATCCTCTCTAATATCTTGAGCAACACCAGGAAGAAACGTATGCAACTTGAGACAGAGCCAACTGCACCTCAGCAAAATACTAGCCCCTCCCTATCTCAGCCGGGCGCCAAACGTGGTCTGCTCTTTGTCCTCTCGGCCCCCTCGGGAACCGGGAAGGACACAGTGATCAACGCGCTGCGAGCACAGGGCATGGATTTTCATGTTGTCGCTTCTGTGACCACCCGCGCGCCACGGCCGGGCGAAAGCGAAGGAAATCCTTACTATTTTGTCAGTAAAGAGACATTCGATCACATGCTCACCCATGATGAATTACTTGAGCATGCAAATGTCCATGGGAACTGGTATGGGCAGCCATTACAGCCAATCAGGGATAACTTAAATGCAGGCCGGGATGTCCTGCTCAAAATCGATGTCCAGGGAGCGGCAACTGTGCGCAAGAAGCTCCCAGGAGCCACCTTTATCTTTCTGGTACCTGGCTCCGTAGAAGAACTTGTGACGCGCCTTAACATCCGTCAGACAGAGACGGAAAGTGAAGTTCGTCGCCGCTTAATGGATGCACAGAACGAGTTGGCCCAACGAGATCACTATGATTATATTATTGTGAATCGCCAGGGCCAGCTTCAGGAAGCCGTTGAGCGCCTGCGAGCTATCATATTAGCCGAGCACTGTCGTACGCATCCGCGCTACGTCAATATATAACCCAAGGAGGACCATATGCAACAACAGGAAGAACGGTTTGAAAGATCCGGTACAAGAGAGCGAAATCTGGCAATGGAGCTAGTTCGTGTCACCGAAGCCGCAGCGCTGAGTGCTGGACGCTGGATGGGCAAGGGCAATAAAGAGATGGTTGATCAGGCAGCAGTCGATGCCATGCGCCATGCCCTTGACGGTGTTGATATGGACGGCGTTGTTGTCATTGGTGAAGGAGAGAAAGACGAAGCTCCTATGCTCTACATCGGTGAGCAGGTAGGGAACGGAGCAGAGCCCGAAGTCGATGTGGCGGTTGACCCTGTAGACGGCACCAGACTCCTCTCGCTAGGTCTACCTGGAGCGCTGGCCGTAGTAGCAACGGCCGAACGCGGCACCATGTTCGCGGCCCCTCCAGGCGTATTTTACATGGAAAAGATCGCAGTTGGCCCGGCTATGAAAAACGTTATCGACATCAATGCGCCTGTGGCAGTTAATCTTGACCGCATCGCGCGCGCGCGCGAGTCGCGCATCGATGATTTAACCGTTGTCGTGCTTGATCGCCCTCGTCACCAGGATATGATCAGGCAAGTGCGTGAAGTTGGCGCGCGCATTCGGCTGATTACAGATGGAGACGTCTCCGCAGCTATTCAGGCCGCCATGGAAGATTACCGGGGCGTTGACGTCCTGATGGGGGTTGGTGGAGCGCCAGAGGCCGTGCTTGCCGCTGCTGCCATCAAATGTATCGGCGGAGAAATCCAGTGCAAAATCTGGCCGCGTAACGAGCAAGAACGCGATAAGCTAAAGACCGAGGGCATCGATCTTGAACGCGTCTACCGGACCGACGATCTGGTCCAGGGCACTGATGTCTCATTCGCGGCTACAGGTATCACTAGCGGAGAACTTCTTGATGGCGTCCAATACTTTGGCTGGGGCGCGCGTACAACATCCATCATGATGCGCTCGCGCTCTGGAACTGTGCGCTATATCCAGGCCCGTCATAAATGGCGCAAGAACGGCAGATCAGTTGACATCTAAAGTGGCAATAACAGCTAAAATCTTTTTATAGGGCTTGAGCAAACGGGGTAGGCACAACGCCAGGGTGAAGGGCTGTTCACAACGTAATTCACTAAACTTGCGAGGTAAGGAGCCGTCCTTTAGCGGGGTTGAGATGCGCATCTCAACTCCTACCCCGCTACCAATGCCACATCCAGCAGCGCCGTGACCGGCCCGATCGCCAGAGCATAACGGAATACCCCTAAATCGGGCCATTTAGATACTCAAATTTTACTTGTACGGAACGAAAGCCAGGCCAAAGAATGCAAGCTTATAAAAATTCGACTGGCCGATCCTGCACAAAGGCGCGATTTTCCTCTCAACAAAAGATTTGCACAGATGCAACGTTAGAATCTTTGTAACTTCTCAATGACAGCATCTGCTACCTGTGAAGTACCTACAGCAGTAGGATCATCTGGGCGAGGCTTAAGATCATATGTCACATTCTTACCTTCAGCAATTACCTGCGTCAAGGCCTTTTCCAGGCGGCTAGCCGCGTCTCTCTCGCAGAGATGGCGCAACATCATTACCCCTGAGAACATCATAGCCATTGGATTAACCTTATTTTGACCAGCATATTTAGGGGCACTTCCATGCACCGGCTCAAAGACAGCATATTGACTACCGATATTGGCTCCCGGCGCCACGCCTAATCCGCCAATTAATCCAGCCGACAAATCAGAGATAATATCGCCGTAGAGGTTGGGCAACACAAGCACATCATAAAGTTCAGGTTTCTGTACCAGTTGCATACACATATTATCTACGATACGATCTTCATACTGGATATCAGGATATTCTTTGGCCACCTCATGGGCCGTAGCCAGAAACAGACCATCCGAAAGGCGCATAATATTAGCTTTGTGGACAGCTGTAACCTTGCGCCGGCTATTAGCGCGGGCATACTCAAAAGCAAACTTGACAATACGACGCGTGGCAGCCACAGAGATATATTTCATGCTCATCGCTGAATTGGGATCAAGCCGATGTCCTGTAGTGCGAGCAATGATCTCCAGGATTTCCTCCTGCTCAGGAGTGCCTCGCTGGAACTCAATGCCCGCATAAAGATCCTCTGTGTTCTCACGAACAATAATCAGATCGATGTTTTCATAGCGGGAACGCAGCCCTTGATAGGTTTTAGCAGGGCGAAGATTAGCATAGAGATCGAGCCTTTTGCGTAACGTAACATTAGCACTGCGTTGACCTTTGCCAACTGGAGTAGTGATCGGCCCCTTCAACCCCACCTTGGTGCGTTTGATCGACTCAATGACTTCATCGGGCAAAACCGCGCCATATTTCTCCAGCATTTCCGCTCCCGCTTGTCGCACGTCCCAGTCGAACTGAACACCAGTAGCTTCAAGAACGCGACGTGTTGCCTCAGTAATCTCGGGACCTGTCCCGTCGCCAGGGATGAGCGTCACTGCATGCGGCATGTAATCCTCCAATAATTGCAGACTTACCTCGATTGGGAGGGTGGTGAGTTATCCTTGTGATTATATCACACTGTTCACCTGCATATGCCTCTTTCGATTACTTAGCAGCCCTGGTTCTGGTTTTGCCGGATGAACTTTCTTTAGAAGCAGTACTTCTGCTCCTTGTTGTCGCCTTGCCAGTAGAGGAGGCGCTTTTACGCGTGCGCGTGGCGCTGGAACGCGTGGTTGCACGCTTAGCAGTTCCATTCGTGGCCTCGGCAGGCGTGTCAGCTTCCTCCTGCTTCTTTGCTGTTGTGCGCCGCCGGCTCGGCTTTGCGGCCTTTGCCGTACTCTCTGTTGTAGAAGCTTTCTTGCGACTGGTCCGCGTCGTTTTCTTCACATTTTCTTGCACAGGCTTTTCTTCAGCATCGCGCTGTCCGGCAACGTATTCTGCATAGCAGACAGGAGCCTGGCCCGCTTTAGGAACAACCATAAGGCCACCACAATTTGGACACAGGTCAGGGACAGGGCGCTCCCAGATCGCAAAGTTGCAGGTAGGATAGTTTGCGCAGCCATAGAAGATGCGCTTCTTTTGCCTGGTCTTGCGCTCCACAAGATCCCCATTACATAGCGGGCACAGCGCTCCTGTCTTATTGACAAAAGAGCGACGATAGCTGCATTCCGGAAAACCAGAGCAGGAGATAAAGCGGCCAAAGCGTCCCGTGCGAATTACCAGATTGCGCCCGCATTCCGGGCATACCTCGTCAAGTTCCTCCAGAGGCTTCTGCACCCGGTCCATCTCGGCTTCCGCCTTCTTCATGGACTCCTTGAAGTCTCCGTAAAAGCTATGTAGGAACTCAGTCCACGAATAGCGCCCTTCCTCTACCTCATCCAACTTGCGCTCCATCTCTGCAGTAAAGCGCGTATCGACAATCTCAGGAAAATGCTTATTCATCACGTCATTGACTGTCTCGCCCAACCAGGTTGGCAGGAAGCGCCGCTGTTCCTGATCGACATATCCACGATCCTGGATAGTACTGATGATAGGCACATAAGTACTAGGACGACCGATCCCCTGCTCTTCCAGCTCTTTGATCAGGCTGGCCTCAGTAAAGCGCGGTGGGGGCTGCGTAAAGTGCTGCTCCGGCTTCAAGCCGTGAAAATCCAGCTCTTCCTTTACCTGCATGACCGGTAAAATTTTCTCATCCTCTTCCCTTGGCCAGACCGCATAGAAGCCAGGAAATTTCAAATTTGAACCTGTAGCACGGAAAACATATTGCCTGGCCACAATATCTACGCGCACAGTATCAAAAATCGCCGCCGCCATAAAACTTGCGACAAAGCGCCTCCAGATTAAGTTGTAGAGCTTAAACTGATCAGGCGTCAGATAAGACTTTACCACTTGAGGAGTCAAGTTCACATCGGTCGGACGAATTGCTTCGTGCGCATCCTGCGTTGTGGCTTTAGCCTTGCCCACACGACCGGGCCCAACATAGTTCTGACCATGTTCGCCGGCAATATACGTTTTCACCGCCGCCTGCGCCTCATCTGAGATACGCGTCGAATCGGTACGCATATAGGTAATGAGGCCTTGATGGCCACGCTGACCTAATTCGATGCCCTCGTAGAGCTGCTGCGCCAGGCTCATAGTCTTCTTTGGCTTAAAGTAGAGGCGAACTGAGGCATCCTGCTGCATTGTACTGGTTGTATAAGGCAAATACGGCTGCCGCCGCTGCTCACGTTCTTCATACTTCAGCACACTATAGGTAGCCCCTTGTAGATCGGCAAGGATAGCATCTGCCTCTTCCTTAGAACCAACCTTGATTCGCCCCTTCTCTTTTTTCGCTCCGGCCGTATTTTGCCCCTCGGCGCCATTCTGCTCTTCGCCCTCGTTAGCTTCCTCATTCAGCATCGCCATATCTTTGAGACGCGTAATTAACGTAGCCTCAAAGCGCTCTTTTTGCTTCTGCTTACTCAGAGTTGCCGTAATACTCCAGTATTCCTCCGGCACAAAAGCCCGGATCTCAGCCTCGCGATCACAGATCAGGCGCAGAGCTACCGACTGCACACGTCCAGCGCTTGTGCCTGATTGAATCCGGCGCCAGAGCAACGGACTAATCTTATAGCCCACCAGCCGATCAAGAACGCGACGGGCTTGCTGAGCATTAAAGAGGTCCTCATCAATTTCGCGCGGCTTTTTAATCGCCTCCTGCACCGCTCGCTTTGTAATTTCATGGAAAACTGCACGGTGTGGGTTCTGTAATCCTAAGATATTCTTCAAGGACCAGGCAATGAACTCGCCTTCACGGTCGGGGTCAGGGGCCAGGTATACTTCATCGGCGCGCAAGGAAGCCTTCTTCAACTCATCTATTAATCTGTCTTTCTTCTCAATTACCTCATACTGAGGCACAAAATTCTTCCGCGTATTTACACCCAGGCCTTTTTTAGGCAGATCTATGATATGACCCATTGAAGCCAAGACAACAAAATCGCGACCAAGAAATTTCTCAATCGTTTTGGCTTTGGCGGGTGATTCTACGATTACAAGTTTTTTTGCCATTAACCTATTACCCGATCTTTATTACTTACAAAACCCTATTATTTCACAAAACCCGCGTTACCTGAGTTCCTTCAAAGCATAGAATAGCATACCCTGACAAGTGGCTATCCTAATTTAACTAGTACTTACTCCATTTCAACCCCAAAAGCTACTAAAAAATTTCTTCTGAAGGATATCACACGTTGGCAATAAGGAGAAGAGAAACTCTACTCTCTATCATACATGATGGCTACACTGTCAAGCTTCATACGATAAGCACGTCGGAGGTGAGAAAAGACTGACCATGCTACATTGTTCGCGCCTTGACAGACTACACCATCATCGAATATAGCGTATTCGTGCTTACTCTTGACCCTATCGAACTTGCGTGCTATGCTGCACGCATCTAAAGTAGGGGATAATAAGCAAAAGACGCCGGGTGAGGAACAGTATGCGAAAACAGAAAACATCTCAATCAACTCCACAGGAGCCGCAGGCGCAGCAGGGCGAACAAAATACGGGGGACACCCAGTCTGTGGCCAGAAGATTGAGCAGCAGAAGGAAGCGCGCGCCAAAGCGTCGGCGTAGCTCGCCGCTTGCCGGATTAGCAGTTATCGTTGGCCGCACTGTGGGAGCACTCAGCCGTCGCCTACACCTGGGAGGCGGAACTAGCATCGTTGGCATGGTGGCCCAACGTGTCTATCCAGACATTATCAAGCATCTGGCCAGCCAGTTAGAACACGGCAGCATAATAATCACTGGTACCAACGGAAAAACAACCACCAGCAGCTTTATCACAGCAATATTGCGCGATGGGGGCTTGCGCGTCTGGCATAACCGTGAAGGCTCAAACCTTATGCGCGGCATAGCCTCATTGCTAGTTATGCACACAAATCCCACAGGCAAGCTAAGATATTCAGGCCGAGCCATCTCTGTACTCGAAATCGATGAGGCGACAATTCCTCAAGCTGTTCGAGTAGTGCAGCCACGAGTAGCTGTATTCACTAACCTCTTCCGCGATCAGCTTGATCGCTATGGTGAAGTTGATGCAGTAATTGCTCACTGGAAGAAAGCTCTACATACACTTTCCGCAGATACTACCTTGATACTCAATGCCGATGACCCTGCGCTAGCCAGCCTGGGCAAAACTTTCGAAGGCAAAGTTCTCTACTATGGCATCGATGATCTCTCACATGATCTCTTAAGGCAAGATACGGCAACAGAACAACACCAAACAATCGATGCTCGCGTCTGCCCGCAATGTGGCAGCGATTACGTTTATAACGCACGCTTTTATAGCCATATGGGACACTATGAATGTCCCCAATGTGGCTATGCCCGTCCCCAGCCAGAAGTCAGCGCCGGGCACATCGAATTAGAAAGCTTTGACAGACTACGCATCCAGGTAACCTACGCCCAACAGCAACAAGAGATTGTGATCCCCTTGCCTGGGCTTTATAATATCTATAACGCATTGGCAGCGATTACCGCATCCCTGGCCCTAAATATGGACTGGGAGCCAATTGTTTCAGGCATTGAACAATCTAAGCCAGTCTTTGGGCGTGGAGAACGCATCCAGGCAGACGGTCGTACAATTCGTCTGCTCCTGGCCAAAAATCCTACAGGCTTCAATGAAGTATTGCGTACATTGTTCAGTGAAAACGTGCCAAGGCATGTCTTATTCGTCTTAAATGACAACACGGCTGATGGTCATGATATTTCCTGGATCTGGGACGTCGATTTTGAGCGCGCAGCAGGCCTGACCAGGACCCTCGTCGTTACGGGTACGCGGGCCCTAGATCTGGCCATACGCCTGAACTATGCCGGCATTTCGCGGCAAGATATGTTAATCATTCCTCCTGCGCCATTACGTGCGAGCAGAGAGGTCACTGGCAATAGAGGACCTCAGCACAAAAAGCGCTGGCGAGAAAAAGCTAAAATGGCTGAACTGGTATCCGATCAGCAGGAGTTGCGCGTCTATGGTCTCAAGAGTGCTCTTGACAGGGCATTGCAACAGACGCCCGAGGGTGAAACTCTGTTCATCGTACCAACGTATACAGGTTTACTAGAGGTACATCACGAGTTAGAGCAACGCGGTCTAGCAGCTCGCTACTGGAAAGGGAACGATGCATGACGCAGAGCTTTAAGAGTCCTTTTAACCAATCACTTACGCTTACACTCGGGCACCTCTACCCCGATCAACTGAATCTCTATGGAGATCGGGGAAATATTCTTACGCTACGTAGGCGTTGTCAGATGCGCGGGATTGAGCTGCGCGTGGTAGGGCTAGGGATGGGTGATGCTCTGGCACCAGACGAATATGATCTGTTATTTATTGGCGGGGGACAAGACAAAGAACAGGCGCCGGTAGCACAGGACCTTTACGAGGTCAAAGGGATTGGGCTATGGGCTGCGATAGAGGACGATATGCCGGTCCTGGCAGTCTGCGGCGGCTATCAGTTACTGGCCCATTACTACCGGCCAGCCGAAGGACCAGATATGCGTGGTCTTGGGGTATTCGACGCCTGGACAATCCATCGTGGTTGGCGCAGCCAACGCTGCGTAGGTGACATAGCAATTAGCTGGAACGGTTCCACACTCGTGGGCTTTGAAAACCACGGAGGGCAAACCTATCTCGGTACAGCTAAGCCTCTGGGCCGGGTATTAAAAGGTTATGGCAATAATGCAGAGGACCACAGCGAAGGCGCAATATACCGAAATACGTTCGGCACCTATATGCATGGTTCGCTCTTACCTAAAAATCCGCATTTTGCTGACTACCTGCTTGATCTCGCTTTGCGTCGCAAATATGGCGCAAGGCTTGACATGCTATCCACCGAGGAGCCAGAAGCATCAAATGGAGCCAACCATTCAGGTCTATCGCTTATCAGTGGATCTACGAATGGCATAGTTCCCACAGCAACCTTAGTCCAAAAATCAACAATACTTCTTACGCAATTAGATGATAAACTAGAGTGGGAGGCACACGCCTCCATCTTGGAACGCCTGGGATTGCATAGTGAAGCGGCAGCCGTACTACGTAGACTTAAAGGCTAATAAGATGGTTCAACAACAAAGGAAGTCATAATGAGTTTTGATCGGTCGTTGGCTCGCTGCTCTTTCTGCGGTCGGCATACCTCAGAGGTTCGGCGCATGGTAGCAGGGCCAGGGGCAGCTTATATCTGTAATGACTGCCTGGAACTATGTAATGACATTCTTAATGATCCGACTCCGTTTTCGGCTAAGGCACTGGAGCTAGCATCGCGACCACCGGTAGTTATCGCCGCACCGCAGGGTCTGGAAACGGAACGGGAAAACATGAGGGCCACCCATGAGCCCTTGCGGGTCGTCACACTGGAGCTGGAGCAGAAACAGCAAGGGATGACCTTGATCTTGCACCAGATGCACTACTATCAGGCTCATTTTGAACTCCACTACCTGTGGATCAGGCCACCACTCACCGCAGGTTTTGCCTTTGTGCCACGCATTATTTTCTTCTTGAAAGATAATCTAGGAGCACAATGGACAGGAGACCGCGGAGGTATGCTATTGGCCCGACCAGAACTTGCCAGCGGCCCCAATAATGCAGTTTATCAGGGAAGCGCTCGCTTCCGGCCATTACCCGCGGCAGAGGCTCGCGTGCTAACTATACGCGCCGCCGATCCCCTCGGCCAGTTCGAGGATCCGCCGCCCACACCATGGCAATTCGAAATCACGCTCTAAAAATGGTATCTTGAGCATACAAAAAATGCGCCCTGCAGGTATGGTGCCTGCAGGGCATCTACTAAGAGCATCTGAGGAAGAGCAGCGGAGCTAGCCCATAGCGGGTATCAGCAATCCGTATCCTCCCTGTTCAAGTCTATACATCACATTGACGCTATTTGTCTCTTCATTAAAAAATGGGAAGAAAGCATCGCCCTTCTCCTCCATCTGCGCAATCACTTCCTGATCGGTCATTGGCTGCGTTGGTAGACGCCGAATCTCCATCACACGCGACCATATACGTTCGTTATCCTCTTCTCCTACCGCTGAGGCCAAATGGTCAATGGCAATTTCTTCTCCTTCATCCTCCAGAGAGGCGAGATGGCCCGAACGAGTCAGCGAGAGCACCTTGATCGCAGGCGTTTGCTGACGACGAACTGTCTTTTGCCGATCCTTCTGCCGACCAAGCTGCTTAACCACCTTGTCGAGCACAAGATCCAGGGCAGTACTGGCATTGAGGGCGCTGACCTCACTCCTGATGGGCTGAGAGGAACCAGAGAGGGCAAGTTGGACAGAATAGCGATCATTGGCGCTACGTGTCTTCTCTTCAGCAATGGTCACTTCAACGCGGGCTTCGTTGTTAAGCAGACGGGAGATACGTTGAACTTTACGTTCGATCCTTTGTCGTAATTGAGGTGTGACCTGCATCTGTCTGCCTTTGATGATAATTTGCATGGCTCGCTTTCTCTTTCCGATCCAACAACACGACACAACAAACGGAACAGATGACTCTCGATTGTCGAAAGGTTTATACCCTTCATTATACCACGCTTCACCAATGTCTATGCGCTCAGAGCCGGCAAATCTATGGGAAGATAGTACAGGCCCGGGATCATGCGCTCCATGGCCGGGCCACTATTGCTCGGCTTCAGCAAGACGCTGCCAGAACAAGTCGGCAAGAAGCACCTGGCCCACCTCAACGCGGAACATATGAGCCGTATTGTGCACAATGTCTGGCAGCTCTGTAGTATTTTGCCTGCACAATGTATGAACAATATGTTACGCAAAAATGGAATTTTCCCTAATTGTATGCTGAATTATGAACTATGTTTCATCTTTGCAATGGACAAATTCAGACAATGTTCATCTAATGATGGTATGATAGTAACAGTATCAAAAGTACTTGTAGAAGCTTTTTCACGAAGGATAGTTGGTTTATCAGAGATTTCCGGAGGTACTGCGAAGTAGCTCAGTTAGCATAGGGACAGGCGCGGTAGGTCGAGGCAGGCGCGGAGGCCAGTGGTTACAAGGGTTGGCAGATATGGGGCTGCTCATATCGAGGGATAATCCTTTCCACTAAGCAGAGCAGGCCTGCCGGGCGATATCGTTTCCATGCAGAAAGGGCGACATCTGTACTTTCGGGATGTTTCAGCGAAAAATGCTTCCCGCAAGGGAATCGATGCACATGTGGAAAGGAGAGGCGGCACTATTTCAGCAGGATAGCCTGCAATTTCCGTGCCGGATATTTTATGGCAGACATACCGAACGATCAGCACATCACTTATCAGTTGCAGTATCGTAAGTGCGGAAAAGCGTCGTGCAGCACCTGTCGCAACGGGCAGGGGCATGGGCCCTACTGGTACGCTTACTGGCGAGAGGGTTCCCGGCTACGATCAGGCTATGTAGGTAAAGTTCATCCCAGCTTGCGCGGCGCTGCCAGTGCATTACAGGAGAGCGTGAAAAAACCTGTCAAAGTTCTTACCGAAGACTACTCTGCTACACCAGCTTTTATCTAGAAAACATATCTGCATTTTACATCTTGAAACGCCACTTTCACGATTGGGGCGCCTCTCAATTACGAGTTTGCGCACCTTTGAAGGTAGCGGGAAACCAGCGATCCTTACCATCGGCAAATAATACCTGCTCCTTCTTCTCTGCAGCAGCCAGGCAAGGATTTCCTACCAGCGGAGGATTGTGATAGAATATTCCTATTACTCACTCAGCAGCATTGGGGGCAGGTATGAAATGTCCGTTTTGTGGCGGCACCGAATCGCGCGTGAAAGACTCTCGCGATATAGGTGATGCTATCCATAGACGACGCGAATGCGAACATTGCAAAGGCCGCTTTAGTACTTACGAGCGAGTCGAAAAATTTCACCTTATGGTAATTAAGCGCGATCAACGCCGCGAAGAATTTGACCGCCAGAAGCTCTATCTCGGCATCCGCAAAGCCTGCGAAAAGCGCCCTCTTCCCGCCGGCGAGGTCGAAAACGCCGTTGAGGAGATCGAGCAGGAGCTGTACCGCTTTGGCAAGCAGGAGATACCTAGCAATGTTATTGGCGAATTAGTCATGGAACGCCTGCGCAAACTTGATAAGATCGCCTACATACGCTTCGCTAGCGTATACCGCTCCTTCGGAGATATAGAGACAATGTTTGAGGAGCTACAAAAGCTGCTGAATAGAGAGAAATCCGATACCGGCGCTTCGCCCAATTAGCCCTTCTCTCAACAAATTTTGACAGAGCACCCTTGTTTGAGGGTGCCCCTTATCAGTATTCCTCTGTCTTAAGCTGCAATTATACATTGAGCGTCTTGTACATCAAGTAGCGCTATCGTTCGCCAGACACATAGCTATACTCTGTAGCAAGCCGTACGCTCTTATCTCTTCCCTGCTGCAGAGCAGACTTAATCGGCCTGGCGGCTCTCAGCTTTTCGCAAGCGCTTACTCAGGACCGCCAATAGCTTTAATGCGATGTCGGGATGATTACGCAGAATGCTGCGGAACTCCCACACAGGCAGCAGAAGGGCATCGACTTCTTCAAGAGTGACAACCGAAGCGGAACGAGGTAAATCATCAAGCAAAGCCATCTCGCCCAGGACTTCTCCTGGCCCTACCACAGAGATTACTTCTTCGGCTTTATCTGGATCGTTAGCCTGTTGAATACGCACCTTACCCTTCAAGATAACGTAGAGGCCAACCCCCGAATCGCCCTGAGAAATAATCGTTGAATCTGCGCTATACGAGCGTGGCTGGCAACTTTTCGCAAGTACCTGGAGTTCTTTCTTATTAAGCGTGGAGAAAAGGTCTACCTGTGCGAGAGCATCTTCGTACATGAAAACAACTCCTTCGAAGAAAATAAGAACGATGAAAGGCTACAAGTGTCTTATGGCCGAAACTATTCTACCACAACCAGAGTAATTGGTCATCTAGCTAAATTCCGTGTGTCAGTTTTTCCATCGCCTGCGCGCTGAGGCGGAAGAGAGGCTGGGTCCAATGCACTTGCTCGCGGCGCGCCAGACCCCAGCAGAGGACGTTTCGCTTGCTCGCAACGTAGGCCGTCCTCTGCTACCTTTCCCCGGACAGGCTGCTCCTGCATTGTAGGACTTTCAGCAGGCCTTAGACAATAGCTCTTTTTGACTTTATACCATACAGACATTACAATGGAATTAGCAAATTCCTGCTACTCTCTTCTCGCGCCGGGCGAGAGGTGACAGCAATTTTTGCCAGCTCTATATCTGACTTAGGCACGCCTGGGCAAGAAAGCTGCGGTAGCAGGACCCGAGATAGCAGGATGACATTTCTAAAATGTAGATAGAATACAATATACACGCAATAACGCTTATGGGTTTAAAGGTAGAAAGCTATGACAACGCAAGAGCAGAATACCAATGAAAAGAACGCGCAGCTGGCCGAAAAGCGTCTCCAGGCAGGCTTTGAAGCGTTCAATGATGGGAAGCTGGATAAAGCTGCAGAGGCCTTTGGGGATGCCGAAATACGCTTTCGACTGATTGGCGATTTCAAGCGCGCTGGCGATAGTCGCTCCATGGTCGCAGAAGTACAGCGCCAGAATAACGCTCTGGAGCAGGCAATTAATAGCTATCAAAGAGCAATAAAGTTCTATAAAGATGCTAATCGACCGCTGAATGAGGCGGCAAGCGCGCTTTCAATGGGGCACATAGAACGTCAACAGGCCCATCTCGATCGCGCCCAGGACGCCTACCAACAGGCACAGCAGCTCTATCGCGCTCAGCAAAACGCGCAGGGTTTGGGCAGTGTCGCGCTGGCTCTTGGCCATATTGAGCTACAGCGAGGAAACACCGAGTACGCTTCTGAGCATTATCAGGACGCCATCAACTATTTCAAAGAATCCAACGATCTTATTAACGAGGCCGATGCCAGCCGCAGCCTCGCAGATATTCAGCGCCTTGCCCACAAATTTGACGCCGCCTTGCAAGGCTATCAACGCGCCCTCGAAGCATATCGCACGACCCGCGACACCTTCGGGACTATCGACGCCCAGGCGGGCTTAGGGCAGATCTATCTTGAGCAGGAACAGCTCGATAAGGCCGCCGACACGTTTGCTGAGGCCCTTAATCTAGCCCAGGTAGCCGAATACAAGCTCGGCCAGGCCGATGCACACCTTGGTCTGGCCGAGGTGATGTTCCAGCAAGCCAAAATCGACCAGGCCCTTATAGAGGCCCAGTCCGCCCTTCAGCTCTATACAGATGAGCACAATGCGCTTGGCGTCGCCCATGCCAATCGCGTTCTAGGAGAGGTTAACTTGCGGCGCGGCCAGCTGGGCTACGCGAACTCGATTATGGAACGCGCAAGGCGAACGTATCAAGCCATCGCCTTTCAGGTTGGTCTTGCCGAAACTATGGCCGGCTTGAGCGAGATACAGCTAAGGCGGGGGTTTGTAGAGCGTGCGATCCACAATTTTCAGGAGGCCTATCAGCAAGCCCACAAACTCCATAATAGTCTGATTGAGAGCCAGGCCTTGCTAGGACTTGGCGATTCTCTCCTCCAGCAGGGCCAGCCAGCTCAGGCCAGAAACCATTATACTGATGCGCTTAGCCGCGTAGGGGAGATGGAAAGTGCTGCCGCAGCACGTCAGGCGGCGGAAGCCAGCATACGCCTGGCACGCCTGGCCCTATATGCGGGAGATATGAAGGAGGCAGAAGCACAGATTGCAGCCGCCACACAAGCCATGGGAAATAATCCCCTTGCCCTGCAGGTAGCTCCTTTCAACAAAATCATCCATGGCCAGGTAGTCTTAACTCAAGGAGATTTTGCGCAGGCCGAGACACACTTCAAGGCATCTCGCGAACAGGCAGAAGCGCTAGAAGATCCATTCTATGCTGCCCAGGCTATTTTAGGCCTGGCCCAGACAAGATTAGAGCATGGCGACCTTGAGAATGCGCTGACAACCTTCATGGAAGCAGGGCGCCAATTCCAACTCATCGAAAGCACAGATGGCGATGGCTTTGCGGTGCTAGGAGTAGCCCAGGTCAACATTGGTCAGCAACATTGGGACGAAGCGCAAGAAAACTCTGACGCCGCTATACTTCGCTTCTCGCAAGCCAATGACCTCCTTGGACAAGCTGACGCCTACCTGGCCCGCGGCCTGGCCCACAGCGGTAAGGATGAGCAGGACGCAGCAATGGCCGATTTCGAGCAAGCTCTTAAGCTCTATCATCAACAACGCCGCCCGTTAGGGGTTGTCGATACACGCTTCGCCCGTGCTACAATCTTTTTACTACGCAATGAGTTGGAGCAGGCACGCGATGAGCAAAGCAGGGCTATTACGCAGGTTGAACGGGTCATGCAAACGTTGAATACGCCTCAACAATGGAGCATCTTCCTGCGCCAATACGCTGAACTCTATGCGCAAACCGCAATTACTGATGTACGGCGCAATCAGGATGAAACAGCCAGTTCATTGCTGCAGAACTTTGCCCGCGTGGCTGGTTCGGAAGAACTTGTACAACATCTTAAAATATACGAGAATGATCTGACGAATAGTAGCGAGGAGCTGACGGAAGAAGAGAGTAGTGCGAACAGGGATCTCATCAAGCGTATACAACAAGTGCGCAAAGGATTGTAATCATACATCTGTCATGAGAGAATATAGAGGCTTCCTGACATATGCACTATAGATTATATTGGACATGAAGACTGAAAGATAAGCACTTAAGTATCGAAGGGAAACTTCGTCATGGGTATACAATTCTTACGAGGCAATTCACAGGCACCCAAGGGACACGCCTTTTTAATAGCACGCAGCAGTAGCAACCCCAATGTGGTCTACTGCACCTATTGTATCGTTCCACCGATCCCGATGTCACTTGCGAAGTACCTTCCACCATTATTCGCAGCACAAATCCCTTCAGAGGATCTCCAAGAAGCGACAAATCTCTCAGGTATGCCTATTCCTCCTATGCTGGAAGAAGTAAACAGCCTGGAATACATAAAGACGCTTGCTGAGCGCCGCGATGATGATCTCTGTGATATCGGTACGGTAAGCTCAAGGGATGAAGGGGCCCGCATGCAAATGGCGGCATTTAGCAGCCAGGAGTATGGCCAGCTTTATTCCTCCTACTTCTCTACGCTTAAGCAGCCAGTCGCGAGCACGGCAGAGATCGAAGAGGCGGCACCATTGGATGATCTGGACGCCGAAGAGCTTTTGCTGCAAACTATGTCTGAGCGTCAGAAGCTGTCTGAGTTAAGCAAGCTCATCGGCACTGCGCGCTATGCCCTGGAGGGGCGCGATTCGGCACTTTTACAGGACACCAAACGACGTATGCAGCGCATTGCTGGCTTGCTTGCGGAAAAGTATCGCGGCAAAGAGCTCGTTGCCGCAGCTGTCAATCCCGATGAACGAGGAGCCAGGCTAGCTGAGCTGTACTTGAGTCGAGCCTACAAATTGCTTGATGAGGAGTACGCAGAAATTCCAGGCATTGAACGCTCTATTCGCGAGCTATCAGATTAGTCTGATAGCTCTCTTTCAAAGCAATATTTATCTATTAATCTTGCATTCTGAAAACACGTTCTGCAACGCTACCTGAACGCAGAACGTGTCAGTACGTTGCCAAGTTGCCTACCAATGACGCCTGGCTTGCTCTTTATCCAGACGCAAAGAGAAGAGGCATGCACACTTTCTGAATGCGCATAAGTATTATCTAGGAGTTATACCATATGGCGTTACTCGAAATGAGGGTGGATCTCTCAAAACTTATTGATACACTTGCTACAGGCAGTAACGAACAGATCGTTGAGGCAGCGCGCGAACACCTGCTAAGCAGCGAGCTCGTCGGACATGTACAAAACCGAGAAATTGCTGATGTGCTCTTAGGGCGGGTTGGCATGGTCGCCGCCCATGGCGATACAGATGGACACATTATTACGACCTTGGCCGCCGCCGCTATGCTTGCTCGCCTGCTCCATACCATTCCTCAACCATTAGATGACCAGATCTCTCTCCAGCAGCGAGCATTGCCGCTTTTCGCACAGGCTTTACTATTTGCAGCTCCAGCCGTTCGCGCGGCGCATAACATACAGCCTGAGTATCCAGAACCCCTTTTTCCCAGCGGGTTGCTGCAGAGCGGAACGACTGTAAATGAGAAGCTGCACGAGGCAATCTATGGCAACGATGCCTTGCTGACTGAGCGCCTCCTTTTCGGCCTCTACGGTACGGGAGCCGATTATCGCACTTTACAAGTTCGCACCTATGATGGCATTGCGACTACCTTCCAGAATGCCGGCCATCCCTTGATGTTTGCCGTGCGCGGTTACCAGCTTCTTGACACCGTAGAATGGGGCAATCGCGCACCCAACATCATTCACTGGCTCGCCCCCATCTCCCTCTCAAGCCTGAGGCCAACGAGCCGGCTTGGATCGAGACTGTTCGCAAGTATACAGCTGAGCCCGCGCATAGCGTCGTCGCTATTCGCAAACGCCTGTCTGCTCCCAAGGATGCCAGCGCCTTGTCATTACAGAAGTTGATCCTCAGCGATGCCGATACCACTCAGGTATGTCAGGGTGTCTATGACGCGCTGATGGGTGGCGAGGCCTCACCGCGCGCCGTTGGCTCTGTCATCGCTCTGGCTGCCGCCGAGATCATGCATCGGGTAAACGACAATGATCGCGAGCAGTTCGTCAAGACCGCCCATGGTCTGCTCTTTGCCGCCGCTACACGCCTGGTCTACCGCCAGGTACAGGATGTCGAGGCGCTACCTCTACTATTCACCTCGGCAGCTTACGTGAATGCCTTGCACAAAGAAGTTCCTCAGCAGGAGGGAGCCCGACCAATCGAGGCACCTGGCACGGTCCGCACTGCCGGAGGCGGCCTGATTGCGCCAGCCCAATTAGAGACGCTTGCAGACCACCTTAAGTCCAAAGATCTCTCAAGCGCACTGGCCACAGCCCGGCGTTATTTGAAGCTTGGACATGATGCGCGGGCCCTCTTCGGCACCATCGGCTTGGGAGCTGCCACCACCGATGCAACTGCAGATCAGGGGCACACATTACAAATCGTGCAAGCCGTTAGCGAGGAGTTTATGGCCTGGCCTGCCACGCTGGCAGAGACCAACATCGAGGTATTCTTGCAAGTCGCCTTGCGTGCTGCCGCCTTTGGCCAGCAAGATACTCTGGTCTCCAGGCTTGCCTGATGAGCATTCAGGTATTGGTAAGCCTGAATAAGCTTAAACCAGAGACGCTGCAATAGCCTGAGGCTCACATAGAGATGGGTACTGGAGGCGCGTAATATCAGGGAGAGAGCGGGCGTATGAGCAAACGCTTGGCAAGCAACGCTTATGCTCTCTCCTTGACGCATTGAGCAGGTTGGGGATTTGTCACTACTCAGGTTAGCTATTATTCACTTCTGTTAAGGCCAGATCCCGTTTAAGCACTGGCTCCCATTCCTCCGCTCTACCCTTCTCTGCTGTGAGTCCCAAGGAGCTCTCTGGCCACAGCTTCAACCTGTATATTATTTTCGCAGCCCGTAGCACCCTTCATCTATAGGACGAGTGGGCGATCCATAACCTCTCTTGATATGCACGCTCAATCATAGGCAACCATTTATGCTAAAACAAGCAGTATACTTCGCGCTTAAGCGTATAACTAGATGCCAGGCTTTAGCGGATCTTGTCATGAACTTCCGGTTCAAACCGAGAGCTTGCAGTGTGGACCGGTCCCTCTCTGCAGGCTCCGATCATGACCAGGCTCAGGCTCTTGGGAGCCTATGATAGCAGGGCGCCAAAGCTCCGACTTGCGGGTGCGACGACAGCCCGCAGCTCTCGAACCGCGCTGTTAAGCGTGCCTACAGAGAAAAGGAACGGCCATTGCTCCCCGCGCTCAAGCGGTGGGGCTTTCTGGCTCGACTTCTGTGAAAATGCGGGTCAGGAGAGAGATATGCCGGGTACGTAAAATAAATGGTTTCTAAAGGAGATTTCTCCCATGCTTCTCAGGAAGAAATATAGACTAAAACTTCTGGCTATGGTGCTCTGTTTCCTATCTCTATTGCTGGTTTCCTGCGATATTTTTGGAGGCGGAAACAACGATCAGGCAAAAAAATTGGAAAAGGCCCCAGCCAACAAACAGGTTTTCACGATCTCCGAGACAGGAATCTCGGACTTTGACACCCTGGACCCGGCTCTGGCCCATGACACGGCTTCCATTAATGCTATCCAGATGATGTTCACAGGGCTGGTACAGCTTGACGATAAGCTCCAGGTGCATCCTCAGCTCGCGCGTTCATGGGAGATGGGAGATGATGGTCTGACCTGGACGTTTCATCTCAGGCCTAACCTTAAATTTAGCGATGGCACAGCCCTTACCTCAGCCGACGTGGCCTATAGCATCGATCGCTCATTACAACCCAAAACACAATCAAGAATAGCCCCTATCTATCTAGGGCTGGTCAAAGACTCCGACAAGCTACTTGCAGGCAAAATTCAGACCCTCATCGGAGATAGCTTGAAAACTCCCGATCCAAACACGCTAGTTATCACCACCAGGCAAAAAGCTGCCTACTTTCTAGCTATGCTCGCTTACCCTAGCTCCTATGTCGTCGAAAAGAAACTGATTGATAAATATGGAACTCAATTCACCGATCACTTGAACGAAGGCGGCAGTTCTGGACCTTTCAAAGTCGCGCAGTATACACACCATCAGGGAATAACTTTTGTACCTAACGCCGCTTATTATAATGACAAGCCACAACTGCAGAAGGTCATATTCACTTTCTTTCACACGCCAGATGAGGCTTACCAGGCCTACCAGAACAATAAAGTTGACACTTCAGGGGTTCCTATCGCTTCCTTTGCAACCGACAAGAAGCGCCCCGACTTCTTCCAGATCCCGGCTCTATGGACAAACTATTACACAATGAATTACCTGGTAAAGCCCTTCGACAATATTCACATTCGCCAGGCCTTTGCTCTGGCTATCGATAAAACCAGCATAGCAAATAACGTCTGGAAGGGCACAGTAGCGCCAACTAACCATATCGTGCCCCAGGGCATGGCTGGCTATAACCCCAAGCTTACAGGTCCAGATGGCACGCAAGGCCTGAGCGGCGATGCATCTAAGGCCCAGGCCTTGCTAAAACAGGGCTTACAAGAGGAAGGGTGGTCAGATGTATCCAAAATGCCTGCTATCACCCTGACCTACGCAAAAGATATTCCCAACATCGCCAATGAGGTCCCAGCGCTGGTTGAGATGTGGAAAAAAGTCTTACAGGTAACTGTCGCCACCGATCCTGTCGACTACGATACGCTGCTAGATAAAGTGACAGGTGCAACAAACAACAAGAATGGCTTGCAGTTCTGGGGCCTGGCCTGGATAGGCGAGTACCCCGATGCGCAGGACTGGCTAACACGTCAGTTTGATGTCGGTTCTCCCAACAATAATATGAATTATGGGCAAAACGATAGTGCGAATGCAGCTCAACAAAAGGCCCTTCAACAACAAATGGAGGCAGCGGATAGCAATTTTCAGCAAGACGGGCGCATCCAGAGCTATCAAAAAATAGAGCAGCAGCTTGTCAACGACGTGGCCTGGATACCTATGGAACAAATCACCACTGTGATCTTGCGCACTCCCAACATTGTAGGAATCGTCGATAACGCGCAGAACATTGTTCCCCCGACGATTGGGCAAAGATCTATCGCGTCCAGTAAATCCCCTGGCATAGCTTGGCACTTCTGACAACGAGGATTGGCTGTAATTCTTGCAGGCAATGGCCAATCCTCTTTCTTACCAGAAAGAGCCCTTCCGCTTGCGCATCTATGCGGCGCTTAATCCTATTCAGCACAGCATGAATTGCCAATATCCCCATCTCATACTCAAATCTTCTATATGCTCACTCAGACGAGTTATCTTTATCTAAAATCATATATCTAGAGCTAGGGTTGGACAAGGTTCGGCAATTCTTTTTTTATGCCATTTAGTAATGTCTTCTTATTGTGATGTTTAGTTACATCAAAGCGTAATATAAATATGTCAATGCTTAATTTACATGTTTAGCGTACATTTGTTCAACACCTTCTATTACCGCAAAAACCTTATGTTGTGATAAACGTGAGACCCTGAGAGAGGAGGCTTGAAGCATTAAGTCTGGCAAATGGCAAACTTCTTTGACGTCTACCACCAATGCCCATCCCTCGTATTTAGTTTCAGTTAGAATTAAGGAGAAACCTTCAGGCATGAAACCCACATCGAAGGCTCTATTGCCTGTCTTCTTCCTGCTGACGCTGCTCATCGCAGCTTGTGGTGGCGGAAACAGTAGCACCAGCACCGCCCCATCAACAGCACACACAAAAGCTCCCGAGAACAAGCAAGTGCTTATTACCACCATACCAACCGCAAGTATTGCCAATTTCGATTCTCTGGACCCGGCTAAGGCTACCGATTTTTATTCTGCCTCCGCTATCAACATGATCTATAGCGGCCTTGTCGTTCTTGACGATAACCTCAAGGTCCAGCCTGAGCTCGCCAAATCCTGGGATAAATCTGCAGACGGGCTCTCTTACACCTTCCACCTCAAACCTAATCTCAAGTTCAGCGACGGCACTCCGCTCACCTCCCATGATGTGGCCTATAGCATTGATCGTGCTTTTCAGCCACAGCTCAAGTCGCCTACCGCCGCTTATTACCTCAAGTACATCAAAGATCAGGAGAAGGTAAACAATGGACAGATGAAGACCTTGATCGGGGATAGCCTGATCACCCCCGATGATAACACGATCACTATTAAGCTTAGCAAACCAATTGCCTACTTCCTTGACTCCCTGGCTTTCCAGTGCTCCTTTGTCGTTGAAAAGAGCCTGGTCCAGAAATACGGCGAATTTACCTCCAAATTTACAGATCATCTGAGCGAAGGTGGCGGCTCTGGTCCCTTCAAGGTCAAATCTTACATGCTTAACAAAGATATTGACATGATTCCCAACCCCAACTACTTTGGCGCTCAGCCCCAGCTCAAGGAAGTCATCGCTCCCTTCTACAAGGATGCCGATACGACACGCAAGGATTACCTGGTCAACCGTCTTGACGATGCCACTATTCCTCTTTCCAACTTCGCCTCAGACAAGCATCGCAGCGATTTCCACCAACAACCCTTCCTGACCATCAGCTATTATGCGATGAACTACAACCAGAAGCCTTTCGACAACACCAAAATCCGCCAGGCCTTCGCCCTTGCCATCAACAAAGATCTGATCACCAGCAAGATCTGGAAGGGCTCCTATATTCCCACCAACCATATTGTGCCACAGGGCCAGTATGGCTATGATCCTGCATTAACCGGACCGGCTGGCGTCAAAGGCACAGCAGGCGATCCACAGAAGGCCAAAGAGCTGTTCCAGCAAGGCTTGCAGGAAGATGGCTATAGCAGCGCCAGTCAGCTCCCTCCCATCACGCTTACCTACGCTAGCGGAGGCGTCCAGGCCGCGCGCGATGAAGTCGCCAGCATGCAACAGATGTGGCAGCAGGTACTGGGTGTCAACGTTAAGACCAGTGATATCGACCTCAATGCCATTTTCAACGACGAGAGCTTAGGCGCCAATAATCCCTTGCAGTTCTATGCCGGCCCGTCCTGGGTCGCTGACTACCCCGATCCACAGGACTGGACCACCCTACAATTCGATAAGGGCGCGGCCCAAAATAACATGAACTTTGGCCAGAATAAGGGCCCCGATGCTATGGCACAGCAGGCTATACAGGCCCAGATGGAGCAAGCTGACGTTATCCAGGACCCCAATGCCCGCCTGGCGGCAGTCAACAAGATCGAGCAAGCGCTTGTCAATTACGTGGCCTGGCTGCCTATAGAACAGCAAACAACTGTCCTGCTACGCAAACCTTGTGTGCAGGGAGCCGCCCAGAACGCTCAAGGTCTGATCGATCCTGAGGATTGGGGGAAAGTCTATATCTCAACCGATACGCCTTGCACTAGCGCCACAGTCTCTTCATAGAGCATGGTAGCGATGATTATAGCCTTTTCCCTGTAGAGTTAAGCATGGCATTTATGAGGCAACGTTATTCGGATGGGTGACGTTGCCTCTTTTGCTATCGTTCTTTCTCCGGCAAGTCCAGACTAACAGGCATTATTTAGATATGCTTAGAATTAAGATTAATATAGCATATTTATATAGTCAAAGATGTTTTTCCATGTTTAAATATTTTTCATGCAGTGTGAGATCAGGAAAGTAGCAAACGTAATCTATATAGAGCATCATCAAACTGTCATGTTCAGGCGAATTATTCTGGAAGCTTAGCTGGATGAGCAAATAGGCGGCAGCCTACACAGAGGGGGAACTAAACTTACGAGAAAGCATTAAGGTTAGCCTTAACACTATGCCATGAACTTTGCACAGAAACTCTTCGACAACATGCATAGTAGGCAAGCATTGGCCTGGCTATCAAAAGGATCACATCAAGCAAAAAATCCGGAAAGGCTCCTAATATTGCCACAACCATATTGTGCGGAAGAGCCAATCCGGCTATAATCCTAAATTAACAGGTCCCGATGGCACCAAAGGGACAGCTGACGATCTACAGAAGGCCAGACCGCTGCTACAGCAGGGTATGCAAGAAGCTGGTTTATCGCAACATCAGCCAGCATTCCTCCATCACCCTGACCCATACAGCAGTGAAAATGCGGCAATAAGGGACAAAGTTACAGCATACTAGCAAATATGGCTAACAAACCCGGGCCCCTTCGCCAAATTGGGCGAGGTTGCCCCGAATATCTGGTACAATAAGCAAAATACCAATAATCCCTTTCACTTTTTCCTGGCTGGCTGAGCCAGTAGACTATCCAGATTCACAAGGCTGGATAACCCTTTAGCGTGGCAAAGATTTATCGGCTACCCATCCCGAACAAAATAACGGCGCAGATACTGCCGCGCCACAGAAGTTACGAAACGGGATGGTTCAGGCAGATCTGGTGCAAGATCTATGGCAAGCCTGGTAGCTAATAACCAACTTGAACAGGAGTTAGTCAATGATGTAGCCATAGCTTCTTTCGGAACAACAAACGGCGCATGGATTGCGCTAACCCACGTTTCAGGTTTCGCCCTGAATGCAGGGGTACCGCAGCTCCAAATCACCGGAGCAAAGCCTACACCTTAGCAGATCCAGCATGTGCAAATGTAGAAGTCTCGTAGGTTGTCAATCATATCTATACTTCACGTATAAGAGAGGGAGGACTTTCTCTTCTCCTATAGTCGATCTAGTCCGATTCTAATTAAAAAGAGTATATCGTACAGGGAGAAGCAACGAGCAACATGAGTTGGCCTGGCACCAGGGACGGATGTACTTATGTTTACTCAAGCGTTCGCTTGACAAGCATAACGATGTCACATAGAATAAGAAAAAGCCAACTACTGTAATGCCTGCTTCTAGTAGTTATCGAGATTTATCTATGAATGACTCAGGTGCCACAGCATTCTATAGGTGTTTCTCAGCGCCTAACACACACAAGCCATGCATTTATGTATGGAATGACCAACAGAGGCACTTTTATATCCCGGTGTCTCACAAATCAGCAAAAGGGGTGCAGGTCATATGATACAATTTTTAATAAAAAGGCTAGTTGGCCTCGTATTTGTTGTCATCGGTGTAACCTTTATTACATTTATTATGGGGTATTTTGCACCGGGGGACCCTATTCACACGCTGCTAGGCCAGCACTTTAATATGAGGCTTTATCTCCAACTCAAGCATGCCTACGGGCTGGATTTGCCCTGGTACCAACAGTACTTTAACTTTCTTGTTCGCCTACTCCATTTTGATTTCGGGCTCTCCTTTACACAACAAGATCGAGACGTGTGGGATATCCTCAAAGGCGGAGTACCGGTATCGTTTGAGCTAGGCTTCTGGGCTATTTTCATCCAGATGGCTGTAGGCATTCCGTTGGGTGTCTTCTCCGCCTTGAAGGCCAATACCTGGCTCGACACAACCAATATGGGAATCATGCTCTTCCTGTATGCCATTCCAGTATTCGTTCTAGCCGTCGTAGTTCAGGTTATTATTGTCTGGATTGACCAGCACACGGGAGGAACCTGGCCCGTCTCAAGTTGGGGCACACCCTGGCAGTATACATGGAACGACTTGCAATTTAAAATAGCACCAATCTTAGTCTTTGCAGTTGCTGGGCTGGCATATATTGCGCGGCTTGCTCGCACCAGTACCCTGGAAATATTACGGCAAGACTATATTCGCACAGCACGTGCAAAGGGCCTGGTAGAGCGTATTGTTATCTACCGCCATGCACTACGAAATGCCTTAATTCCCCTGGTGACCGTCTTTGGCTTTACTCTGGGCTTAATCGTCACTGGCTCATTCTTTATTGAGCAGATCTTTAACATCCCTGGCATTGCTCAGATCACCATCACATCCGTGAACTCGCGAGATTACCCGGTTATTCAGGCTACTACCGTTATACTGGCTGTCGCTGTAGTCATCGGGAACCTTATCTCCGATATCCTCTACACAGTCGTTGACCCACGCATTAAAATCCACTAGGAGCAGGGAGATACAGACACATGGATACACAAGACAAAAACACGGGTGTTGGTGTACCTCGACCAATTTCTGATGGTTCCAGGTTATCGGAGGAGCCAGAGCTGTTAGGATTAGCAGAGAATACCATTCTAACTGCTCCATCAGATGAAATTTCGCCTGAAAAGGAACCTAAAAAGTCCCCTACGCCTTTCCAGGAATCAATGAAGCGGCTTATGCGAGACAAGCGGGCGGTAGCAAGTATCGCGCTGATCGTATTCTTCATACTCCTCGCAATTTTCGGGCCGCCAATCTATCAGCATATCGGGTCCCCTTATCAAAGCCCTATTAGCGGTGCCACTGTTGGACCAGATAAATACCATAACCCATTCTATCAAGAGCTGGATCAACAGGACCAATTTATATCTGGACAGCATTGGCTGGGTACAGATTCAATTGGACGCGACATGTTTGCCCGCTTAATGCAAGGCCTGCTAGTCTCGATGAGTGTGGCAATTCTGGTTGAGATCGTTGATATCACATTAGGAATTAGTATCGGCGTTCTGGCGGGTTACTATGGCGGATGGATTGACAATATTCTTGCACGCTTTACCGATATTATGTTCGCCTTCCCAGGATTGCTCTTCGTCATCTTGCTTACAGGTATCTTTGGCACCTGGGCTGACGATCATCTAAGCAGTATTCCGGTAGTTGGCCCCAACGGCAATGCCCGTCTCCTCCTCGTTTCTATGGCTCTAGCCTTCACGGCCTGGCCTATTATGGCACGTTATGTCCGTGGGCAGACACTGCAGATCAAAGAGCAGCAGTTTGTAGAAGCCGCGCGGACCTCTGGAACCGCCAATACAAGAATTATTCTGCGGCATATCGTTCCCAACCTGTTTAGCATCGTAATCGTTGCTTCTACGCTAAATATAGCCAATACCATCGTGGGTGAAGCTGGCATCAGCCTGCTTGGTTTAGGTGTACAATCGCCTGGCTCCAGTATTGGCCTTATGATTTCAGATGCAGCAGGACGCGTTGACACTTATCCATGGGAGGTTTTGCTTCCTTCCATTGTTCTGGCGCTCATTGTGCTGGCGTTCTCCTTCCTGGGTGATGGATTGCGTGACGCCTTTGATCCTCGGTCCAAAGACTAAAAAGCGGAGAAAAATAAAATGGCAGCAAATTTGCTGGAAGTCAACAACCTAAAAACCTACTTCTTCACACGGGGTGGTGTGGTCAAAGCAGTTGACGACGTTTCTTTCACTATGAAGCAGGGCCAGACGCTTGGTGTCGTGGGAGAGAGTGGAAGCGGAAAGAGCGTTACTGCTCTCTCTGTGATGCGTCTGATCCCTACCCCTCCTGGTAAAATCGCCGCTGGCGACATTACTTTCGACGGGGATAATATCCTCGAAAAGAATCAGGAAGAGCTGACTGAGCTGCGCGGCAGCAAGATCTCTATGATCTTCCAGGACCCCATGACCTCTCTCAATCCCGTCTTTACTGTAGGTTTTCAGATCGCCGAGACAGTCAAACGTCACCGTAAAGATGTCACCGGCGATCAGGCCTGGAAGCGTGCTACGGAAATGCTTGACCTGGTGCGTATCCCTGACGCCAAGAGGCGCATTAAGAGTTACCCCCACGAATTTAGTGGCGGCATGCGTCAACGTGTGATGATCGCAATAGCTCTGGCCTGTAACCCGCAACTATTGATCGCCGATGAGCCAACTACCGCTCTAGACGTGACTATTCAGGCCCAGGTGCTTGAGCTTATGAAGGGGCTTTCCCACGAGTTTGGGACCGCCGTCATGCTGATTACGCACGATCTGGGAGTCGTAGCAGGTACGTGCCAGCACGTCAATGTTATGTATGCCGGACATATTGTGGAATCTGCACCCGTCAAACAGATTTTTGAATCGCCTGCCCACCCCTACACTATCGGTCTTCTAGAGTCTATCCCCCGTCTTGACGATAAGCCAGGCTCAAAGCTTACGCCTATCGCCGGACAGCCACCCGATCTGGTCAATCCACCGCAAGGGTGCCCATATGCTCCGCGTTGTCCGAGAGCTCAGAGCCGCTGTCGACAAGAGCGACCAGAACTAAAACCTGTAGGCCGCGGCGAACAAGTAGCAGCCTGCTTCTATCCAAGCTAGGGGAAAGAGGAATTACATGGCACAAGAAGTTGAAACAGCTAAGACAACAAGTACAACGCTATTAGACGTTAAAGGCCTGAAAGTTCATTTCCCGATTAGGGGTGGTCTTCTGGGTCGCACAGTCGGCAATATCAAAGCTGTCGATGGCGTCGATCTCTTTATTCGACGCGGGGAGACGCTGGGACTGGTAGGAGAGAGCGGTTGTGGAAAGTCTACGACCGGTCGCGCTATCCTGCAGCTCATTAAACCAACTGCGGGCAGCGTGAAATTAGAAGGTGTTGAATTAACAAGGCTTCCTTCAAGCGAGATACGCAAAAAGCGTGCAGAAATGCAAATGGTCTTCCAGGACCCCTATGGTTCGCTTGATCCACGTTATACAGTTGGGCAGATCGTCTCTGAGCCGCTGGAAAACTTTAATCGTGGCAATTCCAAGGAGATACGTGAGCAGGTCGAGCATTTGCTTGAGACTGTGGGCCTGAATCCTTATTACGTTAACCGTTTCTCCCATGAGTTTAGCGGTGGCCAGCGCCAACGTATTGGTATCGCCCGCGCTCTGGCGCTACATCCGTCGCTTGTGGTCGCCGACGAACCTGTCTCCGCACTCGACGTCTCGATCCAGGCTCAGGTCCTTAACCTCCTGCAGGATCTGCAGGGCAAGTTTGGCTTGACATATCTTTTCGTAGCCCACAACCTCTCGGTTGTGAAGCATATCAGTAATCGTGTAGCCGTGATGTATCTTGGACGTGTCGTAGAGCTGGCAAATAGCGAAGCGCTCTATCAGACTCCTCTACATCCTTATACACAGGCATTGCTTTCGGCCATTCCTGTTCCAGATCCCGACATAGAAGCAAAGCGGAAGCGCATTATCCTCGAAGGCGATGTGCCCAGCCCGGCTAATCCACCCAGCGGCTGTAATTTCCATCCGCGCTGCTGGAAAGCGCAAGCAATTTGTCGCGAGGTCATTCCTCCGCTGGAAGAGAAGCAATCTAACCATTATGCCGCTTGCCATTTCCCTGGCTAATCACCTTATCTGCAAATAATTACCCTATGTGCGCATCTTTTTATAAAAGAATGCGCACATTTAGCTTCATTGCATTTAATATCTATTATTTTTTGTTACTCTTTGTTTTCTCAGAAAACGTCGTGTGATGCGGCTATTTCGCTGCAATTGTACCTACTCCTGATCCAAAGCTAACTGTCATCCTTTATATATAGATATGACTCTTTATTATTTTTAAGCACCTGTTCCCAGACACTGAGCTATACAGTGTGAGATTTAGCTATTTCCCCACGTAATATTTATAAGCTTACAAAATATAGCTGCTTTCACATATTTACGCTTCCTCCATCCTGTATTGGCGATACGGGCAATTGAGCAAGCACTAACCAGAACAAGAACCATTTGCTTCTATTGCAGCATTTTCAAAAACATAAACTCAAAGAAAGGAGAAATTAGCCCACCCCTATATCCCTGAACAGGTAACACCGATCATGAATATGCATCACACATAACTAATTCGCCGCATCATTAGAAGGAGATGTGACATATGTATTTCGGTAAGAATCTAGCTGTCAAGGTAGTAGGCATTTTCTTATGCCTGATGGCGCTATTATTGGCAGCTTGCGGCAGCGGAGGTGGCAACACAGCTGGAACTTCGTCCTCCGGTACTTCAAGCAAAGCTCCTGATGATAAGCAGGTCCTCCATTATCCAGTGGTTGGTGATATCTCCACGTTTGACCCTGCACTGGTCGAGGATACCGACTCTAACTTCCCGATTCAGTGCGTCTTCACCGGCCTGGTCACTCTGGATAAAGATCTCAAAGTAGCTCCCCAGCTCGCACAGTCCTGGAAGACTTCCTCCGATGGCCTGACCTGGACTTTCACACTCAAGCCAGGCTTGAAATTTAGCGACGGCGCTCCACTTACCTCGCAGGATGTGGTCTATAGCATCAATCGTACACTCCTACCAGCAACCAACTCGCCCGTCGCCTACTACCTCTCTTTAATTCAGGATTATGACAAAGTTACTAAAGGCAAGGTGCCTACCCTGATCGGCGATAGTTTGCTGGCCCCTGATCCCAACACTGTAGTGATCAAGATCAGCAAGCCTGGTGCTTACTTCCTACAGGCCCTCGCCTATCCCACCTCCTATGTGGTGGAGAAGAGCCTTATCGACAAGTATAGCAAAAAATGGACCGACCATCTCAACGAGGGCGGCGGTGACGGTCCCTTCAAGGTTGAGAAGTATGCGCATACCACAGGTATCGAACTGGTTCCCAACGAGAACTATTACGATGCCAAGCCCCAGCTTAAGCACCTTTCCGTAGTCTTCTACACAGATCAGGATGGGATGTATAAGGCCTATCAGTCAAATCAGCTCGATTTCACGCCCATTCCTCCGGCCAATGTGGCTTCACAGAAGGGCACACCCAGTTTCCACGAAATCCCGATCCTGACCATTCGCTACATTGCAATGAACTACTTGATCAAGCCTTTTGACAATATCAAGATCCGCCAGGCCTTTGATCTGGCCCTCAACAAGGATCTTATTGTCCAGAGCGCGATGAAAAACGTCTTTACTCCGAGCAATCACATCGTGCCAAGCGGCATGCCTGGCTACAATGCCCAACTCACTGGCCCCGATGGCACCACTAACACGCAGGGCAACGCTGATAAAGCCAAGCAACTGCTCCAGGAGGGCATGAAGGAAGCCGGTTACGCCAGCGTTTCGGCCTTACCTCCTATTACCTTGACCTTCTATCCGCGCAACCAGGGCTTCAAAGACGCCATTACCGCCGCCGCTCAGATGTGGCAAACGACACTTGGTATCAAGGTTAATGTTGCTATTGTCTCTCGCGCCAAACTACTCGATCTTTCAACTGCCTCGGTCAACAATCCTAACGGTTTGCAGATATGGCAGGCTGGCTGGAACGCTGACTATCCCGATCCACAGGACTGGCTCTCGACCTTCTTTGCCAAGGGCGCTGACTATAACCAGTTCAACTATGGCCAGAACAGCTCTGCCGATGCCAGCGCACAGCAGGCGGTTCAGAAAGAACTGTTAGAAGCCGATGCCACCCAGGACGCTACTCAGCGTATGAAGCTCTACAACGATGCAGAGCAAAAGATCATTACCGATGTTGGCTGGCTCTCGCTCTGGCAAGAGAAGGTTCAATATCTGTTACGTCCCAGCGTTCAAAACCTGGCGCTCAACGCTCAACAGTTGATCCCGCCCGATGACTGGTCCAAGATCTACATCTCTCAGTAAGCTTTATAAGCTTCGCTCCGTCAGTTCGTATCGCAATGATACGAACTGACTTTTTCATTTCCCTGCATCTTTTTCAGCAATATCCAATTTTGTCACAATTAATTGTAATTTGCAATATGTAAACTCTTATACTTATATATTATATGCTTGAGTATTATAGCTACAAAGTTTTTCTTAAATAGAGAGTCCCTGGTGTGAGATTTGGTTTCTCTAGAGCGTAGTTATTTATAAGCCATTATATAGAGCTTCTACTTATGCCTGCGAATTTGCTGTGATTATGAACATTCACCTTTTCGACCCGCAAAACTGCCATTGCGGGAAAAAACGCGATCCTTCTGTGACTATTTGCAGGCTCGGTTCAGGATTGTTCACTTAGTATAGTAAGGAGATCGTAACAGCAAGGTTGCCCAGCAGTTTTCGCTCTTTGGGAAGGAAAACACGTATCGCTTATTGCCCAGACTGTTCATCGTCTCACGATAAGGAGTGATTATTTAATGCGATTTAGCAAGAACCTGACTATTAAGGTCCTGCCTATCTTCTTGTGCTTGATAGCCACCTTATTAGCCGCTTGTGGTAGCTCGGGAGGCTCTTCTCCCACCGGCAGCACCTCGCCAGGCTCAACAACAAAAGCACCTGATGACAAACAGGTCCTGAATTATCCAGTAGTTGGCGATATCTCCACTTTTGATCCTGCGCTGGTGCAGGATACCGACTCTAACTTCCCAGTTCAAGCAGTCTTTACCGGCCTGGTCACGCTGGATAAGGATCTCAAAGTAGCTCCCCAGCTCGCACAGTCCTGGAAAACTTCTGAGGACGGTAAGACCTGGACCTTCACGCTCAAACCCAATCTGAAATTTAGTGATGGCGCTCCGCTCACTTCTAAGGATGTTATTTATAGCATCAATCGTACCGTACTTCCGGCAACCAACTCACCCGTCTCTTACTACCTCTCTTTGCTCCAGGATTATGATAAAGTCAGCAAAGGGAAAATTCCTACCCTGATCGACGATAGTCTGCTAGCTCCTGATCCCAACACTGTAGTGATCAAGATCAACAAACCAGCGGCCTACTTCTTGCAGACCCTCTCTTATCCCACCTCCTATGTGGTAGAGAAGAGCCTTATCGACAAGTATGCCAAAAAGTGGACTGATCATCTCAACGAGGGCGGCGGCGCTGGCCCCTTCAAAGTTGAGAAATACACGCATACCACAGGCATCGAAATGATCCCTAACGAGAACTATTACGATGCCAAGCCCCAGCTCAAGCGGCTCTCCGTTCACTTCTATACCGATCAGGACGGTATGTATAAGGCCTATCAATCCAATCAGCTTGAATTTACCCCAGTTCCCCCGTCGCATGTAGCTTCTGATCGCAGCAACAAGGAGTTCCGCGAGGTTCCGCTGCTGGTCATTCGCTATGTGGCGATGAACTACCTGTCCAAGCCCTTTGACAATATCAAGATCCGCCAGGCCTTTGATCTGGCTCTCAACAAGGACCTCATCGTCCAGAGCGCCTTGAAAGGCGTGGCCAGCCCGAGCAACCATGTTATCCCAAGCGGCATGCAGGGCTACTATCCCCAGCTCACTGGTCCTGATGGCACCACCAACACGCAGGGCAATGCCGATAAAGCCAAGCAACTGCTCCAGGAAGGCATGAAGGAAGCCGGCTACGCCAACGTTTCGGCCTTGCCGCCTCTCACCCTGACCTTCTATCCGCGCAACCAGGGCTTCAAAGACGCCATTACCGCCGCCGTCCAGATGTGGCAAAGCGTCCTGGGCCTCAAGGTCAATGTCGTCATTGTCTCGCGCGCCAAACTGCTCAATCTGCAAACCGCCAGCACCAACAATGCCAACGGCTTACAGATGTGGCAAGCTGGCTGGCAGTCTGACTATCCTGATCCCCAGGACTGGCTCTCGACCTTCTTCGATAAGGGTTCAGATTATAACCAGTTCAACTATGGTCAGAATAGCTCTTCCGCCGCCAGTGAACAGCAGGCAGTCCAGCAGACGCTAGAAAAGGCCGATGTTACGCAGGACCTGACTGAGCGCATGAAGCTCTACAACGATGCAGAGCAAAAGATCATCAATGATGTGGGTTGGCTGCCTATCTGGCAGGAGAAGATCCAATCTTTGACTCGCTCCACGGTCCAGAATCTAAACATCAACGCCCAGCAGTTGATCCCACCCGATGACTGGTCCAAGATCTACATCTCTCAGTAAAGTATCTCAACCGCGCTGAGAGCATAAAAACTACCAACGAAGACGCGATGCGCACCCACTCTTGAATTTGCGGGTGCGCATTGTGGTAGATCGAGCATTGCTACCGACTTTTGCCAGCTTTATATACTAGCGCTGGTTAAGAACTGGAAACAGAGATTGCCCATACTAAACATGAGCTTTGTCAAGCACCAATACTTATCGTTATGTGAGATTTGGCCCCCTTCAAGCGTATTTATCATGATACACTTTAATGGACTTCTCTATTCTTGGGTTCTCCTAACATAAAATTTGAGTATAAAGTTTCTCATTTGAACTAATGTACTTTAGTTCAATATAAAGCGTCCCGCAGCGCTGCAAGAAAACCACGGCCATGATGCAGAGATAGTGGGCTTCGCAGGAAAGTACAGGTCTATGCCAGCAGAAGCTCATTACCTATTTTTAAGTCTATTACCCATATCTTACTGTGATCAATCATAAATAAATATAAAATATTTTGATAGAATCAAACCAGGAATTAGCTTGACAAGGTTAGAGGCGTCACATAAAATACGTAAGAATTGATCTCCGTATGTATATTTTCCTAACCATAAAAAGTGCCATATGGTGGGTACCACATCTCAACTATTTCACAGGAATCGAGCCTATTGCAAGGAAGCTATGGCAAGAGATAGCAATGATAGCTATTTCAATTAGGATGAACCGTTTACGCAACTATTTTGTGTAAACATAAAGGAGGATAGCATGGTTAAATTCCTAACTAAGAGGTTAATAGGACTGCTATTCGTGATTATTGGCGTAACGTTTATTACCTTTATTATGGGATATTTTGCGCCGGGGGACCCGATTCGCGTCCTGATGGGGGAACACTATGATCCTGTAACAGCACAGAATTTAAGGCACGCATTTGGCTTAGATCTGCCCTGGTATCAGCAGTACTTCAACTTTCTTATACATCTAACCAAGCTAGATTTTGGTAACTCATTTTATTATCAAAATCGCTCAGTTTGGGATATACTAAAGGATGGAGTTCCAATATCAGCAGAACTAGGTTTATGGGCATTGTCACTTCAACTTCTTATAGGAGTGCCCTTGGGAATCTTTTCTGCGCTTAAAGCCAATTCCTGGATAGACACAGTAAATATGGGTGTAGCGCTCGTAGCCTACGCCATACCTGTATTTATTATTGCCATTCTATGCCAGATATTGATTGTATGGCTCGACCATCATATGGGGCTTAACTGGCCGGCCACGCAATGGGGAGTGCCCTGGCACTATGGATGGTCGGATATCCAATTTAAACTGGTCCCCATCCTCGTCTATGCTGCTGCAGGATTGGCCTACTTTGCCAGGCTTGCGCGAACCAGCATGCTTGAAGTTTTACGCCAGGATTATGTACGCACAGCGAGGGCGAAAGGACTGGTCGAGAGAGTCGTTGTATATCGACATGCCTTCCGTAATGCCATGATCCCTCTAGTTACCGTTATCGGTTTCTCACTAGGTTTTCTGGTCACTGGTGCCTTCTTCATTGAGAATATCTTTGCAATTCCAGGTATCGCACGTATCACTATCAGCTCTATTAATAACCTGGATTACCCTGTTGTTCAAGCCACAACAGTTCTGCTCGCAGTTGTCGTGGTCTTCGGAAACCTCCTATCCGATATTCTTTACACTGTTGTTGACCCGCGTATCAAGGCCGAATAGAGGGCAAGAGAATACAGATGGATACGAAAGACACAAATAGAGATCATCTTCCTGAAACTGCTGCTTCAAATATTATGCTGCCCAACGCGGCAGAGCTCACCACCCCTGAGCTTATGGAGAGGGCAGACGGCATACTGGCTAGTTCTGTGCCAAAGGACCAGCAGAACAAGAAATCTCCTACCCCACTTCAAGATTCTTTGAGGAGATTAAGCCGCGATATAAGAGCCATGGTTAGCTTGGGTATCATCGTGCTCTTTTTTCTTATCGCGCTCTTTGGTCCAACCATTTACACGCATGTTGGCGGGCCTTATAAAAGCGCCCTGAATGGCGTTATCCAACCAACGCTCTATCACGATTTTGCCCACCAGGAACTCAACCGTCTGGATGAAGGGCCTTCAGGGCAGTACTGGCTTGGTACTGATAATCTGGGGCGCGACCTGTTGGCGCGTCTAATGCAAGGAATGCGCATCTCGATCTCAGTTGCGCTGCTTGTCGAAATTGTGGACGTTGTGCTTGGCGTTCTGATAGGTGTCCTGGCTGGTTACTATGGAGGCTGGATCGATCAACTCCTGGCTCGCTTCACCGACCTTATGTTCGCCTTTCCAGGCTTGCTCTTCGTCATCCTGCTCACAGGTATCTTCGGGACACAGGCCGATAACATCTTTGGCAAGTTACCAATAATTGGCGCAAACGGTAATGCGCGTCTCCTCCTCGTCTCTCTTGCCCTGGCTCTCACTGTCTGGCCTTTGATGGCTCGCTATGTACGTGGGCAGACGCTGCAAATCAAGGAACAGCAGTATGTCGAGGCGGCCCGCACAGCTGGCACAAGCAACTCACGCATTATCATTCGGCACATCGTTCCCAACCTCTTCAGCATCGTGATCATTGCCTCAACCCTAAACATTTCCAACACAATCATTAGTGAAGCAGGTATCAGCCTGCTGGGCCTTGGCGTCCAGCCTCCCGGATCTAGCATTGGCTTGATGATCTCAGATGCCAGTAACTTTCTTGACACTCATCCGTGGGAAGCTTTGCTTCCATCCGTAGTACTGGCAGTTATCGTCCTGGCTTTCTCTTTCCTGGGAGATGGCCTACGCGATGCTTTTGATCCTCGTTCCAAAGACTAGCTTTATTGTCAAGAGGAGCCGAACACCTTCAAGGTTCCGCTCCTCTAAATTTCATTTATGCCACATTAACCATCTAACGCAATAGCAAGCATCTGGAAGCAATCTACTCCATCACAAACCTTAAACCTCAATTGAACAGGGCCCTTCTGGCTGGCTGCCTGTCGGGCTGCACTTATTCCTGTGCGTGGCGTTCGATGCGCTTTATACGCGAAAGCAATCTGATGCGAGCCTGTAAATGATGCGCATCAAATGGCTTGATCACATAATCATCGGTCCCTGCATCAAAGCCCGCCACCTTATCCTGAAGCGTGGTAAGTGAAGTAAGCAGCATGATAGGAAGATGATAGAGAGAGGAATTGCTGCGTACATAGCGGCAGAGATCTAAACCATTCTCCCGGCCAAGCAAGACTTCTGCCACCAGAACGTCAGGCAGAAATGTCTCCAGGCTTTCTTTCGCCTCTGTCACCGATGCAACCCCCTTCACAACGAATCCATCACCAAGAATTTGTTGCATCCTATTATGTATGCCAGGGTCGTTTTCTACAAACAAAATGTTTAGTCTACGCAATGCCCGTATTTCACGCATTATTCTGCACTACTCGGAAGATATAAAGCGTTAAGAACTCTCACCTCAGGAAGAACCATAAAAGCTAGAGCCTCATGTTTCATGGTAATATCTGCAGCAAAGTACGTATGCATCTCTATCACCAGATCTCCATCTGATGCAGCATACTTTATATACTCTGCGCGCTTCCTAGTCCCGCTCTGCCTGGGTTTGTACCAGGTAGTCAGTACGACGCTGACGCTCTGCTGGTGTCAGCTGTAGTACTCTCTCGATGGCCTCATTCAAAGCCGTTGGCTTAAACGGCTTGGTAAGGTACTCATCGGCACCTGAGAGTAAGCCTGTCATCTGATCTTCATCGCGCGTCATGGCGCTTAGAATGATCATTGGTATATTAGCTGTGCGGGGATCACCACGTAAGCAGCGTACCAATTGATACCCGTCCATACGTGGCATCTTCACGTCGATAATCACGCAATCGGGCTGTTCGGCATGTACTCGTTCCAGCCCTTGTACCCCATCATAAGCGACGACAACACTATACGACCCTTGCAGATTCACCGCATATTTGATGAGTTCCACTATCGTCGGATTGTCGTCGATGACTAACACTTTCTTCATTGCATTCCCGCTGCTCAAAAGGCTGCCTGTAGCAAAGCCTGCTTAATGTACTGGTTACAAGTTCTCAGCATGATTATTGTATCTTTCGCATTGTAACACAGTTATGTGCTCCTGCCAACATAACTCATAGACTGTACTATTTGTTGCCGCTACACTTCGCACCCGCCACCAGGATAGACAACTTGCCGATCCACAAATCAGGCCTTTCAGGAGGTGGAGATTGAACCTTCACCCAGCCCATAAGGTATTACTCTCCAGCCGGTCACCTGAGCACTTGCATTCTGCCATATCACGTAGTCCCTCGACAAGCACAACATTTGGTTTTGCGGGATATTTCTAGTGCAGTCTCAAGAGCTCATTTGGAATGAGTAGTATACTAGAAAAGGAGGACTGTGAGGCTGGGCATCCCTTTTCTCTGACTCCGGCTGAGGAGACTGCAAAAGATATGTTAGAATACTAGGTAGAGATTCTGCATGGAGAATAAGGGAGGCCAAGCGATGCTCGACCGTTACTCACGACAAACATTATTCGGACCTATCGGGAAAGAGGGTCAAGAGCGTCTGCGTTCCGCGTCAGTCACCATCATCGGCTGCGGAGCTCTAGGCACAGTCATCGCCAACAACTTATGTCGTGCCGGCGTAGGACGCTTAGTCATAGCTGACCGCGACTATATCGAGCTGAATAATCTGCAGCGGCAGATCTTGTTTGACGAGGATGATATCGAGCGTCACTTGCCTAAAGCCATCGCCGCCGCTGAAAAACTCAGCCGTGTAAATAGCTCCGTCAAAGTAGAAGCCCTCGTCGAAGATATCAATGCCGATGGGATCGAAGCACTTGTCAGCGACACAGATGTGCTCCTCGACGCAACCGACAACTTTGAAACGCGCTATCTCATTAACGACGTCTGTGTCAAGCTTCAGCGTCCCTGGATCTATAGCGGCGTTATAGCTTCTTATGGCGTAACTATGAATATTATCCCCGGCGACACACCTTGCTTGCGCTGCGTCTTTCCCGACATGCCACTACCCGGCACAACACCAACCTGCGATACCGCCGGCGTGCTCAATGGCATTGTGGGGGTTATCAGCGGGATCGCTTCAACCGAAGCACTCAAACTTCTCTTGAATAGCCCTAAGGTAAGTCGCGATATGCTCTGGATGGATCTATGGGAAAACACTGTCGATCGCATTACGCTGCCCCGGCAGCCAGATTGTCCCACCTGCGGCCAGCATCACTATGAATTTCTCGACTCGGCTGGTCAGAGCAGCGCAACCTTATGCGGACGTAACGCTGTACAGGTACGCAGTAGCGCGATGTCAAGAGAAAAGCGTCTGGACTTTTCGACGATAGCAGAGAGACTCCGGCCAATTGGTGAGGTTACCTACAACGAATTTTTGCTGCGTTGCACTATCGATGGCTACGAAATGACCGTCTTCCCTGATGCACGCGCCATCATCAAGGGAACCGACGATGAGCAAGTCGCCCGCTCGGTCTATGCCCGCTACATCGGGATGTAATATAGCTTGTACTCAGCATGATCTGTTGCTATAATACCCATGTTAACTTCCTGCTTCTCACTTGCTACCAATCGGGGGTATGCACAGAAGGCCGGGTAGTTCCCTCCATGCAAACTCTTTATCCTTAACTTTATAGGGAGCTTAAAATATAGTCATGAATGAACATATTCTTGTCTGCGTAGCCTGGCCGTACGCGAAAAGTTCGACCCATGTCGGACAGATCGTCGGCGCATACCTGCCCGCAGACACATTTGCACGCTATCATCGCATGGCTGGCAATCATGTTTTGATGGTTTCCGGTAGCGATGAGCATGGCACGCCCATTCTTGTCGACGCGGAACGCGAAGGTATCTCTCCGCGCGAATTTGTTGCCCGCTACCATCGCCAGATTTGTGAAGTATGGGATAAGCTGGGTATGTCCTGGGATAACTACACAGAGACCGGAACTCCCAATCACTATCGTATTACCCAGGATTTCTTTCTTACGCTTTATGATAAAGGCTACATCTTTAAGGATACGATGCAGTCTCCCTACTGCCCTACAGACCGGCGCTTCTTGCCCGATCGCTATATCGAAGGCACCTGCCCGTTCTGCGGCTATACTTCTGCCCGTGGAGATCAATGCGACAATTGCGGCCATACGCTGGACCCTATCGACTTGATTGATGCGAAATGCCGCCTCTGTGGGAGTAAGACCAGCAAATTAGAGATGCGTCAGACCGAGCATTTCTTCCTGGATCTCCCCAAATTGCAGGAGCCGTTGGCAGAATGGCTTGCGCAGGGAAAAGAGCACTGGCGCCCGAACACGCTGGCATTTGCGCTGAACTGGCTTAAAGAAGGCCTGCGCGCTCGCGCAATCACGCGCGATCTTGACTGGGGCGTCCCTATTCCGCTAGAGGGCTACGAAGATAAGCGCATCTATGTCTGGTTTGACGCAGTTATCGGCTACTTCTCAGCCACTGTCGAGTGGGCTGAAAAGCAAGGCACACCCGAAGCCTGGAAAACCTGGTGGGTGCCCGGACAGACAGAGCCGCCAACCAGGATTTACAACTTTATTGGAAAGGATAATATCCCCTTCCACGCGATTATCTGGCCGGCGATGCTCATTGGTTATGGCAACCGCAATCTTCCCTATGACGTTCCAGCCAACGAGTTTATGACGATGAGCGGGGCCAAAGCTTCGAGCAGTCGTGGCAACGTTATCTGGACCCGCGACGTTCTTGAGCAGTATAGCGCTGATACGCTGCGCTACTATCTCTCAGCAACGGCGCCCGAAGGACGCGATACTGACTTTACCTTCGACGAGATGATTCGGCGCAATAACGATGAGCTGGTGGCCGCTTATGGCAATAGCGTTCATCGCACGCTGACCTTCCTGCAGAGCAAGTTCGGCGGAGTTGTGCCCCAGCCGCAGGACTTAAGCGAGGCTGATCGCGCGATCCTGGCTGAGGTGGAGCATGGATTTGAGCAGGTCGCGCACAATATCGAACAGTGCCACATGAAGGACGGCCTCAACGCGGCCATGGCTGTGGCCCGTGCCGCCAACCGCTACCTCGACGAACAGGCTCCCTGGAAGCAAATCAAGGTGAATCGCGAGGCAGCCGGCACGACGATTTATGTCATGCTACAGGTGCTTAGCGGCTTACGCGTTCTGTTCTGCCCATATCTGCCATTCTCTTCGCAAAAGCTGCACGGCTATCTGGGATTTGAGGGTGATGTAAGTAAGGTAAGCTGGAAGCTTGAAACAGTTCCGGCCGGGATTACCCTTCCTTCTCCCGCACCTCTTTTCCCCAAGCTAGAAGTGCCGGCAGCCGTATAAGGCCAGAGCAGACAAGCCAGATTCGCAAGAGCTCCGGAAGTGATTTCCGGAGCTCTTTTTCTATTGTTCTGGAGTCGATGAAAGGCGCTTGCCCATAAAAACTGCTACTTCATGCGCCAGTGGACCGGGAGGATAGAAATGTTGATGGATACTCCATATCTCCAGGCCATTACGAAGATAGAATTGGATAGCCGGGTAATTGATATTCTGCGTCTCCAGGACTATAGCCCAACAATTACGTTTGCGCGCCCAATCGGCAGCACACCTCAGCAACAAAGAGCCGATGCCATAGCGGCGAAATTGGCGTCCAACGATCAGGTCTTCGATAAGCGCCACCGAACGCCATTCCTCGACATGGAGTAACACTGCGCCAGCTACTTCAGCGTTAGCCAGCGCAATATATCCACCCTCTCCCTCCCGGAGCTGCTCCTCAACATCTTCCAGTGAATTCTCGTATTCACGATAATTTTTATAAATGGGTGGATCGACCAGCGTCTCCGTTAGTTCAAAAGCAAACGCAGGCTTATTCTCTGCGCCGGAACCATTTTCACTCCGCAGCAGGTGATTGCATTCCCGCAACGTGTAAATACGGTCTGTCTCGAAACTGTAGTCGAGTCCGTGCAGAGCAGGAGCGTCGTTGACAGTTACAGCACGCACATCAATGTGGGGTGTTTCTTCGTCCATAGACCATCCCGCCTTCTTTTCTTTTTCCTATCTTCTTCCCAGACTGAGGCTTTTATTTACCGTTCGAAGAAAACTGATATCCCGCTTTTTGGGCCCCAAGACAGGCTGCGCCAACCACGCCCGAGAAATCGCCAAGCTTCGCGCGCAAAAGGGGTGTTTTCTTAGCCGGAGCCGAGAGAGCCACCGTACGAGCGCGATAGCTAGCGGTCTCAAACAGCAGATCAACAGCTTCAACGACGCCGCCGCCCAGGATGATACAGTCGGGATTGTAGAGATTCATCACTGATCCCAGACCGTATCCTAGATATTCCGCCGCCTCAGTAACAATCTCAATTGTCAACTCATCTTTTTGCTGGATAGCATTAGCCAGTATGCCAGAACGTATGATCGTCTCGCCTTGCTTAAGCTGACGCTCGGCATCGGTTGCCAGCACCGAAGGCCGCCCATGATGTATCTCAGCCATAATGGCTCTGGTGATGGCTGTACGTGAAGCATAGGCCTCCAGGCACCCACGCCCGCCACAGCCGCAGATACGCCCGCCGGCTTGAATGACCATATGGCCTATTTCGCCCGCTGTACCTGTCAAGCCTGTATACATGCGCCCATTCTGCACAATCCCAGAACCAATGCCAGTACCTATAAAGACGCAGATAAAATTACTATAGCCTTTCCCCGCTCCGTAGAGATACTCGCCAAGGGCTGCAACCTCAACGTCATTGCCAACAGAGACAGGCTTACCCAACTGCTTACTTAACAGGCTTCCCAATGCCATATTTCGTACACCGAGATTGGGAGCATCAACAATCGTTCCAGCATCGCGATCGATCTGCCCCGCAGCGCCAACCCCAACAGCAACGATCTCGGCCCCATTGGGCATATCACCAAGGGCCGCGTTGGCCAGCTCCAGTGTACGCTGAGCCACAAATTCCTGTCCGCGCTCAGCCCGCGTGCGCTTACGGGCCGATGAAACAACCTCACCAGAGGTTATATCAATCACGGCGGCAAGCGTCTTGGTTCCTCCCAGGTCAATGCCAAGGGCATAGGCTTTTTGTTTAGGCATACGATTTCTCTCTCTTAACAAAAGGTAGGCTCAATCCAGGCTGCACGTCCAGATCAAGGCCATGCCGTTCATCACGGCACAAATGGAAGAAAGCCGCACCAGCAATCATAGCTGCATTATCAGTGCAGAACTCAATAGGTGGATAGTTAAGACGAATGTGCAACGGGGAAAGTTCTTGCTCAAGGCGAGCACGTAAGCTGGCATTCGCCGCTACCCCTCCCGCCAGAACAACTTGCTTTACCTGATATTCCTGAGCGGCAAGACGCGTTTTTACTGCCAACACATCGACAGCAGCTTCCTGGAAGCTTGCCGCCAGGAGGGATACATTAGGCAATCCATGCTGAGCCGCCAGTTCACCCATGCGTGTATACTGGCTCACTTGCTTGCGATGCTGGCTTTCTACAGCGCCTTCGGCCAGGTGGAGCATGGCAGTTTTTAGGCCGCTAAAGCTAAAATCATAGGTGCCGCGTAGCCAGGCGCGCGGCAGGCGATACGCGTTGCGGGCAAGTTTGAGCGGCTTGCCCTGCTGCTGCAATTCTGCCTCAGCATCTTGCGCCGCTTGCTGGATGGCCGGGCCACCGGGATAACCAAGGCCCAGGATACGCGCAACCTTATCAAAGGCTTCTCCGGCCGCATCGTCACGCGTACGTCCGAGCAACTCATAGTGCCCATGTTCAGGCACCAGCACCAGCTCGCTATGCGCACCTGACACCACAAGACAAAGGAGAGGAAAGACAGGATCTCCCTCCTGATAGCGCCAATCCTCGACCTTTTGCGGAGCTACATCTTTGCGCAGCCAGTTTGCATAAATATGGGCCTCAAGATGGTTAACGCCGAGAAAAGGCAAATTACAGGCCAGGGCCAGGGTCTTACCCACCGTCAGCCCTACGAGGAGCGATCCAGCCAGCCCGGGTCCATAGGTTGCCGCAACCGCATCAATATCGGCCCACGTGCAGCCACCCTGCTCCAGGGCAGTCTCAACTACTGGAATAATCGTAGCTAGCTGCTGTCGAGAAGCAACCTCGGGTACAACCCCTCCATAACGATTATGGATCTCTATTTGAGAAGCTACCACGTTTGAGAGCAGATAACGCCCATCCTTAACGATAGCAGCTCCGGTCTCATCACATGAGCTTTCGATACCAAGTACCAGCATAGTAAAAATTTCCTGCGTTTATAGTCTTCAGAAAGCACCTATTGAGCTTCCAGCTTCTGCATCAGTCTCGCTTTCAAGTCCTGAAATTTTTGCTTATAGCTGGGAGAATTGATTTCGTCAGTCCACATAATTAAGGCATCTTCCTGATTATCACTATAATAGCGATGGCGCAGTCCTGCCTCCCGAAAACCATATTTACGATAGAGATTCTGTGCAGTATAATTTGAGACACGTACTTCGAGCGTTACCCATTTCGCCCCGATATTATAAGCAATATCAATTAAGCTCACTAACATAAACTCACCCAGCCCCAATCTCCGGTAATCTGGATGCATCGCAATAGTTGTTACATGAGCCTCATCAACCATGAGCCATAAGCCAGCAAAGCCAATAATCGAGGCAAGTTCTGGCGCCGGGACCGTGATAGTTGGACGGCTGGGCAAGAGCGAAAGTGGAAAGAGGCGATTTTTTCGCGGCTTCTCTGCTTCCTGCTGAGGCACGACCGAACGCTCCTCTGTAATCTGTTTATCGCGTAAGACGATGTAATGAGCCCAACGATTATCCTGTAGCTCCTTACGATATGCGCTCGGAGGCCAGGTCGATGGATAGGCTAGACGCTCAATCTCGATGACGCGAGGCACGTCTGACATCGTCATTCGTTCAATGACGTAACGCACCCTCTTCCCTTTCTGTCTGACTTTGACCAGTGGCAGCAGTGCCAAGCAGCGGCTGCTTTCGCTTGCTGGTCGTAATAGATGGACGCCGCAAATAAAGTGGCTCTAGCAGCAGAGGATCATCCTCTTGCCCTTCATTTAAGCGCTGCATGGCAAGCATGGCCAGGGTAGAAGCAGAGCGCGTCGCCTCTAGATTACCGACGAAGAGGCCATGTCCTTGCATAGAGGTACTCAGGGCCTGGCGAGATAACAGGCTTATCTCACCACAAAAGAGAAAGGCTGGCACCTCACCTTCATCAACAATGCCCGTCCAGGCCTGCGCCTGCTGCAGCAAATAAGTTGCTAAGTCCTGCGGCGTCTGCAATAGATACTCACTGAGCCGTTTCATATTGTAGGCAATATCATTCTCTCTACGCAACTTTTCCCCTACATAGCAAGCGGCATATAATTCAGAACGGCCCGCCTCAAGTACTGCACACACAGGCCCTGGCCATTGCTGTTGTTGCGCGGCAATAATATCAAGCGTACTCACGCCAAGCAGAGGCTTCTTTAAGGCAAAAGCCAACGCCTTTGCCGTAGCCAGGGCTACGCGTACGCCATTAAATGATCCAGGGCCAGTGGCCACAGCCACAGCATCTATCTGCTGCAAGGTCAACTGGCTTTGGGCACAAAGCGCCTGGATATGTCCCAACAGCTCAACGCTATGGTTATTAGCCACGTGCCAGGTATGTTCGCCATGCAATGCATCCTCTGAGCACAACGCAACGCTGGCCTGGCGCGTGGAGGTATCAAGAGCTAGCAGTAGCATACGTATTCTTCTGGAACTGCTGTAACAGTTCGCAATAGCGTGTACCTGTTGCCATAAATAACAGGCCACGTTTGGTCTCACTCATTATTTTCATACGAATCTGTAATCGCTCGGGCAGCCAGATTCCATCGGCCTTACCCGCCCACTCGACTACACAAACTCCAGAACCATCGTTATAAAAGTAGTCATCAAAGCCCAGGTCGAGAATTTCTTCCGGCTCATCCAGGCGGTAGAGATCAAAATGGTAGAGCGCAGGACCAACATTCAGTTTTCCAGCTGGCATTACTGCAGGCCTGGGCTGTCCCGCATATTCTTTGAGCAAGGTAAACGTCGGGCTACTAATCGTCTCGCTTATCCCCAAACCTTGCGCCAATCCCTGTGTAAAGGTAGTCTTGCCTGTCCCTAACTGCCCATCAAGAAGCAGGAGCTCGCCCCCCTGCAAAAGTCCACCCAGGCGCATAGCCATACGTTGTGTCTGGGCTGAACTATGGCTGATAATATCAAGTGTTGCTTCTTGCAATTGCCCACTCACGCTCGTTTTAGCCTTATACAAATACTACCTGGTACTCTACACAAACCCCTCTACTAGTATCTACGCTCTGGACAAACACTTTCGCATATTCTGGTACTTCTGTTGTCCAATTGGTCTGCAAGCCACCAGGAATAGTCTAAACCTGACGCCCCTACTCAAGCTGGCAGATGGAATAGACACTTATACCTCTAAAGAAAAGCAACAGGCTCTATCATGGGTGAAAATCTCCACCCGCCTGCCACAAGATAACGGGATCGCTCATAAGCCCTGTCAGAGCAAGCGCTTCTCTCTGCAGCATACTTCTAATACTGTAGACAAGCATGCTCTGACTCACACCCGGGCTGTAGCAACTAACAATGGTGATATTCATTATAGCATACGACTATGCTATAACGTAGCTGTTGACCCTGTATTTTAGCGCAATTTTGCACCACAGCTGCGGCAATAGAGCGCGTTGGCACGCAGAGGGCTTCCACACTGTGGACAATTATTTTGAGCCTGCGCACCAGGCTGTGCAGCGTTCCCCGGCGCCGGAGGCGGCGTATAGGGCGCCGACGATACAGGAGGAGGGGAATAATTTGTAGTTGGAGCCGGGCCGAATTGATCTGCAGGATAGGCTTCCTGCTTAATATCTACCAATTGCGCCTCGCGCTTCCTGGCATCATTATCCAGCTCTAAAATGCTTGCACACAAGCGCGATAGCTGTGGATCGCTTAACGAACCCTGTGTATAAAGATTCATAGCTACCAGCCCCAGCTCGTCTAGCAGCTGCCGACGCTGCTCCAAAAGTTTATCCAGTTCACCTTGCTTGCCGCGAAGGCGGAGCTGTCTCTGCGCCTCCCAGCTTGTACGGCTTACCGCTGCATTCACAAAGTTCTTCGCATTTTCCACAAAATCGCTCATGATCTGCCTCCGTTTTATATTTCCGGTGCCTGCACACCTGACCTATTTTAGAGTATCTGCTGCGTGCTTGTCTATTCAATCGTTGCATGATCATAAACACGAATTTCCGTAAGCCTGCCACTCTTGCTGAGCTGCACAGCAACCACGTCAATACGCCATGACCGCTCATCACACACGTGCGAACCAAGGTAGTAGGTAGCAGCCCGCTCAATCCTCTGCCATTTACGCCTCGTTATGGCTTCCTCCGGCAGGCCGTAATCTGTCCCGCGCCTCAATTTTACTTCGACGAAGACCAGATCCTCTCCTTGCTCGGCGATGAGATCAATCTCACCATACTGGCAGCGATAGTTCCGCTGCAGGAGAGTATATCCCAGGCTAATCAGTCTTTCAACGGCTAGGCTTTCACCTAGATAACCAAGCTTCTGCCTGGCCTTTCCAGCGATACCCCGTTTTATCCCCTGGCTATCCATCAAACCTCGCGCTCCTACTATCAGTAATTACGTTTAGCTACCAGCTAATGTTGTGGCTATTTCCCTCAAGTTCAGGGCCTTATGGCTGGAACTCTTCTCAAACAAGATTAGCCATTTACTATATAGTATCACGTACACGATGGGCGTGAAATAGGCAAAAAAGATAAGGAACACCGCTATTCCAGGATCATTCCCTTTGTATGTAAATACCTTACTCCGCTAGCGGATGGGCTTGGCGCAAAGGAAAGATGATTAGCAGGTCTGGCTCTATTTGCCGGGAGTTCCTCCAACGGAATATAATACTGAAGCCTGATAGCAGTCAGCTTGAGCTGTCAGGCTAGAATTTGCTGCCAAGCTATAGGTGGCAGGTTCGTAGCGTATTTTTTGTTCAAGAAAGCTTATCATTGCAGATGAGAATACGAGGGAGATTTGATGAACAAAGCGCTTGTTTTCATCCATGGGTCAGGGGATAATGCGCGCATCTGGCGTTTCCAGACCAGCTATTTTCAGCAGCAGGGGAGACAAGTAGAGGCTCTTGATCTGCCGGGGCATGGCCTGCGCCCGGATATTTTTGCTGACCCTGAGGTGGCTATCGAGAACTACGCTCAGGCGGCACACGAGATTATCATCCGAGAATTACACCTTGAGCGCCCAGTGATTGCCGGGCATTCATTGGGAGGCGCGATCGCGCTTATGCTAGCCTTGCAATACGGCACAGAGCTTGGAGGGATCATTTTAATTGGCACAGGAGCCCGTCTACGCGTTTTACCGGCTTTACTCGACGAGGCAAGACAAGCTCCTCAGCAGGCCCGCCAGCGCCTGGCCGAGCTCGCAGTCATCCCAGAACATCTCTCGACGGCTCAGGCAACTCTACGGGAACAGCCTTCCTCGGGACCCAGTATGCTCTATCGCGATCTGTCAGCCTGCAATAACTTCGACGTTATGTCACGCCTATCTGAGATCTCCTTGCCCACGCTCATCATCTGTGGAGCTGAGGATCGCCTGACTCCGGTTAAATACAGCGACTACCTGCACAAGCATATTGCCAGCTCCAGCTTGCACATTCTTCCTCAGGCTGGGCATTATGTCATGAGAGAGCAGCCAGAAGCAGTAAATCGCACAATTGAGGAATGGCTCGCACAGATAACGGAGGTTTGAAAGTGGGTTACGAGCCGGCCGCGCTACCCTGGCCCCCTCTCGACGCTCTACATCCGTTCGTGTTACAATAGCATAGCGCCAAAGCAATTCGCAGATAAAGGTCTGCTTAAATAGCAGCATTATGTATAAAGCAATTCATTAAGACAAAGGGAGCAACGATATGTCAGGTCATTCAAAGTGGGCACAAATTCGTCGATCTAAAGGCGTTAATGATGCACGCCGTGGACAGCTTTTTACCCGACTAGGACGTGAAATCGTTGTCGCCGTACGTGAGGGTGGGAGCGGTGATCCCAATGCAAATTTCCGCCTGCGTATGGCAGTGCAGCGAGCACGCGATGCTAACATGCCCATGGATAACATTGAGCGTACCATCAAGCGCGCACAAGGAGGCTCAGAGGGTAACAACCTTGAAGAGATTACCTACGAAGGGTATGGTCCAGGAGGCACCGCTATCCTTGTGCAAACGCTCACGGAAAATCGTAACCGTACCGTCGCTGAGGTGCGCAACGCCTTCAACCGTAACGGCGGGAACATGGGTGAAAATGGCTGCGTCGATTGGCTATTTGAAGCCAAAGGCATTATTGAAGTAGAGTTGGCAGGCCACGATCCTGATGAACTCTCCCTTGAGGCTCTCGATCTGGGTGCAGATGATGTAGAACCTGTCACCCCCGATGACGAGACCATCACTATCTACACAGACCCTTCGGATGTGGAAAAAGTCCGCCAGGCCCTGGAAGGCAAGAAATACAAGGTCCTGAAATCTGAGAGTACTATGGTTCCTAAGACCAGAATCGATCTTTCTGACGAAAAAGCCGCTCACCAGGCGATTCGTTTAATCGAAAAGCTTGAGGATCTTGATGACGTGCAAAATGTCCATACCAATGCCGACTTCCCAGAGTCATTCGCCGCCTCCTATCAGGGCTAATCAGTAATATGTTGGAACAGAACATAGAAAGATATCGCAATGGGTAATGTACTCGATCTTAAGCATTCGCCCGGCCCGCGTATCGCGCTGGGCATTGATCCGGGTACAGCCATTGTCGGTTATGCGGTAGTTATGGCCAGGGGAAGTGAGTTGCAGATGCTTGCCTGCGATGTAATCACAACCCCAGCCAAAATGCCGCTGGCCCAGCGCTTGCAACATATTTATGAAAGCCTGAGTGCAATCGTTGCCACTTACAAGCCGAATGAGGCGGCTATGGAGGAGCTCTTCTTTGCCAAGAATGCTCGTACGGCCATGACCGTTGGACAGGCTCGCGGGGTTGCTATGCTTGCGCTGGCGAATGGTGGGCTCTCAGTCGCCGAATATACTCCTAAGCAGATTAAGCAGGCGGTGACCGGCTACGGCGCAGCCAAAAAGGACCAGGTGGGTGAGATGGTACGTATCCTGCTTAAGCTTACTGCCGTACCGCGTCCCGATGACGCTGCCGACGCTGCTGCTGTGGCAATCTGTCACTTAAATACGGTACCCTACGTGAGCCATCTCGCGAGCTACGGCAAACTATAACGATATACAAACACTTTATCCCTCCATAAAGCTTGTTAGTCACTCCTACAGGCGAAACGGCGTTACTGCTTATAGTTAGACAGAAGAGGTATAAGTTCGGAGCGATGATTACCAGTATTCACGGCAAACTTGAAGCATGCAGAGCAGATCATGCAATTATTCGTACAAGTGGTTTTAGTATTCGCGTCTTCGCTCCGGCCTCAACGCTCAATCGCCTTAGTGAAGCGGGGGCCGAAGTTTCCTTATACACGCATTTTCATATGCGTGAAGATGGGATGTCCCTCTATGGCTTTAGCAGTGAGACAGACCGCGATGCCTTTGAGCAGCTCATTGGAGTAAGTGGGGTTGGTCCCAAAGTAGCCCTGGCTTTGCTTTCTGTGATGGACGCGCCAACCTTGTATAAGGCTATTGCCGATGAGGATCAACAACGCTTAGGCCTGGCTCCCGGCGTCGGCAAGCGCCTTGCTGCGCGCCTTATTCTTGAATTAAAGGGCAAACTGCCGGTTCTGGCAGCCTCGACGGGAGCTATCTCCTCATCGCCATCGGCGGGTCGTATCCAGGCTGAGGCGCTGGAGGCCTTGCTCGGGCTGGGCTTCTCTAACGCTGAAGCTCAAGCCGCGCTGGCCAAGATCCCACAGGATCAGGCCATGACCTTAGAGCAACAAATTACCTTCGCCCTCCGCACTTTCTCGCGTCAATAGCTCCTAATCATCTCTTTACCCTTATCAGGTAAGGTAAAGTTAAGGCGCGCCGGCAGCAGCAGAGCAGCGGAGAAGCCAGCCGGATGCTTGCGGGCTGCTACCTCAATTGTCAGGAAACACAAATAGCTAGCACTGACAGAACATAGGGAAATCTGCTCGCCTATGTTCTGTCAGCCAACAATTGCGCTGAGGGAGAGCTAACCTTAGCGCTTTCCTTCATGGGATAGAGAAAGCAGGCTGTGGGCAAAGGCTATTTTTCTGCGGCTGGTCTCTCAAGCGACGCTTTCAAGTGATCCCAGCTTTTGCTGGCCAAACGTTCCTCGCGCTGATTCGAATAGCGCACCTTCATTCCGTCCGGCGCTGGCAAAATCACGCCGATTGGCGTCACCGGCGTACCTGTCGCTGATTGCACAGCCTCACTCACAAGTTGTTCAGAGCCGGGGGCAACCGTAAAGAGCAACTCGTAATCCTCACCGCCATGTAAGGCCCAGTCCAAAGGATCGCGCAATGTATGGGCCGCGATAGCCCGCAGGGCAGGAGAGAGGGGCAAGCGCTCAGCTTCAATAAGCGCTCCTACCTGGCTGCGTGTACAGAGATGTTCTAAATCGCCACTCAGGCCATCGCTGATATCAAGCATAGCCGTTACTACGTTGGTTCCTAGTTGGCTCAGAATGCGCCCCTCGTGCACACGTGGATTCGGCGTACGATGGCGCTGGCGCACAACTTCTTGCGCCCGGGCAGGATAAGCAGGATCTGGATGCAGCAAAGTGTAGAAGCCGGCCGCCGAATCGCCAGGGGTCCCTGTGACAAAAAGTATATCCCCAACCTGGGCACCCGAGCGCATCAGCACGTGGCCGCGCTCTACGGTACCAAGCAGCGTAATATCGATAATCAATTGCGCGGCCTGACCAGTTCCCGCCACATTTCCCCCCACGAGAGCCGTATTAAAGCGCGTGGCCTCCGCACGCAAACCAGCATAGATGCCTTCCAATACGCTCAAAGGCAGCGCAGGAGGCAGAATAAGCGAGATCAGCGCATAGCGCGGCTCCCCTCCCATAGCCGCGATATCGCTTAGATTGATAGCCAGGGCCTTGCGGCCAATCTGTTCAGGGGAGGAAGTTTGCAGAGTGAAATGCACTCCTTCAACCTGGCTATCACAGGTAGTGAGCAATAAAGCCTCGCTCTGCAAATCGAGAACTGCACAATCATCGCCAACCCCGAGCAGCACATCAGCGCGCCCAGGCAGGTGGGCAGTCAGGCGCTTAATCAGCTCAAACTCGCCCAAAGTACCAATATTCAAGCCCAGCCTCATTATTTCAATAGCATGCGCTCGGCTTCAATATAGGTAGGTCCTGTCTCTATGAAACCAAGCCGATGATACAGATTGACAGCAGGAATGCCTAGCGTCACATAGAGGAGCGCGGTTGCATAGTCAAGATCATGCAAGCGCCGCATAGACTTGACGGCAAGAAACTGACCCAGGCCGACATGCCGGAAAGCAGGGGCCACCACCATATGACGAATACGGGGCACGCCATGCTCAAGATGGACAAGAATAGCCCCAACCAGATTGTAGCGATCAAGACTATGCTCAACGACAAAACAGCTTTCAGGAATGAATGGACCAAAACGGCCTTCCTGAATAGCGCGCACCTCGGCCCGCCAGCCCGCGACATCAGGATGCAGGGAATCGGGCCCTCCCGCGTAAGCTCGCTGTAGCAAAATCCCTACCTGCTCGCCATCATCAGGCAGCATTTCACGCACGCGCAGCGAAGCTGGCAAAGGAAATAACGGCACCATCAGGTCAGTCGAAGCCGTCATACCGGTGCGCCGGCGCAATTCCTGAAATCCAGCGCCAGCAAAAGAAGCGATATAAGCAGCAGAATATGTAGCTTTAAGATGACGCACATCAAGAGCAGCCGAGCGCACAAGAGCCTCAGATACCACCTGTGCTGCCACACTGCCCCCCGCTTCAGGCAATAAGACCAACCCATCCAATTCAGCGGTATTGCCATAAGCGAAGAAACGTAAGCGTCCCACAGGAGCCTCATCACGCCAGAGCAGATAGCGCTGGGCCTGCAGATCGGGATTTTCTTCTTTATAGCGAGCGATCTGAGCATCCTCCGCTTCAAAAGTTACCTGATCAGCACTGCGCCGCGTCACAGAAACCCAGATGGCCGCATCTTCAGCTCTTGCGGGTCTCCATTCTACAGTAGTACCACGAATCGCGTCAGGGTCAAGCATTTTTACTTCCTCCCGGTTGATGTGCAGAAATTTTTTCTGTAATGAGCAGTATAGTGGGCATTCTACCTTCTGTCTAGATTCACTTTTCCATAGGTACGTGAGCTCATATCGTCACTATTGCGCAGATAATTAGCTTATGCTATGCTATCCACACCTGAAACAAGCAGTTTTTTTTATTTTTATGGTAAAAATTATGGAATTATTGGTAGTTACATTGGCCTATACTCACCCGGGAAGAGATGCTGACGTCACAGCTCGCGTGCGACAAGTAATCGATACTATTCGCAATGCGCCGGGACTTGTTACTTCACGCAACTACCGCAATAGAGGAAAGGAAACCTACTACTTTTTATTGACAACGTGGGAAGATGAGGAGAGCTGGCATAGGGCTCAGGAGCGCTATAATCCAAAGAATCTCTTGCTCACCTCTGTCGCCGAAGCCCTGACGGCAGTACCAGAACAATGGCTTATGCGCTATATCTGGGGCTACAGCCGTCCGGCCGCAACCCCTTCCATAGCAGCTGCCCATCTCACCAATGTGCTGCCTGAACAAGTTGAGTTCGCCCAGCGAGGCTGGATCGAAGGCCTGCGGCGCCAGGCAGCCCAGCCCATGCTTGCCTTTGCCTTTCTGGCCCGCGGCTTAACCGAGACTACCATCACAACCAGCGACCCTGCGGCTCCCAATGCTCCCAGTACCCTACATACCTCTTATCACGATAGCCCTCTCTTGCTCAACCTTTTCAACTGGTCCAGCGAGGCAGAAAGAACTCACTTCTACGCCGATCCCAATTATCAGGCAGTCAGCAAATTTGTGGAGAGCATAGGCGCCGTCAGTATTCTACCCCTGGAGCCAATATCCTGAGCGCTCTGCACACGCACTTACCTTAAAAATGGCCCACTCTCTTGCCGCGCTAGCAAGAAAGCCAGGCTGTTTTGGCCTGAAAAGTGCTTTGTCTGCCATATAGCTGGGAAGGTAGCTATTTCAATCAGAGGATGTTTCAGCCACAGGTCGATCATAGTATTTCTTTAATTCGGCCTGAAAAAAGGCCCGATCCGACCACATCTCTTTGGTGAAGCTATGATATTCTCCATCGCACTCAGGCGCCGATTTAGCACATCTGCGGTGCTCCTGGAGCCGAAAACGAATGGTATCATCGATGATTTCAATCCACATATGGCGCCGGGTTGTAAGCGTTCCCCATCTAAGGAGCAGCATTGTATCGTATTCTTCAATACGTCCTCGCCACTTGAGCAGATTTTTATTGATCCCCTGCAGCATCTCGGCAAGGCCGCTTTCCTGCAAGACACGTTTTGTATTTTTACGCAAGGCCAGCCGCCGGGCCATCTGATCCTTCGCCTCGGGATCGCCCTCTGCCTCTAGCAGCTTTTCGTCATGTTCCTGACTCGTAGCAACTACCACCTTTCGTTACAAGTAGCTTGCGAACTATACCCATATAACTATAGCACATAGCATGTAGTAGTGGAGCTTTTCGCCCTCGCGCGACGCTCAGCAAGATCTCGCTCCGCTTACTCTCCAGCGTCCCGCTAACGCACTTGACACGCATGAGTATAAGTTGTACAATCTCCCCAGTGAGAATGAGAATAATTATCATTATTAGTATCACCTAAATTAGGGCACACTAAATTAAGGTAACCAATCTATCGATAGACTGGATAATCCAAAGCCAGCAGGAGTTTTTTTATGCAAAAAAATGGAAACGCAAGCGCAATCGACACGGAAAGCACAACGGATCAGGCAGAAAAAGCTCTAGCCCCCAGGGCATCAAAGGAATAATCAAAGCATTAACAGCGCATGATACTTCATCTACAGACTTCATCCTGCGTGTAGTACAGCCAGGGCTAGCAGGCCTGATGGACGGCTCAGTCTCGACGCTGGCCCCTATCTTTGCCACGGCCTTCGCCACGCAACGACCATTTACCGCCTTCCTGGTCGGCATAGCTGCAGCTACCGGAGCGGGTATCAGCATGGCATTTTCCGAAGCGCTCTCCGATGATGGGGTACTCACTGGGCGGGGAAATCCTATTGCCAGAGGAGCAATTACAGGCATTATGACCTTTATTGGAGGCGCCCTACATACCCTACCGTTCCTGATAAACCACCTTCAGCTAGCCTTACTCACGGCCTATATCATTGTTGCCATTGAGCTCATCGTCATCGCAGCTATCAGGCATCGTTACTTCGGCACAAGCTGGTTACTCTCCATGATTCAAGTAGTGGGCAGTGGCGCGCTGGTCTTCCTGGCGGCCCTGATTTTTGGCAACGCCTAAACGAAGCCGGTTTGCCACCAGAATACCTTCACAGCGCATAAAGTAGCGAGAGGATGGCCCCGCCCTATTTAAATTCGGCGAGGGCATCCTCTTCAATAAAGTAGAACAGATTTCGACCCAGGTAGCTAGCTTTACTAAATGAAGGGGATGAATGTAGCGAGTGAGGATAATCTTGACGGGACTTACTCCATTGAGACGAGATGTGAAAAACATTGTTGGAAGATTGTTTAGCGTGTCGCTTCGCCTCAGCGGCCAGAGTCCCGATCTCATCGAAGCTAGGGGAGCAACGTATTTGATCACTAACTACGCCAATTGAGAGAGAAACTAAGGGGAACTGATATGGCCTACCTTTTCGATCAACTCCACTAATCGATCCACGCTCCAGATCTTCCTTACGATACAGTGTAACGCTTTCTTTCTTGTAGAGCTCAAGAATATGCCGGTAGAGGATCGTTGCCCGCTCTGGCGTGGTGACAATCACGAAATCGTCACCGCCAATATGGCCAACGAAATCATCGATATTGCCATAGTCGTACACCACACGCTGGCAGATTCGCCCTACGAGCATAATCATATCGTTGCCAGCAAGAAAGCCATAGACATCGTTAAAGGCCTTAAAGTTATCAAGATCGAGGTAAAGAATACTCCAGGGTTCCAGGCTACTTAATTTGTAGTCAATGGCTCGTTCGACCTGTAAACCACCGGGAAGTTGAGTAAGAGGGGAAAGGGAACTTTGTTGCATACGCTGTAATTGCCTGCGCACACGCGCCATTAGCTCTTCAGAGGTAAAAGGCCTGGTAACGTAACTATCGACGCCAAACTCAAAGGCGCGTACCTCGTCGGCAGTTGAGCGACTGGCATTCACGACGACAATCGGAATATGCATGCTCTTAGGATGAGCCCTCAAGCGCCTGACCACCTCATAGCAATCTGTCCCCGGCAGCATAAAGTCGATGATAATGAGATGTGGTATTTCGCGTAGAGCAAAATGTATAGCATCTTCGCCATTGAGGACCATGATGGATTGATACTCTTTAATACCGAGAGTCTCCTTGAGCAGCCTGGTTATTGAGCCCTCTCCCTCGACGACTAAAATACTATACATGTGTGCTCCTGCCTCTACATTTCACTATACACACCAAGTATACCTCTTGAAAACCGCATCGGCTACTACGTTTCTCCACTGCCAGCGAGGTTATTAAAACCTGCTTACCTTACCCGCTACAGATACAACAGTACAACGAAGATCGCTATTACGCAAGTCACAAATTTTGTTAAAACATAGGCACCCCGGGACGTAATAGTATCTCTGCAAACTGTTTTAACCGTATTCCAATTTTAAGGAAGCTGGCAGCAGCATACTAGCCAATGCCGCTAGTGTGCCATGACGAAAAGGACCTGACGAGATCCATCCCCCAGAAGGACATCGCGCAGGATGAGAGAAGAAAGAGGCTCGCTACGAAAATAAAAATTTGCCTTGCCCCTTATTTTCTTCTCGAATAAGTGATTATCACCAGGAAGATGACTTAGCACCGGAATAGAAATACGCGAGATGGGAATGGATAGTCCTCCATGCGACACACGGATACACGACACCAAAGACATACTAAAAAATAGGTATATAGATGTCATACTCAGTATAACACTCTTCGGCCTCCATGCAAAGGGCTCATCAAGTTGATTATATATTTCGTAAGAAATTGGCCCGGATCTCACACAATATGACTTTTGGGTGCTCTCAAGCCAGGCCACGCTTGCCATTCGCTAGGTTTTCTCGTAAAAAGTTGACGCCTGACTTCTCCTGAGATAATATAGAAATCAAGTTGCAAGTCATCAGGGTAGCGGAAGGGCAAAAGATGACCTCACAAGCCGAGCGACCAGTAACATTTTATAGCAAGGGGCAGCCGGCATTTCTCCTGGAGGGAGTGCTGCACGAGCCAGCCGGCATTGATATGGCCCCTGTCATTATTCTGTGTCATCCACAGCCAGCCAGCAGTGATATGAATGACACACTCACAGTAGCCTTAGCCAGGAGTCTGGCCGCAGCTGGCATGATTGCGTTCAGATTCAATTTTCGCGGCGTTGGCAAGAGTCAGGGCCAGCAAACAGATGGCCGTCTGGAGCCGCTAGATCTTGCCGGAGCCATCGATACTGTGATTACTCACCCGAAGGCGAACTCGGCCAAAGTATGCGTCGTTGGCCATGCCTTTGGTGCTTACGCCACACTCTTATACGCCCCTTTCGATAAACGTGTGCGTACCATCGTTGCCATCAGCCTCCCTCTTTTTCGGGCCACACGTGGACTTACCAAGCCTTTTGAACGCCCCAAGCTCTTTGTCACTGGCGAGTTTGATGAAATCTGCCCGCTATATAAGTTAGAGCCCTTCGTTGAACAGCTACCTGGCCCCAAGGGTATTAAAGTAGTTACCGGGGCTCGCCATCTTATGAGGGGCTACGAAGAAGCAGCGATCAACGCTATTCTGAAATATATCAGGACATGGGCAAATATGCCCGGAGTATAAAACATGAAGCCTAGCAATCCGATGATTGTGCAAAGCGACCGCACTATCTTGCTGGAAGTAGATCATCCACGACATGCCGAGGCACGCGATGCATTGGCGCAATTCGCCGAATTAGAGAAATCTCCAGAACACATACATACATACCGTCTCTCGCCACTCTCGCTCTGGAATGCTGCCGCAGGTGGGATGAGCGCTCAGCATATTCTGGAGCTACTTAGCGAGTATAGCAAATATGCTATTCCGTCTAATATCGCTACCGATATTCGCGAGTATATCAACCGTTATGGCAAAATCAAGCTGATTCTGCGGGATGGAGCCTTATTGCTGACCTCAGATGAGACCACGCTTGTTACTGAGATTATGCATAACAAGCGTATGCAGCCTTATCTTCTGCAGCGGCTCGATACGCATACTATCCAGGTCGATGCCTCGCGCCGTGGTCACATCAAACAGGCGCTTATTCATATTGGCTTTCCTGCCGAAGATCTTGCTGGCTATACTGAAGGCTCTCCTCTACCCATACAATTATTGCAAACGTCACACCAGGACAAGGATTTTGCCCCGCGCGCCTATCAGCATGCAGCCTCCGCAGCTTTTTATGCCGGAGGCGCTCCCAGCGGAGGCAGCGGAGTTGTTGTGCTTCCTTGCGGGGCCGGCAAAACCATTGTCGGACTTGTCACGATGGCCAATATTCAGCGCGCGACACTCATCCTTACGCCTAATACGATAGCTGTTCGCCAGTGGATCAATGAGATCCTCGATAAGACCGATATTCCCCCCGAGATGGTAGGCGAGTATACTGGCGAGCGCAAAGACATTGCGCCAATTACGATCAGCACATACCAGATCCTCACCTATCGCCGTCCCAATGGAGAAGAGGATGGCGGCTCGGAGCAAGAGGACTATCCCCATTTTTCGCTGCTTACCAGCTACGATTGGGGCCTGATTATCTATGATGAGGTTCACCTGCTCCCTGCGCCTGTTTTTCGCGTTACAGCAGAGATTCAGGCACGTAGGCGCCTTGGCCTGACTGCCACCCTGGTACGTGAAGATGGGCGCGAAGCTGACGTCTTCAGCCTGATTGGTCCCAAGAAGTACGATGTTCCCTGGCGTGAATTGGAGCGCCAGGGCTGGATCGCCACGGCTGAATGCCATGAGATTCGGGTGAGCTTAACTGAAGACGAACAGCTCAACTATGCCCTGGCCGAGGTCCGCGAGAAATACCGCATTGCGGCCGAGAGTCCGGCCAAACTTACAGTCACCCGTCACCTGGTTGAGAGGCATTGTGATGACCAAATCCTGATTATTGGCCAATATATTGAGCAGCTTAAGCTTCTGGCCGAAGAGCTGCGCGCACCTTTGCTCACCGGGCGCACGTCAAATGGACAGCGTGAGAAGCTGTATGAGAAGTTCAGGCGGGGCGAGCTCAAGCGCCTGGTTGTAAGCAAAGTGGCAAATTTCGCCATTGATCTGCCTGATGCAAATGTCGCGATCCAGGTATCGGGGACATTTGGCTCTCGCCAAGAAGAAGCCCAGCGCCTGGGCCGCATTCTCCGCCCCAAGAGCGATGGCGGCTTAGCTTACTTCTATTCTATCGTAACGCGCGATACGCGCGACCAGGAGTTTTCGGCAAATCGTCAACTTTTCTTGACCGAGCAAGGCTATCGCTATATCATCGAGGATGCGGAGGCGCTGCTTGCTGGCTAACAGTGTGAGCACACACGAGAACTGCGGCCCGGCGCTTTAAAATGGCTCTTTGTGCTTGACATCTATCTGCCTGAGTGATACTTTGGGGAAGAATAGAACATACTCTTACAGAAACACAAGAGGATAGTATGGCAGATAGCTACATAGAAGTAACAGGCGCAGATTTCGCGGAAAAAATCCTGAATGCGCCCCAAATGGTGATTGTCAATTTTGCAACGGCTCAAAGTAGTGCTTGCCAGATACTTGAGCCGGAATTTGCGGCAATCAGCAAGGAGTATCAGGGACGCATCCTATTCGCCAGGCTTGAAGTCGAGAACCAACAGGAGCTCATCGAACAATGGCAAATCGATGGTATTCCAACCCTTCTCTTTTTTAAGAATGGGAAGGTGATCCATCGCAATAAGGGCATTATCATGCGCGACAAGTTACGTCGTCTCATCGAAGGAGTCTTGCTGGTAAGCTAGGCAAGCAAGCTGGCCCATTTATGGCTCCTTCGTACAAAAACATTTTATTACAGTAGTTGGAGAAGTCGAATCGTGCAATATTTATATCCAATCAGGTTGGAGGCATCGTTACACGAGACTATCTGGGGTGGACGCCATTTAGAGCAGGGTGGCTGGAAGCAACTTCCGGCAGGTAACGTTGCCATTGGGGAATCGTGGGAAACTGAAGTCAGCAATATTGTTCAAAATGGACTTTATGCAGGCAAAACGTTGGGAGACCTCGTTACGGAGATGGGCCCGGCCTTACTGGGTCCGCAGGCCATGTTGGTCTTCGGTCAACGCTTTCCTCTACTAGCAAAATTCCTTGACGCCAATGCTCAGCTCTCGGTCCAGGTCCACCCGGAAGACGGCTATGCAGCTAAGCATGAAAATGGCAAGCTGGGCAAGACCGAATTCTGGTATATCCTCTCGGCCGAGCCAGGGGCAACTATTGTCCACGGCTTTGAAACAGCTACCACGCGGGCGGATGTGCAAAGTGCTATCGAGAATGTGAACCTGGATCAACTACTACACGAGGAACCTGTGCAGGCTGGCGATGTGATCTTTGTTCCTGCGGGCACCGTTCATGCTATTGGCAGCGGCGTTCTTTTGTATGAATTGCAGGAATACTCAGATGTCACCTATCGCATGTATGATTATGGACGCCTCACGGCCTCGGGCAAACCACGCGAATTACATATCGAGCGCTCTTTAGATGTGGCACGCTTTGACGTCTCTCCTCAGATCAAAATGCATCCTGTTACGCTACCTGCGGCTTCTGGATATGAGGATCGCTGCCTCGTTGCCAGCCGCTATTTCTTAACACGCGAAATGTCCTTCAAAGAGGGCACGACTCTTGATGATAAGACAAGCGAGAGCTGCATCATTATCTCTTCGCTGGGTGCCGAGCTGGAAGTGAGCTATGGTCCGGCGCTAGAACAGCGCGAATCACTCGCGCGAGGGCAGACAATGGTCTTACCTGCGGCATTAGGCACCTATCGCCTTGAAGGCTGCGGGGTCTTTCTGTACTCCTATGTTCCAGACGCTAGCGATGAGGCATGGCAGCTCTGGTTAAAGAGCAATCAAGAGAGCGTTCAACGCTAGAGCGCTCTTATTCGCGCCTGCGCTTCTTACGCTCTTGTTCTAAATCCGTGATGATGGTCCCTTCAACCACCTTTCCGCGGGATTTGGCATCTTCGAAGCGAGAAAAGGGCTTGTAAGAGGTGGTGCTACGCTGTAGCTGACCTACCTCTGAGATTATACGAGAGACGCTGGTAAAGAATTTCCAGACGCGCTCAAGGATATAGAGAACAGCCCAGACAAACAGCCCTATTAACAAAGTGATGATGCCTCCGACAACTCCATTCATCGGGCCTGCGGTGCTCCAGTTCAGGTATGTTTCCAGGGCCACCATCACGATAATTGGCACCCAGAAGAAGCGCACTGCGATCTTTAAAAGCCAACCCATAAACCAGATCACAGCTTTCACTGGGTCAGACGGCATATTCCAGGGCGGTATAAGCTCTCTTGCCCTCTTAAATTTACCCACCTGATCCCTTCCTTTGCCCTGCTTATATTTCCATTCATTAATTATATTGTAGCAGTATAAAGGCATTTACGCCAGAGGATCAAGCCTGGCTGTCAGGCTTCCCATTTCTGGTTTTGCTGCCGCCTGGCGGCGGCGAGGAGGAGGAAACATTGGGGCCAAATCCGCTCGACCGCGACGTCTCCTCCGCGCCCGGTGCTCTCGCTTAAGGGCCAATCCGTTAGGTCGCGGCGCCCCCTTAACAATCCCTTTTCTTGAGAACTGGAAAGCCCTGGCCTGGCAGGGTTTTGTGTGCGCTGCCTTACAGTAGCAAGCGGGGAGAAAATAATCAAGATCTTATTGGTTAGATGCAGCATAATCCATCCTCCGCTAATAAGCGGGCTACTCACGACGCCACACGCAGAAAAACTGTTGAAGACTGCTGGTGGCTACTTAGTCGTTAAGATTGGCAGCCATATCTCAAAAGTAGAGCCTTGACCATATTCAGAGCGAACCAGCAGGTCTCCGCCATGCTCGTGAACAATCCATTTGGCGATTGAAAGCCCTAAGCCACTTCCCCTCTGCGCGATGGCTCCCTCTTCAGAGGCCCCTGGCGATGCTCGATGATGGGTGCGTGACTGATCAGTTCGATAGAAGCGCTCGAAAAGATGCTTACGGTGTTCTTCGGCTATTCCCGGTCCATCATCGCTTATACATACTTTCGCCCATTGCTTGCTATCTTTTTCGCACTGAAGCATCTCGATAAGGACTTGAGAGCCGCTTCCAGCTGTATACTTCACGGCATTCTCAACCACATTGACCAGCAGTTGCATCAGAAAGGTATGATCACCTCTGATCACTAATTCGGGAAGGGCCGTAACGGCGATCTCAACCCCCATTTCCTGGGCCAGCGAAGCCAAGCGTTCCACAGTATCGACAACTGTCTCGCTGAGCTCTATCTCTTCCCAATGAAGAAGCGTTTGCCCGGCTTCTGCACGCGAGAGCGTCAATAAATCATTAACGAGGCGCGACATATAGAATATTTCTTGCTGTACAACCGTCAGCATTTTTCGATACTCTTCCTGCGAATGCTCACGGGCCAGTGCACGCGTTACCTCCAGGTCAACAATAGCCAGGGGGGTGCGCAATTCATGGCTGGCATCAGAGGTAAATCTGCGCTGGCGCTCAAAGGCATCTTCCAGCCGTTCAAGCACATAATTGAAGGTAGCGGCCAGTTCACCAAACTCATCATGCAAGGAGGTACGCAAGCGCTGATCCAGGCTCTTCTCGCTAATCTGGCGCGCCGTATGCGTGAAGTGCTGCACCGGTCTCATAGCTCTGCCAGCCAGCCAGTATCCACTTGCCCCCACCAGAAATAGCGTAAAGGCAGCGGTTTGCCACTGAACCGTAGCCAGCCTATTGAGCCAGGAGAACATATCGATAGGCATACCCACCAGGGCATAAGCCAGGATCTTATGCTGTTGATCGGTAATCCTGGCCAGGTCGAAGCCATACTCATCGTCAGCCAGATGCTGCGTCGCAGAAAAATCAGTTATGTAGATATCGGTTCCATCTCTCAACGAACGTACTGGATAATCCTCCACCAACCCGCGCTGTAGTATCTGCCGAAATGAGTTGCTCGCGGTCACCTGTGTGACTAAGTTTAGCACCTCTTGTCGCTTAAGCGCTGGATCGAAAGATGATTGTTGGATCTCCCCTCGCGGTGTTAACAAGAAAGCAATTTCCTGGGATGGCGGAGCTTCGCCTAAGGCAAGATAGTTCTTATCGGCCTCATAAGAACTGGCAATCTGGACCAGCCGTTTTCCTAGAGATTTATCAAATGCAGTACTAAGGCTCCAGCGCATAAAAGCAAAGACCATATTGCCAGAAATTATCAGCAGCAGGATCATAGTTGCCATATACCAGAGTGCCAGGCGAAAGCGGATGCTGCGTATCAGCCGACCGAGAAAACTTCGTCCTTCTTTCCGTATTCCCTGCACAAGCATTACAACTCCTACCAGGAAGAGATCCAGCAGAACGATTCCCCCTCCTGATGCATACTGGCGCATATTAGTCCCACTTAAGAGGAGAAGCACTATGCCCACGCCAAGCAGAAGCAGGCTCAGAAGATAATACACCTTGGGAAGATATTTCATGGCCTCTATCCCTCCGACTCACGTTCAGGCCAGCGGAGCCGATAGCCCAGGCCATAGACGGTCTCTAAAACTTTGATTGAATAGGGATCATCGACTTTGCGCCTCAAACGACGCACATACACATCCACGACATTCGAAACGCTGATAAAATCATAATTCCAGATATGATTCTCGATCATCTCGCGCGTCAATACCTGATTGGGATTGCGCATAAAGTATTCCAGCAGAGCAAATTCTTTGGCATTGACTTTGATACGCTCGCCCCTACGCTCCACTTGATGGGTCGCCGGGTCAAGCTGCAAATCTCCAACGACCAGAACTCCTTTTTTCTGGGGAGCATTGCGCCGCAAGAGAGCCCGCAAGCGCGCGAGCAATTCGTAGAAAGCAAAGGGTTTGATAAGATAATCATCGGCTCCGCTATCTAATCCCTGCACGCGATCTTCAACTGCATCGCGCGCGGTAAGCAAGAGGATGGGAGTGCGCAGGTTATTGTTGCGCAGCGTACGACAGACCGCAACGCCGTCTTTCCTGGGAAGCATTATATCAAGGATAATCACATCATAAGCCGTAGATAGCGCAAATATTTCGCCTTCCACGCCATCATAGACCGCATCAACTGCATAGCCCTCCTCTTCCAGACTTATTTTCAAAGACTGGCTCAACCGAGAATCATCCTCAATCAATAAAAGGCGCATAGATGCATCTCCTCGCAAAAGTGATCTCTGCCGGCAGGCGATCAGGAGCAGCAGCATATCACACAAAGATGACATAAAAATGACATCTTGTTTCACGCCATTGTCATCTTTTCTCGCTATTCTTCCTCACAGCCTGTGAAGAGGGTCCCCGGACCTCTTCATAAGCTCATGTATATGCAAAAAGCTTTGGCAATCAAAGCCTTCAAATTTTTTTCAAGCATCAAAGCATTTCCAAGCCTATCCAAAAAACATTCTAGACTAGAAGGAGAAAAATCTCGTGCTTATTCCTTCAGCAGAAAGCGATGCCAATAGCGAAACGCTTCTTCCCCTGGCCCAAACTATAGCTACAAAGTTGCGGAACTGGTTTTTCAATAGTTGGGAACTGTATATCATTCTTGCTATCGCAATCATTTTTCGCGTCTATGCAGCAGACAAAGTTCCTTTTGACGAGGATCAAGCGGGCATGCTTCGGCTGGCTCGCGATGCCTGTCTGCATGGTCTATGGCCGGCCTCCAGTAACGTCTCTTCTACAACTATTCTCCACGGCCCCATCTCAATCTACTTTCTATTATTAACTAGCTGCTTCACCGAAAATCCTCTCGGCGGAACTCTCACTACCGCCCTCTGGAACGTTATTGGCATACTTATCACATACCTTTTTATGCGCCGTTATTATGGACGATTTCCGGCCGCCATCGCCACTGGCCTGTTCGCGGTAACTACCGGCACGGTCATCTATAACCGTTTCATCTGGCAGCCCAGTTTAATACCGCCGCTGACCATACTCCTAATGTTCACCCTCTTCTGGGGCGCGGTTGAGCGTCGTCAAGGCTGGTTCGCGCCGGCGATTGCGCTATTGGGAGTAATGTATCAGATCCATGAAAGTAGTATCTACATGGTGCTACCTTTCGCCGTAGCGCTATTGCTAAGCACGCCAGGAACTATTCGCAAGCGTGACCTGGCCCTGGCGGGATTGGCTCTAGGGCTTATCTTTCTCCCCTATCTGGTATGGCTGCGCTCTTCGCATTTTGTGGATATATACACCCTGTTGGCAGTCTCTAGCTCCATGCCAGGCATAAATCTCCACATCTATAAAGACTACATAGCGCTGCTCAGCCCTTATATTCAAAGCCCTTCAAATCTGATAGATAAGCTACCTGACCACCCTCAAAGCCTATTAAACGGGCCAGGCTGGTCGTTATCTCCCGTGCGCTATCTCCTGCGGCTCGTGCATAATACAACGCCGCTACTGGTAATAAGCGGCGGGCTCCTGCTCCTGCTAAATTTGCTGCGGCCCGGCGGTTCAAGATGGATGGGCCCCGGCTGGAGAAGGCTGCTTTCCTGGTTACATACAGGCTATATGAATCCGATGAAGCGGGGAATTCTCTTGCTCCTCGTCTGGCAAGGCGTTTTGATGCTCTTGCTCACGCGTCACACACTTTTTCTTTATACGCACTATACGCTCTTTCTGTTGCCCGGTCCGTTTATTCTAGCCGCCCTCGGCCTGGATGAGCTCCTCGCTTACCTGCACAGACACTGGCACTGGTGGAACCGGCTGGCCGAGCTTACGATACGCGTCTTCATTGTCCTGACCTTTTGTGCATACATCATTGGTAGCTTAACGTTTATCGTTGACACGCAACGCGGCGCGTTCAACGCCGACTCCAGCTATCCGCTGTACATCTATTATACTCAATATGATGCAGTCAAGCATGCTACCGAGCTTGCGGAACAAGTTGCGGACCAGCAGCATATCAAACAAATCTATCTGCTGGGTAATTCTGGTTTCAGGGAAACTTTGCGCTACATCGCTCAGGGTATGCGTATTTCTCCAATTGTGATTGACGCAGAAACGCGTCAAGGAGGTACTTGTGTTGCTTTACCTGATCCACGGAAAGGGCCAGGGCTCCTGCTCGTAGCACCTCATACGCCTCTGACTGATGAATTGATACAGCATTATACCAAGGCCAAATTTGTGGCCCAGATCGAACGTGCGGGAGGAGATCCATTCAAGCTCTACATCGTAGAAGCCCGCACGCCAGCCGCTTCCTCAGGGCAGGGCTTCGCCAACACCTTACAACTACTCGATGCGCAGGCCCGCCGTATCTCTCCCTTCAAGGATTGGTTGGTAACACAGTGGAGCGTAACAGATGCGCACGAGCCGAGCTGGCGAACCAACTATCAATATACCTTTGAGGCAGGCTTTAATAAAACTTCACAGGCGACGGGATGTACACTGACGGCAGTGCAGGCAGGCATGCAACTTCTAGTAGCTTTCAAGCTGCCCCAATCGGCAGCGTCTCCCAGTTCCATAGAAATTAAGGCTAAGCAACTGATCTTTCAGTCAAAGCCACTCCATCTAGGCCCTTTGAGCTTTGAGGTTATCAAAGAGCAGCTTGCATCCGTGCGCCAATTGCAGACAACTGCTGGCAAGGAAAGTATCTCCTTGCCAGTCTTCTGAGGTGGCTGCAAAGCCTGATCTTATTACAAGATCAGACGAAGGTAAAGCATACCGAAGCGCTCATTGAGTGCTTCCTATGGCTATAGGAAGGCTTGTATCTCCTTTGGGAGTAAGTAGCGTCGTTAGATGCTGATCATGCACATCGGCAGTTTCTAAGCGGAAAGGCCCATAGGTTGGGAGATAAGGCACAGTCGATAAAGAGATTGCCTGCATCTCCAGCCCACTGCTCGCTGAAAAATCAGACGACAGCTTAAATGCGACAAGGAGCTGATCACCTGCCCGTATTGAGGTAAATGTGCAACGGCTTTGCATAGTCACGCCGGGCTTCTGCGCAGGGTTACCGGTCAAGGCATAGCTATAGGTAGTGCGGTAAGCGGGCTGGGCCGAGCGTAAGAGCTTCCAGCGTGTGACGGTCCATACAGTATCCTTAACCGTTACGTGCTCTGCCCGCGCGTCTAGCAGCTGTAAATCCTGGCCTAACTGACCCGCCGAGACGGAGGAAGCTGCCGCAGGTTTGACCACATAGAGCTTAAAAGGCGCCCCACCCAGACGCTTCGGCGCATCGACCAGCGTGGCCCGAGCAGATTGGCCGAGCAGGGCATTCGTCAAGTCGTCATATGGCCCCACTAGAAATACAGCCGGGCCTGCCGATGCATCGGGCAAGAGCAGACAGCGCGAAGCATCAAAAAGTGTGGTTGGCGTTCGCATACCAGCGGCAAGGTAACTTAGCGCCGCCTGCGTAGCGGTATCGGACGTAATGTATACGCGGTTATAGTGAGAGCGTTGAGCCAGTTGATCAGCCTGAGTGAGGGCATTTTGCAAAGAAGCCAGATCATTGTGATATGGGTAGGGCTGGAAACCGCGATCATCAAAGTTTCCGCTGCTATTATCAATGACCAGGGCCATACTTCCTAGCAGCTGAGCACAAACGATGAGAGCAATTCCAACATACAAAACATAGCGCAAAGCAGCCATAGCAGGTCGATAGTGACGCAGCAGAGCAACAATTTTAGCGCTGAGCAGCCCGATCAGAATAAATGGTCCCGGCATGAGCATAAAGAAATACTGGGAATGCAAATCTACAGCATGCCGCAACAGAAATAGCGAGGGTCCCAGCTGCCAGATGAGCAACAGCAATATCCCGCAGCGATAAGGATCGGCCTGCAAACGACGCAGCCAGGCGGGTAATTTCCCATAGCTGGGCATCTGCGGCTCATCGTTCGCCTCAAATCTCCGGTGCGGGCGCAACAAACATATGCCGGCGGTCACAAAACCTCCGACAGCCAGCAACGGCACAGCATATCGAAGCCAGGAGAGCCAAGGAGCAAGCTTGCGCAGTAACGAACCTGGAAAGCTCGGCGGCGTATCAAAGGGGCTCAGAAAAGAACGATAGAGATGAATTGCCTGGCTATCAATACGCGCACGCTGCCCAACTAGTCTAAAAACCGTGTGTAGATCGGCAAGGTGAGTAAAGGCCTCCCATAGGATATAGGGCGAAAAGATGACAAGTAAGCCTGCAAGTGCAAAGGCAAGATCGCGCCAGCGCACCGTACCAGGGGCCAGCAGAAAGGCCGCGATCAAGGGTATGATCAATAGGCTTGTCGTCGGATGCATTTGATACAGCAAGCCAAGCAAGAGCAAAGCCGGGCAAAACCAGCCCTTACGCCGATCGACAACTCCTAAGAAGAGCACGAAGAGAAAGAGTATCACAAAAGGAGGCATAAGATTAGGCTGCCAGATGAAGCGGGCATAATTAAGCGGTCGCGCCGCCGTAGCATAGAGTAAGGCAGCCACAAGACCGGCAAGTCGCCCATAGTAACGGCGCGTAAAGAGATAGGTCAGAACGGCAGCCAGGGTTGTTGCCATACTCACCATCATCGCCGCCCACAGCGGATCAGAGCTCAAAGCTGCCGGCAACATAAAAAGATAAATCACGCCAGGCGGATGAGCAATCCCGATCGAGGCTATATTGCTCGTCACCGGGAGCAAGCCATGATGGAGGCCATCATAGGCCATCCGAAAAAGCATCGCCTGATCATCATCAAACTCGGTAGTATGGATCTGATAAAAACGTAGAACACCAGCAATCAACAACACGAGATAGAAATCCCATGCTAACAACCATGAACGAGACAAAGATTGCTGCGTGGATAATGAGGCGTCCGAATCAACATTTTTTACGCGCAACAAACATCCTCTCCTCGCTAGAAGCTCTTTATTTTATCTGTCTCAATGAGCCGGGGCCACACCAGTAGCAGGAGAAAGCAGCGTAGCCCCATTTCCATTCATTATTTTCAACGTAGTCCACGGAGTTATTTGATCGACTCCCGTCTCTAAAGCCAGTGGTCCGAAGGGGAGATCGTAAGGCCTGGACTCCTGATAGCGCACAGTGACTTTGAGCGGCAGTGTGGCCGAGTTTTCTCTAAAGGCCATAAGTAACTCGTCGCCAGGATGGAGCGAAGATAGCTCGCATAGGCCCTTACTTGTCAACTTTGATTGGCTCGCCGGGCTTGCCGTCATCATATAAGTATAAGTGGAGTTAAAGCTTAATGGTTTTGCATGTAAGAAGCCCCAATGTGAGACCTGCCAGGAAGCATTGTTAAACTTGATGAGCCGCAAATGAGTATCAAAGAGCTGCAGCTGGTTCGAGAAAGTCTGGCGTGCGCTCGGCAGTTGATCGGGATTGCTCACGACGTAAAGCCGGAAAGGATCTCCTCCTAAGCGCGGCGGCGAATCAACAAGTTTTGCCTGCGTGAACTGCTTCAACAGCGCATCTACAAAGGTGCTATATGGGCTGACAAGCATAGCAACAGGACCAGTCGTGTGCGTCGGGAGCACAAGGCATTCCTTACAATTAAAGATAGTTGTTGGAGTATGCATCTGGCTGGCCAGATAGGAAATTGCCAGAGCATTGGCGCGATCAGCCGCGATGTATACACGCTCCAGATGTTGTTTTTGAGCTAATTGATCAGCGTCAGTAAGCGCATGTTGTAGAGAGGCAAGGTCATTATAGTAAGGATTGGAGCGAGCGTGGTCATGAAAGTTACCTTGAACCATATCCAACACATCAGCCGTTGTGCCCGCAAACTGGGCAAAAACAATGAACAAGGATAGAAGCACCATAGCTGCACTGACGAGCACATTCCAGCTGCCACGCTCACGAAACCATAAAACCACTTTGGCAATAAAAATTCCTATCAGGATAAACGGGCCGGGCATGAATATAATAAAGTAATGGAGATATAAAGGTAAAGAGTGGCGTACAAGCGCAAACATCACAAGCTGCCAGACTAGCAAGATCAATAAACCGCAGCGGTAGGGAGTAGAGCATAAATCCAGCCACCAGCGGCCAATAGCTCCCAGCACTGGAATTGTCTTCTGCTGTGCCGTCGTAGCTATCTTAGTAGGCCAGACAGCCTTTAGCAGCGCCATTACAGCCGCCGTGATGAGCAGGATTGTCATTGTATTGCGCAGCCAGCCAATAAAAGGAACAAGCTTATAGAGAAGAGAGTGGGTATTTGTAAATGGCACTTCATAAGGACTGATCATAAGTTGGTAGAAAACCAGCGCCCAGTTATCGACAAGCGTGGGTCGATTGGTCGGAGTCAGCAGAATAGCCACATCCGAAAAATGCGTTGAGATCTCCCAGATAAGATAGGGAGCATAGCTTATGAGCAGCAAAACCGCGCCCAACAACACATCTCGCCAGCGTATAGTTTTAGGAGCCAGGCACACAGCCAGCAAAAAGGGGGCAATCATATATGCGCCGGTTGCATGCAGCTGAACCAGTAAACCAATCAGAAAGACTGCGGGACCAAACCAACCTTTACGCCGTTCCACAACGCCCCAGAATAGACAGAAGAAGAGAAGCAGCACAAAGAGGGGCAGCATATTTTGGTTCCAGGAGAAGCGAGAATAAAAGACAGCCTTAGTGGCTGTGGCATAGAGAAGGGCAGCAATAGTAGCTGCCAGGCGACCGTAATAGCGCCGCACAAAGAAATAGGTAAGTAATACAGCCAGGATTGCACAGAGCGCAGTGAAGATAGCCGCACTGACAGGATTAGCACTAATCCAGGCCGGTATGAGTAAGAGATAGATAATCCCTGGAGGATTGACGATACGAATAGAGGCATAATTGCTAGTAGCTATCCACAGGCCGTGCTCAATCGCGTAGCGAGCCATCCCAAGGATCATCGCCTGATCGCCATCAAATTCGGTAGTATGAATCTGATAGAGACGTAAAAAAGCGGCTACCAGCACAAGAAGGTATATCTCCCAGGAGAGTAGCCATGAACGCAGATTGAAGCTATGCGTCGGGGACGACATAGCTTCAACCGTTGCAGATTTCTTTTCGCGCGCAACAAGACTCATTTCGAGAGAAGGCTCCTAACAGCGTCCATCGTCGCCTCTACAACAACATCATTCACGGGAGGAATCCCGGTGGAGCTATCCTTGAGCAGATTCCCGGTGAGCACGCCCACCACTTGCTCATCATGCTTAATCACACCGCGCGCTACAAGCTTACGGATGCCGGCTAGCGTAGCGGCCGAAGCTGGCTCGCAGCCAATGCCAGCGCGATCAATAATGGCTTTGGCCGCCAAAATCTCATCATCGCTGACCTGCTCTACAATACCATCGCTCTCCTCAATAACGCGGCGGGCGCGCGTATAGCTCACCGGATTGCCAATCTTTATCGCCGAGGCCACGGTATGAGCGCGCACAGATTCTCGCCTGGCAAAGTTCTGTGTAAAGCTAAGGTAGAAAGGATTAGCGCCAGCGGCCTGGATCGAAGCAATACGCGGCATATGGTTAATCAGCGAAAGCTGATAAGCCTGCCGAAAAGCCTTACCAATTGCTGAAGTATTGCCCAGATTGCCGGCCGGAAGCACCAACCAATCTGGAGCTTGCCAATCGAGCTGCTGCAAAATTTCAAAACCTATCGCCTTCTGACCCTCGACGCGGAAAGGATTCAAAGAATTCAGCAGATAAATGCCCAATTCATTGCAAACCTGCTCCACCAGCTCCATAGCGTCATCGAAGTCACCCTTAATCTGCACAACCTCAGCACCATAGGCCAGCGATTGCGCCAGCTTACCAGCAACCACGTTACCAGCGGGTAAAAAGACGATGCCACGCATCCCGGCCTGAGCCGCATAGGAAGCCAAGGAGGCCGAAGTATTTCCGGTAGAGGCACAAGCTACGGCTTTCGCCCCCAACAGATGTGCCATCGTCACCCCAACCGTCATGCCCCGGTCCTTGAAGCTCCCCGAAGGATTCTCTCCTTCGTGCTTCAGGAATAAGCGCTCCAGACCAGCATACAAGCCAATCTGGCGGTGTCCGGCGCGGCCTGCGCCACAATTTTCGATACCAACCGGATACAGACCGGTATTTCCTTCAGGGCGACTTACGACATAATTTTCGGGCGCGGGCAGGATTAGCTCGCGATAGCGCCAGACCCCGCTATAATCAAGCAACTGCTTATCAGTACTGATGGGCCAGATAGGCGGACCCGAAGCGCGCTCATCGAACAACTGCCGCCAGGCTGCTCCGGCCGAAGGAGCGCTATCGGTTCCCAAAAACGTCTCAGCGCTATCTTGCGGTAACTTTATATCCTGCTCAGGAAGCCTGAACTGTCTTTCCACATCGAGAACCCCGCCACAATCACAGCGATAACGCGGCAGTTGCGAGGCTCGGCCGGCCTCTATCGTGGGATAGAGAGCCGAGCATTCTACACAGCGTAAGGAGGTTGAGGACAAAGCCTCAACCACCTCAGACGAAAGAGTAGTATTCAAACGCTTCTTTCCCTCACCTGACTCCTGGTCTGGCTGGAGACCAGCAGAATTGATCGCCATAGCGAGCTCTAACATCCTTTCGTATGCGATTGCGCGACGTCTTAATTACACGTGCCCCTGTCTGATCTGCCCGTAAAATCTTGCCAGTTCCTTCCACACCGGCAGCGCGGGCAGTCCCTTGCATCGCATGTAATATTTCCGTAAAGTGGGAGCTGGCCAGGGCGATGAGTGATGACCCTCCACCAGAAAGGCATGCACCATATGCTCCGGCATCAATAGCGGCCTGAATAATATCGGGCATCGCAGGAAAGAGCGCTTGCCGATATGGCTGGTGTAGGCGATCCTGCATTGCCTCGCCAATCACCTCGTAGCGCCCTGTCTGCAAGGCTGTCAATAACAAAGCCACACGCCCGGTATTAAAGGTCACATCGGCCTTTGGATAGCTAGTCGGCAGCAACTTTCTTCCCGCAATCGTATCCATCGGAAACGCGGGAGTAAAAATCACAGCTTTGAGCGCGTCGGGAAAAGGCGTCTTTATGGCCTCAATCTTCCCGCCGACACTGGTTGTAGCCACAAGTCCACCAAGCAACGCAGGCGCCACGTTATCTGGATGATTGCCAGCCTCGGCCTCTACAGCGAGTATCAACAATTCTTCTTTCGGCATAACGAGATCATGTAATCCCATTATACGCAGCCACTCGTTAGCCGCAACCAAACCCCCAACTACAGCCGTAGCGCTGCTACCAAGCCCGCAGCCGGGAGGTATGTTGGTCGAGACCCGAATACGTACAGCCGGAAGAGGAATCTGTAAACGCTCAAAAAGCAAGGCAAAAGACCGGAAAAACAGATTATCCGGCCCTCGTGATAAGCCCGCGCCCAGTGACCCGTGTATTTCTATATACGGATTTGAGGGATCACTCCCTCCCTCTTCTATCTCAAAGCGATTATACAGTTGCAGTGCCAGCCCAAGGCTATCAAAGCCCGGCCCTAAATTAGCCGAGGTAGCTGGTGTTAAGACTGTTACTGAAGCAGGTAATACCAGTGCCATCGCTGGCGACCTGCCTTTCTGATGAGGAACGCATCTTTCATCCTTTCCAAAAGTACAGCTATTTTAACATGTTTTGCGCCAGGAGTAACCTGCACTATACAAAAGTCATAGACCTGACGCAAGTTAAAAGGGATGGGAACATTCAGGTGAGCTTCCCCTCTCCCTCCAATCTCTATTGCCACTCCCATTGTAACGCTATAACCACATCCATATCAATGAGAGGGAATTACCCGGTTACGGAATTCTTACTCTTCCCTGAGACGCAGAGAGGTGCAGCCATTGAAGCTTCAAGCTCTTAGATACTCAAGTCAAACCTTTATAGATAGAGAGAATGCGTTATCTCTGTGACCATAAAGGTGAGTGAGCCATTCCTTTTAGTATATCTTCAGATGCAAGCAGTGTCGAGAGTTTCAACCGACCTGAAGCAAATCGGTAAACAAGCACCATCTGACAAAACTAGCGCTCACTGCCTGCAAGATGGGGCCGCCAAAAGCGTAAACGTCTGATGTTGCCTTAGCGCACGCGGCGCAGCCCTACCACTGCTTGAGGCAAAGGTAGGAGCTGCGCACACAAGTAATTTACCATCAGGCTAAAACAAAGCCAAAGTAGGCTAGTTTGTTGACTTTACCGTATCAGACTCAACCTGTACAGGATTGAGCCAGGGCATCATAGCGCGCAGCTCTTTACCAACCTCTTCAATCTGGTGATTCTGAGCTGCCCGCCGCATCGCCTTGAAGCTGGGCTGCCCGGCCTGATTCTCCGTAATCCAGCGCACGGCAAAGGTACCATTCTGGATCTCGTTGAGGATCTTGCCCATCTCGTCACGCACATGCTGATCGATCAGGCGCTGACCCGAAACGTAGTCACCAAACTCAGCTGTATTGCTAATAGAGTAGCGCATATAGCTCAAGCCGCCCTGATAGATGAGATCGACGATCAACTTCATCTCGTGCAAGCATTCAAAATAGGCTACTTCCGGCTGATAGCCAGCGGCTACCAGGGTCTCAAAGCCCGAGCGAATCAAGGCAGAGACGCCACCGCACAATACCGCTTGCTCGCCAAAGAGATCGGTCTCTGTCTCTTCGCGAATGGTCGTGCGCAGAACGCCCGCACGGGTGCTGCCCAACGCCCGCGCATATGAGAGCGTCAAAGCCTCTGCATTGCCGGTCGCATCCTGATGAACGGCCCACAGAGCCGGTACACCTACACCCTCAGTATAGAGGCGGCGCAACATATGTCCGGGGCTCTTAGGCGCAACCATTGCGACGTCAACATTTTCCGGCGCCACGATCTGCGAGAAATGCAGGCTAAAACCATGGGCCGTCATGAGCATCTTGCCTGCGGCCAGGCCCGGCTTGATATCGCGCTCAAATACTGTTCTGTGGTGTTCATCAGGGATCAGGATCATAATTACGTCAGCCTGCGCGGCAGCATCGGCCGGCGTCATCACACGCAGGCCATCAGCCTCAGCCTTTGCGCGGCTCCTGCTCCCTGTAGGAAGTCCAACTACTACTTCGCAGCCGCTATCGCGAAGATTGAGCGCATGAGCGTGTCCCTGGCTACCATAGCCAATGATCGCTACCTTTTTCTGTTGTATAAGCTGCAGATTTGCGTCTGCATCATAATAGACCTGTGCCATAACTTCTTCCTTTGCTTCCTTCTTCTATTTCTTAGCTGGCCAGTGCGACCCGACCAGCAATAAGTTCAAGACCAGCCAGTTCTCGCTGGCCTATACATTTTTGGTAGTTCGAGTAAGAGCAACCTTGCCCGAGCGCGCAATCTCGCGAATGCCATATGCCTGCAACTGGCTCACAAGCTGCTCTATCTGCTCACTGCTACCCGTTGCCTCTAGAGTAATCGTTTCAGCGGTCGCTTCAACAACGCGGGCGCCAAACGAACAACCGAGCTCAATAATAGCATTAAAACTGGCGGTTGTGCCATTCACTTTGATTAATGCTAATTCTCGCGAGACGGCTTGCTTATCTGTCAGGTTTACCACCTGTTTTACATCTACAACTTTACGCAACTGTTCAACCACATGATCAATCCCTACCTCGGAATCATTCACTACAGCGGTAAAGCGCATCACACCTGTCTGTTCGCTAGGTCCCAGGGCGAGGGTCTGTAGCGAGGCGCGGCGGCGACGGAATAGACCAACCACGCGATCAACGGCCCCCGGCCGATCCTCAACAAGGACCACCAATGTATGCGTTTGCTCTGTTCCCTGGGGCGCATCAGAGTGCCAGGCTCGTTCAACAGTTGCAGAATTGCCAGTCATAACCTAGTTTTCTCCCTCAGTAGTTTCTTCAATCATAGTAGTAATCGCAGAGCCGGGAGCAACCATCGGATAAACATTAGCCTCTGACTCGATGACGAATTCAAGGATAACGGACTCATCGATCTCCATTGCCTGTTTGATAGCACTCTCTACTTCACTACGATCTGTAATGCGTATGCCTTTGATTCCATAAGCTGCGGCTAACTGTACATAGTCAGGACCGCTGATAGGGGTCTCTGAATAATTGCGCGAATGGAAGAACTGTTGCCACTGGCGCACCATACCGAGATAGCCATTATTCATGATTGCAATCTTGAGTTTGACGCCTTCCTGCCGCAGGGTTGCTAGCTCTTGAATATTCATCTGAATGCAGCCATCACCAGCCACAACCCAGACTGGCTCATCGGGCAATCCCATCTTGACGCCCATTGCAGCGGGCAGAGAGAAACCCATTGTACCCAGGCCACCAGAAGTAATATGGCTGTTGGGACGTGTCCAGAGATAGTAGCGCGCTGTCCACATCTGATGCTGCCCCACATCGGAAACGACAATCGCATTTCCCTCAGTCACTTTATAGATGGCATCAAAAATGCTTGTAGGGTCAGGCAAGGTATCGGAGCGCTTGATACTCTGAATACGCTCCTCTTCCTGCTTACGCCATGCGTTGATCTCTTGCAGCCAGGCACTCTTATCATCCTGGGCCACAGCCTCAGTTAAGGCGGCCAGAGCGACTTTAGCATCGGCCACTATAGGTACTGTCGCCACTTTGACTTTATGGATTTCCGAAGGATCAATATCGATATGAATAAAGCGCGCATGAGGAGCAAAAGCTTTGACATCGCCAGTCACGCGATCATCAAAACGTAGTCCTACGCCAATAATGAGATCAGCATCGCCGATGGCATGGTTCACATAAGCCGGTCCATGCATGCCAGGCATACCAAGCTGCAATGGATGGGTATCGGGAAACGCGCTCAAGCCAAGCAGGGTTGTAATGACAGGAATAGATGTCTTCTCGGCAAAGGCTTTCAGTTCAGCGTAAGCATTGGCCAGAATAACGCCGTGTCCGGCCATGATCAAAGGACGCTGCGACTGAGCAATCAACTGCGCGGCCTGTTCCAACAAATAGGCTGCTGGCTTACTAGCCGTAACATTTGCCTGCATAGCTTGCTCTGAAGTAGTATAGGCTGCCGGATTGTACATCGCCTTCTCAAACTGCACATCCTTGGGCACATCAACCAAAACTGGACCAGGCCGTCCGCTGCGTGCAACATAGAATGCTTCGTGAATCACTGTGGCAAGCTCATCAGCGCTACGCACGAGATAGCTGTGCTTTGTAATAGGCTGTGCCAAACCAATCATATCAATTTCCTGGAAGAAATCGCGCCCGATAGAAGCTCGGCCTACCTGTCCGGTAATCGCTACCATTGGAACTGAGTCCATAAATGCCGTTGCCAGCCCTGTCACGAGATTTGTCGCACCCGGACCGCTTGTCGCCACACACACCCCAACCTTGCCGGTGCTGCGTGCATAACCATCGGCTGCATGGCCCGCAGCCTGCTCATGTCTTACGAGGACATGATGTAGAGCAGGATAGGATGTAAGTGCATCATAAAAAGGTATAATAGCTCCGCCGGGATAGCCATACATGACCTCTACACCCTCACGAACCAGGGCCTCACACATAATCTGGCTTCCTGTCAGTTCACGGATCTCGTCTTGCTTGCCGGTCTGATCTGCAGAGAGAGCCTGCTGGATGGTCTTTGCAGCGATTGCCATAATTCCTCCCGAATAATTCACGATTTCATAAGTACATTTCGTAATAATCACGATAATAAAAGAAGACCTCCCAGATGGGAGGTCCTCTATCAGGTTACCTTCTTTGGATGGGGCTGCGTCGTTGCTCCCTCTAATCTCCCCCTGCAGTTCTTGTGGCTAGCTTCACCGTTCGCCCTACCAGACCATCAAGCCCAACAAGTCCGGTAAGGCAGGTAAGGGTAATGCTAATAATAAGTACTACAAGGAGGCATACAAGGAGGCCTACCAAAAGCAAAGCCCCTGAAAACAAAGAAACCGACGTTAACACGCCGGTTCCGTTAATTCCTATGGTGCATGCAGCAGTCATGCACATACCCATTGTTGCAGGCATAAAAAAGGACATACGTTCTCCACGACAATTAGCAGCATTCATCGCTGCCTGTGCTGTGGAACTGAACGTTGTCATCATGTACTTTCTACTCCGTTTAAAGACTTAAATCTACTCAAAGCCTGCGCTAAAATCTTTTTGCTCTGCTGAAAATCATTACAAAGGTTGCGACAGCAACTTTGCTGGAACACTTTGTTTACTTTTGCTGTTTCAGAGAATACACCACCAGGCTAAGCTTTGTCAACCCCACCGGAGACATCTGGGATTTCTTTCAGGTACACTAGTTAGAGCGCACAACACAGAAAGGGAATTTATAGGCAATTAGCCTATACATCCCCTGCCAGTTTTAGCGCCCTGATAAAGAATGCCCTGGAAGGGCTTTTCTACGGCCTTCTGCGCCCAAAACAGAGGCATATAATTTTTCATAGCCCACATCAATTTTCCTATTTACACCATATCGAAGAAGAGAAGAGTAAGCATGCACATTTTACGGGTCTTAAAGCACACTCACCTGGTACTCCTGTGGATCAGCCAGGTGCTTTCAGCCATGGGAGACTATTTCTACGAAATCGCGGTTATGTGGATTGCTATCAAGCTTGCCGGCAGTTCAGCAGGCATGGTAGGCGCTGCACAAGCAGGGTCGGCCCTCTTTTTTGGCTTGCTGGGCGGCGTTTATGCTGATCGCTGGAACAGGCGCACAACGATGATCGTAGTGGACATATTACGCGCGCTGGCTGTAATTACGCTGCCTGTTCTGGCCCTCACAGGTAGTGTGCAGTTCTGGTATTTAATCGTCGTGGCGACGATTGTAGGAGGGCTGGGATCTCTATTCAATCCCGCGCTTCAGGCGAGCCTTCCAGTCCTGGTAAGCGAGACAAAAACGCTACAAGCCACTAATGCCCTGATGGACGTTACACGCAGGCTAGCCCGCGCGCTTGGCCCCAGCCTGGCCGGCGTCCTTGTCGCATTTATGCCTCTAACCCAATTTTTCACGCTCGATGCTGTCAGCTTTGGCATCTCAGCAGTGACGGTCTTCCTTCTCGGGACGCGTTATGCCTGGCAGCCAGCGAAAGCTACACATAGCCAACAGGGCATCAAGGGGATCTGGCTAGATATTGCCGAAGGCTTCAAAATAACCTACAGCCATAAAGTCCTATTCTGGTTTATAGCGACGGATAGTATCCTGGCCGGGGCCTGGTTCGCTGCCTTTACCGTTGGCATCCCGCTATTAGCTTCCCAGGTTCTTAAAGGGAATGTCGGCGTTTATGGCCTGATTCTCGGAGCGTATGGGGTAGGAAATGTTCTGAGCAATCTTGTGATTGGAAGCCTGAGCATACGCCGTCCCGTTGCAACCATGACGATGGGTCGTATTATTGTGGGTGCCGGTTTTTTATTGATGGTTAGTGTGCCCATATTTTATGTCGCGCTCCTTGGTTCGGCCATTGCGGCTATTGGTGGCCCGATGGGCGATATCCCTATCACGATGATGATCCAGACCGAACTGCCTTCCCAGCACATTGGCAAAGTATACAGCCTGCTTTTTACGCTTATGAATCTGGGCAGCGCCCTTGGCCTATTGCTAGCCGCGCCGCTCTTCCAGTTTTCAGGAGTTCAAGTTGGCATAGCTATCTGCTCGCTGATTATGGTGCTCTCAAGCGCTACCGGGCTGATGCGCTTTGGCTTCAAATGAGTGGTAAAGATTGTGGGCCTGGTCGCTATGCCATAGTGCAGCAAGAGCTGATTACAACGTGGAGCTAACTGATTCGTAATGACTCTAAAGCTATGTATATTGTCACCATCAAAAATACGCATATTGCCTTCTATATCAGGACGACGGAGGGCAATATGCTATCTTTGCAAGGTAGGATAACTTGCTAAGGAGTTTATTCTGGTGAGGAGAAAATTTTGGTATAGAGTAATCTCAATCCTTGCTATCCTTGTCGTTGGGGTAGGCATTTATGGCTTGCTTCAGTCTCTCGGGAATGCTTTGTCCGGGAGTGCGGCACCTACCGCGCCCGCAGAAGCCCAGAGCGGAGCAGCATCCTCGACTACCGAAAGCCAGATTGCCCAGGCGGTCTTCGCAGCAATCAATAAGGATCGAGAGGCCGCAGGTCTGCCAGCGCTCGGCTGGAGCGATGCTTTAGTGCAGGGTGCGCATAAACATAATCAGGCCATGGCGAGCGCAAATCAGCTCTCGCATCAGCTTCCAGGCGAAGCTGATCTCGGTAAGCGGGTCACGCAAGATGGTTTGAAGTGGTGGTGGGTTGGCGAGAATATTGGCCAGACCACTGACGCGACGGTTAATGGAGCTCTGGCTATTCACAAAGCCATGATGGCCGAGCAGCCACCTGAGGATGGGCATCGCAAAAACATTCTTACCACCGAGGGCAAGCTAATAGGCATCGATGTGCTCATTGACGCTAACCATCAGCTGTGGATAACTGAAGATTTTGCCAAAGTTTAAGAAACCCCTCATAACCAGGGAAATTTGAGGGCGGGATAAGCACTGAAGCTTGCTCCGCTCATTTTTTTGGAGCTAGTTAGCCGCTCCTCAAATCTATTTTGCTCAAAGATTCCTTCTAGCGTCCTTTCTGCCAAAACATCGTATTCGCTCTTGACAAGCCCAATAGAGATCAGTAGACTTGTCTATAGTAGAAAAATCAACAATATACCAGTCAACTAAATTATTAGAAGCCTTGAATGGGTATACCTTACTCCCCAAGGAAGAGGAGAAAGCAACAATGACAGAGGTCGTCGATTTTTTCTTCGGGCCCTACCCCTATGCTCAGCAACTACGTCTCAAGGCAGCTATCGAGGATGGATTAGCCCATGGCAGCCGTATCGAACCGCATGATCCACAACCTGGAGAGACTGTAACGCTCTTCTTCTCTACAAACGCTCAGAAGCCCATCGAGCAAGTCGCTGTCTACTACACAGCTGATGGGACAACGCCCAGAGGCTCTCGTGGAGAGGCGGCGAATGGGAAAGTCGTTCTGGCAGAAGTAGAGCAACACGAGCCTGGAACAACAGGTGATCAGTCTATACGGCCCTGGCGCGCAGTGTTGCCACCACAGGCAGAAAACACTCTTGTTCGCTACTGCGCAGATGCATGGAACAAGACCGATCCCTCTCAACACTGGTATGCGGATTGGGTTGATCCTGTCAGTATGCCCGGGCCCCAGGAACGCATCTTTGCCTATCACGTCGATTGCCGCTCTGTGCCCCAATGGTGGCAAGAGGCAGTTGTTTACCACATCTTTGTTGATCGTTTTAACGCGGGTTCCCATGAGCCGCCACTACGCAGTCATGAGCATACCGCTATTACCGATTTTTTTGGTGGCACTTTAACCGGCATTATCGAGAAGCTTGATTATATCCACAGTCTGGGGACTAACTGTATCTGGCTCTCCCCGGTTTTCGAGAGTCCTGTCTACCACGGCTACAATATTTCTGACTATTTCAACGTCGCCAGACGTTATGGCACAAATGAGACGCTGCGCCGACTTATTCAAGAAGCGCATCAACGCGGCATACGCGTTCTACTTGATTTCGTAGCCAACCATACCTCCGATCAGCATCCAGCATTCATCGCTGGCAAAGCGAATCCCGCGAGCGACACTGCTCACTGGTATGCCTTTGGCGACTGGCCTCCCTATGGATACCGCACCTACGCTCTGGTCCAAAACATGCCCGAGTTGATGACGGAACATGCAGACGTACGACGCTATCTTATCAATGCAGCCCTACATTGGTTGAGCTACTTTGGAGCTGACGGTATGCGCCTTGACTATGTGGCAGGGCCTTCTCACAGCTTCTGGACAGAGTTTCAAGAAGGCCTCAAGGAACGCTTTCCCCAGGCACTCACGCTTGGTGAGATTACAGCTTCTTTAACCGAAATCGCTGATTATGAAGGTCGTCTTGACGCTTTTATGGATTTTCCGCTCACCGGGATGCTGCGCAAGGTCTTTGCTCTACGCGAAGCACCGCTAACAAGCTTATTGAGCTTTCTCGATGAGAGAGTGGCCTCCTTGCCAGCACATATGGAACGCGCTACGCTCCTGGATAACCATGACATGCATCGCTTCCTATGGCTCGCTCATGGCCAGACCGAGCGTTTGAAGCTGGCTGCGGTCTGTCACCTGACTCTGGATGGCACACCTATTGTCTATTACGGTACCGAGGTTGGACTCTCACAATACGCCGATGCAAGCAAAGAAAATGCCTATGCACGCGCTCCCATGCTCTGGGATGAATATCAGGATACAACGCTATTAGCTCATTATCGCCGGTTAATAGCTATCAGACAAGCTTATCCAGCCTTACGTACTGGCACGTTTCGCAGGCTCTCGGTCCAGCTAGTAGGCACATCGGCTGCAGCCGATGAGCAGATCGGAGCCTACCTTCGTCAGAGCGGCGAACAATATGTACTGATCGCGCTAAATAATAATGAGCTGCCGGTAAAGATGCGCATTATCCTCCCTGCAGAGATCGCGGAGGCTACAGGAACACTTTGCAATCTCTTGCCATCAACCCGCGCAGAGCCGACCTGGCAAGAGAATCTGCTTGAGCTTGAGCTAGCAGGCCTGGCAGCTGCTATCCTGCTTCCAGGGACAGAGCTCGGGAAATTGAAGCTCGACTCATGACTATAAGAAAATCATTGGTAAAAAGTGGGTTAAGATTTCCCTTGATACCTCTCTAGCAGCAGGAGGAATTTGCCATACCTGGCTAGCGGCTATAACTCATTTTTCCGACAAAAGTAGATCCAACAACTGTTGACTTCTCAACAGTTTTGTTCTACACTTTTTCAATACACTCAGTGATTTACAACGACAAATCAAACAAAGGCAAGCACATGAGTATCGAGGATAAATTTACTGTCGAACAGGAAGTATATCGCCTGCTCACCAAAACATTTTATCTGCTAGATGATAGCGACCACCGTTTCTGTGCTGAGCATGGCCTGAATACGCGTCAGTTCTGGACTCTGCAAAATCTTGATCAAGAGCGAGGATGCTCGATGGTAGATCTCAGCCGCGTCCTATTTACAGATAAAAGCAACGTCACAGGCATTATTGATCGCCTTGAACATCTCAAGCTCGTCAAGCGCTCTTCTGATCCTCATGATCGCCGCGTTATTCTGATTACACTTACTCCCGAGGGGATACTCTTGCGCGAGAAGCTAAAAGAAGAGCATAGCCAGCTCATCCATCGCTTGATGGGTGCTGTCGATTGTAGACGTTTATGCGCTTTACAGGACCATTTACGGGCCATCAGCGAAAACATTGAAACTTATCTGGAGCAAGGCAATACTGCTCCATCATCCACATAATCTACGCCCAGCTTATAGAGATTTCTCTTGTCGTCACACGATAAGCCCAGGCAATAAACCTGGTAGGAACCATATATATTTAAGAGATGCCAACGAGGGCATTCTCAGGCAAAACGGAGTTTGTAGCAGACACCTTTTTAAGATCATGATGCGGGTAGTCCTTTTTCATGGATGATGTATCCGTGTGCAAAGCAGCACAGAGAGGAGGAAAACCTCTTGAATACAGTTCCCATTCTCCAGACTTATTTATCTTGTCCGCCAGCATACTCTACAGCATAACCAGGCCTGAGCTTGCAGAACGCGTTCTTAGCCATACGAGCTATCCTATCAGCTAAGTTCGCTATGAAGACAAGCTGTATGTCTATACTTACTGTTGTCCATATTCGCAAACTTAAATAAGCCCTGAATTATTTTTCGCATGGAGGATCTCAGCAATGTTTAGCAAGCGTGCATTCATCCATCTCCTGCCACTGGCCTTGCTGATTGTAATGCTATTGGCCGCCTGTGGAGGTGGAAGCAGTCCGAGTGGAAGTAGCAATAGCAACAACATTGATTACAGCGGAACAATCACTATCTGGCATAACTGGCAAGGAGATTACATCAACGCCAAAAAAGCTATCTTCGACGCCTACACTAAGCTCCATCCTAAAGTGGCGATTAAACTGGTTCATCAGGATGACGTGATTGCTAAATCCATCATCGCCATTAAAGCGAATAACGGCCCTGATATCATTGATTATGCTGACGATAATCTGGGAAAGCTGGCCTCTAGCCATGCCGTCATTCCACTCGACGACTATATTAGCAAAGGCTTCGTCAACTCGACATATAGCAAGCCAGCCGCCGATGCAGTAACCTTTAACGACAAAATCTACGGTGTGCCAGAGACAGTTGAAGCGCTCACGCTCATCTACAACAAAGATTTAGTCAGCCCGAATGATGTGCCTAAGACGAGCGACGATCTGCTAAATTTTGCCAAGACATTTCAACAGCAGCATCCCGGCAAGTATGGTGTCGTATGGGATATCCTTAATGGATACACAGCCGCGCCCTTCTTCTACGGTTATGGAGCTAGCTTTGTAACGCCTGACGGCAAAGCTCACCTTGACACGCCCAAGGCACTTGCCGCGATGAACTATATCAATTCCTTCAGGCCCTACCTGCCCAAACAAATCACCTACGACGCCGCCTCTTCTCTCTTCACTGAGGGAAAAGCCGCCATTATGCTTAATGGCCCCTGGGCCTATGCCGATTATGCTAAAGCCAATCTCAAGCTTGGTTTTGCGCAGCTTCCCATCATTACAGCAACTAACACACCGGCTAAACCCTTCGTTGGCGTAAAATCGTTATGGGTGACCAAAAATGCCAAAAACGTGGCCCTCTGCACCGATCTCATCAAATTTTTCACGAATAAAGAGAATCAGGTAAACATGGTCAAAACTACCGGTGAGATTCCAGCTAATCTCGCGGCGCAGGATGATTCTACTATCAAAGATAATCCCGTAATTACTGCTTACGCCTCGCAGGTAAAACTGGGCACAGCCTTGCCCAATACGCCTTATATGTCAGCCCTCTGGACACCACTCCAACAGTCATTAACGGCCATGTGGAATGGTTCCCAAAAACCCGAAGCAGCTCTCGCCTCGGCCCAGAGCGCGGCAACAAAGGGTATTGCGCAAATTACTTCATAACACAAATCTGGTCTGCTCATAGTATTGTGAATAGCACTGAGGCAGATAATTCACATTTGCGCCCGGCGCACCTCTAACTCAGGGCTTATCTCTAGAGATACAGCTCTGAGTTAAGCGGGAAGGGCTACGAGATGTGAAATCTGCCACTTATCCTATGGAAAGGGCAGGAACACATGCTCAAAGTCAGCCGCTTCACTATTTTTCTGTATTTGCTGCCCATGCTTATAACCCTGGCCCTGGTAAGCATCTGGCCGATTTTATATACACTCTATCTCTCTTTTACTAATTACACCCTTTTCAACTCAGATCACTATTCTCTCATCGGGCTTGGAAATTACCAGCAACTGCTTCTTACGCCCAATAGTGATCTGTTCTTCGTCCTTGGCCTGACAGTGCTCTATGTTGCTGTTTGCGTAGCATTGTTTCTTGTTATAGGCATGGCAACCGCACTGGCACTCAATAATCCCAGAATCAAAGGTCAGGCATTCTGGCGCACGGTATTACTGGTGCCCTGGGCCGCTCCCTCCGGCATTACCGCCCTGATCTGGAAATTTCTATTTAACGATGACTTTGGCCCCATTAACCAGATTGGGCGTATATTCTTTGGTCACCAGTTTGCTATTCCCTGGCTCAGCGCACCCTGGGGTACCTTCGCTGCCGTAGTCATTACAAATGTCTGGCTTTCTTATCCATTCTTTACAGTTGTCATTCTGGGTGCGCTACAGAGCATTCCACAGGAACTAAATGAGGCGGCCAGCGTTGATGGAGCCAATGCCTGGAAACGCTTCATAACCGTCACCCTGCCACTCTTGCGCCCTGCTATCGCTCCAGCGGCTATTCTTAGCGCTATCACAACCTTCCAGATGTTTAATACTGTCTTTCTTATCAATAAAGGTGGACCGTTTGTGAGCGCCGATAAACCAGGCTTCACAGAGTTTGTCATCATATATATGTATAATCGCATCCTGGGCGCTAATGTAGCCAATCCGCACTATGCTTTAATCGCAGCTTTCTCGATTTTGCTCTTTATTATTCTGGCCCTGGCTACATTCCTCGCCCGCACGCTGAGCATTCCTGCCAGTAAGGAGTCAGTAGCATGAACGAACGAACGACAGAAATGAGCAATATACCTTCATCCTTGCCAGGAAGGGGAATGAGTATTCCTTCAACGACCTCTACACAAACCAGGTCCGCGGTCAGCAGACCTCATCTCGCCTCGACGCTCTCGCTTGCAGGGATCTATCTTTTCCTGATTATCATGACCGTCTTCGCCCTCTTCCCGCTCTATTACGTCTTACAGGCTTCGCTAGCTGGCGACCAGAACCTTTACACTACCGATTTACACCTGATTCCGACCCGGCCTACACTTGATAATTATATCTACGCGCTGACGAAGCTGCCCCTGTTAGCCTGGATCGCTAATACATTTATCGTCTGTGGAGCTACAACACTGATCGGGGTTATCTGCTCAATGAGTGGAGCCTATGCGCTATCGCGCTTCCGCTTCCGAGGAAGAGAGTTAAGCCTCACTTTGCTGCTGACCCTGCAGGCTTTTCCGGCCTTGCTGGCTCTACCGGCCTACTATCTTTTGCTCGATGCGCTGGGACTGATTAACAATTTGCTTGGCTTAATTCTCGTCTATGCAGGCGGGCAACTCGTCTTTGGCTGCTGGAACATCAAAGGGTATTTTGACACAATACCTGTAGAGCTAGAGCAGGCGGCGATGATTGACGGAGCATCACATCTCCAAGCCTTTTTGCGCGTAACGCTCCCCCTGTCCATTCCCGCGCTTATAGCCTCGGCAATGTTTATTTTTCTAGCCGGTTGGAACGAGTTTGCGATTGCTAACCTCGTGCTTAACGCTAATGATACCGGGAGTAACCTTACCTTTATCCTGGGAGTATATAGTCTACAGAGTGATTTTCGCACCCCCTGGGGCTACTTCGCCGCCTCCTCGGTCCTGGTTACGCTTCCTCTCTTGCTCTTGTTCCTATATGCACAGCGTTTCTTCCAGTCAGGTTTAACTATTGGCAGCGTAAAGGGGTAATGGAAGCAAATATATGGGCCAGCTAGAACTTAGCAGTTATCTGTGCTCTAGCTAGCCCATGTTCCCTATGCAGCCTGCTTGATCTCAAGGTTATGCTCAGAGTACATCCCCAAGCTTCCACTCTTGCAAGCAGGTATATTGCGCGCCCATGCGGGATAACTCACTCTTCATTACATACACAGAGCTGACAGGATAGATCTCTGTAGAAACGATCCCATGCTGCTTACCAGTCAAAATGCTCTGCAAGTTGCCCTGCTCCTCGGAAGTTAGCGGGACCTTCACGCGGGCCAGAGTAAGGTGAGGAGAAAAGGGCCGCTTATCGACGGCAAAGCCGCGCTGCTCTAGCTCGCGATTGAGCACACGATGGAGCAGCGACAACGTACCCGAAGGCTCATTGATGCCCATCCAGATGACGCGGGGCTGCTTCGCCGGGCCAAAGACACCCAGGCGGGAGAGATTATACGAGAAGGAACAAACTTTACGAGCGGCAATACCAGCGGCTTCTGTGGCTTCTGTCAGTTGCTCATCTGTCAATTCGCCTAAAAAGGCAAGGGTGAGATGAATGCCAGCCGGGTCAACCCAGCGCACGCTCGGTAATCCACGCGCCACCCGGTGGATGACTCCCTCCAGGTGGCGCTGGGCTGCCTCATTCATTTCAAGGGCAATAAATGTTCTCGTCATAAGATTTCATGCGGCAAACAGCATAGCATCAAGCTCTGCTCCATCAATGGTCTCGACCTGGATCAGGTGCTCAGAGATAGCTATCAGCTTCTCCTTCTTCTCACGTAAGATAGTAAGGGCTGTATTATAAGCTTGATCGATAAGCGTTGCAACCTCAGCGTCAATTTTCGCTGCAGTCTCAGCGCTGATTGACGAGGTGCCTTCCGGGTCCATCTTGAGGGCTATATTGCCAAGAGCCGTCATACCAAACTCACAGACCATGCGCCGCGCAAGATTCGTAACATACTCGATATCCTGGCTGGCTCCCGTAGTAATATCTCCAAAGATAATCTCTTCGGCCGCACGTCCGCCCATCGCACCCGCCATTTTTGCCAGCAATTCTGAGCGACGCAGGAGGTAGCGGTCCTCAGCTGGAGCCTGAACAGTAATGCCCAGAGCCATGCCTCTGGCAATGGCCGAGACCTTTTGTACGGGATCGGCGCCGGGCATAGAGCGCATAACGATGGCATGACCAACTTCGTGATAGGCGATGATCGCCTTCTCAGCTTCAGTAATGACGCGGCTCTTACGCTCGGGACCGGCCATGACACGCAAGATCGCCTCTTCAAGCTCGGGCTTGCGAATATCGCTCTGACCATTGCGTGCAGCCAGCAGGGCGGCCTCGTTCAAGAGATTGGCCAGGTCAGCGCCTGAAAAACCTGCGGTCTGGCGCGCGAGATCCTCTAGCGTGACATTGGCGGCAAGTGGCTTATCTTTCGCATGGACCTCAAGAATAGCTAAGCGTCCACGAATATCAGGCTTATCAAGCATCACGCGGCGATCAAAACGGCCCGGACGCAGGAGGGCAGGATCAAGGACGTCAGGTCGGTTTGTCGCGGCAATCACCACTACATTAGTATGCTTATCAAAACCATCCATCTCGACAAGCAGCTGATTTAAGGTCTGTTCGCGCTCGTCATTGCCTCCGGTCCCCGAATTACTGCGCTGACGTCCCACGGCGTCAATCTCATCGATAAAGAGGATACATGGAGCATGCTCTTTGGCTTCTTTAAAGAGATCGCGTACGCGTGCCGCCCCAACCCCCACAAACATCTCAACAAATTCAGAGCCGCTTACGCTATAGAAAGCTACGCCAGCCTCACCAGCCACCGCACGAGAGATAAGGGTCTTGCCTGTGCCAGGAGCACCAACCAACAATACTCCTTTAGGAGTACGTGCCCCCATGGCAGTAAAACGCTCAGGATATTTGAGGAATTCAACGATCTCTTGCAGTTCTAATTTAGCCTCTTCGACTCCGGCAACATCCTTAAAGAGAACGTTGGGATGCGTCTCGTTAAAACGTTTGGCCCTGGAACGCGCAAAGGGAGCAGCCTGGCCGCCAACGCCACTGCGCCGAATAAAAAAGAACATGCTGCCTGCTACAAGAAGGACTAGAAGCAGATCGACACCACCCTGCACCCACTGGTTATGCTGACTGCTATCAATGCTGACCGCAACTCCATCACGTCTGAAGATCTCTGTTACAGCCTGTCCATCTTCCTTGAAGGCATGATACTGCTGGCCTGATTTGGAAGTAGCCAATACTTCACTGCTGCTCACGGTGACAGACTTCAATTGATGCCGATCAGCCATATTGAGTACTTCGCTGATGGGCTTTTCTTGAGCTGCACCTGCCCCGACTGCCAAATTGATGAGGCGAAATCCTGCTAGCGCGAGCAGAAATACACCCATAACGACTAATGCTAGAGGAATAGCATAACGTATAACGAAATGTCGCTTTTTCAGGCGGGGAGCTATCTTGGAGCGGGGATTTCGTGATTTTGCACTTGAGTTTGTTGTTTCCTGCTTATCTTTTGGGGGTATGTCCATGCAGTACGTAAACCCTTCTTTACTGTTTCCTGACTTCTATCATGCCTATTTCATCTTGCATCTTCACGTATTTTTCTATTCCAGTGCGATGCTAGAACGTAGTATATCGTATAAGAATTTGTTTAGCAAGATTAGTAGATCGTTAGAATGCTGAGAAAGATTAGAAATAGTACTATCGTATAGCTGTTTCTCTTGATACAGAAGAGTTTTATAGCCCTTACTCTTACTAGCACAAATAGGCTATAGAGCGCGATATATCTATGAACCAGCATATGCCTGTATATTTCTCGCTAGCTCACAAAGGGTTGGCTGCACCGAATAATTTTTATCAATATTTTAATGCTGCATAAAGATATACCAGAAAATCCCGGTATGCGCCAGTCTCATAACCTTTTGGTCTACAACTTCAGGACGGCTAGCTCTTACTATCAACTGACAAAGCTTATCCTGCCATTGGCAGTCATATGATTGTCAGAATCTGGTAATACTATCGATTTTCTCGCATACTGATCAAGCGAAGGGCTCAGCTCAAAGCTAGATACCCATCGTCTCTTATGGCTATAAGAAGCTAGACATATTACTTGTAGTCTGTTTATGTTGCACTTTTGACTGCACAATCTGACTTACGGAGGAGACTCAACTGTATGAACTTAAAATTCGGCATATCCCTGCCACAGGGATGGACTATGGACCTGGCCAGCATCAAAGATCCGGTCGAAGCTTATGAGGCAATGACACGCGTTGCTCAGACTGCCGACGAACTTGGCTTTGACTCGGCCTGGCTGGTAGATCATTTTCACACCATCCCTACGCCCTCACAGGAAGTCACCTTTGAGTGCTGGACGACAACTGCAGCCCTTGCGCGCGATACTAATCATATTCGCATTGGTCAGATGGTGACCTGCAACGGCTATCGCAACCCGGCACTGTTGGCCAAGATGGCCAGTACCGTTGATGTGCTCTCGCACGGGCGCCTCAACTTTGGCATCGGTGCCGGCTGGCATGAGCACGAATACCGGGGCTACGGCTATGAATTTCCCACTGCCCCCGAGCGCTTACGCCAATTACGCGAAGCCGTCCAGGTCATTCTCGCCATGTGGACCCAGGAAGAAGCCATCTTTGCAGGACAGTATTATCAAGTGCATGGCGCTATCAACCAGCCCAAGGGTGTACAAAAGCCGCATATTCCCTTGCTGATCGGCGGGAGCGGCGAAAAAGTGACGCTTAAGCTCGTAGCGCAGTACGCCGATGCCTGCGATATCTACGGCGATCTAGAGACTATCAAGCAGAAGTTTGCGATCCTCAAAGACCATTGTACGGCCGTTGGGCGCGATTACGAGAGCATCCGGCGTACGATAACAACAGTCTGCGTCATGGACGAGACTGATAAGCAGGCCGAGGCCAGAAGCGATCTCGGCCTTAAGCGCCTCTTTAGGGATACCTCGTTGATTGGTAGCCCGCAGACTATTCGCAAACGCCTGGCGGAGCTTGAGGATGTCGGGGTTCAGGAGATTATTATCGCCTTCCCTGACGTCATTCAACTGGATTCCCTGCGATTCTTTGCTAGAGAGTTTATCGCCCGAGCAGATTAGCACAAAGCTCAACCGGGCGCATGGTAGTCAGAGCCCGGCATTCCCGCTCAAAAGCCCAGGTTAGCGATACATGAGCATGCTAGCTCTTTTCGTTCCATGATACAATAGGAGCATACCACTGCTCTGCGACGGTTCATCGCGAAAACACACAAGATATATGCACAGAATGGGGATATGATTCTATGGCAGAATTCTCTTCTCTACCGCAACCGCTACAAAGCGCTTTATCAGAGGTCATGCAGATTGGTTCTAAAGTAGAGCCCTTCAGCAAAGAAAGTATTCAAAAAGCACCTCGCATTCGCAATGCCAGAGTCGTACACAGCGTATGCCCTTATTGTGCTGTAGGCTGCAGTTTGAATGTGTATGTCAAAGATGGCAAAGTCATCGACATTGAAGGCAATCCTGATAGCCCTATCAACCATGGTACGCTCTGCCCGAAGGGCTCGGCCACCTTTCAATATACAGTCAATCCTAGCCGCCTGACGCAGATCCTCTATCGAGGTCCCTACAGCGACCATTGGGAAGTTAAATCCCTGGATTGGGCCATGGAGCAGATCGCCCAGCGCGTCAAAAAGACTCGTGATGAGACGTTTGTCGAGCGCCTTGACGACGGGCGTGAAGTCAACCATACGCTAGGGATCGCTTCACTAGGTGGGGCCACGCTCGACATAGAAGAGAACTATCTTATGAAGAAGCTGCTGACCGGCGGCTTAGGAATTGTCTCCATCGAGAACCAGGCCCGTATATGACACAGCTCTACAGTGCCCGGTCTGGGTACTTCATTAGGGCGTGGCGGGGCCACTACATTTCCGCAAGATCTTGTCAACAGTGATTGTATCTTAATCATGGGCAGCAATATGGCGGAGGCCCATCCTATCGCCTTTGCTAACGTTGTGAAAGCTAAGGAGCGAGGCGCGAAGGTCATCCATGTAGACCCGCATTTCTCGCGTACCTCAGCGCTGGCGAACCTGCATATTCCAACGCGTGCAGGTAGCGATATCGTGTTTTTGGGCGCCATCATTCGCTATTTGCTGGAAAACAATGCCTACTTCCATGAGTATGTGGTGCATTACACCAACGCAGCAATGCTTGTACGGGAAGACTTTAAAGATACAGAGGATCTCGACGGCCTCTTTTCCGGCTTTGACCCGCAAACAGGAGGCTATACAGATACACATAGCTGGGACTATCAGCGCGACAAGTACGGCAAGCCACTCACAGATCCAACGCTGCAGCATCCAAACTGCGTATTTCAGCTCATGCGGCGCCACTTTGCCCGCTACACGCCAGAAATGGTTGAGCGCGTATGCGGCGTCCCACGCGATCAGTGGCAGATAGTAGCCCAAACGCTGGCCGAAAACTCCGGGCGCGAACGCACTTCGGCTATCTGTTATGCCGTGGGCTGGACCCAGCAATCCAAGGGCGTACAGATCATTCGCTCCTCCGCGATCATTCAGCTGCTGCTGGGTAATATCGGCCGTCCCGGAGGGGGCATCATGGCCCTGCGCGGCCACGCCTCGATTCAGGGCTCAACCGATATCCCGACGCTCTACGATTTGCTGGCAGGCTACATGCCTCAACCAGCAGCATTTGTAGAAACGCACCCGCCGACAGAACAAACCCTGGAAGGGGCTACTTCGGCGCCGAGATCTCCTTCGCAGCAAACGCTTGCAGAGTATATCGAGGCGGCTGGCTTGAAAACTGGCTGGTGGATACATTTTCCCGCCTATATCAAGAGCCTGCTCAAGGCCTGGTATGGCGAGAATGTCAATGAGGAGGGCTGCGATTACGGCTATCGCTGGCTGCCGAAAATTATCGGTGACCATTCCCACCTGATGACAAGCTACGCCATGCTCGACGGCAAGATCAAGGGCTACTTCCTCTTTGGGCAAAACCCAGCGGCAGGTAGCACTGACTCACGCATGCAGCGCGAGGCATTGAAAAAGCTTGACTGGATGGTCGTGCGCGATCTCTACGAAGTTGAATCGACAGTTTTCTGGTATAAGGGTACTGAGCCTATTGATCCGTCTACGATCAAAACCGAGGTCTTCCTGTTGCCGGCGGCAGCCTCTACAGAGAAAGCAGGGAGCTTTACCAACACGCAACGGCTGCTTCAATGGCGCGATAAAGCCGTCGATCCACCCGGCGATGCGCGCTCGGACCTCTGGTTTGTCTACCATCTTGGCAAACGGCTTAAAGAGCTCTATGAAGGGAGCCAGGAAGCTAAAGACCGCCCCTTGCAAGCGCTGACCTGGGATTATGAGAGAGAGCAGCCCGAACCAGGCTCGCGCATTCTTGACGAGCCCGATCCTGAGCTAGTGCTCAAAGAGATCAACGGCTACTATGTCTATCCCCAGGGCCAGAAGGAGCAGTCCACGCAGATCTATACACTACACAACGCTCCTCATGTACCGGGCTTCACGACCTTAAAAGACGATGGCAGCACAGCTTGTGGCTCCTGGATTTATAGTGGAGTCTATCCAGAACCAGGCAATAACCGAGCAGCTTCGCGTATACCTGACGGCTATACGAATCTCCAGTGGGGCTATGCCTGGCCAGCCAACCGGCGCATCCTTTATAATCGGGCCTCTGCCGATCCCCAGGGGCACCCCTGGTCCGAACGCAAGAAGTACGTCTGGTGGGATGAGGAGAAGAAACAGTGGACAGGCTATGATATCCCTGATTTCCCACTGAATAAAGCTCCGGATTATACGCCAGCGCCCGACGCGCTGGGTATGGAAGCAATTGCCGGCAGCGATCCATTTATTATGAAGCCTGACGGTCGAGGCTGGCTTTTCGCTCCCAGCGGAGTGAAGGACGGTCCATTACCTGCGCATTATGAAGCAGTTGAAGCGCCGCTGCATAATGCACTCTACAAGCAACAAAGCAATCCAGCCGCAATCTATAACAAGGGCCGGCAAAATAACCAGCTCGCGGCAGTGGGAGACGAGCGCTATCCTATTGTAATCACCACCTATCGCCTTACCGAGCACCATCTCAGCGGCCCCATGTCGCGCTGGATGCCCTGGCTTAATACTTTGCAGCCCGAGCTCTTTGCCGAACTTAGCCCTGAGCTGGCGGCGGAACGCCAGATTAAACATGGCGACTGGATGGTTATCAGCACGCTGCGTGGCGAGATTGAAGCGCGTGCAATGGTCACAAAGCGCATACGTCCCTTGCACTTTGGCAAGCGCACAGTACATCAGATAGGCGTACCATTCCATTGGGGTTTCCAGGGCAAAAGCAAAGGGAGCATCACAAACGATCTTGCGCATATGGTGCTAGAGCCAAATGTGAGCATTGAAGAGGCTAAAGCTTTCATGTGCAATATTCGTCCTGGACGCCTCACTCATAAGGAGTTGTAAAGCGATGGCGGTTGAATCAAGGCCAGCTCAGCAATCTCTCGTGCAGGCAGGCGCGCAACTCTTGCAAAACGCCCTGGCGCCTTTACATAAGGAAGAGCCGCCAGCGCCACAACCTGCGATGGGCTTTTTTACCGATACAAGCATCTGTATCGGCTGTAAAGCCTGCGAAGTAGCTTGCCGGCAATGGAATCAGCTCCCAGCCCCTGATCCTACCTGGAGCGGATCAAGCTATGATAATACGCGGCAATTGGGAGCCACTACCTGGCGGCACGTGCAGTTCATTGAGAAGATTGAACGCAGAAAACCGGTAAGCGAAGAGACTTCAGCACCCAGCCTTCCCCTTTTTAACAATCTCGAAGGAGCAAGCAGCCCCATCGCCGATCCACCTCCTGGAACGGCGCTGCCCTTTTTCAACACTGAACGCTGGCTCATGCATAGCGACGTCTGCAAACACTGTGCAAATGCTCCTTGCCTGGAAGCCTGTCCTACCGGAGCTATTATCCGCACAGAATTTGACACAGTATATGTGCAGCAGGATATCTGCAACGGCTGTGGCTACTGTGTAGTGGCTTGCCCCTTTGGCGTCATTGCCCGTGATGAAAAGGGAGACCACACGGCCCACAAATGCACACTCTGCTATGATCGTTTGAAAGAGGGAATAGAGCCGGCCTGCGCCAAAGCCTGTCCCACTGATTCGATCATCTTCGGGGAAGTAGATCAGCTCAAAAAACAGGCAAGGGAACGCCTGGGAATACTGCACGAGCGTGGGGTAAAAGAGGCAAGGCTTTATGGAGCTGACGACGCTATCCTTGAAGGTGGCTTAAACTCCTTTTTTCTCCTGCTAGATGAGCCAGAAGTGTATAATCTGCCACGCAATCCCGAGCGGCCAGCACGCAACGTTGCGCCAGCCTCATTCCTGACCATTGCGGCAGCCGCTATCTTAAGCCTGCTGGGCATATTCATTTTCAAGGAGTAACTGGAGGGAGATTTGTGTATGCAGCGCGAACGATTACCAGGGATGCAGATTATCACATCCCTCTACAGGCACCTACCTGTCCCGTGGAGCGCCGTGGCCCGTACCCCAGGAGGCAACAAAGTACTTGAGCAACTGGCCACGCTCACTACTGGCTATACTCCAGATCCGGAGCAGGAACAACAGGAGTCAACCTATTATGACTATCCTGTCCTGAAGCAGCCTATCTGGCGCTGGGAAATTGTCTGGTATTTCTTTTTTGGCGGCTTAGCTGCAGGATGTTATGTAATTGCCAGCATCGCCGCGCTCTTTGGGAGCCAGGAAGATCGCGCGGTCACCCGTGCAGGCTACTACCTCTCATTATTGGCCTTGTTACCCTGTCCGCCCTTGCTGATTAAAGATCTGGGAAGGCCCGAACGCTTCTTAAATATGCTGCGCATGTTTAAGGTGAAATCACCAATGTCAATGGGCGTATGGGGGCTGGTTACCTTCTCCATGTTCAGTGGGATCACGGCAGTGATTCAGGCGGCCCGCGATGGCTTGCTGGGAAGATGGTGGGGAGCACGCCTGCTCGCCGCACTGCCGCAAAAACTTCTGGCTATACCTGGCATATTTTCCGGGCTCTTTCTTGGCGGCTATACCGGTGTGCTGCTTACCGCGACGAGCGTGCCACTCTGGTCGCGCAGCAAAGCGTTAGGCGCTATCTTTCTTTCATCGGCCCTATCCACAGGCGCCGCGCTCATCTCGCTAGTTCTACGTCTCACTGGCGCCCCCCATAAAAGCTTGCATAAGCTAGAGCGCTTAGAATGGGGAGCAATGTTGCTGGAAATCATTGAGCTACTGAGCTTCTTGCGCGGCTCGGGTCGCGTGGCACGCCCCCTGGTCGGTAATGGGCCAAACGAGCAGGGCCATATATTCTGGCGCTTCATGTTCGGGGGCGGCCTGGTACTTCCCTGGCTTCTGCAGACCCTGAGCTTCGTTGGGCGAGGATCAACGAAAAAGGGCAGGCGTAACGGCGGCAAAGGCTTGCTTATTCCCTTGCTAGCGCTGATTGGCGGCTACTTCTTACGTCGGACGATGATTGATGCAGGCCATGTCTCCAGCGCAGATGCTCGCACAACCTTATGGAACGCGCGGAGATAATCTAGCTTCTCTTCATGTTGCGCCCCAGAGCAGGACAATTCATGTTAAAATGGGTCAGCAGAGCCAAATTATTACAGGTCAGGAAGGATCTAACTTTTGCCACTCTGCTGCGTAAATACTTTTGGCATGTCGTACAGTTAGATAAAACCGGCTATCGACCAGGCAGAATGTAAGGATTCATCGATAAATACATATAGCATTTTTGATCATGTTTTATAGCACAACTCACGGGCATGCCGCATTTTTGTAGGGAGAAAGAGGAAGCATATGGAGGAGTCGCGCAATACAGGCGGTGTCGACAACAGAACACCATACACGGGGACTACCGCCAAGCTTTCGGCGGAAGGCCTGGCGTCGGATACGACACAGACGACTTCAAACGAACAAGCTATAGATAACCAGCCAGAGCAGAATGAAGAGATCCAGACCAGCGATAACATACAACTCACGGTTATTGAAGGTTTTCAGGTAGGGCGCGGCGTTGCCCGCATCGATCCCGCCGATATAGCGCGCTTGGACTGCCAACCTGGCGATATCGTCATGATCACTGGTGCGCGTACAACGGCGGCTAAGGTTGTTCCCAGCGCCATGGCAGACCGGGGCAAGCAGACCATCCAGATGGACAGCCAGGTACGCCAGAATAGTGCCTCTGGACTAGGCGAGCACGTCACGGTACGCAAAGCCAAATTGCAAACAGCCGAGAAAGTTACGCTTTTACCCTTGAGCGGTGGGGCTCCCATCCAGGAAAGCGACTTGCAATATATCACGCGCTACCTGGTCGGGTTACCGGTTACCATAGGAGACTTATTGCGCGTTGGCACTCCAGGCGCCGCTCCGCGCGAATTCCTTATCATCAGCACGACTCCGGCCACCCCAAGTTATACTATCCATAGACGAAATACAGGTGAGCTGCCAATCATCCCACCGCCAGCGGTCGAGACCGACGTCGATGCCGTTATTGTGCAGGTAGGAACCATTATCCGTGCCCAGGCGCGCGGCGCAGCTAACGGCACACCCGGACGCGTCGGCTACGAAGATATTGGCGGCCTGGGCAAAGAACTGCAACGCATTAGAGAAATGATCGAACTTCCGCTGAAGTATCCTGCGGTTTTTGATCGTCTGGGAGTAGAACCCCCCAAGGGTGTCTTGCTTTACGGACCTCCAGGTACCGGCAAAACGCTGATTGCGCGCGTCGTTGCCGCCGAGACAAACGCCTCCTTTTTTGTCATCAACGGACCCGAGATCATCAACAAGTTTTACGGCGAGAGCGAAACGCGCCTGCGCAATATCTTCCAGGAAGCCCAGCGGCGCGCCCCCAGCATCATCTTTATTGACGAGCTAGATGCGCTGGCCCCCCGGCGGGCAGAGACCGGAGGCGAAGTCGAACGGCGCATTGTTGGCCAGCTGCTCGCTCTTATGGATGGCCTGGCCTCGCGTGGCCAGATTGTGCTCATAGGAGCAACCAACCAGCCTAATGCACTCGATCCCGCGATACGCCGTCCTGGCCGTTTTGATCGCGAGATTGCCCTACGCGTTCCCGATGTACGGGGACGTATGGAAATTCTGCGCATCCACAGCAAGGATGCAGCACTGGCCAGCGACGTTGATGTTGCGCGCGTAGCCCAATTAACGCCAGGCTTTGTAGGAGCTGATCTAGAAGCCCTCTGTCGCGAAGCAGCCATGATCGCCCTCAGGCGTGTGCTCCCTCACATCGACTATCAGCGTGGCTACATTCCTTATGAGACTCTGGTAAATCTGAGCATCACCATGGCAGATTTCCAGGCCGCTTTGCGCGAGGTAGAGCCATCTACAACCCGTGAAGTATACGTTGAGGTAAGCGAGACCTCATGGGAGGATATTGGCGGCCTTGAGCAAATCAAAGACATGCTTACTGAGGGCGTAGAGTGGCCGTTGCGCTTCCCAGAAATATATGCCAACGCTAAAGTAGAGCCCCCGCGCGGCGTCCTGCTTGCTGGCCCTCCAGGATCAGGTAAAACCTTGATTGCGCGCGCGCTGGCCAATCAATGCGAGGCAAGCTTCATCTCGATTAAAGGTCCAGAACTGCTCTCAAAATGGGTAGGCGAGTCGGAAAAGGGTGTCCGCGAGATCTTCCGCCGCGCTAAGCAAGCCGCACCGTGCATAGTCTTCTTTGACGAGCTCGATTCTCTGGCCCCACGGCGGGGCACTGGCAATGATGGCAACGTTGGGGACCGCGTAATCGCCCAGCTCCTTACCGAAATGGACGGCATTGAGGGTCGCGAAGGTGTCATCGTCCTGGCAGCCACAAACCGGCCAGAATTGATCGATCCCGCCTTACTACGTCCCGGACGCTTTGATCTTGTCGTTGAACTACAATATCCAAACGAAGTTGAGCGCGAGGCTATCTTTAGCGTGCACATGCGCGGCCGACCGGTTGCGCCAGAGGTGACAGCCAATGAGCTAGCACGGCTCACTGAAGGGCGAAGTGGTGCCGATATTGAAGCTATCTGTCGCCGAGCTTCGCTGCTGGCTTTACGTGAATGGATCGTGCCCAAGATGGGCCTTGGCCGCGTCCAGATAACCGAAGAGAAAGAGGGAAGCAGCGAGGCAGCAGCGGATGAGAATGTAGCTTCCACACAGCCAGATACCCCCCAGGTAGCTGGTCGCTTCCAGATTCGCCCGGAGCACTTTGCCCGTGCTATCGACGAGCAGCGCGAACGCTATGCAGTTCAGGAAGAGGCAGAAGCCGAGCGCACCCGCCAGGAGAGAGGGCGCCAGCGCTTGCTCGAAATGGCAGCCGACCAGGAAGCAAAACCCCAAAAACCTTTGACTGGCTTCCGTCTCTGGCTAGCACGTCTCTTTGGCCTGGTCTAAGGGCTCGCTACACCTGATGCCAGGGGGTCTATCGGCATAGTTAGACTAAATAAATAAACAAGCGTTGGGTGGTCCCACGGAGCCGTCCAACGCTTTCTTCTTCCCCAGCAGAGAAGCGCTGCCCATCCGACAGGTGCAAAGGTGCTGGCCAGCCGGCAAACTTCTCGCCAGTGGCCCGCGCCGAAATCGTCAGAGGAAAATCCTGGTATATTTGTACATTTGGGTCTATATTCTGTAACCATTAAGGCTGTAAAACTGTTATTATCAGTGAGGGTTCTTTCGCCTCCAAATCATATTGTCGATCAAATGGCTAAGTAGCCAAAAACCAAAATACCGCCTTTTACAGCGTAGCTCAACTAGTAACACAAATATAAACCTGTCGTATACTAATATTAATACTGCTGTAACATTGTAAGCTTTACTGGCAGCACAATAACATTGTAGGTACTATCCACTTACAATATATAGGCAACTATGCTATAATAAATGACGGAGAGCGTACCAAGAAGTGAAGGGAGAAACCAGTGTCACATATGCCTGAAAACTCCTCTTCCGTCTCCCGTGAGCAAGTAACTGAGGCGTACCTGAAGGCCATACGGTTGATAGATGAGCGAGTAGCTCCCCTATTGGGCAAGGCGACAACGCGCGCGCTGGTGCAGGGGGCGGCTCGCCGCACTAAGGATAAGTATCCATTTCTGGCCTGCCTTGTCACACGCCCTTATACCGAAATTATTCCATCAGTAATCCACGAGCAATTCGCCGGCGTCACTTCTACGGAACTTGCCGCAGGGCTCAACGCATTACTCGACGAGTGTTTTTCAGGATTGCGGGAACTAACAGGAGATCTGATCGTCCCTCCACTTCATGATGAAGTCACGCATCAGTTAAGACAGTTACAATAAAACAAGACACATCATGGAGGGCAGCGTGCAATCAGAGTCTCAGCTTACAGAGAGCGCGTACCGCACCTCCAATGGGCAAAATGGGGATCGCTTAGCGGCTATTCACCATGAAATAGAATACCTCAACACCATTGGGAAACGGTTCGTCGCCGCTTTTGATCGTTTTCAGGTCCATCATGCGTTGCTCGCAGCGCTGCAGGAGCTCTACAGCTTCTCTGCCTGCTGTATTCTTCTCAAAGGTGATCCCTTTGAGTTATCTATTATTCCCTCTTATCCTCTCAGTCCATCATTTCTTGAAGCGATGATTCAGCGTATTGCCAGCGCTGCTAGTGTAATAGATTTTCCACATATCGATGCTGAGCAATTAGCCAAGACTGCTTATCTCGATGCTCCCGATGAACTGGCCTTCCCACGCCCTGGACATGCAACTTCAGGCCCTGAAATCGGCTCCTGCCTGAATATACCTTTGACTGTCGAAAATCGTATCATCGGTATGCTCAGTCTGTTCGATGAAAAGCAGGGGACCTTTGATACCCATCTGCTGCAAATGACGACGATGATCGCCGATTACGCCGCCGTAGCCCTGGAAAACGTTCGTCTACGCGAACGCGAGAACGCGCTCTGGCGCCAGGCTGAGCTTGAACGGCAGCGCCTTAAGCTTATCATCAGAAGTATGGCTGAAGGTTTGCTAATTACTGACGCTAAGGGGACTATCGTCTCGCTAAACCAATCGGCGCAGCAATTATTGGCCCAGGCCCAGACTGATTTCTCAGCGGGAATCCCCCTCTACCAGCTTATGGAAACTAGCAGTGTACCATGGCTCCCTCGACTCACAGAGATAGTCAATCAGGCCCTCGCGGGCAAGACCGTCACCAATCAGGAGATTGTTGTTGGCTTTAGCGGAGAGACGGTGCCGCTGACACTAAGCATTAGTGCAGCACCATTGCTTGATTCCAGTGGAGTCAGGCCAAAGCCAATAGGGGTAGTGGCGGTACTCAACGATGTGACCTCGGTTAAGCAGGTTGAACGCTTGAAAGATGAATTTGTCTCTGTGGTCTCTCATGAGCTACGAACCCCCTTAACTGCCATTAAGGGCTACACTCAGCACCTGGTTCGACGCATCGAGCGGCGCCTACGCAAGATCCGCAACGCGCAGCCAGAGGCTGAAGTCCCAGTTGCCGAGCTTCCCGAAAGCTATGATCTTCGCAGCCTGAATATCATTCAGAGCCAGACGGAGCATCTCGAACGTCTGGTTAGCGATCTGCTCGATCTCTCGCAGGTGCAAGCCGGTCACCTGGACCTGAGCTACGAAGACTTTTATCTTGCCGATCTGCTGGCCGAGAGTGTGCGCTCAGTTCAGGCCAGCGCGGAGCAGCATACCATTGAGTTAGACCTGCAGGTGCCGGATACAAAAATCAGGGCAGACCGCGTGCGGCTCGGTCAGGTGATCGGAAACATCCTTGATAATGCCATCAAGTATTCACCGCAGGGGGGACAGGTAATCGTTCGCCTACAGGAACAGAAGGGATATTATACGGTAAGCGTGATCGATCAAGGTATAGGGGTAAGCCCTGAGCACTTCGATCACATCTTTGAACGGTTCTATAGAATTCACAATACGGCCAGCCACCAATATGCTGGTATTGGTCTGGGCCTCTTCGTCGCGAAGGCCATAGTCGATGGGCATGGTGGCCATATCTGGTTTACTAATAATCAGGGCGTTGGTAGCACCTTTCACTTCACCATCCCGATCAGACCACGTACCACACGCCCGTTATCGCTATAAGCAGACAGTTTACAAGGCCTGTAACAGGTCGGTTGGATTAGCACCAAAATGATCACTCAGATAGGAATGACCAAACGGGGTAAAATGAATTTTAGCATAAGAAGCGCGTAGAAACTGGATGCTTCGCAGGATACGCGCTTCTCCCCACAATGGGTGGCGCAGGTCACGCAGCGCATTGACGAAATCACCAAGACTGGTGAGAAGCACCCCACTACTCACTATGATGATCTGCACAAAGGGATGTTCAGGGAGCATAATAGGGCTGATAGAGGTAAATAGACCCACATAGAGTACCACCCCAGATACCAGGGCGGGACAGAAAACATTCAGCCAGATATAGAGCATGGAGGGCTCATGCAGAAACATGATGGTAATTCCTAAAGGGCCAATCGCCCAACCAATCATTGGGCCGTGTCGTACCAGCATGACCAATAGATGCGCACACTTGAATAGGACGACCCACAGTATTAACAGGACCCAGACTCCTAACCAACTATGCACATGGACGTTGGCAAGTATTGCAGGCATGTAACTACTCCTCAAATCCAGCTTTGCGCTGATGACAAGCAAGCCTTATCTCTGCTGCTTTCTCTATTATAAGCTAATTGTTCTTTCCCTCGCAATCTAAATAAGACATTCTGACATGTAAGACGAGCAGTATTTTTAAATTTACATATATTCCATCAGAGCTTTAGGGCTCCATAAGTGCTATAAAAATCAGTAAGCTTTCTGCTACTAGCCATTCTCGCTTCTGGGCCAGCCGGCAGAGCCGATCAGGGGCACAAAAACACATTTTCCCAATGATCGTACATGCTTTTCGCCAGCCACATTCTTGACTACCTGCAATTCTTGCTGTTGTTGACTTCCTACAGGTACTATTAGTATACCATCATTAGTAAGCTGGGATAGCAACTGCGTTGGGATCTCAGGTGCGGCGGCAGTTACTAAGATTCGATCATAAGGTGCGTGCTCCGGCCAGCCCAGCGTGCCATCCCTAACCGCCAGAGAGACATTCTGCAGTCCCATTTGCTCCAGGCGCCAGGTTGCTTGCTCAGTTAGTTGAGGATAGCGTTCTACGCTGTATACGTGGTCCACCAGGAGGGCAAGTACTGCCGTCTGGTAGCCAGAGCCGGTCCCAATTTCGAGCACGCGTTCCTGCCCGCTCAGCTGTAAAGCCTGCGTCATTAGGGCCACCATGAGCGGTTGTGAGATGGTTTGCCCCATACCAATAGGCAATGCTCTATCCGTATAGGCATAGCGTTGCAGGGTTTCAGCGATGAAGCGTTCACGCGGAACACGAGCTATGGCCGAGAGTATGCGCTGATCCACTATACCCTCCCTGGCCAACTCTCCTATAAGGCGCTTTCGTTGGAATAGATGATTGTAAGGCATAAACACGCAAAAACTTCTTTAATCCAGAGCTTTAGCTGACTACATGAAGAATGACTACGAGGTGATGTTCTGATGAGAAAAAATAGAGGATAGGGTGGGCGCTACTGGGATCGAACCAGTGGCCTCTTCGATAGGGTAGGTAGCCAGCGCGTTATTCTGTCATACGACTAGAACACGTTTCCAGCTACCCCCTCCGAACCGTACGGGCTACTTTCATAGCATACGGCTCTCCAAAGGTACCCACTAGGGGTTCACACGTCAAGAGCGAAGTTTTTCAACAACAAGCTCAACATGACGTATGTTTGCACACCGGGAGCGTAGTCTTTCGACAGCAAGCTCGACGCGATATGCAATGATTGTAGGCTCGCATCACGCAACCAGGGGAACACCATTTTGTAGTATTCCCCTGGCTTCGTCTAGTGGGCGCTACTGGGATCGAACCAGTGGCCTCTTGCGTGTGAAGCAAGCGCTCTCCCGCTGAGCTAAGCGCCCCGGACAAGGGCTACTATAGCATGAGAGAGCGGGATTGTCAAGCACTTTCCCGGCCTTTTGCAACCTTTTTCGATAGGGTAGGTAGCCAGCGCGTTACCTATTGCTAGGCATGTTTCCAGCTACCCCCCTCCGAACCGGACGGACACCTTTCAGCGTATCCGGCTCTCCAAAGGTACCCACTAGGAAGCCTCAATGATTACAGGTTTCCAATAACGAATTGAGAACAAAACAACTCCATACCGCAACGTCTGCGCCGTTGTATGGAGTCACGATGCCCTCAACCCGTAGGAAGTTCTTTGGACTGTTGCGAATGCGTTTTACCTGCTACCTGTGATTCGGACTGCGGTACCGATTTGCTAGATCGGTGGCGGGATGCTACCGCGTGACAAGAGTCTCATATTGAGACAACTGGCGAGAGCCTCTTAATTGGTGAGGCAAACGGCACCCTCACAGATTGCAGCTTGTGTATCCGCCTGCATACAACTTTGCGTTTCAGTGTTCCTAATGTGGTTCGGACAAAGACGACGGTTTCACCCGTTCGCTAATGCTTATGGGATAGCAAAAGGCACCCCCACATAGGTTTACTGCTGCGTTGCTGTATTCGGTTGTTCAGGTACTATGGTCGTCCCATTTAGGATTTTCCAGAGGTCAGGCTAAGTCTTTGGGTGCTCGCTCTAAGAAGTTCCTTCAGGTCTTGCTCCGGGTTGTCACTCGGTGCGTCGGCCTTTTTCTTCGAGCGGTCCGATTTAACCAACACCACTACTGGTATATCCGCTAGCATCCTGACTTTTCGTAAGTCATATGCCAGGTCCTTCAGGCTCAGGCCGTCGTATTCTCCTCTGTGTATCCTTGTGTGGCATGCCTTGCACACCGGGACCTGTTTCCGGTTGAGCGCCTGCATGACTCTTGTGAAGCCTGTTGGTGCTTCCCCGTCCATTTTCCTGATGTGCCTCACGTGGTGCATCTGGACCTTATTCGGGTTGCCACACACCACGCAAGGTAAACCTAGCTTACTGCGTGTTCTTAACCGCGCTTGCATCTGAACTATATCTACATTCGGGCTGTCTTTAAAGGCGTCCCGTTTGCCGGTCCAGTCTGTGTTACGGTAGAACATTACGTTTCTGACCTGCCTGTTTTTGTTCGTGACCTGGACGCCGATGTCCCTGCTTTTCATGATCCTGGTTATCGGGACTTTTTTCTTTAATGCCAGGGTCTTAGCACAGCTATATTTTAGTATATACTGTACCCTTGCTAGTAAAGCAAAGTTGTCTGCTGGCCTGTAGTATTCCTGTATCCCTCTGTTGATTGAAGAGTACAGGCTTACTATCTGGTCCTCATCCAACCCTGTCCACCCTGCTTTGTGCGTCGGGGTTCCCTTTCCGTCACAGAAGCCCTTTGAGCAAAGCCGTTTTAATAGCTTATCCATTGGTGCCTTCAGCACTACTTCCATGCCGGTTGAGCGGCGTTTGAATTCCTTGCCGGAGCCATTCTTAGACTTCTTTGTCTTTTGAGTGTCTCTACCCCTGCCTTTCCGAATTCTATATCCCAAGAATTCAGCTTCCTGCGTTCTGGCATTGGTGATCTTGGTCTTGTCCTGCGACAAGGTTAGAGCTAGCTTGTCCTTTAGGAACGTGCCAACTCTTTGTTTAATCTCCTCTGCCAGTTCGTAGGTACCGATGACTCCGATCATCCAGTCATCGGCGTAGCGCACATATTTGACCCTGACGAAGTTTGGATCACGCGTGTCCAGTGATGGGAGCTTACGCATTTGTACCCCCAGCTTTCTGAACTCCTCTGTATCGGCCCTTCCAGCTTTCGCCAGTCTGTACCTTCTGTCGGAGATTAGTTCATACTCACGGTTGGGTCTGCGTTTTCCACCCTTCTCAAGCTCTACCCGCAATTGTTCAACAAATTCGTCTAGCTCATGCAGATAGATGTTGCTGAGTATTGGGCTTATTATCCCACCCTGCGGAGTTCCGGCTAAGCTGTCGTGCCTGGCTCGTTGGATATCGAAGTATCCAGCCCTTAAAAACTTCCAGATCAGCGATATGAACCGCTCATCTTTGATTTTCTTTCTGAGAGCGTTTATCAGTATATGATGATCCACGCTATCAAAACAGGCTTGGATGTCGCCCTCTATGAGCCAGATGACGCCCGACCATTTGCCTTGTATCTCCTTGAGAGCACCATGACAGGACTTATTGCGTCTAAATCCATAGCTGTTATTCCTGAAGTATGGCCCATAAGGTGAATCATAGACCGATTCAAGGATTACTCTTATTACCTCTTGCACAACTTTGTCTCTTGGGCAGGGAATACCTAACCTTCTCTGTTTCCCGTTGGGCTTTGGTATGAACGACTCACGGACGGGTCTACACTGATAGCTCTCGTCTTTCATCTGTGCGATGATTTTCTGGATTTCTTCCAGCGAGAACCCGTCTAGCGTTTCATCGTCCGAGCCTGGCGTCATATTGCCAGGAATGGATGCTAGACGCCCGTAAGCTTCAGTATACATGCCCTCGTCGAGCATCAGTTTGTAGAGATCGAAGTTTACCCACTCACGGTTTGCACCGTTCCTTCTGCGGATAACTTCTAATCTTTCCAGACTTTTCATGTTACCCGCAATCTGCATGTGGGCTGTTCTCCTTATTCGTTTGTGGTCTGGTTCATTTTTCTTTGGGCTGTTGGGAGGGGTGAGGTTGAGATTGATCTTTTTCGCTAAACCTTCGCAGGGTTACGACAGGTATGGGGTCCTTGAGCATCTGTTCTTCTATATACGCTTTTTCTTTGCACTTTTTTAGAAATTCCTTGACCTCTTCTGTACGCTTTAGACTAGTGTATAGCCTTGCATACGTTAGCTGTCTGAGGTCTTCCATGTGCAGCCCTGAGTAGATCACTATCGAGGTTGGTTGTTCCTCCCCTTCAAGTTGTATGCCTGCTATGGTACCATAGAGTGCCATTTCAGGTGGCAACACATCAATTACCTCTTGAAGCGTTATTGTGCTTCGTTTTGATAATAGCCATGTTGCCTGATCTCCCGCCTTAACCAGCATTAGCGCTCTGAGCACTCCGGCTCGTGCCTTTTCTCTCAGAACATTCATGCCGCCTAACGCATACGTTGGGCCATTACCAGCGTCAGTTATCATGTGTATAGTTCCTAGAAAGGAACCTTCACTTAGATCGTCAGCCACTTTGAACCCTTTTCCCTTTTAATCTCTCTTAACCGTACCTGAACTGCCCCTCAGCGTTGAGATTTTCCCAACCCACCTGCCACTAATGCTCTTTGGCTTGTTCCCTTCTACAATCCTACAATCACTGGGGCTTCCTAGCCGCTAATCTTGTCCTCCGGTCTTTGTACGGCATCCACCGCAACCTGGACAGATCAGTGGAAGTACCTTCTACTCCCCTTCCCCATGTATCGGGAATTACCCCGATCATTTGAGTACTATGAGAGTTCTGTCACCATATACCTCTCGGTACTTAGGTGATCCCGTAGTCTCATGCAATTCGCTCTCGCTGTACTTAGGTCCCCCACTCTCCGGTTACTGCCCATTGCAGTATTGCTGCATCGTGGTGTCTTCCGGCACACTCACACCGTTTGTGACGGAACGACGCATACGCCCTATAGTACCGTGATGACGTAGAACCCTCGCTAGATCGCTCGGATGGGGTTTAACCAATACAGGCTTGACCATATACAGCTTAGCTGACGGACGAGGTTATGGTACTTTACCCTCTCCGCCTTACTGCGACAAGCTGTTGTTCCCTCCGGGTTTCCCCTTCAGGCACCCTTCGGATTGCTCCTCCGGTTTAGTCGCTGCTTTAACCACAATCTTCGGCTTTCGCCATAGACACCAGTGGTACCCCGTTTCGTCGGGGTTGCGAATTGCACGCCTCATACGGCGCACGTGTGAACGAAGCGCTCTCCCGCTGAGCTAAGCGCCCTGATGACAAAAGCAAATATAGCACTACAAAGCCAGTTTGTCAAGCATTTTGCTAACACTCACCGGGTGAAATTGTTAAGTTAGCAGAGCATGCCGACACCGCTAATGTGTCAAGACAGATGTGATATACTGAAGAACGATCATACTATTGCTCTTTTAGGAGTTGATTATGGAAGCCAATACTTCAAGCACTGCCGCTCAAAGCTCTGTCGCAGACGAGCACCGAGAATCATTTGGTACAGCCAAGACCGAGAATCTACAGGACTCCGGCTTGTGGCGCATTCTCTTACCAGCTTTTATAATTATCGCCAGCCTGGCTTTGATCGCCATCCCGCTAATTATTTTAGTCTGGCTCCTTTCCTTTACCCTTAATCCACATAGCCCGATGGGCCCGCTACAGCTCACCTGGCTCTGGATCGTTATGATCATTATTGCTCTCTTCATCGCCGGAATCCTCATTCGAGGAATGTTCAAAATCTTTATGAGCCAGGCCGGCAATTATTCGTAAAGAAGAGCAGGACATGGAAGTATTTCGAAGCACGCGTGAGGAGGCTGAGCAAGCTCGTGGGATTGTTATCGCAATCGATGTCATTCGTGCTTTCAGCGTTGCCAGTTATGCTTTTGCCAACGGAGCCCGGGGTATCTGGCTTGTCCGCACAGTAGACGAAGCTCACGCGCTGCACGCTAGAGAGCCCGAGGCCTGGCTGATTGGTGAAATCGGGGGACGTCTTATCCCGGGCTTTAATTGCAATAATTCGCCAGCCCAAATAGCAAAAGCCCCCCTCGCCGGCCGCCAGCTCATCCAACGCACGGGAGCAGGCACACAGGAAGCCGTGGGGGCAATCAATGCAAGCTGCGTCCTCCTTGGTGCTCTTACTAACGCGCGGGCTACGGCCGCATACGCTAGCCTGTTGGCATCTAGCACGAGAGATTGTATTACGCTTCTCCCCACTGCCAGCCATCCAGGTAACACGTGGAACGAAGATGAGATGTGCGCTGACTATATCCAGGCTCTGCTCAACGGGGAGCAAGATGCTTCTGCGATCCTGGCGCGCGGACGGGAGCGCTTAGAATCAGATGGCCGTCTGAATCTCTGGCAGCAGGGCGAGGCAGATTTTCCTGCAGAGGATATCGAGGCAGTTTTTAACATTGATTGCTTCGACTTTGCGTTAGTAGGCCAACACCAGACCTGGCAGGGCATTACCTATGTGGAGGTCCATCAGCTGGAGACGAGCGCATTGCAATAATGCCCTTATCTCCAGCCAAACGTTACTGCTACTCCCCGACACCCTCAAGAGCTAGTAGCCAGGATTTCGTCGGCAACCCACCACCATAGCCGGTCAGGGAACCATTGCTCCCTATCACCCGGTGGCAAGGCACTATAATAGCCACCGGGTTGGCTCCATTAGCGGCTCCCACAGCACGCGAAGCGGTGGGGCGTCCAATTGCGCGTGCAATTTCTCCATAGCTGCGCGTTTCCCCATAGGGGATACGGCATAACTCGTGCCATACTGCAAGCTGGAAAGGCGTTCCATGAAGATCAAGAGGGCAGTTAAATTGTATCCGCTCGCCGGCGAAATAGCGCCTTAATTCGTCGGTTGCCTGTTGCAGGGCAGCAACCTTCTCACCCTCAACTACGCGTCCGACCGCCAATTGACGGTTCACCCAGAACAGCCCTTCGTCTACAGCCGTACCAGGCGTTCCGGTCCAACAAACGCCGGCCTCAGTCGCCATGATGATACAATCTCCTCGTGGGCCAGAAACACTGCTCCAGTACAGTGTCTGTACCTTCCGCTCCATTGCAAGCATACGAGCTCCTTCAATACGTTTACGCTTTTAGCGTAGTGTAGCACTCTGTAGGCGGAGCGACAAGCTATGCGCGACTTCTAGCCTACTTTACGATGATCGACCCAACCATCGTTGGATGGATCTGGCAATGGTAGCTGAATTTCCCAGTCTTAGTAAAGGTGAATTTGAACGTGGCGCCCGCATTAATTGGGGTATTTATGCCCGAATCAAAGGTTTTGCCATCGTCGCTAGTGACTGTATGCGGCACATCAGTTGCATTTGTCCAGACAACAGTTGTACCCCTGGCAATCGTAAGTGTTGTCGGACTAAAGCCAAACGAGCCAGCGCTCTGGTTGATCATCTTGACGGCGACAGTGCTCGTTGCCCCTGTTGTATTGGAAGCGCTCGATGTTGCTTGCTGGCCAGAGCCAACGCGATATGAATTGTCGGAACTATTTGCCTGAGCCGCGGTATCAGGAGTAGTCGTGGCAGCCGCGGTATTCCCTATGCTTCCGCTGCTATAGGCAGTTCCAGCCCCACCACATGAGGCAAACAATAACGCTAAACTCAAGGCTAGAAGACATAATGGGACAAATCTCCATGGCCGGCGTTTCCAGGTGCAAGATATAATTTTATACATGCTATCCCTTCTTGTTCAAGACTAAAGAGCGAATGAGGAGGAATGTTTCATGGAGAAATACGCTCCCAGGTTACTTTCCTACAAGACAACTCTTCTGCTTCGCAGGCGAGATAGCAATATCAGACAAACTCAGCTCAGACAAGCCATATTGCTCTCTAAAATGCTTGACTTTTAGCCATTCTACGAGTACACTCTTTACCAGTTGGCAGGCACATCATTGTTTGGTTCATAACAGAAATGGTAGTACAAAAATTTCAAGGAGGTGAGTTCTATGCTGTATGGATTTACGTATACAATGCATTGTGGACGAAGCGCTGGAACTCATCTATTCGGCAACACGCGAGCCTGATCAGCTTCTGCCTTGCTCCGACAAGTGTTGCGGCCTGGATACATAGACATTCAGGAGCTCTTTTTCGCATCCAACCTTCCTCACAATCTATGTATACCCCTCTTACCCAGAATTCGGTACTTCATAATATAGAGAAAGTAGCATGAAGCATTCGATCATCATGTTTACCGACATTACAGACCTACGCCGTACGTTTGTGCGTCTCATCTCCCCAGGACTAGAAGTAGAAGAAAGGCATTAGAACTTGCTGCTACTTATTTTGTCTGAGTGCACAACGGCAATTCCCTACGACCTCAATGGAGAGGAGGTGAAAGCATGAGAGGTAAGCTTCGCGACAAACGTCAGGCCACTAAGCGTGATACGTTCAAACGCGAGGTGCTGGAGCGCCGCCGTCCACTAAAGCGCGATGCTCGTACGTCCTGGCTCGATCAGCAAGCAGAAGATGACGATTACGAGATGGACATGGAAAGCGGCGCGGATACAGATCTCGAATACTCACCGAAGAAATAGGGACGCTTCACAGTCCAGGGGCGGGCCAGGATGAGCTCGCCCCTTAAAGCAACCTCGGATCTGATCGATCAAGGAATATCGATATCCGGGAACATACGCCGGGCAATAATCAGGCGCTGGATCTGGGCCGTACCCTCAAAAATATCAAAGACTTTCGCATCACGAAACCATTTATGAATGAACTGCTTTGTCTCTCCATCCTCGCCTGGAGCAGTTATACGTACAGCCGCGGCTGTCGCTTTCATTACCAATGAGCCCGCATAAGCCTTAGACATCGAGGCTTCTTTAGAGTTGGGCATACGTCGATCTGCCATCCAGGCCGCCCGCCAGGCCAGGAAGCGCGCCATCTGTATCTCCTGCCCAAGAGCCGCTAATTCATCCTCAATCTCATGGCGCTTAGACAATGGGTAGCCAGCAGGCAATTCCTTCTCTAGCCAGTGCTGCACGGCCTCATAGGCTGCCCGGGCAAGGCCAACCGCCAGAATAGCAACCAGGGGCCGGGTAGCATCAAGCGTTCCCATGGCAGCCTTAAAGCCTGCCTTTTGCGTTTGTTCGCGGCCGGCCAACAAATGATCCTTCGGGACCCGGCAGTTCTCAAAAATGAGCTCTACGGTTTGTGAGGCGCGCAAGCCCATTTTCTCTTCTATGCGCCCCATAATCAGGCCAGGTGTACCTTTAGGAACTACAAACGGCCTGATACCTTCCCGCCCGAGCTGCTTATCGATGGTGGCAAAGGTCACTATCAGATCGGCCCGCTCTCCATTAGTAATGTAATGTTTATGGCCATTAATTACCCACTCATCGCCCTCCAATGCGGCAGTCGTCGCCATACCAGCCACGTCTGAGCCAATCCCCGGTTCGGTGAGGGCGAGAGCACCCCAGTGCAGTTTCCCATCATTGTAGATACTCAGGAAGCGGGCTTGCTGCTCAGACGTACCTTGTGAAAGAATAGGCGGCGCAGCCAGGCCCGGACCCGGCAGGCTTATTGCCAGAGCGGCATCTCCCCAGGCCATTTCTTCCTGCAAAAGCAGAGAAAAGAGGTTATCCTGCCGCGCCTTCCCCGGCTCACGGGAAGGCCGCAGAGCCGCAGAGGCGCGTAAACGCTTCTGCATATTCCAGAAAAAGGCTTCTTGCACATTTTCGCTCTGATCACAGGCCAACGAGACAGGTCGCATCTCTTCTACAGCGACCTGATGGGCATATTCGCGAAAGGCTTCTTGCTCTTTACTCAAGGTGAAATCAATCATGGTCTCTTACTCCATTGCCGCTATATTGCGCATCCACATTTCTACGGGATGATCTTGCATAAAGCCTGCTCCGCCCATTACTTGAAGGCTATCTGTTGTGGCCAATTGCGCCATATAGAGCGCCTGGCGTTGTGCGGCCTCAGCAGAGCGCACAAGCGACTCGCTCTCTACCTTGCTATCCCAGTCGGTCGCTGCCTGCCAGAGTAGCAAGCGCGCAGCATCCAGCTTCATTGCCATCTCGGCCAGAATAAAAGCAATGCCTTGATAAGAAACGATAGGACGACCGAAGGCCATACGCTCTTTAGCATAAGCGCTGGCATACTCCAGGGCCGCCCGCGCCGTTCCACACGCGACGCCAGCGCGCAGAATATTGTAGAGAGCCGCAATACGTACGACGCCTGGGTTTCCTGGCTCGCCTAAGAGGGCAGCCTCAGCTACTACCATATTTTCAAATGTGTAGGTAACGCTTGGAGCAGCCAGCAAGCCCAGCTTATGCATATCGATAAGAATGTGCAGTCCCTCAGCCTGCTCAGGGACAATTACGGCACACAGCCCCTTGCTGCCCACACTACCCTCCAGGCGCAGCAACGCTACCCCTGGCCTGCAAGCTCCGCCATGGATTACATTTCGCTTGCTACCATTAATAACCAGTTTTTCTCCATCTTTGCGCACCGTCGCTTGTAAGTCCGCCAGCCTGTAGCCGCCCGTGGGCTCGGCAAAAGCCAGGCTGCCACGCGCCTTATATCCTTCTTGCTCAGCGCAAAAAGGTCTGATATATTGCTCTTGCTGGGCTTTATTTCCACATAGAGCTACGGCCAGAGGTCCCAGCATGGAGCCAAGAATGTTTAAGGCCAGGCCTGTATCGCCAAAGCCTAACTCTTCTGCAATAAGCGCATAGGTAACGGCTTCAAGCGCGCCTGAGCCGCCCAGAGACTCAGGAAAGGGTGTGGTAAGACCGGTCTTGACGAGCGTCTTCATCAAGGCCGGGGAAATATCTTCCTTCTTCTCAGCTGTACGTCCCTGAGGCCTCAGCTGCTCAAGAGCAACGCTACGAGCCAGGCGACATATTTCTTCCTGCTCTTCTGTAGGCGAAAAATCAAGCATTAGATTACATCCTTTCGCTATTCGGAAATAGAAATCTAGCTTACCGGGACGGTTACAAGCGGATGCGGCAGGCGAGAAGAGATCAAAGTGTGTTGCAGGACCATTTCAACATCCTTCACAGAAAGGAACAGGGATAGCACGCATCACATGTAGATGGAACAGGACCAAAGACAGACTTCCTGAATATTTACAATTGTACGCAAGCCTTGTCTCTTTTTCCATAGCTTCTCCCCAGTACGCAGAAAATCGCCAACGGTAAGAGCGGCAAAAGTACCTCTCTTTTAGCTTTCCTCGCATTGCCAGCAGGCGTTTCCATTTTGCAAGCAACTTGACAATTTTGCCGAGAAAACGCAAAAGGTCAAAAAGCAGTAGAAAATTTTCGGATCTTATATTAATCTAGAGATAGAGAGACCATCCAGATATTCTGGTATGCTAGAATTGAGAATATATCAGGCTGAATAGTTCCGAATCTAAAAACATCTATTTATTTTAAGCCTTGATGAAAAAAGGCTTGACTTTTCCGCGACGTCAAGGTGTACATTTACTTTGAATACACAGAATCACCCTTCGACTCTCTCGTTACGTAAAAGTGTATTCTGTTGATGGAGCAGTTGGAGCTTTCTAACTTTGTGGAAAGGGCTTCATCTATGTTCAAGATTAGCGATTTTTCGAGGCTGAGCCAGGTGTCGATGCGGACATTGCGCTATTATGATGAGATTGGTCTACTCAAGCCGGTCCAGGTGGATTATCTCACTGGCTATCGCTATTATTCGGTTGATCAGTTACCCAGACTCAATCGCATTCTGGCGCTTAAGGACCTTGGCTTCGAGCTGGCCCAGATCATACAACTACTCGATGAGGAGTTACCTTCAACAGAGATGCGAGGTATGCTGCGGCTAAAGCAAGCTGAGTTACAGCAACGGGTCCAGGCAGAGCAGGAACGTCTGGCCCGCGTAGAAGCGCGCCTGACTCAGATAGAGCTGGATGGCAGAACACCTCGGCATGAGATTATTTTAAAAAAGGTCAAGCCGCAGATAGTAGCCTCAAGCCGTAAGATTGTGGCTAATTTCGTGCATCGCGTCCAGTTTGCCAGTGAGATTCTCGATCTCCTTTCGCAAAATAAAGTCAAACAAACCGACTCACCTCTTTTTATTTATCATGACGGTGGCTATCGAGACAACGACATGAATGTAGAAATCGCAGTACCAGTGGATAGCTCGTCAGTTGGCAATATTGTTGAACGCAGCGGAGGACGCATTACAGTTCGCGAGCTGCCCGGTGTCAATACCATGGCAACCCTTATTTATCACGGCAGCCCGTATACGCTCATTGAGCCCTATCAGGCCCTTGGCACCTGGATTCAGGCCAACGACTACACAATAACCGGTCCTTGCCGTACAATCAGTCTCCACCAGGATGAAGACCTCAGCACACACGTTACTGAGATCCAGTTTCCTGTTGAAAAGTCATCATCTACATCCAAGCTCTCAATCTTTTTCTCATAAAAACGGGCCAGAAGACTTTTGTACATTGCTAACACGTTTGTGATGCGCGACACACGTAAAGCTCAAATTAATTTTATGGAAAAGCGCAACAAGAATGAAATCTAGTAGTCTAGACGTCTTGACAAGTATCCAAAGAGGCTATATACTGTTCCATCATACACGTAACCATATAAATTGAGCCTATATTTGCTCTAGCACAATATGGCTTTTTATGGTCAAAATACAGTTAGAAAGGAGTAATGGACAAGGGAAACGAGGCATTTTCGCAGCTTTCAACTAAAGAAGACAAGGTTGCCAAGCACTTATATTCAGAGAGAGATCAATAAGAGAGAGATTTATCAGGCACCTTGCAGACCTTTTTAAGGAGGAAGGAATAATGGAAAGCTACTCTATCGTAACGGCTATAGTATTGGCTGTATATGCGTATATTGCCGTTGTTCTGTGGCTTGGACCAGGGCTCTGGTTCAACGAGCCGCTCGTCGCTGGCTTATTTACTGGTCTGATTGTGGGTAATGTACCTCTTGGGCTGGCTGTTGGTGGAACGCTTACCCTATACTCGCTTGGGCAATGGACCTATGGTGGATCGACGATTCCTGATGTGCTCACCGGAAGTATCGTTGGAACCGCCATCGGAGCACTAGCCAGCGGTAATCCTGACACCCAGATCGGTATAGGATTGGCCGTTGGATTTCCAACCGCCTTGCTGATGACACAGATGGACGTTCTGGGCAGAGCAGTGACTACCATCTTCATTCATGGCGCAGACCGCTATGCAGAAGATGCCAATGAAGGTGGCATTAATCTTATGCACCTGCTGGGTCAGCTTCCCTGGGGCATCACCCGTGCAATCCCGGTATTTTTAGCCATCTGGTTGGGCTCCGGCCCGATCAAGGCCCTGGTTGCGAACTCACCCGCGTGGCTTACCAAAGGCATTCATACCGCAGGACTCGTCCTTCCGGCTCTGGGCTTCGCGCTTCTGTTTACCATGCTCCCCATTAAGAAGTACTGGCCCTTCCTGATCATTGGCTTTGTCCTGTACGCTTATCTCAATGTACCAGTTATAGCTATCGCCCTCCTCGCTGTGGCTATCGGATTTATTCTCAATATGGTGCAAACGACAAGGAGTGAGGTCAATGTCTGAGCAGATCGAACAGAATGTTCCCGAGACTGATCTAGAAGTCACGACAACCGACAGCGCGGCATTGAATGGCTCGGGCGAAGTTGTCGAGCTGCCCCGCTCGGTTCTCACGCGAGCCATGTGGCGTCACATCATCAGCCTGCAGTGGTCCTGGAACTACGAACGCATGCAGGGGCTGGGCTACGTCTACTCCATGATGCCAATTATCTCGGCCGTATATAAGAATAAAGAGGATAGAGTAGCAGCCATCAAACGGCACCTTGCCTTCTACAACACGAACCCTTACGTCTCTCCTGTCGTCTTCGGCGCCACTGCCGCGATGGAGGCACAAAAAGAAGGCGAAGTTGTTGATAGCCTCAAGGTTGGTTTGATGGGACCGCTGGCCGGTATCGGTGACACCCTCACAGGCGTGCTCTTTAAGCCACTCCTGAGCGTTGCAGCAGCCGGTATAGCCATGACTGGAGGTAGCCTTGGCTTCATTGGACCAGCCATCATGCTGCTTGGTAGCGTCTTGCTGATCGCAACGATGATTCCCCAATTCTGGTTCGGCTATCGCCAGGGCATTAACGTCGCCCGCGAAGTCTCGGGCGAAGGCACGGTCAACAAGGTTACCGAGCTGGCTACCATTATGGGCCTTATCGTCATTGGCGGCTTCATCCCGAGCATCATGTCGAGCCTCAAAACGCCGCTGTCCTTTACATATGCCGCCAGCGCTAAACAGGTACAAACCGTCTCGATCCAGACGGGTGTGCTCGACAAAATTTTGCCTTACGCGATCCCTGTCGCCCTCGTTGCTTTTGCCTATTGGCTGCTCAAAGGACTCAAAGTTCCTGTTATCTGGACGCTCTTGATCCTGGCAGTCATAGGCTTTGTATGCAGCCTGTTTGGTATTCTCTAAGGATGCGAAGGACACTCCAGGTAAGCCACCCTGCGGTGTCCTTTGTATTAGGCTTTCGTAGCGTGTAGATACATATCTCTAATACGCCATAAGCTCTAGCATAGAACCCTGTCACCAGTAGAACGGAAATGGCATGGCTCTCTAGCATCTTGAAGGTCGCACATAGCCAGCGCATCCTGGCAAAGTGTGAGCCGATCCCATGAACCCAAAGGAGTGCGCTAAGCACATGGGGAGCGCACTCTGACGGGCTCACACGAAAGAGGTTATTACTTGATTGGTATCGTACTTGTCTCACATGGCTCGTTAGCAGATGGCTTGCGTAATGCCGCCGAAATGATTGTCGGGCCGCAAGAAAACTTTTTGACCATTGGAATGGACCCTGCCGCTGATCTTGATGTATTGCGTGGTGAGATCGAGGCAGCTGTAGATAAAGTAGGAGGAAGTGCACAGACGTTAGTGCTTGTGGATCTTATGGGGGGCAGTCCATCTAATGCAAGCTCCTATCTGGCTCTAAACGGGGCCCAAGTAATTTGCGGGATTAATCTGCCCATGCTGCTTGAGGTATTGGTACAGCGAGAAAGAGCTACAGTTCAGGAACTGAGCGAGCTGGCAATGCAAGCTGCCAAAGAAGGTGTGATTAATCTGACGCGCCAGCTATCTGGCAAGTAATCTATTTCCAGCGGATGATGCATTGAACACGTCATCCCTCTGATAATCCGCGGGTCAGCTCTGATTGAGACTATACGAGAGGAACACACCAGCCTCTCTGGATGCCTTCCCTTCATGGTATGTCTTCCTCAAATCAAGTTAACCTGGCACATTATGCATCAAACACGTAAGGGAGGAGAGACTCTTGGCAACATCAAGTGAGGTTATAGTTCATAATAAAGTAGGTTTGCACGCCCGTCCGGCCGCTGTGTTTGTGAAAACAGCAGCCTCCTTCTCTTCGGAGATCTCCGTAGAGAATCTATCCAAAGGAAACGGGCCGGTCAACGCAAAAAGTATCCTTCGCCTGCTCGCTGCAGCCGTCCAGACCAATGATCGCATCAAGATCACCGCAACAGGTGATGACGAGAAGACTGCAGTTGACACTCTATGTCAACTGGTCAACACTAACTTCGGAGAACAGGATTAATCCGTTCTATCAACCTGGATGCCAGCTGCACATCTCTGGCTCAAGCTCTCAGTCTAGAGGGCCCAATCCAGGTTGTAACTTCCCGTTTTATTCTTGCTTGACCGCATGGGGTGGAGTGTAATAAACGTTTCTACGAAATGAGGTCAGAGAGAGACAAATGTGGTCGAATGAAGGATTGACAATCCCCCACATGGGGAATAAACTCTCTCTTTGAGATACTGGTTTCTCTCAAAATCGGGAGAGGAGTAAAATCGACCCGTCTTCTGTTCACACCTTTTCGCAAGCCATTTCCTCGGAAGTGAAGCGTTTGAGCGAAGTGAACCGATGCCTCAAGTAGCTCCGACCCTTTGCAATTGGGGCGAGGAGGAGTGGGCACCGCAGTTTGCCCTCCACGGCTGGCCGTGCAAACGGATGACTGATGGGCACATTTTTCATCACTTTAAGAGTGCGCCGTTTCACGGCATTTTGTATCGCTGGTAGAGCCAGCTAGAATTGTAGAGAAGTTCTAGGGTCAAGGAACCTACCTGGACTTGAAAGAGAAAGGGGAAAGTAGCATGTTCCTGACGCGCATGAAGGCCAAAATGCTGTAAGCCGAAGATGCGTCAGACCCGCGTGACATGGTTAGAGCTAGACTGCCCGAACCTGAACATCCAGACGTGTTAGTGATGGCACACCGGCCAGAGCATTTGACGACGGTGGCTGATCCCTACAGAGCGATTATCTTGAGCGCTCTGTACTCTACGGGAAAAGGCGATATGCATACGCATATTCAAGGATGTGAGTCAGGGACCTACCTCATGCTAGAACGTACAAAATGCACGGAATGCGGGATCATCCGAGTCTGAAAGCATCAGGTTAATGGAGACAAGATGCGATGGCACAAGCGCCTGAAAATCAGACCAGATGACGGAGCGTTCGTAGTAGTCGATGGAGTCACGACCATCCAGGGAGCGCGAGAAGATCGCGTACAGGGCGAAGGAACGCAGGTTTTCCATTTGCAAGAAGAAAAGAGGAGCACACAGTGCAACAACCGAATACTCTGCTTGCAATACTGAGCAAAATGGCCCAGAAACCAGAGATACAGTTCGATAAACTTTACCAAAAGCTGTACAATCCCGAACTGTGGCTCCTGGCATACCAACAGATCGCTCCCAAACCTGGGAATATGACCGAGGGTATGGATGGGAAAACGATTGACGGGGCAGGGATGCAACTCATCATGGATATGATAGGCGACCTCAAGGCGTCACGCTATGTCCCAAAACCTGTTCGTCGCGTCTACATACCAAAAGCCAGCGGTAAACTCAGACCACTGGGGATACCGTGTTTTCAGGATAAACTACTTCAAATGGTAGTTAAGCTCATCCTGGAGGCGATCTATGAACCAACCTTCTCAGAAGCATCACACGGCTTCCGGCCACAACGAAGTTGCCATACCGCATTAGAAACAGTTAAAAGAATGATCGGAGTTCGATGGTGGATAGAGGGAGACATAAAAGGCTTTTTCGACCATCTCGAACATAGAACGCTTCTGAGCATACTGAGTCAGCGGATCACAGACAAGAGATTTCTTCATCTGATCGAGCAATTTCTGAGAGCAGGATATGTGGAAGACTGGCACTACCACAAAACCTACTCAGGGGCACCACAGGGAGGAAATCTGAGCCCACTCCTAAGTAATATCTACCTGAACGAACTGGACCAGATCATGGCAACGAAAGTAGCCGAATTCAACAAAGGGGAAGCCAGGAAGGTAACGAGGGAATATGCTACGATCTGCAAGCAGCTTGTACGAGCCAAAAAAGTAGCTCGGCAAACGGGTGACTGGACAGTGTACAAGGCACTCAAAAAGCGCCAGCTCAAGACAACCGCAAAAGATCCTCAAGACCCCAATTACCGACGAATGTACTTCGTGCGTTACGCTGATGATTGGCTTGTGGGAATAAACGGAAGTAAAGCCGACGCAACCGAGATGAAAGCATGGCTCACAACCTACCTACGAGACGAACTCAAATTAGAGCTATCAGCAGAAAAAACGCTGATCACCCATGCCTCTAACAAGGTACGTTTCCTGGGATACGATATTGTCCGATGGAAAGGAACTCGCATACGACGCACCCGAACGAAAATCGGTATGCGCACGAGGCGAGCAACCGAGTACCAATTGGCGCTCCTCCTTCCTCATGACAAAAGCGTCTCCTTCGCCAAAAAGTATGGGGAACCTCAGAAATGGCGTGGGACACACAGAAAGCTGCTCCTCAGTCTCAGTGAGTTGGAAATTCTCATGATCTACAATGCGGAAATTAGAGGGTTTCTGGGATACTACGCACTTGCCGATAACTTGAAGTTAGTCGCACCATCACTCCTCTGGCTCACAACGAGCAGCTTTTTACGGACCCTGGCAAACAAACGCCGGAGTTCTCTCAAGAAAGTTGCACAGAGCCTGAAAAGAGGGCCAAACCAATATGTGGTTACTCTCAGTGAAGAGGGAAAACCCATCAAGGAGTATGAACTTGTCTCATCCACGAGGCAACTCATGAAAGAAAAAGTGACGCGGCGTGACCCGGATCTGCTCCCAAACACGCATCCGTATACAAGCCGAACTGAATTAGGAAAGCGCCTCCTTGCACACACATGCGAGTGGTGCGGCACCTCAAGGGGGCAAATGGAAGTACACCATGTACGGAAACTGGGAAATCTCAAAGGAAAAGAAGCCTGGGAACGCCAGATGATAGAGCGACGCCGGAAAACCATGATCCTCTGTGTTGAGTGTCATGATGAACTGCACGCAGGCAAGTTAAGCGAAAAGAAGCGCTCAAGGAAAACTGGAGAGCTAGCTACACGGAAACGTGTACGGCTAGTTCGGGGGGAGCGCAGTGAAACCTACTCCAGTCATGGAGTAAGGCGCACGGCGCTTACCCTACTACTGTGTATACTCCCTGAGAGTCAAAGTTATCTTCTTTCATAGTCAGTTAAGGGTGCTAAGGAGAAGAGGATGCAGAAGGAACGCAGGCAGGATAGGCAAAGATTTCCACACCAGCATACAAGCTCTGGAGCATGGTGTCTGTATAGAGAGATAAGCAGAGCTCCATAGTACTAGCAAAGGGAGGTCATTTTTGGCCTCTCTTCATTTCCACAAGGAGAGCAAATGAAATGTCTATAGAGGCTAGTGAGCAGTTTGTAGTCGGTATCGATGTAGGGGGTACGGGGCTCAAGGGGGCAGTAGTGACCCTGCAGGGGCATGTCCATCTCCAGGAGCACCGACCGACGCATCGTGAACGCGGCCCCAAAGCCGTGATCGAAAGCATTCTCAATTTCGCCTCTGATCTGATAAAGCAAGCGGGAAACGAACACGTCGCGGCGGCAGGCGTAGCAATACCGGGGTTGGTAGATGAAGAAGCTGGCATTGCCCTGAAGTCTGTTAACCTTGGTTGGCAAGATGTGCCTCTTCACAAGCTTCTGGAGGAACATCTCGGCCTCCCCGTTGCGATTGGCCATGACGTACGAACTGCCGGCTTCGCAGAAGGACTACTGGGAGCCGCACGCGGAAGCGAAAACTATTTATTTCTGACTCTGGGCACGGGCATAGGCGCCGTTATGGTGCTACGTGGGGCAACTTATGTGGGGGTCAACGGCGTCGGCGGAGAATTTGGCCATATCATGCTTCGTCCCCATGATGGACCGCTCTGCGCGTGTGGAGCGAGAGGCTGCATCGAGGCTCTGGCCTCGGCCTCGGCTGTCGCTCAGCGCTATCGTACATTGGCTCAGATTACTGAGGAAATAGGCGCACGCGACGTCGCAGAGCTGGCCAATGCTGGCAATAGCATCGCTCGTCAGGTATGGGACGACGCAATTGAAGCACTAGGGCTTGGTCTTGCTAACTATGTTACCCTGCTAGATCCGGAAAGAGTTGTCATTGGAGGTGGTATGGCCGATGCCGGCCAGATGCTATTTGAGCCCTTAAAAGAGCAGCTTAGCAAATTTGTTCGTTTCCAGCCAGTGCCAGCCCTACTCGCGGCCCAGCTAGGGAATAACGCGGGCTATCTTGGGGCTACGCTCAAAGCCTGGGTGGCTGCCGGTATACCCCAGACGGAGCTCAGCTGGAGCCAGGAAGCGTTCTCAACTGCAGAGCTGTAAAGCTTATGCGAAGGGGTGGCATTTTTCTTACGCCAGTACGCGGCAGTTGAGCCAATGGAATAAGCAAAGGCTAGAGCCCTTCATATGTTTATTTCAACCTTAGCTGCACAGCATCAACGCCTCCATCTACAGGCAAGTAGACTTTTTGGCGAGTTTTGAAGCTTAAAGGTCTGCAAATCCGTGTAGATAGATACCAACGGTGAATCATCATAGCATTGATAGCTATCCTATGACACGATATATAGAAAGGAAAAATAGCATGGCAGAAGTTGCATATTGCGTTAAGTGTAAAGAAAAGCGCGAAATGAAGGATGCCCACCAGATTACCATGAAAAATGGTAAGCCTGCATTGCAGGGGCAATGCACGGTTTGTGGAACTACGCTCAATCGCATTCTTCCAGCCGAGAAAAAAGTCTCGTCGTAACAGCGCTATCTGTATAAAGCAGAGCGAAGAGGTTTACCTGGTTAGCGCAGACTTCTTCGTTCTGCTTTACCTCACGAGCAGCAATCACGCCAGCGGCATGTCAGGTTCTTCGCCAGCGTCTTACGTGCTGCAGCTAGAGATGCTTGCAGCAATTGTTTTTCCGCCTTCTCAGCAGGCCAGTACGCTGCTTCGATATCTGTCTTATGGGCCTTGAAAGCAGAGATTAACTGGGCCAGGTCGTCAGCTTTATCATACAATGAGCAGATCATGGCCTGCCTTTGCCGGGGAGGCAGAGCCAGTACCGTGCGCACGACCTCATCGAGGAAGGCCCGCGCTTCCATCTGCTGCTCTATTTCATCTGCCGGGTCCCTCACTGCTTCGCGCCTATATCCTTTCACCTCCGGGTAATGCCATTCTTCATAGTCTTCAGCTGCGGATAATGGGAGCGTGTGCTTCTGCTGACGTAGCATATCAATCCATTCACTATGCACAATGCGTCGTATATAAGAATATGGATGAAGAATATTCTCCCGCTCCCACATCCTCCACAATTTGATCCGCACGCGCTGCACGAACTCATCAATTTCTAGATCTAGCAGCGACGGATGAGCCAGCGACGGATAACAGCTTATCTGACGTTTAACCTGCACTGTAATATACCATTCAAAGCGCCTTAATATAGCTTCACTCGTCTCTTTATTTAGTACTTTCGTCATCTCCGACCTCTCATGTAATTTCATTAAAGTCCTCACTCTCACAATCCTGCAACCAGGCTCTAAAGTGGCAATACAGGGTATGATCTATTTCTGGGGCTAGAATATCCGCCTGGTACTTTAAGCATAACCAGGAAAGCCTTTCTAAAGCGAGGGCATATAAGGGGCATTCAGGGGGCAAATTCTATCCTGATATGATAGAATTAAATGCTGCAACTATATATGATCGGGGAATTCCTCTTTGAACGAAACTCACAAGTGACGCCCAAATGAGGTGACATACTAAAGAAAAGCAGCAATATGAGAGAGAGCAATGATCACAAAAAACAAGCGACCCCCAATTATCGCTTAAAAGCAGAACGAGAGCGCCGCGGCTGGACCCATAAGGATGTGGCAGAACGAATTGGTGTGCCCGATCCTCATACTGTGGGCCGCTGGGAGCGTGGCGCTAACGTTCCGCGGAATATCTATCAGCAAGCGCTCCAAGAACTATTTGGCAAAAGTGCTGAAGATCTGGGATTAGATAAGACAAGTTCCAGTGGTAATGAGCTGACCACAGAGCCGACTGAGCAGCCTGTCTGGGAACTTCCACACTCATTTACGCCCTTCATCGGTCGCGAGCAAGATGTGGCTGAGCTTTGTGCGCTCCTGCGCCGCAAGGATATACGGCTGGTCACGCTTCTAGGACCAGGGGGCATAGGCAAAACCCGTCTCAGCGTCCAGGTGGCCAACGAAGTACGCTCATATTTTACTGATGGGAGCTGCTTCGTCTCACTGAGCTCCATCACTGACGCTGCGCTTGTTTTGCCATCCATTGCTCAGCACTTAGGCATTCACGAGAATGGTTCCCAGCGCATCCTCGAACGCCTAAAGCAGCTTTTAAAGAACAAGCATCTTCTACTCATTCTCGATAATTTTGAACAGGTAGTTGAGGCAGCCCCAGCCATAGAAGATTTGCTAGGCCAATGCCCACATCTCAAAGTGCTGGTGACCAGCCGGGCGGTGCTCCACTTGTATGTGGAGCAGCAATTCAGCATAAAACCCTTGACATTGCCGGACCTGCAACATTTGCCGCCAGTTGAAGAGCTGGAACGCTACGAATCCATAGCCCTCTTTGTGCAACGTATCAAAGCTGTGTTTTCCAATTTTAAGATTGGAGCCAATGATGTCGGGCCTATTGCCGAGATTTGTGTACATCTGGATGGCTTGCCTCTGGCCATTGAATTGGCTGCGGCGCGCATTAAATTGCTCCCCCTTCCATCTTTATTGGCAAGGCTGCGTAAGCAACTGGACATTCTCAAAAGCGATCTACGCACGCTTCCAGATCGCCAACAAACGCTCTATAACACCATGAAATGGAGCTATGACCTCTTAAATCAGCAGGAACAGTGGCTCTTCCGCCACCTGGCCGTCTTCGCTGGCAGCTTTACCTTAGAGGCAATTGAGGCCTTCTTCAGCACAACGGCCCCTGACATCGATATACTTAACACTACTGCTGCATTGCTCGACAATAGTTTGCTCCAACACGTGGAGCAAGACGGCAATGCTAAGCTACGCTATACCATGCTGGAGACCATTCGCGAATATGGCCTCTACTGCTTACAAAGGATGGGAGAGCTGACGCAAAGTCAGCACGCTTATGCGCTCCATTATCTTGATCTTCTTGAGAAAGCTGAGCCCCATCTGAAAGGTGAGCAACAGGTAGTGTGGCTGGAGACCCTGGAACAAGAGAAAGAGAATCTACGTGCCGCGCTGGGCTGGCTTATTGAGCACAAAGAAGTAGAGTTTGCCTTACGCTTCATGGAAATCTTTGGCAAGTTCTGTGGTCTAAGCGGCTACTGGAGCGAAGAACAGCACTGGCTGACAGGCGTGTTAGAACTATCCTCCCACTCCCCTGCAAGCATTATGCGAGCACGGGTCCTACGCCGCGCCGGGCATCTCGCCTATCGCCTGCGCGATCTCCCCCGGGCTCATCTCCTCCTGGAGGAGAGTGCAACCCTCTCACAAACCCTGGAAGACCTGCAAAACCTTGCCGGAGCGCTTAGCGATTTAGCCTGGGTCTACTACAGGCAAAAAGTCCCTGGCAAAGCCGAAGAGCTGCTGCAAGAAAGCGTAGAGGCTGCAAAGAAATCGGAGGATAAGTGGGCGCTGGCTAATGCGCTTGAAAGTTATGGACGTCTGATGTATAACCAGGGCAACACGCTTGAAGCTCAACGCTTGTTACAGGAAAGTGTGACCCTTGCCCGCCAGCTACCTGATAAGGAAGCGCGTGCCCGCATCCTGACTACTTTTGTCTCTATAGAGATCGCCAGTTGCAATATCGATTTCGCCGAGAAATTAGCTCAGGAGAGCTTTAAGCTCGCACAGCAATTAGAACTTAAACCCATTTTAGCTTTAGCCCTTGATAGCCTGGGCAATGTGGCCTTATTTCAGGGTAGCTACGAAAAGGCAAAAGCGCTATTTACCAGGCGCCTCTATCTGGCCCGCGAGTTTAACGACACCTCGACGATGATCACCAAGCAGCTTAATCTGGCTGACGTGGCATTTGCTCAGGGTTCTCTTACACAAGCCAGCGAAATCGTTAAGCAAAGCCTCCCCTCTCTCCGAGAGCAGGGAGATAACCCAAATATCGCCCTCGCCCTCCTTCTGCAAGGCGCGCTCCATCACGTGCAGGGGGAAATCCAATCGGCCTATCAGGCCTATTTAGAGGTGCTGCAGTTATCGATCACGATTGGAAACACAAGAGCGCTTTGTGGTAGCCTTGTCGGCATAGCTCGCACTGCTATTGAGACGGCACAATATCGGCAGGCAATGCTACTACTTGGTTTTGCAGAGGCTCAGCTGCTTCCTTGCGCATATATGCATCCTGCTCAATACAAAGCCTATACCCAAATGGTAGAGAATATTCGCGCTCAAATTGGAAACGAGGCCTTTACTGCAACCAGGGCGGAGGGACGCACAAAAATGCATGCCGATATACTTACACTCGCCAAATCAATCAAGCTATCTGCACACCCGTCAAGTTTACAGGCACCATCCGACCAACCCTTAAGCGAGACTTACCAGCCTTGATCAAGGGCAAATCAGCACAAGCCCAACCTTGAAGATAGCTCAGACCTCATACATGGCAGCGAGCCTGCTTCTATACTCAACCGGCAAGCTTGCTGTCTTCCAACGCCGATAAGCGAATTTAGCGCTTATCGACCAAGCAACTGTAAGCAGCTTCGGCAGCGGAGCAATGGGCCTCGATGCAGGCTTAGAGCATCGCGAACAAATTGTTCAAGGACTCAGCCAGCGAGGGATGAGCAAAAACGGCGTCACGCAAGACGGTATATGGCACCTTGCCCAGCATAGCCACCTCCAGTATACCCATAATCTCGCCACCCTCGATGCCTAGAATAGCACAACCCAGGATCTGAGACGTCTGCGCATCTACGATGACCTTCATAAAACCTCGCGTCTCATCCACCTCTAGCGCTCGCGCGACATAGCTCATGGGCATTTTAGCCAGCTTAATATGACGCCCTTGCGCCTTCGCCTCTTTTTCGCTGAGCCCCACACGTCCCAATTGCGGATCGATATAGACCGTGTAGGGCACGAGTCGCCCAGCTATGCTAGCGTTCCCGCTTTCCAGCAGATTCGTACGAATAATGCGAAAATCGTCGTAGGAAATATGCGTAAAGGCTGGACCACCTTTAGCATCACCGAGAGCATAGATTCCAGGGACATTTGTTTCCAGGCGCTCATTCACCTGCACATAGCCATGCTTATCAAGCTGTACGCCTGCCGCCGACAGGTTAAGGCTATCTGTGTTAGGCGTACGGCCAACAGCAACCAGTAAATGTGAGCCTTCCAGCACTTTCTCCGTGCCATCACTGCGCACAAACAGGCATATGCTTCCACCAGCATTCTGCTCAACGCGTACTGGCTGCGCCTCAAGCAAGATTTCTATGCCATCCTCGCGCAAAATCTTCGCCACTTCGTCGGCTACATCCTCATCCTCACGCGATAAGAGATGAGCCCCATGATGTACAATGCTCACTTTACTGCCGAAGCGCCGAAACATCTGGGCAAACTCCAGGCCAACATATCCTCCGCCAAGCACAAGCAAATGCTCTGGAACAACGTCAAGTTCCATAATAGAGGTGGAATCTAGCGTGGCAACCTGCTCTATACCAGCCAGGCTCATCCTGGCCGGACGATCTCCAACATTGATAAATAGTAAAGGAGCGCTTAGCTGGCAGATCCCGCCACCCGCGTTCAAATTTACCTCAACAACCTTTGGCCCAACAAAATGCGCTTCTCCCATAAAAAGATCAACTTTGGCATTCTCAATACGCCTCTGGCTCCCGCCGCGAAAGCTCTCCACAATAGCGCGCTTGCGCTCACGTACCTTGCGCATATCTATGCTAATCGCTCCACTATGCACGCCATAGTCCGCGCCACGGCGAGCAAGATAAGCAGCACGCGCGCTGGCCACCATCGTTTTAGTCGGCGTACAGCCTTCATTGATACAAGTGCCACCAACATGGACCCGTTCAACAATAGCTGTTTTCCTGCCCGCTTGAGCCAGCGAGGTAGCAAGAGGAACTCCTACCTGACCTGCCCCGATAACAATGGCATCATAGGATAAATTCTGACTCATATTTTCCACTTTCTACGCCATCTGCCAAAGATCAGCAAGATAAGCAACTCTTTACTGAGAACATTGCGCCCTGGCTAGCGCGTTAAATAGCCAGCATCTATCGGCAGCGCGCTGCCAGTGATATGGCGAGCCTCATCCGAAGCTAACCACAGCACAGCCGCGCTAACGGCTTCAGGGGGTAAGAGATCTCTGTTAGTAAACAGATTGAGCTGATTCATAAAGGCCAGCATGCCCTCGTGAGTAGCCGGCACGCCCACATCGCGGGCAAATTCGTCGTAGAGCGCCTGATTGCGATTCATCGCTGTATCTATGCTCGTCGGACATACAGCGTTGACATTTATATCATAAGGAGCCAGTTCAATAGCCAGTGACTTGACCAGGCCGAGCACTCCATGTTTGGCGGCAACATAATGTGCAAGGTTAGCCATGCCTTTTTGACCTGCCGTGGAGGACATACAAATAATTTTGCCTTTACGTCGGGGCAGCATTTGCGGAATACAAACTTTGCAGGTAATCCAGGAGCCCTTGAGACAAACATTGAGCGTCTCATCCCATTGCGCCTCACTAAGCTCCCAACTGGGGGCAAATGAATAGAGTCCAGCATTTGCCACAACTATATCAATTGGCCCCAACTCCTGTAACGCGCGCTCGGCCAGAGCTTGCATGGCTGCGAGATCTGTGACATCAACCCGCTCAGCGACCACCGGCCTCCCCATCTGCTCGATCTCACGCACGAGGGCCATAAATTCTTCTGGTAGCGCGAGGGCATAGGGAACCGAGCCATACTGACGACAGGCATCGCCTAACACTAATTTCGCGCCTTCCCGCGCAAAAGCCAGGGCTGTCGCACGCCCTATTCCATGCGCCGCACCAGTAATAAGCACACACTGATCCTGGAAGCGTTGATCTCTAGACATGATACCCCACATTCGCTATGGCCAGGTCGCGGGCAGCGTCAGGCCAGCATGAACCCGCAACCAAAGCCAGAACGTAAGCTGGTCCAGAATTACTTCAGGCTCGCATAGGCCTTATCGGTTTTAGCAGCCATGATAAAATCGTTGCGATGCAAACCGCGAATCTTATGCGTCCACCAGGTTACCGTGAGTTTTCCCCACTCGGTCAGCAAAGCGGGATGATGTCCCTCTTCTTCGGCAATTACCCCCACTTTATTGGCAAGAGCCAGGGCAGTGGCAAAATCCTTCACGGTAAAAACGCGCTCAAGACGGGGAATGCCATCTCTTTCTACAATATGCCAATCAGGCACCTGTTTCTGGTATTCTTCCCTTTCCTCATCTGTCACTGTCGGTGCTCCTGCCCGGCAAGCCTCACATTTCATCTGTTGCAACTGTGCCATTTTTACCTACCTCGCAAGTACAAAACAAGTACAGCATTTAAGGGTGTGGGGTATGACCCCGAGTATATTATACCTTCTGCGTCCTATTTTCTCTCTATAGAGTAAACAAGCCCACGAGACGCGCAATGAGATGATAATAGGCTTTCCCTGATTCGATCCTCTCTTCAAAATGCTTGACCTGGCGAGGACGTTCTACGACGGTTCAGAGCCTCGCTGCCTGAAACATCTGTCCTTGACTACCTTACATGCCCTCTGCTTTAATATCTTCGGACAACATCAGGAACAGTATACAGTGATCTTGAGAAAAACGCGGAAGTCCTGTTGAGAGACAAATTTTTAGCAGCTCTTGAACCATTCACCCACTTCATTTGGAGGAAATATCGTGAGCAGTACACATCAATCTCTGCCCGGCTCCCACGCCTGGGTTGATCATATTCCCGTTATCTGGTTTGAGCCTCAGGCTGAGCGTCCGCGGCGAGAATTGATTATCTACCTGCACCCGTTCAGCGGCACAAAAGAAACAGTACTTCCTTACCTACAGGAACTTGCAGCAGCGGGCTTTGTTGCGCTCAGCTTAGATGCCTGGCAACATGGCGAGCGTAGCACGGAGTCACGCGAGCAGCTACAAGCCCGCGTTTTTGGGAACTTTCGGCGCTATATGTGGCCCATTCTGGGACAGACTGCCTTTGATCTGCTCAAGGTAACTGATTGGGCAAGAGCAACTCTTGGCGTCGAGCCTTCCATTACTGTGGGAGGGCTTTCAATGGGAGGGGACATCGCTGTTGCCGCGGCTGGCCTCGATCGCCATATCGTACGGGTAGCAGCAACTGTTGCGACGCCTGATTGGCTACGACCAGGGATGCACGAGGTCGCCAACCCAGACAAGCTCTTGCCTCCTGGTGAGCCCGATGCCTACGCACACTACTTCTACGATCATCTGAATCCACTAACCAACCTGGCAAACTTTGCACACGGCCCCGCCATATACTTTCTCTGTGGCGAAGAGGATACCCATGTACCGCCCGATGGAGCTCTGCGCTTTCAGACAGCTTTGCGGATTGCCCATCCCGTTGCCGGCGAACATATTCAGGTCCGTCTCATTCCTGGTATGGGGCATCTAGACTCTCTAAACAGAGAGCTCTGGTGGCCGGACTGCCTTGCCTGGCTCACAAGCGCATAACATAAAGTCCTGTGTCTCCCGCTTGCTTGCAACACGTTTGAATGTTGCAAGTCAGGCTCCGCACCCAGGTTTCTTGCCATCCTTACTCGGCTGCGCGCACTTCCTGTTTCTTTTCAAGCGGAGTCTCGCTTGTTTGCTGCTTCTTTTCCGCCGATTTCTCAGCCGGCGTGTTGGAGGACGTCAACAGCATCTGGACAGCCTGTTGAGAATTGAGAGGGACCTGTGGGATGCTTTCAGCGACCTGGCTTATTTCATCCATAGGCAGCTCAGCCATCAGCTTATCCTTCATATTTTTGGCTTGATTTACCCCTTTGCCAGCGCTGTGAGCCATCGACTGCAAAGCCTTCGGACCAAAGATGGCAAGGCCAATAAAAGCAATGATCAGAATATCAACAAAATGGAAGCCCATAACTGCCTTCTTTCAGGAGATGTATTCCCGCCATATCAAAAACATGCACTTGCTCCCATTTTACCATATCGATCTCCCTTTGCAGAAAGCGAGAAGCATAGCTTTAAGGGCTTCTAGTTCTGGTTTTTGCGGCGCCTGGAGGTGGCCAGGAGAAGAAAGAGGTTAGTGGGGCCGCATCCGCACTTGCCAGCTCCCGTTTATGGGCCTTCTGACCGCATAAGCAAGCTCTAGCTTCCAACATCAGGATGCTCAGTTGAGCCCAATCCAGCGCCTGGTAGGGCGCCAATTTGGGCTAGTTCCCATTTACTTTCATCGAAACGTGGTAGAGAACATGGTATGATGAAGAGCAAGTAATACATATCATAGTACCAGAAAAGAGCGATCATATATTATGCAACAATTTGCTTCCAATCCAAATCCAAATAGAAACTCGCGATCGCGAACAATGCTCATCACGGCTATTACCCTCTTTGCTCTTTCTGGCCTCCTGGTTGGTTTTACCGTAGGTGCGCTTAATCATCCCTCGCAGGCGCAGCAAGCACAGCCGAAAAAAACCTCTTCGCCGGTTGCCAAGGCCACGAAGGAGACACAGCCCACGCAGGCGACGCAGGGGAAAGTGGCCCTGGGTTGCCCGCAGCTAGGTCAGTACTCCACAGAGATGGTAGCCGATGGATCGACCACATACACATTCGCAGCCCAGGCCATAGATAAATCCATCGACAGCACTCCGCCATGCGGCCATGGCAAACCCATTCAGAATTCTGGTATCACCTGTCGGCTCTGGCTTTCATCTCCCAAAGGAGTCAGCGTTCCCAACGACGTCTGGACCAATCCGGCGGCCCTGTCTCAGCCCTTGCCAAATGAAGTTCAGGGAGCGTTGGCATTTGATCCCAGCACACCACAGGTTCAGCCATGCCAAAATGGGAAGGGTCAATGGAAATTTACTGTCTCTCCCCAGGTGGATCATGGAAGCTACGTACTTGCCGTCCTCACCGACTGGGAAGGCACATATGCTAACTGGAGCTGGACAGCACCTATCAAAGTCAAGACGGCGAATAATTAGCAATCCCACGCACGATTCCACGTGCCAGATTGGCAAACTTGGGACGGGCGGCATCGGCTGTAGTCAATACTTCGGTATGGTTGACTTCTTCCGTTTCCTCGCCCGTTGCCAGATTTGTAATCAGGCTTAAGCCCAGAACACGCATCTGCATATGGCGCGCAACAATCACCTCCGGCACCGTTGACATCCCTACGGCATCAGTTCCTATCGTCCGCAAGAAGCGCAGCTCCGCCGAAGTCTCAAAGCTGGGTCCGGCCACCATCGTGTACACACCCTCATGCAGAGTGATCTCAGGATAGCTCTGAGCAACCGAATGGGCAAGCTTACGCAACTGCGCATCATAGGCATGGGCCAGAGGTGGGAAACGCAGACCAAAGCGCTCTTCGTTGGCTCCCACCAGCGGATTGGCGCCGGCCAGACCTGGCATGTTAATGTGATCGCGAATAAGCATAAAGTCGCCCGGCCGATATTGAGGATTAACGCCGCCTGCGGCATTTGTCACGATCAGCGTCTTCGCGCCCAGCAAAGACATGACCCGCACAGGCAACGTAATCATTTGTAGGGCATAGCCCTCGTAGAAATGAAAGCGCCCCTGCATCACAACTACCGGCACATTCTCAAGCAAACCTATGAGTAGACGGCCTGCATGACCAACAACCGTAGAGCGCGCAAAGTGCGGGATCTCCGCATATGGTATCGCGATAGCATCTTTTAGATCTGCTACCAGATCCCCCAGACCCGAGCCAAGCACAATGGCCACCTCTGGGCGGCGGTCAGTATGTTTGCGAATGACAGCAGCAGCTTCCGTCGCCTGTTCATATTGCAGCATCATCTTCCCCCGATCAAAGGGAGTTTAAGAACCCGGGATCTTCCTAAAATAGCTCTGCAACCTTCTAGCAGTGCTCTCCAGCACTAGCTATGCCATACTCCAGGTGAGTGCCAATGTATCCCACAGCTAGAGTAGAAAAATCATTCCTGTTTCTTAAACTCCGTCAACGACACAATCCTAGCTCAACCCTGCAGAGCTATGCCTGCCTGATCTTGCCGGAAGAGTGGCCCTATTTATGAGCCACGGTAGCCAGCGCCAGATGGCGATAGACCTGCGTAGTCGAGATATGCGCATGCCCCAGCAGCTCCTGCACAAAGCGCAGTTCCTTGCCTTCCTGAAGCATCAAAAAGGCAAAGGAGTGCCGCAGCATATGCGGCGTAAGGTCGGTAATGCCAGCTTGCCGCGCATACCCTTTAATAATGAGCCAGAAACCTTGCCGAGTCAATCGTTCTCCATGATGGTTGAGAAATAACGCACTTTCCCCTGTGCGACGTGCCAGACGAGGGCGCCCGTCTGTAAGATAACGCTGCATTGCCTCTATCGCCAGAGAGGATAAGGGCAACACGCGCTCACGCTTGAGCTGACCGCTGTGCACGGGACAAAGTACCCTGGCCCGCGCTATTTCACAGTCAGCCATATTTAAAGAGACAATTTCAGATGCTCGCATCCCGGTAGAATAGAGCACATGCAGCATAGCAAAATCTCTTTGCCCGCCTGGTGTGGTATTCTCTACCAGAGCAAAGAGCTGCTCAACCTGTTCGACGCTTAAAACCTGGGGTAAATCCTTCTCTATATGTGGGGATTTTAACTTCTCCACCGGATCACTGGCAATCATACCGCTATTATGGATATAACGGAAAAACGACTTGAGGGCCGCGAGCTTACGCGCAATTGTCGTTGGCCGGTAGGCCTGAGTATCACGCATCTCTACAAGGTAGCCAAGCACATGTTCCTGGCTAATCTGTGACCACTCCTCCAAGCCTTGCTGCTCCAGGTAGGCACTTAACTGGCGCAGATCATTCCGATAAGCCATGATGGTATTTCGATGATTGCCACCATTCTCATACTCTTTAACAGAAAGTGAGGCAATAAAACTTTCTACAGCATCTTGCAACATAACACACTTCCAACAGCTAATCAACATGAATTGTAAACACCAAATCCCCCAACCTGGAGTCCCGCCCATTATAAACAATGTAGGTAGAAGGGGCAAGGATATAGGAATTATGATTTAACCGGAATTGGCGTAAGCTGCTTGCTTCGCCTGGCAAAGCATACCGCTGTCGTTCACAGAAGTGCTATAATGGACTAACATTCACAATTTGGCAAGCATAATAAAACAACTGCACAGCACGAGCCATATGCATATGGCCGTACCATGATAAGGAGAGACGTTAAGGATATGGCTAAACTGCAAGATTTGTTTGCGCAGGCACGCCGAGCACAGAGCAGTAGTGGCATAGGCTTCCTTGGCAAGAATAGAATAGAGTCTAAACCGCATGCGGCAGCTCTTGTCGTCGAGTTCCCTACTATCAGCGCAGGGGGAGCGGAGGCAGCTCTTAAAGCTGGAGCCGATGGCCTCCTCTTTACCTGGGATGGCAAGGACAATACGCTCTTTGAGACGCTCAAGCGGGAGATCGAGGCTGCTAAAGCCAGCAGCGAGAACCTTGTTTCCGGGCTGCGTATTACCGGCAACCTGAATAAGCTGGATCGCGATAGCCTGAGCCACATTAAGGACCAGGGGATCAGCTTTGTAATTTTGCCATTCGAGGCACCGGCGCATCTTCTCACGCTCGAAAAAAAGGAACTGGAAAAAGTTGTTACAGTTCCTCTGCGCACTGAGGAGACTTACCCGGAACTGTTGCGCAACATCATGGGCCTCAATGGCGTTACCGCCGTGAGCTTAGACTTTAGCCTTAATAGCCTTGGAGCTTTAACTATAGAAGAGCTCTTGAATTACCGCGCGGTGCGCGAAGCTGCGCGCTTCCCGGCTTTTGTCCAGGCAAAAGGAGAGTTGAGCGAGGCTGACGTCTATAACCTCAGCCTGCTGGGTATCCAGGCGGTTATTCTCACAGCTAGCAGCTCTAGCGAGCAGACAGAGCAGCACATCAAGGCGCTGCGTCAGCTGCTGGAGAAACTTGAGCAAGAAGAAAAAGAGAACTCGCCAGCCTTCTTGCCTCGCTAATAGCCTTTGCTAATAAACAAAACGCAAAAAAGAGTATGAAAAGCTGAACGATCAGCCCGCCATACTCTTTTTTTGCGTCTATTGTTCTTTTTCGGCTTCCGGTAAGGCGGGGATAGGGATGCGCGAAAGCGTTGGTTGCCAGTGAAGCTGGCGACGAGGAATACGCCGCAATAGGCCACGTGTCGTTTGCCAGATCCGCTCGGGATCAGCATTATTTCGCCAGTAATAGTAGCAAGCCACCTCGTCAGGCTCGGTTTTGAGCATATCCCCAAAAGATTGCTCAAGAAACCGCTCATCGCCCTCATCAAGGCTAAAATTCTGCAGCCAGAGCTGGCTACGTTTCTCGGCCCGGCGCGCAGCATCTACGACAGTATCCCCCCATCTCCTGACTTGCTCTATATCTTCATGTAACAACTGCCAGAAGAGATGGCAACCAATTGTATCGAGATGGGGCAAGGCGGCCAGTTCATCGATGAGATAGAGATCCTGGGGAAGCAAAGTAATCACAGTTCCGGCATGTCGATCCACTCGCTTCACACAAGCAAATAATTCCCCCAGGAAATCAATCATTGAGCGGCGTCTAAAATGCTGCAAATCGACAATATCCGGGCATAGCGCACGGCAGGCTGAGCAGAAACAGGTGATATCAGGCCCACGTGGCTCATCGAGCAAAATACCATTGATAGGATAGTTCCTCAGATAATTCTCAACCTCCTTAAAGAGCCAGGCCCGAAAAGGCTCATGGTTGAAGCATGAAATACCGTGGGAGCGACCATGCCTATCTTTCAGGCGCGACTCGGGATGCCGGAACGTATACCAGCTTGGCATCAACGATGGACCGGCGAACAAATTGCCATAGCGCCCTAGACTGAGAAGCACCTTCAACCCTGCATCCTGGGCTAAACGCAACCCTCGCTCCAGATCACGCGACCAGCGCTGCTCTTCCTGTTCATGTATGGCATAGACAATACTTCCCGCACCCACCGCTCGTATCTGCTCGAAATCACGTTTGACAATATCGGGATGGAGAAAAGAGTGAAAATACGCAATGGTTATATCCATATTACCCACCTGCACTAGGAGCTGACAGAAATACAGGATTTAGAAGCGAAGCATCTACACATGCACACGCTACAGTATAGCATAGGCCCGGCATACTCTCAAAAAAAGGGATTTCTAGGCTATCGAGCAGTACATCGCCCACTTTACTAGGCAATTTTGGCAACGCCTCCTACTACTTTGGTCACAAAAACGGCCTCCAGCTTGACAAGTTTTTTATTTCTATGCAAAATGCTTCCATGAGTCACTTGCAGCATGCTACAGAGCATACACATATCATAGGCCAGGCTCGCGCTATCCGGTCTTACGCCAAGATCAACTTGACACTCGACGTGTTGGGAAGACGCCCTGATGGTTATCATGAGCTCGCCACAGTCATGCAGACCGTCGATATTTATGATACCATTTGTCTTACCCTGACCGAGGACCAGCGTGTTAGCGTGTTTTGCACGCAGCCAGAGCTCAACACTCAGGATAACCTGGTTGTGCGCGCAGCCGAAGCTGTGCTTCAGCAGCTCTCACTCACTCAAGGGCTTATGATCGAGCTGCATAAACGTATTCCCACCGCAGCTGGATTAGGCGGCGGGAGTAGCGATGCGGCAGCAGTATTGTTAGCATTACAGCAATGGTGGCAGCTAGAGCTATCCCCACGGGATATGCTTACTATCGCGGCTTCCCTGGGTTCTGACGTGCCGTTTTTTCTGACCGGAGGCCTGGCGCTCTGTGAGGGACGCGGGGAAAAAGTGACGCCCCTGGCGCCCAATTGGCCCGCATCCATGCGCTGGCTGCTCCTCGTCAAACCCAGCATCGGCATCTCAACAGCAACTGTGTTTCGCCAACTCACTCCTCTTGACTACACCACTGGCGAACAAAGCCGCATCGTCTGTACAGCCTTACAAACGAGAGATACCTTTCGACTGGAATATTTACACAATAGCCTGGAACGCGGTGTGCTGGAACACTACCCTGATGTGGGTCGGGCTAGAGAAGATATGCTGCAAGCAGGGGCTCCTTGTGTGCGGCTTTCGGGAAGTGGTCCAACACTCTTTGCCCCATTTCCCGATCTTGCCAGTGCTACACGAGTATATCAGCGATTGCACACTCAAAGATACGAAGTTTATCTTACGCGTGCAATTGATCCCAACGCCAAAGATATCAGTTTTTATTAACCGAAATGTAGGAGGTATTAAGCCTTGGCAGACTTATATTATTGCGTGAAGTGCAAGAAAAAGACCGAGATGAAAGATGCCCAGCGTACCACTATGAAAAACGGCAAACCTGCCCTCCGTGGCCAGTGTGCTGTCTGTGGTACAACAGTGAATGCCATCCTTGGCTCGGACAAAAAGTAAAGGGCAGAAGAGGGGCAGGGTGATACCTTGAGAGTATTCCCGCCTCTCTTCTTACTTTCTCGCGCCAGGACTCCTTGAATCCACCGACTTTATGCCAGGATTACCCATTCACCTGCTTCTCGCGCCTGGCAGCGCTGCCTAATGAGGGCTTCCATTCGTTAGCAAGGACAACAGAAGTCCTGGTTAAGAAATGTCGCAACACAAGCTGGCAATTTACGGCGCGATCCAGCAAATTGCCCTGCACCACCTTACCAGGGAAAGCTCAAGCTTCTCCGTTTGTTCTTCATTGCTCGACTTCCCTCCCCGGCTTTGCTATAATGGCAGGGTCAGAATAGTTAAAAAAGCCACTCAGCAAAAGGGATGTAAGCTCATGAACATTTGGGACTCAGTACAACGTGGCTTGGAGAAAGCTACGCAAGAGGCGGCGCGAATCGCCAAGGCCCAGCGTCTCCGTTCCACGATTGATAATTTGTCGCGCCAGATTAATACGGGACAGCAGATGCTTTTCAGCAGAACTATGGAGCTCTTTGCTACCGGGCAACTCACACAGAGCGAGCTTCTTTCCCTCTGTCAGGAGCTAGTAAGCCTGCGCCAGCAGTTGGAACAGGCTCAAGTAGAGCTTAAAGCTACGCAGGGCCAGGGCGTTCCGTTGCCAGGAGCTCAGCCAGGCCCTTCAACGGCAGCCACAAATCTTGCTCAGCCTGCCCAGCCTTCTACAGGCCCGCATCCCCAAGCTGGAGATCTTGCATATATACCACCTACACCGGCATATCAATCACACTTTGACCCGACGATTCCCGTCACCGTTCCACCTCCACCGCCGGGCGTCAACACGGCAATAAGTTCTCTTGACACTATCTCTATGCCCGCCGGAACGTCTTCTTCTGGAACAGTGCCGCGCTGCACCAATTGCAACGTCGAGATTGTGCCTGGCAATATCTATTGCCATAATTGTGGCGCCCCTACCCAGGATAGCGACCTGTTCCATCTGCCAACGGTGCGTGGAAGCGCATCCGAGCAGAGCTACGCTGTTGCGGATCAGCAAACCGTGCAAGACACAGCAGCAATGTCAATCGAGACCGGAGAAGTGGAGAGCGGCAATCTGCATCTCCAGAGCTCAAAAGAGCCGCAAATCGAAAAAGACGGAGGACAATAGCTCTGCGTCAGCAAATTATTACTGCGTTATGCACCCTGCTACGCGTTCCTTTTGCAGCCCTTGACGGCGTTCGTAGCCCTTTTGTAGCACGCGCCCGCCGACAGCCACGCTCCATTGTTGTGATCAAACCCTGCTGTCTTGGCGACCTGATTATGACTACACCACTGCTAGAAGTTATTCGTAGCAACTATCCCGAGGCAACTATTACTTATGTGGCGGGAAGCTGGTCCAAGGTTATTGCAGAGCATCAGCCTGCTGTGGATATCGTTATCGATAGCCAGACAGTTGGAATAAGCGGGCGCTATAGCCTTAGCGATTATCTCAAGCTGGCCCAGCGTTTACGCCAGCGCCACTTTGATCTCGCCTTTGTTTTAGATCGCTCTCCTATGCTCGCGCTCCTTCCCTGGTTGGCAGGAATACCACGCCGCGTCGGACCCGATAGTCTGGGTCGCGGCTTTGCGCTTACCGATAAGGTTGCAGTCTCTACCTCGCCTGAACAGTTGGAGCACCAGGCTGAGATCTATCTCAATCTCGCCCGTGCGATAGGGCTTACGGTCCAGCATCCCCACATGCACTTCCAACCGACAGCTGAAGAGAGGCAGAGCGCGCTACATGCTTCGGGCTTGCAGATAGCTGTTTTTCCCGGAGGAGGAAGCAACCCGGGAATGGAGTTAACAGCCAAACGCTGGCCCCTGGCACGCTATAGAGCCCTGGTAGATAGATTGGTTAAGGAGCGCCAGGCCCGCGTGCTCCTTATCGGTGGGCCCGATGATACAGCCCTGACACAGGCCATCCTGAATGAGCTCGATGTCCCGGAAGGCACTGTCATTGACCTTGCCGGGAAGTTGAGCATTGGTCAGTTGGCGGCTCAACTCGAAGCCTGCTCACTCTTCATTGGCAACGATAGTAGTCCGATGCACCTGGCTGCGGCTGTAGGCATTCCAGTAATCGCCATCTTTGGCCCCACCAGTCCCCAGGAGTACGGACCCTATCCTCTGGATGAAGCCAAACATGTAGCCATCTGGCGCCATCCTACAGGACGGCCCTGCTTTTTCCTGGGCCAGATGCAAGCCTGCGCTAACTGCACATGTATGGCCTCCGTGAGCGTTGATGATGTATGGGAGGCGGTAGAGCGCCTTACCTCCAGTGCGCAAAGCAAGGAGGTTGCTTCATGAAGCGCCTGCTCAGGCTTCTTATCCTGGCAATTGTACGCGTTCTGGGTGTGCCTGGCGCCTATATGGCCACCAGGAGCGCCCAACGGCACTTATCAGCCAATCCACGCATTTTGCTCATCCGTCCCGATCATCTTGGAGATCTGGTCCTGACCACGCCGATCTTACATGCGCTTCAGCAGCACCTTCCTGCTGCCCAGATCACAATGATGGTTGGCCCTGGTCAAAAGAGGTTGTAGCACGTCATCCGGCTATCAATCAGCTCATGAGCTGCCCTTTTCCCGGTTTTCAGCGCGCGCCACAAGGCCCCTTAGAGCCCTATAAGCTTTTGCTCAGGACAGCTCAGCAGCTGCGCAGAGAAAACTATGCAATGGCGATCAACCTGCGTCCCGATTTCTGGTGGGGAGCTGCGCTTATCTATCTCGCAGCAATCCCACGCCGCATCGGCTATGCTATAGAGCCGGGCACACCCTTCCTGACGCACGCACTGCCCTTTCCAGCGCACGAGCACGCCAGCATATCCAATCTGCGCCTGATCAGTGCCAGTCTTCAGGCTCTTGGCTACGAGCCGCTCGACGAGCTATATACGCCCGAGCGCTACCCGCTGCAATTTACGCCCACACCGGCTGAACAGCAATGGGCAAGCGAACATCTGCAAGCAGAAGGCCTTAGTCCCGAACAGCCAATCGTCGTCATCCACGCCGGTACAGGAGGCGAGGTCAAGCTCTGGCGTCCCGAAGCCTGGGCGACTTGCGCTAATCGGCTTGCCTCGCTGCCACAATTTTCCACGGCGCCACAGCTCGTACTCACGGGGAGTCAGCAAGAGCGGCCAATGCTAGAAGAAATCGCGCGAAAGCTGGATGCCCCCGCACTTCTCCTCACAAATACCACGGTGGGCCAACTTGCCGCGCTATTACAACGCGCTCAACTGGTCCTGGGAGTAGATAACGGACCGCTGCACCTGGCGGTTGCCCAGGGAGTGCCTACAGTGAATCTCTTCGGTCCGACCGACACCCGCATCTTCGGCCCCTGGGGTCCAGCAGCGCGCCACATCGCCATTGCCTCAAAGCAACGTTGTCAAGGCTGCGCAACGATTCCTTGCGGCCGCCTCGACTTTACAGCAGAGGAAGTAGCTCAGCATCCCTGTGTGCGCAGCATCTCAGAGCAGCAGGTTTTACAGGCTATTGCCAACCTGGCGACTCAGCCAATGCCCAAACAGGTTTCATAGAGCGTTTTCTCTATGAAGCCTGCGCTATATACCAGGCCCGGGCAAGCCTCACCAAGCAGTGTTCTCCGCATAACTCAACAATCAATATTTCCTAATGGATATATTACTAGTGAGAAATGCCCTTATTTGGGACGTAATACTATACAAGCGTGCAGTGTATAGTCCTCGCTAGCTCAGGTATCCTCGACCAAAAAGGAGATAGGCCCATGCCCTTGCGCAAAACGATCACCTGGAAACTCATGTTTCCTTTAGGCATCATTACTCTTATCACATTACTTACCGCCTGTGGAGGAGGCGGAACCAACACGACAACTACTCCTACATCAAATAAATTGCCCGAAGATAAACAGATCTTTGTCTGGCCCTACGAAGGCGTACAAGATATCGCTACGCTCGATCCCGCCCATCAATCAGATGTCTATTCCGCCCAATCTATTGAGCTGCTATTCAACGGACTCGTACAGGTCAACAATAAAGGCGAAATTGTTCCCGACCTGGCTGCAAGCTACACAATCAGCCCCGATGGGCTACGCTGGACTTTTAAGCTGCGCGACGATGCAAAGTTTAGCGACGGCAATCCCGTGACATCTGAAGATGTTGTCTATAGCCTTGATCGGGCGCTTCAACCTGCCACCAAATCTAACTTTGCTGCCAACTTCCTGGGTCCAATTAAAGATGCGAAAAAGCTCTCAGCAGGTAAAATCAAAACGCTCATCGGCACAAGCCTGCTGGCCCCTGATCCAAAGACCGTCACAATCGTGACCGAAAAGAAAATAGCTTATTTCCTTGATGCCCTGACAGCTACCAGTGTGGCATACATAGTTGAAAAAAGCTTTGTGCAAAAGTATGGTCAGGATTTCATTAACCATCTTGGCGAAGGAGGCGGTGCTGGTCTGTGGAAGATCTCCAAGTACCAGCACAACAAAGAGCTCGATTTTGTGCCCAACACATACTATTACGGGCAAAAGCCGCAACTGAAGCTACTAGTACGCCCATTCACCAATTCTATTGATACCAGCTACAAAGACTATCAAGTCAACAATTCCGACATGGCAAGCGTTCCTACGCCTAATCTCGCGCAAGCCAAAGCTCTCCCGGATGGACAATTCCACCAGGACCCTGCCTTGCGCATCAATTTCATCGCTCTCAACTACATGGTCAAGCCGTTTGACAACACGAAAATTCGCCAGGCTTTCGCTCTTGCTCTCAATAAGGACGAGATAGCGCAGAAAGTCTTCAAGGGCACGCTTGTTCCGACAAACCATATTATCCCAGAGGGTGCGGCTGGCTATAATCCCAATCTTGTTGGCCCTGCTGGCGCAAAAACCACATCTGGAGACCCTGCGCTCGCCAAAAAGCTTTTCGAAGAAGGCTTGCAGGAGGAAGGCCTGACCCGCGCAACTATGCCGCAGATCGTCTTCTCGGTTTCCTCAAATGGTTCGCAAGATATGCGTAACGCATTCGCCGTCATGCAGCAGATGTGGCAAGCAGCGCTCAATATTCAGGTAAAAATCAATGATATGGAGTTCAATCAGCTCGTGACCAGCATCACCGGTTCGGCCGGCAATACTAATGTTATGGCCACGATTATTGGTTGGAGCGGAACCGCCGATCCGCAAAACTGGACTTCTAATCAGTTCAGCCCTGGCTCGGGCACCAACTTCTCAAACTATGACCAGAATAAAACTCCCCTGATGGAGCAGCAAAATAAGGTCATAGAGCTACTGGCAAAAGCAGATGCCAATACTGAGAATCACGATGAGCGTATGCAGCAATATCAGCAGGCCGAACAGCAACTTGTGGATCAGGTGTCCTGGATACCTTACACCCAGAAAACCACTGTTTATGTCTTGAAGCCCTGCGTAGAGGATTGGCACGGCGGTGCATTTAGCCCAACAGCCGGTGACTGGGCCAACATCCATATCTCTAACAAGGCTCCTTGCGCTAACACAAGCAGTTACCAATAGCCTTCTATAGCAGAAGTGGAACGGATCTCACCAGTTCGTTCCACTTCTGCCTTCTTCAAGAGCCCCCCTTATAATTTGCCAGTGCAAAGCTAGCACCTCACAACGCCAGGAATCCTGACCGAATGCAAGCTATATCGACGAGAAATAAGCGAAACATGATAACGTATATCAATTAACTAGTTTTTTTGCTAGTTCCACGTTTATCTTCATAATTTGTTTCGTCCCACGTATTGGTGAAAGGAGATATCTTTCATGCAATGGAGCACGAGAGCCACCTGGAAGTTCCTCACATTTGCCGCCATCGTCCTCACTACGCTCTTAGCCTCCTGTAGCAGCCCTAGCAGTCCGACGACAGGACAGGTTAGCAAGGCTCCCGATAAGCAACAGGTTCTTGCCTGGCCTTATGAAGGGATTAGCGATATCGCCACGCTTGATCCTGCCCTTGCCACTGATGCCTATTCAGGCGCTGCGATCGGCCTTATCTATAGCGGACTGGTTCAGTATAATAGCCAGGGCAAACTTATACCTGATCTGGCCTCAAGCTATTCTACCAGCTCAGATGGCCTGACCTGGACCTTCAAACTGCGGGATAATGCTAAGTGGAGCGACGGTACCCCTGTCACATCAGCTGATGTAGTCTATAGCTACAATCGCGTTCTGCTCCCTGATACTAAAGCAGGCTTTGCTAATTTTCTGGCTCCGATCAAAGATTCTGACAAGCTGCAAGCCGGCAAGCTTAAAACGCTTATCGGCGATAGCCTGCTGGCTCCAGATCCGCATACAGCCATCATCAAAACAAGCGTGCCAGCAGCTTATTTTCTTGATGGACTCACGTTCCAGGAAGGCTATATTGTTGAAAAACAAGCAGTTGAGAAATATGGCAAGGATTTCACTCAACACCTGAATCAAGGCGGTGGCAGCGGAGCCTGGATCGTCTCCAAATTTGATCACGGTAAGGAAATCGACTTTACCCCCAATCCCTACTACTTTGGGAAAAAGCCACAGCTAAGAATGATTGCGCGTCCTTTCTTTTCCACGGCAGATACAAGCTATCGTTCTTATCAGGTGAATGGACTCGATTTTGCGACAGTGCCCAAGGTAAAGCTCGACGAAGCCAAAGCGCTACCCGATCACCAATTTCACCAGGACCTGGCGCTACAGATCAGCTTCTTTCTGATGAACTATCTGGTGAAGCCTTTTGACAACATCAAAATTCGCCAGGCTTTTGCTCTCGCTCTCAATAAGGATGAGATTACGCAGAAAATCTATAAAGGCACCTACATTCCCTCAAACCATATCATACCGCAAGGCGCTAACGGCTATAATCCTAATCTGATAGGCCCGGCTGGTGTGAAAGGTACAGCTGGCGATCCCAAACTTGCCCGTCAACTCTTTGATGAAGGCTTAAAGGAAGAGGGCCTGACCCGCGCGACGTTGCCACCCATTGTCTTCTCGGTCACATCGGGCGGCGCTGAGGATGCGCGCAATCTCTTCGCTGTAGCTCAGCAAATGTGGCAAAACAATCTAGGTATCAATGTCAAAATAGATGATATGGATACCAATAAACTCATCTCGTCCATCGTTGGCTCTGTTGGCAATAGTAATGTTATGGCCGCATCCATAGCCTGGGGCGGAACGCCCGATCCCGAAAACTGGACAAATAATCAGTTTGGCAAAGGTTCAGGGACAAATCTCCCTAACTATGGTCAGAACAGCTCTTCTGATGCGGCTCAGCAACTGCAAACTCAGCAGCTCATTCAAAAAGCCGATGCCAATACGACAGACCAGGCCCAGCGTATGCAGCAATATGATCAGGCAGAGCAGCAACTTGTCAACGACGTAGCCTGGCTTCCGATCTTTCAGGTAAGGAACCTCTATGTTCTCAAGCCCTGCGTGGTCAACTGGAGCAGCCTGACCTATGGAACCACTCCCGATGACATGGCAAAGATGTACATCACTACTCAGTCGCCATGCGCTAACACAAGCCACTATCAATAAACAGTTCTCCAAGGCAGGGCCGCTCTCTCCGGGCGCGCCCTACCTCTCTTCCTCTCGGCGAACCTTCTGACATTCCTTGCGCTCGATGGCAGAACCAGGCAAAAATTTGCCCTTCTCACAGCAACATCAAATAGTAGCGAAAAGCCTCTCAAGACTGCCGAAATCTATCTTCTTCTCTGTTTGGCAGGTTGAATATCATACAATCAGGATAGAGTAATCCCTCTTTATGGCTATATGAAAATATTATTGGGAAAGGCTAGCACATATGTTATACCGCGAAGATAAGGGCGGTCTGATTGCTATCGGTCAACCCGCTCATGCCTGGCTCGCCGGACAAATAGCTAGAGCCTGGGGCAATGAGCAGTTTGGCTATTTCTCTCCCTACGAGGAAGTTTGCCTGGCCGCTGCGCAGCACGATATAGCCCATGCAGTCTGGGAAACCGCGCCCGCGCTTAATCCGCACACGGGTCGCCCCTATAGCTTTCTGGATACCCCACAGCCTATGCGACTCTCCATTATCTCCAGCGCTTCTTCTCTTGAGATCCCGCAGAGTCGTTACGCGGCGCTCCTCGTCTCTATGCACTTCACCAGCCTGTATGAGGACTTCGATAAGCCGCGCCTTGCCCAAGAGCCGAACCAGGACTGGCAAGCGTTTAGCGACCATGAATATGCACTTCAGCAAGAACTGCTCAATGGATTGCGCCAGGACCCCTACTACTCTACCTACGCGAAACCAGAGATTATCGCACGCAATCAGAAATTGATACGAGCCTGGGATGCCCTATCGCTTCTTCTCTGCTTCGGCAGGTCCCAGCCGAGAACCATTGCGCAGGTGCCCGCCAGCACAGCCTTTACAACCCTGACGCTCACACCCCAAAGCGAGGATACAACCAGGATGACTCTCAATCCCTGGCCATTTGAGAAGAAGAGCGTGACCTTTATCTGCGAAGGAAGACGCTTAGAGCAAACCTTTACAGACCAGGACAAGATGCGCCAGGCCCTGACCCAGGCCCCCTGGATCACCTTGCGCTTCCAACTGAGGCCTGAAGATGCCTGAGCCTTCAGCACTCAATCCCGTGATGGGATTTAGCCATTCGCATTAGTTGGTATGCCAGCCCATACCGACGATACTCTATGCCCCGAGACCCGGCTCAAGCCCATCATCACCGGTGGCTCAACTGGTTGCGGGGATTGCAACTTTCTATAAGTGTCCCTATAATGCAGTCACAGAAAGCTCAATGATTGATTTACAGGAATTAAGATGACACAAATAACACAGCCAGACAGCATAGATGATTATGGCTATCCATCCCAACCAACCTCACAGCGCAAGCTCCGCAATACTGTGGTGCATGGAAGCAAGCACGCGCTACTCACTGCTATTTACTTCCTGCTAGGCGGCTATGGGGCCTATCTCAGGTTGCAGCAAGGCTTCAAGCACTATCAACCCTTACGAGCTTACAATTTCTTCCCCAGGCGCATTCTGGTGATTCGCCTCGATCTCATCGGCGATCTAGTGCTTTCATTGACTGTCGTACGAGCCTTAAAGCGCACCTATCCAGACGCCGAGATTGATCTATTGGCTTTGCCCTCCAGCGCTAAAGTTATAGCTGCCGATCCCGATATTAGCAATGTCATTACATACGATCCAAATATCTGGCGGCGTCCCAAAGCCTTACTACAGCCCCAGCACTGGCATGAGGCTAAGCAGCTGCAACAGCGCTTGCAGGCTCGCCACTACGATCTTGCCGTAAGTGTCTTTGGCCCGTGGGCCAGCATCCTGGCTCTGCTCAGCGGAGCTAAAAGACGCCTTGGCTTTGCCCAGGAAAGCTATCCAGGCTTCTTAACCGATAAAGTTGCCGGCCAGCATTGGGGCCCACAAGATCATCAGCACGAGGTAGATTATTGCCTGCAATTGGCCAGAGCCGCCGGAGTCGAAGTCATTCCCGAGGATCGCATTCCGCGCCTTTATGTGGATGAGCAAGCACGCCACGAAATCGCACAAATGCTCAAGGCAGCGGGCATGCAGGAAAAGCTGCCTTTAATTGCCTGCCATGTCAGCTCAAATAATGGACAATCCAAGCGCTGGCCTATTCCATACTGGGCTACGCTCATAGATCGTCTCATGCAAGAAGATCACTGTAATGTAGTTCTCACAGGCGCTCCCGCTGATATCCCACTTATTGAGAAGATCACACGGCGCCTGCATGCCCATCCCATCAATCTGGCCGGAAAAACAAGTCTGGCCCAACTCGCCGCTCTGCTCCAGCACGCCGATCTGATGATCACTGGCGATAGCGGACCTATGCACATTGCTGCGGCCGTGGGTACTCCATTGATAGCTATTCATGGTCCTACAGATCCGGCCTTAAGTGGTCCAGTCAGCCCCCAAGCCACCATCTTGCGTAGCGACATCTGGTGCAGCCCTTGCTATGATGCCAAAAGCCCGGCTGACTGTAGATTCTTTACAACACAATGTATGAAAAATATTACGCCAACCCAGGTCTATTCCATAGTTTGTGAGAAATTACAGCAAGATTCTCATAGACCAGTAGAGCATAAGGAGTCCCAACATTCATGAGCAAAATATTCAAGAACTTAGCAGATCCGGAGCTTCCCGCCGCCGCAGAAGCCAACCTCTCTGGTGAGATGGCCTGCTTTGGCCAGGGTTTAGCTGGCGCTGAACTCCATGAGGATGCAGAACTGCTCTGGTTTTATACTGGCCGCCCTTATCTCAATGGCGTCCTGATCTCGCACTTTCTCGACGAAGATCCTGCCTATGTTGACCGTAGAATCAATGAAACGCTCGACCTTTTTAAAGCGCGCAAGGTAGACTTTATTGGCTGGTCCATAGGCCCTTCGACGCGACCCGCCCACCTGGCCAGGCAGCTAGAAGCTCATGGCTTCACGTATGCAGATAAAACAATCGGCATGGTAGCCGATATTCAAGCTATCGGCGAAGAGCCCGTTCAACTTCCCCCAACCTTTGAAATCAAAGAGGCTGAAGACGCAGAAACCCTAAAAAACTTACGCGCTATCGAGATCCAGGGCTTTGACTCAAAGCCCGAAAAGGCGCAGAACTACTACGAATGCTACGTCTCTATTGGCTTTGGAGCTGGCAAGCAGTGGCATCATTATCTTGGCTGGCAAGATGGCGTCCCCGTCGCCATGGGCTCATTATTCTTACACGCTGGTGTAGCGGGCATCTATGGTATCGCCACCATTCCAGAAGCGAGGCGAAAAGGCTATGGCACAATTATGACCCAACATATTTTGCATGAGATCCGTAAGCTAGGATATAGAATAGCAGTTCTCTCGCCGACTGAGATGAGTGAAAATATTTATCGCCGTCTCGGTTTTCAGGATTACTGCACTATACGACACTATGACCGATCTCTGTTCTAGGAACTAGCGAGAAAACTATGCATAAAAGTCATATCACGCTTCCAGCAAACGCCCATATTCTCGTGGTCAAGCTGGCTGGCATTGGAGACTTGCTTCTTTCCACGCCGGCGCTACGAGCGCTGCGCGAGAGCTATCCACTGGCTCGTATCGATCTGCTGGTCACGCCAGATTCAGCGGGTCTGCTTAACGACTGGGAGGTTATCGACAATATTATCGTCCTTAATAAATATCTCTTTGATTACCCCCAGCAGATGATTAAGCATCCCCATAATTTGCTCCACCTCACGCCTCTCTGGCATACCTTGCGCGATGGACATTATGATGCAGTATTGCTCTTTCACCACCTCACGCTTCGCTTTGGACGCTATAAGCACCAGGCCCTCATGCGCGCTACTGGCGCTAGATGGCGCATAGGCCTTGACAACGGGCATGGCTGGTTTTTGAACGTGCGCGTCCCCGACCAGGGCTTTGGCGCAATGCACGAGGCCGAATATAGCATGGCTATCGCGCAAGCCGCCGGAGCCACCATTAAGAACAAGCGCTTGGAACTACCTCTTAGCGAAAAGGAGCAAGCAGAGGGGCGCCAACTGATATATGAAGATCATTCCCCGCTAGACCTGCCACGTCCCATCATCGCTATGCATCCGGGCAGCGGCGGTTATAGCACGGCGCGCCGCTGGGCTCCAGAACGCTTTGCCGCCCTGGCCGATACGCTATTTGAGGATGCAGGGGGTCAGCTCGTGTTAATGGGCGGGCCAGAAGAGGTCGAGCTACATCAGCATATTAGCAGCCTGATGCGCTCAGCTATGCCTGTGCGCAGCCTGGCCGGCAAAGGGAGTATCAAAGTTGCCGCGGCGGCCCTACAACATGCCGATCTCCTTGTAGGCAACGATTCGGCACTTATGCATCTGGCTACAGCAGTTGGAACGCCAACCGTGGCCATCTTTGGCCTCACTAACCATAAAGCCTGGGGCCCTTACACTGGCGATCCAACCTCTAAACTGGCAACTGTAGTGCGCCTCGATCTTCCCTGCATGCCCTGCTTCTATCGCGACCATTCGCTTGGCACACCAGAGGGATGTTCTACCCGCGACTGTCTGGCCTTGCTAGACGTTGATCCGGTAGCAGTTGCCGCGCGCAGGATGCTGCGTGAAACCACGAAAATTACTACAACAGCCATCCCAACTATTTCCGGGCGCTCTGCAGAACTGAAGCCAGACCTGACCCAGGGCTCAGATCTCGAAGAAGTGACACTTGCGCCCGCACAAACGCCGGCGGCAGATATCCCAGCGCCGCCCGCACAAAGCGCAGAATCTGGGTTTTCCGCAGAGCCAGGACTCGCACTGGAGCCACAGCCTTCGCCCGCTGAAAATTCTGAGCCGGAGCCACAAACTCAGTCTGGAATTCCCGAAGAGATTCCTGAGACGTCTGATGCCACGCCAGCTCATAGATTACTCGCCTATCGCCCTCTAGAGCCATTCGTAGAGCAAGAATGGATTAACTATCCTCAGGAGTTTGGCATACGGCCAGAGCATGTACCGGAGCTGATCCAACTTGCCACGAATAAAGAGCTGATCCGCGACGAGGCCAATGATTTTGAATTTGCCGCTCCCGTCCACGCCTTGCGTGCCTTGACGCAACTACAGGCGAAAGAAGCAGTCGAGCCTCTACTTCCACTTTTTACCGAGCTCAACAACGATTGGATGGCAGAGGCCCTACAGGAATTTTATGGCACGATTGGAGCAGAGGCCCTGCCCCGGCTGAGCGCATTTATAGCAGATGCAAAGCAGGAGCTCTACCCACGCCGCGCGGCAATTCAGGCTATCAGTAGAATCTGCGCCAGGCATCCGCATGAGCGCCAGGCCTGCATCGCTCTCCTGACCCAGCAATTAGAGCACTTTGCAGAGAATCCAGCACTTTTGAACGCTTTCCTCATTAATAATCTCGTCGAAATGAAAGCCACAGAGGCCGATGCACTCATTCAGAGCGCTTTTGAAGCGGGAAAAGTGGATAGAAACGTGTGCGTCTCCTGGGAGAAGCCCCAGGAAGAGCAAGCCGCAGTTGAGCGGCAAGTGAGTGTACTTCACTTCACCTACGAGCCGAAGAGGACTGAGCAATTCGGTCCATTACTAAGCACCAATTCTAGAAAATACGAGATTAATAAACGCGCCAAACATAAAATAGCTAAAGAGTCGCGCAAAAAAAATAGGAAAAAATAGGTAGGGAATGTGGAGAAGGGGCCAGGATTGCCAAACCCTTCAGAGCCCCTTTCTACACGTTTCTCAACATTATGCCTCGGTAGACGAGCCAACCAGCTGACGTTTCACCGGGCGGGTGAAATTCCCGATCTCGACCTCCGGCGCTTCCCGTCTCAATATCTCAAGCATAGCCGGAATCCCCAAAGCCTTGCCCATAGAATCCAGATCCGGCATGCGCGGCAAGAATACTTCGGGATCAATATTAAGATTGCGCAACTGGATGAGCTTCAATCCGGTTTCTTTGATGAGGGAGAGTAAAGATTCGACTTCACGCTCGCGATCAACCAGGCCAGGAAAGCTAAGTAGATTAATAGAGCTATGCACCCCGGCATCACCTGCACGCCTCAACGACTCTTTCACATCTTCAAAGCTATATCCGATCGGGCGATAGTAAGCTGTATATGTCTCGGGGTGGCCTGAGATAGTGCTAACGCGGATCGTATCCAGGCCGGCATCGTAGAGACGTTGTACCCAGCGTGGATTGCTACCATTTGTATTAATATTGATCACGCCTTTATCGGTACGTGCCCTCATCGCCCTGATGGCCAGCTCTATACGCCGCCATTGCAATAGTGGCTCTCCCTCACAACCCTGGCCAAAGCTCACAATAGCCTCCTCGGCCTGCTCCAGGTGAGGTATCGCAACCTCTACGATCTCCTCCACGCTGGGAATAAAGGTAAGCCGATCTTGAGGAGAGATCAAATTATCCTCTTCCTGCTTGGAGATACAGCCGATGCAGCGCGAATTACAGCCAGGAGAAACCGCGATGGCCATCTCCCAGCGCCCAAAGAAAAGATTGCTTGCCGTAGGACAGGCATAATCCAGAGCACAGTGCGCGTGCTGCTGCACAATACGATTAGCGCTATAGGTTGCTTGCTTCTCACGGACCAGCTGTTCTAAGGTGTGCTTATTAAAAGCGCGTGGGTGCCACTTATGAGGATTATCAGTCTTGAGAGCGGCCACGTAGAGACGCCCATGCATTCCCGCAATTGCGCTATAGCCAAAGAAAGGTAAAGGCTCAGTATCGGGAACCTTCTCATAGGCAGGCAAGAGCGTGCGTGTAAACCCAATCGGCAATAAAGCCGCCATGGCCCAGCCGCGCGTTTTGCCTATAACCTGGCGCTCACCATTGCGCTTAAGCCCCACAGCGAGACGATCAGGCATCATCGAAAGTGTCACCCCATCAGGCAAAGGAATCAAATCAGCTGGCTTGAGAGGACGATCACCGAAGGCGAGCGCCTGTAAACGAGGCTCCTCGCGTATCTCCCCATCAGGAGTACTATAGATCAGATATGGATTTGACATTACTATCCCTAATAATTACTAGCGCATGCCCTAATGCATGGGAGGCGGTGTTGCAGGAATCCTGGGACTGGTAGGATGATCATCAGTAAACTCATCATCAAAAAATCTCGGCAAGCCGCCGGTAATGCTGGACTGGGTTTGAGCCGAAACACGTTGCTCTAGCTCGCGCGAATCCTCATACACAAAGCTAAGCAATATATGTTCTCCGCGCATACTCTGGCACATATACCGAATACGTGGATGCTCTCCCTCCATCCAGGCGTTGACCATAGCTTCAAGCGCGGACATACTATCACCACACTGAGCGCTATCAAAGCCTTTAAACCTATACACATCTCTTCCTTTCGGCTAAATTATGCAACTATGCCGTTGTACTACGCCCCACTATCTCATCCCTTACCGGCGAATTGATTTGATCCAGCTGGTTCTATCCCTACCAGAACTTGCGCCCACAAACCTACTATTCTCCAATATGCGGGTTCTTGACCCCTCACTTACTCAACCTTTCCTCGCTGAGGAGAGGCCGTACCGCAACATCCATGCATCGATCCGCTTGTGGATACTTAAAGGAGGATACTGAAACTAAATGCCCGCTGGCTATTGTATCATCAGAGTATACCATTGGCAACCGCTCTTTTCAGGCACTGGGCGGGTTAGAACGCTACTTCACCGCAGTCCTCAACCAGGGCCAGCCAGCTGAAGAATGTCCTATATGAGAGACTTGCTACATCCCCTAGCGTTTATCCAAGTAGTAGATATAAATAAAAAGGATGTAGGCATGTATCGCTCAATCAAAAAACCTTACTTACTTGCCAGCACTTTGCTGTTTGTCCTGGGCATTACTGTAATACTCTTTCTCGCGCTCGCCTTCTCCTTGCCTTTTTCGCAGGAGCCGGCCCATATCCCGATGACTCCGACACCTACGTCTACCCTCATTCAGATCCAGGGTGATCTATCATCCTCACGCTAATTCTGGCCATAGTAGTGTTATGCTGCCAGCGCCGATGTCTTAATGACGCTCCTCGCCAACGAGGTAGCGCGGAGACTTGTTGCCGCTGACACAGCAAGGAGCCTCTCCTCGCCGGTAGAGATGTTCGAACGCTCTTGACAGGCGGCCGCTTGCGCTCTACGCTTCCACCTTGTTAATGAGTAATTTGCCCTAAACTTTCTTTACTCCTACCCCCAGACGTTCCAGTTCCGCAAAGAAATGTGGATAGCTCTTGGCAATATGCTCTACACCGGTCAGCGTCAAGCCCCGCTGGCTACGCAGAGCAACAACGGCCAGCGCCATCAGCAGCCTATGGTCATTGTGCCCATCCACAAGCACGCCTCCCTCAACTCCCTGCGGGCGCCCATGCACGATTATAGCATCTTGCTGAGGCAATACGGCACAGCCGGCCCGGCGCAGTTCAGCACATAGGTCGTTAATCCGATCGGACTCTTTATAATGCAAGCTCTCGATATTGTAGAAAATGCTCTTGCCCTCAGCAAAGCAGGCCAAGGCGACGAGCACAGGAATACAATCGATAAGCTGATCGCCATCCAGCTCAATGCCATGCAAGCGCCGGCCACCCCGGATCGTCACAGTCTCGCCATCGACCTGCAAGGCCGCATCCATAGCGCGCAAGGCCGCAAGCAAAGCCTCACCAATCTCGTCGCCAGGCCGCAGGCGTGAGAGTGAAAGCTCGCTGCTCGGATCATTTGTTACGGCACATGCAGCCAGCAGGGCAGCCGCTGAAGGATAATCACCGGGAATTACATACTCGCGAGCCCGATACTGCTGCCCGGCCTCAATACGATAATGCAGCAAAGCTTCGTCATGCTGGATCTCAATGCCGGCCTCTTGCAAGACCTGCAAAGTAGTGCGCACAAATGGTTGCGATTTCAAACCATCAACTACCTCAATCTCTACACGCTCGCCGATTAAGGGTGCCAGATAAAGTAAAGAGCTCAGGTATTGCGAACTACGCGCCCCCGAGATCCCAATACGTCCCCCATGCAGCTTTCCTCCCTTGATCGTGATAGGCAAATACCCTTCGGAACTCGCGGCGCTACATTGAGCTCCTAGAGCCTTCAAAGCCTCTAATAATTCACGATTAGGCCGTTTGCCCAGCGACTGCGGGTGATCTGTCGTAAATGTCACCTCGGGCAGCAAGGCCCCTAAACCTAGCAAAAGACGAAGGACAGCCCCGGCATTGCCAACATTAATTGTCACAGCCTCTTTAGCCTGTGGACGTCCTACGCCGATTATACGAAGCGCTCGATGCTGCTCATCCTCCCACTCTAAATGAGAGCCCAGAGCGCGGCAGCCCCGAAATAATGCCTCACTATCATCGCTTTCAGCCGGAAATACTATGCGACTTTCACCGGCAGCAAGCGTTGATGCTAACAGATAGCGCAAAGTGTGGTACTTAGAAGACGGCACTTCAGGCTGTCCATAAATCAAATCGGTAGGAGATATATATAATTTTTGCCCTGCTATTGCAGTTTGTACACTTTCTTCTTGCATAATTCCTTCTTTCGTGTCCTGAGAAGTTCCGCACCCAGGCGAGCGAATCGCTAGGAGTCCATTTCAGGCATAGAAATTTTACCTATGCAAATAGCATAAAGCAGACATTTGCTTGTCCATCCAATGTAGCTCAAGTGTAACATCTTTTCGTATATCAGAACAAGGTAGTGGTAATACAATGTAGCAACTTCCGTCGCTCTTCGTCCTTACTCACAGCTTACATTACATTTATTTAGATTTCTATAAAAAGCTCTTCATATTATTTTTCGGCAATAAAGATGTTTTGTAAGCAATAAAGGCAGAGCTAAGATATAAATATATGTTGTACATCGGCCTGCGAAACATAATACATGTGTAATAGCCTGACGCATATTCATATTTACGAAATGATCGACAAATATATTACATCCTAATTACAATATATGATGCAATATTATCTTGATTTATCGCACGCCTATTTTTACGATATGATATCGTTTTACTTGATTTTTAATTTATCCTCTGTTATACTCGATTAGTGTAAAAACCATAAGGGAGGCAAAGAAACAGCAGTGAACCAGCAACGAATCGTTATCGTAGGAGCAGGAATAGTTGGCCTCTCAGCAGCTTATGCTTTGCTTAAGCAAGGTATAACCCAGGTAACAGTGCTGGAGCAGGAAACAGTAGATCATGTGCGAGGGACCTCACACGGCCTTTCACGCCTGTTGCGTTTCGAATATGGGGCTGACCTCCTCTACTCCGAGATGGTCAGATTGAGCTTACACCGCTGGCAGGCCCTGGAGCATCTTGCCCAGCGCACGCTTTACACTCAAACAGGAATTCTTGTACTAGGTAGAGAAAATGATAGTTATACTAAAGCCAGTTATCACATCTTACGCGAGCTCGGCTTAACCACGCAACGCCTTTCGCAACATTATTGTCAAGAGCACTTTCCACAGTTCAATACTCAGCCCTACGATATGCTTACGTATAATGCAGAAGCCGGCCTACTGCATGCCTCAACCTGTTTGCGAGCATTAAAAGGGCTGATCCTCAAACTGGGAGGTAAGATTTATGAAGCTCAGCGTGTAGAGCGCATTCTGCATGCTCAGCAGCATCAGCCCATACGTCTTGTTTGCAAATCTGGAAACGAAATCACCGCAGATCGTGTCATTGTAGCCGCAGGCCCCTGGGTTCATCATTTGCTGGGAGAATTGCAGTTACCGGTACGCCTGACACGGCAATATATCCTTTACTTTACCGATTTACCGCTCTCTTCTTTTCAATTACATGTCTTTCCTGCATTTATGGCCGAAGATTTATACGGCTTTCCGATCTATAGCACCTGCGCAGGCTCTGGCCCCAGCTGGCTAAAAGCCGCCTCGCATGCCTTTGGGGCTCCTGTAGACCCTGACGAAGTTGCAGCTGTAGATAATTATATTATAGAGCAAACTCTACAAAAACTTATTGAGCTCATTCCAGCAATACGGGACGCTAAATTGGCGCAAATCGAATCATGTATGTATGACGTAAGCCCTGATGAAGATTTTATTCTGGATCATCATCCAGACGATCCTCGTATCATCTTTGGCACAGGACTCACAGGTCACGGCTTTAAGTTTGGCCCCCTGCTCGGTGAATTGCTCAGCAGCATTGTCCTAAATACACAACCCGCTGTCCCTCTAGAGCGTTTCCGCCTGGCCCGTTTTGCGGCCACGAGAAGTATCCATACGACTTCAGTAGCTTGATGCAGCAGCGATGGGGACAAAGTATTGTCCCCACCCCTTCCAGCTCATTCAGCCGAAGCACTATCCTCTTTTTTCTCGCATTCCTCAAAACGTTGATACCCATCTTCAGCAATACCATAGGGCAGATAATTTTCAATAGAGCGCCACAAGATGCGCAGTAAGTTTCTCAATAGCGCAAACATAACGCTTCAACTTCTTCACTCAAGATCCATAGCAACTACGTCAACAATCACTCATACAATTACTATACCCTCCACCTTTATATTAAGAACTTTTTTACGTATCTGGCCCTCTGAGCTCAGCTACGCATATGGGCCAATCCGCGCTTCTCGGTCCTTTGCCCATCACAAATATGCGCCGCAATGGCTGACTTTAGCCCTGCTGGATGAATAGAAATGGTTGCACACTATCCCGGAAGGCAGGATGGTCATGCAGCAGGGAAAGAAGGGCTATAGATGTTCATCGATGTTACATTGTGTGTCACGTGTCGTCTTTGGAATATGGAACGCGTATCTTTCTTCAAATTTGGCTTTAGAACCTGGTTATTTAAGACATATCCTAAATAGTAGAGAATGGCTATCATCTACCCAGGGAGGCTGATCATTAGTTAAAGTTAAGAGACACACTGATGCTCATTCCCCCTGAGACCAGTAGATTGATAGGAGGTTCAATCAATGAAGTTGCAGCCGGAGGCACCGCAGAGGCCAGGCAAGAGAACGTGGCCTCTACAACGGTCCTTGCTACTTTGCATCAGCTGGACGATGCTATTTTGTGGCCTGCCAATCATACTTGGTGCCTGCTTACCGGGCTCCAAACCTGCGGGGGGAAATGGGGGAGGAAACCAGGCCTTACCGACGATGGCTTCAGACACACCAACCCCTGCGGCCTCACCTACAGCTACGCCGAAACCAATCACTCTGCAGACGACTGGCTGCCCCGCTGATCTCAACATTAACTGGGATAATCTGGTTGGGGCACAAGCTAACGTAAGTAAGGTGCAAAAAGTAATATGCGGAAGCTTGCAGGGCTCGGGCAGCGTGAACGCCCTGATAGATTTACGGTATTACTCAGCAGACAGTAGGCTGGACTTCTTCGTCTATAAGGATCTCTCAAACAACCCTACCAAGCTCTTTACCGTCCAGGGGCTACATAATGGAGATGCACAGATCAGTCCTACTGGCACAATCATCACGGCAGAGGTAGGAGCTAAGGATAATGGCCAGAACACGCCTGACATCTTCAAAGAATATCAGTGGATGCCCGATAACGGAAATTTCGAGCAAGTCCTTTTTCCTGGTATCTACCCGGATGTTACGCATTATCAGGCAGAACAAAGCCAATCTCAACTCAATTCCAGCATAACTACAGGGAGTTCCCGCGAGAACTGGCGCAAGACCTTTTTTGGCGTTCCTACTATGATGGCAAAGACGCTATTTCACTGGTCAACAGCAACTATCACGACTAAAACCGTCAGCTATCGTACCGCTACGGGCTCATATGCGGTTGCTGTAACTAATACGGGCCCAGGAGGCGGAGGATTTATCGCCTACATGTTCCGTCTCGACTCCAATCAGGAAAGCAATATTTTTGAAGTGATGAAGATCACAACCCTTGATGACGCCACTATGCTCAGTAATCCTGCCACAGGATTACAGGTAATCAACCCGGCTAAAATAGAAGGTACTGCCTCGGTGAGTAGCGGGGTTGTAGGCCGCGTAGTGATCTATACAGATACTTATAGTAGTGTCGGAGACTCAGGCCCTATCAACGGTACCGGCTCTACAAGTTTTAGCAAAGCCGTTAATTATCAATTAAATGCTTCAGGCTTACAGGAAGGTATTGTCATTTTTTATTCAACAAATCAGAACAACATGCTCATAGTTAACCAGGTCTCAATGGCTAAAGTGCTTCTGACCAGTTAGCGCATAAGGAGAAGCCGGTTGAGAAATTTTAACCATATCATACTGACCATCACCGGAACGTTACCACTACCCTCTTCTGGAGGGAGCGAGAAACCAGCGTATACTACACACAATCGAGTAGCGCATAGACAATAAAGACATATACGAGTTTTCTGTGTACAGGCAAGTTCTGATGATGGTAGAGAATACCTTGACTCATAAAATACGTTGCTACCACTTAATAATTATGCAGGAGGGGGTCTTTTGAAACGTTATTTACCCAGTATTAAGCGCTACTGGCTGATAGTTATAGTATGTGCCGTACTAGCAGCCGGTGTAGGTTTTGTCATAGCCAAGCAACAGGAGGCTTTTCAGGCCTCATCGATGATACAGGTGAACATTGGAAACGGCGATGGTTTTCTACCAAAGATGAGCCCCAATGATGGTATTGGGTATGCAGCCAATGACGTTAACGAAATAGCCACTGGAGAAGTCATGAAATATATTTATCAGCACTCCTCCAACCTGCAAAAAGCCGGCTATAGCGTTGGCGATCTGGTCTCGAACGTGAAAGCCACCAGTGTAGCAACTGGCAGCCAGATCACCATTACGGCAACGGCACCCAACAAGAACGACGCAGCCACGATCGCCAATGAGGTGGCTCAGGGATACATTAATTATAAGCAAGACGCGAATAACGCTATGCTGAAGGCACAGCGGACAAGTCTTCAGAATCAGATCAATGCAGTAGCTCAGCAGATCGGGACAGCCAGGGCCAAGGTTGCTGCGGACCCGGCCGGCTCGGCGGCGGCGACAGTTGATGCGGCCGCTGTACAAACTTACCAGCACACCAGCGATACACTGGACGCTCAGCTTGCAGCTATGCCTGTCCTGACCACCAGCGGACTTACCCTCTTGCATTTAGTGGGTCCAACCGATGCAACGCCAACCAATAAACTGAGTATGACGTTGGCAGTCAGCGTCCTCGTAGGCCTGCTGATCGGCTCGCTGATTGTCCTACTCATCATCTTCTTAGATAACAAGCTCACTAGCGAAGAGCAGGTCACGGATCAGCTCAAGCTTACCTACCTGGGCAGCCTGCCCCACGACGGGGAGATGGCTAGCGCCCCCACACAGGCGCGCGGCACTATCACTCACGATCTTGCCGACATCGGCTCCAATCTGCGCCTGACCGGGGTCTTGCCCAGCCAGTGGCGTGCGCCGCAGGGCGTGATCCTCTTAGTCACTAGCGCCCAGACCACCGAAGGCAAAACGAGCATTGCGGCAGCATTGGCGGCGACAATGGCCCGCGGAGGCTGCAGTACGCTTGTCATAGATGGCAACCTGGCTCAACCCGCCACCCATCTTACTTTCGGCATGAGCCCTTCAGGCCCCGGCCTAAGCGGCCTCTTAAAGTCGGGCGGCAACGTAGATGATGCTGTGAAGACTAGTTCGGTTCCTGGCGTCTGGATGCTGCCTGGCGGCTCTCCTGTAGCCGATTCAGCCCTGCTTTTGGGCCAGCGCCTACCCAATATTCTTGCTCAGTTGCGCAAAAAGACTGATTTGATTATTATAGATGGTCCCTCCTTACTCACTGGTGCTGAGGCAAGCGTACTGGCCAGCATGGTCGATGGTGTGATGATGATAGTCGATTATCGACACGCAAAAATGAACCTGCTCCAGCGCGCTAAAGAGCTCTTAACTACGCTTGCCGATACGCCGGCAGGAGTCGTCTTGAATAACTACACGCGCACAGGCACAAATAACTACTTTGCTAAGGTTGCCCCTCAGCCCTTTAACAGGCAACTGGCTGGTATGCCTCAAGAAGCTATCATCCCGCCCGCCGCAGCTGTTATGGCTAATGGTCAACCGCCGGTAATGCCCATGGGAGCTCCGGTAGCCCCAGCAGCCAAGCCCAAGTCTTCACTGCTCAATTACAGTCAGGGTCCTGTTAATGGGGGTCTCTCTTAAGCAGAAGTAATAAAGAAAAGATAAGAAGTTCGTATGCAGATTTCAAATGCTTTTCCTAATGGAACTCCTGGTTCGCCAGGAGAAGCTTCCGATATCGTCAATCAATTGCAAGTGTTACGGGAACAGCAGCGCCGTATTCTCAAGCGGCGGGCTCTCCAGGAGAACTGGTATCCGCTTCTGCTTGCCATCATGGGAGGCGTTATAGCTGGAGCAATGGGTACGACGGCATTTGACAACCCTAAGGTCGTCTTCGGGGGCATTATCGCTGCCCCCTCGTCTTTATGTCTGTTCGGCGTATCGAGTTCGGCCTGCTTATCCTGGCGATTGCCTCCACACCTTTTGTGCCGACAGCCGTCAAGCTGGATTGGTTCTATGTCTCGCCCGCGATACCACTACTTTTCCTGCTTCTGTTTGTGGGCCTCGTGCATATTAGTTTTCGGGATAAGAAGGTCATCTTCCCGCCATTTCAGGCAATCTGGCCCCTGCTCGGCCTGTTTGCCATGGCTTGCATCTCGGAAATAGCTTCGATAAGCGCATGGCCCGACTATCTACAGACTGAAGTCCATAGGGCTCCTATTCTTGTTGACGAATTAGTGGGTATTGTTGAGTTCTCCTTACCAATACTTATAGTTTTCGTAGTTTCGGTAGCTCTGAGTCAGCGAGACAAATGGATTACCTACATTCTCCACGCCAATTTCTTTATTGCTATCATAGCAGCCGGGCTCATCCTCTTCAGGTACAGGAGCATCGGCGCCGATGTGTACGCTTTCCGCTATGCATCGCCGAGCATTTACTGGATGCCGCTAGAAGCGCTAGCCCAGATTCTGGGCCTGGGCTGTATTATCGGCTATGCCCATACGCTCTGCGCCCCAACCTGGCGTAAGCGCATCTGGTATGCAATTCCTACAGGATTATGCCTGCTCTCCCTCTATCTCTCCCTAGAGAATAGCTGGTGGCTAGAAGTAGGCCTGGCCTTTGTGGTGATCACTGCAGCGTATCAGCTACGGCTTTTCCTCTGGTATGGGCTGGCTGGGGTTCCGATCCTACCCTTAATACCAACCTTTCTGGCCAAGTTACAAAGTCTTAAGCAAGATGATCTCAACCGCTTGATTATCTGGCAAGATATGTTTCGCATCTGGGGCAAACGCCCTCTCTTAGGCGTGGGACCTGGCAACGTATGGGTCTATGATAAGATCTCTTCGCACCTGCCACAGGGTTTGCGCGATATAGACAAATCAGGCCTGGGTGTTGCTCACGAGGGCTTCATCCAAACGCTTACTGAGCTTGGGCCAATCGGGTTGTTTTTCCAGTTATCCTTCATCGTCGTCATGGCTATCACTTCGCTTAATCTTTTCCGTCGCTCTAAAGAAACCGGAAACCACCTTGATAGCATACTGGGCCTGGTAGGCCTGGGGCTCATCTGCGGAGGAGCAGCCGGAGATATTACATCCAGCTACTTCTTCCTCCCTCCACGTCAGGCTTTGCATGTGGTCAACGTCCCAATGGTGATGATGCACTGGATCATTTATGGTTGCGTAATTTATAGAAGTCAAATCTGGCGCCTGGTTCGTAAGGGAGTGCTGAACAGTAATGGTGAATAAGTTAACTTTATTATATCAGCTAGGAGAAGAGAAATGAGTGATATTCAGACAAATATACAAAAAGCATTTGTATTTTTTCTAAGTGACGCACGCCTTGATGACTTGCGAGAACTTTCTGCGGTTCAGGATCTATTAGCACAAGGAGCGCTGGTCGAGCTGGAGCCTGCTCCCATTACGAGCACTCAATCTCTTTACTATCAGGCCTTCAGCGGACGTATACCCGCCTCCTTTGGCTTCTTCGATACATTGATGCCCCGCTGCCAGCTGCCCCGCGCGCAGGGCGGCGGCGATGATTATCAAGTCGTTGAGGTCAATAGCGGACGTGACGCCGCTCCCAGGCTGCTACCAGACATCCTACGCACTGTGGGCTGGTCGGTCGACTACCAGGAAAGCTCACTGGCCGAGCTGGCAAAGCAGGTTCAGGCTTTGACAGCGGAGCAACCAGCCAGCGCCACCTGCAAGATTGTAAGCTGTACACTCGCAGCTGGCGAAAATCGCAAAGCCCTGGCCGAAGCGCTGGCAAGTGCGCGTAGCTGGGTTGGTCAAGATGGCCTGCTGGCCCTCCTTGTCGGTAGCCAGGCCGGCAGAGTGGAACATTTCGTCAATGTCAATAATTTTCTTGCCGATATGGGAATTATCGAGCGCGATGAGCAGACCAACCAGGTAAACTGGCAAGGCTCGCTGGCTTATTATGCAGGCCATGGTCAACTCTGGATCAATTTGCTCGGCCGCGACCCGCAAGGGGCAATCCATCCACAGAGCGAATTTGAGGAAGTAACCGAGACGCTTATTAAGGCCTTGCCCTCCAAGCTGCGCGATAGCGATACTGGCGCGACACCTATCGAGCGCATCTATCGCAAGGAAGAGCTCTATTCTGGCGAGTATCTGTTTTGCGCTCCTGATCTGGTCATTCAATTCAAACCAGGCTTTGCACCTTCACCAAACAGTAGCCTCGTCGCGTTTGATGACACGCTCTTCACGACGCCTGAAGCCAACACAACAAGCACGAATGGCGTTCATCCCTCCAGCGTTAAGGGCTTCTTGCTCGCCAGTGCTCCCGCCTTCGTTCCCGGCCGGGTCGCTTCATCTACAGCTCCACTTATCGCCGGGGTACCTTCCCTGCTGCATGCTCTGGGAGTAGAGTTTAGCGATGTAGATGGTACAGCCGTGAGTGAGCTCTTTTCCGAGGCTTATCTGGCAAATCATCCTATCCGCAGCGGCGGCCGCAGCCAGGAGCTTTCCGAGGAAGACGAAGAGCTAGTTATCAATCGCTTACGCGACCTGGGATACATCTAGACACAAAGGTTTTCTCTGCCTTACGCGAATATGGCACTCACGAACTTGCTTACCCGTGGGAGCCATATCCGCTCCTGAATTTTATATCCACTCTATAGTCCTACCAGCATACCTTTCCCGAAAGACAGGTAGCGGGGACTCATCTCAAACAATGAGTTGAGCACTCTAATAGGTATTTCTGGTGATTAGTTTGTCCTGATCAACAATTGCTTATAGCATTATGGTAAGAGGGAGAATTGTCCTACGCAGGGTTTTACAGATTACGTTCAGCTGCAGGCCGGGTTTTCTATCTCCCCGATCCTATCATAAGGGGCTCATGGCCCTGATAAATTTAGTTCAATACGCAAAAATACCCTATAGTCTGGATACGCCGGAAAATGAAGCGAAAGTGTTGCGAGAATAGGCAAGCCAAGAAAGAGAGTTAGTATGCGTACTGTTATTCTGGGTGCTGATGGATTGGCGTTCCGTATCCTGCACCCGCTAATTGAGCGTGGAGACCTGCCAAACTTCAAGAGGCTCAGCGAACAAGGTTGCGAGGCTATCCTCGAATCTAAATATCCTCCGCTTACACCAGCCGCCTGGATCTCCCTATCCACAGGCCTGAAACCGGCGCGCCATGGCGTTTATGATTTCTGGATGTACGAAGACGATAGCCGCATCCCACGCGTACAGACAAAGCGCAAGGGTGGCAAAGCTATCTGGAATATCCTTAGCGAATATGGCAAACAGGTACTTGTCATTAACGTACCTATGACGTATCCTCCTGAGCCCGTCAACGGGATTATGGTTAGCGGCTATATGACACCCAGCGATCAAGGCGAATTCACGTATCCAGCCTCCTTTAAAGAAGAGCTCTATCAGGCTGCCCCCGGCTATCAGATCGACTTAGATCTTGAGGGCTTCTTCCGTCAATCCAACGCGCTAGACAAACTTATAGACGTTACGCTCGATATGACGGAAAAGCGCATCCAACTTCTTTCCTATATGCTCAAGGAGAAGCCCTGGGATTTCTGCTATGTGGCTTTTGTCGGTCCCGATCGCTTGCAGCATTCTTTATGGAAAGAGCTCATTTCGCTCGATCCGCGGGCAACAGAATACTTCCGTCTTCTAGATAAGGCCCTGGGCCTGCTCCTGGATTATGTAGGAGACGACGGCTCACTCTATATAATTTCTGATCATGGTTTTCAGGGCGTCAATTATACCTTTAGCATCAACGAATATTTACGCCTAAAAGGCTTACTTGTTCCTGGCTCCCTTGATAGCATCAAGCGGGCTGGTTTGAAAGCAGATGTTAAAGATGTGCTCAAGCGCGTGGGCCTCTTCTCCCTGGCTCGGAGAGTGAAGAAGTTCCTTAAGCATTCTGGAGCCGTAAAGTTCGATTCCCATACAGACGTGTACCAGCCCCTTGAAGAGAAGATTGATCTTGAGCGCACTGTCGCTTATGTCCCCTCGCAATCGGGCTATCCAGGTAGCTTCGTCGATATTGTCTTCAAGAAGGATACGCCTCCCGAGGTCGTAGCCGAGGTAGCTGAAGATTTGAAGACGCAGATTAATCCTTTCACTAATGGGCCGCTTGTCGATGCGGTCTACACGAATGAGGCTTTTGGAGAAGGTCCATTTGCCCGTAAAGAGCCCCACTTGCTAGTTTTACCCAATGATAGCATCACCTTCCGCATGGATATTGGCGGTAAGCACGTCTGGAACGAGACGACCCAGGTTCGTGGCACCCATCAGAAAGATGGCGTCTTCTATGCCTATGGCCCCAACATCAAAAAAGGATTTAAGGCGCCCAATGCCGAGGTCTTTGATGTTGTACCTACTGTGTTACAAGGTATGGGCTTGCCTCTCCCTCTTACCTTTGATGGGCGCGTCGTGGAAGACATTTTCATACAGCCAAAACCAGACGAGCAGAGCGCGACAACTCAAAGCAAGGGCGGGCTAGCGCGCCGCAAACTCAAGAAGCTATTGGAGGTTTAAGCATGCAAGTGAGTCAGCCACTATCACGATCTCAATCGATAGTGCATGATTCCGCGGCCGATGACAGAGATACCTGGCGGGAGCACTGGCGCTCCCGCCAACAACCCTGGCGGACGGAGGAAGAGATCGATGCACAGCGCCAACATGAGCTTCAACACTATTTAGACGCGGTTCAGCCCGATGTTGAGCAAGGGCATTATCCGTTTAAAGATATTGCCACAAAATTGAGCCGAGCCGATATAGAGTGGCTCCTTGCCCATCATCAACAACAGGCCCATCTCACTGCGGGGCTCGATCTGCGCGGTGCCCATCTTTATAAAGTGCGTTTACATGGCCTCCCCTTATCGGCTATCCAGGGTGGCCTTGAGCCAGAAGCATGGCTATTGGTCACCGACAAGCAGCGCGAAATGGCAGCTATCAGGCTGGAAAAAGCAGATTTGCGCGGCGCACATCTAGAGGGTGCCAATCTCTGTGGCGCACATCTAGAGGAGGCGGATCTGCGCGGCGCCTATCTCCAAAACGCTAATTTGCGCGGCGCACATCTGGCGAGCGCTAATCTCAGCGGGGCACATTTAGAGGGCGCCGATTTGCGCGAGGCTCACCTGGGAGGTACAGATGAGTATCCTAAGCCAGCCGATTTGCGTACGGCTTTTCTTGACGGTACAACCCGCCTGGAAGATCTCTCTTTGGGAACTGAACAGTACGGCTATGCTCCTCTGGCCGATATACACTGGAACGATGCTAATCTCGCGGCTATCGATTGGTCCCAATTGCCCAAACTCGGCGATGAATCTGTCACACAATGGAAGCTTCCTGTGGAATACCTGGCGGCAATTCGCGCCTATCGACAGCTGGCAACATTACTACGTGCCAAAGGTATGAGCGAATATGCCGATCATTTTCTCTACCGCGCACATGTTAACCAGCATCTCCTCCTACCTCAGCGCGCCTTACTGCCGGTGGTTCTGCGCGTCTTTGTCAGGGAGCGCATGCCCCTGCCCAAGGTATTATTACGCCTGCATGAACGCAGGGTAGGACAACATCCAGCGCCACATCCCATTCGCCTGGCGCTGTTGCGCCTGATCCCGGTCTTGCTTATTCTGATCGCGCTGGCGCTGCTCCAGCCATTGATTGTTGCAGCTCTACTTATCTTATGCATAGGAGCTATCCTGGCCATTCTTCCCATTATGCGCAAGCGCGGCCAGCATCCACCCGAATACCGGCGCACCCAGAGCTTCATCACCTCGCCATTGTTAATCTCGCACAAAGAACGCCGCAGACAACAAGGGTTCTTACTGCTAGGCTATTTATTGGGGATACCAGACGCACAATTGCCGCGGTTATTGCAAGCCCCACGCCTGGCCTTGAAACGTTTACCCTGGCTTGAGAAATTGGAGAGCCGCCAGCCTGCGCTTGCGGGAGCATTTCTAGCTCTCATTGTCGCCCTCTTACTTTTTGATGATACTGTCGCTTGCTATAGCAAATACATTGGTTCAGCTCTATTGCGCGCCCTAACCGGCTATGGGTATAAGCTTGCGCGCTGCTTTAGCTGCTATCTATTTATAATTCTCGCATTTGCCCTTGCCTATGCTCTCATTGGTGCTCAGGCTCCCTTGCAGAGCCTTTTCTTTAGCCTTGCCTCGTTTCATGGGCTGAGTTTTCTCTATGGCAATGGTCTCTTTTCTGGACATTTGCCAACTGTTCTGGCCGCCGGCGAATCGGTGATTGGCCTGATTATGGAAATATGCTTTGTTACGACGCTTCTGCAGCGCTTCTCGGCAAGTAATAGGTAAAATATTTAGCAATAAGGAATTTAGCATATGTTTGATCCACGTGACCCATATGAACGCTGCTACTGGCACTATGATTCGCGCCGGCCTCTCTCCATAGCGCAATTGATTAAGCTGCGGAGTGTCGATGCATATACAGCAGCCCTCATCTGGCTGCTGCTAGAGCGAGGCACATCGTTTATTATCGCTGGCCCAACCGATCCTAAGCCAGGCGTGGGCAAGACTACTGTCCTCAATGCACTCTTCCAATTCTTGCCCGAAGGCACGGCGCTGGCCTATACATCTGGCATGTACGAGGATTTTTCGTTTATGCAGGCTCCCGATATCAACCCGGCGAACACCTACGTTCTCTGCAATGAGATCAGCGATCATCAACCATTTTATATGTGGGGACGAGTAGCGCGCCGCTATCTGCTGCTGCCCGGCGAAGGTTATCGCATCGCGACAAGCGTCCACGCCGATACCATCGATGACGTGATCTATATGCTACGCCAGGAACTGGGCCTGAAGGCTGATGCCCTGCGGCGCCTGGGACTCATTATACACATCGGCATGATCGGACCCGAATCGGCCCCTCTCCGACGCTGGGTCACTACCCATTTCCTGCGTCCCTACCCCGATCCTGAGCGTCCCGGCGGAGTGACTCCCATTCCTCTTTCAGTCTGGCACGAAAGCGATGATAGTTTTGAGCATGCGGATCAGGATATCATAGATGAGATAGCTGAGGGAGCTGGCATGACGCCCCGGGAGTTCGAGGCTGCCCTTAAACAGCGCATGCAATGTCTTGAAGAGATGTCGCAGCGCTCAAACGTCACTATGGACCAGATGTATGAGGCTATTCAGAATGTGCGCCATCAGCAGGGCTCTCAGCTCGCGCTATCCTGAGCGATAGCCGCTGGCTTGCCTGTGACAGCAACAAAAAGGGGCGGACCAGCAATAAATATGGTTCGCCCCTTTGCACGTGAACTTAGGATTCTGTTAGCTTCACAAGAGGCTGCGGCAGCGTAATCGGGCGTCCCAGAACCTGGGAAATCGCCGCAAGTACATCCTCATCCGAGACCTTGCGCACGCAAGGATGATCCACAAGCTCATGGTTGGCAAAATGCAAACGTCCACAAGGAATACTTGTACACGAAGCGCAGCGGTAGGTTGAGGTAACCACCACATGGCGTTCTTTGGGTCCCCATGGTCCATAATTGCGCACATCGGTTGGGCCAAAGATCTGAACAGTTGGCGTTCCCTGCGCAATCGCCAGGTGCAATGGACCGCTATCCACACCCAGAACGAGTTGCGCCCTTTGCTGCAATGCTGCCAGCTGTCCTACTGTCGTATCCGAAATGATTGTTGTACGCGCAGGCGTCCCTCTGGCCACTTCCTTCAATAGAGCCCGCTCGCCTGGGCTGCCTGTTAAGACAATCTGCACAGGACGTGGCTCGCGCAGTGCTCTTGAAAGAGCCGTAATGCAGCTTGACCATCCTGAGGCACGCCACAGCTTTATGAGAGCCCCGGTTCCAGGGTGCACAATTATCAAAGGTACAGAGAGATCAATACCTTCGGCCTCTAAACGCTCGGCAGCCCATTGCTGTTCCTCTGCGGTAGGCACAAAATAAAATGGATAGCGCTCCGGCGTGTAGGGTTGTTCTAGAGCCGGATAGCCTAGCTTCTGGATTCCAGCACCTGCCAGAGTGAGACAGCTCGCCGTAGCATGCGTAAGGCGTTCATATGGTAAAGCCGTTGTAAGAAAGTGCTCAACCGATCCAACATTAAAACCTATACGGTAAGGAATATTAGCTAAATAGAGTAAGGCAGCTCCCCACCAGAAACGGGGCCGCAGGTTAATGCCCATCGAGTACTGGCCATCCCGCAACCGGCGAGCCGTATGGAAGAGCAATTTGAAGGATTCAAGCCATGTCTGTGAAGCTACCCGGCTACTGGGAAATGGACACTCTAGGATCTCATCAACATCAGGATGGCGTTTTACGACCTCACTGGCCCAGGGTGGCACGAGCATAGTTATATGCGCACCGGGGACCGAGGCTTTAATCGCCCGCACGATGGGCGTAGCCAGCACCATATCCCCCAAATTTCCGGGACGCACTAGCAAAAAACGCGTCTCTTGAGATTTATGCTTATATGCTGATCGTCCGGCTGTCACAGCCCCTACAAGCCGAACTAGCGATGTTGGAATCGCGCGCAACAATTTTTTCAAATTATATCCTCAATCCTAATAATAAACCTCGGACCTTTAGCTTGACCCCAATCCTGCTTGCGATAAAAGTTTGCCACTAACACATTTTTTTATAGATATAAAAGAGTTTACCGCTCTCCTCATGCAAAATGAAGAGAAGCGATAAACACAACGATATTAATCAGTATAAATCATAATCATAGAACAAAACAACCAGCCAGAAATTCTCCACTCGTTTACTTGAGTTGGGTCACAGAATAAGCGGGTAAGGCCAATGGTCCTTGTAAAGTTCCTTGCTTTACCTTTACATCATTTGTATCAGCAATAGTCTTAAAAGGAGAACTGGCAGTTAATTGCTGATAATGCGTCTGACCGGAGGTAAAGTGCGTTTGTCCCTGCCAGGTAACATCAGAGGAAGAAGCATTTACAATAAAGCCCCGCCTCTGTAAACCGTTGGTGAAATACCAGCCGGTAACAGTTGTGCCTCCACCGGCTGCATTGATCGTAAGCGGCTCTGTAGATTTCATCCCTTGCATTGTTTCGCCCAGCAAACGTAAGGTCCAACCGGCAGCCGTCACTGTATAAGGAGGTAGCTCCTGGTCTTTCCCACGGCGGTCAAAGTAAACTGCCTCGTTCCCTGTATTGCCTAGCATATCGTAAAAACTGACGAGATCAACACGCTTATCAGCGAGATAGCTCAAAGTCATGCTTGCCACAATAATTCCATGCATCCAGGTATGAAACACCTTGTCAGCTTCGTTACTTGCTAGATTATACTCGGTCACCCAGATCTTCATACCGCCAGGTATCCCCTGCAGCAAACTCTGAAACTGGGCCCAGCGCGCCGCTACAGTTGAGTTTAAACGGTCCATGCTGCCAGCAGGATCGCCTTTCGAAATCAGCCCATCGGGGAGATTCACATAGGGATGTACGGTAATTGCATCGGCTTCCTTGAGGGTCTGAAACATCTGATCGTTCCAGGCCCCTTTACGCGGATCACCATTGCCAGAGATAGGAGCAGTGCCCACTACAGCAATTTTTGTCTCGGGAAATTGATCATGAATGGCCTTGATCCACTCCGTGGCTTTAGTGCCATATTCGCGTCCAGAAGGAAAAACATTTTGATCTAGCGGCCACTGATCAAGATAGAACTCATTTCCCAGCTCTATGAGATTGATTGGAAGGCCCTGATTTTTAGCCGCGTGGAGCAGTTGCATTTGTATATCCAGATTAGAGGTGAGCAAATTCAGCACATATATAGGCTGAGTATTGGTAGCCTGGACCACATTCTGCACATCCTGCAAATGGATAGGGGTCTTCATGGCATTTTTAAAGCCGCCAGGAGCGCTGGAAAAAAACCAGCCGGTTTGCCAATTCCAGTAATTCGCCACTGTTCCACCGGGATAGCGCAAATTGGCAGCGTTAAGCTCTTTGACGACATTCAAAACATTAGGATCTGACCAGGAGGGACTATGAATAGGCACATTATTATAGCCCATGAAATAAGGGCTTAAAGGACGTTCAGCTATCGGAGCGGTTCCACGTGGGGTAAGGTCAACGGTTGGCTCGACGGGGGCCTTCTGGTCAGGTAGACCCAGACAAGAAGCCAATACGCTTGCGCCTGCGATGCCAGCTACACCTGCTCCCATCAGTTGTAACATATGCCGCCGACTTACCTGATTGGATCCGCTACTATGTGAAGCTTCACACGTATGCAGGTCATCTCTCATTTTTATCCTCTCATTGCCAATATGAATTAGTTAAAGGTTTTTTCTCTATTCTTATGAAATTCAATAGGGGAGAGATTCGGGTTCGATAGCACTCTTATGCGGGAGTACCGCTATTATTTAATGAGGCAGAATCATGCTTACTTTGCGCTATGACCCTTTGCAAATGCAGTTCTACTTTACGGGCATTTTCCTGGATCGTGAAGCGCTCCTCGACAGTCTTACGAGCCGCCAGCCCAAGCTGCCTACGCCTGGCCGGGTCTTCTAGCAACTGTCCTAGCGCATCTGCTAATGCCTGCTCATCTCCTGGCGCGACAAGTAACCCATTTACCCCATCGACAAGAATCTCCGCCGGACCACCTACCTTTGAAGCAAGCACTGGCAGGCTGCGAGCCATCGCTTCCGCAAGCACCAGTCCAAAGGGCTCCTGCCACAATGAAGGAACCACCATAATATCTGTACGATCATAATATTTGATAAGTTCTTCCTGTGGGACCGTGCCATGAAAGGTAACTAACTCGCTAAGCCTTTTCTCGCGTAGGAACTCTTGTAGCTCATTCATATACACTTGATCGCCACTGCCAAAGACGTTGAGACGCACAGGAAGCGCGGCCGCTCCCCTCTGGCTCCGTCTCTGCGCAAGGAGATCAAGCGCCTTGAGCAACACAAGCAAGCCTTTTTCAACCCGCAAACGACCAACATAGAGCAAGCTCAGGATCTCCCCCTCAGCCGCCCTCTCCGGAGGTAAAGTTAGAAAACGAGGATCAATACCATTGTAGATCACTTCTATGCGCTCGGGATCAAAACCTCCCTGCATATATGCCTGCCTGACAGTCTCACTCACAGCTATCAACGACGTATACTCAGGCATAGCCACACTACCGATGAGTTGCTGTTTGAGCCAGCGCGTACGTAAGCGCGACTGCTCGGTTTCAGGAAAACGAGCATACAGCAACCAGTAGCTTCCCAGATGAAACACTATCGGTATGTGCAAATCTGGTAACTTTCTCAACAAGGAGTTGACTCCAATGCCTGTTATCTCCCATATATACAACACATCGGGCCTGCTTATGGTTATAATACGTTGGAGTTCAGCTGCATTGGAGGGACGATTATAGCGCCGATAATAGTTAACGAGAAGAGAAAGCTGTTGCCAGGCCGGCCGGCTGCGGTCAAAATGGGCTGGTGGAGCGCTACGCAAGGTACGCCAGATGGGCCCGGCCTGCTTATCATCGGGAAGATCCTGGCCAGCGGTGAGCACCAGAACTTCGTGTCCTAGCGCTTCAAGTTCCGCAGCGATATCAGCAGCCAGGATTTCGGCTCCCCCCTGGACATCTGGGGGATAAAGATTGCTGAGAAATAAAATACGCACTACTGCACCTTACTTGCTCGTCCCTGCTATGGCTAATTGCATAGCATCATATACCATTTTATCTGCGCGCTAGTTTACCGAATCCAGCGTAAATGTGCAAGTATGCTCCACCATAAAGGTACCTACCCAAAGCGAAAGGAGACGAAGATAGAGCCAGAGTTAAGAATATGCCGCAAGTTTAGCGGATCTATAACCCATTCTTAACCGAAATTCAGCCAGTTCTTGTGTATATTACGCTATACTTACGACTATACGTTAGTCAGTTACGCCCACCCGAATGTTCGATAACCTTCGTTTCGTCTGGCTTCGAACTGCTCTATTCCAGGTCCCCTGGATAGCCCAAAAGGGGGATAGCAATCTCCACTGTACTTGCGTTTATCGCCTGACATGATACGCTTATGCATATGTTTGTTCGACAATTACTATCGCACATAGCAGGGAACCGCTATGTTTTAAATTTCTTTGTTTACATAGCCCAAAAAGGGGGATGTTAACACACTTATGGGAACAAAAGTCTTGGTTATTGGGCTTGATGGCGCTACTCCCGAGCTGGTTGATCGCTGGGTTGAGGAGGGTAAGCTACCTAATCTCAAGCGAATAATGCAAAATGGTGTATATGGAAAATTGAAGTCTGTGTATCCACCAATTTCGCCTGCCGCATGGACTACCTTTGCTACGGGTTACAACCCTGGTAAGCACGGCGTCTATGACTTCCGCGATTATGATAATAAGCGCTATAGTTGCTTTGCAGACACAATTGTTGATTCGCATGCCTTCGCTGGCAAAACCTTCTGGGATGTCATCGGTGCAGCAGGCCAAAAAGTAGGTGTTATCACTGTTCCATGTACCTATCCCGCCTGGCCGGTCAATGGAATTATGGTTTCTGGCTACCCCACGCCGGATACTGGCAAGAACTACACCTATCCGCCCGATCTCTCCACAGCCATTCCCCCGCTTGTGGGTGATGCTGCCTTCTTCAAATCGGCCACCGGCCATGTCTTGCTCAAAGAGATGAACCGCCTCCTGCATCTGAGCTTTGATGTCTCTATTGAACAAATGAAGAAGGACGATTATGGCTTCTTTGTCCTCGTAGTAGGCGCAACAGACCGCGCGCACCATGATTGGTGGAAATATATTGATCCTGAGCACCCGGCCTACACCGAAGAGGATGCAAAGCAATATGGCAATCTCATTGAAGAGGTCTATAAGTGCAGCGACGAGTGCGTTGGTAAATTCCTTGACGCTATCGACGAGGACACAACGGTTATCGTAATGTCCGATCATGGCGGTGGCTCACACCCCAAATACTACTTCAATGCTAATTATGTCTTGCGCACGCTCAACCTGCTGCAGCCAAATACCAGAACTAATAAGAAGCAAGGCGGCTTGAAGGCGGCTTTCAAGAAGTTCTACCGCACAAAGATTCGCCGCTTCGCCTATCTGGAGAAGGTTTATCGCAGCCTGCCAGCAAGCTTGAAGAAGATTGCCACCAATATCGATTCGCAGAACATGATGAATCTTGACTCCATCGACTGGAAACGCACGAAAGCTTATCGCTTCCCCATGTATCCTCCAGTCGAAGGCATTATGATTAACGTAGCCGGTCGCCAGCCAGAGGGATGTGTGCAGCCTGGCGAAGAATATGAGGCGATCCGCACACGCATTCTTGATGAGATGCGCAGCTTACGCGATCCCGAGACGGGCGAGCCCATCGTCATTGAGGCGTATAGGCGCGAGGAGCTCTATCACGGCGAACGTCTGGAGATGGCCCCCGATATCATCCTCGTCACACAGGATCGCTATAAGGGTGGCACAGATGTTGATAAGCTGATCAGCGAGGTTCCACTGGATGTCATCTCCAAGCTCAGCGGCGTACACCGCATGAATGGTATTATCATTGCCCAGGGACCGCACATGCGCAAAAATGCCATTCTTGAGAACGCCAACATTATCGACGTCGCGCCAACGGTACTTTACGCACTTGATATGCCTATCCCTACAGATATGGATGGCAAGCCGTTGTCAGGTCTGTTTGAGGAAACCCATCTCAACGAAAGCGCTGCCTCTTACTCAGAGGAACGTACCTTTGATAACTCCGAAGACGACGAGTACGGCTATACAGAGGAAGAAGAGGAAAGCGTACGCTTGAAACTGGAGGCCCTTGGTTACCTGTAGCATCTGGTAGCAAGGAAGCCGCCAGCTCCTGGCTCCAAGGTTAGAGAGAGACAGTATGCGAATTTTATTTGTAACGCCACATCCGCCTTCTCGTATCCGTGTACGCGGCTATGGTTTCCTGACCTATCTTCAGCGTCAGCATGAGGTGACCATAATCACACAGTGCATCTCAGAGCGGGAACGGGCAGACGTAGAGATCTTGCGCCAGAAGGGATACAAGGTTGTGCCGGTGGAGGAAGATAAGAAGCAGAAGATCCTGCGTACTGGGATGGCTCTGTTTAGCCGGGTTCCTCTACAGGTGGCGTACGCGCAATCTGAGCGCTTTGCGCAAGCCATCCAGCAGCTCTGTGCCGAAGAAACCTTTGATGTCGTGCATGTAGAGCACTTGCGAGGGATTGCTTCGTTACAAGAAATCTCTCGTCTGCCTCCCATTGTATGGGATGCTGTGGACTGCATCAGCCTGCTTTTTGAGCACACCATGAAAAGCGGTTCCAGCCTGCCCATACGCGCTATGGCAGCTGTAGACTGCAAGCGTACGCAACATTACGAGGCCCGCTTGCTCAGCCGCTTCAAGCACCTGGTGATTACCTCAGAGCGAGATCGAGAGGCGCTGCTCGAACTGTATCGGGCCTACCAGCAGCGAGGAAGCGAGCCAGAACCAAACATTAGCGTTGTGCCCAATGGCGTGGATCTTGAATACTTTTATCCACAGCAGGAAAAACGTCGACAGGGCAATCTCGTTTTTCTAGGGAAAATGAGCTACCACGCCAATATAGCTGCGGTGCTCTATCTGTATCAGCAGATCATGCCTCTTATCTGGCAGCAGAGACCAAAGACAACTTTAACGATTGTCGGTAGCAATCCGCCGCGCTCCATTCGCCGCCTCTCCCACGATGCGCGCGTAGAGATTACCGGATATGTCGATGATATCCGCCCTTACATGGGGCGAGCAGAGATAATGGTCAGCCCGATGGTCTATAGCGTCGGCATTCAGAACAAAGTGCTGGAAGCTATGGCGCTGGGAACTCCAGTTGTGGCCGCAGCACGCGTCGCCGCTGCCTTGCATGCACAACCTGAACAAGATCTCCTGGTAGCACAATCGGCACAAGAGTTTGCCGAGAAAACCATACATCTGATGGACAATACCGAATTACGCGCCTCTCTGAGCCAGCATGGCCGGCAGTATGTCGAACAAACACACGATTGGGCCGCGATCGCAGATCACCTTGTAGACGTCTATCAACAAGCGCTGGCTGCGCGCACAGCTAAGGCCCATTATGTTAATCCAGTCGGAGCCCGATCCGCTCCATAAAAAACTTTAGTTTGAGATTATACAGGCTATTTTCCCGTTTGTGACACCATCTTTGATGCCATAAACGGGAAAACTATCGCTAGGTCCATAATATAGCCGACTATCTTCTCGCTACCCGATAAAGAGAAAAGAGGAGATGTAGTGCGATGCGGGTACTCGTATTAACTCAAGTGGTTGTCTACCCCGCAGATGCGGGGCCTAAAGTTAAGACGCTACAGGTATTGCGCCACCTGGCTGCTCAGCACGAAGTGGTGTATTGCACATTCGTACGTAGTGAGCAGGAAGAACAGGATGCGCAGAAGCTACGGGAAATCTGCCAGCGCGTGGTTACCGTCCCGATGAAACGTTCGCGCGTGAGCGATGTCTATTTCATGCTAGAGAGCCTGGCAACAGGCGATTCCTTTATTTTACGGCGCGATGACCGAGCAGAAATGCAGGCCATGGTGCGCCAATTGTTGCAAGAAGAAGGCATTGAGGTGCTTCACGTTGACCAGCTCAATATGATGCGCTTTGTGCCCCCCGACTGGTCAGGAACGGTAATCCTTGATGAGCATAATGCTGTCTGGCAGGTGGTTGAGCGCTTGCGCAAGGGAAGCCGTAACCCCGTTATGCGCTGGCTGCTGGGACGTGAGGTAGAGATAGTTCGCCGCCAGGAGGGAGCTGCCTGCCGGCGCGCCAGTGCGGTGCTGGCAGTAAGCGAGCAGGATCAAAACAAGCTGGCTGAGGTTGCCGGTTCGGCTGTACAGATCGAAGTGATCCCTATCACTGTTGATGTGCAACGCTTTGCCGCTACCTATGAGGCTCGTAAGCCACAGCCTTACCGCTTATTCACGATAGGCACGATGTTCTGGCCGCCTAACAGCGAAGGTGTGGCCTGGTGGCTGCGCGAAGGCTATGCCCATCTGCGCACGCTCTGTCCCGCTGTTACCTATGATATCGTCGGTGCCAGGCCTCCACATTCACTCCAGACGTTAGCCGAACAAAATCCAGGGGTACACCTGCATGGCTACGTCGCCGATACCGAACCCTTCTGGACTGGCTCCAGCGCTCTGGCTGTGCCGATCCTTTCGGGCGGGGGTGTACGCGTCAAGATTCTTGAAGCAATGGCCATGGGTGTACCGGTCATCTCTACGACGCTGGGCTGCGAAGGGCTGGCGGTCAGAGATGGGGAACATTTGCTCATTGCCGATTCTCCGCAGGATTTTGCCCAGGCGTGTGCCAGGGTCCTGCAAGACCCACAATTGGCCCGTTCGCTAGCCCACAATGCGCGTCAGCTCATGCTCGACCGCTATGATGCCTCAGTCGCCCTTACCAAACTGGACTCCGTTTATAAGCACGCTAAGGCCCCACAAACCGGCGTGATAAATCAGGCCTCGATCACTTAAAGCTAACATCTACCCGATTGGAGGGAAGCAAACCATGGATAATGAGGGACAGCGCCTCAGAATTGCCATGTTAACGGCAAATACGTTAGAGGATAGGAAGCGCTCTTCCTGGGGTGGAACCGTGGACCGGATCACCCAAACCCTGCAAAAACATTGCGGAGACGTCCAGTATGTTGGCACTATACATTCCCGCAAGAAACTGCTTGGCAAAGTCATTAATAAAGCAACACGACTTATTCTTAAGAAGAATTATCTGTTTAATCATACATTCTCGCTAGCCAGATCCTATGCTAAGGTAGCTAATCCTCGCTTAGCCAGCCAGCCATTCGATGTCATTATTGCCCCTAGCGGCGGCACAGAGATAGCTTTTTTAGAAACAGATATTCCTATTGTCTTGATTGAAGATGCTAATTTTGCGCTTCTACATAATTATTATGCTGGATATTCTAATCTTATACAACGTTCTGCTTATGAAACTAATGAGCTTGAAAAACTAGCTATCAAAAAGGCAAGTTTGATACTCCATCCCTCGCCCTGGGCGGCCCAATCCACAATTGAAAACTATCATGCGGATAAGCAAAAAGTCCATGCGGTTCCCTTTGGAGCCAACTTCGATACGCCTCCGCCCATCGAAGTTGTGCAACAGAAAAAACGTTCGGATCATTGCAAGCTGTTTTTTCTTGCTGTCGATTGGGTCAGGAAAGGCGGTGAAATCGCCTTCGAGACGCTTCTTAAGCTGGAAGAGCTGGGCATTAAGGCTGAATTGACAATCTGTGGATGCGTGCCACCAGCCCAATTTCAGCACGAACGGATGCGCGTTATTCCTTTCCTTGATAAGCGTATTGAGAGCCAGCGCCGGGAGATGGAGCAGCTATTCGCAACCTCTGATTTTCTATTCGTGCCCACGCGTAGCGATTGTTACGGAATGGTTTTTTGCGAGGCCAGTTCGTACGGCTTGCCAACCATTTCCACAAATACCGGAGGCGTCTCAGGCGCAGTTACGGAGGGCGAAAACGGCTTTCTGCTTCCACCCGAGGCACGTGGAAGAGAATATGCCGAGCTGATCGCGCGCATCTACCAGGATGAAGCGCGCTACGCCGCGCTGGTTAAATCTAGCCGGGCAGCTTTCGACGATCGCTTGAACTGGGATGCCTGGGGTATTACGGTTACCAGGCTTATTCACGAAATGCTTGAGCGCCGTACTTCCTACGCTGCAACAGCGATAAGTGGGCGCGTTTAAACATCCTATCCACAACAATGCACTTTTTGCCAGGGCCTTCTCTCTCTTGTTCACAGGCATAGAGGGAGAAGGCCTTTTGTTCTGCGCAAAGCTTGTTATGTTGTAACCCTGAAAATCTTGTGTGATAGTTACCAGGAGGGTACGTATATATTATTGACAACTCAATAAACCTTGTCCAGAAGTAAACTCCACAAGTATTTTCAGATAAGCGACAGCATCTTTCTTTGGGAAGGAGAAGCACTTTGTCAAGTCTTCAAAATAACTTTGCCGCAGCAGAGCATACGGCCAGCCAACTCCACAGGCCTACGGCTTTATTCTCTCATCGTGGTGGATCGCTGCTATTGCTCATGGTATATCTCGTTATTTCACTTGTTGCCTGTACGACAGGCCCTGGCGCGGCATCTTCTTCTACACCATCTCCCACAGCCAAGCCTCAGCCAACGCAGATACCAGCGGGAACAGTCCTTTACAAAGGCGACTGGTCCAATGGCTTAACTGGCTGGCAAGCAACTTCCGGCTGGAAGCTAGAGGGGAATTACGCTCAGAGCGCTCTTAGCGATAACAATACCCTCACCTCGCCATACACACCAAAAACAAACAACTATTCAGTCGAGTTTCGCCTTCAGGTCGTTAGCATACCTAAAGACGGCGGTTATTATATCCTTGCCGTCAGCCCGAGCAAGGGCCAGGACGGCGTGCAGGCCAGGGTACTTAGCCTGCTAGGTCCAGGGGAACACGGCTATGCCACGCATCCTATGATTGAGATCGTCACAGACCCAGAAAATGATAATGTGAACGCTAACCTCGCAACAGCCTTCGATTTTGAGCCAACCACCAAATGGCATACCTATCGCCTTGATGTGCGGGGGCGACAGGCAGCCCTTTATATTGATGATCAGAAGCTCAGTAGCGTCGTTACTGTGAAAGAAAGTCCACTCTCAGAAGGCCCCATTAAGTTTATCTGTGGCAAAGCAATCTTGCGCATTAGCGATTTTCGCATTCTCGCTTTGTAAAGTTTACCCGTCGCGGGGAAGGCTATCCAACCCAATTGAGCAGCACAATGAGGCGCTTTGGTGGGCAATATGCTATAATTTTCGTGGCTTGCCAGCGAAGGCTACGAAGAGGTTTCTATCAGTAAAGAGAAAGGTTGTTTTAGTATATTGCCCAATACTACGCGTAGCGCTGAAAAGATTCTATCACGCTTTAAAGAACTGCGTCAGCACTTGCATCCTGACGAACAGCCAGTTTTCACTATTCCCGCCGTCTGGGAGAGCGATCGTCAGGAGGGTAACACGCTCTGCGATGTTATCCTTACGAATCAGCGCCTTCTGGGCTATTATTTTGTGCGTTTTCCGCGCGAACGTCTCTTTTTTGAAGAGCTGCCTCTCGCGGCAATTACTAGCGTCTCGCTACGCCAGGAAACGTTCAAGCCGGCCTTTCGCGAACTGTTAATCGCCAGCGGACAGCAAAGGCTCTCGCTCCGCGCCACGCCGAAAAAGATCGAGGCGCTCTATGCGGCCCTGCGTCCCGCTATCGAGCAGAGCGTTCCGCTGAGCGAAAACGAGAGCGCAGAGGCACCCGCCACGCCACCAGCGCCGATCTATGGGCACCAGGATATTCAGAGACCCTTTGAGAGCTCGACCCTGGCAATTACCATCCTCTTTATCGGCGGCCTCGGCCTGGAGATCATCGGGCTTCTCCTCTGGACGGCGGCCCACAATCCACAAGCCGGCATCGGGTTATGTATCGCTGGTCTCGTCGCCGTAATCACCTCCATACTCCAGGCCAGGCAGCGACGCTAAAATGCGCAAGCTTTTCTTTTTCAGCTTAGATCACGCTGGCCGCTCACAGCAAGCCCTTGTCAGCAATCAGCTAGCTATGGTCTCGTTAATAGAGCATTGAAGAGCTTATTTTGCCGATCGCCTGGTACATTGGTTCCTCAATCTCAAGCCAGAGACAAGCTGATAAGCGGCCTCTGCCAATCCATTTGCGCATTGGAAAGCCCTGGCCCGTTAGCTAGCAACGTTGACACCCCCTTTTATCGACAGGTACAATAGGATAGCCCAGGGAACACTGTAGTCTCCCTGATTTCCTGCGTCCGATAGATATAAAGACGAGGCAAGCAAGCAATGAAGATTTTTGTCTGTATAAAACAGGTACCTGACCCAAATACGACAGTCAGTAAGCTCGATCCAAGCACGAAGCGCCTGGTACGTAGTGGCGTCTCCCTCGTGCTTGATCCCGGCGATGAAAGCACTATTTCGGCGGCGATTAAGCTACGCGACACGCTTGGAAATAGCGAGCTGACAGTTGTAAGCATGGGACCATCAAGCGCACAGGAAGCATTACGCCGTGCGTTAGCCATGGGTGCAGACCGCGCCATTCTTGTCACCGATCCAGCCTTAGCTGGTTCCGATGCGATTGCTACCGCGCGCGTTCTGGCCGCTGTCATCAAGAAAGAAAGTGCTGATCTGGTCTTCTGTTCGACCGAAAGCACCGATGGATATACAGGTATGGTGCCTGGAGGCATCGCAGAATTTTTAAACGTTCCACAGCTAACCTTTGCGCGCGAGATCCGCGTTGAGGGAAGCAAAGCTGTCATCAAGCGTGTCACCCTCACGGGCTACCAGACGGTTGAATGCCCGCTGCCCGCTGTGGTCACTATCGCTAGTGGCTCCTTCGAAGCTATTTATCCCACCATGAAGGGGATCATGGGGGCAAAGAAGAAGCCTTTCAGCCAGTTGCAGTTGTCAGATCTTGGCATTGATCCCTCGCTGGTGGGCGAGGCAGGGGCACGCGAGCGCGTCCTCTCCATCGGAGCTGCCGAAGCGCGTGCAGCCGGCCAGATTATCAAAGATGACGGCAACGCGGCCCAACAGATCGCTGACTTTTTACAGCGCTATCAGCTACTCTAGGAGGAGGATATAGGCATGTCAAACACTATCTGGGTGCTTATCGAACTAGAAAATGGCACGCCGGCTCGCTCTTCGCTAGAAGTTCTGGGGAAAGCCGCAAAGTTAGGTCGCGCCGAAGCCATAGTCCTTGGCGCCGCTGCCGCCGAGGTTGCTCCGTCGCTGGGCGAATATGGAGCCGAGAAAGTCTATGTACACGCAGATGCCGCCTACGATAACTATCTGACCCTACCAGCGGTAGAGACGTTGAGCAATCTGCTGAAAGAGCAGCAGCCAGCCTTGCTGCTTATGGCTACAACCTATAATCTGCGTGACATCGCGGCTCGTCTCAATGTGCGCAACAACCTTGGTTTGATTACAGATGCCACAGACCTGGCCTTCAACGGGAACGAGCTTTCGGTCACGGTCCCCTGGGGAGGCGAGAATGTAGTTACGGCTACCCATCCCCAGCAAGGTACCGGCATTGTTCTTACGCGGCCAAAGGCCTTTAGTGTAGAAAACTACGCGGGGCGCACTGCCGAAATCGAGACCCTTAACGCTACTATCAGCGCAGAGGCTCAGGCAATCAAAATCGTCGATACAGTTGAGGTCGCCAGCGAGGGTCCCGCCTTGGAGGACGCCAATGTGGTTGTCAGCGGAGGCCGGGGACTGGGCAAAGCTGAAAACTTCCGCCTTGTGGAAGAACTGGCGACAGCGCTCGAAGGTGCGCCAGGCGCTACGCGTGCTATCGTTGACGCGGGCTGGCTCCCTTACAGCTATCAGGTTGGTCAGACCGGCAAGACTGTTAAGCCAACGCTCTACATCGCCTGCGGCATCAGTGGCGCCATTCAGCATATCGCGGGAATGAAGGGCTCTAAGTATATTGTCGCTATCAACAAAGATGAGCATGCGCCTATCTTTTCGCTTGCCGACTTTGGCGTTGTGGGCGACGCTTTGAGCATTCTTCCCCAACTTACGGAAGAAGTGAAACGCCGTAAAGCCTAGCTAAAGCTCTTTTTTTGCTGCTTATAGCTTGATACAATCTACAGAACGGAAAGGTACCTCTGACCTATGCCTGTCAGCAGGTACCTGCGCTCGAAGGTGAGCGGTTATCTTGTATGGATAGCCGGAAAACATGGCTAACCAACATAAAACGGCCGCCCCGTCGTGGTTCTAGACGGAGGTTTTCATCATGACACCCCCTGTCATCTCGCCAACCGGGGGATGGATCGGTACAGCAATCTTTGTACTCATCTTTCTCGCGGCTCTCGCTCTCTTTGGCCTGCGTAGCGGGAAACTGGTTGCGCTACTAGCCAAAGCACGTCCCGAGGATCGCACAGACCATCTTGACGACCGCATCGGTGATTTTTTTCTTATCGTTCTCGGTCAAAGCGGCGTGTTGCGTGATCCTCTCCCAGGACTTGCCCATTTCTTCACATTCTGGGGCTTTATCGTTATCCAATTTGGCCTCCTCAATCTCATTCTGGGAGCCTTCAACGGTTCTTTGCCATTGCTTGGCGATAATCCCACCTTTGCCATTATACTCGACGCGTTTGTTATCCTGGTTTTGCTGGCCCTGATTCTCTTCACGATTCGTCGTGGGATCGTCCGTCCTAAGCAGCTCTCCAGCTCTTTACACGGCCCGCTGGACGGCTTTATCATCCTTGGCTTGATCCTGTTGGTCATTGTGACACTGGCCCTGGTTGAGGGCTTTGAGTACGCCGCCTCCAACGGTGCTGCCTGGACACCTATCGGCGCATTTATGGCCCCTGTTCTCTCTACGGTCAGGCCAGAGGTAAATGTCTTCTGGTACCGTGCTTTCTGGTGGCTGCATATCTTGACTGTGCTCGGCTTCCTTGTCTATTTGCCGCGCTCCAAACACCTGCACCTGATGGCCACGCCCTTCAATGTCTTTTTCCGCAACTACAATTCCAAGGGTGCGCTGCCTCTGTTAGAGAATATTGAAGAGCGCGACGACTATGGCGTTTCTAAAGCTGAGCAGTTCACCTGGAAAGAGCTTTTAGATGGCTACGCCTGCACCGAGTGCGGCCGCTGCAATACTGTCTGCCCGGCCGCCAATACAGGCAAGCCACTCTTCCCCAAGGAAATTGTTCTTGGCGTGAAAGAATCGCTGCTTTCGCGCAGCCAGGAGATTCTCGGCGAAAAATCTGTCTTCACAAGATTTGAGGATAAACCAGTTCAGGATGAGGTGCCAGAGCACGCCCCGCTGATTCGGGGCACGATCTCTACGGAGGCGCTCTGGGCCTGTACAACATGTATGGCCTGCATGGAGATTTGTCCGGTCTCGATTGAGCATGTGCCGAAGATCGTAGACATGCGCCGCTCCCTGGTCATGGAGGAGAGCGACTTTCCACAGGAAGTCACTTCTCTTTTCAACAATATCGAGCGCAACGGCAACCCCTGGGAAATCAGCAACGATAAGCGGGCCGAGTGGGCTGCTGGTCTAGAAGTGCCTCTGCTGGCCGAGAATCCCGATGCGGATGTGCTCTACTGGGTAGGCTGTATGGGCTCCTTTGACCGCCGCAATCAGCAGGTCGCGACTTCGGTGGCCAAAATCTTAAAGGCTGCTAAGGTCAACTTTGCCATCCTGGGTCCTGAAGAATCCTGCACCGGCGATCCTGCACGCCGCATTGGTAACGAGTATCTCTGGCAGATGCAGGCGCAACAGAACATCGAGACGCTTAACGGCTACGGCTTTAATAGTGGCGATACCCACAATGGACATGCGCCCGGCAGCAATGGCGCGGCCAAGCATCGTACGATCATCACAGCCTGCCCTCATTGCTTCAATACTATCGGGAACGAGTACCCACAGCTTGGCGGCAACTATGATGTCGTTCACCATACCGTCTTCATCGATAAGCTGCTCGCGGAGGAGAAGCTGGCGCTGCCGCAAGGCTTCGATGAGCGCAAACTTACTTACCACGATCCCTGCTATATCGGACGTTATAACGATATCTATGATGAGCCCCGCCGTGTGCTCACCGTGCTCAACAACAATGGCATCACGGAGATGCGTCGCCATCGCAACAAGAGCTTCTGCTGCGGCGGTGGCGGTGGTCGGGTCTGGATGGAAGAGAAGATCGGCAAACGGGTAAATCAGACCCGTATTAATGAGGCTCTAGAAACCGACGCCGAGGTGCTTGCGGCAGCCTGTCCTTTCTGCATTACAATGTTTGAGGATGGCGTCAAAGGAGTCGAAGCTGAGGAGAAGATGAAGGTCGAAGATATCTCGGAGATCATCGCCAGAGCCATCGATGCCAAAGTCGAGACACGTTAACTTCTAACAGTTCCTACATAATCGGTGAGGCCTTGCGTACATACGCCGGGCCTCATTTGCTTCGCAGGAAAACGCTGTAAATCTACAATAATCTTTTTCTGTTTACATAATTTAACGCCTTTTCCCATTTTTTCGCTGACAAGCTTTTTAGTCTCGCCTCCTGAGAGATCATGCTCAAGGCAATGGAGCAAGGGGACAGATTTGTCTTCCATCTGCTACAATCAGGCGTATACAAGATTGTTAGGGGCAACTACTTCGTCAGCATTAACGATATTTACGTCAATTGTTCTACAGTGAATACAGACCGTATTCGCGATTATCTCTGCTAGAAGGTGTAGAAATTATGTCTGGTTTCCTGGGTATCGAGATCGCCATCATCCTTGTCCTGATGCTAGCTAACGGTTTCTTCTCCGCATCAGAGATTGCGATTGTCTCGGCACGCCGTAGCCGCTTACAGCAGCAAGCTGATGCGGGTCAAAACGGCGCGCAGCAGGCACTCGACCTTGCGGAGAATCCAGACCGTTTTCTGGCCACGATTCAAATTGGCATCACCCTCATCAGCACACTGACGGCGGCCTTTGGCGGTGCTAGCATTAGCGAGCCACTGGCCCAGCTACTCAAACCTTTACCAATCGTTGGTCAATATGCAAGCTCACTCTCTTTAGCCCTTGTCGTCATTCTCATCACCTACTTCTCGCTGATTATTGGCGAACTTGTCCCCAAGCGCCTGGCCCTCCAATCGGCCGAGAGCTTCGCGTCTTTCGCCGCCCCCTTCATGGTCTTGCTCGCAAAAGTAGCGCGCCCCCTCGTCGTCCTGCTCACAGGCTCGGTTAACCTGGTACTGGCCGTGCTGGGGCCTAAGAAGGCCGAAGAAGCCAGCGTCACCGAAGAAGATATTCTCTATCTTGCGCGTCAGGGCTTCGCCAGCGGCACTGTTGAAAAGGGCGAAAGCGAGTTCATCAATCGCATTTTTCGCTTCACCGATCGCTATGTAAATACTGTCATGACGCCGCGCACGGAGATGTCAGCCATTGAAGTCAGCACACCGCTAAGCAAGGTCATCGCAACCTTCCTTGATACCGGCTACTCACGACTTCCGCTCTACGAAGATTCGCTCGACAATATTATTGGGGTCATCTTTGCCAAAGATCTGCTCCGCTTGCAGGCCGATCGGGAAGAGGCGAATCTCGCCGAACTGGCGCGCCAGGCTTACTTCGTCACCGAGTACCAGCATGTCGATGATCTTTTGACCCTCTTCAGGCGCAAGGGTATACATCTGGCGATTGTTATTGACGAATACAGTCAGGTGGTGGGCCTTGTCACTATCGAAGATATGCTGGAGGAGCTGGTTGGCGAGATTCAAGATGAGTATGATGTACCTGAGCCCAATGCCTTTGTCCAGCGCGAAGATGGCAGCTGGCTGGTTGATGCCATGGTCCCGCAGGATCTCGCGCGCGAAAAAATTGGCTTACAGCCTATACCTACTGAAGAGAGTGGCGAGTACCATACGCTGGCCGGTATGGTGCTGGCCCACCTGGGGCATATCCCCAAAGTGGGCGATAGTGTTACCATCGGCGATTTCGTCTTTGAAGTCGTCGATATGGATGGTCGCCGCATCGATAAAGTTCTCATTCGCCCCAAACAATAGCCAGCCAGTACTTATCGCCAGGTTAGCCAGCCTGTTACGCAGTTGGAGGGGAACAACTCCGTATGGCTTGCTCAAGCTCAGCATCTTGATAGGGGAAGCGCCGCAACACATCCAGAGCAAATTGCTGGCCTTGAGGATCAGCGCGCGATAACTCTTGCAAGAGAAACTCTTTATAGATCTGCAAGAAATGATTCTCAAAGGCCAACGTACGTTCACAAATGGCCCTTAACGCTCGCCGCTCATCTGCCTGGACAGGAATGAGGTAGTGCCACTTATTTCTGCACAGCTCATAAATATCCTGCAGCAATTGCCCCCATTCATCGCTAAAGCAGGCCTGATAAACTTTATGGCAATCGCGCTTGCGCACAACATAGCGCCCGGCCTTAAAAGCCAGGATGCCGGTAGCAGACCAGCTAACCAGGCGGATCAGATCCCTGGTACAGTTGACCTCCTCTCCATTTTCCAGGCGCCATTTGCGTCGATCATAGCCGTAAAACTCCGCCGCCGGATCGGGAAAAGTGAGAGGGGAATGCAGCGGAAGAGAGCGCCCAAAAAGATGGATAGTACGCCAATACGAGCTATGCATGCGATCGCGCGCCCATTGGATAAGCGGAACTATGGGCTTATCCTGCAGCATATCCTCGCCGTAAACGAGCAAGCTGCCCAACTTAAGGAGAGGAGAAACGCCGCCCAGCAGGCTTTGCTCATCAATTACCTCGATATCCAGTTCCAGAGGAGCGAGCGTGGTCGCAAACTGCATAAACTCGGCAGCTCTGTTTTGCTCCTCGACATCAATAAAGCTATCCTTGAGGATAATCTTCAAGTCAAGGTCACTGGAAGATATACCGCTTCCATCGGCAAAGCTCCCCTCGATGTAGACGCTACAAGCCCGCGCCGGGAAAACCTCAACAAAAGCTAGCAGAACTCTACGCAGCACAGCATCTACCCGTGCCACATGCGTGGAGTTCCGTAAGCTCATCTCATCCATGAGTTTCTTCAGCCTTTCTATCGACTGGCTCAGTATAGGGCTCAACGGCAAAGCTTCCATCGTCGCCAGCCCGCACCTGATACAGCCTGGCAAAGCCCTCGGCAAAGCTCGGTGGCACAAGTTTCTTGCGCGTGGTAAAAATCGCCACATCGGGTACGCGAGCCTTACCGGAGCGTTGCTTATTGCGCTCAAGGCTCAGCTTCACCTCCGGCACAAAGTAATAGCCAGTGATCTCAGCCTGATACTGCTGTCCCAGCCTGATGAGAGCCGCCCGACTCTCAAGCGTCGGATTCGTATTATCCACCACCACGGATGTTCCCGCTTGCAAGGCTGCCTCAATAAGCTCTTGTTGCCTGTGCTCGGGACGCCGATTGTTGCTCAACAAATCCTTGCTCACATATGTGTAGCCCTTTTCACTCAAACGCGTGCGAAAAAAAGTGCTCTTTCCTGCGGCCTGTAAGCCAATAAAAATAATAAGTTCCATCTTATCTCACAAAAAATTCGATTGCTGCATAATTTACCAGCCAGGCAAAAAAGACAGCAATCGGGCGACAGAGCCAAATAGAGAGTTTCGTGCTACGAGCTAGGAAGCCGTGAGCAATGCGCGCGCAATCACCAGGCGCTGAATTTGATTGGTCCCCTCATAGATCTGCGTGATCTTTGCATCGCGCATCATACGCTCAGCCGGATATTCCTTCATATACCCGTAGCCGCCCAGCACCTGAATCGCATCATTGGTCACCTCTATGGCCGCATCGGAAGCAAACATCTTAGCCATGGCCGAATACTGGCTAAAGTTCTGCTCGCCGCGATCAATCATCTCAGCGACGTTATAGACCATCAGGCGCGCAGCCTCGACCTTTGTCGCCATATCCGCCAGCATAAACTGAATGCCCTGATTTTCAGCAATAGGCTTATTAAACTGGATGCGCTGCTTGGAATAGCTGACAGCCAGATCGAGCGCCCCCTGCGCAATACCCAGGGCCTGCGCGCCAATGCCTGGACGAGTCCGATCCAGCGTTCTCATCGCAATCTTAAAGCCATCGCCCTCTCGTCCCAGCAGATTTTGCGCGGGCACCTCGCAATCGGTAAAGATCAACTCCGCAGTCTGCGAGCCCTTGATCCCCATCTTATCCTCGATGCGTCCCACCGAGAAGCCGGGAAAATCCTTATCAACGATAAAAGCGCTGATACCGCGCGTACCGGCGGCCGGATCTGTCAGGGCAAAGACCGTATTGACCTGAGCCAGACCGCCATTCGTAATGAAACGCTTGGCCCCATTCAGAATATATGTATCGCCCTTGCGCACCGCCACAGTGCGCATAGCAGCAGCATCCGAGCCAGATCCGGCCTCCGTCAAACCGAAAGCCGCCAGCCACTCGCCGCTAGCCAGGCGGGGAAAATACTGTTTTTTTTGTTCATCCGTCCCGGCCAGCAGAATAGGCGTTGAACCAAGTTGCTGGACAGCCAGAAGCAAGCCCGTCGTCGCACAGCAGCGCGATAGCTCCTCAATCGCCATAACCATGGCTAGCTCACTGGCACCAACCCCGCCATATTCTGCAGGAAAAGGCATTGCCAGGATATCCTGTTGCGCCAGGAGCTCCTTCATATCCCAGGGAAACTCACCGGTATGATCTATCTCTGCCGCACGGGGCGCAACTCGCTCCTGTGCGAGCTCGCGGATCGCCGCTATTAAAGCCTGTTCATCCTCGGCAACATGCGCTATGGCCATATATCTGCTCCTTTGCATATGTATAGTGGTCAAGATGATCAAGATACGTGCTCTTGCAGTACCCTATAAATGGATCGAAAGAAAGTGTGAGTAATAGCTCTCGACCACCGGCCCCGCTGTACCAGAGGAACCCGGATACGTCGACTATTTTGTACTAGGATTATAGCACACAGGAGGGACCAGCCAGCCACGCGCAAAGCAGGATAATGCAGCCAGAGCCTAATTACCAGGCCTTGACGAGAGGCTCGTCCTTGACCCTCATGGGGAGGATATTTGAGGCAATTTGACGGGATGAAGAAATAATGGTTATACTTGTTCCCTTCCCAAAGAGAACAAGTATAAGGGTTTTCAGGTGCCCCTCAGCCAATCAGCAATAACAGCGTGTTGAGGGTGCTCCTTTCGTTCTGCAAAACGCGGATGTTAGTAGCGCGAAGAGTCGCTGTTAGACTGCCACCGTGAACCAGTGGACTGACGCTCTCGTGCCGGGCTCACGACGATGGTTCTTCCATCCAGCGGTGCACCATTAAGCTGCTCAATAGCAGATTGCCCTTCTTGTAGGCTGCTCATCTCAATAAAGCCAAAGCCTTTACTGCGTCCGGTCTCACGATCAGTGATCACGCGTACATCGGTAACTGTTCCTATCTGCTCAAAGAGACGGCTCAGTTCTTGCTCATTGGTTTGGTAGGGAAGTCCCCCAACATATAGTCTCATAAAAAATGCTCCTGGTCGTCACAGTTCATTTCACGCTCGAAGAAACCGTTTCTCACAGAAGCAATGGAATGGTGGTGTGATATCATACACTCATGAAAACATGCGAAGCAGGACATTTATTCCCTTGCGCATCCCATATTTTCTCCCCTGGCGCTAGATGTAGTTTTCTCCATTTCGCTCTACCTTGTTGATCTGATATCCCTGTTCATCCATGTGAGGTCCGAAAAATTCGAGGCGGTAGACGCCATCTGGACACGTGATTTCATGATAGTAACAGAGATGCGGGAAAGCGACGGTTTGAACGGAACTTCCATGATCTCTCGCTTGTGGGAGGAACGCCTCAAATCCCTGCCTTGCCTCAGCGCGATCGACATACTCATGGAGCTGCCCATCAGCGGCCATCACGGTGTAATGGGTCGTATAGGGAAACTGGAAGCAGGGAGCCAAAAAGCTGACCGTGCTGAGATCGCTGCCATCGAAGAGGGTAGCTGAATCAGAAGCGAACCACGCCTGCCAGGAGGCGTTAGAGAAATTCCCTCTGCGCGGATCAAGATAGCGCACAGCATAATTGGTTCCAGAGACTGCTTCTGGCTGAAGTACAGCGTTGCCAAAGATGATGGTGCGCATGTTACGATTCGCCCCCCAGGGAACAAGGGCTCCTTTCGAATGCACCCAAAGGCTCTCGCCGTAGAGCAGAACCGGTGTGCCCTGTTGATTGGCGGCATGGGCTTCGGCCTGTGCAATCTCCTGCCATGTGGAGAGAGGAACGTAGAAGTTCACAATCTGTTTCATAGCCCACGTGAAATCGGGAACAGACAGTTCCTTCCCATTACGCAGGCGGGCATGATATGTTCGTTCAAGCAGCCATGTTTCACTCTGCTGCTCTGAGTACGCACTCGTTCTTAGCATTGCTCAATCCTTTCGTCTCGTTCTGATAGGCCAAACAAGATTCTTCATTACGACCTGGCAAACGAGAGAGGTAGCACTTCGCCAACCTCAGAAGTAGCATCTTTGTCCTGGGCCCCGCCATCATCAAGCCAGCGTTGCATCGCCTCGGCCTCAGCAATTATGTTCCGCAAACTCTCAGCGGGAAGAGAATTTTTCCCTTCGTGTTCTCGAACTGCCAATCTTGTAGGCGGTTGGCAAGCCCTGCCCAGCTCTTGATCATAGCAATCGTACACCATCTGATCGCTGCGCCGCGCTACCGGTCTCTGCCCTGCTGGTGGCTGGGTGACAAGTGGTCCTGGTTTGGAAGTCGGCCATTGTGGGTAAACGATCCGGCCCGGTCTTGTTTCTTTCGCCTCATTTCCAGATGAGGGAATGTATTGATAGGTAGTTGCCATAGCTGTCGCCTTTCCTGGTGAAACAGCCTGACGTTTGTGGTCAGCGCTTCTCGCGTCGAGTGCGTACAAACCAGGAGCGTCTACTGCTTAAATTCTACGATGGTAGTTATTTTGCTGCTATTTCTTCGCGCGCCTCTCGGCCGCATGTGAATGATAGTCATGGAGCCAGAGGGAGCCCACAAGGAGCGTAAAGAGCATAAATGGGCTGCCAACCGCCAGAGCACATCTTAGACGTGATCATGCTCATGGCTGCGTGGCTTTCCCGCCTTGAGTTCCTGGCGCCGGTAGGATGCATCACCAATCCAAAGGCCGCAAACAAGGATCACCCCGAGTAGGAGCGGAAGAATAAACGGGCCCATGGGAAGCAGAAACGAGAGCATAGTGTTCTCCTTTGCTATTCTCAGCAGACACACACATTGCGTCTGGAAAAAGAGAGGGTACACAAGCGGGAGAGCAAACAGGACCATCCTGGAAAGTGGCTTTCTCTGATGGAGGTGTGTTCTGAACGCCAGCCCTACTAAAGACATGGCTGAAGAGGATGGCCTCATAAGAAGATCTATGAGACACTCTAATTATACACTATTTTTGAGAAAAATGCAATATTTATGAAATTGCAGAAATTGCATTTTTCTCTAGCACAGCAGTGAAGCATATTTATAGGCGAGAGAGCAGGAGCGGAGCCAGTGCTCCACGAGGAATAACATACACCTGGTTTGGTTCCACCAGCATGCCATCTTGTCCTTCGTGCACTGGCATCGTGGTTACACGCGCAAGCAGGAGGCAGGAGGCTCATATGCGTGGGGTCCAAGTGCTGAATCACGACGTAGGCCATACCCGTAGCCTCTGGCAACTGCTCAAACAACTGAGTAAATGCTTTGAGGCCGCCAGCGGAAGCACCAATTCCTACGATGGGAAAGCCGACCGATGGCTTTAAAAAAGGTGTGGTCTCCATACTGTGCCCTTCTGGGCGTACATCCTCTTAAAGAAGATGCATCTAGCCCCTCGAATCCTCAGTGAGTCATTGCTGGCTCTTTGCTACGAGAGCCGTTTAGGGGCTCTTGAACAGCCCTATCTGCCTGGTGTTGCATGATCTCCATCAGTGGTGCAAGCAGATCCATTGGGAGCGGGAATATAACGGTTGAGTTCTTTTCGACCGCGATCTCAGTCAGCGTTTGCAGATAGCGCAATTGCAAGGCGGCAGGCTGCGAGCCGATGACTTCGGCTGCTTGCGCGAGCTTGGTCGAAGCCTGCAATTCTCCTTGAGCATGGATCACTTTCGCACGCTTCTCCCGCTCCGCCTCCGCCTGTTTCGCCATAGCACGCTGCATAGTCGCTGGCAACTCTACATCCTTAACCTCGACCGCTGTCACTTTCACGCCCCAGCGCTCCGTTTGCTCATCAATGATGACTTGCAAATCACGATTGATCTTGTTGCGTTCTGCCAGGAGCTCATCTAGTTCTGATTGACCCAGGACATTCCGTAAGGTGGTCTGCCCAATCTGAGTTGTCGCCTGCTGAAAGTTTACCACATTGACGACCGCCGCGGTTGGGTCAAGGACATAGAAGTAGAGCACAGCCGTCACCTTGATGGTCACATTATCGCGGGTGATCACTTCTTGCGGTGGCACAGTAAGAGTGACGATGCGCAAATCGACTTTGCGCATATGTGAGATAAGTGGGGGCACCAGAAAGAGGCCTGGCCCCTTTGCTCCGGTCAAACGCCCCAGCACAAAGATCACGCCACGCTCATATTGCTGTACCACGCGAATCGCCGAGAGCGCCAGAAACACCAGGAGGAGAACAATGGCCCCAAACACAAACCAGACGAGTGGATTCATAGGAAGCCTCCTTACGGCTTAACAAACGAAGGAGGGCAAAAGCCTTCCGCTTCAATAGTGCCCTTTACAGTTCTCTTTCAATCGCACTTCTTCCTCACGCGGCAAGGAGCATGTCTTCCATTGACGTGATCCATCGCAGGAGGTGAAGAAGGGAGAAAAGCGGAGAGAGCAAGCGAGACCATCCCGAACAGTACGTTGCGCTGATGGAGAAGTGTTCTGAGCGCCAGTCATACAAAGGACATGGCTGAAGGGGCAAGAATCATAAGCAGATTCTCATGACTGTACAAGTATACCCTATCTCAGGCGAAAAAGCAACATGCATTTGTGAAGTATTCAGGAAATGTATAAGTTCATGAGGGAAACAGGCGGACTGAAGTAAATATACATTATTCTTCTGGATCGTAAATCCATTTACTCGCTTCGCGTGAAATATCGTGAAACATACTTTACGCCAGGGCTATGTAAGAGAGAAATGCATCGTTCTCTCGACAAACAACGATTATATATAGAAACAATCAACTAACGACAATGTAAACAGGCTCTTGCTAAAACCATGCTCCCACATGAAGGACGAACACGAAGGCATAAGAACCTTGTGTGCTCAGCGAGGAAGGAGGTATTAACAGGGGTACACCCTCTTGAATCCTCCTTTTCCACACTCATCTGGCTACTTTACTTTGCTGAGCCTTCAGCCTGTTTGATGAGTTTTGTCATGAGGGTCCAGGAGACCGATTTGAAAAGAAGGAGTTTGCTCTCATCGCTAAATTGATCCCAAAAGCTGTGTGGCAGAAGAATAGCTGACTCAAACCATATATCCTGTACCTCATTACTTCCCAGGCGACGTATCATACGTTCAACAAAGTTGAGATAGTCTGCTTGCTCCACGGGTGTAAGCGCCTCCCAGTCCTTTCGCTCAGTTGGTATATTCAGGAAACTAGAGAGATGACTGTAGGCAGCTCTTGCCAGAACAATGCGAAGCTCTTCCTTCATACGTGCCTCCTCTCTCGGCGCCTCGCCTCTCTTAAGTGCATTGTCACTCACAGGGCAACCTGCTCATGGTGTGTATCGTCCAGCCAGGCTTCATGGAGATCGATATGGCGCAGATCTGCTTTGCTGAGGTCTACACCTGACAAGTTCGCATTTTTGAAATTTGCATTGCGGAGAATAGCGTTGTCCAGACATGCTTCACGGAGATCAGCGTCGCTGAAATCTGCCCCTGTCAAGTTCGCGCAGCAGAGGATAGCACCTCGTAGGTTGGCCCCATGTAGCTTTGCGTGAAGGAGACCGGCATGGCTCAGATTGGCTTCTCGTAAGTCTGCTCCTCGTAAATCTGCTTCTCGTAAATCCACATGTTGGAGATCTGCTTTCTGCAAATTGACTTCAGTCAGATCTGCACCTCCCAGATTATAGCCGCTAAGCTGGGCTTCATGGAGATCGGCCTCGTGAAGGTCCGGCTCGAAAGCCCGGACATCAGGATAGGCTTGTCGCCATGTATTCCAACGGGTTGTTCCTGCCGAAAGAAGAGCGAGTTGTTTCTGACTAGCCATAACTTTCACGTCCTTAGTTTTGGTAAAGTAAAAATGGGCCTGGAAAAACGTTAAGTAAGAGGCGCTTCTCCTTCGGGCAGGCCTGCAGAACTCTTAACAGACAGAAACGCATTACTTAGACACGATCAGGAGAGCAATTTGGTTTCGTTCCATCCGCCCGTTTGTCGGCTTTGTTATGGTAGGGCATAAAGCCAAAACACATTCAAAGAGCACGGATATGAGCAATAAGGCCAGCAATGATGGCATTTGTTTCTCCTTCGCTATTGACTTCCAGAGGCACTTGCTGAGAAGGAAAGAGGCACGTGCATGCAGCGAGCAAGTATACCACTTTGAGAGAGGAGTAATCTCAGCAAAGATTTCTTCGAGGAAACTCGCAGCAAGTTCTATGAGTTTCTTAAAGTTTACACTATTTTTGAGAAAAATACAATATTTATTGAAGCAATTTCGAATATTGGGCAGAATGATAATCTGCCACGTTCCTCATTGTCTAATAGAGATCGGTTTATTATTTATAATGATGATCAACACTTTTAAATATTTGACAATTATTTCATATTTGTTCTATAATAGAGTTGCAAAAAGAAGCAATACAAGTCTCTTTCTGCCAACGGAAACAGCTTCGGTACTTCCCTATTTCTGTTCTCTCCCTGGAAGGACCACAGAACAACCTCTTGGTCAATGTGGATTGATGAAGCGTTAGGAATACTGCAACGGCCATTATCCATTGCAGGAGCCAGAGACGCATGAGTAATCCGAGAAGTGAGAAACGCCGTGACGGGAACAGGAGTTCCTACATAAATAGTATAGGACGGAGTGAATTCTGATGACTAATCAGCTATATAATACGGAACAACAGGACTATGCACCTGGCTTCCACATGGCCGAACATTATGCATTCAAGTCTGAGCGTGGACTGAGCAGAAAGATTGTTGAGCAAATCACAGAAATGAAGGGCGAACCTGATTGGATGCGCAAATTTCGCCTCAAGAGCCTGGCCCTCTTCGAGCAACGACCAATGCCCACATGGGGAGCCGACTTATCAGGAATCGACTTCGACACTATCTACTACTACATCAAGCCAGTTGAGCAGCAGGGGAAGACCTGGGATGACATTCCTTCTGAGATGAAAGAGACCTTCAATCGCCTGGGAATTCCCCAGGCGGAGCAAAAGTACCTGGCTGGCGTAACGGCTCAGTACGAGAGTGAAGCAGTTTACCATAAGGTGCGCGAGGATCTGGGAAAATTGGGCGTGATCTTCACCGATATGGATACCGCATTACGGGAGTATCCAGATATCATCAAAGAGCATTTTGGTACCGTTATTCCCCCCTCTGACAATAAGTTCGCCTCGTTGAATAGCGCGGTGTGGAGCGGTGGCAGCTTTGTCTATGTTCCTGCCAATGTGCGTGTCGAAATCCCCTTACAGGCATACTTCCGCATCAATGCCCAGAATATGGGCCAGTTTGAGCGAACCCTGATTATCGCCGAGCCAGGTTCCTATGTGCATTACGTCGAGGGCTGTACAGCCCCCACCTATGCCAGCGATAGCCTGCATAGTGCGGTTGTCGAGATCAAGGTGCGGGAAGGGGCCCGTGTGCGTTACACCACCATCCAGAATTGGTCGAAGAACGTCTACAATCTTGTCACGAAGCGTGCTGCCGCCTATCGAGACGCCACAATGGAATGGGTTGATGGGAACCTCGGTTCGAAGATTACCATGAAGTATCCAGCAGTTCTGTTGATGGAGCCGGGCGCACGTGGCGACATCCTCTCTGTGGCTTTTGCTGGCAATGGGATGCACCTGGATGCTGGTGCCAAGGTTACGCACCTTGCTCCTTACACTACGTCCCAGATCCTCTCGAAATCAGTCTCCAAGGGGACTGGGCGGGCCTCGTATCGTGGCCTGGTCCGCGTCAACCCCGGCGCGCACCACACAAAGTCTAACGTGCGCTGTGATGCGCTCTTGCTGGATGAGCTTGCACGCACCGATACCTATCCCACTATTCGTGTCGAAGAGAACCAGACTGAAATTGGCCATGAGGCGACTGTCTCTAAGGTCGCTGGTGACCAACTCTTCTACTTGATGAGCCGTGGCCTTGATGAGTCGGAAGCCTACTCGCTAATCGTGAATGGTTTCATTGAGCCAATCACAAAGGAACTTCCAATGGAGTACGCGGTTGAACTAAATCGCTTGATCCAGTTAGAGATGTCAGGTAGTGTAGGCTAAGCAGGCAATAGCTTAGATTGCCACAAGACCCCTCCTTGCGACTTCTGGATCCGTCAGAAATTGCGTTGCCTTGATCCCGCCTTGCGCCATGCCACCGTAGATGAGCTGCAAGGCGGGATTTCTGAACTCGGCGCAGTCGTCGTCTTCGACGACAAAGTACATCAAAGTCTACACACGAGAGTTGAAACCAGCACACATTTGACTCTATCCCCAAACAAGGCTTTGTCAATAAGCCTCCTAGAGAGACGGCAAGCGACCGATGACGCATTGCTCTCGCTGAGCTCTCTGCTGCGACACTAAGCCTCCAGCGATAGCGGCAAGAGGAAGAATGATAAACAGGTATGGCTTGCCTGGCCAGAGCAAGATCTCGTCTTTTGTACACGAACCAGAAATGCGGCAATCTTCTCAACAGCATCGTACTTCCCACCAGAACAATCCAGACATACCAAAAAGAAGAGATAATAATTCCCCGCAGAGACGTCATATACTAAAAGGGACGACGTGATAAGAATAAAGTTTCCTTATACACTGTTTGTATATGTGATAGAGGAGAAACACCGATGGATTTATCACAGTCATTTAGCACCCTGCTCCAGACATGCACTGATGGCTTTGTCTGGGCCGTGCAACAGATGCCCGTAAAGCATCTCTATGATAGTCCGCCAAAGCGACCAGAAGCCTGGTCAGTTGCACGCCACGTCTTCCATCTTCAATTTCAGGAGGAGACTGTCGTGCTGCCAACCATGCGCCTATGGCTACCAATAGAATATGCTGCCTATCCCGCAGAAAAGGATAGGCTGGCACATAGCGCTGAAGAGCTCATTACGCGTTACAAAGAGTACGAGAACCTGGCCCGTGACGAAGAGACGGCCTGGCTTCAGCATAGCGGCCTGGATCTGCTGCTAACTCGCTTTAGAGAGGGAAGGGCAGCGCAGATAGCCTTGTTACTGTACTTCTCGGATGCCGCCTGGGAAGAGCCTAACGAGACAGTCTGGGGCAAGGTAACCCTGCGTTGGGTAACAACGAAAACCTACCAGCATACAGCAGAGCATACGCATGAAGTCCTGCGCATGGCATTATTCTGGGCCGGATTACGAGCACAAGAATGACGCAAAATGAAGCATCACTACTAGCCAAACAGCAATATACATGCTATAATTACGTATAGAATTGAGGAAAACATCTTGAGAAAAGTGGGCAGCCCCCACTTTTCTGTTTGCCAGAGACATTTTTGCACTCGAAAAAATGAAGTAAATTTCTACTGGGCACCAGCGGGAGGAGCATGGCATATGAGGAGCGAATTTCAGGCGGCTATCGCACAACTAATTGCCGAAAAGGGGCTACCCCGCGAAGTGGTAATGGAGACCGTAGCCACCGCCCTGCTTGCAGCGTATCGTAAAAGCTTCGGTGGAGGGGAAAATGTGCGCATCGAAGTTGACAAGAACGGGGAAGTGCATGTATGGGCCTCAAAACGAGTAGTAGCCCAGGTCAAAGACCCGAATGAAGAGGTCTCTCTGGCAGAGGCACAGCGTCTTATTCCTAATGCAGCGCTCGGCCAGTTCATCGACGTCGATTCATCGTTCATCTTCGCGCGTATTCCAACCCAAACGGCCAAGCAAGTCATTTTGCAGCGCATTCGCGAAGCCGAACATGAGCATCTCTACGATCAAATCAAAAACTGGGTTGGCGAAATCCGTCTAGGCATCCTGACACGCAAAGATCCCGTTCGCGGCTGGCTCATCGACTTTGATCTTGATAAGGCTGACAAAGTAGAAGGTGTAATGCCACCTAGCGAAGAGGTTCCCACCGAACGCTATCGCTCCGGTCAACGCCTCCGTGTCTATGTATATGATGTACGTCGTGTCCAGGGGCGCATGCTGCAAATCCTTGTCTCACGTACGCATCGCGATCTTGTACGTCGCCTCTTTGAGTCGGAAGTTCCCGAAATCTATGAGGGCGCTGTCGAGATCAAGGCGATCGCGCGCGAGCCCGGCAGCCGTTCCAAGGTTGCAGTCGTGGCTCGGCAAGAGGGGCTTGACCCAATAGGCTCTTGCGTCGGTGTACGTGGATCTCGGATCAATAATATCGTACACGAGCTCAATGACGAGAAAATCGATATTATTCAGTGGAGCCCTGAGCAGGCCAACTTTGTCTCGAATTCCCTGAGCCCGGTAAAGCCACTTAAGGTGGAACTACGCGACACAGACCATACCGCGCTTGTGACGGTACCCGAGAAACAATTGTCCCTCGCAATCGGTAAAGATGGACAAAACGCTCGCCTTGCCGCCAAGCTCACCGGATGGCGCGTCGACGTCGCTAAACCGAGCGAAGGCGAAATATATGAAGAGCATTCCAACGAGGTCGAAGAAGCACTCACTTCTTATCCAACACGCCGTGAACGCTCAGGACGTCACGAGCGCGGAGAAGAGAGCGGCCGGCGCTCAAATCATCGCAGAAGTGGTAACAGGCATAGCTCTTACTAAGAGCAAGAGTGGGATCACCAGAGAGTCAGAGGGTGCGTATGGCGAAAGCAGCCCAAAAACAACCTAAACGAGCCAAACATATTCCTTTAAGGACCTGTGTCTCCTGCCGCGAGACAAAACCTAAGCGCGAACTCTTACGCGTCGTACGTACGCCGGATAACCATGTCGTGATTGACGCGACTGGCAAGAAATCCGGGCGCGGGGCTTATCTCTGTGCCCGGCTCTCTTGTTGGGAGACCGCTATCAAAAAGAAGCGTCTCGAACAGGAATTTGAGATCCCGATCTCTGAGGAAGATCGGGCTGGACTCGATGCTTATATCGCTACCTTACCGAAAGAGGCGTGAGAGTACTGGTCCAGTGTAGCAAGCACATCAGGTAAGAAATAGAGCTTGCTGATGCACGTGCTACAGTTTAAACAATCTGCATAATATTGCAATGATCTGTCCAGTAAGCTATACTGAAAGAGTAAGTTTTACTAGACAGTGTGTTATCGTCCCTCTCCTTCTCTGTGAAGGAGAGGAAGTTTTCAATACTGGCATCCAATCTAACGGTTGGATGAGGATTGAACAATGCGTCAAATTATCTCTACTCTTGATAGAGACACAGCCCCTCGTCTAAAGGGCAGTTGTAGCAAGCGAATGTTTGCGGAGCGATCAGCTATGATTATATAAACCATAGCCACTACGCCAGAGAGCGCAGACTGAAACATGCCTGGCACTGCACCAACGAGGGTCTGTCCCCTCTCTCTTTATGAGACATTTAGAGGGTGACAGGCCTTTTTTATGGCTGTGAAGAGAGATTTCCGCCGCCACTTGTGGCGCATCATTTGATAGAAGGGAGTCTTCTTCATGAGAGACACATCTGAGTTTCCAGATGCAACCGAGCAGGCCAAACAACCCAATCAAAAAGCTAGAACCCAAGCCCGCTCAAAAACAGAAAGCACTACACCAGGCAGTCAGGAACAGGAAGCGAAGCCAGCGGCTCGGCGTCGTCCATCATATACATCTCATGGGTCAACACGTGGCCAGGGTGGAAGTGAGCATACGAATCACGGAAATGCTCCTGCTTCATCAGCAACACGTCCTGTATCTGCTCAACACAATCATACAGCTACGCCTGCACAGCGTAATAATAGTGGTAACGCGTCTACAACACAGGGACAAGGCCAGCATCGCCCGCCTACTGGTCCGCGCCAGGGGGGTTCACCAAATCCCAATCAGCGTTCAGGCAACGCTCCCTCGCACGGCCCACGCTCTAATAGCGGTCATGCGCCATCTGGAGGGCCACGCCCTGCACCTTCCTACCGTGGAGGGCCCGGCGGTCCCAGGCGTCAGTCTGGCCCTGGCGGCCCTTCGACCCAGCAGGCCAATCATACAGCCACGGTACAGCGGCCCGGGCCTCGGCCCGCAAGCTCTGGTGGGCCTTCGCGCCCAGGCGGCCAGAATCACCGTCCGCCCGCTCGTCATGGTTCACGCGGCGGCTCCTCGGCTCAGAAGACCCAGGAGAAGCGTGCAGCAGCGCTTAAAGAGAAGCCAACCGGTCCTGTCTCGATCCCGCCTCAGATCATTGTGAAGGATCTGGCCGAACTACTGCATGCGACGCCCAACGAGATCATCAGAGGCTTGATTAAACATAGCGTTTTTGCCAGCATCAACCAGGTAGTTGATTATGATAAAGCCGCGCTGGTCGCTATCGACCTTGGCTTTACGCCAAGCCCGAGCACCGTTACTGCCAATTCTAGCCAGGGGCTCTCGGCCAGCGAAGCCATGATGGCGGCCCACCATGACGACCAGACCGTCATCATTCCGCCGGTCGTCACCATTATGGGCCATGTTGACCACGGTAAGACAACATTGCTTGACGTAATCCGTAAAACGAAGGTTGCTGCCGGTGAGGTTGGTGGTATCACCCAGCATATCGGCGCTTACCAGGTTGAGGTCAACGGCAAGAAAATTACCTTCCTGGATACTCCGGGCCACGAAGCTTTCACAGCTATGCGCGCCCGTGGTGCTCAAGTCGCCCATATCGCGATCATCGTGATTGCTGCCGATGACGGCATTATGCCTCAGACACGTGAGGCAATTGATCATGCTCGCGCGGCCAAAATGCCGATCATTATCGCGCTTAACAAGATCGATCGTCCCAACGCCAATCCTGACCGTGTGAAGCAACAACTTGCCGAAATTGGGATCATGATTGAAGAATACGGCGGAGAGACGATTCTGGTTCCCGTCTCGGCTCGCCAGGGTATCGGTATCGACGATCTCCTCGACTACATCTTGCTGGTAGCCGAACTGCAGGATATCAGGGCCAATCCTAATCTTCCCGCCACAGGCGTGATTATCGAGGCTCGCCTTGAGAAGAATAGCGGTGCAATGGCCACTGTGCTCGTGCAACAAGGCACCCTGAAGATGGGAGATAGCATCGTCGTAGGTCCGCTAGCCGGTAAAGTGCGCGCCATGTTCAACGATCGCGGCAAGCGCATCCAGAAGGCGCCACCTAGCACGCCGGTCAGCATTATGGGTCTTTCCGAAGTGCCGCAAACCGGAGACCGCCTGGAAGTTACCAGCGACGAACGCGCTGCCAGGCTACGTGCTCAGCAGGAAGTCGAGAAGCGGCGCAATGAAAGTGCAGCACCTGGACAGGTCAGCCTTGATACGCTCTACATGCAGATGCAAGAGGGCAAGGTTAAAGAGCTTAACGTTGTGCTCAAATGCGATGTACAGGGTTCAGCAGAAGCTATTAAGAACTCTCTCACCAAAGTTGGTGAGGAGAACTTAAAGGTTCGCCTGATCCGCGAGGGTATCGGTAATGTCAGCGAGACTGATGTCTACCTGGCCGCTGCCTCTGGCGCCATCATCATCGCCTTCAACGTCAAGACAGACGGTGCCGCGCTACGCGAGGCCCAAAAAGAGGGCATCGATATCCGCTACTATGAAGTCATTTATCAGCTGATCGATGACATTCAGGCAGCCCTCAATGGTCTGTTAGAGCCATCTTACCGCGAGGTACTTGAAGGCCATGCAGAAATCCTACAAACCTTTAAGGCTGGTAAAAATACAGTCATTGCGGGATGTCGGATCAGCGATGGCAAGATCTCGCGCTCTTCACAGGCTCGCGTCCTACGCGCCGGCGACAAGGTTTATGAAGGCAAAATCGCCTCCTTGCGACGCGGTAAGGATGACGTGCGCGAAGTCAACAGTGGTTACGAATGCGGTATTATCCTCGAAAACTTCACTGAGCTTGAGGTTGGAGATATCATCGAGGCCTTTATCCAGGAACGTGTCAAACCTGGAAGTTAAAAAAACTTCGACCCGAGTCCAACCAAGTTGCCTACATCCTGGTAGCTACGTTAGTGTTGCGGTCCCAGACGCTTCCACAACGCTAATGTAGCTACAAGGCGCTGTAGCGCGGTAAAACCTGCCAGCATTTCCCGTCATAGCAGCTCATTTCAGCGGCTTCTGGGAACGCATAATCTGCTTGGACTACGAAAATGGATTGATATCGTCACGCTGGTACACAGATGCACTCTTACCAGGCAAAAGAAACGGATACAGTTATGCCAAACTCACACAGGCAAGAGAAACTAGGCGAGTTGATTGCGACTGAATTAAGCGACTTACTGCGCACACGCGTTAAGGACCCTCGTGTTGGCTTCGCCAGCATTACACATGTTGAGGTGAGTGGCGATCTACGCCACGCCAAGGTCTTTGTAAGTGTGATGGGAAGCGCAGAGGAGCGTGAGGAGACCATGAAGGGCCTGAAAAATGCCACTGGCTTCCTTCGTCACGAGCTCGCGACGCGCCTTGTTGTCCGCTATATGCCAGAAATCGTTTTTAAGCTCGACAAATCAATTGAAGAAGGGGCTCGCATCCTTGATTTGATTCGTCAGGTTGAGGAAGAGGAAAAACTCCCCACGCATGAATCCGAGGTTTGATGGACACGTCATCTTATAACACGAAACTTGCTCCTCCGTTGGACCAGGCGCTTGTCCAACAGGCCATGGCTCTGATTGAGCCGGCAGAGCGCATAGCTTTGCTGGCTCATGAGCATCCAGATGGAGATTGCCTTGGCTCTGCACTTGGCCTGGCCCATATCTTACGCCAGGCTGGCAAAATCTGCGTTCCAGCTTGCGCAGATCCGGCTCCGGATGTATTTGCCTTTTTACCCGATCTAGCGACGCTCCAGCAAACGCTCGGCGACGAAAATTTCGATCTGGTTATCGCCCTTGACGCCGGCGAGCTTACGCGTTTTGGTCCGCTCTACGAGCGGCACCGGGCATTTCTCGATCAAGCGACGATTCTTAATATTGACCATCACGTGAGCAGCAGCGGTTGTGGAAAGGTCAACATTATCGATCCAGGTGCCGCAGCGACCGCAGAGCTTGTGGTGCTCTTTCAACAGCAAGCCGGCCTGGAACTTGACAGGGATGCGGCGCTCTGCCTGCTCACCGGCCTGATTACCGATACAGCCTCTTTCCAATACACCAGCACAACGCCACGCACCATGGAAGTCGGTGCTACGCTTTTACAGGCCGGAGCGGTCGCTGAAACCATTGTCCAGCCTATCTATCGCACGCACCCGCTGGCCCAGCTCCGCTTGCAAGCTGCTGTCATCAATAACGCCAGGACAAGTTGTGGCGGTCGTATTATCTGGTCCTACGCCACAGATGAAACCCTTGAGGTCGCTGGCGCTACCGCCGAGATGGATGATAATCTGGCCGGAACCCTGCGCGATATCGAAGGCGTGAAGATAGCTGCCTTCTTCAAAAGCTATGGAGAGCCAGCGCGCACCCGCCTTAGCCTGCGCAGTACGGCTCCTTATAACGTCGCGGAGATCTGCCAGCGCTTTGGAGGAGGGGGCCATGCCAGAGCCGCCGGTGCTTCTATCGACAAGCCCTTGCCCGAAGCCATACCGCTGGTTGTGCAAGCCCTGGAAGAAGCCGTACACAAAGCATAAGGGGCAAGGAGATGGATGGTATTCTCAATATCAATAAGCCGCTGGGTATGACTTCTCATGATGTTGTGGCCAGAGTACGCAAGCTGCTAAAGCAAAGGCGGGTTGGCCATGCCGGCACGCTTGATCCAGCTGCCAGCGGCGTTCTGCCCATCTGCGTGGGACAAGGCACCAGGGTCGCGGAATATCTCAGCGAGAGTGGTAAGGCTTATCGCGCGGAGATCGCCTTTGGTACGGTGACAGACACCTACGATGCCGAAGGCGAGGTGACACGTTCGGTAGATGCCTCGCCCCTAACACTAGAGCAGATCGAGGCCGTGATTCCCGCATTTCTGGGTCCCCAGATGCAACTTCCTCCACGCTATTCGGCCATTAAGCTGCAAGGACAGGCGGCTTATAAGCTAGCGCGCGCGGGGGCTGAGGTTATCCTGCAACCGCGCCCCATTGAAATCTATAGGTTGCACATCTTAGCCTGGCAGCCTGGCCCACAGCCACGGCTCAGCCTGGCCATTGAGTGCAGCAAGGGCACCTATATCCGCTCGCTGGCCTATGATCTAGGCGAGCGTCTTGGCTATGGAGCCCATCTTGCGGCCCTTGAGCGCACGCGCAGTGGTACCTACAGTCTCACTGAGAGTATCACGCTGGAGCAGCTAGCGGAGGCGGCAACTAATAATACCATTTCTACCTATCTCCTTCCTGCCGATAGTGCTCTCAAGCACCATCCAGCCATCCAGCTCGATGCCATTACAGCCGCACGCATCCTTCATGGAAATCCTTTCCATTACGACCCGCAGGCTCACCCACAACCTTCAAGCGAGCTCGTACGTATTTATGATGCTACAGGTTGTTTTATAGCCATTGCTGTGTGGGATACAGAGCAGAAATTATGGCAACCCAAAAAGGTTTTTACCAGTACCAATCCATTATAATATGAGGCAGGTCGATACCGTCCTAACAGTATCTCTTGCTAGCAGCATGGCTACTATTATTGCTAGCGTGAATTAGCTGTGGTACTATAGGCTAGGAACGTTAAGGACAGGTATCTCCAAGCTAAAACACCAGGAAGAAACTTATTATATCGGCAATGCAATATCAAACAACTTTATCACCAGACGAACCTATTGTTATTACCATCGGCAATTTTGATGGTATTCATAAAGGGCATCAGCGCCTGATGCACGAACTGCACGTTATGGCCGAGGCTTTGCACTGCCTCCCGGTCGTCGTCACGTTCCAGCCGCACACGCTGATGGTTGTTCGTCCCGAAATTTATGTGCAATATCTGACAACGCTTGAAGAGAAGCTGGCTCTAGCCAGCAAGTATGGCCAGATTGCCAGGAGTATCGTTATCTCGTTCACCCCCCAGGTTTCAGCGATGAGCGCTCAAGAATTTATGGACACCCTCTGTAAGGATTTCCAGATTAGAGGCCTTGTCGTGGGTGCCAACTTCAGCCTTGGACGCAACAGGATGGGCGATACTACCTTCCTTGAGCAGTATGGTCAGGAACACAATATTCAAGTGCGCATTATTTCGCTGGAGGAATCTGAGCAGGTGCGTATCAGCAGCACGCGCATCCGCGCACTGGTCACTGATGGGCATATAGAGGACGCCAACGAATTGCTGGGACATCCAGTAGTCATAAACGGAATCGTTAGGCATGGGGATGAGCGCGGAAGGCTTCTGGGCTTTCCCACAGCCAATCTACACCCGGACCCCCATAAACTCCTTCCGGCCAATGGTGTGTATGCCGTGCGCGTTCGCATCAAGGATCAGGAAGAAGTGGGCAGTGACTCAAATAATGCTCCTACCGTCTATAATGGTGTGGCCAATATAGGAGTTCGCCCAACGTTTAATGGAAAGGAACGTCTGGTCGAGGTGCATCTACTCGATGTAAATCTGGATCTATACGAGAAACGCCTCAGCGTCGATTTTATAGCTCGTTTACGTAACGAACAACGCTTCTCTGGTATTGATGCATTGAAAACCCAGATCGCATCCGATGTAGAGCGCGCACGCCAAATTTTAGCCATAGGAGGGTGAGCAATTGAAAGCTCGCCAGAACCCACTGACAAAATTTGAAGCATTTATGCAGCGTATTATCGAAGGCCCCTTTGCGCGCCTTTTTCCTTCACGCCTGGAGCCTGTAGAGCTGGCACGCAAACTTGAGCGTGCGATGGAAGATAATACCCTGTTACAGGGCGAAGGACGCCGACTTGCGCCAGATATCTATGATATCTACTTAAGTATCAAAGATCATCAACAATTGTCGCCAGGTCAGGCCGTGCTGATCAAAGATTGGCAAAATCAGCTTGTCGAGTTTGCTCGCCACCGCCACTATACGCTAAGGACTATGCCTGTTATTCGCCTGCATTCCGATAGCTCTCTCAGCATGGGTATTGTGCGCATCGAGACCGAGCTCGCCGATAAAAGCGGAGGCGCAGAAGCAGGCATTATGGCTACCCAGGCCCTTAGCGCCGAGCAAATAGCCCAGTTACGAGCTCAGATACCTCCCGGGCAATCGTTGCCGGGCATACAACCAAGCCCTGTGCCTCAGCAGGGAGGTCGGCAGCAGCAGGCCAGCGCCACTAACAATCCAACCAGGCCAGCCGCCTCAGCTCCCATGCCGCAAGCCTGGCTTACTATCCGTCTACCCCAATCAGGACAACAAATTTATCGCATCGAAAAACCTATTATCAATATTGGCCGTCAGCTTAGCAATGATATTATCGTCGAAGACAAACGTGTATCACGCTATCATGCTCAGTTAAAATATCAGCCGGATGGTCAGTTCGTCATCTTTGATCTTGGTAGTACAAATGGCATCACAATTAATAATACGCCACATATGCGCCAATATACGCTGCGCAACGGAGATCACTTCGTCGTTGGCAGCTATGATTTCTACTTTGAGAGAAGGTGAGATTTCCGCCTTATGCCATTACAAATAGATTCTTTCTTATTCATCTTACGGCTCTTATTAGTTGTTCTGCTCTACCTTTTTCTTATGCAGGTGGTTATCGCAATCACCCGCGATTTACGCAAAACGACGGCAGCTAGCGCGGATGCGGGAAACAGAGCTCCTCAGACTCAGGGGCATCTTGTGGTTGTCGATAGCGGTCCCAGCAACATCTTGCCCGGGACGCGCTTTGCCCTCGCATCACAAACCAATATTGGCCGAGGGCCAACAAATACCATTCAGATTACAGATAATTTCATCTCGGCCGAGCACACACGCCTCTGGCTTCGTAACGGCACCTGGTATGTCCAGGACGCTGGTAGCGTTAACGGAACGTATGTTAACAACCAGCCGGCCCGCGAGGCGCTCCCGGCCAGGAACGGCGATATTATACGTGTTGGCTATATTCAATTTAAGCTTACTCAGTAGGCAGGCGGGGTCAGGAAAATTGCCACTAAGAAACTTTGCCTGCTTCTTTACTAGATATGTGAGGTTGCGTTAGATGGCAAGTCAATCACCCGGAGTGTTTCAGCGCTATCGTTGGCGAGAATTGGGTTTATTGATTATTCCTTTTCTCATTCTGCTTGTGGCAATGACGCAATTGTTCCTTGCCAATGCAGACCCGCGCTCATCTCTTAATGTGAAGAACCTGCCTACTATTGAGGGGCTGATCCCGGCGCTTGGCTTGGTTGCCATATTGTTATTGGCCAATGTGGTGTTAAGCGTCTTCTTCCGCAAGGCTGATCAGGTATTACTGCCCCTCGTTGGCCTGCTCAGCGGTATTGGAGTGATGATGGCCACACGCCTTGGCCCTAACATTCCAACTTGCGTGACCTGTGAACATGATCCAGGCATCCCTAATCTAGGCACAAAACAGCTTGAATGGGTGGTTATGGGCCTGGTTATTTGTATGGTCGTGATGTTTGTATTGCGCAATATCAGCTGGCTGGGCCGCTTTAAATATACCTGGGCCGCCGTAAGCTTTCTGGTATTGCTTCCCAGCCTGATTAACGGTATTCGCACATTCAGGTCAAATGCTCCTTCACGAGACGTCCTACAGATTCCTTTCTTTGCCTTGCAGCCCTCCGAGCTCCTAAAAATCTCTATCGTGATCTTTTTTGCTGCCTATCTTAGCGAGAACCGGGATATGATTGCCCAGGGCTTCTTGCGCATTGGCCGTTTTCGCCTACCGCCTCTACGTCAATTAGGGCCGCTTCTGCTCATGCTTGGCCTGGCCCTGATGATCTTCCTGATCGTACGTGAACTTGGCCTGGCGCTGCTCATCTACAGCCTGTTTCTCTGTATGACTTATCTCGCCAGTAGCAAGCTCTCCTACGTGCTGGTCAGCCTGGGCATTTTCTTCTTCCTTGCCTTCATTGGTTACAGCCTCCTGGGCTATGTGCGCTCACGTTTTGCCGTAGTGAGCATCGATATGATCCATTGGACGCAGGCCAGTGAGGAGCTCTACCAGCAGCCCGGCGGCGCGGGCCAGATCGTCCAGGGCTTGATTGCGCTCTCCAGCGGCGGTATCTTTGGGGCCGGGCTTGGCCTCGGGCACCCGGCAGGCGTCGGTTTTGTGCCGGTTGTGGAGTCCGATATGGTGCTCACAGCACTGGGTGAAGAGTTGGGCCTGGCCGGGCTCTTTGCTATCCTCGGCCTCTACCTTTTTATAGTGTATCGAGGCTATCGTATCGCCATTGAGGCAACCGAGCCTTTCACACAGCTGTTGGCAGCGGGCCTTACCTCTATCTTTGCTATTCAAACGCTCATCATTAGCGCAGGTAACTTAAAATTGATGCCTCTCACAGGTATTCCCCTGCCTTTCCTGAGCTATGGCGGAAGCTCTATTCTCGCCAATTACATTATTGTCGGCATTTTACTACGCATCTCGCACAATACAGCGGTAGAGCGCGACGGCTCTGCTTAAACACATTAGTAATGTGCTGCCCGTTTCAGCTTGTCTCTTATCAACGTTAATGCTATACTTCCCAGCAAGCATAGCATTTATGGCTAGCGACTCTATCCCTCCAGGGATAGGGCTGCACTTCGCAAGTTGTCATGACAGCGAAAAAGTAGTGGGAAGGATTATGGGTCAATACCGTCTATGGTTGCACTACCGCGAGGTGGATCAGCAACTTCGGGCACAACTGAAACGCTTAGAAGAGGAGTTGGCCCAACTCCAGGAACAAGTAAATCATCAGCAAGACAGCGCCTCGTACGAAAATAATACCATCATCAGAGCGCTCTCCAGCCTACAACACGATAGAGCGCACTTTGAGGCTGCATTGGATACATCAAGCTATCTGGCTTCGCATGCCCCTGCTGAAAACATTCCTGCCGAATCAAGCGAGCCTCTAAGCGCATTCTCCCCAGCAGCACAAGTAAATGGCGTCGACCAGAAGCAACTTACAGCTATCTTGTCTCAAGCCCTCTTTGCCTGGAGCAAGCTCCCAAATTTCGACACGGGGGAAATGCAGATGCCTTCCTTTGATTTTGATGTGTCGGCTTTCTCGCCACCTACACCTCGCCCCGAGGCAGATCTCTTGCCAGAAGATATTGCAGCTTTCTTCACTACCCAGGGAGAAGAGCCGCCGCCGACACTCTCTCACCAGCCTCCCCACCCACAGCCAGAAGCAGAGCTACCTTCCTCCGCTGGCTCTGCAAGTACGAGTCCGGTAGATAAGCAAAGTATGCGTACAAACCAGTTAATACAGCGCTGGTTTGAACGTTGGGGGCAGCGCTCTAACGCTCAATCAGATGCAGGAGAGGAGCAACCCAATGAATAATGTTAGTAGCATCACCCTTACCGATACTACGAACAGGCTGCACTCTTCTGAACGCATCAATACTATTCTCGCCCGCCTCGATCCGCAAGAGGTTGAGGAGTTCTATCAATGCTACCAGGCCTGGATGTTACAGCGGCAGATGGAGACGCTGCGCATGCAGGTTGTGGCCCTTCAGCAGGCAATTGTCGAAAATGGCGAGCTTATGCAGCAAGCCCAGCCATCCGCCATCGCTTCAGCTACGCTGGCCCAGCTTCAGGCCCGTGGAGTAAGTGATATTGATTTGCTCGATAAGATGCTTGCACGCGGTGAGAGCTGGCTCGACCATACTATGCAATTGCTGGCTTATTGCGAGCGCTATGGTGTGATCGGCGGCGACTACACCGAGTGGTGCGAGCATTCGCTGGAAGGCGCTTATGACTGGATCAACTCTGTTGGCCAGACTGGCACACTGCCCGGCGAGTCTACGGAGCAGGTGGAAGATCTTGATAGAGATGATGCCACTACTGAGGCCCAAATTTTGCAGAAGCTGATGAGCGATGGAGACGAAACAGAGAAACAGCAGACCGCCGAAACTTCGCCCTGGGGTACGCGCGTCATGTCTCCTGCTGAGCTTTTAGCTGATATAGTCATCCCGGCCACGGAAAAACCCCAGATTCCTATCACGCCTCTGGCCGCGCTGTTGTCAGAGGTTGGAGCACAGGTAACAGAGACTCCCGCACAGAAACAATCTGCGCAAGAAGAGCCGGAGAGCGCTGCGCCTGAAACGAGTTCCGGAGAGCCCGGACAGGTGGCAGATGCTCTTGTCTTGCCACAAGCTGCCGAGACAACTCCCCAAATCGAGCAAGTTACCGCCGCAGCCGACACAGAGCTACCTGAGCAAGCCAGAATAGATAGCCATATAGAACAATCTTCAGCACCGCTTGAACAGGTGGCGGAGGCGCAGGTCACCAGCGCAGCCACCCCTCTAGAGCAGCTAGCTGAGTTAGCCAGGCAGCAAGAGGAGACAATTGCTTCCTCTGCTCCAGTAGAGCCGGTTGGTGAGCAATCGACCGAGCCGGCTGAGACAACCGCCTATTCTGCTCCTGCAGAGCTGCTAAATGAGCAGCAGGCCGCCGAGCCAGCGGAGGTGGAGACAACTCAAGGCTTTACCGAAAGCCAGGAAGTCCACGCGTCTGAGCAAGAGGTAGCTAGCGAGAGTATACCTATTGCCAGCACGATGCCCGCAACGGATAAGGAAACGAAAGTAGAACTAACCACAGCCGGGCAGCCACAAGATAATCAAGCTGAGACGACACCCATCGATGAGCAACCGACACGAGCATTGGCAGTTGTTAAGCCTCCCAGGCACACGCAGACCTTGACGATGGCTCAGCTCGAAGGCCAGCCCTCCAGTGAGCTCGCCATTATCTCGCTCCCACCCCATCTGCGGCGTGTTCTGGAAGACAATTTTGATGAACAACCTTCCAGCAAACGCGCTGTCGTCTCCTCGCCCTCGGGACCTCAGCCGGTCATAGTAGAGGCTGCGAACTCCTCTTCTGCTGACTCTCAGCTATCCAGAGCGGTTGGTTCCTATGAGCCCCGCATGTTAGCAGAGCCAACTACTAGCCCGGAGCGCCAGCAAACAAGGTCGCCAGAGATAGAGGAAGAGCAAACGATCATCCTTCCAGTGACCTCTAGCCGCCTTAAGGTTGCCGAAGCACCAGAGAAGCCCTATCAGCCGCAAGCCTCGCTACATGCTACCCAGGTTGGACCCTCGTCCTCGCCTGAGACAAGTCAGAAGGAAGCAACGCCTTTGGCAGAGGAGAGCAAGGAAGAGCAACCCAAACCGGGCTTCTTCCAGCGCCTCTGGGCCATGCTCGCCAAACTATTTGGAGCATAATTTCTTTTGCGAGAGCAATCTCTCTTGCCACGATTGCTCTCGTTCTGCCACTTTCCACTTTCTCTACCCAGTTTCGCAATGCATTATCAGGGACCCTTTTCTATCTGTTCTATCTCAGGTAAATTGGGCCTCCATGCTAGCAAGCAAATTGACGTTGGTCGCGAATAGGCTTATACTGAGTTGAGCTTGAGGGAGGTTGAACGTGTTATTCGAAGATTACGCCAAAGCGCATCCTACTCACAGTCCAGTACGTACGCAATATTTAGAAATCAAGCACCAGAATCCTGATGCGATTCTCTTTTTCCGCATGGGCGACTTTTATGAAATGTTTGACGACGATGCCGAAATCGTTGCCCGTGAACTGGAAATAGCTCTTACCCGGCGCGATTTTGGGCGCGGGGAAAAATCTCCTATGGCTGGCATCCCTCATCATGCCGCAGATGGATATATTGCTCGTCTTGTCAGCAAAGGCTATCGCGTTGCTATTTGTGAGCAGACCAGCGATCCAGCTCTTTCCAAGGGGCTTGTAGATCGTGAGGTCGTACGCGTTGTCACTCCAGGTACCATCATTGATCCCGCCATGCTCGCCGCCAAGCGCAACAACTTTCTGGCAGCGGTCATCACCGGACGGGAGGCCGTGGGCATTGCTTATCTTGATATCACCACCGGCGAGTTTGCCGTAACACAGTTTAGTACCCCCGAGCCAGAGCTCGCCCTGCAGCAAGAGATTGGCCGTGTTTCACCCGCTGAAGTGCTGGTTGAGGCCCACTATAGCCGTCTTGGTAACCGCAAGAAGCGCTGGCTGGCCACGGTTATGAGCGAAAAACCTGTTACCAAACTCGGTAGCAACGGTAACGCAAATGCCGAAATTCCTGAACTTGAAGAGGAAGAGGAAGAAGACGATTTTGCACCTCTGGCCAGGCTGCTTGCAGGCATCGCCGGGCATGTCACACCTTATGACGCCCGCTACTTTACTGAGGATGACGCGCGCCATCGCTTGCTCACCCAGTTCGATATAGCCTCGCTTGAGGGTTTTGGCTGCGCGCAATTGCCTCTTGCCATTCGGGCCGCCGGAGCGGTTCTGGCCTATGTTCAGGATACGCAGAAAGGTTTGTTACAGCATCTCACTTCGCTCGAAACCTATTTTACCAATAACTTTATGACCCTCGATCCCTATACGCGGCGCAACCTCGAACTCTTTGAGACTGGGCGCAGTGGATCGGTCAAGGGCTCGCTCCTCTGGGTTCTCGACCGCACACGCAGCCCCATGGGTGGACGGCTTATGCGCCGCTGGATTGGCCAGCCACTGCTCGATGTAGGCATCCTGCGTCAGCGTCAGGAGACCATCGCTGAGCTGATCAATAGTCCCATTCTGCAAGCTCGGCTGGCCGAGACCCTAAAAAAGGCAGGCGATGTTGAGCGCCTGATCAATCGGGTCCGCCAGCGCATCGCTACGCCGCGCGATCTGGTAGCCCTGGCTTCCGGCTTGCGCGCAGCCACCGAGGTTCACGCCTGTTTTGCCGAGGAAGGTGAGGCTAATGTACCTTCGCTGGCACGCCATATGCAACAGCTTAGCAATAATGAAGATATTATTACCCTTATCGAGCACGCTATCGTGGATGAGCCCCCAATCAGCATTTCCGAAGGTGGGATTATTCGCCAGGGCTTTAGCTCGGAGCTCGATCAGCTCAAGAATGCCTCGCAAAATGGCAGGCAGTGGATCTCGGATCTTGAACAACGCGAGCGCAAACGAACCGGCATCAGTACACTGAAGGTTGGCTACAATAAGGCTTCCGGCTACTTCATAGAGGTTACCAACTCAAACCTCAATCGTGTGCCTACCGAGTACATCCGTCGCCAGACGCTCACCAATAGCGAGCGCTATATCACTCCTGACTTAAAGGAATACGAGACGCTTGTGCTTAACGCTCAGGAGCGCATCAATAAAATGGAGAACGAGTTCTTCGTTCAGCTGCGCAGTGATATCGCTACCCATGCTTCCGAGCGTATCTTGCAGACGGCCCACGCGCTTGCTGAGATCGATGTATATTTAAGCCTGGCAGAGGTCGCATCGCGCAACAATTACTGCCGCCCTCAGCTCAACGACGAGGATACCACCCATATTGTGGCTGGCCGCCATCCCGTCGTGGAACAGGCGCAGTCAGATATACCATTTGTGCCAAATGATACCAATCTCGCGAATCACGAAGCGCAAATCGTGATCATCACCGGTCCCAATATGGCAGGTAAATCAACCTATCTTCGCCAGGTTGCCTTGATTACACTCATGGCCCAGATTGGCAGCTATGTTCCGGCCGAGGCCGCCACCATAGGCATCGTAGATCGCATCTTTACGCGCATTGGCGCTCAGGATGATCTCGCCACTGGGCAAAGCACCTTTATGGTCGAAATGGTTGAAACCGCCAATATTCTCCATCACGCAACGCCGCGAAGTTTGATTATCCTTGATGAAATCGGGCGTGGCACCAGCACTTACGACGGCCTGGCTATCGCGCGTGCAGTTGTTGAGTATCTGCACAACAATAAGCGCAGCGGAGCCCGCACGCTGTTTGCCACCCATTATCACGAACTTGTCGAGGTCGCAAAGCTGCTACCACGCATTCGCTGTATGAATGTGGCTGTCACCGAAGATGCCGGCAAAGTTGTCTTCTTGCGTAAAATCATCCCGGGAGGCGCTGACCGCAGTTACGGCGTCCATGTCGCCCAGCTCGCAGGTATCCCACGCCCGGTTATCCACCGCGCACAGGAGATCCTTGAAGAGTTGGAGAGTAAGGGAGACGCCCGTATGCGCCGCAAGGCCATGCGCGATATGACCATGCCTGCCGCCTGGCAAATGACGCTCTTTGCCGCCGAGCCACATCCCTTAATTGAAGAATTGAAAACGTTGGCGATAGATGAGCTAACCCCTATCGAAGCCATTAGTAAACTCTATGAGCTGCAGCAGAAGGCCCGCAGAGATTCCTGATCAGGCATAAACAGGTAGCACATATGTGTTATTATAGATGAGGGTTAGTGTACAATATACAATAAATCAAAACTAAATTTGGAGGCTTAATGACAACTCAAGAACAGGTGCCAACACAGGAAAAGACACTAGAACAGCTTTGCATTAATACCATCCGCACATTGTCAATGGATGGAGTCCAGAAAGCTAACTCCGGCCATCCAGGCACCGCGATGGCTCTTGCGCCCCTCACCTACTTACTCTGGACGCGCCACTTGCGCTACAATCCCCATAATCCGGCCTGGGTCAACCGAGACCGCTTTATTCTCTCGGCCGGACATGCATCAATGCTGCTCTATAGCATGCTGCATTTGACAGGCTATGATCTGCCCCTGGAAGAGCTCAAAAATTTCCGCCAGTGGGGCAGCCACACACCAGGACATCCCGAGCATGGTGAGGTACCGGGTGCCGAAACGACAACAGGGCCCCTGGGTCAGGGCTTTGCCAATGGCGTAGGCATGGCCATTGCTGAGCGTTTCAGCGCCGGCCACTACAATCGCCCCGGCCACACCATTCTCGATCATTATATCTATGCTATCGTCAGCGATGGTGATCTCATGGAAGGCATCGCTTCAGAAGCAGCCTCAATCGCTGGCTTCCTCAAGCTGGGCAAACTGATCTACTTCTACGATGACAACCATATCACTATCGAAGGCAATACCGATCTGGCCTTTCAGGAAAATGTCGGGCAGCGCTTCGAGAGCTATGGCTGGCATGTCCAGCATGTGGCAGATGTCAACGATCTGGATGCGCTAGAACAGGCTATCAGCGCTGCGCAAAATAATGAGCATCCATCCTTGATCATTGTTCGCTCGCATATCGGCTTCGGTAGCCCACACAAGCAAGACACGGCCAAGGCCCATGGTGAGCCCCTGGGAGCCGAAGAGGTCATTTTGACCAAGCGCAATCTGGGCTGGCCCTCCGAAGAGCCTTTCTATGAGCCAGAAGAGGCAGTTGCTTACTTCCGCAAGGCGATTGAGCGCGGCGCAGCTCTGGAGCAAGAGTGGCAGAAGCGCTACAACGCTTATAAGGCTGAATATCCCGAGCTGGCGGCTCAGTGGGAGAGCGAGCTGAAGGGAGTGCTTCCTGCAGGCTGGGATAGCACAATACCCACATTTAAAGCTGGAGAATCTCTGGCCAGCCGTGCCGCTTCGGGCCAGGCCATCAACGCCATTGCCTCTCGCTTGCCCAACCTGATTGGCGGCTCAGCCGATCTGGCACCCTCCACCAGCACCAACATGAAGGGTCTGGGAGACTTCGGTCCTGAGGGAAACGGGCGCAACATGCACTTTGGCATTCGCGAGCATGCGATGGGCGGCATTCTGAATGGCATGGCGCTCTATGGGGGCCTAATCCCCTTTGGAGCCACCTTCCTGATCTTCTCCGACTATATGCGCCCCTCGATCCGCCTGGCAGCGCTTATGGGTCAGAAAGTCATTTATGTCTTCACCCATGATAGCATCGGCCTTGGTGAAGATGGTCCAACCCATCAGCCAATCGAGCAGCTTGCGGCCTTACGGGCAATACCTGGTCTTACCGTTCTGCGTCCCGCCGATGCCAACGAGACAGCCGAGGCCTGGCGCGTCGCCATCACACATGCTGGCCCTGTGGCCTTCGCCCTCAGCCGTCAAGGCTTACCCACCCTTGATCGTACGCAGTTTGCCAGCGCAAGCAATGTCGCCAAAGGTGCTTACGTCCTGCAGGATAGCGAGGGCACACCCGAGCTCATTCTTATGGCCACCGGTTCCGAAGTTTCGCTGGCAATCGATGCCGCTAACAAACTGCGTCAAGATAACTTACGCGTTCGTGTAGTTAGTATACCGAGTTGGGAGCTGTTCGAAGAGCAGAGCAGCGAATACAAAGAATCTGTATTGCCTAAGAGTGTTACGGCCCGCCTGGCTATTGAAGCGGCCTCGCCGATGGGCTGGGAGCGCTATATCGGCTCTGAAGGCGATAGCGTTACGCTCAATCACTTTGGCGCTTCTGCGCCAGCTAAGGTGCTCTTCCAGCAGTTTGGCTTCACTGTCGAAAACGTTGTTGCAAAAGCAAAGAGCTTGCTACATAAGGCATAATAGAAGGGTACCCGCAAAGGGTACCCAGGCCAACATAATATAGGACCCCGTAGGTGTAGCCAGGAAATTGCACCGACTTTTACAAGGAGAATAGAGTATGACAAATCCATTGCAGCAGCTCAAAAATTACGGACAGAGCGTCTGGTATGACAATATTGATCGTGCGCAACTGGCTTCCGGCCAATTTCAGCGCATGCTTAATGAAGATGGCATCGTTGGCGTAACTGCGAACCCTACTATCTTTGAGAAATCCATAAGCGCAGGCCATGCTTATGACGAGCAGATGTCAGAGCTGATCAAAGCTGGCAAGAGCACCAATGAAATTTATGAAGCCCTGGTTATCAAAGATATTCAGACGGTTGCCGATCTGCTGCGCCCCGTCTATGACAAGACGGAGGGTCAGGACGGATATGTAAGCCTGGAAGTCTCTCCCGAGCTTGCCAATGATACTTCGGGCACAATTTCAGAGGCAAAACGCTTCTGGGGCATGGTCAATCGCCCGAACCTGATGATTAAGATCCCGGCCACTCCGGCAGGCATTCCAGCCATTTATGAAACCTTGCGTGCAGGCATAAACGTAAATATCACCTTGATCTTCTCCATTGAGAGCTATCGAGATGTTGTAGATGCGTATCTGCGCGCACTTGAAGATCGCAATGGAGCCGGTGAGGATATTAGCTCAATTGCTTCGGTTGCTAGCTTCTTTGTGAGCCGCGTCGATACCCTTGTCGATAAGCTCCTTGAAGAGAAGATCAAAGCCACAAGCGATTCCGCTGAGCAGCAAAAGCTCAAGTCCTTAGAGGGCAAGGCCGCTATCGCCAATGCGCGTGTTGTCTATCAGGACTTCAAGCGTCTCTTCAGCACACCGCGCTTTGAGTCGCTCAAACATGCAGGAGCTCATGTGCAGCGCCCACTCTGGGCCAGCACCAGCACCAAGAACCCGGCTTACCGGGATGTGCTCTATGCTGAGGAGCTGATCGGTCCCGACACCGTAGATACGATGCCGCTGGAAACCATCGAGAAATTCCGCGATCATGGCAAGGTGAGCAACACTGTAGAGAACGATACCGAGGGAGCCAAAACTGCGCTGGCCGAGCTGGAGAAAGTTGGTATCCATTATGCTCAGGTCACCAAACAGCTCCAGGATGAGGGCGTGCAGAAGTTTGCCGACTCCTTCCACCAGTTGTTTGAGGGTATCGAGAGCAAGAAACAGAGCATTCAGGCCGGCCAGGCAGCCCGCTAGAGAATACGCAGAGCAGGCAACTTTTCTTGCCTGCTACGCTCTCTGTTCGCTTGACGCCATAACCTCTCGATCAGCCTTTCAACAGGTTTAGAGGGTGCCAGGTGGTAGATAAACCGCGCTTCTCAGACAAGGGAAATATCGGTGATAAGATAGGCTGTAAGTATTTCTGCCACCTCTAAGGAAGGTATTTTTGATGCCTTCCTGCTGACGTAATAGCCCAATCGAGAGATACCCCCTGGTTCATAACTGTCTGCAATGATCGTTATGGGTGCAGCTCGGCGTCTTTTCAGCCAGTAAAAGCCCCAGCCGGGGCAGCTATATTTCCAGATAGCACTTCAGGGCAGGTACTCTTCTAGTGCTATCTCGAAAACACGAGACCGTTGGTGATGAGCAAGATACAGGCTAGTCACCAACGGTCCTATATGCGCGTGTATATCTCAGAAGAGCGGAGCCAGGCCTGCCAGCCTGGTCAAACAATATGGAGAGCTAGCTTTATACCCATCCATTATCTTCTGAATATATAGAGTACATATAGCGATAAATCCAGATACGTCCAATGGCCTTTCCCGCCGACAGCTGATGCGGATAAAGTGGGAAGTCCTGACGTCTTTTAAACGTGAAGGCATCAGGCCAGAACGTAAGATTTTCAAGTGAGATTTTTCTTGTCCTTATTCTAAAGGCTGCGTACAGTTAGCCTTACACAAAATGTATTATCTGCATATGAACCAGCTTGTTGGCTCGCAGATTTACAATACTACCAGGGAGATGGCAATGGAAATCGGGGTTATAGGTTTAAAGCATATAGGCACCAGCCCACTACAAGCTATCTATGCCATACTCACCTGGAAACCCGGTGCAGCAAGAACGCAGAAAGGCGCTGCTAAAAGAGCAAAACTTACATATAGCCTTCTACCAATGATGCTTATCTCGCAAGATAGCTATATGCTCTGGATACCGGCAAAAGCAGGACATTTTGTCCAAACGATGCATAATGACACAGGATATGGTATGCTACAGGCATATGGCGAAGGCTTTCAGATGCTGAAAGCCAGTCTGTACGGCCTCGGTCTCTATGCAATTGCGCACCTATGGAAAAGGAGCGGTACCAGCTCCTGGTTACTTGAACTCGTGGGAAATGTCGGCCAGAAGGTTGGCAAACTTGAAGCTATCAAGGGCTATGTAGAGATTTCAGGCGAGAGCCAGTGGACAGCACAACAAGCCATAGACACCGGTGTGCCAGCTCCTGCTTCTACATTATCTCTACTCAGACGGTTCCGCATAAGACAAAATGGTTCATTCATGGCCAGAGCCGTACAGTGCCTCATACCGATTTCGAAGGACAGAAGGTCAAAACAAGCATTTGTGTACTATTACAACAATACATTAGGAGATTTCATATGCCTCAGCGTAGCGTAATAGAGGCGCCCAACCCCTTACGAGAGGGGCTACGCATAAAACAGAGCCCTGAACCATGCGTCATGGTCATTTTTGGAGCCACTGGCGACCTGACGCACAGGAAGTTGCTTCCAGCCCTCTACAACTTAGCGCTGGAACATCCCTTGCCAGCCGGTTTCTCTGTCGTAGCGTTCGCACGGCGTCCCTACACAGATGAGCAATTCCGCCAGCAAGCACTTGACTCAATCAACGAATTCTCTCGCCAAAAGCCTGTCAATCCCCAGGTCTGGGAGAGCTTTGCCTCTGGCATCTTCTACCTGCAATCAAACTTTCATGATCCGGCTGGTTACGAAAAACTCAATGAGATGCTCAACAGGCTCGACCAGGAGCGTGGCACAAGCGGCAATCGCATCTTCTACCTATCTACACCGCCAAGCCAGTATCCAGAAATCATACAGCGTCTCGGAGCCGCAGGCCTCAACCGCAACCGTAAGGGTTGGACGCGAATTATCATCGAAAAGCCCTTTGGACATGATCTTCCTTCAGCCCGCGAGCTCAATCGCCAGGTGGGAAGAGTTTTCAAAGAAGAGCAGATCTACCGTATCGACCACTATCTGGGCAAAGAGACAGTCCAGAACATCCTGGTTTTTCGCCTTGCCAACGGTATCTTCGAGCCTATCTGGAATAGACGTTATGTCCAGCATGTGCAGATCACAGTAGCCGAAAACATTGGTATCGAGGGCCGTGGCGCCTACTATGAAGAGTCAGGCGCGATCCGCGATATGATCCAGAACCATATGCTACAGCTTCTTACACTTGTGGCTATGGAGCCGCCGATTGCCTTTGAAGCCAACGCTGTGCACGATGAGAAGGTCAAAGTTTTGCGCGCTATTCAGCCGCTAATCGGTCGCGATGCGCTCACCAACATTATACGCGCCCAATATGGGCCTGGTTATATTGGTGGCCGTCAGGTACCCGGCTACCTTCAGGAAAACGGAGTTGCCCCCGCTTCTACTACCGAAACATATGTAGCGCTCAAATTGTTTATTGACAACTGGCGCTGGGCGGGCGTACCATTCTACTTACGGACAGGCAAGCACCTACCTAAGCGCGTAACTGAAATAGCTATCCAGTTCAAATCAGCGCCGCTTATGCTCTTTAAGCAAAGTGACGCCCAGGGCCAGGTTGAACCCAATGTTCTTACCTTGCGTATACAGCCTGACGAAGGCATCTCTCTCAAGTTTGGTGCCAAAGTTCCAGGTACTGATATGCAGATTCGTGCAGTGAACATGGACTTTTTCTATGGCTCCTCTTTCGTTCGCGAGCAACCAGAAGCCTACGAGCGTCTGCTTCTCGATTGCATGCTTGGCGACTCTACGCTCTTTACGCGTCGCGACGAAGTAGAGGCCGCGTGGACCTTCATTCAGGGCATTCTTGACGAATGGAGTAACGAACCACGCGATGTCATCCAAACCTATGAATCTGGTACATGGGGTCCCCAGGCTGCAGACGAGTTCATTTGGCGCGATGGCTATCGATGGCGCCGCCCATAGGCTGTTGACTGTCAGTAGAAGAGAGTAACTGATAAATAGCACGATGTAGTCTGTGGGAACAATGGCGTTCAATTTCTATAAAGGGGAGTCGGGAATGGGAATCGAAAACTCCGACACCACAGGGCCAAACTTGCCCTGGGCAGGTAAAAAGGTAGACACCGCAGACGTCGAGGTAGAGCTTTCTCACCTCTGGCGTCTGTCTGCCGACAACGTGCGCATCAGCCATAACATAAATATCCGTACCAGCGTGCTTAACTTCGTTATCTGTACACAGGATATCGAAGCCGCGCGCTGGGCGAGCGCACTTATACGCGATTTGTCCAGCACTCATATAGCACGTCTTATACTACTGGTCCTTGATACAAGCAGTAGCAAGGCCCCTGGCGTCTCTTCCTGGGTCACCTTGCGCTCTTTCCCAATCGTCTCAGACCTGATGCGCCATCACTTCGAGCAGGTCACACTCTTGCTCTCAGGTGACGCTATTAATTCAGCCGCTACCATTATGCAACCGCTATTCAAGCCTGATTTACCAGTCTATTTATGGTGGTTACAGGATCTACCCGGTGGTGGTCCGGTATTCAGCCGGCTTGCCGATGTCAGCAGCCGCGTAATTATCGACTCAAATAATTTCGCTGACCCAGAACAGGGGATCAGTACCGTCTCTACTCTCATCAGGGAGCTGCCCAATAGCGGCGCACTCAGTGATCTTAACTGGGGCCGTATTACTCCCTGGCGGCAACTGGTAGCTCAGTTTTTCGACTCTCCAGAATATAAGCCCTACCTGGCCGGCATAAATCGTATTGAAATCGAGTACGCTGTCGCAGCTTCTGACGAAACGGCATCAGGCGCGAGCGGACAAACCGCCTCGCCCAATCCTATTCGTTCCTGGCTTATGGCTGGCTGGCTAAAAACAAGCCTTAACTGGCGGCTCGTCGAGGAATCTCCCTATAACCTGTATGATCCCATATCGGGCACCTATTCCTGGCAAGTAAGTCGCACTACGGGACCTTTAAGCGTAGAGCCAGTCAGCGGCGCACATAGAACAGGCAAGCTAGGCTTTAGTGGGCAGGGTAGTATTCATATCCGCCCGCACATCCAGACGACACCTGACAACGGTGCGCTGCGCCTGATCCGCCTGACGAGCGTAGTTAATAATCACCAGGCTGTCTTCACGATTCATCGCAAGGAAGATAACGCCGATTACGTGATCACTTCCGTCGAGCAGACGCAAGCTACGCTTCCACAGCGTGCGGTTGGTCTGTCCACAACTCATGAAGAGAGTGAGTTGCTACACGACGAGTTAGAGATTACCGGGCGCGATTACCTCTATGAGTCAACGCTCCATGAGGTGTTCGAGCTTATTACCTAATTTAAGAAAATGCAGGAGCAATCTATGCATATTGCAACCTATCCCGACGTAGGCACGCTGAGCCAAGAGGCCGCGCGCTATATCGTACGTATCGCTAAGGAATCCATCGCTACCCACGGACGCTTTACTATAGCGCTTTCTGGAGGCACGACGCCTAAAAAGCTTTATGGCCTCCTCGCCGAAGAGCCATATCGTAGCCAGATTGACTGGGCGCTTGTAGAGATCTTCTGGTCCGACGAGCGCAATGTACCTCCCAGCAGTCAAGATAGTAACTACTATCTGGCTAAAGAGGTCCTTTTAGACAAGGTTCCGCTGGCCGAAAAGCAGATTCATCGCATGCCTGGAGAAGATCCTGACCGCGATGCGGCTTCTCAGGCCTATGAAGCCGATCTGCGCCGCACCTTCGGCAGCGCTGGCATCCCGGCTTTTGACTTGATCCAACTTGGTATGGGTCCTGAAGGCCATACAGCCTCCCTCTTCCCACACCAGCCGTCACTTCACGAGCAGCAGCGACTCATCATGCCCGTGGATGTTCCTAAGCCTCCACCACCACGCCTGACCTTTACACCACCTCTTCTAAATGCGGCAATCCATGTTCTCTTCCTGGTTACGGGAGCTGAGAAAGCCGAGGCCGTACAGGCAGTGCTGGAAGGCCCACATCAGCCAGACGAATATCCTGCTCAGATTGTTCGTCCGACACAGGGTGAGGTGACCTGGATGTTTGATACGGCAGCAGCGGCAAATTTGCGCAACAAGCAGGTATGATACGTTGAAAGCAGGTTTTCTCATATGATCGGTTTAGTCCCATCAATTCTTTCTGCCGACTTCACGCGCCTGGGAGAACAGGTGCGCGAAGTAGAGCAGGCCGGAGCAGAACGCATCCAGATCGATGTTATGGATGGACACTTTGTCCCCAATATCACCATGGGTCCCATGGTTGTCGAGGCTGTACGCCGCTGCACACAGCTCCCTCTGGAAGCGCATTTGATGATTACTAATCCGCAGGAATATATCGAAACCTTTGCCAGGGCTGGCGCTGATGTCATAATTGTGCATTATGAGGTCTGCCCCCATCTTCATCGCGTGCTTATGCAGATTAAAGCTGCGGGAAAGCAGGCAGGAGTTGCCATCAATCCTTCAACTCCCGTCTTTATGCTTGAAGATATGTTGCCTTTTCTTGATCTGGCGCTGGTAATGACTATCAACCCCGGCTTTGGTGGGCAGGAACTCATTCCCGAAACTCTGCCCAAAATAACTCGTCTGCGCGAGATGCTGCAGCTACGTGGCTTGAATTGCGACATTGAGGTAGATGGAGGCATCAACGAAGAGACGGCTCCTAAAGTCGTCAAGGCAGGGGCCAACCTCCTGGTTGCCGGTTCTGCCGTTTACAATAATAAAGAGAGCGTGGCCGCGGCCATAAACAGGCTACGCCGCGCTATCTAACCTGCAAGCAAAACTTGCTAAATCGCTTACCTTAGAGTTTGCTACACATTCCAGAAATCGGCCTGACGGGGCTCATCAGGGGCAAAGCGCTTGTATAGGCGCTGCCCCATCTCGCCGCCACATATATTATTTTACCGAAGCTTCTAGAGGTCCCAAAAGCAGAGAGCGGTCTGTGGGCAAGTCGTCAATCGCGCGCCTTGAGCATTTCCCGATCCCTGAGCTTTAGTACCGAAGTTATACAGTCTTCTTATTATATAACACAACTATTCCTCCAGAAGATATAATAGGGCCATAGCTTGTGTGCGCCCAAGAAATGCTGCGGGCAATTGCCAGGAGAAAACTATCTCTGGCCTTGCACCATAAAACCAACCGTAGCAAATCCTCTCACCCTGTCGGCACATATAGTAACTGAGCACCATAAGACTCGTAGGGGAGATTATCCCGCAAGGTAGCCTTCCCCCGAAACTTGACAATGTAAAGGGAGACTACATGAACAACTTATTGCGTGAGCTACAAGATACGCTCGCCCATGAAATTCCGCTTACCCGCCATCTCGGCCTCATCGTGGACAGCTATCACAACGAACGCCTAATTCTCAAAGCTCCTTTAGGGTGTAATATTAATCATAAAAGAACTGCCTTCGCGGGCAGCATTAACGCCCTGGCAACCCTGGCCGGTTGGGGACAACTCTGGCTTGTATTGAAGGAGTTAGATATACCAGGTCAAATAGTTATTCAGGATAGCAGCAGCAACTATTTGCTCCCAGTAAAAGACGATTTTATAGCTAGCTGTCAGCGACCCGGTGAAGAACAGATAACCCGGCTTGCCCAAACGTTGCAAAAACACAAAAAGGCCCGTGTAGAGTTAGGGGCGGAAGTCTACAGTGGGCATGACCTGGCCGCCGTCTTCAAGGGACGCTACGTTCTTCACCTTACGCCTTCACTTGCTTGAAGCTGGCAACTTCACTGTTTCAACTCATTTCACACCAGGGAGGTTTAAACACGACAGTATGCACGACGACATTACAGATATCCCCGGTATCCGCGTAGGTCATGACACCAACCTCGAAGCCGGCACCGGCTGTACAGTTATTCTTTGCGACACGCCAGCAATCGGCGGCGTTGACGTACGCGGCGGCGCGCCTGCCACCCGAGAAACCGACCTCTTGCGGCCTATGCACATGGTCGAACAAGTCCACGCCATCGTCCTGACAGGGGGCAGCGCCTTCGGACTCGATGCGGCCAGCGGGGTCATGCGCTATCTTGAAGAGCACAACATCGGACTGGAAGTAGGGGTGGCGCGCGTACCCATCGTACCGGCTGCCGCTCTATTTGATCTCCCCTTTGGCTCGGCCAAAATTCGCCCTGACGCAGCGGCAGGCTACCGCGCCTGCACTCAGGCCACAGCAGAGGCTACCGATCAGGGCAACATTGGCGCCGGCACAGGCGCTACCGTAGGCAAAACCCACCATCCGAGCCTGGCTATGAAAGGCGGCCTGGGCTCAGCAAGCACAAAACTGGCGGATGGCACAATTGTTGGTGCGATTGTCGCCGTGAACGCCTGGGGCAATATTATAGATCCCCAAACCCAACAGATCATCGCCGGCAGCCGCAGCAATGCTGCGCCCAGCGCTGAGGCCCCGCTCGCCAATCCCTTTGGCAACACCACAATCGCCGTCGTGGCCACCAGCGCCTCCTTGAACAAAGAAGAAATCAACAAAGTAGCCCAGATGGCACACAACGGCCTGGCCCTGGCCATTCGGCCAGCGCATACCATGTTCGATGGCGATACAGTATTCGCCCTGGCCCTGGGAGCCAAAAAACAGGAACAATCGCCTCTCGCTCTCTATCAAGTAAGCATGATAGGAGCGGCAGCCGCAGCCACGCTGGCCCGCGCCGTCGTTAAGGCAGTCCGCAATGCAAGCGATCTCCATGGCATCCCAGCCGCCACAAGCCGCCCGGAAGAAAAATAAACCGGGACCCGGGCATTTAGCCTATCATCAAGCAGGCTCTCATCCCTATAGCTGCAGGTTATGGGGATGAGCAAGGCCAGCAGATGAGAAGCCGCTATATACCTGACAAGCAGGTTAGCAGAGCATAGATCTCCCAGCTCTTTCCCAATCCCGCGTGCCTGAGAAAAAACAGAGCATCGATCGTCAAGGAAAGGGACACGAGCTACAGAAGCCAGAAAGCTATAGCTTGCTGGCATACATAGATCTATGGCCACAGCTTACCCAAAGGGCCAGTCTTATGGCATTTGCAGATTTTTTATGGGCACAAATAGCGTTCCACAACAGACAATGCTATCTTGAGAGTACTCTCGCTTTCTCTAAAAGCCGCATTCTCTAGCCACAGAACAGACTGACAGAAGCAGCAACGCATTACAGTAGCGGCAATATCTACGACAAAAACACACTATGGCTGCAGTAAGATAAACAACACAATGCCACCGCCGACTAGCATCAGCGCAACACATACCAGAATAATCATCACAAAAGTATCATTGCGAGGAGACTTAGACAAGCCATCTGGCAATATGTCGGTAACACGTCGCTCAGATCGTGCAGGCAGGGGCAACTCTCGTTTAGCTGTTAGCGTCTTCATGCCTCCTGTTGCCAGATCCCAGGATTGGGTAGCGATATCAATCGCATGCTCATGAGCCATCTCTTCGTCATAGCCTGAAGCTGACTGGGATAGAGGGTTAGGGGTAGATTGAGGGGCAAGGGGTACCGCAGGTACCGGAGACATAGCAGGTATCGAGTGGGTTGGAGGGACTATCTGTGGTCGGCCCAGGCGCTTTGAGGGCTGAGCATCATGTGTTGGCAACGTCACGGCATCTCTCCGCTAGAACACTAACAGACCAACCGCATCTTCATGAAATGACGGTATATACGCACTACATGCTTCTCACTCTACATTTAGTATTGTAGCCAAATGATGCCGTTTCGCAAGAGCTCTATGACTTATGGGTTAGCTAGCTAGCGCAGATCTTAGAGGTGCGCAGAATTTCGAGCAAGGAATTGAGCATGCGTCCTGTCGCACCCCAGATATGATAAGCTCCATAATCATAAAAGTAGACAGTGCACACACGATTATCGCGTGCCCATTGTTCGGTATGGAAGATAGCAGGATCGGCCAGCACGCGCAAAGGAGCGGGAATAAGCTCGGTCACCTCGCTATCCTGCATCCGTAAAGGGCCCAGGCCCTGAGGCAAAAACGCCACCACGGGTGTAATCACATAATTGCTTACCACCGTAAAGACAGGCCCTAACCCTCCCAGCACCTTCACGCGCTCAGGCGCCAGGCCGACCTCCTCCTGAGCCTCGCGCAAAGCAGTCATCTCAAGAGAAAGATCCTGCGGGTCCATGCCCCCGCCGGGAAAAGCGATCTCGCCACTATGGGCACGTAGAGTCGTAGCTCTTCTAATAAAAAGCGTATACAATTCCTCATCTTGCTCAAAGAGAGGAATCAGCACAGCAGCCTTGCGCGCGTTGGGCAGTTGGCCTTCCACCGCATCAACCTGCTTCTCAGCCTCTCTCAGCGGGATCAGGTCCTTGCGTAAAACGCGCAGCACCTCGCTTGTAGTAAACGTCTTCATGAGTCTATTTTAGCACATGCAAGACTTGCACCAATATGCTACAATAGAGTGAATAAAAACATGAGGAGAGATCTGCCAAATAGCTGTGGATTATCTTGCATTCAAGAACGGCCTCTGGTATAATTAATATATCGAGTGGGGGTATGCTTTGTCCAGGCGTTCATTAATGTCGCATTATGGCTTACCTGCCTGCGTGTATCGTTTCGTATAACCGTTCTGTAGGGCAAAGATCCGGTCGTATAGGTAGGCTAGGTATAAACGAGAGAGTAGCAGAAAACCGAAACGATTACCGCCTAAGCAACCTCCTCCGAAAAAGCCCAAGTCCGAAGGTACACTCCCCAGGGTCCCGACTGATGCAAGTCCATCACGTCTCTAAGTAGGGACCACCAAATGTAGACGAAACAAAACAGCCGCGAGCATACGGGAGAGTGTAGCAACGAGCGGGGCAAAAACCGTGGATCGAAGGGGGTTTTCTACCCATGCAAGCACAACAGCACGGCGACCTTTCGACAATGCCAGCGGCAAATCTTAACAGCGGGCGGGTACAGACGATGATCGAAGGAAATGACCCACAAGGGCAAAACAACAACAACCCCGAAGAAGTGGAAGAACTCAATCAGAACGAGATGGAAGCGTTGCTGGCGGCATCAACCACTCCCATCAATATTAAGCGAGGCGATGTAGTCGAGGGCGTGATCGTGCGTATTGACCAGGACGAAATCCTGGTTGATATTGGCCTCAAATCTGAGGGCGTCCTCTCTACCAAGGAGCTGCCAGCCAGCGGCTATGGCTCCTTCAGCGAACTGCATCTCAACGACAAGGTGCTGGTCTATGTGATCCAGCCCGAGACATCGGAGGGCCATGCAGTACTCTCGTTGAAACGAGCCAACACGGAGCGTCAATGGCGCATCGCAGAGGAACAGTACAAAAACGGCGAACTCCTTAAGGCAAAAGTCATCGATTACAATAAAGGTGGCTTGATTGTCGATGTCGCGGGTATTCGCGGTTTTGTTCCCATTTCTCAGATCCTCAATCTGAAGCGCGAAGAGGTCGCGTCGGGTGGCGAGAGCCAGGAGACGGCGGCCAAGCTTCAGAGCATGAAAGACAAAGAGCTCCAGCTCAAGATTATCGAGATTAATCGAGCGCGCAACCGCTTGATCCTCTCAGAGCGTCTGGCCGTTCAGGAATGGCGCCAGCGCCGTCGCGAGGAGCTGCTCGACGAATTGAAGCCTGGAGAAGTGCGTAAAGGTGTTGTTAGCAACCTTGCAAACTTTGGCGCCTTTGTCGATCTGGGAGGTGCTGACGGACTGGTCCACATCAGTCAGTTGGCCTGGAGCCGCGTCAATCATCCAAGCGAAGTACTGCACGTCGGCCAGGAAGTCGAGGTTCAGGTCCTGAGTGTCGATAAGGAAAAGAAAAAGATCGCACTCTCGATCAAGCGCGCAGAAGTTGATCCCTGGACAACTGTCGAACAGCGCTACTCGCCAGGACAGATTGTCAAAGGTGTGGTCACCAAGATCGCTCCGTTCGGCGCATTTGCTCGTATTGAGGACGGTATTGAGGGGCTCATTCACCTCTCCGAGCTTACCCCCGGAGTTGACCCCAAGACAATCCTTCAAGAAGGGGCCGAGCTGCAGTTGCGCATCCTGCGCATCGATGCCGAGCGTCGCCGCCTCGGGCTTAGCCTGCGCCAGGCTGAGGAGCCCGATAAAGAGGCCAGCGCCGAAGCACCTGCAGAGCAAAGCACGAGCGCTCCTACTCACGAGCCAGCAATACCATCACTGGCCGAGACTGCTCCATCGCTGGAAGCCGCTCACCCTCAGCAGGAGCACACTGCTAAGCGTGAGAATAAGAACGAGCGCCGCGACAAGCCAGAGCGCCACCCCGAGAACTCGCTTCTCAGCGGGCTACCAGATGATGGCGAAATGACAGCTATGGCCGAGGCCTTCCGTGCCGCCGCCAGGCAACGCTCTTCTAAGGAAGAGTCTGAGGCATCCGAATAGCTGACACTGCTCATCGGCACAGATAATTTAAGCCTCTTTGCTGCTCTATAAAGAGAGCAGTAAAGAGGTTGTTGCTACTAGCGGGCAACTCAACCATATATATTAAAGTACTATTCCCAAAGCTAAAGGTGCCAGGCTCACTTAGATAGTGCAAATCGCGTCATACTTTAGACACGACCTCAAAGATAAATCAGATATGCCTTGTTTCTCATATCCCAAGGTGATATACTCTTCCTAACAAGCGTTTTTCGAAAAGACACGATCCAATGTAAAAATTGTGTCTCGCTTATTCAGAGGTAAGTTGGGATATACTTGCCAGTCAGATACTCGATTTCTTGATAACTCAGGACAACAAAATCGGTCTATCCATTCCTCAATTAATAGAGGAGATCGGCAAGCCGACTAAGCATAAGGTTGGACGATTTTCAGCGAAGTACAGAGGCTTTTCATCCTCTGTTTTAGGGAACGAGGAGAGGAGAGCGAAAGCATACACGAGACATCTAAACAGGCAAGCGCCGGCTTAAGATAAGCATTCGTACCTGAACAGATGATCACGCGACCTCTCCGCTGCGTATACGCTAATGTAGAGCAGTGTGGAGGTCGATTGTTTCTCAGTGAGATGTCAAAGCGTATATCGACAGGACGGGAGGCTACCGTTGTTATCCTTGACGCTGTATGATGGGTGTTGTATGATGAATTACATAGTTTACCTGAGCGACACAGAGGGCTCGGTTCCACCCTCTGCCACTGAAAGGGGGGTGACAAACAGGTGAACGACAGAGATAGGTTTGATAAGTTCACAGAGCGAGCCAGGAAAGTCTTAAGTCTCGCTCAAGAAGAGGCTCAACGCTTCCAGCATAATTACATAGGTACAGAGCACCTCCTCTTAGGCCTTGTTCGTGAAGGCGAGGGAGTTGCGGCAAAAGTACTTGCTAATCTCGGTGTCGAACTCAATAAGGTTCGTAGCGCCGTCGAATTTATTATTGGCCGTGGAGACCGCATAGTTCTTGGAGAGATCGGCCTTACTCCCGCGCCAAAAAGGTGATAGAGCTCGCCGTTGATGAGGCTCGTCGCCTGAACCATCACTATATAGGAACAGAACATCTCCTGTTGGGCTTAGTACGTGAAGGGGAAGGCATCGCGGCAGGTGTCCTGGAAAGCCTGGGTGTCAACCTTGAGAAGGTGCGCACGCAAACGATCCAGGTCCTCAGCCAGTCTGGGGCTCCTCATGAGCGTGAACCCAAGCACTCAAAGACCCCCACGATTGATCAGATGGGTATCGATCTTACAGCTGCGGCTCGCGCCGGCACGCTCGATCCCGTCATCGGTCGCCATCAGGAGATTGAGCGCGTTATTCAGATACTCTCACGGCGTAACAAGAATAACCCGGCACTTATCGGCGAACCCGGCGTTGGTAAAACCGCTATCGTCGAAGGTCTGGCTCAGCGCCTGATAGCCGGTGAGGTTCCCGAAACCCTGGCAGGCAAACGTCTGCTTACGCTTGATGTCGGCTCGCTTGTAGCTGGCACCAAATACCGTGGCGAGTTCGAGGAACGCCTCAAGAAGATCATTGAGGAAATTCGCAACAGTCGCGACTGCATCATCTTTATTGATGAGGTCCATACCCTTGTCGGGGCGGGCGCCGCAGAAGGGGCTGTCGATGCTGCAAATATTCTAAAACCAGCACTCGCGCGTGGTGAGCTACAATGTATTGGCGCCACTACGCTCGATGAGTATCGTAAATATATCGAGAAAGATGCAGCTCTACAACGACGCTTCCAGGAAGTTATCGTGCGTGAGCCATCCGTTGAGGAGACAGTGGAAATCCTCAAGGGTATTCGCGAGCGCTATGAGCAGCACCATCGCTTAATCATCACAGATGAGGCCCTTAAGGCCGCCACTGATATGGCCAGTCGCTATATCACCGACCGCTTTATGCCCGATAAGGCGATCGATCTGATTGATGAGGCTGCAAGTCGCGTGCGAATGCAGAACTCGCTTGCACCACTCAATCTTAAGGAGGCCATGAAGGGACTGGAGTCTGTTCTGCGCGAGAAAGAAGCAGCTATCCAGCAGCAAGAATATGAGCTGGCTGCCGAGCTGCGCGATCGCGAAGTCAAGCTGCGTGATCGCATCGCCAAGCTGGAGTCTGGCTGGCATCGCGAGCGCGGTACCGACAAGCCAACGGTTGGCGAGGAGGAAATCGCGCAAATCGTCTCTATGTGGACCGGCATCCCGGTAATGCGCATCGCTCAGGAAGAGTCCCAGCGGCTCTTGCAAATGGAGGAGGCGCTACACGCCCGTGTGATCGGTCAGAACGAGGCTATCGAGAAGATTGCCCGCGCTGTACGCCGTGCCCGTGCAGGCTTGAAAGATCCAAAACGACCCATCGGATCATTCATCTTTATGGGTCCAACTGGCGTCGGTAAAACGGAGCTGGCGCGCGCGCTGGCCGAGTTTATGTTCGGGAGCGAAGATGCCCTCATTAAGATCGACATGTCAGAGTTTATGGAGCGCCATGCCGCAGCTCGCCTCGTTGGCGCCCCTCCAGGATATGTCGGTTACGAAGAGGGCGGTCAGTTAACTGAGGCTGTACGCCGCAAGTCCTATAGTGTGATCCTGCTCGACGAGATCGAAAAGGCGCACCCCGACGTCTTCAATATGCTACTCCAGATCCTGGAAGATGGTAAGTTGACTGATGCCAAGGGACGCACGGTAGACTTCCGCAATACTGTCATTATCATGACCTCGAACGTTGGTGCAGCGTTGCTCAATAAAGAGGCTGTTATCGGTTTTCACCAGTCGAAAGATAAGGCCAAGGCAAACCAGACAGCTTACGAGAGCATGAAGGGTAAGGTGCTCGGCGAATTAAAGAATACCTTTAAGCCCGAGTTCCTGAACCGTATCGATGAGGTAATCGTCTTCCATTCATTGCGCATGGAAGAAATGTACTCTATCGTCGATCTGTTGCTCAACCGTGTACGTGCACAGCTTACTGAGCAGCAGATTGAACTAGTCGCGGCAGAGCCGGCTAAGGACTTCTTGATCAAAAAGGGCTTTAATCCAGAGTATGGTGCACGTCCATTGCGCCGCACCATCCAGAGCATGGTTGAAGATCCGCTCGCGGAGGGCTTGTTGCAAGGCAAGTTCCATCCAGGCGATCTGGTGGAAGCCGTTGTTGAGAAGAACGACGCCGGAGAGGAAGAGCTCATGCTACAGGTACGTAGCAGGATTGAGCAATTACCACCTCCTGCTACTCCCGAGGCCGCCCTTTCGGCCGGCAGCGAGAGCAGCGGCACTAGCGAAGCATAACTCTATGACAGGGGCGTGAGCTTTGACTCCACGCCCCTCTATTTGTCAAGGCTTCTTATGTACCCTGGTGCATAACCAGGCCTCTAACCGTTTTCTTCAGAAGATTGTAGATTTTTCATGGCAAAGCTGCGTATAAAATATGTCTGCCAGCAGTGCGGTGGCGAACAGAGTAAGTGGATGGGCAAGTGCCCGGATTGTGGCTCGTGGAACACGCTAGAGGAAACGACAGACATACCACCCAGTCCAGCTCAGCAGCGCCGTCAAACCTTGTTGGGAAATACCTCTCTTACTCAGAGCATGCCTATCGTACTTCCCGACATTAAGCCGCTTATCCAGCAGCGCATTTCTGTCGGCTATGCTGAAATGGATCGTGTCCTGGGAGGTGGCCTGGTGGCCGGCTCTTTAGTGTTGATTGGTGGAGAGCCAGGCATCGGCAAATCTACGCTTCTCCTCCAGGTTTCCGGCGCTATTGCTGATAACACGGGCCCTGTCCTTTATGTCTCAGGCGAGGAATCCATCGAGCAGGTCAAGATGCGCGCGGAACGCATGGATATCAAGGGCGAAAAACTTTACCTGTTGTCAGCTATCGAGATGGATGTGATTAGCGAGGCAGCTCAGCGCCTCAAACCAGCTTTGCTGATTGTTGACTCAATACAAACAGTTCTGGCCAGCCATCTTACCGCTGCTCCAGGCAGCATTAGCCAGATACGCGAATGCACGCTCCAGCTCATGCAACTGGCCAAAAGCACGCATATTCCAGTTTTTATCATTGGACATGTGACGAAGGAAGGTATTGTTGCAGGCCCAAAGGCACTTGAGCACATTGCCGACGCTGTTCTCTACCTTGAGGGAGAACGGTATCATTCTTATCGTCTCCTGCGTAGCGTTAAAAACCGCTTTGGGGCCACTCACGAGGTGGGGATTTTTGAGATGCACGGGGAAGGCCTGCAAGAGGTTACCAACCCGTCTGCGGCTTTTCTCTCCGATAGGGCGGCTGGGGCAAGCGGATCTGCCGTGGTTGTCAGTATGGAGGGCACGCGGCCCCTTCTGGTAGAAGTACAGGCCCTGGTGACGCCAAGTAACTTTGGCAACGCGCGCTGCACTACAAACGGAGTCGAACATAATCGCCTGCTCATGCTCCTGGCCGTGCTTACCAAACGCGTTGGGCTGGCTGTGGGAAATCATGATGTATACGCAAATGTGGTGGGAGGATTTACCTTAGAGGAACCTGCCGTCGATCTGGGTGTAGCCGCGGCCATTGCCTCTAGCTATCGCGAGAAGTATATCGCGCCAGATATGGCGTTAATCGGAGAAGTGGGCCTCTCTGGCGAATTAAGGGCGGTAAGTCGTCTGAATTTGCGCGTACGAGAATGTGCCAAACTCGGGTTTAAACGCTGTATTGTGCCCAGTGCAGGAAGAGGGGCACAGATACGTGCAGAATTGGCGGATGCTGGTCTTCCTGACGATTTTAAAGTACTTACAGCCAGTTCACTTGCAGTTGCTTTGGAGATTGCTTTACACTAGTAACAGAAGCTACTCTAACTCTTCAAGGATATTTGCTCTCTTGAGCTATGATATCTTCGAAGGTTGTTCATCGGGCAGTTGCACCGTTAGGAAGAAAGGGGAGTGCTTAAGGGCAATATATCGCGAGCTCGCTGCTGTCCTTTATGAGGGCTGGAACTATGCTCCGATTCTCTTCTTCCATTGCCGTTTCAAGCGACCAATAGACGCTGCAAAAGCTCAGGAGAAGCTCATCAGGACCTTCCGGTTCGCAAATAACAGGAGGGATGCACAGCGGCTATTGATTCCGCTGTAGGAAAGATGTATACTTCGTATTCGACTAAAGATTTTAACGGCTCGACGGGCATATGAGCAGGTTTAGCAAAACAGGCAGGCAACAATTATTCTGCAATTATTCATTTTATTGTTTTTTATCACTGATCTCGCCTGTGGCTTTGCCTCCATTGCCTCTTGAGTACTTAAGCACTTTATCAGTGCATTGCTTTGGAGGATGCAGGGATGTTCGTTAAGACTGTGACCCGCATCGTCGGGTGCCTCATTGCCATTTGCATAGTCATTGCCATTTATCTGGGTCACGCCTTCCCTAAAGGCTTCGAAGGCTGGCCGTGGGTTGTTGGAATCGCTGTTCTGGTGGGGATTATCGCCTTTATCATCACCCCCTACATTACTGTGATTCCCTATGTGTGGCTACGCGATAAAATCCACGGCGCGGCCGCCAGTGATCTGGTTGCCGCAGCTCTTGGCTTGACTATCGGACTTATCATTTCCGCTCTTCTCGCTATCCCTTTAACCAGTTTGCCTGAGCCAGTGGGGCATGTTCTCCCCTTCGTTGGCGCTGTGCTGTTTGGCTACTTAGGAGTGACTATCGCGGTCCTACGCAAAAGCGATATAGCTCATCTCTTTCAGTACTCCCTTATTCGTAGAATGCGCGACCGCGATGATGATCGCGACCGAGACCGGGATCGCGACCGTGGCAAGGACCGTGACAAGGACCGCCCAAATTCACAGACACAGCCAGTTACGCAGATCCTGCTCGATACCAGTACGATTATCGATGGCCGCATCGCCGATATCAGCCAGACTGGCTTTATTACCGGTGTTCTGGTTGTACCACGCTTCGTTTTAAATGAGCTTCAGCGCATCGCCGATTCCGCCGATACTATGCGGCGCAATCGCGGGCGGCGCGGTCTGGAGATCCTCAATCGCCTGCAGAAGGATGCCACAGTTCCTATTGAGATCGTGGATACTGAGATCGAAGGTATTAACGATGTGGACGGCAAGCTTGTGAAGATGGCAAAAAATCAGCACTGTCCCATTATTACCAATGACTTCAACCTCAATCGGGTGGCTGAGTTACAAGGCGTAAAAGTACTAAACATCAACGAGCTTGCCAACGCGATTAAACCGGTACTCTTGCCTGGAGAGGATATTCACATTAAAATTATGCAGGATGGAAAAGAACTCGGGCAGGGTGTAGGTTACCTTGACGATGGCACGATGATCGTTGTAGAGAATGGAAGGCAATATATGAATACGATGGTTGAGGTGACTGTGACACGCGTGTTGCAGACTGTGGCCGGACGCATGATCTTCGCCCATCCGAAGCAGGGAAGTAACACAACTCCCTCACCCCAATCGTCTACCAAGCAAAGATAACAGGTATTAACCGTGGGGCACCTCTACGGGTGCCCGTTATTTTATGACTAAAAGGAAGGAATGAACTCGACATTCCCGACAAGCCGCATGCAAGATAAGTCAGCTGCCGTTATAGTCGCTGCCGGTGTCAGCCGTCGTATGAAAGGCCGTGATAAGCTCTGGACTCCATTGTCCGGGCGCATGGTTCTTTCACGCACCGTCAGTGTGTTTCAAGCCTCATCTTTAATAAATACTATTATTCTGGTTATCAGCGCTGAACGCCTCAGCGAGGCTATGGCCCTTTGTCGCAATGAGCGCTGGTACAAAGTCGCTGCTGTGGTGCCTGGGGGGATACACAGACAGGACTCGGTTCGTCATGGGCTCGATGCTCTAGCCGAGATCTCACCTACGTGCCGCTGGGTGACGATTCATGATGGCGCACGCCCATTTGTGACGCCGACGAATCTTGAGGATGGCCTGAAAGCGGCCATGGAACATCAAGCCGTTACTGCTGCAGTTCCCGTTAAGGATACGATCAAAGAGGTGCAACAGGGGATTATCGCCTCTACGCTCGAACGCACGCGCCTCTGGATGGTTCAAACGCCCCAGGTATTCTCTTTTCCCCTTATTTATCAAGCTCATCAGCTCATGCGCCAGTCCGGCCATGATCAGGAAGATATAACCGATGATGCTACCCTGCTTACTCGCCTGGGCCACCAGGTGAATATTTTTCTAGGTTCTTATACCAACATTAAAATTACTACGCAAGAAGATCTATTACTTGCTGAAGCATTGCTACAAGGATTTGCCGCACCATGACAATACGCGTTGGTTCTGGATACGACGTTCACGCTTTTACTACCAATCGCCCTCTAGTGCTGGGGGGCGTCACTATTCCGTTTGAGTATGGCCTGGCCGGCCATTCCGATGCCGATACTGTCATCCATGCTGTGGTTGATGCGTTGCTGGGCGCTGCCGCGCTGGGGGATATCGGGACGCATTTTCCTTCCCAGGATGAGCGCTGGAAGGATCAGCCAAGCACTGTCTTTCTTGACTATACGTATGATCTCTTACTGCAACACCAATGGGCCATTGGCAATATTGATGTGACGGTTGTTGCTGAAAGGCCTAAATTAGCCCCTTATGCTCTGGCTATGCGCACGCATCTAGCTGAGCATCTGCACCTTCCTCTAGAGCAAGTCAGCGTAAAAGGTAAAACTACCGATGGCCTTGGCTTTGCCGGGCGCCGCGAAGGTATTGCCTGCTACGCGGTAGCCCTCATCGAGCGTTAATTGTTATACCAGGTCATTTAAGCATAGACGCTCACTTATATATTATTGCAATGGGGGTTAGAAATCATGAAAACTATCCATATTGCTGGCATTGTAGGCAGTCTGCGCCAGAAATCTTATAATAAATGGGCCTTGCAGGCGGCAGCACACGAGTTGCCTGCAGGTGCTGAGTTGGAAATTATCTCTATCGCTGACTTGCCAATGTATAACCAGGACCTTGAGGAAGCCGGCGATCCTGCGGTTGTACAGGCATTTAAAGAGAAGCTCCGAGAGGCTGACGCGGTTTTAATTGCCACGCCCGAGTACAATTATTCGGTTCCTGGTGTGCTGAAAAACGCGCTGGATTGGGCCTCTCGCCCCACTGGCAAATCAGTGCTAACAGGCAAACCAGTGGCGATTATGGGCGCGTCGTATGGTCCTTATGGAACTGTGCGTGCCCAGATGAGCCTGCGCCAATCCCTGGGCTATATCAATGCGTTCTCGCTTAATAAGCCCGATGTCTTTATCACGTACGCCGACCAGAAATTTGCTGCTGATGGCGATCTGCGTGATGTGAAGACGCGCGAGCAGATCAGAGCGCTTCTTGAGGCCCTGGTAGAATGGACGCGCCTCCTGGCCCGCTAAGAAGAGCCATATGAGGAGACGCTTCTAGATCTCCTCATCAAGCTTCTTGTTCTCGGAACAGGGTGGTGTAGAGCTGCGAATATCTTCCCTGACGCGCAAGCAAGCTTTCATGCGTTCCTTGCTCAACGACTCTTCCTCGCTCCAACACGATGATCTTATCTGCATGCTCGATCGTGCTCAAGCGACGGGCAATGACAAGCGTTGTACGCCCCTTCATAAGGCGCGCGAAGGCTTCTTGCACCAGGCGTTCGTTCTCGCTATCCCAGGAAGGGCAGAAGTTTCCTTTTCACGATGCTCCTAGCTCCTGTCCTCCAGAGGGTAGACTAAGATTCAAGCGATTTTGGTAACTATTCAGATGGGCTAGGTAGTTGCGGAGAGAGCTGTCAATCTGCTAGAGTAGGCTTATGAACAAGGATGACGAGTTGGAGCAGCTGCGACAAGAGAATGACGCGCTACGACATACCAATCGCACCTTACATGAGTGTGTGCGGGAGTCCATCCAGGCCATTGGTTCGCTGCACAAGCAGATCAAGGAACTGGAAGGAGTGATTGCCTCCCAGCAAGAGCACATCAAAGCCTTGGAAGGGCAGGTGGCCAAAGATAGTCATAACAGCAGCCTCCCACCTTCTTCAGATCGCTTTGTTCGTGTTCCTAAGAGCTTGCGGCAGCCGAGTGGCAAGAAACCTGGAGGACAAAAAGGCCATCGAGGACATCATCTGCGCCAGGTCCAGACGCCTGATGAGATCCTCGTGCATCCAGTTCTTGCCTGTTCCCACTGTCACCGTGATCTCAGTGGCCTTCCAGCAGCTCTACCAGAACGACGCCAGGTGATTGACTTGCCCAGCCAACGGCTCTGGATCAAGGAGCATCGCGTGGAAGAAAAGCAATGCCCCGTATGTTATCACCTGACACGAGCGTCTTTTCCAGCGAGCGTGAAGGCTCCAACACAGTATGGAAGAGGCATCCAAACGCTCGCCACCTATTTGGTGCAAGGTCAGGCTCTGCCTTATGCTCGCGCTAGTCAACTCTTGCAGGAATTGCTGGGAGTCCAACTCTCGGCGGGCAGCATCGCTAGCTTTGTCAAAACCTGTTACCATCAGTTGGAGGAGGTCGAAACTCGTCTGAGAGCGGCTGTGGTCAAGGCCAAGGTACTCAATCAGGATGAAACCGGGATGCGGGTCGGCACAGAGGGCTGGTGGGTGCATGTCTGCTCGACGGCTCGGCTGACCTATTATGCGGCTCATCCGAGTCGGGGACGGGTGGCCCTTGATGCCATTGGCATCGCTCCACAGTTTCGTGGCACCAGTGTTCATGATGGGTTGCAGAGCTATCAGAGCTACTGCTTTACCCAAGCCTTATGCAATGTCCATCATCTGCGAGAGCTGACCTTTATCGAGGAAGAACTAGGACAAGTCTGGGCGAGAGCGATGAAAGAGCTGTTGCTCGACATGAAGGCTGAGGTGGAGCGAGCGAAAACACATGGTCAGCCACAATTGGATTTGCTCGTGCTCGCACGCTTGCTTTGTCGCTATGATGAGATCCTGGCAGAAGGCTATCTCGCTCATCCACCGCCGGGTCCACCCAAGAAGTCAGCACAGGGAAAACGACTCCCAGGACGAGCCAAACAAAGCCCGGCCCGTAACCTGCTGGATCGTTTCTCTCAGAGAAAGTGGGAGGTGCTTCGGTTCCTCCATGATTTTGCTGTGCCGTTTGACAACAACCAGGCCGAGCGCGACCTGCGCATGATCAAGGTGCAGCAAAAAGTCTCTGGCTGCTTCCGCACCGAGCTGGGAATTGCTATGTTCTGTCGCATTCGCAGTTACCTCTCCACGTTGCGAAAGCAAGGCATTGCACTGTTCTCTGCCTTCGATCACCTATTTTCAGGGACCCCTGTTCTTCCTGCTTTCTCCTGACCCACCTGAATAGTTACCGATTTTGTGCAGTAAAGCAATCTGCCAAAGGAATGGTATGAAATATTGGTTCTCCCGCACCTGGCGTGCTCGGCTAGCAGCCTCCGAAGAAACAGAGTGCAACACTTGTTGGCGCAATAACTGAAAACTGCCTCTCTGATCCAAATTGCTCTCTCCCGCCTTATGCTTGCTCGGTTAATCCCTCGCTTTCTCTGAGGCTTGGCCCTCAACACTCTCTAATGGAGAGTTGATGAAAGAGGTATTATTCATGTAAACTTACAGCACCATTTGGAAAGTTTAAGCCAGTATAAATATTTTAAGGAATTGAGATTGCTATGGAAGTATTCATCCGTGAAATTGAAAAAAAAGACTACCCTGTTGTTTTGTCTTTGTGGAATGATGAGATTGGCAATAAACGGGTGACTGCTCAAAACATAGCTCCGCATTATGACAGAGTTAAAAACGATGATAATTACAAAACATTTGTAGCTGTCGTTGATAATGATGTTGTTGGATTTGTTGCTTCCGTACAAGCTTATGCAGTAGGCTTTGAGGAAAAACAGATGCAAATTACTGGTATTGCAGTGAAAAGCGATATAAACAATAAAGGCATTGGAACAAAGTTGATTCAGTTTATCGAGAAATACGCACAGGATAAAGGCATAGTAAGTATTTACTTATGTTGTGGGGTACAACGTACAAATGCACATGCTTTTTATAAGCGTAATGGTTATGACAATCATTCATGGTGTTTTGGTAAGAAACTTTAATTTCCAACAATTAACAATTTTTGGTGAAAAAGCGTTGTTCCGAGTGATACACGCCCTTGTATATATTGGCCTCTGAGTATGAATGGATACTGTTGCTAAATTGTTTCTCGGTGCTCAACCTGAGCATATGAGTTCTGTCTCTTTCAGCTTAGCAAACGAATTTAGCAACAGTATCATTATCCGAACGAAAACAACGATAAGGCTGAAGGCTGGTCAACTCGCAGGAAAAATGACTGAACAGAATCATCATTTCGGTTTCTCAGATGGCGGCTAAAAGCCTAAAATAAGAAAACTCGAAACAAAATGTTTCAGAGAGCCAGATTATTCTTAGCGTTGTTTCTCGGTCGCTTAAAACCCAGAGGCCATTATACGCTCTTTGCCCTACCCAAGAAATGAGAGTGACCTGACGTAGGACCAACGTTGGTCCTACTCACCTAGCAGCGTTCTGCCAAGGACTAAATGCTCTTCTTGGAGAAACGCTTCATCAACGTGTTCTCTGTAATGTTCCTCTACCCACTGTGATAGGCGTGTGAGCGATGCCTCAAAGAGGTCATCGGATAGAGGCCATGTCCCTGCTCCCTGATACTGAACCACACTCTCAAAAAGGGCACGTGGGGTGACTTGCCGCTGCCATGTGAGAATCTCCCGCTGTTCTGTCTCAAAACCTTGTCCTTGCAACCATGTCGTCACCGACTGTTCCGCTGTTCCTACGAATGCGGTACTGCCTCCCAATTCCTCCACTATCCTACTCCACTCTCTCCTGATGTCTCCTGAGCCGGGTTTCCAGGCTTCTTGCCAATTCGCGTTCCAGCAGCGAATGAAGACGCCTCCTGGACGCGAGACGCGCATGATTTCCTTGAGTGCCTGGTGCCAATCTCTCACCACATGGAAGACGTGGGATGCAATGACGACATCAAATGAATCGTCATGGAAGGGGAGAGCCGTCATATCCGTCCGAACGAGCCTCATGCTGCCTTGCTTTTCCATATGGGTAAAGCGCTGCACTGGCGGATTCTGTGTCGCATCTTCATCAGGCTCCTTCCCCCACCTCTGCCCTTCTTCTTGCCAACCTGCACCACACAGCTTCTCTTTCAGTTGGCTCATCATCTTTTCTGAAATATCTATTCCGGTACACTGATGCTCCGCTTCTGCCAGTGGAAACGCAAAGCGCCCAGTACCTACACCCACTTCGAGAAAGCGTGTCTGTGTATTTCCGCCCACCGCCTGGTCAATGGCCGCAGTTATTGCGCTCGCAACCGTTGGCGGATACCCTCGTATAGCATCATACACCGGTGCTAGAGGATCAAATGAAATCGATGACATGCTCTTTGTTTCCTTTCTTTTGCTCTTGGGAGAGGTCCTGCTCTGAGGCTCAGAACACGACTACAGTTGTTTACTTTAATCCTTTCAGTGCGTTGTTCATCGTGTCCGCATCTACCAGATCGTTATAGCTCAGTTTCAAGGCGATCAGTCCTGCGTCAACATGGAATTGATCTGCGGTCTCAAATGCTTGTTGACTGATCTGTGGTGTCATCGGCATAGAAGGCAAGGTCGCGCTCCAAATTGTGTTGGTCGTGTTCGGATCGAGCTTAAGATACGTTGCCAGAAGAGCTCTGGCTTGATTCGGATTTTTGTGAATCCAGGTTTCTGCCTGCGCGAGGGCTCGGATGAAGGCTTGTATGGCTTTCGGTTTGGAAGTGATTACTTGCTGCTTGGCAAAGACAACGCCATAGAGCTGTCCTTGCATTGGGGGGACATCTCCGCGAACCGGGCTAATAAAGATGTCACCAATCCCTTTGGCCTGGACAACTTGTCCTGCTGGCACGGCAAAGGAGATTGCATCCACACGCCCTTGCGCGAGCGCTCCCAGCCCTGTTAAAGCGCTTGTAGATCCAAGAAACACTTTCGTCACATCTCTCTGATCGCTGAAGCCTTGCTGTTTCAACAGATAGGTCACCAGTGCATCCCCTGCGCTGTTGGGTGATGCAATACCGATTTTTCGCCCAACTAACGCCTTCACCTTCTCAGCAAGCGGACTCGCCGCGCTCAGATGCGTTTGCTCTTCAAACCGTTTGCTCACGACGATATCGAGCAAATAGTCATTGGCAAATGTCCCAACCATTCGGATGCCAGCATCAACTCGTGAAATCGTGAAAGCGTCGGTTGTGGATTCACCAGCAACCTCAATGCTTCCGGTTTCTATTGCATCAGCGACCTTTGGACCTGTGCCCAACACTGGCGGAATAGCAGGGTCGAGCGTCAGTCCCTGAGACGTGAAATAGGCTTTTTGCTGAGCAACATAAAAAGGGAAAAAACTAATGGAATTCGAGACGAAAGCCACCTTCAGGGTCATATTCCTGCTCTCAGTGGCTGGCGTCGTTGCGCAACTAGCGGCGAGGACACTACAGAGAAGCAGGGCCAGCAATGGTTTGCGAGAAAACATTATCTTTTCCTTCCTTCCAGATATGAGAGGGAGCCGACCAGAGAGACAATCTTGCTACTTGTTACTGCTCTTTCCAAGTTGCTATGACCTCAATTGAGCGAACTGCTTACTCCCGGTTCACCCGTGCGCCTTCGATCAAGGAGCTACAGATGCTCTATACTTCGACGCCAACCGATATCGCGTTTGTCGCCACCACCGTCCGTGGACCGGCCCAAAAATTCGGGTTGATGATCCTGCGGCAGCCGTCTACCAGCGACTGGGGTATTTTCCCAAGCCAGAAACCATCCCTGGGGCCATTATCAGTCATATTCGTGCCGTTCTCAAACTTGATGCTGATGTACTCCGATATTGCCTCCAATCATGCCCTCTATTGCTACCGCGCCCAAATTCGTAAGCACCCGGAAATTATCAGTGATGGAAAACAGATCCGGCACGTTGCCGCTTCTGCCATGCGCCAAGCCGCTCAAAGTATGCAAAGCCCGGCGGATCTCATTAGCGCTGCGGTAGAGGTTTTGGTGAAAGAACAGTGCGAGCTGCCTGCCTTTAGCACCTTAGAACGCCTGGCGCGACGGATTCGCACGCTGGTTCATCGGGAAATCTACCGCAGCATTGCCAGCCGGTTGACCGATTCGCAGGCTGCGTCTCTACTCCGCGTGTTGGAGGCTGATCCCCCCACTGGTCTGACCGCCTTCCATCGGATCAAGGAAGTCCCCAAGAGTGCCACGCTTACCCATCTGGTAGAATGGATCCGTCTCCTGGCCCGCTAAGAAGAGCCATATGAGGAGACGCTTCTAGATCTCCTCATCAAGCTTCTTGTTCTCGGAACAGGGTGGTGTAGAGCTGCGAATATCTTCCCTGACGCGCAAGCAAGCTTTCATGCGTTCCTTGCTCAATAACTCTTCCTCGCTCCAACACGATGATCTTATCTGCATGCTCGATCGTGCTCAAGCGATGGGCAATGACAAGCGTTGTACGCCCCTTCATAAGGCGCGCGAAGGCTTCTTGCACCAAGCGTTCGTTCTCGCTATCCAATGAACTTGTTGCCTCATCAAGAATAAGGAGCCGAGGATTGCGCAAGAGCGCCCTGGCGATAGCGATGCGCTGCCTTTGACCAACTGAGAGCTTCACGCCGCGCTCGCCGACCGGGGTGTCGTAGCCCTGCGGCAACTGCTCAATAAAGTGGTGCGCATTTGCGGCTAGCGCCATGGCCTGGACCTCCTCCAAGCTAGCCTCCGGCTCCCCATAGGCAATATTTTCACGCACTGTCGTACTAAAGAGGACTGGCTCTTGCAGGACGATCCCGATCTGCCTGCGCACACTCTCCATCTGGACCCGGCTGATATCGTGACCATCTATAGAAATCTTGCCTTCTTGAATATCAAAAAAGCGCAGTAGCAGGTTTGCGATGGTTGTTTTTCCTGCACCGCTTGGTCCAACCAGAGCTACCATCTGCCCTGGCTCTACCTCCAAAGAGACGTCACAGAGTACTGGCTTTTGCCCATCATAGCTGAAATGCACATGGGAAAAACAGATCTGTCCTTCTATACGTGGTAGAGAGGGAGCATTGGGAATATCTTTGATATCCGGCTCCTGATCCAGAAGCGCAAAAATACGCTCGGCGGCTCCCAGAGCCATCTGTAGCCGACTGTACAGATTGCTGGCCGAGGCAAACGGTTGGGAGAGCAGAAAGAGCAGGATCAAGGTCATCACTAGATCACCGATGGTCAGGTTGCCAGCGATGACCGCATTGCCGACAAACCACAGAAAGCAGCCGATTCCCCCGAAACCCAGCAGGATAGATAAGGTATTGGCCAGGCCAATCACCCAGGCACGCCTTCTGGCAATATTGACTTGGAGCCCTGCCAATCCCTCATAATGACGGCACTCATCGGCCTCTCGCGAGAAGGCTTTGACAATCTTTTGATTGCTGATCGTCTCTTCCAGAACGTTGATCGTTTCGCCAAGAGCTTCTTGCTGCTGTTTCATCAGAGGTCGCAGAATCAGGCCGGAGATGAGGAAAGGGAGCGTGAGGAGAAGCAGGAGCAGAAGGACCCACATAGTTGTGGGATTCCAGAGGGAGAATACATGCGCTTTCGGCAGGGTGAGATGGAGTTGGCTGAGCCGGCCAAGCAAACTTTCCGGCCCGGCTAGAATAACGGTGATCCCAATGAGCAGGAGGAAGAGGCTCGAAACAAAATTCATTAGTGTGGTGGTGGCTGCTTCACGCACAAGCATAACGTCATTTGTCAAGCGGCTAAGCAAGTCCCCAGTGGGGTGATCCTGAAAAAAGCTTAGAGAGAGGCGTTGCAGGTGCCTATACAACTGAATACGCAGATCGACGACTATGCGCTCGCCAATGATGGTATTGCAGTACTGCTGCCAGAAACTCAGGAGCGCTTGGGCGACTATCAGGCCTGATAGGAAGATCGCGGTAGGCACCAAAGATGCAAATTGTCGTCCGACGATTATAGTATCAATCAGGCTCCCTACCAGGGCCGGATACTGGAGCAGAACAGCGCTGACGAGGGCAGTTGCCAGCAGAGCACTGAGCAGCTGCATCCAGTATGGCCTGACAAAAACAAGCAGGCGTGTAATCTGAAACGCTGATGAAGCTTCTCGCTTGTATTGATGCATAACTCCTTCACCTGAACAGAAACTCGCTCAACTTACTCAGCAAGCGATGCATTCTGCCCTTTTTCCTCACATATTTTCTTATAATACGCAAAAAACGGCGATCAGGTTAAATATTAGCCTTTAGGAGCAGTGCAAATGAAAAGAGAGCAGAAGCTTCCTTTTCACGATGCTCTTAGCTCCTGCTCTCCAGAGGATATAAGGCCCCAATAGCTGTAGTATTGTTAGCTATGTAGGCATGGGTACAAGCGAAGGACGCTTGAGGCTAAAAGGGGCCAGGGCAGAGGGTAGCTTTCCACTAGTTGCCGCCTCGGCAAGCAACTGGCCAAAACGTATGCCAAAGGGCATGCCATGGCCATTGAAGCCGCCGGCAAACCAGGCTCTTTCGCTCGCCGGAACTCGATCAGCAACAGGCAAATAATCTGACGTAAAGGCCATCAAGCCAGCCCAGCGCTGGGCAACCTGTAAGCCAGTCAGAGCAGGGAAAAGCTGGGGCAGGACCTTTTCTAAGGCAGTCTGCACTTCATCGGTTGGCTGCTGTTCGCGCACTCCTACATCACCACCCTGAGCGAAAGCGCGACACCCGCCCAGCACGATTGAACCATCCATGGTCTGCTGCCAGTACTCGCCGGTAGGGGTTACTGAGGCTCCTACCCCAGGCACAAATAAGGGCGCAACGGGAGCATAAGCCAGCGCCTGCCCACGTACTGGTGTAATCAGGCCAGCTAAGTCGGGCACGATCTGGTCAGTCCAGGCATTGGCGGCCACAACTACGGCTCCAGCGCTCACAGTACCCAGGGAGGTATGAATTGCCAGACCGGAACCTTCGGGAAGCAGGCGCTGCACTGTAGCAACGCTTGTGCGAGCTCCATAGCGCCTGGCCGCGCTCACTATCCCCTGCACCAAACGAGCGGAGTGAACAAGTCCAGCGTCAGGGAAAAATATGCCACCAACTATCTGCTCACTCAGAGGAGTTAGTATCAGATCCTGCACACGTTCACGTTTGATTACCTGGACCTCACATCCATCAGCCCGTAGAGCCGTCGCGGTTTGTTCCATCTCGCCAAGCTGGCGCTCACTTAAGGCCAGCACAAGATTACCCGGTTCGCGATATTCGCAGGCAATCTCTTCTTCGGCGAGTACTTGCTTCAGCAGTCTCTTATTCTCCAGAGTCAGCGCTAAGATGGAGCGTGCCACCTCCTGGCCCAGACGCTTGATCAATGCTGGATGCGCCTCGGCAGAGCCGAAAGTCACAAAGCCACCATTGCGCCCTGTTGCGCCATAGGCTGCCCATGAGCGCTCTAACAGGGTTACCTCTATGCCGGCCCTGGCCAACCAGTAACAGGTTGCGGCACCTACGATTCCGCCCCCGATTACCGCAACGTCGGTTCGGGATGGCGGATCTGTGAATTGCTCTTTTTGAGCCTCGCTAGTTTTCTGCCAGTACGATACAGAGTCATGGAGCTCATGTGCTGCGCCTCTCTGACGATCTGCTTGCATAGCTTGCTCTTCATCCTTCCTGAAATAGACAAGTTTTTATACTACGCTCATCGCATCCATCTACTTAAATATTACAGCATTTCCATTAGCGACAGAGAGATCGGGATCTCATGGCGCCTCTATCTGCAGCCAGTAAACCTATCCTGGCCTACTAAGAAGCTCATTGTTGCGCAATCAACAGAGCCAATAGCTCTGCCGGCAAAACAACTTCATAGCCATCTCCAAGCCGCTCTACTATCTGCAAAAGATCGGAGGGAGTAATCGACCAGGCCAGCATATACACATGCAAGAAAAGGGGACGCTGTGGATATCTCTTTGCGGCCCGTTGAATCAACTTCAGAGTACCATTGATGCTGCCCGCCAGACCAAGATTATGATAAAGTGGAATATCCTTCACACGTTTCCACTGTATATTACGTCGCCCGGCTCCGCTGAAGATACCACGCAGTCCAAAGGGTTCCAACTCTGTAACAAAGCGCTGATGCCGCCCAATATCTCTAAAGCGCATACCATTCAAGCTCAACCGTGAAAGGAGAGGCAAACCCGCACTCTGCCAGAAATCTGTATCCAGCACCTCCAAAGAGGTCATCCCCATGGCTTGCATAGCGCTTCCAGTGTGCTGCAAAAAGAGCTTTAAGTGTTCGGCCGGCCAATAGGAAGGGAACATATATCCGGCCCCACTTGGCCCGGCAATCAACTCATCTTGAGAAGTTGCGGACTCAAGATAGTACGCAGCAAGCATAGGCGTTGCCTGCCCAATAAGCGGCGAGAGCGTCCAGCCAATGGGCAACTTGCCACGCGCCTGGTCCTGCCAGAGCCGCCGTAGCCGATGCTGACAATACTGGAGATTATCGCCATCGCTGATCGTGAAGGCAACATAGACTTTATCAGCGCTGGGCTGCACTTCTCGCTGGCTTATTTGATGCTGATAGCGCGCTTGCGGTCGCATGGCAGTCCAGGTCTCCAGATTGGTAAAGTGGTCGCTTGCAAGAACAAGCATTGCCGCGCGTGAGGTCAATTTCACGCCGCTACTCTCATCTCTAAACCAGCCTAGATGGGCAGCGCCGGGCTTGAACGCGGCAATAATACGCTGCAGCAAAGCTCGCTCAGAGATCCAGCCGGCGCGGGGATCAGGCCAGCGCTGGCGTGAATCGAGCCAGTAAATAAATGTGCGCGTGGCCACTAGAAACGCACGTAGCCCGCTTACATTCGCTGGATCAAGGCCAGCAAGCAGGCGGGAGGAAGTTCTTGGCAACAAATTTTCCAGAGCCCAACAATAGGCCTGCCCCCGACTACGCCAATGGTGATCTCGCAGATCTGTCAGCACAGGCAAAGCATGCTCAATCTGCAAAGCCCGTGCCAGGTGAGGAGAGGCAACCAGGCCATCCTGCAGCCCGGCCAGCATAGTAGCTACGTTGACAGTATCACGCAATGCAGGATCATAAATGATCAAACCACGCACACTCTCGGCTGAAGAGCCAAGGAGAGCAGCGAGTATCTCTTCATTGCGAGCAGAAGAAATGTCGTGCGGCACGTCCCCAAACGCTTGCCGCAGCCAGAATATATCATCCTCATTGGAGATCAAATAGACTGAAGGACGCTGCCGATTGAGCAATCCGGTTAGCGTGGTTACCGCAAGCTGTATATCATAAGGCGCACCACGTATATCATAGGCAACCAAATGCCTGGGTTCCTGAAAAGCCGGCAGTATTCTATCAGCAGACCAATCGAGGAACCCGTCTTCATTAGCCATCAGATTCTTACTCTTGCCTGCCTTTCCATTCTTGATGAGCTGCTGCTATACAACAGTATCTTATCACTTTCAGGCAGAAAAATGGCAGGCAGAGAGTAAGCACAATAGAGAGCTGTCAGCCTCAAGCACGCTATAACGCTCATGTATAGCTTCGAGCGCTCATCAAAGACCTGAGCGCAAAGGCATAGACAAGCATCACTATACCAAAGAGAATGGCATAGGCACCTATTATCCAGATCACGGCCAGTATAAACGCTTTGGGCTCGATAAATAGAATCAAGCCGAAGATGATGGAGAGGATACCGCCCAATGCTAGCAACCATTCACCACTTATCACCTTGCGCAGCCAGATAGCTGCCACAATTTCTAGCACTCCGGTCACAATTCCCCAGATGGCCATAAGCGTAAGCAGAACCAAAGCCGAATACGCCGGCCAAGCAAAAACTAAGATACCAACCACAATGCCCACCAGGCCCTCTAGCAACGTGACCCACCAGCGTGGGTACATCTGCCGCTCTTCAATAGCTGCAGCAACCGTAAAGATGCCATCAAGCAGAGAAAAAGCCCCAAAGAGCAGCACCAGTACGGTTAAGGTCAACCCGGGCCAGATGAAAGCAAGGATGCCAAAGATTATAGCAATGATTCCACGTATGAGTAGTTGCCACCAGCGGCGGCTGGCCAGTGTTCTCGTCGGCGACAGCATAAGCCAACTCTTCCTTTCCCACGAATTGATGTACCTACAATACATGGCCTACTTTCTACCTTAACACGTGATATTAATTGGAAAAGTTTACATATGTAGTAGCTCATCTGCTTATTAATTGGCTGCGGCTTTGTATAGTTGTCTCATTGAAATCAGAACATGCGCTCTTGCCTCAAGCAACTTGCACATATTTAAGCAGATATCTGCCTCGCCCTCATGGCTATTCATTGTCCCGTTTTGGCCCACTCAACCGTCTCAAGAGAAGAGGGTGCGAGGGTACTCCGCTAGATCGCGGCGTGCCCCGCGCTGGGCAAGTGGGTTTGCAGCCGCCTTGACCCCGCTTCTCGCGGGAAGTAAATAGCCGTGCTCGTCCTGGATTATACTTGACCTCGCACTAGAACTAGAGTATGCTACCTAACATAGGACCATTTGATATATCCCACACCATCCTACGCACCTTCTGTAGTCTCCTAACAACTTTCTTCTAAGTTGTAGCAGAAAGGATATTGATCTATGCTAGAAAAAATGGTCGCACCTGAGCTATTCCGTCCACCCTTGGATCTCCCTGACGCTTCTTATGATCATCTTCTACGCACAGCGGCTAAGCACAATCCCGATCGCATAGCTATCATTTATCATAACCTCCGCTTTACCTATCGAGAGGTTGTGTCTATGGTCAACAGTATCGCTAACGGCCTGCACGATTTGGGGCTTCAAAAAGGGGATCGTCTCTGCCTATTTATGGCAAATCGCCCTGAATATATCATCACTTTTATAGCTGCTGCCTCGCTTGGGATTGTTATCACTCCCATGAACCCCACCTACAAAGAGCGCGAAATCGCTTATCAGTTGGAAAACTCCGAAGCAGATGCGCTACTAGTACAACGAGAACTGGCACCTCTGATCCAGCTTGTAAAAAGATCTAAAGCTTTGCCCCATCTAAAACACATCCTGGTCACTGGGGCAAGTAGCGTAGAAAGTTTGCCCGAAGCCCTTCCTTACGCCAATCTCTTACGCCAATCTTCACCTCGTTATATTCAGCATACGCAAGTTGGCAGCGATGATCTGCTTGCCTTACCTTACTCTTCAGGAACCACCGGACTGCCAAAGGGAACCATGCTTACTCATCGCAATCTCATAGCGAATCACCTACAATTCCTCTCGGCATGGGGCATAGATGCCACAGAGATTGCCTTGATCTTCTTGCCCGTCTATCATATCTATGGGGCAATGCTCACGGGTAGTATGCTGGCGGCAGGCGGCAGGCAGGTCTTGATGGAGCGCTTCGACTTACAGCAATCCTTGGAACTCTGCGAGAGACATAGCGTAACGCTCTACTTCGGCGTTCCTCCCATCATCCTGGCGCTCGCCAATGCTCCAGTCGATCTCAGCAAGATGAAGAGTGTAAAATATATCCTCTCAGGAGCCGCCCCACTGGCCCCCGAGCCGGCGCGCAAGCTCGCCACGCAGACGGGTATCAATGTTATCCAGGGATATGGCATGACCGAGGCCTCGCCACTCACCCATGCCCAGCCAGCCGACCCGGCCCTCTTCCGCCTGGAAACTGTGGGATTACCTGTACATAACACTGAGCAGAAAATCGTCGCGCTTGAAGATGAGCGCGAGCTGCCAGCTGGTGAAGTAGGCGAGATTATTCTGCGTGGTCCGCAGATTATGCAGGGCTATTGGAAGGCTCCCGAAGAAACTGCGCGCGTCTTACGCGATGGCTGGTTCTCTACAGGAGACATTGGCTACATTGATGATGAAGGTTATCTGCACGTCGTGGATCGCAAGAAAGAAATGATTAAGCACAAAGGCTTTAGCGTCGCGCCTGCTGAGCTGGAAGCCTTGCTGCTAGAACATCCAGCCGTCATCGATGCCGCCGCGATCGGCGTGGCTGACGATGAGGCAGGTGAATTGATCAAGGGCTTCGTCGTTCTACGCCCCGGCCAGACAATCACTCCTGATGAATTGCTTGCATATTGTAACGGAAAGCTTGCAGGCTATAAGAAATTTCAGCTTATTGAGATTATTGGTACCATCCCCAAAAACGCCTCGGGCAAGATTCTGCGCCGCGAACTAAAGGAACGCGAACTAGCTCGTCGGCAACAGTTATCCTGAAGCCAAAGGACATAGCAAAGGGGCAGCGCTATCTGTCCTGCCCCTTTTGCCTATCATACCTTCGTCTATAAACCAGACAGGAATAACCCACGAGCCATAATCTCGCCCGCAAGAGAAAGCACCACAACCAGGTAGAGCATTCCTGTAGCTGACTGGAATGAACGATCCCGAATCAGCTTCCAGGCTAACCCGCCAAGAACCAGGGGCATGGCAAAACCAACAAGAATGCGCAGCCAGCCCATGGCATCAGCGCTGATTGGAGGAGCTATCGTGGGTGCATCTGCCGGCTTCACCACGCTTGATTTTCCATGATCTGTGGTAGAGACAGCTGTTGAGTTGGTCACAGGAGCCGTAGCATTATTGGCGTAAGCGGTACTCGGGCCGGCCGAGACAGCAAAAATGACCTGTGCCAGGATAGCCACCAGGACGATTGTAGTCGCGAATTGTAGGGGTCGACCAGACAAAGCAGGAGTGACCAGATACCAGTGCCCAAGCCACATCGCGGTCATTACACCGCCCAGGGCAAAGGCTGCTGCAAAGAAACTAGCAACTGTAAATATGCCTCCCAGATTCGCAGCCGCCAGGGGCCGATAGATCATTGCCATTACGAAAAGCGTCACCAGCCCAGCCACTACCGTTGCCACACCACTAATCAGGCGCAACAATCGCAGAGTTGAGCCTGCCTTTTTCGCCGGAGCCTGCGCCTCCTCAGTTACAGCCTTCTTCTCCTCCACACCAGCTCCTTTGTCTAACCAAAGGAATACATTGTAAGGGATTAAGAGTAGGAAAAAGAGTAGCAAGGGCAACGCTTGATAGCCGGTCCAGGTTTTATCAAGTTGCGCATAGGTATTCAAGAGAGCAGCAGTCGAAAAATTTTGCTGGAAGAGATAGGTGAGGCCCGCCAGGCCTAAATAGATCAGGGCGTAGGAAACCAGAAAACCCCGTTTGACCTCACGGCGCCAGTCCAGAAAGACCAGCACGCTTACCGAGCCGATGGAAACCTCGGTCATAATTATAAACAAAACTAACGGTAAGGTTTGTAGCATGATATCTCGTTATCCTTTGAGTGCATCTAGCAGGGCTAAGAATAGAAGATAATAACCCTTTCCACTATCATCACTGATTATACATCTCTCATTGAAGAGGAGCAAACCTTTTACTCCTCCAGTTAGGGCTTTGCAGTTCTGCTTTGTGGGTCGCCAGGCGGCGGCAAGCAGGAGGAAACAATCGGGGCCAAATCCGCTCGCTCGCGACGTCGCCTCCACGCCCCAGGTCAAGGGTTTCGTTAGCTTGCTCGCGCCGCCCCTTCACAATCCCATTCTGGAGAACTGCAAACTCCTGCTACTCTAGTGACGAGAGTATCGGTACAATCTGTCTCATTCAAGCCTTTTGTATTGACAGGTATCTGTCATTCCTCGTACACTATTAGGAGCATGCTAACCCTACCCATCAAAGCATACAGCTAAATCTATTGGATAAGATAAGAGAGAGGCCATGCCGAGTTGTCCTAACCCTCGATGCCAGACCGACTATCCTCCGGGGAGCACACAATGCACCAATCCCTTCTGCCAGTGCCTTCTCCCCGAGGCTGTGGTAGCGGGCCGTTATCGAATTGAAACCTTAATCGGGCTTGGAGGCATGGGGGCTGTTTATCGAGCCAGCGATACCTTTGAAATAGAGCAAGTTGCGCTAAAAATCCTGTCATTTGCTAATAATGTCATGGATATGCCAACGGCAGTGGAGCGCTTCAGGCGCGAGGCTCGCTATGCTCATCAGCTAAGGCATCCAAATATTGTTCCTGTGCTCAATTTTGGTCAGGATGGCAGCCTGCTCTATCTTGCCATGCCACTTATTACCGGTGGCACGCTCAAAGGGCTCCTCAAAGCAGAACGCCCGCTACCAACCCAGCAGGCCCAGAAGTATCTTGAAGACCTTGCCGCCGCTATCGATGCGGTGCATTCCCACCCTCAGCAGATTGTGCACCGCGATATCAAGCCCTCCAATCTTCTTATCCATCAGGATGACGGCCGTCTTATGCTTGCCGACTTTGGCATTGCGCGAGCAATGCAGAATGAGAAGGCCCTCACGCAGCGCGGCTGGTCCCTGGGGACTGAGCATTATATTGCCCCTGAGCAAGAACAGGGCAAGGCCGAAACTGCTAGCGACATCTATGCCATGGGCGTTGTGGCTTATCAGATATTTACGGGCTTGCTTCCCTTTCAGGCCGTCGTTAGAAGCCGGGCTACCGAGCTACCAGGACCCAGCACGTTAAACCACGCGCTGCCACCGACTATTGATACGGTGCTCCTGCGCGCCATAGATATCGATCCCCACAAGCGCTATAAAACTGCTAGTGATTTCGTCAGTGCTATAAACGACGCTCTGGCTATGGAGGATATATGGTCTGCCCCAACGCTGGCAGCTACCATAGTCGCAACGAGCAATGCAAACGTTATTGCCCGTACCGTTACACCTGAAAACCCCTGTAGCAATTGTGGTCGCGAGAATAGAAGCAGTTCCCGCTTCTGTCGCCACTGCGGCCATGGCCTCGACGAAACATCGCCGATTGTCACAGACATATGTCAGATTGGCTATCTCAGCGACCAGGGGCGGCGCGTACAGGATAATGAGGACATGCTTCTGGTTATCCAGGGATTATGTGTCAATCTTGAACCACCTCCACGCCCGTTCAGCCTGCTGGCCGTCTCCGATGGGCTGCGCGGACCCGAGGGTAAATCAGCAGGTGGCCACGAGGCAAGCCGCCTGGCAATAGAGACGGTTGCAGATATTCTGGTCCCGCTTCTGTCCACGCCATCTCGCTCGTCTTCGCATGTCACACCAAGACACGGTAGCAGCACATCACGGACCTCAACCCACCAGACAGGCACGACCGCACGCGCTGTCCCTCCTGACACGATCCTTGAACAGTGGTTGCGCGATGCCGCTCGCCAGGCCAACCAGGTTATCTATCATTGCAACGCAGACTACGATACATCTATGGCCAGCACCTTGACCACAGCCCTACTCTACAAGCACGAGCTCTATGTGGCCAGCATTGGGGACAGCCGCGCTTACCATTACAGCAAAAGCAAAGGTCTTGAGCGCATCACCAATGATCATACCCTGGCTGCTCACCTGGTTGCCGCCGATCTTCTGCAACCCGAAGAAATATATGACAGCGCCAAACGGCATCAGCACTATCGCTACCTTGGGCGCTCCTACCAGATAAACATAGACTTATTCCATCAGCAGGTCGAGCCAGACGATCTTATCTTGCTCTGCACTGATGGGCTCTGGCATATGATACGCGACGAGCGGCTACAAGAACTCATCTCGCAAGAGGTAAGTCCGCAGGAGCTGGCTCATATTCTTGTGGAAGAAGCCAATAACGCAGGCGGTGAAGGGAACGTAAGCGTCATCATCGCCCGCATCGGCTAGGACACCAGGACTTCTTCCTTGCTCGCTACGGTTGATGGCAGCGTCACAATAAATGTTGAACCTTTGCCCGGCTGGCTCTCAACCGTCACAATGCCCTTATGTGCATGTACCATCCACTCAACGAGGGCCAGACCTAAACCGGAACCGCCTACAGCTTTAGAACGTGCCGGGTCGGCCCGATAGAAGCGCTCAAAGATATGATCGAGATCTTTTTTGGCAATCCCAATTCCTGTATCTTGCACAATAATATGGACATGCGATCCGCAAGTCTCGACAGAGAGAAAAATCTGGCCTCCCCGATTTGTATAGATGAGCGCATTATCAACCAGGCTCATAATCACCTGGATCAGCCGCGCGGCATCCCCAAGGACGGTAGCAGGATCAAGCCGACGTGTAGATATTTCTATATTACGCTCGGTAGCCAGCGTCTCCATACTTGCCACAACATCGGCAGTCAATAGGTCCAAACGTACAGGATCATGATCTAGCTTCACATGTCCCTCATCCGCGCGGGCCAGGGCCAATAGATCATTAATCAAGCGCCCCAGACGTTCCGATTCAGCGTTTACTTCCTGAAGCACCAATCCATAATCTTCCTGCCCATCGGGCTGAGCCAGGGCCACCTCGGTCATGTTACGGATTACTGCAACAGGCGTACGCAACTCATGCGAGGCATCGGCCACAAAGCGTCGCTGCTGCGCAAAAGCACGCTCCAAGCGCTCGATCATGCGATTAAAGATCACAGCAAGATCGCGCACCTCATCACGGGCCAGGGGCACTGACACCCGTTGATGCAAATCCTTCGCACCAATCTCACGTGCCGTGTTGGCCAGGCGCTGAATCGGCCTGAAAGCGCGTCCAGCCAGCCAATAGCTTCCAAAGGCGCTGAGGAGAAGAATGAGAGGGCAAATTATCAGAAAGCCTATCAGGATACGACGTAACATATCATCTAACGGAGCCAGCGATTGTCCAATCTGCACGACCCCAACAATATGATTCTGACTCACCAGCATCGTGCTATACACCCGAATCGGCTGCCCCTTTGGATCATTCGCCGTCCCTTGCCAGGGAGCGCCATGTAAGGGTAAATCAAGGCTCTCAGTAGGAGTTTTCAGTCCCTTGAAAGTAGAAGTCTGGTAAAGTATCTTTCCTTGAGTATCAAATATCTTGACGAAAATAGGAGTATCGTGATGCGGGATATATTGTAGCATCGAATGATCAGTGTCCACCTGATCATCGGCGTCATCGGTACCTTCCAGGATAACCGCGTTGGCATCCAGCTCCCGTACCTCATCCATAATATTATAGACGGTCAGGTGACCATTTTTAAACGTCACAGCATCAGCCGCCTGCTGAGCGCGCATCTTCAATTCGGTATCAAAACTTGAGGCCAGCATGTTCTGCAGCGTAGTATAAAAAGCTATACTAAAAATGAGCAATAGCCCTGCAGAGACTATCGTGTACCATAAAGCTAATTGCACGCGAATACCAGGCGGCGAGATCGACCGCATCCGCAATAAGCGTTGAAGCATTAAATGGGTTCCTTGAGTTGATAACCAGACCCACGTACAGTGTAGATTACATCAGGCTCATGATAGTGACATAGCTTACGACGGAGATAACGAATATAGACGTCGATAACATTTGAAAGATGTTCTGTATCGCCGTCCCATACATGCTCTGCGATCATCGAGCGGCTCAGGACCTGGTGAGGATGACGCATTAGGAATTCTAGCAGAGCATATTCTTTATTAACCAGGGGAATAACGCGCTCTCCCCGCTTCACTTCATGGGTGCGCGTGTCCAATGTGATGTCCATAAACTGGAGTATAGAGGGAATTACCTGATTACCCCGCCGCAACAAAGCCCGCATTCGCGCTTCTAGCTCGCTAAAAGCAAAAGGCTTGACCAGGTAATCGTCTGCGCCCAAATCCAAACCTCTGACGCGATCATCCACTTCACCTAATGCCGTCAACAGTAAGATCGGCATAGACTTCCCCTCTTCACGTAGCCTCTTGCAAACCTCAAAGCCGTTAAGGCTGGGGAGAAGTATATCTATGATTACCAGGTCATAGGCAGTTGATGCCGCCATCAATAACGCATCTTCCCCATCTGCCACCAGGTCAACCGCATAGTGATCCCCTTCCAGCCCTTTTTTTAGGCTGGGACCCAGCCGTGGATCATCCTCTACTACCAGGATTCGCATGATCGTGTCCGTCTCCTCTTGCATCTCTCTCAAGATGCATCGTATTGATTGTTGTACCTCACCACGACTCCTGTAGCTAGCACAACAACCAATCCGATATTCGTTAGTTTATAATCTCAATATTAGAAGAACATGAAATGCTCCCGCACGAATTGGCATCTCCCTATACATTGACCAATCGCCAGCAGCGTAACAGCTCAGCAACGCTCCAGGCCTGGGCGAAACAGCCAGCCGGAGCAAACGGCGCTTCTGGCTCTGCCACCTCACTGATTGTGCCAAGGCAAGCTTCCCAGAGCTGCAATAGCAAGGGCTGAAGTAGTGGCCGCAAGGTCGTCCTATCATTATTCAGCAACAAATGCGCATCGATATAAGGACCAATCAGCCAGGGCCAGACAGCTCCTTGATGATAGGCTCCGTCGCGCTGACGGCGATCTCCGTTAAAGTACCTATGGTAAACTGGATCTGTAGGGCTCAACGAGCGCAAGCCTGGCGGGGTAAGCAATTGCTCACTGACCAGCTTGAGTATGCCGGCACTCTGGGCCTCCGAGAGCAGATCCCGCGTCAACGAGATGGCAAATAGTTGATTGGGACGCAGCGATGCATCATTGCGCCCGGCCACAGCATCCACATCAACAACATCATAGAGATAGCCACCAGCTTCATACCAGAAACGCGAGGCAAAGTGCTGGCGAACCTGCGTCCGCAACTGGCTATACAAGGTAGCATCCGTGGATAGACGGATAGCCCAGGACTCCATTGCTGTGAGCGCGTAGTACCAGAGCGCATTCACCTCGACAGGCTTGCCCCGTCTGGGAGTTACCACCCAATCATCAACCCTGGCATCCATCCAGGTCAATTGCACTCCCGGAGCTCCTGCACACAGCAGCCCATCCTCAGGATCGACCCCTATACCATAGAGCGTACCGCGTATGTGCCACTGGATACTCTCCTGCAGAGCGGGAAATAATTCTTTGAGTAGCTTCCAATCGCTTGTGGTCCTCAGGTAACGATCAAGCGCATGGAACATCCAGAGTGTAGCATCTACAGTATTATATTCCGGCACCTGGCCATTATCGGGAAAGCGATTTGGAATGAGCCCTTGATACATATATGAGGCAAAAGCCTTGAGCAAGCCGCGCGCCTCACTATAGCGTCCCGTAGCCAATAATAAACCAGGCAGCGAGATCATACTATCGCGGCCCCAATCGGTGAACCAGGGATAGCCGGCAATAATGGTCTTGCGCTTCGGGGAAAGCTGCAGAGGCCAGTTCTCCTGCATTTCTCCAGCTTCTGGACGTGCAGCAACAAACTGATCAGCGGCAATCACCAGGCGGGCAAGAACGGGATCACGCTCAGCCAAATTTTTGCCCGAATGTTCGGCTACTGCCAGCAGCTGGCGTACGCGCAGTTGATGGCGTAACAATGCACGCGCCACGCACTCCTCATGGTGTTCGCTTCCCAGATCTGCGCTTGGCTGATCCTGAGCGCTCAGCACTAGCGTTACCCGCATCCCTGCTTGTAGACGAGTCTGAAATATGCCAGGTTGATAGACGTCCTCGTGATCCAGCAAGCCGCGCTCATGCTCGCGGCGGTGAAAGACGCGCCAGTACCACAGATCGGTCGGAGAAAACGACATCCCCGGCGGAGCAAGCAAATGATAAGCCGGAGCACCTTCATAAGCCCGCACCCGACAACGATTCCCTCCATTCTCCACAAGAAAACGCCAGCCAGGTGATCCCTGCGTCGTTTCGTGGTAATCGCGCGAGAGGCAAAAGGGAATTAGCCTGAGCGTCAAGGCTGCTTCAGCTACATCCGCCAGGCTTTGTCCAATTTCTTCCTCGTCGAGCATCTCATGCAACGCATATTGCACATAGGTAGTATTCTGGCCATATTCCATCCAGACACGCTTTTCCAGCTTAAAGCGATTATTGAGATGATAAGTAAAACAAGGAATATCACCTTCCAGAGAAACCGATTTCAGGTAGGTATATCCCTGCGGATCAAGCGTTCCTCCCAGATATTCATTCACTCCCAGCTTGAGCAGTTCGCCGCCGGGTAGCATCACTTCCTCGTCAATCTTTGTCACCAGTACCATACGTTGCACAGGAGGGCGCAAAGCCGCAACCAGCAAGCCATGATAGCTACGGGTTGTCGCCCCCACAATTGAGCCTGAAGCATAACCGCCGATCCCATTGGTAACCAACCATTCATGGTCGAGTCCCGCCTGCACATCGGCCCCATCTTCTAGCTTCATTTGAAGCATCCAGGCATCTGGTAGTAGGTGATCTAATGTATTGGCATCTTGCTCCAGGATCACCGTATCTCTCTTCCTTCCCTTCTTACCATGCCAGGTATTCTTGAAGACATCGTTATGCTCTCCTGGACTACCATTTCGCTTGAGCCTATTTTGCTACTACAGCTTTCATACGCTCAAGAGCGGCCTCGATCCGCTCATCAGGAGACGTCATGGCAATGCGCACATAGCCCTCGCCCCTCGGGCCAAAGTTTGAGCCTGGCGCAACCAGCACGCCGGTTTGCTCAAAAAGCCAGTCAGTAAATTCGCGCGAGGTAAAGCCCTGCGGTATGGCTGCCCATATATAGAGCCCCGCCCTGGATATACCCGCGCGCATACCTATCGCGTTACAGCCCTCCAAAAGCAGATCGCGCCTGCGCCGATAAATAACGTTGCGCTGCTCTATCCATGAGGCAGGCAGATTGAGAGCCTCAATAGCCGCATACTGGATTGGTCGAAAAATACCCGTGTCAATATTGCTTTTTAAACGGCCAATGGCATCAACCAACTCATGATTACCTACCAGCATGCCTATACGAAATCCCGCCATATTATAGGTCTTGCTCAGCGAATGCAGCTCTACCGCAACTTCATTTGCCCCCTCTACTTCTAGAATACTCATCGGGCGGAAATCGTCGAAGTAAACCTCTGCATAGGCCATATCATGGACAATAACTATATTATGACGTCGTGCAAACTCAACGACATGCTCAAAAAAGGCGCGATCTGCGTAGCCAGCCGTGGGATTATTGGGATAATTGAGCCAGAGTAAGCGTGCTTTCTTCAGGATATGGGGGGGAATGCTCTCAAGATCTGGCAAATAGTTATCCTGTTCCAGGAGCGGTAGCATATATGGCTCGGCCCCAACATTCGTGCTTCCGGTGATATACACGGGATAGTATGGGTCGGGAATCAGAGCTACATCGCCGGCATTCAGCACAGCCATGGCAGCATAAGCCAGGCCCTCTTTTGAGCCGATTAGGGGTAAGATATCGCGCTCGGGAGTCAATTGCACGCCAAAACGGCGCTCAAACCAGGCCGCAATAGCTTCATGAAGGGCGCGCATACCACGATATTCCGGATAACGATGATTTTCGGGGTCCTGCATGGCGCTACACAGGCGCTCAACTACCTGGGCAGGGGCAGGCAGATCTGGATCTCCTGTCGAAAGACTGATTACGTCAACACCTGCCGCCTTACGCTCATTCAGCTTTTTCTGCACGCCGGCAAAATGATATGGGGGCAGATTGCTTACGAGTTTGGATAATTGCACAATTAGGCTCCTCTAGCTAAATCCTACAGCCAACAAGCACATACTCCATAGCAAAGCTCCTCAAGCCGCCGACCAGCCCATAGTCGCCAGGCAAGCCAGACATATTCACCAAACCCAACCGCATGTGCGCGATTGGGTTCGTGATATGCTAGATTAGTTGCTATAGTATGTTGCTACATTATATCATTGGCTCGGCCGCAAACCAATTTTTGCCCACCTTCATTTCCACCTTAATCGGCACATCCAGCTTCTCAACGCCTTCCATAACTGCCTTGACCAAGCGCTTGGTGCGCTCAAGCTCTTCAACTGGTACCTCAAAGACCAGCTCGTCATGCACCTGTAAGATCATGCGCGTCTTCATGCGCTTCTCGGCGAACGCATGCTGCAGGCGCAGCATCGCACTCTTGATGAGATCTGCGTTGGAGCCCTGAATTGGCATATTGATAGCTTCACGCTCAAGAGCCTGGCGCTCGTTATAAGAAAGTGCGTGCATATCCGGGATAAAGCGCTTGCGCCCGTAGATGGAATGCACGTAGCCCTGCAAGCGAGCCTGGTTGAGCGTTCGATCCACGTACTCTTTGATCCCAGGAAAGGTTTCGTGGTAGCGCTTAATAAAGCTTGCGGCATCTGGATTGCTCATACCGGTAATCTGAGCCAGACCAAAGGCCGATTGCCCATACAGCACAGCATAGACAACAGTCTTTGCCAGGCGCCGTTGATCCTTGCTCACCTCCTCGGGAGCAACGTTAAAGAGCGAAGAAGCGGTAATCGTATGAATATCTTCATCATTGGTAAAAGCCTCGATCAGGCGCGGCTCTTTGGTGACGTGAGCCAGGATACGCAGCTCAAATTGAGAATAGTCGGCGGTGAGCAGGAGATATGTAGGATCGGCAATAAATGCGCGGCGTATCTGCCTGCCCAGCTCGGTACGCACAGGTATATTCTGCAGATTGGGATTGCTCGACGAAAGACGCCCGCTAGAGGCAACGTTCTGATTAAACGAGGTATAAACTCGTCCCGTACCACGATCCATCAGTGTGAGCAGGCCATCCACATAGGTAGATTTCAGCTTGCTTAGCTGCCGATAGGCGAGCAGATTGTCGATAATGGGATGCTTGCCCTGCAAGCTCTCGATAACGTCAGCGCTCACCGAGTAGCCAGTCTTATTCTTTCTGCCAGCCGGTAGCTTCAATTGAGTAAAGAGGATCTCCCCTAGCTGCTTGGTCGAATTAATATTGAAGCGCTGCCCATCTATGGAATCATAGATCGCCTGCTCCAGCTCTCCAAGCTGCTCCTCCAGCTTAGCGCCAAACTCGCGCAGAAAATCGGCGTCCAAAGCAACACCATACATCTCCATCTGCATCAGCACCTTGATCAGGGGGAGCTCAATGCGCTCATACAGGGTGAGCAGATTGTGTTTTTGTAGCTCTGCCCTGATTGGCTCTACCAGGCGCAAGGTCATGTCAGCATCGGCCCCGGCATAATCTGCAGCCTTGCGCACTGCCACCTGCGCCATACTTATCGCCTTGCTGCCTGTGCCAATTAATTCGCTAATCGGCACCATTACCTGGCCAAGTCGCTGAAAGGCCTGATCCTTGAGACCCAGCCCGCGCCGGCCTGGCTCAGCAAGATACGCACCAAGCATGGTATCAAAGTTCAAGCCCTCAATATTTATGCCCAGGCGCGCAAACATGGCCATATCATACTTGGCATTGTGCATATATTTATGGATGTGCTCATCCTCTAGAACCGGACGCATGACATCCAGCACATGTGCCAGGGGTAACTGAGCAGGTGGAATCTGTCCATCGAGGGTCTGGATATGGCCCACAGGAATATAATATGCCTCGCCGGCCGCCATGGAGAGCGAGATGCCTACTAACTGGCCAGTGCGCGCATCTTCGGAGGTGGTTTCAGTATCAAGGGAGAAGTGGCCGACCTTGCGCAAACTGGCAACCAGGACCCGCAGCGCCTCCTCTGCATTGATGATCATGGTGTTCGTCGTTGCTGCCGTTTTCTCTTCCATAAAAAGCTGCGCACCAGCTCCACCCGAACCTGGCAATTGCAGCTTCCTCACGACTTCTGCGTGCGGCTTCTGCTCTGCCTCGAACAGGCTTAGCTGCGCCGGCTCACTAGCGAGCGGCGCCACTGCTACTACCGCTGCCTGGCTTACAGCCTGACTCCCTGCTTCTACAGCTAGCGGCTCATGGCTTTCTCCATTTGCAAGAGCACCGCTACCAGGTGGTAAAGGTGGAGTGATGATTGGCATCATCCCCATTGGTTCCCCAAACAGAGGATTTTCTTCATCAGGAACTGCGGTAGCTGCGGCTTTAACGTCTTGCACTTGCTCTGGCTCGGGCAGATCCTCGACTGTAGTAGTAATTCCCAGTTGGCGGAACAGGGATAGTACACGCTCTACCTGCGTGCGAAACTCTAGCTGGCGAAACAGAGCTAGCACTTTATCACTATTCACATGGGTGAGGCGACAAGCGGCTAGATCAAGCTGAACAGGCGCATCAAGAACGATAGTCGCTAAATGTTTACTCTGGCGAGCCTGCTCCGTTCCCTCGCTGAGTAGCCTTTGCTCTTTGGGCTTTAGCTCCCCCACATGAGCTAGAATGCCTTCAAGGTCGCCATAGGTAGCCAGCAAGCGCGTAGCTGTCTTCTCACCAATTCCTGGTACCCCCGGAATATTATCGGATTTGTCACCTACCAGACCTTTAAAGTCAGGCAACTTCTCCGGCGTGAAGCCGTAACGCGCCTCTACCTCTTTCTCGTCATATTCCGTAACTTCGGAAATACCTCGCTTGGCTACCTTCACCAGCACATGGGCATTGACCAGCTGCAGCGTATCCATATCGCCGGTATAGATGATCGTGTCAACGCCCTGCTGACATGCTTGCACCGAGAGAGTACCAAGCATATCATCGGCCTCAAAACCGTCTTTCTCGTAGATTTGGATACCAAAGGCCTGCACAACCTCGCGAATACGCCCAAACTGCGGCTTCATATTGTCGGGCAAAGTAGGACGATGGGCCTTGTACTGGCTAAATTCTTGATGACGAAACGTTGGCGACGGCCGATCGAAGGTCATAGCAACATAATCAGGCTTCTCTTCCAACAGGGCTTTCATCAGCATCGAAGTAAAGCCAAAGGTAGCATTGACCGGTTCACCAGAACTTGTAGAAAGATCATCCGGTACTGCATGGAATGCTCGATGGATGATGGCATGTCCATCAAACAGGACTAGTTTTTTTCGTTTTGTCTCTTGTGTCATATCTTTAATGCCTACTTCTCTTACGATTAATCCCACCCTATAGCCTGATCAAACTGCTAGCTAGCCCCGTGTGCAAGTTTTTCCCCGCCTGCAGCGGCGAGGAGGGGAGAGAGGCTGGAGCACGGCCCCAGACCCCCGTCAAGGGGCGGCCGCCCCTTGCATCTCCGCTTGTTACGCTCCTCACGCCAGGCTTGACAGACCGCTAGTGTAGATCCGGTAACAAGTGCAATTATTGCCTCGCTTGCCTCTGCGAAGTACTGAGCGCACACACGCCAGAAACCGCCAGGTGCTCTTATGCTAGCTCACGATAGCTGCCGTCTCTCCCGCCTTCCCAGGCGCAGAGGCTAGCCCTGGTTGCGCCGCCCTCTGTGGCCGTAAGCAAAGCAAAACGCATGCAAGTCAGATCGCGCAACGGCACATTGCTCCAATCAGGAGCCCTCAGCCAGGCAAGCTGCTCCGTAGAAACCTCTCCCTGGGTCGGTAGGGCGATCCGCGAAACCCAGCTCGATGTGTTAAAGTAAACTTGCTTACCGTCAGCTATAGTGTCAGCACGCGGCATATGCGTATGTCCAGCTATAGCATAGCGCACAGCAGGATTACCTTCAAGCACTGCACACATTCCGCGCGTCACACTCTCGCCAGTTTCATAAACCGTGCTCGAACAGATAACCCCTACGGCCTGCGCCAAAGGTTGCATCAATGCGTCCCGCAGCAGAGCAAATTCCTGCATAATTCCTGCTGATTGTCCATTCTCGGCAGGAGCTATCAAGTCGCTTTTCTGCCTGAACATGCCCTCGCTAGACTTCACAAAATCCAGCATCGCACCCTCAAAAAGCTGAGCAGGAACTGTATTGCCCTCTTGCCAGAGCGCAAGCACCCGAGACTGGCTTCCATCTTCCAGCATAGCCAGAGATCGTTGCGCCATCTCAGCCACCAGGGCAGGATTAAGCAGGCAAAGTAAAGCTACCTGGCGCACATAACTCATGGGCGGCTCAAAATGATCAAAATAAGCATAGCGCTCGTTCATGATACGCAGCACCTGCAGATAATAGAGCGAGCCGATAGGAAAGCTAACGCTCTGTGGATCAGTATCCAGAGCTCGCCCTGTGAGATCCCATAGGTCCTCCTGCACGTGGTTCCAGTAGTCGTAGTAATTGCCATGCTCAACATAGACATCAGGCAAAGGATAATAAAAACGATCAGGACAGAAATAGATGCGTGCATCCGCTGCTTCGCCAATAATCGCCGAACATACCCGCGCCCTTACAGCGGCAAAGGCTAATTCGATATCATGATTACCGATTATAAAAGTTATCCGGCGTCCTGGTACCTCAACAAAAGCGCGCAGCAGTTGAAAAAAGGCCGGGTGGGCCTGAATTATTTTAGCAATTTTCTCCTCAGCCAGGGCAGGCCTTGCCTCTTTAGCAAAAGTAAAGGGTGGTGTTGCCAGAAAATCGAAGCAATCGCCATTAATGATCAGCTCAACCTGTGTTTGATCTAATGGCCCACCAGGAAATGTAGCCCGCACCAAACCTTCAAAGGCCAATTGCTGCCTCTCACCAAAGCCATCAAGCATAGAGGAACTATCAGCCAGATGAAGGTCACTAACAACCAACTTGATTATGGACATACTTATCCTTTCTGCCTTAGAGAGACAAAACCGGAAATGCTGGAATGAATCGAATTCGTTTTGTTCCATCGTATCTGCTTGCGCCGAATCAAATAGCTACCTGACGCCTGGGGCCATAGCAACCTGCTCTGGGTACAGTGCGCATCCTGCGGATGTCATTTACTACTGCTGTATTTTACTGTGTTTGTGCCGAGATGTATAGTATAGTTAACTGGCAAGCAGTGTTGTGATATTCTTTCGTTGCAACTTGAGATACTTAGAGGTGCACAGTCACAACTAGAACAGCCATCGAGTACCATGTGTTGGGCTCCTACAGCTACTGTCAGTGTAACACATCTTCAGACTTTGCTGGAGATGATACCGTAGTGACGTCTCTAATCAATACAGGAGAAGCACATGTCAGGTACAACTAATGTCATTTCACAAGAGCATTTAAGTGGTACAGGAGATAATATTATGGCAGAAGATACAGGAGATGAACTGTTAACCGTACGTGAAGTTGCTCGTCGTTTACGCGTCGACGATACTACCGTACGCCGTTGGATCAAGAGTGGTGCGCTAGAGGCTATCACGCTTCCCCACCGGGGGAAACGCCAGGCCTATCGCATCAAAAAATCTACGCTAGATAAACTGTTGAGCGGCACGGCTTTGCCCTCTTAGGCTAGCAATGTCTATGCAGTTTGCTGAAAGCGGGAAGCGTGGGGCATCTCTTATCGATGCCCCCGTTCGCGTCACAGCCCCCTTCTCTCCTAACCCCAGCGCTGATATATCAAGACCGGCATCCATCTTTACCTATACAGAAGGAGGATACACTAAAAATGAGGCAAAAGGGAAAGCCTCTTTCTTCCCACTAAACGGCCAAGGCAGACTATATACATTAGAGAAGGGACACTTTCATTGCCATGAAAATAGCTATTACTGGGGGAGCTGGTTTCATTGGAACCCATCTAACGAAGGCCTATCTCGATGCAGGTCACGATGTGCTGGTACTTGATAACCTCCTCTCTGGCTCACATCAGAGCGTTGACCCACGAGCTCGTTTCTACCATGTCGATGTGCGCGATAGCAAGTTACAGACGATTTTGCAGCACGAGCATCCTGAAGTTGTTAGCTACCACGTGGCTTTACCTCAAGCCAATCTTCCACATTCAGTGACGCTATCAGATGCGGATATTCATGTGCGCGGCCTGCTTAACTTGCTGGATAGCTGTGTAAATGCTTCAGTCAGCAAGTTCATTTTCGCTTCTAGCGGCAATTCCCTCTACCAGTCAGCTGATACCCGGCAAATTCAGGTTACTGAAGAGACTCCTCTACACCCAGATACCTCGACTGACATCAACAAGCTCGCTGGCGAATGGTATGTGCGCTACTACACCCAACAACACGGGCTTAAGCATACTATTCTGCGCTACGCTGACGTCTATGGAGAAATCAATCAGACCGATCCGATCTTGCTCCACCATCCACTAAGCTATTTTATCTATATGTTGGCCCAGCAGAGGCGCCCGATTATTCATGGCACTGGCGATCAGATACGCGATCATATATTCATTGATGATGTGGTCCAGGCCAATCTAAGCGCGCTCAAGCGTGGCCACAACCAGACCTTCCATATTAGCTCCGGCCATGGCTACTCACTAAACCAGCTCTATCAGCTGGTTGCCAGGCACATGGATAGCAAGTTAGAGCCGGTATACCTTTCTGGCTCCCTGACAGGCACTTCGGTGATTATGGACAATACGCGAGCTATGATGGCTCTCGCCTGGAAGCCTGAAGTTTCGCTGTCGGAAGGCATACGCCGTGCCATAGTGCGGCTGAGGGGAACCGAAGAAGAGCCCACCCCCAGATATGTGCCAGTTAGCGTTGATGTCGCCAGCATAGCCTCCCTCGCCAACGCTGCCAGCCTTACAGCCTGAATTTCAGCAATGGCTGTCCGGTCGAAAAGGGAGATTAAAGACTACGCCGTCTCCGAGGAATAGGTAAAGCCAGGCCCATTGAGGCCAGCGGCATTGCCCTGTAACGGCTCTCTCTACCTCAATATATGCCCAGGACGAGGCAGCACATAAAACTATATAGCTGCCTCGTCAATCTCTTCCTTTATATAAGAGAGCTTAAGGGGACAATATATTTTCAGCAGCGCTTCTAGAGCGCAGTCACCTTGAAGCTCTTTACATTGAGATCAGCATTGACATCGCGCAAACCGACCTGCCCGGCGTCTGTAAAGGTATTATCGGTAGTCTCCAGCAGCTTGCGCCCATCGATGAAGAGGCGGATCGTGTTGCCCGTCACCTCAGCGCGGTAGGTATGGAAATTTGTGTCTACTTGATAATTCTGGCTGGCTCCAGCCCCTGGCAAAGGTGCAAGACCACCGCTATAACATCTAGTTTCGCCAGTTCTATCATCCTGTACCAGAGATACCATGGCCAGTGGAGGTTGGGAACAGTACTGATTGTAAGCGCCCACTCCCACCTGATACCCCGATCTATTGCCATCCCCACGTATCATAATCCCAGATTCATAATATCCATTATTATCGGTACTTCTCACAATCTGGATCTGCGCCTCAACCGCATAATTGCCAGTAGCTAATTTACAATCGGACCAGGTAATATAGCTATTGGCACCATTGCCATCATCGGTGCCAGCGCTGCCTAGCGTACCATCGTTGACCTGCTTCCATTGGGGAGATTTCACCCAGTTTTGAAAACCGCTTGTAGCATCATATTGACAGAGCACGGTACCAGGCGCCACGCTGGCAGCCTGAGTCGGGGCCTGCGTTGGTGCAGAGGCTGCCGCTGTGCCAGGAACTGTCGTTGCAAGTCCAGACTTAGGCGAAGAAGATTGTTGTACAGCATTGGTTGCTGGAGCTGGACGACTTAACACAAAATAGAGTACACCCAGCAGTACAACCACCAGACAGGTGCTGATGATGGCCCATAGATTGCGCCTGACAAAACTTTTGGGGCGAAGCTTGCTTCCACCATAATACCCCTGTCCTTCGCGGCCAGGCCCAGCATGCCAGTCTCCACGATTATCCATGTGTTTCCCCCTTGGTACGTAACATATTTAAGACACTTATCTGCTCATTTTTCCTCTCTTAAAGAGACGAGAAAAACGGTTGCATTTAAAAAAGGAAGCGCCCGGATAACGATCAAGGATAAAGAATACAAGCATATATACTCTTCATAGAGACTATACTATGTCCCAAACTTTCTTCAGCTCTCTAGCAGAAATAGATCAGTCGCAGGTATTTTCCAGAGAGCGAATTATCAGTGTTTTATCTTTCTATGCATATGGGATATCTATAACAACTTACACGTTTTTCCTTATGTATTTTTTCTAGAATATAACTATACCCGAATAATATCTTTTGCTGCAAGCAACAAAGCAATAAAAAAGGCACCTCAGCGTCGAGGTGCCCCATTTTGTGCCGGGAATGCTTCGTCTTATCTACTGCTGTAAACCGCTCACCACGCGGGCATATTTTTCGGCCAGGGCCTGCGCCTGTTCGCTGGAAACCGATTCGGCCACCACATGGAAGAGCGGGCTATCCGCATCGGGTAGAACCAGCACCCATTCTTTGCCCAGATCGATCTTGATCCCATCAATTGGCTTGGCTCGGCGCTCGCGATATTGTTCACTCAAGATGCGCATCACTTTCCCCTTATGCTCCCAGGGACAGGTTACCCGCGTCGTACTCATATAGTAAGCGGGCAGGTCATCAACCACATCCGAGAGACGCATATCAAAGTGGGATAGGAGCTCCAGCATCTTCACAATCGCCAGCATCCCATCAAAGGCAGGCTGCAGCGCGGGGAAAACAAAGCCGCCGCGACCATCGCCAACCAGCACAACACCATCGCGCCCGGCTGCCGTCATCAATGCATGCGAGAGCACCTTTGTATGCTGGATATAGCCATCATAGCGCTTGGCAATATGCTGCAGAGCGCTAGGAGCAGTCACTGGAGCCGCCACTGTACCATTGCGATGATAGCGCAAGAAGAGGCTCGTCATCACCGCCAGCATCTTCATACCATCAAGAATGCGCCCCCGGTCATCGACCACAGAAATTCCTTCGCCACCTGGATCGATGCGAATCCCCATATCTGTATGCAACGTTGAGCTAATCGTAGCCAGGCGCTGCATATCTTTGCCCAGTTCATCCAACGAGCGTGAAGTAGGCGCGCCCTCGCTACTGGTATTAAGCGCAATTACCTCGCAATCAAGGCGATTAAAGATCGTCGGCAAGAGCTGAGTTGTACTGCCATGAGCATAGTCAATCACTAGCTGGAATTTCCGCTTGCGAACCGCCTCGAAATCGACAACCTTGCCAAAACCCTCAAGGTAACGCCCGCTAACATCCTCATTGCTCAGTACATCAATGGCGCCTATCTCATCAAGGTAAACGCGCCTGAAATCCTCACGGAAGAAAAGATTCTCGATCTTGCGCTCAGTCGTCTTGTTAATATCAAGGCCATACTGATCAAAGATCTTAATATCAATTACCCGCTGGTCGTGAGGCGCAACGCGCACATGCACTCCGCCCACAGCCTCAGTATTGCGGATATAGTAGCGCGCTACAGGAATCGGCACCTGATTGATGTCATGCACATTAACACCAGCTGAAGGCAGGCCCGCATTAATGCCACGCTTAATCATACGCGAAGTGCGATGTGTATCGCGATTGAGGCAGACAATCGCCCCCTTGGGTAAGATGGCTCCATAAGCAGCCCCAAGCTTAGTAGCAAACTCGGGCGTCACATCGATATTGACCAGACCAGTGACCCCAAAGCGACTAAACAGGCTGCGCCGTCCCTGCGATCCCCAGATAATGCTTGTATTGATAACGGCGCCCGCCTCAATCTCCTTATCGGGCCAGACTTTTACATTGGGCTGGATGATCGCGCCATCTTGAATAGTCGAATTATCGCCAATAACCGAGCCTTCAAACATCACAGCCTTGCTCTTGATACTGGTTGAAGATCCGACAATCGCCCCCCGCAGCTCTGAGCGCTCACCGATATACGAACTATTCCAGACGATGCTGCGATCTACCTGAGCACGCTCATCGACGATCGAGTAGCTACCAATGATACTCGGCCCATGCAGGATTGCGCCAGATTTCACCTTACAATCGTGGCCAAGGTAAATCGGCCCATAGAGCTGAGCATCCTCAGCGATCTCAACTCCATCCTCGCACCAGATATTGCTGCCAATATTTTTGGCAGGAATCTCGATATCCACCTGACCTTGCAGCGCATCAGCATTTGCCCGCATATACTCGCTAAGATTGCCGACGTCACACCAGTACCCCGTTGAAGCCACGTATCCATAAAGCGGATCGCCCTGCTTCAGCATCATTGGAAAGAGTTCCTGGCTAAAGTCAAATTGCTTATTCTTCTCAAAGTAGGAAAAGATCTGAGGGTCGAGAACGTAAATGCCCGTATTAATGGTATCGCTAAACACCTCACCCCAGCTTGGCTTTTCCAGGAATTGGGTAATATGGCCATCCTCATTGGTGATAATAACCCCATATTCGAGAGGGTTATGCACATGAGCAAGGAGGAGTGTGGCAAGAGATTTTTTCTCCTGGTGATACTTCACGAGATCGGTCAGGTTATAATCGGTAAGAGCATCACCACTAATGACAAGAAAAGGCTCGGTAAGGTGCTCCTCAGCATTTTTGACACTACCCGCAGTCCCCAGGGGAACATCTTCCCGCGAATAGGTAATGCGCATGCCAAACTGAGAGCCATTCCCGAAATAGTCTTCAATACTGCTCGCTAGATATTGAACCGTGACGATGACCTCGGTGATACCATGACGTTTCAACAAATTGAGGATATGCTCCATTACCGGTTTACCAGCAATAGGCACCATCGGCTTGGGTCGTCGAATCGTCAGTGGTCGTAGCCTCGATCCTTCCCCGCCGGCCATGACAACCGCTTTCATAGAGGCCTCCCTTGCACAAAGGCGACACACCTGGTCGCCTACTTCTCTCTTATCGCGGGAAATACAAGGACGGCGTAGCAATGCCACGCCGTCCCATCTGCTCCGCTACTCTTATTGTACAACATCCCGAAAAATCGGTGCAAGCAATAGGCTGCGGTCTTTAGCCAGGACAAGTCTATTTACCACTCGCTTAAACGACCATGTTCAACGAGCCAACGTACAAAACGGTGATAGTTTGTCTCTTCGTTAGCCAGGCGCTCTTCGTACTCTTCCTGTAGCTGGACGAGCCGGTGAGCCTCATCTACAGTGAAACCCTCGTCCAGGAGGGCATCGATGAGCAAGTCAATATATTGATGCTGATGCTTCATTTGAAAGTCCTCCTTCTTCTCGTCTACTTATGCCATTTATCGAAATTTACGCACAGCATACATGTACATAGCTAACTCCATGCGCAAGTTTTTCGCCGCCTGCAACGGCTGGAGGAGCAAAGAGAGCCGCTTCCAACCTGCTAGCACGCAGCGCGCCTGCAGCTCACGACCTACCCAATCAGTTTCCCACATTCGGCAAATCTGCACATCGCGTTAGCTAAAAACACATATCAAGCTTTGAGCTTAGATCAATAGTGCCACGGGAAACACTATCTGTAATCATCTGCCTTCTCCCCATCACACAAGCAACGGCAGAGTTCTCGCGCCAGAGCTGGCAAACTCTCTAGCTGCTCAGGCAGACATAAATCTAGATCTCTAATAGATCAATATAACTCCGTAAGCCAGAGCCTGGCCCACTTCCCCATCCATTGGAGATAAGCGCCAGGCGTAGCACATCCCCACCATGCCATACGTATATAAGCGTAAGAGAGCACAGCATAGTACGCCCATGACAAACTCTCGTGGCTTATTAAACAAATATGGACAGTCAATACGATGCGGACACGAGCGACGATCTCGCTCAGGCTCCCAACCACACAACGCTCTTGGATGCTACTATGAATAGTATAGCACGAAATATTATTCTCTGCCATGAAGGGTTGAAGTTTTTCAATACAACGTGCCGCAAATATGGCAGAGCTTAAGGCAAGCCCAGAGCGGACTTCTGCCCTTATAGCTCATTTGCCGAGCCAAATCTCCTGAACTTCAGGACAGGAAAAACAGACAACCTAAAATAGGAGCAGCATTATTCACACAAAATTCACAAGTAGCAGTTGAGGCTAGATCGGCCTGCTGAGAAGCTTTATGCCCCTTGTGGCCTCCTTGCCCAGGAGCGATTTTTCGAGAAAGCTTGACAACTGTTAAAATCCAATGGTACAATAGCGTCAACGAAAGGAGGTGGTGTGTAATGGATCAAAGTAGTCGCTGCACAGGCAGCGTGGTAGATTCCCACACCTTCCAGTTGAGAGGGATGCTTCGTTAGCTCACCTTCTCGCTAGAACCTGGCTTTGGAGCTTGGTGAAGGTTTGAATAACACACTGGTGGGTAGGTTTCTCTACCTGTCTGTGCAGCACCCCCAGAGCAAAGGCGAAAGAAACTTGTTTCCCTTGCTCTGGGTTTTTTGTACACTATAACTTCGTTCTTGCCAATCTGGGTAACATATCTAAAAATCCATACCTCTGCCCGTTTTTACTATGTAATTTTTTTGAAGCAAAACGCCGATAACTTACGGGCTTACTTCTTATCACAGGGTCCTCGCAAGACCATGATACCAATAGATAAAAGATTTAGAAGTGGTAGAATGTGAAGAAGATAGAAAGTACCGCGTTCAAGCAGCTCGATGTAGAGGCAATACAGCGTCAGCTCGACACTCGTTTCTTTGGCATCGGAAATCATCTTGTATTTTTATCAACAGTGGACTCAACTAATGTGTTGGCGATGCAACTGGCTCAGGATGGGTCAGAGGAGGGGGTTGTGGTACTTACCGACAGTCAAACTGCAGGCAAAGGCCGCTTAGGCAGACATTGGGTAGATCAACCTGGACACAGCGTGATTTCATCTACCATACTGCGACCATTTTTCCCACCCTATCACTTAATCATGTTTGCTTCGCTTGCTGTAGTTGACGCCATTGCCGACACTTGTGGAGTTGCAGCAACCATCAAATGGCCCAACGATGTTCTCGTTGGGGACCGCAAAGTCGCCGGTATCTTGATTGAAACCAGCCGTGACCGTTCCGGTCGGGGCTTCGCTATCGTTGGAATAGGCGTCAATGTAAACGGTGATTTTACAGAAGCTATTCCGTCACAGGCCGTGCCGGGACTTACGCAGGCAGCCACAACGCTGCAAAGCGCTTGCGGTCATAGAGTAAGCCGTGAGTTTTTTATCACGCGCTTGCTGCAACACATGGAGTCAAGCTATCTCTTGTTGCAGCAAGAAGCGCAAGACCCACTAGCGCAAGCCTACGGGTCTAGCTCTCGGTTGATACGAGAGCGCTGGCGCAATCAGCTATCAACGCTTGGTCGTACCATTCAGGTACGCCAGGGAGATTCCATGCTCAGCGGTATCGCTGAAGATGTGGATGAACACGGAGAGCTGTTACTCCGCTGTCATTCAGGTGATCGAGTCAGTATTACCTGGGGCGATATTGGATACCCCACACAATAACTGGCCCGACTAGCTAATTACGGTTGGAGGAAGTACCTCCACCAGATGAATGAGGGGAAACAGAAAATGGAGACACAGGACGTATTCCTCACAAACGACGGACTTCAGCGCGCAGTAAGCCAGTTGGAGTTTTTACGCACCGTCAAACGTGCAGAGGTCGCCCAATACTTGCATGACGCTAAGGAATCTGGTGATGTAATTGATAATGCGGCGTACGAAGATGCCAAGAACGAGCAGGCCCGCCTCGAAGGGCGCATTATGGAACTTGAGCAGATGCTGGCCAAGGCCAAACTGATTGACAATGTACGATCAGATAGCGTGACTCTCGGTTCCATCGTCCACCTTCGTGTCGCCGAGGGACGCGAGTATCACTACACCATTGTGGGGGCCTTTGAGGCTAACCCTGGCGCCGGGCGTATTTCTAATGAGTCGCCCGTAGGTAGAGCGCTTTTGGGCCATAAACCTGGCGATCGTGTTATCGTTTCAACCCCCGGTGGTGTGAAGGAGTACACAATTCACTCTATCGAATAGAGCGCTCTCCTAAGACTAACAGCAAAAATCGACCTGCAGCACACCCGACCGGTGGCCAGGTCGATTTTTTATGTGGTCTCTCCTATGGGGTACCCAGCAGGCAAAAACAATGTTACAATGAACCAGACTAAGTGCCAAAGAACAATACAGCATATCTTTTCTACGCTATCCATCAACTGTTATGCTGTCGGGGCACGTTTTTTTGGAGGAAATAGAGAAAGAGCATGGCAGACGAACGAGAGATACGATTACAACGCCTACATGCATTACGTGAGCAGGGAATCAATCCATACCCTAACGATGTAGAGCGCACACATACTATTGCCGATGTTTTAGAACATTTCGATGAGCTGGCAGGACCTGAAGGCTCCTACACCCTGACCGGGCGCATTCGCTTATTGCGCGAAATGGGCAAGGCTGCTTTTGCTAAGATCGAGGACGGAACTGCCAGCATCCAGGTCTACTTCCGTATTAACGATGTTGGCGAGGAAGCCTATCGCTCTATTAAGCTGTTGGATCTTGGCGATTTTATTCAGGTTACCGGTTTTCTGTTTGTGACGCGCACGGGCGAGCGTACGCTACATGTCTTGCGCTATCGCCTCTTGACTAAGGGCATACATCCTCTCCCTGAGAAGTACCACGGCCTCGAAGATATCGAGCTACGCCAGCGCAAGCGCTTCCTTGACTTGATCGCCAATGGCGATGAGGTGAGGCAGGTTTTTGTAATACGCAGCCGCACCATCACCGCAATGCGCCACTATCTTGACGAGCACGGCTTTATTGAGGTCGAAACTCCTATCTTGCAGCCACTCTATGGAGGAGCAACTGCGCGTCCTTTTATTACCCATCATAATACTCTTGATCGCGATTTATATCTACGTATTGCTGTAGAGCTATATCTCAAACGCTTAATTGTTGGCGGCTTTGAACGGGTTTATGAAATTGGACGTTCGTTCCGCAATGAAGGTATTGATCGTAGCCATAATCCTGAATTTACTATGATGGAATGCTATCAGGCCTATGCTGACTACAATGATATTATGAAACTTGTTGAAGAGATGATAGCATTTATTGCCCAGGAAGTTAAAGGCACAACGCATATTACTTATCAAGGGACCGAAATTGATTTGACTCCTCCCTGGAAGCGCATTCCTCTCCTCGATGCTATTGCCGAACATACTGGTATTGATGTCTCACGTTACCCGGATAAAGAGAGCCTGGCCACCGCGATGCGCGCGCAGGGATATGAGGCTGATCCGAAACTGGGTCGTGGACGCCTGATAGATGATCTTAAAGGGGCCATGCTGCGTAAAGGAATTCCTGCCCTGCGTCAGGCATTTTTCCTTATCGATTATCCAATCGACGTGTCCCCGCTGGCCAAGATGCACAGGTCTAAGCCTGGCCTGGTAGAGCGCTTCCAGCCTTTTGTGGGTGGCCTGGAACTAGGTAATGCTTTCACGGAGCTCAATGATCCGCTCGATCAGCGCGCCCGCTTCGAAGACCAGTTGCGCCAACGCGCTCAAGGCGACGACGAGGCTCAGGTACTCGACGAAGATTTCCTGGAAGCCATCGAGACAGGCATGCCACCGACCGGGGGCCTGGGTATTGGCATTGACCGCCTGGCAATGCTGATGGCCAACCAGGAATCAATTCGTGATGTTATCCTCTTCCCCACGATGCGCAAGACGGCTGACGAATAATCTTTCCTGAATAGCTGGCTTCGCCGCCAGCTATTCTCCTGCTGTGCTAGCAGTACAGCCAATTCATCCACAGCTCATAGCAAGCAGCAGTAGCAGCCTGGCCCGGCTCAAAGATCCGCATATATGTGAGCTCATTCACAATTACCGATTTTCATCCCATTCGTTGTATATTCGGGAGTTACTTCATGGGCAGAGAAACACTTTTACGGCGAACTCAGCAAATAGCTCAACATATGCTTGATCTTCTCTTCCCTCCAACGTGCGCGGCATGCAAATGTGGAGGCGCTCTACTGTGCGCCTCTTGTCTTTCTCGCATACAGCCAACCCGGCCACCATTCTGCCAACACTGCCATGGCCGGCTTTCTGCAGCCGGGCTCTGTTATGCCTGCCAGCATCACCCTTTGCGCCTTAGCGGTTTGCGTTCAGCAAGTACCTATCAGGACCCCTTGCGGGCTTGCATCCACGAGCTTAAGTATAATGGAAATATCCGCCTGGCCGAGCCATTAGGAGCATTGCTAGCCCAGGCGTATCAAGCACATGGATTACATGCCGACCTTATTGTGCCCATACCACTGCACCATGAGCGCGAACGGCAGCGCGGCTATAATCAGGCCAATCTCCTGGCTCAAGTCTGTTCCGCAAGATTGGCGCTTCCTTTATTACATACCCTTGTCTCGCGCGTGCAACCCACAAAGGCCCAAACCCATCTAAGCGCAAGCGAGCGGCAACAGAATGTCTTAGGGGCCTTTCTCTATACGCCTCTACCCTCAAACTTTCGCCTTGAGGGCCGTAAAGTATTGCTTATTGACGATGTATGCACAACAGGCGCTACTCTTGAAGCCTGTGCCGCCCCTCTCTTCGCTGCCCACGCAGCCGAGGTATGGGGCTTAGTGCTGGCTCGGCCAGCATGAGAGAGAGGCTAGCATAGCCTCAGAGTTAGTAGTTACAACATTCTCTACAGTCCTCTGGTAGCAGGTGCCAGACTATCAAGCAAGGGAGGGCTAATATACTGAAAATTGATGATAGTGGCGGCTGGCCAGTAAAAACTGGAACCAGACCGAAGGTCAACCGTTATACTGTTATATCCACTCATATCGAGCCTGATAGATCTCCCAGCGTAAAAGCATTTGTGAAAGATCTCCCGCAAGAGATCAATCAGCGGGTGTGCTATAATAAAACACACAAGAATCATGATTGAATGTCAGGTAATACGCTTAGATATGTACCATATAAAAAAAGGTGATACTTGTACACGCCATACTAATAGAGAGGAGCCCTAATGTCAAGCAGTGGGAAATGGCTCAGAACGGGCATTTTTTGGCTCCTGATCACGTTGGCCATTGTTCTGGTCGCCGTGTTCATTTTCCGACCGCAATCAGACGTTAAGTTAGTCAACGTATCCACGATTCTAGGACATATCCGCACAGATATAAACAAAGGGCAGCAGGATACGTTAGATGTAGGTAGCGATACTATTACCCTGACGCGCGGCAAAGGTTCCGAGGCCCAGAAAGAGGCAGCCACAGTTAATGAGAGCTTCGATGCGACGCGCGTACTTAAAGATAATGGTATTGATTATGCCAATAATCGTTTTCTGGTGCTGCAATACGAGACGCCTAACCAGCTCTGGGGCTGGCTCAGTGCCCTTGGTGGACTCATCCCCTTCCTTCTACTTGGCGCACTCTTAATATTTATAGTTCGCCAGGCGCAGGGTACTAATAATCAGGCTATGTCCTTTGGCAAGAGCCGAGCCCGTATGTTTATGGGAAATAAGCCGACAGTGACCTTTACGGATGTGGCAGGCGTTGAGGAAGCGAAACAGGAACTACAAGAAATTGTCGAGTTCTTAAAGTATCCAGAGAAATTCGTGGCCCTGGGAGCCCGGATTCCCAAAGGCCTCCTGCTAGTTGGGCCTCCAGGAACTGGCAAGACGCTTATCTCACGAGCTGTGGCTGGTGAGGCTGGCGTACCTTTCTTTAGCATTAGCGGGTCCGAGTTTGTCGAGATGTTTGTCGGCGTGGGAGCCAGCCGCGTACGCGATCTCTTTGATCAGGCGAAGCGCAATAGCCCTTGTATTGTTTTCGTTGATGAGATCGATGCTGTGGGCCGTCAACGGGGCGCCGGACTCGGCGGCTCCCACGATGAGCGCGAGCAGACCTTAAACCAGATTCTTGTAGAAATGGATGGCTTCGATACCAATACAAACGTTATTGTGATTGCAGCTACCAACCGACCGGATGTGCTCGATCCCGCTCTGTTGCGTCCCGGCCGCTTCGATCGACAGGTGGTCCTTGATCGTCCAGATATTCGCGGGCGTATTGCTATTCTGCAGGTTCATGTCAAAGGTAAACCGCTGGAGCAAGATATCTCACTGGAAACGCTGGCAAAGCAAACGCCAGGCTTCTCGGGAGCAGATCTGGCTAATTTGCTCAATGAGGCCGCGATCCTGGCCGCACGTCGCAATAAGCGAAAAATTGGCATGAGCGAACTGGAAGAAGCCATCGATCGCGTGGTAGCCGGTCCCGCACGCAAGAGCCGCATTATCAGTGAGCGCGAGAAGGCTATCACTGCGTATCATGAGGTTGGCCATGCGCTTGTAGCTCGTATGCTGCCAAACACTGATCCCGTGCACAAGGTTTCTATCGTCGCTCGTGGCCAGGCCGGTGGCTTTACGATGCTGCTACCAACCGAGGATCGTTACCTCTGGAGCAAGCCCCAGTTCGAAGATATGCTGGCGTATGCGCTTGGCGGCCACGTCGCCGAGTTGATCATTTTTGGCGAAGTAACGACCGGGGCCTCTAACGATATCGAACGGGTCACGAAGACGGCGCGCTCGATGGTAACCGAATATGGTATGAGTAGCCGCATTGGTCCGATGGCTCTCGGCCATAAGGATGAGCTTGTTTTCCTGGGTCGCGACTTTGGAGAACAGCGCAATTACAGTGAGCAAACAGCGCGCGAGGTGGATGAGGAGGTCCGACGCATTATTCAAGAAGCTTTCGATAAGGCGCATAATGTGCTGCTCCAAAACAAGACGCGCCTGATTATGATTAGCGAGCGCTTGATCAAAGAGGAAACTCTAGAAGGTCCTCTTTTCGAATCGCTCTTCAATCAGCCAATCAGCGACGATCAGTTTGAAGGGCCGTCTATCCTTGCCGGCATGCCGGCAGCGACCAGCGAGCCAAAGGGCCTGCCCTTACCTGGCGCCTCTTATCCTTTACCACCCCAATTACAAGCGCCTTATGATCGCGAAACCAGCGCCTGAGCCAGTTGAGCGCAAGCGCTTCTCTAGCCCCTGCACGTGTACACTTTCCTTGTTGCAGGGGCTAGAGAATTTTTCTAGGAGGGGGAAGAACGCACCTCTCCCGCTGGAGCAGGAACTCTATAATGATTTTTTAAGTTGCGCACCGCCCACAGAGCAAAACTTATTTGTCTATATATGTGCAGGACCAGGCTTGTGCTGCAATGGCTAACAGCGCGGTTGGCATGGCTAGCTGGCCTTCGTTCCAGCCCTGGCCAGTCAGTTAATGTGGGATTATGAGATGATCCGTGTATGCAAAGCCTCCACGGATCGGGAACTTTCTTATTTCCGAACAGGAGAAAAGATACGATGACAGCAACTGAGTTGAATAAGCGAGATTGGGCCGCCCTTGAGCAGAAGTATTATCAAGGGACTTTTAAGCGGCAACCAATCACCCTCGTACGTGGTGAAGGGATACATGTATGGGATAGCGAGGGAAAAGTCTATCTCGATTTTGTCGCAGGTATTGCCGTTAACGTGCTCGGACATTGCCATCCCGCGATCGTCAAAGCGGTCCAGGAGCAGGTAACGCAGCTTATCCATACCTCTAATCTCTATTACAATGTACGCCAGATTGAGCTCGCGGAATTACTTGGCATCCAGAGCAAGGGAATGCGTTCCTTCTTCTCTAACAGTGGCGCTGAAGCAAACGAAGGTGCTATCAAGTTAGCACGCAAATATGGACGCTTACACCGCAACGGCGCGTACGAGATTATCAGCCTGCATAATAGCTTCCACGGTCGGACCCTGGCCACAACGGCGGCTACCGGTCAACCAGCCTATCAGGCCACCTGGGCTCCCATTCCCGATGGTTTCAAGCAGGTTCCCCTCAACGATCTCGCCGCAGTTAAACAGGCAACGAGCGAGAAGACCGTGGGCATTCTTGTAGAGCCGGTGCAGGGTGAGGGTGGCATCTGGGCCTCCAACCAGGAATTTATGCAGGGCCTGCGCCAATGGTGCGATGAGCAAAATCTTGTGCTGATCTGCGATGAGATTCAGGCGGGTATGGGACGTACCGGTAAGTTCTTTAGCTATGAGAATTATGGCATCACGCCTGATATTGTGACGCTGGCTAAAGGACTGGCCGGCGGTATTCCTATCGGGGCTATGCTTACAGGACCGCGCACAGACCTCTTTGCTCCTGGCGATCACGGCACAACCTTTGGCGGCAATCCGGTGGCTTGCGCAGCAGGTGTGGCAACCCTCGAAACTATTCTTGAGCAAAATCTCCTGGAGAATGCACGCAAGATGGGCGAATACTGGAATAGCAAGCTGATCGAGCTATGCGCAAAATATCCTGGGCTGATCGATAGCCCGCGCGGCATTGGCTTAATGCGCGCAGTTCATGTTCAGGGCGATCAGGCAGCGAAGATCGTACAAAAGGCTCTAGAGCATGGCTTACTGCTGAATGCTCCCGATCCGCGCTCTTTGCGTATGATCCCGCCTCTGACCCTGACGGCTGCAGATATCGACGCCGGTACAGAGCTACTAGATCGCGCGCTGGCTGATGTAGCCGCAAGCCGGGCCTAAGTTCCCGCAAGGCCAGGGCCTCAAATGTCCTGGCCTTGTTTTCTGGGAAGAAACGCAAGCAATGCCCCTGTGTGATAAGGGGATAAGTCTATGCTGTATATTATTACCGCTAAGTTCCGCGGTCAGTGCCTTTGGAGCGGCCAATGTTTCCCGTCGCTCCGGTCAAGAAAATCATCGCACGCTCCTTTTATTTGTGCTGGGCTAGCACACGTTGTTCATCATCCACCTCTGATGCCTCCAGCAAGATTTCGTACACCGCAGTTTTCTCGCCAGGATTTCGCCAGTCAAAGATGAATCCCCAGAAATGGCCCAGCACTCCTACGCGCAACAGGCCTCGCGCCAGCTGAAGTTCCTCGCCGTAGAGACGGCGCGCCTGACCCTTAATCGCCGGGCCGAGTACTTTGCCGCTGTAGGTGCCAGGCGCAACGGTTACATGCGGATTGCGCGCGAGGCGCTTGGCCTTCCAGGTGTCCGCAGCCGTCATGAAGTAGAGTTTACCGTTCAAGGCTACCGTGCCAACCGGGGTATCAACTCCCTGGCCATTGCGCCGAAAGCTGGTTAAAATCGTTGTATGGCCCTTACCAGGGGTGGTCAGGAATTGGCGCGTGGTTGCCACCGTTTTCTCGCTCATGAGAAATCTCCCTTTTTTCTTCTGTTCTCTAAAAGCTTATTACACTCTTGGCAAGCACTCTACGTGAGAGCCGCACGTATGTACGTACGCTTGTCTGCTCGCCTTGCCGCAATGTCGACAGATGTCCATCACAGGTCAGCACTCTGTGTTCTCTCAATGCTAGTCAGGAATGGCGCCAGCCAGCAACCCTTGTACCAGTTCCTCAGCAAACTGCTGCTCTGTTTTATGGAAAGGGTCAGCGCCCAGAAAGCGCCGGTTAAATACCCACTGAAAACAAGGCCCTAGCAAAAGGATCGCCAGCGTCAGGGCAGGAATTTGTTGCCTCATCCGTCCCAACTGCTGCTCCTTCTCGATATAGGTAGTAACGTCTTCAAAGATACTTTGCGGCCCAACGCCCAGCGGTTGGATAGACGCACGAAGCTGAACCAGCAGTTCTGTGTCAGCCATAAAGGAGGCGCCTAACGGAACTATCTGCTCATAATACTGAATTGTCGCCAGAGCAAGAGCGACGAGATTCTCATTGACGGTTGCGCTGCCGGCCTGATGCACCTGAAATGCTTCATAAAAGGTAGGCAGATGTATGGCCATCAAGGCAAAGAAGATTTCCGCCTTATGGTCGAAGTGCCGGTAGAGCGCACCTTCAGTGAGATCGATCTCGCGCGCAATCTCCTTGGTCGTCACGCGCCAATCCCTTCAAAAGAATGAGTTTTTCAGTCGCATCAAGAATCTTCTTACGTGTTTCTCCTGCCATTTCTTTCTCCCCATGTGTGTGAGCATTCACATACATATTATGTCTAGAGAAAGTAGCGTTTGTCAAGGGGCAAAAGCATCGGCAAATCGGTGGATCTGCTAGGCCATAGTGCTAGCTAGATGCGCTGGCGTAACGCCGCAAACCATGCCAGAAAACTAGCGAGGCAACGGCCAGCAACACTCCGGCAAGCAGAAGACCACCCACGAAGAGCGGCGGAGAGAGAGCGCCAGTAAGAGCCTGGGCAGGCACCGTAGTGATTATGCCAATCGGCACTATCCAGGTCAGGATCGTACGCACCCAGTCAGGATAGAAATCCAGGGGATACCGAGCTATCTGAAATAGGGCATCAAAGATCCAGGTAAACAAAAAACCTGGGCTCCAGAAAAGCAAGCCGGTCAATAACAACAGCAGCGCATAGAGAATAAGCAAGCCTACTATCAAAGTGACGAGGAAAGCGAGTAGATTTGTCAGCGTTACACGCTCTCCCAGCAATATACAGCCTGTAATCAAAGTGCCCAATCCCAACAATATGTCAACGACAGAGAACAGCTGCCAGTGGCGCAAGCTGATCAGAAACTGGGTATTGACGGGACGGAGCAAAGTAAAATCAAAGCGACCCAGCCACAATTCGCCCTCCAAGCCGGCAAGAGCATCAAAGCTGGGCCCAATCACCAGACGCCTTACGGCTCCAACAAGCAGATAAACTCCTAGCAGGACCAGCGTCGCGGGAAAATTCCAGCCATGTAGCGTTTTTATCTGCCCGAAGAGGACGGCAATTCCAGCTATCCCCGTTCCTAGATTAAGCAATGTGGATAACACGCTGATAAAAAAGTTTGTCCGATAGGCCATATCTTCCTGCAAAGAGATTCTGATAAAGGCAAGTACTAAGCGTAGATAGCGCATGCACAGTTTCCCTTTCTTTGTCCTGGAGGGCTTAGCCGCCAACGGCAGTATAGCGCCGAACGCCACAACGCCAGATAAAGCTAAACAGGATCACGGTAGCCAACAGCCAGGCGGTCTGATATGCCAGGCCGCTTACTAGATCTGCTGGTGACAACTGAGTGGTAAGTATCTCAACGGGAAAGCCTACCATATAGCGAAAAGGCAGCACTATGGCGAGCGCTCGCACAAAGCTTGGTAGAAGGGCCACGGGTGCAACCTGGCCCGCCAGAAGAAACGTCAAAGCCTCTTGCAAAGAGAGGAGTGCGTTAGCTCGACTGGCCCAGAAAGCCAGCAAGGCCAGCCAGTAGCCCCAGAAGAAGCGCAGCAACCAGGCCATAAGCAAAGCCGGAACAAAGGCAAGCACGTTAAGCAAAGGAGGGTGCAGCTCTGGATGCAGAACCAGGGCCAGGACTATAACGACAGGGACGACAAAAAGCATATAGGCAGCCTTGCTTGCCAGTTCACTGGCCAGAGAGTCAAGGATAGGCGAGATTGGGCGCAAGAGGATCGTACTCATGTCGCCGTTGCGAATCCTGTCGCCAACCGTCCAATTTGTCTGGGCGTAGGTGAGCTGGTTGACCAACATAAAGAGGAGGTAATAGGCCACAAACTCGCTTTGCGTGAGGCCGCCAATGCGCTGGCCGCTCGCGGCTGTATACCAGACGAACAGCGCAACCAGAGGCGGCATCATCCAACCAAAGGCCAGCAGAAAGAAAAAACTTCGCTGCTGCAGCCATGACATCCAGGTACATCTGATGATGGCCAGTATTCCTCGTATGTTCATTAGATCTCCCCTCGATACATCTGGTCGATAACTGTCTCTAGAGGAGGATCTTCAACCGTAAGATCAACGATTGGTAAGTGCCGCAATATATGTGAAACAGAAGTCAGTATGTCCTGTTGACTAGTTCTTAACGTCCAGGTAACCCCATCACGTTTGAGCAGCTCAAGTCCAGCTGGCAAAGCGAGATCAGCCTCGCTTTCAACATATCTTTCACTGAGAATCAGGCGGAGCAACTTGCCAGGGGCAAAACGCTGAGTCAGGCCTTGTAAGCTACCATCGTAGCAGAGCTGTCCCTGGTTAATAAGAATGATTCTGGGACATAAGGCCTCCACATCGGCCATATAATGGCTGGTCAGGATTACTGTTGTACCGAAGCGGCAATTGTAATCAGCAATAAACTGGCGAAAACGGCGCTGCATAGAGACATCAAGACCCAATGTCGGCTCGTCAAGAAACAAAATCTCTGGCCTATACAGCAGAGCTGCTACCAGCTCGCATTTCATCCGCTGCCCCAGAGAAAGCATGCGCACAGGCCGATTCAGGATCTCGTGCATATCCAATAGCGTACAAAGCTCATCCACTGCGGCTCTGAGCTTTGCTGCTGGCAGGCCATAGATATCGCCCAGGAGGCGAAACGAATCCCAGGCCGGAATATCCCAGATCACCTGGCTCTTATTGCCAAGAACCATGCTCATACGGCGCAAATATTCTGGCTGTCGCTTCCAGGGTATAAAGCCCGCGACATAGGCCTCTCCCGACGATGGATAGAGCAAGCCGGCCAACATCTTTAAGCTCGTTGTCTTGCCCGCCCCATTCGGTCCAAGAAAACCCACGATCTCACCTTTTTCGATCGAAAAACTGATGTCACGTACAGCCTCTACCTCTCGGTACTTCCGTCGCCAGAGGCTCCCGATTGCAGCCGCTAACCCTTCGTTGCGTTCAGGAACCCGATAGACCTTGGTAAGGTTGCGTACTATAATATGGGCTTTAGACATATTTTCCTCCAATTCTACAATTTTACCCTTTGTTCTCCTCTTGTCAGATCACTTTCTTTATGGTATATCACTAATGCAAGCTTTTATACTTTTACCTTCATTTCTCTTTTTCAGGAAGCGCAAAACTATCTAATGGCAATTGAAAGATAAAGGTTAGGGTTTGAAGAAGATTTTACGGCCTGTTGATCTCGCGCAAGCGACAGGATTAAGCGTGCAGTCAATACGTAATTACGAGCGGTACGGCTTTATACCGCCCGCGGAACGAGGGCCACAGGGCTATCGACTGTATACAGCCCATCATCTTCACGCGCTGCGCATCTCTCGTACCATTATAGCAAGCTATGGCTGGGCTCGTGCGCGCCTCATTATGAGTACCCTACATCGGCACGACTTGCCAGCCGCGCTTGCGCTTATCGATGCCTATCATGCCGAGATCCACGGCAATCGCTGCCATATCGAGGAAACATTGCGTGCTCTACGCACTACCTCTATTACAATTGCTCCACTCTTTGCGACTGAAGATGCGGCAAAGCTAAAGCTTCTCAATGAGCGCCAGGGCTTACTGATTAGAGAGGCCGCCCGCAGAGTTGATGTACGCGTTTCAGCTTTGCGCTTCTGGGAAGAGCAAGGCTTGCTCCATCCTGCGCGGGATCGTACGAGCGGCTATCGATTTTATGATGCGGAACAGATGCGCAACCTGCAAGTGATCGTCCTTTTGCGCAAGGCGGGCTATAATTTTGAGGCCATTCGCGCTATTCTGGCTCAGTTGGCGGCAGGCACACCCGAGCAGGCCCTGCAGGCAGCTGAGAAGCGCCTGCAAGAGCTTGCCGAGATGAGTCGCCGCTGCCTCGAAGCCCTGGCAGAACTATGGGCATATATCAAAACCCTCTAGCGCCTCTCCTTAATAGCGTACCGAAGGCAGACTAGCCGCGCCGGAAATGCTTCTCAGCGCTGAGACGACTTACGCGCCGATGCTCCTCTACAGAGCGTTGATAGCCTGACCAATCCACACTCAGACCACGTTCCATCAGCACCTCCGCCGCCAGATCCGCAGGGAAACCCTTCTCTGCACTCAGCCTGAAAAGTTCTTCGCCCGCCACCTGGCCATCAGCTTTCGGCTCTAGCTGAAGCAGAAATTTTAGCCCGGAGGTCAACACGCGCGCAAACATTCTCTCTTCCCGCGCCACAATACGTTCTACAGTTGGCACGCGCTCATGCTCCTCCATAGTAAGCAAAGAGCCGTGCGCTTGCGCTAATGGAAGCAGCAACGAGCTTAAAAACTGTTCGTCTATACCCAGTATCCTACCCTGACGCGCCGCCCGGCGAACCAGGCGGCGTATAACCGATCTGCTTCCGTCGCGCCCCGGTTCCACACCGGCCAGGACCGCCATAAGCACCGCGCGCATATGATCCACAATCACTTTATATGCATGCTCCTCCCTAGTCTTATCAAGCCGATCAGATCCAGGCGCTAACATTTGCAAACGCTCACGCGCCGCTTGAAAAAGATCTATGGCAAAGGCCGAGCCAGTCCCCTGCAGCACCATCGCAATACGCTCAAGGCCCATGCCCGTATCGATATTGCGCTGTGGCAACGGCACAATAGAGCCATCCGCCAACAAATCATACTCCATAAAGACGAGATTCCAGATCTCAAAAAAGCGCCCGCAGGAACAACCAGGACGGCACTCTGCGCTACCGCAGCCATATGCAGGGCCGCGATCGACAAAGATCTCCGAGCACGGGCCACTTGGTCCCGGACCACCTGTTGTCCAGAAGTTATCATCTCTTCCCAGCGGCACGATGCGCTCAGGCGGAAAGCCCACGCGTAACCAGCCCGCAACCGCTTCTTCATCTAAGCCTAAGTGCAGCCTGGGATCGCCAGTAAAGACGGTTACCCAGAGCCGCCCCAGATCCAGGCCGAAGACATTGAGCAGCAAATCCAGCGCCATCTCAATAACTTCATGCTTCCCATAATTTCCAATTGACCAGTTGCCGAGCATATGAAAGCCCGAGAATTTATAATCGTTTGTCCCCACCATATCCACATCATCCGTGCGCAAGCAGCGCTGCAACGCAGTCAGGCGAGGCGCTGGCGGAAGCTGCTCTCCACGCAGATACGGCAACAATGGCTGCATACCGGCGATGATAAAGGATGTACTATTCCCAGGCACGGCCAAAGGGCTGCTCATCAGCTCTAAATGGTTGCGAGCTCGAAAAAACGAGAGATACTTTTCTGTAATTTGCACCGACGATAGACCTGTTGTCATTGCTTTTACACTCCTTTTCATTAGGCAGAGCAACCTTGATTCCGTAGATCATTGCACAAGCGCCTCCGGCTCATAACCCTGAAACACAAACAAAAACCCGCCCCGAACCTATAAGTTCAGGGCGGGCAGAATTTGCTTAAAGTAAAGAGCCCGTGGTACCACCTGGCTTGGAAGCCGCTCAAGCCTTCAAACAGGCCTGGACTTCCCACTCGACAGGCACGGAAGAGCTGTACCTTCTCACCTCACGCCAAATGAGGCACTTATAGATACGCTTTCGATGCCTTGCCCCAGGATAACGGAGGGCTACCGGCAAGGATTAGTGATCACGACAAGATTGCCTGTGATGTTCTTCCCGCATCGCGGTTCAGTAATTTCTTTCTACCTTACCAAACCAGAGGGGGGCATTCCATGTGATCTGAGTATGTCGGGCTTCCACCATCCCCGACTCGCTGTCGGCTCAGCGCAGCATGTATTCGTCCCTCATGACGATCTAGCATAATATATCGTAGAGACAAGTATAACCGATAATTATCGGCATAGCAAGAGGAACAGCGACAGCGCATTACCCACTTATGACACCGCTGGCGGTGCCAGGATATAGCCGCTTACCTCATAGCCGCGACCAGGCCTATCCTTTGTCGGCAAATCGGTTATCCATTCCCATCGCCGTTCTTCCAGCACAGTGAAATGCTCGCGCACCAGCTCAGGGAAAATCCGTGGTACGAGCGGCATTTTACGCCGATGCTGCTCGTCGTGCTCGGTTCCATAGACATTGAAAACAAAACCCTGGACGTCGCTCAACAGAACAACCAGGCCTCCCTGATCAAGCAAGGAGCTTAACAGGTGCAAATGGGCCTTGATAAGGCGAGTTCGGAATGCCTGCGCTGCCTCCTGGTAGCGGTAATGTCGCTCCTGTTCTCCCATCAAGGCTGGCGCAAGGCGCTGGATATGGTCAAGCAGATCGAGAATAGGATAGCTAAAAAGCTGGGACAGCACAAGTGAGCTGACCACAACGCCAAACTCACCAGTAGGCAGCTGCTCTATGGATGGAGGATCGGGAACAAGGCATTGCTCTAAACACTCAGCCGCCGCCTTAAAGAGCGTCGACGCGCCCTGAGCAAGCAAGGTATCCCAGGGTTGGAGAATGATCCTATGATGCAGATTAGCGCTTACACCTCCGCTAAGATCTTCAGCCACAAGTTTTACCCGCTTGCGCTGGCCCGGCGTTAACTGATCAGCTACGCCTTGCTGCAAAGCAATGATATCCAGATCTGCCAGCACAACCTCATCGGAAGCCTGAACCAGCTCAGGCAAAGGTACTTCAGTACAGGCGCCCGCACCCAGCACAAGAGTGCTCCTTGAAGTACTGAATGGGCGCCAGCGCACGGCTGACAACATCAGCGCGGCACAATGCTCCAGATGGAGAGGAGCATACTGGCGAAGCCACTCGCGCCGCTTTTTACCTTGCATCTGTCTATTACTATAAGTTAAAGTCTCAATACGCACAGCACTTACTTGCCACTATAGTGAGGTCGGCGCTTTTGTAGAAAAGCGTTAACGCCCTCGCGATGATCTGCCGTAGCTTTGGCCGCATCCTGCAATCTTCCCTCAAGCTCCAGCGCCGAAGGCAAATCGCAATCAAGCGACTGATACATCAGCTGTTTAATCAACCCATACGTTCGGGTAGGACCCTGGGCCAGGCGCTTTGCCAGAGCCATAGTTTCCGTCTCAAATTCGGCCAGCGGCACACATTTATTTACCAGACCGATGCGTTCAGCCTCTGGCCCGCTCACCTCATCCGTCAGCATGGCCATCTCTAGAGCCTTGCCTAAACCAATCAGACGAGGTAAGAAATAGCCACCACCACCATCGGGCACTAACCCGATCCGCGCAAACGCTTCAATAAAGCGCGCATTATCGGCAGCGATCCGCAGATCGCATGACAGAGCAACATTGCAGGAGATACCGGCCGCTACTCCGCGGATCGCGGCGATTACAGGTTTGGGCATCTCGCGAATGAGGGATAGTAAACGATGATATTTCTTCAAGTGCTCGCTAACCGGCTGGGCTTCCGCGTTATGTTGAGCCGAAGCAAATGCAGAGAGATCCTGACCGGAGCCGAAAGCGCGCCCGGCTCCCGTGAGCACCAGGCAGCGCACATCATCACTCTTTGCCGCCTCCTCCACAGCCTCCGTCAACTCTTGCAGCATTGCATCATTGAATGCATTTAATACTTCAGGGCGATTCATCGTAATGACTACTACACCCTCTTCCTGCCGCAGCAGCAGGTGCTGAAAATTACTTCTCATCGAGCACTGCCTTTCAACAACTTCTAGCGCCACACTGCGCTACTCTCGCAACGAAGGTTTCTTAGCCTTTATGATATCACAGAGCAGAGCCATAAGTTGCGCAGAAAAGCAGAGAAGAGCAGCGACTACAGTTTGAGGGAAGGCACGTCAAGCATTAAAACTTCAAGAGCAAGGCGCGCGCTTACATTTTGCTCAAGCGTCTCTTGAGCCTGGAGAATAGCACGTACCATGCGCTCAGCCTCTAGCGTCCCCAGCTTATCAGCTTGAGTTTTCAGTAGATCGCGCATGTCCACATTTACAGTGAGATCAAGACAATTATTCGCGGCCAAGACGACATCGCGCCACCATAACAGCCATAATTCCAGCAGTTCGCGCGCTTTTTCGCTATCCGTACTCAGCCGTTGGGCGATATCAAAGCGCTGCACCTTAGTCGCGGCGGGCAACTTAGCCAGTAGTTCTAACTGCGTTTTGCGCTCGGCCAGCATGTCTTCATCTTCCACAGCCTGGACGGCCCAGCCCATGCGACCGGCAGCCAGCGCGGCGATCAGGCTAGCCTCCTCAGCTTCAACCTCCCAGCGCTGCACCAAAGCCTGTCTGATCTGTTCTGTTGTCAATAGCTGCATCGGGATCTGTTGGACGCGCGAGATAATCGTAGGCAACAATAAACCAGCATCGGGAACTGTCAACAGAAGAATGACATCAGCTTCCGGCTCCTCCAGTGTCTTCAGGAGACAATTGGCTGCCTGCACATTCATCTCATGGGCATCCTGGATGATAAAAATCTTGCGCCGTCCCTCGTGCGTACGGCGAGCCGCCGCGTTCTGCAGGGCGCGTACCTGCTCGATAAGAATAAATTGCTTATCGGGAGCTCTAGTGATTATATGGACGTCGGGGTGATTGCTGTGCAAAACCTTGCGACAGGCCAGGCAGGAATTGCAGGGATCGGTAGGGGAGATCTGCGGGTCCGGGCCGCCAACACACAATAATGTCTGCGCAAAGCGTTGGGCCAGCAGCATCTTGCCGATGCGCTGAGGTCCCACAAAAAGATAAGCATGCCGTATCTGTTGCGCGGCAAGCGTACGGCGCAGAATATCGATAGAATGTTCGTGGCCGACAATATCCCAGCTTTGTGATTGCACCTGATGAGTTAGCATAGCTCCATGTTAGCAAAAACCTGGCACAATAGCAAGGCGCAAAATAACTATCCTATCGTCCTGGTTTTCTTTTTTCTAGCCATATTACGCTGCTATAAATGGTTTAGGAGAGGGTATCGGATCGCCATCTTGCTCAGCTACCATGATCCAGCTTTCAATAGTATCCTGTCCTTGCCTGATAGCTTCTTCATATGAGTGCCCAAGTGTCATACAACCCGGCAATTCAGGCACACTTACGACATAGATGCAGTCATAAGGGTCCCATTATATAATGCTTCGCTTCTTCCAAAGACCTGTTTTGATCAAATTTATTGGCAGTTTTGTCGACGCATATTGATTAGATTGCAGCTAACACCTTTGGAGGTGGAACCGGTCTACCATCTTTTATGGCTGCTTCTATCCACAATTCGATAACTTCTAACGCATTTTTAAGAGCTTCTTCATATGTATCTCCATGCGTGTGACAGCCTGGAAGCTCAGGAACATTAACGAGGTAGGCCTGGTCTCGATCACTCCATTGTATAATTATAGAATAGTGAAAGGGTCTTTTCATTTGTCCTCCCTGAGTTCTTTGATAGCATTTTCAACATCGTCAACCTGATATGGCCTTGCGTCTCTACCTTCATTGCCAGATAATGTGACTGTGACTTCTGGTAGGCTTGGATGGTGCCAAACTGTATGACTACCTTTTCCTGATCGAACGGTAAACCCAGCCTTTAAGAGCCTGGCTTTTAATTGCCTGATCTTTGGCGGCATTACTTACTCCTAATTATAGCATGCATTAATTTGCATTTCTTTGTCTCCGCTATAGCGCAATCTAGCCACGAATGCTATACAATTTTTGAAGCCGTCTATATAGTATTTCTTTCTTATCTGTTTGTATAGTAATCGCGATAAAAACCATACAAAAGTACTTGAATATCCTGATTAGTGTCAAAATAGAATAATGCATATTCATCTATATTTTCTGTTGAAAATGAACGGGCTACGCTGTGCGTAATAGAAATGTTGGGGAGAGAAAGCAAGCAGAAAACACTTCATATGAGGAACCGTTTCTCACGGCATTGTACTACTTGCCACATCCAGATAGACCCGGGGCAACATGAGCCATTCCGAAAATTGTTAAGGAAGGGTTACAAGGGGTTCACTCCTTGACTAAGGGCTCGGAACTGCGCCTCGTTCTCTTCACTTTCCTCCAACCTACCGCCGCCAGCGGCGTACAAAATGAGGCAGGATTCATGTATATATTTATGCGGCCTGGGCGCGCAACCTGTACTCCTGGGGGAGTAGTAGCAGGCTAGAAAGGAGGATATATCGGCGAGCGGAGCCATTTATGTTATACTATTCTCAAACCAACACTACCAATGGGAAAAGGCTGCTAGCTATCTTTCCCAATGTTTATCAAATCACAGCGTGACCCAGATAAATATGTTATGCTAAAGTGGTGATGAAAATTTCCACGAATATATTATGTTAACAATACTTTCCATAAGGCTGATGTAACCGATGGATACCTCTATCCGTTTCTACAATACGAATAGCAGTCTACACTCATCCCTAGAAGAGGATGAGCGTCCGGGCCATTCCGCAATGCCATTGCCAAAAGATGAGGGCAGTAGTGAGGAAACGGGCTATGAAAGTGAGGAAGATGCGGAAGCGCACTCCACTCACTCTGCGGCTGCCGGATCGGAACAATTGCAGCCGGCAGAGCAAGTGAATGTCGCAGATTTCGAAAGCATCTTTCAGCGCTTTCAAGTTCCCATCACTAACTTCATCTATCATCTGATTGGCAACCGTGAGCAGGCCTATGATCTTGCCCAGGACGTATTTGTCAAAGCATACAAAGCATTGCTGGGGGGTACAGTGGTACAGCCAGCAGCATTGTCAGCGTGGCTCTATCGCATAGCAGCCAATACAACGACTGACTCGCTGCGGCGGCGTCGCCTGATATCGTGGTTACCATTATCCTTATTCAACGAAGATCGTGGTATCGGAGCCGGGGTTATCTCGGACTCAGGAGGAACATCAGCCGATAACTTTAATAGTAACGGCGATGAGCATGCCCATGAGGCAAGAGCAAGTTCAGTCAGTACGATATATGAGCGCGGCGGGTATGACGGTGGACGTTTCGAGAGCCGCGTCGCCGACAGAGAAATAGTAGAACGCGTACTAAAGCAGATGCCCCCAAAATACGCGGTATGCTTGTGGTTATATGAAAATGACGGCTTTTCATGCGCTGAAATCGCTGGGATTCTCAGTATCAGCTCATCTGCTGTGAAGATGCGTCTGATGCGTGCGCGTGAACGTTTCATTGGATTGTACAAAAAAGAGGTCGGTGAAGATTGAACTGTAGTCTAGCGCAAGCCATGCTTGCCATATACCGCGAACTGAAAAATGATCAGGCTGACTTAACAGCCCTGGAGGAGCACGTGGCACATTGTGCTACCTGCCGACAGCTCTATGATCAGTATAATTTTGTAGGGGAACGCATGCGCTCATTGCCTACACTTGAGCCAGTTCCACAGGCTCATAGTAGGCTTATGCAAGCTCTGGCAGTAGAGCACTCGCGCTTTATACAGAACAATCTATCCTCTGCGACATCTACACCGATTCCCGACTTCCTTGTACCCTATCTGAAGAAACAGGTTCGCACCACCCCACAAACAGATGCACTGACAGCCTTCGCAGCAGCAGATACCGGTCCGCTTCCAGTCATTCGAGCCAGTAGCAGGCGTCGCTACCCACGCATGAATCAATTTGCCATTCTGGGCCTGGCCGCATCGTTCCTGATGATCTTAATGATGGGTGGCCTGACCTCGTTATTGCTGCTCGCCAACAATAACAGCCATAACAGCGGTCCAAATATCCCAGCGCCGCAAAACAATGTAGTTAGCGTGGCTAATCCCGTCCAGGTAGCTACAGCCAAGGCTATTACAACAACAGCCTATCCGCATGTGGTAAGCGCGGTCGGCAATCACCAATCTATTTATTACACTGCTTATGGTGACAACACAACCGGCTGGATGCTTGAGCAACTTGATAACAAAACCCAGGCCAGTACGCCTCTTCTGAGCGAGCCCAGCAAGAATCCTCTGATCGTGTTGGGAAGCTCTAAGGATTGGCTGGTATGGCTGCAGCTCAATACGCCTAAAGTCGACACAAGCAAGGATACAAAACAACACAATACACATAGCCAGCAGCGCGATTGGACGCTCAATGCACTCCCTGTTGGCAACAATGCTAATCAGGCAACCGATGGAACGCAACCTCAGCCCAGGACCCTACTCAAAGGGACATTCAATCCAAGCACAGTACCCGATTGGGTCCATACGCCTGTACAGGGAATCAGCTTTGCCCAGAACGCGCTCCTGATCGCGACGGTTGACGCTAAAGGAACTGCTCACCTGCTGCAATACCCGCTGGATGCGCAGAAAGATCAGCTTACCAAGGAGCTCGCAACCGCTACTGATGGTCGCATCATCACCTCGCCTACAGCCAGCGCAGATGGCACAAACATCTTCTGGTCCGAGGAGTGGTATACGAGTGATAATATGCCACATAGCAATATCTGGGCTCAACAGATTGTGTCCGATCAGCCAACACCTGGCAAATGGCTGCCGCATACCGTCTCACGCAAAACGCTCTTCCGTGATGATAAACAGTCATTCCAGCCGCAGATAGTAGGCGATACACTCTTCTTCTTGAATACAGACTCGACCAATCCTGCCGATAACGTAGCAAATATGGTCACGCCGACGCCCAGCCCCTCGACGACACCCGTATCAACTCCAGAGGCAACCATGACGACGACGCCTGCGGCGACTACAACGCCTGCGGCCACTCCCGTAGCGACAAGCATTACAGATTCGCAGACAGCAGGCAAAGATTATCCCGATCTGGGAGTCTATACGGCCCAGCCCGATGCCTCCATCAAGGGCACACTCACAGCCATCTCGCTGCTTGATGACACGCAGGTGGCGATCCCTGACTACGATAATGATAAAAGCCCGGCCTCGGCCTTGCAGGGTGGCTCTCGCTTCCTGCTCTGGCAAAATAGCGATAAGGGCTTTGAGATGTTCGATGCCCAGACGAAGCATGAAGTAAGCGTTGGCCCGAATATAGTTCCCAGAGCTGCCGCCTTCCTTGCCGTCAACGACGATACAGCCGTCTGGTTGATGAATGACGAGACCACTATCAATCCGGCGAATATCGCAGCCTCGACGGTAACCTTCAGAACGTTTAGCTTACCGGTCTCGGCCAAATAGGGGCAGGCGGGCAAGCCTCTGTCCTGCCGATAAACATAAAAGCAGATGGGAATATTTTTCACCATCTGCTTTCTTTTTTGCTTAGCTTTTAGCAGCCTAGTTGCTTAGCGATGAGTATGCGCTGCACTTCGCTTGTGCCCTCGCCAATCTCATTAATCTTCACGCTACGCCAGTAACGCGAGACTGGATACTCATCCATAAAGCCATAACCACCATGAATCTGCACAGCCTGATCGGCGGCCCGTTTAGCCGTCTCGGAGGCAAACAATTTCGCCATCGAAGCTTCACGCGCATACGGCTGGCCCTGCATATGCAGCCAGGCCGCCTTATAATACATCAACCTGGCCAGCTCTATCTCGGTAGCCATATCGGCAAGCTTAAACTGAATGGCCTGGAAAGAGCTTATCGGCTTCCCAAATTGTTTGCGCTGCTTCGCATAGCTCAAAGCTTCATCCAGGCAGGCCTGAGCCAGGCCAACCGAGAGAGCAGCAATCGCAACACGTCCGCCATCAAGAATCTGCATGAACTGTTTGAAGCCTTCCCCGCGCTGGCCCAGCCTGTTCTCTTCGGGCACAACGCAGTCCTCAAAAGCCAGAGGACGCGTATCAGAAGCCTTCCAGCCCATCTTTTTATAAGCGCTACCAATGCTATAGCCGGAAGTACCTTTCGGCACAATCAGGTTGGTAATCTCCTTGCGGCCATCGGGGCGTGTACCAGTAACCGCGGTAATCGTCACACCGGCCGTCATCTCAGTTCCAGCATTGGTAATAAAAGCCTTAGCCCCATTGATGTGCCAGCTTCCATCCTGCAGTGTAGCGCGCGTCTGAGTACCGCCCGAATCAGAGCCGGCTTCCGGCTCCGTCAAGCCAAAGGCCCACAACTGCTCGCCACGTGCCAGCGCAGGCAAGAAGCGTTCTTTCTGCTCCTGGCTACCAAAGAGATAGAAAGGCATAGCCCCTAACGAAGTATGCGCCTCCATAGTAATACCCACGGAGACATCGCCCCGCGAAATTTCTTCAATAGCAATGCAGTAGGAAAGAAAATCAGCACCAGCTCCACCATATTCTTCAGGAAAGGGGAGCCCTAACAACCCCAATTCACCCATTTGACGGACCAGCTCATATGGAAATTGCCCCGTTGCATCCATCTTTTCGGCGAGAGGCTTTATCTCTTTTTCAGCAAAATCCCTACACGTATTACGAATGGCCATTTGCTCATCGTTGAGTGTAAAGTCCATACGTGTTATTCCCTTTCTTCTCTTAAATACCAGGACTAGCTCAGGCAGATCAACAGTATCTGCCCTTGCATATTATACGTGATTTAATAGCCTTGATGACAACGGCATAAATAGATAAGCAGGTCAATAAGCAAACGTACGCCTGACTCCCAAAGGACGCAAGGCGCAGCCAGCAAAAAGCACCAGGGCACAGGACAGCTGTCAGCGACGACGTGAGCTGCTAAATTTGCATCCTTGCGCAAGCTTAAGGAAAGCTGATCAATGTTCAGCACAAAATAACCGTCATCCTCTTCTGTATAGATCGAACTTGCATCTCGGCTGAGGGAGCCTTAAAAAGACATGATGCTATAAAGCAGCACAAGACAGAGCTCGCTAGATGGAGCTCCGCCTTGCCTATATTTCGCTGTGAGTGCTAGGAAGAAAGTGATTCACGGCTCTCTATGTGAGCTCCTACGCCCTTTGCCAGCATAGGAACCTTATTCAGCTCCTCCCAGGGTAGCTCTACATCTGTGCGTCCAAAATGACCAAAGGCCGCAGTGGGCTGATAAATAGGCCGACGCAATTTCAGCTCTTGAATAATACCGGCAGGCCGCAGATCGAAGTGCTCGTTAATGAGGCGGATAATCTCCTCATCAGCAACCTTACCCGTCCCGAACGTCTCAACAAAGAGCGAAAGCGGACGCGCCACGCCGATAGCATAGGAAATCTGGAGTTCCAGGCGATCGGCCAGGCCAGCCGCGACAATATTCTTAGCGATGTGGCGCGCAGCGTAAGCCGCCGAACGATCCACCTTTGTGGGATCTTTACCGCTGAAGGCCCCGCCACCATGGCGGGCCATACCACCATAGGTATCGACGATAATCTTACGGCCGGTCAAGCCAGCATCGCCCATTGGACCGCCAGTTACAAAGCGACCGGTTGGATTTACAAAAATCTTTGTGCTCTTATCAAGCAGATGCTGAGGGATCACAGGCTTAATAATATGCTCAATGACATCTGTGCGCACCTGCTCCGAGTCGATATAATCGGCATGCTGGGTCGAGATCACTACAGTATCCACGCGCACGGGTCGCCCATGCTCGTACTGAATCGTAACCTGGCTCTTGCCATCGGGGCGCAGATACGACATTGGCCCATTTCCGCCCCACGACTTACGCCGTACCTGCGAGAGCTGGCGCGTCAATTTGTGGGCAAGGCTAATCGGCATAGGCATGTATTCGGGGGTCTCGTTGCAAGCAAAACCGATCATCATTCCCTGATCACCAGCCCCAATATTTTCCAACTCATCATCGCTGAGCTGGATAGCCTCAACGTTTTTCGTCTCTAGAGAACGACTAACCCCCATATCAATATCTGGCGACTGCTTACCAATTGAGGTAACAACGCCGCAGGTACGATAGTCGAAGCCATAATCAGCGTTGATATACCCTACTTGCTCGATAGTCTTGCGCACCACAGCAGGCATATCGATCCAAGCGGAAGTGGTAATTTCGCCAGCAACAAGCACAAGACCCGTCGTCGTTGCCGTCTCGCAGGCGACACGCGCCACGGGATCTTGCGTCAGAATCGCATCAAGAATTGCATCCGAAATCTGGTCACACAGCTTATCGGGATGCCCTTCAGTGACGGACTCGCTAGTAAAGAACGACTTTGGGCTGTCCATGAAATTACTCATGTGCCTGGCTCCATCCTTTCTGATTTCCGTTTATACATAAGTATGTTTGGTCGTGTGGTCATATTCTCAAGCAAGTAAAAGATGGCGGGGTGAATGGTCTATCTGAGGCACAAAAAAACCCCTGTCTTCAGGGGTCTGGCATTTATTGCTCATTCCCCTCATCTTGCGGATGATGCTCCGCCGGAATTGGCACCCTTCCTGCATTGCACAGACGGGTTGCCGGGCTTCGTAGGGCCGTTTCCCTCCACCTCTCTTGATGAGAGCGATCTCACTCGTAGTTTAGTTGTATGTGTACACATCAGTCGCATGTATGAGTTTAGCCACTGACGCCTATATTCTACGTCAAGAATGGCTCGCTTGTCAATCGAGATAAGCTGTAATCCAAGGCTTTCTAGTTCTGATTGGTTCTCCGCCTGACAGCTGTGCAGAAGAGGAGAAAAATCGGAGCACATCCCGGCGCGCCCCAGGTTAAGGGCTTCATTCGCTAGGTCGCGACGCCCCCTTACCAATCCCCATCTGGAGAACTTGAAGGCCCTGGCCTTAATGCTTGATGGCACCATATCATTTCCACTTTTTTCCCTCAATTGAGGGTCCCCGCAGCTTCTTTCCACTGTTTAAAAATTTTCCCCTCACAGGGAAGACCCTGTGAGAGGAAAGCCTTATAAAATCTTAGGTACCGGACTCCCAGGAATTGAGATACTTCTCTTGCTCGGGAGTAAGCGTGTCTATGGTAATCCCCATAGCCTGCAGCTTGAGGAGAGCGATCTCCTGATCCAGCTCTTTCGGCAGCGTATAGACACGAGGCTGCATCTCTTTGGCATGAACGAGCATATATTCGGCGCCTAGAGCCTGGTTGGCAAAGCTCATATCCATCACGCTGGCAGGATGACCTTCCGCAGCTGAGAGATTGACCAGGCGACCTTCAGCCAGCAGGTGCACGCGACGACCATCGCCATAGGTATATTCGTCGACGAAATCGCGCACCCGTCGCTTGTTCACGGCGAGCTGCTCAAGGGCGGGAATATTTATCTCATCATTGAAATGGCCGGAGTTGGCAATGATGGCGCCATTCTTCATGCGCTCAAGATGATGCTTATCAATCACATTGAGATCGCCGGTCACGGTAACAAAGAGATCTCCTAGAGCCGCAGCCTCCACGCCAGGCATGACGCGATAGCCATCCATCACGGCCTCTAGAGCGCGTACCGGATCTACCTCAATCACAATTACATTGGCACCCATGCCATGAGCACGCGAGGCGACGCCACGACCGCACCAACCATAGCCGAAGACGACAACAGTGCGGCCAGCTAGCAAGATATTGGTAGCACGTATAATCGCATCGATAGAGCTCTGCCCCGTACCATAGCGATTGTCAAACATATGCTTGGTATCGGAATCGTTTACCGCCAGAACAGGGAACTTGAGCACCCCGCCCTTCTCCATGCTCTTTAGTCTGATAACGCCTGTGGTTGTCTCCTCCATGCCGCCGATAATATTCGGGAGCAGCTCCGTGCGCGTAGAATGCAGAGTTGAGACCAGATCACAACCGTCATCCATGGTCATATTTGGTTTGTGATCGAGCACAGCATTAATGTGCCGATAATAGATCTCCTCATCTTCCCCTTTAATCGCAAATGTAGGAATACCATACTCATTTACGAGAGCTGCGGCAACATCATCCTGTGTTGAAAGGGGGTTAGATGCACACAACACAAGATCGGCCCCGCCAGCCTTCAAAGTGATGGCAAGGTTGGCAGTCTCCGTGGTGATATGCAAGCAGCCAGACATGCGCACACCCTTTAAGGGTTGGTCCTTGGCAAAGCGCTCACGAATGAGGCGCAGAACGGGCATATCCTTAGCTGCCCACTCAATACGATCTTTACCGCGAGGAGTCAGAGAAGCATCCTTGAAATCCCCACGAATCGAAGTCGTCATATTACGTATTTTTCCCTTCTGCAAAACAAGTAGGTTTTGTATGATAAGCGCGAGGTAGGGATAACTCACCACGACGCTTGTAGCTTAGCTGAAGAATCGAGCGTTAGCACAATTCTCTACGCAACAAGCTATATTCTACAACATAGCTGTGGTAAAACTTCTAGCTAACGCGCAAGTTGCCAATCCGGGTCAAAATGCGAGCAGGCCACCAGCGCTTTGTAGCGTCGGGCAATATCATCCATGGTCAGATTACGCAGACCGCCGATGCTAAAATCGGCACAGGTAAAGGACCCGAGAATATTTCCATGCACCACAGCACGTTTGAGATCTTCAATATCATAAGACCCGTTAGCTTGCGGCGCAACTGTTGAAAGATAGCCAAGCAGGCCGGCAGCAAAAGAATCGCCGGCGCCAGTTGGATCAATGACCTCTTCTAAGGGATAAGAAGGCGCGCTAAAATATGTCCCATCAGCGCCAAACAATAACGCACCATAACTTCCCTGTTTTACCACCACATACTTCAAACCAAGCTTTAGAAGCTCTCGCACGCCAGTTACCAGGCTGGGCTGATTAGTAAACTGGCGCACCTCTTCCTCGCTCAGCAAGAGCACATCGACGCGCTTCATGACCTCAGTCAGCCCCTCGCGCTCAGTCATAATCCACAATTCCATTGTATCAAGCACAGTAAGCTGTGCCTGAGGCATCTGTTCAAGCACTTCCAATTGTAACTGTGGATGAATATTGGCAAGAAAGACTAACTGGCTTTTCTGGTATTTCGCAGGCACGACCGGATGAAAGTCAGCAAAAACCCCAAGTTGCGTATCAAGCGTATCGCGACTATTCATATCCATATGATAGCGCCCGACCCACCTGAAGGTTTTACCGTCTTGTATCTGTAAGCCCTCTAGATCAATAGAGCGCTTGCGCCAGAAATCCAGGTGCTCTTGCGGGAAATCGCTGCCCACAATCGCGACAAGATTTACCTCATCGTAAAGGGAGGCTGCAGTCACAAAATACGAAGCCGCACCTCCCAGGGCATCATTCACCTTAGTAAATGGCGTCTCAACATTATCGAGGGCCACGGAGCCAACGACTAAAATAGGCACATCTATCCTCCATCACAAAAAGTAATAGTTAGTAACAGGCAAGCAATAAAAGAAAGCCAAAGAGGCTAAACCGGCGTAGCATCGCTAAGATGCTCGATCACCCCATCTAAAAAGGCAAGAGTGTTATTAAACTTTTCACGAGCCAGACGCCGCGCTGGCTCAGTATTCAAGGACTGATATAGCTCAATAAAGCGCTCTTCTATATGACGAAGGATAGCAGCGAGAACCTCGCCGGTCACTGCGCGATTAGGATAGCGCGCTCCGAACTCTATCAGCGACGTCACAACGGCCAGGCCGCTAAGCCGCCCTAATTTATCAGCATCATAGAGAATAAGGCCTTCAATAGATGCAGTTTCGCGCTTCTCGGCAGGAACGGCCGTAGCATGTACCAATATGGCCTGTTCCACCTTCTTAACGCACTCTTCCGGTGCATCGCATTCGCGCAAGAACTCAACAGCCATTTCAGCCGACTTTTGTTGATGATCGTGAAAACCATGAGTCGCAGTAGAGATATCGTGAAGGTAGCCAGCGATCACAAGGACCTGCATGTCTACCGCACCGGGGCGCTTTTCCTCCTCTTCCTTCCCTTCCTCCTCCTCTTTCTTCTTTTCTTCCTCTTCCTCCTCCTCACCTTCGGCTTCTTCTTCTTCCTCCTCCTCAGCACTTATTTCCTCTTCTTCCAATTCTAAGGCAAGCATTTTGCAGTTTGCGACAACCGCGCTCACATAATGAAACCCCTCGCTGCCCAATACTTCTTCAGCATAATGGGCAACGGCCTGTACGATATCCGAATCCATTGACGAACTCACCTCCCAGAATCATGTTCATCCCTGAAGATTTGTCGCAAAGTAACCTCGTAAGGAGGCCGAGCGATACCCTTTTCCGTAATAATCGCCGTGACATAGGTATGGGGAGTCACATCAAAGGCCGGATTAGCAACATTCACTCCCACAGGAGCAACCTGGGCATCGCGCACTCTTGTCACTTCTTCAGGGTTACGTTGCTCTATAGGGATATGTTCGCCAGAAGGAAGGCTCAGATCAACAGTAGAACAGGGGGCAACCACATAAAAGGGAATGTTGTGAGCCCGGGCCAGTACAGCCACACTATATGTTCCAATCTTGTTTGCGACATCCCCATTAGCCGCAATACGATCAGCGCCAACAAATACAGCCTTGATCCCGCCATGATGCATAAAATGCCCTGCCATATTATCGGTAATTAGCGTGAGGGGAATCCCTTCTTGCTGCAATTCCCAGGCGGTCAGGCGAGCCCCTTGTAGGATTGGGCGCGTTTCATCAACAAAGACGTGAATTTGTTTCCCTGCTCTACTGGCCACATACATAGGAGCCAGGGCCGTGCCCCAGCCAGCCGTAGCCAGAGCGCCAGCATTACAATGGGTTAGCAGAGTATCGCCATCCGCAATCAAGGCCGCGCCGTATTCCCCCATACGCTGACAAGCAGCAAAATCCTCATCGGCAATCGCTTGAGCCTCGGTGCGCAAGGCACGTCCCAGTTCCTCAACGCCACATCCCTGCCCTACAAGCTGATCGGCGCGACGTTGCATGCGCTCAATCGCCCAGAAAAGATTTACGGCCGTTGGGCGTGTAAGGCCCAGGAGGTGGCCAGCAGCCAGCAGATGTGCGTGCGCCTGATCCAGGGTAAGAGCCTCCCCGCGCTCTGCAGCTTCGCGCTGAAGGCGGTAAAGGGCCAGAGCCATGCCAAAGGCAGCAGTTACCCCGATGGCAGGTGCGCCGCGCACTTTTAAGGTTTTGATGGCATCAGCTACCTGTTCCTCATCCTTAAGGTGAAGATAGACCACCTGCTGGGGCAGTAACGATTGATCCAATAAAACTACAGTCGCACTCTTTTCATCTTCTTCCCACCATACAGTACGCACACGCTGGGGCAGATCTTCGGGCATCGCGCCAAGGCCTCCTTACAAATAGTGACATTTTATTTAGCGATCTCGCTGAGAAGCCGTCCCGGACGGCTCCCCGTTATGGAACGAAAGGACCTGGCCGTTGGCCCCTGCTCTACCAAATAGTACTAAGACATAGGTGGATAATAGCAGGAAATCGACCAAAGTATGCTACCATGATAGACGAAACACCACGCAACTGCAAGTGTATATGACTACTCTAGCATGTTACTGATAGCGCTGGTTGTCCGTTCCACTACACAGAAGGATAAAGAGCCATTCTGTATCCACGGGATACCCTCACAAAGCGTATCCTCGTTGCTCGGAGATGAGCTGCTGTCTCTTGCATGGAACGGACAAGATGATAACTGTAGCCATCGAAGGGATTGTAGCGCATGGCCCAGGTGGAAACCAAGGAAAGCTCTTGGTCCTTTGAGCAAATTTACGACGAATATAAGACACCTATTTATAACTATGTCTATCACCTGGTAGGGGATCGTGAGCAGGCTGACGATTTAACGCAAGATACTTTTCTAAAGGCGTTTCGAGCTCTACCAAAGATGGATGCAAATCTAAAATTATCGGCCTGGTTGTATCGTATAGCAACAAATACCGCTTATGATGCTCTTCGACGTCGCAAGCTGATAGCATGGTTGCCGTGGCAGGATCTAGACCACGAACCAGCCGATGTGGAGAGCGCCGATCCACAAGAAATATATGGTACGACTGAGTTGGTCCGCGCGGCTCTCCGTCGCATGCCCCCGCAGTACAGAGCAGCATTGCTCTTGTATACACAAGAGGGTTTTTCCTACAGTGAAATTGCTCAAGCTCTGAATATTGCGGAGAGCGGTGTCAAGATGTATCTTTCACGCGCACGGCAATCGTTCCGTGAGCACTATCGAGCTCTGGAACAAGGAGGAGGCACAAAATGAGTTGCGAGCAAGTCAAGGGGCTTCTCAGCGCTTACCTTGACAAACAGCTCGCATTGGAAGACTGCCGCAATGTTACGATCCATTTACAAGAGTGTGTAGAGTGCAAGCAAACCCTGGCAGACTTCCGTCACCTTGATGCTCTCCTGGCTTCTTTCCCGCGCGTTGGTCCTGATGCTACTTTACGCAAAAGGATCTTTTCTTCTCCAGAGTATCTGGAGATAACCGGAACCCTGGCCGCCCGAACCAAAGGTGAGACGGTTCCATATAAGCGTGTGCAAACTAGTGATTGGAACCGTCCTCAGCTGGTTTCCCTGCCAGGTGGTCGCTTGCACGCCTCCACTGCTTCTCCCACCGTGCCGCTCCTTACTGCGGTATCTTATCCGTCAAGATCTCACGGTAGCCGGGGATTGCGCGCAATACGTTTCACTCTGGCCGCGGCAGTCTTGCTCGCGCTGGGAGTTGGGGGCCTTATCAGCTGGAATCTCTGGCACCCGCAGGGACAGCTAAGCACGAATACGCATAGCATTATCCCTCCGGCTGGCTTGTCGCAGCCACTGGTTCCTGCCGGGACACGTTTTGTATTTCAGCGCGACAACGCACTCTGGAGCGCGCCAACGGATGGAGGCACAGGGATTGTACGCCTGACCCCCACCAATGTTGTGGTTGCTACTACATGGACGGTCAGGCCGGCTCTGACCGGGCGCTCAGCCGGCAATATGCTCGCTTATATAGACCTGCAGCAAGGCTTTGTCCATACAGTGCGCAGCGATGGGCAAAACGATACGCTCATCCAACCATCTTTATTTAAGTCAGGAACTCAGCCCTCTTCAATGTGGGATACCGCGCTTGGAGCAACTATTCTTAGCGGCTTGAGCTGGGCCAAGAATGGCAGCCAGCTAGCTTTTCTGGCTGACGCACAGGGCAACGGGCAAACAGGCCTCTATATCTATTCGACAGGAACAGGAGAGACCTATAGGGTTCCCCTCCCTTTCCAGGGTAGCGTTGCCCATCCAGTCTGGTCGCCGGACAGTACTCGCGTAGCCTTTGTGTTTACCCATGACAATCAGGTTGGTATCCTTGACTACAATACACAGAATCATGGGATACTCACGATAGTCTCCGCAGTGAATAGTGCGGAGCACCCCAACGACACTGTGCTCACACTTGATTGGTCGACCAGCGCAGATACGCCCTCGCTGACCTGGAGCGTTGGCACCGCCAAACATATCCATAGTATCTGGCAAGAGCGCGTTGGCCTTGACAAATCGGCGCCCGAAAAACGCCTGATAGAGGGCAGCTTCATCGAGGCTACCTATAACAGTTCCTGCCACGCAGGAGCAGGTAGCTGGCTGCTGATTACTGAGCAGGGCGATATCCTCAGACTTGATGCCAGTACAACCACCAGGCTGGGCCGCAACAAAAGTGCCAGATCTGCCCAATGGTCGCCCGATGGGAGTTATGTAGACTATTTCGAGACGCCTGCTCTGGATATGGGTATGCTCCATCTCCTCAATACACAGACGGGATCGGATACGCTTATAGCACCCTCGGTCACAGATAATCCAGCCCCCACGTGGTCGGTCAATAGCCAGAACCTGATCTACGCCACCAGCACCCATATACTTATTGTTAATGTGCAGAGCAACAAAACTTCACAGCCGCTCAAGCTGCAAGGAGTTGCCTCAACATTTAGCTGGTCTCTGACGACTCCTGGCCAGGTAGCGCTCTCCATGGCCGATGGCCAGCAGGGCATCTACTTACTCGATACCCAGCACGATACAGCCATCCAACTAGATACCGATAGTTTGCAAGGCCCCATCATGTGGACACAGGTTCCATGAGTATATCCTTATTTTCCAAATTTGTATATTAGTACTTTTTTCCAGAATGATACACAATAACACAAAATCAGGTATATAATAGTAGCAATATTCACAGTAATTTCACATGCAGGTAAAAAAACTTAATACGGTATTCACACCATGCCGGTATAGTATACGGTATGAGTCTCTATTATGGTCTCTCGGATGTACGGGTGTATGTGTTTTTGGAGGAGAAGAGTATGACAATAGCCCAGACGTTTTTCGCAGGATATTCACCATTAGCTCAGACGAGGCTTAATGTAGAGGGAATTGCGCAATTAGGGGTTCGGGCTATTTTTCGCGCCAGCCCTCGCGCAACAACACGCGATATCCTGGGACAACTGGAACGCAGAGATCGGATTGTGCTCATGCTGCTGGATGGGAAACGCACCATCCAGGATGTAGCACGGTTGGTTCACCGTAACGAGTTAGAGATAGCGAGGACACTTGTCCATCTCCTGGAATGTGGCTACGTTGAATTTTTGGGGTCAGAAGGCCAGGTACCCCAGAGCTAAAAAATGCTAGAGGCATAGAGGGGCCGAATACCTCTTTCTATATCTCTGCCTGGCTACGTATCAGTGGAAATGCTTATACCTGACTGACGACATTATGCCGAGGCTTTAGACCAGGCTCCTATTCCCACTTTTGAGTTATGCGGGACATGGGCCAGTCCTGGCAGCCTCTGAAAGTAGCAGTACATAACTATTTCACTGCCGTTAGGCATAAGCATCACCAGAGAGTTCAGACTATTTTTGCTGAATGGGCCTTCCCATACGGGAAGCTCTGAAGAGGCAGCGGTGTAACTGGCAAAGCTGCCCGAGCGGGTTTCCGCTCGGTGTGAGATCTCCTGGAGATGGGGAAATGCGCAACACGACAAAAAAAGATTTCGGGAATCTCACAATTTACAACGAATTTCTTCAGAGAAAGAATTTTGCCCCCAAAAATGATAACAATTTGCTCACTTATACGTTATAATACATAGGCCTGGGATGGAAGGCGGGATGTACGTGAGCAAGCAGATCCACCTCGACGAGCGGCTTGTAACGTATATCTGGATTATCGTGCAACCTTTTCCCCATGGGGTTTGCACGCGCACCTCCTAGAGCTTCGCGTTGCTCTCAATAAGCAAACGCGTGGTAAGGGGAGGACGAGCTGGCACCCCGTCCTCTCCTTACTTTTATATTCTGAGAAAGGGTCGAATGCGATTTATAGCGCGCTCAATTGGGGGAAAACTTATCGTCGTTGCGACGTTGATACTCCTACTCTGTATGCTTCTGTTCGCAGCACTATCCTGGAGCTTACTCAGCTTCTATACGGAACATACAGCTCGCAGAGATGCCCAATTGCACCTCTCCCATATCCAGCGAGCTTATCAGTCCTACACGACGACGCTGACCAACCAGCTCAATAAAATAGCCAGCGATCCACAGATCGCGGCTGCGGCCACGCACCCTTTCTCTTCCTCAGCGCAGGATCGTTTGCAAGGTTTACTTGCGGCCCAGCCCATACGCTATCACTGGTCTCAACTGGCCATTGTGACCAAAGATCATCAATATGTCGCGCAGGTGGGCAATGCCGACCCCAATGAGGATGGAGTTGACGCTAGCCTGATCCCGCTTATTAATCAAGCCTTTCAAGGTCAGATAACTCTAACTATAGAGCGTATTACCATCTCTGGCGTTCTCAATAATCAGTGGGCCCTTAATATAGCTATTCCAGTCCGCTCGGCCCCCAATGCACCGGCCAGCGTCTTATTCGCCTCTCAGCCAATCGATAGCACGCTGGCTCAGGATATTTCACAGAAAGCTGGTCTCCCACTCGCCATCTGTGTTGCCGGGCACGTCCAGGGTGCGGCAGGAATAACGCTGCCCAGCCTGGGACTAAAACAGTTTGATACCTCGAACCTTTGCAATACAGGTACTACCTCGACGATCAGCGGCACACAACGCTACCTGACCATGGCCAGCCAGGTCCATGCAGATCAACAGCTAATCGACTCGACGAGCCTGGTTGTTGCCGCTGTCGAGCCATTATATATCTTCACGAGCAAAACTACGCGCCTCTTGCTCATCGTTGTAGGCATGGGATTGGTTACCTTCGCGCTCGGCGTGATTATTTACACGTCCTCTCTAGGTATTCTTTTTGTGCGCCCTTTGCGCCGCTTGCAGACGCGCGTCCGCACTCTGGTAGCCAACAATGCAGGAGCGCAGGAAGCTCTCCCAAATAGCGATGAGCTCAGCATGCTCTCGCGCTCTTTTAGCCTGCTCTCAGAGTCACTCGAAAGCGAGAGCCAGGCGATGACCGAGCAAATGAGCAATCTGCTGATTATGAGCGATGCCCTTATCTCTACGCTTAACCTGGAACCGCTACTTGGCGAAATCGTTGCGCGCATGGGGCGCATCATGCATGTCAGGCATGTATCGCTATTGCTCTATGGGCGGGAAATGCTCTCGCCCTGGGCTGTAGCGCAATGGTCGGATCAGGATATCACAGCGCTTGCGGATTCTTCGGGGCTTAGCGACTCTAAGCCGCATGGTGTTGTTACGGTACATGCAGATCCCGATGGAGATATAACCCTGGCCGTCACTTCAAAATTAGCGGCAATACCAGCGAACATACGTAAAAATGCTGTCGGTGGCAACAAACGTTCGGCAGTGCGCGCGCCAAAGCTCACCCAGGTTGCCTCGCACTCAACAGCTTATGGCCCATTACGTCGTCCGCGCATTCCTCGCCAGGCCCTGCGCGATCTTGATATGATTCTTGCGCGTATGGTCATCCAGAGACAAAAAATTGCCTATGGCGAAGACATCGCGGCAATCTATCGCGAACGCCAAGAGCCCTGGGCTGCCATGGCGCTAGAAGCCGGCTATCGCTCGGCCATTTCTGTGCCCTTATTGCTGCCAGATCAGGCCATAGGTGCTCTGATACTCTATGCGGATAAACCCTATCAGGTCAGCAGCAGAGACACCTTTTTACTAAGTACAGCGGCCATTCAGGCCTCTATGGCCATCCAGAATGCCATCTTATTTGCCGAGGTCAAAGAAAAGAATGAGGCCCTGGAACGTGCAAACCATTTGAAATCTCAATTCCTGGCTAATGTGACCCACGAACTGCGCACTCCGTTGCATAGTATTATCAGTTACGGTGCGTTAATCCTTGAAGGGTTTGTAGACGGTGAACTTACTCCTGAACAGGAAGAGCATATTCAATTTATGGTACGACGGGCCGAAGATCTTTCACATCTTGTTGACGATATGCTGGATCTTTCCAAGATAGAAGCTGACCGCATTGAGGTCAAGCCAGAGCCACTAGAGCTTAAAGAATGTCTAACCGAGGTAGTCAACCAGTTAAAGCCGATGGCCAATAACAAAGAGCTTTACTTTAACCTGAACATAGAAGGCGACATCCCCCACGTCCTTGCCGATGGCCACCGCATCCGCCAGGTCGCCATTAATCTTGCCTCTAACGCTCTCAAATTTACCGAAAAGGGAGGGGTCACGCTTCGTTGCGTTCGCATCACTAATGATATGGTGCGTATCTCGGTAAGCGATACCGGCATCGGTATCTCGCCGGCGGCCCTCGATTACATCTTTGAGGCGTTTCGGCAGGCCGATGGGAGCACAACCCGTCGTTTTGGCGGCACTGGCCTTGGCTTAACAATCGCCAAAAAGCTTATTGAGCTGCAAGGTGGTGAGGTTGCCGTGGAAAGCGTCCTGGGACAGGGCTCAACTTTTTCATTTACGCTACCCGTCGCCATTGCCCAGGGATCTGAAGTCTGACGCTTTTATGGTCTCAGTCAAGCACTTGAATACACAGCAGAAGAGAGAATCTACAATGAATACACCCACGCAGAATACTCGTCCAGCGACGATCCTGGTTGTGGAGAATGAGGCTTCTAACCGTATCCTTATTGAGCGCGTCCTTTCGACACGTGGCTACCGCTGCCTCTCGGCCTCAAATGGTCGCGAAGCTCTCAATATTCTTGATCAGGAACAGGTTGACCTTATTCTTACTGACCTTTCTATGCCCGTCCTTGACGGCTACCGTGCAACACAACTCATCCGCGCACGTCCAGGTCTTGCCAATGTCCCGATTGTGGCCGTCACGGCCTTTGCCCTTAACGATGAAGGCGAAGCAGCCAAACAAATTGGCTGCACCGAATATTTAACCAAGCCATTTAAGCCACGACAACTCCTGGAGGTCGTTGAGCGCTTGCTACAACGTTAGCCCCAAACTTTCGCAGCTTTGCAGCCTGATGCTTGTATATCTTTAGCCCAGATGCGATACTAGCATTGTAGCTATGCACCATCCTCACGTGGACTATACAGAGCCTGTTCTCAGGGCAATTGCTCTGCCTCCTGGATAAGGTTATTTAACTGGCTCCAAGGGAAGATCCTTCAAGGGGATTTTTGCGTACTACCTGCTTCCTTTTCTTGTTCACCAGGAAGCAATTTAACAAGGTTAGAAGGTTCTAGACATGCATATCCAACTGATTACACAGGCAGTGCAGGATATACAGTGTGATGCATTGCTTGTAGGAGCTGCCATTAAGGCTCCAAAACAAAACGAAGGGGGCATTGTTCTCTCTGCTACCGCTGAGGCTGTCGATAAGCTGCTGGATGGTCTGATCAGCGAGCGCAGCGCAGACGGCGAGTTTCAAGGCAAGCTGGGAGAAATGCTTACCCTCCATCCGCGTGGACGCCTGGCAAGCAGGCGCGTTATCGTTGTCGGTCTAGGCCCTCAAGCCCAGCTCACTGCGCAATCGCTGCGCCGCGCCACAGCTATCGCGGCTCGCCATGCGCAAAACACTGGCGCTCAGCATATTGTCCTGGCCGCACAGGGAAATCCTGCCACACCACACTATACGCAGGCTCAGGTAGAAGGTGCTCTGCTTGGCCTATACAAGTTCGACCACTATTTCTCTACGCGCGAGGAGAATAAAACTGTCTCGCGCATCGCTGTTCTTGTGGAAAACAGCAGCGCTGAGGACTTACAGCAAGCCTTACAAAAAGGGCGCATCCTGGCCGAAGCAACAAACTTCGCGCGTGATCTTGTCAATGAGCCACCAATCGTGTTGACGCCCACGGAATTAGCAAATCGCGCCGCGGCAATGGCCCGCCGCGTTGGCCTTGATTGCGAGATTTTCGATAAGGACAAAATTACAGAATTAAAAATGGGTGGCTTGCTCGGTGTGACGCAAGGGAGCGCAGAACCGCCCCGCTTCGTTATCTTACGCTACCGCGGCGCGCCCGATAGCACAAATAAAGGTCTGGCCTTGGTAGGTAAGGGCATCACCTTTGATAGTGGCGGACTTTCGCTCAAGACTGCAGCGGGCATGGAAGATATGAAGAGCGATATGGGCGGCGCTGCAGCTGTGCTCGGGGCGATGCAGGCAATTGCTCAGCTCAAGCCACCTATCAACGTGACGGCCCTGGTTCCTACCTGCGAGAATATGCCCAGCGGCACCTCTTATCGCCCCGGCGATATTCTGCGCATCTCTAATGGTAAGACGATAGAAATCGTCAATACCGATGCAGAAGGACGACTCATTCTATCCGATGCGCTTTCTTATGCTGCCAAGGAGGGCCTATCGCCAATTATCGATCTGGCCACTCTGACCGGCGGCGTTGTAGTTGCGCTTGGCAGTTTTATGACCGGCCTGTTCTGCAACGATGAACAACTGTCGCAAGAGATCATCAGTGCTGGTCAGAGCGCAGGTGAGAAGTACTGGCCGATGCCACTGGATGACGACTATAACGAACAAATTAAGAGCGATATAGCCGATATCAAGCAGACAGGTGGCCGCGAGGCTTCTTCGGTGACAGCTGCGAAGATCCTGCAAAACTTTGTGGGCGATGCTAAATGGGCCCATCTTGACATAGCCGGCACGGCTTTTGTCGAGACGAAAAAGCCCTACCAGGAAAAAGGGGCAACAGGTGTAGGCGTGCGTATGCTCGCTGAGCTGGCTCTGCGCCTGGCCTAAATATGTTCATCCCGGCCATTCGAAGGGCTGCCTCTCAACTATCAATCCTTCGGATGGCTTCTTCTCCCACTTGCTTCTTCCTTTCAGGCGTATATGCTCTTTTCTCCCCCAGGGCTTTCCAGGGCCATGTTTCCTCGACCACAACCCGTTAGCAACCAGAATTTAACCCGATCTCAATGATAATCTTCTTCACCATATGATGTAATTGCTTATATTATCCTTTTGGCTTCTTGTGTACCAGGAAGCAATTAAGAGAGGATCTGCTATCAGGTCCGTTGAGGATGTGGATAGGGAAAAATGGAAATCATCGGCGCGCTTGTGGCGTGCCTGGACCTGCCACTTCTTTTATGCATCTGCCGGATTTGATAGAAAAACGATGTGAGGAGGATCAGGTTGTGAGGAATCTAAGAGTAGCAGCACTCCCCATCCTGCCCGGCGTGGGGCTTATCATAGCGCTGGGAATGATACTATCCACCCTTTATTTCCATGTAAGGAGTACAGAGGCATCTCCCTCACCATTTGTTACCCTAAATGGTAGTACTGCGCAGTGGACAAAGGCTGCTCACTTTATTCGCGTCCATAGCCCTTACGATAAATTGACCATTGGCTTGCTTCTTAAAGCGCAAGATCCAGGTGCCCAACAAAGGCTCTTGCATGATCTCTATAATCCCCATAGCAATCACTATCACAAGTGGATTACTCCCGCTGATTTTGCCGCTCGTTTTGGGCCGGCAAGCGCCCAAAGATCAGCAACCATCCACTTTTTGACCCAGGAAGGCTTAAAGCTCATCCCTTCATCCAATCCAGCCCTCATTCTAGCACGAGGCACAGTTCAGCAGATTGAGGGTATATTTCATACCACCATCAACGATTACAGCTTTGGCGCAGCACAGAGCTACTACGGGAACAATGCCGACTTAAAGTTGCCAAAGCTGATAGCAGGCAATGTACTTGGCGTCTTTGGCCTCAACGGCTTTGCGGCTTTTAAAGCCTATGATATACGCGATAATGAGGCTAGCAAGAAAAAGCCACAGCCCTACGGAGGGGGTCCGCTGGGAAGTGGGCTCACACCGTCCCAGTTTACCAGCATATATCATATCGATCCGGTATACCAAAGCCTCAAAGCCAGGGGGCAAGGAACCACCCTGGGACTCTTTGAGCTTTCTGGCTATAAGGCCAATGACATCAGCCAATATGAGAAACAGTATAAGCTGCCAGCCGCTCCCCTTGTTGATAGGCTCGTTATGGGCGGTGCCACTGACCACAAGAACGCCGGAGAAGTAGAGCTTGATATCGAACTGCAGCTGGCCACCGCGCCGGGGATCAAGCAGCTCATCGTGTATCAATCGCCCAACACTGAGCTAGGCAGCTTGGCCCAGTTTCAGCGCATGGCAGACGATAACCAGGCAGATGCACTTAGCATTAGTTGGGGCTCTTCATGCGAGTACAGTGTCACCTCACAACTGGCTCTGGCTGAATATCAAATCTTTCTCCAAATGGCACTGCAAGGACAAAGCCTTTTTAGCGCATCTGGCGATTCCGGCGCTTACGGCTGTGCTGGAAGCGATTCCAAGCCACCCGCATCCCAAAGCCTGCAAATAGGAGATCCCAACAATCAGCCTTATGTGACGAGCGTCGGCGGAACTTCTTTCCGGCAGCTCGATGGCAACATCTTGTTTGATCCACACAACGATCCCCATCCTCAATATCCTGGGGCAAGTAAGGAACTGGCCTGGATCAGTCATCCCTGTAACGCCACTACCTGTGCTGGAGGAGGCAGCGGCGGCGGCGTGAGCAGAGTTTGGGGCAGCGGTGATTATGTCTTTGATAGCCACAATCACCCCCTACCCGGCGTGATCGAGACCCGCGCGAAGGGATACGATGCCGATTACAGCCAATATGGCGCTTATTGTCACCAGGAAGCAGGAGTTTTATGCCGCCAGAATCCTGATGTAGCCATTGACGCCGATCCCGGCACAGGCTTTTCCATCTATTGCACAGATCCCGGCGATAGCAGTTGCTCAACCGGCGAATTCACCTCACAGCCGGGCTGGGTACGCATTGGAGGAACTTCCTGCGCCGCGCCTATCTGGGCTGGCATAGCCGCACTGGCAAGAACTTACTATGATCAGCGGCCGGGCCTGTTTAATTACATCATCTATCACTTCGATAATGCAGCAGGCTTCTCGCACCAATTCCATGACATTACAGGGCTTAATAACGGCTACTATCCAGCCGGGCCTAATTACGATATGGCGACAGGCCTTGGCTCGCCCGATGCATTTGAACTCATCAAAGCTATTCAGTCTCCAAACTAATCTGCTTTGAGTCTCAGCCATCCCGAATGCTTTACCCGGAGCGGCAGTAAAGCTGCTCACCTAAAGCTTCGGGAGGCCCCTAAAGCTATCCTTTAGCCGAATGCCGGGCATCGGCCCGCAGCAGCGCTTGAGCGGCAAAATAGCCGCACATGCCATGCACACCTCCGCCTGGCGGCGTCGATGACGAACAAATGTAGATATTCTTAAGCGGTGTTGTATACGGAACCAGGCGCAGGGCCGGTCGCGTGAAGAGCTGCCAGAGATCCTGAATACCTCCGTTGATATCCCCGCCGACATAGTTCGCGTTATATTGCGCAAAATCAAGCGGGCTCATCACATGTCTAGCCAGAACGCGCTCCCTAAAGCCCGGGGCAAAGCGCTCAATCTGCGCCTCTATGCGCTCAGTCATATCAAGCATAGAGCCATTCGGAACATGGCAATACGCCCAGAGCGTTTGCTTGCCAGCTGGCGCCCGCGTCGGATCGAAAAGACTCTGCTGGGCCAGAAGCACATAAGGCCTCTCGGGAGGCACGCCCAACGCTACCTGTTTTTCCGCGGCCGCAATTTCGGCAAAGCTCCCACCAAGATGAACAGTACCCGCGCGTAGACACACATCGTCCTTCCAGGGAACCGGCCCATCCAGGGCATAATCAACTTTGAAAGCTCCCGGCCCATACCGATAGCGCTGCAAGCTTTCGCGATAGAACGTCGGCAAGCGCGTCCCCACTATCCGCACCAATTGGCGAGGCGTGAGATCAAAGATGATGGCCCGTGCCCGGGGCAGATCCCAGAGCGATTTCACCTCCACGCCAGTCACAATCTCGCCACCCAGAGCGCGCAGATAAGCAGCCAGGGCATCAACAATTTTCTGCGAGCCACCTTCAGGCATGGGCCAGCCGAGAGTATGGCCGGCCAGAGCCAGCATCAAACCGATAGCAGCCCCTGGCACCTGATCGAGAGGGAGCATAGAATGGGCGCATAAACCCGCCATAAGTGCTCGCGCCTGCTCTCCCTTAAAATGGCTATCAACCAGGCCATGAGGCGAGCGCAAGGCCGACAGCGCAAAGCGCGTCAGCGCCAGGGGATGGCTCAGGAGTGGTTGCAGGCGCAGCGGACCCAGAAAGGCTTGAACAATCTTATCCCACGAGTCCACAAGAGGCGCTATCAAGCGCATATAAGCCTGGGCATCCTGGCCAAGGGTGGCCGCCGTCGCCTCTAGAGAGCGATCGAGCAAAGCAACGGAGCCATCGCCAAGCGGATGCGCAAGCGGGATCGGTGCATGCAGCCAGCGCAGCCCGTACTGCTCTAGAGGCAAAGTCTGAAAAAATGGCGAGCCCAGCCCCAGCGGATGGATAGCAGAGCAAACGTCATGGACAAAACCCGGCAACGTAAGTTCCTTTGAACGAGCGCCACCACCAATCGTCGCGTTTGCCTCCACAAGTAGGACACCTCGTCCCTCCTGGGCCAGCGCAATCGCGGCAGCCAGCCCATTAGGGCCCGCACCAACGATAACCGTATCATAAGAATCGCGTTTTGGCATAGCTATTTCGTTTCCTTGCCAGCATCTAGCATAACAATGTCTTAGCAAAGGCTTTCTAACGCCTTGTAATTCGCCGCAGAGTGCTCTATCAGCAATAAGCCAGTACAAGAGACTAGTATACCAATTTAAAGCCCCTCTTTTTCAATTTAACGCGCTTGCCACTCAGGCAGGGCTATTTAATTTTCCTGTTTTGCCCCACCCACCCGAGAAGAAGGGAAAATGGGGCACGCCCCATGCCCCGGCAGAGGACAGGCTGTCCTCTGATACTTGTCCCCCGGACAGAGATACCTCTCTCCCAGAGAGGGTGCCCTCTCCACTGGAGAGGTATCTCCTGCTTCTCTAAAAACTAAATAGCCCTGCCACTCAGGCATCCGCGCTTGCCAATTTTTCAGGCTAAAATTATCAGTCCGCTACGCCAGAACCCCTTTATGCTATACTTGTATACATGAAAATTCGTATACGCTATTTTGCCTCATTTCGTGAGGCAGTGGGGCAAGCAGAGGAGACGCTCACAGTACCAGCAGGCATCCGCGTGGCCGAGGTGCGTGAGCTTGTACTCAAAAATCATCAAGGCTTACAGCCCATCATGCAGCGCTCTACCTACGCGGTCAATCGCAGTTATGTGCCCGCCGAGACAGAGCTCCACGAAAACGATGAGCTGGTATTCATTCCGCCAATGGGAGGAGGCAGGCCAATGGAGGAAGCAGCAGCATGCAACCAATAGTTCAGCTCAGCAATGAGCCCCTCGACCGCGACGCGCTCGTCGCCGCTGTCAGCGATCCTGCAGTAGGTGGTATTGTGGTTTTTGAGGGCGTCGTCCGCAACCATGCCCGGGGAAAACAAATCAGCTACCTCGAATATGATGTCTATAAAGAGATGGCCGAAGAGCAGATACACACAATCATTGCCGAAGCTCAACGCCGCTGGAGCATCGAGCATATCGCCGTCGCCCATCGCTTTGGGCGCCTGGAAATAGGTGAGGCCAGCGTCATCATCGCAGTAGGCAGCGCTCACCGTGCAGAAGCCTTCGAAGCCTGTCGCTATATTATCGACACACTCAAGACAACTGTACCAATCTGGAAAAAGGAAGTGGCAACCAGCGGAGAAGAATGGGTAGAGGGCTAACCTTCATCAAGAAGTGAAGCGCCTGGGAAAGCAAGCCTCGATCCTAGAGTTTTGCCCTTCTCGCCGCTTCCCTGGCGATACGGGTTACGCCAGCCAACATTTTTATGGTATAGTTGTAATTGAATGTCAGCATAGTTCTACAGCTATGCACCTTTATGCATACAACGGCCTGGGATTAAGGTCCAGGGTTCTTTCTCGGAGGTCGTTGATGAACTTATTCGAACAGCAGACGCGGCTGAGCCAACTCTTCGCACAAAGTCCAGTTAATGCTGCATACCTCGCCGGTTCATTGTCCACCCGAACCTCATTTGGTTATCTTACTGACGTTGATATCGCAATTCTGTTGATGGACCAGATCAAATCAGATCAATTTCTCGATTATCAGCTTTACTTCTTCAGTGAATTAGCAAAGCGCCTGGAATCTGACTCGATCGACGTGATGATCCTGAATCAGGCCTCACTCTTGCTAAAATTGCAAGTCATCAAATTCGGTCAGATCCTCTATAGTCGTGATGAAAAACAGCGCGTGTCCTTCGAGACGAAAGCGGTCATGGATTACCTTGACTTCAAAAAATTTGACGATATCCAGAACCAGGCCCTGAGCCGCCGCCTGCATGGACAATTGCTGCCCATCGATAAAGATCTGGTAGAACATCATCTCAAGCAATTGCGTGAAGCCATACATATTCTTCGCGACCTGGGCAACGTCAAGCGCGAAGAGTTCTGTAGCAATTACCGCATCTATGGCCTGGGCGAACGTTACTTGCAGTTAGCCATAGAAGCATGTTTATTAATCTGTGGAACGCTGGTCGCCTCATTTGGTCTCAAGCGCCCGGAGGAGTATCATGACTTATTGAGCATCGTCGCAAGCCAGCAACTTATCCCACGCTCGCTCGCCTATCGGCTGGAATTGCTGACGAATCTACGCGACGCACTTGTCCATGATCCCAGCTCGCTCGATCACGACATGCTCTATGAGCATATCCAACAGCGCCTGCAGGACCTGGAAGAGTTCAGTGATTGCATCGAGAAAAGGCAGCAAAGACAGTAAACGTGACAGCCCGGCAGAAAGAGTCATGCCGAACTTTCCAGCCAACCGACTCGCCGGCTTAAACTGATGGGAGATAAGCAGTCCCGGAGCCCAGTGCGGGTAAGGGAGGATTACCCGCTAAGGACAAACGGGAATCATGGCTTCCTCAGACAGGTGAGCATAACAGAAACCTGCCAGAGTTTGAGCAATCCAGAAATTTACCCCTGCGATATACGGTCCAGGACATACCGTCATCTCGCAGGGGAAAGGCTTGCCCCTGCCAACACAATTCGGAATGTTTCATAGCAGCGAGACTTAATCCTCGCCGCCCTCATCCATGGAGCGCAACGCCTCGACCTGCCTCATCACCGCAGCAGCATCCTCAGGGCGATTCATCTCCGTATAGATCTGTGCCAGGGTCTCGTAGGCAATCAACATAGAAGGGTCCATAGCAATAGCCTGCTGGCCAACTTCTATAGCCTCTTCATAGCGCTTCGCCTTCCGTAGAGTATCGGCAAGGTCGTTATAGTAATCGGCATTGAGCGGATCGCTAACGATGGCGCTATGATAGTTCTCAACAGCCTCATCAAGGCGCCCAAGCCCATCATAGGCCGTAGCTAGCTGATAGTAGCCATCGGGATCATCCTCGGAGCGCTCCAACAACTCCTGGGCAGTCTTAATGGCATCATCATAGCGTCCCAAAGCATTATAGGTATCGGCAAGTCCTGCATAAGCCGCAGCCACATCCTCACCTTGCAGAAGATCACTCTGGCCGCTCTCTATCAGACCCTGGAAGACCGCCAGGGCCTCATCGTAGCGCTCAGCATCGTAATAAGCCTCGGCCAGACTAAAGCGGGCAGTAATGCGCTGCGGCTCCAGATCAACTGAGCGAGCATACGCGTTGACAGACTCTTCAAGATTGCCCTGTAGTGAGCGCCAGGTGCCCAGATGCTCCCAGGCCTCGGCGTCATCAGGGTCCATAGCCACAATGCGCGCATACGTCTCGGCAGCCTGATCGCGATCATCCATCTGCTCATAGACCGCAGCTAGCATGTCATAACCAGCTCGTCCATCAGGATCAAGTGAGAGCATCTGATTCGCTGTAGATAGGGCCTCATCATAACGACGCATGTCAAGGTAGAGGCTGGCAAGCTCCGCATAACGCGACGGATCAGCAGGATCAGCATCTATACGTCGCTCCTGCTCCATGAGGCGACGTAATTGATCATTGACACGCTCACGAGTATCTCGCAGGCTATCGGCAGCCGCAATATTCTCAGGATTAAGAATAAGCGCCTGGCGATAAGCCTGGATCGCATCCTGAAAAAGATTCTGAATGCGATAGGCCTCACCAACACTCAGACAGATCTCGTCATTATCGGGAGCTAACTCCATAGCTAATTGGAATGTCTCTAGCGCCTCCCTATGCAGACCCAACTCGCTATAGACATTACCCAGATTAATATAGGCATCGATTAGCTGAGGATCAAGATCGATAGCCCGACGATAGCCAGCGACAGCCGCGCCATAATCCTGGAGACACTGCTGAGCCAGAGCCAGATTATAGCGCGCCCGCCCGTCAGCAGGGCTTAGCGCAACAGCTTGCTCAAAAGCTTCTTCTGCCTCCTCATAGTTCCCGGCCTGAGCCGCGGCATTCCCCCTATCGGTCCATGCTTGCTCGTCTTTAGGACGAGCAAGCTCCTCACGGCGTATAAAGGGAATAGGCACAGCATTCTTGCCATCATTTGTGTTTCTATCTTGTATGTCATCCATACGTCGCTCTGTTTCTCCTCTATTCAATCCCGCTTGTCTTACCTCAAGTATGTACTATGAGTGTCCCTGCGTAGTATAGCACGCCTTGCCATCCACTTCATAGTATGCTAGCAGAGGTGCAAGCGCGGCCTCTGAGCAGTACAGGCTTTTGAGGCAGGGACATTCGAGAGACCCAGAACCCTACTATTTGGTGACCCGCAAGGTCAGACGAAGATCATAGCGGCTACCAGGATAGAAAGCTTCGGTGTACTCGATGGGAGCGCCGGTCTCATCGAAGGTAGTACACAATAGACGTATGCCGCTCTCGCCAGCGGTAATGCGTAAGAGCTCTGCCTCACGCTCGGAGGCTACATCCCCCTTAAATGAGTGCTCGGCAATGTATGGGTGAAGTCCTTCGCTGGCCATGAGATGATAGAGCGATCCATCTGCTGTTTCCCTGGCACGCTGATATACGCTAACGGCACGCGGGTAGGGCAAATAGTTGACCTCATAAGCAATAGGAGCTCCATCGGCAGTACGCACACGCTCAAGTCGGACGACCTGTTCTTCGTCTGTCAGGCGCAACTGTTCGCGAACAGCCTGTGTGCCTCGCACCAGTTCGCTGACAATAAGCACGCCACCAGGCTGCAACCCACGCTTGCGCAGCTCTTCAGTGAAGCTGTTGAGCTCGCTTACAATGTGCTGCTGCACTCTTGGCTCACATACAAATGTTCCTCTACCATGCTGACGATAGAGAAGCCCTTCGTGGACCAGTTCGGTCAAAGCCTGCCGGACCGTGGCACGGCTCACATGGTACTGTGCAACCAGTTCTGGTTCCGAAGGAATAGCTGTATGAGGTGCCAGATGACCGGCGTTGATCTGTTGCTTAAGCACCTCTTTTAGCTGATAATACAAAGGTAATGGATTTGAACGTTCTAAAGTTGGCATTACGGTTCCCCTTATGTCCAGACAACACAAGAAAAGACGTGTATAATATGGGAAGAATATATCACAAAATGAGGAAAGCGTCGAGTAGGGAACCAGGCGAATTGTGACCTGGTTCTAAAAAGTCACCAGATCACAACCGCAAAAACAAGCAATTTTACTATGCAGTCGCCAGAACTTTTTCGATCTCAGCCTCCAGGCGAGCAGGATGTGGTCCAACCATGCGATGAACCTCTTTTCCGTCCTTAAAGACGATAATCGTAGGAATAGCCTGAATTCCATAGTCTCCAGGCGTGCGTAGATTCTGGTCGACATCCATCTTTGCGAAGCCCATCTTACCCTGGAACTTATCGCTCAACTTCTCATATACGGGAGCAATAGCCCGGCAAGGGCCACACCAGGTAGCCCAGAAATCTACAATTACCGGCTCCGCAGAATCAAGGACTTTTGTCTTAAAATCCTTATCACTCACATGGAATAAGTTGGCATGATTATCCATACTATCTCACTCACTTTCCAAGTCAAATGTTCTATCTGGCACTTCTTCACAAGGCTTTCGCCTGTATATCTTTACTACAGGAGAGAACAAAGCCAGGGAAGTTTCTATTCCGGCTTTGTTCTCCTCTTGCGCGATCGCGACGTGGGAAAGCCCGCTCAAAAAACGTATGCTAGCTTAGTCGCGGCGATTTCCTCCCTGCAGGATCGTCAACAACTGCAGGATATACAGGAACAGGTTTAAGACAGTAATAAAGATGGAAACCGTCAAACCGATAGCATTGGGTAAGGTGTCCGCCAGGTATTTAGCCCTTTGCACATAATACAATACATAGCCTGCAAAAATGGCAATACCCACGACCGAAATGATCAAGGCCAGCAAGGTAGTGTGGAAAAAGATGCCCACAAGGCTTGCTATCAGCAAGAGAATTACCCCGATAAAGAGGTAATCGCCAAGGCGTGTAAAATCACGCTTGGTCGTCCAGGCATAGAAAGCCAGCGCCAGTGAGGTGACAGCCGTCATCAAAAACGCTTCACCCAATATATTGCTATTCCAGTTCAGATAGAGGCTTAACAACGGTGAAAGTGACAAACCCTCCAGGAAAGTGAAGAGATACAAGAGCACCAGGTTAAGACCTGACTTCTGGATCAGGAATTGAAGAGCGATCAGTACAACGAACCCAGCGATAGCGACGATCCAGTATGCTCCATAGCTCAAGCCTATGGATATACCGACAAAGGCGCCAATACTGGCAAAGATGAAGGAGAAAGCCAGCAAGCCCATGACTTTACTAATCAGGCCGCTTGCCTGCACGCCTTCGAATCCATAAGGCAAGGTCTGGTATTGATAGCGAGAGCGAAACGCACCGCCGCCAAAGGGACCGTTATTTCTCGAATTATAATACATAGTGCACCTCACGGCTACAGAGATCTCATATCCAACGATCCTCTTTAGCCATCAAGAGGACCTCCTCACTATGCTATACGCAAAGCAACAGTTATGGTTGCATCTTTGCCAGTTCAGGAACAGTGAAAATCTTCGCCATAGGGTGGTTGCCCAATATCTACCAAACATCTACCAGGTGTGTGCTAGCCATAATGTACTAGCCGGAGTGATCTCGCTTCTGAGGCCGTTCCTCAAGCGCTTCAGTAGTATGGTTTTCAGTTACAGGGGCCACATCTGGAATCTCAGCAATATTAGTAATCTCACAGGGTGGATGATTATTATCGGCATGCCAGTAAAATGCGCTTCCTACAGGCCTATACATTCGGCCACCGCAGCGAGGGCAGCGGGGAGCAGGGAGATCCTGACCCATTGTCATGTCTATTCTCCCTTCAGAATAGGCAATACTCATCGCGATTACATGACACTCCATACGCCACAAATTTCACAGATTGCTACCCCAACCTCACCAAAGGTTCTACTCCGGGTATTCCAGCAATCATAGACAATTGCTAAAGAACCACAGCTCCAGCAGCGCGCGCGGCCACCGCTCTTACTCTCGTTCGCCAATTGATGTAATAAAGCACTGCGTGCCTCATCGGCCCCTGTATAGCCAGGATTATAGGCAAGGTGCAAGAGATTGCCAAGAGGCAAGCCGATTTCATGCGATGGTGGCTGTAGCGGTGCCGATGTTACCGACGCCGGAGCCATGGGTTGAGCCGGAGGCTGAGGAGGACGGCGGAAAATTTCTCCCCGGGCAGTTCGTCTCCCACCTTCAATGGGGGTAGGCGCGTACTCCTGGCGCTCGGCCCTCTCTATGCGCTCATTGCGCTCTATACGCTCACCATTTCCTGTTGGTGCCGGAGGTACTACTTGATTAAGCGGATACGTACTGCTTTCCATACGATTTACAGCAGGCGCTCCGGTGCCACCAGGGGCTTCCGCCTCTGGCACAATAGGAGTTTGTTCCGCCGCTAATGCTTCCGCCGCATTTTCTGTCTGATCAACGGATTGATGATTGTTATTCTCCGGCTGATCAGGTGGATTTGCTCGTCTGCGTCTGGTTATTGGCATAGGGGTCTGCTCCATATAAGAAGTAGTGTGCATACAGATTGAACGTAGCACGAGTATTATATCACAACTTGTAGAAATAAAAAAAATGCCAGGTACTCTATGGGGCAAGCTTACCCCTTTGGCTAAAGATGATACGCTCGCCCCATCGCATTGCCTCTCAGCGAGACAATGGCAAATTCACCAGATAAATCTATCGCCATTACGCTTGCGCCGCTAAGCGTAATGATCTGCGTTGATCTGTATGAAGTTCTTCCATTCCTCCGGAACAGCCGATTCCTCAAAAATGGCGGTCACAGGACACGCGGGCTCGCAAGCGCCACAGTCGATACACTCATCAGGATTGATATAGAGCTGCTCCGCCTCATCAAAACCATCTTCACCCTGGGCTGGATGAATGCAATCAACCGGACAGACATCTACGCAGGATGCGTCCTTTACGCCAATACAAGGCTGAGTTATTACGTAGGTCATTGTTCAGGTATCCTCCTCTTGGCACGCCATGCAAGCACCGAGATACATAGCGGCTAAGTTCTGTTTTCGGTCAGACTCAGTATAGAGGGTTGTAAAAGCGATGTCAATTGCTCCATTTCTGCGCGGGATTTGGCTCTACGGAGGACTAATCTCCGACCATAGCAGCGAAGGGAAAATCGCGGCTCTATACCTCACGCCCGAGCAAAAACTTCCCTTCATCTCCCCTTGAAACTGGAGAATACCTGGGGCTTCATCAGCTCCTAGCAGGCCGCTTGACAACTCTCTTTACAGCTCTGTATAGTTTATATTAATCACACGTATTATAGCACAGCCGATAAAGGGTAACGCTCTGCTTACAGCTGAGACGCTTCACTAAAATTAAAGCATTTCTCTATATCTATCCTGATCCATACTACTATTTATTATTTGGATCTCAAGCCACCCTTCAGGAGAGCAGTTTGAGCCTCTGGCCGAGGGAGCTGTACAGCTCAATAGCGCGCTTTTTCATCCTGTGATTTTTAACTTTATCTATCGCTTATTTTCAGCTTCTCTTACTGGCTGATTCTCTAGCGCTGCGTTAGTGATTCTTTAACTATATCTGAAAGAGAGGATATATGCTGCTTACTGCACCAGCGGCAGCTCATTACCGGCGAGACCTTGGTAATGGGCTGCTCTTGCGCTGGTCCACCACCTCTGATAGCGAGAATATCGCGCACCTGGCCGGGCTTGTCTTCAGACATAAAGAAGATGAGCCACCCGATGCCCGTACGATGCAAGACGTACGTCAACTGATGAGCGATCGCCATCCTTTTATGAGCTCTGGCGATTTCGCTCTTGTAGAAGATATACATAAAGAAGGCAATCCCCTGGTAGCTTGCGCATGTTTATGGCGGCACCGTTGGGAATACGAGGGGATTCCGTTTGCTATAGGGCGCCCCGAAATAGTGGCGAGCGATCCTGCTTATCGTCATCGCGGCCTCATTCGCGCGTTATTTGAGCTGCTCCATGCCCGCAGCGCAGCCGAGGGACATCTGCTCCAGGGCATTACTGGCATTCCCTATTACTATAGGCAGTTTGGCTACGAATATGCGCTAGAGTTTGAAGGAAAGCGTATAATTCCGCTACAATGCATTCCCCCAGCTCAGGGAGACGAATGCGAGGCCTACCAACTTCGCCCGGCCACGGTAGAGGATGTTCCCTCGCTGCTCACATTCTACCATCAAAGGCGCACCGAGAACGCGGTATATACGCTGCTGCCCGCCTCTTACTGGCAATACATTATCGAACAACCTCCTGAGCAGCGCCAAGCAGGCATACATATGATTATTGACAGGGATGGCGCTGCTCAAGGCTATATATTGGCAAGCGCAGTGATCAGATCTCAGGAGCTTACAGTCTTTTCAATGGAAGTCGCTGCCGGCACAAATCTGCTCGCGCTTCTGCCTCCCGTCCTGCGAGCCTTGCAGGCTCACGGCTCACAATTGCCAGTGCGGGCTCCGGAGCATGGCCCATACAAACAGATTGAGCTACGACTGCAAGCAAAGCACCCGCTTTACAAGGCCCTCGATAAAAATCTTACGCCCATCTCACAGGCTCCCTATGCCTGGTATATACGTATCCCCAATCTCACTGGCTTTATACAACATATAGCTCCGGCTCTAGAGCAGCGTCTGGCCAGATCGGTTGTCGCCGGCTATACTGGCGAGCTCAGGCTTGATTTCTATCGCGGCGGTCTAAGCCTGGATTTCCAACAAGGGCGCCTGGCTGCAGTCGAGCCCTGGAAAGCGCCTATCTATTCTCCTAATCCAGGTGCAAGAATCCCAGCGCTGACGTTTCTCAAATTGCTCCTTGGCTATCGAAGCCTGGATGAGCTGTGTCACGCGTTTCCTGATGTCATAGTAGGCGGAGAAGCGGCGATTGTCCTCAATGCCCTCTTCCCACGTCGTCCATCACAGGTTGAGGACCTGCCCATAGGCTAATCATCCTTGATAAATGGGGCATGCTATCTTCTGAGGTGACATGCCCCGGGCCACAAATTCTCCACAGTTCCCGGCCAACGTCAGCCGCCAATCAGCTTACAGGAGAAGAAAATGGGAGCAGGCGTCAAGGACCAGGCCGGACCTGACAAAACCTGCTCTCAAGGCTTTATTGCGCTCAAAAAATTGTATGGCGAAAGTTTTCAGCTTAGTTCGCTTTCACATAAAAACGGGAGAAGGCCACTTCCGCCCCTTCATCCTCGACATATAGCCCTACCTGGCCGCGCGTAAAAGGCGTAGCCGATTTATCGGTTGCCTGGCCTACCTGTTTGCCATTGACATAAAAGATGAAGTTATTGCCCTGCACATTTACCACAAGATTATTGCTTTTGCCGGGTGGCGCTAAAGAGGAAATAGTGCCGGTGGCCAGGGTATCTGATTGGCCGTCGAAGCGCACGAAAGCATATTGTCCGCCGTGAGTTGTGTCGATCTCGAAGATATAGTAACGGGACTGGTCGGCAGCAGCGCGCAAAAGAACCCCATAATAATCTGCATGGCCGATGGAGGTATGGATCTCCTCCATATCAACATGCAAGCTAAAATCACCAAAGTTATGGTCACCATAGAGGGCCTGAGCTACATTCCTTGCCGATTTATTCAAGATATGATACTTCTGCTGCTCATCATAATAAAATGTGGCACTCGACGGCCAATCATCTCGCTCTGACAGATAATCGGTTGCTGCCATCGTCGGAGTCACTGTATTAATAGCAGCCGAAATGGAATTTGAGTTGGCCGCCTTTGACGCGCCTTTCGACGTTACGCCAGTCAGGATCAGGCGCGCGGCAATACCGCCTCCGACAATTAAGGCCAGGAGCAGAACAGCCGTTGCGATCAGATACTTCATACTGCCCCGGGCCACAGGTTTGGCCCCTGGAGAAGAGGCAGCCGTCAGGGGAGGGCGCGAAGGACTACTGACAAAACCGGGATTGCCAGCCAGAATCGCGCTTCCTCTATTGGCAATAGCAATGGCATGCTCAGAGGCCGCAACGGCGCGCGCAAAGGCCTCACAAAAGGCTCCGGCCGTCTGAAAGCGTCGGGCTGGATCTTTAGCCAGAGCCGTCTGCACCACACTATCAAGCTCGGGAGAAATATCGGCCCTGATTAAAGTTAGCGAAGGCGGCGGCTCATGCACGTGCTGCAGCGCCAGAGCAATTGTCGTATCGGCCCGAAACGGAAGTCGCTTGGCCAGCAGAGAAAAGAGTGTAACGCCTAGCGAATATATATCTGAGCGCCCATCGAGGGTACGGCCCATAGCCTGCTCAGGAGAGATATAGTCAGGTGTGCCCATTAAGGCATTGTTACTGGCCACTTGAGCGGAAAGCTCACCGGTACGTGAGACGCGGGCAATCCCGAAATCTGAGAGCATGAGACGACCGGTACTATCCAGCAGCATGTTAGCAGGCTTGACATCGCAATGCACACATCCATGCCGATGAGCATAGTCTAAAGCCGAGGTGATCTGCTCAAGGTACCAGAGCGCCTCTTTTAACGAAAGGGCTCCATGCTGAGCCATATACTCAGATAGGGTTCCTCCAGGCATATAGGGCATAATGATATATGGCAAGCCATTTTGCTCGCCATAGGCATAGATTGGCAGTATATTTGGATGATCTAATTTACTGGCGGCCTCGGCTTCACGTAAGAAGCGCGTATAGAAGTCTTTCTGCATCTGTACGTCCATATTTGCCCGAGGCAAGAAGACTTTTACCGCAACTTCTTCACCTGTTTGAAGCTGCTGGGCAAGGAATACAGCGCTTGATCCTCCATAGCCTAGCAACTTTTCTAATTTGCAAGAGCCCAGCACGGCCCCGACGAGATGCCTCCCTCGGGCTGTAGTCATGCCGCAGCTCCTCTCTAGTTCTCCTTAATTATGGAGAACGCCTGCCCAATTGAAAGTAGAGCAATTCCTCAAGACGCATAGTGATAATCGCTTCAATTTTATTGAAGAATCGCAGCCAATGTCAACGTCAGCCCATATATTGGTCTCAGATACCCAAGCTGAGTGGATCAGATCAAAACTGAAGATCTATGTCTGCCCTGATCTGATCCAACAGTTATAAGAACCAGGCTAAAATTTCTCTCATAGCGTAATACGTTGCCTATGCCGTAGAGGTTGCATTACACGGTAAATTTACCATCCCGCATGATGACTTGCCCATCGACCTCAATAGTGCAACACGTTGGAATTACATCTACGTGTACCATTGCGCTCCAATCTGCACCAGTCGATGCAGGATAGGGATCGCCGAAAGCAACGTGCAAGCCGGGAAGCTTCTCATCTTGCAAGAGATTACCTACCAGGCGCTTAAGGCTCGTCAGGGTCCCAATGGCAAACTCGCCGGCTCGATTGCCATTAGGGGAGGAGAAGAGATAATCGTGCACCTCTTTGGCTAGAGCCTTGTTCTCGCAAGTTATTTCCGTAACATAGCCATCCTTCACTTTAAGCGTAAGGGGCTGTTCCAATACGCCATATTTCTCCGAGAAAAAGTCGCCAAGCTCATCGCAGACGAGCACGCCATCAAGCGTCGCCGGAGCAGTAAATACCTCTCCTTCGGGCAGATTTCCCCAGGCTCCAGCTTGCCCATAGCGCCCATTACAGGGAACCCAACGCCAATCCTTATGGAAAGTAGCTGTGACATCGCTTCCTTTTGCCGAGGTCACATGGATTTTTTGTGCATTACGGACAATCTCGTAGATCCGATTGGTAGTCCTAAATACCTCATCATAATCGGCACACATGCCATCGGTCATCAGCGCCTCGCTAATACCGATCATATGGCCATGGCGCACTTTGAGCTCAGTCGTGAGATAGGACAAGAAAGGAATGCGGAAAGCAATCTCTCCCGGCTGGCCTGTCGCAATATAGTAGGTAACCGTTGGACGAGCTTCATTGATATCGCGGCGCATCTCATCGGGGAAGGCAGCCAAAGGACGCTTTCCATAATGCTCAAGAAAACGTACTGAAACATCGGCGTGCTGTGCCAGGGCCGCAGATGCTACGCGGCGTGCGATACTCTCACGTTCAAAGTCAGTTAAGATAAAGACCCGATCCTTTTCTGTGACTCCCATACACTTTATAGCGTTCTCGGCACCAAGCTGCAGGCGTTCCTCAAATGATAATGACTCTGTATTCAGCCCCTGCTGACTGGCTGAATGATCCATTGTGCTGGACATTGTGTACTCCTAACTAGTCCAAAAACATAATTAACCCCATGTGCAAGTTTTGCCGCTGCGGCGGCTAGAGAATAAGAAAAGCTTCAGGCAGTTGCGCAAGCTCGCCTTGCAGCGCGCTTCATGCCCTCTCTGAGAGAGATATCCCTATTTCGAAAGTTGCACATTGCGTTACTTAAGTAAGCTACTTCACAGAGTGTTGCAGATTTTACGCGGGATAAAGACAGGCATGCCTCCGCTTGCGAAATAGCTCACCTCTACTTAAGTATACGTACAATAGAAACAATCATAAGCGCATATACGCTCTGGAAAAGACAAAAGTAACATGGTATGCCTATATACTATCTCATCGGCCATATAAAGAAAAGCAGCGCATCCTCTGTATTCTTCCTGCGCCTATCGCCTTTGCCATATATATAAATTATCTGGTTCTATTTCTACGGCTGCACTGCTAGAACCTGAGTATATGATATACTTACCCTAGAGGCTGCTTCTTGCCTCTCGTCCTCACCATCAGTCGATAGAGCAGCACAAGAGAAGGAGCGCACTTCATGGCTGATAACTTCGGCATTCCTCAGCTCATTGATTACCTCACACGGATGGGCTTAAAGCTTGCAAATGTAGATCAGGAGAAGAATTTCATTGAACTTCTCTTTCAAGGAAATGATGGGCAATGGCGTATGGTAGTGGGTATTCAGCAACAGGAAGATGCAAGAAGGCTCATGCTTGTAGCTCCCCAAATAGGAGCAATAAGCTCAAAGAAGCGCCTGGAATGCCTGGAAGCGCTTATGGCTGTCAACTACCGAATCGCCATTGGTAAATTTGGTCTTGATCTCGATGACGGTGAGATACGCCTGGAAGAGGCTATCCCTCTTGCCGATAATACTATCACTTTCGAGCAATTCCAGCTCGCTTTCGGCGCTATTGTGCAGACAGCAATGATCTATCATAGCTTGCTTCCACGGATTGTCTACAACAATATGTCTGTGGAGGAGGCCTTACAGGCATGCGAAGACGAGTTCTTCCAGCAATATAGCATAGAGCAACTAGAGCCAGAGTCTTCTGCTCCTGCTCCAGAAGCTGAAAATGCGCCCGAATTAGATGTAAATGATGTGCTGGCCGAGGTTACACGTATGCTTAAGAAGCATCAGGACTAAACAGATAAAGCGCAAAGGCCAGTAGCGCATAGCTTTAGTGGCTACTTATAAAGACTTTTTGCTGCCCGAGTAGTGTCCATTCTGGTGTGCCCGTGTCTGTATACCAGAGTCGCTATGCTTATCCTGCCCATTTGCCTCTTCGTCGACAGGCCGAACGTCGGAGGAAGGATCTAGAGGGACCCAGGAATTCATTACGCTGGCATCAGGCTTCTTACGAAGAAAATATTTTCTACCTATCTCGACTACTCCCCATACCAGGATCAGAGCAGCAATAACTAGCCCAATATAGGTTGCCATGGCTGGAGTCATGTAAATAATCCTTTTTCGTACGTCAAGTACAATATCTCAAAATGGATTACTGGAAATTATGCCCAATCATCGATAAACATCGATACGAGACACATAAGCATCCCCAAGGGTATTTATTTGGGAATGCACAAGGGAAATATCTCGCTCTCCCAATTGTAGCGTTTCTACCTGAAAGGCGTCAAGTGAGAATATGACGCGCGAAAAGGCGGGAATTTCGCGGGAAAGACGTCACCAGGCGCGGCTTATGACCTCTGATGAGCCTGGCCGCCCTGGCTCTCTACTAGCCAAATTGAATTACACAGGTACGGGCCGGGGCAATTTATGCATAATCTTTCCCTAATGAGGCCATTACGTCGAGGAGCAAATTGGCCCTGGCATGCTACCCTCGGCCCTCTCAGGCCTGGCGCCGCAGACATACCACAGCGCGGCATGCGCACTATGAGCCTGGTTTAGACGGTAATTGTGCCATCTGGATTAACATGTATCGCAACCTGTGGTAACGGCTTAGTCGCTGGTCCACGGAGCACCGCGCCTTTATTTGCAGGATCAAAGATTGCTCCATGCTTTGGGCAGATTATTTGCTGCTTCGCCGGGTCGTAGTGAACTATGACGTTTTCGTGCGTGCAGGCTTTCTCGTAGGCAGTAAACTTGCCCGGCAGATGGATCAGCATAGAGGGCTGCTGGTCAGCGGGATTAGTAAAATCAAGGGCAGTGTTAGGCTGCATATTTGTATGCCCGATGACATGACCCTGACCGGTTGTCATCTGCTGTTTGCCAGGATTAGCCGCCGCTGCCTGCATCTTTCCCTTGTCTGCCATGGTAGCTGCTCCAGTGTTAGCGGCAGCTCCCGGTACGTGTAAAACATTCTCGACCATCTGCACGAGATTTTTGTTGATGACTACAGCAGTGCCAGCCGCAAGCACGCCACCGCTCACGAGGAGGGCCATCGCCTGGCGTCTGTTAAGGCTGCTTTTCTGCTTTCGTGAAGTGGCCCGCGAGGATGCAGGGGCTAAGCGGGAGCGCTTTGGCTGGCTAGCGTCTGGCGCCAGCTCCTGGGGCTGCGAAGGAAAGAGCCACCAGTCGTCAGCTTGTTGGGCACTAGAAGCTTCAGCTGCCGCTAGTTTTGCCTTACCACTGGCCAGATCCGCAGGCACCTGCGGCGGTATTGTAGGCGTATCAAAAGATTTTATCGCTCTCAGATGGGCTGAAGTTGACGGCGGGACCGAAGGAAGCTGACCAGTCATAATAGGAGGAACAAACTGCCAAGCATCGGTGACCTGGGCCGCAGGCTGTATATTCGTCTTTGTCTTCGCGCCTTCAACTGATGGCAATTTTCCCGTGACAATCGGCGGTCGCAATTGCCAGGAACCTCTAGGAGAGCGTCTTATTATTCCGGTATCCCGAGGCCCATCTGCCGGCAAGCCGTCACTGGCTGGAGCTCCATTCTTCGCCACAGCCCTGGCCACCCCTGTGGCCCCTCTTGATACCTGGGCAAAGGCTTCTACCAATTCGCTCACCTGTTGAAAACGCCGGGCAGGATCGCGCTCAAGGGCTTGATTAATCACCGAAGCCAGCCCCATAGGGATATCGGGGCAGAGAGAACGTATGGACGGCGAGCTGTACTTCAGGTGCATCTTAGCTACTTCCAGCGGATTTGAGCCGGTAAAGGGTGTCTGGCCAGTCAAGAGCTCAAATAAGATTATTCCCAGAGCATAGATATCCGAACGCGCATCGACTACCTGGCCCTCTACAACCTCGGGAGCCACGTACTCAGGCGCGGCAAGGAAAGTATTTGCAATACTAAATAAATGGGCATAGGGCTGATCGTTGGACTCGATCCCACGTATCTGTAAGAGATGCAATAGTTCAAAACCAGCCACTAACATCGTCTCTTGCTCGCCGAGCACAATATTAGAGGGTCGCAAAATACCGTGCATCACACCTTTGCTATGCGCATGCTCCAGGCCTGCCGCAATCTGCTCAAGAATCGCCAGCACATCTTCATGCCTGCAGCGTCCTTGCTTTTTTAGGCTATCGGCAAGGGAGCCGGATGTCATATAAGGAGTAATAAGATATGGATATCCGCTATGCTCATCGTACTCATGTACAGGCAAAATATGTGGATGCCTGAGTGCGACAAGAGCCGCAGCCCCCTGCCGAAAACGCTGAATGAAACGTGCCCGGGCCTCCTGCGAAAGCTGCTCAGGAATGAGGAAGAGCGTGAGCGCAACGCTGCTCTGGGAGGCCAGGTGCCGGACCAGGTATACGGCATTTACGCGTCCTTGCCCCAATAAACGCTCCACTGAGTAGTTTCCCAGCGTCTTTCCTACTAGCCGTTCAGCGAACATTGTCTGCATATAACCTTGCTCCAGACTAAAACTATTTACCAACAGTATTATCTTCAATCTCTGCTTAAGCTGGGGGCGCTTCAGAGACCACTGCGAAGGCAGCAGAGAGACGAAAAAAGTTCAAGATATCTGACTACTTTATTCTCAAAGCTTACAATTACTCTGCGCTATATAACTAAATATATGTTTGCTATGTATTACCCTTCAGAAGAAGAGTCTACACAGCGTATCAATATGCGTCAATTTGTCAGGCTCTTACTAGGACTTGTGGATAAATACTAGGGGTTTTATCTTAACCTGTTATGAACTGCTCCAGCGGCCGGGGAGAGAGAGGGGTACCCGACCGCTATTGCTGGAGGAGCAGGAGGAGATGTAAGGGGATTGGGAGAGCATATTAAGTTTTAGAACTTAAGTTCTAACAAGAATATATCATATGATTCCCGTATCGTCAAGCCCAAATAGAACATATATTCTATGTGTTTGGCCCAGATCGTGGAATCTGTTGCCCGAAAAAAGTTGAAAGTTTCTGCTCTGCTATATTTACAGTCCCACTCTCCTCAATATCAGCTAGCAAAGTGGTACAATGGACGACGGACGCGTTACGCGAACCAGAGAGTAAGGAGCAAACAAGCTAGATATTCCTTACGCAGCAATAATTATAGAAATTCAAGAGGCATAAAAATATGGCAGAGGTCCGACCGTTTAGAGCTTTAAGATATGCAAGCGAAAAAGTGGGTGACCTGGCACAGGTTGTCACTCCTCCATATGATGTGATTAGCCCACAAGCCCAGGCCAACTATTACGCCCGCAATCCACACAATATCATTCGCCTTGAGCTGGGCCAGGAACAGCCTGGCGACAACACGCTCGACAACGTTTATACGCGCGCCGCCGCGACGCTAGCAGAATGGCGCGTACAGGAGATTATACAGCAGGATGCCGCGCCTGCCTATTATCTCTACCAACAGAGATTTACGCATAAAGACCAGAGCTATATCCGTACCAGCCTGCTGGCCCGCGTTCGTCTAGAGCCGTGGGATGCTCGCGTGGTCCTTCCCCATGAGCATACGTTGAAGAAGGCCAAAGATGATCGCTTGAATCTTTATCGCGCCTGCGCTACCAATCTTAGCCCTATCATGTGTCTCTATGATGATCCCCAGGGACGCATGCGCCGCTTGCTTAGCAGGTATGCCGAAGCGCCCGAGGTGCAGATCATCGATGAGGCTGGCGAGGAGCATCGCCTCCAGCCCATTACAGATCCCGAGCAGGTTGCCTTGATCCAGGATTTCTTCTCGCAGCGCCAACTCTATATAGCCGATGGCCACCACCGCTACGAAACGGCCCTGAACTACCAGGCAGAAATGCTAGAGCAGCGCAAGGAGCTGCATCCTGAAGATGCTGTAAACTTTACCCTGATGGCCCTGATAGATCTTGACGATCCAGGTATGCTTGTCCTTCCCACGCATCGCCTGCTTTTCAATCTCGACTCAGATGCTCTTAACAAGCTCTCAGCCCAGGAACTTAAGCGCTACTTCACTGTGCAGCCGCTGGAAGCCAATCTAGCTCCGGGAGCTATTCTTGAACGCTTAAGACAAGCCGGCGAGCAGCAACCATCCATTGTCCTCTACACGCCAGAGCAGATACTTCTTCTGAGCATCAACGAGCAGGGCAAACAATATATGCAGCAGAGCGAGCATACTCCAGCCTGGAACGTGCTGGATGTTGCTGTAGTACAAAGAATCTTATTTGAGGCCCTCCTGGGCTTGAAGCCTCAGGATATGACGGCCGGCACTCATGTACGCTTTACCCATCAAGAAGAAGAGGCGTTTCAGGCCGTGCAGCGAGGAGAATGCCAGGCCGCCGTTCTTCTCAATTACACGCCCTTACAGCAGGTATGCGAAGTGGCTAAAGCTGATGACCGCATGCCCCAGAAATCCACTTATCTTTACCCAAAGCTTATTACAGGCCTTGTGATGAATCCACTGTGGTAAAGCTGTAGCGCCGGACGAACCCAGGTGAGGCGGGGCGGCGAGCAGCTGCCCCTCTTTATCTATCCTTGCCATCAAAAATGTTTAGCGGGGTTGGGCCGAGATTGCCCATCTCTAACGACTCCACCATCATTAAGAGCGGCCCTTGCTCAATTGACATGCGCATCATAGCGCGTGGAAATGCCTGTTCGTGTATCGCGATGCCAGAATCAGGATGGAGCAGCGCGGCCACAACCCCAAGCAAGTTAGCATCCTCTTCGCGCTTGACAAAGCGGAAAAGGGCCGCCTGACGGCGCAAGCGCGCCTCATAGAGTAAGCGCCATCTATCATCTATAAGCTCTGTTAAGGCTTCATTTACAAGCTGATCCATTAAGAGCTCATGGAGGCCATCCTTTTGCTTACCCTTGCGACTGCGTGAGCGCCGGCCAGAAGAGCCAGACGCGCCATTAGCCGCCCAATAGCGCGAGATATACGGTTCTATCCGCGAAGTAGGCTCATACATCCAGGACATAAATTCCGACATCTTATAGAGCTCATCGCCCCTTTGGGCAAGCGAGAGAACCTTTTCATCCAGCGGATAGGGCTCTTGCATGGTTGCTGCAGCAGCTGCTACTTTATCATCCTCAGCTTCAATCAGCGGGCGCCAGATCGAGTAGGCGATTGGCAACTTACGACGCGTCCGCTTATTCAAGGCTCGTGCCTCTATTGCCAGAGCGCGTCCATGAGCAAAAGGCACAAGAAAACTGCCAAAACCGCGCTCATCCAGGCTAGCGGCAAGCTCATCCCAGCGCTCTTTGTCCATCTCATGAATGCCATAACAATCCTTAATGCCCCATTGATCCTGATAGAGGATATTGATTCCCTTTAGCATACCATCGGGACGCTGCCAGGCAAGCATGATGAGCTGGGAGCCGGAGCCATCAATAAAGCTTACACGAGCCTCATGAGGTGGTAAAGCCAGTTGGCGCGATTCACTCATCACATCTTCCTCCACGCCGGGTACAGACTGCATCATCAGCCGTCCTAAAGCAGCCCGCGCCTGCTGCTTTACCTGGCGATTTGAGCTGGTAGCAATAGTATAATTTAAGGCTGGGATCGTCTGGTGAATTGTTACGGTTCCTAACTGCTCAAGGGCCTCAATGACGGCCGAGACAACCTTGCCAGTTTGATTCTCCAGGAGAGGGACCAGCAGATTGGCGGCCCGTGGATCATTGCTGTTTCCCAGCCAATTGATGAAAGCCAACCGACGCTCGACAGGCATAGCAATTACGTCTTCTAGAATCGACTCTATACCCATCTCATTCTGCCCCACCAGTTCAAGCAGGCGCATTTGCATCTGATGCATCGCCGTCGCCGGATCATTTAAATATTCTATGATCCCGTCATCAGCCATCTCTGAGCCAAGTTCTTTAAGCACAGGAGAAAGAGCCAGTTTCGCCATATCACTGACCGTAGGATCGGTAATAAAATCTTCTAGCCCTTCAAGGTCAAAATCTGTAGCTAGCTCTGAAAGAATAAGTACAGCAGCAGCATGAGCAGATGCATCATTGCTACGCAGCAAGTGTAGGACTTTCTCGCGCGCGCCATGCGTCCATTCTTCATCCAGGCGATCAAAATAATGCGATAGGGTCTCAGGATCTATATCATCACGGCGGCTAATAGCCAGCAAAATGCTATCAACACTTTCCTGTGGAGGTCCTTTGCGTCCTCGTGGCATGAGCATTCTCCTCAGCTAGGAATTATGGAGCTTTTCTATTTTCTTTTTATTAAGTAAAGAAGATTTCTCTTGCTACTTGAGTAATACTGCCAGTGCAAGGCATTGTACCACTTTAGCAAATAAGAGTCGAGAGGCTCTTGACCTATCACCGAGAACTTTCAGTAGCTTTTAATATGTAGAGAGATGCATATGTTTCAGGTTGGAGCTTCCTTAAAATCCTATAGATAAACTGTACGGCCACACCAGGAATTATAAATAGCGACTATCTTACGCCCCTCGCTCTGGCTGATCAGCAGAGCTTCTCTACGCGCCTCCTCAAGATCAGCGCAACTCATCGTAATATCGAGATAATAATACTTTGTTGCGGGATTGATCCAGGTTCCTAGCGAGCAATCCGGCTCTCTCAGGCACTGCTCATGCAGCTGGATAAATGTTTTGAGCTCCTCTACAATATCTATATCGGGCGCCAGAATAGCTGTCTTAGAGGGATATTTAGGAAAGCTCCAGCGATTGACTGGCTCTAGCAATTGGTAGGTAGCTAATTTAGAAGTCACGCCACCTCTTTCCAGGGTGGCAATTGCTACCTCTAAGACATATTTCTCAAAGCGATATGTGTCGAGAAGGTTGGCAAAATGCATAATTACGCGAAGATTTCTCGCTGGTTCAACAGCGCTAAAGACAGATGAGGAGACTGTCTTACAGTCTCCTCACGTTTGGCTAAGTACGCTTTTAAAGATCGGTATAGCTGTCGGCTTAGCCCCTTACGGCCAGTTTGCCGGCAAACTCCTCGTCAAACCAGACGCGATTCTGGCCATCAACCTTCAAGCCATCATGCGGATGGCTACTCTGGGTAGGCGTATTGTACAGGCTAAAGGCGCCTGAGCCGGGATTGAAGGAACCATAAATGCTCTGCAGTGAATCATCAAACCAGATCAGCCCATCGGGACCTACGCTGATTCCCGATGTATGCGTTCCACAGTTGGCGCAGGTAGGATGATAGGCGTATTCAGTTACACCACTATTTGTGCCAGGCTGCGCGGAGGCTACATTCAGTTTGCCAATCATGGCAACCCAACCCTCCGACCACCAGACATTGCCACTGCCATCGGTAGTAATCATATGAGGAGTCAGGCCTTTAGTTGACCCGTTGCGGATCTTGTATTCTTGGAGAACGCCCTGTGCCGTATATTCGCCAATGAGGGCAACTGCATCATTGTTCTCGGTAAACCAGATATTATCAGATTTATCTACAGTGATACCATATGGCAAGCTATTACCAGCGGGAGTCGCAACCTCCTTAAAGGCATGGGTTGCCGGGTTGAAAGATCCGATTTTATTGCTATAGTGCTCAGTAAACCAGATAATACCCTTAGAGTCGATAGCAATATCCCAGGGACCCGAACCGGCGGTCGGCACCTTCCACTGGTTGAATGAATTGGTAGCAGGATTGAACACACCAAGAGAATTGGTTGTTGGCATGGGGAACCAGAGCTGGCCGCTGCGATCAAAGGCCAGGAAGAGTGCCTGCCCGTAGCCAGTGGGCAACTGATAGGTATGTGTCCAGGTTCGCGAGCCAGGATTGAAGACGCCTATCTTCCCGGCTGGCGTGCCTGTTGCGCAGGATGGGCTAGGATCACATCCCGGCAGCGCTACCCAGACATTTCCGCCGCCATCAAGGGCTGTCCCCCAGGGATCAACACCAGGAGTCGCATAATCGGTAACGCTACTGCTGCTCCCTTTCGCCAGGCTGCTCTGAGGTTGAATAAAGACCAGGGCCAGCGCGGCACTGGCCACTATCGCTAACAATACGGCAATGCTTATAACTTTCTTACGCTTTTGCGCCATTTACTTATTATCCTTAACTAGTTATCCCGCCCTGGCATCTCATGCGCTCATCGCTATCCTCAACAAAGCGCGCTAAAGGACATAGAAAAAGTGGTATGGTCCCTATACCATCACGCGCAGTATCAATCTCTTGCTTATCCATTGACTGATCGCATTATTGAGATAGGAAATAAAATCATCAATGCTCAATTCGTAAATCTCACAGGTTACCTGGTAGAACACTACCCAGGGAGTATCACCAGGTACGCCTGAAAACTCTTCTTAAATAAGAGCAAGCATTGAGCGCCTCTGTAATGCTATTAGCGGTATAACAACTATCGGCACCTGCAGCAAAATTTTCAGTGAAGCGCCTCTCTAGTAATCAGCGTTATACGGCTCTCTAGCTTATCAGAAGTCCATCTATCCGCTGCTCAGACAATTTATCTTTCGCGCCTGAAATACCCAAACTACTAGCCAACACCATCAGCAATCTCTTGATTCATAGACATCTTCAACTTTTCCCACCGACACGCATGTTAATGCATTGATATTGTTAAGCAACATAATCTTTCTGTCTGCGCGGATTTTGACTTCCTTCTGCTCAGCCTGAATGTATTATTAGCCCGACTTGCCAACTGAACAAGGCACTAAGGTATCAAGAATATGAGTCTATCGGCTATAGATAATTCAGCAGAATAGAACGCTTTATAGCATTCTACCCTCATTTAATAACGCCTAGACCCGACACAAGCCGGGCTCAGCCAGTAAAATTAGCCCATGTGGAAAGTATAGTCAAAAGCACCTTCAAGACGCAAAAAATGCCCTGATGGGCTAGCACAAATTAGGACAAAGCTCCAGTACGACATAAACACTGTCAGTATGCACAAGCGAAGTTAGGTATGGAGCCGGTTCCTCCTGCTCCTTGCCAAAAGAGGATGACAGCCGGAAAGGTTTAGAATACTACAGGTTTCTTAGGGAAGACGGGACGGAGCAAGATAGCGCTCCAGCTTTTCCAGCAGCACATCTATCTGAAACGGCTTGCTTAGCCAATCGCTTGCCCCTCGAATATCGCTGGCACTGTGTATTCTATCGTCGGCAGTCATAACAATAACAGGAACGTGAGCTCCCCAGGGATGCATATTCAGCCAGGCAGCGATATCATAACCAGAAATACCTGGCATCATCAGATCCAGCAAAACTACTGCAGGCAAGCGGAGATCCTTTTCCAACCCCTGCTCTGCCTGCATTAAAAAGGGGAGAACCTTCCGGCTATCGGCAAACCCCAATCCGGCATATCCTTCGGTCTCCAGCAACAACATAATAACCGCAAGAATATCTCTATCATCATCGGCGACGAGCACATAGGGCTGGCTGCGCGTAAAAGCAGGGGTCATATACTCTTCGTCCAATACAACCACACTATCCACGTTCTTCTGGCACTTCATAGAAGCCTCCATTATGGCTGCCTGACTGCATCTCATGCCTTTAACTAACACTTACTCTTCACTTTTCCATTATAATCTCTCGACCAATTATGCTTCAGGCCGGCCTGGCTCGCGCTCACACCCTTTGTTCGGCTCCACTTGAGCAGCCGATCGCTGTTGTACGATGAGTGCAACAATACCCAGAATGATAAGGGCAAATGTAATGCCGAGCGTCAATACCCCTGACCACATTCTTGCAAGCATATCAGTTGCAGGCTCTCCCCAGTTCGGGGGCAGCGCCAACAAGGGGAGTACTGCCGACTGCGAAAGTGCATCAGTGCCATTGTTTGCGCCATCCGTAGTAACTGCGGTTTGCGTCACGGTTGGCGTTATGGTTGCCGTCGCTACCGTCGAGGCAGCACTTTCTGTAGTATCTGGGGTCGCGCTGACTGGCGAAGATGTCGGAGTGGCTCCATCTGTCGCTTGCCTGGTTGGAGTTGGTGAGCCAGCGGCTGGCGTGTGAGTAGTAGTCGGTGTTACTGCCGTTGGCTCGGGAGTGGAAGTCTTCTGCCCTGCGGTAGGAGAGGGCTGTGGCTGCCCCACGTCCGGGGTAGGCTGCGGAAGCCAGAGGACGGGAATTGCCGTAGGGGTCAGCGTGGCGGATGTACCAGCTGTCGGCTGCGCCGGCTCACTCTCGGGAGTTGCTTTGACGGCAGTTGTGGCCTCCGGAGTAGGCGTTGCCTGGCTTGTGGAAGTAGGCATTGGAGTTGAAGTGGCGCCGATATTTCCAGCCGGAGTAGCTATTGTCCTGGCGGCTGAGCGCCCGCTATTAGCGGGAAGGCAAAAGCCTGCAATGCCGATATTCAAAAGGCTCACACTTAATAGGATTCCTGTAACGCCCACAAGCAACACAGTACCCACCAGCCAGAGTACACGCTCAATACGTCCTGGATACAGTAACCACCAGCGAAGCCAATCAAAGGTACTCCTCGCAGCTGAACTATGGAATGTTCGGGCCTGAAGCGAAGGCTGCGATCCAGGTAAGGCCTGATAATCTGCAACGGTTTCCTGAGCGTTTGCGGTTGTAGTACATCCCTCTAGCGTGGCGCTGTTGGCCCACATACGCCTATCCTGTTGTTCTGAGCTCCCAGCTCTGCCTGGTGGCAAAGTATCAATTTCGTCGATGGCAAGCCGGGCAGACTTCTGCCTCTTAACAAGCGAAAGCGCGGGAAGGCTGCTCTCTGCTATATAGTCTGAAGATTCATACTGCCACATTACTGGTTCGGGCCTGGTAGGAATTTGCGCGATATCATACTCGTCTAAAGCCGGATCAACCCCACGATAGCGGGGACGTACGGTGACGGAGCCAGGTGGAAGGGCTGAAGTACGAGGTGGTATGCGCAGACTATCTCGTCCATGCTCAAGCTGTCTATGAGTCGGCATGCATTCTTTTCCTTACATAAGCTAAGCATCTACATAACAGATAGGCGATTTTCTATCTTACGGCTACGCCAGAAGATGTATTCAGTGCAAATAAACGACCTGGGCGAGCATTTTTGCTTGTACAGAGCTATTTCCGCAAAAACTGCGGAAATTTCCCCAGGGGCCGGAAAAATTTTACAGTTTTTGGCAGATTTACTTAACAAGCCGGCGCAATTAACGCAAAATATTCAGGCGCGTTGAAGCTATATTTCACAGGAATGAGCCTGAATTTACCTCTTTTTTCGCCGTTATATCCCTACAATTCTATATTGGCACATATCTTGCACAACTCTTAGTAAAGGGGGGATGTGTCCGAAAAAAGTTTTGGGCACAGTGTTGCTGGAAAAGCTCCAGCCTGGTAGGAAGGGTTAGCTCCAGCATCATTCGTCTCCGGTTACCAATTTGTGGAATGGGAATTGAGGCATCTAAGGAGTAGGTATATGGTAGCCATCACAAAGCTGGCGAAGACAGTAGAAAACGTTACAACCCAGGATCAGGAAGTTCCTGAAACTTATGAAACTCAGCAGAATCAGCCAAAACACAAAAAACCAACTCTAAGGCGCAAATCCGTTGCCCGCAGAAAAGGGAGAAGAGCAGGCCAAACCTCTGTGGAAGAGGGGCTAGAGGAAACTTCGTATCCTGAAGAAGCCGAAACCTCTTTCAACGGGTCCTCGCCGCGCAAGCTCGATAGTACGACCCGGCGCTCACGCAAAAACGCGGCGCGCAGCAACTTCCGCGAAGATGAGGAAGAGGAATACACGGAGGAGGATACTGAGGAGGGAGAGGAAAAAGAGGTTGAGAATGCAATCAGGCAATATCTTGCCGAGATTGGCCGTTATCCCTTGCTCTCGCCAGAGCAGGAACAAATGGTGGCCCACCGTGTAGCTGATGGAGACCAGAATGCACAACGCCATCTTGTGGAGGCCAATTTACGTCTCGTTGTGAGTATCGCTAAGCGCTACAACAATCATGGAATCTCGCTGCTTGATCTCATTCAGGAGGGCAATCTCGGCCTGATTCGAGCCGCACAGAAGTTTGATCCTCGTCGTGGCTTCCGCTTCAGCACCTATGCAACATGGTGGATACGCCAGGCTATTAGCCGGGCAGTTGCAGAACATACACGTACCATTCATATTCCTGTACATGTGGTAGAGTTGATTTACAAAATGAAGCGCGTCACCCGCCAACTCTATCAGGAACTGGGACGCGATCCATTTCCTGAAGAAATCGCCTGCGCGATCAATCTCACGAAAGAGCGTGTGGTCGAATTGCAAAGTATGGCCGAAGCTCCTATCTCTCTTGATGCGCCTCTTATCGATGATGAACAGTACCATCTGGCCGATACGCTAGAAGATACGCAAGCTGCGGCTCCGGCTGACGTGGTTACTCACCAGGTATTACAAGAACACATCTCTCACGCTCTTGAGACGCTTAGCCAGAGAGAACGCCAGGTGATTGAACTACGCTATGGCCTTCACGATGGCTATTGCCATACTTTAGAGGAGCTTAGCGCCTACTTCAAACTCACGCGAGAGCGCATACGCCAGATAGAAGTAAAGGCTTTACGTACTTTGCGTCAACCAATTCAGGTACATATGATGCGCGATTACGCCTGATACTGCTTTCATTCTATTCATAACAACCCTATATCGTGCATCTCGCTTGCTATCCTCGGGAACCCGCTCACATTTGAGATGAGTCGGGTTCCCTTTTATTATGCAAGATTTCCGCCAGGTTTCGGAATGGCGCCATCGCTGGTTCCAGACCAATTTATCAGGCCAGCGGCGCCAAAACTAGCAGGCTCTGAATTATATTTCCAAATATTACCAGTGATAGCGTCATTTTACGCATATTTGAGCCAAATGCTGGCCAAAAACTCAAGAGCACTCAACTTGTTTCATTAGTACATTATTGCTGTTTGCTTGACGTATGAATAGATGTTCATCTATACTCCCATCAGACATAATTTCAGCACGTCGTATGCCAGGGTAGCCCTTTATAAGCCAAGGAGGAAGCATCTTTCTTCCTGTCTTCCAACTCAATCAGTGCTGGGAGGTTTATTTTTATTATGAGCAACAATTCGCATATGAACAAGCACCTGCTGCTTAAGTTAGTGGCCCTCTGCACGGCGCTGTTGTTATTCTCTGTGATAGGTCTGATCGCAACTACGCCAGCCAGTGCTGTAAATAATCCATCTCAAACTACGCAACTCGACCGCACACCAAGAAACACGCATATAGGCACGCCTGACGGCACCCAAGGCAATACCACTCCTGGAGGAGTTACTCAGACAGTTACTACTGAGCCAACTCAAACTGAAACACAAACTACTTCCACTCCTACGGATACTATTCCTAGCCCTACAGCGAAACCTACCAGGCATCCGACCCGTGTGCCCACGGCCACACCTACAGATACGCCAGTGGTTGATCCTACCGCGACGCCCGCAGTTGGCGTGACTGAAACACCAGCAATTGTGCCAACGCCAACGTCGCGCCCCATCCCAACAGCTACGCCTATCCTTGGCGTTACGCAGCCCGCGGCTATTGTACCGACAATGGTAGCTAGCCCGCCACCATCGCCAACATCTACTGGCTCAAATACAACGGCGAACGCGGGATCGCCTTCGGCATCCAACCAATCAGATGACAGCGGCTCAGTGTCTAAGGGAAAGCAGAATAGTCTGGGGATGCTGGTACCCATCGGGGGTGGCGTTAGTGCGCTGGCGATCCTGGCTACAGCCATCGTCCTACTCGTGCAACTTCAGCGCAAGAAAAGGGCGCAGGTGGCACCCTGGGCGGCCAACGCTTCTGCTATGCCGGCACCTCCTGTACAGTCCAACGGAGCCTGGGTCAACCAGAATGAATGGGAAAAGCAAATGGGACTATCCAATAATGCGCCACCAGCGGCTGATTATTCGCCAATGATGAATAACAGTTACGCTACGGTGGCAGTACCAGAGATGGCCCAGTCTGCCCAAATGTATATGCAAACCGCAGATCCCGCCTATGGTGATCCCAACGCTCAGGCCTATGCCAATTCGGCTTACATTGACCCCAATGGCCAGGCTTATAACGATCCCGCCTATGGTGATCCCAATGGCCAGGCCTATATGCAGGCGGCTGCGCCAAACGAAGCTAGCTATATAGGCTCTGATGGACAGAATTACATGCAATATGCAGACGCTAATGGTCAGAATTATATGCAGTCTGCAGATCCCGCCTACTTCGATCCTAATGCTCAGGCCTATGGTGATCCCAACGGCCAGGCCTATATTGATCCTGCCTATGCCGATCCCAACGGCCAGGCTTATAACGATCCTGCCTATGGTGATCCCAATGGCCAGGCCTATATTGATCCTGCTTATGCCGATCCCAACGAGCAGGCCTACATTGATCCTAATAACCAGGAAGCTTTCTTCGATCCCGCCTACCAACCTGTAAACGAGCAGGACTATCAACATGTTGGCAATCAGACGTACGAAACCTATGAGATGGGCAACGGTACTGCTGAAGGATTTGAGGAGCGCGGCGGAGTTCCCCAGCATCAGGGAGATGTTACAATGCAGTATCAGGACTCCTCCAATCCTGCCGATCTCCTCAGTGACCCATTCCTGGAGGCGATGATACAACAGGCCCAGCAAGGAATCTTTGTCGTCCCAAATAAGGCGACTACACCCACAGCCAGCGGGTCGGTTCCCACGCCTGGAGGAGAAAAATAAGCTCAGCCCGGCAAAGGCTAAGCCATTGAGTTACATAAAATAGTTAAGATCTGGCGAAAGTTTTGAAAATCGCCAGATCTTAATTTTATCGGCCATGTCGCAAGGCAGCAACGGGATCGAGGCGTGAAGCTCGCACAGCGGGATAGAGACCAAAAATAACGGCAATGAGCGCAGACACTATAAATGGGAGGAGCAGCGTATCGGGGGTAATAATGAAAGGCACCGAGAGGCTACCGACGCTATCGCCCACTATCGCGCTCATAATTACCTTGACCATCAACCATCCAACCAGCGCCCCCAGCACCATACCAATAATCCCACCTACTATACACATAAATAGTGCTTCGACCAGAAACTGATTACGAATATCGCGGCGCTTCGCCCCTACAGACATCCGAATCCCTATTTCACGCGTGCGCTCAGTCACCGAGACCAGCATAATATTCATAATACCGATGCCGCCAATGGTGAGCGAGATCGCCGCCACGCCAGCCATCAGCAAGGTAATCTGCTGCGTAGCCTGATCTTCCTGTTTTAAGATCTGCAGCGAAGTACTAATCTGGAAGTCGCTTCCTCCACTCGTATGATGATCTCGCTCAAGAGTAGCTGTAATATCCTGCACCACCTGATCTAAATTATCACGGCTATCGGCTTCAACCCCTATCTGGCTGAGAAAACTCTGGTTTAGCAGGCGAGCTTGCGCCGCTTTATAGGGCACAAACACGATGGCATCCTGCATTCCCCCTTTAGGAGCCAGAACACCCTCTACGCGAAAGATCTGATCGCGAATGCGGATCTGCTGTCCAATAGGATCAACGCCCGAGGCCTCAAAAAGGTCGTGGGCAATGCTATCACCAATCACAGCTATAGATGCCCCCCCAGCATCTTCTTGAGCACTAAACCAGAAGCCCTCGGCTATCTGCCAACTCTGAATAGACTGATAAGAGCTACTTACGCCCGCAACCTGGGATTTCGTGCTTTGATTCTCATAGACTACTTGCGCGCTCAATCCAATATAAGGACTGGCTCCCGCCACATGGGGAAGCCGTTCTATAGCCTGCAGATCGCGCAAGGTGAGAGATTGTACTGCTTGCTTTTTAACGGCGCCACCCGAGGAGAACGCTCCGGGCGTAACGATAATGGTATTGGCTCCAAGTTTGGCTGTAATAAAAGTATCGATGAATGTTCCCACGCCACGCGTTAAGGTAATCGCGCCAATCACCGCAGCAATACCAATAATAATACCTAGTCCAGTTAATAAAGAGCGCAGGCGATTTGCCCAGAGCGCCTCCAGGGCACTCCTGAAGCTAGATTCAATCCAGCCAACGCTGTTCTGCCCTTGAGTACGAAACTCCATAAACATGCTTTCCAGCGAACTCGGCTGGGAGGAAGGTACAGCTGCTTGAGGTGCCGCTGTCTGGGAGAAAAGTTGTTCCTGGTTAGCGTGAGGTTGTACTGACTGGTCCATCTGGCTTACCCCTTTCCATTCAGGCCATCATTGATAGGCATTTTCATGCAGTTACATTGCTGAATGACTACGAAGGTACCAGGGTTCTACCCGTACATTGTTACGCGGAGGAGATAAAATACCGGCGTCCCCTTCAAATCCTAAAGAGGAATAGCGCCATAAAGGTTATGCCGTTAGCACTGCAAAATAAGCTTTATCCTTATAAAGAATAGTATAGCATATTCAGATCTGTTGTACACATAGAAAATGAGCCAAAAAGAAATAGACACGAGTCATCTCTCATTTTTGAGGCCTCACCTACATCAGTCACGGGACAGACTCCCTACAACCCCTGCTCAAAAATATTCGGGATAGCTCATGTCTACAGTTGGCATCTCTGTGGTTATCTTGGGCGCCGCAAAGCGATAATAGGATCGAGGCGCGAAGCCCGTATGGCCGGGTAGAGGCCAAAAACAACGCCAATGGCAGCCGAGACCACAAAAGGCATAATAAGATTGCCAGGCGTGATGACGAAAGGAGCGCCACTGCCTCCAGAGCCACGGGCAAAGGCTCCAATAAGTACGGTACTCATAAACCAGCCGATCAGCGTGCCCAGCAGCATTCCCAGCAGGCCACCAAGCAGGCACAACACGAGGGATTCAATCAAAAACTGATTGCGAATATCGGCACGGCGCGCACCGATAGAGATCCGAATCCCAATCTCACGCGTGCGCTCGGTTACCGAGACCAGCATAATATTCATAATTCCCACGCCGCCAATGGTGAGCGAGATCGCCGCGATACCAGCAAAGAGAGTAGAGATGGCCGCCATCTGCTGATTTTCCTGATCCAGCACTTGTTGTAACGTCTCTATCTGGAAATCATCGGGCACGCCTTTCGGAATATGATGATTCTCTTCAAGGGTGAGCTTCACATTCTGCACTACCTGATCAATGGTATCCTTCGAATCTGCAGAAAGCTGGACTTGATCAAAATGATCCTGGCCCGAGAGGCGAGCTTGCGCAGCCTTATAGGGCACAAACACAGTATCATCCTGATTAAAACCACCTTTGGGCGCCAGCACCCCTACGACGCGAAAGAGTTGATCGCGCACACGGATCTGTTGCCCGACCGGCTCGACGCCGGAAGCCCCAAAGATATTACGCGCTACGGTATCTCCCAGCACAGCAACTGCCGCTCCGCCAGTATCCTGCTCTTTAGTAAACCACAGGCCATCAGCAATCTGCCAGTTCTGGATTGTTTGCAGATCGGTGCTTACGCCCTGAACCCTTGTCTTCCAGCTCTGGTTACCAAACACTATCTGTACCTGGCCTGGCAGCACAAATGGGCTTACGGCGGTTACGTGTTGTATAGCGCGTAGGGATTGTAAATCGCGCTGGGTCAGACTTTGGAAGGCCTGCTTAGAGACTACTCCACCTGAGCTTTTGGCGCCAGGAGCAATAGAGATGGTTGTAGAGCCGAAGCCCTGTAAAACGCCATCGATATATGCGCCCACCCCTTGCGTCATCGTCAAAGACCCGATAACGGCAGCAATACCTATAACGATGCCCAGCATCGTTAATAGTGAACGTGTACGATTTGCCCAGAGCGCCTCCAGGGACGTAATCAGCGTCGAACCTAGCAGGCTTCCCTGGTGCTTATCTTCTATACGCAGTTCCCGCAGTAAGCTTTCCAGGGCTGATTCCTGGTGTAGCTCTACAGCTGTCGAAGACGAAGGAGTCGCAGAAGCTGGAGGAACTGCTGGGACAGACTGAGTTACGGGGGCCCTGGTTAAGCGGGTCCCCCGTGGTCGTATCGAACGGCTCAATCAGTTTTCTCCTTTCATCCAGAACAATGGATAGGCGTCCTGCCCGCTAAAGAGCAGCGCAACATCGTTCTGAATGGCCAACAGTAATTATGCATCGGTACGAATCGCTACAATAGGATCAAGGCGCGAAGCCCGTATAGCCGGATAGATCCCGAAAACCAGGGCAATCGCCGACGAGACAGCGAACGGTATAAGCAGCGTCTCTGCAGTTACGACAAATGGCAACTTAGCTAAATACGTAATGACCCAGCCAATCAGTAAGCCCAAGATCAGGCCAATCAAGCCTCCCACCAGACACAACACGAGGGCTTCCATCAAGAACTGATTACGAATATCGCGCCGCTTTGCCCCAATAGACATGCGAATTCCTATTTCCCAGGTGCGTTCGGTTACCGAAACGAGCATAATATTCATAATTCCAATGCCGCCGACCGTCAGCGAGATAGCAGCAATGCCAACAAACAGGGCAGTCATCACTGACAGCGATTGATTAAAGCTCTGTAATACCTGGGTAAAAGTCATGACGGTAAAGCTATCATCAGAGCTGTCTTTGATATGATGGTTCTGCCTGATAGTTGTCTCTATCTCCTGCTTGAGCTGCTCCACACTGCTCGGGCTATCGGCCTGCGCCTGTATCTGGTCAATCGTCGTCGAGTTGCGCAGACGAATTTCCATAGTTTTAAAAGGCACAAAGATTACATCATCCTGACCGAGGCCGCCCTGCGGCGCCAGAACCCCCACGACACGAAAGTTCTGATCGCGAATGCGGATCTGTTGCCCGATGGGATTAGTTCCTGAAGCATCAAAGAGACTATGTGCTGTTGTATCACCTAACACCGCTACCGGCGTGCCCTGCGCATCGTCATCTTCACTAAACCAGGTCCCTTGCGCTAGCTTCCAATTTCCAATGGTCTCAACCTGAGTATTTACTCCCTCAACCTGGGTATTCCAGTTCTGGCTACCATAAATTACCTGATCAGAGGTCATAAGATAGGGGCTTACGGCAACAAGATGAGGCAAGCCATTTAAAGATTGAGCATCGCGCAGGGTAAGGATATTGCCACTTCCCTGGCCTGTCGAGCCAGCCTTCTGATTCGATGAGCCAGGATAAACTATCACAGCCGTTCCCAGGCTCGATAGCTGGTTGGTGATAGAAGCGCTCGCGCCCTGAGTCAGGGTGAGCGCCGCGATCACAGCCGCCACGCCGATAAAGATACCAAGGGCGGTCAGAAACGAGCGTGTACGATTACCCCAAAGAGCCTCTACCGCACTATTAAAGTTAGCGCTGAGCATGCCCACAGGCTGGTACTGCAGCGTGCGGAATTCCGTTAGAATACTTTCCAGTGGCGTCTCCTGGGCAGACGCCTGTTGCGAAGGAGCTACCTGCGTTGACTGCTGAGAACGTCGCTGTATTGTCCCCTTCACGAATGTTCCTCCTTGATGTTTCCCTCATCCTCGTTAGTGGATTGCACTAAGGCCATCCACTCATCCTTGGCTGAGTTAGGCTGGAGTACAGGTTCATCTCGTATAAGGCGGCCATCACGAAACACTACCTGGCGTTTCGCATAATTGGCAATATCAGGCTCATGAGTTACCAGAACTATCGTCAAGCCTTGCTCATTTAGCGCTTGCATCACCGCCATGATCTCAATACTGGTGCGGCTATCCAGGTTACCAGTAGGCTCGTCGGCAAGCAAGAGCGAAGGCCCATTCGAGAGCGCGCGTGCAATCGCTACACGCTGCTGCTGACCACCTGAAAGCTCAGATGGTTTGTGATTCATGCGAGCTCCCAGGCCAACCAGTTGCAGTAGCTTACGTGCGCGTAGCTCGCGTATATGCTTGGGTATGCCAGCATAGACCATAGGCAAGCCGACGTTTTGTATAGCAGTTGAGCGACCCAGCAAGTTGAAACCCTGGAAGACAAAACCTATTAAGCGATTGCGCATGATGGCAAGCTCGTCGCTAGATAAGCGGCTCACCAGCTTGCCGGCCAGCCAGTACTCGCCCGAGGTTGGTCTGTCCAGGCAACCAATCAGATTCATAAAAGTTGATTTACCGGAGCCAGATGGTCCCATCACCGCCACAAATTCGCCAGGATAGACATCTAGCGAGACACCGCGCAAGGCGTAAACATTTGTTTTGCCACCAAGGCGATACGTCTTTGCCAGGTCGCGCACAGCAATCACAGGTTGGCGCTGCTGAGCTGCATTTGCGCTATCCGCAACGGCCACAACCTGCGAAGTTGGTTGCTTGTCAATCGGCGGCTCATTTGCCTGCATCGGCGTTTTCTCGGGCATCACAGCGCTACCCGGTCGTGTCGGCTGCTCATCGATGGCTGCCTCTTGAGCTTTTCCTAGCGCGTTTTCCGGCCGCGTTGGCTGCTCATCAATAGTTGTCGGCTCCGGAAGCTGTGCCCCAGCTTCCGAGCCGCTCTGTTGCCAACTACTTCCCAGTTGCCCGGGATCGTTATTAGCCATGTTACGATCTCTCTCAATCTCAGATCCAACTTATACTATGTCTAACTATCCTCATCTAGCCACCATTTCGCGCAGCACTGGCCGCCCCAGTTCCACCACCAGGAGTGCCGCCCTCTACTCCTACAATGAACGTTTCATTTTGAGCGAGACCCTTCAATACTTCCTGGACGCTACCATCGCTCAGGCCCAGGACGACTGGCACGGCTTTGAACTTTGGATTATCCTTCGTGCCGGTTTGCTCGATAACAAAGGCTGGTATCGGGCTCTCCGAAATCACATTAGGATTCGTTGTCTGCAGATCAATCAACATCTGCCGCGCCTGTACCATTGCCGTCGCTGCATCGGCTTTGCTGATAAGCTGGGGTGCCGTGCTATTGGCTGCACCGCTGCTAGCCAGCCGCGCGAAGTTAATGGCATTTACAGGTATTAAGAGTACATTTGGACGGTTGAGCGTAGTAACCGTTACATTAGCCGTCATGTTTGGAAGCAGATGAGTGTCCTTCAAGTTATCCGGGCTCATATCTACGTCGATAACGACAGGGAAGGTTACTACATTCGAGACCGTCTGCCCATTAGGAGCAATCGCTGATACAGTACCACGGAACTGGCGATCACCATAAGCATTTACTGTAAATACTACGGGTTCCCCTACCTTCAGGTTGGCTGTGTCAGATTCGTTGACGTTTGCAGAGACCTGTAGTTCACCTGTATCGACAATCTGGATAAAAGTTGCGTTGGCTGTCGATTGAGCTCCTGGATTACTAACATTGGCAGCATTGCCGGGTGTGCCACCAACTGAGCCATTGATGGCAGAAATCACACCATCATGGGGGGCAGTGAGTATAGCGTTATCAAGGTTATGCTGGGCCTGATCTACCTGCTGCTGGGCTACGGCTACGGCAGCCTGATCCAGCAGGACAGCTTGTTGAGCCAGGGAGACCGAGGCATCGGCATTGGCTTTCGCTGAATTGAGCGAATCTTTGTTGGAAGCAGTTGTGCCTTGATTCGAGACGTTGCTGGTATTGGCCTGAGCCTTGGCAAGATTCAGGGCCTTCCTATCGGAATCTACACGATCCTGAGCGGTCTGCACATTGGAGTCGGCTTGCGCTACAGCTTGCTTATATGTGTCGTTAGCCTTCTTCTCACAAAGTCCTTGAGAATCCGCAGGAATAAGGTTCACATTGAACTGCGCCCACGGGTTATCATTGCTACCATTACCGCCATTTTGGTTGTTCTGGTTACCCTGGTTGTTTTGATTGCCCTGGTTACCCTGATTATTTTGGTTGTTCTGATTGTTCTGATTGCCCTGGTTACCCTGATTATTTTGGTTGTTCTGGTTCTGGTTGTTCTGGTTCTGATTGTTAGTAGTAGTACTAGGAGTAGTGCCACTATTCTGGCAATTTTGTAAGTCGAGCCGCTTCTGATCTGCGGCGACTTTTTTGCTAGCTGAAGCCTGCCGCTCCGCCAGGTCAAGGGCGTTTTGATCATTATCTAGCGTTTGCTGGGCCTGGACGACGCTTGCCTGATTTTGATTTTTGGTTGCATTCTGATTATTTTGCGCATTCTGCAGATTTGTCTGTGCGGCATTGACACTTGCCTGCTGCTGAGCCTGCGTTTTACCTAGACTCACTTGATCTTTCTGCAGGGTGGTTAGCTGCACCTGCATATTAGCTTTCTGCTGATCAAGAGCGTCCTGAAGAGAGGTCTTATCCAGCTTGGCCAGGACCTGACCCTTCTTTACGCTCTGTCCAACCTTCACATCGAGCTCATTAATTATACCTGAACCTTTAAAGGTTATGTTGTAGGTTCCACTACTCTGAACAGGTCCCGTGGCATTGATTGTTAGAGCTAAATCCCCCGATCTAGCGCTCTGATATTGATAGGTTACCGGCTTGGGACGATTTAATATATTTAATAGTACGGCTCCCAGGATGACGATCAAGAGAACAACCGCGATTCCTATGATTGTTCCACGCCGCCTCCACCAGGGAGGTGTAGGTGCTAGCAGATTCCCCGCTCCGCCAGCATTACCACCGCTACCGCCGAGGCCAGGAAGCGCAAGCAGTTGATTTGCAGAACTTGGTGGTTGTTGCGACATACAAAGACAATCTCCTATTCGTTGAGACAACTTGAAATAATATGGAAATACATGATATAGTATGTGGTATAGGTTTTCTGCACATTAACACGTCAATCCTTAGTATACCCACGTCTCGCCAGAAAGTCAGCCGTAAACTGTTACAAAATTGTCTCAATATTGTAAAGTTTGTAACCAGTGTCACAGCGTTGCACAAAATGTCCTCTTAAGCCGCTCTATCCATGTATGCAGATCCTACCGGGCTCCTGGAATTCTTCCCCAAGAGCGGTTATATAAGAACGATCACACCCCCTCATATCTCTTTTTTCTTCAAATCTCTATACGTACAAATATATTGTTAAGTTGTTTCGCAGTACCCTCCGTTAGTTACCTACTTCTAACATATGATTCTATTTGATGCCCTTAAATATCACTAAAATATTCTAGCTACCCTTAATCTCCCTCACATTTATACATATGTTAACCTTCATGCCCTTGTTCCTCCAACAGGGATGAGGTACATCTTCCTTTGTATCAGGTGTTGCTTTTCTTGGCGCACAAGGTTGTGGTTGAGTACTTTATACCTCTGCAGAGGGTGGGAGCCGGCAGCTGTGTTGCAGTTGCAGTGGTATCATCAACAAGTTCATCAATAAGCGCTCCTTTGGCTTTGCAGGCGGCTAACTGCTCCTCTGTCAGCCCTTGGGCTCCTTGCAGGTTGGTATTTTTCAGGAACCTGGCGCTTTCAATGTTAGTCCCGCTTAGATCTGCTCCACCCAGGTCTGTCTCACCCAGATTGGCCTCCCTCAGATCTGCCCCATGCAAATTGGCCCTAAACAATCGGGCCTCCCTCAAATCTACCTCGCTCAGATTTGCCTCTCTCAAATCTGCCCCAAATAGCCGCGCCTCCCTCAGATCTGCCTTAAACAGTTTCGCCTCCCTCAGATCTGCCCTTCTCAAATCCGCAAGAATTAGCCGCGCCTCCCTCAGATCTGCCCTTCTCAAATCCGCAAGAATTAGCCGCGCCTCCCTCAGATCTGCCCCTCTCAAATCTACCTCGCTCAGGTTGGCCACCCTTAAATCAGTCTTAAACAGTTTCGCCTCCCTCAGATCCGCTTCGCTCAGATCCGCCTCCCTCAGATCCGCCTCATACAAATCTGCCTCAAATAGCCGCGCCTCCCTCAGATCCGCTTCGCTCAGCCTGGCCCCTTTTAAAGAAGCTTGCGGCATCCAGATGCCCTTGAAGTCAGCCTCGCTGAGATAGGCCATATCTAGTTGTACCCCCGTTGCATCTATGGCTTGAGAGTTCTCATCCTGCAACATTTGTCGTGTCATAGGAAAAGCTTCTTTGAACACCACGATAAGAGCCTGGCTGAGCGTGGTAAGCGGCTGGGGAAGCGCGGTATTCTCCGGTAGTTGAACGCTGCGTGGAAGCCGTAAATGGGCTGCGGCGAGATCAAAGGTCTGTACATAAAACTGTTCATAGCCGGGTCGCAGAAACGTCCTAAGAAGAGTGGCTGCTCCGATCCTGGCCCCTTCTTTTTCGCTCCCGAGCCCCTCAACAGCGGCCTGGAAACGCGCCTCAGCCATTTTCTCTCGTGCCTCTTGCCTATCCTTTATTTCTCTCTCCTGGGCCTCTTGCTTATCCTTAAGCTCTTTTTCCTGAGCATCACGTCTATCTACGCGCCAGCGCCAAAGCCCAAAGAGTGCGCCGATTACCACCACCAGCGTCGAGAGGACACCCGAGACCACAGTAGCGCCGTTACTCCAGAGCCAATTGTCCCAGGTATGCTGGTCCTGATCAGCTTGTTGTGCCACTTGCGCTTTTAATGCCGTGACTGTGGCTTCTAAAGCAGTTACTTCCGCATCTTCTGTGGGTCTTGCCTGTGGAGTAGCACTAGCCACGGTTAGCGCTTGATCTGGAAGAGAGGCTGCCGCAGCCGGGGCACAGACAATAAAAGCAGAGAAAAACAGCAAACTAGCACACGCGATACCAATTATCAAGAATTGTCTTTCGGGCATAGGTTTTGCCTCCGTGCTCACATTAGACGTACCTCTTGTATCTTTATATATGATACACCTGAAAATGTATCAAAAGACTAAAGATAACTGGGAGCTCTCGCAGTTGGTAGGATTCTTATAATAGCTTGTGAGGCTAGTAGTCTATTTAGCAGGGATTGATAAGTGCGCCGCCGCAGGTGGCACACAGGGGAGAGAGCCGGGGCGACCGCCCCTTGCATCCCCGCTTATTTCACTCGTCACGCAAACCTTGACAGACAGCTAGTTTATGATTGGCACTTGTAGTCATCTATATGATATTCAGGCAGCCGCACATAATTTTAATCAATAGGCATATAGTAGGAACAGCTGCACAGTTTAATGGGCATCACTATCTAGCAGTTGCGGCAGCAGATAAGGGTAAGAAACATTGATTATTAAGCTCTATGGTTTTGACTGGATGGCCTATTGTGAGCGCGTAATGCCAGCTCTCGCACGCTGGATTATTGAGGGCGACGAGGGCCAGGCGCATGAGCTCTATCAACAGACGCGCTGCGCTCAAGAGGAGCGGTTTGTCCCCTATATTATGGCCCATTTATCTTCCTGGCCACGGGCGCAAAAATTTGTGCGGCAATTACCACGGGGACAGCAAGCACTCAATACGTATAGGCACCTTTGTTCAGCTGAGCACTTCACGGCGCTCAGCGATCGCTATATCCAGCGCCACCCACCTCAGCTGCACTATAACGAGGAAGCCTTGCTAACAGTTTGGGGAGCAATAGTGACAGACTATTGTCTGCGTCCGCTCGCCTCTCCTCAACAGCTGGACCAAGCACAGCAAGGAGCTAGCAAGGAAGCAAACCTGAGCCCCGCCAATACAATGGAAATATCTATTGAATCGACAGCACAATCTCTGTCGCAAGCTACTACACAAAGCGTTGAGCAGGAGAGCGGAATAAGTATCGGGCGTCATCCAATGCAGCTCCACATGCGCGGCTGGCTCGCCACTTGCTCGGTTCGTGCCATGGCCCTTTTCGAACTATTAGCCTGTGGACGTCGCTGCATGCCCTTCGGCTATCAAGCTGGCTCTCCCTTTGGCTCATACATCGGCTATCTGACGGCAAACGAGCTAGAGCAGCTCGCCAGCTGTTTACGGGGGCTTCAAGCCCCAGACAAAGCACAGGCCGAGCTTGATAACGCTCTCTTCCATAGAGAAATAAGCTCACAAGAACCAGCAAAGGCTACGCGCATAATCGATGAGGTAACCCCTATGTATGCTGCTGCCTTCTTGCAAGCAATCTCCTTTGCGGCACCACAAAAATATGGGCTGATCTGTATGATTGGCTAATGCTGCACAGTCCGATTACATCTCATCAATATGAATTAGAGCTATGAGAAAATAAGCCTAAATAATCTTAATAGAGATTTTTACCCTTATTATATAGAACAAGTACCGTAGCCAATCTCTATCCCATGCGCACACCACAACATCAAACTTGCTGCACTTTATTATGAATTGATTGACAATTCCTACAAAATACCGTAGGATTAGCAACAAGAGTTCCTTATCGACGACAGAGGCAAGGACTCGCGAGAGGCTCACAAGCTCTCCTTTCTGATCAGAAGGCTGGTCTATCAGAAAGAGGCTTATTTATTCTTCAGTTTAAGATAGGAGGCTCACTTACCGCTTATTCTTCATTTCAGCGTCACCCAGCCAGGCAAAAAGCGACACGAATCGCAAGCAGCCAATTTTGCCCTTTTGTAATCACTGTATCGTGTGGCTTATTTTAACCACAAAAGGAGTGCATGTTATGGCTACGCATCCGGAGAAAAAGAGCCGACGCTGGCTTCTTCTCCTCCTTATTGTTCCCTTCATCTTCACGCTCTGGCCACCGTTCTACAACTATCGCACACCAGAGATAGCCGGCTTCCCCTTCTTCTACTGGTTTCAGCTCCTCTGGATTATTATCACTGCGATTATTACGGCAGTTGTTTACTTTGCAGGAGCATAAACTCTTACACGCACCATAATCGGCTTTTTCCTGCTTGCTCGCAAGCCATCCATCAGAAAAGGGAGAATTATCGATGCAATGGGATGCAATTGCAGTTTTTATTTTCTTTTTTCTCCTCGTTACCGTCCTGGGCTTTATAGCGGCCCGCTGGCGCCGCGGTGACCTTGATCTCCTCCACGAGTGGGGCCTGGCCGGGCGCCGCTTTGGCACGGTTATCACCTGGTTCCTTCTCGGAGGTGACCTTTACACAGCCTATACCTTTATCGCTGTGCCTGCCGCAATGTACGGCTTTGGCGCCCTCAACGGCTTTTTCGCCGTCCCGTATACCTTTCTTGTCTATCCGCTCGTCTACCTGCTCATGCCAAGATTCTGGGCCGTGTGTAAGCAACATGGCTATGTCACGGCCGCTGATTTTGTGCGCGATCGCTTCGGCAGTGGAACCCTGGCACTGGTGGTTGCTATTACAGGCATCATCGCGACAATGCCATACCTCGCTCTACAAATGTTTGGCATAGAGGTTTCGCTTGCCGCATTAGGTATACCGCTTAATGTCTATGTCCTGGGCATACCGATCGATATTCCGCTGCTCATAGCTTTTATCATTCTCGCGGCCTATACCTACACCAGCGGCTTGCGCGCGCCGGCCATGATCGCCCTGGTCAAAGACATCATGATATTTATTGTGCTCTTCGTAGCGATCATCTACATTCCCATTAAGCTTGGCGGTTTCGGGCCGATCTTCACGGCAGCTCATCAAAAAGCTCTGATCAGCCAGCAAACGGCTGCCTCAACCCATCAGGCCCAGACTTTCTTTGATATCCTCAACCCGAAGCAATACACGGCCTATGTGACTCTAGCGCTTGGCTCAGCCCTGGCGCTCTTCCTGTATCCCCATTCGATTACAGGCGTTTTGAGCAGCAATAGCCCCAAAGTAGTAAAGCGCAATACAGCGCTACTTCCCATTTACTCGCTGATGCTGGGGTTCCTGGCCTTGCTTGGGTATATGGCTATTGCGGCAAAGGTGACACCATTGGCCGGCTTTGGCAATAATGGTTCGGTCCCGGCGCTCATCCTGGCAAGCTTCCCACACTGGTTCGCAGGCTTTGCATTTGCTGCCATTGCCATCGGCGCCCTCGTGCCAGCCGCAGTGATGTCTATTGCTGCCGCCAACCTGTTTACACGTAACATTTATAAAGAGTACTTCAACAAGAATGCGACTGAGCGCCAGGAATCGCAGGTAGCTAAGCTTACCTCACTCATCGTCAAGTTTGGGGCGCTACTCTTTATCCTTTATATTCCCACTACCTATGTGCTGAACCTCCAGTTGCTCGGCGGCGTCTGGATACTTCAGACCTTGCCCTCAGTCTTCCTGGGACTCTACACGCGCTGGTTCAACCGTTGGGCCCTGGTAGTGAGCTGGGCCGTAGCGATGATTGCCGGTACAGGCATGTTTATCGCCACTGGCCTGAAATCGTCGGTCTTCCCCATCACCATTGGCCCAATCAGTATTCCAATGTATGAAGCTGTAGCGGCACTGATTATTAATCTTGTGCTGGCTGTCGTCCTCACGCCAATCTTCGAGGCTATTGGAGCCAAACGTGGCCAGGACCTTACCTCTCCCAGTGACTATAATGAAGAACAGGCACCTTCTGAGCCGCTGGAGACGGGACGCGAGGCGCTGGGCTAAATAGATACATTTGCACTAAGCCTCCAGGGGATACAATGCTCATCAGAGTGTTGTATCCCTTTTATCATGGCAACATAGCCTTTTCAGGAGCCCGGCTATCTCTCGGGTGACCATTGGGCCGCTTCTACTGAGTTTGACCCCTCTAGAATTGATATGTTAAGCTATGGCAGTGCGTACAAAAGAATTCAACAAAAAGATGCTCTTCAAATCACCACTATAGGCAGCCCAAAGCTGGTGAGTTCGGCATTGTTCAACAGAATTTTAGCCAGGATGGCTTCTGCACAGGATAAAAGATTTATGGACTTTCACGACGAAAATTTTGAAGCAGAATCAGAAGAGATTGGAAGCGATGAGTTGCTCGCAGACGACAGGCTACGCCTTCCCGAGGACGCCAGTATTCTTGTACGCGTCCATGCTGTGCGCGCCTGGTTACTGCGCCGTCAGAAAGAGACTGGCCTGGAAGTTGGGGAAGCCGCGCTGGCTTTGCAGCAGCTCTATCAGGATGAAGCAGGACAAGTATCAAGGTTACGGCAACGTGAGCTCCAGAAACTGGTTCAGCGCGAGCAGCAGCAACTTGAGGGGGCCCAGCAACGCTTGAAAGCCTTTGAGGAAGCCCAAGAATTGCTAGAAGAGAGCCTCACCCATACAACCACTGGCGAGCGGGCGCTGGTTGAATATTATCTCACGCTTGATGATCTCTTAAACCCTCTTCATGAAGAAGAAGAGGAGCATCCGCTTCCATGGAGACAGGCCCTCGCAGAGGTACAGCACCGCGTCGAGCACGTAGGCACATCCCGCGAAGAATAAGCGTTTGCTCCCCCATTAACCTATGATTGAGCCATAAAGGGCACATTCGTTGTGCTGGCAAACTTCATGGTCAGCGACGATAAGGGAACTTGTGATGAGACCGGAAAATCGATAAAGCCACTTTTTGGGCCTCCTGGCATGGACGCCGGCGGCAATGAGATACGCTTGGGGCAATCTCTTGTCCATCAGGCAAGACCAGGCGCGTCAGCGAAATATAATCCACACCGACAGGCTGTGCCCCCTTATTCTCCGCCTGAGCCATTACACGGACCGTATAGACTCCACCACGCCGTCGATCATCCGAATATTTCGTGGCCAGCATGGCCTTAGTAACCGTGATATGAACATCGCCATAAGTGAAACTACGGTTTATATTGACAGTTTCGACAAGATTATTGATCGTGACGGTAGGCGTATAGGGTAAATCGCCAGTGACATTATTCGACTCACCCTCGGGCGGCGCATACAGGACTGCCAGAACTGTAACCACCAGGATGATCAAAATGCCTAGTATGGTCTTGTTGCGCGGCGATAATGATGATATAAACGATATCAACGAACGCTTTTTTGTATCTGGTTGCGACATAGCAGCGTTTTGCTCCTGATCCTATGCATATAATCACACATATTATAGCAAAGGTTGCACACAGGAGCTAACGCTATCTAGCAATCTTCTCTATAGTCCATCTGGAACGCTGATCGCCGCTGTCCTGGCGCGCTGATGCTCGGCCCAGGTTTAAGGTTGGGGCAAGAAATTCTGCGCGCCAAAGGAACCACCCAGCACATCTTTAGAGGATGCTCCCAACCAGCGGTCCAATACTGTGGCATAGACCGAACGAAAATCAATAGTATATTTCATATTCCCCGCACTATCCAGATTACCAAGACCGGGAGGCTCTCCAAAAATGCCCTTGTTTACCGGATTGCCAAGGATAAACATAGGAGCTGCCGTCCCATGATCTGTGCCCTGGCTACCATTCTCCTCGACCCGCCGACCAAATTCTGACCAGGTTAGGACCACGACATTATCGGCCTTGCTATGCTGCACGAGATCAGCATAAAAAGCTGCAAGGCCATCCGCCAGCGTCTTCATGAGAGTATCATGCGTGGTTTGCTGATTTGCGTGAGTATCAAAACCACCAAGGGTAACATAGCCTACCCGCAAACCTAAGCCCTCCACAATTGCCTGAGCCAATACTTTTAGTCCGGCGGCAAAAGGCCCGGCTGGATATTGTACGGTCGAATGGTAGTTAGTCGCGGCCTCGTGCAACTGCCGCCCACCTTCCTGAGCATCCAGGGCTGTCGTATCAAGCAAGGCGGCATAGGGAGCTGTCTTGGGATAGGAGTTATACAGCTTCATCAAGGTTTGCAGGCGTCCATTCCCCCTATCGGGATCAGCAGGATCTGCGGCGACACGATAGCTCTGCGTGCTGGTGAGCGTGGGAACCGGACGGCTGATTGAAGCCAGGGCCTGCGCGGTCTGCGTCCCGATATTCATGGCCTTAAAAGGATGGCCGTCCTGATCGACCCAGCCAGAAACCAGCTTGCCGAGCCAGCCTTCACTGCCATTCCCGTTCATATCAAGGGTCTGCCAGATATCCATAGCCTGAAAGTGCGAGAGGCTCTGATTTGGATAACCCACGCCTTCCACAATTGCCATATGCCCTTGATCCCATAGCTGCTTGAGAGGAGCCAGGTTAGGATGCAGGCCAAGGCGACCATCGATGGTTATAACCTTGTTCTCAGGTACAGCCAGCGTGGGACGCATCTGTCTGTACAACGGGTCCATATAAGGTATCACGGTATTCAAGCCATCGTTGCCTCCGGCCATTTGTACAACTATCAAAGTGCGATCACTAGCCGCCAGGGAAGCACGGGCCCCATCCAGGGACATAGCCTTCGCTGAAGCCACGCCACGACTAAAGATCGCGGGCATGACCATACCAGCCGATACAATCATCATGCCATCTTTTATTAAAGCTCTGCGCGAAAGTCTCATTGATATCTCCCTTATCTGGCCTTAAAGCCTATGCTGCCACATTTAATTGAGCTGATACTCGGGCAAACCCATCAGCAGGTAGAGGGTGCCGCGCACACGATTGAGAGGGTAGCCCTTCCCAGTGGACAGAGTAATCTCCTCGTGCGAAGAGGCCTTGTCCTGGGAGGTAAAGTAGCTGATGAGCTGGGTTCGTCGATCCGCAGAAAGATTGCCATCCAGCAAAAAGGCTGCAAAGTAATCGACAAAGTGCTCAGGCGAATCGATGCGATTTGCATTCACCACGCCCTGGAGGTCTAGCGCTTGAGAGGCATTGTTTGCACTGCGGCTACCAACCAGCAATAGATCGATATAATTCAGGCGAGCCAGCCAGGTGCCGCTGTTGAGCCATAACGAGCTTATCTTATCGCCTGGCCAGCCGGCGACATTGGGCGGATCAAACAACGTTTGCCCCATTCCAGCGGTCATGCGCCCCAATTCATTCCCATCACCTGGCCTGCCAAGCGCGCGATACGTTCCTACGACAAACTCTGTGGGCGACTTGATACGGCTGTGATAGGCCTTCGGCGAAGAAAACTGTGGCGAAAGGAGCAGCGCGCGCATTACCGCGCCTATATTGTGATTGCTCTTTGTATAGGTATCGACAAGTGGCTGCAAATCGGTCTCACTCGGGTTCTCGTAAGCGAAAAAGGTGAAAAGCTTACGGCAGATGAACCAGGAAGCCGCCGGATGATTGGCGAGAATGTGCACCACATCCTTATAATCGAGATTGCCCGTATGCCCAAGGTATTGCTTCATCTGGGTATTATGATCGGCGGCTACATAGTGCGAGCTCGTCGTGCTCCCAACGACATGCCAGCCTGTCAGGGAGGCCGCTCCTGCCGTCACATCTTGCTGCGTGTAGTGGCCCAGCCCGAGGGTGAACAGCTCCATCAGCTCGCGGGCATAATTCTCATTGGGCGCATGCTTCCTGCTCTTCGTAAGATCAAGATAGACCAGCATGGCTGGATCGCTTGTAATGCCTAGCAGGATATTATCAAAGGTATCAAAGGCATGCTCACGAAAAAATTGGTTCTGCACTATCATGCGCATATATGCCTTGGGGCCGCCAACTTTACGATAGCTACTGGTCAGAACGCCATGCCAGAAGAGTGTCATCTTTTCCAGCAAGGGTCGCTGCGTCCAGGCCATGCGCAAAAGCCACCAGCGCTGCTGATCAATGGGTTTATTGAGATCCAGATTTAAGGCCTTAAGACGATTCTCCATGGCGTCATCTGAAACTTGCTGGTAGTTGAGCAAGCGATCAACAGCGCCGTTAAAACCAAGAGGCCCATAGGTTGCCAGGTCTTCAGGGAGCGCGCCAAAGCCTGCCCGGCGAAGCAAATGGCCGATCTGCGCGTTACCAACAAGCGGGCCTTGCCCCAGCCCTCCCAGTATGCCATGCTGCCATAACTGTTCAGTTCCCACCCCGGCGGCCAGCGCAACTCCTGCCCCCAAACCCAGGGCGCCCAACAGCTTGCGTCGCGGCCAGGCGCTTTTTTTTCCGGCCGGCTCTCCTGGCGTTGTAGCTGCGCTTTCCTGGGATTTAGCTACTTTGACCGCGGGGCGCTTATCGGTCTGCTCGTCGTCCTTCCGGGGCGCTGCCGGCTGATCGTATATACTCATGATCATGCTTCCTTATATTTGCTCACATATCTGAATACAGGAGATACATCACATGAAACGCAACAACAAAAACTATCCATATTTATTGGATGAGCTGCTATTACTGGTCTATGCCCTTCTCGTCTCAGCAATAAGCAACTTACTTCATGCTCATTTCATCTAGCTGCCCTATACTGTGTTTTGCTATGCTGACAAAGCAATATTGCAATCTAACAGCAGGGACTATTTAATTTATCCATTTGTATTTTAATGAGTAAAAATTAAGAAACTCTCAAGAGGATATAAGGGTTTGACCAAGGTTTTGGCAATATTTTTATGTAGCGCTAATGATGTTATATCTTGCTTCTATCCATCGACCTGTAGTACAGTACCCCAGAGTAGCAGCCAGGTCTTTTTCGCAACCCTGAAGCGCGCTTTTTGTCACCTTCAGACAGGCGCAGCAGGAAAGAAAAGAAGTTGCCTGTATCTCACTTCTCCTCGCGCTATAGAAATCCTTGATGGAAAGGAAGACGTGTCAACGAAACTATCTCAGGTCCAACAGGATGAGAGTGCTCACATTAAGCAGCCAGCTACCAGTAAGTTTGAGCGCCTGTTACCATATACATTTCTGCTCAGCGCAGAGCTCGCCCTTTTGCTCACGGGAGCTATATTACCTCTACATGGGCTCTGGTTTCACGCGGCCCTACTTATACCGCTTAATCAGTGGCTCCTTTTCCCTGCTCACCTACTCTTTCCCGGTAAGGAGCTCACTCCTACGCTCTTTCAGCTCAAAGATGTGCCCCCTACCGTGGCCCAAAGCTGGCAGGCAACAGGATTATTGCTCGGCGCATTTATAGTTATATTTGTGGTCTACGCGGGAGCGATCTTCTATCTGCCTCGCCTCGTCAGGCGGCGCGCTATTATCCTGGCCACAATCTTGCTAGGCACAACTTGCATTCTTATGCCTGTCGTTCTCTCACCTGATATTTTGTCATACATTAGTTATGCGCGCATGGGTGTAATCTATCACCTCAACCCGCTTGTAGCTATCCCAAGAGATATACAACACGATCCCATCTATCCTCATCTCTACTGGATAGATCAACCATCGGCTTACGGGCCAACCTGGGCGCTACTCAGTTGCGCCTTACAATGGCTTATAGAGCTCTTCTTCGGCCCACAAAATATCGGCATGATGGTTCTGGCCTTGCGTGTGCTTGGGCTGATCTCACATGTTTGCGCTGTCTTACTCGTCTGGGCAATAGCCGGCCATCTCCTACGTCAGCAGAAGATCCCTCTCACGCCAGCAAGAGAGCGCGCACGCACCCTGGCTACGCTGGCCTTCGCCTGGAATCCGCTGCTCCTCTTCGAGGCCTGTGTCAACGCCCACAACGACACCATCGTTCTCCTGTTCGTCTTGCTCGCGCTCTGGTTTCTTGTGCGCACGACAACGATCAGGCCAGCTGCTTATATACCGGCAACCATTCTACTGGTTCTCGCCGCCTGTCTCAAAATCAACGTCGCGCTATTCGTGCCGGGCCTGCTTGTTTTCATATGGGCCCAAACCCGCCAACTGCGCGCTGCAATTATAACCTTAGTACTCTATGGTGGACTAATTATTGCCTTCTATGCTCCCTTCTGGCAAGGAGGCGCTATTCTGAATCTTCTGCACGCCAACCCTGGCACTTATCGCGCAATCAACACGTTTCCAGATTTCTTGAGCCATTTCTATAACAGTATCGTGCATCTCGCCGGCTATCCCCTGGCTGCCGATGCAGGCTCGCCGGCCGAAAACGCCCTGCGCCTGGCCAGTCTTGGGCTCTTTGCTATCTCCTACTGCCTGCTTTGCTGGAAAACTATCGGGGCAGCAATCAAATTACGCCCATTGAGCATAGCGCCTTCTTCCTTCACCGTCTTGCAGCTTATCAGATGGATGGCGCTGGCCTGGTTTCTCTACAATATACTGGGTTCGCCCTGGTTCTGGCCCTGGTACACAACTATCTTCTTTGGTCTATTCGCACTGCTGGAAGCCACAGGCGGAGGAAATATACGCAAGCCAGCTTTTCTCGCGCGCTGGAGCTCGCCCTGGCTGGTATGCATGCTAGCTTTTAGTATGCTTAGCCTCTACTGCTTTCATACATGGGCCCCGTCAACAAGCTTTGTCGCCTGGTTGCCGGGCTTCCGTTGGACATACCTGCGCGGATTATGGGCCTGGCTCGTTCCGCCACTTACTATCTGGGCCTTATCTCTTGTCCTGCACAGGCAAAAGTCCCAGGCAGTTAGCCAGAAGCTAATCAATAAATAGAGAGATGATATATTTATGAACGACCTTACTAAAATCTATATTTCTATCTGTACTCGATGCCTATCCTGAGAGTCTGTTAAAATGAAATTTAGGAGTTCAAAGGTATGATACCCACACCAGGACAACCCAGGCGCAAGAAGGGCTTACTTATTCCTGCACTTATTGCAGGTCTAATTGTTATAGTTTTGCTAGCTGGAGCCAGTGCCTGGTTCCTTGCGAATAGAAACCAGCCAGGGCAAGGCAATCAGACACCTTCGGTAACACCAACCGGGTCAGCCCCTAACGGCAATGGCCAGGCTATTTCGCCGTTTCTCTTTGGCACTAATCTGGGCCTCTATGATGCTCAGGACCAGGTTTTGACCTCAGCCACCACGCGTCAGCTTCTCCAACAGCTACATATGCGCATTATTCGCATGCCCAGCCGGCGCAGCCTTAACGATACCACTGTGGCGCAAGCCGCCCAGGTTATCAAAAATCTTGGGGCGACGCCGCTGGTAGTGCTCCATGGGGAGGAAAAAACTCCCAACGCCCTGGCTGAAGATACGGCGATTGTGAAAATCATGAACGACGTCTTTGGCCACAATATTGTTTACTATGAATATAGCAACGAAGACGATCTGGCCGGAATTTCTGCCGATCGCTATACAACTTCATGGAACAAGATGGTCCCCCAGTTGAAACAGCTAGCTCTCAATGGACAATTTATTGGCCCTGTCAATTATCATTATGACGGCAAATACCTGGGAGCTTTCTTGCAGAACGCAAATCCGCGCCCCGATGCGATTAGCTGGCATGAGTATGCATGCGATTCCTCCTGGAGCGCAAGCCGGTGTATAACCGAGATCGGCGATTGGAATACACATATCGCCAATGCACGCAGCCTTATGCAAACTGATCTTGGCAAAGAGTTGCCCATCATGATTACCGAGTGGAATTACGCTCCTAATGCTAACCCGAATGATGGAAAGCTTACCGATAGCAATTTTATGTCGACCTGGACGACAAAGGCTATTCAGACCCTGGCGGCCAACCACATCTTTGCCGCTATGCAATATTCGTGTACCAATGGAGCTATTACACTCATTTCCAATGACGATACCCTGACTGCCCAGGGGCAGGCCCTTGAAGCCCAATATAAGAACATCATTGTCGATAAAAATCAACTTACCCCTATCGCTAATGCTGCCAGCCAGGCTACGCCGACAGCTGCCAATGAGCCCGGGGGGCCTGTAGTATTCTCCTTCGAAGATGGTGGCCTGAGCGGTTGGAGCGGGCATAGCCAGGGCATTTCTAATGTCCAGAATACGACAAGTGTAGCCAAGGACGGCAGCCATTCTCTAGAAGCTAGCCTCAGTAATACAAGCAGCAAGAATTTCCCTTACCTCTCCATAGGTTCTGCTAATCTGTCAAATTATCCTAAACCCGGACAAACCATTACAGCATATGTCTATCTATCAAGCAATTCTGTCAACTTACAGGCGAAAGTGTTTATTGTTGATGGCGACTACAAATGGCATTCAGACCGTATGGTTACGCTAACGGCCGGCACCTGGAACCGCCTGAGTTATACTGTCCCCCAGTCATTTAATGGCCAGCCCTCGCAACTGGGCATCCAATTTAATAGCACAACCAGCAATGGACCAGGCTGTAACGTCTTTATTGATGCGATAGGCTGGAGCTAGCCATCCATTCCGCTCCTTTAGATCTCCGCCGGCGTCCACTAGCAAGTTAGTGGGCGCCGGTTTTCTTCTGCCTATATACATCTTATTCAATTGACACAGATCATTAATACGGCTACTATTGTAGTACATATCGCTTTTAAAGTAGTGAAATCAACAAACTATTTCTATTTAGTACTGGCTTTACGGATTGAGGGACCTGCATGATTACAGCGACTGATTACATAGGCAAACACCTGGGGAATTACTGCCTTACAGCTAAAATTGCTGCCAATCCTCTCAGCTATACCTTTTTAGCGGAACCTACCTCACTACCCACGGGGCAAACTGTAGTCATCAAATACCTACACGCTATCTATATTGGAGCAGTACAGGATCAGGAGCGCTTTCTTGCTGAAGCGTATCTCTTCAAGCAATTGCATCCTTATATCCTACCGATCCTCGATGCAGGCTTTGATAAGGGTGTGCCCTATATTGTGAGCAAGTATATGGCTGCTGGCAACCTTCATGACCGCTTGTTGCAACAAGAACATTACCCTATCACACTAGAGCAAGCCCTCACAGTTATTTCACAGATCGGGCAGGCACTCCACTACATCCATCAGCGCAATATCATCCATGGCAAACTTAGCCCCCATAACATTCTCTTTAGCGATAAAGGAGAGGCCTTGCTGGCCGATCTGCCATTCACGTCGCTGCTCCCATTCTTGCCAACAACCAGCCCTGTGGCCAACGAGGCAACATCGCGTACCGACCAGTTACAAAAAATCTCGGTTCCAGGGAAAGAGGAAGATCAATATGCCCTGGGCAGCATCGCCTATGAGCTCTTCACGGGGCGCAAGCCATTCACCACACCATCGCTTCACAACCCAGGAGTGTGCTATAAAACGAAAACCTTGATCTCGCCAACACGGCTTAATCCCGCGCTCCCCCTACATATTGAATATGTGACCCTTAAAGCGCTTGCGCGAGAGCCCTCACAACGATATAGCAGTATTCAAGCTTTTTTGGCAGCCTTGAACTCGTCGAATTCCGTGCGAGAGCCAGCGAGAGATGACAACGCAAACAGTAATCCTTGTGCCATTGTCCCCGTACAGACACAAGCCATCACTCTACTAGCTAACGCCAAAAATTCCCACGTTTCGGCTCCAGACGCAGAGGCTATTGTAGAGCCAGACGGGACAGCTAGCAGAGCTGTTATCCCTATCACAGAACAACATCTGGTTCTTCACGAGCAGAAGAACGTTAGAAAAATAGGCCGACACACAGCTAAAAGGAAGCCGCAGGGAAAGCGACAAGAGCTGGCCTTTATCCTCATCTTCAGCATGCTCACGGTTGGCAGCATTGTTGGTATATTTCTTTACGCCCTCATGCCTGTTTATGCGCCACAGAGCCTGGCTATCAGCATTCCGCCACATATAGCCACCTATGAGCAGCATTCGGTACAACAGAACGTTATCCAGCCCATGAGGACAGCTGTGATTGTGCCGCGCGCCATTTCTCCCACACCGGAGCCAGAAATCCTGCATCTCAACCCTACACAATTCAGCTTTGACAACTGCGCCCGGTATCATAACTATTATATCTGTCAGGCTCATTTAAGCCTCAGTTCAGATATCCACACGAACCTTGACTGGACAGCATCAAGCAGCGGAACAAAAGCCAGATTTATTCCCGCCTCAGGTACGCTTGTCCCCGGCCAGACAACCTCTATCAGTATCATCATCTCTACCTGCACCCACAACGGTTCCTTCATTTTCGCGGGAGGAAAAAACGTTCTGCGTGCCAATTGGAGCTGTTGATGCTCAAGGTACAGGCCTATTTGATGATCAACTGATGGATAATATCGAGCAGATCACGTACATGAAATGGTTTCACGATTACCTGCTCTACGCCAAGGCTCACGGCATCGGGCCCGCCAGTGCCGGCCGTAATAACCACAATTGCCGGAAGAGGATACAGCGCCTGCCATTGCTTATGTAAACGCTCCAGGAAGGCCTGGCCATCCATACCAGGCATAGCGAGATCCAGGAGAATAACTGAGGGGTAGCGTCCCTCGCGCGCAGCGTTATTCATCCAATCAAGAGCTTCCTGGCCCTCGGCGGCTTCTGCAGGCTCATAACCATCAAGCTCAAGCGCCCAGGAGACCATATCACGAATAGCAGGATTGTCGTCTACCACCAGAACGACGGGCTGGCGATCCGCACTATGATGTTGAGGCTGGTTCATACACCCCCCTATATTGCCTCACCTAGACTATTTTTCTCCTGTTCGAGGGATAAAAGACCATGCGCAACATACATGCAAACCTCTCTATCGTTGCCAAAAACGCGGTTAGCCGCATGGTCATCAAAATGTTGTCAGCAAGAATTCGCGTATCGTTTCAAGGAATGTTACTGGTTGCTCCAGATTTGCTAAGTGGCCAGCCTGTGGAATTACCGAAAAAACCGCTCCAGGAATCTGGCTGGCATAATTCTGAGCTATGTAAGGCGGAATCAAGGCATCATTCTCGCCAACCACCACCAGGGCCGGGCAGGAAACTGTGGCCAGGAGCTCAGTGGAGTCGGGGCGCAGAGCCATCCCGCGCGATGCCGCGGCCAGGCCACTCCCCGTATTTGCATTGGCTATATGTCTGATCTGGATCTCTACTTCTTGATGCTGACGACGGGTATGATCTGAGATAAGGTTGGGTAACTGGAAATCAGCAACAGCTTCGGGCCCCTGGGCCTCGGCAAGCTGCGCAAGCCGTTCACGAGCAGCTTTTGCTTCTGCAGTATCAGCCGTGGGTTTTGTATCAGCAAGAATCAATCCATTTATGCGCTGGGGATACTTCCTCAGAAATGCAAAGGCTGCGTAGCCCCCCATTGAGAGGCCACAGAGGCATGCCTGTTGCATCCCGAGGAAATCCATCAAACCAGCTATATCATCAGCAAACATCTCCATGGTCGAAACGCTGGCATTGATCCCACTCTCACCACATCCCCGAAAATCTGGGGCAACAAGGCGAAATCGCTGTTCCTTGAGTAACTCCACAAGCTGATTATTCCACATGCTGCGATTGAGCGGGAACGCATGCAGAAAGATGATCGGCTGGCCGGCGCCATGATCATCGTAGGCAATATCGACACCATTGATGTTTGCTTTCAATGCTCTCTTACTCCTGTGTCTTTATAGCTTCATCGGCCTGTTCATGTGCATGATAGGAGCTACGCACAAAGGGGCCTGACTCCACATGCCGGAAGCCCATTTTCTTGCCTTCGGTCTTAAGCGCGGCAAATTCTTCCAGCGGCACGTAACGCTGAATAGGAAGATGCTGGAATGAAGGGCGCAGATACTGCCCTATCGTCAGAATATCGACATCATGCGCGCGCATATCCTGCATTACGGTGATCACCTCATCCCAGGTCTCGCCAAGGCCCAGCATAAAACCTGACTTGGTACGGGCGGCAGGATTCATCTCCTTGGCCCATTTGAGCACATCAAGGGAGCGCTGGTAAATAGCCTGCGGGCGCACCTGCTTATAGAGCCGGGGGATGGTCTCCACATTATGATTAAATACATCAGGTTTAGCATCAATCACAACGCGCAGCGCATCCTGATCGCCCTTGAAATCAGGCGTCAAAACCTCGACCTTGCAGTCAGGATTTAATCTGCGTATCCACCGAATCGTTGAAGCAAAGACTGCGGCGCCACCATCCTTGAGCTCATCACGGTTTACCGAGGTCACCACGGCATGACGCAATCCCATCTGCTGCACGGCTTCTGCCACGCGCTTCGGTTCCTCCCAATCGAGGCCCAGAGGACGCCCTGTCTCTACAGCACAAAAACGGCAACTGCGTGTGCAGATGCGCCCCAGAATCATAAATGTTGCGGTTTTGTGCCCCCAGCATTCGGCGATATTGGGACAACGCGCCTCCTCGCATACGGTATGCAGCGACTGACCACGCATCAACTGCTTTAATTGCTTATAGTTTTCTCCCTTTGGGGCAGCCACCTTGAGCCAGGCCGGCCGACGCTCTGGGATCATAGTCGTCATAGCAGTTTCCCTTGCTTTAGTTTTGGATATAACTGACATCCTTCGGCTATCTTTAAATCGGATAGCCGAAGGCGCTACTTACTTAATAGACATCTATCTCTCGACCATAGCTTTGCAGCTTTGTACGCACAGCTTGCAAGAATCCTCCGGCTCCTGCACCATCGAGGATGCGATGATCAAAGGATAAGCACAGGTACATCATAGAGCGTACGGCAATCGCATCATCCTCTATCACCACAGGCCGCTTCACAACTGCATCCATGCTCAGGATGCCCGCATGAGGCTGATTGATAATCGGTACTGATATAATTGTACCAAATGTGCCAGGATTATTCACTACAAATGTACTATTTTGCATATCCTGAATCGTCAGCTTATTGGCGCGCGCGCGCTGCGCTAGAGCATTAACCTGTTTGGCCAGGCCAGCCAGCGTATACTGATCGGCATCATAGACTGTTGGCACCACTAAGCCAGCATCAGTAGCTACCGCCATACCAAGATTTATGCGCCGTTTGACGATGATCTTGTTATCTTCAGTCCAACTTGAGTTCATCAAGGGGAACTTGCGAATGCCCTCGCAGACTGCCTTCATGACAAAAGGCACATAGCTGATGCCATATCCCTCCCGGCGCTTGAAGTCTTCCTTATTCTTCTCAAGCCATTTGGCGATATTGGTCATGTCGATCTCAACAACAGTTGTGGCATGCGGCGATGTGCGCTTACTGCGTACCATATGCTCGGCAATGGCCAGGCGCATGCGGTTCGGCACAATCAGCTCTTCATCCTCACCAACAGAGGTGGTAGCGACAGGAGTGGAAGCTGGAGAAACAGGTTGAGACGCTTCTACCCTGGAGACCGGGGCTGGAGCCGGCGCTGTGGCAACAGGTGCGCTATACTGCGGCGCGCTCTGCCGTTGCTCTAGATAAGCTAGAATATCCTCTTTGCGCACGCGTCCGCCTGCACCGGTGCCGGCAATATCGTTGAGATCAATGCCATGCTCGCGAGCTAAACGCCGGGCCAGGGGAGAAATGCGCTGCCTCTCCTCTTCACGCGTATGCGCCGTCGCAGTATCTATAGCATGGGCACCGTTATGTGTCCCCGGCACGAGGCTCTCGACCTTCTTTTCGACAATTCCGGAACCTTTGGCATCAGAGAGCGCAGCTGGTGGCGTCTCAGCTGCCGGGCTGGGCGTAGCGTTGACATCAGCACTCTCTTCGATTAAAGCAATCTCGGTGCCCACAGGCACGGTTTCATCGGGTTTCACAAGGATCTTTGTGAGACGACCTGCGACAGGGGACGGTAGCTCGGCATTGATTTTATCGGTAATAATCTCCGCCAGAGACTCGTCTCGCTCCACATAGTCGCCTTCCTGTTTAAGCCAGGCTCCTATTGTTCCCTCCGCGACCGACTCGCCTAACCGAGGCATCTTTACTGGTGTTGGCATGCATGTACTCCTTTGTACTCAGTCTAGTACGCGGCAAGCTTTCTCGCCGCCGTAAGAATCTTTTCGGCATTAGGCAGATACGCCTCTTCAAGAGGTGGTGCATAGGGGAAGGGCACATCCGGGGCCGCCACGCGGGTGATAGGCCCATCCAGATATTCGAAAAGATCCTCTGCCAGTAGTGCAGATAATTCGGCCCCAATCCCTCCTGTCAACACATCCTCATGGACAATGAGCACTTTATTTGTGTGTTTCACCGACTCTGTAATGGTTTCATAATCGAGCGGGGCAAGGCTGCGCAGGTCCAGCACCTCAACTTCCAGGTCATCGCTTTCCTCCAGAACCTGAGCTGCGCGCAAACATTGATGGACCAGAGCTCCATAAGTGAGGATCGTCATGTCCTCGCCTTCGCGGCGCACAACGGCCTTGCCCAGAGGCACCACATAATCCTCCATAGGCAGTTCCTCACGCAGCTCTGGCATACGATAGAGCAATTTATGCTCCAAATAGAGCACAGGATTATTATCGCGTATTGAGGCCTTGAGCAGCCCTTTGGCGTCATAAGCAGTCGAGGGCGCCACTACCTTAATGCCCGGGACATGGAAAAACCAGGCTTCCGGGCTCGACGAGTGGAACGGACCGCCCTTGGTACCACCACCCGCAGGACCGCGTATCACCATCGGTACTGGCATACCTACACGCCAGTACATCTTCGAGGCCATATTAATAATTTGATCAAAACCACAGGTTATAAAGTCTATATATTGCATCTCGGCAATTGGGCGCATGCCCATCAAGGCTGCTCCTACTGCGGAACCGATGATAGCCGCCTCGGACATAGGAGTATCGATGACGCGCTCTGGCCCAAACTCCTCAAGGAAGTTTGCGCTCACCTTAAAAGCTCCGCCATATGTGCCGACATCTTCTCCCAGCAGAAATACAGCCTCGTCGCGCTGCATCTCTTCACGAATAGCCTGGCTTATCGCCTCTAAATAGGTTACTTTCTTCTCGCTCGTCATCGTCCCACGGCCTCCTCTGCCTTACTGATGGTGCTGAACGGTTGGTTAATGCGCCTATCGAGGGCATTGATATAGCGCGAGTTATCCGCGCCAGGTTCACCGACAATCGCTATCGGGCCATCAGGGGCAAAGACGTAATCAGCCACAGTAGTTGCATCCGGCGCCGGGCTGTTTTCAGCAAACCGTACAGCATCATCAACTATTGCCTTGACTTTCGCCTCAATCTCAGCTTTTGTGGCATCTGTTAAGACTTGTTCATTCTTTAAATATGCTTCAAAGCGCTTAATTGGATCTTTTGCTAACCATTCGTCGCGCAGCTCTTTGGGCACGTAGTCGGCCTTATCGGCTTCAGAATGTCCGCGCACTCTGAAAGTTTTGCACTCAACTATGGAAGGTCCGTTCCCGCCACGAGCACGTTCCACGGCTTTTCCAACGGCCTCAACCACGGCCAGCACATCATTGCCGTCAACGGTTTCGCCGGGAATATCATAGGCTTTGGCGCGCTCAGAGAGGTTTTGTACAGCGAACTGCTTATAAGTAGGAGTCGAATAGGCATAGCCATTGTTCTCAATTATGAACACCAGTGGCAGTTTCTGCACCGATGCAAAGTTCACAGCTTCGTGAAATGGTCCAGTATTCGTCGCACCATCTCCGCAGGAAGCCAGTACAACAGTGGGGCGCTTACGCATCTTCATAGTCAGAGCGACTCCGCACGCTACAGGCAACGATTCCCCCAACAAACTGATCATCGGAACAATGCCATGATGCATATCTCCTATATGGATCTGCCCATCACGGCCCAGGGTAGGCGCATTTCCGCGCGCCAGCCATTGGCACATGACCGCGCGTGGTGAGGTGCCCCGCACCATATGCATTCCTAGATCTCGATGTTGAGGAACGATGAAGTCCCCATTGCCCAGCGTCATTGCTGCTCCAACGGTAGTAGCTTCATGTCCCTGTGCTGTGTAGACGCCACCGACAACCTTCCCTTGCAAGAAGAGTGTACGGGTGCGATCCTCCATAGCACGGGTGAGGCGCATAAAGTGGTAAATCTGTAGCAGGTCAGCCCGCTCTAAGTTTTTTCCAGACATCAACTAACTCCTTAGGATCGGAAGGTGGCAAAAAAAATCACACACCCTCATTTCATTGTCGCGCGCTTTTTTGAGAAAGTCAAGCACTCAGTAAGGAGCTAAGCGAGCTTCGGCTTGAAGAGAAGTTTAAAGGTGGGGCCGCTCCAGCCATACGCCAGCAGGCAGCATCGCTGGCCCTTATCTATTTGCCAACGTCGCATCGATTGGTAGGCGCGGCGAGTAAGCATAATGCTACAATGTTTCCTTGAGCAAGTTACTTTTCAGCGCCTTTGCGCCTCGGCGGCGGCTATCTCCTGGCGCAGATGCTTAATACGCTGGCGATACGCATCTTCAGGCTGCCGATACCCCAGCTTGGGCTTATCCCCCATGCTCACATGCCACTTGCGAAACGCCAGGCCAATTTCTGTTTGATAGAGCGCTTTTACCCGCATCCATTGCTTAAATCCGCTGCGCCTGAGCACACGCCGCTCTTCTTTTGTGCGCTGGAACGAGTTTTGCAGGAGGGCATACTCATTCACCTTCACGATCCCGTCGCTCACCTCCGAGGCAAGAAATTCGCGAATAACTGCGGCTTCATGGGCCAGGGATTTGATCAGGAAATAGATCAAGATGATCTGGGTTATAAAAGGAGGGATATAATCGCCAACGACTGCCAGCACCGAGAACATGAGCGCCGGGCTGTTCGCTGGCGAGTTAACCGCAACCGCGTAGGCAAAGAAGCTAATAAAGTCAAAGACGCTATGCAGGCCAACGGCACACAGATAGCCAATGAGCGGGAAGGCAATATGCCGCCACTTCACGCGCGTGTGCCTGACATAGCCAAGGGCCGCCCCAAAGCACACAGTAAACGTCGAGTGGCAGAGCCAGCCCAATACAATACGCCCGATAAAGAGAAATAAAATCAAATCCTTCGGGTTCTGCAAGAAGTAGATAAAATCCTCTACCATCGCAAAACCTGCCCCGATCAGAGCTCCATAGATAATTCCATCAGTTACATTATCGAATTCATCGCGCAGCACCACAAATAGCAATAACACTCCCAGGCCCTTTACGGTCTCCTCGGCAATTCCGGCATTGAGCCCTCTTACAGCAGACCAGAGCAGGTTGTTTACCTCCGGCCCCAGAATGTTTTGCATAAAAGCTGTAACGTTCTGTTCGATCAACAGGGAGGTAGGAATAGCAATGATCGCGCCCCAAAAAAAGGCTGCCAGGCGCAAAAACCAGGGCTCACGCTCATAGCGATCGATAAAGTCGACAAGCAGGCTAATCGCAATAGCCGGCAATAAAGGGATCGTCAGGTCCGCGACGATGGTAAAGAATCCATTCTTTTGCAAAGCAGAGACGCCTATCAGGCTGCTTAAGAGCAGTGTGCAGGCCAGCAAAACTGCAGCAACCGCAACCCCGGCCCCGGCAATCAGCCAGCGCATGCGCGCGTTCAAACGCTGAGGCAAAGCAAACTGCATAGTAATGCCTGCCCCCAGCAAATTCTCCTCGTTGTCCTTCCATTGATGGGCGACCATCTCGGGCTCGGGCTGCTCAGGCAGTGGAGGCGTCGAAGCTAAAGAATAAGCGGCCGGAGGCACGCGCGCCCCTTGTCCAGAAGGCTTGAAGGTTGCTTCAATCTGAGATACCTGGATGATCTTTTTCCAGATACCATTAGAGCGCGCATGCCCATTGGCCGAGGCTCCATTCGCCGAAGAGAGTGGCTGTATAGCAGCTTCAGAGGACTTTGATGAACCATTTAGTGGCTCAAGGCATAAGAGCTGTTTATCTTGTACAGGGCTATACTCCAGTAAGGAATGCTGAGGGGCAATCAATTGCAGTATTGTGCTCCCTAGCACAAGAAAATCCTGCGGCGACAGCGGTAAGCTACTACCACTGGGCACCTGTCGTCCATTCACACGCACGGTATTATGCAATGTCAGATTGAAGATATGCCATCCTCTTTCATCTAACACCAGGCGAGCGTGCTCGCGCGACACGGTAGGGTCCATCAGAATAATTTCATTGCTTAAGGCTCGTCCGATGGTTGTCTCGCACCGCGTCAGTAGATGGACCAACCTCTCATCTGGTAGCCATCCCGTGGGATATCTGTCCTGAAGATTGTCCATTGCATTGGCCGGGGGACAAATGCGTACAACCCGTAATACACCATAATTTTGACTCATGCTATGTTCCTGGCACGCAAGGTGGTACTATACTACCAGATGCTCTTACAAACATTCCCCATTGAGAACCACACCTCACCGGCTGCCTCCATCCAAGAGACAGGGTAATCGATAAGTTGCTATCTATTATCCCAGACTCGCATCTACAATCAGCTCACCCGCATATTCTGCTACCAGAAAGCATAACTGCTCCCAACGCGTCAACACCGCGGCATAGCGTTCCCAATAGTCCAGGGCCTCTTCTTCCATCTGTAACCAATATTTATACGCCTCATGGCTAGCAAAAGTTAAGTTCATGCTATATCGTGTCGCATCGTCGGCCGTATAGGCTATACGAAATAAGGCAAACCGCTTTACTCCGGGAATCCAGCGCTGCATCTCTAAAAGGCTAGAAGTGGCCAGGTTTTCCAGATCGGCAGGAGTGGCCTCGGCTTTGAGCTGCCATATGCGCACACAAGAGAATTCTCCCATAAACGCCTTTCCTGAAAAGTTCTACTTTACTATACATGGGAATGGCTTAGATGACAAGTGCTGCCACGCCCTGAAACTTCCTGGGCAGCCTATTGGGCGCATACCTTCTGCACGTTTGAGCGTGGCAAAGTCCTTCACGCCTTCTCAGCGCTTATGCTAAATAATCCTGGTACGCCCCATACCCATTGAAGTTTTATAGCCTATGCCACAATAAAAGGCAAGATAGGCCAGCAATAGCAATTGCTGACGCACCGTCAGTGGGGTCTCCTGGCTCGTCTCTTCATCAGGACCGCGCAGATGATACTTACACGTACCTATAAATCCCTGCTGTACATGCGTCGTAAACCTGACATGGTGCGTCTTCAGATCGTAATCAGCAACAATTACCCCGTCTTCCTGAATATATTGCTCGATGCGCTCCCTCTGCACCCAGCCGACCATCTCGGGTGGTGCAATATCCTCCCAACGTCGTACCAGTCCAGGAAAGACATACATTGGTAAGGGAAGGCGCGCATAGTGTGTTCCATAGCCTCTTTTTGTATTGCTGCGATTAAAGGTTGTCAGGGAAGCAAATTCCAGCCGTAGCGATTCTACGTTCCCAAGCTTGAGCTGCTTTACTTTTTCGCTTAGCTCAACTATCGAGGTAAAACCAGTCCAGCCACTGGCCTCGTTATTGTCCATCACAACTTCTTCGAGCAAAAAATGTTGCTTGCCAATCAGAATAAAGGGCGGCCTGACACCCTTGCCCTCCTGCTTATTAAAATTCAAGAGCGTATCATAAAAAAGGGGAAATAATTCGCCAAGCAGTAACGTAATGCGTAATGTATAGACTTTCGCGGGATCGAGAGGCAAATGGGTATTCTCGCGTTCTGCCTCTAACATTCTATACGGTGACAAAGGAAACAACAGACTAGAGCAAGTAAAAAATCTGCGTCTGTTTCCATCATGGAGCCATGTAGCGACTTCGGGCGCCGTCTGCTTTAACCAGTGCAGCCATGCACCGTGTACCAGCTCGCCAGAGAAAGGCATTAGCGTGCCATATTGTAGGGGACGTAATTTCAGCGCGAGTGCATAGAGCCTGGCCGGTGCTGTAGAGGAGAACGACATATCCATTCACACAGTCCTTTTCCGTAAATATAGGAAGGTACTTACCATCAACCAAACTAATCCTCTTACCTTAGAGGCGCAGGAAAATCCTTTTAGCATATTTTACTTATATATTCTATGATCCTTCCATCCCTATGGTACAATTCGGTATGATATTGGCAATATAGGCTATGCTTAGTCTCGATTCTTAAAGTAAAAATGCTATCTCGCTCTTTATCCTCAACTATCTATACGTGCTAAAGATCGGATCGTTGAGGGGGTCCTGATACTAATAAACTAAAGAGAAGGGATTATTCCCGGGCCTGAAGATTATGCAACGCGAACTATACAAGATTGATTCCTTGACACTCCATGTATTACAGCGAGTCGCTAGCTATTTTAGTGATCACCATACGCGCGCCTATCTCGTCGGAGGTGCGCTTCGCAATCTGCTGCTCGGCGAGTCCTTCACCGACTGGGATATCGCTGTACATGGAGATGCTCCCCGGCTAGCCCGTCGCCTGGCCGACAAACTACATGGTTATTACGCCTATATGAATGAGAAGGCAAGCCGTGTTGTAGTCAAAGAGGATGCACACGGACTAAGCCTTGACATCTCTCCTATGCTTGGAGATGTTATAGAGGAGGATCTGCGTCAGCGCGACTTTACAGTTAACGCGATGGCAGTTCCATTGGACAACCTTATTCAACATTTTACCACGGCAGCGCCACTCACATTAATCGATCCATTACAGGGCCTTGACGATCTTGATGCCCGCATTCTCAGGGCCTGCAACGAGGGTATCTTTCGCCATGATCCGCTGCGTATGTTGCGCGCGGTCCGCTTTATGGCTCGCTATCGATTGACGATTGAGAGCCATACCCAGAAATTCATCTCGCGCGATTCGTCTTTATTGCCGCGTGCAGCCTCTGAGCGGATTCACGAGGAGCTCTATACGATCTTACGCCTGCCAGGGGCAACTGAACGTTTACGCTTCCTCGATCAACACGGCCTCTTCACAGCTCTCTTTCCTGAATTTATCGCAGCCCGGGGAATGCCTCAACCTGCCTTGCACTATTGGGATGTCCTGGAACATTCTCTGGAAAGCGTTGCGGCCCTCGAACATCTGGCTTCGCTCTGGCAGCAAAGCCCACAAGAAATCGCCTGCTCGCCTCTTGAGAATAGCGAGCAGCACGATCTCCAGGAAGTGCGCACCCTGCTGGAGCAAGCGGAGCAGGAGGGCATCTTTCAGTTCACGCAGCTCACGGCACCGCCAATGAAACTGGCAGCTCTTTTACATGATATCGGAAAGCCGGTCACTTATGCTGTAGATGACGAGGGCAATATTCATTTCTATGGACATCCACAGGCCGGCGTGCCTCTTGCCCAACAAATCATGCAGCGCCTGAGCGCTAGCACACACGATAGGCGGCTTGTCCAGCAGGTGGTGGCCCATCATATGCGTCCGGGCCAGCTCAGTCAGACAACGATTACAGAGCGCGCTATACGCCGCTACTTTGTTGAGCTTGGCCCCGCAGGCATCATTGTTGCGCTCGTCTCTCTTGCCGACCATCTGGCGATGCGCGGGCCAGAGCCCCTGGCGCGCACCTGGTATAATCATCTGGCCACAGTACGCTTGCTTCTTACGCGCTATATTCGCGAACGCGAGCGCATCTTGCCGCCCAGGATCATTCAGGCCGAAGAGCTTATGCGCCGCCTGAAAATCGCGCCTGGGCCGCTGGTAGGCCAGCTACTCGATTATATTGCCGAGGCTCAGGCCGAAGGCTTGATCCATTCAAAGGATGATGCACTCTGGCTAGCCGAGGAAAAATTGCAGCAATCACAGGCCGAGAGCTGATACAATTGAAGGACTATATTTACTGATGCTCTTGTTTAGCAGGGAAGAGAGATTCTTACGTCGCTCTCTCATATATAGATAGAAGAAGACGTATCTTTTCAGCCCGGTAAATCAAAGCTAAAGAGCATTTTTAGCCTGAATTAGCAACACTTTGGTGTAAGAGAAGAATTTTATGGATAAATGTTTCGCGGTACAGTTGACAACCATAGCGCCATGACGTACCATTACGTTGGCTAGAAGTGTAAGGGCGACACCTTGTGTTCGCCCTTGCTTGCCTGTTTGGAGAAATTTGTGAAGACAATCGCGATATTCTATCAGGGGCGAAAGCAAGATACATCACGTTTTGCTGCCCAACTCGCTCCTGCACTGCAAAAGCAAGGTTACCAGGTCCATGCGATTGATATCCGCCAGGAAGGACCAGAATGCGCGGGTCCTGCCCTGGAAGGCTGTGACGTAGTACTTGTTCTGGGAGGAGACGGCACGATCGTACATGCCGCGCGCCTGTGCTCATGCATAGGCGTACCTATTATAGGCATTGATTTTGGGCGTGTTGGCTTCCTGACCGAGCTTGAGCCTGGTGAACAGCTCTATGAAGAGTTGGCCTATTATCTTGAGGGAGATAAGTCGGTCTGGGTCGATGAAAGATCCATGCTTAGCGCTGTCCTTGAACAGGATGGGCGACGCGAAGAGTTCCTTGCTTTGAACGATATCGTGGTCGCGCGCGGCACATGGCCACGTGGGGTACAAGTACGTGTCTGGGTCGATGACTATTATTACAATACTTCCTATGCTGATGGGATGATCCTCTCGACAGCAACCGGTTCAACCGCGTATAATATGGCTGTAGGGGGGCCGCTACTGCATCCGCAAGTCCAAAATAGCGTGCTTACACCTATAGCACCACATCTAGCGTCTGACCGTTCGGTAATTTTACCCCCTGAAGCTTGCGTCAAGCTTCAGATCTTCACAGGCTCGCAAGATGGCGTCTTTTCAGCCGATGGGCAGTTGAATCGTGAGGTCAAAAACAAGGCTATCGTTACTATTCGCAAGAGTCCCTACGTCACCCGGTTCCTGAGACGTAGGCCACCAACGTACTTTTATCAACTTATACAAGAAAAGCTAAAAAGCGACAACAAGTCACAAACTAGCGAAAGTCACTATGTTACTTGAGTTAAACATCAAAGATTTCGCTATTATCGACAACCTGCACCTTCGCCTGGATCGCGAGTTTAACGTTTTCACTGGCGAGACTGGAGCAGGCAAATCTATCATCATTGATGCCGTTAACGCTCTCCTCGGCGGTAAGATTGGGGCTGAGTTTGTGCGCGCGGGATGCGAACGTGCCACCGTGGAAGGCATCTTCTCACTTGACGCGCTCTCTACTCCCGATATACAGCGGCAGGAAGCCGAGGAGCTGGCTTACGCAGCAGCGAGTACGGCCCATACGATTTTTGAGGCCTTTGAGAATGCTGAGAACGGCTATGCGCGCCACACGCATAATGTCGACGCTAATAGTGCCGATGCGCGCCTGGCCCTTGCCAGTTTGCTTCAGGAATATGATATTACGCCTGAAGGGGATCAGCTTATTCTCTCCCGCGATATCTTTCGCTCGGGACGTACTGTCGCGCGCATCAATGGACGAGCCATGTCACAGCAGATCCTACAGCATGTAGCGAGCTGGCTTGTTGACATTCATGGTCAGAGCGAGCATATGAGCCTGTTAAGGCCAGATCAGCATATCAATTTTCTCGACCGTTATGCGGAATTGCTCCCTCTGCGTGAAGAGCTCGGCAAGAAGGTTACCGAGTGGCGAAATGCACGCAAAACTCTCCAGACGCTGCAGCAGAGCAAGCACGACCAGGATAGGCGCGCGGAGTTTCTACGCTTTGAGATTGAGGAGATTGAAAAGGCAAGCATTCGCCCTGGCGAGGATGAGGAACTTGAAGCCGAGCGCCGCGTCCTCAACAACGCTGAGCGTTTGCGCGAGCTATGCACGCTCATTTATGGCTCTATTAAGGGTGCCGATATTGGCGGAGATGAGCTGAATCCAGCGCTTGATCAGTTACGTGTCGCGCAACGAAGTTTAAGCGAACTGGTGCGTCTTGATAATACCATGGCTGAGTACGAGGAAAATCTGGCCGAGGCCATCTATCAGCTGGAGGATGTTGCGGCCAGCATCAGCAGCTATGAGACTGATATTGAGGATAACCCGTTGCGTCTTGCCGAGATCGAGGAGCGCCTTGATCTACTGGCCAGGTTGCGGCGCAAGTATGGTGCTACGATCGAGGAGGTGCTTCAGCGCGCTGCCGAAGATCAGGCTGAGCTTGAGCAGATTGTGAACAGCGACGAGACTATTCTCAAGCTGCAACAGCAGGATAGCCAGTTCCGCCGGGAGATCGGCGAGATTGCCCAGCAGCTCTCACAGAGGCGTCAAGAGGTGGCCAGCTACCTGGCGGCGGCGATGGAAGCCCAACTTAATGATCTCAATATGCGCCGGGCGCGGTTCCAGGTCGAAATCATGCAAAATCCCGATAGCCATGGCGTACCGGCCAGCCTTAACGGCGGCCCCGAGCAAAATTATGCTTGCGATCAGACGGGGATAGATCGCGTCCAGTTTCTCATCGCCCCCAATCCTGGAGAGCCATTCAAGCCATTAACCAAGATTGCCTCGGGTGGCGAGACCTCACGCCTTATGCTTGCCCTCAAAACGATTCTTGCCGGGGCAGATGCAACGCCGACCCTTATCTTTGATGAGATCGATTCGGGCATCAGTGGACGCAGCGGTCAGGTTGTGGGCGAGAAATTATGGCAGCTCACGCATAACCACCAGGTCATTTGCATTACGCATCTTCCACAGATCGCCGCCTTTGCCGATACGCATTATAACGTGAGCAAGCATATTATTGAGGATCGCACTGTCACTGTGGTTACGGAGCTGCGCCCAGAACAGCGCTCGAAGGAGATCGCGCATATCATGGGAGGCAGTGTGACCGAGCTGTCGATGAAGAGTGCCGAGGAAATGCTCTCGCGCACGCAGCAGTGGAAAGAGGATCGCATCCACAATCTGTCGGGCTAAAGGGGCCATCACAGCTAGCATTGGCCCCGTTCCAGGGGTGTTTTTATGTCTTCGCAGGTACAGATCGCTATTATAGGAGCAGGTGTTAGCGGGCTTGCCGCCGCCCATACTTTGCTTGATGCCGGCTACACGGTAACTCTGTTTGAAAAAGATCAGCAGGTAGGCGGCAGAGCAAACACGCGCAGCCGGGCTGGCTTCATTTATGATCCCGGCGCCCAGCATATCAAACGCGGCGACGCTAGTAGCGTGCGCCTGATCACTGAGCGCTTTCGCACGCCTGAGCTTATCGATATTAGCAAGCCGGTGTGGATTTTTAATGCCCAGGGAAAGATTGAGGAAGGTGATCCGCGCCAAAACGCTGAGCCTAAATGGTCCTACCGAAGCGGGCTACGTGCGCTCTCCCTACGCATGGCCGTGGACCTGACTATCCATCTACAGACACCTATCACGCACATAAGGCAAGGCTCAGCCGGAAACTTGAGTCTTTATACCAGCGATGGAGCACACGTTGGTGACTTTGCGCGCCTCCTGCTGGCCATACCTCCAAATGAAGCCCTCTCGCTCATGCAGCAAAGTTCATTTGCCCAAGAGATAGGCCCGGCTATCTGCTCCTACCTCACAAGAGCACGATATAATCCGCTGCTCTCTGTCATGCTGGGCTATCGTCCCAGACCTGCCCTCAGGCCATACTACGCCCTGGTCAACCCGGATAAGGGCCATCCCATCTCCTGGCTGGCCTGGGAGCATGAGAAAGCTCCCGAACGCGCGCCACAGGATTCCGGTTTGCTTATTGCGCAGATGGCTCCGCCCTACAGTACAGAACACTTGAACGCTTCGGATCAAGAGCTCCTCCACGATGTTGCGCAACGGGTTGCGACGCTCATTGACGAGCCCTTACCCGCGCCCTGTTTCACGGACATCGTACGCTGGCCGCTCGCCCTGCCCGCCGCCACAGCCGATGCACACGGCCTCAACGCTCTCACGCTTCCCTACGGGCTGGCCTTTTGCGGAGATGGCTATGTGGGAGGCCGCCTTCACCTGGCAATTGAGCATGGTATAATGGTGGCCCGGCAGCTTGCCAGTAAGTAACAACTCTGACTATAAGAAATATTCAATGAATAAACTGGAGAAATGGTACTCATGATTCCCACGCTTCCCCACGAAATTCAGGATGAGCTTGATCGGCTTGCCCAGCGCTATGATCAACCATTAGTACGCAGCATCGAACTCAACACTGCCCATCCTTTCGATCCCATCAATAAAAGCGACCGCTATGGCGAGGTTTGCATGGTGCTGCGCCGAAAGAATGGCCGTCTTTTGCTCATGAAGAAAACCTTCTATCCCGAAGGGGCCTATCGACTCCTCACTGGAGGGATTCAGCATGGCGAAGGGATTCAGCACGCCTTGCTGCGCGAAGTTCATGAGGAGACCGGGCTGAATGTCGAAATCGAAAGCTTCCTGGCAGCCCTCGATTATCGTCTGCAAAGTGATCTGTCCAGGCCAGTATTTTACAGCTTTGCCTTCTTTCTCAATGAAGTAAGCGGAGAACTTGGGGCGCTTGATGCCGATGAAAAGGTCGAGAATTTTCTCGAAATCGACGCCAGCGAGCTCCCCCTGAGAGCCGGTTACCTTGAGCAGATCGGCAGCCATTACTCTCACGAAATTGCCGGCAACTGGCACGATTGGGGAATTTTTCGCGCCGCTATTCATTACGCAGTCTGGGACGCGCTAAGAAACCAGCTTTAGAGGCTAGCCCTTAATACAAGGGCCTTTCGCCAGGTCAGCTGGGCACGCAGCCATGCTCCAAATTCGTGGTTTTACCCTGGCCTATCTATGCTATAATATGTCGTGAAATTTAAGAGAGGTAGTTGTAACCTCTGATATAAAGGACACATCTCCCATGAACAAAACATACATGAGCACCATCTTGCTCTTCCTGGTTTTTATTGGCTTCCTCTGGTGGGGCCTTTCCATGCTTTTCTCACCCCAAAAAGATGGAGAAACTGTTATTTACTCGCTGTTGATCCTGGGTTGCGCTGGCTACGCACTTGTCTCTATTTTGATGCTTCCACGCAAAAAGCAGCGCTGAAGCTGCTTTTTACATATTCGCCAGCACCGATTTGTGACATATCTCATCCTCCCTTCGTTGTAAGACATGGACCGAGAAGCCAGGGATATTCTCTATCGATCAGGAAGTTCATTTCTCGGTACTACGAAGGAGGTTAAAGCGCGCATTGCCATCATCCCTATAGCATGATGGAAGTTGTGTATTTCTCCTACCGCACAGGAGTACGCCGATCTATGCGCACAAACGTATGGCACAGCGATCTATATTCGTACAGACCCCTTTAGTAGAGCAACAGCAAACATCAATCGTATATCGGTGGCTACGCTATTTTTTTAGTGATGATGTATCGCGCAATAATCGTCAAGTTATTGCATTACAACAACGGGCCGTCTGGATTGGAATTGCCTTAATCCTACAAGCGCTTAACGAAATAGATCATGCGTGGTATTTCCCGTTCTTGATGCCTTTTGGCTCACTTATTCCCCTGGCCTTGATTGGTGGCAGCTTTATTTGTATCTGGATGGCCTTTCGACCGGCCAGAACAGAACAACGAGTGCACAACGCCTCATCCTACCCCAATCGTTGGCAACGTACCATCCTCACTCTGACGCTGCTTCTGACCATTCCAGGCGTGATCCTGTTCGGCAGAAGCGTGGTTATGAGCTTTATGGAGCCACAGTTCTCTAACGATGGCACCTCGCTTGATACTAACGCCGCAATATTACTCGTGCAGGGTCGCAACCCCTACACCGATTCAAATATTATCGATCTGGCACGTCGTTTTCCCATTCAGCCTAACTGGACAACGCCACTACGCGTAGGTCAATTCGCCGGTCGTCTTGACTATCCTACGATGACAGAGCTGCAAAGTGCGCTTGATACCTCCTTTAAAGCTGGCAGCGCACCCGAGTTCGAGGCCAAGGTCAGTTATCCAGCACTCTCTTTTTTGACGCTGGTTCCATTTGTGCTGTTGGGAAACTACAATGTTCTACCCTTCTATGTGCTGAGTTACCTGGCTCTGATCGCCCTTGCCTGGAAGATAACGCATCCCCAGCTACGACCATGGGTTCTCTTACTGGGACTTGCCAATATACCCATGTGGTCATCGGCGGTCGGGGGCAACCTCGATATCTTCTATATTCTACTTATCGTGCTCGTATGGCTGCTGCGTGATCGCCGCTGGACCTCATCGCTCTGCCTGGGTCTGGCCATAGCGAGTAAGCAGCCGGCCTGGCTTTTTGCTCCATTCTATATGATCATGGTCTGGCGCCATTATGGGCTGAAAGAAGCTATCTATCGCGCGCTGATCGCAGGCTCGCTTGGGCTGGCAATCAATCTGCCATTTATCATCTGGAACCCACAGGCCTGGCTGGCAGGTGTCCTGGCCCCTGTCGCGGACCCCATGTTCCCTATGGGCGTTGGCATCATCGGCCTGAGCATTACCCATCTGCTCCCCTATCTACCAAGCTGGCTCTACACGGCTCTGGAAGGAAGTGCTATGCTCCTGGCCCTGGCCTGGTACTGGCGGATCTGCCGCAGTTGTCCAGAAGCTGCTATGCTCCTGGCAGTCGTACCACTATTCTTTGCCTGGCGCAGTTTGCCTTCGTACTTCTACTGTGCAGCCTTCCCGCTCTTTATCCTGATGCTTGCGCGTCTCAAGCCGTCTGCGAGTAGCATGTCTACAGCTGCCAATACCGACGAGTCTCAGAGCCATACCAATATCGGCTTGCGCGCCTGGACTTAGCTCATGCTTGCCGCAGAAGAGGCCCTGGCGCATTCCTCCTACATTCAGATCGCTAACTTGCTCCTCCCACCTGACGGGGAGGAGCCTCTTTTATCCTCACCACTGTTAAAATATTGTGTTGCGTGCATATATTTAAGAATCTTCTCGACTCTTCATGTTCTTCGTGGTACAATCCACACAATGTATGTAGACGAAGCCGTTGCGAGGAGAGTAGATAGATTATGGCACGTAAAAAAGAAGCTGAAGGGCTTCTCTCACCAGAAATTACGCATCAGATACAATCCCTGCTCAAAGTGTATCATCAGATAGCTAGTAATCTGCACAATAGCACTGATCAGTCCCAGGTTGAACAAGCCCTTACAGATATTTATAAACTACCAGAACAAGCGCAGGTAGCCTTGCTCAAAGCTCTGGCTAAAGAGAACGAAGTGGACGCCGCCGATATCTTTGCGGCGCTTAATGCGCTCAGCCCGCTCAAAGAAGTGCGCAAGGAGGCTCGCCGCTCGCTTATCAGGCTTGAAGGGAGTAAGATCTATCCGGGCTGGACACCGCCGATCGCCCATGCACCGGCGATTCAGGTCAATATTGCTAATCCGCCGCGCTTCTGGAGAGGCTTTGTCACGCAGTCGCGCGAGGAAGGCGAGCTGCAGCTTATCCTCTGCTGGGAACAAGGCTACGATTATAGTGAGGTACGCACCTTCACCTTCTTGCTCGATTATTGGCAAGAAGGGGTCAAGGATACTATCGCTGATGTCAATAGTAAACGCCGAACCGAAGAACAGATCAGCAACCTGCGCCATAGATTGACCGAGACGACGTTAATAGATTGCACGCTGGCGGAAGGTAAGCGCCTGCTAGAGGATGCGCTCTCAGTCAATCGCTGGCGTAAAACCGAGCCCCACAAGGACTATCGCGCCCATCTTCCAACGATCAACTCGCTTATTTTAGAAGCCAGCGATATCGGCGAAGATCGCGGGCTCACCTTCATCAACCCCGAGTTACAGGACCAGGAAGTTGCCATCAATTTTCTAGGAGCCTGGTCAATGGGCGACTATGGTCTGACGTATGACCTGCTTAGCCACGATAACAATCTCAGCCACGAACAGCCACGTGAGGAATGGATCGAGCTCCATCGGTCCTGGGCAGACGAGGCCCACCCGGCCAATTTGCAGTTGGGCTTTGTGCGTGAGCGCGAGCGTACGCAGAGCGCACTCTGGCTTCCTACCTCTAGCGTCTCTGGCATCTCCCCGCGCAAAGAGGTTGAGATTGGCTGGTCGCTCGAACTTGCCGAGACGCCCCTCAGCGGTACCCTTCAGGAAATGCCGCTGGGCACGGCGGTGAATAAAGAAACTGGCAGACATTGGTTTTGGACCAGCTATACATTAGTACGAGAGCAAGACGTGTGGCGCATCCAGCGCATCAATGATGAAGGCGTCAATATCCAAAGCCTTCCGATTGCGGAGCTGCAGAAGCGCATTCAGGAATACAGAGAAGCTATCGACAAGCTGGTGCAACAGCGCGAGGCAAATTTGCAGACGATGATGGAAGAGCTTTCCTGGCGTATCACCCAGCTCTTACATTTCCATGATGCACTTATTGCCAAGCTGCCCCTCGACCGGCAGGTATATGAGGACGCTTATAGCAGCGCAGTTCTGGCCGGCAATCCAGAACGTACCGCATGCTACCTTGAGCGCCTGGCCCAGCGTTTCCCCGAGAATCGCGGCAATGTCCTGCGCAGACTTGGCTCAACCCTGGCTGGCCTGGCCTACAACTTCGATACACCGGAGACAAATAAACGCCAGGAACATTTGCTGAAACGGGCAGAAGAGGTCCTGCATGAGTCAATCGAGGCTCAGGATATCCCGCTTGGTCATATCCTACTTGCAGAACTCTTGATAAGTCAGAATCGCAACGATGAGGCTGAAGCCGAATTCCAGCGCGCAAAAGCCATGCAACCCACCACCGAAGACGAGGGCGCAATAGAAGCAGGACTTGGCAATGTCGCCATGCGCCGTGAACGGATGGATGAGGCTATTCAACATTACCGGCGCGTCGCCGAGCTAGATGCTGGCTATCCGGGCATCTGGTTTAACCTTGGCTTCGCTCACCGGCTCTTAGGACACTTTGAGGAGGCAGAAGCAAACTATCAACGAGCAGTTCAAGTTGAACCCAATGACATTCGCTCCTATTCCGAGCTTACTGCCATCTACATGAACCAGCAGGACAAGCAGAAGGCCCGCGCAATTATGGAGCAAGGAGTACAGGCTAACCCCAGCTCAGCCCACCTCCATGCCCTGTTAGCCTCCGTGCTCTTTGAACAAGGAGATCAGCGAGGCGCGCAACGGCAGATAGAGCGTGCTGAGTCCCTCGACCCCAACCTGGAGATCGTTCAAAGCGTTCGACAGTATATGAATGCGTCAAAAAAACGGTAATATAACGATCATCAACAAGGGAAGGACAAAACATGTCACAAGACCAACATGATGCTATCCCTGCCGGTACAGGTTTACCAGCAAACGATAGCAACGCTCTGACTACTTTCGGCCATTATCGGCAGATTGCTCAGGCTTTGCGGGATAGTGAGGAGCACGCACAAATCGAAGCAGCTATCTCCTCCATCCTCGCTATGCCCGAAATCGAGCAAATAACCTTCCTGAAAACATTGGCGAAAGAACATACAGAAGATGCCGCTGATGTCCTCCTTGCCCTCCATACCTTTGGCTCTCTTAAAGAGGTACGCAAAGAGGCTCGCCGCTCGCTTATTCGTCTTGAGGCTGCCAACATCTACCCTGTATGGGAGCCGCCTTCCTTCTCGCCGCTGGATGTGCTTTCCTTCCCTGAAATACAACAGGAGCTGGATAAGAATGCAGCTGGCCAGGCGTTATTTTCGGGAGCGCTCCCCGGCTTGGTTGGCTTGACTCCATTTGATGCCATAGTGACGTTCCTGACTAATTGGTCACAGGGCAATTACGAGGGCGCTTACGATTTGCTCGCCTCCGCCAGCCCGCTGCGTGGGGACCTCTCCAAGCGAGAATGGGCCCAGGCGCGTCGTCAGTGGAGTGCTGAGGTCCACGCAAGCAATCTCTACATTACTTTCTTACAGGAATGCTCGGATGAGTCTTCTGAGCAGCAAAAAGTTATGCGGGTGGGCTGGTCTCTTGAATTGGTCGCTACGCCGGCCAGCAATCCACCAGCAGAATTGCCACAAGCCACCATCGCTTTTCAGGGAACGGGGCGCCATTGGTTTCTGACCAGCTACACATTTATCCAGGAAGCCAATACCTGGCGCATTCAAAGTATGGCCGATGAGGGAATGCATATTATGCAGCTTTCCCAGGAAGAGCTTCAGGAACGCCTTCAGGAAACATATGAGCAGGTAGAGCAGAAAATGCGCGCTTTGGAAGAGGAGGAAGGCGAGGAACTTGAGGATGAAGATCTCCTTGAAGAGGAGGACGAGGAAAGTCTCGATGAGGATGAGGAAGACGAGGAGGACGAGGATGAGGACGATTTTCTAGAAAGCGACTTCAACGCGCTTGAGTTCTCTACCTTGATGGATGACTACCAGGAACTGATGAGCATTGCGACGTTGGGCATGCATTATTGTGATGCGCTTATCGCACATGAGCCGCTAACAGATTTCACGACTTATGATACCGCGTATCAGCAAGCTGCAGCCATACAGGATTCGGAACGCGCGGCTGCCTATAGCCAGCTTATGGTTGAGCGCTTTCCCGCTCAGCAAGGAGAGGCGCTAAGGAAACTAGCTATCGCCCTTGTGAGTATCGCCAACAAGTATGATCAAGGTGATAATGATGAACGTATTGTGGGCTTTATCGAAAAGGCCGAGGAGGCTCTACGCGCGTCAGTGGCTATCGATCATGCTCCTATGGGTAGCATCATGCTGGCCGAGACTCTTATTGCCCAGAATAAGCATTTTGATGAGGCAACTGCACTCTTACATGATGCATTGCCTTTGACCACTGATATAAATGAGCTCTCGCTGATCGAAGCCGGCCTGGCTAAAATTGCCCAACACGGGGAGAAAACAGAGCAGGCCCTCAAACACTATCAGCGTGTCGCCGAGCTAAGTCCTGACTTCCCTGGCGTCTGGTTCAACATTGCTCATTTGCAAAACAGCCTGCAGCAATATACACAGGCCCGGGAGAGCTTTCGGCGCAGCATTGAGACAGAGCCGGAATTGACAAGGGCTTACGGAGAACTTGCCGAGCTTTATGTCAATCAGGAGCATAATCTTTCCTTGGCTCAGGAAGTTCTAGAAGAGGGTCTGGAGCTAAATCCTGAAGCTGCTGATCTACTGGCCGCGCTTACTTTAATTTATCTAGAAAACAATGATTTCAACAGCGCCCGCGAATATTTGGAAGAGGCCGAAGAGCTTGATCCCGAGTTAGAGGCGGTGCAGCAAGCACGCCAGATATTTAATGAGCGTATAGCCAGGCGAAAAAAGCCTGCTAAATCCAAAACAACTCATAGAAAAAAGCGATGATACACCCAGAACGACAAGTTACTTATCATACAGTGACCCTTGGCCAGCTGACTCGCGAAGGGGATGCCCAGGCCGAGATTATCATAACCACAACAACCGGCGAACAACAGACTGTGACGTTGCGCGTGCCAGCTGGGCTACCCGGTGAGCACGTTACCATCGCAGTTGAGGAGCCACCGCAGCCACGCTCGGGACGCCGTAGCCGGCGCTGGAAGCCTCGCCCGCCTCGCGTATGGATTACTGAAATCCATACGCCCTCGCCGTTACGGACCCAGGCTCCCTGCTCTGTTTTTGGAACCTGCGGTGGTTGCCAGCTTCAGCATATGCACTATCCGGCGCAGCTGGAGTGGAAGCTGAGCGTTGTCAGGCAGCTCCTGCAGGAAGTGGGAGGCTTTAGCGATCCGCCGACGCTACCAACCGTGCCATGCGATATTCCCTGGAACTATCGCAACCATATGCGCTTCTCGGTGAACCGCAGTGGGCAAGCCGGTCTGACGGCCAGAGGCACCCATATCGTCTTGCCGCTGGCCTCCTGCCCTATTGCACACGAGCAGATCAATCGAGCTCTGAATGTGCTCAGCCAGCAGGCAAATGCGCGGCCTCAGGTGCTCATCCGCTGCAGCACTGCCAGCAATCAGATACTCATCCAGCCCCAACAAAGCCAGGAAATTACGCAGCAACTCGCCGAGGTCGGCCTGGAGCTGCATATCGAAACGATGGAGGAAGTGCTGGCTGGCGAGACATTTCGCATCCGTCCTAGCTCGTTCTTCCAGACCAATACAGCTCAGGCAGAGAAAATGGCCCGCATGGTCCTCGCTGGCCTCTTTGAGGGCAACGCTGACCAGCCCATACCGGCGAATCAGCAAACCATCGTCGATGCCTATTGTGGCGTAGGTACCTTTGCCTTGCTGCTGGCCCGGCATGTGAACAAGGTTATTGCGATCGAGGAATCGCCAAGCGCGATCAAGGATGCGCACTGGAATTTGCGCGACGTGCAAAACGTAGAGATTCTCAAGGGTAAAGTAGAAGGTCTCTTGCCCACGCTGGCCTCCCAGGTGGATGGCCTTGTGATTGACCCGCCGCGCGCAGGCTGCCAGCAAGTTGTGCTCGACACGCTAGTCGAGCATCCCGTCACCCGCATTGTCTATGTCTCGTGCGACCCGTCTACGCTGGCCCGCGATCTCAATATACTCTGCAACATCAATCAAACCTATCGCTTACGTTCAGTACAACCGCTCGATATGTTTCCCCAAACGGCCCATATCGAATGCGTAGCAGTCCTGGAGCGCGTTAACTAATGACTACTCGCCTTCCTTTGTTACTGGCCTCAGCCTCGCCGCGACGCAGACAATTGATCTCGCGGCTTGGCCTTCCTTTTAGCGTTTGTGTGGCACCAGCAGATGAAGAGCTGGTTCAAGAGCAGCATCAGGGTCCCAATGAAGAACTGGCCGTCGAGATAGCCAGGCACAAAGCCGAAATGGCCCATACATTGCCCGAAGCGACCGAGCGGCTTGTCATCACAGCCGATACCACTGTGCTGCTCGATGATGAGGTACTGGGCAAGCCTCGTGACGAGGCCCATGCGCGCGAGCTCTTACTCTCCTTGCGGGGGCGTTGGCATCGCGTGGTGACCGGAGTCACGGTAAGTTGCATGAACGATGGGAAGCTTGAGCTGCATAGCGCCAGTTGTATGACGCCTGTGCTTATGCGACCCTACAGTGAAGAGGAAATTCAGAACTATATCGCCACGGGCGATCCAATGGATAAAGCTGGAGCGTACGGCATTCAGCACCCGGACTTTCAGCCGACTGAGCGCATCAGTGGGTGCTATCTCAATGTTGTTGGTCTTCCCCTCTGCATGCTTGTCGATCTGCTAGCAAAATTCGATGTCTACCCAATGGCGGAAGGCAGCAAGACAGGCGTTTGTCCCTGGTCCGAAAGATGTCTGAAATAGTTGCCAGGGTTCAGCCAAGCCTGCGTGGGCGCTATGCGCCCAGCCCAACCGGTGATCTGCATATGGGCAACCTGCGCACGGCATTACTGGCCTGGCTCTTTGCCCGAAAAGCTGGAGGACAATTCGTTCTGCGCATTGAGGATCTTGATCGTCCACGCGTGCGTCAAGGCTCAACTGAGCATATGCTTGAAGACCTGCACTGGCTCGGGCTCGATTGGAACGAGGGGCCAGATTGCTCAGGTCCTTATGCTCCCTATACGCAGAGCGAGCGTTTGGATATTTATCAGGATTACTTGCAGCGCCTGGAGACAGCCGGCCTTATCTATCCTTGCTATTGCAGCCGGGCCGAAATTGCCCAGGCTGCCAGCGCTCCCCAACAGGGGGAAGAGGGGCCACGCTATCCCGGCACATGTCGCTATCTTACGCAAGCTCAGCGTGGCGAGCGCGAGGCCAGCGGTCGTCGTCCCTCTTTGCGCTTTCGCATTGACGACGAACACATAGTAAACTTCACTGATCTCTTAGCCGGACCAACCAGCCAGCATGTGCAGCAAGTCGTTGGCGACTTTATTGTGCGCCGCGCGGATGGCATCTTCGCCTATCAATTTGCAGTCGTGGTTGATGACGCCCTCATGCATATCAACCAGGTCGTACGCGGCATCGATCTCTTGCACTCTAGCGAACGGCAAATCCTGCTGTATGAAGCCCTGGGATTTCCCGTTCCCAGCTTTGCCCATGTTCCACTTGTGCTTGACAAACAGGGAAAACGCCTTGCCAAACGCGAACAGAGCAGTGGGCTCGCGCCTCTGCGCGCCGCCGGAACTACTCCCCAACAAGTCGTGGGACAACTTGCGGCAAGCTGCGGATTAGTACTTCCTGGAACCTCAATTAGCCCTTATGAGCTGCTAGGGCGCCTGGCGCCAGACCTATATGCTATAATGCGCACAAAGCAATAAGCTTAACTATACTATTCTAGACTAGAGGGCTGAGTACTAGCAACGTATGTCTTTTCTCGCGGTTAATAATGCATGGATGTCGGATGTAATGGTCCAGATTCTTCGTATTGCGCTTATCATCATAATCTTGCTTGCAGCACTAGGCATAGGCTTGCGCCTACGCCGTATGCTCATTGCGCGCCTCAAAAAAACTGTTCTTGATAATTGGATTATTCAAACCCTTGGCGTTATTGCCGTAATCCCCTCCATTGTTGTTGCTCTTCTCCTCACGCCTATTATCTATGATTGGGCCTTCGACTCGCTCCCCAGGTGGCTGAATGTGATCACTGGGAACCGCTTCAATCCTCAGTACGTCATACCTTTCCTGGGCAATATTCTGGAATCTTTATTGCTGATCGCCCTGGGTATCGGTATCGCCCGCACAGCCCAGAAGCTAGCCATCCATCGTCTTGGCGAGAATCGCATCGATATCAATATTCGTATGCTCATCGGGCGCATCTTCTATGTCTCCATCCTCGTATTTACCGGCTTCTGGATTCTCTCTCTCTGGCAAATCTCCATAGGCATTCCTGTCGCGGCCGTAGGATTGGTCACAGTGGCGATTACAGTCTCTATCCAGGATATTCTAAAAGACCTGGTGGCTGGCTTCTATATCCTGCTTGAGCGCCCTTTCCGGATCGGCGATCAGGTCACTATTGCCACGCACACAGGCAAGGTCGAAGATGTCCAGCTACGCGCCACCAAGCTGCACCTTATGAGCGGTGAGGAAGTTTCAATCCCCAACGCCCAGGTCTTTGGCGGCATCGTAGTCAACAACACGTTCTATCTGGAGCGGCGCGCCACTATCGCGGTAACGCTCCCTGAAGAAAATTTCGTCCCTGACGAAACTGCTAACCAGATTATCAGTGCATTTAATGACATCGATGGAGTCATGGCCGAGCCGGCCCCTACGGCGATGTTCAGTAGCTTTGCGGAGCAAAAGATCACGCTCACTGTCCGCCTGTGGATTGCTCAAGGGCAACTTTCTACACTCTCAGACGTAATGTATGCGTTACATAAACGCCTACCATTTGCTGAGTTAGCAGTGAAGGAGCCCGCAGGGAATGTCTAAATGGCAGACAAATCTCATTTATTTCTTTGAGTGGAGGATGTGTGTTGGAAAACTCTAGGACCCTGACCCCAAGGCGTGTTGGGCTGTTCGGGGGTACCTTTGATCCCATTCATCATGGCCATCTTGCGATTGCCGAAGAGGTACGCGTTAGCCTCGAACTTAACGAAATGTTCTTTATTCCTGCTGGTCACCCTCCTCATAAGCCAGGGCGCGTGATTACCCCCGTTGAGCAGCGCCTGGCCATGCTGGAGCTGGCCATAGCCACAAATCCGCACTTCTCGATCTCGCTTGTCGAAGTTGATCGTCCCGGACCCTCCTATCTTGTGGATACGTTGCATATCTTGCGTGAGCAGTGGGGAAATGAGATAGAACTTTATTTTGTTGTAGGCTGGGATAGTCTGGAGGAACTGCATACCTGGTATAATCCTCTGGGTATCCTGGCTCAATTAACCTTCCTTGTCGCCGTTGCTCGCCCTGGCTACGTGGAGGAAAATGAGTATAATAAACAATTAGAAGCACGTTTGCCCGGTATCACCCAGCGCCTGCTAGTCGTTCAGGCTCCACGCCTGGATATCTCCTCAACGGAACTGCGGCGCCGCGTTGCCAGTGGCAAACCCATTAAATACCAGGTACCAGATGCGGTTGAAAGCTACATCTTTCAGCACAATCTCTATCAGACGGGGCAATAGAAGGCAAAAGGCAAGAATTATGCAACCGATGCAATTTGAACTGGGCGATCGTTTGCGCTTACGCAAACAGCATCCCTGCGGAAATTTCGATTGGGAAGTTGTGCGGCTAGGAGCCGATATTGGCTTACGCTGCGAAAAATGTGGACGACGCGTTTTGTTACCACGTTCTGAAGTCGAACGTCGAACAAAGCAGAAGCTTCCCCGTATAGCAAAGCCTGAGGGCGATCCTTTTGCGGAGGAGTAATTTAGCAGGCATTTGTATGCTAGAAGTAAAATAAGCATTGCCAAACAGTCAATCAAGGAGATGATGCTATGGGCCAAGCCAGGCATGGAGATGGGTTCCTTACAGTCATCAAAAAGAAGGATTTTCTACACCTCTGGCTGGCTCAGCTCATCTCAATGACTGTTTTTAACGCTTCAAATTTTGCGCTGCTGATCTTAATCGAAAAGGCCACAGGCTCTACCACGCTTGTTGGTCTGGCCATAATTTGCTTTAGTTTGCCCGCAGTGATCCTGGGAGCACCGGCCGGTGTTTTCGTTGATCGCATGAACAAGCGCCGCGTGTTGTGGGGAAGCAATTGCTTGCGCGCTCTGGCCTCTCTCGTCTTTGTCATCTGCCTCTTTTTTGATCGCCATCTCCTGCTCGTACCTATCTATCTCTTAACACTACTGATCTCGGCAATCAGCCAGTTCTTTACGCCCGCCGAGGGCTCCACTATTCCTATGCTGGTCAATGAAGAGGAATTAAGCTCGGCACTGTCCCTTTTCAACATTACCTTCATGCTCTCGCAGGCGGTGGGCTACATCGTTTTGCCTTCTATCTTTTTAAATGTCGCTCCTACTTTTCAGTTTCTTGGCATCACTATCGATGCCTTTGAGCAGCTCTACATCATAATTGCTTTGCTCTATCTGGTCTGCGCTTTGCTTATTACGTTCATTCCCCAAACAAGCTTTAAGCTGCCTACGCATCAGCCTAAAACAGGCCCCGTTACTACTGAGACGCTGGGAGTAATTCGCAACGTATGGAACGAGACATACCAGGGCTGGAGCTTCGTGCGCCGCAATAAACAACTTTTTCTGGCAGTTGTGCAGCTTTCTTTTGCCGGGGTCATCATCTATGTGCTCGGCGAACTGGCAACTCCTATCGTGACCAGGCTCTTGCAGCTACCAGCGACAGCAATGGCCTTTGTCTTTGCGCCTGCCGGAATCGGCCTGGTGGCCGGCTCGGTAATTATGCCACGCATCATTGGCTATCTGGGAGGCGCACGCGCAGTTATCATAGGCACGGCGATTCTCTGCTTTTCGACGCTGTTCCTGCCGTTGGCCACGGTTATCACCCGCGCGCTAGATCCTCACGGCTGGAATACTAATCCCTGGCTACTTATCTCGGTGGCGCTGCTTATGCTGATTGCTGGCTCAGCGCTTGATTTCATCAATATTCCGGCGCAGACCTCTATTCAAGAGCTGACGCCAGACTGGATCAAAGGACGTGTTCTTGCCCTACAGCTTATGCTCTATAATACCTGCTCTATCCCGGTTATCCTTTTCATGGGCGGTACTGCCGATACCTTTGGCGTGGATAACGTTCTCTATCTGATGTCAGCCTGTGAGCTCGCCTTCGGGGGATGGTGCCTCTATTATGCTCGCAAACATCGGACTCCTGCAGATAATGAGAACGAAGACGTGAAGAATTCACCGGAGACGGATAAAATAAGCCAAAAACCCTCATAATCACATTGACTGTTACTCTATACTACGGTTACAATACAGGATGAAAATGAACAAGCGACATTGAGAGTATTTATATGGCATCTGATACAAGATTGATGGAACAAATCGCACCTTATCAACCCTGGCTGATCTTAGCAGCGGTCTTTGTGCTGTTTGTCATGTTGCGTGTGACGCGCAAAGCTTTGCGTCAGCGTGTTGACGAGATTGGTTATCACTTGCTAGGCGAAAAAGGCTTACGAATCTGGTTCTGGCTTAATGCGCCTGGCGTGATCCTGCACGAGCTCAGCCACGCGTTTATAGTCCTTTTATTCAGTCCCTTTGGTTTTCGTATAACCAGCATCACCCTCTTCCGTATCAGACCAGTACTCCAGGGTCCCAATGGCCGCGTCATGCGCAGCGGAGGACGCCAATCGCTACAGCTTGGCGAGGTGCAATATGTGCGACCCCAGGGCCGTGTGATGAGCTATATCGGTGACGGAATCAGTGGAATCGCGCCTCTGTTTGGCGGCACTGTAGCGTTCATACTGCTTTACTGGGTGGCAACCGGCTATAATCTATGGGATATTCCCATAGACGCGCAGCAACATCTGCAACTTCTGCGCCCTGGCTGGCCCTGGTGGACACTGGTCTTCGCCCCCTACTTGATCCTGACCGTCACCTCTGAGCTCTGGCCCAGCCGTCAGGATTGGTACGGTGCGCGTTGGTTTGTAAGCGTTCTCATTGTGCTGATCTTCGCGCTAGGCATCCTATTATGGTATCTCAAGTACGGTACACAGATGCTCAATCTCGGTACGCTCATTGCTTCGCACGTTAACTTTGCGCTACTTGTACTGATTGCCCTTGATGTGGTATTCCTACTTATAGCCGAAATCCTTGTCCGTGCGCTGCGGAGATGATATGACCCAACCACTTTTGATCCTTATTACCGGGCTGCCAGCGAGTGGTAAAACTACGCTGGCAAAGCATATTGCCGCTGAGTTCCATTTTCCGCTTATTACTAAGGATGGTATTAAAGAATTACTCTTCGATCAGCTCGGCTGGAAGGATCGCGCCTGGTCACGCCAGCTCAGTTCAGTCACGTATGCCCTGCTCTTCCACTTCATTGAGTTACAGCTTAGCGCCGGTCAGCCGGTCATCGCGGAAAGCAACTTTGCCAGAACCGATGAATTCCTGGCCTTAAAAAGGCGTTACGCCTTCGAGATCTTCCAGATCAAATGTTTCGCCGATGGCTTAACGCTCTTTCAGCGCTTTAAGGAGCGGGCAGAGGCCGGTATTCGTCATCCGGGGCATGTGGACCAACAAACATACGAGGAACTCAAGCCACTTTTGTTGCGTGGCAAGGATGAACCGCTGAACATCGGCGGCACTTACTACGAAATCGATACTACCGATTTCCTGGCAATTGACTATAAGAAGCTCTTTGCGGCGATACGTGCTACCTCTTATTTCACCATCCCCGGCACCTGAAAGATCCGCTGCTGCGAAGCGCTTTGCGTCCTCCCCACAAAGCTTATTTGCCCTTTAAAATGGAGAATTGGCGCTCAGAAGCGAGAAGGGCAGCATTAATCGTCAGGGCTGAGCTGCTTTGCTCTCTCTTGGGCCTTTTTAGCCTCTGCTGTTTTGCCAAAACCCAGGAGCGCTTTGGACATCCCCGCATAGGCAGAGGCAGAGGAGCTATCCAACGCCAGCGCGTGTTTATAGGCTTTAACAGCTTCTTCATAGCGTTCTAACAGTGTGAGTGTATCGCCCATATAGACATACGTGCTCGACGCTTGCCTGAGTGCGAGAGCCTGCTCAAATGCGAGGAGCGCCTCATCATAGCGCTCTAATCTCAGCAGCACATAGCCCATGCCGTGAAAGGCGGTAGCATCAGCAGGATGCTGCTGCAAAGCCACTTCGTATGCTGCCAAAGCCTGCTCATAATAGGTTCGCTCCTGCTTACGTCTTTCCTCTTCTCTCCTTTGTCTAAGAAGCTCTTTGCGCTCCTGAACTTGTCGTTCTCTGAGCGCTGCTTGTTGGCGAGCCTCTTCGCGTCTAGCTTCTCTCGACCGTCCAGCTTTGACGAAGGCATAAATCTTAACGAGGATGGTAGCCAGGGAAATAAAGTCAAGACCGATCATTAGTATAAGCAGGGGGAGAGAGGAAATATGGAGCAAAAAAACGACAAGAGACGTGCCTATAGCCAGCATACCTGCTAGTACGAGAACTATAAATGTTCTCAGCGGGATGGCAGGTTTAGGAAGAGAAAGAGGTGCAGTAGGCACTGGGCGAGGAACGAGGATGGGGGTATCAAGAGGCATGGATGGTGTTTCCCACACGTTGGGTGCGCTCACTGATGGGAGTGGAGGGATAAATTTCCCTTCTGGGAATACTTGACTATTGCGTGCAGGAGCAGTGATCTTCTTATCGAGTGTAGGAGAAGTGAATTTTTCGGCGAGGCGCTCGATTCCCAGTGCAACATCCACAAAGGCACTATCCCGGTTCTGCCAGGTGGTGACCGCTTTGCCATTGACAGGTAACATCTGAAGCTTCTCGAAAGGAGCACCTGTATACAGAACCGGACGAAGCAGCACAGGAACGACGTGGGCCAATCCTTGTTCATGACGATTCAGGGCGTGTCTCATCTCGACGCTGTAACAATAGCGAGAGGCCATGAACGAGGGACTGATGAGCAGCAAGATGATGGATGCTTGCGCTAAGTGCGTATTGATTTCACGTTTCCAATCGTCTCCGGCTGTGATCTCCCTATCGTGCCAGGAGGTGATGAGTCCGCGGTACTTTAGAATACTCAAGTGTTCCTCAAGCCGATCTCTTAGCGCTTTATCTCGGTGGGCATACGAGAAAAAGAGCATCTGTGTGGAGGAAAAAGCCCTTGCAAAGGCTTGAGCAAAAGCGTGTATATCAGGAAAACGCTTTTCCGGTCGTTTGGCTAAAGCGCGCAGTAGCACTATATCGAGCGCCGCTGGAAGCTCTGGATTGAAAGCGCCAGGGGAAGGTGGAAGGCTGCCGAGATGCTGCGACTTCACCGCTTCGCTATCTACGATAAATGGGGGACGCCCTGTCAGGAGATGGTAGGCCAAGCAGGCAAGCGCATATTGATCAGTTGCTGGTTCAGAGCACCCATCCCATTGCTCGGGAGCTATGTACATTGGCATGTTGCGGGCAGATTGGCTTATGCCATTGAGCTGCGCGCTACAAAAATCGGCAAGTAGCCAATGCGGTCGCTCCGGAGTCGTAGACTCGTCCAACAGAATATTGGAGGGTTTCACATTCAGATGAAGAACCTGGTGATCATGGGCATATTGTAAGGCATCAGCCACTTGTTGGACCACCTGCACAATCTCCTTCAAGGAGAGTTGCCTGTTGGAGCTTTGCTGCTCCAGTCGCTGGAGTAGCGAGCCCCTCCGGCGGTAAGGCATCACCACATAGAGGAGCCTGGTTCCGTCTATCTCAGCTTTACCATACTCGCAGAGGGGGAGGATATGGGGATGATCGAGCTTAGCAATGCTCCTTATCTCATGGACAGCTCTTCTAATACACTCTGCGTCACGATTCGCTGGCTCTTTGAGTACTACTTTGAGCGCAAAGAGTCGATCAAGGCGAGAATGTTCTGCCTGATAGACCGTGCTGGTCGCTGCTGGGCCAATTTGCTTTATCACTCGATAGTGATGCAGTTCTCTTCCTTAGAGCTGCATCAGCTCCTCACTTTCTGCTATGGGAAGATGAGAGCTGAGAAATAAGGGACGCATGCTTTCATCCTTCGCACAGTGCATGCTTCTCTAGAGAGTATAGCATGAATAAACCCACATAAGTGTATGAAGGGGAAATGAGGCCCAAAAAGTCCTGATGAGAAATGACACTTATAGCGCAATATCTTGAACTAGAACCGGGCAAGGCGTGCAAAATTTTCTCTCAGGCGCTTGACTTAGAGTATTCTCTAAGCTGTAAACTATGCTCATCTTTACAAGATGTTGGATGCGGCCGCGTCAACATTGATCAGAAAAAGCTAGAACGTTTGAGAGGATAGCATATGCAACAGGTACCGCTAGGAAAAACTGGCGCGCAAGTAAGCGCTCTCTGTCTGGGTTGCCTGGCCTTTGGAACCACTGTTAACGAAGAGACCGCTTACCAGTTGCTTGACCAGTATTTTGAGCAGGGCGGCCGCTTTCTCGACACCGCCAATAACTATTCCTTCTGGGTCAACGGCACATCGGGCGGCGAAAGTGAGGAGCTGCTCGGTCGCTGGATGAAGGACCGTCACAATCGCGATGAGATCTTCCTGGCCACGAAGGTAGGCGCGCGCCCGACGATCCCGGGCGCCACTGATTTCGCACATATAGAAGGCTTGTCGGCGCAAGCGATTGAGCAGGCTATCGATGGTAGTCTAATGCGTCTGGGTACCGATCATATCGATCTCTACTATGCGCATATCGATGATCGCCAAACGCCACTAGAAGAGACCCTGGAAGCCTTTGAGCGCCTGATTAAGTCTGGTAAGGTACGCCATATCGGCTGTAGCAATATGGCTACCTGGCGCATCGCAGAAGCGCGCACCATTAGTAAAGCGCACAACTTGACGCCATACTGTTGTGTTGAGCAGCGCTATTCATATCTGCGGCCCAAGCCCGGCGCTCAGTTCGGCATTCAGGTCTGTGTAGATGATGGGTTGCTTGACTATTGCAACACCCACGACGATTTCGCACTTTTAGCCTATTCGCCCCTTCTCTCCGGCTCTTATACACGTCAAGATGTCAACATTCCCCAGCAATATCTTGGCGCCGATAGCACTGCCCGGCTGGAGGCTTTGCATAAAGTGGCCCATGAGCTTGGCGTCAGCGAGAATCAGGTCGTGCTCGCCTGGCTCCTACAGAGCACACCGCGCGCTATACCAATCATTGCCGCCAGCCACAGCGAGCAGCTTAGCGAAAATCTGGCCGCCCTGAAGGTGCAGCTGAGCGCAGAGCAGATAAAACTGCTTACAGAGGCGACAGCCTGAGCAATTGGGGTCAGGTTACAGCATGGTATGCGTTGCCCGCCCTATTGCTCATTACCAATCAAATTTATCAATCAAGAACGTCCGGCTATAATGCAAAAGGATGGGGCTGCCATGGGGACAAACTGCCGGAGCAGCTACATTTGCTAGAGCTTTCAAGAGGGTTTGCTGCTCGCTACTGTTCAACTCGCGGCCTCGGCGTAGGGCCGAGCGGCAAGCCAGGCCAATGAGCAAATGATCTTCCCAGTCGGCACTATCCTCGGCAGCAATCTCTGCCAATTCAGGCAAATGGGCCACAAGTTGTTCGCCTCCCTCTCCACCTGGCACCGAGCGTATCAAGAAGCTACGCCCGCCAAAGCGCTCACATTCCAGACCCAGGCCGCGCAACATTGGCAAGCGCATCTCTAATAATTCGGCCTGGTGACGCTTCATCTCGACAATGACAGGTTCAAGGAGCAGATGGGCATCAGCACTTTCTTCCTGGGCGTCATCGGCATTGAAGCCGGCATAGGTCAAGCGCAAATGTTCATAAATGATCCGCTCGTGGGCTCTATGCTGATCGATCAGGTACAAGCTACCATCCGGAGCTTCGGCCAGAATTACCGCTTGCTGCAGCTGGGCCAGTGGATGCAAATGAGCCAGGATCTCGCCGCTCACAGGGGCCGTGGCCTGGGCTTTATATTCTTCTGCAGTTTCCGCGACATGGAGCCCGCGCCGACGCGGGCCGGGGAGACGGCGTTGCGTGGCCAGAATAGGTCCGGGAAAATCTATGGGCTCGGGCGAGGCAGGGCTACGCTCCAAAACTGATCTCACGGCCTGGGTCAAAGCGGCAACAATTTTATCCTCTTCAGCGAGTCGTACCTCGATCTTTCCTGGATGCACATTGGCATCAACTTCGGCAGGCGGAACATCGAGATGCAGGACCAGCAGCGGATGTTTTCCACGGGGCAATAATGTACGGTAGCCGCGCTCAAGCGCCTCCTGCAGAAAGCGTACCTGCACCCAGCGTCCATTGACAAACAGGGTGATATACTGGCGACCGCTTTGCGCCAGAACCCGGTTACCTAGAGCGCCATAGATATGGTAATGCCCCTCAGCATCCCTGACATCAATCTCCTCTATCATTTCTGTAAGGGGCAAGCGATAGAGCTCGGCCAGCGTTAGCACAAGCTCTCCGCTCCCGCTTGTCTGTAAAAGCGTGCGCTCATCGACAAGCAGACTGAAACGAATAGCCGGATAGCCAAGCGCATAGCGCTGCAGAAGTTGCAGCACGTGCCCATTTTCGGTACGCGCCCCGCGCATAAATTTAAGGCGGGCCGGCACGTTGTAGAATAGATCATTGACAGTCACGGTAGTACCGGGCAAGCGGGCGCGCCGTCCGCGCTGAATAAGCTCCCCTCCGCGCAGCGTTATCCAATGTCCTGGCTGTTCCTCCTCCTGGCCCGCAGTCTCAATCGCCCGGCTGAGAATCGTCACCTCGGCAACCTTAGCAATACTGGCCAAAGCCTCGCCCCGAAAGCCGAGCGTGCGCAAATGATCAAGATCTTCAAACGCGCTGATCTTGCTTGTGGTATGGTGCAAGCAGGCTTCCTCCAACTCACCCTCAAGGATGCCATAGCCGTCATCAATTACCCGAATCATGCGCAAGCCAGCCCCGCGAAGCTCGATGCGGATCTCATGAGCTCCTGCATCGAGAGCGTTCTCGATCAGTTCTTTGACCACCGAAGCAGGGCGCTCAACCACCTCACCGGCGGCAATACGCTCAGCCACATCCTGGGATAACTCCCGCATAGGAGTGCGCTGCAAAGACATATGCTGATCAGGCACAGAATTATACACCTGGCTCATCGTCGCAATCTATTTCTTTTCTTCTGTAACACAAACAATAGATTTAAGGCATCAAGCGGAGTAATCGCATATACATCGATATCTTCAAGGCCAGGCTCAGCATCCTCTGTCTGTTCAAGCATGAGAGCAACCATACGAGCCTCCTCGCTCTGCCACTCATAACTGCCCGCCTGCTCTTTTAGCAGAGCCCCATTGCTCTTATGTCTGTCAGCGGAATCGCGGTCCATATGCGCAAATACGTCATGCGTACCATCAATGCCCGCCTCCAGATGCTGCAACACCTCTTCTGCCCGGCGCACGATACCTGGAGGCATGCCGGCAAGTTTGGCCACATGCACGCCATAGCTACGCCCAATACAGCCAGGCATGACGCGATGAAGAAAGACGATTCCTCCCCGTTCATCATCGCTAATGGCCATGGTATAGACGCGCAAATGTGGCAACTCTTGAGCCATCCCAGCCAGTTCATGATAGTGGGTAGCAAAGAGCGTGCGCGCGCGCGTCTGATTGTGCAAGTGCTCTACCACGGCCCGCGCAATTGCCAGACCATCGTAGGTACTGGTCCCGCGCCCAATCTCATCAAGGATGATCAGGCTATGCAAGCTGGCGTGATGCAGAATAGTCGCGGTCTCTTCCATCTCGACCATAAAAGTACTCTTGCCCGAAGCAATATCGTCCTCTGCCCCCACTCGCGTAAAGATGCGATCGACAAGGCCAATATGCGCGCTTCGTGCAGGGACAAAGCTCCCGATCTGCGCCAGTAAGGTGATTAAAGCGACCTGGCGTAAATATGTGGATTTACCGGCCATATTTGGTCCGGTGAGCAAGAGAATGCGCGCCCCTTCATCGGATTCAAGATGCGTATCGTTAGGAATAAATACATCGCCGTCGAGGGTATATTCGACCACGGGATGTCGTCCGCCCACGATTTCCAAACCATGCCCATGCGCTACCTTTGGTCGCACATAGCCTTGATGCGCCGCGACTTCGGCAAAGCTCAGCAGGACATCGAAGCGCGCCACGGCAGCGGCAGTGGCACTCAATTGAGTATAGAATACCCCGAGCTGACGCAAGAGATCGGCATAGATGCTGCGTTCCATCTCTTCAATGCGCTCAACTGCACTCAGGATGCGCGCCTCGTGCTCCTTAAGCTCCGGGGTGATGAAGCGCTCGGCATTTACAAGCGTTTGCTTACGCATGTAATCAGGCGGCACGAGCTTGACATAAGAGTTGCTTACCTCTATATAGTAGCCAAAGACCTTATTAAAGCCGACCTTGAGCTTTTTAATGCCTGTGCGCTCCCGTTCACGCGCCTCTAACGAAACCATCCAGTGCCGCGAATCGCGAATCGAGGCAAAGAGCTCATCCAATTCCGGATGGAAGCCCGGGCGAATCATGCGTCCCTCATCGCCTTGATCGTCTTCGGCATCGGGGCGTACCAGGGCACGCTCAATCAGCTCTATTACCTGCGGGCAAGGATCTAGCGTCTCGGCAAGCTCACGCAGGAAAGCGGCATCACAGCCAGCCAGCAGCTCTTGCAGGCGCGGTATAACACCCAGATAATCGCGCAGTCCCAGCACCTCATTGCGCACAGCCGTCCCCTGGCGCACGCGCCCCGCAATACGTTCCAGGTCGCCAAGCTCTTGCAAGCACATAGTAAAGCGGCTGCGCATAGCCGGGCTCTCATAGAGCTCCTCAACGCTCTCAAGGCGCGCCTCCAACTCTCGCAGATCCAATAAAGGCTGCGTAATCGTGCGTCGCAGCTGGCGCGCTCCCATTGGCGTAACTGTCCTATCCAGAACGCTCAACAGACTGCCTTGCACGGTCCCGCTACGCGTTCCCTGCAGCAGTTCCAGATTACGCTGCGTATGGGCATCAAGGGCCATAAAGCTTGTAGTCCGATAAGAGCGCAGGCCGGTCAGCAGCGAAAGCAAGGCGCTATTCATCTTCTCCAGGTAGGCAATGATCGCGCCAGCCGCCGCAATGGCTTGCGGCTCATCGGCACAGCCATAGGCATCGAGCGACTGCACGCCAAAATGCCTGCATAAGCGCGTTTGTGCCGCCTCACGCTGAAAGAAATAAGGCGGACAGCGAGTCACAGTTACCGTTTTAGTGGGAAACTGATAAGCTTCCTGCTGGCTTCCCTCCAGGAGCAGGCATTCAACCGGCGCCAGGCGCTGCAGCTCTGCATCCAAGGCCACAGGCAGCTCATCAGGAGAAAACCAGGTCACCATAAATTCGCCAGTACTCACATCAACGACCGCCAGGCCAGCCTGGCCGCGCGCAGTCGCAATGGCTACCAGATAATTGTTCTGCCTGGTTGGTAAGAGATTTGGCTCAGAGAGTGTCCCAGCGGTCAAGATGCGAGTGACAGCACGATCAACGACGCCCTTGCCAACCTCGCCCACCTGGTCACATATGGCAACCTTGTGTCCACGCTGAACAAGTTTACCAACATAATTATCAAGGGCATGCAGCGGTATACCGGCTAGCGGAACTCTTTCCCCATCGTTGCCATAGCCGCGGCTGGTTAATACGATCTGTAGCTCACGAGAAGTGACATAAGCATCATCATCAAAGGTCTCGTAGAAATCCCCTACTTGATACAATAATATTGCATCTGGATATTGACTCTTAATTTGTAAATACTGTCTACGTGCGGGCGTCACCATAGGCCACCTATTTTTTTTACTCTTGAGATATGCCGTTTGTGCAATCGAACACCTGTACTTTATCGTATTCTTTACGGCTTGTCAAAAGGCGGCATTTGTAGACATAAGAGTCCTATTTGGCATATACAAAATGAGCGGGAGAGCTGATAGCATATAGCTGAAAACCCGCTCTCCCGCGCAACCTGCCAGCGGCTCACTTATGCCTGCTGGCAAGCAGTTTCTACCAATGCTGCTTCTGTAGCATCACCGGCACAACATACCATACATTCCCTAAGCCCTGACCTTTGGCTTGCTGCATATTAGTATCGCCAGCGTAGGTATACAGAGGATGCCCATCGTAATCAACTTGACTTCCATTGACGGTCTTATGGATCGTTAGCTTGGCTGGCAGAGGCATAGAGCTGATAAGCGGGCCATTGCTCAACAGCGGGGGCCAGGTTTTGGCACACGCGCCCATGCAGCTAGAATTGGGAGCTGGATCGCTTGAACGCGTATAGAGAATCTTGCCATCGCCTGTGGCAAGCACATTCTGCGTTGTTCCATCCATGTTGATCTGCACAACACGGATCAGCATCGGCTGGCCGTTTGGCTGGCCATTATTCGTTTGAGCTTGCGCATTTCCAGCGTCGCCGTTTTGTTGCGCATTGTTTTGCATATTTCCAGCATCGTTTTGCATGTTTCCGGCGGTGTTATTTTTGTTATAGTTCTGATCTTTTGTCTGATCTTTATGCTGACTATTGTCCTGCATACCGTTCTGTTTATCAGCTTTCATCCCGCCGTTTCCGGTTCCCATAGTATCGATCTGATTCTCTGGCCCCTTGCCAGACTTCTGCATGGTCGGCGTGGCTAAGACAACATTACTCGCCTGACTGGCCCCATTGCCATAACTGGCAGCATTGGCCTGATTCCCACAGGCTACTATAAATATGGCAGAAAGTAAGCCTATGGCTAATAGGACAGATCGCCTGAGAGTTACCATGTTATTATGCCCTCCTCTGGCATCAGTAGCACTACTTATATCCCCCAACTATTCCCTTCTTAATAAAAGCAAAGCACCGGCAAGATTCTGAATACACATCCGAGAAACAGGTCAAGCGCACTACGGCAGAATATGCGATGGCGGCGTCAGTACCTTGCCCATGCTTATAGATGCACACGTTACACATGGACCAAATTTGCAAAAAGTACCTTTTTCTTACCGAGCCTGAACTAGAGATCCGTCAAGGTTGACATGATGGGTGAAACCAGCGGGATGGTCGAGGGCGGCGCCCCCTTGACCTGGGGCCTGGAGCTGTGCCCCAGCTTCCCCTTTCCTTCCGCTGTCAGCAGGAGCGCACTCGTCACACAAGGTCTGACAAAGCACTAGTAAAAATAACTATTTCTGCCAACAAGGAACCAATCATAGCCAAATTTCGTAGAGTCTATGATATATTTGCTAAACCACTACTCTACACATAAAGGGGCAGTCGATGGTTGAACTAGCGACAACAATCAATACAGTAACCGTCTATTCCGATCGCGCCCTTATCGCACGACAAGGACGCATAAATCTTGAAGCTGGTATTCATGAATTACGCATCAATAATCTTCCTCAATTTCTGCATGACTCCCTACGAGCCTCCGGCAAAGGGCCACAGGGAACGCGCATTTTAAATGTTGATATTACTACGGCTTTTCATAGCCAGCCGCCAGAAGCTGATCTGCTCACGCTACAGACAGAACTAGAGCTCTTGCGCAATAAGCAACAACTCATCAAGGCACGTCAGAATGCGCTCCAGGATCGGCGCCACTGGCTTCGCTCGCTTGGAGATCGCTCAAAGGATTTTGCAAGAGGCCTGGCCCAGGGCCAGATGAAGCCACAGGATTGCGCCGATTTCTTTAGCTTTATGGCCGAGCAAGCCTTGCACGACGCCGAAGCAGCCCAGGATCTTGAAATACAGATGCGTCAGTTGCAAAGGGACATAGATGCCAAACAGCGCGAACTGGAGCAGAAGCAAGGCAAGCAATTGCCGGATCGCCTGGCTGCGGCAATTACCATCGAGACCGCCGAAGCCGGCGAGGTTGAATTAGAGATATCCTACCTTATCCTGAATGCCTCATGGTATCCACAGTACGATGTGCGGGTACAAATGAATGAGGAGCAAGACAACGGTGAAGTCGAAGTTACTTATGTCGGCATGGTCCAGCAGTCCAGCGGAGAGAGCTGGGATAATATTAGCCTCTCGCTCTCAACAGCGCGTCCCAGCCTTGCCGCCATATTACCAGAACTCGATCCCTGGTATCTCAATGCGCCCCCACCAGTTCCACGGCCAGCACCCATGTACGCGGCTGCATTTTCCGCACCTGGCGGGGCCCCTGTCTCAAAGCGGCGTACGGTACCGCTTGACGCGATTAACGAGGAGCAAGCTCTAAGTATTGCCGGGGCGGCGACGGCTCCCGAGCTAGCAATTGCTGGCATGGCGACGGCTACCGTCGAGCAGACCGGCACAGCGCTGGTTTTTCGCGTGGACCATGCTGTAGATATTCCATCCGATAATTCGCCCCATAAGACCACGATTGCCCATGTCAGCCTGCCATGCAGCTTTGATTACGTGAGCGCGCCAGTCCTGGAGGAACAGGCTCATTTGCGAGCTACTATCCACAATACAACCGAACAGGTTCTGCTCAATGGTTCAGCCAGCATTTTCCTGGGTGGCGAGTATGTTGGCACAACGCAGATTAAAACGACGGTACCCGATGAGAAGTTCAAAGTATTTCTCGGTATCGATGATCGAATCAAGGTCAAACGAGAACTGATCGAGCGCGCTGTAGACAAAGGCAATCTCTTGCAGAGCGATATTCGTCGTACTACCTATGCCTATCGCATTACAGTGCACAACTATGCAAATACCCCTCGGCACGTTATAGTTCGCGATCATTTACCGGTTCCGCGACATGAGCGCATCAAGGTGAAAACTCTCTCGATTCAACCACAGCCAGATAAGCATACAAGATTGGAAATCCTGGCCTGGCATTTTCTTTTGCCTGCAGAGGGGGAGCAGAAAATCGAATATCGTTTTACCGTTGAACATCCACAATCTATGCCTGTGGCAGGGCTCCTATAATATAAGGTTTACAAGATTACTTCAATGCTCTTAATATAAGATTTCTCGGTTGCTAATCAACACTAGAGGCGCTCTATCCCTTGATAGCTGTTGCAAGAGGATAGAGCATGCTCTCCAGAGACGCTTATAAATCAGCTACAAGGCTGCTCCAAACAGACCTTTTCACTTGACATATGAGCTCAGTTTCCCTAACATTAGCTTATTCCATAGTTATGCTATCTTTTTTCTGTCAAGTTCATGCAAAAGAGAGCAAATTGCTGCCAGAGAAATAGATCGAGCTGCTGGGGTTAGCTTACGGAGTAGAGAGCGATGGCAAGTTCACTTAATGCATCTTATATTTTTGTCTGCCATAGCCACAAAGATAACGACTTCTGTCGTCGGCTCACCTACGATCTTCGCACGGCACTTGATGATCCTACAGCCGTTTGGGATGGTCCTTTAGATGGACTCATGGGCGGGGACCTCAAATTACACAAAACTACGGAACAGCTGAAAGAATGCGAGATCTTCCTTGTTATGCTCTCTCACAATGCCGTAGCTGATGGCGATGTACGCCATCAAATCGACATAGCCCTGCAGTTGAAGAAACGCATTGTGCCCATTCTATATCAGCCATGCCAGATACCAATATTATTAAAGGGCATCATTCCCGTCTCATTTCTGCCTGCCGCCGAACAAACAGAAGTGAGCGCGGAGCTATACCAGCAGGCATTTCAGCAATTACTTATTGCGCTTCTACTGCCTCCTGAAGTTATTGAAGAGGCGAAGCTGAGGCTGAAGCAGGTGAGTGGAACAGGGCCGACCGAGACGCAGCACGGCGAAATCGCGCCTGAATCGGCCAGACCGAGCAAAACAGGCAGGCCGGCACAGGCTGAGACAATCAAAATAAATAAGACAGAACAGGGTGAGGCGATCCTTGCCGAACCGGGGCAAGCTTCTCTAGACAATCGACACCCGCGCCAGGGTGAGCGCCTCTACATCTATGATATTCATTCTGCCATTGTATGTAGCGTTGCCTGGTCCCCCGATGGTATGCGCATCGCCTCCGGTAGCGCCGATAAAACTGTACGCATCTGGGACGCCTCCACTGGCCACAATCTCCTGACCTATCGTGGCCATGCAGCCCAATTATTTCCTCCAGCTTATGTATTTACCGTCGCCTGGTCTCCCGATGGAACCTATATCGCTTCAGGGGGCAACGGCGCAAACATCCATGTCTGGCGAGCCGCCAATGGGCAAAAAGTAGCAGTCTATAGCGGGCACTTCGCTCCGCTGGCCAGCATATTCAGCATCGCCTGGTCTCCCAACGGCCAATGCATTGCCTCCACTAACCTCCATCCTCTCGACATAGCTATTCATCTCTGGGAGGCCCACACCGGGCAGCTGATACGCAAAATTGATGCCCGTGCCAGCTTCACCGATACCAGCCACTACACTGATGCAATCTCCTGCTCCCCCGATGGCATGCGCATCGCCTGCGCACAGGTTAAAGATGTGCGTATCTATAATGCTTTGACCGGCCAGCGCATCCTTATCTATGGACACAATGGCCGCTGGACAGGAGCCGTAGCCTGGTCCCCCGATGGCACACGCATCGCCTCTGGCGACGGCCAGAAAATACATATCTGGGACCCCATCACAGCTACCACGATCCGTACATATATTGGGCACACTTCGTCGGTCCAGCGCATCGCCTGGTCTCCCGATAGCCGCTATATCGCCTCTATCAGCGAAGATCAGCCAGAAGTCCATGTCTGGGAGACCCACACGGGCCTGCTCCTGCTCACCTATACAGGGCATAACAAACCACTGCGAACCATAGCCTGGTCCCTTGACGGCACACGCATCGCTTCGGCCGGCCTGGATAACACAGTCCATGTCTGGCACGCGATATAATATCAGCAGCATGGCCAGATGTAGAAAACCATTTCCCCATTTTACCCTGCACTGTGACATGCACAGGGTCAGAGAAAGGGGAGTGAAGTTAGACCGGCTTCACCCCCTTTTCGCTCACCCGACAAAAGAGGAAGGGTGAGTTTACACATCAGGAGTAAGGAATAAGACTATGCCATTTGATCTTCAACGAGCCCAACAGGACACGCCAGCTACCGCCAATCTCATCCATTTTAATAACGCCGGCTCTTCGCTCATGCCTCAACCCGTCCTGGAGGCAACCATAGCCCATCTACAACTTGAAGCTCAGATCGGTGGCTATGAAGCTGCTGACCGCGCACACAACGCAATTGAGCATACCTATGATGCAGCAGCCACGCTCATCGGCTGCCAACGCGATGAGATAGCTATCATTGAAAACGCTACGCGCGCCTGGGATATGGCTTTCTACTCTATTCCATTCAAGCCCGGGGATCGCATTCTTACTTCTATCGCCGAATACGCCAGCAACTATATTGCCTATCTACAGATTGCGCAAAAAACTGGAGCTAGCGTTGAGGCCATTCCCAACGATCCCTATGGCCAGCTCTCGATCGACGCACTGCGCAAGAGCATAGACGAGAGGGTGAAGCTCATTGCGATTACCCATGTGCCCACCAATGGTGGACTTGTCAATCCGGTCGCCGAAGTAGGCAAAGTTGCGCGCGAGGCTAATATTCTTTATCTCGTCGATGCCTGCCAATCAGTCGGGCAGATGCCCATCGACGTAAATAAGATTGGCTGTGATTTCCTCTCTGCAACCGGGCGCAAATATCTCCGCGGTCCCCGTGGCACCGGCTTTCTCTATGTGCGCAGCTCGGTCATTGAACAGCTTGAGCCACCCTTCCTTGACCTGCACGCGGCGCACTGGATAGAAAGTGATCGCTATGAAATACGTAGCGATGCTCGACGCTTCGAGAACTGGGAGACAAATTACGCCGGTAAAATCGGACTTGGCGTGGCCATTGACTATGCCTTAGAATGGGGGCTGGAGACAACCTGGCGCCGCATCAAAAATCTTGCTTATTTGCTGCGCACCCGGCTTAGCACGCTTCCCGGCGTCATCGTTCATGATCGCGGCATCACACAATGCGGAATCGTAACCTTTACCGTCGAAGACAAACGTCCTGAAGAGATTCAACAGCAGCTGGCCCAGCAGAATATCAACGTCACCATCAGTGAGCGAAGTTCAACCTTGCTGGATATGGATGAACGCAAATTGACGACGCTTGTACGCGCTTCGGTACACTATTTCAATAGTGAAGAGGAGATCGAACAATTCTGTACAGTGCTGTCCAGGCTCATCTAATGCCGTGCCTCCCCAGGCAGTAAAAACAGGGGCGAGATAGTAGCAAATTGATTACTATCTCGCCCACTTACGAGCCTTCTTGAACTTGTGAACTCACGTTACTGTTGCCCTTCTTGGACTCTGCATCTGAAGCGCGACCCACGCCGAGAATATGATCGTCAAAGCGCCGATAATCCAGGCAGACCAGGCCTCGCCAGCCAATCTTGTATAATTCAGAACCCAGGGTGAAATGAATACCCAGATGCCCAGTATAGTATTAATCCACTGCGGTATCGGGGATTCAGGAGTCGCCAGGGCCCACAAGGAAACCAGTACTATCACTACGCCTAAGATCCAGGCATTCCATGAACTCGTACCGTTGCCCCAGGTCGCGGTATACCAGGGCGATATGAAGAGGATAATACCTAGCACCACATCGGCCCAGTTTTGCCAGCGTGCCCATGGCGCAGCCACCATATTTTCTCGTAAATTCAGCATTATAACAGCCTCCTTGCAATACAGAGGAGAAGATCTTTGTTAGCCATCTTCTCCTCTGCAATTTTCAAAATTTGTTAGCTTAGCTGTCATATACATTTCTCCAGCCTGACTTCATTGCTACGCTTGAAGACAGGCCTTAGCTGCCGTCTCGATTAGCCCTCCTTTCTTTTGAGCAGAATGTGCACATTTCTCTGCATACTGGTATGGGCATGAACCTATCCACATCCCTGCAACATCCCTGCATACTCGTTGTCCCTACGTCCCAATTATAGCCAACTCAATTACATTTTGTCAAATGATGCAATAGACTATAAGCATATCAATTACACTTAAAGAATAACGCAGAGCTAAATAATCACAACAAGATGGATAAGCTCCCTCAACCGGGCGCAACCCATCTTCAGCCGGGAAAAGCTGGCGGGAGAGATCAGATCAAGGGGAGCAGAAAGAATTGGTCCCGAGAAAGACAGTTCCTCAGCCATAAGCAAGAGATGATATAATATTCATAATACCCGAATATAAGCCACCCAGCAGCAATCTCAGATAAGTATATAGAGAGGGACACATGAGCCGATTTCTTGATGCCCTTGCCCAGCAGGTCTTGATCTACGATGGGGCAATGGGCTCTAATATACAACGTTACCAGCTCAGCGCCGAAGACTATGGGGGCCAGGCGACCGAAGGCTGTAATGAATACCTGGTCCTCACCAAACCTACAGTGATCGAAGAGATCCATGCCGGCTTTCTGGAAGCCGGTTGCGATGTCATCGAGACAGATTCATTTACAGCCAGCCGTCTCAAGCTTGACGAATACGGGCTTGGCCATCTTACGCACGAGGTCAATCTTACGGCCGCCCGCCTCGCTCGGCGCCTTGCCGACAGCTATAGCACGCCAGCTCAGCCACGCTTCGTTGCTGGCTCCATCGGTCCTACCGGCATGTTGCCCTCATCTGACGATCCACTGCTGAGCAACATCACCTATCAACAGCTCGCCGAGGTCTTTCGCGAGCAGGCAGCTTCGCTCCTCGAAGGCGGCGTCGATGTGCTCCTCATTGAGACCAGCCAGGATATCTTAGAAGTACGCGCGGCAATTACAGGGATACGCCGGGCCATGCAACAGTCTGGGCGCCAGGTACCTATACAGGCTCAGGTCTCACTGGATACCAGCGGCCGCATGCTCCTCGGAACCGACATTGCCGCGGTTATGCATACCCTGGTCTCTCTGCGCGTTGACGTGATCGGCCTCAACTGCTCAACCGGGCCAGAGTATATGCGCGAGCCGGTACGCTTCTTAGCTGAGAATTGTCCCTTACCTATCTCGACAATCCCAAACGCCGGTATTCCGCTTAATGTTAACGGCCAGGCGGTCTATCCCCTGGAACCTGAGCCTATGGCGCTGGCCTTGCGCGAGTTTATTACCGAGTTTGGCGTTAACGTTATCGGCGGCTGCTGCGGTAGCAGCCACGAACACTTACAGGCTATCGTCAAAGCCTGTCGCCAGGCTCCGCGCCATGCCCGCCCTCTACTTGCCAATAATTTCGCGGCCAAAGATTTTGGCAAGATCACCACACCCTTTGCAACAAGTGGCATTCGCGCCACAGACATGCAGCAAGATCCGCCACCTTTGTTAATAGGTGAACGTGTCAATGCTCAGGGTAGCCGCAAGGCCAAGCAAGCCTTGCTGGCCGACGATTATGATACCCTGCTAGTCATAGGACGCGAACAGGTTGAGGGCGGCGCACACATCCTCGATGTCCAGGTTGCCTTGACCGAGCGAACCGACGAAGACAAACAAATGGCCAAATTGGTGAAAAAACTGTCTATGGGGATCGAGGCTCCTCTGGTCATCGATAGTACCGAAGCTAATGTGATACAGGCTGCGCTTGAGACCTATCCCGGGCGCGCAATTATCAACTCCATCAATATGGAAACCGGTCGCCAACGTATTGATAGCATTCTGCCGCTCGCTCTAGAACACGGCTCGGCAGTTGTCGCCCTGACCATCGATGAGATTGGCATGGGTAAGACAACCGAGCGCAAAGTGCAGATAGCGCATGCGATCTACGATATCTGCGTCAACGAATATGGGCTTCCCCCGAGCGCGCTTATCTTCGATCCGCTGACTTTCCCGGTCACTACCGGTCAGGAAGAGTTGCAGACCGCCGCGATCGAGACCCTCGACGCGATCAAGCGCATCAAGCAAGAGTTACCCGAAGTATTGACCATTCTAGGCGTGAGCAACGTTTCGTTCGGCCTCAAGCCTCATGCCAGGGCTGTGCTCAATAGCGTTTTTCTGTATCATGCAGTCAAGGTCGGGCTGGATATGGCCATCGTCAATCCAACGCATATCAAGCCCTATGCGGAAATCGATGCAGAGCAGCGCCAGCTTGCCGATGATCTTATCTTCAATCGTCCCGACGCCTTGCCGCGCTACATTGCTTACTTTGAAGAGCATGGTCCCCAGCAGAAAGGCCAGAGCGCTCAAGTAGATCCGACTGAAGGCATGAGCGTGGCTGAGCGCATTCATTGGCAAATCTTGCACCGCCGTAAAGAGGGCATTGAGCCACTTATCGATCAAGTCATTGCTGAAAGGGCCGAGGAGCAAGAGGTTGGGAAAGGCGAGGCGGCGGTAAACGTCCTTAATACTGTGCTACTACCGGCGATGAAAGATGTAGGAGATCGCTTTGGCGCCGGCGAGCTCATTCTTCCCTTTGTCTTACAATCGGCCGAGGTTATGAAACGGGCGGTAGCCCATCTGGAAAATTATCTTGAGAGGAAGGAAGGCTATACCAAAGGTAAAGTGGTACTGGCCACAGTCTTTGGCGATGTCCACGATATTGGCAAAAATCTTGTCAATACGATCCTCAGCAATAATGGCTATACCGTCTATGACCTGGGCAAACAGGTACCTTTGAACACCATTCTTGATAAGGCGATAGAGGTTAAGGCCGACGCTATCGGGCTCTCTGCTCTCCTTGTCAGTACATCCAAGCAGATGCCCCTCTGCGTCAAAGAGCTCTATAAGCGCCAGCTCAATTTCCCGGTAATTGTGGGTGGCGCTGCCATCAATCGCTCCTTTGGGCGACGCATTCTCTTTGTAGACGAGCAGACTGAAGAGGCGGTACCTAATCCTTACGAGCCAGGTGTATTCTATGCCCGCGATGCATTCGAAGGTTTGGATATCGTCGACAAGCTGACAAACTCGCACGAAGAGCGCGCGGCCCTGGTGGAGCGCATCAAACAGGAGGCACTACGCGAGCGTTTGAAGAAGGCAGCCCAAGCCAGCGCGGAAAGCAGGCCACAGGCTGAGGATGAAACACCATCTGCCAGCATTCAGGCAGCGCTTTCTATTCCCACACCACCATTCTGGGGCTCACGCGTGCTGGACCGCATCGGGCTCGAAGATATTATCGAGTGTGCAGATCTCAATACGCTCTATCGGCTCCATTGGGGTGGAAAAGCCCACGGCGCCGACTTCCAACGCCTGGTCGAGCAAGAGTTTCGTCCGCGCCTCGAACGAATGCTTCGTGAAGCACGCCAGCAGCGCTATCTGCAGCCCAGGGTCATCTATGGCTACTTCCCCTGTCAGTCAAAGGGCAATTCTTTGATAGTCTACGATCCACAAAGTTTATCCGCAGGAGAGAGCATCAGCTCAGCTTCGCTGCGCGAACTTACGCGTTTCCACTTCCCACGTCAGGCCGAGCGCGAGCGGCTCTGCCTTGCCGATTACTTTGCTTCAGTCGAGAGCGGTAAACTTGATGTCGTCGCGCTTCAGGTAGTTACTATGGGCAAAGAGGCAAGCGAGAGAATTCAGCAGATTCAGCAGGAGGGCAACTATTCAGAGGCCTACTTTATGCACGGGCTCTCTGTCGAGCTGGCCGAAGCGCTGGCCGAATATACCAATCGCCTGATCCGCAAGGAGCTCCAACTAGACGAGCCGAGAGGTCGGCGCTACAGCTGGGGCTATTCGGCTATACCGGAACTTGAAGAACATGGCCGGCTCTTTGAAGCCTTGCCAGTTCGTACAGCAATCGATGTTGATCTTACAGAGGCTTATCAGCTCATTCCTGAGCAATCGACTGCAGCTATTGTTGTTCATCATCAGCAGGCTTCGTACTTCGCAGTGCGGCAAGCAGCAGAAACCGCACAAGTGTAGTTTTAGGTGGATCTGGGAGTCTCCGTCTGGAGATTTCCAGATCTTGCTCGCTTCCTCCCTCAAGCTCCGCATCACTATCCGTTGGGGCAATGGTTACAAGAGGTTCAATCTTATCTCCTACGTCAGATTTCATAGCGGGAATACCCCTTCCGTCTGTCTCTATGCGCCTGCTTAGTAAAGCACAGCCCATATGGCCAATCTCACTATCTGAGAAGTTTATTCAAAGAGACGCATTACAAGAGCTCTATGGGTAGCATTACAACTTCCTCTCCCTCGCCACAAAGCAAACCAGGCTACATGCCCCCTTCCATGTACCACGCGGCCACGCAAGCGTCAGGTTCCCAACTTTTAGCAGATATGATATACTCTATTAACACTTACATTTCTCTATGGGATACAAAAATGCGTAACCTCGTAAACTATCGATTGCAGTATTGCACCTGTCTCTGCGTTCACAGAAGTGACATACGTAGCTCAGTCTTCTGTGAACGTAAGGGCGCGCATGCCTAGTAAACGTACGTATTGTTCTACCTGCCACGTCCTCTATCTGAGCTACCGCATCTCAACGCTGTTCGCACTCACCCGAAATCTTATGTAAAGAGGAGATGGGGTCATGTCTACGATTTCACCAAGACCGGTGTACTTATACAACACGCTGACCAGAAGCAAGGACCTGTTTCAGCCGCTTAATCCACCACGCGTGACCATCTATAGTTGCGGCCCAACAGTTTACAAAGATATTCATATTGGCAATATGCGCACCTTCACAATGACCGACTGGGTGCGCCGGATGCTTGAATACAACGGATACGACGTCTTTCTTGTGCGCAACATTACTGACGTTGGGCATTTACAAAACGATACCGAAGAGAGCGGCGAAGATAAGCTAGAGCATGCTGCCAGGCAAACAGGCCGCTCGGCATATGAGATAGCTGCTCACTATACCCAGCAATACATTCAGGAATCAGAAGCCCTGAACATCTTGCCGCCGCATCTGAGCCCTAAAGCTACAGACCATATTGCCGAGATGCAAGCCATGATCGAAAAACTTGTCGAGCGCGATCTGGCCTATGTCAGCGACGGCAACGTCTACTATGATGTGAGCCGCTTCCCCAATTACGGAGCGCTTTCGGGCAATACCATCGAGAACCTGCGCGAGGGCGGCCACGGTCGCCAGCAAATGGAGATCGCCGAAGATAAAGCCGCTCCCGAAGACTTCGCGCTCTGGAAGCATGGAGATGCGAGCCGTCAGATGAACTGGTCAAGCCCCTGGGGCACTGGCTTCCCCGGCTGGCATATCGAATGCTCGGCCATGGCGACAAAATACCTTGGTGAGCAATTTGATATTCACACTGGTGGCGTCGATCTGGTCTTCCCTCACCACGAAGACGAAATCGCCCAGAGCGAAGGCGTAAGCGGGAAACGACCGGTGCAGGTGTGGGTGCATGGGGAATTCCTGGATCTGGCCAACAGCAAGATGTCGCGCTCCCTTGGCAACGTTATTCTGGTTAGAACGCTGGCCGAGCAAGGCATCGATCCCCTGGCCTTCCGTTACCTGATGCTCACTGCACATTACCGCACCAAGCTGAACTTTACTGAGGAGTCACTCACAGCCGCCCAGAATGGCTTGAACAACTTACGGGCCGATCTGGCCGAGCTGCCCATTCAGGAAGGCTCCGGCGTATGGTCAGACGAAGCCGAGAAGTTGCATGCGGCCTTCCACGAAGCAGTAAATAACGATCTGGAGCTTCCAACTGCTCTGAGCCTCACGCGCGAGGCAGCCCGCTCCTCCAAGCTAGCGCCTGACGAACGCCGCCGCCTGGTTCTCGACTTTGATCGCGTGTTGGGGCTGCGTCTTGACGAGGTTCAGCCCAAGGTTCCACGTCAGATTAGCGAGGAGGCTCTGAGCCTGGTTCGGCAGAGAGATGAGGCACGCGCCGCCCGTAACTGGAAACTCTCGGATCAGTTGCGCGATCAGCTCAAGGCTATGGGCTTCGAAGTACGCGATACCCCAAAGGGCACCGAATTGGTGTAATATATAATAGATTGCTCGGAAGCAAGCAGATGAGCAGTTCGAGGAATTTCGGACTGCTCTCCGAGGCAAACAGCCTGACAGTTCTAAACGGCCGCAAGACATCTATCATCAAGTATTCTCAATGAGGAGGCTTAGCATGGCATTCTGGTGGCAAAAGACCTTGTTTACGGCAGCGAATGTCGCTGGCCTGGCCAACGGTACTTACTCCTTACTCACGCGCCGTCCCCAACCACAAAAAAGTGGAACCTTGCGCCTCCATGGCCTGCATGAGCCTGTCGAAATTATCACTGACCGTTATGGCGTGCCCCATATCTATGCCCAAAACGAAGATGATCTCTACTTCTCACAAGGCTACATCCATGCACAGGAGCGGCTCTGGCAGATGGAGTTTAATCGCCGAATAGGAGCCGGCCGTCTCTGCGAAATCCTCGGACCTCTAGCTATTGAGGCCGACAGGTTTGGACGTCGCCTTGGTCTACATCGCGCTGCCACCGCTGAAGTAGCCCATCTTTCCCCCCATAACCAGCGCGTGCTCACCTCCTATGCCAGCGGCGTCAATATGTTCATTGAAAACAATCAGGGCAAGCTTGGGGTCGAGTTTATCTTCTTACGCTTTAAACCCGAACCCTGGAAAATAGCCGATAGCATTCAATGGGCCAAGATGATTGCCTGGAATCTCAGCGGCAACTGGGAGACTGAGATTATCAGGGCCCATCTCATCGCCAGCTTAGGCCCCGAGCGCGCCGCCCAATTGGAAGCCGGCTATGATCCAGATCACCCACTGATTATCCCTTCAGGCATAGCTTATCAGGGCATCAATCTGAGCTTGCTCGAACAATATCAGCAGTTGAAGGATCTGAGCGGGTTCAAGCTTATGGGTGGTAGCAATAACTGGGTTGTTGACGGTACCATGACCTCAACAGGCTACCCCATCCTCTGCAACGACCCACACCTTGGGCAGGCAGCTCCTTCTATCTGGTTCGAGTGTCATTTGCAGGCTGGTGATATCGACGTCGTTGGCGCCAGTTTTCCAGGCGCACCAGGCGTGGTTATCGGACACAACCAGGATATCGCCTGGGGCGTTACTAACGCGGTCTCCGATGTGCAGGACCTCTATATTGAAAAGTTCAATCCCGAGAACCCTCGCCAATATGAATTTGAGGGCCATTGGGAAGATGCTCAAATCATTCGCGAAGAGATCAAGGTCAAAGGACAGAGCGAGCCTATCATTGAGGAAGTAGTTATCACACGCCACGGACCTATCATCAATATGCCCGGCACATCACTCTCAGCTAAGCCTGAGAAGGGGACAGCCGAGCCACCGCTTGCCCTGCGCTGGACCGGCTTAGAGCAGTGCAACATTGTCACTTCTACGCAGAAGCTTAATCGGGCCACAAACTGGCATGAGTTCCTTGAAGCAATGCGCGACTGGGATGTGCCTCCGCAAAACTTTGTCTACGCCGATAGAGCAGGGAACATTGGCTATATCATGGCCGGGGCAATCCCTATTCGCGCTCGTGGGCAGGCCCTCGTTCCATCGCCCGGCTGGACAGGCGAATATGAATGGACCGGCTTGATCCCCTTTGAGGAACTGCCTCAGGCATTCAATCCAGAACAGCACTTTATCGCTACCGCCAACAACCGCGTGGTAGATGACAACTATCCCTATTACATCACGCACGAATGGCTCAACGGCTATCGCGCCCAACGCATCGCCCAGCTGATCCATGACATCCATGCCCAGAAAGGCGAACTAACTCCGCAGGACATGGCAACAATCCAGGCCGATCAGTATGCCCTACCCGCCCGCGAGATTGTGCCCTACCTGCTGCAGCTTGAGGCAAAAACTCCACTCGAACGCGCAGCTATAGAGATTATGCAGACCTGGGATTATGTCCTCTCGCCAGAGAGCATCGCGGCCGCCATCTATCTTACCTTCCTGCGTAAGCTAGAGCGTATCGTCTTCAGCGCCTGGCTAGGGGCTAACGAGGTCCTGCTGGACCGCTATCTGGGCGCCGGTACGACGATTTTAGCCCAGCAGAATGGCTACGCCAGTCGCAGCAGGCCGCTTCTCATTCGCCTGCTAAAGAAACATGACGATACATGGTTTGCGCGCTCGGCTATTCCCAATGGTCCTAAATCCTGGAGTGAAGCGCTCAGAGCAGCCTTTCAGGCCGCGTTAGGAGAGCTGAGCGATAAACTTGGTAACAATATTCTGCACTGGCAATACGGCCAGATTCATCGCATGACATATGGGCATCCGCTGGGCGCACTTAAAGCCCTGGCCGGCTACTTCAATCGCGGTCCCTTCGCCATCGGTGGGGATGCAGATACTGTCAACATGGGAGCAGTGATGCCCAATGCGCCAGACACAGTGATCGTCGTTCCATCCTATCGCCAGATCGTCAATCTAGCAGATCTTACCAATTCGCTCTCAGGGCACGCGCCGGGACAATCCGGGCATCCAGCCAGTAAGCATTACGATGATTTCATCAACATGTGGCTCAATGTCAGGCACCACCCAATGCTATTTGAAAAGGAAGCTATCGCGAAAAATGCCGAGGGAACCCTCAAGCTGCAGCCAGGCTAAAGTTCTGCGATTTATCCAAACACAGGCTCACGAAGAATCTCTAACTACTTTTAAAAAATTTTACACATTCGTGAGCTTTTCTTGACATTCTTCTAGTACACTCAATACCATGCACGGCAGAGTGAGTCACAGGCTCTACCACTGCATCCCAGATAAGGAAGGCTTGTTACCCTAGACAAGCCTTTTTTTTCTGCCCTCATTCATGCCTGACAAAAATCCTTTTCTATATAGCGCATAGCAGTAGCCAGTCTGCTTGCCGGCAAACGGGCTGTAAGAGCAAATAACACCTGACCTTCATCCCCCTCAATTTCCATCGGCGTGGTTATCTGCTATAGTAGCTTGCAATACTAGGCTGCACAATTTCCCTCGCCCTCCACTTGACAACCACATAGCAGAAAGCTATACTGTCTATAGCAAATAGTTATGAAGGGTAGGAGATGAATTTAGCTGAGAAAATTAAGCATCTACGCCAGGTTGAAGGCGAACTACGTGGCTTCAATCGCCCTATGACCCAGATGGAAGTAGTCAAGGCCATGCGCGAGGAATTACACGTAAGCATCAGCCAGGCCTATTTATCACAACTAGAGAGCGGTAAACGACTTCACCTCACGGCCTCTAGCCGCGATCTGTTGTCGCGTTTTTTTAAGGTTCATCCCGGTTACCTGGTCAGCGATCCGCCCGATTATAGCACCAATCTGTTAACCGATGTGGAGAACGATGCAGATCGCTTAAACACCTGGCTGATTGCCAGTGCCGAAGAATGGAATACAGAGCCGATACTGCATGATTTCTTGGAGAATCTTGCCAGCAGCGAAGAAGCGCTACGCTATATCGAAGCATTCTACAGGTTAATGGAGCTCCCTATAGAAGAGCTTGAAGCGATTATTAACGCCATCACACTGCAGGACGAAGAAGAGCTCAATGGCAACGAATTACTCACTGACATAGTTAATGATAGCGAAACATCTCCAACTAATTAATCTTTGATTTTTGTATATCCATTACGTCTATCTTAACAAGATAAAGCTAGTGCTCTGTCAATCTCTGATTGACAAGTGCGCCGCCTGTGACGGCAGGCCGGGGAGAGAGCTGGGGCGCAATTTGCTTGAGCGCGACGCGGCCCAGTCAAGGGGCAATTGCCACTGCATCCCCGCTTGCTTCACGCGTCACTTGAACTTTAACAGATCGCTAGATGCATCGGGTTGCTAATTGTAGAAGATGCGGCCACGTTACAACACCTTCTTCGAGGCATCAGGAAGGCAGGATAACATGATACAAAGTCAATTTGAGCCTTCTAGACAGCGGTACAGCCGGTTACGCCGCAGCTTTCTGCTAGAGCGTCACCCGGTACTGATACCAATCATACTTTTGAGTGGCGGAACCCTGCTAGGCATTGTCAGCCTATACACAGGCGACCTATTTCCTGTACCGATCCCCCTTGGTTTATCGCCGACGCTACTCTATCTATCAAGCGCTTTTGTGCTGGGAATTTCGGGCATTCTTGCCAGCATTATCAGCATTATTGAGTGTCTTGATCGATGCAGCATACGTATTGCGGCGCTTGCAAAGTTAAAGGAGCATACCTATGTCCATCGCAACTGATCCACTATCATTGCTGTTCATTGCCTGCTTCCTATTTGGTCTGATCTTTTTGATCGCCTCAGCCCTTCTAGGAAGCCTTGGCCACGGACATGCGCATGATGTTGGGCACAGTGCTTTACATCATGTGCATACAGGCGGTGATATGCCCACCCATCATTTCCCGTCCGTGGTAAGCAATGCACATACTGGACATGAAGTGGTTCACACAACAGGCGAACATCATGCAGATGGGCCGGGAAACAGCTTTTCTATTCTTGCTATTCTCAATCCAACCTCAATAGTCCTGTTTCTATTAGGGTTCGGCTTCTTTGGCTACGTTTTCCGCAACACTGTTGGCCTGGCCCTGCCCCTGGCTTTCCTGTTGGCGATCATCAGTGGAATCATTATCGCTGCCCTTCTCCTTATGCTCATCGATCGTGTCTTTGGCGACAGCGAAGGCTCTACAGTACAGGACATCTCGGACCGTACAGGGGTGCTGGGCAAGGTAAGTATGACCATCCAGGAAAATAATCTTGGCGAAATCATCTATGTCTCTCCTGGAGGAATGCGCAAAAGCATCCCGGCCCGCAGTCTGGATGGCCAACGTATCGAACGCGAGCAAGAAGTGGTTGTGGTGAACTACCAAGACGGCATTGCAGAGGTGGATACCTGGGAACACTTTATCAATCAGGATGCCGAGGAGATCGGAACAGCTAACATACCCGATGCCGAAGAGCTAGCATCTCTACGCGCATTGCTTGAAGAAACGGATAAGCCTGACAAAGAATATGTCATGAGAAAAGACTTGCAAAAGGAGTAGCACTTTATGGACCCTCTTCTCATTACAATAGGAGTTGGTGTCATTGCCCTGGTCGTTGTCGTCTTTATCCTGCTAAGAATTGTGGGCAGCCTTCTGCGTAAGGTTGGTCCAAACCAGGCCTTGATCGTCTATGGTGCCGGTGGTACACGCGTTATTACCGGTGGATCGCACTTTGTCATCCCTCTGTACCAACGAGCACAAGAATTCTCGCTGGAACTGATGTCCTTTGATGTTGCTCCACGCCAGGCCCTTTACACCACGCAGGGCGTAGCCGTCAATGTGGAGGCAGTTACCCAGATTAAAGTTCGCTCTGATGAAGAAAGCATTAAAACCGCAGCCGAACAATTTCTAAGCAAAACCCAGGATGAGCGCGAGAGCCTGATCCGCCTGGTTATGGAAGGCCACTTGCGCGGCATTGTAGGTCAGTTGACGGTAGAAGATCTGGTCAAGGACCCTGAGAGCGTCGGTGGCAAAATGCTGCGCACGGTTACCCCCGACATGCAGAAAATGGGCCTTGAGGTCATTTCCTTCACGATCAAGGATGTTCGCGACGAGAACGACTATATCACCAATATGGGCCGTCCGCAGATCGCCGAGATCCGCAAGCAAGCCGATATTGCCTCGGCCCTGGCGCAACGCGACACGCAGATTGAGCAAGCCAACGCGGCCCGTCAGGCTGCAGTCGCGCGGGCCGCAGCTGACCAGGAGCGCGTAAAAGCCGAGTCCGAATCGCTGGCCCTGCAGGCCCAATCCCAGAGAAACTTATCTCTGAAAAAAGCTGAATTCGAAGCCGAGGTCAAACGCCAGCAAGCATCGGCTGACAAAGCTTACGATATTCAATCCAACATCACGCAACAGCAAGTAATTGCCGAAGCGGTAAGGGTGACGGAGATCGAAAAGCAGGCCCAGATTAAAGTGCAGCAGGCCGAAATTCAGCGCCGTGAGTTAGAGCTGCAGGCAACCATTCAGAAAGCAGCCGAGGCCGAGCGCCGCCGTGTCGAGACGGTAGCCGAAGCTGAGCGCCAACGCCTCATCCTTGAAGCCCAGGGTCAGGCCGATGCCGCAAAAGCGCGCGGCCTTGGTGATGCCGAGGCAAACCGCGCCCGTGGTCTGGCTGAAGCCGAGGTTGTTAAGGCTCGCGGTCTGGCCGAAGCCGAAGTCATTCGCGCCAAGGGTGAAGCTGAAGCCGAAGCAATGAAAGTTAAGGCCGCAGCATTCCATGAATACAACCAGGCTGCCGTGCTTGATAAACTGCTTACTGGTATGCCCGAGATCGTCCGTGCTATTGCCGAGCCTTTGAGCAAGGTCGACAAAGTTACCATTGTCTCTACCGGCAATGGAGACGGCTCAAACGGCCTGGGAGCCAGCCGCCTCACCGGCGATATTGCCAATATGGTAGCTCAGGTTCCAGCTTTGTTTGAATTGCTCAGCGGAACACGCATTGGAGATCTGATGAACCGTGTTCCCGCCCTGGCCAATCAGGACGAGCAGAATAAGGCTAAGACCAATGGTACAGGCAAGACTATCGAGTCTACCCCAGCAGAGAAATAGTCTCCAGGGCAGGCACAGAGAAGCATGTTCTCCTCTGTGCCCACCTTTCCAGAAAGTGCCTGGAGGCTGCAGCCTTCCCCTGTTTCAGGTGAGCGCTGCAGCTCCCAGCTCCTTATTTCGAGTAAAAACTATTACATGATGGAGCATATTTTTAGGAGCATAGCTTATGAATCTGTTGGAACGTGTGCTCACCTTGCTACGCACCAATCTTAACTCGGTTGTTGAGCAGTCAGATGATCCAGAAAAAGTCTTGCGGCAACTACAGCTTGATATGCGCAACCAACTCGTGCAGGTCAAGACACAGGTTGCCACGGCTATTGCTGAAGGCCATAAGTTGCAAAAACGTAGTGAGGATAAAAAAGCAGAAGCCGAAAAATGGCAGGAAAAGGCGGAGCAGGCGGTCCAACAAGGAAATTATGATGCCGCACGAGCTGCACTTATGCACTACGTTGACCTCGATAAGCAATACCAGCGCTATCAGCAACAAAAAAAGGCCCAGGATCAGCTAGTAACCACCATGCGCAGTGCCCTGCGCCGGCTCGAAGCCAAAATTGCTGAAGTCGAGACCAACATTGATATTCTTGTCACGCAGAGGCGTAGCGCTCTTCTTCAACAAACTGTCTACGAGACGCTTAGTAAGGCAGGCGAGGGCAAAGATACTCCCCGAGCAGCAAGGGCGCGGGAGGCCATCTTAAAAGCCCAGGCACGGGCTCGTGCACAGGCAGAACTGCATAAGCAGAATCTCGATACACAGTTGGAAGAACTTTCTGAGGAACAGTTTGTTGAACGGCGACTCAATGAGATGAAGGCAAGATACCAACCTGAGCAGGAACCCCCTCTGCTACAAGAGGGCCATCCTCACATATCTCCCCTCATCCAGCCTCAGCCACGCCCTGGAGAACCTGCACGTAAGAAGGAAAAAGAGAATCCCGCTCAAAACGCACCTTCTGCACACCCAACGCGGACCCAGGATGCCCAATACTTGCGGAAGTTGCTCGACTTCTCTCCTGATGTTACCTCAAAGGATTGATTGGTTTAAGTGTTAAAGAAGATGGTAAAAAGGATAATAATCGCCAGGGCGATGAAGATGCCCACAATAAACGAAAAGCGGTTATTATTCTTTTCCTCTTCAGTTATCTCGCGTTTTACCGGCTTGTCGCTCATAAAACCTTTTACTCCACATGTAAAGCCACTAAGTTGCTCAGCAATCAGCGCAAGGCTGCACTTAGCGCGCCCTCTACGTTAGCCATAACTTCCAGGCTCTCGGCAGTATTTGCCTCGCGCGTAGTAATCAGCACCTGGAAAGCCTGGCTCCCATTGTCGATAAGGCGCATAAATATTCGCCGCTGCGCCATAGTGATGACAGTATCCTCATACTTGCCCTGCCCAAGTGCAGAGATATTCTTCAGGATAGCGCTAAACTGCAGGCACATCCCCGAGATATCCATATCGTCAACGGCAACCTGAGCCACAGGCTGCCCTTCAAGATTTACCACGGCGGCCGCGATAAATCCAGTAATCGAGTAACCCAGCGTCTGCAAGGCAGAAACAAGTGCACTGTAATTATAGCTCGTTTTGGGCATACGTGGTAGATTTGTGGCTGTGGCATCCGAGAGACTCGGGCTATATTCCTGCCCATGAGATAAAGAAGTAAGAGGTTCGCTGATTTGCCTGCCCGGCCTTACCGCCGGCGAGCTGCCCGTAGAATTTGGCCAGTTGAGCGGCTCCGAGGCCTGGCGCCCTGGTCCCACAACCCGCCGCATACTCGTATCTGTAGAAAGAGGCATCTGCTGACCTACATTTGGTCCGGGTCTCATAGCCTCCGCCTCCTGGAAGGAGCGGGGCGGCAACTGCCACTCAGGTGCGGCCTGCGCCGGAGGAGCTGCAGGTATATGCGCAGAGCTGGTAAGCCCCGAAGGCGAGACAGATGGTAGGCTCGATGAGGTAGGCTGATCAGTAAGCCAGGATGGCAAATCTAACTGTTGCTCGGCAGGGGATACCGGGAGGTTCGCGGAAGCGTTCTCTGCACCTTGAATATTTTGGGTAAGAGAGCCTATATCAAAAGAAAAGGCGGCAAAAGGATTTGTGTTGGCCGAAGAAGTATTCCCCTCACTCTTCCCTATAGCCGGCAACGTTCCCGTCTTTTCCCACCATTCCTTAACCGGCTCAGATGGGACAGATGCGCCCTGATCAGAAATAACAGGCATAGGCTGTGAAAACGCTTCTATGGAGTCGGCTGGCTGGCTGGTCGGTTCCGCAAACATAGCAAAAGGATTCTCGTCGCTTTCCTCCATGTCAAATAGTGAAGCCGTAGGCGCTGATTGCTGTTCCCCGCTCTGCTGCTCCATATTCGCTTTTGTGCGATACTGCAAAGCCTGAAGGATCAAGCGAGAGAGCGGCTGCGTCACATTCTTACCGGTTGAGCCGTGCCAGGGCTGATGAACTACCGTCCCATTTTTGTGCGCGGCTAAGGCAAAAAAAGCCTCTTCCCCGCGCAGAGTACCATACTCAGCCCAGACTAGTTCACCATTCTGAAAACGCAGCATACCTTGCTCCTCTAATCCGGTGCTCACCAGCAAGGCAATATTATTGCGTCCCATCGTAATAATCTGGATGACATCTAAGAGATCAAAGGAATCCAGGCTCGCCGAGAAACCAGGCTGTTGCAGAAGACGGCGCAGCTCTTCCTTAAGCATGCGAAAATCCAGAGGCTTCTCCAGATAACTTGATGCGCCACTTTCCAGCATTTGCATCCGCGTCGCCTCTGAACCAGGTTCCCCAATTATAATAATGCGTGTATGAGGATGAAACACACGCAGCCACTGAAGCATCTCCAGGCCATCAACCCCCGGCGTTCTCAGGTCGCATATTACCACATTATATTCTTCTGCCCAAAGAGCGCGCATAGCATCAGCCCCACTTGCCACCCCCTGCACAAAATAGCCATCTTTGCGGAGAGAGTTGACCATGCTTCGGTTGAGGCCTTCTTCACCCTCAACCAGGAAAATACGCGAAACATCAGACATCTTTACTTCCACCTGAAACAGTTCTGGCCTGCTCCAACCCTGTCAACTCAGAATCTCGTGCAATTTGTGTCCGAGAACAAGCTTGATAGGTCCCCTTTATCGCCATTTTTGCAATTACTTTGAAGAGTGTATCACGACACTCTAGAGATAGCAAGAGATTGCAAACAGGTACCATGCCACATCTGACCCCTTCCTCATTTGAAGTTTTCCCGGCCAACGTGCTATACTCGATCCAGTAACCCGATGCTTTGTCAGACTTCGTTTGACGAGGGCGCCGCCTGCGGGCGGCAGGGGAATGGGGAGGAATGGGGCCAATTCGCTAGATCGCGATGTAGCCTCCAAGCCCCAGTCAAGGGGCGGTCGCCCTTTGCATCCCCGCTGGTTTCACGCATCACGTCAACCTTGACGGAACACTAGAGAACTAAGGAGCGTTTTGGATGAAGCGGCACGATATTCAGCAAGATCCCTGGAAGCAGGCAGCAGGGGAGGCTGCGGCCCAGTTAGTAGAGAACGATATGGTCATTGGGCTTGGAACCGGCTCAACCGCTAATTTTCTCATTCAAGCCCTGGCCCGCCGCATTCAGGCTGGCTTGCATATCGTGGGGGCCATACCATCCTCGGAGACCAGCAAAACTCTTGCTAGCAATCTCGGCATCCCCATTACTACCCTTGATGAGCATCAAGAGATTGATCTCTGTATCGATGGCGCAGACGAGATCGATCCACAGCTACAACTCATTAAGGGCGGCGGCGGGGCTCTCTTACGCGAGAAAATTGTGGCCACAGCTTCGCGACGCTTTGTGGTCATTGCTGATGAAAGCAAGCTGGTTGAGCGCTTGGGGCTGCACTTCCCCGTTCCGGTTGAGGTTATCCCTTTCGCAGCCACGCCAGTACGCAGACAGCTGGAAGCCCTTGGGGCCTCTGTGCAACTTCGGCAGCATGAAGGTAAGGTTTTTATTTCGGAAAATCATAACCTCATCTTTGATTGTTCCTTCCCGCAGGGCATCAGCAATCCGGCTGAGCTAGATGCCCATATGCAGCAGATCGTGGGAGTTGTAGAGACGGGACTCTTCCTCCACATGGCGCAAAGCGCTATAGTTGCCGGTCCCACCGGGGTTAAGACTATCTCCCCACCCCGTGCTTAAAACTATGGCTTCACTTTACATTCTTCTCTTTGTTCACCTCATCCAATTAGAAACAGTGCTAGTTTTTCACGAGCTGCTTCCTTTAAGATAAAAGCAAGCGGCTCGTAAATTTCTTGACACTCCAAAATCAAATCAGTATACTATGAGCATCATCTTAACCTCTTGTGTACGAAGGGGGTGAGAATAGATCTTTTCCAATGTAGTGCGTCTTTTTGAAAAAGTGTACCTCACACTTTTCGCCAAGCATCCCTAATCGTTATTACGCCCGACTTATCTTGATACACGTCATTCCCTCATACTAAAAAAGGAGTATCAAACTTGAGCAAAGCAACCGTAGGCTCCTCTACTAGTCCCTGGACCATTACCACAGAGCGGATTGTCATTGCAGGTGTACTCGCGGCTATTACGATCATTCTGGGAGTTGTCCCAGGTCTCGGATTTATTCCCATCCCGACAATGGCAGGGAACGCCACCACAGAACACATTCCTACCATTCTTGGCGGTGTTGTGGCCGGGCCGGTTGTCGGCATCTTTTCCGGTCTTGTCTTCGGCATACTCAGTTTCTTGCGCGCAACCACGCCTTTATTTAAAGACCCGATCGTTGCCATCGTTCCACGCTTATTTATTGGTCTGGTGTCCTGGGCTGTTTTCGCTGGTCTCAAGGGCCTCAATCGCGATGTAGCAGCAGTCGTCGCCGGCTTCTTAGGATCAGCTACCAACACAGTTCTCGTCCTGGGTCTGGCCGTTGCACGTGGCTATCTGCCACCTGTAGCAGTGCTTCCCATTATCCCGCAGGCGGTTGTGGAATCTGTGATTGCCGCAATCCTGACAGTTATTCTGGCTCGAATCTTCTACATTCTTGAATCACGCCTGGTACGTGCTCCTGACACAAAGCCACGCGAAGAACTGCCTTATTAGCTATGATAGAAGTCAACAACGTTACATTCAACTACAGTTTGCAAGGGGAGCAAGATGCTCCCCCTGCCCTGCGCGATGTCACGCTTCGCATCGAAGCTGGTCAGACAGTAGCCATCATCGGCCATAACGGATCAGGCAAAAGCACTCTGACCAAGCTCCTCGCCGCTATTTTGCACCCACAAAGCGGCTCCGTACAGATCGACGGCCTCAGCACAGATTCCAAAGGCGAGGACCTGTGGACTATACGCCAGCGCGTCGGCATCGTCTTCCAGAATCCTGATGATCAGCTCGTCGCCAACACGGTTATCGATGATATCGCTTTCGGCCCTGAAAACCTCGGCCTGCCACGCGCCGAGATCGAAGAACGCATCACTGAAGCGATGTCACTGCTTGGCATAGAACAGTATGCACAGATGGCGGTGAGCGAGCTATCTGTAGGGCAAAAACAACGAGTTGCTATCGCTGGCGTCCTGGCCATGCGCCCACGTTATTTGCTCCTGGACGAACCAACGACAATGATCTCGGGTCATACAGCGCGCAACCTCTTACAGACCGCCCATCGGCTCACACGCGAGAACGGCATTACGGTCATCCACATAACTCACTTCATGCATGAGATTACCGATTTCGATCGTGTCATCGTCATGCACCAGGGTCAGATATTGATGGATGGCACGCCGGCAACAGTCTTCGCCCATGCCGATGAACTGCATGAGGTTGGCTTAGATGTACCCATGGTCACGCGGCTGGGGCAACGCCTATACAGCAGGGGCTGGACAAGTCTTCCCAGGGTCGTACTCTCTACTGAACAATTAAAGGCGGGCCTATGCTCTTCGAACTAAGGAATCTATCTCACACCTACCTGCGCGGCACGCCCTTTGCAGCTGAGGCTTTGCGGGGGCTTTCGCTTTCCATTGCCGCGGGCCAAACCACCGCGCTGGTAGGTCCAACAAAGGCCGGTAAATCCACGATTGTGGATGTTCTGGCCGGGCTCATCAAGCCATCTCCTGGAACCTTCTTCTTTGAAGGGGCTGATGTGGGTAGCTCTTCTTTTGATGTCGAGCGGATACGCACAGCTGTAGGCATTGTATTTCAGTCTCCCGAAGCTCAGATTTTTGAGGAGACAGTCGGTAAGGATGTCTCCTTTGGTCCGCGGCGCCGGAATGTGCCCCTGGCGGAATCGCGCCGCCTTGTGCAAGAATCCTTGGAAGCTGTCGGGCTACCCTACGAAGATTTTCGCAGTCGCTATACATATGCGCTCAGCGGCGGCCAGAAAAGGCGCGTGGCCATTGCCGGCGTGCTAGCCTTACAGCCGCAGGTGATAGTTTTCGACGAGCCAACCGCAGGCCTGGACCCGCGCGGGCGCCGCGAGCTCCTGGATTTAATCGTCACGCTTAAGCAACGGCATAATCTCACGATTATCTATATCTCTAGCAGCCTTGACGAAGTGGTTCACCTGGCCGATGTTATTCATGTGCTTGATCGCGGAAACCTGGCCTTTAGCGGTACGCCCAGCGAGATTCTCACCTATGCTCATGAGCTCACCGCCCTCGATATCGCCATGCCCGAGGCTGCCAGCATCGCGCTCTCCCTACGAGAGATTATGCCAGCCATGCGCACCAATGTTTTAACCCTCGACGAGCTGGAGGCCGAGATTAGTAAACAGACTATCATTGCTCCCATCTTCAAGAACAGGGGGATAAAAGCGCCATGATTGAACTGTCCCGCAACATTACCTTTGGCCAATACATCAATAATGGCTCCCCTCTATCCCGCATGGACCCTCGCACAAAGCTTATCTGTGCGGTCCTGCTCATCGCTTTGACATCAATCGCGAGCAGCTTTGTCTCTTTCGCCATTTTCTTGCTCTTCTGTGTCGTAATCCAACGCCAATCTCGCATCTCAACATCGTATGTACTGGGTAGCTTTAAGCCTTTTTTGTGGTTCCTGGTAGTTATCTATATCATCGAGATAGCTTTCTATTACGCGCCGGATCAGCATCAGACAGTCTATTGGCACTGGTTATTTATAAGTATCTCTAAAGAGGGCATTATTACCAGTACGCTGGTGATGATCCGTGTGCTTTTTCTCTACTACCTGGTCTCTATGTTGATGTTCACTACCTCTATGGTAGACCTCACTGATGGCATGGATGCGCTTCTCGCGCCTTTGCAGAAGTTGCGTATTCCGGTTGGAGCCTTCACTATGGTACTGGTCATTGCCTTTAAGTTTGTTCCTATTTTTGTTACAGAGGTGGAACGCTTGATTAAGGCCCAGTCGGCCCGTGGAGTTCGTTTTGACCAGGGTAACGTTTTCCAGCGAGCCAGAAAACTTGCTCCCCTCTTTGTGCCGCTCTTTGTCAGTGGCTTCCAACGAGCCAACGTTCTTAGCACAGCTATGGAGGCCCGCTGCTATGGCCGCCCCGGCCAGAAGCGCACCAAACGCCGTGCATTGCGCATCCAGCGCTATGATGCATTTGTGCTTATCACGACCATCATCGCCTGTGCTATAGTCTTTGCAGTGTCTTTTATTTCACCGTTCTAGGCTAGATAAGGATTCGCCCACAATGGTAAAGCCTCTCCAGCCTCAGCAAGCGCAAGCTATCATAAGCGCTGCTGAGGCCTTGACGGATGAAGCAGTCACCTTCCTACAAGGTCTCATTCGTATTCCAACGGTAAATCCGCCAGGACATGCCTATCCCGAATGCGCACATTATATTGGTGAACATTTGCGCACCACTGGCTACGAGGTAGAATATCTAGAACTTACGCCAGCCGAAGTTGAGGAGCTAGCGCCCTACGGGGGAAATATGCCTCGCACTAACGTCATAGGGCGTTTAGCAGATCCGCGGCCAGGGCCAGTGCTGCATTTCAATGGGCATATGGATGTTGTTCCCGTTGGCCCCGGCTGGTCGACAGATCCCTTTAGCGGCGAGCTGCGCGACGGACGTGTCTTTGGGCGCGGCGCTTCGGATATGAAAGGTGGCATCGCGGCCCAAATCTTTGCAGTTGAGGCCATCAGGCGGGCCGGACTGACCTTACAGGGCACCATTGAACAGAGTGGTGTTGTTGATGAGGAAAGCACGGGTAATCGCAATGCCGGCATGGGCTTCCTGGTTGAGCGAGGCTATATCGCGGCCGGGAAAACCGACTACGTTGTCATCACCGAGCCACTCAATGTTGATAATGTTTGCCTCGGCCACCGCGGAGCTATCTGGGGCGAGATCACGACGTTTGGCTTGCCCTCACATGGGAGCACGCCTGAGCGCGGCGTGAATGCCGTCGAACATATGGCACATTTCATCGATGCAGCTACGCGCACGCTCAAACCGCGCCTGCAACAACGCCTCAATAGCCATCCGGTCGTGCCGGCCAGCGCCAGTGCTGCCAGCATCTCGTTTAACATCATCCAGGGCGGCACCAATACGAATAGCGTGCCCGATAGCTGCAGCGCTGTCTTTGACCGCCGGCTGGTGGTCGGCGAGGATCTTGAGACGGCGCGCCAGGAAATCACAAGTATTCTTGAGCAGTGCGCCAGAGATATACCAGGCTTCCGTTATAACTACAGCGAGCGCTATGCCACTGTCCCTACCTGGGTAAGTGCTGAGACGCCTTTAGTCGCGGCCTTTACAGAAGCCGTCGAGGAGGTACTGGGGCGCACGCCTGGCTATGTCTGCAGTCCGGGAACCGACGATCAGCGCTTTGTTGTCCACAACGCCGGCATTGAACAGTGCATCGTTTATGGTCCCGGCGAGATCATCCAAACTCATAACATTGATGAATCGCTGGCTGTGGCTGATCTTGTAGCATCGATTAAAGTTATGGCCCTGGCTGCGGCAAGTCTGCTAGGAGTAGAGTAAATTCGGGAAGACTATTATGCAAACAAATACTCCGCAAAGCAATTCAGGCGCATTTCCGCTTGGTAACAATCATCGCCTGTTTATCGCGGGCGAGTGGGTCGACGCCGATGATCACGTTGAGATTCGCTTTCCTTACGAGCGCAAGGTGCTGGTCGGACGTGTGGCCTGGGCAAATAAGGCGCATGTCGAGACGGCGCTCACAGCGGCGAAAGAGGGCGCTAAAGAGATGGCGGCCTGGCCTCTCCACCGGCGCGCAGCATTACTGCAGCGGATCGCGGATCTGATCGCCGCCAATAAAGAGCGCTTCGCCTGGCTTATCGTTCATGAGGTAGGCAAGCCAATTAAAGATGCTTATCTGGAGATCGATAGGGCAATAGCTGCCGTGCGTCTCTCGGCCGAAGAGGCCACACGCATTCATGGCGAGGTTATTCCTATGGATGCAGTTCCCAGCGGTGAAGGGCGCATTGCCTATACAGTGCGCCGTCCTCTCGGCATTATTGCTGGCATTACTGGCTTCAATTTTCCCTTGCTGCTCGATTGCCATAAGATCGCCCCTGCTCTGGCAGCGGGCAACGCCATCGTGCTTAAACCAGCGCCCGACACGCCGATTACAGCCTTGGAGCTGGCGGCTTTGTGCGCCCAGGCAGGCACGCCACGGGGCGCGCTTAGCGTGCTTCCAGGCGGGGATGAGATCGGAGAAGCGCTGGTACGCGATGAGCGTGTAGCGATGATCACGTTTACCGGTAGCTCAGCCGTTGGCCAGCATATCCGCGCTGTGGCCGGCTATAAGCGGGTAGCGCTTGAACTTGGCAACAACTCGCCGTTGATCATTGAGCCTGATGCGAATCTAGAGCGGGCTATTGCGCGCGTCCTGGCGGGCGGATATTATGCGGTCGGACAGGCCTGTATCGCCGTCCAGCGCATTTATGCCCACCGTAGCATCTACAAGGAATTTGCCCGCCGACTGGCCGAACAAGTGGGAAAGATGCGTACAGGAGATCCTCGCTTGAGCAGTACCGATAGCTCTACCCTGGTCAGCGAACAGGCTACGCAGCGTGTGCTGCGCGTCATACAAGATGCCCAGGAGCAGGGCGCCCAATTGCTCGTCGGTGGAAAGCTACAGCCCGATGGCTGCATTACGCCGGCAGTTTTACTAGGTGTCACGCCCAATATGCAGGTCTGCCAACAAGAGCTCTTTGGCCCTGCTGTGGCTATCGCGCCTTACGATACGCTGGATGAGGCTATTGAGCAGGCTAACAGCACACCGTATGGATTGCAGGCAGGTATCTTTACAAATAACTTGCAGGCGGCATTTTATGCCGCTGAACGCCTCGAATTTGGCGGCGTACATATCAATGAAGTCTCTAGCTATCGCGCTGATCATATGCCCTACGGTGGAGTAAAAGCCAGCGGCATGGGCCGTGAGGGACCACGCTACGCGATCGAAGAAATGACCGAGACAAAAATCATCATCATTACCCCGTAGGAGACTTAGCTTATGTCAACCATTATGGTTACCGGCGGTTCCGGTTTTCTAGGTACATATGTTACACAGCGCCTGGCCGAGCGTGGCGACCGGGTTATTGTGTTCGATGCTGCTCAGCCCGCGCCTATTCTTGCAGCTCTCCTAACGCCATATGAGAAGCAAATCGTGTATGTGCGTGGCCAGATTCTGGATATGGCAGCGGTTATGCGCTGCGTCAAGCAATATAATGTCGAGCGCATCTTTCATGGGGCCGCCCTTTACGACCCTCCTTATTCGCTGCAAGATCCCGCAATCACCTTTGAGGTCAATGTCAATGGCACGCTCAACGTGCTAGAAGCGGCGAGACTCTTCGAGGTTCAGCGCGTCGTGCAGAGCAGCAGTATTGCAGTCTATGCGCCGCGCCAGTACGAGCCAATCAATGAGCAGCATCCGATTCAACTCCCCACAGCCGGGAATCCGCTTGGTCCCTACGGCGCATCGAAAGCTGCGGCCGAGATCGTAGGCCTAACTTACTACAGCACCAACGGTGTCGATTTTATCGCCTTGCGCAATTCGGCCATCTATGGCTATGGGATGCGCTATCCAATGTATATTAAGCCAATGATCGAGAATAGCGTACGCGGCCTGCCTACACGCTTTGAGACCGGTGGCGATATGCAGCGCGATTATACGCACGTGAAGGATGTTGCCCAGGCGGTGGTAAAAGCGCTTGACGCTCCCAGCGGCGATCTCACCCAGCGGGCCTTTAATGTTGGCTCAGGCGCAATGCATAGCGCTTCTGAGGTTGCAGAGGCCGTGCGCAAGGTGCTCCCAAGGGCTGATATCGAGATAGGGGCGGGTCTCAGTGAGCTCGAAAAGAGCGATATGCGCGCACGCGGGCGCCTGGACCTGAGTGCCATCCGTCAGCAGCTCAAATATGAGCCGGAATTCCCGCTTGAGGCCGGTATACGCGATTATGTCGCGATGCTAGAGCAGGCTGGCAAGTAATCTCAAATCCGCGAGAGGGTTGAAAGGCATGGTCGCTTCAGGCGCGCTACAAGTGAGCGGATGATCTCCATGCATACCTGCCCGCTCTCTCGACTGACTTGAAAGATGTTGAAGCTCATATATTACGTTAAAGCAGGCGAGTATCTTCGTCTGCTTTAACGATGAATTTTATTTTCTCTGCTCCAATTTACGGGAGAATGAAAATAGTAGCTTAAGATAGCCCTTTCAGGCTATTCATCTTCTGAGAGTTCAGCATTCAATAACTCTATTTTCTAAACTGGCCGCCTATTTCTATTTCTGGAGAGCGAAAATAGACAAAAAAAATACTCGATTAAATAACTATCTACTCGTTATGCCCAGCTCGCCACAGGCGCATTTCTGGGGATTGTGTTCAACACTCACAATTCTCTCGAAATCCATACTAATTTTTACGTATTTCTTATCCCATACCCCTTGATTTTCTACTACTACTCATTGATAATTATCAAGCGTGCTTAGTTGACATAATTAATATTACTTATAAGGCCCCCTCCGCTTATCACAAAGCCTATTCATTGCGAATAAGCTTTCCTACCCAGGCGGAGAGAGCCAGTCCTTCGTTGCGCCTGGCACCTTTGCAAGGGGCTAAAAAACATAGAGCGGGAAGGAGCCTAATGGAACACAAAGAACGCATATCACAGTCATCAGGTCAAAGAGGAAGTATCCAGCCGCTTGTCATTCTCAATCAATTATTGCAGATCTCGACACAAATGAACCATATTGATGAGATGCTTTCCTGGATGACAAGTATTTTTGTCCAGAACTTTGGTGTTCAAGTCGCCCAGTTCTGGGCGACACAAGCTTCTTCTACTGGGCAGATTTCCGTCGTATTGCGTGCAAACAGTTGCGAAGATATTTCGCTGCCACAAAACATAATTTACAATGCACACATTGCAGAAATAGCAGGAAATATGCTTAGCAGAAGGCAAGGTATGCCCTTACAACCCGTACACACCTGCTTTTCTACACATCAGTCAACGCTCTTCAGGCGTTATGGGATCTACTATAGTTTCGGGTATTTTCTTGGCAGCGATTTCTTGCAGCCCCCATCACCGAACAGTCAGCCTGGCACTGAGATTAGTACGCCTTTTATGGCCAGTTCAATACTGCTGATGCGGCAAGCACCCATTCGCGAATTTGTTGTCACGATTAGCCACATTATGGAGCAGATTGTACCTATCGCCAAAAGGCGCGGCTTGCTACTAGATCCCGCCGTGCGCCAGGCTTCTCTGACTCCAGTTACGCCGCCTTACGCTCAACAGCCCTTGCCACCCCTTACAGAGATTATCCCACGCTGGTCTCAAGAAGCTCAGGACTTACGCTCGCAAAATCCTTTTATGAGCGCGCCGCCCATCCCTGACAAAAGGGCCTTGCGTTTCTATCAGGCTATCGATGGTCAGAAAAAATTATTTGAGGTGGCAGCACAAGCTCGACTCAACAACAAGGAGGCGCTAGAAGCACTACAACTACTATTGAAAAGTCGACTCATTCAGCTATATGACTCAAGAGGACAGCCAATCAATAGTTCTCTGTTCTTTAACACTCCTTAGGTATTTCATTCTTTCGGAGGATCTATTATGCACCTGACTAGCAGGGATCTTACTAATCTAATTATTGCGCTTCAAGCAGTAATTTCTCTACTTATTGCCATACGCGCGTTTTCTTTCTATTTTCGCACGCGCAGCACTGCCCTCCTGGCTTTAGGCTTATCGATGGGCATAATTGCAATTGGTGGGATCACTGGAGTTATTGATGACCCATTCCTGAATGGCAATCCTACTTTCAATACGATATGGTTTCGCCATATTGGACAGACTGCCGCCTATGCATTTATCTTCCTTGCCTCTCTTGGTGGTTCGGAAAAATATCGCCAGGAGCTTAAGAGGTGGCACATTATTGCTACAATACTATTGCTTATCTTGATGTTTTTAACCCCTGTCCTCCCAGGGAAACAGCCGCGCGAGGTAACCGGCATCCTCAGCGCCATTCGCTGTATAGCCTGTATGGCAACATTTTTTAGCTATCTAGCCATCTTTCTCCGCAAATCAACGCGCTTCAGTCTCTTGATGTCCGCGTCTTTCTTTCTGATGGGCATCTCTCTCTGGTTATATACAATGAAGTTCTTTATGCCAGAAAATTTGCTTTTTGATTACCTATCCGATGGTATGCGTCTGGCTGGCCTTATTCTGCTGTACCTCACTTTCTTTATAAGTTGACGATTCGTTCTGCTTTCAGGGTTTTCGGGTACTCGCCTGAGGATGACACAGAGGAGGGAAATTTGGCCACCAGAGCGGCAGGCCCGGTGGCCTGAAGGAAATGGGAAACGCTTAATCTCCCTTCCCAGATGTACCAGAAAGTCGCGGCCCTGCCCGAGACAAGGCAACCCGCCCGCATTCTCAAAGTAGCAAGGGAAAGAAGAAAGAAACAAGAAGGCATCCACCAATTGCGGTGGATGCCATTTTTATAGCCTTGCCTGGCTGGGAAGCGAGCCGTGGACGCGCGTCCCACCAGTTTATAGGAGAAGATTTAATCTCCGCTGGCTGCCGTTGAAAGCGCGCCAGCATCGCCAGTATTTTGCTCATCTGGCATAATTTTGTTATTCGCATTGACGAGCAGAACAATAAAGACGCCAATAAAGAGAAGCACAGCTCCACTTATAAAGCCAGGAATCCAGGAACCTGTCATGTCCTTTAAGACGCCAAAGATCGTGGGCGCCAGAATACCACCGAAACCGAAGCCTGTGCTGATGAAGCCGGCAACAGTGGCGCTGTAATACTCTCCGCCAATATCCATGCCCATAGCCCAGGTATTCGAGACTGCGCATTCGAGCATAAACATCGTGCCAATGATGAGCAGTTCGGCAACCAGCGGGCTACTTACCAAAACTGCCGGGATGGTGCAAGCGGCAGCGCCGATATAAGAGACGATAATCGTACTGCGGCGAGCCAGGTTAAAATTGCCAGTCTTTTTGTAGAGAGCGTCTGAGGCCCAGCCACCAACCAGGTCGCCAAGCACGCCTCCAAGGAGCGGCAGGCTGGCGACAATACCAAGCTGGGCGAATGAGAAGTGTCGAGCATTCTGCAGATAGGTGGGCATCCAGGTCAGGAAGATCCAGAACACATAGCTGTAGAAGAACTGCGTCACCGCCAGGGCCCAGATATCCTTACTCTTCAATACTCGACGCCAGGGAACAGCCGGGCTAGTCCCACTCACGTTCGTAGAAACTTCGCGACCATACTCGATAATGTCAAGCTCCTCTTTATTGACTGCTGCTACATCAGCCGGCTTGTCGCGAAAGAAGAAAAGGAATAGGATCGCCCAGACAAGTCCAATCGCGCCTAGAATGTAGAATGAGGCACGCCAGTCATGGAAAAGCAGAACGATGGCAACAATAATAGGCGCAGAAACTGCCGCGCCGATACGCGATGCTGCGTGCGTTGTTCCTTGCAAAAAGCCTCGTGCCGAGGGTGGGAACCAGGTAGCCAGTGCACGCGTAGAAACCGCAAAGCTTCCGGACTCACCAATACCAAACAGCAGGCGGACGATGATTAGCCAGACAAACGATGTGACTATACCGGTAAGAATCGTAAATACCGACCACACACCCATTAGAATGGAAAGCACGCGGCGCGGCCCAAAACGATCACCCTGAGTAGCAACAGGAACCGCGAAAAGGGCATAGGTAAGCGAGAAAGCCGAGAACACAAGTCCCATCTCGGTCGCAGTAAAATGGAACTCTTTGATGATCTGCGAGGCGGTTACCGAGATAGTCGTTCGATCAACATAGGCAATGAGATACAGCAGACAAATTCCGCCAAGAATGATATAACGAACGATGCTCGGACGACCACCTTTGGTGCGCGTTACCTTTTCCACTTCGCTCGCCAGGGCAGCCGCTCTGGCCAAAGCAGGTTCTTTCTGTTTGCTAGCTCCTGCCTCGTTCCTGGCCTCTGGAGCCTCCTTTTGCTTTGCGCTGGCCACAGGCTCTTCGACCACCGGGGCTGGCTCGGGCTTGCTTTCTCCGGGCGCCTCAACTGTCTCTTGCGGCGCGGCCAACACGGGCGGCTCTTGCTTCTCGGCAGAGCTAACTTCCTCGTCTACCTGTCCAACTGGCGGCTCTTCGCTCTGGGAAGCTACGCTTCCTACCGCAACTGGCTCCTGAGCCTCTGGGCTCTCCTCAGTTGCCTCAGACTTCTCTTCTTCTTCAGCCTGAACGGCCTCGACAACTGATGAGGTTGTTTCGCTAACAGGCTCGGCATTGGCTTCCGCCGTCACCGCACTCATCCCTTCCTCGGTCTCTGAGCGGCTTACCTCACCAGCGCTCTCGGTCTCCGCCACAGCTGCAGGCTGTGCAGCGACCGGCGCGGCCTCAACGCTGGCGCTCTCTTCGGGCGTGGCCAGCGAGTTTACCGGCTCAGGCACATCAACTGGCACATCGGCAGCTGTTGGCGCCGGCTGTACAGCGCTCTGATCGAGCTTCTCGGTTGAGCTGGATGCCTCAGCCGTTGTATCCTCTTGCTTCCCTTCTACAGCCAAATCAACAGTTTCTGCTGGCTGAACGTTCTCGGCAAGCACGCTGGCTTCCGATACTGGCTCAACAGGAGTCGCCTCTACAGGTGTCACGACTGGTTGAGCGCTTGAAGCAGCTGGCTCTTCTGCGCTGATAGTTTCTCCATCCGGCTGAGCGGGAGTAGCTTCCGCAACAGACGTTATGGGCTTCGCTTGCTCGTTCTCTTTTTCGCTTAGAGAAGTAGAGGCAGCTTCAGGAGAATTCTCTACCTTCTCAGTGGCTTGCGTCGCCCCATTAGTTGTGGTTGGCTTCTTCGCTCTAGAACGGGTGGCTGTACGTGTACGGGGGCGCGCAGTCGAGGAAGCAGGCTTTTCTTCTGAGTTTGCCCGAACCTCATTACTTAAAGTAGTCTTCTCTTCTGCGCCTGGGCGAGCCTCTTTTGCTGAATTAGGCTTTCTTCGCTTGCTCATAGATGCTCCTACCTAGATAATTAGTGCTATCTCTTCACAGGCATACCATCAGATGGGTAAAGTCCGGAGGGATAGCACGACGTCAGGAATGAGCCGGTCAAGAACGCCTCGTTGGTAGATCAGGGCAACATTGCAAAAATAAGCATACCAAGCGACGCCCTTGGCAAAAGTAAATTAGCTGACTCGTATGATGTAACGTGGGGGAATATTTAGTGGTAATCCTGCAAGGATCTCTAAAACAATAAAAACAGTACCTTTAGCCCACTCCCAGCGCACCCGCGGCTTAGTTCAGAATAAGAAAACATATCCCACAATAAGTACACCATTGAGCAACGATATTGAGGACAACCTAAGAAATAAAAAAAGATCGCCTCTCTATTATCTATAAAGTACTTGCGCACTCCTGATTAGAATAGTCAGTATATAGCTGGAGAATAGAACGCGAATTAGTACAGATCTTTTATCTGCCATTTGTGAATAAGTATATACGAAGCATTCAAATTATGTCAAGCTTTTAAATTAAAAACGAGCTCGTACAGTGACAAGATTTTATGCTGCCGGTAATAAAGTTAGAAGAAGTAGCTACGCAAGAAGTGCAGGCAATTCCTTAATATTCTATATAAATACGAATAATTAAAGCGTCAGAAATACGCTTAAAGGCGAAGCAATATGGTTGACAAGTTCGTTAATATATGCCATTTTTTCTATGAATGCTTTTTTGGGCCTCTTCCATATGTCGTTTATCATAGCTGAGCTTTTTATCCCGATCTGGCCACAAGAGGAAAGAAGTTCATAGGCAGGAGAGAGCCCAGGACCTCGTTGCGCCCAGTTAGTTTTGCGTAGCGCTAGCGCTCATACAACTCAAGCAGTTAATAGCAGTGTTTAGCTGGAGTTATGTCACATAACAGGGGAATAAGACCAGGTTAGTTGTTACACTATATAAGGCCAGGAACCCACGAGAATATCTATCATTTATCCAAAAGCGTAGTAAAGCAAGGAGAAGCTAATGCAGAGTACGACTATCAATCAGGCAACCCAGGGACATTATCCTATTCCTGAAAAGATGCGCGCAGCGGTCCTCTTCGGCCCGGGCGACATTCGGGTAGTTGATCGGCCCGTGCCCCAACCCGGCTATGGGGAAGTCTTAGTCAAGGTTGCCCTCTGTGGCACTTGCGGAACCGATCTCAAGATACTTGATGGGCATTTTCCTCTCACCCCTCCTTATGGGCAGTTCACGCCCGGCCACGAATGGACCGGTACTATTGTTGCGCTCGGTGAAGGGGTCGATGAGTTTAGCATCGGGGATCGCGTTTGCATTGAGGCTCATCATGGTTGCGGTCGCTGCGAAAATTGTCTTGCCGGAAAATATACAGCCTGTTTGAACTATGGGAACCGCGAAAAAGGCCATCGAGCCAGTGGCATGACGGCTGACGGCGGGTTCGCAGAATACGTGCTCCACAATGTGAGCGCTTTATATAAGATGCCCGATTCTTTATCTTACAAATCGGCTGTGCTGGTCACAACAGCCGGTACTGGCCTCTACGGCCTAGATACAGCCGGCGGCTATATCCTGGGACAGGATATCGCAGTATTTGGCCCTGGCCCTGTTGGTCTGATGACTGTGCAAGCCTGCAAGCAGCTTGGAGCAGCTAATGTATTTTTAATCGGCACGCGCGATAACCGCCTGGAAGTAGGACGCCAGCTTGGAGCAGATCATATCATCAACTCACGTAAAGCTGATCCAGTCAAAACCGTGATGGAGCTAACCAAAGGGCTCGGAGTTGATATGGCAATCGAGTGCTCCGGCAATGTTGCCACTCCGCAACAATGCGTGCAGATAACCAGGCGCGGCGGCAAAATTCTCTTTGTGGCCTTCTACCCCGGACAGGTTACTTTCGATCTCAGCGCTGTTGTGAGAGGGGACATTATTATGTACACGACACGCGGCGAAGGCGGCAATAATGTGAAGCGGGCCGTATCGCTCGCCGCACAAGGTCGTCTGCGCGGCGAAGAGCTTGTGACCCACGAGTTCCCGCTTGAGAATATCGCCGAGGCTTTCCGGGTGATGAGAGAGCGCGTTGGAGATCCCATCAAAATTGTTATCGTGCCCTAAAGAAGCTTGTTCTGGGCTGGGGTAAACCCGGCCCAGAGTGTGAAACAGAGTGCTATTTTCCATCTATCCCTCCTAATTTCAATCTCACCCACATTTCAGCAGCCCCGATTTGAGCCATCACCAGGCTAGCCAGAATAGAAAGATAGAGTCCAGCAACCCTATATTCTGCTATAATTATGGCAGTCTCATATAGCGCAACAAAATTTCTGCGTCAAGCGTCTAAATAGTTAGTCCCATTCATAAACAGGCAAAAAAATGGTGCATATGCCTCTGGAAATTTTTATGCAAATCGCTATACTTACGGGATATAACCAACTAGCGAAGGAAGCGCTTTTCACAATTGAAGCAGATGGATTATCGCTAACCACCATTTGCCCTTTAGGTGCTCGTTAAGAGAGGTAAAAATACTCGTTAAGAGAGGCAAAGCATATGCCGCACAGCAACGGTCGGCCACGTTCCGACCTGACTATACGACAGCTCGCATTAACTGGCTTTGTGTTGACACTCGCCCTGGTCTCTGCCCTTTTGCTTCTTCCGGCGACGGCTTCAGCCCAGGCGCTCAAGAACACGGCTGGCGGGCCCGCCTTTCGGATCAACGCTGGTTTCGATTCGCGCTATCGCGATGGGAACTGGGTCCCCATTCAGGTCACTTTACATAATGATGGGCCCGATTTCAATGGCAAAGTTTCTATCAATGTGCCAGCGCCTTTTTCAGGAGCAGGAAACGCGGCGACGATCTCAAAATACCAGGAAGCGATCAGCCTACCTACGGGAGCACAGAAAGAGGTTACTCTCTATGTGCCCTTCTACTTTGGTACTCAGGGTATAACCCAGAATATCACTGTAGATCTGCTCAATACCAATGGTGCCAAAGTAAGCTCTCAGGTAAGTTCTTTGCGCAGCCTTGGCGTCAATGACATCTTCATTGGGATTCTCTCCGATCAGACTGCCGGCTTTGGTCCGCTTAATGCACTTGCTACCTCTCTTCCCAGCCAGGCTTCATCTATTATTACCGAGCCGCTAAATGCCGCCACCATGCCAAGCATTGCGGCGGCGCTCAAGAACTTCGACCTGATCGTAATCGATAATTTCACCACAAGTTCTCTTAACAAAGAGCAACTCACGGCCCTGCAAAACTGGGTGAACCAGGGTGGCTCATTGATTGTTGTAGGTGGCCCTGAGTGGCGCAATACGCTCAGCCCTCTGCCTCCCAGCCTCTTGCCAGTCTCTATTACAGGGACCGATACCATCCCCGCCGGAGCCTCACTGCTCCCGGTTGGCGGCCCTGGCAAAAGTGGCCCACAGCAGAGCAACGTGTCCGATAAAGCTCCATCGCCCGTGGCGGTTAGCGTGGCCTCGCCTGTCGCCGGCAGCTCGGTTGTGCACTCCAGCGGATCTATTCCTCTCCTGGCCCAGAGGCAGCAGGGACAGGGAATTATCTGCTATCTTGCCTTTGATCCTACCCTGGAGCCAGTCACAAGCTGGCAGGGGGCAACAACGCTATGGAAAGGCCTGCTGCTGCGCACGCTGGGAGACCAGCTGGTCGCAACTAACTTGAATACGACGACGCCCAAATTCTCGCTCTACAATAATGGCAATATGGATGCGCTACTACATACGCTCTTCCCCAGCGCATTCCCCGCGACCTGGCTTATTCTCGTCTTGCTGCTTGGCTATGTCTTTGTGCTTGGCCCAGCGCGCATGCTCATCATTCGCTGGCTAAAAAAGCGCGATTGGAGCTGGCGCATTGTTCTGGCAACCATCCTTGTTTTCTCCCTGCTCTGCTATGGCCTGGCCCTACAAGAAAAGGGAACCTCGATTATCAGCAGTAGCATCTCAGTGGTTCAGTTGGATCGTCCTGCCACCAATGCAACTGCCGCGCATGTCACTACCTATATAGGGGTTTTTGTTCCCAGTCAGGGCGATTTTCAGGTGCACATTCCCGGCAACGGGCTGGTTCAACCTTCGACCAATCCCAACGGCTTTTATACAGATCGACCCAGACAGCAGCCAACGACAATCCTCTCAAGCCCCAACGGGACAGACGCGGACCTGCAAGGCGTCGATATCTGGACCATACGTACGCTTATCTCGCAGCACGATAGCCAGTTTAAAGGCGGCATTATCCCGCACCTGACGCTACAGAATAACACGCTGACCGGAACTGTCACTAACACACTACCCTACGCGCTGAGCGATGCCTATGTTCTGATGGGCAGCCACTATATGGCACTAGGGAATCTTGCCGCGCTGCAAACCAAGCAGGTAAGCATCTCAATGCTTGATAACGGCAGCGGACAGGAGATGTCGCTAGCCGATCAGATTGCTAGCAACAACAAGGTACAGCCCCAATATGGGCCTTACAATCCATATTCGGGTTCTTCCCAGACGCAAACCATCCAACAACGGCACATGGCCTTGCTGGCTACGCTGAGCGGCGAAAACGCCTATTACGATTGTGGCACCAGCCCTTGCCGGGTCGCGGTCAAGACAATCACCTCAAACGGCGTCGTAGTGACGACCAGCAACGGGGTCTATAGCGGAGGCAGCCCCTACCAGATCAATGGTCGAGATCCATTACTGTTGCCTGGCTCCTCGGCTACGTTGATTGGTTGGGCCGATAACTTATCGGCAGCTGCGGGCAATATCACAATCAATGGCAACTCAGCCGCGCGCGAGCAAGAAGTTGTTGTGCAGGCGCCTCTTGATATCAACTATGCCGGCAACATCAATGTGCCAACCGATCTGGTATCCAGTCAGCTCGTTGATATGCAAGGAGATAGCAATAATCTCCAAACCCAATTCCCTGGCATCTATACCATGACTACAGGTAGTATGACCTTTGAGTTCACTCTGCCCAATATTCCCAACCTGCATGTGACCGGCCTTACCATCTCGGAGCCTTCTAACCTTGCGCAGGTCGTTACAGCCATGGGGCAGGGCTCGGGTCCGCCCATCGATGCCAATCACCTGCACGTCTATCTCTACAACTGGCAAACCAGAAACTGGGATAGCTTCACGCTCGCAAATTTTAGTTTTTCTACTAACAATACTCAGCCATATATCGGGCCAGGTGGACATGTATTGGCGCAATTTGCCAATCAGGACTCTTCGCTAGGCACAATGGTCTTTAGCAAGCCGTCCTTGCAACTACAGGGCACCATCTCAAGCTAGGAGGGGCAGAGCGCTTTATGCAAACTGTAGAGCCGAGAGAGTCGATCATCAAAATACAGCACATCTCTAAACGTTATCGCACCGTCGATGCCTTGAGCGACGTTAATCTGGAGGTGCCACGCGGGACAATCTTTGGCCTTATTGGCCCCAACGGCGCCGGTAAGACTACGCTCCTGCGCATCCTGGCGGCTCTGATTACCCCTAGCAGCGGGGAGGTCTGGTTTGAGCAGGAAGAGGTAACGCAAGCCCCTTCGATTATTCAACGCAAGGTTGGCTATATGCCTGACTTCTTTGGCGTCTATCCCGACCTCACGGCTGCGGAATATCTCGAATTTTACGCGGGTATTCACGGCATCCCGCGCCCCAAGCGTCAACGCATCATCAACGATCTGCTTGAGCTCGTTGAATTGACAGGGAAACGCGATACGCTAGTGGAAACGCTCTCGCGTGGCATGAAGCAAAGGCTGTGTCTGGCCCGCGCTCTTGTACATGATCCAGAGGTATTGCTACTGGATGAGCCGGCTTCGGGTCTGGACCCACGCGCCAGGGTAGAGCTACGCGAGCTTTTGCGCACGCTCCAGGGCATGGGTAAAACTGTGATCATCAGTTCGCACATTCTGCTTGAGTTGGCCGAGATGTGTACTGATGTGGCGATCATGCAAAAGGGGCATCTCGTCCTCTCGGGCGATGTGGAAAAGGTCTCACATCATCTCGGCGATGGACGGCAGCTTGAAATTCGCATTTTGGAGCAGGAGCGCTTAGACGATGCCATGCACCTGCTGAAAGATATAGCCGGAATTAGCAATGTTACACATGGCGAGGGGAATCTTATCCAGGCCGAATTTACCGGCAGCGATCAAGAGCTCCATACTATTCTCTCAAGATTGATCGCGGAAAATATCCCTGTAGTTTCCTTTGCCCCGCGCAGCGGCGGAGGTAGGCTTGAAGAAGTTTTCATGAGTATTACAGAGGGAAGCAGTCCATCATGACTTTTCTTGCGCTTCTTACAAAAGAGCTACGTCTGCGCATGCGCCGCGAGCGTACGATCTGGGTAATTGTTGTTTACATCCTGCTCATGGGCCTGCTCGGATGGTTTTTTATCACCCGTTTTACCGATAACAATAGTTACTATGGCAGCAACGGTTGGAGCGATGCTGGCAGGAATCTCTATGTTCTGCTCTCTCTCCTCCAACTTTTTCTGATTGTGTTTATTACACCGGCCTTTACCGCCACGGCCGTCAATGGAGAGAAGGAGCGACAAACTTATGATTTGCTGCTCTGCTCTCGTCTCTCAGCATTCGCGCTGGTCTGTGGCAAGCTAGTAGCCGGCTTGATGAATGCCCTCCTGCTGATCGCGGCCTCGGCTCCGCTCTTTAGTCTTGTATTCTTCTTTGGGGGCGTCGCGCCAGATCAAGTGCTCAGCGCCTTACTTATCTTCGTTGATACCGCGTTTGTCATCGGCACGCTCGGGCTGCTCTGCTCGACGCTTTTTCAGCGCCCGGCAGTCTCAACGGCGATTACTTATCTGCTTAGCTTGCTCTGGATAGTCATGCCTTTGTTGATTTTCTTCATTCGCACGCTTGGAGATGTCGGTGGAGGATCTTCCATGAAGGGCTATCCATGGTCGCTGGCCTGGAACCCGGCCATAGCGCTCTACTCCACGTTTTCTATGGGCTCTCTAGGCGGCGTCAATGCGTTCCTTGTGGGGAGTATGCAGATAGCGCCATGGGTAGTTTTTTCGCTCTTGAGTGTGCTAGGTACGGCGATCCTATTCTTGCTGAGTATGTGGACGGCTAAGCCTAACGCCCTTGCCCGTTTTCGCACATGGCGCAAAGGCAAAGATACACAGGCAGCCGCCAGCGCCCTTTAATTCTCGTCAGAGGCAAAAGTGAGAGGCAAGAGCACCATGTACGAGGGACAGGTAGCAGAGGACGGCCAGTCCTCTGCCGGGGCATGGAGCACCCCCATTTTTTCTGTTTCTCGGACTGGTGGATGGAGCAAAAACAAGAGCATTAAATAGCCGTGGGCAACCGCATGTAATGTAAAATAGAGAGAAATGTAGTAAAGTATAGAAGTTCAATCTAGCGGGTTTGTACAGAGGGATAAAGCTCAAACAGAAATACCTGATCCATATTGTTCCTCTTGTATCCTGCTCTATCTTGCGGATACTGCGGAAAGAAAGGCTTGATCATGGCCAGCTTGATGCCATCGCGAATAGCAGCAATTACCCAGGAATCTTTCAGTAGTGAGAGCCTTGTCAAAAGTTTACGTCCCTGGCAAAGACGCTTTGCGCTCAGGCAGTTTCTGCGCTGGCTCACAGGAGGAATCATCACCGGCCTTATTGTGGCCTGCCTGGTATTAGCGATTTCGCGCTTCCTGCCCTGGGCCACGGCGCATTACTGGGCGACAGGGCTGGCCGGCATCTGCATCATTGTCGCACTTGTAGTGGCCATTCGCTATCGTCCAACACTGGCCAGAGCGGCGCGCCTGGCAGATAAACATCTCGCGCTCCAGGATCGTGTGGGAACTGCCTGGGAGCTGCGCGATAATACCTCGTCGCTGGCAGGCCTGCAGAGGCGCGACGCGCTTAAACAACTGCAAAAATATCGGCCGGGAAGCGCTATTTCCTTACATCCTGGACGCACAACGCTTATCACGTTTGGCGTGGCTGCCATTCTCCTCATCCTCCTCCTCGTGCTCCCAAACCCGATGGATGCAGTTCTTCAGCAACAGGCTACATTTCAAGCTCATATCGCCAAACAAGTCTCTACCATCGAGAGCATTCGCAAAGAGCTCCAAAAGCAACAGGGGCTCTCACCAACGCAGCAAAAAGCCATCGATCAGACCTTGCGCAACCTTGAAGGCAAGCTACAGCAGGCCAAGAATGAGACGGAAGCCCAGCAGGCCTTAGCCGAAGCACAGGCGAAGATCGATCAGTTGCGCGATCCGCAGAGCGCCAATCGAGCGCAAGGCACAGCCTCAGCCAGTACGGCCTTGCAGAATAGCTCTAACGCCAATCTAAATGCTGCCGGTAAGGCTCTGGCAAGCAATAATAGCAAAGATCTGGCCTCGGCACTCAAGAATCTTGCCTCCCAGGCCAATAGCATGTCGGCCTCCCAGCGCAGCCAGCTAGCGCAACAGATCGAATCTGCGGCTAATCAAGCCAATCAGAATCCTAGCCTGAGCTCAGCGCTCCACCAATTGGCAAAATCCGTCGCCGATGGCAATCAGAGCGAGGTCAACGATGCCGCCAACGGCGTCGAGGCAGCTGCCGCGCAGAACGCGGCTTCTCAGGCCCAGAATAACGCCTTTAACCAGGCCAGCCAAAACCTACAGCAGATCGCCAATAATCTAGCCGCCTCCACTGATGGCAGTCAGAATCAGAACCAGGCCCAGACGCCCGGTCAGGCTCAAAAACCCGGCCAGGGGCAAGGGCAAGGTCAGAGCCAGAATCAGGGTCAGGGCCAAAGCCAGGGGCAAGGACAAAATCAAAGCCAGGGACAAGGGCAAGGTCAGAGCCAGAACCAGGGTCAGGGGCAAGGGCAAGGCCAGGGTCAGGGCCAGGGAGGCTCGGGCGGTACAAATGGGGCCGGTAAGAATCAAGGCAAATCAGAACAGGTTTTCGTTCCTGGCCAGATTGGTAGCGGTGGCCAAAGCACGCAAAGTAACGATAACAATAATGGAGTTGTGGAATCAGGGAATACGGTTCCTTACTCACAAGTCATTGAACAATACGATCAGATGGCCCATGACGCCATCGACAATAGTAATGTCTCTCCTGATATGAAAGATCTTGTTCACGATTACTTTAGCACATTAGAAGGGCAATAGCGAAATATGGCAAACAAAAGCGAGCAGACGACTCCTAACCCAAACGCTCCAGCTCAGGAACAGGCAGCGCAGGATGGCCATAACGCATCAGCAGCCATGTCGGCTATGCCACAAAACTTTGAGCCCGATGAGGCGGCTATCGCCACTTTTATGGAGACAGCCCAGCGCTTGGAAGCGGAATTGCGCACTATCGTTGTTGGTCAGGAGCGCGTAATCCGTGAGCTGCTTCTGGCATTACTTGCCGGTGGGCATGTCCTGCTGGAAGGTGTGCCCGGACTGGGCAAGACGTTGCTCGTGCGCACCTTAGCCGATGCCCTGACCCTTAAATTCGCGCGCATCCAATTTACGCCGGATCTTATGCCCGCAGATATTGTCGGCACCACGATTGTCACCGAACAAGCAGATAATCCGGCGGCCAGTGGCAAGCGCGCCTTTAGCTTTCAGCCCGGACCTATCTTCGCTAACATTGTCCTGGCCGACGAGGTAAACCGGGCCACACCTAAAACTCAATCCGCGCTCCTCGAAGGCATGCAAGAGCGCACGGTCAGCGTGGGAGATCGGACGAGACAGCTTCCTCAGCCCTTTTTCGTGCTGGCAACCCAGAATCCGCTTGAAATGGAAGGCACGTATCCCTTGCCCGAGGCGCAGCTTGACCGCTTCCTGCTCAAAATCATGGTCAACTTTCCCAAAGCCGAAGACCTTATGCGCATCATCGATACGACGGTAGGAACCCTGTCCTTGCAGGCCAAAGCTGTCGCCGATGGCGAACAATTACAGCAGATGATCGCTACTGCACGCGCAGTCCCGGTCGCAACCCATATCAAAGAGCAGGCCGTGCGACTGCTGCTGGCCACCCATCCAGATCAAGAGGACGCACCGGAGAAAGTGCGCCAGTTCGTTCGCTACGGGGCGAGTCCACGCGGGCTACAAGCGCTCATTACGACGGCCAAGGTACGCGCCCTTCTTGAAGGCCGCTATAATGTCTCGCTTGAAGACTTGCATGCCGTGGCCTTTCCTGCTCTACGACACCGCCTTGTGCTTAACTTTGACGGTCTGGCAGATGGCATCACTCCTGAAGAGCTTATCGAAGCGGTTATTGAGGAGGTCGAAGCCGAATAAGGGCTAAGAGAGTTGAGGAGTATAGCATGCCCGAGAACAACGGCCAGGCTCGTTTCCCGTTAGATGCCACAGTTTTACAACGCCTGGATAATCTTACCTTGCTTACGCGCCGCTCGATGGCTACAGGCCGTCCCGGTCGGCGTCGCTCTCCTATGGCCGGCTCATCGATGGAGTTCGCCGATTACAGACGTTATGCTCCGGGCGACGATTTCCGCCGCATCGATTGGCGCGCCTACGCCCGGCTTGAGCGCCTCTTTTTGCGCGTTTTCGAGGCTGAGGAGAATATCACTGTTACGATTCTTATCGATTGTTCGGGTTCGATGCAGCATGGCACGCCAGCAAAGATTGAGCTGGCGCAAAAGCTGGCTGCAGCGCTGGCCTATGTAGCGCTCAAAAGCGAGGATAGCGTTATTATTGGTACGCTCGCCGACCATCTTCTCAACTTTCGCCGCGCTGGTAGCGGCAAAAATGCGATCTGGAGCATCGGCGATTTTCTCAATAAGCTCCCCACAGCAGGCACAACCGATCTGAACAAGGCGCTGTATGAGCTGGGTCGCGTCATCAACGGACCTGGCCTGACGATTATCCTGTCAGATTTTCTGGTTGCTAGCGGCTATCAAACGGGTATACGCGCAGTGCGCCAGCTCCGGCAGGATGTCGCGCTTCTGCAGATTCTGGCTCCCGAGGAGCTTGAGCCGGAGATTCAGGGCGACTGGCAGTTGAAGGACAGCGAGGGCCACAGCAGCGTTGATGTGAGCATCTCTTCCAACGTGCTACAGGCCTATCATGAGCGCTTGAGTATATTTCTTGGCGATCTAGAAGCATTTGCACACAAAAATATGGCAACGTATACTATGATTCCTAGCGATACGACGATCCTTGATGTGGTTCAACGCCTCTTACGGCAAATAGCTCTGGTGAAATAAAGATAAAGGATACAAGGATGAACCTGCTTGTTCCGGCGGCACTCGCCTTTGGCATCATTATTCCTATCATTCTCGTGCTCTATTTTATGCGCCCCAGGCGTCAGGAGCGCGTGATAGGGAGTACTTTGCTCTGGCAACAGGCCTTGCAGGACTTACAGGCTAGCCGGCCCTGGCAGCGGCTACGGATTACTCCGCTCCTGCTCCTCCAACTCCTGGCCGCGATCTTTATCATTCTTGTGCTGACGCGGCCGGCTATTTTCAGTACAAGTCCAATCAGCGGCGATACAATAGTTATTTTGCAGGCTTCGGCGAGTATGCAGGCCACAGACGTGGCCCCAAACCGTTTTGAGGCCGCCAAGAATAGCATTGCCGATTTCATTGATAGCCTGGGACCCGCCGACCGCCTCTCGATAATTACGATGGCACGCACACCGCAAGTTTTGATTGCCGAATCGCAGGATAAGGCGCAACTCAACGCAGCGCTTCAGCGCGCCCGTGTGACGAATCAAGATGCCGATCTGGAGCAAGCGCTCTCACTTGCCGCTTCCTTAGCAAGTGGACATGCCAACTCGCAGGTACTGGTGATTGGCGATGGACATGTGCTTAATCCCGATCAAACACTTGCGCTACCTTTCTCGGTGCGCTACCTCTCGGTCGGAACCGATGCCCCGAACTCGGCCATTCTAGCGCTCTCCTCGCGCACTGTCGAGGGCAAACTCATCGCCTTCGCCCAGATTGCCAATTACAGTCATAAGCAGCGAGCGATTCCTGTAGAGCTTTACGCGGATAGCCGCCTCGTCAATGTGCAGACCATTACGCTAGCGCCAGGCGCGAACGGCGCTGTGCAGTGGGGACCCCTCAATGCCAGCACGCGCTTCTTGCACGCGCGCCTGATCACGCAGGGCGATGCGATGACGGCCGATCACGACGCTTGGTCTATTGTCGGCGGCTCACTGCATGGACGGGTCCTGCTCGTGACAAAAGGCAATGGCTTTCTCAACACGGCCTTGCGCCTGCAGCCCAATATCACGCTCTACCAGACCACGCCGCAAGAATATAGCAGCAACAACACTTTCGATCTTACCATTTTTGACGGCTTCGCGCCGCCAAAGCTTCCGGCGGGCTCTATCTTCTTTATCAATCCGCCCAATGGGACGTATCCCTTTGGGACATCGGGGCCAGAGATTAAGGTGAGCCAGGTCAGCAGCGGCAATGATAATATCAATATGCTTACAGATGTGGATCTCAGCAGCATTCATACGCTGCATTCCAGCCATCAGTTGAAGCTTGCGCTCTGGGCTACACCCATTATCACAGCGCCGGAAACGCCGCTGTTGGTGGCCGGAGAGAATAACAACCGGAGAATTGCGGCTCTTGGCTTTGATTTGCATGATACCGATCTACCCTTGCAATCGGCCTTCCCTATCCTGGTTCACAATATGCTCAACTGGTTCTTACCACCGCCGGTGACTGGCAATGGCCAGGTTGGTGCAGGGCAGCCGGTAACGATCCAGCCCTGGCCAGGAGCAGATAAGATTACGATTGTAGATCCGCAGCAACAAAGGGCGGCCGTGGCCCCACCCTTTCCGGCCAGGCCTTTTGACCAGACCAACCAGATTGGCATCTACCAGGTTACCGAGCATGTGCGCGGCCAGGATTTGCACGGCGCCTTTACCGTCAATCTCTTCGATCCTGCCCAATCGCAGCTAGCTCCAGCCAAAAAGCTGCCGATTGTTAATAGCACTGACTTCACCTCTGGAGGAAATACTGTATCGCGTCAACTGCGCGAGATCTGGCCCTGGATTGCCGCTCTGCTGTTGCTTATCCTCTGTGTAGAATGGTGGCTCTTTAGTCGCAGCTATCAGCAGAAGCAGGCTATGTCAGGCTCTCAGAGCCAATCATCCCGCGGCCGTTACGCGCAGCCAGGTCGGCAAGATACCTTCCTGGCCCGGCTAGAGCAGCAACTACGGCAGCGCTACGAGGCGACGCGCAAACAAGTAGCGAAGCTGAGCAAACGTACCAGGCGTAAAATGACGAAGCGCACATCCAAAGGGGGCAAGCATGTTAACATTTGAGCAGCCACTCCTTTTATTGCTCCTAATACCTGTAGGGCTTCTGGTCTATTTCACCTGGAAAAGCATGTCGCTGCCCTTTCCGCCGCGCCAGAGACGCTTGATTCTTGCCTGCCGCCTCATCTTATTTACGCTGGTCATCGCCGCGCTGGCTGGTGCTTCCTGGTCCCAGCCGATCTCGCGCCAGTCTACCATATTTGTTGGCGATATCTCGGCCAGCACCGGCCCTCAGCGCGCCTTCATCGAGCAATGGGTCTCGGCGGCCATACGGCATAAGCAGCCTGATGATCAGGTGGGCATCGTTGCCGTGGGGCGCAACGCCCTGGTTGAGCAGTCAGTAAAGTCGCAGATCGATTTTAGCCGCTTTGAATCTACGCCCGATACAAACTATACCGACCTGGCGGCTGGTCTGCGCCTGGCTGCGGCCATCTTTCCCAGCAATACGCAGCGCCATATCGTTCTGCTCACCGATGGACAGCAAAATATTGGCGATGCGCTTCAGGAAGCTCAACTTCTGCAGCAGCAAGGCATTCGCCTTGACATCGTGCCGCTACCCGCAGTTACCAGCGCCGAAGCTCGCATCGATGACCTGGATGCACCAACCTCACTGCGCACCAATGAGCGTTTTGAGATCCATCTCAAGCTCTATAGCAGCGTGGTCCAGAATGCCAAATTGCGCCTGTATCTCGATCAAACCTTACTGAAGCAACAGGATGTTCATCTGACAGGTGGCACGCAGGAAGTCAGCTTTAGCCTGCTTTCGCCGCCGCCAGGCCTGCATACCTTCCGCATCAAACTTGACGCGCCCTATGATACAATCCTGCAAAATAATGAGGCAGCGGCCTTTGTTAATGTGCAGGGGCCACCGCTTGTCCTCGTGGTAGAAGGGAAACCGGGCAACGGCGCCAATATCATAGCCGCTCTGAAGGCTACGGGCATTAACGTGACGGTTGGCACGCCGAATGATGTGCCCACGACGCTTGAGGGACTTGCCAAATATAGCAGCGTGGTGCTGGCCGATGTGCTGGCCGCCGAACTAGGGACCAAACGCATGGAGGCTCTGCAATCGTTTGTGCGCGATCTGGGCCACGGCCTTGTAGTGAGCGGGGGACAGAGCAGTTACGCGGCAGGCGGCTATGCTGGCACGCCTCTTGAGCAGACCTTGCCTGTCAGCATGGATGTTCCTCAGCATAAGGAAACACCAAGCATCGCCGTCGTCTTGATCGTTGAAAGCTTGGAAAGCGATATGGCTGTCAATATCTCGAAGGAGGCGGCTAAAGGCGTTGTGAGCCTGCTGACGCCGCGCGATCAGGTGGGCATCTCATCGGCCTATGGCACGCTGACGATCCCTATGCAGCACGTGACGAACAAGGCGGCAATCAACAAGGCTATCGATGGGATGAATCCCGATGATCCACCCAGCTATAACCCTGATCTGCTTAATGCGGAACAGGTATTGCTGCATACCAATGCGCAGATCAAACATGTGATCCTGCTTGGCGATGGCGATGCTTACGACAATTATGCTCCGCAGGTTCTGAAGATGGCCAGGGAGAATATTACTGTCTCAACTGTTGAGACAAATGCAGCATCGGCCGAAGATCTTAATACGATGATCAACATTGCCACCTGGGGCCAGGGTCGCTTCTATCGCGCAGATGATCCGGGTTCTATACCGCAGGTCTTGCTTAAAGAGACCGAGCGGGCGGCACGGCGAACTATCATTAATGAGGCTTTTGCACCTGCCGTGGTGGGCAACAATCCTATTTTGACCGGACTGAAGGACTTTCCCGAGCTCGATGGTTATGTAGCGACGACACCTAAGCCGACCGGACAGGTGGTGCTGGTCAGCCATCGCGATGATCCTGTGCTGGCTGTCTGGCAATATGGCCTGGGGCGCGCAGTGGCCTGGACAAGCGATGCTCTGGGGCTCTGGACCTCCCATTGGCTGCAATGGAAAGATGCGGCGCGCTGGTGGGCCAACCTTGTGACCTGGACCCTGCCTTCACCCGATAGCGCCATGAATATCAATGGCAAAATCATTAACGATACCGGGCATCTGATGGTGGATCTGCCGCCGGGCATTGCGGCGCAGGCCGAGGGTCAGCAACAGGCTCAGGCGCGCATTATTACGCCATCCTCGGCCCAGGAAACTGTCACGCTCCAACCGGGCGGCCCTGGCCACTGGGAAGGCAGCTTTCCGGCTTCGCAAGTTGGCGCTTACCTGCTTCAGGTTATCTGGCACGACCAGAATAACGCCCACGTGCTTACCTCTACGACAGGCATGGTTGTGCCCTACTCGCCTGAATTCCGCACGCAGGGTACCGATACGCGTTTTCTCAAGCTGCTGGCTCAAGCCGGTGGAGGAGCTTTCTTGAGCGATCCAAACTCGGCGTTTACGCAAAGCCTGCAGCCGGTCTCGGCCTCGCTCCCAATCACGTTCTTACTGCTGGCCCTGGCGGCTTTGCTTCTGCCGCTAGATATTGCGGCCCGCCGCCTCTCCGGCATAGAGTTCGTGACCGAGATACGTAAGCGCTTGCTCTCCCGCCTCAAGCCCGAAGCTACAAAGCGTAACGCTGCCGAACAGGCCCAGGAAGCTCCTGCTATCGCGCCTTTGAGCACAGTGCGAACGCGCCGGGCGGAACGTCGCAGCCAGCTCAAACAAATCAAGCTGCCAAAAAGAGAGGCTAAGGCAACGCCGGCAAAAGCTGAGACGAAAGCTGCTCCGCCGGAGAAAAAGCCATCTACACCGGAGCAGCCAGACACCGCTATTGCTACTCAGCTTCTGGAGGCCAAACGCAAACGGGAACAGAGCGAGGAGCCGTAGAGCAGTAAAGGATGAGCAGAAATCAGCTATACTATTCCTTTACTGCAAGGGAAGCATAGCTGATTTTCGCTTTTTTCTACTTTATTCAGATAACTTAATGAGCGGAACGCCTCACAGCTATCGATGGCAGATGGTCGAACTTTACGTTGAGGGCGAAGATGATCCAGCCGGAAAGGAGATCCAAGCTTCCCTTCCCGCTGGAATATCCCTTGGCCGCACCCTAAGCAGGCTACTAACCCTCACTCCTCGTTTTCAGGTTCCTCAGAGCTTGCTTGATATCCTCCCGACACCTGGTAAAGAGACTCTCCAGGACGAGATCAAGCTGACTGCTCATTCCTCCGGTAATGTCGGCTGCACGATTGAGAAGGCCGCCTAACATGCCATCTTTAGGCATATTATTCTTGATAAGGTCGTCAATTACCTGGCGAGAAAACTTGTAATTTGCATGGGCAACAACGTGGGTGGTATCTCCATGTGAGGCCAGATCCCAGCGGATCACTCCTTCCACGTTTCCATGGAAATGTAAGGTGACCTCTTCGGGATAGTTATTCGCCTCTACATTATAAGAGAGAGTAAAATTGAGAGGTACCAGCCCAAGCACTCTCACGGTATAAACCGCTGTATAGGAATTATTGCCCGAAGGTTGAGCCTGATTTAATTCGGGGATGAGCTGCGGCACGCTCTTCGCATCATCGAGAATACCGTAAATTCTTCCCGGGCGCGCAGATATATCAATCTCTTCTTCAAATTCTGCTGTCGTTGCCCAACCTGTTTGGGTAGTCATGTTTTGTCCCTTTCTTTTGTGCATTGTACTCGCCAGTAGTACAGCAAACGCACCTATTTCAGAAGCATTTCAACTTGTAAAAATACGCCAGAGAGAAAACTATTCTGCCTATATGAGGCTCTTTTCCCCTTCCTGGCGCACGCTTCCCTTTCCTGAGCCACTTATGAATAAACAAAGAGGATGGAAAAGGATGATTTGATACCTTGGACCAAACATAGAAACTTAGGAGAGATGCATTTCTTCGCTGATCTCTCACTTCTCGCGAGAGGTCCTATCCGTTTCTCCTGTGTTCAGTATAAGAGTAAGTTACATATCTTATATATAAATTTTCTACTAATTTTGTCTACTGAAGCCCGCCATCTCAATACCTTCATGATGGTATCAACAAGAAGATTTGGAGCGGAAACGAATGTTGTGCCCTGAGAAGCAACCAATCTTTGCAGGGATTGTCGAGATGTCACCTATAATTGTCCTCTTTTCTATGTTCTGTAAGGCATGCTCTATATCGAGAGCAAAGGCGAGGGCTCCGGGACCTATCTGACAACCGCGCTGGGGACTTCAGGAAAAGTCCTCTGGCAAATCAATCTCGGTGGAGACACAGCTGAAGTGCTTGTTCCCTGAATCCGCACAATTTGGTAACTAGCCTCGCTAGGTAGAGGTGATCTTGCCCGGCAGAAATGCTCTCAGACCACCTAAAAAGCCGTGAGGACACATTCTCAGGCTAATGCGCTTTACCTTGTAGGGCTGCTGCGCTTCCCACTGCGCGATTTGTTGCTCTACATCTTCTGGCGAGATTGCATAGAACGGCACCAGATGGCCAACGGGAAGGGCCAGCGGATCATCAGGTTCGTAAGGTAGCTCTTTCTCATAGAACAACATCCATAATGTCTTAACCTGTTCTTCTGCCACGACGTTTGCTCCTCCTGTCCTGCTCACTATCTAACACGCGACCATAGACAAAATACATGACTCGATCGGCTGCCGATGCACCTATCAGCTTTGCCAGGCGCTCGTGATGATCAGCGATGCGCGCTATATGCATGCGCAGAACCGCTAGCTGATATTCCGTCAAAGTGGGATAGGCTAGAATGCGCCGTATAGCCTCAAACTCCACTTCGAACAAACTGCAGAGCAGTGCAACCTCCTGCTGAGTCATTGAAAATGGTGTCCTTCCTCGCCACTTGAGCACCTTGCCCTTTTCCTGAGCAAAAGGATGCCGCACACGCACTCTCGGCCCTCCACCTTCCAGCGCAGGCGCGGCATCCTCATCCTTGAAGCTATATGCAAGTCTTTGGCTCAATACCATTTCCAGGGTTTCAAGTCTATTGTTCTAGCTTTTTCCTTTATCCCTCCCTTCTAGATCTGGAGTACGAAAACTATGAGTTTTCGCCTTGTTAGCTCACCTATCTGATGCTATACTAGCCACAGGTAATGCCTCTTCCAGGATGCTTGTCCGCGGCTGTAAATCATCAAGGAGTGTTTTGCTTGTATATAAGTGTATCTCTTATAGCAGAAACTACCAGAGATTTTTAGTGGAGCGCTGGGAGATATCTAAAATAAGGGAAAGTGCCTCCTGAGTGGCGGGGAAATCTGACAAGTGTAATTCTATTTTTAAGTAGCTGTATGGGCTTCCTGGGAATTTCTATATAGATGTAGTCAAGTAGAGCTGGCATGGCAAATTGGGGGAATTTGGAAAGATGAAACGCTACGGAGCTTTTCTTGCTAACTTACGTAATAGCGCCGATATCTCACAGGAGAAGATAGCCACGCTTGTGGAGACGAGCAAAAGTACCATTTCGCGCCTGGAAAACGATGAAATTCCACTTCCGTTCAAAGGGACTATGCGCAAGACGGTGCTTGCTCTGGCCGAAATACTCTGTCCCTCTCAGCGCGAGACTGAGCGCTACCTTGAAATGGCTGGGATCGAGCGCGAGCTGTTGACGGAAAGCGAAGAAATCCAACTTGGCTTTATGGGCCGCGATATGCGAGGTGTACAAAACGAGAAGGCAGATCTTGAGCGCTGGGAACAGATATATACGGAACGCTTGCAACATCTAGAGAAGCTAAGAGTGGCGCCGGGCATTAGTGGTCTGCCTCCCAATATGAAGCGAAAAATGCAGGAATATGCTAATATTCTCACAGAGATTCGGCGCCGGCTTGATAGGCTCTACAACCGCAATAATCCAATTGATCTTCAAGCCACCCAGACAACGCAGGCGCACTTCACCGTGACAGAAGAAGGAAGGCTAGTTGTAGGGCACCAGTATAGCGACGGACAATTTAATGGCCCGCTTTCCAGTAATCTTTATGCCCTGGCCTCTCCTAATGCACGCTGGCTTATGCAGCATGCCAATATCGAGCGATTTGCAGTTGACGATTGTATCACGCTGACCAGAAGCCGAAATTTTGAAGGATGGGCTCCTGACGATGTGAGAACGGCAGCGATCAACACTCCCCTCCCTATTCCTGATGATCTGGCAGAAATAAAGCAAAAGAAATTATCAGAGATCGAACAGCATTTCTTTAATTCATCTCACTATCGCCTCGTTTCCTACTCTCCTCTATTGAGTTACAGAGAATACCTGGAGATCAGATTGAGCCCAATAGGTTTCTATGATCACTACAGTTTAAGTCCGTTTTTTGACGAGCCGCTATTAACAGCACTAGATGGCTCTAAAATATCCATCCGCCAAAAATATGGCAATACAGCGCTAACATACAGTTCCTCAGACAAAGGAACATCGCTTATTCCCACCCCGATTAGCTTGCAATGCCTTGTCGTCACCAGCGATCAGCAGATAGTTCTTATGCAGCGCTCATCCTCGGTAGCATTTTATCCTGGTCACTGGTCAGCATCTTTCGAGAAAAGCATGAATGCACCGGGAATCGATCGTAAAGGCCGGCCATCGCGCTCCGATGACGCCAACTTCTTTGCCGGAGCTATACGCGGACTTGAAGAAGAGCTAGGCGTCCCGCCTGCAGCCGTCGAAAATATCAAGGTCCTCTCGCTCAACGTCGAGTACCTGACGCTCTCGGTCGATGTTATCATCATGATCAAAGTCACGCTCACCGGAGATGAGATCAAATCAAATTGGATACTTAGCGCCTGGGATATGGATGAGGCCTCCCAATTCGATCTCTTAGCCGCCGATCTCCCCAGCGTAATTGACAAGCTGTTCAGCAAGCGGCTCTGGCATCCCACTTCGCGCATGAGGCTGCTGCAATATCTGTTCCACACCTACGGCATCGATGAGGTAGCCAGGGTCATCAAGGAAAGGCAGGGCCAGTCAAGCTAAGATGGTTCTGACAAATGCCAGGTAGCACATAGCCAAACTGTGGACGCCTGAGCCTGAGCCGCATTGCTGATGCTTGCGGCTCAGGCGAGCCAAATAGCGCTATATCTCCATGATACAAAGTGGCGAGCCTATCAGAGCTGTTCAACCTTGTGCACGGTGCGCTCATCCTCAACATTGCCAGTATTGAGAGTAGTCGCGGGCTCAAACAGCATGATATGGGCTTCCTCCTCGGCGACCGGGCGATGCTCGACGCCGTGCGGCACAATAATAAACTCGCCCTCCTCTACCCAGATATCCCTTTGCTGCTCCGGCACTTCCCGCACCTGCATCAGAAGGCGCCCCTTCACAACCAAAAAGAGCTCATCCTCCTGCTCATGGTGATGCCAGACAAACTCCCCTTTGAGCTTCACAACCTTTACGGCAAACTGATTCACAGTGCCAACCTGCTTGGGATTCCAGTATTCGGAGAAAAGGGCAAATTTTTGCTGCAGATTAACCTTATCCATCAATAAGCTCCTTTCTGGCTAAAATCCATTGGACAACGGCATGCGCTCATATAAGCAGAGCGCAGCTTCCCGAATAGGCTAGCGAACAAGAGGTGAAGCTCTTAGCTATCTTCTTCTTGTTTGCTCCCGTCTGTGTATACGCAGCTTGCAAGCAAAGGAGACATCCTAGCATCTCCATGATACAACGATGTCTCCCTCAAGAGCTCTTTGGCACACTGCACATATTCAATTCAGTTGCGGGCCTATCAGCTAGGGCCTCAGTTCGCTCTTTCCAGGAAGAAGCCAGAACGTAAGCACAGCCCCTGCCAAGGCCGCAAGCGCGCCCGCAGCCAGGCCCCAATGATAACCGCTCAAAGTCGCTACAGCGTCACTGCCCAGGCTAGCCGTACGCGCGGTGGATAGAGCCACCAGCAGAGCGACACCTAAGCCCGAACCAACTTGCTGAGCCGTAACATTGAGCCCACCGGCAACCCCTTGCTGGGCCGTGGGCACTTCCGTAAGGGATGCGGCTGTCATAGCAGTGAAGGCCAGACCTTGCCCTACGCTCATGATGAGTATGCCAGGCAGCATATTGAAGAGATAACTTCCGTGCAGAGGGATAAAGGCCCAGAGCGTTACCCCCGCCGCGATCAGAAGTTGTCCACCAATTAACATAAGGCGCTGACCCGTGCGCGCCAACAGTCGTCCGGCAACATTGGAAGCAATGATGACGGTCAAGCTCATTGGAACGAAGGCCAGGCCAGAGGTAAAGGCGCTGTAATGGAGCATCCCCTGCAAATACAAGGGGCCGAAAAACATCAATCCGTTAAAGGCTGTGAAGAAGACAGCCCCGGTTAGCGTCGCAGTCCGCACAGTGGGCAACTGAAAAAGTGTCAGGGGCAATAAAGGCTGGGCAGTCAGCCGCTCACGTAGGATGAAGCCGCCCAGCAGTGCTATCGCCAGAATCAGCAAAGCCAGCGTTAAGCCATTTGTCCATCCATACTCATGAGCCTGCGTTACCCCATAGACAGCCAGAATGAGGCCGGCGGTCACCAGCACCGCTCCTGGAAGATCGAGAGACTGGCGCACATATCCTGTATCAACAGGTAAGACAAACCTTCCACCCAGGATGACAACCAGACCCAATATAACGCTCAGCAGAAAGATACTGCGCCAGCCAAAGATATCGGTAAGAATGCCACCTAAAACTAGTCCGAAGGCAAAACTAGATGCGCCTACTGAAGAATAGATGCCAAAGGCTCTGTCTCGCTCGGTTCCTTGTGGAAACAGCTCACCTATGAGCGCTAGCGCTGCTGGACTGCTCACCGCAGCGCCGATACCCTGCAATGCCCGCGCGACTATGAGCCAGGCGCCAGTTGGAGCAAGGGCCGCCCCCAGAGATGCCACGACAAAGATAGCAATGCCGCTCAGAAAGATAAGGCGACGACCAAACACATCTGCCAGGCGCCCACCCAGGAGCAGAAACCCCGCAAAAGTGAGCGCATAGGAAGTCACGACCCATTGCAAAGTTGATTCAGATAGCTCAAATGCTTGTTTAATAGAAGGTGTGGCAGTATTAATCACACCTACGCCGATCATATCAAGCGCCAGAGCTGCGCAGACCACTACTAGCGCAAGCCAGCGCCGTGGAACGGTTGTCTGAGGTGCAATTCTGGTAGTGTTATCCCGATCATTCACGTTTGATAAGAGAGCCATAGTTTTCCCTTTGTTCCTGGTTTCAGCCTTCTTAAACGAGCCATACAAGAAACCAGCCTGCTTGCCTAAATGGTCATGGTAAGAGAACTCTTTCATGGCTCCGAGTGTCTCATCATTCGCTACAACAGTCCAAGATTTATTTTCTCTGATATGATAGAATAGCTCTATAACACCTCAGATGATCGCCTCTAGCATGGAACGGAAGGCAGGTAGAAATGGAGCTGCGTGTCCTGCAGTACTTTGCCGTGCTTGCCGAGGAATTACACTTCGGGCGGGCGGCTGAACGCCTCCTGGTTGCGCAACCATCTTTAAGCTATGCCATCAAAGAACTGGAGCGTGAGCTCGGCGTAGTCCTGCTCCAACGCGACCACAGGCATGTCCAGCTCACAGAAGCCGGTAAAGCTATTCTCAGCGAGGCTCAGCATACACTCGCGCAGGCCGAACGCATACGTGTAATAGCTGAGCAATTTCGCAGCGGGCAGGCCGGCACGCTCTGCCTGGGCTTTGAGGCGACAGGAGCCGGTCAGCTAGGAACATTAGCCCAGATCCACTTTTCACAACAGTACCCTCATGTACGCATAGTCCCCCGTCGCTTCGATTGGAGCGGAGAGGCAGAAGCCTTACGTACAGGAATAGTAGATGTGGCTTATGTATGGTTACCAACCTCGCTGCAGGGGCTAAAGGCAAAGGTCATTGCCAGGGAACCGCGCTTAGCTGCCTTGCCCCGCCATCATCCACTTGCCACGCGTTCCCAGCTGCAGATCATGGATCTCGCCAATGAAGCGCTTACATGGACACAAAGAGCCTCTCAAGACTGGGTGCATTGGTGGGCAGTCAATCCGCGCCCGGATGGAACCGTGCCTCTCTGCGGACCAACCAATGATAACGTCGAGGAGATGCTCGAACAGGTGGCGGCAGGTCGGGCCATCAGCATAGGTTCGGCATCAATGGCCAGCTACTACACACGCCCAGATCTTATCTGGCGTCCTATCGTAGATATCGAACCATTGCATATCGCTATCGCCTGGCGAGCTGGCGAGGTAAATCCTCTTGTTGAGCTTTTTGTTTCTACTGTGCAGACAATAGCCAAAGAGTCGGCTTCCCTTTGCTGATTGCATCGGGGAATTACCAAATCTCACCGAAGTCAAAAAGAGCCATATCATCATTCTTTTTTGCGATATTTCAGCACTTTTACGTCTTATTTATAGGAGAGATAGTATTCTCGCCTAACCACTTATATTAAGAGCAGTACCGTAGCTTAGCAAGAAGGTTCGATGTTATGTATTCTCAACAGCAACAGATTTCTCAGCTTTCCCCGGGTACACATCTGCGGCGTTACATCATTCAGAATAAAATCGGGGAAGGTGGTTATGGGGCTGTCTACAAGGCCAGGGATAGCCGCAAACCAGGCAAATATGTGGCCATCAAGCAGATCAATCTTGCCAATTTGAGCACGCAAGAGATGATTGAAGCCACCGATACCTACAATCGCGAAGTGAGCATGCTTTCTCAATTGCAGCATCCTGGTTTGCCTCACATCTATGAAACTTTTAGCGACGCCACGCACTGGTATGTCGTACAAGACTATATTGGCGGAAAAACCCTGGAAGCCCTCCTCAAAAAGCGCGGCAGATTATCGCTTGAGCAGACACTGGACATCGGGTTAAAGCTCTGCGAGATCCTTGATTATCTTCACCAGCAGAAACCGCCTATCATCTATCGCGATCTCAAGCCTTCCAACATCATTATGAAAGGCAAAGATGAGCTTTATCTTGTCGATTTTGGCATAGCTCGACATTACCGCAAATACCAGCGCAAAGATACCGAACCGCTTGGCTCGCCCGGCTATGCCGCCCCTGAGCAATACGGCAAGGCCCAGAGCACGCCACGCACTGACGTCTACGGCCTGGGAGCCACTCTACAAGAACTGTTCACGGGTAGAGAACCGCTGGAGATCAAGATGCATGGGCTACCAGCAGGCTATGAGATTCCAGTTGCTTTCAAGACTTTGCTTGAACAAATGCTGCAAAGCGATCCAGCGCAACGCCCCAAGATCTATAAGGTCAAGCAAGAGTTGCAAAAGCTCAAGCAAATACTGCACTCAAGCAAACCAGCCACAAAGCACCCTGCACCTAGAGCTCATCGCAGGTCTCGCAATAGCGGAGCAGACTTTCTCCTCTGGACATACGCAGGCATAGTATTCACACTGATTCCCGCCATTCTCACTGGACGCTTTCCACTTCTATACCTGCTTGTTGCCTTGTCAGTAAGCCTGGCTGCCGGCCTGCTCACCTATTTTATCCAGAGGGCAAGATACGCTTCTACAACGCAGTTAATGAACGTATATCGAAAGCCGGGACGCGGGCAATATCTCCTGGAAGCCTGCGTCATCGGCTCCTTGCCACTATTGCTCACCCATCTTGGCTATGATGCCCTAAATAAAGCCCTTGACAAGGATCTGCAACTACTCATTATCTGGTGTGGACTCTCTTGTTTTGCCTGGTTACTCTATAAGATCGTGGCAAGAAAGGCACGCAAAGTTGTTAGCCGCTAGAATGCCTGGCATAGTTTCCAGCAGACCGGCTTGAACAAGCCCTCTATCAATATGCTGCCGGCTCAAGCAGCTTGAGGAGACGATCCCGATGCTCTTCAATCAAACCATAGGTGCTCAGCAAAGGGAATGCATCGGCCTCGATAGCTGTCATGATGCTACTCAGCGCGCGCCAGGCCAGCTCATATTCCAGAGGCGAAACCTCATCCTGGCCTAGAGCGCTATCCAGCTCTTCAGCATCCAGAATAAGAGCCGAGCCGCTCGGCGCCACATCCAGATCCAGGTAAAGGTCGTCATACCAGAGCGCTCCCTGAGCATCAAGATAATACTGCTTGCAGATATCGACATATCCACGCACAAACTCGCCCTGCTCATTGAAGATCGAGGTAAGGGCATAGTGCTCCCCGCGCGGAAAATGCTGCAGCCAGTGATAACCATTATCGGCAAGACAAACTCTCTCGCCCTGCAAATCTCGCCATAAAGGTTTCCGTAGAGCATCTATGCAAAACAACGTCACATAGCCTTTAAAATCTCTCTCTTCCAAAGACATCATTGCAAAGCGTTTGCGGATAATACGTTGCCAATCCGCCCGATCCGCCCTTTTATGTTTCATATCTCAACGTCCTTGACTGGCTCGCTGACGCCCTATCACAACCCCGAAGCTATCTTCAGGGCATAGAGAGCTTGCCGACCACATATACTTACAAATTTCTATCCCGACAGTTCGTTAGCAGATATACCCGTCAGCATTTTAAGGTATACAGCCGAAATGCGCCGTATTATCTTAGCACAACTGTTGCAGGTTTACGATAGCGTTGTGGTGAAAAACTGCATGACGCTAGCAATATATTCCTGTTCGCAGCGCAGATGAGCAGCATGGCCGGCCTCGAATAAAAGTAGCTGGGCACCTGGAATATGCGCTTGCAGCTCGCGCGCATAGGCCACTGGTACCACGCGATCGCGTGAGCCATGCATGATCAGCGTTGGGCAGCGAATCGCCGCAAGTTCAGCCTGGCTAATCAACGTCCCGCCAGCCGCGAGCAAGTCTTCCTGACCCTTCACATAGAGCGGGAGCAAGCTGCGCCAGTAGGGCTCACCATGCAGCTCGGTCAACTGCTTCTGCCATTCAGGGGATAGCGGCTGCTCAAGCAACCAGTGACGAATCGCCGCCACATCCTGAGCCGTAATCGAGGCCTGGGCCCCAAGAACAGCCTGCGCCCTTACGCGTTGGGGATATAGAGCTGATAGCAGCAAGGCAATAATTGCCCCATCGCTAAAGCCAACCACCAGCACGTCGGAGAGATTGAGCATATCGAGCAGGGTTACAATATCGGCGACATTATCCCGGTAAAAACTTACTGGATAGGCCTCGCGATGGGCAGAATGCCCGTAGCCATGCAGATGAGGTGCGAGCACATTATAGCGCGCTCGCAAATGGGGAATGAGCGCCGCAAAATCAGATTCCGGCGTATCAGCAAAGCCATGCAACAAGAGCACAGTTGGCGCATGAGGAACGTCAGCAGTGAGCAAATCAAAGTACAAAGTAGCGTTTGCAGTTTGCAGAAAAGGCATCAAACACCTACCATAACTAGCTAGCAGCAACTTTGGGCAAAGTTAACCGTATATACCCGGCAATAGTATAGCACGGAGAGGCCGAGCTGGCCTGCCAGCTTCTGTCGGGCTGCCTTGATTACGGAGCCAGGCAATCTAGCGGGCAAATTTCGACGAATTTCGTACATAATATTATAATAAATTACGATATTTTAGCAAACAAAGCCAGAATAATTGCTAATCTCACAAGTTAAATGTAAAATAGGAGGAATAGAGCTATGTGTACTTTTTTACAGCTTGACACAGGTTAGATGGACACATACTATACTACCAGGTAGTACTGATGCGCCCCCTGTGGCAACAGATCTTGCTAGCTATACACTTAATTAACCCGGGCGACCATATCTTTATGCTCATCCTCGTAGTCAGGGCCAGGAGTGCGAGCTAGCGCGGCGCTCTTCCCCTGCCAGCGGAGGATTGAGAATACGGCAATGGAAAGGAGCGTCTCGTATGAACTCCGAACAGGATCGAACGGCGAATGCCTCTAGCCATCCTCACATTAGCACCGGCCTCCCCCAGCCCCCCGATCTCGTCGAAAGCGAGATCATCATCCAGACCAAAGGGCTTAATAAGTATTTCGGCGACAAACACGTCCTCAAGGATATCAACTTCGCAGTGCGGAAGCAAGAAGTTGTCGCCTTAATTGGCCCCAGCGGATCGGGCAAGAGCACCCTTATTCGCTGCCTCAATGCCTTAGAGCAGGCCAGCAGCGGAGAGATCTACATTCAGGGGCAAAAGCTTGACCCCTACTTACCGGTTAAGCAGCTCATTCCTATTCGTCGCGAGCTTGGTATGGTCTTTCAAAACTTCAATCTCTTTCCCCACATGACGGTCTTACAAAACGTCATCGAGGCGCCTCTCCTCGTCCGCAAAATACCCAGAGATCAGGCAGTAGCCCTTGGTGAAAAATTGCTCGCCAAAGTCGGCCTCTCGGAGAAACGAGATGTCTATCCCAGCCGTCTCTCGGGAGGGCAAAAGCAGCGCGTCGCCATTGCCCGCGCCCTGGCCATGCAGCCGCGCGCCCTGCTCTTCGACGAGCCCACGTCGGCCCTTGACCCGGAACTGGTTGGCGAGGTTCTCAAGGTCATGAAAGATCTGGCTTACGAAGGTAGCACGATGGTCGTCGTCACGCACGAGATGCAATTTGCCCGCGACGTCTCGGATCGCGTCGTCTTTATGTCCGATGGCATGATCGTAGAAGAGGGTGATCCCGAGGAGCTATTCAAGCAGCCAAAGAATAAGCGCACACAGCTTTTTCTTGAGCGCATCCTCTCTGTCCTACCCTAAAAATGCACTATCCTCAAGGATGGATCGTCAAGGACTGCTCTCATAGGCCTGCTGCCGCGCTCCCTCACCAGGCCCAGGAGCTTACAAATGAGCGCATCAGGATAGAGAACACCGGAACGGTCACTAGAAAGGCACAGAACTATGAGCTTTCAATCAAGCAGGCGAACTTTTTTGTTACGTAGCGGCCAGGTTGTCGCTGCGGGAGGCACACTAGAGCTACTGCTGGCCGCCTGCGGAGGCAATATTGCCACAACGCCAGGCAGCAGCACGCCAGGCACAGCCAAAATACCCGATACAGGGCTAATGGTGCCAGGGCAGCTACAATGGGGCGCCGACTATGTTGATGGGGCGCCCTATGTCTTTAAAGATCCTACTAACCCCAATAATCTTATCGGTTTCGAGGTCGAGATTGCCGCCGCAATGGCCAAATTGATGAGCGCGGCACCAAAGATGATAGAGACCGATTATGGCAAGCTGGAACCAGCCTTGCTGGCAAACCAGTTTGATTTTGTCATGAACGGCTGGGAAGTTACCCCGGACCGCCAGAAGACCGAGCTATTTTCTGATCCCTATTATCGCTATGGGCAACAATTTGTGGTGCGCTCCGACGATTCCCGCTACGCCAACTTGAGCACCAGCAGCAATGTGCAGCTCAAGGATTTTGAAGGCCTAAAGGTAGGCACGGGCACAGGTTTTAAAGCTGCCGACTACCTGGCCACCGACGCCAAGGTGATTACCAGGCTCTACGATGGTAATTTGCCCATGGATGACGTCAAACAGAAAAAGATCGATGCCATGCTCGTGGATGTTCCCATTGCAGCCTACTATGTACTAGGGGCCGGACCCGCCGGCAAACCGGATACGGCCTTAAAGCCCATCGGCAAGCCGCTTTATCTTGATAATTATGTCGTCGGAATTAACAAGGCCAATCCACACGCCCAGGAATTACTTAAAGAGGTTAACCAGGCCATCGCCGAGCTAAAGAAGAACGGCGCCCTTAAGAAGATCTATCAAGAATGGAGCATGTGGAACGATCAGCAAGCCGAGATTGGGATCTCCTAAAGCTGATTGGGGCAAAAATGGCAACATTATTTACGCCTGCCATAAGCCGAGCTGCCTGCGCTAAGGCTATCGGGCTCTTTAACTGGCCTGAGATCATATACAGCAGAGCAAGCTATCTTATGCATCCAAATGCAGGGAACCTTCGATCCAACGGAGTTCCCTGCCCCCATCCCACATGGCCAGCCCAACCAGCGCTAGCAGCAACAGAGCGCTGGCAAAGCCCAAGTCCTGTGCCCCTCACTCCTACGCAATTCTGCCCTTCTACACAACCTGCTGGCTCACTCTGTACCAATTCCAGCCGACTGATAGAAGAAGGAACACCTGGGGGATGGAGAACGCTCCTGCGAGCAAATATTTGCCCGCGCACAAAAAGAGATTGACAACCTACATAGACAATGGGAGATAGCCGTATGGATCTGATCTATCAAGACCTGCAATGGCTCCTGGAGGCCTTTCCTGCCTTCCTGGTTGGAGCGCGCAATACGCTTATCTACTGCGTGGTTTCCTTTCCCATCGCCCTGGTGCTGGGTCTGCTGCTTGCTCTGATGAGCAATTCCCCCTTTGTCTGGCTAAAGACGCCGGCCCGGGTCTTTATCGAAGTCGTACGCAGCACTCCGATCCTGGCCCAGATGTTCTTGCTCTACTATGGTGTAGGAGCCGTTCTGGTCCAATTCAACCTGTCCAGCATCGACAACGCCTGGTCAGCGGGCATCGCAACCCTGGCCCTCAATTATGCAGCCTACGAAGCTGAAGTTTTCCGCGCCGGCTTTCTCTCAGTAGAGAAAGGGCAGACAGAAGCTGCGCTCTCGCTTGGCCTGACGCCCTGGCAAAACTTTTTTCGCATCGTCTTGCCCCAGGCCATACCGTTTATGATTCCGCCCTTCGTCAACGATTTTATCTATATGCTCAAAGACTCGGCTATCGTCAGCGTTATCGCAGGCACCGAGCTCACCGCCGTGCTCAGCTTCTGGGTCTCGCGCCACGGAAGCAACTCCCTGCCCGGCTACGTGCTCGCCATCGCCCTCTATCTCATACTCAGCCTGCCAACCTCATATGTAGCGCGCTTTTTTGAACAAAGGTTACGTGCAGCCCTGTAATCAAAGGAGACTCACATGCATCATGCGGTTCCTAGCAGCACATCCAGAAGGCGCAGCCGGCTCGTAATCCTTGATTACATTTTCTATGTAGCCTTTGCCCTGGCCATCTGCGCATTTTGCTACTATATCTATACATTCCGTAATACCGCCCTATTGATTCTGCCTTTTCTCCTACAAGGCGCCGGCGTAACAATCGCCATCTCGCTCATCAGCATGATCCTGGCCACCATCTTCGGTCTGCTCGCTGCCCTGGGGTGTCTTTCGCGTTTCAAGCTCGTGCGGCTTATCGCCACGCTCTATGTCGAACTTGTGCGCGGCACACCCCTGCTTGTCCAGCTCTCAATGTGGTACTTTGGCATCGGCCTGTTCCTGGCCAGGCTGGGTTTCAGCCCCTATGCGACGGCCTTTCAGATCATGACGGTCCTGCAGAATAACAGCCTTGTGCCCGATATGTTCAATGGTATCTTCTATGGCATTATTGCCCTCAGCTTTAATTATGGGGCCTATCTTACCGAGATCTTCCGCTCGGGAATTCTCTCAGTGGACAAAGGGCAGTACGAAGCCGCCTTGAGCCTGGGCTTGAACGAGGGCCAGGTGATGCGCCGCATCATCATCCCCCAGGCTATACGCATCATCATCCCGCCCTTCACCAACAACTTCATTACCCTGATCCAGGATAGCTCACTGCTGGCCACCCTCTCGGTCATCGAATTGGAGCAACAAACCTTTGCCCTGGCCTTCCCGCTCCTGGACTCAAATACCAAGCTGTTTGTCTTCGTCTTAGGAGCGCTCTTCTACCTGATCATCTGCTATCCACTCTCGCGGCTCACGCGCTACTTAGAGACGCGCATGGCTGTAGCCTATTGATAGGGTCTGGCTTGAGGGCGTGCCCATCATGGACAAACTTCTCGCTCCCAGGCCTTCCCTCTTCGGCCAGCAAGCCCAGCAATTTTGGGCTTGCCAGCCATCCAGTTATCGGCTATACTGTTTATATATTGCAGTATTCTCAAAGCTGAGCGTACTGGCAAACTTTCGCCGGGTTTGCGCCAGTGTGTAGAGGATATACTGATAAGCCGAAGAGGCCAGGCGATTCGTCGCCAGGTCTTATTCTCAAAAAGCATGGTGTCCCATGAAAGAAGCAGACTGTCCAGGCACAAGAAAAAGACGTTACACAGCAAAATTCTATGTATTCCGCGGCTTCCACCTGTCTACCTGCTACCCCTGAGCCTGTGTTCCCCATCCATAACAACTGGCTTCATTGAGCCGGATTGGCGATGTATCCACTTTTTGCTAGTTTGCGTGCTGCATAGACTTTTTCGTTGAGAGTTTATCAACTATATCTTTATTGTCAACTGTAGCAAGCAGCCTTTATTCTTTTACAGCTTAGCCTATCTTTTTGGCGAAGATAGCCTGAATCATGCCTACAAGCAGCGGCATTATGAGGAGAAGTCCCTCCTAGAGCTTTGCCGTTCGCTCTCTCGATAGTGCGGATCGAGACGGGGCATGGTCTGCACGCGTCCGCATTACCAGAAAGGTTTTTTATGAGTAGCGATGGATTACTCAAGGCCCTGAACGATTCACAACGATATCTTGATATAGTGCATAAGCAGCACTTGAGCAAGAGTGAGGCGGAATGGCTTGTAGAAACCACCGTCAGCAACTTTGCTCGCCACTACAATAGTGGTTTTATCGAGTACCGTAAATCGGTCGCCGAAGCAGGCGACTTTGCAGCAGTCGAATGGACGGGTCAGGGAGCCACCTTTAAGGATGCCCTGGGACGCAAATATATCGATTGCATTGGCGGGTTTGGACTGTTCAACCTGGGTTGGGCACATCCAAAGGTCGTCAGGGCCGTTCAAGCACAGCTAGAGAAGAGTCCGCTACCTACTCAAGAATTATTGGACCCCCTGCGCGGGATGCTCGCGCACCTGTTGGCCGAGATTACCCCGGGAGATATCCAATATAGCTTCTTTGTAAGCAGCGGTACCGAAGCCGTTGAAGGCGCGATGAAGCTCGCTAAACTCTACACACGTAAGAGTGGTTTTATTGCGGCAGTCCGTGGCTTCCACGGCAAAACTACAGGCTCTCTTTCCCTGACGGGTAAGGCCATATTCCGTCGCCCGGCCATGCCCCTGCACAACAACATCTTCCACGTTCCCTATGGCGATGCCGACGCCGTTGAGCAACAGCTTAATATAGCGCGCGAGGTGGGCAACGATATAGCCGCCGTCGTTATGGAACCTGTGCAGGGTGAAGCTGGCGCTATCGTCCCACCTGCTGATTTCTGGCCACGCCTGCGTCAGATCTGTGACGAGTACGAAGTTCTCTTGATTGCCGACGAAGTGCAGACCGGTATGGGCCGCACCGGCACGCTCTGGGGCGTGGAGCACTGGAATGTCGTCCCTGATATTATCACTTCGGCCAAGGCGCTCGGCGGTGGAGTCATGCCGATTGGCGCATTTATGTCCACGCCTAAAATCTGGAGCGTCTTGAATAGCAATCCTTTCGTCCATACAACAACTACCGGCGGTAATCCGCTTGCCTGCGCGGCAGCTATCGCCGCCATTAATGTCACGCTGGAAGAGGATATGGTAGAGCAGGCCGCCACTAAGGGTGAATACTTTATTGCGCGCCTGCGGGAGATCGCGGCACATCATAGCGATATCTACACAAATATCACGGGAAAAGGGCTGCTCATCGGCCAGCACTTTGTTGACGACGATATCGGCTATGCCGTCTCTTCTGGCTTATTCAAGCGCGGAGTCCTCGTCTCCGGCACGCTTAACAATTCGCGGGTCATTCGGATTGAACCGCCGTTAGTCATCACGCGTGAAGAAATCGATACCATCCTGAATCGGCTTGAAGATACGCTACAGGAGCTTCATGCTAGCATCTCCACGCCATCTCAGCCACTTCAGGCCCAGTCTAGCAGCCAGCTAGCCGACAGGGCAGATATTGCAGTTGCTTGATAACGACGGAAGGATTGAGTCCTATGCATATTATCGTCCTGGGAGGCGCTGGTGCAATGGGACGCGTTACGGTACTGGCGCTGAGCGAATTTGCCGACGTCGATCAGATCACGGTTGCCGATTATAACGAGGAGCGAGCCCTTATGGTCGTCTCCTCGTTATCAAGCCCCAGATTAGCGGCCAGGCAGGTTGATGTTACTAACGAGGCTCGCCTACGACAACTTCTGCACGGCGCAGACGTCGTACTCAATGCTGTGGACTATCGATTTAATATGCAGGTTCTACGCGCCTGCATTGACGAAGGCGTCCACTATGCCGATCTTGGCGGCCTCTTTCATATGACGCGCAAGATGCTGGCGCTGCACGCGCAGGCCGAGGCAGCTGGCATCAGCGCAATCATGGGAATAGGTGGCACGCCAGGTATTACCAATCTGCTGGCCGCTGCGGCCGTGGAGCAGCTTGAAAGCCTTGAAAGCATTCGGGTTCAGCTCGGCTGCAGCGATGCCACTCCTGTACAGGCGCCTCTAGCCGTTCCCTACTCCATTCGTACCCTCCTTGATGAATTTACGCAAGCGCCGCTGGTCTTTCAGGATGGCGCCTGGCATCCCCAGCGACCCCTGACAGGTCAGGAAGAGCTAGAGTTTCCCGCGCCGGTCGGACGCGCCAGCGCCGTCTACTCGCTCCATTCCGAATGCGCCACCTTTCCCGACTCCTTCCGGGCAAAAGGCCTTCGGCATGTCTCTTTCAAAATAGCCTTCCCGCCCGAGCTTATGACAAAGCTCAAATTTCTCGTCGAACTTGGCTTTGCCAGCGCAGAGCCGATCAGCGTGCAGGGCGTTCGGGTTGCGCCGCGCGAAGTGCTGGCCACGCTGCTTGAACTCTTTCCCTCTGAGCAGAGCGCGCCGCAGGATTGCGATGTCTTGCGCGTCGTCGCCAGCGGCCGCACAGCCCTGGGGCAAGCCGTAGAGATAAGCAAGTATATAGTCGTATTGCCCTACCAGCCCTGGGGTATCAGCGCGGGAGCCCTGGATACCGGGACCCCACTAGCAATCGCCGGGCGCATGCTGGGCCGAGGAGAGATTACGCGACGCGGCGTACTTGCTCCCGAGATCTGCATTTCATATGAGCCCTTTTTTGCCACGCTGGCTCATTACAATATGAACGTCGAGAGCGAAGTACGCACTTTGCGCTAAAAATCAGCTATTCCAGCTTATGGCTAGCTGGTTATGCTAAAATGGATGGTAGGAGGCCGATTTAACAACTTTTTCGTGCGTATTTCTTGCTTAACCTACGAATGACGCACACTTCAGGGGCTTTTATTACGAATAAACGTCAATTTTCAGTTTCTGGAAAGGGGAAACCTGTATGGCCGAATACAAGCTGCTCATCAACGGTGAACTGGTTAATAGCAGTACTGGTAAGACCAGCGACGATATCAATCCGGCAACAGGAGAAGTCATTGCTCAGGTTCCCGAAAGTACACTTGACGACATGAACCGCGCCGTCGCTGCCGCACGCGCAGCCTTTGACGACGGGCGCTGGTCAGGCCTCACCCACGCTACGCGCGCCTCCATGCTAGAAAAGCTGGCCACCCTGGTCGAGGAGCATGCCGACGAGCTTGCCGAGCTTGAATCGCAGGATACCGGCAAGCCGATCAAGCTCGCGCGCGATAGCGATATTCCTTTTGCCGCCGATAATCTGCATTTCTTTGCCAGTACCGCGCGCCACCTGCGCGGAAGTGCTGCCAGCGAGTACAGCGGCGGGCATACAAGCATCATTCGGCGCGAACCGATCGGCGTAGTAGCCTCGGTTGCTCCCTGGAACTATCCTTTTATGATGGCGGCCTGGAAACTGGGACCGGCGCTGGCGGCCGGCAATACAGTCGTCTTCAAGCCCTCGCCCGAAACGCCTTTGACCGCGCTTAAATTAGGCGAGCTTGCCATAGAGGCCGGCATTCCAGCTGGTGTGCTCAATATTCTTGCCGATGGACCCGATGTAGCGCCTAGCCTGGTCAGCCATAAGAACGTTAATATGGTCTCCATTACCGGAAGCACACGCAGCGGCAAATACGTCATGCGTGCCGCCGCCGATACGATTAAACGTGCTCATCTTGAGCTAGGCGGAAAGGCTCCCTTTATCGTCTACGCCGACGCGGATATCGAAGCCGCTGCCAATGGCGCCGTGGTGGGAGGTTATGTGAACTGCGGTCAGGACTGCACAGCCGCAACGCGCATCTACGTTCAGGACAGCATCTATGACGATTTTATAGCCTCCTTCCTTAGCAAGGTAAAACAGATTCGCGTCGGCAATCCTGCCAGCGAACAGACTGACATGGGTCCCTTAATCTCGGCCCGTCAGCTTGACCGCGTTCAGGGATATGTTGAACGCGCACGCCACACAGGCTCGCATATTCTAGTTGGCGGCCAGCATCCCAGCATCGCGGGCCTGGAAAAAGGCTTCTTCTTTGAGCCAACCGTGATCGCCGAAGAGCGCCAGGATGCCGAGATTGTGCAAGAGGAGGTATTTGGTCCTGTCGTCGTGGTGAGCCGCTTTACTGACGAGGAAGAGGCTTTGCACTGCGCCAATGGCGTTGTCTATGGCCTGGCCGCCTCTGTCTGGACCAGAGATATCTACAAGGCCATGCGCGCCAGCCAGACCTTACAGTTCGGCACAGTCTGGGTAAACGATCATCTGCCGCTGACTTCAGAAATGCCCCACGGTGGCTATAAAGAAAGCGGCATTGGTAAAGATATGTCAATGTACTCTTTTGAGGAGTATACGCAGATCAAACATGTCATGATTGAGCTTAGCGGCGAGGCGCGTAAAGACTGGCATTATACCATCTTCGGCGATCAGGCCTGATGCATCAGGTGGCTTAGCACGCAAGTTTGCTCTGTGGCCCGCCCTTTACTCCTGTCGCGACGGGCCACAAGTCTATGTACAATATCACCTGCGCGCGAGGTGATACATATATGTCTCAAGTCCCCTATGTATCTCGCGCTTGAGCTCGCCAAGCACATAGCCTCGCTTCTCCCAGAAATGCCAGACCGCCACGTTTGGCCGCTGCCCTCCGATCTTTCTCCCGCAACAATGGCTATAAGAAGTAGCTTCGGCAAAATTCATTCTATACTTTTCCGTTTGCTACAACCTGCGTAGCGATCAAGGCAGTCAGCGCGATTATCTCTAACTCAGGCTTTAAGTATCCGTCCAATTTACCAGCTCCGCGCAAGACCCTCAGATGCATGCAGTCATGCGAGCGAGCAGCGATACATTTATTATGTAAAATTGCAAACAATGAACATACATTGTTATGAATAATTTTAATACATTATTAACACAAAATTTGCAAATAAAGGCTTATAATATAAGCGGATACGATTATAGAGATTACTTGATGAGGAGCGGGCAAGCGGCAAATACCTAGACAGCCTGCTTCGAGGACAAGAGATGAGCAAGCTCCGCGTCGGGAATAGCCAGAGAGCCTGGTCTATTCGTCCAGAGACAGGCTTGTACATTCAAAACAAATAAGAAATTATAAACATTGAGGAGATTGAAAAAGCTAGACTTCGGCTTAATAGCAGGCAAAGGGACGTTGCCAGGCATGTCGAAGAGTTCGTTTTAAGTAGTAAAAGTAGATAAGCAGGCCCGCTAACGGTCCTGCGAAGGATTTATGAATTGTCGAAGTAGGGAGGAAGACTGTGGAAGAGATAGAAGAACTCGGCGATCTTCACGTACAGTCCAATGTACGTAATCCGCAACTTGTGATTGTAGCGCAACTCTTACAACAAATTGCTACAATGCAGAACATTGACGAACTATTACGATGGATAGCGCAGGCAATCGTCCAATTTACCGATGCACAGGTGGTACAGTTCTGGTCCCAGCAAGCCAACCGCGTGGGCGAGTACTCTACCGATCTGCGTACCATCGTCTGTCAGGACGTTTTGCTTCCCCAACATTTCATCATCAACTTCCAGACGGAAGCCCTGGCAACCCGCATGCTGCAGGAACAACACGGACCAACGTTATTACAAGTCGAAAATATTTTCTATTCACACCAGGCAATCCTTGTGAAACGCTACGGCCTAAATTATTGCTCAGGATATTTTATCCATAGCAGAACCCTGCTGCCTCCTATGCGCAATGATACAAGCACTGGCAAGATTGCAACTCCTCTAAAGATGGCGGCGGTCTTTTTCTTCCGCCAGCCTCCATCCCAGAAACTGCTTTTCGCCCTTGGCTACATCCTTGAGCATATGCTTCAGGCCGCCAAGCAGCACGGATTGCTATGCTATCCAGCGCATAGCTCTCCAACAACCACGCCCCTTACCTCGCTGCAGCCCTCTCTAGCAGAGCTTATCCCGCAGCGCCTGACGTCCTGGCACGGCTCGCCCCACCTGAGCCTGCTATTCGCACTACCGAGCAAGCAGGCACGCCACGTCCATACCGCCATCGATGGCCAGAGAAATATCCAGGAGCTAGCTCAGCTTACCGGATTAGACATCGATACGATTTACACGGCATTACAGGAGCTATTAGGTCAGCAGCGCATTCGCCTATGCGAACCGGGAGGACAGCCTATCGATAGCATGTTGTTGCTCAACGCCAGTTAGCCAGGCAACCTTTGGCTCGTTCTATCCTAAATATTTTTTTAGACACGTCATATATCGTAACGCGCGTAGGGAGAGGCTCCCGGCCGGTTTTGGTGATATAATGGCCTGTGTAAAGGCCTGAATAGTCCAGGCAAGGCAAAGAAGTAAAAATAAGTTTAAACGAAGTATCTACCCGCTAAGAGGACAAATTATGAGCACGATGACACCTGGTGAACGCGTTCATGCAGCGGTAAAGGGAGAAGCAGTAGACCGTGTACCTATCCTTTTCTGGCACCACTTCAAGCCGGAGGGCTCGGGTGAACGGCTGGCTGAATATACCCTTGATTTCTTTGTAAACAAATTCAAATTGGACATTATTAAAATAATGCCCGATCTACCTTATCCTGCGCCTGAACAGCCAATTACCCAGACAGAGCAAATGCGTTTCCTGCCGCGCCTGGACCTGGATACTCCCATATTCCAGGAACAGTTGCGCTGCATCCGCACCCTTCGTTCGCGCGTAGGCAACGACTATCCGATCATCCTAACGCTCTTCAGCCCTTTAACTTATGGGCTGCGCTTCATGGGCCGACCCTTCGCCAAGACAATTAGCGAGATACGTAAAAATCCTGCCCCTTTCGAGGAAGGTTTAGGCACCATCGCCTCCAACCTGCGCAGGCTTATGGCTGCAGCCATCGAAGCCGGGGCCAGCGGCATCTTTTTCTCCTGCATGGGAGCTACCAGTGCCGATTTCACCCTTGAGGAGTACTTTCGCTTTGGTCGCCCTTACGATCTTGACGCCCTGGATGGCGCAAAGGACAGCTGGCTCACAACAGTGCATGTTCACGCAGACCCGGATCAACAGGGAGATCAGATTTACTTCGATGCCTTCACCTACTATCCCGTCTCTGTCATCAGCTGGAGCGACAGGCTAACCGGGCCAAGCTTGAGCGAAGCCTCTAAAGCCACCGACAAATGCCTGATGACAGGCCTGGCCGAACGCGGCCCACTTACCCACGGGAGTGAGGCCGCGCTAAAAAACGAGATGCAATCAGCCATCAGCCAGACTAACGGCCGCCGCCTTATCCTGGCCAACGGCTGCTCCATCCCGGATGACACACCTGAAGAGTGGCTCCAGACAGCGCGTCGTCTGGTAGACACCCTGGGCTAACTAACCTGAAATAGCACTATCCCCACCTCTCCAGCTCAACTGGAGAAAGTGGGGATTTTTTTCGCAGAGAGGAAAATGCATGGCATATGCCTGATTGAAATTGCTAGCCCTTCAAACCACCACTCATACCACGGACGAAGAAGCGCGATACCAGCGTATAGAGCGCAACGGCTGGCAATGAGTAAAGCATGGCGTAGGCTGCCAGTTGACCATAGTTCACCTGCCCATAGCTACCAAAGAACGTATAGATATGCACTGAAGCAGGCAATAACTCTGGACTTTGCAGAATAATCAGCGGAATAAAGAAGTTGGTCCAGGCACCAAGAAAGCTCCATACACCCACTACCGCAAGGCCTGGAGCAACCATTGGCAGCAAAACATACAAGAAAGAGCCCCAGATCGATGCGCCATCAATCCAGGCCGCCTCTTCCAATTCAACCGGGACCGAATCGATAAAATTCTTCATCAACCAGATGCTAAAAGGTAAGCCGCTGGCTACGAAGAAAAGAATACAGCCCTGTAACGTATCAACCAGGTTGAGCGAAACGAACATGGCATACAGCGGCGTCACCAGAGCCAGAATGGGAAGCGCACTTGTAAAGAGGATCATATACATCAACGGCGCTTTAAAGCGAAACTGATAGCGCGAGAGTGGATAAGCCGCCAATCCTGCCAGCAAGCTCACCAGCACCATTGTAGTGATCGCCATAATCGCGCTATTGGCAAATGGCTCAAGCACAAGACCATTCGCAATGATCGTAATGAAGTTTGTCAGCGAGACCTCTTTGGGCCAGGTCACTGCAAGGGTTGCGCTCGTATTTAAGCTGCCAAGGACCGGCCAGGCCAGCGGGATCAGAAAGAAAAGTCCCAGGGCTATTAACAGGACATAGATAGACGTCGAAGCAATAGCACGGCGGACAACCATAAGACACCTCCTCTAAAGAAGCTATAAGTCGACGCGCAGAACACGGATATACAGCAAGGAGAAGATTGCTCCTACCGCGATAATAAGCAACGCTATCGCGCTTCCATAGCCAATCTGATAGAACTGGAATGCTTGCCTGTATTGATAGATCGTCAGTAACTCGGTATTCATATTGCTGCCGCCGGCAGTCAAGACAAAGACAAGCGTGAAATCGGAGAGTGTGGCCAGCGTAATCAGCAAGAGATCAGTCGCAATTGAGCTTTTAATGAGAGGAAGAGTAACATAGCGAAGGCGGTTCCAGATACCCGCGCCATCAATGGCCGCCGCTTCGTACATTTCTTCGGGAATGCCTTCCAGAGCCGAAGCATAGAGTAACATAGAAAAGGCAGTTCCGCGCCATATATTGGCCACAGTTACCATCGCCATCGGATATTCTTGCAACCAGGCATGTTGGGGCAGCCCAAAGGTGCTCATAATGCTGTTTAAGAGGCCTGGCGAGAGCACGCTCTGTGGCCCACCGGCCAGGAAAGCATTCCAGAGAAAGCCTGCCACGACGTCGGGGATAACCCAGGCCACGATAACTATCGCCCCCAATATCGCCTTAAAAGCTCGATTTCGCTTGCGCATCAGCAGGGCCAACAACAGGCCAAGACCAGCCTGGCCAATCAGTGCCGAACCCACCAGATATGTCAGCGAGACCCGAAAGGCGTTGAAGAACTCTCCATCGCTGAAGATGTGGATAAAGTTTTGCAGACCTACCCATTGTACATCTCCTGCCCCCGCACCAGTCAGGGCCATGTTGGTGCAGGAGACATAGATAGCCCAGATGGCTGGTCCTATCATAAATATGGTGATCACCAGGAATGCAGGCGCCATAAAGAAAATGCTGATCCGCATCTGCTTACGACGCTGCCCGTTGTTGGTCGAGGCACTCAAACCAATTGTCCCAACCTGAGTATTCACCTGTTCCATCATACTACTCCTCAATAAACACGATGAAGCACGTTAAGCATCCTTTCTCCCACGTGCTTCATTCGCATCACCATTGATGGTTGTGCGTATTGCCATAATGCAGAAAGCCATTTTCCCTTTTATGACAACACCTCACAACGGCCTAGCGTTTCTCTATATTGTCTGCACCGGCAATGCCCGATACAGCCTGGCCATAGGCTTGCATGGCATCAGCTGAGGATTGGCCCGACATCACATGTTGCATTGCCGAGTCAATCTGCACTGAGATCTTGGGATAGGCCGGGAAGCCGGGCCTGAACTGCGTAAAGCCTACCAGCTCGGTAAAGAAGGCGTTGCCCGGCTGATTCTTGTATGCCGGCACCTCGGTAACGTCCTTACGTGGCGCTGTGTTTCCTGAATCGATCCCATATTGGGCCAGCATATCTTTGCTCATGGCCGTTTTGAGCACTTCAAATGCTGCGTCCTTATTCTTGGACTGGGCTGCGATGGCATAGCCCCAGCCACCAGAGAGGGTGACGTATTTGGAGCCCTGGCCATTTTGGGTGGGCATCTTAGCCATACCCATCGTCTGCTGCCACTGAGGCCACACAGCTGGACCGTTGGGTTCCCAGTTGTGGACGATCCAGGAGCCATCAATGTCGATGCCAACTTTTCCTTGAGGCATCAATTGCTGGGTAATTGTGGTAGCAGCCTGGGTGCTTAGCGCAATATCGTTGGTGGGACCCAGCAGCTTAGAGGGATTGTAGACCTGTTTGACAAAATCGAGGGAGTCCTGGAATCCTTTGCTACTTACTACCCATTTCTTGCTATCGTAGTTGTAGAGGGGATCTTTGGTCCCGTAGAGCAGCATCTCGAAGCCCTGCATCGATGAGGCCTCGTCCATGGGGATACCCGAGTACAGGTTCATGGGGATTACTCCGGGCACCTTCTCTTTAATCGTGTTGGCTGCCGAAAGAATATCGGCCCAGGTGTTGGGCTGCCAGTCGGTGGGCAAACCCGCCTTCTTAAAGATATCCTTGTTGTACCAGACCAGGCGCACATCCGTCCCGTCCATGACCGCGTAGTTGTGGCCATCGAAGGTGGTGATGTTCTGCATGCTGGGGAACCACTGTTGCTTGTATTCGGGCCAGCTGTCAAGGTACTTGTCAAGCGGAGTCAGGTAGCCCGCAGTTACATCCGAACTAATCTGGAAGCTATCCTCCATAACCAGGTCCGGAGCAGTCCTTGACGAACGCATCATCAGGTCGACCTTCGTATAATAGCTGCCTTCATCAGCGACCACAGGCTGTAACTTTACTTTGATGTTGGGATTGGCGGCTTCCACCTTTTGCTTGACCTTCTGCCACAGTTGAGCATCAGGATAAGGAGGAGGGCCAAATTGTTGGTAGACAACGGTAATCGTCTTTGGTCCATTGCCATTATCTGAAGCTGTGGAGCCACCTCCTCCACAGGCTTGAAGTAGCATTCCGAACAGGATCGCTCCCGCGAGAAATGTAAAAAAATTTAACTTCTTAGACGGACTACGCATAGTATTCCTCTTTCGGCAAATAAACAGATGGTAGGTTGATGATCTCCTGCCTGTAACTTGCTGCTTGCCAGAGAAGGTATGACGTATCTTCCCGGTCAGCCTCGACACAAGGCAGAGCAAACATCATCGGTTACTAAATCGGTTACCCTACACCTATTTCTCACCATTTCAGTTAAAAGAGAGTGAGTAATGGGGAGGATACCGGTTTCGTCGAGATTAAGTACTTGACAACGATGTCTATAGTGGGCGCATAACAACCTGTATTGTTAACGAAAGCTGCGTGTGTGGTCTCCTTTTTTCTAGCATTCTTAGCATTTTTGTTCTGGCCGGCAGCTCTTCCTTTAGCATATAACTGATAACAGCTGCTTAACAAACACTTATGATAAATGTTACTGTTACGCTAAGCAGATGTCAAGTAGTCTTGAAATAGACATTATAGTAATCCCTATAAAATATGCTTATACTTTATGGGTGGGTAATGGGTTACCCAAAAATCCTAAATGTAAAAAGGGCATTTTACAATAAGCAAGTTTAGCACGCTATAACTCTATAAAAGATCGCAAAAGGTATTGAAGCACGGTGAGCTATTTTGCGTTTACCGTGCTTCTCTAAGATTAACACCGTTACTGGATTATTAGCACAAAACGAGCCTGGCTTTTTTGCCCACAGGATGGTTCGCCTGCTTAGCCTGACTCGTCAATGCTTTTCAACATTACTAGCTCCAGCGATACCCGTTACGGCCTGGTCATAGGCTTGCATGGCATCAGCTGAGGATTGGCCCGACATCACATGTTGCATTGCCGAGTCAATCTGCACTGAGATCTTGGGATAGGCCGGGAAGCCGGGCCTGAATTGCGTGAATCCCACTAGATCGGTGAAAAAGACATTTCCCGGCTGATTCTTATACTCTGGCACGTCAACTATATCTTTACGCGGGGCAATGTTTGCAGAGCTCACATCGTAACCGCCCAGCAGATCTTTGCTCATAGCAGCCTTCAGCACCTGGAATGCTTCGTCCTTATGCTTCGACTGGGCGCTTATCGAATAGGCCCAGCCACCGGAGAGGGTGACATACTTGGGGTCCTGGCCATTTTGGGTGGGCATCTTGGCCATGCCCATCGTCTGCTGCCACTGGGGCCATTCGGCAGCGCCGCCCTTTACCCAGTTGCTCGGCATCCAGGAGCCGTCGATATCGATTGCCAGCTTGCCCTGCGGAATCAATTGCTGAGCTACGGTATTACCTGCCTGGGTGCTCAGGGTAATATCGTTGGTGGGACCCAGCAGCTTGGAAGGATTGTAGACCTGTTTGACAAAATCGAGGGAGTCCTGGAACCCTTTGCTGCTTACTACCCATTTCTTGCTATCGTAGTTGTAGAGGGGATCTTTGGTGCCATAAAGCAGCATCTCGAAGCCCTGCATCGTCGAGGCCTCGTCCATGGGGATACCCGAGTACAGGTTCATGGGGATTACTCCGGGCACCTTCTCTTTAACCGTGTTGGCCGCTGAGAGGATATCAGCCCAGGTGTTGGGCTGCCAGTCGATGGGCAAACCCGCCTTCTTAAAGATATCCTTGTTGTACCAGATCAAGCGCACATCTGTCCCGTCCATCACGCCATAATTATGGCCATCGAAGGTGGTAATATTCTGCATGCTGGGGAACCACTGTTGCTTGTATTCTGGCCAGCTGTCAAGATATTTGTCCAGCGGGGTCAGATAACCCGCAGTTACATCCGAGCCAACCAGGAAGCTATCCTCGCGTACCAGATCTGGCGCTGTATTGGCCGAACGCATCATCAGATCGATTTTGGTGTAATAGCTGCCTTCATCGGCGACCACAGGCAACAGCTTTAATTTGATGTTGGGATTGGAAGCTTCCACCTGTTGCTTGACCTTCTGCCACCACTCAGCCTCATGATAGGGTGGGGGACCAAATTGTTGAAAGGCGACGGTAAGGGTAATCTGGTTACCACTGGAGTTGTTACCACCAGGGGTAGAGGATGAGCCTCCGCAAGCCTGCAAGAGTAAACCAAGAAGTGTTAAGCAGGCAACGAGGACCGGGAGCTTTGTACTTTTTAGCCGATTACACATGATGCCTCTCTTTCTGGAGGAAATATAGTGTGTTGTCACATGTATATGGACAACAACATCGAGTGCATTAGGCGCACACCCCGCTCGCTCAATATAGGGTCCTCTTTTGGGTAAGGTAGGAAAACGTTGGGGTTCAGTTCAGCCTAGCATCTCTGCAACTTTCCTTTTAACCCAATTTAAGTGCGAGAACGGGGTAAGGAAGATCAGGGCTAATGGACGCAAAAAGCGCACTGATCAATTGAATAATGACACCGTTGTCTTCTCAAGCTAACCAAATCAGGTCTTTAGTAAGTTTGGGCCTACCTCCTTTCGCGGCAGGATTACTACACGGTGCTTTAGCCTTGGTCGCGGTCAGTGCATACATCATACTTTGTATGCAACTCGGCTATAAATATAGTACGTAACATCATAGGCGTTTCGTCGCAACATCTCCGGAGATTGCGACGGTTTTTCACAGAAATAAGTATGAAATTACGACTTATCATTATTCTAAATAAGTTTCCTTCCCCTACCATCAGACGTCGCGACACAAAAGGTGCAAAATTACGACAAGAGACAAGTTCTGCTAAGCAGCGTTTTTCATGGCTCAAGCCAAATTTATGGCTCTGCTAACAAGGAGAGAGGCGACATTTCTCTACTACCCGGCTATTATCAGCTATTTTCCCATACTGCTGAGATGCTAGCAGGAATGGTGCCCACACCTTGAAGAGCTTTTGCCTTGACGATTTTACCGGCCCATCTAGGCCGGCAATTTGCAGCACTGCTGGCGCGAAGAGAGAATTTTCACCAGGAAAAGAGGCTTCTTTATAAAATATAAAGCAAATAAATTGCATATCGCACCAGCTAAAAAAATCGTACTATATGGCGGGATGGCTATCTCAAAGCATGAACAGATTGCCTTACACTTTCCCCAAATATGCTTTAGCTCTCCACGATAATAAGCACGTCGAAACGCCCATCGGTGACCTTTAGCGCATCCTGTGGGTGGTGAGCAGTATAGGCGGGTAAAAGCTGGCAGGAAAAGCGGCCCTGCATCCGATTGATGCCCGTAAGCTGGCCGGGCTGATCGCTAGTAACCACTAGTGTACAAGAGGAAGCGTGTTCAAGGGCAAGATCCCAGGTACCAACATTTTTGCCAAGATCGATTCTGATATCGCCTCCATTTACGCCATTCGTCAACGTATATGTGCCAGGTCCTTCATAGCCATAGAAGGCAATAAAGATTGACTTCTCCCCCTGGGCTAGATCAATCGTGAATTCCTTATGCCCGTGGCGCAATTTTGAAGCAGTGAGGGCACTTTCGATAGTATATGAACCGTTCACGCCACCATTAGCCGTAAAACTGATGGTACTTTTTTCGCTTGTAGTCGTGGTCTTGACTGAAGGGTTTGCGCCTACCGTAGCGCTATTTCCCTGCACGCTGCTCCCAGGGGATACATCCACACGTGCGCCACCACAGGCGGCCAGGGACAAAGAAACAATAGCCACACCTAATAAGAGTAGTAGAGAGCGCCATAGTTGCTGCATATCGTCTGCATCCTCCAGAGCATGCGGTATCTGCGCCATATTCATGTAATGAAAAACCCAGACATCTGATAAGTATGCTGTCAAAAAGACAAGATCTGTCTCACTGTTCCTGCGTCCGATCCACCATGATACTGCCGACTTCTGCGGAGAGGCTTGCAGAAGAGAAGCGTCCGGCGAAGAAGGCACGGCAGGAGGCAGGGAGCCAGAGCAGGCCAATAAGCACCAGTTGGAACACGTCCTCGAAAGGAATGAGCAGCCGGAATATGGGCGAGGAAAAGAACGAGGTGGCACTGGCTATCGTTGCTACGGCCAGGACCACGGTAAGTACCATTCGGCTCCAGCGCGACCCAGTGCGAATCTGGAAGGCGAGCCAGCTATAGAGCAGCACAAACACAGCGTGAAAAAAGCCACCAGCCACCAACGTCACGCGCAGTGCACTGGCAAGGGACTTCGAGTCGAGCGTCGGGTTCGCTTGCCTGATGCTCTCTTTAACGACAGAACTCTCCACCATCATGATTGCTACCACCGCGAGATGCACAACAATCAGGATGACCAAGCCGAGAACAACCAGGTTTATCAGCTTTGGCACAACTCTCTTGGACATCTTCTCTCCCTTTACATCATTTTCCTTTCCAAGCATAACAGCTTGAACGATTGCTGTCCACTCAACCAACCCAGAGACATAAAGGCGCGGCAAACACGTACGAAGACCATTAAACAAGGCTAGTGCTTGACCCAGAGGTTGACCTATAAATTCGTCAAATTCTCTTCATGACGCATATCTCCCCGTTTCGGCGAACTTATTCACCAACCCACATATGCTTGGTCTAATGTCAGAAGCAAACAATAGCAAGATTGCCTGCAGACAAAAAGAGCATGCTATATTCATCAGGCAATCATACAAACCAGTACATAGCCTGCATCTCGCTTAATGCTCAGACTCGTCAGCCTGCGGTTCCAGGGGCTCCATCGGCATGGGACCGAGCCCTTTAGCATAACGAGTCCTATCGTACTCGGAGCGCTCATGCGCCCGCGTAGCAAGCATTTCGTCAACCCAGCGCGCCAGCAGCGTACCGATAACCGCGCCGCCGGCCAGGGCCGCCAGCTTTGCAAGGGTCGTGCCCAGATTACTCAAGTGAAAGTCCTTTCTATGCCAGACATTAGCCTGCGAGAGTATAATATTAAGCATATTTTCTAACAGCTATTTATTGCATACAGGCATATAGATTATACGATATCTCCATCCTGCAAGGGCAGAGAGAGACCGGCTTCATCCTGCACAGACGAAGGATAGTACCCAGAAGGGTCATCTGATTCGCTGAATTAGAGAAATATCCGGCTCATGTGCTAAAATCTGCTACTGAACTAGATAGTAATATTCCAGTAGAAAAGACCTGGCACGTCATTTACAGACGAGGGAGGACGAGGATTATGGACAGGCTGAGACGCCGAATTCAGATTGCGCGCGGGGAGATAAAAGCTGATCTCGTGCTGCGCAACGCAAACATTGTCAATGTATGTAGCGGAGAGTGCTATCTTGCTGACGTTGCCATTGCCGATGGATATGTCGCGGGAGTAAGTACCTCTCGTACCGGGCCCACAGACGGCTATCAAGGACATGAGGAGCGCGACCTCCAGGGGCGCTGGCTCGCGCCCGGACTTATTGATGGCCATATGCACATTGAGAGCACTATGCTTGTCTTACCAGAATTCGCCCGCCTGGTTGTTCCTCGGGGCGTGCTGACGGTCATGCTTGATCCACACGAGTTCGCCAATGTTCTGGGGTTGCAGGGTATTCGCTATGTTCTGGAAGCCGGACGTGGTTTACCGCTTTCGACGTATGTAATGCTCTCTTCATGCGTTCCCGCGTCCTCTTATGAAAGCCCATATTGCCTGCTCACAGCCGAGGATCTGCTGCCACTGCTGGAAGACGAGCGTGTATTGGGACTTGCCGAAATGATGAACATGCCGGGCGTTTTGGCCGGCGATGAGCAAGTCCTGGCCAAGATAGCGGCCACCCGCGCCCATAGCCTTGTCGTAGATGGGCATGCGCCCGGACTTAGCGAGTACGATATCTGCGCCTATGCCAGCGCTGGCGTTATGTCGGATCATGAGTGCACGACATTGGAAGAGGCTCGCCAGCGTATTCGCCTGGGAATGTGGCTGATGATTCGCGAAGGCTCAGCAGCCCACAACCTGGATACACTCCTTCCCTTGATCCAAGAGTTGCATCCACAGCGCGCCTTCTTCGTCACAGACGATCGCGACCCCCAAGATCTCACGACGCGCGGCCATATCGATTCAATGGTGCGGCGGGCCATTGAATGGGGGCTTGATCCCGTTGAAGCCATTAGGCTGGCCTCTTTCAATACTGCCCAATACTTTAGATTAGCCGAGCGCGGAGCAATCGCCCCCGGCTTCATCGCAGATATGGTAGTATTGGACGATTTAGCAACTTTTAAGGTCGCAGCTGTCTATAAAGAGGGACTTGTTGTCGCTGAGCACGGCGAATTAGTGGCAAGCATTCCTTCCAGCGCACCCATTGCCATACACGACACTATCAATATAGGCAATATCTCAGCCGCCGATCTACGTATAGCCGGCAAAGCAGGCCCAATAGAGATCATCGGGATCGAGCCTGGCCAGATCACCACACAGCATCTACAGGAAGAAGCGCCCTTCCTTGATGGCGAAATTATTGCTGATCCAGCGCGGGATCTGCTCAAGCTGATCGTCATCGAGCGACATCACGCCAGCGGACATATTGGGAAAGGGCTAGTGAAAGGCTTTGGTCTAAAAAAAGGTGCATTAGCATCCAGTGTGGCTCATGATGCCCATAATATCGTTATTACTGGGACCAACGATAGCGATATTTTGCGTGCAGCGCAGGCACTTGTAGAGATAGGTGGAGGCTTTGTCTGCGTGGTAGATGGCAAGATCCGGGCCAGCGTACCTTTGCCCATCGCCGGCCTTGTCTCTCCGTTACCAGCCTCGGAACTGGTTCAGCAGTTGCAGACGCTTGATGCAGTCACCGCCGAGCTCGGTTGTACGCTAGACCACCCTTGTATGACGCTTAGCTTTCTTTCGCTTTCGGTAATTCCATCGTTAAAACTTACAGATCAAGGATTAATTGATGTTGAAAAGTTTACTCTTCTTCCTCTACAAAGGTAAAGCCTATGCTACTTAATCTCGTTGAATATCACTGGGCAGAGCACATTGACGACGCGCTTCTCCTGCTGGGGCGTCTTGATATCAAGACCGTCGCCCTTGCTGGTGGCACCTATTTATTGGGCCAGCAAGACGACAGCATTCAAGCAGTAGTGGATCTACGCGATCTGGGGCTTGCCTACGTCACTGAAGACACTCGCTCTCTGCACATTGGGGCGATGACGACCTTGCAGAGTATCGCTGATGAACCTCTTTTGCAAGAGTTTGCTGGTGGAGTGCTTGCACAGACGGCTCTTGCCTCGTCATCCTCGCGCTTAATCCGCAACTGCGCAACCATTGGTGGAACTTTAGGAACCGGAACGGCCTCGCAGGCCGATCTACTGACGGCGCTGGTTGCTCTTGAGGCCGAAGTCGTGGTACGTTCCGGCTCTAAAACGCAAGTCAATCTGAGCGGCGGCACCCTTGAATATCCTGGACTGGCTCTCTCTGGCGTTATTTATAAAGGCAAACACGAGCGCCGTATTTCCTGTGCTACTTTTAATTTAGAGCGGCGTCCAAACGAACTGATTGTAGAAATCATCATTCCCTATAATAAAGCCAACAACGGAGCCTCGTTCGCACGTGTCGGGCGTACGTCTACCGATGCCGCGCTCCTCAACGCAGTTGCCCAGGTAGAGACGCAGGAAGGGGTCTATAAACATGTATGCCTGGCCTTTGGCGGCGTCAACATGGAACCGCGTCGCCTGGCGACGCTAGAACGGTATCTAGAGGGGCAACCTGCCGACAACCAGCATCTCCTTGCCGCCCTGCAAGCAAGCATAGCTGAATTCCATCCACCTACCGATTTTCGCGTGAGCGGCAGTTATCGACGCGTTAGTGGAATTAATCTGGCCTACCATGTGCTGGAAGAGGCAACAAACTTAGCGCAACGGCGTGGTATGGTGCCATCTGGAAAAGGGGTCTAAGCTAGTTATGGAACTCGAACTGCGCATTAATGGCGTGATTACCAATCTGGATGTAGCGCCTAATGAATCGCTTATGAATCTCCTGCGCCGCGAAGGCCATTGCGGGGTGAGGCATGGCTGTGAGTCGGGCGAATGTGGAGCCTGCACGGTCCTTGTCGACGGCACACCGCGCCCCAGTTGTGTTATGCTCGCCGCTCAGGCTGGCGGTTGCACCCTCACAACTATTGAAGGTGTGGGAACGGCGAATCAGCTTCACCAGCTTCAACAGGCCTTCAGCGAGATAGGAGCTGTGCAGTGCGGCTTCTGTACACCGGGCATGCTGCTTTCTGCCTACGCTCTCCTGAAACGGAATCCCGATCCGACAGAGCAAGAAGTACGCGATGCACTCTCTGGCAATCTCTGCCGCTGCACTGGCTATGCCAAGCCTGTACAGGCGGTACTCAGGGCCGCCGCTATGATGCGCCAGGAAGCAGTATCCGATCTTGAATACAATGTTATTAAGCATCCCGCCAACGACGGCAACCGCATCAACAATATCAGTCGCATTACGGCTAAGATGCCGGCTCTTACCAGTGCAGCCCTGCAGGGCGGTGCGCAACCAGAGAACCAGTTGCGCGTCATTGGTAAGCCCATCAAGAACATTGACGCAACGAAACTGGTAACCGGGCAAGCGGCTTTCACCACAGATGTTAGCCTGAAGGGTATGCTCTATGGGCGCGTCCTGACCAGTCCTCACGCCCACGCAGTTATTCGAGACATTGATGTATCTGAAGCCAGGACCGTACCGGGCGTACATGCGGTGCTGACCTATAAAGATGTGCCGCGCATCCCCTATTCAAGCGTGGAGAGAGCCGATAGTGAGATTGGGCCATTTGATCAATACTGCCTTGACTATATCGTGCGCTATGCCGGCGATCGCGTGGCCGCCGTGGCCGCCGAAACGCCCGAGGCGGCCGAAGAAGCCCTGAAACTTATCCAGGTAACCTATGACGTCTTGCCGGCTATTCTCGATCCTCGCCAGGCCCTCGCGCCTAATGCGCCCAAGCTCCATCCGGAGTCGGAATCGCGCGGCATCTATGATCCTCAGCGCAATATCGCCGCCCGCGTACGCGCCGAAGTAGGGGACATAGATCACGGCTTCGCCGAGGCAGAGCTGATAGTCGAAGGCGAGTACTTTGTCCCCCAGGTCCAGCAAGCGCCACTCGAAAATCATAGCGCCGTCACCTATTTTGATGAAAACAACTACCTTGTAGTGCGTACGAACGCGCAGGCTGCTCACCATATACGTCGCACCCTGGCCCGCTTACTCGACATACCGGCCCGCCGCATCCGCATAGACAGGCCAGCGAGCAATAATGCGCCAAATATGAAGCAGGAAATAGTGCTTGAAGATATCTGCGCGCTCTTAACAGCTACGACAAAGCTACCTGTAATGCTAGAATTTTCGCGTGCAGAGGAGTTTCGCAGCAGCCGCTCACGCCAACCATATATTCTGCGCATGAAAACTGGCGTCAAGAAAGATGGCACCCTGGTTGCTAACCAGATGATCCTCCTCACGAGCACGGGCGCCTACGGCACTCATCCACTCATTTCGCAAGAGGGCACGGCGTCTAGAGCGCTCGCGCTCTATCCTTGCCCGCATATGCGCTTCCTTGCCGAGATCTTATATACAAATCAGCAGCCTTCCGCAGCTATGCATGGCTGGGGCATGGCTCAGGAGTTCTTTGCGCTGGAAAGCCAGATGGATGAGGTAGCCAGACAACTTGGGATCGATGCGCTCACCTTGAGGCGCAAAAACTGGCTCAAGGCTGGCGATGAATATCCACTGGCCGGCCTGGCCCATAAAAGCAAAGGCTTATCGCTTGAGCTTGAAAGCAGCAGTTTGAGCGATTGCCTGCGCATCGTCGAAGAGAAGTTGCGCTGGAAGGAGAGGCATGGCAAAGCGATAAGAAATGGACATATCCGCCATGGAGTGGGCATAGCGCTTTCGTTGCATGGCTCACCTGCCACGCCTACAGGCACAAGCGGGGCCATTATTAAGTTAAACGAAGAAGGCTCCTTCGACGTTTTCGCTGGCATAAACTCGGGTGGTGGCGACGCCGATACCCTGCTGGCCCAGATTGCTGCCGAGATCCTTGGCGTCTCTATGGAAAACATCCTTATTCACACCACCACGACAGCTACCTCACCCTTCGAGACTAGCGCCACAGGCACATCAACGTTTTACGCCAATGGAGGTGCTGTGAAGAAGGCCGCCGAGCAAGTTCTCAGGCAAATGCTGACCATAGCCGGTCGTATGCTCAACGCACTACCCGAAGCCTTAAAGCTTGTTGACGGCATCGTCAGTGCGCCCAACGGGCAGAAGGTTTCTATAGCCCAGATCGCTGAGCATGCTTTCAATGTTGAGAATCGTCACATTATGGCCACAGCATCATGGAAGAGCCAATACACACCCATTACCTTTGCCGCGCAGGGAGTAGAAGTCACTGTCGATACCGAGACCGGCCAGGTTCACGTACTCAAAGCTATCACAGCCGTGGATACCGGGCGCGTGCTCAATCCGTTGATCGCCGAGACACAGGTTCAAGGTAGCGTCGCCCTGGCCCTGGGGGCCAGCATCAGTGAGGAGCTCATCTACGATCAGCAGGGCAGCGTATTGACTACAACACTTAGCGATTACCGCATCTTTAATGCTGCCGATATGCCAGAGATGGAAACCTATCTTGTGGAGTCCAATGATCCTTCCGATCTCTTTGGCGCCAAAGTGACAGCTGAAGTTGCGCTAAACGGCATAGCTCCCGCGATTGCTAACGCAGTAGTTGACGCCCTTGGCGTTCGCGTGCGCCAGCTGCCCTTGACGCCCGAGCGCGTATTGCGCAGCATACACGCAGCCAGAAAATAAGAGCAGCATGCATAGACAGGAGCGAAACATCCCGCTTCTGTCTATTCTTTCTGGGGAAATTTTCGCGCTGCCGCGCTGGGTTAAAAGCCCTGGATAAGGGAGCGGCAGTAAAGACATATCCTTAACGCCATATAACCACATGAGGCTCCCTAGACACATGCCATCCACGCTTCGAACGCTGTAAGCTCTCATCCTTACGCGCTCCACTTATCCAGTACCAATACTATAACCAGGATCGTTTGCCACTACTAGTGATAATCGTCCCGGATGAAGCTGTCTAAAGGTCCCTACTTCGGCATATCAACCAGGAATAAGTGCTCAACGCATCAGGTAGTGGCTGGCTGCTCCTGCATCTTGACATTTTTACGTGCCCGCCGGCGCAATAAGCGCTGCATGCCCTTATCTAGCTTCACTTTCTTGCGTAAGCGTAGAAGGAGAATAGCGAAAAGGAACACAGCCTCAACTGTAGCAGCGATAGAAATCGCTAGCGGAATTGACATTATCACGTAGGGAGTAGCCATGCTATGCACAAGCCAGGCTATTAAGCCATAGCGAGCCGCTATAGAGAATATGCCTGTCAGGAGAGGAGTTGTAGCATCTTGCAACGCGTAGTAAGCCCGCCCCAACAGCTCTACCATAACCAGACCGGGCAAACCAACCAGGTAAGCAATCATAGCCAGATTCGTTAAGGCGGAGGAATGGCTGTTAAAAGCTCCATGCTGAAAGAGAATATGAATAAGCGGGCGCCCGACAAAATCCAGGATCAGGACCGCTGGGATAGTTAAGAGGAGAGAAACGCCCATTACTTTAAAAGCAGTTTGCCGCATACGCACATACTGCCCAGAGCTGGCCTGGGCCGAAATACTTGGTAAGAGCGCCTGGCCGATAGCTTGCGACATCAGGGCCAGCGGTAAACCGCGTAGCATCTGGGCATTGCGCAGAGCCGAAAGGCTTGCATGATCGGGCAAATACGAAGCAAAGGCTGTCTCTATATTTACGCCAACATAGCCAATCGCCACGGCAATAGAGCTAGGGATTAGCAGATACAAAATCTGGCGTAAGCCAGGATGCCGTATATCCCACACAAACGAATAGCGCGCTCCCTGTTTGGCGACTCCAGGTATCTGGACGCCCACCTGCATACAGGCAGCCACTAAGATACCGCAGGTAGGACCATAAATGCCCACTCCCGGCACAAGCAGAGCCACAAGCAAGCCCAGGATCACCCCAATATCATAAATAGCAATGGCCAGCGCAGGCAACAAAAACTGTCGCTTGCTATTCAAGATTGAAGTTGCCACTGTACCCAGACCCAGAATAAGCGGCTGCAACAACAGTATGCGCGTTAGCCTCGTTGTCAGCTCCTGCTCGGCAGGTGTATAGCCAGGCACAAGGATGTGGCTTACATAAGCTGGTGCCAGAAACTCGCCAGCGAGAACAAGGATAGTCATCGCCAGGAGAATCACATTGAAGATCAGGCTTGTCAGGCGCCAGGTCTCCGCAGCTCCTTTATTATTCTGGTAGGAGAGAAAAACTGGAATGAAGGCGTGGGTAAGCGTGCCACCACAAATAAGATAATACAGCATATCAGGCAACTGTGCGGCGGCATAATAAGCATTAGCCTGTGGCCCTGTACCAAAGAGCGCATTAAAAATTACCTGACGAATGACGCCTAGTCCATGTGAGGTAATAATCGCCACCATGAGCAGAAAGGCGGCCTCAGTGATACTGAAACGCCGTTGTGTGAAGCCAGCGCCAAGGCGAAAGTTGGTGAGATTAAAACGGAAAGTTCTTCCGCCTCTCGTTTTATAGAGAGCCAGAAGCCTTTTCTTGAGATTGGCAGAGGTTGATTTAACTGTGCGAGCGCGTACCGCATCAGTAGCGACATTCAGCGCCGGTAGTGTATCTCTTGAATGCTGCGGTTCGTGTGAAATACACGCACCTCCAATCAACTTAGCACGCTATAGTATAGATCACCTTTGCCATTATAGCAGCCTGTATCAGCACTGACCAGCATATATTATAAAAGTACTGTTTCCCCCTGTCCCTATTTCCAGTCTTCCGGAAAGCGTGTCCTCGCGCATATGATGCCAGAAAGGGATCAAACAGGCAAAACTATATAGTAGATCATAGCTTTTATATCTTCTAATGCTTCAATATTGCGGTAAAGATGTAGCCAACAAACTAGCCTTTTTGCGCTATCCTCTGCACATATGCTAGCCAGCGCAGATAATCTCATATACAGTTACACTTGTATCACAACATAACCACCTGCTTAGGTACACAAGCGAGGATAACTTATGTCATCGTCTCCAGATCGTCGCGCCACTAACGCGCTATTACATGAGGACCAGCCTACCCTACCTATGCCCGCGCTGCCTTCCCGGCCCTCTATCCAAGCTCCACAGACGCCAGAAAAAGCAACCGATCAGTTTACCGTTGAATATCTCAATGGCAAAGTCCCTGGCAGCACGCCGCAGTCTACAACAAACCTGCTTCCAGCGCCAACTTTTTTCATCACCGGCCAGCTTCCACCTCAAATTTCTGCCATCACCGGCCAACTTCCACCTGAAGCGCCAAGGATTACCAGGCCACTTACCACCCGCGGTCTCAACACCACGACCACTCTACCCACGCTTATACCAGCTACCGAAAAGCGCCCACGCACAACACCGCCCAAAGGACCGCGACGACGACACCCAATTGTCCATATCATTGTTGCTATCTGCAGTATCGTTATGCTCATTCTGACAGCTATTTTCGTGACCCCGCTAGCAACGGGGCAACAGCAAGACTTTCCTTCGATTACCAATATTTTCTCAACGGGCGCCTCCGGCACCTTTAATCCTTCACAACATCTGGCCCCACCGACGCCAACGCCTGCCCTGCTCACCAATGAGGGTTATTGTGGAGGTACCGATATATGGGGCACCTGCGCTACAGCCGTAACCGCAAGTGGAGTCATGGGAACCGGTCAATTTGTACATCCTGTCGCCGGCGCCACTATTACCCAGCCTTTTGCCCATCCCGAATTTCAGACATGGTGCTCCTGTATCAAGCCCCATTCAGGCATCGATCTCGCCGCACCATATGGCAGCCCTATCTTAGCCGCAGATAGCGGGCAAGTTATCTGGACAGGTTGGGACTGGTCGGGTCTGGGGTGGGCCGTAAAGATTAACCATGGGCACTACATCGCCACTATTTATGGACATCTCGCACGCTTTATCGTTAAGGTTGGACAGAATGTCACCAAAGGGCAAGTCATTGCCTACGAAGGAAGCACCGGCGCCTCTACAGGCCCGCACGTGCATTTTATGGTTCTCGTAAATAACATCTGGGTTGATCCTACAACATATGTCGCCCTACCTTGAAGCAGCTCACAAGCAGAATTAAGAGCAACAAAAAAGGCTGGCTCACATGAGCCAGCCTTCGTGCGTCCTACGTGGATATTAAGCCTGAACGTTATACTTGGACGGCTGACCTGAACGGCGACGACTGATAGAACCGCCCTTGCGGCCTGCAGCCTGAGCTTCTTCGCTTGTCCACTTGTGGGCAGTGCCAAGAGCATGAGCAGCCTTACCGCCCTTGCTAGCAATCTCTCTCTTCTTCTCGGGGCTCATAGATGCGAAACCTCGACCACGTCCTTTTTGCGTTTGCATTGCTCTTTCTCCTCCTGAAAACTTTCAGACTCTGTACCCCTAACGTCTTCAAACGTCAGGATCAAGAAGTAGTTCTTACCTCTGACTCTACTCTATGACGACAGTTTTGCAGTATCCCTCCTGGTAGAGCCAATAAATTAATCCATCTACACTATACACACGGCTCATCCAGTCGTTTGGATACATTGATTGCCTGGATATTTAAGATATCTGCAGGTCCCTGTGTCGTTCTAACTACCCCGGCTTCCGCCTAACATACCGAAGATGGCGGTAGCTATTCTGCCGTGTGCTCTCTACTGGAGAGAAACCGCTAACCATCGCTGAGCAGATCACTTCTACCCGACTACAAATTTTTGCTTCTTGCTTCTTCACCAACCCCGCCTGCGGAGATCTTCCCTTCTTCTCTTGAAGAGAAAAATGCAGGCACTCCTTCTTCCCTTGACAGGAGAGCATTTTTATCTTGACGTTGGTGATCACTGACATGTAAAGCATAACAGCTTGTATATACTTTGGACAAGTCATCCATAAAAAGTTTCAGCTTTCTCTAAGGTAGCCTCAACTGTTTCTAAGGAAATGCTGAGGTAAAAACGGGGAACAAGCTCAGATCAGGCTTGGATAGCGGGAAGGACTCATCAAGTTTTAAGCACAGGAGGAATTGCCTTATCGGGATATACACAAAGACTACCCCCATAAGTACTAGAAGAAATGCAGTCTGGTTTAATGAGAAGTTCGGGTCAATTGCTTAATCAGTGCGAGCATATCATCTACAGAGAAAGGTTTCTCCAGTAGAGAAACACCTAAATTTTGTAGTTCTCCAAGCTCGCTAAAAGTTGCGGCTGTTGTTAACACAATAGGTAGGGGGCGAGACGAGGATTGTTACGAATATACTGTATTACCTCAATCCCAGAAATAGAGCCAGTCAAACGCCAATCGATGATCATCAAGTCTATAGGGATAGGAACCGGTTCTACTACAGTCACTTGCATTTCTGTAAGGCATTCCTCAGCATTTGCATAGTTCGTGACTGCGTAGCCTTCATCCTGCAGTACAAGGAGGAGCATTTCTTGGATAGCTACATCATCTTCAAGCAGGCCTACTCGCATATCTCTTCCCTTTACCTGATAAAATATTAAATTAAGTACACACGCACACTATAACAAACTGTATTGTATTTCGCAATAGAGGAAGCTGTTTCCACACGACGGTCAGTACTTTTCTAGATGTTATATATGCCGATTACTCCTTATCCTGGTCTTCTGCAGGCAAAGTAAACGTTACGCTGGTGCCCTGACCCTCGCTGCTCTCAAGTGAGATCTGCCCCTGCATGGCCTCGACAAGCTTACGCGAAATATACAGTCCTACGCCCACGCCCGTTACCTGCCCAGCGTGGGGTTGGTTGAGCCGCGTGAACGGACGAAAGAGCGAACCCTGCAGATGAGCTGGAATACCAATCCCCTGATCACGTACCGTTATATATGCCATTTGCAAAATCCTGGCCGTCTGAGCTCTATTTATGCTTTTATGATTAGCATCTATAGTTGCATATATTCTTTTAGAACTTCTATAATCCTTCGTCAAAGGTAGCCTTGCAACACATGTATAGGCAAGTATTTCTATTAATCCACCTTCCGGCGAGTACTTCACAGCATTCTCTACAAGGTTGGTAAGCACCTGTTGTACGCGGTCGGGATCAGCCCAGGCATAGGGCAGGGCCGAATCTATATTGCAACGTATATGGTAGCGACCGGGCTGCTGTTGTTCCAGGCGGTATTGCATAAGTTGCGCAACATAGCGACATATCTGAGCAAGATCTACGCGCGTGCAACGCAGAGCCAGGCGACCGGCTTGCAGGCGCGAAACATCAAGTAGATCGCCAACCAGCACTTCCAGGTGTTTTACCTGGGCCATAATAATATCGAGATAGTGTTGCTGACGCGCCGCAGTTATCCGCATCCCCCCTCCCTGATCCTGCAAATCTGCGACGCTATAGGCCTGCAATAAACCGGCATAGCCTTTGATAGCCGTCAGCGGTACCCGCAATTCATGACTTACCAGCGAGATAAATTCGCTCTGCTCGCGCACATCGGTGACTATATCGCTTTCAACATCCTCGCGAGCCGAAGGAATACAGGCATCACCCAGGATGCTCTCCACATGCTGAGCGACAATTGGTAAATATTGCTCCAGCAAAAGGTGCTCTCCTTCCCCAAAGGCATAGGGCTGGGTATTGATACAAATGAGAAACCCAAGGATTCCTGCCGGCCTTTCCAGAGGTGCAATCGCCAGGCTACCAATCGCTTTCTCTATAAATTCATCGCGGTAGCCCACACAGCGCCCACTTTGCAAGGCGATGTCGCACAATGCCCATATACGCTCATTCTCAAGCAAAGCATGCTCTGTCAGCGCATCCGAGTAGATCATCGGACAATGGCAGGTTAAGAAAAAGAGAGACAAAAGAGGATGACGCAAGGCTACTTCAGGACAATTTAAGACGAGGCTTACCCCGCTGCACTCTAAAAGATGATGAATGCGGCTAGTCAGTTCATGTAAGCGTAATTGAGCCGACATCCCATACCTCCAGCTTATAACCCACGCACAATTTCCTTTTTAGTATACGTATCTAACCAACAAGCGAGCGTGATTACTCGGGCTGCATCATGGCTTTGCCAGCATACAGGCCTTTAGGGCCTTACTATACGCATCTCTACAATCTGGCAGAACCGCGTATACAAAAAGTGCGCACCCTTGACCAGCATAGCCGAGAACGGTACAATGAGGCTATATTCTCGGCGTTTTGTTCAACATAAAAGCCCGCCTGGCACGAGTTTAGCCACCAACTTGATTTACCTTAAATTTTTTTAAAGAATAGAGAGTGCATATGTCTGATATAGGACCAGGACCAAATGAGCTCCCCCAAGCCGCAGATGTTGAAGCCACTCAGTCCGGCTCTATCGGTATCACTGAAAAGTCCAGCGGTCTGGAACCAACTTCCCCGGCTGCGCCAACTACTCCTATCGAGGCCAGGCTTTCATCCCAGGTAAGAGAGCGACCTGGCGCTCTGGAGCATCTCGCTGCACGCCGTCCTGTACCAGAACTTGACCCCGATAAGCCAGAGATTAAAGAACGTTTGAACACGCTGCGCATCGAAGTGACGCGCCTGCTCACTGATCTGCGTTGGAAAGGCGCCACAGTTCGTGATACGGCAGAGCAGATCATCCCGCTACTCAACATCGGTTCTGTCCAACAGTGGAAAAATATTCTCATTCCTTATCTCTTCGAGGTAGATAGAGCCGGTAACCTTATTCCCGTCTGGCTACAAATTATCGAGCGAGGAGATCCAGAGGATCTTCCGTCCGACAGCAATCCAGCCGAGACGCCAGAGGGACGGGCCAGGCGCTTCGCCATCTTGATGCTTGGCAATTATAAAGTTGTGGAGACTGCGCCACGGGATACAAATATGGGCTTTCCTCCACGCCGAACTGAGCCAAGCCAAACAAAGGTAGCGGAACTCCCTAAAATTCTTGAGAAGCTGGCCCTGGACCCAAACAGTTCGCTTTACGCCACGCAGTCATTGAGCAAACAGGGTACCGCAGCAGCCTTAGAAGCTCTGGTCCATGCCCTACAAAAAGCCGAGGGCTGGGCCAAAGTCGATGTAGTCGAGGCCTGCCTCTCGCTTAACCTTGCACATTTGCATGATCTGTTAATAGCCAATGGGCTCGAACATGTAGGCGGCCTTGAAAGCTATATTGCCATTCCAATCTATCAAGCTATTTCCCTTGAAAAATACTTGCGCGACAAGAATGGAAATCCGCAAATGAGCAAGCAAGCTGCGCTTATTTTTGCCCAGGTACTACAAGAGAGCATGCGGCCCCCACTCAACGAGGAGAGTTCTCTGCCTGTCGCTTTCGAGCAAAACTTACCAGCTCTAGCTACTGCCCTTTTCGAAGGGGCGCGCACTAATCCCACCTGGCAAAATATCCTGGCCGTGCATAAATTTGCCTTGCTGCAGGGTCGCTACTGGACAAGTATCTCAAAAGGTGAGCTGAAAGATAGGCGCATCCAGGAGACAGTGTACCGCTGTCTGGTAATGATGAATGAAATTGAGCGCTGGATGGCCGGCCCAGGACGTGATGTACTGCTAGAGACGCTCAAAGGGCGAGATAGTGCGGCCCAGATCCCCGTGCTTAAAATTCTTAGCGATCTGCGCGAGCCTCGGGCAATCTCCTTCCTGCTGACCACGCTGGAAGAGGCCACAAAACTTGCCGATCGCCAACAGGCCTTGCTTCTAAGTTCCATCTGTGATGCCCTAGCCCATCTTGGCGATCGGCGCGCCACTGCCGTTATGCTCCAACTCGTGCAGCGCGTCATCGATAGGGAACGGCGCAGCAGCTTGCCCAAGCAAAGCGACAATTTACCTAATGGAGACCCTGATATTCCTGGTAGCATCGTTTATGGCGCGGTGATCCGTGCCTGCGGCATTCTGGTTGATACGACAGCCTTAGAAACAGTGCAGCAGGCCGCTAATGATTTCGATCCCTACGTGCGAACGCAGGCGCTGGAAGCGCTTAAACGCCTGGATTCGACAGGCGAAAGTATGCATAGTCACCAGATCGTACGCGCAGCCCTTGATGATCCGCGCAACGCGGTAGTACAGCTTGCCTGTCAGTTAATCTCGCAATATCGCGATCTTGACGCTGTACCCGCCCTACGCAATCTCATCGCCACGCGACCGCTGCTTGCCGCCAACGCATACGATGCTTTGCGCCAGCTAGGCCAATAACCCCCCGGGCTATCCTTCCCCTATCTTATAGAGGATAGCCCATATCTCTTCTCCTTGCCCCTCAGATGTAGCACCTTTTTCTTATTGTTCCCAGCGCTTTTCTGTTCCAACAGTATACTGTCTTATAGAAAGAGAATCATCAGGAGGAGACAGGGCTTAGCAGCTATGCCCACTCCTCCAAGCACGAGGGACTTAAAAATGAATATGCTGGTGGGGAAAACTCTCGGAGGATACCGTCTTGTACGGCTCATCGAGAGCGGTGGTATGGGTGACATTTATTTAGCTCAACATGCGCGCATCGGGCGAAGAGTGGCCATTAAAGTAGTGTGTGGGGACCTGCGCTCCGTTCCTAACACCCCTGAAGGGAAGCAAGCTGCTCTAAGATTTGAGCGCGAGGCGCGTGCTGTTGCCGAATTGGAACATGAACATATTTTGCCGCTCTACCATTTTGGAGAAGAAACCGTCGAACCAGATGGACCTCCTATTACCTATTTGATCATGCCTTACATTTCGGAAGGCTCGTTATGGAACTGGCTACAGAGACGCACACAACAGTTTGGCTTTGGCTGGCCCATTTCAGCTGAAGAGGCGGGATATTATCTTACGCATGCGGCCTCGGCTCTTCAATATGCCCACGATCATGGGATTATTCATCGCGATATTAAGCCAACCAATTTTTTGATTCGGGTCGAACGCGGCGCCTTAAAAGGGGAACAATATGCTTATTTGACAAGTATCTTTCCTCATGGTCGCCCACATCTGCTACTTGCTGATTTCGGGCTTGCTGCATTCTATCGCAGCGGGCGCTCGCTGCATCGCTCTGTAGGAACACCCTTATATATGGCGCCCGAGCAATTCGATGATCCATCGCTAGCGACCTCGGTCCACGTTGGGCCATCGGCTGATCAGTATGCGCTTGCCGTGATGATCTATCAGCTCATGACTGGTCGTGCCGTCTTCGAGGGTACAGCAGCCCAGTTGTTACACCATCATCATCACACACCGCCAGTTCCGCCAAGCGTCCATAATAGTTCTTTGCCTAAAGAACTTGATGAAATCTTTTTGCATGCATTAGCCAAAAAACCAGAGCAGCGCTACCCGAATATAATGGCATTTGCACAAGCCTATGATGCGGCTCTACAGCACGCTTTGCGCTTGCGCCATGCTCAGGCTAAACAACAAAACAGCGCGGAAAAATCGCACGCGCTCCAGGCTAGCGGGAAGGCAAATATACCCGATCACCATAATGCTAGCACGCTCCCCCTGCGCGCTGCAGAGAAGGCTGTGGAAGTCGCAGAGCCTGGACAAGAGCAAAAATTGCGAGCCCCGGCTGCGCAAGTGGCAACTTTAGAGGAGCCAGCGCAGCGCAAGCAAACGCCACTTCCCAGACCCGGAAATGGCGCGACAACAGATAAACCAACCACGATATCGATGCTTACAACGGCCAAGCAACGTAGCGTTACCCCTCCACACTCGATTTTACCGCTGCTCCTGCTGCAGCGGCCATCGGTCTTTAGCGTAACGATTATCGGGCTTGTCTTTCTGTTGCTACTGACTGTAGGGCTACTCTTAATTATGCTTTTTCTGGGGCACGGCCATTAGTCGCGCACGTGCCCCAACTATATAACAACGGCGATTATTTTTATTAGAAACTCTTCATTCCCCAGGATCTGGCCCGCCTGCGCGCCTTCTGAGCCTCCTGTACGTTACCCAGGGCATCGTAGATGTCGGCTTTCAACAGCCAGGCGCGGGTATATCCCTTATCCATCTCGGTAGCCTCATGCAAGGCATCGAGGGCCGCACGATTATGGCCCAGGTGAATAAGGGCCTCGGCTTTGTTGCCCCAGGCCACAGCGCTACGTGAGTTTACCAGCAAAGCTTGTGTATAAGCTTCAACAGCACCGGCAAAATCGCGTAAGCAGGAGCGCGCATTCCCCAGACCATTCCAGGCCTGGAAGCTCTTGGGATCATAAGCCAGAGCTTGCTCGTAGGAGGCCAGGGCCTCTTCTGGCATGTTCAGATCCAGCTGAGTATCGGCCTTGCCATTCCAGGCGGCCACATGAAGCGGATTAATGCTCAAGGCCCGCTCAAAATGCACTAGCGCTTGCTGATGGCGTTCAAGGCGATTGAGCACCAGGCCAGCGCTTACCCAGACGACTGCATTGTTGGGATCGATTTCCGTGGCTCGCTGATAGGCCTCATAAGCTTTACGATAATTCCCCTGATTATAAAGTGCTGTTCCCTTTCCATTCCAGGCGTAAAAATTATTGGGGTCCAGCCGCAACACCTCTTCAAAGACCTGCAAGGCCTGAGAATAGTGCTGCTTCCTGAGCAATTGATCACCTTCGCGGCACTTCTCCCGCACGCTTCCAGTACTGATAAGCGGCTGGTTGCGCACGGAGCTCTGTTTGCTGGTTCCCATGGGAGTTACCGGCAACGAGACGCCCGTCGAGCCACGTACGGTTGGCACTACGCGCACTTCGGCTGGCGTATGCTGCTTAAGGGCGGGAATGCGCATCTTAGCGGAAGGGCGACAGGCAACCTCAAAGGCTCGCATGAACTCCAGCATATCAAGGTAGCGATCTTCAGGATGAGTGGCAAGAGCGTGCTGCAAGACAAGATCCAGCGTAGCTGGCAGTTCTGGATTTAACGCGGAGACCGGCGGCACGCTGCCACTGGCCGGATCAACTGGATGGTAACCGGTCAGCATCTCATAGAGCACGACGGCACAGCCATATTGATCGCTACGAGGATCAACGATGCCGCTCGTCTGCTCAGGGGCCATATAGCCCACGGTGCCACGCACAGTCACCGTTTGACCAAAGCGCGCTCCCGGCTCAAGTAAACGTGCAATACCAAAATCGGTGATCACCAGGCGATGGTCTTCCTGATGAACTAAAATATTTTCGGGCTTGATATCCCGATGGATAACGGGACGAGGGCGAGTATGAGCATAGTGTAGAGCATTGGCAAGTTGCGTAAAATTATGCAAGGTTTCCTGAGCTGGCAGAGGACCATTCACCTGAGCTAACCGGGTACGCAATGATCCAGCTGTATACAGTGGCATCACGAGAAAAACGCTAGGACCATCTTTCCCATAATCGAGAATAGGCACAATATTTGGGTGGTCCAGTGTAGCCGCAATACGCGCTTCACGCAGGAAATGATCGTGTTCAACAGGTGTAGTTCTGCTGGGTAACAGTACCTTGATAGCGACGTGACGAGAGAGGTTTCGATCCACTCCCCGAAATACTGCCGCATATCCGCCTTTGCTCACCAAAGCCTCTACTACATATCTACCCGCTAATGCGGTGCCTAACAATGGCAGCGCACATGCTCGACAAAACAACTCGCTGTCCCGATTATCATAACCGCAATCAACTAGATCGGCGCAGCGTCGCATTCCCTCCTCCGAGTCATAAAGACACCTTTAACAGATATCTATTCGTAGGGATACCTCGACGGCACCCACTTGCCATAGGTAGAGGCGGCAGTATTCTATATCTTTCAGTCAGGACACATATCTAGAGAGAAGAAACAGGAATACACATCGAGTTATTTTACTTAAGGCGCCTGCTAACTGCTAACACGCGCCTTTATATACATACATGCAAATGCGAGGAGTATTATACCTCAATATGACCTTTCCGTTGATCCAATGACTGTGCCCATTGCTGACATGTGAGCGCTTCCTGCTGCCGGCCTAACTTTTCCAGGACAACTGCCTTGTTATACCAGGCGTCAGGCTCTTCTGGCGCAAACGATGTTGCCTGATCCAGAGCAGCCAACGCTTCATCCAGAGACCCCAGGGCAAACAAAGAAAGACCTTTGTTATTCCAGGCTGCAATATAATGAGCATCTGCCGCCAGTGCTCGATCAAATGCAACCAGGGCCTCTTCATGACGCTTGAGCTCGTGCAATAAGCTGCCTTTATTATACCAGGCTGAGGTCAGCCCCTCATCATATTTAAGAGCTTCATCGTAGGAAGCCAGTGCTTCTTCATACCTGTGCAGGGCCGCCAGCACATTTCCTCGATTATACCATGCTCCGGCTAATGTCGGATCAAGCGAAAGGGCGCGATCGTAGGAAGCCAGCGCCTCTGGAAAGCGCATTAAATCGCGCAGATCGTTGCCTTGATCAAACCAGACAGTGGCATTGTACGCATCAAGTTGGGTAGCTTGCTCATGCAAAGGTAGGGCCTGCTCAGGCTGCTTCATGCGGCGTAAAATATTCCCCTTCGTATCCCACAGAGACGCCCGTTTATCATCGATCTCGAAGGCCCGATCAATGGCCAGCAAAGCCTCATCATAGCGCTGCAGGCTGTAGAGCGTATCGCTCATCGCCTGCCAGACATTACATTGCCTGGGATCTAATAATAAAGCCCGATCAAATGCCAGCAAGGCCTCTTCAGGGCGATTCTGCTCCGCCAGGGCCATACCCCGTCCACTCCAGGCATACACATAGTCGGCATTCAGTTTAAGGGCTTGATCATAGCATGCCATCTCCTCATCATAACGTCCCAGTTCATGGAGCACACTCCCCCGTGAGGTCCAGAGCTCTGGATTATCGGCACAGAGCGCGATAGCCTGATCATAAGCGCTAAGGGCCTCCTCTGAGCGCCCAAGATGTAGCAAGCTAGCCCCCTTCCCACTCCACGCCTCTACCATAGAACTATTATACGCCGTCGCCGCTTCATAGGCTCCCAGCGCTTCCTCATAACTGCCCTGCTCGTAGGCCTGGTTGCCTTCCATCAGCCAATCGCGTTGCCCCTGAGGTTGCGTCGTTTTATGCTTACCAGGAACAGCCATCCTCACTGTCGCATCCTCGTCGTCCAGGCCAAAAAAGGGGGTTTGCGTAGCCTTCCATATATCGCGCTGGACTTGCGCAAGGCTTTGAGCAGATGCGGTCGGACCTTGTTCATCAGTAACAGGTTCGTATTCCGACTTCACAAGAAATGCCAGTGGCCCATCTTGCCCATAGTCAACCACACGCACACTACCAGCTTCTTGTATACGAGATGAGAGAGCCACAGCCAATTCCGCGTCCTGGAGAAAATCTTCGCGCGTTTTAGCGCTCGACTCTCGTGGTACCAAAGCGCGTACTATCACCGGTTGCCCAGCATACCGGTCAATCGCCTGCAAGGTCACTGTTCCACGATCCTTGCTAGTTAGTTGTTGAATTTCATAACGTCCTTGCAGCAAAGCCCCTCTGGTAGGAATACCGCATTGGGCGCAGAAGCGAGCTTTGTCGCGATTCGCAAACCCACAGCTTCCTAAGTCCAAACACAACCCCATGACCGTCATTCCTCCATGTCCTATGCCTCGCGATTGTATATCACAGTCAGTTGGTGCCTCTACTGTATCGAAAGTGTCACTACTTTGTCAATACATTGCTCTGGCATGATGTTTGCTCTGTGACAACACGCACACTAACCAGGTCTTCTAGCTCAGGCCTGGTACCATACATGATAGATTACACCGCTTTTATCATCGCTGACGAACAGGGTACCATCGGGAGCAAAGGTTATCCCCACGGGCCGGCCCATGGCTGGTCCCTCGTTCGTTAGCCAGCCGGTGATAAAATCTTCGGCTGATCCAGCTACAGCGCCATTGTGTAATGGCACACGCACAACCTTATAACCTGTGGGTGCATTACGGTTCCAGGAACCATGAAATGCAATATACAGGCTATCCTGGTACTTTGATGGAAACTGCGTTGCCGTCTTCGGATAGAAGTCTATACCGAGAGGGGCAGAATGCGCTTGCATCTTCACGAGAGGCTGCTGTACTCCCTGACAAGCTGCAGCGCTACGGCCAAAATCGGGATCAATAATATTTCCAGCATGACAACGAGGCCAACCATAGTCCCCTTGATCTTTCAACGCATAGATGGTCTCCGGCGGCACATTATCCCCCATCAGGTCTCGCCCATTTACACTAACCCATATTTGCTGATTCCAGGGATTGACTGCCATACCAACGGCGTTGCGCAGGCCTCTTGCATATAATTTACCTTGCGATCCGTCAAGGTTATACTCCCAGACGGCTGCGCGGTGCGGGTCCTTTTCTATACATACGTTACATGACGAGCCAATTGACACATAGATATGATTATCAGGCCCGATCAGTACTGTGCGCGTAGCATGCTGTCCGCCGGCTGGCAGATCAGTGATGATACGCTCTACAGGTCCGGCCTTAAGATCTTTGCCTAACGCCATACGCGCGATACTCGTCTGCTCACCAACATATAAGTAGCCATCGTGCATGACAAGGCTTGTTGGATCATTAAGGTTACTGGCAATGACGCGCTGAGCCCCGGCTTGTTGGGGCGATGATCCCGGCAGCAGAGCCAGAATCGAGTTCGTGCCCCGATTGGCCACTAAAAGCACTCCTGCGGGTCCGATGCTCATAAAGCGGGGCATATTAAGGTCTCTGGCATAGACGCTTATCTGAAAGCCTGCCGGCAGGTTGAGGCCTGGGATACTTGCTGCAGTAGCGGCGGTGGTAGTTGAGCCGGTTGTCGGCGGATTCGGCGTTGTCGATGGCGGCTGTGACGATCGACTTGCGGAAGCACAACCAGCCAGCAGAAAAATTACCAGGCAAAAAGGATAAAGAATGCGCCTCAATGATCTTACTCCTTACTAGCTGAACTACTTCTTTGCGGAACATAACCAAAAAGAGGATTATGCAAGCTCGCTACACGCCCAGGTACACTTATTATTTCTATTTTACCAGGCTTTATTCGGCATAACGTATTACTCCTACCATTATTACGAGGCAGGTTATCCTCAGGACACCGCGAGAGACTTCTTGTTATATAATAGGGCAAGATCAGTGTTCGAGAACAAAGGGTTGACGCGTAAGTGCGTATGTGTAGTCACCCATCTCCTACATTAAATACTCCCTAAAGGACGTGTGTATATGGCTGCGTACAAAGATGTATTTGGTGCCCGTACGACCCTGGAAAGTGCTTACGGCCCTATCCGCTATTATCGGCTGGCGACTCTTGCCCAACATGGGATTCAGGGTCTCGACCGGCTGCCGTTCACAGTTAAAATTATTCTAGAAAATATGCTGCGCCATGCAGACGGTGAATTGATCACAGAAGAGGATATACGCTCGCTGGCAAACTGGGCCCCCGGCAAGGCCGGTTCAAGCAATGCCGAATATCCCTTTTTGCCTGCTCGTGTCCTGCTACAGGACTTCACGGGCGTGCCTGCAGTAGCAGACCTGGCCGCAATGCGTTCTGCGGTCGCGCGTATGAACGGCGATCCACGCAAGATTAATCCCCTCGTGCCTGCCGATCTGGTGATTGACCATTCGGTGCAGGTTGACACCTTTGGTTCCACGCTGGCATTTCAGCGCAATGTCGAGCGGGAATATGAGCGCAACAGCGAGCGCTATGCGCTGCTGCGCTGGGCCCAGGAGGCCTTTGATAACTTCAGGGTTGTACCTCCTGGCACAGGTATCGTCCACCAGGTAAACCTTGAATATCTAGCCACCGTGGTGATGACGCGAAAAGACGGCGATGAGACGATTGCTTATCCCGATACGCTAGTTGGCACTGACTCACATACGACGATGATCAATGGCCTTGGCGTTCTGGGTTGGGGCGTGGGAGGCATCGAGGCCGAGGCAGTGCTGCTTGGCCAGCCGCTCTATCTGCTCACCCCCGAGGTAATTGGTATGCGCTTAACTGGTAGCTTGCCTGCGGGCACAACTGCTACCGACCTTGTGTTGACAGTGACCCAGATGCTGCGCAAGCGCGGCGTGGTGGCCAAGTTCGTTGAGTTTACAGGTCCCGGCTTGAGTCAGCTTGGTCTTGCCGATCGCGCGACCATTGCCAATATGTCCCCAGAGTTTGGGGCAACTGCAACGCTCTTCCCGGTTGACGCAGTAACTTTAGGCTATCTACGCGATACTGGGCGCGATGCTAAGCTCGTTGAGCTGGTTGAGAAGTATACGAAGGAGCAAGGCCTCTTCCGCACCGACGAGAGTCCAGAACCACTGTTTGATGATCTGCTTGAGCTCGACCTCAGCACCATCGAACCAAGCCTGGCCGGTCCGCGCCGACCCCAGGACCGCGTGGCCCTCCAGGATCTGGGCAAGACCTTCCGTTCAGTCTACGCGGATCGCCTCAAGACCGAGCAGGCCGAAGTGGCTGCAGCAAGCAATGGCCACAAAAAGGGCGTTTCAGTAGAGGTGGGTGGCATGCAAACCCAGGTCAAGCATGGTTCAGTGGCGATTGCCGCGATCACCAGCTGTACCAATACCTCAAACCCTTCGGTCATGGTTGCCGCCGGCTTGCTGGCTAAACGTGCAGTTGAGCGCGGCCTGAGCGTGAGCCCCGCAGTCAAAACTAGCCTGGCACCAGGCTCACGCGCCGTCATTGATTACCTGAGCAAAGCTGATCTGCTTCCCTACCTTGAAGCGCTCCGCTTCCACCTGGTTGGCTTTGGCTGCACAACCTGCATTGGCAATAGCGGTCCTCTCCTGGAGCCCGTCGCTGAGGCCATTCAGGATAACGATCTTGTGGTGGCGGCGGTGCTGAGCGGTAATCGCAACTTCGAGGGCCGTATCCATCCGCAGGTCCGCGCAAGCTTCCTGGCTTCGCCGCCGCTGGTCGTCGCTTATGCCCTGGCCGGCACCGTAGATATCGATCTTACCCACGAGCCAATCGGTACCGATATCAATGGCGATAAGGTCTATCTGCGCGAACTCTGGCCCTCTCAGGAAGAGGTTCGCGAGGTCATTAGCAAATCGCTCACGCCTGAAGTGTTTGCCCAGAACTACGCCCACGTCTTTGAAGGCGATGAGAACTGGCAGTCGCTGAGCAACACAACTGGCACGCTCTTCGAATGGAACCCTGAGTCAACGTATGTGCGTGAGCCTCCTTTCTTCCAGAACATGTCAAGCGAGCCCGCGCCGGTAAAGGATATTCACGGCGCCCGCGTGCTGGTTATGGTCGATGACTCGATCACGACAGACCACATCTCGCCGGCGGGAAGCTTTGCCGCAGCCAGCCCGGCCGGTCAATACCTGCAGGAGCATGGTGTGCAGAGGCGCGACTTCAATACCTATGGTGCGCGACGCGGCAATCATGAGGTGATGGTACGCGGCACCTTTGGCAACATTCGCTTGCGCAACCGCCTGACGCCTGACAAAGAAGGCTACTATACAGTCCATCTGCCCGATGGCGAGCAAACAACCATCTATGAAGCTTCTGAGCGCTATCAAAAGGATGGTGTGCCTTTGCTGGTAATTGCGGGCAAGGAATATGGCTCGGGCAGTTCGCGCGACTGGGCGGCCAAAGGACCCTTGCTCCTGGGGATTCAGGCAGTTATCGCCGAAAGTTTTGAGCGCATTCACCGCAGCAATCTGGTCGGCATGGGCGTTCTGCCCCTCCAGTTCCGCCCAGGCGAGAGCAAAGAATCGCTAGGGCTGACAGGACATGAAGTCTATGATATTCAGGGCATCGAAGGCGAGTTGAAACCGCACAAGGAAGTCACTGTCAAGGTGACACGCGAAGATGGCTCAACCTTCACATTCCAGACCATCGCGCGCTTAGACAGCGCGATTGATGTCACCTACTATCAGAACGGCGGCATTCTGTTAGCTGTGATGCGCAAACTGCTCAAGGGCTAACATCTCTTTGCCAAAAGAGCTCCGCGCTATGCGGCAGCATAACCGGAGCTTTTTTCTTGCTTGCGACGAAACTGAATATAAAACAGAACATAGCCTGAACGTCTATTTCGGCCCCATGCCCATTGACATTGCAGCATAGCCTATTTATAGTATTTTTGCACCCTTTCTATCCATAAACATCTAATAATATGATTACCGCTTCCCCGGTTATTGAGGTAATGATAGTGTTCAAAGGGAATGACTACGTAGGCCAACAGATTAGCAATTATCGTGTAATTGCCAGGCTGGCAAGTGGTTCGTTCGGTTGTGTATATAAAGCTCAGCATACCATTCTTACAGATCGCATTGTGGCCATTAAGATGATGAACATCTCCCACCTGCAATCGCAAGAGGGTAGTGATAATTTTCTTAAAGAAGCTCGCATTCTGGAGAAGCTGAAACATAAACATATTCTAACCATTATCGATATCGGCATTCACGATGATACTCCTTATCTTATCGCAGAATATGCCTCTAATGGCTCGCTGCGTGATCGCCTGCGCGAACTGGCGGGACGTCCGATGCCTATAGACGAGGCATTGAGAATGCTCTCACAGATCGGCCAGGCTTTACAGCATGCTCATTTACAGAATATTATCCATCGCGATCTAAAGCCGGAAAATATTCTCTTCAATAAAAAAGGCGAGGCGCTGCTTGGTGATTTTGGTATTGCTACCTTCCTCGAAACTGTAAGTATGAAAAATGTAGATGCCAGTGGTACGCCGCCCTATATGGCGCCTGAGCAGTTTGAGGGCAAGGTGAGCAAAGCTTGCGACCAGTATTCGCTGGGCTGTATCGCCTATGAGCTCTTCACCGGTCGCCGTCCCTTCAACGCCAACACTGTGGTTGCCATGTGGTTTCAGCACACTATGGAACTGCCACTTCCGCCAACTCAACTCAATCCGCAGATCCCCGCCTCTATTGAGGAAGCCATTCTCAAAGCTATGGCCAAGCATCGCTCGGATCGCTTCCCCGATGTCGTTACTTTTATCAAAGCCCTAAAAGCCTCGCGCACAAACCAGGCCTCGCAAACGCGTATCCTCACAGGATCTACCTCTACTGATACAACAGAGCGGCGCATTGAACCTTCAATCGACATTTCGCGTCAGAATAAGGTGCAATGGCTCAACGAGGGCAATAGACATTTTGAAGCCAGGCGTTATGAGCAGGCCATTATGGCTTATGAATGCGCTATCCACCTCGACGCTAAATCGTCGACGGCTTACAGCCGAAAGGGCGAGGCGTTAGAGCGTCTGGGGCGCCATCAAGAAGCACTTGTAGCTTATGAACAAGCCCTCACCTGCGAACCTCATTATAAAGATGCCTGGTATCATAAGGGGAAGGCACTCTACGCGCTTCAGCGCTATAAAGAGGCGCTTTTTGCCTTCGAGCGCGCCATTCAGCTTGGCCCCAACTCAGCCATCGGCTATACAGGCAAAGGCGATGCTCTCTGGCAGCTTAAATGCCATACCGAGGCTTTACAGGCCTATAATCGGGCCATCAAGCTCGACCCCTTACATGCAGGAGCCTATAATGGCAAAGGCAATGCTCTGCGCGAATTAGGCTACAGCGAGGAAGCGCTGGCAGCCTATAATAAAGCCATGCGGCTCGATCCTCAACAAGCCACGTTTCATGATAATAAGGGCTTGACTCTTTATAACATCAAATGTTATGTAGAGGCGCTTAAAGCCCATGAGCAGGCCATCCTTCTTGCCTCCGATAACGCTACTTTCCATTACAACAAGGGCAAAGCTCTCAAAGCCCTTCAGCGCTATGAAGAGGCCCTGGAAGCCTTTAATCAGGCCATTCAGCAGCACGTGGATGGTGCCGAGATCTACAATGAACGAGGCTACACACTCTGGAAGCTCCAACGTCCGGAAGAAGCGCTTGAAGCCTTTGAGCAAGCCATCCAGCTGGCCCCAGATTCAGCAATAGCCTATCTTGGCCAAGGATATGCACTCTATGACCTCAAACGCTATAAAGAGGCCCTTTTTGCCTTTGAGCGCGCTATCGGGCTTGATCCGCAATCAGCCTCGGCCTATGTTGGCAAAGGGCACGCTCTTTTCTATCTTGAGAATAACAGAAGTGCTTTAGAAGCTTATACCCAGGCCATCGCGCTATCCCCTATGGCCGTCGCCTATAATGGACAAGGGAAAGCTCTCTACAATCTGCACCGCAGCGAAGAAGCCCTGCTGGCCTATGAAGAAGCCATTCATCTGAAACCACAATTCGCCGATGCATATAACGGCAAAGGCGACGCCTTGTGCCGCCTTAAGCGCTACCAGGAAGCCCTTACTGCCTATGAGCAGGCCATGCAGATTAATCCCGACGATGCCTGCTTTCACAATAACCGTGGCCTGGCTCTCTGGTTTCTCCAAAGGGACGAGGAGGCTCTTGAGGCCTTCGAGACGGCCATTGACTTAAATCCCCGCCTTGCCAGCTACCATTGTCACAAGGGCGATGTGTTGAGCAGATTAGAGCGCTATGAGGCAGCGCTTGCAGCTTTTGAGCAGGCCATTAGCTTATGCACAGATTGCGCTCCTGCTCACCTTGGTAAGGGAAAAGCGCTCTACAACCTGGAACGGCCTCAGGAGGCCCTGGCTGCATATGCCAAAGCCTTGCGCTACGAAGTGTCAGCTGAAAGTTATATTGGTCGCGGCCATGCACTTAATAAGCTCGCGCGCTATAAAGAGGCGCTGACAGCCTTTGAACAAGCCATTCAGCTCGATCAGCAAAATGCCATCGCCTACACAGGCCGTGGAGATAGCTTTTATGCCCTACAACGCTATGAGAAAGCTCTCGCCGCCTATGAACAGGCAGTCCAGTTCGATGCCGAATATGCGCCAGCCTTTAACGGACTTGGCAACGTTTTACAAACCTTTGAGCGGTACCCAGAAGCGCTAAGCGCTTACAAAAATGCCATAGAGATAGATCCCCGCACGCCTAATTTTCACTACAATGCAGGCCAGATCCACGATCAGCTCAAGCACAACGAGGAAGCTCTCGCCGCCTATGAGAAAACGCTTGAGCTCGCGCCAAACAACGCGCTGGCCTATATTGGCAAAGGTCGAGCTTTGTGGAAGCTCAATCGCAATGCCAAGGCCCTCAAGGCTTATGAGGCGGCGCTCGCTCTCGATCCCACTAATGCTATTGCCTGTAACGGCAAGGGTGACGCTCTTAGAGGCCTTCATCGCAACCAGGAGGCCCTCGCCGCCTATGAACAAGCTATCCAGCTGGACCCTGGAAACTCGACCTTTTATAACAATAGAGGCCAGGCGTTCATGGAACTAAAGCGCTTCCAGAACGCTCTTGAGATCTATCAGCTAGCCATTCAGGTCAACCCGGAGGACGCCGTTGCCCATAATGGGATAGGGGACGCACTTTATGCACTCAAGCGCTATAAAGAAGCGCTGGCCGCCTATGAGCAGGCCATCAAGCTTGACTCCAAATGCGCAGTTTATTACTATAATAAGGGGAATGCTCTAAAGTACCTGGGCTATGCAGAAAATATTCAGCAAGAGGCATATGAACGAGCCAGGCAGCTTGGCTACACCAATGAGCAGGGGAGCGCGCCGACGACGATGTACCGTGCCAAAATTTCCTTAAAACTGGAGACCATATAAACGCCTTTTGCCACTAAAGAGGGGAACCTTAGGATAAATGTTCTCAGCCTATTTCAAAAAGCATAGGTATGGGCTAATTGCTTGTGCGCTTATTCTTACCGCCCTGCTCCTACGCATTATATTGATCTCTTACGGCTGGCCTGAAACCAACAGCGATGAAGGGACGATGGGCATTGAGGCGCTCCATATCGCCTATCGCGGCGAATGGCCTATCTATCTCTATGGCCAGGACTATATGGGTGTGGCGGAGGCATATATTGGTGCAGTGCTATTTCAATTGCTAGGTACTTCGCTCTTCTCCCTACGTCTGGGCATGCTACTACTCTTCGCGCTCTTCCTGTTCGGCATATATTGGCTCGGCAGCCTGCTTTTCGGTAAAAGAATTGCCTTAGCCACGCTTCTGCTCCTGGTATTGGGATCACGGCACACTATGTTGCCGGAAATCATGGCCGTAGGCGGGGCTAGCGAGACGCTTGTCTGTGCTGCACTCCTCTTTTGTCTGTCCGCCTGGCTGGTATTATCAGCTGCCCGCAAACCAGGCCCGCCCAGAAGGTGGCCGCGGCTGTTAGCCTTTGCTGGCTGGGGTATGTTGGCAGGATTAGCCCTGTGGAGTCACCTACTTTCGGTACCATTTGTGATTACCAGCGGCCTTGTGCTCGGCTTTTTTTGCCGGGGCGAGCTACGTACGCTGGCCACACCTGCCCTCCTGCTCGGCCTAACCGTTGGGGCGCTCCCGCTGATCATATACAACCTTACAGTGCCTCTCGATCACAATTCGTTAGCAGTCTTCTGGAGCATCCACCATACACAATTTTCCGGCGCTCCCAGTGGCTGGCTACTGCTTCTCAAGCAGCTTGTAGGCACCATCTTTTATACATTACCTATGGCCACAGGCATGAGCCAGGTCTGCCCACTGACGTCTTTGCCCATTTATGGGACATGGAAGGCCGATAGCCTACCCTGTATGCTGATCCAGGGAGGTTGGGGAGTAGGATATCTCGTCCTATTAGGACTGGCGACACTCTCTGGCTTGAAGCCGCTCGTAATGTTATGGCGCCAGCGCCAGGCCGGGCAGCGACTCACAGAAGAAGAGCACTATATCCTCCGCCTACATATTGTTCGTTTGCTCCTCCTATGCAGCATATGGGTGACGCTTTTATCCTATGCTTCCAGCCCGATTGCAGCTGAAAAGCCATGGAGCACGCGCTATCTCGTTGGCCTTGCACTTACCTTGCCAGCAGCGCTCTCTATCCTCTTTAGCGAAATGCATTTCCCCAGCTTAAAATATCTATCGCAGAAGGGTTACCAAAAGCTTTGGCGCTGGCTGGCCAGCGGACTTATTGGCCTGACGTTGCTGGCCGGAACCATGTTAGATTTTTCCGATCTTCCACTAGCATTTGCTCATGAGCGGCAACAAACGCAGCTTATCCACGATCTCTTGCGCCGTGGCATTCGCCATATCTACTCTGGCTACTGGGATTGCGATCGCCTGATCTTTGAGAGCCAGGAGCACCTCATCTGTGGAGTTGTTGAGGTAGATTTACGTCCCGGCTTGAACCGCTATCCAGCATACCAGCATGCAGTTCAGGCCGATCCTCAGGCGGCTTACGTTTTTCCCGAGCACTCCGACTTTGCGCAGGCGTTCGCGCAAAGACAGCAGCAAAGCCATAGGCGCTATCAGCAACTTCATATAGATGGCTATATCACCTATTTACCGCTGGCTGGAAATGGCTAATTAAGGCCATAGGCAAGTATCTCTCGTCTAAATGTTAGAATGCCGTAGAGACTTGCGGCTGGACATCGCATTGTTAGCTGCCGCTCTTCGTTAGTCAGCCTGAAAAATGTGCCTGACTAACGAAGGAGCAAGGCCGATATAGGTCGTCGGAAGAAGTTGTAATAAACGCTGCTTATCTTCGGGAACGAGCTGTAAACTATTAATAAATTCTTTGATGTCCACCTCGTCATTCTCCCGCCCCCTGGTCAATTCCTTTAATTTCTCATAGGGATTATCACATCCATTTTTACGCATGACTGTTTGAATAGCTTCGCCAAGAATTTTCCAGTCATTCCCCAGCTCCTGGTGTATAAGCTGTTCATTCACCCGCAACTTTCTAACGCCCTTGATCGTCGCATCAAGGGCCAAATAGGAATGGCCAAAACCTACCCCGAGATTGCGCTGTGCTGATGAATCCGAAAGATCACGCTGGAGGCGCGAGACCATCAACTTGTTGGCCAAACAATCAAACAAAGCATTACTCAGAACGAGATTCGCCTCTGCATTCTCAAACTGAATAGGGTTGACTTTGTGGGGCATGGTAGAAGAGCCGACTTCACCCGCCTCGATGCGCTGTTGAAAATACTCGAAAGAGATATACATCCACACATCGCGGACAAAATCCAGGGTAATATTGTTAAAGCGCACGATGGCATGAAAAATCTCAGCCATATAATCATGGGATTCTATCTGGGTGGTGAGCGGATTAAAGGTCAGCCCCAAATGCTCAATAAATTGCCGCGAGATGTCTTCCCAGGGGAGTTGAGGGTAAGCCGCGATGTGAGCATTATAATTGCCAACAGCGCCATTACACTTGCCAAGATACTGCAACTGCTCGATGTGGTGGAGTTGCCGTTGCCAGCGATACACAAAAACTGCAAGTTCTTTGCCTAATGTCGTCGGGCTGGCTGGCTGACCGTGGGTATGAGCGAGCATCGCGACTGCTTTGGTTTGCTCAGCCATCTTGCTGACCAGAGCAACCATCTCAGATGCCAGAGGCAACCAGACGTTGCGCACCCCTTGTTTAAGCATTAAGCCATAGGCTAGATTATTAATATCTTCGGATGTACAGGCAAAATGAATAAACTCCTTGCACGAGGCCAGAGAGGACGAGGCTATTTTCTCTTTCAGATAATACTCAACGGCCTTGACATCATGCTTCGTCGTCGCTTCTATTTTTTTTATTTCCAGAGCTTCATGCTCATCAAAGTTAGTGACAAGGTTGCGCAAAAAATCTCGCTCGTCTGAAGTAAAAGCACGCAACTCGTGAATTTCCTCATTAGCAGAGAGATGGATGAGCCACTCGATCTCTACCATTACTCGGTATTTCATCAATGCCCATTCAGAAAAGGACTCACGTAACGCGCTAAGCTGATCGGAATAGCGACCATCCAGAGGTGAGAGCGCTGTCAATGACATAAACCAGGTAAACCTTTCTTACTACAGTAGATATGCATATTCTGTGGCCTCACCGGAAAGCTTGGCGATATTTCTCCAGGAGCGCCGAACGTTGCACATCTCTTTCTGATTGTATGACATCTAGCAGCAGAGAGCCAGCTTCATTTCCTTTGCATCTGTATAGCAGGATGGGGCTACCTATCTCCAACTTGATAAGTTAAGCGCTTAATGGCTTGTCCATGGTCTTCATTAGGGAGGCGGGCTGGCCTCCTTTTACAAAAGCTTAGCTTTGGCCTGCCCGCACTGCATACAGAGAGGGAAAAATGCTTGTCAGCAAGCTATAGGGCTGATCTCCCTTAAGCTGGCTTAGACCGCATCCGCGTTAGCGATTTTCTCTAGCTCTTCTTCCCGAGCATCCAAGGGCAGAACCTGGCAAGCCTCAGGCCTGAAGGAGAGCCTGACTTGCTGGCCCATAGCAAATCCGCGACCTTGCTGGCTTGGCACATCTGCTATCAGCGTAGAGCTATCATCTATCTTCACATGGAAGCGCGTAAAGGGACCAAGGAAGGTACGCAGCTCTATCACCCCTGCTATGCTGTTGGCAACACCATTGGCCTGCATGCCAGGACCCTCCTCAGCTGCATGGAGCGAAACTTCTTCCGGGCGAACAACGATCAGCACCCGCTCATTATCGCGCAAGCGGCTTTGCGCTAAGACATGGAACGTCTGGTTAGCTGACTTACACAATCCCTGCGCCGCCGATTCGAGCACTCCATTAAACTGGTTGCTTGTTCCTACAAATGTGGCAGCAAAGACTGTATGAGGATTCACATAGATCTCTTCGGGATGATCCAATTGCTCTATCTTGCCTTTGGCCATGACCGCGATACGATCCGAGACAGCAAGAGCCTCCTCTTGATCGTGGGTAACGTAGATCGCTGTCATCTTCAATTGCTGCTGAATACGCCGAATCTCATTTCGTAAAGAGACCCTTACCTTGGCATCGAGAGCCGAGAGCGGTTCATCCAGCAAAAGCACTTTGGGCTCAACCGCCAGGGCCCGCGCCAGGGCGATACGCTGTTGCTGACCGCCCGAGAGCTGATGGGGATAGCGCTTGCCCATTTCGCCAAGGCCCACCAGTTCCAGCAGTTCGGCGCAACGCTTCTTAATTTGCTCGCGAGGCTGCTTCTTCACCTCCATACCAAAGGCAATATTCTGCTCGGCCGTCATGTGCGGGAAAAGCGCATACGACTGAAAAACCATGCCCATCGGGCGCTTGCTGGCCGGGCGGTGAGTAATATCATCACCATCCAGCAAGATGCTTCCCTCATCCGGCATCTCAAAGCCAGCAACCATACGCAGGATCGTCGTCTTGCCACAACCGCTGGGACCAAGCAGGGTCAAAAACTCGCCCTGGTTAATAGGCAAAGCAATCTGATCCACAGCCGTCACCTGCCCAAAGCGCTTTGTCAGACCTTTAAGTTCAAGAAATGCCATACCATGCTCCTCACAAGGGATTTCTATGCTATCTTGCAGCAGCCGCCTCAACAGCGCTACCGGACCTGCTGCGGGCAAAGAGGATAATGCCGATGACGCAGATCAGGGTAAAGATAAAGCTGATAATGGAGAGCAGCGCAGCTTTATGCGCATCGCCCTGCCCGGTCTGATTAAGATACACAGGAAAGGTATACAGGCCAAACAGGGTAGCCAGCGTAAACTCACCCATCGCCGTCGAGAAGGTGAGCAGTGCGGCACTGATCACACCAGGCCAGACATTGGGCAAAATGACCGTCAGGAAGGTCTTCCACCAGCCACAGCCCAGGCTATAGGCCGCCTCAGTCAGCACGCGTGTATTGAGCGCACGTAAGCTATTATCGATCGGGCGATAGACAAAGGGCAGCGAGAGCACCACATAGGCACAGACCAGCAACTGCGGCGTATTGACAATATTAAATGGGGGATTGCTCAACAACGGGACAAGGCCCAGCGAGAGCACACCAATGAGCGGATTCGGGCTGCCATATACTTCAAGGAGGCCCAGCGACATAATGATTGCAGGAACCGCAAATGGTACAAGCGAGAGGAAATCCAGCAGTGGGCGAGCGCGTGGCAAGCGCAACTGCACCCAGTAAGCAGTTGGCGTTACCAGCACAACGCTCAATACAGTCGCCGCAAAGCCCAATTCTAGCGAAAGTAAGAGTGTGCTGGAAAAATCTTTATCGCTCAAAATATCCTGAAAGAGCTTTAAGTCCAGGCCAGAGCCGCCTGAGAGGCCAAAAACTAGCGTGGCACCAAGCGGGACAAGCAGATAAAGCATGGCCAGGACGAGAACTAGCTTATCGAAGCCAAAGCTGGCCTTTCCTGAGGAGATTTTCTGGCGCGACCCCTCCGTGACGGAGGAGCTGCCCACGGTTTTTACTTTGGTGCTCATAAACCTTGTCCTCCTACTTTCCCTGCCAGACACTGACGCGACGCAGCATAGACGTATAGAGAGATACGGCTACAAGCAGGACAATAATCATGCCAACGGCTAGCGCATTACCCAGCCCGACATCCATACCCACATTGCCCGCCACGACAAAGCTGATCAGGATGGGCACAAGATTAATGTTGCCCTGGGCCAGCGCAAAGGCAGTCGCAAAGGCCCCAAACGAGTTAGCAAAGAGCAGCATTGTTCCCGCAATGAGCGAGGGCAATAATACTGGCAAAGCCACACGTCGCCAGTACGTAAAGCTGGATGCGCCAAGATTTGTGGCAGCCTCACGCCACTCAGGCCGCAGCGCGCCAAGGGCAGGAACTGTAATCAGTATCATCAAGGGCAGCTGGAAATAGACATAGACAATGACAAGGCCCCAGAACTTATAAATACTAAACCCCAGATCGTATAGATTGACATGGAGCCAGTTGTGGAGAAGGACGGTAACAAAGCCAGTTACGCCCAACGTGGCCACAAAAGCAAAAGCCAGCGGAACCCCGGCAAAGTTTGCGGCAATACTTGAAAAACTTACGAGGAAATTGCGCAACCAGCGCGTGCGCAGATTATAGACGCCATACGCAGCGAGAAAGCCAAGCACGGCCCCAATGATCGCAGTGATAAGAGAAATCGAGATGCTGGTCTGAAACGCACGCAGATTGCTGATCTGAGCAAAGACATGTTGATAATTAGCCAGGGTAAAAGCTCCACTATCGTTGAGAAAACTACCCTGAATGATCACAATGGCCGGCAACACCTCAAAGAGCAAACAAAAGAGTAAAAATGGTACCAGACCTAGCCAGCTCGTCAACGTATAACCCCAACGCCCACGGCGCGTTCCTGCTTCCTTTCCCGGCGTGGCTTCTCCGACCTCATCGGCTGCTGGTAGTTGCATTGCTCCACCTCCAGAGTGTAATTGATGGTAGGCGCGAACTTACGCGCCTACCCAGGAGCAGTTATTGCTCTGTCAATCTTCCCTTGCTCGCAAGTATAGCAGATACAGCTACTGACCAAGCACTTGCGACTGCCAGTTCTGATTCACCAGGTCAGTGGCAGCCTTCAGTTTGGCCGGATCGGAAACGAATTTGACCGAATTGTACTGCTCAGCAGGCGGCAACTTTGCGGCCAGATCAGCCGGAACCTTACCGGCAGCAACCAACTTTTTATAGCGGGCCGGATGTGCATAGCCGGTCAGATAGAAAAGCTGGCCCTCATCCGAGAAAATATACTCATTCCACAGGCGAGCCGCATAGGGATGGGGAGCTGTCTTATTGATAATAGAGACATAAGGGCCAGCAATCGAACCATCAGAGGGGATAACCACTTTAATGTTGGGCTTGCCATTGAGCTGATCGCGGAAACCAAGGCCCAGATAGTCCCACATGATGGCGATAGCGACTTCACCTTTGGTAATGTTGGCCAGGCTTGAGCGCGCTACTGTGAAGCTTCCCTTTTTCTTCAGTTGCACGAAGTAATCGATGCCGGGCTGAATGTTATCGATACTGCCACTCGTGGCCAAGGCTGCGGCATAGACAGCATTAAAAGCGTCAGTGGCCTGGCGCGGATCACCATCGATACCAACCATATTCTTATAATCGCCGGCCAACAGCTCCTTGAAAGAGGTGGGCGGCTTCTTCACAAGATCAGTATTGATAACGAATGCCTGAGCGCCCCAATATTCTGTGCACCAATTTCCCTGTGGATCTTTCAGATCGTCTTCAATATCATCCCAATGAGCATGCTTATAGGGTGATACGAGCCCCTGAGAGATTACGGTAGGGCCAAAGGAGAAACCAACATCACCAATATCGCCGTGGGGATGCTGCTTCGACTTCTTAAATACTTCCAGTTCCTGAGCCGAAGAAAACTCAGCCTCGGCCTTATAGGCAACGTCAACCCCGTAATTCTTCGTATAACCAGCCAGGATATCTTTGTAATCGGCCCACTCGGGCGGTATACCAATTGCTTCGAGCTTGCCCTCTTTCTTCGCATTCTCGGCCAGGGTCTTAAGATCAATGGGGCCGGCAAGGTTGGCAGGGTTGGGAGCAGCACCCGCGCCGGTCCCACTGCTGCTATTCCCACCGCCACAAGCCTGCAAAAATGCCCCAAAGGCTGTGGCAGATACGCCCAGCGCGCCAGCCTGCTTGAGAAACGAGCGGCGGCTGCCAGCTCTGCTCAGATCCAGAAAATTGTTAAATAGTTCCCGGCTGCTCATAAGAAAACCTCCTTGCGCCTCCCGGCAAGAACCTGAAAGGGCGCAAACACAAAATTACAAAATACTCCACATCTATTGTGGGTCACTGGCTCTCTAAAAAGACCAGCAATACGCAATTCAAAAGTACTGACAACGATGTAGCGTAGAAAGGTAGCAAGCATAAGAAGAAGAGAGGCAGTAGAGAGAATTTGACATTTCTTTCCATAATGTCTGCCTAGAATATAGCGGACTAAAGTAAGCGGGTGCAATGGGTAGTTTATCTATCTGAACGATACATATATAGATGTTTTGCCCATAAAAATGGGCTTTTCTATAGTTTAACATGCCGTAAGCCTTGCCTTAAAGCTTATTTAACATGTCAATGCTAGAGTTAAAGCAGCAGCAAAAGAGATTGAAGAGAGACAAGAGATTGTGACGGGCCGCGCCGCGACTGTAGCGCGACCCCAATTCCCCTTTGATTGCCACTGTCAGGCAGCGGAACAATCAGGATTGGAGAGCTCTACGTAAATTCTTAACTCACTGGCTAATCCATAGCAACAATCCTTGATGTTAACCAGGTCTTTGCCAAATTTATAAATTGACAAGAAGCAAGATTTCTGCAAAGGATGATTTTTAGTGGGGATTGTAGACGGATGGCAAAGATTGCGAAAGATGATTGCTTAACGATAGAGCAAGCAGTCATTGCGGTGGGTTGCAGTAAGGCTTCGCTATACAATTATATGAATTTTCTCGACATTCAAAGACACAAATTCCCCTTTGATCGCCGCTCCTATGTGCTCAAAGCAGATATCGAACAGATCAAGCAATTCGTAGAGCGCAATCGCAGCTAGCCTTAGGGATGGATGGGCTATCCCCAGAGCTAGCTCTGGCGGTGTCTGTGCTACAATAGAGCTATGAGTAGATATCTGCACTTCTCGCCACATACGTTACACTTTCTCAAGCATGTGCAGGCTCAGCTTGATCAACTGGACCCAGGCGCAGCACCGCGCGCATTCGTGACGCCCGGCTCTCCGCAGCCACGCGAGGATATTATCATCTTTGCCGGCTCATTTAATCCGCCGACGATTGCCCATATCGCTCTGTTGAAACAGGCGCGCCAGTACGCGCGCGCTCACGAACCTATGCACCTCTACGCGGCCTTCAATAAGCTAACCGTGGATAAAGAAAATGTTGAGCGCCCGCTGTTGCTTGAGCGCATACTCCTGCTCCAGAACGTCTTGCGGCCACGTCTACCACACGCGGGGATACTTCTCTTCAATCGCGGCTTATACGTTGAGCAGGCCGAAGCGATACGCCATTCTTTCCCGCAGGTCAAGCGTATCTTTTTCTTGATGGGATTTGATAAGATCGTGCAGATTTTCGATCCCCATTATTATGAGGACCGCGATGCCGCGCTCGCCGACCTGTTTAAGCAGGCACAGATGCTCGTCGCACCCCGTGGCAGTGCGGGCAAACAAGAGCTGGAAGACCTACTCAACCAGCCGCAAAACAGGAAATTTGCCGGCTACGTTCAGGCCTTACCTTTCAGCCCAACGTATCGGGCTATCGCATCAAGCCATATACGCCAGCACAGCGCCAACTATTTGCACGATGTGCCGCAGGAAGTAAGGCAATTTATGCGCGAAACACGAGCCTACGCTCCTCCATTGCACAGATCCGATGGAGTGGAGATAGATTATTATGGAGAGAGGGCCATGCGTCTAGAGCGACAGGTGCACCAAAGGCAAGCGCTTAAACGTGAAGGCGAAAGATAAATTTGCTAGCGCCGATCTGTACCACATCGCCATCACGCAAGATGCAGCGCCGCATAGCGCCTCCATTCACAAACGTGCCTGTAGCTGAATGATTATCCAGCAACTCATATTCTCCATTTGGCAGTTCGTGAATAGTTACGTGAGTGCGACTGACTGCCAGATCTTCCAGAAAGATATCACACTCGCGGCTGCGCCCAATAGTCATCTCACGGGGTAGCTCGATCCGCCGTATATCTCCAAATGTAGAGATCAGATCCAGGCAAGCTACGCTAGCAGGCTGAGCACTGAGAGCTTTTCCTGCGTGCAATTCGCGGCCACGTGACGAAGCGAATTGAAATGGCCGCGTCCCTTCATGGGCAAAAAAGGTCATTTGAGTATTGCCAAAAAGAAGCTGATCATTGCTATTGAGCAGCTGCTCTTGAACTGGTCGGCCATTGACATAACTATCGCCGCTCCCGTGGTCATCGCGCAATATATAGCCCGCAGGAGTAAGTAAAATACGGGCCTGTTTGCGATGAACCGCGATATCTTCTAAAAAGATGTCACATTCGCGGCTACGACCAATAGTGGTACACTCTTTCCACAATTCCACACGCTTGCCAAGCTGTGGCCCCTTCTGGATGACGAGATATGCACCCGACAGATTTTCTTGTGCCATTCGGCTCTCTCAACTTGATGCCAATATAGTAAGGTTGGTACAGCGGAAGATAGCTTCACCGCTATTTTGAATGAGTATAACGAATAAAGTGAAGAAGTGTCAAGATAGCTTTTTTTGCCTGAATCTGACGCGTAGCCTGGGCATCACAAAAAAACTGAGAAAAACTTGCAAGAAAGGCAAGGGCTCCGCCTTGGCAAATCAAATTTAGTACTACATAGTTCTAATTGTAAGAAGCAATATTCAATTGCGGTTAAGTCGCTGAAGTGACTCCCGAGCTCTTTTTAATGGAGTGCGTCTGCACGGGTATGGGTGAGGTAACCAGGTAAATAGGTTTCTTTTTGAGAAGCTCTGCTTCTCTTTTTATTCGCCAGATATTAGTACTATCCAGTACTAATCCTTTTAAGAAAGAGAGAGACATGGATCGAATTCTCAATGGCATTTTTTGCATCGAGGGTCTACGCATGGGACGCGTCTACGTAATCGAAGCGGCTGATGGCCTGACGCTGGTTGATACCAGTGTATCTGGCTCTCTCTCCCAAATCGAGAAAGACCTTCGGAGCATAGGTCATCAGCTCAGTGACATTAAACGCATCCTCATCACGCATGCACACTCCGATCATACCGGGAGCCTTGCCGCGCTCAAGGAGGTGACTGGAGCATGTGTTTATGCTCATCATCGCTACGAGAGCGCGGTCATTCGCGGCGAGAAAAAAGCCATCCTGCCTCCTCGCTCACAATTGAACTTAACTAATCGTTTACTCGCCACAATGTTCGTCTCACCAGACCTTAGCCCAGCTGTGCAGGTAGACTATGAGTTGCAAGAAGGAGATCGACTAGATGAGGTGCTTCCAGGATTAGAGGTTGTTGATGAACCCGGTCATAGCCTCGGTCAATGCGGATTCTGGTAGGCAGAGCAGCGCCTACTCTTTGGCGGGGATGTCATGATGAATCTGGCTTTCGGCCTGAGCTTGATGCCTGCATATACAACCCCTGACATGGATCAGGCCAAACGCTCGGTTCACAAAATCGCGGAGATGAATGTGGACACGCTCTGTCTGGGACATGGCAAACCGCTCGTTAGGATTGCTGCCGCAGCCATTCGAACCTTTGCGAACACGCTAAGCAAGTAGAAAGCGCAGACAAGAAATGGAAATATTCAACCGCTGTTCTGGCTGCAAGCCATCTAGCGCTCCCCAAAATAGCTACGGCCTACCGATCTTGATGCTACAATACAGGCAGATCTAAAGATTGAATATACCCCACTAAAAATCAGCGCGTAAAGATGAGTACAGATACAGATAAGCTGTATCCCAATTTTACAGAGGAGCAATCTTGATCATGGTTATGCAAATGGGTCAGCAAATCACTATAGACTTTGACGTTCCTGCCCAGATGAGAGATGGCACGATTTTGCGTGCCAATGTTTATCGTCCAGCCGGTGAGGGACAGTGGCCAGTTCTCCTCACCCGCCTCCCCTATGGCAAAGATCTACCCACGGCTACCTCAGTTTTCGATCCTGCCCAGGTAGCACGGCGCGGCTACGTCGTCATCATCCAGGATACGCGAGGACGCTTCACCTCCGAGGGAACATGGGACCCTTTCCGCAATGAAGCCCTGGATGGCGTGGATACGGTAGCCTGGGCTGCCGGGCTCCCTTATAGCAACGGCAGCGTTGGCATGTATGGAGCCTCCTATTTTGGCTTTACGCAATGGATCTCAGCAGTCCAGCACCCTGCAGCCTTAAAGGCTATTGTGCCTTTCATTACCTGGAACGATCCACTCAACGGCGTGCTATTTCGTGGGGGCGCGCTCGAATTAGGTACTTCGACAAGCTGGCAACTCTCGATGGGCTTCGATGTGCTGATGCGCCGCTATAGGCAGGACCCCGATCCCCGCCACTTAGGTGCGGCGCTCTATACGCTCGTCTCCGAGATGGACGCGCTGGGACCGCGCGGATACTGGGATCTACCCCTCAAGGATTTTGCCCCTGTGAAGCGCAGCGACGCGGCTCCGGCCTTTTTCGAAGTCTTTGAGCACGTCATGGATCGCTCCAACGTCGAAGCCTTCACTATCCGTGGGAAGCACGCGCAAGTCACAGCGCCGGCTTTTAATATCGGCGGTTGGTATGATGTCTTCTTGCAGGACACCATCGATAATTTCAATGCTATACGCAGCCAGGGCGCGACGCCACAGGCGCGACAAAGCAAGCTACTCATCGGACCATGGACGCATGGCGGAGTCACTAATCCGATTGGCGAGATCAATTTTGGCTTCGGCGCCAGCGCGGCTCTGATTGATTTAAAGATCGACTTCATGAGCTTGCAGTTACGCTGGTTCGACCAGTTCTTAAAAGAAACAAATACCGGTATCCTTGACGAGGCTCCGATCAAAATCTTCGTGATGGGCGCCAATATCTGGCGCGATGAGCAAGAATGGCCGCTGGCCCGCGCCGTCGAGACCCGCTACTATTTACATAGCGACGGGCAAGCCAATTCGCTGCATGGTGATGGCCTGCTTACAAGCAGCAAACCGGAAGTCGAACCCGCCGATCAGTATACCTATGATCCGGCTAATCCCGTGATTACTCGTGGCGGCGCATTGCTTATGACGCCAGAATATCGCGGTGGCCCCATTGATCAACGCCCTACTGAAGAGCGCGCAGATGTGCTTGTCTATAGTACACCAACCCTTGAAGAAGATATTGAGGTCACGGGGCCAATTACGGTTCATCTGTGGGCGGTCTCCAGCGCACCCGATACTGATTTTGTAGCGCGCCTGGTCGATGTACATCCTAACGGCTTTGCCCAGAACCTGACTGATGGGATTATCAGAGCCCGCTATCGCAATTTTGCTCACGGCGAAGCGTCTTCCCTCATTGAGCCTGGCCGAGCCTATGAATACGAGATCGATCTCTGGTCAACAAGCAATCTCTTTAAAAAAGGGCATCGCATCCGCCTGGATATTACGAGCAGTAACTTTCCCCGTTGGGATCGCAATCCCAATACGGGCCATGCTCTAGGAGCCGATGCTGAGTTAGCGGTTGCCCAGCAGCACATTTTACACGACGAAGGGCATCCTTCTTATATCCTATTGCCAATCGTTCCGCCCGCTCAGCAGTAATTAGCAAGCGCGCTGGATTGGTTGCCCTCTTCCCTGGTATCAGGGGGCTTTAATCGATCCAGGGCGCTCACATATGTCTGACCCCACGATAACGGCCAGGCCTTGCTTCAGCGGAGAAACTGTCGAGCTAAACATTGTATTCCAGAACCTAAACAGAGCCAGGAGCTTCCTCGCTGAGCGGCAAAGAAAAGAAGAAAGTGGACCCAGAGCCCTTACTACTCTTGACCCAGATTTTACCGGCATGGCGCCTGATAATCTCACGCGAAAGATACAGGCCTATGCCAAGCCCTGAGAAAGGCTGCTCGCCCGGGCTGCTTATCTGATAAAATCGCTCAAAGACCTTATCATGATGTTCTTTCGCAATGCCCTTACCAAAATCCTGGACGCTAACTACGCCTTGCTTCTGGTCTCTCACCACGCGAATGCACACCTTATCAGCTTGCGGGGAATATTTAATTGCGTTGGTCAGCAGATTGATAAACACCTGGCCAAGCCGATCTCTATCGCCGACCACCGGTGTATTCATGGCTTCTTCAATAAGCAGCCAATGAGAAAACGTGCTGGCCTGAAAAATCTCAACAATCTCTTGCACCAGTTGCGAGAGATCAAAATGCTCTTCCTGGTAGTTTAGCTTCCCTGTCTGGATCTTGGAGATATCAAGCAAATCATTGACAACTTTTGCTAATCTGTTGACCTGCTTCTCCATTTTAAGCAGATACTCGACGCTCAGAAGGTCCTCTTGCTTGTTTAAGCGCCTGAGCAAGATCTGGTTAAAGCCTTTCAGGCTAGTAATAGGCGTCTTAAGCTCATGGCTGGCCATGCCAATGAACTCATCCTTGAGTTGATCCTCACGTTTCTGCTTAGTAATGTCGCGAGCTACGGCATACATTACCTGGTCCTCAAGCGAGGGAATGGCAGTCCAGGCCAACCATTTATATGTGCCATCCTTTGTGCGATAACGATTCTCAAAATAGCGCGTCGGCACTCCGTTCTTCAACTTCTGCATTTCATTGGTTGTGCGCTCTTTATCCTCAGCATGAAGCCAATAAGAGACGGGATGAGCGCAAAGCTCCGCAGGCGCATAACCCAGGATCTTCTCAAAGGCTGGATTGACCTTTTGAAAATACCCATTAAAATCTATAATACAGAGCATATCCAGCGAGAGCGTAAAAAATTGGTCAAGAGCTTTGCATGAATGGACTTGTTCGGTAACCTCAAAGCCGTGAATGAGGATACCTTCAATCTTACCCCCGACATTGCGCGAGGGCTGATATACAAAGTTAAATATATGTTCTTCCAGCCTGCCGCGGCCCTGAACATCAAGGAAAACAGGAACATTGTTGCCTAGATATGTCTCACCACTCCGATAGACTTGATCCATAATGGCAATAAGCCCCTGGCCCACCAGTTCCGGCATGACCTCGGCACAAGGCTTACCAATAAAATCGGCGGCGCTACGATTTCCTAAGATTTGTAGACAGCATGGATTCACCAGCTCGATGATATGCCGCGGCCCACGCGTGATACCAATGATCGCCGGCGCTTGCATAAACAAATCATACAAACGCTGGCGCTCCGCCTGGACCAGCGAGAGCGCATTCTGCTCGCGGGCCAACAGATAGGTGCGCTCCTCCTCAGCCCCTTTCCGCTCGGTAATATCGTGAAAATTGCCAACGATCGCCGCTACGCCTGGCTCAGCTAACAGGTTTGTGGTGGTCGCCTCAAACCAGCGCACGCCACCCTCACGACAGCAGAGCCTGTACTCGGCCTGCCCAGCCTTCCCCGGCGACTGCCGTAAATCATCAAGGGCATCCTGGACAATAGGCAGGTCGCCCGGATGAACCATAGTGAAGGCATGCTTGCCCAGCACTTCTTCAGGGCTATATCCCAGGATGCGCCTTACAGAAGGGCTGACATAGGTAATTATCCCTTCAGCATCTACCAGCACAATGAGATCGGAACTATGTTCGATCAGAGCGCGAAATAGTTTCTCGTTTTGTCCGAGTGTTTCTTCTTTCATAGTCGTCGTGCATTGCTCATCATGTGCGGACATACGTCATATACGCTTTCATCGCTAAGCAACCTGGCCCTCCTTAGCTTTATACGCTACTATAGCACCTTTCCTTCTTCCTCACAAACTGAACAACGGTATAGAGTAAAGCATCATTAAACTACTATATGGGGATAAATGAAAGTTTGTCTGTCATTAGCAGCGACAGTAATAGCATGAAGCAATAGCGCCAGGTTATAAAATGCACATGTTTGAAGATGGCAGGGAGGATATTCTCTCAAGAGCTTGACAAGGATTAAGCAGTCCTTGGGCAAGTTCCCAAGAGAATAGATTGGGAAATTAGAGCACAAAAGCTCCATCTGGATACAACTCTAAGGCAACGCCTTCCTGCAAAGCCAGATTTTGCAGATCCCTGGCGATATCCGGTTGCTCAACATAAAATGGGGGATTATTGAACTGGCCATAGTGGATTGGACAGAGCATGCGCGCTCGCAGCAGGCGGGTAGCAACAACTGCCTGGTGAGGAGTGAGGGTAGCTGGAATGCCTGACGGGGCGTAGCCTGGAAGATCGACAATAACGCCATTTACCGGCAAGAAGGCCCAGTCAAAGCCTTCTTCAAAACGGTGAGCAATCTGCCACCAACTTCCATGCCAGATGGTATCCCCACCATGAAACAGGCGATGCTCACCTACCTCAACAACCCAGGAAACTTGATCATCGCCGCGCCAGTCAACCGCAGGAACAGCCGTGATGGTTAATCCTGCAGCAATTCTAATACTCTGCCACAGCTCAATTTCTTTGGCGCGCAGCCCATTATTGCGTAGATGAGGAACTATTGGCGCATGACAATAGACGCTACCTTCCTCGCCGAGCAGGTAACGCAATGCTTCGATATCAAGATGATCATGATGAATATGGGTCACAAGAGCATCGGTCGGCCCTTCTGTCTTCTCAAGCTCTACAAGCGGCCAGTGAGGACGCCCCATGAATTTTTCCAAAGCCGGCCTACTGAATTGCAAGGTATCAATAAGCAGACGACGATCATTGAAATTAATCTCCACACCGGCCCAACTCAGGCGCCTGATATGCACAGTCATTCCGTGGGTCTCCTCTCTCCCTGAGGCTATGCCTGCCTTCAGTGAGCATATTTTGTTGCTCCCTGGACAAGTAGTTTGCTGGTCGCAAATGCCAGGCATAAAGCCACCAACAGAAAACGCTCCAATATATCTCCTGAGACACTCTTCGCTTACGCTCCGCACAGTATCTCTAGTTGCCGTAGTATAGGACCGGTTCATCTTATTTGTCAATCTATATTTTTTGAACTTTCAATTCATTTTCACTGATAATAAGATATGAACATCAGTGCTCGAATAAGCGGCGAGATCCTTCCTACCCCTGCATGCCAAGCAAGCTCCCGCTCTCGTAGCGCCGCAGGCCTATCTCGAATATCCATACCGCGATCAGGACAATTACTGTGGTCGCACCCAGCATTGCTCCCACCATGGGCCAGGTAAATTTATGCAACAACTGCAGCGGCACAAACGAGACAAAGCCAGCCGGCATCACCGTAAAAAGTAGTAGCTTGACTACACCGTGAAAGATATTCATCGGATAGGTGGAGAACGAGACCAGCGCCCCAAACACCTGCTGAGTCATCCCCTCCGTATTGCCCAGGAAAAAGGCAAGAGAACAGAGGATGACGATAAAGGCCGTAAAGATCAAGGATGACAAGAGAGCCAACCCCACGAACATGGCTATATGCAATACATCTGGACGCAGGAACAAGAGATAAGCCCCCACGGCGAAGATAATATCGCCCCAGGCGCTCGGTTCGGTTGCGGCAATACAGACGTGGAGCAGAGCATAGCGTGGCATACCCAGATAGGCATCCAGCCCGCCATTCATGATTAGTGTTACCAGTTGGCGCGCATTGCCGAAGACCGCTACACTTATGCCAAAGGCCGAGCCCGTTATGGCCCAGAGTACAACAACATCGGTAGCCTGCCAGCCGTTGGTTAAGGGAAACTGCTGAAAGTAGTTCCACCAGAAAAAGAGCCACAAACTATCGTTAGCTACCATCGAGATAATCTGGACCCAGAAGGAGATCCTATATTCCATCGCGGCCCGGAGATTGGCCCTGGCATACGCGCCAATAAAACGCAGCGTGCGCATCCCCATTTTCAGTGCAGACATTGCTCTATCCTCCATTGATGCTCACACGCCGAATCGCCACAAGATATAGTCCCGCCAGGAGCAGACAGCCTACGCCCAGGGTCACTACCTGCTGTAGCAACAACAGACTCAACTGAGCCAGGTCAAAATGTAAGAGTGTCCTGGCCGGGCCATAGAGAATAGCAGTAAAGGGCAAGGCCTGGGCAATGCTGCGCAAAGGCTGCGGAAAGATCTCAATTGGCGCCAGTACGCCTCCTAATACCAGAGTGAGGCGACTAAAGATCATGGCAAAAGATTGTGTCTCCTCGGTCCAGAAAGCCAGCAGGCCAATCGAGAAGTAGATGCTAAAATCGATACATAGGGCCAGAAACGTGACCAATGGCCAGGCCAAAATGCCTTGCCAGCTAAAGTGGGGCAGGCCGGCAACGATCAGAGCCAGGGTCGCGCCCACTAAGCCATTAATCACCAGGCGCACAAGCCGCTCGCCAAGATAGTGGGCAAAGTTATACAGCACATAGTTACAGGGCTTACCCAGCAGGTAAGCCAGCTGACCGTTGCGCACCTCCAGATCAATACGCCGCGAGAGGCCTGGCAGTGATAACGCAATAGTTTCAGCAGCTACAAGATACCAAATCAGACTTTGAATGCTAAACCCATTCAGGCTGCGCGCGCCACGCGCATGAAAGGTCGTGATCCACAACTGGCTCAGGATAAAGACCAGCACAATCAACATCAGGGCGCGGAAGAAGACCTCCATTGCATAGGCAAGATTGCTCGCAACACTTACGCGCAATACGGCCACATATTTTCGCCAAGCCAGAAACCGGCGCTGTAAGCCACTGCGCTGCGGCCGTAGTAGTAATGCCTCCATAGTTTATTCCTCCACGCCTATGGCCAGGCTATCCTGCGTTACATCTTGTCCCTCATAGCTCATCTCTTCTCGCCCCTTCTCGCGGTAGATAGTCGCGATAATATCTTCCATGGGAGGATCAGCAATCGTCATATCGATAATATGGCAATGCTGCATAAGCGCCGCAATGATCGGCTCCAGCGGATGACGTGTCATATCGATCTCCAATTTTAAGGCGCGTCCTTTAGCCGTGAGAATACGTATGCCCTCAGTATCAGTCTGAAAATGCAGATATTGATGCCCGCTAGCTTGATCTGTCAGTAGCAGCGTTTCCACAGGCTTATCGAGCAACAGGTCAATCGTTTTGGCCTTCAGATAATCGCGCTTCAGGCGGGCCACGGGAGTATCAAGGATAATCTCGCCGCGGTTTATCACGATGGCGCGGCGACAGATCTGCTCGATATCCCCTGCATCATGCGAAGTAAGAAAAACAGTCACGCCTTCTTCAGTGTTTAACTGCCCGATCAGGTCCCGAATGCGCTGCTTGGCAATTACATCAAGGCCGATCGTTGGCTCATCTAAGAACAGCAATTCAGGCCCATGTAAAAGCGCCGCAGCCAGTTCGCAGCGCATGCGCTCGCCAAGACTTAGCTTACGCGCTGGCGTATCCATATAATCGGCTATATCGAAGACTTCTATAAGAAACTCGCGCCTCTTGCGATACGCCTGCATATCCAGTTCATAGATATGGGCAAGCAGATCAAAGGTATCTCTGGGCGGAAGATGGTACCAGAGCTGCGATTTCTGCCCAAAGACGCTCGATATATGATAGGCAAGCACGCGCCGCCGTTGCCATGGCGTCATGCCAAGCACCTGCACGCGTCCAGAAGATGGAAACAAAACGCCGGTAAGCATCTTAATGGTAGTGGATTTTCCCGCTCCGTTAGGTCCAATAAAGGCAAGCACCTCGCCAGCTTCAAGAGAGAAACTGATATGCTTGACAGCTTCACGTTCGCGATAACGCGGAGCAACTAACGCTTGCAGGCGCGAGCGCAAACCGCTGGCTCGTTCTCGACTCCTAAACGTTTTTGTTAATCCATCAACCTCAATGATTGGCATTATGTTTCCTCTTCCTTCCTTTATATCGAAGCTGTTTCCTTACAGCTCAGCAGCATCTTGCATCTCTATGCGCGGGAAAATCAGAGCTCCCGGCACTACTCGCTCTAACTTACGGTTCCCCCATTTGCCCTCGTACGCCCAGGCTCCAGGCGTAACGGGCTCTAAGCCTAGCTGTGCCATGATGCGAGCGCTGGAGGCGGGAATATAGGGAGCCAGGTAAAGCGCTAACAGGCGCGTGGCTTCGGCGGCCGAATAGAGTACGCTATCAAGCAACTCAGCCTTCTCGGGTTCGCGCGCAAGTTTCCAGGGCTCCCTCTGCTCAATATATTGATTGGTGCGCCGCACAACGCTCCAGATGCTGCTAAGTGCCGCTCCCAATTCCCAGTTATCCAACGAGGCGATAACGCGCCCGGGCAGCGCTTCTGTGGCCTGGCGCAGGCTCTCCTCCAACTCCCCAGCAGCAGAGGGAACCGGAATAAGCCCTTTCCGATAGCGCTTTATCATGGAAACTACGCGGTTAAGCAGGTTGCCAAGATCATTGCCCAGCTCATCGTTATAATGGCGCAGCAAGCCGGCCCGCGAAAAATCGCCATCCTGAGAAAAGGATAGATTGCGCAGCAGATAATAGCGCACGGCATCCGCGCCTATCTTATCCACAAGCTCTACTGGATCGATAATGTTGCCAGCACTTTTCGAAATGCGTTGCCCTTCAAGGGTAATAAAGCCATGTACAGCTACTTGTTCGGGCAATGGCAAGCCAGCAGACATGAGCATGGCTGGCCAGTACAGGCAGTGAAAGCGGGTGATATCTTTGCCGATCACATGCGCGTTGGCCGGCCAATAATGGCTAAATTTGTCGGTATCGTCAGGAAAACCAACAGCTGTAAGGTAGTTCGTCAGGGCATCGAACCAGACATAGATGACCTGCCGAGGATCTCCCGGAAATGGTACGCCCCAGCGTTGTTGGCCTGGACGGAGCTGACGCGATACCGAAAAGTCGCGCAGGCCTTGCCGAATCATGGCCACAACTTCTGCTCGACGCGCGGCGGGCATGATAAAGTCTGGGTGCGCCTCTATATACTCAAGCAGGCGCTGGCTATACTTCGAGAGCGCAAAAAAGTAGTTCTCTTCCTCCAACCATTCGGGTACTACGGTAGGATGATCCGGGCAATGCCCATCCACAAGTTCCTCGCTGGTATAAAAGTTATTGCCGCTAGGGCAGTACCAGCCAGCATAGACGGCTTTGTAAACGTCTCCATTCTCCTGAGCACGACGCAACATTTCCTGTGAAGCGCGAAAATGCTGCTCATTTGTTGTACGAATCCAATGATCATTGCTAATCTCAAGCTTTGCCCAGGCCAGCCTGAACGCTTCATCCATGGCATCAATCCAGGCACGCGGCTCAACATTGCGCTCCTGGGCGGCGCGCAAGACATGCTGGCTATTCTCATCAAGCCCCATGCTGAAGTAGGTATCATCTCCCCGCAAACGGTGCGAACGCGCCACGACATCGGCAATTATCTTTTCCAGCGCATGCCCGATGTGGGGTGGCCCATTGGGATAATCAATGGCAGTAGTAATGTAATAGTGCCTACGCCTGTGTACGCCTGAGCGCTCTTCATCTCGCGCAAACATAGTAGCCCTCTCTTCCTTGCGCTTGTAGTATGTGAACAGTTCATCGGTATCCATTCAATAAAAAAAGAGGAACGCAGGTGTGTCGCCTGCGTCCCTCTTAGCGTTCTTCTTCTACGCCCCTGCTCAAGTGAGCAAGGATGCCAAATGTCTACAGGACAGCGACACCTCACCATACATCATTTCATGATACATACGGTGATAGGAGGCAAGCATAAACATAGTTATAAACTTCATGGATGTGCCCTGCTTGCTCTGCATGGTTATCGCTATCCTTTAATTTCTATTCGGGAAAGTAGGATTCAAAACTCAGAAAGGTAGAAATCCTCTCTCAACCATATATAACGCTAGTTTCTAAGAGTGTAACTGCGATCATTGCACTTTGTCAAGCCATCTGCTCTATTGGAACTTTTACCTCATATATGCCGTCATAACTTAGCAACATACATATCCTGAAGAGATGTATGTCTAAGGACTTAGTTCAATCTAGAACTGGTGGAGAGATAATGTTTATACATTCTTCCAAACATAAGAGCTTTGTAAGCTTTCTACAAGCTCGCTACCGGCTTTACCAGATGCCGCTATTTCTCTGCTGTATACTTTTCCTTTGTGCAGCGTGTGGTACATCAGTACAGGCCTATCACCCGACGACAGTATCATCAGCTCCATGGCATCCAGAAAGCGGGATCATCTCTTTCAAAGCAGCAACTTCATATACTTCTGCATTGCGTACCATTACCGATCTCGGTCTGCAGCCGACCTGGCCTTGCATCAGCACTAAACTAGCCTCTGACGGCTCTGTAGCTTCATGGATAGCCTGGCATCAAATGGGCAATAAAGATTTTTTTACGAGCAAGACCACTCAGGCTCGTATGTGGTTCACGACTACAGCGCTAAGCTCACCTGATTGGCTCAAGCGCCTGCAGGCTCAGGCGGATGTAAGCTCCGTCCGCACAAAAGTGATGATGTATTGTCCTATGATTCACGCGGGCTCCCCTCCCTCAAACACAGTTATTGCACTGGCCCCTCAGCAAGCTGGTAAGTACATACGCATAACCTTTACAGGCCCACTTAAGCGCTACGACGATGCCCTCTATATCGTCAATAATCTGGGCTTACGCCTGGCAGATCCAAACTACGAATACGCCAAAAATAAGCCAGGCTGGCACGACATGGGACAGGAACAATCTTTTAGTCAGACACATACATTGCTGGTAGCAACAACAGCAGAGTCACCAACCAACTGGCAACAGCAACTTAAGCTCACACAAGGGGTGACCTTTGCTATAACTTCTTCCAGATAATAGTAAGGGTGAAACTTTCTTCCATCAGCAATTACCAGGCCAAGCGATCACCTAAGCAGCAGGCAAGCAAAGAGGCCAGCCCGATACATCTTGATCAAGCTGGTCTCTTTATATGCTCGCCCTTTCCATCCCCCGATCCCCTATATGCATCTCCTGTCCCTTCCCACCTTGCCCATTTACCTTTTCCCTTCTTCTATCTTCCCCCTATGCCTTTGTGATTACTGCAATACTCAATCTCCATAACTCTGCTTTTCTCCCCTCAACTATCAGCAGAACGCTACCCTACAGAGCTTCCCCCAGATTGAGTAGTACCTACTTATATTACAGCATTACTTATAAAAAAGGCATAAATTACGTATAAAAAATTCTTAATATTCCTACGCTATTTTTAGCATCAACAAACTTACAAGCATACACATATAATTTCTTGTATAATAGCCACAAGTCCCCTAATAGAAGAGATAAAGCGTGATATATCGTGATAGAATGGAACAGAGAGAACTGCGAGAAGGACAAGCCAACTGCAATTCTCTCCACGGGTGCAGAGCAGAAAAATAAGGCTATTACATGCCGATCAGATCAGCTTTTTGGATAATTGTGCGCAGGCTCCTCACAATAGCCACATCCACCATCTTGCCATCAAGAGCAATGGCACCCTGGCCCTGGGCTAGCGCTTCCGCATATGCGGCATCCACCCTACGTGCGTAGGCCACAGCTTCTGGCAAGGGCGAATATACCTGATTGGCAATCTCTATCTGGCTGGGATGGATAGCCCATTTACCCACAAAGCCCAGTGCGCGCGAGCGCTGGCACTCTCTTCGATAAGCTTCCAGATTCTTAAAGTCGGGGAAGGCACCGTCTATGGCATCAATGCCGGCAGCACGAGCCGCGATCACTATCTTATTGCGCGCATAGTGCCAGGGATCGCCCGGATAAATAGCGAGCTCACCCTCTATTGCAGCGCTGTCAACGCCCTGTGAGGCGCTATAATCGGCAGGGCCAAAGATCAATGCCTCAAGGCGCGGACTCGAACTAGCGATCTCCTCTACATTAAGAATTGCCTCTACTTCTTCGATCAAAACTTCGATGCCGATCGGCCTTGTCAGCTTTAGATGTTTCTCAATCTGGGACAATAATATATCAAGCCACCAGACATCGCGAGCCGCCTTGATCTTGGGCACAATGAGTATATCCAGGTATTCGCCAGCGCCTTCCACTACAGTAATCACATCCTGGTAGGCATATTCACTCTCCAAATCGTTGATGCGGACGGCGCGCGTCTTCTTGCCCCAATCCAGCGTCTTTAGAGCCTTGACGGCCTTGAGACGCGCCGAAGCTTTTTCACCCGGCGAAACCGAATCTTCGAGATCGAGCAGCACAAAATCTGCACTGCTGGCCGCTGCTTTTTCTATCATCCGCTCGTTACTGGCTGGCGTTGACAGTTCGGATCTTCTTAGACGCATATACTTCCTTTCGCAAAACGCTAGCGCTAAAAGGCTACTACAAAGTATCGCTCATGTAGTAGCCTTTTCTGGCGAACTTTTAAACGATAACCCGGAAAGCGCTAGCAAGCTTTTCGTAGCTAAAGTTGCCTACCTTTGCGGCGCCTGGCCATTTTTTCGTCCCAGGCCCGCTGTCGAGCCGCCTCGTTCTCGCGTGTCGGCACCATCACTCGACGCTGAAAAGTCAGGACCGTCTCGCCGCGCTGATTATAGGCGCTAGTTTCTACCGTAACGATACCACGATCAGACCTCGTGCTGGACAGGCGCGTATCCAGCACCTTTGTCTCAGCATAGATAGTGTCGCCATGAAAGGTAGGGCCCAGATGCTTCACATGTTCGAACTCAAGATTAGCAATGGCCTTGCCACTCACATCAGGGACGCTCATGCCCAAGGCGATGCTAAACACCAGTGAGCCCACAACCAGCCGCTTTTTGAATTGCGTATCCTCAGCATAATTTGCATCGATATGCAGCGGATTGTGATTCATAGTAAGCATACAGAAGAGCGTATCGTCATATTCGGTAATCGTGCGACCCGGCCAATGCTTATACACATCGCCAACCTCAAAATCTTCAAAACAACGCCCAAACGCCACTGCTTTACCTCCTCTCAGCTAACACGTCTAATTAGCAAGACTGCTGAATATCCCTTCATCGTTGCTTCAGCGGAATACTTGCCGATCGCAGTTGCCATCATGGATAGTCACGTCAGGCCCAGGGCTGTACGTTACTTGCCGCTAGATCAATGAGTGCTGCCATGTTGTCACTGCTTGCCGGCCAATCCTCTGCTCATCGTGGCAGAAGTTATAGGCGAGTGCGAACGCATAGAGAGATCGGCGTGCTGCAGCATAAAGGATTTGAAAGCTCTGGCCGTAGCCGAAAGATTTTTATCCTTCAGATGAACAAGACGCCACTGCCGCATAATAGGGAATCCCTCAACATCAAGGATCACCAGCCGCTTTGTCTCCAATTCCATATCCAGGGCCACGCGGGAGATAAGGGCAATGCCCAGTCCGGCGGCTACTCCTTGTTTAATCGCACTATTATTACCAACCTGCATACTAACCTGCAGAGGCAAGCCTGCCTCCTGAAAAGCGCCTTCCAGCGCTGCGCGCGTCCCCGAACCAAACTCGCGCAGGAGAAAATGCTCGCGTGCCAACTCGGCGAAGGGGACATTTATACATCCGGCCAGGCGATGAGTTGGAGGAGCCACCAGCACTAATTCGTTAGGGGCAAAAGGTGCGACAAAAACCGGGACCTCGGTCGGGATCTTGCCCATAATCACCATATCAATGCGATTATTGATCAAGGCATCGACGAGATAGCCGCGATTGACTACTTCTAAGGTGATCTCAACCTCAGGATATACCTGATGGAATTTTCCCAGGATGCCAGGAATAACATAGGTTCCGACAGTCGTGTCGGCTCCCACGCTCAATCTCCCATTATAGGGACTGCGCAGTGCCTCCATCGTCTCTAAGGTTTCGTCAATCAGGGAAAAAATTTTCTGACTATAGAGGTAAAGTTCTTCGCCAGCCTGCGTTAAGTGGGTCTTGCGACCAATCTTATCAAATAACTTTACGCCCATTGACTCTTCAAGCTGACGGATTTGTGCGGATACCGCAGGCTGACTGAAATGCAATTCTTCAGCCGCACGCACATAGCTGCAATGTTTCGCAACGACCTGGAAAGTTGCGAGCTGATGCAAGTTGATGTTACGCATCCAGCCTCCCCAGATGAGAAACCAGGGCTATTGCAAAGTTTCCTCGCCGCCTTGCGGGAAAAAGGGAAAACGCTTCAAATTCGCTAAACCACGGCGCCATTTGCGAGCTCGCGCTGCGTCCACCTGCTCTCGGCGCAGCTACCTCTCGATCTCTATCCCTTGACAAGAGAAACCTCCCGGAGCCTATTCCCTACTTTGCAACAGGCCTGGATCAAGAAAGATACTACCGAGATCTGAGCCTATAAAATATATAGTACTATACAGAACACACCTTTGTAAGGCTACTCCCTGGGGATACTTTCGCCAAATCGATTTCAAAATACACTTGGCGTATAGTACTGGACCAATTTTCTTTATCAACTACTTTGAGATTCTTAGTCAGTCTGATATAGTAGTAGCGCAGTCATCATATCAGCGTAGAGAAAGACCAGGACATGGCGGAGAAGCACAAACATAGCCCTTTTACAAAACATGAAGCTGGATCAGATAATTCGGATGAGGTAAGCAGAAAGAGCACAGGCCGACGCTCGGGCCGCAAGAAGCGCTCCTCCCATAAGCTGACCCACGCCACGCCAGCGCACCAGTTAGATCAGCAGCCACAACAAGCTCACTCCAGTGGTAGCGCTATGCGAGGCTCTGCAATAGACATCTCCAGCGAAGCCGAGGAATCATCCTCTCTAGCCCAAAAAGACGAGCAGCCACAAGAGCCCGAAGCAAACTCTTCGGGCATAAGCAAAGAGCCGCAAGAGCAAGAACAGACGGCTCTTTCAAGCTCTCAGCAAACTGAGCATTCCGAAATAACTATAGTTAATAATCAAGACGAAGAGCAGGAAGACGCGCCCGAGCAGTCACTTGTCGAAACGACAAAGCCCTCAGGCAAGCCTCTTTCCGATGTTCCTCAAACTCTCTCTCACCCTGGGGCAACCATGAAGCATAAAGTGCCTTCAACAGTAAAGTTGCTGGCCCTAGATCCGATTGCCAATACACCACTTCCTTCCACAGAAGATAAGGCGGAAATTTCCAGCAGGATTGAGAGCGTTACCCCCATCCCTACTACCCCCATTCCTCTTACACCGGCTCCAGCTTTACCATCCTCAACCCCTTTAAGTCCCTTGCGCTCCTGGCGCATTATTCTCACTTACTTATTATTGCTATTCGCAATAATAAGTACGGCCTTATTATGGCATGATCTATCTATGCCTCACCTTTACATCTATACATTTGACGCCAGTAATGGGATGATCAAGCAGCAGCGCGACCTTGGAAGCTATTCAAAGGAGACCGCGATCAGTAATCCAATCGAGGCCGGCGCTTCAAGTTTTGTCATGCTCGACAGCCAAGGCACGGCTCAGACGCGACACATGCTCAAAGTGGCTGAACAGATCACTACATGGAATACTACAGATTCAGCATCAAACGCATCTGGCCTCAATAGTTTGAGGCCACTCAGCAACAATACCCTGGCGCTTACTAGCGAGAAAGAGACACGCGTTTACACGCTTGATAATCGTTTGCTCTGGCGCGCACCCGGCAGCCATCCTACTCAAGGTACGCACTATTTCCAACCGGCAAATGATGGCCAGAATCTCTACACAGTTAAAGCTTTGAACCCGGGCCAGATTGCAGCCTACAATTTGCAAAATGGAACCCTACAATGGAACCAGACGCTTGACGACACCCTGGCCTACACACCACCTTTTCAACTTGACGGAAACACGCTCTACGTCGCCAGCGACCATAAAATTTATGCTTTGAATAGGCAAAACGGGCGCGTACTCTGGCAACAACCATTGGTAGCGCGCGCTCTCCAACTTAACAGCGCTGCCTCGCCGCATCTTCTGCTCACCGCTGGTCCGCAGGGACTTCTTGCCTTGAACGCCACAACGGGAAAGCTTGCCTGGACATTTAATAGCCCGCCCGGCAAAAACCTTACGCGCCCTCAGCTCTACCAGGCAATTCTTAGCAAGACAGAAGCAGCCAAGGATAACATTATTTATGCTACTGGGATCACCTGGCAAATTCCCCAGATTCAGGAGCAGCTCTGGCTCTTCGCCATCGATGCCTCGACGGGCTCACTGCACTGGTCTCAACAGCTTACGACAGGCCTCACCGGCAGCGATGCCGGTCGCACATTTACGCCACAGATCGATGCGCGCCACAATATAGTTGTGCTGCAACAACAGATCAGCCAGCATGAGCAGCGCATCTCGGCCTTCGATATGCACAGCGGCGCACTGCGCTGGAGCAGCAGTATTAGTCAGGAATTTAGCTCAGCGCCAACTTTGCTATCTACGCCATCTGGTGAGTCAAGTTTGTTTGTGCTCACCGTGCAGAGCTTTACAGTTCTGTATGGCGTTGTGCTCCTGTTTATTTTGTTAAGCATAGCGGCGCTGGTCTATATATGGAGGACGCAATTAGTAAAGCTTTTAGCGCAGCTGCAGAACTGGCTTCAGCACGGTAGGAAGTTACTGCGGAACATCCCTGGCTACGCGCGCCATTATGGCAAGCAGCTTGTCCAATTAGCGCGCCAGACTCCAAGGCGTTTTGCCATCGCGCTATTGCTCCTTTTAGTTGTGTTAGGTGTCCTGCGCTATGCGCTGGCTACGCCTGCGCCGCACAGCCTTAAGCAGGTTTCGGCTCTCACGGGCACACCCCAGTGGGAACAAACGCTTTCAGCCCAGGCTCAAGCGCTATACCTTGATACGAATGGCAGTATTATCACTACTGAAACTAACGATCAGCAACATCAGCTTGAAGTTACAGATGCTAATGGCTCGATGCTCTGGCATAGCTTTGTCTCTGAGGGAGCATTTTCGCTGCCCGCTATCTCAGCGTCTCCAGATACACTACTGGTAGCTCTTGGTGATCCCGGTGCGCCTGCATATCGTTTTGCCCCCGCCGATCCGGCCTATCCCTCGCCTCTCGGGCGCTTGCTTACACTCTACCAGTTCAAGCGCGCAACGGGGCAGCTTCTCTGGCAACACACGCTCAATCTGCCAGAAGACCTGACAAGGGCTAGCGTGCTGGGAGCCGATAAGAACTTTATCTATGTCGCTAGCCGGACAAGCATTCAGGCTTCTCCTGCGGCAAGCGCATCTCTATCTATGGTTCAGCTTGTAGCTATCAACCAGAACACTGGCACAATTGATTGGCGCATCTCCGGTCCTGCCGTCACAGGCAATACTCCATATGATAATGGGAAACTCCTGATGCTGCCCAATCAGGCTATATGGCAAGTCGCCGGGCTCATTTATTCCATAGATACAGGTATGGGACAGATTGAATGGAGGCGCGCAATTCTGCCTGGCGAAGCGCTTTCCGCTGCTACCGACGCATCTCCAATGGCCAGGATCGCAGATACCCTGCTCATTGTCAGACCACAAAATATTCTGGCCCTGGACCTGCCCAGCGGCAACACCTTATGGAATTTCTCGCTGCCCAACTCGCTACAAGATCCAGCCAGCATCAAGATCGCAGCCGGCGGTAGTACCGCACTTGTCTCCAACTCTCAGCAGATTATGGCCTTTGATATCAAAAACCAGCGATTACTCTGGAGCCAGCACAATTTTCCGCTCACACATGCGCCCCAGATCTCCGAAGATGGAAAAATAGCCTATGTCGTCACGCTGAAAAACGATATCATGCATAAACCCGTGCCCACGTTGGAAGCAATAGATATGCAGAGCGGAGCCGAGTTCTGGACTTTCCACCCAGAAGTTCAGGGCTCCTACATCGCTCCCCAGGCAGACGGCTTGCAGTACCATAACGGCCTGCTCTTCGTTACTGCCTGCCTGCCTGCCAACCACGCACCCTGCAAGCATTCGCGCCTCTACGCACTCAATGCACTTAGCGGCAGCACACTCTGGAAGGTTGAGGGCACCAGCATCACCGGCATACGCATAAGCCCCGATGGCAAAAATCTGGCTTATCAACTTACCACAAACTGAATGCCAGCGGCTTCCTGGCTCAGTCACATTTAGACGTCAAGTTATATCGCAGAACAATATGATATAATTTGAACTATATATTCTTGTGGGTTGAAGCTATGTTTTTCTTACCTGGGCGAGAACAATCGAAGAACGGGCAGGCCAACGAGGGAGGAGATACAAGGCTCCTCCCCGAAACAATGCTAGCAAATGATCCGTTGCCCAGCGGCACCCCAGCCGAAGGCAGCGTCGTCGTCACTATCTCGCGCCAGTTTGGTAGCGGAGGTTCCGATATTGGCCGGCTTCTCGCCCAACAGTGCGGGCTCAACTACGTTGACCACGAGATTATCAACGAAGTAGCCAGGCGACTTGAAGTCGATGTACAGCACGTAGCCAGACAAGACGAACAAACGGTTGGCATGGCGGGCCATATTCTTGAAGCGCTCAAGGCTAATAGCCCACTCACCATGAACTACGGCTCCTTCTTTAACAACAGCGGAGTTCCCCAGAGCCAGGCCCAGGAAGCAGTGTATCTCCACCTGACGCAAAAAGTAATCTTAGAGGCTGCCAGTCGTGGCAATGCAGTAATTATCGGGCGTGGCTCGCAATTCCTGCTCCACAATGCTCCACGCACACTCCATATTCACGTTTTCGCGCCACTTCCTGATCGGATCAATTACGTTATGCAAGAATTTCAGCTAAGCCATGCCGAGGCAAATCGTCTTATCGAGCAGCGCGACTACGAGCATGAAAGCTACTTGCTCCGTTACTATGGTAGCGACGGCCAGCAGCCCTGGCTCTATCACCTGCTGATTAACACAGGCCTTTTCTCCTTCGAGCTGGCGGCAAGTCTTATCCAGCAGGCACTTCCCATAGTAAAAGAAATCCAATGAAATAAAGCTTGCACTTCTAATACATCCCTATTATACTCGATTACGGGATGCAGACATCCTCAAGCTCTCCCCGATCAACAATGACGTTGGCCGGAGAGAGAGCTATTTCCATTAAAACAGCTACAACGAACTCCATAGGTTTTACAGGTTAGAGTGTGGCGTAAGCAGCCTGCACCTTTAGACCATTCTCGGTGAGCTGATAGGTACCGTTACTCCGTATTGCCACATTTGTTTCATCATAATACGCCAGGGATACATGATGGATGCGAGCGTAATCAATGATTGCCTGGTGATAGTTATCAAGATCATTGCAGCCCCCCCACTCGCTAAAAATGACGGCCTTCCCATGTTGCTGGGCAAAGCCCACCTGCTCATCGGCGTGTGCCGGCCAGTCTTGCCATATATAGCTGAGGGGAGAATTACACTTTTTACTCTGATAGGCTCCTTTGAAGCCATCATACACATGAAAATCGTAGACAAGATCGGGCTGAGCAAAATCTGGCACAGTTCCTTGTACTAAGGCATTAACATTGCCTTTGAAATTAGGGCCGCCCAGAAAGATCAAGGAATGCGGATTCTCGGCCCGGATCGCCGAAATCAGCTTGTTGGTGTTTGTCCACCAGGTCTGATCGTCTATTCCCTGCATCTCATTCCAGCTATCATAGAGCACAGCTGGATCATTGGCGTAGAGCCTGGCCACGCTTGACCACATAGTTAGAGCCGGGTCAATATAACGGCCAGTGGTCTGCACCTCCGGGCCTGCAGTACCATGCATAATATCTTTCTGGCCCTGATTTTGCGTGGGGCATAATTTGATGCCCTTACCACACGGCGGATCAGCAAATTGTGGACCCTTGGTCAAGATCACATAATTTCCATTCTCCTCCGACCACTTGACAACCTGCTGTATCCAATCTTGATAGCGCATTCCGGCCAGAGGAACCTCAACGTTCTGATTCCACCAGGTCGCATTCAGCGGGATGCGCCAGACATTCATCTGAAACGTCTGATTATACCAGGCAAGCGCATCCTCACTGATTCTTGTTTTCTGGCTTCCACCTATCCCATTGCCAAATTCCAGTTGCGACCAATTAAAGCCTTTCAGAGTCACTATACAATTCTTATCGTCCATGATAAAGCCACTTGAGACATGCAGCCAGGAAAAAGTATAGCCTGTACCGGTCCTGGTAATTCCACAGCCCTTATCCTGACCAGGAGCATGCCCAGCGGGCGGTACAGGCTGTGGCGTTTCTCTTACCTCTGGCGGATTCACATTATGATTGATCCATCCAGCATATGCCACAACGCCGCCAACAATGATGAGCACTACCAGCCCGATCAATACCAGACGTCTCTTCATCACTCCTCCTCCCTTCCAAGTTGCGCACGATTAGCCATTTAGCGCGATTCTGATAGCAGTTTTTTTAGTTTTTGTTTGACTATCCCTTCACTAGCTGGAGCGCTTGAAACCCTGGTCAAAGGCCGAATAAATGCCGACTGTACACATTTGCCGGTCAGGCCATCAGGTGTAGGCACATCCATAAATGAGAGGATAGTAGGGACAATATCGCACACATGAGCAGGAGCTATCCTGGCTCCGGGTTTTATGCAGTTTCCATAGAGGTAGAGGACGCCATCGGGATGATGTATACCCGAAGTTACATCGCTAGTTTCCCATAAAGCGCCTCTGCCAAGTTCAGTGGGCAAGGTTGTATCTTCGTTAGCCAGTAAGATCAAATGCCGCTCAGCGGGGGCAAAAGGCCCTGAACCATACACGCTCTCACGATGCGCCTCTAGAAAGAGCGAAGCCCCCGTCTCGGGATCGCGCAAGGCGCATAGAGCATCGGTGAGCAGTTGAATCTCTTCTTCAGTCAGAGATTTATCAAGAAAGATATCGGCATAGCCAGCCAGAAAGCCTGATGCCGAGGGAACCCAGGCATCGGTGCGCAGCCAATCGAGCTCAGGTAGATGGGCACGGTGCTGCTCTTTCTCAACTGCCAGCACTCCACTACGGCGCAACTGGCTCCTCAGCCTGCGTAAAGGTTGCTGTAAATTGCATACTTTGACAATTTTTCTGGCCATCCCCAGTATTTCGGCGCGTCGCCGCTTACTAGTATCTCTCATCTGTAGCCATCCTTGCCGGTACAGATGTTCCTGGATATAGAATTTGCGGCGCACTCCCTGGAAGCCATGGTCAGAGATGATCATCAACAGATCATCGGGCCCCAACTCGGCCAGCATCATACCAAGAGCAGTATCTAGCATCTGATAATATGCTACAGCTTGCGGATGGAAAGCCATAATCTCATCCCAGCATAAATGCTGAATACGATCAGCGCCGCTACAGGCCAGAAAGCAAAAATCCCAGGGCTTCTTAAGCAACAGGCGAAACATGGCAAGCCTGCTACGCGTCATCTTTAGCGTTTCGGCCAGGGGATCACCAATCTGGCCGCCCGAGACAGCCGGATCAAGATCGATCTGGTAATCAGGGACCTCCTGCAGCAATTCGTCTTTGAAGCGTGTAGGATAGGTTATATTGGCATGGGTATCAGGCGCCATATAGCCGCTGAGCATAATGCCGTTGACGGGCTCCGGTGGATACGTCAAAGGTACATTTGCGACGATCACACGCTTGCCCCATTCGCTAAGAATGTTCCAGATCGCCTTGCCGCCCTTGCGATGAGTTACCACCTGAGCAAGTGGTCCTTGCTCCGTCTGCACATATTCCCAGAAATCATAGACGCCGTGCTGAGCCGGCAGCAGGCCTGTCGAGATCGACATCCAGGCTGGTGGGGTCATTGGTGGCATCGTGGATTTTAAGATTCCCTGAGCTCCTTGCTGGCATATGCGTTGAAAATGAGGCAATAGTCCGCGCGCAATTAAAGGATCAAGCACGCGAAACGCCAGCCCATCGATACCGAATAGCAAGACACGCATAACAATCATCCCTTCCCTAGAAACATGACTCTTTTACACACAGTTACTGCACCAGCGTTTGATTCAATTTCAGTTGCTCCAACTTGCGTGCTACAAGATTGGCCTTTGCGCTTTTCGCGCTGCCCTGCTCCTGTCGTCCATCTGCAAAGATTGTCTCTGCGACCTTACCGTCAAATGGCTCCTCAGCAGATACGCCAAGAGCATGCAGCACAGTTGGTACAAGGTCATAGATTTGGAGCGGATCGACGCGCGCGCCCTGCTGAATGCCGGCTCCCCAGGCATAAAAAACTCCATCTTTTTCGTGCACTCCCTTGGGAATATCGAGCGTTTCCCATAACTGCTTCCTGCCCATAGTAAGATGGAACGTGACCCCCGGAGCAGGTAATAAGACGATATGTTCCTCGGGCAGGCGGAAGGGGCCAACGCCATAGACGTCGGTGGCGTAAACGGCCTCCGCCAACGGCTCTCCGCTCACCGGGCTACACTCCTTAGAGAGGGCCTGGCGCAATTCTTCTATTTCCTCAGCCGTAGCATTTGGGGAAAGAAAAATATCGGCATTACCGCTGCCAAAGGCCGTTAAGGAGAGGACGCAAGCTCTGTTCTCATTCCAGTCAATATTTTCAAACAGTGGCTTGTAAAAGCTCTGCTTTTTCTTGATAATTGGCGTACTATCAAGGCTTGCGTACACTTTACGAAACTTGCGTATCAAGCCGAGCATGTGCATTTTCTGGGCCGCCTCACGTCCCACACTCAGCAATTTTGTCCGCGATGATTGGGCCGCTGCATCGCGCTGTAAAAGATTGCGCCGGCACAGATACTCATTGATATAAAACCATTCGCGTGCTCCCACAAAGCCATGATCCGAAGCCACAAAGAGCAAATCCTCAGCAGTAAGATGCTTCATAACACGGCCCAGCGCATCATCAAGTAGGCGGTAATAGGCTGTTGCCTGCTGATCCAGTTGTTCAATATCCTGCCAGATGCGATGTTGTATGCGATCAGGGCCAACATAAGCGAGGAAGGCAAAGTCCCATTCATGCTCGGAAAGCAAATGCTCTTGCAGTTGGATGCGTTTCTCGGTCATGGCCAGCACGCCATCCACAAACTGGCCAGCCGGAATTTTCTCGGTTGAAAGATCGATACGGTAATCGGGGACGACTTTTAGGAGCTCATCCTTGAAGACGTGGGGAAAAGTAAAGGGCGTGGCCATGCTGGGAGTCATCAGCCCGCTTACCATAATACCGTTCACCGGATCTGGTGGATAGGTAAGAGGAACATTGAGCACAATCACGCGTTTGCCGTACTCGCTAAGAATATTCCAGATCGCCTTGCCTCCCTTGCGATGAGTTACTAGCTTAGAGGTAAGGGTAGGAGAGGCTGTATCAAATTCCCAGAAATCAAACACTCCATGTTTAGCCGGCTTTAAACCTGTCACTAATGACATCCAGGCGGGCGGCGTCACTGCCGGAACAGAGGAAATAAAACTTGCGCTCGTACCCTCATGCTGAAGGCGCGCAAAGTTAGGCAGATCGCCCCTTTCAATCAAAGGTTGGAGAATACGAAAACTCAAGCCATCCACCCCGAAAACAACTGCTCGCATAATACAAACTCCTCAAACTAACAACACTATCCACAACAATAGAACCTCAAGCCAGGCTACTTATTTTTGAGCGAGACAGAAAGCGAGCTTGAATCGCTAGCTGCTTGTCGGCGCAGGGGTAATACAGGGGCCGATAAAGCACGTTGCTTCTTGCTTAGCAGCCAGCGAATCCCCACGCCCAAACCAACCAGGCGCCCGGTAAGGTGCGCCAGCGCCCCAAAGCCAAACAGGCCGGCAAAATAGGCAGCGCGGGCACACGATCTTCCGGCATCTTTGCACAGACCCAGCAAGGTTTGCGGGCGCAGGCCAAAATGCTTAATGGCAAAGTAGGTTCCATTGCGCCCATTCGAAAATTGCACTAAAGGCTTTTCAAGGAAATATGGCTGCAGGCTGCGGGCCGAGAAATGCAGAACAGCCATAGCAGGATGAAATATTATACGCCAGCCCGCCCTTTTCACGCGCACGCACAGATCTGTCTCCTCGCGCAAATTGGTAAGTGTATAGGTAGGATCGAAGCCGCCCACTTGCTCTAGAACTGTGCGTCGGAAGGACATATTGCAGCCTACCAGGTGATCGATCTCAAGTACAGCCTCGCTCACCAGGCCCGTATCGCGTGCAAGGACATTCCCTGTAGGCGAAATAATGAGCTGCGGCGGTCCGGCCTTCTGCTCAGAATATGGTTCAGGCATAGTAATGATGCGTCCGCCAGCCGCACCCACGGTTTTATCCTCATAGACGCTCAAGAGCGTCTCCAACCAGCCAGGCTGCACCATCGAATCATCATCTATAAAAGCAATGATATCCCCAGAAGAGAGCTCTATGCCCTTATTGCGCGCCTGAGGCATATTATTGCGCTGGCCCCACAAATGGACATAGAGCAACTCAGGATACCCGGCAACGATCTGTGCGCTCTCCTCGCCCCTGGAACTATCCACAACTATGATCTCTTTATATGGATAAGGCTGAGCCAGCACGCGTTCAAGGCAATGCCTGAGCAGGAAAGCTCGATTGCAAGTAATGATAACTATGCTGACAGTAGGGCTCGCCATGATCAAAAGCCTCCTCAACTAAGCAGACAAACACTTACGCACCCTTTTTCTTAGCCAATCTGGCACGTACCATATCTAAAACCATCATATCCTCCTCACTAAAGCGCAGCGCCATCAGCATCGACGCATATACAAGCATGAACATTCCGAGCAGGCCGATGGTGCCAAGGATAGCCAGATGCCCATAGCCCACATGCACAAAGCGCGCCAGCAGCATGCCCACGAGCGAGGCCACGCCACCGGCGATGAGCGGCTTTAGAATATCCCTGCGATAAGGATGTATGCGCATGATCCAGTAGACCTCGATCAGGCCGACAATATTGAGCAGGGTCAAGGTCAGGGCTGCCGCCGCTGCCGCCCCTAGAATACCAAAGCGTGGAACGAGAAAGAGGGCCAGGGCAATATTCACTACCACCGTAGCTACAGTATTGGTCAGGATGACTCTTGGCCGTCCTGTCATCACCAGCAGATAATTTACCGAACCCACCCCCGAATCCACAAGATTGCCGAAGCCAAGAATAATCAGTACCAGGCCTGCTGCCACATACTTTTCGCCAAAGACGCCGAGAATCGCCTGGTTATAGATGCAACAGCAGAGGAAGATAGGCCAGCTCAATGAGAAAGACCACTTGGTCACCACCTTAAACATGCTAGCCAGTTGCTGATGCTTCTTGTGCGAATGGTATTCGGCAATTACCGGCGAAAAAATCATGTTCAGGGCAATCAAGGGAGCTACCACAAAATAGCTCACCCGATCAGCAGCGCCGTACAAGCCTATCTGCGCGGTTGTGGCAAAAGCGCCGAGAAACAGGATATCAGTCGAATTTAATACGTTGCGTATCATGGAGTTAAAAAACATGGGAAAGGCGAAGCGCAGCCAGATTTTTCTTGCATAGCGTGGCGTCGTTTCCTTGATCAAACGCCTGGCAGCTTTGCGCAAGAGAAATCGCCCCAGAAGTGTAGAGCCCACAAAACCACATATGGTGGCAAAAATCAGGGCTTCCAACCTCAGGCCCAGATGATAAAACACAAACAACATCACAAGCGTCAGGCCAGGCTGTACTATACGATCCACATAGACTTTCCATTTGATGGCCTTAAGCGCCTGCAGGCCGCTGGCCAGCACCAGTTGCATACCGATCAGAGGGATCAATATAGCCGCCTCCCGAAATGGAAGGGTATAAATTTCTCTATGGTAAACAGAATGAGCCAGGTAGGAGGCAAAAACAAAGAACAGTAGAGCGCCCAAAATGCCGGATAGGAGGGCTAAGCAAGCAGAAAAGCGCAGCAAACCTGCAGCCAGAGCCTTATTCCCTTTAGCGCGGTAGGTCGAGAGAAAGCGCAAAGTTGTGCTATCGAGCCCAAGCTTAGAGGCATAGCCCAAAACTGTAATCAGGGTATTGGTCTCAACAAAAATTCCATAAATGCTCTGCGTTACCAGGTGGGTCATGGCGACATTAGTCGTATAGCGCAAGATCGCAGAGATAAGATCTCCTGCGCCGGCAACCGCTGCCCCACCTGCAGTACTTGCCACGACATTGCGCTTATCGGTTCTAGCCTCCTGCAAGCCCCTCACCGCCGCACGAGGTAGCGTATCTTCGAGCTCTCTGCGCCGCTCAACGCTCTCGGCCGGATACTGACTCGCTGGCTTTCCAGTAATGGTTCTGCCGATTATCCTGTTAATCCGCACAACGAGATCATCGGCTAGCACCTTTGAAACCGGTTCTAATTGTATAGCCTTCAGCAGCTTCCTGGCCCGTAAAGATGAGCGCACACTTCGATGTTCGAAGGCAGGTGTACGCGAACACACAGCCGGGCGTCCAGGCGCGGCTGTGGGAGCAGCAGATACGGCATCATTGCGTGCATCCAGCGCAGGATGAGAGAAGCCCTGCCCAGGTTTCCCAAATTTGGATTTTACGGTTTCCGCTAGATCGTCAGTATAACCTCTGGAAGAATCTTGCGTTTGCCCGGTCAATTCATCTCCAACATGCGATGGATGCACCTTGCCACTCCTTCCATCTCTACTACACTACAACCTCCAACCCGGTAATCAGCTCCCTTAGCCGAGATACCCCAGATCGCGCAGCCGATCTACAATCAGCCCTTCTTCTTCATCTGACAACATATTGGCTTCATCATCTATATAGCGCACCGCTGTCTGCTGCAGATAGGCCAGCGTAAACATCGAAGAGATAATGCTGCCATCAATACGGCGAGGAATCGCCTGATCTAACATGTAGAGCGCGCTGGGCAGAATATCAACTAAGCGCGCTTCGGCCGCAAAGCTACTCACAAGCGCGGGACCGGAGCCAATTAGACGTGCATAAGGTTCGCAGGCTGTCTGCTCCTCCGGCTCGCTTTGCGCCAGAACGCTCGCGCCATCAAAATCCAGCGCCTGAGCCCGGGCCGAAGCGGCATATCCTGGCTTATATATCACGATAAGATCGGGAGCCTTGAACAGGTAATCACCGATGAAGATCTCATCTTTGCGTAAGACTTTCTCAACTACAGGTTTTTGCGTACGCGGATCTAACCAGTTATCGCATATCTCGCGAATGAGTGCACTACATACATCTTGATATTCCTGTCCTGCATTTACTGTTCCCTGCTTTTCACGCCCACGCAAATTGATCCAGAGCTGCCCATTCCCCAGGCTATAGGCCAGCGTTTCTGGCCAGGCAATGCTCTCTGTCGTACGTGGCTTGCCTACTTCCAGAAGTCCGATCTCGGCAAGGAAATCGTTAAGGTTGACGAAAGCGTGAGGGGCAGGGCTCCAGACATCGGTCAGCACTAATAAGTGCCCCGAGGGCGCAACCAGTTCCAGGCATCGCTCCACATACATATCAAGCTCATCGTCAGATAGGTCAGCAGCCCTTACGCGTAAGAGAGCAAAATCCAGAGCCTGGTCCTGCAGAGCATCAAGCATACGTACATTATCAGCGTGCAGAGAGAGGGTGGCTAACTTATACGTATGGAGAATATCCGGGAGCAGGCGCCCAACCGCGCCTTCTGGCAATTCGGTACTGGGGCAAGCCCGATACAACTCAGGGTACACGGCATCGAAGCGTCCAAATTTTCCGGCCCCGGTTCCCGTCAGCAATTGATAATAACACTGACCTGCCTCTAGCAGGGGAAAGGGAGTTAAGCGCAAATCAACGCCATACTTGCACAAGTGTACGAGCGAAGGAACTTTCTGTAGCCGATCCGGGCAAATGCCCTCGAACCATAACATGTAGAGCGAGTTCTTCATGCTCTTTGCGGGCGCCTTACCTTGTCATTAGACAAAAGAGAAAACGCCATTCCACCTTTCTTGCTACTTAAACATCTGTTACCAAGGAGGCAAGCTAATATGCAGCTACCCCTCTTTTACTAGAACACTTTATTACTACTACTTATATTATTAATGCTTAGACGATAATATCAACCCACAACTACTTCTTTTGTAGCAAGAGTGTCGAGTTTCGGTTGATAATAGGACTAATGCATTAAGATTTCTCAATCTGGTCCTACAGGATCGTGACGTTGACGGGCGCAGAAGTTTTCTCGCCATCCGCCAGGGTCACAGTTACCGTCAGTGGCCAGACTCCAGCCGAAGCCCCAGCCTCAACGTGCCAGGACCAGCTGGCAAGGCCGTTATAATCCGAGTGAGCGGGCAGAAATTTCGTCTGTGCCCCTCTATAGCTGAGAGCTACTGTGCAATCAGAGCTGGGAGCAGTAGAGATTGTCAGAGCTATGTTCCCTTTGGGAGCCGCTACAAGACTACTCTGTGTCGCTACAACATTAATGGGGGGAAAGGTTACCACGACATTGACGCGGGCCACAGTCTTCAGACCATCGGGCAGTACCGCCGAGATGGTCATCGGCCACGTCCCGGTATGTGCATCACCGTCTACCCGCCAGGACCAGCTCGCTACACCATTACCATCGGCCGCATGCGGAAGCACGCCAACATTATGGCTTGGCGCACCACGCCCGTAATCAACGCTAAAAGAACATAGAGCATACGGGCTAGTTGAAATTGTCATCTTCATCTGCCCGCCTGGGTACGTCGTAAGGGTAGACTGAGCGCCAGACACCTGGATCGGCTCAATGTGCTTGCGCTGAGCCATCACAGTTACAGGGGTCTCACCCAGGAGTGGGTCCGCAGATAAAGGATGGGCGGGAGCTGGCGGGACTCCACAGGCACCAAGCAGCAACAGATTTAAGAGAATACATCCATATAAGCCCACCCACATTTTTTTACAGGCAGGTAGCTTGCGATATCCCATAAAGCCTACACCTCCATGAGCCAATTACCGACAGAGCAATACTATAGTCTATTTTAACCAGGCCACATATACTTTTTTGTGTCCTTCTCTTGTTCATCTTCCCATTTTTTGGACCGCTGGCGCCCTCATCACAGGCAGTTTGACCAAACGCTAAACAAGTGAACAGAAAAAGTTAGACGCGGGAACCCTGTCTGGGAGACAGGTACCAGGGGCGAGGGCACGCCGCGAACGAGCTGATTGCCCCCATTCCCACCATTTTCTAAATTCTAAAGTTCAGGTACTTAGCTTCTGCTAGAGATAATCGGAAGAGATACTATAAAGTTATAGGGAGATTAACACAGCAAGCTATCAGAGGTTTGCAGGTAGAAAGGGAGATCGCTTGTGAAGTTGCTGCAAGTTGTCTGGAATTTTCCGGCTACAGTAATGCATCCTTTCGAGATGTACTACTTCTACTGGCCGGTACGTGAGGCCGTATTACGCGGTTGGGATGCCGAAGTCCTGACCTTTCAAGTGAACGAACAACAGCCAGCTGAGGAGATAATCGATGGGATCTATGTGCGACGTTGCCCCGCCGGCAGGCGCAAGGGCCGTCCTTTCTCAAGAGCCTTTATTCAGGCTCTATTGACTACAGATGCCGACGTTATCCACTGCCATGGCTATGGAGAAGGGAGAAGCGAGCTAGCCATTCTTCTCGCCCGTATGCGCGGGCTCCCGCTGATCTTCTCTCCCCATTTTCATGTCTATCCCTACCGGCGCCCATTGCGCGATCTTTACGACAAATATCCCGGGCGCCTTTTTTTCAATTTAAGTCAGCGCGTTATCGTCTTTACCGAATACACGAGGCAGCAGTTATGTGCCCTTGGAGTTGCAGAGCAGCGCCTCCGCGTTGTCCCTCATGTTTCGCGCCCAGAAATCTTTGCCGACGCTCCTAGCCGGCAAGAAGCTGAGCACATATTGCGCGCAGCCGGCATTAGCGGTGATCCGCTTATTCTCGGCGTGGGTCAGCTCATTGAGCGCAAAGGCTGGGACTACACGGTACGTTGCTTGCCAGCCATCGTGAAGCACTTTCCCGAGGCCAGCCTTCTCATCGTTGGGCCATCTCAGCCAGCTGAGCCGGCCTTTCGCCAGGATCTTCTGCGCCTGGCCGACGAGCTTGGCGTAAGCAAACACCTCAAGATCTTACAAGATAATTCACCCGAGTTTATTCGGGCCGCCTATCAGGGGGCCACGCTTCTCACACATCCATCATTTGTTGAGAGCTTTGGTATGGTGTTATTGGAGGCCCTGACGGCAGGCTTACCAGTTGTAGCCCATAATGGCTCTGGTATTCCTTGCATTATTGACGATGGAATTACTGGATATGTGTTAGATGTACACAACGTACCAGAGTATGCTCAAGCTCTGCTCAAGCTGCTCAGCGATCCCGGCCTGCGCCAACGGATGAGTACCGCAGGCCAAAGACAGGCACAAACCCGTTTTGGACAAGCTGAGATAGCGCAGAGGCTTTTCGACATTTACGAGGAGGTAGCGCATTTGCCCTACAGTCCACCGGATAGAACTGAAAGACAGGACGTCAGAGATAGCCGGCAAGATGCTTCTTCTGTCCCCGACAGCGTTTAGCATGCTTACGAAGGGAGCCAAATTATTATGGAACTAAAAGCATACTTAGAAGGGATCGGACGTAAGTGGTGGTTGCTTGGTCTCGTAGCTCTCCTCTCCTGGTCGCTGGGAGGGATGATCGCGAGCAACCAGACGCCTATCTACACGTCCTCCGTCGCTATTCTGCTCAATGATCGGCTTCTGGCCAATACAGCTTTTCCATCAGGCATGGTCCAGCTTAATATCCCGACCAGTTCTCAGCAATATCAGGGAAAAGTTGTCTCGCCAGCCATCTTGCGGAGGATTATGAAAACGTATCCTCATCTTAATGAAGAGCAGCTCAAAAACAATATTAGCGTCTCTACTGATCAAACTAATCAGATTTTGCTGATTCACGTGAATGACATATCTCCCTACGCTACAGCAGATATTGCTAATTTTCTTGCCTCCATGTTCGTTAAGGCTCAGACCGACAGTATCCAGAGGCAAATGAGCTACTATAATCAGTGGCTGCAGGAAACTACCACGCGGCTCAACGACCAGATCAATAAGCTTAATCTGCAGATCGAGGCCGCGACTCCTCCTCAGCCCCAACGTGGGCCTGCACCCGCACTTACGCCCGCGCAGAAAGTCACGCTCACGCAATATCAAAGTCAGGTCAATCAGGATCGCCATGCCCTCTACAACTATCAGCAGTCTCTGTTAGAAGTACAGCATGCCTTGCCGATGATCGCGCAAACGTATAGCATTCTGCAGAAAGCTGATATACCCGAAGAACCTACAGTTCTTCCGCTGCCTGGCCTGGTTATTCAGGGCCTTGTCCTGGCCGCTGGCCTCCTGCTAACAATTTGTGTTCTTGTCGCGCTCGATTTCTTTACCCCTTTCGTCAGGCATAAACAGGAGCTCTTGCGCCTGGCAGGCATTTCCGTAACTGCCGAGATCCCACAGCTTCATCCCTCTGAGCAAAGAAAGTTGCTAAGCGCCGAGAAGCTCCCCTTGCCCGGACGTCTTATGCCCCTACGCCTGCTCGGCTCAGCGATCAGTGCAGGCATCATGCGAGACAAGGGTGGCTATACCATCCTCTTAAGCAGTCCACGCAAGAAGAGGCGTCTGGCCACGGTCCTGGCTTCTGTTCTAGCCCACAAGGGACACAAAACTCTCCTGGTTGATATGGACTTTGAGCATCCAGAGCTGCACAACCAGCTTGAGGCAGAGGAACTATACACATGCCAGACCAGCAAGGGGCATGAGCTTTCTTGCATTCGACAGAGCACTCAGCCCAATCTTTTCCTGCTCCCCGCCCAAGCCACACTTAGCCAGGGAGAGCCTTTAACGGCCACAACACTGCTGACCTTGCTTCCCGAGTTACAGCATAGCTTTGATCTGATTATCCTGGATGCTCCCCCCGTTGACCATCCAGATACACACATCCTCATAAGCAAAGTCAGACAGGTACTTTTGTTTGTCAGGAAGCGCCGCGATAGCCTCAAGGCCATAAAGATGGCGCGCGCTACCTGCGAAAAGCTCAAAACGCAACCCCTTTACGTCTTTCTTACCTGAGCCCCTGGCAAGCCAGGCCCAGATTAAGCAGGTAGCCTGATCAGGCTTCGGCAGCCAGAAGATAGACCTCCCTGGTCATTCTGGCTGTCTGCTCCCAGGAAAAGCGTGTCGCCCAGCTCCTACCTTCACGGATCATGCGCGCACGCAAATCCTTGTCACGTAAGACCAGCAGCATAGCTCCCGCAATCTCGTTAGCCTCAAGAGGGTTCACAAGCAGGGCCGCCTCGCCAGCGATCTCGGGTAGAGAAGACGTACGAGACGTGATTACTGGACAGCCTGCGGTCATCGCTTCCAACACGGGTAAGCCAAAGCCTTCGTAGAGGGAGGGAAAGACCAGGCATGTGGCCATCTGATAGAGGGCCATCAGTTCCTCATCGCTGACATGCCCGGGGAATATGACCATATTTTCAAGCTCTGCCATATAATCAAGAATATCCTCGCAATTCCATCCCTTGCGCCCTACAATCACCAGGGGTGGGCAGGTCTCTCCCAGCCTGGCCTTGAGCCGCCGAAAGGCATCCAATAATGTCACAAGATTTTTACGAGGCTCCAGGGTAGAAACTGCAAAGAAATACTGCGCAGGCAAATGATAGTTTGTGCGCACTTGCTCTTTAAAGGCCTCGTCACGTGGAATGGCAAATTCTGGCCGAGCCGCCTCTGGAATGACCGAGACTTTGGCTAAATATTGCTCTCCAAGAAAATGCCCTATTTCTGTCCGCGCATGCTCAGAAACCGTGATAATCCTGCTGCAGGCACTCATGCCGTGCGAGAGCAAGGTGCGAAAATAAAGCCTCCCACGCAAAGTTAACGCCTGTGGATAACGCCAGGGTCCGGCATCGTGCAAGGTCATCACAATGCGGGGCCCGGATGACTGAAAATACGGCGGGGGAAATGCCGGATAGTGGATAACGTCTAAATGCAAGCCGGGCAGGATCAACGGAAACCAGACTTGCTTATTGAATAATTCGTTGGTAGAAGGACAAATGACTGTCTCAAAACTATCCTGTAAAGCCGCAAACTCTGGATGAACTTTGTGGGCAAAAAATAAAACATAGTGTATGGCTGGCTCTTCTTCTTCCTGTAACTGTAGATGTCTGGCCATTTCGGCCGCATAACGAAAGATACCTGTTGGCCGTCTCCAGATTGCAGTAAGATCTAACCCAACGCGTAGCAACCTTCCCACTGCTTACTCCTTCCTTAAAAACGCGAGGAATCGGGCATCTGACAACGTTAGCCAATGCTCTCTCTATTTATCATAGCATCAATACTCAATCTATAAGCCATATATATGTCATCCTGAATTAAAATATCATTAACATATTTGCAATTTTATTTTATGTCAACTTTCTTTCATCAAGAAATCTCAAGCATAGCCGAGCAAAATCAACCTTTTCTTAACCATATTTATAGTCTCAAATATATGCTGAGCTGTTATCATAGAGATAGTTAAAATAGTGGAGGGAAAAACTATTTACCACACCCGGTATGCTAATTTATAGAAGATAGAGACAGCTTAGCAAATTTGTCAGAAGGGGTTAGAAGGGAAGATATATGAGTACCTACCCTATGCACGTTTCCAGATCCATATGGCTAGCCATAATTACTAAATTTCTGCTCCGTTGGGGATGGTTTATAGCTTTAGCTATGCTCATCGCCACCCTTAGCAGCCTTTTTTTGCCGGATATCGTGATACCGGCAAGTTATCAGGCTACATTACTTATCGTATCTCCGTTGCCCTCTGGCTTTGGCACAATGCCCGGCCAGAACAGCTCCGCCCTCTTCTACACTAATTTCTTTATCAGCCCGGCCACGCTCAAGCTGGTCCTGCCCAAACACAAGGGGCTGCAGTTAAGCGATTTAGAGGCCCTTGTCACGACCACGCAGGTGACAGGAGCCAACGTCATTCAGCTAAGTGCAATCGGAGCTAGCCCGCAGGATGCCATAAACCTTGACAACGATGTCTATAGCGCCATTCTCAGCGAGATTGGCCTCAAGCATTCAAGCATCGCCACGCAGATCAGCTCTGCCCTCACTACAGAGCTGCAGCAGAGCAGAAGTGATGCGCAAAATACCTATGACACACTTCAGTCGCTGGAGGCCGCACATCTGACCTTCACCTCTGAATATATCCAGCTCAGCAGCCTTTATCGGGAGCAGCAGCAGCGCATAAGCGCTATCAACAAACAACTGGCCCTTCTGGCTCATCAAGGTGCCAACAGTAACGGCATTCTTAAATTAGCCAGCAGTACGCCAAGCGTTACTACAGTACCTGGCTATCCCTCGACGCGCACGCAACGCCTGCTCCTCTCGCCGCTTATCGGTCTGATCATGGCGCTGGGCGGCATTATGCTAGCGAGCATGTTTTCGCAAAGCATTCCATTGCAAAAGAAAAAGCGCAGGGTCGTGCTTCCGCGCCTGGCCGCCAGCATTCCAGAGCTGCCCGATCTAGGCGAGCAACGACTACAAGCGCTCAAACAGGTAGCTCCCTGCCATTCCTTGCTAAGGCATCTGCGTTATCAAGCCAATGAGCACGAACGAGCCTGGCAGGTGATCACCATCACAGGTCCACACGGGCGCGAAGGCAAAAGCGTTGTGGCGACTTGTCTTGCCCTTGCTGCGGCACAGGATGGATTACGCACATTGCTCATCGATGCTAATCCACAGCGCCCTGTCCTTCATGCATGGTTTAGTTTGCCCAACGCCGATGGCACGCTGGAAGCTCTATCTAACAGCGCCAATGGCATAGCAAGTACCGCCAGATCCTTCTCAGTAATCGAGAACAATTTAAGCGTCATGCCTATTGGCAACACGCAGCCTATGACCAGCGCCCTGAGCGAGACGTTAAGGGTCGATGGGCTTGAAGCGTTTATAAGCAATCTGCGCAGCCAGGCCGAGCTCATTATCATAGATGGACCATCGCTTTTGAGCGAAGCTAACGCTACGCACCTGGCCCTTTTCTCCGATGTAGTTTTATTGGTAGTCGATGCCCAGAGAAGTCAGAGCCCTAACGTAGCTGAGGCTCAACAACTCCTGGCCAATATCGGCGTCTCTCCCTTCATCGTTCTCAACAGGGTTTATCCAGAGATTGTGGAATAAGTTGTGAGGCACACCTTTATGAATAGAGATAACGTAGAGAACCAGGCATCTATAGGCGCATGGTGGAGTGCCTTCAGGCTGCCTTCAGCAGAGATGACCACCACCCTGGTCATCTACCTGTTGCTGACCATTGGTCTGGCGGCCCTGATGGAGGTCCCGCTATTGCCACCGCTAGTAGGCGTGCTGGGAGCACTGACCATTAACCTGATAGTTCTTTTCTTTGTCAAATCGGAGCTGGCATTACCCTTATACCTGATCGTGGCCGGCCCGAGCGTAGCAATTTCATTTGCCAGTTCCGGGATACTTTCGCGCCTCTACCTGGGAAATTTACTTTTCTTCCTGGTAAGCCTGATCTGGCTTTTGTGCAAACTCTTGCCCAACCGCAAAAGTGGGCGCTGGCTCCTGCCTCCCAGCCTGCTAGCACCCCTACTCGCCCTGATTGTGGTCGGGCTTGTCTCAATCATCTACTCGCATTTAAGTCCCGATCCTAACGTGACCTATTCATTTCCCCACGCCACAACCAACGTCCTGATAGTTAATGCCGCTGAGATGATGCTCCTGGTCGGCCTACCGATGTTCGTAGTTGTCGTCGCCGGCATTATCCATACTGTGCGCCACGTTTACTGGTCCCTTATAGGCTATATGGTCGTTGGCTTGCTTTACGCCCTTGGCACCATTTTTGCCGCACCGCTGGGACTCTACTCAAAAGAGGTAATCATGGGCATCAGGCGTCCAGAAGTCTTTGGTTCGGTCTCCAGCGGACTTGGTACCCTGCTTGTCCTCTTTGCTAGCGTGGCCTTCTGCCAGGCCTTATACAGCCAGAAAACCTTGACGCGCACCATCTGGGGCCTGCTTACCTTGATTATGAGCATAGGCGTGGTGATGACAATTGGGCGCGAATCGTGGATCGCGCTTTTCCTGGCCTTAATGACCATGATTATGGTCTATACCAAAAACTGGAAGATACCCCTGATTGTAGCCCTGATCCTGACCCCGCTCATCCTTGTCTCGGGAATTACCAGCTTTTTCGATCCTTCCCAAACGTATGGAACCGATCGCTTCAAGATCTGGCAGGACGCTCTCAATATCTGGTGGAATCATGTGCCGCTCATGGGAACAGGCGCGGGCAACTACCAGTTCTTTGACATCGCCTACGGCACTGACGTCGTAGGAGTCGCGCACAACCAGTACCTGCAGGTACTGGCAGAAATGGGCCTACAAGGGCTTATATGCCTGCTTTGGGCGATGGCAGCTATCGGCTGGATCTGCCTCAAGAGTTTTAAATCCGCGCGCAGCAGACTCAGCAAAGCGCTGGCTCTGGCCTACCTTGGTTACTTTGTGGCAATCGTGTTTGGCGGGCTCTTTACCTCATCATTTGTGCCTTCGGCTGCCGATGGTGGCGGCACAGCCTCCTTTGTAGGCGCCTCGTATCGCTGGCTCCTGCTTGGTTTAGTCGTTAGCATTCCTAACTGGGAGGAAGAGGCCATGCGCATGGAGCTGCCACCATCCAGATCAGACCAGGACGATAGAGGAGAAACTTTAGCAAATCAGGCCCCCGTAGCAGAATATATGCGCTAGCCGCTGGCTCAAGCTCCTCTCTTCATGTAGAGGGGAGCTTGACCTATTGCAGTCTATCAAGGAGTTTGGCTAATGGTTTCACCATTTCTCAACACAGCAAGGCAGACAGTCAGCCTCTACCGTAATCTGACCAGCTCTTTACGGCTCATGCCGGATTTCCTGATCATCGGCACGCAAAAGGGTGGCACAACTTCGCTCTATAGCTATCTGATCGAGCATCCTAATATCATCTCAGCCCGCATGAAAGAGGTCCACTTCTTCGATCAGCACTTTCGAAAAGGCCCGGCCTGGTACCAGGGACATTTCCCAACCCGCGTGCATAAATCTTACGTAGAACGGATGCGCAAAGAGGTTTTTATCACCGGGGAAGGGAGCCCGGAATATCTCTTTTACCCCCATCCAGCGCAAAAAGTCGCCGCGCTCCTACCCAACGTCAAGCTTATAGCCCTTCTGCGCAATCCTGTGGATAGAGCCTACTCGCAATATCGCCATAACATTCGCTGGGGCCACGAAACTTTTTCCTTTGAGGATGCGCTCAATCTCGAAGAGGAGAGAACGCGCGAAGGCCGCGCAAGGGTACAAATCGATCCCAATTACCATAGCTTTAGCTATCAACGCGCCGCTTATCTGGCACGCGGCATCTACGCCGAGCAGCTTGAGCGCTGGCTTAACCTCTTTCCGCGCGAGCGCATGCTCATTATCAGGAGCGAAGATTTCTATAGGGATTCCTCGGCAATATATAAAGAGGTGCTAGCCTTCCTCGGCGTCTCAGTATTCGAACCCCGCAGCCTTCAACTTGGCTATAAAGCTTACAATAAATCAAAAGACTCAGATGCTCCCGCCAAAATGGACCCGGCCCTGCGCAAACGCCTGGTTGCTTACTTCGAGCCACATAACCAGCGCCTGTATAAGCTCCTGGGCAGGAACTTTGCCTGGGACCACTAGTTGGTACAGTATCTTCAAATGGAGCGAGAAAGAGTCTCAACAGCATCTAAAAGGTCTGAAATTGCCTCAGGATATGCTTAAAGAACGAGGAAGTTAGCCCACACAGCCGTTAACTGTGTGGGCCTTTTATGCTATGTAGAGTTGCCTTGCAGGCTTCGCGCAATACCAAAAAAGGATGCACCAGGTAGTAAAGCCAGAAAAAGCTCAATGGCAACCGCGAGGTTTCCATATAGAGCCGTCCTAGATGTGCAGAACTGGGGAAGAGCACATGTAATTCTACCTGGCACAATGTTATTACGGTATCGACCAAAAGATGTTGCAAAATTTTGCGTTGACGCAGCGCGGTCCTGTTTAAGACAGCGCAGGTATCGCGCCCTACGTAGCGCTGTATAAGCCAGGTGATAGGCGCGGGAGGCATATAGCGCTCGACGCAGGTCTCAAAAGAAAGCGGCATATGGAAGAGCTGTTGACACCACTGCAGCACATAATAGATTGTAGCCAGCATGCCTTGTCGCCGGGCCAGGCGATACAGTAAGCCCCAATCCAGTTGCGCTTCTCCATACAATAACAGCATGGCAATATCATAAAGCCAGATCAGCCGCTCAAAGGCATGGGCGCGATAATGCCAGCAGAGATAGATGAAGAGATCCTCCAAACCCATCCCTAAAACATTCACGCCGCCCACGCTGATGGGACGCGCCCGCTTCCAGATCTGTTCCACATCAAACGAAACTTGCAATTCATTAGCATGCGGTGCGGTATGTACCTCAAATACCACATGTCCTGCAGTTACTGGCTTCACATAGACATAGGCGGCCCGCCGTTTTGAAATGCTTTCAAAGCGGTACTCCTGGTGATAAGCATAGCCCAGCTTTTCCAGAATACGCGTCGTCTCAGCCAGCTTCTCGGGCGGCACCAGCAGATCTACATCATCATAATATCGTAGATCTGCACGCGGATAGATGGTTGCCGCGATATCTGCCCCTTTCAAAACCATTACCGGGATATCTGCCGCTACCAGCGCCTTTAAAACACGCTCCATCTCCAGACTATACCAGAGATTGAGATGGCTCATTTCCCGATAGCAGGTGAGCAGCTGAGTATATTTCTTGGCCCCCAGGCGCGCAATAAGTCTATCGGCGGATATCTCTTGTAATAAGAGAGGTAGGCATCCTTGCAGGGCGGTAGGCCGCCCGTGTAACTGCATTGTGCAGAGTACACGGTCCAGTCTACCACCATACACATATTCGAGGGCAGCCTCCACCGGCAAAGGTGGCGGAGAGCCGGCGGAGAGATTATCGACAGCCAGGCTCATACCCAGCGCCCCAGCTTATTGACAATCATTCCAGCCAGCTTTATACCGCCATCGGCCAGATCGTTCTTCACCATCATCACCTGTTTCAAACGATCTCTTGTCGCATCAACAATGAGGAGCGTCTGATCGCTCAGGGTACCAAGTATATGGGCCTCGCCATGATCAAGAGCCGGACAATCTATAATGACAAAATCTACTGGAGAGGCTGCCCACTTGAGAAATTGCCCCATCTCAGGCATGCTCAAGAGATCTCCCGGATTCACATCGGTAATACCGGCAGGCAATATATAGAGATTCGGGATCTCTAGCGGCAGAATAAACCGCTCAATGCTTAACTTATCAAGCGTCTCTACAGAGCCATGGTCTGACTTACCCGCCGGCGCATTCACCTTGGCTTTACGAGCTTCTTCTAGCAGCATGGCCAACCCGACCTCATTGGATACACGCAACTGGGTGTGCAAAGAAGGGCGGTAGAGATTAGCGTCAATGAGCAAAACCCGTCGATTGCTTTGCGCCAGCAATACGGCTAATTGTGCCGCCACTGAACTTGTGCCAGCTTCCTCACGCAAACCAGTCAAGGCAAGAATGCGGGCCTGCATCTTCTCGGCCTGAAACATGACATCAGCCATCATCATACGACATTCTTCGGAATACTGGGTCTTAGCCAGTCCCAACTCATCGGGCGGCATAGGCTTGGCCCAACTGAGCGAGCCCAGAACTGGTACTGCGGTCTTCTGCTGCAATACATACGTGCTATTGATACGGCCCGTGCTCTGCTCAAGAAAACTTATGAACACTATACCCAGCGACAAAAACAATATGATCATCACCGGTACCAGCGGAAGCGAGCCAAGGATCGATGATGGCTTTGTAGCCGGTACGGCAGACGAGACAACTGAGAGCGGAGCATTGTAGAGAGCCTGTTCAGTTATCAGGGCCTGCTGACTGGCTATATCGGTATTTTGAATATTGCGCTGCTGATCTATCTGGCTGGCCAGCTGGCTGAGCAGCGCCGTATTGGTAGCCGGCGTAGCAGCATACTGCTGATTCAAGCTATCAATCGCCTTTTGTTCGCTAGCAATTCGCTGATTGGCAAGCTGGATTGCCTTTGTATATTGCTCTTTAATATACAAATTTTGCTGCGCGACCAGCAGCAGAGCCAATCTATTCGCAATATCTGCCGAAACCCGGGCTTCAGGTAGCGTTACCTGAATCTGGAAGCTATTAGATGGGGTGTCGGGTGTCACCACCAACTGCTTGGCGATAAATGTTTGACGATCAAGCTGAGGATATTGCTTAAGTACAGGATTTAATACAGGGTCGGAGGTAACAAGCGTGCTATATGAGGCAACTGGCTGAATAATCTGCGTCTGCGAAGTGCGCGTCTGCGAGCTCAATTGCACAACCGATGTCGCCTGATAGGTTGGGGGAAGTGTTGATGAGACAACTCTACCGACAACAAATCCTACAACTATACACAATACCAGCAACCATGACCAACGTACAAAAGCCCTTACGATTATTTTCATGACTGACCTTTTCCTCATCACAACGTGAACACTAAGAGCTACTGCGAGAAGAGACGGAAGTATCCTCTTTTCTTCTTGCCGGTCTGATTTTACCGAGCATCTCGGCTCGACTACGCCTGAGAGATAACTATCTTTCAGCATAGAGCTAAGCTAAAACTATTTGGCACCAGAGGGAGATGCTGTTCAAACAGCTCGCCCTCTATGCACTGACGACCTGTCTTACGGACATGAACATCTCCACAATTTTCTCCTTAAAAGCAGGCTCGGCATGCTTAAGGCTTGCTTTGCACTATTCCGTCAGGAGCGCTTGCCAACACTGCCCGGCTAAATCAATTATACTGGTTCCAGCATTCTTAAGTAGATAAATATATAAATGCAAAGCTCCGGTCGCCGGGCAAACAAGAGACATGCCGCAGCAGCCTATAGCAAGATCTGCTCCTTTTCATGGAAAAGTGATGTTAAGGATGATACTCGGCAATATACGCTGCGATACCATCGAGCAAACGATCCAAGCCAAAGGTAAAGTTTTCCTCAATAGGGCTCTCTTCACTCTCCAGCAGATAGCGTGCAAGATAAGGATGATTGCCAGATGTTATGAGCTGCTGTATATAGGGATTAATAGTCGCTCGCCACTCTTCCCTGGTTACTCCCGTGAGCCGAATAGTCTCATTCTCCTCAAGCTCGCGCATAACAAAGCCTATGACATAGCCATCTACAAGGCTGAAAATCCTTGCAATCTCTGTCATAGTTAGATCATGGTTATCCATCGCCGCAAGAAAGAACTCAAAACGCTTCAGCCAATGGGGCCCTAGCCCTGGTCGTGTACCGAGTAGTGAAGCGAGCCAAGGATGACGCAACATGACAGCTCGTGTCTGTAGAGCAAAGATTGAGATACCAGCCCGCCAATCATCAGACGGACGCTCTGGCAATTCAAGTTCACCAAAAGCAGCATCCATAAGGAGATCGAGCAAATCTTCCTTGGATGAAATATACCAATAGAGTGACATCGTGCCAGCGCCAAGCTTCGTGGCCAGGCGACGCATCGAGAGCGCTCGTGTTCCCTCAGTATCGGCAAGTTCGAGAGCAGCGCGAATGATTTGCTCGTGGCTTAATGACGATTGCCTCTTTTGCCTGGGCCTTGCCAGGCGAAGCCAGATCGGCTCAACGGGCTGTTGAGATTTCTGATTACGCGAAGCCATAGTAATATCCTCCTACAAATATACTTGACGTCGTACATTGTACCATGATACTATTATAGTACAGTGTACCAGTAACGAGATTATCCAGTATCTCTGTTTCAGGAGGTTTTTGCTATGCGACTACGGCATGTCCCTGTTCTCATTGTTGGTGGGGGCCCAGCGGGCCTTTCATGTGCGCTTTTTCTTGCACAGCACCAGATCCCTTATCTTCTTGTCGAACGGCATTCAGGCCCGACTATCCATGCCCGGCCGATCGGCTTGAGTCCACGAACGATGGAACTACTACGTCAACTGGAGCTCGAAGAGGCTGTCCACGCCGCAGCCGCCCCATTAGCTCAGGCTCGCGGCGAAATCTCGCTCGGGATGCTGACAAGAACGAATCTGGAGCGAGCGCAGCGCACTACACCCGATGGAGATGAGCTTGAGTTTGAAGAGCAGATGAAAACCCTGATCTCAATGCACAGCCCCTCTACAGTATGTCCATGCAACCTGGCTGATCTTGAACGTATTCTGACCGCTGCTGCACTTAAGCACGGAGGAGATTTGCGTTTCCACACGGAGCTGATTTCCTTCAAGCAAGATTCCACTGGTATTACTGCCGTGCTGCTAGAACACAAGGGTAGCGAGTTGAAAGAAAGTGTCCATGCTGACTACTTGATCGCCGCCGATGGCGCACATAGCCTTGTTCTAAGATGCTTAGAACTGGCAACAACAGGTCGTGGAGAGCTAGGAATGCATTTCCTGCATATCTCTTTCCAGGCTGATTTGAGCGAGATTGTACATGGTCACGAATTTCTTCTTTGCACAATTGAGCATTCTGAAGTATCTGGCTTGCTAATGACGATCAATAATACGGATCGCTGGCTTTTCCACATCCCCTATCACCCAGAAGTTGGTGAGACTCCTGAGCAATTTACCCCCGACTTTTGCCGGGATTTGCTTCGCAAGATAACAGATCAGCCAGATCTATCAGTTGAAATTCTTAGCATCTTACCGTGGACGCCAATGGAGCGAATTGCCGAATGCTTCAATAAGGATCGTGTATTTCTCGTCGGTGACGCAGCTCACGTAATGTATCCTACAGGGGGTGCCGGAGCAAATACAGGTATTCAAGACGCTCATAACCTGGCCTGGAAGCTCGCTACGGTGCTTAGAGGCCTGGCTAGACCTCCTCTGTTAGAAACCTATGATACAGAACGGCGCCCTGTGGCCTGCCTCACAGCCGCACAAGAAGTTCCTACAGCAGAAAAGCAGGAAACAGCTCCAGCTCATCCTCTCTATATCGCGCTAGGATATTACTATGCATCAGAGGCGATCATCACGCAGGAAGGATATACTCCACAGTTACATGCACTCGATCTCGATGGACATCCGGGTACGCGCGCTCCGCATCTATGGGTAGAATATCAGGGCAAGCGCATCTCTCTGCTCGATCTCTTCGGCAAGAGCTTTATACTGCTGACAGGCGAAGAGGGCACAGGCTGGCACGAAGCATACAGCTCAGTTGCCTCGGGCTTATCTCTTGATGTGGCCATGTACCGCATTGCCCCAGACGGAGATGTAGTTGAGCTGGAGCAAGCCTGGTGTATAGCTTATGGTGTCTCAGCAAGCGGAGCAGCTATAATCCGTCCCGATGGCTTTGTCGCCTGGCGAGCTAAGACTTCCATTCCCAATCCTGCTGCTGAGCTTGAGGTAGTACTTATGCGCCTTCTATGCAGAAACTCATAGTATATATAGTCCGCAAAGGTAAGGGCTCTCAGGCAGAGACGGGCGCTCTGCCTTCTTCCCCTGGTTAAGATTTCTCAATGCAGAGATGCAAGCCTTAACCATTCTTAACCAACTTCCCAAGTTAGTACTCACTAGAGGGCCAGGGCTGTATTGAGATCGTCAGTCCGCTGAACCTCGGCAACCTCTCTATAGAGCTCATGCAACCTGGCGGCGGCAAATGCCCAGCTATAACGCTGCTCCACAAGTTGCCTGCCAGCCAATCCCAGGCGCCGAGCCAGCTGGGGTTGCGCAAGAAGAGTCAGTATCGCCTCAGCATATGCTTGCCCCTCCTCAGCAATCAGCAAATGTTTTGCGTGCTCTACCTGCAACGCACGACACGTACCCGGGGTGGCAACCAGCGGCGTAGCCATAGCTAAAGCCTCCAATACCTTATTCTGTATGCCTGCAGCTACAACAAGGGGAGCCAGAGCAACTGCGGCTCTGGCTAGATATACCCTGATATCTGGCACATAGCCGGTTACTGTAATCCGAGGGTCAGCGCTTAACTCGCGAACTGCAGACGGAGGATTATTACCAACGATAGTCAGTTGCACCTGGGGACGAGTGGCCCAGATCAAGGGCAAAACGTCCTGGGCAAACCGCAAGATAGCTTGCGAATTTGGATAATAGTCCATCTTCGCACAGAAGACTAGCGAATCTGGCTCTCTCGCCAGTGCCAGCGGGCTAAAGTACACAGTATCTACCCCATTCGGAATGACCTGAATCGCGCTGCTCTGCCCTCCCAGAGCGATTAAGCGTTCGCGATCTCGCTCCGAGCTAATCACAACGCGCGCAAAAGACTCAATTGAATTGAGCTCATAACGCCGCATCTTTAGCAGCTCAGACCACACAAAGGCTTTTTGCAAGGGATTGCTAGCCGCCCGATGGCACTGTTCCAGATATGAGGTAATACAGTCCACCGAGTCATAAATAATGGCAATATCCTCCTCTTTCAAGAGGGCATGTAAGCCTGGTACCACCTTGATCAACTCGGCATGCACCACCTTAATATCTCGCTCGCGGATCACTTCGCGAATACGTTGAGCAAAGGCAGGCGATTGATAATAGGCTACCCGTAAAGGCATAGATGAGGGCAAAGCGCGCAAACAATTTATATATGCAGCTCTTTTTGAGAGAGGTATCAGATCCATCGTGGCACAATACTCCCTCACCTCATCGCCAAGTTGCGCCTCATACTCGTCACAGAGCAAAGATACCAGCGAAATCTCATGAAAGGCGGAAAGGAAACGAATAAAATGGAAAGGTCGCACGCGAATACGCGACGGCACATAAGGGGTAACAAATAATATACGCATTGTGATCCTCCTCTTCAACCTGACAGCCGGGCAGGGACAAGCCGGTCTACCTCAAGCAAACCCTACAAAAATCTGCGTCCCGCCCCATTCTCTACGTGCCTCATACCCTCCGACCAAAACCGCCTGCACCACAGCCTCTTCTCGGTACTGCAAAGTATGAGCAGACCTTCTTGTCCAAACGCATAACCTCTATAAGTTCTAATATAGGCAAGCTAAATATAAGCATAAATCAATCATCTATCAAGCTATTCGCCAAATAAATATAGACATATATTTCATCTAAAGAATCAAAAATCTGCTATTTTCGCTAAGTTATATAATAATTATAAAGGATCAGCAAATAAGCATGCTGATCCCAGGGGCTAAAGCTGAAGAGAAGGGCCTGGCAGAAGGCCAGAGACATTAAATAGCCATGAATGCAGGACTAAAGAAACCTTAACCAAATCCATGTATTTATAATCATATCTTAACTCGTTTACTACCGACAAACCGATTCCTAGCTGTTAAACTTCTCTTGTCGATGCACCATGGCAACCAATAAACCAGTATCGAGAGATATGTTTATGGAACAAACAACAGTTATACCAGCAAGGCCAGAAGATAATGCGGCCTCCCAAGCCAACTTGAATATAAGCCGTGAACTTGTCAGCACGGAAATAATATATGAGCCTTCTGTGCTTTATCATGCATCAAAACGTTTTCTTGATTTTACCTTATCGCTCATTGGCCTAATTTTACTTGTTCCCGTCTTTTTAATTATTGCTATCTGTATTAAGCTTGACGATGGTGGGGAGGTCCTCCATTTTCGCGAAATCATTGGCCTGCACGGACGCCGCTTCTTCGCCCTGAAATTTCGCACGATGATCACAAATGCCGATGATTACCTGGCCAAGCACCCGGAATTGCGTCGCAAATATTTACAAAACATGAAGCTCGATCGCGACCCACGCATCACTCGCGTTGGCCGGTTCTTGCGCAAGACAAGCCTTGACGAACTCCCTCAGCTATTTAATGTTCTGCTCGGGCAAATGTCTCTTGTGGGACCTCGCATGATCCATCCTAGCGAGCTCCCCCGCTATGGCGAATGGGCAAATAAACGTCTCGCCGTTAAGCCCGGCATCACTGGCTTGTGGCAAATCAGCGGACGCCAACACATTTCTTACAGTGAGCGCGTCTTGCTTGATATGCGATATATCGATCATCGTTCGCTGTTTATCGATCTGGCTATCCTGGTAAAGACTTTCAAAGTCTTTGTTATTCACACAGGAGCCTAGTTGATACGCTGTGCAATTTTGCTGGATGGACTGTTTCCCTTCCAGCGAGGGGAAATCTCTCCAGCCGGAGAGGTGGCAAGGGCTCTGTCTTTGCGGGGACCTGGAGCGTGTTGCACATCAGCAGGTACCAACGGTCTCTTTCCCTCCTGCCTCCTATGGCGGTTAAATGTTTGCACATGGGGTTGTTGAAATAGTTGCAAAGTGAGGAGAAGGTTTATGAACACTCGTTTATCCCGCACCAAGTACGAAACACCAAGAATCGAAGTGCAGCCCTTACGCGATTTGCCTTCGGCTCTGGCCGCATCCGGTAGAAATTGTCGTGTTACGCCCAGCAAGAATTCGCTGAGCTGTTCGCACAATCGTCACTAATCGGTTATGTAAGTAGTTGGTGGGGGCAAATTGGGTGGTCTCCAATTTGTCCCTCACATTCTTCCGCAGCCTCTTCTTCCAGCCACAGCTCTCTACTTGCCCATCTCTCTTTGCTAGAGGTCCTGGCAGACATAAACTCCCTGACAAGCTCAAGTTCTTGCCCTCCCCAACCGATAGTTCAAGCCAGGACTGGCCAGTAGCAAGCTTCAATTGACTCTTTCCAGTCGATCTTACGCCCGTCCATACTGCTCACAGCTTTTCATTTGAAGCTTGAATGGGCGACGCTAACTTTAGCTCGTCCTGCCAGATTAGCGCTCCAACGCAAGAAGGGAGATATTGCATATGCAGCAGGCTTCAGCCGAGCCCGGCATACCAGATATCCTGACCCATATGTCTATCGAGGCTGTGAAACAAGGCAATTCTTTATGGTTTCGGGTGGTAAGCAACAGCATGGCCCCGTTAATACGCTGCGGTGATTGTGTTTACATCAGCTCTGCCCTTGCCGAAGAGCTTCAAACGGGAGCCATCGCCGCTTTTACAACCCCACAGGGACTTGTAATCCACCGCATCGTGCGCAGTAAACAAAACACTGCCACTATCCGATTATTACAAATGTCTGATGTCGAGTTACGCCCCTCCTGGATTACTGCCAGCTCCCTTCGTGGGCGCGTGACCCTTATCCAGCGTGGGGAACTGTATATCAATCTGGAGCGGCCTCTAGCCAGATGCTATAGCGCAATCGCCGCCCGCCTGCGCTACAGGTTCTATAGAATGCACAGCTTCAGATCTTTACGCCTGGTAGCACATATATGCTCGCGCCTGGTTGCCTATCTACTATGTCAGCGACTCTGTTCACAGTGCAGCCTGGCAGATGCCTATCAGCCACATTCCGCAATTAAGACTAAGTAACGCTTAAGGAGGTATATAGTATGCTACAGCGCAATCAAGCAGTTCTCTGGAGAGAGCTAGCCGGCGAGGCTGTCTTGCTCGATCCACAAGCAGGATGTTCATATAACTTAAATCAGGTTGGCACGTTTATCTGGAAGCTGCTCGATGGAGCCCACAGTCCACAAGAGATCGCCACCGAGATCGCTCAATACTACGATATTGGCTATGAACAAGCTTTGCTTGATGTAGAAAAGCTTATCGCTAATCTACAGCAGCATAATTTATTACTTGCGCCTCCGGTTTAAATTATGTCTACTTCATTACCATCTGATCCGCTCGCTACGAGCCTACAACAGTCTGCGGGACCGCACTTTGCCGAGATGTACGCTTGCCACGGCGTACAGATTGCCTGTCGGACGAATCGCCAGCAGCTAGTAACGATGCTAGATTCGCTATTGGCAGCCTTTCCCCTGTCTTCTAGCCTGGCAGGAAATGCTTTCTATAGCCTGTTTAGCTATGATGATGTGGCCCAGTTCCCTATGCAGCTTCCCGCTCAATGTATTCATACTGGGACTACCTGCCTGCAAACAAATACCCTGCTCAAATACTATCGCACAAGGGATGCGACAATTAGATATCATAGCTATAGCGCTCAGTCCGGCGTGAATGCGGCGATTCTCAGTGTGCTTCATTCGCAGTTCGCCTGTACGCAGATCGCCGCCTTCGCCGAGAACGAGCCCTCTTTTTTGCGCCGTTATGTGCTTGTCCCGGCGTTGGGCCAGTTGCTGCGCACATATGGTTTTTTCCCCTGTCATGCCGCCGCTGTTACGGCCCCCTGGGACGATCAGCAAAGCGCACTCATCCTTGGCGCTTCCGGCAGCGGCAAAACTACCCTGAGCCTTGGCAGCACAAGTATCGGCTGCGGCCTGTTGGGAGATGATCTTGTCCTGCTGCAAGCAGACGGCTCGGGAGAAATCAGGGTCTATAGCCTTATGCCCGAAGTCTCGGTACGGGCCAGGACGCTCGACATCTGGCCAGCTCTTGCATTTCTTAAGGACTATCCAGAAGATAAACGGGGCAAACGCTATTGCACTATTGAGCAGTTACGTCCGGGCGCGCGCCGCCTGCAGTCTTCGCTCAAGGCCCTGGTCTTCCCGCAGATCTCGCCGGCTACTCGCAGCACACTCGTACCGCTGAGCAAAGCGCAAACCATGCAGCTGCTAATCGAGCATTGCATCAGCAAAACCAATATCGAAGTTAACGAGCAGGAAAGCCTTTTTGCCCTGCTCAGTTCCCTGGTAGAGCAAACTCCTGGCTACCGTATGTATAGCGCCAAAGGGCAGCAAGATAGCGCATATCTTATGTGCTCCCTCTTCAAATAAGGAGTGCAAACGATGATGAAAGAATATGTTCAGTCTTACCCTCAAGGCCAGTTAGCTCAGCCTGTCAATAAGCGCGGCTCCGAACAAATCATCTACAGTGGGACAGCCGACGCACGCAGGCTGGAAAAGCAGCGACGTATCGCCGAAAAAAAGTTAGGTTGGAAAGACGTGAGGCAGTTCAGCCAGTTCATCACACCATTCAAATGGCAGATAATCCTGGCGCTCCTGTTGACAGTTGGCACAGGTTTAATGGCCTTACCAATGCCCTTTATCTTCCGAACGCTCATCGATGATGTCTTCCACAGGCACGATGTTCGGCTGTTTTTCTGGTCCTTGCTCCTCTTCTTAGCAATATTGCTTTTAGAGGAAATTCTACGTTTTTTCACGCGCAACGTGATTGGCGTATTGAGCAGATCCGTCAATCTCAATATTACCTACCGTTTCTATCATCATATGCTCCGTCTGCCGCTCTCATTCTATCAAAACTTAAGCAGCACGGGACAGATACTCAGCCGTCTTAACGAAGTCACCTCAGTGCAACAAACAGCGATCCAGATCGTGATAGATGCGGCAGTCAACTGCATTCTCACCGTCATCTATGTAGGCGTCCTGTTTACTACCGATTGGCGGCTTTCCCTCGTCGTGCTTGCCATCACGCCAACTTATCTTGGCGTCAACCTGTATTTCAACCGGCACTCACGTCTCCTGAGCCGCCAGGTTATGGAGAGTTATGCCATCACAAATGGGGCGATGTACGAAGGCCTGACCGGTCTGAAGACCGTCAAAGCGCTGGCGGCCGAGCCTTTTTTTAGCCGCTATATCCGTCAACTCATCATCAAGACGAATAACCTATCCCTGCGTCGCACGACCTTCCAGGCTCAGGCCAACATGGCCATAGGTACCGTGCAGGCGCTAGGCATCATTACCCTGCTGAGCGTTGGTGGCTACCTGGTACTCAACGGAAATATGACGGCGGGACAATTAGCAGCCTTTGTACTCATCTTGCGTGAACTGGCTTCACCGCTCTCTACTCTGGCGGGCATCAATCAGCAAATGCAGGCCGCGGCTGTGGCTGTCGATCGTCTTTTTGAGATTCTTAACGCGCCTGAAGAGGGGCATAGAAGCCTGGGATATCAACTCGCGATGCTAGAGGGCCATATCAGGATGCGCCATGTACACTTTAGCTATACGCCGGGAGTGGAAGTGCTCCATGACATTAATCTGGATGTGCCAGCAGGGACGACCATCGCCCTGGTAGGACGAAGCGGAGCCGGGAAAACTACGCTTGCCAATCTCCTGCTGGGCTTCTATCAGCCCGAAAAAGGGCATATCATGCTTGACGGCTGCGATCTCAGGCACATAAAACTTGAGACCTTGCGCTCCCAGTTTGGCGTAATCTTACAGGATGATGCCCTCTTCAGCGGCACTATTGAGGATAACTTGACCTTTGGCCTTGGCCGCAGTGTCTCGCAGGAAGAGCTTGTTGAGGCGGCACGTAACGCCAACATCCTCGAATTTATCCAGGACCAGCCGCTCGGCTTTAAAACTCTGATCCGAGAGCGGGGACAAAGCCTCTCGGGAGGACAACGCCAGCGTATCGCCATCGCCCGCATGTTCTTGCGGCAGCCGAGGATCTTACTCATGGATGAACCATCTTCGGCGCTCGACAACGAATCTGAGGCTTTAATCCAGCAGGCACTTAAGCGCCTGGCCCAGGGCCGCACCACATTTATCATCGCCCACCGTCTGAGCACCATTCGTAACGCTGATCGCATTGTCATTATCGATAATGGCAGCATCGTCGAGATGGGCACGCACAAAGAATTAGTGGCGCGGCGTGGCATCTACTGGCAGCTCTACAATAGCTATGGCCGGGTTTAGACCCGGCCCCCCAGGGTTATGAGTAAAAGCGCGTCAAAAGTGCGCGCACCTGTTGCGCATTCTCGCGTGCATCTGGCGTTAGCCACAGAGCAAAAGCTGGCGCTTGCTCTGCCGTATCCATAAAGAGATTAAACACCTCAGCCATCTCCTCCATCTGGGCCCTCTGATGCGAAATGTACTCTTGCATCAGCCAGGTAACCGCCTGCACTGCGGTAATTGGCTCAGCCAGAAATTCAGCCTTCCTACGCTCCTCATGCACAAAAAGCAGCAAACGCACTGGAGCCGAGACGCTAACTTGCCGACGAAAATAGCGCTGCACATCAACGAAACGCTTCTCGCGCTCATCGCAGCTCAAGCTCTGCATAAACTCGCATCCCCCTAGCAATTCCCTGGCCCCTCTACGCACGCCAATGTCTTCAGGAAAGGCATACATCTTGACGATAGCATCGTCTTTAGCCAGAAACAGCACATCATCGGCCAGGAGCTGCATGCCTTCCTGTAAACAGGAAAGAACCAGCGTACTCTTACCGCTTCCTGGCGAGCCAACCAGCAGCATACCATTCCCCTCATACGCAATAGCACCGGCGTGCACAACCTCATAGCCATCATAAGCAAACATAGCACCCAGGGCCATATAGAAGACAAAGCGCATAATAAACCAGGCAGTACACTCGCTTAGGTCTTCTAGCAGGATCGTGGCATGCAAATCGGCTGTATCCAATACCGAATAGATACGACTCAAAACGCCTGGATATGGCATATATTCCCTGAAACGCAATGTCCCCCGCTTCCAGCGCGCCCGCAACGGACCCTCAATTCCCGAGATCTCTTCCCATAAGGCATCTTCTGGCCTGCCCTCGAATGGCTCAGGAGGAAATTTCTTTCCCGCTTCAGGGACAAACAGATAGCAGGTCAGAGCAACAGGGCGGTGTAAACGTTGTCCAGCCTGCCAGAGTAAAGCTTCTGGTATGGCTATAGGAAGCTGAGTAGCCTGTTCATAGGTATGCTCGGCCAATAATTCGGCATAGTAGAGAAACGAACGGACCTCACGGGCCAGGCTGGAACGATTCGTTACCACCCGCACGATCCGATGGTGGAGCAGATACCATTGCTCATAAAGTGGACCACTTACATGTTGCAAGTACGGCTGCGATATTTGTCTCTCTGCTGTATACATATTTCCTCTCTTCTTGCCAGGGGTTGGCATATGTCTGTCAAGAGCCCCTGAAATTGATTATGCCCCGCGTTACTAGTAATCGGCACGCATCCTTAAGCACAGCAAGGTGAGGAAATATCAGCAGCTTTCACCAGGCTCTCCGCTGCGACAAAAATGTGAGCAGCGGTAGGCGTTCCCATAGCCCCGGAAAAAGGCTTGAGAACGCCAGACTATCAGCAAATGCTCTGACAAACTTAGCGCACACTCTTGATAGGCAAGACAGCGATAGCCGCAAGCAAGAAACACACAGCAGCGACAAGGAAAAGAGCAGCATAGTTATTATGGAAGTTATTGAGGACTGCTGCGCCGATAAGCGGACTAAAAATCAACGGAATAAAGATGGCAGTATTAATCAGGCCAAGATCTTTCCCCTGATGGCCCGCTCTCGGAAGTACGCGCACGGCCAGCGCAATATCCACAGATAGATAGATCCCAAAACCGATGCCCAGGAGGGCTCCAGCTCCTAGCATTACGTTCCAGACAGGCACCAGCGCGATGAGAATGAGTGAGAGCATCATAATCAGGGCTCCTGCCGAAACGAACAATTTCAAGCGTTGCAGCTTATCGGCCATACGTCCGCCAATAATAGCCGTGATAATGAGAATAATTGTTGAGATTGCCTGGAAGATTGCTACCCCTTTATCAGCACCTGGATAATGGATGACATCGCGCAGATAAAACAGAATATAAGAGATCAGGATCGTATAGCCTAGAAACATCAGACTGCGCGAGAGCCACGTCAAAGCAAAATCAGGATATTTCCTGGGATTAACCCAGAATACTTCCAGCAAGGTCTTTAGCTTGAAAGGAGCCATCACGCCCTTTGGCAAGGGCTTCTCTCGCAAGACCAGCAGGAAGAGACCAACAAAAATGCAGGAAGTAATCGCCACAATATAGTAGCCCTTAGCCGGATCATGAATAGTATCAGCAAAGCGCGCCACAAGGAGCAGACCGATCAGACCACCTACAATTGGTGACATCCCAATAAAGGCCGAGGCAATCGCGCGCTGGCCCTGTGGCACCTGATCCGGAATGATCGCAGTTGTCGCCGACATAATGGTATCAAAGGCGATCTGTACAATAATTTCCCCGATCAATAACAGCACAATCGTGCGAGACTGAGCCATCATAATCAGCCCCAGGGTACCAACAACGATGCCAAAAATAATCCACGGGCGCCGCCTTCCTAGACGCGCGGTCGTGCGATCACTCAAAGCACCGGCAAGCGGAGAAATCACCACTCCAGCAATAGCGCCCACCGAAGCAATTAAGGCAAAGGTGGTGAAACGATGCACGGGATCGAGCAAGTAGACTTGATTGGGGAGAAGGAGTTGCTTGATGGTAACCTGACAGAGACCAGTTACAGTGCTGGCCAGACCAAATAAGATGCGAAATGCCCAGCTGAGCGATTGTGTTGGCTCCGTGAATATCTCATGGAACAGCTCTGCTCCTTGCTCAGCTACTGCGATAGAGGGATCTACTTGTTTCTTTGTCTCCACGGTAAACGGTTCCTTTCATCCATTCCAAATAAGATGATAGCAGCTTTACACACTTTTCCTGCATATCAACTCATTTTCATAATATTATGGAACTATCATGCCAGATCGTTACCGAATAGTGAAAAGGGTTAGGCTATGAGGCACCGTTAGTAGTCTAACAAAAAGTATCTGGATATTCAAATGAATCTGCTGTTTATTATTCGAGTAGTAAAAACTTTTATGAAATGTTAATGTTTGATCCTATCCAATCGTATCTAAATGGAGTAACATAAACAGGTAGAACATCATGATACTTATGCCAAAAAGTACTTTTCCACTATCACTATCCAGTGGGCCACATGCTATACTACAATCGGTAGAAGTGAAATTTTTAGCTCTATAGCATGCTTTACCTAACTAAAAAGCATTTATCTCATTATTTTGCTAATCTAAGCTACCGCGGTAGCTTATTGCTTAGCAAGCACCAGATATTTAGCAAGCAAATGGGGAAATTTTACATAGACAGATATCTTTGTAATGTCTCAGGCCTGCTCATGGCATGTTTTGCGATTTGGAAGGATTCATAGGTGTACTTCATAGATCTTGCAACAATTTTGAAATTGCTCCGTGAGTTTAGGCGTACAGGCTTGTTGCATGCAGAACTTTCTATGGGACAGCTAGGCACGAAAGAACCATGTCAGGTGCTCATCGAGATGATCAATGGCGAAATCAGCTCTTGCGAAATCAAGAATAAAAAAGGACACACCCTTCTAGCGGGAAAGCAGGCTTTAGATACGATAGCGGGAGTAGGCAAACTGAATTGGGAGTTTGAACTCAAGCCAAAGGCACCAGACACATCTACGTTTCCACAAGCTTCACCGCAACCGGAAACGACACCGATGCGCTATCCCTCCTATCTTGATACTTCACCTATCCCTATACGCACGCCACACATGATGTTTGCAGACGTACAACAGTGGCCGCGTAAATATCGCCAGGTCTTTGTCTTGATAGATGGGCAGCGCAGCAGTGAAAAGATTGCCCTGATGCTCTCCCAACCTCAAGCCGTTATTGAAGGCATTTTACGCGAATTGCAGGCAAGAGGAGTGATATTTCTAGAATAACCTCACTAAGCAATCGGTGAATATTTTCAGGATAAGAAGGAGCTTTTTCTCCCTATGAGTGCAAAATCCTCACCATCTCTCTCAAATCAGCAGGACAACACTGAATGGTCTTTACAATACATCAATCGAGCCGATGCTACGCCTGGCATGAAGATACTTAACTGGTGGTATCGTTTTACCGCGCCCCCAACGCTTCCTGACAGCGCCAGCTTTGAGCAGCGGGAACGGCTGCGTCGTGGCTATCTAGCCAGCACTATCTCTTTTTTCTTGACAGTGGTACTGGTGTTTGCGCTACCGATTGGCATCTTTGGGCCCAATCATGCCATCGCCTTCGCGATTACAGGCGTGCTCATTATGATGGGCATTGCCCTCTTCATCTTCAATCGGCGTGGGCACTCCAACGTCACCGGCCTTATACTCGCATCTTGTATCAACATCGCCTTAATTATCGTCATTCTCAAGTCGCCGGAAGGTCTTGACCCAAGCGAACTAGGCCTATTTGATATCCTTGTCTTCCCAGAAATATTTGTCGCCTCACTACTTCCGGTAAACTGGATTTTTGCCGTTTCGGCGTTCAATATCGCCTTTATTATCGTGGATATGTTTACGCAACCCCGATCGCAACTCTTCATCCAGATGGCGACAACTAACTTCTATCCCGTGCTTGTACGCCCGATTATTCTGCATATCGTGATCACTGTGGTGCTCTGGCTCTGGGTGCGCAATGCGACGCAAGCTATTGAGCGCGCCGACCGCGCTGAAGTAATCGCTAACCTGGAACATATGATTGCTGACCAGGAGCACGCGGTTGCCGAAGAAAAGCGCCAGCTCGATAGCAGCATTCAGCAGATCATGGACACGCACTTACGCGTATCTCATGGTGACTTTAGCGCCAGAGTTCCGTTGCGTGAAGGTGCTACGCTCTGGCCCGTCGCCGTCTCGCTCAACAATTTGCTTTCTCGTCTTCAGCGCCTGCGCCAGATTGAGACTGAGCTACAAAGGGTGATACCACAGCTACAGCGCGTAAGATTTCTCGAACACGAAACCCAACGCATCAAACATGAGGCGCAACAGATTACCCAGGCCATTGAGCAAGCAGAACAAGAGCAGCATCCCCTTCGCCTTGGGCCGCGCGGAACCATCCTTGATCCGCTAATCACCAAACTGAATGGCAAGCTGCTCCTGCCAGGCTCGTCGCGCCTGGAGAATGGTCCAACGCGCTTCAACAAATCTCTATCAGACAGCCAGATGTAAGTAAGGATAGATTACAGACTTGCAGCGGCTGCCTGGTCCATAAATCACGTTTGCTCTCCCTATACCCCAGGCATGCTTATTTTCAGGAGGAACAATGAATAAACAAGCCGTAGAACTACAGACATCTCCGGAACATGACGCTACACCAGATCTGGCAGCCATCGAAATGGACCAGCTCTGCAAGAATTTTGGTAAGTTTAAAGCTGTCGATCATCTCTCACTCACCGTGCGGCAAGGCGAGATCTTTGGCCTGCTCGGGCCTAACGGATCGGGCAAAACGACAACAATCAATATGCTCAGTGGCTTGAGCGTACCGAGCAGCGGTACGGTGACAGTGCTTGGCTATAATGTGCAGCGCAACGCGCGCCAGGTACACCGCCTCCTCGGGGCAGTGCCACAGGAAACGGCTCTCTATGAGGAGCTATCAGCGTGGGATAATCTGGATTTCCACGCCGACCTTTTCGGTGTTCCCCGTAAGGAAAAGAAAGAACGCATCATGCGCGTCCTCGAACTGGTCCAGTTAACCAACCGCCGAACTTCGCGCGTAGGTACCTTCTCAGGTGGCATGAAGCGCCGCCTCGCGCTCGGTCGCGCCTTGTTGCACGAGCCCCAATTGATCTATCTTGACGAGCCAACGCTTGGCGTAGATGTACAGGCGCGCCGGGCCATCTGGGACTATATCCTGGCCTTGCGCGAACAGGGCAAGACAGTTCTGATCACCACCAATTACCTTGAAGAGGCACAAATCCTCTGCGATCGCCTGGCAATCATCGATCATGGCAAGTTGGTAGCCCTTGATACTGTCGAGCATCTCAAACAGACACATGGAGGCTGCGTGATAGAAATTGAGATGGCCCGGCCCGTCGAGGCCCTGGATGAGCTACGCGCCTTGCCAGGAGTAACAGAAGTCACGGCAGAAGAAACGCAGCTTAAAGTCTCAGCGCTGGGAGGCGGTAATATTGTTCCCCGCGTTATCAATATCCTCACGCAAGAAGGCGAACTGAAGGACATAGCTGTACGCGAGCCAAACCTTGATGATATTTTCTTACGGCTCACGGGGACAAAGCTGCGCGACTAAGGACAGATTTCTCAATTTTTATTGTAGGAGGGCTGAAAAAGATGGGGCAGCATCTTTCCTATCATCTACGCGTCATCGGGGCGTGCATGAAAAAGGATCTCAAAAGCGCGCTAGGCGAGCGGCTCTTTACGATACTTAGCGTGCTTGTCCCGGTCAATTTCCTTATTTTGATGAGTTTGTTTGTACTTGCGGGCAGCAATGCTCCTACCGCTGTAGTCATGCAAGATCGCGGTACATATGCCCAGCAACTCTACACGGCTATGAGCCACGCGCATTCGTTTCGGCTCCAACAGGCCGACGCCCAACAGGCGCAGCAGATGTTAGTAGATGGTCAGATCGTAGCGATAGTAACTATCCCGCCCGATTTTGATGCACGCGTACAGCAGCAGCAAGCTGTACAGGTTGATGTGCAGATCAATAATTTGAATACAGATTTCACCGATGACATTCGGCGCGCCGTCCCGCTTTCCATTACCACGTTCTATGCCAAAGCCTTTCCCAATATCGTCACCATTACAGCACACGAGCATGATATGTATGCGCAGGATACCGACTACATCCCTTATCTGATGGTCTCAATTCTGGCCCTCGGTCTGATTATTGGCGGGATCTTACAGGCCGGCATCGCTGTAGCGCGCGAATGGGAGAAAGAGACAATCAAAGAGCTCCTGCTCTCACCCGCCAGCCGTAGCGCCGTTATCATTGGCAAAATGCTGGCCTCACTACTCTTAGGTCTGATCTCAGTCGCGGCCATTCTCGTTGTCATGGTTCTCATCGTGGGCATTTATCCGGTCCATTGGGACGAAGTGCTTGGCTTTACCCTGCTCTGCCTGATCCCTTTTATCGCTGCCGGAATTGTTCTTGGCGCTTTACTGAAGCATCGCCTACCGGTGATGGCCTTGTCTATTGGCATCTCCATACCGCTCTTTTTTGTGAGCGGAGCATTTGGACCAATCTCATTCAGTACGCAGGCAATTCAAGTCCTGGCCAGGATCTTCCCACTTTACTATGCCATTGTCCTGGAACAGCACGCCTTCCATAACTTTGTGCTGAGTCCCTATGGGCCTGCATTCAACGCCCTGGTCCTGCTAGGCTATGCTATAGTACTCATCTTGCTAGCCGTGCTGGTCTTACGCCGCAGCACAGTGGCTCATTAGTCAAGAAGCAGCCTAAATAACATACACCTGAAGGAGATTATTTACATATGATGGCCATTTTCTGGCGTAGTCTCTTGTCGATTTGTAAGAAGGATACGCAGGTCTGGTTACGCCATCCCAGCACTGTGCTGGTAACTTTTCTGCCGGCTATAGCCTTGCTCTTGCTCACAGCTCTGGGCTCAGCGGCGGTTGGACACAGCCCTGTGGCGCTGGTATTGCAGGATCAAGGGGCAGCCGGTCAAAAAATTGACAAGATCTTTCACGACGCCGATATTTTCCAGATCTATGATGTAGATGAGCAGCAAGCCCAGGCGCTTATGCACAACGTTGATATTGCGGCCATTATTGTTATTCCAGGAGATTTCACCCAGCGTGTTCAGGCACACCAGAACGCACCTATTGACGTCACAGTAAACAATCTCAATCTTGATTTCACCAATGATGTTCGGCGCTCAGTGCCTGATATCATCACCCAATTCTATGCCACGCAAGGCCCTGATAGCCCGATCAAAGTCACGCTACGCGAGCACGATCTGCGCACGCGCGATGTCGAGCTTTTCCAGTACACTGTTTTACCAGCCATAATTTTCCTACTCTCGATCAGCGGTCTTGTCACTGGCAGCCTTGCTACGGCACGCGAATGGGAGGCGCAAACTATCAAAGAGCTATTGCTCTCTCCTGTAGCCCATGCCGCTATTATTGGCGGCAAAGTGCTCTCAAGCGTTCTCATCACCTTTATTATGGGCACTTTGGTTCTGCTCGCCTGTACGCTCCTGGGCTGGGTACAGCCTGAAGGCCCGTTCTGGCTGAGCGCGCTGCTAACGATCCTGCTAGTCTCTCTGCTCAGTTCGGGCTTAGGAATTGCCGTAGGAACTCTGGTACGCCGCGTACAGCCTGTTGGCCCCGTTTCCATCAACGTTGGCATGTATCTTTTCTTTCTGGCCGGTGGCGTTGGTGTGCTGGCCTTCGAGCCAATCATTCTCCAACAGATAGCTGATTTCATCCCGCTCACCTATGGGCGACATGCGCTGGAGATGGCTGTTTTCTATAGTTCAGCCGATCAATTTGGGCGCGATATTCTTATGCTAACCATCTCATCCATTATTGCGGTAGTCCTGGGCATACTCGCTATGCGTAAGGGCGTTTTCCAATAGTTAGCACACAGCAGTACTCTGGTCCTCTATGTACAAGTGTGTAGAGGGCCAGGGCTTGAAAAACCCTGGGCCAGAAAGATTACGCGCCTCACGCTCTCCTCATGAGGCACGACGAGCTACTCACAGTTTTGCGCGCCAGCGCTAGGCATGCTATTTTTGCCATCTGCTTATGAACGTCGCGAGGAAGGGCTTAAATTTGTCCCCTGAGCTAGAGCAGCGAAACGGGCAGAAATTAGCATATAATAGCATTCGAGACGTTTCTTTGTCACCGTTGCAGTATTCTTCAGCGTATCGAGAGAGTACTATGATACAAGCCGCTGCTCACCCCAAATAATAAACAAGATATAGCAAAAGCGGTCAAGCAGTATTGCATGAGGAGATGTCAATGAGTATCAAAACAATTAATCCTGCGACAGAAGAGGTTCTGGAAACCTTTGAAGCTTATAGCCCAAAGCAGATCAATGAGGCACTGGATCAAGCGCGCAAGGCTTTTTTGCAGTGGCGAGAGACGACATTTGCCGAACGCAGCACGCTCTTTCATCGCCTGGCCAGTTACTTACGCGAGCACAAGGCTGAATTAGCGCGCACGGTTACTCTAGAGATGGGCAAGCCAATAGGCGAGGCGGAGGCCGAGGTAGAGAAATGCGCATGGAACTGCGATTACTACGCCGATAATGCCGAAAAGTTTCTTGCCGATACTCATGTTGCTACCAACGCAACTGATAGCTATGTAGCCTTTCAGCCACTAGGAGTAGTCCTGGCTCTTATGCCCTGGAACTTCCCATACTGGCAGGTCATGCGCTTTGCGGCTCCCGCGATGATGGCTGGCAATACCGCCGTCCTCAAGCATGCCTCGAATGTTTCGCGCTGCGCTCTGGAGATAGAGCGCATCTTCCATGAATGTGGTTTTCCCCAGGGAGCGTTCAGAACGGTTCTAGTGCCAGGCGCAGAAACGGCGGGCCTGATTGCCGATGCGCGTATAGCCGCGGTAACGCTTACAGGCAGCGATGCGGCTGGCGTGGCAGTGGCCTCGGAAAGCGGACGCGTTCTGAAGAAAAACGTTCTGGAGCTTGGAGGCTCCGACGCTTTTATTGTGCTTGAAGATGCTGACCTTGAGGCTGCTGCACGTACAGCAGCGCGGGCGCGCTTTCAAAACACCGGACAAAGCTGTATTGCCGCTAAACGCTTCATAGTTGTTGAGTCCATAGCCGAAGCATTCGAGGGCAAATTCGTAGAGGAAGCGCGCAAGCTGCGTGTCGGCAATCCTCTCGATAAAGAGACGCAGATTGGCCCTCTGGCACGCGGCGATCTACGCGAGGCTCTTGAGAAGCAGGTACAGGACTCGGTAAAAATGGGAGCGCGCGTACTCTTAGGTGGCAAACCGCTCGCTGGCCAGGGCTATTTTTACGAACCGAGTATCATCACGAATGTAAGTCCGGAAATGCCGCTCTTTAAGGAAGAAACATTTGGTCCTGTCGCGGCCATCATTCGCGCACGCGATGTAGAGCACGCGGTTGAGTTGGCTAACGATTCGCAGTTTGGCCTGGGCGGGAATCTATGGACGCGCAATATCGAGTTGGGCCGAAAACTTGCGCGCCGCTTGGAGTCTGGGGCTGTTTTTATCAATGGCATGACCGCAAGCGATCCGCGCCTGCCCTTTGGAGGTGTAAAACGGAGCGGTTATGGACGCGAGCTCTCGTCCTTTGGTATCCAGGAATTCGTCAATATTCAGACTGTAGTCGTACAGTGAAAGCTGATCAAGGCTAATCCGCGAGCAGGCGTAGCATCTCAGCGGCAAGAAGAGCTTCCTGGGAAGCTCTTCTTAACTCTCCCTGGATATGGCAGGCTGCTTGGAGAGCCCAGCCACCAGGCACACAAAAACAGGCTGCATCTCGCCGGACACAACCTTATGCCTCATCCAGAACTTACGCCCATAAAGCTATGTCGGCCAAAGCATCAGCTCGCGCCTATCTCAGATACTGGCTCGTCAGCGAATGCTTTGCGCCAAGAAGTTCTTGCGGTGTTCCCTCAAAAATGACCATGCCGCCCTTATTGCCGCCTCCGGGCCCCATATCGATGATCCAGTCGGCGTTGCGAATGATGTCAAGATGGTGTTCAATCACAATCACAGTATTTCCCCCATCGACAAGGCGATTCATAATGGTAAGCAGATGATCAATATCTGAAAGGTGCAGCCCGGTGGTTGGCTCATCCATAACATAGATGCTGCCCCGCTTGTGCAGCTCGCTGGCTAATTTCAGACGCTGGCATTCGCCACCTGAGAGGCTGCTAAGTGGCTGGCCCAGGGTCAGGTAGTCAAGGCCCACATCGCTGAGAGCTTGTAGTTTTGGTTGCACTTCTTTGAGCGTAAAAAACTCCAATGCCTGACGAACCGTCATACCCAGAACATCGGCAATGGATTTTCCATTGAGGGTATAGGCCAGCACCTCGTCCTTAAAGCGCCTGCCGCCACACACCTCGCATGGCAGTTTCACGCCCTCCAGAAAACCGAGATCGGTATAGGTCACACCAAGGCCCTGGCAGTTGGAGCAGGCCCCTTTCGAGTTAAAGCTAAAGAGGCCAGCATCAACGCGGTTCACCGCCGCAAAGGCCTTGCGCACGTCATCCATGATACCAGTATAAGTGGCAGGATTGGAACGGCTAGAGACGCCCACCGGCGCTTGATCAATCACTACCGCGTCCCGGTGCTGCCGCAGAAATACTTCATTGATCAATGAACTTTTGCCGGAGCCGGCCACGCCTGTAACTACTGTCAGAACCCCTTCGGGGATATCTACGCTAACATCCTTCAGATTATTCACAGTCGCATGCACCACTGGCAAGCTTCCTTTGGCCTGCCGAAATGCCTGCTTGAGCGGCCGGGTATGCAGCAAGTAGTTGCCGGTGAGGGTATCGGCTTGCAGCAGGCCGGCATAGCTACCCTCGTAAACTATCCGCCCTCCCTCGCTGCCTGCATAGGGCCCCATATCGACTATATAGTCGGCAACCTTGATAACATCGGGATCATGCTCTACAACAATCACGGTATTGCCCTTATCCCGCAATTTCACCAGTAATTCGTTCAAACGGTGAACATCGCGCGGATGCAAGCCGACGCTGGGCTCATCGAAGATATACATAACATCGACGAGGCTGCCGTTGAGATGCTTGACCATCTTGACGCGCTGCGACTCACCTCCTGACAACGTATCGGTGGCGCGATCCAGGCTCAGGTACTCCAGGCCAATCTCTATCAGATGCTGCAAGCGCTCAGTTAGTGTCCGTATCATTGGCGCAGCCGCCGGATCTTCTATCTCTTTTATAACCTCTACCAGCTCATCCACCTCCATGGCAGAAAGATCCGCGATATTATAACCATTGATCTTGCAACTCAGCGCCGCTTGATTGAGGCGAGCCCCTTTGCAAAGTGGGCAGGGACCGAGCTTCAAGAAAGGCTCTACTTTCTGCCGCGTACGCTCCGATAAGGTCTGAATATCCCGCGCGATATATTTGCGGTTAAATCTGTAGAGTAAGCCTTCGTAAGATGCGTTCATCTCTTTATTGCCGACCGCAAGCTTATATTTTCTTGGGCCGCTGTTGAGCAGGAGATCCATTTCCTCAGCTGTGTAATCGGCAAGTTTCTTGTCATTATCAAACCAGCCAGAGGCAACATAGCCATCGCGTTCCCAACTACTTATTCCAGGAGCGATAATGGCGCCCTCATTTAGCGACTTTGATGCATCAATCAGCGCTTCCGGATCAATCCCGATCTTACGGCCAAGGCCATTGCATTCCAGGCACATACCCTGAGGATCGTTGAAAGAAAAGACATTCGCATAGCCCGCATATGGCTTGCCGAGCCGCGAGAAGAGCATACGCAGCACAGGTGAGATGTCGGTAGCTGTTCCTACTGTCGATTGCGATCCACCGCCCAGGCGCTTCTGGTCAACAATCACTGCCATGTTCAGATTCTCAATCGCCTCAGCCTCTGGTTGGGGATAGCGTGGTAAAAAGTTGCGAATGAACATGCTAAAATTCTCAAACAACAGCCGTTGCGCCTCGTTGGCAATAGTGTCAAAGACCATGGAGGACTTCCCCGAACCAGATACTCCTGTAAACATGATGATTGTTCGCTTGGGCAGCCTTAGTGAGACATCCTTGAGGTTGTTCTCACGAGCGCCACGAATCTCTATATACTCTTGAGCCATGCTACTCTTTGTTCCCTCCTTAATCTTTTCCATCTGGCTTGTAGCGCGCGACGCCTCATCCGATCGAGCAGCACGCCAATGTGTCAGTCTCCAACGGTCTGATTTGTGCTAACCTGCTCCCTTTCGGCTGAAAGTGTTGACATTTGAGGCAATCGGCAGCATCGATCAGGGGAAGGAGGATCGCCTTTTCCAGATGATCTTGTTGAGTATAGCATACCTAGAACATATTTTCAATCAGCAAGGATAAAAAGGCTAAAGCCTCTCACCGCTCTATGAAATGTGGGGCACCTTTCCCTGGCAAGCAGACAATCCAAGTACTTGAGAGATCCATTAGAAAATCACCGACAGACAGCATCCTTACTGCGTGTCAGTTTTTATTTCATTTGCGCTAGTGGATATATGGCCCTGCTCAGAACGCATACTGGCCAGTTGTTCAATTGCATCTGCTCCCCCTTGCTCTTTTAGCCAACGGGTGTAGTCAGCTTCTACTTCTCGCGTTAAGGAATGTTCGCGCCCCCAGGCCTGCTCGATGATGGCCAGAGCTCGTTGATATAAATTACCGGCCTGCGCCATCTGGCTCCGCTTTTGGTAGAAGCGTGCGAGCTGGTGATATATCATGGCCGTTTCTGGATGCTTAGCGCCATAATGCTGCTCACAGATCACCAGAGCCCGATGATAGAGAGGTTCAGCCAGTTCGTCTTTGCCCTGCTTGCTATAGAGGATGGCCAGTTGCCGCAGCGTAGTGGCCGTACGTGGATAGTGTGGCCCGAATTGTTGTTCCCGAATTTGTAAAGCCCTTAGATACAACTGCTCGGCCTGTTCATCCTTGCCCTGATCGTGATAAAAATTTGCCAGATTCGTCAGAGTAAATGCAACGTTTGGATTGACTGGGCCTTGTGGGGGGTCGAGAATAGCCAGCGCGCGTTGATACAACGCTTCTGCTTGTTCAGGCTTACCCAGCTCATAACAGACTGAGGCCAGATTATTACAGGATTGAGCCAGATCAGGGTCACGTGGCCCTAGCCTGCTCTCACGAATGCTCAAAGCTTGCAGCATAAGGGCTTCGGCCTGCTGTGGTTCTCCCAGATCACGATACAATAAGGCCAGGTTACTGAGTATATTCGCAGTTTGTAAAAGGTCTGCCTCCCCTTGCTGCGCTTGAATGGCCAGCGCTCGCTGAAACTGTGCCTCCGCTTGCTTATAACGTCCCAGAACATGGGAGAGGATTGCAAGATCGTTGAGCGTCTGTGCGTGTGTAGCTCCCAGATGCTGCTCACGAATAGCCAGCACGCGCTGTTGTAATTCTTCTACTAGCTGGTATTTACCTTGATTCCAATATACATCGGCCAGGTCAGCCATAATTTCTGCCGTCTGCAGATGCTCACTCCCCAGATGGGCCTCGGCCAGCGTCTTCACCCGCCGCAAGAGCGGCTCAGCCTGGCTATAACGCCCCTGGCAGCGATACACAGTAGCCAACTTTGTCAGGCGGGAAAGCATGGCTTGATACGATATTCCCTCCTGCCTCTCTCCGAGCATAACAGCCTCTTCTAGCAGGTGCTGGGCCTCGGCATAGCGACTCCGATCGACCAGATAGGTACCTGCCTTGTAGAGTAGCTCGCCTGACTCTTGCAGATCTCGCCCGAACAACTCTATCAACGGCAGACAGGCTAGTGCCTGGCTAAGATAGCGTTCGCACTGTGCCCAGGCCTCAAAAGCTGGCACAGGAAAGGCAACATTGACCATACATATTATGGCCTCACCCCATCTTCGCTTTTCCTCATACCCCATCTGGTCCTGCAACACAGCTTGCACTAGCCGATGAACTGAGAGCGTTCGCCGCTCTGGCTGACGAGCTAACAAAGAGACATTGCGCAAGGCGGCTAGAGCCTGATCAAACTGGTAAGGGTCTGTAACCATCGGCCCTAACTTTGGTCCTAGATAAGATGCGCCTGCTGCAAATAGTTCCTCGGGAATGGCTTCGGGATGCAAGAATGCGCACACACGTAGCAAATTTGCCGCCGCGGGTAGCTCTCTCTCCACACGTTCTACAGACAAGTCTAGCGTTGTAGTTACCGAATCGGGATGTGCTCCCCCATGACTTCCTCGTCTCGCCAGTACCAGTGGGCGTTGATCCTGATAACGCTGAATATAATCTTGCAGGCTACATCCGGTTTCCTCAATATACGCACCTGCTTGATCCAGAGCCAGGGGCAGCCCTTCTAGAAGTTTCACTAATTCAGCGGCAGCAGAGATGCCGGAAGAGTCAATATTGCCTTCCACTGAATGAGAGGAATCTACAGGAAAAGCTCCAAAGCATTTGGCCCGCCGCAAGAGCAGCATAACTCCCTCTCGCTCATTCATCGCTGAGAGCGGCAACGCTTCGGCAAAGGCGCCCAGGGCGAGCCGGCGCGTAGTGAATAATAGTCCCCCGGAGTGCCTGCGCGGAATAATCGTTTGGAGCAGGTTGAGGTCTTCTACATTATCGACAACGAGTAACCAGCTGGTATGCGTATTGAGCCAGCGTCGTACAGCCTGTACCATTGAAGATTGCTCAGCAATTTGTCGTTCGGGAAGCTGGACAGCCTCGGCGACCTGCTGCAGGCTTTGCATGATACTCTCGGCGGTTTCCGCAGCCAGCCAGAAGATCGCCTCGTACTCATGAACATAGCGATAGGCATACTCTATGGCGACCTGAGTTTTGCCTATCCCTCCCAAGCCGGTAAGAGCAACAGGACAGAGGCCAATAAGCCGTTCATGCAGCAACTCCAGAACCTCCTCTCGCCCGCTAAAAAAGGGATTGCGTAGAAATGGTATATTTCTGTAGCATTCCTCATGGGGGGAAAATAGAAGGGGATCTGATATCGCTGACAAAGCCTCAACTTCCCTCTCCTCGCTGTCAGCAAAAGGCACCTGTGTAGAAACGAAACCCAATTCCTCTGCGCTCAGGCCAAACAAGGCACAAAGTTTCACGCGAAAGTAGGCGCTGGGTTGATGGGTACCGCGTTCCCAGCGAGAAATCGAGGGCACACTAGTTCCAAGCTTCTCCGCCAGTTCCTGTTGTCGCCAGTTACGTTTGACGCGTTCTTCCCGTAAACGCTTATGCCAGGGGACGGCCGCCATTGCTTGTGTCCTTCCTCTTAAGATCAAAAACCTCCAGTGCATTATGCCCATTATATTCTATTTCAGGCAAAGTGATCAATAGTGTCACCCGAATGGTAAATATCTGATCAGTGATGATCTTCTCTTTCACTAAGCGGTGCAGTATGCTTGCAACAGAAGGGTGCTTTACAAGCTTCTCATGGGGAATAAGTGGGCAACGATTACAAAGTAATGCTCTACCTCTCGGCTGGCGCGGATCGCGGTCTGGATGCGGGTCTGGATCAGGTCATGCAATAAGGCCGGGTAACCATGGGAGGATGCTTCGGCTTTCTCATCATGTTAAGGAAGGAGGATTGCATGACCATCTCTTATAGTGCTGAGTGGACCTAATACAGGACAGCTAGTAAGAAGGACCTGCATGATCGTCTCCTATAGCAGCAATTGGACCTAACACATAGGGCATCCATGAAGGAGGATCTGCATGATCATCTCTTATAGCACTAACTGAGGATAGTCTCACGACACATCCAGGATACTAAACGATAAATTCCAAGGAAAGAAGGTGTGCGTGACAGTCTCCTATACTTCCCAATGGAGCTAATCCAATATTCAAGCATAATACCTGATAGGTAAGAAAGGAGGATCTGCATGATGATAGCCTACAAAGCTGAATGGACCTAAGTAGGTCCCAGATTGTAGGAAAATAGTTCCCAAAAGAGAGAGAGAACCATAAGAGTGTAGGGCGAGGAGATGCGGCACATCCACGCTCTACACTCTTAGGAAGAAGATAACCTCAAATTGGACCAATCCAACAAGCTGGTCAGATATGATAACCTGGAGGGCTTAGCCAATCGATCTGGGAAACCAAGAGCAGCAATTCTTATCCTCTTGAATACGGCAATTCCAATTGCTGGGCTGTAAAGGCATCTATAGTAATAGATGAAAGTGCCAGAGGTGAGAATATTCCATAGTAGCTCCAGTAAAATTCGCCTGGCTCGCTTTAGACGCAACCAGATTGCTCCCTTTGAAGATTGCATTGCAAATATAAGCATGTGTAAAACAGGAGCGGCTCTACAGTTCTATGGGCACATAGAGTCTTGATCCAGCCCATCTACAGCCATATACTCATCTCCCTGTTCCACCAGGAAAGAGAGCAGATCTTTTTTAGCGTGATTTTCAAATGATACTCCTGCATAGGTATATGGTGTCTGATTGACGCTTAAATGGAAGAGTTCGAAACGTTGATAGCCGCCTGTGATATCGTGAGCCAAACGATGCTCAATATTTTGACTGAGGTCAACTTCGGCATAGACAATCCCCTCCTTGCCAATCAATGGCTCAGCCACTGGCTCCCCCGTGGTCCCATAATCATAGAGACTGCGGGAGCGCAAGCCTCCAGCACAGAGCGAATTTCCTCATTATCGCGGCATAGATCCTCTTTGCCCACTTCATCCAGTACTCCTGAGGAGACAATCGTAAAAAGTTTCCCCTCAAAAGAGTGAGCAGCAGAGCGCAACATAATTGCCTTGCCTAGATCATAGGGCTGGCTATGCTGCGGCCGCGAAAAAGGCCAGAGCGATGGATAAGTTGCAATATGCACTTGTTCACCTTGGGCAAGCAAAGCAAAACGCGCAAGCGTATTGGTATTCTCGCCACAAATGAGCACCCCCAGGTGTCCCAGGGGAGTCAAGACAGTTTTGAGCCCTGCTGCATCACCAGCCGCCCAGGTTAATTTTTCGGCCCAGGTAGCTACTAACTTTCGCCGCCAGTTCAACAGGCGGCCCTCGGGACTAAAGAGGAGATTCGTGTTCCAGAGAGTTCCCATGCTCTTCTCTGTCTTTTCTGTTACGCCCACAGAGAGATAGACACCACATTGACTGGCGATCTCTCCCAGCTTACGGAACTGCTTACCAGATATAAGCACAGCATTATCAAAGAGACGACGAAAGAACGCAGGCTGATCGAGTGGCCGATGAGTCAGATTCCAGATAGGGAACGCGGGTATATATGACTCAGAAAAAACTACCAGGCTTGCTCCCTTGTCGGAAGCCTCGCTAGTAAGCGCCTCTACTTTATCAATAGTTGCATCCCGGTCCAACCAGACTGAAGCTGCCTGTACAGCTGCTGCCAAAAACTTTGGATAGGTATCTCCTGGCATGTCTATGCCTCTTTTCTAGTGCTCAAGTTTTTCTACGCCCTAAATAAGCCAGACGTATGCTATCATCCTGCAATAGTGCTTCTGTTGAACCAGACAGCACGATTTGCCCCTTACGCAAAACATAACCGCGCTGCCCTACGCTTAGAGCCAGTCCTACGTTTTGCTCCACCAGCAGAATTGTTGTGCCTTCCCGATGAATATGTTTGATTATCTCAAAAATCTTCTCTACGATGGCCGGAGCAAGGCCAAGGCTTGGCTCGTCGAGGAGGAGCAAACGCGGCCGCGCCATCAGTGCGCGTCCGATTGCCAGCATTTGCTGCTCACCACCGCTCAGAGTTGCTGCAGGCTGCCTTTGCCGCTCAGCCAGGCGTGGAAAGAGAGTATAGACATGCTCTAAATCGGAACTTATGGCTCTTTGAGAGCGAACGTAGGCTCCCATCAGTAAATTCTCATGGACACTCATTTCGGTAAATACACCGCGCCCTTCCGGTACAAGGGCAATTCCACGCTTCACACGTGCAAAGGGCGAAACGTTCAGCGGCAGCTGCTGATAGAAGAGCTGTCCGGACTGTGGCCTTAACAGGCCCATGATAGTACGCAATAGCGTCGTCTTTCCCGCAGCATTGCTTCCCAGCAAGCAAACAATTTCACCTTCCTCAACCTCTAAAGAGACATTTTCCAAAACCCGGACCTGGCCATAAGCAACCTTGAGCTGATCCACCTTTAACATATTTCCTCAATGCCCCTTTCACCCTCTGGCGGCAAGCTTGTGGCATAGTCATGACCCAGATAGGCCTCTATCACAGTTGGGTCGTTCTGGATCTGTGAAAAATGTCCCTCGGCAATTCTGCGACCAGAGTCCAGGACCAGTATTCTGTCAGGCAGATCAGCCATTAATGAAAGGTCATGCTCAACGATCATGATCGTAACTCCTTTTGCCCGCAAATGCCGGACGTCGGCCATCAGTTCTTCAGTCTCTACAGGGTCCATGCCAGCAGCCGGCTCATCCAACAAAAGAAGCGAGGGGTGAGCAGCTAAGGCTCGCGCAATCTCTAGACGACGCAAATTAGCATAAGAGAGGGTTGAGGCCGATCTGTTCATAGCTGGAAGCAGGCGATCATGAAACAGAGCCAGCAGTTCCATCGCCTCAGCCTCAGCTCGCATCTCTTCCTGACGTGTTAGCTTACTCTGCAGAATAATTCCGCCAAAGCGGCTACGGAGTTGTCCATGCATGCCTACCAGCACATTTTCCAGAACTGACATCCGGTTAAAAAGGCGCACATTCTGAAAGGTGCGCGCAATTCCCAGGCGCGCAATCTGATCTGGAGAATGACCAGAAATGAGCACTGACGATCCATCCGGTTTATAGAGGCAAATCTTACCCTCGTCCGGCCCATAGAGACCGCTAATAAGATTAAACAGAGTGGTCTTGCCAGAACCGTTTGGACCAATCACACCAAGAATCTCACCGGGCCAGATCTGCAAGCTTACCTGCTCAAGTGCTACAACTCCGCCAAAGCGTTTGCTCACCTGCGTAATCTCTAGAAGAGGCCTTGAATTGGGTTTCACATTTGCTTGCTCTCGCCGAGAAACTATCCCGCTGCTCGCCTGCGCTTGAGGAACAGCAAATTTTCGGGTTGACAAAGCTCGCTTACGCAGACGGCTGGGAAAGAGACCCTGGGGACGATATAACATCATGAAAACCAGGGCAAAGCCAAAAACTATCAAGCGCAACTGCTCATACGATCGTAGCTTCTCAGGGAGCACTACCAGAATGATAGCGCCAAGCACTACGCCCCAGAGATTCCCCATCCCCCCAAAAATTACCATACATAGCACAATCACTGACTGAAAGAAAACAAAGCTATCAGGGCTAATATATGAATTCACGCTCGCAAAGATTGTCCCTGACAGACCACCCAGGAAGGCTCCCAAGGCAAAGGCCAGCAGCTTGACAGCAGTAGTCGGAACGCCAAAACAGCGCGCCGCCAACTCATCCTCACGAATAGCGGTCCAGGCTCGCCCTAATCTAGAATACATAAGCCGGCGCACAAGAAAGATTACAAGCCCACACAGAGCCAGGACCAGATAATAAAAGTTTATCTGCGCTGGGAGCGTAAAGCCTCCTAGCTGTAGATCCTGGCTAAATAAATACCCGCCAAGACTTGGCGCCGGTATACCACTGATCCCAGAGGGCCCACCGGTCAGCGCATCCAGATTATTCACCAGTAAGCGCACCATCTCGCCAAACCCGATGGTTACCAGGGCTAGATAATCCCCACGCAAACGCAGCGTAGGAGCGCCCAATACCACCCCAAACAGGCAAGCCACTATTGCCCCAATCAGCATACAAAGCCAGAAAGGCCACCCTTGATGCGTGCTGAGCAAAGCAGACGTGTAGGCCCCAATCGCATAGAACGCAATAAAGCCTAGATCCAACAGCCCGGCCATGCCAACAACAATATTTAAGCCCAGGGCCATGATGATATAGAGGCCAGCATAGACAGCGATAAGAATCCAGTAGGCATTGTCGAGAAAAAAGAGCGGAAAAGCGAGCAGGGCCAGGACAAGACCCGACCAGGCGATACCTTTATACGTCCTAAAGCTATGCACTATCCCGCTTCGAATCTTCTGGAAGCGACTGAACCAATAAATGAGCCCTATCAGGATCAAAACGCCAGGAGCCAGAAATAGGGGGTCCGTTAGATCCAGAAACAGAAGTACAAGGATGAACAATGTAGCTTCAAAAAGAAGTACGGTAGCACTTCCAAGCAGCCACCTGGGAGCAGTAAATCTGACCTGCATACGTGTCTCCGCTTTATCAGCATTGAATATGGGCATCCCAGTTATACCTTCTCTGCAATAGGCCGTCCAAAAATACCTTCGGGGCGGACGACGAGAAAGACGACAAGCAAGCCAAAGGCAAAAACATCTCTATACTGCGAGCCATTTGGAATAGCGATAGTACCGAACACCTCTAGAAAAGCCAGCAGGTATGCTCCCACCAGAGCTCCATAGATGTTGCCAAGTCCGCCTAACACGGCTGCAGTAAAGCCTTTAATCCCAGCTATGAAGCCCATGTCAAACTGAATAGAGCTGTAGTACATACCACTCATCAGGCCAGCTATGCCGCCCAGAGCTGAGCCAATAAAGAAAGTTACAGCAATAACCACATTGATATTTACCCCCATTGCCTCCGCCATTTCCGCATTCTGGGCAATGGCGCGCATACCGCGTCCAAAGCGCGTATGAGTTACTAGCAAGTGCAGAGCTAGCATGAGTATCAGTGCGAGTAATACAATAAAGATCTGGGTATTCTGAACGATAACGCCACCGATCATAAACGAAGTGGCCGGTAGTATCGCAGGAAAAGATTGGGGATTAGCTCCATTTGGATAGAGTAGAAAAACGGCTTCACGTAAGATAATCGCACAACCCAGCATCGCCACCAGGCTGGTAAGATGCGGGGCCTTGCGCAAGCGGCGCAAGACCAGGCGCTCAAGAAGGATACCAAGCGTTCCACAGGTTATAATAGCCGCGAGTAAAGCAATCAAGAGCGTGAATGGGTAGGGCAGATTGCCCCACCCGCTTGCATTGAGCGCATTTAAAACAATCAGGGAGGCAAATGCGCCTACCATATAGACATCGCCTTGAGCAAATTTAATAATCTGCAGAACCCCGAAGAAAAGGGTGAAGCCCAGCGCGATCAAGGCATATAAACTTCCTTGCGTAATACCATTTACCAATTGCTGCAGCATATCGGCTCACTCCTTAAAAACTCTCACTATGCCTGGGCTAATCAGTTGAAGGCATAGCAGGTTGTTTCTCGTAGAGTACCCACTTTCCATCTTTGACTTCATAGATCCAATTTTGTTCAGGCTGCAACTGCCCATTAGCACCGATACGCACTTTTCCAAGAACGCTGGAAAAATCCTTAATCGAGCGTAAAGCATTAATGAATTTGGCCCTGGTTGTGCCACCTCTTTTAATCGCCTCTACAACTAGCTGTCCTGCCACATAACCATAAATGCCGAAGGTCTCATAAGGCTCCTTAAAACCGGCATTCGCATAAGCGTCCATAAAGGCTTTACCTCCAGGGTAGAGCTCCAGCGGTTGTGTTAAGCCCGAGGCAAATGTCCCTTCAGCAGCCTGAGAAGTGGCGACCTTAATAAAGGTGTCGGACCACATACCAGTGCTCCCCAGGAAATAAGCATCCATCCCCAGCTCTTTCATTTGTAAGCGGAGCAGGCCACCTTCTGTGGTCAATCCACCAAAATAGATCAGATCGGGCTTGCTAGCTTTAATCTTAGTAAGCAGTGCTCTGAAATCCCTATCTCCTACAGCAATGCTATCGATGCTGAGAATCTTCACTCCTTGCTTCGCAACGTCAGTGCCGAACTGTTCACGCAACGACTGACCGAAATTTGTTTTATCATCAATGAGAGCAACATTTTTTACTTTCAGAACATTAACCGCAAAGGCTGCCGCACTCTCGCTCTGAAAGGTATCATCGGTTGGAAGGCGAACAATCTCCCGAAAACCACTTTTGGTGATGTGATTGTTTACAGAACCAGGATTAATCACCGGAAGATTGAGTTGATGATATTTGGGAATAGTTGCCAGCATTACCGGACTGTTGTAGTGGGCAATAGCAGCCAGAATACTTTGATCTGAGCCAGCTTTCGTAGCCGCTTCTATTCCACTCTCGGGCTTAGACTCATCATCCATCTGTACTGTCTGAATAAACACTCCTGGAATGCTATGAGCAGCATTTGCCTGGTTAATCGCCAGTTGAGCGGCATTACGCAAACCAAGGCCTAGCGCGGCGTTAGGGCCGGTAAGAGGGAAAATAAGAGCAACATTTATTGTCGTTACGCCTTTAGCTCCTGGACCACTACACGCAACTAATAGACAAGAGAGGGCCAAGAACAAAGTAAAGAAAGCTCTAGATCGGCGATACTGCATACATATCTCCTTTTCCTGGCAAAAATACTATTCATTCTGATATCCGGCCATCACGGGCCGAAGATTATAGCCATATTGCATTAGAAAAACTGCTTTTTATATCTCTTCTCCATCTGCTAACTTCATACCAATTTCTTACTACCAAGAGCTTCATAAGCATCTAGATTATAAGCAGCTTTACCTATCTTAACCTCAATATACTACAATACAATTATAATAGCCATGATTAGCTATAGATTTCTTATCTCTTTTCTCAGTTACCGGCAATATCTAAGCAAAATACTAGCTCTTATATTTAAGAAAAATAATACTATCTAATAAATATTTAAGATAGTTCTTCTTCACTTTATGGCAACTTACTGGCATCGTAGTGATCTCAATCGCCTCACTGAGTAGGGATTAGCTGTATGCAGGATGGCATTTGCCTCTCTATAGCGGGATTTTGGCATTAGTGCTTAACCTTATTCTTTGCGCCATATGCTCACCACTCGCATATATGTTGGGGATTCCTGACGGGGAGAACGAGATAAGTACAGAAGACTTTGAAGAGCATCCAGGCCTACAATCCCGACTGGCAGCCACAAAAATAGGCCCGACAACAACACTCAAGAGACAAGAAACAATTTCCAGATAATAGAAACTTTGTGGGCTCGCATACCGACACAGCTATACCCGGCTTGCGAGCCCATTGGTCTTGTATCTCTTTTCCGTTAGTAAATTTTGATATTCCGGGACAGACATGCTAATTATACCTGCGCCCTATACACATGTGACACTAATCCCAAGTGCACGATAAGGCTCCAGCAGTTCATCTGGGACCGTCTGCTCAGTAATAATCTCAGTCAAGTCGCTCATAGGGCCAATGATGTAAGGGCCGGCGGTATTCAACTTTTCAGGTGCCACCAGGGCAATAACCTCAGCAGCACGAGCCATCATTGTGCGCTGAACATGCGCCTCCTCAAGATTTTCTCCACTAATGCCAATTTCAGGATGCACACCACATATGCCCGGCAAATAGAGATCAGCCCGCACCATATGCAAGGCTTCGATAGTAGCAGCACCCAGGGCAACAATAGCTGATTTATTGATTCTCCCTCCAAGTAGCACAACTTCTACATGTGGATGATCGGCTAGCGCAACCGCAACGGGAGGACTATTAGTAATCACAGTCGCATGTAGCTCTGTTGGAATATGCTGTGCTACCTGCAAGTTAGTTGTTCCACCATCAATTAGAATGACTTGCCCATTGCGGATCAACTGAACAGCAGCACGAGCCATAGCCGATTTAGCGGCTACCGCTTGCTGCTGACGGGCAGCGAAATTGGGGATTATCGGCGGATAGGGAAGCGCACCACCATGCACACGTTGCAACAAACCTTCAGCGGCAAGCTCCCGCAGATCACGTCGGATGGTATCTTCCGAAGTTCCTAGCTCCTCGCTGACCTTCTTAGCAACTACTTTCCCCTCTTCCTGCAGGATTCTCAGAATATATTGACGTCGCTCAGCCGTAAACATATCTGCACCTCAGATCATCTTTATTCTTACACGAATCTACGCAGATTCATTGATATTTAACACGATTATACACGAATAGCCTTGACTTTGCACGAAATTACCAGTATCATCTTAAATGTGCATAGCTTAGCAAAGTCGAGCGAGTTCTCTTACTAGCAGAACTCGCTTCAGCAACTCTCACTAGCTCCAATCGGCTAGCGCTGAGGTCCTGCGTTCCGCAGGAAGCAAGCAGGTAGAAGGAGATACTCTTTAAAATGACACAATTTCACTGCGATGCTATCTTATTTGACCTTGATGGAGTACTTGTCGATTCAACAGCACTGATCGAACATCACTGGAATCTATGGGCAAAGCGCCACGGCTTGAATCTACAAGAAATTTTGGCCATCTCTCATGGCAGACGCAGCATTGATACAATCCAAATGATTGCCCCTTTTCTATCTGCCGAAAGTGAAGCGCGCCTACTAGAAGATGCTGAAGAGAAAGACACCGAAGGTCTTGTCGCCTTGCCGGGAGTAGCTCGGCTGCTTAACACGCTCGACCCGCAACGCTGGGCGGTGGTAACATCTGGCACGCCAAACATCGCCACAAATCGTCTACGAGCTACGGGATTGCCTCTACCTGCAATATTGGTCACGGCTCACGATGTAACTCATGGCAAGCCCGATCCCGAAGGATATCTGAAAGCTGCAAATCTTCTAGGCATACCCGCGCATAAATGCCTGGTTATCGAAGACGCCCCCGCCGGCATCCAGGCCGCTCATGCAGCGCATATGCAAGCAATAGCGGTTTCAACGACACATGCGCCTGAGGCCTTACAAGTGGCAGAGGCTTGCATACCCTCTCTAGAAGCGCTGAATATTAGCAAAAGTAGCGCATCAACCATCATGATTACGCTTACTGAGCACTGCGGCAGCAGCAAGTATTAGACAGCATATATTTTTTCTTGTTCCTTCTTCCAGTTCAGGTGGACATTCTCTCTCTGGTCCACCTGAACTTTATTACTGATCTGATCTGACAAGCTTATTCAGCAAGAATTCCCACCAACAAGATAGATAGGCCAGATCTACAAACCACTGAATAGCTTAACTTAGCCCTTCGCGCCGTGGCGCTATCATAGCAAACGAGCTATTTCCGATGCTTGATTGAGGGCTTGCAGGGCTTGTCATAAGTGTCTGTGAGACCGAGGGGATAGGTGCTACTGTGCAGACATTTGCTGGCTGGTTCTGGGTGGCCGCACAGATAGCAGCTGTGAGATAATTTGCAGCCCCTAGAATATTTTGGGACACCTTCGAGGTTGGATCAGAGAGCTGGTCAGCAATCTTCTTTTGCGAAAGTCCAGATAAAACATCCGGGCTATAAAGAGAAGTCGCCGTATAACGCTCAGCAATGTTCATAAAGGGAAAGCCTGTTATCTTGTAGTGATTCAGCAGTTGCTGCTGTTCAGGGGTAGGCGTCAGCACCGTTTTACCGTCGCGGTCCTGAACCTCCAATGGCACAAAATCAATATAGTTGCTGCTATACTGACTCTGGTGGAAACTAAAGGTTGCTGTATTTGGATAGACGTCACTTCCTGAAGAGGTTGTTTCGGGCAGCTGCTTGAAAGTGCCAAAGCGGCTGAGCGCAACAACCACGGACCAGCGGTCAGCTGCGCAATAAGGACACCATTCCGCTCCATAATAGAGGAGCTGGGGTTTGCCACTTGGTCCATTTAAGATAGGCTGGTTACCCGCTACAGGCTGCATAGGATTTTGCACCCCGCCGGTCCCAACATCTGCCAGGGCGCTCTGCTTCACGCCCGTGACTTGCTGGAGGACTGCCGGGTCCGTTGGTCCGATTACGCCGGCATTACTTTGCTGATTCGAGATCAAGACAAATATTCCTATAATTACGGCGATAGCGACCACAATACCCCCAACCCAAAGCCAGGGCTTTGTGCTCGACGTGCGCTTACGCGCTTTTCTACGAGCTACTTGTCCAGGTGTTAACTTACTGTTTTCTATTGCAGAGCGTTCATTGCGCCGGCTCTGTACACGCACCTGGTCGCTTCTTTGAGGTGCCATAGATTCAGTATTTCGGCGTTTCTTCTTAGCCATACATCGCCCCTCTTTACTTCTTTGATACTGCTTGTTGCTGGATAGACAGCCCAAGATGATGTCCACTATCCTTATTAAGATTATAGCAACTTACATATGTATAGTTACTCCCATAATCTTATCTATCATACCATCGGTCTGGCTAACTTTATCAGCTTTTGCCCAGGAAGTCCTATGCCTGAGATAGATACGCTACAGCAGAATTCAATATTAAAAAAGATTATATCACGGCCTTCAGAGAATGAGCACAAATAATCTGTTCAAATACTACTTAAGACTAAACTGATCAACAAAAAGACAAATAGATTTATAATTGCATCCCCCCACTCCAGGATAATGCAACATATACAATCCGGCTCACAGTGCGCACTCTTCAGGCATCCATAAACATGGAAGGACATCCCTCAAGAGAAGAAAGCATCTATGGAGAATGCTATCACCATTTAGAGATTCTCTTCCTGCTTTACTGGCGGGAGCTCGCTTTCAAGCCAGCCATGTTCTTCGCGGAATGGCACTCCCTGATACTGGGCTTCTTCCTGCGTCAGATAGGGAAGAAGATGGCCATGAAGAGGCTGATTCGCCTGGAAACGTTTAAGATTATCCCAGGCGCACTCGTGCATCAAGCGCATAGCCACCAAGGGGTCAGCAAGTTTCCCTTTCAGAGAACTTAATAATTGCTCTGCATACATATGCTCGTCTTGTGATTGATAGTGCTTTCCAACCAGCCGGGATAGGGCAAGGAGATCATCGCCCTGCACAAGTCCCAGGTGTTCGCTCTGAAGGGAGATGCGCAACGCCTGGGCAAGCTCGCTATCAAGGGCCGCAATATTTAATTCAGTATCGTCCGCCATGCCTCTATTATTCAAATTTCCCGAACCAATGGTGCACCAGGCATCATCGATGACTGCAACTTTTGCATGAACATAAATCGGACGATACAGCTCCCTACCTTGCTCATGCATCGAGGTTCCCAGACAGAAGGCCTCCAACCTTCCCTCATCAACAGCCTCGGGCGCTTCAGCGCGCAGGCGGGCCAGTCCCTCATCGCTAAAGGCACGGCCTACATTAGGATGGTCGGGTAAGATAAGCGTTGCCGCCGCGCCATTGCGCAGAGCCTGCCCCAGATTGTTGATGTTTTGCTCCATTTCCAGACTATCGGTGCCAGCAAATGGGAGATCGATGCCAAAGAAGGCATGAAGCCAGAAATATTGATTTTCCAGGTAGATGAAACGTCGGATATTTTGGGTTGCCTTTTGATAGACCTGAGCGATACCGCGGATAATGGAGGGCGGGAAATGATAAGTGTGTTGCGGAATAGTACGCACCACCTGCACAATACTAGGGGAATCAACCTCAGGAGGAATGGGATGCGCTGGAATCAGGAGCTCTTTAGACATCCTATGGTGTTCGACCACATCATTCCAACGCTGACGGAAGTTTGTCTCAACATCGGCCGCGGCCGGTCCCTCGATGAGGGTATGAGCATCGTGCCAGGGATGAGGTGTCGTCTCCTGACTGGTACGGCGCAGGGGAGTGGCGAAAGGATGATCAGGCGTATCCCAGCGATCAAATTCCCCCTCTTTTTCTATCAGCGGATCAACGCCTCCTACAAACGCGTAGTTTCCATCAACGACGGAAATTTTTTGATGCAAGGATTCAATGGGATGATGGAGAAGCCCTTCCGAGCTATCATCGAGGATACATGTGATACCTCTCTCGGCAAGCTGGCGCTGCGCTTCGGTAGGGTTGTAGTGAGAGAAGAGATTGCTACATTTCCAGAGCAACACTTTCACCTCTACGCCCTTGCCGACCGCGTAAGCAAGCACATTTTGTACGGAGAGAGGTTGTCCTCCCATCCAGTAGGCGATATCCGCTTCCGTCAAGCCTTCAGCGCGCAATGCTGTAACCAACTTTTCTTGTTCTCCTGGTTTCCCCAGATGATCTGTACCCCGCACAAGTTCCATTCCAGGCGTCATACCCCAGTTTGCCAGATAGATATATCTGCGAGCCTTTACAAAATAGCGGCACATCGTAAGCATAGTTGCCTGTCCGTCAATGAAATAGGTGACGCGTGATTTCGTGCGAACAGGCGCATCTCCTTCCGCCCACCAGTGCTCTTGAGGGTTATTCGTCTCTGCTTGCATGGCATTCCTTCCTCCGGGTTCTCATTTGCTTTATCCATAATAGCGCATTCTCGCTGTAACGTGAAGGTAGAGATAAGCATATCAGAACTTTTCAGTTCTGGTTTTGCGCCGCCCGGCAGCAGAGAAGAGGAGGGAAAACGGAGCCCAGAAGAGATTTTCCATGCTCTTTCACGAACATGGGGGCAGAAGATCTAACTTCCGCGTAAAAAGAAGGCCATCGCACTAAGGGTGACTGGCCATGTCTTGAGGTTGCATGTTGTACTACGCATGATGCCTGGAATAACTTGTAGCTTTATCAGGGGCCTGGCAAGGATTGCCAGGCCTTCTCTTTGCTCTATCTAACGGGAATCTGGGAAGCTGAGCCATCTGGATCTCCACCCAAGTAAGTGCACGCCAGGCTTGTAGAACCTTAGATCAGCTCCAGATAGCGGCGCCGTTCCCAGTTGGTAACCGCCTTTTCGAACTCCTTGACTTCCCAGCGGCGGGTCGCCACATAATGCTCTACAAGATCTGATCCTAGATATTCCCTGGCAACCTCGCTCCGCTCCAATAAATCGGTTGCCGCAGTGAGATTGCGGGCTAGCGGTCGAATATGCCCCGCCTCAATTGCTTTAAGTATTGTGGCTTCATCATAAGCATTCCCGGCCAGGCGCGAAGGCAGCTCTAATTTGCGCTCAATACCATAGAGCCCGCTGGCCAACATAGCCGCAAAGACGAGATAGAAATTAGCATCCGAACCCGGCACGCGATTCTCAAGGCGAATTGCCCGCGCACCATTATTGATAACCCGCACCGCACAAGTACGATTATCCATGCCCCAGGTGGTATTAAGTGGAGCCCAGGTTCCCTCAATATAACGTTTATAAGAATTGATAACGGGAGCATACAAGACCATAAGCTCAGGGAGCTTCTCCAGCACACCGGCCAGGAAATGACGCATCGTCTCGGACATATGCCCTTCTGCATTCTCTTCCCAGAACAAATTACGCTCCCTATTGCGATCCCACAGGCTCATATGCGAGTGCCCACTGCTGCCATCTTCCTGGTCATTCCATTTGGCCATAAAAGAGACAGTAAAGTCCTTTTGATGACAGATCTCTTTCGTCCCATTCTTGAAAAGCATTGTCTGATCAGCCGCCGCCAGGACATCGGCATAACGGATATTCATTTCATACATACCCGGGCCATGCTCGCGATTATAACCCTCGATCTCAATACCATAGTCGCGCATCATGCTGGCAACGCTACCGAGCAGATGATCGTCAGCGCTAGCCTGGCTAATGGAGTAGCAATTCATACCTGGATTCAGCGGAGTGAGATTTGGGCCAAATTCTTTTTCGCGCAGTGAAACCTGATTCTCTCGAAAATAGCGGCATTCTAGCTCGGCAGCTGCCATGGGCTCATAACCCATAGCTCGCGCACGCTCAACCAATGTTTTCAGAACATAGCGCGGCGAAACTGTCACTGCTTCGCCATGCTCCGTCCAAAGATCGCAGACACAGGAGGCAACCTTGTTCTCCCAGGGAACTAAGGCAAAAGTAGAGAGATCTGGTTTCATCACAATATCAGCGAACCCACGTTCCCAGTTGCTTACTTTAAGGTTAGGGAGCACATTCTCGGCGATATCCCAACCAAAGAGCACATCACATTGCGCAAAACCATCGGCAAGAGAATTAAGAAAGAAGCGCGATGCTACACGTTTGCCACGATATACGCCTTCGATATCAGGAGCCCCCACCTTGACATACTCAACTTTCCCTTCGGCAATGAGCTGCTTCACCGTCTCTAGATCCATGAATAGCTACATCCTTTCTCAGTTAACATGTACAATGCGCCTTTACTGTCCACAGTTATATCAGCTATTGCCATCCTTCAGGCGAAAAACGCAAATTCTCTAACCGCAGTTTTTTAGCATCAAGGTTAAATACACATCTTCTAAGTCCAAACGTGGGAGAGCAGCCGAGATACCTAGCTCTCAAGAATTTGCCTTATTTGCCGAACGTAACTGTATAACAGAGATTTTCCAAAGATCTCAGCTTGTATCCAGATAAGAAGAGATTAATGAATGTTAGCAGAGTAGCACGCAAGATTGGCTGCCGTCAAGAGCAGTGCATCAAGCCTGGCAGCAAAGCACAGAACGGAAACATCCAGCAGGATAAACCCTGGATAGATCTTTCCCTATTGATAACCATTACTTTTGACGCATTCGGCGAATGTGTCTTTCTCTACTCCCTCCTTCCTGCTTCCTTCCTCTATACTATGCTCGTGTCTTGAAGACAAGGCACTTTCCATTAATGCCAGTATCACGCAGAGAGACAATTTTTCTGGGCAGAAAGCAGGAGAACATTTATGACCTCTACACTACCTCATGAACATGTGGCCTTGCGCAAGCTCATATGGGTTGGACCGCTGACAATTGTTACCACGATCATCGCCAATCTCATCATTCGCGCCATCGCAGTCTCGGTCTTCGGGATTTCCGCGACATTTCAGGCCTTTCAAGCGCCCTCGATCATCGGCGGCATCATCGTCTACTTGTTGTTTGCGTTGCTAGCTTTTGTGTTAGTCAGCCGCTTCGCACAACGCCCGATCCGGTTCTATCGTATACTTGCATTCTTTGCCCTATGCATCTCGTTTCTCACTCCTATCATGGCCCTATCCGGTCTGCTGCCCACCCCAGGCATGACCCTCTCCATTTTCTTGACAATGATAGTAATGCATATTGTTTCTGCCATCATCGTTGTCGCTTTGTTGACCACGCTGACGCGCGCATAACGCGTACAGCTATCAGCCATACCTGGCAAGGTGACAAAAATTGGCTCCAAAGAGCTCCGAGCCAAACGAGAGGGTGTGTAGGTACCAATTCGAAGAGACCTCCAGTCTCGATATAGGGAGCGTTGACAGGCATCGCTCCCACCAGCCATAATGAAACACACTACGATACCCAATTCCGAAGAGAGGCATATCCATGACCGATTTAATCCGTATCCTGCTCTGTGAGGACCAGACCCTCATGCGTCAGGGCCTACGTACCATCCTTGAGCTTGAGCCAGGTTTTCAAGTTGTAGGGGAGGCAGTTGACGGCGAAGAGGCTGTGAGCCAGTATAATCAACTGCGCGCTGTGGATAACGGTCCTGATATTGTGCTCATGGATATTCAAATGCCACGTATGAGTGGCGTGCAGGCGACTGCTGCGCTTACAACCAGCGACTCTGCCGCACGTGTGATTATCCTCACCACCTTCGATTACGAAGATTATGTGTTTGATGCCATTAAGGCAGGTGCCATGGGGTATCTCCTCAAAGATGTACCTGCCGATGAACTGATGGCAACTATTCGCCAGGTATACGCTGGTGAGCCTTCCATCCAACCCAAGATCGCCAACAAACTCCTTATCGAATTTGGACGTAAAGGCCGTTCCGCTGCCGGAACAGCCCGCTCGCCACAGCAAGAAGAGCTGAGTCCGCGGGAGATCGAGATTCTCAAACTACTTGCGCAAGGGGCAAGTAATCGCAGAATTGCTGAGAAACTTGTTCTCGCTGAGGGAACCGTCAAAAACCATGTCTCGAACATCCTGAGCAAGCTCCACACGGAGAATCGCACTCAGGCCGTCTACCTGGCACGTGAGCGCAAGCTACTCTAAAGAAGGGAAAACTATGTCAGCACTTTTCGATGTAGAGAAAGACAATGCGCGCTTCTTTCGCCTCTCCAGACGTGTGTTCACAATGTTTGCAATCCTTACAGGTCTCTATCTCGCTGCATCGACCTCTGCTATCTTGTTAAACAACCCCTCTTTTATGCATGACTGGCGCGGCATAGCCAGTATTGTGCTTACCATTCTGGCTTTTCTGATTTACGGTGTTCAGTTCCGTATGAGCCTGAAGATGCAGTGCCCTCCGCCATTGCGCTACGCTGTAGGTCTTTGGGCCAGTTTGTACCTGGTCGTAGTGCTACTTACGCTCGTCAATAGCTCCTTTGTCTGGGACTTCTATATAGTTTTTGCCATCAGCTTTGCTCTATTTGGGAGCATTCGCCTCTTGCTGGCAGTGGGATGCATAGCTCTCACGCTGTTTGCTTTTCAAGGCTTACTGATCTTGCCGCTATCTGGCAGTGCACTCGTTGGCCTCACCAGTCAAGGCTTGACGCTCTTCAGCGTTACGGGTTTTATTATGCTGTTCCAACATCTGATAGAAGAACGCTTTGAACGCAACAAACTTTTTCAGCAATTGGCTCAAGCCAACGGCGAGCTAGAGGAAGCTCATCATCAACTCGAACAATCCGTCGTCCAGGAGCAGGAGCTTGCTATCTTACGGGAACGCACCCGCTTGGCCCGCGAGATGCACGATACTATTGGTCATGCTCTGGTGCTTATCTCTGTCAAGCTTGAAGCAGCCCAACGGCTTCGTAAACGTGATCCTGAACGTTGTGACCACGAGCTGGAGTCCACCAAACAGATTGCGCGCGAAACGATGACCGCCTTGCGGGCTTCCATCGCCGACTTACGTTCTCCAACTCTGGAACATGGACATATCAATCTCGCGCTCAGCCGCACAGCCAGAGAGTTTGCGCGGCGGAACAATCTGCAAGTGACCTACACGTTTCAGGCAGATATCGGCCTTCTTCCCGAGGCCATCGAAGAAACTCTCTGGAAAGTGAGCCAGGAGGCCTTTACCAACATCGAAAAACACGCTCATGCCAGTCAGGTACAGGTGCGTATCAGCCAGCAAAACGAAAAACTGCTTCTGCAAATCCACGATGATGGCATCGGCCTCCCCCAGCATTGTGCAAATCCCAACTGGATGGAAGCACAGGATATATCAGCCCAAGAGGCCACTATGGATTGCAAGGCATGCATGAACGTATAGAAGCCATAGGCGGCCATCTCACGCTGCGCTCCTGCAAAGAACAGGGAACCAGCATTGACGTTGAATTGCCGCTTGCATAAGTGAACCACGGGCTTTTCCAGGGCAGGGATCGGGCGTCACACTCCACCCAAAAACTGTTCTCAACAAGTTCATTCATTAAGGTGGCAAGGTACCGCCAGGATCGCAGTGAGAAGAGAGCGACGCAATGACAAAACCGCCAGCAGGGAAAGCCCCACCGGGTGCCAGGGGAGCGATAGCAGGGATGTAGGGGTCTCGCGCCTGGTTCGCTCTAGTTGACAATGGCGTAAGAGGCAAGTAAGATAGATGTAATCATATATGCATATTATCGGCTTGTAAAAACACCTGTTATCCGGTCGGCTACATGTCTTGCAGCCAGTTAATTTTGTGTGCAAACGTTTGTGCCGGAGATCGTTACAATTGGAGCACTGGCAAGCAGATTGCGCAGGGCCATCATCCAGCACAGCTTGCGCACCTCGCGTTAGTTCCTTTAGGAAGGGCTGGTACATGCCAAAACTGCCACCGCGTGGCGATGAGCGCTTCGAGGATATATATCCATCTCATCCTCACCAACCACGCGCCCATGCTTCCTCGCGGCGAAAGCATATAAATTACTATAGCGATGAGCATCCCGAGGTTCCCAGGGTTAAACGGGCCTCGCGCCATCTTGATGAACTGCCAGCCCCACCCAGGGCAAAGCTTGCCCCACCCGACTCCCCTGCGAATATAGCCTCTAGGACCAGAAGACCGTCTGGCAAAAGTGCTAAATCTCATGCTGCAACACAAGAAGATATGGCCCCCTTTACCGAGCGATTGCCAAGCGTTTACACTTCCCGCCAGGGGAGCCGAAAACTGCGGAATGATATCCATGAGCCCCCAGCTCAAGACCCCGAAACCGGCAAAATAGCGGTCACGCCACGGCTGCGTCCGCTGCTTCACGAGCCGTTGACTCCCAAGCCGCGTACAAAGACTAAATTGCGTCGACGATCAATCTCCATCCTAACTCAGTTACAGGATATCAGCCGCCACCGGGCGTTTATCCCTGTCATACTCTTTGTTCTGGTCTCATTGATCATTCTGCCAATCGCCGCTAACGCGCTGCGTAATAATGGCTCACAACTTCTCTCAACCAGTTCAAATCCTGGCAATAGTGCATCTTCGCAGCCGGGAACTTCCCGCGCAAACAACGTTCATGAGCTGGTTATCACTCCCCAGGATACTGACCATCCAGCCCCTCCCATGCTGGCCAGATCAGCCTACCTGCTCGACGCTGATACAGGCGCCACATTATATGCCCATAACCCATTTATGCACCTTCCTATGCTCAGCACAACTAAGCTGATGACGGCCTTAATAGCTGTAGAAACGGGCAAGCTTGAGCAGAAAATTACTATCACTGATCCCATTGCTCACGACCTCAACCAGCTATCGGCGGATAGCTCATTGATGGGGATCAAGAAAGGCGAGACTTATACGCTTAATGATCTACTCTACGGCCTTCTCCTCGTATCCGGCAATGACGCCGCCATTGCCATAGCCGATGGAGTGGGAAAGAGCGTGACAAATTTCGTCGCTGAGATGAATCAGCGAGCCCACCAATTAGGAATGAACGATACCCATTATATGAATCCCCATGGACTCCTGACAACCGGCCACTATTCTAGCGCCCATGATCTTGCTTTAATCGGTCGCTATAGTATGAATAATCCAATCATTCACAAAATTAGCGGCACCAGGCAGTATCATATTGCCAAGAGCGCAGAGCACGCAGAACATGGATTGATTAATGGCAACCAGTTTTTATGGTGGTATCCAGGGGTCGATGGCGGCAAGCCCGGCTGGGATGGTGCCGCTAATTTTATCCAGGTTATCTCATGTACCCGCAATGGTCACCACCTGATCGGCGTTACAATGCATACTAGCGATTGGTGGACTGACATGCGCAATCTGATGAACTGGGGCTTTAGCACCTTTAACTGGGTCTCCCCTCACGATGCTGACATTTCTAACCCACCTATTCCTTATGATAACGACTGGAATTACTTTGTAAAGGATAAAAAAGAGAACACCATTCCTACTGCCGATAAAGGGCGCTACTTTATCTTCACAGGCTATAGCGTCACTGGCCCTATTCTTAGCTATTTTGATAAGAATGGCGGCTTGCAGAAGCTAGGTTATCCCGTAGATCTTCCCAAAATGTCAGCAAATGTGCTTAGCCAGCGCTTTGAACATGCTACTATTCAATGTGATCTGTCAGTTCAACGCTGCAGTACTGCAAGATAATACAAAGCTCACGATATTCTTAGTTACATGAGGAGCTTACGCTTCAAATCGTTCTATGCCTGCCGCTTTCAGCCAGGTCGGCGTCCTCTTGTGCGCCAGACAAAGGGCAGGCTCTTCTCGTTTTCCCTCCAATAATCACCGCACAGAACTTTACGCTTTCTTTGCTATCCAGTAGCAACCGAGCTGAGAACAGAAGGAGTTTGCATCTCAAGCTATTTTGAGGAAAAACCTGGGGTTCAGCTAGCCAAAGGATAGCTCTATACGAGCTCTCTTCAGGAACGCTTGCTATGTTTTCTCCAGGTATATAGTGAGAATAGATAACCTTATGACGAAAGGAGAAAAGCATGCAGGGCATTCTCTATAAATATAGACTATTCCCATTTATTATCATGACGCTAGGATTGGCAATCCTGGCCACCGGTGGGATATATCTCATCAACAGCTTTAGCACACAAAAGGAAGTCATGGCAAGTAGTAGTCACGAGGCAATGGCTACGCGAGCAACATCAGTTGTTAACCCCCAGGTTTGCCCTCCCGCCAACCTGGTCCGCCCGGCTACTGCACTATCGACTCATACAGGCAATCAATTGGGTACAACAAAGCAGCCGGCCCTCCACCAAAACCTGGTCTATGCTTACAACACTGACCGGGCCGGTATGCTCATTCGTTATGATACTGCTACCGGTACCAGTACCATGGTCGCCAACCTTGCGCATACCCATATCCAGGAGGCCCAGCTTTCGACGGATGGAAAAACTATTCTCTTTCTTTCACAACTAGCCAACCATCCAGCGATACAGATGATTCGCATCGATGGCAAGAATCTCCAAACGCTTTATTGCGCCTATAATAACGCCACTTTTACTAACTTGCTCTGGTCACCCGATCAGCAGCTCGCAGTTTTTGCAGCGAAAAGCGCAACAGATAGCAAGATTGCCCCAACAATCCAACTGCTCAATCTTCATAAAGGCACGATTAAAACGCTGGTGAAGGCCGATAGCCACATAGCATATCGACTACGCGCCTGGAACGGCAATGCACTTGTATATATGTCAGGATATGATGCCACGGGAGCTACTCCTCCTCATGATGTGTTCATGCTTGACGTCCTGCATGATAACATAATGCGCGCTGCAACCATCAGCGGCTCCGCCTGGAGTATGAATCTTACTCCCGATGGCAAAACACTCATTCTCAGCCAGTGTGCTGGCGATTTGAGCACGGATACATACCAGGCCCCGGCAATCATCAGCACACAGCCTGCCAGTGGTGGCAAATTAACGCTCATTTATGCCAGCCACGTATACGCAGTCACCCAGGTACGCGCAATTTCTAATAAGAGCCTGCTCTTCATCATTAGCGATCCCACAGGAAATAACAAGCAGATCGGCTTATGGCGTATTAATGTGGATGGAACAGGGCTCAAGCATCTCACAAATCAGGCCAAACGTTTGAATGGGCAGCAGTCTGCCTGGTCGAGCATCTCACGAGACCAGCAATTGTATGCAGCAGTTAATTATGAGGATATAGGAAAACAACGTAGATTCAAAATATTCTACGGCTCGCTAAATGGTGGCCCATCCTCATTAGCGCTGGTCACCAATGCAGGCGAAGATGCACAGATCGTTGGCTGGACAGCGTTATGAGAACATATCCTGGTTGCAAACGTAGATGAGATGTTATAATCAAAAATATCATCGTCCCCATAGACCAGGAGAAAATAAGTGAGCACCAACGAAGCCAAGCAAAACAGCCAGAATAGTGAGAGACCCCTGGGTGTACGCGTGATCAAGCCCCATCAGTTTGATGCAAATACGCCGCAAACGCCAGGTATGCAGCGCGTGGCCGCAGTTTCGCGCGAGCTTGCCGGCTCGCAAGGTATATGGGCCGGAGTAACTGTCGTTGATCCTCATATGGCTAGCGGTAAGCACCATCATGGCGAGCTTGAAACCGTTATCTATGTGGTCTCGGGTCACGGTAGAATTCGCTGGGGCGACAACCTGGAGTTCCAGGAAGATGTGAATCCCGGTGACTTTATCTACGTACCACCATTTGTACCTCATCAGGAGATTAATCCAGCTAATGAGCCATCGCAATGGGTGATTGTACGTAATTCTCAGGACCCCATCGTGGTTAATCTCGAACCACTGGATAGCAAGCAGCAAAAGGCCAACGACGCCACCCATAAATTTTAGCCAACACGCGCGCCAACGGCTACCTATAAGAAGACCTGGCGCGCGTTTTCCTCTGTGCCACATCCAGGCTAAGCGCTAAAAATACTAGAGCACTTGCTAAAATATTCAAACACAGCTTAGCATGTACCAAACTCTATACTCCCTTCGTCTATAAACTATGCAATACAAATTCCACAGGAGAGCGCGATAATGCAACCTGATAAGATGGGTGGCACAATTTTAGGACACTATCGTATTCTACACTCTCTGGGCTATGGAGGTACGGCAACAGTCTTTCTAGCTCAGGACATCAATCTGCAGAGAGAAGTGGCCATCAAAGTATTCCAGCCAGGCACGGGAGAGATGCAAGACTTTCTGCGCCGCTTTGCTCGCGAAGCGCGCGTGCTGGCTCAACTCGATCATCCACATATCCTTCCCGTCTATGACTATGGTGAACAAGAAACTATCGCCTGCCTGGTAATTCCTTATATGCCTGGCGGTTCCTTACGTGATCGCTTGCGTGAACTCGGTCCTGTGCCAATCCAACAGGCCATTAAACTCGCTGGACAAATTCTAGACGCCCTACAGTACGCGCACAACCGAGGCTTAATACATCGCGATATCAAACCGGGAAATATGCTCTTTAAAGCCGATGGCACGCTCCTGCTCTCAGATTTCGGCCTGGTTAAAATAACTTCATCCCCCAGTGATCCTCTCCCCCTACAAGCAACGGAAAGCACCATATCTCACACAATCGCTGGAACCCCTGATTATATGGCTCCAGAGCAGATTACGGGACAGCCTACCTTTGCCAGCGATATTTATTCGATGGGCATCGTCCTCTACGAGATGCTCACCGGGAAACGCCCCTTCAACGCCGATAACTATATAGGCGTGTTTATGCAGCATCTCCACGAACAGCCGGCTCCGCTCTACACTCATAATCCCCAGATTTCTGCAGCCTTGAACGCCGCCATCATGCGTGCGCTCTCTAAAGAGCCAGGTAAGCGTTATCAAAGCTGCAATGAATTTCGCCAGGCCTTAGAGCAAGCTCTATCCTCAACCAAATTCCCGCCAGAGCCTTTAGCTTCTTTTAGCACTTCTAGTGCTTCGCCTCAGCCAAACGATACTAATACCCAAATAATTTCACAGCCTTTAGCACAGCAGCCCAGGCAGATAATCATCCCTCATCCTGATACACGGTCAGGAACGCCTACCACTTCCATCGAAGCCACTCTATCTTCTGGTAGCGCAATTTATGCCTCTTCCACCGCGCCTATCCAACATCCAGTATCCCCATCCACGCATCCACACGCGCAGAAGCCTTTAATCATAATCCTTATTTGTATCATTCTTGCCCTCGTGATTAGCCTGGGAACCATTCTCTATAGCGGGGGATACATTGATTTAAGAATTGGTCGACAGCCTGGCGGCTCCCCCTCAAGCCCGATCTCGTCCGCTACCACAGTCACCAAAGGAGGGATCACAACAAATCCAGGAGTTGCCACAGGCAACCAGCTCCCTGTCACAGCAACCAACTGTCCACCAGAAGGAGTTGCGCGCGCTCCCCTCATGCCTCCCTTCATATCAGGAAAAAATCCAAACCTTGCCTATATCGTAGATGAAGGCACCTCCGACAAACCTCTTGCCGCAACCCTCAAACTGCGCGATGTCACATCGGATCTCCCCGCCCAGGATATCATTCGCCTCCCCACAGCTTACATCAGCGAGGCCCAGCTCTCGCGGGATGGCCAATGGGTGCTCTTCACGGTCCAAATTGCTGGCCAGATGCAACTCCGCCTGATACGCGTCGATGGCCTGGCCCAACAGACACTTTACTGCGCCCCTGTACATAGCTCCATTACTCATAGTCAATGGTCTTTCAATCAGCAACAGGTTGTATTCAACGCAGGCCAGGATAAGCCCATTACCTATCTACTCAATCTGGCGACGGGAGTATTGCAGCCCGAGCTCATACCACAAGCAAATCTGAGCTATATTCCACGCACCTGGCAGAGCAATACAGCTATCTATATGACCACCCTCCTGCCCAATGCCAATGCCTCGGGGCAAGATATCTATATTCTTGATACGCGCAAAGGTGCTAATCAGCATGATGGAGATCTGCAGAAAGTTGCTACGACTCCACTCGCCTGCAATAGTTTTGACAGCAGCTATGACGTTTCACAGCTCTTTATGAGCCAATGTACACCTGCAGCAACACAGGCAAACGGTCCAAGTGTCGTCACTGTCCAACCTGCTACAGGAGGCACAGCAAAGATGGTTTATAGCAATGCAAATCAAGCAATCACCGCCATTCGCTCGGTTAGCCCAACTACTCTTCTGTTGCTCATCGAAAATCAGGCCGGAGATAGCAGCCAGAATGGCCTATGGAAAATGAGCGTAGATGGTAAGGAACTCAATCGCCTGACCACCGACAACGAGCATTCTCAGGCCCTCTGCCCATTCACGCAATATGCCTGGTCAAATATCTCAAACGATGAAGCGTTCTATGCCTTACAATCCTTCAATTCGCAAACCCATACATATAGCATGGTCTATGGATCATTGAAAGGTGGACCTCTGCATCAGTTCGCCAGCATAGATGACGGAACACAGCTATATCTCGTCGGTTGGACCCACATATAAGGTATAACTAACGTACCAAGTTATAAAATCCATGAGTAGTGGTCAGCTTCTTCGCTACGCTGACCACTACTCATCAGTATTTTTATGTAGAGCACAGCCAGTTTACAACAAGTAGCTACAACATTTCGGACATTTGCCTTAAGGTGGTCGCTGACAAAAAAATCAGGTCTCTATTTCTATAGAGATCAGCATATAATGCAACTAGCAATTATCCCAGGTTGCCACACAGGAGAAAACGGCCAGATCGGCAACAGCCATACGAGCTTATATGCTCAATCGTCGCACTTGCTAAGGGAGATTTTTTACTTATGAAGAAGCTCATTGTAGCTCTTACTCTATTCGGCCTTATTGCCATAGTATTTGCTGCCTGCGGAGGCGGCGCTGATAGTGGGAGTAGTTCCAGTGCCAGTTCAGGGCCAGCGGTTCATATGGATGATACTCATTTTTTGCCCACTTCTATTACCATTCCCAAGGGCAGCAAACTAGATCTGATTAATGATACCGGAACTGCCCATATTATACAAAACGGTACCTGGAAAGATATGAGCGCCAGGCCTTCAATTGAGCCAGGCGCGCCAAAGGTTGATGTCCAATCCGTAGGCAGCGGCACCCAGACAATTGGACCGTTCACAACTGCGGGCACCTTCCAGCTCTACTGTACTGTTCACCCGGGTATGAACCTGACAGTTATCGTGAAATAACCCTCAATCAAGCAAGACGCGGCTTCAGTTTCGGGCCGAGCCGCGTCTTGCCCCTGCAACCTTCCAATAGACCACGCTAGCTAGCGGCCAGCAAACGCCAGGCAACATTGCCCTACTTCAGGCCGCTTAACTGTCCACCTTTTTCTTGCCGATCTCGTATCTTATATAAGATTGCCACAAACATGAGCTAGAGATTTTTTTCTCCAGCGGAACATTTGTGCTATTTGCCAGGAATTGGCTGTACAACATATTGTATAATACACACCGAACTACGTAACATACAATTTATAAGAGAGGAAGCACAACGGCATGGTAAAAATCGCTTTCCATAACATCACCAAACAATATCCTGGTGCTAGTCGACCTGCCGTCGATGCTGTCACCTTTGATGTGCCAGAAGGCAGCACATGTATGCTGGTAGGTACCTCTGGCTCCGGCAAAACAACGCTTCTGCGTATGGTCAACCGTCTGATTGAGCCAAGTTCTGGCGAAATCATCATCGACGGAACCAATGTCCTTGAGGAAAATCCAATTCAGTTGCGGCGTCGCATCGGCTACGTCATTCAGCAAGTTGGACTTTTCCCTCATATGACGGTCGCAGAGAATGTCCGGGTTACCGCGGACATTGCCGGAGGCTGGACAAGGCAGCAGCTTAACACACGCGTTGACGAACTGTTAAACCTGGTGGGCTTACCGCCCGACGAATATCGCAAACGCTTCCCGCGCCAGCTCTCGGGCGGCCAGCAGCAGCGAGTGGGGCTTGCCCGTGCGCTTGCCACAGATCCGGCAATTCTGTTGATGGATGAGCCCTTTGGAGCGTTAGATGCAATTACCCGTGCACGCATGCAAGAAGAATTAATGCGCGTGCAAAAGGATGTACAAAAAACTATTCTTTTTGTCTCACACGATATTGAAGAGGCCTTCAAACTTGGCAATCAGATCGCAGTGCTCTCTGAAGGCAAGCTAGTCCAGATCGGCTCGCCGGTCGAGTTGCTTGCGCGGCCAGTCAATGACTTTGTACGTCAGCTTGTAGGAGCCGATAGTATTCTACGCCAACTTCAGTATTTGCCCGTTAGTGATGCCCTGGAGAAACAGCCAGAAGCAGCTATCCAGAATAATGTGCCTACATTCGAGGCACATGCAACATTGTTAGAGGCAATGCTCAAGCTACTCGAAACCAACGCCCCCGGGCTTAAGGTGCAGAATAACGGTTCCTCCGAACCCCTTGGATATATTACCCTTGCCAGTATCAACCGGGAAATCACGCAGACGCGTACGCAACCCGCCGAGCATATAGAGACGAAGTTATAAGCAACGATCCACTAGCATTCCTGCCTGCTGACGGGCAATGTATGCTAACGAAAGGCATTTTCATGAATTATCTACTCAGTCCCTATAACTATGACTTGTCAGATCCGGGAAGCATTCCTAACTTGATCTGGCAGCACGCATTTCTGGTTGGCGTCAGCATGCTCATCGCGCTTATCATCGCCATACCTGTGGGACTTTTTGTAGCCCGCCATCGCCAGTTCTATTTCCCGGTGATTACCTTTACAGGCTTACTTTACACCATCCCAGGTATTGCTTTGCTCGGTATCCTGATCACAGTTACCGGGTTAAGCTTTACCACAGCCATTATTCCTCTTGTCCTTTATGCCCAACTTGTGCTGATTCGCAATACAGCTACCGCTGTCAATGGTATCGACCCGCTCCTATTAGAAGTGGGTCGCGCCATGGGCATGAGTCCACGCCAGTTACTCTTTCGCGTCACTCTGCCTTTAGCCCTGCCAGTGATCGTAGCGGGTATTCGTATTGCAACCGTAACGACTGTCGGTATTGCCTCGCTGGACTCGCTGGTTGGAGAAGGCGGCCTGGGTGACCTCATCTTCAAAAATATCACCAGCGGCGATACACAGGCAGTCATTGCCGGAGCAATTCTTATGGCGCTTTTTGCCATCGTCGCCGATTTGCTTTTGCTCCTTGTACAAACTGCCCTTAATCGTGGACGCAGCGCCCTCTCGGTTGCTTAAGAAGAATAGGAGGAACAGAAGATCATGGGTGAGATCCTCCAGTTTATTGCTGATCCGCACAATGATTTTATAGGTCATACTATCGCATATATCCAGATATGCGCATTCTCAATTGTGGTATCAGTGATCATTGGCGTTATCCTCGGGATTATCGTCTCGCGCAACGCCGTGCTCGGTTTCATCGCTGTCAATCTTAGTGGATTGATGCGTGCAATTCCAATTATCGCCTTTCTGATCGCGGTACTACCCTACCTTGGTCTTGGCTTTACGCCTACGGTTGTGGCCTTGATTATCCTTGGCATACCACCGGTTCTGCTCAATACTTATACCGGGCTAAGGGGCATTGATCCGGCAACCATCGACGCCGCACGCGGTATGGGGATGACACGGGGACAGATTATTACGCGCATCCAGATACCCCTTGTTTCGCCGATTGTCGCGGCTGGCATCCGAACAGCGGCAGTACAAATTGTGGCTACTGCCACGCTTGCTGCGTTTATAGGTGCGGGAGGATACGGCGATTATATCGTCGATGGGCTCTACAAATTAAACAATGCTGAAATGCTTGCCGGCGCCATCCCCGTAGCCATTCTTGCCATTATTATTGAAGTTTTTATGGCCTGGCTACAGCGTGTACTGACGCCTGCCGGTATTCGCGTGCAAGGTGAAGTTGAAATTGCCCAGATATAACGCTTAAACGATGTTCCAGGCGTTGAATAAGTATGCTATACTTGCTCAGCACCTTATTCGTCTTTATTATTTTAAGGAGGAAGATATGACTTCCCTGCGCTCATTACGCGCAAAGTTCGTGCTTTCGCTATTGTTGTCAGCTCTGCTCTTACTTTCTGCATGTGGAACGGCGGGCAATAGCGGCGGCACTCAGAGCAGTGGTAACACAAGTGGTAATAGCTCGGCAGGACCCAAAGGGCCGATCACTGTAGCCAGTAAGCTCGACGTTGAGAACCAGCTCCTGGCTAAGATGTATACGCTGCTGCTCCAGAAGAAAGGCTTTACAGTCAACGAAAAGCCGGCTCTGGGCAACAGTACGATCATCTTTCAGGCTATTAAGAGCGGCGCCATTGACTTGTATCCCGAGTTTACCTATACAGCGTTGAATGCCTTGAAGATGCCCACAGCACACTATCCCCAGAAGGATTATCAGACAGTGAAGGATGCTTACAATAAGCAGTTCAATATCACCTGGCTGGATGCTTCACCTCTGAACGATGGGTATGGGCTCTGCACGACAAAAGATGAAGCCCAAAAGCTGGGGGTCACGAACATTTCTCAACTGGCTCCCAAGGTTTCACAGCTTGTCCTGGCTTCGCCCAGCGATGGTATCTCTTTCATCGACGGGCTAAAGTCTACCTACGGCTTTGATACCAAGAGCTTCAAGCAGACTCAGACTATTGACTACGCGTTGGGCTTTACGGCCGTAAGCAGCGATAAGGCTCAGGTTGCTGTCTGCTACACCACGGATAGTAGTGCTCTCCAAAAAGGTTTTATCTTCCTGCAGGACGATAAGAACGGTTTCCCGGCCTTTAATCCGGCTCCTATTGTCCGTAATTCTGTGTTACAAAAGTATCCTGATATCGCTACTACGCTGAATCCGCTGGCTCCTGATCTGACTACTGAGGTCAGTATGCAGCTGCAGTCGCAAGTAGCGGAAAAGCAGAAAGCAGGCGCATCGGCAAGCAAAGCTATCACCGATGTGGCGACCGATTTCTTGAAGAGCAAAGGCTTGCTCTAGTCCTTAAGAGATAAAAGCAGATAGGGGGCTCTTCTCCTATCTGCTTGCTTTTTGTAGTATATCAGGCCTGAAAAAGCTTCCCTCAGCTGATAACCGCTTATCGACTCTTGATATTGCGTTAGAAAACCAGATCAGCCCGAAAAAACTTCCTGCACAACCTGGCTGAGTCGTTGGTTGTTGAACTTCCCCAGCGCCTTAATTTGTTGCTGTCTGACCTATGTTGATCTCCGGGACGTAGGCCAGGATCTCCTGCACTTCCTGCCCGTCTGCCGCCAGGGCTATCTTGACTAGCAAATCCTGTAAGACTTCTGGATCGCTGATCTTTTCGCTCACCATCTCGGCCGGCTGGAGCAAAAATAGATAATTCTTGCGTACAATAGTCAGTAAAGCCGCACGCATTCTTCGCAACTCCTCCCTACGTCCCTTCTCTAGCCCTTGAGCCATTCCTTTTTCTAGCCCTTTCTCTAGTCCTTTTTCTAGTCCCTTCTCTAGCCCTTGAGCCATTCCTATCTCTATTCCCTGAGCCATCCCTTTCTCTAGTCCCTGAGCCTTTCCCTTTTCCAAGATTTCTTGATAGACCCAGGACTCCTCCAAGATATCACCATACATCGCAAAAATCCTTTCCAACCAGTAGCGGTCGGCCTCCTTCATCAATACCAACCCGGCAAACAACTTTCCTGATTACTATTTCTACTCAATAGTTGTTAACATCAGATCCACCAGGTATGAAAACTCGATAATGTTTGTACTGTCTTAAATATTATCGTGTCTTCACAAAAAGTGATTTCAACTTCAGATAGTAGCGGATGGCTCCAAACTGTGTGACTTCCCTTTCCAGGTCTCCAATGGAAGCCCGCGCTTTCAGCCTTTTAGCTGCCAATATCTCGGGCTGATCAGTCAGATCATTATAAAGCAAAGCTCGTCCAAAGCTCTAATCTAGAGCATTGATACAGCGCTTGCTCACCTAAGTATGAAAACATAATGCCTAACCAGATCAGCCCAACCAGATTTTCTTCACTCTTTGGCTGAGTCGTTGGTTGTTGAACTTCCCCAGCGCTCTAGTTTGTTGTTGTCTGTCCCTTGCTGGTCTCGGGAATTTGGGCCAGGATCTCCTGCACTTCCTGCCTGTTTGCCGCCAGGGCTATCTTGACTAGCAAATTCTGTAAGACTTCTGGATCGCTGATCTTTTCGCTCACCACCTCGACCGGCTGGAGCAACGCTGGATAACTCTTCTGCACAATAGCCAGCAAGGCTGCACGCAACCTGCGCATTTCCGCACGCAACTCCTCCCTACGCCCCTTTTCTAGCCCCTGAGCCATCCCTTTTTCCAAGATTTCCTGATAGACCCAGGACTCTTCCAAGATATCGTTATACATCGCAAAAATCCTTTCCAACCAGTGGCGGTCAGCCTCCTTCGTCAACACCAACCCGGCAAACAACTTAGCGAGAGGCAATAACTCAGTCTGCCTGGCCTCAACTATCTTTTTGGCCATGGCATCTATGACTTCATGGCTGCCGCCATCCTTAGCCAGAGGCACGAGTGGCAACAGCCCTGCTAATCCAGTCTCCATAAGCTCGATGACCGAGACCTCCCACAACTTTGTAACTACAAAGCGAAAGCTCAGTATCTCCAGACCATCCGGCAAAACCCATATAAGAGGCGGCTCTGCCGTGTTATTACTTTTGCGCAAGTATAGCACACATGATAACACAGGTCGCTTTAATGTACGTGTTGCTAATACATTATATTCCAACAGACGTTGGGCCATGCTGATATCTTCCTTGCTCTGAAACTCGATATGCAAGTACATTTCTTGCCCGTTCAGTACCACCCCCAACATGGCATCGGCTTCCAAGGTCCGGTTCTTCAGCTCACTTGAAGCCCAGTTTTGGAAAACTGCGCCTTCTAATAACCAGGAGACAAAATGTTGCGGATTTGCCCGGATGAGCCTCTTTAACGAATCATCCCAAATTTTATGTGTTTGAGTATTCAATATTTTGATACCCTCTCCACTTTAATCTCCGATAGCGGTGCATGCACATACGCTTATCGTGGCTGAAGTATAACAGATAATATAATATGTGTCTATATCTAAAACCTTTGATACACAAGAATAGAGGAAATAAAATCTATCTATTGACAACTCGGCCATACTCAGACTATGCTTAATTTAGAGAAAGTTATACAAGTGTCAAGTTATATCCATCGGGAGGCAGCAGCAACATGAGCAACCACCTGACAAGGCGCTATCATCGTCTTTTCGCCTCAGACGCACGTTCAGTTACCATCGCAATGGATCATGGCGGAACCCTTGGCGCCCTGGCGGGCTTTGAGAACGCGGAAAAAGTTCTGGAACAGGTGATAGCTGGTGGAGCTGATGCAATCCTGACGACAGCCGGTATTGCGCGCAAATTTGGGCAGCATCTGAGCCATGTTGGACTCATGATACGTTGCGACGGAGCCACGTCTCCCCTCTTTGAGAGCTCTAGAGAGCAAATTGTCGAGGTCGAGACTCTGCTAGAGCTGAGCGCCGATGCCGCAGCAGCTATGTATTTTCCGGGCCTGGAACGCGATCGCAACACAACCATTTATTTCCCCTTTTTAGCCGAAAAAGCCCATCGCTGGAATATTCCCATTATGGCGGAAGCCTTACCCTACGGTTTCGATCCGCACCCTGCCTCCCACGCAGTTGAGGCAGTCGCTTCAGCTTGCCGGATGGCCGTCGAAAACGGGGCAGATATTATCAAGACCTTCTACACAGGCAAGCGTGAAGGTTTCAAGCACGTCATAGAGACAAGCTTTGCGCCTGTACTGGTACTTGGTGGTCCAAGAGTCAAAAATGACGAAGAATTTTTTGCACTGCTTCGCGAGGCGATGGATGCAGGCGCCTCGGGGGTCGTTATCGGACGCAACGTCTGGCAAGCGCCCTCGCCCCAGGCAATGACCCGCGCCCTGGTAGCTATCGTACATCACGACGCCAGCGTTGCAGATGCCCTACGCATTCTCAACGAAAGCGTTTAAGCATAGTTCTCGCCAGCACCATGTTTAGAGAGGCCAGCTTTGTAAGCAAGCTTCTTGCCCTATTAGTATGGTCTCTCTATACTATCCCTTCCTGGTTCCCTTTTCATACATACTGACAAGCGCATACGAAAGAAAGGGACAGGCCCATGTATCTTGCAGGCATTGATGTAGGCACCACAAACACCAAGGCAATCATCGTCGACGTAGAGGCTGGCAAAGTTTGTGCTATAGGGAGTTGCCGTACTATTACACAACATCCAACTATGGAATGGAGCGAGTTCGCGGCGCAAGAGCTCTGGCAAGCAGTTGTAGATAGCCTGCAGCAGGCACTTAAGCAATGCACGAAGCCAGAGCGTATCTGCGGCGTCTCTGTATCCAGCATGGGAGAAGCTGGCTTTCCGCTCGATGCCCATGGCAACATCCTGCATAATGCTATCGCCTGGTATGATCCGCGCACTGCTTCCCAGGCTACCTGGTGGCAAGAAACGCTGGGGCATAAAGCCATCTATGACATTACTGGCCACGCTATTCACTCCATGTTTGGCATCAATAAACTGCTCTGGCTGCGCCAGCATCGCCCCGACATCTTTAAACACATCAGCCATTGGCTCAGTATCGAGGACTTCGTGCTCTGGAAGCTCAGCGGTCAGATGGCGACCGATTATAGCCTTGCCTCACGCACTATGGTCTTCGATCAGCAAAAGCTTACCTGGTCAACTTCCCTTCTAGCGCATGCCGAGATCCCCATCGATTGGCTTCCGCAGGCCTATCCCAGCGGAACACCTATTGGAACCGTCAGTAAAAGTGCCAGCGCTGAAACCGGGCTGCCCAGGCATACTCTCGTGGTTACAGGCGGCCATGATCACCTCTGTGGAGCTCTTGCCGCCGGTATTACAAAGCCCGACCAGATTCTTGACTCAACCGGCACTGCCTGCTCAGTGATGGTGCTCAGCAAGCATTTCCAGCCCTCCGATAACCTGCGCAGTTCCGGCAGCCAGAGCTACGCATATGTGTTGCCCCAAACATACGTCATCCTTGGTGGGCTTAACTTCGCTGGAGGAGCTTTTGCCTGGCTCGTCTCTCTTCTCTATGGGCAAGATGGCCATGAGGAGGCATACACGCAAGCCTTGCAAGATGCGGCATGCGCACCACGAGGAGCACGCGGAACCACTATCCTGCCTTATTTTTTAGGTACAGGCACGCCACATCGACACGATACCGCCCTCGCAGCCATCCTTGGACTCAGCCCCTCACATGGCCGGGGCGAACTCATGCGCGCCCTGCTCGAAAGTCTGGGCTTCTGGCTGCGCGACAACCTGGAAATATTGTTATCTTATTGTAGTTCAGCCTCACAGCCAGAAATTGTCGCCATTGGTGGCACAACTCGCGCCGCGCTATTAATGCAGATCAAGGCCGAAATCACCGGCTGCCGTATCAGAGTACCGCAAATTAGCGAAGCTGCAGCAACAGGAGCTGCACTGCTAGCTGGTTTAGGGAAAGGCATCTTTCATTCAAGCGAGGAGGCTGCTGCAAGCATCCAGCATACGGAAGTCAGCTATGAGCCAGGCGAGGAGGCTATAGCCATTTATAGAGAGATCTATCAGCAGGTCTACATTCCAGCACGGGATGCTCTATTGGCACAGTATCCTCACAGTAATTTGTAGGCTACATTAGCCAACACAGTGAATGAGAGAAAACTCACCATTCTAGTTATAGGCGCATAGTGGCTCTCACTTAGAGAGCGTTAGTTAGTTTGGCAATTTAACAAACTAACTGGCTCCATCGTGCCATCCATAGAGAAGATAGTGGCAGGCTAGCAGAGAAGGGAATAACAGAATGCGTATTTAAGCTTTCAAGGGAGCGCGGCTTAAGCCACAATTTATGAGCTCAGCGGATGCGGCACAGGGCTAAATGCAATATCGATAACCGTAATTACGGCCCCTAGCGCGATAGCATCATTGCCCAATTCACCTGGCAAAATACGCGTACCATTCCAGGCTGCGGGCAAGCTACAAGCGGCCGCAACGCGTCGCAAAGGGGCAAGGAGAAGAGCACCGGCACGAGCCACTCCCCCATCAACCACAATTGTGGCTGGATTGAACAGATTAATCAGTCCGGCCAGAGCTATACCAATATGCTCACCGGCTCGCTCAAGAGCTGCCACGCTGGCAGCATCTCCACGCTGTGCAGCAAGTATCACATCGGCAATATCTGCCCTGACATACTCAGCGCTGCCCGGCTCTGCTTGCGCTAACTGATCCTTTCGCCTCACTAAAAGACTGACTGCGCTTCCCTTCTCAGCGTTTGCTTCGCCTCTAGCATGTAGCGATCTCCCCAGAAGCGCATCCTCAACAATGGCCCGAGCACCGGCCAGAGTCTCCAGGCAGCCACGATTGCCGCACACACACAGCGGCCCGTCCTCATCGATACTGATATGCCCCAGTTCGCCCGCGCTTCCACTATGTCCTCGATAAATATGCCCATCGACGATCAGGCCACCACCAATCCCGGTAGCCACTTTGATATATGCCATATTCATAGAGCCCCGAGCAGCGCCACAACGGCTCTCTCCCAGAGCTCCCATGTTGGCATCATTATCCATATAGAGTGGTACCCCAAACTCATGCTGCAATACCCCCCATACATCTACATTATCCCAACCTGGCATACCTGGGGAGCACTTAACTTTCGCCGCTGCGCATCAAGAGGGCCGGGAATACCCAGGCCAATGCCCACAATGCGCTCCCACGAAATACCGGCATTCTCCACAAAGACGCGCATCTCAGCAATGAGCAGGGGTAAGCAAATTTTGGGACCTCGTTCAATATCAAACTGACCGGATTGACGGGCAATAATCTTAGCAGATAGATCAGTTATGAGGATGGTAAGGTGGGAGCGCCCAATATCAATTCCAATCACATAGCCAGTCTCAGCGTTGAAGTGGACAAGAATAGCACGCCGTCCCCCCTCGGAGCTCGAATGAGAAAAACTGCCCTCGCGCACAAAGCCTTCTTGTAAGAGAACGTCTATTATACTGCTCACCGTGGTGCGCGAGAGACCCGTGCGCTTTGCAATCATCACCCGCGCAATTGGCCCATACTCACGTACACAATTTAAAACTAACAGACGATTATATTCCCGCACATAGTGGAGACCCGTTCCCTGCGAGCCTGAAGATTTATCGCTTCCATCGACACTATGCAGACGCATATCCTGGATCAGGCGCTGAACAGCATCACTCATAGGCCCTTTCCTCTGTCGTGGCAATTAGTCCTGGTTTAGCGTTTCGCAGCTCTTGCATTCCTATCCTGCTATGTGATGGTATCATCTCTTACCTGGTTTGTCAAGTTTCCCAACTAACCAGGCAAAAACACTTGACATTATGACCTACACCAAGTTACAATTTGAGCAAGTATATTGCGTGAGATAGCTTGAAGTTCCTTGTTGCAGCAATGCAACATCGGCTTTAAGACGAGCGTCAGAAGCTATCTCACTATTTCTATCTTCTAAACGAGTATCCCCATGTACCCCTTACGCTGTGGCCTTTATGTGCATTAATAGCAACTCTATTAATGCTAGTTCTCTTAAGGTGAAGAAATTTAAGCAAAAATAGACCCATATTTTCGCCAAACAATCGGCAAAGGAGGTGCTCTTTCCTTCGCGCGGTATTCTAGCCCACTGATATAGATTTCGCGGTTCCAAACTACGAGCAAGCGGGACATTACTGTCTCAGGACTTCATCACAGCGGATAGTCGAAAAGCAACAAGAGGAGAAACCGCATGGACGATCTCGAAGGCGCAAACATCAGCGAACTAGCCAGCAAACCCCTCAACCGTCGAGAATTCTTACTTGGAGTAGCCACAGTAGCTGGCACAGCCGCGCTTGCAGCCTGTGGAGGTGGAAGCGGGAGCAGCAGCAGCACTGCCACAAACTCTGCCAGTACAGGCGCGAAAAAATATTCTATTGCCCTGGTCCAGGGCGTCAAGGGAGATCCATTCTATGTAACTATGGCCAAAGGAGCCCAGGCCGAGGCCAGTAAACAAGGCGTTACCCTCACCGTTGACGGGCCGGCCCAGTTTAATGCTACCCTCCAGACTCCCATTGTTGACGCGCTCATCGCCAAAAAAGTTGATGCTATCATTATTGCGGCCTGTGATAAGCAAGCTATGATTGCGCCTTTACAGCGAGCAAACAGCGCAGGCATCAAAATTATCTCCGTCGATACCTTCATTGGCAACGGCGATTACACCAGCGGCCCCGTCACCTTCCCTCTCTCCTATATTGGCTCAGATAACGAGCAAGGTGGCAAAATTGCAGGAGAAGCCTTAATTAAAGCTATAGGAGGGAAAGGCAAAATCTACATTCAGAATGTGCAGCCGGGCATCAGCACGACAGACCAGCGCGAACAGGGATGCAAAGAAGCAATTACCGCTACCAGCGGTGCAGTAAGCCTGGCAGGAGTTGATTATAACGAAGATAGTGCGGCTAAATCTGCGCAGCAAACAACTGCCGTACTGCAGCGCGTAAGAGATCTTTCCGGTATTTTCGGCACTAACCTTTTCAGCGCTGAGGGAGCGGCGCAGGCCGTCAAGCAAGGCCAGATCAAAATCGCTAATTTTGACGCTCCCGAACAGGCTATCACAGACCTGCGCAACGGAGTAGTTGATCTTGTCATTGCGCAATTACCCGGCCAGATGGGCCAGATAGCCGTTCAGTACGCTGTGGATGCCCTCAACGGCAATACCAGCAATATTAAGAAGCACGTCCCTACTGGCTACGTAGTCATCGATAAATCCAACGTAGACTCACCCCAATCGCAGGCAGCGATCTATAAGAGCAGTTAACTGAGAGGATAAGCGAGGCAGGAGAGAGCTGCTGCCTGCTTCGCCAGTTTCCTGTATGGACACAAGCAATCTCTCTGGGAACTGCAAAGTACATACATTCTCTATAGCGGGGGCAGCAGCGGCAGACATCTCGGACGATCCGCTTGGAGGATACTGCAATAGACTGGAAAGTTTGTCATATGCAAGCATCGAAATCTCTTGCACAGCCCGCGCGCCGCCCTATCGAGATCGTTAGCCAGTTCTGGGCCTGGCTCTTCTTGCTCGCCCTCATCATTTTTTTCTCGATCAGCGGTCAGGGCTTCTTGAGCTTTTTTAACATTCAAAGCATTGGCACTGACATGGCCTTTGCGCTGATCATGGCCCTGGGACAAACCTTTGTGATTATAGCTGGCGGCATCGATCTCTCAACAGGCTTCATTATGGGCCTCTCGGCCGTTGTCTCGGCCCAGGTCCTCACCGACCTGGGTGGCAAGTTACCCTTACCCGCAGTTATTTTATTGGGCATGCTGGCTGGTATCGCTGTGGGCGTTATTCCGGGCTTGTGCAACGGAATAATTATTGGCCGCCTGCGCGTTCCGCCCTTCATCGTCACGCTTGGCATGTATGGCATCGCGCGCGGTGTCGGCTTTCTCCTCTCTGGCGGTCAGCCCGTAAGTGTACAGGTCAACGGCATTGGAGACCTTGGCAACGGCTATCTATTCTATTTCCATCCCAGCTTCGGGCTCACCCTCTTCCATGCTCCGGCTAACTTAACAGTAGCCCAGCAACACGACATGCTTAGCCTGCTACCATATCCCCTCATCTTGATTGTTGTCCTGGTGCTCATCTGTCACTGGCTGCTCACGCATACGCGCTTTGGCCAGCATACCTATGCCATCGGCGGCAATCAAGAAGCCTCATTGCGCGCCGGCATCCCTGTTATACGCCATACCGTGGCCATCTACATGCTCTCTGCGCTACTCTCCTCCATCGCCGGGGTTCTTTATACTTTGCGCTTCACCAATGGAGCCGCCAATGCTGGCGATCCACTGTTGCTTGATTCGATTGCTGCCGTGGTTATTGGCGGGGCCTCGCTCTTTGGCGGCGAGGGAACAATTATTGGTACCCTGATTGGCGCTCTAATCATCGCCGTAATTCAGAACGGTTTGGTGATCATTGGTATTGAACCTTACTGGCAATTTGTCGCAGTTGGAGTGATTATCATTCTTGCAGTCCTTGTCGATCAGGCTAAGGCCCGTGTCGTAGAATAAGGGGAGGATAGAGACATGAGCACAACCCAACCTATTCTACAGGTAAAGGATATCTCTAAGCATTTTGGTGGCTTGATCGCCGTGGATCGGGTCAGCCTTGAAGTCTATCCGGGCGAAGTTGTAGGTCTGCTTGGCGATAATGGAGCCGGCAAATCTACCCTGATCAAGCTCATCTCCGGCGTCCATCATCCCGATGGCGGCCAGATTGTGCTTGACGGACATGAAGTCTCTTTCTCCTCTCCACTGGAGGCGCGCCGCCAGGGCATCGAGACCATCTATCAGGACCTGGCCCTCTGTGAGAATCTTGATGCTCCTGCCAATATATTTCTCGGGCGGGAGCCCATTCGCCGCTTCCTTGGTCTCCTCAATGTGCTCAATCGCGCTTACATGCTTACAGAATCGCGCCAGGTTTTGGATCAGCTCGATATCAAAATACCCAACCTGCGCCGTCCCATCCGCCTGATGTCCGGCGGCCAACGCCAGGCAGTGGCCATTGCGCGCGCGGTCTATTGGAATGCACGCCTGATGATTATGGATGAGCCTACGGCGGCTCTGGGTATTCCTGAGCAGCAGAAAGTGCTACAACTTGTGCGTACCCTACGCGAACGTGGCGTTCCTGTGATTATAATTAGTCATAACCTCCAGGATGTATTTGCGGTCGCGGATCGGATTATCGTAATGCGCCGGGGTCGCAAAGCAGGAGAGCGGTCTATTAAAGCCACCAATGATAACGAGATTGTTAGCATGATGGTCGGCGCAGAACAGGAAGAGTAAAGGATAAGAGCCTATGTTAACCAGAACCTTACAACGGCACATGCAGCAGCGTACAGCAGAAATGCTCGATCGCATCGGCATAGCCCTGACGTCTGAGGAAAAAGAGAATATTGAGGTTGTGGAGCTTGGGCTGGGGGAAGTCGAGCGTACAGGCCTACAGATCATCACGTATATTAATAACGATAGCTATTGCGCAAAAGAGCTCGTGATGTTTGGCAGGCAGACCTGTCCGGAACATAAGCATCCTCCCGTGGGCAACGAGCCAGGCAAGATGGAAACGTTCCGCTGCCGTTGGGGTAAGGTGTGGCTCTATGTAGAGGGTGAGCCCACCCAAGCAATCCAATCACGTGTCCCTGAAGGGAGCGAGGCATACTATACTGTCTTCCACGAGATAGAGCTTCATCCCGGCGATCAGTATACGATCCCACCCAATACCTTCCACTGGTTTCAGGCTTCTGATGAAGGCGCCGTGGTCTCCGAATTTTCTACGACCAGTCGCGACGAATTCGACGTCTTTAGCGATCCACGCATCAAGCGTATTCCAGAGGTGGTAGAGGGCTAAGTTTGAAGCTTCAAGTGCGCTGCTTTCTACGCATGGAAAACTTATAAACTGTGGATGCAATAACTATGGGCGACCACAAAGGTCGCCCATAGTTGCTTCTATTCTCATCCTTGTGCTACTTGATGACAATTACGATAGGCAAAAGCGTAACTGCATCAATATTTACTTTTTTCCCTCCGGCATTCACATAGAGGCCTGTGGAGGCGCCCCCATCGAGATTGAGGGCAGTCTGGATGGATAAATCGGAGGCCAGCAGCAAATCGGCAAGCTCGTCCAGCGAGAAGGCCTGGCCTGGGCTGGCAATGAGAAGCAGACGCCCTTGTTTGTCTACCGCCACAACGCTTCGCCGATCGCTTGCCGCGTTAGCCTTGAATTGGCCACGCTTTCCATTCAGTATGAGCATCGGTGAGGATTGCGTGGCTTGCTCCAGCCGTTCGTTATCGCTATCATATGGCTGCTGGCCCAAGGCGCGCAACGAAACATGCCCCTGCGCATCAACAGAGAGCATGCCCCCAAAACCGTCATATGAAGAGCCCACCACATCGCCATCCGAGACAAGCAATCCTGTTGGTCTGTTCGCCTTATCGAAATAGCCGCCATTCATTACCGCCAGGGCATGGGTTTGCAGCATCCAATCGCTCATCGACTTTGGAGCCTTTGGATTATAGTCAACACTTATATGCACATAGCGCAAGTCAAGGCGCACGATAGTCACGGTATCCGCTGTGTCGCCTGGACTCTTCCAATACTCGGAACGTGCCTCGACGCCTTTCGCTAAGGGATGCCATACGTTGAGCGACTGCGTACTCATATCAGAGGGCGCATTAGGGGTGAGAGATACGGCAGGCGTACCCCCATTAAACGTTACGTTTGGAAGGACTTGACATGCCAGCAACGAACTGGCGAGAAGGCACAACAGTAAACATAATCTCCACATAGAGTTCGCTAGCATGTAAAGGCTCCTCTATCCACATCGTGCTATTTCTTCCACGGTGTCGCATCGATCGCTGACATCGTGCCCTTAAACTCCTCCGCCAACTTTAGCGCAGCGGCATGAGATGCTTCCTCAATGCTATCATCTAATGGTACGAGCTCGACTTTACCATAGCGTCGCTCCAGAGCCGTCTGAATGAGCAAATCAGTAAACCAGGGATTCTTTGGCAAGACAGGCCCGTGTAGATAAGTGCCAAAGACATTTTTGTAATAGGCACCCTCGCCGCCATCCTGACCATTATTGCCCCAGCCAACGAGCACGTGACCCAGAGGCTTCGCCTTTGCCCCCAAAAAGGTGCGGCCGCTATGGTTCTCATAGCCAACCAGAACCTTTTTCCCGACCTGCCCCAGATCGCATTCGAGGGCCATATGCGTCATAAAGCGCTCATTGCTAGCCTCGGTATACAGGTCGAGCACACTTACTCCCTTGAGCTCAGGCCCCTTGAAGGGCCTATAGTAATGTCCCATAAGCTGATAGCCCGCACAGACGCACAGGAAAGCTACATTAGCCTCGGCGGCTTCGCGCAGCGACTCAGCCTTAAACTGGATATCCTGAGATGCAATCTCCATCTCGCGGTCTGCTGCTCCATGAATCAGAATCAGATCGAACTGCGTAAAATCTGGCGTCTGCTTGACATAAATTGGCTCTACCTCTGTGGCAATCCCGCGCCATTTGCAACGCTTTTCTATCGCAAAGAGGTTACCGCGATCTGCTGCCACACTCATCAGTGTAGGATAGAGAAAGCCAATTTTCAAGACCATGCCTGTAGCAGTGGAATCAATACTCATTTTTGCCTATTCCTCCCAGTAGTGTTTGACCCAACCGCGCTTCTGCATAATCCTGCGTAGCTCTTGAGTTGGCGTATAGCTGCTCATAATATAGAGTGTTCCCCCCGGCTCAACATGCTTCAGGGCCGCATCAAGAGCCGCTTCGCGCTCCTCTATCATAGATATCTTTTGTAGCGGCACCTCAGCATATTTCAGGCGCATGGCCAGTTCGTCAGGCCGGTTCCCGCTACAGACCACATCTAGAATATTCGCGGCCATCTCCTCAAGCTCTACGTCCCAGAGCCAGGAGAAATCTTCGCCATCCACAACAGTATGGCTTGCGGCCAGCAGCAAGTGCTTTTTTCCGGGATGTTGCCCGATCAGGCGAAGCATCAGGTTAAAGGAAGTTGGATTTTTGACAAATGTCAAATAGATATTTTTATCGCCAGCGCGAATCTTTTCAAGGCGTCCAAAGGCCGGGCGAACATTGGCCAGACCAGTCTGAACTTTCTCTGTCGTGAAACCTGCAGCTAAGGACGCCCCGATAGCCGCCGCAGCGTTATAGACATTATGCAGGCCGGGCAGGGGAATTGTCAGCTCCAGCTCTCCTTGCGGAGTGCGCAGCCAGACTTGCGTCGGGCCCTCACCATCGGAGGCAAGTTTAATTGAGGTAGCGGCTATATCCAACTTTGGCAATGTATAACCGCAGTTAGGGCAGCGATAAAGGCCCAGGTGCGAAAGATAGGCAACCTCATACACGAAGTCACTATTGCAGCGGATACAGCGAATTACATCGGCCGACTGCTCCGGTACAGGAGTTCCGACCTCTGTCGTTTCCAGGCCAAAGAAGATTTTTCTTGCCTTGCTCTTCTGCCCAAAGCTCGCCACCTGGGGATCATTGCCATTTAAGACAATGGTGGAGGTAGCTGGCAAGTCTTCAAGCATCCTATCAAGAGCATGGGCAACAGCATATAATTCGCCATAACGATCGAGCTGATCGCGGAATATATTGGTAATGACCACAACATCTGGCTGTATCTCGGGCACTGCCTGCGCAAGAGTTGCTTCATCGATCTCGAATAGCAGCACATCGCTATCTAAGCGGCCGAAAATATCAGCAAAGTTTACAGCAACCGAGGTCACACCCTGCAACAAATTGGAGCCCGTACGATTCTGTGAAACCTGTTTACCGCTCGCCGCAGCGATAGCCGCAGTCATACGGGCAGTTGTCGTTTTACCATTACTTCCCGCAATCACAATCTTTTTGGCCCCACTCGCTCCCACAACGGATCTGAGCACATCGGGATCGATGCGCCGGGCAATCATACCGGGCAGGCTTGTGCCGCCGCCAATGCGAAGCAAGCGTCCAGCAGAACTTGCTAGCTTGCCCGCCGAGATGGCTAAGGTCAGGCGAGCTCTTCCCATACCTGTTGGAACAGCGCTCTGGCTCCTCAGAGGCCCTGCGCTGCCCGTCGTCTTTGTGTTAGTTTCTTCTTTCACTGCCATAATCTTTAATCTCTATATTTCTATTTTTTATCCTCTGTCCCCAGAGGCGCAGGCCCACAACCGGAGGGCGCAATAGCAAGAAAATCTTAATACAAGTAGCTTGCAGTATAACAAACATAGGCATATGCAGCAAGTTAAATAGGCCACAATAGCCTCAGGCGACCTTCCCTCAGCGGATTCATGCTTGACATGAGATATAGTATGGTGTATTCTTGACGCAACAAAAGAAATACCATTAATGCCTTGATCAGGATTAGTAGGCGACGGCATAAGCAAGCAGCGAGCCGAGATAGTGCAAGTCGGCAGGCAGATACCTCGTTGAACCCACCTGAGAGCGTCAGTGAGAAGCTGAACGGAGCCCACCGTTATGCGGGGAAGCGGTTATATGACCGCGAGAGTGGAAGCAGGCTAATTGCATGCTTCAAGAGAGGTGGTACCACGGGAAATGATCTCGTCCTTGTAGAGGGCGAGTTTTTTTATGCTCATTTATTCACCCGCCGGGGGCAAGGACCTTCACCGATATATCGTCTGGCCAGGGCCTCACATAAGCGATCCCGTGCGGTGCGCGGATATTTTCACCGCAATCAACCTGTTTTGAAAGGCAGAAAGAGATGGACAAAGAGGAAAAGTACGTTGATGAGATCGCAGATCAGGATGATAATTTTTCAAAATGGTATAACCAGATAGTCCGCAAAGCCGAGCTAGCCGATTATGCTCCTGTGCGCGGCTGCATGATTATTCGCCCTTACGGCTATGCCATCTGGGAAAATCTGCAAAGCCACCTGGATGCCCGCTTTAAGGAGACCGGGGTCGTTAATGCTTACTTCCCTCTGCTCATTCCCCGCAGCTTCCTTGAGAAAGAAGCCGAACACGTGGAGGGGTTTGCGCCAGAGCTGGCCTGGGTTACACGCGGCGGTGGAGAAGAACTGGAAGAGCCGCTGGCCATCCGCCCGACCAGCGAGACTATCATCGGCCATAGCTACGCGCGCTGGGTTCAGAGCTATCGCGATCTGCCCTTGCTGATCAATCAGTGGAACAACGTTATGCGCTGGGAGAAACGCACAACGCTGTTCCTGCGCACAGCCGAATTCCTCTGGCAAGAGGGTCACACAGCCCATCGCACGATGGAAGAGGCTGAGGAGCGCACACGTATGATGCTGGAGGTCTACCGCGCCTTTGTCGAAGAAGACGCAGCGATGCCGGTGATTGCCGGTCGCAAGACCGAGAACGAGAAATTTGCCGGTGCGGTACGTACCTATTCTATTGAGGCCTTGATGGGCGATGGCAAGGCTCTACAGGCCGGCACCAGCCACAACCTGGGACAGAACTTTGCCAAAGGCTTTGACATCCAATTTCTGGATGCCGATGGACAGCGCAAATACTGCTCTACGACGAGCTGGGGCATGAGCACGCGTATGATTGGCGGAATTATCATGGTCCATGGCGATAGCTCCGGGCTCATCTTACCGCCGCGCCTGGCTCCCTATCAGACCGTCGTTGTGCCTATCTGGCGTAAGGAAGCCGATAAATCCACTGTTCTGGCCCAGGTTGAGCGCATCGAGAAGCTGCTTAAGCGCAAAGTACGCCTGAAGGTTGATCTTAGCGAGAATACACCCGGCTGGAAGTTTAACGAATGGGAGATGCGCGGCGTCCCCGTCCGTATGGAGATCGGACCGCGTGACGTACAGAACAATAGCGTCGTGCTGGTGCGTCGCGATAATCGGGCGAAGGAAGTAGTCCCTGTCGACGCGCTTGAGACGCGCCTGCCCGAATTATTAGAAGAGGTACAGAAGGCACTCTTCCAGCGCGCGCTTGAGTTCCGCGAGAAGAACACACACTATACCGATAGCTATGAAGAGTTCAAGCGGATCATTGCCGAGGAACGCGGCTTTGTGCGTGTGAAGTGGGCCGAAGATAGTGCAGCCGAGCAGGCAATCAAAGAAGAGACAAAGGCGACGATACGCGTTATTCCGTTTGACCAGCCGGCAGGAGGCGTGCAGGGCAAGTGCATCTACACCGGCAAGCCGGCCACCTGCGAAGCGATTTTTGCCCGTTCCTACTAAGGATAATCTCTCTAGCAGGCGAAGAGGACAAAAGCTGCCTATAAACCAGGCCAGCGCCAGATAGTTTGTAGGCAGCGCGTTTGTCAGGCAATATGCAAGAAAGCAGCTTGAGATGATTGCGTACGATGATTTCGCAAAGGTAGATATTCGCGTAGGGCGGATCATTCAGGTAGAGGATTTTCCGCAGACGCGCAAGCCGGCCTACAAGCTAACTATCGACTTCGGGTCCGAAATTGGGACGAAACGGTCATCGGCTCAGATTACCAGGCATTATGCTAAAGAAGAATTGCTAGGTATGCAGGTTATGGCTGTCGTGAACTTTCCGGCCAAGCAGATTGGCCCGTTTCGCTCCGAAGTCTTAACGCTCGGCGTAGCTGACGCCAACGGCGATGTCGTTTTGCTCAGCCCTACAAAAGAAGTCCCGTTGGGTGGCAAAATGTTTTAAGGCTTTTTGCGCGCAGTACAATGTATCAGTAGAAGAACGAAACGTGTTGACCAGGACCAGTACACGTTGTCACGATCCAGCAGCGAGCCGAGATGGTGCAAGTCGGCGGACAAGGCAATGTCAAACCCACCTGGGAGCGTCAGCGAGGAGCTGACCGGAAACCTCACCGTTAACGGAGGTGCGATCCAGCCAGAGCTGATCGCCTAAGGGGAGCCGCAGAGACCAGGCGGTTCAAAAAAGGTGGTACCACGGGTTTATATCTCGTCCTTGTGAGGGGCGAGATTTTTTTATGGCCGATCCGACCTCGCGTGAGCATGATCAGCCGGAATTGAGTCAATAGAGATGCACCTTTAAGCATAGTAGAAGGAGGATCGAGATGCGCATCACACAGCAGTTAACAACGACGTTACGCGAAGCTCCGCACGACGCCGAGAGCGGCAACCACGAATTACTCGTGCGCGCGGGCTTTATACGCCAGCTTACGGCCGGCATCTATAGCTTTTTGCCGCTGGGCGCGCGCGTCATCCACAATATCTCCAAGATTATTCGCGAAGAGATGGATAGAGCAGGAGGACAGGAGGTAATTATGCCCGTCCTTCAGCCCCGTGAGCTATGGGAGCAGCGTCCTGCCGAGGGCGGAGCCAGCCGCGCAGAGCTCTACGCCGGCGAGTTCTTTAGCCTGGAAGATCGCAAAGGGCGAGAATTGATCCTTGGCCCAACCCATGAAGAGGTGGCGCACAGCTTGATAGCTGATTTTGTGCAGAGTTACCGCGATCTGCCGCAATATATCTATCAGCTCCAGGTCAAATTTCGCGATCAATGGCGGCCGCGCGGCGGCTTATTGCGCACACGCGAGTTGTTGATGATGGACCTCTATAGCTTTGACGCAAATGAAGCAGGTCTGGAGCGCAGCTATCAACAAATGATTGAAGCGTATAAGGCAGTTTTTACGCGCTGCGGCTTGCGCTTCCTCATCGTCCAGGCCGATAGCGGCCCCATCGGCGGCAGTACCTCACACGAATTTATTGCGCCGGTAGAGGCGGGAGAAGATACAGTTATCCTGTGCCGCAACTGCGACTATGCAGCTAATCAGGAGCGGGCCGAATTTGTCAGCAGCGAGCAGGCGCGGGAAACTCCACTTGAGTTAGAAGAGGTCTATACGCCCAACTGCAAGTCAATTAGTGAGCTCGCGGCCTTTCTCGCGATACAAGAAAACAGAACGCTGAAATCCATTTGTTACGTAGCAAGCGGAAAATTCGTTCTGGCCATTATCAGAGGTGATCTAGAGATCAACGAGATCAAACTGGCAAACATCTTGCAGCGCGAGGGCCTTAACGCTGCTGATCTCCATCTGGCCTCGCCAGAGGAGCTGACCGAGGCAGGCATTATCGCCGGCTATACATCGCCGCTGGGCAAGGACAAGCAGATCCTGATAGTCGCGGATATATCGCTGAAGCAAGGTAATAACTATGTCGCGGGCGCGAACAAGGCAGAGTATCACATAAAACATGTAAACTACCCACGCGATTTCCGCGTGGACGTATGGGGGGATATCGCTCTGGCCTATGAAGGTGCAACCTGCTCACAATGTGGGGGAAAACTATACAGCATCCGCAGCAGCGAGCTGGGCCATATCTTCAAGCCAGGCACGCTGTATAGCTACCTGTTTCAGACGACATTTCTCGATACAGACGGAACAACACGACCTATCTTCATGGGAAGTTATGGTATCGGGATCAGTCGATTAATGGGTATAATAGTTGAACAAAGCCATGATGACAAAGGCATCATCTGGCCTTTTAGCGTTGCGCCCTATCATGTGGCCTTGATCGGCCTTGATCTCGATAAGCCGGAAACCGGCCAGGCTGCTGGGCAGCTCTATACAGACCTGCTGGCTGCCGGAATTGAGGTACTTTTTGATGACCGAACGGAGACAGCAGGCGTCAAATTCAACGATGCTGATTTGCTTGGCTTGCCCCTGCGCGCGGTCATCAGCAAACGTTCGTTAAAGAATGGTGGCGTTGAACTAAAGCTACGCTCACAGAAAGAGAGCCGCATAGTGCCGCTGTCAGACACGGTTCGAGCCATCCAAGAGGAAATTCACAAAGAACTGGCGAGGTAGTATGTCACAAATGGAACTCACAATTCGAGAAGCACTTCCGCAGGATAGTTATGCCATTGCCACTATTCTGCATGAACTGGGCTGGTCTGAATACATTAATCATGCCTCAGCAGAGCTCACCGAAGTTCATATTGCTGAAAGCATCATTCAGAGCCGCCGCGAAGGAACGCACACCATCCTGGTGGCCGAACATCCCGAGTATGGCGTCATAGGCTACACTTCTGTCCACTGGATTCACAATTTGATGCTTGGGCACGAAGGCTACCTTTCAGAGCTCTTCCTGCATCCTTCAGCAACCGGTCAGGGCATTGGCGGCGAGCTCTTAAAACAGATCAGAGCCTATGCTGCTGAGCGAGGCTGCACCCGCTTATCCCTGATCAATCGCCGCATCCGCGAATCGTATCGACGCGGCTTCTATACTAAGCAGGGCTGGCAGGAGAATCCAGAAGCTGCCCTCTTTACGCTTTCGTTATCAAGTGTATCATAACATCACTAAGGGACCAGAGCATGCAAACATCGTCACTTCATCCACAGGGGTTTCGCTCCTGCGCCAAAAACGTTGGCATTAGGGATGAAACGCTTGATTTTACTGTGATCGCATCGGACGTGCCTGCCACTGCAGCCGCCATGTTCACGCAGAGCCGCTTTTGCGGAGCCGCAATCATCGTAGGGCGCGAAAATGTCGCCAACGGCCAGCTACAGGCCTTTGTCATCAATAGCAAAAATGCTAATGTGGCTACTGGCGAGCACGGTCTTTCCAACATTCGCACAGTAACCCAACAGGTTGCCGCTGAGCTGGGCATATCAGCGCAGGATATTCTGCCCTCCTCGACAGGAGTGATCGGACGCCAGCTCCCTATGGAAAAGTTGCTAGCTGGCATTCGGGGCATTCGTCACGAGATGCAGCCAGGACAGCTGGCCTCATCGGCTCAAGCGATTATGACTACCGACACGCGCCCAAAGATGCGCACGCGTAAAATCGGCAAGGCTGTCCTGGTGGGCATAGCCAAAGGCGTGGGCATGATCGAGCCCGACATGGCCACCATGCTTAGCTACTTCGTCACGGATGCACACGTTCCCGCCGACCTGCTCAAACAGTATCTCAAAGAGGCTGTCGAGCTCTCTTTTAATATGGTCAGCGTCGATACCGACACCAGCACTAGCGATACTGTCGCGATTATGGCCAATGGGCTCGCCGGCGAGGTAGATCTAGAAGAGTTCCGCGAGGCCCTGAAGACGATGGCCATTGAGCTTGCCCAGGAGCTTGCCCGCGATGGCGAGGGAGCGACCAAGCTTCTTGAGGTCCAGGTCAAGGACGCTACCTCTTTCGCCCAGGCCAAACGCGTTGCCAAGGCCATCGTGAATTCGCCGCTGGTCAAAACTGCGATCTTTGGAGCAGATCCCAACTGGGGACGAGTTGCCATGGCTATAGGAAAATGCAGCGAGCAGACCGATATCGTGCCAGAAAAGGTAGCCATCGCCTTTGGCGATCTGCTGGTATACGATAGAGGCAAGAGTTCAGGGGAGGCCTATCTTGATCAGCTTACTGCCTATCTACATAAGTCTGAAGTAGCCATCCGCGTCTCATTGGGACTGGGCAATGCTCAAGCAACCGTGTGGGGATGTGACCTATCTTATGAATATGTCAGAATCAATGGGGAATATACAACCTAATTTATCTCTTAATGACTCTAGCAAATATTAGAGGGCAGTTTCTATCCATCTGAAGACTAACCGGAGTTTCCGGAGCTATCTAAAAAACTCCGGTTAGTTATATATGGAGCCAAACTTATGCTCCCTGCAAGCTGAATCTACATGTGGACACACTATATTGCTGCTTCCTAAAGATTATTAACCGGTGCGCCTATACAGCACCGTCTAAAAGGTTACATTTATGTATTTGAATAAAAGAGTTCCGGGTGCACGATCCGCAAAACTCTGACACCAAGGCGAGCCACATCCGGGCTCTTCTGATATTTCTCGTTCTCATTGAGAGATTCATACGTGTTGATTATTCGATTGAGATGTCGCCTTTTCGTCTCCTCGTTCAAGACTTGCATAACATTCTCAAGATGAGCAATGCCTATCTCGATTCTCCCCCGCACCATATGCGCCTCAGCCTCCAGAAGATAGGCATACAGATAGCGTTGATGGAGCAAGGGATCGCCCTTATACACATTTGCCAATTCCTGGAAAGCCGAATCGGCCCAGCCATTGGCAATATAGGCCTCAGCCTTATCAATGTGGTACCACTCTTGATCAACACGCAAGAAACGCTCATCATCATTACTAAAGCTACTCGCGCTGATAATCCGACCCGCCTGATCTAGCTTGTTCATAGCCTCCAGGCGCTCCTGGCTATCGCGAGCGTTGTAGGCCAGCGCGCGCCCCCCTTCGGCAAGAATAGCCCCTTTCAATGATTGGCTGATCGCAATCCCGTGCTTATGGGCACTCTCTACAAAGCTCTGAGCCGCTTTCAGATCACGCACTGCATAGAGCAAATCAGAACGATCCTCTTTATTCCTCCAGAGAGTCCAGCGGTTAAAAAAAGCAAAGCCGCGTAGATACAGGGTCCGCGTATAGAGCTCGTAGAAACCTTTCTCCCTGGCCAAAGTGAGGGCATGGTTGAGGTAGGTAATGGCTGTGGAAAGATATCCCTGATAACGGTGGACATTGCCACAGAGGATAAGATAGTTGCACAACAAGCGTGCTACCAGCTTACGCTGCTGCTCCTTGCCATAGAGCAGTGCCTCTTGCAGAGCATAAATGCGCGCCACTATTTCGGGGATTACGTCCGGCTTACGGGCATTGGCATGGTTGGAACGCCAAAGCTCTCTAAGGCGGCTACCATATTCCGTGTTATCTACCTCCGGTGCTTTTGTGGAGACAACAATTTGTACAGTATCCTGGAGCTGGATGATAGGTTTCAAAGCAGGTAGACCTAGATACGCGGGTGGAATACTCAGAAGTGTGGCCAATACCCAACGTCGAGTTTGATCGATAGGAACGTTGTTCTGCTGTTCCATGCGTTGCATCCATCTGATACTAACATTCTCTTCGAGTAATTCGTTATACAGATCTACTACTATCTGGGCATTTTTCCAGCCTCTTACCTCCTTTCTGTAGTAACGTACGAGCATTCCTTCGTCGATCCTACCATCGTTTCCCAAAAATCGTGTTAAATCTTGCATAGCAGTAGGCATTCATCTACCTCCCTACTTAACACAACTTTCGTGCTTTAAATATAACTAAGATCGGGACACTTGTCTATACCCATCTTTGCCTTTTCCTCAATCTTTTTGAGAAAAAACGACAAAAATGCATTTTGATAGTAATTTCTGGCGATTCTTTAAGGTATTATATGTTATGTATAAATGTAGAGAGAATACTTCAAGCATCTGCTATTATACTAGCTCGATTATGTTATCACCGCGTGCTTGCTATCCATCAAGCAAGCATAAACAGTAGAATGGCAAGGAGCGCATAAGATGGCCGAAAGTGAAATGACCAGGTTGATGCAGCAAATAGAGCATGAATGTGAGGCAATGAAACAGGCGCTGACAGGTTATGCAGTTACTTCTCGGCACGATATTATCGCCCACCGACACCGGCAACTCGATAGGTATCATAGACAGCTTAAGAAGATCGTCGGCGAACAACAAGCCACGGCAATTGCTGTCGATATCTATTATCGGAAGATAAAGTGAGGCCTTGCCCACTAACGGCTAGCTAGCCGGCTGTAGAATAGCTGACGGCAAAGCCCTGCACTCCGGCTAGAGAAAACCTATCTGGCCGGGCCAGCTTGCTATACTTATCAGGCCGGAAAGGGCAAAATAGCCGCTACTAGCTGAAACTCCTGAGCGGCTTGGTTCGTGTTCATAAGAAATGCCGGCACATGATGGGAATTGCACTCTACTCAGCAAGAAATCACTATTGACTAGAAGGGTATATTTACTTTTTCAATGAAAATAGCGACATTGGCTTATATAGAGGATCACTTGGAGCTAGATGGCAAGGCGCTTCAACGCGGAGATAAGTTGGAAATCTGTATTTTAGGTCATTGGATCTGGGGAAGAATAGAGCGTGATACCTCGGGGTGGTATATCGTTACACCAGAACAGGTGGGCATTCGACTCTCCAGCCGCATTCCAGTGCGTTTTCCCGGCACATCTATTTCAAATATCTCATAGACCATGCTTTTCAAGAATACGAATACTTGCCTTTTGCAGAGAATTGTCATTAGCATAAGCCAATTCTCATAAGTGTCTATGCACTATTTTCCCAGACCTTGCCCACTGCCCACGCTCCTAATAAAGGTTTTCTCTCGATGCAGGTTCTTTCTCAGGCTCCCATCGATCATACTAGCGCCAGCCCGATCAAACTTATGCTCCAGAGATGAAAAAGTACAGCTGTTTGGGAACGTCTGTACACTGTTAAATAGAAGGGCCAGAAGCCCTAAGATTGATTTATCATCTTATCGTATGGCTTCCGGCTATTTCCTCGACCTGCTCGCTATTCATCCTGCCCTGCACTCTAGAGGAGAGTGCAAAGAGCAAGCGGCAAGGCAGAGGTAATAACTATACTGGAGCAAGAATAACAATATGACAAGTCAATTCAGTTTAGATAAGCAGCAAGGAGCGTCGCGCCGCACCTTTCTGTTCCGCTCACTGGCAGGCGTTGGCATAGCCGCCCCTCTGGGCTTGCTCGTCTCCTGCGCCCAACCCGGTGCATCCGTAAGCGAGACAGCGCCAGGCGCGCACAATCTCACCACGCCTACCTCCACAGCAACTCAGAATATGACGGCGCAGGTCAAAAAGTACTTTACAGAGATCATGGACGATGAGAATGCGCACGTAACCTTTATTAAGGATGCCATCAGCAAAGCCGGTGCTACTGCTCGGCCAAAGCCGACCTTCAAAGATCTGCAGCAGCCAGACATGAAATCTTTTGCCAAGCTCGCGCAGACCTTTGAGAATCTAGGGGTTGGTGCCTATCTGGGAGCTGCCTCAAGCATCAGCAACAAACAGATTCTTGAAGCTGCAGGCTCTATCCTTACCGTCGAAGCGCGGCACGCCGGTTTCCTCAACGCCCTGGAGAATAGCAATCTTAGTCCGAATGGCTCATTCGATAAGCCAATCTCACAGTCTGATATTGTCAAAGCAGTCTCACCATACATTAGCAATCTCAATGGTGGCAAAGATCCGTCGCAATCGTTACGTAGCGACGATGATATCTTGAACTTCGCCTTACTGCTAGAATATCTCGAAGCAGAGTTTTACAACACCAACGTACCAAAGCTGCTTAAATAGGCAATTGAGTAATTTCAGGTAGACGCGTCTATAGCCTGGCAACGCCGAAATATGGTGTTTCTCGCGCAAAGGGGCTATTTCCTACAAACTTGCCACCTTGATGAGACCCATTACTTCCTCGGCTCTGAAGCCGGGCTATGGCATCTATTCAAGCTTCCTCGTCCTCACGCACCTGAGCTTCATAAGCACTTTTGACATTATGCAGGCAGCGTTAAAATCCTGGAAAAAGTGAGATAGCAGAGGCTACGCTTCTCTTACCCATCCTGCATTGTATAATAACCATCAGTCATACTAGACTCACTACAAGGTGGGTTATACGCAGCGAGAGTCGTTCACCTACTGCTATGCTAGGAGAAAAATAGGCCACCTTATGGACAAAATAACGCTGTCTAAGCCAACCAGACCGGAACAACGTCGAGAAGACTATCCCCTGATTACCGGCCGCGCTCATTATGTAGATGACTTGAGACCGCCAGAAGGACGCCCTGCCATGCTGCATATGGCAGTTGTACGCAGCCCTTACGCGCACGCAAGGATAGAGCATATCCAACTTGCCGAAGCGCAGGCTATGCCTGGCATTATTGCCGCCTTTACTGGTGCAGAGCTGGTCAACACTATGCCAGCCCTTGACTTTATGCCTCAACCCGATAGTAAAAAGCCCGAGCGCCGCCCAATGGCGCTCGATCGCGTACGCTATGTTGGCGATCCAGTTGCCGTGGTGCTGGCCGAGAGCCAGTACGGGGCTATTGACGCGCGCGATCTTATCGATATAGAGTATGAGCCTCTGCGGGCTGTAACCGATCCAGAGGCCTCCCTCGCGCCCGATGCGCCATTACTCTATGAAGAATTTGCCTCAAATGTCGCCTTTACGCGACGCCTTGGTGGTGGTGATATTCAGGCTGCCTTCAGCCAGGCCGAGCATACTCTTCGTTTACGCCTGGTCAATCAGCGCCTCGCTGCCAGTCCGCTGGAGCCTCGCGCTTGCTTATTTGATTTTGATCCATCCACCGGTCAGCTCTCAGCCTGGCTTTCCTCCCAGGCTATCTATCGTGCCCGCGAAACGCTCTCTCGCTTTCTAGGTCTAGATCGAAGCCAGATCAGAGTCTACAATGCCGATGTTGGCGGCGGCTTCGGCTCAAAAACCATTTTTATGGGCGAAGAAATTATTGCGGCCGCCCTGGCTGTTAAATATGCTCGCCCGGTGAAATGGATTGAGGATCGCAGCGAAAATTTACAGGCGCAGATGCATGGCCGGGGACAGATCAACTATATTGAGGCTGCCTTTCAAAGCGATGGCCGTATTCTGGGGCTCAAGGTATCTACTATCGGCGATCTGGGGGCTTTTCTTCTAGGTATCACGGAACTGATCCCAATAAATACGATTACTCAGCTTAGCGGCCCTTATCGTATTCCGGCTATAGACGGCGAGGTTGTGGGCGTGTTCACCAATAAGAGCCCGACCACGCCTTACAGGGGCGCCGGCCGACCGGAGGCCACCTATATTCTGGAACGCACGCTTGAGCGCATAGCGCGGGAATTACAGCTTGACCCCGTTGAAGTACGCCGGCGCAATCTTCTCTTGCCCACGGATTTTCCCTATACAACGGTGACAGGTCTGCGCTACGATAGTGGCAATTATCAGCCAGCGCTTGAGCGTGCGCTCGAATTAGCAGGCTATACGAAATGGCGCGAACAGCAATGCCAACGGCGGCAACAAGGCAGCAGCAAATTACTCGGCATTGGGCTCTCAACCTTTAACGAGATCTCTGGAGATAACGCGCCGCCACCGGGTCCCCTGGAAAGTGCGACCGTCCGCATTTGTCGCGACGGTTCGGTCCAGGTCCAGAGCGGTGTCTCCCACACTGGCCAGGGACACTTTACCACCTTTGCACAGATTGTGGCCGAGCGGTTTGCTCTTCCCCTTGATAAGATAGAGGTGCTGATGAATGATTCGGCGTTACCAGCCTTTGGGATCGGCACCTTTGGCAGCCGCACTATCCAGACCGCGGGTGTAGCCGTCTTCCTGGCTGCTGAGGCGGCCCGCGAGAAGGCTTTGCAGGTGGCGGCCCGCCTGCTTGAGGCTGCACCGGCAGATCTTGTGCTGGAAGAAGGGCAGATCAGCGTACGGGGCGTTCCGGCGCGCGCTGTCGCTCTGGGCGAGCTAGCGCGCCTTGTAGAGGAACAACCTGAGCTTATTGAACACGAATCGCCAAATCCTGCCAACGGCACGCCGATCGAAGGCCTGGCAGCCTGGCATGCATTCCAATCTCCCGGCGCTACCTTTTCCTCCGGCACTCATCTTGCCCTGGTTGAGGTTGATAGCGAGACTGGCGAGACGCATATACTTAACTATGTAGCCCTCGACGATTGTGGACATATCATTAATCATTTACTGGCTGAAGGGCAGCTACACGGCGCTTTAGCCCAGGGTATAGGGCAGGCGCTCTATGAAGAAATTCTCTACGATGAAGAGGGCCAACCGCTCAGCGGCACGCTTATGGATTATGCCCTACCCAACAGCGAGCAAGTACCATCTTTTATCGTCGAGACGATTGAGACCCCTTCGCCCTACAATCCGCTGGGAGCAAAAGGGATAGGCGAATCGGGCTGTATTGGCGCCCCTCCAACCATTGTGAACGCGGTCCTGGACGCCCTTGCCCCGCTGGGAATTACGGCTCTGGATATGCCACTGAAGCCAGCAACTGTCTGGGCGGCTATCCAGGCGGCGCGTAACGGTACGTTCTCTCCCCCAGATCCTACACCGCCTGCCATCTTCTCACGTCATACGCCCTAAAGTCTCTAACGTTACACGCTGGCCGGTAATGCATTTTACCGGCCAGGCGCCAAATAGCTTTTGCAGTTTATCCTTAGCGCAAGGAAGTAGCGAAAGTGCCCTCTAGCATAAGCAGGCTTGCATCAGATACAATGACGTCAAGATGCAACCGCGCCACGCAAGCATACAAAAGTAGAGGAAGCTGTCTATCCACAGCAAGCGGGCACGAGAAACGCTTAAGCAAGTCATTATCTCAAAGGAGAAAACAATGACAACTACGCACGCGAATTCGCCTCTAGCCGATGTAACACAGGCCGAGCAACGATGGAGCTATACCAGTGGCATCAGCGATACCCCACTCCTCGGTTTAACCATTGGCGATATGTTCGATGAAACTGCTGCAAAACACCCCAATCATCCCGCCCTCATTTCCCGCCAGCAGCAGATTCGCTGGACCTATAGTGAGCTCCAGGCTCAAATCAACCAGTGCGCCAAAGGCCTGCTGAAGCTGGGTCTGCAAAAAGGCCAGCGGGTCGGCATCTGGTCGCCCAACCGGGCAGAATGGTGCATCACGCAGTTTGCCACCGCAAAGATAGGCGTCATCCTTGTCAACCTGAATCCCTCCTACCGGCTGCACGAGATAGAATATGCCCTTACCCAATCAGGATGCAGCGCGATAGTTATTTCGCCAGCATTTAAGTCTTCAAACTATACAGAGATGCTCTATACCCTTGCCCCAGAGCTCAAGGATAGTGAGCCCGGCAAGCTCAAAGCCGCCAAACTGCCGGCCCTGACCACCGTAATACGGCTTGGCGCAGAGAAGACTTCCGGGATGTTTAGCTGGGAAGAACTGATGGCCATGGGAGAGGAAATCAGTGATGAGCAGCTTAGAAGCGTGCAGCGTGAGCAGGAATTTGATGATCCAATTAACATTCAATATACCTCGGGCACCACGGGATTTCCCAAAGGCGCCACGCTGAGCCACCATAATATCTTAAATAACGGGTATTTTGTGGCGCGTCTCCAGGGATTTACCCATGAAGATAAGCTCTGCATTCCTGTGCCCCTGTACCATTGCTTCGGCATGGTTATGGGAAACCTTGGCTGCATCACTCATGGCGCCACAATGATCTATCCTTCAGAAGGCTTTGAGCCATTGGCCGTCTTGCAGGCGGTGCAGGAGGAGCGCTGCACGGCGCTTTACGGTGTTCCGACCATGTTTATCGCCGAGCTGGATCATCCCGATTTTGCAAGTTTTGATCTCAGCAGCCTGCGCACCGGGGTTATGGCCGGCTCCCCTTGTCCAATCGAAGTGATGAAGAAAGTCATCTCGCTTATGGGCATGCGCGATGTTGAGATATGTTATGGCATGACAGAAACCAGCCCAGTCTCGACACAGACAAGGCTGGATTCAACGCTGGAAAAGCGCGTGAGTACGGTTGGCATAATTCACCCTCACCAGGAAATTAAGATTGTCGATCCGGCGACCGGGAAAATTGTTCCGGCTGGCAGTCCAGGCGAATTATGCACACGAGGCTATAGTGTCATGCTGGGGTATTGGAATAATCCCGAAGCTACAGACGTGGCCATAGACCAGGCACGCTGGATGCATACGGGCGACCTGGCTACGATGGACCAGGAAGGATACATCAATATCGTTGGCCGCATTAAGGATATGGTCATTCGCGGCGGTGAGAATGTGTATCCACGCGAAATTGAAGAGTTCCTCTACACCCACCCTAAAATTAGCGACGTCCAGGTCATTGGCGTACCAGACCCCAAATATGGCGAAGAGATCTGTGCCTGGGTGCGCCTCAAAGCGGGTGAGCAGGCCACAATCGAGGAGATCCGTACGTTCTGCCAGGGAAAGATAGCCCATTACAAAATCCCTCGCTACATTCTCTTTGTAGAAGCTTTCCCTATGACCGTAACCGGCAAAATTCAGAAGTTTCTCATGCGCCAGCAATCAATCAAAGACTTAGGTTTGGATAGTGCGGCATCGATTGAGACAGCTTAACGGGGTCAGGCAACAGGAACCTGGCCGGAAATGGCCAGGTTCTTCACGAGCAAATCGTCAGGCTTAATGAACAATGGTCCACACGGCCTGCGTATGCGGCTCAAGGGTTGCTTCTCCCTTATTGGTTGATGGGTCGATAAAAAGAGGTAGGGTCATGGAGAATATGCTTCCCTGGCCGGGCAGGCTCTGCACCTCAACACGACCACCATGACGCTCAACAATCTTACGTGTAATAAAGAGCCCCACACCCAGACCCGGGCGCGAGCCCGATTGCACCTCGACACCGGGGGCCCGATAAAATTGCTCAAAAATATGGGCAATTGCTTCAGGCGGGATGCCAACTCCCATATCGCGCACAGAGATGATCACTTCGTAGCCCGACTGTTGCAGCGTCACCGTAATTGGAGAGCCTTTGGGCGAGTACTTGCGCGCATTTGAGAGCAAATTAATGAGGACCTGGCTAATGCGCTCCTCATCTACCTCTGCCTCAACTGGCTTCCCAATAATCTCATAGGTGAGCGTAGGGCCAGCCCCGGCCGTATAGGAGTTGAGCAAATGGCGACAGAGCTCGACAAGATCACAGCGCCTACGCTGCAATATGAACATGTTTGTCTCCATCAGAGAGGTGTCCAGAAGATCTTGCACAAGCACTTCAGTTCGCTCAACCGCGCGCTCCATATCTACCAATCCCTGCTGCACCAGCAAATGATTATCGGGCTGCTCGCTCTGCTGATGGAGCACTTGAGCCATGCCTCTTAAATTAGAGAGCGGAGCCTTAATCTCATGCGCCACGATTTGCAAAAACTTATCTTTTGTCGCGTTGGCCTCAACCAGTTCGCTGGTACGTTTCTGCACTAGCCGCTCCAGAGACTTGGCATGCAAGGAGAGGGCTAGATGTTGTTGCTCCACCTGGCGCCGCAGATGACGCGTCTGTACAGCTCGCTGCACCGCCGCCACAAAGACATCCCGATCTATCGGTTTAAGGATATAATCATATGCTCCGCCACGCAAAGCCTGAATTGCCAGATTGTGCTCACCATGGCCAGTAATCAGGATTACCGGCGTCTCGGGCCGCAGTTCTTGGATGCGTGCTAGCAACTCCAGGCCATCCATCCCAGGCATCTTAACATCACTCACTATCGCATCATAATCATTCTCGGGAACGAGCTCTAGCGCTTTCTGCGCATTGTCGCAAGTATCCACTTTTATGTTGTTTAGCCTGAGATCTAACGTTCGGGGCAAGGCCTGCAATAATGCAGGATCATCGTCAACTACAAGAATATATGGTGTGTTCATATCTCTTCTAACCCGTCACTTTTCTTTTGACACGAATGAGCTAGCCTGAACCGTTTCATTACCCAGGACTTGCGGTAGATTTACCTCCCCTCCTATAAGCATCTCAGCGCGCTTCTAAAGCGCAGCCCATCCATACAAAGCTCGCTTGACAGAGCTACTATCTCTCCCATACAATTGGCTCATAGCTATACTACGGTATATGACGTTTTTGGCGAGCCAAAAACAACATACTGCAGCGGCATGGAGGCCTGCATTTAAGATGACTGAGCGCATTGGGCAACAGTTTGGGAATTATCAACTGGTCAAGCTCCTGGGACAAGGGGGTTTTGCCGATGTCTATCTGGGCATCCATACCTATTTAGAAAGCCAGGCGGCGATCAAGGTGCTCCATACCCGCTTGTCTGACAAGGAATCGCACAGCTTTTTGACGGAAGCGCGCACCCTGATCCATTTACGCCATCCCCATATCATCCGCGTCCTGGATTTCGGAATGGAAGCCGATATCCCCTTTCTGGTGATGGATTACGCTGCCCACGGCACCTTACGCCAGCGCTTCCCGAGAGGCCTGCGCCTGAGCCCGGCCATCATCCTCCCCTACGTCAAACAACTGGCCTCAGCGCTGCAGTATGCCCACGGGCAAAAATTGATTCACCGCGACATTAAACCAGAGAACCTGCTTTTGCAGAGCCACGAGGAGATTGTCTTGAGCGACTTTGGCATTGTGCTGCTGGCGCAGAGCTCGCAGCAGAGTACCAAGGATATCACCGGGACGGTGACCTATATGGCGCCCGAGCAGATCCGCGGCCGCCCGCAATTTGCCAGCGATCAGTATGCCATGGGGGTGCTGATCTATGAATGGCTCTGTGGCAAGCCTCCCTACCAGGGCAACTTTACCGAGCAGTGCACTCAGCATATGTTTGCAGCTATCCCTTCCTTGCGCGAGCAGGTCCCTGAGCTCTCACCCGCCCTTGAATACGTGGTGCAAACCGCTCTTGCCAAAGAGCCGCAGCAGCGCTTTAGCAGCATCCAGGCCTTCGCCACAGCCTTTGAGCAAGCCTGCGCTCCCGAAGAGGTGGCTCTTCCCTACACTTCCTATTCAACGCAGCCTATCGATGGGCATATTATCCCGGCGCAAAAGGCAGTAGAAGCTCAGGAGCGTACCCCTGAGCAAAAGGCCCACTCTTTCTACGCCGATAATGGGAATCAGCTAGAAGCTGACGCTTCCCCTGTAGCTCTTCAACTCGATCAACCGCAAGCCGAAAATCCAGCCTTACCCACCGAACAAGACACTGTACCGAACCCTGCACCTTCCTCCCCTTCCCCGAAGCAGTTCACGACCCGGAGAGGATCGAGAGGCAAATGGGGGCTGCTCCTGCTAGCCGTATTGATTGTTGCCGGTAGCGGCTTTTTCTATCTCTTTCAGGCACATCAAATAGGTCTGATTACGGGCCTGAGATTGCCAGCAGCATCACACTCACCGGATACTTCTAAACTGAGTCCTACGGCCACACGTCCATCAGGCATCACGCCCGGGATGAACCCTGACGAGATCTATACTATCGCCACAAGTGGAAAACCAGCTATTAACTCTCCGCTCACGAGCCAGGACGCTAATAACTGGGTTACAGGTACCAGTCAGGACGGAAGTGAGTGCAAGTTTCGAGATGGCGCATATCATGTCACGACACCCCCAAAAAATGTTAAATTGGTTTTGTTCTGCTATGCACAAACCAATCAATTTAGCGACTTCGCCTTCCAGGCGAACATGAGCATCCTCAGTGGCACTACAACCGATGGTGGCGGCCTCGTTTTCCGCTCTAATGATAAAGGGACTTATCGCTTGCGCTTCGGCCTCAACGGCACATATGATCTTGTTTATCAAGACCATACTGTGACCCAGGGCTCCAGCGCCTATATTAACAGTGGTATCGGTCAGAGCAACCTTATTACAGTTGTAGCTAAAGGGCCAGACATCTACTTATACGCCAACAAGCATCTTCTAACCCACCTTTATGACAATGGCAGCCTCTCGGGCAATATTGGCTTCTTTGCCGTTAATTTCAATACTTCTACCGAGGTAAGCTTCCAGGATGCTAAGGTCTGGAAGCTTTAGCAAAACCTGTCTAAGCTGGTTTCTGGGCCACGATCCATAAGAAGGTTATAGGCACGCCATCCTCCATATCCGTCTCCTCAGTAGCTTGCAGCACTTGCAGACCAGCGTCTGCGACCAGGCGCTGATTCGTCGCGCTCTCGAAACAGCTCCAATACATCGGGACTCCCAACCACTCCGGCTCGATATGCGCTTCTAACGCCTGGCTTCCCATCGCCGCAAACAGATAACCGCCCGGACGGAGCCAACTGGCAATGTTTTGTAAAATCTGGGCATGCTCGTCACGTGGTATACAAAAGAGCGAGTAGAAGGCGACAACTGCATCAAAGCTTGCAGACGCAAGTTTGAGCGCCCCAATGTCCGCATGTATAAAGGTGGCCTCTGGAACATTGTGGCGGGCCAGTTCAATCTCGTGGGGCGAAATATCAACGCCAGTCACCGCAAAATGTTTCGCCAGTTCACGAGTGGTAGGCACACCAATACCGCAGCCAAGATCCAGCACGCTGGCTCCCTGTGGCAGTGTCTCTATAACCAGGGAAGTGTATTTCTGCCTCTCTTCAACACGGGTATGCTGTGACCATTGCACATATTTTTCGGCGATCTGATCAAAGCCATGTGCGACAATTTGTTTAGGGTCCATACATTCTCCTCTTCTTCTTAGCCTACGCTGCGAGCTGATAAGCCGCTGCTATTTTCCAATGCTCATCTTACCACAACTTTTCAGGAAGCTAGCCTTTCCTCTCTTGTACAGCCTATACGCTCCATAGGCTCGGCTATGTAATTTTCCTGCTTTTGCCCCACTCAGCCATCCGAAAGGAAGAAGTTAAGCGGATCAATCCGCTAGATCGCGGCGTGCCCCGCAAGCGAGCAGCTGCCCACTAGACCCCACTCGTGCGAGAAGTAAATGGCCCTGCTCCATAGGCATAAACTTAGTAATGCGGTGAGCTGTCGGTACATCTAGTTTGGTCTGCCCTGCCCTATTTCCAAAATGAAGCGAGATCCGTGCGCTGTGAGTTGTTGCTGAGCAAAGGGAAACGGCGCAAAGATTTCGCAAAATCATCGGTTCTCTGTGACATGGCGCATACTTTTTTCGCCTCCCTTGCCAGCTGAAACGGGCCGAACAGAGAGAGTCTGCTTTCTGCTATAATGCAGAACAGAATTAGCTCTCCATAGGAGGAGAGCAGCAGCTATCGACCAGACAAAACAGTCACCCAGGAGGATGTAGCCTGATGAAGGCAATGCTATGTAAAGAATTCGGGCCACCAGAGAAGTTGGTACTTGAAGAAGTTGCATCTCCCAGGCCCGGCAAAGGACAGGTAGCCATTAGCGTCAAAGCATGCTCTGTCAGCTTTCCCGACACGCTAATTATTCAGGGCAAATATCAGTTCAAGCCGGCCTTTCCCTTCTCACCAGGCAGCGAGTTCGCGGGTATTGTTAAAGAAATTGGTGAAGGTGTCACAAACGTAAGAGTTGGCGACCGCGTGGCAGCGTTTACGATCTGGGGTGGCTTTGCCGAAGAAGTGCTGGCCCAGGCTGAACAGCTCGTCAGACTTCCGCAAAATATCGACTTTGCTACCGCTTCAACTGCTGTCATGACCTACGGCACGACCCAGTATGCCTTGAAAGATCGGGGGCAGCTCAAGTCAGGCGAGACCCTGCTGGTTCTTGGGGCTGCAGGCGGAGTCGGGATTGCCGCCATAGAAATTGGCAAGCTCTTAGGAGCGCGCATTATAGCCGCAGCCTCAACAGATGAGAAGCTGGCGCTATGTAAACAATATGGCGCGGATGAGACTATTAACTATAGTACAGAGAATCTCAAAGAACGGATCAAGGCACTTACCGCAGGCAATGGGGTTGATGTTATTTATGATCCCATTGGAGGCGAGTACGCGGAAGCAGCCTTACGAGGTATGGCCTGGAAGGGCCGCTACCTGGTCGTTGGCTTTGCCGCAGGCAGCATTCCACGCATCCCCTTAAATCTGACTTTATTGAAAGGTTGCTCAATTATAGGGGTGTTCTGGGGTGACTTTACTCAGCGCGAGCCAGAGCTTAACCAGGTCTACGTACAAGAGCTGCTTGGCTGGTTAGCAACGGGCAAGATCAGGCCTTATATCTCTGCCACCTATCCATTAGCTCGCGCTACTGATGCACTTAACGAGATTATACAGCGCAAGGTAAAGGGCAAAATCGTACTTCTGCTCGACGACAAGCAAAACTAGACCCGCTTGCCACGCAGGAGCCGTAGCTCCTGCGTCCTGGCTTTTTGCGCTACATGGGCTTTTCGCAGAAGCTCAAGATAGCTGCGCGACAACTGGGGCCAGCTGTTGGATATGTTCTTCCCAGGCCACAAAGTAAGTAACGCCATACTCCTCTCGAATAAACTTAACCTTATCAATTACCTCTTCTTTATCTCCTATCAGCAGGAAGGAGCACTTTTCTAGCTCCTCCTCGCTTAGCGCATAGCGCTCCATATATTCTTGCAGAGCCTGCTGCTTATGCTCTGTGATACGCACATCCATCAGAACAATGTTCAGCTCTAGCTCATCAAAACGTGCTCCGGCCGCTTCCCGTATCCAGCCAAGCTTCTGTTTGGTAGCCGCTGCTGAGGCATCTTCAACATCTAGAACGTCATTCATATGCCCTCCCCGTCGCGCATAGCGAACGCGGGGGATCAAGCCAACGCAGGTGGCCTCCTGAGCCGCCAAAGTGAGCATGCGCTTCCCACTTCCCCCAACATAGATCGGCGGATGTGGAGCCTGCACAACTCTGGGAAGGCAAGGCAGAGCCTTAACTGTATAGTACGAGCCGCTGAAGCTTAGTTCATCCCGGGTGAAAAAGTCCTTGATCAAACGCAGAGCTTCGCCCATGCGCTCTATACGTACACTGGGAGCCTCAAAAGAGAGCCCTATCTGCTCATACTCCGAGCGCATCCAACCTGCCCCCAGGCCAAATTCAAAGCGCCCATTGGAGAAAGCGTCAAGAGTGGCAGCCTCTTTAGCGAGCAGAAGGGGATGGCGAAAATCGTTGGCAAACACAAAGCTGCCGATATGCAGTGTGGTCGTGGCCTGGGCGGCCTGGAGCAAAGCCAGCGCAGGAGCAAACTGGTCGCCAAGGTGATCGGGGACGAGAAAGGTTGAGTAGCCCAGATCCTCAGCCAGGCGCGCCTGACTCCTGAGCCTTTCGGGCGAAGGCGAGGTATTGTGCGAGAAAATACCAAAGCGAAAAGGTAGTTGAGTTCCCATGATAGCTAAGTTCCGCCTTCCTTGCAAAGCCTATTTGTGCTCATCCTGAGTGCGCAAACCACAAATAGTGAGAAAATTGTCAAATAGTAATGCCGTATGCCTGGCATAGAGAGGATAGCGCGTGGGAAGCCCATCCCTTATGCGCTGGTATCCTTCCCCTAGCAGACGCAGCGCTTGCTCACGCTCAGGATGGACGTCGAGCCAGTTCGGCACCATGGCGGCTGTGAGCTCCATATGATACTGGAAACCGTATGCCCGAGCTCCATAACGAAAGCTCTGCGATGCTACAGTAGCACCTCGTTCCAGAAGGACAGCCCCGGCAGGAAGCTCAAAAGTATCGTGATGCCAGTGAAATACCTGGTGACTTCGGTCGGGAAACGCGCAAAAGAGTGGATCGCGCAACCCTTCCTCGGTAAGTTGCACCTCATAAAAGCCAATCTCAGTAACCGTGCCCTGACTGATCTCAGCCCCACAAACAGCTGCCAACAACTGACCACCAAGACAGAGACCCAGATAGGGGATATCGCGCGCAAGAGCCTCGCCAATCAGTGCCTTTTCCTGAAGAATAGAGGGAGTCTGGTTATCAGCCGCCGATTGAGGCCCACCAAGGACAATAAGCGCTTCGTAATCAAGCCGGTCTGGCAAAGGCTCAGCATCAACCTTCACAACCTGATAAGGCAGGTGATAGCTTTGCAACATCTCACCTAGCAGGCCGGGATGATCTCCCTCTACATGCTGCAAAATAAGAATGGCCATAAAAGCTTTCAGCGCTCCTTATACGCATCGCTTAAACAGAAGCATAGAGCCCTCATGCTCACCCACATAGATCACTCAGAGCGGCAAAATGCTGCTCCATCCTCAAATTATATGTAATTAGAGTATTTCCAAAAAAGGAGCGCGCTGTCAAGGCTATTGGGCGCTTGACAGCTCTCTTCATGGGCTAATCAGTTCACGCTGCTTGCTTTTCAACGACAACCTGCTTCCGCCTCGTCTTATTGGCAAGATTTATGCCTGGCATCTCAACATAGCGGAAGAATAGATAGGAAAATGGGATCACCACAAGGGCAGCGCACAAAAAGTAGAGACCATAGATCCAGCTATGTTGCCAGCCTTGCAGCAGAGGGACTATATAATTGGTAAAGCTCACGAGAATCGGCAAGTGCCAGATATACAAACTGTAGGAGATCAGCCCTATCCAGCGCGCCGGCCCCCAGGCAAAAGGCTTCTTCAGTTCCGTAGGTCCAAAGAGAATAGCCGTTATGCACAAACCAAAACCAGAGGCAAAGGCTAGCTCGACGAGCCAGTTATGCGCCCCAATGAAGGGGTCAAGGAGAGGTGCAAAGGGAAAATTGTTCCAGATAGTGAGAAAAAACAGCCAGAGCACACCAATGCGCCAGAGCCAGGGACTATAGCGTCCCAAGGTTGCGGTTATTCTTTGCCTTGTGGCTGGATGCTGTGAAAGAATAAAGCCAACACAAACCAGCATCCCTACCGCAAAATCTTCAAGATATTTGCCACTCACCCCATACAAAACAATCATAGCCGCATCGTGGAGAGGTTGAGGTAGCAACCTTGGCTGATCGGGATGCAACTCAAATGAGCGACCCCAGTAACGCGTCAACAAGCCCCAGATGATCAGCCCACCCAGACAGCCTAGCAGCAGGAAGAGGCGCTTACGCCGCGTGCCGCGCCTGGCAATAAAGCGGAAGGCAAGAGCCAGGAAGGGCAAAAGCATATAGAACTGCCATTCCACGGCCAGCGTCCAGAATGGACCATTGATTTGCTGATAGGTCTCGTGAAAGGAATCCATCAAAAAGGTGAGAAACAAGCCAACATGTCCCCAATGAGCAGGCTGCAAATATTGAGGATTCAGCAACAAGATCAGCAGAAATAGCGAGACATAATAGCCAGGGATAATACGTAACATGCGGCGCAAGTAGAACACCCGCATCGAGGGCCAGGGAGCATCGAACAGAATCGCCCTGGCGTAAGGCATAAAGAGCAAGAACCCCGACAGAACGAAGAAAAGGGTCACCCCGGACCAACCAACCATAGCTACGGAGAAGGTTAACGGCCCTACGTTAGAAGTGAATACATGGGCATGCCAGGCCAGATAGTTAATGTGATAGAAGAGCACGCTAAGGCAAGCAAACGCGCGTACCCCATCCAGCACGGCAATAGTATTCTTCTGCGTTGTATTTTTAAGAATAGACAACCAGGATCAACTTATCTAGCAGGATACAGCGCTGCACCTGAATAATCAACTTATCTAGCAAGGATCAATCTAGCGCACCTCAACCAGCCACCAGCTAGCATCAGATGCTTGTGGCCCTTGATGCTACCATTTCTTTTATAATATTCTCACTCTGCAAGCCGCTACTAATCACTTCCATTTATGCAAATTAATCGCATAAACATAACTATATCACGAGGTAAGCTTAAAGATGGTCACATAGAGAGATCATGGGACATATAAGCTACTGCTAGCAGGGTGTAGTATAATACACTTACAGACATAGCTAGAAGCAGCGTAATTTCAAGCAAAACACAAGAACTGAAGCCCTACAACAGCTCCCTGGGTTGCATTTCAACAAGATGTGCTATACTTAAGCGGGCAGAAAAGTCTCAAAAAAATCTATAGTAAATGGTCGAGCAAAGACCAGGAGCCGTCATGAACACGGAGCAACACAAGCAGGCATATCGAGCCGCTTCCAAGAACAAGCAAGGCACAGCTACACTTCCAGCGACCGAAGACAAAAAGACCTTGCTACACTATTACTATCAAATGTTACTCGTGCGCCGCTTCGAAGAAAAAGCGGGCGAGATGTATACCAAGGCCCGAATAGGGGGCTATTGCCATCTCAATCTGGGTGAAGAAGCGACAGTTGTTGGCTTTTGCAATGGCTTTGAATCTGACGATTATATCTATACCAACTACCGAGAACACGGCTATGCGCTTCATCGCGGCATCTCAGCCTCGGTAGTCATGGCCGAGCTGTTTGGCAAAGAAACAGGCTGTTCGCGCGGACGAGGTGGCTCAATGCACCTCTTCGACCTTGAGCGCCGCTTTATGGGAGGCTACGGAATTGTTGGAGGCCAGCTACCCCTGGCCACGGGAGCCGCCTTCGCCGTCTCTTACAGAGGTGGACATGAGGTGGTGGCATGTCAGATGGGGGATGGCACAACCAATGGTGGACCATTCCATGAATCGCTCAATCTTGCCAAAATCTATCACTTGCCCATTGTTTACTTCGTCGTCAACAATCAGTATGGTATGGCCCTCTCTGTTGAGCAGGGATCGGCTGTGGGAGAGCTTTACCGCAAAGCTTGCGCCTATGATATGCGCAGCGTGCGTGTAGATGGCAATGACGTTCTAGCCGTACGTGATGCTGTACGTGAGGCTGCCAAATTTGCCCGCGAGCAACACGAGCCCAGCCTCATCGAAGCCGTTAGCTATCGTTTCCGAGGTCATTCGGTAGTCGACCCGGATCGCTATCGCAACCCAGAAGAAGTACAAAAGGCACGCGCGCAGGACCCCATTCACGCCTTCGCAGATCGCCTGAAGGCTGCCGATCTGATCGACGACGAGGGGCTACAAAAAATTGAGGAGCAAGTGCAGCAAGAAGTCGAAGAGGCAGTCAAGTTTGCGGAAGAGAGCCCATTCCCTTCGGTAGATACCTTGATGGACTACATCTACGCATAAAGTGCCGCAAACAAGCACTACATTCTAGGAAGAAAAACGTATGGCAGAGATCACTTTTAGACAGGCGCTCCACGATACACTGCGCGAAGAATTGCTGCGCGATGAGAATGTATTCTTAATCGGCGAAGAAATCGGCCAGTTTGAAGGATCATATAAAATAACTGCGGGCTTGCTCAAAGAGTTCGGCCCGCGCCGCATAGTGGATACGCCTATTGCAGAAAACGGGTTTGTAGGCCTGGCGACAGGAGCCGCAATGCTTGGCCTGCGTCCCGTAGTAGAGATTATGACTATCAACTTCATCGCCCTGGCGATGGATGAAATTGTAAACCATGCGGCCAAAATCTTCTATATGTTTGGCGGCCAATGCCCCATTCCCATGGTTATTCGTACGCCCGGAGGTGGCGGCCAGCAGCTTTCAGCTACTCACTCCCAGAATCTTGAAGTCTGGTTTGCTCATATTCCAGGCCTTAAGGTTGTCGCTCCCTCGACCCCGGCCGATGCCAAGGGCCTCTTGCGCACAGCCATTCGCGACAACAACCCAGTCCTTTTCCTTGAAAACCTCGGACTCTATAACATCAAAGGCGAGGTACCCGATGGCGACTATACTATCCCCTTTGGGAAAGCACAGGTTGTAAGAGAAGGCACCGACCTGACGGTGATTAGCTACTCGCGCATGACAGCTATCGCCATGGAGGTTGCGCGCCGAATGGAGAAAGAGAAGCAGTTGAGCATTGAGGTAGTCGATATTCGCTCATTACGGCCTCTCGATCATGAGACCCTCATCAACTCAATCAAGAAAACCAACCGGGCCATTGTCTTTGAGGGAGACTGGCGTTCTTATGGTATCGGGGCAGAGATTGCCGCCACACTGCAAGAAGAAGCTTTCGACGATCTGGATACACCGATCAAACGTGTGGCAAGCGTTGAAGTGCCGCTTCCCTACTCCAAACCTCTTGAGCAGGCAGCACTCACTGGCGCCCAACAGCTTATAGAGGCGATCAACGATCTCGCCCCCCGTCGCAGGAGAAGCGCCTAGCCGTATCTATTCGACTAGCGCTATCCTGATGGAGTGTATTCTACGCATTCATAACGCGTAAAGGAGATCAAGATGCCTGAAATCACTATGCCCCGGCTCAGCGATACCATGCAAGAGGGGACAATTACGCGCTGGCTCAAAAAGGCCGGCGATGAAATTAAAAAAGGCGATATTCTTGCCGAGATTGAGACAGATAAAGCCAATATGGAGGTCGAGTCCTACGATAATGGCGTTTTGCAACAAATTCTCGTGCAAGAAGGCGAAACGGCACCTATCGGCCAGCCTATCGCGCTCTTATCTTCGGGCAAGGGCTCTGAAGCGGTGACCCAGCCTCAACAGGCCAGGGCAGCCAGCGAGAGCAAGCCCAGAGAAGCCAAGCCTGCGACAACAACGGCAGATGAGCAGGCGCCCGAGGCTCCTCCATCCCCTCAATATCCACAGGGCAGCCAGCCAGTTGGAGAGGGAATGACGCTCAGCACAAACGGTACAACCGAGCGCCTCAAGGTCTCGCCCCTGGCCCGCAGAATTGCTGAAGAGCACGGAATCGATCTACGGCAAATCCACGGAACCGGTCCGGGAGGCCGTATTGTACGCGATGATCTCGAAGACTACTTACAACAGCAACGCACTGTGCCTACGCCAACGCCTCAGCCGCAGACAGTAGCCGCTCCTTCGGCCCCGGCAGTTAGCCAGCCAGAGGAAGAGGAGTTGCGTACGCTCACTTCTATGCAGAAGACGATTGCGCGCCGCCTGAGCGAATCCAAGCAAACGATACCTCACTTCTACGTGAGTGGCGAGATCGATATGACCGATATGCTCTCAATGCGCCAGATGCTCAATAGTAATGCCGGCGAAGAGGGCGTGAAGGTAAGCGTTAACGATCTGATAGTCAAGGCCTGTGCCCTGGCCCTGGAAAAGTTTCCCGAGGTCAATAGCTCCTTCCGGGACGGACAGTTCGTCCTTCATAAACACATCAATATAGGCATAGCGATAGATATTCCCAATGGGCTTGTTGTGCCCGTCATTCGCGATGCTAATATCAAGGGCGTCCGTACCATTGCCCGCGAAGCTAAAGCGCTCATCGAGAAGGCCCGTACAAATAAGCTAACTACGACCGACCTCTCCGGGGGTACATTCTCCATTTCGAATTTAGGGATGATGGATGTGACGGATTTTGCCGCGATTATTAATCCACCGGAAGTGGCCATTCTGGCAATTTCTACTACGCGCAAAACCTTCGTCCCGGTTGATGGACAACCAGTAATACGCAATATCATGCCAATGACCATTTCAGCTGATCACCGCGTCCTTTATGGAGCAACAGCCGCGCGCTTCCTGCAGGAAGTCAAACGCTTACTCCAGAACCCTTATGCATTGCTGGGTTAGCTGCTCAGCTATATCTTTGGCTAATGCCAGGCTCCAGAGAGATCAGCATCTCTGATCCTGGCATTAGCTTTCAATTTGCCTGCTCTCTATGGATGGGTCTCTACCAGATCAACACACACTTTCACTTATATTTGAACATATTCCCTTATATTCAGATATATTACCTCAAATAAAGTGGAATATTTAGCACCCCTTGTTACCATAAATTGCTACTCACTGGCACTTTCCTAACTACTTCTCTGACTGTATAGTATACTTATTGACACAGGTCTATCTAACGCTTTCCTATCTAAACTCTACAAATATTGTGATTGAACCCTGTCAACTTTTAAGATCAGGAGAAAACTTATGCAAAAGCCTCCACTCCTACGTTGTTGCATGTGTATAGTAGTTGCAATGGTGGCCATATTGAGTATTTTGAGCACTCCCCTCTTCTCACCAGCAACAGCCCACGCTGCCAGCTTCACCACTGGCTATAACTCATCCCTTAGCTTTGGTGTCCGTCCGCTCTGGAAATATGCAAAAAAGATTTCTGCCGGGCAAATTCCTCCTTGCGTCAGCGCCACAGAGATACCGCGCTGCTACAGTCCGCAGCAGATTCGCAAGGCCTACAATATACAGCCATTGCTCGATGCAGGCACCACCGGCAAGGGGCGTACAATTGCCATTATTGACGGCTCCAGCAGCCCTACGCTCATGGCCGACGTCAAACTCTATGATAAACTTTATGGTTTGAATGATCCTAAAATTAATATTATTGCTCCCTTTGGCTTGCCCCCTTTTGAGGCTAATGCTTATACTGAAACGGCTCTGGATATCCAGATAGCCCACACCCTGGCGCCCGACGCCACGATTAATCTTGTCCTTGCCGATACGAGTCGCGCGCAGACCCCTACTCAATTCGCCTCGATCCTGCTAACCGCTACAAAATACGCGGTTGACAACGATCTCGGCGATGTAATCTCGCAAAGCTTTGGCGTTGGAGAGACATGCGTCGACCAAACCTATTTGCAAGCAGAGCACCAGATATTTCAAGCAGCTCGCGACAAGCAGATCACAGTTCTGGCCTCCAGTGGCGATACAGGAGCAGCCGACATTGTATGCAAGGGCTCAACGCTGACCTACGGTCAGACCGTCAATGTGCCCGCGGCTGACCCACTAGTAACCGGGGTGGGAGGCACAACCCTCAATGCTAAACTTGGCGGCAAATACATTAGCGAGACAGCCTGGAACGAGGGAGATAAAGGGGGCGGTTCTACAGGCGGTGGCTTCAGCACTATCTATTCCCGGCCCAGCTATCAGGACAACATCCCGGGTATTCATTCAGGACGTGGCGTGCCTGATATTGCTTACGATGGTGATCCCTTCACAGGCGTTCCGGTGGTCATAAGTATGAACGGGGGGACGCTCATTATCCCGGTTGGCGGTACGAGCGTGGGTGCGCCAGCATGGGCAGGAATTGTTGCGCTAGCCGATCAGTATGCTGGCAAGCGCTTGGGCTTCTTAAACGAGACGCTCTATCGCATCAGCCAGAGCTCATCCTACGGCAAAGGCTTCCACGACATCACCGATGGCAATAACTCGGTCAAAATCTTCGATCCCAGCGGCAAAGAAGTGAGCGTTGAAGGTTACAACGCGCATGCGGGTTGGGACCCGGTAACAGGAGTCGGCACACCTAAAGTCAATTCTCTGGTCCACCTGCTGGCCAGCTTTGACGAATAGTGACTTCTTAGACTCGCGCCTCCAGGCGAAGCGCGAGTCTTTTCTTCCCCAGCAAGCTATATTGCTTGTCCGAGCCTCTTCTCCAGCGTTAAGCACTATTTGCCACCGAATAAGAGAATGCTAAGCTGGTTACCAGAAAACCAATTATTTGTTATTATAGCTGACGGCCAGTTATACGTTTATATAATCAAGCCTGCCGTGTACAGTGCAACAAACAATCTAACCTTTCCCCGGCTAGAGCGTAATACAGGATGTACGAGGCATTTCTCAAGGAGGCAAGTAATGAGCAGCAATTTCTATCAGGGCCAGGACCCAAATCAAAATGATCAATACTCAGGCTATCAGGGTTATTACCAGCAACAGCAGCAAGCACCACAGCCCGGGACAGGGACCTATCAGCCTCCCTCTTATGGGCAGCAACAGCAGCAGCAGCAGCAGCAACAACAATATAGCGCTTACCAGCCGCCGCTTAACACAGCGACACAAGCAGGTTCGAGCGCGTCTGATCCAACGTCAACCAGCTTAAGTGCTAAGAACGAGGCCTTACTGAGCTATCTCTTCTGGTGGGTCACCGGCCTGATCTTTCTCTTCGTAGAGCGTAAAAATCGCTTTGTACGCTTTCATGCAGCGCAGTCAGTCATCACATTAGGCTCGGCCTTTATCGTCTATGTCATCGTGAGCTTGCTAAAAGCAATTCCCTTTATCGGAGGCCTCATCTTTGGACCTATTCAATCTATCGTCCTGGTCATTGCACTGCTTCTGTGGGCTTTCTTGATGTTCCGTGCCTACAAGGGTGCCAAGACCAGGATTCCGATTGCAGCCGATTACGCAGAGATCCTGGCAGACAAGTTCATGGTCAGGCGCTCTCCAAAGACCAAAAAGGCAAAGTAGACATAGGCGCGTTTACGAACAATAGCGTTGGAAGGTCCAGGCAAACAATGTAACAGAAGCAAAGCGATCTTCAGGCTTTTTTGACAGAGCATGCATAAGCACTCTGTTTACAAACGGCGGCAAAGCCGGATTAAACATAGCCGGCGGCTGCAAAGGCATATTCTGATGCAAATGTTTCATGATATGCTCTGAGCTTCCTTGAAACGGTGGACGGCCAGTAAGCAGCTCATAAGCAAGTGCAGCCAGTCCATATTGATCTGATGCCGGAAGAACCTGACCATCCCATCTTTCGGGGGCCACAAAGGGGAAGGCTTCCGGCATTCTTGGTAAAAAGCTTCCATCCTGCGGAATAGCCATATCCGTGAGAAGCAAGTGAAGTTGGCGCATTTCGCTGGCGGGGCGAAGTAACAATAAATTTGACAATTTAAAATTTTGATACGTAATATTGCGATCATGCATGGCTTGCAGAACTTCAGCCAGCTGCCCAATAATATGCGCAACCTCGGGCGGAGAGAAGAGCTTCGATCCACTATATTGCATTAGCCACTGTGCAAGAGATCCTTCCGCATAATAGGTCATTGTTTTGTAGATAAAAGGCGCACCACTCACATATGATTTCCCAATTTTCATAGGATGAAGAATGTGCGGATTCTCGAATGGCTCTAGCAAATCTTGTTCGATCTGGAAGAGATTAGCTTCTTCCTCAGTTCCCTCCATAAGATAATATGGAATTGAACCAACCTGCACAGCTTTGAGCGCTACCTGTTGCTCGCGCAGGCGATCATAGACAAGATAGGTATTGCTGGATGTATCGCTGCCGATCTGAGAAATAATCTCATAACGGCCAAGATCATGGCCTACGAGAGAGATCTTTTTTTCGCTGGTCGGAGGCTTTCCCTCTCCAGACTCCCCGGCCCCGGGCTGTATTCGCGAATTGCCCATCGGCACTAAATGCCCTGATGGATTAGTAGCGGCCAACGGCGACGTCCGCGGTTGAGCATGGCCGTGCAGAGAATTATCAAGCTCGGATGGAGGCAGCGGCGTCTGTGGCCCCGAGTTCCAGGGAGCAGCCTCCGGGGAGGGTAAGGGAGACGTGTTTGGCGTCTGTGTAGAGCGCGACGAATGCTCCTGCTCCAGCGGCTGTTGAGGAAATGGCGTCTGTGGCACTGCTGAAGGCCATAAAGCCTGGGAACTTCTCTTGCCAGTTGCCGCTATCCGTAAGCAAATCACCGGTACTTCCCAGCCATACTTTTGCCCGGCCTGCTGTACTAGACGATGAACAAAGAGACGATTAGACGAATCTTCTTGACCAAGAATCAAGGCAAATGGAACTATCGATCTCTGCAGAAATAGGGTAAAGGCCTCTAAAGCGTTTGCCGCTATGACTGGCTGATAATTCATGCTCATTAAAAGACGCGCCAGATAACGCGCCCGTGGCTCATGGTGATCAATAATGAGCACGGGGAAAGCGCTATGAAATAATTTTCCTATTATCGTTCTTGTGCGTGGCTCATTCAGCACTTGCTGTAATACATTGGCCAGAGGAGCAAATACGGTCTCAGGCTGGTCAAACGAGAACGGAACCTCATGTGCTTCGAAGTTTACCATACGCTTTCTCCTCGCACTACAATGTCTCTATTATGGAAGAGCTATGTATAGCGTACTACAAAATAGGCCAGTTGAAAAGAGCTAGACATTAAAATATGATAGAGTATCTGTCAAAATACGCAACTAAAATATTTGCAGTGCCAAATTCAGCGATACCAAGCGCGGTTAGACAACTACTCATCCTTTCCAGCTATCTAGATACAAGGTGGACTATCTTACTTCTGCAGGCTACAAGGGATTTACGCAATCCCTGCTTTCCTTCTATGCCCCAGCAGCATAGATATGTTTAAAGCAAGCAGTCAAAATATGGGGAAATCTCAGAGCCAATGAATCATAATTCCTTTTTATTAATTCAATGCCTCTCTTTTATCGTCACACCCATTCTCTTTGCTGCACAAGAAAAGGTTTCTCACATAGTACATTGCTTGAAAAGCAATTACCAGAACTAGGAAAAATGGGCTATTCCCAAGGGCTTAGAGCTGCCGAATCCTTCTCAGGATGGACCAGCACCTGTAATCAGCCCTTTCTAAGGTTTCTCCTTCGAGCAATTTCGCAAATTGGCCCCAGTTTCTCCACACAAGCAACCAAAATGCCGGGCAACCTCGTTTTATTTAACGGTCAGAGCGATATGGCAGGACTGGGGGGATTATCGAGGGTCCAGCCATTATCGCGCTGGCCACTTTTTAGCATAAAGTTCCCAAGCTTTTTCATATTGCTTTTTCTCTTCTCTTCGGGGAAAGCATGCTGTGCCGTACACATAGTATATCTCTGACCGTGGTGTAATGAATTTCCCAGCGCATTTATCTGAAGCGGGAGATAATCCCCAAAATAGAATTATCTCCCGTCTAGCATTATACAGCAATTAGCGAAGGTTTATCCATACTGTTTTTGTTTGCGTATAGGATTCCAAGACCGCCTGGCCCATCTCGCGCCCATAACCGCTTTGTTTATAGCCGCCAAAGGGCGCGGCTGCATCAAACTGATTATAGGTGTTAACCCAAACCACACCGGCTTTAAGAGCTGCTGCCATCTTATGGGCTTTCTTGACATCGCTGGTCCAGACGCCGGCGGAGAGGCCATAAATTGATTTATTGGCTCGCGCCGCCACCTCCTCTACATCCTCAAAAGGCAATGCTACCACGACGGGGCCAAAGATCTCCTCGCGCGCAATGGTCATCTCGTCGCGTACATTATCAAAGACCGTGGGCTGCACAAAATAGCCCTTTAAGCGCTCATCCTCAGCCCTGGCACCTCCTGTAGTAGCTGTAGCCCCTTCTCGTTTCCCGGAGTCGATATAGCCCAGCACACGCTCTAATTGTTCCTGAGAAACGAGCGGCCCTAGATCAGTTGCCGGATCGATGCCTTCGCCGATTTTCATCTTTCCGGCATAATCGGCCAGCCCGCTCACTACCTGTTCATACACAGCTTTGTGGACAAACAGGCGGCTACCAGCCGTACATACCTGGCCTTGATTAAAGAAAATGGCATTCATAGCTCCACGCACTGCATACTTCAAATCGGCATCAGGGAAGATAATATTCGGCGATTTTCCACCAAGTTCCAGCGTAACGCGCTTTAAGTTATTGACGCTGGCCTGCAGGATCTTCTTGCCTACTTCTGTCGAGCCGGTGAAGGCAACCTTATCAACATCAGGATGTGAAGCTAGAGCTGCGCCAGCCGTCTCACCGAAGCCGGGCACAATATTGACTACACCTTCCGGAAAGCCTGCTTCACAGATCAGCTGGCCCAGGCGCAACGCCGTTAATGGGGTTTGCTCGGCCGGCTTTAAGACAACTGTATTACCGCAGGCCAGGGCCGGAGCGAGCTTCCAGGCAGCCATTTGCAAAGGGAAGTTCCAGGGAATAATCTGTCCAACGACCCCCACCGGCTCACGCAAGGTGTAGGTAAACATATTCGGGATCGAGACGGGGATCGTCTCGCCTTCCAGCTTCGTAGCCCAGCCGGCGAAATAGCGGAAATGGTCAACAGTCAGAGGCACATCGCCGGCTCTTGAATACTTAATGGGTTTCCCATTATCCAGGGTTTCCAGCAGCGCCAGTTCCTCGGCATTTTGCTCAATTAGATCAGATAGTTTCCAGAGCAAGCGCCCTCGCTGCGAAGGGGTAAGCTTAGGCCAGGGACCGCTCTCAAAGGCTTTGCGCGCGGCAGCTACCGCACGGTTAATATCTTCAGCATCCCCCTCTGCAACGTTTGCCAGCACCTGGCCGGTAGCCGGATTAAGCGTCTCAAACGTCTTGCCGCTGGCAGATTCCACCCACTGCCCTCCAATCAGCATCTTTACAGGCTGTTGCTGGAGGAAAATACTTTGTGTCGTATCTGTTATACTTGTTGTCACCGTAGACATACCTCTCATTTCTTTGAGCATAAAACTGCCTATATCCTAAAGCATATCATGTACATACGTTTATTACCAAGTTGTTGGCGCCTACTTGCAGAGATTTTCAGTCTCGTTTTTGACCCGCCTGACAGCGGCAAGGAGGAGGAAGTAATCGGGGCTCCACCCGCGCCCCGGATCAAGATCTTCATTCGCTTGCTCGCGACGCCCCTTCACAATCCCAGTGTGGAGGAGTGGAAACCTCTGGCGCCTACTTGCAGAGATTTTCAGTTCTCGTTTTTGGCCCGCCTGACAGCGGCAAGGAGGAAATTTTGGGTTCTATTAAAAAACTGAAGCATATTCTTCTTGACCTGAAGTGAGATATTCAGCTACGCTTTGAAATAAATATATGGTCGTTGCACCCGCTTCGCTAGAAGGATATAGCAAGGAATGACACGCATCCTCTCTTATAATATCCTCTTAGGTGGCACACAGCGAGTCGAACAGCTTTCGCTGATCATCAAGACGGCTCAGGCAGATATCATTGGCCTGGTCGAAGCTACTGATCCGGAGGTAGTTAAAGAGCTCGCACACCGCCTGAATATGCACTATTGCCTGAGTGGATATGGAAAACACGCCCGCGACTGGAATCTCGCCATCCTCACGCGCCTGCCAATACTCCATTCAAGGGTGCATACACACCCGCGCAGCTTTGTACGCCGTCACTTCCTTGAGGTATGCGTGAGCAGGCCGGATGGCAAAGCGCTCACGCTCTTCCTCATGCATCAAATATCTGATTTCGGCTACAGGACAAAAAGTCATCTCGTGAGACGTCGCGAGGTAGAAGAGATGTTACGCATCATGCAAACCCACAAAGGCAAGCCTCATCTCGTAATGGGCGATTTCAACTCGCTGGCGCCTGGTGATCCTTTTTACGCGAGCAAGATTCTGCGCTATATCCTCGCCGGCCCACACTACATGCCACCCCAGCCACCTAAACCCACGCCGCCTGCGGTGATCCCTTTGCGCAGGCGCCTACTCAGATATACGCTCCGCACCGTATTAAATAGCCAGAAAGCCTGTGCCCTATTAGATCACTATAGTAAGCCTTATGCAGAAGGTGGCATAGATCTGCTTTTGAACGCAGGTTACACTGATTGCTTTCGCTACCTGCATCCCCATACAGCAGGCTTTACATTTCCGGCAGCCATGCCCGCCTGTCGTATCGACTATATCTTCGCCAGCCCTGAGCTAACTGTGGAGCTCAGCGAATGTGCTCCTATCACATGTGGCACAGACATGCAGGCAAGTGAGGCCAGCGATCATTTGCCGCTAGGAGCTACTTTTCTGGATGAGGCTTGACCGCCATTTATCCACTTGCTAACGCCGCCCACTTTCGGCCAGGTGGGCCGCATGAATGATCAGGTTGCGCACGCGCCTATCAAAGGTGGCGAAGCGTTCATCGCTGGTCTGCCCTCGCTTCCAACGGACATAGATCTGTTGCAGGATTACGGCCAGCTTAAAATAGGCAAAGATCATATAAAAATGGAGCGCTGAGAGATCTCTGCCACTTTTCCGGGCATAGAGCTCGCTAAAGCGCTCACGCGTGATAAAGCCCGGCCGCGCCGTGATGGTAGGCAATACTTCTTGCAATTCCTGCGGATCATCTGGCTCGACCCAATAACTCAATGAGCTTGCCAGATCAAAAAGTGGATCTCCGATGGTGGCCATCTCCCAGTCAAGGACGGCGACCGGCAGTCCCAGATCGGCCCGGCTCATAAGCATATTGTTAAGCTTGAAATCGTTATGGATCAACGTTGGAGGCGGGCTAAGTGGGATATGCTCGGTCAGCCAGCCTATTAACGGCTCAAGCTGAGGAATATGGTCAGAGCTGGCCCGCCGATAGCGCTCGATCCAGCCCTTCACCTGACGGGCCAGAAAGCCTTCGGGATGACCAAATGAGCCCAAGCCGGCCGCCGGCCAGTCGATAGCGTGGATCTTGACCAGAGTCTCAACTACCGCCTCACTGATGCGGCAACACAGCTCATCATCTACAGCCACGCCTTGCGGAAAACTACTATCAAGCACTATTCCTTCGCGCCTCTCCATAACATAGAAAGGGACGCCCATAATTGTCAGGTCGGCGCAAAAGATATAGGGCCTGGGCGCAAGGGGAAAAACTGGATGGATCTTCAGCAATAAGCTGGCTTCACGCGCCATATCATGCGCCTTCGGTGCTACCGGGCCAAAGGGAGGACGGCGTAAAACGCCTTGCCAATCTCCACTCGTGAGCAAATAGGTCAGATTAGAAGCTCCAGATGGAAATTGGCGTACCTGTAGCAAACCTTCGCCCAGCCCTGCAATATGCTCGTGCAGGTAACCTTCTACACGCTGAATATCGAAGCTCTCTCCAGAACGAACAGCTATTGTTTCTCCATCAGTACTCATTTGTGTTCTCTCCTGGCCTGATGTATTTTGCTTTTCATCCCAATGCTACCTATTTCATAGTGCTCATCATATCACAAGCTCGCTCACTACGCCCTCAGGCAAGGTTTTTATGTCAAATTTAGAATATGTAATAATTTACATATGAACTGGCGTATATTATTAAAAGCGTATATTTCTGGTTATCTCAGCAAGATGGAGAAAAAGCTATGAATGACAAGCTAAGCGATGGTAAAGTGAGGTCGAGTAATTTCTTTCCAGAGTCAAGGCTATCCAGGCGTGGCTTTATAGCCTTGTTAGCTACCAGTGTTGTCGCCGGTTGTGGGACCACGCAAAAGCCCACCCAGCAGCTTTCCCCAACTCCTACGCCAACTCCCAGCAGACCAACCCCTACGCCAGACGCGTTACCCACCAGCGCGCCTGCCGCCCTGCGCAATCCTACTCAGGTGATAGGGCCAGAAAATGCCGATCATGTAAGTTTACTGGGCGTAATAAGTATGAACAATTTTGGAGCTGTTCGCGGCGTTGGTTGGTCGCCTAATAGTTCTGTCCTGGCGGCAGGCGCCTATAAGATAGTCCAACTCTGGGATAGCCAAACCGGCAAGAATCTTGCTACGCTCCAGGGTCATACTGAGCAGGTCTACGCCACAAAATGGTCCCCTGATGGAAACCTGCTAGCCACGGCCAGCGAAGATCAAAGCGTGCTGATCTGGGACATCAAAGCCCAAAAGGTGCGCACAACTATACAGGAAGGCAATTATCCCTTTTTTATCAGCCTGGCCTGGTCGCCTGACGGCACGCGCCTGGTGACAGGCAATTCTAGTGGAAATATACAGCTCTGGGATAGCCAGACGGGCCAGAAACTGGCAACCTGGAACGGCTCTACGCCGCAATCTCTCTTTGGTGGTGGCCTCTATCCCACGGCGACTTATGGCCTTGACTGGTCGCCTGATGGTAAGCGCGTTGCGACCACGCGCTATGATGGATTTGTTCAGATATGGGACGCCGTGACAGGGCGCCAATTAACCTTTCTTGAAACCCGTGACCAGCCCAACGATACTGCCTGGTCACCTGATGGGCGCTCACTTGCCTCTTCTAACGATGACGGCACCATCCAGCTTTGGGATACTGCGACCTGGAAGAATTCACAAACGCTCAATGGCCATAATGGCGCGGGCTGGGCCTATGCGCTTGCCTGGAGCAAGGATGGCCATGTGCTGGCGGCAGCGCATCATAATGGCTTGATCCAGCTCTGGGATAGCCGAGCTGCTAAGGAGCAAAAAAAACTTACAGGACATACGCAGGGCATATGGAGCATGGCACTTTCTGCGGACGGCATGAGATTGGCTTCGGGCAGTGATGACGGGACAATTCGTTTATGGGGAGTATATGCTTGATAGGCCGCCCTATATATCCATTAAATGGCCTGACCCGGGATAGAGAAAAAAGGTGCTGGCAATATACATTCCAGCACCCGAAATTATTCCAGATGAATTATCGATGACGAGGCATATATCCTGGCAGTACTTCTTCGACAGTGTGCACAAGAACCTCTTCGGTAAAGGGCTTGGGCAGATAACGATTGGCCCCCTGCCGTAGTCCCCAGGCCTGATCAGCGTGCGTATTCTTCGTGCTCACCATAATAATAGGGAGATTACGTAATGAATCCTGAGCACGTAGCTGGCGGCAGAGCGCAAAACCATTCATTCCCGGCAACAGCACATCTAAAATTAAGCAATGTGGCTGCTCCTGAAAAATTTTGGCCATACCTTCACGCCCATCGGTAGCGGTAATCACTTGATATCCCACTTTTTCCAGGGCCTGAGCCATATAGAGGCATGCAGTTGTACTATCGTCGATAATAAGAACCTTGGGTGCTTGCATCATGGGTATTATGTTCCCTCCAGCGCCGTTCGCTTTCCATCGCTTCCCACATTTGTCACAACATTGTCCTTTATAACTACGCTTTCTTATCTTTCACCCATGTGAAAGATACCTAGTATGTATACTAACACTTCAAGAAAGTATTAGCAAATTATACGGCAACTTTCCCCCAAAGGTACCTGACATGCGCTGCCAGGGCCATTTGGCCACAATCGCCAGCAAGCTTACATATAGCATTTGCATTGTACTCTCCCTATGTGGTACGAATGTGACGATATATATAGCAGGAATAGAGCAAGGAGGAATAGTCTATTCTATGTACCCCAAAATTGTAAGCACCTTTCATTTTAGCGAAGAATCCCTCAAGCTCTTGGAAAAAGCTGCGGAGGCCGATATCGTCAATTGCGCCAGCTTAACTGATGAGAAGGTGCAACCCCTTGCCCATGAGGCCGAGATTATTTGCGCACCAACGCTGCCCGCTAACTGGCACGAGCTTTTCCCTCGCTTGCGCTGGCTGCAAAGCTCGGCTGCTGGTACTAACCATTTGCCCGCCTCGCTTGTCACGTCAAAGAGCGGTATCATAGTTACGACAGCTTCTGGCGTCCATGCGCATAATATTGCCGAATATGTGATTTGTAGCATGCTGATGTTTAACCGCTCCTGGCCTCAACTGGTAGAAGCTCAACGTCAGCATAAATGGCTACACAGATCTTACCAAGGCGGGTCCTTCTCTTCGCGTGAACTTATAGGCCGCAGCATTGGCATTGTCGGCCTGGGCCATATCGGACGGCGGATCGCTCAGTTAGCGCGCGCCTTTGGTATGCGTGTCCTGGCCACCAGGTTTTCGGCAAAAGAAGATGGGCAAGATGCAGACGTGGATCAGCTCTTTGCCTGGCAGCATTTACATGAGTTGCTCAAACAGAGCGATTATGTAGTGCTCTCGGTTCCTTTAACAAAGGAAACTACAAAGCTCATTAGTGAGCCAGAGCTACAGGCCATGCGCAACGACGCTTATCTTGTGAATATCGCACGAGGCAATGTCATTGATGAGCCTGCCTTGATCCGTGCCCTTCAGGAGGGCCAGATTGGTGGGGCCGGCTTAGATGTGACCGCACAAGAGCCCTTGCCCGCAGATAGTCCCCTCTACGAGCTGCCAAATGTCATCCTGACGCCTCATCTCTCCGGCCATACCGAGCACTATGATCAACGCCTGGCCGCTATCTTCGCCGATAACCTGCGTCGCTACCGTAGCGGTGAACACTTAACTAACCAATACAATGCGAGCAGAGGTTATTAGAAGCTACACGTAGAGCTTGGAGAGCGACGAACCTGTCGCGGGTTAAGTCAAGGTGCTCTCTTGACAGATTGTGCTGGCTTATGCCACACTTGCAGAAAGTTTGTATATTGATTTTTCTATCACTGGTGAGGCCTCAATGAACACGTTCTATTGAGACAACTGAGTCGAACGGCGGCTACCAGGCTGGCATTCCTGGACCGCAACACGACCGCATGACAAAACCGCCGCTCCAGGCGCCATCACTGCCGCACGCGCACCTCCTCCTGAGGCCAGGACTATGTTTCTTTTCTTCCTTATAGTTTTCTGGCTCAAGGAGTACATTGCCATTTCTATGAAATACGCACCACCTACCGATTCGCCCTCAACAGCTCCGGAACGGCCTTTATGGCGCAATCAGGACTTCTTGTTGCTCTGGAGCGGGCAGATTGTCTCTACTATCGGCACCAATATGTCAGCGCTGGCCTTGCCGCTGCTAGTGCTAGCATTGACCCATTCGCCGGCGCAGGCTGGACTGGTAGCAGCCCTGCAAATGCTCCCTTACCTGTTGTTCAGCCTGCCAGTCGGAGCCCTGATCGATCGCTGGGATCGTAAAGCGATCATGATACGCTGTGACGCAGTGCGCTGGTTAGCGCTAGGCTCGGTGCCGCTGGCCTTTTTCCTGGGTCACTTGAGCGTTGCCCAGCTCTATATTATAGCCGTGATCGAGGGAACTGCTAATGTGCTCTTTGGTCTGGCCCAGATCTCGGCCCTCCCGCGCGTGGTCAAGCCTGCCCAGATCCCACAAGCGTATGCCCTGGACCAGGTGACGGAATATATTTCCACGCTACTCGGTCCCAATCTGAGCACGTTGCTGATCAGCCTGGCGCGCTCAACGGTACTCGGGGCAATCCTTGCCTACCTGGTAGATAGCATCTCCTACCTGATCTCGGTGATCTCTTTGCGCTTTATTCGTGTGCCCTTCCAGAACGAGCGCAAGCAAGAAAAGATCCATCTCTGGCAGGATATTATGGAAGGGCTACGTTTCCTGTGGCAGCAACCTATTCTGCGCATCATGGTCTTGCTTACGATGAGCGTCAATTTCCTCTCGGTCCCCGTCAAGCTGGCTATCATCGTGCTGGTGCAGAATCGACTCCATCTGGATGCCTTGATGCTGGGCATTATTATCAGCGCAGATGGTATTGGCGGACTGGTTGGCGGCTTTCTGGCGCCCTGGGTCAAGCGCCATTTGCGCTTTGGACAGATCATCATTGGTTCGGTAATCGTGTGGTCGCTGGCGACGCTGCTCTGTACGCTGGCCACTTCGGCGCCCTTGCTGATTATCGGCCGGGGACTTGTCGGGCTAATCTGGCCTTTATATGCAGTTGCTCTGGTCTCGTATCGGCTTTCTATCACGCCTGATGAGTTACAGGGACGGGTGAATAGCTCTTTCCGTGTCCTGACCTATGGTATTGAGGCAATCGGTTCTGCTCTGGGTGGCCTGCTCCTGGCTATGCTTGATCCGCGCATAGAGCTTGGCTTGATTAGCGGCGGCCTGGCCCTTAGCGCTATTATTGTGGTCTTCACACACTTGCGCAGGGCCTGACCTCCTTCTTGAGAGCTCCGGTAGACATCTGGAGCTCTCTTTTTTCATGGTATAAAGGAGCTTGAGGCTGCTCCTCTTCACCCACCTGGACTCAGTTAGACAATTCTGCTAAACTTGAAATGCGGAGTTGGAGGCCATCACCATCTCCCTATCGAAAGGATAAACCCATGACTGAGATGCATTCCTCAGAAGATCTATATCTCTTCTTTCCACAGTGGGAGGGTTCAGGGAAAACCGAGGTCTATATAGGAGCAACGATCCTCCAGCAGATCCTCCAGCCACACATTCCTTTCAATGCGATCAAGGTTGAAGCTGCCCACGAACCAGACTTCGAGCACGATATCCTTGGTTACTCTCATATTCTGCGCTATGCACAAGAGGCCCATCACCTCTTGAGCAGTAAGAATCCCCGCCGTATTTTCACCCTTGGGGGAGATTGCGGAATCGAAGTTGCCCCGATCTCTTTTCTCAACAAACGATATGACGGTGATCTAGCAGTGATCTGGCTAGATGCCCACGCAGATTCGAATACGCCCCTATCCTCTCCGAGTAAGACCTTTCATGGAATGGTATTGCGAACATTGTTAGGGGAAGGCGCCCCAGAACTAGTTGCCACATCATTTTCGAGGCTTCTTCCACAGCAAATTTTTCTCGCCGGCGTTAGGGATCTCGATGTCCCAGAGCAGCGCTTCTTAAGTCATGCACAGGTATCCTCATTCACCAGCGCACAACTCACTACTCAGGCTGAGGAGATCGCAGATACGCTCAAAAAGCAAGGCTTTTCCCATGTCTATCTCCATATCGATGTGGACGTGCTTGATCCACTGTCCTTTCCCGCAGTTAAAGATATATCCCACTTTCCTACACCTGGGGGCATAGATATACAAACCCTCCGACATTTCCAGCACATCATGATAAGCAAGCTGACAACCGTTGGATGGTGCCTGACCGAGGTAATCCCTCCCCAGCATGAAAACATGCACGAGCTTGAGCAATTGGCCGGCCTCTACGCGCAAGCTCTCAAGTAGCGGCCAATGGCTACAGCTAGGGTCTGGAAGCGTATTGTGAGCAGGCTTGGGCCGATGGCAGAGCATTTGTCCTGATGATGCCTTTTTTGCACTGTTCAAGGCAAACCAAGGGATAATGAGTCCAATTGTAGGATATTAAAAACGTCACAAGCTCTGAAGAACGGCATAGATAAATGTAAACTGCAGGAGGTTGCCATGCCATCACCATTTCTGGCTTCCTTGCCACTCGCTCCCACAGCTGCGGCACTACGTAGCGATCAACGTGAGCTTGTGAGCTATATCGAGGATACATGTCAGCGTATCGAGAGTCTTGACGATGAATTGCAGGCGCTTTTACCCGAAGCCAGGCGCTGCGAACGCCTCCTGAGTGAGGCCCAAGCGCTCCAACAACGCTTCCCCGATCCAGCACAGCGGCCTCCCTTATATGGAGTGCTAGTGGGCATAAAGGATATGTTCCATGTCTCGGGCTTTCCAACCTCGGCGGGCTCACAGCTTCCAGCTTCCGAGCTTACGGGAGAAGAGGCAAGCTGCGTAAGCAAGCTACGCGCGGCCGGTGCTCTTGTGCTGGGCAAAACTGTGACTACCGAGATGGCCTATTTTGAGCCAGGCCTCACGCGCAATCCTCATAATCTCCAGTACAGCCCGGGAGGCTCAAGCAGCGGCTCGGCTGCTGCGGTAGCCGCCGGTTTTTGCGCGCTGGCCCTGGGCACGCAAACGATTGGCTCGACCATCCGGCCCGCCGCCTTCTGTGGTATCGTCGGCTTCAAGCCAACATATGGCCGCATTTCTGAAGATGGGCTTATTTTATGCTCTCCCTCAGTCGATACGGTGGGCATATTTACGCAAGATGTCGCCGGGAGTGCGCTGGCGGCTTCCTGGCTCTGCCATGATTGGCGAGCAGTTTCGCTTAAGGATCGGCCAGTTCTGGGTATTCCTGAAGGTCCTTATCTGGCTCAGGCCTCTAGCGAGGGCCAGGCCGCCTTTGCCGGCCAGGTTGAGGCGCTTGAAAGGGCGGGATATCGCGTGCAGCGCGTACCGGCCTTGCCTGACATCAGCGAGATCAACCTGCGCCATCGAAATCTTGTGCATGCTGAAATGGCCCGCGAGCACGCCACCTGGTTTGCGCGCTATGAAGGGCTCTATCGTCCGCGCACCGCCCAGGCTATTCGCGCAGGCCAGACAATCAAGGCGTCAGACCTGGCAGCGGCCCGCGCCGGGCGCGCTAAATTACGCGCGGAGCTAGAGGCCTTAATACAGCGGCATGAAGTGGATCTCTGGATCAGTCCCGCGGCTCCTGGTCCCGCCCCCGAAGGCATCACCACTACCGGCGATGCCATTATGAATCTACCCTGGACACATGCAGGCCTGCCAGCGATCAATCTGCCGGCCGGATACGCCGCCAATGGCTTGCCGCTTGGACTGCAAGTTGTTGGCAAGTACATGGCCGATGAGCAGCTACTTGGCTGGGCCTCAGAGCTGGCCAGTGTGGTAGTCCGTTAAAAGATTTAGCCCCCTCCCTAAACCAGTTCAGCTAGGCTTTACTTAGCTGGTTTTTTGTGATCTTATTGTTTTTTTCCTTTTTTTCAGTATACTATACTTGTATGCTACTCAAATACATTTTTGTAAGCGTATCAAGGATTTATTCAATGTTCGCTTCATCTCTCCGTTTCCTCGCATGATAGACCATCAAAACTCAATAGAGAAAAAAGCAGCAGTTCACAGGAGATTTAGCCATGATTGAAATGCACATTGAGCACGTAAGTCTCAATCCACAAACAAATTCAGGCACGATTACTTTAGGAGAAGCCGAGCAGAATCGTCAGCTACACATCCAGGGAACATTTCAGGAGATTAGAGCAGTTACTAGAACGAACCATGAACTTAGCAATGATCCGCTTTCCCGCCTCTATGGCCTCTTGAAAAATATCATTCTTGCTTCTGGCTACTCAATCACCAGAGTAGAAATTACCGGCTTTGTTGATACAACGCCACAGGGAAAGATCGTACTTAAGACAGCCGAGAAACAGGTAGAACTTGAGGCGCTTGCCCTGGATGCCATTGAGCTGGCGATCAGCACGCAAACGCCGATCCTGGTCGCAGAGGAAGTTCTGGAGCAGGCCGCACAAATGCCCGCGCCAAAGGAGACGTCTCAGCTATCGCAGCCGACGATCCAGCAAACTTTGAGCAGCCTATCGGCAATATCAGAAGCTGCTAAGCTCACGGAACACTCACGGAACGCTCTCAAATTTGCCGAAGAGGAGGCGCGCCGCTTCCAGCACAATTATATCGGAACTGAGCATCTCCTCCTTGGCCTCGTTCATGAGAAGCAGGGGGCAGCAGCTCGCGCGCTGATAGATCTCGGCGTCGATCTCGCAAAAGTTCGTTCCTCAGTTGAATTTATTATTGGGCTCGGCGACCGCCTCGTCTTGGGAGAAATTGGCCTGACGCCTCGCTCCAAGAGGGTGCTTGAGCTTGCCATCGACGAAGCTCATAAAATGAAGCATCAGTATGTCGGAACTGAGCATCTCCTCCTTGGCCTCGTTCGCGAAGGCGAAGGCATTGCGGCTGGCATTCTTGAAAGCCTGGGTGTCAGACTTGAGCATCTCCGCACCCGGATTCTCAAGCTCCTGAACAACGACTCTTAGCGCGAGCTGAGGCACTTCTGTGAAGGTGTGAGGAGGCCGCAAAGCTGAAGCGCCGATCCCCTCCTCACGCTTCGCCCAGAATATTACGGGAAGGCAAAAACTTGTTTATCATGGCATATAACTTTCCAGGAGATATGCCGCAATGAGCTCTACCCTCGTAGCAGCAAACTACACGCCACCTTTTGCCGCTGCCCAACAACAGGCAAGCACTATTTTTCCCGCTGAGAGCACTATACAAGCCCATTTTTTTATGGTATATATCCTCTTGTGTCATCATATTTCAAATCATTCTATTAGATGAGCTCACAGGCGTTCAAGCATATCTGAAACTTCAGCTGTTAGCCTCCGGGGTTGCTAACACCTTAACGGGTCGGTACTGAGGGAAGGAGGAGAGAGCCAAAGCTTATCTTGCTCTCTTCCCTAGCAAGTTGATAGTGCCTGATCATAAAAGCGAGAGTTTGTGAGGCCTGCACTCGTACTTAGAAATAACAAGGATTGTTAGCTCCGAAAGCATTTGACAAGCATAGCAGGAGGCACTACGCATGATCCGATCTAAAATAAAAGTTTACATCCAGCATCACGGCAATATGCATTGCGATCCACGTTGGCTCATCAATACGCCACTTTTAATGGCCTCGCGCCGCGAGCCGCATAAGGCGGCCGAATGGCGTTCCTGTCCGACCCATACCGTCGTTGTGGACCATCCCGATGGGCGCATTTTGATGGATACTGCTTGCCCGCGAAATTGGGAGGAACGCTGGGGTGCAACCGGCCTACAAGAGTTTTTCCCCTATGACGAGGTAAAGCCCGAAGAGTATTTTGAAGAGCGCCTTAAACAGCTCAAGCTCGATCCGTCAGACTTTAAATATGTCTTCCTGACACACCTGCACTTTGATCACGCTGGCAACATTGGCGTGTTTAAGCATAGTGGGGCCGAGGTGGTAGTAAACAAGACCGAGTATAACGAGGCTATGAAGCTTGAAGGAATTTCGCAGGGAGGTTTTATCAAGGCCGATTATGATATGGAGGGAATCAAATATCACCTGGTCGAGGGAGACACGCAGCTAGTCGATGGCGTCACCCTTCTAGAAACGCCTGGCCATACCTGGGGCACAATGTGCATGCAAGTTGATCTGCCCAACAGCGGGACTATAATCTTTACCTCCGATGCCATCTATCTGCGCGATAGCTATGGTCCGCCCGCGGTTGGATCTCCAGTTGTCTACGATAACCTGCAATGGGCAAGATCCGTCGAAAAGATCCGCAACATTGCCCATAAGAAAAATGCCACAATAGTCTTCGGCCACGATCATGCCCAGATCAAAGAGCTACGCCTGGCACCCGAAGCTTATTACGATTAGCTGTCGTCATCTATTCACTAATACAGGCCTTGTAGCGTGTCATATTCTGCTTGCTTAGCAGCATAGATAGAAACGCTCTATGTCCAGACACCTGGTAGGAATTATTGCCAATCCTGCTTCAGGCCGCGATATTCGTCGCCTTGTTGCCCATGGCACGATTTTCGACAACAATGAGAAGACAGCCATTGTAAGGCGCGTACTGCTCGCCCTTGAAGCAGTAGGCGTTACGCGCGTTGCCTATATGCCGGAGCATGACTTCGGCATATTGCAGCGGGCTCTGGATGGGCATCGAGAGGGCTCACCTCTGACGGTAGAGCCACTCCCGATGCCAGTAACAGGAACCGGCGCCGATTCCACACAGGCTGCCCAATTGCTCTGTGCGCTGAACGCTGGCTGCATTATTACGCTGGGAGGAGATGGAACCAACCGCGCCGTAGCCATGGGTTGTGGACATGTACCGCTCGTTCCAATCTCAACAGGCACAAATAATGTCTTTCCCTCATTTCTTGAAGGCACTATCGCCGGCCTGGCAGCGGGTCTGGTAGCCAACGGTCTAGCAGACAATAAGCAGCACCCAATAGTAGAGCGCGTTCCGTGGTTAGAAGTCCTGATTGATGGAGTAAGCCGGGAGCATGCGCTCATCGATGTTGTTGTCTCTTCATTGCCTTTTGTTGGCTCTAGAGCCATCTGGGACCTATCGTCAGTACGCGAAGTGATCCTTTCGCGCGTTGCTCCAGCGACTATCGGGCTTTCAGCTCTGGGAAGCGCACTGCTGGATGCCAACAAGGCCACTGATCAGTTTCCCGGTCTGCATATTACGCTGGGAGAAGGAGATCTCCAGGTCCTGGCCGCCCTTGCACCCGGCCTTGTGCGCTGGGTAGCTATCAATGCCTATCGCCGGCTAGCTCTTAACGATGCGGTGCAACTGAGGCCCGGTGTAGGCACTGTTGCGCTGGATGGCGAGCGCGAGATTGAGCTCGCATCGACTTCAGCAGTGACGATCAATCTACGTGCTGATGGCCCTTTTGTCGTCAAGGTAGAAGCTGCGCTGGCGGCAGCAGCCCGGGCCGGGTACCTGTCTCGCCAGATATCCAGCTCACCCACCAACGCTTGCTAAAACTGCTTTAGTGTATGAGGACTAGATTACAGCCAGAGGCGCTGGCACAGTTAGCCTGAGCAACAGGCAGCCTCTAGCTGGCCGCCCAACGGAGGAGAACTTGTCACTATGGTCACACAACAGAACATAACAAGTAATACGTTGGACAAGGCTCATCTACTCAAAATGTACGAACAGATGATGACTATCCGCCAGTTTGAAGAACGGGCCGGGCGCGAGTTCGCTGCCGGGAAAATCCCTGGTTTCGTCCACCTCTATGCAGGCGAAGAGGCGGTGGCCGTTGGCGTATGCGCGCATCTTACCGATGAGGATTTCATTACCAGTCACCATCGGGGCCATGGCCACTGCATAGCCAAAGGGGTAGATATACGCGCGATGGTCGCCGAACTACTGGGGCGCGAAGCGGGAGCTTGCCGTGGCAAAGGTGGCTCTATGCATATCGCTGATGTGCATAAGGGTATGCTCGGGGCTAATGGCATCGTTGGGGAAGGCTTCCCACTCGCTACGGGTGCGGGCCTGACGGCTAAACACAACGGTCGCGGCCAGGTTGCCGTCTGCTTCTTTGGCGATGGCGCGGCCAATCAGGGCACCTTCCACGAAAGCCTTAACCTGGCAGGCATCTGGAAGCTACCAGTTATCTTTGTGGCCGAGAATAATGGCTACGCCGAATCTACGCCTGTGACCTATCACATGAGCTGCCGCGATATCGCCGAGCGGGCCGCCGGCTACAGTATGCCCGGCTTAACCGTGGACGGTCTGAATATATTTGCTGTCTATGAAGCTGCGGGCGAGGCTATTGCTCGTGCGCGCCGTGGCGAGGGGCCCAGTTTGATAGAGTGTAAAACTTACCGCTACTATGGCCACTTTGAGGGCGATACAATCACCTACCGTACCAGAGAAGAGGTGGCTTCCTACCGCTCACGCGATCCTATCCTCGCCTTGCGCAATTCGTTACAAGAGCGGGGAATCGCCTCAGCTGAGGAATTAGACGGGCTCGACAAGCAAGTCACGGAGCGCATCGATGACGCCTGGCGCTTCGCAGAAGCTGCGCCCCTGCCTCAACCAGAGGAAGCGCTCACAGATGTTTATGTGCAATACCCATAAGTAGTAGCTTGCTGGTAGCGTGAATATCCCCGCTTGAAAGGAAGGAAAAGTTCATGGCTGTCGCGATCCGTCAACTCACCTATGCACAGGCAATCAACGAGGCTCTCCGCCAGGAAATGCGCCGCGACTCGCGCGTTATTCTCCTGGGCGAAGATGTAGCCGGGGGAGCTGGCGTGCAGAACTTTGAACAGGATGATGCCTGGGGTGGCGTGCTAGGCGTTACCAAGGGGCTGGTCCAGGAATTTGGGCGAGATCGCGTCCTTGATACGCCCATCACCGAGGCAGGCTTTATCGGCGCCGCTGTGGGCGCTGCCACCACCGGCCTGCGCCCTGTGGCCGAGCTAATGTTTGTGGATTTCTTTGGCGTCTGCTGGGATATGATTTTTGATCAAGGGGCCAAGCTACGCTATATGTTCGGTGGCAAGGCAAGTTGCCCGCTCGTCATCCGTACGATGATCGGCGCCGGCATGGGCGCCGCTGGCCAACACTCTGGCGTACATTATTCAGTTTTTTCACACATGCCAGGTATCAAAACTGTCGTGCCCTCCACGCCGGCCGATGCCAAGGGCCTGCTCGCTGCCTCTATTCGCGACGAGGACTTAGTTGTGGTCTTTGAGAACAAAATGCTGTATTCTATGACGGGCGAGGTGCCTGAAGGCGAATATGTTATTCCACTGGGCAAAGCTGATATCAAGCGCGAAGGCACCGACGTTACCATTGTGGCCATCTCGCGCATGGTGCAGCAGGCACTCGCCGCCGCTGAGGCGTTGTACGCAGACGGTATTTCTGTGGAAATCATCGATCCGCGCACGCTCTCGCCCTTAGATGAAGACACGATTCTGCAATCAGTGGCAAGGACGCACAGGCTGATCACCGTTGACGAGGACAATCCGCGCTGCAGCATCGCTACCGATATTGCCGCGCTGGCGGCCGATAAGGCCTTCACCGAGCTCGATGCGCCTATCAAGCTTGTTACAGCGCCGCATACGCCAGTGCCGTTCAGCCCACCGCTGGAACAATTCTATATTCCCAGCCCTGAGCGCATCATGGCAACGGTACAAGAAATTCTGGGCTAAGCATTTTTGCTTCCCCGCAGGGAGGCCCTATTTCGCGCTCCCGAACTAACCAGGAAAAACATGCGAAATGAGGGTAGCCAGAGTCCAACAAGCTCTGCTCAGAGCCGCCATTGGAAGCAGGACAGAGCTTGTAGCGCTATTTTTAAGCGTTCACTGCATATTTAACATATGCAAATAAGCGTTCATTGCATACTTTACGCATAGAGAAGGAGTCTTCATGAAGATCAGGCCTAATCTTGAACAGTTGCGCGAGATCGCCAGGGGCTATGGTTTCCACATGAGCGATGCTGACCTGAGCTCGTTTCTCGGGCTTATGGACAGTACGCTAGAATCCTATAGCCGCCTCGATCAGCTCGCCGATTCTACTCTGCCCGTACGTTATGCACGCACTGGCGGCTACCGGCCCGATCCTGAGGAAAATATCCTCAACGCCTGGTATCAAAAATGTTCGATCAAAGGAGCTGCAGAAGGGCCTCTGGCAGGCAAGCGCATCGCCATTAAGGATAATGTTTGCGTGGCTGGCATCCCTATGATGAATGGTAGCGCGCTGCTGGAAGGCTATGTGCCTGAATTTGACGCCACCATCGTTACACGTATATTGGATGCTGGCGGCGAAATTGTCGGCAAGAGCGTTTGCGAATCGCTCTGCTTCTCGGGCGGCAGCCACACATCTGATACAGGACCAGTTCTTAATCCCCACAATCACATGCTTACGCCCGGCGGTTCATCCAGCGGGAGCGCAGCACTTGTAGCCGCCGGCGAGTGCGAGATGGCCATCGGTGGAGATCAGGGGGGCTCAATACGCATACCGAGTAGCTGGTGCGGAACTTATGGCCTGAAGCCAACCTATGGTCTCGTCCCTTATACCGGTATCTTTCCTATCGAACTAACCCTCGATCATACCGGTCCAATTGCGGCCAGCACTGCAGATGTGGCTCTGTTGCTCGAAGCCATCGCCGGCGAGGATGGGCTTGATCCTCGCCAGAAAGATGTAAAGGTTGAGAAATACACAAGCGCTTTAGCCAGCGATACGGAGGGTCTTCGCATTGGTATTGTGCGTGAAGGCTTTGCTTGGGCCGAGCTTTCCGAGCACGATGTTGACGAGATGGTAAAGCAAGCTGCACAGCGCTTTACCCAATTGGGCGCGCAGGTTGACTTGATCTCACTGCCCATGCATCGCGATGGAATTCATATCTGGCGCGCCATAGCTGTTGAGGGTGCAACCATGCTTATGGTGCGCGGCAATAGCATGGGCACAAACTGGAAAGGGCACTATAGCACCTCGCTGCTCGATGCATATGCGCGTGGACGGCTCAGCCGCGCCGACGATTTTTCTGATACAGTCAAGCTGGTCGCTCTGCTCGGTCAATATATGCAGAATAACTACCACGGCCACTACTATGCCAAAGCCCAGAATCTGGCGCGCCGGTTGGCCAAAGCGTACGATGAGGCCTTGCAAAGTGTGGATTTGTTAGTTATGCCAACAACACCGATGAAAGCAACCCGCATTCCCGGGCCAGATGCTCAGCGCGAAGAAAAAGTGCAGAGATCGCTAGAAATGATTGTCAACACGGCGCCAACCGATGTCACCGGTCACCCCGCGATGTCGGTACCCTGCGGTCTCTCCGCTGGCTTACCAGTTGGGATGATGCTCATTGCTAAGCGCTGGCATGAGACAACTATCCTGCGTGCCGCTCACGCCTTCGAGCAGATCAGCGGCTATCAGGTCCACTCACAACAAACTTCGGCTCCGGTGTAAGCGTCGCAAGCAATGGGTAAGTGTATGGCCTTGATGTGAGGGATAGACTCTCTGAGCGAAAAGCTTGCCAGCCTTTGCCGAAAAAGACTTTAAGGATGCTATAGAGAGGAGTTAGCGCGATGGCCACTATTCTAAGCATGCCTAAATGGGGCCTGGCTATGAAAACGGGGCGCGTCGTTGAATGGCTTAAGCAGCCCGGCGAAACCGTACAGCAGGGCGAGCCCATTGTCAAGATTGAGAGCGAAAAAGCCGTCAACGATGTGGAGTCACCGAGCACGGGGATCGTTCGCCAATTAGTAGTGCCTGAAGGCGAGAGCGCCCCCATCGGCGCTCCTCTGGCCATAATTACTGCCCAGGAAGAGGAGCTTTCCGCTGAGCAAATGGCTAACTTATTGCGCGAGGAGGCTGAGGAAAAGCAGAGGCAAGCTGCAGCGCTCAATAAGCGCGGCGCACCTAAAGCCCCAGCAGGGGCGCCTACGGCCGGCACAATGCGCGCTCCCGCAAGTGCTGGAGGGAGAGTTAACGCCTCACCAGCAGCCCGCCGCCTGGCCCAGGAGTTAGGCGTCGATCTGAGCATGCTTAGCGGCACTGGTCCGCGCGGCATGATTGGACGCGAAGATGTGTTGCGCGCCGCCGAGCAGGCCCAGGACAGTTCTAGCGAAGAGGAACGTATCATCGAAGTAGACGGCATTGCCATCCATTGCTTGCTGGCCGGTCCACATAGAGCGCCGCATGTAGTCTTTATTCATGGACTCGGTGGCTCGCTCACTACCTGGGCCCTGAATCTGGCCGCGCTGGCTGCAAGCTTTCGCGTTTGCGCTCTCGATCTGCCAGGCTCCGGCGAAAGCGCTAAACCTGCCAGGGACTACAGTGTCAGAGCTCAGGCCGCTTTTCTGCCTCGCTTCCTTGACGCTCTCGGCCCTGATTGGCAACAAGTCAGCCTGGTTGGCCATTCTCTAGGAGCTGCGATTGCTCTGGACTTTGCCGCTCATCATCCCGAACGCGCTGAGCGCCTGGTGCTGATAGATAGTGCCGGGCTGGGACCCGAGATCGATCCCACGCTGCTACAGCTTTTTGCCGCCAGGCCCGAGCCCGAGACTATCAAAGCCGAGCTGGCGCGCTTTTTTGCCGATCCTCACCTGGTATCGCCATCCTTAATAGAGCAGGTATATAGGCAACGCTTACAGCCGGGCGCCTATGAAGCTTTGCAGGCTGCAGTAGCTGCCACCTTTGTTCAGAGATACCAAAAAATCGATCTGCGTACAGCCCTGGCCACGCTCAATAAACCTGTTCTGCTTATCTGGGGCACGGCTGACCAGGTTATCCCCGCCTTTCATGCGGAGGCTGTTTGGAGCGCTCCCCACGGCAGGCTAGAGCTCTTCCCTGACTGCGGACATTGCCCGCATATCGAGCGCAGCGAGGCCTTTAATCAGCTCGTGCAAGCATTTCTCAGCGGAGCTTAGGTTCAGCAAATGGCTGGCTTCTTTCTTGACTGCCTTGTTTCCTACCACCCTTCCTTAGGGAATCTGCCAGACCTGGACGGTCATATCCCAGGAAGCTGAGGCCAGCCGCTTACTATCTGGCGACCAGGCCAGCGAGTGGATGCTGTTTGTGTGGCCACGAAACGTTATGACATTGCTGCCATCGGTGGCATTCCAGACCTGGACCGTCTTGTCTTCGCCGGCGGAAGCAATGCGCTTGCCATCTGGCGACCACGCTACGGCATAGACAAAATCACTATGGCCATAATAGACATAGCGATGATCGCCGCCTATGGCGTCCCACACCTGGACCGTTTTGTCGTCACAGGCGGAGGCGATGCGTTTGCCATCGGGTGACCAGGCTACCGACCAGATCGCTGCCGCATATGGCCGATAGGTATCCAGCTTATTGCCGCTCGCCGGGTCCCACACCTGCGCCTCGCGATTATCGCTGGAGACAATCATGCTATCGTCGGGCGACCAGGCAATGCTATGAATAAAGCCCTGACTGCCACGATAGACATAAGCATTCTCACCATTAGTGGCATCCCAGACCTGGACCGTTTGATCACCGCTCCCCGAAGCTATACGCTTCCCATTGTGGGACCAGGCCAACGACCAGACCCAGGAAGAATGTCCAGTATAGGTATAAGGGTAAAAGCCGGTTGCGGCGTTCCACACCTGAACTGTCTGGTCATAGCCGGCCGAGGCTATACGCCTGCTATCAGGCGACCAGGCTACCGCATAGACGCTATCTGTATGCCCATTATAGGTATAGAGCGGCGAACCAGTGCGCGCATCCCAGACCTGAACTGTCTTATCACCGCTCCCCGAGACAATATGTTTGCCATCGGGCGACCATGCCACTGACCAGACCATGGCATCATGGCCACGATAGACCAGCACGGGGACGCTAGAACCATTAATGGGAAGTGGGGTCGCCAGGGGCGAAGACAAGACCTGGCTCTTTATGGCCCAGGCTGCCCCACCAACCCCAAGTATTCCAAGTGCTCCGGCCAGGCCAAACAAGGCCTTGCGCCGCGTGATTACTCCTGTACGACCTTTCTTCCCGCTTCCCTTCTCTGGCTGCGCCACCACTTCTAGCTCATTGGTCTCCTTCTCGGGAGACGCTACCTTCCCCTCGACGTTTCCCACAAATACTTCCTTCTCAAGAGCCATTGCCTCTGGCAATGGCGTTGTTTCTAAGCCATCTTCCTCAGCTACATCAGCGCTGGCCCGGGTTGAAAGCTCATCGGTCAGATTCTCGGTCACCGGTGCCAATTTGTCAGATACCGCGGCAACCACAGGAGCAACCACCGCATCGGCAAGTAAGACTGTCTCAGCCGAAACGGGCACCTCATCTTGCGTAGGAGCTCTCGGCTGCAAAATCTCTGGAACCGGTTCGCTATGATATGCCTGCTCCAAAGCTGTGGCAAAAGCCGTGATATCGGGGAAACGTTGTTTGGGATCTTTGGCCAGGGCCTGCAAAACAACCTTCTCAATGGCCTCCGAAAGCTCGGGAACGCGCTCACGCAAGGGCGGAGGCGAGACCAGTGTGTGCTTTACGGCAACCTCAGCAAAGGAGCCTTGAAACGGCCGGGCGCCACACAACCACTCGTAGACGATAATCGCTAGCGAATATTGATCACTGGCCGGGCCAGCCTGCGCCTGGATTTGCTCGGGAGCCATATAGGCAATCGTGCCCGCCAGCTCCTGCATACTTTGTGTGCTATTATAACGCGCGCTCTGTGCGACCAGGGCAATGCCAAAATCGCTGAGTAGCAATTCATTGCGCCGCCCCAGAAGCATATTCTCAGGCTTGACATCTCGGTGAATTATTCTTTGCTCATGAGCATACTGTAGAGCATCGGCGGCCTGCCTCACGTAGCTAACGATAGCTGCCAGGGGCAAAAGCGTTCCGCTCGGATAGCGCTTGCGCAATGTTCCATTAGGGGCATAGTCTACAACCAGAAAAGGAGTGGAATTATCTATTCCAAATTCAAGCACACGCACAATATGTGGATGAATCAGATGAGCTACTGTGCGAGCCTCGGTATGAAAACGCTCTGCGTCCCCACTGCTAAGCTGAGTATGCAACACCTTGATTGCAGCCTGAGTACCCAGATAGACATGTTGACCCAGATAGACCTCGGCAAAGCCCCCTTGCCCTAATATACTTGTTAGACGATAGTTGCCAAGCTGTTGTCCCACACGATCTGGCATACATTACCTCCAGGCGCCACATATCGGGACATAGTAGAACCACAAGATTGCATCCCCATGTGAGCCAATATCTCCACACATTGTAGAGAAATAATCAAAGTACGTCAAGATTACTCGACTTCTATAACACATAATCTGGGTACAGCGCATACAATCAACGTTCTCATAGAGGCAAAATTGGCACCATTAGTTAGCCTCGTCACATATATTTTACCGGATATCTCATAGAAATAAAGTGCCACCTTCACAATTTATCAGGAAGGTGGCACCTATGCACGCTCACTGCACTACACACGCAATGCGCCTATAGGCAATCTGAATGTGCTGTTGGCCGAATGCAGAATACCTGCAAGAGCCGTATACCAGGCAACCAGCGCGCATACAATCCCCAGCCAGCCGCCGATAATGAGCAAGCCAGTGCTTGCTCCCGTGAGCTCTCCAATTGTCAGGAAGAGGTACGAGAGGAACATCAGGGCCAGCGTAATCAGCAAGGCCAGACTGTTCCTTAATGAGGCCAGGAACAAGACGGCTGAGAAGATCGTCCAACAGAGGAAGAAGAGACCCAGAGCTGGATGAAGAGCATTCGTACGATTTAGCTCACTTGCAATACCCAGGGTAGGCATTAAGACAACGCCAAGGGCAACGAGGAAACCACCATAAGCTGAGAAGAGGGTAGCCGCTAGCGTATTATCCTTTCTGAACTCCCACATACCTGCGAGAATCTGGACAATACCACCATAGACAACGGCCGCTGCGGCCGCAGCACTGATGGCAGCACCCACACCGGGGAGAATAAATCCGGCAAACACGCAACCAATAATAGCAGTTGTAAAGGCAAAGGCACTTAAACCTAAAGGAATAGGATTAGCTATTTCGCCCGCTACCGGTTCTGCATGTGCTGATTCGGCTGTAAATTGAGCCATTATACATCCCACCTTTCACAATTCAAGACTAACAACGCATTTTGTAGTGCACCATTGTGCATACTGGCATATGTCTAGCCTCTAATGTCTACTTGACGCAGGCACCTACGCCTGTGCTCATAAGGTAGGTCATCCACAACGCTGTGAATGGCTTCAGGCTCGTCCTAATTAAAGAACAGGGAAAGGGCGATGGACCCCTAACAACGCAATAACCACTCAGGTCTACCATAATTTCACTCAGCTCGTTTGTTCACTCCTCCTTTCTCGCTGCACGTCTTACTCTTAATTGTAGAGGTATTTATCATGTTATAGGTCAATACATGCAGCTAGTTCTATTGTATCACACGATGCAGGGACATGCAAAGTTATCGCTTGCTTCACAGGGTTATTTAAAATTCCTTTTTTGCTCCGCCCACCAGTCCGAAAAGAAATGGAAACGGGGACGCCCCGTACCCTGACAGAGGGCTGACCGCCCTCCGCACTCCTGCCGCCTGCGAAAATTATACAGCCGTGCTTGCTTCAGGGCCACCTTTTCTAGATGGAGGAGTGCTTATAAGATTTAATGACAGTTGAGTACCCGAGAAATTATACTAAAGCGCCAGCAGAGAGCATACCCAAATACGCTACAGGCTCTTCGCGTGGAGTTGGCCGGCAAGGCTGAGAAATAGTCACAACTTTGCAGACAGATCAATGGTATATTATAGGAGACAGAGATGTCGCAGATTAATTGAATTGCTCGCTAAGCAATGCAGCTTGTTGTCACATATTTTGATCCGAAAGGCAGAGAGCAATGGTAACTTCCTTCGATCATAATCACTCACTCTGGGAACCCTCAGCAGAGCAGAAAAGCCAGAGTGGCGTTATGCGCTATATGCAATGGCTCACCCAGGAAAAAGGGTTACACTTCGCCGATCGCGAGGCCCTATGGGAATGGTCAGTCACTGAGCTTGAAAATTTCTGGGCCTCACTCTGGGAATATTTTCACATCAAGGCTTCCCAACCCTACAAGGCAGTTCTCAGCGCAAGAAAGATGCCTGGCGCCTCCTGGTTTCCTGGAGCGCAGTTAAACTATGCTGAGCATATTTTTAGAAATGCTACCGATGAGCGACCGGCCCTTCTTTTCCGCTCCGAGCACCATGAGCTTGTCGAAATTTCCTGGCAAGAATTGACAAATAAAGTAGGGGCCATGCAGCAAGCCTTGCGCACCCTGGGAGTCCAGCGCGGAGATCGCGTTGTTGCTTATATGCCAAACATTCCCGAGACAATAGTTGCTTTCCTGGCCTGCGCAAGCCTTGGCGCTATCTGGTCGAGCTGCTCGCCTGATTTCGGCACCAGCAGCGTGATCGATCGCTTTAAACAAATAGAGCCTTCTATCCTCTTTGCCGTTGACGGCTATCAATATGGTGGCAAAACCTTTGATCGACGACCGATCATTGCCGATCTGCAGCAAGCCTTGCCAACCTTGAAGCATACTATCCTGGTTCCCTATCTGCTACCGCAACAGACAGAACTACCGGAGAACTTGCAGGCAACGCTTCTCTGGCCCGCTTTGCTACAGCAACATAGCGGGCAGATGGTCTTCGAGCAGGTCCCCTTTGAGCATCCCCTCTGGGTCCTCTATTCCTCAGGCACGACGGGTCTGCCCAAACCAATTGTGCAGGGCCAGGGCGGTATTTTGTTGGAACATCTTAAGACCCTGACCCTTGATGTGAACATGCAGCCGGGGGACCGCTTTTTCTGGTTCACTACGACTGGCTGGATGATGTGGAATTTCCTCGTTGGCGGCCTGCTGGTAGGAGCAACCATCCTGCTTTACGATGGTAGCCCAGCTTATCCCGATATGGGGACGCTCTGGAAATTTGCCCAGGATACGCGCATGACGCTCCTGGGTACCAGCGCCGGCTTTATTACCGCCTGCATGAAGGCCGGCATTGAGCCTGGCAAAACTTTTGACCTGAGCCAGTTGCGCTGCATCGGTTCTACCGGCTCGCCCTTGCCGCCCGAGGGTTTCCTCTGGGCGTATGAGCATGTAAAGCCTGATCTGTGGCTGGCCTCGGTCAGTGGAGGCACAGATGTGTGCTCGGCCTTTGTGACCTGCTCTCCTCTGCTCCCTGTCGAAACTGGCGAACTGCAATGCCGCTCATTTGGAGCCAAAGTTGAAGCGTTTGACGAGCAGGGACATCCTCTTATCGATGAAGTAGGTGAGCTGGTAATCACAGAGCCCATGCCTTCAATGCCGCTCTTCTTCTGGAACGATCCCGAGAACCGGCGCTATCAAGAAAGCTATTTTGAGATGTATCCGGGCATCTGGCGCCATGGCGATTGGATCAAGATCACACCCCGGGGCAGCGCTATCATTTATGGACGCTCCGACTCTACGATCAATCGCATGGGCATTAGAATGGGGAGTAGCGAGATCTATCGCGTGGTTGAAAGCCTGCCGGAAATATTGGACAGCTTAATCGTCGGCATTGAGCTACCTGGAGGTGGCTATTACCTGCCCCTCTTTGTGGTCCTGCGCAAAGATGCTCAGCTTGACGATCAGCTCAAGGCTCGTATCAAGGAGAAGCTGCGCCGGGAAGTTTCGCCCCATCATGTGCCTGACGAGATATTGGTAATCGCTGAGGTTCCTCGTACGCTCAGCGGTAAAAAACTTGAGGTTCCTGTGAAGAAGCTCCTGATGTCGCTTCCTGTCGATAAAGCGATCAGCATAGGCGCGATGAGCAATCCACAGGCCATCCAATACTTTGTTGAGTTTGCGCAAAAGGTCAATAAGTTGAAGGGGAAAAGCTCATCCTAGCCGCGGCACCGCCAGAGGCAAGAGGATGCATACAGATGTGTCCCTCCTAAAAATAAAAAGCTAGCAGGCGCAGCCGCAAAGTGCTCTTGTGAACTTTTTCCTGCGGCGCGTCAAGGCAAAAAGGATAAAGCAGTTCTTATGGTAAAGAAATCGGTCTCGACCTGGCTCTCTGTGATAGCAACGCTAGAAATCATTACGCTGGCCATCGGCGCATATACCTATACAGTTATGCGCCATATGGATCACAGGCACGTGTGGCTCGCCACGCTTGCCCTGGCAGTTTACGCGCTGATTGTTGGTACACTCGTAACCCGATCCAAGGCCCAGATAGTTTCCTACATCCTCCTAGGGCTGGGCCTGATCGGGCTTAGCATAGGCACGATTTTCGTGAAGATCATGGTCTATCACGAACGCGCCGAGCTGGCCTTTGGCATCGGCATTCTTAGCCTGGCTGCCGGGCTCATTGGTGTACTCCTACCGCGTTCTATCAAGGCCCTCTTTATCGGAATGAGCATCATTGGCACTGCCTTTCTCCTTTTTGGCCTCTATCTCACCTTCAGGTTCACGCTACACGGCAGGACCTACATTGTGCTGGGGACGGGTGGCCTCTATCTACTTGGCGGGCTTATAGGCATAGCGGCCACCACCTACAGAACTCAGGCTTCTCTTTTGGAGAGAAGCTTGCGCCGATAGCCATGCAGCCAGGCGAGCCACCAGACGATTCCAACTAACGGCGTCATACCAATGAGCCAGCCCAGCCAGGTTGGAATCGCGCCCGGGGCTGCTACCGTCACATCGAAATCGGCGGAGCCGTGTCCTTGCTTTCCATTGAGCTCAATAACGATTTGCCAGGCTCCACGCACCGGAAAACTTATGCTTCCCGTCAGAGCGTTAGCCCCCACGGCCTTGAGCTGCGTATGCAGGTTGGTAGCATTGGTCCCCAGCCCTGGCTGCGCGATGATTTGCCCCTGCAATCCCCCAAGGCGACCATGGGGTGTAATCGTTAACTGTAGCGGCGTATCTACATAGGGCGGGTCCTGGGATAAACCCACATCAATGACATAGGGGCCAGCCGCTCTAGTCTCCGTGCGCGCCGGACGCGCGCCATCGGCTCTGGCCACCGGAGCCAGGGCCAGAGAGAAAGCCAGGCAAGCCAGGGCTATGCCAAGGCCCATAAATCGATGCATTAATACTCTCATAGCCTGCTCCTTAACGCGTGTTCCAGCGCCAGATATCACCAAATTCTGAGCCCAACATTCCCCCCAAGAAACCGGCCAACAGCGTTGTGATAGCCGTTCCGGCAATCGCGCCTATCCATAAGGCCATGGGGATCTCCAGTCCCGGCCGCGGCAGAAATATAGGAGCGTAGATCGAATATGAGCGCAATATATACATGGTCAGGGGAACGGCTGGTAGGGTAATCAGCATTCCAAGCAGGCCAGCCTTCTTTACGCCTTGCAGAATTTTGCTGGGCTCTCCACGGCGCCTATACCACAGAGCAATGCCATCAAAAATCAAGACCGAGACGATGAAAAGAAAGGGCAACAGAGCATAATCCCAGCGGAAAACAGGAATATCGTTGGGATCGCGAAAGGCTAATCCTTGCTCAGCCACCGCAGTACGAATAGCCCAGGGCACAAACAGCTCGACTACAAGCGTATGCATAACCAGTATCAGCGTCATCAGCGTAGCCACCCCGGGCCGATAGGTTAATCTTAAGGCAGCAACAAAACAGAATGCGCCACACATGATCAGTGGTAAAGGGTACGTTGAAATCTGCAGCGGTCCCAAATCAACTACAGGAAACATGAGGAAGCCAGTCAAGGTAAAATTGAGCAGCGTCACCATCGTAAGCAACGCACCCCACTCAAAGAAGTTAAGTCCCAGCAAGCGCCAGACTGCCGAGCCTTTCGCGCGTTCTATAGCAGCCTCGGCCGCAAACAGATAAATGATTCCGAGCATGCCAATGAGACCACCAATAACCCCCATCATATGAAATGGCGCCCACAAAGCCACATCTATACCGTATAATTCGTGCCAGTAATTATCAAGAGGCGCAGCGATTAGCCCTATAAGCGCTCCAAAGCCGGTAACGACAGCGCCTAATGGGGCATGAAAAATTTTAAAGACCTGGATTGTAGTTTTATCATTTACGCCAGCTATAGCGCGCCGATAACGTATCGTATCCAACAAGACCACAAGCAGAGCAAGTAATCCCGCGCCCGCCACACCTGAATACATCAACATATGAGGTGGAGTCCAGAACTGATCGCGACCTACATGAGCATGCCATTCTCTATCCCATATCACCCCCAGTTCGCCTTGCAAGGCAAAGAACCACAAAAGCCAGGCGCTGATACGACGGAAACGTCGCTCTGAACTGGCGCTTCCTGGTTGCTCCTGTAGTTCAGGAGGCTTTAACCGCGTGGAAGGAACTCCTGAGCGAGCCATAGTGTTTTTTCTCCTCTCTACGGCTTGCTGGTAACCAACCAGCAATCATAAGCAATGGCCTGAGATGAGCCAACAAGCTAATACTAACACATAAACTTCTCATGCTACTATGTTTCATTTTAGCGAAACCATAGAAGCATAATGCAAGTCTTCACCAAATTCATCGGCTTTTTGGCTCGTAATAGGTCAATTTGTTTTTAAGCACATATACAGCCGGAGAAATGCCTGCCTTTGGGAAATAATCTCCGACTCTCTGAAGGAAAGGTGACTCAATCTGGCATGACCGATGTATAATCATTTAAAGGTGCGCAAATGAGTCAAGGGTATATCTCTGCTGGAACCTAAAAAAAAGAGGAGCGAACCCGACACCTGAAAAAGCGCTATCGTATTGTGCATAAGTACTTTCTTGCCACACTTGGGATTTAGAAGGATTATATAATTATGGATTTCTTGACATTGCTGGCTCGCGGATTAACGCTGCATTGCCCTATCTGCGGCAAAGGGAAGTTGTTTCGCAGCCCTTTCAAAATGTACGAGCGCTGCCCCAATTGCGGCCTCGTCTACGAACGCGAAGAGGGCTACTTTACCAGTTCGATGGCCATCAATCTAGTAATCAGCGAGCTCCTCATTGCCTGTTTCGTCGTTCCGCTGGCCGCCAACCCTAATATACCAGCTATCCAGCTCGTCATCTGGGGCTCGCCTGCCCCAATCCTCCTACCACTCATCTTTTTCCACCATAGCCGCGGCTTATGGCTAAGTATGGATTACTATCTACATCCACGGCAACGCATCTAGATTATCAACAGTATTCACCGCAGAAGGAAGCTGGCGCTTAAGAGACGTCAGCTTCTTACAACTTTGCCTGCCCAACATTTTCCTCTTCCCGCTTAACTCTTGCCCGCTCCATCAGCATGAGTAACGCTAGCACACCATACATCCTCTGTTATACAATGCTGGTAAGCATTGGCAAAAAGAGACAGCGCTGGATAAGCGCTTATTGAAGAGCTGGCATAGCCGCCACCATACTACCTCCGAAAAATAGAAAAATATAGACATGTAGCACATATTTTGTAGAAGATGGGGCACCCAGACATTGGAATAACCGGAAAGGCACAGAAAGATGCCGGGCAACAAGCTCGCTTCACATCATATCAGCACCTTTGGCAAAATTCTTGCCAGGCCAGGCTTAATCCTGGTCATCCTCTTCACAACCTCGTTTATGTTTGGAGCGTCGGCCCAAGCCAGCGCGCCCTCAAGTGCAAACATCACGCTCCAGATGACCGCAGGTTTCAATGCCATTACAAGAGTCGGCTATTGGCTACCAGTACAAATACTTTTAAAGAATCACGAAAACCACGCTTTTAGCGGCACCCTTTCGTTACAAACTTTTACTGGCCTCTTAGGCCCATTAATGCCAAGTGTAGTCTCCCCTCAACGCTTCGAGGAAACCATCGCGCTCAGCCCCGGCGAAGAGAAACATATTTCCCTCACTCTGCCTTTTAATGTCGATCCATTTAATCCGCGCGGCGTCATGGCCCATCTCCTGGATGAGCACGGCAAGGTTCTTGCCACGCAGGCGCAAAACGTGCGAACCCTTAGCTCTGGCGACGTTTTCGTCGGCCTGCTCTCCGATAGAAGCACCGGTCTCAGCGCACTTAACGCGGTTATGCTTCCTGGTCAGCTCAATACAGTTGTTACCACACCACTGGACGCGAACACGTTGCCCAGCATGTCAACCATTCTGCAAAACTTTGATGTGATAGTTTTAGATGACTTTACTACCAGTGAGCTTAAACCTGCGCAAATCCTGGCCCTGCAAACCTGGGTTAATCAGGGCGGCGTGCTGGTTGAGGTTGGCGGCCCGGAATGGCAGCGCACGCTTAGCGGTCTCCCGCCCGATTTATTGCCAGTTATTGGACGCGCCACCTGGGATATTCCGGCAGGAACGCACTTGCTACCACCTGGAAGCATTACAGTTCCAAGCGCTGGTCAGCAGCCTGGCGCGGATGCTGTATCCGAGCCTATCCCGGTGAGCCTGGCCTCAACCCGTTCACCCGGAGAAAAGGGCCAGGGCTCCCCATCTGCCAGCGAGACAGTCATGGCAGTTGGCTCCATTCCTCTCTTGGTGCAGGCTCGCCAGGGTCAGGGAACGCTTTGTTACCTCGCATTTGATCCGGCTCGCCCTCCCCTGGCAAACTGGCAGGGAGCAAGCACTTTATGGCAACACCTCTTACAGCGTACGCTTGGTGACCAACTTCTCATCTCTACCATGGCGCCAAAATATACAAGCGGGCCGGGCGGGCTGCTGGCTCGCGGGGGAATATTGCGCGCCTTACAGCCTGATTTATGGTTTGCTACTCTAATACTCGTTTGCCTGCTATTCGGCTATATCGTCCTGCTTGGGCCTGTACGTATCCTCCTAATTCGCCGCCTAAAGCTCAATTATGCCTACTGGAACTGGCGCATTGTCGTAAGTAGTATTATCATTTGCTCGCTGCTTACTTATGGCATCGCCTCGTATCAGAAAGGCGCAGCGCTGGTCAATAATAGCTTCTCCATCATGCAGCTTAATCAGAGCGGCTCAGCTGCCCACATTACTACTTACCTTGGCGTGTTCGTACCCAATCAAGGGGACTTTAAGGTACAATTTCCCAGCGCTCACCTGCCTCAACCTGTCTCTTCGCCATTGCTGGCCGCAGCCTCAATGCAGACCGAGCTCAATCCTTCGACCCCCATCACCTATCAATCACATGAGACCGATGTGAATCTTCTGAATAGCGGGCTCTGGACCTTTCATCCCCTCGTTTCGGAGCAAGATCGCCATTTGCATGGCGCGATTACAACCCATCTTGCCCTGCAAGACCAGCGCCTTATTGGCACAATCAGCAATACGCTCGCAACCTCGCTTAGCGACGTTTACATCCTTATTCCTCACAATGTCATCTCGATAGGACATCTACCCGCGGGCGCCACACAGCGCCTCAACATCCCCTTGCCAAGCATCTCAACACAAGCTAACCCTTTGTTGGCCAACCAGATCGCCAGCCACAACGGCTTGCCAGCCAACTACTATCCCTATACCGATGGCAACCAGCCCCGAACCGAGGCTCAGCGCCATGTGGCCCTATTATCGGCCCTCAACGGGGCAGGTTTCTCTTTCTATCCCTGCAATGGTTCATGCACAACAAACGCAATTCTTAATCTCAATAAAAGCCTTATCATTACTCCACGGCCAGGAGCCCCCAATGTCGGACTTGAGAACGGCAATGATCCTTTATTGCTGAATGGTTCTCCGGCGACCTTGCTTGGCTGGGCAGATCAGCCCCTTGACGAAGTGAACAATGTAACAATCAACGGCGGCAATCCGCGTGGCTTCCATGAGAATCTCATCCAGATGCCGCTCAACATCGACATCACTTCTACCCAACATATTCCTCCCGATCTTATCAGCGGGCGCGTTGTCGATGTCCAGGGCACGCAGGGTAATAATGTGGAAATGATCCAACCTGGCATTTATACAATGATAACAGGAGATCTTAACTTCGAGTTCGATCTTAGCAATGTTATTGGTCCGGCCCTGCACGGGCTCAGCATTACAGTACCCAATACGCTTGATCACCTGACACCTCGCATGGTCAGCAGCCATGTCCAGGCCAGCCTCTATAACTGGCAAACAGGAAACTGGGATACCTTTCCTTTGCTGCGCTATACGCTCACCACAAGCGATATAGGGTCCTATCTCAACGCCGATGGCCATGTATTGTTGCAAATCACTAATCAGAAAGCTCCCCAGGGCACAGTTATCTTGAGCAGGCCTTCGCTCAATCCCATAAGTTGAAGGTTATGTATCGAGGGCTAAAGCAAGAGCGCCTTATACCTAACTTTATATAACACTCAGGGCAAAAAGAGACCCGGTACTTCTTGAAAAGTACCGGGTCTTGAACTTAACCACTCGCGAAAGTTATGCTCCCGGAAAGATAGTGGGGAAGAAAGTCTGAAGCAATAGGTAGACATTGAGCGCGGCAATGACGATAGCTACGGTCCAGGACAAGATCTTGAGCCAGGGCTTATTCACAAACCGTCCCATTTTGCCTTTATCGCCAGTAAATTGCACAAGCGGGACCACGGCAAAGCTGAGCTGGAAGGACAAGATAACCTGACTAAGAATGAGCAGTTCACCCGAACCCCGCTCGCCGGCAATGGCGATCACAATAACCGCCGGAACGATGGCAATCGCACGCGTAAGCAAACGTCGTATCCAGGGGCGCAAGCGAATGCTGAGGAAGCCTTCCATCACAATTTGACCGGCCAGCGTCCCCGTCAGGGTAGAGTTTTGACCCGAGGCCAGCAAAGCGATGGCAAAGATTGTGCTGGCAATCGGAGCTCCAAGCACTGGCGAGAGAAGCTTGTATGCATCAGCAATCTCGGCAACATTTGAATGCTGCGTACCATAGAAAGCTGCCGCCGCAAGAATTAAGATTGCAGCATTGATAAAGAAAGCAAACAACAGAGAGACGGTTGAATCGATAGTTGCAAATTTAATGGCCCTAGCTTTGCCTTTATCATTACGCTCAAATGAGCGGGTTTGCACAATACTTGAATGCAGATAGAGATTATGGGGCATAACTGTAGCGCCAAGAATACCAATCGCGATGTAGAGCGCACCCGGCGTGGTCACGACCTCAGGTCGAGGTAGCAATCCGGCCAGCATAGGCATGATTTGCGGGCGTGAAGCAATCAGTTCATAGCCAAAACAGATAGTGATCGTCAGGATTAGCGCGGCCACTACGGCCTCGATAAAGCGAAAACCTTTGTTCTGTAAGAAAAGAATGGCAAACACATCAAGCGCTGTGATAATGACACCAATGATCAATGGAATACCAAAGAGCAGGTTCAGGGCCACGGCCGAGCCGATAACCTCAGCCAGATCACAGGCTGCGATAGCTATCTCGCATAAGATCCAGAGCCCGATAGTGACCGGGCGCGAATAATGATCCCGGCAGGCTTGCGCCAGGTCGCGTCCCGTGACAATTCCTAATTTTAGGGAGAGATGCTGCAACAAAATGGCCAGCAGGTTCGAGATAAGAATTACTGAAAGCAGCAAATAGCCGAATTGAGCGCCACCGGCCAGATCGGTGGCCCAGTTGCCCGGGTCCATATATCCGACAGCAACCATCAGACCAGGACCAGCAAAGGCGAATAAAGTACGCCAGAAACTCTTTGTGCGAGGTACATGGACCGAAGAATGCACTTCAGGCAGCGAGGGGGTCGAGTTTGCTAAAAGCCAGTTTGTTTCTTTCTCTTCTAAAGTTGATTTCCCCGATTGGTGCATCATTTATATTCTCCTCTTCTTAGTAGGTTGCTTTCCCCTTCAGCAGCGCATCCACCGATTGAGAGGCAATTTCTATTTTAAGAATATTTTTCATTTTGTTTTTATAACAATGAAATAAAATTTTTTACCTCTCTAAAAATTAATATAGCATACATCTAAAAAAAAGGCAAGCATTCCTCGCTTGCTTTCCAGGGCAATGATTATTTTCCTTTGGCTTCCCCATAATCTCCTTTGTGCGATCTGGAAAGATCTTGTCAGGTTACCCAAAGACATGTTACATTGGGTTAGGTAACTTGCGCTAGTATCTATCTGCACGCTCGGAGAGGCTGTTATGGCACGTACCACGCCCCAGCTCAGCAATGGCATGCTCACGGTTCGCACAGGAACTAAAGTACTCTCTATTCATGTTGGTAGCGAGGCCTGGTGGCGCTGGTTAGAAAATGCGGCAAACACCACTTTTCACTTCAGCGAACAGGAGCTGAGCTTCACTGCTCGGCACGAGTATAAGAGCGGAAGCTGGTACTGGTACGCTTATCGCAAGCAACATAAGAAGTTGCGCAAAGCCTATCTGGGAAAATCCCGCGAGCTTACGGCCGAGCGCTTAGAAAACATCGCCGTACAGCTTATGCAACGTGCTGATCAGCCGGCCTTCGCCAGGGTGAGAGCATCAGACCGGGATCAGGACAGCCAGGCGCTTGCCGGAGCAGATACGACTTCAGCAGTCGAGCGCACAAACTATCCCCATGGCTTACCAGCCCATCTCCAGGGCAGCTCTCTACTCAGCACCAAGCTTATGCCCCCACCACTACGCGCCGAACTCGTGGCGAGGCCGCATCTAATCTCACAATGCGAGAACTGCACGCGGTACAAACTGACGCTTGTCTGTGCACCTGCCGGTTTTGGCAAGAGTACCTTGCTTAGAGCCTGGCAAATAAGCTCGCGCTGCTCAAACGCCTGGCTCTCTTTGGACAGCGGCGACAACGACCCGGAACGCTTCTGGGCCTATATGCTTGCAGCCATGCAAAAATTATACCCGGCCCCCGAACGCGAGTTACGCCCGGAAGCCTTTCCCCTTCTCTCCACAGAAGCCTTTCTCGTCGAGGTAATCAATACATTAGCCTCTCTAACCCATGACTGTGTGCTCATTCTCGATGATTATCATGTAATTACCAATCAGGCCATTCACGATGCCTTGCTCTTCTTGCTTGACCACTTGCCAGCCCGTTTCCACTTGCTCATTGCCAGCCGCAGCGATCCGCCCTGGCCTCTGGTCCGTCTGCGCGCACAGGGACAACTATACGAGTTTCGTACGGCCGATCTACGCTTTAGCCCCCAAGAAATGGCGGCTTTTCTTAAGCAGGTTATGGGCCTTCATTTAAGCAGCGACGAGCTTTCGACCTTAGATGCGCATATTGAGGGCTGGGTGGCCGGGCTACAGTTAGCAGCGCTGTCTATGCAGGGCCACAAAAACGTCAGAGAGGTTTTCGCCACATTTACCGGAAGCCATCGCTACGTGATTGACTATCTGACGGGTGAGGTCTTGCAGCGCTTGCCAGAGCATAGACGCAATTTCCTGCTCCAGACCTCTATCCTTGAGCGTCTAAGCACCGAGCTCTGCAATGCCATTACCGGGCGCCTTGACAGCCAGGAGATGCTAGAATGGCTGGAGCAGGCCAACCTCTTCCTTATTCCACTGGACGAGGAGCGCCACTGGTACCGCTACCACCATCTCTTTGCCGAATTTCTGCAGAGCCGCTTGCGCCAGGAGCATAGCGATCTCTTGCCTCAGCTTCACCGCAGGGCCGCCGAATGGTACAAAAGCAAGGGCATCATCTCCCCCACGATAGAGCATGCGCTTGCCGGCGGTGACTTCTATTATGCTGCAGAAATGATGGAGCTCTACACAGAGATCATGCTTCAGCGTGGCGAAGTCATGACGAGCCAGCTCTGGCTACAAGCTTTGCCTGAAGAGGTGCTACGCACGCATCCACACCTGCGCATCCATCAGATAGGCACCTTGATCTCAATTGGGCAGCTAGATATGGCTGAAGCCTATCTGCAAGATATCGAAGCAAGTATTGTGGCGTTATCAGATGAGCATGAGCGCTCACGCCGTCTCAAATGCGAATTCTTTGCAGCCCGCACTGCTCTCTTTGCCTTCCGGGGAGAGCTAGCCCCTACGCTCAGCTTCGCCCAACAGGCGCTTACCTACCTGCCTGAGGGTGAAACACTTATCTATAGCTTTATTACGATTAGCCAGGCCGCCGCCTATCTCTTCAGCGGCGAGCTGACTAAAGCCAGCCAGGCCTTCGCCGAAATAGCCTCAGCAAGTTATGCTCAGCAAAATCCCTATATAATCCTTGTCAGCATCTCCTGCCAGAGCTACTTGCAAATCATCTATGGGCAGCTCCACAAGGCCGTTGAGACCTGTCAGCGCGCACTACGGCTGGGCACACGACCGGGAGGCAAGGTTTTCGCCACCACAGGAATCTCCTGCGTCTATCTGAGCCAGGTATATTACGAATGGAATCGGCTGGAGGAGGCCGAACGTTATGCGCGCGATGGCATAGAAATCGGTAAACGCTGGGGCTATATCGGCGGCCTCGGACTCGGTTATTGCAACCTGGCCTACACACTGCGCGCTCGCGGCAAGGTTACTGAAGCTCTGGCCTTGCTCAAACAGGCCGAGGCGCAGGCTCACCAATACAGCCTCTTTCTTATCACCTCGCTGCTCGCTTCTTATCGCGCCAGATTACATCTAATCTCGGGCGATACAGAAGCCGCCATCCAATGGGCTAAAACTTGCGGACTGGATTCCAGCAACGCTACCTTTACCTATCCGCATGAGCTCGCTTATGTGGTATTGGCCCGGGTTTACATGGTCATGGGTCGTCTGAGCGATGCAGAACAGCTTATAGGCCGGCTCTTACCAGCAGCCGAAGCCGGAGGTCGCGTCCACACATTACTTGAGTGCCTGACTGTACAAACGTTATTGCAGCTCGTTCAGGGACAGCTGGATCAAGCGCTCAAGACGCTGGCGCGTGCGCTTACGTTGGGGGAGCCGGAGGGCTATATACGCGTCTTCGTTGACAATGGCAAACCCATGGCCCATCTTCTACAGCAGGCAGCGGCGCGCGGCATCTCTCCACGCTACATCCATAAGCTGCTCGCCGCCTATGCCGAAACTGAGGGCAAAACGCAGCTTCACCTTAGTGGCCTGCTAAGCGAGCGCGAACTTGCTATTTTGCAGAGTATTGCTGCTGGCCAATCCAACCAGGAAATTGCCCGGGAACATGTTATAGCACTCAGCACGGTTAAGACTCATCTCAATAACATCTACACCAAGCTTGGCGTGCACAGCCGCACCCAGGCCATCGTGCGCGCCCGCGAGCTCGACTTACTTCGCCAGCCGCCTGGACTCGAATAGCAAGGAATTCTTGTAAGGTCCGTCCCTCCTGTTCCAATCTTCCCTGCCCTGGCGGCACATCTGGCGCTTCACCTGGAAACTCCGAGTTCTGTAACTTTCGCTCCGGTAGCATGCTGCATAATCCACCTGCCCGATCCTACTTTCGCTTGAAGCTAATCTCCCTGACTAGCGGCTACAGTTATAGATGTAAGAACCTGCTTGGGAGACCATACTTATGCTTATTCAACTTATCATTACAATACTGTTTGCATTTCTTTTCCCAATTACCAGCGCTGCGGTTATCAACTACCTGGAGCGCAAATTACTGGCCTGGATAGCCGATCGCGTGGGACCCCTGCATACTGGACCTCATGGGAGCCTGCAACTGATTGCCGATATCATCAAAATGGTTCTCAAGGAAGATGTACACACGAGTCAGATTGATAAATATGTCTTCTTACTGGCTCCCTCGGCCTTTATTGCTCCCGTAATTGCCGCCTTCGCTGTTCTTCCGTTCTCGCCGTTTATTAGCTTGCCAGGCACGGCGCTGGCGACCGGGATCATCTATCTGATCGCCATGAGCTCCCTCGATATTGTGGGCGTTATGATGGCCGGCTGGGGCTCGAATAATAAATACGCGCTTATCGGTGGCTTACGCTCGGCCGCGCAAATGATTTCTTATGAGCTCCCGCTTGTACTTTCGTTGATCGGCGTTGTAATGCTCACCAGCGTGCTAGCTCCCCACGATTCGGGCCTTGGCACAATCTCCATAAAGGACATCGTGCTCTTGCAGAACGCTACTAGCTGGCCAGGCCAGGGAATAGCCTTCTTTGACTTCATTTTCCAGGGCAATACTCCCTGGAACTGGTTCATCCTGGTACAGCCGCTAATGCTAGTAGTCTACTATATCTGCGGGCTGGCCGAAACGAATCGCGTACCTTTTGATATACCAACCGCCGAATCCGAGCTCGTAGCCGGTTTTCTCACCGAATATAGTGGTCTGCGCTGGGCCATGTTCTTCCTTGGCGAATATGGCAATATGGTCATTGTTGCCGCAGTGGTCACTTCGCTGTTCCTCGGGGGCTGGTCTGGACCCGGAGTTGCCTATCTTACAGCAGCGCATATGAGCCTGGGCTGGCAGATCCTTGGCAATATTCTCGCGCTGGCCTACTTTATCCTTAAGGTCTATCTGCTCATCGGCCTGTTTCTCTGGGTACAGGGCACGTTGCCACGCCTGCGCGGAGATCAACTAATGCAGTATGCCTGGCTTATCCTCATGCCGCTCGCGCTGACTAATATCTTGATTACTGGCATGCTCTATCTGCTTATTCATGGCCTGGGACTCTCAAACCAGATATTCTTGTTTGTCCTGGGCATTGTTAACTGGCTCATGCTCTTCGTCTTCGCCTGGCTTATACGTCGCGCCACAGCGCTCACCACACAGCGTGCCCAGGCTCCCGCCCTGCATCATGCCCGCAGGCGACTCAACCAGGCCATTTCCAGCGAGCGCCAGCTCGAAAAAGCAGGCCAACGCTAACAGGCTAGCAAGAGCTGAGATTTTTTCACTCCGCTCTGCCAGATGCGCACGATACAAGCGCTATTAAATCTTATTTTGATATATTACATGTCTTGCCCGCTTAGCATACAGCTCCCTAGCACAATGCCAATCTTAGCGCAGGTAGCAATACCAGGCCGAACAGGAAAGCTAACACGGCCACAATAAGAGGGAGAAGAAGAGCTCTCTTTCCCTATAGGATCGTCGGCATAAAAGCTTGCATAGCAAGTGCATTATATGGTTAAATGCCCGTAGGATGACAGAAAGAAATCCAAAAGATTCATCTCAAGAGCGCGTCTACCGGGCCATTGAAGCTCTGGTGGCAGGAGAAGATGAAGCCATTGATCTGGCTCGGGCCGCTTTACTCATTGCAAGCATTGAGTATCCAGACCTGGATATGGCTCATTACATGGCACAACTCGACGCGCTAGCACGCCGAGTATATGACGTACTCGCCTTACCAGATCCTTCCACCCTCCCTCAACTACCAGCAGATATCGCAACGCTAGACGTCATCAAGACGATAAACCAGGTTCTTTTTGTCGAAGAGCAGTTTCATGGAAATCATGACGATTACTATAACTCAAACAATAGCCTTTTCAACAAGGTTCTTGACGAACATACAGGCATTCCAATTACGCTTTCGCTGCTCTATATGGAAGTTGCCAAACGTGTGGGCATTCGGATCGAGGGTATAGGATTACCATTCCACTTTGTGGTAAGGTGCCGCCTGCCCGATAAGATCGTCTATATTGATTCCTTTCACCAGGGTCGCTTGTTGAGTGAGGAGGAGTGCCGTGAGATGGTGCGCCACATCGCCCGCACCAGGCTTAAGGTGCACTCGCACTGGTTTGAGCCGGTCCGCCACAAACAATTGCTGATCCGTATCCTCAACAACCTCAAAAAGGTCTATACAGATAACGAAGATTATATTCACGCTTTGACCATCTGCGATCTTCTTGTGCTCATTGCTCCACAAACTATTACCGAGCGGCGCGATCGGGGTGTCATCCATCTTCAACTGAAGCACTATGCCCCCGCCCTGCACGATCTCACGGCCTATGTTGAGCAGGCTCCTGGGGCCAAAGATCGTTACGATATGCTTAACTATATCAAGGCTGTGCGCCAGATTATTGCCATGATGAACTGAGTAAGCTTCTTCGCTTCCATTCTCCGCAGCACCCTCTCTTGACAATGGCTTAATGCTCTTCCTATACTGCATAGTGACCCTTCTGACCGGTTTCGTTATCAAGCTCAAAGGCTAAAAAATTGCATGACTCAGCGTTTCGCACCATTGCTCAACACTAAGTTAGCGCTCCCTTTGCTACGGCCTACCCTGGTAGGTCGTCCCCGCCTGGTCCACAGACTACAAAGCCAGGTTGGGCACATACTGACTCTGCTCTCTGCGCCGGCTGGCTTTGGCAAAACCACCCTGCTCAGCGAATGGCTCCATCATGGCAAGCAGCCGGCGCCCGCCGTAGCCTGGGTCTCATTGGACGCTGACGATAACGATCCTGCACGCTTTCTTGCCTATATCATTGAGGCACTGCAAACGCTTCACGCCGGTATTAGCGACGACGTGCTTGCGATACTCAATTCATCTTCACAAGAGCCACATCTCGATGTGCTGCTTTCCATGCTTATCAACGATCTCGCCTCGCTCCAGGTAGAGACAACCCTTGTTCTTGACGATTATCATGTTATCAACGCCCAGATCATTCACGATGGGCTCACTTACCTGCTAGACCATCCGCCCGCGCACTTCCACTTGATTATCGCCAGCCGTAGCGATCCGCCCTTGCCGCTGGCTCGCCTCCGCGCTCGTGGCCAGCTCTGTGAGATCCATGCCGCAGATCTACGCTTCACGCATGATGAGGCGCTGACCTTTCTCACCGCCATTATGGGCCTGGACATCGCCGAGCAAGAGGTAACAGCCCTCGAAACGCGGGTAGAAGGCTGGGCGGTCGGCTTACAGCTAGCAGCTCTGGCCATCCAGGAATGTGCGGATATTCCAAGTTTTATCGCTGCTTTCGCGGGTAGCCACCGCTATGTGCTAACCTATCTGGTCGAAGAAGTTCTTAACCATCAGCCGACACACATCCAGAACTTCTTGCTCCAGACGTCGATTCTCAGCCGTCTGAGCGGACCGCTCTGCAACGCTGTTACTGGACGCGCGGATTCACAAGCAATCCTGAAGCAGCTAGAGCGTTCAAAGCTCTTTACCCTCAGCCTTGACGATGAGCAAGAGTGGTACCGCTATCACCACTTATTTGCCGATGCCTTGCGCCATCAGTTGCGCCAGGCTCAGCCGCCACTGGAACCCGAACTTCATAACCGGGCCAGCCTCTGGTACGAGCAGCAAGAAATCAATAGTGAAGCGGTCCGCCACGCTTTGCAGGGCCAGAATTTCGAGCGGGCAGCGGCTTTAATCGAAAAGCTAGCGCCAGCAACCTTAAGTCACGGCGAACTGATCACACTTAAAAACTGGCTGGCCAGCTTGCCAGAGAAGCAGATACGTAAGCGCCCGCGCTTAGCGCTGGCCTACGCTACTTTGCTGGTTACTACCAGCCAATTCGAGGATGTAGAGACATACCTGGATATGGCAGAGTCGGCCATCGGGGCCAAAAAAGAGCTGGAGGCCGGCCAAACGCTCAAGACCGATATGTTGTTGAGCGAGATAGCCATCCTGCGCGCATTGACAGCCATCCAACATAACGAGTTACAGCAAGCCGAGGGCTTACGCCTTCAAGCCCAACAGTATATGCCCGAAAATACTCCCTATCTCAGGGGACTGATGGCCTTTACGCAGGGCAATGCCGCCAAGCACAGCCACGATGCGACCGCGGCGATCCAATCCTATACCGAAGCCAGCACGCTTGGGCAGGCCACGGGCAATATTCCGCTCAGACTGATGGCCCTTTCTAACCTTGCCGAGATCTACTTTATCAAGGGGCAACTTCAGCAGGTAGCCAGGATATGCAGGCGGGCCCTCTTAACCGCTACAGATGAACAGGGTCGCCTCCTACCCATCGCCAGCACGATTCACTCTTTCCTGGGCTTCCTGCTCTACGAGTGGAATGAGCTTAAGGCCGCCACGCATCATTTACAGGAAAGTTATGACCTGTGTCAGCAGGCTGGAAACAAAGATGCGCTTGTGGGTGTCTTTATGATCCAGGCCTTTCTCCTGCAGGCCCAGAGGCAAAGTGAAGAAGCTCTACAGAAACTAGAGCAAGCTGAAAACCTGGCCTATCAGCTCAAATCGCCAACTATCATCAACGAGATCGCAGCAATACGAGCACGCTTTTACTTGCAAGATGGGCAGATCGAAGCAGCTATGCACCAGCTACAAAAAGCTGACCTCGATCTAGAAGGGCCGCTCAATAACGAAAGCGCAATGCACTACCTGGATCTGGCCCATATTCTAGTCGCTCTTAGCAGGGCTCAGCCCGAAGGGGCCTACCTGCTCCAGGCAGAGGAACTACTGGCCCGGCTCTTGCCAATCATCCAGCCTAAGGGACATGTTAGCGGTATGATCAGTTTCCATAACTTACAAGCCCAGGTTTGTGATTTGCGCGGAGATACAGCCAGTTCGCTGGCAGCTTTGCATCAGGCTTTAGTGCTGGCTCAGCCGGCCGGCTTTGTGCGTATCTTTGTGGATGAAGGAGAGGCAGTGGCTGTCTTGCTCAAGCACTTCGTGGCAGCTCAGCGGAAGTATGGCCGAACTGCAATGCACAAATCGCTTCTGCTCTATGCCAATAAGCTCATAGCGGCCTTCGATGCTCCTGCCAAACAGACTCACTATATTCCACAGATACGCGCTTCCCAGCTTATCGATCCTCTCAGCGAGCGCGAAATAGAGATCCTACAGCTTATTGCGGCTGGACACAAGAATCAGGAGATTGCCGATAAGCTAGTTATAGTGATTGGCACGGTCAAAGCCCATGTCAACAATATCTACCGCAAACTTGGGGTCAGGAGCCGCGTGCAGGCCATCTCGCGCGCCCAGGCTCTACACCTTATCTAGACTTACCGCCCCTTTGCCTCTCTCGTCCCACGAATTATAACCTCGCATATATCTTTAGTTAGATGACTGGCACCTCAATAGCCAGATATACTATCAGTATTCGTGTAATCTCAGTATCTTTATATAGAGCAAGAAAAGGATGCTAAGCATGGCAAGCTCTTTCTCTTTTCAGCCCTCCCTCCATTCAGGTAATTGGTATAAATTGGCACTCATTAAGGAAGAGAAATCAGCTCCAGAATGTTATATATCGAGAGTTGCGCTTCCATAATTTAGAACAGCAAGCAATCCCCTCTGCATGTAAGTCATATGCATGAGATAGATATATAATCTGTAGACAAGGAAAAAATATGTATACAATTGAGCAAAACGAACATGCAGAAAATCAAGATAAAATCATACAAGAAACAGCGTTAAGCCAGGAAGAGCGCCCATCATACAAGGTCATTTTTCTGCTTGCGGCTAGCGTAGCTTTAATGATGACGGGCTATGGCATCGTAGCTCCCGTATTTGGTAAATTGCTACCCGAGATGGGAGCCGGCGTTGAGGTATTAGGCTTTATGACCTTAGCCTTTGCCGTCTCTCAGTTCCTGCTAGCCCCATTTATGGGAGCTATGGCCGATCGCTACGGGCGGCGGCCGCTGGTTTTGATAGCTCTCGCCGGGGTAGTTGTCACCAATACGCTCTTCATCTTTGTGCATTCGATCCCTCTCTTTATCGCTATACGGTTTCTAGAGGGAGCAGTGACGGCAGGACTCTTGCCGGCAGCAATGGGTATCATCGCCGATATCGTCCCCGAGCGGCAGCGTACGCGCTGGACCGGTATAATCATGGGCAGCTATGCAGTTGGCTTCATTTTAGGACCGGCTGCAGGCGGCTTCATTATCGATCATTGGGGCTTTGCCTTGCCATTTGTTCTCTCAGCCATCCTTGGCCTTATCGCCGCGGTCTTCGCTTTTATCATGGTTCCGGAGACGCGACCGGCCTGGGTACGTCAGCAGAGCCAGGCCAGGCAGAATAAGCAGGAAAGGGAGAGCCTGTTTGCATCACTGCCACGGCCGCTGCATCTCTTTGCGACCCTGCTTGTGCTTGACTTTATAGCAGTCTTTGGCTTTGCCTTCGTAGATCCTGAGATGGTTTTCCATTTCTATAATGCGCTGGCGTTTAGCCCGACGCAGTTTGGCCTCGTCGTGACCGGCTATGGTCTGGCCATGCTGATTGGCCAGCTCCTACTTGGTCAGGTAAGCGATAGGTTGGGGAAAAAGCCCATGATTGTGCTCGGCTTCTTGCTGAACATAGCACTGTACATAGGACTCCTTTTCTCCCATCAGTTCTGGCCCATCTTCATGACCGCGCTCATCTCGGGCCTGGGTGGTGCGTTAGTTACGCCGGCCTTAAGCGCGTTCTACCTGGATATCAGTGCGGCCGAGCATCGTTCGCGCATCATGGGCATCAAGGAATCTGCGGCATCGCTGGGTGGCGTTATTGGTCCCTTGCTCGTCGCCCTGGTAGCCAGCCGGATTACCTCGTACGGAGTCTTCGCTGTAGCCAGCGTACTCACCCTGGCAGGAGCCGTTCTGGCCATGTTTATTCTGCGCAAAGGCAATGCTGCGGCGGAAGTACAGGCGTAAGATAGCCGGGTCTGAATCTGGAACTGCGAACATCACAAATTTCGCCAGGGCAAGAATTGAGCTACGCGGATGGATAGCTGATCCTGCATGGTTTGCAGGCTAGCTTTTCAACCGCGTAGCTTTTTTCTCTTAACCAAAAGGACAAACTTTTTTGATCTCGGGCATTTAGCTGAGGCTGCCAGCCGAATAGATCCCGTGCAGAAAGCGGCTTGGCACTCTTTCTAACAGATGCGTCTCGCTAAAGCCATTGCGCTGGGCCAGCTTTTCCCAGGTCTGGTAGCTCAATGGATAAGGTACCCAGGGATTACCGCGATCGGCGTTATATTCGACGAGGATGAAATGACCGCCCGGACGCAGATAGCCACGTATTCTCTGCAAAATTTCATCCTTGCGACGCACATAATGCAGAGAATTGGCCATGACAATGCCATCCAACGGAGGCAGATCGAGAGGGCGCGTAAAGTCGGCGTTGAGATAGCGCACATTGGCGGAGGGAAAAGCCGAGCGCATAGCTCCCTCCTGAGCAGCGAGCGAGCTTCGATCTTTATCGACAGAGTAGATCTGCGCTTGCGGCCCTAGCAAATCGGCAAGGGCCAGCGTAAAGGCTCCGCCTCCCGAACCAAGATCGGCCCAGGTTCCTCCGGGAGTCGGTATTCCCTTACGTAGCAAAGAAACATGATCGTGATGATCCATATATTTTCCTTAACGGATTAACAGCGAGGCGGCCGGCCAGGCTATAAACCATCTTCAACAGGGAGACCTTCCATACGCATAATCTTGAGGGCATTGGTAGTTGGGCAAGGACCGGAACGCAACTTATAATCAAAGAGCATTTGTCCATCCACCACCTCTTCTCTAAAGTGGCGGTTAGTCACCTGGGGCAATATCTCGGCCAGCTTTACAAGTTCCAGATCATGCGTTGACAGCAAACCGGCACAATTGCGCCCAGCCAGAGCATGCACATAGGATCGGCTACCGATGAGCCTCTCACGATTATTTGTGCCTTTAAAGATCTCATCTATAAGGAAAAACAGCGGCAGCGCCTCTTTTTGTTCCAATGCCTGCAGCAGAGCCTTTAAGCGCCTCACTTCAGCATAGAAGTAAGAATAGCCATCTGTCACCGAATCGCTCACTTTGATGCAGGTAAAGATGCGGAAGAGCTCTGTCTGCAGCTGGCTCGCATTTACGACGCTACCGGCATAAGCCAGGCAAAGATTGACGCCAAGGGTCCGCAAAAAAGTGCTCTTGCCAGACATATTTGAGCCGGTAATAATCACCACATCTCCCAGTTCATTCAGGGTAAAGCTATTGGTAACTTTTTTATCAACAGGAATCAACGGATGCCCAAGATCGCGGCCCTGAAAAACGGTTTTCTGCTCAGTTGAGTTCGCACAAGCTGCTTCTACTTCAGGCAGCACATACTCGGGATTCAGATAAGCAAACGTCGCAAGAGAATTGAGGGCCTCCAGCTCAAACCAGATATCTAGCCAGAGCGGTAAACGCTCAGCGATCTGCTCTTTACATTGCCCTAAACGATAGGCCCAATAGACATCCCAGGGCAAAAAAGCATTGAACAAAAGGTGGAGCAGGGCATTTTTCCCAAGCATAGAGACGGTTGCAATGCGCGACGTCCGCGTTAACAAGGCCGAGGGACGCTTTGCCTGTTGCGTTAAAAACGGCTCACAGAGCTTGCCCACGTTCTGAGCCTGGCGATAAGGAAAAGCCTCAAGATATTCAAAAACCCCACCGAGTGTGCCCAGGGCCGCTCCCAGAAAATCGGCATCTTCAAGCGTATCTCCGCGCTTACTTTTCGTTGTATAGAACAGGACAATCGAGCAGAGCAGAGAGATGATCCAGTATTGTTGCAAGTTCAGCACAAAGACCAGTACTAGAAGCACAAGAGTCAGCACGTTTAAGGCCAGCGAGCCCCAGAATAATGGGAGCAGCTTCGCAGGGCGCGCCTGCTGTTGCAGCCAGTTTAAGAGGCGCTGGCCCTCAAGGTGTTCTGCCGAGCGCTTTGAGGCAATGAGCGACTTTAGGATGAGCTTATCGCGAAAAAGCGTGAGCGGCAACATTTCATGCACAAGCACCTGGCGGCGCCGAATGGCTTCGAGGTCTGGCGCAGTAGCTAACAGCCAGTTGCGCAGGCGCTGGCCACCATCGAGCGACGCCGCAACATTTAGTAAACGATAGATTGAACGCTCACCGGTAATATCCAGATCCGTTTCAAAGGGATGCTCCGGGCGGGCCTCACCTGCAGGGACAGGCGGCAGATTATTCCAATCCAACTTGATGCGCGCAACATGGGTCGATTTGATATATAACCAGATACGATGCCGATTAAGGCTTCTATCAATCTTGCCCTGAAAGTGTGCGACGATAAAGAAAGCGCTCAGCGCTATCAGCGCCATCACAGCCACCAGCCACCAGCTCACCAGAAAGGCCAGAACACAGAGCAACAAGCCGCCAAAAAAGATCCCAACCCGTAGCCAGGAATAGCGATTACTACGCTGATCTAGCCTATCAACGCGCCTCTTCAGCCGTTCTATTTGTCTTTCTAGCAGATAGAGTCGCTCTTGCTTTTTATTCACTCATATATCCTTATCACTTAAACGTAAACCAATGCCTATCCATCGTAATAGCCCTACACTACAGAATTTAGCACCAGCGGAAGAGAGACACAAGGGGATGCTTGTCAGCATTCCTGCTCACAGGTTATCATAGATAGGAGACCTTGCAAAATGTCCTTGATCGAAACATGAGAAGGAAGATATGCAGCATGCAAAATGCTCAACAAGCCTATACCTTTCACCGACACAACCACCCTACGCATTCTCTTCGTTACCTGCTCTATCTGCCCAAAGAATATGACGAAGTTGAGACAGAGCGCTGGCCACTCGTCCTCTTCTTGCATGGAGCCGGCGAACGAGGCAGCAATCTAGATCTGGTTACGCGCCATGGCCCACCAAAGCTTATCAAAGAAGGGCAGAAGTTTCCCTTTATCGTCGTCTCTCCCCAGTGCCCATATAACGAGCGCTGGATCACGCCCTCTCATCTGGATACTCTCGCGGCGCTCATAGATGAGATTGAGCACAACTACGCTGTTGATCCCGAGCGCATCTACGTTACTGGAATAAGCATGGGAGGCTTCGGAACATGGAGCCTGGCAATTGCCAATCCGCAGCGCTTTGCCGCGATTGTGCCTATTTGCGGCGGTGGCGATCCGTCCCAGGTCTGTGCTATTCGCCACTTGCCAGTCCGAGCCTTTCACGGAGCGAAAGACAATGTAGTCCCCCTCAAGCGCTCACAAGAAATGGTAGAGGCCTTGCAAGCTTGCCATGGAAATGCACAACTGACTATTTATCCCGACGCTACCCACGACTCCTGGACCCAGACCTACGACTCACCCCAGCTTTACATGTGGCTGCTGGAACAGCGTAGGGCTGCACAACATATAACAGAAAGGCAGTAAATATGGATCTCAAAAACAAAGGCGTTTTAGTGACAGGAGGAGCTTCCGGCCTGGGAGCCGCCTGCGTACGTATGGCGGTGCAGGCTGGAGCCAAAGCAGTCATTGTTGACTTGAATAACGAAGCGGGCACAGCTCTGGCCGAAGAGCTTGGTTCCGCGGCTCTCTTTGTAAAGACAGACGTCACATCAGAAGCCGACGTGCAGGCTGCCGTTAAAACGGCAGTCGATACTTTTGGTGGGCTCCACGTCGCTATCAACTGTGCCGGCATAGGCATAGCTGAAAGAGTGCTCGGCAAAAAAGGCGTGCACAGCCTTGAGCTGTTCAACAAGGTAATTACGATCAATTTGATCGGTACTTTCAATGTGATTCGCCTGGCTGCGGAGAGCATGGCCACCAATGAGCCAGTTAGCACTGCTGGAGAACGGGGAGTGATCATCAACACGGCCTCGGTGGCAGCCTTCGATGGCCAAATCGGGCAAGCCGCCTATTCCGCATCTAAAGGTGGTATCGTAGGCATGACCTTACCCATTGCTCGCGACCTTTCCCGCAATGGTATTCGCGTCATGACCATTGCCCCCGGCACCTTTGATACTCCGTTGCTGGCAGGCTTGCCCGAGGCAGCGCGTATCTCTCTTGGCCAACAGGTTCCTTTCCCTTCACGCCTTGGCCGTCCAGAAGAATATGCCTCTCTGGCCAGACACATCATCGAAAACGAAATGCTCAACGGAGAAGTAATCAGACTGGATGGCGCAATAAGGATGAGTCCTCGTTGAGGTGAAACAGCGTGCCCAACGTGTGAGGAAGGGTAATCGAGGGAAGAGGCAAAGCTGACAAGATCGAGAGGGAGCCCACCAATAAAGGATAGGCTGCCCTCTCAAAGTGCGCTGAGCCCAGGAAGATATTAGAGAAATTCCTCCCCATCTAATAAGCTCCGTTGTCCTTGAAACGCATTGATCCAGATAATAGCGCTTCTGCATAAGTAGCAGTATCATCTCGTTTGCTCATTTTTCCCTATCAGCCTGGAATATATGCCTTCCCTCTCAAGCCAGAAAGTGAAAAAGGCAACTTCTGTTAACATATGTTGAGATATCCCCTTACCGCTCTTACTCGTATTTTTTACAATGATGAAAGGGTGTTTCAAATATGATATTGCAGCTAGAAGATAAAAACCTCTTGACATTCCATCATGACTATATTACTATGGTGACGCTTATTATTTGATTTGACTCTTTCAGAATGTAGTGAAACTATTTCTTCTCTCTAGATGGGAGAGCCTTAGCGTATACAGCCAGCCAAATTGCTTGGAGAAACGTACTTAAGAGAGCAAGAGGTACATTGAAAACTGCTTGTACAAAATGAAGAGGCGTATTTTCTTCTTGCTCCTTTGCTCTTCTCACAGATGAGGGACTATCTGAGGGCTGGCACACCTGAAGCAACAGGGAAGTTGAAAAGATATGAGCAAGTGGACTTATACCAGAGGATTGCACGATCTGGGCAACAGCGTCTACGCCTATTTACAGCCAAATGGCTCCTGGGGATGGAGCAATGCTGGCTTGATTGTCGATGGAGAGGCGTCTCTGCTCGTCGATACCCTCTTTGATCTCACACTCACACGCGAGATGCTTTCTAGTATGCGCAAAGCCGTTCCGGCTACTGCACATATTGATATGGTCGTCAATACCCACGCTAACGGCGATCATTGGTTTGGGAACCAGCTGGTTGCTGATGCACGCATCATCGCCTCCAGGCGTACCGTTGAGCAGATTCCTGCCGAGCTTACTCCCCAGCAACGTGCTGAGATGATCCAACAGGCCCATGGTCACTTAGCCACCTTCTTGCGCCATGCCTATGGTGCCTTCGATTTCAACAATATTCACTTGACGCCACCAAAGGAAACGTTTGAGGGCGAATGTGTCCTTCATGTTGGCGCCAAAGAAGTGCGCCTCATTGAATTGGGACCAGCGCATACCCGTGGAGATACCATTGTCTATGTTCCTGCTGACCGTACAGTCTTCGCTGCCGATCTCCTTTTTATCGGTGGCCACCCTATTGCCTGGTCCGGTCCTGTCTCTAACTGGATCAAGGCTTGCGATTACCTCCTTTCACTTGATGTAGAGACAATTGTCCCTGGGCACGGTCCGATTACCGATAAGCAGGGAGTGCGCGAGTTCAAGGGCTATCTTGAGTATGTCTTTGCGCAAACCCACAAATACTACGAGGCAGGCATACCTGCTCTGGAGGCCAGCCGCTCTCTTGAGCTGAATCGGTATGCTGACTGGATTGATAGCGAACGTATCGTCGTGACAGTCGCCACCATCTATCGCGAGTTGAGCAACAGCTCGGTCTATCCCGAGAAGATTCGCTCGTTTGAGCACATGGCCCAATTTGCCTTCTCTCAAGGCAAATAGAGGGAACAACGCACACAACCAATACACCATTTTCTGTGACCAATTGAGCAGTTTCGAGGGACTCGACACATGGCACTTCACCATTTCTTGAGAAGGATGAGTCCTTACCTTGATGTACACGCTCGATTTCAAGACCATCATGCAGATGATGCATGCCCATCAGCAGACAGGGTGGTTAACTGCTGAGGTCCCTGCAGGGAGTGCAAACTTGCGAGAACCGTATCGTGTGGAGATCCACATTATATCAGGAGTGATGACTTCATGTACGCTCATTTCTAAGAGTAGTCTACAGCTAGAGGGAGAGTCGGCGGTCCAGGAACTTTCTCGTCTGGGGAGGATACGCTGGATATTTACGCCTCAATCAGAAGTGATAAACCAGCCGCAACTCACTGACCTTGGACAATCAGTCTTATACCCCCGGCAGACAGTTTCTCTGAACCCAGGGCAAATGCGCAGTTTCTCACGGCAGCATAGAGCTGTCTTTGCCCTCGCCGATGGGGCCAAAAGCGCTGCCAAAATTGCAGAAATACTCTCAACTTCCCAGACGCTCGTAGAGGAAACGCTCAGAGACTTACAGTCCATGGGTCTCATCGTTCTTGAAAGCTTGGAAAGCAAGGATCACAAGAAAGACAGCTCGCAAGCAAGGAAATAATTCGCCTCCACATTTATTATTGAAAGGGAGTTCATCATTTATGAAGAAGTTTTCCTCGCATACTGACTTTGAAAGCGCTTCTACGAGCGATAGTGAGTCTCCCATCTATCTGGCGCCTAAAACATACCAGGAAAGCAGGGCATTACGCTGGTGGTACCGTCTCTCCTCACCTCCAGAACCTGAGCGTTCGGCCTCCTTTGAAAAGCAGGAACGCTTTCGACGCGGAAGAATAGGAAGTCAGATCATCCTGGGTCTCTATCTTTTGCTCTTCGTTTCCCTTCCTACTGGCTTTATTGGGACGAACACGTATCTGGCGCTTATTGTCATTCTCTCAACGCTTGGCTTAATCGTTGCCACCCTTCTCAATCGGATGGGCTTAATCAATCAAGCAGGTATTCTGGCCGTGCTCACTTCTCTCGCCTTTCCCGTATTGAACATTATCACCACACCAGGAGGATTGAGCATGGAGGTTCTGCCACTTTTTGGCCTGTTAGTCCTCCCATTAGTGTGTGCCGTCTCATTTCTTCCTCCCTGGTGGGTCTTTCTTGTAGCGATAGGAAATTGTTTCTTTACCTGGTTGAGCCTGACCTACTTGCCACATACAGCTGAGTTGGATGCGATCCTCACCATCGCATTTGTGGGGATTATCACCCCCATCATTCTCATTCAGCTTCTTGTCTCAGTGGTGGCCTTTGCCTGGGTACATGGGACCATTCAGGCACTTGTTCGTGCAGATACGGCCGAGGAGATTGCCAGGCTTGAACACGATCTTGGGCAGCAAGCAAAAGTAGCAGCTCAACAGAAACAACTCCTGGAGGCAAGTATTCAAAAAATTGTAGCAACGCATATGCGTGTCGCCAATGGAGACTTCGGCGCACGAGCTCCCTTGAATGAGGAGAACGTGCTTTGGCAAATCTCAGGACCACTCAATAATTTGCTGGCGAGGACGCAAAACTTGCGGCAAGAATCAGTTCAACTTCAGGCAGCACTTCAACAAGCCTATTGGGAGATTGAAAGGCTCAGAGCTCGCCTGAGCCTGAAAGGCGACCACTAGCGCCCTCTCGGCTAAACAACGACAAGTTCTGGCAGGAGCCTCACAGTCAGGCAGGAGGAGAGATGGACACCATTCTGTACGATGTCAGTGTACATATGGAGCAGGGAAGCTTCTTTGTCTATCATGATCTTGAGGCAGCCATTGCCTTGGGAGATCGCGCGCTCTTCCTTGGCACGCAAGGCCTAATGGCGCTTGACGAGCCTATTACTCTTCTTCGCCCACTAGACGCAATCGAGATCCGTTTTCATCCCGAGTTTACCGAGCTACATCGCCGGCTCTGGAACGACCTCATGCAAGTCCGTACCCAGCAGGATGGAAAGGTATGAAGGTCATTTCTCCTCTTGAGAACACGCCACAGCAGAAGAGACGAGAGCACTCTTCGACTTGGAATAAGGCAAAGCTTCGCGCGCTGAGGCAAGCGCTACTTATCGTTGGCGGTCGTTTGCTCTTGTTGGTTGGTCTGCTTCTCGCCTGGCAGTTTCTTTCAGGTCGATATATCAATCCTCTGTTCATCAGTAGTCCACTTGCCGTAGCCCGGCGCATCTCTCTCTGGATCGCTGATGGCACCTTGTGGTATCACACGGAAATAACGCTTCAGGAAACCTTGCTTGGGCTGCTATTAGGCTTGCTCAGCGGCGTTCTGATGGGTTTTCTCTTGGGACTTCAGCCGATCCTTGCCAGAATCTTTGATCCTGTTGTGGTTGCGCTCTATAGTATTCCCAAGGTAGCCCTGGCTCCTCTCTTCATTCTGTGGTTTGGGATCGATATCCAGATGAAAGTGATCCTGGCCGCTGTCACGGTCTTCTTCCTGGTTTTTTTCAACACCCTCTCCGGGGTACGCAACGTTGATCAAAATCTGATCGATGCTGTCCTGCTCATGGGAGGCAAGCGCCGGGAAATGCTCTTCAAAGTTATCATCCCATCTGCCAGCAGTTCGGTCCTTATGGGATTCCACATCTCTATTCCTTATGCCTTGATTGGTGCGGTCATCGCTGAGTTGATCGCGTCTAATCATGGGATTGGATATTTGATCAACGATTCAGCAACACAGTTTGATACCGCGAGAGTTTTCGCGGCCTTATTCGTTCTGACAGTCATTGCAGCGTTACTTAATACACTCGTCAACTTCCTTGATAGGAAGACGTCCCGCTGGAAAGTGGGCATAAAACAGGGATACTCACTTCTTCCTTGAGAAGAGCATAGCACGCAGCGAAGAGGTTTCCCTACTGTATCACCAACTCATTTGGAAAGAGAGAATGGAATATGTATCTTTCGAGACGTTCATTGTGGGTATTGTTTGCTTGTTCCTTGCTACTCATTTTAAGCATAACTAGCTGTAGTGGATTGGGGGCACCTCCGCCTTCAGACAGTGTGAACAGCATGACATTGAATGTGGGGCAAACCTCAAGTGCTGTTGGCTATTTTCCTCTTTATGTCGCGCTTCAGAAACAATATTTTAAGGCTCAAGGACTGACGCTCAATCCCACTGTTCCTCCCGTTTTGGGGACCGGAGCGAAAATGGCCGCCGCAATTGAATCCAATAGTATTGAACTTGCCGGTGGAGGAGTCATCACTGATGCCTTCACCGTCTCACGCATCGATTCGCAAATCAGGCTGCTGGGAGCTCTGACCAATGGGTATTTTATCGATGTCACGATAAGCAAACGCTTTGCCCAACAGGCACATCTTTCGGCGGCCAGTTCGCTTGAGCAAAAGGTGAAGGCCTTAGTAGGCAAAAAGATTGGCATCACCTCTCCTGGGAGCGGAACAGAGGCCCTAATGATCTATCTCTTCAGGATCTATGGCTATGATGTTAAGCGAGATGCAATCCTGGTAAATCTCGGGGGGACCGAGACGGCAGCTCTGGCAGCCCTGAGCACTGGTCGCGTGGATGCTATCTCTTTCTTTTCCCCCGCTGGCCAGGAAGCCGAGGCGGCAGGAATCGGAGATCTTTTCATTAGCCCGGACCGTGGGGATATCCCGGCGATGCAAGGGCAGCTTCATGGGGTCTTCTATACCAAGCAAACTGTGATCGATACCAAGCCAAAGGCGGTACTCGCCTTTATTCGCGCCATTGCGCAGGCGGAAGACTTCATTCAGAAGCAGCCAGATCAGGCGATGGGCCTCCTCGAAAAGTATCTCCATCTGCGCGATATGCAAGTCACAAGACCTGTGTTCGATGCGATAGGCCCAACATTTGCTCAGAATCCCCAAATTAGCCAGAAGGCCTACGACGAAGCCAACGAATTTCATCTAAAGGCCGGCCTGATTGCTATTGCCCTGCCTTACAAAGATATGGTGGCAACCGATACCATCAAGAAAGCTTTGAGTCAAAGGCTTTCTTCTTGAGCAGGGGCAAGAAGACTATAAAAGTGTACTTCTTCCGGTTACTACGACACTCTTACTGCTCTTATTGTTGTGGCTCACCCGCCCGTGAGCCGCACATGAGGCATGCTTCCGGCAAGGTAATCTAACATCCATCTTTTATCTAACACGAAAAGAGGAAGAATAGGCATAGCCCCATCGTTCTTAATGCTTTTTAAGCGCCGAAGGCAGACTCACTTGCTAACAGCAGTATTTACTCTTCTGACAAAGCCCGCTCTCTGAAATTGCTGCTTCAGCTTCCCTAGAGACTCTTTGACACTTGAAGAGAGCTCCGAGCAGTGCTGAAGGCCGCCATGTTCTGACAGAATAAGAGGGTCAACCGAACGAAACTTCAGCGGAACATGGAATTCGAAGTTGTCAGGGTCATTAACGGCCCGAAGTTCTGGATTGAGTACGGCTAAACTGGCAACAATCTCGGGATCGCCTCCACGGCGTAAACGGGATAAAAGCTGCTCATCATCAAGGAAGAAATCGCGTTCGCTGAGAATACCGCGTCTGTAAGCAGAGCTGATGATCTGGGCCAGCAGTTCATTGGCATAGAGGGTGAGCGGATTGGCGAAGACCTCAAAAAGTAGCCTGGTATAGGCCTTGATAAACCAGGTCCCAGCCTGCATATCGGTAAGCACAATCCTGCCTTGTGAAACGCTCAGGGCTGCCAGAAATTGTGCTATCTCCTCGCGCTCTACCAGGCCAGCCTGGGACAAATCACGCAGGGTATAGTCAAGGCGATCCGCACAGAGATCGGGTAAGGGCTGCTCCAACAACGACCAGCGTTCAGTATCAAGGAGACGAGTCAGGGAGAAACCATAGCGCTCCACAATCGCGGGTATAGCTGATTGCTGAACAAGCTGAGCAAAATGATGCTCATGATAGTCTTCGGCGCTATTCTCAAATACGCGATCAATTACATGGGAAAAGGCTGTATGCGAAACGTCGTGGATCAGGGCAGCGATTTGTTCTTCTACACTTCCGCCAAGTCGTCGAACCAGGAGCATCACACCAACTGAATGCTCATAACGCGAGGTATGCTTGCCAGGTCGGACCAGGTAGAGCGCGCCAGCCTGATGGATATTTCGCAAGCGCTGCAAGGCCTCAGTCGAGAGCAAATCGAGCAGCACCGGTTCTATAATCTCAATCTCGCCATAGATCTGATCTTCTACGATCCAGTTAGCCATAAACGGATCAGCTCCTTTTGTTTACTGCTCTACGATTGCCCAAAGCAGAGCCCTGGCGCGGCAGAAATATTCAAACATGACCGTGGAACAAGCTTAGAGTAGCGGCGCTCAGCGCTTTTCAAAGTGTGGAACGCGATTGCTGACGCGCGCCAGCAAAGCAAAACGACCCTAATAAGCACTCTTATGGGTTTCAGGGCTGCTGAAAGTAAACTTGAGAGCCCAACACCTGCTGCGTTCCGGTATCCTGAATGAGCGCCAAATTGTCGATAGTAATCTTCCAGTGCAATTCGCGCGTGAAGAGTCGAGCCATGAGGCGAGACAGTTTCTCCGCCTCAATATCGTGCTCGGCAAGCGTAATATGAGGCACCCAGATCTCCGGTTCATAGTACGGCATAATCTCTTGCGCGGCACACGAGATCGCCGACCAGAGCTCTTGATGAAAGCAAGATAGCTCTCCCGTGCGTACGACAGGTATATAAAGCACCGGATGGCTGCCCGTAAAAAGGCGAGACCAGTGGCCTGAATCGTAAATGGCCTGGTCTGTTGCGCTACCTTCTCTAACAACCTTATGAGTTGCGGCTCATCATAACGGCTTGCGACTTGATAGGACACATGCGGATAGGGCAGCACCTCAGCGATCCGGCGAAGGCCAAAATCGACAGCCAGTTCTGCCCACAGGCTTTTAATAGCTTCTGTCGTATGCCTGTCAAAGAGAGAAACTACTCCATACATCAAACCAGGGCTCCTAAATTATCCTCACGCTACAAAAGCACTTTTACCATAAAACCATTTTAGCATACCTGACTAACTCATGTGCTAATTTTTCTTGTCGCCCACGAGCAGAATAAAAGCTGAGGTATATCCGTTACTGAGACTATGTGGAATAACAAGGGTAAGCATCGGAGATAGCCAGGCTGGCGAACTAACGTTCGCCAACTGCTTAGTGTAAAGCCTGAGACCAAGCCATATCCCAGAATTCGCGCTCAAGCCGGGCAATATCAAGAAAAGCCGCATCCACCTCTTTATCAGCTTCAAAACTGCTCAAGGCGGCCGCCGCAGCCTGTTCAAGCTCACCCACAAAAGTCTGAAAAGCCGGATTGGTCCAGCGCTCCACGAACTCACGGTATTTTGGACTTCCGGGAAGAGCAGTCTTCCAGGCCTCCAAATATGCGTACTCTATCGCCCACATGGACATAAGCGCGACAGGATACGCGGCATGCTCAAGACCGTGCATAAACTCTCCGTAGGCCACAGTCACGGGAAGCGCGGGATCGTGCAAGGAAAGCTGAAACTCGTCAGCCTTGGACTCAAACCAGCTCAGTTCCGCATTCATCGCAATAAGACCGTTTATGATAAGCGCCTGATCTGAGCGAGGGGCCTGGGCCAGAAGACGCGCCTGAAAAGCTAGCTCTCCCTGAGCGAAGTGATAATCCTGAACCAGCCAGGCAGAAAACGCTTGCGGGGCCAGCGAGCCATTGCTCACAGCCTGTAAGAAGGAATGATGGGTTGCAGCATGCCACTCTGCTGCATGCCGTTCAATCAACTGTAAAGGTTGTATCATATTCTTCCTTTTCGCTACATTTCTTTTTCCTACACCTATAATACAATATTTTTAGTATACTCTATAGTAAATTACGCGACGTATCCCTAGCTCTCTGAAATATCTAAAGTAGGAATAAAGAGCTTTCAGTCTTCAGCGAGTGGAACTGACAAGAGATTTAATCGAGCTCTTGCTGGCCTAACCCCGCCTCACGCGCGCGTACAATGGCCTCTGCCCGGCTGGCAACCTGTAATTTGCTAAAGATACTGGATACTAGATTGCGTACCGTCTTGGGGCTAATGATCAGTTGCTCTGCAATAATCGTGTTGTTGTCGCCCCGGGCGATCAACTCTAACACCTCGCGTTCGCGTTCGGTCAGTTCGGGAAACACTTGCGCCCTTGTTCGCGTGAACGTTGCAAAAAAGGCCAGAGCCCGGTGAGCAATCGTCGGGCTAAAGATGACTCCGCCGCTGCTCACAGCCCGAACCGCCAGCAAGATATCATCCTGGTCGGCACCTTTGAGTACATACCCGCGTGCTCCAGCTCGCATAGCAGCGAATATCGAGTCATCGTCTTCGTACATAGTCACAATCAGGATACTTATCCCGGGATTCGAGCGTAGGATCTGTCGTGTAGCCTCGATGCCATTGATGCCTGGCAAGCCAATATCCATCAGAATCACATCAGGCCCGCATTCGCTCGCTTTGATTACTACTTCTTTCCCATTTGTTGCTTCCCCCACAATTTCAATCTCTGGCAATAGATCCAGCAAGATACGCAAACCATCACGGAAAACAGGATGGTCATCCGCGATGAGCAAACGTATGGGCCTCATGGTATGTCCTCCTTCAGTAAGGGAATACAGACATGTACGCAGGTGCCACCAGTCGTTCTCATCTCAATGGTACAGATACCACCCAATTCAGAAGCTCGCTCGAACATCGAGGAGAGGCCGATGCCCGATCTTCGCTGTTCTGGCAAGCCGCGTCCATCGTCACAGATCTCAATTGAGAGCGTATCTTCCCAGGTGAGCCGCACTGTACAATTTTGTGCTTGCGCATGACGCACTACATTAGTAAGCGCTTCCTGTATGATGCGATAGATGGCCACTTCCTGAGCGGCAGAGAGTAGTGGAAGCGGTTGGGCTATCTCGAAGATTATCTTCACCCCACTCCGCTCATAGTATGCTGCCTGCTCCTGTAAGGCGAAGATAAGTCCGAGCTCATCCAGCGACTGTGGGCGCAGATCATAAACCAGCCGACGAATCTCAGCAATGGACAATTGCGTTTGTTGCTTGAGGTCTACCAGCAGAGATTCGGCTCTTACCAAATCGCGTTGCATCAGCTGACGTAGAGCGTCCAACTTGAGCATCTGGCTCCCTAGCACAGGTCCCAGCCCATCATGTAGGTCGCGGCGTATACGCCTTCTCTCCTCCTCGCGTGCCGTTACCAGACGTTCACGTGAGCGCTGCAAGGCTCTTGCCAGAATGACTGAGTGCGCAGTTGCCCCCGCCTGCCGCTCCAGGTCCGCTAAGAGCCGTTTGTCAGCTGTAGTAAAGGGTTCGCCAGGTGAGCGCGGAGCAAGGATCAGTTCACCTACTACCTCTGTCTGGTGCTTCAGGGGAAAATGCAAGAGGTCCTGAGTGGGTTGCCCATAAGCTGCTACCACGCTAAACTGTTCCCCCTGCTTCAACGTGACGGCCGCATATGGAATCTTAAAGGTTCCTGCAACTGTCTCAGCAATGGTTGGTAGCAGCGCTTCCGCTGCCATCGCCATTTCTAGACGCTGCCCTAGCCGCGAGAGCACTGTATAGGGATCATCGCGCTCTCCATAGAGCAGACGGTTGACAGCTTGTTGCAAACGGATGCGCAACGGGTGAATGAGCAGAGCAATCATCCCAATAGCAAGTAACGAAATGAGTGGATTGCCCGAGGCCTGCAAAAGTGTGCCCAGACCACCAACAACGAGCACATACCAGCCGATCACCAGAGCTGTTAGAACACCATAGACCAGTGCTCGATTTATCAAGATGGTGACGTTCCAGAGCTGATAGCGCAGCAGTGCCAGTCCGATAGAGAGCGGCAAACAGAGGTAGGCACAATAGGCGATGGTCATATAGAGGAGCGTAGTCAGAGCGTTCGAAGGCAACACCCAGTTGAAGAACTGCTGCACAATGAAAGCCACAAAGAGCACAACAATCCCAAGAACAATCCACTTTGTTTGTTGCTGTTGCGCCGCGGTAGAGATCCGGCGATATTTATAGACTTGCGAGGCCACACTGAGGGCAAAGGCACCTACCGTCATTAAGGTGAATATCACGAGAGCAACAGTCAGCACATAGGCTGGCAACCTCACCCCCAAAGTTTGAGCGACGCGCAGAAAGAGGTTGCAGAAGAGAAGGGCGCTGATCAGTATGCTGACAGGTACGATCATCCAGCCTGGCGCAAAACGGCCATTGGGAAAGAGAAAAAGGAAGAGGATGAGCAGGATATTGCCACAGGAGAGCAGGCCGAACCCCAGCATGGTCGCAGCATCCAGTTGTGTAGGCGGCCATTGGAGATAGACGATGTTGAGAACAATCGAAGGTCCGATAGTGACCATCATCAGCGAAGCCAGAAAGGCCATAAAATCGACTGATTGTTTTCCCCTTGTCTGCCAGAAGAGCAGAATACCGATGGTGCTGCAAACGACCATCAGCACGCTTAGAAAGACAAGATGGTAGCTCGCGTAAAACGTTGGGGATATCCCCCAGACTCCTGGCCTGGTTTCTGTTAATGCGCATTGGTGCTGACAAACTTGCCAGTAGAGCTTGAATATAGCTGGGAGTAACACCACAAACTGTAACAGCGAGAGCAGCGTGATAATCGTCCAGATAATCCGTGCAAGCAGGAGCCAGCTACTGCGCACCTGGCCCTGACTTTCCACGCGTTCAGATGGCAAACTGGTAGTTTCTGCATTCTCTCCTTCAGTCTGACGTTCCCTATTCATATGCTCCCGCTTTCTCACTATCCAAGACTTCTCCTCTTTGCATCACTTCCACCGGGCTACGAAGACGCTTCTCGTTCCTACCATATGCTTTTTTGAGACAGAGTGCTAGCAGGCACAGCATCCAGGTGAGAGCCATGTTGTTCCTCGCACCCTGACTTTTTCTGGCCCACAGTCAACAAAGCCCTGGCTAGCCTCTCGGAGAGAGCCACCAGGCCGTTGACCAGCAGATAGGTAAGTAAAGAGCCTACAAATCCTGCACCCATTACCGCCAACGATCTAGCAAACATTGTACCATTAAAGGAAGTGGTGAGTTGAATAATACCTCCCAGTTTGAAAATAATGGCCGGGGCTCCTGCCGAAAGGGGGCTAGCCAGGAAATATGTACCCACCAGGTAGAACAGTGGCGTTAGCACGCAAACTGCAGATGCAAAAAACAGTGGCAATATCAGACAAAAAGAGAGAAGCCCTAGAGGGACTTTGAGCAGGAAGTAGAAACATCTTTTCCATGTGAGGGATGCAGAGAGGAAGCTACGCAAGCGCTGCCGCCATGTCTGCTCTAAATAAGAGTCTTCGCCTTTGGGAAGATATAGCCGCAAGGTGCTTGCTATCAGTTGACGCTCCCAGTTGGCGAGGGCATGCACGACAGCACATGTCCTTTCGAGTAGAGGGAAGCCAACCCCTATGACTAGCGTCGCGATGCTGAGCGTGAAGCCAGTAAAAATTGTCAAGAAGTAAAACAAGCCGAGAGGGCAGGAAAGCACCAGGAAACTGATCTTCCCAATAAAAGGTACTGCTCGCTCGGAATTATAGATTTTTACCATTAGCCTATCCTTTGGTAGTCAACAAGAGATCTTCTTTGTCTTTATGCATACAGCTTACCAACTCGTGTATCCCGTTGTCAGGAGATCAATGTCCCTTATATGTCGGGACAGCGGCATCATGACGCCGGGACACTCCATCAGTTACTCTCTAAATACGCGAGGCGGACCATAACAGAAAATGTATCCCCGTGAAGCGAGTTCTACCACGAGTGGAGGAACCAGACTTTTTTCTCTGCTATTCCTCAAAAGATCTATAAGAAAGGTTTCTAAATGTCTATCCGCAAGATAACATGTCTAGCTGGGCAGCGAAAATCTCTCGGTTTTGCGCTCACAGTACTGCTAGCCATACTCTATAGCATGATGGTGGCCAGACCTGTACTGGCCGCATCGTCAGTAACGACCCCGAATTTTGCCAGGATCGATGCTTTCATCACCGCCGGAATGCAAGAAAAACGTATCCCTGGTGTGCAGGTAGCCATCATCCAGAACGATCATGTAGTGCATCTGAAGGGCTTCGGTCAGGCCAATGACGAGGGGATGAAAGTCACGCCACAAACGCCGTTTATGATCGCATCATCGAGCAAACCCATTACAGCGCTGGCGATCATGCAACTGGTGGAGGCTGGCAAGGTGCAACTGGACGCCCCTGTACAACGCTACCTTCCCTGGTGGCGTCTCTCCGACCCTGTTCAATCTAGCAGAGTCACTATCGCTAACTTATTAGATCATACCAGCGGCATTTCTGGCTCTTTGGGGGGAAAAGATTGGTTGTCAGATCCAAGCAAGCGCAACTGGTCGCTGGAAGATGGGGTACGCAGTTTTCATTCTAGTTCCTTTGTCCATGCCGTAGGTACGACCTTTGAATATAGTAATGCGAACTATGAAACTCTGGGCCTGATTGTACAAACCATCTCTGGCGAAGAGTTTGGTACCTATGTCAAGCAACACATCTTTTCGCCCTTGCATATGAACCACAGTACCCTCTCACTGAAAGAGGCCCAGCAAGAGGGATTGCAACAAGGATATACCTGGTACTTTGGCTTCCCCAGATCGACGCAGAACTTGTATTTACCCGCCCTTGGTCCTGCTGGGATGGTAATTTCTACTGCAGAGGATTTGTCACATCTGCTTGTTGCCCAGATGAATGGTGGACGCTATGAGGGCACTAGTATACTCTCTCCACAAGGAATCGCGCGCATGTATGCAGGAAATCCGCATGCCTCGTTTGGTCCAGAAGGGGCCGCTCTCGACCTGAAGGGAAACTATGGTCTTGGTTGGTTCAATGGCTCCATAGCAGGAGTTCCGGCCATCTATCATCTAGGAACCATAGTGAATTATGCTTCACTTCTAGTGATGGAGCCACAGCACCACCTGGGCGCGGTAATATTGATGAACGTTAATGAAGCCAGCCTTCCGACCCAGGAACCTATCATGTACATGCAGAATAACCTTACCCGTTTGCTCGCTGGCTCCGAACCATATACTGCTCCCGGGCTTAATGTACAATCCTTCTACTTGTATGCGGATTCTACCCTCTTTGTATGGGCCATTTACCTGCTCTGGTCCGCCGGGCGCCTGCGGCGCTGGTCTAGCATGTTCGGACAACGCCTCCAGAGCGCCTTATCCCGCAAGCGCTCCTTGCTTCTGGCGAGCCTGCGGGTGACCTGGGAAGTGGGCCTCGCGCTCCTCCTGCTCCTTGGCATCCCAATAGTGCTTGGAGGAATATCATGGCTAGATCTTCCAGGTATGTTTCCAGATCTCGGCTGGGCATTACTGCTTCTCTCGCTGCTCACCCTACTCATTGGGATTGTGAGAGCTGTGCTTTTGCTCCGGGCTGCGCGAAACAACGCTTCAGCCTCTTCGAGCACAGTTACTCTATCTCTACGTCGCAGATAATCTCCAGTGGCAGAGGATGAGGCCTCTCATCTTCTGTCACTCAGAGGGTAAAGTATGCTGTCCAAATAGTCAATGAAAGAAATCATAGGAAACAGGGAGAAATGACATCGATGACGAACGCCTTAGAGGCTCTAGCCTCCTCAACCGAAGAAACAGCACAAAGAAGCCGGTCCCGACGCGGGCTCCTGCTCTTTTTCGCTCTTCTGATCCCGCTCTCTGCTCTGCTCGAAGGGACTATCATTGTCACCCACAACTTCAGTTGGGTTACCCTGCTGATGTGGATTCCCGGACTCTCCTCGATCATCACCCGCCTGGTACTTCGTGAGGGCTTTGCTGACGTGTCATTTAGTCCTGGAGGGTGGCGATCGTGGCGTGCAATTTTGTTCGCATTGCTCTTCCCCACAGCCGTAGGGTTAATTGCCTATGGAGGAGCCTGGAGCCTGGGGCTGGCTCACTTTGTCTCCCCCACAGGGGGCTCTTCAGACGCCATCCTGCAACCTCTCTCATTCATCGCGCATTCGCCGCTACTCAATTTTTCGTGTAGACTATTGCTGGCAACGACATTAGGGACTATTATTGGTACCCTGACCGCTGCTGGTGAAGAGATCGGCTGGCGCGGCTATATGCTGACCCGCCTGATTGATGCTCGCGTTCCTAAGCCTATTTTGCTGAGCGGGCTGATCTGGGGCCTCTGGCATCTTCCGCTCATCTTCTCAGGCCTCTATGCGACAGGACCGTCATCTCCTTCAGCGACTTTTTCTGCGCTCACCTTTCTGCTCACTACGACATCTATCGCGTTTTTCCTGGCCAGGCTGCGCCTGACAACGGGGAGTATCTGGCCTCCTATCGTTTTGCATGCTGCCTGGAATGCCATCATCCAGACAGTGTTCGATCGTGCCACAAATGGCCCTGCCACCCTGCTATGGACGGGTGAATCGGGAATTCTTGTCGCAAGCGTCCTTGTAGCCGCTGCCTTTCTTCTCTCACATGCAAGGGAGAAGAGGATCAGCTTGTGGTAAGCCCATAGCTTTCTCCCCTTATGCGCCTAATAACAGCAATCTCCTCTGCCCATCTTGCGCACAACCTATAAACTATTATAGAAGCCTAAGCTGCAAAAGAAGGAAGTAGAAATCTATGGCCTCCAAACAACCACATATCATTATCTTCAATCCCGACCAGTGGCGTGGCGATGTGCTTGGACACGCGGGCAATCCGACCGCCGTTACCCCTGTTCTTGATGCACTGATCCAAAGCGATGCTGTCTCATTTGTTAACACATATTGCCAGAATCCCGTCTGCACGCCGAGCCGCTGCTCATTCTTTACTGGCTGGTATCCCCACGTGCGGGGCATAGAACCATGTTCCACATGTTGCAAGCAGACGAGCCCATGCTTCTGCGTACCTTAAAAGATGAGGGCTACTATGTCTGGTGGGGCGGCAAGAACGATGTTGTACCGGCCCAGCACGGCTTTACAGCCTACTGCGATTATCGCTTTTTGCCCACGCCTAAAGCCTCTTCCAAACAAGATTGGCGTGGCACACCCGAGAGCGATGCATTCTACTCGTTTTTCATCGGCAAGGTAGAGCGGGAAGCCGAGCATGACCTGGAGTGCGTGCAGGCCGCGATTCAAGCTATTCTAAACGCGCCTGCCGGGCAACCTCTCTGCATCTACCTGGCCCTCCATAATCCTCACCCTCCTTACCAGGTAAGCGACCCCTGGTTCAGCATGATAGATCGGGCCAACCTGCCAGGGCGTATTCCTGCCCCAGAAGATTGGCACAATATGCCAGCTATGCTCAAAGGGCTTTACGAAGCGCTGCATATGCAAAGTTGGAGCGAGGAGCGCTGGGCCGAGCTGCGTGCAACCTACTACGGTATGTGCGCGTACGTTGATCATCTCTTTGGCCTGCTCATCGCCACCTTACGCGAGGCGAATATCTACGATGAAAGCGCTATCTTCTTCTTCTCAGATCACGGTGATTTCACTGGCGACTATGGACTCGTGGAAAAGGCCCAGAATATCTTTGCTGACTGCCTGACGCGGGTACCTCTCATCATCAAGCCACCTGCCTCTATTCCTGTCCAGCCGCATATCTGTGAAGAACTGACGGAGCTTATCGACGTTCCGGCAACCATTGAGGATCTGTTAGGGCTAGAACCGGGTCACACCCACTTTGGGCGCTCCCTGCTGCCTTTCCTGAGCGATCCGACCCTGCAAGGCCGTGATGCAGCTTTTTGTGAAGGTGGGCGGCTCCATAGCGAAAAGCAGGCTATGGAGCTAGAGAGCCGATCAGCGCATGATACCAACGGCCTCTACTGGCCACGTTTAAGCCTGCAGCAGCGCGAAGGAGCCGAACATACCAAAGCTACTATGTGCCGAACCAAAGAATTCAAGTATGTGCGCCGGCTCTATGAATCCGACGAGCTCTACGACTTACGTACCGATCCGCAAGAACTCCACAATCGCATCAGCGACCCGGCCCTTGCCACCATCCTGGCCGAGCTCAAAGATCGCCTGCTCACCTTTTATCAAGAGACCAGTGATGTGGTTCCACTTCAAACGGACCAGCGGGAAGCCAGGACCCATCAATCAGCCTCCACGGAATGAGCAAGCTCTAGAAATTACTTTAGCTTGAGCAAGCCGACTCCAATCCTGACAGCCTGGAACTCAGGGCCTGAAAGACGCATAGTCTCGTCTCAGGCTCTCCATACTATTGTCCGCCGCGACAAGTTTCGTCAAAGGGAGAGCACAGCAAATTACTTAAAGGTTTTCTGGGCTTTATGCATAAAAGCAGGGATAGTCTGTTCATCGGTACAGGGAAGCACTGGCTGATTGGCCGATGGCTTCGTCAAGCTTTCATGCTAGGATTCTTAACTATAGCAATAAAAGTCTCAGAAAAATTTTAAGAGGCAAATAGTATGAGTTCAGCTACAGTGGGTTTCTTGCTTCTACGGCTCGCCGTTGGCCTGCTACTGGCTGGCCATGGAGCACAAAAATTGTTCGGCTGGTTTGGCGGAGATGGCTTTACAAGCCTTTCCAAAGTTTTGGAGGGCCAAGGCTTCAAACCAGCAGGATTCTGGGCGCTTTTAGGAGGTGTGGGCGAATTGTTAGGAGGACTCCTGACAGCCCTTGGACTGCTCGTTCCCCTCGGCGAGGTGGCTATTTTTGCTGCTATGTTTCTGGCTGTTGCAAAATTTCACTGGAAGCAGGGACTTTGGAGCGTAAATGGTGGATATGAGTACCCGCTGGTCATACTCACGATCACTATCGTATTAGCATGCATTGGTCCAGAGGTTTTTTCTCTGGACCAACTCTTACATATCAATCTGCCAGTCCTGCAATGCTTTGGCCTTGGTGTGCTTGCCGCGCTCATCATCGATAGTATTGGCCTTATCATCAGTCGGCAGTCATCTCCTGAATCGGGAAAACGTTAGCTCGCTCAACGCCAGGGGAGCTAAACTGCTACCCGACAAAGTACAGTGGCAGTGCCGGAAAGAAGAGGAACATTTGCAAATCCTTATGATACCTTCTCTAGAAGTGCAAACGACGCCTTATCTTATCCCAGGCGTCTGGTGGCCCCAATTAGCGTTGACCAGTTAGTATCAGGTAGTAGAGATCTGCAGATCTCATTTTCACAAAAGCAAGTGGAGTAAATCATGCTGCACACTCTCCTGAATCCTTTCCGTCAGCAAACACCTGTCAACAAGAGACGAAGTGGACTTGCCACACTCACACTGCTCTGCGCAGCACAATTCATGATCGTTGTAGATATCACAATTGTAAATATTGCGCTGCCTTCCATTCAAGCCAGTCTTGATTTTACTACTGAGGCAGATCTACAAAATGTCATCTCGCTCTATGCCCTGACCTTTGGTGGTTTTCTGATCCTGGCAGGCCGTCTGGCGGACCTGTGGGGCCGCCGGCGGCTATTTATCGCAGGTTTGCTCGTCTTTGCGTGTGCCTCATTACTCTGTGGATTTGCCCCAACAGCTCTGGTACTTCTGATTGGACGCGCGCTGCAAGGCTGCGGTAGCGCTATGGTCTCTCCTGCTGCCTTATCCTTGCTCACCACGCTGTTCAGCGAGGGGAAGAGCGCAACCGAGCGCTTGGTGTCTGGGGAGCTATGGGGGCTGCCGGTGGCGCCACTGGCATGATTCTCGGTGGCATCCTCACGGCAGCTCTTGGCTGGGAGTGGATCTTTTTCATCAATCTGCCGATCGGCTTAGGTGCGGCCATCGCTGCACCAGGGCTTTTGCCAGCCGATAGTTCATCAGAAACTGGTAAGAAGCTTGATCTGGCCGGTGCTTTGACGATCACACTGGCTCTTGGCCTGCTCATTTTCGCCCTCAATAGCAGTGAACAGGCCAGTTTCCCTATCGGTCTTTTCCTGGGGCTACTGGCTGTAGCGGGAATATTGCTAGTTGCTTTCGTTGTGATTGAGCGGCGGACGAGCCAGCCGCTGGTTGCCTTTCGGCTTTTCCGCTTACCAGGAGTAACAGGGGCAAATCTTGCGGCGCTCCTGCTCAACGCAATCATTGCCTCCGAGTTATTCTTCACAACTCTCTACCTTCAACAGGTTCTCGGCCTCTCAGCCCTGGCGACCGGGATCGCTTTTCTGCCGAATAGTGCCCTGGTTCTGGTCGGCTCTGCTCTCGCTTCACGTCTCGTGAATCGCTTTGGAGCCGGCTTAACTCTGGCCGCCGGAGCTCTCATCCTTGGTGTAAGCGCTTTCCTTTTGAGCGGGGTCACAGCCGGAGGTAGCTATCTTATCAATGTTATGCCAGGCTTCACACTGACTGGCTTAGGTCTAGGGCTCACCTTCGTAGCCCTGACGATCAGCGCAACCTCCGGAGTTGAAGAGCGCGACCAGGGCCTGGCATCAGGGGTTGTGAACACAGCCATCCAGCTTGGCTCCGGCGTTGGCATCGCCGCCGTTGTCGCGGTAGCGCTAGCCCTCAGTCAAACTAGCAGTGGCAGCATGAGCGCACGTCTCGTTGCCAGTTACGCCACTGGCTACCTTATCGATATGGTGCTGGCCCTGCTCATAGCTGTTCTGGCCTTGCTGCTTGTACATCGCCATAGCCGCCGCTAGCCCAAGAATTGCCAATCGCTTAGTATTTTTTCCAGCTGACCGCACATAGCAATGTGCGGTCCTGATCGTTCCCGCGCTAATTCTTGCTAAAGCCTGCTCTCAATGTCAGAGACTTCTTCTCTCCACGAACAGGAGCCCGCTTGAGCAGCATTGCCTTCGACCAGGCTCTTATTAAAAAGCCTTGAAAAACTGTGTAGGTTAGCCTGTGCCGCTTAAGACACCTTGTAGAGAAAAAGAAATGATCTCGTTCTCAGGGCCAAAACTTGACATAAAACACAAAGATGGTCTATACTTAGTTTGTAGTTATGAGAATGATTATCATTATTAGGGTAACCTAAATGAAAGATAAACTAACCAGCAATGCGCAGGCGGTACTCGAAGTTGTGCGTACCGCGAACAATCATCCAACTGCGCTGGAGATCTACGAGACAGTGCGAGAGCAGCGTCCCCGTATAGGTGTGGCAACGGTGTATCGTATCCTGCACAACCTTGTTGAGCAAGGGCACGTCAAAGAAATCAACACCAGCGAAGAGAGTTGCCGCTATGACGGGCGCATTTCACGTCATGATCATGCGATCTGCACAGTATGCGGAGCGCTCATTGATGTACCTGTCGATGTTAAGGTTTCCGAAGCCATCTTGCAAGCCGCAGCACAGGCAAGTGGCATAACCCTTAGTTCACACGAGGTTCGTCTCTACGGCCTGTGTCCTTCCTGCCAGGCAAAGCATAAATAAGAGAAGAAGGTTACATTAACCTCCTCAGGGGAGAATTTTTATGTCTTTCGAACAGAACCCGGCGGCAAACAGCCCCAGCAGTGTGGAGAATCAAACATCAGCAACTGACAAACTAGCAAGAGCGGCCGAAGATACCCAGGAGCAAACGCCGCCAACCATAAAAGGTCAGCTCGCAGAACTTCTGCGCGGCATGAATGCTAAAGACGAGCAATCGCGCGACTTTTTGCTGCGCGTGGTACAGCCAGGATTGGCAGGATTAATGGATGGCTCAGTCTCAACGCTAGCCCCAATCTTTGCCACAGCTTTTGCTACCCACAATCCAATGACTGCCTTCCTTGTCGGCATCGCCTCTGCTACCGGAGCAGGCATCAGTATGGCATTTTCCGAAGCGCTCTCTGACGATGGGGAGCTGACTGGAAGAGGGAAACCAGTGGTACGCGGCGCCATCACTGGCTTTATGACCTTCTTTGGCGGCGCGCTACATACGCTACCCTTTCTTATCAGCAGCATCCATCTAGCGCTGATTGTTGCCTATGTCGTAGTTGCCTTTGAGCTTGTACTCATAGCGGCCATTCGTCACCGCTATTTCGGGACAAGCTGGTGGCTGTCTATGCTCCAAGTCGTTGGCGGAGGCGCGCTTGTTTTCATTGCCGCGCTCATCTTTGGTAACGCGTAAGCACAGCGGTTAGAGCAATCTGCACATAGCGATGCAAGCACATAACTGTGGGGGCGGCGTACGGCGTGCGCGTGACGGTGGCACAATTTCTTTCCGCAGTGCGTACACGTACAGGCGCTCCACTGTGAGAGTGACGAGTGGCAGAGAGCACATTCTAAATCGGATCTGACAAGACTCATTGGGTCATCTCCTTCTCTATCTGAAAGAGCAGTTATCTCAAATAGAGGTGCCTATGGCTGCACCTTACCAATTAATATCCTATCCCTCTAGTCAGATATTAGCATAGGCTAATCAAAGCGTCAAGGGCAGGCTAAATCTGATTAGCTGCCCGCTCCTTTTTGGCCGTCCGGCTCTTCTGTGCGATAATGCATGCATACCTTAGCTTTTTCATCTCAGCGCCCTAAGGGAGCAAGGAGGGATTTCGAAGAGGCGCATTGCAGGAAAGCCAGGCAATGGGCTAATAGGGCTTCCAGGGCGCTTTCAATCTCTCTACGAGTATTGTATTACTTCAGTTTAGCTTTGTCTTGAAAGGCAGTCACACATGCAAATTGTTCGTCACAGATCGTCAACAGGAACGGCAACCCCTGGATTGCTTATACAGGGCCAGCTTCGCGGAAACTTTCCAGCCCAATACAGTACGCTAAGCGATCTGCTCCGTTTACGCAGCGGCGAACTGCGCTCACTCTGCGAGAGCGTGCAAGCCCTGAGTCCTGAGCAGCAGTCTGCTCCCGCTCTCCTTGCGCCAATCGACGGCGATACTGAAGTATGGGCGGCTGGAGTCACCTATAAACGCTCGATGAGCGCACGCGTAGAAGAGAGCGAGACGCCAGATATTTATACAAGGGTTTACTCAGCGCCACGACCAGAGCTATTTTTCAAAGCCACGCCCCGCCGCGTAGCCGGACCCGAGATCCCTATTATAGTACGTACAGATTCAAGCTGGGATGTACCAGAGCCAGAGCTAGCGCTTGTTATTAACGCTTATGGCGAGATCGTTGGCTACACCATTGCTAATGACGTGAGCTCGCGCAGCATCGAAGGCGAAAATCCACTCTATTTGCCACAGGCCAAAGTATACGCTGGCTGCTGCGCGCTTGGACCTGGCATTACACCGGCCTGGGAAATCGCCGATCCCTACCAGCTCGCCATTCAGATGACTATCGAGCGCGAAGGACAGATCCACTGGCAGGGCCAGACCAACACAAGCGAGCTCAAGCGCCGTTTAGACGAACTTGTAGCCTATCTTTTCCGCGAAGATGATTTCCCATGTGGCGCCATCCTCTGTACCGGAACCGCCCTCGTCCCCGACAGTCCATTTACTCTACAACAGGGCGACACTGTGCAAATCAGCATAGATCAGCTTGGCTCCTTGCGCAATCCGGTTCTGCGAGGCAAACAGAGCTAAATCTGAAGCAAAAACGTGTTTCTCCAGCATCCCTTTGAACGTTGATATAGGCAATGACCTTTTATTTCACCACAAATTGCTCTCTATATCAGCGTTCAATTGCATAAAGTGATAAGTCGATGCTAATAAGATGATATTCCATTACCCAGGCTGGAATTATATGATGCCCGGTGGGGGAAAACGGACACTCACTTTTCGGACTCATACCATAACATTTACACATTGTGATACAGCACGGAAGTATTGTTGGTTGTAGTTCACAGCATCTAGAAGAGGAACATGTATCTATGGTTGACACACATAACCTCTTATCCTTCGACTTGTTTCAGCAGCTTGTTCTATGGCTCAGCATCAGCATGAACTCTCAACGTAAAGGATACCGCTATCTGGAGGCCAATCCTATGCTTATGCAGCTGGAAGCAGAAAGAGAGCTAGAACGGCTGATTACGGCACGTGTCGAGGAGCAGCCAGAGATGAAGCAGCAATTATATAATCATCTCACACTGCTGCGCGATATCAGGCGGCGCGGCAAAGATGGGGAGCCCGCCCAGGCTATTCGAGAGTCCTACATCAATCTTTATGGAGGTCTTGCCACCACCCTTACTCCGCAGCTTGAGCATATTGAAGAGCGGCATATGTTCCTGGAACGCCTGCGACGTCCCGAGCGCACAAAAAAAGCCCAACTTGCCTTGCTGCGTGAAGCTCTCGCTTACGCCTATACCGACATCAATATCGCCCCAGAAGTTATTGCCGAATTCCAAATTGTCCTGAGTTCTACGCTGACCCAGGAACCACAGCCACTCGGACAAACCGAGCACATTCAAGCACTCGAAGAAGCCATCAGCCACTATAAAACAGCCCATACGATATTTACTCTCGAACGCTATCCTCTTCAGTATGCCAGGACACATCTTCAGCTAGGAAACGCCTACCTGCAGTACTGGAAAGTCACAAATAAAGCGGAGATAATGGAGCAGGCCCTTCGTTGCTATACTTCAGCAGCTCTGGTCTATAGCCGAGATATTTACCCTGAACAATGGATCATCCTGCAAACTCAATTAGGCAATGCTTACGCGCGGCGCAATCTTGGGTCCGTAGAGGAAGATCTGGAGTACGCACTTTCTTGCTTCGAGGCAGCGCTACAGCTGGCCCGCCGTCTGGCAAACCCAGCTCTGTGGGCCATGGTACAGATTAGTCGCGGAGATACCTATCTCCAACGTAGAGTTGGCGCGCCCCTGGATAATGCCCGCCAGGCTATGGCCTGCTATAGGGACGCATTGCTGATCTATACCTACCATGACTTTCCTAGAGAGTGGGGGCATATTCATTTTAAACTTGGCAACATCTATCAGCATTACCTTGCCGAGAATGATACCAGCCCTTTAACGCAGGATATGGACCTGCGCTGTGCCATCGTCTGCTATGAAAGTGCACTCAAAATTTATACTCCCGATGCCTTTCCACGGGCATATGCAGTAACGCTACTTCATCTCGGCACTACTCACCATAAACGCCTGGCCGGCAAGCGGGAAGAAAATCTAGCCCAGGCCCGCAAATGCTATCAGGCGGCCTTACATACCCTCGCCTATGAGGACTTCCCTTTAGACTATCCTCAAACCTTGCTCAGGCTTGCGGAGTCTGAGACATCTGAGGCTGGAACAGCAAGTATTGAGGCAGATCTTTCAAGCTCCCTACGACTCGTGTATAATAGTGCAACATTGAGTAGTCTCTAGGGAGCCGTTGGAAGGTTCTGGCAAAACATAATTTGAAATCACACAGTTTTTGTGTAACGATGTACGACGTCAAGGAACTAAACAGAAGTCGGCCCTGACCTTAGCGCTTCGGCTGCGTATCATTACATATTTGCTATGATGTTCATATTCTCGTCAGGGTCCCAACTCACAAGGACGCGGTTGTATGTAAACCGCGTCCCCTGGTCACCGGCTTACCACTAGCCTACTGCTACAGATATGTACAGCGACCACAAAGATACGTGGGCGTGATTTGCCGCTGTTGGCAAACTTACAACAGACATGTGTAAAGAGAGCAGTTGCCCTCCAGAAAGAAAGGAAGCGTTGTCATCATGCCCGAAACTAATGAATCTCCGCAACAAGCCCTCAATAGCCGCAGCCGGGCTATTACCGAAGGTGAGATACGCGCCCCCAATCGCGCCATGCTACGCGCTGTCGGCCTGACTGACGAGGACTTCAATAAGCCATTGGTCGGTGTTGCCAGCACCTGGAGCGAGATCACGCCATGTAATTCACATATCAATCGACTCGCCGAGAAGGTCAAAGAGGGTGTCCGCGTTGGCGGTGGTGTTCCCCAGATTTTCGGTACGATTACTATCAGCGATGGTATCTCGATGGGGACCGAGGGTATGAAGTTCTCTCTCCCCAGCCGCGAAGTTATCGCCGATTCCATTGAGTTGGTGAGCAGCGCCCAGCGCTTTGATGGCGTTATTGCTATCGGCGGCTGCGATAAAAATATGCCCGGCTGTTTGATGGCCCTGGCCCGCCTGAACATTCCTAGCGTATTTGTCTATGGTGGCACAATCCTCCCCGGCACCTGCCGCGGTCAGGACGTTGATATTGTGAGCGTTTTTGAGGCGGTTGGTGCCTATAGCGCGGGCAAAATGAGCCGCGAAGAGTTGCGCGAGGTTGAGGCCAGCGCGATTCCTGGCGCTGGCTCCTGCGGCGGGATGTACACGGCCAACACGATGGCCTCAGCCATCGAAGCGCTTGGTATGAGCCTGCCGGGTAGTTCTTCTATGCCCGCGGTAACTGCGCGCAAAGCCCTGGATTGCTATGAGTCAGGTCAGACGGTTGTAGGCCTGATTGAGCGCCAGCTCTTGCCCCGCCAGATTATGACAAAAGAGGCTTTCGAAAACGCGATCACGCTGGTTATGGCCCTCGGCGGCTCTACAAACGCGGTTCTGCACCTGATTGCTATCGCTCGCCAGATGGATTTGCCGCTGACTATCGATGATTTCACACGTATTGGACGCAAAGTTCCACACCTGGCGGACCTCAAGCCGGGCGGACGCTATGTAATGGCCGATCTTGATCGCATTGGTGGTACGCAGGCGGTACTCAAGATCTTGCTGGATGCAGGTTTCTTACACGGCGATACGCTCACAGTCACCGGAAAGACTATGGCCGAGAACCTTGAGCACGTCCCCGGACTACCCGAGAACCAGAAAATTATCATGCCGCTTGATAAGCCGCTGCATCCCAGTGGTCCTCTGGTTATCCTCAAGGGTAACCTGGCGCCTGAGGGCGCAGTTTGCAAGATTGCTGGCCTCAAAGAGACGCGCCATCGCGGCCCGGCCAAGGTCTTCAATTCAGAAGAAGAGACCTTTGACGCTATCATGAATCACCGCATCACGCATGGCGATGTCGTGGTGATTCGCTATGAAGGTCCCAAGGGCGGCCCCGGCATGCGCGAAATGCTGGCCGTCACGGCGGCGCTGGTTGGACAGGGCTATGGCGAGTCGGTAGGTCTGATTACCGATGGGCGCTTCTCGGGCGGCACGCATGGTATGGTTGTCGGCCATATTGCGCCCGAGGCTCAGGTTGGCGGTCCTATTGCTATCGTGCAGAACGGCGATGTCATTACCATCGATGCCGACAAGAACGAGCTCTCGGTTGATCTGAGCGACGAAGAGATTGCACGCCGCTTCAAGAACTGGCAGGCACCGGAGCTCAAGTACAACTCGGGCGTTCTTGCCAAATATGCTAAGCTGGTCGCCTCAGCCTCTGAAGGCGCCGTTACCGGCTAATACTTAGCCTTAAGCAAAGAAAAAGGCCATCACCTGTGTCCATGTTGGGTGATGGCCTTTTTTAGAACGATCTTGCTGCAGTGCTCTGCGCAGCCTTACGCTACGCCGCCCGCTTCGCCTTCTGCATATAGTAGATGCCAGCAACGGCAACAAGTGCAACGCCAGAGGCCAGCAAAAGCACGCTCCGCGATGGCTGCATTTCCGCAGCCGTGACAACTTCGCTTACCGAACCGGTTTGCACCAGCGAGGCAAGTAGGGCAAGCATATCATCATAAATACGCCGCAGTCCCAGCGGAGCAAACGTCCGCTCGAAGAAGCCACCAACGCCCTGACCGCCTTCCCACTCGCTGCTCACGCTCACAATAGTGCTCTGTCCTCCCTGCATCGGTAACAACTTCCAGGTTGTAACTAGGGAAGAGTTGCTGTCGCTTTCGGTGATAATCTTTCCCTTTGCAGGCTCCGTGACCTGCATACGATACGCGCGCTCACGCTGGGCCGCCTGTAACCGATAGCTAATAATCGTACCCTCGCCCTTGCCCCCTTTGACCACCATATAATCAAGAAAATTTGGGGTTAGCATTAGCTGACGTTTCTCTTTATAGTCAGTCAGGGTTTCATAGACTTTCTCAGGTGTAGCATGAATAACGCGTTCACTTTCAACATGGATACGGCTCACACTTTTCCTCACATTTCTTATTCGTCTAACCCACAGTTACTACTTGCAGGCTATATAACTCTCATTTCTTTCTATATTCTTTATGATAACATCAGTAGGGAAGATGTGCATCTTGTCCCGTACTAGCGTACCTGACGCATAGCCGCGCGCTCAGGCCGAGCTTTTCGCCAGAAACCCTCATCGTTAACACGCTGGAAACATCGCTTTCGGTACAACTCACGCTACGGCAGGCGACCTGGCTATTGCTGCAGATCCGAGCAGGTCCCAGCCGATAGTAAGACCAGGACCTGTAGAAAAGAGCTTAAGCAAAGATTGCTGCCGCAGCATAATGACGGGTTAGAACCAGCATCCTTATGCACACGGCTCGGGCCTGATCATGGGGGAAGAGACTTCTTCGCCAGTCTGTGGATCGACAAAAACGTAAAGGTCTTTTTCTTCGGCATAAATGATGGTGACCTGCTGCAGCTTCAAATAGGCAAGGCAGGCATCAAAGAGCGCAAAGGAGCCCTTCATCATGGGAATATCCTGGGTGGTGTTGCCAAGACGAAAGGTCGCATTGAGCGCCCATAGAACGAGTTCCATCTCCTCATTCATCGCGCGACGCCTCCTGCTCTTCGGCATTGAAGACGCGCATATAGGCCTGACAGCTTGTCGTTGTGGCGGCTTCCGCGCCGATATGGCCAGCCAGGTGTACGGTAAGATGATCGACGCAGCGCAATTTGGCCGAGATAATGCGATGGCGGGCCGTTCCCGAGGCCAGCCCGCCCAGCCCTTGCTGCATAGCTTCCAGTTCTGCATCGATCTGGGCGCGCAGTTGGGCCACCTGGCTGCGTTGCTCATCTGCGAAGCGTGGATCTGTACGCGCCTGCTCCTGAGCACATTGGCGCGGGACCTCATCATCCTTGCTCATAGATTATCCTCCTGTTTGATGGCTGGGAGATACAAGAAATAGCCCTGCTGAGCACGGTCAAAGCCAAAGTTGACGCGCTGGCGCAGTAGCCAAAGATAGTGAGTGTGGAACTGGCGCGCAATCTGCAATCGCAGTTCAGCAGGCAACGTGAGAGCGTAGGCTTGATGCGCCTGGTTGAGCTCCCGAATCACCATCAGGATCTCCGGGATCGTGGGTGCCTGCGCTGTCGCTATCTTTTCGTTTAATGCGCTCATGATTTCTCATATCCCCTCTATCAACAAACATATTTAAATTGATCGTTATGTACTACAAACAAGCTTAGCGCATAGAGAGGCAGAGTGTAAGTACAGTTTTCTCTTTTCAAGTTCTCACTTGAATCAATTGATGAAAATCTATAGACAAGCAGGCATTCGCCATCTATACTTATTTTATATGTGTTATATGGGTAGCAAGGAGGGAAAGGTGCCGGAGTTGTTTTATTGGGGCCATGGAGGGCAGTATGGCCCATTCGAGACACAGGAGGATGGGTGGCCCAATGCTGGACAGGTGATGCGTTACTTCCGTGAAAAGAATGGCATCAGTGCAGCAACTTTTGCAGTACTTTATGGAGAAGCACTAACGAAACTCGGCAAGCAGCAAAAAGGGAAGCCAGGGAAACCAGGCAAAGTGACAGCGATTTGGATCTTGAATATGGAGAAACAAAATACAGTTCCAGCGGATATCACGCGACGGCGTGTAATTGCCAAGCTTTTGAGTATTCCACCTGCGCTGCTCGGTTTGGCATCCCTTGAAGAGAGCTCACTGAACGGGCAGCTCGGTTTAGTAACACCAGCGGTAATTCATCCCAACATTGTGGAGAAAATAACTACTAATATTGCGCTCTATCAGAAAAATGTTCGCATGGCCTTACACCTACATCGAACAAGTAATGCTCATGATTTGCTTCCTGATATTGAGGCAGACGTACAAGCGCTCATGCGTCTTGAGGAACAGGCCAGAGAGAATTTGCTCTATCAAATCCGGGAAGTTTTAATCAGCAATTATCTACTCGCCTCAAGAATTGATAGAGATAAGAGACAATATGCATCAGCATACAAATATGTCAATGAGGCGGTACATGTGGCGAAAAGGATGGAAGATACCGACCTATTAGCAACTGCCAAACATGCACGCGGCGTTGTCAAACTGGGCTGGGGACAATTTACGATGCGGCAAGGGATATTTCAGGTAGAGAGAGAAAAAGTGCAGAGCGCGATGTACGATTTTCAGGATATTCTTGACCAGGAGAATAGACAACCTGGTAGTCTTCATCCTCAACTTGTGGGCTTTACGATGATTCAGCTTGGTCGCGCTCAAGGAGTGCTTAAACAAGGCAATGATAAAGTGCTTCTGACCAACGCACTTATCCAGCTTGACGAGGTAGCAGATCTGGTAGGGCGTGAGCCTATCAATGATCCTTATATGCGCGCATTGCTCATAGGCTCTGATTTACATAAAGGGGCATATCTATTACAAAGAGCTAATACATTGAATACGCTGGGGCTCTCTGGTAAGGCAATTAGAGAGCTCAATCAACTAAGAAATTTGCTGGAGCGAACCTATAATAAAGATGAGACTCGGATCATGGCCTGGATCGATGTTGTCATGGCAGAAGCATTATTAGGTATCAAGGAATATGACGAAGCTACCTGGAAAGCCAAGGAGGCGCTCATCGCTTGTCGCCATATTCATTCATTGCAAAATATCGCCACAATCATGGATATACAGAGTAAGCTCGCAGCAAGCTCGTATGGTGCATCAAGGGATGTAAAAGAATTAGGCGAGATGCTTACTGAGTGGTATAGGCAATAGCATATTTTTTAGGGATGAGTCTTTTCAGGGCAAAAGAAACTGGAGGAAGAGGGCGATCTATGGCTACAGGAACTTTTTACATTGGCGTTGGAGGCCATCAGGATTTAGGGGACGAAGCGACACAGCATTTTGTGGCCGAACAATTTCGTCAATTGCTCATGAACTTTCAAGCCTCTCACACGGATATAGTGCTCTATTCGGCGTTAGCTCTCGGCGCTGACCAACTGTTCATCAGAGGAGCGCTTGAACTGAACATTCCGGTTGAAGCCGTGCTTCCATGCATGGAATATGAGGCAAACTATGCTTCTGACCAGGAGCGGCTGGAATATCAACGTTTGCTGCATGCCTGCCAGAACATCCATCAACTTCCCTACCAGAATTGTTCGGGCGATGCTTACCGGGCGGCCGGGCATTGGATTGTCGCGCATAGTGATATAAGCATTCTGGCCTGGAATGGCTTTCCTGCTCAGGGAAGAGGGGGAACTGCCGATATGGCAAGTTACGCACGTCTGCTCAAGCGTCCTTTTGTGCATATCCATACGCGGCACCATACTGTAAGCAAGTATGGTGAGCTCGCGCCTACGAGCTCAAAGACAGCACAAATGGCTCCAAAGCGAGAGTTTGTGACGGCAACGCAGCCGGTATATCAAGGGGAAACGCTGACAGTAAAGCAACATCGTGTGCAAATGCCGGATGGTGAGGAGCTCGTGCGCGATACCGTTGAGCTACCAGAGCGCGTTCTCATATTGCCTGTATGCCAGGGCCGCAAAGAACTGATTGTCCTGCTTATTGAGGAATATGATTTTGGCGCCGGCACCTGGCAATTGACGCTTCCTGGCGGGAAAATCGAACCGAGGGTCACGCTTGAGGAACAGGCCCAGCAAGAATTACGCCAGGAGATTGGCTATAAAGCCGGTAGGCTTGAAAAACTTGTGGAGCTACATAGCCATCCCGGCTATATTGCTCAGAAAGTACATATCCTGCTGGCCAGCGATTTAGAGTGGGAGCCCCTGGAAGCCGAGCGCTACGAAGAGATTAAGGTCCACACCTTTACGCTGGAAGAAGCCTTAGCCGCGACAGCCGAAGATCAGCGCTTTGATCCTGAAGCGGCGCTCGCTCTCTTGATATTCAATCAGATGCATCGAACGTGTTAAAATTATGCCTCATGGAAAAATAGCCCAATTTACCTGGCAAGATACAGCTGAGGAAGGAAAAAGAGTTTAAATGGAGGCAAATAATCACTTTTTAGCATTAGCAGTACATAATAATGCCATCTGGTGTGATACCATCTGTCGATCTCACCATGTGATGGGAGAGTTTCACGAATCTTTTTGGGTCAGCCAGAATCAAACGCCCATCTATTACCCCAACCTGGTAACGCTTTCGCCAATAGTTGACCTCACCGCTTATCAGAATGAACTCGCGGATCTTCTCACAATGAAGAGAGGTTTCACGGTTTCCATAAAAGATAGTTTTGCCTCCCTGAATCTTACTCCTTTCGGATTTTCTGAACTTTTTCAAGCCCAGTGGATTTTCCGAGAAGCGCCAACAGATGTTTATCGTCAAGAAACTGCTGACCTGCAATGGAAACAAATAACATCTGAGAGAGAACTTCTTCGCTGGGAGGAAGCATGGTCTCAAGCTGCTTCGCCTCTTAATCGTCTTTTTCTGCCTGCTCTCTTACATGATGCCGATATCTGCTTCATTGCAGCTTACAAAGCAAACCAGATCGTTGCAGGAGCAATTGCCAACAAGACGACTGAAGTCGTTGGTCTCTCCAACGTTTTTGCTCCAGAACAAGAGGCAGAACGGTATTGGGAAGGATTGCTCGGTCAGATAGCAATCCGCTATCCTTCATTTCCTGTTGTTGGATACGAAGACAATGAAAGCCTCGCGATAGCAACACATGTCGGCTTCACTATCCTGGGGCCATTACGCGTATGGATAAAAGAAGGGTAAAGTACTGTTGTCCCAGGGGAAAGTGTGTGTTAAGATCCCAGAGAGAAAATCTGAGCCAATAGTAGCTCAGCTTTCTGCATAATATTAAATCTGGAGGGCATCATGTCTAACACGCTTACAACTATTCATAATGTGCAAGTTCTCGTCTGTGCCCCAGACGGAGATAAGCTGAAAAGCGAAAGTGATGCCCGGGATCTCATAGGTGATGCATGGTACGAGGGTGCTAAGATGGTCCTCATTCCCGTAGAACGGCTTACAGAGGATTTCTTCAAGCTCAAGACTGGTCTGGCTGGTCAGTTTATCCAGAAATTCGTTACCTATCGGCTGCCCCTTGTGATCCTCGGTGACATCTCGCAATACGTTGAACAGAGTCGCGCGCTCCGAGACTTCGTATACGAATCCAACAAGGGTGATCAGGTCTGGTTCCTGCCTGAGCTTGAAGAGCTCAACGACCGTCTGAGTCGTCCCCAATAACTTGTTAACCGCCGCAAGCTGACAGAGCCATAAAGACAAGCGCCGGCGAGAAGTTCAGCTGAACCTCTCGCCGGCTTTTTGAGCTCTAATTTATTTATTCAGGCTTGTTTTTCCCGCTTTTAGAAGAAGGTCTGGCCAAACCAGATCCACAGCTCTATGAGCGCGCCGCCGCTCGCCTGGAATTGCCTCCCACCTCCATCGTATTTATTGGCAATTATCCCCAAACGTTGCAACAGCCCAGACCTGCGGCTTGCAGGGCGTGGTCTTCGAGACGCGCGAGCAAACCATAGGCGCGCTACAAATCCTATTACATGGTAGCTGATTGAGCGTTTGAGCAGAGGAAAAAATATCTTTTCCTGCTGCTCAACAACATTTTAACAGGTAAAAATCAAACGATCAGCCAATGCTCACCAGAAAGCTGGCGTTTCCTTACTGGTCTCCTTCGAAACCGGATAGATTAATACCTAGTTCCGGCATAACATCACTTGAGGTGTCTTCGACAAACTGGATCTTCTGTTCATCTTCGTTGAGGACTTCAACGTTGATGCCCAGACTCTGCAGTTCTTTGACCAACACCTTAAAGGACTCAGGAACACCGGGCTCCATAATGTCCTCACCCTTCACGATCGCTTCATAGGTCTTCACGCGCCCTACCACATCGTCAGATTTTACCGTCAGGATCTCCTGGAGGATACTGGCAGCGCCATAGGCTTCCAGGGCCCAGACTTCCATCTCGCCGAAGCGCTGGCCACCAAACTGCGCCTTCCCGCCCAGCGGCTGCTGCGTGATCAAGCTGTAGGGGCCAGTGGAACGAGCGTGCACCTTATCTTCGACCAGGTGGGCAAGCTTGAGCATGTAGGTATAGCCTACGGTGATGGGATGGTCAAAGGGCTCACCCGTACGCCCATCGTAGAGCTGCACTTTTCCGCTCTCCGGCAAGCCTGCCCGCCGCAACAACTCCTCAATGTCTTCTTCGGTGGCTCCGTCAAAGACCGGGGTGGCGATCTTAAAGCCCAGCACGCTTGCCGCCCAGCCCAGATGCGTTTCCATAATCTGGCCGATATTCATACGGTGGGGCACTCCCAACGGATTGAGGATGATATCCACTGGCGTGCCATCGGGCAGGAAGGGCATATCCTCAAGTGGGAGCACGCGCGAAATGACGCCCTTGTTGCCGTGGCGTCCTGCCATCTTGTCGCCGGCACCGATCTTACGCTTCTGGGCAATGCTCACCCGCACCAGCTGATTGACCCCCGGAGGCAGCTCATCGCCAGCATCGCGGGAGAACACTTTGACCTCGATCACTTTCCCACGCTCGCCATGCGGGACGCGCAAGGAAGTATCCTTGACCTCGCGGGCCTTCTCACCGAAGATGGCACGCAAGAGCTTCTCTTCAGCCGTCAGCTCCGTTTCGCCTTTGGGGGTAATCTTGCCCACAAGGATATCCTGAGCATCAACCTCAGCGCCGACATAGATAATGCCGCGCTCGTCGAGATTCTTGAGGCCCTCTTCACCCACATTGGGAATGTCACGGGTGATCTCCTCGGGTCCCAGCTTGGTATCGCGGGCATCCACCTCGTACTTCTCGATATGGATGGAGGTAAAGAGATCTTCCCTGACGATGCGCTCACTGATGAGAATGGCATCCTCAAAGTTGCCACCCTCCCAGCTCATAAAGGCCACAAGGATGTTCTGACCCAGAGCCAGCTCTCCGTTATCGGTCGAAGTGTTATCGGCGATCACCTGTCCTGTCGTCACATAATCGCCCTTACGCACAATCGGGCGCTGGTTAATGCAGGTCCCATGGCTGGATCTGACGAATTTGCGCAAGCGATAGCTGTGCACCTCGCCCTCAGGATCGATGATCTGGATTTGTCTGGCGGTGGCCGAGACGACTTCGCCCTCGCTCTGACTGATGAGAATCTGTCCTGAATCGATGGCCACTTGCCGCTCCATACCGGTGCCACAGATGGGCGACTGCGGTCGCAGCAGGGGCACTGCCTGTCGTTGCATGTTGGCCCCCATCAGTGCGCGGTTCACGTCGTCATGCTCAAGGAAGGGGATCAGCGCGGTAGCCACACTGACCATCTGGCGCGGGGAAACGTCCATATAGTCGATATTATCGGAGCGTACTTCGGCAAACTCACCCTGATAGCGGGCCAGCACGCGCTCATCGGCAAACTCGCTGTTCTCGGTGAGGCGGGCATTGGCCTGGGCAATCCAGAAGTTCTCCTCATCGTCGGCGGTCTGATAATCCACTTCCTCGGTCACAAAGGGACGCACCCGCACCATGGTCTCCCCCAACAGCGCGGCCAGCTGGCTGGCCAGGGCTTCATCGATGCGCATATGACTGCCCGCCGGGATGAGCACTTTGCCCTCAGCACTCTTGACGTCTTCGCGCTCATGGCCGATCACCCCGCGGAACTCGCGTCCCACCAGGTGCGGGTCATTGGCCTTCAGGCGCCTGTAAACCTTACGGTACGGGGTCTCCACAAAGCCGTAAGGGTTGATCTGAGCATAGGTCGCCAGGTTGCCGATCAGGCCAATGGTAGGACCTTCCGGGGTCTCAATGGGACAAATGCGTCCATAGTGGGACTGATGCACGTCTCGTACATCCATACCCGCGCGCTCACGCGAGAGACCGCCAGGACCCAGTGCGGAGAGACGACGCTTGACTCCGATCTCGGCGAGGGCGTTGGTCTGGTCCATGAACTGGGAGAGCTGGCTGCCACCAAAGAACTCCTTCAGCGCCGCCACCACAGGACGGATATTGATCAAGGCGTTGGGCGTGGCCTGGCCGGGCTCCTGGATGCTCATGCGCTCCTTGACCACCCGCTCCATGCGTAGCAGGCCCACGCGGAACTGCATCTGGATCAGCTCGCCCACACAGCGCACGCGCCGGTTGCCAAGATGGTCGATGTCATCCTTGCGTCCTCGCCCATTGTTGAGGGCGATGAGCCGACGAATGATATGCACAAGATCATCCTGGGTCAAAATGCGCTGGCTCTGGGGAACTGCCAGGTCCAGCTTGCGGTTCATCTTATAGCGTCCCACGCTGCCAAGATCATAGCGGCGGGGATTAAAAAAGAGATTCTTGACCAACGAACGCGCGTTATCAAGGGTCGCCGGATCTCCCGGGCGCAGCTTCTTGTACAGTTCGAGCAGCGCCTCCTCTTCCCTCTTGACAGGATCACGATCGAGGGTGGCCTGGATATAATGCACGTTGGGATTGTTATCGACCTCAGCAAAGGCATTGAGGATGCCCTGATCGGAGGAGAGATCGAGCTCCTCGGCATGCCACTGCTCGCGGGACAGGCTGGCAATCGCGCGTAAGAGCGTGGTCACCGGCAGCTTGCGCTTGCGATCGATCTTGACGGTGAGCAAGTTCTTGCTGCTCGTCTCGAACTCAAGCCAGGCGCCGCGTCCCGGGATCAATTTGGCGGCAAAGAGCTTTTTGCCGGTGGTCGCGTCTTCGTCGGCGGTAAAGTAGACGCCGGGGGAGCGCACCAGCTGGCTGACTACTACGCGCTCTGTACCATTGATAATAAAGCTGCCTTCCTTGGTCATCAGAGGGAAATCCCCCATGAAGACATCCTTCTCGATGATCTCGCCAGTTTCTTTACTGACCAGGCGTGCCTTCACATTGAGAGGAGCTGCATAGGTCGTATCACGATCGCGGCACTCATCCTCTGAGTATTTCGGCTTGCCAAAGGGGTCAGGGGGAACAAGAAATTCCAGACTTAAATTTTTGCCCGTAAAATCTTCGATTGGAGAGATTTCTGCAAAGAGTTCGCGCAACCCTTCTTTCTTAAACCATTCAAAAGAATCAAGCTGGATTTGAATCAGGCCAGGCATGGGCCGTATATCTGGTATGCGTGCGAACGAGACACGTTCCGGGAATAGGGCAGTTTTCTTGCTTGCCGCCATAGCGTTTCTTCTCCTCTTTCATCTCTAGGTGACACCTTGCGCACACGACGAGGCCTGGCTCAGCCTGATGAAGCAGATATTTTTTTGAACACAAACACGAGAGATCTTTTTGCTCAAGGGAGTGCCTTCACCGCAAAATACGCCAGGGTATATCGTTTCCATCAGAGTATACGGGAAAGAAGGCCAAAAAAAATCGGCCAAAATGGCAGTGTGCTAGTAGACAGGATGTGATAGAATAATAATGGGATCAAAGATTTCCATAAAATAGTGATCGCCCTCTTCTCGTCCTCTGCCGTCAAGCCTCAAAAAACAGCACACCGCCAGAGGTGACAGTGTGCGTACTAAAGAAATATATCTATATAGAGAGAAGCCTGAGCACGCGAAAATTATTTAAGGATGCGTTATAAAAGTAAACCACCATCCTTTGCGCTGCCGCTTTGCAGCCCGGATGGTGGGTAACTACAACTATTTTCCATACTTCACAATTACAAATCTTCTCTACAACGACAAAATATTAACTAATCCCACAAATGCGCGTACACAATAACTTTTCCTTCGAGCGGTATCCTAACCCAAGAATCGCGGCTATCGTAGGCCAGAGGTGAATTGAGTTCTTCGCGCATGGATCTAGCTTGCTCAATTTGCACGGGAGCAAGCATCTTCTCCTGTAAAGAGGAGATGTAAATAAAGCAATCTTGTTGGGATAAAACCTGTTCTCCCATGACCAATTCCTTTCGTTTCACCTCACGGACGGAAAATCTTTGCTGTGACATTAACAGTATAAACCCTGAATGTAAAGAGAATATGAAAAGATTGTAACAAAATTGTTTCAACGAAAAATAAATTTTGTTGCAATCTGCAAATCCGAAATACCTGCTCTACAACACAAAAACCTTTGCTGAGTAATTACAATAGAGTGATCTTTGGACGCCCACACCTCTCCTTCATGCCTAGAAGTGCCAGCAACTCTGGCATTCTCCTGCCGTTAATTAACAAACGTACTCATATATATAGACGTTATTCCTGGCAAAATGTTACAGGGGCTAGTACTCACAATAATGAGCGCGAGCAGGCCTGGGGAAATGTTTTCTGGCCGTTCGCGCTCCTTTATAGCAACAAAATTTGTCGCAATTTATGTATAAAATATGTTCATACATTTAATCATCCGCTATATTTCTTTCTCCTCCCCGAATACCATACTTCTTATCACGAAGCAGCGCGCGCAGCGACTGCACAGTCTGATCAATAGAAACTTCCTGGGCATAGGCAGTAGCCCCAACAGCCTGGCCGCTGGAGACACGCAGCTCAAAGCGTTGCATATTATAGGTTCCATCACCCAGAGTCAGGGCAAAGGCTGTAGTTTCGACACCTACAATATCGTCATAAAAGTAAGTCCATGTCAGTTCAAAATGCTGCGGCCCAAGGGCATTTACATCTCCACTGAAAACGGCGATATAGTGTTGGGTTGGATAGAAAAAGGTAAAACGGTAAATGCTGGCATGTAAAAGGCCATCTTCTCCCTGCTTCACCAGGACTGGACAGCCATAACGATGATAGTAGTCTGCCTCCCAGAAGTGTGACCAGATAATACCCCATACTTCCAGCGGCTCACCAATAATATCTTCCGACTGTAAACCTAACTTCTGCATCCCATACTGGCAAAGCGAAGAGCGCCTGCTCTTTACCCAGGTATTATATTCCTCGTCTGTAGGTTGCAGCAGTGCATTATATCTGGCCAGAATAATGCGCTCAGCAATAAGTGGTATACTCAGGCCGACACAGCCGAGAATTACCGGAAGGAGGAGTAACGGATTATGCATATCCGCTAGTGTAAGCAGGAAAGCGATAACTCCTATAACAAGCAAAAATAACAATGCGTTTCGCGTGCTCTTACTTAAAACCTTGGGAGGCTCGGCAAAGTAATTAGCCAGTTCCTCTTCAGAGAACGCTTGTTCATTATCGATGACTTGCATATTCGTGGTAGCAATCCTCTCGTAACACTCTTGACACAAAACACAAGACAAAGCAGCATTAGGCGCGCAGGGAGTGACGGTAACATTGATAAAGAAGAAGCTTTTCTCCCTTCGGCTGTTGCTTATCTGTTTCCCTACTTATCATATTACGCTACTAATAGCTCTTAATATAACATAATTACCTGGTAATTAATGAAACGCAACCCTAAAAGAAAAATACAAAATAAATAGCCTTCTGCATCTATCAAGAAAGATCCTTGACAGATTGCCAGAAGGCTATTTATTTCATCAGCAAAAAGGGAATAGCGTTGATCAGATTATGCTAAAGATTGCAGTTTGGCTCACAGATGCGTGCTCACGGCCTCGACAAAGGTTGTGGTGCTGGCCTGACCACCCTGGTCAACCGGCAGAACTGCGCCCTCCCGATAGACACGCGCCACCGCATCACGCAAAGCCTGCGCCTGCTCTGCATAGCCAAAGTAATCAAGCATCAAGGCGCCCGAGAGCAGCATAGCCGTTGGATTAACCACGTTCTTGCCAGCAAGATCAGGCGCCGAGCCATGCACCGGCTCAAAGTAGGCATAGCCTTCGCCATAGCAGGCGCTGGGAGAAAGTCCCAGGCCGCCGATAGTACCACTTGCAGCATCGGCAAGAATATCGCCATGCTCGTTATTCAGGACGACGACATCCAACGTCTCGGGGACTGCAACCAAGCGCCGAGCAAGATCGTCAATCAGGAACTCTTGATACGTCAGGCCGGCATACTCGCTTACCGCAGCCCGCACGATCTCGCGGAAGCGGCCATCTGTACGCGGCTGGATCGAGTATTTGGCACCCAGCGTTACGCGGCCAGGATAGCCCTGAGCCTGGCGCTGCACGGCCAGTTCGCAGGCCGCAACGGCAACGCGACGCATCTGCTCATCGGTGCACAAGCGAACCGAATAGGCGCCAACTTTCTCGACGGGAGGAGCCTGCCACCAGCCGGTACTACTTGGCAGCGCAGCCAGCTCAGCCAGGTTCCCTTCACGCGGCGGATACATCCCTTCCAGATTATCACGCACGATGACATAATCGATGCGCTCAGGGTTGCGCATGGGGCTGTTATAACCCGGGAACCAGCGTACAGGCCGGATATTCACATAGGTCTCTTTGCCCCAACGCAGATACCAGAGGATCGGTCGGCTGGGGCCACCGCTGGCCCCAAATAGCGTACAGTCAGCGCTATCGATAGCCGCACGGGTCTCAGCCGGAAAGGTCTCCCCATAGCGCTCCTGGGCCTCGCGACCACTGAGCGCCGGGCGAAAATCTAGCCCTGGCGCCAGGTGACGCAGTATCTCTACCGTGGGTAGCACAACCTCTGGCGCCGAATCATCGCCCGCGATCACACATATCGTTGGATTTCCCTGCCCGGACCAGCGCATCATCGCAATGTTCCTTCCTGCCGGATATATTCAATAATCCCGCCAGCGGCCACGATACGCGCCACGAAGGGAGGTAAAGGTTCGGCCTGGAAGGTCTGGCCTGTGGTCAGATTTTGGATGCGCCCACTCTCCAGGTCCACATCTATCTGTTGACCATCGGCGCTTGCCTGCGAGACCTCATCACAGATCAGGATTGGCAGGCCAATATTGACGGAATTGCGGTAAAAGATACGGGCAAAGCTACGCGCAATGACCACTTTTACGCCGCAGCCCAGAATAGCCGAAGGGGCATGCTCGCGCGAAGAGCCACAGCCAAAGTTATGGCCGGCCACAATGACGTCCCCCGGCTGCACGTTAGGCGCAAACTCTGGCAAGACCTCGCACAAACAGTGCCGAGCCAGTTCTGCCCGGTCAGTTGTAACATTATAGCGACCAGGAATAATCACATCAGTATTTACATTATCGCCAAGCATCCAGATACGACCCATGTTCTTGCGTTCCTTTCATCTTCTTTAACACTGCGAGCATCTTTGACTATAAGAAATTCCGTGGATCAGTGATATGGCCGGTTAAAGCCGTCGCGGCAACCGTCGCGGGGCTACCAAGATAAATTTCGGCGGTAGGATCACCCATACGACCGGTGAAGTTGCGATTCATCGTCGTCAATGCTCGCTCGCCGGGAGCCAGAACGCCATAGTGTCGGCCGATGCAGGGACCGCAGCCGGGCGTACCGACAGATGCGCCAGCCTGGACAAACGTCTCAAGATAGCCAAGGCGCATTGCTTCAAGATAGACCTCACGCGAGGCCGGAACAACAACCATGCGGATTTCGGGATGGATGCGCTTGCCGCGTAGCATATTGGCGGCGATTGCCAGATCGTCAAGGCGACCATTCGTGCAGGTGCCGAGGAAAACCTGGTCAATCTTGACATTCTCGACCTCTTCGGCAGCAACTACATTATTGACATCGGGCGGACAGGCAATCAGCGGGCGCAGGGCGGAGGCATCGATCTCAACAATCCGCTCATAGCGCGGATTGTGCGGGGCCAGCATTGGATACTCGCGATCAGTGCGACCACGTAGCCATTCCTGGGTCGTGGCATCTGGCGCCACCAGCCCGGCCTTGCCGCCCATCTCGATAGCCATATTGCAGAAAGTAAAGCGTTCGCTCACCGAAAAGCGCTCAACCAGATCGCCGGTATATTCAATGGCCCGATAGTTTGCCCCATCAACGCCGACCCGGCGCACCATCTCTAGCGTGACATCTTTGGCATAAACCCCTGATGAGAGCGTACCGGTCAGGCGAATATTGATGGTCGAGGGCACGCGAAACCAGGTACGGCCGGTGGCATAGGCCACGCCGATATCGGTCGAGCCCATGCCAGTAGCAAAGGCGCCAAGCGCACCATAGGTGCAGGTGTGGCTATCGGCGCCAATGATGATAGAGCCCGGCGTCACATAGCCCTTCTCGGGCATCACCTGGTGGCAGATACCTTCCTGCAAGATCTCTACATTTTGCTCACGGGCAAACGTACGAATATCGCGCTGTAACGTCGCCGCTGCGATCGTGGCAGCCGGCACGATATGATCAAAGACAAAATGCGCGCGCTGCGAATCAAAGATGCGGCCCCCATTCTGCTGGGTCAATTTGCGAAAGGCCTGAATTGCCAGCGGAGACGTTGTATCGTGACTCATCACATGGTCAACATCAACCACGACGGTCTCACCTTGCTCGACGGTGCGACCAAGCTTGTAACTAAATATCTCTTCGGTTAGCGTTCCCATACTAAATTTCCTTTCTGCTGATACCATGTGTGAATAAATGTGTCAACTTCCTCCAGGCTCATCGAGCCCTGTTCGGCCCGCTCTTTGAGGGCCTGTGTAAGCTGCACAACCTCGTCGCTGCCAAGCTGGAGGCCCAGGCTAGCGGCGCGATGGCCAACGGCATAGCGTCCGGTGAAGCGCGACCCAACATCGATATGGCGCGCCAGGCCAAAATCGCTGGGGTTGAGCACTTCATAGGCACGCGGATTTTGCAATACAGCCTTTGTATGGACTCCGGCCCGATGGGTAAAGGCACCAGGCGCGGTAATTGGGATATTAAAAGGAATGGTCAGGTTAAGACTTTCCGCGACATATTGATCGAGAGAAGCGAGCTTCTCCAGGTCATAGCTGGCAATCAGTTCTGGATAGTGAATATAGAGCTGGGCAATCAGTCCGCTCAGTGAGGCAATACCGTTGCGCTCGCCGATACCCAGGACCGTGACATCAAGACAATCAGCACCCGCCTCCAGAGCTGCCACGGTATTGGCAATGGCACAACCTGTATCATTGTGGCCATGAAACTCAATGCCTATCTGTGGATAGCGCTCAGCACAGAGGTGGACCAGGCGCTCAACCTGGCGTGGAGTGGCAATCCCTACAGTATCGGGCAAGCCAATGCGCTGCACGCCCGCCTCGATTACTGCATCAAAAACTGTCAACAGGTCAACCAGATCGCTGCGGAACGCATCCTCCGCCGAAAAGCGTACATAACGGCCCGCCTCGCGCACACGCTTGATCAAGGGTACAGCATCGGCAATAATCTGATCGATCCTTCGTCCATGACTATAAGAACGCAGCTCGGTTGAGGTGCCGTAGAAGAGATTGAGGCCGGCGACAGGGGTGGCCAGAGCCGCCTCTACGTCCCTTTCCGCACAGCGCACATGGGCGACTATCTGCGTGCGCAGATTGAGCGCGCACAGAGCCTGCACGGCTTCGTGGGTCTCGGGTGAGGCGATAGGCGAAGGCACCTCAATATACGTGACGCCTATCGCATCGAGCAAGCGGGCTATCTGCAAGCGTTGTTCCAGATGAAAGAACGCTCCAGAAAACTGCTCTCCCTCGCGCAAGGTTGAGTCGAGAATTGCTAGGGATCTCATTATGCAGCGTCCTCCTGACCCGCCAGCCTGCGTAATACCAGTTCGAGCACGGCAATAGCGTGAATATACTCGCCGATCCGAACGTGTTCCTGTGGCGTATGGTCGAGGCGTGAGTCACCGGGTCCATAGGCCACAATATTTGTGCCCCAGACCGGCCCAACTACATTCATATCCGATGTCCCCGTCTTATATTTAAACGTGGCTTGCTTGCCGGTAGTGCGGATTGCCGTCGCAAAGGCACGAGCCACGGGTACCGCTCGCGTGGTCTGGAAAGCCACCTCTCGGCTCATAAAGCTTAGCTGTATATCTTCTGTCTGCGCCCAGTCTGTAAGCTGCGCGCGTAAACCGGCAATATCGTAGTCAGGCGGCAAGCGATACCCGATCGTGAAGCTCGTCTGCTCTTCTAAGCCATCGTGTGTGCTATTAATCGCGCGCAGTGAAGGCAGCAGAGCGGCAAAGCTTGAGCTTCCGGCGTGCTGCTGATTCCAGGCCTCGGCGTGCGTGCGGACGCGCTCCCAGAATGCCACGGCGATCTCATTGCTGCTCTGCAGCGGCGCCGCCGTATGGCTGAGCTGGCGGGTCACGCTTCCCTCAATGATCATGCAGCCCTTGTAACCGATGGTTACGGCCTGGCTCCCGCTCGGTTCGCCGATAATGCAGGCCTCGGGCCGATAGCGCTCGACGACGGCGCGCGCACCTCGCGAGGTTACCGTCTCTTCCTCGACAGCCCCGACGATGATGATAGGGCGCTGCAAGGTGGCTGATTGCGCCAGGCGCGCTGTAGCACAGACAAAGGCGGCCAGCGGTCCCTTGGCATCGACAGCGCCGCGTCCGTAGAGGATATCGTCCTCCAGGCGCACGGGGATATTGCCGCGCACAGTATCCATATGGCCCAGCAAAACTATAGGCGCCTGCTCATACTCTTCACCGACGCTGGCAATAAAGTTGCCGGCCTCATCAACATAAGAGCGCAGTCCTAACGCCCGAGCCTGTTCTACCAGATACTGGGCCAGCGCGCTTTCCTGGCCGGAATAGCTGGGAATTGTCAGCATACTTTGTAGGAGTCTGACCTCGCGGGAGGGCTCGGCTCTCACGAGGGTCGCGGTAGCAGTGGCCGCCGCACTCTCCGGCTGCTGTGCTAGCGCCGAAGCTGCGCTGCCAGCGTTCTCGCCCTGGGCCAGGGCATTGCCATTCAGCATGGCCCGCCCGGAGCTATTGCCGCTTCCTGTCCCGTTTGCTGCCGCCGGAACCAGCAATTCGGCGATGATCTCGATTACCCGGTCAAGCTGCTCTCGACTAATCACCAGTGGAGGCAGGAGGCGCAAGACATTTGGTCCGGCCGGTAAGGCCAGTACACCGCGCTCGCAAAGCTTCTCAAGGTATGGCTGCACGCGCCGGCCCAGCTCGATACCGATCATTAAGCCAAGGCCGCGCACCTCGCGGATCAAAGGGGAATTAAGTTCGCGCAGGCGTGCCAGGGCATAAGCTCCCAGTTCTGCAGAGCGCGCGGGCAAAGCTTCATGTTCAAGGATGTCAAGCGTAGCCAGGGCCGCGGCACAGGCCAGCGGATTGCCGCCAAAGGTGCTGCCATGTGCTCCCCTGGTAATGCGCCCGCTCTCGGTCACCCGTGGTCCCAGGCAGATCGCCCCCATGGGAACGCCTCCCCCCAGCGCTTTGGCCAGGCAGAGAATATCGGGTTGCAAATTGTAATGCTGGCAGGCGAATAGCTTTCCTGTACGACCAAAGCCCGTCTGTACCTCATCGACTATCAACAGCGCTCCCCGCTCGCGGCAGAGCGCCGCCAGCCCAGCTACATACTCTTCAGTGGCCACATGCACGCCGCCCTCACCTTGCACAAGTTCGATAATCACGGCTGCTGTCTGCTCAGTAATTGCTTCCCGTGCGGCGTCAAGATTGTTGTAGCGCACATGAGTTACGCCCGGCAGGAGTGGGGCAAAGGGCTCGCGATAATGCGGTTCCCAGGTTGCTGAAAGCGCGCCAAGGCTGCGGCCATGAAAGCTACGCAGCGCTGCCACAATGCCAGTTCGCCCGGTAGCCAGGCGCGCAAATTTAAACGCGCCCTCAACAGCCTCAGTGCCACTATTACAGAGGAAAATGCGCGAGAGCCCTTCCGGCGTGAGCTGAGCCAGCCGTTCGAGCAAGCGAGCCCGCACATCGTTATAGACAATTTCAGGACAGGTGATGATGCGCTGCGCCTGGGCCGCCAGGGCTGCCGCGACCTCGGAGCGTCCATGCCCTATACTGGCTACACCATGGCCGGCAACACAATCGATATATTCGCGCCCCTCGTCATCCCAGAGTAAGGCAGCGCTGCCACGGACTATAGCAACGGGGCGCTTGCTATAGACACCACTGGTATAGGTATTTTCGAGATCGATTATTGTGCTCATACGAGAACCCTTCTTACAGCTATATTCGTTGCTTCAATCGTTGTACCCGCCCCGTTGACGACCTCTGCTAAGGTCGCATTGCTGATATATACGTGTGATACTCCACCTTGCAAAGCTTCCTGTGCTCCTAACAATTTCTTACGCATACGTCCCTGTGCGTATTGCATAGCATCTTGTAATTGATCAGCAGAGATATTGTGTATAAGCGAGGTATGATCATCTGGATTGCGCAGTAATCCGGGAACATTTGTCATAATGGCCAGGGCCTCGGCCCGCAAGGCAGTAGCCACGGCTGCCGCGGCGCGATCTCCATCAACGTTGAGTCGCTCGCCCTTATAGCTCAAGGCCAGGGGAGCAATTACTGGCGTAAAGCCTGCATCTAGCAGTTGCTCCAGCAATTGGCTGTTCACCTGCTCGATTTGCCCTGTATAGTCATCGCGTATAATCTGGATGCGCCCGTTAGGCAGGACAGAGCGCACAGCCTCTTTACGCCTGGCCAGCAGCAATCTGCCATCTACGCCAGACAGGCCAAGCGCATTGACACCTTCTCGCTGCAGCAAAGCCACCAGCTCAGTATTGATCTGGCCGGCTACAGCCATGGCAAAGATACCTAGCGTTTCGCTATCGGTATAGCGACTTGTCATGCCGCTGGGAGAAGTGATCACACGTGCCTCGTGTCCCAGGCGTCGCGAGAGTGTGTTGGTGAGATCAGAGCCACCATGTACCAGGACCACGCGTCGCTTCTCACGTTTATCGGCAACATACTGCGCTATCTCTTGCACAATGCTTGACGTGGCGACACCTGCACCACCACCAATCTTTATCACTAGTGTCATAGTAAGCTCCTTCTTTAAAACCTTCCCCAGAAACGCAATTATCTTAATCTTTGCAATTCATTTTGCTCTTCTACACAGGATGCAGGCCCGGGAAACTCAAGCCAGTTACCTCATCCCAGCCAAACATACAATTCAGGGCTTGGACGGCATTGCCTGCCGCGCCTTTCATCAGATTATCAAGAGCAGCCATAACCACGACTCTTTGCTGCTCGGCATCATACTCAAAACCAACATCGCAATAATTGCTGCCCACCAGGATCTTGGGCTCGGGATAGCGATAGACGCCGTTACGCTCTTTGACAATGCGCACAAACGGCTCTTGCTGATAGGCCTCACGATAGACGCGCCATAATCTGCGCTCCTCAAGCGGCTCATTGACGAAAACATGCGCGGTGATCAGAATGCCGCGCACCAGTTCGATCGCCGTGGCCGAGAATGCTACCGGCTGAGCTATCTCGCCTCCCGAGAGCTCACCAAGCTCTTGTATCAGTTCAGCGCTATGGCGGTGTCCCGTTGGCTGGAATGAGCGCACGGCTCCGCTGCGCTCAGGATGATGACTACTCGCCCCAGGGGTAGCGCCAGCTGCTGATGAGCCAACCTTGGCCTCCACGACCAGCGGGATAGCACGGTTCACGAGGCCAGCCCGATAGAGGGGAGCTAGCCCTAGAATAGCAGCGGTGGCCATACAGCCAGTTCCGCTGACAAGATTTGCTTCGGCCAGTTCGCGGCGATGCAGTTCGGGCAGGCCATAAATAGCCTGATTCAACAATTCGGGTGCGCGATGCGCTGCCCCATACCAGCGCTCATAGAGTTCTGGAGAGCGCAAGCGAAAGTCAGCCGAGAGATCAATTACGCGGGGCGCCAAAGCCTGGTAACGCTCAATCTCGCCCGCAGACGCGCCATGAGGCAAGCAGAGAAAAACGATGTCACACGTTGTCAGGTCGTTTGGATGACAGAAACGCAGCGCTGTTACCTTGCGCAGATTTGGATGAACGCTATGCACATAATGACCAGCTCGGCTACCCGAGGCAATCTGCGTCAATTCCACGTGCGGGTGGAAGAGCAGAAGTCGGATCAGCTCGCCGCCGGTGTAGCCGGAGCCACCGACAATCGCTACACGTAATCGACTCATCGTACAGCTCCTTCAAATGCCTGATTCGTTACGCCGCTCTCAATAAAATCAAGGATCTCGTTAGGAATATCTACCCCGGTCGGGGCTATGCTATTGCGGAACTCCATAGTTGCGTTGATCTCATTGACCAGAAAGCCTTGTTCCGCATCTTCAAGAATATCGACGGCAAGAATGCCACCGCCAACGGCTTGTGCGGCCCTTACGCAGAGGCTATCTAGCTCTGGGGTCACGGGACAATTGGTGGTAACTGCGCCACGCGCCGTATTTGTTACCCAGTGCTCGCTACTACGATAAATGGCACAGATCGTACGATTGCCCACGACAAAGGCCCGTATATCGCGTTGTGGCTTTGCCACGTAGTCTTGAATATAGTGAATATGGTGCTGATAAGATCCCAGCGTTTCCTGATGCTCTAAGACCGCCTCGGCCGCATCCCGATCATTCACGCGTGCCAGCAAACGTCCCCACGAGCCGGTGATAGGCTTAAGCACAACCGGATAACCGAGCGTCTCAATGCCTTGAACTGCTGAGTTGGCTTCGAAGGCCATGAGGGTGCGTGGCGTCGGAATACCAGCGCGCAGTAGAGCCAGGGTCGTAAGCAATTTATCGTTACAAGTTGCCGTTACTGCTGCCGAGTTATAGACGCGCAAGCCCCAGTGCTCCAGCACATACGAGACGGCCAGGCCGCGCGATTGACTGACGCTGCGGCTCAAGACTGCATCGTAAGCGTTCCAGCGCTCAGCAGGCTGGGCCAGATCGAGCAAGAGTCCACCATCATCGATAATATCAAAGTCTATCGCTCGTCTCTTCAGGGCTTCGACCAGCAACTTCTCTTCCACACGAATGCGTGATGCCAGAATAGCCAGGCGCATGATCTTATTCTCCCCAGTCTTCCTCAACCTGTGGGGCAAGCCCTACCTCAGGTTGCTCTGTATTCAGCACCTCTAGCTCAGCGTTGCAATCGGGGCAGAAGAGTACTTCACCAACCATCAGCCCTTGCAGAGCTACTTCAGCTTCGCATTCTGGACAGTGTGCCATGTTCATGATTTCCTTTCTCAATTCATATTTCAGGCCAACAAAAAAGCCCCTCATCCCTCCATGCATTCTTCCTTATCCAGCCTTTCTCTATACACTTGCTCAAGTTGAGCAGTGAAGAGAGATAGCCGGACCGGGATCTTGTCTCGATCCCGTTCAGGATATGCATTTGAGAAGGACGAAGAGCGTCTTATATGCTCCCGCGGTACCACCTTCATTCGTCGGTGCCTCAGCGCACCAACATCTCAGGTAGAGAGCAACTATGCACGTTGCTCTTACTCATCCCGTTAACGGGGGCTCCGGCAGAGGTCTACTTTCGCTTTTCGCGATTTCTTCTCGCAGCTCCGGGTCTTTTTTCACGGTTCCGCCCTACGGACTTTTCAGCTACCATCCGCTCTCTGTGCGTTACGAAATCCGTTACTTGTCCCATCAAAGCTTTTAGCTATGCAATTGTTTTTACTCACCAGGATAAAGGACAAACAAAAACGCCCTTCATCCTCCACACTGGGGAAGGACGAAGAGCGATAATTCTCAGAATTATTGTGGCTCTCGTGGTACCACCTTCATTTGCCGCTGCCTTACGGCAACGACCTCTATAGGCACATTATGTGCCCAATCACCTGATAACGGAGGTACCGACAGAGGTCTACTTTCGCTTTTCGCGATTTCTTCTCGTAGCGGCAGGGGTCTTTTTCACAGCCAGTTGACGTATGGGATTTCCACCGATCTCCCACTCTCTGGACGTAACTAATAACTGTTACTCGTCCCCGCAGTGCCTTTAGTCTTTACTTCTCGTAACACTGTAGAACTTATAACATATCCTTTTGCCCTCTGTCAACCCCTTTACGACTGAACAGAAATTTTCTCTTTCCTTTCTGCTCACTCCTGGGAGCTCAGCTAAGAGCCCACTGACGGATTTTTTTACCCGGCTTTCCGCCAAAATAGCTACTTCTCTCCCCGCAAAAGTCTCTAGCTCGACAGTTGCCATATCTCCCTGTTATACTCAAAATATGCTAGTGCTTTGTTAAACTTCGTTTGACGAATGCGCCGCCTACGGGGGCGGTGGGAATGGGGGAATGGGGCTCTGCTCCAAGCTCCAAGTCAAGGGGACGGTACTTGACAATCCCGCTTTTTTCACTCATCACAATAAGGCCACAAAAATAGCTATTGTTTGAGAGTATGTCATATGTCAACACCTTCTGAGCCGCGCAATCATGAATTGCCCAGCACCTATATCGTGCAAGATCGCGAAAATCAGGCCGAGCTTGCCCGCTTAGAGTTGCAAGATCATCTGCTCACTACATCCATGGGAGGCGTCCTGGCCGAACAGGAAGATCCCACAAAGCTGCGCCGCGTCCTTGATATTGGTTGTGGTCCCGGCGGCTGGATCATTGAGGCCGCCACAGCCTACCCCATGGTAAACTTTACAGGCATCGATATCAGTAAACGCATGATTACTTACGCCCGTCAGCAAGCTCAGGATAAGCAGGTTGCCGAGCGCGTCGATTTTCTCGTTATGGATGCTTTGCTATTGCTTGAATTTCCCAATGGCTATTTCGACCTGACCAACTTGCGTCTGGGCGGTAGCCTTCTGCGCACCTGGGATTGGCCCAAGATGCTTAGCGAGATGCTGCGCGTGACGCGCAAAGGCGGCGTGATCAGGCTGACGGACCAGGAAATAATGCATCGCAGCAATAGCCCGGCCACGACACGCCTCAACGAGAAGGTGCTCTGTGCTTTTTATCAGGCCGGTCATCTCTTCGAACAAAACTCGACGGGCATAACTGCTCGCCTGCCACTCCTACTCCAGCAATATGGCTGCAATAACGTGCAGACAAAGGCTCATGTGCTTGAGTATCGCGCAGGCACTCCCGAAGGGCAGGCCTATAGCGAAGATATGGCCCTGGCCTCCCGCACGCTGATGCCTTTTATACGCAAATGGGGCTGCATGAGCGAAGACTACGAGGCGCTCTATCAGCAATCACTTCTGGAAAGACAAAAGTCAGATTTTTATGCCACATGGCACTTTCTTACCGCCTGGGGAAGCAAATAAGCGCGCCTTTAGCTTCCCCTTTCATTCCTGCCAAAGGCTTCACAAGTCGCCTCAACAATAACTCGCAGCAAACATACACTTCAGCTGTATGGTAGCAACTTCTCTACCGACTATCTATTATATGCCCTTGTTTATTACCACAAACGAAACATATTGAAATCCAGGCATATGCTATATTCAAAATCGAAGAAAGGGAAGTCTCCTATTTCACACAGGCTATTTTTCATACGTTATTTTACTCTACAATATGTGTAGTTTAAGTGGTTTTGAAATCTACAAGGAGACTCCTTATGCCGAACCGCAATATTATTGCGACAATAGTAGCGGCAGCTGTGGTGGTTATCGCCCTGGTAATCGGGGCCAATGCCCACTTTTTTAAGGGACAGGCCAATACCATAGCCACGGTACCGCTGGGTAGCGACTCCGCCGATAATCCGATTGTGCGCGAAAACACGCAGATCGGCACCAGCGATTGGAAAATTCCTGCTGGCCAGGATGCCACTACGGAGATACAGGCCTACGTTAGCGCCCGTTCAGTTGCCCCTGGACAAAATATCACTTTCTATGTGAGCACGCAGCAAGCAGGCACACGATATACGCTCTTTGTCTATCGCCTGGGCTGGTATATGGGCAAAGGCGCCCGTCAGATGATGGCGGCACACGGCGTGGGTGAGGCTCAGGGCTATTTCGACGAAGCCAATTCTAAGCTCGTTGACTGTACTACTTGTTATGTGGACCACAATACCGGTCTTGTCGAGGCGCGCTGGAAACCTTCCTATTCGCTGACGATTCCCAATGACTGGACAAGCGGAGTCTATCTGGTCAAGCTCGTAGATGCCAATAATAAGCAGACGTATACCTCTTTCGATGTTCTTGGCAATACTAATTCTACCTACGTTGTCGTTACAGCCGATACAACCTATGCAGCTTACAATGACTGGGGCGGCTATAGCTTGTATGACTACAATAGTCCCCATGGCCGCGCCTCACACGTGTCATTTCTGCGCCCCAGCACGCAGCAGGATGGCTCGGATCAGGTGCTAGTCTTTGAGGCCGATGCTATTCACTGGCTGGAGCAACAAGGCTACAATCTCTCTTATATCAGCAGCGTCGACCTGCACACGCATCCAGAAGCGCTACTTAAACATAAGGCCTACATCTCGCTGGGCCACGATGAATATTGGACCAAAGAGATGCGCGATGGCGTTGATAGTGCTAGAGATCATGGTGTAGGGCTGGCCTTCCTTGAAGCCGATGCCTCCTACTGGCAAATGCGCTTTGAGCCCTCAACAAGCGGCCAGCCAGACGAAACACTTGTGTGCTATAAGGTGCAGAGCGATAATCACGACCTGGCGCGCGACCCGCTGTACGGAAAAGATAATTCGCGCGTTACAGGAATGTGGCGCGATCCTGTGGTCAATCGGCCTGAGAATGAGCTGATCGGGATTATGTTCTCGGATATCACGCATAAGCAGAAAGGGTATCCCTGGATCGTTGATCCTGGCGCCAAATCTTCGTTTATGAGTGGCACTAATCTCACGCCCGGCGAGAGCTATGGCTGTGGTCTGGTTGGCTACGAATGGGACAAGATCTTTAATAATGGGAGCACACCCAAGAATCTACAGGTTCTGGCCACCTCCCCCACTATCAATGACGACGGGCAGAAAGATAGCAGCAACACGACTATCTACTTTGCGCCCTCGGGTGCGATGGTCTTTGCCTCCGGCTCCGTCTACTGGGCCGCCGGCCTCGACACCTATCGCTACGAGACAGATTCCCACTGTCCAGGGCAAGCCAGCACGATTTCAGGGATGCAAAAGTTATTGAGCAATGTCATGGATGGCCTGATCGTCCACCATTAACAGGTGGTGGGCAAAGCTTACCGGGAAGCTCACTTTGTCACGAGGGTCCGAATAGCAAAAGCGTTGAAGGGCTGCAATAAAGCTGCTCTTCAACGCCGGAGCTTATCAAGTATAGCTATAACAAAACTTTGGACTTAACAGGAAGGGTATAGCGGATCAAGACCTGTAGCGCTGCAAGGACTTATAGATATATACTCCCATACTGTTCGCTGGCGTGCCTCGATAATCAGTGACAAGCTGCGGATATCCGCATACATTACCATTGACCACCCAGGCCCAGGCAACCCAACCCATCTGATGGCTATCAAGATAGGGCAGCAACTGGCTCATATAATCCTCTTTACAATCATATTGGCCATTCTCGGCTGAAATGATCGGATAGCGTGAGCTAAGGTTGCCAAAGGCCCAATCCCAATATTTAGCTGACTTATTAGCATAAGCATAGGGATGCGTATCATAGACGATATTCGTCCCGGAAATGGGATAGTTAGGTAGCTGGCTCAAATCAAAGCCCCAGTTTGAACCTCCCACAATCACCAGATTAGAGGCGCCGGACTTGCGTACCGTATCGACGAGAGTTTGCATGCCCACCGCCTGATAGCTCAGCTGTTTTGAGCAATGGCAATCGTTAGAATAGCCTGTCCCGCTTACCTGGCAGCCCTTTTGCCAGCAGGGCCAGTTTGGCGGCACTGGCTCATTGTAAAGCTCAAAGAAGACGTTAGAGTAACCCCTATACTGCGTAGCAATCTGTTGCCAGAAGGTGACGCTATCGCCGTCAGGCATTGGCCATTGACCACCACCGTTGGTCGATTGGCGGCCCGCTCCCACCCAATGCAGATCCAGCATTACATTCATATGGAGAGCCGTTATGGTATCTACCGTGCCCTTTACCAGGGCTTGATATTGGGCGGCAGTACATGTGGAGCCCTGGCCAGAGAGCCAGAATACTTCCGAAAGCGGCAGGCGAATCGTGTTAGCGCCCCAATATGTGCTACCATTGGTACTATTGCCAGGCCCCATATAAGCTAATGTTTGCTTATCCAGCGGCCCCTCTCCCCGGCAGTTATACTCAAGGCCATCCCTCGCCATGCCATGAATAATATACTGCCGTCCATCTTTGCCCAGAATCTTATTGCCCTGAACTGTATAGGGCCCATTGGCGGTTGCATTATAGGGCAGGCTACCAGCAGCTTGCGCCACTGTCCTATTCAGGACTATCAGCCCTATGCCTAGCAGGCTAACAAGGGCAAAAGTTGCACACAAGATGCTCCAAGTAGATATCTTCAAACGCGTTTTCCGCATAAAATTTGTATCCTTACTCAAAAAATACTTAGGACTGTATCGATCTGACATTTATCCTTTTCCAAGTGAGTTATGAGATGGCTCACTTCTTCGACATTTCTACAGCTTTCTATATGATTGAGAAAGCGGCTACTAGCTAGTTTTCTACTGGATAAGCCCATCTATTTCTCACACCTCATTAAACTCTCTTGTATGACAAAAGGAGAAATATCGATCTCTCTTTTCCAGCCTTCAAAATAAGTAACGAGTGCCGGCTGCATTTTTGCATAGAATTAAACCCATTGGGCTAAATGTACTTAGATTCTTATCTTCATAGATGAGCGCTGGCTCGCCGGTTAGTGGGAGAGCAGGCGGGCAGAAGAGCAACCTGGCTATCCTGCCCCCGTATATCAATCAAGTCACCATTTTGGGCGGGTTGGCAGAAATCAATAGGCATAAAGTATGCCTGCAGTACCATATCTTGTGAGGATTTACGTCATGGCGTATAGTGGAAGCAGAAAGAACGACTTATATACCCATTTACGCACTATTCCTTGCTTATAAGCTCATCCTTAAATAGTAAAAGAGCAATCAAGAGCAACAGGCTCTCCCAAATATCCTAGCGGCTAAGTATACATGTGGTAATTTCGGTATACTATAGTCGGGGATTGAAGTACTTCTAAAGGGTTTTCTTCGTATGGGGATACAGCTATCAAAAAAGAGCAGAAGAGCGGCCTTCGTTCTTCTCTATATTTGTCTTCTTGTATGTTTTTCGGCTTGCCAGGATATCCCGGTGGGTATAAATAACACGTCCAAGCCTACTGTACCGCCGGGACAAACATCTCCCGAGGTGCCGGGACAAACGCAGACGGCAACTGCCGATCCCACACCAACCGCGATTACGCTGCAGGTTCCTGGCCATCATGCCACACCTACACCGACACCCAAACCCACAGTACAGCCTACCGCGCCGCCAGTTCCCGGCAGTAGTATCGCCAGTCATCCTGTGCTGGCCTTTTACTACTCCTGGTACAATTCTTCTACTTGGTCTGCATCGACAATGCCAGATCTACCTACTGTTAAATATAATTCTAGCGATGACGCAACCATCGATCGGCAGCTCTCCTGGGCATCGAGCGCAGGTATTACGGGCTTTATCAACTCATGGTGGGGACCTGGAGATCAGACCGATAAAAACTTTGCTAAGGTACTGGCCCATTCGGCAAGCCTGGAAAGCAGAACCGGTTATGACTTTACCTCTTCGATCTACCTTGAATGCGATGCACCAGCTTTCGGCAGCATAGATAATTTTGTAAGCGCCCTGCGCTATATTAAAAATACCTACAGCAATGATCCTCATTTCTTCCACTGGCAGGGCAAGCCGGTCATCTTCTTCTGGAAAGCCCTGGACCAGGGCCGCACACTCTCAGATTGGGCCTCGATTCGCGATCAAGTCGATCCCGATAATCAAATGATCTGGTCGGTTGAGGGCGTCGACATTTCTATGCTTAGCGTCTTTGATGGCATTCATCTCTTTAGTGGTGGCTACTGGGGATTGCAGAGCAATAGTATGGCTGCGGTAGACGAGGGCTTTCGCGCCAAAGTTGATGCCTATAACAGTGCTCATGGCACACACAAGATCTGGGCAGCAGGCGTTATACCTGGCTACAATGATACTCATGTTCCGGGCCGCACAGGTGCTTATATAGTGCCGCGCGATAATGGCGCCACCTACGCCGAAAGCTGGAATGGAGCGATAGCCAGCCATCCTGATTGGGTAACTATCACCAGCTTTAATGAGTGGTTTGAAGGCGCAATGATCGAGCCCAGCGTCACGTATGGCACCCAATACATCAATCTTACTCGGCAATTCAGCGGCCAGTGGCGCAATAGCTAAACAATCCATTTTCCTGATCTGCTTGCGAAACGGCACAGTAAAGTCGAAAGACTCACTACGCTAAGCCTACCCGGCCAGAGAGCTGAGCACTTCCAAACAGGTTGTGAGCAGTTCTTTGGCTCAATTCAAAGCTTCACATTTTTTCCTTACCTCAACCATATCTGCAAACCTCAAACAAAGCTAGCTGTCTCAGCTCAACCATATTGAACAGCAATTCTTCCCAGGGCTTGCCTTGACTTGTTGATCTTTATCTTGTATACTCCATTAAGTCAAGACTGACTTAATGAATAAAAGCCTTAAGATAAGTCTCTACTACTTTCACTCGCTGTACCTTGCAGCCAAGTTAACGCGCCCATTTAGCCTATTTCATTGAGGACAATTTCATTTTTTCTTACAATTTAAGTCAACCTTGACTTAATTAGGTGGTAGCAATAATTTTTTTACAGATTAAGTCAAATTTGACCTGACAGAGCGGCCCTGATAAGCAGCAAATGCAGCGGAGAGCCGGATGCCTCCAGCATTTTTTAGCGGTTAGGTCACCGCAAAGCCAATATTAAACAACGCTAAAAGGCCAAAGCAATTTTTAGGAGGTTACAACGATGCCTTTACTACCACTAGCAATCGTGGCAATGACTACTGCGCTGGTTCTCTACAGCATCGGCGTGTGGAGCGAGCGCCTGGTTAAGCATTTAAAGCCCTGGCACCTCTTCTTCTTTTGGGGAGGATTAGTATTCGACGGAGCCGGAACCGAGATGATGCATTTAATTGCCGGCGGAAAATTCGTCATGAGCCTGCACAGCATGACGGGAGCTGTGGCCTTACTGCTTATGGCCATACACACTTTGTGGGCCAGCATAGTTGTATGGCGCAAAAGGCCCAATGAATTGCAGAGCTTCCATCGCTTGAGCCTGATTGTCTGGACCCTCTGGCTCATCCCCTATGGTACTGGCGCAGTTCTTAACAGCGGGCTGCTCGGCTAAAATCCCTTCTTCTACTCCAAGCTAAAGGGATGCGCCTTGCGGATTTGCATCCCTTTTTCTGGGCCCCTCTTTCTGGACCGGAAAGCTAGAATAGGTTTTCAAACATCTTGACGTCTCAGCCACAAAGATGTTACCATAACAGACGTAAAACTTTTTGCAACACGAAAGAGATCAATCTGATGACAGAAGGACAAACGCTTACAATACAACCTGCCGCATGAGCGACCACGCCAGGCTCATGCGGCAGGAAATGGTCTTATACTGATGCGTCTACTCGCAGCGCATAGCTGAGTAGCATTGTCGATTCTTTTCCCGCATCTTTTTCGCCCTTTCCTCCCTCACTCAGGAACCACCAGGGTATGTATTGGCGTGTGTCGCCGGGCAGCACACCTCTCGACTGCCAGCCGTTCTACGCGACACCGCAAGAACCCAGTCTACCCTTTCTTTCATACATGAGAGTGTGCAGAGCCCTTCATTCTGTGTCCGCGACCCTTTATGCGCACGCGTCGCAACTGACACATCCACTTCTTTGCCAGTCAAATTTTGATTATGCACACAAAGGATTGATAAAAATATGTTACAGGTTAACCACATTTCACTTTCCTATGGGGCTCGCCTCGTACTTGACGATATATCATTTACCGTAGCCCCCGGCGAAAAGGCTGGCTTAATCGGCGTAAACGGGGCAGGCAAAAGCACCTTAATGAAGATTATTGCCGGCGTGCAAGAGACCGATCAGGGTACTGTCTCCCTCCCACGCAGCCATGGCTATCTGTCCCAGGATATAGCCCACGAGGCGCCAGTAGAGGAAGGCGGTAGCGTACGCAACTTCATCTTCAGCAGTACCGGCCTCGATCAGGCTATCAGTAAATATGAGGACCTGAGCGCGCGCATGGCCGAATCGGCAAACGGCGACCTCTCTACGCTGTTGCAGCGCTTCTCGCAGGCGCAGGATGAGCTTGAGCGCCTTGGCTACTATGAGGCCGATGCGAGGAGCGAGCAACTTATTGCTGGCCTGAACCTGGGCGGCATCACCCTTGATCGCCAGGTCAGTACGCTTAGCGGGGGCCAGAAAACGAAACTTGCCCTTGTGCGCTTGCTCTTCCAGGCTCCCGATCTTCTCTTGCTCGACGAGCCTACAAACTTTCTGGATATCGAGGCTACAGAATGGTTAATGGACTTTCTGCAAGGCTATCCAGGGGCGCTCCTGCTCATCTCGCATGATCTGGACCTGCTTGATAGCAGCATCAGTAAGATTTTGCGCATTAACGAGTTTACCCATCAGCTTGAGGAATACCGGGGTAACTATTCAAATTACCTGACGATTACTGGAAATACGCTGGCCTTCATCGAGCGTACCAAACGCCAGCACGAACGCGAGATTAGCAGGCTGCGCAAGACTTCGGATAAGCTGCGCGGCTTCGGAGCCAGTCGCGTCAGTCAGCGCATCTCCATCGATAAGCGTATCGCCCAGCTAGAAGCCAGCAAGCCGCAATTGCCCCAGGAAAGCCGGCGCATCAAGATCGATTTTCCGCTGCGTCAGCCAAGCGGGCGCCTCGTTTTGCATGCAGATAAGTTGAGTAAGAGCTACGGCTCTAAAGAGATTTTTCGCAATCTCTCTTTCCAGGTTGAACGCGGACAGCGCCTGGTAATCGTCGGGCTTAACGGGGCCGGCAAGACGACCCTCCTGCGCACGTTGCTCGGGCTTACGCCACTCAACGGCGGGACCGTCACCTTCGACGAGCGCGTCCACCTGGGATATTATGCGCAGGAAAATGAAGGGCTGGACTACGACAATATTGTCTTAGAGGAGGCAAGCGCTGTGCTCCCCTCCGACGCAAAGCGCGTGCGGGGCATTCTGGGCCGCTTTCTCTTCAATGGAGAGCGCGTGCGTCAGCGCGTGGCTACGCTAAGTGGAGGTGAGAAGACGCGGCTGGCCCTGGCTAAGATGGTCCTTGATGGTCCCAACCTGCTTGTACTCGACGAGCCAACCACGCACCTTGACGTGATCTCGCGCAATCTCATCGGCGACGCTCTGGGCAGCTATCACGGCACCATTATCGCCGTTACTCACGATCTTGAATTCGTGCAACACCTGAAGCCGGATATGCTCTTGCTCATGCCGGAAGGGCGCACGCTTCTCTATGATCCAAAGTACAACAAACTGCTCACAAGGGCATAAATATGTACAAGATCATATGGTAGCTGTGCTTAGGGCAGTTCTGTAGCGCCAATGGCTAGAACATAGGCCCGAAATCGAGAACAATTGCCAGGGGAATCAGGGCCTATCCATCCTTGACAGCGCAGAATCGGTGCTGTGTAGTTCTAATTGTAGAAGTTAGTGCTATACAGTACTAGTTCTGCACGGGACAGGAAAGCAGAATAGGCAAAATTGCCACTTGACATTTAAGCCTATCTCAGATATCTTGTAAGTATTACAGACGTGATGATTTTAAGAGGAGACATGCAGCGGTGACAATAAACTTCCAGTAACCCATTCCTAGCGGAACACATCTGATACACGAAAACGCATATAAAGTCGTAGTGTATTATGTATTGCGCTAAATGCAGGGCGAGGAAGGTTTTTCACTGTTAGAAGAAACTCACATACCGTCTGAATTGATCTGCCGAATCATTCAAACACTATGCAGGCAGCATATCCTCCCACCCTGACCAGTACAGCCGCACTCCAGCAGATGTTTTCCTCATCACCTTAATTACACAGGCCCTCCGCATTATAAGATAGTTCAGGGAGAATATATGGCAGAATTCGAAAATAAATTAAAAAACGCCGGCCTCAATGCAGACGAAGAAAAGCCTTTAAGTGGTCTGCTATCCCAGGCGCCCGAGCGTGCAATTCTGATCAGTGTAGATATGCCAGGTGCAGACTGGGCAGTAGAGGAATCGCTGGATGAGCTGACCCAGCTCGCGACAACCGCAGGAGTTACCTGCGTGGATCGCGTCGTACAGAAGCTGGCGCGCCCACATCCTGGCACTCTGCTGGGCTCAGGAAAAGTTGAGGAGATCGCTGAACTGGTGAGCTTCCACAACTGCGATGCCGTCATCTTTGATCTTGAGCTGACCCCTGGTCAGCATCGCAATCTGGAAAAGGCTCTTGAAACGCACGTCCTGGATAGGACGGCGCTGATCTTGATCATCTTCGGTCAGCGCGCGCGCACGCGCGAAGGTCGCTTGCAAGTTGAGCTAGCCCAGGTCGAATATGATCTACCGCGCCTGACACGCCAGTGGTCGCACTTATCGCGTCAGCGCGGTGGTGGCAGCAATCAGCGTGGCGAAGGTGAGAAACAGATTGAGGTGGACCGCCGCCTCTTACGCCGCGAAAAAGATCGCCTGCTCGAAGAGCTAGAGATTGTGCGCAATCAGCGCCAGCTTCACAGGGAACGGCGCAAATATACGGGCGCGCCAGTCGTCTCGCTCGTTGGCTATACAAATGCCGGCAAGTCCACGCTGCTCAATCGACTCGCTGGAGCGCAGGCCCTGGCCGCCGATAAGCTCTTCGCCACGCTCGATCCGACAACGCGGCGCGTTCGCTTTAGTGGCGGACAGGAGATCTTACTCACCGATACAGTTGGTTTTGTCCAACGCTTGCCCACGGTCCTGGTGGCCGCCTTCCGCGCCACGCTGGAAGAGGTGGCCGAAGCCGATCTGCTCGTCCACGTTGTGGATGCGTCTCACCCGCACGTTCAGCACCAGATCCAGGCTGTAGAAAACGTGCTGGAAGAAATTGGGGCCGGCGGAATGCCGATGGTTGTGGCCCTCAACAAGGCCGATCTTTTACCAGCTGATACCATCCTGCAGCTGGGTGGGATCGCCCAGACCTTGCCTCAGGCTCGCGTCTCCGCGCTGACGGGCGATGGCATCGATAATTTGTTGAGCTGCATCAGTGAATCATTGATCAAAAAGTTTGTGCCCCTTGATGTTCTGATTCCCTATAGCCGGGGCGAGCTGGTGGCGCAATTCCATCAATTCGGCACCATTGAGCTCGAAGAGTACGAGGAAAACGGAACCCATTTGCGTGGCTATATGCCGGCAAACCATAGCGGACCTTTCATGGCCCTGCAAATCCCGGCCTTGCCTCGTAAGGTACGTATGCGAGCCTGAGCTCTGCCAAACGGAGCGGCTCAACTCGCCAAAAAAGCAGAAGGGTCATATCACAAAATATGGCCCTTCTATTCCTCTGCCAACCAGAGCTCTGCAATCTCTCGACACACGAAGCGAAGGCAAACGAGAACACAATAGCGCTGGCTGGCAGAGAATCTCTTCCTCAAGATGGGAAAAGCTGCTGTGCTCTTTATCCCTGAGCTTTGCAGTTAATTTATTTGCTAAATCAATCGCCTGACCCTATGGATAGAGCATCACAAGGCAGTCGGTATAATATGCCCGAACAGGGTTTTTCCGAACAGTATAGCATATGTTCTGGAAACCCTTCTGGGAAAGTTTTTCCCTCTTCCACAGAGAAACTTCTGGAGCAGGACTGGACCGCTGAGGAGAACGATAGTAGGCAGGGAAAATAAAAAATCCGCAAGAGAAGTGGCAGCGCCAAATGAGGCAAGAAATCCTTTTCATAAATAAAGCTAGCCAAGACCATCTTTAGCATTGCCTGCTGTCATACGCTTGCTTAAAAGCCGCATCTTTGCTCCCTATACAAGGAAATGGAGAATGTAAACATTTTCTTATTGACCTTGACAAGCATATAAACAGCGCATTATACTGCCTCTAAGAGGTCTATTTTTTAGCGCGTGGCATGAAAAGCTTTTCAAAGTCTGCCTGTTACAACAACGAGCTGGCCGCGTTCATATTGAATAGAAATATGATTTTACTACGTTTCTTGAAGGAGAAAAGTATGCATAGCTCTTCTAAGGTGCAGAGGTAAAGGTAGCTAATGGCAAACATTCAGGACGTGGCTAAGCATGCTGGCGTCTCCATTGCTACGGTATCGCGCGTACTCAATGGTACAGCGCGTGTTAATGCCGAGGTATCGGCACGAGTTCATGCGGCCATCGAGGAATTACAATATCAGCCCAGCCGGGCCGCCCGTGCTCTGAGGGCCAATCGTTCCACAATTATTGGCTTGCTTATCTCTGATATCCAGAATCCATTCTTTACCACCCTTATTCGCGGCGTTGAAGATGTGGCTCAGCGCAACGGCTACAGCTTGATCCTCTGCAATTCAGATGAAGATCCGCAGAAAGAGCAGCACTATATCGAGGTGCTGAGTGCCGAGCGGGTCGCTGGGGTCATCATTGTGCCTATTCGCGAGAATCAACGCACGCTGCGGCTCTTTCGCGAGCGCGAGATCCCGGTTGTCTCAGTAGATCGACGTATCAAAGATAGTGCAACCGATGCTATCCTGGTTGATAACAAGCGGGGAGCGCATGAGGCTATAACACATCTCATTACCAACGGATACCGGCGCATTGCCATCATTACCGGTCCAATGACGACAACGACGGGGCGCGAAAGGCTTGAGGGATATCGGCAGGCCCTCCAGGATGCTGGCATTGCCTACGATCCGGCCCTGGAGCTCTGCGGCACCTTCAAAGATGATAGCGGTCGTCAGCTTGCTATCGAATTGCTCGGCCTACAGTCTCCGATTGATGCGCTCTTTGTCTGCAATAATCTCATGATGATGGGAGTACTCGACGCCCTGACGGCGCGGCACTTACGCATTCCTGACGATATAGCCATTGTAGGCTTTGATGAGATGCCCTGGGCGGCCCTAAGCACTATCTCGCTTACGACGGTAACACAACCTGTCTATGAGCTGGGCAGCACAGCCGCCATGCGCTTATTCCAGCGCATGCAGCATCCAGGCACCTTCACCCGTCAAGAGATCGTGCTGGCCCCAACGCTACAGATCCGCAGCTCATCGCGTCCACGTATGCATCCAGCATCTACTACAGTCAATCTAACCTCGCGCTAGGAGTTGTGCCAGGCCTGGTCCGCGGATGCATGTCAGCAGCGCAGCGGGTCCAGATGCAATCTCGGCACCTGTATTTCAACTAAGCAAACCAGCCATTTCTGAGGAGGAAACTTTAAGATGGACCTGGTATTAGGTATCGATGCCGGCACCGCGGGTATCAGGGCCGGGCTCTTCGACTTGAGTGGTCAAGCGCTTGGCTTTTACGATCAAAACTATCCAACCTCTTATCCGCGGCCTGGCTGGGCCGAACAACGCCCCCAGGAGTGGTGGGAAGCCCTGGTTGCCGCCATCAAGGGCTGTATGCAAGCCAGTGGCGCCGATAGCAGTCGCATCATTGGCCTGGCCATCGATGCGCCCTGCAACATTCTGCTCACCGATAGCGAGGGAACGCCCCTGACCAACAGCCTTATTTGGATGGATCTGCGCGGAGCGGCTCAGGCCAGGACCCTGACCGAGACCCATGATCCCGTCTTGCGCTACTGTGGAGGCGATGTCCCTGCCGAATGGCCGGTTCCCAAGGCTCTCTGGCTTAAACAAAACGAGCCGCTGCTCTGGGAGCGTGCCACCTATCTTGTGGAGCAGATGGGCTGGCTAACCTGGCGCCTTACTGGCGCGTGGGCGGTTCCTCTCAATAGCGCGGCCGCCAAGTGGCACTATCGCGCAACGGCCGATAGTCAGAACCCGGCAGGCTGGCCCGAGCATATGTTGCGTAGCGTAGGACTTGCCGATTTGCCTGAGCGCGTTCCTGGCCAGGTTCTACCTATGGGAGCCAAGGCCGGCGAGCTAACGGCCACAGCAGCCAAGGAGCTCGGCTTACCGCCCGGCATCGCTGTCTCGATGAGCGGGATCGATGCGCACGCGGGTATGATCGGCATTAATGTGCTGGCTCCCGGTTCGCTTGCCTTGATTACCGGTACTTCCACCTGTCAGCTTGCTCAATCCGCCCAGCCCGTCATTGATCACGGCCTATGGGGACCCTTTGAGGATGCCGTTGTGCCGGGCGAGTGGACGCTTGAGGCAGGCCAGGCCAGCACTGGCGGCACTGTACGCTGGCTGCTCGATACGCTGGGAGGCGCCTTGCCAGCCGGTTCTGAGCGCTACGCCAAAGCTGATGCACAGGCAGCAGCCGTCAAGCCCGGAGCCGAGGGCCTGACCGTCCTGGATTTCTGGCAGGGCAGCCGCACGCCGATCAAAGATCCCACAGCGCGCGGAACTATCTGGGGGCTCACGCCGGCTCACGGACCCGGCCATCTTTTACGCGCGGTCTATGAAGGCACGGCTTATGGCAATCGACATATCCTTGAAAAGCTCAAGGAGCTGGGCGTAGAGACGCAGCAGATCGTAGCCTGTGGGGGTGGCACACGTAGCGCTCTCTGGCTACAGATCCTTGCCGACGTGGCAGGCGTCCCCATTACGCTAACCCAGGTAGGTGATGCCGTCTCGCTGGGTAGCGCGATCTGTGCCGCCGTGGGGGCCGGCGCCTTCAGTGATCTGCGCGCCGCCGGGCAGGCTATGGTCCACCCGGGAACAAGCATCGAGCCCAATGCCTCCGTACAGGAGATTTATGCTGAGGGCTATCAGCGCTACACAGAAACGTATGCTGCACTTGCCCCGCTCTTCCAGCGCTATCGCTAATATCTCAAGCAAACGATAAAGGCCAGCCGCGAAGACTGACCTTTATCGACTCCCTATATAGCAACGTCCCTTAGCGCTTTCCAGAGAAAGGCCGCAGGATCGCTGCCGTATCGCTAAAACTGCACAGCAAATACTGTTATCAGCGTTTGCTCACGTACGCAAATTGCGCACAGATTTGCGGATAATCAGTTTGGTGGGAATAGTCCACTTAATGGGCAAGAGCGGATCTTGCTCCTCGCTCTCTACCAGGCTTAAGAGGCGCTCAAAGGCTACCTGGCCCATGGTCTCCCCCGGCGTCTGCACGGTAGTGAGCGGAGGATTGAGCACGCGGGCCAGCTCGATATCATCAAAGCCAACTATCGAAATATCATCAGGAATGAGCAGGCCGCGATCCTGAGCCGCCCTATACGCCCCTATCGCCGTCTTATCGCTTACAGCAAATACGGCGGTAGGTGGATTGGGCAGATCCAGCAACATCTGCATCTCTCCATAGCCCTTTTCTTCGCCCCGCGAGATTCGCGGCGGCACAAGCGCCAGATCCATATCCAAGCCAGCGCGCTGAATTGCCAGCATATAGCCGGCCAGCCGCTCGCCCAGCGTCCAGTACTTTGAGGGCCCCCTGATAAAGCCGATCCGCTCATGGCCCATATCCAGCAAATACTGGGTCATGCTATAGGCTCCGGCAAAATTATCAGGCACGACCGAAGGCAGCTCTATTCCCGGCACAAAGTGATCAAGCATCACAACTGGCAAGCGACTTTCAATAGCCGCCTGTACCCAGTCGCGACTGAGATCGCCCCCGCCCAGAATGATCAGACCAGCAGTCACCTCCGGCACCCAGTGATCGGTCTCCGGATGGTCGTCAGGACTCACAAACTCCAGCGCGATGCGATAACCCATGCGCCGCGCTGCAGCTTCCAGCCCCTGCAAAACCTTCTTGTTGAACGGATCGGAGGTAGGCGCAACCGGTAACCGCTCAATCAGAATGCTGACGGTCTGGGCCGCCTTGCTCGTCCGCCGCCCAAAACGCTCATAGCCCAGTGAACGCGCAACATCGAGAATACGCTGTCTGGTACCTGGCGCAATACCTTTTCCCTCGTTGAGAGCCAGGGATACCGTACCGATGGAAACCCCGGCGCTCTCGGCAATATCGCGCAAAGTTACCGCGTGTTCCGTGCTCATTCCCAACCTCTACATTTCATAGCATCGCTTGGATTCAACAATGTTCCCCCCAGATATACTTAATTCTCGTTCAATATCGCTACACAATTGTATCATGTCTACCTTCTAGATATCTCTATCGCCCCTCCATAATCACCCATTTCTATCTCTTAATGCCCGCCGAGGCAATACTTTCGGTCAAGGCACGCTGCGTAAAGATAAAGAAGATCAGCACCGGCACCAGGATCATAGAGATCGCGGCAAACAGGACCGCCGGCGAACCATTCCCATAGGTACCCTGCAGAGCAACAAGCCCTACTGGCAGCGTCATCTTCTCGGGCGAGGTCAAAAAGAGATTGGGCCAGAAGAAATCATTCCAGGCCGCCTGGAAGATCACAATGGCCAGGGCCGCTAGAGCCGGCCAGGACAGCGGCACATAAATCTGAAACAGGATGCGCACATGCCCGGCCCCATCGATTTTAGCCGCGTCATCAAGTTCACGTGGAATGGAGAGGAAGAACTGGCGCAGCATGAAAATTCCCAGCACATTAATCAGCGCCGGCAGATACACAGCCTCATGCGTATCAAGCAAGCCCAGCGTACGCACTAGAATAAATGTTGGAATGACCGTCACCTGCTGCGGCACCATCATGGCTGCCAGCAGGAGCACAAAGAGCACATTGCGCCCCGGAAAGTTCAGGCGCGCAAAGGCGTAAGCCGCCAGCAGGCTTACAATTATTGCGCCGACAGTAATGATCGCAGAGATCTTCAAACTATTGAGGACCAGGCTCCCAAAGGGGATGAGCTGAAATACCTGACCAAAGTTGCTAAAGTCTAGCCTGCTTGGAAACCAGGTCGGAGGCAAAGAATACGCCTGGTTGGCCGGCAACACTGAAGTCACCAGCACCCAATAGAAAGGCGCAAAGATCAATAAAGCCAGCGCGATCAGGACAAGATTCAAGACCCAGCCGCTCAGCCGCTTCAAACCAAAGGAACTTGCTTTCCTTGAACGTTTGGGTAACGCCGCCAGAGCCATAATTATCTACTCTCCATTCAAAAACAACTCAGTACTTCCTACGTCAAGGCAACGTTCAATGCTCAATCATATGTGACCCAGTAGCGGCTCAAGCGCATCTGAATAAGCGTCACCGCCATAATCACCAGGAACATCACCAGCGATATGGCCGAGGCATAGCCCATCTGGAAGGAACGGAAGCCGGTCTGATAGATATCAAAGACCAGGCTACTTGTAGCATTTCCGGGACCGCCCTGCGTCATAATCAGCATCGGGTCAAAGATCTGGAAGGCGCCAATAAAGGTCATGACGCTGGCAAAAAAGAGGGTTGGCGAGAGCATGGGAATCGTCACATTCCAGAAGCGGTGCCAGATGCCGGCCCCATCTATTCTGGCTGCCTCATGCAGATATGGCGGAACTCCCTGCAAACCGGCCAGGAGAATAATAAAGGTAAAGCCCAACGTGCGCCACAGGTCTACGGCAATGAGGGCAGGCATCGCCCATTGTGGGGATAATAGCCAGTTGGGCGCGCTGATATGCAGCAGCCCCAGATAGTAGTTGACAAAGCCAAATGTGGGGTCAAGGGCAAACTTCCACATCAACGCTGCTGACGCCCAGGACATCAGCAGCGGAAAGAAATAAGCTGTACGCAGGAAATATTTTAGCACTGCTGGCATCGCCCGATTTACGGCCAGGGCCAGCAGTAAGCCAAATCCCAGGTGCAGGATCAATGACCAGAAAGTAAAGACAAAGGTATTTACAATGGATTGGCCCACAGCCGGATCAGAGAAAAGCTTTACAAAATTCCCTAAGCCATTAAATTGGGCTGGAGTCAGAATATCCCATTGGAACAAGCTAAGCACAATCGCGCCAAGCAAAGGACCAGCAATAAAAATAAGAAAGAGCAAGAACGCCGGGCTGATGAAGAGATAGGCAGTTATTGCCTCACGCCTTTCCATAGCCGTCATAGTTTTGCGCCAGGTAGCCATACGCCTTGGCGCGGCCTCTACCTCTTGCGCCTGCAACTGAGCGCCAGGTTTAATACGAGTACTCATATCAGCCTCAACTTCCCTAGAGGTTGGCTTTGATCGTCTGATCAAGCTGGGCAAGCGCCTGCTCTGCGGGAGTATTCCCGGCCAGGATCTGCTTCCAGGTATCCTCAATGGCTTTTTGAATCACGCTCCCTTTATCAGGGGATGGAATAGGAGTTGCATAATCAAGGGCTTCATAGAGCTTCTCGCTACCTTTGGGGGCATTGGCAAGGAAGGCATCGCTGGTAGCGACAGACTTGCGCGGAGGAACTATCGTGCCACCCTGCTGGGCAAAATATTCGCTGGCCTTCTTAGTGGTGATGAATTTGACAAAGGCCCAGGCCGCCTCTTTATTCTGCGAAGCTTTCATAATGGGATAGGCGTTCCAGCCAATCGGGGAGCCCTTCTGGGTCTTTTGGGGCCAGGGAACAATCTTGACTTTATCGACGAGGTTGAACTTGCGAACGTTGAGAACCGGCCAGCGCCCACCACCAAACATAGCCAGCTTGCCTTGAGACATCGCGGAGATAGCATCGAATGTGCCGCCCGGCAAGGGGCTGATCTTCTTGGCAACAAGCTCGCGCATGAATTTAGCGGCTTCGATGGCCGCAGGGGAGTTGACTGTTGATTGCTTCCAGTCGGCGCTAAGCGTGCTTGCGCCATTGGTAAGCAGCCAGGGCATAATGCCAACAAAATATTCCGGGGTGACGCTCATGCCAAATACCTGCCCCGGCTTCGTAATCTTCTGGGAGGCGGCAAGAAAATCGTTCCACTTCCAATCATCGCTCGGCTCGTCTACGCCGGCCTGCTTGAACATCTCGCTGTTATACCACATGCACATGGTATTGAACTCGCCAGGTAAATAGTATGTCTTGCCGTCAGGTGAACTGTGCTCTTTATTCCACTTGACAAGGTTGGGATGGATATCGCTATAAAACTCGTCAATCTCATCCTTATCGCGGGCAATGTAGGCATCGATGGGCTCGACAAGCCCACGGCTGGCAAAGAGACGCTGCCCCTCGGTGGCAACCTGAATGATATCGTAGTTCTGCCCACCAGCGATTTGGGTGGAGACGGTATCAAAAAAGGCAGCCCAGTTAGCTGAGGGAATGGCCTTTGCCGTAAATTTCACATCGGGATAGTCTTTGCTAAATAAGGCAAACAGAGAATCCCAGGCCTTCTTGCTCGAAGCATCGCCCATGTAAACTAGCGTAAGATTGCCAGCTACTTTTGAGCCCTTGGGAGCCGGTCCCGCGCTTTGCTGAGCATCGCTGCCCCCACACGCCGCCAGCAGCGAGCCAGCTCCCAAGGTGGTCAAACCTGTGTAGCCGGTGTATTTGAGAAAATTGCGCCGTGAAATATCTTTCCCGATAATATCTTGCAAAAACGAGAGCTTGTTATCCATAAGTCCTCCTTGGCTTATCTCCACGGTACCTTCTTCAGCAGACATCTGTGATTTAAAAGCAGAGTAACATTTCTTTTTAAGTATGTCAATGATTTTTATTAAAATTTTTTAAATTTTTCAAATATATTTTAATTGAAAAGCCAGACAATTTATGGTATCTTTGTTGGCAAGTTACTATTTTTGTTCAATTCGCCAACGTTATGGGCAAGTGACGCCTGGATATGCACTGGCAATTCGGCAGGGCGCTTGCCTAACTGATTACTCACTACTAAGGAGATGCTATGACTGAACTAGCCTCACGCTCCCTCCAGACAGGACAGCACACAGCCGGATACACGTATAGCGCTCAAGCCCTCCGCCATGTGGCTATGCCCCTGGGTGGCATAGGCGCTGGTCAGATTGCCCTGGGAGGAGATGGTGGTCTCAGGCAATGGCAGATCGTCAATCATATAAACCATCTGGGCTTTGTCCCGCATAGTTTCTTTGCCTTACGCGCCAGCTGCGTTGAACCGCCGCTTAACGAGGTGCGCATTCTGCAATCGCGTGAGCTCATAGATCTACCCGAGGATCACACGCCACTTGTCAACGATGACTATATTCCCGCCGATCAGCGGGCCTTGCTCCAGCAATTCGCGGGAGTGGAGCAAACCGAGTTTACCGGCAAGTATCCCTTTGCCCGCATACACTACAAGGATGCAAAGCTACCCGTAGCTGTTCAGCTAGAGGCCTATTCGCCCTTTATTCCACTTGATGCTCGCAACAGTGGACTACCAGCTATTGTGTTTACCTTTACCCTGCGCAATCGCTGGTCTCATCGCGTGCATGGCTGCTTAGGGGCGGCCTTACAGAACGCGGTTGGCTGGGATGGTATAACGCCGATTAGCGGGAATCGTTGCCATCTCTATGGAGGCAATAGCAACCGCGTGCAGAGGCGCACTAACTATACGGCTCTCGTGATGGAAAACCCCTCCCTGGCCGATGATCATCCCGGCAGCGGTCAGATGATGCTGACGAGTCTCACGCCCGGAACTGGCGTCTATGCCTGTTGGAGCGAGCCGGCCCAGTTCATGCGCTTCATTGACGGCTTTAATCCCGGCTCACACTACAACGAGCATGATCACCGCCATACCCACTTCGATAGAAACGGCCAGGCCCCATCCAGGGGGACAAGTCCGCAGGGCGAGACCTGGAACGGCGGCCTGCTGGCACCCTTCCAGCTAGCGCCAGGTGAGACGAGCCAGATTACCTTTATCCTGAGCTGGCATTTTCCCAATCGCTACGTTAACTTTGACCAGTTCGGCCCGCGCCGCGATTATGGCAAAAGCAAGTTCTGGGTTGGCAACGCCTACGCCACGCAGTTTGCCGATGCTCAGGAGGTTACCGAATATCTCATCCACAACCAGGAAAAGCTAGAAACTAGCTCGCGCCGCTGGTCTGAGGAGATTTACCGCAGCACGCTGCCCGATTGGCTGGCTGAGGCCATTGCAGCTCAAGGCACGCTGATGCGCAGTCCGACTTGCTTCTGGGCCGAAGATGGTAAATTCTTTGGCTTCGAAGGTTCTCTCGGCGCCTCGACAGTCATGTGGAATGCCGATTTTGGCGGCTCGTGTCCGCTCAATTGTACTCACGTCTGGAATTATGAGATGGCCCTATCAAGGCTCTTCCCGGATCTTGAGCGAAGCATGCGCGAGACCGATTTTGAGCATGTGCAGGCGCCCGAAGGCTATATTCCGCACCGCACAGTCTTGCCTCTCTACCTGCCCCAGTTCTGGGGGACGCCGATCGGAGGTCCGCACAATCCGGCCCTGGATGGCATGCTCGGCACGATTCTTAAGACCTATCGCGAGGTCCGCCAGGGAGCTGGCCTGCCCTGGCTAGAACGCCTCTGGCCGCGCGTAAAGAAGCTTGTCAATTACATTGTGACGAACTGGGATGAGAACGCAGATGGCGTGCTGGAAGGTGAGCAGGGCAACACCTATGATATCGCCTTCTACGGCCCCAACATGTATATAGGTGCGCTCTGGCTAGCGGCACTGCGCGCTGCCGAAGAAATGGCTACCATCCAGGGCGAGGAAGAGCTGGCCCGGCAGTGGCATCAGCTTTTCGAGCGAGGCAGCGCCCGCTATGATGAGCTCCTCTGGAACGGTGAGTACTACATCCAGCTCCTCGATCCCGCAGCTCCGCCCGAGGATCAGTTCGGCACTGGCTGCCTTGCTGATCAGCTCTTTGGGCAATGGTGGGCCCATCTGCTAGACCTGGGCTATATCCTGCCTGAGGAACATGTCAAAACAACGCTGCGCTCCATCGTGCGCTACAATCTGCGGCACGGCTTTGAGGGCTTTGAACATGGCTATCGCGTCTTTGCCGATCGCGACGATGCGGGTCTGCTGGTCTGTACCTGGCCGCAGGGCGGACGACCGGAGATTCCCGTACGCTACTGCGATGAGGTCTGGACAGGGATGGAGTACCAGGTTGGCGCCCATTGCCTTATGGAGGGCATGCTCGAAGAGGGATTGAGCGTTCTGCAGGCCTTGCGCCAGCGCTACGATGGTAGGAGACGCAACCCCTATAATGAGATAGAATGTGGAGATCACTATGTACGCGCGATGGCCGGCTGGTCGGCGCTAGAGGCGCTTAGCGGTTTTCGCTACAATGCGCTAAAGGATGAGCTGCGCTTTACGCCAGCCCGCACACTGAGCAGGGACATGCGCTTGCCCTTTATTACCGGTACAGGTTGGGGAAACTTCACGCTGATCAAAAACGATAAGGAGACCCACACCACGCTTTCCTGTGCCCATGGCGAAATCCATATTCGAGAGCTCAGCTGGAGCAGTGAGGAGAGCCAGGCTAGCGTCTATCTGCAAGGCAAGCAGCTAGCCACTCAGGCCGATTGGCAGCAAGGCGTGCTCTCAGTCACCTTTGCCGAGCCCATAATCCTGCACGCCGGCAAGATTCTTGATATCGTTAGCACAAATTAATTCGCTCGGCTCAGCCATAGTACGTCCAACATGGTGTACTATGGCTAAAGGAGCCGGCTTAGGCAAGTGGCAAGACCCCGTACAGCCGCCACTCTGGATTAAGCTCAAAGCGGGCAAGCTCTTTCTTGCCCGTGCTGCCTGACTGCAAAATCACGCGCGAGTTCTTGCCATCGACGAGGACCCATTGATCATTTCGATAGTCATACAGGCAGTCTTGCAGCCAGTTTGTATCGGCGGTAGCTTCGGCTTCAATGCTGCCTTTACCATCCTTAATGCGCACCATGAGAGCCCGCCCCCGGGCCGTGTCGGCAACCGTGATATAATCCTCAGCCAGCACCCTGACCGAATGTGGATGATCAAGGCCTTCCAGCACCGGCTTCCACTCGCCGCTCTCGCGATCAATTGCAATCACCATGCCCTGATGAAAGAGGGATGCCAGCACCGTACCATCAGGCAATTCCGCCGCAGAATTTACATGCGTCGTGTGAGCCAGCGTTCCGTACTTTACGCCCCGATGATCGGCAGAGATATCGAGGTAACGTGGCTCGCCGGTTGGGGTCAGGGTAAAGCCATGTTCGATAGCCCACCAGCTCCACAACAGCTCTCCCTCATGCGTAAACTCCAGCACGGCATCGAGACCTGTGCTAGCTACCAGATAGCCGCGCTGGCTGCGCGAGAGCGAGTGAAGCATATTAAAGGCGGGCAGGCTCACCTTTTCTTGTACGGCGGTGAGATCATTGCTCACTTCATGCACAGCATCGATTGAGGCCACAAGAATACCTTTATCTGAATGAGCCATTCCAGCCGGCATCGGCAGTTCCGCAAGTTCCTGCACATCTCCCGTATCGTCGAGCAAACAGAGGAGCCCACCCTGATCCTCTTTCGGCTTCTGACGACTTCCCAATACAGTGAGCGGACACTCCGTTTGCTCACGCGAAGTTGCCCAGTGCTTTTTCAGCATAGAATGCTTTGTCGAAATACAACTTAAGAGGAAAGGCATATACTTACTCCTCGCATAATTTTTACCAATTGAGACTGCATACTACTCAAAGCTAAGCTACGCGCCACTTTTTAGCCTCCGGCAGGGTGAGCTCTATAAGCCAGAATTCCTACCTGAATCGGCTTAGCGGCTAAAAAAAAGCCCTGCTTTAGACGCCAGAAAAGGGTTGACAACTGCCTTACTTCACTCTACACTAGAGATGTAGTAAGTAAGTTTGTTGATCTACTATATCAACATTACCACAAAAAGCAGGGTTTTGGAATAGGTAAAAGAGGTAAGTTTACCATGACGACATACGATAAGGACGATAACACAACCGGCCTGCTACATTTAGGTCATGGAGAAGGCAGCAAGGTTGAACGTATAAAACTCGAAAGTCACTATCTAGCTGGCCAGATAGCCGAAGAGTTAGCGACAGATAGCACACACTTCGCTGAGGCTGAGGTTCAGCTCGTTAAATTCCACGGGATGTATCAGCAGGAGAACCGCGATATGCGCCAGGCGCGCAAGATTGCTGGTAGCGAGAAAGCTTACCAGTTTATGGTTCGCTCGCGTATCCCTGGCGGCGTACTGACTGCCGAGCAGTACCTGGTTGAAGACGAGCTGGCCGACCGCTATGGCAACGGGTCCCTACGCTTCACCACGCGTCAGGGCATTCAGCTTCACGGTATACTTAAAGGCGATCTGCACGCAACGATTAACAGCATTAACAAGTCCTTGCTCTCCACCTTAGCTGCCTGTGGAGACGTCAATCGTAATGTCATGGCCTGTCCGGCTCCAGCGGCAAACCGCGTCCATACTCAGATCAGCAAGATAGCCCATAAGATAGCGATGCACCTGGCGCCGCGCAGTCAGGCCTATCATGAAATCTGGATCGATGGCGAGAAGGCGCAGACAGTTACCTCTACCCAGGAAGAAGTTGAGCCGATGTATGGCCCTACCTATTTACCGCGCAAGTTCAAAGTTGGGATCGCCTTTCCAGATGACAACTGCATTGACGTCTTTACGCAGGATGTTGGCCTGGTTCCCTATCTTGTCAATGACGAGCTAGCCGGCTTCACGGTCCTGATTGGAGGCGGCATGGGCATGACGCATGGCAAGGTTGAGACCTATCCACGCCTGGCCACGCCACTCTGCGATATCCCGGCCGATGAGGTACTTAAAGTCGTCGAGACCATCGTGACGGTCCAGCGCGATTACGGCGATCGGCAGAACCGCAAACACGCGCGTATGAAATACGTGGTAGAGGAGCGCGGTGTGGCCTGGTTTAAGGCAGAGGTAGAGCGCCGCCTTGGCTATACGCTCCTTCCACCACGCGAGGTAAGCTTTGCTGACGCCGACGACCATCTCGGCTGGCACAAACAGGCCGATGATCGCTGGTTCCTGGGGCTCTACATCGAAAACGGACGCGTCAAAGATACGCCGACGCTGCAGTTGAAGACAGGCCTGCGTCGCGTTATCGAGCAGTTTCGCCCCGGTATCCATCTCACGGCCCAGCAGAATATTTTGCTTACCGATCTGACCGAAGAGCAGCGTGCACCGGTTGAGGCCCTGTTAAGCGAATATGGCATAGCTACCAATCCCGATGCAGTTGGCGCCTCGCGCTTCGCAATGGCTTGTCCGGCGCTGCCCACCTGCGGGCTAGCCGTCGCCGAATCGGAACGTATCCTACCCTCCATCATGCGTGAGATCGACGAGGATCTACGCGAGCTTGGGCTGGCCGACGAGCGAATAAGCGTGCGTATGACAGGCTGCCCCAACGGTTGCGCGCGGCCTTACCTTGGCGATATCGGCCTCGTAGGTCGCTCAAAGGATCTCTACAATATGTATCTTGGCGGCGACTGGTCAAACACACGCATGACAGCGCTCTACGCAACCTCGATCCGCACCCATGAGATCGCGGCGACTATTCGTCCATTGCTAGAGTTATGGAAAGCTGAGCGCCTGAGACAAGAAACCTTTGGCGACTTTTGCCACCGCATCGGTTTTGAAAACTTGCGCGCAAAAGTAGAGTCAAGGGCAACGATTGCAGCTTCGAGCCGTTCCTGAAAGACGAAGAGCTATGCCAAATTATTACCCGATTATGCTTGATGTACGTGGGAGAGAGGCAGTTGTGGTTGGAGGCAATAGTGTAGCTGGCGAAAAAGCACTGGCCCTCTCTAAGAGCGGGGCCCGCGTTACAGTTATGCATACTGAGTTTTGCCCACAACTGCAGGAATTGGCCCAACAACAGACAGTAACGCTACGCTATAAAGGCTATGAACGTGGTGATCTGGCGAGCGCTTTCGTCGTTGTAGCAGCAGTGAGCGATGCCCAACTCATTGAGGAGATTTGGCAAGAGACACAAGAACGTGGACAATTGCTCAATATCGTAGATGTGCCTGCCCGCTGCAACTTTATTGTGCCCTCCATTCTCAGACGCGGCAAATTGACGATTGCCGTCTCTACGGAAGGGGCCAGTCCCGGCCTGGCCAAACGGATTCGCCAGGACCTGGAGGGGCTCTTTCCCGCGTCCTATGATTTGTATTTACAACTAGCCTCTGTAGCGCGTGCCCACCTGAAACAGGGTGGAGTCTCTTATGCAGACAGAGACGACTTCTTCGGCAAATTCTTCGCCAAGGATATTCTTTCGCTGCTCACAGAGAACAGGCTAAGCGAAGCGGTGAGCATTACGCGCTCGCTTCTCGCCGATTATGGAATCAATGTCTCCTCAGAAGCTATTACTGCGGATTTACAGGCTATGGAAGGGAGCAGGCCATGAGCACTCTTATACACTATCGACGGCCAGCAAATAGCGGGAACAACGAACCATCCCCGCGCGGCAAAGTATTTCTGGTTGGTGCCGGTCCGGGTGACCCGGATCTTATCACTGTTAAGGGGCTGCGCTGTCTCCATATGGCCGATGTGGTGCTCTATGATCGCCTGGTCAGCCCCGCTCTGCTTGAGGAGACGCGGCCGGGCGTTCTGCGCATATATGTAGGCAAGGGCCCGCAGAAACACGCCATGGAGCAGACCGACATCAATACCCTTCTTATCACTTACGCACAGCAAGGCCGCATCGTTGTGCGCTTAAAGGGAGGCGATCCTTTCCTTTTCGGCCGAGGAGGAGAGGAAGCCGAGGCTCTGGCCAACGCTGGCATTCCCTTCGAGATTGTGCCGGGCGTCAGTTCATCGATAGCGGTGCCGGCCTACGCAGGCATCCCTCTGACGCATCGCAACTATACCTCCACCGTCACTATTGTCACGGGTCATGCCGGCTACACATCGCCTGGGGTCAACTGGGAAGCCCTGGCCCAGCTTAAGGGCACGCTTGTCGTGCTCATGGGTGTCAAAGCCTTACCGCAATTCACTCAGCACCTCATCGAAGGCGGGCTGACGCCAGATACGCCGGCCGCAGTGATCCAGGAAGGCACGACGGCCCAGCAGCGCATCATTACAGGTGAGCTGGCGACTATCGCGCGGCAAGCTTCGGAAGCGGGCCTCAGTTCACCGGCCCTCACAGTCATCGGCCATGTCGTCAATCTTCACGAGCTCCTTTCGTGGTATGAAGCTGTCTCTTCAGACGCAACTTTCAACAATGCGCTTGTCGTCTAGAGCAGACCGGGAACAAAGTTTATCTCTGGCTTTGTTCCCGGTTCGCTTTTTGTGCAATCTACTGCTCCCATTTCCCCTTCCTTCTGCTCAGCCATAGAGCTCTCCCAACAGAAGAAAAAGGATGTGCAGGAGCCAGCAACCTCTTTCCTACACATCCACTTGACAACTCAGCACTCTTAAATGTATGCTCAAACTATGTTGAAATAGCGCTTATTCCTCAGCTTATTGCTTATGCATGAGCTTATAGCGCTAAAGGAGGTGATACGAGGAAGCTGGCTACTCACCTGTCTTTATGTATCGCAAACCCATCAGGGCCAGAAAGTGTAGATGCAGTAAGATGCTGTTCAACACATTTTTCGCTCTTCAGATGGAGTATGCAAAGCCATTTCCTTAACCGGAAGCGGCCTATCCTGCCTAATCTACTCAGCAGACAAGATGCCTGCAGCAGCAGACACGCAGGGCTGTAACATCGTTTTTTGCAGGATGTCTTACTAGTCTTGTCATGTATTGCCAGGTTATATTGTTGTTTTGAAAGGTGAGGAGATTTATGGCTCAAATAGCAGCAGAAGCAGAGCAGGCCCAGACAGGAGCATCAGTTCTTGCCAATCCGGCCCCGCTTGGCCTCAGCGCCTTCGCGCTTACCACCTTTGTTCTCAGTGCAGTTAATGCAGGATTTATCGTTCCATCTGTTGGAGCTGGCACCAATATCGTGATTGGCCTGGCCCTCTTCTATGGCGGAGCAGTACAAGTTCTCGCAGGGATGTGGGAATTCCGCAATGGGAACACACTAGGAGGCACAGCCTTCTCCTCCTATGGCGGTTTCTGGCTCGCCTTTGGCTTCATCTTCATTCCAGGCTCTGGCATTCTCGATGCGCTTAAATCCCCCGGCGTACTCAATTCGGCTCTCGGACTCTTCCTACTCGGCTGGACAATCTTTACAGCATTGATGTTTATTGGCGCGCTACGCACCAATATAGCCCTTATGGCTGTCCTTGGATTGCTGTTTCTCACTTATCTCGCACTTACCATAGCTGCTCTAGGTGGCGGCCCTGGCTTTACGGTGATCGGGGGCTGGCTTGGCATCCTTACCGCTCTGGCTGCCTGGTATGCAGCCCTTGCCGGCATACTCAGCTCTAGTAAAGCCGTTTTTACGTTGCCTGTTGGTTCCAGAGAATAGTCACAGTTTCCTCAAATATGCATTGCGGTGGATCGCGCCCGACCCTGGGCGCGGTCTACCTTGTCCGCGCACCTACCTGCGGAGGAGCATCTAACGCTCGATGAATCTATATGTGCTGGGCGAAAAGATTCTTTACAGAACAGGCCTGGGAGATAGAGCTCCCATTCAAGAAGAATGTTAACTTGTGGTCTCCAGGGCTGGCGTGAGGTGTGGAACAAGCTGGGATGCGAGGGGCGGCTCTCTCACCACATGAAGTTTGACAAAGCACTAGAGTAAAAAAAGAGGACACGAGTATGAGTAATCTTGGCTTTGAGAATACTGACACTATCTTAATGGAGGAACGTATTTTCCCCCCTTCCAAGGAGCTCGTGGAGCAGGCCAACCTCACGGCCTATATGCGCTCCAAAGGCTTTGAGGACTACGAGGCCTTCTATCAGTGGTCGCTCTCCCATCGCCTTGAGTTCTGGGAGGATATGGCCCGCGAGCTCCACTGGTTCCAGCCCTGGCAGACGACCTTCCAGTGGCAGGACAAGCCCTTCTTCCAGTGGTTCGTGGGCGGCAAGTTCAATATCGTCTACAACTGTCTTGATCGCCACATGCAGACCCCCACCCGGCACAAGGTGGCCTTCTACTGGGAAGGCGACGGGGGAGAGAGCCGCACGCTGACCTACGAGGACCTCTATGTGCTCACCAATCGCCTGGCCAAAGCCCTGCAGAACCTTGGCGTCAAGAAGGGCGATCGCGTCGCTATTTACATGCCCGCCATCCCTGAGCAGGTGGCCGCCTTGCTGGCGGTGGCACGTCTAGGAGCTGTGCATACCGTGATCTTTGGCGGCTTTGCGGCGAACGCGTTGAGCGAGCGCATCATCGATGCCCAGGCCAAGGTCCTCATCACTGCCGATGGCAACTATCGGGCTGGCAAGCTCATCGAGCTCAAGAAGATTGCCGATGAAGCCATGAGCCAGAGCCCGACGATCGAGACAGCTGTGGTGGTCCGCCGCTTGGGGCAAGAGGTGCCCATGCAGGCAGGACGCGACCACTATCTCGATGAACTGCTCGCCACGATCCCCGAGGACACGGTAGTGCCCTGCGAACCGATGGAGAGCGAGGATCTGCTCTACATTCTCTACACCTCCGGCTCGACGGGCAAGCCCAAGGGCGTGGTGCATGTGCAGGCTGGCTACGCGGTGGGCGTCTATACCACCACCAAGTTCGTCTTTGACATCAAGCCCGACGATATCTACTGGTGTACCGCCGATATCGGCTGGGTCACCGGCCACAGCTATATCGTCTACGGTCCTCTTGCCAACGGAGCAACTGGGGTCCTTTTTGAAAGCACTCCTACCTATCCCGAGCCCGATCGATATTGGAGCGTGGTGGAGAAGTACAAGGTGAGCATTCTCTACACCTCCCCAACCGCCATTCGCGGCTTGATGCGCTTTGGAGAGCAGTGGCCAGCCAAGCATGATCTCTCCAGCCTGCGCTTGCTGGGCACGGTGGGCGAGCCGATCAATCCAGAAGCCTGGATGTGGTATCGCCATAATATCGGCCACGATAGCCTGCCTGTCATGGATACCTGGTGGCAGACCGAGACGGGCATGATCCTGATCAGTCCTACCATCCGCCAACCCCTCAAGCCCGGCAGCGCCACCCGGCCCCTGCCCACCATTGAGGCCGATATTGTCGATAGCAACGGCAAGCCGGTGCCGGTGGGCAAAGGGGGCTTCCTGATCGTGCGCCATCCCTGGCCGGCGCAGATGCGTACCATCTATGGCGATCCGGCGCGCTATCGCTCCTACTGGGAGACCATTCCCGACGTCTACTTTGCTGGCGATGCCGCGACAAGAGATGATCTTGGCTACATCCGGGTGCAGGGCCGTGTCGATGATGTGATCAAGGTCAGCGGCCATCGTCTGGGTTCCATGGAGATCGAGTCAAGCCTGGTCAGCCATCCAGCGGTGGCCGAGGCAGCCGCCATCGGCAAGCCCGATCCGGTCAAGGGCGAGCATGTCAAGGTCTTTGTCATCCTCAAGCAAGGCAACGAGGCTTCCGAGGCCATGATCGCTGAGCTCAAGAAGCATGTGCGGGCCACTGTAGGCGCGCTGGCAGTTCCCGAGGAGCTGGAGTTTGTCCCCAGCCTGCCCAAGACGCGCTCGGGCAAGATCATGCGCCGCGTTATCCGCGCAAAGGAGCTCGGCCAGCCCGTTGGCGATGTCAGCACGCTTGAATCTTAACGCTCTATACATTGGCAGGGTATGGCATATTTGTTATCCCTTGCCCTCCTTAACCAAGCCCACGACAAGCCCACAAGGGCCCTGGCATGTCATGTGCCAGGGCTCTTTTCTGCCTCGGCAGGCCCAGAGAGCAGTTCAGTCGCCCACTACCTGACCGGCCAGAAAGGCAAGCACAGCGGCATTAAACTGCTTTGCCTGCTTTGCCATACAGGTATGCCCGGCTCGCTTGATAATCAAGAGACGTGCATCACTAAGCCGCTGGCATAATAGAGGTCCGATCATGGCCGGCACCTGAGCATCATGCTCGCCCCAGATCAAAAGCGTGGGTGCCGTGATCGCCTGGAAATCCAGGGATGTATGCTGGGCTACCATGAGATCTTGTAGGGCTCGCAGCAGGGTAATCGGGCCTGCACGCAGGGTATCGTAACAGACGATCATGAAAAAGCTGAGCGTGAGCGAGCGTGTACTCAAGAGCAAAGGCCAGATAAAGCTAGCTATGGGGCGCGTTGGCAGCATTACGGCAGGGGAAACGAGCACCAGCCGCTCCACCATTTCAGGGCGCAGAGCCGCCAGTTGGAGACAAATATGGCCACCCATGGAATGGCCGACAAAATGGGCTTTCTGTATACCTACGCCCTGCATCCACTTGAGCAGCCAGTGAGCCGTTTCAGCCAGTTTGAAGCCTCCCGGCGCCCGATTCATGGCGCCAAAGCCAGGCAAATCTAATAAATAGAGACGATAGCGCTGGGCAAGCTCGTTTATATTACAACTCCACCAGCGCGTCGAGCCGCACAATCCATGCACCATTATGACAGGCTCTCCCTTACCGATAACCTCATAGCGCACCGGCTGCCCATCTACCAGTACGCTACAAATACGCGGCTTTATTGTTGACGCTCTTCTCAGCATAATGCTTGATACTCTTTCAGCTTTCAATATGTTGCGCAGCGGCAAGGCTTCTCCTTTGCGTGCCTTCAACAGTGAGGCGGGACAGTCTATTAGAGGGTTTTTACTTATTGTAGCACACACGCTATGTCTAGATGCATATTCCATCTCTAGGGAATACAGAACGTTTCATCTCCTCTCTTACCTTGCCCCAGAGCATGTTACTATCGGCCCTGGGAATACCGTGTTACAAGTGGCTATTGCAGTCGTGCCCTGCATGAGATGCAAATATATCTCATTTCAAACTATTTACGCTTTAAAACATTAAATAATACAGGAGGTCACATGTCGGCATTAGAGCAGACTCGTCTCAAACTTATTGATAGATATTGGAATGCTGCTAACTATCTGACCGTAGGGCAGATCTATTTACAAGCCAATCCTCTGCTGAGAGAGCCGCTACGTCCCGAACATATTAAGCCTCGCCTATTGGGACACTGGGGAACTTCGCCCGGGCTTAGCTTCATCTATGTTCACCTCAACAGGCTCATCCAGGATAATAACGTCAACATGATCTATCTGGCCGGTCCAGGGCACGGCGGGCCTGCCGTCCTGGCCAATGTTTACCTGGAAGGCACGTACTCCGAGATCTATCCTGAAGTCACGCAGAATGAGGAAGGGCTGCAGCGCCTCTTCCGCCAATTCTCGACACCTGGAGGCGTTCCCAGCCATGTCAGCGTACCAACACCGGGCTCTATACACGAAGGCGGAGAGCTGGGCTATGTACTGGTACACGCCTTTGGTGCCGCCTTCGACAATCCCAATCTGCTTGTCGCGGCCGTGGTTGGCGATGGGGAAGCCGAGACGGGTCCCCTTGAGGGGTCGTGGAAGAGCATTAAGTATTTAGATCCGCAGCGCGATGGAGCCGTTTTGCCGATCCTGCACCTCAATGGGTACAAGATTTCTAGCCCGACTGCCCTGGGCCGGGCCAGCGATGAATCGATCAAACAATTGCTTGCGGGCCATGGCTACGAAGTTTACTTCGTGGAAGGTCAGGCGCCAATGGAGATGCATCAACGCTTCGCTGAGACGCTGGATACCTGCTATGCCAAAATTCGGGCGATTCAGGACGAGGCGCGCACACGTGGTATGAAACAAATGCCGCGCTGGCCTGTGATCATCCTACGCTCACCAAAGGGCTGGACTGGCCCCAAAGAAGTAGACGGCGTGCCCATAGAGGGAACATTCCGCGCGCACCAGGTACCAGTGAGTGAAGTCAAGACCAATCCTGAACACTTGCATATTCTTGAGCAATGGATGCGCAGCTACAAGCCAGAAGAGCTCTTTGACGAGCATGGACAGCTTTTGTCAGAGCTTGCGGCTCTGGCCCCTAAAGGTGAGAAACGTATGGGAGCCAATCCTCATGCTAACGGCGGAAAGCTCCTGGTAGACCTGAATCTGCCTCGCTTCAACGAATACGCAGTCAAGGTCAAAAGGCCAGCCACTGAGCGCTACGAGAACACCAGACAGTTGGGTAAGTTCATGCGCGATATCTTCAAGCAGAATGACGCCCAGAAAAATTTTCGCTACTTCTGTCCCGATGAGACGAATTCCAATCGCCTTGGAGATGTCTTTGACGTAGAGAATCGCACCTTCGAGGAGAAAATCATTCAAATCGATGATCACCTCGCCAACGATGGGCGCGTCATGGAAGTCTTGAGCGAACATCTCTGTCAGGGCTGGTTAGAAGGTTATCTGCTGACCGGACGTCACGGTCTCTTCGCTACTTACGAAGCTTTTGCGATGATTACCAGCTCGATGCTGATCCAGCATTCGAAATGGCTGGAAGAAGGCGTCAAGCTAGCCTGGCGCAAGCCGGTGGCCTCGCTCAATATCCTGCTCACCTCTACTTGCTGGCGCAACGATCACAATGGCTTTAGTCATCAAGGCCCGGGCCTCATCGATACCGCGCTCTCCAGACGCGGAACTGTTGCGCGCATTTACCTGCCTCCGGACGCCAATTGCTTGCTTTCGGTCGCCGACCACTGCTTCCGCAGCCGCGATTATGTCAACCTCATAGTTATCGACAAACAGCCCCATTTACAATATCTGAGCATGGAGGAGGCCATCGAGCACTGCACGCGTGGCCTTTCTATCTGGCAGTGGGCTGGCAACGCTGATAAAGTAGAGCCAGATGTTGTGCTGGCCTGCGCCGGCGATGTCATGACGCTGGAAACTATCGCGGCAGCCTGGTGGCTACGCCATCATATTCCCGAATTAAAGGTGCGCGTGATAAATATCGTGGACCTGATGACGCTCTACCCGCCGGATGTCCATCCCCATGGCATCGATAACGCGCTCTTCGTCTCGCATTTTACCGAGAACAAGCCCGTCGTCTTTGCCTTCCACGGCTATCAGCGCGCTATCCATCAGCTCATTCACGGGCGGCCAAATGCTGAACGCTTCCATGTACGTGGCTTTAACGAGATGGGCACGACTACGACGCCCTTCGATATGGTCGTGCTCAATGAGGTAAGCCGCTATCATCTGGCGATCCTGGCGATGCAGCGGGCCGAGCGCGTACGCGAGCTTACGCCGCCCTTAATTCAGGAATGTAACGATATGCTGGCCCGACATCATAGCTATGTGCGAGCCAATCTTGAAGATATGCCGGAGGTGCGCGATTGGACATGGACAGACTAGCCAGGCCTTTGAAAATACTCGTTTTCAACGCCGGGTCCAGCAGCCAGAAAACCAGGCTCTATGAGATAGGGAACTCCCTGCCTGAAGAGCCGCCAGCGCCCCTGTGGTCGGCGCATGCCGATTGGACAAAGGAAAAGTCAGCGGCAGAGCTGAAGGTAACGACAGCCGCCGGCCAGACCCTGGAAGAGGAACTTCCCAGCGACTCGCGGCGTACCGTCGTAGAGCATATGCTCAAGACCCTGTGGAGCGGGCAGACTCAGGTTATCGAAAGCCCGGCTGAGATCTCTATGGTCGGGCATCGCGTCGTCCATGGCGGCTCAAGGTACCATGCTAGCACACTGATTACGCCAGAGGTAAAAGCTGCTATTCAGGAATTCAGCGCCTTCGCCCCCTTGCACAATCCGGCCAATCTAGAGGGTATCGAAGTGGCCGAAAGCCTGATCTCAGCCTATCAGTCCAGGAGTGATCCCGCTGCTCCCGGAGAGACGGTGCAGGAGCGCAGAGAGCCCCGGGAGACAAATTCGGCAGCCGATAAAATACCGCAGGTAGCAGTCTTTGATACTGCCTTCCACAGCCAGCTCCCGCTAAGGACTGCTGTATATCCCGGTCCGTACGCCTGGTTTGAAGAAGGGATCAGGCGCTACGGCTTTCACGGCATCAGCCACCAGTATTGTGCCCAGCGCAGCGCGCATATTCTAGGGCGCGATCTCGCCTCTTTACGCATGATTAATTGCCACCTGGGCAATGGCTGTTCGCTGGACGCTATCCAGAATGGGCGCAGCATCGAGACGACAATGGGCTTTACGCCGCTAGAAGGCCTGATGATGGGTAGCCGCTCCGGCACAATCGATCCCAGCATCTTGCTCTATCTGCAGCGCGAGAAGGGCTATACGCCCGAGCAGCTCGATACGCTCCTGAACAAAGACTCGGGGCTCAAAGGCATCTCTGGGGTATCCAGCGATATGCGCCAGCTCACGCAGGCCATTCAAGAGGGCAATGAGCGAGCCAGACTGGCGCTTGAGATGTACATTTATCGTCTGCGCTACTTTATCGGCGCTATGCTGGCTGCTCTTGGTGGCCTGGATGTGCTCACCTTCACCGGCGGAATCGGCGAGAACGCGGCCGAGGTGCGCGCGGGAGCCTGCGCAGCCTTTGGCTTTCTTCAGCTTAAGCTCGACGCCGAAAAAAATGCGGCATCTCCTGCCGATCAGGATATTGCCGCAGCAGATTCGGCGGTCCGCGTATTAATCGTTCACACCGAAGAAGACTGGGAGATCGCTAAAGAGTGCTGGCGCATCGCCCACGCTCATGGTTACATTTGATGATAATCAGGATAAGCCCATAGCCTCTAGAGAGACATATCGGCTTGCCCAATCACGGAAGGTCCAGCTTTCGTCCCACCAGCGCATCTTGCTGTACTGGAAGAAATTCCAGAGGATCGCCCGATCCAGCAGCATATAAACGCTGAAGCGCTCCTCAAAGCCGGGACGAGGGGGCCTTCTTGATAGATATGCCCGCACAAATATACGCGCTAACTCAGGATCTTCATCATAATACATAGCAGCGGCACGCGAAAGATCCGCCTCACCATCGCCAAAATGGGCTTCCATTAAATCGAATACCCCACTTACCCGCCAATCAGCTCCATGCTGAGTCACAACCAGGTTGCCCTCTTTATAGTCCTCCATAACAAGGCAGGGCTTAAAAGGTTCAAGTAAGGCTTTCTGCGCAGAGGCAATATATTCTTCAGCCCATGTAATATCGGACTGCGTGGTATGCTCGCTATATGCCTGTGCATCTTTGAGCTTGTGGATAATACGTGCTACTACTCTGTCAGCATAGGAGACGGCCCTTGCATGGTCAAAGCTTAATAAGCGGGATGAACTTACAGGAACAGGCCACGCTAACTCTCTCTCCAGATCAAAAGGCTCAACCTTCCCACTTGCCGCATAGTAACGACCAGCAAATGGCCAGGTCAACTCTTGCATTTGGGCAAGATTCTCACCCAGGGCCTTGGCAATGGCCCGCTTCTCCGCAGGCTTCAATTGTTTCCTGACCTCATCATCTGCCAGCTGAAGGCCCTCCATCCTGGGCATCAGCACATAACTCCAGCCAAAAATTTTCGTAGTCGGATCAATATAATAAGGCCATGGCACGGGAACCTCGGTCCGCTCGTGAAGCAGCTTAGTATAAAACTGTTCAGTCGAAAATTGCCCTGCAAAATGTGGATTTCCGCGCAGCACATACTCACCTTTTGTGCTGGTAACAAACACATTCTGGCCAAAATTTCCAAAGGGTATGGCTTGCGCTCTTACAAATTTCCCAAGCTGGAAATGCTCAAGAGCTGCTTGAAATTGCCCATCAGATAGCTCTCCCAGCTGCTGCGAATACATCTTACTGCACATAAAAATACTCCTTTACTTTAATAAGTGCTCTGCTTCCATTGCTTGCCAAGGGTTCTATATTCAGGTTTCCTCTTCTGCAGAACAGAACTGAAGTGCTTTTTCAGATCTACCCCATACCAGCTGCGCCGAATGCTTGCGGTCAGTAAAATTATATATAAGGCAGCCCAATACAAGGAGCCTGGATCAAGCCTCTTGAAGTGCTGGACACTGCATAATACAATGTGATAGGTAACAGCAATAAGTAAAAGCCCAAACAGGGCTAAATGTGGTAAAATTTCTCTCCAATACAGCTGTGCTCTTCTCACTTTTCTCGTCACTATATACTGCGGTTTTTTGAGCGGTCCGTAATAGAGAGCCAGCAAAAAGGCTTTTATATAGACAAACATCAAGCAAACTTGCATCTGTTTGGCTCTCCAAGTCTCTTTAAGGGCTACATCGCTCCCGAGAACGAGAGCAAAGGCTTCCACGAGCAAGGCATAAGGCCAGAAATGAAGGCCATAGTTGAGAGGATCAACGATAAAGGGTTTCACCTGGCAAGTCAAGCTGATAATAGGCACGAGCATAAGAATTAGCAAAGGAATACTTGACAAGTAAAACAGACCAAGTTCCATAAACTGTAAACGCTGCCTTACTGTGAGGCCCTTGATTGTTAAAGGGCACTTCCATAAACACAGTCTGAAGGTATCAAGTGCCCAGGTCCCAAACTGCTTATAGATATTAGGAAGATCCTCAGGGGCTACTTGTGCAAGTGCGCCAACAATAGGCAAATACGCGCCACGAAAGCCGCGTTGTAGGGCAACATAGCCTGAATAAAGATCTTCAACTACATTCCAGGTAGAGAATCCGCCGATAGCCACGAGATGCTCCCTCCGCCATACCAGACCACTGCCACAGGGAAAAGCTGCGTTAGCAGCATCCCGAGAAAGCATCATGCCCTGATAGAAATAGGTAAGTCGGTTTCCAAAAGGATCTCCCCGGCTTACCAACGCATCCTTAATGGTCTGGACATAGGCAGTTCGTGGATGGCAAAGCAAGTAGCCAACTGTACATTGTAAGAAGTGAAGATCGCTCACCAGATCGTCAGCGTCTCTGGACTCAATAAATTGAATATCAGGATAGGCTTCTACAACAAAATCAAGCATGGCATTCAAATTACCATCTTTGGCATTTCCTTTGCGGAACGAGGTATATTTCGCAGGAGGCTGAAGGTAATGAATGCAGGCCGGAAGGTAGCGGCCCTGTAAGCCTTCAACCATATGCCTGATCTCACGGCGATATCCATCATCTCCTACCACAATTACCAGCTTCTCTAACGGCCAGCGCTGCGTAAGTACACTTTCTAGTGTCTTGCGCACCATCGTTACTGGCTCATTATAGGTTGGAACCAGCACTGCTACATATGGCATCATGTTAGTAGTACATCTGCTCATACGTATCTGCGAACGTGACCAATTATTAAACACAGTTACATATACAAGAATAACGAAGAAGCTATGGGCCATAAAAAATGGATAGGCGAGCCACCAGACCCCTCTATTAAGCACTCCGGGCAGCCAGAGGATATAATACAAAGCTGCGGCAGCCAGTACAATACCAATTACTCTTCTACTCAGATCTCGTCGATAGTTCTTTAGCTTTTCCATGCTTACCTAATCAGCTCCTTCGTTACATAACCTGAAAAAGGCTTTGCCTAACAAAATTTCTCTTTACTACTTACTCGAATAGCAGAAAGAGAATCTATGTTTATCACCAAATGTGCCTCTATAACCAGGACATAGTTTATACACAAAAAATGACAGTAAGCTAAAATTAATCGGGTTTTGGCTTCTATTTCCAGGAGCTTAAGCTATCTGCTAGTCGTCACTTCTGACCAAGTGCCAGCTAAATTATCTCTACCGCCGGTTACATGAAACCTCACAGGCGCTTTATGCGTGATATCTACGTACACTAATGAGTTTGGCTAACCGGTACAACATAGATTATTCCATTCCGGAAGGGAGGAACAAATGGTCACGACGATCAAAGAATTGAGCAAGTCGGGATTAGATAAGGCCAAAGACTTACGCGGAAAGGCTCTCGACAGCGCTCAGGATAAGTATGCCGATGCAAAGGACGCGGCCCAATCGACCTATTACAATGTTCAGGGGAACGTACAGTCCCAGCTGAACAAAGTGCCCGGAATGCTAGCCCTTGGCTTCGGGCTGCTGCAAGGGTGGCTCAACTACATTAATAAAAAATCGCAGCTCCAGCAATTACGCGAGCAGGCGCAGTCTAACGCTTCGACTGGCTTAGCGCGCACTCAGGACCTCCTGGGAGCTGGCATGGACACGGCTCAAGTAGCCCTGGAGAAGAGTCGGAAAGGTGCAAAGAAAAAGCTTGAGAAGGCCCAGAAAAACTTGCATGACGTCCAGGATATCGTTCAGGATAAAGTCTCTTATGGCCTCTCAAAAACCCAGGATACTTTGGGTAAGCGTTCCCAGCAGGCCAGCAAGAGCCTGCAAAGCGCGGCCTCCAGCATGAAGGATCTTAAGGATTCTGTCCAGGATCAGTATGTAAGCTATCAGCGCAAACGCAAAAGAGCAAAATTCCTATTCCGTGTAGGTCTGGTATCGGGAGTTGCGCTGGCCCTGCTCTACGCTCCCGTCACAGGTGCTCAGACACGCGAATGGCTAAAGCAGCAGTGGCAGCGCGCACGCGACTATATGGGAGTCTAAGTAAAGCCATATAAATAACGCAATACAAAAGAGCTGAGCCCCGACAAGGTTGCTCAGCTCTTTCTTCGCTTCATATTCATTCGTCAGCTCTACAGCACATCCATACTTGCCGATATATTGACTTGTCTGTCAGTCAGGAGGCCGTAAGCATCTGTATTTGCGAACCCAGGATCTTACGCAAGGACGTTTTTGCGCGATGGAAATAAGTCTTGGCTGTTGCTTCTGGCATACTCAATGTCCTGCCAATCTCGGCGAAGCTCATCTGGGAAATGTAACGTAGCAAAACAACAGCACGAAACTTAGGCGGGAGCGCTTGAATTCCCTGATAGAGAATATGCTGCAGATCATGGTACTCTACAAGATCCTCAGGCAGTGGACCGGGATCAGGCATATCATTAAGACCCGATATCTCTCCTTCATTATTCTCCACCTCTAGCTGCGAGAAGTAAACAGCTCCCCTCTTCTTACGGCGCAATTCGTCTACGCAGCAATTGCGGGCCACTTGAAATAACCAGGGCTTAAAAGGCTCCCCTGTACTGAGCCTTGGCAAGGAGATATAGAAGCGCAAAAATACCTGCTGTAGCACATCGCAGGCCTGATCATAGTCGCCGAGAAAGTGGCAAATGAAGTTAAATAGCGAGGCTTGATATTTGCGGACCAGCCCCTCAAAAGCCTCTTGATCACCTGCTAATGTCTGCTGGGCTAGAACTGCATCCGAAAGATTGGCCATAGCTTTTCTTGTCGTCGTTTGTATTTGCACAGGAAACCTCCTTGTCGCTTTCATTGACACGCCATACAACTCACATCTGATTTAAGGGACCCCTTCCCACACTCAGTAATTCCTGTCTGCTCAGGCCTACTTTCTTCGCTTGATCAAGCACGCATAAATCACTTCTACCACGCCAAAGCCCCAGGCGCACATAGCCTTGCTGAATACCTCCGAGGATGGATGGGGAACTTGCCTGCCCTCTTTATCTTCTACTAGCGTATCCCTTTTCGCTTATAATTACAATGGAATTTCCCTTGATAAACCTCTACTGTAAGTGTTTGTAATCATAATTTTAAGTGGAAAAGTAAAAACTCAGATGGCTCTTATTTTTGAGGAGGGATGCTTAGATTTTTCTTAATAATGTGAAGTATATCGGCTTTCCAGTTATAGAAGAGGTTTTATACAAGCTCGGCCTATACTTTCCTGACTCTTAATTCGCAATAATCGCGGGGAGGATTCATGCCAAGAACTGAAAACGGAATTTCGGTACTATGCCTGGTGAGGATATAGCGCATAGCATCGGACTTATGGGCATAGAAACGTCGCACGCATTGTATTGCAGTACACAGTGAGCGAAAGCGCACATACATCTCATGGTGCAGAGGCAAAATCACATGTTGAAAACCGTGAGCAATGAGCCAGGAACGGTCTTCGGGGCATGGCCAGATAAGAATAATCTTGCCGCCATTCTTCGTCACGCGCCACAATTCAGCCAGGCCTGGCTCTCCCCTTGCCCCGGTGAAGAAGTGAAAGCCGAGCATGAAAGCGCACAATCTACACTATTGTCAGGTAAAGGAATGTCCTCAAAACGGCCTGCATATGTCACAATGCGGTTATCTCTATCCCTTGTCGCAAGTTTGTGCTCTAAAATACGTAACAGGCCTGGTGAGGGCTCAACCGCGTATATTTTTCTTGCTCCATAACGCTTGCATTCAAAAGAGGCCCGACCGCTGCCGGCCCCAACATCCAGCACCAGCTTTCCCCGAATATCAGCTTCCAGGTGCTCAAAGATGCCAGGATGCAAATATTCTCCTTGCGTGAGCTCCTCGTACAGCTCGGGCGTCTTCCAGTAGGTCAACTCCCAGAAGAGCGTATCCAGAACCGTGCGTCGTGCACGGTCTACCTCGCATTTCAAGATAGACCTACGGAATTCGCGCATAAAATCTGCACGTTGCTGGGGAGAGAGATTATGCCTTATACGCTTGACAAGTGAATTTGAGGCGCCGCGCATACTATGAGCAAGTTGCTCGATCGTCAGCCCGAAACTGCCCGAAGCCAGCATAGTACGGAGCGTATCGTCATCAAAGACCTGCAAATCTTCTATTTGAAATGGATTGGCAAACGGAACCTTATGCTCAACCAACGCTTCACTACTTGACATGCTGAACATCCTCCCTTGTATATGCTTGTATCCAGGCCTCTCCACCCCTTATTTCTTCTTCTAACACGGCTAAGAAATAGAGAAAGTTTCCGCCAGGTGAGACATATTTTTATTCTAAAATGCTTGCAAGGTGAATATGCAATCCTCTTACATCTTTTTCCTGCAAGCTTTTAACTGATGAATGACCTTCCAGGTTGCGACCAACTCGTCAATTCATCCGTGTTACACTTGGAAACATATCTCTGGCTACGTTCTTTAGCTTTGCTCACATTAGAGTTGCACGGCAGGAGCTGCGATCATGCGCACTATACTGATCCTTAACCCTACCTCGGGCGCCTCAAACCTGGCCTCGAATGGGACACAACAGCATACATCTGAAGAAGTTGAGGCGATTATTGTCGACGCATTACGCACGCATGGGCTTGAGCCAGAAGTCTGGCATACTACACCCGACGATCCAGGAGAGGGCCTGGCCAGGCAAGCCGCCCAGGAAGGTGCAGATATAGTTATCGCTGCCGGAGGGGATGGAACCATTCACGCCGTCGCCAGCGGTGTGCTCAATACATCCAGCGTCCTGGGCATTATCGCCACTGGCACTATGAATAACCTCGCGCGCAGCCTTGGCATTCCAAATACCATCGCCGAGGCGTGCGAAGTGATTGCCAGGGGAACGACGCATCCCATCGATGTAGGCCAGATCAACGACCATATCTTTCTCGAAGTTGCTGGCGTCGGCCTGGAGGCCGAACTGTTCCCGGCTGCCGAAGAGATTAAGAGCCAGGGGTTTGCTTCAACCCTACGCGGCATTAGAGATGGCCTGAAGGCCTTGTTTGCTTTTCAGCCCATAAAATTTCTTATCTCATTTGATGGGCGCAGAAGCCGAACCTACCGGGCTCTCCAGATCACTATCTGCAATTCACCTTATTATGGCGCGCGCCTACGCTTCGCCCCTATGGCCATCATGGATGATGGCTTATTGGATATCCTCATTTACAAAAACTTTAGTAAACTAGAATATATTCGGCATGCAATCTCGATCAGCCAGGGCCAACGACCCCTTGAGCCAAAGATGACGCGGCGAAAAATTAGATCTTTATACGTATCTGCCGAGCAGCCTGTCGAGGTCCATGCCGATGGCATCCCTTGCGGACATACTCCAGCAACGATTAGTATTCTAGCAGGAGCCTTGCAAGTACGCATTCCTGAGCAGATTGCCAAAAACTCCGCTATGGATAGCCCGGCCTTAAAGCAAAAAAATTATCAAAAGCCTTTACACAATAAAACTTACCGTCAACAGAAAGGATCGCTGAGTGTCAGATAAGAGAGATAACACCAGGACAGCCGAAACGGCGCCAAAGCCAGCCTTACCACAGGTTAATTTGCCCGATATCTCGGCAACAGTAGAACCAGTTGTAGCCGAGGCCCAGCGCGTTGCCGCTCAGACCTCCGTCTCCGGTCGTAAAGCAGTCTCACGCGGGACAATGTTTCTCGCCTTCTATCTCTGGCTGCTCTCGGGAGCCGTCATTCTTTCCCTTATTGCCCGACGTACCCAGTTCTTTCCTGGTGATCTTTCAATTACTGCCCGCCTGCAAAAGAATCGCAATCCCTGGTTACGCGGCTTCTTTTTTACAGTTTCAGAGATTGGCTTCGCCAAGTTCGCAGCGCCCTTAACGCTGGGCATAGCGGGTATTTTCTGGGCCCTACGTTTCCGGCTAGAAGCGCTCTTTATCCTCCTCACTTCGACCTCAACTATTCTCAATGCGCTGGTCAAACGTATCATTAAGCGCCCTCGTCCGACGCAAGAACTTGTAGCAGTAGCACGCGTTATCAATGAGCCAAGCTTTCCCAGCGGCCACGTCATGCACTATACTAATTTCTTTGGTCTCCTTATCTACCTGCTTGCCACTAACTGGCGTTCGGGACGGCTGCGTAACATCTTAATAGCCTTTTGTACGGCACTTATCATCTGTATTGGTCCTTCACGCGTCTACCTTGGCGCTCATTGGCCCAGCGACGTTGTGGCGGGCTACATCTATGGGGGCCTCTGGTTCACCTGGATTATAGCCGTATACCTTAGAATTAAGGCCTGGCTGCATCCCTCAACCGGCAAAACTCCACCTGAAGCAGTCAAGCCACTCCAACAGCCTGGGGATGAAGAGTAGTTAGAGCTCGCCAATCCGCCTTTTCCACTTATACTTTAAATATCCTGCGGAGCGAGGCAGCATAGGCAGCTGCGGTCTACTACCTGTTCGCGCTCTGCCTCTGAGCCGCGCAATGCCAAATCTCACACGCCTGGATCTAGATGCTCCAGGCGGCTAGTTGCCCCTGGAGCAATATGAGTCGCAGATCACAGTAAGGCTTCCTATGCCGGCGCATACCCTGTTACTGCTGTCAATGTTTATTCGCTCATTACATCATCACTCCATATTTCACATTATTAGAATGATTTATCCATTCACCATAAATTAAAAAACGCTTAATTTTTTATTGATGACTTGCAATCGGTTTTTGCATCTTCTATTCTATATCTGTTAGCAGTTCAATCTTCCCACATCTCACTAAATAGATGCAATATAGGAAGGAGCATCGCATGGGAACTATTACTAGTTGGGGTGCCGCAATTGTCACCTCCATTACTAGCGCACTAGGACTTCTCTTTTCATTTGTCCCAAAATTACTTGGCTTCCTCGCCATCCTGATCATTGGTTTAATTGTGTCAGCCTTACTAGAGAAAGGTGTAACTTTACTTCTACGCAAAGCAGGTTTTGACAACTTTGCGCATAGAATCGGGCTGACGCGTCTGGAACAACGGACAAACATAAACCTTAACCCGTCAGTTGTCCTGGGAAAGATTGTTTACTGGTTCGTACTGCTAATCTTCTTGATCCCGGCGATCAATTCACTCGGCCTGACAACTATTAGCAATATCTTAACCCAGATCATTGCCTACATCCCTAACGTCTTTGTGGCCGTCTTGATCCTTTTCCTGGGCACCCTGGCCGGCACATTCGTGGCTGATATCATCAAGGGAGCCACCGGCGCAGCTCGTATGGGCAGTCCCAACGTGCTTGCCAACATCGCGCGCTTTGCCATCATTGCCTTTGCGGCCATCATCGCGCTGGAGCAACTGCAAATCGCGCCCTCTATCCTTAACATTCTCTTTACAGCAGTCGTGGGAGCCTTAGCTCTGGCCTTCGGCCTGGCCTTTGGCCTTGGCGGTCGAGAAACAGCTCAACGCTGGCTGGCACGGGGAGAAAATCAGCTCTCGAATACGTCACAAATGGGCACTGCACCAGCCACGCCGCCAAATATGAATCAGGGTAGGACTGAGCAACCGCGCAATCGCGAGTATGCTTAAGTTCCTGCCTCAAACGAGTTCTCTATTGAGAACAATGAGGATCGCCAAGAGAACGCCAGAATAGCTTACTTATGAAGCTACTGGCTTGCAGGACTACTAAGGAATTTTAGGGCCTCTTAAGTCCTGCACACATGCAAAAAAGCCCGGGGCAATAGCTTTGACTATCATCCCCGGGCTTTGTACAAAGATCTTATACTTCTACCTGTACCCCACGCCAGAACGCTACATAATCCTTGATCTGGCTGGCCGCTTCCTTGGGCTCAGGATAATACCAGGCCGCATCCTCATTTACTTTGCCGTCTACTTCAATGTTATAGTAGCTCGCGAGGCCTTTCCAGGGGCAGGTAGTGTGCGTATCGCTAGTTTTGAAGTACTCACGCTTGACAGAATCGGGAGGGAAATACTGGTTTCCCTCTACAACCACACATTTGTCGCTTTCAGCCAGCGTTGTTCCGTTCCAGGTAGCTTTCGGCACTGCTGCAAAGTCCTTTCAAATTATCCTTTACCACTCCTTTTTATGGAGGAGTATCAGGGTCAGTCTTATCACTACTAAGTATCATTTTACGTCATTCAGTAGCATTATAGCATCCCCTTAGCCTGACAGTACAGTTTTCTCATGCCTTTTCGGCTCTTTTGACTTCCTTTTCACAAGCTTAACTATCCGTTAACATTCCCATAACACAGCAGAGATATAGTGAAAGTGTAGTAATTTATATCCTTAGCACACATCCTTAAAGCAGGGAGTGAAAATCTAACTTTATGGTAGTAGAAGAGAATCCACGGACTGAGCTAGCAACTGATGTAACCCGGTCCGTGTTAGAGACGCTTGATAACAGTAAACTCTCAAGTTTTCACTGGAAAGCAATGATCACTTCAGGCATGGGGTTCTTCACAGACGCTTATGACCTCTTCATTATTGGCGTTGCCCTGGCCGTTCTTACTCCGCTCTGGCATCTCAGCTCACTTGAGATTTCCTTGATCGGTAGTACGTCACTCCTTGCAGCAGCATTTGGCTCGGTCATTTTCGGCCGCATCGCAGACTACATCGGACGCAAACGTATCTATAGCGCCACTTTGCTTGTGCTGGCTGCCGGCGCGATTGCCTCGGCGCTCTCACCAAATCTGCTATGCTTGCTGATCGCACGCTTTATCCTGGGGCTCGGCATTGGCGGAGATTATCCACTGAGCGCAACCTTGATGAGCGAGTATGCTAACCGTAAAGACCGCGGCAAATTGATTACTATGGTCTTTTCGATGCAGGGCCTTGGCCTTATTCTCGGCCCTCTGGTGGCAATTCTCTTGCTTATCTCAGGCCTCAATCACGATATCACCTGGCGCCTCATGCTGGCCCTTGGCGCTATTCCAGCCCTGGCTACCTTCTATTTGCGCAATCAGATAGCTGAAACACCGCGCTTTGCCCTTATGATGCAGGGCGAGGCTGAGGAAGCAGCAAATACGGTTGCCACTACAGTTCAGGGCAAGCGAGGCCAGGTGTCAAAGCAGGTCAAGCAGAGCACTGCTGCGCGCAAAGAGCCGCAAAAGAAGCAGTCCTGGCTCTATGTTCTCTTTCAGCCGCGCTATCTGCGCTGGCTCATCGGTACAGCGGGCGCCTGGTTCTTGCTGGATATCGCCTATTATGGCACCACTATCTCAAGCCCACTGGTTCTCAAATCGCTTAATTCGCAGGCCAATCTTGTCACCGATATGGTCTATACCCTGCTCATCTTCGTAATCGCGGCACTGCCCGGCTATATCCTGGCGGCCTTCACGATAGATCGCCTGGGGCGCAAATGGATACAGTGTGTGGGCTTCGGCATGATGACCCTGGCTTTTGGTTTGCTAGCGGTAGCGCCGAGCCTCACGACGATCACGCTACCGTTCCTGCTGATGTACGGCTTGAGCTACTTCTTCACAGAGTTTGGACCAAACGTGACAACCTTTGTCTATCCTGCCGAGATTTTCCCGGTGATGGTCCGTAGCACTGCCCACGGCCTCTCCGCAGCGCTCGGCAAGGTTGGCGCCTTTATCGGTGCGTTCGCCTTCCCTTACTTACTAAACACCTTCCATCTGCCTGGCGCTATGGCCTTTGCGGCGATCATGTCGGTTATCGGACTCGTGCTGACGCTCTCAACGCTGCCAGAGCCCAACGGGCGCTCCCTTGAAGAGATCTCCGATGAGCACGCGGTACTGGCAGCCCACAAAGAGAAAGAGCGCATCGCTTGATACTATGCCTTCGCGTATAGCAGAAAGGACCCGGATCGAAAGAAGCTAAGCCGGGTCTTTTCTTTTATCTCCGGCCTTATTTAGAGGCGTGCAGGCAGGCACCATTTAAGCAGCGGCACAATCTGCTCTACAACCGCGAGATGATCATAGTAACCACGCTGCCACTGGATAAGGCCTTCCTGCAGCCTGAAGATACTCACGCCCTCAACCTTAAAAGGGCGGGCAAAGCAGCGCAGGCCAGCCAGGCGCGGACCATGGCCGCGGGTCGTCCAGGCTACTGCTGCTTGCTCCGGCGCAATCAGGACCGGCTCCTGCGGCATGTAGGCAATCGTGGGCATGCTGTAGAAACGTCGGCTAAACCAGCGCTCTATCTCAACGCGGCCACGGCGGGGATAGCGCATGCCGGAATCAAATAGTTCAGCATCATCGGCGTAGAGAGCGGTAATGGCCGCGACGTCATGGGCATTAAAAGCTTCAATCCAGGCGCGGACCGGCAATGGCAACTGCGCCTGAAGCTTTTCACTTACCTGCATTATTTCTTCCCTTTCCGGCAAAAGCACTCATCCATAGATGTTTGCGCTCTAGTAGTAGCACCTTTATCTCTGGCTCGCTTGTAGAATATAATATTATACAAGACGACAGCGACGCATTCATCTCTACCGCTGGCCTGCAAGCATTGCTAGTTCTGCTTTTGATAGGATCAGGAGGATTTATTGAGTGCTCATTCGCAACGCTGGGTTGACGACGCTACATTTCGCAAAGATGTTAGCTACCTTGAATCGCTCTGGCAAAGGAGGCCTGTCGGCTCTCTGGATCTGCCAATTCTTGATCTGGGGCAAGGGGAACCTCTGATCTTTGTGCCAATTCTTGAGCATCTCGAATTTGTCTATGCTCGTCAGATACGCTCTTTTAGCAAGACGCGCCGCGTCATTCTCTATCGACGCCAGGAAACACGTTCTGTTCCTATGGGGCTGGCAGCACGTGTTGCCGAGTTAGATGAGGTGCTTACAAGTCTGGATATCAAGCGGGCGGACTTTGTGGGCCATGGGGATGCCGCAATGGTTCTGCTGGCTTTCGCCTTGCGCTATCCAGAACGCTGCCGCTCCCTTACGATTATTGCGCAAGGCGCCGATTATCGTATCTCTCCTCACCCGCTTATCTGGTGGCTGCACGAACTGTTCTTACACCTACCCATCGAGCATATACTCCCCGCCCCATTGCTGCGACGTATGGTTATTAAGTATATTACGGCCCATAGTAAAACCAACGGAACCAGCGCAGAAGTTGCCGCACTTCCACGCCATCTCATTGAGGAACAATTTCGTAAGATCAGGCAATGGCCAGCGCTCTATAAGTTCTCAGTGCTGCCAATTATCCATTCTTTCGATATCAGTGATAGGCTCCAGCAGCTTACCATGCCCATTCTTTTGCTCAATCGTCCCGACGATGTACTCTCTCCTCTGCTCAAGACAAACTTGTTCTCAGCCCAATTACCAGCCTGCGCCGGATATCACATTATCGCCGGGAGAGAGCGCTTCTTTATGTATGCTCAGGCAGACGAGGTGAACCAGCTTCTTGAGGGCTTTCTCACCTCTATTCAATCTGAAGAGAGCCAAAAGTCAGGAGCCCAATAACACCTTTCCTGACTAGTTACGAGCAGCGTCTTGAGAGACATTTTCAGGAGGGCATCAACGATGAGATACATGCACGATCAGGCGCGTCGAGTAGTAATTACAGGTCTGGGAGTGGTTGCTCCCAATGGGATTGGGCGAGCGAAATTCTGGCAAGCATGTATCGCCGGTCGCTCTGGTATCCGAGCTATCTCACGCTTCGATGCCCACGAGCTCTCATCGCGTATAGCCGGAGAAGTTGACTTTTTCGAACCCGGGCAATTCGATCTGACTAAGGATGAGACAAGGCGGCTGGATCGCGGCACACAGCTGGCTCTAGCCGCCGCAAATCTCGCCATCCAGGATGCCGCGCTCTCAGCTCCGCCTAGCCTGGAGGAACGAGACAAGACTGGCGTCTATATTGGCTCAACCATGGCCTATGTAGAAGAGGGCGAGCGAATCTGGACCGAGCTGACCAGCTATGGCTCACACCCACCAGCTTTTTCCGACGAAACCCATGCTCCCGCCAGCACGCTAATGACTCATGCCTCCGCCACAAGCATTGCCGCCCATCACCAATTTCATGGCCCCTGTATGGTAATTGCGACGGGCTGCTCGGCCGGAGCCGACGCGATTGGTGAGGCCTATCGTACCATTCAGGATGGATATGCGGAACGCATGCTGGCCGGAGGAACCGATTCGGCGCTTTGCCCAATCGGGCTGGGCGCATTTTGTGTCATGGGGGCAGTAAGCACGGCCTACAATGAGGACCCGGCCCGGGCCTCGCGTCCTTACGATGGGAAGCGCGACGGCTTTGTGATGGCAGAGGGAGCCGGCGTCCTCCTACTAGAGGAGCGTTCTTTGGCTCTGGCTCGCGGCGCTCATATCTATGCCGAGATCATTGCTTTTGCCTCAAACAGCAACGCTTTCCACATGACAGCTCTCCCCGCAGATGGCCAGCCTTTACAACAGCTCCTGCTTCTGGCCCTGGCCGAGAGCCAGATCAAGCAGGAGCAGCTAGACTATATTAATTCGCACGGTAGCTCAACTCTGCCCAATGAGCTGGCGGAGACTGCAGCTTATAAGGCCATCTTTGGCGAGCGGGCCTATCACATTCCGATTAGCGCCACTAAATCGATGATTGGCCATACGCAAGGTGCAGCCAGCGCCATCGAAGCTATCGTAACGGCCTTGGTTCTGGATCAGCAAATTATTCCTCCTACGATTAACCAGGAGCAGGCAGACCCGCTCTGCGATCTTGATTATGTCCCCAATGTAGCTCGTCCGGCAACGGTAAATGTTGCGCTGACGCATTCAAGTGGTTTTGGCGGCGTCAATAACGCACTCGTTCTGGTGCATCCCGAATGGATAACATATGAAGGTATATAGTACACAACGTCGGGTCGTCATTACTGGTCTGGGAGCTATTGCGCCCAATGGGATCGGCAAAGAGAGCTTCTGGCATGCCACGCAGCGAGGCATCTCAGGAATCAGTTGCGCACCGGCTGCTGGAACTGTTGACTCCGCAGTTCCAGCCTTGCCTGCAGGCTATGTAACAAACTTTTCTGGCGAACAGTACATCGAGCGCAAATTGCTTAAGCGGACAGATCGCATGACCCAGCTTGCCTTCGCCGCGCTTCAGGAAGCGCTCGCCGATGCCCATCTCACAGAAGATGTGCTAGACCCTCAACGTACCGGCCTGGTGATCGCCAATACGATGGGCGGAGTTGGCTACGTTCTCAAGCAACTCCAGGCCTTATATACGCGTGGGCCGCGCGCCATCAGCGCCTATACGGCCATCGCCTGGCTAAACGTAGCAACGGTTGGACAGGCGGCAATTCAGTACGGCATTCAGGGTTATTGCAAAACGCCTGTCAATGATAGCGCCAGCGGACTTGAAGCGCTGGGCATGGCATATAGAGCGCTTCGCCGGGGCAGTGCTGACATTATTCTAGCCGGCGGGTGCGAGGCTTTTCTCTATCCCCTGGTTTTGCGCGTCATGGCCTCTCAAGGAATTTGTGTTCAGGGCAGCGATCCAAACGCTTATCGACCCTTTGATAGGCGGGCCGGAGGTTTACTTATGGCCGAAGGGGCGGGTATCTGCATCCTTGAGGACTATGAGCACGCCCACAAGCGGGGAGCTACTATTTATGGCGAGATAGTTGGCTTTGCCCAGACAAACGATGCTCACGGGCTCCAGATGCCCTCCGCCGATGGAACCTACTATGCGCGGGCTATCTGCCAGACTATTGAGCAAGCTAACATCCAGACAGAGGAAATTGCTTACTTTAGCCTGGATGGCCGCGCCGTGCCTTCCTCGGACCTGGGAGAAGCTCAGGCTTTACGGCTTGCCTTTGGCACGGATCTAGCGCAGATACCGGTTAGCGTGCCACGGACAAGCATAGGCCACAGCTATGCCGCAGCCGGCGCTCTGGATACAATTACCGCCCTGCAGGCGCTCGCTGCGGGTCTCATTCCACCTACTACCAACTGTGAGGAACTGGACCCGCGCTATCCCTTGCAAATGGTAAGAGAGACGGCTCAGGCTCTCCCCGCATCCACACACGCTCGCCAGGTTGTACTTCTGGGCGCGCGCAGTATAGGCGGCAGCAATCTGGTACTGGCTTTGCAAAAAGGGGAGACTGCATGAATAGCGCAAAGGATGCGCCGCTTTCCACGAAACTGGACAATGCGGTTTCTGTCATTATCGTAGGCGCCGGGCCTAGCGGCCTGGCGGCGGCCAATCTGCTTGGCCTGTACGGCATTGAGACCTTACTGCTCGAACGCCACGACGGCCTGAGCACCTATCCTAAAGCCATCACGATTGATGACGAAGGGTTGCGCATCTGCCAGGCCATGGGATTAGCAGAGGCAGTGCTTGCCGATACTCTCTCCGACCTTGAAGTACATTACCTGGCCGGCAAACAGTATCTTGCCCATGTTAAGCCTCGCAGCCACCGCAATGGCTATTCGCTCATCTCGACTTTTTACCAGCCAGCGTTTGAGGCTGCGCTACTTCAGGGCCTGACGCGCTTTCCACACGTTACTGTCCTGTTTGGGCATAGCGTTGAAGCCTTCGCCCAGAATGGGCAGGGGTTACAAGTCCATGTGCGCGCTCCTGATGGTACAAGATTGCACATCCCCTGCACCTACCTGCTGGCCTGCGATGGTGGAAAAAGTATGCTGCGGCAAGCTCTTGGCATCAGCCTATTGCCCTTATCCTGGCTATTACCAGCGGGACTACCCAGTGCAGATAGAGGCCACAAAAAAAGGCCTTATGGGCAACGCTGGCTTGTCGTCGATTGCCACAACGATGAAGACAGCTCACCCACAGCAATCTTTTTTTGTAACCCCAGCCGTCCAACAGTTACCTTAGCAGCGCCACATGGTCATCGCCGCTGGGAATTTATGCTGCTTAAAGGCGAACGAGAAGAAGACTTGCTGCAGGACGATAATATTTATGCCCTGATCAAGCAAGCAAGAATGCAACAAAAAGAAGTTACGCATGTCGAATATAGCTCCCCGCCACAGATTATGCGCAGTGCCGTATATACCTTTCATTCAGCCCTGGCAAACAGTTTTGTCAGGGGAAACGTTTTCTTGCTGGGCGACGCGGCCCACCTCATGCCTCCCTTCAGCGGTCAGGGCATGAATAGTGGGCTGCGCGACGCTCACAACCTGTGCTGGAAGCTGCAAGCTGTCCTGCAAGGACAAGCGAGCTCCCGCTTACTGACAAGCTATCAGCAAGAACGCAAGCCTCACGCGGCCCAGATGATTCGCTTCTCCGCAATCCTCGGCAAGCTCATCATGCCTACCTCTCATTCGTTAGCTTTTCTGCGCGATACCTTCTTGCGCAACGTTCAGCATATTGCTCCGCTCCGCCACAGTATCACAGAAATGCGCGTCAAACCGGCGCCACGCTACGCTCAGGGCTTTCTCTTGCCAGCGAAAGGAAGGTACAGCCGCCACATCACCGGCCAGTTGCTCCCCCAGCCCTATGTACTGCTCCCAGAAGGCAGACGTGTGCTCTGCGACGAAGTTTTGGGACCAGGTTTTGCCCTGCTTAGACTATATGAAAATCCCAGCGAGGCCTTTAGTCATTTCACCCACGCCATCTGGCAAGGCCTGATCGTCCGTTTCGTCTGTGTAATGCCTCTGGATACGCCGCCAGACCGCCTGACAAACATGCAAAAAGAGCATGAAAAGACTATGCCGATTATCGATATCGAGGGCAAACTTGCTGAATTTCTCGGTCAGCAACACAATCTCTGTGTGCTGGTCCGCCCCGACCGTTATGTGATGGGAGCGTTCGCCAGCGAGGACGCTGATAGGTACGCGCAGCTCTCAGGCCAGTTGCTCCAGACTAAATGAAGTCACGCTCATACGAGAGGGTTTTACCTGACCACAAGGAACCCTGCTTAGCGGCTAGCCACGCAAAAATCGCGCCACAAGCTGATTAAATTCGTCTGGCTTCTCCATATTCAGCGCATGGGCAACGTCTGCGAACATTGTCAATTCTGAGCCAGCGACCTGCTTATGTAGCTGCTCTCCCAGCCTATGAATATCGCTTGTGTCTTTGTCCCCAAGGATGATTAAAGTTGGAACCTGTATCTCGCGCAAACGCCCGATGGCTGGTGGCTCTAGCTCATGGATGTCAAGCATATGCGCGCCCTGGGCAATAGCACGCGTTGTCATCGCCCTTGTACGCTCGCGTAGCTCAGGATCTACTTGCTCGGCATCCCGATACGGACCATAGACCCACATGCGCATAAATACTTCGACGGTCTGGGCCAGGTCTCCTCGCGAACTGGCTTCCCCAAACTCTACAAAACGCTGATTGGTCCACTCATCGACAAATTCGCTGCCACTTATACCAGGTGAGACTGCTACCAGCTTACGCACCATCTCGGGATGAGCAATTGCCATATCTATTGAGATGCGTGCACCCCCTGAGAGGCCAACCAGGGAAGCCCGGGAGATATGCAAGGCCTGCAATAGTCGATAGAGATCCTGGTAATGAACATATGGTTCTGCTGATGGTAAGCTCTCACTTCTCCCCGAGCAGCGAGCATCGTAGCGAATAACCTGATAGTGCCGGGCAAAGAAAAGAAACTGTTCTTCCCACATACGCCCATCGAGACAACCGCCATGTAAAAAAACCAGCGGCTCGCCTTCGCCGGCAAGCTCATAATAGAGTCGAGCGCCGGGAACTTCCACAAATCCTGTCTTGACCAGCTCATCGTTAAGCATAAAAGCACGCTCCTTATCCAAGGCTACAGAATTGATTTACTATCTTGCAGGGACTCTATCAGACCTTGCGCTGACTCACAAGACGTTTCTTTGCTCGTTCCCTACGATTTTTTGCTCAGGCAGTTGAGTCAATATATAACCATGTTCGCGCAAGAGGCGCAGCTGTGTCGCGCTTTGGCCAAAGCTTGCCGAGCAGAGATCTGAAAGGCGGCGCGCCGAGCCCAGTCCACTACTGAAGGCAATCTCTTCGAGCGATAAGCGCGTCCCCATGAGCAGATGCAGAGCATGGTTAAGCCTGCGCTGCCTCAAATACTGGCCGGGTGTCATGCCTGTCTCTTGCTTAAAGCTGCGCGTGAAATGAAAAAGACTCAGCCCAACGCGCCGCGCCATACTTTTCGGGTTGAGCTCTTCACAGGTAAACTCAGAGCGTAGCAGCTCAAGCGCTAGAGCTATAGGTGAGCTGACCGAGGCTGAGTTAAGGGTAACCTCTGCAGTGCGAAGCGCCAGACCTGCCCTCTGTGGCTCGGAGGTGACGGCCCTGAATAGATCAATCAGGGCTACGTGAAAGAGGAGCGACAATACATAATTGCTGGTTTCAGAGGGATTACTAGCCTCTGTGAGCAGGCGGCGAAGAGTCGCTTCAAGTTCTCCTGGTAGAGGGATGACGGCGGCATGAGGCAAATCTCGCTGAGGAGCAATTTTTTGCCACAATCCCTGTACCAGAGGAGGCGAGAAGAGACAGAAGATAATTTCCATACGTCCGCTGGCTCGGTGAGCATGCAAAAGTGAGGGGCTCGTCCAGATCAGCGAGCCGGCTGGAGCCGGATAACACTCGTCATTGATCAAGAGATCGGCCCGGCCCTGACAAATAAACCAGAGCATATAGACATCATCGAGATGAGGCGGAGTAATGCCATTGGCTTCTACAGGAGGCACGTAACAAAGCAAGCAATCCTGATTATGCCAGAGGGTAATTGGTAATTGTCGCCAGGCGTGAAGGTAATCAATTTGTCTCTGTAGCAAAATTTCTCTCAATTCCAGCTCTTCCTCTATTATTATATGCCATCGGTCAAACGGCACACATCGTCCAAATGGCAGATGTTTTACAGGCTCATTTTGCGTATTCTATCAGTAAGCTTGTAGTATGCTAAACTGCGCCTGGAGGATAGTATGTCTGACCCAGCAAATTTGCAGGCCGCTCTGTCCCATGTTCTTTGGATCGGTGGTTCGCCTTGCGCCGGGAAATCTAGCATTTGTCTGGCTCTGGCTAGAATGCATGTTTTTCCCGATTATCGTCTTGATGCGATGCAGCGGGATCACGCCAGACGCCGTATCGCCAACGGCGACCGGGAATTTGCTGCCTTTCTTGCCAAAAACATGGACCAGCGCTGGCTGCAGCCCACAGTTGAAGAGCTCGCGCAACAGGCGATTCAGTCCTGGTCTAAGCTTTCGCCTCTTACCATCGAAGATCTTATGCTTCTTCCCAGGGAACCGTTACTCTTAGCCGAGGGCAATTTCTTTCCCGAGGCCTTGATACCTTACCTTTCCAGTCCACATCAAGCCATCTGGCTCATACCTACCGACGAGTTCTGTGCCCAGGTGCGCAAAAAACGTTTTGCCGATCAGGAGATACGTCGCCAACGAGCCGGCGTTCAGCATGGTTTAAGCAGTAGCGATGAGTTTGTACGTAAGCTTATCGCGCGCGATTGCCTGCTCGCTCAGTATGTGAAGCAGCAGGCGCAAGATCTCCGTGTACCCTTCTATGAAGTGGATGGCAAGCGTTCGCTCGATGAGATGATTGCTCTGGTCGAGCAACATTTTACACCACACATCGCTGAACGCTTCAAACACATGGGATCTCTCTAGTTACTTTCTGCTCTTCAGCATATAATTGGAGAGTCGCGAATAAGCAATAGATAACATTGAAGGAACTTTATAATGCAGGAGAGACCTGATCCACAAGCCATTCTACAAGCCCTGGAATGGCCCAGCGCTGTAGTTAGCGCACCTGTCTCGGGTGGAACAGATACGCTCATCTGGCGTATTGAGAAGGCAGGAAAAAACTATGCCTTGCGCGTCTACCAGCCAGGCCAGCACGAGACTTGTCGGCGCGAAGAAATCGTCATGGCAACGGCTCGTGCGGCTGGCTTACCGGTACCCGAGGTACAAGCAGTTGGCAGCTGGCAGGATTATCCAGTGCTTTTGCTGAGCTGGTTACCAGGTAGGACCCTGGCAGAAGAATTGCAAATGCATCAGGGAGATGCTTATCATCTCGGTTTGCTTGCCGGTTGTATGCAAGCTAAGCTCCACAAGCTGGCAGCTCCCACGCTTCTTAGCCAGCAACCATACGCCTGGATTAACTGGAGTGGTCCTATCGACAGCACCCTGGAAGCGCGTCTACAGGCTTGCTCACGGCAGAACCATACTTTGCTACATCTTGATTATCATCCCTTCAACCTGCTAACCGATGGCACGCATATCACGGGGATAATAGATTGGCGCAATGCTCAGGCCGGAGACCCGCGCGCAGATTTCGCCCGCACCGCCGCTATGTTCCTCATTGAGGGAAGCCGGCTCCAGCCCAGCCAGGCCTCACTCAGGGCCTTTATACGTGGCTGGCGCGCAGGCTACACCCAGGAGCATGGAAGGCCCGAAGAGCTAAGCTTGTTTTACGCCTGGGCCGGCGAAGTCATGGAACGCGACCTGGCCTCAAAACGTAGCCCAGAGGAGCTCGCACGCATTCATAACTGGACCCAGAAATGGAAGCGGCGCGCGAACTTATTCTGAGCACATAACAAGCTGGTCAGGCATTATGGTCATGAACGACAAGCCGTTGATTGGCTACCGCATAGACAGCGAGAGCAGAATCAATAATGCTCTGAGTTTGCTCTGGATGGCGCTCAGCATAAGCACAGAGCTGCTGACAAAAGGCTTTCCACATCGTATGCGCATTTTGTGGACCATAGCTCCTAAAGAAGGCGCTGCCGCTATCCTTATCGATATGCAAGGCGTCCTCGACGATACGCGCCAGATATTGTCCACCCAGCGTCGAGCCCTCAACAACATAGAGCAGGCCCAGAGCCTGGGGAATCGAGGTAACCTGATATGTCTCTCCCTGGTAACGGGGCAAGGCATCTATCACGTCCTGGCTATCGCCAAGAATGCGCAGATCTTTTTCTAACCATTGACTCTTTTTTCTCTCTGCCAGCGAAAGATTTACTTCCTGCCAACCATCCAGCTGTTCAATATGCTCATAGACGGCATCGAGCGGCTTATAAAAGCCGTAATAGGACTCCAACAAACGGCGATAGGCCAACAGATCCAGCCCTTCGCGGGTAAGGTAGCCTGTCGTACGCTCGTCTAGCTTCTCATGCTGCGCTCTGGTAGCATCAACGATTAGCTCGGTAATCGGTTTGACCAGTTGCCCACTATTCTGTGCGCTCATAATAAATATCTCCTGTCTCTCTCACGTTAAGTCAAATTTGACTCAATGCTTAGAATGATCCTAAGAATTTCTTACTTGTAGCTTATTTGCTTATGGCCTGACTTTTAACTTAATGTTAAGTCAAAGCTGACTGAGCGGACATGGGAGAGTTCACACATCATGCCAGGTATGTGAAAAGAGGTTACGCTTGCCCGTACAATCAAGTCAGCTCTGACTTAATTATAGGACAAATTTTATGGAGTTACAAGGGCTATAAATAGATTAGGAAGCGTGGCACTGAAGCTGAGGAGCTATTCTGAGTCACCTTCATAAGGCCCGTTGTCTCAATCTGCAGGGTCACAAGCGTCTCTAGCGTACATCTGCATCCTCCCATTTCAGCAATTCCTCAAGTTTCTCCAGCGTATTCGAGGCTGGATCTGGCAGCCAGATACACAATCTTAGATTAAGATGGGTACTGACTTGAAACGACAGATGCTCGAAGACCAGACGTCCAACCTGGGGATGTTTAATCTCCTGAGAGGGATCTGTTACCGTACGCACATTATGCTGGGGCCACCACTGGCGAAATTCTGGGCTGACGCGTTCAAGTTCGTCTACCAGGCGAACCACGTCTGGATCATCGACAACGTGCCTTGACTTCGCCCGAAATACGGCAAGAGCCTCTTGAGCGTAATCCTCCCAGCCAACCAGGCGTTGGCGAAACGTACTCTCGACAAAACCGAGCCAGAGAATATTGCGTTCATGCTCTGGTAGAGCGCTAAAATCGCCAAAAACTGCGCAGGCGGCACGGTTCCAGGCCCGGATATCGCAGGCGGGTCCAGTGATGATCGCGGGATTCATTCCCTGGCTGTCGAGCAGACGCTGAAGCAAGGGATCAAGCTTTTCCCGCTTCTCCTGCCGCTCTACAGGAGCTGGCGCGTCGAGATGATCCGCAAGTTGCAAGAGGTGCAGGCGTTCATCGGCCGAGAGCCGAAGAGCATTGGCGATACTCTCTAGCACAGAGCGAGAGACGTGCAGATCTCGGGCCTGCTCTAGCCAGGTATAATACGCCACGCTCACGCCAGCCGCCAGGGCTACCTCTTCACGCCGCAAGCCGGGTGTACGGCGGCGTCCTCCCGCTGGCAGACCAATTTGGGATGGGGAGAGACGTGCGCGCCGGGTGCGCAAGAAATTGGCAAGCAGGGCCCGACGTGATTTGTTAGTTACTACTACCACAATCTGCTTCCTTCCTCAAAAATATCCTGGTAATGCCATTCATAGGAAAACGGCTCACTGGTTTCCATAAGAGACTCGATACCATAATACCACCGCAAGAGATTAATGCTCTACTCTGCCTCCAACAGATGAAGAGCTTTCATGCTTTGTACATAAGAGAAAACAAACGAGGCAAATTGTTTATGGCACACACACTCACTGAAACGCAAATGGCACAAGCAACGAAGAAAACCCAGGCGCTGACGCTAGTCATAGTTTGCGTCGGCTACTTCATGGTTGTTCTTGATACAACGATTGTCAATGTGGCCCTGCCTGCTATTCAGAGCAATCTAGGCGCCAGCGTCAGCGAACTGCAATGGATTGTTGACGGCTATGTACTCGCATTCGCCTGCCTCCTTTTGACTGCCGGAGCACTGGGCGATCGCTTTGGAGCCAGGCAGGTCTTTCTGCTTGGCATCGCGCTCTTTACTGCTGCCTCCATCCTGTGCGGCGAGGCACCAACGATAGCCATTATGATCGTGGCGCGCATCATTCAGGGGATAGGTGCAGCGCTGATCATCCCCGCAACACTGGCCCTGGTTAATGAGGCTTATCCTGATTCCAAAGCCCGCGCCCGCGCGGTAAGTATCTGGGGCGCGATCGCCAGCCTGGGCCTGGCAGTCGGTCCTCTAGTTGGTGGCATTCTTGTCGATACGCTGGGCTGGCGAAGCATTTTTATGGTGAACATACCCTTTGGAATAGCGGGCATAGTCGTTGCCTGGCGCTTCATCAGGCCATCAACACGCGTAAAAGAGAGTAGCCTTGATCTGGGGGCACAGTTCATGGCCATCATTACGCTGGCCGCACTGACTGCCGCGTTTATCGAGGGCAAAACGCTGGGCTGGAACAGCCCTTTCATTCTGGGAGCCTTTATCGTGAGCCTGGCCGGGCTCGTCGTCTTCCTTCTGCTTGAACACCGTGCGCCCGCGCCGATGCTACCGCTCAAGCTTTTCGCCAATCCTACCTTTACAGCGACAAACGTGGCTGGACTGCTCTTGAACTTTGGCTTTTACGGCCAGATCTTCATCCTGAGTCTCTTTTTTCAGCAGGCCAGAGGTCTTTCGTCTTTAGAAACCGGCCTTGCCTTCCTGCCGCTCGCGGGATCAACCTCGCTTGCCTCCGCGCTAATCGGTCGCTTTGCCTCGCACACTAGCCCTCGCCTGGCCATCACCTGCGGACTATTGCTCAGTGGTATTGGTTCTCTGGGGCTCCTGTTTACCACGACAGCCGGTAGCCTTCTGCTGACCGAGTGTTTTCTCTTCCTCATCGGCAGTGGTGTCGGTCTGGCTGGCCCTCAACTGATCACAGCCATGCTTCTGCATACACCGCAAGGACGCGCGGGGATCGCTGGCGGGGTGCTGAACGCGGCCCGGCAGACTGGTGGTGCGCTCGGTGTGGCGCTGCTCGGCATTTTCATAAGTCAGGATCATCCTGCCTTGTTAATCAACGGGCTGCATATCGCGGCCGTGATCGCTGGCGCAGCTTTTCTGGCTGGCTGGGCCATAACTGTGCGCTATGTCACACGAGAGCAATGATGCTGTCCCTCCCGGGTATTGGCTGTAGTAGCCAATATCCGCCAGGCTTATATACCATGTTTCCTTTATGCGTACCAGGCCACAAAGTGGCGTATCTCATTGAGATAATTGTAAAACGGGATCTACTTTTCATCCTCGTCAACACTCTCTCCATCTTGCAAAGGAGCCGCTGACTCTTCCAATGTTTTAGGCAACGGTGGCTCACTCTCTATCAGCAAGGACGGATCAATATTTAGCGCTCGGGCCAGCTTATCTAGCGTTGCTAAGGTTATATTCTCTTCAGAATTACGCATGACTCGTTGCACAACTCTAATATCAAGTCCAGAGCGCAAAACTAATTGCCTCTGACTTATCCCTCTCCTGGCGGCAATCTCTTTCACTCTCAGGCGGATCATCTATACATCTCACTTTGCATTGGATATTCCGCAGTCTAACAGTCCCAGTAGCTTGACAACAGATTGCTAGTAATCATATTGTTAATTAGCAGTTGCTTTTAAACATCGACCAAAAGAAAGGTACAACAGTAATGCCCACATCAAACTCTGCGCCCAAAGCAGAGCCACGGTACCGCGTCAAAGCCGGGCGCAAGACCATCTACAAGGGCAACGAGCAGGATGCGGCTGTGCAAGCCTTCCTGCAGGCTGGCAAAGATTATCCCTTTGTGCGCATAACCTATCTTGCGGGTGGAAAGCTCGTGGCTCACATCGATGTCAATGCTTATGTCAAACAGCGAGTAGCGGATCTTAAACAACAGGTTGCCAGTGAGAGGAAAGCTTATGAAGAGAATATCCCTGCGCCCAGCTACCAGCCAGCCGGCCGAGAGCTTGATGAACATTCAGGTCAGTGCTAACGAAGTCATCGCCTTTGAGCATGCGATCCTGCACTACTACCACTTTCTCGACTATCTCCGCCACAAAGGCAAGGGCCTCTCAGACATCCAGGGCGAGATAGAGAAGCTCCTGCAGAGCTTTCAGGCGCGCCTGCAAAGCTCGCTTCCCCCAGGCGAACAGGAAATTTTGGATTCCTGGAAGCAAACGTAACCAGTAAATCAGCCTTTTAGCTACATCCATAAATAGAGAGCCAGAGATGCTCCCGGGCTATCTGAGAGCATCTTTATTTTGTTCATGTCGGACGGCATCAGATCCTCGAAGCCTATTCGCTACCCAGCAACAGCCGATATAATTCGCGCTGACGGGCCGCCGCTTTGCGATAGATCTCGCCCTTCGTAGCATTAGGCTCGATAGGCGCATCAAGGTTGGGTGCTATCTGCGCAACATCAGCGATCAGGCCCATCGCCTCCAAGGCTAGCAAGGCTGCGCCCCGCGCCGAAGCCTCGTGCTCCTGCGAAGGATATACCTGCGCTCCCAGCGTATCGGCAACGATCTCCTGCAAAACCCGCGAGCTCAACAGAGCGCCGCCGCTTCCAATCACCTTTGGAGCCGTATGCCCCAGCTGCAAAGTAGCACAAAGGCGTTCATAGACGGCGCGCAACTGATAGGCAAGCGATTCCATGCTAGCGCGCAACATTTCGGCCGGCGAGGTATGGATAGAGATGCCAGCGACAGTCATGCGTGCATCGGCATGCCAGCCGAGACTACGTTCACCAGAAATAAAGGGTAAGATCGTCAAACCATGACTATCGGGCTCCAGAACGCGCACAAGCGATTCAGCATCACGCAGATTTGGCAACTGCAGCGAGGTATCCATCCAGTTTAGCAAATTACCACCCTCGCTTAAGGCTCCACCCAGAACCGCCCGTTTCGCATCGATCAAATATAGCCAGAGGCCCAGCGGCGGTACAACCTGCTCGGGCGGCACAACCACGCGGATCGCGCTCGATGTCCCTATTGTCAGCGACCAGTTATCGACACTCGCGCATCCCGAGCCAACGCAGGCGGTGGCGCCATCGCCTGCCGCCGGAAACCAGGGCACATCGCGCAATACAGGCCAGGCCGAGGCATATTCAGAGGTCAGGCCCTTCACGCTATCACGCATATCGCCCAATTGCGGGAACTGCTCAGCCTTCACCCCCAGCGCATCCATCAGTTCCTCATCCCAACGATGCTCACGCGTAACGAGCATACCCGTTCCAGAGGCCATCGAGAGCGTACAGACAGACTGACCCAACAGCCGGCGATGCAAATATTCGCCAAAAGAGATCCACTGGGCCGCGCGCGAAAATACCTCCGGCTTCTGCGTAGCCAGCCAGCGCAGCTTTGCCGGCCAGTAGCTCGCGTGGAGATGTGCACCTGTGCGCGCGTGGACCTTCTCCTCAGCAAGCTGCTTCTTTAGCTCATTGGCCGCCGCATAGGGGCGCGTATCCTCCCAGGTGATCAGAGGCATAATAGGGCTACCCGACCCATCAACGCCCAGCAGGCTGTGCCAGAAAGTATCAAGAGCCACAGCCCCTATCTGTTGCGCCAGCGGTCCGGCGGCCCTCAGCGCATCGCTGATCGTCAGAGCCACCACATCTACAAGCGCATCGGCATCCACCGAGACCTCACCCTCGTTCGAGGTGGTAAGCTTATAGGTGCGCTGCGAAAGCACTTTGGGCACCACATTGCCCCGGGCATCAAAGAGCAGAGAGCGCGTAGACGACGTGCCCACATCTAAAGCCAGCACAAAAGGGGGTTCAAGATTTTGTGCTTGTTGAGTCATATACAGGTCTCCTCACAAAATAATTTCACATCTCACTTTACTATAACACCTGGGAAGCTGCGTAGTTCTCAACTATCGCCAGCAAGAGCGCGCACTCTGCCCAGAAAAAATAATGGCCTGGCTGCGATCTAAAGAGACCACAGCCAGGCCGCAGCGGGCGGGAGAAGGGATTTAGAGATCTGGAATCTGCCAATCAATCTCGGCTTTACCCTGCTCACGCAAAGCCATATTTATGGCCGAGAAGGAGCGGCTCCCAAAGAAGCCATTGCGCGCCGAGAGCGGCGAGGGATGCGCGGCCTGAATAATCGTATGGCGCGACGTATCGATCAGGGCCTTTTTCTTCTGCGCATAGCCACCCCAGAGCACAAAGACCACAGGATCTTCTCGCGCGCTCAGCTTGCGGATAATCGTATCAGTAAATTTCTCCCAGCCATGATTTTTATGCGAATTGGGCTGATGGGCCCGCACCGTCAAGACAGCATTGAGCATAAGTATGCCTTGCTGCGCCCAGGGCACAAGGTAGCCATTGTTAGGAATACGGAAATCAACATCGCTATGCAGCTCTTTGAAGATATTCACCAGCGAAGGCGGAGGCTTAATGCCGGGACGAACTGAGAAACAAAGTCCATGCGCCTGGTTTTGATCATGATAAGGGTCCTGGCCCAGAAGCAACACCTTCACCTCTTCATACGGCGTCAGATTGAGAGCGGAAAACACATCCTGCTCAGGCGGAAAGACCGTATACTGTTCACGCTCCTTATCCACAAATTGGGTCAGGGCATGGAAATAAGGTTGCTCAAACTCGGAAGCTAAGAGAGTCGACCAGCTTTCAGGTAAGCGTATCTGCATATATATTTCCTTCTATAATGTTAAGAATTTTTTCGCGGCTCATCCCATTTAGTTTAGCGGCTATGCGCATTACATGCTGGTTTAGAAGATCTTGCCTGGTTTTCGGGATGCGCAGCGCCAATCAATGCCAGCAAATGGGCCTTGCTTCGTTTGATTATAGCAGAAGCGGTCACTCTCTATTTCTTTTTTTTGCCGCCCAAAGCGGAAAAGAAAGACGCGCGTCGCCTGCGGGAATCGCAAGTAACGCGCGTAACAAGCGCTCTACAAAATTCTTTCTCCAGCTGGCAGCTTTATACATGCGCCTGCAAAAAAGAGGAGACCTGATCCATCTCCATACTGGTCAGGCGGAACTCGGCAGCCGCAACCATATCCTCGATCTGCGCAGGATGGCGCGCGCCCACAATCGCAGCAGTCACGGCCGGATTCTGCAGCGTCCAGGAGACAGCCACCACGCCGCCGGGCACATTATGCAGAAAGCCAATATCATTGAGCACGTTCTGTAGCTCAAGGTTACGCGTCAGGCGCGGCTCCTGGAAATCCGCATCTCGTTTGCGCCAGTCATCATCAGGTAGCTTCTCAATGCGCTCACGCGACATGGTTCCACTCAACAAGCCTGACGCCATAGGCGAATAGACGATCACACCTATATCGTTCTGCTGGCAGAAAGGCAGAATATCCTTCTCAATTTCGCGATGAATCAGCGAATAAGAGGGCTGAAGCGTATCAATTGGCGCAACTTTCTGGGCCCGCTTCATCTGCTCAACAGTAAAGTTCGAGGCTCCGATAGCGCGCACCTTGCCTTCCTGCTTCAGCTGAGCCAGCGTTTTCCAGCCCTCCTCAATATCAGGATCAGGATTTGGCCAGTGGATCTGATAGAGATCAATGACATCAACGCCCAGGCGCTTGAGGCTGGCCTCGACCTCGCGCCGTATCGACTGGGCCTTGAGAACATTATGGATCACGCCATGTTCATCCCAGACGAGAGAGCACTTAGTAAAGACATAAGGCTTCTTAGCGCTGCCCTTAATCGCCCGTCCGACAATCTCCTCTGAATGACCCAGGCCATAGACCGCTGCAGTGTCGATCCAGTTAATACCCAGATCGAGGGCCCGCTGGATAGTCCGAATGGATTCTTCATCATCCTGCGGCCCCCAGGAGGCAGCCCAGCCAGCGCCGCCCATCGCCCATGCGCCCAGGCCAAGAGGAGTAATATTCATATCTGTCTTGCCTAAAAGACGTGTTTGCATAATTCTTCCTTTCTCCTATCCCGCAATCCTTTTTAGACACACTCTTTTACACGTATGCACGGGCTACAATGGTACAAACCTCACCCAGAATACAGACTCTCTTGCGCTTACCCTGATCTTCCTGCCTGGCTGCTGCAACCCGCAAGGAGAAGCGGAGCGCTGCCACCCTCACCCATTTCAAGGTCTCATAATCCTGCACAAACTAATCAATAAGCCTGAAACTACGTGATACAATGGGGTATAGATCAGTCCCAGTAGTAAGCCGAACCCGTTCTTAACAGCACCCTCGGAGGACATTCATGCTTAATTCAGATCAGATTCGTGCCCACTTCCCTGCCCTGGCTTCCGGAGCAATATTTTTTGATAATCCAGGTGGCACTCAGGTTGCCCAGGAAACCGTACAGTATATGGAGCGCTATCTCTATAGCCACAACGCTAATCATGGAGGAAGGTTTCACACCAGTCGGGCCTCCGATGCTGCAATCGCCGAGGCTCGCCTGGCCGTCGCGGATTTTCTTAATGCCGCTCGTCCCGAAGAGATCGTCTTTGGCCAGAATATGACAAGCCTGACCCTGCATATCAGCCGTAGCCTGGCCCGCACGCTCAAGGCCGGAGACGAGATAGTCGTAACCCGCCTTGATCACGACGCAAATATCGCTCCCTGGCTCCTGATCGCTGAGGATCGCGGCTGCACGGTGCGCTGGATAGATATTAATCCTGAAGACTGCACCCTGAATATGCAGGAGATGGAGGCCGCGATCACGCCACGCACGAAGATCGTGGCCGTGGGCTATGCCTCAAATGCTGTAGGTACTGTTAACGATGTCAAGCGTGCCGTACAGCTCGCGCACCAGGTTGGCGCGCTCTGCTACATCGACGCTGTTCAGTATGCGCCACACAAGCCAATTGACGTTAAGGAACTTGATTGCGATTTTCTTGCCTGCTCGGCCTATAAGTTCTTCGGGCCTCATACGGGCATTCTGTATGGCAAATACGAGCAGCTTGACCAACTGACGGCCTATAAAGTACGCCCCGCTAGCAACTATCCCCCGACAAGTTTGAGACGGGCACTCAAAGCTTTGAATCCATCGCCGGCGTCATGGGTGCAATAGAATATCTTGCCTGGGTTGGAACGACCTTCGGGGCCGAGCTGGCCGAGAGCTACCAGGATCGTTTTAGCGGACGTCGCCTGGCCCTTAAGCAGGGCATGGCCGCAATTGAAGCCTATGAGTTGGACATTAATAAGGCGCTACTTGAAGGGCTTGGCTCTGTGCCAGGACTGCATATCTGGGGCATTACCGATGTCAAGCGCATGGGAGAACGCGTCCCTACCTTCTCATTCTCGCTAGAAGGCTGGCATCCCGGCGACGTAGCCGAAGCGCTCGATAAAGAGGGAATTTATGTCTGGGATGGAAACTTCTATGCCCTGGCCGTCCTTGAACGGCTGGGCCTGGAAGAACAGGGAGGAATAGTCAGGGTTGGTCCCACCCATTACAATACCAGGGGCGAGATTGAGAAGCTTGTCGCCGCGCTCAACAAAATCAAGCTGGCGTAAATAATATCAGCTCCAGCCCAAGCAGCAAGCCGGGCAACGTTTAGTAACCCGGCTTCGCTTACCAAAGCGCTGAACTGAGCAGCAAATTTCGGCTTAGCCACCCAGAGCCTCTAAGAGCATATCGCCTTCCTCGGGCGAGATGCGACCCTCGGCGATCATACGCAGAATTGCTTCGCGGTCCTGCTCGGGATGGACCGAGGCGGCATTCTCATCCTCCACCTCACCAGCCGCAACCGGTACCTCGGGAGCATTATGCTCTTCATACGACTGCGAGAAGGATGAGGAGGCAGCCACGCCCGGCGATGTAGAGACCGAGGAGACCGTGAAACCTTTCTCGTCTTTCGTGATCCAGGTAGTCGGACCTTCTGAGGCCGTAGGAGGCGTCGGCGGTGTTGGCGGCGTCGGCGGCGTTGGGGGTGTTGGCGGCACCGGAATATGCAGATTTTTCAATGCCTGTTCGACAGCCTCCAGAGCTCCCTGAACTCCCTCGGCAGTCGCGCGCCGAGCCTGGTCCATAATATGCTCAAGATGCTCAGTATCCATATGCCATTCGCGATTATTGATGCGCACATTAAACTTTGCAGCTTGCTTGCTGGCACGCTTGGCCCATTTCTCGGCGCGCCGATTCTGCTCTTCGGTGAAGCGATGGGCGCGACGAACCTGCTCTTCAACCGAGCGTTTTGCCTCATTGGCAAGCCCAAAGCCTATGGAGCTGGTCATATCAGCTACGGCGCTTGAGATCTCCTGCCCCAATTTTTCCATATCGTGTCCAAAGCCAGACATCTCTTTGCTAAAATCGCCCCAGGAGCTTCCTCCGCTGCTACTACTGCGCGGTGCCTGATTTCCTTTCAAGGTAAGATCTCCTCCTACGTTTAAATCAAGATGAGCTGCGCCATTGTTATAGACAAGATTGACCCAACTGCCAGACGAGCTAGCAACAACCGAATATCCACTAATACTACCGCCAACATAGGCGCGGATGTTTAAATCAGCATTCTGGGGCAGCACAACTACAGCGTCGCCACCGACGCGTAGATGAGATGTGCTATCAGCCGGGAAATCAGCCTCTGCATACAGATCTCCGCTTATGTAGCCCAGATTAAGCGCGCCACGCACGCCCCTCAGTTTTGTATCGCCGCCGATATTGCTAAGTTGCAGATTTCCGGCAATGCCGTTGAACTGGGCATCGCCAGCAATGCTACCGAGAGAAACATCTCCCTGGACATCGCGCAACTGGCTATCGCCAGCGATATTGCCTATCTGAAGCGCCGAAGCCCCAATAATCGTTAGATCTCCGCCCACATTACCGACACTCACCTCGGCTGCCGCATTGCCCTGAACGTTGAAACTACCGCCTATATGGCTTGCCTGCACATGAGCAGCGCCTTCGAGCCGGCAATCTCCACCTACATGGCTCAGGTTTATCGTAGCATTGCTGCTCTCCAACACCTTACAATCCCCGCCCACATTGCTAACATTTAAGGCCGCGATGTTTCCTTTGCTCAGCAAATCACCGCTCACATTGCTCACACTCGCCTCTTCAACCATGTTGAGAGTTAGATCACCATCTGTATTATCGATAGTCACCTGTCTGACACTCAAAATCGAGGCATCTCCCTGAATGCTCCCACTCAGCCGCACAACTTGAGCATTTCTAACAGCCAGATCGCCCCCAATTTCGCGCAGAGTTACTTCGCCACCGATATTGCTGAGGGCCGCACCACCATCCACATCGGTCAACAGAACTGTGTTGCTGATGTTTCTTAAGGTCGCGCCACCGTCTACATCGCTCAATTCCACCTGCTGCACACCTTCGATTACCACATCGCCATCCACACCGCTGGCAGCGATAGCCGTCTCTAGCGGCACCCATAACTCCAGATCATCATCGCAATCAGCAATATCCAGCACATTCTCGCCAGGCTGGATATTGGAAATAGGGCCAGACGACCCTACCTGGATGGTCTGCTGCTCCCAGCTATGGATCTTGAGGTCGCCATCCACATCGCGGATCACTATTTTTTGCGCTGTACCAGCCGGAAATGTCTGTTGCATCTTTTTACTCCTTCAATGCTTTGCAACATGCATTCAATGGTTATTCCACAAAAACTTCTAAGCGCTCGCCTTGTTCCAGGTCCTGCACATCGAGTAAACGTCCGGTCTCGCCATGCTCAATTGCCTGTAGCAGATCATGCATAGCCCTACTATTGAGCTGCGGCATCATTTGTGTACCCAGGCGGAGGCTTACCTTAAGCAAACTTATAGGTATAGTAGCCGTTACATGGACTCTACGTGCTCTGGCCCCCGGGCTTGTCACCTGTAAGCGCACAATGCGCTTCTGTGGCCGTTCCAGAGCCCTTTCATAGAGGATATCACCTTCTGACTCAAGGGTATCCAACAATTGAGACGCTTCTGCTGCTGTTACTTGTCCAGCCTCGACCAGAGATAAGACGCGATCGCGTTCTTCTTTTGATGCCGACATAGAATTAACCCTTCAGGAGGCGCATAGCTTCTTCTACAGAGATCTCTTTTGCCGCAAGGCGATCAAGGACCGCGCGACGATCCACGCGCCCATCGTTTTCAGGTGTGCCGCCCAGAGCCGCAACAATCTCATCAAGCCGGCTGCGCGCCGTATTATAGGCGACGTTCATCTCCGCAGCCAGGCGCTGGATGTTACCTCTATATTTCACCATCATCTCGACAAAATCGAGCTGCTCGCGAGTCAAACGACCGATCCAGCCAAGGCTAAAGCGTCCCTCAATGACAACCCCGCTCTCGGGGCACTCAAGCCGCGTCACAATGAGCTCTGCACCGCTTACAGGATCTCGTGTTATCAATGGATACATTACTCTTTCTCCTTCTAGCCGGACTATCCTTAACGGATATGGTTTCTCCGGCTCTTGATTACGAAAATGCATGTCTTTCATATCGATCTATACTCTCCATCCACCTGCCCAGGGTAATCAGGACCCTACCGATTCGCCCGATGACACGCAGTCTCGCTTGGACGCAAGCCAGGGACGCTACTCGACGATTTTGTCCTACTTCTTGCAATATTTCAGCCGCGCGCAGAGCCGCCAACTGCTCCTTCAATTCCCTGTATGGCTCCATAGGATTACCCCTCCTGTTTTCCTGGTTTATGTCCTATCTAGATTTCTGTCACATACAATATTCACAAACGATTTGATATTTTTCGTTAACCGCACGGTAATAGTAACACAGAAATAAAATTATGTCAATAGAAATGGCAAATTAAAATAATTAATTGCAATAATTCTGCAGCCAAAGATTAAATTAAATTTTCGCCAGGCAGGCAGGTGGAACAGAAAGCGGGCCCGAGGCGATCCCGACTTGCTCCTACCGGATCAGTAAAATATACTCCCTGGAGGGGCAAGTGGTGAAGATAGTGGGCTGTATGGGCCAGAAGGTTGATACCTGGCCGGGCAAGAGCCGGGGATACAAGAGATGCCAGTTAAGCAGAAAGGAGGTTAGAGGCAGGGCCAGCGGACTGCCTCCCAGCTCATCACAACAAAAAAGAGAGCAGATCGCGCCCCACACTGATAGTGCCGGTATATCCTCTCTGTTCGGCCTGCTTCTGCAGGCGGGGAGCATCAATTTCTCTATAGAGGTGTGAGCAGATAATATGCTTTGTCTGCGCCGCCACGGCTAGCTCAACGATCTGCTCTTCGGCAAGGTGTCCCGAGTCTATAACTGCAAGGTCTACATCCCGCAGAAAGGCAATCTCTTGCTCATGGAAATGCGAATCGCCGGTCAAAGCATAGCGCTTGCCACGGTAGGTAAAGCGCAGACCATGATTGCCAGCTGGCGGCAAGCTCAGCGACTCAAAAGGCAGACCGGCGATGGCAAAAGGTCCCTCCTCAAGCTCATGCACCTCAACTGCATACCCAGAGCGGCGCAATTGCCTCAAACCGAAAATATCTGCCAGGCCAGCAAAGACGCGCTGCACGCCTGGTGGTCCATAGATATGCAAGTCTGTATCACGCGGATCGCGCTGTGACCAGACTCCAGCCTGTAAAAAAGGCACAAGATCGGAGACATGATCGGGATGAAAGTGCGAAAGGACAATATGCTGTACCTGGTCATGCCGTACGCCAGCCTCTAGCAGGCGCTGCACTACGCCATGACCGCAATCGAAGAGAATATAGGTATTATCAAGGTCAAGCAGCACGCTCGAAGCGCGACGCTCGAATTCGATCTGGCACGTTCCCGTGCCCAAAAGTATCAAGCTACTCATCTCCCAGAGCTTTCTTGCTAATAGTATTTACGCCTACTCTATTTTAGAGCTCCAGCTTCTCAATTTCGCCACGCAAGACCTCTTCTACTCGCTGGTGAAACCTCAGGAGAATTGCAAGTTCCTCATTGCTATAACCCTCAAAAATTTCATCGAATGTATGCAGCATGGATTGATAGTGCGGAGCGATCTCCTGTTCTATCTTCGCCAGGTCGGGACGTACAAGAACCTTACGCCTATCCTTGCTATCTCTATCACGCCTGACAAAGCCTGCCATTTCCAGGCGGTCAATCACCCCGGTAATAGCTCCCGTAGTCAGGCCCGTCAGGGCAGCCAGATCCCCTGCGGCTACCCCCTCTGCACGCAACAGGAGAAAGCCAAGACACTCTAGATCTGTTGAATAAATATCCAATTTTCTGGCTAAAAGCTGACCAAAGAGGACCGATGAACTCGAACTTCGCTGCAGCGACAGTTGCAATTCTCTCAGGACAGCCCCCCGCTCCTGCGACATATCTTTTGACATAATAACTACTCTGATCCTATACTCTATCTTAGCAAATCAAGACAATCAATCGCTAACATATCCACAAGTTTAACAAGCCTGATTGGTAAGCGCCACTGGCAGTATATGCTCTAGAAAGAACAAACAGCAATATGGAAGGGTAAAGATGAGCAGAGGGACAATTCCCTCTGCTCACTAACAGACAAGACGCGAGCGACACTTCAGAAAGGAACATGAAAGGGCAATATGGCTAGTTCAGGAGCCCTGAACCATAAGTGCATCAAACCTTAAATTGCCGGCATCTTGCTTCCAGAGCACAGTGCCATCAGAGGCACGCAGAGCATATATCCCAGCGCCACCTGCATAGATCACCCCATCTTGTACATTCAACGACACGACATTGTACCGAGTGTCGAAAACTTTGCGCTCCCAACGCACCGATCTATCGGCAGCGTTAAGCGCCGTGATACCTCCAGCTACAGGCCTACCAATTTGAATGATGGTATGAGCAACATAGATGGTGTCCCCAACAATTTCCGGCGGTACATTGACAATTCCAGAGGTCTTGGCTTCCCAGAGCTGCTTACCTGTACGTGCATCAAAGGCACAGAACCGGCTATCATCCGTGCCTACGTACACCACGCCCTTCATAACCTTAACTGAGAGAGGTATTACATTGATTTGGTGTGACTGCCAGAGCTGCTTACCTGTTCGCGTATCAAGAGCATACACCTCATTAGCCGGCCCAGAATCTCCTTGCTGAATAGAATTTGACGTGGCATATAAAACGCCATCTACCACCCCGGAAATATGATACGTTTTTTGCTGGTCGAGCTGAGCCAACCAGACCTTGCGCCCATCCAGGGGATTGAAAGCCGATATATAACCCTGTTCCGCGTCATAAATCATGCCAGCAAATATCCTTCCGCGCACGCCTTGATACTTATGGAGTACAGATCCATCAGCAGCGTTAAGCACATAGGTAGCAAAAAGCTTGCTATTTGAGGCCATCACCGGCACATAGAGCCTCCCATCCAGAAGAGAAATCGACTCAATCGTAACGTCGAAAGCGTGCGCCCATAGAAAAGAGCCGTTTGCTGCATTGAGGGCATACAGCTTGCCTTTACTTGAGACAGCATAGACAAACTTCCCGCTCACAACCGAGCTCTCCACAATATTGGCAAGACGTACTGCAGAGTTGGCATTAGAGTCATCCTTAATCACATAATGCCAGATTACCTTGCCCGTCTTCGCATCCAGGCGATATACCCCATCTCCCCCAGCCGCATAGAGATCGAGAGATGAAGGTCCCTTCGCCGGTCCCTTCGTTATAGCGGGATGCCCGGCATCCGTCGCCGGCATCCCCGCAGATTGCCTATGCACTGAAGAGAACATCCATAGCACGCTTCCCACAACAAGCGCAGCGACCAGGACTGCCGCGAGCAGTCCCGGCAAGCGTACACCTTGTTTGTTAGCAAGCGGAGTGCTTTGGAAGTGCCAGCGGCGCCCCTTATCCTGGCGCAGGCTCTGGAAATCCAGAGGGGACTTCTCAGCACCTGTTACAGAAGCGCTAGTCAAGTGCGCGGCAAGCCGTTCCCCCACACGCTCCAAAAGGCGCTCATCCTCAGCATATATTGTCTGTAGATCGCGAACAAGACGAGTGGCCGGTGTAAGAGATTCATATACCTGAGCATTTTGTTGTGCGAGAAGATCTACTTGCTCATCTACGCCCTCAGGAGTGAACCTATCATCTTGTAGCGTCATCAACTTCTCTCCTTTTGCCGCCCGTAGATGTCTCGTAACAGGTTTAGCGAACGCGATAACAACATCCGAATGGCTCCATCGCTCTTGTGCATCATCTCTGCAATCTCTGTACAACGCAAGCCGCCGGCAAAACGCAAGCGCAAGACCTCCTGCTGCAGATCCGAAAGCTCTGTCAAATGAGCGCGCAGGCGCCTATATTCCTCGTTACGCAACGCCACCTGTTCCGGGGCGAGATCCTCATCCTCATACGCACTCTCAACAGCATCGCTTAGTGGAACGACAGTTGAGCGCCGGCTCACGCGCCGATGATAATCGATGCACTTATTGTGGGCCACACGCCGTAACCAGGCCAGCTGCTCATGTTCTTGCCAATACAGCAGGTTCTCGCTCTCCAGTGCAGCCACAAAGACTTCCAGTAAGATATCCTCAGCATCTTCATAAACAGTCAAATGGCGACGTATATACATAAGAATAGCCGGGGCATAGCGCTGATAGAGCATTGCCACCGGTACATCCTCCGATGAAGCCAGGAAGTTTTGTCGTTGCATTGCGCACTCCATGCAATTGCATTTTTGAGATCTCACCCTGTATATCGTCAGGCTTATAAAAATGTCACTTCAGTACCACGATATCCCCTCTTTGCTCTCGCTATATTTTCTAAAACTTGCTATACTGATATTGCCCAGTATACATAAAGATAAAGAGAGCGTAGTATACTGTCAAACTTCGTTAGATGAGTACGCCGCGACCAAACGGCTATGCTGAGGGAAAGAGGGTTGGGACACAAGTCTCAGAGCTTGGGTAAAGCAGCAATTCGCGCGACTTAATTCTCTTGTTCGCGACGCGGCACTTAACAATCCCGCTCTTTTCATTCGTCACTTGCACATTGACGGACTAGTAGCCTCTCAAAGGCATAAGGCAAACCAGGAGCTTCTTTACAGTATGTCAACGTTTTCCATCCGTCCGCTTAATGCCAACGAGGATAGTGGCTGGTTATCCCGCTTCCTGCAAGAACACTGGGGAAGCACGCGAGTCATTAGCCGAGGAGTCATACATGAGGCCGACAAGCTACCCGGCTTTGTAGCCATCTGGCAAGGCCAACCATCAGGTCTGCTCACCTATCATATACAGGATCGTGAGTGTGAGATCGTTAGCCTTGATAGCACACAATCGGGAATTGGGATTGGCAGCGCTTTAATAGAGGCAAGCAGCAAGGCAGCGCGTCAGGCCGGCTGCAAGCGGCTGTGGCTCATCACCAGCAACGATAATTTGTCAGCTTTACGTTTCTATCAAAAACGCGGCTTTGCGCTTGTCGCCATACATAGAAATGCCATTGAGCAGGCGCGCAAGCTAAAGCCAGAAATTCCTCTCAGTGGCAACGATGGCATTCCTATAAGGGACGAAATCGAGTTAGAATTACTCCTGGACATCAGGCAGTAGAAGAGGAAGACGGCATGCCCTTTCTTACAGAACCCTGTGCAGAATACAAAGAGCAATTCATCGAAGGCATACGCGAATTTCAGCGCGAAGGAAAGCAATTGCACTATGATATTCAGCGTATCAGCACAGATTTTGAGGCGTTCCTGCGCGCTACTCGCGAGCAGCAAGAGCACGTGAGAATCGGGCCAAATCGGGTGCCAACTACAGAGATGTGGCTTATAGATGGCGATGAGTATATCGGCTACCTTGCTCTCCGCCACGAGCTCAACGACTTCTTGCTCAAAGTCGCAGGCCACATTGGCTATATGATCAGGCCTTCTAAGCGGCGGCTCGGTTATGGCACGGAAATCTTACGCCTGGGTCTTGAGCAGGCCAAAAAGCTGGGCTTGCCCAGAGCTCTTGTCACTTGCGATGAAAATAATATTGGCTCGAAAAAGGTCATCGAGCACAATGGCGGGAAATTAGAGAACGCAGTTGAAGTTGAAGGGGCTACGGTCAGAAAATTACGTTACTGGATCGACCTCATGGAACAAGAGAACCAGACAACATGATAAAAGCTGAACATATTACATCGATCAAAGATCCGCGCATCATCGAAGCTCGCGCGCTTACCTCGGCCAGCCAACGAACCCAGCTACAGAAATGTTTATTGGAAGGCGCTGAAAGCATCCAATGGGCTATAGATGAAGGTTTACCTGTTGAACACGTCTTTTGTAGCGCGGAACAGGCCCGGCATGAGCTTACCCTCGCGCTGCAGCAGCGGCAAATTCCTTGCTATATCGTCACGGAAGGGATTCTTAAAAAGATAAGCGATACCTCTTATGTGATCCCATTTCTAGGCGTGCTACGAACTCCCGCCGAGTTGGAGACGCCAGAACAGATGGGCGATTTTATTCTAGTCCTGGACCGCGTTAAGGATCATGGCAACATTGGTACCATTATACGCACTGCCAGCGCCTTTGGCATACGCGATATTGTCTCCACTACACCCACGCTTGATATGTACTATAAAAAGATTGTCAGCGCTTCACGCGGCCGCGTCTTCGCCAGCAGACTAAAGCGCTTTGACTCGGGCCAGCAGGCCATTCAAGCGCTCAAAGAGCAAGGCTACCAGATCATTGCGACAAGTCCCCATGCCAGAGATCTTCAGGCCATGGCCCCATTACAGCCCAAACCTATTGCGCTCGTCGTAGGGAACGAAACAGAAGGTATAGCTGAAGATATCAGCAAAAATGCCGATATCATCGTACAGATTCCAATGAGCGGATACGTCGAATCGCTCAATGTTGGAGTGGCTACCGGCATCAGCCTTTATGAACTCAAATTCAGGATGGTATTCACCATGTTAGTCAACTATATACGCACCAACCTTGGACGCGAAGTGAATGTGACAGGCAAACTTATCCAGCAGGCTTTTGACGCTCAAATCAGGCATATCTCGAATCTAAGCGGCCAGCAAGCAATTCTACTGATGATCCTGATCTGCGATCAAAGCATGAGCCTGGAACAAGTCTCCAGGGATACCGGAACCCTTGCAGATGAGCGAGAAGAGCTGCTTAAGCCACTTCTGGCCAGAGGCTATATTCGCTATCAAGACAGCAACCAGAATAGCATCGTTCCTACCGAGGAGGGCCAGCGCGCGCTTGCTCAATTATGGACGCTGATTGAGCAAGCGGAACAAGCCACGCTTGCTGACTTTTCAGACGACGAAAAGGCTCAGTTCAATGCCTATCTTAAGCGCATTCAGGCGAACTGCAAACGCTTGTTACAACAGCAGCCTTAGGAGTATGGGAGCTATAATTCAGTCCCATATGTATGTATATCAGCGGATCTACTAACCATATACTACTATGAAAGCGCTCAATGTTGAAGCAAAATAGTTATACATAAGTAGAGTTAGTAGTTATGTTTATTCTTAAAATTATCACTTGACCATAGAGAGTTAAGTGACACATGCGGGTCGCAGAAATCATATTCTTTGAACTACGAGAGTCCTTGAGGGACCGAGAAAGAAGGATATACCATGCAACAGACGGCGTGTTAAGCTTCTCATCTCTGTGATATGACGACCCGCTTTCATCTCTTCATCGTCTTCAACATCAGGTGTTAACGGCGCCAGTACACTTATCTCCAGGGTAGAGAAGGACACATAGTATTGTTTGAATAGGCTTAAATATCTGGCTGCTGGCCGAGATTTAAGCAGATAGCACGATAAGCAAGGACACACGCATATGCACAGGGCAATAACGAGAGACTGGCCAGGTGCCATAGGCCGCAACAAGTACGCAGGTCTTGTGAAATATAAGCGCAGCACTCCAGCTGGTCCTGGAGTAAGCGGACGAAAGGAGTGTGTATGTTGCATTTTATATTCAAACCTATGAATGATGATGAAGCTCGTACTATTGCCGCCTGGCACTATGAGCCACCTTATGACTTCTACGACATGAACAAAGACCTGGAAGACTTGAAGGAATTACTCGACGCCTGCAAACGCACTGATGCTTATTTCTCGGTAATCAACGAAAACGATGAACTTATTGGTTTCTTCACATTCAGTCCGCAGCCTGAGCAAAACTTACTAGAGATTGAATTAGGATTACGGCCTGACCTGACTGGTAAAGGTCTGGGATCGGCTTTCCTGGAGGCAGGACTGACATTTGCCCGCGATGCCTTTGCTCCCGCAAGCTTTGCGCTGAGCGTGGCAACCTTCAATAAAAGAGCCATTCGCACCTACTTACATGCGGGGTTCCGGCCACGCGACATCTTTATGCAACAAACAAATGGCAGCCAGTTTGAATTTTTACGCATGATTCGTACTGGTTAAAAATACATTTTTATTGTGCACCCGGCTATCCTTTTCTTCTCAATTACCTGATAGCCGGGTGCTTGCTTTATCTGGCTCTATAAGCAGATCTAGCGCCTCTACAAGCCCTTTCCTTACTATCTCCAAATATCTCGTTTCTTCACGTTTCATCCCTTTGTGTCATTAGTACTTGACATTGCAATAACGAGTGTCTTACAATGTAATACATAAGCCCATATAGAGTTATCAAGTATCTCACGTCTGAAAGGGCGGGCATGAATGTAGCGGGGTTAGAGCCTCAAAATGGGCATGCCCGGACTTGACAAGTCTCAGCCCTATGGGAAATTATCGGGCTACGATAGGAGCGAATACAGAGGTACCTTTGGGTGCGTGGCCAGCCTGAAGCGCTACTGTCAGTGGTTAAACAGATAGACAAGGTTCGAGTCAGGGCCACTGACAAACCGTTCCCTATCCTTGACGAGGCCACCATCACCCGGGAAACCGGTGGAGTTTTGAGCGTTCCCATCAAAAACGCTCCCCCAAAAGGGACGGATATGCCTGCTTCCCCCCCATCTCTCAAGAGAGGGATCTGTGCAGGTGGGATTTGGTGATAGAGGGAGAAAATATGGCAACTCCAAATGCAAAATTAGAGGCCGCACGCATGCAGAGAAGGTGGAGCGTTGCGGTGGCTAGCGAAAAAGCAGGGGTAAGCATCAACACCTTCAATCGCTGGGAACGGGGACTACAGGTTCCGCAACTCGGTACACTAGACCAGGCCTGTCGGGCATTTGGTCTATCCCCAGAAGAGTTAGGCTTCGAAAACGCTATTCGAGCCAAACGAAGAGCAACAGCCACCGCGAAACCGCCTCCTCTCTCATGTCCAGCTTCTATCAACCATCCATCTACAAATCAACCATCCTCCAACACCGCGTACACACCAACTATCGTCGTTTGTCAACAACCCGCTTATGAACTACAAACCTGCCTTGAGCAGGCCAGAAGGAGCCTCGAAGGTATGAAAATTACGTATTCCAAAGGTGGAGACGAAGGGGTTTCTCGACGTCAGGCCATCGTCGCATTGATCAGCACTCCGGCCGTCGTCTTTGGCTTGACCCAAAGTGCCTCATCTGCAGCACTACGCCCGCAGGAGGCCCTGGCCCTCTGCGAAGCTGCCATCCCACTATCCTGGCGTCTCTACTTTGAGGGGGGACTTGTAGAAGTTGGACAAATACTTCCCGGCTATCTCTCACAGCTCATGGCGTTGGCGCAACATCCTTCACAACATCAACAGAAGGCGGCCCGGCTGACTTCACAGGCCAATCAACTCTCTTCTCTGCTCTCCTTGCAATACCAAAACTTTGGGACGGCGCTCACTTATGCGCGGCAGGCCTTTGAGTATGGTACCCTTGCGGCAGATCCCAACCTGCAGACGGCCTCATTGATCCGCCAGGCCCAGGTTTACTTTTATTTAAAACATCCCCAACAACGACTGCAAGCTTTCGAACAGGCCTTGCTCTATAGCAACCAATCAACCGACCTCTTGCGCGGACGTGTGTACATAGGCTTGAGCGAGGTACATGGCGAGCTAGGTCACCAGAGACAGGCCCAATACTTTCAAGATCTGGCCCATGCGACATTCCCCAAGCAATGTGAGGATGACCCCAACTTTTATTACACGCACTTCAATGCCTGGTCCTTCTGCGGCTTTGAAGGATTGATGTATTTAAACTTGCACCATCCGAATAAGGCCTGGGAAGAGTTCGAACAGGCTGATAAGAACGTTCCCCGTGCTCCTGTACCCAACCGCGTCGAGCTTCATGTAAGGCAAGCCTCAGCCGCGTTGGCCATGGGGGACCTGGATCAGAGCTGTATCTATGTAGGACGTGCCGTCACTTCTGCTCTTCAGGCTGGCAATCAGCTACGTTATGATGAGGCTTACGACATCTATGAAAAGATGTTGGCTCGTTGGGGAAAAGAGCCAAGGCTTAAGGAACTTGCAGATATTTTCGTGGCCAGATAGACCTTCACCACTCCCTTTCCGCTGCAGAGAGGGGTTTTTCCCCTCTCTGTCCTTTGCAAGCTGGCTCGGCTTTATTCACAGGGTTATCTAGCCAGCGCTAAATCTTATAACGGTGCCACAGGCAGCCATCTTCAGGCTGTTATAATCAAGCTATCATAGTAAATATAGCCTATTGTTGAGCGGAGGTGTACGTGATCCCTCCTACAGTTGAGGTACAATTTTAGGCATGTGCTACAAGCAATGCCTCTACGGCTGATATCAACATACTAATATATAGAACCTGGTACAGCACTTTTACTTATGCATTCTGCCAGAAGTGTGGCCTCTCTACTTTAGGGCAGCGATATACACCTAGCTGCCCACCCTGCTATTTTGTTTTTGTGTTGCACCACGTCCAGTGATAGAACATCCCAAAGGAGCTAAGGAGCTGTGGTCTTGGAAAACGTAGTCCAGACAGAACAATCGTTATTGGAAGAATTAGACAGGTTACGAACGCGCGTCGCAGAGCTAGAAAGAGCCGAAAAAGAGCGACAACTCTTACCTGGCCATCCTCAAAATAACCGACCAGAGCTAGAAATGACAATCTTCGAAGCCCTGACAGAGGCGGTGGCTGTCTACGATTGTCAGGGCAACATTGTCCGTATCAATGCTGCATTCCGCCAGCTCTTGGGCGTTGATGCACAGCCAGAATATACCAACAAACCTCTTGAAGAACGCTTCGCCCTCCTCAATATTCGCACTCTACATGGACAGTTCCTTCATGCTGCATATGGGCCTGTCACCCGCATTCTTCAGGGTGCAGTGCTTAAGGATGAGAGCAGCACTGACCTCTTTATTTCTACGCTTGATCAACGCGAGTTGCTGATCAATATCAGTGGCACGCCTATCTACAACGAACACGGCTATCTCCAGGGTGCAGTTATTATCTGCCGCGATGTGACCATGCAGCGCAAACTGGAACGGCGCACAAAAGAGATGCTTCATGCTCTCCTGGCGATGGCTGAAGTCCTCGTTCAAGGGGCGGGCCCTGATCACTCTCCTGTCAAGTTGGTTATACAACGCCTGGCCAAACTCTCGCGCCGCATCCTTCATTGCCATAGCGCAACTATTACACTGGTCGAGCCGGATACAGAGCGGCTTTGCCCACTGGTAATTACAGGCGTAATGCCGGCCGAAAAGCAATACTTGCACGCGCTCCTTGCTGATACCCATCTAAACGATCATCTTGTCGATAAGCAGCAACTAGAGGCTTTAAGGGCGGGTAGGCCTCTGCGCATCGATATTACCCAACCATTATGGCAGGAAACCGGGTCCGCTTCTCTTCTGATTCCTATGCGCGTAAGGGCACAGCTCGTCGGCCTGCTCGCGCTCGATTATGGCAAGGAGATACGTAATCTCAGCGGTGTCGAGATTATGCTAGCCGAATCGGTGTCAAAACTCTTTGCGCTAGTGCTTGAACGTGAGCGCTTATTGCAGGAGCGGGCAGAGTCAAAGGCTAACGAGCTAGCCCTGCTTCAAGCCAACAGGCGTATGGATGAATTTTTGAGCATTGCCAGCCACGAATTACGCACACCGCTCACAACCATTAAGGGGAACATTCAGCTAGCCAAACGGCGTCTGAGGGCGCTCTTACAGACAAACGAGCCAGGCAATTTCACCGACAGGCTACATCAGATACAGGATCTACTCAGCAGGGCAGAGCGGCAGGTGCATACGCAGAACAGGCTTGTCAGCGATCTCTTAGATGTCTCGCGCATCCAGGCCAACCAGCTTGATCTCCATATAGCACATTGCGATCTGACATCTATTGTTCACGAGGTCGTCGAGGATCAGCGCACAGCCTTTCCTCAGCGTAACATTTCTTTGCACATCGCCGCAGGGCCAGAGATACCAGTCATGGGCGACGCCGATCGCATCAGCCAGGTCATTGCCAATTATCTGATTAACGCGCTGAAATATTCGGCAGCAACACAGCCCGTTGAAGTGAGTTTGGAAGTGCACGAAGGATATGGGCGAATTTCTGTCCATGATAAGGGACCAGGTATCGCCGAGGAGGAGCTAAAGCGCCTCTGGCAACGCTTTTACCGCGTTCCTGGTATCAAGCCTCAGCACGGCCAGGGGACAGGCTTAGGCCTGGGGCTCCATATCTGCCGCACAATTATCGAGCAACATCATGGGGAGGTGGGCGTTGAGAGCATCCCTGGCAAAGGCTCAACTTTCTGGTTCACTCTCCCTCTAGCTTCGCCCCTGCCAGGTTAACTACCTTCAAATCAATCTGAGGAGCGCGAGTTGGACGCGCCCCTAGCTACTTATTCGCTCTTGTGTACCTGACGCTCTGATGCGTCATGTGAGGCCTGTTCTTCCTCTGGACTTTCTAATGCTTTTCCGCGAATATTGCTCCGCCAGGGAGACTCCTGTTCCATCCCAGTGACTGCTGTGCTTGTCGTCTCCTCTTGATCTCGACGCGGAATGCGGGCGGCCATCGGGTCCTGTTGATAGCGGGGGAAACGCTCACTGCGCGCATCAAGATCGCCAAGCGGAGTGCGAGGCATCGCCGCGTTGCGCCCACCTATCGTATCATGTACAGGATCAGGCACGGTCTCGGCGGGTCGATTACGCAAGCGCTCCTGCTCCTGGGCCTGGGCTTGCCGCCGATCTATCTCAGCCTGACGCCTTAAGGCTTCCTCCTGCTGGCGAGCAGCTCGCTGCTCCCGGGAGACGGCCTGCTCATCACGCTGGCGTTGCTCCTGCTCATAGCGCTGAGTCTGTTCAGCTTCCTGCCTCTGCTGGGCCTCGCGCGTCTTCAAGGCCTCTGGATGCATCTGAGGATCGGCGCTCATAGACGCTTGCTGCGATTTTGTCGCAATCCCCTGGCTCACAGCACTTTCGGAGTGAAAAAGATAGTGAGATTGCATGGGATCAAGGGCGCCTTGCGGAGCCTGAGAGACCATCTGCGCGAAATTGTTGAGATCTTCCTGGAGAGCTGTATCAAAATGACTGTCAAGACCCAATTTCTCGGCCGCCGCGCCAAGGACGCCAGCCGGCGGCGTATAGGACAGATAGACATCTATCTGGGTTTGATCCGGCCGCACCTCTTGAAATTTGACCTTACCAGTATTCTGCAACCCCTGCGTCGAGCGCCAACCAATTTGACGATCAGGAATCCAGTCTTCATTGATAGCATCCCATTCCTGGGTCCCCGCCATTTGCGCTACCCAATGGCTACGCTGCTCATCATAGTAGGTCACTTCTTTCACAAAGCGCATATACTTGGGAAAATCGTTAAAGTGCGTGAAAAGTGCATATACTTCGTGCACTGGTGCATTCACTGTAATTGATGCATGATGTTCTGACATACGTTACCCTCGCTACTCAAGATAGAGCTAGGCCCTGATATCGCCACATTCCTCTTGTGTTGCTATTGCTTACGCTCGACCTGGCAAGCCACCCTACTAACCCAAACCCTCCCTCTGGCGCCAGGCTGTTACATAACCTTGCTACACAAATTTTCTAACCCCAGATCTTTTTCGCGTCTGCAAGGCAAGATAGCTTCTACCCTCACTCCCTTGCTTGCGCACCCGCTTCTCGTATTACCAGGGCGTCCATTTCGGCATACGTCATACACGCACATTGCCCATGACTTGTATACATCTTTTCATAGAAAGCTTCCCTGTAGCTGCACAATTCATCCCGCATTGAGCTCTATATCTAATGACTGGTATGATATACTTCAAAAAGAATATGAAACAGCGCAAGAGCCTTCATTCATATCAGGCAGAATGCTAAACAAAGTTAACAGTTCTATAGATATTGTTCCCGCGCCAGGAACAAAAGATAAACTCTTCTTTCCGGGTTGGCTGGACGGTATTTTAGCAAGAGAAATGGGAAACTAATGGCAGTACCAACACTTGATCAGACAGAAGGTGTATGGATCACGCGTACCGATGATCATGGATTTCATTTTGTGCAAGAAGTCTTCTCAGAAGAAACGTCCTCGGGTCGCTTTCATAGATCAAATTGCTCACGGTTGATTGCAAGAGGAAGTTTAGAGCCGGAAGCAGAGGATCGGCTTGCGCCGGAGCAAAGGGTCTGGAATAGGATGCAACGTTATCGTCGAGTTCACGCCTGACAATAAAGCCTGATAGGAAGCGCTTAAACCAAAGTATGCTTCTCCCAGTAATCTACAGATATTTACAGGAGAGGCATACTTTTTTCCATGCTGGCTTGCTATATTAAGCGCTTGAGGAGAAATTCTTACGGTAAAGGCTCTGGCTTAGCCATCTGAGGGTTACGATTAACGCGGCGGGCCATCATATCACGCGGAATACGATAGACATCACGTACAAGGCCCACCCATTCAAGCGAGCGAATAACGTACCCTGAAAGATCGAACTGCCACCACTGCAGGCCGTGGAACGCCGAGCGAGGGAATGCATGATGGTTATTATGCCAGCCCTCGCCGAAGGCAAGCAGTCCGACAACCCATTCATTACGGCTCTGGTCATTCGTCTCAAAAGCGCGTTTGCCAAACGTGTGGCACACAGAATTAACGCTCCAGGTGACATGGTGGGTCAAGAAGATGCGTACCAGGCCGCCCCAAAGCAAGCCTGTCCATCCACCCAGCATAAAAGGGATCAAAAGCGATAATATAGCCCAGAGCGAAAAGGTGCGGCTGACAAAGACAACTAGCGGATCATTTAGTAGATTACGACAATACAGGTCAGGATTTGCCGAGGTATCCTTAAACATCCATCCCATATGGGCATGGAAGAAACCCTCTACAGGACTATGGGGATCTCCTTCACGATCTGCCTGAGCATGATGCTTGATATGTGTCGCAGCCCATTGGAGTGCAGGGCCTTCAAGGGCCATTGAGCCAAGCACAAGTAAAGCAAACTTGACGATGGGATGAGGGCGAAAGCTCCGATGGGTAAGCATTCGATGATAGCCAACAGTCACTCCCAGACCTACCAGAGAGTATAGAGTAACCAGCAAGACAATATCTAACCAGTGTACGGCACGTTCCCACAATAACCACATAGCAAACATAGTAGCCAGAAGAGGAACAACTACAACAACCAGGACGAGGACCTTATAAAAAAAGGATTTCATTTAGAACATGTGGAGCTAAATTTCCCTCCCCCTAGAATTAAGAGCAGGGTAACACCACATACCTTTCTCCGTATGCTAGGCAATCTGCCTGAAATACCAGCAAGTTAGAACTCCACCAATTTCCACCATTGTATTCCAAAGCAGTCGCCGATTGATATAAATCACGCATATGAACACGTTGCATATTCCAGCACTTTTCTCTCGTCGAGCAACTGCTGAGATATGCCGGCCCAAGTGGCCTTCCGAGAACAGAGAACACCTTACATTATGCTGGCATTGAATCTCATTGCGTTCTCAACTATTACTCAGTTGTAGAGGATAAATGAATATTCCTCCTCAGCCCAGCAAAAATTTTCTACACTATTTTTTATATCCTCATCAACCCTATACGCGATCATGGTATTGATTCCGCCTTCGTTCCTGCTCGCGACGCAAAACGTTGTTACGATATACCATAAACCCAAACGCGCCCACGAAGAGTATGAGGATGACGACTAAGAGGATAAACGATTGCATAATTACTATTCCTTTCCTGAATGCCTTGAGCTCTTGAGTAGCGGGGAAAAAGAAAGAGGACAGATAAGTAGAGGGACGAATAACGCTATCTAGACGTCATGTACTCTTGGCTAAAGACAAAAAGCATAAAAATGTACAAATTGCAGCCTATGGGTGTGCTCAGGGTGCTCTTTCATAAGAGAAATCTAGCGCAAGAGAATTCATATCAGATGCTATAAGCATATATTATTTTTCAATATATTGCAAATCAGACGGATTTACAATTTAAATTAAGAGACAAAATAATTTAAAGTATGCTATACTGTATTAGATAGCTTAAAAATTCATTTCTTAGCAACGGTTGATGCTACAGTGTGTTGATAGACTTAACCTTTCCCTCGCTCTGCAAGCTAACCCGTAAATTATCACCCCAAACGCGGGGAGGCATAAGCGTTACGCCAAGAAAGGTAGAGGTTACTATGAGTAATAACTGGATAACCACAGCCGAAGCGGCCGCAACGATCAGCAAAAATAGTCACCACACGGTTAGCCTTCATCATGTCCAGCGGCTTCTCCACCGAGGCAAGATTCGTACCCGATCTATGCAAGGGGGAATGATATTCCTTAAGTGGAGTGACGTTCAGACGACGCGCGTTGCTGCAGATACAGGCAGAAACAATCACGCGGACAAACGATGAGAAAGGTAGCTCAACAGATGAAATCTCTTCCCTATCGTCCTGAAGTAAACCTGCAACAACTCCACGCTTTCGATGAATGTTTGCGTCACATTCCTGGCTCCTGGAACTCTATCGGTAGAAGCTTTATCCATGCCGGGGCTCCGGGAGTCATTCGTCTCCGCTGGCAGATCGCAGGTGAGCGCTGGTGCGACGAACCCGGCTTCCTGGATTTTCTTGACCAACGGCATCATCGCTTGCTGCTTGGCTGTTTTCTGCAAGAGATAGATGATACAGATCCTGCTGAAGATGCAACTAGTAACTGGCCGCGCACCTGGCAAACAGAGACTTTGCTTAAACAGATGGGGCCCGCAATCAAAGCAAGACAATTAGCCCAGGCCTTACATTTTTTAGAACTACAAGAGTATATCGTTGCCCAAAATCCCGATGAATGGGCAAGCGGCTCTCTTCTTGAGCATATTGAGGATCTGAATCCAACCTTTGCCTGGAGCGTACAGGCTCATCTCCAGCAGAGCTATCACGCACTCGTCAGGCGCTGTGTAAGTTTCAAGGAGTGGCAGACAACGCAGTTAAATGATCTAGACGTGCTGGCATTTACAGAAGATGGCAGGGCCATAATCGTAGAATGCAAATTGGGACAGCATGTTTCTCTTCCGCAAGTAGTGCGTTTCGTACAACGAGCCCAGGCATTCCCGGCCGACATCGCATTATTACTGCTGGACACAGAGGAAGAAGCTCCTGTCATCAGGCTTCTCCAGCAGATCAATACGATTCTGAATAGGGACGAGTTGGATCTCGGCCACAAGTACACGCACAAAGGAAGCCTTCTCTATCACCTGACTGATAATTTCTATGTGGCTAATACCGCAGGAGGAATTGCCTCTGCCCTGGAAGCAGCGCTCCAGTTTGGAAGCAACAGCCAGCAGAGCGGGAAGGAGGCACCCAATGAAAAGTGCTCTTCCCCTGCCTTAGCGGAATAAGCTGAGTCGCGCTTCTCCGCTGGCATCTCCCTTGCTACTTAGCATGCTAACTGCCAATTGCACTGGGAGCGTTTGCGCGAAATTAGCCCTTGTCGGCTTACTGCAAAGGTCTGGTATTGCCTCGAATAGAGATAAACCAGGGCGATTCAAGTTTCTCTACAGGATCTAGAGGTCCTGTCGGGTCCTTAGCTTTAAGTGGATAGCGCGCGGTCATAGGGTCCTGCTCATACTTTGGATATCTGAGGCGCAGAGCATCTTTATCGCCAAGAGCGGTCCGATCCAGAGCTGCGTTGCGACCACCGATAGTATCATAGACGGGATCGATCTCGTGGGGGCGTGCAGCTGCACGCAAAGCCGCATCTCGCTGCTTCTGTTCCTCTAACCTGCGCTCGGCCGAGCGCGCAAGCATGGTCTGGCGTTCAAGCATGGCCTGGCGCTCCATAACGCTTCTACGCTTTAGCGCGGCTTCCCTTTCTGCTCTAGCGGCCCGTGCGCGCTCTTCTTCTTGTCTTATCCTGGCCTCGCGCTCGCGTAAGGCCTGCGGGCTCATCATCGGATCATGGGCCATAGCGCTGCGCTGGCGCTCAGTCATCTCGCCGCGTGCGCTGGCACTGTGGGGATGGAACAGATAATGAGACGACATTGGATCGAGGGCTCCAGCTGGGGCTTCCTCTACCATACGGGCAAAATTTTGTAGATCTTCCTTGAGGCAGGTCTCAAAATAACCACTGATGCCAAAGGTCTCGCCAAGGCCACCCAGAGCGCCGCTAGGAGGGCTATAGTAAATGTAGACATCTACGCAGGTACGCTGCGGACTGAGGGCACGAAATTTCACCCTACCCGAGTTTTTCAAGCCTCTTATTGAACGCCAGCCCACCTGACGGTCGGGAATCCAATCCTCGTTGACAGCATCCCATTCATAGCGCCTGAAAACCTGAACAACCCAGTGACTGCGCTGCTCGTCGTAGTAAGTTACTTCTTTCACAAAGCGCATGAATTTTGGAAAATCATTGAAGTGTGTAAAAAGCTCATAGACCTGATGTACAGGCGCTTTAATCTCAACTGAGGCACAATGCTCTGCCATTCCCTTCACCTCGCTTCGTCACAAGCATACACAGAGAGGATGCTTAGCTTATCTTCTACTTCGCGCTACGAATGACACTCTTTTCCTTACACAGGTGCAATGAGATAGCAAGAGACATCTTAAATATAGCATATTATTTTGCAATATATCAATAAGTAAATCTCTACAGTATTTTCTGCTCTCTATTCTTTTACGTTATTCTAAGCTCTACCTGTAGGTAACGCTTATCTTTCACTATCAGGGCGAAAATCTTCTTACATTTTTTATCACAACAAAACTTATTTAAGCCCATATGCAAGTTTTTTCAGCGCCTGCGGTGGTGAGGAGCGCGAGAGAGGATACCCTCTCCACTGGAGAGGTATCCCCCCGTTTATCCAAAGTTGCCCATCGCAGTATTTAGCTGCTCTGTGCGTCTTTGTCTGCCATATGGTCTATAATATCTTGCAAATCGTCGGCTAAAAGCTGCTCAATAAGCTCAACTACGCCTTCACCATTGGGGGCCTGAGTAGTATAATCAGCTTGCGCCTTTAGGGCCGGCAAAGCATTGGCCAGGGCGACAGAGCAGCCACACAGCGCCAGGAAGTCATGATCATTCTCAGCATCGCCCACGCCCACCGTATTGTGTGGTGAAATTCCCAGCTCCTGTAGCGCTGCCATCATTCCCGTGGCTTTGTTCACGCCAACTGGCAAGAGCATCACGGAGCCTTTATTAAAGATCATTTGATACTGCAGGCCCAGCTCATGAACCACTTCGCGCAGGATTTCCTCATAAGCGTCATAGGTGGCGATAATGACGTGCCCAATGTTTAAAGGTTGGATACCTCGCTCGCGCAATGCCTGGATAAAGCGAGCTGGGGCTCCTCGGCCAGGATTTTTTCCTCAGCCGAAGCATGATGATAAAGCAGCGCACCATTCTCGGCAACCACAGTGGTAACGAGGTCAAGACGGGGAAAGACTTGCTGTAGATCTTCCAGCTTACGACCTGTGACTATAAGTAGCTTACGACCAGAGGCGACAACCCGTTCAAGGGCCTGCATGGTTCGCTGGCTAACCCGGCCCTCAGCTGCTAGTGTACCATCATAATCACAGGCCAGGGCAAGAAAATGCATATCTTTCTCTCCTTCTACATCAGCTTATTGATATTTAGCAAAATAATCAGCAGATAGCGCTTGTAGGAAATACGCATCTGCTAACGCGCTGGTATCACTCAGGGCGCTACCACTAGTTTACACTCTCCGCCGGCAAAGTAGCCCTTACATCAGCATAGGCTCGAAGCTAATCCAGGGTTAAGATAGAGTGTAATAGTTTTCTTCAACCAGGTAAAGGCACTCAATGTGTATAATTTTTCCTCCTGGATTTTGCTATAAGAAGGTGGTATTATCGAGAATAGGAGTGAGCTCGTGAGGGATTGAAGCTTCAAGCTTGGTCGGATTTTTCCTCGCTCTATAGCTCGCATAGTTAAGACCCGTTGGGGATATTGAAGCTCGCCAGTGGATTGCCTCTGCTCTAGAGAATGAGAGGTAAAGAAAGAGAAGGAAAGAGGCGCGCCCAGCTGGATTCGAACCAGCGACACATGGTTTAGAAGACCATTGCTCTATCCACTGAGCTATGGGCGCTCAATTGCGCTGTGATATGTATTTTGCTCGCGCCTACTTTGCCCAACAAAGCCAAATATATAGCAGCTTTGCCGTACATATCACCACTTTCTAACACCATAATAGCAATTTCTGTTGCGCTTTGTCAAGCATGTGAAACAGCGGCATATAGCGCAGCTTATTTGCTTGTTAGCGCTGCTACGCGGCATAGCCTTGAAGTCTTGCCGGAGCAAATGCCTTGACAAGCCGTAGCAAAAAACTTATAATACGGGTAAATCCGAGTTAGCAAGTAAGGATTACAGAAACCAACGATTTTCTGTAAATTGTTGATAGAAATCAGCCAGCAAGTGGAGTGTATCTAATGAGTCAGGCATTTGAATTGGAACAAGGTACATATAGTGCTGGGTTCCACGTAGCCGAAAACTATGCATTTAAGTCCGACAAGGGACTTAACAGAAAGATCGTCGAGCAGATTTCTGAGATGAAAGGCGAACCCAGTTGGATGCGACAGTTCCGCCTAAAAAGCCTGGAACTCTTCGAGAAACGTCCAATGCCAACATGGGGCGCTGATCTGTCAGGCATTAACTTCGACGATATCTATTACTACATTAAGCCAGTGCCCGAGCAGGGAAAGACCTGGGATGACATCCCTGTAGAGATCAAAGACACTTTTGATCGCCTGGGTATTCCCCAAGCAGAACAGAAATATCTGGCCGGCGTAACTGCTCAATATGAAAGTGAAGCCGTTTATCATAAGGTGCGCGAGGACCTGGAGAAGCTTGGCGTGATCTTCACGGATATGGATACCGCGCTGCGCGAATATCCAGACATCGTGAAGGAGCACTTTGGCACCATCGTTCCGCCATCCGATAATAAGTTTGCTTCGCTCAATAGTGCTGTATGGAGCGGCGGAAGCTTCGTTTACGTACCGGAGAATGTCCGTGTTGAGATCCCGCTGCAAGCTTACTTCCGCATTAACGCCAAGAACATGGGCCAGTTCGAGCGCACCTTGATTATTGCCGAGCCTGGTTCCTATGTCCATTATGTTGAGGGCTGCACAGCTCCAAGCTACACCAGCGACAGCCTGCACAGCGCCGTCGTAGAAATCAAAGTGAAGGAAGGCGCACGCGTCCGCTACACGACGATCCAGAACTGGTCGAAGAACGTGTACAACCTGGTCACCAAGCGCGCCGCCGCATATCGAGATGCGACAATGGAATGGGTCGATGGTAACCTTGGTTCTAAAGTGACCATGAAGTATCCCGCGGTCCTCCTGATGGAGCCCGGCGCACGTGGCGATATCCTCTCGGTAGCGTTCGCTAACGATGGCATGCACCAGGATGCCGGCGCCAAGGTCACTCACCTGGCCCCGCACACCACCTCACAGATTCTGTCGAAGTCGGTCTCGAAGGGAACTGGCCGCGCTTCCTATCGTGGTCTGGTCCGCGTCAATCCCGGTGCGCACCATACGAAATCAAGCGTACGTTGTGATGCGCTGCTCCTTGATGAAGAGGCTCGTACCGATACGTATCCAACCATTCGTGTCGAAGAGAATCAGACAGAGATCGGCCACGAGGCTACAGTCTCCAAGGTCGGCGAAGATCAGCTCTTCTACCTGATGAGCCGCGGTCTCGACGAGTCTGAGGCCTATTCGTTGATCGTAAATGGCTTTATCGAGCCAATCACCAAAGAGCTCCCAATGGAATACGCGGTTGAGTTGAACCGCTTGATCCAGTTGGAGATGTCCGGTAGCGTGGGCTAAACCGTACACAAACAAAAGTTCAGGGGTTGCTAGAGTAGCAACCCCTTTTTCTTGCCTTGCGCTTGTGCATCTCCCGCTTGAGCCAGCTTGTAGAGCCGGGGGTTTGAGGTTACGGCAGTTCAAAGCGCTCGGATGGATCGGGACCGACAAATAGATGCTGAGCTACGCCCTGCTCATCGCAGACAAAGGATACAGGCTCGCCAATATGATCAATGCTGTTCCCATCAACCATTGTAAATCTATGTCCGCCCTCATGATGAAGCCGAGAAAGCCCTAATAGAGGATTTGGGGCTCCCAGATTAAAAAGATTCACGCTATTATTGAGGGTAACGCTGGCCACATCGCCCCAGACGCTTCTAAACATCCCTTCATAGCCCTCTATATGCTCGCTCTGTACAGCATCCTGGGCCAATTCATCCCAGTGTGTAATCACATAATCGATGATCTGCAAGGCTCCCTGGAGCAGATCGCCAGCGCGCACATCCATAGCATTGACCAGAACCACCACACCTACTTTACGCTCAGGATCAAAGCCAAAGCGGGACCGATAGCCCTGGAAGCTTCCTCCATGCCCATAGTAGCGCTGTTGATTTACCTTCCAGGTCTCAAAACCGAGGCACCAGTCGGCGTCACCTTCTTTACGCAGCCACTGGATGCGCCGCATCTCACGCTTCGTCTCATCGCGCAGTAGACGGGTATCTCCCTCAAACTGAGCCATGATCAACTGACAAAGATCAACCACATTTGAGGAAAAGCCGGTTGCCGAGGCCATCACATGCGTCTCGATGTGTGGAAAGGGTTCTCGTCCTTGCTCGGGAAGATTACGGCTATAGCCCAAAGCTAGCTGCTGCGTAATGGCCTCCGTCAGAACAGGAGCCGTATGGGTCATACCTAGCGGCTTCACAACATGCTCAGTGACATACTCTTCATAGGCAAGACCGGAGACAGCTCTGACGACCTCACCCAGGAGCGTATAGCCAACATTAGAGTATTTCCAGACGGTCGCGGGCGTATAGGAGAGTCCGCCCTCAGCAATGTGCCGCTGGATTTCTTGCAGCTCGGGAAAGCGATAATCGACCCAGTGGGGAGTTACGCCGTCGCGATCCAGGCCGGCGGTATGGGTCAAGAGCTGACGAAGCGTAATCTGTGCAGTCTGAGGAGCTTGCTCTGAGCTAAACCAGGGCAAATACTGTTGGACGCGATCATCAAGATGCAATTTCCCTTGCTCAAACAGGTGCATAACTGCCAGAGCCGTAAATATCTTTGAGAACGAGGCGATGCGATAACAGGTCGTCTCGCTTGCCTTCACTTGCTGCTCAAGATTGGCATATCCGTAACCTTTTTTGAAGAGAATCTTGTCGCCATAAACGATTCCCACTGAGAGGCCGGGAAGACGATCAATATAAAGCTTATGGGCGAGCCAGCGATCAATAAACTTTGTTGCAGCTTCCAAACGCGTGGTGAGATCGAGATTCATATATTTCTCCTTATTGTGGTACGACGGAGGGCTATACCCGCATTGTAAGCCCTGCCCCAAAACGATGTCAAACCACCTCATTCCAGAGCGCTGCACCACACGTCTCTACCTCTTCGGCCAAGGCCTCAACCTCGGCAAGTGTTGTACGAGGATTAATAAAACAGGGCCGAATGACATAATTTCCATTCACAAAGGTTGCCGAAGGAATGCAGCGGCCACGAGCCCGCACACGGGCAAGTATTGCTCGATTCAGCTGGTTAAGCAGTTCAGATGTTTTAGCATCACGCTGCTCTTGTAACGCGGGAGGCACATAGCGAAAACAGCAAATCGAAAGCGTCACAGGAGCCATAAGTTCCAGAGATGGCGCTTGCTGCACACGCTCAGCAAGAAAGCGCGCAAAGCTATTGTGACGATAAACGCGCGCGCGTATACCTTCCTCACCGACCTCTTTAAGGATAGACCAGACCTGAGCACCCCGCGCAGGCGCTGATTGCTCCACACCAAAATGATGATAGACATAGCCAAAATCATCAAATTGCGAGGTTATCACCTCGTCCTTTTGATAATCCGGCTGAGACTCCTCAATATATGCCGCAGATTCCAGCGTAAAGGCTCTTCCCAGCAAATTGCTATCGCGCACAAAGGCAGCGCCGCAGCCAATGGGAGCCGCTAACCACTTATGAGGATCAAGTACCAGCGAATCCGCTGCCGCGAGATCCCCATAGAGATGGGCAATGCGAGGATCGAGAACGCCTAACAGGCCATAAGCTCCATCAACATGGAGCCAGATGCCCTCATTCTTGCAAAAATCAGCCAGCTGTGGCAGTGGATCAATAGCGCCCGTATTCACAGTCCCAGCATTGGCAATTACTGCAACGGGGGTATAGCCTGCCAGGCGATCCCGTTTAAGCTGTTTGCTCAGCTCTCCTACATCCATACACATAGATTTATCAGTTGGAAGCAAGTACAACGCATTCCTACCAAGTCCCAGGATGCCTGCCGCCCGCATCACTACATGGTGTACCTCCTTAGAAGCATATATGCGAGGTTTTGGCAACGCCGCCACTCCCTGATAAGCCGCATCGATGCCAAGGCGCTCAGCTGCATACTGCCTGGCCGCGCCCAACCCCACAAGATTCGCCACCGATCCGCCGCTGGTAAACAAGCCTTGATAGCTGCCAGGAATCCCCACTAGCTGTGCCAGCCAGCGCAGGGCCAGAGCTTCTAGCAAGTTGTAGGCCTGAATGCCTTGATAGCCTGGACCTGAAACCAGGCTGGCGAAAGTAGTCGTGGCGGGAACAGTTGTCGTCGATGTCCCGATCCAACCCGAAAAGCCTGGATGTCCTAGTCGTACCCCATTGGGGATTACGACATCCCGCAAAATTTCCATAACGCCTTGAGCACCTACACCTTGTTTGGGCAAGGGCTCGTCGAGCAGAGCAGACCATTGGCCCTTTTGCCTTGCAGTCTTTTCAACTCCTTCAAAGAGCATAAACTTCTCTAGAGCAGGCAAAACGCCCTCAATTAGCGCTGTCAAACTTCCTGTTTCAGCATAGTCTCTCTCAGCAGGCACAGAAAAGTCATTGGTGTTCTCTTGCATTTTTATTTCTTTCTAGCTTTCTCTGCAGAGGAAAAGGTCCTTCCTTTAGCATAATCATTTGCGCTAGCACAGGCATATTTCTCTACGTACAGGTTCTCAGCCTGCCATGCGCTAGAGGAACATGCCCGAGCATGAGCGGAATCATTCCTCTGAAAGAAAGATCTTCCCGCTTGCCAGTAAAGCCTCTGGATGACGGAAACGCAACCAGAGCACATTCAGGATACCAACGACAAGCAGGAGAATATTGAAGTATAGAGCATAGCTTATTGGAGCCGGTGGCAGGGAAGTCACCAGATTGAACCAGACGAGGGCAAAAGCAATCGTGGGCACGAGCGGAACCAAAACATGCTTCAGAACATTGAATTCGGCCCGATGCTCACGCAGATAGAAAATCGGTGTACAGATACACACAATCACATAGGTGAGAATAGCAGAGATACCAATGGTGAAAACAAGCAAGGTAAAAGCCACCATTGGACCATATAGCAGCGATGGAATACTCGCGATAGCTACCATGGCTATCGCACAAAATATAATTGCTCCAGAGGGAGCCTGAAAACGGTTAAGGTGAGCAAAAATAGCGGGGAGAGAGCGCCCGCGCCCCATTGCATAAAACATGCGTGTAGATGCAATCAAACCACCATTAGCATTTGCCAGAGCGCTATTTAAGATTGCCAGGATTACCAGCAATTGAACAAGATCCCCGGCTTTTCCAGCCAGCGCGACCCAGGAATTGGTATCATAGTGCTGAATGTTGCTCTGCCCCCAGCCCACAACAGCGGCATATGAGCAAAATACAAAAAATAGACCAATACATACGGCCGAGAGCACAATCGCCAAAGGCACAATCTTGCGGGGGTTGCGGGCTTCTTCCGCTAAGGGTGCGCAGGACTCAAAGCCGCCAAAGGCCACAATAATGGGTAGCATGCCTAATAGTACACCTTGCCAACCTCCCCAGCCAGGTAAGGCGCTACTGGTGGGATTGAGAACGGCAAGAGTGTTGTTCCCGCCCGCATAGATGATAATCCAAATCGCAATCTCAATTGCGCCAAGAATGACCCCGATTCTTGCCGAGACTTTTATTCCCAGGTAGGCTACAAGGAAAATAATAACAGCAAAGAGCAGCATCCAAACGGGCCAACCCAAGGAAAAATGGGCAAGCTTTACTAGCAAACTATCGGTCTGGCTGGCTAAAATCACCAGCTTCATTGGCGCGATAAGCATATAGCCAAAGGCAAGGAACCATCCAACTACCCAACCAACTTTCACGCCAAGGGCTCGGCTTATATACGTCGCAATTCCACCAGCCGAAGGCAAATATTTGGCGAAAGAGCCTATACAAAAGGCTACCATAATACATATGAACAGAGCGAACAATGCTGCCAGAGGAAGAGTCATGCCAGTCAGAGGAACCGCCTGAGCAATGCTATTAGCCATACCAGTCGCCGGGGCCATGGTGGTAATTGATTGAAAAAGTACACCGCCAAGACCTATAGCATTGGGAAGCAAACTTCCTCTCGCAGGTTTACCTTGTGTAGACTCTTGCTCTGTAGAGACAGAAGATTCAAGGGACATACTAAACTCCTTCATCCTCAAAATAAGGAAAAATACAAAAGCTTTTTTGAGAAAGTTTTAAGTAGAGGAAACTTCATTGCGCGCCTGATCTTGCCAGGCTGCTTCGCTTGTGACCAGCAAACTAGCCGTAAACGCCAGGATAAGACAAATGACAGTCAGACCACCTACGAGCAATTGCCACCGCATATCCGTAAGGACATTCTCTGCCTCTGAGGCAGCAAAAACTACAACGAGCGCAAGCACACATACAAACGGGCCTATAAACATAGAGAGCCAGATCAAAGGCATCGGTACCTTCCGGCACTGATGAAATTTCTGACGGTCTCGTATATAGGCCACCAGTAAATTGATAAATATGACAAGCGTTGAGAGAGTCCACAGAAGAGTGAGCATAGCCAGGCAGACGCTGGCAACCACGGGACTCAGGGTTTGCGGATTTAATAGGGGTGTAATATATGGAAGGAAATAGATTACGGCAGCAAAAAGAAGCGCTAAAAGTGTTTGAAATAAGATTGCATTCACAGGAGCACGATTATGGTTCAGCTTGCACAATCCAAGAGGCAAGAAACGATCAACGCTAGCGACCATCAAGAGACGAGCAAATATGCTACTAGTAATCGCACATTTGACAGGATAAGCAGCAAGATTGATCACAGCCACAATATTGCCCACAGTCTTACCAAAGACCTGATCAGCCATATCAACGATAGCAAAGGGGCCAAGTATGGCGACACGAGGGCCTTCTATCAGTAGAACAGCCAGATTTACCATCACATATGAAAGAACAACAATAAGACTTCCCCAGAACAAATAGCGTGTGGGCGAAAATTTGCTGGTTGTCTCGGCTCCAGAAATTGCAGGAACATGCAATCCTAGATATGCCAGAGCTACAACCCCAAGCATGGACATATTCTGAGGCGAGATCGCCCATGCTCTGGAAGATGCTAGATCTGTAGCGGGTTGGTGCCCACCCAGAAGCCAGATCAGAGCAGCCAGGCCCACCAGGGCAACACTGAAAATATTTAGTAATACAACAATATTGACGACATTTTGAATTACGCGCAAACGCTGCAATGAAAATACGGCTACAAAAACGATCACACCTATTATTGATACGCCTTGCTGCCAGGGCTCAACAAACCAACCAGAATTGAGGCCGCGCAAAAAATAAAATGCCATGCTTAACACACCAACCATCCCAACCGGATTAGGTAGCCAGAAGAGGAGAGTGCAGAAGAAGCTCCAGAAGCGGCCAAGGCCTCTATAAGTCCAATTATATGTTGAGCCCTCATTTGGATACATTCTTCCCAGTTGTCCTACAGCAAGCAGGGCTGGCAGAAAGAAGCAGATCAGACCCAAGAACCAATAGAAAATAGATACTGGTCCAGCAGAGGAGACACGAATTGAGTTAACTACCAGAAAGACGACGGCTACAAAATTCATCGTCATATCAAAATTACCCAATACACCTGGTAAAACGCGGGGAATATAGGTTTCTGAATGAGGGGCATGTGGGTGAACAAGAGTCCTTTTGTTCATAAAACTATTTTTCTTCCCTGAAATATATAAGAAATAAAAGAATATCCATCTTCACAAAATGGATATTAAGATAAAATATGAGCATAACACTATAAAAGGAATATTTTATATTATCTACTCATATATTTTCTATCTATCAAAACGTTTCTCTAGTACGATAGCATGTATCTCCCCTCCGTGCTTGCAAATACTGTTGCTGAAAAATATGCTCAATAACAACTTTTGTGATCTAGCAAGTGCTACGCTTAAAATTTGTGTATAGAGCTATTTTACTGAGCAGTATTACTATGGACAAAATAACATAGTAGCGTTTACAAAGTCAATAACTTATTGAATATAAAAATTGTAAATTAGCATTGAGATACTACAGCAAACGCTCATCATCAATAAAGAGATTGTAGTCTATACTTACGATATAAGAATTACTATCATCTCTAATTTTCAAAAAGGCAATTGCAAGCAATACCATTTAATAGCATAAAAACAGGCTCTTCCATCAAAGGATAGAAACTGATCAGCATCCAGCAAAAGCCTATTAGCTTAGGAAAAGATAGAGGGAACACCGTCCAGGCTTGCCATACTGGTTTATTTGCCTATAGCATCAACGCGCTCAGTAGTGTACAATCGTAACCTGGACATAGCGCAGCACGTAAATAAATAAGAAAATAAGTACAGGCTTTCTCACCCTCATCAATAGATCAAAAGGTAGGATAAAATACGTGGCACGTTGCCTGAATCCGCACGCTGCTGGAGGACATGACAATCCAGACGGTACAATCTGCTGTCAGCGCTGCGACTTTCTGATCCAGGGAGCTCATATCGGCACCTATGAAGTTATAGGTTTTATCGGAGCAGGAAGTTATGGCTATGTCTACAAGGTAAGAGAAGATATTCCGCTTAGCCGCATTCTAGCCCTCAAAGTGCTTCGCATGGATAAACTTACAGCTAAAGCTCAGGCTAACTTCTTTCAGGAAGCGCGCCGTATCGCGACAATGCAGCATCCTAATATTCTCCCCGTCTATAACTTCGGCCAGCTAAAAGAAAATGAGCAACCATACATCGTGATGGAATATGCTCCCCAAACCATTTTAGATCTTTTCCGTCGTTCGGATGGCAGCCGGCGCCTGGCCTTTGCTGAGGAACTCATTCCTTATGTACAGCAGGCCGCCGATGCCTTACATTATGTCCACAATACTGGCCTGGTCCACCAAGATGTCAAACCTGGCAACCTCTTAATCGGGCGCAGCGGACAAATCCTGCTTTCTGATTTCGGTACCACTTTCTACCTCGGCATGCAAACGCACGCATCTCTTGGCGAGGTAACGGGAACGGCAGCTTATATGCCGCCCGAACAGTGGCAAGGTCATCCACGCCGCGATTCGGATCAGTATGCCCTTGCTATCTGCTGCTATGAGTTGCTGGCCGGACGAACGCCTTTTGTCTATTCTCGCCTTGAGGATATGTGGAATGCTCACTTGCGAGAAGTTCCGCCCATGCCGCAAAAATGGAACCCGCGCATTCCAGTGGAGGTTTCGGCAATTCTTATGCGCGCCATGGCCAAGGATTACCGCCAGCGCTACCACAACATTATCGAATTTGCCGAGCAATATGCCGAAGCCGTACAGACAGCACTCCAACGCTATGTCTGTCTAGCCTGCGGACAGCAGAACCGTAGTGGAGCTCAGCGCTGCAACTTCTGTGGCACAGACAATGATAATCGCTACTGTCCCTACTGCAGCGCCCCCATTCGCTTTGGGCAACGCTGCTGCTCAGCCTGCGGTCGTCTCTCCATCACACTCGGCCAGGTCCTGCATAGTCCGTTGGTAGGCATCAGCGTACGTCAGGGACGCTATACTATCCAGCGCGTGCTTAAGCAAAGCGAGGATGCGCGCATCACTGTCGCAGCCGCCGAAGACGAACAGGCTAACGGGCAGCCCGTGGTGCTCAAGCGCTGGGAATGCTCAGCCGGACCGCTGGCTAATCGAGCCCGCGATGTGGCCCATTATGAGCAGGCAACTCAGCAGCTCGCCCGCCTGCGCCATCCGATGGTTCCGGCCGTGCTCGACCGCTTTGCCGAAGGAAAGCACTATTATATGGTGTTAGCCTATATCGATGGGGAAAGTTTGGCAGAACGTTTACAACGCACGCTGCGCCCAATCTCTGAGCACGATGCTCTCAACTATATGAATATGCTGCTCAACACGCTTATAGCCCTTGAGCAACAGCGACCGCCTCTACGGCACTACGATATCTCACCGGCCACTATAATTATCGAGCGGGGACGGGGCCGTGTCATGCTTACCGGCTTTCAGATTCCCCTGGCGCCCCTTACCAGAGCACCGGCTAACGCGGCAAGAAGCGGGAGGCGTACAACACGCAAGCTGATAATCTCACCCTATCTACCAGTGCAGGATAAGCCTTACGATCAGCGAACCTGCATCTATGCGCTAGCCGCCAGCATGCATCACGCTCTTACCAATATGGCTCCGCCGCATTATCCAACCTATCCGCCAGTACGCATGCTCAATCCAGCTATCTCGTCAAACCTTGAAGCGATTCTAAGCCGTGCTCTGCTAGAAGATAACACGGCTCGCTACCAGGATTATCTTGCGCTGAAACGCGATATCCAGCGCCTATTGTAACAGCTTAGCCACGCTGCTCAATAGGCACATAGGGCGTCACTTTCGGTCCCACATACTCTGCGCGCGGTCGAATCAGGCGATTATTCGCATATTGTTCCAGAACGTGGGCAGTCCAGCCACTAATACGGCTACAAGCAAAGATAGGCGTATCCAGATCGACAGGCATGCCCATCGTATAGTAGACCGAGGCTGAATAGAAATCGACGTTTGCGTTGAGACCCTTATGCTGTTTAATGTATTCTTCAATGATCCGGGACATCTCGTACCAGCGTGTATCACCGGCGCGCTCGCCGAGCTCTTTCGACATGGCACGCAAATGCGTCGCACGCGGATCTTCAGTCCGATAGACGCGATGCCCGAATCCCATGATGCGCTCTTTGCGCGCTAAAGCATCCTGGATATAAGCCTCCGCGCCTCCAACATCGCCAATCCGCAGGAGCATGCGCATCACCTGTTCATTAGCACCACCATGTAAGGGACCTGAGAGGGCACTAATGGCGGCAGTAACGGCCGCATACATATTCGCTAGAGTCCCAGCCGCCACGCGCGCGGCGAAAGTAGAGGCATTGAGCTCATGATCCGCATGCAGAATTAAGGCGACATCTAATACGTGCGCCGTGTAGTCATCTGGCATCTTTCCAGTCAGCATGTAGAGAAAATTCGTAGCATGCGACTTATCAGCCAGGGGCGCAAGCGGCTCTCTTCCATTGCGGATATTCTCCCAGCTGGCCACAATCGTTGGCATAGCCGCAGTCAAACGAATAGCGCGCCCCAGGTTGCTCTCAGCATCGCCGGAGGACTCGGCATCAAATGCGGCAAGGGCCGAAATGGAGGTACGCAAAACCTCCATGGGAGAAGATTTTGGCGGCAGAAGCCAGAGCAGATCGATGAAACGCTTCGGCAGCGACCGGCTAGCATTTAGTTGCGCCTTCAGTTCTTCAAGCTGCCCTTGCGTGGGTAACTGACCATGCCAGAGCAGATATGCGGTCTCTTCAAATGACGAATATTTAGCGAGGTCGTGAACATCAACACCGAAGTATGTCAGCTTTCCGAGCTTACCATCGATGTCGCAGATACGCGAGTTAGCCGCTACAACGTCTTCAAGACCTTCGGTTGTTGTGGACATAGAAGATCCTTTCGGAGGAAGTAGGCTTCACTTCTGGTGGTTACAGGCTGAGACCCATCATAGGCCACGTCCGCTTCCACGGCGAAGCAGAAACTGATACCATTCCAACCAAAAGCGGTTGTGTAAAATATTATAGTCGCCTCAAATTAACGGTGTCAACGAAACCAGCTAACAAGCGAGCAAAAATTTAAATGGAGACGACAATGCCCACTCCTATCTCTGGCAAGATAGGCCTCCTCCGGACTTGAGGGTTACAGGCTAGCCAAGTACCTTGATATAGTGTTCGATGAGCAGACGTCTGGCCTCGGCCTCACCGATCTGGTGAGCCAGTTGCTCCTGGCAGGCGCTTGCATGCTCAAGACGCGCATTGATAAAATCGTGGCGCGCAGCTCCCAACGCCAGGCCATTTAAGCCTAGCTGAGCGGCCTCAAGCTCCTGGTCAATTTGCGAGAGTAAGCGAGCCACTTCACTGCAATTCTCCGTATCGCTCATACAATGATGATCCTTCTTTACTACACTGACGATCCTCATTCGCCCGTAGCTCTATAGCTTATCTCAGCTACAGAGAAGCGGGCGCACAATGCCTTTACAGAGTACCGCATACAATGCCCGGCAGCACACCACTGCTTGCCGTCCGGTCATATGCGCGGCATTGCCCAGGGATCGCGCCACAGACAGCTATGCTTCTTGAGACCCTGGTCCATTGTTGCCAATATATCTACAGCTTTCGCGCTCAATTAACGTCGTTGGTAAGACTACACGAGCAGGCGTATAAGATGTGCGTTGCTTTATCCTTTCGAGCAACAGCGAGACACTTACCTGACCCATCTCTTTTACCGGTTGAGCAATAGTTGTTAGCGCTGGATACATGGCTGCAGCTAGAAAGATATCATCAAAACCGATAACTGAGATGTCCGCCGGAACGCTAAGACAAGCTTTACGTAGCGCATTCATAGCGCCAAGCGCCATGAGATCGTTAGCTGCAAAAACTGCTGTGATCCCTGGCAGTTCTTGCAATAATCTGGCCATGGCTTGCTCGCCGCTGGCGTAACGAAAATCAGCCTGAATGATGGCACGCTCTGATAGTTCTATCCCACCCTCTTGCAAAGCACGACGAAAGCCTTTTAAACGATAGCTACTCGACGTTGCCTCGCCCGGACCACTGATGCAACCGACACACCGATGTCCCAGGCTGGCCAGATGCTGCCCTGCCAGATAGCCTCCCAATTCATTGTCAGCGCTTACCTGATCCACAGGCCAATCGCTCAGCCCACGATCGACAATCACCACAGGTAATCCCTCGCTGGAAGCGGCCTCCAGAGCTCCATGATAATTCCCCGCAGGAATCAGGATGAGCCCATCTATCTGCCGAGAAAGCAAAACCCGCATGTAACTTGTTTCTTTTGTCGCCGATGCTTCTGAATTACAAAGGATCAGATTGTAGCCCCTGGAAAATCCCGCCTCTTCTATCACGTGGGCCAGTTCTGCAAAGAACGGGTTCGCGTTATCAGGCACAAGCAAGCCAATAATATTTGTCTCGCCACGCCGTAGGCTGCGCGCAAGTGCGTTTGGTCGATATCCAAGCGCATCAATCGCCGCGCATACACGCTCTCTCGTGCCCTGATCAACAAAGCGCGTCCCATTAATTACATGTGAGACTGTACTCGCTGATACCTGGGCATAAAGTGCAACATCCCGAATAGTCGCCATAGTCCCTCACACAATACCCCTGCAGCACAGCTAACAACTGCTGACCAATAGTAATTTTTGGTGAGCTATTGCCTTGCTCATTCGCGCCGCCTCTAGAGATTCTTTTTTGCCTAGAAAACGTTTGCGCAAACGATTGCCTGAACACTATATCCCAGGAAATCCGAGCTTGTCAAGGAATTTCTGGCCAAGGACGCAACAAAACAAGGCCTGAAGAGACTTATTCTTTCTGAATATACCTGCTTCGGCCTTGCCAGAAGGAAGCCTGGCAATAGTCGTATTTTTCAAAATATGGTACACTAGCCCAAACCAGTACAAAGTGAGGCAGCCCATGGACAAGCTCGCGCGCGATGATGAGGAACTCCTTATCGCCCGCAGCAAGCGCGGAGATGTAAATGCATTTAACCAGCTGATTTTGCACTATCAGCCGATTATGTTCAGCGCCATCTTTCGCCTGCTTGGAGACTACGATACAGCTGCCGATATTACGCAAGATGCCTTTCTTGCTGCTTTTCGGGGCGTTCAGACCTATCGCGGAGGAAGTTCCTTCCGGGCCTGGTTATTGCGTATTGGTACCAACCTGGTCTACGATCATTGGCGCCGCATCCAGCGCCGGCCAGCCGAGTCGTTAGAATTATTGACAGAAGAGGACGAACCCCACTCGTCAGAATCTTTGAGCGCCCTGATCACTACAGGGATAGAGGATAATCCCGAAGAGAGCTTGCTTTCCCAGGAGTTACAAGGCTTAATACAGCAAGCGTTAGAGCAGCTCCCCTTTGACCAGCGTACAGCCATTGTGCTTTGTGATATCCAGGGCCTCTCCTATGAGGAAGTGGCTGCCGCGACACAGGCCACGCTTGGCACCGTTCGCTCGCGCATCTCACGAGGGCGAACACGCTTGCGCCAATATTTATACCAATATAGGGAACTTTTACCACGGGACTATCGTCTTACCAAAAGTAGTCAAGAACCTCCTCCTCTGGAAGGAGGGGTGGAGAGATGAAGAGGGCTAAGGCTTGTCTTCTCTTGTATTCCTCCTTTGGAGGTAAATCTTTCTTCCTGCGGCTTAGCCTGTGGGAATCCAGAAGTGGAAGTATCGATGGATGATACCATAACGGAGAATTCGCGTGGCACAATTTGATCGGCACATGACAAATGAGCAGCTTTCAGCATTCCTTGATGGGCAACTTGCCTCTGAGGAGCAAGCACAGTGGGATTCCCACCTGAAAACCTGTGAACAGTGCCAGCAAGAGCTAGCCAATCTCCGGCAGGTGGTAGCGTTATTGCATGCTCTCCCCCAGCCGCAGCTGCCGCGATCGTTCGTGCTACCTGCTGATAGTTCCGTAAGCATTGCTACAGAACATCAGGTCAAGGAAAAGGTGCCGTCTCAGCCAGCTCGTCGCCAGGGCTGGCCAACCTCTGTGCGCTATACGATCCGTACCCTCAGTACGCTGGCTGCTGTGATCGGCATCTTTTTTCTCCTCTCCAGTATGATCACTTTTCCATTGCCCCAGACAGCCGGCACTGTAGCATCAAGCGTGCCTACAAACTCAGGCGGCAGTGCTGATAGCCATGTAGCGACATCAGGAACAGTTGAGGCATCTGCTACCTATGCAGCTTCGGCAGCCAATACGATGAGCGCAAATGATCATCCAGAGCGTACGCAGGCCACACCAGAAGCCTCGCCAGCTGCACAGGCTAAGAAGGAACCTGCCAGCCCGCCTCACGCCTTTGGTCCGCAACTTACAGGTTTACCAGTGCACCCAGTATTCGATCTCAGCACACAAGCGGGACGCATCAGGCTGGGGCTTCTCCTGCTTGCTGTAGGCATCCTTGGCTTTGTCCTGCTTACGCTTCACGCCCGCGGGCTGCTTCACTTTAAACGCCGCAATTAGACCAAACGGCTTTGCTTCAAAGTCAGTCTTTATTAACGGGACGCCTCTCACCTGAAAGAGACGCCCCAGTTTTTGGCCAGTCTGGCGAAGTAAAGCTTCGGGCTTCCAGAGCGCTAGCTTTGATCCCAGAAGCTATGTTTGCCAATCCGGTTTATTGCATCACTTCTCAGTTTTCTGTATATTCCTACTAGAAGTATCTATAATTTTGCGCAATTTTCAGCATTCTGGTAGCTCTATAATAGCCTCTCCTCATCCGCTATAAGCAAAGCAAGACGGTTGGGGCGTTGGCTTGCATAAGCTACCAAACCTATTATGATTTGAGGCTTTTTACTCATGAATAGCACGCTTTTGCTGCTTCCCCCGATCATCAATGTGATCGTAACAGGTCTGTTCGCGGGCGTGATACTACGTCAATTTATCAGTCGCCGCCGCATATATCAGCTCTACTGGAGCATGGCGCTCCTGATGGCGTTTTTCGCGACTGTGGCCTATATGTGTATGATCTTCACAGGGCCAACTAGCTTTGCCGGCACTATACTTTTTCGCATCTACTATATTCTCGGAGGCGCCCTTACGCCGGCCTGGCTCGGTCTGGGCAGCGTAGCTCTGGTAAGTAATGGCAAGATCACGCGTATTTATCTTACCCTTCTCTATCTCTTGAGTGTCCTGGCCACCTTTTTTATCTTCTTCGCCAGCATTAACATGCCTGTCCTCAGCCAGATTGTGGGAACGCCGGGCACCGGCACTCTGCGCCCGGGACCCTGGCTGGTCTTCCTGATTATTCTCAATACGCTGGGTGTAGTGACGGTCGTAGGAGTGGCTATCTACTCTGGCTGGAAATTGTTGCGCAAGCAACAAAGCCTGGGCGCTGGCTTACGTACCAGCAACGTTCTATGGGCAAATATCCTGATTTTGGTTGGAGATCTCTTCAATGCGGCCGCTGGCACGCTAGCGCGGGTGCTTGGTCTTGAGAATATTTTCTGGCTTATCATGGCCCTGGGTTGGATTATTCTCTTTATTGGCGTCTTGCTGGCCAGCCGACGTTCAAGCGCCGCCCGGCCAACCTCTCCAACGCCCGATGCTCATTCCCAGCAAAGCGTGCCCTCCTGAAGTCTTCCCTCGCCAGCTCAATCTCTAAGCTTGCCCAATAGCAGCAATAGGACCCCTTTGCGGAGAAGGGGCCCTATACTTTAATAAGATCGTATCAGCTCTTCACTTGCAACTCGCCAAGGGTGACATTGACAGTCATTTGTTGGTTGCCACGATAAATCTTCACTGCAACCTTATCGCCAGGATTCTTGCTCGCCAGAATATCGGCAAGCACTGTAGTATCAGTCACCTGCTGATTATCAATCTGGACGATGACATCACCAGGACGCAAGCCTGCTTGAGCCGCCGACTGGCCATTTGTCACATTGACAATCAGGGCGCCGAAATCAACGGCAAGGTTATCCTGTGCCGCGACCGTGGGATCGACCGCCGCAACGCTAACGCCAAGACCAGCCCGTCCACTGTGTGTCACTGCCCCATTCTGGATGATCTGCGGCACGATAAAGCTTACCCGGTTGACAGGAATGGCAAAGCCTACGCCATTGGCAGGTGTATTAAATTCGGGATCGACGGCGGCCAGGGTTGGTATCCCAATCAAATTGCCCTTTAAATCCACGAGCGCTCCACCGCTATTGCCAGGGTTGATGGGAGCATCTGTCTGAATGGCATTAGGAATAACTGTTCCACCAGACTCATCGACACGTCGTCCCAGCGCACTGATAATACCATTTGTCACGGTCTGCGTAATCCCTAAAGGATTGCCTACCGCCAATACGTCTTGCCCTACCTGAAGCTTAGAAGAATCGCCGAGGGTAGCTACTACCATCTTGGCAGGCGGGTTGATCTTTATAACGGCAAGATCATCGGCAGCATCCGTGCCCACCAACTGAGCATCCAGCTTGGCTCCATCGTACAACACTACCTGCATACGCTGAGCGCCCTCAACTACGTGATTATTGGTTACAATATAGCCACGTTTATCAATGATTACGCCCGAACCAATTCCTCCACCTCTTGCTGTCGCAACATTGACTTGCACAACAGCTGGCCGTACCTTGGCGATCACAGCTACCCGCACTGCTTCTATATTATTGTTCCCAGAAACAGGAGGAACCGTAACCTGGGGACTAGCTCCCGGCTGCAGCGTTGCCTCTGGTGCAGGTGCCGCCATGGTAGAACTTTTAAACTGCCAGCCGGCAAACAGACCCACGCCAAAGACCAGGAGAAGGGCTACAACAAGGGCAATAATAGCTCCCGTGCGCAGACCACTTCTGTGAGGCGTTCTATCGGGCATCTTCGTCCCTCCACCTGGCGCAGTTTGCTGCTGTTGTTGTGGCTGCGGCTGCGGCGCTGGTTGCCCGCCTGATGCAGGCTGATAGGGTTGCGTCGGTTGATAAAGAGACGAGTCATCATTAATATTCGAGTATGACATCTTTACAGGCCTCCCATGCTCTCGATCTTTCATTCATTCACTACCAGGCACACATTCTTAACACGCTTTTCTTTTTACCTACGTATATTGTACTGACGCATTTTCAGAAAACTTTGAGGAATTTGTAAAAAATTTGTATAGCTAACCTTATCTAGCGTCAATCACCTTGACAGGCTTTTCATCCCTATGCTTCGCTACTGCCGAATACTGCAGCTTTTGTTGCCAGGCTTATCGTCAATCCGAAAAATGCTCTTGCCTATCAGAGCATCCTCAACGTTTTGCAGGCCTGGGAGCAGCTATGCCTGTCTGGCCAAACGTCCAGGCGATGACTTCATTAACCGTCGCTATTGGCGCGTCCCTACCTCTTGATAATGCTATAGCGGCACTTAAAAACAGCTCAAGCAGGCAAGGACGCCCTTTCGGGCTCCGAAGCACTGGCTGCTTCGCTCGCTCGCGACATAATTTGCTTGATCGTAATGTCCCCCTAACAATCCTACTTTTGAGAATAAGAAAGCCCAGGCCATATAGCAATATAGCATGAAGGACTTGCCCATACTGGCCGAGAATGAGATAATGTTGAAACTAATAGGGCAGAAATTAGCAAGGTCGAACAATAAACTGAAAAAGGTAGGGGAGCGAACCTATCCTTCCCGAGGACAGACATTTGAGTGAACAACAAAGCCAACAAGTAACCGCGAGTGAGATCGAATGTATACGCAAGCAAGCTCATGAGCATTTGCAAGCTAAACGCTGGTCTCAGGCAGGCGAAACTTTTTTACAGCTCCTCGATCATAACATGCAGGACGAGGATGCATTACTTGGCATAGCTATTTCTCTTGATGGGATAGGCCGCTTTGAATCGCTATATGCTACGGCCCAACACATCCTTGAGGTCAATCCCACTTCGGCGCTCGGTCTGGCCTATAAGGCCCGCGCGCTCCAAAAACTTGAACGCTTCTCAGAAGCCACTATCGCTAATGACCAGGCTCTTTTACTTGACACACATTTGCCGTTGGCCTGGATTAACCGCAGTGGTCTGCAGCTGCTCCAACAAAAATTTCCCGAAGCGCTGCGCAGTGCTGAACGTGCCGTGCAACTCGCGCCGGGCGACGCGCGCGCCTGGGCCAATAAAGGGGTTGCCCTATTCAACCTCAATTTCCTGCCAGAAGCTTTAGAGGCCTTTGAGCAAAGTCTGGCGCAGGACGAGCAGTATTTATTCTCGCTCCAAATGAAGGGTGAGGCGCTGCTTAAACTCAGGCGCATGCCCGAGGTTATTGCAACGGCCCGCAAGGCTCTGCAAGTCAATCCTACCGATCTGGCGGCCCTGACCCAGGCAGCTCAGGCCCTGCGCTCCCTGGAGCTATACAATTCCCTGGTAGAAATCACGAAAGAGCTGCTCAAGCTCGCACCTGATAATCTCTTTGCCCACGAAAACTATATGCGTGGCTTGCGAGGCCTTGGTCGCTATGAGGAAGCCACTGAAGCCTTGGATCGTCTACTGGAGCTTGACGCAACCAATGTGCGCTTCTGGACCTTAAAAGCCGATACGCTCTACCGCCTGGAACGGTATCGAGAGGCTACGCGCGCAGCAGAGCAGGCCGTGCGCCTCGATGAGGAATACCCTCCCGCGCGCCGCATTCGCGAAAAAGCCGTAAAGATGATGTACCAGAAAAAAGTACGCTCCCCTCGTCAGAGCTCGCACTCGTAGCTCCATTTCTTGTGCGATAGTCAGGGCAAAACAGCTGCCGGGACTTAAAGCAATTGATCAAGGGTAGGCAAGAGCAAATCATCTTTATGCTCCAGCAAGAGAGGGCGTAGACGTTCAGCCGCCACCAGGCGAATACGGCGCTGGTGCTGTTCATAGCGTGCAAGATCATCAGGTTGCAGACCCGTTACCTCAACCCAGGGCATCAGCGTTTCCATACCCACTGGCGGTTGCTCGAACCAGATCCAGACATTCATCTCCCATTTTTCCGGCCGAGGAATATCGAATAAGATTTCATAATCAGCGATCTCGGTATTCAGGGCACTGGCTAGCTCAGCGGTCAGCGCTTTCTCGATGCGTCTGCGCCGTTCCGCGTCCCAGAAAAGCGCTTCGAGACGGTGGAAAAGGCGCCCGGCCAGGCGACTTACCTCAAGGATCTCTTTGTAAGGACGGCGTAGTTTCAGGGCCTCGGCCAGAGCACGGGAGCTAGCTGGCATCTGGGGTTCCAAAAGAGCCATCAGCAAAGACTCATCGTCGTGTCCCACAAGTTGTTCAGCCGTGATGTTTCCCTCAGTAAGGGCATCCTGTACGGCCCTGACAAGCATGATTTGCAAAGCCCGAATAGTATGGTGCCAGTAGATGTTATCAAACATTTCCTGCCTGGCATGCAGCAAGGAATGGAGCGGGCTGATTCCTTTGTGCGTTACCACAATCTGGCGCTGTCCACGCACATCAGGATGCACGCGTAAGGCTCCCAGCAGGCGCGATACATCAACACCGCCATAGGGAACATTACAGCCCCGCGCATCGCGTGGCAGATAATCAAGTTTGTCGACATCCAGCGCCCCACTGAGCAAATGGCTCAAAAGGGCATCATCTTCAGGCCAGCGCGTCGATTTCTGTGGATCAATAAAATTGGCCACGCGATCTGGTGCGAGCTGATAATCCCGCTCCAAAATCGTAGCAATCTCGCTTTTTTCGATAATTGAGCGCCCTACCTGCTCATGACGCACAATAGGATGGCCCAGTTCTTCTATAGTATGCGAATAGGGATAATGTCCAATATCATGCAATAGAGTAGCTACTACCAGAGCCTGTATGCTCTTTACCGAAACTCCATCCAGCCCGCCCGCTTCCCCCCGCTGCAATAACGCCCTTAATGCTCTTACAGCCAGGTGGTAGCTTCCCAGACTATGCTCATAACGCGTATGCGTCGCCCCCGGCCAGACCCGGTAGACAAAACCAAGCTGCTTCACTTGCTGAAGGCGCAAAAAGGGCTGCGTACTAATCAATTTTTCTTCCCGCGGCCCCAGCGGAATGAGCTCATAGAGGCTATCGCGTACCGTCGATGTAGGGCGCATATCGGGCAATAAAGGCAGATTTTCCGCGTCTACCCAGAACTGCCTCATTTCTGCCCCTACCACAACAGTATCAGCTGATAGTTCAGTTTCCGGCATTTGATGTTTTGAGTGAGCGCCTTTAGAACGCTCTGTGCGTGTATCCATAGCCCAAATTGTATCAGATAAGCCGAGGGAAAGTCTATGAAGTCTTTGGGATAGGTTACTGGCTTGCCAGCTTCCAGCCCGGGCTAGCACTTAGCTCCTCATCTTTTGAGGATTGGCAGGCTCCAAACCTGCCAATTGTCTCTAGCCATCGAGATATGCATCAGTATATACTGGTAAAGAATGGCAGGCCCGGATGAGGCAGGATATATCACTCCTGTCACATCTTATCTTCAGAAGGCATACAAGCTACATGCAAACACAGTTATCTCAGCCAATCAAACTACTCGCAATCGACATTGATGGTACGCTGCTTACTCCCCAGAAACACATTGCGCCACGAACGCTAGAAGCGATCAGTAAAGCCCAGCAAGAAGGTGTTATCGTCACGCTTGCTACGGCGCGACGCTACTGGAATACGGCGCCCATCGCCACTGAGCTAGGCATAGCTATTCCCATCATTCTCTATGACGGCGCAATCATCATTCAGCACCCGGAGGGGACGGTAACTTACAAAAATCTGCTTCCTTCCCATATTGCCCAGCGAGCAGTCGACCTTATGGTCCAACATGGCGTTCAACCTGTGCTGCATCATATCGTAGGAACAAGAGAGGAAGTCTGGACCGGTCCTGCCGAGTACGATAACGATTGGGTAAATGATTACCTCAACACAACTGAGGGACCTTTGCGCCGCCTGCCTTACGATGTATGCGCCACGGGGCAGCCGGACCCCATACGCGTAGTAGCCTTTACGACAGAGGCTATCGTGGAGGCAATGAAGCCGGCGCTTGTAGATCTGCAATGCTCCTGGAACTCAATTCCTAGCGGCTCCTATCACACAGCCGAACTGGCGATCATGCACGCTGGCTGCACCAAGGCTAGCGGGGTCAAAGCCTTAGCTCAGCACTTAGGCATCCCTGCTGAGCAAACTATGGCGATTGGAGATAACAATAACGATATAGAGATGCTGCAGGCTACCGGTTGGGGAGTCGCGATGGGTCAGGCTCCAGAGGAGGTAAAGGCTGCCGCCAACGCCATCACCGGCAGCAATACTGAGGATGGCGTGGCTCAAGCCATTGAGCGCTATATCCTGGGCAGCGAACGACAGGCCTCTTCAAACTCTCTGAGTCGCGAAATCTGGCGATGATTGGGTGAAGCCTGCCAGCGTTTCTCCTGCACAAGCTGTAAAGCCTCACTGGCATGCATGCCACCATATACCAGCACGGCACAGGTTAGCAGTACACTGCGGCCAACGCCATGCTCGCAATGGATCAATGCGCGTCCCCCCTTCTGGAGGCGCTCATGAACCCAGGAAGCTCCTTGCATCAGCTGTTCTATGCTCAGGGGAAAGGTATCAGGTGTCGGCAGATAGAGTAGCTCAATGCCCTCACGAGCCATGGCTTCCTTATCATCCGAGTATTCAGCGCGCGTATCAACCACCTGTGTCACCCCAACGAGCCGCAGAGCTTTGATATCGGCTGGACGCACGCGACCGCCAACCGCCAGTTGTCCGGTTACCCAGCTCATGTTCAGTCTGTCGGGCAATGGAATATGCAAGTTGCGCGCCACCTGCTCGCCCTTAGAGCCTTCTGGACAAAATGTAGCGGCGACGCGTGTCCAGAAGCGGTAGAGCACCCTTACAACTCCACTGGAGGCCCAACGCATCACCGAGAATTGGATGCGCGGGACCTGGACCTGCGCAGGCGGTGTGGGAACGAAGTCTGGCTCCGCTAACGAATCGTCTGATACAACTACGCCATTTGCCTGTTCTTTAATAGGTGGTGTCTCTGGATCTATTGGCATAATGTTCCTCTATGATTGCGATGCTAATATTTAATCACCGGGAGAAACCGCTAGCTGAGGTAGATGCTCTTGCTCGTTCTCCAGTTCTAGAACACGATCACGTAGCATAACACGTTTCAGAGCTGCGATTGCACACTCCATCATACTATCGTCGGGCTCACGCGTTGTTAGCCCTTGCAAAGCCAGGCCCGGAGCCAGTAGCCAGCGAACCACACGATAGCGGTAATTAGCGGCACCCAGACGCATCAGCTCATAAGCGATGCCTGCTACAATGGGAACCAGGACAATGCGCGAGAGTATCTTGAGCGGCAAGGTGGGCGAGCCAACTAGCGCGAACACAAAGATTGAGACTACCATCACCAGGAGCAAAAAGCCTGTGCCGCAGCGGGTATGCACGCGCGAAGCCCGCCGTACATGCTCCACACCCAGCGGATCGCCACTCTCCATCGCATTAATAGCCTTATGTTCAGCACCATGGTAGCCAAAGACGCGCTGAATATCAGGTATGCGTCCAATCAAGTAGAGATAACCCACCAGGAGGGCCAGCCTGATCACTCCCTCTACAATCACGTTGAGCCAGCCTTCTCCCAACTGTTGATGGAAGAGGCTGGTAAGGAGAAGCGGCCCCACAAAAAAGATTGCCACGCCAAGGCCCAGCGAGATAAGAAGAGTGAAGACTAATGTCGCGCCTCCCAGTTGCGCGGGTCGTTCCTCTTCCAGTTTATTGCTTGCCTCGGCTGGCTCTCCAGCTGGAGCCATTTCCGGCGAAGAAGCAGGAGCATCAGGATCTACCGCTCCAGAAGCGATATTGGCCGAAACAGTCATCAGGCGTGTTCCTAAGACCAGCATCTCCCACAGGAGTAACATGCCGCGCAAAAATGGTAAACGCCACAATTTGCTCTGATACAGGCGCGGATCAAGCGCTTCCTCGTAGATATGGATATCTCCATCGGGCTTCCTGATCGCCACCGCAGCAGAGCTACGCCCCCGCATCATCACCCCTTCGATAACTGCCTGGCCTCCGTAATAGAATTTCATGAAATCTCTTGCTCCTTGAGTGTCTTAACACTGACCGGCGCTATTTCTGCTTCAAGACTCCGAGGCATCTCCGTCGCTTGAAAACAGCTCACGTACGCGCAACTGGGGCTTACGCATCACTGGGCTGCGTAAGATGGGCCTTGGCAAGCGACCGCGCAAGCGGCGAATGCGTATGGCCGAGCGTAAGCGGCCTGACATCATACGCTGACGGCGCTGCCATTGAGAAGATTGCCAGACGCTTACCTGATCGGGCGCAGGCAAGTAACTAAGAATGCAGCGCGCGATATCAAAAGATGCGCCTGGACGGCTTACCTGGCTGGCATTTCTCAAGTACTTCTGCAGTTCAGGAGAGCCGGGCTTAATCAGGCGGCGCAAGCCATTGACCAGTTCACTGGCATGCAGAGCCAACATCCCCACTTCATTCTTCAGGACGAAATCAACGTTCCCTTCCTCCTGGCCCGGTACATAACCACTGAGCACAACTGGCAGGTTACAGGATAGCGCCTCGCAGATCGTCCCCGGTCCAGCCTTGGTCACAATCACATCGGCAGCGTGCATAAGTTCGGGCATATTATGCACAAAACCAAAGATGCGGGCCGGGACATGCAATTTAGTATGAGTACGCTGCAAATGGGCATATAATCTTCTGTTACGTCCCGTCACTACCAATAGTTGCACAGGTAAGCGCGCCTGTGAAATAGCCCTGACGGCGGTCGGCAGGCCTCCGGCGCCATCGCCACCTCCCACAAGCAAAGCTACCGGTATACCCGGTTCTAAGCCAAGCTTTCGCTGTAAGGTCACTTTATCATCAACTGCACGCGTAAACTTAGGGTCAATGGGCATCCCCAGCAGGTGTACGCGTTGCGGATCAAGGCCACGCTTCAAGTAGAGCTCTTTCGCCTGTTCGGTCGGCACGATATAGCCGTCAACGCCAGGAGCAAACCAGGCATAATGGACACTCACAAGATCAGTCACAACAGTGATAAAAGGGATATGCAGGCCCAGCTTACGCAATGCTCGCACAGTGACAAAATTGATTAGAGGATGAATGGATACAATTACATCTGGCTGCACCGTGGTAAAAAGGCGCAAAAGCCCATTGAATATAAGAGGACTTGCTAGAGAGTTTGCAGCTAAAACTGTGCCTTCTCGATTACTTCTATGGAAGAGGTCGCCAAATAATTTAGGATTATAGCGAATCGTAGGACCATAAAGCTTCACAACTTCACGCAATGGAAAACGGCTATACTCCTCAAACACATCAACGATCTCGATACGATACGTCGGTGGCGGATAGATAGAATCGTTTCTATTTTCTTCGCTTTCCTGACCAGACTCTTTGCTACCCTGTCGTCGCGTTTGCCATTCTTCCTGATCACGCTGCGAAATTAATTTGAGAGCCGTTGTAATGGCGTTGGCGGCACTGCGATGACCTGCTCCTGTATCAGCAATCAGGAACAGTATTGTTCTTTGCGTTACATTCGCCAGATGACTCACCCCCTGCTACAAGCTTTAAACGGAAAAAAGGGATAAAGGGTCACCTGAGTACGCCTTTATCCCCCGTTTTTCCGTTGGTAACTGCCTATTCTTCGTCTTGCAAGTTGAAGCGCTTGCGGAAACGCTCAACACGGCCAGCTGCATCCAGGATACGCTGCTGTCCTGTAAAGAATGGATGACACTTAGAACAGACGTCAACCTTGAGCAGTGGCTTAATGCTTACTGTCTGAAAGCTATTGCCACAAGCACAACTAACTGTGGCCTCAACATAGTTTGGATGTATTCCCTGTTTCATGGTTACTCCCAAGATATCTCAACAATGATGGATCAGTCTCTGAGAAGGCCCCCATCCCCTGGTCTTCTTAGTCTTGCTTACCCCACCAGCAGTATAGTAGCAATGCAAACATGATTTTACATGTATAGCATCTCGACGTCAAGTCTCAGCACATAAAGTCCCTGGAGCTGTGGCTACGTCTTCTGGCGCGCCAGGCGGGGCAGGAGCTCGCATTTCCAGCTCTGGAACAAGTCTACTTTTGGTTTCGGGCCAGCTAATATTTTTTAATTTAAACGTCTCTGACGCAGATTTATTTTTCTATACTTCGAATTTTCATCCATTCTACATTATAATAACACATTCTGCCATCATTTTATGCCCGATAACTATAAGCGCTCAGGGCCTTTTCACCTTCGTTGTTCCACAGCCTGACAGCGGCGCATAAGAGGAGAAAAATCGGGGCTGTGCCCCGCGCCCCAGGTAAGGGCAATTCGCTTAATCGCGACATCTCGCCCTTTGCCATCCCTTTTTGGGGTCCTGGAAGGCTCTGCTACAAGCGCCCAAGCCTTCCCACCTTCATTGTTCCGCAGCCTGCGACGCTGCTGAGCATAGCTTCCCTATCGTATGTGATACACTACAGCGAGTATCAAAATCACGCGCTTTGTGTCTAGCACATACTGAGGTAGTAAACATACGATGATCGAAAGATATTCCTTACAAGAAATGGCGGCCACCTGGTCTACTACACGCAAGACTGATGCCTGGCTACAGGAACTCACAAGTACTGATTACTATCTCAAACACATAGATACTTCGTTTAAGAGAGTGGGACTACAATAAGTCAGGTAGTTCCCTAGCAGAGAGAAATTTTTTCGGCCTAATTGAGCAGAGAACGGGGACAGCCAGGAGCTTTTAGCCCTGTTACCTTCGTTGCCCTGCTTCTCTTATGTAAAGACCATAGCAGCTATTACCATTAAGAGACGCCAGGGCAGGCTCACTCGATAATACATACAGGCGTCTTTTTACTTAATCTGTTAAGTCTTTAGCGCTCTACATTTGTCCCCGGAAGAGGCAAGTGCTCTGCCCCTCTTAACACGAGTTAAGAAGATTGAATGGTGCGATAGCTTCTCGGGCCTTCTTGCATAGATAAGGCCCATACTATTTAGGAAGAGGTTGGTTTGACGACTTATCAGCAGGTTAATCTTGAGCCAGCAGGCGCGATACCCAGCAAGCAGAGATATCTCTTTCCACTGTTGATCGTCGGCATCTTCGAATTACTTTACCTGCTGATGGTAGCGCTCTCGCCCTTTCCGGGCCTACACCTAAGCGATACGCCGCTGGTTAAAGCCTGGCCGTGGACGCTTTTACCTTCTCATGTGCTGGCAGGAATATTGCAGCCCTTTATGCAAGCATCCTTGCGACATGAACTGTTCTCGCCTATGTTACTGGGTCTCACTTTTATTGGTTTGACCGCTACATATCTATGGGCTATTATAGCCGCTCTACGCATGCAACGCTCGGGGGCCGGGGCAAAGGCCGATTATCGCTGGCTGGTTTTCCTATTGGCCAGTGTTCTCTTATTTGGACTTACCTTGTTGTTTCAGCCTTTGCTTCTTTCAGACGATGTATTTACGCATATTTTCTCCGGTCGTCTGCTTGTTATTTATGGGGTTGATCCTCTGAACACCGCCCCGCGCCAGTTTCCACACGATCCTTATTTACAGTGGGTGCTTTCGGGGCGCGATGCTCCCAACATATTCGGGCCGCTCTGGCTCTGTATTGCTGCGCTCCTTGCCAGTATAAGCAACTATCCACCGACTTCGCTGTTACTGTTTAAGGGCACCATTCTGCTTATCGATCTCGTCAACTGTCTCCTGATCTGGAAGATTCTGGCGCAGATGGCCCCCGAGCGCAAGTTACTGGGCACCCTGCTCTATGCCTGGAATCCGCTTGTGCTCATTGAGCTCGTTGGTAATGGGCACAATGAGGGCGTGCTGATCTGCATTCTCTTAATCACTACCTGGTTCTATATGCAGAACCAGATCATCTGGAAAATCTGCGCCTTTATCACTTTAGGCCTGGCAATTAGCACCAATCTGGTCGGGCTTCTGCTGGCCCCTTTCTATCTCTGGTTCGATGTCCGCAAAGAGCACAACATAGGCCAGCTCTTCTGGAAACTGAGCTGGCGCACAACCCTGGTACTTATTCCAGCCTTACTTGTCTTCTTCCCTTTCTGGCGCGGGGCATCGACCTTCTTTGCAGTCACCTCGGCTATTGATATGGAACACTTTGTGCATTCACCTGTCAGCATCCTGGCGGACCCAATGCATAGCTTGTTTCAGTCTGCCGCTAATCTGCTCCATTTCCCGGCACTCGTCCCTCCTTCTGTGGCCGCCGATATCACTTTGCGAGCTTCGGCAACCTTCATTTTTGTCCTACTCTATATGCATCTGCTCAGCCAGGTACGCCACGCCTCTCGACGTGGCAGATCTGCCTCTGACCAACAGGGCATTTGGGAGCTGGATATACTATTAAGTAGTTGTAGTATTGCAGTCTTTTGGTATATGTTACTCGTCTCTGGCTGGTTCTGGCCGTGGTATTTACTCTGGATGTTATGGATAGTTATGTTACGCCGCTTTGATACGTTTACTTCGGCTATGTTACTGCTATCCTGTACTGCGCTTTTCATTTATCCTTTTGTAGGTTTTACCAGGGGACCAATTGCTAAATACCAAACAGCCTTGATCTTTGGCCTACCACTCATCTACCTCATAGTTGCCAACATGAAGCAGAAGCATATAGAAAGGATCGCCCACGTATATGAGCAACGAAGTCACACAGCGCAAGATTGAACATGTGCAGGCGGCTCTAAGCCATGATATCTCGGCGCCACAGCAAGCAAACTGGAGTGATATTCATTTTGTCCATCAGGCCTTACCCGAGGTCGATCTGGACCAGCTCGATACATCAGTTACCTTCTTGGGGCAGCAGTTGCGCTACCCCATTTTTATATCCTCACTAACCGGCGGGCATCCCGACGTTACAACTATCAATCGCAACCTGGCCCGCGCAGCCGAGCGCTACGGCCTGGCTCTTGGCGTGGGCAGTCAGCGGGCCGCGATCGTCAATCCAGAGCTTGCCGCCAGCTATACCGTCACGCGGGAACAGGCTCCCCACGCCTTCTTAATCGCCAACATCGGCGCTCCCCAGCTCATTGCGCAAGCTGGCCATAGTCCCTTCAGCCTGGAGCAAGTACAGAAGGCTATTTCGATGATTGAGGCCAATGCGCTGGCTGTGCATATGAATAGCCTGCAAGAAGCCGCACAGGCCGAGGGAGACCGCCGAGCGCGGGGAGCAAGTGCGGCGCTGACCACTCTTACTGGACAACTCAAGCTGCCGGTCATCGCCAAAGAAACTGGAGCGGGTATATGCCGCGAACAGGCCCTTTTGCTGCGCGCCTGTGGGGTTGCCGCGATTGATGTTGGTGGCGCGGGAGGTAGCAGCATGCCAGCCCTGGAAGCTGCACGCCACAAGCAATCAACGGAAAATGAGTCTGGCTTGAATATCGGCCAGCTCTATAAAAATTGGGGCCTGGCCACGCCTATCTCCGTGGTCGAGGCCGCGACTGCCCAGCTTCCCTTAATCGCGACAGGAGGCATACGCAACGGACTTGATGCCGCGCGCGCGCTGGCCCTTGGCGCTACCTTGGTGGGAATAGGCTTTCCTTTCCTTAAAGCTGCCAGCGAGAGCTATGAGCGCGTTTGCGAGCTCCTGGAGAGTACAGTGGCCGAGCTAAAAGTTGCCATGCAATTGAGTGGAGCAAGCAATCTAGCCCAATTGCACGAGGTAGACGTTGTAGTCTTGGGACAGACCCGCGCCTGGTTAGAGCTTCGAGGTTTTGAGGATGAGCTAAAAGCTATGGCCCAGCGCCGCTGGCGATACTTACAAACGCGGCTCAACGCCAGTTAAAAATTGTAGTGCGCGCTTAAGAGGAACGAAGTCTTGACAGTTCCTCGGGCGTGTTGACATTGACAAAGGAGCGCAGTTGGGGATCAATCTCGCGTAGATGAGTCTCATCTATATAATGCACATGCCTGGCCTCCAGCACGCTCCGTAGATCACGTCGGCCTTCCTGCAGAAGAGCCTCCAGTTGAGGCACAAGCGTGCGCGGATAGACGGCCAGGAGCACCTGAGGAATAGCCTTCACCACTGGCACAACCGGAGCCTCGTCAAGAGGGCAAGAAAGCAAAAAACTGGCCATGACAGGTTGCACAAAGGGCATATCGACGGCGACGACAAGCGCATGGGTAGTTGCGATCGCACCCAAGCCTGTATACAACCCCATGAGTGGCCCGGTATCAGCCACCTTATCAGCTACCAGCCTGATGTTGGAAGTAGCATAGCTGGCATAGCGAGCCATTTGCTCTGTATCCCGCACAACCAGAACAACTTCATGGCAAAGCGAAGTCAACAGGTGTGTAAGATACTCGACGAAGGTTCTCTCTCCAGGTCCTGGCAGAGACAAAAACGCCTTGTCCCTCCCCATGCGCCTGCTACGCCCGCCTGCAAGGATGATACCGGCAGAAGTAAACACGATAGCTCTTACCTGGATGCCGCTTTAGCTTTACGCTTATTACTCTTAGAACTTTTTGGCATATATTGCTGACGTTGCTGATACGCCTCGTAGCTCGCGCGTTCCTGCGGATATTTCCTCAGCATATAAACTACCCACATAATTGCCCAGACCAGCAGCGATACTAACCAGAGGTAGCGCCAGGCACGCCAGGCAAAGAAGTAGCCGTCAAGAAACACACGCGAAAACAACAGTGGCAAACCAACAAAACAGATAACCGCAAACCAACCGAGATAGCGATCAAGCATATACTTGACCAGCGGCTTCCCTTTGACAAAACGCTTGCGACCCTCGACCGCATAATAGAAAGCGAGCAGCAGGCCGGCACAGCAAAAAATGAGCCAGGGCCAGACAAAATGGAATGTCTCCGGGCCCGAAAGGCCCGCATTCGAGCCTGCTGTATATGGATCATCAAAGAGCCAGTGATATAGGTTGAATTGCATAAAGGCATCAACTCCCTTCGTCGTGTATCCGCATCCCGAATCGCATTCAATGATAGCATGGATGGACAAACGAGTCCAGAGGGAGAGGGAAAGCAGAGCTAATACAGGACATCTTGCGTACCTCGCCATACCTCATGATCCGCGTCCCAACGCCATTTGGCTGAGGGCATATTCAGCGCGGAACGACCACGCTTCTTTAACAGGAGTCGCGGCCAGCCTGCGGCGATACGCTCCATGGTTTCCGGCCAGCTGCGTATCCCACTTATTGCATCGGGAGCCTCCACACAGCACGCCCCAACCGCACAAGCAGAGGCCAGAGCCGCTTCTGGCTTCATCCCGCGCAATATGCCCATCAAGAAGCCAGCTATCGTAGCATCGCCCGAACCGGTAGTGCCTACCACCTCAGTCGCAAAGCAGGGAGCCCATAGTTCGCGATTAGCCCACAGCGGCATATTCTTGGGCTGAACGCGTCCCATCTGTTCAAGGCTGGCCATATCTGCAGTACGCAGATAGAGGCCACGATGGCCTGCCTTTAAGCCGACGATCTTTGTTCCCATGCCTAAGAGCAACTTACCCAACTCTGAAACCAGTGCGGGCGTCACCTGGGCCAGCAATCCAGTCTTGCGCGCCTTCGTTGTCAGCTTATTATAAAGTGGACGGCGTAGCATAAGGAGCAGCTCCTCAATACTTGGCATAAACACATCTACATAAGGCAATACAGCTGCCAGGATAGCGCGCCAGTCAGCCTGGGCAGCCTGACCAGATAGATCGGGCATCGAAAGGTCAAGAGAAGTGGTAATGCCCATCTCCTTCACCTTTTTAAAGATGCTCACCAGTTCAGCCCCATTATCCTGATACATCCGTGCCATTAAAGGGGGATAACCAAAGTGGAAGAGGCCAGCCGAATTGAGCAGATCATAGCGCACATCATCTGCGCCAAACGTATCGTTACAGCCGGGAGCATGAATAATAGTACGATCCACCCCGGGAAAGTTAAGAATGATGGAGTATGAACTTGCCTCGCCAGGTGCAACAATCATACCGCTTGCCAGGTCCGCTCCCTGAGCCTCAATGAGTTGGATGATCGTGCGCCCGAACAGATCATCGCCAACTTTGCCCATCAGGCTTGTCGTAATGCCAAGCTTACGTAAAGCCAGGCCCGTATTGGAGATTGGGCCGCCAGTAGCCAGGGTTGCCCGGCCGGCTTCAACTAAGCGTCCCGGCGCCAATACAGTAGAATCTCCTACCAATGTAGGAATAATATCCAGGCAGATATGACCCGCCACTACAACCTCTGCCATAGCAAGAGCGCGAGGGACAGGAATTGGCTCTGTTATTGTATCTCTCGCGAACCCATTCAACTGACCATCGGCTTCCGTCAGATCTAGCTGGCCATCTGGTCGTCCTAAATCACTCATAGCTTAAATTCTCCACATAAGATGCATGACCTGCACTGTAAGTAAACACGATGTATGCACGGCGCGGCAGCCGCACTCATAGGCTGGGAAAAGATTTTAAGGGACCCACGTTCCTAAAAAAGGCTACGCTTCCGTGCCCATATCCTTCAAGCACCTATTGCTACATCGGGTTGGTTAATTTGATGCGCCACAGTGAAAATCCGATGACTCTATGTAGTCTCTTTCAGGCAGAACCCGGTAAAGGGCTGGCTTATTCCAGTAGATGTGTCGCTCACCGCAAAAAGCAGTTCCTAATCTAGCAGGAGGAGTCACAAAAGCCAGATGCAAAACGCTATCGGTAATCGCAACCGACCGCGTATCAAGATCTCGCTCTTTACCAGATTTGCCCTATCCCCAGCGCCGGGGCCGAACATATATTCGCGCTAAAGTCAGCAAACAGCCCGATATCTATTACTACGCAAATATCTCTGCGATATTCTCTTCTGTCGCACGGCTTCAGAAGCGGTTCTCTGCCGCAACTTCTGTCAAAAAGATACTTATATGATATGACATGGCATCTGTAGAAATGATACGTATAGGTATATAGGGCTGATTGTATCACACAGGCATAGGCATGCTACAACCTTATGTCTGCTCTACAATTCACAATAACTCTGGCAATAGCCCCTATTTTTACTGCTCGCTTAGATTGTATAATGAGAAAAGCACTACCCAAGGTCCCATTACTTATTTACCTACGAAGGAGTAACGAATGCAAAGAATAGCCATACTGGCAGAAGGTGCTTTCAATTGGCACTATGCAAAAACAGCTACGGGTGTCATCCGCTATAGTCAGGATACAGTTGTAGCTGTTATCGATAGTACCAAAGCAGGCATAGATGTATCCCAGGCCCTCTCCGCCCCCTTGGCAAAGGTATCCCTATGGTACAAGACATCCATGAGGCCCTCACCCTCCGGCCTGATACGCTCTTGATCGGCATTGCACCGATGGGTGGTGCGCTGCCAGAAACATGGCGTTGGCAAATTCTCGCAGCCATTGAAGCTGGCCTGGATATTATTAGCGGTCTGCATGTCTTCCTTTCCGAAGATCCTGAGCTGAGCGTCGCTGCTGCCAAGCGTGGTGTGAAGATCTGGGATGTACGCCGTCCACCTGAGCAGAAGCGCGTGGCCCAGTTTGTTCCGCATCGCGCTGGCAGCCATACAGTTCTGATGGTTGGTTCGGACTGCTCGACAGGCAAAATGACAGTGGCCCTCGAACTGGATAAGGCGGCCCAAAAGCGTGGCTTAAGCAGTGCTTTCCTGGCTACCGGGCAGACGGGCATTATGATCTCAAACAGAGGCTTACCAGCCGATCGGCTTATCAGCGACTTTATTGCTGGCATGGTTGAGGAAATGACGCTAGATCTCGCCGAGAAGCATGATTGGGTCTTTGTTGAAGGTCAAGGTGCGCTCAATCATCCTGGCTACGCGCCGGTAACCCTTGGCCTGGTCCATGGCTCTAATCCCGATGCCATGATCTTCTGCCATGTGGCCGGCACTACCTGCATCGATGGTCTTGAGCACGTGAAATTCCCTTCTCTACAGCGACTCATCGAAATTAATGAAGAGGCAATCAGTTGGATACGCCCCGATCGCAGCTGCAAGGTAGCCGGCATCTCGCTGGTCACCTACAATCTAACTGAAGAACAGGCGCACGATGAGATCAAACGGATAGAGGATGAGATGGGATTACCAACTACTGATCCTATACGTTTCGGCGCGGATAAGCTTCTAGATGCTCTCGTTAAGCATTTCGCCGCATAGCCTTGCTAAAGGCTCCTCTCTTCGTCTCTGCCTGCTGACCCTTCTCAGGCTGGATGACCGTTTTACCGAGAAAAAGGATAGATACAATGATGCATCTTAATGCCAGACCTATCGACCTGAAGCTGACTGTGCCCTTTCGCATCTCGCGTGGAGTACAGACGACAGCACAAAACATGATTGTCCAGATAACCCACAACGATTATACAGGCTACGGCGAGGCCTCGCCAACCGAATATTATGGTGAGAGTCTTGAGACCGCTATGGCCTGCATCAGCTTATTTGCTGGCAATCTTGGTGATGATCCTTTTTTAATTGAAGATATCATGGCCCAGCTCAACAAGATTATTGGGCTCAATCCTTCGGCTAAGGCTGCTGTCGATATGGCTTTATATGATCTGATGGGAAAGATGCTCGGGGTCCCGGTGTATAAGCTGCTGGGACTCAATCCCGCCAAGTCCGCCTATACTTCCTTCACAATCGGCATCGATACACCTACCGAGATGGCCAAAAAGGCTTTGCTGGCTAAAGATTACCCCATTCTCAAGATCAAGGTAGGCACCAAACACGATATAGAGATCATCAAGGCTATTCGCGAGGTCTCGTCGGCGACGATCCGGGTTGATGCTAATTCGGCCTGGACCCCCAAGGAGGCCATCAAGACTATTAATGCGCTGGCTCCCTATAATATCGAGTTTGTCGAGCAGCCCTTGCCGGCTCACGATTACGCAGGACTCAAGCTGGTGCGCGATAATGTGCCTTTGCCCATTATTTCTGACGAGAGCTCTGTGGTCGTTGACGATATTCCTAAGATCGCTGATTGTGTGGATGGCATTAACATTAAGCTGATGAAGTGCGGAGGCATCAGCCATGCCCTGAAGATGATCCATGTGGCCCGCGCTCACAATCTCAGCATTATGATCGGCTGCATGATCGAGAGTTCGCTGGCGATTACTGCCGCTGCCCACCTGACGCCCCTTGTGGATTATGCAGATCTCGATGGACAGTTGCTGATTGATAAAGATCCTTATGAAGGCGTTACTGTCGAGAAAGGCAAGCTGGTCCTGCCCGATAGACCTGGCCTTGGCGTCCGCGAACGCTAGCTAGCGCGCCTGAGCTTAGCATAAATGGTCCGGTTCCCTGTCTTGGGGAACCGGACCTCTTTTGCCAACTTGCTTATACAAGCACAAACTCCCAGTCCTGATTACGCCCATTATCACAGCTATATTGCTGAAGTGGCACAACATCGGCGTTAGTATCGTCGGGAATATCCAGGCATTTGTTGCTATGTAGAGAGATGAGAGGAGAGACCGCGCCAGACGGACGCCTCCACTGCTCTGTACCCTTAAAGGCACAGGGCTCTAGCATTACTGGCGCCTGATCTGAGGAGGTATCCCCACCTACGGCCAGACATTTTCCGCTGGCTCTGGAGACAATATAGAAGGCTCCATTGCGATTGGCAGAGATGGCATACCACTCCTGATTCTCTCCTCCATCGCAATGATACTGAATAACAGGCGTGCCATCTAACGAGGAGTCGCCTTGAACATCAAGGCATTTTCCGCTGTCCAGACCCACGACGTTATAATATACCTCCTGCTGCGAGTACTCTGCAGAAGATGCCGCGTGAACTGAGGTACTGGCCAACAATGGCAAGAGCAGGGTGAACATGCCAGCTAAAATTGCCCACATGTATTTTTTAGTAAAAACGCTTTTCATGATAGGTAAACTATCCTCCTTTGACAACGCGAGTACGTAAATTATGCTCCTCACGTGTTGTGAATATGTTTGCAGTATAAGAAGCGCCAAAAGACATAAATAAACATATTATTACTATTTATAGTTGTAATTTCATTAATCCATTAAAAATTTTACTGGCTCGTACTCTACGTAATAGGCCAGTAAAAATTCGCGCCTGTCGGGTGACATAACAGCTTAATGCTGCGAGTGAGGCAGCGCCGTCTGGAGAGAATGGGCCGAAGGGGATAGGAAAATAGGATCTTTCTTACTTTTCTGTCGCTGTTTAGGCGATAGAAAGGCCGTGGTCAGAACTGGCCGCGCAGGCGCTGGCGGCAGGCAATGCTCAGCCTCATAGCAGCGATAGGCATAACCCAGCATTTCATAGAGCTCTCGCAAGAGCTTGAACGGATTTATGTGCTGGCTTTCTCTACTTTCTGCGGGAAGCTGGCAAAGCGCCACTTCCGTATAGGTACCACCTGCTCTACAGAGCTTATAGAGGATCTCTAGATCGCCTATTGCCGCGCTCGCCTGGCAGGACTGCGCCTGTAAAGCCTCAGTACGAAACAATTTGAAGGGGCACTTGATATCTTTTACTACCATACCAAACATCAGATAGATAAGCTGCCGCCATATACGTAGTACAAGTCCACAACGCCAGGTATGCGGACTACGATAGCCCAACACTGCCTCGTGCTCTTCAATCAACGGGAGAAAACGCACAAGCTCCGCCAGGTGAGATGAGGAGCATATATCCATGACAAGCGTGAGCTCTTTACTGGCAGCACGCAGCGCCATCTCACGATCCTGCATCTGCGCAAGATAAATCAAATGCACATGCTTTGTCTGCTGCGCAAAGCTCGCCACAATTTCTGCCATCTGGGCTTGATCTTCCTGCGCCAGGACAAACAACTCAAAATCGACTTCCCACGAGCCCAGCGTCTTGCAGATTGCTACCAGGGCTTCGCGCACCTTTGCCGCCTGCTCACTGGCATATACGAAGACGGAGATGCCAGGAGGAACCATCAAGAGCCGTGGAGATACTGGCGGCTGTAGAGCAAGCGCACAGCTCCGCTGACGAAAGGCCCAGGTAGACATCCCGGTAAAAGAAAGTACTGCGGCGCCCCCTAAGCTAGCCAGCCGGGCCAGGTTCAGCCAGAAAGGATCGGTTAAGGCGTACAAAGACAAGCAGTAGATGGCCAGCCCTAATATCACATTGGTACAAAGAAAGCTAAGGCCCATGACACAGCTAAAGCGCATAACCTGTCGCATGGTTGTGGCTGTTCTAGTGGCAAAGGTCCACCTTTTATGCACATGAAAGCTACAAAGCATACCGGCGGCATAGGCCAGCATATTATAAAAGAGCAGGCGCCAGAGCGAGGTGCTTGGCCATATCCATAGCAAAAGATTAAGGGCTACCAGATCAATAGCCGTATTCAACAGCCCGGCCAGCATAAAGCGCCCATACTGGCTATAGCGCGTAAAGAGGAAGGAAATTGTCGCTGAATATCTACTTGTTACCATGCGTTTAACCTTTCTAGCCATTGTGGCAAAGCCGATGATCTCGCAGTAACGAAGATGACATGGGATGAAGGGGCGGCAACGGCTGACCTTTGCGCAGATAGAGTTGCAGGCCAGAGGGCTCCCAGGCCACCAGGCTATAAGCTGCTAAAGACACTGTATTGCCGAGCAAGGAGTGCGCCACACGGTCATTAGAATTGTGCTTTTGTAGGATTACCCACGCGGCAGTCTTCTCAGGATGATGCAGAGCTGTAGGCCAGAACTGCTGGGAGCCATCATAAATTATGTTGCTAAAATGCATTCCCACGTCAGGAATATGCACAGCGCCTACATCTTCAAGAATTTTGCCGCCGGAGTAGTGCTGCGCCAGATAAAGCGTAACGGCCCCGGCTGGCTGACAGGCCAAACCATATTGGCCATCTTGCAGCGAGATAACGCCTTGCGCAGCAACAAGCAGAGGTTGCAAGAGGACAAGCACACATATCATCTGCAAGGCCGGCAAGCCTAGCAGACGCAGGCGCTCCCAGAGGCTTTGCAATAACGTGGTAAGCGCCAGAGCAGCTGGCACAACCATCGCCGAGCCATAGCGCACGTTATAAAAAGGGATCTTGTGGAGGGGACTCGCGCCAGGCACATAGATGGCGGCCTGCCCGCTGTAGAGGGCCAGGACATAAAAGGCGAAGGGAGAGGCAAAGGTTAGCAAGGCCAGGCTGCTGCTTGAGCGACGATGCGCCAGGCAATACCAGAGCAGAGCACAAACAGCGAGCACGAAGACAAGCAGGCCAGTCGTCTGTTCAGCAGTCAGCGTATAGACCTTTAAGGCCTGCCAGAGATTATGATAGGTACTGATGACACCTTGCCGAATAAGCCCCGCTTGTTGAGCCTGAGATGAAAACTGGCTATGCTGAAAAGCCAGGAAATCGCCAGAGATCAGCTTATTCCAGATCAGCCAGTACAGCATACCGCTTCCGCCCAACAGCACAAAGAGGGTTGCCAGGCCCCGTATACGCACCAGGCTATAGCCTTTGTGCCAGCCAACAATGATCACAAGCGCAAGTAAGACAAAGAACAATGCCCAGCCATCGTAGCGGGAAAGCGTAGCCAGAAAGGTTCCCGCAGCGCTACACATAAGCCATAAGGGACGCTCTTCCTGAATCCAGGCCAGCATATAATAGCAAGCCATAGTTGAGGTGCAGATGCAGACAAGTTCCGAGAGCGGCGTTGATTGCAGATAAAGAATATCAGGATTCAGGGCAAAGAGGGCTGCCCCAAGCGCGCTCAGTATGCGATTGCCAATAAGTCTGCGCGCTCCCAGATACACATACAGTGTTGTGCAAACATAGCAACCCATAGAAACAAAGCTGCCTGCCAGCCCGCTATGCCAGAGATAATCATTCCAGATAAAGGGAAACATAAGCACATGTGGTAAGGGCAGCCAGATATCGCCAAGCTGAGCCAGCCCGGGCGTTGCACTATCGAAAACGCTGCGCGCGATACGCAGATGCGAGTAGGCATCGGCATAGAGCAAGATCTGATGGCGAGTCGCATAGTATATGCAGGCGGTAATGCTGGCCATACATGCAAGCGCCAGGACCAGCACAAACCAGATATCGCGTACGCCACAGCGTTGGCGCTGACGCTGGGCTTGCTTCTGCACCGGCGAGAGCGCTGGCAATGGCTGCGTATGGATCTTATAGAGCGCGTTCATTACGCTGGGAAGAGCGCTTTCTCGCTCCTCCTGCTGACCCGATCTGTGCAGGACGCCCCGGGCTTTCTCCGTGAGTTGCATCTCGCGAGCAGCCGCCCACTTGAGCTGAGCTGACGACATTCGCGTAGTCTTTTGCAGGTGCATACCATGGCAGGTCTTCTGCCAGAAATGCGGCTTGCAGAACAGCTCATACAGGGCAAGCGCCGCCGCAATCCAGTTTAAGGCCCAGTAGCACGGCACACCGAGCAGCCAGGGCAACAGATGATAATGTTCCCTTCTTATACAGCCAAGCAAGTAGAGAAAGATATAATAAAAGTTTCCAAAGACAAAGCAAGCTGCAGCCGGATAAAAGATCGGCGCCGGAAAGATGAGATGATAAAACCCTTCTACCGCTGGCTTGAAGATAATATAGATCGCCAGCAACAGCCACATCAGTGGCGTAATAAACAGGAGGCCGACGCTGCTACCAATAATGAGCTGCAGGGAAAACAGCTCGGCCAGGCGTAGCTGCCTGAGCATTTCCCAGGGATGGCGCATATGGACCAGATACGTTTGAATATAGCCTTTGATCCAGCGCGAGCGCTGCCGTACCCAGTTTTTCACTTGTGAAGTGGCTTCCTCGCCTGTTGAAGAATCCAGCATGACGGTGCGCAGGCGGCAGCGAGCCATGCGTAAGCCTAGATCGCAATCCTCTGTCACATTATAGGCGTCCCAGCCACCCAGCGCCCGTAGCACAGCCGTGCGAAAATGATTCGACGTACCACCTAGCGGCACAGCAAAGCCTAATTTCTGCAGGCCAGGAAGGATCAGGCTAAACCACATAGCGTACTCAGCCGTATAGCAGCGCGTAAGCAGGTTCTGCGTAGAGTTATAACAGTCTAGCCTGGCCTGAACACAAACAACATCTGTGGTATGATTCGCAAAGGTAAGAACTGCCTTTTTTAACTGCAAGGGATCAGGAATATCTTCAGCATCATAGATTACCGTATAGCGCCCGCGAGCATGCAATAAGCCATAGTTGCAGGCCCTTGGCTTTGTACGCGGTTGTCCATTGGGAACAGTTAGCACCTGAAACTGAGCAGGCAAGGTTAAAGAGCGCAGAGCCTCGCGCGTCTCATGGTCATCGGCCTCAGTTAGCAAAAGCACCTGCAGCTTTTCTAGGGGGTAATCGAGATTGCGCATAGCGCTGATAAATTGGGGCACAATAAGAGACTCACGGTAGAGCGGGCAGAGAATCGTATAATATGGCCAGTCAGTCTCCGGCAATTGCGCCACCAGGGTATCATCTATCTGTTCCTCCTCAATATTGCAGCTAGCTTTACAGATCATGAGCATACTGAGGATAAGGTTCATCGCATAGAAAAAGGTAATCGTACCGGTAGCAAAGATGGCAGTAGGCAGCCTCCAGGTGAGCACGCCCAGCAAAGCCCCCAGGGCGGATAAGGTCAGGAACAGGATCTGTTTTCGCGAGAGGGTATAGACGGCAGACAGGTCGGGCCACAAAGGTGCGAAGGGCGAGCTTGCATAATGAGGCGAGTTAGAGACCTGTGCGACCTGTTGTCGATACGTCTGTAGCTCCTGCTCTACAACTTGCTTCTCGGCTTGCGCCTGCCCGGCCAGCCAATGCACATATAGCTTGAAGCTCCTTTGCCAGGCGCGCTGGGCCATGGCTTTCACTTCTACGCGATGCTTGGCATCCTGGTAAATCTTCATAATGCTGCTCCAGATACGTTATAGCTTCTAGCTGAAAAATCTTGCGTCAGGGACAGAATGATGAGTGCTCATCAATCCGCCAGCGTTCGATTACATTCTCACTATACCGGGTATATCCAAATGGGGCTGACGGATCAGCGAAAGCATGGCAAAGGGGGGGTATTAAAAATAACGACCCAATGGTGTTCCAACCGGGTCGTTATAATTGGGAGTCGGGAGCGCAGAGCAGCGGCCAGGGCAGCTTAAAGCCTGGTCCAGCCGACCGGTTCCAATCCGCTTTTCTGGCTAGCAATGGTTTTTAGCGCGCCTCCAGCCAGTGAACCTACTGCCATATCGCCTGTATCCTTCTCAGGGTCATTCATGACAACGGTATACAAAGAGCCATCAACTGCACATTCTGACCAGAGCGAGCTCCAATTCTTGAGAGCAAACATCTCATTCTTAGCCGTCACGCTAGTCAACTGCACCAGATCTTTACCAGCGAAATTTACCTTCCAGATCGTCTCGGGATGTCCCACTTGTTCCAGAGTAAAAAGCAGAGTCGAGTTGGTGATAGCACACACCTCGCGAATATCGCCTGCTTGCGGCTTATATACTGTATGAAATGTGCCTCCGGAAACTGGCATTACCTTTACCGCGGCCTGTATGGGAACTCCGGGCCCCACATCCATATTGCAAACAAGTCGTTGATTATCTGGCGTCAAGGCATAATCCTGGCAATTATCACCTTCCGCCTTTGGTCCTGTTAAGAGTTGCAGATTGCCAGGCTGTGAGGCATCCTTGCTGACGTCACGCAAACGATAGAGCAAAGGAGCCGGAGCCGGGCTGGCCTGTACTCGGCTGAGAAGTAATAAACTATTGTTGCTCTCCCACCTCATCGGAGTGAAGATTGGGCGAACTCTTCCTGACAAAGTGTCAAGCGGCAAGCTCCTTCCCCTATTGGTGATTGAGAGACGGGGTACTATAGATGAGGTAACAGGCAAGTGGATGGCTTCCATCTTTTCGCCAACAAGGGCCAGGCCTGGATAATCCAATTGTTGCGACGATAAGACAGTACGAAGTTTGCCAGTCATAAGATCAAGCACATCGATCGTCGAGATATTCGTTGTATCGTCAAGCTTAGCAACTGCAAGAAAATGCTGATCGGGTGAAAAGCGAGCCCCTACAATATTGATCTGCCCCGAAAGGCAAGAGAGCGTTTGCCGTTGCTGGCCATCTGTACGCACAAGCTGAAGTGCTGTTTGGTTTTGGGTCGTCGCGCTTAGTACGATCCATTGCCCATCCGGTGAGATACTCAGTGGGGTCATAGCTCCGTTGAGCAGCGTCGTCGTAGTTGCCGTGACCATATCATAGCGCTGCAGGACATTGCCAGTCTTCCCTTGAAAGAAGTAAACAATGTTTGGATGGTCACCTATCTTCATAGCTGGCATAACAGCAGCTCGTACGCTAGCAGCTTCGGGGCAGCTCTGAAGCAGCGCTGCTCCAGGGATAGGAGTTACTTTGGTTGTCGAACTAGCAGAAGCCGGCCTCGCTGTAGCTACAGGAGTAGAAGTGGTAGAAAGCCCTCCATCTATGCCAGGCTGCCCACATGCACTAAACGCCAACACTATACAGAAGAGCAGGCAGAAGCTATAGCTATGCCGCCGTAAGTAAGACATAGATCTTCCTCCAGGCAGAGTTATACGCACTAACATTTCTATTAGAAACCTTGCAGTGTTAGTATGGAGTCTCAGCCGGAAGATGGCGACAATGATTGCTCATTGACTGCTCATACTTTGCTCATCGAATTGTGCTAGCCTGACATAGCCTCCATGCAGGATCATGAAAGCCGGCTACGCTAAAACATAGCCGGCCATTCTTTCTTCTCACTTAACGCCCAAACAACCAGCCGCCATTAACATTCAATATCTCTCCAGTAACAAAAGAGGCCTGGGGCGAAGCCAGATACAGGATGGCTGCAGCTATATCATCGGCCTGCCCAGCCCTGCCTACCGGCGTCTGGGATACGATGCCATTGATGCGCTGCTCCGACCAGTGACCCGTAAAGCCAGTATCGGCAATAAAGCCAGGCGCGATAGCATTGACGGTGATGTCTTGCGAGCTCAATTCGCGCGCCAGGCCATACGTCAGGCCATGAACGCCGGCTTTGGCTGCGGCATACGCTGATGAGCCCGCCCGGCTGCCACCGGTATAAGCTGCGATAGAGCTAATGAAGATCATACGTCCACCCGGACGTACGAGATGCGGAGCCACAGCGGTTGCCATTAGAAAGCTACCCTTCAAATTCGTCTCCATCACAGCATCCCATTCGCGCTCCGCCTCTGCCAGCGACATATCAGTGGTAACGCTCCTGGCAAAGCCGGCCACATTCACCAGCACATCTATCTGCTTCCAGTCCGCCACGATCTGTTCGACAGTTGTGGCAACCTGCTCGCGCTTGCTTACATCTGTGCGATACCAGTTCACCCCAGAGGCTAGAGTCTCCGCAGTATCTTTGAGCCTCGCCTGATCGCGCCCTATAATCGCTACCTGGGCTCCCTCGCGCACAAACGCCTCTGCTGCCGCCCGCCCTATACCGCTATTCCCGCCAGTAATAATTACATTCCTTCTTTGCTTTTCGCTCATATTTCTACTTCTCCTACAGAATAATATTCACAAATCTTGCTCCCTCTCAGCATAATAAACAAAGGTAAAAATGTCCAATATATTATTTATAGCCAACTAATATCTTTTGCATATTAATCCAATCCCATGCTTGGCAGCACTTGCCGAGGCTAGAGTCTAAGCAATTTGGCCACGCATGGCAAACAAAAAGAACCGCCCGGGCTTGTGCCGAGCGGTTCCAGTGGGCCACGAGGTTCAGGAGGCGTTCTTAGCCAGAGCGGGAGTTGCTACATGCCACTGGCCGCCAACCCCCTCTCCATTTGTCTGCCCGGGAGCTGTATCGCCACTAAACGTATACAAGGGATGATCATTATAGATCACTTGATTTCCGTTGGCATTCTTATAAACTTCTAGCTCGCCTGGAAGTTTCGCCGTGGCCATGGGCTGACCACTTCCCGAGAAGAGTAGAGCAGGCCAGGCCCCCACACAACTGCCGGTGCAGGCAGTTTTGCTCGCCGTATCTTGAGTAAAATAATACAAAGTCATTCCCTTAGCATCGGTAAGAATAGTCTCTGACTTCCCTTTGACGCTTGCCATGGACGTCTTGATAACCGCAGTACCGCCCGCACTCGCACTGTTCGCAGCCCCCGTGCTCATCGGAGCAATCGCCCCAGCCTTCAAATCGGGAGTCGCCACAAACCACTTACCGGCTTTGCCCTCTCCATTCACTTGTTTTGGCGCCGTATCGCCGGCAAATGTATAGAGGAAATGACCATTATACGTTACCTGTTGACCATGCACATTCTTAACCACTGTCAGCTTCCCCGGTAGCGTGGTAGACGCCCCAGGTGAGCCAGATCCTGAGAAAAGAAGCGGAGGCCAGTTTGTAGCGCAGGCACCCGTACAACCCGACGTCTTGTCGGTATCATCGGCATAAACGTAGAGCGCTTTATCTTGCGCATTAGTCAGGATCGTGGTAGACTTTCCATCTACCACAGCGTCAGAGGTCTTGATAACGGCTGTACTACTGGCATCAGTCGTAGACGCTGAACTTCCACCATAACTCGTTCCTGTACTGGCAGTTCCACCACAGGCGCTAGCCAGCAGCGCAACAAGCAAGCTAGCGAAGATAAATATCCAACCTTTCGCAGGCAACTTAGCCATTGTTCTCCTCCATATCATCAGCATGTGGAGATACACACACTCAATCCAAGCCTCAAATACTTCAGAACCGCGCTACAGTTTCGTTGGGAGCATGTGCATACCATCTGCTAGAAACTACGGCGCGAAGTTACAGCCGAAGCCTACCTGACAGCTATGTTATAATAACAGCTACAAACGGCTAAATGCCGTCAAACCAGCAAAAACTTACGAGGAGCAAGATGCCAACACGCAACGACGCTTATAAGCTAATGACGAGTCATGTCAAAAATGAGAACCTGCAAAAGCACATGTTTGCCGTAGAGGCCGCCATGCGCGCCTACGCACGTAAGTATGGAGAGGACGAGGAGCTATGGGGGATGGCCGGCCTGCTCCATGACTGCGACTATGAAGAGTACCCCGACCTGAAAGTACATACGCATGTCTCTGCAGACTGGTTACGCGCCGAGGGCTACGACGAACGCGTTATCTATGCCATCCTGGCCCATAACGACACCATCAATGGGGAAACCAATCCCCGCAACGACCTGATGTCTAAGGCCCTCTTTGCCTGCGACGAGATCACGGGTATGGTTACCGCAACGGCCCTGGTCCGCCCAACCAAAAGCATCATCGGACTAGAGGTCTCGTCGGTGCGCAAGAAAATGAAGGCCAAGGGTTTTGCCGCCGGCGTCAACCGCGAGGATCTTTTCAAGGGCGCCGAAGAGCTCGGGATAGATCTCAACGAGCATATCGCCTTTGTGATCCAGGCTATGACAGAGATAGCCGAGACTCTGGGCCTGGCTGGCACTCAGTCCAGCGAACAAGTCTCCGCCTGAGAGCACAGCTACCTAATACTTGAACTTCAGAATAGTTCCAGAATTGGCAATCCTGACCTGGGAGATTACCCAGAACCAGCAGCTCCCGTCTACACATAGGAAGTTATGACACAGCAACTGGTCTCATATAGCAATAACTATGCAACAGCAACGGCAGCAACACAATCGGGCAGAGCGTCGCTTTACGGCAAGCGAAGTAGCGACCTTCGAGTACTGCCCCCTTATCTGGTGGCACGAATGCTTTGAACCTGCCGTACAGGCAGATACAGAAGAACTCTTTGCACGTCTGGTAGAGCTGGAACACGAGCACGGACCGCAAGCTCCAGCCTTACCGGAGTACCAGATGATAGAGCAATTGCTACTCCGCAGGGGCGCTTTCGAGGAAGAGCCGCCGGAGACGGATGTAGAGGAGGATGACGAGTTTGAAGAATTTGAGGAAGAGCGCGCTCCTGCTCCCGGTATTGGCAATCGCACACGCAGTATAGCCTATCTGGCTGTGGCGCTCCTGGTGCTAGCTGTAGCACTTATGGGTATCTCGCTGCTGCTGCCAAAGCCATAGGCCCCATATACAGGATGAGGAAGGATGATAAGCACTATCTTGTTTGTCGGCGGAATTGCCCTGTTGCTATTCTCTCTTGCCCTGTTGACTCTCCTGATCAATGAGCGGCGCTACCAGCGCCAACGCCTCATCGAGGAACGCCAGCGCACACTGGGGCTGCCGCCCGGTAAGCTGGTCTATGAAAATATTGATGGGCAGGCGGAGCCCTTATATTCCAACGAATACCCGCTTGTTGGCAAGCCTGACTATATCATCCAACTCGCTGATGGGCGACCCGTTCCCGTCACGCTCAAGACCACTGTCCAGGATGCTACTGCCCCGGCTAATCACCATATCATGCAGATTATTGCCTACTGCCTGCTTCTTGAGGATTATTTTGAGCAAGCTCCCACGCACGGCATTCTGTGCTATGCTGAGCATAACTTCACGATTGACTACACGCCAACGCTGCGCAAGAAAGTCATCCGCTTGCTCGGTGAGATGGCCCGCTGCAGCCAGCAGGAACCACCGCCACTACAAAAGCAAAAGATCACGAAATGCCGCATATGCGCTTTTCAGCCTATCTGTCATGTAGGAAGCAGAAGCAAATAAGGGCAGTGGTATGGCCGAAACCATACCACCACAGAGCTATAAGCCAAAGGCGTAGAGCAAACCATCGCGGTTGCCCATATAGAGCATACCATTGCAGATGGTTGGCGTACCCCAGAATAACGAGGCTTTATCCTGGTCGTTGTAGGCAAAGGCTTGCCTACCCGTACCGGTATCAAGGGCAATAATAAAATTGCCAGATCCCACCGCGAGCATGCCAGGCACCGCCATTACCGAACCCTGAATCTTTCCAGGCATACAATGTTCCCAGAGAAATGCGCCAGTGGCCGGGTTGACAGCGCGCACCCCACCGGCGCAATCGCGCCCGGCAATGACAGTATGTGAGTTAGCGATATATAGCTGTTTGCCATCCCAGGCGCTCGACGAGATGCTCGATTTATCGTTGACCTCAGGAGTGGTGACGCGCACTTTCCAGACCGGGCCTGAGCTCAGGTGATCGCGATTGAGGGCATAATAGAAGCCATTCTTATTGACGGCTCCGATCAGAGGTTGCGTATGGCCCTGGATAGTTGCCGTGAAGAGCGTAGGCGTGCTGCCAAAATCGCCGTCCCCACTCTGCTCTGCCGGCGGAATTTGCCACGAGTTGCGCGGCGAGAGGTCATCCGCGTTGAACTCAAGCAAGGCATAGGCGAATTTTTCATATGGTTTGCATGTGCTCAACGTACCGGTGGTTATATAGACGCTATTCCTGGCTTCATCGATAGTAGGAGTCATCCAGATCCCACCGCCGACACAGCCAGCCGGCACAGTCGTAAACGTGTGCTCTATTGCTCCTGTGCTGGCATCCAATTTATAGAATTTGCCAGCCACCAGCGGACAATCGCCATATGAAGAGATGCCAACATAGACGCTCCCTTTATAGACAGAAGCTCCGCCCCAGATCATATAATCAGGCGCTTTGCCCAGGGCCGTACTCCAGAGCACATGGCCATTGGCAGCATTGAGAGCGTAGAAGCGCGCGTTACCGCCTCCCACCAGGACTACACGCGTCCTCTGCCCCTGGATTGGGAGAGTCGTTATAGTGGCGGGACTGGCTACGCCCGCGCGGGGAGGAAAGCATCCTCGGGGCGCATCAGTGCCCAGGGAGGTTTGCCAGAGCTGATGGCCCTGGAGATCCGTGGCATGCTCGTAGCCATCCCATGAGCCCCAATAAAGCTTGCCATCATCTACCATCACTTGCGAACTAACGGGACCACCAGCCTTATACTTCCAATGCAGCTTCAGATGATGGGCAGAGGCGGGATTAAGCGCGGCCTCGCTCCCATTAAATCCTGTATGCGCGTTGTTGCCCATATAGGTCAACCAGCTCGCCTGCCCGGATGCCGCAGCCTGAAATGGCCCACTCATAGGGCTGAGCAGCAGCCCAAGCACTAGAGCTGCGACTCCAAGCAATCCAAGCAGGCACATATTCATGCGCCTGCCTATAACTTCTAAAGTATGCCTGATGAGCATTCTTCTCTCTTTCCCTACTTCATCTCAACCAAAGCACCAGGCCGCTTATAGCCCAAAGGCATACAAGTTGCCAGCTTCATTGCCCATATACATCACACCATTAGAGACCGTAACACCTCCCCAGAAGGTCGAGGCATGGCTTGTATCCCTATAGACATAGAGCTCGCGACCGGTTGCGGCATCCAGGACGACGACATGGCTACCAGCGCCAGTGAAGACCAGACCTGGCACAACTGTCAGAGCATCGATAACTTTGCTCGGCGCGCAATACTCCCAGAGGAAGGCCCCGGTGGCGGGATTGACAGCCCGCACGCTGCCTAAGCATGGCTTGCCTTTGATGGTCGTCTGCGTGCCACCAACATAAAGCCGCTTGCCGTCCCAGGCGCTGGAAGCAATATTGTTAGGCGAGGTTGATACTTTTGCTTCCCATAAGGGCCCCGCCGCTATATTCGTCCGATCAAAGGCATAGTATACCCCGTTCTTATTCACCAGCCCGATCATCTGGCGCGCTTTGCCATTGACTGTCGCGGAGAAGAGAGTAGGCGTGCTGCCAAAATCACTATCCTTAGCATCCTGTGAGTTAGGAATTTGCCATGAACTTGACAGCGAGAGGTCGGAGGTATGCAAAGCGATCAGTGCATAGGAGAGCTTTTCGAGGGTTTTACAGGGTGCTAAAGTTCCCGTCGAGACATAAAGTGTATCAGTTTTTTCATCAATTGTGGGAGCCATCCAGATTCCACCACCGATACAGCCGGCCGCAACTGTGGTGAATGAATGCTCGACGGCTCCCGTAGAAGCGTTCATCTGCACGACGCGACCGGCGACCAGGGGACAATCTCCATAGGAGGCTACGCCTACATAGACGCTGCCCTTATAGAGGGTTGAGCCCGCCCAGAGCATATAATCGGCAGAGGAGGCTAGCTTCGTATCCCAGAGGACCTTGCCGTTGGTTGCATCAAGGGCATAAAAATGAGAATTGCCACCGCTGACCAGCACAACCGGCGTCATATGCCCCTTGATTGAGATATCTGCTACTGTAGCTGTGCCAGATACGCCAGCGCTCGCCGGCGTGCAGCCCTGGCTAGCAGGAGGCGTGGTCTTGCCCAGGAAGGTTTGCCAGCGCTGATGACCGTTGAGATCCGTGGCATGCTCGTAGCCATCCCATGAGCCCCAATAGATTGCTCCATTTACAATGACCGGCTGACTACTAATCGATCCGCCAGCATGATCTTTCCAGTGCACTTTTACTTGCCTGGCTACGCTTGCCGTCAAAACTGTCTCTGACGCATTATAGCCAGTATGGGCATTGCTCCCCATAAAGGTTGGCCAGTTCGTTGCTGCCGCCTGAGCAGTCAAGCCGAGCGGCATAAATACTATTCCTGCTAACAGGCATACACTTCCCACAATATAGAGCAGATATTTTCTTATGGATCTGCCCTCACCATACTTGCTCGTCATATTTTTCCTTTCCATATCGAGAATGCACACTGATCTCAGCTATATACTCCCTACTACTACATTTTCCCCTTCGTACCTAATAGATATATACTACATTTAATATCTTAAATTCGTCTTTTTGTAAATTTCTTTTATAGAATATCTGTATTTCTAGTAACATTTTTATTCTTACGTGCAGCTTTTTCTTTCTGGCTAAGCTTCTTGCCAGCTCCTTAAGCTTTGTTGAGAGGGGCCGCAATTACTAAACTTTCCAGCTCTGCTAGTTCCGGCGCCTGAGGGTAGCGGGAAGATGAAAAGGCGGAAAGGCCTGCCGCAACTTTTACGCGCATTGACTTTCGCAAGCAAGAAGAATACACTAACGCCAGCATGGCCTTTTTGTTTCTAGTGGATCGAAGTTTGGGATACCCCTGTCAATACCGGCGGCACGGTCCGACCTCACGGACATAACCTGCATATTTGCCTGCCGCACTGGAGAAGTAAAGCGAGAGTAGAGAAACTAATTTATGGGCACAATTCACGAAGTAGTAGAGATTACCGGACACATTATCGATTCCTGGACGCTACCACGAGCCTGGGACATTATTATGGACCGTGGCGGCAATTTTGTCATCGAAGATATACGCATCGGCGTCCACAAAGATGATCCAAGCTATATTCGCCTCAAGATAGAGGCCCCTGACGATGCGGTCCTTGAGCTCATTCTGTCGGAGCTACAGCAATTTGGCGTAGCGCTCGTCCATGCCGATGATGTGCACACGGCCCGCGTCGAGCAAAACGGTGTGCTACCTGCCAATTTTTACTCGACTACTAATTTGCCTACTCAGGTACGTCTCCACGGCCAATGGATCGCCGTCGAAGCTATTGAGATGGATGTCGTCATTGTAATCGACCAGGAGCACAAGCGGGCCTACTGCAAGCCTATGCACGAGGTACAAACCGGAGATCAGATCGTCGTAGGGCACGAGGGCATTCGTGTGCAGCCATTTGAGCGCGATCGCGGACGCGAGGCTTTCGCTTTTATGCAAAGCAATGTCTCCTCTGAGAAGGTAAAGGTGCTGGCGATTCAGGAGATTGCGCGCCAGATGAAGGAGACACGCGCGCGCAACGGCAAGATCCTCTTTGTCCTGGGGCCAGCGGTCATCCATACAGGAGCCGGGCGCTACGTTGCCGAGCTGCTGCGCCGTGGCTACGTTCAGGTTATCTTTGGCGGTAATGCGATTATCACTCACGACGTCGAATCGGCGCTTTTCGGCACCTCGCTGGGAGTCAATCTAGAGAGTGGCGAGCAGGTCGAGGGAGGGCACCGCAATCATTTGCGCGCCATCAATGCGATCCGCGCCGTTGGCTCTCTAGAGAAGGCTATCGAGGTAGGGCTTCTGCGCGAAGGCATTACGTACGAAGCCATTAAGCATAAAGTTCCCCTGGTGCTTGCTGGCTCAATTCGCGACGACGGCCCTATGCCGGGCGTAATTGCCGATATGCAAGAGGCTCAGCGCCGCATGCGTGAGGAGATTCAGGGCGTTGAAATGACAATTATGATCGCCTCTATGCTGCACGCCATCGCCACTGGCAATCTTCTCCCGGCTCGCGTTCGCACGGTTGTGGTTGATATCAATCCAGCGGTGGTAACCAAGCTGGCGGATAGAGGAAGCTTCCAGGCTGCCGGTCTGGTCACTGATGCCGAGCTCTTTTTACGCGAGCTCCTGGAAGCCCTATCTTAAAATAGTTCCTCTGGGCGGCCTCGCTACCATGCTTCAGGCGCGCCCAGAGGCCTGGCAAAAGTGCAAAACAGGACGAGAAACAGGCTCCCACCCGCGCCAAACGAGAGGCTCAGATTTTAGGAAAGTGCGAACAGCCAGCCTCACTTCAGGCCTTCTGCTCAGCTTTCTTCTTCTGGACATAATGTCGGCGCACTTTAGCCCGATTGCCACAGCTCTGCATATTGCACCAGCGACGGCTACGATTTTTACTGGTATCCAGAAACAACCAGCCGCAATCTTCGGCAGCACAGAGGCGGGTTAACGACAATCGATCCGAGGTGAGCAGATCTGCAGCCGAGCGTACGATCGGCCACAATACTTGCTCAAGCTCTGTCTCTGGCTGCACATCCCAGCTCCAGGCATAATGTTCTCCAGCCGGCACAATGCATGCTCGGCTGAGGGCAGTCGCCAGGTAAACATTTAAGGTCTGCAGATCCTGGGAGTTCGGCTGCTTCTCAAGCGCAATGCTCTTAAAGACCCGATAGATTACTTCCCGCAAGGCAATCGCATGCACCAGGATAGCTTTTGCTCTACCGGGCTGCTGATCGGCCTCCTGCTTGAGTCGCTCCCCAACATCTTTGCTCAGGATTTGCGCCTGCACGCTCCAGGCCACAAGATCGCTATAGCCATGCAGCAATTCTTGGGGAACGGCTTCGGCCCGATTCTCCAGCGTGTTGGCAAAGTCAAGACATAAGTAGTTAGCGCTTATGTCAAACATGGGTGCCGTAGTTTGTAGTTTGCTCATTGTCATTACTTCCTTCAAACCCACACTCTATCACATCTCAGCCCAATACGCTATACTTTTCTAACCACCATACAGCACTTGACAGGTTAGCATATACAAGGTATAATCTAACCAGTAAAAGTATTTTAGATGGTTATTCGTATCTATGTCAAGGGCGTGAGTCGCACCCATTTAGCCTGGCATGTTGTAGCGCGGGCTGGGGTAGAGAGGAAAGGAATGCCAATGCATCCACTTCAGATTGAGCTTGTCAATCAGCAAGCTGTAGATATTATACATTCGACTGAGCGCTCACCATCCATAGTAGCGCGCCCACAAGGCGGCTACGGACTTGCAATCGCAACGTTATTCAGCATAGTGCTCCAGAACTTATTATTCTGGGGCAGTATCTGAAGTATAGCGGCCTGAAAGAGCAAAGTAGGCTATCGTCGGTTACATCTCATCAAATCTTAGTCACTGGCCCATTCCAGTAGAAGGAATGCCTGACCAGCCATAGGAAGGAGATCAGTATGGAATTTATAGTTGTCTTATTACTCTTTCTCGTCCTGGCCCTGGCCGCATTGCGTTGGGGAGCTGACAGCCGCGAGCCTATTCATGAGACTTGCTGGGAAAATCCAAAACACGCTGTGCTCTTCCACCCGGCCCATCACGACTGAGGTTTACTTCAGCGTATAATGATGAGCAATTGTTAGCAATAGCCGTTGGGAAGAGGCCAGCTTGCCCGCCAGGCATCCTGGCCTTCCTGACCGAAGCATGCCCACAGCCTATCATTTCCCAAACTCGGATCTGGAAGGAACGTATCAGATAAGATGAAGCAACTTCTTCTTCAGGCTAGAGGACGCCCGGATCTCAGCGCAGCCGCTCGCCTCTCAATTGCGACAAGGCTCTTGCTCACCTCAGCCTTTCTGATGAATGTCGGCCAGTTTATGATTTTGCCCTTTCTAGCGGTATACCTTACCACTACGTTGCACTATCCAGCCTGGCAAGTAGGAACATTACTAAGCGCCAATATTCTCTGCACACGAGCGTTACCCCTCGCCGCAGGAATGATCGGCGATCGCCTTAGCCACAGTACCACCATCCTGACGGGTATTCTTGTACGCAGCCTGGGATTTCTCGGCCTGGCGCTCTTCCAAAGCTTCCCTTTCCTGCTAGGTGCCACCCTGCTCATGGGCACCGGAGGCGCCTTATATAACCCCTCTATTCACTCAGTATTTGCCGCCCAGCCAGCCGAACAGCATAAACGTATCTTCTCCACCCTCAACCAGGTCCTTAATCTGGGAGCCGTTCTTGGGCCATTGCTGGGCTCGCTCCTGCTCTTATTCGGCCCTCAGCTCCCCTTCTTTGGGGGCAGTGGACTATTTTTTCTTATCGCTCTAACGCTCTTCTTTTTTCGGCAGCAATACCGTACTTCGGCTACGCGCACCCAGCTTGTCGATAGCTTCAGGCAAGTTCTGGGGCATAAACACTTTATGCTCTTTACCTTGTTTATGGTCCTATTCTGGATCTTATTTACGCAGCTCACCGTAGCCTTCCCCCTGGAGGCTTTCCGCATAAGCCATAACGATTTCTATGTTAGCGCCGTTTATTGGGTAAATGGGGGAACCGGCTTTGTGCTGATGGCCATCGTCCTGAAAAAAGTCTTTCAGAGATACAATCCTATGTATCTGGTAAGTATTGGTATGCTCTGTACCGGCCTGGGATTTGCGCTGATTCAATTTTTCCATACCGGCTTCTGGCTCTTATGCTGCGTAGGGATCTATACGCTTGGCGAAACCCTGGTGCTTCCCGGCTCCGACATGGTTGTCGCCGATATCAGCACCAGTTCACAGGAAAATGCCGGGGCCTTCTTTGGCATGTTCTCGCTTTCCTGGGCGTTGGGAGGGGCCATCGGTAACTATCTTGGCACAGCGCTAATAGAGAGCGGAGATCCTGCCTGGTCGTGGACGCTCTACGGCCTTATTGGACTCGTCGGCTGTATACTTACCCTGTGGCAGGCGCGTTGGCGCCACAAGCGTGCATAGCCCAACGCGCGTTATTCGGTACGTTCCGCCTGCGCGACAATCTGAGCTGCCAGCCGGCGCAGAGCATCGCGCAGCTCTTCGGGTTGGCGCACAATAAAAGGGCAACTCAGCCTGATCAGGACCCGGGCCATCCAATCGACATTATCGACGTAGCAGTAAAACTTTACTTTTTCGCCTTCTTGCTCCAGCACGGCCAGAGACGGAGGTATCATGCTTTGAGCATTCTCCAGGGTGGTCTCAAGCAGCACTTCTACCAGCCAGGTACTTGGGGTCCTGGCGATGGACTGCTGAACAAAGCTCAAGCAATCGAACTCAGGCTGAGGCGTAAAGGTATCCTCTAACATCTCGGCATGCACTACCCGATCCAGGCGAAAGGTACGCAGATCCTGGCGCAGATGGCAATAGCCGGCCGTATACCAGAAGCCCGAACGATACACCAGCCCATAAGGATCAACTATGCGCTCGCTTACCTCTGACTGCCAGGGCTGATAGCACAGCAGAACCTGCCGGTATTGCGCAGAAGCCGTAGAGAACAGGCTTACGATTCCACTACGTGGCCTCGCCTGAGCCGGGCGCACATCGAATACCAGAGTCTCCTGAATAGCGCGCACCTGCTCTTTCAAGGTTAACGGCAGGACACGCTCGATCTTAGCAATCGCCCCCTCAACGGCGGGAGCAGCCGTGGCCAGCCCCAGCCGGCGCGCCGCTAAGAGCCCCAGAGTCAGGGCCAGAGCTTCTTCATCGTTAAACATGAGTGGGGGTAGCTTGAAGCCCGGCCGCAGGCGATACGAGCCGTAGCGACCACGCTCAGCTTCAACAGGGATGCCCAAATCCTGCAGCATGGTCACATAGCGTCGTATAGTGCGCGTATTTACCTCCAATCTTTCAGCCAGCTCAGGTCCACTGAGGCGCTGGTGCGATTGTAGCAATTCTAGCACGGTCAGTACACGTGTCGTCGGGAAATACACTTTTCTTTCAGCTTTCTGCCAATTTTCCTGCTTTTACTAAAGCTTTGGGACCTCTTGTTTTGGGTAGAATCTATTGAGCTTAGCCCCACGTTTTGGGTAGAACCCGTTCAATCAGGACAGATTATAACCTTTTTTTATGCTAGACTCAAGTTTGAGGGCACACTCAGACATTTTTTTGCCAAGAGCCCAGGTAGTAGCTGCTACTAATGCAGCATCTCATTTTTTGAACGTGGAACCTCTAGTTTCTTTCCGGGAGGAAGAGTATGGCCGAAGAACATATTGACAAAGCGAGATTCCTCGACGATCTGACCTCCAGCTATAGCGCACTGGAAACCCTGCTCGCGTCCTTAAGCGAAGAGCAGATGATCACCCCGGGCGTGAATGGGAAGTGGTCAGTAAAGGATAATCTGGCCCATATAAGCTGGTGGCTACAGCGCCGTCTGACCATCATGCAAGCCAGAAAAGAAGGTGTACCCTTTAACGATCCGGCTGCTGGCAAAGATGATGATGAAATGAATGAAATCATCTATCAGGCCAATATAGATCGCCCGCTACACGATGTGCGCACTGAATTACATACGGCTCACCAACGCCTGGTAGAACGCGTGCAGGCCATGAGCGAGGCAGAGTTAAACCAGCCTGCAAGCAATGGAGATCCCGTCTGGACGACGATTCCACCTGCGGCCCACGACCATTACGCTGATCATATCAAGATAATTCAGGATTGGCTCGCGCGCAAACATGCATAGTGACATCCAAGAACAAAGGTAGCAAGATAACTTATGGCACTGCAGCTTTCTTATGAAGAGGCCCGGGACTTCCTGGTTAAGTATCACTTCGCCCAATCAGATCTTCCAGGAGTCTTTACGCAGCTGGGAACTGTACAATATGATCCACTCAATCCGGTAGGACGCAATCCAGACCTGGTTTTTCAGGCTCGCGTACCTGGCTATCGCGTCGACGATTGGCAAGCAACGGCCTATACAGATAGGGTCGTTTACGACGCCTGGGATAAACAAGCTTGCCTGGTACCCGTCAGCGATTGGCCTTTACGCGAAACCATTCGCCAGATGTATCGCCCCTACCACGATCGAGAGATATTACAAGCCGACCCTGGCTTACCCGAACAGATTCTTGCCGCTATCGATGCTCAGGGCCCACTCTCATCACAGGAGTTCGAAGACCGCTCTCGTTTACCAGACAACAATAGCTGGTATGGGCTAACGCGTACAAAGCGCGTGTTACGTGCAATGTGGGCCTGTGGTATGCTGCTCACGCACCATCGCAAATCCGGCCGGCACTACTACGCCCGTCCCGCGCAAGTTATTCCCGCCCAATATTATAATCAGCCCCTGCTGACCGATGAGGAAGCCTTCCATCGCTGGATTATCCTACGCCGCCATCAGGCCAGCGGGCTGCTCCGTCCTACTGCCGAAGCATGCATCTGGAGCGCTTGCGGGGATAGCACAACACGCAAAAAAGCTATTGCCCAGCTCGTAGAGGAGGGCACGCTGCTACCTGTGCAGGTAGGCCAGAAAGCTGCTCTCTATCATATGCCCAGCAGTGCCTTGCCTTTGTTAAATGCAGCTCCTCCACCACCTCGGGTCATTTTTCTTGGCCCGCTTGACAACTTCCTATGGGATCGCAAGGCAGTATTACAGCTTTTCAATTTCGATTACACCTGGGAAGTCTACAAGCCGGCCCAACAGCGCCGCTGGGGCTATTATGTGCTCCCCGTCTTCTACAAGAATCGCTTTATAGGCCGCCTGGATTCCCGCTTAGAGCAAGGCACCTGGACAATCTCGCGCTGGTGGTGGGAGCCCACTATCAGGCCCGATGCCGAGCTAGTAGAGGCCTTGCGCCAGGCTACAGGCAACTTTTTAAATTACCTGAGAGCCTGTGCCGTTCGCCTTGAAGAAGGCGTCGATGCCACAGCACGCGAAGCACTTTCTACAGGTAAATAGCTTTTGTCGTCTCACGATTTTCAGGATCGACAAACTGGCTGCGGTTACTCTCTCCCACATGAGCTTGTCCCGGCGCATGGTGCCGAAGCGCTTAAGGGGCAACTATCACGGAGGGAGTAGCTTTAGCCTGACGCGTTCCACCAATCAGGCCTCGATACATCTTCTTACCCGCTTCCTATTTATTCATCTCAGGACGCAAAATCTCTACTCATTCTCAACACACTCTCTACTCATCCACAACCCTTTTCTACTCCGGTGCTTATATACTTTCTTATACAGATAATTATCTAACTGATTGCTAAAATCTAAAGCATAATCTATTTGGGGATGGTGGTATGTGTGCATTTATGACAAAGCCAGCACTCGTTGCCGGACATCGGCATTTTAGTGCTCGTTTACTGCTCAAACTCGGCGTGTTCGTCGCGCTGCTTCTCTCCTTGCTGAGCACCTTGTTCGCGCATGCGCCGGCTACGGCAAGCGCAAGCAGGGCCAGTTCAGCGCATAAACTGTTCCTGTTTGTTCAAGGCATCGATACAGACTTCTCAAGCGACGATGCCGCCCATAACCGACTCTCGGGCCATATCTATTCCTTCGATCAGCCTGGCGGAATTGTTCCCCGGCTTGCGAAAACCGAGCCAGGCGCTACGCTGAAAATCTTCAGCTACAATGGGCTCGATCGCTCTGGTCATCCACAGCCCTACGCCTGCCAGGATACCTTTACCCAGCATCTGAGTGTCTATGTAAATAAACTGCAAGTCCAGGTCACAAACTATCTCAACACTTATCCTGACACCAACATCTATGTGATTGGTCACAGTCTGGGGGTACCATAGCCTTTGGCCTGCTAGCTTACTTCGCACAGCACGGCTTTCCTTCGTCCCACAATAGCCGGCTCGCCGGGATCGTAACGCTTGATGCTCCCTTAGGCGGGATGCGTAACGAAGATGCCATGAGCTACTATCTGGCTAAAAAATATTACCAGCTTATGTGTCCTGCCCTCGTACCTGCTAAACAGCCAGAGCTACCGCTTACCAGCCTGCAAGATCTGTTCCAGGTTTATCAAACTGCTTCCGCTCCCCCCCACGGTGGCCAGAATAGTCTTGCAGATGTGCTCTTTGGCAGCGCTCTATCCAACCAGGCTCTGGCTTCCAGCGCCGCCAGCCATCATCTGGCCAGCCTGTCTATAGGAAATCCGCTCGACTTTCTCTATAGTCCAGGGATCTGTATTCACTTTCCTGGCGTGAAAAACTTCGCGAGCTCACAATGGCTTGCGGACCGAGGCTACGCCTCGGGTATTTATGGGCGTATCTTTCAAGATCATAAGGCCTCTTCTCGCTGCAATAACCCGCTCCAGCAGATGACAACCAACCACTTCGATGTGCTTACCGATCAAGACGTCCAGAACGGGCTGCAGCAGTTCATCTCCGCGCAAACTCCCTCGTCCCTGGCTGTGGCTCCGCTCAGCGATCCAAATCTTGTCTTAGCCCATTAGAGGCTGCTGGCTCTTGCTTGCAGAGCTTTATGTTTAGAGAAGAGCAACTTCCGTGCTAGGAGTGAGTTGCTCTTCTCACAGACACATAGCGTTTTTATTATCTCCAGGCCTCTAGCCGTCCCATCCCTAAAAATAGCGCATAAGAATATTCCCAGCTTTACTATACATTTTCTTTCTTTGCCGAAGGAGCCCTTTCAAGCCAAATTACATCTGTAAACTATTGATATTACTTTTAGCATAATGTAAAGTATAAATACTAGCCTCGTCAGCAAAGGCAAAAAAATGGTTCTCTGCATCCTCGCCCATATGGATGAGTACTCCACGTGATAGAGATTATAATTTTAAATATCGCCTTCATTATCGTCATACACTATAAACACAAAATACTGTATATATGGGAAGTCACTTTAGCCAAAGAGTTACATGCCGGAGGCCAGAATACATGCCAGAGTACATCGCGAGCAGAGCCGATGTTGATATGCGCAGCTTTGAAGGCCAGACAATACGAGACAGCTATCAATTGCAGAGCTACATAGGTGAGGGCAATTTCGGAGCCGTTTTCAAGGGAACGCAGCTTTTTCTTGACTTGCCCATCCGCACCGTAGCCATCAAATTCAGCAGATATACAAATTTAGATGCAGAGACGGCAAGACAAATCTTCGCCGATGCCTTTGTGCTCGCGCGCCTTATGGAAGAGCTAAATGATCCCGAAGTATGCCAACACCTTGTCCACGTCTATGATATGGGCATCGACCCGCAGCGCGAAAAGCGTGGCTTCATTGTCATGGAGTATGTAGAGGGCACAACTTTAGCCGCACACATGGCCACACTCGGCCATGTACCTGCTTTGCTCCTTCTCAACTGGATTCGCCAGATCTGCACCACGCTGCAAGGTCTCCACGCTCTGGAACCACCGCTCATCCACCGCGATCTGAAGCCTGACAACATCATTCTCGGCCATGATGGAATCATCCGCGTCGTCGATTTCGGTCTGGCCGCCAGGCTTATGAGCCAGGGCCATGTACGGGGCATTGTGGGCGCGCTAGGCTACATGGCACCTGAAACCATGCTGGGCGAAAGCATACCCGCCTCGGACATCTATTCTATCGGCCTCATGCTCTATGAGGGTCTGACTGGAAAGCATCCTTTCCTCACTCGGGCCTCCCTCGCCTCGCAATCCTTCATGCAGCGTGATCGCTGGTACAAACAATTGCGCATGGCTCGTCTGATCCCACCATCACACCTTAACAATACGGCCTCTGCCACCCTTGATACGATCGTGGCGCGCTGCCTACACTTCTATCCCAACAAGCGCTACGCAGATATTGGTGAGCTCCTGGCCGATCTCAACGGCGTATATGCAAAGATTAAGGCAACAGGAAATAACTAAATGGGGACAAAGCAACCATTCTGGCGCAACCTTAGCCAGGCTATACAGAGCCCATTTTCTCATGAGGGGCAGCTAAAACAAACATGGAAAGCTACCCTACAGGAGCAAGACAAGCAACTCAGGCTTGACGGTCTATGGCAAACCCAACAAATCTTTCTGCAGCATCCTCAAACCTATGCGCATCTCTATCTTTCCTTTCTTGATGACTATCTAGCAGCCGAGCATCTAGCCGAGCTCAGTTCATCCGATCTAGAGTCGATAGAGAAAATGGGGGAAGCACTGCAAGGCCTGAAAAAAGCCAGATGCAGCCCGGAGGAGGTCTGGCAGCGCCTGCTACAAGCTTATGATGCACGTAAGGATAGTAGGGAAGCGCTGGCACTCCTGACCAGAATGTACCGAAATGTGGGCGAGCAGTCGCGCCAGGGCGTGATTATGGGACTACTTCAGCGCAAGGGATATGCCATCCAGCATATCGAGATCTATCTCGATTATCTGAAGCACTCCTCTACTCCTGAATTCAGCCAGCGTATTCTCCGTTACCTGGATGAGCTCTGTGTCGCCGATTTCACAACCCCATATGAGCAGTTAAAAGACATTTATATGCTTGCGCGGCGCTGTCATGAGCACAATATCACCCTCTCCAAGCGTGAGCTCGTGCTTGGCCTAGGAACACTGCTTATTGAGCACACTCCTGTTCAAGCCGCGACACACTTCAAACAGCTGCTTCAAGCGCATCCAGGTGACAGTACGGCCCAGATTGGCTTACTCTCCGCCCTGCTCAAGCTACCAGATTTCACGCTGGCAGTTGAGGAAGCGCGGCAGATAAGCACGACAAATGATCCCATAGTTATTGCTCTAATCAACCTTAGCCTCGCGATATGCTGGCTTGAAGACCCGCGAAGTGGCGGGAAGCCTCCTTGCACGGCTCGCGCTCTTGCCGAAGCTAATCTAAGCAAGTATGTTGATAATATTGCCAGCTTCACTATAGGACGACTCTATCTGTTAGAAGGCGATGCACAGCAAGCGCTTCAGGCCTTTGCGGCTTTCAGCGAAACATACTCTGAGCGCCAGATTTACTATAAGGCCTGGGCCAATTTGCTCCACGCCGATCATCCAAAGGTCTTACAATGCTATAATCAGATGAGGCACCTGCCGGCTGCCTGGACGCTCGCCTGTCTCTTGCTGGAAAGTAATCCCGGCGCCCTTACAGATCAGGAACTTGAGCAGCTACGCGCCACAATGCCTCTCCTCTATATTCCGGCCATGGAGGCCCGCATTGCTCTATCACGCTCTAAGGCGCCTTTGGGAATACTCCCCACGGCGGGCGGCGGGACGATAGAGGAGGAAATGGAGCAACTGCGCTCAGCTCTGGGTGTAGCTTTCTATCGGCACGAAGTTGCCAGGATGCAAGCTGCCATCCAAACCCCGCTCTTTGCGCATTTACCAAACCCCGACCGGCAGACCTGGCAAGCTCTCTATGCTCTGCTTAAGGGAAATGCTCGGCAAGCCGAGAGCCTGCTCGATGAAGCTGCCATGCGCTATCGCTATCAGAGAGCAGCCTTGCTTTTTAGCGTGCACGCCCTCGCCAAAAATCTCCAGGTAGATCACAGCTATCTAGTAGATATTGCGCAAAAGGGACGCGCTCCAGGGCGCGCCGCACTCTTAAGCGGTTATCTTGGAGAGCAAAGCGAGCTCCCGACCGATTACAGCGATGTGCCTGCCGGGAATGCCATGCACTATTACTGTTACTGCAAGCTCTATCTTCAAGGAGCCGCACACGCACAGCTGGCAGGCGAGAGGGCAAAGGCTGCTCAGTACCGCCAACAGGCCTATAATCTCCTACAGTTAGCCCTCAGCCAGCAGGACCAGGCGTTACCTGCCGATAGTCATATCCTGGCCCAATGTCTCGACTTTCTGCTCTCACCGGAGCAGAAAGCTATTGCCAGCTTAAATATCTGGGAAGATCTACAACAACTCGCTGAGGCCGCGCAAGAGCCCTGGTTTTTGTGGTATGCGCTGCTTGCCCAGCTAGAGAGCCGCCAACCGGCGCTTGTCGCTACCGCCAGTGAAGAATTGCTGGTATTGCTGGAACAGGCGCAGCAGCTGCGCTCTGATGTTATTCTGGAGCTAGCAACCAGCGTCACACAGACCTGTTTGCAGACCGAAAAGGTCAGTCAGGTTGCTAAAATGACCGAGCTGGTACAGTATCTAGCTAGCAGTAAAAATTTATCTGCCTTACAGCGCCTCTACCAGCGCTGCCTGACCCATCACACCAGACTGCGCGTCCTGGCCAGCCAGGATAGTACCGAGCAAGAGCGATTTATCAAAAAACAGGTATACAGCTCCCCTACAAACCTGTGGCTTGTCCTATTATATATTGGCATACAACTACGCAAGCAAAAGCCCGCCGAAGCCATTGATTTCTTACAAAAGATTAAGCCCAAACGTAAATTTGAGAGGCAGTTGTATAGATGCCTGCAGCTCTGGTTAAGCGCCAAAAAGAGCGACACGCTCCCCTCGCTACATGACTTGCCAAAGCAGATACCGGCACGTTATTACCAGGTTCTTCTCGCCGCAACGGCGCTGGCAACGCAACAGTCTGAGCGCGGCTTTGAATTGCTGGCCCTCATCCTCAGTCGGTTCGAAGCAGAAATCGATAAAATAGTAGATGTACGTCTGGCCTTTGCCTGCCTCTGCGCCTACGTTCAGAGTCAGCGTAGAGAGCTTCCATGCTTTAAAGAGGCAGCGCTCAAAGTCTCGCAACAGCAAGCTGATCCCACGCTAACGGCCGCAGCAGCCCGCCTCCTGGCTATCAAGGGCGAGATTGCAGCAGCTAATCAACTCTGGCAGCGTGCGCTTTCTCTCCAGGATGAGTCCCTTGCACTGCGCCGGGAATGGGCACAATTCCTCTGTTATTGCACAGCCCAGACCTATATGGCAGGCGATCTGCCAGCGGCTATACAGCAATTGCAGGATACGGTGCAACGAACCGGACAAAAAGAGCTACGTGGCTTTAGCCTGGAACAGCTTGCCGCCAGCGCCGAAATGGATCTCGCGGTAGGGCGCCTCTTGCATGTCATCCTGCCCCAAACTAGCGAGCTTGAGGAGAGAGCGGGTCGCTATCACTTTCTTGCGCAAAGCATCTCACAACATCCCCCACTCTTACAAGCGTTACAGTCTAATCAGATGGTGCAAATCCAGCAGGAGTGGCGCACTTGCCTGCGCAAAATCACTCCCGCCGAAATCTCTATTCTGCACGGCCTTGCCGTTGTGTACCGAGAACATGCCCTGGCACAATCTTCAAGCAAAGACAAAGCTGATCATTTCTGGAAACTGAGCACATTCCTCTGGCTCCATCTACTCTGTAGCGAGCATTTCTGGGCGTACTTTCTCAGTACGCGCATCGATCCCGAGAGCGGTAATCCCCTTACACTTGAGCGACAAAGCTGGGATAAGCTGTTCCAACGCAGCTTGCACAAAATACTCTCTCAGCACAGTACAGCAGCTCAGCAAGCCTTCAACAGAGATGACTTGCAAGCAGTCCAGATCCATCTACATTGCCTGCAAAGCTGCAGTCGTTGGAATGACGAGCTACGGCAATTGCTCAAAGCTGAGCATATCGTCCTTGATTTTCAGCTCGACAAGCAAAAAGTCAAACAAGCGAAAGACCTCGCCAGAACACTACACGAAGGGCTCTACCAGACATGGTTACAAGAGGCTCGCAGACGGCTTGAGGACCCGGTAAATCTTGCCAGGCAGCCCGAAAAGATCCGCATGAACTACGAAGATGGCCTTAGCTATCTCGGCAAAGTACCCGAGGCTGTCGATCCCATGTATAAGCTCATCCTACTTACCCGCCTGGAATGGTACAACGCCTGGTTCTCCGACCTGTTCCAGCTCATCACAACCGATGATAGCAAGATTGCCAGGGTAGTAGAAGCGGCCAGCGCCGTCGCTGAGCAATTAATTGCCTTCAGCTATCCCGATGAGAAGCATATGTATCTGCCAGAAAATCAGCAGCTGGCTACCCATTTCCTGTATCGAGGCTTAACAAGCCGCAACTTTGATATTGCCTACAAGTACATTCGCTTAGCTCGTAGCTGGAACAATTACACCGCGGGGATCGAAGAGTTGCTCAGCCTTATCCAGCTCTGGGAACAGTACGCAGTTGCGCTCCTGGCCGCCCGCCGAGGCTCAAATTATCGCTTCTACACACTGATGGATGATGCGCGCAATGATTTCCGCATCAGGGGCTACAACCCAAGAGTTCTTGATTTTCTGAGCGAGATGAGCCAGGCGCGGAGCCTTAACACCTCTTTTCTGGTGCTCAATAAAATTATGCTCTGGCATGACAGATAAGCTCACTAGAAAACCGAGGCAGTCCTCTTCCCAAACTTAAATTACTTGCTTTAATTACATGATCAAGAGAAAGGGCCTAATTGCATGGATGAGCAAAAGCAGAACCCATTTCAGATATTAAAGCTCTCAACCCGGGCAACATATGCCGAGATCGTTGAGCGGCGCAATGAGCTTGATGCAAGCGCAACTACTCCCGAAGAGCAGCTTAAGTATCGCCAGGCCTTCGAGGAGTTGATGACCCATCAACAAACCCGGCTGGAGCACGAGCTATTTGAATTGCCTGGCACCCGCTATGAAGATTCCCAATGGGAACGCTTCGTCAGGCGCTTTAAAACTAATCCAGTACGTCAAAAGCAGGAAGTTGAACCTGCCAGCTGCCTGCAAGTCATTGATCAGGGAGCGTTGATCGAAGCCCTGCTTACAGAAGCTCAGCGTATACCAGAAGGGAATCTACAGGCAGCTATTGAGAATCCCCCCTTCTCGCTGCGGCTAGAACAACCATTGGAGGTGCGTGATATCATCTATGGCTAAGTTTCCTGATTGGCATACCTTTTCTGAGCGTCCTGGACCCGAAGATAGCGATCTCCTCTCGCCAGCCGCCGAGGTTGCAGCACTGTTGCAACAGCAACAGGCCGCACTCGCTGCGGCCGGAAAGGCCGAGGAGCAGGCAAAGGCAAGCGGAATCAAGGCCTTAGTCCAGCAGGCTGTTTTCGTCTATCGCTTCGAAGCCGCCTTAAAGCTGCTGGCTGCTCGTTTGGAGCCAGCCGTGCAGAAGAAGCTCGTCTCCCTGCGCATCATTAAGGATCAGATGCGCGATGCCCTTCAGCAGGAAGGTATAGAGATTGAGGACCTGCTAGGCAAAGCCTATGACGAGGTAGCTGAGCACGTAGAAGTGCAGGGCTGGCTACATCGTGCGGAATTTACCTCCGAGGTAGTTGCCGAAGTCAGGATTCCCGTTATCACCTATCAAGGCGCTATTGTGCAATCAGGAGTGGTGGTTATGGGCGCGCCCACACAGAGCAGCGAAGAGCAAATACATACATCCAGCATGCTAGACTAGAGCCTTAGCCGGCTCCTTTTGGGAGGCAATATTGTGGCAAAACAACTGATTAGTAAAGCTGTAGGTATAGATCTGGGCACCACAAATAGCGTTATTGCGATCATGAATCCGGCCGACACAGATATTGTCATTCACCGCGACCCGGTATCTAAGCGCGAGACGACGCCAAGCTGCGTCTGGAAAGACCCACGCAAAGGTGAGATTGTGGTAGGGCGCAAAGCCTTCTCGCGTATCGGCACAGCTCCGGCTCCTATCCATTCCATCAAACGCAAAATGGGTAGGCAGGAAAAGGTTCGCCTCGGCAATGAAGAGCTCTCACCCGAAGAGATTTCGGCGCATATTCTGCGCGAGATGAAGGGCCAGATCGAGGAGGATGTCAAAGGCTTTGAGACTAACACGACCAGCTGGCAGGTAGATCGCGCGATTATCACAGTTCCGGCCTACTTCGACTTGCCCCAGATCGAGGCCACACGTAAGGCTGGAGAACAGGCAGGCCTCCAGGTGCTTGAGTTGCTCCACGAGCCAACCGCAGCAGCTTGCTATTACTGCTGGCATACGCATATCCAGAATGGCATCTTTCTGGTGTATGACCTGGGCGGAGGCACATTCGACGTCTCTATCTTGCGCTGCCGGGCGGGAGCATTCGAAGTGCTGGGCATCAGCGGCAATAACTATCTGGGTGGCGATGATATAGACGAAGCGCTGGCTAACGAGCTTTTGCGCCGCCTGCAAAGCGAGGAGCAGTGGGAGCTTAATCTTAACCTCAAAGACGATGAGGAGGATCGCTTACGCTTTGAGAAGATGAAGAAGCTCATGGAAGGTGTGAAAAAGAAACTTTCGACCGAGCATGAATTCCTGCTGCGCGATACTATGAGCATCCAGGATCAGGCCCATAACTGGGTGGAAATAGAGATGCTTTTTGAGCGCCAGGAGATCGAAGCAATTATGCTCCCTATCATCAAGCGCACCATCCCCTATTGCTTAGAAGCCCTGGAAAAGGCCCATGAGAAGGCCGAAATCAGCCTGGCCGATGTAGACGCGATCATCCTGGCGGGCGGATCTACCCATATTCCGCTTGTACGTCAACTGGTACGCCAGGAGCTATGTGCCAATCCCAATGCCCAGGCACCACGAGCCAAATGTGCCGAGCCAGTCTATGAAGATGTGGATAGTATTGTAGCTCTGGGTGCGGCTATCCGCGCGGCCGCCAGCGGAGGCTTGATCATCTATAATTCCGAGCGAACTGTGCGCATCGCCTTTCGCGGCCTGGGTACAACTGGTTCACAACAAGCCCATCTTGGCGGTCAGGTGAGTACGCTTAGCCAGGAGATTGATCTGAGCGGAGGGCATATCCGCCTTACCATTCCCGCGCTGGGATACGACGATGACTGCGACCTCGGCCCCGCCGGAAACTTCAGCTTTACGCGCATCCCACTGCAGCGCGCCGCCGAGAACCTTTTGAACTTTGAAGTGTTCGATAGCAAGGACGAACTGATAGCCTCAGCCAGCCGCCCGGTCACGCAGAGCCAGGACGCACCACTGGCGATTGGTGGTGGTGATACTGCCGTGCTTGCCAAAACCATTGCGCTGGAAGTAGTGCGTGCTAACAAGCTCTATCGCAAAGAGCTGATTAAATCTCCGGCATCACTTCCGACGAGTGCTAGCTTTCAGTTTGTACATCCTGGCAGCACCAGCCACATTCAATTCTCGCTTTATCAACTTGAGAAAAAGATTAAGGAAATCAGCGTCAATGTGCCGGAAGACTTGCCTAGAGGCGCTCCCATAGACTTACATATAAACGTAGATGAGCAAGCAAACATTACCTGCAATGGTACCATAGGTGAGCTTCCTTTTCGCTTCTCAGTTGAGGCGCCCGAGGATCGCTACATTAGGGAAGACGATGTGCGCAAGCTGGATAAGCAATTTCAGCAACTACCCTCCGGGCAGAGCAGCAGCCTGAAAGAGGCCTGGGAGGAAACAACCCAGCGCGTGAATACTGCCATCGAACATGGGGATGTTGCCCGCGCCGCCCATGATTTTGGCGAGTTGGAGAACTTATGGCAGAGCGTGGCACCGGCTGAAAAAGAGGTCTTGCAGCCGCCCAGGACCGAATTTGATAATTTAGTAAAAGATTGTCTGGCAATTAACGATGAGATCTACAATTATGATCGCATGCACGATAAGGCAATGTATAGTAACGCCATTAACGAGCAGCGCCGTCTGGGAGAAATGGCCTTTGCGGCCAGCGACCAGGAAGCCTACACAGCGGCTTACAATATGCTTGAATCTCTCTGCAAGCACCTGGCCAATGTCCTTTTCTCCAAGCTACCTGCCGATATACGTGAGCAGATTATGCAGCAGGCAGCAAAAAGCACAGATGAAGAAACTACCAGGCGCGCTGGCATTAAGGAGGCCATGAACTTGAAACCGTGGGAAATTTAAACGATGCCTACTTTAACTTTTCTTTGCCCAATCAATACATGTCGCGCCGAAAACATCTGGCCCGTGGAGACTTGCGCACACTGCGGCGCGCCACTGGCAGCCTATGCTCACCTGGCCGCGCACCCGGCCCATCTGTTTAACCAGGGTCTACAGGAGGCAAGAGCACGAAATTTCAGGCGCGCCCGCGATCTCTTCGCGGCAGTTGTATACTGGTGCCCACGCGATCGGGAAGCCCGTAACGCCCTGGCGGCAGCCTGTTTCGAGCTGGGAGACAGAGAAGAGGCGCGCCGGCACTGGCTAGAAGTGCTGCGGCACTACGCCACTGATCCCAGCGCAGAACAGGGCTTGCAACAACTTAGTCAACTGGCAGCTGTCAAGCCTGCCCACCGAAAGTTGGCCCGTCTGCATAAAGTTCTTTTTGCCAAAAGGAGGCGACGCAGCAGACGAAGATAAAAGCTTGTGCTACTTGTTCCACACCGCAAAGCAAACGGTGCAGGCAGAGGCCAGGGCTTGCTAGCTCTGGCCAACGCCTGTACGCTCACAAATCATGCAGAAATCTGTTCCCGCCAGTTAAATTGGCGCTTCCATAGAAATTGCCAGCCCAGCAGCAATATACAACCCAGCACGCTGTAGAGAGCCGCGTAAAGATTGCCAAGTTGCTCAAATCCTGGTTGATAGGCAACGCGCACAAGGGCAAATTCCTGTGTGGCAAAGATGTAGCCCTGGGCAGTGAGGGTCATCAGATGGATGCCGATACAGGTCCAGAGATTTCCGCTGAAGATCCGCGCTAGTTGGAGAGCAAACGCAAACGGGACCAGGGTCAGGACATAATTGAGCGGCCCCCCAAAGGCAATTTGAGCTGAACCTCTGACAATCCACTCGACGGCAAAGAGTGATAGGGCAGTGCTGACAAAAAGGACAACCTGCGCGGGCACGGCCAGGTAATGGGGCAGGCGACTATTCAGATTGCGATAGAGATAGCCACGAAAGAGCAGCTCTTCGGGCAAGGGCTCATAGAGGAAGGTGATGGTACATTGCTTCAGCACAACTATCAGCAGCACAAAGAGATCAGGCTGAAAGGCGATGATGCGTACCCAGCCCAAAGCCAGAAACAGACCCAGGACGAGCCCGGCAGTCAGTAAGGTGAAGAGCCCGCCTAATAGCAGAAATGGTAAGCCCTTCAAGGGCGAGATCAGGCCAAGCGTATTCCAGGGACGCCGATCTACATAGCGTCGCAATAGGTATACAGCAATTATAAGAAAAGAGGCGGCTACCAGCGCCTTGATAAAGTCTTCTATAGTTAGCCCAACCGCAGCCAGGTCCCCGCTTGAACGCGGAAACAACGAGCGCACAAACAGGCCAAGTTCAAGCGCACACACAAAAGTTAGACAACCCAGCAAAAGCCTCCAGATCAGATGCAATCTTCCATCGGGAGCCAGAAACATACGTTTTATACTAAAGGAGGCTTTTTTTTGCGCTATATTCATGCAAAAATCCCTCTTTTCTCTCTATATACAAATAGTATCCGCAAAATTTAGTAAGCAGCTATGGATTATTACTCTTAGCTGCGGATTTAAATATAAACTATGACGTGTAGGTGAGGGTCAAGTCTTTTTTGGAACACGAAGAAGACCCCCGGCTTTCTCATCTGGGAAGGCCGGGAGTCCTCTAACGATGGCTGGAAAGAAGTTTGTTATACCTTTGCCGCCGAGGTATGCGATGCATGCTTCTTGGCAGCTTCATTTGCATGCTCAGTAGCCTGCGCATGGTGCCCATGAGCGAGATGGGCATGATGGGCAGCAGCTTCATGCTCGCCCTTGGTATGGTGCTCCGCAGCCTTAGTGTGGTGCTCTGCTGCCTTAGTATGATGCTCTGCGGCTTTCTTATGATGTTCTACAGAAGGATGATTTGTTGCCATATCTTTCTCCTTTAAGAATCATTTACTTGCTTAAACGCTAAAAATTGCTATTTATCTGATCTTCTGTAAAAGATCCGGTAGCAACTAAGGCTAACACGTATGAAAGCTGTATTACTGATACAACTATTCTCAAATTTTGCTTTGTTTCTACCTCCATTCACAAATTTTACTATCTTTACAGGATCTTCTGTTGTTGCGACAAATTGGTCAAAACATGAATCACACCGAAATTTCAAGAAATAACTTCTTGCTTGCTTTTGCTTGCTTACCTCTCTTAGTAAAGAACGAAATTGCTGATGCGAGAATAGAAGAGGCAACTTGCATGAGATGGAATATATTACAGTATAAATTTTTCGGCAATTTTACGTATAAGTAGAGTATAAATCTTTTTGCTCACACATACATAAAAATTGAGGAAAAGGGAAAGTAGATATGTATGAGGAGCAAAAGGAGAACATGAGCGAGCAGATGGAAGAGGAGCGCCTGTTTGATCTGGGCATTTGGATTGCGGACGCAACGAAGGATAGGCCTATTGGGCCTGACGACACGAGACCCTTAGACTCATTGAATTCCTTACCGTAATAGCTCAAACCTAGAAGGGGGCAGGCTAAGTATTCCCAAACCTGCCCCTTTTCCTAGAGTAGGAGAAATGGCTAATGAGGGATAATTCCGGGGATAAGATATTGCTGGATCAGCACAATCACGCCAAGAATGGTTGCCAGGATGATGCTGTGAATGAAGGTTCGCTGCACAATCAGGCCCTCTTTCCCCACCAGTTCGGTCGTAGAGACACCAGTTGTGATATTTTGGGGAGACACCATTTTTGACATGACAGCTCCGCTAGAGTTGGCAGCCGCCATCAGCACCGGGCTCAGATTTAGCTGACGTGCCGCCACAACCTGTAAATTGCCAAAAAGCGCGTTACTTGACGTGTCGCTACCGCTCAAGAAACAGGCTATCCAGCCCAGGAAGACTGAGAAGAAGGGGAAAATCGCCCCCACTTTAGAGATCGCCAACCCAACGGTATAGGCCATCCCTGAATAGTTATAGAGGTAAGCCAGTCCCACAATCAGCACAACCGTCAGGATAGCAAAGCGCAATTGTCGCCAGGTATCCGCCAGGGCCTGTACAAAGATTATCGGCTTTGCACCGGCCAGGACCACCACAATCGTTGTGAAGATAACCGCCAACAAAATAGCCGTTCCGGTACCCAGTATCTGGAACGTATACACGGCCGCATAGGGCTTACGATAAAGCGTCAGGAAGACAACATTATGCAATCCCGGCCACTTAATCAACTGCTGTCCTAACGTAGGCACCTTCAAGAACGTCCAGGCGATCACGATAACGCTCACCAGTAACCAGGGCAACCAAGCAAAAATGGATTCCTGCAAGGTAGGCTTGCCCTCCGAACCTGCGGCGTCTACTGAGCTGGAAGCTGGAATATGCGCCTCACCGATCGCCGAGCCATCCGTAACTGCGGCGGGTACGGCCGCTACGCTGGCGCGATACTGCTCAATATCTTGTGGCTTCCAAATCTGCACAAAAAGGATCACGCAAATCAAGGAGACCAGCGAGGCTAACACATCAGGGAGCTCAGGACCAACAAAGTTAGAGATCACAAATTGCGTCACAGCAAACGAGAGGCCAGCAACCAGAGCAACGGGCCAGACCGTTCGTAATCCCCGCCAGCCCGTAAATACAAGTATGGCATAGAAAGGTAAGAAGAGAGCAAAAATCGGCAATTGACGGCCCACCATCGCCCCCAGAGTACTTGCCGGCAATCCCGTCACGCCAGCTAAGGTTACAATGGGGACACCAAGGGCCCCAAAGGCAACCGGGGTGGTGTTGAAAATAAGCGTGAGCGTCAACGCTTCGAGTACCGGGAAACCAAGCGCAATCAGCAGCGCGCTACAAATAGCTACAGGCGTCCCAAAACCGGCAATGCCTTCCATTAAAGCCCCAAAGCTAAAACCCACAATCAGCAAGAGGATACGCTTATCTGCTGGCACATTATAGACCATCCAGCGTCGAAAGAGCTCAAACTTGCCCGAGCGTACCGTAACATTATACAGCCACATTGCCGCCCACACGATCCACATTACAGGAACCAGAGCAAAAGCTATGCCGTTTAAGGTTGCATCAGCGGCCAACCCGATCGGCATGCGCCAGACCGCAATAGCAATAATAAAGCCAGCTACCAGTCCGGCCAAAGCTGCTTGCCAGGCTGCACGTCTTACGATTCCCAACAATATAAGGACGACGATGATAGGGATAATCCCAACCAGAAAGGAGAGAAAAAGGTTGTCAGCAACCGGGGAGAGTATTTGTTGAAACACAGGTATGTCCTCCAGAGGATAAGAGATACACAATACCAGGCAACAAATAAAGTCTGTATCCGATCAGTTTAAAATAGGGGCAGGAACAGACTTGTCAGTAAAGATCATTGCAACCTCCTTATTGCAGAGTATCTAAGGAGCAGATATGAATTCAGAGGAATAGACGTACAATGCTTAGTTTATATCTTGACATATTGGCAAGCGTCCTGTCAAGCAATAAGCAAAATATAAGGGCTTTCCAGTTAGTTTTCGGCTTTCGGCATTGGACGCCGACGCGTCCTCGGGCCCCGACTACCGCTAATCCTGCATTGATAGGTTCACGAATGAGATCTTGCGCGAATTCCGCCAGCGCGCCCATAAGACAATGCTAGTGACCAAGCACAGGCATAGTACCTATATCCTGTTTCATTTACAACAGCCCTTTACAGGTGTATTCTTCACTGAAGAATGATGTGGCGAATATGTGGTAAGTGAAAGGAAAGCACATGCAATCAACAACTCCTCCCACACAACAGGTGAAGACGCCCCCACAGCTTCGTCGAGTGCGCAGCCAACCAGGAAACCTCTACAATCTTATCCTTCTCAATCAACGGGATCGGATCATTGTTCCGCTCACGGAATGGCATTGTTTGCGGAATGACCAGGGATCAAGGAGCATAAGAAGAGCATCCTTTGCTTGCCTCCAGCTCCACTCTGCGTTCTATCCAGAGAGCGGGTGTCCCCGGAATACTCCTCCAAAGCGGCTGCACCAAACGTTGATTGCATTCCATAACGATCGCCTCAAGTGCCTGATCCCTCCGCAAAGGGCTTCGGATATCATTGCCTTGACCCGTGAATCTCCTATGCGAGAGAGTGCGTTCAAGGTCATGTGCGCAGCGCTGCACGGTTTTTTTCTTGTTAAGAGGAAGGTCGGGCTGTATGTGTTTGCCAGTCCTCTTTCCTCGAACGTGCTCGCGGCGCTCAAACGCGAACAGGCACACATACTGGCGAACAAAAGTGCTCCCAATCAGGCTAGATACGGGAAGAGACCCACACCCATTCGGGACCCCTAGTTGTGAACTTGTCATTGGGAGGCGCAGCTCTATCAGATTACTACGGCCCCGTCACTGAACCGGCCAAGAGCAGCAAGTCACATACTGACCAACATGCAAGGCAAGGGACAGCGCACATTTGGTACATCTGCAGTCTGAGGGCCTGAATGCAATTCCAGCTTCACGCATGCCAGACGTACACCTGTACAAGCGCATGAGCGTATGAATGGCAGCAGAGCCATTGGAGGCTGTGAGGAGCTAGTGCTAGATGCTTGGCTATTGGTTAGCTGGCCCAAGCTAACTCTTTGCTCTTGCCAGCTTGGCGGGGCATGCATAAAGTCAGGAGCGGGTTCCGGCGCGCATTCGAGACATCGGAGGCAGGCTGAGGGTCAGGGCTGGAAGCGCCTCCTGAATAAGTTGCACCAGGAAATAGTTTTTTCTTGGAGGACATTTTGAAAACATCATATCCATTCCGTACATCTTACGGAGAGAAAGTAGGTGAGCAGTGGCAGTAGAAGTAAAAGAACAGATGAGTTTGGATATCGCGGCGGCACGAACATTAACTACCACCACCAAGTCCGTGCCCCAGATGCAGGAAATCACCTCCCGCTGGCTTTTGCGCATGCTTCCCTGGGTCCAGGTTTCTGGCGGCACCTTCCGGGTAAACCGCCGCTTGAGTTTTGTCCTGGGTGATGGCCTCTTGACCTTCACTTCCAATGGCAACGACGTTCGCGTCGTTCCGGCTGAACTTACTGAGCTGCCCTGGTTGCAAGGCTTTGACGATGACGACACCTTGAATGCTCTTGCCAATCGCTTTGTCCAGCAAGAATTTGAGCCAGGCGAGCTCATCGTGCAAGCTGAACAACCTGCCGACCGCATTTTCTTGATCGCCTACGGCAAAGCCAACAAACTTGGCACCGGCAAATATGGCGATCAAACCGTGCTGGAAGTCCTTGCCGATGGCGAGCATTTCGGCTCTCTCTCCCTGCTCTCGGGCACCTGGCCCTTCACCGTCCAGGCGGCCACCCACTGCACCCTCCTCTCCCTCTCGTCGCAGAGCCTGCAAGAGCTGCTCAACCAGGCTCCCCAGTTGCGAGCTCAGGTCGAGCAGGTGCAAGCGGCGGCACAGCTGCCCCAAAATAAGCATGGCGAGGCGGCTATCGATCTGGCTGCTGGACACGATGGCGAGCCCGATTTGCCGGGAACTTTTGTCAACTACGACGCCTCTCCGCGCGAATATTCCTTAAGCGTGGCTCAGACCATCCTGCGCGTCCATAGTCGGGTGGCTGATCTCTACAACGAGCCAATGAACCAGGTCGAGCAGCAGCTGCGCTTGACCATCGAGGCGCTGCGCGAGCGCCAGGAGCATGAGCTTATCAACAACCGCGAGTTTGGCTTGCTCCACAATGCAGAGCGCAAACAGCGCATCCACACTCGTAGCGGCCCGCCAACTCCTGACGACTTCGATGAGTTGCTAGCACAAGTAAGAGACGCAGGGGTTTTCTTCGCCCATCCCCGTGCCATCGCGGCCTTTGGCAAGGAATGCAATCACCTGGGCATTCATCCTCAAACGGTCCCCGTTCATGGAGCGACAGTCCCCGCATGGCGCGGCATTCCTATCTTTCCTTGCAACAAAATTCCCGTGACCAAGGCCAACTCTAGCTCGATCCTGCTGCTCCGCACGGGCGAGGAGAGCCAGGGAGTCGTTGGCCTGCATCAAACCGGCATTCCTGACGAATACCAGCCGAGCCTCTCAGTCCGGTTTATGGGCATCAACGAGAAAGCCATCATCTCTTATCTCGTCAGCGCCTACTATTCTGTCGCGGTCCTTGTGCCCGATGCGCTTGGCGTGCTCGAAGATGTAGAAATCGGGCGTTCCTGAAACTGGCACGTCGGATAAATAAGGAGAGAATTGCTAGCAAGAAGCCGGTCTCTTAGCCAACGATGGTTGAGTTGGCGCACAGGGGAGGCCGGCTTCCTTCCCGAGAGGTAACGACCATGCAGCAACCTTTTGAGCTACCGGAGTTTTACGTGCCTTATCCGGCCAGGCTGAATCCCCATTTGGAAGAGGCGCGCACTCATTCTAAAGCCTGGGCACGCGCCATAGGAATTTTGGAGGCAAAACAGCCTGAGTCTGGCACCATCATCTGGGATGAGGCCAAATTTGACTCAATGGACTATGCTCTGCTCTGTGCCTACACCCATCCCGAAGCTCCTGGCCCTGAGCTTGATCTGATCACCGACTGGTACGTGTGGGTCTTCTACTTCGATGATCACTTCTATGAAATGTATAAGCGCACCCGTGACCAGGCCGGGGCAAAAGAGTATCTCGACCGGCTACCACAATTTATGCCCCTCACGCCGGCCGCTGCGCCTCCAGAAGCCACGAACGCTGTCGAGCTCGGCCTGATTGATTTGTGGTCTCGCACCGTGCCGTCCAAATCCACAGACTGGCGCCAGCGCTTCTTCGAAAGCACCAGGAATCTTCTAGCCGATTCGGCCTGGGAACTCTCGAACATCGGCGATAGCCGGGTTCCAAATCCGATCGAGTACATTGAAATGCGCCGTAAAGTAGGCGGTGCACCCTGGTCGGCAGATCTTGTCGAGCATGCAGTCGCCGTCGAGGTTCCGGCGCGAATTGCCGCCACCCGCCCCATGCGCGTGCTCAAAGACACGTTTGCCGACGCCGTGCATCTGCGCAACGACATCTTTTCCTATCAAAGGGAAACCGAAAGCGAAGGCGAACTGAATAACGGAGTGCTGGTCATGGAGCACTTCCTTAAGGTCAATCCACAGGAGGCCGCCAACGTCGTCAATGATATCCTGACCTCGCGCTTACATCAGTTCGAGAACACCGTCCTGGCCGAATTGCCGCTTCTCTTTGCAGAATATCGCCTGAATCCAGATGAACAGCAGCAAGTATTGACCTATGTGCGAGGCTTACAGGACTGGCAGTCCGGCGGCCACGAATGGCACATGCGTTCTAGTCGATACATGAATGCCGGAGCTAGCAAGGCTACAGCCGGAATGGGCCTCATTGAGGGACTCACAGGCCTGGGCACCGCTGCAGCGCGGCTTGGCCTCGCCGGCAACGCTTTCGGGCTGCGCTCAAGAAGCTACACCCATGTTCCATTTCAGCCGGTAGGGCCGCTCAAAAGACCCCAAATTGATATGCCGTTTTCGACGCGCCAGAGCCCTTACCTGGAGTCTGCCCGCCAGCATATCAGGCAATGGGCAACCCGCATGCATATGCTTGATGTATTGCCCGGCTTTCCTTCTCTTGCTATCTGGACCGAAGAACAACTTATTGCTTATGATTTTGCTCTCTGCGCCGCAAACATCCATCCTGATGCCTCTAGTTCGCAACTCGATATAAGTACGGCCTGGCTTACCTGGGGTACCTATGGCGACGACTTCTTTCCCAAGGTCTTTGGCCGAACCCACGACTATGCAGGTGCAAAGCTGCAGCGCGAGCGTTTATGGCTCTTTTTGCCACTAGAAGGCACTTCCACCACGCCTCCGCTCAATCCCTTGGAAATGGGGCTGGCGGATTTGTGGCAGCGAACCACTGAGCCCATATCCATGGACGTGCGACATCAGTTCCGGGAGAGTATCCAGGAGATGACCGACAGTTGGCTGTGGGAGTTAGTCAACCAGATACAAAACCGGGTTCCGGATCCTGTTGACTACATCGAAATGCGCAGGAAAACCTTTGGCTCCAACCTGACCAAAAGCCTTTCGCAAATAGGGCTCAGCGACGATCTCCCGGCTGAGGTTTATGGCAGCCGCTCGATGGTCAATCTCTTAAATAGCGCCTGCGACTATGCTATTTTAACCAACGACCTGTTCTCCTACCGCAAGGAAATTGAGTTTGAAGGCGAAACTCACAACTGCGTACTGGTGATTCAGAAGTTTTTCAATTGTGGCGCCCAACACGCCCTTGATATGGTGAATGACCTGATGGCCGCCCGCATGCGCCAGTTCCAGCGTATCGTAGCCCTCGAATTGCCCTCCATGAGCGAAGATTTCAAGCTCGATGCCAGGCAGCGCAGCCGGCTGGACCAATATGTCACCTCGCTGCAGGACTGGATGGCCGGTATCTTGAAATGGCATGAAATGTGTCACCGCTATCCAGAGTTCGAAGATCCGACTTCCCAAAGCAAAATGCAATTCTTTGGCCCTACGGGCCTGGGAACATCTGCCGCGAAAATCCGCTCCTTTTCCGGGGCTGTACGCTGAAATGAGCACGCTTCATATAACTTGTTCAAAAAGGTCCTATTTTGTGGATCGAAAAGAGAAAGTAGGTGAGCTATGGCAATAGAAGTAAAAGAACAGATGAGTCTGAACATCGCGGCAGCACGAACATTAACTACCACCACCAAGTCCGTGCCCCAGATGCAGGAAATCACCTCCCGCTGGCTTTTGCGCATGCTTCCCTGGGTCCAGGTTTCTGGCGGCACCTTCCGGGTAAACCACCGCTTGAGTTACGTGTTGGGTGATGGCCTCTTGACCTTCACTTCCAATGGCAACGACGTTCGCGTCGTTCCGGCTGAACTTACTGAGCTGCCCTGGTTGCAGGGATTTGATGACACAGATACCTTGAATGCTCTTGCCGATCGCCTTGTCCAGCAAGAATTTGAGCCAGGCGAGCTCATCGTGCAAGCTGAACAACCTGCCGACCGCATTTTCTTGATCGCCTACGGCAAAGCCAACAAACTTGGCACCGGCAAATATGGCGATCAAACCGTGCTGGAAGTCCTTGCCGATGGCGAGCATTTCGGCTCTCTCTCCCTGCTCTCGGGCACCTGGCCCTTCACCGTCCAGGCGGCCACCCACTGCACCCTCCTCTCCCTCTCGTCTCAGAGCCTGCAAGAGCTGCTCAACCAGGCTCCCCAGTTGCGGGCTCGGGTCGAGCAGGCGCAAGCGGCGGCACAGCTGCCCCAAAATAAGCATGGCGAGGCGGCTATCGATCTGGCTGCTGGACACGATGGCGAGCCCGATTTGCCGGGAACTTTTGTCAACTACGACGCCTCTCCGCGCGAATATTCCTTAAGCGTGGCTCAGACCATCCTGCGCGTCCATAGTCGAGTGGCTGATCTCTACAACGAGCCGATGAACCAGGTCGAGCAGCAGCTGCGCTTGACCATCGAGGCGCTGCGCGAGCGCCAGGAGCATGAACTTATCAACAATCGCGAGTTTGGCTTGCTCCACAATATCGACCGCAAACAGCGCCTCTACACCCATAGCGGCCCGCCGACTCCTGATGATCTCGACACATTGTTATCGCGGCGCAGAAGGACCCATTTCTTTCTCGCTCATCCCCGCGCCATTGCGGCTTTTGGCAAGGAATGCAATCGCCTGGGCATTCACTCGCCTGCCGTCGAATTGCACGGCGTCAAGCTGACGGCATGGCGGGGAGTGCCTCTATTGCCCTGCAATAAAATTCCTATTATTAGCAACCAGGTAACTGCTATCCTTGCGCTCCGCACGGGCGAGGAGAGCCAGGGAGTCATTGGCCTGCATCAAACCGGCATTCCTGACGAATATCAGCCCGGCTTGTCAGTCCGCTTTATGGGCATCAACGAGAAGGCCATTATCTCCTATCTCGTCAGCGCCTACTATTCTGCTGCGATCCTTGTGCCCGATGCGCTTGGCGCCTTGCTCAACGTGGAAATTAATCGCTGAGGACCCTGATTTAAAGGATGCTAACTCTCCCGACAACTTGGATGATCTTTAGTTAAACTGGCACAAAGACGCGGGATTTATGCCAGATTTCATGGCTAAAAATCATGTAAATCGTGCGAATCTGGCCTTAAAACAGCCACTTCTGCGGATCAAGTTGAAACGTTACAGCTTACCAGCAACACGTTTTGCCCTACAGACGCAGGAAGCAAAAATGCTTGTACGCATGGTAGAGTATCGAGGGAGAGTAAGTACTGCCATGATTTAAGGCAACTTGCCCATTTGCGCTACATTGCGTCTCTTTGAGAGAGCACCTTTAAAATTAAGCGAATTTACGCCATATATACTCTATTTACAATTTTTCATGTACATGCCTGTGCTACGCAACCAAACATGATTAAAGTCTTAGCTCTCCTCGATCCAGTGATCTGTAACATTATAACCACCTATACCTGAATCTCCCTGAGCGAAAGCAGCAGGGGTTCTTGTGCCAGCCCCAACGCATCCAGCGGGGTTCTCAGCAGAAGACCCACTGGCTCTGATCGGTTCGGCGCAAGACTTGCTGGCTGACGAGCTCTGGCTCCGGGGATACCGAAGCTTTGGGGCAAAGGCTGCCCCGCTTTCGCTCGTTGGATGAGCTCCTCCATCGCAGCCTTCACGCGCGATTCCACACGTGCCCAGTCGGACTGGGCGATGGAGGGGATGTGGTGTGTTGGGCTCAGAAAGGCCAACAAGCACGCGGAATAGAGGTCGCGCTGGATTGGCCCGATCCCACAGGGGCAGTGATGCCACCGCTGCACGAGAGGCTTTTTCACGTAGGTTCCGCAGCCATGACAATACTGCGACAACTTGGTATGGAACGTCGACACTTCCCAGAGGATGCCGCCAGTTTTCGCAACTGTGCGTTTGAGGTGCTCTACAAACATCCCCGGAGCGCGTAGCCCCACACTTTTGCCGTAGCATTTTTGCCAGCCTTTGAAGGAGGTGCGTTCGATCTGCATGTGATTGCCCTGGCGGATCAGGGTATTGACGAGTCGGCCATGCAGGCTCTTGCGATGGGCTGCCAGCCTGCGGGCTACCGTGGCGAGTCGACGACGGGTCAGCTGGGCGTTGTGGCTCTCGTGCCACCGCAAGCGCTGCATGCCTGCCTGCTTGATACATCCTTGCCCATCATAGTTGTCTGCATTGCTGGCACGCCACTGCCGATCGAGGTGGCGTTGTAGGCGTCGGGGGCGGCGCGCGTTAGGCTGCAACTCCTCGCCGAAGAGCTGCAAGCGCGCTGGTCCTTCGCGTCCCACACTCGCCAGCGTGGAGGGACCGATATCCAAGCCCACTGTATCGCTTCCTGGCTGGTTCTTGGGTTTGAGGTATGGGCGACCTTCAAGCACCAGCTGCACGAAATAGCGATGGCTGCTCCGATCGGCTCCTTTAGCCCGGGGACTAGAGGCACTACGCCGGATCAGACGAACGTACTTGACCCGCTGGTGGAGGCCATGAACTATGACGGGATCTTGCCAGGTGAGCAGGACAGGCAAGCGATCGTGCCCCCACACCACGAAGCCCTGGTTGCCCTCCTGCGGTGGCTGCAGGACAAAACGCAAGACGGTATCGTTGCGCTTGCCTTCCACGCTCTCTAATCCCCGTCCCTTACTTCTGAAACGGACCCGACGCGCTTTGCCGAGACAGACCCGATTGAGGGCGTTGTGGGCGCGTGTGGCCAGGGTTTGAGCCATCGTCGAATCTAGATGCTCGGCCAGCCACCTGACGCGCAACGTGGTGGCGGCGGTGGCAGGCCATATTCACTGAACCTATACTGTTTGCGAAGAGCCGCAAAGGCGTGTTTACGCGCCTGCTTCTGGGAGCGAGGGAGCTCACGAGCCGCCTGCCAAGCAGGATCTGCGCGCATCTGGTGCAGCCGATGCAGGCCTTGAGAGAGCAGGGCATTGTAGAGCTGGCGAGCCGCTTCCAGGTGGGCGCGTAGCCGTCTGGCTGCCCCCTCATCGACGACGACTGGCAGTTCCAGCATGAAGGTTGCCGTGGTGCTCTTCTTCTTTGTCATTCACTCGAACGGATCTTCTAGAGCATACCACCCCTGTCAATCTCTTTCCCCCTCTTCTTGAGAGGGGCTTTCTTGGCGATTTTCTGTAATTTATGGGTAGAGACACACAAAGAAACTATCTGTACTATGGTATAATGAGTGGGTATAGCTATTTTACCGCGCACTGATATATACTACTACAACCAATATGGCAGCCCCAACGCCTATTCAACGCGGGAATAGAGGCAGGAGAAATTACTATTATGCAGCTACTGGGAAAAATCCTGGGTGACCCAAATAAAAGAGACTTAAAGGCGATCCAGCCTATCATAAATAAGATCAATGCGCTTGAAGCCGAGATGAAAAAGCTGAGTGATGAGGAGTTGGCTGCCAAGACAACCCAGTTTCGCTCGCAGCTCTCTCTTTACCTCAAAGGTGGCATGGTCCTGGAAAATGAGCTGGTCAAACTGTTCCACGAAGCCTTACAGGCAGTTGAATCGCTAGCCGCTGAGTTCACAGACGAGCAGCTACACGAGGCAGTTCGCGACTATCGCCAGAAAATCGATCGCCAACGTGACTCCGAGTTTCTTTTGCGCGAGCATCTACAAGATACGCTTTCCGAATGCTTTGAAGAGTCTTATACCAGGCTCTCGCCAATCCTCAATGAGCTGCGCGCAGCAAAGGCCGTGAGCCTGGCCGATGAGCGCCAACAATGGCCTGAGCAATCAGAGACACCCAAGCAGACAGCTTTTAACCTGCTCAAGAAAATCGAGCCCACATTGCGTGACATTGATGAGGACGAGCTGGATGAGGCCTTCAAGATTGCCTGGCAGCGCTTTGAGAAAGCCCATAGCGATGAGCAAGATGGCAGCATCAGCCGCCACCGTCAGCAGTTGTTTACCGATATTCTCAAGCAGTTGCAACCCGAAATCGTGGCGATCAAAGCCGAGGCTATGGATAAGCTGATTGCCGAGATGGTGAAACGCTATAAGAATGGCAAGACGCTTGATGATATTCTGCCCGAAGCCTTTGCGGTTGTCCGTGAGGCCGGATGGCGTACCATCAAGATGCGCCATTACGATGTCCAGCTTATCGGTGGAATCGTACTACATCAGGGCAAAATCTCCGAGATGCATACCGGTGAAGGTAAAACGCTAGTAGCGACAACACCTATCTACCTCAACGCACTTACCGGCAAAGGCGTGCACCTGGTCACGGTTAACGATTACCTGGTCCGTCGTGACGCCGAATGGATGGGTAGAATCTATAAGTTTCTGGGCCTGACAGTTGGTATCCTAGTAAACGCCGTTGATCCCCAAACTCCTGAACGGCGCGCTGCCTACCAGGCAGATATTACCTATGGAACCAATAACGAATTTGGCTTCGATTATCTGCGCGATAACATGGTTACCTCGCTCGATCAGATGGTTCAGCGCGAGCTCAACTTCGCCATCGTTGACGAGGTAGATAATATCTTGATTGATGAGGCTCGCACACCGCTTATCATCTCGGGCCAGGGCCAGGAATCAACCGACCATTATGCAAAGTTTGCCCAGTGGGTCCCACGCCTCAAGCCTGAGCTCGACTACACAGTTGAGGAAAAGACGCGCTCGGTGATGATCACCGAAGCCGGCATCGAGAAAATTGAAAAGCTGGCAGGGGTTGGCAATATCTACGACGAAGACAACCTCGACCTGACCCGCTACATGGAGAACGCGCTTAAAGCCGAGATTATCTTCAAGCGAGACAAGGACTATATCGTCAAGGATGGCGAGGTGGTCATCGTCGACGAGTTTACGGGCCGCCAGATGCCCGGTCGCCGCTACAGCGAGGGCTTGCACCAGGCCATTGAGGCTAAAGAAGGTGTGAAGGTTCAGCGCGAGAATCATACCCTGGCAACCATCACCTTCCAGAACTACTTCCGTCTCTACAAAAAACTGGCCGGCATGACCGGTACCGCCTTGACCGAGGCTGAAGAGTTCCACAAGATTTATAAGCTGGATGTTATAGTCATCCCGACGAATAAACCAATGATCCGTCAGGATCTGGCGGATCTTATCTACCGCACGCAAGAAGCCAAGTTTAACGCCGTAGTTGAAGAGATCAAAGAGCGCTACAATAAGGGCCAGCCAGTGCTCGTGGGTACCACGGCCGTCGAGACATCCGAATATCTCTCCGATCTCCTCAATAAGCAGGGCATTCCCCATAACGTCTTGAATGCCAAGTATCACGAGAAAGAGGCCCAGATTGTTGCCCAGGCCGGGCGCAGCGGCGCCGTCACGATTGCCACAAACATGGCAGGACGCGGTACCGACATCGTGCTAGGCGGCAATGCTGAAGGCTACTTCGATAGCATTCTACGCAAGCACGCTGAGCATGTCAGCTACATTCGCGATATGCCAGAGCGCAACGAGGACGAGCGCGAAGAGAAGGAAGAGGCTATTCGGGATTATATCAATAATATGACTGAAGAAGAGAAAGAAGAGCTCTTCCAAGAAAAGATCCGCGAATGTAAAGAGGATCATGATCGGGTCGTCGGGCTGGGCGGCCTCTATATCATTGGCACCGAACGCCACGAGTCGCGCCGTATCGATAATCAGTTGCGCGGTCGTGCAGGCCGTCAGGGTGATCCGGGAGAGTCGCGCTTCTTCCTGGCTCTTAACGACGAATTGATGCGCCGCTTTGCCGCCGATCGCGTGGCCAAGATTATGGAACGCGTGGGTATGGACGAAGATACTCCCCTGGAAAGCGGCCTTGTTTCGCGCTTCATCGAAAGCGCCCAGAGCCGGGTTGAAGGCTATAACTTCGATATCCGTAAAAGCGTTGTCGATTACGACGATGTGATAGCTAAGCAGCGCGAGGTCATCTATGCAGACCGACACACGGTTCTTGAGCAAGGTGACGTGCATGATCGCATTCTTGCGATGATCCGCGCCGAGGTCACCAAGCTCGTAAACAGCTTTATCCCGAGCAATATGGTAACTGAAGAAGAGCAGCTGGAGAACCTCTTCAAGGCGCTGGAAACCTGGGTCCACGTTCCCGAGGAAATCTTGCCCGAAAACATCCATGCGGCACACCGCGAGGACATTAGAGAAGATCTTATTGATCTCGTCATCGATCACTATGAGCAGCGCGGCGAGGAGCTACGCCTACAGGCCATCGAACAAGGCGTAGACAATCTGGACCCACAGCGCGAGTTTGAGCGCACATATATGCTACAGGTTGTCGACCGGCTCTGGATGGATCATATCGACGCGCTGGATGTGATGCGCGCCGGCATTAGCTTCCGCTCAATTGGACAGCGTGATCCGCTTGTTGAGTTCAAAAATGAAGCCTTCCGCATGTTTGAGGAGCTCAAAGCGGCGATTCAGCATTACACGGTAGACGCTCTTCTCAAGCTTTTGCGCAACGAAGTAACCATTACCTTACAACGGCCAGCCGCGCCACAACGCCAGATCCCGAGCAACGTACGCACCAACGCCGAGGATATCGCCCGAGCCAGCGGCCAGACCAAGAGTGATGGAGCAGAAACGCGCAACCAGGCCCAGAAAAATGGTTCAGGACGACGCAATCCTAGCCGTTCAGCGGTCGCCACGGCAAGCTCGGCCTCCCGTCCTTCGGTGCCGGCTAAAGTGGGTCGTAACGATCCCTGCCCCTGTGGTAGCGGCAAAAAGTACAAGAAATGCCACGGCGCCTGAGATCTTGCAGGCCGGGGTTTATCTCCCGGCCTGTATTTTTATCCCCTTTGCTTTCCTACCCCCTTCACCAAAACTGCTTTTCCTCATAGCAATGCGTCTATCCACCGCTCGTACGCACCTATCCTATAAGCATTTAGTTATGTAATTCCTCACAAACTGCTAAGGAAAAACATGGACCAGAAGAAATAAAGCATGGTACGCTTTGCTTAGAAGTATGACCCTGTTAGCGTTCTTGCCCTTCATAATCTCAGTGGAGGGATTGAAATGAGAGCTTGAAAAGCAGGAGCGCAACCCTATCATTTACAAAGTAGCACCAGCCATTGTGCAAGAGAGGTAAAAGCATGATGACCAGTCAACAACTTGTCGACCTCACAACGTCGTGGGAAAGTAACGCTCGTTGGAAAGGCATTAAGCGTCCCTATTCAGCAGAGGACGTGCTGAGACTTCGCGGCTCTATCCAGATTGAGCATACGCTGGCTCGCCTGGGAGCTGAGCGGCTATGGAATCTGTTGCAGAGTGAGTCATATGTAGCAGCATTAGGCGCCCTTACCGGAAATCAGGCAGTGCAGCAAGTAAAAGCAGGACTGAAGGCCATTTATCTGAGCGGCTGGCAGGTCGCGGCAGATGCCAATCTGGCCGGGCAGATGTATCCCGATCAGAGCCTGTATCCTGCTAATAGCGTTCCTCAGGTTGTACGTAAAATCAATCAAGCCTTACAACGAGCTGACCAGATCTATCATGCCGAAGGGAAAGACGACATCTACTGGTTCGCCCCCATCGTGGCTGATGGCGAGGCAGGCTTCGGCGGCCCCTTAAATGTCTTTGAGCTGATGAAAGGTATGATCGAAGCTGGTGCGGCGGGAGTCCACTTCGAAGATCAGCTCTCCTCAGAGAAGAAATGCGGCCATATGGGCGGCAAAGTTCTCTTGCCCACGCAGACATCCATCAAAAATCTTGTCTCGGCCCGCCTGGCTGCTGACGTTATGGGAGTACCAACCATTCTTATCGCGCGTACCGATGCCAATGCCGCGCAGCTTATTACTTCCGATATTGATCCGGTTGACCACGCCTTCCTGACCGGAGAACGCACGGCCGAAGGCTTATTTAGAATCCGCAGCGGTATCGAGTCAGCGATTGCACGCGGTCTCTCTTATGCTCCCTATGCCGATCTGATCTGGTGCGAGACCTCAGAACCAAGTTTACCAGAAGCGCAGCGTTTCGCCGATGCCATCCATGAGCGCTTCCCTGGCAAATTGCTAGCCTATAACTGCTCACCCTCTTTCAACTGGCGCAAGAAGCTCGATGCCGAGACCATCGCCAACTTTCAGATCTCACTGGCGAAAATGGGCTATGCCTTCCAGTTCATCACCCTGGCCGGGTTCCACGCCCTCAACTATAGCATGTTCAAGCTAGCGCGCGGCTACAAAGAGCAGGGCATGACAGCTTACTCTCAATTGCAGCAGGCCGAATTCGAGATGGAGGACGAAGGCTACTCTGCCACAAAGCACCAGCGTGAAGTTGGCACCAGCTACTTTGATGAGGTAGCGCAGGTGATTGCTGGCGGCACATCCTCGACTGTCGCCCTGGCCGGCTCAACTGAAGAAGAGCAATTCCATTGATGCTCACCTTAGCTCTTTAGTACAACAGGTTGAGAAAAGTAGTTTGCTAGTAAAGTATGAAAACCTGTAGGTAGAAAGTGGATGGACCCGTCATGGCGGGTCCATTAGTATTACTACTCTCAACATTGTTTGCTACATGCATAGTCATATGCGACAATAGGATTTAGGGAATGATGTCTCATTTTGCGAAAGGAACATTTTCTCCATGACAAATCAGGCAGGAACCCACTTCGCCCAGGGACTTGAGGTTACAGGCCAAATTACACCCGAATTTGCCGAGATATTGACTCCTGAAGCCCTTAACTTTGTAGCAACCCTTACGCGCGCCTTTGAAGGGCGACGCGAAGAACTGCTGAGCAAACGAGTTGCCCGTCAGAGCGAGCTCGACGCTGGTAAGTTGCCCGATTTCCTTCCCGAAACCGCGCATATTCGCACCAGCGCCTGGACCATTGCCCCTCTGCCGGCTGACTTGCAGGATCGTCGCGTAGAGATCACAGGTCCCGTAGATCGAAAGATGGTCATCAACGCGCTCAACTCTGGCGCAAAGGTCTTCATGGCTGACTTTGAAGATGCTCATTCCCCAACCTGGGAAGGTACCATTCAGGGCCAGATTAATGTACGCGATGCCATTAAAAAAACTATCGACTTTACCAGTCCCGAGGGAAAAGCCTACAGGCTAAACGATAAAATCGCTGTTCTGCTCGTTCGCCCGCGCGGCTGGCATCTTAACGAGAAGCACGTTTTGCTCGACGGCAAGCCCATCTCCGGTGGCATCTTTGATTTTGCCCTGTACTTCTTTCATAACGTCAAACAATTGCTCGCCAACGGTACCGGTCCCTATTTCTATCTGCCAAAGCTAGAAAGCCACCTGGAGGCACGCCTCTGGAACGATATCTTCGTTATGGCGCAGAACGAGCTGGGAATTCCGCAAGGTACGATTAAGGCGACAGTGCTTATCGAGACTATCCTGGCTACCTTCGAGATGGACGAGATTCTCTATGAGTTGCGTGAACACTCGGCCGGCCTGAATTGTGGGCGCTGGGATTATATCTTCAGTGCGATTAAGAAGTTTCGCAACATTCCCGAATTTGTCTTCCCAGATCGCGCCCAGGTGACGATGACCACGCATTTTATGCGCTCATATGCCTTGCTAACCATCAAGACCTGCCATCGACGCAATGCGCCAGCCATCGGAGGTATGGCCGCCCAGATCCCGATCAAGAACGATCAGCAGGCCAACGAGGACGCACTAGAGAAGGTTCGCCTCGATAAGAGGCGCGAGGCTACCGATGGACACGATGGCACCTGGGTCGCACATCCTGGCCTTGTCCCCATTGCAATGGCAGAGTTTGATGCTGTTATGAAAACTCCTAATCAGATCGAGAGAAAGCGCGAGGATGTGCAGGTAACGGCTGCGGACCTGCTGGCGGTTCCCGAAGGCACAATTACTGAAGCGGGGCTGCGCAATAATATCAGTGTGAGCCTGCAATATCTGGAATCCTGGCTACGTGGGACTGGCTGCGTGCCGATCAACCATTTGATGGAAGATGCAGCCACCGTCGAAATCTCGCGGGCTCAGATCTGGCAGTGGATTCACCATCCCAGAGGAATCTTAAACGACGGACGCAAGGTTACCATTGAGCTGATCCGCCAGTTAATGACCGATGAGTTGGCGAAGCTTAAAAATGCTCTCGGCGAGCAGCGCTATGCGCAGAGCAAGTTTTCGATAGCGTCAAAGATTCTCGACGAGATTATCACTAATGATCAATTTGTAGAATTTTTGACACTGCCAGCGTACCGCTACCTCAGCTGAGAATCGTACGTTACATGGCAGGGAAGCGAGATTTTGGTATGGGACAGATTGTAGAAGCAGTTTCGGCCGGGGCTATCATATTGCGCGAGGTTGAAGGGAAGCTGAAAATAGCCCTGGCTCAACATCAGAAATCCCCAGATGATTGGGCTTTACCGAAGGGGCATGTTGAGCCCGGCGAAACTATTGAGCAAACCGCACGTCGCGAAGTTTATGAGGAGACAGGCCTATCTAATATCCAGCTAATTAAGTATCTTGGCCTCGTCACACGTCAATCAGTGCGAGATACAGGTGTCATCCAGCTGAAAAAGATACATTATTATCTTGCCTACTCACCTATTGGGCATTCTGAAGAGCTACCTACCGATGCTAAATTTAAGGGTGTGGCCTGGTTCACGCCCGAGGAAATCCTGGCGCTGGTTCCTCACAAAGAGGATCTGACTTTTCTCAAGGAACAGCTGGAGCCACTTTTCTCGTAAGAAGGTGCAAAAAAGCGCTAGCGAGAAGAGGTCTGCAGACTTCTTCTCGCCAGCTAACTAATCTACGCGCTTACAGCTCCATACTCCTGGCCTTGATAATATTGCCAGCGCGCTCGATAAACTGCGTCAAGGGCATGGATTTGAGATCCACGTTGGTGCGCAGGCGCACCGAGACCGCTTCAGCCGCCGCCTCTTTATCGCCTACCACCAGCATATAGGGGATCTTCTGCAACTGTGCATCGCGGATCTTGGCATTCATGCGCTCTCCGCGCGTATCTACCTCGGCGCGAATGCCCGCCTCCTTCAGCTTGGCTAGCACTTGATAGGCATAGTCCTGGTGCCGATCGGCAATCGGGATCACCATCGCTTGCACCGGAGCCAACCACAGAGGGAAAGCCCCGGCCGTATGCTCAATGAGAATCCCGATAAAGCGTTCGAGCGAACCATAAATCACACGGTGAATGATAATCGGCGTTTTCTGCGCGCCATCCTTATCAATATAGCTACAATTGAAGCGTCGGGGTTCCTGATAATCAAGCTGGATCGTGCCCATCTGCCAGGAACGCCCCAACACATCTTCCATCAGGATATCGATTTTAGGCCCATAGAAAGCCCCATCGCCTTCCAACACAAGGTAATTTCCTGGCCCCCTGTGCTTATCAAGAATACGGCGCAGAATTGCCTCTGCCTTCTCCCAGGTCTCTAAATCACCAACATAGCTTGCCGGTCGCGTACCCAACCTCAGCGTGTATTTTAGATCAAAAATGCGATAGAAGAGATCAGCAATGCCAAGAATATTAGCAAACTCATCTTCCAGTTGCTCTTCGGTCACAAAAATGTGCGCATCATCCTGCTGAAATTTCTGCACACGGAGTAGGCCGTGGAGCGTTCCCGAACGTTCCTGGCGATGCAAAACGTCGACATCAGAGAGACGCAAAGGCAAATCGCGATAGCTCCTGGTTTTCAGATTATATACAGTTATAGCATTGGGACAGTTCATCGGCTTTACGCCATAGGCGATGCCTTCGGAGCCAGAGATCAGAAACATATTATCCTGATAATGCCCCATATGGCCGGAAACTTCCCACAGCTTGCGGTCATTAAGCAACGGGGCCGCAAACTCCTGATAGCCACGCTTCTCGTGCTCAACACGCCAGAAGTTGATAAGCTCCACTAAAAGCTTCAAACCACGCGGAAGCCAGTAAGGCATACCCGGAGCCAGAGGGTCAAAATGAAAAAGCTCCAATTCCTTGCCTAGCTTGCGATGATCGCGCTTCTGCGCCTCTTCCAGCCGCCAGAGATACTGATCGAGCTCTTCCTGGTTAAACCAGGCAGTTCCATAGATGCGCTGCAGCATAGGCCTAAACTCATCACCGCGCCAGTAGGCCCCGGCCACGCGCATCAGCTTGAAGGGGCCAATTTGTCCCGTATTCTCGACATGCGGACCTCGACATAAGTCAAGGAAGTTATGCTGCTGATAGATACCCACCTCGGCATCCGGCAGGTGCTCAATTAGTTCAACTTTATAGACCTGGCCTTTCTGCTGAAAGTACTCAAGAGCCTTCTCGCGCGGCCAGCGATCGCGCAGAAAGGGGTATTTTCCCTTCACTATGCGCGCCATGCGCTTCTCGATCTCGGGCAGATCTTCGGGCGTGAGTGAACGAGGCAGATCAAAATCATAGTAGAAGCCATCTTCGATCGCCGGGCCTATGGCAAACTTTGCTCCGGGAAACATCTCTTGTACGGCTTCGGCCATCACGTGCGCAGCTGAGTGGCACATCCGCTGGATTGGCGTATAACCCATAGATTCTTGCATTTCTGCTTCTATAGACATTATAGATAGTTCCTCCTGCTTGCTGAACGGCACACTATGCCGCCTCAAGCGCAATAAAAAAACCTTTTCATCCCTCTAACTGGGACGAAAAGGCCATAACGACACTCTCCGTGGTTCCACCCACGTTTCATGGTGGATAAGAGCGAAACTGCGCTCAAATCCGCACATGCTCAGCACTGGCCAGTAACGAGGCCAAACCGCGTACCTTACTGTCTCGGTACAAGACTAGCGAGGGGTACCTCCTGCCTGGAGATAAGAGCACTCTCAGCTGCCAGTGCTTCCTCTCTGTTTATCTCATATGCAGAAGGCATGTCTCACATGACTGCCTTACCTATTTGGGTTCCGCTATTTATGCCAATCCACGACTCATTAAGCAATACGCCAGGCTCGACCTGGGATAAAACGCTTTTCTTTCGTCTGCCCCAGATCTACAGCCGGCTACGAGATTATAGCTCCATCCCCTTAGCGCTAATAATGTTGCCAGCACGCTCGATAAACTGCGTCAGGGGCATGGATTTGAGATCCACGTTGGTGCGCAAGCGCACCGAGACCGCTTCGGCCGCCGCCTCTTTATCGCCTACCACCAGCATATAGGGGATCTTCTGCAACTGCGCATCGCGGATCTTAGCATTCATGCGCTCTCCGCGCGTATCTACCTCAGAGCGAATGCCCGCCTCCTTCAGCTTAGCCAGCACTTGATAGGCATAGTCCTGGTGCCGATCGGCAATCGGGATCACCATCGCTTGCACCGGAGCCAACCACAGAGGGAAAGCTCCAGCAAAATGCTCGATCAGCAACGCCATAAACCGCTCAGTCGAGCCCGTGACTGCCCGATGGATCATCACCGGGCGATGGGCCTGACCATCCTCGCCGATATACTCAATACCGAAGTTCTCAGGCTGGATGAAATCGAGCTGGATCGTCGAGCACTGCCACTCGCGCCCCAGAGCATCGCGCACCATAAAGTCTACTTTAGGACCGTAGAAGGCCGCCTCGCCGATAGCTACCTCGTATTTCAGCCCTTTGCGCTCGGCCGCATCGCGTAAGGAGGACTCAGCCGTATTCCATACACCATCATCGCCTACATACTCCTCGGCCTTCTGGGGATCACGCAGGGAGAGGCGCACCCAATAGTCAGTCAAGCCATAGGTATTGAAAACCTCTAGCGTCAGATTGATGGCATTATCGAACTCCTGCTGGATCTGGTCGGGACGCATAAAGACGTGCGCATCGTCCTGCGTCAGGCTCCGTACTCGCGCCAGACCCGTCAGCGTCCCGGCTTTCTCATAGCGATAGAGCGTGGCAAACTCAGCATAACGAATGGGCAGCTCGCGATAGCTATGCATCTGCGATTTGTACAGCAGAATATGGTGCGGGCAGTTCATCGGCTTGAGCATGTAGGAATCGTCCTCAGAGGTTTCCTGCTCGCCCTTCATGACCGGGAACATATTCTCGCGATAGGTATACCAGTGCTTGGAGGTCTTATAAAGCCGCACCTTGCCCAGGTTCGATGTCCAGACGTGCTGGTAGCCATAGCGCTCCTGGGTCTGGCGCACATAATTCTCCATCTCGTGGCGCAAGAGCTCCCCATTAGGCAGGAACATCGGCACGCCTGCCGGCAGGTCCTCGCTCAAGATGAACAGCTTGAGCTCGCGTCCCAGCTTGCGATGATCGCGCTTCTGCGCCTCTTCCAGCCGCCAGAGATACTGATCGAGCTCTTCCTGGTTAAACCAGGCAGTTCCATAGATGCGCTGCAGCATCGGGCGATGCTCATCCCCGCGCCAATAGGCCCCGGCCACGCGCATCAGCTTGAAGGGGCCAATCTGACTCGTATTCTCGACATGCGGGCCACGACACAGATCCAGGAAATTGTTCTGCTGATAGATACCCACCTCGGCATCGGGCAAATTCTCGATCAACTCAACTTTATAGACCTGGCCCTTCTGCTGAAAGTACTCAAGAGCCTTCTCGCGCGGCCAGCGATCGCGCAGGAAAGGATACTTGCCCTTCACTATGCGCGCCATGCGCTTCTCGATCTCGGGCAGATCTTCGGGCGTGAGTGCGCGGGGCAGATCAAAGTCATAGTAGAAGCCATCTTCGATCGCCGGGCCTATGGCAAACTTTGCATCAGGGAATATTTCCTGAATCGCTTCCGCCATCACGTGCGCGGCCGAGTGGCGCATCCGTTGGATCGGCGTATAGTTAACAGATTCCTCTAACTCTACTTCCACCGACATAGAAAACATCTCCTCTCACCCGGCCGGGCTCCTCTATGGGTATGCCGGCCCAGCAATATATTTGTTTGAGCAATGCAGTAATTTTTGCAATGTATATAATAAAAAAAACCTTTCCATCCACACTTGGGACGAAAAGGCAAATATGCTTCGTGGTTCCACCCGGTTTCCGCCTCTTCTCACCTGGCTCTATTTAAGAGAAGAGTGCGCTCTAACAAACCTGTAACGTGGTTTAAACGTGTACTTTACTGTCTCAGTACAGGCTAACGAGGGGTATTCATTTCTTACTGGTAAGAGCACTTACAGCCGCCGGTGCTTCCTCTCTGCATACCACTGGGAAAGAATGTATCTCGCCTCAGCCAATATAACGATTAGTTTAGTAGTGTATATGATACCACATAGAGCCTGAAAAGTGAAGCTCCATTTGACAGAGGTCCTGGAACTTCCCTATTCTCGCAGTCGTGCCATCTAAAGGCGACGCAGCAACAAGGGAGAGCTGGCTAGAGCGGAGATAGAGAGCGCAAGCAATCTTCCTGGAATACAGAAAATGAGGATACATATCTTCTGCAAGAAAGCGTCCCGTACTCAGACAGATAAACTCGCGCTATATCTTCCGTTTTTCTATAGTATGTCTATATTCACCTTAAAATCTCAGTATTCACTTTTTAACTATTTGCGTTGTCACGTCACTGAGTATAAAGTACTATAGCAAAATTGGACATGCGCACAGCACATAGAAGTGTTATAATAGAGCCCAACAACCAGGAGTCATCCCATATCTTTAACTTTCTCGAAGTTACAGACCAGGAGCCTACATGAGCACTCTCGCATACTCCCTCAACAAATACCGGGTCGCCGCGCTACAATACGAGCCGACGCTTGGCGAGAAAGAAAAGAATGTACGTGACCTTCTCGACATGGTTGAAGAAGCTGCTCAACATGAAGCACGCCTCATTGTTCTACCCGAGATGGCAACTACCGGCTACTGCTGGACGTCTCGCGCCGAGATTGCTCCATATGTAGAAACCATTCCAGGTCCAACAACTGAGCGCTTCCAGCAACTAGCGACTCGCTATAGCTGCTTCATCGCCATAGGCCTGCCCGAGGTTGATCCCAGCACTAACGTCTACTATGACAGTCTGGCTCTGCTTGGTCCAGAAGGACTGATTGGAACCTATCGCAAGATACATTCCTACATCACAGAACCTCGTTGGGCGCGTGATGGCGATCTGGGTATTCCTGTCTGGGATACCCCACTAGGGCGGCTAAGTGGTCTTATTAATACAGATGCCATGTATTTCGAGGCGGCACGCATTCCAGCACTACATAACGCGGATGTAGTATTACTCCCCACCAACTGGGTTGATGAGAAATGCCCAAGTAGCTGGTGGATGGCCCGCGCGCTTGAAAACGGCGTATACTTTATCGCCGCTAATCGCCACGGCAGAGAACGTGGGATACAGTTCAGCGGAGGGAGCTGCATTCTGAATCCAGATGGATCTATTCAAGCCTACCTTGATACTGGCAACGGTATTGTGTATGGAGAAGTTGACCTGAAGTATAGCCGGGATAAACGTTGGGGTGGCCGCTACGAATCCAAAGGCGATCGCCTGGAGGATCGGCGGCCCGCCGAATATATTCCCGTCACGCAAAATTCGTATCTGTGGGAGCCTTTGCGCTACCATAGCCTGTATGCTCTAGGTGAATTGCCCATAGGGCAACTTTCGTGTGTAGGTATTATTCAGGCAAATTTCGACACTTTGCTTGCCAAGGCGCCAACATCCCATACAGAAATTATCCAGGCTTTGAGCAGCTATATCAAAACGGCTATGCAAGATAATGCCCCGGCTAGCCCCGATGTTCTGGTACTTCCCGAACTACTCCTGCCCGGTCCCCAACCCTGGCTTAACTCGGGTGCCCCGGTTACACAGGAGGTAATTCGAGCTCACTTCCAACAGGGGGCAATCGAGGTTCCAGGACCTGAGACTACGGCGCTCGTGGCGCTGGCCGAAGAGCTGCAAATAAGCATGGTGCTCGGCGTTGCCGAACGAGCTGGCAGCACTTACTATAATACAGTATTGCTCATCGATCCAGAAGGCATCTACGGCACGTATCGCAAGCTTCACCTTACACAGCGCGATCGCCTCTGGGCTACTCCGGGCAATCTGAGCCTGCAGACCTTTGATACCCCCACGGGACGCATCGGTCTGGCGACTGGCTATGATGTGCTCTTCCCGGAGACGCTGCGTGTGCTGGCTGGCCAGGGTGCGGATCTTGTCTGTGCCCCAACGCTACTTGATTTTCCCGATCCGTTCGGTCTGGCACCTACGATGATTCCTCATCTCAGCTATGTCGCTCCTGATGGCTACGACCCCACCCATTTCTTGATCTGGCGTGTACGAGCCGCTGAACATAACGTCTATCTGGCAGTTGCTAATTGGAATGGCCAAGATCCGGATTTGGCCGCCAACGGGATGAGTGGTATCTATGCACCCGCTTGCCCTTCTTATCCCTGGCCAGAGGTAGTTGCCGACGATGATGAGCCTGGACTTCTGATGATGACTATCGATACTCGCGAGCAGAGAACTGGACGCCGCACAACTCACATCCTGGGCTATAGTCCAGGGGATATGGCCGGCTCGCTCACTGGCGAGCTGGCTTACAATATTCTCGATAGCATTCCTGGCAATGTGGTGCGCAGTAAACCGCTTTTGCGCAAGCGCCAACCTTTCTGGTATCTAGATCTGGTGAAGCCGCGAAAATAGGCAAGGTTTAGCAGTTTTTCTGCCTTGCAGGGAGACTGACCAGGATAGCAGAGGAGAAAAAGGCTTCCCTACCTGGTCAGTCTTCTGCTCATTGTTTCATGCTATCTGATCCCAGAGCCACAATTCTTGGCCAGCCCGCAAATCCAAGATACTCTTTTCACATAACAGAGCAACCGCATAGAGCCAACTCTCAGCTACGCAAAAGCCATGACGACTGGCAATGAAGCAAGCGAGCAAGGCTAGTATTGACTCAGCGACTATATGTTATGTATACTGCACACGAGGAATTTTCATGTCTTACTGGCGCACGGTCAGGAGTCCACATGAAGACAGCCACCACAGATAGGCTCACAACCGCCTATTTGCAGAAGCTCAGCCGCTACAACTTTTTTGCTACAGCCCTGGCAGTACTCATTATAACTACCAGTTTGTTCTGGATGCTCTTTTGCCTCGGAGGCAGGGAGACGACAGTCACTGGCGTCAACGTTATCTATGTGTTGACGCTTCTTTTGAGCACTATTTGGGCTTGCCAGACAGCATATCGGGCTCGTTTTGGTCCATTACAGCAACCGGGACGCTATCAGATTGCCTGGCTGCTCATCAGCATAGGGTTCTTTTTTCAATGGGTGGGAGGCTTTCTTTATGCCTATCAGGCCTCAGAAGTGCCCGTGCCCTCATTATCAGATCTCTTTCTTGTCCTTGCTTACCCGATCACGTTTATTGGTATACTTCTGCTTCCCACAGCTCTGCGCTTCCGTACACGCATGGGGTTGGATGCTCTGATTACCGGACTCTGCATCTTAGGGATTGTCTGGTTTTTCATTATCGGCCCTGCCTATTTCCAATACGTCCATCAGCCCCTTAGCTTCCTGGCGCTACTAAAATTGGCAATTGATCTATTTTATCCCTGTGGGGATCTTGTTCTTCTGCTCACTATTTTATTGCTCATTCAGCGGGGCGTTGAGCCGGCGATTCTCTTCTCTTTGCTGGTCTTCGGTCTCGGCTCGCTTGTCTCAACCTGGGCCGATGCAGCCTATGCTTATACAGCAATCCTTCTCAATGTCTATCACGAAGGCACAATATCGATTGATTTGTTCTGGCAAATCGGTTATTTACTTAGCGGCCTGACCGGCCTCTATCAATATAACGCTCTCGCCCGCAGCGCCTACAGGAACAAGCTCCACCAGCAGGATATCAATCCTGGTCTACACGGCACAGAAGTTATCTCCCACGTGCTGGCCCAGGCCAGGATCTGGCAATACTTCCAAAGCCTGTTTGTCTATATCCCGCTTACGCTGATGCTCATTCTTGTCGCTTACGGCGAGGCCATGCACGATAATGCTACTTCAAGCTGCCTGGCAGTGCTCTCGGCTCTCATTGGCATTCTAGTCGCTATACGTTACTTCCTTACCAACCGTGAGAATAGCATGCTGGTGAGCGAGCGCGAGCAACGTCGGCAGGAGACCGAACGCTTACGCAGTCTGGTCGCGCAGCTCACTGAAATCCTTGATATCGATTCTCTACGCGAGCGCATCGTAAACATGGTAACTTCAGAACTGGGCCTTGATGCGACGATGCTTTTGCTTATCGAAGATCCCAATGCACCTCCCAACTCCTCACCACACCTTCTTGTCAGCGTATCGCCTTGCTCTGCAAATAGATGTAACTGGCGCATCCAAGGAGAAAATATATTATATAAAGTGTATCTTGCCAACAAAGAAATAGAATTGCATTGGGCTTACCATGTAATAGAGACACCGCCGGAGGTACGGGCCTGGCAGCAAGAGCAGCATATTACTGATATGTCGTTTTTCCCCTTGAGCTACCAAGGCCGCGTATTAGGTACACTCGGCGTGGCACGGCGGGAAACCTTCAACCTGGCCCCTCGCGACACTGCGACTATCACTGTCTTTTGTGAACAGATCAGCAGGATGGTTGAGCACGCCTATCTCTATCACGAGGCCCACGAGCGCGAAACCTTTGCCAGAGCTATGGTTAACATCGCTACCCGTCTCAATGCTGCCGCTATCGAGCCAGCCGAAATAAGTCAATTGATCTGTGAGGAAGGGGCTCATGCCCTAAAGGCTGATTACGTACTGCTCTACACGCTTAATGCTCGCGAAGACCAGTTAGTTCCCCTGGCTAGCTATGCCGGAGACCAGGAGTCTGTCCTCAAGCTGAGCAACTGGCCGCCCATTCAGCTGCACGCTTACGAGGCCCAGCCCTTCCACTCCCTTCAGCCAACCATTCTCTACACCTCTTCAGTGTTTACCTCTCCAACACACACCTTTCCCTTGGCGCTCCCTGCCCCGCAGGTCGCCCGCCCAGCCTCCACGCTACCTACACCATCGCTTCTTGCCAAAGAAACGTTTCCTGCGCAGATTCCAACCCTGCGCGATAAGCTAGCGCGCCATCTTGTTCATACAGCTATTCTGGCCCCTCTTACGTCGGGAGGAAAGCCTGTTGGCCTCCTCGTCTTCGCGCGCACGCGCCTGATTCATGCGCCAGATAAACGGGATTTCGATATTTCAGATCTGCCGGCGGCACAAGAATTTGTGGAACAGGCCGGTGTCGCCTTTACGAATGCACAGCTCTACCAGCGCCTGCACACTGCCCATCAGCGCCTACAAGAGCTTGACCAGCTCAAGGATCAGTTTATGATTACTGCTTCCCATGAACTGCGCACACCCTTGACAGCTGTACAGGGATACATTGAATTAATGGCCCAATACGGGGAAACCTTGCCGCCCGATCAGCGCCAGGAGTTCTTACAAAAAGCCCAGCGCGGCTGCGAAGAACTTGCAGTCTTGCTGGGCAATGTTATGGACGCCAGCCGCCTGGAGATAGAGGCCGGCATTAAGCCTGCATTACTAAAACGCGTTTCTGTTCCAGATATGGTTGAAAACGTAATTGTCTTAATTGAGCCCCATATAACCCAGGAACAGCGCGAGATACATCTTCATATTCAACAAGGGCTTTCTGTTCTCGCAGACCCGGTTCGCTTACGCCAGGTCCTGATGAACATCAGTGTCAATGCGCTCAAGTATTCACCTGCGCGCACCCCGCTCGGCTTTTCCGCGAGCACCGATCCCGCGGGCCCTTATGCGGTTATCAGTATTTCTGATAAAGGGAAGGGCATTAAGCCACAGGACCAGGTTCATCTCTTCCAGCGCTTCGTCCGCCTGGAAAGCGATATCAATAGTCCAATTCGTGGTTCAGGTCTGGGGTTATATATCTCGCGCCGTCTGATTGAAGCAATGGACGGTAAGATTTGGATTGAAAGTAGAGGTATTCCAGGCGAAGGGTCCACTTTCCATATCCAGCTACCACTAGCTTAGCCTGACTGCCTATTTGGAAGCTTTTGCTTGCTCCTCCGCCTCTGCCGCTTTCCGCTTTATAGTCTCTGAGGCGTGTTCGTCGCAGAAGAGAAACTGGCGGCTTCCCGACAAGATCTGTTTATAGGTGGCAGGCTTGCCACAGGTATTGCAACGCCCAACATGGGTTTTTACGGCTTTCATATAACATAGGCCTCCTCTTTTAAACATTGTTTATAGCACGGACTCTTTTGTCCAACTAATTGTATTGTTGCCCTTCTATCATATCACAAAAGGGCCATATGCAGCTTAAAAGTTGGCTCCGCTTCAGAGCTATCTAATTTTTCCATCCAGGAAGCCACGAAAAGCCACCACGAAAGAGGTTCGCCCCCGAAATGAACGGGAGCATACGCGAAAAAGCCAGAAAACAGAAAAAGGTGCAGGCAGTTTATGCGGAGTGTCGATGCATTGTCTCTTCGCGCAGCCTGCCTCTTGCTCTCGCCTTCTAAATAATTTAACAGTCCTGCCATCAATGTAGGGCCTTGACACAGACGCTTGCTCGCTGCTAAAATTTGATTGTTCGATCAAAAATCTGTTTAAGCATTCAGCAATGATATGAGAGGAAAGATCGTGAAAGAGAATACTCTTCCCCCTTCTGACAGGAGGCGTTGGCCAATCTGGCGGGCCATTACTCCCGCCGCCGGACTATTCTTACTCGCTCCACTGATCGCGGAGTATCTGTTTGGCAATATCTCCATAGCTGATCCCTTCAGCTTGCCTTTTCTGGCCCCAATGTATGGAGGTGGGGCACTGCTCATTCGAGAGATCACACGTCGCACGAAACGAGGTTGGCCTACTATCATTCTGCTCGGGGCTGCCTATGCCGTGGTTGAAGAGGGATTGATCGATCAGGCGCTTTTTAGCTCGAACTACTTTGGCCAGGATTTTCAGAGCCTCCTCCCGATCCCGGGACTGGGGATCAGCGCCTATTATGCTCTAACTTTCCTTGTGATCCATACCATCTGGAGTATTAGTATTCCAATTGCTCTGGTTGAGGCCCTCGTTCCCTCTCGTAGAACGACTCCCTGGCTGGGCAATATAGGCTTATGCATTGTTGGCATAGTCTTTCTCCTTGGCTCTACCATCAATTTCTTAAATCAGTTGCAAACCCAGCACTTTCTTGCCTCGACCCCACAGATGCTTGGCACCATTGCCTTCATCCTGGCTGCCATCGGCGCTGCTTTCATAGTTGGTAGACGACCCCGACCCAGGATCGATCTGCCAATCCTCACCTCCTGGCAGACTGGCATAGTGGCCTTTGTGGCATCCAGTGCGTTTTTTCTCCTTCTCCAGATAGAACACTGGCTAATTATCATCGCTGGCATCGCGCTGTTTGCCTCCACAATGGCTTTGATTGCCTGGTGGTCGCGATCCAAGGACTGGGGAAGCAGCCATCAGGTTGCCCTGGCGGCTGGCGCTCTACTGACCTATGCCTGGGTTGGTTTTACCCAGACGCCACTCATAAATTCAGCTGACATGCTCAAGTTCATAGGTAACATCGTCTTTGCGGCAGGAGCAGTTCTATTGGCGCTCATAGCTTTCTCCAAAACACGCCGAGCAGCGCTAGAGCCAGGGACATCTAATTCTTAACCAAAGGCGAGGGCAAGGGCAGCGGAGCATAGCCATATGAAGACCATTAGCAGCCCGCTGCGCCCGCTTGTCTTATGTAAGACTTCAATAATTTTTCTTCTCTAACCCCTCGATGAGTGGAGCAAGTTTGCGCGCTATCTTGTGTAATCAAGCAAGCCTGGAAGGGCCTTAACGCGTAACGACAGGGGGAAATCTTATGATTATGTCAAATGAAGTAGCAAATAAGATAGCGCAAAGTGTGCCTATGTATACTATCAATAGTGGTATGTGATGATCGTTGGGGGTGCCAACTTAATCTGTTGAGCATTGTTCCGAATGTTGGCGGCCAGCCTCGTGAGCCGGCTCAGTGTTGAGCGGGAGCTCCACAGTTGCTCGCTTGAGTGTAGGCCAGGCAACCTTCGTTGAGGCTATGCTCCAGAAGTACATCGGTCATCACAGCCACAACCCAGGAAAAGAAACCAATCGCGGTTTTCCCCTCCACATAATGAGGGCGCTGACAAGGGGGTCAGTGCTCTCATTATTTTTGGGTAACGAGAGAATTCGAAGCCATGCAGTTTAACAGGGGCAGAAGAGGAAGGACTCCTCATATGCCTCAGAATGCGGCTGAGAGGCTTAAAATACAGCATCAGGAAACCAGGTGGTCTCCTGGTTTGATCTTCAAAGCAATCGTATCCTCTTGCCCTTCAGGGGCTCGAATATCAATATCCAGCTTCTCATCCACAGCACTTACATGAACTTCGCCATTTTTGGGAATATCCGCAAGCAAAATGCGCAGGCTCAAAGGCACAGTTAGCAGACGTTCAATCGCGCGCCGCAAAGGACGAGCGCCCTGTGTTGGGCTAAAGCCTTCTTTGCAGAGCAGCTTAATCGCATTCTCCTCCACATGCAGCACCAGGCCCTGATCCAGAAGGCGGGCAGCCAGATCATTAATCTGCAGTTGCGTAATGGCCTGGGCCTGTCCCTGATCTAGAGGATGGAAAATCACCACATCATCAATACGATTGAGGAACTCAGGGCGGAAGGTTTCGCGCACGCGCTCCATCAAGCGATCCCGCTTTAGCCCTTCGCCAGTATCTTTATGTGCCCGAAAACCGACCATCGAGCGGCCCAACATATCGGTGCCCACATTCGAAGTCATGATCCAGATAGCGTGTTGAGCATCAACTGTATGGCCCTGGGCATCGGTCAGCCGCCCGGCGTCAAAGACTTGTAAGAACAGATCGAAGACCTCCGGATGGGCCTTCTCGATCTCATCTAGCAAGACCACGCAGTGCGGACGGCGACGCAATTTGCCTGTCAACTGCCCTTCCTGGTCATAGCCAACATAGCCCGGTGGAGAGCCAATCATGCGCGAGACCGCATGCTTCTCCATATACTCTGACATATCGACCCGGATCAAGTGATCACCAGAGCCAAACACCTCAGCAGCCAGGGCCCGGGCCAATTCCGTTTTACCAACGCCAGTTGGTCCCAGGAACATAAAGACGCCGGCGGGACGATTGCGCGACTTTAGACCGGCGCGCGCGACTTGAATGGCCTGCGTCACGCGCATAATCGCCTCATCCTGCCCAATCACGCGTGACTTGAGGCGTGTATCCAGGGTAAGCAAGCGATCGCGCTCTTCCTGGCCTGGAGCGTTTACAGGAATACCCGTACGGTGCGAGATGATTTCGGCAACCAGAGGCGCCGAAACAACAGGTGAGCTACTTGACTCGCTGCGCTCTTCCTGTTCCTGCATATCCTTCTCCATGGAGAAAATGCGCGCCTGTGAGCAGGCTTCATCTAATATGCTACAGGCCTTGTCCGGCAGGCGTAGATTAGGCAGATACTGTACTGAGAGATTAACGGCTGCCTGCAAAGCCTCTTCGGTAATAATGGCATGGTGATGCTGCTCATAGAGCGGGCGCATGCCTTGCAGAATCTTTAGCGCTTCTTCAGCCGATGGCTCTTCCACAAGAACCGGGCGCAGCCGCCGCTCCATCGCCGCATCTTTCTCGATAAGGCGATATTCCTGCGGAGTCGTCGCGCCAATGCAGCGCAAGCGGCCGCCGGCAAGGGCTGGCTTGAGAATACCAGCGGCATCGATACTCCCATCGGAGGCGCGACCTGTTCCGATCAACAGGTGCATCTCATCGATAAACAGGATGATGTTGCCGCTTCCCTCTGCCTCTTCCAGCAGCTTGAGCAGCCGCTCTTCAAATTCGCCACGATATTTTGTGCCAGCGACAAGTGAGCTTGCTGAAAGCTCGATTACGCGCTTGCCACGCAGCTCTGCTGGCACCTTACCATCAACTATGCGCTGGGCCAGGCCGCCAACAATCGTCGTCTTACCCACGCCAGAATCGCCTATCAGGATTGGGTTATTACGATCCTTCAGCATCAAGGTTTGCATCAGGAGGCGGATCTCCTTATCGCGTCCAATGAGCGGGGTCAACTGCTTTGCGCTGGCCTGCTTGGTCAGGTCGCGTCCCAGGCGCTCAAGCACAGAATTGGACCCCTTGGGAGTCCCATCCAGATTGATCGCGCCTGGCAATTCCTCCTGCACAACCTCTGGATTCGTGCTGGCAGAGGGCACAAGTTCGAGCAAGGCGCGAGCGCTACTTGCCAGGATCAATTCGCTTAGTTGCGCCGGATTGATGCCAAGTTTGGTAAGCAGCTCGTGGGTAACTCCATCGCCCTCGCTTAAGACTGCCTGAGCGATAGAGCGCTCATCTACCAGGGATGAGCTGGCATTTACAGCGTTGCGCTCTGCCGTTTGCAATATCTCTTTGCAGCGGCGCGTCGGCAAAATAGGCGTCTCGCTTGTTGCCTTTCCGGTGCCTAAAGCCAGCCGAATAACGTCGCGCACCTGCCTGGGAGAGAAGCCCAGGCCGCGTAGCGCATCCTGGGTACAGCCCCCATCCAGTTTCGTTAGTGCAATAAAGAGATGAGGGGTACCTAGATAATCTTTGTGCATGCGCCTGGCTTCGCCCAGGGCTAGCTCAAGCACAACACGCAGGAAACGTCGATCAGGGGTATTAGAGGATGGAAGTGTAGGGGCGATAACATGATTATCATCGAAGAGGTCAAAGCCTGGTTCGATGGCTCGTTCTTTCGTCGCTAGTGAGCTGGTTAATAGACGCTGCGTCGGGTCACCATATAAGACAAATGTCATCCACGAGGTATCATCTATATAATGCTGAGCCATGGTCACTCGACTGCGCCGCAAGGCCTCGCCGAGCGTGACCCCATCCGCGATATCCTGACAGAATAGTGCAGCAAATTCGCGCGTGCGCTGTACATGGATAGGCCAGCGCATCGCCACGACGGCCGCAGCTCCGGCCGCAATTAAGTTGCTGGCCAGGCGCTCCATCATCTCATCGCGCTCTTGCTGATTCACGCTATTGCTTCCATTGCGCCCGCTGCGCTCCTCATCATAGCAACTCAAGAATACAAGTGGTGGCCGGGGCAATGACTGGAATAGCTGCTCTGCCGTATTGCCATCTAAGCGCGAATTGCCGGCAAGGGCTAATACAGGTCCGGCGCTACTTGTCGTGACAGGCATGGGGCCTGCATAATAGACGACATGCGGCGGCTCGGCGCTCATGCGCATGCGCATCTCTAGCTGATTGGCTTGTTGCTTATACAGGATGATACGTGAGATAGATTCCGGCAAACTCGAACACAGCGAGGCAGCTTCTTCCTCTGCCCGGCTCACCTCGCCAGTCGGATTTACAAGAAAGAGGATTGAGAGGCCTTGTGCTTCCCGCCTTCCCAGTTTACGTGTCGGTCTCTCTAAAAGAGGGGGACGCAACAAGACGTCGCGATCTCGCTTGCCCAGGCTATGGACACGGCCAATACTGAGTACGTGGCCAAGATAACGACCGGATTTTACGCTGCTATCATACATCAGCTCCCAGGGGATATCTGGCGTATTCGTGCTAAAAATGAGAGGGGTATCAAGCTGGCGTAACGCTTCCTGGAGGGGTCCCGGTAATAGCGTATCAAATAGGAAACGCCCCAAGGAAAGCAAGGCGTCATTCACCGCGCCTAGCTTTGCCGCCTGGCGCTTTACATCTGTTACAGCTATCGTTTGCATAGATAATGCAGCCGACTGCAAGGCACGACGCAATCGCTCACGCACCTCAATCGTAAGTTCAGTGCTATATTCTTGACTGGCGAGCGCTGGGCCATCGGGAAGATCTAGCCGAAACCGATAGCTGGTCTCCGTACGGACGATACTTAATTGGACTGGTTGTTCCATGAATGCTTCTCTTCCACAAGCTTCCCGTCAATGGCTTCAATTACACAATTGCGATAAACATACATATAAGTTCCTGGCAAAAGCAGTATACGGGGCAAGATATCCAGGTGTCAATAGCCCAGGTACAATACATAATCTTTGGGCATTCTGCTTGCCCCCACAGAGCAGGCGAGCAGAATTCTACTATACACCCGGCTGCTCATAGCAAGAGGTTGTAGTATCCCTTGAATTGGTTTTAGCTTTTAAGGCAAAGGACATATCATTAGTCAATATGCCATTAAAATAAAGTCCGGCGGTCTTGAGGGCCGCGCAATCGCCAGGGGTGGAAAGTATGCTAAGATCCAGCTCCGGAAAGGTGGCAGCCTGGCGCTGCACAAGCAGGTTATACGTACCCAGCGGAGGCACATACCAGGAGAGGGTGACGGTCATCGTGCAGTTCTTAGGCACAATGACGTAGCCAGCAAACATGCCTCGCCCGGGCTCATCGCTCTTCAGATTGTTTGGCGGGCCTATCTTATCGAGAGGATGCCATTGTCCAGCATAGGGATCTCCCAGCATAGGCGCTGAGGCGCCCGCTTGATACTGACCAGTAGGGCATACCAGCTCATCTCCTGGGTAGATTCCCTGCGGAGCACAGGCGGCCAGGGGTCCACCACACAGCGGCTCGCCTGTATCGAAGCCGTTGCCCCACAAAAATTTGGCGCTCGGCGGCACATAGACGCGCACGTAATCTCTATAGGTATCCAGGCCGTAGACGGGCCCTATTTGGGTATAGGCCAGGCGCAGCTGCAGCAGATGTGTGGCGCCTCCACTGGGATCAAGGCTCACTGTGTCGTGAATGGTGGTGCGCACATACTGCGAGGCTTTGCTCGCGCTTACGTTGGCCTGAACGATATAGAGGCCATCATGCGTTGGCGAGCGGTCTATCTGTCCGGCATAGCCGTAACGCACAAGGAAGTCCTCAAGCTGCGTATTCGTCAAATATATTTGCAGGTCCCTCGTTTTGAGATCCTGTAAGAGCTGGAGGCCTATCGCCATCAACTCTTCGGGCGAGGCATGGCGTACGCGATCCATCAATTGGTGAGCTACCTCGGAGGTAAAGAGCTTACGCGCTTGAGCCGGGTCCTCAACGTGCTCTATAAGTTCGATCTTACGAATTGCTGCATTATCAAGTTGATAGTAATGAAGGCGTTGTTCGAGATTCTGGGCTGTGATCGTTTCGTTATAGCGCGGCACCTGAATAGGACCGGTGATATTCATGATATGTTCAACCAGAAATGGCGTAAAAAGCACGACTCCATCTACCTTACGATGCACTTCCAAATTGTACTGCTCGATGGCAATTCTGGCTGAGGCGGGAAAATCAGCTGAGAGATTCGAGTCGCGCAGGCCCCAGTTGGCAAAAGGCCACCAGGAACGATAGGCCTGAGGCGCCTGTTGGCCAAGGGTGGCGTTATTATCGCTGTACTCAACTGCGGAGATATCGCGCAACGAGAAAGGAGCAATCCGTCCCTGGCTGATTTGCAGCTCGCCAAACTGGCCGGTAAAGCCTCCGGTGGCCCGTAGCTCGGAGCGATCCATGGTCTGGACTAAAAATGTGCGCGGCTGCTCAACGCCTAGCAGCCAACCGGCGCTCGGCAACAGGCTCTGCGCCTGTAGCAAAACGTTTTTAACCTGTGGCAACATTTGCAAGTATTGTTGCAACTGACTGAGGCTATGGCTATCAAGCGGTAAGGAGCTGAACGAGATGTGCCTGGCCTGGACCTGCATGTCATCAACAAGAGGCAGCAGCGCAGCCAGGGTTGTGCTTAACAGGTCAATATCGTGCGCGGTAATCAAGGGTGCCTTTGTATTGCTACTCAGGATGGAACCACCGTGAAATCTTGGCGCAAATGTTAATGCTGTAGCAATTAAGCGCTGGCCAATCTCGCTAACGTCGATGCCTATCTGGCTGGCTGCGCGCGCACTGCTTATCGTTGCGCGATATTGAGGTAGATACTGGGTTATAGTGTGCAACACGTCGCTATTATCGAGCATATCGCGAACCTTGACAAAATCGCTCCTCGCCGCCTGTAACTCTTTGCCAGCCTGCTGCAGTTTTGCGACATCCAATACGCCCGTAGGATGAGCTTTAGCGCCAGAGAAAATAGTTTTGATATTGAGCAGGTGCTGATAACCATCACTGGCATGGGTACGCAGGCTTGTATAGGTAGCATAGGCACGTATACCATAGCTGGCGGTTACGAGTAAGGGGGCGACGATACCAAATAAGACAAGGACAAGCAGGCCAATAGCAATCACCCTATGCCGCAGTGCCAGGACACGCACTCTGTCCGGAAGCTTATCAGCTAAGCGGGAAAATGGCCGGGGCTTTGCTCCCTTCGATTGCTCTCCGGTTTCCGTCTCTGCTGGCGCCTCTTTCTTCTCTTCTATGGAGGCTGCAGACGTTTCCCCTGATTTTGACTCTGTTATTTCCCCCGATGTCGGTTCTGTTATTTCCTCTGATTTTTCCTCTGTTGTTGGCTCTGATTTTGGCTCCGATGCCGGCTCTGTTATTTCCTCTGATTTTGGCTCTGATGTTACCTCTGGCTGCTCTTCCGCGACGTCTGTTGGTACTATCTCTGAGGGAAGTTGTGTCTGCTGCTCAGATAGGACGTTTACCCGGCTCTCTATAGCGCTTATAATCTGTTCTCTAGCTTCCTGCTCGTCTGCCTCTCCCTGGGCAATCTCCTGGGTTAACGCTGGCGTTTCCTGTTTCGGCTTCGCCTCAGACAGTTTGGCAGCCATCCCTTGCGCTACATTCTCCGCTGGCTTCGGCTCTAGCGCTGCTTCCTGCATCGCCTCAGCGCCTGGTTGAGCAGTTACATGTTCAGCCTGGCCTTGCTGGCCAGTTTCAGTGGGGACTTTTTGTTTAGAAGCTGTCTCTATCTCTGCTACCGTCGCAGTTGCAAGGCTCTCGGAATGTTGATCCAGCGACTCAGGAGCAAGTACAGTTGTAGGGAGCGCACTGCTATCTTCTCGCCGTGTGCTGGCTTCCACATTATCAGCTTCAGGGGAATCTTTGACAGGCTCTACCCACTGCTCAGCCTCTACCCACTCATCATTATATTCAAGGTCAGAGGGCTTTTCTTGCGGCATTATACCGGCAGAGAAGCCTTCTTGTGCATCTTTATCAATAGCCATTGAATCCCTTTTTTCGATCATAGATAAAAAATAAAGCATAGGTGCCCCTTGCAACAGGCACACACTTATAAGATAACAAGCACACTTGCAAGCAAGGAGAAATTGGGGTCCGCCAGGTTCTGGCACTATAAAACCCATATACAATATATATCGATATACGCCCACGTTATACCACATATATTACGCTCACAGCAGCCTGGGCGTTTCATTAGCCGGATTGTCCCGTAGTAGAGCCAGCCCACTGCGGGCAGCGCAGCACTATCTTTTCATGAGGGAGGGGGGCGAGCAAGAGGACGTTCGCAGATAGAGCTTTCATGAGCAACACAAAAAATTGTCCCGCCCGCAGCTTTATCAGAACCGCAGCGGACAGGACAGCTCAAGAATCATGGCGTAATTTGCGCGTCAGCCTTCCACGGGAGCGCGAAGGCGGCGGATAATACGCTGGCGTCGTGGTAATAATATCGCCAATACGCAACTGGACCTGTAAGTAGTAATAACCGGTTCGGTGATAGTGAGCGAAAAGCATAAGGCTATGGTGGGCAATGACATCAGCTTCGTCGGTGTGGCGCGAGAGAATCATCTGTCCACCCAGGGTCTCTTCGGTCGCCGTTACAGCAACCTCGTCGCCTTCCTCATCCATAACCAGCTTACGCGTATCGTGGCGCACCTGGCGCGCCGGCCAGAGGATCAGGGCGATTGCCTGCCCCTTCAGGCGCTGCTCCTGCAGGCGTCCACTCAAATAGTCGGCAAGCTTGCGAATAGCGGCACAGGCCTCATCTGCATTGACTGCATGCTGGAAGCGAATGCGCGCATTCTGGCTCAAAGGCGGCACATCCGGGACAACCAGGCTAGGATCATCGCCCTGAGAAACCAGGTAAACCCAGCCACCCAGGCGCCCAAGCCGGCGTACCAATCCCTCTTCTGTAAGATTTGCCACCTGGGCAAAAGTGGTAATGCCGAAATCGCGCAGGTGAGCCACCAGCTCAGCTACGGCTACCGGGTCCGCCTGCTCGCTCTTGCTCTCGACCGCGCCATGCGTACCTGATCCCATCTCTGGCGAATCGGCAAGATCGGGCAAGGCTCCTGGTATTCCCGTTCCTGCCGCGCGCATTTGTAGGAGCATCGATAGTGGTAAGGTCTGCACAAAGGAGGCCTCGCGCCCGGGCGGAACATATAAGACGCCGCGGCGGCCATCCTTGCGGCTCATTAACGCTGCAAGTTCCGCAATAGCCTTGCCATTAGCAATCCCAATCAGCGCGGTAAGACCCATTTCAGCCACCTCCGCGCATAGCCGCTCGGCCAGGGCGACGGGTGTATCAAAAACAAGCTCACAGCCACGTAGATCGATAAACGCATCAGCAATAGGTACAGATTCAATAATACGTGAATATACTTTGTAACGCTCGCGCAATTTCTGTTGATAGGGTAGATAAAGATTATATGAGGCGGGCATAAAGCGCGTGCGCGGCGCAATACGGTGGGCGCGACGCAGTGGCATGCCTGGAGTAATCCCCAGACGCACTGCGGCAGGGGAGGCATCTATTACGCGCCCCGGCTCATTTGGACGCCCGGTCCCAGTTCCTACCACAAAAGGAATGCCGTGCAATGAAGGGTCCGCCTTCTCCTCCAGGGTACAGTAGAAATGGCGGATACGTACATGCATGATACCCTGGCGTAGCCGCGCTCGTTCTGCCGCGCGTACCACCTCTGAATTATCAAATTGCGGGCCTATAGACACCTGCTCACCCGTCACTCTATCGGTGCCTGGCACATTATCTGGCACCGCAGACTGCATATTATATTGCTGCATAGTCCATCTACTACTACTTCTTTATTCTGCTGAATTGATACGCCACCGGGCCTGTCGTTATAACCAACGGGCAACGCCATCATACTTTACATATGACTATAAGAAATTTTCCTGCTTTCGCAAACAATTCACCAAACAGAGCAATCTTTTCCTTTCAGCAAATTTCGCTGCTTCCTCTGTCAAGAATCGTAGAAAAGCCACTGCGGGACTCGCCGCCCTACTATAACAAGTAGCAGCCACTACCTCTCCTGCTCCAGTGAGCTGAATCAAGCAGGAAAACAATCGTGTGAGTTTTTACCAGTACTACATACATTAGTCATACCGGAATAGAGCTGTCAAGTGGCTCATATCCTATAGCTCAAAGCCTCCTACTTCTTTCGCAACTTTCTTTCAGCAGTACAATAATAGTAAAAAGGCTTACTAGTGCTTTGTCAGACGTCTTTTGACGTCTGCGCCGCCTGCGGGCTGCAGAGGGAATGGGGGAATGGGGCACCGGCCCAGGTCAAAGGTGGCGATCCGCTAGATCGCGGCACTCCCTTGACAATCCCGCTGGTTTCACGCCTCACAGAAATCTTGACAGAACACTAGCTAAAGTGTTTTCTATCGTAAATGAGATAAGCCAGATCGCATCCAGGAGATAGAGCTTGTGGATGTCGAGCGTAGAGATAACGTATATGGGGAGGACGCGGATGAGACAACCAGACGAGCTCAAACAACAGACCTCACAGACTGCTCACGATCAAGGACCTCAGCTCGATATAGCCGAGCTAAGCGTTACATTAGAGCCACTGAAAAGCTTCTTCAACTCACCGGCAGCCCTTGACGAACTGGAAATTCTCGGCTTCTGCCTCCACCATCTCTTTATCCGTCTCAATACGCTTTACCATATAAAGCTACCGGAGCTAGCGGAGAGCAGCCAGCAAGCTCGCGTCTCCCAGCTTGCCTCCCAGAGTATCACATATCGTTATGCTCTCTGGTCAAAGCTAGGCGAAATCAAGCAACTCATTCAACATGTAGAGCCACTCTGCTATCTATTGAAAAATAGTCTTATCGTGCTGCTAGACTTACTTGACGCCCGGCAGGCGGCCCGAAAAATTACCAGGGAACTGCAGATAAACCAGCCCTATGAACAGTATCTAGACTATATTACCTCGCAAGAACGTTGCGAGAAAACCGTCAAATTACTTACCACCCAGCTTAACGACTGGCAAGCATATCGCCGTTTAGCATTTACCTTTGCCGGTCAGCTCGCCGGCTCCAGCCCATCTCTACCGCAATTAACCCACATGGATGCGGCTCTTAACGACTTGCAGGAGAGCGCCCAGATCATCTTTGGCAACATTCTTCTCGACTTTCAGGGCATCTCGGTAGGCGACGACGAAGCTGTCGCGACTTTGCTCTTCGATCTCATGCAAAAAATCGACCATTTGCTTCAACAAATCGATATTTTGCAGCAGGCTTTACCCCCACTCATTAAACACTATGCCATTCGGAAGGAAATGAACTGATCTTAACCACAAACGTGAAGTCTTAACGCGAATATAACCATCTTTTCGCTAATTTCTCAGTACTCACAGAGTATTCTTTTTATTACATATGAACATATACGCATGAACATATGCAGCATTTTTTTTATTCTAAGGAGTCGCACAATGCGCAAGGAGGCAATCACTCATCCTGCGTTTGAGCCAACAACGAATGCATACACATATGCAGTAGTGGATAGTGTTCAGGCGGTTGCGGAGAAAATGCAATGGGTCACGCAGATATCGATAGAACAGTTCGCATTGGTGACGATAACACTATATTTTGAGCAAGAGGGTAGAAGCTCTTCTGCCCGCCAGACTCAAGCCAGACAAAGCGCTTGTTACTATCTCGACAATTTGCGGCCCCTGGTACGCAAAACCGATCTTGTCTTTCTTTCGGGCTGGACTTTCTATTTTATCCTTCTGGGGGCTAATCTGCAGGGAGGAAATATTGTGCAGGAAAGGCTATGGGATGCGCTGATGTGGCGCGTACATAATAGCCGTACTCCTGGGATATTGCGTCCACGCAGCATGCAGATAGGCCATAGCGCCTATCCGGTTCCCCAGCAAGATGCTCAAGAATGTATCATGGCCGCCAATGAGGCGAGCCTGAGCTTTACCACACGCCCCGAAAAAGCTAGCCGTAAGCCGCTTAAGTATACAAATGAACCCACTTCACTGCCCGCTAAGGATGCCGAGCTATCAGAGATGGCCCGTAAGCTGGGCATTCCTTACCTTTCGCTACTACCTTCCAGGCCACCGGCAAAGGTGCAGCAACTGGTCAGCCCACAGCTGGCCCAGGAACTGCATTGCTATCCCCTGGGACGTGAGCGCGATATACTTACCGTAGCAATCGCGAATCCGCAAGATCGCCGGGCGCTCGATCGTTTGCAACAGGAAACGGGGCTACATATTTTTCCTGTGCTCGCCTCGCCACGCGAATTACAGACAGCCTTAGAGCGGCTGGTTTGAAAAGAAAGCAAGGGCTCTCCGGCCAGGCCTGCTCCGGCTATAGCCAATATTCGGGCCAGTCGCTTGTGCTGCTTATTGCGCCCTTGCTATAATAACCAGGGACGCTTGTAGTAATAACTACAAAGATTAAAGAAAGGTCTATTTCCTCCATGCGAGTACTTGTCACAGGTGGTGCGGGTTTTATTGGATCGCACATTGTTGATCAATATATAGCAGCCGGACACGAAGTTGCCATTATAGATAATCTCTGGGAAGAAGGGGGCGGCAAACAAACTAATCTTAATCCAAAGGCACGTTTCTATCGCGCCGATATTACAGATGAGGCAAGCCTGACACAGATCTTTAGCGAGATCCAGCCTGAGATCGTTAGCCACCAGGCGGCTCAGCACAGCGTAGCGGTCTCTACCAAGAATCCCCAGCTAGATGCGCGCGTCAATGTGCTGGGCTTACTTAATGTTCTTGGCAATTGTGTACGCGTAGGTACGCGCAAGATCATCTTCGCCTCTTCTGGCGCAACATACGGTACGCCTGCCAGCCTGCCCTTGAACGAAGAGGTTGTGCAGCGGCCAGAATCACCCTACGGCATTACAAAAATGGTTGCCGAACACTACCTGCGCTACTGGCAGGAGGCTTATGGACTCACCTATACCGCCCTGCGCTATGGAAACGTCTATGGTCCTCGCCAGGACCCCAACGGAGAGGCTGGGGTGATTGCCATCTTTGCCAAACGTTTCCTGGCCCATGAGAAGGTACGCATCGACTGGGATGGTGGCCAGAGCAAGGACTATGTATACGTCGAGGATGTGGCCAGAGCTAATTTGCTGGCCGCCGGCAAAGGGGACAACGAGATCTTCTGCATTGGCACCGGCAAGGCAACCTCCGTCAACGAGATCTTCCAGACCCTACAGGCCCTGACCGGCTATACGCCAGAGATCATCAAAGCTCCCAAGCGCCCTGGCGATATCTACATGGCCTATTTTGACTCCAGCAAGGCCGCGCGCCTTCTAGGCTGGCAGCCCACAAAATCTTTCGAAGAGGGCGTCAAAGCCACAGTCGATTTCTTCCGCCAATAAAGCAAGCATACCCAATAGAGATGGACCAGGCTTCTGGTCCTATCTCTATTTTCCCAAACAAAGCAGCTTCAGCGTGGAATTGAGATTTTGGCTGTTGTAACGAGGCAAACCACGCAGAGGGTAGTTTGCCGCAGAGGCACGCATTCTGGAGAGTATGGCAAAGCTTTTTAACATCTAGCACGACTGAGTTATATCAAATCAGTTTAAATAATGATTACTTGAGGATATCCCAAATCCCCTTGTGATAGCTTTTCAAGCGGATTTGATATTAAACTAGCTTCAACACGCGAGCTATATCTGCCCAGGGAGCACAGAGAAGCATTTGAGATTTTTTCTCCGGCTCCGCTGAGCAAGCGCATCCCAACAAATTAGTTAGCCTGGCCGTTGGTTCCAGCCAGGGCAAGTTTTTGCGCATACGTCGTCACTACCTGGCGCATATGCCTGGTAATGATATGGGCCAGGATCATATGAGCGTCCTCTTCCTGCTCAATATTGCGGCCTGGAGCCAGCACATAAGCATCTACCATATCCTTAATCTTGCCCCCGGTCGCTCCCAACAGGCCAATCGTAAAAGCTCCCGAGCGTCCGGCCAGGTGGAGAGCATTAATCACATTTCGCGAATTTCCACTCGCGCTAATGCCGATAGCCACATCCCCGGCCTCAATAAGGTTGGCCAGCTGCTCGGCAAAAATATGCTCATAGGCAGTATCATTGCTCCAGGCAGTAATCAGCGGCACGTGATCAGTCAAAGAAATAGCCTTCAGGCGAGGCGCGCCAGGGACAATCGTATTTTTAGCCAGATCAAGGGCAAAGTGCGAGGCAGTTGCCGCGCTACCGCCATTACCCATGATAAAGATGCGGTGCCCGCTGTGATAGGCCTGTTCGAGCAACTGCAGCACCTTCTGCAGATGCGGCAACGAAATAGAGCGCACCATCTCTTCAAGTTCACTGATGTAAATGCTTATCGACTCCAAGATGCGTACCCTTCTTCCTTATGAGTTTGTTGGAGCAGCGTAGGGCTCAACCCATAGATTACTAAAATTAGCAGTATTCAAAATGACAGTTGCGCCCTGCTGATCAAAGTGGAAGTTCATCCGCTTTAAACCGCGTTCCTCAAGAGCCTGCGTGACATCCTCTTGCGCATGCTCATGGCAGTAGATCATCAGGAAACCGCCACCTCCCGCGCCATTAATTTTGCCCGCCGAGGCTCCACAACGCAGCGCAAGCTCATAGCACTCATCAATAAAACCGGTTGAGAGATTGGGTGCGAGACGGCGTTTTTCTTGCCATGAATAATGCAGGAGGCGAGCGAACTCATCAAGATCGCCCTTTTCCAGACATGCCTGGACCTCTTCGGCCACACGTTTAATATTGTGCAAGGCCCGCAGAACCGACTCATCCTGATTCTGGGTAGACTTACGCTGATGCTTCAAAATCGACGTTGATTCGCGCGAGCTGCCGGTGAAGAAGAGCATCAGGCGGCTCTCAAGCGTCTGCCGCACCTCGGGAGCAACCTTCACGGGCTCAACGCTTACACCCTCACTGGTAAAGGTAATCTTATTCAAACTGCCAAAGGCTGCCGCATATTGATCCTGCTTGCCGATAGGCATCCCCATCTTCTCGATTTCAATATACGAGGCCAATTCTGCAACCTGCTGCTTGGTCATTGGCTGCTCAACCAGCGTTGAAATAGCCCGCACCAGGGTTACAGCGGCAGCGCTTGATGACCCCAGGCCAGTGCCAGGAGGCACTTCACTGGCAATGAAAAGGTTAATGCCTCGACGAACCCCAAAATGATGCAAGATTGCTTTAGGGAGCGCAAGATCACCATCCCAGAAGAGATCATTGTAGGGCGAGTGGCGAAACAACGAGCGAAAATCGGCCGAGATGACCTGGAGATCCTCCGATTCATCAGTGGTCACAATGGCATAAAAATATTTATTGATCGCCGTACTGATCACCATGCCGCCATATTTTGCATAGTACGCCTCAAGATCAGTTCCACCCCCACCAAAACTAATACGCATTGGAGCCCTGGCAATTAACATGTACATTCCTCCTGCCTGTGAGCCATATTATTGAAACAGAAAAGGCGAGAACATATTCTCATCCCGCATCATTACAGAATGAGAACAGGTTCCTGCCTTAGCTGGCTCTACAAATTTTTACTGCGAGACGGGCTGACGCATTGCCTCGACCAGCACTTTAGCCACCTCTGGACGCGAGAACTCTGGCGGCGGGCATTCCCCGGCGCGCAGCATCTGGCGTACCTTCGTTCCGCTAAGCACAACATGCTGATCATTGCCATGCGGGCAAGTCTTGGTTGAGGCCATCGAATTGCAGACGCGGCAGAAGAAAGCATGCTCAAAAGCCATAGGCGTGATGCCTAGCTTGGCGGGATCAAAGTTGGTAAAGATATGCTGGGCATCGTAGGTTCCATAGTAGTTTCCTACGCCTGCATGATCGCGACCAACTATGAAGTGCGAGCAGCCATAGTTCTTACGCATCAGGGCATGAAAGACGGCTTCACGTGGTCCAGCATAGCGCATAGCCGCCGGCAAGACACCGAGGATCACGCGGTTAGCGGGATAGTAGTTCTCGAATAATACTTCGTAGCAGCGCATACGCACATCGGCCGGAATATCATCACCCTTGGTATCGCCAACCAGCGGATGCAGGTAAAGGCCATCAACAGTTTCTAGCGCGCACTTCTGGATATACTCATGGGCCCGATGCACAGGGTTGCGGGTCTGGAAGCCCACTACCCGCTTCCAGCCGCGCTCGGCGAACAAAGCGCGCGATTGGGTAGGCGTATAGCGATATTTGGCAAAAGCCTGGTTCTGCAGCCTTACCACGCGAACAGGACCACCCAGCAGCACATCAGCCTGCTGATAGACGTTCTTTACGCCAGGATGGGCCTCTTCCTCCGTACGATAGACCTCACGCGCCTCAAGGTGCTTGTCATAGCCATACTTCTCAGTTACAGTCATCACAGCCTGCAACTCGCCCTCAGCGTTAACAAGAGCAACCTGGGAATCAGTCTTGATGGCCTCGGCCTGCTCAGGCGTTATCGGCAGGGTTATCGGAACAGTCCAGGGCAAACCATTGCTCAAATGCATCTCTTTTACGACGCTCAAATAGTCGGCCTGGCCCATAAAACCACCAAGCGGACTATACGCGCCGTTAGCCAGCATCTCCAGGTCCGCCAGTTGGCGAGAGCCAACAGTAATGGTTGGTAGGCTCTTAGCCTTTTCTTCTAACGCAGCCCGCTCGGCCTCAGCGGCCATATTTATAATTAGCTCTCCTCCATGAGGAGCAATCAATCCATCTGTCATGCTAACCTTCTTCTCTATTTCCCTTCTTCAGCTATTTTACACCAATTTTACAGGTATCCCAAAGCAGCCAGGCGGTCAGTTACTACTTTTGACTCATCCTCATTCATTTCTTCGGGTTCCAGATAGCCCAATTCCTCAAGCTTGGCGATAATGCGGTTGACGCTCTCCTCAACCGACTCCTTATTTGTCTCGACAATGAGCTCGGGATGCTCTGGCTCTTCATAGGGATCATCTACGCCTGTGAAGTTCTTAATCTTGCCCTCATCGACGAGCTTATAAAGACCCTTGACGTCGCGCTGGCGGCATACTTCAAGCGGGCATTTTACATAGACTTCAACAAAATTTCCAATTTCCTTACGGGCCCATTCGCGCGCCTCGCGATAAGGGGCAATAGCTGCAGAAATGCAGGCCACGCCATTGCGGGTGAGCAGGGAGCAAACGAAAGCTATACGCTTGATATTTGTATCGCGATCCTCGCGGCTGAAACCAAGCCCTTTGCTCAGATGGGTACGCACAACATCCCCGTCCAGGATCTCAACATTGCGCCCGCGAGCGGCCAGACGCTCCTGAATAGCGTCAGAAAGGGTACTCTTGCCTGAACCGGACAAACCTGTAAACCAGATAGTAAAACCAGTGTTCGCCATCTATTAGTAGTCTCCTTAAGTTAGCTTGTACAGCATCCCCGTCCCAGCTCCTCTCTCGGGGCTTTCCACCTCTCGTTTTCCCAGCGCCCGACGAAGGCAGCAGAGGAAAGGAAAAGCGAGCAGGAAGGCCCAATCTCAATAGACCGGAGGTCTGAGCCTTGCCAGCCAGCTGAACAGCCAGGGATGCTTTCTCCAGGTTACGGCTTTAGAAAATTTTGCCCTGCATATCGGCAGGAACAGGTACATCCAGCTCCTTCAAAATCGTTGGAGCCATGTCCATCAGCTGAAGTCCCTGCAACTCGCGGCCGCCAGGTCCTTCATGCGCATCCGCACTATGCTTGATTACAATACCAAACTGAGCATGGTTACAATCATCAGGGCCAGTATCGTTATCGAACGTATAGATAGAATTATAGCCAACAGTACCTACAGAGCGCCACAGCAAATCGCCGAAGTACACAATCAAGTCGGGCGGCACGCCGTTACATTGCTTATACACTTCCTGGGGCTTATAGACCGTTGTACCGATATTCACGCCATCGGGATCGACGATTGCCTCAAACTTCGTCTTCAGCTCATTGCGCAGTGCCTCAACCTCTTCAGGCTTAACAATGCCCTGCGGCTCTCGTCCCTCGATATTAAGGAAGATGCGCGCGTAGTAACCGCCATCGCCCCAGACCTTGGTCTTACTCCAGTCGATTTCGCACTTATCAAGGGCCGTAATCTTAGAAGGATAGGACTTCAGCGTCAGATAGCCCTCTTTGATCAGCCACTCATTGACGCAGAGGCCGCCATCCATCTTCTTGGCCCCATGATCGGAGACAATAAAGACAGTCGTATCGTCATCTACAAGGTCCAGAATCTGGCCAATCTCGTTATCGATATAGCGATAATAGTCATGAATACTATTATTATAAACCGGATGAACTTCATATTTATGGTGGGTGGGGTCGTGATACTTCCACATACCGTGGTGGATACGATCAGTGCCCATCTCCACAAACATAAAGAAATCCCACTCTTTTTCCACAAGCCATTTCTTGACCAGTTTAAAACGTTTTTCAGTCATTGTATAGATCTGGCGCAGTAGATAATCTTTATCGTTGGTACGGAAATTAGGCACATCGACCAGGTATTCGCCCACAGCCGCCTCGATCTCCTTCATAGCCGAAGGAGGATAGGTATAGGGTCGCTCTGGATTCTTGGTTGAAGGGGAAAGGAAACAACCAACTTGAATGCCGTTGACTGGTTTTGGAGGATAGGTCTGCGGGACGCCAACAGTGATGACCTTTTTACCCGCGCGCGACAAAACATCCCACACTCGGTCTGTCTTCACAGAGTTCGAATTGGCCAGCACGTGCTTATCGTAGGTGTGATCGCCACGATTGCGGAAACCATAAAAACCCAGCGTGCCGGGGTCCTTACTCGACATCATCGAACTCCAGGCCGGAACAGTAATCGCTGGAATACAGCTTTCCAGTTTGCCCCATACCCCATTATCCATTACGCGCCTGAAATTCGGCAACTCATCACGCCACTGCTCAAACACCAGCTCGGGAGGAGCGCAGTCCAGTCCAATTACCAGGACTCTTTTTTGTTTACCCATGAGCAAACTTGCCTTTCATAACGTCGCATCAGCACTTCTATCTCTACTTCTAGCATAGATGAGAGATCCAACACCATTTTATTATCTACTGATTGTTCTCAAGGCTTAAATTGAAGTCTCTCTACCTACGTGTTCGGTACTGAGCATACCACTATCACTCGACGAAACGTGTTACCGAGGAGTATAGAAGCGGTTGCAAATTTTTTGCCTCTGTTATATTTACTCAACCTCTTCGCTCCCTACCACTACCACTACAATGTAACATCTGTTGCTCTTTATGGGGAGGAGCACAGCCTAAATGGGCTATATCTGGTGCAAAAGAGCAACAGCCGTCACAATAGGTTACAGCAAACCCTACAGGCTTGAGGCCTGGCCTACGAGGAAAAACAAGCAAGGTAGTAAGCCAGTTCACATGGCGCCTGTAAGCAAGCACATAGCATACACGCAAAAAACAAGTTATAGTATGCTATATGAGATCAGGTCTGGGGATAAGCGTAGCGGGGCAATCTCAACTTCAGAGATAACCAGCAGAGGAGTCATTCATGACGAGCAGTAAAAAAGTACGCGTTGGTATCATCGGTGTAGGCAATTGTGCCAGTTCACTCGTTCAGGGCGTCCACTACTATCGTGAGGCCAACCCCGATGACTTTATACCGGGTTTGATGCATGTGAATCTTGGCGGCTATCACATCCACGATATCGAATTCTCGACAGCTATCGACATTGACGTAAACAAGGTCGGCAAGGATCTTAGCGAGGCCATTTACGCGGCGCCCAACAACACCTATCGCTTCGCCGATGTGCCAAAGCTTGGCACGAAGGTACAGCGGGGCATGACCCATGATGGACTTGGCAAGTATCTCTCCCAGGTGATTAGCAAAGCTCCTGGCCAGACATCAGATATTGTTAAGATTCTTAAGGACAGCGGAACCGATGTCGTTGTCAATTACTTACCAGTCGGCTCAGAAACGGCGACCAAGTGGTACGTTGAGCAGATTCTGCAGGCAGGCGTAGGTTTTGTTAACTGTATTCCAGTTTTTATCGCGCGCGAAAAATACTGGCAGGATCGCTTTAAAGATGCAGGCCTGCCCATGATCGGCGACGATATTAAGAGCCAGGTAGGCGCTACCATCGTCCATCGTATGCTCACGCGCCTCTTCCGCGAACGGGGCGTCAAGGTGGAGCGAACCATGCAGCTCAACGTCGGCGGCAATACTGACTTCTATAACATGCTGGAGCGCGAGCGCCTGGAATCGAAAAAGATTAGCAAGACCAACGCTGTAACCAGCCAGCTTGATTACGAGATGGGAGCCGAAAACGTCCATATCGGGCCCTCGGACTACGTGGCCTGGCTCGCTGATCGCAAATGGGCCTATATCCGCCTGGAAGGCCGCACCTTTGGCGACGTTCCCTTGAACATGGAATTAAAGCTTGAGGTTTGGGACTCCCCTAACTCGGCAGGAGTCGTGATCGACGCCGTACGCATGGTTAAGCTCGCGCTTGACCGTGGTATCAGTGGCACGCTTGAAGGACCTAGCGCGTACTTGATGAAATCTCCTCCCGTACAATACCACGATGATGTTGCCCACGAGATGGCAGAGGCTTTCATCAGGGAGGAACACACTCCCAAAGCTGAAAAAAGCCCTATCCCGGAGCAGGCTAACGGTCATAAGGTTGAGACCGCTTCCGAGTAAGCACGATTCGTTGCTCCTGCAGCCTATCAGTAAAGATAAGTGCGGCAGGAGCAACATCTCTTATGCGTTTTCTGGGTGAATATCGGATTAGTCACACTTGCAGGAAGTGTGCTAACCGCACCCACACAATGAGGCTGAATGGGCATTCCTAGCGTGGTTGCACAGGAGAAGCTTGAGATGATGCCTCCGTCGCCGGGCGCAATAGTTCCTCGCGAACAATTGTTACATCTGGAGGCGCAGTAATCCCGATCTTCACGCGCTCACCTTCAACAGCCAGCACTGAAATGTTGATCACCCCATCTAGCACAATACTTTCACCAACTTTTCGTCGCAATACAAGCATGCAAAGCTCCCTTCACCAGAGGCATGTTCTAAAGCGTCCCTGCGCTGCGACAAACGCTCAAATGAGCGCTTTTCTTTCAGCGTGACCGCACAAGATTAGCATCGAATATAAATTCACTACCATCTTCAGACGCAGAGATAGCATAGAATGGGTATAATTTGTATGACCTATGTACACACTTTCTCGCGCTGAGACTATGCAAAGTGTGTCTTGTTCTTTTGCATACGTTCAGCAAGGGCCTTACTATTTATAGTATAGGCACCGGCCTTAATCAGTGTATGCAATTTCTCTATATGCGTTGCTCTCCTCCACAACCAGCTCGAACAGGCATATAAGCAGCGTCTGGCTTGTGTCTGGCCGCGCATAGATACGACCCGGGACACCGCCCTTACTCTTCCCGTCACCCACAATCTTGCCTGTATAGGCTTGCCTGATAGTACTTTCTTCTGGGTACCAATCAGGTGGAGATAGATCTTTGCGGCATCTGCTCTCATGGGAGATTCCTCCCAGCGCATTTTCGTAAGATAGGCATACTCTCCCTCTACTACATAACACGCTACTCGCAAGACTAATTTGGGCATCCAATCGGAGATACCATTGTAATTACATCACGAAACTCTTTGCCTGACAGTTCTACGACTTCCAGCGACTGCCCGCAGCTTAGCAGCTCCTTTGATGCCAGTAGAGCGGCTCGTGGACCTCTTTTTCAGGTTTGTGACCTGAGCCGTATCGGAGCGATACGCGCTAAGTGCCCCCCGCAAACGCATAATAGCTTGCATATGCAATTGGCAGACGCGTGACTCTGAGATGCTCATGATCTTACTGATCTCCTTCATCGTCAATTCTTCTTGATAATAGAGCGAAAGCAACAACTGCTCACGTTCCGGCAAGCGCTCGATAGCCGCGCTCAGCGAGGCCTCCAATTCCTGTTGCTCCACCTCTTCCGCCGGCCCTTGCATATTCTGGTCCTCAAGCAGATCGCCAAGAGAAGTTACCTCGTCATCCTGGGTCAAAGAACAGAGCGGCGCATCCAGCGACAGGATCGTTGCGCTTACCTCCAGCAGGACTTGACGATAGCGCTCTACGGAAATACCCAATTCTGCTACCACCTCCGCTTCTTTAGCAGGTCGTCCCAGGCGTTGTTCAAGATCAGCCAGTGTCGCTTCTATCTGCCGCACGCGCGAGACCGCAGAGCGAGGCAGCCAGTTCAGTGAGCGCAACTGGTCGATGACGGCTCCGCGAATTCGCGGTGTGGCAAACGCTTCAAAACGGATACCGCGAGATGGATCAAAGCGATCAATGGCATTGATCAGCCCGATCATACCATAGCTCACCAGGTCCTCGGCCTCCAGCAGGCTCGTTGGCGGTATCCCTAATCTTCCAACAACAAAACGTACAAGCGATGCATACGCAGTAATCAGCTTCTCACGCAAGTCTGGATGTCTGGTCTCAGCGAACTCCATCCAGATCTCACCAACGGTTGCCGATGCCCCCATACGCTACTCCTTTCAGCATACAACGCTGGCCGTCTGCTTACAACCCCACCTCCGCTCTATAAGTAGAGTGTAAAGAGATTGAGTGCGCATGAATATTGGCACAAGTCCTTTTTTGGCAAAGCATAAGTCCATAGGTTCGATAAATTTTTGGACCTGGCCGATAAAGGATGCTAAAGTTGTCTACAAGGCATCCTGACACTATGGAAATTTGCTATCTCGTTGTTAAGCTTGATAAAGGAGATAGATTATGAAAAACTTTCAACATTCGTCTATGGGAGGGTTTTCAGAATTTGATGAGGGCGTGGGGCAATTTGCGGCCACTGAGCTGCCAATTACGGAAACCGAAAAAGGGCAGGCCCAATTAGATTTCTTGCTTGAACAAGGCTTCGATTGGGATGAGGCGCTCAAATTGCTCCATCTCCATGAGCACATCTATGAGAATGCGGAGGTGCGTCAACGTATGGCCGAAGATTGTCGGATGCTCTTTGTAAAATGGCTCTATGAACAAGGAGAATTACACGAGGATTAATTCTACTTCTCTATAAGTTTGCTAAATTTGGTGCTTGTCACATCACTTGAGATATGCTATACTGCACGGCGGAGAGATGTCAGAGTGGTCGAATGTGCCGCTCTCGAAAAGCGGTAGGGTTAATAGCCCTCGTGGGTTCGAATCCCACTCTCTCCGCCCGTGAGGAGGAGTCTCATAGTGGCCTAGTGAGCACGACTGGAAATCGTGTAGGGTTAATAGCCCTCGTGGGTTCGAATCCCACCTCCTCCGCCTCCTTTTTCCTGCACAGCATTCTCTCTTTTCTGCTCCTAATTTATGTCGTTGTATTTTCTTTGGCTGCCACTTCGCGCTTTTCTCCCAGCTCCGTTTTTTCGCAGCCTGACGAGGCTGCCACCACGTCCCGTGCCAGAGCTTCCCTTTCTGACTGCTGAATGAGGCAAGAGACCGATTGTAACCGTTTGGCGGAGATCTGTGTTCTGTTAAATGAGGAAAGTCGAAAACAGTTCTTTCCCTGGCCCACTATTTTTGGCTTACTATGGTGGCAACAAGCATATAACAGCGCAAGTGTGGCTCATAGGTGAGCCGCTAACAGGAGGTTTGTCTGATGAAACGGGTCTTTCTTCCTCTCCTCATTATTTTTACGGTTTTATTAACTGCCTGTGGCGGAAGCAGCGGCAACGGAAGTACTGGAGCGGCCAGCAATGGAGGCGCTGGCGGCCAGCAGGGTCTGACGGGGGGCAATAGTTATATTGCCTGCCCCAATAATGCCAGCTCTAGTGCGGCGGCGCCCGAAAGCGGACCAGTCAGCCTGACGGTGACTGGATGGTCTTCATCGCCGGCTGAGGATGCGCTGGTCCAGCAAAACTTAAATAAGTTTCAACAGAGTCATCCCAACATCCAGATAAAATGGACTCCTATCAACGGTTCTGGCGATGCTTATACTACCAAGATGCGCGCTAACATTGCCAGCGGCTCGGTTGCCGATGTATTCTATCTCTCGACAGATATGGCACCTGAATACACCACAGCCGGTAAACTGCTCAACCTTTCGCCCTATATGGCCAAGGATAATATCAAGGCCGCCGATTACTATCCCTCGCTCATTACGCCTTTTAGCTGCAAAAGCGGGCAGGTCTATGGCTTACCCAAGGACTGGGGCACGCTTGGCGTCTTTTACAATAAGAAGATGCTTCAGGATGCCGGCCTCTCTGTGCCTTCGGCCAACTGGACCTGGGACGATCTACGTGCGTATGCCAAAAAGCTGACGAAGCCTGGCAATGCGGCAACTTCTGTCTATGGGCTCACCCTTGATGCTAAATCCTCGCAGCGCTGGATGGCCTTTCTGTTCGCTAACGGGGGAACTGTTCTTAATACCGATGGAACCCAGGCAGCTTTTAATAGCCAGGCCGGGGTTGATTCGCTTAACTACTATGTGGGTTTCCGCAAAGATGGCTCATGTGTGCAACCTACTGATGTAAGCGCAGGCTGGGCTGGCGACGCTTTCGGCAAGCAGCGGGCCGCGCTGGCCATCGAGGGACCGTGGTTGATCCCCTATATGTCACAGAATTTTTCGAGCGTGCAATACGGCATTGCACCCTTGCCAGTCTCACCCAAGAACAAACGGGCTGACCTGATCTTTACCAATGCCTGGGCGGCCTATGCTGGAACCAGGCATCCGGAGGCGGCGTGGGAACTCATCAAATATATGACGGGGCAGGAAGTGCAGGGGAGCCAGCTGCATGCAGGTTTTGCCTTGCCCTCGCTCAAGAGCCTGGCCAATGACGCCTACTTCACCCAGAATCCCGGCTTTAAAGTGCTCTTTGATGCAGCTACCTATGGCTATGCAGATAACTTTGGTCCGCATACCGGGATCATCCATACCAAACTTGACGAGGCAGTAGAGAAAACCATGCTCGGCAAGGCCGATGCGCAGACAGCTTTGAGCGAAGCAGCCAATCAGGTCAACACGGAACTAGAATCCTGAGCACTGGCTAAGCTTAACTGGCACTTTTTGAAGGCAAGGAGCGCGTGTTGGTGATCACACCGCCTCGCGCTCCCAGCGCTGTCTTTAACGCTTCCTAAGCGCAACAAGGAGAAGATAACACAATGGCATCGCAACCGGCGCCAATCGTTTCTACATCAACACAGGAAATGCAGGGCAAGCCACGCCGTTCAAGAAGGGACACCAGCGGGAGCCGACGCGGCGAAACACTGGCAGCCTATCTCTTTCTTACCCCTTATCTTGTGATCCTGCTGGTTTTCTGGATTTTTGTTACTTTCTATGGGGTCGGGCTAAGCCTCTTCAAGCTCGATATTGGCTTCACAGCTCCCGAATTTGTTGGCTTGCGTAACTATAGCATTATCTTCCAGCAGCTCGCCTTTATCAACGATAGCGACTTCTGGGTCTCAATGATCAATATCATTAAGTTTGTGATAGTTGTGGTAATCGGCCAGACGGCTCTAGCCCTGGTACTGGCTCTGCTTCTGCAGGCTCTGATTCCGCGCCTGCGCGGGATATTCAGGACTATTTTCTATCTGCCCGCCGTGACATCTTCGGTGGCCGTCTCGCTGATCTTTCTGTGGTTCTATACTCCCCAGGGCGTGATTAATTATTTGCTCTCTCTGCTGCATATACCCGGGCCTCACTGGCTGGAAGATCCCTCCTTCGCCCTGCCGGCAATTATGCTTCTCAATATCTGGACGACAGCCGCAACCTTTATGCTCTACTTTCTGGCCGCGCTGCAGGATCTCCCCCTCGATCTTTACGAGGCGGCCCGTGTTGACGGGGCCGGACGCTTCCATCTCTTCACAGATATCACGATTCCTTTGCTACGCCCTGCCATCTTTCTGGTGGTTGCCCTGGGCACCATCGCCACCTTCCAGATGTTCGACCAGGCCAAATTTATGACCGATGGCGGCCCTTTGCGCGCTACGCTCTCGCCGGTTCTGGAGATCTACAATACGGCCTTTCGCGATAATCATTTCGGGCTGGCGGCGGCTATGTCTGTGCTGCTCTTTATCATCATCTTTATCGTAGCACTGATTCAGCGCCGCTTGATCGATGTAAATAATTAAAGCATAAGGAGCACATGATGGCACAAGCACAGGCACAAAGTCAGGCTGGCGTTCTCGCCGAGACAGGCGTGGAGAAGCTACCACAGCGCCCCTTTCGCTGGGTCAATCTATTTCTCTATCTCCTGCTGCTTATCTTCACCCTTACCTCTATCGGTCCCTTTGTCTTTGCCTTCTTTTCGTCTTTTAAGACGTTTACGCATGTTCTGGATTTTCCCCCTACGCTTCTGCCGCAGCCCTGGACCTGGGAGAGCTATGCCAAGATCCTGAGCAATACGACGTTTATACGCTGGCTAGGCAATACTTTCGTTTATGCTATCGGCGTGGTTGTGCTCAACACGCTCTTTTCGGCGATGGCCGGCTACGCGCTGGCACGCATGCGTTTCAGGGGACGCGAGATCATCTTTATTCTGACGCTGGCAGTGATGATGATCCCAGACCCGATTACGATGATCCCCAAATTCCTTGTTATGAATAGCGTTCACCTGGTAAATACGTTCTGGGGACTTATGCTGCCCAGGATAGCGCAGCCGCTCTCGGTATTCATTATGGTGCAATTTATGAAGGGCCTGCCCCGCGAGCTTGAGGAGGCGGCAATGATCGACGGGGCCTCGCGCTGGCGCATTTTCGCGCAGATCATCCTTCCCCTGGTTAAGCCAGCGCTCACGGCTGTGGGCATTCTTAGCTTCCAGGTGGCCTGGAACGATTTTCTCTGGCCGCTGCTGGTGCTCAATAGCCAGGACATGTATACGCTTCCCCTGGGGCTCTACTACTTCAAGGGCGCGCATTATACCGAATACAATCTGTTGCTGGCTGGCTCGATGTTTAACACCATCCCGATGGTTATTCTGTTCTTCATCTTCCAGCGCTACTTCATCGAGGGCGTTACAAGTTCGGCAGTCAAGGGCTAAACTAGCGTTCGAAGCCCGCGTTCCCGTGAGCAAGGCCTCTGCGCTTACAGAATCTGGAGAGCGCAGAGGACTCAGGGAGAGGAGGCCTGCAGCTGGACATTTATCTGTCTGGCCGCCACATCGAGGGCTATCTGGGCATCGGCCTTGCCACTGAGCACGCTGGCAATCGCCAGATCGAGCTTTTGATGAATAAATAGATCATCTGGCCCATAGACGTCTACATAGCCATATGAGGCCGCATCAAACAGTACTTTGAGGGCTGGATGCTGCTCAAAGTACGCATCGTTAGCCAGGCTTCTGAGCGAGGGCAGGGCAAAGCCTGCGTGCAACTGGCTCCCCTGCACTTCCTGCCCCGTCATATATTTGATGAGTTCCCACGCCGCCTCCGGATGCCGGGTTCCAGCATAGGCCGCCCAGGCGTTCATAAAGATCAGGTTACCGCGCTTTCCAGCGGGAGCCAGCGGGATGGGAGCAATACCATAATCGACATGCGAGAAGTTTTGCGTAAGATAGGGAATGAGCCAGCCGCCCTCCAGGGCCATGGCTGTGCGCTCTTCCCCAAAGGCCTGCAAAACATCACCATCCCAGGCCGGAACCAGGGCCGAGGGCAAGATAGAGGATTTATCCTGGCGCTGAAAGCCTGCATAGAAATCAAGGGCATCAACGCCAGCGCGGTCATTGAAAACTGCTTGCGTCCCATCAGCGTTGAGCACCGAGCCACCATCGGCAAAGAGAAAAGCCAGCCAGCGCGAGGAATCGGCAGGCAGGCTAATTCCATACACCGGCGTCGAAGATCTGACATGGGTCAGCTTGCGGGCCGCAGCGCGCATATCGGCCCAGGTCCAGGTACTAGTAGGAAACGCTACGCCGGCTTCCCGGAACAGGCGCTTATTATAAAAGAGGCCCAGAGCATTCCAGTCTTTGGGAATACCAAAGACCTGGCCGGTCCTACAGCTAAAGGCCGCCATGAGCGAGGAGTAGTAATCGCTGGCCTTTATGTGATCCCTGGCCATATAGGGTGAGAGATTAAGCAGCTTATCATGTGCGATGAAATAGCTTGCTGTGCGCGACTCCAGATAGAAGACATCGGGAGCGTTATCGGAAGCCATATTAGAGAGGACCTTGGCAGAGTAATCGTACCCGTTACCGCTAATGGGAAGCCACTTAAGACGGATGTTAGGATGAAGTCTCTCAAACCTGGCAAGATTTTGTTGAACCAGCGCATCCTCGGCCGGCGTCGAGATCCAGCCGGTTACGTTCAGGGTAACAGGGCCGTTCTCGGGGCTCATAGCCTGCGCATTGCTTTGCTGAGGACAATCCACATAGCTATTGCCTCCCGTCAGGCCCTGTTGAAGAAGAGATTTGCTGGTATCATCAGCGCTACCGGCACTACCAGTGCAAAGGATCATGAGGAGTGCAGATATAAGCAGTAGCGAGGTAACAGATCGCCTCATCGCCCAGCTCCTCAGATGGCGTCAACGCTAGCCAAACATGAAACACATCCAGCCAGTTTCAAGGGAACCAACTGTGGATGAAAGGTAAAGCTGCTCCATCCGCAATTGATGATTATTACGTTATGATACTTAAATGAAATGAGACCTGTCAAGTAGAAGTCAGCGGCAGCACTGTTTTGCGGCAGCATTCGAGAGAAGAAGAGAAGGGAGAAGATGGCCCCGGTCAGGAGCCATCCGAGCGAGATTGTGTATAAGGGCCAGGTATCCAATGTGTGCCAGGGCCAGGAAAATCGTTTGTCTGCAGCAAACAGGCACGATGGTCGCTAAGAAAGTCTAGCAACTCTAGCGTTTGCTGTGTGCTCAGTACATATTCTTCTCCCGACGTACTAATCGTAAACCCTTCATGTGGGCCTCGACAGCATAGAGTAAGAGAGCCTATAGTAATACTATTGCTATACATAATTAATTTACGCTCCTTCTCGCGCTTACGAGAATGCATCCCAGACCTGCACCGTTCCATCCGCGCATCCAGAAGCAAGGCGCGTTCCATTAAGCGACCAGGCAAGATCGTTGACCTGTTTCGCATGCCCGCTATAGGAGTAGAGGAGGTTACCGAAGGTTGCATCCCAAACCTGTACCAGGCCTGCGCCTGTCGTTGAGGCCAAGCGCGTGCCCTGTGGTGACCATGCTAACGCGATATTGGCAACTTGTCCAGCAGAGCTTACTTGATAGGAATAATTAGTACTAGTAAAAGCATTATCCTTACTGCTCTCGATATTCCAGACGTGGATCTCACCATCAACCATGCTATAAGCAATGCTGCTCCCATCCGGCGACCAGGCCAGCGAGACCACACGAAAATTTGCAGCATGCCTCTCAAGTTTAGCGTTGGCGATGATGGGCACCGGCTTACCGGTATCGGCGGCTCTGACCAGAATCGGCTTGGTATGCAAAACAGTTCCATCATCGCTTGCCGATACCAGGTCCTTGCCATTGGGAGACCAGGCCAGAGCGGTTATTGCGCCAGCGCTATCGTTATAGCTTGAGACAATGCTATGGCTGGCAATATCCCAGACCTGTACCATTCCGCTGGTACCGGCCAGGGCTATACGCGTCCCGTCTGGTGCCCACCTGGCCACTGAAACAGGTCCTGGGAAATGGATCAGGGGCAATAGCGTCTGCAGCATAGCGCTAGCGCCACGTTGGGTCAGCTGTATCACCTGAACCTTCCCCTGGGCATCCAGGGATATAATGCGCAATCCCTGCGGCGTCCATCTAAAGGCCAGGATCTTGTGCAAATGCGTATCATAGCTCCAGACCAGGCGATTGGCGACTGTATCCCAGACCTGCACAAGGCCATTTGCGCCGACAAAGGCTAGCTTCGAGCCTTGCGAATCTGCAGTTCCGTTCCAGGCCAGTTTAGCAACCGCGCCCGAGGGATTGTGATAGACAAAAGTGGCGGAGGAGCTGCCCACCGCTGGATTTGACCAGTGCGCAAATAGCCATGCACCCAGCACAACGACAGTCAATACAGCTGCCAGCGTTCCCCACTCTAGCAGTTTCAGGAAAGGATTATGCCGACTTGCACGCCCAAACACGCCGCGACTTCTCGCCGGTGGCCGCCTTCTAGAAATGGGACGCACCCTCTCTGCGCGTATGCTGGCTTTGTTGCTGACAGGCGCATTATTGCGCTCAGGCCTGTTCTCTTTCTCGGCAAACATGTGTTCGCCCAAGCCAGCGGGCTGCACCGCATCGCGTCCGGGCAAGCTCTCGCTGTTGGAGGGATCGAAAGTGTGCTCTTCAACAGCCGCTACAGCGTCAGCGCGCCTCTTCTGCAAAGCAAGTTCCGCCGCTTCCCGCACCGCGGCATCCTCATCATCACAAGCGGCCAGCAAGGGACCCGATGGAGCATACTCACCCAGCTCGGCTAGAGCCAGCACAACAGCTTCCCGCACCCCATCATCAGGATCTCCTAAGGCCGCCACCAGCGCCGTCAGTGGGGCTTGCTCCTGCATGGCCAGGCTTTCCAGGTTTTGTGGTGATAATTGATGTTCTGGTACGGTAGTATAGCCAGGGCCGGCTTCACGAAGTATGTTGCCGCCGGCCAGAGCCAGACCTTTCCCTAAAGCTGTAGCCGCAGCGGCGCGCACAGACGCATCTTCATCGGTTAGCATTGCCAGCAAAGGATCAAGCGGCATGCGCTTTCCCAGCTTAGCCAGGACTAGCACAGCAGCCGTACGCACATACCAGGAAGGATCGCCTAGAGCTACAATCAAAGGCTTGACCGGCATTTGCGCACCAGCCTTAGCCAGGGCCCGCACGGCGGCCGCCCTGACCGCCTCATGTTCATCTTCCAATGCCCGGATCAGGGCTTGCCTGCTCCCCGGCGTATCTAACTGCGCCAACCGCTGCACTGCCGCGATACGCACAGCCCATTTCTCATGGCTGAGATCGCTGAGCAGGCGATCCTCTTTCTGATCATCCAGGGCTGGAGCCCCTTTTACTAAGCCCAGATAGGAGAGCACAGGAAAAGCTGCCTCTGGCTCATCCCGGTGACCGGCTCCTGAATTCATCTCAAATTCGTTCTCGCAGTCTCCCATTGCTCATCCTACCTGTTTTATTCCACATTGCAAAGTTTTGCGCAATAATTGCACGCCTCTATGGGCATACACCTTGACAGTTCCAACGGGTCGACTCAGTATCTCCGCTATTTCTAGATAGTTCAATCCATCAAAATAGTACATACTCACAACCACCCGATAATGCTCAGGCAGCGTAGCTACCAGTTCCTCAAGCTCGCGCCTTTGCTCAGCATGCTCAAAGAGCTTTTCTGGCTGCTCCTCTTCAGCATCTTCCAGCTCAAGGAGCATATTCTCGCCGGGCCCTCAAGTGGCATTGACGGCGGACTCTTAGATCTCCCCGTATAGTTACAATAGACGCTCCAGGCGACCTTATAGAGCCAGGGGCGAAGCTTCAGGCATAATATACGTTGCGCGCTATAGCGCTGTAAAGCCAGATATGCACGCACGAACGCCTCCTGCACAATATCTTCGGCATCCTGTGGACTCCTGGCGCGTCTTAAGACAAAAACATAGAGCTGGCGCCAGTACAGCGCGACCAGCTGCTCATAGTAGCAATCGAGATCTGTTGCCAACAGGGTCAGAATATCTTCACTACCCGGTTGCATAGCTTCCACCGTATCTCTCTCGTTTTCGTCTCAGCTATTGAAACACAACAAGATCCAAAATGGTTACACAGTCAATCTGTCTTCTTCTCCCCTTGACCATTATCTCATTTTGGCACATGTTCTACCAATAATAGCTCTATGCATCCTTGAAGTCCGAGAGTAGCGCCAGGTCCGCTATTGCGCGTGCTTGGAGCCTGGCTTGAGTGCCATCTGCAAGCAGTTTTGTTTCTTTATGCATTTAGGCGAAAAGTCGGTGTCGCAGCGCTCCTTTCCTGGAGAGGATATATTTCCTCATCTAGAGAATATCCTCTCCAGGGTTACAAAGTTTTCGTCAAAGCTAGCCATCTGCGCAGAAAAGCGTATGGCAAGCTGTCAACGAATACGTATTTTTCCGCGCCTGAGTACATATATGGAAGCATAGAACAGGACAGTAAAGAGCAGAGAGCCCCCTATAATCATTCCGATGTCGTGGCCTATGACCGAGAATATGCTAAAACCAATGATCTGGACTATATTGCTGCTCGCACATCTTCCTCTCAGGGCGCGTGGCTGATCTTCGCCACGCTCATCAGGAGCAGAGGCAAGCGGAACAGTAATTATCACTCTGCTATGCAATACCCTCTGCGTGCTGGCTTGAGCAAACACAGCTCGCGGCGTTGGATCAACAGTCGGTGGCATCTGCCCTGTAGACGTTGGGGTAGGACCCGGAGCTACCGTTGACGTTGGTGGAGCTGCCGTGGGGGTTGGTGGAACCGGCGTCGGCGTGGGGGTGGGAGGCATCGTCGGCGTGGGTGTCGGCGACACAGGCTTTTGAGTTGGCCTGGGCGTTGGGCTTGGCTGTACTGGCGTCGGCGTGGGTTGATCCTCAACCTGCGTCGGTTGAGCAGCGGAACTATCAGGTGGGGTAGCAGGTGGAGCGAGTATTGGCTCAGATGCGGCCTGGGTAGAGGAAAGTGGAGGCACTCCCAAGCCTCCTGGCTGATCAGAATTATGGCTATTCTCATCTGGATCTGGTATGCTCTGCCTCTTTTCCACAGGCGTAGCTCCGCAGGGCGAGAGCGTATCATCGTCAGTAGCTATATTAGCTTTTGTGCCGTTTTGCTTGATCTGCTGAGCTGCTGCATTGCTCGTGCTTGCCACCCTATCAGCACTCAGCAGGCGCGGAATATCTATTACAAATAGAAGTAGGGATATGCTAATACAAATAAGAAAAGAGGCTCCAAGCACTTTTAGTGCTTTTTTTCTACACCCTATATTCCACAAAGCCATCAATATATCTAACATTTCCTTCTTCTACAACCTCCTCCGGTATATTGACTGCCCCAGCCCTTTCCATAGTATTTCAGTATGCTTCAGGTACCAGGAGTCATATGAGCAGCATCTGGTGTTACATAGGCTAAATCTGCATAGCGATCATATTGTTGTGCTAGAGAGTTATTAACGCGTTGCTGTTGAAATTGCTTCAGGATACATTCTAGATACATCGTACATTCCAACGGACGGCGGACTTCAAAGACTTCGCGCTGCGGCCAATGCTCGGCCTGAAATACTATCGCTTGATGGAGGCGCGACACGCGCAGAAGACGCTCATAGCCTAGCATGTACTGGCATTTTCGCCCAAGATGGATCAAATGTTTGTTGGTCAAAATCAGCAGACCATGATCTTTCATTAAGCATTCATGGGCCTCATCTAGCGCTTCGCGATACAGCGTGGCGGATACGCAGTAGTGTGCGCATTCACCGGGAGGCAGACGGATAGGGACATCTACCAGAGGCAAGGGCTCTTCGTCTAATTGGCGCGCCAATTTATCAACATCAAAGCCGTGCTCCTGACGAGAATAGACTGCTTGGAGCGATCCCAGCTTTCGGATACGCAACTCTTGTTGTTGCGAGCGCGTCGGAGGAACAACCACAGGCAGAGCAAAAGGTTGCATCTGCTCTTTGCGCCAATGCTCATCCTCATCCAGAGGAGACGAGCCAGCCCCGGCCATCTGCGCGGCGGCTGCATTTGGAAAGTTCGCGGATGCAGGAAAATTATAAGAAGCAGCAGGGGCTTCACCAGGCAGATTTGCTGCGAACTCGCTGTCGTTCTCTTGCTGGCCACCTACTACCTCGCCTTCCTCGGCAAATGGCTTTACAGAGTCAGAAGGCACTCTGCTAGAGATATATTGCTGAAGGTAATCTACCAGCCGCTTCACGTCCTCCACTGTGATCACGCTGCGCAAAACAACCTGGGAGTCTTTGAATTGTAATTTGAGGCGGGCAGCAGAAATATTCAGGACTCGCGTATAAGAGGCATGCACATGGACAACGTTACCCAGAGCATAAACGGTGCTATCTATTTCAAGATAGTCTTGATAGAGCCGCAATAGCCGCCCCCACCCATATCTACATTCGATCAGCGGTCTGGATTGCATATACCCAACCTCCCCACATGATAATAGGGCATCTCGCCCTTACCATAAGAAACGAGGAAAGATAAGGTATAGTAACACGAATCAATATATATAAAACAATAGATGCATAAGGTGCGGGATCTCCCTACTTATGCAGCGATTAGCGCTTGATTTTACGCAGAATACCTTGTAGAAACATTGATCGTAACAGAGGCCAGAGCTGCTGCGCCATCTTTTCGCGCTGATTTTGCGGAAGGTGTATTGGACGTCCCCACCGCTCTCTGACAAAGAGCTCAGTCAAGTGATGGATAGGTGCCGCTCTGTGCGGGAAGTGCTGGCTGAGCATCGCACTATACTCATAGGGAGTTTGCCAGGTACGAGGTGCATGCCCGGTCCAGCTGGCCAGGTGACAGAAACGCCAGAACAGGGCCGCCGCAGCCGAATAGCCAGCATAGAGGTTGCGCCACCAGTAGGATACAAGTGCCAGCAAGAATACCAGTAGCGAAATCAACAGGAAAAGGATCGATCCTCCTACAAGAATTTCCGCGCTTAGCACGGGATGATCGCTTACGGGAGCTTGAGCTTTAGCGCTGGCCTGCTGATGGCTTACAGGAGCTGTTGGCTTTTTAACAGGAGCCGTGGCACCTACAGTAGGATTGGGTGCAGGCGTCTTCGCGACGGGAGGCGTGCTAGCATGCTGGATCTTAGCTACATCCAAGGAATAGCCGGGCGTTGGATCAAAATTCACCCAACCATAATTGGGAAAGTAAGCCTGAACCCAGCTATGCGCATCGCTTCCATTGACTACCCATTCTTTGCCCTGGGGATCAGGGCTCCCCTGGCTAAAGCCATTGACGATACGGGTCGGAATGCCCAACTGACGCGCCATCACGGTCATCGCCGTGGCATAATATGTGCAGTAACCAACATGCTTGCGCAAAAGCCAATCCACCGCATCTATATTATTTGGCACAGGCGGATTATCCACAGAATACTTAAACACGTTAGGATCGCTCAGGTGCGATTCTAGCGCCTTCAGAGCCGAATAAGTATCTCCAGCCCCTTTGGTCCACTGGCTTGTCAACTTTAATACTTCGGGAGAGAGATCATGAGGCACCTGCACATAATAGAGCGAGATTTGTGTATAATTTGCGTCCGACTGCCAGAGCTGCGGGCTTAGCGAAGGCAAAGGAATATTCGAGAGGGTCTGCTGATCGCTCACCGGCGGCTGGGAAACAACGCGATAGCTCTCCCCATTGCTCAGGGCTTCTTGCTGCGTCCAGGCACTGGTAATTCCATTCGTATAAACTGTCGTAGGTACGTCAAAACTTACCGGATGGGGAGGTGAGAAGATATAGTGCCTTGGCCCTTGGGGAGCCACAATAATCGTTACCTTCGTCGTGACCAGCGAGGTTCCTGAAGAGATATTATCACTTGGCTGGATCTCATTTGCATTGAACTGGCGTGTATCAGTGCCATCTTGTGATGAAGTCCAGGTATGCCCATTAAACTGATCATAGGTAAAGCCCTCAAGATAGGTCGGACCGGCAGTACTGGTATAGCGCAAGACTTCACCAGGGGGTAGATTGACAGTTCCAGTAACCGTCAGCTGATCGCTAAAGAAGTTTGCCGAGGGCTGATAGGGCTGAAAGATTGCCCCTGGATTTTGCCACGAGACCCGATTGTTTACAATATTCGTCCAGGCATTATCGATATAATTCCAGAGCACCTTACCCGTATTTGACTGCGCCTGAATCGGCATAAACCAGCTTATAAGCATAATGATAAGCGTCGCCGCACAGGCAAAACGCAAACCACGCGCCAGCAGATTTCGTCGCCAGGCCTGATCAGTATATAAGCCATCCCTTACCCACGTCGCTATCTGGGTGGATATATGCATATGCGCAACAAGGATTAACAAGGCTCCTAGCAGAATAATCGTCAGATAATAATAGCTTTCCGAGACATAATTTAGGTTAACCAGCATAATGGAACAATAGACAAGAACCACCAGCCAGGGAAGATGTGCGCGATAAACAAGCCAGCTGCCAAAATAGCCAAGAAAGTACGTCAAAAAAGCCAGATAGAAGAAAAAGATAATCTCGCTGGCCGCAGTTCCCCCAACCGCCAATCCGCCGGTCAAAGTTTCCCGCAAATCTATTAATACCTCTTGCCAGGGAATATGGAAGGCTAGCGAGTTTGTCATCCAGATCGAGAGCCAGTAGCCAACCAGGCAGGCTGCTAGATGCAAGATGGCCTGGGAAAAACGGGGTAATTTAGCAATCAGCACTCCGACGAGCAAACCAATAGCCGGGCTCAAGAACAGCAGATTAATATGGTTTACCCAATTGACTGCGATGATCGAGAAAACAACACTATAGAGCGCTACGGCCAGCAAGATTAAAGGCAGCCAGCCCTCGGCCGGAGCCAGTTTTATGCGGCGCCAGGACCATCTAGTCGTGGCTTTCGCAGGTCGATAACTACTATACGGATTAGGGGGATGCGGCGGCTGAACCGTCGCACTTCTAGGGTTCTTAACCTCAACTTTCGGCGAACGATGGGTATCAAGCACACTCGACCGCATCAAGCACTCCTCAATATTAGGATATTCCAAGTTGTTTCTCTAAAGGGCAGTATACTATGTAAACCGCTTAAAAGCTTTGAATTAGCTCACATCTGGGACCAAATATTCATTGATGAGCCCAAATTTAATCATATTATACAAGATCATTTGTGCATCCAACGTGCCTGAGACCATCCCAGATGTGCATGACTATTTACTAAGCGTACCACAGGTGAAGAGATCTGCCAATCCACAACGCTTATTGTCGCCGGATCAAGGAAGATGCGCGAGGTAGAGAGAAGAGGAAGGCCAAGGGCCAGGCATAGACATAGTTTTATCGGCCCCACATGCGATACCAGTACTACAGTTTGCTCTGTATGCTTATTGGCCAGACGGGCTAAAACCGCTTCGATACGCAGGCGCGCCGCCTCCAGGCTTTCGCCCTCGGGAGGGGCCGCAGCCGGATCAGCTTCCCAGACTTGCAGCAGCCGGGCATAGTCCTGACTATGGACCATAACCTCCTGGCGGCTCATGCCTTCCCATTGCCCGAAGCTTACTTCTTTCAGCTCTTCTATAGTCTGTACGGCGAGCTTATGGCGGGCGGCAATCGGTAGTGCGGTCTGATATGCTCTTTGCAAAGGGCTGCTATAGACAGCCGCCACGGGCAATATAGCCAGGGCTTCGGCAAGCTGGCTGGCCTGCACCTCACCCTTCTCCGAAAGCGCATCATCACGTAACCCAATATAGCGAAACTCACGGTTAGCCAGCGTCTCCCCATGGCGAACGAGTATGAAGCGCGTCGGCATGGCTATGCTTTCCTCCTACCAAAGAAGACTAATAGTAAGCTAGGACAAATTACGAGGCAGGCGGCACCAAAGACAAACGAGGCCGAGAGGCTTACATGATCCTGCAGCCAGCCGGCAGCGCTGGGGCCAATGCTAAAGCCTATACTCCACGTCACCGAATAGAGACCGCTCAGCATTCCCCTGTGCCGATCAGACACCTGCTCCATGGCAAAGGCTGCATAGACGGGATCAATCAGCATGCGCAAGAAAGAGCGCGCATATTCGCCAGCAATTGCCAGTTGCATATTGGGCGCAAAGCCTATCAAAACCATCAGTGGTGCTGTGACATATTGTACTGTCGTCACTACACGTAGCTTACTCCAGCGTTTAACGAAAAGCGGAGCAGTGAGGGCAAAGACACCCCCAATCACACCTGAAACTGTAAAGATTACTCCCAGGGGTCCCGGCAAAAGATGGAAGCGTAAGACAAAATAGAGCTGAATCAAGGCCACAACTGCCCCTTCGCCCATCGTAAAGAGAAGATCGGCCAGCAGCAATTGCACAAAGAGGATGACAATTTTGAAGCGCGAGTCCTTAGAGGCAAGCTGCGTTGCTGCTGAGGCCGCAGCTCCAGAGGTAGCTTCGATTGCCTTTTCGGTAGCCTGGCCTTCGGCGAGGAGCGCCGGCTTCTCTTCCTCGGTCTTACGGCGCTTCGTATCGCGCAAGAACCAGAGCGGCAGCCCGAAAACAAAGGTAAAGGACGCGGCGGTCAGTACGCCCCAACGCAACGGCTCGGTGCTCGCCGCCGTCACATGCATGATACCTGCCACAAACTCGGGTATCGCTCCACCCAATAAATTGCCAAGTGCGCCCACACCCAGCAAAAGAAAGCTGTTTAAGGCCAACACCCCTACGCGCTGATTTTCTGTTGTGCTTTCAACCAATAAGGGAAGATTCGTTACCCAGTAGGCAGTTGAGACGACGCCTTGCAACAAAGCCAAAGCTAGCAAGAGGGGCGCAGCCGTCACCAGGCCAATCATGGCCAGGAACAAGGGTGTAAGGATGGCAGAGATTACTAAGACTGGCTTCCGTCCCAGACGATCGGCAAGCATTCCAAAAGGTACAGCTCCGATCAGAGCACCAATCGCCGGCATAGCGCTAAATAAGCCGATAAAGTCGGGATGATAGCCCAGGCTATAGGCGTAATAGTTAAGCGTAAGGGTTGCAATTGTAAGTTGAAAACCTTTGCCAAGGGTAAAAAAGAGCAACAAATAGACATTAGTTGGCAAATGCAAAAATGATAAGAGAAATTGTGTTTTCCGTGGCGCTTTGTTATTATCCTGAACAACCGTCTCAGGGGTATTTGATACCGAGGACATACAGATAAAACTCCTGAAAGTAGACCGCAACAATATTCAAAGAGTATCATATATCTCTGCGTTAAAGCAATGGACAAAAGAACAGTTATCCACTCACACGCATGTCCTCTTCTGCCATCCGTCTCTGTCCCGATTGCCCAACTTGAGCCCAGTCAGAACTTAGAGAAAGCTTAGGATGGGTTAGCATCATCTTAAAATCGTATTGTTGACTTGTTTATACAGTTTTTTTAAGTTATTCTATATGCATAAGGGCTGATCACATCTAGTCATTTATAATTTAAGCAAAACGCCTGGATTACGTTTCTACTAGCAGCTTTTTCACAAAAGATATAAGGAGAAACAAAGATGGCATCTATCATAGCTCTTGTGTTTGCGGCATCGCTTAATCCCGGCGGCATCATTGCCTGGATTGTTCTCGGGTTAATTGCCGGAGTCATTGCCAGTCTGCTGATGCGCGGCGGCGGCTATGGCATTATTGGTGACATCATCGTAGGCATCGTCGGAGCATTTATCGGAGGCCTGATTATCGCCTTGATATTCCCCAATGAGTCCTTTGGCTTCTGGGGTAGTCTGATCGTTGCGATCATTGGTGCATGTATCCTTATCGCGATTTTGCGCGCAGTTGCACGTGGGCGCACAGCCTAAAAAAACAGTGGAACAGTTCTAAAGGGCACTCTGGCGGAGTATAAACAAGAAATAACCCAGCTTCCACGAGTCCTTCCGCCCTCGTTATCCTGAAGACATGCGTCATCCCGAAAATTTTTGAGCAGGGGTTGCAAGAGGCAAAACTCCTTGATTGGGGATGCCCCTCTGCTGGAGAGAGGTAAGTGAGGCCGTGCCGCGATCTTGCGGATTGAGGCTTCATCCTCTTCACGCCCTGGCGTGTCGTCGCAGGCGGCACACAAAAATGAGAGATGATGCATGTCTTCGTGTTTTGGCTACACACGTTCCACAAGCTCCCCACAACTCTTGCTTACTTCATGCGTATACACAGTGACGCATATTATTGCTCTGCATAAACAAGGTGGCACATAAAGAGAACAGAGAGGAGCTTGTTTGTATGACGGTTATCAGAGTGCCTGATATCGGAATGATTCTACAGCCGGGTGGCCTTATCGCCTGGCTGATTGTTGGACTTATCGCAGGCTTTTTAGCCAATGTGCTTGTGCGTGGTCACAGCTCTGGTTGTATAGGTAATATCATCGTTGGTCTCATTGGCTCAGTTATTGGCGGCGTGCTGGCCAGTATGCTGAATCTAGGAACATTCCGCTTTATCGGTAGCATTGTGATTTCTTTCATTGGTGCAGCAATTCTAGTTGCGCTACTGCAGTTTATTACAGGCAGCCGGAACTAGAGCGCAGGCATCCAGAGGCGCAGTTGTTCACGGCCTGTGCTTGCCGTGAACAACTATAACTTGCTTATTTCGCGCCCACACCTAAAGGTACGCCCGCGGCTTGCACCTGCTCCTTCTGCTCTGCCGCAGCCCGCACAGCTTTCAGCACGCTCACCCCTGGCTCGAGCTTGCTTGAGCTCCGTAAGGCTCCGCCCAGGATTTCCTGTTGCTCCACATTAGTACATTCCCTTTTGCCAGCAAGCCAAGGGCATAAGAGGGCGCGTGGTCCACATAGGTGCCAAAGAAGATGAGGAGTTCGGCAAGTTTGAGTGCGAGCAGGGGTGAAATGTGCTCCTGGCGCTGCGCTTCGTCCTTGATAAGATTGCCAGGCGCTGCATGATCATGCAGCTTAGCGCAGTGCTCCCGAATATACTCCATCCCCTCTTCCAGACCCAACCCGTGCAGAAACTGCAAGAACAGCTGCTCATTATATACTCGACTGACTCATTGTCTCTCCTTACTAGCGGCACCATGCTGGCAAGGATATTCAACGTTTACTGCTGATTAGCGCGCGATAGACAGCCCGGTAATCACCAGTTCCGCATCAGGCAAGTACACAGACAAAGTATACATGCCGGGAGATACAGCTTTAAAGACAATATTACCCAGGTCATCTACCTGGGTAAACATGGGGGGCATATGATGACCATTTACCTCATCTTGTCGGGCCTGCGTCCCTACTGTACGCGCTAATTTGACTGTAAGGCCCTCCAAATCCTCGGTAGACTCGGCGGGATCGGTACTGGAAAACAAGCCAAGCAGCAGCGTCTCGCCGCTAGCAGATCTTGAAAGATGCAAAGAGATATTCATACTCTCTGCCCGGTATTGGCGTGGCCAGGAGGGCTCGTTAACATTAGCCGGCTCACCACGCGTCACAAATTGTGGCTGCCAGGGCACTAACTGAGCAAATATACAACGCAGGCCAGTATACAACTTATTCTCGCTAGTTGTTTGTGGAAAAGGTTCAAAATCGGCAAGAACCTGGTGGATCTCTGCAACCTCGTTAGCACATAATGGGCATTGTTCAACATGTTCAGCGATGGCTACCACTTCATCGGCCGGCAACAAACCGGCACAGTAATGATTGAGTGCTGTTACATCGGGACATTGGGAACGATAGAGTCGGGAAAGAAGAAAGTCATGGGGTCGTCGAAAATCGTCAAGCCGCTGTTGACAGATCGCACATTGCTCAATATGTACCTTTGCGAACTTCGGCAAAGGCTCGTTGTCAAGGACGTACCTCAAAAGAGCCTCATCGTCAGGGGCCATTGAGTGTAAACAGTCCATCGTTAGTGATTCCTTATGTAGTCTCATTTCTACTATACCGTTTATCTAAACTATTTATTTCTCACTTAGCTGCCTTTCTCCATCCCCATCGCTGTATAAACGACGGTGCAAGCGTTTTTTGCACTTCATTATCAAAATATATTACGCAGAGAAGAGCCCAAAGGTATACAGATCCTCATTAACCGTCACTACTCAATCGCCAACGAATTTTATCAGCATTGCGCAGAATACGCTCCATAATATTGCGCTTCAAGCGATAAATCTCATCCTCGCTGCTGAACTCGCTGGGGCAGTAGCGAATGATCTCTCGCGGCTTGAGATTGCAGTGAAAATGGAGATAAGCTATACGCTTCTCCCTTTCAGCCGGCAATATACTCTTCACGACCTCCCAGAGCTCATTTTCATAATAATGATCCTCAACCAACGGTTCATCGGGATGACCATAATCAGGAATTGGCTCTTCCTTTGGCCGGGAATACGCACGTAGTGTATCCATAATAGCACAGTTAAGGCATAGGTGTAAGTAGCTAAGCGCGGCCGCCAGGGTCGTAAAGGTCAACTTCTGCTCGCTCACCGCACGCCAGAAACGGGCGAAGGCATCATCGACATAGTTTTTCTCGTCAGGCTCATAGCGCAAAGCCGTTTCGCGATGTGGGTGGCGGCTTAGCCAGATATAGAGGCTCTCGCAAAACAATTGTTGCAGAGCCATCCAGGCCTCGTCGTCGCGATGCATAATCGCGCGGCGCAGGATTTCCAGGCAATACTGATCGTCGCATGTCTCCTTACGCCGATAGCGGGCCATTTCACGCTTGCAATACTCTACAAGTGTCTTAAGGCTCATTTCCACAGGCGGCTTGTCCATTCTGATACCCATCTTTAACCTACTTCCCCTCCAGCAGAGCTGAAGCATGGTACAGTTCTATACCTACTTTTCTCTTCCTTACGAAAGAGACGTAAATTTTTATGTTTCTTCAAAAAGGTACTTCCACAGTTTATCAAGACTCTACTGTAGGAATGAATGGTAGTAGTCGCATCGCTAGATAGATTGTTAACGCAATACAAAGACTATGCAAGCGAGGAACATATTGCAAAATATCCGCAAATTGGTGTAAAATATATTACACATATTCCTCTAGCTTAGATGAACAAAAAGCAAAAGTCAATATAAACCCAACAATTGGTCAGCGATGCTTGTTACGAAGTGTGTATACCCAGAAACGATACACAGGTCCTATTTCTTGCCTCGGTATACCAAAACAAGGTATACTCTATACATAGAGGTTACTATCAAATCGGGCGTCGTACAATGTCGCATGTAACCAAGAAAAAGTGAAGAGTCACACAAAAAGATTGTGACAGCCATGAACAAGCGTATCTTGCTAGGCGTTGATGCCGATCTCTCCCTTACGACTCAACAGGCTTTATGCATGATCGGAGAGTTCATTGAGCAAGCTGCACCGCACAGCCACCTGATTCTTCTCAACGTTATACCCAGCGTTCAGGTGGTAGCGACGCATCCAGGCTTGTATGTTGGGCAAGTGCTGCCTGCTGTAGCTCCTGCTACGCAGCGTGGCCAGGCCGAAGATGTTTTGCGCAAGGCGCGCATCATTCTACAAAAGCAGGGTATCGAACTACCCTATACCGAGTGCATTGTACGTTCTGGAGCTCCGGCTGACGAGATTGTGCGAGCCGCACGGGAGTTGCATGTTAGCTTTATCGTTGTAGGAAGCCATGGAGAGTCGTTTAAGCAGCGCTTCCGGCGTATATTTACCGGTAGTATCTCGCATCGCGTCCTTCAACTCGCCCCTTGCCCCGTGATGGTTGTCGCTCCCCCCAACATTGCTCAACCCGATAATCTCGTCGCCTGGTATGAAGATGCTATTAAGCACTACTTAAACGAAAATACTGATGCTCTGGCGGTTTTCACACCGGAGCAAGTGGCCAAACGCTTCGCCCCGTCAAACAAAAATACTCCAGGTCACAAGGAGTTGCAGGCCGCCTCCCGCGCCCTGGAGCAGTTGGCGCAGAGCGGACGCCTTTGCCGTCACCAGGTAAAAGGCGAGTTACGCTATGTTAACGATTAATTACAGCAGGTGCTTCAAGTCTTCTGCTGTATTCACCGGCTCCTGACAGGCAAACTGCTGGCATACATAAGCCGTGGCCTTCCCGTTTTTCAAGGGCCGATCCTGCAGAAGTGGGATGGCGCTCACTACTTCTCTATTCTCAGGAGCCGCACAGGCCAAAACGCTATTGGGCAAGTACCTGCTATTGACGCACTCTAGCAACGCGCGCGCCTCGGGGCTCTCTGCATCGCCCACAATGGCAATTTCCTGGCTCTGTGAAAGTGCGAAATCTAATGCTCCCAATACGTGGCCGAAAGCCTGCGGATGCTGTATCATCAGTTCAGCGAGAGCTTGCAGGTACTTCTCAGCGTACTCACGATACTCTATATAACCCGTAAATGCTGCAAGACGTAACAGCACACCTATGGCAACACTATTGCCAGCCGGCGTAGCATTATCCATGATATCCTTTGGCCTGCTTAGCAAGGCCTCGTGGTCGTTGCCAGTGTCAAAGAAACCGCCGTTTTGCCGGTCTGCAAACAGATCAAGCGCCTGATCCATGAGCTGACGCGCCTGGCTAAACCATTGTGGATCAAGGCTTGCTTCATAGAGCGCTAGCAGCCCATCGGCCAGGTATACATAGTCTTCCAGATAGCCATTAAGATGAGCTCGGCCATCTTTGTATGTACGTAATAGACGCCCAGCAGGGCGTAGTTCGCGTAATAAAAAGTTGGCATTGTTGATGGCCACCTGCAGATAATCAGGTCGCGAGAGATAACGCGCAGCCTCGGCAAAGCTGCGCAGCATTAGCCCATTCCAGGAGGTCAGAATCTTCTCGTCTCGTCCTGGCTTTATACGCTGCTCCCGGGCCTTGAAGAGCATCTCCCGATCCCTTTTGAGCATTGCCTGTAACTCATCAAGGCTTATTTGTGCATCATCGGCGACCTTTTGTGCAGTCTGTTGTATATGGAGAATGTTCTTTCCTTCGAAATTGCCATGCTCGCTCACACCATAATACTGCATAAAGCTGGGAGCATCTTCTACCGGCAGTAGAGCTTTAATTTCTTCTACAGTCCAGGTAAAGAATTTACCTTCCTCGCCTTCACTATCTGCATCCTGGGTCGAATAGAATCCGCCTTCTGGCGAAGTCATTTCGCGAATTACATAGTCTAATGTCTCTTCTACAACACGCCTATATAAAGGCTTATTGGTGACCAGATAAGCATGCAGATACAGGCGGCTGAGCAGTGCATTATCATATAACATTTTTTCAAAATGCGGCACCTGCCACTCAGCATCCACTGAATAACGATGGAAGCCCCCGCCTAATTGATCATAAATACCACCATAAGCCATACGCTGCAATGAGAGCTCTACAATATCTAGTTCGGAATGCTTCTTTAGCACACTTTGTGTATCAAGCTCGCCTTTTTGGCGATGGAGGTGCATGCGCAATAAGAATTCCAGGACCATCGTATTTGGAAATTTAGGCGCTCCCCCAAAGCCACCATAGATGGAGTCAAAGTCAGCTGCCAGCTCCTGGCAAGCGGGCTTAAACATTTGCAGGGGGTCGCTTGCGGCAAATTTGTGCTCTTCGCTATGCAAAGGTGCATTGCTGCGCCGATTCAAATACTCTGCCAGCTGGCTTGCCTGCTCCTCTACATCCTGGCGTCGCGTCTGATAAGCACTTGCCATGCTTAAGAGGATGCGTGGGAAACCCGGCATGACCTGTCTTCCATAGTGGCGATCGTGCGGTGGATAATACGTTCCCCCATAAAAGGGGCGTCCGTCAGGGGTGAGAAAGACAGTCATCGGCCAGCCACCCTGTTGCGTCAGGGCCTGGACAGCTTGCATATATATGCTATCAACATCGGGGCGCTCTTCTCGATCTACTTTGATCGACACAAAATGCTGATTCATCAGCGCGGCAATCTCTGGATTCTCGAACGATTCGCGTTCCATTACATGGCACCAGTGACAGGCCGAATAGCCCACACTTAGCAAAATAGGCTTGTCTTCTTCTTTCGCCTTGCGTAATGCTTCTTCCCCCCACGGATACCAATCTACAGGATTATGCGCGTGCTGCAGCAGGTATGGACTTGTCTCATTGATGAGCCGATTCGTATACTTATGCTGACTCTGCGTATCTGACATAATTCCCTCTCCCTATATGTAACGCTCATTGCGACTAAGGCATTGTATCATATGGACGGTTAGCCGTTGCGAATTTGCATACGGCATGCTGCCAACCCTGGCTCTTGCCTTTTCTATCGCTCTCCGCCTAATTGGTCAACCTCATCCTCTAATCCCACTCTATACAGCGCTGCATATGATATACTCTTCTTTTCCCATTATAGTATGTTAGAACGCATAACTCTATGTGATCGATGCTTATCTTCAGACTCACCAATGTTATAGCCAGCTTCTACGTTTGCCTGGCCGGCCTTTTCCTGGTATCCCTTGAAACGGAGACAAGCCGGCCAGCTTGATTATTCTGACAGAGATGCCAAGGGTTAGAACATGATAAAGGGTACGCCTGGCACTCTATCATGAGCATATTTAGCACGCAGAGCAGAGGTGGTTTCATTACGATAGGTCCATACGTTTTTTTTCGGGTCAACTCCGGCAATCTTACAGGCTTCACTAAAATTTGAGACAAATCCTAATTTGCGATAAGAACACAATTGTTCATGTAATAACTGCAACCCTATCCACCATCCCTTCTGACCAAACCAGCCCCATCTTCTCCCCGGCCATACCTCAATACGCATTAGTTGCTGCTGGACAGTGCTCGCCGGGGTAGCACTCTTCTCAACCTCTTCGCCGTTGTAAAACACGGGCCACTCCTTTCATGCTAAATGAGAGATACCTATACTATATTCACTACGATTTGAGCCGAATGGTTTCGCATTTTTAGGCTCAAAAATGGTAATTTATGCGCAAGGCGCTGCAACTCCATACGAAACTCTGGATTATATGCTATAGAAGCATTTTTAATTCTATTGTTTGTCTGAGGTCTTATGGATATCAATGAGGCAGAACTAGCGGCCGGTCTGGCTATCGATACCTATGCTTGCTTCCCACACCTGGTTCAATACTACCAGCATCGCCTCTATTCCTTTGCGTTGCGCCTTTGTGGGAATACGCAGGACGCTGAAGATATTGTGCAAGAAGCTTTTACGCGTGCCTATGCCTCGCTGCTTCGCTATACGCCCGAGCGCCTGCGCGCGCTAAGATTAGGGTCCTGGCTCTACAAAATTACGCTTAACGTCTTTCGCCAGCGGGCGCGCGTTCCGCAGCTCTATCTGCTGCCCCTGGATCTTGATGAGGATGGCCCGGCCGTGGCGATTGAAGACGAGGATCTGCTCCAGCCCGGCTCTTTTCTCGAACACAAGGAACATTTGCAGGAGCAGCAGGAGGCCTTACGGCTGATTGAGGCTGGGATAGCTCAATTGCCGGAGCGCTACCGTGTGGTGCTCACTTGCTACTATTTAGAACAGCTCTCTTATCAGGAGATCGCCACTTTATTGGAGCAACCGCTGGGCACTGTGAAATCTGCGGTTTTTCGTGGCCTTAACCTGTTACGCACGAAGCTGCGCAGCCAGCAACCAAAGGAGGTGAAAAGTTCATGGCATCCCCACAAGACCAGAGACAAAAGGGTGTAGGGCAGCTCCCAGCCGCCTATCAGGCGCCGCCAGAGCTGGCTACTCAGATCATGAGGCGTGTCGAGCAGTTACAGCAAGCTACGCAGGCCCAATCAGCCAATGAGGTAGCAAGTGGGCTTCAGGATCGACGCTGGGAGGTGCGCGTTGGTGCGCTTCATGCTCTGGCAGGGCTTGATGAGCAAGTGCCGCTTGAGATCCTGAGCACGGCCCTGCGCGATGAACATCCAGCGGTACGCGCTGCGGCCGTCTATGCGCTGGGACATCTCACTATGCAGGCTCCGCTTGAATATCTGCTCAGCGCCATGCAAGATCCCGACTGGGAGGTGCGCCAAGTGGCCGCGCAGGTTCTAGCGCAAAGGCAGGTTCCCTTGCCCACCAGCGCTCAGCTTGCTTCAGGACAGGAGAGCGCTCCGCCACTATGGCGGCTCGCAAGTGCCAGGTTTTCCACCTGGATATCGCTAAAGAGCCTGGGCTGGCAAATCTTCTCACGCCAAATTGTGCTCCTGCGACAGCATCTCTTGCTAAGCCTGCTCGGCCTACTTGTGGGCTATGGATTGGCTCTCTATCTGCTGCACATAGATGTAAGTGCCATGCTCAATAGCCTTACCTGGTTCTCTCTGCTCTTTACGGCCATAAGCACTATCTTTACTACCGATATAAAAAAAGACCAAGGCCTGGAAATTATGCTAACAACGCCGACCTCGCTGCGCTTCATTCTGCTCTGCCGGCTATTGCTGGTCATCGGTCCCCAACTTTGTCTCTCGCTGGGCATGCGCCTGGCGCTTGCTCTTTACTGGGGGAGTGGATTGGAAAATATCCTTCTGCTCTGGCTCCTGCCATTATTAGGCCCCTATGCTTTATCGCAGCATTGGCCCTGGCCCTTGCGCTTGTGCTCAAATCCTGGCTGGCCTGCTTATTGATCAGTTGTTTGCCCTTGTTGCGCCTGCCTAACGGAGGTTGGCTGCTTCTCAATGCCTCTCCACTGCTCCTACTGATTCTGGCCGGCATCTGTTTAAGCTTTGTATTTCTTTATCTACCCAGGCAGGCCCGTACCGTGGCCAGCATACTATAAACTAAGTCTTTATGGAGGAAATATGTTCTTTGCACGCATCTACTACGAATGGAAGCTACACTGGAAGGCTCTGCTCCTGGCGCCTTTACTCTTGATAATTGCCTGCTCGCTTTTTGCCTTACTACAACTGCAGATGAGGGAAAACGTTGGCCGTAGTTTTCTGGGTTTCGCTGAGGTCTTTCTGCCCCTATCTGCCGGCATTATGGCAGGTAGTATGATTGTTCGCGAGCCAGCACTGGAGCTATTATTAACGCTCAGGCATGACTACCGCGCAATAAGCCTGCAGCGCTTACTACTGATCATTTTCTCGTATGCCTGTTTCTGTTGTCTTGTCATCAGCATTATGGCCACGCTGCATTTCTGGTTCTTACCACGTTACTTGCTCTCCTGGCCGCTGCTGGCTCAGTGGCTTCTGGCTCAGCTGATCTGGTTGGTCCCTCTGCTCTGGTTCGTCGCTCTGAGCACATGTATTACGCTCGTAGTCAGAAGCGACATCGTTAGCGGCAGCGTACTAGCAGCTCTCTGGATCAGCGAGTTGCTCTACTGGGGACCTTTTCATGACCTTAGCTGGCTGCGGGCTTTCTACACCTTCCCCACAGTTATGTGGATCTACCAGGGGGACGCAATCTCTATCCCAGCCTGGTACTTCAATGAGTTCTGGCTGCTACCACATCTTGAGCAGCTCGCAATAGCGCTCATCTTATTCCTTGCCAGCTGGTTTCTTTTTCACAATACTGAGCGCTTACTGAAAGGAGCTACCATAGCATGAGCCATTTCCAAGCCTTCAGGGGGTCTTTTGTTATGAGTTTCGCATGCAAATTCGCCGTCCCGGCTTATGGATCTTCTTTGCGCTGATGATGCTCTACAGCATCTTTATCACTGGCGAAGGGCTCTCACAAATCGCCGCAGATACTGCCAAGGCTGTGGCAAGCTATCCCTTGCTTTATGTTGTAGCCAGCAATGTCTCTACTGGACAATTACTTTTACCGCTCTGCGTTGGATGCCTGCTCGCTGATCGCCTGGTGCGGGACCGGCAGCTCAAAACAAGTGAATTGCTCTCTTCGCTTGGCTGTCCGCTACATGCTCGGCTCCTGGGCAAATACCTGGGGCTTTAGCGGCTTCAACGCTTCCTATGCTGCTCGTCTATGCCTTTTTTCAGGGCTATATTCTCTTCTACTCCCACAATTTGCTGGTTATTCCGCTCTTCCTCTTTACATTCTGCCTTATTGCGCTACCCGGCCTCTTGTTTGTTGCTGCGTTTTCGCTGGCCTGCCCAATTATCATGCCGCTGCCGGTCTATCAATTTCTGTTCACCGGCTACTGGCTATGGGGCAATCTGTTTCTCAAGCAGCAAATCCTACCCACGCTTAGCCGCAGCATTCTAACGCCATCGGGAGTGCGCATTGCGGGCGGCTTTTTCGGAACCGATATAGATCTTCTTGGCCACACCTCAACGTTTGAGGCTATTGCGAGCCTGGGCTTGCTCCTCTGCATCGCTATCCTTGTGTTATTGACGCTCTGGGGCGCGCTGCGCTGGCAGCAGGCTCGTCAGTAGGATATGAGAGATACGGTTTATGTGAAGGGATACAATTATGGAAATCTTGCTTAAGGATCTGACAAAAGTTTATCGTGGTGGTGTGCAGGCGCTCAAAGGCCTGGAGCTAACGATTCCTACGGGTATGTTTGGCTTGCTGGGCCCCAACGGAGCTGGCAAGACGACGCTTATCCGCATTCTGGCCGGCATCTTGCACCCAACTAGCGGGATCATTCGCGTTGGCCCTTACGACGGCACAACCGAGCATGGTCGCCAGCAAATTAAGCGCATCCTGGGCTATCTGCCCCAGGATCTGGGGATGTATCCAGATCTCTCGGCCCGCGAATTTCTCGATTATATCGCCATTCTCAAGGGCCTTGATGGGCACCGGGCACGCAAGGCTCGCGTCGAGGAGCTGCTCGAACTGGTCTCGCTGAGCACTGTAGCCCGGCGCAAATTAAAGACTTTCTCAGGCGGCATGAAACGCCGCGTGGGGATTGCGCAGGCCTTGCTTAATGATCCACAATTGCTCATAGTGGATGAGCCAACTGCGGGCCTCGATCCCGAAGAGCGCATCCGCTTTCGCAATCTCCTCGCGGATCTGGGCGGCAATCGCACGATTTTACTCTCGACACATATCGTCGAGGATATCGCCCAATCCTGCCGGCAACTGGCAATTTTGCGCGAGGGCCGCGTGACCTTTCAGGGTTCGCTTGCCCAGATGGTGCAGCAAACACGAGGCAAGACCTGGCTTATTACCACCAATGGCGCGCGACCAGAGGGCGCCTTCACCATTGTTTCCACGCTCCATACGGGTACAGCTGTACAATATCGCATCGTAGGCGAACCACCTGCTCGGGCTAATATGCTGGCTATGGAACCGCTAGAGCCTGGCCTGGAAGATAGCTATGTCTGGCTGATGCGCACACAAGTAAATCCCAACCAGGCTTCAGCCCCGCGCCAGGCCTGACCATTGCGAAAAAGGCAGCGCCTCCAGGGACAGGCTTCTGTCCGAGACGCTGCTCAATGTTCCCCTTTTTTCGACATCTTTCGCAAGAAAACGAAAGATCCTTCCCTCACTTTCCCTATATCATAGAAACGTGAGTAACAACACAATGGATAAAGGAGCAAATAAGGGGTTAACACATGGATTTATATCTTGCCGGTAAGGTGGCTCTTGTAACGGGTGCAGCTCGTGGCATCGGAAAGGCCACGGCCCAGGCTTTTGCCCGAGAAGGGGCCTCAGTAATTCTTGTCGATCAGCGCGTAAGCGAAGGTGAGGAAACTACTCGCCAGATAAGAGATGAGGGAGGCCAGGCCCTCTTTATTCAGGCGGATATCACCAGGGAGAGTGAGGTCAGAGCCATAGTAGAAAAAGCGCTTGCCGCCTATGGCAGCCTTGACTATGCCTTCAATAACGCTGGCGTCACCCAACCGGCCTACCTTCTGGCAGAGCAGACAGAGGAGCTCTATGATCATGTGATGGGCATCAATGCCAAAGGGATCTGGCTATGCATGAAGCACGAGATTTCCCATATGCTTAAACAGGGCAAAGGAGCTATTGTAAATGTCTCCTCGACGCTTGGCGTCGCTGGTACTGCCGGGATGGCAATCTATACGGCCAGTAAGCATGCAATTCTTGGTCTCACGCGGGCCGCCGCGCTTGACTATGCCCGATCAGGCATCCGTATCAATGCTGTTGGCCCTGGCGCGATTGAAACGCCTATGGTCGCGGATACCGATCCCATGAAGATGGAAGAGTTCAGAGCTGCCCACCCGCTGGGACGTATCGGGCAAGCGGAAGAGATTGCCAACGCCGTTCTCTGGCTCTGTTCAGATAGGGCCTCCAATGTCACGGGAACGATACTCATGATCGATGGAGGCTTCTCGGCACAGTAGAAGGTGAAGCTTAAGCGGAGCCGAGCTTGCTTTTTCTCTCCTCTCCTCAAGCTTTTGTGCCGGTAAAGGCAATTCCCGCGATAAAATAGCGCTGCAAAACTATAAAGAGCAAGATCATAGGCCAGCTCGCCAGAACTGCCCCGGCCATGAGGAGGGGAAAATCTGTTGAGAACTCTCCACGCAAAGCCGCCAGGCCTACTGAAAGCGTGAGCATTTGGGGAGCGTTGTTCACGATAAGAGGCCAGATAAGATCATTCCATGAAGAAAGCGCGGTAAAGATCATCAGAGCAATAAGTGCTGGCTTGCTCAAAGGAAGGAGCACGTGCCAGAGGATTTGTAAATGGTTGGCCCCATCAATCTTGGCGGCTTCATCCAGTTCACGCGGGAGAGTCAAGAAGTACTGGCGCAATAAAAATGTCCCAAAGGCGCTGAAGAGACCAGGGACGATCAGGGCTTGCAGGGAGTTGAGCCAGTGCAGATCCTTCATAATTAAGTATTGAGGCAGCAAGAGCACATAGCCAGGAATCATCATGCCCGAGAGCATGAGCAGAAAGAGGATCTCGCGTCCGGGAAATCTTATGCGAGCAAAGGCATAGGCAGCCAGTGAGCACAAGAGCGCCTGACCTCCTATTCGTCCAAGAGTCATGACAAGCGTATTGCGATAGTAGAGCAAAAAAGGGAGCTTCGTAAAGAGCTCGCGATAGTTCTCCCATCTGAGCACAGCAGGGAAAATGGGAGGCGGTACCTGCGTCGTCTCAGGCAAAGACTTGAGCGAAGTCAGAACCATCCAGGCAAAGGGCAGCACAAAGCAGATAGCCCCTGCAATCAGAACTACATGCAGCGAACAATGCGCAGCCCACTTGTTTTTTTTGACAGACTTTATACGGTTCCCTTTACTCATAATGCACCCAACCCTTCTGTAGCCACATCTGCAGCGCGGTTATGCTCAAGATGAGCAGAAAGAGGACGATGGTAATCGCCGCTCCATAACCTTTCTCGCCAAGGATAAACGTAACCTTATAAAAGCGATACACCACAGTCTGCGTGGCCTCGCTTAAGAGCACATTGGAGCCTGCCATCAAGAAGATCAAGTCAAAGATTTGCAGGGCATGGATCAAGCCGATAACCGTGGCAAAAAAGATGCTCGGGCTCAGCAGTGGCAGGGTCACGCTGAAAAAGGTACGCACCACGCCAGCGCCGTCGAGGGCTGCCGCTTCGTAAAAGGTTCGGGGAATGCTCTGCAAGCCGGCAAGAAAGATGATGATCTTGTGCCCAATTGAGCTCCAGATCGCTACGGCCATGATCGAGAACAGCGCCAGATCAGGGTCGGCCAGCCAGCGCGGCCCTCTGATCCCTACAGAGCCCAGCATGGTATTGATAAGCCCATAATCGCCGTTGTAGAGCCAGTTCCAGGTTAAGGCAACTGCCGCCGACATAGTAACGACGGGGAGAAAGTAAAGCAGGCGGTAGAGCGCAACGCCGCGCAGCTTGCGATTGAGCAAGACGGCAATACAGATGGCGCTGGCGATGCCCAATGGGACGATGACCAGGGCAAAGAGGAGCGTATTGCCCACGGCCTGCCAGAGCTCGGGATCGTGCAACAGCTTGAGATAATTATAGCCTCCTATCCAGCGGTAGGTTCCAAAGGCGCCCCAGAGCGTAAAGCTAAAATAGAAGTTCTGCACTACTGGCCAGAGATAAAATATGCCCAGCCCGAGCATCAGTGGAGCGATCAAGAGATAACCCCAGAGGGCCTCTTTGTGCGCAAGCCTGTCCCGGTAGATGCGCGCTCTCCTCTTCTCTGGCACCTGTTCGCTTGGCTTTTTCGGTTCAACATCTGCTATCATCGTCACAAAACCTCCATTCATCCCTCCAACTTCTGTACCTTGACCAATTCCACCTTGAGCACGCCAGAGCTTCTAGCTGATCTGCCGTTCCTCCTGAAGTATCTGGTTCATTTGCTCAGCAAGCTGTAAAGTTCCGACGCTCAGGCTTATGCGGTTCGCCCAAACGTTGCTGAGGATACTGTTTTGCAGATCGAGCCAGGCAGCCGTATTTCTGGAGAAGGGATAAGGGGCCGCATTGGGCAACTCGTCTACGAACGCTTGCAGGTGAAACTGCTGATTAGCTTTCACCCACCTGGTCAACAAATGCTTATGCACCGGGAGGAAGAGATCTGTTTGCCGGGAAATCTGCGCTGCCTGTTGGGCATCCACAAACTTGATAAACTCCCAGGCCAGCTGAGGATAGCGCGTGGCGGCATTAATCGCCATAGCCGTCGCGCTGACAACTACGGCCCGCGTTTTTCCGTGCGGCAACACGGTCACATCCATATGCTGTCTGGTATAAGCATTGGCCGAGAAATCCGCGGCCCGCCACGAGCCCTCATAGAGCATGGCGAGCCTGCCAGCTTCAAACAAGCTCAAAGGCGCTGTATCTGACATCTGCTCAAGCGTGGGCGAGGAGCGATCCTTGAGTAAGTCTAGCCAGAACTGCAGGCCGGCCCTGGCCGAAGCTGTAGCAAAGCCCGAGCTTCTTCTATCAGCTGAAAGGATTGTGCCGCCGCTCTGCAGAATCGTATTATAGAAGCCTGTTTGATCAGCCACTGGCGCCGCTATACCATAAATACCGCGCCGGGGATCTGTTAAGCGCCGCGCTGCTTCACGCAGCCTGGCCCAATCCCAGGAAGCATCGGGAAACGCTAAGTGGGCCTGCCGAAAAAGTTGCTTGTTATACCACAGTCCAACCGTAGCCGCGTCTTTTGGCAAGGCGTAGAGTCTGCCATCTATCACAAAGGGAGATAACGCCACATCCATAAAGTCAGCCAGGTTTGGACCGGCCTCGCCCACAAAACGATTCAAGGGCAATAGGATATGATGCTCGGCATATTTGAGGAAGTTAGCCTCATTCATGGTGAAGATATCAGGAGCTCCGCCTCCTATGACGCCAGTCTCTAGATTGGTAAAATACTGTGAAGGCGGCGTCACCTCTAACTGAATTTTCAGGCCTGGATGTCGGCGCTCAAACATCTGCGCCAGTCGTTGCATAAACCCCAACTGGTTTTGATTCCAGAGGGCATAACGGATCACAGTTACAGCTTCCGGCCGCCCCGCTTGCCCACAGGCGCTTAACGGAGAGGCGCACAAGCATAGAAGACAAACTGATAGAATCCATCTCTTCACAACTTCCACCTCCACACAGATACCCTGAAATGAACTACTTGCCTGGCCCTGATGATCGCGAGCTAAAGCTACAATTTGCTAGCTTCCTGGCCCGTCACGCGAAGAAGCTAGCTATGTTCGCGCGTAGAACGATTACTATTAGTGTAGTCCACAGCTAAAATTAGACTTTCTCCTCTACTCGTACGCCAAGCTGCTCACGCAGGCGTTGCTTTCCCAGATCCGTGACGATGATTGCGCGCGTCCCTTGCTGCTTTACGGCCCAGCCATGCTCGATAAAGTGGGCCCAGAGTGCGGCCCCGAGCGTGCCACCGAGGTGAGGACGGCGCTCAGTCCAGTCGGGACAGGCAAAGGCAAAACGGCGCCGCTCGCGGCGTAGGGCCTCCAGATCAAGCTCAAGGCTGCCAAAAATCTCTTTTCCCGCCGGGCCTAACTCTATCTCTCCTCGTGCTTCCCCTGGCTCCTCAATTGCTTGCTTCTCAAGCAAGGCCTCAAAGAGTGCTACGCCATAGCGCCCGGCCAGGTGATCGTAGCATGTGCGGGCCATAATAAGCTGTGGTGACTTCCAGAGCTTAGCCGGCACCATACCCGCCACGACGGTAAGCGACTCCACAAGCTGGCCCACTGAGGCATCGCGCAGCTTATAGAACATCTGCCGGCCTTGCCGCGCGGCCACAACCAGGCCCCGCTCACGCAGCACGGCAAGGTGCGTCGAGACTGTAGATTGCGGCCCGCCCGTCAATGATTGCAATTCTGAGACTGTCGCTGGCCCTTCCATCAATTGCTGCAGAATGATGAGCCGCCGCCGGTCCGCCAGAGCCTGCGCCAGCGTAAAAAGCTGATTGTTTTCATCCATCGTTCAATCCCGATATATTGACACACTTTTCTGCTTTGTATTATACTACACATATCGACTTACACCGATATATTATTGCATGGCTTCCTATTTTGTCAAGCGAGTGAGATGAAGGAGCATAAAGATTATGCCTTCCGTACGACAGGTCAAGAGTTTAACCTTGCTAGCAATGTGTCTGGGGCTATTTATGCCTCAGCTTGATACAAATGTAGTCAATCTCGCTCTGCCCAGCATGCAAAGCAGCCTTCATACAGATATTGGAGCTCTGCAATGGATCATTGATAGCTACAATCTCACCTTTGCAAGCTTGCTTTTATTAGGCGGAACGCTTGGCGATCTCTTCGGGAGAAAGCGGCTCTTCCTCATAGGCCTGGCGCTCTTTACCGGCGGCTCGCTGATCTGTGCCTTCGCCGGTTCTATCGCTCTTTTGCTTGTGGGTAGAGTGTTGCAGGGAATTGGCGCCGCTCTGGAATTGCCGGGAACGCTTTCTATTCTTACCGCAACCTATCCGGACCCCAAAGAACGCGCGCGGGCAATTGGCATCTGGGCCAGCGTTATGGGCCTGGCTCTGGCCATTGGGCCAACCGTAGGAGCTCTTTTTGTCAATACCTTTGGCTGGCAAAGCATCTTCTTCATGAATATTCCGATTGGCCTGATAAACTTCGGCATTGCGGCGATCTTTGTAGCAGAATCCTCGCACCCGCAAGGACGACGGCTCGATCTCCCTGGCCAGACTCTGGCAATCCTCTGCCTGGTTGCGCTCACCTACGCCGTAATCGAAGGCCAGGCCCGAGGCTGGTTTTCCCCACTTATTCTCGCCGGCTTCGGCTTAGCCATCATCAGCCTTGCAGCCTTTATCATAGTTGAGCGGCGCACCCCCGGAGCTATGGTTCCCTTAGACATTTTTCGGCACCGCGCGTTCTCAGCGGCCCTGGCCATCGCTAGCATGATGACCTTTGGTATGTACGGCATGTTCTTTTTGATCAGCCTGTATCTACAATCCATCCATCATGCGTCAGCCTTACTGGCAGGCTTGCAGCTCTTGCCTCTCTCCATCGTCTTTATTATCATCTCGCCGCCGGTCGGCCGCTGGATCAGCCGCTTTGGCCCTCGGCCGTTGATGGTTGCGGGCATGGCCTTGATGGGAGTTGGCCTGCTGCTCTTTACGCTCCTGACGCCAGAAACGCCCTATACCTTTCTTGTGATTACGATGGCAGCTATTGGCGCTGGGGTAGGTTTGAACACAAGTCCGGTCATGGCCGTTGCTGTGGGCAGTCTGCCGGCCAGAAGTGCCGGCCTGGCTTCTGGCTTTGGCAATATGGCCCGCATGATAGGAGCGACATTGGGCGTGGCAATTCTGGGAGCGATCCTGGCCGGCCAGCTTTCAGCCGGGCATGGTAATGCATTCTTCATGGCCGGGCTGCATACGGCCTTTCTGGTTGGCGGCTGCGGCGAGCTCCTGGGAGCTGTGCTGGCTATACTCTACATCCCGCGCATGCTACAGAGCGAAACCGCAGACGAACGGGCAGTCGATAGGGCCCCCACCCTACTTGAGTTGTAATTTAACAAGTTTGCTTATCTGCACAAGTTGCTGAAATTATGTTATTCTACATAAAGAGCTCTATAGAAATATCAGCTCTCTAAAACAGAGGCAGACCTTCCCTTGCTGGCCAGAATGGGAAGGTTTATTCATCTCCAGGCCACAAAAAGGATTTTGCCGATGAAAATATTATTTGGTAGAGAACATTTTTCGGCGGGCCTCCCCTGGCAAGGCCTTGCTCCCTTGCTGCCAGAGCATGAGATCATTGCTTGCTCACAGGCTGATATTGCCAGACACATTTCAGATGCCGATATTGTCGTTCCCTTCAGCGCGCGTGTCGATCGTTCACTTATCGAGCAGGGCCACTTCGGCTTGATCCAACAATTTGGTGTCGGGCTTGATACTGTCGATATAGAAGCAGCGACAGAGGCCGGCGTCTGGGTGGCCCGGCTGCCTGCCGGCAATACACGCAACGCGGACTCGGTAGCCGAGCTAGCGATAATGTTTATGCTGATGCTCTCACGCCGGCTACCAGAGCTGCGCACTGCCTGGCAAGAGGGACGCTGGGCCGAGCCGCCGGGCTTTGCGCTCACTGACAAAACTGCTTGTATTCTCGGTCTTGGCGACATCGGTATGGCTCTCGCGCGTCGCTTGCAAGCCTTTGGTATGAAATTGCTTGCTGTGCGCAATAATCCTGAGCGAGAAGTTTTGGGAATTCCCTCTTTGAAGCAGGTTTTCGGGCCAAAGGAGTTGATCACAGCTTTGCACGAGGCCGACTATACAATTGCCTGCATCAGATATACGCCTGAGACACATCATCTCTTGAATGCTGAGGCCTTTGAGGCTATGAAGCCTGGCAGCTTTTTTATCAATGTCGCTCGCGGCGGCCTTGTCGATCACGAGGCTCTCTTTGCCGCATTGCAGAGCGGGCACCTGGCTGGGGCGGGCCTTGATGTCTTTTGGGAAGAGCCTGTTGCCCTGACGCATCAACTATTTCAACAAAACGTTGTTGTGACTCCTCATATCGCCGGCCTGACCGATGCCTTTTATCATCAAGGGGCCCTCGTCTTTGCCAAAAATATCGGACGCTACGTCCGTGGTGAACTGCCTTTGTATACAGCCAATCAGATAGCCCATTGCCGCAGCTCACGCCGGTAAAACTGTTTTGTTCTATAAGCAGGATGACGGGATCTGATTCGTCTGGCCAGATTCCCTATCCTTCAGTTCAGTCCATGCTTATCTTTAATCATGCATCTGGCCCATCCCTCACCCTTTTCCTAAAAACGAATGTAAAGATAGCAAAAGCTAAAATTCTATACTATACTTAGATTTATGAGCACCATTTATCTGGAAACCTTTATCAAAGCTCCTATCGAGCGTTGCTTCGATCTATCGCTGAGCGTCGATATTCACCGTAACTCTGTTAGCCATACACACGAAAGAGCGATTGCTGGCGTTACTAGCGGCGTTATGAAGCTCAATGATACTGTCACCTGGGAAGCTGTCCACTTCGGCATCAGACAGCACCTCACGACAAAAATCACGGAGTACGAGCGGCCGGTGCACTTTGTTGATGAGATGCTCAAAGGACCTTTTAAGGAAATCCACCATATACACGAGTTTGTGGAAAGCGATGGCAGCACACTCATGATTGACAGATTCAGTTTCCAGGCTCCTCTTGGCCTCGCTGGTCGGCTAGCGGAAGTGCTCGTGCTTAGACGCTACATGCGTAGCTTGTTGATAACGCGCAACAATTATATCAAAAAAGCTGCCGAAGGCCAGGCATAATAACTTTCGTCTTGTCAGATACTAAAAACCCTTATCCGGTCAGGAAACCCGTTATTCCACACCCCAACTATATTCAGCTTCGCCGCTCAGCATTGCAGAGCTCGAACACCTGTGCTATTATAAGAGCTAAATCAAAGAAAGCTAATCTGCCTTGCGCACAGACGAGATGTAGCGGCACAGCAAACGTCAAAGGGAAAAAGAGCGCTTGCCACAAGCCAGCCTTTCTAGGGCCAATCGCAACCAGGAGGAAACGAAAGCTTGAATATTAAGGATAACCTCCCCATCATCTTATTCGCAACCCAGGCAGAGTGGGAAGCCTGGCTCAAAGAGCACCATGCAGAGGCAAAGGGCATCTGGCTCAAGTTTGCCAAAAAGGCCAGCCAAATTGCCTCCATCAACTATGCCCAGGCTCTGGAAGAAGCGCTCTGCTATGGTTGGATCGACGGGCAAAAGGCCTCTTTCGACGAACAGCACTGGTTACTGAAATTTACGCCGCGCCGCCCCAAAAGCATCTGGTCACAGATCAATCGTGAGAAGGCTCTGGCCCTTATCGAGGCTGGCAAGATGCAGCCGGCAGGGCTACAACAGATAGAACGGGCAAAGGCGGATGGGCGCTGGGACGCTGCTTATGCAAGCCAGAAAAATAGTGATATCCCCGCCGATCTGCAGAGCGAACTTGCCAAAAATCCCCAGGCCCTGGCCTTCTTCAATACGCTGAATAGCCAAAATCGCTACGCTATCATCTTTCGCCTCCAAACAGCGAAAAAGGCCGAAACCCGGGCTGCACGTCTACAGAAGTTTGTTGAAATGCTTTCCAGGCAAGAGAAAATACATCCCTAAATGGCGCTAAAAACTTGCAGGCAGAATCCGTACGCAAGATCACTCAAGGCATTCTTGATCCTGCGCCAAATAGCGCTCGCCCCAGACAATCATCTGTTCCATAATCGGCTCAAGACCGAGGCCGAGCTCAGTTAGCGAATACGTCACCTGGGGAGGAACCGTTCCATAAATTTCCCTATGGACAATACCATCCTGCTCCAATTCCCGTAATTGCCGAATTAACATCCTCTGCGTGACTTCAGGCAAGAGGCGCCTGAGCTCATTAAAACGCCGCGGAGCCTCGCATAAATAGCAAAGGATCAGAACTTTCCATTTCCCACCAAAAATATCTGCTGCTGCCTCTGACGCACAGCTATACTTTCTGGTATACACAGCCTCTCTCATAACGTTTCCTTCATCACAAGCAGATATCAAAGAATAGATGCTTCAGGTAGTATACTTTTTAGCACTATATCACAATTTTGTCACTTCTTGTCAAAACATCTCCACTTATATACACTTAAATTGCACGTACGTGAGCACTCTGAACTTCGATCCACTACTCTACTGAAGAGGTAATTTGCTAGCTATGCGTAAAAATTTACAGGTTTCCGATCTCGGCGACCTTCTCGATCTCCCTTTAAATGCTGTTCTGGCTACCCATCTGGCTAACGGTGATATCCTGCTATCGCCTATCTGGCATGAATGGCAGGATGGAGGCTTTAACCTCATCATCGGCGCCAATGATATCAAGCATCGCAGCTTGCAGGGCAACCCACGCGCCAGCATCAGCGTCTTCGAAACTTCAGACCTTAATCGGGGCCTTGAAGTGCGTGGCAAGGCAAAACTTGGCACTGATAATGACCATGCAGTCCTCCGACGCATTGCTCTGCGCTACGTAGGACCCGAGCAAGTAGACGCCTATCTGCAGACCCTGAAAGATGCCGAGTTGGTCCTTGTCCGTCTTGAGCCGGGAAAACTGCGTGCCTGGGATTTTGCTGACGAAATATAGTCTTGATCTAGCCTGGGCTGAGCAAGCTGCTGAGATGAGGAAAAAGCCTTTCTTCATCTGATCTACTCCAATAGCGGGACCCTCACCTTGCGTGGCACAGACGGTCCAGGCGAAGAAAGAGGATATGTCTATTGTGGGCCATTAACACCAAAAGACATATCCTCTCTTCTTCCTTCGGCCTTCCCTGATAATGTTGGAGAAGCTCTGGAACAAGTAGCGCGCTGCCAAGCTGTGCTTAGCATTGCTCGGTGCAATGCTTACACAACCTGGATACAGCCTTTTCGATACATTACATAAGCCTAAACCTGGCTTGCCGAAGTCTCGGTCGTCGCTACGCTTACGTTCTGCCCATGCAATTTGCGATCGGGAGGCAAGAGGATAGTGATCAGCCCGATCAGGGGCAGATATGAGCAGCCCTGAATGACGGCATTGAGGCTGCTGAGATCCGCAAGATAGCCAAGTACAGCCGAGCCTAAGCCGCCCAGACCAAAGGCCAACCCAAAGAAGAGGCCAGAAACCATGCCTACTTTCCCGGGCAGCAGTTCCTGGGCATACACGACGATAATCGAGAACGCCGAGGACAATATCAGACCGGCCAGAGCCAGCAGGACCATCGACCAGAATTGATTAGCATAGGGCAGCAGGATGGCAAAGGGCGCCGTCCCCAGGATTGAGATCCAGATAATATTCCTTCGTCCAAAGCGATCGGCCGGTGGACCGCCGGCAAAAGTACCAACTACGCTGGCCACCAGAAAAATGAAGAGATACAATTGAGCTTGCTGGACCGAAAAGCCAAATTGTTTTATCGCATAGAAAGCGTAATAACTGGTAATGCTCGATATATAGACATATTTGGAGAATATCAGCGCAATCAGAATGGCAAGTGCGCCCACAATCGTGCGGCGCGAGAGCTGATTGCCAGCTGGCTCAAATACGGCATGCGCGGCTCTATGGGCTGGCGAAGAGCGCAGACTATACCAGCGCGCTACGTAAAACAGTACAATGATCGCGAGCATAGCCACCCCGGCAAACCAGACGGCGCCCCCTTGTCCAAGTGGCACAAAAATAAAGGCCGTCAGGACAGGTCCCAGAGCCTGACCGATATTGCCACCAATCTGGAAAAGCGATTGCGCTAGTCCACGTTTCCCTCCTGAGGCCAGAAATGCCACGCGTGAAGACTCAGGATGGAGCACAGAGGAGCCAATGCCAACAAAGACGACGGCCAGCAAAACCACAAGAAAGCTTGGCGCATAGGCTAAAATCACCATGCCAACCAGCGTTGAGCACATCCCAATAGGTAATAAAAATGGTTTGGGCCGCAGATCCATGAAGATGCCAACCAGCGGCTGCAACAGCGAGGCGGTAATATTTAGGGCGAAGGCGATCAAACCAACCTGAGCAAAATTAAGCTGGAGCGATTGCTTGAGAAGTGGAAACATCGCTGGAATGACCGATTGGATCGAATCATTGAGCAAATGGGCAAAACTTACGGCAAATAAAATAGAAAAAATGGTAGTAGTCACAGATACTGACGCTTGCTTCTGCATATAGAAATTTTTCTCCTCTAAGGCTAGAACCTCCAGCATTATCGACAGATCATCTGACGAATTTTAGCAAAATTTTTACGAGTGACACAATCCCACATTCTCAAATGTCAACTCCCGGGCTCGATTAGCATCCTGATCGCGAATCGCTTGATAGATCTTTTCGTGTACAGCTGTATTATCCTTGAAATGGTCCACATCCAAAATAGAGCTGCTAAAGTAATCGTGCAAGGCCGCCGAAAACGAGCTGTAGAGGTCTACTACCAGCGCATTCTTACTGGCCTCGGCAATTGCAAGATGGAAAGCGATATCTGCATCGATGTAATCTACGTAGTTGCCAGCGCTCAGTAACTCACTACGCCGGTCCAGATAATGCTTAATACGCTCAAGGTCTTCCTCAGTCCGGCGCAGGGCCGCCAGAGCAGCTGTCTCACCTTCGAGCATACGGCGCACCTCCTGCACATTTCTGGCATCCTCACGCCGCAGACGCTGATGAAGTGTCTCCTCGCTGACCTGGCGTGCCTTGACAAAAGTGCCAGCACCTTGCCGAACCTCCAGCAACCCGCCATGAACCAGAATGCGGATCGCCTCCCTAATCGTAGAGCGCCCCACCCCGAGCTGCTTCATGAGCTCGGGTTCCGTGGGCAAGCGATCGCCGGGCTTATAGTGCCCAAGCGAGATATGTTTCTGAAGTTGGATTAACACATGGTCCACCAGCTGACGCCTCTCCACGCGTGTAAACGTGTCGTCCAAATTCATCAGATGATCTCCTGTTTTTCTTTATGATAGCACATTCTCTCTCCTTTTTCCATGATTACCCAGAGCAAAGAATACCTCTCAGAGAGACATTCCCCTATCCATGGGGCAGGTATGCCGGTACAGCGCGCTCCCGTGAACGCCCAGCTGCCCGACCGGTGAGCGGCGCACCACGTACGCGTGTGGACTGTCCTCGTGCGCCTTTTTTTAGCTTGCAGGCGATTTGCAGCCTGGCATAAGAAAGCGACGATTGAAGCAGGCGTTTTGCCTCTTTCTCCTGGGGCCAGTGATAGAAATGAACATCTACGTTGCAGGCTCTAAAAGCTGCCCACAGCATATTGAGATTATCAACATTCTCGATCAGAGCACAGATCATCGCCTGCTGCTGACGACGGGGCAAGGTCAGCACCGCCTTCGCTGTCTCCTGCATAAGCTTAACTATTCCCAGACGCTTCTCCAGCACCTCGGCCGGATCAGACATCTCTTCGCTGGAAGCAACGAGAGCGCTGCCACAATAAATCTCGCCCTCTTGATCTACCGGCAAGGGCAGAAAGGAGCGACGACGGGTGAGATCAATAAATTCGTTACGCACTATGCGCATGAGATAGGCCCGTGGGTAACTTATCACCTTTTCTTCAAGGGCATGCCAGAATTTAATGCGCACCCGCTGAACAATCTCATCGGTCTCCAGGTCCAGTACGCCAGCAGGGATAACATTCGCATATTGATGGATGCGCTCCTTGACCAGGGCATTGATAAAAGGATCATATTCCTCCAACAACGCGTCTATCGCACGGCTCTCACTTTTCGCAGACGGGCATGCTTCAGGGTCACACATAAAGCTCTCCTGGCGCTTTCTTCTCTTTTCGCAACAAGCCGGCCAGGCGGCCAGCTTACCTGTTCATCATGCTAGCTAAGCCAAGCCATGTAACCTTACCAACTTCGTTTGGTGAGCTACAGCAACAATATGCAGAGACCTGCCACTCACTTACCCACGCTTTCCCTACTCACCTGAAGAGGCCCGATTACTAGCTTGCCGGCTAATACTAGCTACCTTCCTGACATGGAATAAAGTTAGCATGAGACTCGTGTAAGGTGCGTATCACAATGTGACATTTTTGTGTCAACTCAAACAAAAAGGGACATTAGAGTTCAGGAAATGAGCGGAAGCGCAGTCTGAAACTGTCCTGTATCCGCAAGCCGTCCTTTTGGACAGGATGCCCGGGCGGCTATTCATGGTAGTATTGGTTTGAGATCCTTCATCTGCCATAACAGCTTCTCCAGCCAGTATCATGTGCAGCGGATCTCTTTGAGCAGAGGCAAAGTCGAAAATAGAGTGAGGAATTTCAGATGTTATCTGAGCAATGGCCAGCCGAATTACCAGTCTCCCGCGTACGCGTGGCACGTCCTACAGATCGCCTGGATGAAGTCGTGGCCTTCTATCGCGATGGGGTTGGTTTATCAGTGATTGGCTCGTTTGAGGGCCATGCAGGCTATACAGGCGTCTTGCTTGGTTTGCCCGGCATACACTACCATCTGGAATTTACGCATCATGAAAATGGCAGCGATTGTCAAGCGCCCTCAAAGGACAATCTCCTTGTCTTCTATCTCCATGATCGAACAGCCATAGAACGTGTAGCAGGACGCCTGGGAAAGATGGGATATCCATCTGTGCCCCCTGAAAATCCCTATTGGAGCGAGCACCAGGCCGTGACAATAGAAGATCCTGATGGCTGGCGCGTCGTCTTTATGCCAATCAATCAACCAGCAAAATGATTTGCTCCCCTTATGCGCCCTCTCCTATACCCGTTATGAACATAACAGCGTATAGGAGAAGCCCCCACTCAGCTATTCCGCGCATCATTTTCCGCTTAGCAGCTCCTGTTCTGCCTTGAGGACCGACTTGACAAGCGGTTCGGGGAAAGTTTCCTCTTCCCCATTGAAGACTATCGTATGCGCATGCTCAGGCAAACGCTGCTGTAATTGCTCTTCAAAACGCTGGCTAGCCTCTACATAGCAGGCCAGAGGATCAGCCGGGAGCGGCTCATCAAGCCAGACCACATAATAGCGCTGAGCCTGAGCCAGGTGATGCAGGATCTGACGGATGCTCCAGCCTCCTATAGAAGGTCGCCAATCTAGCTGTTGCTGGCTCAATTGCCGGGCTCTCTGCACAACCAGGCCCACGGCTATATCGATGCGCCAGAGCCAGGCATCAAGTTCGGCTTGCGTTAAGGGAACACGATCTTCAGCAAATGTGACACCCGAGGATGCCCAGCCATCCGTTGGCTCTGGCACAAGGCCTCGCTCCTGCCAGGCTAACCATTGCTCGATCTGATTGAGATGATCGAGCGCATGATCAAGCACGCGCCTGAGCACTTTACGCGCTGTGTAGCTATGCTCAGCATCAACCTTAATTTCAAGGGTGGGATCATGTTGTATCAAGCGCTCAAGATAGGGGCGAGATAGGGCGTGCGCTTGCTCCATATGCTGCGCCGGGTCAACAGGCATGGGCGGCAACACAATCGCCAGATCAGCTTTGCTGAGCGCGATCTCGCGCAAGGCATCAGCTGGCAATTTGCCTTCCTGTACGGCGCTAAGCACACGTTGGCGCGATTGCGCCAACTGAACGAGCCACTCACGCGATGCCATATTAGTTGACATAAAATGCTCCTTCCACAATACGCTAATGTTTGAGGCAGAGCTATTGTAACATCAGAACATTTCGATTATCATAGAAGTATGTATGTCACCAACGCAAATGTGGATATCGCCGCCGTGGCTGCCTTGCTTGCCGATCCATCCAGGGCAGCCATGCTAGAGGCACTTTTAGATGTTGAGCTGCTTCCTGCCAGCGAGCTGGCCCATCGAGCCAGAGTTACCGCCCAGACTGCCAGTTCTCACCTGGCTAAATTAGTGGCGGGCGGCCTGCTTGTGCAAACAAGGCACGGCCGGCATCACTACTATGCCCTGGCTGGACCCGAGGTAGCCCAGGCCCTCGAAGCGCTGGCAGTTATTGCTCAGCCCGTGCCTGTACACTCACTGCGCACTTCCATCAGAAGCGAACAATTGCGCTTCGCTCGTACCTGCTACGATCATCTGGCCGGCAGGCTTGGCGTTGGCCTGACGCAGGCACTGCTTGAGGCGCATATCTTGACCCAAGATGAGCGAGAATACCGGGTCAGCACAGCTGGCAGCCAATTTCTTTATAACTTTGGCATTGATGTCGCAGCTCTGCAGAAACAGCGCCGCATCTTTGCCCGTCAGTGCCTTGATTGGAGCGAACGGCATTATCATATCTCCGGCTCACTGGGCGCGGCCCTTGCCTCGCGTCTCCTTGAGCTAGGCTGGATACAGCGCCACCCGGAGCGCCGTTCACTCATGATCACGAGTGCAGGTCTGGAGGGTCTGCAGAAGGTTTTCGGCCTATCCATGCAAGAAAATCAGCAAGCCCACTCAGCAACAGCTCCCGGCCTGGCCACCGCTAGCTTAGCTCGTTAGCCCAATAAGCGCAGCACGACGGGAAAACGGCCAGTTTTCCCCTTCTCGCCGCGATAAGAGAAGAAGTGCTCTTTATGGCAAGAGGTACAAATGCTGGCAAGTTCGATATGCTCAGCTCGCAGGCCCGCCAGGAGAAGTTGCTTACGATTCGTCTCCCATAGATCCAGATGCAGGCTCTCGCGCTCAGCCAGGGGCTGCAGCCTAAAAGTTGCCGACTCGCGCACTGCCTCACGATAGCGTGGCTCGGTTGGCATGTCCTCAAACTGCCGCTCGCCCAATAGGAAGTCTTGCACCTCTGGGCCAACTTCGTAGCAGCAAGCTCCTATAGCCGGACCAATACCCGCGTAGATATTTGCTGGCAGGCAGCCATATTGCTTTTGCATAGCCTCAACCGTCGCCAATACAATGCCGCGCGCGACCCCACGCCAGCCGGCATGGGCCAGGCCAATTACCTGCTCCACCGGATCATAGAAGAGAATGGGAGTACAATCAGCAAAAGAGAGGGCGATGCCAAGCCCCCGCTCACGCGTAATGAGCGCATCGCCCTTGCGCACAGAGGCAGGCGTCCAGCCTGGCTTATGGAAAGAAGGATAAGCCCAGTCAGTGCGCCACTCACTCCATCTATCCACCCTCGCTACATCTGCGCTATGGATCGCCCAGAGCGTCACGAAAGGCGAGGTGGAAATACCGAGAGCCTGCAAGACCAGCTGGCGATTGCGCGCAACATTATCTACGCTGTCGGAGCCGGGAACATAGATCGAGGTTGAGGTGTTGAGTCCTTGATAGGGCGGTTCACTATAGCCACCATGACGTGTAAAGATCCCATGCGTAATATCTTTAAATTGCTTAAAGTGCTCAAATTGCAAATAACGCAGCTCATTATAGTGTTGTTCGATCAAGTTTATGCCTCATTCATTTTTCTACAGATTGAGCACATTTTATCATATTGCCCCGAGCTCCTGAGACATAAAGCTCCTGAAGCCGACAAAGTACCAGGGGTCAGCTTCAGGAGAATCGGCTGAGCATAGCTACAATCCTCAAGGTCCCGCCACATTGCAGCCCGCATAGATATCCAGAAGGCGACTGAGCGCCGGCTGAATATTTGTGCAATTGGGTACAATAACTGCCTGCTGCGCATTAACCGAGGGATCATAGACGTTTGCATACTCGCCAAAATCCTGATCTCCCTGGCCTGGACCCAGGGTCAGGCGCTGAATAGAGCCCGAGTTAAGCGTGCGTCCCCAATTGGCAAAGGCCAGCATCTCATCTTCAGTAATATCTGTATAAACCTGGCCGCTAAGATCTTGCAGAAGGGCAGGCAGATTGTTGATGATATTGGAGGCGTTTAGCTTCTTCTTCAAAGCTTCCAAAACCTGCTGCTGACGCTGCGTGCGCCCTATATCGCCAACGAGATCGGCATGGCGCGAGCGCACATATTCAAGGGTCTGCAGACCATTTAAGTGCTGCGGTCCCGGCGCCAAATAGAGACGCTTATATGCAAACGGATCATTGGGATTAGCGCTCTGGCCAGTATCATCAGGATAGGTATCGTCAACCACCGGATGCGTCACATCGAGATCCACGCCACCCAGCGTATCAATGACTTTGGCAAAACCACCTAAACCCACCCAGGCATAGCGATCAATCGTTACGCCATAATCTTGCTCAACCGTGAGACGCGCCAGCCTTACCCCAGACTCAAAAGTATTATCGCTTGTCGCGCCAAGAAAAAAGGCCTGATCTATCTTATGCATCCCCATATTCGGCACATAGACCCAAGAATCGCGCGGGATCGAGACCATCGAAACCTTATTAGTCACTGCATCCACATGCACAATCATCATGACCTGGGTCAGCAGGGCCGGATAGGAATATTTACCATCGTTGTCGCTACCCAGCAACAGAATATTCCACGAACGACCACTAATTGAGTCATACGAGCCGTTATTAGCACTATCCTGTGGCTCATTCTGGCTACGGCTCACAGGCCGCACGAAACTAGCAAGCTGCTTGTGTACATTCAAGTAATAATAAGTTGCAAGTATGCCACCGCCAACCAGTAGGATCAAGATAAAAGCCGTAAAGGCGATCAATGTAGGGTTAATTTTGCGTCGACGTCGCCGCGGAGATTGAGGTTGCCCAGCAGAAGATCTTCCTTGATCCACATGTGCCTTAGCCTGGTTCTGCTGCCCTGCAGGAGTCCATTTATTGGGCGAATTAAAAGTTGGTTTATGATTCATGATATCCTCTTGTCCATCGGCAGCGCTGACTCTACCTTGCCAGTGAGCATACTTTCCTGACCCCTATATAAAGGGATAGCGAAGCTAGAGATATGGATATTCTTATCATAGTATAATGAAGAAACGCAAAAGAGGATATACACAACCTCACATTTGAACAAATCTTGAGAAATGGAACAACTCCTTTCCCCCAGGTGCTACAATAGTACATATTTCGACTTTAAGAGAGGGAGAATGCACATGGACCTGGAACGTATTCAGCAAGCGCTGCGCGACGCTAAACTGACCGGCTGGCTTTTCTACGACTTCCGCAAAACGAATCCCATCGCCTATAAAATAGTAGGCCTGCCCAGCACGGCCTTTTACAGCCGCCGCTGGTTCTATTATGTGCCTGCTCAGGGTACGCCAACTGCCGTGATAAGCGCGGTCGAGCCCCACGTATTGAGCGAGCTACCAGGCAAACGCCTGATCTTCCAGACCTGGCAAGATATGCACGCTCACCTGCGCACGATTTTGCCGGCCAACGGACGCGTAGCTATGGAATACTCGCCCCACAACGCTGTTCCCTACGTGTCTAAGGTCGATGCTGGCACCGTAGAGTTGATACGTTCCTTCGGCGTCGAGGTTGTCAGTTCTGGGAATCTGGCCCAACGCTTTGAGGTCCAGCTGAGCCAGGCACAGGTTGAGAGTCATCGCGAGGCGGGACGCCGCCTGATCGCGGCCAAGGATAAATTGTTAGCCCAGTTGGGAGAAGACTTGCGCAATGGGGTTGAGCTCAACGAATACAGCGTGCAGATGCGTCTGCGTGATCTGATCGTCGCGCAAGGCATCCAACTTCCCGATAGTCCCCACGTAGCCGTCAACGCCAATGCCAGCAATCCTCACTATGAGTCAAACAGCCACACGCACAGCCCTATTCGGCGCGGCGATTTGATCCTGCTTGACTTCTGGGGCTATATGCCACCAAGCGAGGATTGCGATTCAGTCTTTGCAGACTATACCTGGATGGCCTTTGCGGGAACTTATGATGAGATTCCGGGCAGGCAGAAAGAAGTCTTTGAGATCGTTCGCCAGGCTCGCGATACCGGGATTGCCTTCGCTCGTCAACGTGCAAAGGCAGGCAAGCCAATCGAGGGCCGCGAGGTAGACGACGCGACGCGCAATGTCATCAACCAGGCTGGCTATGGACGTTACTTCGTGCATCGTACCGGGCACAATATTGGCAATGCCAGCACTGCCGTACACGGAAACGGGGCGAACGTCGATAACTTTGAAACCCAGGACGAGCGTAACCTGCTGCCGAATACCTGCTGCTCTATCGAGCCTGGCATCTATCTGCCCGAGTTCGGCATCAGAAGCGAGGTAGACCTATTAGTCCTTGAGAACGATGTAGAGGTGACAGGTGTGCCCATACAGCAAGAGATCGTCGCTCTACTCTCTTAAGCGCTCATTCATGACTATGCGGTTTCTTACAACCCACCCGGAGATGTAACGTATATAAAAGTAAGAAATGAGCACCACTATATGACTGCAAAGGTGCAACGCGTTGTATCCATGTAAGAGAGGCACAAGCTTATGGGTGACGAGTATCAGCAGGACCCCGGATACAGAGGGGGCCAACCAAATCAACCTAACTTTGAAGATATAGATAAACGTGTCGAAGATATTAAACGTCTAGTCGTAAGTGGCGCGAGTGAGGCACAACAGCGCCTTAAACGCGTGGTAAGTAAAGCCAACGATTATTGGCAGCAGGCTCAGGTAACGCCTACCCCCAAGCAGGCTTCTAGCATCGAGGAGCAACGCATCCGCCAGCTGGCTAATCAGTGGAGTTACGAAAACTGGCGAGTCGCCCGCGATCTGGGAACCTATATGGACCTGATCTCGTGGGGAACCGATGAGGTATGGGAAGTCACGATAGAGACACGCTGGGAAACGCGTGGGATGGAGCAGGTAACTGAGCCATACAAGGGACGTGCGACGGGTATACCCAAGCCGCTGCTCCCCGTTTGGGACTACGAATTGCCAGCAGTTACCGGCCTCAAGGCTCCTACAACCCACACCCGTCTGGAAGGATTGGATGAGGTAGTGGCCTGCACAGCCTGCAACGGGACCGGGCACGTGCTTTGCGCCAACTGTAATGGGCGCGGCTGGATTGTCTGCCCCGATTGTAAGGGCCGAACCAAGAAACGCTGCTCTACCTGCCGTGGGCGCGGCTATGTGGCCGACTGGAGCAAAGGCGAGAAAAAGCCCTTCTTCCAGCGCCAGGCCGAGAATGTAGCCAGCTCAGTTGGCAACAAGGTATCGGATGTCTTTGATAACATCCGTCAACAAGGGGTTCCCATTCCCAATCCAGTAGAAAATGATCCTGCGGCCAAGGGCCCCACAGTACCCTGTCCCGACTGCATCAAGGGCGAAGTCGATTGCACCTGCGGCAACGGGAAACGCGTATGTACCGCCTGCCAGGGCGCCAAGATGTCGCTCTGCTCCAACTGCGGTGGAACCGGCAAACTGATCCGCCATCGCGAGATTGTCAGACGCTTCGATCTGCGCACGCAGACGCGCATCATTGGAGAATGCTCAATCCCGAGTCAGCAATTGCTCGGCGCCAGCGGAGACCTGATTTATAACGCCGAAATCAACGAGCCGCTCTATGTCGATGCGCCCCCGGATGGCGTCCCCATGGATGTCTGGAGCACGGCCGTTGAGCTGGTCAATGGCGAAAGCCAGGTTCCCCAAAAGCCAGGCGGCGATCAACCCTCAAGTTCGCAGGCAACCTTGCAGGTGATAGAACTGGTCCGCATTCCTTATACCAAGGTACAATATGCCTTTGCCGGCCAGGAATACACCTTGTACGTTTACGATAGCGAAGGAAAAGAGAAGTTCTATGCCGATCGCTATCCGGTACGCTGGGATCGCATCGAGAGGCTCTTTAAGGCAATCTCTAACGATCTCTTAGCTCCCGCTCAGCCGGAATCTTCGCCCTACTCATCAAATCAGGGATATCGGGTTCCTATCGAGATCCCATCCTATGAGGCAGAGGACGATGAAGAGCATCCGGGCAATCCTCCGCGACGCTAAGGCAGACTAAAAGAAGCCAGGAAAAGCATTAAAACTTTCTCGCTGGCTTCTTTTTCATACCTATCTCTTCGCGCCGGGTCCGCTGAGAGAGTGAGCAGAGGCAAGCGGAACCCTCCACCTCTCTCATCCTCCTGAATTTGCGCTTATATTCTCAAGCTTGCCATACTCCCGCCGCAGCGTTCAGGAGGCCTGATCGCCGCTGAGATAGGCGAGCAAGTCTTCCCGTTTTACCTGCACTTGCTTGCTCTCTACATCCATACCCTGGGCCTGCAGATCTTTTACCGCAACGCTATCGTTGGCAAGATCCTCCTCACGAATGAGCACAGCAAAGGCAGCTCCCGAGGCATTGGCCTGCTTCATCTGCGCCTTCGGGCTACGATCTCCATAGCTCATCTCAGTCTTGATACCGGCCTGGCGCAGCTGGGCCACGACCTGCACAGCAGTGTCTTTTACCTCGGGCTGCTTCCCAAAGTAAACCACAAAGGCCTGAGCAGAAAGTTCGGCCGGTGGTACAATCCCCTGCTTCTTTAGCTCAAGGATAATGCGCTCGATGCCCATACCAAATCCAATTGCCGGCGTCGGCTGGCCGCCAAGAATCTCGGCAAGGCCATCATAGCGCCCGCCGCCGTTAAGCGCAGTCTTATCGTCCCCTGAAAAGAACTCAAAGACTGTACGCGAGTAATAATCAAGCCCGCGCACAATTAACGGGTCTATCGAGAACGGTACCTGGTACAGATGGAGGAAGCGCTGTACCGCGGCAAAGTGCTCGCGACATGGCTCACACAGATACTCATTGATCTTGGGTGCGGCGGCAATCTTGGCCTGATCCTGCGAGTTCTTACAATCCAATAGACGTAAAGGATTCTTGTAAAAACGCGTCTGGCAGTCGGCACAGCACTCGCTAAGCAATGGCTGATAGTAAGCTTTCAGCACCTCGACATAGTGCGGTCGGCAGTTACTATCGCCGATGCTATTAATATTCACCCGAATATGCTTAAGGCCGAGGCGCATATAGACCTGATAGAGCAGTCCAATGATCTCGGCATCAATCGCCGGATCTTCTTGCCCGATCGCCTCGCAGCCAAATTGATGATGCTCACGATAGCGCTTAGCCTGCGGCTTCTCGTGCCGGAACATCGGCACGCTCATATAGAAGAGCTTCACCGGCTGGGGCAACTTGAACATGCCATGCTCAAGGTAAGCGCGCACAACTCCGGCCGTCCCCTCTGGGCGCAGCGTAACGTTTACCCGACGCCCCTCTTTATCGGCCCGATCGTCAAAGCTATACATCTCCCGCTCAACGATGTCGGTTCCCTCGCCAGAGGTGTGCCGGAAGACAGCAGTTTCTTCCAACGTCGGAGTATCAATGCGCCGGTAGCCATAGATGCGGGCTACTTCGGCTGTTGTCTCTTCAACGAAGCGCCAGTAAGGCTGCTCGTCAGGCAAAATGTCTCTAAAGCCCTGTAGGGCTCGATATTGTTCTGGCATATGGCTTCTTCTCCTCCACGCACACAAGTACCACGTCATTATAGCAGATTGGCCTATCCTCGACTAGCCACAAGGACTGCAGGCAGCCAGGACGTCTCACTTCCTGCCCCGAGAAGGAAATGCCCTGGAACAGCCAGCGATTACGCTACAAAATGCTTGCTTCTCTTGCTCTTCAAGCTCTATACTACATCTACCAGGGCAGCATTCCAATGGACTTGACTCCTCATTTTCTTGCTCAACAAGATCAAACGCAGGCTCAGCTAGCCTTATAAGAAAAAGGTCATAAACTGATGCATGTTTCATGGCTGAGAGTTACAAGCGAGGTGGAATGCTCGTCCTATTGAACGAATGTGATTGTTCTTGAATAGGAGCAGCCCTTGGCTAAAATATTTACATATCGAGCCCCTGTTGCTACGCAAACAGCGCTAGAGCCGCTACGCATTCTTTGGAAGCGCCTCTCGCATCAGCACTATATATATCTTGCACTCGTGGGGATACTTACTATTACACTAGATGTAGCGATCCTGCATCTTCTGCTTTCTTGTTTCCCAACGCACGATAAGAGCCTTCTGCTGATGTACAGCACTATCGCCTATGGGCTTGGTACGCTCAGCAGCTTTGCCTTAAGCATTCAATGGGCCATGATCAATAAACAACGCTTTACAATTAGCGAGATTATCCATTTATTCCTCCTCAATATTGCAGGTCTTCTCGGTAGCGACAGTATTCTTATGCTCTCCGGCAGAACTCTCTATCCTGGCTTCAGTCCCAATCTTGTCTGGATCCTGACGGGTAAAATGACCATGATTACTTTTGTGCTGCTTGCTGCCTATGCTGGCATGCGCCGGTTATTTGCCAGGTCTCAGGAACAATGGGAACAGGCCGACTGCGCTACCTCACTTGCTACCGGTATGCAGAGCCAGGCCGGCACAACCCGAGCGGCCTATACAAAGCATAGCCTCTCTGTCATCATGCCCGCCCATAATGAAGAGGTTGCTATCGCCCAGACTGTGCTCACAGCCATTGACGCCGTGTCCAGCTGGACGCAGGATTTCGAAATTATTGTCATAAATGACGGCAGTAAGGATCACACCCAGGAGATCCTTGAAGAGATTGCAACCTGGGATACCCACGTCCATGTTATCCAACACGAGGTAAACAAGGGCTATGGGGCCGCTCTGGTAAGCGGCTTCGAAGCGGTCAGCAAGGATCTTGTCTTCTTTATGGATTCAGACGGCCAGTTTGATATCTATGATCTTGAACGCTTTTTCCCGCTCATTGAGCACTATGACGCGGTGCTCGGCTATCGGGTCGATCGCCAAGATACCTGGGTCCGCAAGCTGAATGCCTGGGGCTGGAAGATGCTGGTGCGCCTGGTCTTCAAGCTACGTGTGCGCGACGTCGATTGTGCCTTTAAGCTGTACCGCGCGCAATTTTTCCATGATCATAAGCTAGAGACGCGCGGAGCCATGATTAATACCGAGGTCCTCTACAAATTCAGGCGCGCCGGCTACACTTATACAGAGCTTGGCGTGCGCCATCTACCGCGTCGCGGCGGGCGCGCTACCGGGGCCAAACCGGCGGTCATTGCCCGCGCCTTTAGAGAATTATTTCTCTATGCGCGCAAATGGCACAGAGAAGAAAGGAGGCAGAAAGAGCTTCTTCACCACAAATAAAGCCCATATCGTATCCTCCAGCAAAACTATGCAATAATGCAGGCCCACTCTTCTGGAGGATACCTAACAAAACTCCAAGAATTACCGGTTTTGTAAGATGTCACTTTTGCTCGTAGAAGGTGGTTGCAGTGATGGATAGAAGTACTTACAAGTCCAACGCCCAGGACGATCTACATCCGCACAGAAACAAAATAGATAGCGCAGAATCGGCGGTTTCGCTGGCCACACATTCTGCTAAATCGACAAGGCAGACTCAACGAGCCACGCTTTCCCTTCCCTTCCAGGCGTTAATAGGGATTGTTTTTTGCGCCCTGGCTCTGGCTCTCAACCTCTATCGCCTGGGGGAGCCAAGTATCTGGTTTGATGAAGCCTTCTCAGTAGAGCTGGCCCATCAACCATTGCCTTTACTCTGGCACATCATATTTGGCGTTGAGCCGAACATGGAGCTCTATTATTTATTTCTCCACTTCTGGCTCAATTGCACTACAGCGTTCGGCTTCAATCCCACTGAGATTGTCGTACGCTTGCCATCGGCTATTTTTGCTATGCTCAGTACAGGCGTTGTATTCTGCCTGGGCCGCCGCTTTATCAGCCCCACGGCCGGGATTGTAGCTGCCTGCCTTTATTTACTTAACGATCTGCAGCTTGTCTATGCTCAGCAGGCTCGCTCCTACAGTATGCAGCTCTTGCTCATTTGCCTGGCCTGGTTTGCTTTATTTGCTGCCTTGAGCAGCCCGACTCATGCCTGGCGCTGGTGGTTAGTTTTTGCTCTGGCGATGGTCCTGGCCGTCTATGCACATCTGTTCAGCTTATTTATCCTGCTGGCCCAGGTGATTGCCATTGCCGGTCTTTTGCTCCTGCCAGGCCAGTGGCGCCGGGCTGCGCGCAAGCAATTGTTAGCCTGCGTTATTAGCCTGGTCGTCGCAGGTATCTTGCTAGTCCCGATGCTGCTGATGATTCTTCAAGGATCGCGTACGAGCTGGCTCACGGTGCCAAATTTTCATGATCTCTTTCATCTCTTCACAACGATTAGTGGAGATAATAAGCTCTATTTGCTTTCGCTAGGCGCCTGCTGCGCTCTAGGAGTGCTGGTCGTGCTGGCGACCTACGGCCTGCAACACCGCCTGAGTGCCCGCCATGCTACCTTTGACAACCCGCTCTTGCGTGAGGATGTCGAGCGCTGTCAGGCATTTTTACCCATCACCTGGAGCTTGCTGTGCTGGCTCCTCGTTCCCATGGTGGTTAGCTACGTGCTTTCACATGGCTCAATGCGCGTCTTTTCAAGCCGTTACCTGGTTACTATTGTGCCCGCGCTCATGCTCCTGGTCAGCCTGGGTGTGGTGATCTGGCGCTGGCGCACTGTCAAGATCTTGCTCACGCTGGATCTTGTCGTCCTAGCGCTCTCAACGGTTCCCCTCTACTATCAAAGCGCCCAGGTGGAAGACTGGAACTCAACGACGCACTGGTTAGAGCAACAATATCAGCCTGCAGATGGCCTGGTCTGCTATGATAATACGATGCAAGAGGATGCCCAGCAGGGATGTCAGATCTCAGTTGAGTATTATTTGCATGCCTATCCCAGCCAGGCCCACTTTACGGCTGATATGCCTGGTGCCTTTTCCTGGGAGAATTTCGGCTCAACAGCGCCGGGTGAAGGAGCCGACGCGGCGGTAGATCCGAAAGTTCTAGGGGCATATGGAGCGAAGCATGAGCGCCTTTTCTTTATTGTTGGACGTGTACGCGACGATGAGGCTGCGACAAAGGCTCAGATCGCTCAGCAATGGCTGGATAACCATTATACATTTCTTGACCAGATCATAACGCGTACGGTGACTATTCGCCTGTACGCGACCGATGTAAAATAACATAGCCCTGTGCTATGCTTGATATTCAAGGAGATTGCCTATGCCAACTTCAATAGAAAGCGCGGATCACTCTACTGAGTGGTCCGCAGTCAACGAAGGCAAGCGAGACGTAGCAATGAGCCGGCTACGTGCTCTCTTAGCCAAGTTCTGGCCAACGGTTATTCTTCCCTATCTCGGTATTCGCCTGCTGCTGGAACTTGTGGGCCTGACCACCATTTACTATATATTGCCACTGATTAAGCCTCATCAGCCGATCTATCCCGATCCGCGCATGGCCAATTTCCCGGCCATGCTCTGGCTCATGTGGCAGCATTTTGATAGCGGATTTTATCTGAGCATAGCCCAGCAGGGCTACTGGGGTGCGCAAACCTTACACGGCATGAGCAACTGGGCCTTCTTCCCGCTCTACCCGCTGCTCATTCGTCTGTTCACAACGCCCTTTGGCACAAGCGATGATGCCTTCCGCCTGGTGGCCTTGCTTGTCTCTAATCTAGCGGCCATCGTCGCCGGAATCTTTCTCTATAAGCTTACCAGGCGGGAGTTAGGCGATAAGATAGCCGCGCGTACTGTGCTATATCTTGCCATATTTCCTATGGGCTTTTACCTGGCCGCGATCTATCCCGAATCGCTCTTCCTGGCTCTGGCGGTGAGCTGCACCTACTATGCACGCCAGCAGCGCTGGTGGATAGCCGGTCTTCTGGGTGGTCTTGCCGCGCTTACACGCCCACAAGGCGTTTTGCTGGCTGTGATAGTTGGCTGGGAATACTGGCAGTATCTCGCCGAGCAATTTGCGCCCTATAGCCCGGCCGAGGACAGATCCGCAAGCATCCGGGCCTGGCTGCGCTCGCGCTTCCTTGGCCTCTGGCAATCGCTACGCGCCTGGCGAACCTGGCTGGGCTTTGCAGCGCTCCTCCTTATTCCTCTGGGGCTGGCCTTGTTTTGCGCCTATGGCAAGTGGAAGGTTGGCACTTTCTTGCCCTTTGAGGATGTTGAACGCTCAGGTTGGGGACGCAGCGCCCTGAATCCACTCCAGCTCATGTGGCATATGCTGCGCTACCCGCGCCCGGCCAACCCCTACGACTGGAACTTCTACGCTCTGAATATGCTCGTTATTGTGCTCTTCCTCCTCTCGCTTATCCCAATCCTGCGCAAGCTCCCATTTACCTACGGACTTTTTGCCCTGCTCTTTATCCTGATGCCACTCAGTTCGGGCATCACCAACAGCATTGCCCGCTACTATATGGAAGTCTTCCCTGTATTTATGCTGCTGGCCTGGTGGACCTCTCAGGGTTCCTTTGAACAGCAGTTACGCCGACATAACGTAATAGTCATCGGCTTTGCGCTGCTGCTCTCGCTAGGGATGGTCATGTTTACGCTCGGCATATATTCAATGTCATAGATATAGCCAATCCCATAAATATGGTAATATAGTAATGTCTAAAAAAAACGAATTTTATCATGCAGATAGTGAAGCAACTTGCCCGGCCTATCTGCATGCGGCCATACATTCCAGGAGACGGCAATGGCAGAGACTTTTGCAGAGCTTTATAAAGATACATTGAAAGACGTCTTTTTGAAACTGGCACAGGAGCAGCTAGCGCAGGGTGCCGATGGCCTGACTTGCGCCGATGCTTACGCGGAGCAGGGCAAGCCCGAATTTGCCCTCGCCTATTTATTACTCACCGATATGACAGATGAGGCTAAACGGGATATCTTTGCGCGCTCATATGAGCAGCGCGCTAGCATCTCTGAGCTAAAAGCAGACGAATTTAGCAGCAAGTACCACCGCCCATTCACCATGATTAAGATGGAAGCGCGCAAAGATCGTACGGCTGCACGCCGTATTCGCAAGGGGCAATCGCTACCCCCTGAAACCAAATCGCTATTCGTCAGCTAAAAAGCCAAGTATTTTTAGCAAGCACAACAAGAAGCCCGGGAAAGCTTGTTCCCGGGCCTCTTTTCTCTCTTGTTTGCCTATTGGACGAATGTTTACTCAGCCTCACCGCTCGGCGCTATGGTCTCAGCAGCATTTTCTTCAAGACTGCCATCCTCTTCCTCATCCAGCACGACTTCGACCTCACCATCGGCGCCATCCAGCTTTTTGCCGTTGGTAGTAGCCACAGCCACAACAGCGTCGCCATCGCCAAGATTCATCAGCGTTACACCTTGCGTGGCACGGCTTGCTTGCTTTATCAGGCTGACGTCGGTACGAATAACCACCCCGCTGGCGGAAATGATCATCAAATCGCTATCGTTCTCTGTAATCGTGCGCGCCGCTGCCACGGGTCCGGTCTTCCCCGTAACGCGCGAAGTCATCACACCTGTGCCTCCGCGACTCTGCCGGGGATATTCGTTGATTGGCGTTCGCTTCCCGAAGCCATGTTCGGTCACGACAAGTAGCGCGCTATCTTCCAGGGCCAGATTAAGCGAGACGACCGTATCCTTCGGGCTAAGGCGAATGCCACGTACGCCACCGCTGGTACGCGAGGCCGTTCGTAGCAAATCAACGGCGAAACGAATAGACTGTCCCTGAGCGGTGATCAGCAATATATCATCAGCAGCGCGAGCCAGCTTCGCCCCAATCAGCTCATCATCCTCTTCAAGATTCATGGCAATCAAGCCCTGGCGACGCACTACCTCAAATTCGCTCATGGCGGTCTTCTTGACCTCGCCCTTCTTGGTCGCCACGATCATGAAGTCGCGATTAACGCCCTTGGGAACAGAGACAATGGCTGTGACACGCTCTCTCTGCTCTTTGGAAATCAGATTGATGATATGGTCGCCCTTTGAAGTGCGGCTCACATCCGGCAGCTCATACACTCTCAACTGGAAGACGCGCCCGCGATCAGTAAAGAAGAGCAAGCTGTCGTGCGTATGCGTCACTAGCAAGTGGCGCACAGTATCATCCTCGCGCGTCACCATGCCTGTTACGCCTCGACCGCCTCGGCGCTGGGCGCGGTACGTGTTGGAGGGCAGGCGCTTGATATAACCCTTCTCGGTAAGGGTTACGACGACTTCTTCGTTGGGGATAAGGTCCTCATCCTTGAAATCGCGGGCCTCGGCCTCGATCACCTCAGTGCGGCGTGCGTCGCCGTATTTCTCTTTAAGCTCCTGCAGGTCCTGCTTGATGATCTTACGAATCTCGCCAATATCGCTAAGCAGCTTATTATAGTAAGCGATATTTTTGAGGACTTCGCTTAGCTCATCGTCTATCTTCTGGCGCTGCAGAGCGGCCAGGCTTGACAGGCGCATCTCCAGCACAGCCCTCGCTTGCTCCTGCGAGAAGCCAAATTGCTGCTGCAGCTCTTCGGAAACGCCAGCGGTCTCGCGCTGGGATTTACGAATCGTACTGATCACATCATCAAGATGATCAAGGGCTATTTTCAGGCCATCCAGAATATGTTTACGCGCCTCGGCTTTGGCCAGCTCATATCTGGTGCGACGCGTAATCACTTCTTCACGATGATGAATGTAATGCAGCAGGAAGTTTTTGAGAGTCAACGTCTTGGGTTGACGTTCTACCAGCGCCAGCATATTCGCATTAAAGGCGCTCTGCATGGCCGTATATTTGTAGAGCGAGTTCAGCACGCTATCAACATTTGCATCGCGCTTGAGCTCGATTACCATACGCATACCCTGGCGGTCCGACTCGTCGCGCACCTCAGAGATGCCATCAAGCTTTTTGTCACGCGCCAGCTCGGCTATCTTCTTCACCAACTCCGCCTTGTTGACCTGATACGGCAGTTCGGTGACGATAATGCTGATGCGACCGCGCTCAGACTCTTCGATATGCGTGCGCGCCCGAATCACAATGCGACCACGCCCGTTTGCGTAGGCATTGCGAATACCTTCGCGTCCCTGAATAATGCCGCCAGTCGGAAAATCGGGTCCGCGAATGATGCGGGAGAGATCTTCAGTTGTGGCCTCTGGATTATCGATCAAGCAGACAATGCCGTTGCAAACTTCGACCAGGTTATGGGGAGGAATGTTAGTTGCCATACCGACCGCGATTCCCGTAGAGCCGTTGAGGAGCAGGTTAGGAAGGCGGGCAGGCAAAACCGTTGGCTCGGTTGTCTGATTATCATAATTGGGGACAAAATCTACTGTGTCTTTATCGATGTCGCGTAATAGCTCATCGGCGATGGTGGCCATCTTAGCCTCAGTGTACCTCATGGCCGCCGGGGGATCATCGTCCTGTGAACCAAAGTTTCCCTGGCCCAGCACAAGCGGATAACGCATCGACCAGGGCTGCGCCATGCGCACAAGTGAATCATAAACTGCGGCATCACTATGGGGATGATAGCTCTTTAAGACTTCTCCTACAGTACCTGCACATTTACGAAACTGTTTAGTTGATAATAAGCCCATCTGGTCCATTGCATAGAGGACCCGGCGATGCACTGGTTTTAGTCCATCTCGCACATCAGGGAGTGCTCGACTAACGATAACACTCATGGAGTAATCGAGATAGGCACCCATCATTTCTTCAGCGATATTGACTGCTTTAATATTGCCAAGTTCCATTAATACATCCTCACCAAAAGTCAGACATAGCCTAGCCAGGAGGCGATATCGGGTTGAAGTGCGCGATTTCTTCGGTCGGAGGGGCCTAGAAAATTTGATCTTGCCTTCCTATAGTATAGCACATATAGGCTATTCAGACAAGTTTTAACCCCTTTTGGGTGAGCTTCTAGGCTGCCTTCTTGCCCTTTTTGCCGCGCTTCAATTTCTTGCGCACGGCGTTCAAGACGATGGCATCTTCAGGACTGACGCCCATAAGGAAGAGCAAGCCCGCATAGACGGCAAGAAAGACCGGCACCAGTCCCAATTGCACCGGAACGTTCCATTTGAAGAGCATGACCCGCACACTGAAATGCTGCAGCAAGAGCAGCCCGCCTCCCGTGACCAGCGCGCCCACGATCCAGGCTCCGATCGGCTTGAGCGTGTCCCAGCGGTAGGGCTGCATCTTGAGTAGGAAGCGCACCTGCAAGAGCCGCAAAAGATTGACCACAGCCAGCGAGAGCCCAGTCGCCACCGCCACACCCATCGCTCCATAGCGGCCGGCCAGAAACCAGCCAAGGACCAGGTTGAGCACAAAGGTGGCCAGCGAGTTGAAAAAGGAGGCCTTCTGGTGCCCGGTCATCATGAGCATATAGCCCACCGAGCCCGTCCCCACGTTGACCATGTTGCCGGCCGAAAAGGCAATCACCAGCGGCCAGGCCTCCACAAATTCCTTACCCTGGATGCTGAGCAACGCAGTGGCAAAGAGGACGGCAACGCCAAAGATAGGCAGGCTAAAGGTAATGGACCACTTGGTCACCACCTTAAACATCTCTTCTAATTTCTTTTTCTCTCCCTGGGCATGTAATTCGGCAATAGTGGGCGCAAACATGGTATTGAGCGCCTGCAGAGGCATACCGATAAAGCCGCTGATCTTCAACGCCGCGCCATACTGGCCAAGAGCGACGTTGGAAATGTTGAAGGAGGCTAGTAGAAGGGTATCCACCGAGTCGAGGACCAGATCGGTGGTGTTGGTAAGGAAGTTGGGCACGGCAAAGCCAAGCCATTGCTTGGTCTCATAGTGTTCCGGCTCTTCCTGGGCAAAATTGGTGACTTTATCACGGAAGAACCAGAAGGCAAAGAAGGAGCTGGTCCCATCGTTGATCAGCACCGCGACGATGACTCCCACCAGATTACTGCCACGGAAGAAGACGGCAACGATAAAGAGGGAGAGGATCAGGAGCATGGGCATGACAAGCTTTTGCGAGAGCACACGCCAGCGAAAATCCTTAAAGCCGGCCAGGCCATTGGTCCAGATTGATTCCATACAGCCCAGGGGAATACTTGGCGCCAGCAATTGCAGGACCAGAATCAATTGCGACTTATCGGAGGAATGCCCGGGCTTAAAGACATCAATGATGCTGGGGGCAAAGAAAAAGATGAGGGCCGAGCCAATGAGCCCGGCGGCAGCGGCACCCAGAGTACAGAAAATGACAAGCCCACGCAAGGAGCCGCCTTGCTTCCTGGCCCGATAGATGGGCACATAGCGCACAATGGCATCGTCAAGGCCCAGGGTTAGCGTGGAAGAAAAGAGACTGATGATCGAGAGCCCCAGCGTATAGAGGCCGAAGACAGCCGCGCCAAAGAAGCGCGAAATAACCAGTGTAATACCGTATTTGAGCACGGTGCCCAGGATGTTGCCCAGGCCGACGAAAGCGGCATTGCTGGCCGAGCCAGAGATCTCCGACTTCATCTCGGGAGCCGCTTCTCCCTGCTTGACAGCGATGCCGGTGAGCACCATCATTGGGACCGTGGCTTGTTCATCCACAGGGATCTCATCGAAGCTGGGATAGCTGGGATCGCCGTAGGGTCGCTCTAAGGTCTTGACTGCCTTCAAGAGTAAGGTTGGCTGCTCGTCCAAGCTATTTTGCGCAGCGTTCTGCTTGACTATCTTGATCTGATCCGGCTGTTCCAGCTTCTCTTCATCCGATTGGATAGGTCTTAAACGCACACGAGCATGCCGATATGAAGAGACAGGCCCGGTACCCTGCGGAACCGATTGACGGCTTGAGCGAGATCCAAGCAGTGAGGAGAAGCGGGGAGATGAACTATTTTCCTCCGGTGAGGACGTCTGGGTAATTTTTTTTGCTTTATTTGCAGGTAGTGAGAAACGTGGTTGTATTACAAAATTTTCAGTATCCTTCTGTGGTTCTGGAGGTATAGCATCTTTTATACTATTGCCATCAAAATCATTCTGTATATCTAAAGCATTATTTGTAGAGACCTCATCAGCCCGAGCAGCCTTGTCCTCGGGGAAATAATGCGAAGAAGGTTTAAACAAATTACTCATAAGCTTCGATTTAAGATATACCTCCTCTCCGGAGCACCGCAGCATACGGCACCGTATAGGAGACGGCGGTTATCTGCTACGCTGCCAGGAAACGGAAAAAGCCATAGTCGCAACCTGGGTCCAGCTATACAAATTCCTGGGCAATGGATTTGTATCCCCGGCTGCTGATAATCTGTAAGATAGAGGGATAAACAGTGATATTGTAGCGGATTAATTTACATACGTCTATGAAACTAGTACTTATGAGAGCGCTTCGGTGCCTGTTTGCCTGGACATGGTATGGCCACTATTCATAAGGCCTAATGGTTGTACCGATTGCCATTTAAGGGCTGGCGCTGTCTCCAGGCGCTCGACCAGATTGATAATAGCCTTCTCAGGACCAATGAGGTTGCGCAAGCCGGGGAAAGAATTGACGTCCATCACAATCGGACCTTGTTCAGTGATCAGAAAATCAAGGCCAAAGATACGCAGGCCGAAGGCGCGGCCGCAGTCTAGCGCGATCTCTCTGATCTCTTTACCAATCTGATTGGCCGTAAGCTGAAACTGGTCCTTGGGCTTGTGGTCCAGCGGGCTACGTCGCTTAGCAGCAAATATCTGCTCATCAATTACCCACACCTTGGTATCCCAGCCATCCCCAATAATCCACTCCTGGACAATGATAGGCTCCTGGCCCCAGCGCTCAGCAAGCATATGCAGATGCTCAAGATTGTACACCTGCTCAATAAGCTCGTCGTCGTGATTATGTTTACTTTTTACAATGAAAGGAAAAGGCATGGAGGCCAGCATCTGCGTATCTGCCAATAGCCGCTGTAGAGAAGAAAAACTCAAGGTTTTGGGCCAGGGCAGCCCAGCCTTGTTCATCACGTGCGTCATGACCTCACGGTCCTGGCAAGCGCTGGTAGATGCCGAGCTATTAATCACCAATGCTCCTTGCTGCTCCAACTGGTGGGCAAAATCCAGGCTTTGCGGCCCGTGGGACTTTAAGAGATAGAGATCAGCAGGCGTTGCCAGTTCCTCATTCCAAGCAGCAGTTTGCACATTGAAGACCTGCACCTCATACTTTGTCCCAAGCCCTTCCACAAGCTCACGTATGATCGGTAGCTTCTCATATCGTGGATGATCAATAATCAGGCAAATACGCATTTTCTAACCCCCATTAACCTCTCTTCTTGCATTGCTATAGTAGCTCCGACAGCCAGGTAAGAGCTTTAAGCGATGGCAGCTTCTTGCTGTAGGCCCTCGATCAGAGAGACAAACGCCTTCTCGGGTCCGAAGAGGCCACGAAAACCCGGGAAAGGATTGACATCGATGGCTACAGGCCCCTGTTCAGTAATGAGCATATCAACAACAAAGACATCTGCACTTAGCAGTTTGCCGATACGCAACGCTACATCGCGCATCTCTGCACTGATATCCTGGGGGGAGAGCTGAAACTGGTCTTGGGGTTCGTGGGTCAATGGGCTCCTTCGCTTGGCAGCAAGTATGGTCTCGCCAATAACCCAAACTTTGGTATCCCAGCCGTCGCTTTGCCTGTACTCCTGAATAATTACAGGCTCCAAACTCTTATATGTCGCAAGCCTTTTTAGCTGCTCCAGGGTATCCACTTTATCGACAAACACGCCCTCATAGGCATAGCGCGCCTTCACCATCAAAGGGAAAGTGAGGGCCGAGAGCATATCTTCGCTTAGATCCTGTTCAAAACGATCAAGCACCCAGGTTCGCGGCCAGGGCACATCCTCGGCCAGAAATAGTTCCGACAGAAAAGCGCGATCCTGGCAAGCCTGTGTGGCCTTCCAACTATTGATCACGCGTATGCCCTTCTCCTCCGCCAGGCGAGCAATTTCTAAGGCGCCCGGCGTATGGCTCTTGAGCAGATAAACGTCAGCCAGAGCTTCCCTGGTATGCATGATGGCATGAGCGTCCGCCACTGTTGATACGGAAATTGTAGTAATCTGATGATTAGCGCTCAATTGCCGTAGCACATCTTTCATGGTGGGCGTTTTAATTCTTGACTCTTCGTCAACAATAAAACATATGTTCAAATATGTACCTCTTCTTTACTGGATTACGGCAGGTAGATCGTAGTAAGCGAGAAAAAGTGCGTGACGCTCTTTAAATGCCCTGTCTCTAGGCGAAAACAGTCGGTATGTAGTGGAGCAGACCCAGATTTGGATGTACCTATCCATAAGGAGGGCCGCATTATTTTAATTGGCTTATGATAAGCATCATACTCCGCACTGTAGGCTTCAGGGAACAGTAGAAATACACAGACTTCATCAGCAATAATACGTATAATCAATAGGTATAAATACCTAAAATAAAAATAGAGGATATTTATAGACTTTACTAATGCTCCTCATGTGTCATGCTCAGGTCAGATCGAGGCTTAGCCGTTAGCCAGCGTGGGAATGCTGATCCAGAGCCGGTAGCAGATGGTAGAAAATAGGTAGGCACTGTTCGGCAGCTTCGCTATCTTCTGGGAGATATCAGGCTAATCAGGCGCTCGCAAAATACAGCCTGGCTGCCTTAGAGGGGCAAAAACAGCGAGATTGTCGTCCCTTTCCCTGGAAATGTATCAAGAGTAAGGGTGGCGCCGATTAAACGCGCGCGCTCACGCATTCCCGTCAGGCCAAGACGCGTGGTGGTCCCGCCTAGCGGGGCCTGGGCCGAAATTGCCGGAAATCCCTTCCCATTATCGCGCACAACGATACATAAAAGGTTGGCCTGATAATATAACTCAATGCGCGCAAGAGACGCTGAGGAATGCTTCCACACATTCGAGAGCGCTTCCTGGACAATGCGGAAAATAGCAATCTCTGTTTCGGGGGCCGTGGTATGAGCTTCGCCCACCCAGGTGAACGTGCAGGGAACACCCCTTGAGGCTGAAATATCGCTAAGCCATTCTAGAGCCGCATGCAAGCCGAGATTATCCAGGACCGAAGGCCGTAGATCCTGGCAAGCGCGCCGAACCCCTTCTAACGTATCGTCAGCCAGCTTGTGCAGATCCGCAAACCACTGCACATCTTTCTGTGGTGGGTTCAACTTCTTGATCGAGCTCTCCAGGCCATCCAGGCCGAGGGAGAGCGCAATCAAGGCCTGGGCCGTATCATCGTGCAAATCGCGCGCCAGGCGGCGGCGCTCATCTTCCTGGGCTTGCGTGATCAGAGAAGCATAATCATGTAATTCATCCCTGCGCTGGCGCGTGCTTCTCAACTCGTGAAGCGTCCGCCGCAGCTCATAGGTTTTCACATTCATGCGCGTATTGGTCACGGCCAGATAGTAAATAGCCACCAGGGGACCCAGGAAGAGCAGCCAGGTCAGTTCAACCAGACCTGTGCCAAAGACATCCATGATTGGCAACAAGGGACCCATGCTCAACAGCAGGCCCTGAAAGAGCACAGGCGCAAAGAGATAGGTTCGCCACGAGGCATAGCGCTTATTCCGATTGAGGTAAAGCAGAATAGGCGTGAACAGGATAATAATCAAGATTAGCATAAAGCCTGCCGAAAACGTAGCGCCAAGCAGCTCGCGAGCCTCATGCAGGCGAACAATCAAGCCATGCTGAACGCTATGGGAGGAACCTGCAATGAACTTATAGAGCTTACCAGCGATCAGCACGAGCAGCGCTGTTGCCGCTACACGATAGCTGGCCTCAGTCCAGGAAATCAAGCCCCGAAAAGCCGTATATAGCTGCAAAGATGTCTGGGTGATTAAGGCCGTAATGACAGCAGCCGGCACATTGGCCAGCACGCCCACCGCCAGATAGAGGGGTGCATTAATATCCAGCAGGAAGACAGGCCTCCACAGCACGGGAGCCCGGCGTGGCACAGGCTCCATCTTACTAAGATCTGAGCGTAGAATATATTCGAGCAGGCCACGCCCAAAGGCAGCTACGAGCACAGAAAGGAGTATCAGCTTAGCCACAGTATGCAGGCCATAGTCAGTGGGAGAGAACGAGTACCGGCTTAAGGCCCAGAAGAGTAGCAACCCGATCAGAACTAGCGAAAGAAAGATGATCAGTGGTCTCCAGTAGCGAAAACGGCGAGACCAACGCAGAGCATTAGAAACCATGAGTATCTTGTAGCGATATCATTCCTCGGCGTAGCGCCTGCAAAACGGCCTCTGTACGAGAGCCAACATGCATCTTAGCAAAAATACTGGCCAGATGGCTATGCACAGTGCGAATGCTCAACCCCATACGCCGAGCGATCTCCTTATTGGGCAAGCCCTGGGCGGCCAGGCGCAGAACATCAAATTCGCGCTCACTGAGCGTATCGTTAGAAGTATGTGGAGATGACGCGCGCTGCGAGAGTCGCCTGGTAATCTTGCCTACCAGCGTGGGATGCAATACAGATCCGCCACACGCCACAGTTCGCACAGCACTCACCAGCTCTTGTCCCCGCGCATTCTTGAGCAAAAAGCCCTTAGCACCAGCTTCTAACAGCGCAACCAGGTACGGCTCATCATCGTAGGCCGAGAGTACCAGGACCTCTATCTCTGGACAGTACTCCTTCAAGACATGGGTAGCCTTGATCCCTCCCATACCCGGCATCGCAATATCCATAATCACAACATCAGGGCGCAATTGCTGCGCCATCGTTATAGCTTCTTCACCGGTAACCGCCTCCGCCACCACTGTCATATCCTCCTCAGCCTCCAGTAAACGACGCATCCCCTCACGCACAAGGGTATGATCATCTACAAGTAAAACGCGAATAGGACGCGTAAAATTCTGGCTTTGATTAGGTGTGGCATTTGTAATCATAAATACTGCTTTCTGCTGAAATCATTTATACGCTTTATACCACTACTGCCTGTCTTCCCTACTATACATCTTTTTCCAAAATAAAGAGCAATCTACGCAACTACAATCTCATCTGATAGAGATTATTGCATGTGTGTATCCGGCAGGACAAGTTGCTAAGATATTTTTCCTATATCTGGACAAGCTTGAGGATCAAAACAAACTATTGCTGACAAAACGTTACCAGAACATGAAGATAAAAATCTACTTTATATAATGTCTTAATAGTATAAGGTGTAAGTGAATTTTCCCGTGCCATGCTCGCTTGCCAGGGCAAGCGGGGGATGGTTTATGCTGGGGTATCATGGTACATAGATGAGCAATTTTTTCTATGCTCTCCTCTATGTTTTGGCAATAACCTGTGGTATGATTAAATGCAAGAGCGGGAATTAAGGGAGAGTTTGACATTGCTACAGCCAGAAGGCTCGTATAGTGTTATGTTGGCTCTGATGCTATTGGGGGAGGATACGAGAGGATGTCATCATTGCCCTTTACTGATCAACAGTGTTTCTTCATCGCCATGCTCGTATTTATCGTAATAGGTTTTATGCGTGGCTGGCGGCGAGAACTTGTCTCACTGGTCTTTGTGCTCCTGGCAGTTGTACTGATGCGACCTGACACCAGCCAGAGCATAGCGCTCTTTCTCGCCCGGATTCCGGGAACATTTTCGTACTTTTTGACAGGAAAGGGCATCTCGCCCGAAGTAACCAGCAGCATTCTGGGGCCCTGGTGGCCATTACTCGGCTTTCTGTCACTGCTGGCGCTGGGTTATTACGTTGGCAATAGAGCATTTCCAACTTCCCCGGCGACGCCTCAGGAGCGCTTTCTAGGGGTGATTCCTGCTGTTGTCTCTGGCGCCTTTGTGCTTGCCTACTTCAGCAGCGTTGTCACCAGAGGACCAAACGGGCAGCCACTCTTCGTCATCTCGATGCAGGCGCCCAATCCAGTTAACTATATACCTGTTATCTTTATTATTGCAATAGTTGCCGTGGTGATTGCCTTAATTGCAGCGCGCGCAAAAAAAACCACTGCGAAAAAGTAATCAGTCACTTTAAGTAGCATTTTTCTATTCCGGCCGCCACCATACATGAGAAGAGACATGCTGAGGTAACATAATGGCAGATAAACCCAGGAACCAATCGGCTGCGACTACCTCTACATCACCTGCCGATCAATGGCTTTCAGGCCGTCGTCGCTTTGGTTTGCAAATGTTCAGGCGTGGGAGCGATAGAAAGTGGCATTTTTCAGGGCAGCAGCCAGGCGAAGAGGTACGTCTGGTAGTGCGCAGGCACTGGTGGTTCCTGATGAAGCCAGCCCTACCTTTTCTAGGGGCAACGCTGCTCTTCATCCTGACCCTATGGGCTTCCACGCTGATTGCAGCCCCTCCGACATTCTGGCTCGTCCTTGAAGGTATATTCTTTCTTGCCATACTAGCCACCTTTGGCTGGTTTGCCTATCGTGACCTTGTTGTGTGGTGGTTCGAGACCTATATCATCACCAACAAGCGCATCATCAATTCACGCGGCTTATTCCAGCCCACGCGCCAGGAGACACCGCTTGAAAAAGTGCAACAGGTAGGCCTTGACGTAGACACCTTCTTAGGCGTAATTCTGGGCTTTGGCACGGTTCATCTCTACCTGACCGGCGGGGACCTGCTCCTCCCCAACGTGCCCCAACCCAAAAAGATCAAAGATGCGATTCAAGGCATCACCTCAGTCATCAAATCCAACAAGCCTGCCGACAAACCTATGCCAGCTCCACACAATCCTGGCATGGCGGCGGTGCTAAAAGAGCTATCCCAGGGCAAAGCTGTTGCCAAACTGCCCAACGCCGATGAGAACTACCCTCCACTGCGCAATAAGGACCGCTTCCTCGGCCCCAGGCGCACCTTTGGGGGCTTCCTGCGTATTCCTTGCGAGGTGCACTATACCTCCGGCGAATATACTGTCAAGTATATTCAGCGCTCGCAGTATGTCTTGCTCAGAACCCTGCTTATCCCCCTGGTGCTGCTGATCATCGTCCTGCCGATTGCGCTTGTCTTGCCTGGCATGGGATCGATTCCACCGGCGCTTTATGGATACTGGTGGTTCTTCAGCGGTTTTACTGTCTTAGGCCTGCTTATTGCACTGGGACTGCTCTATATCAACTATGTTGACGATGTATATATTCTTACGAACAAGCGCATCATCGATATCCATCGCCACTTTGTCATCCTCTTTGAGGCGCGCATAGAGGCGGAGTACAAGAATATTCGCGATATCAAGGTAAAGGTGCCAAACGTGATTGAGCGCTTCCTTGACATCGGCAATATCTACGTAGAGACTCCGGGCAGTAATCCTGATATTATCCTGCGCACGATAGACCATCCCTTCGTCTTGATGGACGAGATCAGCGCCATCAAAGGCCATAAGGATAAAGAAGACCGAGCCAAAAGAGAGAACGAAGAGAAGAAGACGATGCACCTCTGGTTTAGCACGATCCTGGCCCGGCTAGAAGAGACGGCCAAAACCAGCGGCGCCCCCGATCTACGCGATATGGACCTGTTGACTGCCATGACCTGCGCTCAGGAATACGGCCTGGAGGTAAGCGTATGGGGCGAGGCAGTACCCAGCACGAACATCGCCCCGGGCTGCGTCATTCATCAAAACCCGCCCCCGGGCACTATGATGGCCCAGGGCAGTAAGATCGAGGTAGTTTTGAGCAAGCGGCCATCCCTCGTAGATCAGGTCTGAAGCAGCACATAAAAGGACCGCCGGTAGTTCTGGCGGTCCTTCTCTATGCCAAAAAGGCACTATATAAAATGCTATCTTGTGCCAACGCGCGCGAGCAAAGCCACGCATTCGATATGATAGGTTTGCGGGAACATATCGATTGGTTGAGCGGCAACCAGGCGATAACGACCGCCACTGCAGAGCATAGCAATATCGCGGGCCAGCGTGCTGGGATCGCAAGAGACGTAGCAAATGGCCCGAGGCGCGATCATCTGCAAGGCTTGCAAAGCTTTAGGATGACAGCCGGCCCGCGGTGGATCAACCAGGGCCAGATCGATACGCTCTCGGCGGTAGTGCAGTTGTCCCAGGACTCGCTCCAACGTTCCTTCCAGCGCAGTGATATTATTCTGGTTATTCAAGGCAGCGCTTGCGCGCGCATCCATAACCGCACTGGGCTGGGACTCAATCGCAATTACACGCGATGTACGAGGAGATAAGAACGCCGAAAAAAGACCTACGCCACTATAGCCATCCAGGATCACCTCAGAGCGCTGAGGCTCTAGCATAGCCAGGGCCCGCTCGACAAGCACCGAGGTCTGCACAAGATTCACCTGGAAGAAGGAGTCAGCCGAGACGCGGAAACGGCGCCCCAAAACTACATCCGTCAAGAATTCCTGGCCAGCGAACACGCGGCCATAGCGGCCGCCAACGCGCTCAATGATAACTCCCACGATTCCGGGAGCGATAGTCATAAGGGTTTGCGCAAGCTGCTGGGGATTCTCGATCATTGAGCCAGGGCGTGCATGGACCGTCAGAAGCGTAGGCACGGCCTTTACGCCATTTGGAGCAATGCCAGTAGTAGAATTGCTCACAGCTCCAATGGCTCCACGTAACGTAAAGCCCTGGATCATCTCCCCAAGCGTATCATCAAAATACTCGATGAGCTTGCGGCGTACAAGCTGATATACCTGATCAAGCGCAGGATGCAATAAGGGACACTCTTCAAGATCCTGAACGTTATGGCTTTCAGTCAGTTTGAAGCCAATTTCGCCGCGCGGTCCCACAGTAAATAGGACAATGTTACGATAGTGCCACGGTGGGACCCCTGGCGGCATACCAATAGTGGGATGAACAAGGGCGTCCGGCTGCTTGCCAATACGCACAAGCAACTGGCGCACAATATGAGCCTTCCAGGTAAGCTGTGCCGGATAGGCAATGTGCTGCCACTGGCAGCCGCTCTCGGTAAGCAACGGATAAGGTGGCTCGACTCTCTCAGCCGCAGGTCGCAGAATCTCTAACAGGTTTGCCCGTGCGTGGCCTCGGCGTTCCTCTACAATTTCTACTCGGACCCGCTCGCCTGGAATCCCTCCAGGGACGAACAGGACGCGTCCCTCATATCGGCCTACGGCATCGCCTCCGTAGGCAAGATCTGTAAGTTCAACATCAATGCTCATGTTCACCTCGGCGGTCACCCCACGACATTCCTCGTCGTTGATGTCCGTCCCATCTTTCCAGCGTTTTTGTCTATACTTAGATACTACATAGCCCCGAAGTGGAGTCTCGCAACGGAAAATGACTCTTTCCCCCTCTTCAATGAGAGAGACTAGCGCTTCTTCTCAGACGCTGGCAGGAGCATCTATAACTGAAGTGGTTGTTTAGGCTGGCTATAGAGTCGTGTGCCGAAACGGCTCAGGAAAACTGCTCCTATCCCAAGTAGCCCTGTGCTAATCCAGACTAACCAACCAACGTAGGGGAGAGACCCTGCCAATGTTAACACCGTCAATCCCACTACAACCTGCATTGGACGGGTATTTTGCTGGGGTGTTATTTTGCGTAAGATATACTCACCAATAAGCCAACCCACCGCTACCGTCCCCAGGGCCCACGCCGCAACAAGTCCTATGGCTACTAAAATAGCCAATGGGATAGGAATAATGAGTGCGACTAATACAGCAAGGACAGCAGGTGCAAGCAGAACACTGAGCAGCCCCAGGACGAGACTCCGCCGCATCTTGCTCTTCGCAGTTGTATGTACCAGCATCACGTGTTCTGGCAGTAACGAGGTGAGCAAAAGACCTAGCGCTACCCATGTCACGATGGACCAGAAACGGAAACCGGTGCCTACATCGCCTGCAAGCAGTTGACCCATGCCATTTGTGCAATCGAGCACTGAACCATGGAGCTGTGAGTTCTGACTATGTGTCCAGCGCCCGCCGCAGAGATGGATATCTCCACTCACATCGGCACTATCCTGCAAGGTGACGTTGCCAACGTACTGTGTGACGTTGCCATCAACTCGCCCATCAATAACTACCTTGCCGCCAAATGCAACTACATCTCCTCTGACCTCTCCTCGTATCACCACAATCCCTCCAAATGAGGTCAGGTTACTACAAATCACCTCCCCACTATTAACTACCACAGTGCTGCCAAAAGAGGGACTGTGATGTTCACCTGTGCAACCCGAGTCTCCCCCGGCTGCTTGACGATCCGCTGCTGCTACAGTGGGTGGGCCCGTAAACCTGGATTGTAGCCCCCCACCTATTAAGAACACCACAAGGACCAGAAGTCCAGGCAGTGTGAGCATGAACCACCGTCTCCGAAAGACTTTTAACATACTGGAACTCCCTATCATAGCTGCCTCTAGCAGCTATGACCTTCGCTTCTACGCCTCTTGCGGAGTTCGCATCAAGCGAAGCCACATCCCCATCATGACGACCACGGCGAACGCGATCCCTGACAGTAGCCAGTTGTTGCGTGTCACTAGCGTCAACCCCGCCTGCAGATATTGGGCAAGGATTATCAATATATCGATGACACCATTGAGCAGTGAAAGGATCTGCACTGCTAGATCTGTCTGGATGATCGTGACTGCGAGTAACAGTAATGGGATACTACTTAATGTAAAGAAACCAATAGCCGCAACTGCTGTGCCTACGGTTCGTAAGCGAGCCACTCTATTTTGCTGCTGCTGATGTATATCTTCAAGTTGTTGGGTTATCTTCTTCTGTTGTTGTATGGCCCGCATGATCTGGTCGGTTGAGATGCTTGTAGACACACGACGAGGCGCTGGCACTGTTGCACAAAACAGGTGATCGATACGACGCTGCTGCTGCTCAAAAGCACGGCATGCTGCACACTTCTGCAAATGCTCCTGCAGTGCCGAGTCATCTGCCTGTTCAGGGTTACTTTCACGCCGGGCATCCAGCCATCTCTTAGCGTCGCGGCAGCGCATCTACCTGCACCTCCTCGTTCTCGCTGGTTGCGTTCTGTTGCATATATCGGGCTAGTAATTCACGCGCACGATGTAAACGCGCTTTGACCAGGGCAGGCGTCAGTTTTAAGGTGTTGGCGATCTCTTCGTAGGAGAAGTCGTACCAATATCGTAAAACAATGACGGCTCTATATTTGCTGGGTAACTTCTGCAGATACAGCTGGATCTCGTCTTGCTGCTCCCCCTGCAAAGCCGATTGCTCTGGACTGATCCCCAGGTCCGGCATCCATTCTAAAAATGGGATATCCTCTAAGGGCAAAGCCAGAAATCGTCGACGCCTCAGTTGGTCAATGGCCAGGTGCGAAGCTATCGATAAGAGCCAGGTGCTGAATTTATGCATGGGCTTATATGTGCCAAGCTGTGTGTAGGCTCGCACAAATGTTTCCTGCGTCACATCTTCGGCTTCCGTTACGTTACCTAACATACGGTACGCCAGATTTTGCACGGCATCTTTGTATCGCTCGACGAGCACCGCGAAGACATCCTGGTCACCAGTGAGGACTAGCTCGACAAGCGCTGCATCGCTCATCGCTTCCACTCTGGCCTCCGCCTTCGTTCGCGCTCCGGTCGCTTGTTCTGCACCAGTAATACCCTGTACACCCGCTATACCTGTGGTTATCTCAGTACTCTGGCTACGACGTGTCTTTCGCGCTGGTTTCGCTAATGTCCCTATTCCCCCCAGCATGTTTGTAACGTTCACTGATGATTCTAGCATTTGTCACCGCTCATTACTAGTTCTCTATTTTAACTCATTAGATGATTATAGGCAGTATCACTTACAGACGTATACGAGTCGCATCTAAAAAAGTTGTAATCTTCCTACCATATATCACGCTCTCTCTCCCTCTTATCCTGGAGGCAATTCCCTCTCACACCTGTACATTCCCACTCTATAATTAAAAAATATTCATGTTCATTACGCAAGTCTATAAGACAAATGTCTGCTTTACGCTCGCATAATGAGATGTGTCTGACTATTCTTTCATTTTCACGCGGATTGACTGCTGTTGGACGGGAGAGCGCTGGGCCTCCCCGGCTGTTGGCTCTCCCTTTATATGTACGTCAGGTTAGAAGCTAATCTCTCGGGTCGACTTTACCTCGACACAGCTTTCAGCATGTCCAAAGTCATCTAGCGTTTCGTTATGGTGCGCTACGATCTGGCCACCGGTCAGCACTCCATTGTCGATGGTACTATGTGCGTCGGCGACTAAAGTTACAGCATAATTCCGGCTGATGGCTGCCCGTGCAGTAGTATCAACGCAGAACTCGGTTCGACATCCAACGATGATGATATGCTTGATCCCGCGGCTCTGCAACTCATTCTGCAGGTTCGTACCATAAAATGAGTCGGCAGCGCGCTTGGATAAGACGATTTCTCCGTCAAGTGGCGCAACTCTAGGATGGATCTGCCAATCTCGCGCACCTGGAATAAGTTTGCTACCACCCTCATGCTGAATATAGATGATCGGTATCTGCGCCTCACGAGCTCGCTTGAGCAAATCGGCGATATTTTCCAGGACGAGATCCCGCCGGTAGGAGGGCTCTTGACCGTCAATCAGACCTATCTGCACATCAATGACTAGCAAAGCTGTTGCTTCACTCATATTCAGGTGTACTCCTTGATAATACATTTATTTCTTGTGTACATCTTTTTAGTGCAATAGCGATAAGTCCTTAGCGATCCATCGGTCTCTCCGTCTTCCGTCTTCTTCCTTGCTTTCGGGCAAATCATGCAGGATACTATAAATAATACCCCAAATGCGCTGAGATGTCAATTGCTGTGCCCTATTCCCATCCTCTCTATATAACAATTCTATTGCTGGATATAGTCCCCAAATGGAGCTGAACTATGCTTACGTTTCGCTAAGAAACTTATGGAGATCGCAATTTCTGTGTCTGCTCTTTGAGCTGCTTCTGAGAGCATCTTTTTGGCTGTCCATTGCATAGGTACATTCGCTTCTTTCGCTTCTAAAGAATGCGACATTTTTCTATACGCTTATGATAGTTCGTAGAAACTAAGCAATTTCTGTGTATGAGGCAATTGCTGTGCCAATATGATGGTCAGGGGATTGCTATAAAATAGGAGGTAATTATCTGCAATTATTGTACTTTGATTGGCTATTGCTCAACGAATGAATTAGATACGGCACGCTGTGCATAGGCATGCCGTATCGCGCGGTGCTTATGCTCTGTCCTACTCTGGTAGGCGCGCGAGGATTTGTTTAAGCAAGGTAGTATGCTCTGCCTGGGTAGCTTGCAAACTTGCAAACTTGCTGTCAAGCCCCGCTACCTTGTTGTCCAGTCCTGCCACCTTGCTGTCCAGCCCCACTACCTTGCTATCTAGTCCTGCCACCTTGCTGTCCAGTCCTGCCACCTTACTGTCTAGCCTTGAGATCCTGTTATCCAATCCCGCTACCTTGCTGTCCAGTCCCGCGATTCTGCTGTCCTGTTCATTGAAGCGTTGGCGCATCTCGGTTTGCAGTCCCGCTACCTTACTATCCAGCATCGCTATTTTGTTGTCCTGCTCGCTGAAACGCTGGTGCATCTCGGTTTGCAGTCCCGCTACCTTACTATCCAGCATCGCTATTTTGTTGTCCTGCTCGCTGAAACGCTGGCGCATCTCGGTTTGTAGGCCAACAACTTTACCGTCTAGTTCAGTGTGTTGATTTCTTAGTTCGGCAAGCTGATCATTGGTAAAACGGTCATGGGCTATAAGGGCTTCAAATATTTTATCGTATTTCTCGTTTAGTTTTTCCAGGGTTGCTTTGTTCACTAAGGCACCTATGGCGATAGTTTGCAACTCGATTGTTTTCTTGAGTTGGCCGTGCTCTTGTTCAAGAGCCTGTAACCGTTCTTCAATGGTTGCCATGGCTCGCTTCTCCTTCACTTCTACTTGAAAGTATACCATATCCTGATTTTCTCGTGCTGTGTTTTTGCTAAAAAGTCCTGACCTATGCGGTTAAGACGGTTTATGTTATGCAGCTTTCGTAGTATGGGCTCTGTATGTTGTTCTTGCCATTTGTATAATTTCTCTTTGTTTTCAGCTCATCCTACCAGAGGATCTCTTTTCGCCGGTATCAGTCCCATCTTCTACTTTGCCGTCCTGCTCATTGTAACTCTTTGGCTGCCCATTGCATAGGTACATTCGTCACAAGAAATGCGATAGTTTTCTATGTGCTTATAGCAACTATTAAAAACACAGCAATTGCTGCGCATGAGACAAAATGCTGTGCCAAACAGGAAGTCAGGGGATTGCTATAAAAAGGGGTCAGGAGACTTTACGACAAAATGGGCTTTCCTGAGTTAGCGATGATTGGAAGGGTTTGTCTGAAGTGGCTTGTGAAGGGGCTTCTTGAGTAGGTGGGGCGAGAGGGAGTCGAACCCTCACGACCTTGCGGTCAGGGGATTTTAAGTCCCCGGCGTCTACCATTCCGCCATCGCCCCGGATGGGTTGACATGATAGTATCATGCTCGGGCGCATTAGTCAATCACTTTTTCTGGGATTAGCCTGATTGTAGAGGGCATGGAGAGAGCTCAGCATATGTAGGAGGGCAAAAAGCGCACCCCGGGCCCCACGAAAAGACGAAAAATACTAGTACACGCTCAGTATATTGACGGAGAGGTGTATCTGGGGGATAATACAAATCTGCAGGATAGCAAATCTTCATTTAGCAATTTCAACCAGGGATACGCGATGAATAACAGTGCAGAGAATAACAATTTTCCCCCGGAGCAGATGGTAGGGGGTGTGTATGATGTGATTGTTGTGGGAGCCGGCCACGCGGGCTGCGAGGCGGCGCTGGCCAGTGCACGTATGGGACGTAAGACGTTACTACTTACAATGAATCTTGATAGTGTAGCGCTTATGCCCTGCAATCCTTCGATGGGAGGGCCAGCTAAGGGGCATCTTATTAAGGAGATTGACGCGCTTGGCGGCGAGATTGGGCGCAATACTGATCGCACGTTTATTCAGATTCGCATGCTCAATACAAGCAAAGGTCCGGCCGTACAGGCTTTACGAGCGCAATGCGATAAGCAGGCGTATCGCCTGGCCATGAAGTTCGTTCTGGAAGGACAAGCCAATCTAGATGTAAAACAGACAACGATTGCTGGTCTTACGAGTCAGATCAGGGAGGATGGCCGCCGCTGCGTAACAGGTGTCGTAGCGACCAATGGCTGGCGCTATGAGGCCCGCGCCGTGGTCATGACTACCGGCACCTTTATTAATGGACGGCTAGTGGTTGGCTCGCAGACGCGCCCCGGTGGACGTGCGGGTGAGGGGCCTGCTTTGGGTATCTCTGACTCGCTCCAATCGCTTGGCTTGCAAACGCGCCGTTTTAAGACAGGGACGCCACCGCGCATCGATGCACGTACGATTGACTTCAGCCAGACAGAATTGCAGCCCGGTAGCCGCGTACCGCTCTATTTCTCCAGGGATAAAGCAGCGCACGAAGATGTACAGCTACCTGGCGGGCGCCCAAATCCTATCTATCCCGTCACCGATGAAGATTTGCATGGCTGGCGACCTCAGTTGCCCTGCTACCTGGTACGCACGACCGAGCGGACGCACCAGGTCATTCGTGATAATCTACACCGCTCGCCGCTCTATACAGGCGTGATCGAGGGCATTGGTCCGCGCTACTGCCCCTCTATCGAGGATAAGATTGTACGCTTTGCCGACAAGGGCTCGCACCAGATCTTTCTTGAGCCAGAGGGTTGGCGCACCGGCGAGGTCTATGTGCAGGGTATGAATACGAGCTTGCCCGAGGATGTGCAGTCGGCCATGCTGCGCAGCATCCCCGGCCTGGAACGGGCCGAAATGATGCGCGTTGGCTACGCGGTTGAGTACGATTATGTCCCACCTGAGCAGCTTTCTCCCTCAATGGAAACCAAGCCTGTCGCCGGTCTTTTTCTGGCCGGGCAGATCAATGGTACATCTGGCTACGAGGAAGCGGCCGCCCAGGGCATTATGGCGGGGATCAATGCCGCGCTCTATGCCCGTGGGGAAGAGGCTTTTGTGCTCGGCCGCCACGAGGCCTACATCGGTGTCTTGATCGATGATCTGGTGACGCGTCCACTCAGCGAGCCCTATCGCTTGCACACATCAAGAGCCGAACATCGCCTGCTTCTACGGCCCGAGAGCGCTGATCTGCGCTTGAGCGATCACGCCTATCGCCTGGGGCTGATCGATGAGAAGCGCTATACAGAGGTGATGCACAAGCGCGAGCAGATTCAGCAGACGCTTTCTCAACTTGGCAAGATCGCTTTCACGTCTTCGCGTCTCGTCGAGAAGCATGCTCAGGAAGTGGGCATCAAGCCACTTGGCCAGATGCTTTCCGCGCGCGAATTACTGCGACGTCCCGAAGTGAACTATGAGCAGGTTGCGCAATTAGCGCAGCGTGTGGAGGCGAGTGATACACCGGCGATGGCCACACCTTCTACTCTTCCCATACTAGCCACTGAAGTGGCAGAAGAAGTTGAATTGCAGGTAAAATACGAGAATTATGTTCGCAAGCAAGAACAGATGGTCAAGCGGACTTTGAAGCTAGAAGAGATGCGCATTCCAGAATCGCTTGACTATCAGAATGTGCAACATCTGCGTACTGAAGCTCGCCAGAAGTTAACGCGTACACAGCCAAGAACCGTTGGACAAGCCTCACGAGTGGAGGGAGTGACTCCTGCGGATATTGCCATCCTGATGATATACCTGGAGAAATTACGTGCACTTAAGATATCCTCTTGACATTTACGGCGACATGCGTGTACCATAAACACGCATAGAACTCATAATGTATCGATACGATATAGAACTAGAATCATACGTCACCCCCCACGTATGTAACTGGTTCTCCTATGCATATATAATATGGAAGTCAATATGCCCTTTGCAGGCGCTACTGTTACTATCCTGGCCCAGGTGCTACGATGGGAGTATCTACCATGGTATACAGCAACCTGAAATTTTAAGAAGAGGGGAAAACTGTGTACATCCTTGTCGTCGATGATGACCACTTTGCGAACACACTGGTGCAGTTTGTCCTCAGTAAGGAAGGCTACGAGGTCGAGACTGCAGATAATCCACGTGGTGCTATGCAGATGATCCAGAAGCGTGAGCCAGACCTGCTGATCCTCGACGTGACGATGCCCTATATTAATGGCTTCGATTTTTCGGCAAAGTTGCGTGCTGAAGGCTATGAAATCCCACTCATATTTATGACAGCTCGGGATACCATTGATGCAAAGTTGCAGGGATTTAATATCGGAGCTGATGACTATATTTGTAAGCCCTACAACCATCAAGAACTTGTGGCGCGCGTCCAGGCGGTGATGCGCCGCATCAAGAAGAATAGCAAGGTGGGAAGCCAGAGTATACGTGGAGGACAGGTGGAACTCTTCCCGGCAGAGCTGAAGGTGGTAATTGGCGGTCGATCTACTGTAGCTCTCACTCCTACTGAGGTGCATGTGCTGCGCGTTCTGATGAACAGCTGTGGGCAGGTGGTAAAGCGTGACCGATTACTGGCGGAGGTTTGGAATGAGAATGAGAATAATAGCAATATCGTAGATGTGTATATTCGTCGCTTACGCCAAAAACTGGAGGCCAATGCGCAAAAACCTCAACATATAGTATCTGTACGAGGTGTAGGTTATAAATTTGTTGGAAAGTAGGGGAAAGGGTGCGGAAACGCGTTTCTAAGCAAATAAAAGATGAGCCAGCTATACAATATGTCCCCGTTGGTGATAAATCCGCTGAGGAAGATCTTGCTGAACCAGAGGGCAAGGCTGCCTCGCTGGAAGAGCACTCTCACCTGGATGCACTGATCGCGCAGACCTCGGATGCCATGATCGTTCTCGATGAGCATTTTCATGTCCTTGAGTTGAATCCTGCCGCTATTTCAACGCTCAACTGGTCTCCACAAGAGGCTCTCGGGCGTCGCTGTACCGAGGTGCTGCGCTGTCAGAATTTGAACCGCCTGGAGCTCTGCGGTACTTCCAGCTGCCCTCTGCTGCGGGCTTTGCAGCAACAAAAGCCATTGCCCCATGAAGAGCTGCTCATTGGTACGCGCCCGGGCCATGTATGCGAGGTCTCGACGAGCATCACGCCTATAAAGAGCGCAGGTACCAGCCAGGCAGTTTTTATGGCTCGCGATATGTCTGCGCTACAGGTGGCTAATCGTGTACGCTCGAATTTCGTTTCTATGGTCTCACATGAGCTGCGCACTCCGCTCAATTCGGTGCATGGCTTTGTGGATCTGCTTCTGCAGGGCCATATGGGTGAGCTTACCGAGGATCAGCGCACATATCTTGGCTATACGCAGGAAGGCGTACAACAATTGATCTCGATTGTGGAAGATATTCTCTTTATGACGCGCTCAGACCTGGGACAATTTGAGATCAAGCAGCAGGAAATACACTTCCTTAACCTGGTCAATCAGGTGATCTATAGTCTGAAGCCCCAGGCTCTCAAGGCTGAGGTTGTAATTTGTCATGATATGCCAGAAGATGCGCCGCCTATTTATGCCGATCCCCAGCGCGTCAAGCAGGTGCTCAATAATCTTGTCACTAACGCCATCAAGTTTACACCTCCCAGCGGGACGGTGACGGTGAGCACACGCCGCCATGATGAGCATTTTCAGATGATCTCGGTCACCGATACTGGCTACGGCATTCCACCCGAGGATTGTCAGCATATTTTTGAGCGTTTCTATCAGTCCAACCATTGTCAGCAGTCCAAGATGGGCGGCTATGGTCTGGGTTTATCTATCGCCAAGCTGATCGTTGAGCAGCATGGCGGCACCATTGGCTTTGATACGATCCTGAATAAGGGGACAACTTTTTATTTTACGCTGCCTCTCTACTCTGGCCAAGATCTGTAAGCCTGGCCCAGAAGAGGGCTTATGATCTGTTCGCTGGCAATTCCTTCTTTACAGAGAGGGATGAAGAATAGGGCGAGGTCGGGATTGCTCACCCCGACCTCTCTACAGCTCAGCATGGACTGCTTATGCCAGGTGCGCTATTCCCATAACGTTGGCGGCTTCTCTTGCTCATCTGTCTCAACCCAGGCCTTATCTTTGGAGAGCTTATCGGCCTGGCGCGTTGGCTCCGGCAGGCGGTAGCCCTTGCTGCAAGCCAGCACATAGCGCACGCTGGTCTCCAGGCTGATCAGATGGCCAACTGAGATATACATTGGATTGACGCGCGTACGTGTGCGCACGACAGCGCCGATTACTTCATGTCGATTGATCAGCGGTACCCAGGAACCGGCCTCTTCTCCCAGGGCATCTTTATCATACTTGCCAACCAGGATAGATTTAGCGCAGCCAATCGTGGGGATGTTGAGCCAGAGCCCAAGGTGAGAGGCAATTCCTATCCGCCGCGGATGAGCAATCCCTTGCCCATCGACCATCACCAGATCGGGCTGCTGCTTCAAACGCGCGACAGCTCCCAGGACACATGGCGCTTCACGGAACGAGAGCAGGCCTGGAATATAGGGCATACGCAAGGGCTCTTCATAGATATGGCGCTCGACAATCTCCATCTCTGGATACTTGAGCAACACAACGGCAGCCTGGGCCGTTTCATGCTCCTCGTTGATGGCCATATCTACCCCTGCTACATGCTGCACTTCGCCCAGCCGATCTTCGCGTACTATGCGCTGGGCCAGTTCGCGCTGTAAGGCAATGGCTTCCGGTTGCGTCAGGTTCCATTCGTGTAATGGTGTAATTGGCATAATCTACTTCGCTTCTGCAATACAAATCAGGCGAGGGCTCTCAAGCTGGTATGGGCCAAGCTCATAGTCGCCATAGGTATCTTTGACGACAAAGCCAGCTCGTTCCAGAAGGAGCTCTATTTCATTGCGCTCAAAAAGATAAAGATAGGTAGTGACCACTGTGCGCTGTACGGGACCACTCTGTTTGTACTGATCATAGAAATGGGTTAGCTCTAGCAAGTGTCGATCCGAGGCTGAGACCGGGCTGACAAAGTGTGAGACCAGGCTTTCATCAGGGCATTTCCAGGTTCCCTGGTGCAACATCTGGCCGCTGAGCTCTTCCATATAACGGGCATCGGCGTTACTGATATCGATGATAAAGGTGCCGCCGGTGTTAAGATGCGCTCGTATTGCGCTCAGCGCCTGCGCTTGTGCCGCACGCGTGGTAATGTGGGAAAAGGAACCAAGGGCGACGAAGGCCAGGCGGAACTTCTGCCCCAATTGCATGGTGCCGATATCTTGCTGTACAAGCGTGCAACGCTGCTCCAAGCCAGCTTCAGCTAAGCGTTGCCGGGCCAGATCAAGCATGCGGGCGGATGTATCAACTCCGGTAAGCTCGTAGCCTTCGCGCGCTAAAGGGAGAAGTGCGCGCCCACTTCCACAGGCCAGTTCCAGGACCTTACCACCGCATATCTCAGCAAAATTCTGATAGAGATCCAGGTCTTCACTAAAACGTGCATGCTCAATATCGTAAAAAGGCGCGATTAAATCGTATTCATTCATCTCTAGCAATCTTTTCTGCGGGCATATAAGATATTTGCTATGATACTTTCCTGCTGCCCTTTACGCAAGCCCTGGCTGCTACAAGTCCTGCTCAGGCTATTCGCGCTGAGGAAGCCAGTCCTTGTAATAGTTAAGCCAGCAATTGGCCTCGGGATCGCGATAAAATGCCAGCAATTGGGCAAAACCCTCTTCATCAATCAGGCGCCTGGCAAAAGCACCGGCCAGGATGAAGGGATAGCTGGTCAGGGTGCGCACTGTATAGCCACGCAGTAATGTTCGCATAGAGGGAAAGTTCCAGTTCACGATACTTTGTATGCCTGCTATCTGGAGATCAGTCTCCTTTTTTAGCGCGTTGATTACCTTGAGCGTGCTTTCTCCGCTGACCAGGGCATCCTCAACGATTACGGCTCGTTTGCCTCCCGTGGGCATACATTCTACAAGCCGCTCATGGCTCATCCCTTTTGCCGCAGTCCGTACATAGGCCAGAGGCTGATTAAGGCGCTCAGCCAGGCTCTTGGCCCAGGGAATGCCAGCATTGGCAACGCCTACAATATAATCGACCTCGGGAAAGCTGGCAAGCACAGCTTTTACCAGGGCACGGTCAATCAGGCGCCGGCACGCGGGAAAGCCATTCACAACGCGACAATTGCAGCCGCAGGGAGCGATGATGCCACACTTCCAGTGAAACCACTCTTCAGGAGGGCGCCCTACAGCCACGCTATATGCCCGAGCTTGCAGCAGGGCCTCGGCCACCGCGCTGGCCCGAGGTCGGTACACGATAGGGCTTACTTCGTTTATGGCTTCCTTAAGCATTTTGCGCAGGCCGACGCTCAAGTGCGGCCCGCTGGCTTTACTATGCTCAGTCATGGAATGATCTGCAAGAATCATGAATATAAGAGACGTCTTTTTTGCAGCTCCGCATGCAAGATCTGAAAGCTTTCCCGATACATATCCATATAACAATAACCATCCTCAAGAATCGTGCGATAGAGCTTCTTACAGAAGGCATCGGTCATGCCCTTTAGAAATTCAGGTAAAGCCGAACGATTGCTGGTACTGAGGATAAATTTGCAGATGCGCACATTGAAGAAAAAATCAGGCCTGCCGATAACCTCAGTGACCTCGGCCAGGGTCCTGATGCTGGCATGATTGAGCTGATCTTCAATTTGTGGATTTGCGGCAGCTACCTGGGAATTCATACATTCGATAACATAGAGAAAGGTGAGCGTATGTAAATCTAACGACCTCGCCTGAGACATAACGCACTTTTGATGGGCTCCCGTCACTTTGATGTCATCGATAACAACCAGGTCGGCGCCCGCCAGGCGCGTAGCTTCAAAAGAGAGATAATTGCCCTGCATCAGCTTTGTGCGCCGGGCCGCCGAGAGTAATCCGTAATCTCCCGGATAGAGCGTGCTCCGCCCAATTTTGCTTAACGAAGCTGGAGAGCTATCCGACCACTTTCGCCTGCTATTGAGCCGCTGCAGAAAGGCTTGCGCAATACATAGCGAACTGGGCGGAATCGTTCTGTAAGGAGAGGAGGCAACAATCAGGCGGGGAGAGAGGACAAGATCAGAGAAATGTTGCCGAAAGGCTTCTTCCAATTCTTGCGCATAAGCTTCTCCGGCTTGCCCCGCGCCATACTTATATTGGCTATATTGAATGGGTGAAAAAGTCTGGGGACTGTTTATACTTTCATAGCTATCGGCGGTTCCGTGGAGTTGATACAATGACATTGTTGCTATAGAAATTTGCAATACCACGCGTTCTGCCCTACCTTCCAAAATATACTTGAGCTTTCCTTAAAAGAGACAAAAATATACTCTAACAGAAATGGATGCATAAAATGTTCTATCAGTTAGGATAGCTTCCAGTCTCATGCATGTCAATACGCAATTCTTATATGGACAAGATTAAGTATCTATTGACGTTTTAGCGGCTAAATGTTGCAAAAAGAGGATGTTTGGCTTCCTGTGAGCATGCCAGGGACAAGCAGGCTTCAAGGTGAGGGTCTAGTTTTGACGGACCCTACATAGCCAGGCAGTGGACATGCTATACTGTGCATGCACACAGCAAAATTTCGTTGAGCATAGAGAAGAGGAAACCTTGATGCGTGCATTGGTATTCAAAGATGCAAACCTTACACTTGAGCGCGACTACCCGCTGCCGACGCCCGCCGCTGGCGAGGCCTTGATCCGTGTCCTGAGGGCGGGAATCTGCAATACCGACCTTGAGATTGTGCGCGGCTACCTCGGCTTTCAAGGCGTGCTGGGCCATGAATTTGTCGGCGTGGTCGAAGAAATTTATGGAGACGATGCGGCCAAACGCTACGCACACTTGAAAGGGCAGCGCGTTACCGGCGATATCAATGCGGCCTGCTACCAGGCGGACTGCGCCTATTGCCAGCGCGGTATGACTACGCATTGTCCCCAACGTACCACGCTGGGAATTGTTGGGCGCGACGGGGCCTTCGCCGACTATCTGATGCTGCCGGTAGAAAATCTGTACCCCGTGGACGCTGCTATTAGCAATGAGGAGGCGGTGTTTGTAGAGCCGCTGGCCGCTAACTTTGAGATTTTTGAGCAAGTACACATCAAGCCAACTGATAGTATCGCTATTCTTGGCGATGGCAAGATGGGTCAGCTGGCAGCCCAGGTGCTTACGCTGAGCGGCTGCGAGGTGCTGATGATCGGCAAACACGAGGATAAGCTGGATCTGGCGGCCCAACGTGGCGTTCGTCCCCATGTCCTTAAAGATGCGCAGAGCTTCGCGTTGGCAGGAGGGCGACGGGTTGATGTAGTGGTAGAATGCACAGGGACGGCTCAGGGATTGGAGATGGCTATGCGCCTGACGCGTCCGCGTGGGACGCTGGTCTTAAAAAGTACTGTTGCCGATAAGAGTACGCTGGACCTGGCTCCGATTGTTATCGACGAGATTCGTGTCCAGGGATCGCGTTGCGGCCCCTTTGCTCCGGCGTTGCGTGCGTTGAGCCTGAAAACTGTAGACGTTTTGCCTTTAATCAGTGCGAGCTATACGCTAGACGATGGCCTCGCAGCTTTTGAGAAGGCCAGCCAGCGTGGAATACTTAAAGTACAGGTCGACATCTAAAAATCTAACCTGGCTAAATACAGCTTATATCCATAAACAATCTTATACGCTCAATGGTGTAGAATAGCCTTTACTTATTCGGGCATGCTTTACGCATGGCCAAACATGCATGCATTGACATAGTATCGGCAATAGGCTATTTTGAGAGGGGATAGAATGGGAGTAAGTAGGAGGTAATTGCCAGCAAGACACTGTACGGAAAGGTGGCTACCCTTGGCAGACAATACGCATGAGGATCGGCAGGCATCCCAGAGCAAGTACGACCCGCCTTACTATGAGTACTCTTCGCTACAGCGTCCTCCAACTCCCCCAACGCCAGGCTCTTTATCAACGTCGTTTCCAGGCAAGGGGAAGCGCAAAAAGATACTCCTCTTCACACTGGCCGCCGCAGGCATCGTCCTTGTGCTAACGCTGCTTATTGGGCCTTACCTGAGTCATCTGTTCTCGCCCCATCCATCTACCGTAGCCAGAAAGCCACCAACAGATGCCAGCTTCCAGAAGGCCTCCTGTCCCTTCAAGCTCGGCGATGGCATTCGAGAGGGCAAAACGGTTACTTGCGGCTATTTAATTGTACCAGAGAATCGCAGCAAACCTAAGGGCGCAAAGGTGCGCCTGGCCGTGGCTATCTTCAAAGCCCAGAATAGCCAGAAAGATGACCATCCGGTTATCCGCCTTGAGGGTGGTCCTGGCGGCCCATCGCTTGATAATTGGGCCCATTATATTACGCTTTCGCAATATTCCTCGTTCGTCTTCCACCACGATCTGATCATGTTTGATCAGCGCGGGACTGGCTACTCTACTCCTTCGCTCAAATGTCCTGAGCTACAACAGCTCCAATTCGCTACACTTGACAAATTTTTGAGTCCTGATGCCTCCAAACATTTAACTCTGCAGGCAGTTAGCGCATGCCGGGACCGCCTGCTACACTCTGGCGTTGATCTGAATTCGTTCAACGTCCTGGAAAATGCTGCCGATGTGCGGGATCTTATCCTGGCTCTGGGCTACCAGCAAGCCAATCTGTATGGAGTTTCGTATGGTACCAGGTTGGCCCTCACTGTTATGCGGCTCTTCCCTACAGTTCTGCGCAGCGTTGTGCTTGATTCGACGTATCCGCCCCAAAAGAACCGCGATAGCTTACCAGCAGGCGGCCAACGAGCCTTCAATGTGTTGTTCCAGGGATGCGCCGATGATAGCTATTGTAATAAGCACTACCCGCAACTTGACAATGTGTTTTACCAGCTCGTTACAGATCTCAATGCTAATCCGGCTCACTTCCAGACTGTCGATTATCAATCGGGGAAAAGCTATAATGTGGTTATGGCCGGAGACGATTTTGTCTTTCTGCTCTTCTCAGCGCTCTATGTGACCCAATATATCCCTGATCTCCCACGCATGATCTTTGAAGTGCGCGACCATGACTATACGACATTGGCGCAAATGTTTGGCAATCTTGAGTTCGATGATACGTTCAGCGATGGCATGTTTTATTCCGATGAGTGCAGCGAGGATTGGGATTTCCTGGGCCAGAAGGACATTTCTCAAGCTATGCAAGGCATCAGGCCGCAGATTCAGCGCTCCTTTCAAAACGATCTGCAGCAAGAATACGAGACCTGTCGGCTCTGGAATGTGCAGCCAGTCCCTAAAGCGCAGAAACTGGCAGTGGTTAGCGATATTCCTACTTTGATTATCGCTGACGAATACGATCCGATTACGCCGCCCGAGAATGGAAGATTGGTAGCACAGACGCTTAAGAACAGCTACTACTTCTCCCTTTCCGGCCTTGGCCACGGCGCACAGTATAATTCCTCGTGCGCGGATGGCATTATCTCGGCATTTGAGGATAAGCCAACGCAGATGCCAACCTATGCCTGTGTATCAAGTATGAGAGAGCCAGCGTTTGTATAGAGAGCTCTCAAGGCACTTTATTCTCTCCAATCCGCCAACTTCTCCCTTTCTCAAGGATAGGCTCCATTGAGAAAGGGGAAAAGATGCGCATCCAGGCAGTTGCGTCCCCTCTGCCTGCCTCTATGCGTTCTCGGTAAAAGCCTGCTGCAGCGCGGGAACGGTCCTCTGGCCTTTAGCATGCTCTCTGTCCTTATCAGCACTTGACACCAATGTCACAAAAAGCTATACTTATCAATGAATGAAATTTTCATTTAATGGGAGGTGGACATGCCCCGAACGCCCGAAGCGAATCAACGTATACGCGAAGCGCAGCGCGCGAAGATTCTTGATAGCGCGCGCCGAGTTTTTGCCCGCAAAGGCATGGAGGCAACCATTGCCGATATCGCCGCCGATGCACAGATCAGCATGGGGCTAGCTTATCGCTATTTTGCCGACAAGGAGGCCATCTTTGCGGCTCTGGTGCAACAGACCCTCTCAGATGGTCCAAGCATGACCCAAAAACTTTTGCAGGTGCCTGGAACGCCTGGCCAGCGCCTGGCCACCTTGATTTCGCACATAGTGGCAGCGCGAGGGCGTCCTGAAACGCTTGAAGTCTATCAACTCCTCAATCATGCGCTCTACGCCGGAGCCATGCCTGATGATATGCGCGAACGGCTTGGCAAACATTATCAGATGCTGCTGGAGACGATGAAGCAACTCATTATCGAGGGTCAGGCAAGTGGAGAAGTCGCGCCAGGTGATCCAGATCAGCTTGTAGCAATTATGGGGGCCTTCCTCGATGGTTTAACGCGCTGGGCCGTACAAGATCCAGAGCAATTCAATACCTATGTTCCCGATGCCGAGATTATCCTGCGGCTTTTCAAGCCCTGCGCTGAGGAAAAGAGCTCTTCAGAGCGCTTATCCTCCTGAGCTATGGATTTGCCTTCTCCCAGGTAGATAGCTCTATTATTGGTATAACATTTCTATGTCCAGATATATTGTTGTGCTTACTTTCCCATAGCTAAGGAGATTCGTACATAACTATATTCTAAAATTAGCATTGCCCTATAAACACGAAGGAGAAAATGCAACGTGACAATATATGCAGTATTGACAGTGCCCGGCTACGGACACGTCAATCCCACGCTGGCCCTGGCCGAGGAGCTTATCGCGCGCGGTGAGCAAGTCATCTATTATCTTCCCGAGGAGTTTCGCGCGTCAGTCGAGGCGACCGGAGCTATCTTTCGCCCTTATGAGAGCGAGGCCTGGACGAAATTTCTCCCCGCCTGGCTACTACTGTCATGGGGAAGACTGATATAGCGAACCGTCTTAACACAATGGCCAGGCTGGCAACCGAAGGCATCCATGAGATACCCCCGCTCATTGAGCAAATGCTTGCCGACAAGATCGCTTGCGTCCTTTACGATCGCTCCTTTATCCCCGGGGTCTTTGCGAGCAAGGTGCTGCACTTGCCAGCCATACAGCTCAATCCAAGCTTTGCGATGAATGAGCAAAGCTTCAGGATGATGGCTAGCCGAGCGACAGAAGACAGTCGCCCCTCTCCGCAATTGTGGGCCGCCCTCGATGAGGATCTAGGCCGCGAGTGTGAGGCCTATAATTTGCCTCGTCTTTCATTTCGTGAGCTTATGGCAAGTCAGGCAAATTTGCATATTGTGTTTGTGCCCCGCGCTTTTCAGCCGGCAAGCGAGACGTTTGACGAGCACTACGTGTTTATTGGGCCCTCGCTCCCGGCCCTGCGCAAAGATAGTGCTGAGCTTCCAGCGCAATGGCGCAAGCCAGGCCCTCTGCTCTACATTTCGCTTGGGACTGCCTTCAACGATTGGAGCGATTTCTATCGTATGTGCTTTGAAGCCTTTGCCCAGAGCGAGTGGCAGGTAGTCCTTTCCTTTGGGAGACGCATTGATCCCGCAGACCTCCCTGAGCCGCCGGCCAACTTCCTGCTTGCGCCCCACGTCCCACAGCTGGAAGTACTCGCGCAGGCTGATCTCTTTATCAGTCACGGTGGCATGAACAGCACTATGGAGAGTCTCTGGTTTGGCGTGCCGCTCGTTGTGGTTCCCCAGATGGTTGAGCAAGAGATGAATGCTCGTCGCGTGCAGGAGCTTGGCCTGGGTCTTATGCTGGAGAAGGAGACTCTGACTCCAGAAAAGTTGCAGGCTGCGGTTGCGCAGATGGCCAAGGATACTAGTTTCCCGGCCCGTGTGCAAGAGATGCAGCAGGCCATGCGCCAGGCCGGCGGAGCTCAGCGCGCGGCCGAGGAGATCATGCACTACGTCAAGAAAGCCTAGCTACAGGCAATTTTCTCGCGGTCGAGCCAGCCGCGCAAAAAAACGGGCACCTCTTAGCCAGAGGTGCCCTTACATGAAGAGAGATCTACTTGTCCTTTTCAACCTGGGTCAGAGCTGCCTGAGCAGCAGCCAGGCGTGCGACAGGTACACGGAAGGGCGAGCAGCTCACATAGTTCAGACCCACGATGTGGCAGAACTCGATACTGTCAGGATCGCCACCATGCTCACCACAGATACCCAGTTCGATATCCGGGTTGGTCTTGCGACCCTTCTCTACGCCCATACGCACCAGCTGGCCCACGCCCTCGCGATCCAGGGTCTGGAAGGGATTGATAGGCAGAACCTTGACCTTATCCTTCAGGCCCGGCTCCTCAAGTCCGTCGACATATTTGAGCAAGAACTTGCCCTCAGCATCGTCGCGGCTAAAGCCAAAGGTTGTCTGAGTCAGGTCATTGGTGCCAAAGCTGAAGAAGTCGGAGACCTCAGCGATCTGATCGGCGGTAAGGGCCGCGCGTGGCAGCTCGATCATCGTCCCGAACTTGTACTCGATAGCTCCTGACTCGCCGGCAATCTCTTTCGCCACGCCCTCAAGCTGGCGGCGAACCTCTTTCAGCTCATTCACATGACCAACGAGCGGGATCATGATCTTAGGCTGCAGCTTCTTGCCCTCTTTGGCCAGCTCGGAAGCGGCTTCCAGGATGGCTCGCGTCTGCATGACGTTGATCTCGGGGAAGAGCAAGCCAAGGCGGCAGCCGCGCAGGCCCAGCATGGGGTTCATCTCGCGCATGGCCCCGACAGCATCGAGCATGGCCCGCTTCTCGTTTAGCTCTTCCTCGTGGCCGCCCTGGGTCTCCAGGCGCGTTACCTCAACCAGCAGATCCTCATAAGAAGGCAGGAACTCGTGCAGCGGCGGATCAATCAGACGAATAACGACAGGATAGCCCTCGCCGCTCTCTGGATTGACCATGGCTTCAAAGATGCCCTTGAAGTCGCTACGCTGGAACGGCAGAAGCTGATCAAGGGCGGCCTGGCGCTCCTCTTTGGACTTGGCAAGGATCATCTTTTGCACGATGGGCAAGCGCTCCTGCTCCATGAACATATGCTCGGTACGGCAGAGGCCAATGCCCTCGGCGCCAAATGTGATGGCGCGGCGTGCATCGCGCGGATAGTCAGCGTTGGCCCAGACGCCGAGCTTGCGGTACTTATCGGCCCAGCCCAGCAGCTTCTTCAGGTCAACCTCTTTGTCGTAGTCGGCATCCACTGTCTTAATAATGCCGGCGAAGACTTCGCCAGTTGCCCCATCAATGGAAATATCGTCGCCCTCGTGAATGACGATATCAGAGCCAACCACGCGGAAGAGATGCTCTTCTTCATTAACGCGAATTTCTTCACAGCCAGCCACACAGGGCAAGCCCAGGCCACGCGCTACCACAGCGGCATGGCTGGTCGCGCCACCGCGTGCGGTTAGAATGCCCTTGGCCACGAGCATGCCATGCACATCATCAGGACTGGTCTCGGGTCGCACAAGCACGACAGGTGTGCCGGCCTTGCCCAGCTCTTCAGCGCGAGTAGCATCAAAGATAGCCTTACCATAAGCAGCGCCAGGAGAGGCGTTCAGGCCCTTGGCTAGCAAGTGACCTTCGCCTTTGGCCCTCTTTTTCTCCTCTTCGTCGAAGCGCGGGAGAAGCAACTGATAGACCTGAGTAGGATCAACGCGCTTGACAGCCTCTTCCTCGTTAATCACACCCTCTTCGACCATATCGACAGCAACCTTAACGGCTGCCTGCGCATTACGCTTGGCCGAGCGGGTCTGCAACATGTAAAGGCGACCCTTCTCAACAGTAAATTCCAGGTCCTGCATGTCATGATAATGCTGCTCCAGGCGCTTAGCAATCTCCTGGAACTGCTCAAAGACGTGCGGCAGATCTTCCTTCAAGCGGCTGATCTTGGAGGGTGTGCGGATACCTGCCACTACGTCCTCACCCTGGGCATTGAGGAGGTATTCGCCATAGAGCTCCTTTTCGCCGGTGCTCGGATTACGGGTAAAGGCCACACCGGTGCCGCTATCATTGCCCATATTGCCAAAGGCCATGGTCTGTACGTTCACGGCGGTGCCCAGGCTATGCGGGATCTTGTTAAAGTTGCGATAGTCGATGGCGCGCTTGTTATTCCAGGAGGAGAAAACAGCCTCAATCGCCTTATGCAACTGCTGATAGACGTCGGTAGGGAAAGGCTCGCCCGACTGGCGCTCGGCGATCTGCTTGAACTCGGCGACGATCTTCTTGAGATCTGAGGCCGGGATCTCGGCATCGCTCTTCACATTCGCGCGCTCTTTATACTGATCCAGCACGTTCTCGAAATCACGTGGATCGGTATCGAGCACGATCTTACTAAACATCTGGATAAAGCGACGATAGGCATCGTAAGCAAAACGTTCATTGCCTGTCAACTCGACAAGGCCCAGAACCGTCTCGTCGTTAATACCAAGGTTGAGGACTGTATCCATCATACCGGGCATGGAGAATTTCGCCCCGGAACGCACGGAAACGAGTAGAGGGTTTTCCTTCTTGCCAAAGCCCTTGCCAGTCTGCTCTTCTACAATCTTTAGCGCGGCCAGTACCTGCTCCCAGGTACCATCTGGAAACTGCTTATTTGCATCATAGTAGGCATTGCACGCTTCGGTCGTAATGGTAAAACCAGGAGGGACAGGTAATCCAGCATTGGTCATTTCCGCAACACCTGCTCCCTTGCCGCCGAGCAGGTCGCGCATTTTGGCATTGCCTTCATGGAAGAGATATACCCATTTGCGGGGTGATTTTTTAACAGCTTCATCCAATGCCGTTTGGGTGATTTGCTGTGTCATTAAACATTTCCTCCAACTTATACTTCTCTGGTCCGGGTCTGTGGGGTTTCCTTCTGGCGAGAGATACCAAAGAAATTACCAGATAAATGGTACTCCCTGGCGGAATTGCGCAATTAAACGAAGCTTCCCCGAACCCGGTCATTTCCCACACTTTAGAACTTCCCTATAGCTCTTGCCAGGCTTACCGTCCATAGCTGGACCTCTCATAACAAGAGCGAACTCCCTGGCAAAAACACTGCTTTGCAGCTCTCATAGAGAGGGCTACAAAACGTCTGGCGATCCCTACATAAGGACTTTTTTTAATAAATAGCCATTACATACGCAATACAATATTTTTCGCCCAACGCAGCACTTTTTTCGCGCTCTGTATGTAGCTGCTGGCTTGTTCCGCGCTGATCATTTCATCAGCTTCTTCGGGAGGAGTTTCCGCGTAGAAGGCTTCGGGATGAAATGGGGTTAAAATAGCCATCTCATCTTGAATATCTGCTGGAGCTCCGACCGCGGCCCCTAACATGCGTAGATCATGGTCATACATGGAACGACGGCCAAACCGCAGCAAGCTAACTGCTTGTGCTGCCTTCTCTGCTACTTGATTGCAATAATCCGCACAGGCAAAATGCCGGCCTAAATTGAGCTCTAACCCCGCAGTCGCCATATCTTGTGCCGCTTCTGCAAAGAGTCCCAACGCACCCTGCACATCGCTGTCCAAGGGAACATCTACGTTCTCGTCAGCATCTTCGTCTAATGATCTCTCCGGGCTTGTCCTTGACAATTGCTGTTCCTGATGAAGAGTCATGCCCTGGGAGAGTATTTGCTCCAATTCATCATCACGCTTCTCGTGAGCCATTTCGTCGTGTAAATAGGACATGTTGTCTGATCCTTGTTTTGTGACTAAAGTGGGCACAACACCTTGCATTCCGCGTAGCATATGGGCCATTATGCACATAGTATGCCTAAGCGGTGTACTGTGTCAATGTTGCTAATTTCAGTACCATCCGGCGGGTCAGAACGGAGAGTGGCGCTTACAGCCTCCAGAGGGAAAGTATACTCGCGAAATTTAAAGAGGTCAAGAAAAATCGGCTCCTGACCAGTTATAGAAAATACCCCGACCGCTAAGCTGAGCTAGCTAGCAGCCGGGATAGCACAGAAGGCTTTTCTATTTCAATCAGTTGACCCAGAAGAAAGATATGAGCCTCTCATCCAGAGCTTATAGCGCGCGGAACTCACATCCCATAGCCGATGACATCAGTTCCTCCCTGGCTGCCCAGATAATTGAAATAGAGCGCACGCTCGGCCACTACACGAGCTCCATTCCCTAGCGCCTGCACGGTCATAGATGTTGCATAGGGATCGGAGCTTAAGGAACCGGCAGCCTGCACGATCGGCCCTAACCAGCTATTTACGTCAACCGTCTGGCGACTATGGGCTTTGAGTAGTACCTGTCGCTGGATAAGTAGCGTATTGGCAAAGAGGGTCACCTCGACGTTCTCGCTGTACGCGCACGGATTATACATGGTGAGATATTCCTGAAAAGAGTTGGCAGTGTAGCCCTCGGCGAAAGCATACACGCTGTGCGCAGCCGCCGCTGGCTCACCAATGGTCTCCGTAAAGCCTGTATAGGCCTGTTTCCCATAACGGAAATACATCATGCGTTCGGCTACTATCGAGGCATCGGCACTCACCTCGGCGGATACCGTATCAGTTGGCTGACAGGGCGTAGTATCGCAAGTTCCGTTCGGCTGGGCCTTGGCCTGGTTCACATCGAAGTAGTATTGACCCAGGGCAGGCAAGGTTACGGCTATTTTCTGCGTATGGCCGTTAGCATATTGCAAGGTTATACTGGCTGCCGCCGCATTGCCTGAGAAATTGGCGATAACCAGATATTCTTGAAAGTTATGGCCCGTATAGCCTTCGGCAAAGAGCCAGTCGCGCGCGGTCTCTGTGGTTCCTATGGTACTGGCCGCCCCGCTGATTGCTCCGCCGGCAGTGGGGATGCTATCTTTCAGATACATTGTGCGCTCAGCGACAAGCGGCTGATCCGAGATCATGCTTACCGCGACGCGCTGATGTAAGTGCAGATCCAGGGGAGAGCCGGTGCCGCGGTGAAGAGGCGGGATTACGACTACCTGCGTGGGACACTCTGGTTGACCGGTCAGGCCACAGCTACCGGTATAGTAGGTGAGAATGGCCGTCGCACTTTGCGTCGAGCCGGGATTGAGCAGGGTAATGTAGGTATTGTAGCTTTGCTCATCCTGGCGCGTATCGGCCACGGGAAAGTAATAAGTTGTGGCTGGCGCTGTCGCGCCGATGATATCGGTTCCGCTGCTTACGCCCTGGTAACTGAAATACATGGGGCGCTCCGCAATAATGCCCGGCCCATTCGCATCAACCTTGACGATAGCTGAGACGGGCTGTAAAGCCGCTTTCGCGCCTATATGCAAATCCTGATTCACATCGACAGTGGTACGTGAGCTTTTAGCTACGACGTGCCTTACTGTCACGGCATCCTTGTTGGGGAAGAGATAGGTAACATCCACCGAAGCCGCCCGCGTCACATCGGGATTTTGCAAGGTAATATATTGCTGGAAGCCCTGCCCGACGCTGCCGCCAGCAAAGTACCAGATACTGCTTGTTGGCGCAACGCGAGCTCCGGTGCTCTGCTGGGCCAGGATGACAAGGTTGCTGGCCAGGGCATAGGCATTATAGCTTCCCAGTCCTGTGGCCAGATCATAGCCCTCGGTGGCGGGATAGAGGCCATGATTTTTGCTGCCGTAATCACTATTGCCTGTCGTCACATCATGAAAGCTGGCCTTGTACTTTGCGCCATCTCTGGCGATCTGATAGAGCAAGGGATTAATAAAGCCAAGGTTGAATCCGCCCTGGCGCAGCGAGAAGGTATTTGCCAGGGCAACAAAAGCTGCCCACAATGGCGTCGCGGCAGAAGTTCCCCCTACGACGAGCCAGGGATTGCCCTTATTGCAGCCAGCCTGGATCAGTCCACAATAGACGATATATCCTCGACTGATATCCGTATGCAGAGCCACATCTGGCGTTTCCCGGCAGATAGCTCCGGCCGGCGCGTGGCAGGGCTGGCCGGTAGTATACTTGTTCCTAACGCCCGGCGCATCCTGCCAATCTGGAGCACTCCAATAATGGCTGATCCCGCCGCCAGAAGCCCCGCCGATCGAGAGGGCCGAAGGAGGAGAATTCCAGGTTGTTTCGTGGCCATAGGCATTGCCCGCCAGCGTAAGCGAGGTACCACCAACGCTGGTAACAAAGGGCTGGGCTGCCGGGTCAAGCGCGCTAAGGGCCGTTGGATTCTTATCGTTATCAAAGTAGCAGCCGGCGCTACCGCTATCTCCAGAGGCGGCAAGAATAGTCTGTCCCTGCAAGGCTGCCTCTTTGAGCAACACATTCTCTTGCTGCAGCATGCCCGGATCAGAAGTTTGCTCGCACTGTCCCCAGCTAACGCTTACAATCGGGACGGCATCCTGTACAATCTGGGCCCATTCGGCAAGAATACCAGCCGGGTTGTTGGCAGCTTTATAGATCTTTAGCATACTAAGCTGGGGGGCAGCGCTTAAGACAAGCTCGGCATCAAGTTCAGCCTCCAGAGAGCCACTATCAAAGATCGCAGGAGTAGAGCCAACCGTGATGGCCTGGACGGGAGTATGGCTATGGCCAAAGCAGGCGGCATAAGCCGTAAGGTCCGCGGAATCAAAGTCTGATAGTTCAAAGAGCGCGACGCTCTGCCCCTGTCCCTGGATGCCAGCCTGGTAGAAATCGCGCAAATTATAGGCACTGGCGATTTGGTCAGGAGTGTAGTGATCAGCACCTTGTGTCGGACACGCGGTCGATTGCAGCGCGGCCATATCCACACTTCGCCGCGCAGACGACACATGCTGCCAGCGCGTAGCATTGTTAAGCCCGCTTATGCTCTGCACCTGCTCGGCAAAGGGCTCCGGCAAGGATGGGTCCTCCATATTGGCATAGTACGTATGCCCATCGGGGGCCTTATAAGTGTTTATGTTGATATGAAAGTCTTGCTCGGCCTGGGCAACAGTCCCGCTGACGGTTAGCAGCAGGCGATGATTATAGGTATGGGTAACGCTAAAGCCTGTTGCCTTGAAATATTGACTGAGGGCCACATAATCTGTCTCGCTTGGTGCAAATAACTGGGTAAACTGGGCCGCCGAAAGGAAATGATGATACCTGGCTGAGCCAGGATGCACAACATCCTGGGCATAGCTCGTAAGCGCGCTCGGATTCGTGGGCCGCAGGCCAAGGGCTAGCGTGATCCGCTGCGTAGGATCGGCGGAGCCCTGCAGCTGGCTATGGCTCAATAGTGGTGTCAGCGTCCCCGTAATCACCTTTGGTCCGCTGGCCTGCACATGGGTAAAATGGAACAATTGCAGTGTGGCGATCCCTACAATAAGGGTAAGCGCTAGAAGTGGTAGCACGATAGCCGCAATGGGACCGTAACGGCGACTTTTCCTGGTCCCATCGCCAGCCCTGCCCCAGGAACAGAACGGCATAAGTATAACCTCCCTTTCAACCTGACCTCACTGCTGAGAAAATAATCTGGTTAGTTACGCATAGCAATAGTTATGACGTGCCAGCTAAAGCAGCATATTTACAGTTATATATGCACTATTGTCCCATGCCGTACCATAGTACCCGATACACCTGATAGAGAGAACCTATATGGGCTGATAGTACTAGTGCTTTGCCAGACCTCGTGTAACGAATGGGCCGCCTGCGGTGGCGGAGGGAAAGGGAGAAATGGGGTGCAGCCCCAAGCCCCAGGTCAAGAGCGGCCCTTGACCATCCTGCTGGCTTCAGCCATTAAGCATATACGCATAATGCATCTTTTCTATAGTGTAACATTTTTCACGCGATTTAAAAAATAATGAGTTCGCTGTAAATGATTTGAACGATTAACGTGATAGAGGATATGATTGTGTATCTAGACATTTTGGTGGAGTCATGGCTGGCATGTTCTATTCAGTAACCATTCCTGGTATACTACAAGCACGACCAGTAGAAACATTTCTTGTCTCTTCTCATCCATCAGAGGAAGTATCTGCCAGCATGCCTGTAGAGAAACCTATAAAAAAGTCTCGGGGAGGAAATACAACAACGGCAGACGAGGTTACGCTGAGTAGGATCTACGAACAGTTTAAACGGCCGATCCACACCTACATTTATCGTCTGTTGGGCAACCAGGAAGATGCCGATGACCTGACCCAGGAAGTATTTGTGCGCGCCTGCACGGCCTGGAACGGGCTCTATGAACGGGATCGTCTTTCTTCCTGGCTCTATCGTATTGCCTCAAATCTCTGTATTGATGCATTGCGAAGGCGCAAGCGTATTTCCTGGTGGCCATTAGCTCCCCGCACGCGTAATGATGAGCAAGATGCTATGGCTGCCGAAGATGCAGCGTACTTTCTTTCCGATAGCGGAGGTATTCCCGAAATCGCCGAGCGCGAGCTTATTCGTCTCACTCTTGCCAACATGCCAGAGGAGTACGCAGTCACGCTTGTGCTCAGCGCGGCTCAGGGCGTCCCCTATCAAGAAATAGCGGAGATCGTTGGAATCTCGCCGAATGCCGCTGCGACCCGTATCTCACGGGCAAAAAAAATGTTCGCCGAACAATATCAGCGGCTCAGTAAAGAAGGTGTTGGAAAAAGAGGTAAGCAGACATGAACAACACCGATTTACCGCCTCTGCCACCCAAAGGAACGCTGGGAGCTGAGGTTTGTGCCAACGTGCGTATCTACCTGGCCGTCTGGGAAGATCTCTCCCCCGAACAGAAGCAAGCGGCAAATGAGCATGTCGAGCTCTGTACAGATTGTGCCAGAGAATATGCGCAAATGCGCAAGATAACCCGCATGGTAGCCAGTATCGAAACAAGTAGCCCCTCAGCGCATGTTGACAGGGCTGTGATGGAGGCTATCAAGGCACGTAGTGGTAGACCGCAGAGGTCCAGGCGAGCCAGCCCTGCAGGCAAGCGCATTGCCTTCCCTCTGGCGGGCCTGGTAGCTGCTGCTGTGCTGCTCTTTGCCCTGCTGAGCCTGTTCTCGGGTCCGCTGGGACTACCGTTCGGGGGTATTTTTCCCGGTGGAGGCCAACAAGCCTTTGCCCTGCCTGCCAAACTTTCCTGGTCCGGCTACGTGCTCCATTATACGCAGACCAAAATGAGCTCAGACGGCAAGGCTATGCATATTAACAGCTACCATGAACTTGCCACAGGAAACATGCATGTCGAGACCAAGATGGACAATGATCTTGACGTCGTTCTTGTCGCCAACCCGCATGAGGCCCTGGGGATGGATAAGATGCATCATGTGGCTCAATGGGATGCTCAGGCCTGGAGCCCCGACGATTCGATGTTCAACCTGCAGGATTTGCGCAGCGATCTGCAGTCCAAACGGGCAGTCTATCTGGGCACTGCTAACTTTCAGAATCAGGAGGTTTACCGTATTCGCGTCGAGAATGGCCTTGTCCTGCTCCTGAATAAGCAATATCAGCCGGTAAATGTACTGGAAGGCTCTGGCAAGCCAATGTACGATACAGTCAACCTCATGCCCTCCTCGCAAGTGCCAGATGCGACATGGGATATGAAGGTGCCAGCAAACTATACGATGGGCAAGCTGCCAGCAAAGCCCTGATTTGACCCTATCTTCACTCAAGGGATACAATACTAAAAAACCCGTCTCTCGTATTCGTAAGCCACATCGTCGTGGGAGTACAAAGGAGCATATACCTATGGCAGAGCGTATCCCTGTTCTCGTTGGCGCAGCTCGTACACCAACAGGAAAATTTCTTGGCAATCTCGCCAGTTTCACTGCCCCTCAACTGGGTGCAATAGCAATAAAGGAAGCCGTACGCCGTTCTGGCATCGAGCCCGAGGCGATAGATGAAGTGATCATGGGCAACGTTGTCACGGCAGGCATTGGCCAGGCTCCTGGCCGTCAGGCGGCTGTACAGGCTGGCCTCTCGGTCGATATTCCGGCCTTCACAGTCAATAAAGTTTGTGGCTCCGGTTTAAAGGCTGTTATGCTTGCCGCCCAGGCCATTCGCGCTGGCGATGCTCAGGCCTTCGTGGCCGGCGGGATGGAAAGCATGAGCAATGCCCCCTATCTCTTGCCCAAGGCCCGCACCGGCTATCGTATGGGCGACGGCAAGATCATCGATAGTGTGGTGCACGACGGCCTCTGGTGCGCGTTTGAAGATATCCATATGGGAAACGAGGCTGAAGTCATCGCGGAAAAATTCTGTGTTACCCGCGATGAGCAGGATCAGTTCTCGCTGCAGAGCCACCAACGCGCTGCTGCGGCCACTGCGGCTGGACGCTTCAAGGAAGAAATTGTGCCTATCGAGGTGCCGCAGAAAAAGGGCACGCTGCTCGTCGAGAGCGATGAGCCAATTCGTGCAGAGACCTCGCTTGAGGCCCTCAAGAAGCTCAAACCAGCCTTCCAAAAAGAGGGAACTGTCACGGCAGGTAACGCCCCTGGCCTTAGCGATGGCGCCTCAGCGACGGTCGTGGTAGATCAGGAGTTTGCCAGAGCCCATGGCCTGGCGGTCCTTGCGCGCATTACTGGCTATGCCTCGGCCGCCATCACCCCACGCTATATCTTTGCGGCCCCAACGCGTGCAGTCAATCGCCTGCTAGAGCGCACAGGCCTGAAGATCAGCGACTTCGATTTGATCGAGGTGAACGAAGCTTTTGCGGCCCAGACTCTAGCCAACGGCAAAGAGCTTGACTGGGATTGGTCGCGCGTCAATGTCAACGGCGGCGCTATCGCTCTGGGTCATCCCATCGGCTCCAGCGGCTCACGTGTGCTGATCACTTTGATTCATGAGCTGCGCAGGCGCGGAGGCGGCCGTGGCCTTGCCACGCTATGCCTGGGCGGAGGCGGCGCCGTCGCTATGTCAGTTGAGGTCTGATCCAGGACTTGAAAGGGCTCGTTACGCGTGGACAGATTAGTCTGGCTAAATGAAAAGCGCCGTCTGTGCAAGATGCTTATAGATACCATTTTTGTTAAGGATTATGATAAGCATTGGGGGCAGATCAATCGCTCACATCGCTCATTTCTGGAACGCTTTCTTGAGCTCTGCCCGCACGAGTGCATGATCCTTGATGCGGCTTGCGGTACCGGCAAATACTGGCCGTTGCTTATGAGCAGCGGCCATCCCGTGGTTGGGATAGACCAATCAGAGCCAATGCTTTTGCAGGCGCAGGCAAAATATCCCTCTGTTCATATAGAGAAGCTGGGCCTACAAGAGCTCCCCTATGTAGAAGCCTTTGACGGAATCATCTGCATCGACGCTATGGAGAATGTCTTCCCCGAAGACTGGCCGCTCGTCCTGCAGAACTTTCGACGCGCTTTAAAACCTGGTGGCTATTGCTATTTCACTGTAGAGATTATCGACCCACAAGAAATCTCTCAGGCCTTTACCACAGGCCTTAAACAGGGGCTGCCGATCGTCAAAGGCGAATATGCTCAGCAGGATGACTATCACTACTACCCTTCGCTGGAGCGTGTCAGGATATGGCTCCATGAGACACAATTTGTGCGGTTGGAGGAAGGGGAAGGAGACAATTACCACCATTTCATTGTGCGCAAAGCCTGAGCATACCTTGAGCTCCATAAGCATTAGCATCGACCCACAACGCGCTCGGACGAACTGGCTTTAGCCTCCCATCAAAGCTACTGCAGCTCGCCTGAGCCTTGACCCTGCATTTTCAGGTTTTCCGCGCCTGGCGTTCTTGCGTATGGTACAATACGACATAGCTGTATTCTATCAGTAACAGCGGAGAAGCCAGCACTTCTTGCCTTGCAATCCACGGGAGGAGAATCTCTTCAAGATGCTTGAACAAAAATCGACAGAGCCAAAGCAGCCTGTTGTCGAACAAGGCACCCTTTTCGATAAAACCGAACTTGAACGTCTTACGGTCAAGCGCACACACTGGGAAGAAACCAGCGTAAAAAAATCTTCACAGCGCGTGCCTGAGCGCGATAATCTGTTTACAACCTCAAGCGTGCCTATCGAGCGGGTCTATATGCCCCAGGACAACGCCAACCTTGACTACACGCGCGATCTGGGCCTGCCGGGCGAATATCCCTATACGCGTGGCGTCCAGCCCACGATGTATCGCGCTAAGCCCTGGACCATGCGTATGTTCGCTGGTTTTGGGACCGCCGAGGATACAAACGCGCGCTTCAAATATCTCCTTAAACAGGGGCAGACAGGACTTTCAACTGCCTTCGACATGGCTACACTCTACGGATACGATACCGATCATCCGCTAGCCGCTGGCGAGTTCGGCAAGTGCGGGGTGGCAGTCTCTTCGCTGGCTGACATGGAGGTACTATTCGCCGATCTACCTCTCGATAAGATTACCACCTCGATGACTATTAATAGTCCGGCCTCGGCTATCTGGGCCATGTATATAGTCAATGCGGAAAAACGCGGCTTCCCAATGGCAAGCCTGGGCGGAACACTGCAGAACGATATTCTCAAGGAATACATCGCTCAGAAGGAGTTCCTTTTCCCACCCGAGCCTTCTCTACGCCTTGTTGTAGATACTATCGAGTTTGGCACGCGCTACATGCCGCGCTGGAATACGATAAGTATCAGCGGCTATCATATTCGTGAGGCCGGGGCGACAGCGGTGCAGGAGCTGGCCTTTACCATTGCCGATGGGCTTGCCTACGTAGATGCAGCCTTAGAGCGTGGGCTGAAGATCGATGAGTTTGCGCCACGCCTCTCCTTCTTCTTCGACGTGCACAACGATTTCTTTGAAGAGATTGCGAAGTTCCGGGCCGGACGGCGCCTGTGGGCCAGGCTGATGCGCGAGCGCTATGGAGCCAAAGATCCGCGTTCCTGGATGATGCGCTGCCATGCTCAGACTGCTGGCGTCTCCTTAACTGCCCAGCAACCCGAGAATAATGTCGTACGCACGGCTGTTCAAGCGTTGGCGGCTGTCCTGGGCGGCACCAATTCCCTCCATACCAATTCGCTTGACGAGGCCCTGGCCCTACCTACCGAAAAGGCGGCCCTGATCGCCCTGCGCACGCAACAGATCATCGCCAGCGAAAGTGGCGTCGTCAATACTGTCGATCCGCTGGGTGGCTCCTACTTCGTGGAAGGCCTGACAGATGAGACAGAGCACGCGGCTATGGAGTACATCAAGCGCATTGACGAGCTTGGTGGAGTGCTGGCCTGCATTCAGAACGGCTTCTTCCAGCGCGAGATTGCCGAATCGGCCTACCGCTATCAGCAGGAGATAGATCAACACAAGCGTACCATTGTGGGCGTCAATGACTATCTCATGGATGAGCAGATCAAGGTTCCCACGCTCTACGTGGACTATGCCGGCGAGCGTGCACATCTGGCCCGGCTCAAGCGGGTACGCGAGGAGCGCGATGCCTCGGCAGTTCGACATGCGTTGGATAATCTACGACGCGCGGCTGAGGGCACGGAAAATACAATGCCTGCGCTCATCGAGGCGGTAAGGGCTTATGCCACATTAAGCGAGGTCATGGACGTCTTCCGCTCAGTCTTTGGCGATTATATGGAACCAGCTGTCTTTTAGCCGCTACTGTAAGGTATTGAAAGGATAAGCATGCCTCAAAACGATGGCCATACCCTCGTGGCCCGCACAACCTTGTCTGCTAGCGAGCTCACTGCTATTCAGCAGCTAGCTGAGCTCTGCAAGCGCTATGAAAATCTTCGTATGCGCTGGAGCTGGGACGAGCTTCGACAACAGGTCAACGCGGCCAACAACGATTTTCTCTACTATGCAGATGATAAGCTCGTTGGCTATGTGCACCTGTACGACGACTTCAGTGGCGAGTACGAGCTAGCAGGCATGGTTCATCCTGATTACCGCCGCCGGGGCATTTTTCAGGCGCTCTTGCGCAAAGCGCGCGAGGAGCATGCAGATGCCAAAAGGTTTATCCTTGTCTGCGAAGAGGGCTCTGGCTCGGGCCAGGCTATGCTTGCGCAGCTGGGGGCTACGCTTTCCTTTGCCGAGCACGAGATGCAGCTGGAGCATTTTCGAGAAAGCTCTACCTTTGACGATCGACTCACCTTCAAGCCTGCCGAGTTTGATGATCTCGATGTGATCGCGACAATTCTCAGCCGTAGCTTTGGGCAGGACGAAACGATTTTTCGCAAACGGCTCGAACAACGCTTCAAGAATCCCCACCAACGTTACTATATAGCTACGTTCGGGGAGGAGTCGGTAGGCTGCGAGGAGCCGGTAGGCTGTCTGCGGCTCGATGACGCCGATGGAGAGTTCGGCATCTATAGCGTTGGTGTTGTGCCCGATTATCGTGGACGTGGCTATGGGCGTCAGATGATGGAAGAGATCATTCGCACGGTTCGCGCCAGCAGCCAGAAGACTATTATGCTGGATGTCGATACTACCAACACGCCAGCGATCAGTCTCTACACGTCGTGCGGCTTTCGTACCAGAGCCACCCATGGCTACTACGAAATTTCCGCACAAAAGGGCTAAGCCCTCGTTATCCTGAAATTGTTGTGCAATAATACTAACTGGCCGGGATGCATCCCGGCTCTTCTTGCTACTGGGCCTGGTTAAGCATCATCTATTTACGGTGACGGCCCGGCAGCCATTTTAGCAGTTGAGGAGATGGGAAGTCTGCGATGGATTGGTTAGAATTAACGGTTCGTACTCACCCGGATGCCGTAGAATCGGTTAGCGAGCTACTAAATCGCTATACAGGCGAAGGTGTGGCAATCGAGGAGCCTATAGAGCTCATCAATGAAGGGCAGGAGTATCGCGTCTTGCAGGGACAGCCGGTGCTTGTGCATGGCTATCTCCCGCTCGATGGCAAAGAGGAGGCTATAACGCAGCAAATCGCTGAGGGCCTCTGGCACTTCTCCAGCCTGGGAGAGCACTTTGTCGGCGAGATGCAGAAGCGTGTGGTCAAAGAGGATGAATGGGCCAACGCCTGGAAGGATTATTACCACGTAACGCATATCGGCCAACGCCTGGTTATTCGCCCTTCCTGGCGCGAATATACGCCCAAAGAGCAGGAAGTGGTTCTTACGCTTGATCCCGGCATGGCCTTTGGCACCGGCCTGCATCCTACGACGCGCATGTGCCTGGAACAGGTTGAGCAGCGCGTCAAGTCTGGCATGCATGTGCTGGATGTTGGCACCGGCTCTGGTATTTTGGCTCTAGCGGCGGCCAAACTGGGAGCCGAGAGCGTCTATGCGATCGATAATAGCAGCGTGGCAGTAGAGAGCGCTAGCGAGAATGCCGCGCTTAACGATCTCAGCGCGCGCATCAAGGTTGTGCTTGGCATTCTTGATGATGCGGAGGCCGCGCGCCTGGCCGGACGCTACGACCTTGTGCTGGCCAATATTATCGCTCACGTGATTGGCAGCATCGCGCCTCAGCTTGCGCAAACTCTGGCCCCACAGGGTGTCCTTGTGGTCAGCGGTATTATTGAGGCGCGCCTGCATGATGCCCTGGACCCCCTCCTCGCGGCCGGTCTTGAACAAATTGACAAGGTAATGATTGAGGACTGGATGGCCCTCATCCTACGCAAAAGAGGCTAATCGCCGATGCACCGCTTTTTTGTCACACCAGAAATTCTGCGCGGCGCAACATCTGATAGCGCTATCGAGCTGCCCGACAAGCTGGCCCACCAGGTACGCGACGTTTTGCGCGTGGCCCTTGATGAGCAACTTGTCCTGCTTGATAACAGCGGCAAAGAGGCGCTCTGCGCCGTCAGTCGCAGCAGCCGAGCTGGCGTTGAGGTTCGCCTGCTGGAATGGCGCGAGGGCAAGCGCGAACCCGTAACGCACGTGATTCTCTGCCAGGGCTTGCTCAAATCGGCCCGCTTTGAATGGATCTTAGAAAAAGGTACCGAGCTGGGCGTCTCAACCTTTGCCCCTATTCTGTGTCGCCGCTCGACAGCTGGACTCGAAGAGGCGGGATCTTCCAAGCTCCAGCGCTGGCAGCGCATTATCCAGGAAGCCGCCGAGCAATGTGGACGCTCCCGTTTACCCGAGCTGGCCCCCATTCTGCCCTTTGGGCAGGCCCTCAAAAACATTCCAGATGAGGCAATTGCCCTCATTCCCTGGGAAGAGGAGCACGGCCAGAGCCTGCGCATAGTCTTGCAAGATGTCAGCGCGGCGGCAAGCCTAACGCCGGCTCAGGTGCCGACTGTAGTTCTTTTTATCGGACCCGAGGGCGGTCTGACCGCTGAAGAGATAGCGCAAGCGCGCCAGGCCTGCGTCACGCCGGTCACGCTGGGCGCGCGCATCTTGCGCGCAGAGACGGCAGCGCTGACGGCAGTCGCCAACGTCATGTACGCTTTAGAAGCGTAATAAAAAATCCTCTCCTGCAATTGTCGTTCTGCTTTTTTAAAACAGTTGCAGGAGAGGTAGCCGAGCTGCCCTTTCAGGGATCGCGGCTATTCGTAAAGGCCTTCTCCGCTTACCACGGCATGCACATAATCAGCAACATAGCGGCGCTCATCAACGCCATCAATGACCATGCACTCAGCCACCGAAACAATCTGGGGCGCTACTTCGTGCAGGACGCTGATGATAGCCCGCTCATTGCGGCTATCGGCGTTGTTATCTGTCACAAAAGCGAAAAGCTCGTCGGTAAATTTCTCTTCATCGGCGAGTAAGCGAAAAACGTTAGACATCGCGATTGAGCCTTTCCTAGCACGGAGAAATACCTGCTCCGCGCGGAATAATTTCGACGTTCTCTATAACGGCTACGTTTTACTCCAGCGGTAGTACAAGTATATGAAAGTTATCTAAAGCCTGTCAAGCTGAAACATGGCCCAGCGTTTCGACTATCAGACTGGACGCTTGCCGCTTCCTTGTATTATCCTAATAGGAAGCAGTATAACAGGAGAAAAAAGAGATGATAGCACTATCAATTATGATCGAGGGCCAAAATGGCTTGACCTGGCCACGCTGGAAACGTCTGGTTCAGGAGGTCGAGGAGCTAGGCTTTGCCGGGCTCTTCCGCTCTGACCATTACACAAACCCGGAACCGCCAGATATAGAATCGTTAGAAATGATAGTCTCTCTCGCCTATTTAGCCGATCATACGCAACATCTCCACTTTGGACCCCTGGTCGCCCCCATCTCGTTTCGCGAGCCAACCCTGCTGGCCCGCCAGGCTGCCGCGCTCGATGATTTGAGCGACGGGCGCATGATTCTGGGTCTGGGAGCTGGCTGGCAGGTCCGCGAGCATCAGCTCTTCGGCCACAAGCTCGGCGATGTTCAGACCCGTATGCATCGCCTGGAAGAGGGCATAGAGGTAGTGACGCATTTATTGCACAGCGACGAGCCGGTTACCTTCGACGGTAAATTTTTCCAGCTGCGCGGCGCTACGCTCTTACCACGCCCCCAACGTTCCGGGGGACCGCGAATCCTGATCGGTGGCAATGGCCCTAAGCGCACCTTGCCCCTGGCCGCACGCTATGCCGATATCTGGAATGCGGTTTCCCTTAATCCGCAGACGTTCCGTGAGCGCTCGGCTATCCTTGACGACTTAATTCGCATCGTCGGTCGCAAACCGCAAGATATCAAGCGCACCTTGATGACTTCGCTCTTCTTCGGTCGCGATATGAACGAGCTGGATCAACGTCTAAGCTGGCGCCAGCAACGGCCTGATCTGGCTGGTAAGCCTCTGGATGAAGCCCTCAAAATCTTGAGGGAAACCGGCAACATTGTCGTCGGCACGCCCGATATGATCCTTGAACAGATTACGAATTTTGCCAAGGCCGGCGTGGAAGAACTGATGCTGCAATGGTTTGATCTCGACGATATTGATGGCCTGCGCGCCTTCGCTAACAGCGTTCTGAAGCGACTCTAAACGTTTTTTCTGGGAGGATCAGAAGTCAGGGCCAGCCGCTTACCGACCCTCCCGCAAGACGCTCTATTGTATTGTAAGCATCTTGCAATATAATTAGATCCAGTAGCGCGAGCCCTGGCAGCTTTCCAGGTCCCTCTCTGCCAGGGATAATTATTGGTGCCCGCAATCTATACTACGAGTAGAGTTGCGCATATAATCTAAAATTCGTTCTACATTGAAGTGTAGCCTATACGATTATTCTGGCTGCTGAAAGCTCTTTTCGCGAAATTTCCTGAAACGAGCTGCGATGAATACCAGCTTCTACGCGTTGCCTCTAGAAATCAGGTTCTTGTTGGACATGCATTTATTGGCCAACAATATAGAACCAACGATCTTTATGCAATTGACCGTATGTTCATCTCGTGTTATTATAGCCCAGTATAGTCAACTGTATGTATATTATTACGGACAGAATCTATGGAAAATGTTGTACCTGGCACTCTACAACGCCTACGTGCCGCCGATATTATTCGCATGGCAGGACTGACCGCTGCATCGCTCGGGCAGGAGTACTGCCGTTTAGGCGCTGTACACGATACGCAGCGCCAGGGAGGACGTATTAGCGGCATCGTCGACGTTGCGCATACGATAAGCACCCAGGTGACCCATCTGGCCGATGACCCGGAGCCGGGCGAAGAGGGCGGCTTGCGCCGCTACCCCGTCGAGGTCGAGATCCAGAGCGCCACGACATGGCAGTGCTCATGCCCTTGCAGCTCTACTACGTCCATTCCCTGCGCGCATGCTGCTGCCCTGCTCTACCAATGGCTAGCACGCCCGGCGACTTTTGTCAATCCTATGGAGACCGTCAAGGTGGCTCCGGCCGAAATTGCCAGGTCCACAACATCTTCTGCACCAGCCACGCATGAGCCAATGCGCAAGGAGGCTACGCCTGCCAGTAAGCCAACACGGCCGTTTAGCGCGGCCAGAGCAACGGTTAATATACGCGGCCCACTTCCACTCACAGGCATTGACGATATACTGACCCAGATGGGATTAAGCGACCTGCGCGCGATCGCCCGCGAGTATGAGCTCGTTCCCAACGGGATGAATAAGCAACAGCTTATCGATGCTATCCTTGAAAAGCTGAAGCAGCCAGAAGCCGTCCGCCATGTCGCGGCTACCTTGGAAAAACCCCAACGTCAGCTGCTGGCGGCCTTAACTTTAGCGGGGGGCGCTCTCACCGATGATGATTTGCGCGGTCTGTTTGAGCGCTTTTCCCTGGGACAACCTGCGCAATTTCAAAATGTGCTTACGGCGCTTCAACACAAGGGCCTTTTATTCCGCACAAGCCTGAATAGCTCAGCACAGCAGCGCATCGGCCTGAGCGGCGCGCTACTCGATGTGGGCTGGTACGTCCCTGGCGAAGTCCGCACGGCCTTGCGCGTTACTGTTCCCGTGGCCAGCTATGATGTCCAACAGTCAGGTGTGGCGGAGGCGGATGCGCCGATCATTCTACAAAGAGAACCATATCAACTGCTTACAGATCTGCTCCTGGTGGCCCGCGCCCTGGATAGCTATCGGCTTGTGTATGACGACGAGTGGCGCGAGCATAATGCTCCTTTTCAGTCAACACGGACACTCGGCTCTTTACCCTCTGAAGGTCTGACCCAGATTCCACCTCCTGCAGATATGCCAACAAACTCGCTGCTTACCGCTCTGCAGGCTGCCGTGCCGCGTTCAGCTGCCTTTCTACGTTTCGCCGTACGTCTGCTACACCAGGCCGATATCTTGCACAAAGATGATGGAGGCACGCCTTATCTGCGCGCGCTCCCTAACGTCGCCCAACTATTATTGGGTCCCGCACGGGCCGAGATCGCCCATGATCTCTTTGAGCTTTGGCTCACGCAATCTTCGTACGAAGATCTCTTTGCCTTGCAGGAAGAGAGCGTGCGCTTGCGCTGCCGCGCCACGGCGCATAACCACCCGCTTATCCGTCCTGGTGAATTAGACGCCGAGAACAGCGAGGCGCGTCAGGCCCTGCTAGCTCTTCTGGCCCAGGCTCCCAGCAAACAATGGATGAGTTTCTCCTCGTTTGCCCGCTTTGTCTATCGCCTGAACCCGCTCTTTTTGCAGAAGAGGCAGAAGCTATTTACCTCGCCGCACTGGTGGGTCGAGTCAGAGGATGGCCGTGTGCTGCGCCCAAATGTGCTTGGCGATTGGCAAAGGGCCGAGATGCGCTATCTGACCCGTCTGCTCACGGGTCCGCTCCACTGGTGGGGAATCTGCGATATTGCCTGCACGCCTGATGGACGCCTACTCGCTTTCAGCCTTACGCCAACTGCCGACAAATTGCTTCATGAGGGCAAGGCAAGTGAGCCACTGGCCACCCAGGATGCGCATAACCTCGCCGAGATGCTGGATATTGTGGACGAGGATAAGATCCTGATTACTAGCTCTGTGCAGAGCTGGTCGCTGATTGAATTAATGGAAACTTTTACGGAGGCTGCAGGAGTTTATGAAGGGCGCTTGCGCTATCGCCTTACGCCAAAGGCTTTGAGCGCCGCTATGAGCCGGGGACAGCATCCCGAGCACCTGCTGGAGGCGCTGCGCCATGTTGCCAGCCACAGATCTCACCAGGATGACCCGCTGGCCCGCCTGGAAGCTCAGCTCGGTCGCTGGACTGCAAACTATGGCCGGGTCCGCATCTACACAGGAGTCACGCTGTTAGAGACGGCTGACCCCACAGTTATGCGCGAATTGGCGGCAACTACTGCGTTAAATAATAATATAGTTCAAAGTATTCAGCCTTCGTTGCTCATCCTGAATAAACCTGGGGCTAAACAGATTACTGATGAGCTTAAACGGCATGGGCAGCCTCCTCTCATACACGATAGGGATTCATATGCAGCAGAGTGATTTTGATCTTTTGCAAACGGTGCCACCTTATCACCTGCAATCATTAATAAAAACGCGCCATATCGCTGCACCTAAATTGCAGCTCAATAGCTCGTCTTCTATTGCCCCTCCGCAATCTATGGCTGAAGTCGCCCAAACTCTATTTGATCAAGACTCTATTAGCGAAGCTTTTGAGGAACTCAACGATCTTGAAAAGCTCCTCCTGCGCGAGCTATGTAGCTGCGGCGGTCGGGCTAATAGCCGTGACCTGGCGCTCTATTTTACTAGCGCCGGCCTGCTGACTCCCGTCAAAAAAAATGAGCAGGTTGCGCATGAGAGCCCTGTAAGCAGAGTGGCCGAGCTTTCGCTCACTTACCAGCCGGGCGGCGGTTTGCAGTATCCTGCAGCTCATCCGCATGGAGTCTTTGAGCAGGCCTTACGCCATTTGCTCGTACTGGGACTCTTGTTCTGGGGCAAGCAGACAAACTTCATGGGCCGGGAGTATACAAGTGGGGTACATGACGGCGTGCTAATTGTGCCTCTGACTGTGCAGGAATCAGCACGTAGTAGTTGGGGCCTGTCGGAAAGCTTGCGCCAGTTTGAAGACGAAGAGAACAGCACCAGCCAGGGTGAAGGCATACGCGCCTTACAACGCCTGCTCTACCTTTACTGGTCCCTTGTATCCGCGACGCGCGATGGCCTGGCAATCATTAATAACGGCCTGCTCGCGCGCTCAGCGCTGCGCCACGTTGTAGAGAAGCTTGGCCCAAAACTACATATTGAGCAAGCACGCGTGGAGAGCGATGCGCCTCATCTGCTCTTTATTCGCCTCCTTTTGATGAAGCTCGGGTTACTTCAGGAGCGACACGGCGTTATCTATGCTCTACCGGCCGAAAGCTTTTTCTCATTACCTTTACTGGAACGCGCGCGCCGCTGCTTCCATCTCTATCTGGAAACACCTTTCTGGAATGAGCTTTTCGATCTGCCAGAGGTAAATGTTCGCCCGGGCCCGACGCTGCTTGAGCCGGCTCACGAAGAGGTGATACGCGCGCGTCACGCTGTAGTTGAGCGCTTGCTCTACGAAGGCCTGGAGCAATGGCACGACTTTGCTACGTTTATCGCGCGCACAAAGCTCTATGTTCCCTACCTGCTTTTCCCGCGCCAGTATGGACCGCGCGCCGAGCGCTATTCGAGCGGGAGCAATCCCTACGGCTGGGATTTTCGCTTGCGCCGCGGCTGGTTAACGCATCGCGAGGGCTGGCACCTGGTTGAGGGCGGCTTTATCCGCTCTGTCGTGGGAGGCCCTTTGCACTGGCTTGGCCTTGTGGAGACCGACCGAGAGGAAGCCCCAAATTCATTCCGCCTTCTGCCAGATATCATCACAAGCCTGAGCAATACCTCTTCGGCAGACGAGGATGAAGGCGGCGGACGACTGATCGTGCAGCCTAACTTTGAGCTGGTTGCCCTGGCGCCCGTACCGGAACTGCTCCTCGTTAAATTGGATCGCTTTGCTGAACTGGTAAGCCTTGAGCATATCGCTCAGTACAAGCTTACCAAGTCCAGCGTGACGCGCGCCATTCAAATGGGCCTGCATGCCGAGAATATCCAGGCTATGCTAGAGCAGGCCGCCGGGAAAGCCTTGCCCCAGAATGTTAGCTATTCGTTGGCAGAATGGGAGCGCCAGGCCCGTCGCGTGGAGATATGGAATAGCACGACACTGCTTGAGGTTGACGATGAGGCTTGGCTTGATGAGCTGCTAGCTTCTGAACAAACGCGCCATCTCTTCAGGCGCCGCCTGGCTCCGCGCATCGCTGAAGTCACGTCTCAGCAGCTTGCCGCCCTTCAGGAGCTGCTCTGGCAGCGCGACTATTTGCCGGCCCTGACCCAGGCTCCTGCCTACGAAGGACCAATAGAAAGCTGGCGAGCCAGCCCCCATGAGCCGCAGTGGCAGCTACACGATAGCGGGCTGCTTCAGCCACTCTACGCAGTACTTGATCTCTATCTGGTTGCCGAACTTGAAGGCTTTAGTGCGCGTGACGAGGCTAGCGGCTGGTCCCGCCTCACGCCTTCAGCTCTGCAGAAAGCCTTGCAGCAGGGCATTTCATTGGAATATATTGTGCGCTTCCTGCAACAATATTGCGAAGGTGGCATTCCTGGCTCGCTCCTCATCAGGCTTAAACTGTGGGGCAATGGCTATGAGGCGGGCCATGATATTCATGTAGAGCATGCTCCCCTGCTACGCCTGCCCAGCCAGGTGCTGCAAGATCTACAAGCGGATCAGGAAATACAGTCTCTCCTGGGTCAGGAAGTCGAGCCAGCGGCCAGTCTTGTGCGCGTAGATCAAGCAAACCTGGCACGTGTCCTTGCCCTCTTACGTGAGCGTGGCTTCAGCCTTGATTAGTCGCAGCAGACAGAAGGTGCCGGCCCTGGACGCGGCCGCAGGCCAGTTGGTCCAGCCAACGAATTTTGCGCCATTCGCCAAAACTCATTAAAAAGTGGTTGACAGGAAGCCTGGAGTATGGTATTTTAATAGCGCGAACGAAAGAGTAGCGCGAACTTAAAAAATAAAGTGACGCGCAACGGCAATAAGCGGGAGTGGCTCAGTGGTAGAGCATCTCCTTGCCAAGGAGAAAGTCGCGGGTTCGATCCCCGTCTCCCGCTCCACACCATTAAGGCGACGTCGCCAAGTGGTAAGGCACGGCTCTGCAAAAGCTGCATCAGCGGTTCGATTCCGCTCGTCGCCTCCAGAGAGACGTGATACTTATCACGTCTCTTTTACTTTTCCAGGATTTCCACTCATGCGACATCAGCAACAGCGTAGCTACCCCATCGAAGCTGTCATTCTTAAGCATTCTGACCTTGGCGAGGCGGATCGTATCTTGACGCTTTTTACACCTCAAAAAGGTAAGTTCCATGCAGTCGCCAAGGGCTCGCGCCGGCCAATTAGTAGGAAAGCCGGGCATCTGGATCTGCTTACTCATAGCCAGCTGCAAATGGCTCAGGGCCGCAATCTTGATATTGTCACCCAGGCCCAGAGCATCGAAAACTTTCTCCATTTGCGCGATGAGCTCTGGCATACTACCTGCGCTTTTTATCTGGCCGAAATGGTCGATCGCTTCATTGAAAACGATACGCAGCATCCCAACGTCTATCGTTTGCTGCTCGAAGCTTTACGCGGCCTTGATAGCGATGCGCTTGCTCTGCAGGGCCAGCGCGCGCAGGAAGCTCTCTCGGTTGAAGACGAGCAGAGTCGCGCGCAGCTGCTTACGCGCTACTTCGAGATTAACTTGCTTTCGTATATTGGCTACGAACCAGTTTTCCGCGTCTGCGCACATTGCGGCTCAGAGCTACAGCCGGAAGAAAATGGCTTTACGCCTTCGCTGGGTGGTGCGCTCTGCCCGCGCTGCTCGCATCTGTGGGCCCAGGCCCTCTCGGCCAATGCGCTCAAAGTTTTACGCCTCCTGCAACGCGCCGACGACTGGCAACATGTGCCACGGATACGCCTGACGGCTCGTCTGCATGCAGAGATCGAAACAGCCATGCATAGCCTGCTCCGCTATCATCTCGAACGCGATCTGAAATCCTGGAGCTTTTTAGAAATGCTGCGACTGGATAGCCGCGTCCGCGAGAAAAACTAGCCTTCACCTGCCGTATCCCCAACCTGAGTAAGCTACCATCGGCCGCGTCCTTGGATTGTATAGCGACTTCCGCTTCCAGTATTAGCTTACTCCTTCTTTGCCTCAGCTTCATACGTATAACTTCATACAAAAAAGTATTATATATATTGTGTCCATTACCTCGTGCATAAAAATTCTATTAATTTCAGACCTAAGCTCTGCACTTTGAAACTTTCCCCCGGCACATAACGTGAAGAATACATAGGGATTTTCGATCCCAACCGAAATTAGGGGAGTAAGTCAATGCTAGATCAAGATAACGCAAGTAAGCTGATTCTGGTGGTGGAAGATGATCACGATGTGGCCGATTTCATTTTCCAGGCCCTCAAAGGCGAAACTCCCTACGAGATACTGCTGGTCAATGATGGTCACGAAGCGCTCAAACTTATACAGAGCAAGCGGCCCCAACTCTGTTTATTAGATTACCAACTCCCTCACATGAACGGCTTAGAGCTCTATGAGAACATGATCACTACCGATGAAAGCCTTAAGGCCATGCATGTGCTTTTTATGAGTGCGAGCATTCCTAAAAGTGAGATGCATCAGCGCCATCTCTTATATATAGAGAAGCCTTTCGAATTAGATCTATTTCTCAACTTAGTCGATAATTTACTAACTCAGCAATAGCGACATCCGAGGCGAATGCTGCAGCATTCGCCTCCCGAGCCCGCATCTCTCCGTTGTCTCCATGCTATAATACGCTCAACAGTTTTTATTGATTTCATGTAAGAGGCAGCTTATCGCCAAGGAAAGGAGGATTGTCGCCAGCCTGACAACGGGACAGGAATCTGGGGAAGCCGTAGAAAAGGGAAGTAACAACAGAAGATTTGCTTAGAGAAAGGTGCAAAGACTGTATGGCCCTCACCTGGAAAACTCTTACGCGCTTCGGCAGTAGATATGTCTTCTGGATCATGTTCGCCATCAGCTTCCTTAACTATTTAGACCGCTATGTATTAGTTGGAGCGGCGAACGTTATTGCCAAAGAACTCAATTTTCAGCTTGATGGGATTGGTTTCGTTACCTCGGCCTTCTTAATCGTCTACACGTTGGGCACAATACCGCTGGGTCTCTGGGCCGATCGCTCCCAGCGCAAAAGTGTTGTCGCGCTCTGTGTGGGACTCTGGAGCGTAACTACCGCCTTAACCTCACTGGCCACCAATTTTCTTTCGCTTTTTATTTTCCGCATGATTCTTGGCATCGGCGAGGCCGGCTATTTTCCTGCAGGAACTGCGCTGATGAGCGACTATTTCGATCGCGAGAAACGTTCGCGCATTATGAGCTGGTGGAGCATTGCCCAGTTGCTTGGTATCCTGGGAGGCTACGAGCTGGGAGGCGTGCTGGCCGGTCTCTATTTTGGCAGCTGGCGCCTGGCCTTCCTCTTTACTGGCTTACCAGGTCTGGTCCTGGCTATTCTGGCCTGGTTCATCCGTGAGCCAGGGCGCAACGAGGCTGATGAGAAAAGGCTCTCCGTCCAGCCTCAAGACCTCCTGGCAGGCGAGGAGAGCATAGCCGGCGCGCAAAAAGGAAGCACGCTCAGGGCCAGCTTTAGTAAGATGTGGTCCTTACTGCGGATCAAAACGCTGGTAGTATTAATCATCATGCAAGTCTTTGCCTATTTTGTGCTGGGAGTCAGCACAACCTTTCTGCCAACCTATCTGCAGCAAAAGGATACCTTTCATCTCTCCTCGGGAACGGCCGGCCTCTATTCAGGCGGAGTTATCGTTGTCGCCGGCATCATAGGTACGCTCCTGGGCGGATATATGGCCGACATGCTCAACCGGCGCCATCCAGGCTCGCGCGTGCTTGTATGTGGCGTTGGTTTTCTGGTCGGAGCGCCGGCCTTTGCCGCAGCCATGCTCTTCCACAATATCGTCTCTTTTACTATCTTTTTCGTACTCTCGGCTATTTTACTTACCATCTATACCGGCCCCTGTACGGCTGCGACCCAGGATGTAGCGCCGGCGGCCCTGCGCGCCTCGGCCGTGGCCATTTCTCTGCTTCTTGCCCATCTCTTCGGCGATGCCTTCTCCCCATCCATCGTGGGTATTTTGGCCACAGCCCTCGATCCAACGCATGGCTTGCATTTTCAAGCTGGCATGGCCGGCCAGGATCTAAGCATAGCTATCCTGCTTACCTGTGCTCCTGCTCTCTTTATCGCTGGCCTGGTGGGCATTCTCGGCGCCCGCTGGATGCGCGATGATGTGCAGGCCGCCGAACGCGCGGATCTCTTGCTGCGCGCCTCCGAAGCCTAGTCCCCGGGCCACCTCTCGGAAACTTTTCACCTGCGCCACTTTTCCGAGGGGTGCCTGGCTGTGCTATAGACAACTTAGCCTCTCTCACGTATCATAAAGACGGGGCGAAGGACAGAAAACAACTCGCCAGATATTAGCACCCCACGAAGTTTAGGCTCCGATGAGGAAGAAATACGATGATTCATTTTTACGAATTAGCAAAACTAGATACTACTCGACGCGCTCGCCTCTTGCGTCGAGCCGAAGTGGCAATTGACGACCTCATAGATTACGTGCGTCCGATTGTGCATGCTGTACGTGATCGCGGCGACGAGGCGCTCATTGAGTTTATGGCCCGCTTTGATCGCGTCAAGCTCACGCCCGCACGCCTGCGCGTCGATCAGGCAACCATTGAGCAAGCTTACGACAAGCTTGATAAGGATGTCTACGCGGCAATCAAGCATGCTATCAAGAATGTGCGCACATTCCATGAACGGCAGATGCCACATGAGCAATGGTTCACTCAGGTAGCGCCCGGAGTGATGGCAGGCGAGAAGATCACGCCCATCAGCAGTGTCGGTCTTTATGTGCCGCGTGGCAAAGGAGCATTCCCTTCTGTGATGTACATGCTTGCGACGCCGGCCAGCATCGCAGGCGTGCCGCGCATCGTTGTCTGCACGCCGCCGGGACCCGATGGCGAGATTGATCCTGCCTCGCTTGTCGCTGCCGATCTGTGCGGCGTACACGAAATCTATCGCGCCAGTGGAGCCCAGGCGATCGCCGCGTTGGCTTATGGCACAGAAAGTATTGCGCGCGTCCATAAGCTCACCGGACCAGGCAGTCCCTACGTCTCGGCGGCCAAACGCTTGCTCTATGGTACTGTTGATGTTGGCTTGCCGGCCGGGCCCAGCGAATCGATCCTTCTTGCCGACGAAAGCGCAGACCCTGAGCTTGTTGCGCGCGATCTCCTGATTGAGGCTGAACATGGCCCCGACTCTTCTAGCCTGCTCGTTACTGACAGCCAGGCCCTGGTTGAGGCTGTCTTGCCGGTGCTAACAGCCAGGCTTGAGGCGCTGCCTCAGTGGCGCCAGGACTTCTGTCGTGCGGGCTTTGAAGGAGAAAAGGGCACAGGTGGCATTGTCCTGGCGCCCGATATGGCAGAGGCTATCAAATTTGTCAACGAGTACGCTCCTGAGCATCTAGAGGTCCAGGTACGCGAGCCATTTGCAATCCTGCCGGAGCTAAAGAATGCCGGCGAGATCCTACTTGGCCCCTTCACGCCAACTTGCATCGGAAACTATAGCCTTGGCACCAACGCCATTTTACCAACTGGCGGCTTTGGCCATACGTTCTCCTGCACCTCTGTCTACGACTTTTTAAAGCGTACAGGAATAGGATATCTTACTCAGGAAGGTTTGGCCTCTCTCAGCGAGACAACTCGCCAGCTGGCAGAATTTGAGGGCTTCCCTGCCCATGCGCGGGCCGTCATCGATAGGCCAGCGCCATCATCACAATCCTAAAGCTCATTGACATGCTTGCAGGCTCAAACAGTGAGCAGGAAAAAAGCTTCTTTCATGCCATCAAGCGAGCATAAATTATAGCTGACTGATGGCACAATTATGGTTAGAGGGGGTTGCAAAGAACCCCCTTCTCTCTATATACTTCTTTCCGAATGGCTCTTAACTTTGGGCCTGCATTTTCGGAGGCAGGTAAGGGTGTTGCACACTCCGCAAAACTGCAGTCAAATCGGTTACTGCGCATAAGTGGAAAGATGTGTTATAATGCCCCCAATATAAAAAGCTAAGAGCGAGATGGAGAATAAGTTTTCTTGAGCTCCTCATAGAGCCAGTAGAAGGCAGTATATCTCACAGAAAATAAGGGAGTTCAAGCAGTAGGTTACGGTGTAAAAGTATGGCACAAAATTATCCGTCTGATCCAAACAATGGGGCCTATGCGAGTAGTTCTGCTGTGCCGTCAAGTGGGCCTGGCAACAGCGGCGCTACGCCAGATTCTTCTTTAGCTTCATCAGCTCAGCCAAACGCGGCTGGTGGGTCCAGCAGCGGGCAGTTTGTAGCCACACCGTCCTCAAACAAGTCAACCCAGGAAGGCGAGAATGTCCGCCATCGCCGCCTATCCTCAGGCGTAATGCTCTCAGCTGGCCGCTACCAAATCGATAGGCTGATAGCCGCTGGCGGCATGGGAGCCGTTTACAAAGCCATAGATACGCGCTTTAAGCGCCCCTGCGCCGTCAAAGAGATGCTCGACGAGTTTCATAACGAGAGCGAGCGCAACCAGGCCGTAGAATGGTTCTCGCGAGAAGCGACGTTACTGCTTGATTTGAACCATCCCTGTATTCCCCGTGTCCGCGATTTCTTTATGGAAGAGGGCCGGCACTATCTGGTCATGGACTTTATCGAAGGGCGTACGCTTGGTGACATCCTGGAGCAAGATGGCAAGGTAGCCGGCGTCAATGGAGCCCATGGCATTGAGGAGGCGCGCGCGCGCAGCTGGGCACAGCAAGTCTGTAGTGTGCTGGGATATCTGCACCGTCAGAATCCGCCAATCATCTTCCGCGATCTTAAACCATCCAACATCATGGTCACGGGCCGGGACGAGATTAAATTGATCGATTTCGGTATTGCTCGCACCTTCCAGTCGCAGCGCCAGGCCACGATTATTATGACTATTGGGTATGCGCCGCCCGAGCAATTACACGGCATGCCCGAGCCACGCAGCGACCTCTACGCGTTGGGAGCAACATTACACCGCCTGCTTACGCATCATGATGCAGTCAATAATAAGCCTTCCATCTTCTCGTTCCCGCCCGTGCGCACCTTGCGCCCGGATATCTCGCCAGCTTTTGAGCAAGTGCTCATGAAAGCTCTGGCTCCTGCACTGGAGCAGCGCTGGCCCAACGCCATGGAGATGGAGCGCGCACTGATGAATCTGCCACCCATCAGCGCAGTGCCACCCGCCATGCTACCTAACCTGCCAGGAGGTGCGGCGCCACGACCGGTCAATCCGGCTACCCCTTCTAGCGCTTTTCCTCGCTCTGGCACGCCATCAACACCCGTTAGCCCTACTCCTGCCCCCGGAACTGGTCCACAATCTGGTACCGGCCCGCATCAGGGAACTGGCCCTTCCACACATACAACAACGGGGCCGGCCGGTCCTCATATCGCCGCTGCTCTGGCCCACCTTGCCGGTGGACGTATTGAGCCGGCGCATGCCGCTGTGATGCAGGCATTTGGTTTAGAGCCGAATAATGCACTGGTGCATAAGATCTTTGGACAGGTTTTTGCCCGGCGCGTTCCTCCTCAAATTGATTATGCCATTCGTGCGTATAACCGTTCTCTCTCGCTTAATCCAGAAGACGCCGAAACGCATAAACTTGTGGGCGACGTTTCTCTATTCTTACGTCAACAGCCCCTGCAAGCGATCCCTGCCTATATACAATCTCTACGCTTAAAACCCGAAGATTTTGAAACTCATCAGCGTTTAGGCCAGTGTTACGATAAGACGGGGCAACTTGATGCTGCCCTGAGAGAATACCAGGAAGCAGCGCACCTGGCACCCAAACAACCTCCCCAGCCGGCCGTACACTATGCGCTAGGACAGCTTGCTATGCGGATGAACCGCTTCGCTGTGGCTGAGCAGGCCTTTGTCCAGGTGCTCGTCATTAATCCGGCCGATCACCAGACGCGCTTCTTACTGAGCCAGGTCTATGAGCACGAAAATAAATTTGAGGATGCGTTCCGTGAATGTAGTTACGTTATAGGTCCTCTGGGTGCAAATCCAGCAGTGCAACAGATGTACCAACGTTTACGAAATCGATTAGGACGATAAGAGGCAATCTTCTATGCGCTGTGTATCCGGCATGAAGGGAATTTATCAATGAGTACGCATAGTTTCAAGACCACGCGAAAGAGGCGAGCAAGCTGGTACGCCTGCTCTATTCTTGGTGGGTTCCTTATTGCCTTGCAGGCAGTGCTTGTATCTCCTACTGCTTTCGCAGCTTCTACTAGCGTGGCGGATATGCCCAGGGATGTGGTGCGCCCTGGCGTTTCTGTGGTTCGTCTCATCGCCTCTTATACCCAAGCAGAGACAGAGAATAGGCCCGCACCCAATGAGATCAAATGTACTGGCCTTGGCGTTCTGATCGACAGCTGGCCCTCTACAAATAGCTCAGATCAGAACAATTGGATTCTTACCGATGGCAATCTCGTCGGTTCCAGCGGGGAGGTGAGCTGTATCTCTTCCCATCCGGCGGCCAAGCTCTCTTCGGTAGAGTTGATCTTCAGCAATCTGTATAATCCCGAGTTTATTGCCTATACCCTCTCGGTCCCTTTAACTATCCGCTGCCTCAAAGACAACAACTGTAGCAACGGACCCGCTCTCTTTGCCTTCAATACCGATTCTGCCCATACCTTGCCGTTCCTGAGTATCGCTAATACTAATACGGCCTCAGCGCATGGGATCGAATTAACGAAGAGCTCATCTTCCCTCTCAACGCCACCTCTTGCCAATAATAATAATGCTGCGCTCAACGCCCAGTATGAGCAAGTAGCACGCCAATTCCTTTCTCCCAATAGCATTGCTCTCAACACTATGCAAGGGAGCGAGCCCGGCACTCCGCTGGTAAATCAGGATGGGGAACTGACAGGTCTGCACCTGCAAGATTCGGCCTCGCTTACGCTTAGCGATATTAAGCAATTCCTGAAGCAACAGCCTGAACTGGCTGTGCCCCACCTGAATACTGTTGCCGATAGCTGGGCGCGTGGCATCACTGATTATTATCAGCTAAAAAATTACACTGATGCGCACATTGCCTTTCAATCAGCAGCTCAGGCAAACCCACAGTTCGCAGCGGCTGCCGATTTTGCTAAACTTTCTCTTAACGCGGCCGGCAGCGGAGAACAGCGCAATCCCTCTCTAGACCAGCAACAAAATAGCATTTCCCTTTTCGGCCTATCCCTCCCACTCTGGCTGCTGAGCATAGTAGGGCTAGGTATTCTCATCGGGCTCTTAATTCTGGCCAGCTTGCTATTCGGGCGCTCGCGCGCACTTCGTAAGAGGCGTGAGCATGCGCTGAATGCCGAATATGCGGAGGCCGAGCGCAAAGCCGCCATCGATGCGGAGCGCATAGCCGCTATGGAGGCCCAGCAGCAAACATGGACGCAGCCTACAGCGCCGATCCCAAATGAGACGCCCGCGTCTGTTAGCAATGCCAGTACCCACCCGCTACCTACAGAGGAATTACACTGTCCACGCTGCGGGGAGCCGGTATTAAAGGGCGCTAATTATTGCTCTAACTGCCGTTTGTTCCTCTCACCCTCGGAATCAGGCCTTCATCTTCGCATCCCCCCTCTATTGCTCCAGCAGCCCACCGCCCCTATCGTTCCTAACAATTCGATAGCCGAGCAGCCCACAATCGAGATGAGGCCCGAAGCGGCAAGAAATGGGCAGACAAACCAGATAGACAAAGAGGCTACTATGCATTTCGCACCAATTCAGTCGCAGGATGAATTATCAGCGACGATCATACCGCTGGATACCAGAGCCAGCACGCGCACAAATCCTGGTATCAAACGCAAGCACAAGCCCAATGAAGATAGTCACTTCGCGGCCCAGGGCACGCTGAATATATCCTCGCATCCGCTGCGCTTCGGCCTGTTCGTAGTCGCCGATGGCATGGGCGGGCACGCCAATGGGCAGGATGCGAGCCGCCGCGCGATACAGACCATCGCCGATTTTATGCTGCCCCGCCTTATAAAAGAGGTGGATATTCAGGATAGCGCGCCGGGCCAGCTTCTTGCCGAGGCTGTGCAAAGCGCCAATCTAGCCGTGCATCAAAACAACATGGAGCTACATGCCGATATGGGCACGACTGTCACGGCGGCCTTCGTCGTTGGCTCGACTGCCTATGTCACCAACGTTGGCGACAGCCGCACTTACCTCTATCGCCTATCGCAGGGGCTGCGCAAAATTACGCTTGACCATTCGGTCGTGGCAAGCCTGGTTGAGGCAGGGATCATCAAGCCTGACGATATCTACACCCATCCCAAGCGCAACCAGATTTATCGCAGCCTCGGCGAGAAGCCAAATGTGGAGGTAGACCTCTTTACTGTGCCCCTGGAGTTGGGGGATAAGCTTATTCTCTGCTCCGATGGCTTATGGGACATGGTACGCGATCCCAAGATCGAAGAGACCATAAAGAGCCATACTGACAATTCTGAAGAATGTGCCGAGGCGCTCATTCAGGCCGCGCTCGATGGCGGTGGCGAAGACAATGTTACTGTCATCGTGGCTGAAATTATCAAGGCAAGCAAGCAGACCCCGATAACAGGCATCCAATTGCTGGCCAAGCCCGAGACCGTACAGATTCCGCAGCTATAACCTGCGGGTCCACGAGGATAGAACACACTTGGCGAAATGCATTATACAAGCAAGCCAGGTGTGTTTTTTTCAGTCACAAGTACTTTCAGGGTCGATAGCTGAGCCTCCTCTTTGGGCTACCGGCCGGCTCAGTTCTCATGGGCGGCCAGGCGGTAAACGGCCGGGCCCCCTCCTGTCAGGGCAAATTGTCGCACCTTCCCCCCTGTGCTATAATCAAAACAGCATTTCTAGCCTTTGTCGAGATAACAAGGGTAATTGTTGGGAGGAAAGCTTGTGTCAACACCAGCCAATATTGGATATCTCTATGCAGGCATTCTATTGGCGGCCGGGTTCGTATTTGTGATTGTCGCAATGGTCCTTGCGAACCTGCTTGCACCTCATAATAGAACAAGAGAAAAACTACAGACATATGAGTCTGGTGAAACTCCTATTGGTTCTGCCTGGGTTCAATATCCGCTAGGTTTCTACATTTTTGCATTACTTTTTGTTGCCTTCGATGTTGATATCGTCTTCATCATTGCCTGGGCAATCATTTTTAAGCAGTTAAGTCTTTTCGGCTTTTTTGAAATTCTCTTCTTTATCATTGTTCTTGCGCTCGGTCTTGTCTATGCATGGCGTAAGGGGGTAACTCGATGGATTTAGTACCACGTTCAACGAGTGTGCCCAGTGCAACTACTGGTTATCGCGATCAGAACGCAGCTCTGGCCCGGGATCTGGCTCCTATTGCCCAGATAACCGGCAAGCCGCTTGCCCCAAGTACGCTTAAGGGCGATTTCCTGGCACTGGACATAGATCGTGAGCACCTTGTAGCTGTATGCCGCTTTTTGCGCGACCAGCTTGGTTTTGATCTCCTCAGCTGCATCTCTGGAGTAGACATGCTCGATCACCTGGAAAGTGTCTACCACGTCAGATCTGTAGCGCGCGCACAGCTCTTACAGGTCAAGGTTCGCCTGGACCATGAGAAGCCCGAAGTCGATAGTGTGGTCTCGGTCTGGCCAACAGCCAACTGGCTGGAGCGCGAAACTTATGATATGTATGGCATTCGTTACATAGGCCACCCTGATTTAAGACGTATGCTGCTTGACGACGACTTTGAGGGGTATCCCTTGCTCAAGAGTTTCCACCAGGTACCCTTTACGAATAAGCCTCGCGCCACAACACAGGTTGATCCTAATATGGCTGTCGCGGGCCCATTCCAACAGCAGAATCTAGAGCGCGTCGTACAGAAAAAGCTGGGACAGGGCTTGAGCGAACGCCTGCACCCTGGCACGCCTACCTTTGGCCATAATTCAAGTTACCAGGAAGAAGATGAGCAGGTAACGCCGAGCGCTGAAGGGAAACGGACCAACCAGGAACAGGAAAAGTAGATCCACTGAGGATCGGCCAGGATATGAGTAGGTGCGATGCCAAAAGCTAAAACACGTAAAAAGGGAACACGTCAACGCTCGCTAGATACGCGAAATGCCACGGATCTCTCATCAAACGTCAGCAGTAACGCGGCAAGCGCGCAAAGCGCGAAACGCTTGCCTGTCGCCAGGCGTGTTCGTATGCAAGATATAGTCATGTCGGCTATGGTAGCGCTTGGCTGCTGGGGATTGGCTTTATCTTTTGTATTTTTCTCTTCCGATGCCAATCGCTACCTGTTCGGAGTTATGGCCGCACTGATGGCATTGATATGGTCATATAGGTTTGCTACACAGCTACGCAAGGGATTGCAACAAAAATAAATTGTATAAATGTCACGTTGGAAGGTGCCCCGCCTGTCATACGTATAGATTGAAACATATATAACGAGGAAACTCATGGCAACAGAACAAGATACAGGCATATCTTCTCCAGGTGCGGAAAACGGAGAAATTAAATCGCAAGAGATGTTGCTCAACATGGGGCCGCAACATCCAAGTACTCATGGCGTGCTTCGTCTCGTGCTCTCTCTTGAAGGCGAGACGGTGACTAGCTGCACGCCTGTTATTGGCTATCTGCACCGCGGTATCGAAAAGATTCTGGAGAATCGCCCGATCATGGGCGGTATCCGTTACATGGATAACGCCGATTATCTTTCCCCCATGCTCAACGAGACTGCTTATGCAGGGGCCGTCGAGCAGTTGATGGGCATCGAGCCTCCACGCCGCGCGCAATATATTCGCCTGCTGGTCGGGGAGCTGCAACGTATCGCCAGCCACCTTGTGGCTATCGGTACCTATGGTATGGACCTCGGCGCGTTTACGCCTATTCTCTGGGCCTTCCGCGATCGAGAAGGTATTCTCTCTCTCTTTGAGGCTCTCGGTGGCAGTCGCTTTAATGTGAACTATATGCGCGTTGGCGGAGTGCTGCACGACTTCCCAAAGAACTGGCTCAAGGAATGCGAAGCCTTCCTCAACCAGCTTGAAAAGAATGTTGACGAGCTGAGCAGGCTGCTCACAGGCAATGAGATCTTTATGGCCCGCACGCAAGGCGTGGGCTATATCGATCCACAACAGGCCATCGCCTATGGCTTAACTGGCCCGATCTTGCGTGCCAGTGGCGTCAACTGGGATCTGCGCGTTAACCGACCCTATATGGCCTATCGCGAGGTGGCAGTCAATCCACAGGTCCGCCAGGAGGGCGATTGCTTTGCGCGTTACATGGTGCGCCTTAACGAAATCTACGAGAGCATTCGTCTCTGTCGTGTAGCCATCGATCAGATGCCGGGCGGCCCTATCGGAACACGCACACCTATCGCGCTGCGTCCACCAAGAGGCGAGACGTACTTTGGCCTGGAGAGCAGTAAGGGCGAGCTCGGGGTCTACTTTATCAGCGACGGGAGCGAATATCCCTGGCGCGCCAAGCTACGCGGTCCGTCCTTTGTTAATTTACAAATTTTGCCCGAGTTGTTGCGCGGGCACAAGATGAGCGATGTAATTGCTATTATGGGTAGTCTGGACCTCGTGCTAGGTGAGGTTGATCGATAAAAAAGATGTGAAATAGCGAACAAGTAGAGCGAGCAGCCTCGCGTTCGCTTTTCACTGTTGGAGTTATCCTGATATGTACTCAATACCTTTAGCTGATGATCTGGGCTCGCAACTGCTACACGGCATCATTTCATGGCAGTTTTTGCAGTTTGTGGTGTCCTTCCTGACAATCTTCGGTTTTATCATGACCAGCGCGGTGATCCTGATTCTGTGGGAGCGCAAATTTATGGGCTGGATGCAGGATCGCTACGGCCCTATACATACGGGTCCCTGGGGCCTGTTACAGACGGCGGCCGACGTTGGTAAGCTGCTGCTGAAAGAGGATATCCACGTGGCCAATGCCGATAAGGCTACTTTCTTGCTGGCCCCTTCGGTGTTCCTGGCTCCTGTGGTGGCGGCCTTTGCCGTTATGCCTTTCTCTCCCTATATCGGCATTCCTGGTAGTGCGCTGGCGACCGGCATTATTTACTACGTTGCCATGAGCTCTATCGATGTGGTGGGCGTGGTTATGGCCGGCTGGGGCTCAAACAATAAGTATGCTATTATCGGCGGCTTACGTTCCGCATCGCAGATGATCTCTTACGAATTGCCTCTTGTGCTCTCTCTGGTGGGCGTGGTTATCCTTACCAGCGTGCTGGCCGGCCACCCCGGCTACCCGGGCCAGGATGGCATAGGGACGATCTCGCTGCGCGAGATTATGGACTTCCAGAATATCTGGCACAAGACCGGCATCGGCATCCTTGATTTCATCTTTGAGGGCTTTACGCCCTGGGCCTGGTTCTTCCTGGTTCAGCCTTTGATGCTGGTGATCTACTATACCTGCGGTCTGGCCGAGACAAACCGTTCGCCCTTCGACCTGCCAGAGGCAGAGTCGGAACTGGTCGCCGGCTATGCCACCGAGTATAGCGGCCTGCGTTGGGCTCTCTTCTACCTGGGTGAATATGGCAATATGGCCATCGTCTCTGCGGTTGCCAGCTATCTGTTCCTTGGTGGTTTCTCAGGCCCTGGCGTGGCCTATCTCACCGGCCTCAATTCACTATGGTGGGGCTTTGTTGGCAATATTCTGGGTCTTGTCTACTTCATTCTCAAGATCTACCTGCTCTGTTCAGTCTTTATCTGGGTGCGTACAACGCTGCCGCGTCTGCGCGCTGACCAGCTGATGCAGTTCGCCTGGCTGATCCTGATTCCTGTCACTCTTGGCAACATTGTGGTGACGGCTCTGCTCTACCTGGTTGCCGTTCAGGCTCTGGGCCTGCCCATCCTGGCGTTCCTGATTATCGTGGGCGTCGTCAACTGGGCAGCTTTCTTCGGCTTCGTCTGGATAGTTGGACGCGTTACCGTTTCTTCTACCCGCAAGGCGATGGCGCCAGCGATACGCGCTCAGCGCCGCGCGGCAACCTTACCAGCTACGCCGCTACGCGAAGGTGGGGCCGGTCAGGCTCCCCAACTTCCCCAGCACGCGGGAGTGGCCAGCGGCCAAAAGTGACGTACTAAAGCTAGATCAAGTTAAGCGCTCAACGCTCTGTTGGGCGCTTTTCTTTTGCATCCTCTCCTTCAGTTCACCCTGGCTTTAGCAGGCTCAGGACCTGGCAATTTCGGATGACCAGCGCGGAACTGCGATCCCGAATTGCTGAGCATACTCCGAATTGAGCCGAGGCCAGTCAAACTTCATCGCCTCGCCACCCACAATGCGACCGATGGGAGTTCCGCTAAGCAGATGATCCAGAACATCGAAACAAATGTGCCATCCTGCAGCCCCCATTGAGATGAAGCGGCGATCGATAGCGTACCACAGGGTCAGGCGCGTACCACCAGCAATGGCTTCGAGTTCCCAGCGAATAGCGTCTCCGCCCCAGGTATACTCAAGCACCCTGGGAGCGTCGGCTCTCGTCACTCTTGTTTCGGAAATCTGCGCCCTTGGCGCTCCCACTATGCTAAGCTTGACTGTGGTTCCAACTGTACTCAGACTCCCATCGGCTTCAAAGGGAGCCCACTCGCGCAGATGTGCCGGATCGGTAAGTGCTAGCCAGACTTTTTCGGGCGCGTGTCGCAGCTCTCTAACGAGAATGAGCGTCCACTTGTCTCCATCCTTTTGTACCTGCGCCCCGTGGGCTGGGCCTGGTGCGTACTGCTCACGCTCGGTCATCTCTATCTTCTCCTTGTCTTCCTTCTTGTTGGGTCAATTGATCCATATGGTCGAGATGGCGTTCGAGGGCATCCACGTGAGCGGACCAGAATCGGCGGAACGGAGCTAGCCAGGCATCCACCTCCTGAAGGGGTTCGGGGTTCAGGCGGTAGAGCCGGCGCTGTGCGTCCACAGTGGATTCAACAAAACCGGCCTCGCGCAGCACGCGTAGATGCTTTGATACGGTCGGCTGCGGCATATGAAGTTGCTTCCCAATCTCACCAACCGTCTGCGGTGAGAAGGCCAGGAGGCTCAATATTGCACGGCGGTTCGGCTCCGCAATGATTTCGAACACAGATTCCACGCTCTTAGTATGCTCCATACAACGGCAGCGCACCGGGAGCGCTGACCCACCGAGGTTCAAGTCGCGGTCGTCAGTGCCCAGCGAGCTGCCATCCTGCTAAATAGCAGCCCTTAATGGCGTGCCAGTTGAGAGATTTGAATGAGGTTGCCGCAGGTATCGTTCAGCACCGCAATGGTCGAGCCAGTCACGTCAGTGGGTGGCAGCGTGAACTCGGTGCCATAAGCCTTGATACGCTCGTAGTCGCCCTTGACATCGTTGGTGTAGAACATGGCTGCAGGCTGGCCCTGTTGAAAGATTGCCTGCTGGTACGCCCTGGCTGCAGGATTGTCGTTAAGCGCCAATTGCAACTCAGTACCGTCCGGCTCCTCTGGCGAGGCTACGGTCAGCCAGCGATATTGACCCTTACCGACATCGGTCTTCTTGACAAAGCCCAGTACCTCCGTATAGAAGCGCAGAGCCCTATTCTGGTCGTCCACATATACGTTGGTCACTTTGATTCTCATGTCTTTCTCCTTTGTTACGCTCGCGGCCTGGGCCGCGTCGTTTTCTCCCTGTCATCTTTTCGCTGGTGTTGACTGCTTCCATATGGTCGATAGGACGTTCGAGAGTATCCAGGTAAGCAGGCTGATAACAGCTTGACTCATTGCGCGGCTGAGTGACGGGCCCCGGAGACTCAACCTCGCACGGCAGGCAATGCAGCATCGCATCTACTTCGAACGCAAGTTCCATGTCCTTAATATACTTCATAAAGTATATACGTGTCAAGGTATATAAGGGAGAAGATTTCAATATGCAAAGTTATTATGAATAACTATCATGTGATTATGTTAGATATGATTTGCACGCATTTAGGGAATCATCTATCCTCATAGCAAGCCAAGACAGGTTGAGCTAGTATCTCAAATGGCGATGCAATGGCTATACGAGGCCGTATAGAGCTCATCAAGGGAAACTGTAAGATCCAGGCTCATCAGCTCAATTTCCTCGCCAGGTCCGTAATATTGCGGCTGCCAGCCGTTAACTTTGCGATAGGCCTCGACCTTATATTGCTTCTGGTGAATAAGCACATATTCTTGCAATGAGGGCAGACTTTTATACGCTTCGAACTTTTCTGTGCGATCTATACGCTCTGTCGCTGGAGATAGCGCCTCGACGATGAGATGGGGAGAACGAATTAAGGTGGCATTATTGCGGTAATCGGCAACGTCGCAAGTAACGACGACATCCGGCAAAACGCTGCGCTCCTGGGCAATCAATACATACATATCAAAAAAGGCATGGCACGGACCACTTGCCAACTGCTCTTCAAGCAGGCGATACATCTTACCGGTCAGGCGGCTATGATTAGCCGTTCCTCCTGACATCGCATATGCTCTACCATTGATATATTCATAGCGTACAGCGGTTGCCTGCTTCGCCAGCTCTTCAAACGCCTCTACGCTCATCTGCTCACCATGATGAGGCGGTAATTCCTGCTCTTGATCTCCCTGAAACATCTTCTCCCACCTTTTTAGCACACAAAAACCTATCAGCATTATACATGGCTTTGTGGAATACTGCAAAGTCTCGCTCACATCCATTGGAGGGGTGTCGGAGTAGAAAAATCCAAGACACAGCAGCTCTTGCTTCGTCCTTCAAGCGGTTGCCTAATATGCAAAGCATTTATGAATAAATCTCATATGATTATGTCAAACATGATTTGTCCTCATTGAATAGATCATATATACTTCTGGCAAGTAACGAAATGGAGAGAAGCACCCCCCTCATGAGGGGACGTTATAGAAAGGAACTTTTCAAATCATGATAACGATTCCTGAATCTCATCGCGATCTCCTGCAATCAACTGCAGTGGCATATATGTCGACTATCGGGTCCAGGGGAGAGCCGCAGGTAAGCCCTGTCCTGTTTGGCTGGGATGGGACGCAGCTCTTTTTCACCATGAACAAAATACGCCAGAAATATCGCAATCTCTTGCGTGAGCCACGTATTGCGCTGGCTATAGCCGATCCGACAAATCCCTATCGCTCTCTTGAGATCCGCGGCAAGGCTGTGCGTATTGAGGACGATCCTAATTACCACATCGCCAACGTGCTCTCACAAAAGTACACGGGAAAGGATGCGACTCCCAATATGCTGCCTGGCGAGCAACGCGTCGCCATTTTTGTCGAACCAGAGCGCGTCTTTGTCTTCCCCTTCCAGGAAGACAAGAAATAATCAAAAGCAGGCTATCTACAGGCCACACAGAAAGAGCAAAGCGTATGTCCAGCAGGGATAATTCATCAACACACTATAGCGATCTAGCAGCCAGGCCTTCCTCTAGCTTCGCGGAAAGCGAATCGGAGGTGATCGGCAGCAAGCAAGCATCGATGCGGGTCAAACTCAGGTACGTGCTTATCCTGGGTGGCTTGACGGCCTTTGCGCCGTTGTCTACCGATATGTACTTGCCCTCGCTTCCATCTGTCAGCCATGATCTAAGCGCCTCCATGGCACTTACGCAAATCACCTTAACGGCTTGCATCCTGGGCCTGGCCTTTGGTCAGGTCGTCATTGGACCAATTAGCGATGCACGCGGACGGCGCGGGCCGCTGCTCCTCAGCATTACTATCTATACGCTCACATCGCTGCTGTGCGCCATTGCTCCTTCGGTGACAGTTCTACTGCTGCTGCGTTTTATGCAAGGCTTCGCCGGAGCTGCCGGGATCGTGATTGCTCTTGCCATTGCCCGCGATCTGTACGCCGATCAGGCCCTGACGCGCTGCATCTCTCTGCTGATGACTGTCAACTTTCTCGCGCCCATTATCGCGCCAGTTCTTGGCGGTCAATTGCTCACCTTCACTTCCTGGCATGGAGTCTTTGTCACGCAAGCTATCCTTGGCGGCATCGCGTTTCTTGCCTTTGCTCTGGGAATCGGTGAGACGCTAGAGCCGGAGCGCCGCCAGAGCAGTGGTATCTCGGCCACCTGGCAAGCCATGCGTATGCTGCTGGCAAACCGGCCTTTCTTCGGTTATGCGCTTTCCAGCAGTTTCGCCTTCGCGGCGGCCATGGTCTACATTTCCATGTCGCCCTTTGCCCTTGAGAACATCTACGGCCTCTCGCCCCAGATGTTTGGCCTGCTCTTCGGCGTCAATGCTCTTGGCCTGGCCGGCATGAGCCAGCTGAACGCCAGGCTTATAAACCGCTGGCCAGCCCAGAAGCTCCTTAGCGTTGGAATTGCTATGCTCTCCCTGGCAGCTCTGGCCCTGCTGCTGGTTGTCCTGGCCGGCATTGGCCTTAGCGGAATCCTACCACTTTTATTCGTGTTTGTGGCCAGCCTGGGCTTGATCGTGCCAAATGCGACGGCCCTGGCTCTGGCCGCCACCGATACCCGGACAAGTGGAAGTGCCTCTGGACTATTGGGAATGCTACAATTCGCAGTTGGGGCAGTTTTGGCGCCCCTCGTGGGCCTTGGCGGCACAACAACTGCCATACCAATGGTAGCAGCCATCGCAGCCTTTGGCATTGCCGCCCTCATCGCCTTCCTGATCCTCTGCCAGCCTGCGCGGACCTCATAGGATCAGAATGTGCTTAAGATGGCCAGCCATACGCAGAAGGTCTTCATCTGACCAAGACTGAAAAAATGCTCTGTAGTCTCTTTGAGCGCTATAAAGCCTGCAGAGCAAGCCAAAGGACTCGGAATCCCTTGCCGAGTCCTTGTTATTGTTGGGGATTAGATGCCGCGTACGACCAGCACAATGGCGGACAGGGCGATGCTTACCAGCGAGCCGGCAATCACTTGCGCAACTGTATGGTGACGCAGAACGACCCGCGACCAGCCAACCAGCACGACGAGCAGATAGGCCGGCAAGACAATGATGCCATACAGGGCCGTCAGAAAGGTAACGGCTACCCCCATCGAAGCTGCATGAATACTTATCTTCCACCAGTGAGTTGTAATCATCAATACAAGCCCACCAAATATAGCAATGATGAGCAAGGTTTGCAGATTACGCGGCGCGTGGATTAGCGAGAGCAAAAATAGCCCTAGCAGGGTCGAGATCAGCATAAAGAGAAAGGGGCCATTTCTCTGTGTACGCACGCTGACATCTAGATCTGTGAATTTCCCCTTGCGCACGCCTATCAGAATATAGAGCAAAGGCCCAATACTCACAAAGAGCAGGGTTAAAAAGACGTGGCCCGCGACTTTGAGCGGAGAATTATGCTCATGATAGAGGGCGGCCAGCGTGACAAGAGGCAATGAAATGGTCATGGGTGAAAGAATATTCGATATATAGCGTGCTATTCTTAAATGCATATATTTAGATCTACCTGGCATTATTAAAGGGCTCTCATCGAGCGCTACATGATCCGGCATATCACTCCTTGCTGTACTCTTGCATATGAATTTGTTGAACATCGACAGGATAACCGAGGAGCTGGCTGGCAACCTGTCCGAAAGCCTCGGCCTCACCGCTACAGTAGACCTTGAGCAAACCCGAGACCGCAGGCTCATCGAGGGAACGCGTGAGGCCCTCCGAATCAAGGATCGAATGGGTGCGGCGCGCGATAGCAGCTCCACTATCAATGACCTGCACTTGCTTGCCAACAATACGCTCAATAGTAGATCTTAAGGCCGGAAAATGAGTACAGCCCAGTACCAGCACATCGATATTCCTGGCGAGCAAGGGATCTAAGGCTTCGTGCAGAGCCGTCTCAACCCGCGGGCCTGCGAACTCGCCGCCTTCCACCAGAGTCACAAGTTCCGGGCAGCCCACAGCATAGACCTGCAGCCCTGCCGCAAAATCATCTATAAGCTGCTGGAGGTAGGCCGCCTGGGCCGCCCGACTCGTCGCGACAACGCCAATGCTGCCGCGCTTCGTGGTCCGCGCCGCCGGCTTTATGGCCGGCACAACTCCGACAAAGGGGACGGAGAAGGTCGCGCGCAAAGTATTGAGCGCGGCCTGTGAGGCAGTATTGCAGGCCACGACGATAAGCTTCGCGCCCTGCTCAAGCAAAAAACTACTGGCCTCCACGGCCAGAGCAGTGATTTCGGCCTCGCTACGCGAACCATAAGGGCAATGTGCGGTATCCCCAAAATAGATAAAAGCTTCGCCTGGCAATTCGCGCTGCAAGGCTGAGAGAATCGTGAGCCCTCCGACTCCCGAATCAAAAACACCAATGGGGGCTAAGGAGCGATCAAGCGTTGTAGAGGAGCTACCCGTGCTGAAGTGTGCCGCTTCTGCAGCGGCACTTTTATCATTGAAGGCATGATCGCTACGCTCGGCATCGCGTGCAGGGTACACAACGTGTGTCTCTGCTTCATCATCTGAACTCCAATATTTCATAACCGGTTTGTTTCGTTTCTATTACTCTAAACTACGGAACTCATGCTGCTCACCGAAGACGCGGCGCATGGCATCACTAATCTCGCCGAGGGTTGCATAGGCTTCAACTGCATCGATAATTAAGGGCATGAGGTTCTCGGTTCCTGCCGCTGCCTGTTCAAGCGCCTGCAATTTCTCTTGCACCTGTAGATTATCTCGGCGCAAGCGCAGCGCAGCCAGCTTCTCTTTCTGGCGCCGGGCCACTTCGGGGGTCACACGCAGCAAGGTGGGCCGCTCTTCTTCTTCCGTCACAAAACGATTTACGCCAACCACTATGGCCTGCTCATGCTCAAGGGCCAGCTGGTACTCATAGGCTGCCTGCTCAATCTCGGCTTGCATAAAGCCGCGCTCGATAGCCCGCACACTGCCCCCTAGCTCGTCAATCTTATGGATATACGCCCAGGCCTGCTCCTCTAGCGTATTCGTAAGGGACTCAATAAAATAGGAGCCGGCCAGCGGATCGACAGCATCGGCAACTCCCGTCTCATAGGCAAGGATCTGTTGAGTACGGAGAGCGACGCGGGCCGAGGCCTCGGTAGGGAGGGCCAGAGCTTCATCTCTTGAGTTTGTATGCAACGATTGGGTCCCGCCAAGCACGGCCGCCAGAGCCTGATACGCGGTACGCACGATGTTGTTATCGGGCTGTTGCGCGGTCAGGGTCGAGCCCGCGGTCTGCGTGTGAAAGCGCAGCATCAGCGAGCGCGGATCTTTGGCCTGGAAACGCTCGCGCATAATTGTGGCCCACATGCGACGGGCCGCCCGAAACTTGGCAACTTCCTCAAACAGGTTGTTATGGCTATTGAAGAAAAAGGAGAGCTGGCCGGCAAAACGATCGACATCCAGACCCGCCTCAATAGCCGCCTGCACATAACTCATGGCGTTGGAAAGCGTAAAGGCAATCTCCTGGACCGCCGTAGCTCCCGCCTCACGAATGTGATAGCCACTGATACTTATCGTATTCCAGCGCGGGAGATTCTCGGCACAATAGCGAAAAATGTCGGTGATGATGCGCATCGAGTGCCGTGGTGGATAGATATAGGTACCACGGGCCGTATATTCTTTTAAGATATCGTTCTGCACGGTTCCTGAGAGCTTGCGGATGTCTGCGCCTTGCTTTTTGGCGACAGCTATATAGAGAGCAAGTAAGATGCTGGCAGTAGCATTGATCGTCATGGAGGTACTGATACGTTCGAGCGGCAAGCCGCTTAGCAGGGTCTCCATATCTTCAAGACTGGAGATGGAAACGCCTACCTTACCAACCTCACCTTCGGCCAGCTGGCTATCTGCGTCATAGCCCATTTGCGTGGGCAGATCAAAGGCCACAGAGAGACCTGTCGTCCCTTGCGAAAGCAGAAAGTGATAGCGTTTATTAGATTCTTCGGCGGTGCCAAAGCCCGCGTATTGACGCATCGTCCACAGGCGCGAACGATACATACCCGGGTGTATACCACGCGTATAAGGGAATTCGCCTGGATAGCCTAACTTCTCATGAGGAGCAAAATCACGTAGATCTTCTTCAGTTGAAAGATCAGGTACTTCTATATTCGAACTCGTGACAAACTTTGACTGTCGCTCTTTGGCTTTTTCGCGCGCCCGTCGCGCTGTGGTTTGGCGCCACTCCTCGGCGCTCTTGCTCAGACGTTGATCCATGCCGCATCCTCCTTTGTATACCTCTCGAATTATAGCATATGCCGAATTGTTAGAGTACTTATCTGCACTAAAGTAGTCATCTAGTTCTATAGCGTCAATGTGTTATCTTACGAAAAAGCATGACTCGTCAGTCATATTTGTGGCATAATAAAGCAATATAGCTGTGTTTGTGCTATTTCTATAACCGAGGAGGCCCACAACTTATGGATACGACATCAATCTTCCCCGGCATCTCTTCAAGAAGCATACAGACAGCGCGGCTAGAAATAGCTTACCTGCAGGCTGGTACCGGGAATATTCCGCTGGTACTGATCCATGGCAATTGCTCATCTTCCCTTTTCTTTCAGAGCTTTATGCAAGCCTTGAGTGCAACGGGGCGCTACATTATCTATGCGCCCGATATGCGCGGCTATGGTGAGAGCGCAGGCGCTCCTGTCGATGCAACGCGCGGCTTACGGGATTTCTCAGACGATATCCAGGCCTTTGTGCAAGCTCTGGGACTCCCTCCATTCCATTTGTTCGGCTGGTCGCTGGGCGGTAACGTTGTGATGCAATATGCGCAGGATTATCCCGGAACCCTGCGCTCATTGACGCTGCAGGCGCCCGGCTCGCCCTTTGGCTTTGGTGGTACCAGAGATGTGCAGGGTACGCCTACCTGGCCCGATTACGCGGGCAGTGGCGGCGGGACTGCCAATCCGGAATTTGTGCGCCGCCTGGCTCAGGGAGACAGAAGCGACGACGCGTTCTCGCCGCGTGCAACTATGAATACCTTTTATTTTAAACCGCCATTTCGTGTCTCTCCCGAGCTTGAAGAGCTCTACGTTTCCGCGCTATTGCGTATGAAGGTGGACCCAGGCAATTATCCTGGCGATACTGAAAGCTCTGAGCACTGGCCCAATGTTGCGCCAGGCAAGCTAGGCGTAAACAATGCGCTTTCGCCAAGATACTTGAACCAGGCCTCGTTCGCTCATTGTAGCGCGAAGCCGCCTGTGCTCTGGATACATGGTGCAGATGATCAGATCGTCTCGGACACTTCCATGTTTGATTTTGGCTATCTCGGGCAACTGGGAGCTGTTCCGGGCTGGCCGGGAGCCGAGATCTACCCAGCTCAGCCCATGAAGGCTCAGATTCGCTACGTCCTGGAAGCATATAAGGCCAACGGCGGAGCATATAGCGAGGTTATGCTAGCTGAGTGCGGGCATTCGCCACATATCGAAAAGCAGGATGAGGTAGTTGGACTCTTCACGGCTTTTGTGGATACCCATTGATTCTCCTGGCGCGCAGGCGTAAGATAGCCAGCCTGTTTACCGGCGAAAGGGGACGATTCCCGTTTCAGCACAAGACTGTACAGGATCATCCTCTTTCCCTCTAAAGGAAGCATAAGCCGCTGACTATTCCTGCCCCTTGATCACCACCAGCGCATCTCCCTGGTCAACCGTCTGGCCCTTGCTGACCCGAATTTCCTTCACCACACCAGAGATAGGCGCCGGCAGATCATTCTCCATCTTCATAGCCTCTAATATCACCACTGTCTGACCGGCCGACACAGTTGCGCCCTCCTCTACAGACACGCCTACCACCAGGCCGGGCATCGGCGCCTGGACGGCGGCCTCCCCCTGTCCTGCCGTGGAGCGCACAAGGCCGGCTAAAAGCTTTGCGCGCTCATCCTCAACAGTCACCTCAAAACGTTGGCCCGCCAGCTCGATCTCATAGGTCTGGCTATCCTTCTGCTCAGGCCTTGTAATGCGGCGGGCGAAGATCTCATAAGAAATACCATTAATCAGCAGGCTATAGCGGCCGCCCTGGCCCTCCTGGCTGGCGTGCCCCTGGGCATCGGCGACAAGAGGGGCGAGTTGCTGCCAATCGATGGCATACGCCTTGTCCTCCACAGTCACGCTATTGCGTTGTCCATTTTCGCCGGTATCGATGTGATAAGCCTGCTTGTTGACAGTTGCGATGTACGGCATTGTATGATCGTCCTCAACATATGTAATTAATTTATGCTCCATTGTATCATATTGGGAAATTCTAACATTCCTCTAACAAAACTCCTATGCGCTTCTAACAAAGTTTATGCGATACTCTCATGCAGAGGCGAAGCAAGGTATAGAGAAGTTGGGATAAGAGGATATGCACGCAGAGAATGAGTATCCACAAAAGAACATCGGTGAGCCAAGAGCACAGACACGGATACGCTGTGCCAACTGCGATATTGAGATCCTCTGGCCTCCCACAGTCGTGCAGGGAAAAACCTATTGCTGCACCGGGTGCGCTGCTGGTGGCCCCTGTAACTGCGATTACTCCCAATATCGTTCTGTGAGCATCGCTGGTGTCATTCATTATGGAATAAGCGCGGACGAGGCATCAGCCCGCCCACCTATACCTCAAAAGAAGCCTGAATAACCGTAATTCTGTGTAAATACTTGCATACAAAAGGAAGGCGGTAGACGTAGTGGCAAAGATCCGTCCTGTTGGCGACCGTGTGGTCGTAAAACCTGCACCAAAAGAAGAAGTAACCAAGAGTGGTATTGTGATCCCTGATACAGCCAAAGAGAAGCCCCAGGAAGGCACAGTCGTTGCCGTTGGCGGCGGCCGCTTGCTTGACAATGGTGAGCACGCTGCAATCGACGTCCACGAGGGGGACCGCGTTCTGTTCGCCAAGTATGGCGGTACTGAATTTAAGCTGGATGGTGAAGAGTACCTGGTGCTCAAGGAAAATGATATTCTCGCCATTATTGGCTAGTTGAAAGGGAAGGAATTACAACGATATGGCAAAACAGCTTGTATTTAACGATGAGGCCCGTCGTTCTCTGAAGAAGGGCATCGACGTACTTGCCGGTGCTGTTAAGAGCACCCTGGGCCCCAAAGGACGTAACGTTGCCCTCGATAAGAAGTTTGGCGCTCCTTCTGTCACCCACGATGGCGTCACCGTTGCTAAAGAAATAGCCCTGGAAGATCCTTTTGAGAATATGGGCGCTCAGCTCCTCAAAGAAGCCGCCACCAAGACCAACGATGTCGCCGGTGATGGCACCACTACAGCGACAGTCCTGGCCCAGGCTATCGTCAACGAGGGCCTGAAGAACCTTGCCGCTGGGGCCAATCCTATGCAGCTCAAGCTTGGCATCGATAAGGGAACCGAGGCAGTTGTGGAGCACATCCGTCAGCTGGCTATCCCGGTTGAAAGCAAGAAGGAGATCGCCCAGATCGCCTCTATCTCGGCGGCAGATGAGCAGATCGGCGAACTTATCGCTGATGTGATGGATCGCGTCGGTAAAGATGGCGTGATCACAGTTGAGGAGTCTCGCGGCATCAACTTCGAGACCGAGTATGTCGAGGGTATGCAGATCGATAAGGGCTACATCTCTGCTTACTTCGTGACCAACTCAGAGAAGATGGAAGCCTCTCTTGAGAATCCCTACATCCTGATTACTGACAAGAAGATCAGCGCGGTACAGGATATCCTGCCTCTTATTGAAAAGATTGTCCAGCAGGGTCGCCGCGAGATCGTAATCATTGCTGAAGATGTCGATGGCGAGGCACTGGCAACCCTTGTCGTCAACAAGCTGCGCGGTATCCTCAACGTCCTGGCCGTTAAGGCTCCTGGCTTTGGTGATCGCCGCAAGGATATGCTGCGCGACATCGCTGCTCTGACCGGCGGTCAGGTGATCAGCGAAGAGATGGGCCGCCGCCTTGATAGCGCCACCCTGGCCGATCTGGGTACCGCTCGCCTGGTTGTTTCGCACAAGGACGATACGACGATCATCGAGGGCCGTGGCAATTCTGAAGATATTCAGGGCCGCATCCGCCAGATCAAGGCTCAGATCGAGGAGACGACAAGCGACTACGATCGTGAGAAGCTGCAGGAGCGCCTGGCTAAGCTCTCAGGTGGCGTTGCTGTCATCAAGGTTGGCGCCGGCACCGAGGTTGAGCTGAAGTACCGCCAGACCCGCGTTGAGGACGCGCTCTCCGCAACCCGCGCCGGTGTCGAAGAGGGCATGGTCCCCGGTGGTGGCGTGGCCCTGGCCAATGCCGTTAAGGCTCTTGACAACCTGAACCTGAGCGGAGATGCGGCAACTGGTGTTACCATTCTGCGCCGCGCTCTTGAGGAGCCCCTGCGCCAGCTCGCCGTCAATGGCGGTAAAGATGGCTCGGTGATCGTCGAAGGCGTACGCCGCGCTCAGAAAGAGAAGAACAACGAGCACATTGGCTACAACGTCCTCAGCGACTCCTATGTCGATATGGTCGAGGTCGGTATCATCGATCCTGCCAAGGTTACCCGCTCTGCTCTGCAGAACGCTACAAGCATTGCCGCAATGATCCTGACCACCGAGGCTCTTATCACGGATCTGCCCGAGAAGGAGAAGCCCGCTGCTCCTGCCATGCCTGAGTACTAGTCGTCAGCAGTCGGCAGAGTTGCTTCTGTCTCAATAGACCCAAAGGCCCTATCGCGTTTTCTCGCGATAGGGCTTCTTTTTCTTCTAGAGCAGGCTTCGCACGCTTGCTCTAGTCCTCCGGTGCAGTTTCCGCGATAACGGTTGGGGCCGCTTTTTCCGTGGTATGTGCACGGGCCAGAAGATAATACAGAACCGCCGATACGAGTAAGCCAACAATCCAGGCGATATCAGCTCCTCCCAGAACTGCCACCAGCGGGCCAGTATAGATGGTCGTGCTCACAAAGGGTAATTCCAGCACAATGGCCAGCACATAGACGAGGAGCGCGCGCCAGTTGACCCGACCGTAAATGCCGTTGGGATCAAAAATGGCGTCAATGTCGTAGACCTCGTGGCGAATAAGATAGAAATCGACGAGATTGATGCCGGACCAGGGAATAATGAAGTACAGGAGAAAGAGCAGGAAGTTTGTGTAGTTCTCAACAAAGTTGCCCTGACCCACGACGGCAACTGCGGTTCCGACAATGGCTGCTCCCAGCACAAAAAAGATACGCGTGCGCAAATCAATACTGAAGCGTTGCAGGGCCGCAATAGTCGTTGTCGAAGAGAGGAACACGCCATAGAGATTGAGGACGTTTGCTCCAATGATGCCCAGAACGACAAGGATATAGAAGATAAAAGCCAGTCCAGGTCCTGCCTGCTCGACGACAAAACGAACTGCATCTGTGTTAAACTGCGCGCCAGCGATAGCCACAGCCACAGCGCCAAAGCCCATCATCCAGATACTGCTAATGACAGAGCCGGCATAGGTCGAGAAAAAAGAAGTGGCAATCGAGGTACGCGCTGGCAGATAGCGCGAGTAATCGGCTACATATGGTCCATAGGTGAGCTGCCAGGTAGCGATAACTGAGATCACCAGGAGGAAGGTACCCAGCGAGAAGGCAGGCGCAGGAATTTTGGCCAGCGAATGGCCGGTGAGCAAACGGATGGTGAGATAGAGAAAACCTATAGCAAAAATTGCGCTTACAATGCCTTCATAACGATGGATGAGATCATAGCCAAAGATAGCCAGGGCCGTGCAAATAATCGCCACGATAATGATGGAAGGCGTCACGGGCAGGCCCGTCCAGGCCGCCAGCGCTTGCCCGCCCAGCACACCGCTGCTGGCAAAAAAGCCAATATACATAACGATAACAAGGAGCAATGGTAGAATAGCGCCAAAATAGCCAAACTGCGCCCGGCTCTGAATCATTTGTGGGATGCCCATGCGCGGCCCTTGAGCCGAATGGAGCGCCATAAAAATACCACCAAGCAGATTACCCACTACGATAGCCACGATGGCCCAGCCCAGCGACAAGCCAATGCTGACGGCCAGAGCTCCGGTTACCACAGTCGTGATCTGCATGTTGGCAGAAAACCACAGCGTGAACAGGCTGCGAACCTTGCCATGGCGCTCAGTCTCAGGAATAAAGTCGATGGAACGACGCTCGACGCCAAAAGTACGCCTTGCTTGCGACATGGATAATTATCCTCCTTCTCGCGATCAGGTACTTCTATTTTCCCTACTGCCTCTTTTCCCACTATACATCATAAACTCTATGTCTGACTGCTGTTAGATAGAGTTTTATACCTTTTTATAGCGTACCTTTAGCAAGAAGGCGGTGTCAAGCTATTTGTTTGCTGAAGAATGGCCAGATATGTTCTTCTCTTTCAGAACACCTGAATCTTACATAAAATGGACACAAACAAATAAAGGCGCGATCTTCCTGGCTTGCGACAGTTGGCTAGCGCAAGCTCTCTAGATCTCGCCTTGGGAAGTTTCTGCTGTAGGGCCTATGAGAGAAACTGCCAGGAGCTTAGCATGGGCTGAATATACTTCTGCACGGCTTCAGAGTAGTAATCGTCGGGCGCAAAGACCTGGATATTATAGTAGTCCTTGTTATGCTGAACGGAGATGGTAGCAATGTGGAACTTTAGACCATTCGTAGCAATTACCATCGCCTCAGCCTGTACCCATTTTGCCCCACCAATAGTTGGCTGAGAGTTGGCCGGCTTCAGCAATTGGACGTTGCTAACTCCTTGCTGGCCGCTAAACTGACTAATCGCAACCTGATTAATCTGATTCGGGTCGCTGATAGAAGATGACGACGTATCAGAAAAGCGTACAACATTAAAGGTAATACCAAATTGCTGAGAAGAATGGATACCTAAAACGCTACTCGCCGCCGTTTTTTGCGGTGATTCTTGCGTCCAATCGGCAGGATACTGCAAGGAGACATTCAGGTCTGCGTCGCTCAGCTTCTTGAACGACGAGGGACTCGGCAACCCACTGCTGCTGCTGCTGGGAGCAGGGGTGTTCGATCCGGATTGTACCGCGTGTACGTTAGATCCATTGCTATTATTACGCGCTGAGAAATCGCCATTTATGTACAATATGCCAAGAGTCGCGAGAACACCTACTAGAGGGACTAGTACGAGAGGGGCAATAATCGATAAGATCTTAGGCCTGGAACGCGCTGAACTCTCTTTCCCTTTAGCTCCAGCCATACTCGCGGATTGACCAGATGCGGCAGGTTTAGAGGCATGAAGAAGATCCTGTGGCACACTCGTAGGCCAGGGGGGACACCGGCTGGAAGGTACGTAAATGTACCCGGCTGACCTGCCTCGTAGGCTTCCCCACAGCGCGGACAGAAGGTCGCTGATTCTGGCAGCTCAGTCCCGCATCGTGAACAGTTCATAGGTCACTCCCTATTTTCTGGTGTCTTGGGCAAACGACTAGCAAAGCTATAACTTCGCAGCGCCTATCCATAATAACTTATTGCGCTTCGGTCTTGTCGCTTTTGCCAATGGTAGCTAGTGTATCATAATTTGTCCAATATCCTCTACCTAAATCGGCCGCTTGGATTGGTTATGTTATTATACAACGCATACAAGCATAAATTTCATCCTGGCAAACTATCTACCTATCCAGCTTTCTGTTTCCAGGTGAATATCCTCATAAGCCACCATTACTTATGCTCTTCCTGACAACGTTGATGCACAGTTCCCTCATGATATATTTACTGATTGAACTATAGAGAAGAGAGTGCAAATTGTCAACCTCTTTGAGAATATTTATACAAGATAAATGGGTTATCTGTAAAGAAGATGCATAACTATTTTCTGCCGAATTTGAAAAGTGGATAAGCTAATGCTGCTTGCTGCGTTGCTAGTGTGGGTACAGATTCTACACTTTGGGAAGCTAGAATAAAGTAGCCAGCAACGCAGTAGTGCACAGTAAAAGAGCTACGCTATACCAGAACTTCTGGGTTAAGAATATTGGGTGGGCGCTGTCCGCGGTAATGGGCCACTATATTGGAACTGGCCATAGTAGCCATTAAGGTACGGGTCTGCAGCGAGGCGCTCCCAATATGTGGCACGATAACCACCTGTTCCATCGTCAGCAGTTCTGGCTCAACAGCAGGCTCACGCTCAAAAACATCAAGGCCAGCGCCAGCTATGCTGCCGTTCTGCAAAGCTTTGACCAGGGCTTTCTCATCGACGAGCGGCCCCCGCGCGGTGTTAAGCAAAATAGCCGTGGGCTTCATCAGGGTAAGCTCGCGTTCACCTATCAAATGATGGGTTTGAGGAGTATAAGGTGCATGAATACTCAGGAAATCAGCCTGTTTGAGGACCTCATCGAGCTCAGCATAGGTGAGGTTGTAGGCAGCCTCTAGCTCCGGTGCGAGGCGGCTGCGGTTATAATAGAGCACGCGCATATCGAAGCCGCTGGCGCGCCTGGCCATAATCTGGCCAATACGGCCCGCGCCTATCAAGCCGAGCGTGGCGTGATGAACTTCGGCGCCGCAAAAGAGCAACGGCCCCCAGCCTTCATATTTGCCAGCCCGCAAATAGCGCTCCGCCTCGGGAATGCGCCGGGCCGTGGCCAGCAACAGGCCAAAGGCCAGGTCGGCCGTGGTATCAGAGAGCACACCAGGGGTATTCGTCACGGCAATGCCCAGGCGTGTGGCGGCGGCCACATCGATGTTATTATAGCCTACGGCCATATTGGCAATCAGCTTGAGGCGCTGATTACTGGCGGCACAGGCCTGCAAAAAACGCTCATCTATCGTATCTGTGAGCAGGCAAAAAATATAATCATGTCCGGGCCCGTGGCCAAGCAGTTCCTCGTATGGCCAGATACTTCCTTCCTCCATATGCGCATCGACAGTGCCAATCTCCTCAAGGGGCGCATAAGCGGGAGCTGGCACTTTTTGCGTCACAAGAATGCGAGGTCGTGTACTCATAAACTCTTCTTCACTCCATTCCTTCTCAGCCTGGCTCTCTGGTTTAGAGATGGGTCTGAGCTACCTGCTCTTGCTCCCTGACCGCGGCAACAAGCTGAAAGGGTTTGCCAAAGCGACGGCGCAAGAGCATAGCGAGAGCAGGCCATCCATCCTTCCACGGGGCCAATTTTTTCTCTACCCGTGGCGCATAGCTAATTGGTACTTCCAGAATAGTATAGCCTGCCTGCAGAATGCAAGAAGTGATCTCGGGTTCAATCTCGAAACGCCGACCCTCCATAGGCAAGGCGCGCGCAACCACGCCGGGCATCATCTTATAGCAGGTCTCCATGTCGTGGATGCGGCATCCAAACAGGAGATTGGTCATAAGAGTCAGGAAGCGATTGCCCCAGCGCGTGGTAAACTTTTGCGCTGAAAGATCGCGATAGCCATAGACTGCTACCTTGCTCTGACCGGCTGCGATAGCCTCTTCCCACTTCCGCACCAGGCCGGGTAGATCCTGTGGATCATACTCCATATCGGCGTCCTGAATCGTTACCAGGTCGCCGGTACTAAGGCCAAAGCCTGTGCGCAACCCTACCCCCTTGCCCTGATTATGGCTATGGCGCACATAGCGATACTGCTTATATGGCTCCTGCTGCTTGAGCTCCTGCAAAATTTCCCATGTCCGATCGGTGGACGCATCATCCACCACCACGATTTCCATATCGAGCGGCACGCGTGAAAGCTGCTCTAAAACCTGTGCCACCGTCTTTTCTTCATTATAAACCGGCACAATTACCGAAACACGCATAAATAAGACCTCGCTCCTTTAATAACAGCGAAAAGTAAAAAATAGTTCTCTGGTCATCTTTTATCAGACCCTACCTACTAAACGAACGAACAGGCAAAGAGAATGGCAACAGGAGACTATTCCCATATGTGAATAGTCCCATCTGTTAGCGCTACAACCAATTGTTTTTCGACAAAGTGCAATGCGCTGATCTGCCAGGGATGATAGAGCTTTTGCACAACCTGACCTGTACTCACCGACCAGAGATCTATCACACCTTCGTTGAGCTCGCTATCCTCGCGCGCTATGGCTGCCCATTCCGCATCAGCGGAGAGCGCGAGCTTAGCGCTGCTTCCCATCACGCCACTGGCAAGTTCACTATACGAGCCGGAGCCGGTATCACAGATGCGCAGCTTATCCCTGGCATGCACAAAAGCTAACACCCGAGCGTCGGGTGTTACAGCATAAGGTGGAGCACAATCAATGCAGGGTCCTACAAGCAGAGAACTATCTATTTGTGGGCGCGATTTGCCGGTGCGGGTCCTGGCCGCCAGGTTCCATTTACGTGCAATGCTGACTTCTTGCTGTTCATGCGACACGTGAGCACAGGATAGGGTGAGCAAAGTGCAAGCATCCTGCGAAAGGGCCCGCAGGCGGATAGCCCAGAACTGGCGCTTTTCGATCTCTTCTTCAATACAGACGACGGGAGCGGTTATCGCCGTTTCAGGCATGCCCATCTCATGGCTAGTTATGTCGGTTCCCCGCACTCCCCAGGCCCGCGGAGCCGGTACATTATCCATGAGCAGGGGAAGCGCAAGATGAGCTAGCCGCTGGCCATTCGCCTCCGCCTGCAAGGCCATATCCAGCGAATAATGCGTCGAAACAGCACGCTGATCAACTGCATAGCTCCACAGGAGCGCGCCGCTATAGGCATCCCAGACATGGAGGTGTAGCCTGTTCCAGCCTGCCAGTAAAGAGCCCGCGGCGGAAAGGCGCATCCCACGCAGAGCCTCGGTGGTAAACGCGGGATTGGCCTCAAAATTGATCGGCTTGCTTGCCTGAGCATTGACGACTTGCCAGAGGCTGCCCTTGCCATCAAGCGAGCCCGCGGCGACAAGTAGGCCCTGCACCGTACGAATACAACTCAAGGCAGAGATAACTCCCAGGGAGCTTGTGATCGAGGTCCCTCGTTTGAGCGGTCCCCTGGTACAAAAAATTGAAAGGCCCGTAAATTCCGCATCCTCAGCCGGATTGTGTGGCCTGGGACGCGGGCGGACGAAGCCACTATGGCGCAGGTCAATTACCCCGCCAATTACGGCGTCATAATTCTGCCGCTTCTCTGCGTCGCTCAATACTGCGTATGCGCGATTGATGCGCTTCATTTCAACTGCCCCCTCTGGGCCGGCCAGATCGGGGTGATAGCGCCGCGCCAGTTGACGATAAGCACGTTTTAAGGTATCGTTATCTGCATCGATTGGTACGCCTAGAATAGCATAATAGTTTTCAGGTGTGTCCATAGCCCAATTATAATACCATATTTTGCCCGCAAAATTTATAAAAAGCTGCTCAATAGGGCCATTTCTATCATCAGCAGCCTCACTTGAGGCGCGAAAGCCTGGCTTTCCTCTTCTTCTTTCTATGCCGCCAGCCGACAGAGCAACATGAAAGACCAGGAGACATACCTTTCACCTTCCCTCCTGAAAGCTGCCATGCTCGGGAACTAGCAAGCTCCACATATTGACGAGGCGACATGGATTATGCCACTATGCTACCATACATTATGAGTAGCACAACTGCATGCTCTCTTAAAACGTAAAACATAGTAGGATCGTCGAAATGCTAGTTATTAGCCAGAGAGAACAGACCCGTGATGAATGACCACCTCATGAGCCAGCAAGAGATCCTTGCCGCTAATCTTACACAGGTACGCGCAAATATCGCCAGAGCCGCCGAGCGCGCCGGTCGCAGGCCCGAAGAGATTACTCTTGTCGCTGTATCGAAGACCAAACCCCTGGAGATGATCAAAATAGCCTATGATCTAGGGGTAAGGGACTTCGGCGAAAACCGTGTCCAGGAGGCCCTTAGCAAATTTGCCGAATTTCACCCCCAGGATCTTCGCTGGCATATGATTGGCCATCTCCAAAGCAATAAAGCCAACAAAGTAGTAGGGGCTTTTGCTTGCGTCCATAGCGTCGATAGCTTACACCTGGCCCAGACGCTAAGCAGGTACGCGCAAAAGCAGGAGCTGCACCTCTCCATACTTCTAGAGGTAAATGTCGCCGAGGAAAGCAGCAAATCAGGCATGACACTTGCCGAAGCGCCGGAGCTCGCCAGGCAAATCGCGGCATTACCACAGTTACAGCTAGACGGCTTGATGACAGTGGCTCCGCTCGTAGACGACCCGGAAAAGGTGCGCCCGGTATTTCGGGCCCTGCGCCAGCTGCGCGATCGCTTGCGCAACGAGGTACCTCAGGGCTCATGGCAGCACCTCTCAATGGGTATGACCGATGATTATTGGATTGCAATTGAAGAAGGATCTACTATTGTTCGTGTTGGGCGAGCAATCTTTGGCGAACGAGTTTATACTAAAGAGCAGCCTTAAGCATGCGTCATCCCGAACGTTGCACGTCGCGTTAGCTGAAAAGGATGTATGGTACAGGCCTGCGGCTGGTCGCAAGCTTCAAACCGCAGCGCGGATCAAGAGGCTTGAGTTGGCGCCTGGCGCCTGACGGAAATTTCGGGATAATCCATGCAACAGATCAAAGGAGAAAAAAGAATGAATTTTGATGATATCCTTTTCGGTCGCCGCATCCGCCAGAATCATGCCTTAGAACACGCGACTATCACCATTTTAAGCGGGATGATCCCTGATCTCAGCGTCAGCGCTCGCTCCAGCTCCGAGGGCTTTATCATTTTCGGGAATGTGGACCTTGGCCTCTTGCGCCGGGCGCTTGACGAGGCTCTCAGTCGTCTGAAAGCTGGCGAGGCGGAGCTGGCCATCCATCCCAACTGCGGCACTAATCTTGCCGTGGGCGTCACCCTGGTCACTGTCGGCACGCTGCTTGGCCTGGCCTCCAGCCATACCCGCACGCGCGTCGCTACCGCCGCAGCCTCCTCTATCGCCGGCTGGGCCGCAGCTCGTCCACTTGGCGAATATATCCAGAAGCATTTCACGACCCTGCCCGATCTTGAAGGCGTACGCGTTACCGAAATCGCCCGCCGCCAGTTCCTGGGCTTTACTTATATCGATGTACGTACTGTACAGGAGTAGTCTATGTCAGATGCAATATATATTGCCTTCACTGTTCTACGCGTGCTCGTAACCTATGGCATCCCGCTGATTATCCTGGCCATGCTTGTGCGCGCTATTGCCTCCTGGTTCAGGATCGATGAGCGTTACGCAATCATACGCTTCCTGGCCCGCATAACCGATCCGTTCATCGATCCAATTCGCCGCTTTGTCCCTCCAATGGGAATGTTTGACATGTCATTTCTTATCGCCTGGTTCATGCTAACGACGCTGCAGATTCTCTTGCTGCAAGCATTGCCTTGATTCTATTCCGCTTATGCAGATTACAATACGAGTCATTCCGCGCAGTAGCCGGAACACGTTGGAATGGGAGCAAGGACAATTGAAGGCCCGCCTTACTGCGGCTCCGGTCGATGGCGCGGCCAACGCGGCGCTGCTGGCCTTATTGGCCGAGCGGCTTGCCCTCCCGCGACGCTCTATCAGACTGGTGCACGGCGCCACAGGTCGGCAAAAAGTGGTTTCGTTGGAAGGCCTCTCGCCCGAAGAAGTAGAGCAGCGCGTAAAACAAAGCAAGATAAAGCGCTAAGCGGAGAAGCAAACTTCTCATGCTTCTCCGCTTAGCGCTTTACCTTTACATGAACAGGTCCTCTATTTGACTATAAGCTATCCACCGGTCGATCAGGAACCAGCCTGGAACTTACCAGCGCCAAGCTGCGGCTCCATCTGGATAAAGCCACCCTGATTCACATAAAGCATCACCACAGCCTTGTTAGAGGGATCGCCATCGTTATCAAACGAGATCTGCCCACTCACACCTTGCACGGCATTTGTCCCCTTGATTCCAGCTATAGCCTGCTGCAACTGCGTCGGCGTAAAGCCAGATGTGCCACCGGCCAGGGCCGTCTTGCTAGCCGAGAGCAGGGTTAGCGTTGCGTCATAGGCCAGCACAACGTTAAACGCGGCTCGCGTATAGCCATAAGGGCTTCCTTGATGCGCGCGATTGGGATCGAAGGCATTGGCATAATCGGTAAAGAAAGCCGGCTTCTTGGCGCCCAGGCCCAGCACATCCCATTCATCGGGATAGGCAAAGGCTGTAAAATGCAGCCGGGCGAAACCAGCCCGCGCGCTCTGTGGATAGCCAGCCAGGTTATACAATGCATCACCGCCCAGTACTTGCAGATCTGGGAAGTTAGCTTCCTGGGGCAGTTGCTCCAAAATGGCGCTGACATCGGTCGAATAGCCAGCAAAGTAAATCAGATCAGGAGCAGGCGAGGCTTGCAAAGCCTCCTGAAGCGCGCTCACTACTGACTGTTTATCGTTAACCTTATAACTAGCCACCTTCACCTGACCACCGGCAGCAATAAACTGCTGCTTGAAGTCTTCAGCCAGGCTCTGGCTATACGTATTGGCCTGATCCTCAAAGACAGCTACATTCTTGGCATGTAGCTTGTTCTTTGCATACTGCACGGCAACCGCTGCCTGACTCTTATCGGAAGGAGCCACGCGGAAAAAGTACGGCGAGACGTCAGTCAGCGAATCGGCAGAGGCCGTGGGCGAGATCATCGGGATCTTAGCACCGGCCAGCACATTCACGGCATTCACCGTCTGCTCGCTATAAGGCCAGCCCATCACCCCCACAATCGTTTTATCATTTTGCGCCGCCTGTACAATCTGCTCCGCCACCTTTCTGGAATTGGCGGCCTCGCTGCCCGAATTGGCGATTAGCAAGCGCACCTGCACGCCGCCCAGCAATTTACCATTGCCGGCGTTATATTCCTTTTGTGCGACAAAGGCACCCTGCAAGGTATCCCGTCCAACCCCAACCACACTATCGCCAGTTACCATCGTACCCACAACAAGTGTGATATAGGGACTTCCAGAGGCCAGCACACGCTGATTCTCCAGATAGATCAAGGCCTCAGCATCATTGGTATCTTTGCTCAAAGCCGCACGCCAGAGAGATTGGGCCTGCGCGCTATTGCCAGCCTTGAGGGCGGCCGAGGCTTGCTGCTTGAGATCGCCATCGGCGCGCTTGGTATCAAAGGCCACGGTACCATCGCTAATACCGATCGGCTCGCCATCGATGGTGGTAACGCCAAGGCCATTGCCATTCACAACAGTTGAGGTTGCCCCCGGCGTTGTGACAAAGCCCGGACCATTATTACTGCCCTGTCCCCCGGTCTGCGAATTACCGCGCAGACGCGGCAAGACAAAGAATACGGCGCCAAGAATAATCACTACGGCCAGGAGCAAAATGAAACTGCGCACAACATATCCATTATTGCTTTTCTGCTGTTTGGGCCGGGCATAGGTGCCTATCTGCTGCTGACCCGCGCTCACCGGAATTGGCGTGGGCGGATTAGGCACTGGCGTGGGCGGGTTCGGAATGGGGGTCGGAGCCGGTTTAGGCGAGACCATTGGACCCGAGCTGCCGGTCATATAATGACTGGTATCGCGCAGAGCATAGCGGCTATCAAGAATATCATCGATATCGCGCTTCATCTCAGCTGCGCTCTGATAGCGCTCATTAATATTAATCTTCAGCGCATGCTCCAGAACACGCTCAATATCCGGAGACAGCTGCGGATTGAGTGAGCGCGCCCGCGGATAGTTAAAGGGCGGATAATCGCGTGGGTCGCGATTGGTCACCAGGTGGTGAATAGTCGCGGCCAGCGCATAGAGATCCGAGCGCGCATCGGCATTGCCCTGATACTGCTCAGGCGGAGCGTAACCGGGTGTGCCCAGGGCTGACGTTTGTTTCTTTTGAGCCTTTTTAGCCACATCGGCGCGCGCGATGCCAAAGTCAACCAGGTGGGCCTTCTTATCTTTATTGCCAATGATGATATTGGCAGGCTTGATATCGCGATGGACAATCGGCGGCTGCTGCGTGCTCAGGTAATCGAGAATATCAAGGACCTGCGAAGCATAAGAAAGCGCCTCCTGCTCCGGCATGGGTTTCTTGATCCGCTCCATATGATCTTCAAGGTTTTCGCCCACCACGCACTCTTGCACCATAAAGTAGCGTGAGCCTTCCTGGAAGCTATCGGTCACCGTGGGAACCAGCGGATGATCAAGGCTGGCCAGCATCTCCACTTCGCGCTCAAAATTGCGCACATCTTCCTGATGCTGCTGAGGATCAGAACTATCGGAGATAAGTTCCTTGATAACCACCGATTTATTAGAAACACGCGTATCGCGCGCCAGCACAGCTGCGCCCATTCCCCCCTGGCCAAGCACCTTATCGACTACATACCTGCCCTGTTGCAAGCGCGCATTTGGAGCCAGTGACCCGGAATTCCCCAGGCCCCCACCCGTCGAGGTTGGCCCCGACACGCCGCCGCTCGACGCAGGAGGAGATGATGGTTGGGAAGCGCTTAAGTAGCCACCACAATTGGTGCAAAACGTCTCGCCTGCCGGATTATCTGTACCACAAAAAGGACATTTCATGCTCAGTGCCTACCACTCCATTTATAATTAACAGTCAAACAGGTGCCTACCTTCTTACTTCAAGAAACGGCCAAGGGTTGTTGGTTCCATTTTAATATAGCCCTCCGGGCTTACATACAGGATAACAATTGCCTTATCCAGCGGGTCTCCATCAGGCCCAAAGGCAATGCGGCCGCTCACACCCTGAATCGCATTATTCACGTTCACCTGTTTTAAGGCTTGCTGAAGATCTGAGGGCGTTATACTTTTCTTACCAGAGCTGAGGGCAATGCTACAGCCAGTCAGCACAGCAGTCATGGCATCATAGGAGAGCATAGCATCATTATCAGCTCGCGTAAAGCCATACGGGCTTCCCTGGTGCGTGCTATTAGGATCAAACGCGGCAGGATAGGCGCTGAAAAATGCCGGCTTGCGCGCCTCCAGGCCCAGTGCACTCCACTCATCAGGATAGGCAAAGGCCGTAAAGCGTAAATGGCTAAAACCTGCTCTCGCACTGCTCGGATAGCCATTAAGCTGATAGAGGGCATCGCCTCCCATCACCGGAAGATTGCCCGCCGGCAAATTGATCAGCAAAGGGCTTACATCGCTGGCATAACCCGAGAAGTAGATGAGATCAGGGCTATGGCTTAAGGCGTCCTGCAAGAGAGCCGGCAACTGATCAGTCTTGCCGATGGTATATTGCTCTGTGGCCACCACTGTGTTGCCATCTTTTTGAAATTGTCTGGTAAAATCCTGGGCCAGGCTCTGGCTATATGGATCCTTGATATCGACAAACACAGCTACTTTTTTGGCATGCAATGACAGCTCAGCATATTTAGCGCCCTGAATCCCCTGGATCGTATTAGAAGGCACAACCCGGAAAAAGTAAGGGGAGACGCCGCTAAGCTCATCGCTAGAAGATGTCTGCGAGACCATCGGTATATGCGCGGCACCCAGCAAACTGAGGGCCTCCACACTACGTGAGCTATAGGGCCAGCCCATCACGCCCACAAAGGTGGGGTCGCTCTGCGCCAGGTGGACTACCTGCTCTGCCACCTGCTTCACATAATCTGTCTGGCTGCCAGAACTGGCAATCAACAGACGAACCTTCAGGCCACCGGGTAGCTTGGAGCCATCGTTAAACTCCTTCTGGGCCACGTAGGCTCCCTGCAAGTTATCTCTCCCAGTCCCCACGCTCCCACTATCGCCAGAGAGCATTGTGCCCACCACAATTGTTATGTGGGGGAAGGCAGCAATGTGCTGATTTTCGAGGTAGATAAGAGCCTCGGCATCGTTACTATCCTCGGCGACAGCCTGATGCCACAACGAGACTGCGCTACTGATATCGCCCTTCTTAAAGCTCTGTGCAGCCTGCAGCTTGAGACTCCCATCGGCCCGATTGGTATCAAAGGAGAAGCTCCCATCGCTGATACCGATATAGTCATTGCCTACCTTCGTTACCCCGATGCCATTATTAGCTCCACCTGCCGCGGTAGCCGCTGCGTTTTCAGTGCTCCCGGAGCCGCGTGGTGCCCGCAGGAAGCTAAAGAGAGCAAAAGCTCCGCCGCCGCCAACAATAATCAGGGCAGCCAGCAGGATTGGCAGGATATACTTGCTCCTCGTACGCCGCTGCCCGGTCTGGGTCATTCCCACAATAGGATTCAGCCCCGATGGCGTTGGCGTTAAAGAACTGGGAGTAGATGCCGCTGCGGTAAGCGTGGGTATGGGCCCTGATCCTGGCAAAGGTGTCAAGGGATCTGGCATCGTCGACGCTGCTATAACAGCTCCTGATCCTCCAGTTGGACTTTCTGCGCTACTTATAGTCGGGTTTGTAATGCTGGCCATTGGCCCCGAGACACCCAGGACATAGCTATCAATATTGCCTGAGATCCCAAAACGCCGCCGTAAAATCTCATCTACATCCTGCTTCATGGCTGACGCGCTCTGATAGCGCTGTAGAATATCATTCAGCAAAGCCCGCGTCAGCACCTGCTCGGTCTCAGGCGAGAGCTGAGCATTGAGCGTACGCACAGGAGGGTAGGAAAAAGGTGGATAATTGCGCGGATCACGATTCGTGACAAGATAATGAATAGTCGCGGCGAGCGCATAGAGATCCGAGCGTGGGTCAGCATTACCCTGGTATTGTTCTGGCGGTGCAAAGCCTGGCGTGCCCAGCGCCGATGTCTGCTTGCGCTGAGCGTTACGCGTGGCCTCCGCGCGCGCAATACCAAAATCGACAAGGTGCGCGCGACGATCCCGGCTTCCAATAATAATATTGGCAGGCTTGATATCACGGTGTACTATAGGAGGAGTCTGTTGCGCTAGATAATCAAGGATATCCAGTATTTCTGAAGCACAAATCAGCACCTCACGCTCCTTTAACGGCTGGTTGTGCTGAGTAAGCCGCTCCTCCAGATTCTCCCCTTCCACATACTCCTGCACCATAAAGTAGCGTGTTCCTTCCTGGAAATGATCGGTTACGCTTGGCACCAAGGGGTGATCGATATGAGCCAGCAAGGCCACCTCACGTTTAAAATTGCGCACATCCTCCTGAAATCTAGCCGGATCAGTATTTTCTGAAATGAGTTCTTTAATAACCACCGGCTTCCCATCCAGGCGATTGTCGGTTGCCAAAAGAGCAGCTCCCATACCTCCCTGGCCGAGGACTTTCTTAATAACATAGCGACCACCCTGTAATCGTGAACCAGGTACAAGTGAACGAGACGTGATAGCACTACTTTCCGTGGATGATAGAGCTGCCGAGGCCATGGGCCTGCCGCAACTACTACAGAAACGTCCCCCGTCTCGATTTTCCGCCTTGCAGTAAGGACATTCCATAATCTTCGTGCCTGCTTTCCGAGGCGTAGCATGACTTGATTACGCCTCTAATTACTCATCCTCAGCAGATTATACTTGGTTTCATGATGTGAGTCGAGAGCCACACAATAGATCATCTTACTCATTACATACGTACTCAATAGTGAAAAGTTCAACAAGCAGGGGAAAAGTGGAAGGAAGAAAAAGAGACAATCAAAAATGATCACAATTCCCACAGGGGATCAGCTACTCATTTTTGACTGTCCCATTACTATAGACGAGATATCTGCAGTAATTTCAAAAAGCCCATCTAGAGATGCTGGCAGCGCAGGGAGATGATTCCGGGAGCAAAATGATTTGCCTTCTGCAAATACTCCTGTTCGTTGCCCTCTATCATCAGTTTGTGCATTACCACTACGTCGCCATCCGGCAAGGGCTCGGCCGGCTGCAAACACAATTCCATAACAGCGCAGCCACGCTCATACACCTTCACCAGGCCACCCGAACCCGGAATGCGATAAACACGATTATCTATAGAAGGACTTATCACTTCGAGGTATCCAAACTTGATCAGTTGCTGATACTGGACTTCGGATAGCATTTCTCGCAGGAGCGCTTTGGCTCGGCTTTCGGCGGACAGATGTTCGCTGACCGACTCGCGGAAACGCCCCACACTTCCATCAGGCGATTGCGAGAGATAGTAGATCGCCAGTAAGAGAAACAGTAGCCAGATACCGAGAAACAAACTCAGTGTTTCCAACATAGCAGCTTCTCCTCAGCCACCGACAACGCGCGGCACCATAACGATCTGCTCAGCTGTACGATCAAACTTCTCGATACGCTCTACCGGTTTGCCTGGCTCTACTCTGAAAGCTGTTGCACCGCGCATACGCTCTTCTTTAAATATGCGCTCAGCCTCCTGGACAGCCGCTACAGCTTCTGGATTGCTCGTTTCCAATTTGTTGGAATCCCACATAATCCGGTCGTCGCCTCGACGGGACATGATCCGTAGCATACCCACAGTCTGTCTCCTTCTCCTGTACAAGCTTACATTACCGAGCCTCATTCCTGGCTATATGAATCACCAAGGTACACCCTGGGATAACTTGAGAATAGCACGCATTCGAAGGTGAGTCAAGAGCCACAAGGACTTATGCCAACAAACAAGGCAAAATACAGGTGAATGTACTGCCTTCCTCCGGCTCGCTCTCGACGCTTACTCGCCCTCCATGCAGCTCAACTATCATCTTGACTATAGCCAGGCCCAGGCCCTGCCCGCTGGCACGGCCACTGCTGCCGTCAGGAACTTGAAAGAAACGCTCAAAAATGCGTTGGTGAAAATCTCTGGGTATACCGCTACCCGTATCGCGCACCTGCAGCTCGACTACACGCCCATCTTCGGCTATTATCTCTGTCTCTCCCGGTCCCAATCTGGCTAGATTGGCGGCAATGACAACAGTTCCCTTAGCAGGGGTGAAACGCAGGGCGTTGCTCAGCAGATTGCGTAAGACTTGTTGCAGACGTACGCCATCGGCATAGAGACGTGGGAAGTCGTCAGCGATCTCTATGGCTAGATTGATGTCTTGATCGGCGGCGGTGAGCTCCATTTCTTCGCGCGCATTGGCTATCACATCCTGCAGCTTGATGATTTCCCGATTTAAGCGCAACTGGCCGGAGTCGGCGCGCGAGAGCAAGAGGAGATCCTCTACCAGCGCATACAGGTGCTCGCTGCCCGCACGCGCGCGCAGAATAAATTCGCGCTGCTGCTCACTTAGCTCACCTCCCAGGCCGGTGAGGGCTAAATCCAGGTAGCCATTGATGGCGTTAAGCGGGGAACGCAGTTCGTGGGTGATCATGGAGAGGAAGTTTGCCTTCATGCGTGTGGCGTCGCGAATCGCGGTTACATCGCGGGCGATTAAGAGCGAGATCGGCTGTTTGCCAACAGCAACCGGGGTAATACTTAAGCCTAATGCCCGTGGTCGCCCCTGAATTTGCAGCTCAATCTCGCTGTAGGCTAAGGGCTGCTGTGTCTCTAGCGCTCGCCTGACGAGGGTTGGCCCCTGCTCAGCAACATCGTCCTCACTACTCACAAATAGCTTCAGACCTTCCAGGCCAGGTAATTGTGCGGATGCGATGTGAAAAAGCTGCCCAAAGGCCGCATTGGCCTCAATAAAGCGTCCCTCGTTATCAAGCATGGCAATCCCATCAGAGCTGGCGGCCAGGATAGCACGTAACTGCTCCTGATCGCTGCGCACGCGCTGGAAAAGTTCGGTATTCTCTAGAGCAGTAGCTACCAGATGGCTTAAGTTGCGCACGATGCGCAGTTCTTCGCCTGTAAATGGGGTTTCTCGCCAGAGGGAGAGGACGCCGTAGAGCGTCTCCCGGGAAACGAATGGGGTGGCCAGTTGGGCCATATTATTCATGGCAGTCGCTGCACAGGCAGTGGCCGGCGGAGTATACACCATAGCGTGGCGATGGGTGGCGGCCCAGACGATGATTGCCTCTGTATCAGGCTGCTTAATTTTCTCACGCTGTCTATCTATTATTTTGATCCCGGCCCGCTCTGGTCCCGGTTCGTGCGCTACAGACATATTCTTCCTTGACCATTCTGCAACCGGCACAAGCTCTTGTGTTTCTCCCCGGGGCAAATAGATCATAGCCCGATCGCAATCTACAAGATAGCGCACATCGGCCAGAACGAGGCGATACAGGGCGTCTTGTTCCAGGCGCATAGTCATCCCACGCGAGAGATGCATGAGCATCTCCAGGCGACGAGCGCGCTGCTGAGCAAGTTCGGCCTGCCTGGCCTTTGCTATTATCAGTGCCGCTTGTTCGGCAAAGATTGTCAGGATACGCACTTCATCGGCTCCAAAGGACTCGATCTCTCGACTGCTGGCCACGAGAGTTCCGTGAAAGCTCTCATTGTACAGCAAGGGTACATATATGATCGAACTGCCAGGCACGTTCTGTAGCGTCAGGGCTGCCCTGTTGATAACGAATGGCTCGTGATGTTTCCTTACCCAGCTCATGGCCCCTTCATCCTGGAGAACGCGTATAGAAGGGAATTCCTGCCCATACTGGTGCTGAATAGTCCTGGCAATGATTGTTCTGCTCGCATCAAGCAGGGCCAGTGCGCAATCAGGTATCCTGAGCAATGTCCCGGTCTGCAGCAAAAGCTTTTGGAGGACATGTACTAGCTCTTGCGATTCATCTTCGGTAGTAGCCAGCGTATTAATATTATGCACAAAATGAGTGTAGGCAGTCATCAAAGTCCTCTTCATTTATCCGGTCTACGGCGAGCATCTATACTCAATTGACATATGGGAGAAAAAAGCATATCCCGTTTTACACTATCGGTACGGAGTGCAGAGTAGTTGAGCGCTTGCAGAAAAGTATAGCATCATGCAGCCAGCCAGTCGAGAAAATCAACAGTATGGGCTATGCGTTTGCTTTTCTGCTATTAGCTCCCATCTACCTTGCGACGCAGGTTGTGCGCCTCAGCCTCGGGCTCAGATGGCTCGCTGCTAGCGCGGAGTGGTAAGGTGAAAACTATACGTGCTCCGGCGTCCTGGGCATTTTCGGCCCACACCTTCCCGCCATGTGCTTCAATAATTGCGCGTACAATTGCTAAGCCAAGTCCGCTGCCACCGGTCGTCGATTGGCGTGCGCTATCAACACGGAAGAAGCGCTCAAAGATTCGCGATAAGGCCCCAGACGGGATGCCTTCGCCAGTATCGGTGACGGCGACTACTAGTAGAGAGTCCTGTTGCTCGGCTTCAATAGTGACAATCCCGCCGGCTGGCGTATAGTGGAGAGCATTATCGCAAAGATTAGAGAAGACGCGCGCCAGCATATCGGCGTCGACCTGAACCGTTGGAAGCGTATAGGGAATGGCATTGCGCGGCTCAACATGCGCGCGCTCAAATTCGGGGGCCAGCACTGCCAGAACTTCATCGACGAGTACGGCAAGGCGGATCTCTCTGCGCTGAGGATGCAGGGCTCGGCCCTCTACTTTGGCCATCATATGCAGATCTTGCACCAGGCGGCGCAGGCGCAGGGTCTCACGCACAATAATCCTGCCTGTGGCCTCATAATCGTCGCGACTCTGATTGACGCCATCTACCAGGGCCTCACCCAGTCCGGCAATCGCGGTTAAGGGAGTGGCCAGGTCATGGGTAATACTCATGATAAGCTCGCGACGCCAGAGCTCCTGTTTGCGCAGCTCTTCCACATCGCGATTGAGCTGAGCTGCCATCTCATTAAAATTGCGCGCCAGCTCACCGAGCTCTCCCTGGGCATCCGTATGAACTTGAGCGCTGTAATCCCCGGCGGCCAGAATGCGCGTGGCATCGATAAGCTTGGCCAGAGGACGCGTGATCGTCCGCGAGAAGAGAATCGCCACAAGAGCGGCAAGGATGACCACGACGAGGAAGGCAATCAAAACTGCTTCACCAACGGTAGAGACGAAGGCGGGTAAGGTATTGGCTCGCGGGGTTATGACGAGCACTCCTATCAACGCGCCACTGTTTACTCCACCGGCAAAAATCGGCCTAACAATAAAGGGCGACGCCGCCTCAACCGGATAGCCCCGGCTAAATTGTCCGTCGACAGGCACGCCGTGCAAGCCTTTGGTGATGGCCTGGTAAAGTTTGTTAAGGTCGCCTTTCTGGATTGAAGGATCAACGAGCTTCAATAAATAAGAGATTACTACGCGCTTGTCGTCAGACGTACTGAAGCGCGGATAGATTAAGCGACTGCTACGATCCAGGACAATAAGTATTGGTTGCTGCTCCTGCACGCTCTGCTTAGTCTGGTTATTTACCATCAGGCTCACGGCACGCGCGAGATTATAGGTCTGGGCATAATTCAAGCCAACATTCTGGGCCTTATCGTTAGCAAGATTACTCAAGCGCGCTTCCTGATCAGCCTGATAGTAATAGTTAATGACGAGCATAGCGATCAGCGTTAATAAGCCCGTTGCCAGCAAGGCCAGCAAGACCGAGCCCAGGGTCAATCGCCACCGAATACTTTGCCACCAGCGTATACGCATAAGCCTGCCTCAGTTAAGCAGAAGGGGTGCTGGAACGCACTTTGACCTCAAAGCGATATCCAACCCGCCACACTGTTTTGATATAGCGCTGCAGAGGATCGACCTCAATCTTTTTACGCAGGGCGCTCATATGGACATCTATTGTGTGCCCATCGCCCAGATAGTCATAGCCCCATACCTTATTCATCAACATCTCACGCGTAAAGACGCGATCAGGAGATTGGGCTAGCAAGGCCAATAGATCAAACTCGGTTGGGGTCAGGGCCACTTCTTTGCCCTGTACCTCTACCCGTCGCGCCGGCAAATCGATAGTCAGGCCGGGAAAGCGCAAAATTGACTTATCGGGCTCGACAGGCAGATCGGTACTTAAGCCCTCGTTGCCATCCTGATTGCTGGTACGCCGTAAAATCGCGCGTACCCGGCTCACTACCTCACGCGGACTAAATGGCTTAACCAGGTAGTCATCAGCGCCCAGCTCAAGCCCATTTATGCGATCATCCTCATCGCTGCGGGCCGTCAGCATAAAGATCGGCGTTTTGGACCAGGCCCGAATTCGTTTGCAGACTTCAAAACCATCGAGGGCCGGCAACATAATGTCAAGAATAACAAGATCGGGATGTTCGCGCGCATGCAAAGCCAGGCCATCAGCACCATCGCGCGCCGCCACTACGTTATAGCCGGCATCCTTAAGATACAGGCTGAGCAGATGAATAATGCCCTCTTCATCCTCGATGATTAAGATTTTTTGCGACATGACAGAACTCCAGAAGACAGGCATACAACTTCTCCTGTATAGTAGCATAGATATGCGGAAAATACATGTATTTTAGCCTGTCTGAAGATTTCTTTTCATAATCTTGAGGATTTCTTGAAGCTTTTCACATACTTCTCTCATGTTTGTGATGTATGCTGGAAATAACGAAACGAATAGAAGCGACACTTAGCGCTTTCTAATTTCTCCTAATAGCTCTCCTCAAACTTTCATGGAGTTGGTCCATCCCCGGGGACCAACTCTCCCCTCTTTTCGCTCCCCGTTGCCCTCTGAGAGAAAGCAACAAGCATGGGAATGAACTTTGCCGCTACCCAAAGCTGACTACAATTGATTAAACGATAAGGGCATGCATTAGTACACCGATAACAGTACCAAATTTCTCCAGGCCGTTTACCAGGTCAGCTCTTCCCGTCCTTGAGCGGATAGGCAGACGCAGGCCAGGACATCTTCCCAACATCTCCCCGACATATCTCCCTGTCCCACCTCCCTTGACAGGGCTAACAGCTCTCCCATACAATTAGCTTATAAACTATACTGCAGCATATAACGTTTTTGGCGAGCCAAAAAACACTATGCTCCAGCAGCATGGAGGCTTGCATTCGAGATGACTGAGCGTGTCGGGCAACAATTTGGGAACTATCGACTTGTCAAGCTCCTGGGACAAGGGGGGTTTGCCGATGTCTATCTGGGCATCCACACCTATTTAGAAAGCCAGGCGGCGATCAAGGTGCTCCATACCCGCTTGTCTGAAAAGGAATCGCATAGCTTTCTGACTGAAGCGCGCACCCTGATCCATTTACGCCATCCCCATATCATCCGCGTCCTGGATTTCGGGGTAGAAGCCGATATCCCCTTTCTGGTGATGGATTACGCGGCCCACGGCACCTTGCGCCAGCGCTTCCCCAAGGGCTCGCGCCTAAGCCCGGCCATCATCCTCCCCTACGTGAAACAACTGGCCTCAGCGCTGCAGTATGCCCACGGACAAAAACTGATTCACCGCGACATTAAACCGGAGAATCTGCTTTTGCAGAGCCACGAGGAGATTGTCCTGAGCGACTTTGGCATTGTGCTGCTGGCGCAGAGCTCGCAGCAGAGTACCAAGGATATCACCGGGACGGTGACCTATATGGCTCCTGAGCAGATCCGCGGCCGCCCACAATTTGCCAGCGATCAGTATGCCATGGGAGTGTTGATCTATGAATGGCTCTGCGGCAAGCCTCCCTACCAGGGCAGCTTTACCGAGCAGTGCACCCAGCATATGTTCGCAGCTATCCCTTCCTTGCGCGAGCAGGTCCCTGAGCTCTCGCCCGCCCTCGAATACGTGGTGCAAACCGCTCTTGCCAAAGAGCCGCAGCAGCGCTTTGGCAGCATCCAGGCCTTCGCCACAGCCTTTGAGCAGGCCTGCGCTCCCGAACAGGTAGCGCTTCCCTATACCTCTTATAAGACGCAACCAATTAACGGGCAAAATAAAAGAGCAGAAAAGCCAGCAGAAGCGCCGGGCCTCTCTCCTCGCCAAGCCGCTCACTCTTTCTACGCCGATGATGGGCTCCAGGGACCACCAAATATGCTCTCCATGGCTACGCAGACTGACCAATCTCAAGCGCAAAATCTTTCGCAATCTGCCGAAAATAGCCCCTCTTTTCCAACTGCTTCGCTATCTCATCCACAGAAGCCACTCACACCTCGCAGAAGGCCGAGGATACTGTGGGCGGGGCTTCTTCTGTTAGTCTTATTGCTTGTAGCCAGTAGTGGACTCTTCTACCTCATCAAGGGACATCAAGCAAGCCAGGAGACAAGCCAAAAAACTACGGCTACAGTACACTCACAAAGTACACCTACCAGCGATACGAGTAAACTAAGCCCTACAGCCACAAAACCGCCAGGTGTCACCCCCACGACGCTACCAAACATCACGCCTGGAATGAACCCTGACGAGATTTATTCTATTGCTACCAATGGAACACCAACGCTGAGCTCGCCGCTCACCAAACAGGACGCCAACAATTGGGATACAACCACATATCAGGGCGGAGGTGGCTGCGCTTTCCATGATAAAGCATACCACGCCACGATGCCTCAGAAAGGGCTTCTCGCGCTCTGCTATGCCGGGTCTACTAACTTTGGCGATCTCGCTTTTCAAGCGAATATGAGCATCTTAAGTGGCGCTAACGCTGATGGTGGCGGCCTCATCTTTCGTGCTAACGATAAAGGTGGGTTTTATCGCTTGCGCCTCGGCACCGACGGCACATATGACCTGGTGAACCAGTCTCATGGGTTGATCGCCGCATCCAGTTCCTACATTAACAGCGGTGTTGGTCAGAGCAATCTTATTACCATCGTAGCTAAGGGGCCAGATATTTATATGTATGTGAATAAGCATTTTCTGGCTCACATTCACGACGATGCCACCAGCTATGGCACGATCGGCCTCTTCGCCGTGGGATGGACCAATCCTACCGATGTAAGCTTCCAGGATGCTGATGTCTGGCAGCTTTAGCCGGAAAAATAAAAGAAACAGGGAGAACAAAATCTTCTTCCTGTTTCTCTAATTGAGCTCTGCTTAGCTGGTGATGAGTTTGTGGTAAGTTTTCTGGGCAGAAAGCTTGCGCCAGGGGCTTGCTCTACGGAAGTTGTTTCTTCTGGCGCTCCATCTCGCGCAGTTCGACGCGGCGAATTTTGCCGGAGATCGTCTTAGGGAGGCTCTCAACAAATTCGATCTCGCGTGGATACTTATAGGGAGCGGTTACGCGCTTGACATGTTCCTGTAACTCAGTCACCAGCGCGTCCCCCGGAGTATAGCCAGGAGCCAGAATGATATAGGCTTTGACGATCTCACCACGCATGGGATCAGGGCTGGCAATCACTGCAGATTCGGCGACGGCGGGATGCTCCTTGAGGGCGCTCTCGACCTCGAAGGGGCCGATGCGATAGCCGGCGCTAATAATCACATCGTCAGCGCGACCCACGAACCAGAAGTAGCCATCCTCATCTTTATAGGCGCGATCGCCGGTGATATACCAGTTGCCGCGCAGGCAGGCTTGAGTGGCCTCGGGATTACGCCAATACTCCTTGAACATCCAGGCAGGACGCTTCGGTTTGATACGAATGGCAATATCCCCTTCCTTTCCTGGAGGTAACTCGCTCCCTTCGTGGTCGATGACGCTGAGGTCAAAGCCGGGCGAGGGTTTGCCCATTGAGCCGGGTTTGACGGCCAGAGGTGGGAAATTGCCACAGATCAAGACCGTCTCCGTCTGCCCGTAGCCATCGCGGATGGTCATCCCAGTCACTTCCTCCCATATCTTGATCACTTCTGGATTAAGCGGCTCCCCAGCCCCCACGCAATGGCGTAACGTTTGGGGATAGTGAGACTTGAGATACGCCATTGGTTTATCCAGGACGAGCATACGATAGACAGTGGGAGGCGCACAAAGGGTGGTAATGGGATACTTATAGAGCATCTCCAGGGTTTCGAGGGGATTGAACTTACCTCGTGCATCCTGGATAAATATTGCCGCGCCCATAAGCCAGGGGCCGAAAAGATTGCTCCAGGAGAATTTTGCCCATCCGGTCTCCGAGAGATTCCAGAAAAGATCATCCTCATGCAGGTCAAGCCAGTAGCGACCGGTAATGGTATGGCCGAGAGGATAGCTGGCATGGGTATGGAGAACCATTTTGGGATTGCCAACGGTACCAGAGGTAAAATAGACAAGGCAAGGATCATCGCTGCGCGTCTTAGGGCCGGTGAACGTAGAGGAAGCTTGTGCAGCAATCGTATGATAATCAGTCCAGTTTGCATAACCAGCTATATCGAGGCCATCCTCGGCAATCAGGATGGTTTGTGCTACCGTTGGACACTGGCTGCGTACCTGATCGAACTTATGAGCACCTTCTTGATTCGTAATAAAGCAGCGCGACTCCGCAACTTCGGAGCGCGACTGAATGTCCTTTGGCGTTAGCAGTGTCGTACATGGGATAGGTATAGCCCCCAATCTCATTAAGCCAAGGACCACCTCCCACCACTCGGGAATACGGGGCAGCATCACAAGGACAGGATCACCTTTAGCAATGCCCAGGGTAGCGAACGCATTGGCAGCCCGGCTGGAGGCCTCAGAGAAGTGAGCAAATGTGAAATGACGCTCTTCGCCATCCTGTCCTATCCAGAACATAGCCTCTTTATGTGGATTCTGCGCCAGCTTATCGATGACATCAGCAGCGAAGTTAAAATATTCTGGCACATCAAGCTGAAAGTTGTGGTACTCAGCTTCATAGTCGCGCATATTAGGGGTTCGAGGGGTAGTCATAAGCGATACTCCTTCTGGCGTCAAACGCTGAACACTACACACCAACGTGCATCACTTTTATCATATCATGTTTTCCCCAAACATTGGCACCGAGGTTGCTGCATGGAAGCTAGTGCTTAGAGCGCGATGTGCTATAGTTTTAGCAAGCAACTTTTTTGCTAGCTCTCACGCTGCCGCTATGATCTTATTTTACAGTCAGGTAGCTCCGAAATATGACTATAAGAAAATCCAGAGAGGGAGACCTTGCGACTCAATATCTTTTTTACGCCTGCAGAAGTTACCACCATCCAGCCTGCCGCTAACAACGTTTTTATTGTTATCGATGTGATTCGTGCGACAACATCACTCACAGTTATGTTTGAGCGCGGAGCCCGCCGTGTGCTGGCCGCCAATACGCTTGAGCAGGCGCGCGCGGCCAACCGCGATACTGCACGCTATTTACTCTGTGGAGAACGCAATGCCAGGCCGCTCCCGGATTTTGATTATGGTAATTCGCCAGTGGAATTCGCTCGCGCTGATCTTGCCGAACGCGAGCTGATCCTGACCACGACGAATGGCACCAGGGCCTTCTTTGCTTGCCCGGAAGAGAGTATACGTCTGGCCGGCTGCTTTTATAACGCGCGAGCAGTCACGGCTTATGCCCTGGCTCATGCACAGGAACGAGAGAGCGATATTGCTATCGTCTGTGCGGGAGAGCTCAACTACTTTGCGCTCGATGACGCAGTTTGCGCCGGTTATCTGGCTCTTGAACTGCAACGCCAGTTCTCCAGCTTGCAGCTTCATGAAAGCGCGCTTGCGGCGCAGGCACTCTATCAGGCCTACCCACCAGCGGAGCTGATTAAACATACAAATTCGGCTCGTTCAGTCAGGCGGGCAGGACTTGATGCTGACCTGGACTTTTGCATCCAGCTTAGCGCCAGTAGCAGCGTTCCCCAGGTCGTAGGGCGCGAACAAGGCTTGTTAGCCCTGGAAGATGTTGCCAGGGCTCGGCTTGCCTAACTATTGTACAGTCCATAGTTGAATATACTGCTTCATCTACTCCATACCAGGCCAGAGCGCAGCCAACAAGCAATCACAGCAGGAGAAACAATGTCTTATTTGCTTCAAGCAAGCTAACGATCCTGCTGTGGCCTTTATAGGCTCAATTTCCTCAAGAGAATATTCACCTATTCATGCTGCAATGTTCCGCAAAAAGTTGTAAAATAACGCTAGTATAATATACTAAATTCTCTATGCTTCATTGGCAGGTTTGCGCGAATAGCCTTGTCTGCCCTGATAATAATCCCGGCGCCTTAAGAACCTGGCTTCTCCTTTTTTTATCCATATAGTAAGTTTAGAGAGAGGAAAAAGGCCCGATGTCTTCGCAATCAGCGCTACCTCCACCCAAGGTTTTCTGGGCTTATGCAAGGCAGGATGAAAGTTATCTCTTACGACTAAAAGCACATATGGCTAACATGCGTCGACAACATCAGATCGATGATCGCTGGGACTGCCGAGATGTTACTGCAGGCAAAGATTGGGAAAAAGAGCTTGATAAGCATCTAGAGCAAGCAGATCTCATCATATGGTTCATCAGCCCATATTTTTTAGACTCAGACTATTGCTTAGGGAAAGAAATGCGCAAAGCCCTTGAATTAAGCGCGCAAGGCAAAGCATATCTTATTCCTATTCTCTTGCGTCCATGCGATTGGAAGCATCCACCCTTTCATGACCTAGAACCTCTCCCCTCAGATCGCAGGCCTGTCCTCTCGTGGCCCGATAAGGATAAGGCATTCTTGAATATCGTTCAAGGAATATGCAGAATACTTGAAAAGCTCAAGTCCTCAGCGGCAACGCAACAAACCATGCTCTTCCAGAATGCGCAAGGCGAACCAATAGAGCTGCCAGCAGGCCAGCCAGCCAGAACAACAGCAAGATCTACGCGCAAGCTCAATGACCGTCGACCAATAAAAACCCGTCAGCGAACAAATATCCGAGAGATCAAGCACAGTAGGAAGCTTAAACAGACAGGCAACTTCCAGACTCCCTCTACATCGCCAGATCAACAATCTGCCTCGAATCAGATCAGCCTCCCAGGGAGTACGACATCTGCTACTCAGCATCCCCCCAGAATAGCTTGACTGCTTCTCTTCAACCTTCCATTCCCTCACGAAGGCTATTTCCCTGGCCTATTAGGTCACCTGGGAGAAAGTTAATCATTTTAACCTTTGCACTACTAGTTATTATCATTGGCGGCAGCCTTTTCTACCTCTTTAGACTGCATTCCATGCAACCTCCTTCCCGTTCCGCTGCTGTCGATCCATTCAATAATCTCTGCAGCGGGGATAAAAATGGCATTGGCGGTACGGTTACAGCAGGCAATATATGTCAGGGCCTGAGCGATGGCACATTGGCATTCGATACCCAAAGAACAGATGGTCAGAACAAGCTTCTGGCCGCTCAAGCATTTAAGGCACAGCAAACAGAACAGGCAAAAAATTACTGGCAGCAAGCCATTCAGCAAGAGCCCTATGATGCAGAAGCACTTATCTATCTTGAAGATCAATGCGTTCGAGATTCTGGACGACCTTATATCATCCTTGTAGCTACCGCGATTTTGGAAGGAGTTTATATTAACAGCGGGAGATCAGATCTCCAGGGAATCTTTTTTGCTCAGCACGAGTACAATACATATGCTGGCTTAGCACAATGCCAGCATATCCCGGCAATCGACTTCCCCTCGACCAATAAGGGTACCCAACATGTCCAGGCCTTGCCGGAGAATACCTTGGTGCTGGTAGTGATCGCAAACCTATTTACCGACGCCGCTCACGATAAAGAAGCTTCCCAGCAGATAGCGCAACAAATCATCCAATATCAACAGAGCAATTATAATCCTGAGCGTTTTATTGGAATTATTGGCTTGCCAACAAGCAATATCACAGGATTTGCCATGCCTATCTTAAACCGGGCCCATCTTCCCGCAGTTTCCCAGAACGCATCTGGCGACAACCTCGCCGAAGACTTCCCTTACTTTAGAAGTGTAACGCCAACTAACAACGACCAAGCCAGAGCTCTCAGCGATTTTATCCAGGTAAACTTGTCAGATAAGTTACACAAAAAGTTGAAACACGGCCTTATCTTAGGCAATCAGGACGATCTCTATAGTCAGAACCTAGCCGACGATTTTGAGCATAATTTTGCCGGGCCAGATACTTCCTCCAAACGCAAGAATTATTCCAAGATAACTCCACAATATAATATCCATAACATATTAAACACAGCGCTGGATAAAGGTATAGATTTCATCTTCTTTGCAGGGAATTCGGATGATGCTAGTGAACTATTGCAAGATCCCTTGCTCAAACAGGAGCCCTATAAGCATATACCGATTATTGGTGGTGATACGCTCTATAACTTGCGCGGCAATTATCCAGATACCGCCAGAGGGCGCATGTACTTTGTGGGCTTCGCTTTCCCTGATGAATGGGATCAGCAGCAGCAAATGCCACTGTTCCTACAAAACTATGGAAAAAATCCATTGAGCTGGTCTATCTTCGATCCTACTCACAAACAATGCCCAGATGGACCATATGGCTGTGACCGGGCTGATAACCATGCGATACTCAGCTATGATGCGACAAAGACACTGCTAGAAGCTGCTAGAAGAGCTCTACTGCGCGTACCAACTCCACCTCATCTCACAGAGGAAGTCAATAATCAACTTAACGAATTACATGGCGCAAATACCGTGCAGGGAGTTAGCGGCCTGCTTGATTTCGCTCCTAATGAAGACGGGGTAACCAGGCTGCAGAACAAAACCTTCTTAATCCTTTCGATTGATGAAAAAGCAAACACGCATATAGAGTATATTGAGCAACAGGATCATCTGGGTTCTTAAGCAACGGCAGCGGGCGAGGGGATAGCCGGCAACTGGCCTCCTCTCGCACCGTTCAACTTAATCGATCTTGAGGACCAGCTTGCCAAAGTTCTTATTCGCGGCCATAGCTTGATGCGCCTCGGCAATCTCGGGCAGGGAATAGGCGTGCTCGACAATCGGCTCTATGCGTGAGCTCATGAGCAAGGGCAAGACGTGAGTTGCGAAGCGGCGTGTCACTGCCAGCTTTTCCTCCAGGGTGCGCGAGCGCAAAGTGCAGCCGCTTATGCGCAAGCGCTTGCTCATCACCAGACCTAGATTGACCTCGGCCTGCAAGCCGCCCAGAGTGGCCAGAAAGACCAGGCGCCCCCAGGGAGCCAGGGCTTCTAGATTATGTTGCATGTATGCCGCGCCGATGAAATCCAGGACTACCTGTACACCGGCTCCGCTGGTCAGGCTCTTAACCTCAGCAGCAAAGTTCTGGGCATCCAGACCAACATCCAGCCCCAGCGGTTTGGCTCGTTCCAGCTTCTCGGGCGTACGCGAGGTGCCAAAGACCGTTGCCCCTGCAGCATGAGCCAGCTGGATCGCCGCCGTGCCCACACCGCTGCCCGCAGCGTGAATCAGTACGCGCTCGCCCATCTGCAAGCCGGCCTGGGTAAAAAGAGCGTCGTGCGCCGTCATAAAGACCTCAGGTATGGCCGCAGCCTGCACAAAGTCCAGATTCTCGGGAATCTCGACCAGCATCCCTTCGTGCACAAGCAAGTACTCAGCCTGAGCGCCGCCCCCAGCAATCCCCATCACGCGCTGACCAGGCTTCCAGGCTCGGGCTAATGGACCAAGAGCATCTACTTCGCCGGCAAACTCCAGGCCGGGAATATCTGCGGGCGAGCCAGCCGGAGCAGGATAGTGGCCAGCGCGTTGCGCGAGATCGGCCCGATTGAGTCCCGCGGCGCGCACACGTACCCGTACCTGCTCGCCAGTCGGCTCAGGCCGCGCGATATCCTGTATCTCTAGCACTTCCGGCCCTCCCGGCCGCGTAATAATCACTGCTCGCATCTTTATCTCTCCTTATAGAACAGAAACAATCTATGCTCACCCACATTGTACACCGTTTTTTGCAGCTACCCTCAAGCGCCCAGGCATCAATCTCCCTCCCCATACATAAGGAGCATTCTGCAAAAGCAGGAAAATTAGCGGTAAATACAGGAAATATTCGACGTGTTATATGCATAACCATATTCTTAACGTTAAAGACTGATAAAGCATGTGGATTCATTATAGGTAAAGAAAGAGCAACTGCATGAAAAAGTTTTATTTCCCCTCCGTATTGGCAATAGTGCTCATTATGTTTACACTCGCGAACACACCGGCCCTCGCCAGTAGTACAGGTACTCATGCAAACACTCAAGCAAGCGTCCTCATTTATTGTAGTGGAGTAAGTTGTAATAAGTACAAGGCTGTCCAGACCCATTGTACCGACAACTTCCATATGCTACAGGATACTCCCGTCTATGCCGGCAGTACTCAGGTCGGTACATTCCGTTTCTGGAGATCTGATGCCTGCAATACATTCTGGAGCCAGATCTACGCCCTTAATTGCACCAGCGTCGACAATTTGCAGTCAACTGTCTATGTGAATGATGACGCTGAACCTACCGTTGATAACTTTGGTCTGGAGGGCGGCTGCTCACTATCAAGCACAATGCTCTATGAAGATCCGGGAGCAGTTCTGGTCTCGGGTAATGGAGCTATTCACTTTACCGATGGGCGAAGCTGGATATACGCTCCTGGCAGTGGAAAGTTTCCTTCATAGCATATAACTGTTAGCTTTGCCTCTCCTGAAGCGGCATAAAGTATGCTTCAGGAGAGGCGCTGAAGATTACGAAGAGCTTGAGGAATTTGCCAGGGCTTTGCTAATCACGTCGGAAGCCACCAGATCGTGATAGGCCAGGGGCAAGGCGATCAAGCCGGCCTTGACATGAAACTGGTTGGCCACCTCGTAGGCTTGCTCGCTCACGCGTGGGCTTGCGGCCATGCTGCCTTTGGTGGCTTGCCAGGTGGCCTGAGCCAAAGCATCATCGAGCTTGAGATACTCCTTGAGCATCTGCTCTGCTTCCTGGGGATGTTTCTGGATGAAGTCCTCGGCTTGCGCCAGACCGCGAATAAAGGCGCGCACCGCCAGTGGCTTACTCTCAATCACCTTTTGTTTGAGATAGGCCACAGCAAAGACTGCCCACTCAAATCGGGTATATCCCCACGCGCCGGACTGATAAAGGTATCCCCAATTCCCCGTAGTTCCGCCTGCTCTCCTGCCGGAGGAGCAACCGCGATGGCATCGACGCGCCCACTTTGTAGCGCAGCCAGCATAGCAGAGCTATCGGCCCCCACATTCACTTTGACCACATCTCTTTGTGAATCGAGGTGCTGACTTCTGAACAGATAGGTCACCATGGCATCAGTCGCGCTGCCTGGCGCTGAGATGCCCACCTTTTTGCCGATCAGGCCATGGATTTTTTGCTCAAGGGAACTGCTGACACTCAGATGGCTCTCTTGCTCAAACTTCTTACTTACCACAATATCCATCAACATGTCAGTAGAAATTGCCCCGATAATTCTGAGATAGACATCAACATGCGAAATGGTAAAGACATCGGTAACGCCACCCACTCCGACCTCGACGGCATTGGCCTCCACGGCGGCCGCCAGTTTGGAACCACCTCCCATGGAAGGAGGTGGCGAGGGGTCAAGGGTCAGGCCTTGCTTCTCAAAAAAATGTTGTTTGCGCGCGACATAGAAAGGAAAACCCGGGAGTATATCAGCAACCTGGGCAACTTTTAGGGTCATAGAGTTGGTCGGGCTCGTCGGCGCTGATGAGCCGCAACTTGCCAGGCTCAGACTTAGCAACAGCATACCTGTGAGCAGCCCAAATTGTGCTCGTGACCGCGCTTTCATCTTTCTTTGCTTTCTCGTCTCCAAATAGGGCTCAGCTACAAATTAGCAACGTCTCGCAACCTTTGCGAACCTAACAGCCAGGGCCGAGGGAGCACGCGCAAATCGTAAAGTTTACGAATTGCTCATTACACCTGTGTCTTGCCTATCGCGAGCCTTGTCTGTTTCACATAGGTCGTATCGAGATTTTCCCCATAATGTTCATGTGCCCACACGCGCAAGCGTTCGAGAGCCGGATAAAATATGGCGTCGGGGACCACGGAGGCATAAGTCCAGAGCCGTTGCTCGATCTCCTCAAGGATAACGCGAGGCCGCGTCTCGCTCTGGAAACTGGTCACTGGTATTAGCTCCGTAGACAAGCCCATCTGTTGCAGCCACGTGGTGACTTCCTGATCTGTCGCCCCTGGCAAGCGCGTCGTCCCCCCCAGTTCCTCGACGATGCTGCTCCACTGCGTTTTGATGTCCTGCGCTCCTGAGTGCCATTGCTTCTCCCAGCCCTCATTCAAGCAGCGCAGCAGCAGACCGCCCGGCTTGAGCACGCGCAAGATCTCCTTGAGCGCATCTTGCCAGCTACTGATGAGGTGAAAGACGTGGGTGGCGATGACTACATCAAAGGATTGGGAGTGAAAGGGAAGCTCGGTCATATCAGCGACAACCAGCCTGAGCTCTCCCGCCTTCCCCTCATGCACAAAATGCCGTACTTCGGGCTGCCTCTCTGTCAGTTGCTCGTTGGGCAGACTTCCCCAGGGCAAGGCCTTTTCTCGCCAGCCAGCCGGCTGAAGCTTGTCCTGAAACTTATCGAGCATCTTCATCGAGATATCGACGCCAGTATAGTGATAACCATACTCAAGCAGGGGAAGCGCAATCCGTCCGGTGCCCACGCCGACCTCAAAAATGCGCTCCTCACGCTTTGTCCCCAGCAACGCCACTATTGCCTCGGTAAGCTGCCTGGTGACGTCTTGAGAAAAGCCGCGTGAGGCATCATAGCGATGGGCCACTGCATCAAACGAAATGGAGGTCATAGATGTTCCTTCTTTCTTGATTCTTTTTCTGCAAACTGACTTCAAAAAGGTGCGACAGAGAACGTTGTTCGTGCTTCATGGACTTCCTCACTAAGCACGGCTGGACCCACTGAGTGCGCTCGTAATCACGTCAGTGGCCACCAGATCCTGGTAAGCCAACGGTAGAGCAATTAGGCCGGCCTTGACATGAAACTGGTTGGCCACTTCGTAGGATTGCTTACTGACCCGAGGCGTGGCGGCCATGCTGCCTTTAGTGGCTTGCCAGGTGGCCTGAGCCAAAGCATCATCGAGCTTGAGATACTCCTTGAGCATGCGCTCTGCTTCCTGGGGATGCTTCTGGATGAAGTCCTCGGCTTGCGCCAGCCCACGAATAAAGGCCCGTACCGCCTGTGGCTTACTCTCAATCACCTTTTGCTTGAGATAGGCTACAGTGAAGAGCTGTCCACTCATGTTCGGCACATCCCCACGTGATGGGCTAATGAAGGTCTCGCCGATGCCACGCTCTTCGGCTTGTTCTCCTCCCGGAGCTCCAACCGCGACGGCATCCACACGCCCGGTCTGCAAGGCCGCGAGCATAGCCGCGCTATTAGCGCCCACATTGACCTTGACCACATCCTTTTGCGCATCCAGGTGCTGACTTCTCAACAAATAGGTCACCAGGGCATCTGTGGCGCTACCCGGCGCGGAGATGCCGATCCTTTTGCCCACCAGACCATGGATCTTCTGCTCAAGGGGGCTGCTGGCACTCAGATGGCTCTCTTGCTCAAACTTCTTGCTCACCACCACATCCAGGAGCAGATCGGTCGAGATAGCCCCAATCATCCTGATGTAAGCATCCACACGCGAGATGGTGAAGACGTCAGTAATGCCTCCTACACCCACCTCGACAGCGTTGGCCTCCACAGCTTCCGCTAGCTTAGAACCGCTGCCCATAGAAGGGGCTGGTGAGGGATCAATGGTCAAGCCCTGCTGCTCGAAATACTGCTGCTTCTGGGCTATATAAAAAGGTAATCCAGCAAGACCATCAGCAACCTGGGCTACCTTCAAGGTCATACTGCTACTCGGGCTCGCTGGCGCTGCTGAGCCACAACTTGCCAGGCTCAGGCTCACCAGCAGCATTCCCACCAACAGGATTTGTGATCGTCCGTGTAGTCTCATCTTTTCCCTGCTTCCTTGCCTGAATGAAAATAGAGTACTAGAGCGTAATTGTTCTATTCAGTATAGAGAGGCCAGCATCCTGCTAAAGCCCTCCACGCGCTGGATCGCTCTGTTTATCATCATTTGGTTCCACTCAATGCGCTCGTAATCACGTCAGTGGCCACCAGATCCTGGTAAGCCAACGGCAGAGCAATCAGGCCAGCCTTGACATGAAACTGGTTGGCCACTTCGTAGGCCTGTTCGCTCACCCGTGGGCTTGCGGCCATGCTGCCTTTGGTGGCTTGCCAGGTGGCCTGAGCCAAAGCATCATCGAGCTTGAGATACTCCTTGAGCATCTGCTCTGCTTCCTGGGGATGCTTCTGGATGAAGTCCTCGGCTTGCGCCAGCCCACGAATAAAGGCACGTACCGCCTGTGGTTTACGCTCGATGACGCTCTGTTTAAGGAAAGCCACGGTAAAGAGCTGCCCGCTCATTCCTGGCACATTCCCATACGACGGACTGATGAAGGTATCGCCAATCCCACGTTGCTCGGCCTGCTCGCCCGCCGGGGGAGGCACAACGATAGCATCGACGCGCCCAGTTTGCAGCGCGGCCAGTCTACCCGGTCCCTCCGCGCCGACATTGACCTTGACGACATCCTTCTGGGCATCCAGGTGCTGGCTTCTCAACAAATAGGTTACTACGGCATCGGTGGCACTGCCTGGAGAGGAGATGCCAATCTTCTTGCCTTTTAATCCCTGGATCTTCTGCTCAAGGGGGCTGCTGGCGCTCAAATGGGTCTCCTGCTCAAACTTCTTGCTCACCACCACATCCAGGAGCAGATCGGTTGAGATGGCCCCAACCATTCTGATATAGGCATCGACACGCGAGATGGTAAAGACATCGGTAACGCCACCCACTCCAACCTCGACAGCGTTGGCCTCGACGGCAGAGGCTAGCTTGGAACCGCTGCCCATGGAAGGGATAGGTGAGGGATCAAGCGTCAGGCCTTGTTGTTCGAAATAATGCTGCTTGCGCGCAACATACAAGGTGAAAAAACCAATCCCATTATTGACCTGGGCTACCTTCAAGGTCATGCTCTCGCTCGGGCTCGCCGGCGCTGCTGAGCCACAACTTGCCAGGCTCAGGCTCACCAGCAGGACTCCGGCGAGTAGCATCATTTGTGCTCGTGTGCACAATCTCATCTTTCCTACTTTCTCACCTTAAAATAGAATGTCAGTACGAAATTGTTATGCCTAGCCCCAGAGGCTTCGGCGCCTGTTAGGGCCCTTCACATCCCGGGACCACTCTGTTTTAACATCATTTCGCGCCACTGAGGGCCTTCTCAATCACATCAGTTGCCACCAGATCCTGATAGGCTAACGGCAAGGCAATCAAGCCGGCCTTGACATGAAACTGGTTGGCCACTTCATAGGATTGCTTACTGACCCGAGGCGTGGCGGCCATGCTGCCTTTGGTGGCCTGCCAGGTAGCCTGAGCCAGGGCATCGTCGAGCTTGAGATACTCCTTGAGCATCTGCTCTGCCTCCTGGGGGTGCTTCTGGATGAAGTCCTCGGCTTGCGCCAGCCCACGAATAAAGGCCCGCACCGCCTGTGGTTTACGCTCGATGACGCCTTGTTTGAGATAGGCCACAACAAAGAGCTGTCCGCTGATGTTCGGCACATCTCCACGCGCTGGGCTGATGAAGGTCTCGCCAATCCCATGTAGCTCCGCTTGTTCCCCGGTGGGAGCACCAGAGGCGATAGCATCGACGCGCCCGGTCTGCAAGGCCGCGAGCATAGCCGCGCTATCAGCTCCCACATTCACTTTAACCACATCCTTCTGGGCATCGAGATGCTGGCTTCTGAATAAATAGGTCACCAGAGCATCAGTAGCGCTGCCTGGAGCAGAGATGCCGATCCTTTTGCCCACCAGACCATGGATCTTCTGCTCCAGGGAGCTGCTGGAGCTCAAATGGCTCTCTTGCTCAAGCTTCTTGCTCACCACCACATCCAGGAGCAGATCGTTCGAGACGGCCCCAATCATCCTGATGTAGGCATCGACACGCGAAATGGTGAAGACATCAGTAATCCCTCCTACACCCACCTCGACGGCGTTGGCCTCCACGGCGGCAGCTAGCTTAGAGCCGCTGCCCATGGAAGGTGGAGGAGAGGGATCAAGGGTCAAGCCTTGCTGCGCAAAATACTGCTTCCTGACAGCAAGAGCGAAAGGGAAAAAACTAATAGCATTGGTAACTTGCGCTACTTTCAAGGTCATGCTCTCGCTCGGGCTTGCTGGCGCTGCTGAGCCACAGCTTGCCAGGCTCAGACTCACCAGCAGGACTCCGGCGAGCAGAAGACGGTGTGTTTGGACACGCATTCTCATCTTTCCTTTTTCTCCATAGAGAACAGTTTCTCAGGAAGAAGGCCTCTTGCCTCTTCCTGGCACGTTCGCACCTGGTGGCTTTATGGCAGCCCCTTCCTCCCAAGGCGAAGATCCGCTTTCCAGCGGGATGTCTTGCGCTCCACGAGATGGACCAGGGCATTGAGCAGGCTGGCAATCACGGTTAAGACCAGCAGGGCGGCAAAGACCCCGGAGGTATGAAAGGCTGAGGCACTATCCTGGATCAGAAAGCCGATGCCCCGATTGGAAACGATCAGTTCGCCCACGACGGCGCCGATCAAGGCATAGGGAATGGCCATATGCACGCCTGTCAAGACGGCTGAGAGCGTGGAAGGCACGATGACCTTCCAGATGATCTCTCTCTGGTTCCCGCCCATGAGCCGCACAGCATCCACCAGGTCTTGATCCACCTCGCGTACCCCGGCCAGGGTGATAAAAAAGACAAGGAAGAAGACGGTGACGGCGGCCAGAATGACTTTCATCTGCACATCAATGCCAAACCAGAGGATAAAGAGCGGGGCCAGCGCCACTTTGGGAATGCTATAGATGGCGGTAATAAACGGATCAAGCACGCTGGAGAGCTGTGGAGAGAGCCCGAGCAGGAAGCCAACAAGGATTCCACTCACACAGCCAAAGACCAGGCCCAAGACGGTTTCTTGCAAAGTAATCACCGTATGGAACCAGAGCGTGCCATCAGCCGTCCAGCTCAGCAGCTGGCCTGCGACCTCCAGGGGACTACTGAGAAATAATGGGTCCACCCAGCGCCCCGAGACCAGTTGCCAGATGAGCAGTATGAGGGCCAGCAACAGGCAGCGCGCCACGATGAGCCAGAGGGAGTGCCAGTGCGTGCGTTGCTTGGCCGGTTTCCCTTGCGGCATCTCGGGGTGCTTCGGGTGAGCGGCTGGCTGCCGCTGCTCCTCCAGGACGTCTTTCATCTTCATGCCGTCACCTCCTGTTGTGCTCGCGCCTTGACCAGGGCTTCCCAGAGCCGTTGGTAGAGCGCGATGAAGCGTGGCTCAAAGCGGATACGCGCCACATCGCGTGGCCGCTCAAGGCTGACTTGGGCATCCAGGACGATCTGACCTTGCGGGGCAAAGACCAGCACCCGATCTCCAAGGGCCAGGGCCTCTTCTAGATCATGGGTCACAAAGAGCACGCTCTTGCCGCTCTGCTCCCACAGGCGCAACAACTCGGCCTGCAGTTCCAGGCGCAGCTGCGCGTCAAGGGCACCAAAGGGCTCATCCAGCAGGAGCGTCTCGGGGTCTGCCACCAGCATGCGGGCCAGGGACGCCCGACGCAACATGCCTCCCGAGAGCTCGCGCGGGTACTGCTTCTCCCAGCCCTGCAAGCCAACGGTTTCCATCAGCTCGCGAACCCGGCGCTGCCGCTCGGCTTTCTTGACGCCGCGGATCTCCAGGGGCAAGGCGATATTGCTTTCGATGCTTCTCCAGGGCATCAACGTCTCCTTCTGGGTCAAATAGCCCACCGAGGGGGAGGGAGCCAGCACCGGCTGCCCCTGGTACCACACGGTTCCGCTCTCGGGAGCCAGCAGGCCGGCGAGCAGGTTGAGCAGAGTGGACTTGCCGCACCCGCTGGGCCCGACGATAACCACAAAGGTTCCTTGCTCGATCTCGACGCTCACCTCACGCAAGACAGCCAGGCGCTGCTGAGCGCGCAGAAAGGTCTTGCTCACCTGGTCAACGCGAAGAATGCTTGTCATCGGCTGCACTTCCTTTTTCGATGCTCAGAAACGACAATCTCTCGGGGTCGAGAGCAAACACCATCCAACGCTTTGCTGATGGCCTTCTCACGGCTTGCTCCAGCGCATTCCTCCTCACAGCCAGTGCTTCCCCTCTGGCGTCCCGCCTGCTCGTCTCAGTGCATGCAGCAAGAGCTGATTCTCCTGCTGCACACGAGCCAGTTCTTGACGCCAGCCCTGAGCACGCGCGATGAGGGTATTGAGCGGACCAGAAATCTGCCAGAGGACGTTGCCTTCCATCACCGGGACGCGGGCGTTGAAATCGCCGTTGGCCACGCGCGTGTGCGTCCTGACAATCTGCTCAATGCTCTCCTCCAGCTGCTGCTTCTGTTGTGCTGACTCTTCGGCCTGCAAGGCAAGATCATGTTCGAGCCGGGCCAGTTCCTCGGCCCTATCAGCACGCAGCAAGGCCAGCGTCGTTCCCCGCACCCAGGCATAGGCCACGACGGCAATAATGATCTGGCTGAGGATGATGGGAGTCATGGTGCCAGCCAGGGCCAGAGAGAGCAGGGCCTGTAACTCGGCGGTGCGCGGGAGATACACCAGCGAGAAATACGTAAAGAGGATATTGATAAGCGCGACCACAAAGACCGACGAGGGGGGCAAAAACGAGACGGCACATACTAAGGGCAAAATCAGCAGGCCATAGAGCGGCAACACAAGAATCGAGAGGCCATCAGGCGTGGTGACAATGCTGCCGATCGGAAAGGCAAGAAAGGTGAGCACGACAAGGATGCCCGCAGCCGTCACCTTGCCCCGGCGATTGAGGAAGCTTGCCCCGACCAGCGCCGCAACGCAGAGACCCACCAGGGGCAACAGCGATGCGTTCGTGCCGACAAATCCAGCCGGGATCGCAAGCAGAAGCAAGAGGACAAGCGGCAAGAGGATCTGACTGCCGGCGCGTCCCCGCCGAAAGAGCTCCATGTCTTGCAAGGAAGCCTCGCCCCCTGGCTCACGCGGAGAACTGAGCTCATACCAGACATCCCAGATACTGCGCTTTGAAGGCTCCTCGCCCGTCAAATAGGCAGGCCTCTGGGTGTCTTCTAGAGCGCTAAATGGATTCTTTTCCATATAAAAACCCTCATTGAATATAGACATCTCATGACAAGCAGGCGAAGAGAGAAATCAGGCATACTGGCTTCTCCGCTTAGATGAAGCGAAGCTCTCTGCATCACTACTTCTTCCCATCCAGGCGCAGCATTTCAATGAGCCCGATGGACTGTAAATCGCGGGCAGCCTGCTCTACATCATCGGATGGGCAGGAAAGCATATCGCTTATCTTGGCGATACTTTTCGTGCCATCAGCCAGGGCAAAGACATGCCTATGCAAATTTGGCCAGGAGAGCATCTGCTGCGGGTCCACTTGCAGGCCAGTGCGCCGGGGAAGCGAGGTATATATCCCTTCTCGCTGAACAGGAGGCAGCGTCGGGGGCGTGAGTTGTGTGCTGCCAGGCGTAAATGTCCAGCCTAAACGCAGCGTTCCCAGGCGAGCCAGAGCCTCTTCGGCCTCTTTCCCCGCAAGAGACCAACCGCTCCTTCCACGCAGCGCGCACCAGCTAATGCGTCCTTGCTGCAAGGTGATCTCAATCTGACATTCCTCACGCCTGTTCACAATTCCACCCGGCGCGGTAGTCGAGAGCTTGCCTGTTTTCCGATGAGCTGCCATGACCTGTTTCATCGTCGCAAAATCAAGCCTGTACACGACTTTCCCTCAAGAAGTGAGGCGAGAGGCTCGTTGACCTCTATCTCTCACGTGGAGACAGGGACGTTGAGCTGGCTCCATAAAGACCGGGATCTCTTGATAGAGGGGCACAGTTGAAGCGATTAATTGCCATGAGGTATGTTCTAATGAACTAAAAATAAAGGTAAACATGGATTCCCTTCCTTCAAATAATGACCAGTCAAATAGATGATAGGTAGACCACATGCTTTTATCAGAGGGCGGGCAGGATGTTTAGTTGGTCTTCCTGATGCCTGCGAGCATGCCCTACTACGGCTGCTTGAGTTCCTTCTCAGATTGTTGGTATGCCTCAGAAATTGTCACAGCAACATATTTTCATAACCTCTCCTCTCGCAGACATATTCGTCCCCCAATTGTCAGAGAGTGAAGGGTAGAAAATGAGTTTCATATGTATAGAGTAAACAACATACAAAACTTATATTTTTATACATATGCAACTTGATACTTACGATATAACTAAAAATATCCTTGTTGTCTCAAGAGCTCTACATCTTATGAGGATCATTGAGACATGTTAAATGTCTTACCCGCTTACATACTAACACAGGACAAAATGCCCCGTCAATTAAAATAAAGTTATTTTATACATTTTTAATTTCTGGCATAATTTTATAGTAAAGATATGCAACCACACACTTATCCCAGGTAACAGGTTTAGTCGGTAAAACGGTATTTTTACTTATTAATGTATTGCTCTTTACAAGCATGCCTGGGCATCAAATAAATGTGTGAAGGAAGGGGAACTAGAAACAAGCGGGCTTGCTAATTATCTCCATGAGGATATAATACATAGTAATTGTTCGAGCCCTTAAGTATCTCGAACAATCTCTCTACTCACTGGAAAAATCCAGCCCACCACACAGAAGGAGTACTGACAAGTATGCTGGCAATCACCAATGCAACGATTATTGATGGCACAGGTAATGATCCTATCGAAAATGGCACATTGCTCATTGAGGGCGAACGGATCAGTGCAGTTGGTAGCTCAAATCAGGTTAGCATACCAGGCTCGGCTACTGTTATCGACGCTCAGGGCGCCAACGTTCTGCCAGGCCTGATTGATACTCATGTTCACTTCTTAATGGAATATCCCAATGTCGTGAACAATCTACTTACCCCTCCCTCCCTACGTCTCCTGCTGGCCGTTCCCCGCATGCGCGCAACGCTTGATGCCGGCATCACCACTGTACGCGATGCCGGGGGCACACCTGCAGGCGTTAAAATGGCGGTCGAGCGCGGCGTAGTGGCTGGGCCGCGTATGCAGGTTTCGGTCTCTATCCTTAGCCAGACTGGCGGTCATGGCGATGGCCATTACCCTTGCTGCGTAGATCTCGGTCTCGCTGGCAAGTTTGCCGATGTGCCCCGCGGCGTTGTCGATGGCGTAGAGGAGGTTCGTAAGGTTACGCGCGAAATATTGCGCGCCGGTGCTGACTGGATTAAGCTTGCCACCTCTGGCGGCGTGCTCTCGACGGCCGATGCCCCCACCTCTTCACAGCTCACCGTTGATGAGATCGCGACAGCCGTCTATGAGGCTGCCGCACAGGAGAAGCGCTGTATGGCTCATGCCCAGGGCACACAGGGCATTAAGAATGCGATCAAAGCAGGTGTGGCCTCTATTGAGCATGGTATTTATCTTGACGACGAAGCTATCGAGATGATGCTTGAAAAGGGTGTCTATCTGGTACCAACGCTGTTAGCGCCTATGGCCGTGAGCAAATATTCAGCCCAGCATCCCGATATCGTTCCACCAATGATGGCCGCCAAGTCCAACAACGTGATGGAGAGCCATGTACGCAGCTTCGAGCGGGCCGTAAAAGCCGGCGTTAAGATCGCGATGGGAACGGATTCGGGCGTTGGCAAGCATGGGGAAAACAGCCAGGAGTTGCCCCTGATGGTCAAGTATGGTATGACTCCTATGCAATCTATCCAGGCCAGTACGCTGCATGCTGCCCGCTTACTGCATCTAGACCAGCAGTTGGGCACGCTTGAGGTAGGCAAGTTGGCTGATGTAATTTTGGTAGATGGGGATGTGCTCAGCGATATCAAGCAGATAGGCGATCCGGCCAATGTGAAGCTGGTCCTAAAGGGTGGCCAGGCCGCTAAAAATCTGCTGTCAGAGCAGGTACCACTACTGGCCGGCCTGAGGTAAAGAGCGCACATGCTAGCGCTGAGAACGCTTATTTCATAGCCACTTGCAGTTCAAGTGAGTGCAACTACCAGAGAGGAGAAGCGCACTCACTTGCCCAACAGTATACAAAGTTCGGCTCGTCAGCGCTCAATCCCTTATCCCTGGCAGACCGCCGATAATTCAATCTCGATAGTTACCTCTTCACCTACCAGAACTCCACCTGCTTCCAGGGCCTGATTCCAGTTCAAGTCCCAATCCTTACGGTTAATTTTAGTAATTGCGCTCAATCCCGCTCTCTGCTGACCCCAGGGATCTTTGCCCAGCCTGGCATAGCGCGCCGTGAAGACTGCCTCTCTGGTCACACCATGCATGCTAAGGTTGCCGGTTACTTTATACTCTTCGGCTCCTACATGCTCTACTCTGGTGCTCTTAAAATTGATAGTTGGGTATTTCGCAGCATCAAAGAAATCGGCGGAACGCAAGTGGTTATCGCGATTCTCGTCGTTAGTATCGATGCTGGCCACATCTACCTGAGCATCAACCCAGGAATTGGCAGGATTCTGCTCATCTATGTTCAGTTGTCCGCTCAAGACTTTAAAACGCCCCCTGACGGTTGTGAACATCATATGTTTGACGGCAAACGTGGCTTGTGAGTGCTTGGTATCGATCTCCCAGGCCATAACAAAGCTCCTCCTTCTAGTAAATCTGCTGAGAAATAGTAAAGATTGTATTCACCGAAATCAAGCATAACACACCTTACTTTCTTAAGTCAAGCAACTAACTAAAGCTTAGCAATTTGCGCGTTAGCTTGAGGGAAGGAAGGCTATGCCAGATCACAGGATTTTGCAGCTAACGTAAATACGCCTGCTAAGTCCATAATCGGATATTTAGCAGGCGTATTCAGGACGGGAAGGTGCGATGTGCCAGGGCACTCTCTATCTCAAGAGCTGTTGCATTTGGCTTACTTCTGGACGGCTTCCAGGTCGATCTCGATCTTGACTTCCTCGCCGACGAGGACTCCGCCGGTCTCCAGGGCAGTATTAAAGGTCAGGCCAAAATCGCGGCGATCAATCTTGCCTTTGGCGCTCAGGCCGGCGCGTGTGCCGCCCCAGGGATCTTTGCCCTGGCCGCTATATTCGGCCTTAAATATTACCTCTCTGGTTACGCCGCGCAGGGTGAGATTACCCAATACTTTATATTCGTCACCATCAATGTGTTCTACTTTTGTGCTCTTAAAATTGATGGTTGGGTATTTCTCTACCTCCAGGAAATCCCCGGTGCGCAAGTGGTTATCGCGATTCTCGTCGCGCGTGTCGATGCTTGCGGCATCAACTTCGGCCTCAATCCAGGAATTGTCAGGATTCTGCTCATCTATATGCAGCTGCCCACGCAAGACGTTAAAGTGTCCTTTAACAGTACTAATCATCATGTGTTTAACCGCAAAGGTAGCTTGCGAATGTGCTGCGTCAATTTCCCAGGCCATGGTATAGGTCTCCTCTTCTTTGACCGATGTGCCTCGATCAGTAGTGCTTTTGTAATCATTTAAATTGTAGCACCATCGTCTTACTTTTGTCAAGTTACTAATCTTTGATAAGTAAACGTTGAACAGAAGAAAGATCACTTCTCTTATGATATAATTTGCTCGCGATATTGATAAGTATCGATATAAGAAATAAGTACATATGCCACAGAAGCATTGGCGCGATCGCAAGATTATTGAGCAGTTTATCAATTATCGCGAGTAGAGCTTGCCCATGAGGTTAGCCAGGGATACGAAAGGATTTAGCATGTCAGGCACTACGATTAAATCTATAAACGTTGAACCACTCAACATTCCGCTTTTGGAGCCCTTCACGATCGCTACGGGGAGCGTGAATTCGGCCCGCAATGTGCTGATCACTGTGACGCTGCAGGATGGTAGCCGGGGCTATGGCGAGTGCGCGCCCTTCCCTCCCAGCACTGGAGAGTCGCAAGAGACAGCGCTAGCGGCGGCGCAGGGCTGTGCGGAACTGCTCAAGGGGCGGGATGCGGCCCACTGGCGCGTGCTCGCTAAGCTTATGCGCAGTGTATTTTATAGCCAGACGACGGCCTGCGCGGGCATGGAGATGGCCTTACTCGATGCCCTGACGCGCTCGTATGGCATCCCGCTCTATACGTTCTTTGGTGGCGCTAGCTCGTTTGTTGAGACGGATATGAGCATTCCGATTGTGACGCCTGAGCGCGGCTATGAGCTGGCAAAGGAGACGGTTGAGCGCGGGATTACGAGCATTAAGATTAAGGTTGGCAGTGATCTGCGCGAGGATGTGGAGCGTGTGGAGGCCATTCGCAGCGGGGCGCCCAATCTGCCCTTGACTCTGGATGCCAATCAGGGCTATACGGCTAACGAGGCGCTGCTCTGTCTTGAGGCTCTTGATGATCACGATATTCGCCCGATCCTCATGGAGCAGCCGGTGCATAAGGATGATTATGAGGGCCTGCGCTATGTGACGCAGCATACGACGGTTCCGGTAGCAGCCGATGAGAGTGCTGCCAATTCTGCAGCGGTGGCGCGCTTGATCGGCATGGGTGCGGCAAACGTAGTAAATGTGAAGCTGATGAAATCGGGTATCGTGGATGCGCTGGATATTGCGGCTCTTTGCCGGGCTCATCACATTCAGCTGATGGTTGGGGCGATGATCGAGTCACGCCTGGCGAGCAGTATGGCGGCGCATCTAGTGGCCGGCCTTGGCGGCTTTAGCTTTGTCGATCTTGACACGCCGATGCTGCTGGCTGAAGATCCCTTCACGGGCGGCTATGAGCAGCGCGGGGGAATTTATGATCTCTCCAGCGTGAAAAGCGGCCTGGGTATCGAGCTTAAATAGCCTGCTACTTCACGCAGGGAGGCTCAAACTAGTCTGAGCGTTGCGCAGGGCTGCCTTATTTGTGAGCTCGTGTAAGCCGAAGCATTGCAGAGGATCATTATTCGGGCAACGGGCTCACACAAGGAGATGCATCTATGTCCATAGATCAAATCAAAGAGGTTGTTCGCCGCTTCAACATTGAGGTCATTCAGGAAGGCAACCTGAACTCTTTCCAAGAGTTAATGGCCTCTGACTTTATTAATCATTCAGCTCCGCCTAATCAGCCAAATGGGCCGGAAAGTATGTGGAACACCTTCCAAAACGTGCTTCGGCCAGCGCTGTCGAACCTGACAGTGACTATCCTTGATCAGGTGGCTGAAGGCGACAAGGTTACTACACGAAAGACTATCACCGGTGTGCACACCGGGGTCTTGCTGGGAGTTGCGGCAACCGGGCGGCCAGTGACGATTGAAGTCATCGATATCGTTCGTGTGAGGGACGGGCGTTATTCAGAGCACTGGGGCATTAATACCTTGCCCACCGTACTTGCTCAGCTCAAGCAGGGTTCAGCTTAATCAAACCTCTGCGGATTGCTATGTCAGGCGGAGTGAAGTGACGCCATCGAGCAAGGGACAAGCAACAAAGCAGTGCCGTGCTTTCGCCTCAAGATCCCGCCTTGAGCAAATTTGCCAAAATGGCTGACAACCATCTGCTCTGCCCCACAGCCCTGACCTCGCGCCGGAGGCCAGGGCAACGCTCAAAGGGGAAACACTTCAGGAGTTCTCTTGCTGGTGCTCCTCAATGACTTCTCCGGTTTCGTCGTCAACCAGGCGCGAGCCCGGGTACCTTCGCCGGTAGAGGAGGAAACCGTGGGGACAGCAGCGCAGGCGTTCGAGCTTCCAGGCAAAGGGCGCGAGCTGCTCCAGACGGTGTTCGGCTCTGATCCGCGCCTGCGCTTCATCGACAGCATAGACTCGTACCAGCTGGCTCCAGTCCCGCATGTCTTCACCGGCGGGCACAGCGCCCACGACCCACAAATATTCACGATGCTGCCCCATACCTCTCTCTCCTTCTCCACTAAGAGTAACTGCATGTTGAACTGTCGCAATGCTCAAGGCCAGAGAACCTCCTCTGCAAGCGGCGGCGAGCAATAGTGGCCAGCCAGGGTGAGGATCTGCTGCGTGGTGCTCGGCTTGGCCAGGTAGCCCTCGATGCCGATCAAGCGTGCTTTCAGGCGGTCAAGAAGACCGTTGCAGCGCGTGTGCAGAACCAGGACCGTACCGGCATAGGCTGCCTGTTTGCGTAAGTGGCTGGCCACCTGGTAGCCGTCCATGCGCGGCATCACCAGGTCCAGGAAGATCAGCCGTGGCACGGGACCACCACCATGCAGCCAGCGCAGCATGCTCACCCCATCGGGGAAGGCACGCACAAGATAGCCCTCACGCCGCAAGGTATATTCAAGGATCTTGCGCACAGTAGGCGAATCGTCGGCGACAAGAATCGAGCCCACCGCCGGCTCCAGGGCTGGCAACAAACAGACAGGCTTCATGGCTCCGCTCCCTCCTGTTTCTCCGCAGGCAGATCCAGCACATACATGTGGCATGTTTTGTCATAGTGGTACGCTACCTGGTAGTGGTCAAGCCAGGCCACACACGCCCTGATCGTCTCCGTCAATTTCTCCTTCTCGTAGGCCAGCTGCGCGATTGGTAGCACCATCTTGGCTCGGCTCAAGGCATCCAGCACGATCAGTATGGTTTGTCGCGACGGCTTGAGGCCGCCCTGTTCAGCATTCTTCATGCGCAAAATCCTTTCTCTTCACGGCTCTCTTCACTCATCCATTCAAGGCTGCTCTATGAGCTTTCTTAATAAGCACCTGACATACTGTTGTGCAGAGAAGCAGGTGGAAGATAGCAGCGCTGCACTTGATCGAAACGAAAGGGGATGCGCCAATGCAAGAGCCATTTGTAATACTGATAGAAGGTGGTGGTGAGCTGCACGCGTATGTGCGAGGGGAGTGAAGTATTGTAGGCGCGATAGGCCTGATTGAGTTGACCCAAAACATAGAGTACCTGGTTGGTAAGTGGTTGTTGCTTCTTTTCTTCCATCATCTATCCTCCCTGACTTCTTCTCTGATTGAATATGCGGATAGAGCAAAATCATGCTGTCCGCGTATGTTGTGCTTTTGCTATCTCCTGTAAGCTTCTATGCGCAAACGTTATGCTGATGGGCGGCCTGGATTACAGGCAAGCCGCGTGCATATTGAATGGGGGTTACGAAGCGATAGGTGCAGGCCTGGGTAGCGTTCCAAACTGCGCCAGGTAGCTTTCGGGTGGGTGCTGACTTCTTCATCCTCATATCTACTTTCCTTACCAATATCAATTGTAGTGTAATATCCGCTTTTCTTCTTGACCCGCAACAGGGCTACGAAAGAACTAGCTCGATTATCGGACGCACTAGAGTTGACCTGTTGCCGTTAGCGTTTCATATCGATATCTCAATTATAACCACTGGAATATATCCACGCAATAGTAAATTCGTACTTTTTATCGCGCGATAGAGTACCAGCTATTCTTATCCGCGCACTTCTTTTACACTGAATGACATTATAGGAAAGAGGCAATAGAAATGTTACGTTTACGCGTGAAAGAAGTCGCGCAAGACAAAGGACTCTCTCAGGGCAGGCTCTCACGCAAAGCCAACGTAGATCCAACTACCTTACGCAGGATCTATCATGATCCTTTTACAATCATTACCACGGAGACTCTGGCCCGCCTGGCCGAAGCTTTGAATGTACCGGCGGCAGAGCTGATAGAAGATGTGCCTTCGGCATCACAAGGTGAAAATCAGCAATAGCAGTTGTGTAATTCTCTCATCTTGATATCTCCTCAACTTGCCCATATCCAGCAAGAGCTTGCCGTGAAGGGTACGCTGGGGCTCGCGCCCCAGACCCTCGGTTAAGGGCTCGCCCTTAACAATCCCTTTTCTGATAAAGTGGAAAGTCCTGTCTTCTCATCTATGCTGATTTTCTTCCCTCATTTGCTGTGATACAATAAACATTAGCAGTAACTGCAAATATAGTATCTGTTTTTACTAGAGCCGTAAACGCTCTGTTCAGGTCGTATAGCAGCTCGTAGTGATTTTGAGGGGAAAGGAAGACACGTACCTGGAAGTGCGTGCAGAGCAAGATAGTATGGCATTTCATTACGGACAGATCATCAAAGAGTACCGCGAACGCCATAAGATGACGCAGGCGAAACTTGCCGAATTGTGGCCGAAAAAAGATGGTGGAGTTGGCGTCAACACGCGCTATGTCCAGGATGTAGAGTATGGCAGCAAAAAGATCGATGATCAAGGGACACTACGCAAGCTAGCAACTCTGCTTGAGATCCCGCTGTGGAGATTCGGCTTATCCGAGTACGATCCGTTCAATCCGGCCTCACTTCCCGGCGCTGGGGTCAAGCTCTATAACGAAACTCTGGACGTCACCGAAGGCTTCATCAAGCAAACCTTGGCTATGCGCCGAACCGCCTCCTTGCCTGAGGTTCAGCGTAGCGCGCAAAGCTTGCAGCGCCTCTTTGACTATTTCTCGACCTATACGCCTCCCTCCACGCGCTTAGAGCCACGCTTCTTAAGTCTCTATGCCCAGGGACAATCCTTACAGGGCTTGATGTATTTTGAGCACCGCCAATACGCGCAAGCCCTTGAAACGTTCGAAGCGATGTACGCAACCTCTCAGCAGCTCGGCGATCCTGTATTACAGGTCCATGCCTTACAAAAGCTAGCCGTGGAATTGAATCGCGCCCGGCGCAAGCAAGAAGCCGTGCAAGCCATGGAAGAGGCGCGCGATCTTTCGTTTAAAGCCAGCAAATATGTCGCTGCATTTGCAAATGCTTATCTTGCCCATATCTATGCGGCAGCTGGCGAGGCACTGCGTTTCGAGCGAGCCATAACTACCGCTCAGTCGCTGGCCGCTTCCCTTGGCAGCAGTTATGGCGACGGAACTGATTTTGTGGTCCATAAAATGAGCAGCATTCTCCAGTTGCGCAGCCGTGGCTATTTGCGAATTGGCGAACCGCGCAAGACGCTTGCCTTGCATGACGAGCTGCGGAGCCAGATTCAGCAAGATAGCAATCTCTGGCTGGATTTTCGCCTCCAACTGTATCGCGCCAAAGCGTATTTGATGCTGCACGACGTTGAGGCTTGCCTGGAAGCAGCCCGCGAGTTTTTCCGTGATGTTGTAGATTGGCGTTCGCCTCATCGCTTATCGCGGGGAGATGAATTGCTACGTGAGCTTGAAGCGGCGGGCTATGGAGAACTCAAGGCTGTGAAAGAGCTCAAAGAGGAGTTACGGGAAGCGGCCAGAAATATGGCCTCGCATCAGCAAAATAAAACTGATGCCCGAGATTGATTCTCTAGCCTCTCTCAAGGTAAATTACTTTGTGTTCGAAAATCTCCCCTCTTTTGCGCAAGGGATGCTGGCTACTCCGCCCTTGACAGAAGGGCCAGCCCCGAAAGATACTAGATGGAGAAGAAGTATCTCACGCAGGAGGACAGATGATGGCAACCTACGTCTTTGTCGCGGGGGGCGGCTGGGGTGGCTTTATCTGGAGAGAGGTGGCTTCACGCTTACGAGGGCACGGACACGAGGCCTTTACGCCCACGCTCACCGGAGTGGGTGAACGGGTGCACCTGGCATCGCCACAGATTGATCTGGAGACCCATGTGCAGGATATCCTCGGCGTGCTGGAGTATGAGGACTTGCACAAAGTGATCCTTGTGGGCCATAGCTATGGAGGAACCGTGATCACCGCAGTGGCGGAACGAGTGCCAGAACGGCTGGCTCAGTTGGTCTACCTGAATGGCTTGATTCCCCAGGATGGGCAATCAGCCTGGGACGTGACCGATCCAGGTTTGAGAGCCAGGATGCAACAGCGTGTTAGAGAGCAGGGAGATGGCTGGCGGCTGCTGCCTCCTCCAGGCGCCCCGGCCAGAATCACAGCCCATCCTTTTAAACCTCTGACACAGCCGCTGACGATTCAGAATCCTGCAGCGGCTCGGCTCCCTCATACCTTTGTGTACTGTACGCAAATTCGCGTGAAGGGGAAGCTGACCATTGACGCGATCGCTGCACGCGTGCGAGCAGAGGGCTGGCACTTCTACGAGGTCGAAGCCGATCATATGGCGATGGTCACGGCGCCAAAGGCGGTGACAGATATCCTCCTGGAAATCTCGGAAGCTCCCTGGCTCAAGTCATCCAGAGAGACTGTATGAGCACTGCATCTCTCCCGCTGGATTCGCTCGTTAAAAATATGTTGAAGCATTGCTTGGCCGTTTTTCGCTCTGGCAAAGAGCCTTGTCAATCCAGCATTACCGGCTGGCAAGTAACAAATTTTTCTGTGTACTGTATCAGAAAAGAGATGCAGGCCGAACATCCATTTTTTAGGTGTGGACAGCTTTCTCTCTAGAGGACTTTCACCATTGTGTAGTAGCTGGAGCCTGGGGGATAATCTTCTATCATCCCGACGACTTTGTAGCCGTGGCGCTCGTAGAAAGTGCGAGCCTGGAACTCGAAAGTGGTCAACAACACCTTGCTTGCGCCTCGTTCTCTGCCAATTTGCTCAATCTGCGCAAGCACTGAGCTCCCCAGGCCTTGACCTCGTAGCGTTTCTGATAGCCAGAAATCTTTGAGCTCCAGCCAATTCCAATAGAGATCAGCAGAGATACCGCCCTGCCATTGGCCTGCGCTATCCACGACCATAATACGCACAGGCGTTATTGCCCCTTCAGCCCTGGCCTGGTTGTGCGGGGGCGAATGCTGATAATTGAACTCGTTAATCCGCTCGTTTAGATACGCAGCAAATTCAGGCTCTGCTTCAAACGAAGTCTTGAGCTGGTAATCCATAGATGGTTTCTTTGATCCTTCCATGATCTTATTCTATCACTCTTTACTTGCTATCATCCAGGTTCACAAGGGTATAGCCAGGACTTTCCCATTCTGGTTTTTCCCACCTCACTACTATTGGGCAGGAAGAGGTACGCTGGGGCTCGCGCCCCAGGCCCTCGGTTAAGGGCAGGCCCTTAACAATCCCTTTTTTGGAGAGTTGGAAAAACCTATCTTTGGACAAAAAACGATTTTCGAAACTGGCAGTTCTATGTTATACTGAAAAGTGGAAGCGGCTGGGAACACACGGCGCTACAATGCCCAGGAAAGGGTCTTGGGCGTGCAAAATGGGATAAACATATTCCCACCTGCGCAACAACAGGCCCCGGTAACAGAGGCTTCTTCCGTCTTGAGGATACTGCAAGAAGACACCTGCTATTAAGATCGCCTCAGGCACCTCTAGGTTACAGAGGCTTCTTCCGTCTTGAGGATACTGCAAGTTCCATTTCAAGGAGCTGGTAGCATGCAGGAGATGGCGTTACAGAGGCTTGATCCGTTCTGAGGATACTGCAAGAGTCCGCTGTAGGAAGGCAGTAGTATATGAAAGTGCATGTTACAGAGGCTTGATCCGTTCTGAGGATACTGCAAGGGAAATATTAGCCATCTCGTGCTTAATGTTGTTAAGGTTACAGAGGCTTGATCCGTTCTGAGGATACTGCAAGCTTGATTCTTGTATGGTCAACCAACTTGTATTGTGGTTACAGAGGCGTGATCCGGTCTGAGGATACTGCAAGGGTACAAGCTGGACAGAGCTTCCACCGTTGTACTAGTTACAGAGGCGTGATCCGGTCTGAGGATACTGCAAGTCTCGCATTGTGCAGCCGTGAGCTGCACTGTACTTTCGGTTACAGAGGCGTGATCCGGTCTGAGGATACTGCAAGACATAAAAGAGAAAGGCGCTAGAATAGAGAGGATGGCGTTACAGAGGCTTGATCCGGTCTGAGGATACTGCAAGTAGACAGGTTCTGGAACATTGCGCGGAATATAGAGCAGTTACAGAGGCGTGATCCGTCCTGAGGATACTGCAAGGGGTGTTCTTGTTCTCCACCAGGATCAGACCGTGCTGTTACAGAGGCGTGATCCGGTCTGAGGATACTGCAAGTTCCTGGCGCTGGTAGGGGTGGCTCTGCTCTTTCGTCGTTACAGAGGCGTGATCCGTCCTGAGGATACTGCAAGGCTTTCCTATCAAGGCAGCTATCTGTTCAATAGTCAGGTTACAGAGGCGTGATCCGTCCTGAGGATACTGCAAGAACCTTGCTTAGGACCTCATGTGAAGTATCTGGCGTTGTTACAGAGGCGTGATCCGGTCTGAGGATACTGCAAGTTGCATTACAATGTAGTAAAAGCTGTTCTCGAAGAATAGTTACAGAGGCGTGATCCGGTCTGAGGATACTACAAGCGCATTTGGGGATGGATTGCGCTCTAGAGCTTTCCTAACTCTCTTTAGCGCTTTCTAGCTTTCATAAAAAAGGGATTGTTAAGGGCCCTGCCCTTAACCGGGGCCTGGGGCGCGAGCCCCAGAGTCTCCTCACTAAATAAGCGAAAAGCCAGCTCCCTACCTGGAGCCTGGCCAGGCCTTCATAGTAGTGTCCACGATCGCCAGCAGAGCCTCGCGAGAAGCCCCATCATTCGCCTCGGAGGATAGCCCTCGCAACACAGCATAATAGAAATTGGCCAGCACCTCCACATCGCAGCCCGGATCAAGCTCACCGGCAGCAATACCTTGCTGAAGACGTTTCTTAATGCGCTCCTTATGTTCTTGCCGGCAAGCTCGCAAATAGTCCTGAATAGCAGTATTCCCTGGCGAGCTGCCCTTGGTTCCCAGATCAATTAAGCAGCCCCTGGGCTGATCCGGCGTGGTATAGCTGATGGCCGCACCCCGCAACAGAGCCTCAATAGCCCCACGCGTACTCGGCTCAGCAAAAGCTTGCTGCCAGTAAGGCGCACGCTCCAGATTATAGAGCTCCACAACCTCACGAAACAGCGTATCCTTTGAGCCAAAGGCGGCATACACGCTTGGCGCACACAGATCCCCCATCGCCTCCCTGAGTTGGGCAATGGTCGTACCCTCATAGCCGTTTTCCCAAAACGTCAGCAGCGCCTTGCGTAAGGCCTCATTGCGGTCAAAGCCTGGTCGCGGCCCTCTTTTCGCCATGCAATCCTCTCCCAAAACTTTTTCGCCATTAATTATAACACACGTTACATATTTCATTGACATCGTAGGGCCAGAGCCTTACAATAGAAAACATATAACGATCGTTATAAGATAAACCACGGTTATCGTCGGCCCTCTTCGGCATGTTTTGGGCTCGCTGAGTAACCAGGAAGTTTTTGTACATGTGTGAGAGAAAGGATAAAAAAACGATGGTTCAAGAGCAAGCTGCTACCCAGATTAGCGCTACGACGCGACCCCTACGCGAGCGCGTTGGCATCTCAATCAAAAACGGCCTCAAGGCCAGATACACAGTACAAGAGGTAGTCGAGAGTATTCAAAAGGCGGAGGCGGCTGGCATCCAACAAATCTGGATGCCTCAGATCGGCCCGCTCGACACCCCGACGATCTTTACCGCCGCTGCGCTGCAGACCCAACAAATCCGCTTCAACGTAGGAGTTGTACCAACCTATACGCGCCATCCGCTGATACTGGCGCAACAGGCGCTCGCCTTTGATCAGGTTGCCCCTGGCCGTCTGCGTCTGGGCATTGGGTCCAGCAATAAAGTCCTCATCGAAGACGTGTACGGTGTGCCTATGGGCAAGAAGCCACTGTCACAGACCAGGGAGTACATGAGCGTTCTCAGAGCGGCCATTGAAACAGGGCAGGTTGAGTATCAGGGAGAATTCTTTCAGGTTCACTATCACGAGGAGACTACAGCCAGCATTCCCTTAATTATTTCGGCCCTTGGCGAGAAGGCCTTTGAAACGGCGGGAGAGATCTCCGATGGAGCCCTGCCCTGGTTGGCGCCGATTCCCTATCTCCTTGAAAAGGCATTGCCCGCGCTCAAAAAAGGTGCTCAGTCTCAGCAGCGCCCGGCTCCGCCCATTATCGCTGGTGTGCTGGTAGCGCTCAGCGAAGATCAGCAGGCGGTCCAGCGTGCAGTGTTACAGCAGATCGAGCACTATTTAGGCCTGCCCTATTATATACGCCTGTTTGCCAACGCTGGTATTCCCCTCGGGCCCGATGGAACCGGCAGTGAAGAGCTTATTTCGGCCCTGGTGGCGCAGGGAAGTGCGGCAGCGGTAGAGCAGCGGCTCCGCCAGATCCTGGCCACAGAAATAGGCGAGCTCAATCTGACCCTGATTCCTGTCGTAGATGAGCAGAAAGAGTACGCTCAACTCCTGCGCATCATCGGCAATCTATAAGTTTTTCCGCAGGGATAGAAGCCATAGCATGCTCGAAGGAGAGAAGCTTAGAGGCTGCAAAATCGCCCTTCCTCTCTGCCTCTAAGCATGCTCAAGGCTCCTCTTCGCGCATCACGCCTCAACCTAACCCCTCGCTTCAGTCGCGCTCAGTTTGCCTGGCAGCTTCTTCTGCTCAAGCTTCGCATCCATTGCTCGCTCCTTCTGGGTCTTGAGCATTCTCGGTGATAAAGATAGGCCCGCGAAGAAAGGGTGCACACAACGGCGAACTTTAGTGCATGATACAGAAAGCAGAGCAGCTCTTAGCTGCCTGCTCACTGCGTGGCAGCTAGCAGCCTCTAGAGACTTGCAGGTTCCCGGCTCCCAAAGGTTCCCCTTTGCCGAACCAATGAGCTATGGATCTGTTTCACACCAGGACAGCCGGCCAGGGCCATGGCAGTTTCCAATTCCTGCGAGAGAATAGATAGGACATGCCTGACTCCCTGTTCTCCGTTGACTGCGAGTCCCCAGAGCACCGGACGACCGACGAGAACGGCCCGCGCTCCCAATGCTAAGGCTTTCAAGACATCGGTTCCCCGGCGAATGCCTCCATCCAGATAGACCTCACAGCGCCCGGCTACCGCCTCGATCACTTCGGGAAGGGCCATTAGCGCAGGCACAGAGCCGTCGAGGCGTCGGCCTCCATGATTCGATACAATCAGTCCCGCCACTCCATGTTCCAGGGCAAACCGAGCATCTTCGGCGGTGAGAATTCCCTTCAGGACAATGGGAAGGGAGGTAAGAGACCGCAGCCAATCGAGCATCTCCCAGGTTACAGCATCCTGGATAAGCGCCTTGTCTCCCTCCGTTGCCCGCGGATCGATAAACTCTGCCTCGTCATAATTGCCAAAGGGAAAACCAGCAAAGCCGTTGCGCCAATCGCGCTCACATCGAGCAGGACGCGGAGAGTCAACCGTGAGCACCAGTGCCTGGTAGCCTGCAGCTTGTGCCCGCTGGACCACATGGCGCGTCTGCGCTCGGCTACGAACATAGAGCTGGAGCCAGCGTGGACCTGTGGCTTGCTGAGCGATTTCTTCAAGGCTTCGTGTGGAAAACATCGCCACGACCATCAAAGTTCCGGCAGCTCCGGCTCCTCGCACCGTCGCCAATTCGCCTTCGGAATGCGCAAGGCCTTGCCCTCCCGTTGGAGCGACAAGAACTGGCACGCTGATGGGAGTGCCCAGCACTGTCGTTCGCAGATCACAAGAACTGACATCAACCAGGGCTCGTGGGCGCAACCACACCTGCGCAAAAGCGTCCCGGCAGGCGCGTAACGTCACCTCATCATCACTGCCACCTTGATAATGATCCCACACCGCTGTGTCCAGATGCTCTTGTGCCTGTTTTTCATACTCGAAGAGGTTGAGAGGAGGTAGTACCATCGCATCTTCCTTCCTTGGAGAAATATTGCCGAGTGCGGCATCTGTAGGCCATATCTCACGAGTATACCATTCCTGGCTCACCTGCCATGCTTGCTTCTCACAGAAGAAAATATAGAGCCCAAACATTGAACGCTTGAGCCGAAGAGTGGGCCCGTCAATTGTAAATTTGAGTGGTCAGCATATAGCTTTTTATACCAGGTGCACAGAAAAAGTGATTACAGATTTGATAAAGAGCAAGATCGAAGAAGTTTTGGCCCTTGTTTCATGCTATAATTGTTCACGCTTCGCTCATGGAAGTACATCATTATAAGCAAGGAACAGAAATATATGGCAGAACAGGCATCTCCGCTTGTCACGTTTTATAAACTCGGCTGGGAGAACCACCATCAAGCTCTGGTCAAAACCATCGCCCAGCTTTCAGCTGAACAACTTGCCAACAACCTTGTTGCCGCTCATTACATTTCAATCGGCGAGCTTCTCGCCCATATGATCGCTGCGCGCATCACCTGGTTCTGCGGGTGGATGGGGGAAGGAAAAGCCGCGAGGGAACAATGGCATGAGGTGCAAAGCAGGACCGATCCTGCTGAACTTATCGCTATATTTGAGAAGACCTGGCAGGTAATCTCTTCTGCTATGGACCGCTGGACTTCCACTGACCTGGAACAGCTTATTTTACCCCCGGCTTCTCATCAGGCATGGCTACGGGCTAAGGGACTAGAAGAAGAGCCACCCCATACCCGGCAGTGGATTATCTGGCACGTCCTTGAACATGAGATTCATCACGGGGGCGAGCTTTCCCTGGCCCTGGGAACACATGGCCTTGACGATTTCTACACCTGGTAAGCAGCAAATATTTCTCTATTGGCCTGACGCCGCAAGAAAGTTCTCAGCTTTCTGCCTAGAAGCTACCAACCTGCGAGGGCGGTGGTCTGCTTCCAGAATCTCTCTTCCAGCAACGATCTGGCAGCAATCAGCATTCGTGCTCAGTGAGGGATCAGATTATGCCCATAAAGATGCAAACCGCTTTAGTTTTTCGAGAGCATCAGGCGTGATTGCTTAACATAGACGATTGAGAAAGCTGCTCCAACTTTGCCGCGGTCTTCGTGCCAGAAACAGGAGTATAGATAATCATCTGCAGATCCGGGCGATCTACCACCTGGAAGGTCCGGGGCTGCAGCTCCAACAATCCCACCAGGGGATGCTTCAGCTGCTTTTGCTCAGTTTGCCTCCCCTGAATATCATGGCGAGGCCACCACTCACGAAACTCCGGGCTCACCTGGCTCAGTTCATCGATGAGTTGAGTCAACCAGGGCTCTCCGATATAGCGTTGAGTACTGCCCCGAAAGAAGGCAAGGGTGTGTTGTGCTGACGCTTCCCAATCCACAAACATTGTGCGGTAGTACGGATCGGCAAAGAGTAACCAGAGAAGATGGCGCTCGCGAGACGTCAGCGCACCGATATCGCCAAATGCATGGCACGCCGCCTGATTCCAGGCCACGATATCCCAGCGAGGATTCAAGACCCAGGCCGGATAGATACCCATAGTATCTAGAATGAGTTGGAGATCCGCATCAATCGTCTGGGTCAGAGGGAAAGGATCAGCAGGCACCTGCTGACGTGCGAGAATGAATAGATGGGCGCGTTCATCTGCATCCAACTGTAAGGCGCGGGCCAGGCTCTCCAGGACCTGCGCTGACACGCTGATCGCCCGCCCTTGTTCCAACCAGGTGTACCAGGTTGCCCCAACGCCTGCAAGCTGCGCAAGCTCCTCCCTGCGCAATCCTGGCGTTCTGCGACGTAAGCCCGCGGGGAAACCGGCTTGCTGTGGAGTAATGCGCTCGCGGCGAGTCCGCAAAAACTTGGCCAATTCCTCACGTCGTTCTTTCTCGCTCATCGCTTTCATCCCTCATCCTGGTAGATTTTATTCCGGAATATTTTGACTCCTGGTTCTTGAAGAGAAACGCTGGCATGATTCTATCACACGCGGCACTCGCCCTCATTATGGGCAGTGGCGCACCATTTTCATAACAGCCGAACAAGGAGAAAGTAAACGTATGGTTTTGACAATCATTCTCGCACTCATGGCAGGCTTCTGGTCAACCAACGGCATTCCCCATTACTTGACTGGAATTTTGGGCCAGGAAGCCCCAACGCCCTTTGGAAAATCCTCTGTGGTCAATTTGTTTGAAGGCTATGCTGCGTTTCTCATCGGAGGCGTCTTCTGGTACCTTACCTGGCTGCAACAGGGCAATCCAGTGCTCGTCTTCATCTCGGCGGCTATTGGAGCGCTAGCCGTGGATCTCTTTCACGCCCATTATTGGCGTGCCGGCATTGGCGCGGCTTTTCGGCGCGAAAAAGCATAGCCGTGTGACGGGCTCCCATCTAGCTAGAGGGAGAAGTGAAACTGCCGGCGTTCAGGCCACAAGGATGGCAGATATGAATGTGCAGGGAGGCCTTAGAGGACAAGGAGGTCTACTGCACATTCCAACTTTGATTCGTGGGGGGATGTGCATCCATCTCCGGCTGTTCCTGATCAATGATCCGATGGGTCAGCACATTGGACGTTATGATGTTGGTGATCTGCTCTCCATATCTGCCTAAGCGTTCATTGAGGGCTTCTAGATGTGGCAGTGAAGAGACGGCCACTTTGAGCAGGGCGCAATGGTTTCCACTCAACTTGTACATCTCCAGCACTTCCGGGAATTGTTCGGCGCTCCCCGTTTTGAAGAGGCACATGCCGGGTGCACAGCGCAACTGGATAAAAGCCTGTACAGGCAGCCCAACCCTGGTTGGCTCTACCCGAGCTCCATAATCGGTGAGGATGCCGGCTTCCTCTAATCTGCGCACCCGCTCGGCCGTGCTGGGACTTGATAAGCCAACGCGCCGCCCGAGCTCATTGAAGGAGAGCCGCGCGTCCCGCTGCAGCTCGCGCAATATCTTCCAGTCTGTACTATCAAGAGGTTTTTCTGATCGCAACGTCATGGGCCATTTTTTCCTTTCGTCCTTTGAAAAATATAGCATATTTCCTTTCACTTTTCATTTACCTGCTTCCCTTTTCCCTGCTATCCTAAAAGCAAGAAAAAGCTCGTGTAGGTCCCGTTAGGAACGCCTGAAAGCGCGTTGAGCCACAACGAAGAGAAAGCAGGTTAAGCCATGATTCCGCAAGATATGTACGATCTTCTTAGGCAGCGCAATCCCGCTATTGTAGGTGTCGACCGCCCGTCAGGAAGTCCGCACCTCAGCCCGGTATGGTTTCTATGGGGGGACGATTCCTTCTACTTCCGCATAGATAAGAGCACGGCGAAATATCGTCATCTTAAGCGCAATCCCGCCATTTCTCTGCTGATCAATGATCACACTGGCTTTAGATTTCTTACAGTTTACGGGCAGGCGCAAATTATGGAGGACAATCCCGCAGATATAGCGGCTCAGATAGTCCACAAATATTACGCTCCGGCCTTGGCTCCTGAGCGAATGCCCCCGGAGGAGGAGCCGGATGTAGTGACCATCAAGCTGCGCCCTGAAAAGGTTGTGGCTATCGTAGAAGAGATTGCCCGCGAAGCAGCTAATTCCTGGTCTTAATATGCTTAGCATCAAGGTTTCTCGCCGCTACATACAAACAAGCCCGGGTGAAGCTTGTCTATAGATGCAGGCAGAGCCAGGCATGTTTTTCAGAAAGGAATAATGATGCAAAGTCAAAAAGAATATAATCAGAAAGTCATCGCGGAGTTTCACGCCAACGGAGGAAAGGTCGCGGATTTTGGCTCGACTCCTTTAATTCTACTCACCACTATTGGAGCAAAGAGTGGGCAAGAGCGCATCACTCCTCTGGCCTACACTATCGATAACGATCGCTTCATTCTCATTGCCTCCGATAAAGGTAGTCCTGTTCACCCCGGATGGTATCACAATATCCTTGCGCAACCACTGGTAACGGTTGAGACCAGTAGTGAGCGTTTCCAGGCTCGCGCAGTGGTCACGGAGGAACCGGAGCGCTCACGCTTATTCACGCAGATGGCCGAACAAATGCCAGCCTTTGCCGAGTATCAGGAGAGGACGAGCCGCAAGATTCCCGTTATTGCGCTGGTGCGACTGGGAACCACTTGCTGATCGCTCAATAGCTGTAATAAGAAAACTACGCGTCCGAAAATTCCCTTGCATTTTGCGCAAAAAACGATTTTCGAAAAGGGCAGCTTTATGCTATACTAAAAAGTGGAAGTGGCAGGAAACGTAGGACGCCAGGATGCCCAGGAAAGAGACTTACACGCCTTCAATGGGAAATCAGCCGTCCACCTACACTACCAGGGGCTGCGGTTACAGTGGCTTCTTCCGCTCTGAGGATACTGCCAGTGCTGCTAGAGATAAATCGTCTAGCGCCTCCTGGCTGTTTAGCGCTTTTCAGTTCTCTAAAAAAGGGATTGTTAAGGGCCTTGCCCTTAACCGAGGGCCTGGGGCGCGTATCCGCTAGGTCGCGGCGCGGCCCCAGCGTACCCCTTCCTAACCGCTCCGCAGTCAAATGGTACAAAAATGAGAACGTGGGATGCCCCATCTGACCATTACAGAAGATTGATCCGCTCTTGATACCTTTCGCCCCCAGAATTTGCCGCCAGCAAACAGATTAGTTGTCCATTTTGTTCAAGACAAGGCTATCAGATCTATGGTATCCTGGCTTCATCGCAAAATCTTTATCAACAAGTAAAAGCCTGAGCATAGAGGAGAAAGAATTATGCGCAAAGTAATTGTCATGATGCACATCTCGCTTGACGGCTTTGCAGTCTCAAACGAAGGAACGGGCCTGGAATGGACCTTCCGAGGCATAAGCGATGAAGTTTCTCAAGCCGCCTACGAAAACATGCGCGACGTAGATACGATCATCTGGGGACGTAGCACCTATCAGGGAATGTACAGTTATTGGCCAACAGTGCCGGCTAATCCCGAAAGTAAGCCAGATGAGATCGAACATGCACACTGGCTAGATCGCACCACCAAGCTTGTGTTTTCAACCACCCTCGAAACAGCCGAGTGGGTCAATTCCAAGCTCATCAAGGGCAATATTGCCGAGGAGATCAACACCCTCAAACGGCAGGAGGGCCAAAATATGCTGATCCTGGGCAGTCCCCGCCTGGCTCATTCGTTTATGGCCTTGAACCTTATCGATGAATATCGCCTCTTCCTGCATCCCGTTACGCTAGGCGAGGGCCTTCCTTTGTTCAAAGAGCAGGCATATCTCAAGCTGAGCGCAACAAAAACTTTTGCCAACGGAGTAGTTCACCTGCGCTATCAACCAGATGCTCAATAGCCTTATGGCTCGCACTCAACAGGATCCGATTGATAGAACATCCGCATAACATATCCCCGGACGGGAGTTTGCGCTGATAGTTCCTTGCATACCGCAAAAGAGCCTACAAGGCTCTCACGACTTACCACGCAGATCTCTCGTCCATTCCGTAATACGCTGCACGCGCTTCATAAGAGAGTCGGGAGCAATTCTTATCAGATCGTAGCCCAGGGAAATATAGCACTCTTCATGGATTTTCTCGAAAACGAGGGCCTCTGCAAAAGTGATCTTTCGCGCCTCCGTAGGTTGGCAGAAGCCAAGGTTCTCTATGAAGAAAACTTGCAGCTGATAAATATTCTCCCGCTCAATTCTCTCGATTTCCTCTAGCAAAGCTGAGCAGGGAGAATATCCCAGATCACGGCTCAGGGCCAGCGTGCAAATTGGCGAGCGATCATACCATTGGAGCGCATCATGCCCTCCCAGGGCTGCGAGTTGTCGCTGTTTCTGCAGCCGCACAATAGTCTCAATGAAGCCGGGATACACCCACGGCTCAGCATTGCCGCTCCTCTGCTCAAGCGCAATTACATCGCTTGCAGCTTCCTCCACAACGCGATAGCCCTGCCTTCTCAACTCATGCAGAATTGAGGTTTTTCCCGAGCCCGGTGTACCGGTAAGAATATATCGCTTCATAAAAGAAATCCTCTCATATACTGTTTCAACTACACAATTTTTACTTTTTTACCCTTTTTACTCATAATATTGCACCAGAGCTAGCCCTGAATATTCGTTTACGGGATAGAAGCGGAACAGCGAAAAAATCAGCAAAACTCACAATATTCCCATATCAGTCTGCTTCTTTCAGTAGAGACAAGGGGAGATGCTATACTTCTGACGGTGGAAGAGTACAAAACGGTTAGGCGTTCATAATCAGAGCGAAGAGAAATCACTCTCGTCAAGGAAAAGACGAGAAACAGAGCGATGATCGCCCTTAAAGTTTTGAGCAGGTAGATGACCTGGCCACCCAGCACATAGCCTTTATTCTATTTTAGATGATGTATAAAAGCAAAAGGAAGTAGACATGAAAAACTTTTACAATCGCATCGCCGGTCAAAATCTTGAACGCCTGGCCGCCCTGTCAGATGGGATTTTCGCCGTCGCAATGACCTTGCTTGTCCTTGACCTGCATACCCCTATTGCTGAGGCCGGTGTCAGGTTTAGCACCCCAGTACTATGGACGCCGCAAGGGATTGACAAAGAGTTAGCGTTACTTGGAGCTTTGGGCAGTCTGATTCCACATCTACTCCCTTATCTTTTGAGCTTTCTCACGCTAAGTATTTTCTGGGTCGGCCAGCAAACCCAACTCAATTATTTCGCGACAAGTAATCGCCACCTCACCTGGCTCCATCTAGCCTTTCTATTAGCGATTTCACTGATGCCATTCTCGACAGGACTCTTAGCAGAATTCATTACATATCGCATTGCTCTAGGCCTGTACTGGCTCCATCTACTATTGCTTGGAGGACTACTTTTAGTGAGCTGGCGCTATGCCCAGCATGCCAGGTTGCTCAAAGAGGAGGTGAGCGCCGATATATGCTCCGCCACCGAGCGCCGCATCATCATCTACCAGATATTTTATGTTCTCGCCGTGCTCCTTGGTGTGATTAATACCTATATCGGGATCATATTCCTGATCTTCCTGCAACTCAACTCGGCTATTGCACCACGGATTGCCTGGTTAGATCGTTTTTAACTGAGGTGAACATCATCAAGTGAGTTCTACCGCGCAAATAGCCTCATTAGCAGGGTTGGCAGAGGCATCTTCTATTCCCAGCAATAGCAATGTCTGCTACTCCTGGCGTCATAGCCGCTTTTTGCTGTATGTCGGCTGCTTGCTCTTGACAATCCCCGGCCCCATATATTATGGATTCATCAATATCATCACTGTTCGCCAACTAACTAGCGTGCTTTTATCATCAAACGTTCGCACAGGAAGAGCGCCCACAAGCAGCTAAAGGCGTCCCACCGGGCCTCAAGGCGGTGGACCTACCCTTCCTGATTTTATTTGACTTCTGGCTATTGGCATCGTAGGACAGGCCCCGCTTTCTGCAATAAGGAGAAGCAAACAGTGAGTAGCAAAGCAAATGCAGAGTCACCCCAGCCTAACGAGCTCGGGCGCGACGATTTCGCCCTGACTCGCGTACCAGCCGAGGAAAGGTATTCGTGGTTTAGCGTCGCCGTACAACGCTTTGGGCAAATCTCCGCCCTATCGCAATTCCTCTTAGGCGCGACCCTTGGCTTTAGCATGGATTTCTGGACTGCCTTCTGGGCTCTGACCCTGGGAGCCGTGATTCTAGAAATTGTGGCTATCTTTACCGGCATCGCTGGACAGCGCGAAGGCTTGAGCACTTCCGTCCTGGCACGCTGGGCCGGCTTTGGGCGCTATGGCTCAAGCCTGATCGGCTTGGTTATCGCCCTCAGCCTGATCGGCTGGTTCGGGATTCAGAACGCCGTCTTTGCCGAAGGGCTTCATCAATTACTCGGCTTTCTGCCTATCTGGGCCTGGAGCCTGATCACTGGCCTGCTCGTTACCGGCATCGTTATCTTCGGCTTCCTCTCTATGACCTGGACTGCCTATATTACCGTACCGGCCTTCCTGCTTCTAGCCGGCTACTCGATCATTAGCGCCCTGCAGCACTACTCGCTGGGACAGCTCGTCTCCTCGCCAGCGCCGGGCCCCACGCTCACCCTGGCCGCGGGCGCCACGATGGTCGCCGGTGGTTATATGGTTGGCTCGGTAATCACACCCGATATGACGCGCTATAACCGCTCAGTCGGCGATGTTATCAAACAGACAGTGCTCGGCATCACCCTTGGCGAATATACGATAGGCTTGATCGGCGTGCTGCTGGCCCACGCGATTAAAAGCGCCGACATTATCGCCATTGTCACCTCGACAAGCGGCGCGATTGGCACAATTATTCTGATCGTAGCCACTCTCAAGATCAACGACTGGAACCTGTATTCCTCGTCCCTGGGCTTTGTCAACATTCTGGATACTGTCTTCGGTCGGCATGTGAACCGGGCCATGGTTACCTTGATGGTCGGCATTGTCGGCACAATTCTCTCGGCCCTTGGCGTCCTTTCGCTCTTCACAGGCTTTTTGACCCTGCTCGGCGTGACCATTCCGCCGATCGCCGGCATTATGGTCGTTGATTATTTTATCTTGCGTCGCCACCGCAAGGTACTCGACGAGAGCGCGGCCCGCGGCGCGCTTCCTGATCGCGTTGAGAGCTGGAACCCGATAGCTATTGCCGTCTGGATCATCTCTTCGCTGGTGGGCTATACGCTGCAATGGGGCATTCCTGTGCTCAATTCGCTTTTCTGTGCTGCTATCCTCTATTATATAGTCAGCAGGGCCGTAGCGCTGTGGCAGCCCACAGTTCAGAAGCAGGAAGCATAAACAAGACTTTATGATTACGCTAGCGGGTGCCGCGAGGTGCCTGCTAGAGGAGGAAAATGTTGTATGCGTTATCGCCTGGGTATCGATATTGGCGGCACGAATACTGATGCTGCCATTCTTGACAACGACAATCGTATACTGGCCAAAGGCAAGACTCCGGTTACCAGCGATGTCATCACTGGCATCGCGCAGGTTGTTGGCCGAGTTCTCAGCGAGGCCCGGTTAAACCCTGAAGATATTTCGCACGCCATGCTGGGCACTACCCAGGTCACTAACGCCATCATTGAGCGCAAAGGTCTGGCCAGGGTTGGCATTGTGCGCCTGGGTGCGCCGGCAACGAAGGCAGTGCCGCCGCTGGCTGGCTGGCCGCAGGATCTGCGCAAGCATGTCGAGGGACCTGGAGCAATCCTGCCCGGAGGCGTGGAGTTCGATGGACGCCCCATCTCGCGCTTCGATCGCGATGCCGTACGGCGCATGGTTGTGGAGGCGCGGGACAAGGTGCAGGCTTTTGCCGTGGCTTCAGTCTTCTCGCCCGTGCGCAACGACGACGAGCAGAAAGCCGCCGAGATTATCGCCGAAGAGACCAGCGCGGGCACGCCGATCTCGCTCTCGAATGAGATTGGTAGTGTGGGCCTGCTTGAGCGCGAGAACGCGACTATTCTCAACGCGGCAGTTACGCCGGTGGCGCGCCGGGTCACGCACGCCTTTAAAGAAGCCCTGGCCCAGCTTGGCATTCAGGCCCAGCTCTTTCTCTCGCAGAACGACGGAACCTTGATGTCACTTGATTATGCGCTGCAATACCCCATCCTGACGATTGCTTGCGGACCCACCAATAGCATTCGCGGGGCTGCCTTTCTCTCGGGTCTCAACGATGCGATTGTCGTCGATGTGGGTGGAACCTCGACCGATGTTGGTGTGCTGGCCTCGGGCTTCCCGCGCGAATCGGCGGTGGCCGTTGAAATTGGCGGCGTGCGCACAAATTTCCGCATGCCGGATCTGGTCTCTATCGGTCTTGGTGGCGGCTCCATTGTCTATAAAGATGAGGATGGCGAGGTCTGCGTGGGACCTGAAAGCGTGGGCTACGCGATCCTGCAAGAGGCCCTGTGCTTTGGTGGCCAGACCCTGACGATGACTGATGTCGCGGTGGCTAGAGGAATGGCCGATCTGGGTGAGCGCAGTCGCATCCAGGTAGCCAGCCAGACGCTTGAGCAAGCCTATCAGCGTAGCGTTGAGCTGGTTGAGGAGGCAGTTGACCGCATGAAGATCAGCGCTAACGATGTGCCGCTGGTAGCGGTTGGCGGCGGCAGTATTCTGCTGCCCGATAAGCTGTCAGGGATCTCGCAGGTCTATAAGCCTGAGCATTTTGAGGTGGCTAATGCGATTGGAGCGGCGATCGCCCAGGTCTCTGGCACGGTAGATCGCATCTTCTCCCTGGAGAATCGTTCGCGCGAGGCAGTTTTGCAGGAGGCGCGCGAATCTGCTTTCCACGAGGCCATACGCGCTGGAGCCGATCCCAGTACGCTGGAGCTCATTGAGGTTGAGGAAGTCCCGTTAGCCTACCTTCCCGGGAATGCGACCCGCGTCAAGATGAAGGCTGCCGGCAAGTTGAAGAGCTAGGGAGTAAGGAAGAGAAGATTATGCGTCAGATTACTGCAGAAGATTTGGAATATCTGGCCGTGGGCGCGGCTATCCTGGGTACAGGCGGTGGGGGTGATCCCTTTATTGGCAAGCTTATGGCTCAGCAGGCCATTGCCGAAGAGGGACCAGTAACTCTGCTCGATCCGCATGAGATTGCTGATGATGCCTTTATCCTGCCAGCAGCGATGATGGGTGCACCTACGGTGATGATCGAGAAGATTCCTGAGGGCCGGGAGATTGTGCGCGCCTTGCGGGCCGAGGAGCGCCGCTTGGGGCGCAAGGCCGATATCATCACGCCAATTGAATGCGGCGGTTTAAATTCGCAGATCCCGTTCATTCTTGCGGCGCGCACACATCTGCCCGTACTGGACGGCGACGGCATGGGCCGGGCTTTTCCCGAGTTGCAGATGATAACCTTCCACATCCACGGCCTCTCAAGCTCGCCAGCGGTCCTGGCCGATGAGCGCGGTTCGCTGATTACGCTGGAGACGCCCGATGATTTTGAGCTGGAATGGCAGGCGCGCGGCATCACGATTCGGATGGGTGGCCAGGCACATATCATCAGCACACCACTCTCGGGAGCCGACTATAAGCGTGCGGCGGTCTTTGGTACGGTCTCTATGGGTATTAAGATTGGTCAAGCCGTGCTCAGCGCGCATAGCCGGGGCATGCACCCGGTTGAGGCCATCTGCGAAGCGACGCAACAAACGGCCAGCGGGCGCGCAATTGTGCTTTTTAAGGGCAAGGTGAGCGACGTTGAGCGCCGTACGCGTGCTGGCTTTGCCATGGGTCGGGCGACGATCCAGGGGCTCGGCGAGTATCGCGAGAGCCAGCTGAGCATAGAATTCCAGAATGAGAATCTTGTAGCCATGCGCGACGGCGAAGTGCTGGCCAGCGTCCCCGATCTGATCTGCCTGCTCGATAGCGAGGTGGGAACGGCGATTACCACGGAACGTCTGCGCTATGGTCAGCGCGTGGTGGCCATCGGAATTCCGTGTGCCGAGATCATGCGCAGTGAGGCTGCGCTAGCCGTCTGGGGTCCAAAGGTGTTTGGCTATGATATCCCCTTTATCCCGCTTGAGCAGCGCTTCAAGGACTACTACCGCAAGTATGGTGTGGCTGGTGATAAGGAAAAATATCTCACCGCCTGATTGAGCGCTCAGTCGGGTGTTCGTGCCCCAACTTCTAGAGCTTAGTTTAACCAGCAAGGCAGAGAGGAAGAAAGCTTATGCGTCAGATTACAGCAGAGGATTTGGACTATCTAGCCATTGGTGCAGCTATTCTGGGTACCGGCGGAGGCGGCGATCCCTTTATTGGCAAGCTTATGGCTCAGCAGGCTATTGCCGAAGAGGGACCGGTGACCCTGCTCGCTGCTGATGAAATTGCTGATGATGCGCTGGTTCTCCCCTCGGCAATGATGGGCGCACCTACGGTAATGCTGGAAAAGATCCCGGAAGGACTGGAAGCTGTGCGCGCGCTACGAGCCGAGGAACGCCGTTTGGGACGCAAGGCCGATGCAACCTCGCCGATTGAGTGCGGCGGGATTAACTCACAGATTCCCTTCTTGCTGGCGGCACGCACGGGCTTGCCGGTGCTTGATGGCGATGGCATGGGCCGGGCTTTTCCCGAGCTGCAGATGGAGACTTTCCACGTCTATGGTGTGGCCGGGACGCCGGCAGTGGTGGCCGATGAGCACGGGGCCATTGTGACAATTGAGGCAAAGGACAATTTTCAGCTCGAATGGCTGGCGCGCGGCGTTACCATTCGCATGGGCGGCCATGCTCAGTTGATCGATTATCCCATGTCGGGAGCTGATTTTAAGCGCACGGCGGTTCGCGGCACTGTCTCTATGGGCCTGGCGATCGGAGAAGCCGTCCATAATGCGCACTCAAGAGGAATCTATCCTGTTGAGGCCGTCTGTGCAGCCACGCAACACACTATCTATGGTCGCGGCATTGTGCTCTTCCGTGGTAAGGTGGTCGATGTCGAGCGCTACACGCGCGCAGGCTTTGCCGTGGGGCACGCAACGCTTCAGGGCCTTGCAGAATATCAGGGTAGCCAGCTTACCATAGAATTCCAGAACGAGAATCTTGTGGCACAACGCGACGGCGAGATGCTGGCCAGCGTTCCTGATCTGATCTGCCTGCTCGATAGCGAGGTGGCCACGGCGGTCACGACTGAGCGCCTGCGCTATGGTCAACGCGTGGTGGCCATCGGGATTCCCACACCTGAAATTATGCGTAGCGAGCCTGCCCTGGCCGTCTGGGGTCCGGCGGCCTTCGGCTACGATATTCCCTTTATCCCGCTTGAGGCGCGCTTTAAGGACTATTATCGCAAGTATGGTGTGGCTAGCGACAAAGAAAAGTATCTCGGGGAATAGAGAGATTATACAATCCTCCCCGGCGATTCCTGGAGGCGTTACTATGTGGAAGAACGCCTCCAGGCCCTCAAATCTATTTTCTGGTCATTGCCAGGACCCACTCTTGCGTAAATTGAGCTCTGCCACACGACCCCTACTCCATAGGTCCTGAGAATAGCTATACAGCGAAAGGTCTGCTGTATTATGTAGACGTGCAAATTTTATGATTCGGGCCCGTCTATTCTAGAATAGACGGATACCTATAGAGGTATATCTACTGCTCCCACCTGTTGCGCCACAGCACGATGTTGCTGCGCTTTCGGATGGTCGGTCAGTGCCAACATGTCTATACAGCCTCAATGAAGGGCTTCAAATAAATCTATGCTGCAGACCCTCGCACAGCACGGGCAGATGAGCCAGCTCGCACCGGAGGGTCCCTGTTTTATTCATGAGAAACAATGCTCCTTGGGGCAAGATCCTGAACACGCAAGATGGGCATTTCTGTGACAAGACGTTCAGGAGCATGTGTTCTTTTGCCTTCGGGGCTCAGGTTAGAGAAAAGTGTTGAGGAAGAGAGAAATATGTATTCATTCGATACCCTGGATGCAGACCTATTAGCAACCAAGTTTTTTATCCCCATTTCAAGCCACGAACTCATTCCACGTCCGCGCCTGTCAAGCCAGCTTGCCAGGTGCGTTCACTATCCCCTGACCCTGCTCTCGGCCCCGGCCGGTTTCGGCAAGACCACCCTGCTCTCGCAATGGCTCAAGCAAGTGCCTGCCTCGACTGCCGTGATCTGGCTCTCGCTTGATGAGACTGACAACAATCTTCGCCAGTTCTGGCGCTATGTCTTCACAGCGCTGGAACGCCGCTTCCCTGGCTCCAGCCAGCAAGCACTCTCGCTCTTACAGGCAGGCCAGCCGTTAGAGTCAAAGCAACTGGCCCATCTCCTGACGAATGCCATCCAGAGCGAACAAAAGCCCTGTATCCTGGTTCTCGATGATTACCATGTTATTCAGCGCTCAGAGATTCATGAAGTCTTCTGCCTGGTACTTCGGCATCCGCCGAGTTGTATGCACCTGGTTCTCACCAGCCGTACAGATCCTCCCTGGCCCCTGGCCAGGCTGCGCGCCCGTGGTCAGTTGCTTGAACTGCGCGACAAGCAATTCAGCTGCACGCCAGAGGAAGCTACTGTCTTCTGCGAGAAGAGCATGAATCTCTTTCTCGCCAAAGAAGACATGCAGCACTTATTCCAGACAACCGAAGGCTGGATTACCGGCCTGCAGCTCTTCGCGCTCGCCCTTCAGCAGGAACACGAGCCTCGCCGCAAGCTTCCCACGCTCCATAGCAAGCATCGCTATGTTCTCGACTATCTGACTGAGGAAGTCCTGCGCCAGCAACCCGAGCAGGTTCAAGCCTTCTTACTGCATACCTCCATTCTCAAACGCTTGCATCCTGCTCTATGCGAAGCGGTGACAGGCCAGAGCAATGGTCAGGAAATGCTAGAGCATCTAGAGCGAGCCAATCTGTTTCTTGTCGGCCTTGACTCCCAACACTGCTGGTATCGCTACCATCATCTTTTTGCGCGCATGCTCCATTCCCACTTGCAACGCGTTTGTGCCCCGCTCATCCCCAGCTTACATCAGCGCGCCAGCCACTGGTACGCCGAACAAGGCAACCTGTGGGAAGCCATAGCCCATGCTTTGCAGGCTAGAGATTGGCCCTGGGCTATTGCCCTGCTTGAGCGCGCAACTCGCGCAATCTCTTATCTGCCGGCCCTGGGCCTGACAACTCTACAAGATTGGCTCCAGCACTTTCCAGTAGAGGTGCTGCACAGCAATCCACGCCTCTGCTTTCTCTACGCCGCATCCCTTGAGTATTATCCCGCCCAGATGGAAAGCTGGTTGCAGAAAGCCGAGGCAGCCATCCAGTCGCAGCCAGCCACGGAGGATGCGGGTACCTTGCCCCAGGCCGAACTCGCTGATCTACAGGGACAGATTGCCATGTATCGCGCATTCAACGCTCGTAGACAAGGCCTCGCGCATGAAGCGCTCACGCTCTGTGAGCAGGCTGAAGGACTCTTAGCGCCTGATAACTACTCCACGCGCGCCCGTATTGCCGAGATCCGCAGCAATGCCTATCGCAACCTCTGTCAGAGCGAACGGGCCTATCAGGCGGCGTTGCAGGCTAGCCAGCTTGCCCATAAGGCAGAGGATCTAGCTGCCTCTATTAAATACCTGCTCACTGCTGCGCTTCCCCTATTCGATCGCGGCCAGCTGCACCAGATCTGGGAGCTAAGCTGTCAGGCTATCGAGCTGGCCCACAATCTCGACGAAACGAAGTTGCTAGTGATGTGCTGGGTCTACGACTACCAGGCTAGAACACTCATCGAGCGCTATCAGCTCGACGAGGCCCATACTATCCTGCAGAAAGCGCTACGCTTAGGTGAACAATTTGCCTTCGCGCCCTATTTAATCCCCGGCTATGCGCTCTCGATCTATCTTGCCTTGCTTCGAGGAGAGCTAGAAGAGGCCCGCTATGCCTTTCAGCAAGCCTCTACCTGGGCCGAGAGCTCGGGCGCGGAGGGACAAAAGGCCTGGCAAGCCGAGATCGAAAAGATCTATTTCTGGCAGGCTACCAGCGATTTACAGAGCGCCTTGCGTTGGGAGACTTCAGTTAAAACGCAGAATCATCAGCAGAATTATGACTGGAATTATGCCGTCACGCTCGGTCTGGCCTGGCTCCGGCTCACTCAACAGCAGCCTGGGGAGGCTTTAGAGCTGCTCCACCCTCTGCTAGAGGAAAATCTGTGCAATAAGAAATGGGGCCATTCCATCGAACTCCTTGTTCCTCAGGCCTATGCCTACCTGCAGCAACAGAAACCTGAGCTTGCCCTACAGACGCTCGATCGGGCTATAGCTTATGCCGAACCGGAAGGATATATTGCGGCATTTATCTGGGGCGGCGAGCCAATCGCCGAACTGCTGCAGCAACTCAAGGCAAGGCAGCCCACGACTACCTCCTTCATCAACACAATCCTGGAAGCTTGCGAGCAGGCCAGGAGGCGCAAAGGCTTCTCAGCAAGCCTGCCTGACATGCTCCCCACGCAATTTTCTCAGGAACTCTTGAGTTCCCGCGAGCTTGAGGTATTGCAATTGTTGGCGCAGGGAGCCAGCAATCAAGAGATTGCCGATGCGCTGGTACTCTCGCTCAATACAGTAAAAGGCTATGTCAGCATTATTCTTGGCAAACTGGGGGTAAGCAATCGAACCCAGGCGGTCTTGCGTGCGCACGAAACGGGCCTACTTGCCGAAAAGCTCTGACCGCTCTGCAATTCAATCTATCAGTAAAATTACGGCGGCAAAGCAAACTGATATGTAGGAATAGTGCTGGATAGTCCCAACATCTTCTGATACGCGCCAAACCTCCTCACAAAATGATGAGCGCAATAGCTGAGGAGAAGGCCATCAGTTGTTTTTTCGGTCTCATCCTGTTAGATTATGGGCAGCAGAAAACTACCCGGCGTAGTTCATATGCCAGAAGCTTCAGGCTATTGCATAAAGCCGCAGTGTATCTTCCTTCTCAAAGGAGCGAGATAGCCATGATACCGAGAAGAGTTGAGCCAGGTTCTATAGGCGCAAGAAGTCAGCTTGCCACTCAAATTGAGCGATCCTATAACGCAGAGCCTCTTACACACGATCACGACTATTATCAAATCGTGTTCCCGCAACACGGCTTCCTTTCTACCCGCATTAAGGGCAAACAGGAGCAGTTCGGGGGGAAATGCGTTCTGTTCTTGCGACCACACCTCGAACATACCTTCTTCGCATCTGCGCCCAACCGCTTTCTCGTCTTTGATTTGCCCGTAGCGCTCATCGAAGGCGTTGGGAAGCAATTCGGCTCCGCGCATGCGCTTCCCGGTTCTCATCTGTTGTCAATGAATCAGCGATTTACGGCCTTTTGTCAATTGGTTAATACGGAAATCACCTATGGAGTAGAAGAGGAACCACTCGTGCTGGAACCTTTGCTTCAGTATCTGGCCACTCTCCTCTTTCTCACAGCCCAACCGCTCAGCGCCGCACCTCTTACAGTAAGCCGAAAAGCCGTAGCACAACGCATGCAAGAGTATATCGAGGCACACTACACGGAGGCGCTTACTCTTCAGGAGATCGCTGTAGCCATTGGCGCGAGCCCTTCGTACGCCCATCGCTGCTTCACTTTGTATGCCGGGATCTCTGCCGTCGAGTATGTGCAGCGCCTCCGCTTAGAGCGAGCGGTTCAACTCCTCCTATCAAGCGATCTGTCCCTTGGTGCGATTAGCCTTGCCGTTGGCTTTCGCAGCCAGGGCTATTTCACGCGCCTCTTCAGTCAAAAGCTAGGCCTATCACCTTCGCGCTATCGCGACCTGCATCTGCAAAAAGAAAGAAGATTGCACAAAAACATGCCATGATAGAGCAAAATATCTTCTCCCATGCCTGCTATGATATCAGTGAAAAATTTGTATAAGCAAAGGAGAAGACGCACGATGGCCACTATGGAAAACGCAGCAACACGCTGGGCGACTTTCGACTGTTATGGAACGCTTGTCGATTGGGAGCAGGGCATGCAAGAGACATTGCAGAGCGTAATCCAGGGGGATGTCTCTGCTCTGCTGAGGCGCTATCATGAGCTTGAGCCCGAAGTGGAAGCCGAACGCCCTTTCCGCCTGTACCGCTTCGTTCTGGCCAAGACCCTTAAAAGAGCTGCGGCTTCGCTCAAGCTCCCTCTTGCCCCTGGAGCTGAGCATGCGTTGGCTGAGAATCTGCCCCGCTGGCCAGTATTTCCGGATGTTGGCCCAGCGCTTGCCGCGCTCAAGGCTCAGGGCTGGAAACTGGCTCTTCTTTCCAACATCGACAAGGAGTTGATCGCCCACACCTTAGCCACCTTCCCAGTCGCCGTAGATCTTGTTATCACAGCCGAAGATGTCAAGTCCTACAAACCCGGGTTGGCCCATTTTCTGCGCTTTCAGGACACAACAGCTGCAACCCGGAAGAATTGGGTGCATGTAGCCCGGAGCTATTTTCATGATATTACGCCAATTCATGAGCTTGGGATTCTTACGGCCTGGATAAATCGTGGAGGCTCTGCGGATTCCGCCCCGCTGGCAACCGTGACGCTGCCTGATCTGACGAGCCTGCCCGATGTATTGGAACAACTCATCCCGGCCGGAAAAGAGCTGTAGGATAGCGACCATGCTCTGGCAAAGCTCCTGCTGACTTTAGCAAGAGCCTACTCCCGAATCAACTCATGTTTTGACTTTCAGCGTTTGCGGAGGCACACATGAATGAGGAAAGATCTTCTATGGATCTCGCAGTCACCAAGCAAGAATTACAGCACCTTCTCTCGGAAGTGGCATTTACCCGCCAGTATGGCTTTGTCGTGCACACCATTGCGGATGGTGTCTGCAGTCTCAATGTTCCTTTTCAAGCGCTGTTCGAGCGGCCAGGCGGAATCGTGAGCGGGCAGGTTTTCATGGCGGCGGCCGATGTCGCGATGTGGCTGGCAATCATGACGAAGTTAGGTCTGAGAGATCAATCTGTTACCGTTGAAATGAAGACGAATTTTCTGCAAGGAGTGAGGCAGGAACCTTTCCTGTGTACAGCAACTATCCTCAAGCCTGGCAAGCGGCTGATTTATGGCGTTGCGGAATGCATGAGCACTCACGGAACATTGCTCACTCATCACACCATTACATACATGCGACTTGAGAGCTAGAAGTGGCAACAGAAGCTATCGCGATATCCCGCAAGGCTTCGTAAGCTCTCCTCAGCGCACAACCAATAGCCTCTGCAGCCCCTTTTCGCCTGCTTATCGCAGCCCTATAGCGAAAAGGAGCAGCGAGGCTCCGTCCTCGGAAAACAGGTCGAGAATGGAGATAAGCACTCCCAAATGCTTACACGACCAGTATACGCGCGCAATATAGCTGCGTCATCCAGCAAAAGTAGCAAAACGACAGAGCTATTTCAAGGACTATCCCCCTCCAAAAGTGTGGTTCCTACGCCATGAGAAATCCCATATTTAGAGGGATGCTTCCCCCGTTTATGACATGTTAGACTGCCTTCACGAAATCTTTATGATGCATGTCAAAGCACTTATATACAGCCTGGCCTTCTTACCAATCAAGGTTTCGCAAGCTAAGGAAAACATGTCAAAGAAAGGAACACACCTATGCAACAGACTTATCAGCCTGCCACATCCCAACTAGTATACGCCTCACCGATCGCCCGCCTGGGTGGCGCTCTCATCGATGGTATTATCGTGGGCATTGTCGGTGGGGCCATTGGTGCAGCGCTTGGAGCCATTGGAGGAAACGTGCAAACCATGGCCGGAGCGGTTGGACTTATCATCTACCTGCTTTACTATACCTTAACGCGAGGCAACACTGTAGGGAAACGCGTGCTCAAAACCTGCGTAATCGCAGAGCCAGATACCGCAGAGATCAGCTACGGACGCGCTTTTGTACGCGCGCTCGGTGGCCTGCTTGATGATTTTCTCATGATTGTCACCCTTTTCCTGGTGCTGCTCTCGCGCAAGCGCCGGCGCTTTGCCGATCTGATCGCGGGTACTGTCGTCGTCGAGCGCACTTCTGTTATGCGCTGATCGTCAACGCTTCGCCTTACTCCTGAGATTTCCAGGCTGGAAGATCCTGCGGCTCTAATTGCGGTTGGCTAGAAAATAGCTTTGAAGCGCTGCCGATAAGCCAGAGGATCTCCATCTCTTCCAGGGACCTCGTTTCTCACCCAGGGCATGACCGCTCGCATGCCTTATAGAGAAGCGCAGGTCCGTTTTCACCCCTCTCACCCACACTCGCCCATCCATATTAGCAGCCCGCGCCTGCTCTACAGCGATCAGCAATAATATCAAATCTGGTTGAAAAGCGATGACAAGGGGGTCCAGGAGTCTCTCCTGGCGGTGGAACCCTCTCCGGGAGAGAGGTAATAGGGGTCCCCAAATAATTAGTATTTCAACTGATTTAATATTATTCAAGACTCTAGCAGACAGACAAGGAGAACAGCGCTATAATAGAGCATAGGGCAGGAGCAAACTACTAGCAGGAATAGCAGATTGGCTGGCTCTAGACTGGCAAGATATTTTACCTCTTGTCTCTTGACACCTTTGCTAGAGTGCTCCTATACTAGATTCTGAGATAAGTTACTTTACTTGATCTACAAAGTCAACAATTTACATATCTTTCGTAAAGAGGAGGACCGATAGTATGTCCGACTACGCACATCCCGAGACGCTCGTCGATACCGGTTGGGTCGCTGAGCATCTTAACGATTCCAAGGTCAGGCTGATTGAGGCCGACGAAGATGTCTTGCTCTATGAAGTGGGCCATATTCCCGGCGCGGTCAAACTTGACTGGCATGTTGACGTACAGGACCCTGTGAGCCGCGACTTCGTGGACCAGCAGGATTTTGAGAAGCTGATGAGCCGTTGGGGCATCAGCAACGATACCACAATCGTGCTCTATGGCGATAAGAATAACTGGTACGCGGCTTACTCGTTCTGGCTGTTCCGCGTCTATGGCCACCAGAATCTCAAGATCATGAACGGCGGACGTGCAAAGTGGGAGGCCGAGAAGCGCCCCTATACCAAAGAGGTACCGCATTACGCACCTACTACCTATCATGCCCAGCCGGCTAACGAAGACATTCGCGCCTTCCGCGACCAGGTAGCGGCCGGGCTTAAGGACGCCAATCGCCGCTTGATCGACGTTCGTTCGCCACAAGAATTTACCGGCGAGATGCTGCACATGGTGAACTATCCCCAAGAAGGTGCGCAGCGCGGTGGCCATATTCCTGGCGCCAAGAATATTCCCTGGTCCACAGCCGCCAATTCTGACGGCACCTTTAAGTCAGCCGAAGACCTGCGCGAGATCTACGGAGGTAAGGATATCACTCCCGATAAAGATGTTATCACCTACTGCCGCATCGGTGAGCGCTCGGCTCACACCTGGTTCGTCCTTACTCAGTTGTTAGGCTATCCTAACGTACGCAACTATGACGGCTCCTGGACGGAATGGGGCAGCCTGGTACGTGCGCCTATCGAAAGGCCATAAGCGTTTTGGCTTCCCGGCGGAGAGAAAAACTAAGAAGGCTGCTTTCTTCTTTTCTCCCGCCAAGCGGACAGCGCTGAAGTCTTGATGAGAAGCCCACATACGACCTTGCCGATAATATTCTCGCCAAGCTCCACCCCTGCTCATCTCTCCTTGCCCTGAGTCCATTTTTTTCGCCCCACATTTTGCCCTCATAGCCCCATCCTTACGCCCCCACCCTGGACAGAACCGCTTCGCCCCATTGATAACTACATGCTTATGTATTGATATTTATGTGCTTTAGCAGATACAATGATGGGTATAGCAATCGAACCATTGCCACATCAGCGGAGAATATCACATGCATCGTCTTTCCATCAATCCAAAAGTTAGTGTTAGTATTGTCTTCGTCGCAGCCATGTTTATGAGTATCATGGACTCGACTATCGTCAATGTCGCCCTACCCTCCTTGAGCCGCCAGTTCCACGCTACAGGCACCTCCATCGATGCAATCGTAGTTGGCTACCTTGTCAGTCTGGCTATTATCATTCCCGCCTCGGGCTGGTTGGGCGACCGCCTGGGTACCAAGCGTATTTTTCTTGCCGCCCTGGCGCTTTTCACCCTGGCCTCGGCCCTCTGCGGCCTGGCCGATAATATGCCCACGCTCATTGGATTCCGCGTCCTGCAGGGCATAGGCGGTGGTGCGATGACTCCCGTAGGAACTGCTATTCTCTATCGCACTTTTCCCCCGATAGAGCGTGTGCAAGTCTCGCGTATTCTCACCGTACCAACCGTGTTTGCTCCTGCTACAGGTCCCGTATTAGGTGGCCTCCTTATTGACAAGTTATCCTGGCACTGGGTCTTTTATGTCAATGTGCCGATTGGCATTGCTGCCTTCCTGTTTGGCCTCTTCTTCCTCAACGAGTATCGCGAAGGCTCGGCAGGCTCTTTCGACCTGGCCGGCTTCTTCCTTGGCGGCTTTGGCCTTGCGCTGACCATGTATGCACTCAGCGAGGGACCCAGCGAGGGCTGGACCTCAGTTGGTATTCTCAGCACAGGGGTCGTAGGGCTTATTCTCTTAATTGTATTCGTATTTGTCGAATTACGCTCAAAGCATCCAATGCTAGATCTACGTCTTTTTAATGATCGTCCTTTCCGTACATGCAATATCATCTCAATCTTCACAAGTGCTGGCTTTCTGGGTTTACTTTACGCCGCTCCACTGTTCTTACAGGAGGGGCGCGGCGTCTCTGCCCTCGTTTCCGGCCTGACCACCTTTCCCGAAGCGGTTGGAGTGCTGATCTCAACACAGATCGTCACACGTATCTATCCTAATATCGGGCCGCGTCGCCTGACCTTTGGCGGGCTTTTAAGCGTGACCATCGTTATGCTGCTTATGTGCACAATCGGTAAGGACACATCCCTCTGGATCATGCGCGCTTTGATGTTTTTCATAGGAGCGGGGATGGCCTTTTCTTTCACTTCTGTACAGGCTGCTGCCTTCGCAACAATCTCGACAGCGCAGACGGGCCAGGGCTCAGCGCTTTACAACGCGCAACGCCAGATCGGTTCCTCGCTGGGTGTGGCCTTGATTAGTAGTGTGCTCAGCATTGTAGGCATGACGCAGATCAGCGCAAGTGGAGCTGTAGTTCCCAATCTCTCATCCTATCATGCGGGATTTATTACCTCGGCCATAATCATCTTGATTGGTGCCTGTGCGGCCCTCACGCTACGCGACAGCGATGCTGCTTCAACCATGCGTCGTAAGATAAGTCCAACTGAGCCAGAAACTCAACCCGTGCATATGCTGTTAGACTAGCCTGGGGAACATTTTCGGAAGCAGAAATGCTTGTGAGTTATTTGCGGACGCGGCGTCAAGGCGCTGCGTTCCGTATTATATACAGGCAAACAATAATCTGAATGAAGATATGATATACTGCGAACGTATTCATTATAGTTCACCAGTATATCAACGGAGATGTAGTCACATGACCACAAGTGAACGTAGCTCTCAAGAAACTTCACATAGCAAAGGGACTCAGGAAAAGATAGCTGAGCTACACGAGCTCAGGGCCGCAGCAAAGCTAGGCGGCGGCCAAAAAGGGATCGAGACTCAGCATAGTAAAGGCAAGCTTACGGCTCGCGAGCGACTCGATCTCTTGCTCGATCCCGGTACATTTAACGAGCTAGACATGTTTGTGACCCACCGCACTACCGATTTCGGTCTTGGCGATAAAAAGATCCCGGGCGATGGTGTGGTCACCGGCTATGGCCAGATAGATGGACGCCTTGTCTACGTCTTCTCGCAGGACTTTACTGTCTTTGGCGGCTCGCTCTCCGAAGCCCATGCAGAGAAAATCTGCAAGGTGCTCGATCTCGCCATGAAGAATGGCGCCCCGGTTATCGGGCTCAATGATGGAGGCGGCGCGCGCATCCAGGACGGCGTTGTCAGCCTGGGAGCTTATGCCGATATTTTTCTACGCAATACCCTGGCCTCGGGCGTGGTGCCTCAGATCTCGGCGATTATGGGCCCCTGCGCCGGAGGAGCTGTCTACTCCCCAGCGATCACAGATTTCATCTTTATGGTCGAAAAGACCAGCTATATGTTCGTCACCGGCCCCAACGTTGTAAAGTCAGTGACGCACGAAGATGTGAGCTTCGAGGATCTGGGAGGCGCGCGCGTCCACAATACCAACAGCGGCGTAGCACATTTTGCCTGCCCAACCGAACCCGACTGTATACGCATGCTGCGTCAGTTGCTCAGCTATATTCCTTCCAACAATCTCGATGATCCACCGCGCGTCACTCCAACTGACTCGCCAACGCGCAGCGCTGAGGAGCTGGATACCATCATTCCTGATAACTCCAGCAAGCCCTACGACATGAAGGCCATTCTCCACCATATCGTGGATAACGGCGAATTCTTCGAGGTACAGGAACACTTTGCCCAGAATATTATCATTGGCTTCGCCCGCCTCAATGGCCGTTCCGTAGGCATTGTCGCGCAGCAGCCACGCGTTCTGGCCGGCGTCCTCGATATTAATTCGTCCGACAAGGCGGCCCGTTTTGTGCGTTTCTGCGATTGCTTCAATATTCCGATCATCACCTTTGTGGATGTGCCAGGTTTCTTGCCCGGCGTCGGCCAGGAACATAGTGGGATCATTCGCCACGGTGCCAAGCTCCTCTTTGCTTACTGCGAGGCCACGGTTCCCAAGATCACAGTCATTACGCGTAAGGCTTATGGCGGCGCCTACGACGTCATGAGCAGCAAGCATGTACGCGGCGATATCAATTACGCCTGGCCAAGCGCTGAAATTGCCGTGATGGGACCAGAAGGGGCAGTAAATATTCTCTTTAAGGATGAGATCAAGAACGCTGCCGATCCTGAGCAGCGCCGCAAAGAGTTAACGGCAGAGTATATTGAGAAGTTCGCTAATCCATATGTCGCGGCCAGCCGGGGCTACATCGATGAGATCATAGAGCCGAGCCATACGCGGGCCAAACTGATCAATGCCCTGGAGATGCTCAAAAACAAGCGCGATACGAATCCCAGCAAAAAGCATGGCAACATCCCGCTCTAAGCGCTGTCGCCGCTAACCTGCGTAAAGATGGCTGCACAAAAATCCTTGCATGCCGTCTTTACGCGTCCTCATTCTTCAATCAGGGACGCAGATTCCTCTTCAGCCTGCGAGCTCTTTGTAGACGTTGGGGGCTGCTGCCGGCCCGTCCAGTGCCAATCAACCTGGCTGGGAATAATATAGACGATAGGAATTACTGCGTAGCAGAGCAGGCTAATGAGCGGATTGAAAAAAGAGATGGCTATCGCGACAAGACAAATAAGCGGCGAAATGATGATCCTTACCTTAGCCGAGCGCACCAGGTGGGGCGTTACCTGCTCGCTTGCCAGCAGTTTGCTGCTGGTAACATACCACCAGTGACCATAGACGACTATCCCAATGGCGATCAGGTGGCAACCATAGATGATAATAGCCAGCTTATCTTGCCAGTGCCGCGAGAGCAGGGCCGTCGAAAAGGGGATAAAACCAATCAGCAGCAAGTAGAGCAGATTAATCCACAATAAAGGCCGATTTACCTGTTTGATGTACTGAAATTGAAAGTGCTGGCTCACCCAGTAGACGCCCGCCAAAGCAAAGCTGAGCACATAGGTTAGCAGTCCCGGCCATAAACCCAGTAATTTCGTGACCCAACCATCTCCATCAGGCGGCTGGATATTTAATACAAGCAGCGTCATGGCAATTGCGAAGACGCCATCGCTCAAAGCCTCAATGCGATTCTTGTTCACCTTAACCAACCCCAAGTGTACTTGTTGCCCTTGCCGAGCTCTGGGAGGTCGCTGCTGCATAAGCGCACCTCATTATAGCGATACAGCAGGCTCGTTCTATCTCGCCTTCCCCTTATCCTTACCTTTTACAGCACCAACAATCAAGAATTTACCTCATCTGGTGTATAACCCGGACCCGATCCGATTATACACCAGAGCACTCTAATCAGCCTTCTCAATAAGTTCTAAGAGCACACCATTTGTGCCTTTAGGATGCAGAAAAATAGCGCGCCCCTCAGCGGCCGGGCGAGGCTGTTGATCCAGGACAGGAGCCCCCTTATCCCGCATCTCTTCAAGGGCTGCATCGATATTATCGACCTCCAGGCAAATGTGGTGCAGCCCTTCTCCGCGCTTCTCTAAAAACTTGGTCAGGCTAGAATCCGAGGTTGTTGGCTCGATCAATTCAATCTCGCTCCCCCTGGTCCTCCAAGTGGGAGAAAGGCGATGCGCACCTGTTCGGTCGGCACCTCTTTAATCGCGCTGGGAGTAATCCCTAGCACATCGCGATAAAAGCTCAAAGCTTGCTCGATATTCTTGACGATAATCGCAACGTGATCAATCCGTTTGGGCATAAGCGGGCTCCTTTAACTCGGATATATCTATTTCCCCGTTACTTGCCGCTACAGGCCAGGTGAAACTCAGTGAGGTTTAGACGATGAGGCACAGCCGCAAAGAGGCCTACGCTAAGCTGAATCGAACTGGTTAATGTACGCAAAGCCATCAAGGCGCTAATGCGCGTCTGCTCATCGTAATGTAACAGTTCCGCCATTTCTTCAAACTCGGCCTGCGTCAAGACCTCATAAGATAAATCAGGCTTGACTAGAACGCTGAGATCCAGATCGACATAAGATAAGCGCTCAAGGGTTATCTTCGCGGGCTGGATAATTGTAGCATACGTGTGTATAAGCTTGCTCTCATTGTAGAAGGCGCTGAGCATGTACCAGCGCTCGGGCCAGAAGAACTGCAAACAATGAGAACGTAGAGGACGTGTGCCGGTCGCCCAGTTCATGCGCGTGCCGGCAGGCAACCACAGCCGCACAACATCATTAGCATTATCGTTTTGCTCATCACCAAGCTGCATTTCCGCGTCTAATCTATACGCACGCCACGATCCACGTTGTATTTGATCATAGCTACGACTCTCCACAAGAAAGTCCCGTTGCATAAATTGCTCTCCCTTCCGTCTGCTCATAGTACGCAAATATAGCATAATCGTCAAGCAAAAAAAGCAATAGTCCCACCAACCCTTCAGCCGGCGCCCACAGGGCTACGCGCACATACGCTTTCTTAACTTCGATACAACAGTTTGCTCAGCATCGTTTGCCGCATACATACCACCTCAAAGCAAGAGAGGTACCTGATGTACTTACGTCTTTCCTCTCTTTATACTCTCAATAAAGATATATCTCTATATAGAAACACGTTCTTCTCTCAACATATTTCCCATTTATTAACAACAGTGCAAACCGGCAAATGGGAACAGCTTGCAACAGATGGGCCACTCAGCAGGCCAGCTAAACCTCCTCTCGCTGTTCGCAAGCTGCGGACACAGTAGGCTCTTTAGAAACATTTGCCTGTGCTTATTCGTTTAGCCATTTAATGAGAGAGATAACCAGCACCTTCCCTTGAGCCAGGCAGGCTTCTCCCTTTTTCCCGTGATATGTTGTAGAATGGAAGGCAAGTTTCTCATCCATTTCATACCGTATGTGGCGCTGGGAGTAATCCCTGACACATGCGATAAAAACCCGAGGCTTGCTGAACATTCGTGAAATAATGACAGAAGCTGCACATGCAGAGGTTATATGCGCTGCCCCAATTGTCAAACTATTAATCCAATAAACGCCAAGTTTTGCCTGGAATGTGGCAATCGTCTTCTCGTTTGCCCAAATTGTGGTACGGTAAATCTGCCGATCGCCAAGTTTTGTATCGAATGCGGCACCTCCTTGCAGGCCTTACGGGAGCAAGATACAGTCCCAATACAGCGCATCGTAGAAGCTGAGGCCACTCAGCCAGTCGCCGACTTGCTCCTTCCCTCAGAAGAGCGCCGCGTAGTTACCGCCATGTTTGCCGATATCACAGGCTCCACTCCCCTGGCGGACCGCCTGGACCCTGAAGATATGCGGGCCATTCTGACAGGCTACTTTAATCTGATGGCCGAACAGATTCGCATGCACGAGGGCACCATCGAGAAATATATTGGGGATGCCGTTATGGCGATATTTGGCGTCCCCTTCACGCACGAGGACGATCCAGATAGGGCAGTACGCGCAGCTCTCGATATGCAGAAAGCGCTAGCCAGCTTCAATGAGCAACGTTTAGCGCTCGACCCGGGTGCAACCCGCCTGCAGATGCGCATCGGTCTCAATACTGGTGAAGTCGCAATCCCGGCCAATGTGCAGCAGCGCCAGGACTTCTTGATTACCGGCGATGCCGTCAATATCGCTGCGCGCTTACAGCAAGCCGCCACACCCGATACTATCCTGGTGGGAGAACGGACTTACCTGAGCACACGCGAGGTCTTTGAATTTCAGGCTATCGCGCCTCTGCACCTTAAAGGGAAGCCCGAGCCGATCCCGGCCTATGTTGTGTCGGGCCTGCGCAGCAATACGCCGGCCATCACGCAGCATCCCCGGGGCATTGAGGGTCGGCAGGCCCAGATGATTGGGCGCTCGTTGGAGCTTACGCTCATGCATGCCAATTATGCGCGTGTCCGCGCGGAACGTCATCCTCACCTGATTACAATTCTGGGAACTCCTGGCATTGGCAAGTCCCGCCTGGTACGCGAGTTTATTGCGCGCGAGCAGAGCAAAGCCCAGAGCGTCCACTCTAACGAACATAATGTGGCGCCAAAGGTCTTGATTGGACGTTGCCCGCCGTATGGGGAGGGCATCACATACTGGCCGCTGATAGAGATCTCGCGCTCATTGCTACAGGTGCAGGAAAACGAGACAAACGAAACCTTGCAGCAGCGCTTCATAGAGTTCGTCAGAGAGGCCCTGAAGAAAGTTGCCAGTAGCGAATCCCCGGAGGAGATTGCCGGGATCATTTTGCGCAGCCTGGGGCGCAATTTGAGTGGCACGATGCAGAAGCAGGAGCGCGAGGTAGCCAAGCCCGAGCGCCGGATAGGTCGACGGCGCGCCAGACTCAAGCAGAGCGGCACGCAGGTGGCCTTGCTACGCGCCTGGCGCGTCTTGTTGGAGGCGCTGGCCGAGGCGCAACCGCTTATCATTGTGGTTGACGATCTGCAATGGGCCGACGAGGCCTTGCTCGATCTACTTGAATATCTCACCGATCGCATCACTTCGGTGCCGATCCTTTTCCTCTGCCCTGCGCGTCCCGATTTCTTTGAACGCAGGCGCGATTGGGGCGGCGGACGGCGCAATTTTACGACGATTGAGCTAGAGTCGCTTTCGCAGGAGGAGAGCAGCGAGCTTATCGATGAGCTGCTCAATACTGACGATCTTCCCGATGTCCTGCGCTACACGATCCTGGCACGCGCGGAGGGAAATCCTTTCTTCCTTGAAGAGATTATCCGAATGTTTATTGACCAGGGTATACTTGTCAGCGAGCAGGAGCCCGCGAGCGGTAAGACTTTCTGGCACGCCGGTCGGTATAAAAATACGCTGACGGAGTTGACGACTCCCGGGGAACATCCGGATGACTCGCTCATCAATATGCATTATGTGCTGCCTTTGCCTCGCGTGCCCGATACGATTCAAGGCGTTCTTGCCGCGCGCGTGGATCTCTTGAATCCTGTGGAAAAACTTGTGCTGCAATATGCGGCCATCATAGGGCGCACTTTCTGGCTCTCGTCACTACTAGCCATGCTACCAGACCTTTCCCTTGAGATGATCCAGGCGGCCCTGGCCTCGCTTGTCCAGCACGACTTCATCATTGAAACCGAAAAGGCTGTACGCAGCCCTGTCGAGCAGGACCTCTTCTTTAGTTTCAAGCATGTCTTAATCCGCGATGTAGTTTACAACAATATACCGCGCGGCAGGCGCTGCGAAGAGCATGTGCGCATTGCGCTCTGGCTGGAAGACAGGACCAAGGATGATCGCGCCAACTATGCGGAGCTGCTGGCCTATCATTATCAACAAGCGCTTAATAGCTGGTCACCAGGTCTGGCTATACGCACAGTTGAAGTCAAAGATCCGGCCCATCCAGAAGCTGGCTATATCCATTTAACCCAGCCCGAGTTGCGCCGCCGCGCCATCAGTTACCTGGTGATGGCCGGCGATCAAGCCTTGCAGAGCTACTATACGGTTCGCGCGCTACAGGCTTACAATGACGCCTATGAATTGCTCAATGAAAGCGATATGGATTCGCTCTCACGCATTAATTTGCTGGAGAAGCGCGGGGATGCCAAGTTTCAGCGCGGCAACGCCGATGAGGCCTGGCAGGAATACCATGATGCGCTGCACCTTGCCATCGAGAACAATGCCTTGAGCCAGGATCGCTTGCTTGCACTCTACTGGCGCCTTGTTGAGCTGGCTACGCGCTGGCAAGGCATGTTTAACAATCCGCCCGATCCGCAGGAGGTTCGTGGCTATATCGATGCCGGCTTACGACTCTCAGAAGCAAAGCCAGCCGGCCATAAACGCATCGCCTTCCTTACCTTCCAGGCCTTCTGGTATACGCTACAGCTGGACGATGCGCCATCTGAGCAGAAAGTTTCGCTAGTCAAACAGGCGCAGGCCAGTGGGCAGGCGGCATTGCATTTAGCAGAGCAGCTCAACAATCCGCTGGCGCTCTCGCTTACGCTTGATGCCATGTCCTTTATCCAATGCGAGCAACATCAGTATAAAGCCGGTCTGGAGCTTCAGTTGCGCCGCCAGAAATTGGAGCGCTCACTTACAGATCGCGAAGAATTATACGATCTCTATATGTCGCTTGGCCATGCCTATGAGCGTACTGCCGATTATCCTACAGCGATGATGTGGTTTGGCCGCGCCTGGACCAATGCGCAGACCATGGAGAATCCGGGCTTGCTGGTAAAATGCCTGGTTGGCCGGATGCGGGCCTGGCGTCAGTGGAATCGCTGGGATAATGCCGTGGAGGTAGCGCGAGAAGTATTGCGCCTGATCGAGCAATATCAGCAGGACGAGAAGCGCCAGATGTGGGCTCTGGAGACGCTGGCAACCATCGCCTATCGGCGCGGCGAACAGGAGCAGGGAGATCAGTATTCGCGACAATATAAACGGCTTCTTGATCAGCAAACTGATGAGCAAGCCCGAGCCAACTGGCGAACACGGCTGCATTCCATCCATCTATCCCAGGAAGATTGGGGTCAGGCGCTAATTGACTATCAGGAAAAGCTACAGCTCAGTGAACCCACGCCTTCCCCCGAGGTGCTGGCCACGCTAGCTGAGCTACTGGTTGTTAAAGGCGAGGATAGCGAGGCCCAGGCTCAAATCTGCGAGCGGGCAATTGCCCTTGCCGATGAAGCGGGAGACCGCAAAAGCTTGCTCATTGCTCTACGTGCTCATGGCCGCATGTACCTGGAGCAACAGTCCTGGAAGTTGGCCGAAGATGAGTTGCGCCGCGCCTTAAATCTCTGCGAAGTCCTGGATCTCCCCTGGGAGCAGGGCAATACACTCTACTACCTGGGTATGCTGTATAAGCAGCGAAGCAGCTCTTCTAGCGAAGAGAAGGTCAACAGCCGTAGCGCGGATCTGAGCCGCGCCCGCTATCACTTTGAGCTGGCCGCCGACTTTTTCGAGTCACTCAAGGCGGTGCCCAGCGTGCAGCGTGCCCACCTGGCTCTTACCCAGGATCTTGAGGTAAAAGTTTAAGCGCATAACCAGGCACGTGCCAGCGCGGCTGTGCGAAATACCATGCTCAATCCCATAAAGAGGGCGTATACCACAACTGGGCTGAGTCCCATATATCGCCCATACCAGGAGGCAAAGCCGCCAGATGAACCCGCTCAATATCGGCTCCCGTGGCACGCAATTGCGCGCTGACACTCTTGAGGGCAAGCGCCGGGGTATTATTTGTGCGACTCAAATGAGATAGCCACAGCCAGCGCACAACATCCGAGCGCCAGGTGCGCAATATGGCATCGGCGGCCTGCTCATTGGAGAGATGCCCTTTAGCACTTAATATGCGCTGTTTGAGGTAATAGGGATAGGGGCCACGCAAGAGCCGCTCGCGGTCATGATTGGCCTCTACAATGAGCAAATCTGCTTGTTGCATCGCTGCAAGCATCTTTGGAGTAACTTCGCCGCTATCGGTCACAATACATACGTTACAGCCGCCTACAGCCGCAAGTAGATAGCCACAGGGAGCAATCGCATCATGTGAAATAGGAAAAGAGGTAACTTCGATATCTCCAAAGAGGCGATGAGAGCCAACAGGCAAGGGCAGCCAGTTGGTGAATGGATTTTCTGGCTGACTTGATGCAGGCTCTTGCGCCGCTGGCCCTGGAGCTTCTGACACCTCTAAACTCTCAAGTGCGCTAGCTTCTGGCTGCTCTGGCACTGAGCTAAGGCTACGCGTGGCGCGGGCCGCCCGTCGCATAGGTACCAGCGTTCCCGAGTCTGTACGCCAGATACCCGAAATGACGCTTTCTTCAATCGCTTTGTAGGTGCGAGCGTCAGTAATGATGGGAACAGCATAGTGTTTGGCGAGCATAGGCAGAGCAAGCACGTGATCCCTGTGCTCATGGGTCACGAGGACACCTTGTAGTTGAGATGGATAGACGCCAAGTCTGCGCAGGCGTTCCATAATCATGCGGGCGCTTAAGCCGGCGTCAACCAGGAGCTTTGTACGCCCCTGTGGACCTGCCTCAACCAGCAGTGCATTGCCGCTGCTACCACTTCCCAACGAAACTACACGCATGTCAAATTATCCTATCAAACCTGGTATAAATCAGCTGTCATATTTAAGTCCCTGGTATATCGGACCCTGCGAGCCAGTCGTTTGAGCGCTCTTGCGTGCATCTTCTTTCTCTCGCTCTGTCCTAAGATACTGCGGTGGGATAGGGCATAAGTAATCTCTGAGCATTTTTGCCAAGAATCAACTCAAGCGCTTGCTCGTCAAGACCAGCTTGCTGAATATGCTTGATGATGCGGCGCTGGCGCAGTAGAGCATAATCACTGGCGAAAAGAATACGATCAGCCCCTACTAATCTACTGACTACCGGAAAGATCGTATCACGGTAGAGATAGATAGTCGCAGCAGTATCATACCACACATTAGCCGTAATGCGCTGGATCTCTGGCATCAGAGAATAAAAAGGCAGGCCGCCACCCCAGTGGGCGGCGATAAAGCGAATATCGGGGAAGGCAGTCAGAAAAGCGACGATATCCTGTACTGAGACGTCACCCTTGCCTGGATAAAGATGGCCGACAGGCTCGCTACAATGGGAAAGTACAAGCAAGCGGTAGTACCTGACGATCTCCATAAAGGGTTCAAGAAGCTGAATATCGCTGAGGCGGTAGCCCTGCCCATGCGGCATAAGCTCTCCCAGGCCAACCATCCCAGCCTGTGCGCAGCGCTCCAGCTCCTTTAAGGCCCGCGCCCCGGCCAGGGGCTGAAGCACAGCCATGCCATAAATACGGCCAGGATAGCGCTGCATGGCTTCAATTACGTAGCTGTTGCTCTCCTCTATCAGGCCGGGATCGGTCCAGCCAAAGGAAAACGTTACAGAGGCGTCTACCCCTGCCGTGTTCATTTCGGCAATAAGATCTTCCGCGCTGGCCATATGCGCACGTGGATTGCTATAGAGGGCATTAAACCAGGGATCGCGCGCACAATAGCGTTCTCGCTGCGCACAAATATGAGGGGGAAAAATATGTGTGTGAAAGTCAATAAGCATATGGGCTACCCCGCATTATCAATTTCTGCTAAGCTTAGCATACAAGCTTTCTTGATCTAGCCTTATTCTATAGCAAATTCGTCGCCGGGTACATATGCGAAGATAAATGCGTTTGCTTGTCAGGGGCTCTATTGTCGCGAGATTATTTGTGCCGACATTGGTTCAGCTATTGTTTGAGGGGATAGTAATCTTCATTTTACGGCCAGTCTGGTCTGGCATCGAGCTTGAAGCGCTTTTTTTTAGCCTGGAACGCGACAGAGAAGCACCGCGCCAGTTATCAGACAACAAGAGGCAACAAAAAAGGCTCGCCTCTTGCAGCGAACCTTCGCGGTGAGCCTGGGCTCACCCTCTCGAACTACCAACGATGTATTCCTCAATTTTGCCGAGCGCCTCCTCAGCCTCAAAGAGCCCTGATCGAGCCCCTCCACAAGGGAGACTACACAAGCCGTACGATCATTAGGGCTGTTCAGCTGCGCCTGTTACCAGGCGTGCACCCACAGTCTATCTACCAGGTCGTCTTCCTGGGATCTTAACTCTCTCGAAAGAGAGTGGGAGAACTTGTCTTGCGGTCGGCTTCGCGCTTAGATGCTTTCAGCGCTTATCCCTTCTTGACGTAGCTACCCAGCTCTGGCCCGGGCAGGCCAACTGGCGCACCAGCGGTCAAGCCATCTCGGTCCTCTCGTACTGAAGATGACTCCCCTCAATTCTCCTACGCCCACGACGGATAGAGACCGAACTGTCTCGCGACGTTCTGAACCCAGCTCGCGTGCCGCTTTCATGGGCGAACAGCCCAACCCTTGGGACCTACTCCAGCCCCAGGATGCGACGAGCCGACATCGAGGTGCCAAACCTTGCCGTCGATGTGAACTCTTGGGCAAGATAAGCCTGTTATCCCCGGGGTAGCTTTTATCCGTTGAGCCACATTCCTTCCACTCGGGAATGTGGGATCACTAAGCCCGACTTTCGTCCCTGCTCGGCGCGTCTGCCTCGCAGTCAAGCTCCCTTCTGCCTTTACACTCTTACGGGTGATGTCCATCCACCCTGAGGGAACCTTTGGGCGCCTCCGTTACTCTTTGGGAGGCGACCGCCCCAGTCAAACTACCCATCTGGCCCTGTCTGCCTGCCAGCTCATGGCCAGGCATGAGATACAACACACCAGGAGAGTGGTATTTCACTTGTGCCTCCCTCACCCCCACAAGGATGAGTTCTCCGGCTCCCACCTATCCTACGCACCTACCGCACCGTATCCAGGCCAAACTGTAGTAAAGCTCCACGGGGTCTTTTTGTCCTGTCGTGGGTAACCCGTATCTTCACGGGTACTTCAATTTCGCCGAGTCCTCTGTTGAGACAGTGCCCAACTCGTTACTCCTTTCGTGCGGGTCGGAACTTACCCGACAAGGAATTTCGCTACCTTAGGACCGTTATAGTTACGGCCGCCGTTCACCGGGGCTTAGATTCGCGGCTACGCTCACCGCTCCTCGTAACCTTCCGGCACTGGGCAGGAGTCAGCCCCTATACTTCCGCTTTCGCGTTCGCAGAGACCTGTGTTTTTGGTAAACAGTCGGTTGGGCCAATTTCTTGCAACCTCTTCACCCCCCGAAGGGAAGTTACCAAGGCACCCCTTCTTCCAAAGGTACGGGGTCAATTTGCCGAGTTCCTTAACAGAGGGTCGCTCGTTCACCTTGGGGGATTTCCCCCTGCCTACCTGTGTCGGTTTGCGGTACGGGCGGAGTTGGCTCTGGCGAGAGGCTTTTCTTGGCAGCCTGGGGGCCGATGACTTCCGCGCTCTTGCGAGCGCTCGGTCCAGTCGTCATGCTGGTGAAGCTGGGATTTGCCTCAGCTTCGCACTTCGTGCTGGACGCCTCTCCTGTCCATTCGAGAGGTTCACCTTCCCTACTGCGTCCCCCCATTGCTCGTAGCGAGCAACTCCGGTGCAGGAATCTCCACCTGCTTTCCATCGCCTACGACGTGATGTCCTCGGCTTAGGGCCCGACTCACCCTGGGACGATTGACGGTGCCCAGGAACCCTCAGGCGTTCGGTGTCGCTGGTTGTCACAGCGATGACGCTACTCATTCCGGCATTCTCACTTGTGTGTCCTCCACCAGTCCTTGCGATCTGGCTTCTCTGGGCCACACAACGCTCCCCTACCATAGTTCTCTACAGAACTATTCACAGCTTCGGTCTACTGCTTGAGCCTCGATACGTTGTCGGTGCCACTCCACTCGACCAGTGAGCTATTACGCACTCTTTCAATGATGGCTGCTTCTAAGCCAACATCCTGGCTGTTTGGGCGGGATGACCCCCTTTAACACTGAGCAGTAAGTTTGAGACCTTAGCTGGTGATCTGGGCTGTTTCCCTTTTGACGACGAAGCTTAGCCCCCGCCGTCTCACTCACGTGGCTTCCTGTCCTGGCATTCGCAGTTTGAGTGGGGTTGGTAACCAGCACTTGGCCCCTAGCCCATCCAGTGCTCTACCTCCAGGATAGTTATGGTCCCTTGCGGGACTCCCACGTGGCTGTACCTCAATACATTTCGGGGAGAACCAGCTATCTCCGTGTTCGTTTGGCATTTCACCCCTACCCACAAGTCATCCCCCAGTTTTGCAACACTGGTGGGTGCGAGCCTCGACGAAGTTTCACCTTCGCTTCACTCTGCTCATGGGTAGCTCACACGGTTTCGGGTCGCATCGCCGCCACACCTACGCCTGCTTCAGACTCGGTTGCCCTCTGGCTCCCCTCCTTTAGCGGAGGTTAACCTGCGACGACGATGCACTCGCCGGATCATTCTACAAAAGGCACGCCATCAGCCCTTGGTTCCCCACGGGAACAGTGGCCTCTGGCTGCTGGTGAGTACGTGGTTTCAGGGTCTCTTTCATCCCCCTCTCGGGGTGCTTTTCACCTTTCCCTCACGGTACTTGTTCGCTATCGGTTGCTAAAGGTATTGAGCCTTGGAGGGTGGTCCCCCAGCTTCCCACAAGATTGCACGTGTCTCGTGGTACTCAGGATCCCAGCCAGTGTTCCTCCCCTGCCTCTACGGGACTCTCACCCGCTCTGGTGGAACGTTCCAGTTCCTTCGAGTCAGCTTGGTTCACCTTACGCCGGTCCTACAACCCCGGTGGCACCGAAGTGTCACTGGTTTGGGCTCCTCCCGGTTCGCTCGCCACTACTACGGGAATCTCGGTTGATTTCTTTTCGTCAAGCTACTGAGATGTTTCAGTTCGCCTGCTGCCCTCCGCCCTGCCTATGTGTTCAGCAGGGGGTATCCAGACATCACTCTGGATGGGTTGCCCCATTCGGATACTCAGGGCTCTTCGCTTGTGTGCAGCTCCCCCTGAACGTTTCGCCGGTCTCCGCGTCCTTCATCGGCCTTTAGCACCAAGGCATCCACCTCGTACTCTGTCGAGCTTGTTGTTGCCTCGTTGTTTTGGTTCTCGATCAATTGTGCTCTTCGTGGCTGAGTTTGGTCACTCAGCAAAATTGAAGAATACATCTTTGGTTGTTCAAGTGCATGGATCGGGTTGCCCCAACCCCTGGAGAGTGGAAACCAGCCAGCCTGTGCATGATACCTCGGCACGCTGCGCTGCCGTTCCTGTACCGACCTGGAAGTTTCTTGTCCCAAAGGACAAGAGGTGACTCCCTAGAAAGGAGGTGATCCAGCCGCACCTTCCGGTACGGCTACCTTGTTACGACTTCACCCCAATCACCGACCCCACCCTCGACGCTTGCCCCCCTTGCGGGTTAGCCCAGCGGCTTCAGGTGTTGCCGACTTTCGTGGTGTGACGGGCGGTGTGTACAAGACCCGGGAACGTATTCACCGTGGTGTGCTGACCCACGGTTACTAGCAACTCCAACTTCATGCAGGCGGGTTGCAGCCTACAATCTGAACTGAGACCACGTTTGTTGGGATTAGCTCCCCCTCGCGGGTTGGCGACCCTTTGTCGTGGCCATTGTAGCGTGTGTGTCGCCCAGGACGTAAGGGCCGTGCTGACTTGACGTCATCCCCGCCTTCCTCCACGTTGATCGCGGCAGTCTCGCCGGACACTTGTAACCGACGATAGGGGTTGCGCTCGTTGCGGGACTTAACCCAACATCTCACGACACGAGCTGACGACAGCCATGCAGCACCTGTGGAGCCGCCCCGAAGGGACACCCATCTCTGGGTGGTGCAACTCCATGTCAAGCCCTGGTAAGGTTCTTCGCGTTGCATCGAATTAAACCACACGCTCCGCTGCTTGTGCGGGTCCCCGTCAATTCCTTTGAGTTTTAATCTTGCGACCGTACTCCCCAGGCGGACCACTTAAAGCGTTAGCGCCGGCACGGAAGGGGTCGATACCTCCCACACCTGGTGGTCATCGTTTACGGCTAGGACTACCGGGGTATCTAATCCCGTTCGCTCCCCTAGCTTTCGCACCTGAGCGTCAGTGACTCCCCAGGACAGTGCCTACGCCTTTGGTGTTCCTCCGGATATCTACGCATTTCACCACTACACCCGGAATTCCCTGTCCCTCTGAAGCCCTCAAGTGAGCCAGTTTTCGAAGCACTTCCTCAGTTAAGCCGAGGACTGTCACTCCAAACTTGGTTCACCGCCTGCGTGCGCTTTACGCCCAGTAACTCCGGACAACGCTTGCTCCCTACGTATTACCGCGGCTGCTGGCACGTAGTTAGCCGGAGCTGATTCCTGAGGTACCGTCCTTGCTCGTCCCTCAGAAAAGCAGTTTACAACCCGAAGGCCGTCTTCCTGCACGCGGCGTTGCTCCGTCAGTCTTGCGACCATTGCGGAAAATTCCTCACTGCTGCCCCCCGTAGGAGTCTGGGCCGTTCTCAATCCCAGTGTGGCTGATCGTCCTCTCAGACCAGCTACCGATCGTCGCCTTGGTAGGCTTTTACCCCACCAACCAGCTAATCGGCCGCAGGCTCATCTCCCGGCGCCTCTTGCGAAGCTTTGTTTCCCCGCGAAGGGAAACGTATGCGGTATTGTCACCGGTTTCCCGGTGGTATTCCTCACCCGGAGGTAGATAACCCACGTGTTCCTCACCCGTCCGCCACTCCCTCTGTTGCCAGAAGGCGTTCGACTTGCATGTGTTAGGCACGCCGCCAGCGTTTATCCTGAGCCAGGATCAAACTCGCCATCCAATAGTTTATGGTTCACATGATCTTGACAAGACCATGAGAAAAAGCGTGTTCTTCTGAGCTCATTCGCTCGTAAAGTTACATACTCAAATTGCTTGACAGGAACTGGCATCATTTGCAGCTTGTGCACGATACATCATTTGCCAGTTGCTGTTCTGCTTTCCACTCTTCAGTTGTTAAGGTTACCCGAGAAGCAATTTGCTTGCTTCTTTCTGTTAGCCACTTAGAGACGAATATAGAAACCAGTGGCCTTTTCCTTACGGAAAGTCACGAAGCCTCTGGGTTCTGCTTTCTTCAATTGGGAAACCTGCGAGAGGTTTGTCCGACTGAGCTTTTCACCCGTCTGTATCGGCGACATCGGTATTATGCCACAGGCCCCTGGTATTGTCAATAGGTTTTTAAGAGATTTTTATGATTTCGTAAAAATTCGTTGTGAGCCGGCCTGCTTCTTTCTCTCACACGGCTCTACGGGCGGTTTTAAGTGGATAACAAAGAAAACGCACTCATTTAACAGAGGGCATACATGGGGATCTCTCAAGCCAGATGAGAGGCAAGAGAAGAGCACAGGAGACCGTGGCCTTAAGCGCTCTTCTCTTGAGAGATCTAGCTGGTAAGAACGGTGAGGTAGTTTTCGGGCAGCGTACAATGAGCATAGAGCTTAGCTAGCAGTTGCTCTTGATCGGTTACTTTCACTTTTCCATTAGAGCAAGTCATGTTTAGCGTGCGCGCACCCATGCTCAGGTCCTGGCGTATTGGCTTGTCATTACCATCGGCCTCAACAATGCCAATGGGCCAGTGATAGCCCTGATCATCAAAGTCTTTGCCGCTAAAGTAGAAGAAGGGTATCTTATACTTCATGGCAGTCTGCACATCTGTGATCAGAGTGAGGATGTGCGAGACAGCAATCTGGGCATTATTGTTTACGTCAAGGCCGCAGCCCTTAAAGCAGCCCGTGCCTTCTACCACCCATAGATGCTTGCCCAGATCTCCACTATTTAAATCCACATGGAATTGCTGCGCCCAGAAGCTAAAGAGGGCTTGCAGGCTATTAACGCTGGCATCGGGATAGCCATTATGCCAGCTATCGATAAGTCCCAGAGTTTGCTTACGCCAGTCCCAGTTTCCCCCTGGTCGCACGCTTGTATTCATCGCCGTCTGCATTTGATTGAGGTATTGTACCTGATCAAGCAGGGGCTGATGATCGATGCCGCCCACGTGGGGATCTAGCGAGCCCAGCAGGACGGGGATGTCCTCACGCACGTTATGCACCGCATGCTCACAGAGATCATAGAACTTGGCAAAGTTCTCAGGTGGTATGTATAAAAAGGTGAGGTTGGGATCAACCTTCATCTCCTCATTGCCGCATTGCACCGCATCAGCCCGTCCCTGAGCTGCATCCTGTAGGGGAGCGGTATCATAGAGGCTGGCATCGTTTTTGCCCTGACACACGGTCAGCAGCACGCGTGCGCCCTGCCTGTGGTAATCCTCGATCGTATCTTTGAGCACCTGGCCCTTTAAATCGCCCCAGCCGCAGCTTGGGTAGCCCAGGCGCACCCAGGAAATCCCTTTATAAGATATATCTGGACTCCCCTCAATCCCCAGTACCTTATCAGGACTTTGTACGGGCAGCTTAGTAATTTGTGGCGTTGGTGTAAGCGTGGGCTTAGGAGTCGCCACGGCACCGGCAGTATCAGTCTGCGGTGGAGTCCGAATAACTGTGTTATAAGCGAGCGCGGCCAGCACAATACAACCAATTATGACCACAATTAGAATAATTACCGAAGGCCTTTTCAGCATATTCAGCACATCTCTCCCTATCCTACTAGCAATAACTTTTTCACATCCCTGTTTTATTAGGGAAAAAAGGCACACAATAGTCTATTGGAGAGCCCCAGAGCATCTCTACATTCATCGTCAGGTTTCAAATGGTTTAGCAATCAGTACAGGCTACCTATATATTGGCCTGGTAATGAGCATCCTGCATACATTCTGGCCAATAAGTCCTCTTGACTGGTTACCTTCACGGTGCCAGAAGAGCAAGACATGGCTAACGAGCGCGCGCCCATTCCCAGATCCTGACGTATTGGCTTGGGATGCCCGTTAGCATCCAGCACGCCAATGGGCCAGTAGATCCCTTGATCCATAAAGTCTTTGCCGCTAAAGTAAAAGAAAGGAATGCTGTAGCGCATCGCGGTCTGCACGTCAGTAATCAAGGCCAGAATGTGCGAAACGGCTACCTGATAGTTATTGTAGGGATCAATACCGCAGCCCTTAAAACAGCCGGTGCCCTCGACTACCCACAGATGCTTGCCCAGCGCGCCACTATTGAGATCTACCCCAAACTGTTGCGCCCAGAAGTTAAACAAGCCCAACAGGCTATTGACGCTGGCATCGGGATAGCCATTATGCCAGCTATCGATGAGCCCCAGGGTCTGGGAGTGCCAATCCCACTTGCCCCCTGGATGCACGCTTGTATTCATGGCATACTGCATTTGATTGAGGTAATAGACCTGATTTAAGAGAGGTTGGTAATCAACGCCGCCCACGTGGGGATCAAGCGAACCCAGCAGGACGGGAATATCCGCGCGCACGGCGTGCACTGCATGCTCGCAGAGATCATAGAACTTGGCAAAGTTCTCAGGCGGTATGTACAAAAAGGCCACCGCAGCATCGCTCTTCATCTCCTCATTGCCGCATTGCACCGCATCGGCCTCGCCCTGGGCCGCATCCTGTAGGGGAGCGGTATCATAGAGGCTGGCATCGTTTTTGCCCTGACACACGGTCAGCAGCACGCGTACATTCTGCTTGTGATAGTCTTCCACAGTTTTCTTGAGGACGTCCCCCTTTAAATCGCCCCAGCCGCAACTCGGATAGCCCAGGCGCACCCAGGGAATACCCGGAAAAGCTGTTTGTGGATCGCCCTGTATACCCAGAATCTGGCCGGGATTCTTCACGGCAGGAAGCGTGGGAACAGGAGTTGGCGTAGGCGATGGCGTAGGAGTTGGGGGAAGCGTAGGACTTGGCCTGACGGTCGGTTTGGCCATGCGGACCGTGGGAGATTGCAGTTCACGCCCCCAGGGAGTTGCTACGAAGAAGAAGACTCCCAACAGGACGCAAACTGCAAGCAAGGCCGCTATGATAGTAATTACTTTTCTCTTAGAGGCCCCTTGTGGATTCATATTTACTTTCCAATACAAAACTCGCTGAAGATTCTGTCGAGCAGATCTTCGCTGGCAGTCTCTCCAGTCACTTCACCAAGCGCCTCATAGGCGGCGCGTAGATCTATCGAGACAAAATCCAATGGTAGCGCTTGCTCCAATGAGTCAAATGCTGCCCGCAAATGCTCAGTCGCGCGGCGCAACGCCTCCTGATGGCGCGCACTGGTTATCAGGACACTATCGCTTTGCACTATTTTACCGGCCTGAACCAAATCGGCGATGGTTGCTTCAAGCTCCAATAGCCCTTGACCCGTTAAGGTTGAGGTTTTGAGCACGGCAGCACCGGGCCACATACGCTGCAATTCGTCAATTTCCAGCCTTTGTGGACAATCTGCCTTATTCATTACAAGAACGACTGGCCTTTTATGCTTAGAGGATAGATTTTCTGACCCTGCCTGACCGCCAAAGCCCATCACTTGCAGTTCATCAGAGACGCGCTGATCCATCTCGGTCAGCGTCTCCGCGCCATCAAAGACAAACAGCACAACGTCAGCACTTTCAGCGGCGGCCCGGCTGCGCTGTACGCCAATCTGCTCGACAGGATCGGCAGTCGGGGTAATGCCAGCCGTATCGATCAAATGCAAGGGAATGCCGCGCAGATTGGCCACCTCTTCGACGGTATCGCGCGTGGTACCGGCAATCGGCGTGACTATAGCGCGCTCGGAGCGTAACAGAGCATTCAGCAGGCTGGATTTGCCCACATTGGGACGCCCGATAATCGCTGTGCGTAAGCCCTGGCGATAGAGCCTGCCTTGCTGAGCGCCCGCCAATAAGCTCTCTATCTGCTGCAAAGCCTCGGTGATGAGAGGACGCAGTTCATCGGGCTGAGGAATCGGCACTTCCTCTTCGGGGAAATCAATACTTGCTTCGATGCGCGCAATCACGCCCAGCACAGCATGGCGGGCTTCCTGCACCTGGGTTGAGAGCTTGCCTTGTAGCTGCTGCATGGCCAGGCGCAATCCGGCCTCGGTTTGTGAGCCGATGAGATCCATCACAGCCTCGGCCTGAGCCAGGTCGAGCCGCCCATTGAGAAAGGCGCGCAAAGTAAACTCACCAGGATTAGCCATCCGCACGCCCTGGGCCAGGACAACGCGCAAAATGCGTTGAAGGACCAGCGGCCCGCCATGCCCCTGAATCTCGACGACATCCTCACGCGTATAGGTATGAGGCGCACGCATAAACGCGACAAGCACTTCGTCAAGAACTTCCTGGGTCGTCGGATCGACTATATGTCCATAGGTAAGTTGGTGTGAAGGGGGCACATCAGAATGGCCGCCGGGACGCCGCAGAAGCGGGAGGGCCATTTCAAAGGCGTCAGTCCCGCTTATCCGCACCATACCTATTCCTCCCACACCTGGAGGAGTGGCAATTGCGGCAATTGTATCATTTTGCATAAGGCGAAGTATAGCTTTTTTGTCTATAAAAGAAAAGTCATATCAAGGAACAATACGTTCGGGATGCGTATAAACATTCATCGAACGATCACGTAAGAAACCGATAAGCGTAATACCGCTCTTCTCAGCCAGCTCAACGGCCAGGCTGGAAGGAGCTGAGATAGCCACGATACAGGGGATACGAGCCAGCAAGGCTTTCTGGATAATCTCGAAGGAAGTGCGCCCACTTACCATCAAGATACGCTCACGATAGGGATAGAGACCGTGCAATAAAGCATGACCAACCAGCTTATCGACGGCATTATGCCGTCCCACATCCTCGCGCAAGAGCTGTAGTTCACCGATCTGCGTAAAGATGCCGGCCGCATGTAAGCCACCGGTATGGCTAAATACCGTCTGCCGAGCGCGTAGCTGTGCCGCCAGGTCGTAGAAGACAGCTTCGCGGACACGGAATGTATCGGGCTCCAGGGCTGGCGTCGTGTACAGCAAATCGGCAATACTATTTTTGCCACATAGCCCACAACTGGCCGAAACTGCAAAATGGCGCTCAAAAGTGGCCTGATGCGTCTGCAAAGCCTGCTGCTGTTGCTGGTTGCGCAAAATCACCTTAAGCACATTGGGCAAAGGCAGGCCATCAGCATCTAGGGCATCCTCGATGCGCAACACATCCTCGGCGCTTTGAATCAGGCCCTCGGAAAAGAGAAAGCCCAGCGCCAACTCGCGATCGTTGCCAGGCGTGCGCATAATCACGGCCAGGCTCTGCTCGCCGATCCGTATTTCAAACGGTTCTTCAACCGTTAACTGTTCTTCGCGCGGCTGCCGTACGCCATCCTGCCAGCGAACCACTCCAACCTGCATCACCCGCTCTGGATCGAGGGCCGAGCGCCAAAAACCGGAAAGCGTCATAACGAGGTCCCTTCCAGCAATCAACCGAGTGCTTATCTCCGCTCCAGTGTATCATATTGCCCTTGCTGACAAAAGTAGAGCGCTGCACAAGCTCAGGGCCTTTCAGGCAGTTGTTAAGTAGCACAAAAACGAGCACTGGAAACTCTGAGCCCAAACTGCTTAGCGGTAAAAGGGTCACATTTACGCGGAATAGTGCTATCATTATAGCATGTTGCAATTGAAGGCCGACGTATTCCATTCATCAGCAGAACCCTAGAACAAAGCAGCTATCGTTTCGCTAGCCGGCCACTATTACTATAGCAAACAGCTAAACGTATATACAGCATAAACATCTCAAGAGAAATAAAACATTAAGCGAGGGTTGGCTTATGTCGCATTCTAGCAATTCCACCGATGAAATACTACGCAAGCGTGGCTACCGTCTCACTCCCCAACGCCACATGATTCTTAGCGTGATCCAGGAAGCTAATGAGCACCTCAGCATCGAGCAGATAGCCGAGCGCGTACAGCAGATCAATCCTTACGTTAGCCTCTCGACTGTCTATCGTACACTCGATCTTCTAAAGAACCTGGAGTTAATTCGTGAGGGTCATATACCAGGCGAGCAAGCCCATTATGAAGCGGCAGATGGCCAGGCACATCACCACTTGATCTGTCGCCGCTGCCGCCAGACCATCCACCTTGACACGGCATTGCTGGGCAACCTTGATAAACAGTTACAGGAACAATATCATTTCCACCATCTCGCCCTTGACCTGGTTGCCACCGGCTACTGTTCAGCCTGCTGGCAAGCCATCCAGCAGGAAGAGCAGGGCCCAGAAAACCTTGCCGAGCCCCCTGCCAGACAAAGCCAGTAGGCTTGGGGCCTAGCCTGGACAGCCAAGCTGCAAAAGCTGAGCGGAACAGCAATAGTTCGTAGGAGGAGGTGGGGGGAGTTGTGCCTTGACATAATTGTTAGCAAAGATATCGTGATACATAGCGGCAATCATTGGTCCCACCGCATCGCCACCATCGCCGCCATTCTCTTTCATCGCCACAATAGTCAAAGCTGGCAATTGTCCCGTATTCGTGATCGAATAAGGAGCCTGGGTAATCATCCAGGCATGAGCGGGAATGCTCCCATCGTTGCTTACCTGAGCCGTTCCGGTTTTACCAATAATGGAAGCATCTGAGGTAAACAATTGCTGGACAATCGAGCCAGAGCCGCAGCGTACTACCCCAAACATAGCTTTACGTACTTCCTGGGCCGTCTGGCTGGAAATCGGCGAGCCTAAGTTCTCTGGATTATAGACCTTGATAGGGGCCTTATTCGTATCCATAATCTTCGAGATCAGCATGGGACGCATAAGCTGTCCATCGTTAGCCGCCACGTTATCAATCAGTGACATTTGTAACGGCGTCACCGCGTCATAGCCCTGCCCGAAAGCATTGGCAGCCAATTCGTTATTTTCAAGCGTCGTTTGCCCTTCCTTAAGAACATGGCTTACCGTCGCAGGCAAATCAAAAGGGATCTCGCTGCCCACATATAAACGTTTATTGTAATCCATCCAGGTGTCGAAGCCCGTATTCACCCCAATCTGGGCAAAAATGATATTGTCAGAATGGGTAAAGCCATAATCGGTAGTGACAGGAAAACGAAATGTGTAATCCTGAATATTGTTACCCACTGGCCCAATCTTCTGGCCATTATAGACGACTGGCCCTAGCGCCTGCGTCCGATCGAAGGGCTGATCGAGAGTGGTCTTATCGGCATCAAGTCCGGCCATAAGGGTTAAGGCCTTGTAGGTTGAGCCAGGCGCATAGGTGGCCTGAATAGGGCGCTCTAACATGGGCTGATGGGGATCTTTGGTCAATTGCGTATAGTAAGATAGATCGCCATGAGCTACGCTTGAGACAAGCTTATTCGGGTCAAAGCCAGGGCTGCTCACCATGGCCAGGATCTCGCCTGTGTGCGGATCTGTCACGATTACCGAGCCCCGATCTGAGGCAAATGTATTTACATTATCAATCGGGATGTGATCATTAAAATGTTCAGCAGCAACGCGCTGAATACGTTCATCAATAGTCAGGTAAATGTCGTCTCCCACAGGAGGACGATGCAACAGATTATTCACTGTATTATCAATCTGCGTCACACCCATACGCCCACTTAGGTAATCATCAAATTGATGTTCAATACCTGTTGAGTTATAAAGAGGGCTGATATAATAGCCAATTAAGCCAGCTAGAGAGGGGTCATAATAGTGGCGCAAGTAACCACATACGCCTGGTTCAGCCTTTGATTCTGCTAGTAATACTCCATTGCGATCAAAGATACGCCCGCGTACTGGAGCACTATTGGTTAAACAACGTCGTCCGTTATGCACATTGGCAGTCACGGCCTGGGCCGCTACCACCTGCCAGTACACGAGGCCACCGCTGATCGCAATAAAGAACACAACGAATAGCTGAGCCAGCTTACGTATACCAGGTCTGATATTCATTGAAACATATTCCTCTGCCTTGATACAAGCTGAAACGCTTATTAGTCGCAGTGTAGCACTGATACTATTCGTTAGCAAGTAAAAGCGCTGCTACGTAACGGCTATCTCTTTGTTTCAAAACGAGTAATACAAGCCTGTGGATACAAGCAACTGTGCAGGAGGGAGGAATACAAGTTTGACGGATGTTACTATTGCATAATCAGGCCCTACGACTGTACAGAGCATTGTACAGTCATAAGCATTTGGCACTTAAGCGGCTGACGGACCAGAGCTAGTTGGAAGCATTTTACGTAAACGTTTATAGGCAAGGCATACCAGGGTGTTATGCCGGCTACGTTCTGCTGGATCGCTTGGTGTGTCGCAGCGAAAATCCTGCAGTTGAATGCCCATTTTGCCCAACGCTTTCTCTAGCGGGGCCGGTTCCTCGCCAATGTCAGTATGGCTGGCCAGGTTGATAAGCAGGGCTCGGCGCTGCTTATCGGGAAATTTGACGATAAGGTAAGCTACCTGCTCAAGAAACATTAGCTGCATCAGGCTCTGCAAAGCTCTCTCTTCCACGCTTTCATCCTCATCATGTGTATGAACCACTACTTCGATCTCATATTCATCCTGTGGGAAGCGCAGAAAACGCCGGTCCTTACGCCAATAATCATGGCAGCAGTTGCGTGCTACCTTCGCTGCAAAGGCTTCAAGATTGTGAATCGGCTCGGCACGATCATCTTGCTGCCGTAGCCAGATACGCAAGAGTGTTTCTTGCAGAATATCGTTGATCACATCCTGTTCCTGCCCACACCATATGGGCACATGGGTACTATAGACATACGTACTAACCTGCCGCTGCAATGTGGAGTACAAGCGATCCCAGAAATTTTCAACGCAATACGAGTAATTTTCCCTTTGCTGACATGATACCTTTCTTTCCATAGAAGTTTCCTCCGGCAATAGCCCATTGCGGAAGCAATGAATAATACTTTTGTTCCTGCTCTAAAAGTAAGCACTATTCACCACGATTGCTCCAGGCAAAAATATTAAGGAACCTTCTCTAAGAGAAAGGCTATTTAGAAAATCTGCGTCATAAAACAGATAACTTGCAAATACTTGTAAGAAGATTGTAGCCAATATAAGATTACTTGTCAATCTTTTCATGCAAATACAAGAAACTTCTCAGCAAATTACAAGGAATTTAAAAAAAATTGTTGCTTTTAAGTATAAACTATGAGATACTTGTTGGTATTATGAATAGGAGTTATAGAAACTATAAGGTATAGGGCATGGATGTTGGTCATCTTGGATATACTCGCTTCTTCGCTTATGAAGAAGGTATCTTTCAAGCGTAAGGGCAGGTAAAAAATTACTTTCTTTTGCAGTCCTGATATGAGCTTGATGGATCGATCTCAGAGAAGAACAGGAGAGGCTCATATGGATGAATATAACTTGCAGCGTATCCAGCAATATCTCCGCTCAAAAGAAGTGCAGGAGCGCATCCAGCGCAATATCCAGCGTAGTCGTATAGAGGCTACGGTAACAATCGGACGAGCTGCCCAGCTGTTTGGATTTAGCGAAAGCAAATTACGTGAGCTAGAATCGCTAGGCCTGCTCAATCCCTTACGCAAAGAAAATAAAGGACAAAGACAATATACGCTCAACGAGCTTGATAAATTAGCTATTATTCGCGAACTGCTTGATGCAAAGTATACAGCGGCCGAAATTCCGCCGGATATCGAGGAGCTCTGGTCCAACGTGCATGAGCGCGACGTTTCCTCTCCGCTCTCAGGCTTCGCCTTACCCTCCTCGCCGGCTCCCTCCTCAGAACCGCCGGAGATCCTGCCCATCAACGTGCGCATCGAAGAGGCTCGCAGCCTGCTCTTCTGGCGCTTCTTCGCCTCCCACAGCTTGCGCCTGGCCCTCCTGCTCATCAGCGAGTACCTGCCCAACAATCTGCCTCTGGGCCTCATTCTCTCCCTGGCTCATCCCACTCCCGCCCTGACCCTCTCCTCCATCCAGCAGCTGCCTCAGCTCGGCACCAGCCTGCTTGGCTGGCTCAGTAAGAGCCGCTCCTCCCATACCCTGCTCACCTTCTCCCCGTTCTTTCAGTACAGCAGCGACTACACCTTGCTGCCTCTGGTCCCGTTGCACGAGGAAACCCCTCTTGAGCCGGCCAGCGACAACACCTTCCTCATCCTCGAACGCCTCGACCGTCGCTCTCATGCCCTCTCCCTACCTTCTTTGGTGGTCAGTCTGCTCCGCCGCCTGCTCGCTCCTCTCTACACCCAGGCAGCGCTTCTTGTCCACAGCTTTGGCCCGACCATGAACGATCTGCTCTTGCCCGCTACCGATCTGACCAACAGCGCCAACTATCACGACCTCCTGCTCACCGGCCTTGCCGATCTGCTCATTGAGCTTGGAGGCTCGACAGAGCGGGACACGCCGCGCTGGCGCTTCTGTCTGCTGCTCTTGCCCGATACCTCCCTGCATCCCTTGCCCCTGCAGCAACAGGTTCTCATCGCCCGTGCTCAGAGCCAGCGCAGCCCTTATATCCAGGGTCAGTCGTTCTTCAGTCCGCAAAAGTTGCAGACCAGCCTGAGCATTCGCGCCTTTCAAAGCGGGCGCATCATCTATAAGCCGGAGGTCGTGGCCAACGATCGCACCTTTGTCTATCGCGAAATTGAAGGGGAAATCCGCTCCAACATCGCCGTGCCCATCGGCAGCGAGACCGGCCATCCCCTCGCTGTCCTCTATGTGGCCTCCGATGAGCCCCAGGCCTTCTCTCTGGAGGATCAGCGCCTCTTACGCCTCTTCGCTCGGCTCATCGAGAATGTCCTGCGCACCTCTCAGGCTCATTTACAGATGGGCAGCGAGCTGCGCAGCCTCATGCGCACTCCCAGCGTCGTCGATAGCTTCTTTGGCGAATTCCTCTCTGAAAACGAGTTCCTCCACGATCTGGAAGCCCTGCTCGCCCGCCTTGCCAGCGCGCACGATCCCTGCCAGGCGCCGGAAGATGCCAGTGAGCCCATTCCTGAGGTGATTTCCTTTATCGGCCTGGATCTCGATGAGCAAGAGAGCCTGGCCAGCCAGTATGGCGATCAGATCATGCGTAACCTCACCCGGACGTTGGGCCATCGCATTCAGGAGCTTCTGGCTCCGCTGATCACCAAATCGTTCAATTGCCAGCTTTATTACATGCACGCGAACCGATTTTATCTTATTTTGCGCGACTTCTCTCTTGAAGATGCTCGCGAGAAAGCTGAGCGCTTACGCGTGAGCCTGGATGGTAGCATAGCAATTAAGCAAACAGACCTTGCCGACAATATCCTGATATTACCGCATATCACTGTTCATCTAGCAGTCACATCCTACACACAGGCTAAGCTACGAGCTTTCCTTACCGAATATGCCTCCCTCACCGAGATCAGCACTATGCTTAGCCAGACCCTTGACGTTGTTCTAAAGTTAGGAACCGATGAAGGAGGCAATACTGTTGTTGCCTGGAACCCTCGCCTTGGGAGCTATTTTCCCTGGCAACCTCAGCAAGAACAGATAGAGCAATAGAGCGCGTTTACATCTTTGAATTCAGAGGCATGAGACATGCCTGATATTGTTTGAGCAGGGGTTGCAAGGGAAAAACCCGTAAGCGAAGTGTGCATAGCTTCGTTATCCTCAGGGCAATGCCACTTCCTCTCTACTCACATCCATATCACCGCAGTCAACGGTACACATAAACTAAGGATGTCCCATGTCTGTTACTTTAAAGTTTTTTATAAGGAGTAAATCTTTGTATGTCAGTCACGATATTTGTTTTGGGCAGACCTGGAAGTGGGAAAACAACGGCAGTTCGTCATATCCTCGAACTGGCCGAGCGTCGCAATTATAAGACAAAACGTATGAAGGACTACGATATCCTCTACAAGATGTTTCAGCAAGACACCCACGAGCAATATTTCCGCGCCACAAATTATGGAGGGTTCGATATTCTTGATGGCAGCGTCTATGATGTGGCTCTGCAGCGACTAGAAAAAAACGTGCAAGAGATATCGTTGGAAGAAAAATACGATATCATTACTATTGAATTTGCGCGCGATAATTATCAAGAAACTTTTCGCAAGCTATCTTCCAGCTTTCTGGAGGACAGCTATTTTTTCTTTGTGGAAGCGGATCTAGATACGTGTATGCAGCGCATCTATCAGCGCGTTACCGTGCCTCCCACACCTGATCATCACTTTGTCTCTGAATATATTATGCGTAGCTACTACAACAATGATAACTGGAAATATATGAGTGAGGAATTCCAGAAAGAATATCAATTACAAAAAGAAGTGGTGGCTTACTACAACACGGGGAGTTTGCAAGGGTTAATTGATAAAGTGAGCGAATTTGCAGAAACAATCTTTATTAGAGAATTCGTTGCTCTCATATCGGCCCCAGAGTAATTGCTCTTATGGCCAGGGGATGCCCGGGAAGCCCTGGGCATCCTATCCTCACATGCCGCTAGCATTGCAGGTTGCCAAATCATCTGACTTGCTAGAAGCTTGCTGAGCCTTTTATGGGAAATTATCACGATATACTTATCCGACTTTTTGTGATACAGTATTAGAGAACATGTAACCGCCTGTACGTGCACAGAAGTAGCTGCCGTCTCCTTAGCCTGCTCTACATAACGGTGTGCTACTCTGACTATCCATCAATCGTTCAGTACATAAGCACTGCTTCAATTCTTTAGTACGAGAACACGCAAGGCGCGAGCCAGGGAAGCCGAGCTCAAAGTCCAGGAGATGAGATAAGGGCGTGCCTGAGTTTCTCAGGACGGCAGGTTTGCGCGTACTGACTGACTGTGACCAGCATTTCTAACAGGAGAGAGGAGAGCGAGTGGCCTCAACACATACTCCCTTTGAGAAGCTAACACCAATTCATCCAAATCGGCGTATTACCCTGGAAACGGGAGCGACTCCGATCGCACCGCGCCTGATCGATCTGTTCGTACCCCTGGGATTTGGCCAACGGGCGCTTGTCGTTGCGCCTCCTAAGGCTGGCAAGACGACGATTCTACGCCAGATAGCTGCTTCTATTCAGCAGAACTATCCAGAAGCGCATCTATTTCTTTGCCTTGTCGATGAGCGTCCAGAAGAAGTGACCGAATGGCGCATGGAAGTCCAGGGGCCAAATGTAAAGACCTATGCGTCTAGCTTCGATCAGCACTTAAGCAAACATGGACGTATCGTCGAACGTGCCTTACAGGACGCCAGGCGCGAAGTCGAGCAGGGACACGATGTCATCATTTTGCTTGATTCGCTGACCAGGCTAGCCCGCGCGCATAACTTGAGCAGCGAGATGTGGAGTGGTCCCCGCAACCAGCGCGGCGGCTACGGAAGTCGTACGCTCTCGGGAGGCCTGGATGTGCACGCTCTAGAAGTAGGGCGACGCGTCTTTGGTGCCGCACGCGCGCTTGAAGAAGGTTCCAGCCTGACTATTATTGCCAGTTGCCTGGTCGAGACTGGGAGCCGGCTCGATGAGGTTGTCTACGAGGAGTTTAAGGGGACGGGCAATCTCGAAGTGCGTCTCTCGCGTGAGCTGGCGGATCGACGCGTCTTTCCAGCCATCGATGTCAGCGCATCCAGCACGCGGCAAGAGGAGCGTTTGCTCTCGCCAAATGAATTGCGCGCGATGGCCATCGTAAGGCGCAAAATGGCAGATCTGCCGCGCTTATCCGGCTCAGAACAGGTTGTCAATCTTTTCGAGAAGACACGTTCCAATACCCAATTGGTGGAAGCTATTGTAAAGCAAGGATAATTGGAGCTCAGGGACTTGAACCAATCCGATAGAATGTCGTATATACGTAGAGGTATGAGGATGGAACCACAGAACGACTATTATCGGATATTGGGAATAGAGCCAGAGGCGAGCGAGATCGATATCAAGCGCGCGTATCGCCGCCTTGCCAAGCGCTACCATCCTGACATCAATAAGAGCCCTACTGCTAGCAAGCACTTTATGGCTGTGCAGGCTGCTTACGAAGTACTGAGCAATCCAGCTCAACGCCAGACATTCGATCAGCAACGTACGCAAAAGCAAGCGACAACCACTACCATCAATCCATGGGCGTTTACACCCACACGGCCCAGTGCAAAGCAAGCGGCCCGAAGCTCCTCCATGCCAGAGGACAAAGGCTACATTATCCATAATTTGCAAGATGGACAACCCGTCCGCTTCCTATTGGATACGCTGTTTTATGTGCTTTCGGCAGATGATGTACGTCGCTTGAAAAGAGGCATGCTGCGTGGTTTGGCACGCAACGTAATTATTACTAAATGGCCCGCCGGGGTGCAACAAACGCAGTTTAGTTGCCGCAGCTGCCACCATAGTTGGACCGTTGAGAATGAGACGGCCCAGGAGGATGTGGCTTGCCCAAAATGTAGTACCGGATACCGCGAGCACTATTTGCTCCTCTACTGCCGCCATTGCCATGCGATCTTTGAAGACAAGGCCATGCGCAAAAAATGGCATGCCGATCCCGGGCAGCCTCTTCCCTCATCTATCTACGATGAGCTGCCGCGCTGCCCGCATTGCTATGCTCCCGATTGGTGCGAGCTTGAGGGGCATGCGCAGTCCACGTCACAAGCTCGGCACAGCGCGGGGCCCTGGTCCGCGCTTCAGTATTTTCTTGCTGATCATCAACTCCTGGTAGCAATTCTTATCCTGGCCATATTGCTCATCGGGATCATTGTTATCGTCTCGACGCTGGCCAATCGCCCTCTGGTCATTAGTAACCCATCTACGCGCTCAATTAAGCTTCCACATCCCACTGTCTATATTTCATTTGTGGTCCAGCCCAATGGCAACCGAGGGTACATTGAGGCGATTTTTTATGAGAATGGGCACATAGTCGATACGCAGATGCTCGATAGCCAGAACTTCCCAGCCTGGGGTAGCACGCAACAATTCACGTCAGCCGCCTACACATCTTCCGCGACAGCGGGCAGCGCTGAGCTTTACTGGTGCCCAGTCTATGATTGCGCCCACCGAGAGCTCAAGGACGTGATTGATTTTCAATTTTTCAACTATCTCTCGCGCACGAACTTCCATTCGGTTCTTTTTCTAGCCACACTCAGCAACTTTTATCGACAAATTAGCTGCATTTCGCTCACTGCTATACAATATCTTCCATTATAGGTTTCGCTACCGTGCCAGCGTGACCCAAACTCGCTTTGAGAGAGACACAGTTCTCATTGAGGAATTTGCACAGGAATAAGCGGCGCTTTTCATGGTACACTGTTATATGATTTACCTGGGAGTCTGCCAAGCAGAGATTGAGGAGTGCGCCGCCTGCACTTCCAACTTGACAGAACACAATTTACCCGGATGCAGCGATCACCGTGGACAATGAGTAAAAACTAGAGAGCTTGTAGCCTGAGAGATAGCTCAGATGTCTCTGCATAACTCTCACCACATAAGAGATAAGAGCGGAAAAGAAGAGGAGTAAATGACATGTACAAGGATGTGCAATAGATGCCAGGCCATCTGTTATACTGCTCTGTTTGCGGGGCCGCAAATAATCAAGAGCACACAACTTGCTTCGTTTGCCACCATCCGCTAACGACCGGAGAAGAGGCCTCCGAGGAAACGCTGCTTCATGGACGCTACCGACTGCTCGCACAGATCGGCGGTGGCGGTTTCGGAGTGGTCTACCGCGCCCAAGATATCAGCAATGCTCACGAACTTGTAGCTATCAAGCAGATCAAGCTGAGCGGCCTTAGCACGCAACAAATTATTGAAGCAACCGAAACCTTTAATCGCGAACGCGTTATGCTTGCCGCCTTGGATTATCCTCGCCTTCCCCACTTGCGCGATACGTTTGAGGATAGCGAGCACTGGTATCTCGTTATGGACTATTTCGCTGGCAAGACCCTTGAACACTACTTACTTGAGCGCGAACATAGCCTATCAGCTTCTGATAGCGTGATAGATGAGGCGCTTCATATGGGACTGCAGGTCTGCGACATCCTTCATTATTTACACAGCCGCACGCCTCCGGTGATCTTTCGCGACCTCAAGCCCAGCAATATTATTCGCCGCGATGATAGCTCCTACGCGCTTGTCGATTTTGGCATTGCACGCCATTTCAAACGGGCAAGCAGCCGTGATACTATTCCCTTTGGTTCGCCGGGCTACGCTGCTCCTGAGCAGTATGGGAGGGCCCAGACTGATGCGCGGGCCGATATTTACAGCCTGGGAGTCATTCTGCACCAGATGATCAGCGGCATCGATCCTACCGAGGCACCTTTGCAGTTTACGCCGCTTTCTCTTTCTGGCCCATCGCTCAAGTCGTTTGAGCAACTTATCTCACATATGGTCGAGTTACAGGTAGATAAGCGTCCGGCAAGTATTGCCCAGGTCGCCGATAGGTTACGCGAGATTCAGCAAGAACGCAGGGGCGTCAATCAGCGTATCTGGGACCCAAAGCAGCCACCGCCTCCTCTAGATCAGCTCGATCGGGGCGATCTTCCTCTCTATACCCCCTCCGGCTCTGCACCAGGGCTGGCTCAGCAGCAGATGCAAATGGTCCACCCGCAACAAAAAGGGCGCAGAATCTTTTTGAAGCGGGGCATTGCCTCTATCGCGCTCGCCGGCGTGGCCGGACTAGTTCTAGAGCAAGGCGTTGAATGGTGGAAAGAAAGCCTTTCCAATGACGCTAATGATGCTAATTTATTGCTCAAGCATCTTGTCCAGGAGCATAGGCTCGCTTCCCCCATCTATCAAATGTCCTGGTCTCCTGATGGAAACAAGCTTGCCCTGGCGATGAATGCTACAGTCAAAATCCTGCAGCCAGCTACCAGCAAAAAGCAATCCCATGCTTACCAACTGCCTGAACTGGGCGCTCAGGCTCTCTCATGGTCTCCCGATGGAGATCATCTAGCCTTGAGTAATGATATTGATATTCAGGTCTGGAGTATGCGCGCAAAAAAGGTTGTTGCCACATACAGCGCTCCCAAGGACGAGGCAAGTAAAAGTAGCTCTATCGTTTATCTCGCCTGGTCTCCCGATGGCCAGAAACTCGCGGCTGCCCACAATGGCGGATCTATCAAGATATGGGATGTCACCCAGAAGAAACTTCACCTGGCTTATCAGCCCAGTTCCGAGCATTCCCATCTCTGGTTAAGCTGGTCTCCCGATGGCAAATATATAGTTTCCGGTCGCAACAGCGGCCACATTAGCGTCTGGGATACCCGCAACGGCAATACGCTTTTCCAGAAAGATTACCACGTGTGGTATAGCTATCCCCCCATGGCCGCCTGGTCGCCCGGGGGCAGTCGCCTGGCTGTGCTGGCCCAGGAAGATATCGCTATCGAGGTGGTAGATAGTCAGAGTGGGCAGCGCATCTTTCTATGCGAATGGCTCTATGGCGATTCTAACGCGGCTCTGGGCAGCATCACCTGGTCACCAGACGGTCAGTATATTGCCGCCCACTATATGAATGATACAAAGCATACAATTCAGTTCTGGCACGCGTCTACAGGCAAACAGGCCGGCTCCTATGATGCCAGCAATACGCCCTTTGGGGATAGAAGCTCGTACCCCGAGGGTTTGCTCTGGTCCCCCAATAGCCGCTTCCTTGTCAACTTTTTCCAGGATAAGGATGCCTATACCATCCAGGTTCTAAAGGCTCCCGAACAGAAAAAATGACCTTGAAGCAAAGCTAAGCTTACCCCTTGACATTGACACAATGACAGGCTTTAAACTTTTAACAAGAGGTTTCTCTACTCACATTTTTTTAGCTAGAAGAGGTTTAGTTCTATGTATTCAATAGGGCAAGCAGATTTCTCGGGCAAAGCTATCATTATCACGGGAGGCAGTTCCGGCATTGGCCTGGCAGCTGCGCAGCAGTTTGCCGACCTTGGCGGCAATGTGCTGATCGTTGGGCGTCATGAGGAAACTATTGAGCAGGCTTCGAAGGGGCGGGAACGCATTGTAGGTAGGGTTGCAGATATTAGCCAGGAGGAGCAGATTGGCGGAATTGTGCAGGAGGCGCTGGAACGCTGGGGACGCATCGATGTGGTGGTCAATAATGCCGTGGCAGCGGTATCAACGCCCCTTGAAACTGTTACAACTCCTCAAATTACTTCCATATTACAGACAAATGTGCTGGCCCCAACCTGGCTCAATCAAGCCGCCTTGCCCGCGCTCATTGCCAGCAAGGGAGCCATCGTTAATATCTCAAGTGTGGTCGGCCACCTGCCTACTACCGGCGTTACCTTTTATGCTGCGAGCAAGGCAGCCCTCGACCATCTTACGCGTTGCTGGGCCCGCGAGCTCGCACCGCACGGCATTCGGGTTAATGCCGTAGCTCCTGGTCCGACCGAGACCGGCGCACTTGTCAAGGCTGGCTTCTCAAGCGCACAGGTCGAGAACATTCGCCAGAAAGAGCGCGAAGCCATTCCGTTCAAGCAGCTCGGCACCCCCGAAGAGGTTGCAGCGTGGATTGTAACGCTGGCCGATCCACGCTCAACCTGGATCACCGGTCAGATCATTACTGTTGATGGTGGGCTTGAATTAGCCGGCTATCCTTCCTAGCCATTACCGCACATAGAGACAAATCTATCCGGGAGAACGAGAAGACTGACAGCGGCCAGTCTTTCTTTTCCTGATCCGTACGGGATACTATCACGAGGGAGCAGTAAAAGTTGTAGCTGACTGCTGATAGAGTTGCTTGATATGTGGCATAGCAGCCAGCTCTTCCACATCTTCTCGCGCTATGCTGGCAGGCAGATGGAGCGTCTTTAAATGCTGCAGAGTCTTTAAGATACTTATGTCCTGCAGGTTCTTACAATCTCTTAAGTCAAGCTCACTGACAGGCAAACCAGCCAGGGCTCCGATATCTTTGAGCGCTCGGCAGTTGCGCAGGTTAAGACGTTCCAGCCTGCCAAGTTTGTGCAATTCGCGCAAGTGCTCCAGCTGTGGGCAGAAAGAAAGATCAAGCGAGCGCAGGCTTGTCAAAGATGCCAGGGCGCTAATATCGGTCAGGGCGCTACAATAATGCACGTCAAGGGCCTCCAGCCTGTGCAGTTCGCGCAAGTCATTCAAGTGCTGCACTTGCGAGCAATGGCGTAAACGTAGGGTGCGCAAGCTGCTTAAGGTCCGCAGGGCGCTGATGTCGCTAAGCTTGCCGTTATGATAGATGTTCAAGGTTTCCAGTTGCGCCAAATCCTGCAGTCCATCAAGTTGGGCTAAATCAAGGCATTTATCGAGGGTCAAGGCGCGTAGCTTCGCTAGGGCGGACAGGGCCCTTAGATCGTTCAGCACATAGTAATCATAGACACATAATTCCCGTATATTGCTCATGCGCGCGATACGATCAAGATTTAGCGTCTCGCTACTGCGATGCAGCATGAGCTGCTCAATCTGGGTTATCTCCTGTAAGCCCTTGAGGGCCGTCAATTTCACCCGCGTTATGCTCAACTTCTTGAGATTGGGCAGCAGGCTCAGGGCGCTAACGTCGGTCAGATGGGGACAGCTATCAAGATAGACTTCTTGCAGATGGTGCAGGCATTCTATACCCTTGAGATGCTTCAATTCGAAAGAAGAGGAGACGGTTAAGCCACCTAAGCCGGGCGCGGCGGTCAGGGGTTGAAGCGTTTCTGGTTTACACGTTCCTTGCAAGGTGACATGCTGCAAGGCATCCAGGGCCGGCAACTCGACCAGAGAATAATCTCTGTCCAGGACTAATCTTTGCGTCGTTCGTAGCAAGGGAGCCAGCACGCGCCGCCCGTATTCGGCCTGTTCAAAGTTCGCTCTGGCCAGCAACAGCTCGGCCAGGGGCCTATTGTGGGTATCATAGGTTAGGAATGGCTGGGGTATCGCTTGCACATAGGCCTCAAGGGCCAGGAAGGCCGCCTCATTACCAACAAGGGCCAGCGCGCGAATGCAATATGCACAGGCAGAGCTGCTGATGCTGCCTTGCTTCTGGAGCAGATATTGCTCGATGGGTTTGATGGCCAGGGCGCCTGCGGTGGCCAGGGCTTTTACCTGCGCCATATTGCGGGGTGGTATAAGCATGCGCGCACGCTGCTGCACAGTTTTGCTAAGCGTTTTCGAAACATCAGGCATCAGTTGCCAGCACGCCAGGGCCAACAAATGCAGTACCGGTCGCCTTTCAGGGTCTGGATCTCCACGCGCGATGAGCTCATATAAAAGGGCAGCACTTTCCTGTGGCGTCGCATGTTCGGCCATCGTTAACGTTCGTGCTTGCCACACCGGGTCATGAATATGTACTATCAACTCGTCAATTTTGCATGCGTCCAGGTGAATATCCATATGGAATTACCGCCTCCTTGCCCAGGCTTTTTCTCTTTAGTCTTAGCTAGCTATTCTTCCTGATGAGGCCAACATGGCACCCGGTAGGACTTTCTGTCCACTAACTTTCGCCCTTACTAGTAAGTATAGCCATTCTATTGCACAAGAGCCAGCGTATTCCATATGAATATTGAAAAATCATCGATAAATAGATTGTAGGCTCATCAATTCAGTTGCGCCAGCAGGGCTGGCAGTTCGGCCAGGCTAGCAATTTGCCAGGTTGCGTCGGTCGAGACTTCCGAGGAGGCCTTGCGCACCAGGACGGTGCGTGCTCCAGCCTGGCAGGCCCAGGGAATCACGAGCGGAGTGTCATCTACGACAATGGCTCGCGCTGGTGCGATCCCAACTTCGCTGAAAATACGCCTATAGTATTCCGGACCATCTTTAAATGTGTTGATGAGGTCCGGCCCGTAAAGGCGGGGCGCGAAGCAGTCGCGTACTCCCATGCCTTGCAGATAGCCAGCCAGATCACGAGAGGACTCTCCCGAAGCGGTATAGAGGGTATAGCCCTGCTGAAATAGGGTGCGGATCGCCTCTATGGCGCCGGGAAAGGCCGCATGGGCCCGTGGAAGAATAGCGCGGGTTGCCCGCTCCGCCAGGGCAATACAGTCTTCAGTCGCCGGCGCAGTTATGCCCACAAACCTGCACATATTTTTTAGCCAGTCATGCAGAAACAGCCGATCAAAGCTGGCATAATCGCTGGTGGCCTGAAGGCGCCTCTGCCAGTTTGCCGGCTCAAAAAGCTCCTCGCTTGTCAAGAGGTTGGCCTTCTGCCAGGCTTCAGGCGGGCCGCCGAGCAAGGGTGCGAAAAACTCGCCAACAAGCTCTTGCCAGCGTAAACCGCGGCGAATATTGTCGTTCATCACGCCGCCATCATCAAGAAAGATTACAGGGTGTGGCATAGCTTTTACTCCACAATAAACTACTTGCCCCTTTTAAGGCAAGAATGTGCAATAAGATCTTTTACAATAAGAGGAAAGAGAAGATAACACAGCCAGGATTATCCTGTCAAGACACGCCTGATATCTATCTGGCCATTGATGTGGATGTCAGAGAAGATTAACTTACATCTCCCATCTTACGCATAATTACCACTTAATTTTCTCTTGCTTGCTTTCCTGCTCAATAAGAAGGAAGTATATATTACCTGTAATATTTGCAAAACCCTCTGCAAGCAGCTACACTTTCACCTACAGAAGTGGAAAATAGAGAGTATCTTCACTAATCAGTCTGTACCTGGTAAAGTCCCATTTTCCAGGTTAAGAAAGCAAACGCAAGTAAAGGGGTAATGTTGTGAACAGGTCGCCTATCACTATCAAGCCGATGAGCACAAAGCATATACCTGAAGTCATTGCCTTAAACCAGGCCCAGGCTCAGCGCTTTCATGCCCTTGACTATCGACTGACGCCTGCTAGTTCTTACGAAAGAATAGTCACGCTGCTGGCCCAGCATTGTCAAAACGCCGCTACCTCTCTCGTAGCGCTCGATACTGCGGGACGTGTACGCGCCTATGCTCATCCCGCCCTATGGGAGCTAGAGTCCTATGATAGCTTACTTGCCTTTTTTACAGAGCGCAATGGTATTACGCATAGCCTGACCTTGCCGGACCCTGACGACGATGATGTGCTCGCGGTCACCGAAGCCCTGTTCTCTGCCTTAAGTACCTTCTGGCAAGCTCAGCGAACGGGTAGTGATATGCTGCGTTGGCCCGCCTGCGAAAGCTGGTTCGAAGCGTTAGTCCTGGGTCAGGGCTTTATTCTCGACAGCGCACTCGCCTACCATCCAGCGCGGGCAGCGGCACTCGTCGAGCCCAGAGCATATCCAGGATTACACGTACGTCTCAGCCAGCCCCAGGATGAAGAAGTGCTGGTAAAGCTCTTCGAAGAAGAGTTACAGGCTCATCAACCCTTCACGCCCTTCGTGCGCTGCAGTCCGGCGATCATCCAGGCCTTCCGCGATAGATTAGCGCTGCAGTGGGCAGGGAAACGGCTAGAAGCTGGGGCGCCTCTCGTACTTGTGGTTGAACGGAATGGGGAGCTAGTTGCGATGGCGGAAAACGAGTTATATATCTGGGAGGATGGCGAGGAGCCAGATTTTATGCCCTGTGGACGCTATGGCCATATCAACAATCTTGGCGTGCGTAAAGACCAGCGTGGACAGGGCATTGGTCGCCTGCTGGTTCAGGCCATCTTTACATCTTTGGCCCCGTTCAAGCTCGACGGCTATATACTCTGGTTCAATCCTGCTAACCCTCTTTCGAATCCATTCTGGCAGCGGCTCGGTTTCCGTCAGCTCTGGCGAACCTATCAACGCCCGCACGCCGAAGCAAGCCAGGGCACAATTGGAGTATAAGGCCAGAACTATGCGTTCACCGGAGCTTGCTTACTAGCTCATCACCAGCCAATCATCTCTGCGCCCTGGCCCTGACCAACCTCTGTTATAGCAAGCATGTGAGAAAACCTGACATGGCATGCCAGAACGATGTAGAATATATGAACATACTGTTGGGTACTAGAAAGAGCGTATCCACTTTAGTAGGGAAAAATATGCTAATTTATCCATTCTACATCGCTTTTTGCTACAGATCAGCCTGGCAAGGAGGCTAAATAGTGAGTTCACTGCGCAAACAAGAGGGCTTCATTCCTGTAGGAGATGGCTATCGGGTCTGGTATCAAATCGTTGGAGGGGGAGCTGAGCAGGAACAGATCCCCATTTTGACAGTTCATGGCGGACCGGGGGTTCCCCATGATTATATAGAAGATATGGCTGATTTAGCCTCCGCATCCAGGCGTGTGATCTTCTATGATCAGCTGGGCTGCGGACGCTCGGACTGCCCTGATAATCCAGCCCTGTGGACCATCGAGCGCTCGGTAGGGGAGATAGGCATTGTTCGCCAGGCTCTCGGCCTTGACAAAGTACATCTATGGGGCCAATCTTTCGGCGGGCTATTCTCCATCGAATATGCCCTTCAGCGGCCTCAGGGCCTTGTCAGCCTGACTTTAGCCAGCAGCACTTCTAGCATCCCGCTCTGGGTTGCCGAAGCCAATCGCTTACGCCAGGATCTCCCCCCTGACGTCCAGGCCACGCTTTTGCGGCATGAGCAAGCTGGCACAACCGATGATCCGGCCTATCAGCAAGCGGCCCAGGTCTTCAATGAGCGCCACGTTCTACGGCTCAAACCAGTACCGGAGCATGTACAGCGCGCTAATGAGCAGACCGGGCAGGTCTACTATATTATGAATGGACCCAGCGAGTTCCATGTAATCGGCGTTATCAAAGACTGGGATCGTACCAATCGTCTTGGCGAGATCCGCGTCCCCACCCTCATTACCTCCGGTCGCTACGATGAATCAACTCCACTCATTAACGAGGTATTGCATCGCGGCATCGTCGATTCGTTATGGGTTATATTTGAGCAGAGCGCCCATCTGGCCCATGTAGAAGAGCGCAGTCTCTACATGGCTACTATGCGGGCGTTTCTCACACGCGTTGAAGCACAATCGAAGTAGCAGGCACACACTGCATAGATCACAGGATGGCCTGGCCAGGGAGAAGATTTTTTCATCCCTGGCTATCCTGGGGGCTCGCCGGGATGTGTAACATCCCCAGCTGTGCCTCTATTTTCCCTTCTCCTCTTCGCCGCCGTCAGGCGGTCAAACAACGCGAGCTGGAAGGCCTTACTCTTGATTGTATGAGAGAGCTAATGGTGCGTCTAGTATGGTATACTCTGTGGAGTGTGTATAATACACTCCAACCTAAGCTGTATATAAACGTAGATAAAGCAGGATGGCATATTTGAGTATATATACCTCGCATTCAGTATGCTGAAAGTTCGGGCATATCGTATATACAACAAAATGTCCAAGAAATAATCACCAGTAGAACCAGACAAAGCCAAACTAGAGCCATGTTGGAGGAAATTGGATGGATGCTCGCTTTTATAACTCTGAAGAGCTAGATATCGAGCGACTCGCAGATGACCTGGTAAACGCCTACATATCGCAGGGATATCAGGCCCAGAAGGTTGGCAGTAGAGATCAGATTCTCGTGCAGCTGAGGAAGGGTGGGGATTTTGAGGCAATTCTTGGCCTGCAGGCCGCTCTGTCCGTAACGTTACAACGCACCGCTGGCGGAGTACTGGCGATGATTGGGCAGCAGAGATGGTTGGATAAAGCCGCCGTTGGAGCTGTGGGAATCGTATTACCAATCCTCTGGCCACTCGCCGTAACGGCAGGGGTAGGAGCCGTACGTCAGGCCAGCCTTGGGAATCAGGCCCTTAATATGCTTGATGGCCTGGTAAGACAGCAACGGCCAGGCGTTATGGCTGGCCCGGTCCCTTATCAGCTTTTGCCCCAAATGCAACAGCAGTGGGGTGCTCCACCCAGCGCGCCCACGCCTGCCTATATTCCTCCCCCTAAGGGAATGCCCATGCCGCCACAGCCGGCCTTGCCACCCGGACCGTCGCGCTTGCGTTGCGCTAACTGCAACACACCATATGAGCCCGGAGACACTTTCTGCTCTGGCTGTGGGCGCTCGTTGGCGCCGGCCAAGCTCTATTGCAGCAATTGCCATTTTGAGCTAAAGCCCGATGCTTCGTTCTGCCCAAAATGCGGAACTTCGACATACCAGACCCTGGCAACAACCCAGCAGACACCAGCCCAACCGTCTACGCCGCCGTCGCCAACTATTGTGTATTCGCCTCCGGCACCACCCGAGCCGCCCGCCTACACTCCGCCGGCACCGTCTGCACCGGTCTATACGCCACCAGCGACGCCAACCTATACGCCTCCGGTCCAACAGACGCCCGCGTATACGCCACCGCCGACGCAACCGGCGCCAACCTATACGCCGCCGCCCAGGCCTGAGACACCTGTGTATACGCCACCTCCGGCTCCGCCTAAGCCCGAGCCGCCCGTCTACACTCCGCCGCAGACACAAGACCCGCCGTTTGTGCCACAGCCGAAGGTTACGATTGTCCCGGCTGAGCCCAGGCCACAGACTGCTCAGTCTGAGCCGAAGCGACAGGAGAAGCAGTACTACATTCCATCGAACCAGGCGGCCCAATCGGCAGCTCAGGATGCAACCCAGTCGGCTTCTCAGGAGGCCACGCAATACTATACGCCTCCGGCCCAGTCCCAGCCCCATAAGCCCAAGGTTCAGACGCCTGCCCAACAGCCAGCGCCACCTAAGCCTATTCAGGCGCGCCCGGCCTCAAAGTCTGCTTCTGATCCAAATACGCCCTGGGGCAGCCTTTCCTTCCAGGATGGAACGCAAGTCCAACTATCTGGCGAGCGTGCAGTTGTTGGACGCTACGACCATGATCTGGGCGGCCTGCATCCCGAGGTAGATCTGGCCAGCACGAGTGGCGCTGATACGATATCACGCGTGCACGCGGTGCTTGAACATATCGGAAGCGCATATACGCTTACCGATCTAAATAGTACCAATTCGACGCGCATTAATGGTAAGCGCCTGGAACCCGATAAGGCCACGCCACTTAATGATGGCGATACACTTACCTTTGGCAAGGTAACGTGCACCTTCAAAAAGTTGTAGCTCATCGTCAATGCGACCAAGGGCTGTTGCCAATCTCATGCCAGGCGCAGCCTTACATAGATTTTCAGGTATCTTCAAGCTCCGCCTCGTTCTACAAGCGTAGAACGGGGCTGGGGTTGGAGATAGCTTATTTTAGCGCTCTACCCTGTTCGCCTCAGCCCCTTCTCTCCTGCTTCGGCAAGCGGCAGCTTAAAGCTTGCTCAGCAGTAGCTGGTTCAGAATTATGGATACTGTTATCAAGAAAATCATGCCATATCTGCAGCGTAGAGGCTATAGCAGCCGGGATTTGAGCATGGCCTCGGCGAGGGCAGTATCCAGGACAGAAGCCAATAATTCACATTTGCGCTGCGCGCTGGCTCTGCAGCTTAGCGCATGCGATGCCCACTTGCCAGTTCTGGCCCGTAAAGATACACATCGACTCACCAGCCAGGACAAAAAAGCTGCTCTTGCCTACGCCAGGCAGCATCAATTGCCTCTCGTCGCCCTGACTAACGGCCAAGAAATCCTCTGCTTCAATGCCTTCAATCAGTTACCCGTCAGTTGGAACGGCGAAATTACAGACAAATTGCCCACCCGCGCGCAACTGCCCGCAGTTATCTCAGCGCTGCAAAACTACCCTCACCTCAGCGATATAAGCTTGCCGAATGATAAATCTTTGCCCTTCAGGCCAGCCTTGCCACTCAAGCAGCTCAATAATCTCTTCAGGCGCTGCCATGTGACTATCAGAAACTTTGAAAAGGATGAGGAGAATGCCTTTGCCGATTTCTCCAAGTTGCTTTTCCTGCGTCTGCTGGAAGAGAAGGCTGAACGCGAGGAAGGCCTGGATCTGCCATATAGCTACCGCTTCTATCAGCTGGCGCGCAAGACGGCGGCCGAGAGTGAAGAGGTGAGAGCAGCGATCCAGACCATGATTGAGCAGCTCACGGCGCAGACGAGCTATGGCGACGTGCTCAGCGATCCACTCAGGCTCAGGCATGCCCGCACGTTTCTCTCGATTGTGCAACAGCTTGAGGCGGTTTCCTTCTACGACTGCGAGCTCGATTCGAAGGGGGCAGCTTTTGAGTACTTTGTGCGCACGACGTTGAAGGGGCGCAGCCTTGGCCAGTACTTTACGCCAAGGCCACTCATTCAAGTGATGGTGAGCCTGCTTGGACGCCAGAAATTGCTTTCCTGCCTGCGCGCTGGCCACAAGCCGCGCATCTTCGATCCAGCTTGCGGCACTGGTGGCTTTCTCATTTATCTTATGCAGGAATGCCTACGTCAATTAGAGGCTCTCTACGCCCGACATGAAATAGATAGCGCGACCCATGAGCAGCTGGCGCGCTATATCCGTGGGCAAATGTTCTTCGGTAGCGACGCGAATCGTGGTGTGGCCTGCGCAGCCAGGATGAATATGATCATTGCCGGCGATGGACACGCCAATATTACTGCCGCCGATAGCTTGAGCCCCACAGCGCAAGATTGGAACATTGACATACCTAACTGCGATTTTATCCTGACCAATCCCCCATTCGGTACTTTTGAACTACAGGCCATGACGCCTAAAGGCCTGCAGCAATTTCCCATTCCAGCTCCCAAAAAAGGGCAGTATTTGTTCTTGCAAAAAATGGTGCTGACGACCCGCCCATATGGCGAGATCTGCACAGTTATCGATGAGGGTGTGCTCAACAACGAGAAAGGCTGCGCGCTGCGCCGCTGGCTCCTGCAGCATTGCCGCCTCAAGGCAATTGTCGCACTGCCAGAGGAGACGTTCAAGCCTAATAAAATCAATGTGCGCTCCAGTCTGCTTTATCTGCAGCGCAGTGCCAGCCCTGACCTGCCGCTTGAGCGCGACTACATTGTAACTTTTTGCCGGCTCAAATCTCTGGGATATTCCGGCTCTGGCGAGCCCATACGCGATTTCGACTTTGCGCGCCAGTTAGCTGAATTCGAAAATAGGCTATTGATCGAGGCGGATGGCGAACAGCGCACCGGCTATGGCTGGGAAGCCTACGGAGTGAGCGCCAGGACGCTGTATGCCGATCCTATGCTGCGCCTTGACTATCGCTACTGGCAACCGGCTGTCCGCCAGGGAATCAAGGATCTGCTGCAACGCGGCGGTCAGGCCCTTAAGGAGCTAAATACAATCTCTACAGCGCGGGGACAAAGCCCGGCCCAGGAAGTGTATGTTGATGAAAAGGATGGCTATGCGCTTGTCGTGAAGGCCGGCAATATCTCCAGATTCGGTTCTCTGCAGCTGGATAATGCCGATTATGTTGAGAAAGTTATCTATGAGCAGATGAGCGAGAGCCATGTGTTTTATGGCGATATCCTGCTGGCCTCAACCGGCGAAGGGACGCTGGGCAAATGTTGCGTCTACAGGCTGCCCGGCCCGGCGATCGCCGATGGGCATGTGACAATTATTCGGGTCAATACGGCGCAGATTTATCCCGAATATCTCTGCGATTATCTGCGCCTCGGCTTTGGGGCAAGGCAGATTGAGCGCCTGTATACCGGCTCGACCGGCTTAATCGAGCTAACCGCTGAGCAGACCAATAGAATTATCGTTGATTTGCTCTCTAACAATCTGGCCAGGCAGCAGGAGGTCTCGCAGCGCTTGCGCCAGGCTGAAGCGCATTACTTACAAACGATAGAGCTAGCCGAACTGATGCTGGAAAGCCAGCGCCAACAGTTCAGCAGTGCTCAGGTTTTTAGCCAAACCGACGCTTGAAGCAGCCATTTAGCTGTGGATATCAACCAGAGAACGCATCACGATATACTAGCTCAGCTATACTATACTTAAGGAGAAAATGCTCAGCTGCAGAGCTGTAGGACTGTATGTATTGATATAGTCCTGTTTACTTGTTGACTCTGCTGGTATCCTTCGTTACTATTAATAAGATGCCTCTGGCACTATCACAGGATGGTACAATGGCAGGCAGCAAGTGCGAGCTATCACGGCAGCTAAAGGCTTCGTGTTTTTCTCGCCAGACTTTTATCAATAACACTACCCGCCTGTGCAGCCGGAGCTTTATGTAGGCAGGGCCGCACAATTCTATTCTATTGGGCATCATGGGAAGTGGAAGGGGGAGACGTACTATGGCCGGTACGCAAGGGAAGCAGAGGCAACAGGAGAGCCTCGTCGGACATACCTTACATGATGGGGAATACATTGTTGAGCGTGTGTTGGGGCATGGCGGCATGGGAAATGTTTACCTGGCCATGCATACTTCGCTCAATATTCCGTTAGCGCTCAAACAGGGACGTTCAGACCAACCCCTGCCAGAAAGTGTTATAGCTGAGCTAGATTATATTCTGCACGGGGGAGAAAGCAGCAAGCGTTCCTGTGGTGGTCGGCTGCCAGGAACCGATTTTCCTTCTAGCGGCGGTATCCATACTGACCGCTTCTTACGCGAGGCCTTGCTGCTCACGCGCCTCCAGCACGTGGCTATTCCGACGCTCTACGACTATTTCTTTGAAGATGGCTATTGGTACCTCGTGATGGACTATATACCCGGTACCAATCTTAGTATGTATCTACGTCAGCGCTCTCCTTTGCCTCCCCTGGAAGCACTGGACTATGCGATGCAGTTGTGCGATGTCCTCGATTATTTACATAATCAGTCGCCAGCCATTGTCTTTCGCGATCTCAAGCCATCCAACATTATGCTTACGCCTCATGGCTCCCTGGTACTCATCGACTTTGGCATCGCGCGCTATTTCAAAGAGGGCCAGATTAACGATACTACTGACTTTGGCTCGCCCGGCTACGCTTCGCCCGAGCAGTACCATGGCGAAGGCCAGACCGATGGACGTTCTGACCTGTTCAGCCTTGGCGTGATCCTGGCCGAGATGTTGCACGGTAAGCGCACTGGCGGTCTACCCGGCTTCATTGGCAGCGTTGAGGATATGCACAATCCTACCGTTTCGGCGGTCCTTAGTGGACTGATTAAGCTGGCCACGCGCACGGAACCTATGTACCGCTTCCAATCGGCCCACACCTTCTATCTTGCCCTGGAGCGCGCATATCATATCGAGGAACACAAGCTCTACAGGCAGCGGGCCGGGGAGGCTGATAAGCCTTCATATGCTCTTGATAGCCTTGAGGAAGCAGACGAAACTATACGCCTGACGCCGCGCTCATCTCGTCTGCTGCGCGCTCGCCTGACCCATCCCCAGGAGATTCCTTTGCTCACCAGCACGCCCCTGCCAGCTGCCGCTATTGAGCCGCCAGTGCGCAATTTAGAACAGCGCCGACAGCTTCGCGAAGCGCTACATCTTGCCCGCCAGGATCGCCTGGAGCAAGAGCATCTGGATCTTGTAGATGAGAGCTTGAAGCGTCGGGCAATTACAACATCTTTCTCGCAGGTGGCTTTGCCACGCGTTGAGGCTCCTAAGCAGAGCGAGATTCTGCCAGCCCAGCCACGACGTATCGTGCCCCTCGCCGTGAAACTCGGCTTTATTCTTGCCCTGCTGCTGTTTCTGGCCCTGGCTCTCCTCCAGGCTTATGTGAGCTTCGGCTATCGTCTCCCCGGCACAGCGCCGCTACAAAGCACGCCACAGCCGACCACGCCGGCGCAAACAAAGGGTGACCTGTGGCAGGCCTTGCCGCCTTTGCCCTCACCTGAGGCCGATAATACGGCTGTCTATGTTGAACTACATGGCCGAGCGTACATCTATATGAGCGGCGGCTATCGTGGTCCAACAGCATCTCCACGCTACGATAACAGTCTCTACCGCTACGATATTCAGGCCGCACACTGGGAGCAAGTTGTGGTTGAAAAGTTCCCGGGCATGGTAAATAATGCGGCAGTTCAGGATGGGCAGGGCCATATCTTTTTTACGGCCGGCTATTCGGCCAACGATCTTAACGTCCCCTCGCTCCTCTATATGTATCAGCTCGACGACAACACGATACGCAAGATCGTGCCGCCTAAGCAGATAAAGCTAGGCTTTGGCTCTGCCATGCTTGCGGATCAAAAGGGCCATCTCTACGTCTCCCAGGGCTTTATGAGCACCAACAATGAGCATGCTCAGGCCGGGATGGGCTGGTATCGCTACGATATTGAGCAGGGACAATGGCACGCGCTGGCACCCCTGCCCGATCGCCTTGGCTACATGCTCCTAACTTTTGATAACGATGGAGGGATTCTTCTCCTGGGCGGGGCTGGCGATGTTCAGCAGCAGCATCAAACCGATAGAATCTATCGCTACGATCTTGCGCAAAATAGCTGGTCGCAGGCGCTATTTACCTTGCCCCGAGCGCTCAGCGCTGCTGCCAGTTGCCAGCTTTCCAATACGCAGGCCCTCATCGTGGGAGGCTATGAGGCATCGCATAACATTCCTCTGGGCCAGGCCTGGCTGCTCAACCTACGCACCTTGAAACACGCGCCGCTTACCACCTTTCCTGCGGGCAGCTCTGTTCTGGGCATCGCCGTGTGTGATGGGAAGGGCCATGCCTTTCTTGTACGCGGAGCCAGCGATCTCAATCATCCCACCGCCGACTTCTGGCAGCTCAACATGCGCAAAGCTTAAAGGGCTACCAGCTAGCAGAAATTTTGCTGCTCTCTCCACAGGGCTTATCCAGGACGGCGCGCCAGCTGTCCTGGATCTCAGGCGATTTGCCGGCCCGAGCCCTTGCGCTACAACGCTTGCTTCTCTCGCGCCGGCAAAAATGTGGAGATCATCAAGCCTCGCGCTCTCTATCCATGCCTTCCCGCTCATCTCGGGCCGGCAGACGCACGCGCTCATATACTGCGGCAAGCGGAAAATGGAGGTCCAGGCTCTCTAGCTCGACTTCCTGACCGGCCTCAAAGGCGCATAGCTCCATTTCGCCCCTTGACGCCTGAAGACTTCGATAAGTTGCTGACGATAGTTTACCAGCACATATTCTTGCACGCTGGCACAGGACTGATAGCGCGCAAATTTTTCGCCCCGATCATAGGCTTCGGTGCTTGGCAAAAGCACCTCAACAACCAGATGGGGAGCCCTGACGATCACATTCTCGCCCTGGGCATCGGCGACATCACAGCTAATCGTTACATCTGGATAGACGTAACAGTTATGCGCAAGCTGCACACGCATATCTGAGTTATAGACCAAGCAAGGACCAGAACGCAGTTGTTCGTTAAGCTGGGTGAGCATATTGATCGACAGCCAGGCATGGTTAGTCGTACCGCCGTTCATAGCGCGAATCTGTCCGCTCAGATACTCGTATTTTAGATCAAGGCTCGCGCTATCCAATTCCAGATATTCTTCTACGCTCAACCAGCGTTGTGGGTCAGCAGCCATCACCAAACCCCCATCTTCTCTCAAGCCAGTTTTATTGACCTATACCTTCCTGCTTGCCAGCAGCAGGACGCATTTCCAACACTTTTCTATTTCCAGGCCGCAACGCTTTTTCCGGCAAGGCTGTACACTCCCACTATAGTACAAAGCCGCGTAACGCTACTCGCTACTACACAAGCCAGCGCAAACTATCCATTTGAGGCCTGGCGGGAAGCTTTCCTCCTCGCGCTCTTCAGCGCCCATCCGTGCGCAGGCAGGTTTTAGAGCCGCGTCGCCGAGGAGGGAGCAACACAAGCAGTAAGCACTCTGGTAGGTCAGGATTGACTTGCAGTTCTGAGGCCGACGATTTTTGTGGCTGAGATCGACCACAGGAGCATGCCTATGTAAACAATTTGCTCAGGAACGCGCAGCCAGAGGGGAGTTGCCGGCTCCCCAAGGAGCGAAATGTCTCTAAGGGCAGCATAAACATTGGCGGGAAACATCCCGATGAGCAGGAGGATCAAGCATATCGCGGCAGCGCGTCTCATGGCAGGAATAAGCAAGCCTATGGCCCCCAATAGTTCCAGGATGCCAGTAATAAAGACTATCTGCGCCGGAAATGGTACAAAATCCGGCACCATCCTGATTAAGTCATCCCTTACGGGCGAGATAAAATGGCTCACAGAAGTAAAGACAAAAAGGGCCGCCATCGCATATGCAGCACACTTTTTCAAATCAATAAATGCAGAGATGCCAAGCCGTCCCAGGATCGCCATGATACTAAAGGCAATCCCCATGATAAGTAGCGTCATAAACATGCTGATAAACGAAACCATAAGTTGTACCTTCCTTCTACATATATCTGTACTCTTACTTAACACCATTAACTTAAGTACAAAATTTTTTTATGCAAGCTTTGTTTTCGCAAGGATCATTTGCCAAACAGCCATAGAAGCCGGGATGATCTAACCCATACATCCGCGCCCTTTTCGGCATATATCAACTCCTGTTTCCAAGTTAACACTGTTATTTTAACATGGGCCGAAATGTGATGTCAAGCTAAAATCTTGCTCAACGTTTTGGGAGTGATCAGGGACGAATTACGTCGTAAATCAGCGCGCCGGGCTTGACGGGACTATCGCTCCAGCTAAAGCAGCGCAGCAGCTCCTCGCGCACCGCCTCGGCCTCACCTTCATTGCGCGCATGGATCTCAACCAGAGCCTGGCCAGCCTCAAGCTTATCGCCAACTTTGGCCTGCAAGATAAAGCCCGTACGATGGTCAATAGCTTCGCCCTTCTTAAAGCGTCCTGCCCCCAGCCGCATGCTGGCCAGGCCAAGCTGTTCAGCCTGAATCCCCGCGAGGTAGCCACTGCGCGGCGCCATTAGCAATGCGCGTACCGGCGCGGTTGGCAAGAGCTCCGGCTGCTCAATCTGGCGCGCATCGCCTCCCTGCGCGGCAATCACCTCGGCAAGTTTGGCCACAGCCGCTCCCGAACGCACAGCCTGCTCAACAAGCTGCTCGGCCGCCTGCTCATTCGCCGCCTTGCCCGTCATCATCAGCAGTTCCGCAGCCTCGTGATAGCAGAGATAGCCAACATCTGCCGGCCCCTCGCCGCGCAGAATAGCGATAGCCTCCGCCATCTCCAGGGCATTGCCCACGGCCCGCCCGAGCGGCTGTTCCATAGCAGTAATGGCCGCAACAGTATGAATGCCAGCCGCGCGCCCAATCTCAACCATGAGCGTAGCCAGTTCGCGGGCCTGCTCAACATTCTTCATAAAGGCGCCCTTGCCAAATTTGACATCCAGGAGAAGATGCGAGCCTCCAATCGCCAGTTTCTTGCTCATGATACTTGCCGCGATCAACGGAATGCTCTCAACTGTCGCCGTGACATCGCGCAAGGCGTACATCTTGCCATCAGCCGGCGCAAGCTCAGGCGATTGACCGGCCAGGACGATGTGGTGTTGGAGCAGGGTTTGCATAAACTCCTCGCGCGAAAGCTCGGAACGAAAGCCACGCACCGACTCCAGCTTATCGACAGTCCCTCCGGTATGGCCCAGACCGCGCCCCGTCATCTTGCCCACAGCGATGCCACAGGCCGCCACAAGAGGCGCTACCGCCAGGGTCACTTTGTCGCCAACGCCGCCGGTGCTATGCTTATCGACAACCGGCGAAATGGTCTCGCGCACGTGCAGTTCCAGACCCGAGCGAGCCATAGCCAGGGTTAAGTCGCTGGTGGCCCGTGCATCCAAACCACGCAGGCAAACCGCCATCAGCCAGGCCGACATTTGATAATCGGGGATCTGCTCACGCGTATATTGTTCTACCAGCCAGTCAATCTCGGCAGTGCTGAGAGGCTGCGCATTTCGCTGCTTGCGAATTAATTCAATGGCTTGCATATATCTATCTACTCTCCATCTCAAATGAGCGCTGAAAATCTTCACTCAGTCAGGAGTGAAGGGCAAAAATGCCCCATACGATCAGAGACTCAATACAGCTTTCAGCAGCAAAGCCGCTCTCATCAGGCGTGTAGAGAGCAGCAAAGAGCTAGAGCTGGCGAAAATTGCAAAACGCCAACCTCTACACGCCTACTTGATGATCTCACATGCTATTCGGACAAGACGATGCGCACAGCGTCACCCTCGAAGCCAGAACCAGTATCAAATATATAGCGATTGATTCTTTGGCTGCCTAGCAACACGCCATGATCGAACTGAAGCTGTCCGTTATTGAAGCTATAGAGAGCCCTACCAGGCTGCGTAAAGCCCTGAATAAGCGTGGTGGCAAAGTTATCGTCCTTAACGTCATTTAAAGCCTTCCAGAGAGTCGCCACCTGGTTCCAGGCAGGGCAGGCCTGATACTGAATGCGTACAATTTTTTTATGCCCATTACTCTCTTCATCGCTGATGCGCGTATAGGGGAGGGCCAGTGATTCTAGCTCCTTCAGCTGAGCAGTTGTATGAGGTGGAAAGGATTGTGGTGCCTCCTGCCCTTTGAAGGCCCTGGGTGGCTCGGGGACTGTTTTAGCCCGTGATCCCGGGCCGCTGCGCACTGGCCCGGCCTGGATGGGAGGCACAGAAGGCGGCCTTGGTGCTTGCTGGCGATTCGCTGGCGGCGCGTAGTTTGGTCCAGCAGGCCGGCGGGGTGGCTGCCCTTGTGTTGTCTGGCCAGGAGGATATCCGGGTACTAGATCTCTCCCACAGCGAGTGCAATATGCTGCATCGTCGCGATTAAACATTCCACAAAATGGACAACGCATGAACACTCCTCCAGATCTTAACTTAAAGCCGTGAATATTCCAAATTGCTGCTGTAGTATATCATATGAGAGGAATAGCAAGCATCAAGACCGGCTATGCTTCCCTAAAATCTACTAGTTGCCATTCAGCACCTGCCAGATGCGGGCAGTATCATCCCAGCTTCCCGAGATCAGCCTGTGCCCATCCGGCGACCAGGCCACGCTATCTACTAGATCTGTATGGCCCTTAAAGACCATGGCTGTTGTGCCGTTAAGCGCATTCCAGACGCGTACGGTATCGTCATGGCCACCAGAGGCAATGTATTCTCCATCCGGCGACCAGGCCACGCTATCTACTGCCCGTCCATAACCGTTAAATTTATGCTCTTTATAGGTGGTAAGCAGTTCTCCATTGCTTACTTTCCAGACCTGGACTGTCTGATCGCGACCCGCCGAGGCAATATATTCTCCGTTAGGCGACCAGGCTACCGCATTTACCTGATCGGTATGGCCCATATAGGTTCGTATAATGGCTCCTGTGAAGGGGGACCATATCTTCACGGTCTCATCCCAACTGCCTAAAGCAATATATTTGCCATTGGGTGACCAGGCCACGCTATCGACGATATCGCTGCCCCGATAGACCTGCACGGTATGGCCATTGGCAGAATCCCACACGCGGGCAGTATCATCCCAGCTTCCCGAAACAATGTATTTTCCGTCAGGCGACCAGGAGACCGAGACGACTTTACTTGTATGCTCGCGGTACGTCGTGATGAGATTGCCCGAACTGGCTTCTATGATCTGAACCGTCTTATCCCAGCTTCCACAGGCCAGATATTTACTATCCGGCGACCAGGCCAGGGCATCGACAATATCGCTCTGTCCGTTATAGACATACAGCAATGAACCCTTATGCGCATCCCATATACTGACCGTGTGATCCCAATCGCTGGTAGCAAGGTAGGCTCCATTGGGTGACCAGGCCACTGCGGCCACCTGCGTATGGTTGCTCAGTGTGAGAACGTTTGAGCCGGGAGCATAAGAGCTACCGGTAACAGCATTGCGCAGGCCTCCATTGGTAAAGAGCACAAGGACAGCCACAAGCAGGCAGGCAACGATAGCACTCGGGATAGCGCGCTTGAAGAACGCGCCAACGCGGCTTGGACGCCTGGCCGCCCTGCTAGCTTCCGCGCTGCGCTCTAAAGCCGAAGCCGGGAGAAGATCTTCCTCGATTTGCTCTTCATCCATGATCTGGCCATCCAGGAAAAATTGTGGGGAGAGGCGCGGCAAGGGCTTCATTGTTGGTGGAGGCAAGGCAGATAGACGCGCATCAAAATATTGATAATCGGCAAGCGCCTCCGTGCAATGCGGGCATATTTTGACATGGGCCTCAAGCGCGGCTTGATCTTCGGGAGAAAGATCCTCGGGACGCAGAGCCAGTTTCTCGGCCCACTGCGTGCAAGGGGGTTGATGTCTCATTTGCCTTGCCCCTTCCCGCTCATTCGGTAATAGATCCGCCGAAACTCTTCTTTTCCCCGACTCACATACTGACTCACAGACGATTCCTTTATTCCTAACAGGTCAGCTATCTGACGCTGTGGCAACCTTTCCACAACATATAAAATAAGGCAAGGGCGATATGTAGGCGATACTTGCGCCAGGACTTGCTTCATCAGCTCGCTCTCCTCCACCTGTCTCTCTGGTCCCTCAGCAACGGGTCCTTTGCCCTCTTTCTCGTATTCTTCCCATGAAACATTGCGCAATCGCTTCTTCTCATGCTCATGGTAGTTATAGGCACAATTAGTGGCAATACGATAGAGCCAGCTCCCAAAGCGGGCAGGATCGCGCAGGCTCAATATTGATTTCCAGGCTTTAATAAATGCCTCTTGGGCTAACTCACAACCAACGCCATCATTTCCTATCATACGGATTAAATAGCGGCATATGCGATCATTATAACGCTCATAGAGTATTTCAAAGGCCCTTTGATTTCCCCTCTGAGCTCGTATTACAAGAATACGCTCGTCTGCAGGACCATCGGTTCCAGATCCATGTGCCAAAGACATCACTGTCTCCTTACAACATCCAGCAGGACCCTTTTCTAGTTAAGACAGTTGGGCAGACAATAGGCTGACAACAGGTGAAAGTCGCTCCAGCCCTTGTTTACACGTAAGCTCCTTTTGATAGCGCCCTGGCCCCTGCATAATATTTTTTCGCGCAGATACTATTCTCTCCAGATAATACACTATTTTTTTCTGGCTGTGGCTATCGCTGGCAAGTCGTGCCGCCTGTTCTGCGCGCGCCAGCTGCGCTTGTGCAATTTCGCACAAGCCTTGCTCCTGCAAAAAGGGGGCGATAGCCAGAGCTCCACGTATCAGAGAGGCGCGCATCCCACGTTCAAACGCCATCTGCAGGCAGGCCAGGATGTTATCAATCTCCTGAGCAAGGGCTTCATAGTCCGTGGCATATTTTTCCGTATAGTTAAGATAATAGTTGACGACGTGCTCTTCCATTCCTCGCTCAGCATGGGCCAGGCGTGCATACTCAGCGATCAACGGATGGAGCGTATAGCGACCGGCGGGCGTGCACTCTAGCAAGCCGCTATCAACCAGCTCATCCAGTGCCTCGGCTGGAGCACAACAGATGCTCAAGGCTGCGGCCTCCGCAAAGCTATGCGGGCTGGCCGGAAATGCAGCGAGGCGAGCAAGTACAGAGCGAGCTTGGCCGCCAAGCTCTCTGTAGCTGCTCTCTAGCGCGCTCTGCACCGAGAGCGCTGGACCTGCAGATGCCTCAAATGGAGCCTGTAGCATATTCAGCTGCAGGATCTCCTCTTGATGATAGAGGCGCTCTAAAGCTGCTTGCAGGCGGCGCCGCTGCCGGCTATAAGCCTGGGTTTGCAGATACTTGCCCATCACTACCAATCCCAGCGGTAAGCCAGCTACCAGCCTTACCAGGTCTCTGGCGATCCGGGGCTCGCTGGCTACCACCTCGGGTATGAAACGGGCCAGCAGTTCTAGCCCATCCCTTTCCGCAAGCCCATCCAGCCTTATCGTCCCGCCATTGGCAAACTGGAGGGCAACCGAGGGAATGCGCGTAGTAAGGATATAGGCACAATTTGGTCCGCCGACCTTAAAAGCCAGAGCATCGGCACATTTCCAGGCATCATCGATGATCAGGAGCATGCGCCGTAGGCCAATGGCCGCGTGAAGTGCTCTCGCCCAGGCCTCAATATTGTCCCTGGCTGACGGCTCATCAATTCCCAATAACGCTCCCCACCTGGCGAGCAAGCGCGGTATGTCGGGCCTGGGGCCAGGGCTGACCCACAGGATGCCGCCATTAAAATATTGTTGTATATCCTGGTCATGCGCTAGCTCTACAGCAAGGGCAGTCTTGCCCACTCCGGGTAGGCCGCTAAGAGCAGCGACGACCGGACTTTTCTCAGTACCTAAGCGCTGCTTCAGGACATAGAATTGCTCTTCACGCCCCGCAAGGCCTCCTATATCGGAGAGCGGCATAGGGAGCTCAGGATCATACAATGCCCTCACTGGCTCACCCGCCATATCAGACGTCATGGCCATACACACTGGCTCGTGCCTGCCCGGCTCTTGCTCCTGGTAGAGCCCCAGATCCTGTGCTGTCAGGGCAAAGAGCTCACAGAGCCTCTGAAGAAAATACGAACTTGGCAAGGCAACGCCACGCTCCCAACGCCCGATCGTCTTTGGATCGGCAATGCCTATCTGTTCCGCAATATATTCCCGCGACCAACCACGTCGTAAGCGTTCCCTCTTCAATTGTTCATTGGGAACGGCCTGAGCAGCTTTTCTCACTTCGTACATCCTTTCTTCGCGTCTGTTCCATCATCGTGATCACGCTGCAAATAGTGAAACGCACTCTTCACTAGCGGGCTTTTCCTCCTTGCGCTTTTGCCACCTGGCAGAGAGGAGAAAAATTGGAGCCCAGCCGCGCTGCTGAGTCCTGGAAAACCTTGCCTTTTCATGAGAGTATTGCCAGAGAGCTTGCTTCTCATGCATAATTACAGGGATATGTCGCAGCCGAGAGCGCTATCCTCTGGTCTTCTTCATCCCCTCCATTACTTAGGACAGGTGAAGGAAGCGAAAACTGACAGCAATTCTCCTGAGAAGCAGACGAAATTATTTCCTCTGATGCAAAAAATAAAATACATGTTTGACAAGAAAATATTTCCCTGTACACTGTGGATAGTAATCAGTCCTAGAAACAGCGGGTGGCACCTACCTGATCAAAAAACGAGCATTGGAGGAGGGCGTCATGATGCTATTACCTGATCGCGGTCAGCGGGATGAGTTGGACCGCCTGGTTATGAACTATAGTAGGCATCCGTTCGGTCGCCGCGAATTTCTGCAGCGCGCTCTTATGTTGGGCTTGACCTTCAGCTCCGCCTCAGCTTTACTGGTGGCATGTGGGGATAACACCGGCTCCTCAAGTGCCTCTGACCATACGGTAGATGTTCTCAACGTTTGGAGCGGAGAGGAGCAAGCTTCATTCCGCGCGGTGGTTGAGCCCTTTACCAGCAGAACAAAAATTGCCGTCAACCTTGAAGTAACCCGCGATCTGGATTCTGCCCTGACTACCAGCCTCAAAGGCAATAGTCCCCCAGATATCGCTATTCTCCCTAATCCCGGCAAATTACAGCAGCTTGCCAGCCAGAATAATCTTATCCGCCTGGATACCTTTCTTGATATGAAGCAGTTTCGCAAGGATTACGCACGAGCCTGGATCGAGCTAGGCAGCTATAAGGGTGGTCTCTATGCGCTTCTCTTCAAGGCTGCCAACAAGGCTACGGTCTGGTATAATCCGCAGCAGTTTCGGGCGCTTAATGCTACTATCCCCCATACCTGGCCCGAACTTATTGCCCTTTCCGATAGCATCGCCAGCAGCAATAAATATCCCTGGTCGATGGGCGTTGCGAGCGCCACGACTACCGGTTGGCCTGCCAGCGATTGGATCGCCGAGATTTACCTCAATCAATTTGGTCCAGATATGTACGATCAGTGGGTGGCCCACAAAATACCCTGGACACATAAAAGCCTTAAGCAGGCCTTTGAGCTCTTTGGCCAGATTGTTGGCGGAAAGCATTATATCGCTGGCGCGCCCCAAACTATCTTGAACACCGATTATCGGGAGGCCTGCTTTGCCCCGTTCTCTACACCGCCGCAGGCCTACATGTATTATCTTGGCGACTTTACTGCCGGCTTTATCACCAGCCAGTTTCCCGGTGCCAAAGCTGGGGTCGATTTTGACTTTTTCCCTTTTCCCACGCTCAACCCGCACTATCAGGGCGCGATCACTGTCGGTGTGGATATGGTCATAGCGATGAAAGATACGCAAGCGGTCCGTGAGCTCATCAAATATCTGGCGACGGCCCAGGCTCAGACGATCTGGGTCAAGCGTGGAGGCTTTACCTCGCTTAACAAGTCCTTAGATCTCAAGGCCTATCCCAACGCGGTAGCTCGCGCCTCAGCTAGCATGCTGGTCGAGGCCGATACAATCAAGTTTGGAGCCGGCGATCTGATGCCTCCCCTCGTTCAGCAAGCTTTCTGGAAGGGCATGCTCGCCTTTATCGAGGATCAAAAGCAGCTCGATACTGTCTTGCAGCAGATCGAGGACGCCGCACAGCAAGCCTATACTGCAGATAATACCAGTTAATTTTTGTGCCAGGCGCCTACCTTTGCGGGTAGGCACCCGATATAGCTTGCGCCAATGATGCCATTAGCCCTGGATGTGGCTTTCCTCTCGTTGCAGCAAGCCATCAGTAGCCAGGCCCAGCGTAGCCCCCCACACAATATGAGCCACAATCATCATGAGATTGCGCTGTCCGGGCTCACGATGACCTGAGGCCGCCATTCGCAGCAGTGGGAGCAGGCCGAGGTAACTGGCAACCCAGACGCCGAGGCCAAAGAGCACGCCGCGCAGCGTTCCCACGAGAGGAGAGGACGCACGCTTCGTCAACAGGCCATAGAGTGCGCCCATTGCTGCGCCATAGCCAAAATGCGAAAGCGTGGTCGCGCCTAAGATCTGTCCCTTATCCATATGTTGCTCCACATCAGCGCGCCGCGCCAGGTCTTTGGTAATAATCTCGGGCGGCAGCTCATAGCGCTGGCCGTGGGGCAGAAAGCGTTGCGTGGTCAGCATAAAAATAGTCATTGGAATAGTGGCGACAAAGCCGGCCAGGGCACCATTTATGAGAGCCTGTCCCGCGGCATCTTTTTGATCCTGTGACATACATTCTTCCTTTGCCTTGAGTTGAAACGGCCTGGACATACAAGATTCTACACTTCTCACACGCATGTATCGGCCAAAAAGCTGCTACCAGGCCCTTGAGTAGGAACGAAACGAAAACAACGCTAAGCGATAGGATAGCTTCCCGAGCTCATTCTTACGCCCTCGACAGGTGAGCTATATCTTTGATCTTCGTAAAAGATAAGATGTGTGATGGAGTGCCCGTCTCAAAGAACACGCAGTGACCAGCTCCAAAGAATACGCCAAAGGAATGAAGCATGGCCCTAAGTGGGTCATGCTCATTTTTCCTCATATCAAGCTCTTGTCACGCCGGGCGCCGCGCTTTTCTCCAATGTGGGCCATCAATCCGCTCTGCCCAACGGCGATATCGCTTGCAAGGATGTGTCGGTCTGGATAGTCCCCACCGTTTTGACTTCGGAAGGGGATAGGTGCCTCCTCGAAGAGCTGCTCGACACGTAAGCGCCAGGCTATCTTCGCCGCGTCTACGTCTGCCGCAGTCGCGCGATCAGCTCCATAGGTCGCATGAGTAGGCAGCACATCCATGCCTGAGAAGAAGAGCATGCCGTGAGTGACATGGAACAGCAGTTGCTCTAGCGGTCCGTCAATGCCTCGCGGCGAATAGTCTTTCTCCGGTCCCCCAACGGTAACTGCCAGAATTGCCCTCTTGCCCGCGAAGCCGCCCTCGCCGTAGCGATAGCGATTACCTTCGCCCTTGTAGCCATAAGCGAGGCCAAAGGCGAACACCCGCTCCACCCAACCCTTGAGGATGGCTGGCATGCTAAACCACCAGAGTGGAAACTGCAGTATCAAGGCGTCGGCATCATGCAGCTTCTGTTGCTCGGCTACCACGTCTGCTGTTTGCTGGCCAGTCGAGTAGGCATGCCCCGATTCTGTTATAAGCGCCAGTCGGTCGAGATTGGCACGGCATGGGAAGTCGCGCTCATCGAACACTGCCTTCCAGCCCATGCCGTAGAGGTCGGACGACATAACTCTGTGCCCTTGCTCCTGAAGAGTCTGCACAGCCACCTCAACGAGCTGGCGGGTCAACGACGTGGGTTCGGGGTGCGCATAAACGATCAGCACATTCTTCTTCATGATTTCACTCTCTATCTGTTTTTTGCTTACAGCACTTTGAAAAATGTAGTATGATGCTATATTATTGTGTATATTGCGATCTGCAAAGTACGCAGAATTTTATTACATAGTCTTAAAAATCAAACTATTGGGGACAAAGCTTTGGGAAATCGAAGGAACAAGTACGATGTGGATCTGACCACGGAAGGGTGTCCGGTCAAAACAACTTTGGCTGTCATCGGGGGAAAATGGAAAAGTATCATTCTTTACCATCTTATAGATGGACCAAAGAGATTCAATGAATTTCGGCGCCTTTATCCAGAACTGACACAATTCATGCTTACCTTGCAGCTCCGCGAGCTTGAACGGGACTGTATCGTACACCGCGAAGTTTACAAACAGGTTCCACCGAAAGTGGAATATTCGCTGACCGAATTTGGCGCCACATTGAAGCCGATAATTCTGTCTATGAGAAATTGGGGAGAGACTTACAAAGACAGGATTGATGATATAAGGTTACAAGCAGCAAAGCAGGAGAAGGATGTCTAAAAACATAGCTTTTCCGCCATCACCAGCGGCCGGATAGGCCAGACAGGCCCCTCCGACCGAAGGCTACATTATGACTTTAGCTCAACAGGATGTTTGTCTACCTGCACAACAAAAGACCTCGCAGGCTCGATTTTACGCACAGCAAAGAACGAAAGCCCAGCGGCGATCAGGAAAACCAGCCCGGCAATAATCATCGCTACACGCATCCCCGGAATGAAAGCGCTAATGCTACCAACCAGCGAGCCCAGCAGCGCTACACCCAGCGCGCTACCAGCCTGGCGCCCGGCATTGAGGACCGCCGAGGCAATCGATGAGCGCTCGCGCGGAGCCGATTCGATACAAGTTGTCGTCATAGCCGGCATATTAAAGGACATCCCAAAGCCAATCCCCATCAGCGCGATACAGGTGATGAGAAAGGGCGTATTGCGATCTACTATGCACATAACCATAAAACCTGCAGCCCCTATCAGCGATCCGATCACCATTGGTACGCGCGGACCCACTCGCGCTGAGACTCGTCCCGAGAGCCATGAGGCAAACCAGACTAACCCTGACTCTGGCAGAAGCGCCAGGCCGGTCAGCAGTGGAGAATAGCCCTTGATCTGCTGAAAGAAGAGGTTGATAATAAAGAGCTGACCATAAAAGCCAAAATTGAGCAGGACGCCAACAATATTGGCAGCCGAGAACGAGGCCGAAGAGAAGAGGCCCAGCGGGAGCATCGGGCTGCTTGCCCGCCGCTCGATGAGCAAAAAGGCAACGATCGCCAGCCCACAAACTAGCAAGCTTGACCAGATCGGCCAGGCCTGCCAACCCAGATGACTGCCCTCATTAAAGGCAAAGGTAAGGGTTCCCAGCGCCACGATTCCTGCCAGCTGGGCCGGAATATCAAAGCCTCTCTGCGCTAAACGTGGCGATGTTCCGACAAAGCGCGCGGTCAGCAGAAAACCCAGCAAGCCAACCGGCACATTAACCAGGAAGGTGCTTCGCCAGCCCAGCCAGTTGATCAGCAGGCCTCCCACAACCGGCCCTGTCGCGGCGGCAATTCCAGCCACGCCGCCCCAGACCCCGATAGCGCGTACGCGCTCCTGTGGCGTCTCAAAGGTGTGGTTGAGCAAGGCCAGGGAGGGAGGAACAAGCAGCGCGGCCCCAATTCCCTGAAACACACGCGCTGCTATCAATATCTCCACAGAAGCGGCAAGGCCACAGAGGGCCGAAGCCACGGTAAACACGATGAGCCCTAGCAAGAAGATGCCTTTATTGCCCAGACGATCGCCCAGCGCCCCGACCGTGAGCAAGAGGCTGGCAAAGACCAACAGGTAGCTATCGATCACCCATTGGACGGCTATATGTGTCGTGTTGAGTTGCGTTTCGAGGACGGGCGCTACGACATTCACAATCGTCGAATCCAGAATAACCATAAAGTAGCCAAGGCAGAGCGCAATCAGTGCCAGCGTTCCACCTCGCTTAGCTTGTTTGTCAGCTACCATTTCAGAGCTCGATTTCATACTTTCCTTTAACCCTTTTACAGTGTTAACAATTTAATCATCCCCAGTATATAGCCAGAATATTTCACGTTGGCCCGAAATATAGCTATGCCCCACCAGCAACTTTTTTTGCCTTCGCAAGAGCTCCCCCTAACGTTTCTAAGCTACTGTACTTCAAGCTCTTCCGGCTGTATAATACATAATCAGTTAAGCAGTCACACGATCAAGATCGCGAAAACGCTACGCGCGGCGTGGGACAGGCCGCACGTACGGGGATGCAGGATGTGTGGAATCAGGAGGAGATCGCCATGTCAGATCACGCCGAGCAGCAGTTCGGTATTATCGCTTAATGAGTCAACTTAGTCGGGGATGCTTCGCCGAAGCCTATCTTGGTAAGCATATTCATCTCGGCACACGAGCCACCATCAAAGTACTCTCCAGGCACCTCTTAAGCGAAGATCTTACCAAGTTTGAACAGGAAGCCTGCACAATTGCACACCTGGTCCATCCAAATATCATACGAGTCTTTGACCTCGGCTCGGCAGACAATACGCTCTACCTCGTTATGGACTACGCTCCCAGCGGCACCTTACGCGAGCGCCATCCCAAAGGCCAGGGCCAGTTCTTGTTGGAGTAGCTGCCATTTCTGTCTCTTCCAACACAACTCGCTTATTCTATAATATGCTACTGTTTAAATGACAGCTACAATTAAAGCCTATTTCACCTATACTATCCCAGACATATTGCAATACATCTATTGGTATGTTACCATTTTAGAGGGACTCAAATGGGCAAAAGCATATCCTATTTTACCTATTTTGAGTAACAAACAGTAGCTATCTGCAGCGCGAGACCTTATTATGTAAAGGGGGGTAATTGCATAGATAGGTGGTACACCTTAGTTTCGGCAGAACAGGGTCGTCATGGAGACCTTAAGCGGGCCGAACAAGATGCTCAACGGAGTAGTGGTGGTTCTACTCCGGAAAAGTCTTACCGGGCGCTATCAGGATTTTTCTGCGTAGCCGTCGCCGTCAGGATTTTTTTTCACGACATTGGCGGTGTCCCTCTCTATCAAGAAGCATTTTCATCGTACCACTCTGTGTTCGTAGATCCATGAGCAGGGCTTACTTTTCAGAGGCAGATCTCGCTTTGTGAGAAGAGCTTCTTCCGAGAAGCTTTCTCCCTCTTAAGAGCAAGCAGAAAATAATAATGTATGGTGCTTTGCTCATGAAGAGCAATAAGAAAGGGGTCAAAATGAAAATCTTTTCTCGATTTTTCGTATTATGTGCATTGCTTATCTGTCTATCCGCCGCCTTCTTGCTAGGCCTGACAGCACTATCTTCTGCTACCAATACAGCGGGTCCATTTACGGCAAACCAGTATAACGATCTCTCTAGAGCAAATGTATCTACTACAGGACATCCCAGCGGAACATTGATTGCCAGAGGCCAGTCGGAAGCTCAGACTCTCTCCTGGGTATGGGACTAAGTTTTACAAACATTTAGAGGCTATTTTAGGATAGATAATTCTCTATAACAGGCAGAAGTGGCTTGCTCTCGCGCAGGCTGCTTCTGCCCATTTCTTTGCCTGGAAGCTACGTTAGATAACCTATTTTAGGCAATTCCCCAGTGCTTGCTCATTTTCTCATTCCTCACCTTTACTGCGTTCCCTCGCCTTTTCTTTTTCATGCACTGAAGGCAAAGAGACCAATCTTAATGCAAATCTAACAAAAAACATTAGAAAATTTGTTATCATATTTGAAATAGAACATAGGTATTGTTCGCAAAGTATATATAAGGAGTAGTTCATGAATACTTACGTGTTCGTCCATGGCGAATGGCACGGGGGTTGGTGCTGGCATAAAGTTGTTCCCTTGCTCAGCCAGGCGGGTCATAAAGCTGTCGCCTTCGATCTCCCCGGACATGGGCAAGATAAAACTTCACTGCTCGATGTCACGCTCGAATCATATATCAGGCGCGCGTGCCAGGTAGTAGAAGCTCAAAGCGGGCCTGTGATTCTGGTTGGGCATGGAATGGCCGGCCTGGTCCTTTCAGAGGTTGCTGAAGCGTGTCCGCAAAAAATCAAAACGCTGGTTTATCTCTCGGCCTTTCTCTTACCAAATGGCCACAGCTTTCTCGAATCCGTTGCTCGCGACCCACATGTGCCACCTCCAGGAGTTATGGACGCGACGGGCACATTCCTTACTTTGCCCGAAGACAAACTTATCGACATGCTCTACAACGATTGCTGCCCCTCAGACATCGAAGATGCCCGCAGACATATTACGCCCGAACCCTTTGCCCCTATGCTCACGCCTATCCATATCACCGTGGCCAACTTTGGCAGCATGCCGCGCATTTATATTCAGACACTACGTGACCAGATGTTGCCACTTTCTTCGCAGAAGCGCTTCTATACCACTGTCCCCTGTCATAAAATCCTATCTCTTAATACGGGACACGCACCCTTTTATTCTGCCCCCCAGGATCTCGTTAAGCACTTGCTATCGCTCTAACATAGAAAAGGCTGCTATATAGCAGGCTGTTTGCCAACTTTCTGTTCAAATTCTATCTATTACAGCTAGCGCAAGGGGTCTCCTGATCAAACTTAGTTAAGCTGTCCTGCACTCTTGTAGCCCTCCGGCTCTTTTCTTCCCCACCGGACTCTCTTAAGAGATACCAGCTTTTTGCCTTCAATAACAGGAGCTTCAGAGATACTTATCAGGCTCATACCTTCATCATGGCCCGCTAGAATGAGTTCAAGTAAGCAAACGTTTATGAGCCCAACTTCTTCTCATCAGGAGGTTAAGAGGATGACGTTAAATTTTTTGCACGTTATACAAGATAAAATATACCTTGCATATTATTCTCCTGATATGCTACAATAGCGAAAGAGAGCAAAGCGATCCAGATAAAGGACTAAATCTTTTCACAAGAAGATTGCGTCCTGCTGGAACGGGGCTTGAAAGAAACGAGACCAGCACTGCTACTTGTGTATGCTTTTCCAGGCATGCGGCTCTCTTCCTGCTAAGCCCGACTTACGGGGCTAAAGTAGCAGAGGACATCCAACATAAACCTTTCTTCCATGGCAAGGAGCTTGCTTCAAAAGAGGAGCTCCTTGCTGCGAAAAACTATACTCGCTAGCTTAGCACGCTTAAATTTTCATATCCAAAAGCACTTGTATAAAGCTCTCATACTGATTAGAATAGGACATTGAGGGTATTTATAAGCTTATCTATTCAGACTCTTACTATTCGGCTCAAAGCATATATCACATTACTAACTGCATAAAAACTCTGCTTCCAATAAATGAGGATTTGCTGATGAAACCTACACAACGCTATAGCCCTGTGCACTTAGCTGGCCTTCTCACACTGACCTTCGTGTTGAGCCTGTTCTTCCCGGCCTGCGACGAGGCCCCGGCTACGCCTGCCCAGGTTCCTCATCCCGGTTACACAGCCAGCTCACCAGGGCCACAATGCGATCACGGGTCCGGCCAGTGGGATGTTGCTAAGCAATACTATACGCAGGACAAAAAAAATGTTGTGCAGGACAAATACACAACGCTCTCCTGCCAGAAAGATGGCCTGCAGATAATGCGCAGCGGCGACTATTTCGAGCCCAGCAAGGTTTACTTTCTCGGTCCCAATGCTGACAAAAGCACAAAGTTTCCCAATAATTACCGCCTGCAAGTCGATGCGCGCATCACCTCGCCCCAGGATTATGCCTGGGCTGGCCTTATCGTGCACGCCCAATATCCATCCTACGGCTACGATGTTTTCGCTGTCTCTGCTATAGGAGAATGGTCCGTAGAGCGCTATGGAAGCGCCGCAGAGAATTTCGAACAAGGTTTAGCTGGAGGCTTCCTTTCTCAACCCCTCAAAGCCTTCACGCTCACTGCCCAAGTAGAAGGTGCTCTTATGCGCTTTAGTGTCAATGGTCGCCCGGTCACGACAGTCACGGACCCTACCTTCGCCAACAACTTTGCCATGGGCTTCTGGATGTACAATGGGAGTGATCAGCAGCCGATCTCCGTGCATTTCTCGCATTTCAGCTACGTTCCTTTGCCCGACAAGAGCAGCCTGGCACCACTCACCGCGCAAATTACACCTCCGAATATCGCTCAATCTATCCAGCACTGGCAAATACCATACGAGGCGCGCGCTCCCGGCTTCGATTGTGACAAAGGAGGAGCCGAGTGGGACCCACCTCGCGTTCTTAGTGCAGAAAATAACCTTAGCCTGAGATGCCAGGATAACGGGCAACTCTTTATGGATAATAATAGCAGTGGTTTCTTTGATGAAGAATACTTCTATGGGTTCGACGGCAATCTGCCTAACGATTACAGCGTTTCCGTTCAGCTCGATACAAGCCAGCTAGGCGGCAATGGCTGTGCGGGCCTGGGAGCTCATGTTTACAGAAACGGCAGCACAGGTTACCTCTTTTCCATCTGCCGAGCAAGCGATGCCACTCAGCCGGACAATTGGAAGGTTGTCCGCTACGATGCTCCAACGAAAAATTCACAACTGGCTACAGGCACGTTTCCTCATAGTGACGTAATCACTATGAATATCCTGCTCAAGGGAAATCAGGAAACCTATAGTTTAAATGGAAAGCAGGTAGCCTCTACAAACGATCCTAACGACCCTTCCGGCTATGTTGAACTCTTTTTGAATCAAGGTAAGGGAAGTTCCGGTTCTGTGATCTTTTCCAATTTTGTCTTTGCCCCGCTTCTTTGAGCGAGCACAGCCAGGAAGAATCTCTTTCAAGGCGTGTCTTTGGCCCAGGACAGGAGAAGATAAAGCTCAGGCGAAGTCGAGTACGGGCTGCGAGGCTATGCGCAGGCAGCTAGCCTGCCGTCCCTGGCTCCCGCTCTTTTATCAATAAATGAGGATTTGCTGATGAAATCTATACAACACTGCAGCCCTGTGCAATTAGCCAGCCTTATTGCTCTGACCTTCGTGCTGAGCCTGTTTCTCCCGGCCTGCAACGAGTCTCCGACTGCACCTGCCCAGATTCCCCATCCCGGTTATACAACGAACGCACCAGGGCCACAATGCGATCACGGGTCCGGCCAATGGGACGTTGCGAAGCAATACTACACGCAGGACAAAAAAAATATTGTGCAGGATAAATACACCACGCTCTCCTGCCAGATGGATGGTACGCAGCTAACGCGCAGCGGCGACTATTATGAGCCCAGCAAGGTTTACTTTCTCGGTCCCAATGCTGACAAGAGCACAAAGTTTCCCAAAAATTACCGCGTGCAAGTTGACGCACGCATTAGCTCTCCCCAGGATTATGCCTGGGCCGGCCTTATCGTGCATACTCAATACCCAGCTTATGGCTATGATGTTTTCGCTGTCTCTGCTATGGGGAGCTGGATAGTAGAGCGCTATGGGAACGACAAAGAGAATTTCGAGTACCATCTAGCCGGGGGCTACCTCCCTGAGTCCCTCAAAGCCTTCACGCTCACCGCCGAGGTAGAAGGCGCTCTTATGCGCTTTAGCGTCAATGGTCGCCCGGTCACGACAGCCACGGACCCTACCTTCGCCAACAACTTTGCCGTAGGCTTCTGGATGTCCAACGGAAGTGATCAACAGCCGGTCTCCGCGCTTTTCTCGCATTTCAGCTACGTTCCATTGCCCGACAAGAGCAGCCTGGCACCACTCACCGCGCAAATTACACCTCCAAATATCGCTCAAGCCATCGACAAAGCCCAGATGCCATACGAGGCGCGTGTCCCCGGCTTCGATTGTGATAAAGGAGGAGCCATGTGGGACCCACCTCGCGTTCTTAGTGCAGGAAATAATCTTAGCCTGAGATGCCAGGATAACGGGCAACTCTTTATGATCAATAACAGCTCAGGGTTCCTCTATGAAGAGTTCTTCCATCTGTATGACGATAACATGCCTAACGATTACAGCGTTTCCGTTCAAATCGATACCAGCCAGCTCGGCAGTGATGGCTGCGCAGGCCTTGGAGCTCATATATTCAGAGGCGATAACTCTGGTTACCGCTTTTTCATCTGCCGCCCGAGCGACACGCATCAGCCGGATCATTGGGAAGTAGATCGCTATGATAGCCCAAGCAAAATTTCTACTCTGAGCTCAGGCACGATTCCTCACAGCGATAAATATACGATGACCGTTACAGCCAAAGACAAACAGCAGAGCCTTATTTTGAATGGAAAGCAGGTCGCTTCCACCAGCGATTCCAACAATCCTTATGGGTATGTTACACTCTTTTCCTCACAGGATAAGGGAGGTTCCGGTTCGGCAGTCTTTTCCAATTTTGTCTTTGCTCCGCTTCTTTGAGCGAGCGGGGCTAGAATGAGATTCTTTCAGGGCGTGTTTTTGGTCCAGGACAGGAGAAGATAAAGCTAAATCGAGTACAAGCTGAAAGATAGCTCATTTGACAAATCTGGCCATCGCCAGGAGATCGACATATGTGCCATCCAACAATTTTATCTGGCGTTTAAGCCTGCCTTCTTGCTCAAAGCCTAACGAGGTATAAAGCGCGATAGCTCGCGTGTTGCTGGCGAAGACCTGCAAACAGAGCTTCTCGATGAGAGGGTGCGCCTCTCCCCATTCAATTAAGCTTTGAAGCAAGGCCTTACCTACTCCTTGCCCACGCCATTGCGCGGCAACGCTCATGCCCAGTTCCCCTTGATGAGCTATACGCTTGCGTACGCCATGCATAAAATTGAGCATCCCAATCAGTTGATGATCATTCTCGGCAAGAATGATCACATCAGCCAGCGAAGCACAGACATTTTGAATCCAGAGCTTCTCATCCTCAATCGTGTAGCGAAACTCCTCAGGGGTCGTGAGCAGAAACGCGCTCTCCGCCATTACAGAATGTGCGAGCATAAGCACCTGCCTGGCATCCTCAGTCTGTGCAGAACGAATATCGATAGTTTTTCCCGTCTTCAATCTGACTTGCTTTGCCGAAACGATACTCATGTTTTTTCCTTTTCGCAGACTATACTCTACCATTAACCGCTCTATAGTACTATCATATCCCCTGCTCGTCATACCTCACCATATTAGCTATTTGTACCTACCCATACGTACCATTATGGATATTTTCTTATCATTTTAGCTGTATAAGATGCATTTTTATTTCCTACACCGCGCAATAGAGCTCATGTTTAGAGGCTTTTCTACTGTTTTGCACTACTATATGCGTTTTCAACAGCAATTACCACTATCTATTTTGCCTGTTTTCTGCTACAATGATAATAAATTCACACTATTATCATGCTAACGGCTCCAATTAATTAAGCGAGGCAAATAGATGGGTAAGAGATACATGCTATTAAGATATATGGAAAACCAGGATAAAGCGGGAGCTTCAAAGAATAAATCCTGGCTCTGGGCTGGACTATTTGGTATCCCACTGAGTATTATTCAGTACGCTCTTATCTTTCTAAACGACAACAATCTATTTTCCTCCAAATGGGTGATTCTCTCTTTTGTCCTCTACTTGCTGGCTCCCGTCTTGCCTGGCCTACAGGCCTCACTACACACGCAGCGCATTACGATGGGAAGTCGGATAGGCCTGGCTATTGGCGTTTCCAGTACGCTGCTTCTGGCCATAATCACCGGCCTGCATATCTGGACCAGCGGAGATCTACCTACCGAATCGCTATTACTCCCGCTCAACGTTCTCGTGCTCGCCGTCATCTCTTATATCACGCTCATCAATCTGGTTGGTATTATCTTTGCCGTAGCAGGGGGAACCATCGGGGGAATGATTGGGAAACGGCATATGCACCTTTCCCCTTAGTTCTCTGCTTTTCTCCGATCGATAATCTATATTCTATTCTGCTCCTCTTTTTGTTATAATGAAAGCGCTTCAGCTATTTATGCCACAAGCACATACGCGACAGATGACGTATGAGTTTGCTACTCGGGGAAGATCAGAATGCAAGAAGAGAGAAAACTCGTTACTATTTTCTTTGCCGATGTGACCGGTTCAACAGCCCTTGGCGAAACGCTTGATCCCGAGGACGTACGCGCTTTAATGAGCCGCTATTATGACCACGCTCGCGAGGTTATATCCAGCCATGGAGGCACGCTAGAAAAGTTCATTGGGGACGCCGTGATGGCAGTTTTCGGCCTGCCATACGCCCATGAAGATGATGCCGAGCGAGCGCTGGCCGCGGCCCTGGCGCTGTGCCAGGCTGTCGAGCAAGATAATGTGCTGGGCGAGGACTTTCAGTTGCGTATCGGGGTCAACACAGGTGAGGTGATCGCGACAAGCGATGTCTCACGCGGCGACTTTCTGGTTACCGGAGACGCCGTAAATACTGCTGCCCGCTTGCAGCAGCACGCAGCTCCGGGCGAGATCGTTGCCAGCGAGCGCACAAGGGGAGCCACACGCAGAAATTTTCTGTTTAAGGAAGCGCGCCAGATTGAGGTAAAAGGGAAACGCCAGCCATTACGTATCTTTCCTCTAGCCAGCCGACGCCTGACGCCGCTGGATGAAAGCCCGCCCTTCATGGGCCGCACATACGATTTGCAACAGCTTGATCTCCTCTGGAGGCGCGTGCAGGAAGAACGCCGTCCGCAGATAGTTTGCCTGCTGGCGCCTGCCGGATTGGGAAAGACCCGGCTGATCGAGGAGTTCCTCAAACGGCTCTCTCCCACCACACAATGCCACGTGACGATACAGCATAATCAGCCCTTTGGCCAGACCATGGGCAGCAGTCGCGCCCTGCTCAATGGCTTGCTCGGGGAGGAGACGAAGCGTGCTCAGCTCATCCAGGCCTTTAGAGATAACAGCCATCGGGAGAGGGATGCCATCCAGCTGACGGATACCATCCTGGCCTCGCTGGGTCTGGAAAATGCTGGCAAGGTTGATCAGGAAGGCTCATTCATTGCCTGGCGCCTCCTCATTGAGTCCCTGGCTCAGCATGTTCCGCATATTATCGTCATCGAAGATCTTCACTGGGCTACCGATAGCCAGCTTGATTTTATCGAGCGCACCATCGATATGCGCATCCAGGCTCCGGTTTTACTGATTACTACCACACGGGCCGAGCTCTTTGACCGTCGCCCACAATGGGGAGGCGGGCGCCCGAACTTTCTCTCGCTGGCCCTGCCACCGCTGCCCGATGCCCATATAGGCGAACTAGCCAGGCATCTGCTGCCCGATGCTGCGGAGGCCGCTTGCGCGCAAATTATTACGCGCTCGGCCGGCAATCCTTTCTTCGCCCTTGAGCTTATCCGTGGCCTGTCGGAACACACTCCGGCTGACATAAGCGCAATTACGCTGCCCGATACCATTCATGCCGCGATCCTGGCCCGCTGCGACCTCTTAGCCACTCGCGAACGCCGCATCCTGCAAACAGCTTCAGTGGCGACCCGGACCTTTCGCGCCGAAATGCTGCAGGCCGTGCAGGCCGAGTACAGTCAGCCCGAAATCGAGGCGGCCCTTGATGAACTGCTCTTACGCGGGCTGCTTGTGCTCGATGAGGGTGCAGCCTTTGCCTTCTCGCATGTGACGATTCGCGATGTGATTTATAGCACGCTCTCGCGCGCCGAGCGCATTCGCCTGCATGCCTGCATTGCAACGTGGCTAGAAAGCCAGACGGATCAACCTGCCAATCTACAGGCGGAATCCATCGCCTATCACTATCTTGAGGCGGTCAAGCTCTCACGCCAATCGGCCATTGCCCTGAAACTACCAGTTCCCGAGGAGACCATCCTTAGCGCCCTAAAACGGGCCGGGAGACTGGCCAGCAACGCTGGAGCTTTTGCCGAGGCACAGAACTATCTTAAGGGCGCCGTTGACATCGCCTCCGCGCCTGCGCAGATCGAGCTATTAGAGTTCCTTGGCGATTGTGCCGGCTGGGGCTCAGTTGCTGTCGATGCTTACGCTAAGGCTCTGGAGCTATGGCGCCAGACCGGCGAGACCACGCAAGCCGATCCGCTGACAGGCGCACGCCTTTTGCGCAAGCTATTGATCCAGCTCACCCGTGGTGGCTCCTCACTCGAATACAGCCAGGAGGAGCTGTTAGCAATATCTCAGAAGATGAAGGAACTGGCCGAGGTAGCTAACGACGAAGACGAGCTCTGGCATAGTCGCGTTGCCAAAATCTTTCTTGTTAGCCATACGCCACAGACTGATCCGGGGCGCTGGGAGGAACTGCGGGACGTCGGTCTACAGGCTGCTGAGTATTTCGAGCGTAAACAGAGCTGGAGCGACTTCAGCGAGGCGCTTGACGGCTATGCGTCGCTCTCGCTACGCCTTGGCAAGTATCAGGCGGTCCTCGAAGCCTCGCAGAGGCGTCTTGCGGCCCCCGAGCTAACGGCGATGGAGCGCGGCGATGCCGTGCATATGGTTGCCACTGCCAGTATGCTTGACGGCCATTATGATCTTGGGATTGCTACACTAGAAGAGGAGCTGGCGCGTATCGGTCCCGGCCAATCCTTACTTCATCTTGGCTCGGGGATCGCTGACGCACTTATCGTTGCCTATATCTCTGGACACTGGAACGACAACGGCAAGCTACAAGCGGCCCTGGAGACCTGGCATTATCAGGCTCAGCACGATAAAACCTTGCTGCGCTTTGCAATCTCCGGCTATCTGGCCCTGTTGATGATAGCGCTGGCCCGCGAAGATCAGGCCAGCATAGAGCGAATGTCGGCCATCCTCTCCCGTATCTCTCTGCCACACGGTTTTGCCCTCTCCACGTTTCTGACCATGCTCCAGACGGATAGCCCTCCCACTGCAGATATCCCTTTTGGTGAGGATATAATCTTGCACAGATTCCTGTTTATCGAGCGCGGCTGGCCCATCCCAAAGGCCTTATTGCGGCCAAAAAATCTTCTCGGCGTTGGCGAGCTGGATACCATAAGCCTGGCTCTCGCGCAAGCCCTGGCAGATGAGAATATGGAGCAATTCGCTAAGGCTATCGATGAGGCCGAAAGCCACAATTTGCCTGTTCTCGCGGCCCGCTCGCGCATTGTGCTGGCCCAGCGCACAGGCGATAGCAAGCAGCTTGCCCGCGCTCGCCCCATCCTTGAGCAGTTGCAGGATCGCCAGTACTTGCGCCGCCTGGAGGCCGTGGCGGCGAAGCTGCCTGTCTCTCCCACTGAATAGGCAGCCTTGCTTTGCTAACATGTAGACAAAAAAGCTACCGGAGGGTATTCCTCCGGTAGCCTTGTACGAGCGCGGTGACAAAGAGCAATTGTCTGGGTACAGTATATTATTACTGCTTGCCTACAGTTATGTCCCCACCGCTCTTTGAGATCAGCTGCAAGGAAGCGCGCGGGCTATTTCCAAGCGTGTCGCTATCAAACTTATTGTGATAGTCGCCAGATGTCGAATGAGTGATCTGCACTGCCGCATCCTGGGGAAGCGATACGTTAATATCACCAGAGCTAGTGCTCATACTGTAAGTGCCACTGGGATTTAAAGAGCCGCCGAAACTGACATCGCCACTGGCCGCCTCTAAGTGCGACTGACCGCTCAAAGTACTGTCTTTAAACGCGATATCGCCGTACTGTATTTTGGCGCTCATCTGGCCCTTGAAATGTATAACCCTGATATCGCCACCACCGTTTGTCACCAGGTCAGCCTTTCCCTCAACATTGCCCAGCTGAATATCTCCATGCACGCTATTAGTGCTTATCTGCCCATTAAAATTGTTGATGGACACATCCCCGCCGTTTTCCTCAATCTGTACATTTGTCGTATCGGGCACCGTAATATCAAGCCTGGTAGAGGTATTAAAGAACGAGGGTGACGCGCCATTTACCTGAACAGTAAGCGTGCTACCATCCTGACTATAGCTCACGGGCACAGAATTACCCTTATCTGGTTTGGAAGTGCGGGCGTTGACGACTATCTTGCCAACATCGCCTCTATGGACCATGATATCACTATTCGTGCTCTTAACTGCCAGAACAGGGCTATTGCTTACCACAAAGCTGCGGGTAGACGTAACGGCATTCAGGGCGATAGGCTTGTCCTTGGAGAACTGCCAGCCAAATAAAAAGCTAAGCCCTATTCCAATAAAGACGACCAGGAGAACGACGCCAAGAGCACGCAAACCCACACCTGGAGATTTTCGCTGTGGCTGGATCTTCCCGCCGCCTTGCTGCAGTTGGCCGGGATCTATATTTCTTTCATAGCCACGATACGTTTCCGAGGACGGCCCGCGATAGCCCTCATAGCCCTCCTCGTATTCACCATATGCATGCTCTGCTTCGCCTTGATGGGGTTCAGGCGCGAAGCGCTGCTCTCTCGGGTCTGTATTGTGCCTGCTCTCGCTTTGGGCCTGCTTCCCCTGCTCGGCAAACATCCCCTCCTGGTTTCCCATGAATGGCTCCTCGTTCTCCACGAAATCTAGCTAACAGCAACATTAGCAAGTGAAGTGGTAACTATATGATGTACGAAAAGACTGAATGAGAAGTTGCATCAGGGCCTATGATGATATCGGAATGCGCCGTGTAGCTCTAGCGCATTCCGACCCCTGCTATTATTCCCTACTGCTGCTGCGGAGGCATCTCTTGAGGATATTGTGCCTGTGGCTGATCATACTGCGCGGGATAGTTGTACTGTTTGCCTCCCTCGTGATAGGTCTCCTGCGCCTGCGGGGGCGCGGCCTGATAGCCCTGCTCATAGGACTGGGGAGAAGGCTCTCCCTGGGGAGGCCTGTACGGCTCCTGGTACGAGTTCTGCCGCTCATAGGGTTGCTGATAGTTGGGCTGCTGCCCATACGAGCTTCCTGTCATCCCTGCGATACCTGCCATGATCTGGCGCGTAAAGGCGCCAAGAATTATCGAAAGGCCGACGACAACGAGAATCGCGGGAAAGAAGCCAAAGGCGAAACAGTAAGCCAGGCCCAGCATCCAGAGCGCCGCTTGCAGGCCGCCATAGATCGCTCCCGGCTTGCGTGAACTGAGCGAACCAAGGAAGGATACGCAGGCAATACCTACGAATAATAGCGGTAGGAATAAATGCGAATTTCCTTTGCCCGCCATGAAAGCAATTGCTAAAAACACAAGAAAAAAGCCGCCGCCGGCACCGCCCCAGACATTACGGTTTCTCATTAACACCCCCTGCAGAGTAGCACGCTCTGTATCAGAAAACTAGCTTCAGACTGAGCGAAGATGTATCAACGCTTACTCTACTATACGAATACGGGCTGTAGATATCAAATCAGACATAATAAGCCCAAAGGCATAGAACATAGTACGCCTATTCACCTCGCAAAGATCATACAGTACCTACCGAGCTATGTCAATTCTGACAGGGGCATCTCCACAGGCTTGTCACCCTCTAGCGACCCTCCTTTTGGCGCATACGCTGCATAAGCGAAAATGGCCAGCGCCAGATGAGCAAGAGCAGGGCATTGGCCAGCAGTGAGATCAGGGCAAATGTCAAGGGCACAATAGCATGATCCACAAAAACGCTACGCAGAATCAGGGCGACCGGCCAGGCACAGACCCAGGCCAGGAGAGTACGTTTCACCATCCTCAGCGGGTCGGTATCCACGTCGCGGCGATATACCTTCAGGAAGGGCGCGACCACAAACCAGGCAAGCGCAAACGGGAGCGCAGTTAAAGCGATTTGGAGCAAGGCATCTAAGCCAGCCGCCTCGCCATGGCTGCGCCGTCCCAGCGCGGCAAATATGAGGAATACCAGCGCGTCTCCGATCACCAGATTAATCAGGCGTCCCAGATTCGATTTCGTCGTTGTTGCAACCGTTCCTGCCGTCTTATTTTTTGTCGTCATATATATTTTTTCTTTCAGCTCCCTTTTTACTGCTCTTCTTGTCCGCTCTGCTCGCGCACAAGTTCCTCTACAGCCGCGAGCTCAGTGCGTACGCCACGAATGCGCATCATCACCACGGCTAGATACGCAAACAGTACAACCCACACGATAGCATAGGCAGCGACGAGATAAGTAACGCCTTGCATAGATAGCTCTTCTTTCTTATTCAACGCTGGCTCGCAAAGCCTGGGCCCGAGCCTGCAACCTCTGTAACTGATAGATCTGGATCATTAGAAAACTATACAACAGCAAAAAGCTTACCAGGGCCACCAGCATAGTAATGAGCACCTCTGGTGGCAACGCTCCCTTTGGGCCAACCTCGGCCTGGGGATGCATGCCGCGCCACCATTGTACTGATAGATAGATAATAGGCACGTCGAAGACCCCCACGATAGCCAGTACAGCACCAGCATAGGCGCTCGCCGTCGTCCGTCCCATATAGCTGCGCAACATCAAATAGCCTACAAACATAAACCAGAGGATCAGGGTTGCCGTTAACTTGGGGTCCCAGACCCACCAGGTACCCCATGTTGTTCTACCCCAAATCGAGCCAGTAATCAAGCCCAGCGAGATGAAGATGGCGCCGATCTCGGCCGAAGCGCGCGCTAGCCAGTCCCAACGCTCATCCCTTTTTAGAATATAGCCAATGCCGCCCGCAGTCACTACGCCAAAGGCAAGCATACCTACCAGCGAAACGGAGATATGAAAGTAGAAGATACGCTGGGACTGTCCCTGTACTGCATCGGTTGGCGCGTACAGAAAAGCCATAAAGATAGCGATCAGGATACCGATCAGGGCCAGCCCGCCAAGAATCAGGGAAGCAATAGGCAGTCCCGCGGCTTGCTGCCCGGATGGTGCTTTGCTGTGTAGCTCAACGCCTGTTTCGCGTTTTGCCAGGGCCATATGTCTGCTCCTATACGTCAGGGCACGCAACTTGTGCCCGCAATTATTCCTCTATGACATATTGAAAGGTGAGCATCGAAACGCTCAAGAAAATGATATCAAAGGCAATGATCAAGCCCAGCCAGGGTGGCTCATTGACCAGGGGCGTCATGAGATCTTCGGTCGCACGCACCGCCGCAATCACTATAGGTACAATCAATGGGAAGACCAGGATCGGCAAGAGCAGCTCGCGGGCCCTGGTGGCCGCCGCCATCACTGAGAACAGCGTCCCGATAATGGCAATACCTAGCGTGCCCAGCAGCACAATGGGGATCAACCCACCAACCAACAACGGCACATCAAACAAGATAGCAAATACTGGCAAGGCCACAATTTCTACTACACCGATAAATAGCAAATTTCCTAACAATTTTGCAAGGTAGATAGCTTTTCGATCTACCGGGCACAGTAACAAACGGTCAAGCGTACCGCCCTGCTCGCGCTCGGCGGCTATCGTGCGCCCCAGACCAAGCAGGCTGGCAAAGATAAAGGCGATCCATAAAGCCCCCGGGGCCACGGCGTTCTTGTTATCTACGCGTAGATCGAAGGTGAAATTAAAGACGACTAGCACCAGCAAGGCGAACATGCCCATGCCCAGCCAGGTTTGCTTGCTGCGCAATTCGCAGCGGATATCCTTCCACAGAATCGCCAACACCTGCCTGAAAAAGCTCATCTCACCTTCTCCTGATAGATTTGCTGCAGCTTCTCCAGCGTTAAGGTTGCCGTTGGCATTTGCGTGACGATGCGCCCGCCACTTAAGAGCGCCACATTATCGCTGAAGCGCAGCACATATTCAAGCTGATGGGAGGTAAAAAGCGTGGTACCTCCGCCTTGTCTATGTTCATTTAGTAGGGCTTCGACCAGCGCATGTCCTTCTTGATCCAGGCCCGTATCTGGCTCATCCAACAAAAGCAGGCGCGGCTCATGCAGCAAGGCGCGTGCCCAGGCCAGGCGCTGCAGCTGTCCACGCGACAACGTACTGACGCGCTCGTGTATGCGCTTTGTCAGGCCCACACGCTCTAACAGCGCCTGCGCTCTCTCGCGAAGCTGGGCGACGCCATACATCTGCCCAAAGAAGAGCAGATTTTCGTTGGCAGTCAATTCCTCATACAGGTATGGCTGATGAGCCACAAAGCCGATGAGCTGCCGTATGCGCTGCGCATCGCGCTCCATTTCCAGGCCCTCAATCCTGATTGTCCCCTTGCCGGGTCGCATCAAGCCGGCCAGCAGGCGCAGCAGCGTCGTCTTGCCAGCGCCATTCGCGCCTAGGAGGGCCAGGCGCTCGCCCCGATAGGCAGTCAGATTGACCGCGCGCAGGGTTGGCTTGAAGCCATAGCTTTTCTTGAGGCCCTTGACTTCAAGGGCAATTTCGCCTGCCTGCTCTTGAGTCACTTCTTTCAGCTCTTCCACGCCGCCTTCCAGGGCCGAGCGAGTTCTCATCGCTGAGCCGCCTCCTCTTCTCGCATGACAGAGCGCAAACGGGCCTTGGCCTTGGCGCGCCGCTCCTGATAGACTGCTTTGCTCAACTTGCCAGCCTCAAAGTCTTTATCAAGTTCGAGCAATTCGTTCAATAGGATCTGCCGGCGATCCGTCGATTTCGTCTTCTTGCCATCTGGGACGGCTTTAGCCTGCCCCGTTTTGGCCTTTGGCGCCGCTTGCATGCGCCTGGCCCGATACAGGAAGAAGCCTACAAAGAGCACTGCAACCACCACCAGCAGTGCGACGATCAGCCAGATATTGCCGGTGTTCACTTGCGCCGAGGGCGTGGAGACTGCCAGGCCTTCCAGCTTCATGCCAACTTCTTGCCTGGCCAGCAAACCGGTGGCTCTATAGAGCTGATAGGGATGCTGATCGGCGGTCACGGTGCCCTGAGCCGTCAGTTTATCTGGTTGGGCATGCAGCGCCGGGGCGACGAGAAACGAGAGGGCCACTGTCGGATACATCGCTACATAACGATAATTATAGGTTGGCGAGGTAGCCGGCACCTCGAACGAGAGCGAGAACTCGTTATCGCCGGGCAGCACTGCGGCATTAGTGGCAAAACCCTTATCGATGGCGATGGCTTTATAGCCGCCAAAGCCTTTGTTCAAGGAGATATTGCGCGCCCCCTGCGGCAGAGAGAAGAAGAGCGCCTTTGGCTTGCCCTGTGAGGCATCCAGCGAGCCAACAAAGCTACGGGTATCAAGATTCTTAAAATCGAATAATTGCGAGACTGTCACGGTTCCCGTATGCGGATCTGGCTCATGAATCAAGACTGTGGCCTGCACGATAGCGAGCTTAGAGGGGTCCTGCGTCGGCTCATAGACTGTCAGCTTGAGCTGCTGCTCTGGCTTGCTGTCAAGGGCAACCAGGTCGGTGATATACTGTGCGCCCTTGTAGTTGATATAGGCGGCATAGCTCAGTGTCTTATCCGTTGATAAGTTAGAGAAGGCAAAGTTCCCATGCGCATCGGTTGTGGTCGTGCTGAGATCGCGCGCACTATCGCCCTGGGCCACCTGGAGCGTGACCTTCTGTTCTGCCAGCGGCGCGTTATTATTAGTCCCATCCACTAACTGCCCCGAGATATGCCCGCTTCCACCTGCCGCCTGGGCTGGGAGGGCAAACAAGGGCAAGCCACACAGCAGCAGGCCAAAGATAAAGGCAAGGCATAGATTAAGGCATTTATTGGGCTTGATCACTACTCTTTTCCTTGATTTGCTTCAACTGCTCTTCGATCATCTCATCAAGCTCCTGTTCGCGATCATAGCGCGATTTTAAAGCTACCAGGGCATGGCGCATATAGCGCTCACGCAGGACACCATAATCCTTTTCGGAAAGATTGCCAAGCTGATAATCCAGCTCAACTTCGTGCAAAGCCTGGCGCGCCGCTTGCTCACGCTCCTGCGGCTCGTCTGCGTCCCGCGCTTCTATTTTACTGGCTACCGCAGGAGCCTCGATCGAGGGGCGGCGATAGAGCGGATAGAGCACAAAGGCCAGAGCCAGGATACCCAGGCCTACAGCCACGACAATGGACATTAGCGCGCCTCCGTTCTGTAACGCTCAAAGAGCGGATCATCGGAGGCCAGTTCGCGTTCCAGCTCAGCCCGATAGCGCTCTAGCTCGGATTGAGCAAGGCCTTCAAGTTCTTTCTCTTCCCTCAGACGCGTAGCAGGCGCCGGCGTGCTCCACTCACGGAAGGTAAAGAAGAGCAAGGCGGCACCAGCGCACAGGAGAGCAATCGGGGCCAGCCAGGCCAGTAGGGCAAAACCCTGCCAGGGCGGGCTCCAGATGATGCTTTGCCCGTAGCTGCTCACAAAGGATTGCATAACTTGCTGCTCTGACTTGCCGGAGCGCAACTGCTGACGTATGACATCGCGCATCTGGTGCGCCAGTAATGTAGGCGAGTCGGCCACCGATTCGTTCTGGCAAACCGGGCATTTGAGCTGTGAAGCCACTTGCTGCACGCGCTGATCGAGCGAAAGTTGCTGCGGCGCACGCAGGAGCATGAAGCACCAGATCGCCAGCACCACGGCGACAACTCCCAGCACTAGAAAGAACGGACGTCTTTGCTTCATGCCACAACTCCTTTGGCCTCGGGCTGCGCGGCTTTAGGGGCTGCTTCTCTTGCCACACGCGCCACCCGTCGTCGCTCAGGCCACCAGCAGATCAGGCCGCCCAGAAGCATGAGCAGGCCACCATACCAGACCAGCGGCACTAAAGGATTGATGAAAAGCTGCAAGGTTGCCTCTGTGGCTCCCTGATAATCGGCGAACACAATATAGAGGTCGGTCAGGCCAGAAGAGAGAATTGGTATGATGCTGGCCGGCTGATTCCCATAGTTGCGATAGATGATGCGTCCAGGATAGATATAGCCCTGTGACTGGCCATTGCTCCACAAGCGCAATTGAGCCGTGACTGTCTCTCTATCCGACTCCTGCATATCGATATTGCCCATGAAGGTAATCTGATAGCCACCAATGCTGGTATCCTGGCCGGCTTTGAGTACGGCGTCATGCTTCACCTGGAAGAAGGCTGAGCCGATGATGCCCACAACGAGCATGACCATGCCAAGATGGACCAGGTAGCCGCCATAGCGCTGCCGATAGCGCTGGAAGAGCATGTAGACCGCGAGCACATAGGGCTCGCCATGAGCATGGCGCACACGCGCACCACGCCAGAGCTCATAAAGAATGGCTGTCGCCGTAAAGGCGCAGATCGAGAAGCCGATGTTGGCTACAACATTGGTTACCCCGGCAATAGGCAGGATAGCCGCACACACAGCCGTGACAATGGCCGGGACGCACAGATTGCGCCATAGGGCTGCCAGCGAAGTACGCCGCCAGCCCAGTAGTGGCCCGACGCCCATCGCCAGCACCAGCACGCCAATCAACGGACCCACGACCTGGTTATAGAATGGCGCCCCAACGCTCATGGTCTGGCCGCGCAAGAGAGCCGTAACCAGCGGAAAGATTGTGCCCCAGAGCGTGGCAAAGGTAATACCTATGAGGAGCAAGTTATTGAAAAGAAAGACGCCCTCGCGCGAAACTACCGAATCAAACTCCTGCTCAGCCTGCAGCCTGGGTAAACGATATAAGAACAGCCCGCTGGAGAACGCCACGACGATTACCAGGAAGGTAAAGAAATAGGAGCCGATATCCGAATAGGCAAACGAGTGTACTGAGCTGATCACGCCGCTGCGCACTTCGTAGGTTCCGAAGATGGCAAGAGCAAAGGAGGCAATGACCAAAAACAGATTCCAGACCTTGAGCATGCCCCGTCGCTCCTGCACCATGGCCGAATGCAGAAAAGCAGTTGTCGTCAACCAGGGCAAGAGCGCAGCATTTTCTACCGGGTCCCAGCTCCAATAGCCGCCCCAGCCCAGAACGTGATACGCCCACCAGGCCCCCAGCAACAGACCGGCCGTCTGGATGGTCCAGGAAGCCAGCGCCCAGCGTCGAATCGAGCGCAACCACTCATTATTTAGCACGCCGGTCACCATCGCCGCAATGGCCAGGGCATAGGGCACCGAAAAGCTCATAAAGCCCATCAGCAAGAGAGGAGGGTGAATCAGCATACCGGGGTCCATCAGCAAGGGATTGAGCCCATTGCCGTCATCTGGCGCAACCGGTACACGAACAAAAGGATTGGAGGCGGTGGCGAGGACAATTAAGAAGAAGAGCTCGATGCCCATTAAAGTTGCTAGAGTATAGGGCACCAGGGTCTTCGGTGCGCGGCGCGAAGTGAAAACAAAAAGAGCCGAAAAAATTGCCAGCATTACGGCCCAATAGAGCAGCGAGCCCTCCTGGCCGCCATAGAAGGAGGCCACTGTAAAATACCAAGGCATCTCACGGCTCGAATGCTGCGCAACATATCTTACTCCAAAGTCATGGGTAAGGAAAGACACGACGAGAGCAGCAGCAGCCAGCAGCAGGAAAAAAGCCACGGTCAGCGTGCTCAATTTCGCGCTGGCAACCAGTTGTGCCTTATTACGGACTGCCCCCAGGACAGCAATTACGACAGTATAGAGGGCAAAGCCCGTTGCAAGGATAAGTGCAATAATACCAATATCTGAGAAATACACGGCTTTTCCTCTCTGCGTAAGCAGCATGAGCAGCCCTTGAGGCTACATGTCTGCTACGCGTCTCTCCTCGTGTATTAGTAGTAGGGGCTGAGCTTATCCCAGCCCGCGCAGCGCCAAAAATGTATCGTGGCCTTACTTAGCGCTAGGCGTTGCCGACTGAAACTTCGACGGACACTTGGCTAGCAATGTCTGAGCCTGAAATGGCCCCTGTCCGGCATAATGTCCTTCCACTACCACCTGAACGCCAGGACGAAATATATCGGGGACAACCCCACTATACATAACACGCATCGACTGCTGGCTATCGGCCATCGTAAATTGGATGGTCTGGTTCTGATCATTGCGCTGCACAGAGCCAGCCTGCACAACCCCTGCCACGCGCACATTTTGCATAGCGCAGGTAGTACAATGCTTCAATTCCGGCACGGTCATATAATAGACTGCATTGGCCTGTGTATTGGCATAGACAAGATACATTATTGCGCCTAATATAGCGATCCCGGCAAGGAGAAAGCTCAATGGCAAGCGCCTCTTGCGCGGCGCCATTTTCCGTTCCTCACCCGCCACAGTCATAGCAGACTGCACAATTTGACCTCCATTAATGCGGCGCGATGGCTGCCTCAAACAGAGCGTTGAGGAGCGCGCCGAGTACAAATACCAATATGCCCAGAGCTAGCATGAGTTGCGGGGCCACTCTTGAGAGGCGCGTTGAACGTTTTGCCAAACGGCGAATATTGCTCTGTGCTAAATAGAGCGCCAGGACAAATAAGCCAATTGCTCCCGCTACTTTCAACACCAATACTACAATATAAGACAAGCCCAGCGTCGTTCGGCTCAGGCGCTCAAAAACGAGATAGCCCCCGCTCAGGAATAACAATCCCATGCAAAGGTTGATCATGCGCTTGAAGCCATCAGCGATACCGGCCGCAACTTTGGGAGCAGGACCGCCCTCTCGTAAGGCCGGCCCAATCACGATTTGATACATGATGCTGCCGCCAACCCAGGCTGTCGCTGACAGAATATGCACAGCGCGCACGATCCAGAGTATCTCCAGCATGGCCCCGTCATCCCATTCTATGGCACGAGTTTGGCCATCTCATGCTGCAAGGCTTGCTCATTCAGCTCACCCAGCCACTTGCCAACGACCACACCATTGCGATCAATAAAGTATGTCTCAGGAAATTTGGTTGTGCCAAAGCTTATCGCCGTCGAGCCATCTACAGTATCCTGCACGTTTAGATAGGTCATGCCCTGACTTTGCATAAAGTTGAGCGCTGCCTTGGAATTCTCGGGACCATCCACTCCCAGCAAGACTACGCCCTTGGCCTTGAGCTGTTGCGTCCAGGCCTTCTGGAGGAAAGGCGCCTCCCGCTTACATGGCTCGCACCATGAGGCCCAGAAATTGACGATGACAGGCTTGCCCTTAAAATCCGACAGGCGGATATCGCCCTTGCTCTGATTGAGGGCAGACAGCTTGAAATCTGGCGCCTGCTTGCCAAGCAGCGGACTGTTAACGGCCCCGACGTCGCTAGCGCTCCCCGCCGAATTATTGGTGGGCAAATTCGCTGCCGGGGTGAGCAATTGAGTCCAGAGCAAGATCAATAGTCCAGCGTTCAGCACGCTTACAACTGCAAATATGATAATACTGCGCTTACGCGAGCGCTTCTTACCAATCTCGGGCTCCGCTGGCTCTGTACTTTGTAGCGTTTCTGGTACAATACTATCCATAAAAATATCTCTGAGATATGCGTAACAAATTACATTTAGAGAGATTATGGTGCCTGAGCCTGATAGTCAACTTGCAGGTAATTAAGCGGACCTTACAATGACCTGAACGTTTGGAATTTATTTTCCTTGCAGGTTTTTGTAAGGAAATCGAGTGGAGGCGGCAAAGAGATAACGCAGCAGTAAGGATCGCGGCCTTTGGCCGTATCCCCCTTGAAGACGAGCGAGTCCTTTAAGCCCGAGGCACGCTTATAGCCGCGCTCACATACTTACAGCGGCAACGGTTTCATGCCCCGACTTTGCATCCAGCGTCCACAACAGTAAAGCCAGAGCCACTATCAGCAGCCCGACCACAGCCACCGCGACCTGCAGCATCATGCCGATAAAGGCCAGCAAGACTCCAACCGCCGTGACCAGCGGCCAGAAGCTTGGCGGCGATTGCTGAGCATAGCTGGCAAGCAGCACAGCTTCGACCTGGGCCTCGCGCTCCGCCTGCTCTTGCGCCTGGGCCTGCAGTAATTGTCCTATCGCCTGGTGCAGGATACGCGCGTCAAAAGGCTTGGCCAGGCAGATAAGCTTATCTGTAGCGCTGCCAGCTGAACCCAATCCAGCATTTTCCAGCACGAGATCTTCGTCCCAGGCCAGCACGACAATCGGCAACGTCGAGAACTGGGGATGCAAGCGCACGGCCTCAAGCGCGGACCAATCCCTGGCCACGCCATAGTCTACATCGAGGACAAGCAGATCTACCGTCTGCATTTCGGCGGCAGTTGCATTCAACGGAGAACTGGCCTCGATAACCTGCATTCCTTGATGCTGCAAACCAAGCGCAATCAGGCGGCGCAGCGAGCTATCAGCTTCTATAAGCAACACGGTAGCCGTAGTGGAGGCAGTGAGCATCGTTTGCATGTTCCCTTGTAACATGGAGGTATATCCTTTTCCTATCCTCGTTCAGAGAAAGGACAGCCATGCCGGCTATGTCCTATGCCTTCTATCTCTTTGCTAGAAGTATACACGCATAGACCCGAAAGATTCATTACGTACTAAGGATTATACCTTACAAATACCTGAAAATATAAGGGAAACGCCCTAAGGTGCAGGCCCACATAGAGCCCTGGCAATCCCACCTTTGGGAAACTGCAAGGTCTTGCTCGTTGGCGTTAAGGATAAACGCAGGCTTACAGCTTAACCAGCTTGTAGCCTACGTCGGGGACCGTGACAATATATTTGGGACGGCGCGAATCCTCTTCAAGCTTGCGGCGCAAACGGCTGATATAGACCCAGATGAAATCGACATCGCGATTGTATTCAGGGCCCCAGACCTTCTCAAGCAGGAGCTCATGCGTTACAACCATGCCGACATTCTGGGCCAGCACGCTCAATAGCTTATACTCTATCTTGCTCAGCTGAACTGTGCGCCCCTTGACCGTCACGAGGTGTTGCGCATAATCGATAGTTAGCTCACCTGTCGAGAAATTCGTCTGATTATTCGTCGGCTCGGTATTCGAGGGTTGGCGGCGCAGCAGAGCACGCACGCGGGCCAGCAATTCTTTCATGCCAAAGGGTTTCACAACCAGATCGTCGCTGCCCAGATCGAAGATCTGCACCCGCTCATCCTCATCGCACTCATCGGCGAGCATAATCACCGGGGTCCGCGAGAACTCGCGCAGCCGTTGCAGCAGCTCAACGCCGCTCATATCGGCAAGGCGGGTCGAGAGCAAAATGACATCGGGCTCTTCAAGATCCAGCTGGCGCAAGAACTGGACGCCGTGGCTCACCGTCTGCACGCGGTACTGTTGCTCCTCCAGGTTCGCCCGCAAATAGCGCGTCAGGCGCGAATCGCTTTCCGCCAGCAGCACGCGCACGCGTCGATCACGTCTGAAGAGAGCCGGCCTGCCGCTCTGTTTGGGCAACGCAGGCACCTCAGCGGTCCCCGCAACTAAGGCTGCGGGTGGCGCAGCTGTAGTAAGAGCCCGGGGCATAAAGGGCAGCGTAAAATAGAAGGTCGCGCCCTGGCCCACGCCAAGCGAATCCGCCCAAATCCGCCCTCCATGCGCCTCAACTGTTGCCCGCGCCGCCGCCAGACCAAGCCCGCTGCCATCTGAATGCTCCTCCTGTTGCTTGCCTCGATAGAAGCGGTCGAAGATCCGGTCAAGTTGTTCAGCCGCAATGCCAACGCCCTCATCGGAGACCCCGATGCGCACCTCAACATCATTGGCCTCAGCGCGAATCGTCACCACCGATCCTGAGCTTGAATAGGTAACCGCGTTCTCCAATAAATGGTTTAAGGCCTGCTCAACGCGGACCACATCGCAGGTCACCATTGGCAGAGATGGATATACATCCAGCACAAAACGATGGCTGCCGGCCTGCAAATGCCAGCGCTTGACCAATTGTTGCAGCAGCTCGGGAATGTGGACCTGAGTCAGACGTAAGGGCTGCGCGCCAGTATCCAGGCGCCACATATCTAGCAAAGTGTTTAGAACATCATAGAGACGGTCTGACTGGGCATCGATCATCTGCAGCATCTCGCGCTGCATCGCCGGGTCCCAACGCGCTGAGCCGCCCAGCAGCGTCGTGGCGCAGCCTTTAATAATCGCCAGTGGCGTCTTCAGTTCATGGGCAGCCAGGGCTAGCGTCTCGCGGCGCGTCTCCAGGGCCGAACGCTCCAGCGTAATATCATCAAAGATCACGCCACGGCCCAGCATGTACCCACGCTCGCTATGCACCGGGAAGACGCGCACACGCAGCCAGCGCACAGCCACATCGGCCAGGGCCAGATCCGTCGCATACTCACGCTCAGAATGCGACCAGGCCAGTTCCAGCTCGGAGCGCGCCTGACGCGGATCGGCTACCAGCGAGAGCAAATGCTGACGTATATCAAAATCTTCAGCCGTGGCCTGATTTCCCTGATAGAGACCTAGCAGGCGCTGCGCGCTCGGATTAGAATAAACCATATGTTCCTGCTGATTGAGCAGCACAAACCCGCTGCTCATGCTGGCGCAGACCTCAGCAAGCACGCGGTATTCGCGCGTAAAACCTGCAGGTATGATATCTATATTTTCCATGGATTTATTCTTGCCCTCGCTCTCCCAAGCGTCATTGGTCCTATCTGCACTGTTTCCTGCGTTGGAGCTCATCCAAAAACAACCCTTTCCCGCCTGACAATCAATTAACTGCGATCGTTCTTATTTTAGCAAAACACGTCAACTTTAGAAAAGAGTACTACTTGGACCTGCCCTTTCTCCTTTTTGCTCCTCCCCCACGCAGGGAGAGAAGCTGGGGCACAGCCCCTGGCCCCAGTCAAGGGGCGGCCGCCCCTTGCATCCCCGCTTTTCTCTTGCGCCACTTCCACCTTGACTGAGTACTAGTTGAGCCTGCACTTTCTCCTTTTTACTCCTCCCCCACGCAGGGAGAGAAGCTGGGTCCCAGTCAAGGAGCAGCCGCGTCGCGATCTAGCGAATTGCTCCTTGCATTCCCGCTTTTCTCTTGCCTCTTGACTCTCCCCTCGACTGGAGCGTGTATGGTATATGTGTGAGCGGTGAGACGTTTCACAGCAACAATGACAAATAAAAGAAAGCATAGTCGATGTTCAAGATTCGTGAGTTTTCTCAATTAGGGCAGGTTTCAGTGAAAACGCTGCGTTATTATGACCAGCTTGGTGTGTTGAAACCAGCCAGGACCGATCCTTGTACTGGATATCGCTACTATACGGCTAAGCAATTGTTCCAGCTTAACCGCATCCTTGCCTTTAAAGAGCTTGGTTTCACATTGGAGCAGATTGTACAACTGCTTGACGAACAGATTTCCGCTGAGCAGATTCGTGGAATGTTCCGGCTCAAACAGGCGGAGATTCAGGCGTTGATCGAGGATGAGCAGCGCCGGCTAACCCGTCTCGAAGGGCGTTTGCACCAGATTGAACGCGAACAAGAAACACTTACTGCGCATGATGTTGTGCTCAAGTTTGTTGAGCCACAAATGATCATCTCCATTCGCGAACAGACGGCTCCCGCAGCGCTCCCCTCATTGCTTGAAGAGCTGGATCAGCATCTCAAGCGACACAGTGGGGTGGCCACGCGCACACTACCCTATCTTGTGTTGTGGCATGGCTGTGAGGAATGCGATGACGCGACTGATCTGGAAGTGGCACGTCCTATCACACAAAGCATTCCGGAGAGCGAGCGAGCTCATGTCAAGATCTTACCAGCGCAGCAGGCGATGGCAAGCATATTGCATCCATGCCAGATGCAGAGCATGTGCAGCGCAAGCGTGGCCCTGGCTGAATGGATCGAGACTAACCACTATCAGATAGTCGAGAAGCAGCCACGGCGCGAGGTCTATCTCACGCAGGAAGGTGATGATCCTCCCATCGCCGAGGTACAGATTCCGGTGTATCAAAGCCAGGGAGCGCGCAGAAATCCTCTTCTCTTGAGCAATCGATGAAGGAAGCATGAGAAGATAACAGCAGACATGTTGACGCTACATCATGTCCTCTCTCAGGTTGCCACATTGGTCGATGCAGGAGGAATCAAGAGCACGCTTACCGCTCGTCTCTCACCGATCACCACAAGTATGCTGCGTCAAACCCATGTGAGAATAGCAACTGGTGAGATGCTCGACAAGCTCATGTTTGAGCAATTTAGCGCTTAGAATACAAAACACTACTATTCCTTACCTCATAGATAGAATGGAGCATAAACGCTATGACAACAGAAAAGATAGAGTGGAGAATCAACGGAGTGACCCGTGAAGAGATCGAGGCGTTTCTGGCCAAACCAAATCACGCGGCGGTTGGCACCAACCGGGCACACGAAGCTCCTCAGCTCACAGTGACGTGGTATATCTGGGACGGAAAAACCTTTTACTTCTCAACGACAAAGAAGCGCGCCAAGTACTTTAACCTGAGACGAGACCCTGCCATCTCGCTGCTTATTAATAATTTTGCCGAGAACTGGTACGTTGTGGTTTACGGGCAAGCTGAGATTATTGAGCAGAACCACGATGAACTCGTGATTCCCCTGCTTGAAAAATATATGACCGCCGAACAGCGCAAACAGTGGCGCGGCGGCGATCCCGATCGCGTAATCATCGTGATCCATCCAGAAAAAATGCTGGCAGGGCATTAGCAATGTTTCGCGTATGCATCTTTCATCTCTCCAGGCCATCTGGTAGCCCACATTAAGAGGGCCCCAGCAGCGCTCATGGCCCTGCTCCGCTTGGAAAGCTAGCGGGCAGCGTGTGTAAAGCCTTCTGCGAAGGCAGCTTAGCTCTGCCGAGCGGAATAACTGCTGGCAAAATTGCTGGAGAAACTGAGCAAGTAAGCATATATGGAGGCCAGTATCCGCTGAAGCGTGCCAGGTGAGATGAAGATGCTATGCGTGTTTAGTAACTGAAAGTCACGGGATACAAGAATAGATGGGAGGAAGAAAATAGTTTGATACCGCCGCTACTTAATTACCAACCTGCCAGGCCAAGCCCTTTATCTGCCACTGGCCACCATGACAATCAGGACCAGGTGTAGGATCAAGGCAACAAAGAAACCAACCGCCATAAATATAATCCAGCGCCGATCGCTCAGATAACCTCTGGATTGGGTGGGATAGGCCTCAGACCAGCGCTCAGAAGCTACTATGCCCATAGCAATGCGCAGGCGCAGTGGAGAGCGCACAGGAGAGCGTTCCATCTCTTCCAGCAGCAACCCGTAGCACTGCCGGCACAACACCCAGGAGAGGCGCGGCTCGGGAACTCCGTCGGGCTCACTCAGACGCACGGGACGAAACCAGACGCGCCGCGAACAAATCGAACAGCACGTAGCAGGCCGCCTCCTGAAGCGGCGCGGTCCTTCTCGACGAGCCGCAACGACAGAGCCACTTCTGTGCATTGCATCCTTCATCAGTACTGTCCTTTCTGTGCTAATCTCTGCATATCCATTGCTTTGCATCTCGCTTTTACATACCCCAATTGTAACACATTCTCAGGTAGAATCGCCGGAAATTCTAGCAGAATTTTAGAGATAGGGAGGAAAGTCAGGGCGGAAGTTGAGGCACCTTTCCACCTGCAAGCCTGGAAAACAGGCTAGTCCTACAGTTGTAAGTGTAATAAGGAAAGAAGAGGGCAAAATACTCCTGAGAAGGCCCCTCTTGCTGAGGCAAATCTTCACGCCGTAAAGTCTTTTTGGACATGCAAAGCATGCCACTCCTTCTGTGACAGAGATTGTTGAGGTATCTTTTCAAGGCTCTTTCTTCCCAGCTTTATCTTCTCTTCCTTTGCTCGATCCACTTGACACTAGCATGCTAGTATATTAATATGCTAGCATAATGAACAAATGATCCTCGTCTCTTTGACATCTCCTTTGTGAGAGCCGGGCTGAAAAGGAGGAAAATCATGTCTCCCGACGAGAATGAAAAAAAACAACAATTTAACGTCTATCTCCCGCCAGAGTTAATTCGCGAGGTGAAGCATACAGCGGTTGACCAGAGCCTCTCGCTCTCGGTTCTCGTTGAGCAGGCGTTGCGTGCCTATTTGCAACAGCTTCAACACGCTCACCTCTCAGAGAAAGGAGATGCTCCATGCTAGTCATGCCTATTGTGTATGTGCGTGATATTGAGCACTCGCTGCTGTTCTATGTGGTATTGGGGTTTGAACTGCTCAGAAAACATCGCAAGGGCCGCTGGGCAGAATTACGTCTGGGTGATGCCAAGCTGGGCCTGCACACGTCCGCCGATCTGCCACAACTCAAGGAGCAGCCACGCGTCGAACTGGCAATGGAAAGTCAAGAGCCGCTTGATCTCTTGCAGGAGCGCCTGATCGAAGCCGGAGTTCCGTTTGAACGTTTTGTCGCAGATGAAGCCTTTGGCTCCTCGCTCATCGTCCGCGATCCTGATGGCCTGCCTATCCAGATCAATCAGCATGACCCCGAATTGTACACCTAATGCACAAGCTCTGGTCTTGAAAGGAAGAAGAACATGCCTTCGGATCAACACACAGCGCAGGAACACGTGTCTGTGCTCATTGTTGGGGGAGGATTGGTGGGGCTTTCCACCTCTCTCTTTTTAGCCCATTATGGAATACGCTCACGACTTGTGGAGCGTCATAGCGCAACGAGCCTCCACCCCAAACAGTTCAGCCTGAGCATTCGTGCGATGGAATTGCTGCGCTCGGTCGGATTGGAAAATGCCGTACGAAATGCCGCTGCTCCTCTTGCTGAGAACAAAGACTTTCTTATCGTTTCCACCTTCGCGCAGGGCGAGATGGCCCGATATCCTCTTGGAGGGCTACGAGAGGAGGAAATCCAACGTCTCAGCCCAACCACGCGAGGGATCTGTCCACAAGACGTCCTTGAACCGCTCTTGCTTGAAGCCGCCCAGAAGCTGGGCAGTGAACTGCACTTTGGCTGCGAATTGCGCTCTTTTGAGCAAACCCCCGATGGCATTCTTGCCACCATACGGGAGGTAGCCACAGGGAAACAGAAGACGATCCATGCCGACTACCTGGTCGTGGCAGATGGAGCCAGGAGCCGGCTTCGCCAGCAACTTGGTATTAAGATGCAGAGCCGCTGGTCATCGGAACAGAACATCAGTATCTACTTTCATGCTGATCTCTCAAATCTGATGCCAGAGAAACCCTTCTTCACCTGCCTGGTCACTCATCCTGAGGCAAGCGGCATCCTGCTTCCCGCCAATAATCGGGATCGCTGGATCTTCATGCTCACCTTGCCCACAGGTTCGGTCGAGCTGGAAGAGCATTTCACGTCTCAACGGTGTCTTGCTCTCTTGCGTCAGGCAATTGGAGTGCCACAGCTAGAGATCGAAGTGAAGAGCGTGCTTCCCTGGGAAGCAGCGGCTCGTGTGGCGGAACACTTCAGCCTCGGTCGGGCGTTTCTCGTAGGGGATGCCGCCCACCTGATGCCTCCAACCGGAGGATTTGGGGCCAGCACAGGCATACAAGATGCGCAAAACCTCGCCTGGAAACTGGCGCTGGTACTGAGCAAGCAAGCAGGCCCGACGCTGCTGGCTACCTATGAGAGTGAACGCAGACCGATAGCACTATTCACAACCGAGCAGGCGCGGTTGCGCTGGCAGGCCAAAGCACAACGCCATGCAGGTGATGCTGCTCAAAGAGAGAAGCTTGGCCTGGCAGACGAGGCAGTGGTGATGCTCGGCTATCAGTATACCTCGCCAGCGGTTATCTCGCCTCGCCAGGCGCTCCCATCGCACTCAGAAGCTTCACAGAATCTCGATGGACATCCTGGTACGCGTGCCCCCCATCTCTGGGTCGAACACCAGGGACGACGCATCTCGACTCTAGACCTCTATGGCAAGGGCTTCGTGCTCCTCGCCGGAGCGCAAGCCGCCGATTGGCGCGATGCTTCACGGCACGTTTCCAACCGCTTGGGACTCGATCTCACCGTCTATACGGTTGGTCTTGATATTGCTGATATCGATGGATCGTGGTATATCGCTCATGGAATCACCCCACAGGGGGCGATGTTGATTCGTCCCGATGGCTTTGTGGCATGGCGTTCAGCGTCAGCTGATGAGTCTGCCGACCGCACACTCGAACGCGTGCTCTCGCACTTGCTTTGCTGGGTCTCCTCATCAGAGATGAACTAGGGGGACACTGGCTGTTCTGGGAAGAGAGGTCAGAGAACTGAAAGGTTCTGCGGCCTCTCTTCTCGGGATAAGCGCATCCGAACCTTCACGTCAGTTTCCACCTGTGAACGAACTGTCACCGAATATTCTCCTTGCCTTTTTTCTTTCCTAAACTCGTTAGAAGGTGGTGCCTCTCAGACTCTCTGCACTGTACTCTTTTTCTTCACGTGTAGAGCTATCAGGCATCACTTAGCAGATAAGAAGGACTCTCCATGATATTCCCACAAGCATCATCATATTCACAAGCAGAAAAGATATGGACCGCCGCATTCGCTGACATGCGTCAGCAGATCAGTCCTTGCTTTTGTCGACCCCGACGCGGCAATAGGACTAGAAAGAACAGACCTGGCACCGTCTGAGAAACGATGCCAGGCCAGCTAAAAAACAATCTTCTCTTGCACAGATATCAGTGCGGCAGTAAGAACGGCAGCAGATAGACTGTGCTGAAGACAAAGATCCACACGCCGTCAACGAAGTGCCAGTACATCTCACCAGCCTCAACCGCGAAATGCTTCGTCTTCGAGAAATCTCCACGGATCGCCCGAATCAGGCAGATAATCAGGAAGATCAGACCGACCGTCACGTGCAGGCCGTGGAAGCCCGTCAGCAGAAAGAAGGCCGAGCCAAACGTCTTATACCCGAGGTTAAAGCCCTCCGAGTACAGGCTATAGTACTCAAAAGCCTGACCACCAATAAAGATTGCGCCAAGAATAACTGTACACAGCAGCCCGATGATCAAACGCTTCCGATCACCCCTCGCTGCGGCAGCGCCAGCGATACGCGCTGGGATACTACTGCCCAACAGAAAAATCGTATTAATTGCCGGGAAGAGAACAGGCAAATGTTCTCCCGAGGGCAAAACCCAGCTTCCACCAGGTATCTGCAAACCACGTATCTCCAGATAGAGAAACGCGGCAATAAAGTTTGCAAAGATCAGCGCCTCTGAAGCGATGAAGAAAACCATTCCCCACCACTCAGGACTTCTTCCTGAGTGGGCGTGGCCTTCAAGCATGCTGACCTGCTCACTATGAACAGCACTCATTACCAGTACTCCCTATTTCCTATAACATCGCCTCGCCTCTACAGGCAAGTAGTGAACCTTACCGACGTTCCACACCCCAACCAATGATAGACGCGATTATCAACGCGACACCAAGGCCCAGGATTATCGGATGAGTCATCAAGCCTGCCAGGGTCACAGCAATGGAGCAAGCCAGAGCCAAGGGCCAGTAACTGGGACGAGGCGCGAGCTCCTCTTCGCTTGGCAGCTTCTTCTTTGCTCGCTTCTTTTTGGCAGGAGTGCGAGCAGCAGGCTGCTCGCTTCCCTCCAGTTTTTCTACTTGTGGCTCTACCTGTTCAGCCTTTTCGGGCTGCTCAGGTTGTTCTTGTTGCTCCTCAGACACCTTATCACCTTTTTGTTCCCGTATATCCTGGTCTTTCAACATAGCACATTACCCTTTTAGTGAGCGGCCGCCTTCCAGTCAGCATTCTCAGGATACTTCTTATCGTAGAAGGGGCGACGACTGCGAACAACCGGGATAGTCAGGAAGTTGTACTTCTTTGGCGGAGAAGCGGTATCCCATTCCAGCGTAAAGGCATCCCAGGGATCTTCAGGAGCCTTCTCGCCGTTCTTCAGCGAATAGAAGACATTCCAGATGAAGACAAGAACGCCGATCGCAATGACGAAGACACCAACTGTAGCCATCAAGTTCAAATCGTTCCAACCCAGGTTAGCCGGATAGGTGTAGATACGGCGAGGCATACCAAGCAGGCCCAGCAGGTGCATGGGGAAGAAGGTAAGGTTGATACCAATCAGGAACAGCCAGAACTGGATCTGACCCAGACGCTCGCTAAGCATCTTACCAGCCATCTTGGGGAACCAGTAATAGACGCCGGCCATAATCGCAAAGACGCTACCGCCGAAGAGCACGTAGTGAATGTGCGCAACCACGAAGTAGGTATCGGTGATCTGATAGTCTACAGGGACGACAGCCAGGGCCACACCGTTAAGGCCACCAATTAAGAACATGGCCACGAAACCTAGCGCAAAGAGCATCGGCACTTTAAAGTTAAGTTTGCCGCCATAGATCGTAGCCAGCCAGTTAAAGATCTTCACAGCAGTCGGGATCGCGATAAGGGTTGTGCTCGTTGCAAAGAAAGCCTGAGCAATCGGAGGCAGGCCAACCGCGAACATATGGTGCGCCCACACCGTAAAGCTCAAGAAACCAATCGCTACGCCCGACCAGGCCACAAAGGTATAACCGAAGATAGGCTTGCGGGAGAAGACCGGCAATACCTCCGAGACGATACCGAAGGCCGGCAGGATCAGAATATATACCTCTGGGTGACCAAACGACCAGAAGAGGTGCTGCCAGAGCAGCGGGTCACCGTTGAAAGCATACTGATAGAAATGGGTTCCTAAATGGCGGTCCAGCAGCAGCATAACGCTAGCAGCAGTAATGCTGGGCAGCGCAAAGAGCAGCAGGAACGAAGTAACCAGCGTCATCCAGGTGAACAGCGGCATACGGTTGATGCTCATGCCGGGAGCACGCAGCTTAAAGATAGTGACCACAAAATTGACCGAGCCGGCAATTGAAGAGATACCCAGCATCAACACGCCAAGAATCCAGAAGTCTGCATTCATACCAGGCGTACAGGTATAGGCATGGATCGTACAGCCCACATTGGTCTCGCTCAGTGGCGCATACATAAACCAGCCGCCGTTAGGCGCCGAGGCAAACAGGAAGCTTGACTGCATAAAGATACCGCCAAAGAGCAGCACCCAGTACCCGAACGCGTTCATGCGCGGGAAGGCCATATCGCGCGCGCCTATCATCAGCGGCACGACATAGTTACCAAAGCCCGACATTACCGGGATTACGAATAGGAAGATCATCGTAGTGCCGTGCATCGTGAAGACCTCATTATAGGTCTGAGGGCTTAACACTTTGCCATCCGGCAAGGCCAACTGTGTGCGGATCAGGAGAGCCTCCATACCGCCCACCAGGAAGAAGAAGATACCGGTGATAACATACATAATACCGAGCAACTTATGATCGGTCGTCGTCAGCCACTCACCTATATAGGTTTCGCTGAATCTTTTCCGACGTATGAGCGTTGCGCTATCACCGATAGTGCGCGTTGCCATGAATAATTCCTCCAAGTATCTAGCCCCTCAAGCAGGGTAGATGGGCTATTTCAGACCCTCCAGATAAGCCACAAGCTGATTGATCTGGTCAGTTGTGAGCTGTCCAATAGCCATATCGTTGCCTGGTTTTATGCCTTGAGGGTCGTTGAGCCATTTTGCTAGATTACAGCGTTGCACAATATCTGGCCCGGGCTGACATTGATTAGCGTTATTTGTCAACACGCCACCGGCAATAAATCCACGGCTCCCGAAGTGCGTCAGGTTAGGTCCAACTAGACAGGCCGCCGTAGGACTATCACAAGACACCTTGGGGTCCTGATAACTCTTCATATCCACGCCCACAATCCCATGGCAGGACTGACACTGCTCCTGGAAGATCTTCTGACCTTGCTGAGCCAGGCTACCAGAAGTTGGCTGCGTGGCCACCTGCTGTTGCGCACTTACCCAGGTCTGGAAGCTATCGTTGTTATCAACAGCGACATCAAATTTCATATTCGCATGCTGCGTACCACAATACTCCGCACATATACCCAGGAATGTACCTGTCTTATCAGCCTTAAACCACTTATCATTATTATGCCCAGGGATGACATCGGTTTTACCAGTGAGTTCAGGCACCCAGAAGCTATGGATAACATTATTAGAATAGAGCGTAACATGCACAACTGTATTCACAGGCACATGCAAAGTATCTGCCGTCGTAATCTTATATTCAGGATAGTAGAACTCCCACCACCACTGATGGCCCACAGCCTCCACCTCGACGGTCTTGCCCGCTGGCTGCGCGGCTACCGAGAACAAGCCCTGAATAGTGAAGATAAGGACCACAAACAGAATGACCGCGGGTACGACTGTCCAGATAATTTCTATCGTGGTATTGCCATGAATCTGCCTGGGATTAGGCGAGCCAGGACGCTCACGATAGCGAATAACTGAATAGATCAGCATACCCTCGACGCCCACAAAGACGATTGTGGCGATGATCAGGATAATATAAAATACCCCGCTTTCATCTCTGGCCACAGGGCCCGCCGGGTTTAAGATCGAGGGCGAACCTTCCCCACAGGCGGCTAATAGAATTGAGGCGAAGAGCAGGCCGGTGACCAGGATCATCCAGCGCTTGGCTCCTCGAAATAAAGGCATCCTCACGTCTAATCTCCTACAAAGCAAGTTTGTTTGACGATGATGTCATTAAAAGGCGACACTTATCCACTTTATGGCTAAGTGTACTGACGTTTCCTGACAGGGAGCTTGCAGTTTCTCACCAACACCTTACAAGTACCTGAACAAAGCGAGCCGGTAGGCTTAGACTACCGGGCCGGCGGCGTCTATTCCACCCTCCACTCCTTCGTCCTCTTCTTCGTCAATTTCGCCAGCTTCTGACTCATCTATTTCTGCCTCGGCTTGCCTTTGTCTGGCATCTTGTAAGCGCATCCAGCGGATAAAGAGCACACTCATGATGACGATAAAGAGGATATTGACTGGCACCCACATGATCAGCCCACCCAGCTGCTGATCCAGGGCCGGCGAGATACCCCAGGCTCGTACCTGTTGCTGAATATAGGGGGCGTAGAGCGGTGGCATAAAGGTCAGACCGGCACCCAGGAGCACAGAAGGCATGCCATTGAGGAAGATATAGAGCACCTGACCCCCAGAGAAGGCCGGGGCAATTCTTCGTCAAGCGAGCCAAAGATCGGCCACCAGCTCAGGAAAGCTGTGATCATAAATGTCATGTGCTCGACAATATGCAGGTTTTCGTTGGCTAAGGTCGCATTATAGAGGGGAGGCGCATGCCAGAGCCAGAAATTGCCATTATAGAGTAAAAAGGCGACCACCGGAGACACCAGGAATTTGGCGATCAGGAGCACGTAACGATTGCGCAATAAGGGCTTGATTAACCATCCTGGTGTACCAAGCAGCATCAGCGGTGGGCCAACTACGGTGATGAGCAGGTGCTGCACCATGTGTGCACTAAAAAGATACTCATCGCCAAGCTCATCTAAGGGCGAGGCCAGGGCCAGAAAAATTATAAGTACGCCTATCACAAAAGCGGCTATCTGGCTTCCTTTGATGGAATCAGCAAGCTGGTACTTCCTGCGCAGCGGCCCCACTGCGTAGAGATAGAACCCGATGAGCAATGCCGGCCCTATATAGAGCGACGGCGCTTTATTCCATTCGGTGAGCCAGAAGTAAAGCCCTAAATTTGCTTCCACATCTGATGCCTTTCCAGTCTTTCCTCCTACATACTATAGCAGGGAGAGAAAGATGCGGCAAGATACCTTTTGCCTGGCTTTGAGCTGGCTTTATAACTGTATGCAGATGTTTTTCTTGCCGCGATTCCTTATTCATTCGTTCAGGCAATTGTAAGGTAATATCAGGTTCTTGCAAGGGAGGTATCAGGGAAGACGACGACAATAGTAGGCGTCGAATTATATACCGAAGGGGACGCCTGATTATGCAGCTTACACGCCGCATCGAACATGTCATTACTATGCAGCTTATACGCCGCCTTGCATGGGTGACTGCTGGCTTTACATATTTATTGGTCTCTCTTGGGGTGACGGTACGCGCCAGCAACGCCGGTCCGAGTTGTCCTGACTGGCCTCTGTGTTACGGCAGATTATTTAGCGGCCACGCTTATGGTGCGCTCCTTGAGGAGGCCCATAACTATCTAGCAGGCATCGTTGGTATCCTTGTTATCGTTCTGGCTCTCTGTGTGCTGATCCGCGCTCGCCAGCAGCGCCATCTGCTTATTCCGGCTCTGCTGGCCCCGGCTCTCTTGATCGTACAGATCATCTTTGGGGGCCTGACGGTCCTGTGGAAGTCATATAGCCCTGTTATTATTGGACATCTTTCTCTGGCTGAGGCCTTTTTCGCGCTAACGCTCACTACGGCGATTATGACGACTATTCCCGCAGCCAGTCGCGAGCCACGCGAGGATACCTTCAGGTTCGCACGCCTGACGATGATTACGTCTCTGCTTATCTATGGTTTGCTGCTAAGTGGCTCCTATGTTTTCAATAGCGGGGCTTCCCTGGCCTGTCCCGGCTGGCCTCTATGCGGAGCGGCCCCGCAATGGGCTGTCAGCTTGCATCTTAGCGATATTAATCTGCTGCATCGCTATGTAGCGATCTTTGTTGGCCTGATCCTTGTGGCGACCTTGATCGTGGCCTGGCGCAGGCGTATTTTCGCTCCCCGGCAGGCCTGGCTTGTCCTGGCAGCCGCGCTCTTTTTTGTGGCGCAGGCTGGCCTTGGAGCTTTTGTCGCGCTGCCAAATCAGCCTGTTTTTGTCGCTATTCTACATCTAGCTCTGGCAACTGCGGTATGGGGGTGCCTGATTTCTGCGGCGGCTCTGGCGGCACGCCAGCTACGAGCTGCACCTGTCTCCGAGCCCGCGTTGGCCCTGGAAACCACATCAGGAGGAAGAATGCTTCACAATGAGATCGCTGTAGAAAAAGAAATCAGCCCCTGGCGCCGTACGCTGGCCAGCTATATCAATCTGACGAAGCCGCATGTTACGGTTCTGCTTCTTGGCACGACTGTGGCGGCCATGGCGATTGCGTACAAGGGGTTGCCACCGCTGGGCCTGGTTCTGGCAACGCTGGTCGGCGGCTTTATGGCGGCCGGGAGCGCTAACTGTATTAACTGCTACATTGATCGGGATATCGATCAGCTGATGGGACGCACGCAGCGCCGGGCCCTGCCCGCCGGTAAGGTGGAACCTCAGCAGGCCTTGATCTTTGGCCTGGTACTTGCCGTTGGCTCTTTCATCGTGCTCTCGACGTTTGTCAATTTGCTCAGCGCTGTGCTCTCTTTCGCTGCCATTCTGTTTTACATTTTTGTCTATACGCTCGGTTTGAAACGTCGCTCGGTCCAAAATATCGTGATTGGAGGGGCGGCGGGCGCTGTCCCGGTTCTGGTGGGCTGGGCTGCGGTAACCAATTCGCTATCTTTGCCGGCTATCTGGCTTTTCGCGATTATCTTTTACTGGACGCCTCCCCATTTCTGGGCGCTCTCTCTGCTCATCCAGAAAGATTATGAGAAGGCCAATGTTCCGATGATGCCCGTGGTCATGGGCGAGGGGGAGACGCGCAAGCAGATCTTCCTGTATTCCTTGCTCCTGCTCGGGGTGACACTCGTGCTCTTTGCCATGCACACGATGGGCTATTTCTATCTCATTGGTGCGGTTGTTCTTGGCGGTATCCTGCTCTACATGTCCATTCGTCTGCTACGCGACCAGAGCAAAAAGTGGGCACGCACGATTTTCTGGTATTCTAACTGTTACCTGGCGGCTATCTTTGCTATGATGGTAATAGATAGGGTTATTCACTAAGCACTAAAGAGTTTTAAAATGACTATGAATTGGCGCCTTGCCTCACGGCTCTCAGTTATTACACTGGCTATACTGGTGGTTATTACGGTTGCGCTTATACAGCGTCAGCATGCACAGGTGCCGGCTACGGCTAACATGAGCAGCAGTTCATCTAGCTCGTCGGGCCTGCAGGGCACGGAACTGGATAGCAGGATCGCGCCTAATTTTAGCCTTACCGATCAGTTTGGCAAGCCGGTTTCGCTCGCGCAATTTCAGGGCAAGCCGGTTATCCTTACCTTTATGTATACGCATTGCCCCGATGTGTGCCCTCTCACCGCTGAGAAGCTGCATTCAACCATGCAGATGCTGGGCAGCGATGCGCACGATATCGGCATTATTGCGGTAAGCACGGACCCCAAACGCGACAATACGGCGGCTGCGCTCAACTTTTCGCAGTCCCATAATATGCAAGATTACTGGCATTATCTGGTAGGCACTCAGCAGCAACTCTCGCCTGTGTGGTCGTCCTACAGCATTCTGGCCCAGACCCAGGGTGACCAGGTGAATCATAGTATGGGTCTGTATCTTATCGATCAACAGGGGCATGAACGACTCTTTATGGATAACGATTTTACACCATCTCAGCTAGCGGCCAACCTGAAGCTGCTGCTTAAGAAGTAAATTTGAGCTACCTGGCTGCCTGTCTTCTAGCTATATATTAGGAGATGAGCAGCCTTTATTTTTTTGCTCTCTAGCTCGCTCAATCGAGGCAAGTGGCCGGGTTACTTCATAAAGCGAATCCGCTCTATTCTTTCATTCATTGCTTTTTATACATGCATTAGTAAAAAATTAAAATTTGTCACTCCCGTGCACAAGAAACATTAGATGGACCCCTTTTCTCATTGACTGTTTCTACATCATAAGTTATGCTTTAAAGTGGCAAGTGTTCAGCGAAGCAATCTCTTATGCATATACTAGAGTTTATTTGTAGCGTTATTTCAGCTTTTCTCAGTCAAAAATTATGAATATAGAAGATCCACAAACATGGCGTGAACTGCTAGCCAGAATAATTAGTGATCTGCCGGAGAGACAGCGGATCGCCAAGGCGCTGGATATCAATCCCATTACGCTTTCACGATGGGCCACGGGCAAATCAACCCCGCGGCCTGAGAATCTGCACATGCTTATCAATGCGCTTCCACAGTATCGGAAGCAGCTGGCAGAGCTCATTGCTATAGAACATCCGCACTTTTCGATTGATCTCAATGCGGGCGCCGACATTTCCCCGGAAATTCCCTCTTCGTTCTACGCCCAGGCCTTGAATACGCATTCAAGCAGCCCTCTTCTCCTGAGAGGCTCGGCAGTGCGCACACTTATCTTAACGCAAATCCTTGGCCATTTTGACCCCCATCGTCAGGGCTTGCTCGCGATTATTTCCCAATGCGTCCCTCCCTCGCACGACAAGAAAGTGCGCAGCTTGCGCATCACTGAGATGCGTGGCATGCCCGTCTGGGGTCATTACATCGAGCACCAGACGCAATTTTTTGGCGCCGAGTCGCAAAGTGGGCACGCGCTACTGAGCGGGCACCCTACGGTCGTGCAGAGCCGGGAAGAACTGCTCCATCTCTTTCCAACGCATACTACCGAAATTGTGGAGAGCGCTGCCGCCTTTCCTATCTTGCTCTCCGACCACGCCGCTGGCTGCCTTACTCTTTTGAGCGTGCAGGCTAATTATTTTAAGCAATCTCTGCTGGACCTGGCCCAGCAGTATACCGAGCTTCTTGTGCTTGCCATCGAGCGCGAGCAGTTTTATCCTTTGGCCGACATTGAGCTGGGCATCATGCCTCCTCTGGCTCAGCAGCAAGGGATAATCGCGAGCTTTCAGCAACGCGTAACGAAGCGCATGATCCAGGCCACGCGCCATCAGCAATCGCTCACGCGCCTGCAGGCCGAAGATATTACCTGGCAAGAGCTGGAAGAGGAGTTATTGCAATATCAGATCAACCTATAGATGGGCCAACTATTTCCTCGACGCCCCGAGCAAGCGAAGCATACACCATATTCTTAAACTGCCAGCCTCCAGATAAGCCAGGACAACATCTCTTGTCTCAAATGCGGCACGAAAATGAGCATTTTTATGCCAAACCAGCGACAGAAGACGTCGAGAACATGAGAGGAGTTTCGTTGTATGAGTAATGAGCAAGCTATTTCCTTAACCGAGGTGTACAAAGGATGGGATATATATCAGAATCATCTGCTGCAAGCCACGCAACCATTAACGGCAGAACAATTGAAGCTGCGGGCGGCACCGCATCTGCGTTCGATTGGCGAGCTCATCACACACATCGTCGCGTGCCGCGCCGCCTGGTATCATTTTGTCATGGGTGAAGGCGATCTTGAGGCGAAGCAGATAGCCGATTGGGATCAGGAGGGCCAGGGGCCGTTCACAACTGCTGAGCTGACGCACGGGCTTGAGGTGACGTGGGAAACGCTATGGTCCTGCCTTGGGCGCTGGACGGCGACACCATCGGATCTAGAGCATATCTATACCTGGGAGCACGAGGGCAAGACACATACCTACACGCGCCAGTATATCATCTGGCATGTGATAGAGCATGATATGCATCATGGCGGCGAGCTGGGCTTCGTGCTTGGTATGCACCACCTTGCCGCGCCGGATCTATAAGAATGGTCTGGGGCTGTCCACTGGGACGCCTGGCAGCATAATGCTAGCAATTCCACGCTGGCCTGTCCCCTGAATCCAAACCATAGCAGGGCCAAAGGCTTTCACAGCTAAATTTTTGAGGAGGAAGACACAGGAAACCTGCATATTCCCTGCTGGGGCGTGGAGGCTAGATCGCGATCTAGCGGATGCGCCGCGACCTAGCGGATGCGCCGCGATCTAGCGGATGCGCCGCGACCTAGCGGATTTGGCTCCGATTTTTTCCCCTCCTTGCCGCCCTCAGGCGGCACTAAGAACGAGAACTTGATAGCTGTGAGCAGCCAGGCATCAACTTGCACGAACAGTATAGATTTGGTATGCTTAAATAGCAGGACAAATCTACAAATTTTCTGTCCTCTTTGACTGTAATCATTCTCGGAGGAGAGCTTATGGAAACTTCTCTTCAAAGCACGAATCTCTCAGAGGACGAATTGAAGTCCCTGAATGTAGATCAAGAAATAGGAGTGGAGGAGGAGGAAAGTCATCATATTCACCTGCCCAATCCTAGCCTCTGGCCGCTCATCCTGAGTGCGGCGATCTTGATTACCATAGCAGGCTTGCTATTCATCCCTGATACTCCCTATCTCGCTATTTTGGGGGGCATTCTTGTCCTCGTGGGTATCCTGGGCTGGGGCCTTGAAGATCCGTTTGGCGGCTCGCACGCAGCAAGTGCAGAATTTAGCGGCCCAATTGTAGCTACAAAAGTACTGGATGAGGCACGGGAGCTGGTTGAGCACTCTGTGACCGTCAGCAGCACTGCCTATAGCACACATCCGGTCAAGGTTGAGCTTGATCAAGAGAGCAGCGAGGGTGTAATTCTGGCGCTCTATGGTAAGGTTGAGCTAGAGGCCCAGCGTCAGGAGTTGGAGGACGAGCTACGTCAACTGCCCGGCGTCCTTGACGTGCGTAATTTCGTTGTTGCTGAAGATGTGATCTTGAACCTGGCCAATGCGCGCATGGAAAAATTGCGGGCAGATGGCAAGCTGGAAGGATCGCAGGATCTCTCAATTCTTGTTGAGAACTATATCCTGCATCTGTACGGCAATGTCCCCAGCAACAATATGAAATATATGCTTGAGCGCGAAATGATCGGCATCCCCGGCGTTCGGGTTGTCGTCAACCATATTGGTTTGAACAAGGAGATTCCTGGCAATCTCGGCAAGACCCGCAACAAGATTTAAGCGCAAACAAAGAGAACGGGCCGCGTGGATTTGCGGCCCTTTCTTTTTTGTCCTGCAAACCTCATTCCATCCGCCGAGGCATCCCCAAGCGCTGGCCAGTTCATCAGTGAGCGGGACGCCAGGCAGCGACTATCATCGCAATCACGCTTATAACACAGGAGGCAAGGAATGCCGTATGGACTCCTTGTAAAAAGAGCGCTACGGCTTGCGATTCATTGCGCTGATATATCTAATCCAATGGGAGCCAGCAGCCGCGATCCTACACGATCCGACAGGCGACCGCTCAACGGCCCAACGAGTATAAACGCTGCAGCAAATGGCGTAAGCATCAGGCCCGCCGAGAGGGGGTCCTGTCCATGGACCTTGCAAGAAGAAAATCAACAGGAAGAGCACAGTACCACGGGCGATCCCAAAGAGGCTGGAGCATGCTGCGCGCTAACAGTTTTCAAACCATTATCCCACCCACACCTCGCAACATGCTCTTTACATGCACAACAGGCACGCCGCCAAGCAATTATGCAGCGTGCTTCATTATCTCTCCATTGGAGAGTGTTTTTAGCTCTGTATAGTTTAGCGTCGGCGCAAAAAGGCCGGGATATCGATCACATCGCCAGAGGGCGTGTTGCGATTTGGTAGCTCTGCCCCTCGATCCAGGCGCCGAATATGGCGCTGCTGAGTAGCCGGTCGTTGCTGAATTGGGCGGGCCTCCGGCTCAGGCACCGGCAGGCTGCGCGTGTTATTCTCCAGGCTAGACGACTCATTGCTCAGATCGAAGTTCTCGACATCCACATCGCCCATTTCAGACATAGGCGGCTTCACTACGCGCTGGCGCCCCGTATCAGATAGGTTAGCTTGCTGCTGAGCGCGGGCCGACGAGACATCAGCCGCCGAGGGCAAAGGACCCGTTGGGTGATTGGATACACTTGCCGACTCAGGTGTTGTCGATGGCATCACATAGCCCGTAGACGAGCGCGCCGGCGAGCTTCCATTGGCCATCTGATACAGCTTGCTTCTATCGTACTCGGGCGGACGTGGCGTTTGCTGGGTATACTGATAGGGATGATTGGGCGGAGCCGCGTGCGAAGCCGTTATCGGCCGTCCACTATCGATATCGAAGCCAGTGGCAATGACAGTAATTTTGACCTTGCCATCAAAGTTAGGATCTTGCACCGCGCCAAAGATAATATTCGCCTCGGGATGGGCTGCGCGACTAATAATATCGGCGGCCTCGTGCACCTCAAAGAGCGTCATATCCATGCCACCCGTGATATTGAAGAGCACACCGCGGGCCCCGCTGATATCGATATCCAGCAGAGGACTGGCGATGGCCTGCTGAGCAGCATCCACGGCCCGCGTCTCACCGCTGGCCTCACCAATCGCCATCAACGCCGAGCCCGCCGCCGACATAATCGTCTTGACATCAGCGAAGTCGAGATTGATCAGACCGGGCACGGTAATTAGATCGCTGATACCCTGAATGCCCTGGCGCAACACATCATCGGCAAGGCGGAAGGCCTCCGAGAGCGGCATGCGCTTATCTGCCACCTGCAAGAGGCGATCATTAGGCACGGTGATCAGCGTATCCACGTGCTGCTTCAGATTAGCGATCCCCTCCTCGGCGGACAGCAAACGCTTCTTGCCCTCGAAAGTAAAGGGTTTTGTGACCACGCCGACAGTCAGCGCCCCTAACTCGCGAGCAATCTGTGCCACCACCGGGCTGGCCCCAGTACCGGTTCCACCCCCCATACCAGCCGTAATGAAGACCATATCAGAGCCCTTTAGCGCCTCGTAAATCTCTTCTGTATTCTCTTCAGCGGCCTTCATGCCAATGCTAGGGTTGCCACCTGCACCGAGGCCACGAGTAAGCTTATCGCCGATGCGAATGCGGCGTGGTGCCTCAGTGAGCAGCAAGGCCTGGGCATCTGTATTGATGGCAATAAACTCGATCCCCATCATATTGGCCATAATCATGCGATTGACCGCATTACTGCCGCCGCCCCCAACGCCGATTACACGGATCTGGGCGAAGCCTTCGAGTTGATGATTTCCCATTGGTAACATATTTCGTGGCCCCCTTTTTTCGAGTCTCTCATCTATAGAACGAACGAGAGGTCCCGTTTGTGCTACACATCAGAAACTACGTCTTAAGGAATAAATGCCCGCAGCCAGCGGCCAAAACGCGATACAAAATCCATAGGCCCTTCCTCCTCTGGTTCTTCCTCCTCGATGAGGAAAGAAGAGTGACGCAAGCCCCAGATCAGCAACCCGACCGCCGTAGAATAAGCGGGCCTGCAAATTGAATCGGCCAGGCCATGCAAACCCAGTGGAGTTCCGATGCGTGCCGGCAAATCAAGCGTACGCCCGGCAACTTCCAGAATGCCCGGCAACTCAGCCGTCCCACCAGTGATGACCACCCCCGCAGGTAATAATCCATCATACCCTGATTTTTTGATCTCTTCATGTACCATACTGAATAGTTCTTCCACGCGCGCTTGAATGATCTCAGCCAGCAATCGGCGCGGAACCAGGTCATTGCAGTCAGGCATGAATTGCGACAAGTCGATCATATCATCGTCATCAATAGTAGATGGATCACAATGTCCATACGTAATCTTTAGTTCCTCGGCAACGCCGGGCGAGAGGCGTAGCCCGATGGCGATATCGCTGGTGATCAGGTTTCCGCCAATCGGTAAAACCACGCTCTGCCAGATGGCACCATCGGTAAAGATAGCAATGTCTGTGGTGCCTCCGCCGATATCAACCAGCGCTACGCCCAGGTCTGTCTCTCCATCTTCCAGCACTGCTTCACTGGAGGCCAGTGGCTCCAGCACTAGATCCTCAATCTCGATGTGGGCCTTATGCACACATTTAATTAAGTTGTGGATAGAGGATACAGCGCCGGTTATGATGTGCGTCTCTACTTCCAGGCGGAAGCCTGACATACCAATAGGATTTTTAATGCCCTCCTGGCCGTCTACGACATAGCCGCGAGGAATAACATGGATCACCTCGCGATTCGCCGGAATAGCGACGGCGCGGGCGACTTCAATAGCACGGCTAATATCGTTCTGGACGATATCCCGATGGCTAGGCGAGATGGCAACAAAGCCTTTACTATTATCCGATTCGATGTGGCTGCCTGCGATTCCTACGTAGGCTGTGACGATTTTCTTTCCTGAAAGGCGTTCTGCACGATCTAGCGCCGCTGCAATTGAAGTGACGGTCTCTTCAATATTCACCACCACCCCGCGGCGCAAACCCTGTGAAGGGCAGGTGCCAACGCCAACAATGTTCAGCTTCCCGTCGCGATCAAGCTCGCCAACCAGGACACAGATTTTTGTTGTTCCAACGTCGATCCCGACGATCACCCGCTCTTGCACGATATACGCTCCTATTGGGCGGTACATTTGTGAGACGCACTACAAACCCTATAATAAATATTTGCTCATTATCTCTATTTTGCTGCATCTTACTTTAACGTGAACACTGGATGCAAGCCGTAACGCAGATCGACCGTGGCCAGCTTGAGCTGCTCCTTCTGGGCCAGGGCCAGAATCTGCTGCAATTCAATTAGCTTGTTCTCCAGCGGATTAGCGTCATCTCCCCCCCCAGATAAGCTATCCAGCCTGTTGAGCTCTCGATTCTATATGATCCATTTCCATTAGCCGCCCCTGGCTCATCATTGGCATTAACATACATTGTACCATCGTAAAGCAGCTTAAACGCATTGATACCAGTCATTTTGGGGAGTAGATCAAAGATCTCTGCGGCAAAGGCGATGTTGACTGGCTGCAGGCGCATGCCAGGACGTATCGCCGGAGCCGCTTTCCCCTGCTCCTTCTGCTGAGGGCTGGCCTCTACTACCGTGTGCAACTGCGCGGCCCCGCTGATCTCGGTCACCGGGGCGATAATGACACCTTGCCGATCAACTGCATAGGTGCCCTGCGCTGTCTGCCAGAGCAGCACAGGGGTGCGTTCACTCACGCTGACGGCCAGCTGATCGGGCCATTGCTTGCTCAAGCTGGCCGAGGCCACCAGTGGGGATGCCTCTATATGCTGGGTCAGGGCCTCTACATCGACAAGAAAGATATTCTGTCCCTGCATCCCCATGCTCTGGATATTGTGGATGAGCACGCTGTTATGGGTGCCCGAGACGCTGACCTGGGCGATGCGAAAAGCGCTGCTGCTCAGCAGAAAGCTGGCCCCTACCAGCAGAACGAGACAGACTGCCAGCAAGCTCAGGAGCCTCCAGAGAAAGCCCCGCTTGCCGCGGCGCCCGCTGCGCACAGGCACGGGTGAACTGTGGTGGGAGGCCAACGAGCGATGCACGACTCTACGCCGGCCATGCGGAGCCTGGGTACCGGTCTGGGCATAGGTTCGGGCTACCATGCGCACATATTTCCTGGGCTGGGCCCGAGCCTGCCGGCGCTGCTCCTGGCGTTGCGCAAAGGTGTTCCAGGCAGTGGATGGATCAGCATCTGGAATGGTGACCACGCGCTGTAGCTTACGCGTTGCCTCGCGCCTCTCGGCCTGATATGGCCTCCTGACGGGGACCTGCTGCCTGTAGCTATGTGCGGCCATCTGCTCTGGTATGCGTTTTTTTTCGGTCATGGTACAGATACCTTCCACTCTCCGCGCAGCTCGACTTCCAACTCCAGATCCACGCCAAACTGTTCGTGTACGCGGTTACGTGCTTCTCTGATAAGTGCCGCTACATCGGCGGCTCTGGCGCCACCTGTGTTCACAATAAAATTGGCATGGCGCTCCGAGATTTGCGCTTTGCCATACATCATTCCCCTCAAGCCGGCGGCCTCGATGAGCCGGCCTGAATAATCCCCCGGCGGATTCTTGAAGACCGAGCCCGCACTCTGCTGCGGCGGCTGCGTCCTCTTTCTATGCTGCTTATGCTCAGCAATGATGGCGCGCAGCTTCTCTGGCTCCTCACGCCGTAGGCGTACCTCGACCTGCATGATGATCTCGGCTGGCTCGATGAGCCGACGCTCGGCGGCAATGGGATAGCCCTGCTCATCAAACTGGATGCGCCTCTGGGCGCGAAAGCGGCTATGCCGATAGCTCAAATCTAGCTCAGCCTGGCGATAGCGCCGAACGACCGGAGCAACGGCTCGCTCCTCACATTCCCGTGCGTCAAGGACGCTGACCCACTCCAGAACCTGGCCCAGATCGCTATTGTGCGCGCCGGCATTGCTGATTACCGCTCCTCCCAACGTGCCGGGAATGCCTGGACCAAATTCCAGGCCACCCCAGCCAAGGGCCGCCAGTTCGTTCAAGAGGCGCGGCCAGCTTACGCCAGCTCCAGCAAACAGGCGGGCCGTGCCAGCACCCTCTTCTTCGATTTTATAGCTATTGAGGGCTATGCGGGCTACGATGCCCCGTATGCCAGCATCGGCATACAGCACGTTGGTGCCATTACCCACCAACAAGAGGGGCCAGCGCTGCTCTGAACACATGGTTACCAGCCCTACTAGCTCCTCTGACGTTTCGAGTGAGACCCATATATCCGCCGGGCCACCTACTCCAAATGTGCTGTGACGCGCTAATGGCTCGTTACGCAATGCACGCTTCCCAAAATGTGATTGTAACTCGGTATATGCAGCCTCAACCTCGAATGTCATATGTTTCCTTCTATGCCTTTATAGTATTTTTCAATAATGCTTCGGTAACTGTATAGATATCGCCGGCTCCCATAATGATGACAATATCACCTGAGCGCAGTTGCTTAGCGAGCAGATGCGCGGTATCCTCTACGCTGCCGCCATAGAGCACCTGAGCATGCTGCTTGAAGTGCGTGCGCTCGGCCAGGGCCGCCACCAGATCGCGCGCATGGATCAGTCCAGTGTCGCGCTCACGGGCTGGAAAGATGTCGGCGATAATTGCCAGGTCAGCGGCATCAAAGGCGCTTAAAAACTGCGCAAAAAAGGTTTTGGTGCGACTATACATATGCGGCTGATAGACCGCGACGACGCGCCGTCCCTGATAGCGCCTGCGCACGGCTTCCAGGGTCGCGGCGATGGCCGTGGGATGATGCGCATAGTCATCTACAAGAATCACCTCGCCAGCCCGTTCACCTATAGTGAACGGTCCTTGATAGCGGATCTCAAAGCGCCGCCGTAGGCCGCCAAATTCGGCAAGGGTCCTGGCAATGCTGGCGCCCTCTACGCCCAGGCAGCGTGCGGCCACCAGGGCTCCAAGTGCGTTCTGGATATTGTGCAGGCCCGGTAACTGTAGCTGGAAGACCTCTGTTCCGCGCATGGCTGCCTGCTCCGTGGCGCCGCGCGTTCGCACGCGAAAGCTTGTCGCGCCATCCAGCTGGAGATCATAGGCCTCAAAGACTGCTTCGATATTCGCGAGCTCCGGCTGAGAAGGCTGCAGGCCCTCAATCCTGTAAGCCAGAACGCGCCCGGGCCAATCGTGAAGCCGCTGGCGCAGTTCCAGGCAGCCAGGGCTATCGGCGTTCAAGATCAAGGTTGCCGGCACTGACCAATCGCCCTGTGTATCCATGCCGCGAATAAAATGCTCAAAGGCTTGCAAAAAGGCTTCGTAGTCAGCATAGAACTCTGGATGCTCAAACTCTATCGAAGTCACGACTGCGACGCGCGGATGATAGTGCCAGAAATTATGGTTAAACTCATCGGCTTCGTTCACAAAGTACTGACTTGTCCCAAGACGATAGTTAGCCCCAAAGCGCGGCACAACCCCGCCAATCTCGCAGGTTGGGTCAAGGCCCGCGTCCACAAGCATTAAAGAAAGCATGGCTGTCGTGGTCCCCTTGCCGTGGACACCGCAGACGGAGAGCAAGCACTTATTCTGCATGAGCTCGCCGAGCAACTCTTGCCAGGTAATAACCTGAATGCCAGATTGCTGAGCCGCCAGCAGTTCGGGGTTCTGCTTATCGAGGGCCGCAACGGCAGGACTCACGACCAGCATATCCACATCCGCCAGGTGCTCTGCGCTATGCCCGATCTGCACTGGAATGCCCGCACGCTCGATAGCCTGCGTGGTGGCCGAGGCACGCTGATCACAGCCGCTCACCCGCGCCCCATTCAGTTGCGCCATCTGTGCTACGGCCGAGATTCCCTGACCGCCAATACCCATGAAATGCAAATGTGTCTTCTTCAAACGTGTATCCCCTCGTGCTCCGCGACCATTGCTGGCTTGACTCTTGACATGCTCACTATCGTCTCTACAATCTGCTGTCCCGCGTTGGGCATCGCTAGCTTGCCGGCCGCCGTGGCAAGCTCCTGCAAGCGCTGGGCTGATGTGATCGTCGGCTTGAGTACTGCGTTGAGCGACTCAGGCGTCAAATCATCGTTCAAGATCACGATGGCCGCGCCGCGCTGCTTAAACATTGCCGCGTTACCCTCCTGGGGCGATGCGCCTATCTCTGTCGGTAAAGGTACCAGGATAGAGGGCCGGGCCAGAGTTGCCAGTTCGCTCAAAGTCGAGGCGCCGGAACGGCAGATAACCAACGCGGCCGCCTGCAAGGCCAGCGGCATCTCGGCCGATAGATACGCTTCAAGACGATAGGACTGCCGCAAGGCGCTATCCTGACCGGCTAAGACCTGCTCGGCCAGCTCACGCGTCTCGTCATACAGGCGCCGCCCGCTAATCTGCAAAACCTGGCAATACTTCAGCAACTCAGGCAAGGCTCGGCATACAACCTGGTTCAGGTGGCGCGCGCCCGAACTGCCTCCCGTAACCAGCAGGAGCGGCTTAGCGGGATCGAGTCCCAGGGCGCTACGAGCCTGCTCAGGGGTGGTCTGGCGTACCGCCAGGATCTCCTGACGTACCGGATTGCCAAGATGGATGGTCTTACTGGCCGGAAAGTGCCGACACGAATCGGCGAAGGCCACTGAGATGCGCGTAGCCAGCGGGGCCAAAAGTTGGTTAGACAGGTTGGGCGGTACGTCCTGTTGGTGCATTAAGAGCGGAACATTGTTGAGCTTTGCGGCCAGGCCGGCCGGAACAGCTACATAACCACCGCTGGTAAATGCTACATGTGGATGAAAGTCGCGTACGATACCGATGGCCTGCGCGATGCCAACCGGTACCCGAGCCACGCCTGTCACCGTGCGCCAGGAGACAAAGCGCTGCAGCTTACCGGCTTTGATAGCTTTGAAGCGAAAGCCAGCGGCCGGCACTACCTCTGTCTCCAGGCCGTCATCGCTGCCAAGATAGAGAATATCGGCATTATATGTATTTCGTAACTGCGTAGCCACTGCCAGCGCCGGATAAACATGCCCGCCAGTGCCTCCGCCAGATATCAGGACTCGCATTCTACTTCCTTTACCTCCAGGGACACGCTTCCTAGCAGCCTTGCATCCAGAGAATAAGCTAAGGTCGCGACTTGTCCACTGTCCGTTTTTTTATAGTTTTCGTAATCGCTTGCTTTGAGAGCGCTGGAGCTTCGGGCTCCTGTATATAACGTGAAATATTGAGCAATATACCAACTGCCGCTAACGAGATAACCAGCGCAGTACCTCCATAGCTAATGAATGGCAACGGAACCCCAGTATAAGGGATAGAGCCGGTTGTGGCCGCGATATTGACGATGGCCTGCAAAACCAGCCATGTGGTAATCCCGGTTGCCAGTAGGGCGCCATAGATGTCTTGCGTTCGCCTCGCCAGGCGGAAACCACGAAACGCCAGAAATAAAAATAGAATAATGACAGCCGCGCTACCTATAAAACCAAGCTCCTCGCCAAGAATGGCGAAGATCGAATCGATGTAGGGCAAGGGCAACCAGCCGGTCTTCTGACGGCTCGCGCCCAACCCCAGGCCAAACCAACCACCCGAGCCCAGCGCTAATAAGGACTGGTAGAGCTGCAAATTAATGCTAGTTATATGCTGGAAGGGATCGAGAAAGCCTTTCCAGCGATAGGAGCGATAGCCCGATAAGGTCTGCAGACCAAAGATTAGGCCGCCGCAAGCTGCCGCTAGCAAGAACTGCACGATATTAGCGCCAGCTGTAAAGAACATGGCCGCTGCCAGGCCCGCAATGACGATTGCCGTGCCCATATCATTCTCTAGCAGGACCAGCCCTAGCACGATTCCTACAAGAATGATGAACGGGGCCAGGCCATAGAGAAAGGTGGCAACCTGCTTGCCCTTACGCGCCAGCCAATCGGCTATATAAAGTGCCAGCACGAGCTTGGTAAGCTCGCTGGGTTGAAACGAGAGAAACGAGCCAAGGGTCAGCCAGCGTGAGGCTCCATAGGCGTTTGTTCCTATTATCAAGACCAGGACCAGCAGAGGCAAGGCTACAAGCATGCCGATGAGCGAGAAGCGCCGCCACAGCCGGTAATCGATGCGCATGGTGACGAGCATGGCGATGACGCCTAGAAATGCCGCTACCAGTTGCCGCTGAAAGAAATAGGAGGCATCGCCTTGATAGCGGGCCGCCGAAAATGCGCTCGCGCTATACACCATGATCAGGCCAATGCAGAGTAAGGCCAGGACGATCACTAGCAACCACGAATCGATCTTGCCCGCTTCGCGCGGCAGCTGCATTTCCAGTTCCGCTAGCTTCTGCTGCTCCTCTTCGCTAATTACCTGGACTGGCTCGCCTTGTTTGCCTGAGGGCAGGTCTAACTTCTGACGCCACACGGCGCGCAGATCGAGACCCCGTATGTCCTGGCCCAGGCGCGCTGAGGCTTTGGCAGTTCCGCTTTTCTTGCGCGGCAAGCTCTTGTGCCTTGGCGCAGATCGCTCCTGCTGGGCTTCGGCGGCATAGGCTATTTTTTCGCTGCCCCGGGCACGTGGCTTGCGCGTGCTGCTCCTGGTCTGCTCTTTGGCCTGGCGTTGCCGGCGCTCCACTGACTCTAAGGCGGGAGAGCGTAGGCCAGGAGGAGAGAAGCTTTTATGCCTTACGTCTCTTCCTGTTTTGTCGTCCACATTCTCTCCTTTTCTACATCTTGTTCACATACATATTTTTCTTTTAATAGTTATTGGTTCTATGTCCAACCTTTTCTTTCAGCCTCTCTCCTCTCCGCGGAGAGGAGAGAGGCTGGGGACCAGCCCCATTACCTCTCCCCCGGAGAGGGTTCCACCGCTAGGGTGATCCCTGGACCCCTGCCCAAACCTTTTCTCTTTGCCTCTCCCTATCCTTGGTGGGAAAAGAGAGACTGGGGATAAGCCCCAGAGCCCCGCCAGGATAACCCCTGGAATCTTGCAAGCCTTTTCTCTTTGCTTTTCGCTCCAGTTGGGGCGAAAAGAGGAGTAAACAGGCTTGACATAGAACATTATTTCGAATATACTACTACCAACGACTGATCAACTAATGGTCAGACCCAGATGCGTCATCAGTATCCTGAGCAGGCTGCTCGCGCATCTTGTCGAGAACCTGCTCAACATCTTGATCGCTCATATGCAAATGGAGTTGTTGTAAATCAACAACCTCAATGCCTTTTGCATGCACCAAAGAATTCCAGGGGTCCTCCTGTAGAGCCGGCGTTTCCCCGTTATTGGGAGACACCTGAGGAGCCGTAGGATGCTTCCCTTTAGGAAGTATCCCTAGCAGCTCTTGCCATGTTTCACTCAATTCGGACTGAGCGCTTACCGGTTCATTCTGTTCTTGCTGCATTGCACACCCTCAATTATTGCTATTCTCTACACTCCTCTTTGCGATCCATGCTGCCTTATGCTTGAGGCTGATCGGGCGGTACCCCATAATGCCACATTAACTGCTGGGCCACCGCTTTCCAGAGGGGAGCTGCCGCTGTACCCCCATAAATATTATCGTTGGCATGTGGTCTATCCAGTTTGACCAGGATCACAAATTGAGGATTCGTAGCCGGTAAAAATCCAGCCATTGAAGCCTCGGTCTCATCATCTGAGATACCTTGCGTTGTGGCCGTGCCTGTCTTTACCGCCACACTATACCCCTGGAAGGTCGCTTGCTGGTTATAGTTAGCCGCGCTAACCAACATTCCTGAGAGCAACTTTGCCGCTTGCTCGCTAATTACGCGCCGCAAAGCATGCGGCTGCGTTGTCTCTACCTGGCCATTATTCTCAACTGATGCCACCAGGTAGGGCTGCATCATGACACCGCCGTTAGCAATTGCCTGAAAGACCATGGCCATCTGTAATGGCGTAGCGAGTATGGCCTGCCCAAAGGATTGGCGGGCCAGATCGCTAGGCGACCAATCAGGCGACTTGTTTGTACGATAACCGCCTTTCTCCTCGGGGCCATCGATATTATAAGCTTGCCCAAAACCAAAACGCTGCAAGTACGGGTAAAAGCGATCCGGCCCCAGGATATCGTGAGCTACATAAGCGGCTCCGACATTGGCCGAATGCTCCAGCACTTGCGTCATTGTCTCGATCCCATAACTCTTGGTTCGCCAGTTGGTAACCGTGGGCGTTCCATCCTTGAAGGTAATATAGCCTGGATCGTGCAGCGTGGTATGGGGCGTTATCAGGCTTTGATCAAGCGCTGCGGCCATGGTCACTGCCTTCATCGTCGAGCCCGGTTCATATGCACAGGTCAGGGATGGATTAAAGTAGACAAACCGGCTGCCCAGGCATCCCCGATCTTTGTAATACTGGCTATAGTGATTAGGATCAAAGGTTGGAGCACCAGCCATGGCTACAATCCCGCCGGTGCGCGCATTGAGCACAATCACCGAGCCACTTTGAGCCTCCAGGCGTTTTACCTCATTGGCCAACATAGTCTGGGCAATATACTGAAGCGAGCTATCAATGGTTAGCGTCAGGTCGGCCCCGTTTACTGCGGCCTGTTGCGAGCTCGCCCCCACCGTCAAAGGATTGCCGCTCAGATCGGTCTCGGCAGTAAAGTTGCCAGACTTGCCGGCCAGAAGCTTATTATACATGCCTTCAACGCCATAGACACCATTTCCACCGTCCTGGACAAAGCCCAGCACTTGCGCCGCCAGCTCACCATTGGGATAATTGCGCGCCGTATGCGGCTCTAGAAAGGTATACGACAGGCGTAATGAGCGTAAGCGTTGGCTCTGAGTCGGTTCTATCAGCGAGGCGATACGCACAGTTGCCTGATTGGAGGCAAAGGCCTGGTTCAAGCTATCCTCAGAGACACCAGGCAAGACCTGGTGTAAGCGCTGAACCAGCAAAGCTAGCTGCGCCTGGCGATTCTCGGCATCGGGATGATCCTGCACAAATTGTATTGGCTCTATATACACATCGTCGCGCACAATATTGGTGGCGAGAATATGGCCCTGCGCATCGTAAATCAGGCCCCGAGGAGCATTCAATATTTGGTTTTGTATGTGCTCAGCATTCGCCAACTGCGAAAGATGACTAGACTGCAAAACTTGCCAATAGTAGAGCCTGGCCAGTAATCCCAACATGCCTGCGCACACCAGTAAGAAGATGAACATCTGGCGGTGGCGCGCGCGCCGTAACTCCACGTTCATCTACCACCTCCTGCTACAGACATGATCTCGTCCCTTTTTAAGGCTTGATGGGTTCGTCCTGAGACGAAACCGGTTGAAGATGTGGCACCACGATGACGCGCACACTCTTCGGGTCCGCCGGCTCCAGACCTAAATTCTTTGCCTGACTTGCGATGTAAGCAGGTGATCGTTCCTGGGCGATAGAATCTACCAGGTCCTGGTTTTGTCGCAGGAGCGTAGCTTGCTCTGTATGTATATCCTGAAGCTGCTGGTTGGCGGCTACGGCCTGGCCAGACTGGCTGAGATAGAGCACCGCCATTAAGCCGATGAGTAAGACACTGGTGATAGACAAGGCTACGGGTCCCATATGAAAGAAGAATGGGTGTAGTTGTCGGCGTCGTTTCGCGGCCAGAATAGGTTTGGTTCGTGCCACTTGCGAGGCACTTCTGTGCTCTTTCAGGCTGTACATACGCTGCGTTCCTTCGAGATGTTGAGTCACCACCTGCACATCCATCCTTGAAAGATGAACCTGCTTCCATACACACCCCTACACTTGACGCACTACTATTCAACAACTACTTCAGCTGCCCGTAATCTGGCACTACGGGCGCGAGGATTGCGCTCAATTTCCTGCGCACCGGGCATGCGAGGTTTAGGCGTCAATAGACGCAGCCGCGCCTTATGCCCACATACACAGACCGGAACATGTGGCGGACACAGACAATCGGTTGCCTCGCGCCGCATAAATTCCTTAACAATACGATCTTCTAACGAGTGAAAGGCAATTATGGCCATTCTACCTGCTTCCTCTCGCCGCCCTCCGTCTGCCCTCTTCTTGCTCAGGATCTCTAAAATCTGAGGAAGCACGGCCTCTAGCCGCTCCAATTCCTGGTTCACTGCTATGCGCAGGGCCTGGAAGACCCGCGTGGCGGGATGAATGGCCCCCGGCTTATACGGTACTCCGGCTGCTACCAGATCCGCCAGTTGCTTTGTACGCGTGATGGCCCCTTTAGCCCGTTGATTGACGATGCGGCGCGCAATCTGGCGCGAACGCCGCTCTTCTCCATATTTCCAGAAGATGTCGGCCAGCTCTGCTTCATCAGCCTCGTTCACCAGGTCCGCAGCCGTGGTAGCTAAGGACTGATTCAGGCGCATATCGAGCGGACCATCGGTGCTAAAGGCAAAGCCCCGCTCGGGAGTATCCATCTGATCCGAGGAGAAGCCCAGATCCAGTAAGATTCCCTGTACCGAGGTCAAGCCTGCCTGTTCTACAATTTGCGACAGATCAGAAAAATTTCCGTGGGTCAGCAGCAGACGCCCCTCGCTTACATAGTATGACAACCGTTCTTTCACACGTGCCAGTGCCTGCACATCGGTATCCACTCCCAGGACCTTGCCCGTAGGGGCCGAGCGCGCTAGTATTGCCGAGGTATGCCCTCCTCCTCCAAGCGTGGCATCAATATATTGACCACCCGCGTGCGGTTGCAGCAACTGCATAACCTCTTCTAACATTACTGGTATATGCTGCGTTTGTGTTAGATTCATGAGATAGCTGTTCTATATAATTCAGGAAAGAACGCAATATTCTTTGCTCCCCTAACCTTTGAGGTCAGAGCGGGCGCTAAGCGGACCTCGCTATGCTTGCATGTTCCTGTCCCTGATAACTTCCTGTTGTTTTTCGCCCATCCACTCTGTTCCTAGAAGGGAATATGGCTCCCTTCCGCATCCAGGCGCTCTTGATAAGTTCTCCATGCCGTCCGATCCCAGACCTCGAAATGGTCGCGCACTCCGGCTACCGTTACTTCGCCGCTCAACTTGGCATATGCACGTAATTTGGCGGGGATCAACATTCGTCCCTGAGCATCCAGTTCCACCTCGCTGGCGCTTGGATAGATGCGCCTCTCAAAATCGCGTAGCTCGTCGCTGCTCAGCCCGGCCACCAGCTCATCAGACTTCTCTTCCCAGCGCGCTACGGTATACACCGATAGACAGGTTCCCATGCCCTTGCTAATGACGGCTCCGCGATCCATCTGGACCCGGAACTTCGCCGGCACGGCAAGTCTACCTTTCGCATCGATAGTATGCTCATATTCGCCCAGGAACATAGTAAGTGTTGTACTTTCTCAGTTTTGCGCTGTTCCGCTGGCTCTTGTGAAACATAGCAGAATTTTTTGAGATATCCTGACATACTTCACCGAATTTCCCCGCCATCCGTATGAACTCACCAAAATGCCCCACTTTGCCCCACTCCATTGTAACACTTCTTGGGCATTCAGGAAAAGAGTGTTATCCACCAATTTTGGGTAACCTGGTGGATAACTTGTGGATAACTCGATTTCGATCTAATCAGAAACTCTTCAGTAGAAGATCAAAGGGCTTACAACTTTTTCTATGGGTGATTCTTCACTACAATCAATGTACCACGCAAAGTTACATATTTTCTGCCTTCTCTTTAGCCGTCTGTCAGACGTCGTGTGACGAGTGCACCGCCTTGTGACCGCCTTTGACCATCCCGCTGCTTTCACGCCTCACTTGAGTCCTGACAGACCGCTGGCCGGCCCTTGACAGAATCCAGGGCTTTCTCTATACTTCTACTATCTTCCTAGTTATTTAGCACAATAGTAGTTTTATTGAAAGAGGTAAAGGGCCAGCTCATGATCGAATTTCACCTGGAGAGTCGTTCGGGCGTGGCTCCCTACATGCAACTTGTGCAGCAAGTGAAGCGAGCATTGCGCCTGGGCTTTCTGCAGCCTGGCGATCAGCTCCCTACCGTTCGCGAAGTAGTCTCTCAGATCGCTATTAATCCCAATACGGTCTTTAAAGCCTACCGCGAGCTTGAGCGCGAGGGACTTGTAGAGAGCCGTCCGGGAGTCGGGACCTTTGTGCGCAAAACTCTGGCTGATGCTTCTCTGGCCAGCCACGCCGCACTCCGTGAGGAGCTCACGCGCTGGCTACATAAAGCCTATGAGGCTGGCATGAATGCTGAAGGTATTGGGGCGCTCTTTATGGACACCCTGACGCATGTAAAAAGCGAGATGCAGACACAGAGCTAAAAGAATTTCGGGCTCATTTTTCTACAAGGTTAATTTTTATATTGAATAAGCAGAATAGTACCTCATTTGCAGGGAGAGCAAATATGACATATGCAATAGAGACAGACAATCTTGGCAAACGTTATGGCAAACATTGGGCCTTGCAAAACTGTACATTACACATTCCTCTCGGTAGCGTGACCGGCTTGGTTGGCCTGAACGGAGCGGGTAAGACGACGCTTATGCAGATGCTGGCTGGCTTACTTGAGCCCACGGTGGGAACTTTGCGCGTGCTGGATACTGTACCCTCGCTTGAGGCTACCGGCTGGCTGCGCCGCATTGGCTTTGTGGCTCAGGATCACGCGCTTTACAAGCATTTCTCGGTCCGGGAGATGTTACTTCTGGGCCGCAAGCTTAATCCCGGCTGGGATAACACGCTGGCCCAGGAAGCGCTAGAACGCTTGCACATCCCTACAGCACGCCGGGTGGGCAAATTGTCAGGTGGCCAACAAACGCTGCTAGCTCTGGTTCTGGCTCTGGCCAAGCGTCCCGAGCTGCTTCTCCTCGATGAGCCTTTCGGCAATATGGACCCGCTGGCCCAGCAGGAATTTATGAAGATGCTGATGGAGGCAGTGGTCAACCATCATGTGACTGTACTTCTTTCCTCGCATCGCACGCAGGATCTTGAGCAGATCTGCGATTACCTGGTTATTCTCGCTTCGGCAAACGTACAGGTAGCTGGCGAGGTCGAGAGTTTGCTTAATACGCACAAACGGCTCATCGGACCCGAAGCGGATTTTGCGTCGCTGGCTAAAACACATAAGGTTATCCAGGCCAGCCATGCCGGGCGCCAGAGCCAGGCAGTTGTTAAGCTTAATGGATCAGTAAACAATCCTGACTGGGAATTTGAGGATATTTCGCTGGCCGATCTCATTCTTGTCTATCTGTCGCTACAGGTAGCTGAACAGGCGATACCAGAACTGCAGGAGGTGCATAAATGATCTGGTTTACCTGGCGCCAGTATAGCGTAACAGCCATTATAGCCCTGGCTCTGCTTGCGCTGTTAATGAGCTCTTTTATTATAACCGGGATCTATATACGCTCAGCTCATCCTCACTTGGACCTGGCTGGTTGCCAGCAAGCTATGACGTGCTTGATCACACAGACACCCTTCAGCACGTTGCTGGCTAGCATCTTTATTCCCTTTACAGCCTGGCTACCCTTGCTTGTGGGAGTCTTTGTTGGCGCGCCCTTGATTGCCCGCGAGCAAGAGCAGCGCACACACTACTTTGCCTGGCTACAGAGCGTGCCGCGTAAGCGCTGGCTGATTACCCGCATTGGCCTACTCACCCTGGTCACTTTGCTAGCCTTTGGCCTGCTCACACTGCTCACAACCTGGTGGGCCCAACCCCTAACCCGCTTCCCTTGGGATTGGTTCAATATTCAGGGGCCGGTTTTGCCGGCTTACGCCCTCTGTGCCTTGACGCTAGGCATCGCCGTTGGAGCCTTTGTGCGCTACACAGTGCCGGCGATGGCCTTGACCTTCGTACTTTTCCTGGCTCTCTTTATGGGGCTGGGCAAGGCTTATCCTTATCTGCTACCTCCAATAACCACTACCTATACCCTATCCAACGTTAACAATGCATGGGGCCAACCAGGCGATCTAGTGCTGTACACTGGTTATGCTGATCAGCAAGGACACGAGATCGGGGAGATCAGCACCTATTGCAACGTTTCAATGGTCAACAATTCGCAATATGGCACGCTGGTCCAACAATGTAGCAGGGCGCGCCATATCCAGTGGAAGGTGATTTATCAGCCTCACGCACGCTTCTGGCCGCTGCAATGGATACACACGGCAATTCAGCTGGCCCTCTCAGGCCTGCTGCTCTTGCTTACCTTCTGGCGCCTGCGCCAACGCCGTGCTTGAGTTTTCGTGGGTCGATCAATGAAAAGATGAAGCGTACACTGAATTAGTGCAGCTCATGGATACAACTTTCTCTACATGCACATGGAGTGAGTCAAATGATCTGGTTTATCTGGCGCCAGTATCGCATTGTCGCCATTATTGGCCTGGCCCTGCTTGCGCTGCTCGCGCTTATCCTGATTAAAGATGGTATAGTTACGCACGCGGTCTATCAAAGTTCAGGCATGGCGGCTTGCCTGGCTCATGGAGGCAACTGTGAAGAGATAGGGCTTCGCTTTCAGACTCAGGCTGCTTCTCAGAGTTTGAACTGGAATGCCCTTACCTACCTTATGCCCTGGCTCCCGCTAGCGGTGGGAGTCTTTGTGGGCGCGCCCTTGATTGCCCGCGAGCAAGAGCAGCGCACACACTACTTTGCCTGGCTGCAGAGCGTGCCGCGTAAGCGCTGGTTGATTGGCAAGCTCGGGCTACTTATCGGGGCAACTCTGCTGGGCTTTGGCCTGCTCACGCTGCTCACGACCTGGTGGGCTCAGCCCTGGGACGCTGACCAGAACCTCTGGTATCTGTACCATATCCAGGGTCTCGTCCTGCCAGCCTACGCTCTCTTTGCCCTAACTCTAGGTATTGCGATTGGGACCTTTGTACGACACACGGTGCCGGCGATGGCCCTGACCTTTGTGCTCTTCCTGGCTCTCTTCATCGGCCTGAGTGCAGCTTATCCGTACCTGCTGCCTCCTATGAGCACGACCTATGCTCTGCACAATGGCAACGAATCATGGGGCCGTCCTAGTGATCTGGTGTTCTATGCCGGTTACGCTGATCAGCAGGGACACGAGATCGGGGAGATCAGCACCTATTGCAACGTTCCAATAGTCAACAATTCGCAGTATGGCACGCAGATCAATCAATGCATCAGAGCGCGCCATCTGCAGTGGAAGAGGGTTTATCAGCCTCCCGCACGCTTCTGGCCGCTGCAGTGGATACACACGGCAATTTTACTTGTCATCTCTGCCATTCTGGTCTTGCTTACCTTCTGGCGCCTACTCCGGCGTCGCCATTGAGACCTTGTAGACCAGGCAGACAAAAAAGCCTATCTGAATATAACTGCATATTCATGAGCATAGCATTCAAGATGTTACAGATGGAGTAAATAAAATGATCTGGCTTGTGTGGAGACAATATCGAACTGCGCTTATCACAATCGCATTCTTGCTTCTATTGCTAGCTACTGTAATGATTTTCAACTACATTACTTACGAGACTACCTTGCAGCAGGAGCTAACAATTTGCATGACGCGACCTCATAGCTGCCCAAATATAGTTGAGCCAAGTCTCAATATCCCTATAGACCCAAACACGTCTCTGATTCTCAGTCTCGGCCTCGTACTCCTGCTCCCCCTAACTATGGGAATCTTTCTAGGCGCGCCCTTGATTGCCCGCGAACAAGAGCAGCGCACGCACTATTTCGCCTGGCTACAGAGTGTGTCGCGCGGGCGCTGGCTGGCTATCAAGCTCGGGCTACTTATTGTGGCAACCCTGCTGGGCTCTGGCCTGCTCAGCATTATTGCAACCTGGGGGAATCTGCATATACATTCATTGATTTGGACAAATTATGCTATGCAAGGGCCAATCTTGCCAGGCTACGCATTGCTCGCTTTGACGCTAGGTGTTGCCGCCGGGGCTTTTGTGCATCGCACGCTGCCCGCGATGGCGCTAACCTTTGTGCTCTACCTGGCCCTTTTCATTGGGCTTAGCGCGATCTTTCCTTATCTGCTGCCCCCGCTTAGCGCCATCGATAAGGCACCCAAGGCCAATATCACCATGAAAGAGCCGATTAATGAACTAGTAGTTCATATGGGCTATACCGATCAGCAAGGGCACGAAATTAGGGAGATCGGCACCTATTGCGGCTTTCGGGCTTCGGCTACCGAGGATGAGTATGAGCAACTGATCAACCAATGCATCAAAGAGCACCATATCCAGTGGAGGTTAGACTATCAGCCACCTGAGCGCTTCTGGCCCTTGCAGTGGATACACGCGGCGGTTTTGCTAGTCATCTCTGGGATTCTGGTCTTGCTTACCTTCTGGCGCCTGCGCCAACGCCGCATGTAAGCTTGCACGCCAGCGGTAGACACGCAGAGAGATAGTGAAGGAAAGATTGTTATGGGCTATCCCGTAACGATCTTTCCTTTACCTATCCTCAATTAAGCCGGGAACAGGTCCAGTTGCAGCGCTAGATTATCAGTGCTAGCCCACAAAGGTTGGAATAAATTGAGCAGTGAAAGCGCTTGTAGGAAGCAGAAACATGAGCAGTTCTGGCTTTACTTGTCCGAGAGCTGCATCCTGTTTAGAAAAGGGAAAAGCTATGAAAAAGATTGCGCTGGTCACCGGAGCAAATCAGGGGTTAGGGCTAGCACTGGTTCGTCTCTTGAGCCGGCAATGGGGAGAACAAGGGATTGTCTATTTGGGAGCACGTCAGCGAGAACGAGGGGAGGAGGCGGTTGTGCTGTTACAAGCAGAGGGCTTGTCCCCACAACTTGCAGTTATTGATGTCGCCGATGATGCTAGCGTCCAGAGCTGTGCAGACCTGATCAGGCAACGACATGGAGGCATAGATGTCCTGATCTCCAACGCTGCTGCACGCATCTCCCCTGCCATACCTTCAGCGGAACAGGTTGGCGAGTTTGTCAATACCAATAATCATGGCACCGTCCGTATGCTGCGTGCGTTCGCCCCTCTCCTTAATAAGGGAAGTCGGCTCCTGGTGGTCGCCTCAGACTTTGGGCGTTTGAGCAATCTCCCTGTTCACCTGCATCATCTATTTGACGAGACAACCAGGAGCCTCTCGGACATAGAAAACGTGATGGATACCTATGCCAGAGCCGTGCAGACGGGCACAGCACAACAGGAGGGCTGGCCGGAATGGATCAACATTCCCTCCAAGATCGGACAGGTGGCAGCTCTGCGCGTGCTTGCCCGTGAGATGCATGAACAGGCAAGACAGAGAGATATCCTTCTCGATGCCGTCTGCCCTGGTCTAGTGGATACGGCAGCCTCGCGACCCTGGTTCAACAACATGACGGAGGCGCAAAGCCCGGATCAGGCCGCTGAAGATATCATCTGGCTAGCCACGCTGCCCAAAGGAACTTCAGCTCCCTATGGGGAACTGGTTCAGCATAAGCGGGTCTTGCCGTTTCGCTAAGAGACCGCCTGCTCCCAGGTTGAGCACAAACGCTCTTTTTCATCACAGAATCTCCGCCTGGGAGCTGATCTTGAGCCAGCTGATAGAGAATATCTGTCTACGCTGGGAACAATCCTAATTGCAGCCCCAGATTGTGTACATAAGGATTGTCGGGCGCTAGCTTATAAAGGTCAGTATATAGCTTTGCGGCATTGCGCTCTTCCATCTTCGAATGCATAGCCCTGGCTACGGCCAGTGCAGCTTTGCCCGCCTGCGCGCTTCCTTCAATATCGTGATCTGCCAGATAGAGCCTTGCCTCGGTCATATAGTAGTAGGCCTTCCAGACATTTAAATCGGGGGTTAGCGTCTCCAGGGCCAATTTGAGCTTGTCATGGGCCGCACTGCGATCTGTTCTGGTCTTTTGCCAGCAGAGCAGGGAACGTGCTCTCTCGTGATGAACGGCGGAAAGATTGAAGTGAAAAAAGTTATCGTCGGGTTCGATACCTCTATAGAGCAGATTAAGAGCCTGTGTTTGCCAGTTCTTACATTGCGTTTGCAGTTTGCTATCCTGCAAGGCAAAGGGTGTGTTAATATTTGCCGCTTCCAGATAGATGTTACCTTTCAGCGGAGCATTGCGGATCTTATCCATTTGCGTCATGGCCATGGCGATAGCCTGACGCGCGATATCAAGCTGACCTTGCTGGGTACTTGTGCAAGCACTATTGACATAAGCTGAGGCGATAAGCTCTGCATCCTGCAGTTCTTCGGCCAGCTCTACGGCCAATTGGGCATGCCGCGAGGCGGTTATGGCATCCAAAAGGCATTGCTGCTTGATGCGGGTAGAAAGCTGATAGTAGCGGCACAAGAGCGCTTTCCAGGCTTCTTGATCCGTAGCTCGCGCCTGCCCGGTAATCTCAACGAGCTTGCGCAAGCGTCTATCTATTCTCGGGGCGATATCCGACGAGCCTCCATTGTGAATATAGTGATGGCCAATAACCAGAATATCCTCATACGCATAATAGGCATCCTCTTCAATAAGCTCTACCATGCGTGGAAGAGAATCTTTGTGCTCTCCCTGATTATTCTCATAGACAACAAGGCGCCAATCCAGGCCAAGCAGGGCCGGGGCAATCTTGAGCATCCTGACCAACATGATGCGGCGCTCCTGATCATGCATAAACACGGCTGCCTCCCATTCTTCAACCGAACGCTTATCAACGCCTAGAGCTATCGCGAATTCCGCTTGCGTCCTATAGCGCTTCTGACGATGGAATGCAATAACCTTCCCCATATGTGGTAAGTTTCCCCGCCCAGGAGGAAAGTTACCATAGCGCAACCACCAGTACCATTCTTCCATTATAGCATGCTCTTTCCGGTTTTATACTTATTACTCGCCGAGTATATCTTCGATCAGTGCATATATATTCATTGTAGTTGCCCGACAAAACTTCGGTGATTCGCATATAAGCTTCGGTTACAAAAATAATATCAAGGACTATTATTCGCTCGAACTACATTTTCATAATGCAGCATAAGTTTTGCTAAGAAGGCTTCAAAAAACCGAAGCAAGCTTAAGCTTATGAACTGCTTGATGAGGTTGTGCATAGTTTACGCATTATGGTTTGGAGGAATTGAGTATGTTGAGGAGCGATAATCAATATCGGCCTGCTGAGCAGGAGACTATCATTTTGCCTGATACGCTTGTCAGAAGTGCTACGAATTTTCGGGCCTACCTTAAGCGCTACAAGCTCTCTTCGTTAGATGTCTCGTTGGTAGCCCGGGTGCGCTATCTCACAATCTGGAATATTGAGAACGGACACCCGATAGGAGCGCTACAGGCCCAACAAGTGCATGCAGGCCTGCAACGCCTGACGGGCATTCCCTACCTCGCCTCGATTGCTACCCATACGCAAGATGTAAGCAGAAGGAGCCGATAAGATGGCACAATACCAGCCACATTCGCAACCAAACGATGACGACACCTCTGCTCAGATGGAAGCCGTACAGGACCCATTGGGCAGGCTAGACCAGTCTTCCCCAGCGTATCTGCAGCTTCACCCAGACGAGATAGCAGCCATCGAGCAAATAATCAAGTCCTATGTGGCCTATCTGCGTCGCTCAGCCAGCGGCGCGAGCTCAAGCCAGGATAAGGTTTCTCGCTTTATTGCGCTCTGCACACGGCTGGCCAGCTATCGACAACAGCAGAGCAGCGAGGCTGCACTATTCCTGAGCTGCGCTGACCTGGAATGCATATGTGAGGCTCTTGACGGCTTTAGCAAGCTTATCAGGCGCCACATCCCCAAAACCAGACAACGTGATGATATGCTTCTCGATCTCCAGCGGCTCCGTCAGGCGCTTACCAAAATGCTCAGCGCGCCCCCATCAACCTGCCTAACAGACATCTTCGATCAGATGTGGAGAAATCGTAACCTCCTTGTGTCTACATAATGACTATAAGAAATTTAGTGACATGTAGCAGGCCGAGCACTGCACTTGATATTTTGCTGCTCGATGAGCAGGGCAAAGAGGCGAAGCCCTGGCTGACAGTGATTCAGGCAGGAGCAATTTCCTGCTCACCATTGTCGGCAAGTGATCTATAAGACCCTCATCTACATATTTGTGACCTGATAAGGAGGTGGGATATGCCGTAATTTCTCGGGATTGGCAACCACATTGACCTCACGGATCTTTTGCTCTGCTATGTCAAAGGCCCACACTGAGTAAAGGGCCTCTTTCCGATAATGAATGATCCCTGGCCGACCATTGATGTGAGCAAGACGATACACGAGCGGCTCTGGTGCTGTGGGTCTGACTGCCACCAGGAAACGCGCAGCCTTGAATGCTCCATAGAGCGGCTTGCGTGCGGCTTTAGCTTTGCCACCACCGTCAGTATAGAGCGCTACATCGTGGGCAAATAATGAGAGAAGGCCCTCCATATCGCCACGCTTATAGGCATCAAGAAACTGATTGACGATGAGGGAGTGCTGCTTGACTTCCAGGCTGTCGTGCTGACTATTGACGCGCAGGGCGTGTCGGGCCTGCCACATTAACTGACGGCAGTGGACTGTACTCTTCTGCACCATGTGGGCAATCTCGGCATAATCATAATCAAAGACCTGGCGTAACAAGAACACAGCACGCTGGAGCGGCGTGAGCGTTTCGAGCAAATGCAGCAACGTAATGGAAAGTACTTCATTTTGTACCATTCTGATACTCATATCGTCTGTCACCATTGGTTCAGGAAGCCAGACTCCGATGTAGCTTTCGCGCTGTCTGCGAGCCTGCCGCAGCTCATCGATGCATAAGCGTGTGATGACCGTGCAGAGATAGCCCTTGGGATTGTGTATGAGCTCTGCTTCCTGATCGCTGCTTGCTGAGTACCAGCGGAGAAACGTTTCCTGCACACAATCTTCTGCGTCCATCACACTCCCGAGCATATTGTAGGCAATGGAAAAGAGTAATGGCCTATAGGTTTGAACGATCTCTTCTTGTTTCATAACTTCCGTCACCTCAATCAGAATAGGGAGCCAGGTTATCCTGGCTCGCCAGTACGGGAAGATGGAGTCAGGTAAGTTCACCTCTCACACGCATAGATGGCGTGGTATCCTACAGTTGTCTTTGGGAGAGCAGCCTTGCCTATATTTCGCACTAAGAAGCAACCATAGCTTCTGTGACAAGGCGGGCAGTACGGCTCGCGCTGGCAAAAGCTGCCCCTGACTGTTGATCTTCATTGCCTACCCAGTCACCTGCGACGTACAGGCCACCAATGGCTGGAACCACAGGGCCAGGGCGACCATTGATCCCGCCTCGCTTCGCCTGAACAATGTCACTTACCGCTTGTATATGAGGGAGGAAGCTCTCTGCAATCACTTCCGCACGCCAGCCTGGCTGCAGTCGATCCAAGAGCGCCTCTAACTCTCGTTTACTCATCTCCGCAGAGAGTGATTCGTCATATCTATGATATCTCATCGTATGGATGAAAGCTCCATCCTCTCTCCCAAGTTGCGCCCAGGTAGAATGGACAGCATAATAGAGTGGACAGTCCATACCAATCGCATAGATATTCCTGGGATTGGGCAGGCGACGCAAGGCGACATCAAAGCAAGCAATATATGATGGAATCGTCTGCTGGGCCCAACTGCGCATGAGATCGTGTTGCCCCTCTGCGACAAGGCTGGAGGCAGTGTGAGCATCAACAGCCAGGATGACGGCTGAGGCCTTGTAGCGTGTCCCATCTTCCAAACGGATCGCTTCCACTGCCCCAGAAGCCACCTCCACAGCAGTAACCCTGGCGCGAGTGATCACGGTCGCACCGGCTTGTTGAGCGACTTGGAGGAGGCCATCAACCAGAGGTTGCCAGCCTTTATGCAGATATAGCACGCCAGAATTGTTCTGCAAGATGTCTATGATCAGGCCTGCATCAATGAGGTCAGGTGCCCAGGTATTCGTACTCAACCGGGCACGAGCCTGGAGAAATTGACGGGCCGAGGCGTACCGTATGTTGGTCTCCAGCCATGTTTGCCAACTGATCCCTCGCAATTGAGCGCTATCGAGCTGTGGCAGTGCCGCATACAATTGGGAGAGCTCATCTTTCTCTGCCTGAGAAAACAGAGTTGTCTCAGCTAAGGCAGCTGCACCAAAGGGGAGGCGATGATCCTCGTCTTGCTTAAGGGCCAGACCATAATCAATACTCAACCGGCCTCCGCTCACAGGAATGTCCAATTCTCTAAGCACCCTTTCCCCAGGGCCTCCAAGATAGAAGGCATGGGCTCCAAAGTTGAAAAAGAACCCCTCCTGCTCTCTGGTACGTGCATAGCCTCCAGGAAGCCTGGACCTCTCAAATAGGAGAACGTGATGTCCCGCGCGTGCGAGTAAAGCAGCGGCGCAGAGGCCTGTTAAGCCGCCGCCAACAATAATGATTGGGTTCGGAGATGTGCGCTTCACATTCATGCTCTTTGCTCCTCTTCAGAATAGAGTATGAGAGCGTGTTTTCTACAGGGACTGAAGTCGCTTCCTAAAAACGCTTCAGCTTCTGTGATAGGTGAGGCAGGAGAGCGCTCCTACCTGCGGGCTACCTGGATCTCGCTGCATGGTCATTGATAAAACACGCTCTTCCTTATGCCGCAAACCACTGATGTGACCCCTGACCTCATCATTGCAACTGGGTCCACTGCTACTGATCTGATAGAGTCGCAGAGCAATAGCAACCCACGATCTTTGATAGAAATGAGGGTGGTTTTGAACAGAGATCGTACAAGAGACGAAATACCTCCCTCATTTGTTAGTATCTGCACACCTTCTTTTTCCTTAGCGCTTTCCATCGCCTCCGCGCTCATAACATTCCCTTTTGCCGAATCTTAAAAGGTCGGGCTGTTGACGGAAAACCTGAGCCAAATTGCCAGTTTCATTTCAGCAGGCCTGGTCATTTTAGTAAAACTGTGGCCTTTAGAGAGAGTTCTTTTTGGCCGATTTCTCTCCAATGAAAGGGAAATCGGCCTCTTGAATGAGTCAGCAGGGCTCACCCCTTGCCAAAGGTGTTTTCTCGCGGTCAAAAAGGAGGAAGCAGGCAAATACAAGAGGTCAAGGGCTCTCCAGGAAAAACATTTCAACCTGGAACCAACGTCAAGAAGCAAGCTACAAGATGAGGGAATAATCTACGTTCCATTGAAATAGCTAACAGCTCTCCTTTCGTCATGCTCACGGCTTTATGAAACGCCAGAATGAGCAAAGACAACCGGCTCCGTTCTGCAATTGACGGAGCCGGTTGAGATGAACTGATGACTACACACTAGGCAGCGCGGCGATGCAGGCGGAGTATGTGTAACCCCACGGTCAGGAGCCAGCCGAGATAAGACACGATCAGGAAGCGTCCAAACAGGCCAGCCAGCACGCCGGGACCGAATTTGCCATCATGGGGCAACATGAGCATAAACGCTACCATAGCCACAAGAGTAATACCCGCTGTGAGGAACAGCCATACGCGCACAGGTCGCCACGCTGGCTGGCGCACCAGCACAAAGCTCAGCAAGAGAGCCGCAATCGGCGTATAGTCCAGGGCCGCCCCAAGATCGTGCATGCTCCCGCTAAAGCTCAGCGCGGCCTGACTCGTCGTAATCGTATCTGTCGTAAAAATGGAAGCCATGAATAAGCCAACGGCCGCCAGGCCAAGAATGGCGAGTCCGATGTAGCCGAGCACATTGCGCACCTGGGAAAAGAGAGCTAGCGCGGCGCTCAGCAGGCTCGTCGCCAACAGAAAGAACGCTAGATGCATCATCCAGCCAAAGGAACCAAGCGCGTATTCGCTGATGAAGCGCCAGGTCGGGTCAAACTCTGGCTCAAGCACATGCAGGCTCAAGAGCAAGAGCACAAAGAGTGTTCCCGCAGCTATAGAGAGCCGTGCGAACAGGGTCTGGCCATTGGATATCGGCTTTGTAATTGCTACTGATTGCGCCATGTCTCAATCCTCCTGACGCCGTACTCTTGTCATCGTCGAGCTATAGCCGCCACCGCCAGGAAACTCCCAGGCTCCCACGCAGACATTCCCATCCTCGCTAAACGTTCCCTTGTAGTAAGCTGGTGAACCCTTCTCGCCTGCCCAGATCATCAAGGTATTGCCGGTAAGCTCGTAGACATAATCCAGGGTCTCCCCGCTTGAGCCATAGAAACGCGAGATAATATCCGCGCTGGGCTCTTCACCAAAGGGGCGCAGATGACCAATGACCTCAAGGCCCTGTATACGATGGCCGGCGTGCAACATGTCCACACGTTGCAGCAGGAAAAAGCCGCCCTCCAGCCATTCGTAGGTTACCTGTCCAGAGGTATCGGCGGAAAGCGCCCAGGTCCCGACAAGTTTCTCTAAACGTTTGAGATCCTCAGCCGGCTGTGAGGTGGCTGATGAAGACGTATGCTCGCTCAAGATTCTTGCTCCTTCTCTTTATCTTTCAATTTCGCTTGCAGGCAATCCTATTCTCTTATTCTTCTGCCAGGTCACAGAAGCAGCAATACCGGCTAATTTCCTGGAAAGCTACATTCCTATCTTCTCCAGTATACAGAGGTGAGCAGGCCGCATGGCTTTCCTGCCATATGCCTGGTTCAGCCTATATCGCCATATCCTGCATAGCAGGAGTATACAGAAAACGTAGGGAAGCTATCGACACCCATCGGGGTGATTTTGCGGGGTGAGAAAGCAGGGATCAGCCAACCTCGTGAGGAGATCAAAGCACTTGTAGATCGCGGGCGCGCGCACAGGCCTGCATCCGGCTATTGACAGCGAGCTTGCTATAGAGATGCTTGAGATGGGACTTTACAGTATTGAGCGAAACGACAAGAGTCTCGGCAATTTCTCGATTCGTACGACCCAATGCCAGCAAGCGTAAGATCCGCAACTCCTGGGCAGTGAGCGGTTCGGGCAAAGCAGCCACGGCGAGTCGTGGGAGAGCAGACGACTGAGCCTCAGCATCCCGAGCTGGCTGCTTACCGGCAGGCAAGGCCTGTCTCTGCTCCTCCTGCGCGAATAATGCCAGCAATTGCGCTATATAGGCCCTCCTCACAGCAGCCTCGCGCGCACCTTCATCTATAGAAGGAATTTTCGCATACAGGATAGTCAGGGCCTGCTTCATAGGCAATCCAAGATCCAGATACAGCCGTATAGAGCCTTCTGGCTCGGTCAAAGCAAACAGCCGTTCTGCCCAGCGCCAGGCTTCCTCTTTGCGCTCTGCCAGAACAAAGGCCACAAGGGAGAGCGCCAGGAACTGCATGCAGGTCTGAAGATCGGCAGCATCACAAAGGCGCTCTCTGAAGCGTGAGAGCAGGTCGCAGGCCTGAGAATACTGCCTTTGGGTGAGCAAGACCTGCACCAGCATCAGCAGCTCGCCACTCGCCATAAATTCCCAGGTCCAGGGAGAGAGCATGTGCTGCTGCGCCCACGCCTGAGCCTCTGGCAGATTTCGGCTTGCCAGCCAGTATTGTAGATGGCTCAGCACTTTCCAGAGCGCATATTCTTCTCTGGGCACATAGCGGGGGAATTCCTCGTGCGCAAGGAGAGTATCTAGTCGCTGCAGAGCCTGATTAGCTGCCGAGAGATCTCCACGGGCCAGAGCCAGGCGCATGGAAGCGCATTCCCCCTGAGCCTGTAGATATGGTTGACGCCAATCGTAGGCGATGCGCAAGGCCTGCCGCAACCAGTCAGCGGCCTCCGCCAACTGATTCTGAGCGTAAGAGAGCGTAAAGAGGTCAAGATAGAGAGATCCTGTCAGGCTGGTACGTACACCACTCTGCTCAATGAGGGCCAGCGCCTCAAGATACTGCCTCCTCGCCTGCTGCAACTGCCCATTTTTGATATATGTCTCGCCAAGCAAGCTCACGATCCTTATCGTTGTGGGGTAGTGCGCTGCCTGTAGCGCTTGCTGCTTAGCTGCTAGCAACCCTGGGATCAAAGAAACGCGCATCTGTGGAAAGAAGTCAGTCAGCCAGAAGGTAAGCGTGAGAGGAATAAGGTTCCAGCTCACCTCCGCATCCATTGGTAATGCTTCTGCGGCCCGTGCTAGCTGTTGTAAACGTTCGGGCTCAGGTTGGCCGAGAATCGCCCGCGCCTCACCAAAGGCCAGCAAGAGGAAAAGCCTTCGCTCGACTAATGCCGCCTCTTGCGCTTGAAGATAGAGCGACGGCGCACCTTGCACAAGCCCTTGCAGCCGCTTGATGACTCGCTCTACTTCAGCAACCACGCCCTTTCCATGCACAGGAACTGAGTAGAGAACGTGAAGCGCGGCGGCCAGAGCCAGGCGCGTGTGCATGCTCAGCGCGGAACCTGGTAAGGCCAGCACCCAGGTCAGTACAATTCTGCCCTCGCCGCTGTGCCAGAAGTGAGGAGCTGCTTGCTCCATCAAGGTAGCGGCATAGGAATAGTCAGGAGCCAGGAGCGCATGCGCGATAGCCTCTCGCCACTCCCCAGCTCCTGCATACCAGCGAGCCGCCCGCATGTGCAGGAGCGGCACCATTTCCGGCTGACTTCTCTGTAGCTGAGCTTGCAGCGCCTCGCGAAAGAGGTCATGATAGCGGTACCAGCGCCTATGCTCATCCAGCGGTATCACAAAGAGGTGGGCCCGCTCAAGCGCCTCTAATAGCTCCTGGCATGTCGAGGTGGCTGGCAGAGCAGTAACCGCCTGGCATAAGGCCGCGTCCATGCGCGCGAGAAGCGCGGTCTGCAGGACAAAATTTTTGAGCTTTACAGGTAAGCTGGCAAGAATCTCCTGCTGCACATAATCGAGAACCAGGCGATGGCTACCCGTGAAGCTCTGCAGGGATAGAGAGAAATCTTCCTGTCTGCCGCGCGAAATGGCGGCAAGTTGTAGGCCGGCGATCCAGCCTTCAGTGCGCGCCTGTAGCGCTATTACCTCATCTTCAGAGAGCGGCAGACCCATCCCCTGACGCAGAAAAGTTGCAGTCTCTTCCCATGTAAAGCGCAGCCCGGGATCTCTGATCTCAAGCAGTTGCTGCCGCACGCGCAAGCGAGCCAGGGGAAGCTCAGGATCGGCACGACTGGCAAGCACTAAATGCAGATTGGCAGGCAGATGCTCAAGCAAAAAATGCATTGACTGAATGAGCCCAGGTTCAGAGATGACCTGGTAATCATCAAGGATGAGAAGAAGCTCTCTATCCACCTGCTCTATCTCCTGAAGCAAGCTAATCAGGCAAGTGGAAAGAGGGAGAGTTTCTTGCGCGTGGAGCAGAGCAAGAGCCGTTTCCCCAAGCGCCGGCAGCACTCTGCGCAAAGCCGCGATACAGGCAACCCAGAATCGAAGTGGCTCATTATCGAGCTCCTCAAGCGAGAGCCAGGCCACAGCTAGCTTCTTTCCAGCAGCGTTAGCGCCGGGCTCCTGCCGGGCAAAGGAGGCTATCCAGGCGGAGAGGAGCGTGGTCTTGCCGCTTCCCGCCGGGGCCGAGATAAGGGTGAGAGGATGAACCAGCGCAGCGTCCAACATGCGCTGCAAGCGTGGGCGCTCCACAAGGGCAGGCGGCAGACGAGGGGGCGAAAGCCTGGCTGCAAGAAATGCCTCCCTTGACTCAGCGGCTCTCCTCTGCTGAGAGGGAAGCGGAGCAAGCTGGCGGTTGAGCTCCCTCGCTACCTCCTCTAAGCGCCCAAACGTCACTTTAGCCGACGATCCCAGATAGCGCTTGGAGGTATGGCGCTGCTGCGTACGGCAGGCATACCAATACTCTCTGCCGCCACGCCTGGCTTCCTTAAGTACCGAGACCCTTCCAGCCTTGCCAACAAAGGCAAAGGCCGTATGCACCTCCAACCAGGCCGAAAAGGCAACCTCGTCTCCAGCAAAATAACACAGCTCCAACTGCCCTGAGCTCCGGAGTTGATAACACTGCCTGCCTTCTTCCCAGATGAGCGCATGCGCTAAGTGCCTGGGCACGCTTTCCTTCCTTTGCTTTGCTGTTGGGAAATTCACCCTAATCTCCAACATCCAGGAGTATATCACAACCTGCAGGAAAAGCAGCTGCGAGCAGGGCTAGAGCGCGGCATACAGAATCAAACCGTCGCTGGTATGCTGCTGCCTCACCTGGCCGGCATAACGCATATATTCCAGGTGTGAAAGCGTCTCGGCCACAGCCATGCGCCAGGCATCCTGGCTCTTGAGGCGTGCTGAGAATAGCTGCTTTGCCAGCTGATAGGCATGCTGAGGATGTTGAGCCAACAAGGCAAAAATCTCCTGCTCGCGCTGATCATGATGCTCAATCAGCTCACGCACGCGCAGCGCCAGGTCAGCAAAGGGCTCGCCGTGGCCTGGCAAAACTATGCTTGCCGGCAAGTTTTCCACCTTGCGCAACGAGCTCAAGAAATCGCCAAGAGGATTTTCCCGGGCCTGTGCCGAATAAAGCCCGACATTAGGCGTAATGCGCGGCAAAACATGATCAGCTGCCAGGAAGACTCCATCGCGGGGACGATAGAGGCAGATATGGCCATCGGCATGCCCCGGCGTCCACAATACCTCATAGCGCTCGCCCAACAACTCTAGCTGCTGCCCGTCTTCAAGGAGCGTAAAGGCTTCATGGGCCGGCACGCCGACCACCTTGCGCATGACCTCGCGTGGCACCTGGGGAGGATACAGCGGTTCCCGAGGCATGCCATGGGGCACAAAAAACTGGTTGGTCTGGGCAAATGTGCGCGCCTGGGCGCTGTTCCAGAAGAGCTGTAGCGCCGCCTCATCAATGGGATGCATATAGACTGCGGCCCTACTTCGCTCATATAGTTCGCCTGACAGCCCGACATGATCGGGGTGCATGTGCGAGAGCACAATGGCCCGCAACTCCTCCAACTTGAGCCCAAGACCTTGCAGTTCCTCATAAATAAGTGTGCGCGCTTCCTCGGTGCCAATGGCAGTATCAAATAGCGCCCAGCCAGCAGGGCCAACGAGCACATAGACATTGACGGTACGCAGAGGGAAGGGGATAGGAACGCATAGCCGGTACACATTTTCAGCAACAAGATCAGCCATAACTGAATGTAATCCTTTTCTGGATAAGGTCTCTTTCTCCTCTCCCTTAATTCTCCGTTTGCCAGCAAGAAACCTGTCTGCTAATCCGGGACCTTTGCCTGCCTTGCTTTGCCGCTGACGGAGGCGAACAAAGGGAGAAAAAGCCCCGCCTTCATACATGCCGATATTGTACCTCATAGAAAGCTTTGGCGGAAAAGCGAAGCTTTGTCAAGCCTATGTTTGTGTGGGCTTGAGCAGCATAAAATGAAGGAGGGTTATAAATGTGCGAATTGCAGAGGCAAAAACTGCCCATCTATGAAATTTTCCCACTAATAGTACATAGCTTACTACAATTCATCTCCGGCAGCCAGGCAAGCCTTCCTGACAAGCCCCTGACAATCGACGAATTTTATATCTGCTCGATGAACATGTTAGCAGCGAGCAGCCCCGATCTTGAATAAGTATTCAAAAAATAATAGTGTGCTGCTGAGCAGTTTATAGCTGAAGTATTACCACCACTTGCGTACCTCAGCTATAAGACCCGGATTGAGTAACGCTACACGAAAAAAAGTATCATTCTATATGAAGTAGCACGAGGATTGGTGATAGCCTGGCAGGCCATTTTTATGCTTGGACGTTAGGTATAGACTGGCTTGTAAAGCAGATTTACTATATATGATAAATTTTTAGCCATAGAGGTACGCTTGTAATTCTCAAATCTACATGCTATACTCCTAAACGGCAGTGAGGATGTAACGCCGCTTCGCAGGCCCAACAATGTCATAACCGGGCCTTACAGGCGACGCGTTTTGATTGTTGCAAGGAGGATTTTGAACCCATGGCTGAAGAAAAAACCCAAAAAGCCGCTACACCTGCTACAATTGGTCGGCAAGAGCTTTCAAGGCGCATTGCCAAACAAGCTAAACTATCCCAAAAACAGGCCGCTGAAGTGCTGGAAGCAACCCTGGATAGCATTCGGGAAGCGCTTCAGAATGGCGACGAAGTACGCTTAGTGGGCTTTGGTTCATTTAAAGTCCGTCAAAGTGCAGCTCGTAAGGGGGTTAATCCACGCGATAGGAAACCAATAGAGGTGCCCGCCAAAGAGCGCGTGCGCTTCTTCCCCGGCAAAGATCTCTCAGAGGCAGTGATCAAAGAGAAGTAGTCTGTTATCAGAGACCTCGCGCCGCAAACGCGTGGCCAGAGAACCGGGCTATGAGCGCTTGTCACTCCTGGCCCGGTCTGTAGTAGAAAGCAATAGAATCTTCTCAGGAAGATCAGCAGGCAATGTTAGCAAGAAGCAGAAAGTTGTCTTCAGCAGCGTTACAACTAGCGCCTTAAGCAGAGCCTGGTAAGGCCAGCGAGCCTACCCCGGCACCGTCAGGCGGGTGGAACTAAGCCAGAGCGGGTAGTCGCAGACCCATATTCTGCGCAAAGTCCATTCGCAGTTATCACTTGCTAACTAGTCAAGGCTTACTTTAAGACAAGTCAGGTCCTACGCCCTATGGGTAGGAGCCTGGAAACGCTGGGACACGCGCCTCAGCACATGGCAGGCCCGGACTTGACCGGCTCCCTTCTCTTCCATTGAGAGAAGGAAAGGTTTTCGGAGGGATCAAGCGAGTCAGAGCGCATGGCGCCAACGCTGACCGCTATGGCCTATGACCAAACTGGCAGAGAGCGTTCAAGCCAGACTCATGGATGCCAGACCTGCAGAGAACTGAGCCAGGCGCGCTTGACCCACAGAGGCAACCCGCGTGGAGGGGTTTGGAGCCATTTCCTGAAATAATGGCTCCCCGCAAAAGGTGATGGATGACACCCGTGTCGTTTCCTCACCAGGGCTAGAAGCCGGCGGCCTCCGCGCCACCTTATATGGTGAGAGATCCCTCACTGCCAGAAATCGCCTGGCCCCTGGAGGTGCAAGACGGAGACCGAGCAAACGTCCCGTACAAGCCCTCCCAGGGGCTATGCCACGTCATCTCAGGGTGCCATTCCCACATCCCACAGTAAGCAAAATGTCATGCTCCAGCACTCTCTATAGCAATCTCAGCTACCGATAAGGTACAATAGGTAGGAAAACTATAATCAGATAGACACAATGGCGTGTTAAGCTGAAGGTCTCACCACATACAATGAAGTATGTCACAGCATCAGGCATACATACCAAGCAGTTACCACACAAGGGGGGCCTATGGCGATCAGCAATGCTACGCTAGCAGAACTAACACGAACTCAATTAGTAGAAATGCACTACAAGATGGCTCTTTTGCGCCGTTTTGAAGAAAAAAGTGCAGAGGAATATACTCGCGGCAAAATAGGCGGCTTTATGCACCTCTATATCGGGCAAGAAGCCGTTGGGGTAGGCAGTATCGCGGCCTTACGCCCAAGCGATAAGATTATGTGTACTTACCGGGAACATGGACACGCGCTTGCCAAAGGTATGGAACCGGGTCAGGTGATGGCCGAGCTTTTCGGCAAAATTACCGGCTGCAGCAAGGGTAAGGGCGGCTCTATGCATATGTGGAGCAATGAACTAGGGATTCTTGGCGGACAGGCTATCGTTGGCGCACACCTGCCGATTGCCGCCGGCGTAGCATTAGCTGCTCAGTATCGCGGAGAGGACACAGTTATTGTCTGTTACTTTGGCGATGGGGCGGTTGATGAGGGCGCATTCCACGAATCGCTAAATCTTGCCTCGATCTGGAAACTACCAGTTGTCTATATTTGTGAAAACAACCAGTACTCGATGGGCATGGCCGTTGAGAAGGCCTGGGCAGTCGATAGCCTGCTTCCGCGTGCGGCGGCCCATAATATCGGCGGAGAACAGGTTGATGGTATGAATATCCTGGCGGTCTACGAGGCCACAAAGCGCGCGGTGGAACATGCGCGCAGCGGCCAGGGACCGGCCCTCCTGGAAGCCAAGACCTATCGTTTCCGCGCTCACTCTATGACTGACCCCGCCTACTATCGCACGCGCGAGGAAGAGCGCGAATGGCGCAGCTCTCGCGATCCCATTGCGATCTTTGAGAAGACCTTGCTGGAGAATGGCATTGCCACGCAGGCAGAATTTGATGCTAACGATGAGCGCGCCATCCAGGTGGCCGAAGAGGCCGCTGAGTTTGCCGAAAACAGTTCCTTTCCTTCTCTTGACGAACTTTATACCGATGTTATGGCGGATAACTCCACAGCCCTCGCCTACCGCTACGAGAGGAAATAAGATATATGCGAACACTGACGTATCGTGACGCGCTGCGGGAAGCTATCCGCGAAGAGATGCAGCGCGACGAGCGCGTATTTATCCTTGGCGAAGATATCGCCGGCTATGGCGGCACCTATGCCGTGACCAAAGGCTTGATTGACGAGTTTGGCGAGAAGCGCGTGCGCGATACTCCGCTGGCCGAAGAGGTGATTACCGGCGCGGCGATCGGGGCGGCCTTAAACGGTCTGCGCCCCATCCTCGAAATCATGACTATCAACTTCAGCTTGCTGGCGAGCGATCTCATCCTCAATAGCGCTGCCAAGTTCCGCTATATGTTTGGCGGACAGCCCGAGATTCCGCTGGTCATTCGCACGCCCGGCGGCGGTGGCGCTCAGCGTGGCGCCCAGCATTCCCAGGTCCTGGAATCGCTCTATGCGCACTTTCCTGGCCTGAAAGTGGTGATGCCGGCCACCCCTTACGATGCCAAAGGCATGCTCAAAGCTGCTGTGCGCGACCTTGACCCGATCCTCTTTATCGAGCACGAGCTTCTTTACAATGTGAAGGGCGAGGTGCCCGATGAGGGCGTAGAGTTTACGGTCCCGCTCAATCGCGGCGAGGTGAAGCGCGCCGGCGAGCATGTGACGATCGTGACCTTCTCGCGTATGCTCCATATCGTCATGCAGGCCGCCGAGGATCTGGCCAAAGAGGGAATCGAGGCCGAGGTCATCGATCTGCGCAGCATCCGACCCCTTGATATCGACTTGCTTGTCGATTCTGTGAAGAAGACGAACCGCGTGGTGATCGCTGAGGAGGGCTGGAAATACTTTGGCACGGGCCAGGGCATTGCAGCCTTGATCTATGAGCACGCCTTTGACTATCTTGATGCACCCATTCAGCATGTGGCCGGCGCTGACGTGCCCATGCCCTACTCTAAGGTGCTGGAGCGCGCGGCCCTGCCCGATAAGAACGAGATTATTCATGCGGCCAAGGCTATCGTCCCTGCCGCCCTGGCGAGGATTTAGCAGCATATGAAGACTGTAGAAATGCCCAAAATGGGCGATACCATGGAAGAAGGTAAGATCCTCAACTGGTTCAAGCAAGAGGGCGATACAATCAAGAAGGGCGAGCCCATCGCCGAGGTTGAGACCGATAAGGTCAATATCGAGATTGAGTCGTTTGTGAGCGGCGTTTTGCGCAAGATCATTGTGCCCGCCGGTTCGGCAGCACCAATCGGAGCGCCCATCGCTTATGTGGGCAGCGCCGACGAGCCCTTGCCCGCCGAGGCTACGGGGACCGCGCAGGCCAACGGAACCCACCAAGCCACAGGCAACGGTACAGCCCCGGCTGTGCAGGCTCAGCTTGCCACGCAGGCAGCACCAGCAACGACGGTGAGCCGCAGCACGGAGCCTGAGCGTGGGCGCATCTTTATCTCGCCTATCGCGCGCCGCCTGGCCGAGGAACATCGCCTGGACTATAAGCAATTGCGCGGCAGCGGACCCAATGGGCGCATCATTAAGATGGATGTAGAGGCCGCGATTGCTGCCCAGCAGCAGACAGCACCAAGCCTGCAGCCGGCAGTCAGCTTGCCGCTCTTTGAGACCTATGTTGAGCCCAGATCCGAGGAGCCGCTTGCCCCTGTCCTCACTGGTCAGGAGGCCGATGAGTTCGTCGAGATTCCGCTGACGGCCATGCGCCGCACCATTGCACGCCGCCTGAGCCAGAGCATGCAGACTGCCCCGCACTTCTATGTGACGAGCGTCATAGATACAGGCAAGCTTGGCCAGCTGCGCAAGCAGATCAATGAGTATGCGGCCAAAGATCCGTCGCCGCTCAAGATCAGCTATAACGATCTGATCGTCAAGGCTGTCGCGCTGACCTTGAGGCGCATGCCACAGATGAACGTCTCTTTTGCCGAGGATCGCCTGCTGCAGAAGAAACATGTGCACGTTGGCGTCGCGGTAGCCCTGGAACAGGGCTTGATCGTGCCTGTCGTGCGCAACGCCGACAAATATACGGTTCTTGAGCTGGCGCGCGAGACGCAACGCCTGGCCAGCCTGGCCCGGGGCGGCAAACTGCGCCCCGAGGATTTCAGCGGCGGGACCTTTACGGTAAGCAATCTTGGTATGTTCGATGTCGATAGCTTTACAGCCGTGATCAATCCGCCCGAATCGGCGATTCTTGCCGTTGGCTCGATTACGCCCACGCCGGTTGTCGTCGAGGGAGAGATCGTCGTGCGCGAGCGTATGAAGGTGACGCTCTCTTCTGATCATCGCGCGATCGACGGCGCAACGGCTGCCCGCTTCCTGCAGGAAGTCAAACGCTTGTTGGAAGAGCCATTCGGCCTTCTCCTCTAGGCAGGAGCTCGTCAAGATGGAGGCATTTATGTCCACACGCACAATCAACGGTGTGACGCTGGCTTTGCTGCGCGGCAACATTGTCGATGTCGAGGTAGACGCTATCGTGAATGCCGCCAATGCAGCGCTCGCGGGCGGTGGTGGCGTGGATGGCGCCATCCATCGCGCCGGCGGTCCCAGCATTATGGAAGAGTGCCGCAAAATCGGCGGCTGCCCGACAGGCAGCGCGGTAGCGACCGGAGCCGGGAAGCTAAAAGCCCGCTACGTCTATCACGCCGTGGGCCCGATCTATCGGCAGAACCCTGCTGATCCGCGCCTGCTGGCCGGTGCCTATCAGGCCTGTCTTGATCTGGCCGAGCAACACAAGATCAAAAGTATCGCCTTCCCGTCGCTGAGCACCGGCGCTTATGGCTATCCTTTGGACCTGGCAGCGCCTATCGCGCTCAAGACGGTGATCGAGCACATTGAGAAACCAACCAGCCTGCAGCAAGTCATGTTTGTGCTGTTTGGCAGCTCGGCCTACGAGGCCTTCGAGCGGGCGCTGCAACAACTTTAGCCCTGGCCTTGCCCTCGATATTGCTGTATCGAGGGCAATTTGCTAGTTTGCGGCATGTCCCAAAAATCCCTATGGGGTCGGCCTGAGGAAGGACTTTAAGCCTCTGGGAACAAGGGGAGTATACACTCTTGTCGCCTGGCTTCGGCTCTGTTATGATGTTGGCCAAGGAGCTTTATTGAGAACATGTCTGCTATCCGCTTACTTATCCTTGGTGTCCTCCAGCGCCAGCAACGCCCTATTCATGGCTACGAAATACGCCGCGAGCTTGAGCTATGGAGCGCCAATCAGTGGGCCAATATCGCTTACGGCTCGATCTATTCAGCGCTCAACAAAATGGCTCAGGAGGGCCTGGTTCAACAAACCAGCCCGAGCGAGGAGCCACGCAGCAAACCCACGGCCCGCATAGAATATACGATTACGCCGGCGGGCCAGACCGAGTTCGCGCGGCTCTTGCGCGAGTACTGGTGGGAAAATAAGACTTCCGTCGATCCCTTTCAGATCGCCTTGATGTATATGGATATGCTGCCGCGCGATGAGCTCTTGCTGGCCTTACGCAATCGCGCCGATCTCACGCGGGCCAATCTGCGCTCGCTGCGCTATTTCATCACGCTCAAGGAAGGCTATCCCGAGGTGGGACGCTTCGTGCTGGAGAATCTAGGCCTGATGGCTGCGCATGTCGAGACCGAGCTGCGCTGGATCGAGCAAACGCTGGAGAAAGTTGAGCGCGGCGAGCTCCCCTAATTCTTTCCATCATTCCCTCTTCTCTCGCCTGCAGTTTCAGGGAAGCGCTGCGCAATAGTGTTATATTGAGATCATTTTGCAATACGCGCGGGCCTATGCCTTAGTCAGCGCATATGTGTGCATAATAAGCTCACAAAATTGGTAGAGGAGAAAAGATGCCAAATCATTCAACGCCCTGGAATGCGATCTTTGCCAGCCAGGGATTGGTCTTCGTTGAGCCCCACGAAGATATGCCGCAGTTGGCTGAGCAGATCAGCCAGGGCAATGCCCATACTCTGCTCGATCTTGGATGTGGCAGCGGACGCCATGTTCTCTACTTCGGGGAACGCGGCTTTGATATGTATGGCATTGATAGCGCACCAGCCGGGCTGGCGATAACGCGGCAGCGCCTGGAAGAGGCAGGCTTGACGGCCCATCTTGTGCAGAGCGATATCTTCGATGCCTTGCCGTTCCCTGATGCTTTTTTCGATGCGATCCTCTCTGTGCAGGTAATCCATCATGCGCGCCTGGCTCAGATTGCAGCTCTGATTGATGAGATGGCTCGTATCCTCAAAGTCGGTGGCCACATTTTCGTGACAGTCCCACAGCTACAGAATCAGGGCACACAATTTGCGCAAATTGAGCCAGGCACGTACATTCCCCTCGATGGGATTGAGGCGGGTTTGCCCCATCACTATTTCACGCCCGAGGAACTGCGTACTTTATTCAAAGCCTTTTCCATCCTTGATATCCACCTTGATCGCCATCAGCACTATTGCCTGACGGCTGTCAAACATTCAGCGCCCACAGCAGAAGTCTCACGCTAAGCAAGCCGCTTCGGGCTTATGATTAACAAGAACAAATTTATCTAAAGAGTTTAGCTTCCTGGCGCAACTTGCGCCATCCCCTTGACAATTTACTCAAATTTGTATACAAATCATTTAAGGTTATTTAAAAATTTGTCTTACGCCTGAAAAGAAGGCATTTTGCCCAAGTTTCCCCATTGACATATACGTATACCTATATTATATTGCACGTATACGTATATGCAAATACAGGGAGGTAAAGATATGACCATAGTAGAAACGCAGGAATTGCGCAAAAGCTTTAAGACGCGCAGAGGCAGGCTTGAGGCCGTAAGCGGTGTCAATCTACAGGTCGCAGAAGGTGCGAGGCCGGGCGCGTACGCAAAAAGATCGGCTACGTAAGTAATGAACACTCACAATAGCTGACGATGGTAGACCAGGAAAAAGGGAAACAGATTGGAATGTGGTCGGAGGGTAAGGAAAAGAACTTTACTAAAAGATGAAGAGAGATTTCTTATGAAAACGTTCATGATCTCGAATACAAAAGTATTCGATGGGAGAGAAAACCATCCAGCCCAGAGCGTCACAGTGCAGAATGGCAAAATCATGGCCATTGGCACATCTGCTCCAGAGGTCACGGAAGTGATTGACGGCACCGGTTGCACCTTATTGCCAGGCTTGATTGACGCGCATACCCATATCTTTCCAGAGATGCTAGAGCAAGCCTTCCAATTTGGCGTCACCACCGAACTTGACATGTTTTCAAATCCCAGGCTCGCGAAAACCCTGAAAGCCGCAGCCCGGACGAACAAGACTATGGCCGATCTGCGCTTTGCCGGAACGGGGGCCACCGCCCCGGGTGGGCATCCGACAGGCTTAGTAGCGCAAGGCTTCTACCCGCCTTTTCCAACCATTTCCGCTCCAGAAGAAGCAGAGCAATTCGTGAGGGATCGCGTTGCCGAAGGCTCGGATTATCTTAAATTGATCATCGATGGCGGCGATGCTTTGGGCTACGGAAGCCACCCGACACTCGATGACGCCACCCTGGCTGCCCTCGTCCGCGCAGCCCATGAGCATGGCCTTCTGGCTATTGCACACACAGATTCGCAAAGAGCCATCCGCCGAGCGCTGCAAGCCGGTGTGGATGGGCTTGCTCATTGCTTTATCGACGGTGAGCTAGAGGATGACCTGCTCGAAACCATCGTAAAAGCTGCAGTCTTTATTATGTCGACGCTTGCAGCGCTGGAAGCCATTTGCGGTACCACCGGGACAGCTCGGATGCTCTCAGAGCATCAGCTCATGGAGAAGCTGAATCCCCCGTCTCAGCAGATGGTGAAGATGGCGTGGCCACAGTATCATGGAACGCTTGCACTTGAGCCATCCATGTACGCCGTGAAGGCTCTACATGATGCTGGCATCAAAGTGCTTGCAGGCAGTGATGCAGGCACACTGGGTGTGGCTCACGGAGCAAGTCTGCACCGGGAGTTAGCACTTCTCGTGCAAGCTGGTCTGACGCCAATTGAAGCACTGCGTGCCGCTACTTCCGTACCCGCAGCAGTCTTTCAACTTCAAGACAGAGGCCGGATACACAAAGGGTTCTTAGCTGATCTGTTGCTCGTGACAGGCAACCCTTTGGAGAACATAGCTGATAGCTTGAATATTAAGCAAGTGTGGCGCGGGTAGATGCTTTTCAGCAATTGGGAAAGTGCATGAAGATACTCACTCTCTTTGAGCTTAGGGCCTGAGAATCTTGAGCCAATCATTGGATGGAATGGGGAGGAGCCTGGCGGGCATCGTGCTCACCCTGGGCCTTGTTGTCCCGCTGGGCCTGCTCATGGCTTCTTGCTCCTACTCCCTGGCCCTGCTACTCAAAGACGAGAATGGTCTCTCATCAGTGCTCAACACAATTACCTTGCCATTGCTGCTACTTTCGGGTATCATACTACCGATAGAATTAGCGCCGCCATTACTGCGCGGCGTCGCGCTGATTAATCCGCTCTCCTATGCGGTAGAGGCCGCGCGAGCCCTCTTCAATGGTCACCTCGGCGACATCTCCGTAATACGTGGCTTTGCCATTGTGGCAGTCCTGGCCCTGCTAGCCATCTGCTGGGCTGCCAGCAATTTCCGCCGTAGCATGGCGTAGAAACAGAAACTTTACAACAGCCAGGGTCAAGAGCGCTTGCCCCTGCTTAAACATGTGTAACAGTAAGCTAAAAGGTAAGAAGACTTGCAATATTTAAAAACCGACAAAGAGATCTCTCTGATGCGGCAAGCCGGTCTGCTGGTCTGGCAAGCCCACGAGATAGCCGCAGAACACGTCAAGCCAGGCGTCACCACCGCCGAGATCAATGCCGCAGTTGAACAATTCATCACTGAACACAAAGCTACCCCGCTATTTAAGGGCGTGCCCAGCAGCAACGGCAAGGTGCCGTTTCCGGCCGTGACCTGTATCTCGGTCAACGAGCAGATCGTGCACGGCATTCCAGGTTCGCGTGCCCTGCGCGAGGGCGATATAGTAAGCATCGATATCGGCATCAAGCAGCATGGCTGGTGCGGAGATGCCGCCGTCACGCGGCCCGTGGGCAAGATCGCCCCTAAAGTCCAGCGCTTACTCGATATCACCGAAGGTACCCTCAAGCTGGCCATAGAACTGATCCCTCAGAGTCGGCTCTGGAGCCAGGTCGCCCGCGAGCTTGAAGAGTATGTCAAGAGCGCTAAATTTTCTGTGGTTGAAGGATTGGTAGGGCATGGCGTCGGACGCGAAATGTGGGAAACGCCGCAAGTGCCTAACTACTATACCAAACAGTACGAGCAACTTGCCGACTTCGAGCTGAAGCCGGGAGTCGTGATCGCTGTCGAGCCGATGGTAAATATGGGTGCCAAGCGCATGCGCATGCTTGGCGATGCCTGGACCATCGTCACACATGACGGTTTGCCCAGCGCGCACTTTGAGCATACCCTGGCCATTACCAAGAAAGGCGTGCAGGTCTTAACCGCAGGTCCTGACGGCAAGGCCTGGGCCACCGTCTAAGCAACGTGGGCAGGCAGGCATAGAGCGCAAATAGTAGAGCAAGAAGGGGCAGAGCTTGCCCCTTAATTCTATTCCAGAGCCTAAATTTAGCCCTAGAATCAGGCAAATAGAAATAACGCTGGCACGCCTTGCCGCCACCCGCGTGCCACAATACAAGCCTCAAGCTAATCCTGCAGGCCTCGCTTGAGTTCGCGGAAAAATCCGCTGATTCCCTCAGGCCAGCTCATACGGTGCAGCGCTTGCCGAGGCTGGCGGCGCAGAGCATCCATAATAATGGCATGCCGCATCTCCTCAAGCTGCTGAATATCGTAGATTGCCCGCTTGCGAAAATCGCTGAGCACATCATAAGCCTCGTTCAGCCGCTTGATATGCTCCTCATGCACCTGCCTGTTGAGATCGGGATGATAAAGGCGTGCAAGACGGCGATATGCCCGCTTAATTTGCGTAAGCGAAGCATTATGTGGCACACCAAGAATAGCATAGTAGTCTGCGAATGACATTACGCACCTGTGCTTCCAAAGCCGCCTCGTCCCTGGCCTACCTGCTCTACCTCGTCCCAGGTGACACGCGCAATCGGGACAAATATGCCCTGAGCCACGCGTTCGCCGCGCCTGACCGTCACGGCCTCATCCCGAAAGTTGTAGACAGAGACGAGCAGCTCATCGCCTTCACCGCAATAATCCTGGTCGATAATGCCCACCCCATTGGGGATGAGCAAGCCCTTACGCCGCGCCGTACTGCTGCGCATCGTCAGGAGTAGCATGTAACCTGGCGGCGTACGAACAATTACATTTGCCGGGATCAATCCCAACTTACGCGGAGGCACTTCGGTATCCTCCCGACAAAGAAGATCAAAACCCACCGAGCCAGCTGTAGCGTACCCTGGCAGGGGCAGATCTGTATCAATACGTTTAATCGCAACGTGTAAAAGTTGTGCAGACGCGTCCATATCTGGTATTCTAGAGAATAGAGAGGATCGCGTCAAGAGATAATTGTATGTTGGGAGTGCGACCTTTGAGCTTGCGGGTAAAATTTATTGTTACCAGCTTCCTACTTTTGCTGTCGCTCAGCTGCACATTTGTGGCAGCCACGTCAACAGTAGGCGCGCTGCACAATTTTCAGCAGCAGCACATGCTTGCCGAAGAAGGCGATGTACGCACAATACGCCCCTGGATGACGATTCCCTATATCGCGCACTCCTACCATGTACCCGAAAATTATCTCTACAAATCCCTACAAATTGCGCCAACACCTTCGCGACATAGCACGCTCCATATGCTCGCGCAACACAGCAAGCGCCCGCTAGATCAGGTTATTCATGAGGTGCAAAAGAGCATTATCAGCTATCGCAAGCAACACAAAGCCCATCCGCACGCCACAGCTACGGCATCTCTCAACCACGGGCCGCAGAAAAAGAAACATCCAGCAGAAAGGGTAGCACATTGAGTACATTTCTGCCTCTTTTACTTGGCTGGCTCCAGCAATATGGATATCCGGTCCTATGGCTGAGTATGTTTATTGCATCGATAGGTGCCCCGCTACCAATTAGCTTTGTCTTGCTTGCCGCAGGTGCGTTTGCTGAACCTGGCGATTTTAACATTGTCGTGCTGGCTTTGATTGGGATCAGCGCCTCGGTAAGTGGAGATAGCGTGGGCTATCTCATCGGGCGCTATGGGGGACGCGAAATCTTTTTCTGGTTGGGGCATCAGCAGAAAGTGCGCTTTATTTCGCCGGCGTCCATCGCGCGCTCACGCCTCTATTTTGCTAAGCGCGGAGGCTGGGCTGTCTTTCTGAGCCGCTTCCTTTTTCCCGCGCTCGGCGGCGCCATTAATCTGCTGGCCGGAGCTGAGATGTATCCTTTTCAGCGTTTCTTTATTTACGATCTGTTAGGTGAAGCCCTGGGAACCCTGATCCCTCTCTTGCTGGGCTATATTTTTGAGACAAGCTGGGAGGCTATCGGTAACATTCTTGCTACCATATCTATACTTGTTACTGCCCTGATTGTCGCCGCCTATTTTGCGGTGCGCCTTATACGTATCATACGAAATATGAAGACAGTTCCTACCATTCAACGGAAGGCCAGCGCCCCACTACAGGCTCTCTCAGGAAGCAGCAATACACAAGATGAAACAGTCTGCCACCTTGATGGAGGTTCAAACGTATAACAAAGTATAAGCAACTTACACAGAACTAACTACTTACGGATATGGTTCTATCTCCGAATCAAAGCAAAAACGAGCGAGAAAGACTAGAATGAAAGGGTGACTTGCGTTATAATTGGAGTAGGAATAATTTCCGACCTGGCTATGTTTCTATTATTAGAGACAGGAAGCACGTCATTGATTTCCTCCCACTCGGCAATTCGGACAGAATGGTCCGATGAAGGCTCGCTTTCCCGGAGTGTAGGACCAGACCGACGAACTATATATCTTGCTGCTTAGGATATGCTACTTTTCATGGAGGGCGCACAATGATTGACTTAAAGCGTGCCATGACGGGAACAACGCTTACACTGAATGATTCACAACCAGCTGATCTGGAGAAGCATTTCGATATCGTTGAAAAGCTTCTCACGAAGGATCTTGATTATACAGGGGACGAGGTGGAAGATGCAGGGAAAGATGAGCACGATCTCGACGAAGATCTCGGGGAGATAGATACAGGGAGCCTTGAGCTGGAGACGGGGCCGCTGGAGTTAGATGAGATGCCTGATATGCATGACGAGCTAACTCAGATGCCGGAACCAGAGCTACGGGCCGAATCTATCCTGACGCTGCCCACAATAGCCACCGAGGAAGAGCATCCGGTACGCCGCACACCTATGCGTCGGCGACGCTCGGAAGACCAGGACGAAAACACGGTAAATGCCGCCGACGCCGGCGAGTCTGATGCCGTCATGACATATCTACGCGAAATCGGTCGCGTCCCGATGATTACGCATGAGCGCGAGATTGAGCTCGCTCAGCGTATCGAGAGCGGTGATCGCGATGCGATGAAGCAGTTTATTCTTGCCAATCTGCGCCTTGTTGTGAGTATTGCGAAGCGTTACGTGGGACGTGGCCTTACTTTGCTTGATCTTATCCAAGAGGGCAACATTGGACTTATTCGCGCGGTTCAGCGCTATGACTGGCGGCGTGGACATCGTTTCTCCACACATGCCACCTGGTGGATTCGCCAGGCTATCAGCCGAGCAGTGGCCGACAAGGGCCGCACGATCCGCCTGCCTGTCTATGTGAATACTGCCTTAAACCGCATTCGCCGCGAGCGCCAACGCCTCCTGCAAGAGCTTGGTCGCGAACCATCGGAGCAGGAATTGGCCGAGGCTACTGGCCTTGATCCCGTCAGAATGGTTGAGCTGCAGGCCGCACCTGGGGCTCCGGTTTCTCTGGAATTGCCGGTTGGCGAGGACGAGGAGCAGGAACTTGGCGATGTGCTGGCCGATACAGAATCCGCTTCTCCTGAAGAGCTAGCGACGACGCAGACGCTCAAAGATGAAGTGCAGCGCGTGCTAGAGTCGGTGCTTACACCACGCGAGCAGCTTGTCTTGCAGCTACGTTTCGGTCTGGGCAATGGTCAGGCTCATCCGCTGGAACAGGTTGGGCGCGAGCTGGGAATTACGCGCGAGCGCGTACGTCAGATTGAGGCCGGAGCACTTGCCAAGTTGCGCCAGCCACCCGTGCTGGATCGGCTGCGCGGCTAAAATTTCATAAGAGCATGTATGGGGCGGCCGTTACCTGGGCAATCACGCTGGTTACCTAGATAACGGCCGCTTCTGTGTTCTTGACCTCCTGGAAATGCAGAATGAGCTAATCAGCTTATCCAATTTCCTTGTCCTTTGTACTCTTTACTAATAGTAGGAAGCCGCAACGGCCTCAATTTCAAGCAGCCATTCCGATTGGAGGGTCTGCGCAATCATTACAGTAAGAGCAGGATGGCAATCTCCCAGCAATTGCTGTCGTATTTCGCTATTGGCTTGCACCTGGCTGGCATCCGTGAGGAAGGTTATGACTTTTACCAGGTGTTCTTTGTCCATGCCTGCAGACTGTAAAATGGCAAAAATATTGTTCCAGATAGCCCGACATTGTTCTGCGAATTGCTGAGGAACGTACCCATCAGGAGTTTCTGGAATCTGGCCACTGATGAAAAGCAAACGAGCGCCTGCTTTGACCTCAAGCCCATGACTATACCCACCGATGGGAGCCGTAACCTGCGCAGGATTGTGAGAAATATGCGTCATTACAAAACCTCTTGCTTGAATTTGCCCTCTGCAGCGTTCCCAAAGAAGCAAACGAGCCCAACCCTGGCTACATATACCCAAAGAGGGTATGCCATTGCTAAGCTCGTTTTTCGCGGCGAAGGCTGTTTGCCTCCACAGCAGAAGACTAGAATACTTCCTGATTATTTACAAGCAGCGCTTAGCGGTGACCGCCCAGATCACGGGCCACGTGCATAACGCCCTTAATCTTTTCAAGGCGCGTAAAGAGGCGATACATCTGCTCAAGATCGTCAAGTTCAAGCGTGGCCGTGGTGACAACTACGGTACCCTTGCCGCTGACGTTCGAATGGATGGAGATCAGGCTGATGCCCGCGTCGGCGATCGTGGAGACGATATCGCGCGTCAGGCCTACGCGATCGCGTCCGGTAATCACAATCGGCGCCATATAACTCATCGGGCTCATGCCCTGCCAGCTCACGTGAATGAGTCGTTCGTGCTCGCGCTGGCGAAATCCGGCGATATTGCGGCAATCGGTCCTATGCACAATCACGCCCTTGCCCCGACTGACAAAGCCCACGATGGGGTCACCAGGCAGCGGACAGCAGCAATTGGCCAGGCGAGTCAGCAAGCCGCTCACTCCGGCCACCTTCAGGCGCGCCTCCGTAGTGGGCTTGACGCTGCTCACCGCCGGCAGCTTCACAGTCTCTTCTTCGTCCTTATTCTCCCTGCCCTCTTTGCCTTCGCGCAGCTGCCAGTACTCGATCATGCGCTGCACAACCGCGCGCGGGCGCACATCGTCGGCGCCTACCGCCGCCAGGATGTCATCAAAGGATTCCAGATGATACTCATCGCTGAGATAGTTCTCTAAATCCTCGCTCACGGCATCAAGCACGCGCCCGGTTACCATCTTGAGCTCGCGCTCAAGGCGCTCACGCCCGATCTGAATATTAATATCGCGCTCATGCAGCTTCAGATAGCGACGAATCTTGCTTTTGGCCGCCGCCGTGCGCGCAAAGCTGAGCCAGTCACGGGTTGGATGAGCTGAACGACTTGTGATGATATCCACGATCTCGCCGCTCTTGAGCTCATAATCAAGCGGAACCATACGCGTCATCAGGCGGGCGGTCTCCCCGCTGCCAGCCTCGGTAATAATGCGCGCGCCGGCACAGCTATCGCCGATCTTGGTATGGATGCGATAGGCAAAATCCAGCGGCGTCGAGCCCACCGGCAGATCCTTGACCTCACCTTTAGGTGTAAAGACAAAGATCTGCTCCTGGAAGATATCGCCCTTGACCGCCTCCACAAACTCAGTATCGCTGGCATCGGAGGCCCGCAGCTCATGTTGCCACTCGGAGAGCTGGCGCAGCCAGGTCAACAGCTCACGCGCCGAGGCCGAAGCGTTATCCCCAACGTCCTTATAATGCCAGTGCATGGCTACGCCATACTCGGCCATCTCATGCATTGAGTGCGTACGAATCTGGACCTCGACAAGGTGATCATCAAGGCAAAATACTGTTGTGTGCAGCGCACTGTAGCCATTGGGCTTAGGATTGGCGATGAAATCCTTGATACGCCCCTCCTTGGGCTTCCACAGACTATGCACATGGCCCAGAGCCGTATAACAGTCGGGCGTTGAGGTGACAAGGATACGGAAAGCGATGAGGTCGTGAATCTGGTTGATGTCGGCGGCTGCCTTTAAGGCTTCCAGGTCGTCAACATCGCCAGCTGTACGCGCGAGCTTCTTGTAGAAGCTGTAGAGATGCTTGACGCGGCCAGAAACTTCGGCCTTCACCCCAATCGCCGCCATTTCAGCGCGCAGGATAGTGCAGACGCGCTCAACATAGGAGCGCCACTGCTTGCTTTCCAACTCCACAAGATCGCGCACCCAGACAAACTTATCGGGCTCAAGGATCTGGAAAGCCTGGTCTTCCAGCTCGCTCTCGATACGCGACATTCCCAGGCGCCCGGCCAGCGGCGCATAAATCTCGCGCGTCTCCTGGGCCATCGTGATCATCTCTTGCGGGTCGCCCTTAAAAGTCGGCTGACACATCTGGCGCATAGCCTGTAAGCGATAGGCAAGTTTGAGCAAGACCACGCGCGGGTCCTCAGCCATCGCCACAAACATCTTACGCACAGTCTCCGCCTGCTGGCGCCTGAGCGCCTCGCGGATGCGCGGCTTCTTGCTCTCGGCCGACGAGCTGCTACCGGCATCCTCTTCAAGGCTGCGGCGACTACCAGCGGCACTGACTTCTTGTTTACGTCGCTCCAGAATGTTAAGGCGCAGCATACTGCCCACAACGCGTGCAGTACTAGCTCCTAAAACCTCTTCTACCTGGTTCAGAGAGAGCGCATCTGCATCTACGGCCTCGAAGACAAGGCCGGCAGCCACGCCCACTGCATCGACATGCATCAGATCGGCCAGAATGCTAGCCACATCAAGAGCGCGAAACAGCAAGGGAGCCGCGGCACTATTCTCACTTTTTTGAAAAGCCTCGCGTGCAAGATGGAACGCCTGAATGATCAGATTAATCTCTTCAGACGTCATATAGCGGAGCGCCAGGGCATGGAGTCTACTTAGCGCATCCGGAGTTTCTCGCGGAACGAAGGGTTGTTCGACAAAACTATTCAACATGGCCATCTATTGATAAACTGGTAGTAATTTGTCCTGAAAGCAGGCAGCATTATCTATCCAAACATTATCTATCCAAGTAAGTATACGTTTCAGAATGAATTATGTTGAAATTGGCTAAACTCTATAGGACTTATAGAGGGGGGCTGAGCTATTTTGAGCTTAGCGCCCGCTCTACGCTTACCACATTCTTGACCTGGCGCAAGCGGCGTAGAATCCGTTCAATCTGGTCAAGAACTCCCTCTACGGCAGGGATCTCAAGGGTGGCCGTAATAACAGCCTTCTGCAATGAAGCATTGGTAGTAGAAGTTACTGCGGTCATATTAATTCCGGCATCGGCCACCACTGCGGCAACGTCACGTAAGAGACCAGAGCGGTCATGAGCAACGATGTTTACGGGAGCCATATAGTATTCCGGCTCTATCTGCAGCCAGTTGAGCTCAACCAGGGCGCCAGGCGTTTGATCGCGGTAGCGCCGCAAGACGCGACAATCGCTGCGGTGCACGTACATCCCTTTGCTGGGATGCAGCACGCCGACAATGCTATCACCAGGGATAGGACAACAACAGCGCGCGAGTTTAACCAGGCTTCTGCCGCTCACTTCGCCTTCGCCTAGATGATAATGTCCGTTTAAGCCATCGCTACATTCCTCGCCTTCCTGCGCCTGTTCAGACTGAGCGCGCAAAAGGGGTAGGAGGTATTCGAGCACATTCTCGACATAGAGATCTTCGCGGCCCAGGGCCACATAGATATCATCAAGCGTGGCATACTTCTTTAAGGTGGCGCTGGCGCTTGAGTTTTCGGCGCGGATCTGCTGCAGCAGCTCATCAATACGTTCGTTGATGCCTGCAGTCCCGCTGGCTTTGAGGGCCAGGTCCAAACGCTCGCGACCGAGTTGGAGATTGATCTCGCGCTCATAGGTTTTCAGGTAACGGCGAATCTTATTGCGCGCGGCTGCCGTGCGTGCGAAGCTCAGCCAATCGCGGGTCGGATGCACGGTTCGATTGGTGACGATATCAACGATCTCGCCCCCTTTGAGCTCATAATCAAGCGGAACCAGCCGGGTTACCAGGTGGCCACTATCGTCCATGTTGGTGATGATGCGCGCGCCGGCGCAATGATCACCGATATCTGTATGAATACGATAGGCCATATCCAGCGGAGTTGAGCCGCGCGGAAGATCCTTGACCTCGCCTTTGGGCGTAAAGACAAAGATCTGCTCCTGGAAGATATCGCCCTTGACCGCCTCCACAAACTCGTCGGCGCTCTGGGGCAGTTCGCGCTGCCACTCGCGCAATTGTTCGATCCAGGCCACCATTTCGCGATAGGAGAGCCGCCAGCTATTGGGCGAGGCTTCTTTGCCCACGCGCTCTTTCAAATACCAGTAGCTGGCCAGGCCATAATCGGCGGTGCGCTGCATATCGTGGGTGCGGATCTGGATCTCGGCCAGGCGATTATCAAGGCCAAAGACTGTGGTGTGCAACGACTGGTAGCCATTCAATTTCGGATTGGCGATAAAGTCTTTAATGCGCCCATCCTTGGGCCGCCAGAGGGCATGGATATGTCCCAGGGCCAGGTAACACTCGTTATCGGTATCCACAAGGATGCGAAAAGAGATAAGATCGTGAATCTGGCCGATTTCGCCGCTGCTCATGAGCTTGCGATTGATGCTGGCAAGATGCTTTTGCCAGGCACAGACCTCGGCCCGAATGCCGGCACGCTTCATCTCTTCGTTCAGGCTCTGGCAGACGCGCTCAATATAGGGTTGGCGTTTGCGCACTTCTTCCTCGACCTCGCGCGCCAGGCGCAGATATTTCTCGGGCTCCAGATAGCTGAAGGCCAGATCCTCTAATTCGGCCTGCACAATAGCCATACCCAGGCGACGGGCCAGGGGAGAATAGATCTCGCTGGTCTCGCGCGCTGTATTCTGTTGCTGGGTGGGGGACATCGCTGAGAGCGTGCGCATGTTATGTAAGCGGTCGGCGAGCTTGAGGACCACCACGCGGGGATCTTCGGCCATCGCCAGCAGCATTTTACGTACGGTCTCGCTGCGCAGACGACGCTTATCAACAAGCGAAGGAGGGGGAGCGGGTTCAGCTTCAGCAGGGGTTTCTGCAGCCTTATCCTTTTCGTTAGGTGCCTGCTTGCCAGCCAGGGCATCAAACTTGGTAACACCATCAACGATATTAGCCACACCCGGACCAAATTGCTCGCTGAGATCTTCCAGCGAATAATCAGTATCCTCAACTACATCATGGAGCAAAGCCGCCATAATGCCATCGGCGTCAATCCGCATTCCAGCAAGTAGCAGAGCTACCTCTAGAGGATGCTGAATATAGGGTTCCCCAGAACGGCGCACTGCGCCCTTATGCGCCTGATTCGCCAGATCATAGGCGCTCTTGATCCTCTCCATATCGTGAGGAGTAAGATATTGTTGCGTCTCTTTCAGCAAATCCTCTAACGTCATACGAGAAAGAGGAAAATCTCTTTTCCGCATCGTTTGCGCAACCGAGGTAGATTCATTCATAACTTTGTCAGAATTGGTAGCCATTATTACCTATTTACCCGATTACTACTTGCTATACCATTTGTTCTGCCTCCAGCAATAATTGCATTTTCATTTCAATCCCCACCGGCATTACGGTTCTCAGCCACAAATCAGGCACCATCCCCATTTACCCCGCTGGAGACTCTATCGTCCCTGATAATCCTGCCAGGCGGCCCTTGCACTGTCTGTAGAAACGCTATGGCGAGAACACGTCTTTAACATCGGCGAAACAAATGTTATGTATCTATTATAAAGTGCAATATATTACTGTCAAGCAAATACAATGCCTTTTTAGCAACAATGATTAGTAGTTATAGCAAATCCATTACAGTGGCGGTGAAAACCAGGGGACCAGATCAGCATTGCTGGCCGCCTGGTACCGCAGAGTTTGCACCTCTATTTTATTATATTTGCGCTTGCGCACCTGCTAAATATGTCCAACTTCGAGAGCTGGTTTATTTCATTTGGCAGCTAGCTTTGTTAAGCCAGCCTGGTTTTAAATATGCCCTTACTCTGGAAACGCCTGTCCGGCGAGACAGGTAACGAAGGCAGCAGCACTGGCTACTCGTTTGATGCTGCTATTTCCCTCCTGTGTATCGCCTGGGAATGGCAGAGCAACGCAAGCCGCACAACGCTCTCCTGACGATGGGACGCTTATCCTGAGCGCACAGTAGTTTTTCGCTTAAGCAACGCTTAGGGCGAGAATGCAACTTCCTTGCTTAAAAGAATAAACATTCTAGTGAGCTAGATTTATTTCCTACACGTGGGGAAGGGAAGAAGGGATACATAATAATAAGGCTCGGCCAAGAACACACCTCGGCTTTGCCTCTTATTTTGCTGTGGAGATAGGTCGAAGATAGTCGCCTACAACTCACCAGGGATGCTTCCCCTTGAAAGAGAGAAACATCACCAGCGCAGAAGAGCCTGCTTAGTTGCGAGCAACACGAACCTTATCATAGCAAGGGCTGCAGTAGACAGGGCGGTCATTCTTGGGTAAGAATGGCACCTGAGTCTCAGCGCCACATTCTGCACAAATTACAGTGTGCATTTCGCGAGGAGCGCGCTCAGAGCGGGTTCCGACACCACCAGCGGCGGAGCGGCGAGCGGCACGACATTCGGGACAGCGACTTGGCTGATTCATCAGCCCTTTTTGCTGGTAGAACTCTTGCTCTCCTGCGGTAAAAACGAAATCGTTTCCGCAATCACGGCACTTTAGAGTTTTGTCAACGAAGCTCAACTAGGGACCTCCTTGTGATATGTTGGTAATCCTCCAGGTCCATAATCTGTAGCAGGTGTCACCAGAAGTTCTGTCCCCTTACCAGCGTGGGATCGGATAGCCTGGACGAGCACTGTATGCGAGACCGAGATTGGATACCGGTTGAAAGCATACACCATCTTTTCATGATTTGCAATAGTTTTCCCGCCGGATTCACCAACGTGACTCATATTTTTATGTATCCTTTATACGCAAATTGTTGAGTTAGCAAGAATACTAACCGTTACGCTCAAAAGGTTTACTCTATCGCTCATTTTTGTACTCATTTATTGTTATTCGCATCCTACAATGGTATAGACCGCTGTCAAATAGGCTGTCAGTAGAAATGCTAAGCTCATTCCGTTTCTGCCCGCCTCATCCTCGAAGCGGTCCCCACACTCGCTTCCCACGGTCCTACGTCGAGGTTTGTGAACGGATCAGGAGAAATGCCTCTGGTTTGTGGAGCTAGGGTCAAGGGGAAGCAAGCAAATTGTCCTGGGCGGGAGATGTGGCAGGCTCTGGCTTGTGGCAAATATCCATTGTGGGGGAGCATCCCTTGACAGAAGTAGAGAAATACATTACTCTTGCACAAAGCTCATCTGGATGATTGTTTTTACCTCCATAGTTTCTCTCGTACCCGGCATTATTCCTTTTCCGGTACACTCTCTTTCATGATGAGCGCGGGAAGTGAGCGGAGCCTGTGTACTCTATTCGCTTCCCTTTTTCTTACTTATGGCTAAGACGACGCACTTAAGCCTCATCAGATGGCGCCATCATTGTTCCCTTCACCAGCCATACTGGTTTCTGGGCGTAGCACTTTGAAGACGCCGCGACAAATGTTTGAAAATAGGACCCATTGGCATGAGCTTCGAAGGCAGCTTTGTCCTCATAAGCTTCGCTCAGATAGAAGCGATTGGGATCACTTTCATCCTTGATGAGTTCAAATCTTCGGGTGCCTGGCTCGTTGAGCCTGGAATCATGGCTATTCTGAAAGGCAGCTTCGATAAAATCTTGACGATGCTCTGGCTTAATCTGAAGCCCGACAACAATAACGTACATGGCACTTCTCTCCTTGAGCTACTACTTTCTTTATCCGCCTGTAGTAAAACAATCCAAGGATAGTGCTCTATTCCGTTTGAAATAGCCCTCCCGCCAGGACCAGATGTGTGCAGACGTGCTTCTACTCGATCACGGTGCCAATAAATGGCTCCCCTTTGAGGGCTTTTTCCAGGTTAGCGAACTTCGTGCCATTTACCAGTTTGACGGTTATGCCCAGTTCGGCGGCCTGCTCTGAGGCTATGGGATCAAAAGGCGCATTTGAGCCGGGTTTCCACTCGGCATCAATCATCGTACGGTATTCGCTCCACGAAAGATGCTCAAACGGCCGGGCATCGCTGGAGGTACGCGGATCTTTGTCGTAGACATAATCTATATTGCTAAGCTTGATGATGGAGGAGACGCGATAATCCTTGGCCAGGATAACGGCAGGATAATCAGTGGACCAGCCGGGCTTCCAGCCGGAGGCGATAACTATGGGCTTCTCTGGTTTCTGGATGACGCTATAATCTTTTATGATGTTAGGATGGGCGATATCGCGGAAAACTGTGCGCAAGAGGTGGGCATTCAGGCGCGTGGCATGGATGCCTAGCCAGTCAAGGTCCTCATCGTCAACGCCATGCCCAAGAATCTGACGGCCCGCATCGCGATATTGCCTGGCAATGAGACCGCCGCCGACAAAGATAAAATAGCGCACTTTTCGTTCGGCCACTTGCTGGCGAATAAACTGGGCAAATTGCTGGATATAGGAGATTGCCAGGCCATCGTGAGGATAAAAGAGTGAGCCACCAAGCTTGAGGACGTGCGTCTCAGTATAGTCTAGCGCCATATTACTGTAATTCCCTTCTTTATCAGCGAGCTCAATCCAACACGCAACGGAAGCCCATGCACGCTTTAGTAGCTACCCTCTCACACGGGAGCGACAAGGAATTACTCTTGAGTGCCAGCCTCAACAGATTAAATTTCTTGCCCAGAAGAGTAACCTGAAGTACTTTACATTCCCTACTCAGAAGAACGATCTGTAGCGTTTTGCGTTTCCTGGGTGATCCACTCCAGGTAGCTCTTGTTGCCTGTCAGAACTGGCAAGGCTAAGATTCCCAGGTCATCGGAGGGGTAGAGTTCCTTAATGGCTTGTTCGACAGCATTATAGAGTTCTCTGCGCGTATTAATTGTGCATACCCAATCGGTAGTAGACTCTATTTTCCCTTGCCAGCGATAGGTGCTGGTCATCGGACCGGAAATCCAGACGCTGGCGGCAAGACGTTTGTCTATCAGTGTATCGGTGATTTTGCGCACGAGCTCTTCCGAACTTAGCGCGGTAATTATCTGGATGAACTCTTGCATGCTTTGTTGTCCTTAAAACTCCCGCCCGGGAATCGCTACATACATTGGTTGCTACTCTCCCCTGAGCTGGCCTATCTGCTCCACCCCTATCATACCACCTCGGCAGGCATTTCTTGAAGAGCTTACAGTACTCTCAAGGTGGGCTTTCCAGTTCTCGTTTTTGGGCTACCTGATAGCAGCGAAGAGGAGGAAAATGTTGGGATCGCGATCTAGCGGCCACGCCCCCTTAACAATCCTTTTTTGGAGAGCTGGAAAGACCCAAAGCCTTACTCGGCGGAGATTCAGGGAATGCGCGTCCAGGCGGCTATAAGATCGGGTCCTCGTACCACAAGCCGCTGGCTGAGAGCCTCAGCGCGCAGGCGCTCAGCTAAGGTCTCGATCTGGACTTCTTCGGCTGTCGCCACGCCAAACTTCAGGATAAGGGGAAGCAAAGAGCGGGTCGTCTCGGCTGTCCAGTCATAGGCCGTCCAGTCTGTTCCCACCAGAAATGTCGCCTCCCCACTCAAATGAGGGGCGGGCAAGCCAGCATCGGTAAAGACTGTATACAGTTCCAGGCCCATGCGGATCGGCAGGCCTGCATGCCTAAACGCTTCTACCGACCAGGTAACGACTCGTTCAAACAGCTGGTTGGATGGATGTGCTGGAGCCGTGGCAGAGTGCACCATATCCATTTCCTGGAAAGCGATGATCCCTCCTGGACGCAGAAAATGGGCCAGCCGCCGCACGATGGCAGTTGGGGAAGGCTGATAAACGAGGACAAGCCGGCCCACAATGGCATCAAACTCGGCCTCTAGGGGCAGGGTGGCAATATCCCCTACCAGAAAGGAAACATTCGTGTATCCGGCAGCCTCGACCCGCGCCCGCGCCGTCTCAATCACCGTTGGGTCTATGTCTATTCCCAGCACGCTCCCCCTTGGACCAACTCGCTCAGCCAAGAGCATGGCGACATCACCCGCACCACTTCCCACGTCCAACACCAGCATCCCTGCTGTGATTCCGGCCTGCTCAATCATCCGCTGAGTGGCAGGGTTCATGAGCTGGGACTGGGCCTGTAAGCGCCGCGTTTCTGCTGGCGCCCGGCCCATCACATAGTTGTCAGTAGAAGGAGTCTGCTCGTGCATCTTCTTTTCTCCTTGATTTATAGATAAGAGATGCCTCTTGTTTCGCGCCCAGAAAAAGAGACTGTTCTGGAAGCGAAAGATGAGGCACTTCTTGCTCTTTTGCGCTAAGATAGCATGCTGATAAGAAGATGGGCTAGGAAATTCTTGCGGTTTTTGTGGGGATTGGAGCTCTATGGGCCTGGCGGACTTTTCTGCAGGTGGGAAAACGTGGAAAGAGATCTCCAAAGATTTGAGCTCCTTCCACTTGTTGTCAGCGAGCCTGGCTGGCCTTTGCATAAAGCATGTAGCTCTGGCCGGTATGGGTCAGGCGCCGGGTCAGTGGATGCCGGCGGCTACCATTACTGCGACCGTGGGCAGGTTGACGACAGCGTGGGCAATGACACCAGGCCAGACCGAGCCGCTGCGGCGCCGTAGTTCGGCGTTGACGAGGCCGACGACGAGTGCTGTAGGCAAGACGATGTTGATGCCATGGGCGAGGCCGAAAATTACGGCACTACCAACAACTCCGATGACCGGGCCGTAGCGCAGCAAAGCTGTGGTGATGACGCCCCGGAAGAGCAGTTCTTCACCGAGTGGTGTGAGGAGAGCGAGAAACACCGTGGCCAGGACCAGGGACAGCACGCCGCCGCTGCCACCTTGTGCATACACATTCTGAATATTGTTAGTATCATTGGTGATGCGGACGTAGGCCATAGTCACTAGAATCTTGAGTACAAAGGCTAGCAGTCCCGCCCCAATCCCGATGAGGAGCCAGCGCCAGGGGACCCGGCGAACGCCAAAGGCGCTCAGGGAACGAATCCGCAGCAGCGCGGCGGCCACGAACCCGGCGATTCCGGCCACACCGGACAGCGCTGTGAAGATCAGGCCGTAGACGATGGGATTGAGACCAAGCCGCCCGAGCTGCGAGCCGACTCCATACCCGACGACCACCAGGACGAGAAGGCCGACAATAATCTCGGGCCAGCCTGGACGCGAGACAGCATTGGGTGCGGGCCGGACCAGGGCTTCTCCGGTGTTTACTGAATCCTGCGAATGGTTAGGAGGAACTGGAGGCATGCTAATTAACTCCTTATTATGAAACAACGGGGTCACCGATGGCGCCGCCGGTGGCCTGGCGCACAGCGCGGGCTAAATGTTCGCGTGGGTCGCCGATTGTGGCAAGATCAGTGCCCGACAGATAGGCGGCGTTGAGGGCTTCGCTGAAGACGCGCACTACAGCAGTGGCCGCGGCGGCGTGCATGCGCACCTCAACATCGTCGGTCGCGCGCTGCAGGCGACGTGCGATGATCACAGCAAACTCACGTTCTACCTGATCGCAGGCCATGAGCCAGGTCGTACGCAGGGCGGGCTCCGTGTTGGCCAGCACGATCATCTTACTCGCTGCCAGGTCGTCGGCTTCCTCATCGGGCTCCCGATAGCGCTTTGCCAGCTTTGTTAGTTCCGTGGCGTAGTGCTCTTCGAAAGAACACTCAAGGGGCCAGCTACGCAAGACCGACAAGAACCATTCCACGCTATACATCAAGACTGGTTCGGCACAGCTCTCTTTGTTGCGGAAGTAGCGCCAGATGGTGCGTACCGAGAGGCCTACGGCGTCTGCGATCTGCTCGCCGGTTGTGGCTTCGATACCTTGCAGCCAGAACAGGCGCGCCGCCTCGCGCGAGATCTCCATGCGAAGCCGCTGGCGGCGCTGCTCGCTCATCCCTCCCGGTTTGCGTTCGTTTGTGTCGCTGTGACCACCACTATTCATATGCAGTCGTTCTCTCTATGTTATGTCACTAAGTGACAATATATCACAAAGTGCCAAAGGAAAGCAAGGAAGGTTATGCACCAGGCTGTTTCAATTTTTCATAGATGGAGGGTTTGTAACACCGGCAAATTGCCAGGGTTGTGCATTTGGGGCTTTGGGCTCAGGGAACATTAGGAAGGGTGGTCAATGCGAGGATGTCGTGGGACCTGGGAGATCAAATTCTATTATTGTACTGCCTGATGGTAGAGAAAAGAAGGGAGATTTGGGGCTCATTCGCTTGATCGCGACGTAGCCTCCAAGCCCCGGTTAAGGGCGAGATCCGCTAGGTCGCGGCGCCCCCTTAACAATCCCTGTTTTCTGTCGGAACGCAGCCGTTTGCCAACACGTGTTAACGCATCACGCCTTGCAGTACCCTCGTTCCGGGCCTTCCCTCTTCTGCTGGAGAACCAATCGAGAATCAGGTGGAAGGAGAAAGCTCTGGCTTTCAGTACCCTCTACACGGGCCTTTCCTCTTCTACATTCTGTCTCCAGTTGTGCTAGAGCCCCTGCCACTTCACTTGCAGTACCCTCGTTCCGGGCCTTCCCTCTTCTACTTTACCAGAATCACTCCTACTTCAAGAAGTAGGCGAATCTTTCAGTACCCTCCAACGGGCCTTCCCTCTTCTACCTCTGGCCCTGCCCGTGCCATATCATCTGGAGAAGGCACTTTCAGTACCCTCCAACGGGCCTTCCCTCTTCTACCAATGTAACCTCTATTGCCACATTTTAGAGATCAAGTATCTTTCAGCACCCTCTACACGGGCATTCCCTCTTCTACAGCTGGCGTAATCACGCTCGACGAGATCGAGCTGCCACTTACAGTACCCTCACACCGGGCCTTCCCTCTTCTACTTTATTTACACCAGAACAACGCACCAGCGGCTTCGCCTCTTTCAGTACCCTCTAAAATGGCCGTCTCCCTTCTACCTTACGAGCCATACCTTCCTTCGTCTGGCTCACCACAGCCTTTCAGTACCCTCGAACCGGGACTTCCCTCTTCTACCTTCGCAAGGTTCTGGACGAGTCTTTCCTTTCCACTTTCAGCACCCTCTACACGGATCTTCCCTCTTCTACCGTACCTCCCAGAGTGTGCCACAACCCGCAAAAATGTCTTTCAGTACCCTCGAACCGGGCCTTCCCTCTTCTACAGTACGCACCAGGCCGCTGGCTCAAATTCCGCAATCTTCTTTCAGTACCCTCGAACCAGGCCTTCCCTCTTCTACGCACTACAAGAAGTATTAGGCATATCTCCGGAAACTCTTTCAGTACCCTCTCTATGGGTCTTCCCTCTCCTACGCCTGCGCAACAGGCAGCGAGCTTTGCGCTCATCTCTTGCAGTACCCTCTTCACGGGTCTTCCCTCTCCTACCTCTACAAGGAGTTCCACCCCGAGTACCGGTAGTTGGTCTTGCAGTACCCTCTTCACGGGTCTTCCCTCTCCTACAGGATGAGCCAAGCAGAAGCTCATAATGTCATGAACTCTTGCAGTACCCTCTTCACGGGTCTTCCCTCTTCTACCAAACGTATGTTCATGCGCGACAAATGCTGTTTGACCACTTTCAGTACCCTCTAACGGGCCTTCCCTCTCCAACTCTCATGGAGCAAGATAGATGGCTCACCCGAGTGCACTTTCAGTACCCTCTTCTACCCCCCTTGCAAGAGGTGGTACGAGAGTGGCGTGTGTCTTTCAGTATCCTCTCTACCGGCCTTCCTTCTTCAACTGAAGACGACTACGAACCTATCTGCTTGCTCCAGGCGTCTTTCAGTACCCTCTAACGGGCCTTCCCTCCTCAACGCCTTCGTTGCCACGTATTCTGTTGACGCCACCTTCTTTCAGTACCCTCCAACGGGCCTTCCCTCTTCTACGTTGGCCAGCCATCAAAGTAACATCTACGGACGCTCTTTCAGTACCCTCATTACGGGCCTTCCCTCTTCTACGTCTCGTATCCGGCGTGTGGAATGGACACGCCAAAGCTCTTTCAGCACCCTCACTACGGGCATTCCCTCTTCTACTATGAATTGATAGAGGCGATGGAGTTTCTTTGTGAGCACTTTCAGTACCCTCACTACGGGCATTCCCTCTTCTACGTAGCCGTGCTTTCAACTCGGCTATCTCATCTTCCACTTTCAGTACCCTCACAGCGGGCATTCCCTCTTCTACGTTGGTCGTCAACCAGTGGGTCCACGTCTTGCCAGTCTTTCAGTACCCTCACAGCGGGCCGTTTCCTTTAAACTTCCGGTGTTACTCCGCGATTGCAAATGGTCTGGTCTTTCAGTACCCTCGAACCGGGCATTCCCTCTTCTACCGCCCTCATTGCAAACGACGTTGCGCTATACCCAGGTCTTTCAGTACCCTCACTACGGGTCTTCCCTCTTCTACCTTGCACAAATTTCGGTCAGCAGTGGTGAACCGGATACTTTCAGTACCCTCCAACGGGCCTTCCCTCTTCTACACCGATGCACTCTTCTTCGCCCTCTGTCTCTGGCATAGCTTTCAGTTCCCTCACAACGGGTCTTCCCTCTTCTACGCAAGAAGATATCAAGTTTGCACATACTTTAGTTTCTTTCAGTACCCTCACAGCGGGCATTCCCTCTTCTACGAGATCCGCGTCCGCATTTGTGTCCACGGGTATGTGTCTTTCAGTACCCTCGAACCGGGCATTCCCTCTTCTACCAAGACGCTCCTCCTCCCGCTATCTCGAAATCTATAACTTTCAGTACCCTCGAACCGGGCATTCCCTCTTCTACCAAGAATTATATCCAGGCTGTAGCCGTGTTGCCTATCTTTCAGTACCCTCACAGCGGGCATTCCCTCTTCTACCCTGGTCGCTCTGGCTGCGACGCTTTGGCAAAAGGACTTTCAGTTCCCTCTCTTCGGCCCTTCCCTCTTCTACTCTTCTGCCCATCGTAAGAACTTATCTCGCTTGTTACTTTCAGTACCCTCGAACCGGATCTTCTCTCTTCTACCTCTAGGCGTACAAGAAAAAAATAGAGCAATATTACACTTTCAGTACCCTCTTCACGGGTCTTCTCTCTTCAATGTCTGCATGAGATTGTTGAGACCAGTCGCCTCGACGACTTTCAGTACCCTCGAACCGGGCCTTCCCTCTTCTACTTGATAAGGGGCTTGTGGCTTTCTCGCAGGCCCAGGCCTTTCAGTACCCTCCAACGGGTCTTCCCTCTTCTACTATTATGTAAATGCGACACAAGCTGCTCAAGAGCTCTTTCAGTACCCTCTTCACGGGCATTCCCTCCTCAACTTCCCGTAGCAAGCTCAGGAGCATCTTTTGCATAGCTTCTTTCAGTACCCTCACAGCGGGCATTCCCTCCTCAACTGCTCTAGTGCAATTCGCCTCGGAACATGTGAATATCTTTCAGTACCCTCACAGCGGGCATTCCCTCCTCAACACGTTGCCCGCCGGGACACAGCAGCAGCGTATTCCTCTTTCAATACCCTCACAGCGGGCATTCCCTCCTCAACCGTAGCCCTCCCTAGTGTAAGCAGTGGTGTGATTTCCCATTTTGGACGCGCAAACCCCTTTCCTGGGCATTCTAGCGCCTCACTTCTTCTGCTGCTTCCTCTGGCTAGTATAGCATATGGCGGCCTTCTTCGAAAATCGTTTTTTGCTCCAAAAGAGGCAAGATTTTCGAGTACGTAGTATGCGTTTGCACATTTTTTACACGCCAGTACATGCCCACTTATGGACTCATGAGGGCAAGATCGGCCCGCTTTCCCAGCCTGACTGAGGAGATTTTCGAATCAGGCCTATGGCGAGCCTTCATTTGAGCACTTCAGGTAGGTTATATACACTTCGCTCTTATGGCCCGAATGGCCTGCTTCTCTTCTAATATTTACCTTTCTGTTATGTCAAGAGGATAAATGCACACATGAGGATATACAGTAGCCTTTTGAATGCTGCTGTACAGCTAGAGGTCAGAGTCAGGCAGGCTGAATGCAGCTCCGGCAAGCTATTCTACAAGCTGGTACGTCTGCTCAAAGATTTCGCGATCGACTGGCCAACCTCCGCTCTCATTATTGACGATCAGATAGTCTCCGGCCTTGCCGCGCATGCCGTCTATCACAAATGGCTCGGGCATCGCAGCGGCAAAGGAAACGTCAGTGCGCAAATATTGAGCAAAACCCTCCTCATCTTCTGGCACCATCCGCTGGTATCTGTTCTGAATCGTGGCTTGCCTGATCACCCATTCTCCTTTGGCATCTCTGGCCAGATAATCTCCAGGCACAAACGGTAAGAGTCCTTCTGGCGCTTGCACAACGCCATGACGCTCCTCGTGATCCTCAACGGTCAGCACGCGGGCGAAAGTAGGAGCAACCTTTCTGTATTTCTTAAACTCGATCACTTTTTCTCTCCTGTTGCATGGACCTCTTCATAAAAGTCTCTTACGATTTGCACATCAGTATAATCTTTCATGAGAGTGTCAGAAAAGCGACGAGCGCGGATTAAGATATGGGGAGACTGCATCTTATATGCTTTTTCCCAATCTAAATGCATCCATGCACCAAGGTGCACATGCAATGATATTAAAGAACGCGCTGCTGTTCTTCACTCACGATGTTTCACCTCTCAATACTTCTTTGAGATCTTTCATCCTTGGATGTTTGCCAGGTGGCATGATGAGAAGCCGCATTACAATGAAAGATGCTTCATAGCCGCATCAAGCGCTCCCAGTTCTGTTGGGGAAGCGCCCACATGGCAGAGGAACGCTTGCAGGGACTGTAAACGCAGCACAGGAACACGCGAAATAAAACGTGTCTCTGATAAACTTTGTGCGGCCTGCAGGGCGTATTGAAGGGCTTGCTCTTTCTTGTCTTGCAAGGCATACGTAGTGGCTACATCTACAATGAGCGTGGGGCGCCTATGCCTTGTGCTTCTATCAAGTTCCTCTAGCGTCCCTTGTAAGACTTCCTGAGCTCGATCAACATAGCGCCTCTTTGCCGGTTCGTTCTGTGCCAACCGTAAGTAACATATGCCCTGATAGCCTCTATATTGGCTCGGCTCAAAATGCGCCCAGAAGGTCTCACCCCAATTTCGACCCGGCTCTCCCTTGATTTCGGAGGCGCGCTGAAGCGCCTGCAGGGATGCCCTTGCGTTTCCCAGGGTTGCATAGAGCTCCGCTTCAATTGCCGCTAACCAGCCTACGATTTCTTGATGCACTTGAGCTTGAGAGATGAGCCCATGCTGGACATAGTGAAGCGCCTGCTCGGGATGCCCGCTATACTGAGCAAGAAGACTGTTCCAGCCCCATGCTACGGCTTCCAAAGCCGGATTTTCTGTCTCACGAGCTGCATTTATTGCGATTTGATAAAAGGACTGACTTTGAGCATCATTCCAGGCCTCATAGGAGAGTATTCCTGCCAGTAATGCGGTCGCGCCTGTAATCGTAACGATACGGGGTCGTAGGGAAAGCGGTAAGGATCTTTCTAAAAGGTTGGTCAGTTCAGAAAGGTCTTTAAGGAGATAGCGCAATAAGGCCTGTGGAGGCAGATGTCTAGCTCGCTGATCGGCCCAGGATCGTTCAAGTCTGAGTTGTAAATATTCCACGCTTTGTTTATCTATCAGATGCGGGGGTGCAGAACCAAAGATACGGGAAAGACGTTCTACAAGTTCCTGAGCTGAAGGAGCCGCTAATTGCTCGCCGGCGAACACAGCAGCTGCAGTAACCGTCTTCATGAGTATGTTTCTGCGAGCCGGGTCCATAAATCCCTCTTCTTCTTTTTGCGTTATGTCAAATCGTCCTTTTTCGCTTTGTATTATAACACCCGAGGGATTCATAGAAGCTTGCAACAGAGAAAGATGCTGCTGTGGAGATGGACTTACCTGCGGTGGAAAGAGGAGCGCTTCAGGGATACCTAATACGTCGGCAAAACGCTGCCGTATATGGTTGGGAACCGGATGCGAGCCTTGTATATAGCGGCTCATCGTATTCTTGGAAATCCCTATCTTTGCGGCAATCTCTGCCTTTCTCATTCCCAGGCTCCTGATGGAACTGTCAAGAGTATTGGGATAACGCGCCTCTTGGAGCCTGCCCGCTTGTTTTACAATTTCTTCCAAATCTTCCCCTCCTAGCAAACATCACTTATTATCATATTTCTATCTCTATATTAATACTATACATCTATTTCCCAATAATACAGTATGCTTGCTGGTGATTTTGTGGTGATTTTGCGGTGATAAAGAGGGTAAAACGCGGGTAAAACAAGGTGAATTTTTCCTGTAATTTGGGCTGTATGTGGGTATAATGCATTCTTGTAAGGGCTCGCAGAGCTCTAAAAGTATAGCTTACATTGGCAGGCGGGTCGTGATATCTCTACACATGCAATCAAAGAAGAAGCCAGGGAGGACAGAAAGATGGAAGACAGGAAGCAATCTCCGCTAACCAGACAGATGGTACTTGACGTGTTGAGCCAACTCAACCAGGCCTATCGCGCCTACAATACCTCGTTACCTTCGCATATTCGCGTGCAGCTTCGGACAATATTCTATCAGCATTATAAGTGGCTCTTGCGCTGGCGCATCCCCTTTCGTTTCGACCAGGTGCAGGGCTGCTATCTCCCGCCTACTCTTCTGCACAACAGTATGTCAGGTGCTTATTAAGGATTTTTGGGGGAACTTTTTGCGGAAGGCAAACAAGTTGTAAAAGTGGGAAGGATTTTGCGTATGAATGAGTATAGCAAGAGTGAGCGCAAGCCGTCGCGACAAACCATACTGATCGTACTGGATGCCTTGAGCCGGGCCAAGATTGTGCAGCCGATTGCGCATCTAGTCTATGAGAAGGAGAAGTTGAGGGAGACGATCAGGGCTTGCGAGACCTGGCTTGAACACCACAAGGTGGCTTACCACTATGACGAAACATGCCACATGTATGTGCTTGATCTGCCTGTAGAGAGACAGGAGGGAACAGAGCCATGAAGCCTGTCTGTTTGTTGCCAGCTCTAGAGCCGGCGGTGGGCTCGATTCTTGTCGCCGACGATTCGCCCACGGTGCGCAAGATCCTTGAATATACCTTGCGGCGCGAGGGCTATGCGGTGCGCTCCTTCCCCGATGGCGTGAGTATGCTGCGCTGGCTGCGCGACGGTGGTTCGGTCCCACGCTTGATCCTCATGGACCTGGTGATGCCGCGCCTTGACGGCTATCAGGTCGCTATCCTCTTGCGCAAACAGGCGACCTACGCCGGTACGGTCCTGGTTCTTCACACGCGCTGTAACGGTCTGCTTGACCGCTTGAAGGCTCGATTGGTCGGCTTCGAGGACTATCTTACCAAACCAAGTACGACGCAGCAGATTCTCACTCTGGCCGCGCTGTATTGTTCACCACCAAGGCCTGAAAGCAGCTAGGTCAGGTCGGCAAGTTTTAGGATGGTTAGCGGGTATGTTGTATGGCATAGTGGACAAGGAGCACACGGCAATGGGGCAACATCGTGAATATTTGTGGATTGTGGGAGGCGTTCCTGCCGGCGAGGGCAAGCAGGAGTGGGGCCAGTTGGTAAGAGTCTACGCCGTCGATGAGGAGCAGGCGCGGGCCAGAGCTGAACAACGCCTGGAACAGCTCGCGCCCTTTGCCTGGCAGATTGAGCGCCTGCACTGCTGCCCCCACGGCTTTCTTATCTATCGACGGATCATCCCAGGTTCCCGCCTGGTCGATGACGAGACGGGTGAGGTCTGCTAGCCCTAGCCCTCCCTCTTAACCCGTCGCGAAAAATCATCGATAGCTCTGGCTAACTCAACAGGTTTTTTGAGGGGGAGCTGGTGAATGCTCTCTAACCAATGGATGGGAAGAGCTGGATATGTGCTTGCAAGTCGCTCGGCAGCAGCCAGCCATAACATATTGATTCGGCTCGCGTATGCTCCCTTTTCACCAGCGGTTTTAGAGGCAAGAATGAGCTCAACCGGGCAATCTAGCTTTTCATAGACCTGCAGGATAAGCTTTCGGCTAGCATCGAGCTGCATATTGAGAGTGAGTTGCTCGTCAGGAGAGAGTTGGTAGCCCATTCCAATAAGCCCGAGCGCAAAAAATCCGAGCCGCATCCAGGGATTGTGGAGCAGGCGCTTCACCTCTTCTGGGTCATCAATGAGCTGAGCCGGCAGAGCGCCGTCAATAATCAATATGCCTCCCACGCTCCCTGGATGGGCTGCAGCATACCTAATAGCCAGGTCAGCGCCCATCGACCAGGCGACCAGGAGAGGCTTGTCTTTCCCCCAAGCTGCGAGAACTGCTTCCGCATCGGTCAGAAAACTGTCAAAGGAATAGTCCTTTGCCCCTGTAGCCTTGCCATGCCCGCGGAAATCGAAGGTGACCACCTGGTACTGACCGGTCAAATGGCGAATGACGCTCTTCCAAATCGCCTGAGTCGCCCCAAGGCCGTTGAAGAAAATGAGCTGTTGCCCCTTGCCGGTCAGGCTGACTGCCAGTTTGACGTCTCCGTTTGATACCTTGCTTCGTTGCGTGTGCTTGCTTGACATCTGCTTCCTCCATTAGGTATGAGTTATTCCTGCAAAAATGCCCCTGACATAGCTTCTCCTCTCCTCTTAACTCCTTGTTTCCTGGATGTGAACACAGGGCTTTCATCATTTCTATGCCGAAATATTACTTATTGGATAAGTAATATTTCAAAAAATTTGCTTAGTTATTAAGTTAAAAAGAGTATACATTGAGGTACAAAGAGTGTCAAGTGATCGAGAGAAAGGGCACGCTGACTGTTTGCTGTTCATGAAAGATAGCTCCCGCTCCTCATTGACAGGGCGGTTTGACTTCCAGATCAGCCTCAGGTAGACTCCCCTAAGAGATCAAAGGTAAGGCCGTATAAGGTGTAGGAGGTACGAGATATGAAAATCCAGAGAATAGATCATGTGGGCGTAATCGTCAATGATCTTGCGGCTGCAAAAGCTTTTTTTCTTGATTTTGGACTTGAGGTGCTGGGGGAAGGAGAAATGGAAGGCAAGATGTTGGATCGAATAGTTGGGCTTAATGACGCTAGAACAGCATTTGTAATGCTAGGTACATCCGATGGCCAGGCAAACATAGAGCTCGTCAAATATTATTCGCCCCCGGATGAACAAGGTATCCGGCCATCTCTGGCCAATACTCCCGGTATTCGGCATATCGCCTTTGTTGTTGAAGATATTGAAGCTATTGTAGCCAAATTGAAAAAGCGAGGGATGGAAATCTTTGGTGAGATCCAACACTTTGAAGGAAGCTATAAGCTCTGCTACGTTCGCGGGCCAGAGGGAATTATTTTAGAATTGGCGGAGCAAATCAAATAGATGCAATCTTTGCATAAGAAAAGAAGTACACACTATTTGGAAGGCAAGGTAGGCACACGTGACGAATCAATTTGGGTCATGGCAGCCGTGGCAACCAGAGGACGTGGCCAGGTTTTTTTCTTCACTCACCGTTCCCTGGTGGATCGCCGGTGGCTGGGCGCTCGATCTCTTCCTCGGCGTTCAAACACGAGAGCATGAGGATATCGATATCCTCTTTCTGCGCCGAGATCAGCACGAGATCCGCGCGCTGCTTCAAGGGTGGGATGTTCAAGAAGCACACCCGGAGCTATTACCCGGTTCGTGGCCCTTCCAAGAATGGAAGCGGGACGCACCTCTCGCAGCATCGGTCCACGACATCTGGTGCCGTCAGCACAAGAATGCTCCCTGGGCGCTCCAATTGATGGTCATCGATGCCGAGCAGGATCAATGGATTTCTCGTCGCACGGCACAGATTCGTGGTCCTCTCTCTACGCTGGGATCAATAAACGAGGATGGCATTCCTTATCTTGCTCCAGAAATTCAGTTGTTCTACAAAGCCAAGGGGCTACGCCCCAAGGATGAGGCGGATTTTGCCAGGACACTCCCCGCGCTTGATGGAAAGCGTCGAGAATGGTTGGCTCAATCCCTTGCTCTCGTCCATCCCGGGCATACCTGGCTGACGAAACTTACATAAATCTCATCTTCTTTTTCTCAAATAATCTGGTTCTTCACAGCCCTGGTGAAACAGAGCTGCGCATCTTTTTAAGAGCGATGTGACCGGCCATCATCCCCTCATCTCTATGTCGTTGCTGCAATGGAGCCGAGCAGCAGCGCGACCCATGCATCGAAGCCGCTGGATTTGGCAATTGTCAACTCTTCAGTACAATGTATTGCAGAGGTATGCTGTCTCACTTCCACATCAGGAGGGGTTGACACTGGACAGCATACTTACTCTCTAGCCGGTCCGCTCAAAATCTTGAGCCGTTGATCCAGGGAGAGGCCTCAAAGCTGCGTATGTTCGCCGAAAAGTCCCAGGTAGGCGGGCAACGCGCAAGCTCAAACTGAATACCTTCCATAGTCCAGTCCCAGGCTTAAGCAGACGGGCGGCTCTTTGGCGATTAGTGAGAGCTGTGTTTCTGAAGCATGAAGATACGCATGTCCGGCTTGCAGGGCTACTACTTATGTGGCCCAGGCCAAAAATTGCGTTCCTCCCTGGCTTGTCCACTACCCGCTAGCGCCGCCTCCCCTGCAGCTTTGAGCCTGGCGATGTTCTCCACTTGAGGAACTATTCATGTATTCACAATCCAGCAATGCGTACGCTAGCCTCATTTATCCCACCTGTAGAGCGTTATCTCTGGTCGCAGAGGAGGTGAGCTTATGATGGCAAAAGCTCGCTCCGGCCTGCTCAATGAGGCCGAGATTAGACGCGCCTATGCCCTGCTCACCGAGCCGGAACAGGTTATTGAGGTTCGCTGCCTGGATGCTTCATTGCGCAACGATAGTTACTACAGTGGAACGTATGGAGGCTATTTCAATAATGTGGGAAGCCTGCTCGCAGCCCTGGCATCTCTACGCGAGGCACACGGAATCTACCTCACCTTACAATCCTGTCGCAGCGAGCTAATCAATCGCGCTTGCAACAAGCTTATCCGCCAGAAAACCGGCAAGGGCACCTCCGATAAGGATATCACGCGCTACGCCTGGCTTCCCGTGGACTGCGATCCGCAGCGCGTCTCTGGCATCTCCGCCTCGGCGCATGAGCACGAGTTGGCCCTGGCGCAAGCCCGCTTGATCCGCGAAGCGCTGCGCGAGCAGGGCTGGCCCGAACCGGTGCTCGCCGATAGCGGTAACGGTGCGCACCTTCTCTATAAGATCGACCTTGCAGTCAACGATAAGCAACTTGTCGAGCGCGTGCTCAAAGCCCTGGCGGTCAATTTTAGCACGGCCATGGTGAAAGTAGATCAAAGCGTGCACAATCCTGCACGCATCTGGAAGCTTTACGGCACCCTTGCCTGCAAAGGCGACAACACGGCCGAACGTCCATACAGAATGTCGCGACTGCTTGAGGTTCCCAACCAGGTGCTGACGGTCCCTAAAACGCTGCTAGAAGCCTTTGCAGCTCTTGCAGACAGCATAAGTCAGTTAGAGGAGCCAGAGCCGTCACGAGCCGCTGAGCGCCAAAGAAGTCAGAGCCGCTCTTTTGATCTGGCGCAATGGATACAGGAATATAATATTGCTACCTATGGTGCTCAATCCTGGCAGGACGGCACGAAATGGCTGCTCAAACAATGCCCCTTCTGCAAGGAATGCGATAGGAGCGCGGTGTTGATCCAGTTTGCCGGCGGTGCGCTCAGCTACAAATGTCAGCATGAGCGCTGCAAGGACAAAGGCTGGTCCGAGTTCAGAACATATTATGAGCCCGAAGCTTACGAGAGGAAAATCCTGGCCTTTCCCCAAACCACGGCCGCCGATCAAGCCCCTACACACGGCTCTGCTGAGGCCCTGTCTCAAGCTCATACCCAGCGACTTAAAACTACAGGCGCTGGAGCACCGGGATCTCATTCTAGCGACGACGGGACAGCTATGCCACGTCCGGCGTTTCGTTCCCAGATTCCCCCAAAGGCTGACTGCGGGTTGCCGCGCTTTATCATCGGCGGCCAGCTACGTGAGCAGATTGAGAACGCTTTGACCCTGATAGAGCAGGCTAACCACCAGGAGCCGCGCCTGTTCCTCTACCTCTCTACAGTTTCGAAGGTCGAACAGGACGAGAACGGGCGCCCGTTTACCATGCAGATCGACCGGGCCGCGCTGCGCAACGAGCTCAACGAGGTGGCAAATTTCTATATCCTCAAGAAGGAAGGCGAGCAGGTGAACTTTGTGGATAGCAAGCCGCCGCGCGACCTGGCCGACCAGTTGCTTGCACTACCGCCAGGCAAGTGGCCTTTGCCTCCCCTCAAAGCGATTGTGGAAGCGCCTGTCTTGCGTGCTAACGGCACGATTCTTGATAAGCCCGGCTACGATGCGCAAACAGGCCTTTACTATGTGCCAGCCAGGGGTATGGAGCGTTGCCAGATTCCCGAGCAGCCCACGCCAGAGGATGTGCAGGCAGCAACTTCGCTCATCGAAAAGATCTTTGTAGATTTTCCCTTTGAGGGTCAGGCCGATCGCGCCAACGCCTACGCGCTCCTGCTCACGCCATTTGTGCGCTATGCCGTGAAGAAAGATATCCAGCTGGCCTTATTGGACGCCAACAACGCAGGAACCGGCAAGGGGTTGCTTGCTAACCTTGTCTCGATTGCCGCGACCGGCGAAACAACCTCGCCGATGTCGGCCAAAAACGACGATGACGAGTGGCGCAAGGCCATTCTTACCGAGCTGCTGCAGAGCCCGCGCATGGTGATTATCGATAATATTCGCGGCATGCTGGAATCGGCGACGCTAGAGCTCATGCTGACCGGCGGCGGCTTGAACGAGCGCATTCTGGGCCAATCTAAGAGCGCAAAGCCGAAAAATGAGGCCACCTGGATTGCCACAGGGAACAATCTGCTGATCGGCGGCGACCTGGCGCGGCGCAGCTATCGCATCCGTCTCCTCTCGCAAACTGCCAAGCCGGAAGAACGCACTGACTTCGCGATAGCCGATCTTGAGCAATGGATGTATGACCACCGCCCCGAGGTCGTTTCGGCCCTGCTGACCCTGGCCCGCGCATGGTACGTGGCCGGCCAGCCGCAGCCGCTCCATGTGCCGCGCCTTGGCAGCTTTACGCACTGGGCCCAGACGGTAGGCGGCATCCTTGAATATGCCGGTATCGAGGGCTTTCAGCAGAATCGGGACGAGCTAAAGAGCCGCAACAATGAAGAGGCTCAGGAGTGCGAAGTGTTCCTGGCAGCCTGGTACGAGGCCTATCAGGGAAAGTGGCTTTCCACTGCCGAGATCACCAGACATCTGCAGACTGAACAGAATCGGCGCGAAACTCAGTTTGAGAACGAACCCTCAGCAAATGCGCTGTTCGATGCCCTGCCTGCTTCCCTGCGCAAAGCCCTGGCCGAGCGACCTAAAAGCTTTGATGTCACGCTTGGGAGATGGCTTGGCAAGCGGATCGAGACCGTGTATGGCCTGGCCGGCTATCACCTGGAAAAGACAGTAGATTCTCATACAAGAGCATCTCAGTGGCGTGTCCTGCTGAGGGTTGCTGAGGGTTGTAGCACTCAAGGCGAAAATGATTTTGGAGAGCATTCTCTTTCCCCAAACCAGGGAGCGCCAGCTGGTTTTAATCTTCAGCAACCCTCAGCAACAACGGCAGCGGGACAAGAAAGCTTGCTTCAGGATGCAGCGTCAGGCAGCGCTACAGGCTCATCTATGCTCATCAGCGAGAAAAGCACGGCGCACGAAGCTGCGGAGGGTTCGGCAAATCTTTCTTCCGGCGCCCATTCTCTAGAGAGCGCAACCGAGAACTCGACGAAGCCTTCATCTCACACCTATTCTCTAGAGAACATGGAAGGTTCGGCAAGGCCTTCTTCCGGCGACCTTTCTGCCAATGATCAGCTTCTCTCAACGGATCACAAGAAGATCGAGCGTCCACAAACGTCGCTCATGAGCGATGCTGTAGAAAACACGGCTACAGACGCGCAACCGTCTCCGCAGGCCGAGACCAACGAGAACATAAGATATGCCCAGCCGCTGGCGAGCACAGAGGATTTAACGACGATTGTGCTTGAGGAGCAGGCTAAGGCAACACCAGGCGCCACCACGGCCGGAGAGTCTCCACATTCTGTACAGCAGGAGAACGCCGCCAATACGGCAGAAGATGAGCTGAGCCAGTATCGCGAACTGTATTATGCATGTGTGGCGCAACTCAAAAAGAAGCCGCCTAAGTTTGGTGATATGTTATGGTACGGCCCGGGCAGCGGCTGGAAGAACGGATTTGTGTCGCCCCAAGCGTACCTGCAGCGGCTACGCGAGCTCGGCCATAGCGAGGACAGATTGAAGTTCTGGGCCGGCTATTATGTGATGATCCGCGACCTGGGACGCGATGATCGACGCCGAAAACCAGAAGAAGATTAGCATTCCGGCTCACGCGCGCTCAATCCAGCAACTAGCGCAAACAAGGCCTGATTCCTTTGCACACAGCATGTAATTGCTCTTTACAGCAATTACACACTGTTTGATGCACACGCCCGGCTACCAGGGGATAACGCCTTCATGCGAGAAGAAGCCGCCACTGGGTCCATCGGCGGGCAAGGTAGCAAAGGCCACGGGGGCCCTCGCACCCTGTTCAGGGGTCAGATAGCCCCGGTGATAGTTACCGTCAGTGGCGACATAGCCAGGACCGACCGCATTAATCTTGATGGGCGTGTCTTGCAGTTCGCGAGCGAGGGAGACAGTCATGGAATTGAGGGCAGCCTTGGAGGCATCGTAGGCCAGGAAGGGCGGAGTTTGCGCCACCTCGGCGTTCGGATCACTGCGCTGGCTCATGGAAGCCCTCCCGCTCGACACATTGACGATACGCGCGGCGGGCGCCTGGCGCAGCAGGGGCAGCATGGCACGCGTCACGGCAAAGGCCCCGAACACATTGATCTCGAAGGTCTGGCGCAGATCTTCAAGCGTGAGCTGGCCTGGCAGTGTGGGCCTGCCTTCCGCGCTCGCTGACAACTCGACATTTGCGCCGGCATTGTTGACTAGAATATCAAGCTTTCCGTAGGCCTGCTCAATCCAGGCGGCGGCGGCATCGATGCTGGCCTGTCCGGTCACATCGAGGAGAAGAGCGTGAGCCTCAATCCCCTGAGCGCGCAAGTGCCGAGCTGCGGCCTCGCCTCGCTCCTGGTCACGTGCCCCGATAAGAACAGTAATGCCCTTTGCGCCGAGTGCGCTGGCGATAGCAAAGCCAATGCCCTTGTTGGCTCCTGTAATAAGGGCAATCAGACTTTCTTCCAACATGAACTTCCTTTCTTGTTGTGCTACATTTTGTCAGCCTCTTTCTGCGAGGCTCGGACAGAAAACGAGATAGCAGGGGCAGAATGTGACACGCCCCTTGTTCGCTGTCCTTAGCAGGGGATATACTCAGAGAAAAGATGAAAGCTGGGAGATGAGCAAATCCATGAATCAGGAGAGCCAGGCAGAGGCGTTCGAGCATTATCGGGCGCTGCTCTTTTCCATTGCCTACCGCATGACCGGCAATGTGCGTGACGCGGAAGATCTGGTGCAGGAGACCTACCTACGCTCGCAGATAAGCCAGGGAAAGGTGATTGCCTCTCCAAAGGGCTATCTGACCACGATTCTAACCCACCTGGCCCTCGATTATCTGAAATCGGCCCGCCACGCCCACGAACAGCCTGGAGGCCTCTGGTTCCCCGAATCGGCCCTCGCCGGGGAGAGCTGTGCGTCTCCTCTGAGAGATCTTGAGCGGCAAGAAGTGCTCGTGCTGGCTTTTTTACATCTACGCGAGTTACTCAGTCCAGCGGAGCGCGCCGTATTTCTCCTGCATGAAATCTTCGCATACCCATTTCGCGATATCGGGATCATGCTCTCAAAAAGTCCAGAGGCTTGCCGGCAGCTCTTTCACCGGGCCAGGCAGGCCTTGCAGGATCGGCGCCCCCGTTTCGAGCCGCCACGCCAGTGTCAGCTCCAGCAGCGTTTCCTTGCTGCCAGCCAGGCCGGAGACATGGCAACGCTGATCAAGCTCCTGCAGCAGATGTCATCTCTGGGACAGCTAGAGGTGGCAAAGCGCCGACGCCTCTCCAAGCAATAACAAACCAACATTTAGCACGGAACCTGACCTTCAGCAACGTTTCTGTGGGGAAAGGCCGAAGCCAGTTCGTCAACAAGCAATGCTAACTTAGTTTAAAAAGGTTGTGCCCAAAACGCGGGGCTAAAAAGGAGAGAGATGCCTGACTGTGGTAGGATGAAAAAAACCACGATATCCAGCCCAGAAAGGAATCTCTCATGCGCATACAAGTATCGCTCACCCTGGAACTGAATGCAAGCGCCGATCTGAGCCAGATGGAAGCACAGATCCAAGAGGCAGGCCAGTCCTGCATGCGCCAAGCGCTCAAAAAAGCGGTGGGAGCTTGGGAACAGGCTCACCGCAGCTGCCCCAGATGTGGCTCTCAGCTTGTCCGAACGGAGGGAACCATCCCTCGAAGCATCCTCACCCTCTTCGGTCCCGTCGATCTGACCCGCCGCCGCTTCCGCTGTCAGCGTTGCCAGAGGCGCTTCACTCCCAGCGGCATCCTGTTGGCTGGCTTGCAGCTCAGACGGGTGAGGGCTCCTTTGAAAGAAGCTGCCGTGCTCGCTGGCGCCTCCTGGCCCTATCGCCACGCCGCCGCCTGGCTTGCGCGCTTGAGAGGAGCGCACATCAGCGCCGAGGAGATCCGTCTGCTGACCAACCAAGCCGGAGCGAGCTGTGCCCAGCGGCACCTCAGTCAAGCCAGCCAGCAGCTGACCTCTCCCCCAGCGCCTGCTCAGGCTGCAACAGCCAACAGATCTTCCAGCCCCCAGGAGCTCGCCGTCATCGGCTTAGACGGCGGTTGGGTCTGCAGCCGGGAGCAACGAGGAGGCATGGAAGGCAAAGTTGGCGTGATTGCCAGCGGCTACGAAGGCGGCAAGGAGCCCGAGGAACCCAATGGGAACATGACCTGGTTCCATCTGGCCCGCTACGTGCAAAGCCACCGCCATCCTCCCCGGGTCCGCAGCCGCTGGAACACCCGTCGCTACGTAGCCACCTTTGCCTCCTCGCGCATCTTGGGAACCCTGGCGGCTCAGGCCTTGCAGGAGCTTGGCCTCGCTTCCCAGCCTCAGGTGGTGGTGGCCGATGGGGCTGGCTGGATCAAGAAAGAGACGGACACGCATTTTCCAGAGGCCCAGCGCATTCTGGATTGGCCCCATTTGTGGCGCACGATGCGCAAAGCCGCCAACGCGGTGCGCCTGCTGAGAGCGTGCAGCGCCAAGGCCCACGCCCAGCAGGTGGAGCATCTGGGCACCTGGTTGTGGAACGGGCAGGTCGAGCGGGCCCAGGCCCTGCTTGAGACCTGGCGTCAGGAGCTGGCGGCTCGGCAGGGTCCTGCGGGACCAGCCTTGCGACAAGCGATCACGTCTCTGCAGCAGCAGCGCGACTGGATCGGCTCCTATCAGCGCTGGAAAGAGCAAGGCTTTCCGGTAGGCAGTGGCATCATCGAACGGGCTGTGGCCCTGGTCATCAATCGGCGCATGAAACGACGAGGCATGCGCTGGTTGCGTACCAATGCGAGCGCCGTGGTCGCCTTGCGCGTGGATTTGCTCAATGCCGATTGGCAACGTCCTCGCTCCTCTCGTTGCTTTCCTTGATGCTCCATGGCCTCCCTGTGCTTGAGCTTAGCCCCACGTTTTGGCTAGAACCGTTTAAAAAGGTCGTACCCAAAACCCGGGGCTAGACAAGAGAGATTCCCAGCGGTGATAGGATAAACCAAAACCCAATCTTGTCACCGAAAGGAACCTCTCATGCAGATACAAGTATCGCTCACGTTGGACGTGAATGCAAACGCAAGCCTAACGCAAATGGAAGAACAGGTCAAAGAAGCAGGCCATCGCTGGATGCGCCAGGCCCTCAAAGAAGTGGTTGGGCAGTGGGAACAGGCTCATCGATCCTGCCGGGCATGTGGGAGCACGCAGGTACGCACGGAAGGCACCGTAGGCAGAAACATCCAGACCCTCTTCGGTCCGGTGTATCTGGCTCGTCGTCGGTTTCGCTGCCAGCAGTGCGGGCAACGATGCTGTCCGTCCAATGGGCTGCTTTCGCATGTCCATCTGAGCCGTGTGACCGAACCCTTACGTGAGGCGGCGATGATGGCAGGAGCCTCCTGGCCCTATCGGCAGGCCGCTGGTTGTCTCAAGCGGCTGACGGGAGCCCAGATCAGTGCCGAAGCCATCCGTTTGCTCACGAATGCAGAAGGCAAGGCAGCGGCTCACCGTCAGGCCGAACACACGGCCTCCTCGTCCCCCAATCTGCGTCCAGTCAGCCAGCCCCAGCCGATGAGCGCTGTGTGATTGGGTTGGATGGGGGATGGGTGTGCAATAGAGAAAAACGAGGGGGCATGGAAGGAAAAATCGGAGTGATTGCCAGTGGACAGGTCTGGGGGAAAGAGCCAGAGCAGCCCAACGGATCGATGACCTGGATCGAACTGAACCGGTATATGGAGCAGCATCATCACCCTGCAAGGCAGCGGAGCCGTTGGAAAAGGCGTCGGTACGTCGCCACTTTTGCAGATGCTCGCGCCATAGGCGAGCAAGCGGCGTATGCGAAAGAAGCCCTCGGGTTGCACCATCATCGGACCATTGTGGTGGCAGATGGAGCTCATTGGATCAAAAAAGAAGCAACGATGCACTTTCCCGATGCCCAGTGCATTTTGGACTGGCCGCATCTGTGGCGAACGGTGCGCACAGCGGCCAACCTTGTCGGAATGCTGACCCAACACAGCCAACACGAGCACGCACGCGTGGTGAACCAGTTGGAAACATGGCTGTGGAAAGGCGAGGTGGAACGGGCTCAAGAGGTGCTCAAGCAGTGGCGAAGCGAGTTGGCTGGACCGCATTCTCATCGGCTGACCGCTCTGCGGCAAGCGATCACGTATCTGGACAGGCAGCGAGAGTGGATTGGGTCGTATGAATACTGGAAGCACCAAGGCTATCCGGTGGGCAGTGGCATCATCGAGCGAGCGGTGGCGCTGGTAATCAATCGGCGGATGAAGCGGCGTGGCATGCGCTGGTTGCGCCGCAATGCCACCGCCGTGGTGGCGTTACGGGTCGACCTGCTCAATCACGATTGGTCGATGCCTGCCTCTACTCGGGTCTTCCCCTAAATGGTTGAGGTGGCCCCAGGTTTTGGGTAGAACCGTTTAAAAAGGGCGCATTCTGGCCGGATAGGCCCGTATACTGAGGACTGAACGCGAGAATCGTTTGCCTATAAAAGGGAGGCTTCGTATGCCAGAAACAACTCAGGATATCGCTTACCTGCGCACGCTTGAGCAGGTTGCCACAGACTATCAGCACCGTCCAAAGCTAGTCAGGCCGGGCCAGGCGCTCAGCACGCCCCAGGTCTATCTCAAGTGGTACGATCTCTATCCTGAAGCCATGCCGATTGAGGCTCAGCAGGCGGAGAGCGCACGCACATTTTTCCGCGCCGAGCTTGAGGCGGGTCGCTTAGCGCTGCAGAACGAGCTAGGCTTTATCATTCATCACCGCTGTAGCTCTGTCTTCATTTTCTACGTCTGCACCTGGCGCAACGAAAATGAGCTGTGGGAGACCATCTATTACCGAGATGAGAACTCGCCCGAGAGCTTCCAACGCCTTGAGCGCGAGGCAATCACCCCTACCTATTGCGTCTGGGTGCTAGGAGTGGTTGGACACGAGATGCAGGCCTGGACGCGCTACCTTTATACACAGCGCGATGAGGCCGCCAAATATGCCTATACGCAAGATCAGCTGAGCGGCCAGGTCTAGCCAGCAGGCCTATCAGCGGTCATAGCTCAGGCGATGTGCAGATTGCTTACGCTGACTATGAACACCCTGCCTAGAAGTCGGCGAGAGCCTGCGCACCGCTCTGGTTATATATGGCTCATCGCTCGCTAACATTGCGCAAATACTCTTTATACACAGTCTCACAGCCGCGCACCAGGCTGCGCAAACGCTGGTGCAGCACTTTACGATCGCCTCTGGCCAGCTCTAGAAAGAGCACATGGTAGTAGTAGTGGACATACTCTTTGATCGCCGGCCTGGCAGCTTCCAGGCTCTCGCCGCGCGCAACGCCGCTGCCATACTTGCGGCGCTCCTGCAGCCAGAAGGCCTCCATCGCCACATAGATCTGTTCCTCAAGTTCCTGCGCGACGCCGTTTTGCTCGCTAATGATCACTTTATGCACAGCCAGGAGGGCTCGCGCAATGGTGGACAGCTTCTCTTTGCGGGGTGAATAAAAGGCCAGGAGCCGCTCCACAAGCTGTTCATAGCGCACAATCGGCGGGATAAAGCCAGGATCGTTCATGGCCGCTAGCTCGGCCGCAATCTGCGGCTGTTGGCGCAACCACTCTTCGACAAAGACCGACTGGCTCTTCGCGCCCCGCACTTTCTCTAGCGCGGCAATCAGATTGGGCGAAAAGGCTAGCGAGAAGCTCACCTTTTTCTGTTCAGCGTCAAGGCGCGGACGACTCATGGCGTTTTCCTCCATCGCAAATTATATTGCTCTATCTTACCTGATGCAGCCTATAATATTCGGCCACGGCAGCAAAAGCTTCCTTTGGCTCCCAGGGCAGCTCTGGATAGCGCGTGCCACAGCCATTTGCCAGGCTTTTGACCAGGCTATAGCTGGCCATGTCCAGATCATAGCGCGCATCCTCATGCGTAGGAAAGGTCGGCGTGACAAAGGTGAAAACAAAAGCGCCCTCAACGCCAACGTTTTCGAGGATCGCGAGCATCTCGCTGAGCTCCCTGGCCTGCAAAGCTTCGTCGCGCACATACGTACCGTTGAGCTGCAGAGGGCTGGCAGTAAAATCAAGAATATCCCAACCCCTCCCGCCTGCCTGCTCGGCGCCCTGATAAGTGCAGCAACCGAACTCGCCGATGATCAGCGGCTTGCCATACCCAAGGTAGCGTTTGAGCAAGTCGCCATACTTCTCTCTGATGCGCGCCTCGCGATACATATCGACACCGACGAAATCGAACGGGCTCCAATCGACAGTTTCTAGCGGAACCGAGAAATACGTGAGCTGGCCCCGAAAGACCGCCCGCACGGCCTCGTTAGCTTTACGTAGAAAGGCGTTGAGCGGCCCGTTATGCGCGCCGGCCTTGATCTGCTCCCACATGGCCGGATTGTGCAGGCGTTCAAGAAAACTGTTGCCCTCGACGATACCTTGCATGAAGAGTGTCAGTTCTGAGCCCACGCTTAGTATCAGGCGCTGTGGGAAGGCTTTGCGCAGTTGCTCGGCAGCTAACGCGACCCTGCTCAGATGGTCAAGCGTCTCCGCCTGGCTCCTGTCCCACATCTCCGGCGAGAGCCAGACTTCCAGCCCTTGCTTAAGGGCCTCCTCGCTGGCCAGCATCAAGCGCTCAAGATCAAGACCACAGATGCGTACAGCATTACAGTGCAAATCTTGCCTGATAATCTCAAGCTCGCGCCGCAGGATGTGCGGGTCAAGGACGGGACGCCAATTATCGCCCATCATCACGCGCCCTACATCGTAACATACGCCATTACGTTTCATCGCGAAGTCCTTTTCCTTAAAACTACAGGTGAGAAGGAGAGGTTCGCTACCTCTAACTTGCTTCTGCCATATCTTAATAATAATTATTTAAATAATTTTTGTCAAGTTCGTAAGAGAAGCAAATAGCTAGCCTGGCAGACCCCACAATTTCAAGCCTGGTCCCTATGTGCTACGCGCGGACAGGCTGACTCGACAAGCAAAGAAAATGTGTGCATAAAATCTAACAGTTTTTCAATTTGTATTAAAGTGATAAAAAAATGGCTTTCATTCTTGATGCCTTAACGCCGGCCCTGTTGAAGGCGCTTTCTGTGCGCGTAGCAGAGGCGCGAGGTGAGCCCACTCAGGCCGATCAGCCTGAGGCAAAAGAGCTTATGGAAACCACTGGCCGAGATGCTTGAGCGCATGTTAACGCTGCCCGCAGGAGCCAATCTTGCCGCCGGCAAAGCTGCACTACGGCAAGCGCTGGAGATGGTCCAATGGCAATATAGCGTTGCCTTGCTTCCAATCGGGAAACGCTACTGCGGGGTGCAAGAATGACCATGGTAATCATACTTGATAGAGGATTTAGAACCAGGCAGACCGGGCAATTTCCGCAAAACTGAGGACGGCTTTGCTAGCATGGAGGGATGTGTATTCTACTGTCATGCTCCTGGTCATCGTCTGCGCAACAGGCTGTTTCTCCCCCAAAAGTACGAGAAATCCCTCCCTCTCGCGGGGATATCAAGCTTGCCTCTTCCGTGTTACACTTTTCCTGAGCGAGGAAGATCGTTGCCAAGAAGTGGACTGAGCGTGCGGAGCTTCCTGAACAAGAAAGAGATAGCCTTACAATGCCTGTTTATAAGCATCCTTTAAAGCTTGCCATGAAGAGCAACCCGCGTAGTGAGCTACTTGTGCAGCGTAATGCGGCAGCGCTATATGTGGCACAGGTACAGAATCATACGTGGGAGAAAGCGATGAAATTTGTCAATATTCCCTTTGGCTGTCATCTAGCAGCGCTTGCCTTCTGCCTGGCATGCCTATTGCTCACGGTGCCTTATCCCGAGCTGCTTAATCTCTATGCAGGGCTTACCCTGCCTCCAGTAGTCGGGATTATCCTCGCTCTACTGGCCACCTCGCTGGTGTTCCTTGCGTGCACACGGTTTGGTAGCGCTGCCGCTTTCCCGCGCTTTATGGCCCATATAATCGTGCGCAAAACCAGCCACACCTTCCTCAGACACACGACAATGTTCACCGTTGAGGGCCTGGAATGGGTGCCCCAGAGTGGACCAATATTGATAGCTGCCCGTCACTTTCATCATCTCTACGACGGCTGTGCATTGCTAAGCGTTATACCACGCCAGTTGCATATACTCCTGGCGCTTGATTGGATAAAGCCGCCCTGGCAACGAGCACTGCTGGAGCGCGCCTGTGCGCTTCTTGATTGGCCCATCATCTTGCGGACTGAGCGTCTCACAGCATTTACGCCTTCCGAACGGCACGCTTACTCATCCAGCGATCTGCTGCGCTATTTACGCCGCGCCATCAGCGCCTCGATCCGCCTCCTACATAGAGGCGAGGTCCTGGTGATCTTCCCAGAAGCCTATCCAAATATCGATCCGATCTTTACACCCAAGCAAAGCGAAAATGATTTCCTGCCCTTTCGGCCTGGTTTCAAGCGTCTGGTCGATCTTGCTGCGCGCCATGGATCTGTCCCGGTCGCGATTATCCCCACCGGGCTCTATTACAAACGCTTCAAACGTTGGCATGTGACGCTGCGCTTCGGTCAGCCCCTCTTTCGAGACGATTTTGAGAATACGAACCAGCTCATTGCGGCTGTAGAAGAGCGCGTCCAGGCACTATCGGCTCCTGCTCTGCTAGAAACAGAGGAAGAGGCGCAACAGCAATGAAGTTCCTTTCTTCTGAGATTCTAGCCACCTGCCAACGGAAGATGACTTGTTTTTCTAATATGTCCGGCGAAAGTCGCGCAAATAGTTTCTTGGCAGAATTGCTTGCAAGATTGCGTTGATAGGAGCTCCCATCAAGATAGGTTCAGGGTTCTGGCTCATCTATGCTGCCTTCTTTCTCTCTTCAAACCCTTGATACAATAGGTTGATTTTCTTACTACTTTAACATAATTCAGATAGATAGAAAAGCAACCTATTTGGTAGTCGCTACATGGAAGGATCTATCCTTATAGCAGCTTGACGCGCCGTTCGAACTAGCTTGTTTTCAGGCATGGGGCAGCACGAGATCAGCGACGAGGCCAAAATGGTCGCTAGCCCAGACGCCATGAAGTGGCTCGGCAAAGATGCGCTGGCAGGAGGCTATTTGAAGGGTTGGGCCTCCATGTTCCCCACAGCGCACGAAGATGTAATCGATCCTTCCAAAGGGCCAGTCCCAATCAACCATGAGCGGATTGGCCGCGGTGAAGGTGTGGCCAGCTTCGTCAGGATGCCTGCTTTCCCAGGCATCGCGATAGCAAACGCTCATCTCGCCCAAGGACTGCCGGCCAGTCCAGAAGCGAATGCTGCTTGCCTGGGGATCTGCATCCAGGTCACCTACCAGGACAACGTGCTGGCTTTTCCGAGAAACGCGCTCCTCCAGGACACGTGCCGCGACCACGGTTTGCAGCTCCCGCTCATAGGCAAAGTTCAGTTGCCAGTTGGGAAAATGGTTGGCGAAGAGCAACGGTCCCACTGGCGCGGGAGCCTGGACTTCCGCAATAAGCGTGGCGCACGGGAAATCCTCAGTGCGCGGGGTGACGTGCAGATCTACCTCTTGCACGTTGTCTAGAGGCCAGCGGCTGGCAATGGAGATGCCCATGCCTTCGGGATCGCGTCCCTGCTGATGGCTGATGTTCCAGTCGGGGCCAAGCAGGTCACGCATCTGATCATAGGCGTCGCTCTTGATCGATTCCTGGAAAGCTAGCAAATCGGGCTGCAATGCCTGCAGCCCAGCAATGAGGGCTTCCCGGCGCTCAGTCCAGGCGCCATGCTGCCCCCATAGATTGAGCGTGAGGACGCGCAGCCCAGCGGGGCGCGGCAGACTGCCCGGGAACTGGTTCTTGGTCATATGCCTCTCCTTTCAATCCATACAGAATAGAAGCTTGATTGGAGGCATGTCAAGCTCAGCAGGCTTTACTGCAAACTAAGCTCACCAGCACAGATCCACGAGTCGCTGTCCCGTCCTTTTTCCATTGAAGCGGCCCCCGTGCAACGACGATTAGCTTTTTGCTCAAGCCTATTATCAACCAAGGCAAACCCCGAGGTCTGGTGTAAGAAAGAAAAGTGTTTCCAAAACCGCAACTTTTTCCTAGCCTGGATCTCAAGTAATTGCTATGCTTAAGAGCGTAGGCGATTTGATGGAAGTTTTATCCTGATTGTAGAGCCGTATTCTGCCCGGCTACCTGCCTGGCAAACTCTTGTGGTAGCAGTACTTCCTATCCAGAAAGTAGGCACGAGAGCAAGCTCACGCGCCATGGAGCGTGAGAACAGAAGTAGAAATGAACTTGTATTAAATCTTTTCGCCATCAAATCGGATCATAGGGACCAGTGGCCAGGTTTGTCGTCACCCACGGCAAACCGAACTACAAAGATGCGCCATCGGTTCTAGCAGTCTATCAGATTCAATACGAAGCTTCATAAGGCTTTTTAAGGAGTAAGATGCAAGGAAAGCAAGACACTTTAGAGGTATACACTCCCGAATTTTTCTTGAATCCCGAGACGCTGTATGTGCAACTACGTGCATCCCGTCCCGTGTGCCGGGTAAGGTTGCTCAATGGCACAGAGGGCTGGTGGATCACGCATTATGAGGATGTCAAGGCCGCACTCAAGGACTCTCGCCTGACGAAAAATCCCCACAGCGTTCTCCCGGCGAGCGAGCTGGAAGGGATCGATGCTGACGTGCGCCATCTCTATTCGCTCATTACCAGCCATATGCTCTTCTCTGATCCGCCTAATCATACGCGGCTGCGTTCCCTGGTGAGCAAAGCCTTTACCCCCGCCCTGATCGAGCAGTGGCACGACCGCATTCAGAGCATTACTGATGCTTTGCTCGACGCCGTACAGCCACGCGGCACAATGGAAGTCATCCATGACTTTGCCTTCCCTCTCCCCATTACCGTTATCTCGGAAATGCTGGGGGTGGTGCAGGAAGATCGCGAACAGTTCAAGGCCTGGTCACAAGTGCTCGTTGGCAATACTTCCACGCTTCATGCGCTACTCCCCGTCATATCAGAGGCCAAGGCCTTCTTGAATTACCTCTTCGCCTTGATCGAGCAGAAACGAGAGAGCCCGGCGGATGATCTGATCAGCAGATTGGTTCAGGCGGAGGAGGCCGGCGACCAGCTTTCCGCAGACGAGTTGGTGAGCATGATTTTCCTCTTGATCATTGCAGGACACGAGACAACTACAAACTTCATCGGAAACGCTGTGCTGGCGCTCTTACAACACCCTGACCAGATGCGCGCCTTGCAAGAAGATCCCACCCTGCTGCAAGGAGCGATTGAGGAGCTCTTGCGCTACGACACGCCGGTCTTTAGCACAACTAACCGTTGGGCGCGCGAAGATCTGGAGATCGGCGGTCAGCAGATACGCCGGGGCGAACTGGTTCTGCTGCAACTGGCCTCAACCAATCATGACGAGCAGATTTTCCAGGACGCTGACACCTTAGATCTGAGGCGCCAGGCCAACCAGCACCTCTCCTTTGGCAAAGGCATTCACTATTGCCTGGGAGCGCCCCTGGCCCGTCTGGAGGGACAGATAGCCATCAGCACCCTGCTGCGCCGCATGCCCAACCTACGCCTGGCTGTCGATCCGCACACGCTGACCCGACGTCCAGCTATTCTGATCCACGCGCTAGAAAAGCTGCCTGTAGCCTTTTGACGCCGCAGGTCGAGGAGCTTCGAGGGGCTCCAAAACTGGCGTGACCAGAACCAGCAGAGCCCTGGCATTGTACGCTTCCCCTTCGCCTTCGTCCATGCACGGGTTGCCTTCTATCCTCCCCGTCTGACTTGGCTGCGCGCGGGCCAGGATGAAAGCGTACAATGCCAGGCAGCGGCACGCATACATCTTTTCTTCTAGCAACAATACTCTCTTTATATCGATTTTTAAATATTTATCTCTATTGAGAGACTACAACAAATTTTCAAGCAAAATAGATATGAATTTTCAATACTTTATTTTTCATGAAAAATTAGCAATAAAAGAATATAAAAAAAACAGAGAGCTCATTTAAAGTTATGTCAAGTAAAATATCTATATTACAATGGAACAGGTGCCAGAGCTTGCAAAGCAGCAGCCAAAACCGTACGATTGATGGGTGAGCTGCCCGGAAGAGGCCACATGAGCTTATCCCTTGCCAGGATAGCCGATGGCTTATCTATTTCCGGCTCTCCAGGGCCAAAGCCCACGGCGTTCTAGCCGGACGTCGCCAGCCTCGTTACTAGCAGGCAGGACAAAGAAATATAGCACTTAGCAAGAAAGAGGTTTACGCAATGGCACGAATCGAGGGAGTAAATCCCGAAGAGGTAGAAGATAATTATACGCGCAAGGTTCTTGACGCACAGGCTAAGGCCTGGGGCGCCCCCCTGCTCAATCACCTGGTCTATGCGCGCAGGCCCTCTATCTTCCGTGGCGCGCGCGCCATGTGGACGGGGCTCGCCACTTCGGGTCTGATCGATGAAAAGCTACAGGCGCTGGTCAATCGGCGCGTGGCTTCGCTCAACGGCTGCGAGTTTTGACAGGATATCAATGCTGCCGTGGGCAGTCAGTTAGGTATCTCTGACGAGAAAATTCTTGCTCTTGCCGATTATGCTAACAGTCAGCTTTATAGCGAGGTCGAGCGCATCACGCTTGAATACGCAGATAATATGACGATCAGCGGACGCGAGGTAAGCGATGAATTCTTTGCGCGCCTGCGCCAGTTCTACACAGATGACGAGCTAGTTGAACTGACTGAGATTATTGCCTGGGAAAACGCCTCAAGCAAATTTAACCGGGCTCTACGCATCCCCTCTCAAAAGCTCTGGAAGCGCCAGGGTACAGCCACATCCTGAGCATATTCTAATGGGCTATTTGCATGTGCGAGTATACTGAAAAGAGGAGAGGTAAAGGCGCGCAGATCGCCTTTTCCCCGCTCCACATTGAGGACTCAACCTGACATAGCACGGTTTTACGCACGATGGGCAGGCAGGATGTGGGATACATCAGGCCTGCTCACTCTCTTTTTGAATTATCCCCGCCTGATATCCGCTCCTCATCCCTCTGCTAGCCCTCCTTCGCGAAGGTAGCATTCACGTCCCAGGGCTGCAAGCTAATCACTAGGCATAGCAATGGTGGCAAGTCTCTATCTGCGCGCCTGGCTTATAAAGTACGAAACAGCAAAACGCTTAGAACTGTAAGCACTAAAACAACTACGAAGATGAGCCCATACAGAAGCGGAAGACGTGGCTTAAAGCTTGTCTCATATCCACGCTCCCGGTGTTGACGCTCCCATTGTATTTGCTCGGCGTCAAGATCCGGATGCTGCCTAAAATTCGACGGCATAATTTCTCCTGCTCCTTATTTCAGTTTCACGCTTTCGCACAAGGGGCCGCTGCCAAAACCTGACTATGCATAAGTAAGTAATACCACAACCTACCGAGATCCCTGGCTCTAAAATACACGAAAATACATTTTTAGCTAAAAATGTTTTAAATTTCGTAAAAATTTTAATTTCTTGAATTGAATTTTTACTTATGGTAAGCTTACAGAGTCAAAGACATTGCAGGTCATCTCATTACCTGCTAGCTTGAAAGGATAGGAAAGCTTTCATGCAAGAATCTACCCTTAACCACTTTCGCTCTTTCGGTCGTTTCACTTATCCCGGTCTCTATCAGGAAAAGCTCCGGCGCGATCTGCCTGATGATATCGCCGCAACGGGTCGGCTCGTCAAACAGCAGGTCATCCACAAAATGACGCTCAAGTTGGGCCGCCAGGGCGTAGCCATCAATCCTGCCTACGGCGACATCAACAAAGTACCGTGGTACCGCCAATCTGAAGACGACTACTTCCCGACTGCGGCGGCGATACTGGCTGAGCTCTATCATCGCGACCCGCGCGGTTTCGTACCTGATCGTACGCAGGAGCACAAATTGATCATTACCTGTCGCTTTGTGGCGATCCTCACAGCCTCAATCCTTAAATCAAGAGGGATAGCGGCCCGCGTCCGCTGTGGCTATGCGCCCTACATTTCTTCCGATCACATTGAGGATCACTGGATCAACCAATACTGGGATAGCGCGAAACAACGCTTGATTACTATCGATGCCGATACCTCTCTTGAAGTGCGGCCCTTCGATCCCTTCGATATGCCAGCCGACGCCTTCACTTTTGCCGCCGATGCCTGGCATGCAGTGCGCAGCGGGGCACAGAATCTTGCGGCCTATCGCTTCCACGCTACGGGCAAACTCGATGAGCTTGCGGCACAGGTGTTCGCTGACTTCCACTGCCTGATGAATAACGAGATTCCTTACACTCATTATCCTGTCTTCATTGACTCGGGTTTCGAGAACAATGAGGAGAAGCTACACGAGATGGATTCCTTTGCGCGCCTTATGCAGCGGCCCGATGAGAACTTTGCGCAGTTGCAAGACATCTGGGAGACGCGGCACGATTTCCGTCTCCTGCAAGGTCCATTGATCTAAATCAGTGCGCACCGAGCAGGATAGTCTATCCATACTTATAAAATAGTTAAAGTTGTTAGTTGTCACGTCAGTACGTAATTTTGTACGTACGTGGGGACGTCATGCTTTTCTGCAGGCGGCTCTGAAGGGTAATCCTTCAGAGCTTGCCCGATAAATAGTGCCGGCGGGGCTAATCTCCAAGGCCGATCACGTCGGCAAGCAAATCAACCTGGCGCGGATCGGGATCGTTGCCCATAAAGATCAACTCGTCGCAGCCGATGCGCGCAAAATCGGCCACCGCTGCCGTGATTTGTTCCGGCGAGGTATGGGCTAAAGAGATGCCATATTGCGCATATTCGTCGCCAGCAAAGGCATAGTAAGGCCCAATGGCTTGGGATACTGCGGCCTTCGCTTCAGGACCGAGGGCATACATCACTGATGCGACGATACGCGGTGCCTGGGCTCTCCCGGCTTCCGTCCAGGCCTGTTTGAGCTGAGGCGCAAAATCCAGCACATCTTGCACAGTGGCATCTCCAACGATCCAACCAGTGCCGCGCGTGACAATCCGGCGCAGGGCCGCTTTAGAAGTACCGCCAAAGAGCAAGCGCGGTCCTCCGCTGGACGCAGGCCGAGGGCCAACCTGATCAGTACCGCCCGCTATGGTAGCCAGGCGCTCCAGGAGCATATCGAACTGCTTCCCTCGGCACCCGTAGTCGATGCCACTAACTGCAAAATCGTCATCCCTGATCCCCGGAACAAGGCCTAATTGGAGCCGACCCGGACCAGCAAGCTGATCCAGAGACATGACGGCCTTGGCAAAGAGTGTGTGATTGCTGCGTAGCGGAGCAATAAGCGTACTGGTAAGCAGCTTGATGCGGGAGGTGGCTCCGGCAGCTGCAGCCAGGGTAATCAGCGGTTCTGGCGTAGACCAGACCAGGCGATCGCTGACGCTGAGCGTAGAAAATCCTCTTGCCTCTGCCCGCTGCGCCCAGCGCACCAGGGTTCTACCATCAACCTCCGGCGCATGACCCGGGAGCCCAATACCGATTTCCATGCTTCAATACTCTACCTTTCGTATTTAATGGTCGGTGTTGTCAGCCTTGCCCCATCTCTCAGGGCGCAAAATCTGCTTGTTCTCCCATTGTAAGGCTAGAAGTTTGTTATGGTCATGCGGCTACAGCCCAGTCTTTAACTGTACAAAAGGACAGGAATATTACAAAAACTTTTCTCTGCGACTTGAGGGAAATTGGAAAAATAACTGATCTTTGCGTTTGGTATCGTTTCCTTGACGGAACAAAAACGCCTCCACCCGGTAATTATGTTGTCAGGTGAAGGCATCTGTAGACAGATAAACGATGAATCGCTCCAGTTTTCTTTGCTACTCCTCCTCATATCTACTGAAATACATGGTCCAGTTCACCTCCCAGGTCTTGCCAAAATCGGCGGAACATGCCTGCTCCCAGCGGGCTGAGTCGTGCGTGATGTCGGACCAGATAAAGCGCGTAAGGATACGCTTGCCCTCTATAGCATCAAGCGAATAAAATGTTCCAAGCCCCTCCTTGAAGCTCCCAAAAACCCCGTTATCTAGCGTGGTATACTTGCTATCCACCCAATAGATGCCCCACTCCTGTGATGCCGGATTATAGATGCGCAAGGCTATAGCCTTCACTAGCCCGTCCTCTCGCTCTATCTTATGCTCCTCAACGTTAGCTAGCCCACCCATGACCTGGTAGTTCAATACGGTCCCTTCACATTCCTGCCAGTCCGTTGAACCCTGGAGTCGCAGCCGCAGTATTCGATGATGGACCCGCCAACGACCCAGCAGAAAATCAAAATCGGCTCGTCCATCCTGCTGCTTCTCGATTTCACTCATAATATCCCTCCTGCCTGTTTGCTGATCTATATAAGTAGTTTTCTCATGTACTCTATTCTAGCCAGCAAATAGTACAGCGGAAAGGGCCACTACCCGCCAAAATGAAGGGGCCACTGCTCGGCTACCCTTAGCATAGAACGTTCTATCCATCGTAGATATATATGTAACGGAGCCAGGCCTAAGCATGCTGAGCCGGAGAGCAGCGAGGCCAGCTAGAGGGAGGCACTGTAAGAGCTGCGTGGACGGAAGTAGGTGACTTCCTTGACCTGCTCGATGCGCAGCTCTTCAAAAACTCCCTGGATGCGCCACCCACCACAGCGATACTCGTCCCAATGCTGACTATCCAGATCAAAGACAGCTTCCCAGCTTCGCTCTATCAACTCTTGCCTATTCTGAGCGGGATCAAGCCGCTTATACTGCTGGGCTTCCGCCTCTGTTCTGCTCACATATTCGTTACTCAGGGCGTTACACCAGGCATAGAAATGAGAACAAAGCACATCCTCAGCGGGCAAGAGCAGTTCTAAACGCACGGCCAGCTCGTCAGCCGGCAGATAATGGAGCTCAGGGTCCCGGGAACGCAGGTCCGGCTTTGCCCTCTCTTCCTTCCACTGGACCCAGGCCCACCAGGGATAATGTCCCTGATAGCGGCTCAGACGCTGCGCCATCTGCTGACGCATCCAATCATAGGCTCGTAGCATCATGCGATCATAGATGGTCGCGTGAGGGCTGCTGATGCCGGGGATACGTTGCTGATCAAAGTACAAGAGTTTTTCCTGCTGCAACTGCTCCCATAGCACAGCTCTGGCAGTCATCCAAACGTGCAAGCCTGGTTCCTTTCTACAATGCATGCAACAAGTTCTTCAGCGTCCCTGATTGAGCGCGGGTAGGACTTCGTGAGCCAGCAAGTTTAGGGTGGTAAGCTCATGGGGAAAATCGCTGGCAACGAGCATAAAATAATCAAAACCAAGCTCAACAAAGGCTTGCAGCTGCTCCGCAACCTGGGCGGGTGTGCCGCCGATATTCGGGCCAAATGGTCCCGCCGCCTTCGCCATACCTTCCCTGGCCTGCTGCTCTGTCGGAGCACAAAGACAGCGCACCATCGCAGTTCGGCGCAAGGTCTTTGGATCTCTTCCCAGCTCCTCGCAGGCGGCATCCAGCATCTCGATCCGGGTTCTGACCTTTTCTAGCGAGTCAATCCCTGTATTCCACCAATCAGCGTAGCGAGCAATCAGGCGCAGCATACGCGGGCGAAAGCCGGCAATTAGCACAGGGGGCAATGGCTCAGGATGGGGCAGGCATGTGGCCTGCTGGACCTTGTGATACTTGCCCTCAAAGCTCACACGCGCCTCACGCCACAGGGCAGTGATGATCTGCAATTGCTCTTCCAGTTCGCTCACGCGCTGTCCCGCAGAGGAAAAGGGCAAATCATAAGCTCTGGCTTCTTCCTCTGCCCAGCCTGCCCCGATGCCAAAGATTAAACGTCCCTGGCTCAGGTATTGAAAGGTAGCAGCCATTTTGGCCAGCAGTGCGGGATTTCTGAAGAGCTGGCAGAGCACAAGATGCCCATAGCGCAATTCGGGATGCAGAGCGGCCAAATACGTCAACATCGTCCAGCCCTCAAAGAGCTGATTATCGCCAAATTGGAGATGGTCAGGCAGCCAGGCTGCATCAAAATGCCCGGCAACCGCCTCAAGCGCGGCATCAACCTGGGAAAGAAATACCTGCTGTGAGAGACCCATATTGCTAATAGGAAGTATGAAACCAAACTGAACCTGTGTCATCTATTGCTTTCCCTTTCATCCTTGGCAGTTTCTGCCTTTCGCCAGCATCTATCATTAATTCAACCGTATAGTTGGTTGAATGATAGCAAGGGCTAAATTGCTTGTCAACCGTATAGTTGGTTGGCCGATAATGAATACCCTCAACGACGAATCCTCTCCACGCCAGTAGAAGAGCCAATGCATATTATGTAGAGTTATATATTGACAACTGTCTTTCCAATTTGGTAATATAGTTACCAATATAGCAATTAAGTTGCCATATTGACAAATAACGATACTTATTCTCTTATGAAGCATTCTCAGAAGAGAAAATAGAAGGTATAGGAGCATCCTATGTCACAAAAATGGCATTCAGAGGAGGGACAAGGACCCTTGCCAGCTCATTCTTCCCCAGCACCCACGCCTACGGCCCTGATGAATCTATTCGACGAGGTGGTCTTAGTTCATCAGCGCTTGCAGATAATCATAGAAGCTCTCCACGGGACAAGCGAACTAACGCGCGCATGCCGGGGCATCTTGCGCGACCTCTATCGACTTGGACCACGCACAGTTCCGCAATTAGCCCGTCATCACCCGGTTTCCCGCCAGAATGTGCGGATGCTGGTCCAGCGCCTCGCCAAAGAAGGGATCGTCGAGCTCGTGCGCAATCCAGAACACCGGCGTTCCTATCTTGTTCGTCTAACATCTGAAGGCAAAACCCTGCTTGAGGAGATGTGGGGACGCGAGATGGCGCTGCTAGAGAGCCTTGAGCTCGATATTTCCCTTGACGACCTGCGAACTGCCGCTAGCGTGCTGCAGCGACTCCGCACTCTCATGGACGACTTTGTAGTTTCCTCGGAAGAAGCAAGAGGCTAAGCATGCAGAAACCTTCAGAACCGCTCATAATGCAGACATCTGCCAGCCCCCAACACGCGGGGCTTACAACTCACTCCTTTAAAACTATTGTGGTTGGCGGCGGACAGGCCGGGCTCGCCATGGGGCATGAATTGGCCCAGTTAGGCCAAAGCTTCGTCATCCTCGATGCGCAAGCCTCTATTGGAGCAAGCTGGCGCAATCGGTGGAATTCCTTACGCCTCTTTACTAGCGCGGCTTTCGATGCGCTGCCGGGTCTGCCTTTTCCGGCTCCTTCCAAAAGCTATCCCACCAAAGATGAGATGGCCGATTACCTGGAGTCCTATGCTGCTCACTTCGCCTTGCCAGTCCATTGCAATATGAGAGTAGATGCGCTAAGCATACAAGAAGACCGTTACGTACTCCAGGTAGGGGAACATCGCTTTACAGCAGAAAACGTCATAGTCGCGATGAGCATTTCCCAATTCCCGAAGATTCCACCTTTTGCTAGCCAGCTTGACCCGTCAATCGTACAGCTACATTCGTCATCCTATCGCAATCCTGGCAAGTTGCCAGAAAGGGATACGCTAGTGGTGGGAGCTGGAAACTCTGGGGCCGAAATTGCCCTCGAACTGGCTCAAAGCTGGCCCACTAAACGGATCTGGCTTGCCGGGCGTGATCTCGGCCCCTCGCCGCTGAAATTCGATAATCCTTTTTCCTGGTGGTTGTTCAGTCATGTGTTCTCTGTGAGCACTCCATTGGGTCGCGCCCTACAAGCCCGCAAACGTGCACACGGCACGCCTTTGGGTCGCCTCAAACCGGCAGATCTGAGCGCAGCTGGCATTGAACGCGTGCCGCGGGTCACTGGCACGTACGAGGGAAAACCAGTCCTGGAAAACGGGCAGCGGCTTGACTGTGCCCTAGTGATCTGGTGTACCGGCTTTGGGCCTGGCTTTGACTGGATACATCTACCAGTCTTTGGCACTGATGGCTACCCCATTCACGAGCGAGGCATTGTCAAGGACATGCCGGGCCTCTTCTTTCTCGGGCTGCCATTTCTCTCGGCTTTTACCTCGGGATTCGTCGGAGGCGTTGGCAGAGATGCTCATTTTCTCGCTAAGCACCTGGCAACGCGGGCGGCATCTCATTGGTAGTACGCCCTTTCACAAATGGCACTTGCTTTCCTGGCCATATATCAAGTAGGCTGAAAGCAGACCCATCAAGAACGCTAAAAGGTCGCAAGACTGTGAAATCATAAGGCGTTAGCGTTCATACTATTTGTTTTACTGAACCGATGAAGCCTGGTTCGTGGCCAATACGACCGATAGGAAAAGCATATGGAAGCTCGATTGTTGGCATTCCTCGGCATTGCAGTAATACTTACGGTAACCCCGGGGCCAGACTTTGCTTTGGTGACGAGGGTGGCGTTAGGACGGGGACGAGTTGCGGCCTGGCTCACCTCGCTTGGCATTGTCTCGGGACACTTGCTCTGGGGTATAGCCTCATCAATAGGAGTTACCGCCCTCCTCAAGGCCTCGCCAACTCTCTACACGGTTTTACGCCTTCTTGGAGCCGCATATCTTATATGGCTGGGCATACAGTCCTTCCTCTCCCGTAGCGCTGGGCAGGAAAAGAAGATGGGGCCGCTGTTAACACACAATTTTGCCGCGTACCGACAGGGACTGATTAATGACCTGCTCAACCCCAAGATTGGTGTCTTCTACATGACTATGCTCCCACAGTTTATCGGCCCTGGACAGTCAATCTTTCTGTTTTCGCTCATGTTAGCGGCTATTTTCGCCTTGATCGTCGCCATCTGGTTAGCAATCTGCGTTGTGCTGCTGGCTAGAATCGGTGAGGTCATTCGCCGTCCGGCGGTGCGGCGAATGATAGAACGCCTCTGTGGTGTGGTATTAATAGGCCTGGGTATTCATCTGGCTCTGGAGCGATCTTGACAGCGCTAAGCCCGATTGTGCTCCGACCCACATATGCAGCCTGCATCGCCCAAAGCGACGACTAAAGCGAAAAGGGAGATCCTTGCTTCTGCGCATGGCCTCGCTCTTACCGGCCATCACTCATATCTCCGCATTCCCCTCTATGGCCCGGAAAGCACAGGATCACCAGGCCATGCCATGATATCCAACTGTATAGTTGGTTGAGTTCGCTAATGAGGGCACGTTTAGGGGCTCATCGCAGTATCCGTGGAGAGCACGCCGTGGGATTGATAGAAAATCGATCAAGGGAAAGGTGCACAACAGATACGCACAAACCGTACGCACCCCCTCATTCTAAGAGGAGGAGCTTTCGTCACTGGGCCAGGTGATTTCCAGGCACAGCTGATTGTTGTCAAAAAACACAAATGTGCCAAGTTCTTGAATCTCTGTAATGACGACCTCAGCCTTGCGCAAGCGCTCGCGTAAGGCCTGGGCAGCAGCTTCATCGGCGAGCCGCAAGGCGACATGGGGAATCAGACTATGTGGATGAATGTCGGAAGGACCGAGCATCGTTTTTTCCAGTGCCCTTTCAAAGAAATGGAAGCCCCAGACGGTATCATCGGCTGGTTTGACCAGGATGAGACAATGCCGGCCTCGCCCCGTATCGGGAGCGATAGCCCTCACATGCATACCCAACACGTCCTGGTAAAAGTGTATGGTTGCATCTAAATCCGCAGTGGCTAAGGCGATATGATGAATTCCGCGCCAGGGTAGCTGAAATGATTGCTCTGCTAGAGACATCCTTTTTGTACTCCTTCTTTACTTCTTTCAAATGTGGTAGACGGGCGTAGGTGCAGGACGAACATCAGGAACAATGAAGCCACACATTGCGCGATGTTTTGCGCGCTCTAGAAAGATCGTTGGCGTGCAGCCTGCCCAGGTCTTAAATTCGTGGATGACATGGGCCTGGTCCTGATAACCAAGACGCGACGCAATCTCAGCCAGTGAATAGGCTGGTTCATGGATCAATACGCAAAGTAAGGCCTCGAAGCGCAGGAGACGGGCAAAGACCTTGGGCGATACGCCTATACGCTGCTTAAAGCGTCGTTCAAATTGGCGCAGGGAGAGACCACACTCAGCGGCAAGCACACTCATCCGAATCTGGCCCTGTGTCTTGTAAAGCAGCTCAAGGGCGGTTCGCAGAAAAGCAACATCGGTAAGCCTCCACTGCGTTCGGGCGGCGTTGAATTGCTGCGAGGAAAGGATTTGCCGGGCCGAAGCATTGCGGCGTACAGTTCCCTCCAAAGTGAGGGCCAGGCGCAGCCAGATACCCTCACGTGGGACAGAGAGCGGCCTCGCCTGATTATCAAGCGTTGATATCTGTTCCTGCCAAATTGTAACGAATCTTTCCATCATATATTTCACCTTATCGTCTGCGCTACGCGAGCAAGTTATGTGAAAAGCTTCTCACGCCAGCCTTTTCGCCTTGAAGAGAGACCCTTCACCTATTAACGCTCTGAGAGAGATCATACCAGACAATTTGGCAGCGAGTATTGTTAAAAATCGACATTTCTGGTTCCTTTTTTGTTACTATACCTCATTTTTTTCACTACTTGTCTCTTGGTTTACTGTACAGTATGCTCTGGTCAGAGCAAGCGTGAGAAAAACTTCATGTGTAGCCTCTGGAAAATCGAGAGGTCACGCAATCAAAACGGTAATGAATAGGCGGTTTCGTAGTCGGCACCTCACTATTCCAATATTAGGAGGAAAGCGTCAATGGAAAAACAAGCCGAAGTTCGTTCTTTGCGAACACGGGTAGGAATAAGTGTGCAGCCGGCTGATCCGGCCACGCTTGTGGCAAATCTTGTCGAGATTGAGGAGGCAGGGGTTGATCACGCGTGGGTCGCGTTTGGTCCCCTGGGATATCCAGACGTCTTGACGACGCTGGCCGCTGCGGCCGCCCGGACCAGTCGGCTGAAATTGGGGACATCCATCATACAGATCACCTCGCGCCATCCGGTACTCATGGCCCAGCAGGTTATGAGCCTCACAAGGCTGGCGCCCGGAAGGCTGAAACTGGGAATAGGAGGCACAGGATTGGCCCAGATGGCAAAGAGCTTCTACGGCGTGGACATGGATGCGCCTCTAGCCTATCTGCGTGAATATATCCAGGTCTTGCGTCCACTGCTGGCACAAGGTGAAGTTCATCATCGGGGACACTACTTTACTGTCGATGCTTCGATATCGGGCACCGCGCAAGTCCCTTTATTCGTCTCCGCGCTTGGCGCGGGTGCTTTTCGCTTCGCGGGCGAAGTGGCGGATGGTGCCCTTCCCTTCATAGCGCCGATTCCTTACCTGCTCAATACAGCTCTTCCCGCCCTGAGCGCTGGCGCAGCGGCAGCCGGTCGCCCCCGTCCACCAGTGGTGGCCCATGTTTCGGTAGCGTTGACAGAAGATCGGGCAAGCGCGTTACAGGCAGGACGTCAAGCGCTGAGCATTTATCCAACACTGCCAGCCTACCGCAATATGTTGATATCGGCAGGCTTTACAGAACAGGATACCAATCAGGTTTCTGATAGGCTCATTGAAGGCCTGCTCGTCTTTGGCGACGAGGACAGGATACGGGAGCGCGTGCTGGAGATGCTCGCCACTGAGATTGATGCCCTGGCCTTAAGCCTCGTGCCAGTCTCTGGCGCGGCTCAGGAGCACATTCGCCTGGCGCGCCTGGTCGGGCGGCTATAAAAGAAACTATGTTGCGTGTGAGCTGTCAGTCCCCTTATTGGCTGGTAGCTCTTGCAGTCCCAGGTTCAAGAAAGAGGCCTCGGTGGCATCGTGCAGAACCCGCACAAGCAGCTGCAGTTCTTCAGGGCTGTAGCGCTCTAGGAAGCGCTTAAAGCCGCGCTCCATCTGCTCATCAAAGGCTCTGTGCACCTCAAAGAGCTCTCTGCCCAGAGGAGTCAGACGAAAGAGAATTTCTTTGCGATTATTCGGCAAGCTCTCCTGACTGATCAGATTTCTGGCAAGCAAGCGCCGCGTAACTTTCGAGACGGTGCCCCTGGAAATGCGGCAGCGCTCAGAAATCGTAATGCCATTTACTGGCTCTGAACGCCCGATAGCGTTGATTACACGTAGCATTGTTACCGTCGAGTCGCGCAAAATTTCGACAATAAGCTGATTATGGCTGTGCTTGACAAGCCATTGCCACTGGTCGTTCTCCTCCGAGCTGAAATGCTCAGTCACTTTGGCCAGCAAGGCCAGGATATTGGCGACAAGCGGTGCAGTCTCATCATGATTATTTGCAGCAGCGGGCATGCTAAGGCCTCCCTCGGTATCTCGTCTTTCTTCTTGCCCCTAGTATAGCAAAAGCTTTCAACCATTTTGTTTCCAAGCAACAATCTTGACAGAACAACGGCGATACGTTATTATTGTTTCCAGGCAACAATATTCATGTGCCGCTTCTGATAAAGAGGAAAAGATGAAAGGAATCGACAAAAAATGAAAGCCGCCGTCTTACATAACTTTGGCGAGGTCCCTCGCTTCGAGGATTTTCCCGATCCCATTCCCGGAAAAGACGAAATTCTTGTCACGGTAAAAGCTGTGGCGCTGGAAAATATCGATCGAGCGCTGGCAAGCGGCACCCATTATGCCAGCCGCCAACTTGTCCCCAGGCTGCCGGCCATCGTCGGACTACATGGGATTGCCATGAGCGACGATGGTCAGTTAGTCGGCTGCGCGGGCCTGCACCCACCCTATGGGGCTATGGCCGAAAAAGCCGTCATCTCGCAAACAAATCAAGCGCCCATTCCTGCCGGCGTGGACGCGGCAACGGCGGCAACGGTTCCGGCCTCAGCGCTGACCGCGCTTTTCCCGCTCAAGGGCGGTGCAAAGCTGCAGGCTGGCGAGACGGTGCTGATCAATGGAGCAACTGGCTTCTCGGGAAAGCTTGCGGTCCAAGTAGCCAGACTCCTTGGCGCTGAGCGCGTGATCGGCACGGGACGCGAAGCGGCTCAGCTTGCCCAACTGCATGAGTTGGGAGCAGACGCGGTAATCGATCTCTCGCAAGCTGAGGCAGATGTGCTCAAAGCCTTTAAACGCGAGGCAGGAACGTCAGGATATCAGGTCATCCTTGATTACATCTGGGGGCATCCTACAGAATTGCTTCTAGAAGCGCTAACACCGCAGGAAATCTCTTTTGCTAAGCATCGCGTACGCCTGGTGCAAATCGGCGAAAAGGCCGGGCCAAGAATTTCTCTAGCGGCGGAGGCGCTGCGCACATCAGGCTTAGAGATTCTTGGCGCTGGGGCAGGTCTCACGCCCGAGGTTCTGGCCGAGGGAACGCAGCAGGTGTGGGAGTGGATCAAGGCGGGCAAGCTGCGGGCCGAGATTGAGCAAGTGCCCCTGTGCGATATAGAGAGCGCTTGGCAGCGTAGCGATGTACATGGCAAGCGCATCGTCATTGTCCCCTGAGCCCTCATAGCACTTTCCGAAAGTTGCACACCCATCGTTTTTCATAGGTACGAAACAAGCTCCTGGCCAGTTCTACATAGAACTAGCCGGGAATGGCGCGTCTCCCTTTCCAGACGAGGGCAAGCTGGAAAAAGGGGCGCGTCTGTTGCCCTATCGCGCTGAGCCGGCTACCTTTCTATCTTGCTATCTAAATGACGGCCTTGAGTGTGCCACCATCTACGATATAGTCGGCGCCAACTATCGCGGCGGCATGCTCTGAGGCGAGAAATGCCACAATTGCGGCTACTTCAGCAGGCTGAATCAGGCGGTTGATAGTCATATTGTTCATCTTTGGTAGCTGGCTCAAGACTGTCTCTCGATCCATCCCTAATGCTGTGCCAATTAAATCAGCATTTCCGCCCTCAGCGTCCCACTGTGGAGTAAGGACAGTACCGGGCGAGACGGTATTGACGCGCACGCCCTGGGGACCAAACTCTTCGGCTAAGGCCTTTGACAAATTGGTTAGGGCGGCCTTTATGGCACAGTAGTCCATGATCTGGGTAACCGGCAAATGGGCATTCACAGAGGAGATATTGATGATGACTCCACTTCTATGCTCAAGCATATGGGGCAAGACAGCTCTCGAAGCGCGCACGGTACTCATGACATCCATATCAAAGGTGCGATACCAATCTTCATCGCTTATCGAGAGGAAACCGGCTTGCATGTGAGTCCCGCCAACATTATTGATAAGAATATCAACGCGCCCAAATTTAGCGATAGCGCTCTCTACGAGCTTTGCTGGACCATCAGCCGTACTCAGATCTACGGCAACGGGCTGCACTGCATAACGCTCTGCCAGCTCTGAAAGTTCAGCTCCCTGCCCGCGACTCGCCGCTACTACGCGCACGCCTTCCTGAGCCAGAGCCGTTACAACGGCTAGCCCTATGCCTTTACTCGCTCCGGTAACAATTGCTACCTTGTTCTGTAATTGAAGATCCATTTATTTTTTCCCTTTTCCCGGTTTGTTTTCAATCCACGCTTGGTTAAGTTGATATTCACAACAAAGCTCCTGCCTTGCCAGCACAGTTGGTTTCACATAAATTACGACACTATTATCGTAATTTATAAAGAGATTATACGATAAAAGTATCGTAATGTCAAAAGAATGTCCGATATGACAGAAGATGTCAAGTTGCATATAGTATTCTATCAGCAAATAAGTGCATGGGAATCCTGAAGAACATGAGGAAGCGATAAGCTGTGAAAACACAATTGCTGACGGAAGGAACGCTGAGCTACTTCGTAGTTTCTGAGCTTGATGCCCTCCAGGCTGATGGCGTGCAAAACCTTGGTTTTACTCCCTATCGGGATGGCTTCGCCAGGGCCTATCCAACAACGACTCCCCACCTTGAAACCTTTTATTGCAATTTTGCCAGAAGCGCGCAAGCGATGATTTTGCAACGCGCGGGTGCTTGCCATGTTCCCTGGGAGCAGACCTTAGAGGATCTTGTACAGCGGCTTACTTCGTATAACCTGCGCTGGTGGCTGATTGGCAGTGCGGCTTTAGCCGTGCGGGGCATAGCTATCAGCCCTGGAGATCTGGATCTGGCGACAGATGAGGCCGGAGCCCTCCAGTTCGGGGAGATTTTATTTGATGCACTCGTTGGCCCGCTCGAAGACGCTCAGGGCTGGATCAGTAAGTGGTTTGGCAGAGCATTCTTACACAGCCGCGTTGAATGGGCGGGCGGGATACGAGAGGACGCTGATGAGCAAGGCGTGACAGAATATGGCCCGGCTGCCGCTTCCCGCCTGGAAACCATTCTCTGGCGGGGATATCAGATCCTTGTGCCGCCGCTCGACATCCAGCTCGCGGTGAACGAGCGGCGCGGCTTGCAGGAACGCACCAGCCAGATCGAACTTGCATTCTCACGGGGCCGATCTTACGGAGCGTAGGGGAGAATAATTAATTTGGTCGGGTAATCAGGCCACCTTGCCCGAGAAAGAGAAAAAGAAAAGAGCTCCCTTTCACAAAACTCTTTTCCTGGACATGAGGGAAACAATGAGCTAGAATATAAGATAGCAGCAGAAAAGACGAAAAGGAGCAACTATGGCATCTGATCGAGAACTGGTGATACAGCTTCAACGACATCTAGGAGATTGGAATCCTCATGAAGAGTGCAACGGCATGCACGAGCCAAAAGGACTCTCTACAGCATATAACGACCAGGGGCAGCTAATCGCGCTGCATCTCTGCAGCTTAGGCTTAACGCAGGTTCCTGAGGAGGTGTGGCAATTTTCCTCTCTGCAAACGCTCTTTCTAGCAAACAACCAGCTTCGTTCTTTACCTGCCGAACTCGGCAATCTCTCCATGATGCAAGAGCTTAGCCTGTACAACAACCAGCTTCGTTCTTTACCTGCCGAACTCGGCAACCTCTCCATGATGCAAGAGCTTACCCTCGAAACTAACCAGCTTCGTTCTTTACCTGCCGAACTTGGCAATCTTTCCAGGTTGCAAGCTCTTCATCTGCAAAACAACCAGCTTCGTTCTTTACCTGCCGAACTCGGCAACCTCTCCTCTCTCCAATGGCTTGATCTGGAAAACAACTTGCTTCGTGAGCTGCCCGCCGATGTGGGTAAACTCTCCTCTCTGGAAACGCTTGGGCTAGGCAGAAACCAGCTCTGTGAACTTCCTCCTGAAATCGGTCAGCTTTCCTCTTTACAACACCTTTACCTGGATAAAAACCAGCTCCGCGAACTCCCTCCCGAAATCGGTAATCTTTCCTCCTTGCAAGCACTTGAGTTAGATACCAATCAGCTCTACGAGTTGCCTCCTGAAATTGGCAACCTCTCCTCTTTGGAATCGATTTGCCTGATTAATAATCAGATCCGTTTTTTGCCTCCCGAAATCGGTAATCTCTCCTCTTTGGCAGGACTTGGGTTAGATGAAAACCAGCTCTGTGAGCTCCCTCCCGAAATCGGTCTCCTCTCCTCTTTGGAATCTCTCAGGTTAAGAACCAACCAGCTCCGCAAACTGCCGCCCGAAGTGGGTAAGCTCTCCAGACTGCGTTTTCTTTTAGCGGATACTAACCAGCTCTGTGAGCTCCCTCCTGAAATCGGTCAGCTGTCATCTCTCCTCTGGCTTAGTCTCACAAACAATCTACTTCGCGAACTCCCTCCCGAAATCGGTAATCTCTCCAGACTGACATGTCTTGGCCTAGACAACAACCAACTTAGATCCCTTCCCGCCAACGTCGGCCAACTCACCAGACTGGAGAGGATTGAACTAGAGAACAACCCGTTGCAGTTCCCTCCAGCAGAAATTGTTGCACAGGGTATGCCGGCCATTCGTGCCTATTTACAGACATGGAACACACGCTAGGCAAGCAACCTATGGGCTAATGTGGTGCATCCTTGCGTCTCCCTTTCTCACTAGGAAAATTTGGAAAAAGGGACGCGCCCGCTGCGCCACAGATGGTCAGCGCCGACGAAGCAGAGCTAATCGGGCTTCTCCATACATGTGTTGTCGCTTTATAAGCTTTGGTCGGGTAATCAGGCCACCTTGTCCGAGAAAGAGAAAAAGAAAAGAGCTCCCTTTCACAAAACTCTTTTCCTGGACATGGAGGAAACAATAAGCTAGAATCTGAGAGAGCAGCAGAAAAGCCGCAAAGAGGCAACTATGGCATCTGATCGAGAACTGGTGATACAGCTTCAACGACATCTAGGAAATTGGAACCCTTATGAAGAGTGCCACAACATGCACGAGCCAAAAGGACTCTCTTATGCCTGAAAAGAGAAAAAGGAAGAACACCCGTGAATATTGTCATTGGCGGGCTTGAAGAAGCGACACCAGATTGGCTCACGATCATCCTCTCTCAAAGAGGGTTCCTTCTCAAAGGGAAGGTGCAAGCACTGAAGGTGACAAGAATACATACCGAACAAGCTCACTCAATTGGCTATTTTCTTGCTGTCGAGTACACTGCGAATACTGTTCTCGAAGGAGCGCCAACACGCCTTTATTTAAAGCTCCCTAAGCCTGATGCTGATCCTCAGAATTTTGTTAAGGAGGCGCAACGAGAAATCCGCTTGTATCAAGCCTTCATGTCCCCCCAGCAGGTCTTACCCATCATCCCTTGCTACGATGCGATCTATGATCCTCATCAGCAAAGATATCACTTGCTCCTTGATGATCTTTCAGGAACACATGAGCAACCAGCGTGGCATCTCACGATTGCTGAACACCACATGGCCCAAACAGTAGAGGCTCTGGCAGCCTTCCATGCGTATTGGTGGAATCATCCACAATTGAACAATGGCATAGGCGAACTGCCGACGACCACTTCATTAACGCAGGAGCTTGCACGCCTTCAGGGTCTCTATCCTCGCTTTTTAGAAAACTGGAAGGATCAGTTATCTTCAGATGATCAAGGTATCTACGAATGTTTACTCGATGCTTTACCTGCATTCTGGGAACGGCGGAAAACATTACAAGGTCAAACACTGATCCACGGAGATGCCCATTTCTGGAATTTTCTCTACCCCGTTGATCCGCAAAAGCATCGTACTTACCTTCTTGATTGGCAGACCTACCGTATTAGTTCGGGAACAGATGATCTTGCCTACACCATTATCTTGCGCTACCCACATCGCACGAAAGCCAACGAGTTAGGCTGGGTGAAATGCTATCATGAAGGACTGCTCAGGCACGGGGTCACGGGCTACAGTTGGGAGCAATGCTGGCACGAGTATCGTCGTTCCACCGCCGAGCAACTTTTGGTTACCCTGAATTGGGCAGGCTGGGCATCAAACGGCAGATATATACAGCGAGCTCTTACAGGCTTTCGTGATTTGGCGTGTAATGAGCTTCTCCATTCAGCATGGTAGTAGAGTGACAGGTCTATCATATCCAGAAGCGAGTAGGTTGAATGCACATCGCGAAAGATGATGCCGCGAAAACGCTGAAGTTGCTCTTGCTCTCGATTGTAGAATCGAAGCTCGTCGTCATGCAGATTGATAATCATCTCTGCAGTTCCATGCGGAAGCAAATGTTCCCTTGTATACATCGAAACGCTTCCTTACATTGAGCCAGAACAGCTCAACGAATTCCCCCAATGGCGACTGAGGAATAATTGTATCAGAGGCAAACCTCGACTACAATGTGCTAGTGCATAATCCGCCAAAGCAAGGGAACGATGGACAGGGCTACATTCCTGGGCGTATAGTATTTTCATGATTTTCTTATACGCTGCACTCTAACGAATGAAGAATACGCTGGCCGCTCCTGGCACGAAGAGAGATCAAAGGGACAAGATTTTATCCCAGCGGGAGGAAGGGCCTGAAATAACCTGTTCTCCCGGAGAAGGGCTTGGAGGATTCTATGCATCTTGACGTTCGCCAAAACTTTGAAGAAAAGATTTCCTATGTTGCGCGCCGCCTGGCTGATATGACTATCGATGATCAACCGACCTTTCTGGCAGTAGATTGCGGTTTACCCAGCGATACGTTTAATGTGATAGTGGTCAGAGCGTTGCCCATCTCGGCTCCAACATTGCCCAGGATTGACAGCTTTAGGGCTAAAGGCTTTCCGTTCGCCCTCTGGTCCTGGGCAAGCGATATCGCTAAAGCTGACATCTCTCAGCTCGCCCAACGCGGATTAGTGCAGGCAGAGACGAATAGCGCCATGTACGCGGACCTCTCACAGATCCAGGCAGCGCCCTTACATGTCGAAGGTTTAGAGATCAAGCAAGCCACAACTGCCAGCGAGCTGCTTCAGGTGGGGGAAGTGATAGCCGCTCTTTTCGGAGATTCAAGCGAGGGGCGCCAGGTGCTTGCTTACTATCAAAGGCTCTCGCAATATCCGCTGAGCATGTTTGCTGATATGCGTCCCTATCTTGGCACGCTGGATGGCAAGGTTGTCGCCTCCGGGCTGCTATTTGTTGGTAGCCAGAGCGTGGGAATCTACGATCTTGTCACTCACGATGACTATCGCCGGAGGGGCATTGGCAGTGCGATGTTCCAATATCTGCTCAAGGAGGCCAAAGCCACCAACCGCCGCTATGTTGTACTTCAAGCGTTAAAAGATGGCCTTGGCATCTACTTGAAAGCCGGTTTCAGCATAACCGGTGATGTGCTGACATTTGAGGCCAGCAGATAACAGAAAACCGGGATAAAGGACGATATAGCAGCCCAGCCTCACTCCTGCATTAACACTCTCTCGACGGCAGCAACCGCGCGTGCTACGTCCTGTTCGCTGGTTTGCCAGTTGCAGACCGAGACCCGCATACAGCGTTGTCCCCGCCAGGTCGTCCCGCTGAAGAAGGCTTCGCCAGTTTCGGCAATGCGAGCGATGATGGTATCGGTACGCCGATCGTGCTGCGCCTGAGTGGCTGTGGGTCCCTTGTCAAGAAAGCGCACCAATCCCTGATTGACCTGCGGCTTCCAGACGATCTGGGCGCCGGGCAAGCTTCCAATCTGCGTAACCAGCGTCTCGGCATGTTGGCAACAGCGCTCAATCAGGTCGGCAATTCCCTTCCTTCCCAGTTGGCGCAGGGCTGCATATGTCGCCACACCGCGCCCGCGCCGCGACCATTCAGGATTCCAATCGCTCGGATCGCGGGCCGCTTCTGTGCGTACAATGTAGTCGGCTTGCTGAGCCAGTGCACCACGGTGCGCTTGTGGATGGGCCACAAAGGCATAACCGCAGTCATAGGGAGTATTGAGCCATTTATGGCCATCGGTAATCCAGGAATCTGCCTGGTCGACCCCCCGGAGAAGATGACGATAGGACGGTGAGGCTTGCGCCCATAAGCCGAAGGCGCCGTCAATATGCACCCAGGCCTTGAACTGGTGGGCCAGTGGAATGAGCTCGGCAAATGGATCATATGCGCCAATATTGAGATCTCCAGCCTGCAGGACAACAATAGTAGGAAAGTCAGCTTCTTTGGCGAGAGCTTGCGCGAGCGTGGCAGGGAGCAGGCGCCCGTATTCATCGACGGGTAAAACACGTAGGGAATCCGTGCCTAAACCTAGCAGGCGTAGGGCTCGCTCAAGCGACTTATGATGTTCGGTGCTGGTCAGGACGCGAATAGGTGGAGCGCCCGCGAGTCCTGCGCGCTCTACATCCCAGCCAACCCTTTCGAGCAAGGCATGCCGAGCCGCTGCAAGGCAGGTTACATGGGCCATCTGCGATCCGGTGACCAGGGCAAAGCTGGCTTCCTGGGGCAATCCAAGAATCTCCTTGAGCCAGGCGCCGCATACTTCTTCGATCACCGCTTCAGCCGGACCGCCGGTATAGCGGGCCGAATTCTGATCCCAGGTTGCCGTGAGCCAGTCGGCGGCCAGAGCAGCCGGCAGAGTACCACCGATGACCCAGCCAAAAAAGCGCCCGCCCGCGCTACCGATGATGCCACCGGCCATATCAGTGACCAACTCATCAATAACTTGAGTAGCCTCTATCCCGGCCTCCGGGAATTGCCGTCCCAGGCGTTGACGCAACGCAGCTCGCTCAACCGTTGCGCCAACAGGGGCTTGTTCAAGCTGCTCAAGATAACTGAGGGCATGAGTCAGGGTCTGTTCAAGCACCTGGCGAAAGGGCGATATCATCGCCTCTGTTTCGTTCATAAGCTCTCTCCACTCTATCTCTGTCCCTATGCGCATGCGCTGTCAGGCGAGCGTCGATCCTCTCTTCGGCTCTATAGCAGGCTGCTGGACAAAGGGGCCAGAATACGATAATATATCGGTAGAAGTCGATGTATCAAATATAACATTATAGAGCAGTTAATGTCCAGTCTACAGGAGGAGATGACAAATTTTCCAATCCCTATTTTAGGGCACTGAAAACCTGTCTAAATCACATATGAGGAGAAAAGCAAGTAAGAGGGTTTTGCAGCTGTTAAGATTATTCGGATGCTGACGGCTTATCGTCAACTTCTTCAATAAGATCATGGACGCTTACATCAAGCGCTTTCGCTATCTTTTCTAATGTAACAGTTGAAACCTCTCGATAGGGATCACGAAATAAGCGCTGGATGGTGCTGAATCCAAGATTTGAGCCCCTTGCCAGTGAAGACTGATTGAATCCTCTTGCCTCTGCGACTTCCTTCACTTTTAAACGAATCATACTATTCTCCTGCTTTTTGTCGCTATTTTAGCAGTGTTCACCTACTGACAGAATTACTCTTACATGATATATCTCACATATGAACTCTAAGCCACTATCTTTGAAGACCAATCACATAAGATGATGCTTCATATGCTGGATTCAGCGAGCCGTAATCGGCTCTTAATCACTGGTATTCTTCGGCAGAGACTTCTTTCAGCATTTCGCTATAATATAAAGGGAGTTACAGTTCCATCAGATCTCAATGCAAGAGGGGCCTGAGCTGGCTCGACAATTGTATCAACGTAGCCTGGTAGTTCTCAGGTGTAAGTTTATAAAGCTCAACACCGTGATGCTGTTTGAGGTTATCCAGCCAAGGATGAGGCTCTATGGCAATCGTGCTCAGAAATGGATGAGCATCCGCGAGCAGCTTTATGATAGCATGCCTGAACAGATCGGAATAGGCTTGTATCAGGCCTATCTCATCTATCACGAGCAATTTGTCGGCTGCCCAAGCACGCGTCAATGCAGGCACGCCAATCGCTTCCAAACATGCCAGATTCAGGCCATAGCGTCCTAAACGTAGCTCACTACTGAAATCTACATGAGCTAGTATGCCTTCCTTGCCATCCAGCGTTACCAGGCGAAATCCTCGCCGCGCCTCGCTTCCCAAAAATCTTTCATCACGTATCTCCTCCGTATAAAAGCCGCCACAGCGTTCTTTCCCCAGCTTGACAATGATCGCTCGGATCAAGTTAGTTTTGCCTACCCGAGGCTTACCAGTGAGCATATAAGCTTGTTTCATTTCTCCCTCCTCATACGTACTACTGCCTTAGCGCATCAAATGGTTAAAGCTTCATTGAAAGAGAGAGGGATGCTGTTTCTTGAGCAGCGCCACGCCTAATTGGGCCACTTCCCTACTATTGCCATAGCTGCTCGCCTTGAGCCGTCCATAGAGATGGGCAATACGCGCTATATTCACCTGCGACGTGATCCCCTGAAGCGCTTGAAGGGCTTCTTCCGCATACGCTACCGCGATTGGATAATAGTCCAGATCAAGGTAAGCACGGGCTTGAATGACCAGATTATTGCTATAGTGGCGGGGCTTCTGGCTGATATCGGGAGCGAAAGAGCTGCATTGATCGATAATCTTTTGCGGCGAGCGCAGTTGCCTGATTGGGGAGGCGATGAGCGCGCGCCCTCTATCAAGGCTATAGCGCTCCTCATTAAAGCCAACAAAATAAGCATCATTCCCTTGATTGATAAACTGCTCGCTCTTATCAATGAGAGCAAGCGCGTGGCCAAGATCAGCCTGGTCCTGCGTTATATATGCCCTTGTATGCCCTGCTGCCAGTAAGACCGCGCCCCGTAGCTCAGGTGCCACGCGCTTCAGGGAATTGCAGGCAAGATCAAAGTCGGCGATGGCTTGAGCAAAATAAGTTGTAGCACGCTGTAGGCTGTCTGTCGCAGCTGCCGCTTCGGCCAAAGTAAAAATGACCCCGCCACGCCGATAGCGCAATGCTGTCGACAGATCTAAATATCCCTTTTCATCAGAGAGCCTTATAGCCTGATCCAGATGCCTGAGGGCCATAGTAAATAGCCCATAGTCGTGAGCGATACACCAGGCGAAGGCCATATGATATTCGCATAGCAGCCGAGCTATCTCTTCTTGTGGCTCTGTCTTATAGTAAAGAATATGTTCTGTGAGATGTTGTATGCGCATCTGGGTCTCATGCAGAAAATGTTGCTTTGATCCCACATAGTCGTGTTGCCAATAAGCAGATAGATAGGCCCGATACTCTAATACGTCTATTTTATCCTCTTTTAGAGCATTGAGAGCAAAAATATTGTCTATCTCAAGTAGAGGTGCAAGAGCCTGCAAGCCCAAAAGAGCTGGCGGAATACCCAGTAAGGTAGCCAGTATCCAGCGGCGCTTTGGGTCCCTGGGCACTTCGTTTCTTTGCTCCATACGCTGAATCCATCTGGCCGTGATCAGCTCTTCACTGCTCATATCCTCTGTGGAGGCTTCTTCTAGCATTTCGCTATACAGGAGGGCTAACCGCTCAGCACTCCATCGTTTGACATGTTTCCGAAAGTGACGCATCACTCTACCATAATCAGGTTCGCCATAACTATCTTCTGGCACAATAAAATTTCCTTGTTCATCCTGGGCAGACAGGACTTTCCCAGCTTTCCACATACCGGTTTTTCAGCCATATAAGCTCCTTGCAAGGAATAACAATATCCTACTTAAATTATCCTCTCAGCTTAATCCTGCTGCTATAAGGAAAAACGAAGTCTAAAGGAGCTATAGCTTCGCTTTCGGGCCCATAACTAATGATATCACTATTGTGACAAAAATTTTCGGCTCTGACCTAAATCGTCAGGGCTTTCTAAATCACTTAAGGGGGGAAAAGCAAGCAATGATGAACAAGTAAAGTCACTCGTCGGCAACATCTTCTAACAGGTTAGGGGTTAGGGGATGCCAGGAGCACGCTAACAAATTAGAGTAGAGTACAAAAGAGGCTAGATTACAACGCTTAAGCCGATACATCAGTTAGTGGGCTTCCAGGCTCTTCATCAGGAATGCTCTCGATCAGCTCGGAGGCATCGACGCCCAGCACTTTAGCAAATTTATCCAGGGTATCGGTATGCACAATTTTGGTCGGATTGCGAAATATCCGTTGCACTGTCCGAATATCTACGCCGGAACGGAGCGATAGTTGCCGCTGGCTAATACCCTTACTCTTGGCTATCTCTTGCACCTTCAAGCTAATCATCTCTCACCTCAATAACCCCAGGTAGGGCTATTGTAGCGAAGCTGCAGGAAACGGAGAAGACGGCATGTAAACCATATGAATACAAACCGAATTGTCAAAGCGATTTTTTATAACTATACTTCTATTGTTTGGTACAAAATAATATTTCATCGCCTGTGTTTAAGTCGACATAAATTTCTTATTTTCGTTTTATAACCAATTTTCGCAAAAGCATCTAATAAGTGGAAGGGTTAGGATAATCTTCCACTATTGTAGAAAGGCTCGCCGATGAACAGGTCGAAAAGAAAGGGAAACGTTGGAGCCGCGCCGCGATATTGCGGGGCTCGCGCCCCGTGCCCTCGGTTAAGGGCCAGCCCTTAACAATCCCTTTTTAGGAAGCTGAAAACCTGTCTTAATCAAAGGGGAGATAAGCAAGCAATGATGAATAAGTAAATTCACTCGTCGGCAACATCTTCTAAGAGGTTAGGCTAGGGGATGTCAAGAGCATATTAACAAATTAGGGCAGAGCACAAAAGAGGTTAGAGTAAAACAGCTAAGCTGATGACTCTGGTGCTAGCGCGCTCCCAGGCTCTTCATCGGGAGCACTCTCTAGCAGTTCGGAGGCATCGACGCCCAGCACTTTAGCAAATTTATCCAGGGTAGTGGTACTCACGGCTCGGGTTGGATCGCGAAATATGCGCTGCACGGTTCGAATATCTATACCAGAACGTAGAGATAGCTGCCGCTGATTGACACCTTTGGCCTTTGCTACCTCTTTCACCTTTAGACGAATCATACTACTTCCTCCTATCCTGTATAGCGCTATTGTAGCGAAAATCGTAGGCTTGACACGAGACGGTTTGTAATGATATGGTTTATATGCCGTACGGCATAAATGTCGTACATTTCTAATCGGTTGTAACTGGAAGAGGGGACATTATCCCCACATTTTTAGAAAGGATTAACAATGAATATGCAAAGCGAGATCGCTCAGTTGCTCCAACAAATCGAAGATGAATGCGTAGCGCTACAGCGAGCCCTTGAAGGCTTCGCGATTACCGCGAGCCATAGCACAATCAATCGGTGCTATCAACAACTGGGAGCCACACAAGAGCAGCTCACGCGGCTCGTGGGCGAACAAGAGTCTAGCGATCTGCTTTACGAGCGCTATCAAAAAACGCTAGGCTAGCGAAAACTCTTGCCTTTTCATTTCGTTTTAGCATCGAAGCGTTATCAGGTTTTTGTCTTGTTTTAGAGTGGAAGTGTTAGGAATGGAAGGAACTTATGTCAACAAACGCAGACACCCACACCGATAACCACAAACCGCCCTCGCGCGAGCGCACGCTGATCATCCTCGACCAGCTCAACCAGGCTCGCTTACTTCAACAAATGGCCACAACCAGCGGCGAACAGCGGTACTTCGATAATCTCTTCAAGCAATGTCAGCGCTGGCTCCAACAGAACCACATTCCCTTCTATTACGACGAGCAGCAACACCTCTACCTCTTAAAGCTCTCGTCATCTCGTCAAGCTGACGACACAGATAAGCCTACCGCCAAACTTATGGAAGTTGAACAGCCCGTGGTTGACGATACAAGCAGCTCAAGCATCGAAAAGGTTGCAGTCGAACAGCCAGTGGCTAACGACACACAGCATTCTACGCATAAAGAAGTTGAACTGGTAGCAAGGAGAAGTGTGAGCAGCATGAAGCCAGTTGTCCCACAGAATGAACCTCCAACGGATATTCATCACTATGTAGTCAAAGTGAGCCGCAAGACGATCCTCTACGAAGGCAACGACTGGGATGCCGCCGATCAAGCCTTTCTGCAGGGCGGACGCGACCATCCTACCAAGCGCGTTGTGTATCTCGTCGATGGCGTCATCAAAGCCAGCAGCAAAACACGCGCCGTCATCAAGCCTCGTGGGCACGTACCGCCGGAGCCGATTCCGCTCGCCCCGCTGCATGGTCCGGTCGATCCCTGGGCCGAGTATCGGCCAGCCCTGAGAGCGCTCAACGCCGTCATGGAGCTTGTAAACCAGAGCAGCGACTCCATGCTGATGAAAAAAAGCCACATCTACTTTTGCGAATGCCTGTACTATCTGCAGGAGCGCCGCGTCCCGGTCATTTTTAGCGAGCTCTATAATTGCTATATCCTCGACAGCGAGCAGTTCGCCCGCCGGCACGAGCTAGAGCCCTGAGAGCAGACAAATCATCCCATTTGCCAGCGTCAAAAGCCCTGGGCCTCCCAGCGAGGTTCAGGGCTTCCTCCACAGCAGACCGGGCTTCCCTAACTAATCAGCCAGGCATAGGCCGGGCACCTCAATCTTTCTGAACACATGAGGTGAAGCGGTTGCCCCCGCTGGGTAGCCTTCTAGCGCCGCCTGAAACTCAGGATTGTTATAGGCTTGTTTAAGATGCTCGGTCGATTCCCACACGGTATAATGCATCAAAACATTACTGCCCGCAACGCCGCGATGGAGCTGAGCGCTGATGAAACCAGGCTGCCGTTTCATGACGGCCCCGTCTGCTGCCCACGCCTCAATGAACTTATCAAGCACCTCAGGCTCGACATGGAAGATATTTAGCGAAACCACAGGTCCAACTTTTTCCTCTAGCTGCGTAGCAAAGGGTACCTCTTTATTCAACTCAACAAGCTCTACCATAGTTGGCGTCTCCTTCTTTCTTTTGCATGTCTCATATCGTTGCCTTTGACTCCTTTGGGGAGCCAGGCACTTGTATGACGAAACATGCTGAGAAAGTGTGACAGGAGATAGGATAGGCAATAACTTCCGTTCAGCGGCTCGCTGCATAAGCTTATACTCGATCTGCATCTGACGGAGAATTGCGTCAATGTGGCGAGAAAATGCATCACGGCCCTGGTTTTGGATAGGCAATTGAATCTTTTTGGCGCGATACGTAAAATCCCAGTTATAAGATTTGCTATATTCCTCAAAATCATATATATTACCATCATCCTAGAGAATTTTAGTGTATTTTAAGGAATGTCATGAATCAAACCTTGTACTCAGTTGAGCAGGTTGCTGATCTGTTGGGCTTGCATCCCAGGACTGTGCGCAACTTTGTTCGCGATGGCAAGTTGAAGGCGATTCGCGCCGGAAAACAGTACCGGATCGCCGCAGAAGATCTCGCGGCGATGACCGGTCGCCCTACGTCGTCTTTTGAACCTGAGCCACTTCGACGGACCCGATACGTCGAGGTTTCCAGCATCGTGGAGATCGATGCCATCGATCCCGAGACAACGCAGCGCATAACAAATCTACTCGTCGGCACAGCGGGAAGCCAGGATGGAGACGACGCGCTTCTGCACGTTGAAATTGTGTACAATGAGCAACGCGCACGCCTCAAGGTTATCCTGATCGGAGATATAGGCGCAATCTCGTTGATGCTCAAATTGCTTCATACCGTTCTTGGAGGATGAGAAAAATGGCTAGCATCTATAAATCTGAACGGGGCGAGGCTGCGATCCAGGAGCGTTATCAGCAGTTTCTTGATCGCTGGCCCGTTGCCAACAAGCGCTTGCAGATAGCGACGCGGCAGGGTGAAACGCATGTCGTAGCATGCGGCCCCTTGAACGCCCCGCCTGTCATATTCCTCCACGGTAGCGCTGCGAACTCGGCCATGTGGATGGGCGATGTAGCAGTCTGGGCGAAAGATTTCCGTGTCTTTGCCGTTGATGTGATCGGCGAGCCTGGTTTGAGTGCATCCTCGCGGCCCCCGCTCACCTCTCAAGCCTATGCGCTCTGGCTCGACGACGTGATGGCTGGTCTAGCGCTCGACTGTGCTTCATTAGTGGGCATTTCTCTCGGCGGCTGGCTCGCGCTCGACTACGCGACGCGGCAGCCTGAGCGTGTCAAGAGCCTGGTCCTGTTATGTCCGGGCGGAATTGGTCGCCAGAAGGTTGGCATCGCGCTGAAAACAATACCGCTGCGTTTTCTTGGGCGTTGGGGAACAAAGAAAGCTCGTGAACTGGTGCTTGGCCCAACTTCTACCGACATACCGCCGACGGCACGCCCCTTTGTCGATTTCATTGCGCTCATTCATGAGCAATTTCGCCCGCGTATGGTCAAGATGCCAATTATGAGCGACACAGCGCTCAAGAGCCTCACCATGCCGGTTCTAGCGATTCTGGGAGGAAAGGATGTGCTTCTCGACTCTGCTGAAACCAGGCACCGTCTTGAACACACAGTGCCCCAGGCAAAAATCCTGTACTACCCGGAGAGTGGGCATTTGCTTCCCACCCAGACCAGCGAGATCTCCGACTTTCTGCGGGAGGCGGTACGCCAGCCTTATCGTTGAATGTCTACGCGGCCTTTGTCTTGCTGCTTTGCCAGCAAGTGGCGTCTCGCTGGATAACCGTTTGGGACACGATGATGAAATCGGAAGCGAGAGCGATTTATGCAGACTCTAACAACCGCTGAAGTTTTGCCGCCGTCTCTTCTTCTGGTAACGGAACATACAGAGCGAGGCTTACACCGGGAGTCTCTTCCACCCGAAACATCGCATTTTCCAGCACGAGCCGCCCGACAAGTGGGTGCTCAATCTCTTTGCGTCCCTGATACCGACCATAGATTTCATGCATCGGCCACCAGGAACGAAACTCTGAGCTGTGGTGTTTCAAGTCCTCGACCAGTTCGACAAAATCTGGTTCTCCCGCGTATCGCCCCCAACTAATGCGGAACTGGCCAAGCCAGCAGCGCGCATAATTCTCCCAGACAGAAAAGCGTTGACGAGCGACCGGATCAGTAAAATACCACCAAAGGAGATTGCGTCGTTCCTCCGGCAGCTGGCCAAAATCTGTAAAGACCAGGCTTGCTGCCCGATTCCAGGCAAGAATATCCCAGCGAGGCCCGAGAATGTAGGCCGGGTTTGGCTCCAGATGTTCCACCATGCGCTGAAGTTCGGAATTGACTTTCCCATGACTCGGCCGCTTGTCTGGCAGCGGGCGATCGGCCAGCAGAAACAAATATTCCCGTTCCTTCCCATCCAGACGGAGCGCGTGAGCTAAATTTTCGAGCGTCTCTGACGACGCCTGCACGTCGCGCCCCTGCTCAAGCCAGGTGTACCAGGTAATCCCGACGCCTGCCAGGAGCGCGACCTCCTCTCGCCGCAAACCAGCAAGGCGTCTCCGTGATCCTTCCGGCAGGCCAACGTCGCGCGGGGCAAGGCGAGCACGGCGGGTGCGCAGAAAATCAGCAAGTTCCGCACGGCGATCTGGTTGTTGTGGACTGAGAGCCATGATCTTCCTCCTCAAGGTAGTTAGTCTTATCCTAGTTCGCCCGATACTAGTAGCACATCCTTCCTTCTTGTCGTCCTCCAGGTCGGCTATACTGTCCGCACCTCCATCTGGAGGAACGAATGATCTGGCTAACAAGAAGAAGGAGTATGCTCTATGCCTTTGCATTCTAACCCACTCACGCCCTTACAGGCAAACCAGGAGAAGCGTCAGCACGTTCGCCGCTGGTGGGGATTGGGTGTCGTCTTACTGGCCACCTTTGTCGCGATTCTCGATGTCAATATTGTCAATGTGGCTATACCTTCCATTCAACAGAATCTCAGAGCCTCTTTGCCCCAGATTGAACTTGTGGTCGCTGGCTATACCTTCCCGTACGGACTTGCGCTGATTGCTGGAGGGCGTCTGGGAGATGTCTATGGCATCCGTCGCTTTTTTCTGCTGGGCGTGATACTCTTCACGCTTTGCTCGGCGCTCTGTGCCCTCGCACCCTCACCTGAGGTGTTGATTGCCACAAGGGTGGGCCAGGCGATAGGGGCGGCTTTATTCTACCCACAGGTGCTCAGCTTTATTCAGGTGGGCTTTCCTGGCCCCGAGCGTCGCCTGGCGCTCTCCCTCTGGGGGGCAGCCATCGGTCTGGCTTCAACCGGTGGTCAGCTGCTCGGCGGGCTGCTCATTCTTGCGAATATCGCCGGGTTAGGATGGCGCCTGATTTTTCTTATCAATGTCCCACTTGGCCTGCTCACGATTCTTGGTGCGGCTTTCTTTCTTTTTGAGCATCATCAGGCACGAGCGGCCCGGCTTGACGTGAGAGGACTTCTGATATTGACTTTAGGCCTTTTGCTTCTCTTCTATCCGCTAATTGAAGGGCGGGCAGCGGCCTGGCCCTGGTGGATGCTGCTCTGCTTCCCTATCTCTCTGCTGATTCTCTTGAGCTTCGGATGGTATGAGCGCCGCGTCGCTGCACGCGGGCAGGTGCCACTGGTCGAACCAGCTCTTGGACGCAAGCCGAGTTTCATCCTGGGAAATAGCCTTACCATCCTCTTTTTTGCCACAAACATGGGGCTCTTCTTTACCCTGCCCTTATATCTGCAAGATGGACTCCACTTCACTGCCATCGAATCGGGGCTGTTTTTTACGCCGCTCGCGCTGGGCTTTACCCTGTCCTCGGCACTGGCCTCCCGCCTGGTAGCAAAGATTGGTTCATGGGTACTGATGCTCGCGTTCGGGCTCACCCTGCTCGGTTTTCTCGGCCTCATGGTGACGCTCCTGCTTTCAGGAGCAGGAGAACCCGCGTGGATTCCGTTTCTGCTGCTTCTTGCTCTCACTGGAATAGGCCAGGGGCTGGGGATCGCACCGCTCTTTAGCGTGACCCTGGCCGGGATAGCTGAGCACGATGCAGGTGTGGCCTCCGGGGTCCTGGAAACGAGTACGCAAATGAGCTATGCCCTTGGTGTGGCCCTTATCGGGATTGTTTTCTTCAGCGCTATAGGTGGTGAACAAGCCCTGGTCACAGCAACCCGCAGTGCTTTTACCCATGCCTTTATCATCTGCCTGCTTGCGATTAGCGGATGTGCGCTCATCTTGCTGTTCGTGACACCGCTTCTGATCAAATATGCCCGAAGTTGAAAGAGCAGCATTAGAACTGATGACAACTGGCATGGCTTGCACTGAGGTGCCCAATGCTGCTCTTCAGACAGTTCTTGCCCCTGAGCCTCAATATCCATGAAAGAGAAAGATGCAACTCAGACTGAGCAGAAAATTCCACATCTTCATTGGTGAATGCCTGCACTATCTGCAGGAGCGCCGCGTCCCGGTCATTTTTAGCGAGCACTCTCAGTGCTATATCCTCGACAGTGAGGAATAGCCCGCCGGCACGAGCTAGAGCCCTGAGAGCAGACATCTCATCCCATTTGCCAGCGTCAAAAGCCCTGGGCCTCCCAGCGAGGTTCAGGGCTCCTCCCATCAGAAACGCCTGGCCTCTCTTCACGGAGGGCCAGGCTGGCAAGAGCATAAGCGCTCATTGTTCAACAAGGGTAATGGTCAGCCCAAAGGTTGTTTCAGGCGCAATAGTAATCTGATTAGCAGTTGTGGTCCCTAGCATTCCTCTTGTTTGCAAGAAGGCATTGGCTTGCTCAAGAGAGGCGACCTTCCAGGTCATTGCCAGGATCTCATCCCGCTTGTGAGGCACGAGGCGAATGCCTGGCCCCTCTGCGAACTGCACTTCACCTTCCTGACTCGATCCGCCTGGCGCCAGGAGACGCTGCCACTGTGCCTGCGCCTTCTGAAGATCCGTTGCGCCAATCGTCAGGGTCTTTACGTCCTCAAGTCCTAATGGGCCTCCATGTTTTTCTTGTAAGATCGCCTTCTTTTTCTGTCGCTCTTGCTGGATCTGATAAAACGTTTGATTGTACTCGCAGACAAAGACCATACCATGAGAAAACGCGCGATCAAACATAAGATTATCTATCGCGCCAAGGCCAAGCTGATCAGCAAAGAAAAATTGTGATAGGTCGCTTCCCAGCAAATCTCCCAGGTAGATCAGCGTATAGAATTCGCCTCTGCTGCAGAAATATCCCTGCGGGATGGCATAGGGGGGGAAATGAGGAATGCCGCGCCGCGTCAATTCCTGTACACATTCGGGCAGTGGAGTTGCTTCCAGAGCAATACCGTAGAGCTGGGCCTGAGAGGGATAAAGCGGTTGCGCCCCCGATCGAAAAATTTCCATGCTGATGCTGCCTGCAACAATCCCTCCGCTCTTGAAAGGCGGATACTCATTGTGGATAGGCCAGGAAATCGGCAATTGAAAGGTATCTGTAAAGAGCGAAAACACCTGATCGTAGAGATCATCATTAGCACGAAGCATTATATGATCAATGCAGCTAATCAGTGCTGGGGATGAAGTTTGCATTGCGTCTAGCTTCCTTTCTCTTCATCATTACATACATACAGCATGTATGTATTACAAACAAAAAAAATTATGCGCCGGTCAGGCTGCGGAGAAAAAGATCAACGCTATCCTCGGCGACTGGGCGCAAGGAAAAGCTGGTTGAGTCCATCAGCCAGAGAGAGGTGATGCCATTTGCCATGCCAAGCGCGGCCAGGGCTGCAGTTTGGGGATTGATTTCCGCACGAATTTCGCCCGCTGCAATGCCACGCTGGATCAGCGCTGCCAACATGTCACGTGTGGCACGAAAGCCCTGAACTTTTTCCTGCATCCCCTCGGCCAATTCTGGCACCATTTCGACCTTGAATGAGAGCAGTTCCAATAAAGTGCGAAAATCGCTATTCTCCTCAACACAGGTTATCCAGCGAATCAAGAAGTGACGCAACTGTTGTAATGGAGTTTCATCGTGAGCAAAGACATCCTGAAACAGGGTAGCAACCTGAGCATAGCGCTCGCGTACCATCGTATTAAACAATTGCGCTTTGTTGCCAAAGTGCCAGTGAATAGCGCCACGCGTCGTACCGGTTCTTTGCGCGATATCATCAAGCGTGGTATTCACATATCCTTTCTCCCGAAAGCACTTCAGGGCAGCATCTAACAATTGTGCGCGTGTCAGGGCGGCATCTTCTTTCGTGCGGCGCATCTCTCTTTTCCTCCATAAAGAAACATACTGTATGTATGTAAAATTGTCAAGAGGAAAATTTGTCGCCATGTGGTAACGCATGGTAAAAGCAAACTCATTTTCTTCCTAACCCTGGCATGAAGTACCACCACGTGGTAACACGGCTCAATCTTTATAGATTTTTGCCCTAATCTTTGTAAAAGTGCTCTCCTGACTCAAGATGAGCTGGTGGCAGGAGGCAAGCCATTCCCGCTACATTCGCCCGACGACGCTTTGGGCCAGAGCATCGTTTAGCTCATTGAGACAGCCGGTATCCGGGTGGCTACCTGGCGTATCGTAGAACTGCTCGATGATCTGGTTGGCACAGGTCGACGTGTCAAGCACACCATGCCCAGCATTCGGGAAGACCAAGCTATAGCTCCTGGAAAGCGTTGCGGCTGCTGCTTGCGCATTTGAAGGCGGCGTTACCGGATCATAGCGCCCGCTGGTGAGCAGTGTTGGCAGCGCACTATGTACCGGCTGCTTCTGCTCAACTGGCACCCTGGGGACCTTCCAGATTGCGCAAGGATCAAGCTCGTTCTCCACATCCATCATAAAGCTCTCGCTACATTCTACCGAGAAGTGCATGCCCCAGCTTATTGTCTCTCCGACAGCAGTATTGAAGAGAGTATAGAGCTGCTTGAGCGGATCGTAGTTTCCCTGCTTTGTCTGTTCGATTAAGGCCGGCAACTGCGGAAGCAAGCTCGCCGGATACATCGCCAGGAACATCAGATTGCGGAATTCGTTGCCATCAATGCGTGCAGTGACCGTATTACCCGTCGCATCATCCTTTATCTGCGTCTCGGCGGGCCTGACATCCAACAAATTGGCGGCCTGCACAAAATCCTGAGCCAGATGTGGATATGCTCGCTCACAGACCGTGCTCCTCATGCAGCCCTGAAACAGCGTCTGGAAGGCCTGGCTCTGATCTACCTGATTGCCCACCTGGGGAGGATAGACCCCATCGAGGACCACACTGCGAATCTGCTCTGGGTACAGGCGCATCATCGTCAAGGCAAGCCGGGTACCATAGGAGATGCCATACAGGTTCACTTGCTGGTAGCCCAAAGCCTGCACCAGATCATGCATATCAGCGGCATTCTCCAGCGTCGTATAGGCACTCAGATCGATTCCCTCGCTAGTGAGGCGCTCATAGCAGGAACGCAGGGCCTGTTGTTGGGCGGTTGCTTGCGCCTGCTTGTCTTGATCGGCAGACGTATCGGAGGCCTGCGCCAGCTCTGGACAGGCCAGCGACGGCTGTGAAAAGCCGGTGCCACGCTGATCGATGGCAATCCAGTCATGGGAAAGCAATTGCTGAGAGATAGCATCTCCGGTAATGCTGGCTGCCCAGGTGCTTAACGAAGCGCCGCCAGGTCCGCCATCGAGCCGTAGGATGGGAGTGCGATCGGCAGTATGCTGCGGCGAGGTGAAGATGGCTACGGCGAGCTGGATGGTGTGACCGCCGGGATTCGCCCGATTCTCAGGGACGGTAAGAATCCCGCAGGTCAACTCCTGGCCCAGGATGATACCTTCTCCCGGCTGAAAAGGACAGGTAGCAGTCTTCACAAAAGTCGTCGACGCTTTGGATGGTGTACGCGCCTTGTTAGCTGTTGCCAGGCTGCTTGCCCTGCCGCAGCTCGATAAGGCCAGGACGCCGAGCAGCATTGATAAAGCCAGCCCAGCGCAGAGTGGGTTATCACGTCGTGGCGAGACTGTAGCCTTCCCTCGTCGCCATGAGGTCAGCTGAGATGCGACAAGAGCATGGCATAAGTGAGTCAGGATAAACATAGCTCCTCATCTTTCATTTAGCTCTTCACTTCCCATACTCTTCCTCATCGGCCTTTTGCCCACTACGCGCTAGACTTCAGCCTTGATACCGTCACATAGGCCATTTCTTGCCATATGTATAGTGAGAGTAGAACCTTTCCTGATCGAGCAGAAAGGATGTACATCAGGCCAAACGGTCCTGATTAGCAGAACTCAGGAGTTCACAAAAAGAAAGCGTAGGTAAGTGTTATGGCCGAGTGGATAGATATCGAAGATGAGCAACAGTTTGAGCAAGAAGTGCAGAGCCATCCGCAGATTGTGGCCATTTTCGGCGACTCGTCAAACCATATGTGGCGAATGAGCCTTGGCGCGATTCAGGGTATGGCAGATTCCGTGCCTCCGTTTATCGCCTTCCTTCATGTCGACAAGCCGCGTACACCTCAGCTCTTCCAAAAGCGCAACGTCACCGTCGTTCCTACCGTGCGCTTCATCCACGAGGGCAAGCAGGTTCACGAGATCAAGGGCAATGAGGTTAATCCAGAAGGCATCAGCAAAGGCATGCAGAAGTTGCAGCAAGCCGAGCAGAACGTCTAGCTTTCCTGCAAGCTGGCCTGTGCGAGCTCACGGCTAGCCAAATCCAGCCAGCGGTAAGATGTTGTATTGAGCAGCATCCTACCGCCTTTTTCTGTCGGTTGGCAGACCGCAAACGCCAGGCTAATTTAGCGAGTGTTCCTTGCATTCCCGCTCCTCGTGTGGTATTATCGCTCGCATGCCAAAAAAGGAAAGGAATGCATCTAATGGAATTAGATACATCGACATCAATCTGGCAGGGCAAGCGGGTACGACTGCGGAGCCATGAGCCTGGCGACTGGGAACACTACTGGATCTGGGATCAGGATAGCGAGACAGAAAGAAAAGATGGGAATCTTGCTTTTCCGCGCTCGCAAGAACGGCTGAAACAGTGGGCACAAGAAGCGGCAGTGCGGAAACCAGAGGGCAACAATTGGAACTTTCTTATTGAGAACAACGAAGGCAGGGTGGTTGGCAGGATTGGCACGCATGATCGCAATCCACGTGCCGGACATTTCGGTTATGGACTTGTCATCGGGAAAGAGCATCGACGGAAAGGCTACGCCAGCGAGGCTATTTTGCTTCTGCTACGCTATTACTTCCGGGAGTTGCGCTATCAGAAGGTTACTATTGAGATAGCCAGCTTTAACCAGGATTCGACAGGCCTGCATGAACATCTTGGCTTCCAATTGGAGGGGCGCATTCGCCGAGCTGGTTTTACCAATGGTCAATACTTTGATGAGCTCCATTATGGGCTAACTGTAGAGGAATTTGAGCAGAAGCATGCTCACAGGTTCTCTAGTTGACAATTCTGCAATCTCTACTGTGCTCGGGCTGCCGGCCAGTGATAAACAAGCTGGCAGCTGACCTTCTCATCCCTTGTCCCCCTTCCTGGATATAGCCAAATGGAGATTTGGGGGCGCTAGCCCCCAAACGCACCAACTTACAGGCTCAAGGCCCAATTTGTCGAGCCATGCTTCAGAATCTGGGCAGGATTAGGGTGCTTACAACGCTTGTTCATGTGAAAGCCAAAATGCATCCGCCGCTGGATGTTGTGGAGAATAGAGCAAGCAGCAATCCGATAAGCCTGGCATACGGTCCACAAAGAATCCTCCACTCATTAGTTGTTTGTTATTTGTCAATTTGCCAGTAATGCCCCATAACTTGTAGAGCATCTCCATTTGCCAGCGCTCCTACAGGAGTACTAAAGCCTCCTGGAAGCTGAGCAGAGAGACAGGTGCAGAGAAGGAAGCTCAACACTCATTGATGGCCAGAACCCGAAAGGTTTGTTGCTCTATCAGGACATCCATCTGCCTTTGGCCACCCTTGCTCTTAAAAGAGCTCACCAGGGCTGGGATACCGGCGTGCTCGATCTGCTCTCCCTGTTGCCAATGGATGCATTTGTGTTTGTTCCAGAAACGTCGGACTTGCGGTAAGTCCAACGTCAGATGCGAAAGGGTGTTGTAGTGTGTACGCTGGCAGTGAGAACACATAATAGCAATACCTGCCTGCTGACTCAGGCCATGATACTTTGTGGGAAGATCCTGGGCTTCTTTTACCAGAAGCCGAGCCGGTTCCCCACAAAAGAAGCACATTGGCTCCTGATCGATGGCTTGCCAGTAGTACCCATAGAGCCACTTCAACAGCTGAGCGCATCTGGTTGCGTAACTACTGACCGTTTGCCAAGTACCGGCGTTTCCTCTTCCCCGAGAAGGATGTGGCAACCCCTACAGCGAAAAGAGCGCTTTCCGGCTGACATGTCCTCATGAAGCACGAGATGATCATTGCCACACCATGGGCACCACAGACGTGTCACCTCTGCCACTGGTTGCATCCCTGGTGGATAGATGCCGTAGGAGGCGAGTTCCTGGCGCAAATGAGTCGCACATATCTCACGCAAAGCCTGTTTCCCTCGGTAAATGCGCTGAACCAATGTGGCCTCGCTCACCTGAAGTTGCTGGGTGATCTCCTCGTGCGTGGCTCCCTGTAGGTACCGAGCTACCAGGGCAGCACGTAATGGTTCAGAGACATAGGCAAGTGCCTGGCTCAGGAGGGCGCTCAGTTCCACACGTTCAAGCTCCATTTCGACCTCATAGGTATCCGAAGCAGCAACTTTATCCATGCTCCATTCATCCTGCTCCAGACTATTTCCGTCAGCAGCAGTCCAGGGAGCCTGTAACATGCGGTGCGCTCGCTCGTGGTGATCTTCCCGTAGCCAGCGCAAACAGATATTGTGTGCAATGGCCGCAAGCCACCTTCGGAGTGATTGTGGTTTCTCACTCTCGCTGTCATGCCATTTCTGCCGGCTGCGCCATGCCTCTAAAAGTGTCTCCTGTGCCAGATCCTCGGCTGCATCTGCGTTCCCAACGATGCCAGCACATTTCTGCACCAGCCACGCCCGTTCAGCCGGGAAACGAGTATCAAGGGAATGTCCGCTTGTTTTTCCAGGCTTTGTGGGTGGCAGTATCACGGTTTCTTCATACAGTGGCAACACCATCAGTTATACCTCCTTCTCAAACTCTTTGCTCGATAACATACACAACTTAATCGCGAATGAGCAAAAAAACCTGACATCTCGCCTCTGTTGAAAAGAAGCACAATTTTGTTTTCTCTTCTCTGCTTGCTTTTAGCTAGTTGCACAAATCGTGGGTCTCACGGGCTAGCCTGGCCGCTCATTACTCTAAGACGCGTTTCAGGGAATGTCCCACCAGTGATACACTCATCATGGCGTAGGCTCCTTATCATTTATAGCTTGAATCAGGCTTGACGTTTATGAGAAAATATAGGATGAGAATAATGGGCATTTTAGAAATATGCCCTGAATACATAGAGTAAAAACCGGGTCCGACTGATCCCGGTCAATAGCTCTATTGCATGTTGCAAGTTGAGAAATTCATGCCAGCTTTTAAGTTTACAATTGACGCCGAAAGCCCCGAAACATGGGCCCGTGCCGGCACTATCCAGACGCCACACGGTATCATTCACACGCCGATCTATATGCCTGTTGGCACGCAGGCGACCGTCAAAAGCGTTTCTCCCGAAGAATTACGTGCCGCCGGAGCCGAAATCATTCTAGCCAATACCTACCATCTCATGCTGCGGCCCGGCTCTCCCTTAATTGATACGTTGGGTGGTTTGCATACCTTTATGCACTGGGATGGCCCCATACTTACCGATAGCGGCGGCTTCCAGGTCTGGAGCCTTGGCCATTTGCGCAAATTGACCGAAGATGGCGCAACCTTCAAATCGCACCTTGACGGCTCGGAACATGTGCTCACGCCTGAGCGCGTAATGCAAATCGAGGCCGAACTGGGTTCTGACATCATCCTGCCGCTTGATATTTGCTCGCCCTATCCCTGTTCGCCACAAGAAGCGCGGCAAGCCATGGAACAAACCCACCGTTGGGAAGAGCGCGCCCTGGTCGCCAAAGAGCGCTACCGACCCGAGCAAACCCTCTTCGGGATCGTGCAGGGGGCCTTTGAGCCCGAACTGCGTGCGGAGAGCGCGCGTATTATCGGCAACATGCCTTTCCCGGGTCTTTCCATCGGTGGGCTTTCCGTTGGAGAGCCCAAAGAGCAGATGTGGGAGATGCTGCGCCACGTCACGCCCGCCTTGCCGCGCGACAAGCCCCGGCACCTGTTGGGGGTCGGCTCGCCCGAAGATGTCGTCATTGGCACGGGGCTGGGCATGGATATGTTTGATTGTGTCTTGCCAACGCGCGTAGCCCGCCACGGCGGCCTCTTTACCCAATATGGGCGTGTCAACATTAAGTCGGCGCGCTTCCGCACTGTGGCCGGACCAATTGAAGAGGGCTGCGACTGCTATACCTGTCGCAACTATAGCGCCGCCTACGTCCATCACCTGATCCGCACAGAAGAGCAGCTCTACTACCGCCTGGGCAGCATCCACAACATTCATTTTATGCTGCGCCTGGCTCGTCAACTGCGCGCAAGCATCATCGATGGCAGCTATCCCATATTCCGCGATGAGTTTCTGGCGCGCTACGTGCCCGCCTCAGAGCAGGTACGCACTGATCAACGTGAGAAATGGAAAGCGGCAAGGGCCAGACAAAATGATATCATATCTTTAAAGTAGCTCATCGGCTACCTGGTTCAATCTCAGGCATAAGGTTTACTATGCAAACAGCTTCATATCGTTTTCTCGACACAGGAATACAGGATGCCGCGCTCAACATGGCGATTGACGAGGCTATCCTGCTTCATCACATTCAGGAAAGGGTTCCGCCAACCTTACGCGTCTTTCGCTGGCAACAGCCCTCTATCTCGCTGGGACGTTTCCAGAACATCGAACGCGAAATAGAGAGCGCCTATTGTCAGCAACAAGGTATCGCCCTGGTACGCCGACCAACCGGAGGCCGAGCCGTCTACCACCGCGATGAGTTCACCTATAGCATCGTTCTGGGCAAGCGCGATGGTGCGCCCTCCGGCGTTGTTGCCGCCTATGCCTACCTGGCTCAGGGCCTGATCGCCGCCCTGCAAGGGATAGGAATCGAGGCCCAACTTAGCGACGAGCGCGTGCGCAAGCATCCATCAGCCGCCTGCTTCGCCTCCTCGACGCAAGCCGACCTGACCAGCGACGGCTTTAAGCTCGTTGGCAGCGCCCAGGTCTGGCGCGAAGCCTCGTTACTGCAGCAAGGCTCGCTGCCCCTTGACGATCGGGCCAGCGAATTCTTTAGCCTGCTGCGCTATCCATCAGAAGAGGCACGCGCCGAAGCCCTCGCCCTCTACAACGAGAAAACCACACCCTTGCATACCTTCGCACCTCAAGTGAGTTGGAACGAAGTAGCGCAGGCTTTCCGCCATGGCTTCAGTAGCACGTTGGGTCACGAATTTCTACCCGGCGAACTGAGTCCATCAGAATGGGAACTGGCCCAACAACTTGTGGAAGAGAAATATAGCAAATTGAACTGGCGCAAGGAGCGCGTTAGCCTGATTACGGCTAGTAGAGATACCGTCGAACAATAAAAGGGGGAATACATTGCACGTAAGCAATAGGTGCGGTACAATGGGCGCAACATACCGAGTCTTCATTTAAGGAAACTCAGATAGGTACACATAGGGCATAAAACACAAAAGAGATACCGAACGGCCGGCGGCTGCCGTTCACCAGGTAGGAAAGTTCGACAATCCGGATAAGACAACCTCCTACCATCAAAATCAGTAAGGAGCATTTGGGCGTGAGTCTACCTATCGAGATGGCATCCAGGATACTGGAAGCATGCAAGCAGCGCGCTAAAGAATTGCGTAGTCCTGTAAGCATCGCAATTGTTGATGCCGGCGGGCATCTTGTGCTCTTTGAGCGCATGATGTCACCCTACGGTTGGGCAACCAGCGATATTAGTATTGCCAAGGCCAATACCTCTGTGATGTTCAACCAATCAACTGACGCGGTAGCACAGTGGGGCTCCGCTATTCCCGGGTTTGCCTCAAGCATGGCCACCATGACGCATGGAAGATTTATCATGGCGGCCGGTGGCTGGCCAATCCGCATTAACGGCATAACGTTAGGAGGGATCGGCGTTAGCGGTGGCAACGCCCCGGGACGAGATGATGAGATTGCCCGCGCTGGACTTGCGGTTCTTGAGGCTATGGCCCCGCCCATTCCAGCCCAACCTCAACAACTAAGGCAACCCGGACAGGATAACGAATTTCAGCCCTCGCAAGCAGTGCCAGTGCTTCAGCCACAGGGAGCTAAGCCAACCCGGAAAATCTATCCACCGAATGAGTTCCCAATGACCCAACACCTTCCCTCTATTGAGGAAAATACATATAGCTCAGACGCTTTAGACCAGTTTAATGTAGATCGTTCGGGAGAGCAAAAATGAGCCAGGAACACAACGAGATCACTAAACGCTCCAGGCGGGCCGGGCGCTATCAGCGCAATCGCCCCGTGCTGGTCACATCCGACAGCAATGATCCCACGCCAGAGCTAGCCGCGCGTGCGCAAGAGGCAGTGCAGGTTGAGGAGCCAAGCCAGGAATCGCCGAGCAAGCCTAAGCGTCGCCTGCCAGGCTTCTTTTCGACTATCGGGCGGGGCAACCAGGAAGCTACAGCTAAAGAGACTGACGTAGAGCAAGCTCGGCTCGCGCGAGCCTCACGCAATAAGCCACTGAAGGCTACTGCGTCGAAGGCCAAGGACGAGCCGCAAGAAGAGGCCAAACCAGCTAAAACCAGCAGCGCTCCTGCGCGCCCGGCCAGTCCGTTTAAGACGCGCTATATTATCGGTATCGCTATCTACCTGCTTGCAGCTAACTTTATTGGCCTTTATGAGACCCAGCTTTTGAATGCCTATCATCTCGATCGGGTACTTACGCAATTCTCTCTCTTTGGTGGCAATATCGTCATCCGCACTTCAACGCTGGTCTTCCTGGCAACTCTCGTTATTATCCTTATTCTTCTGGCCCGCTTCGACCTTATTCCGCGCAATCTTGGCGCGATGAGTGGCGCATCCAACGCTAATCGGGGTGGTTCGGGAAATAGCAGCAGTACGAGAAGTAGAGATCCCTTACCCCGCACGCGGCAGGGCGTGAGCGGTCCCGACGATGAGCTCTATCGCGAGTTCAATGATCGTCGTCGCCGTAAGAAGAAATAGGGGCAAGCGCGGAGATGCAGGCTCGGCTTTGCATCTCCAGACGCCGCCCGGACGGGCTCAAGTTAGCAGGAAACCCTGGCCCAGCCTATCGGCTTTCTCGACAATAAATTCGTGGCGCCCACTCATAAAAGCGCTGCCGCTTACTTCGGGGACAATAGCCTCATAGGAGCCAACGTGCGTTGTCTTTGCCACGCGTCCCCTGAAGGAGCTTGCTGCACCTAAAATGCTCTCGATCTCGATCTGCTGTCCTTCAGCTAGCTCGCCGCGTGCATGCAACTGCGCCAGGCGGGCCGAAACGCCGGTCCCGGTTGGCGAACGATCTACTTCGACATGGGCAAATACACAAATGTTGCGGCTATGATGGCCGGGATCTTCTGGCGGCCCGCTGAGAATCGTGCCGTAGAGAAAGTTTAAGTCTTCTTCGCCGGGATGCTTGATGCTCAGCCTGGCATTCACGGCTCGCTTAATAGCTTCGGCAGCGTCCACAAGCCGCTTTGTCTCCTCTGGCACTACGCGCAGGCCTACTTGGGCGGCGGCCAGGATGGCATAAAAGGCGCCACCAAAGGCTACATCGACGCTGAGCCGGCCATAGGCGGGCACCTCCAACACAAGATCGCGCGCATAGAGAAATGAGTCAACGTTAAGAAACGACACGTGCTCTACCCGTCCCTGGCTATTCAGGTGAGCCGTGGCCCGCACCAGGCCGGCAGGCGTATCAAGGTTGAGGGTAGTCTCCTGACCTCTGGCCGGAATCGTTCCGGTCTGCACAAGTGCCGTCACCAGAGCAATCACGCCGTGGCCGCACATCGTGCTATAGCCCTCGTTATGCATGAAGAGCACGCCAAGATCAGCTGTGGGCGTTACCGCAGGCGTCAGCACGCAGCCGTACATATCGTAATGGCCCCTGGGCTCCCACATCAAGACGCGCCGAATATGATCAAAGTGCTGCTGCATATAGCGCCGGCGCTGCAGAATCGTTGCCCCGGCAATTCCGGCATACCGCCAGTAACGATGCGCAGCGGCTCGCCGGCTGCATGCATATCCAGGGTCGTGATAACAAGCGCATCGGCGGGACAATAGGCTTTCCAGTTCAACTCCATCAGACAAGCCTCCTCGATCTCAATGGATTTCGCCCGGCTTACTCTGGCAGGCAGCGGTAGCGCGGATCAGCCGGCGATACTGAAAAGTGTAGCACATAAAGCTATTGGGGAAGTTTTTTATCTTTTCCAGGCCCAGGCAGAGCTGACGCGTCATCAGCAAAGCGACGAAGCAATGAAACGAGGGTCTTCCAGTCCTGCTCATCCCACTGGGCAAGGATGGGCTGCATAAGTCTCTCTCGTGCGGCATCCAGGGCCTTGACGATTTCTAGCCCTTCGGGCGTAGCTGCCACCTTGCGCTCCCGCCTGTCGCTGGTACCAGCAAGTCTTGTTACCAGTCCCAGACGCCCCAAGGTAGCAATCTGGCGGCTAACCGTGCTATGATCGCGTCCAACCATCCCTGCCAGTTCCATGATACCCACGGTGCCGCGAAGGCCAATTACCACAAGTAAAGGAAATAAGGCCCGATCAAGAGATACACCAGCCTCCCGCAACAGGATGCTATCACGTTGCGGCTGATTCATCAGCCCGATGAGATCAAAGAGGGCATCATAGAATTGACGAATATTCTTGTCCATATGAGTGCATTATACACGGACTTTCTTGACATGTCTACGCTTTGTCTGCTAAGCTAAATACGTGCAAAATACACTTATATTGTCGAGAGTATTGATGAACAGGAGAAAATCATGAAAGCAGCTCTCATCATGCAAGCTGGCCAGGGACCTGTGTACAGCGACTTTCCCGCACCAGAGTTTGCCGAGGGAGAAAACCTGATCTCCGTGACTGCCGCCGCGCTCAGCCCGGTGACCAGAAGTCGGGCATCAGGAACACATTACAGCTCCTCTGGCCAGATTCCCTTTGTGGTTGGTATTGATGGCGTTGGGCGACTTGCTGATGGTCGTCGCGTCTACTTTATGCTGCCTACAGCCCCCTTTGGCAGTATGGCAGAGCAAACGAGGATTAAAGCATCACAATGCATAGCTTTGCCCGCTGACCTCGACGACGTGACTGCCGCCGCAATTGCTAACCCTGGCATGTCCTCCTGGGCAGCGCTAAGGGAAAGAGCACAGCTTCAGGTGGGCGAAACCGTGCTGATAAATGGGGCCACAGGTACGTCTGGTCGTCTGGCCGTCCAGATAGCAAGGTATCTCGGAGCCAAAAAAGTGATCGCCACAGGCCGCAATATTGAAGCCCTCCAATCCCTCACCTTTCTGGGCGCTGATCTGACCATTCCCCTTGTAGAGGATGGGGAAGCGCTGGAAAAAGCCTTCCTGGAACCATTTCACGAGGGGATCGATGTAGTTCTTGATTACCTGTGGGGCTCAAGTATGGAACACATGCTGATAGCGGCGGCCAGGGCGGGAAAAGCTGGAGTTCCGATCCGCTTTGTCCAGATTGGCACAGTCAGCGCGCAAAGCATCTCGCTGCCGGGCGCCGTTCTGCGCTCCTCGGCTATCCAGTTGATGGGCAGCGGCATTGGCAGCGTTCCCGCCGATCGTCTTCTTAAGGTTGCTGAAGGCGTGCTGCAAGCCGCTATTCCGGGTAAGTTTGAGATTGCAACCACAAGAGTTCCTCTAGCAAAAGTCGCAGATGTCTGGCCAACAGCGACAAGTCAGCCGCGCACGGTTTTTCTGCCGTGAGTGCCTGTATAGCGGCAGACGCCCTTTTCTTCCGCGAAGCCGCATCTCGCTCCCCACAGATTCTGTTTCCAGTCCGCGAAGCCTCGGGAAAAGAGCGAAACTACAGACCAGCCAACGCCCTCTTGACATTGTGGTATATACGGTGGTAACATCTGACTAACAATAAAACCACCGTATATACTGCGGTAGTATGCATAAAGTAGAGCTAGAGAAAGGGGGTAGTTTTATGCCATCCAGCAAGGATCGCCAGCGCATCGAAATTCCGGTCCATCTGTATGAGCAGTTGGCGCGGATCGCCGAGACTGAGGACCGCACGATCACTAGCGTGCTGAATCAGCTCTTGTTTCAAGCCTTGCAGAGCTATCAGCCGACATGGATAGCCAGCAAACACCTCAGCCGCTTCAACGGGCATGCTCAGCACGTCCTCTCCCTGGCACGCGAGGAGGCCCTGTCACTTAATCACGGCTTCATCGGAACCGAGCATCTCTTATTGGCCTTGCTACGCGAACAAGCTGGCCTGGCCGCCCTGGCCCTAGAAAAGCTTGGCGTCTCACATGATGCGGTCAGAACGGCCGTCGAAGAGAAAATCGGGCGCGGCAGCGGACCCGTCGAGGAAGAAATCGACTACGTACCCCGCGCACGTAAGGTCCTCTCGCTTGCCCTTGACGAAGCAGAGCGCCAGGGAAGCAGCTATGTGCGCACTGAGCATATTCTGTTGGGAATCGTGCGCGAGGGCGGCGGCATTGCTGCGGATATTCTTGATACCTTTGGAGTTCTGGGAAAGGTACGCGAGCAGGTTTTCGCCCTGCTTGGCTAGTATATAAACACGTTGGCTTGCATCTGATTTATGTAAAGGAGAAAAAGGCTATGCGCGATCCCAGCAAGATCTGGACAGGAAAAGCCGTCAGCTATGATAGGGCGCGTCCGGCGCCGCCACCGGCTTTGCTCGATCTTCTAACCCGCCAGATTAACCTGCCCCATCCCACCCTCGTAGTAGATCTGGGCAACGGGACTGGCCTGTCAACCGCGCTCTGGAGTGAGCGGGCCGCGCGCGTGATTGGCATCGAACCCAATGCCGATATGCGGCAAGAGGCTCTCCACAAACTCGGGGATCATCCCTACGCGGCTCATATCGAGTATCGTGATGGTGTAGCACAGCAAACCAACCTGCCCGACGAATGTGCGGATATCGTCACGGCCGCCCAGGCGTTCCACTGGATGGAACCGACAGCGACCCTGGCCGAGATCGCGCGCATACTGCGACCCGGCGGGCTCTTTGCAGCCTACGACTATGATTCGCCACCGGCCATCCATTGGGAGCTCGATCGGCTCGCCACGGAGACAACCATGCGCTTCATTGGGCTTATGCGCGAGCGCGGGCTAATGCCCAGCATCAAGATCTGGCCGCAGAACAAATCGCTCGACCCTCTGCGCGAGTGTGGCCATTTCCGCTTCACGCGCGAAGTGTTTCTGCATCATGTTGAGCAAGGAGACGCCACACGGTTTTTGGAGATGATGCAGAGCGGAGCGTTCAATAACCAGTTCCAGTTTAGCGATCAAGAGACCGGCTTTGACAACCTCAAGAGTGCCGCACACCGAATTCTCGGGTCCGGGCCAGTTCCCTGGTATTTCAGCTATCGCGTTCGCATCGGCATCAAGTGAGCGCGTTGATCTAAAAAAGCTTGCTCCTTCTTCCACCTTTGCTCTGCCTCGTGCGCTCCAGGACTAGAAGTAGTTACCTCTAGCCTGGCTTGCGCCCTGGCTCACAGTTTTTCCACTCGATTGCGAGTCGCTGTGTAAAGCGACTTTGCCGACCGCACACCTATCGATGGCACCCGATGAAGCTACTCACAATCTGAAAAAATGCCTCCCCATTTTCGTGCTCGACCAGGTGGCCGCTGGTCTGGCACGACAACAAGTTCGGCACCAGGGATGGCGTGGGCAATTTCTTCAGAGAGCGGCAAGGGAGTACAAAAGTCTTGACCGCCGCAAAGCACAAGGGTCGGCTGCCGCATTTCGCCGAGTCGCAGAAGGGTATCGTGCGCCATAATCATATCGATGCGCTTTAAGGCAATCTCCCCATCCTCCGGCTCTATGGGATACGCTGCCGCGCGTTCGATCCACGCCGCTACCCGGTCGGGATGCTCGCGTCGATTGCTCCTCAATAGCCCAGCAAATCTTGCAAGGCCCTCTCAGCCTGTTTGCTGAGCGGAATCGTCGTTTCCTGGCAATCATCCAGAAGCAAAAGATAGCTATTGCGCGTATATTGTACAACTGCCTTGATGTGCTGCAGATTGACCAGGTAAGCGCGATGAGTACGGAAGAAGCCACGCCCGCTCAGGCGGCTCTCTAGCTCCTGTAAAGTGAAGTTGGTCACGGCTTCCTCGTTAGCCGTGCGCAGATAGGTTTTGCCATCCTTACTGCTGGCATACAGGATCTCGCCGGGATCGTAAAGCAAAATGCGATCCTCCTTGCGCGCCGGAACCTTAAATGGGGTAAATTGTGCGGGCGCCGCGCTTGTTGCGCCATCCGCGCGCGTTAGAGCATACTGGTTAACGATGCGACCATCCTGCAGCTCAAGCGCACGTACAGCAGGCTCCGGCCCAGGCCAGATCCTCGTCGGTCAGCAGAATTGCCGCCCCCTCACGGGCCGTCTGACGCAGCAGGCGCGCCATCAGCTCTTGTGTTTCCAGATCAGAGCGCAAGGTAGGCTGATCGAGCAAGAGCAAACGAGGCCGGGGCAGCAAAGCGCGCGCAAAGGCCAGGCGGCGCAAGGCCGAAGGTGTGAGCTTGCTCACCGTTTGCTGCACCTGATCGCTGAGCCCGACCTGAGCCAGCATCTCGCTCACCCGCGCGGCCGTTACGCCATATACCTGAGCATAAAAAGCCAGATTTTGCTCTACGCTCAGCCGTTCGTACAAGAGATCCTCTGCCAGCAGCACTCCCGGCCGCTGTGCACAAGCAGAAAGCTCCTTTCCCGCAAAGCTCACGCTTCCACCACTGCGTGGCAGCGCTCCGGCCAGGATCGAGATCAGCAGCGTTTTGCCAGCACCCACGGGACCAATAACGGCCACGACCTCGCCCGCCTCCACCTTCAGCTCATCAATAGAAAGCATGCTACGCCCATCAACAATCTTCTCTAGATGGCGTATCTCTAACACCGGCGCCTCTCCTTATGGCCACAATACAATCACTATTCCCAGCTATTCTACCACCTTTTTTCATCACCTGACTCTCTTTTGGCGGCTCCATTCAACCTCTTTTTTGCACCATTCAGCAGAGCCAACCGCCCAGTCAGGCAAAATATTGCTCCTCTTGTGCTCAATTTTCGACCGCTCAAAGTTTTTTTATCGCGCGAACATAAACCAGCATGATACAGTTACCTCAACACAGATTCTTAGCATCCCTCAAATACATGGAGTCAACATAACCAGTGGCAAAACAGATGGAGCAACCTGAAGTTAGCACAGGAGCAGATAGATCAACCATGGAAATGAACGATACAATGATCGAAGCCAACGAGCTGCGACGCGCTTTCAAAAGCAAAGAAGCCGTAGCGGGGGTTAGTTTCCGCGTCCAGCGTGGCGAGATATTTGGCCTGCTTGGTCCCAACGGCGCCGGCAAAACGACCACCATCCGCCTGCTCAGCGGGCAGATCCTTCCCACCTCGGGAGACGCTATAGTTGCTGGCTACCATGTTAGCAAAGACCATCAAAAGCTCAAAGAGCGCATCGGCGTCGTCTTTGAGGAGCAGAATCTCTATGAGCGGCTTTCTGCCCGCAACAATCTGCGCTTTAATTGCTGGCTCTATAACCTGCCGGAGCGCCGCATTGACGAGGTTCTCGACCTCGTAAACTTGCGTGACCGGGCCAGAGATCTCGTGCGCACCTTTTCTAATGGCATGCGGCAGCGCTTAATGATCGCCTGCATCGACCGGCCGTCCTCTTTCTTGACGAGCCCAGCCGCGGCCTCGATCCTATATCGGCCCGTGCTGTGCGCAAAGCTGTCGAGCGGCTACGCCAGCAAGGCATGACCATTCTCCTGACTACCCATCTGCTGGAAGAAGCAGATCTCCTTTGTCAGCGCGTCGCCTTTATCAAGCTGGCCAGATCGTTGCCAACGACACGCCACGCAACCTCAAGCTGGCCCACAGCCAGCGTACCATGCTAGTGACGCTCAGCAACCAGCCAGGCGGCGTTCCCGGCCAATTGAGTGAGATAACCTTGAGTATGGACAACCAGCACGATCAGCTTCGCCTGACCCAATGGCTGGCTCAGGACTGCGTACGTGCCACTCACTCGCAAGAGGCTACCCTTGAAGAGGTTTTTCTTGAAGTTGCCGGTGTGCGCCCGGCCTAGCCGCAAAGGAGATTATTACAATGCTTCATCCACGTATCATTTTAGCCATCGCGCGCAAAGACGCAGTAGATATATTGCACAACAAATCTACGCTGGTCGGGCTCCTGATGCCCGTCTTTATCGCCGTGCTTTTCGTCATCATGAAAGCCATCTTTAGCGGCCAGAGCACAAAACTCCTGATCTATGATCCGGGGCAAGCGGGAATGGCGTAGGTCATCGGCAACGTCCTTGATAAAGTTCAGGTCACAACGGCCAGCTCAGCCAACGAGGTAAGCACGACCTTTGGTGCCAACGGAAGCTCCAGGCCCATCAACTACGATATCGGCTTGATCGTGCCCACCGATTTTAAGCAAGCTATCAAGGCCGGTGATACGCCACAAATCCAGCTCTATCTCAATGGAAGTACAATCACAGCTCAGCAGAGCTCTTTACTGCAGGAAGCCATCACCAACTATGCCCGCCTGACCGCGCATCCACAGCCGCCGCTCAAGCTCGTTATGGCCACGATCAACGCAGACACCAAGAGCGATCCGACGCAATTTCTGAGCGAGCTCTATAAAGGTATGTCGCTGCTCCTCTCCTTCCTGGTAGGGCTTACCTTGATGCCAAATCTGCTCATCGAAGAGAAAGAGAAGAAAACGCTGCGCATGCTCATGGTCACGCCTGCCACGTTTAGCGATGTGGTTCTAGGAAAGCTGCTGACGACTCTGCTCTATCAGCTTGTGCTCTCCTTTATCATTCTTTTTATCACGGGAGGCCCGAGCGGAAATATAGCCCTGGTCCTGCTCTACATCCTGCTCGGCGCCACATTGGCTTTATCCGGCGGTCTGCTCATCGGCACGCTCTTTCAGACCTCTAGCTCGGCCGGGGCCTTCAGTGGACTGGCAACTACGTGCTTCTTCTTGCCGACAATCTTTGGTGGCCCTCTGGGCGAGCTTATCGGCCGTGGCAATATATTCCAGGAGATCTTACATATGCTCCCAACGTACTACCTGACCGATGGTCTCTATGGCGCGCTTCAGGCGCAAAGCTCACTGAGCACACAGCTCCTGGATATTGGCATCACGCTGGGCAGCACACTTGTCCTTTTATTGCTCGCAGCCTGGTTCCTGCGCCACCAGGCCAGAGTTGCGGTGGCCATCTAGAGGTCAATCAAGGTTGACGTGAGGCGTGAAGCCAGCGGGGATGCCAGGAGCGCCAGTCCTTTGCTTGGAGTCCGGGACTGTGCCTCAGTGCTCGCCCTGGCCTGCCGCCCGCCGGCGGCGCTTTCGTCACACGACGTCTGGCAAAGCACTAATCTTTAATCTTTTAGAAAAAAATGTCTTGAGAGAAAACTTCTATGCGAACAAACGTATAGAAGAGCTAAAAAAGGAGCTTTTATGTCGCAAGGCTGGAGAACTTCAGTAAGTCGGGATAGTAGTATTCAGGTGACGACGCACCTGGTGGCGGGAGCGCGTCCCCGCTTATTCTTCATAGATCATATTCGCGTGGCCCTAACCATCCTGGTTATTCTGCATCATCTCGCGATTACTTACGGCGGTTATGGCGTCTGGTACTATCAGGAGGCCAACCGGGAAGGGCTAACGCGCCTGCTCGCGATCTTCTTTGTTCTCATCAACCAATCCTTCTTCATGGGCTGCTTCTTCCTGATCTCAGCCTATTTTACGCCGGCGTCCTATGATCGCAAAGGTGCAGGCAACTTTCTTAAGGATCGCTTGCTGCGCCTGGGCGTTCCGCTGCTCATCTACATCTTCGTGATCAGCCCTTTTGCCAACTACGTGGGGCAGGAACTTCCCGGGCCTTACTGGCAATTTCTGAGCCATTATGGACTTGCGGCCTGCGGCTCAGGTCCGCTCTGGTTCGTTGAGGCACTCTTGCTCTTCGAGTGTCTTTACGTGCTCTATAGAAAGCTGAGCGAGAAGTGGGTCAGGCAATCAGACAAGATTAGCAGCAAGCCACCAACTTTTTCTATCCTTGTTTTGTTCAGCCTGGCCTTAGCAGTCATAACTTTTCTGGTCATGATCTGGTTTCCCTTCGGCTGGACCTTTAATCTGCTCAACTTTATCCCTTCCAACTTTCCCCAATACATCTGCCTCTACTGCCTCGGTCTGCTTGCCGCGCGGCGCAACTGGTTTGTAAACGTGCCTGGCAGGCTGGGAAAACTGGGGCTATGGAGCGCACTGGGAGCCACGCTTGTCTTATTCCCGTTGGCCATCTTTATTGATGTGCCCGCCTACGCTGGCGGTATCCACTGGCAGGCCTTTGTCTACGCGCTCTGGGAATCTATTATGGGCCTGGGCGTAAGTATGGGCCTCATCGTCTTCTTCCGGCAGCGCTTGAACCGCCAGGGCAGGTGGGGAAAGTTTCTCTCCACGCACGCCTACGCCGTTTACATCATTCATGCGCCGGTGATTGTCTGCCTGGGCTTTGCCCTGCATAGCCTTTCCCTCTACCCGGCGCTCAAATTCGCCCTGGCGGCCTGTGTAGGCGTGCTGCTCTGCTTCGGCTGCGCCTATCTGCTGCGCAAATTGCCTGGAGCCAGTAAGATCATTTAGCCGTTCGTCATTATGTCTTGACGACATGACGAGAGTTAATTTTTAGCTGCCTATTCAGACGTTCGTTGCTTACACCAGGTAGAGATAATACTAAATCCACAAGCACAGCGCTAAAAAGGGGGGATACCAGGAGCATGAGCTAATAGGAACAGCGCTATAGCGTCCTATCAGCTCATGTCCCGTCATCAAAGCTTCGTCAGAGGAGAGGAGAGAAGCTTAATCTTGCACATAGGAAAACAGGTTTGTGACCTTTATTTCAGCATTACCCAGGCCCTTAGCTACGATCACCTGTGGATCATCGGGCAGCACATCGAGCATATTATCGCTCCAGCTGGCCTCAGAGCTGGCCTGCAGCCAAACGCCCTTGGCCGGGCGCGCCGCCTGTACACGCACAGTCTGTTCGTCAAGGCGCTCGATCGTCAGCGCAGGATCGGGTAAGCTCAGATACCTAAAGGGCTCAGGCCAGAGCGTCGCCCGCGCCACAACTTCGCCGTCCTTGCGTAGGCGCGCGCCAAGCACAAGATTATCGCCAGAGCTCAAGGCTAGCTCGCCCAGCTCTACAGCCCGATTGGCGCCCAGCTTCAACGTGCGTCGCTCCTCCGCTTGTAAGCTGCCCTCCAGGCTCCAGCTACGCAGCTCTAGCTCAACCTCGCACTCAGTCTGCAGGCTACTGCAAGCCCAGATAGCAACCTGCTCAGGCGTCTGACGCACAAGCCCTACACTCAAGGGAGCCAGTTCGCGCCGCACCACATAGTAAGCGGGCTTGGGGCGCAAAGCATAATCCACAAGAGCCCAGCTTGTCACCGGCCAGCAGTCGTTGAGCTGCCAGACCAATGCGCCCGCCACCTGCTCATGGCCTGGTCCTCTCCACAGACGTCGCCAGCTGCGCAGAGCCGCCGCCAGCGCCTCAGCCTGGATAAACTGCGTGGCATAGACATAGCCCGCAAAGCTGGCGGGTAGGCGGATATTCTCAATCATATACGTCGCCATACGCCGGGCCCCACCGGTCGCCTTATTATGCAGATCAAGCGTACGGCTCTGCGCATAGCGCTCAGCGGGTTCAACAAACTCAGCAATCGTCTCCAGCACCGGGAAAGCCTCCATGCCAAACTCGCTCACAAAGCGACCGGCCAGGCGTGGATACTCTTGATAGGGCGCCACCGAGCCATGCCAGACATCCCAGACATGCTGATCGCCTAACTCGGTCTCGTTCCCGCTCTTGCCCCCATACGGGCTACCGCGCCAGTAGGGACGCGTTGGATCGAGCTCCGCGCACAGCCGGGGCAGCAGCTTTTCGTAGATCGCCCGCGCCGGAAACGCGCTATGCTGAAAATCTCCCTCAAATTCTTGATCATAGCGCCCCAGCGAGGACGCCACCATATAATCCTCGTTATTGCCGCACCAGAGAACCAGGCAGGGATGATGGCGTAAGCGCTGCAGCGTGGCCTCAACCTCAGCCTGCACGCTCTCCATAAACCAGTCCTGGGCCGGATAGAGGCCACAAGCGAACATAAAATCCTGCCAGACCAGCAGGCCGAGCTCATCGCAGGTCTGATAGAAGGCGTCATCCTCATAAATGCCACCACCCCAGACGCGCAGCATCACCATATTCGCCTCGGCTGCGAGCTGGAGCCACTGACGATAGCGCTCGGCCGTCACGCGGGGCGTAAACGAATCGGCGGGAATCCAGTTAGCGCCACCGCAGAAAACCGGCACGTTATTAATCTCGAAGAAAAAGCTACTTCCTGCCGCCTCGGCCAACTGACGCTGAATCAACTGCAGGCGCCGCAAACCCAACCGCTGCTCAGTCCGATCAAGCTCCTGATCCTCGGCATGCAAGGTAGCGACAAGACGATAGAAGGCCTGCTCGCCATACCCACGGGGATACCACAGAGCCGGTGAAGCAAGCCTGAAGGTATGCCGCGCCTCATTCCCGCTCAGCGGCACCTGAACCTCATCCACGCGCTCGCCCGAGGGAGCATAGAGCGCCAGATGGACCGTCAAAGCTCGCCTCGACTGCTCCTCCACGGCCACACGCACTGGCAGCGTCGCGCTCTGTAGATCCGCCGCCACCTCGGCCGGGCAATGCAGATCGGCGATGCGCGCCCGATAGGTCTGCAGCGAGATAGTCCGCCAGGGACCGGCAGTCAGCAGCGTTGGCCCCCAATCCCAGCCATAGTGATACTGAGCCTTACGCACATAGAGCCGGCTCGGATCGCCATTCCAGGCCACCAGCTCGCCATGTTCGGCCTCAAGCTCTTTTCCCCGCCGCAAAGCCGAAGCAAATAAAATATGCAGCTCATTGCGGCCCTCACGCAGCAAATCCTTAACCTGCACGCGCGCCGGCACAAACATATTAGAGCTAGTCAAGATCTGCGTGCCATTGAGCCAGACCGTCGCATAAGTATCAAGGCCAGCAAAATTCAATGCTACCTCCTGCGCATCTGCCGAGCCGGCCGGCTGGTAGGCAAACTCACAGCGGTAGAGCCAATCTTGCTCGCCGATCCATTGCACATCATTCTCGTGCAAATCCACAAACGGGTCGGGTATACGCCCGGCAGCCAGCAACGCCTGATGCACGGTACCCGGTACGCTGGCAGGCACCCAATCCTCGCTTGAGGCAAAATCCGCGGCAAGTGGAAGCGCGGGATTACGCTGCTTTAGCTGCCAGTTCTCTGAGAGCAATATTTGTTCCATAGGTAGAATTTAAGCTCACTTTCAACGTCACGTTCTCGTATACAGAGCGTACAACACAACAGTTCTCAAGAGCAATACGCCATACTCTATTTTTAATCTACATGCAAGCAGCAAGCTTTGCCTCAAGAGGCCCGTCGTCCCCTGTCACTATCCCCGCAGAGCATGCCGAGAGGAGGGCACCCGGCCAGCATGGTCAGCGTATTTTCTGATCGGCTCAGCGTAGATTTAAGCCGGCAATGCCCAGGATAATCAAGCCAATTGCACTCAACTTGATAACTGTCAAAGGCTCCTTAAACCAGAATATGCCAATCATGGCGATCATGGCAGTGCCCAGGCCCGACCAGATTGCATAGGCAAAGCCTACGTCAATCCTTTTGAGGGCCAGTGAGAGCAGAACACAGGCCAGCACTTCAGAGACCACTACAATAATGGCCGGGACCAGGCGCGTAAAGCCGTCTGACAATTTAAGGGCAATGGTTCCCGCTACCTCGCTAAGAATAGCGGCTAAAAGGTAGAGCGTACACATACACATCTCCATGGAGAAAAAATATTATATCTTCCTTTTCTCTCCTATATTATATTGTATTCTCATACGAAGTTTTATATATACATTCATCATTTATATGATTGATATACTATCATCAGAGTATATTACTCTAACATCTTTTTAAGGATTTATATATGCTCATAACGTTACATGAAAGATCGGACCTCATCCAGGCCGTGCAGGAGCTAGATTATATCCCATGGCCAACTTTCAGCCACTATTCCATCAGTGAGCCCTACTGGTGGGCACTTTTTGAGCACTTTTGTCCATATCAACTGGCCATGATAGATGAAACAGAGCGTGTCATGGCAATTGGCCATAGCATTCCGCTTTGCTGGGATGGCACAGTTGCAGGCTTGCCGCCCGGCTGGGATGCTGCCCTGGAGCAAGGAGTCAAGGAATACCAGCGCGGGCTTGTGCCCGATACGCTTTGTGCCCTGGCCATCGTCGTCGCACCAGATCAGCAGGGCAAGGGCCTGAGCCAGCGCATGCTCACAGCCATGCTAGGCATAGCCGCTCGGCAAGGCTTCAAACATATGCTGGCTCCCGTGCGCCCGGTCTGGAAGAGCCGCTATCCGCTCACGCCAATGGAAGAATATGTCAAGTGGAAGCATAACGAAGAAAAGTTGCCCTTCGATCCCTGGCTACGCGTCCATGCGCGCTTTGGAGCCCGCACCCTGGCCGTGGCGCCGGCCTCCATGATCGTTAGGGGCAGCGTGCAAGAGTGGGAAGAATGGACGCGGATGCGCTTTCCGGCCAGCGGAGAGTATATCGTCCCGGGCGCGCTGGTCCCGGTGAAGATCAACGAACGGGGCCAGGGATGCTACGAGGAGCCCAATGTCTGGATGTGCCACACCATCAAAGCTCCAGCGCTTCAATACTAACAAGAGGCATAATTCAAGCGAACAGGATCTAAAAAGGACTCAAGCCTGCTGCGCCTGTGGGCTTGAGTCCTGGAAATGCTGCGGACCTGTTTACAGCATAGAGCTCCCATGAGCATTTGAGACAGTGCCTAGATCGAGAGGACACAGAGGGCTAACATGCGCTTGATATCTTGGAGACAAAGAGAGGATATCATATATAAATTCGACATACCGAGCACTGCTATCTTCAGAATACCACATGAGATCATAATCTCCCTGCTTGACATTGTTGAAGACAAATTGTCCATCACTCTGAATAGCTGTCACTTGATAGGCATTATCCCAGCGGTCAAACACTTGATCTTTGGACATTTTGCCCATAAGGCCGCTAGTGAGGGCGATCTGCGAATAGATACGGCTCTCGGTATTCATAAATTTTCCCTTGACCTGCTGAGGCGCATTAAGATCGCTCTGCGCCTTCTGCCCTTCTGGTGTATCCTTATACTCCTTTGAAAGGCGCACATAGATGGGAACAGCCTCACTACAGTTGTTAGTTCGTGTGTCCTGGCCATCGCCTAACAGGGCTTTGGCCATATCGCCGTGCAGCATTCCCGCCTCTGGCGAATGAGGAAATGAGTTCAGGATTTTGTCAAAGGAAGTAACAGCCGAATCATATTGCTTCGTCTGCAATTGGGCCTCACCCAATTGATAATATGTGGTAGCCTCAATGCTTAAGGCCTGCTGCCGACAATTGTCGTCACAATAGGACTGGTTCAATGCATCATCGAGATAAGTAAGCGCAGTGCTATAATCATTGGCTTGCAGACGTTGCTTCCCCAGGGCCAGACGCGCTTCGATATCGCCAGCCTGCGCACGCTTTAGCGCCTCAGACTGCGTGTAAAAATCCTTCATGACAATAGCAAATTTATCCATAGCCTCTGAGTAATGCCGGGCTTTGTTTAAAGCCAGCCCCCACGCCGTATAGACACGCGCCAGATCTGGCCCATCGGGTGCTTGCTGGCCAGCAAGCGTATACTCGTTGACGGCATCCTGCCAATGTTGTTGATTTTCCAGCGAGTGGGCCTGGGCCGTATGCAAAGTGGGCTGCAAGAGCTGACAGGCAATTCCATAGATGAGCAAGACAACGAGAGCACTACGCGCAAGGAATAATTGCAAACGACGGCTAGGATTACGGGGAGATGACAGGCCGTCGCGAGATCGAATAAAGAGCACAATGGCGAGAATGACCATTACGATGAAAGCCCACACCCCGGCATGGGAGGCCCCATCGGCCCAATCGCTACCCGTGAGGTGCAGCAACACAAAACGTCGTATAAAAAATTTTCAAGATAAACTCTACAGAAAATAGCTTAAATGAGGCATATACTTCTATTATAAGAGAGCGAGATGGAAAAGTAAATAAGCTACAAGAAGCACGTAATAATAAATGAGGCAATATAATATGGATGCTAGCTTAACGAGCCGTCTGAAGCGCCTGCGATTAGCTGGCAAAAAGCAGGAGAAGAGCTGTATTGCTGAAGAGGCGTGAGGACGGGCCTACCTGGCAGTAAGCCCATCCGCGTTTCCAGTGCATCTAGACCGTCATGTTAACCATCGCTGGTGCTCCCCTTAGCCGCATCGAGGAGCATATTTACATGGGCCGGTATCGTTCCGCCCATAGTTTGAATCGTAATGGGATATTTCCCCTCAGCCTTGACTGTGATCTCTCGCTCTTGATGGGCGCCTATAGTTATCCCGGAGCCCTGTAGTAACTGAGGGCCTGTAGCCTTTAGATCGCAATGCTGATCTTTTCCCAGGCAAAGCGTTACGCTATGATCGCTAGTATTCTTGAATACCAACCCTCTCGCCAGTGGCAAGGCCAACTCGTCAGTCAATCCCAAGAACCCCAGCTCAAGGTAGGCCTGATCCTTAACAAAGCCCTGGTTTGTAATCTCCAAAGAGGGCTTATTGAACAAGAGCAACCATATCCCAAATCCAAACATAGCGAAAAACAAGAGCCACCAGACAAAATTCTGCCCACATCCTCCCCGCCGTATCATTTTCCCATCCGGCCTTGACGAGGATGAGGAATTAACTCTATTGTAAGGCATCTATTGTAGACTCCTTCCATGTAGTCTAAAGCTTCTATTTCTTTCCCCTGGCAGCCGTCCTGCCCCTTCAGGCCTTTGTGCCAGTCTTTCCCCTCCTAACAGCTACGCATAAATAAGAACGCCGCCGTTTGTAGATTTTAAAGCATGTGAAATTTTTCTTGAGCGGAACCCAGGGCCATTTAATTTTCCTGTTTTGCCACACCCACGCGCCCGAGAAGAAGGGAAAATGGGGCGTGCCCCATACCTCGGCAGAGGACTGGCTGTCCTCTACTCCTTGTCCCCCGGAAAGAGATACCTCTCCAGTGGAGAGATATCTCCTGCTTCTCTAAAAAACTAAATAGCCCTGAGGGAAACCCAGGACCCCTTGACACAATTAGCATCTGGTCCGTATAATCAATACAGGGTTAGTAATAGCCCTCACAGATGAGACAAAGAAAATAAATTAACGGAACAATAGAAATGCTCAGCGACCAAAAGAACCAACAATTTAGCTTTTACTTTTATTACTGGTTTAGCCCCCCAGCATGATGGTGGGCCTTTTGGGCTGAGAAAAACAACCGCCAGCATGCTGGGAAAGCAGAGGAAAAACAACCTCTGCTTTTTTGTTTCCAAAAATTTCAAGCAGTATAGAGAGGACTATTTCCATGATTATCACCATTCGCAAACAGGCTACCAGCGAAGAACGCGCGCAATTGATAGAGCTATTATGCCGTATAAGTGGAAGTTTACATCCCATGGCTACGACGAGCGTAGGGAAACGTGAAGTCATTGCCCTGGATGGTTCCAGTATAGACGCGCAAGCCCAGATCCTCCTCCGCCAGCAACCCGCAGTTGAAGACCTCCTCCTCATCAAAACCCCCTACCAGTTAGTCAGTCGAGCCTTCCAAGTAGAGCAGAGCAGCATTACCATTGGTGCAGATCACGGCTGTGACGTAGTAACTGTTGGAGGCACAACAGCATCTCCGGTCATCATGGCAGGTCCCTGCTCAGTAGAGAATCGCGAACAGATCCTGAGCACAGCCCGCGCCGTCAAGGCCGCCGGCGCTGTGGCTTTGCGTGGCGGAGCCTTCAAGCCTCGCACCTCGCCCTACCAATTCCGTGGCCTGGGTCTGGAAGGCCTGCATATGCTGGCTGAGGCGCGCGAAGAGACCGGCCTACCCATCATTACCGAGGTCATGGAGCCCGATATGGTCGAGGCAATTGCTGAGCACGCCGACGTCCTGCAGATCGGCACGCGCAACATGCAGAACTACCCCTTGCTGCTGGCCGCTGGCCGTCACAGCCAGAAACGCCCGGTCCTGCTCAAGCGTGGTTTCGCGGCAACGCTCGACGAGTGGCTATTGGCTGCGGAATACATAGTCGCAGCCGGAAACCCCAACGTTATTCTTTGCGAGCGCGGCATTCGCAGCCATGATCCGCAGACGCGCAACGTCCTTGATCTTACCTGCGTGCCCCTGCTCCACAACCTGACCCATCTGCCGATCATCGTCGATCCCAGCCATGCCACCGGCAAAAGCGAGCTGGTGCCGATCATGTCACGGGCCAGCCTGGCCGCCGGAGCTGAGGGACTGATCATCGAAGTGCACGAAGATCCCGCGCACGCCCTCTCTGACGGACGCCAATCCATCACCCCAACGCAACTGCACGGCATCGTTGGCGAAGCCGAAGTACTTGCCCGTATGCTCAGCCGCGAGGCCAGCCTCGTCTCCGTCGCCTGAAATACTGCAAGAAAGGAAAACAAGCAGAAGCATTAAAATATGGCAATTAGGGCATAGATCGTGGCCCCAAGTCACCTATCGACGCATTCAGGCGAGTATGATATACTCTTTGTACATAGAAAGAGACTTTAGTGCTAATTTCAGTACCCTCAAGCGGGTCGAGCGAGGGCTCTTGTTCCCATCGCTCAAGCGGAGAAGTGCATCCACGCATCCCTGATAGATCGCTGGAGAGTCGCAAAGTTGGGAATAGAGTGGAATCGTCAGGGCAGGTGGGAATGCGCTCATTTTCAGTATCCGCAGAGGACCAGGACAGGGAGAGGCCCAGGCAACTCCTCGTCAACAGGAGGATATGCAAGAGAATCCAGAAAGGTCAAAGAATATTTGCACTAAGGATAGAAGAGACCCAGGGCTTTGAGGTGACACTATGCCAACACGAGTTATTATAGCTGATGACGAAACCATTCAGCGAATGGATCTAAAGGATGTGCTGACTAAGCAGGGCTACCTGGTAATCGGCGAGGCGGGGGATGGATTAAGTGCAGTGAATCTGGCCCGAGAGCTACGCCCGGATCTGGTCATTATGGACATTCGCATGCCAGACATGGACGGCATCGCAGCCGCCGAGACTCTGACGCAGGAAAAAATTGCACCAGTGTTGTTGCTCACTGCCTTCGGGGACCAACCGCTCGTTGAGCGCGCCAAAGATGCTGGCGTGGTCAACTACATCGTCAAGCCGCTCCGCGAGAGCGAAGTGACCCCGGCCATCGAAGTGGCGCTGGCTCGCTACAACGAGTTTCGTACCATGGAAGAGAAGGCCAACACCCTGAGCGAGCAGTTGGAGACACGGAAGATAGTTGAGCGTGCTAAGGGGCTCCTGATGCAAAAGCAGGGCCTTTCTGAGCAAGAGGCTTTCCGCAAGATTCAGAAAGCAAGCATGAACAATCGCAAATCGATGCGGGAGGTAGCCGAAGCCATTCTGCTTACAGATGCAATGTAACCTGAACAATATGGTGGATACAGCGGGTGTAGCGACGGAGCTACATCCAGTATCCCTAGTCAATAGATAGAGCAACACATGTCACTGGCGACGACAAGTACAGAAAAGACAGTTATTATTGTCGGCATTCGCTTTCGTCCCGCGGGTCGCATCTACTATTTTGATCCCCAGGGACAAACCTTCACAACGGGCCAGTACGTTATCGTGGAGACCATACGCGGGGTCGAGGCAGGACGCGTAGTCATAGCTTCCAAGAAGCTGGCCGAGTCCGAGTTGACTGATCCGCTTAAGCCAGTGTTACACCTGGCCTCAGAGGATGAGCTACGCATGATGCTCTCTTACAAAAGTAAGGAGAAGGATGCCCTCATCCGTTGTGCCGAGCGTATCAAACAACACCAGCTCCCAATGAAGCTCGTCGAAGCCGAGTACACCTTCGATGGCAGCCGTTTAACCTTCTACTTTACGGCCGACGAGCGCGTCGATTTCCGCGCACTGGTTCGTGACCTCGCAGCAACGTTTCGCACCCGTATTGAACTACGCCAGATTGGGGCCCGCGATCAAGCTAAGCTTCAGGGTGGCGTCGGCCCGTGCGGCAAGACCTTGTGCTGCAGCTCCTGGATTACCGACTTTGGCGTTGTCTCGATCAAGATGGCCAAAGAGCAAGGGCTTCCACTTAATCCTACCAAGATCTCCGGCGTCTGCGGCCGCCTGCTGTGTTGTCTCTCTTATGAGAACGAGAACTACATCCAGGCCAAACGGCAGATGCCCCAGATAGGCACCTTCCTGAACACGCCAAGTGGACCAGGCAAGGTCGTCTCGGTAAATGTTCCTCAGAATTCAGTCGAGGTCATGCTGGAGAGCGGCGTGACCATTCAGATACCGGTTGATGAAAAGGAAAATCAGCAAAGCAGCGGCTGCGCAGGCTGCAGCGTCAGAGCAGCCACAACGGCAACAACTACGGGTAGCTGTGGTTGTGGTAGCGGCGGCAGTTGCACTTGCGGCAAAGGTGGTTGTGGTACCAAGGGTGGTGGCGGTGGCTGTGGATCTTGTGGATTCAGGAAAAACGTCTAAGTAGAACGGCTACTCCTTGGTATGAGAGGAAGGTGTGTATTCATATGGCATCGGACAGGAAGGACCCGGGAGCCATCTGGCAGGGTTCCACTCATGCTCATCAGGATCAATCGCTTACACAGAAACAATTGCACGATGAGGATGAGCTGCCCGCCCTCCCCGATCAACAGCAGGCAAGGGCCCGGCAGGGCGATCTCTCCTCCTCCCAGGAGGAGGACGCGTTTCCCGCACCCGAAGAGCTCGCAGAAGAGCTGGACCCGCGCCTGCTGCACAGTGGAAAGTTATCTCACAGGACATCTTATTTCTACTCATTCCACTGATTCTCGGTGGACTCACTTGTCTGGCTATTCTGCCCAATGTGGCCACGGGCCACGCGCAAATCCCCCCGCTGGGATTGTGGCCCGTGCTGTTCTTCATCATTTTGATCGCGCTGGCCCAGGAGCTTGCCATCTACTTCTCGGGCGCGAACAAGAGCATGCGTATCCTGGCAACCGTAGGCGGCTTTTTCCTCTTCTTGCTGGCAAGCTGCTTTATCCTCTACGGCCTCATGCCTGGCTTTGGCCTGCTCATTGTCCTTGTGCTGCTCTCGGTCCTCCTGGTGCGCGTCTACGTCCATCTTATTCCAGAAGGCTACGTTGATATCGTCAACAGCTTTGGGCGCTATAGCCGCACGCTCTACCCGGGCTTTAACATTCTCCTGCCCTGGGAAAAGGTCTTACGCCGCCTGAATACCGGCGAGACCCAGTGGATCTGTCCGCCGCAGCGCGTGCAGCTCTCGCCTGATGAGGATCTTGTCTTACGCGCGACGATTTCTTACCAGTTGCTACCTGAAGATGCCTACCTGGCCGTCACGCAGGTCAATAACTGGGAAGAGAGCCTGCGCGAGCAGTTCAAGATCATTCTACAGACCATCGCGACCCAGTTTACGCCCCATGATTTCGTCGTCTGGCCGCAGGGCCAGGCCACCGACATGCACACAGTCTTGCATGCCGAGGGAAGTGCGATAACCGGCAATTTTCCCCGCTGGGAGCGCGTCAATACCTACTTGTTCCAGCAGTTGGGCGATAGCGTGGCGCTCTGGGGTGTCCAAATCAACTGGGTCCGTATTCGCGATGTCGCACTTACGCCTCACGGCGCTCCTGTGGTAGAAACGCCGCCGCCGGTCGAGCGGGCAGTGCCGGCCAAAAGCACCGCCGCGCCCCCAGCCACCGCGCAGAAACCTGCAGCACCTGTACAAGCAGCCCCGGAGCCAGAAAAGAAGTCTGCCGCGCCTCGTTCTATTCCGGCCAAATTTCTGAAGGAAGAGGTGCTGATCAAAGCCTACAAGGAAGTGCAGGATGGCAAGATCACAGATCCGCTCACGATCCATAGCCTTGCCGAAAAGTTTGAGGCCGTAGCTAACGATCCCCAGGCCTGTCAGACTGTGAGCTTTGACGCGGCCAGGGCCGCCCACACCCTGCACAAGCAGGCCCAGAAATATGAGGAGCTCTACGTGGCTGAGGCAAGCTTTGAAGAGAAGGGCCAGGCTAGCTGGCCAATGAGCAATCCCAGCGATGAGAACTTGATGGCCGGGGGCTGAGATGAGCGGGCCAGCGCTGAGCTTGCGTCGGCCACGGCTCCGTCAAAAGTTGGCGCCGGGCGTATAGTCTTGAGATGTAGAGATCGTCACCTGGCATACAAGAGGGAGACCAGCGAAAAGAAGAGTGTCAGGGGACAGAAGTTGTCCCCTGGCAATTTCTTAGTAAGAAAACTTGTTGTGGCCATTTCTCCTGCCACCGTCGACACCAAAAGCAACTTGCGCATGAGGTTGGCGACTCAGGCATAGCAAGAAAAGATTTGATAGCATCAATCATTAACTACTGAGCCAGCGCGGGCTTGGCTGGTGCCAGCTGCTCATCTTCAGAAGAGCGCAGAGCTAGAAGCTGCTCATTGGATAAGACCTTATTGCTTTTAGGATTGAAAACTGCATCGTCACGTGAACAATAGTAGAGGCTGCGCCAGGTCTCCATTGCTCTATCCCAGGCCGGATAGCGTAGCGAGGCTTCGTTATCGCCCTTCACGACTCGCTGGAAGGCAATATAGGAAAGCACAAGTGCAGCTACCGTGCAGATGAGAGTTATGCTTACAATTATACCGTCAACGACTATCCCCAGATTAGCTTCAGTACCTATGAGGATAATAACAAAGAAAATACATATTCCGACCATGACCATACCAACGGTAATATATGACATCATATGGACCTGTTTAGTTGGCATATCGGGAGGTGCGCAGCGTGCGACTCCTGCGCTAAAGGCAGATTGAGTAGTTTTTACTTGATCTGACTGCTTGCAAATTGGGCAGCTAGGTTTTTGGCTTTCAGCCGATGCCATGTATGACCCTCCTTCAATATTTCACGAACCACACGGGACAGACACACGAAACCTGGTTCGCGAATTCTTGCTTATCTAAAAGCATAACACTTTGTTGCTTTTTCGACAATGCTATTTTTCTCTCCAGCTTAATTGGGCTATTGCTCTCCGTTTCTTCTCTATAGTTGCCAGCTTTCAAGCGATGAGAGTTTTGGGGCACAGCCCCAAGCCCCAGCCGGGGCCTAGCCCCGCTCAGCTTAATTGGGCTATTGCTCTCCGTTTCTTCCCTACAATTGCCTGAAATCAGACAATGGAGAATCACGCCGCGAGCTAGCTGATTGGGCTATTGGGCTGGTTTGCTGGCTCCCTGCGGTGTCGCTTGCGGAGCAGCTTTACATCCTATTTGACACGCCCATGCTGACCGGCTACACTATCAGCAGCAGGTTAAGCGCTGCAGAGAGGACCAGTACCACTTATGACTACTACGTCTATCACCATCCTGGGACTTGGGCCAGGAAGTTTCAATGATCTTACACTGCAGGCCCGCGCTTTACTCGCGCAGGCGGCTCAAGATAAACAAACAGTTTACTTCCGTACCATTATACATCCTACTGTCGAAGTCTTGCGTAGCGAACTTCCTACTTTACATATCGAATCGTTTGATCAGCTCTACGATACCTCGGCCGACTGGACCACGCTCTATAGTCAGATTGCCGAAGAGGTATGCACGCTGGCCGCCCAGCAACCAATTATCTACGCGGTACCGGGCCATCCGCTAATGGGCGAATCGTCAGTCCAGCTCGTGCTCAAGCTGGCCCGTAGCCGTCAGCTCAGCACGCGCATCGTCGCCGGGCTCTCTTTTCTAGAGCCTGTCTGCACAGCACTGGAGCTTGATCCCTTCGATGCCGGTACGCAGATCATCGATGCTACCAGCCTTGCTACTCTTGACACGAGCGAAGTGGCAGGAAAGATTATCCCAACTACGCCACTCCTGGTCACCCAGGTCTACAATCGCCGGCTGGCCAGCGCGGTCAAGCTCTCCCTTGGTGAGCTCTATCCCGACGAATGGCCTGTCAAGCTGGTGCGCGCGGCGGGCGTTGGCAGCGACGAGATGATCATCGAATCTCAGCTCTATGAGCTCGATCGCCAGAACTACGCCAATCATCTCAGCACGCTCTACGTTCCGCCGCTCGACGAGCTGGCAGCCTTGCGCCTTCCCGAGACCTTGCGCTACATCACGATGCGCCTGCGCCGCGATCCCGATGGCTGCCCCTGGGATCGTCAGCAAACCCACCAGAGTCTTATGCGCTACGTGCTTGAAGAGACGTACGAGGTGGTCGAGGCCCTTGAAGAGAACGATATGGAGAAGCTGGCCGAAGAGCTTGGCGATCTGCTCCTACAGGTCTACTTGCACGCCGAAGTCGCGCGGCAGGAAGGTGATTTCACGCTTGGCGATGTTCTGGAGCATATCAATGCTAAGCTCATACGCCGGCACCCGCACGTCTTTGGCGACGTCGAGGTCAGCAACGCCGACCAGGTAAACCAGAACTGGGAAGCTATCAAGCGGCAAGAGCGCGCCAAAGCTGGTAAAGATGTGAAGAACGAGAGCATTCTTGACGGCGTACCGCCAGCCTCGCCGGCCCTGATGGTTTCTCAGGAGTACCAGAAGCGCGTAGTCAGGCAGGGCTTTGCCTTTGCCACCATTGATGGCATCTACGCCAAGCTGGCCGAAGAGCTTGAAGAGATACGCCAGGCCAGCACTCAGGCCGAGCTACAGGAAGAGATTGGCGATCTTTTCTTTGTCATCTCAGAGCTGGCGCGCTGGCACAAAGTAGATGCGGAGGCAGCCTTGCGCCAGGCCAATCACAAGTTTCGCCTGCGCTTCAAGAGTATGGAGAAAGTCGCGCGTGAAGAGGGGCGTCAGCTTACCTCCTATAGCAGGGAAGAATGGATAGCCTTATGGCAGCAAGCCAAGCACTAAGCCCGCACATAGGGCTTTCCAACTTTTTAAAACGGGATTGTTAAGGGGCGCCGCGACCTGGCGAATTGACCCTTAACCGGGGCTTGGAGGCGACGTCGCGATCGAGCGAATGCGCTCCAAATCGCTCTCCAGTGATAGGTATCGGGGCACGGGAGCCTTTGCCCCCGCTCCCCTTTTCCCATGAGGTGGGGAGGTAAAAAAAGCTTGCGCTCGCCTGGTATATCCACATTTGAACATCTGTAATAGAATAGAATAGAATATGCGCAATGAGCTCTTAACGTGGTTTGCTCGTGAAGGCATGCTCTTGAGCAGCGCTACATCATCGGATGACCCGGATGATGACGAAATTAAAATAGTCGTCAAGCCCCCGATGATAGCGCTCAGTCGAGCCAGCAAAGATTTTCGCGAATGCCCTGATCCGCTTGACTTTGGCTATCCCGAATCTAGCCTGGAAATGATGAATATTGATGACATGAATCAATTTGTCATGGAATGGCTCGAACATGCCGTCGCAGCAGGCATGGGACGCTGCTTCGTCTGCAATCAGATTCTTGATAACAGTGACGAAAAGCCCTGGGATGCAGTCTTAATTACCAGGGATATCTACTGCTGGCTACTGGTACATTTCGACTGTAAACGCTATCTGAGCCGTGACCTTAAGGGGCGCAATCCCTTTGAAGTCGCTGCCGACCCGCCGGAGATCTTTGGCGACATGTGCATCTGAGAGGCCAGAATGGATAAAAGTGAGGTTATCCAGCAGCTAGAAGATACAGCCACGCTGCTGGCATTAAAAGAGAATAGCAGCGTCTTTGAGGCGCGCGCTTACGAAAATGCGGCCCGCGCTCTGGGCACGCTTAATGGCGACATCGAACAGCTTGTCAGTGAGGGCAAGCTAAAGGGTACCCCTGGACTGGGACCGACGCTGATCAAGCGCATCGAAGAAATGGTCACGACCGGGCGCTTCAGCTTCCTTGAGGAGTTGCGCGCGAGCACGCCAGCCGTCAAGATCGAGATGCTGCGCATTCCAGGCATGGGTCCCAAACGCATCAATACTATCTATGATCAGGTCCATGTAAACAGCATTGCCGAGCTGGAACAGGCCTGCAAAGATAACAAAATAGCCGTGCTCCCCGGTTTCGGCAAGAAAACCCAGGATAAGATCTTGCAGGGCATCGCCTTTATGCAGGAGCATGCAAATCGTTTCCTCTACTCAGTGGGCGAGCAGGAAGCCGAACAGATTCGCACGGCCCTGGCCAAACTACCACAGATCGTACGCTTACAGGTGGCTGGCAGTCTGCGCAGGCGGCGCGAGACCGTCAAGGATATCGATATGGTGGTCAGCGTGGCCGATGACGCCGGCTCAGATGTGCGCAACGCCATCATGGATTTCTTCACCAGCCAGCCTTCGGTTAAGGCCATTACCGGCAAAGGCGAGACCAAGGCCAGCGTTATTCTCAGCACCGGCATCGCCATGGATCTGCGCGTAGTTGGCGATAGCCAGTTTCCTTACACCCTCCATCACTTTACTGGCTCGCGCGAGCACCACATCCCATTGCGGCGGCGCGCGCTCAGCCTGAATATGACCATCAACGACTATGGCTTATTTAAAGTTGAGAGTGGTAAGGAAGAGCTGGTGCCCTGCAAAGACGAAAAGGACATCTACGCAGCCCTGGGCATGGAGTATATCGAGCCAGAGCTGCGCGAAGACACGGGCGAGATCGAGGCCGCCATCCATAAGCAATTGCCGGTCCTGGTTCAGGAAAGCGACTTACGCGGCGTCATTCACGCCCATACAACCTGGAGCGACGGCAAAAATTCCTTGCGCGAAATGGCCGAAGCCTGCATGGCACGTGGTTTCTCCTACGTTGGTATCACCGACCACAGCAAAATCGCCGCTTATGCCGGTGGCCTGAGCGAAGACGACCTGCGCCGCCAGGGCGAAGAGATCGATCGCCTTAACGAAGAATTTGCCGGGCGCTTCCGCATTCTCAAAGGCACTGAATGCGACATCTTGCGCGACGGCTCGCTCGACTTTAGCGACGAAGCCCTCGCCAGCCTTGACTTCGTTATCGCCTCCATCCATAGCATCTTCAACCTTCCGCCCGCCGAGCAAACGCAGCGCATGATACGGGCCATCTCTAATCCCTACGTCGATATCATCGGGCACCCTACCGGGCGCATACTGCTTGGTAGAGAGGGGTATACACTGGATATGGAAGCAGTTATCGAGGCCGCCGCCAAACACGGGACCTGCATCGAAATCAATGCTAACCCCTTGCGGCTGGATCTCGATTGGCGCCACTTGCATCGCGCGCGCGATCTGGGCATGAAGATTCCCATTGGCCCCGATGCTCACAACCTTGCGGGATTGGACGATATGCGATATGGTATAGGGGTCGCACGTAAAGGTTGGCTACGCGCCAGCGACGTCCTGAACACACTGGAAACTGAACCTTTATTACAATTTTTTCACTCAAGGAGAAGTCAAAAGAAGTAGCACTGTAGAGACGCCCAAAGCCAGTACACAGGCTGAAATAAAGCTCACTTTGAAACGAAAAAGTGATCTTTTACGTTATTGAGGTGAACCCTTTATTATCGTTTCTACAGGCCTGGAAAGAGGTAATTTCGCATGGTACAGCAAACAGATTTAGCAATTGCGCCTCGTACAGCAATGGGTAGAGCAGTCAAGCATCTACGCCAGCAAGGGATCATACCGGCAAACATCTATGGGCATGGACAGCCATCAGTGGCAGTACAGGTCGATGCATTAGCCTTTGATCGCCTGCGCAGAGCAAAGAACACGAGGAACTTTCTTACGCTGCGCATGCCTGATGGCCCTAACCAGACAGCCTTAGTCCGCCACGTGCAGAGTGACGCGATTAGCGGCCAAACGCTGCACATAGATTTCTTCCGTGTCGATCTCCAGGAGCGTCTCGCCGTCAAGATTCCTCTAAAGGTGACAGGGGAATCCTATGCAGTAAAGAATCTCGACGGGGTGCTGCTCCACCTGCTCGATGCCCTGGAAGTGGAATGTAAAGCTGAAGAGATGGTCGAGTATATCGACGTCGACATTTCGTCACTCAATGAGATGGATGATATCATCCATGCTAAAGATATCAAGTTGCCGGCAAATTATACGCTAGCCACTGACCCCGAAGAACCTGTCATCAAGGTCTCGCCACCGCGCGCGGCTGCCTTGCCAGAGGAAGAGGTTCAAGTGGCTGCTCCAGAGGCAGGCACTCCAGAGCAAACGCCGATTGCCGGAGAATAGGCTATGCCTGCTTCTCAGTTCCAGTTTGGGAAGTCCTTTTCTGCTGTTGCTCTGCAATATGGCGAGGAGGAAAGAAACTTTGCCATCGCTCCGGGAGCCATCCCGGACGAGAGGGCAAAGCGCTGAGAAACACGTTTAGCGACATGTGAGATAACACGTTGTACAAGCCAGCGCGCACCAGCAGGGATATCTCCAGGGGTATGTTAGCGCTAGCGAAGAGCTCTCCCGATCCAGCAGAGCAGCACTGGCGGCCAAGGGGCTCAGGCTCATCCTTATGCATGGCGCCGCTGGGGCCCGGGCTTGTACGCGAGGTTAGCTAGACAGCCAGGGAGAAGTGAGCGTTAGATATGCGCATTATGATTGTGACAGACCAATACCCGCCAATGGTGGGAGGCGTTCCGACTGTGACACGTGGTCTTGCTATTGATTTCGCCAGGCGAGGACACCAGGTATGGGTTGTGGCCCCGAGCTATGGGCCTCGCGATGTACGCCGCCTTGAGCATAAGGTGCGTGTCTATCGCTTTTCTTCTTTTGAGTGGCCAGCCTACGAGGGGCTGCGTATCCCCTTCCTGCCCTTTGGCCCGGTCCGCAACTTGATCAAACGGGCCGATCCCGACATCATCCATATTCATTCGCCTGTCGTGCTTGGCAACATCGCGCAGATCCTGGCCGGCGGCCTGCGCAAACCAGTCATCGTTACAAACCATTACTTACCTATCAATATCAGTCGTTCGCTGATGTCGGACCCGATCATCGGAAAGTATTTCAGTCTTGTCTCGTACTCGTATCTTGTCTACTTCTGCAATCGCTGCGAATATGTGACCACGCCAACGACGACCGCGCTCGACCTGCTCTATGAGCATGGCTTACGCGCGCCGGCCAAGGCTATCTCTAACGGTATCGATCTCAAAAGATTCTCGCCAGGCCCGGCCAATCCAGCCATCCGCCAACGCTTCAATCTGCCCCAGAATGAGCCCTTGATCCTCCACGTCAATCGCCTGAGCGAGGAGAAGCGCATAGATGTGCTGCTGGATGCGCTGGCCAGGACGCAGAGCAAGGGGCATGTTGCACTGGTAGGAACTGGTCCGATGGAGGCCGATTTACGCGCCCAGGTAGAGCGCCTGGGACTCAATGAGCGCGTCAGTTTCCTGGGCTTTGTACGCGACTCCGAGTTGCTTAAGCTGCGCCGCTCGGCAAATCTGTTTGTCATTCCTTCCGAGGCCGATCTGCAAAGTCTTGCGACGATGGAGGCCATGGCCTGCGGCCTTCCGGTAATCGCTGCCAATTCATATGCTCTGCCCGAGCTGGTTCATCATGGCGAAAACGGTTTCTTGTTCCAGCCAGGCAATCACGAGGAGTTGGCGCGCCAGATCGATCTTATGCTCGACGATGAAGATTTACGCGCGCGTATGGGCGCCGAAAGCCTGCGCCTTATCGCGCAGCACGATCGCAATCTGATTCTTGATCAGTGGGAAGAGCTTTATCGCCGCCTCTCTATCGAGTTCCGGGAAGCCAAAGAGCGCAAACAGCGCATGCGCATGCTGCGTAAGGCTCAGAGTCGCCTGTTGCATAGCCCTCGGCAAGTCATGGCCATGAGCCATACCGGAGAGTTGGGCTTCGACCAGGCAGGTGCTAACACATCCTGGTCCGAACGGCGCAACATCTTCGTCGAGGAGCAATAAGAGAAATTTGGCTCTTCGGAAATAATCGTGGCTGAAGAGGCAAAGCGAGCAGCTTACACGAAAAAGCCAAAGCAGAAATTGTTGTGGGTGCCATATCTCAGACCACAACAATTTCCGCTGGTGGCATGCTGCTATATCTTCGTTCCCCTGGTCACTTGTGAAAGCGCGAATCAGCTTTTAGCCAGGTTGGTAAGACTCACAATATTTTCCCTCAAGGGACTCGTTCTGAAAACAGCTTCCGTCCATCTTCAAGATCAACACCTTTTTAATGGTGGGAAACTGCTCTAATGTCTCTCCTATCTGATCTCGCACGATTGCATCTGGTATAGCCGCAATGCCGATAATCTTGCGGCAAAATTGCAAGGTTGCCGTCCCCACCTCAACAAATTTGCCCCTCCTATCCAGCGTTAACCGAAAATCTGCTCCCCCCTGACCATTCCTGCATGTTGATGGCCCCCGCAACATGCTGCCCAGGTCGGAGTAATAGCCAGCCTTCTGCTCTAGCGCCGTTGGTCCCGCGATGAGCAGTTGCAGAGCCGTGGTCGCTACGGCTTTGGTTGTAGACAGACGTTGAACCGGGAAGATCTTCGTTTCACTTACAAGCCCTTGAGGATTTCGTTTAGGAAAGTACACAGTGACAGGATACCCTTTCACCCCAGCTGCAAGAGCTGATGAAACCTGGCCTGTGTTGACTGTATTTCCCGTATTGTTTCCGCAACCGCTGAACATTACGAGTAGTACCATGAGAAAAGACAGGCTAGCAAGTGGAAACAGGGAGGGATGACCAGATGTCTTTGAGAGTAGTGATACGTTTTTCAGAACGTTCTTCATATGCATCCTTCCTTCTTCGTGCTCTGTGCTTAGCAGACCCAGCACGAACAGCCTCTCCTTTGTTTATTGAGACAGCAATTCTTCTCATTGAGAAGGATGCTCATTTCTCCCAAAAAGTTCCCCCTCAAAAGAGAAAGAGGCAAGCCACCCGCCGCTTTCCAGGATGTTAAGCAAAGGTGCGCAAGGCGCTAGATGAACTCATGCGCGAACAAGCGCAACGAGTCCACCTGCAGAGCATTGGGGAATAGGAGGAGCACCTCCTGGGCACCGGCGGCCTCCAGGGCGGCCAGGCCCTCGCGAATGGTAGCGGGACTGCCGATAAGCGTGGTCATGCCCACACTCCTGAGGAACCCCAAAAAGGCCTCAGGGATCTTCGCCATGGCCTGTTCATAGGTTTCTCCCATGGAACAGAAGGCCGATGCGATACAATGGATGCTTTCGTAATTGCGTCCGAGGGCTTCACAATGCTGCTTGAGGATGGCAAGTTTGTGCTGAACCGTCGCTACATCGCCCCCGATATGGTAGGCATCGGCATATTGCGCAACAAGTTTGAGCGTCACTTTCTCACCGCCCCCAGCGATCAACAGAGGAATATGTGGTTTTTGCACGCCTTTGGGCTGATTGATCGCGCCGCGTACATGGTAATACTCGCCTTCAAAGACCGCCTCATCCTGTGTCCACATGCTGAGCATGATCTGGATAGCTTCGCGCAGATGCTGCAGACGAGCAGGAGCATCGAAAGCCTCATAGCCATAGGCACGATCCTGGCGCTCGTTCCAGCCACCAGCGCCGATGCCCAACGTGAGCCGGCCATGCGAAAGCACATCGATAGTTGAAGCCATCTTGGCCAGCAGCGCCGGGTTGCGATACGTCGGGCAAGTGACCAGCGAACCAAGGCGCACGCGCTTCGTATCTCGTGCCAGCGCCGCCAGACTCGCCCAGCACTCGAACAAAATCTCCTGCGCTGGCTGCGGAATGGTCTGGAACTGATCGCTGAGCCATACAGAGGAGAAACCGAGCTCATCGGCGCTCTGAGCTACACGTGTCATGGCCTCGTAGGCCTCAACCGGGTCATTGATGCTTGCCAGTCCCATCATCCCGCCCTGTGGCAGGCTCACCCCAAATTGCAGAGACATGATTACCTCCCTTACTTCTGTGAACAATGAAAGATTCTCTTTGAGAATGGAAGCAACTCTCACGCCAGGGGCAGATACCATCTTGACGCGGCTGCTCATCTTGAGTATGCTCTATCTCTGATCCTAGAACCAGTGTTTTGTGATCATAGGTCTGCGACCACCACGTTAAGGGAGAAGCTGAGATGCACAAGAGCGAACGTCACCAGGCCCTCGCCGATTTTTTACGCAAGCGGCGCGCATGCCTTACTCCAGCCGAAGTGGGATTGCCAGCCGGCCTCCGTCGTCGCACGCCGGGGCTGCGCCGCGAGGAAGTCGCGCAACTTGCCAATATTGGCACCTCCTGGTATGTCTGGTTGGAGCAGGGGCGGGATGTGCATCCCTCGCCGCAGGTGCTGGAAAGCCTGGCGCAAGCGCTGCGCCTCAGCACGAATGAACGACGGCATCTATTTCTGCTCGCAGGACAGCCACTGCCAGCGCCTGCCCTTGCGGTGGAGGAGTGTGTCAGCCCAGAACTGCAACAGATGCTCGATGACCTCAACCCGACGCCTGCCACTGTCATCGGGCGGCGCTGGGACTACCTGGCATGGAACAAGGCCGCCGATGCTGTCTTCGCCATTTCGGAGGCATCCCCTCCACATGCACACAACCTGATCTGGCACTTCTTTACGAATCCGGAGATGCGGGAGCGCTTCACGCATTGGGAACCGATGGCACGAGGGCTCTTAGCAGAGCTCCGTACCGCCAGTGCGCGCTATCCTGGAGATGCCTGGTTTACGGAACTGATTGAGGATCTTAAACAGGCTAGCCCTGAGTTTTGTCGCTGGTGGCCTCATCATGAAGCGAGCAGATCTTTGGATCGCGAGAAAATCTTCGAGCACCCAACGCTAGGACACCTGGAGTTCAGGCACCTCTCCTTGCAAGTTTTCAGCGACCCTGACATCAGGGTCACAGCCCACATTCCAGACGCACAGACACGGGCAAAACTGCAGCGTTTTCGGACAACAGAGGAAAATGTCCACGCGGAGACATGAGGATAATTTCCAGCGGAAAGGCTTCTAAATAACTTATACCCAGCGACGATGCAGAAGTCGAGCCACGCCACGCTCGATATCCCAGCGCAATTGAGTATAGTGATATTGTAGCCAGGCTATCCAGAGACGTGGCAAAGGCACCCGTGGCTCAATGGGTCTGCGATATCGCTGGTAGGGCTCATTCGCAGGGATAGGAACTAGCGTTCTGCAGCCAGACCATCCGCCCGAAAATAACTTCCTGGCTCCCTGGGAAAAAGCAAAGACCAGGCGATCTGGCTTCTCTCTCTTGTGACGCATGTAGTAATTGCTCCTTGAGACACACTGACACACTTACCCCCATAGTATAGTTCCTTGCTTTTTGTTTGTCCAGATTGTGCGCGGCTTCTTTGCAGAGCTTTTTACGGTTCGCTTGTGAGCAGCCACTAAACATACATTGGTATATTTTTGGGTACTAGAGCACAAATTTGTGCCTACTTGTTCAAGAGAGCAATAGACCCTACACTGAGATCAGTCCAAAGTAGAGAATCAGGCCCAACCAGAAGCCTGTCCAGAAGCGAAAAAGCGCATAGAGCAGAAACAACATGCCACAAGCCCGACAATTCACTTATCTCATTTCCCTTAAAAGCATAAGAAGATAGACTGATGGCAGCGTTAAGCAGATCTGGAAAGGATACATCATTATGTATACATGGCAATTGATCGACGTGCAAGGAACCGGCCAGTTACAGCGCATAGAGCAAGAACAACCGCAGCCCGGACCCGGCGAGGTCCTTGTGAAAATGCGTGCCGCCTCGCTCAATCATCGCGACCTGTATATTCTTGAAGAGATGGGTACGCTAAAGATTGCTGAGCCGGTAATCCCTCTTTCCGATGGGGCTGGAGAGGTCGCGGTGTGCGGAGAAGGCAGCCGGCGCTTCCAGGTAGGAGACAGAGTGGTGTTGCCCTGCTTTCCGCACTGGCTTGAGGGTCGTCCGCGTCAGGAAGTTTTACCAGCGCGTGGTGAGCCAGGTACGCCTGGTGTGCTCACCGACTATCTGGTGGCGCGCGAAGAGGAGCTTCTTGCACTTCCCGCATATCTTACCTACGCTGAAGGGGCTACCTTGCCTGTCGCCGGCCTCACAGCCTGGAATGCCCTGGTCTCTGGAAGATTGCAGGCTGGCGAAACGGTCCTGATCCAGGGAACCGGCGGCGTCTCGGTTTTTGGCATCCAGCTTGCTAAGGCCTCCGGCGCACGTGTAATCGTCACTTCTCGCCACGATGAGAAGCTCGCCCGGGCCCGAGAGCTGGACGCCGATGAGACCATCAATACCACAAAAACTCAGCACTGGGACGAAGAGGTACAAAAGCTGACCGCAGGACGTGGTGCCGATCACATCTTAGAAGTTGGCGGCGCCGAGACTATCGCGCGCTCCCTGCGCTCAGTAAGCCTTGGCGGCTATATTTGCCTTATCGGCGGCCTTGGCGGCTTTAGCGGTCCTGTCGAGTTCTCTGAGTTGCGAGATCGCCTGGCCATCGTCCAGACCATCTATGCCGGCAGCCGCGCAGTTTTTGCCCAGCTTAACGACTTCATAGCCCAACACAAGATTCACCCGATAATTGACCGTAGCTTTCCCGTTGAGCAGGCTAAAGAGGCCTTCGCCTATCTCGCCGAGGGCAAGCACTTCGGCAAAGTCGTCATCACCTGGCCCCAGGCATAGCATATAAACCCGAACGACAGCCTTGGCGTCTTACAGCTCCGCGCATCTTTCTTTTTGCGCGGAGTGGTGCGCCTACAGTGCAATACTGTTAATTCTGCGCTTCGCGCATCCATTGATTGGCAACATCTGCAAGGCGCTGCACCTGATCTAATTCAGGAATACACGGAGCAAACAGCAACTCATCTGCTCCCACATCGGCAAACTCCTGGATGCGCGCCTGAACAGCTTCTGGAGTTGTCGAAACTGACTTTGCTATCTCTTGCGCCAGTGGTCCATAGATTCCATAAAATTCTAGGAGATATGCTTCCGCCTGCTCGGCGGCTCCCGGGCCAAGCGCAAAATAGGTGGCCACGACCAGGCGGGGCTTACCAGGCCTGCCCGCGCTCTGCCATGCCTCTTCAGCTTGCCGGAAAAAAGTGCCTACTTGCGCAGGGCTACCAAGGCCAGCAGCGATATAGCCATTGCCCCAACGCTTGAGGCGACCAATTGCGGCAGGCGTTTGGCCACCAAGCAATATTTCGGGTCCTCCTGGCTGCAGCGGCGTTGGCCCTATTGGGCCGGTCTTATCGTCGACAGGCTGACCGGCCCAGACACGCGTCATCAGCTCAAGCTGTTGCTCGAAGCGCTTACCGCGACCAGAAAACGAAGCAGGTGAGGCCCGAAAATCTTCTTCATTCCCTCCAATAGCCAGGCCTAGCGATAATCGACCATTCGAGAGCACATCAAGACTTGCAGCTTGCTTGGCAAGCCTTCCCGCATTATACATAGGAGCCAGGAGTACGCCCGTCATTAGTCGTATGCGCTGCGTCTCTGTGGCCACTGCTGCCAACGAGACGAGTGGATCAAAAGTATTGTAGGCAAGGCGATCAACGATACCAAGGCTAGAAAATGGTCCTGCATCTGCCTGCCTGGCCCAAGCGCGAATCAACTGAGCAGTCACGTTGGGAATTGTTGTCGGTAACTCTATACCAATTTTCATCAAGTTATCTTCTCCCTCTTATTTTGCCTTATGCGCACATTGTAGAGTATGACATCGTGTGATGGTCAAGCCGACACTACAAAATTTATGCCAAACGAGCATTGACAACAAGAGCGCCTGAAAAGGCAGAGCAATAGCGAGGATCAGGGAAATGCTTAGTAGCAGAGTATGTCAACAAAGCTAGCAATTTTGTAGCAGAATCAGCAAGAATTTACAAGATCCTTCAGGCCCTCTGGTGTAGCATATACAGCAGAAAGTTAATGGTTCATAGCGAGAGAAATTAGCTCCCGGGCCAGCGACTCGGGGCCAGTTCGACATATATGTTTATAGTCCCGCATTGAGCATACAAGGGGAGAAAAATGCCTACAAAAACCGATTTTACGCGCACCACCTTTCGTATTAGCATCGATATCGAGGCAAGCATTGATGCCGAGCCCGAAACAGGGGTAGAGAGCAACCCCGAGCTGGCGCGGCAGTTCTATCACGCCTTCTTGCAGCGCTTGCAGGCCCATCCCCAGCTGCTAAGTCAGCTTCTTCGCGCCACGGCCGTAGAAGAGTTAAAGCAGGCAGAGAAAATGCTTAAGCTCGAATATGGCTGGGGCAAGATTTCTGATCATGAGCTGCTCAAGCCAATTATTGAGGAGCTTGAGCCCGAAGCTCAGGACTACTTCAGCGAAGAAATCGATACCGGGGTTACAGTCTATTACTTTGAGGGCTGCCAGGCAGAGGTGAAGCGCTTTCAGATGAGCGAGCTGCCCGCGCAATAGCTAACCACGCTTGCAGGCCGGCCATCCACCTTGCCAGCTGCATATCGCAGACATTCTATACGCGCTGTATCCTTTCTGCACCTTAGCCGATCCATCGCCAGGGTCGGCTAAGCTATTTCATCCGCCGCACCACCTCTACACTATCCACTCAGCGTTTGCCAGCCAACCCACCTCGCTCAGAGCGCCAGAAAAACGTGCCTCCCGACCGTATATCTTTATAGCCAAAAAAAGCTGGGGGCAGGCTCCCTCTATCCAGTAAGACCCAAGAGAAAGAGCAGCAAATGTTTAAAAATCAGCAGGCAGAAATGCTTGCAGCGTAACCAGCACTATTTGACTTGTGCTATTATTGACAAATGATAGAACATTACAGTAAAATATTCTATATTGATATCTCTATACTAAAGAGGTATCAGATACACTCCTATATGCAGCTCTATGCATGCCTAACATACAAAATAGAAAAAACGCATAGCATGCAAGGGAGCAGCAGGCGGGCGAAACTTTTTTTCGTAGGCTTAAGTCAACATTTCTTGCGAACTGAGGATCATGTCGGGAAAGGGGATAGCTACGTTGTCTGATGACGAAGAGAAACTTCCAGCCGAACCAACCTCCAAGGCGAACCGCCGCAAAGAAACGGTCCGCCGCAAATATGGCGAGGATTATTACCGGCGGATTGGAAAGAAAGGCGGCATCACGCTCAAAGAAAAGCGCGGAAGCGAATATTATCGCACGATTGCCCAAAAAGGAGGGAAAGCGAATGTAGTCAAATATAGTCCAGAGCATTTCGCCGAGATGGGCAAAAAAGGCGGTAAAGCCACCAAAGAGAGCCAGGGAGCCGACTTTTACAGCCGGATTGGCAAGTTGGGAGGCGCGGCCCGACGCCGTAAATCCTGAGTTATTAGTGCAGCCCTCATAGTAGAGAAATCTCAACGCGCCGACTAGCGCATCGACATAACGTTCATGATGAGATAACAGCTATATGTTTGACTGTTATCTCATCATTAGAGCTTATGCAGTCAGCAGGAGCAGGCAAGGCCAGCAGATGAATCGATACCTATACTTCTGCGCTCAATTTTGAAAGGCCATCGCCAATCGCCTTAGCCACTCCTCTTTCCGATGTCTGCCGCGCCACGCGCAAAGCATTTTTAATCGCCCGGGCGTTGGAGCGGCCGTGAGAAATAATCGCCGAGCCATTCACCCCGAGCAGCGGTACGCCACCGTATTCAGCATAATCAAGGCGCTTGAAGACCTTACGCAGGCCAGGCTTAAGAATAGCGGCCGCCAGCTTATTGACCAGCGAGCTCGTCATCTCTGTGCGCAGCAGATCCAGCAGAGCCTCGCCCAAGCCCTCGCCCAATTTCAGCACCACATTGCCCACAAAGCCATCGCAGACCACCACATCTGCCGTCCCTCCAGGGATATCGCGTCCCTCCACATTGCCAATAAAATTAAGGCCCAGGGTAGAGGCGCTGCGCTTGAGCAACTGGTGTGTCTCGACCACCTGCTGATTTCCCTTAGACTCCTCTTCGCCATTAGCCAGCAAGCCGATACGAGGGGAAGACACATTGAAGATTCGCTCCATGTAGATGGAGCCCATCAGGGCAAATTGTTGAAGATATTCAGGCTTACAATCAGTATTCGCGCCCATATCGATAACCATACACGCATTGACCTTCGTGGGAAAGACCCCTCCAAGCGCTGGACGCTCGACCCCCGGGATGCGCTTTAAGGTAAAGAGCGAGGCCGCCATCATCGCCCCGCTATTCCCGGCGGAAACAGCGCCGAGCGCGGCCCCATCCCTGACAAGCTGCAGAGCCAGGAGCATGGATGCATTCTTTTTGCGGCGCACAGCGCTGGCCGGGTGTTCATCCATCTCAATCACTTCATCGGTATGGACCACGGGCAAATCGAGCCCGTTTGTATCGTGTTTGGCAAGTTCAGCCCTGATGATATCCTCACGCCCCACAAGATAGACCCCCATGTCATACTCACGAGCGGCCTGTACAGCTCCCAGAACTGTCTCGGAAGGTGCCTTGTCGCCTCCCATAGCATCAAGGGCCACACGAACTGAAGCACTCATGCGCTTCTTCCCCCTGGTTCTCCAATAGTCTTTTTCACAAGAGCAACCAGCTTCTCTAGATCGAACGGCTTAAAGACGATCTCGACAACGCCAGCCTCGCGAAACTCCTCGGCCTCACTGGCCGCACCCGGAAAAGCAGTAACAACGATTACCGGTATCTTATGGTCAAGGCCCATTTGCATAAGCCTGAGCTCATCGCGACCATCTAGATAAGGCATCATGATATCCAGCAGAACCAGATCTGGTTTATGCTCCATGACCGCATCGTAGAAGCGCAGGCTCTGTGTTGTCATAAAGGTCTCGTAACCCTCATCTGCCAGTGCTTCAGTCAGCAAATCAGCAATTGTCGGATCATCATCCATTATCAATATTTTTTTCGCCATATTACCAGCAGTCCCCTCATCTCAAAAAAACAGCACAGCTTAAGGATTGCAGAGCCCAGGGCTCGTTTTTCTGTCGCCAGGCGGCGGCAAGAAGGAGTGCTAAAACTCTTGGGCAATGCCATGTATCCTGCATAGACACAAGACTATTATAGCACTCTCTATCATGTAGTGTATGCCAGAAATAGCTTCTTCTTCGACAAAAATAGGACTTCTGCGAGCTGTAGCAAGGAACCTGATGGCCCATTTTTGCAACCCTTGACATCCTCTACCGTTTATACTAGTGTAGTTGGGAATAGTACTGCAAGACAAATATTTTATGAAGGATGGTATGTCGCTCTCTTCTCCGCTCTTCTGTGATACATGTGGCGCGGCCAATCGGGCGCAGGCTCAGTTCTGTAGGGCCTGCGGTAGACCTTTGCGCCCTCAGTCTCCTCAACCTGCCGCCAGTAGCCCAACCCTTACCGGCCTGCTGAATATACACTCCCTCTTGAAGCAGCGCTACACGATTCTCGGCCCGGCTGGCCGTGGCGGCTTCGGGGCCGTGTACAGGGCTGCAGACACCCAGTTTGGCAATCGGGTAGTGGCAATTAAGGAAATGAGCCAGAATAGCTTAAACGAGCAGGAATTGCAAGCGGCAACCGAAGCCTTTAAGAATGAAGCCTTGCTCCTGGCCAATCTTAAGCATCCCAACCTGCCAAGCATCTATGACCAGTTTAGCGAAAACAGTCGCTTCTACCTTGTCATGGACTTCATCGAAGGCGAAACGCTTGAAGAGCATCTTAACAAGCTCAACGGCGCCAAATTGCCCATCGAGAAAGTCCTGGAGATCGGCATCCAGCTCTGCTCCGTGCTCGATTATCTGCACACGCGCGAGCCAGCTATCATCTTCCGCGACCTCAAGCCTGCCAATATTATGCTCACGCAAGGCGATAATCTCTACCTTATCGATTTCGGCATCGCGCGCCACTTCAAGCCTGGCAAGGCCAAAGACACGGCCGCCCTGGGCTCAGCTGGCTACGCCGCTCCCGAGCAGTATGGCCGCTCGCAGACGACAGCTCGCTCAGACATCTATAGCCTGGGTGCCACCCTTCACCAGTTGCTCACTGGGGAGAACCCGGCAGATACGCCTTTCCAGTTCTCGCCCTTACGCCTCACAGAACCAACTCTGACGGGCCTTGATAAGTTGATTATGAGCATGGTGAGCGTGGAAATTACCAAACGGCCGGCCAGTGCAGCCATCGTCAAAAAAGAACTTCACAACATCTCTGTCCAGCATACCACAACGGTTCCGTTAAACAATTTCCGTGTGCCAGCTGGCTATCAGGCGCCACGGCCCACGAAGACCGGCAGCAAAGGCAAGCAATCAAGTCAGCTTACTTTCCGCCCACAACCAAATACGCTCTACGTCTGCTCGGGCCACACGGGCCGCGTCACCGCCCTGGCCTGGTCTCCTGACAACAAAATCCTGGCCTCAGCCAGCTACGATAAGGCAGTACAGTTATGGGAAGGCGAAAAGGGCAGCGCCATCCTCACCTATCACAAGCATCTGGAACGCGTCAACGCCCTGGCCTGGTCTCCCGATAGCAAGCGCATCGCCTCGGCCAGCGATGACGGAACGGTCCATGTCTGGAATGCCTTAAGCAAACAGACTGTGCGCACCTATACCGAGCATAGCGGACCCGTATGCGCCGTAGCCTGGTCGCCTAACGGACTCTATATTGCCTCAGCCGGGCTTGATAAAACAGTGCACGTCTGGGATGCAAGTACAGGTCAGCGCGTCTTCACCTATACGGGACATACCGGCAAGATCTATACCCTGGCCTGGTCCCCCGATAGCAAGCGTATCGCCTCCGGAGGCGAAGACAAAAAAATCCAGTTCTGGGAGCCAATCAAGGAGACGCCGAAGCGCTCGCTTCTCGCCTCGCTGACTAACTTGATCACTCAGCATCGGGGCCCGCTCACCATAAACAAGCACGAGGGTCGCATTAACGAGCTAGCCTGGTCATGTGATGGCAAATATCTGGCCTCAACCGGGGCCGATCACCTCACTGCCATCTGGGATACACTCACCGGACAGCTAGTCTTTAAACCTAAACCCCAGAGCAATAGCATGAAAAATGCCCTGGCCTGGTCCCCCGTAAGTTCGCACCTGGCCATGGGTGGCAACGACAAAATGGTTGAAATCTGGAACATGGATAGCAAAAAGCTAGTCTACACCTACTGCGGTCACGTCGGGTATATCATGGCCATTGCCTGGGCACCCAATGGGGAACGCGTAGCCTCTTCAGGAGTGGATCGCTCCATTCAGGTCTGGAAAACAACAACTATTAGCGGCATAATTAAATAAGAGTCGCAACTTTTCGAGCCGTAGCAGCGTTCTTTGTTTTAGAGCACAGATTATTTTTCTCCTGGCGCAATATTTGCGTAAAGCAAGGATAGAGAAATCATGGTGTACTGCGAGTCCTGCGGTGCCTCCAATCCGGCCGAGGCAGAAATTTGCTTCGCCTGCCAGTTACCTCTTGCACTAACATTGGATGAAGTTAGCGCGGGATCGGCAGCCCTGCACGAACATGGCTATAAGATACTTCAACAGGTAGGAACAGGTGGCTTTGGCGCAGTCTACAAGGCCATCGCCCTGCAAACCAACAAACCTGTAGCGATCAAAGAGATCAAGCTACGCGGCTTAAGCGCGCAAGAAATGATCGACGCGACAGATACCTTTAACCGCGAAGTACAGATCCTCTCTCAGCTTTCACATATGAACTTACCACACATTCATGATCACTTCACCGATCCTGAACACTGGTATCTGGTTATGGACTTTATCGAGGGGCAGACGCTAGAAACGCTTCTCCAGGCGCGCAGCGGTATCCTCTCATTGAGCGATTTCTTCTTTATCGGCATTCAGCTCTGCAACGTATTACAGTATCTGCATACGTATGATCCGCCGGTAATTTTCCGCGATCTCAAGCCCTCCAATATCATGCTCACGCCATATCAGCAGGTCTACCTTATCGATTTTGGCACCGCGCGCTTCTTTAAGCGCGGTCAGGCACGAGATACCATCGCCTTTGGCTCGCCGGGGTATGCTGCACCAGAACAGTATGGTAAGGCGCAGACGACGCCACGCTCAGACATCTACAGCCTGGGTGCCACCCTGCATACGATGCTAACTGGCAATGATCCTGCAGAAACACCTTTCAAGTTCACGCCGTTGCGTCGCTCTAATGCGGCCCTGCCCCAAGAGCTGGAGGCGCTGGTTGCCAGGATGGTGCAGTTGCTGGCGGAGGATAGGCCGGCCAGCGTTGATGAGGTGCTGGGCGAGCTAGAGCGCATTGAGGCCAAATATGTTCGCCAACTTTATGCCTATAGCGGCACCGCCTCACCTCTCTATAAGCCACCCATAACGTACTGGACACCACAGCCTGTCAGCGGCAGCGGCCAGATTCAGATCCAGGCTGGCCAGTTTGCCGCACCCTCCCCGAAAAGACAGAACGGGCGCCGCATCTTCCTGGGTGGCCTGCTGGCTCTTGGCGTAAGCGTAGCCGTGCTTCAGCAGCTACCCGCCAGTTCACATAGCGATGTTTCATACGGAGGGATAACTGATTATTACCAGGCTCCAACCCAGGTCACGCGCGCGCTGTATGTCTACCAGCAACATAAACTGAGAGTGAGTACAGTTGCCTGGCATCCTTCGCGTCCCCTCGTCGCTTCAGGTTCCTGGGATCATACAGTACAGGTATGGAATGCCGCAGGAGGCGAGCAGCTCCAGATCTATCGCGGCCATACAGAGCATGTCAATAAGGTGAGCTGGTCGCCCGATGGGCAATTCGTCGCCTCCGCCAGCGATGATCAGACTGTACAAATCTGGGATGGCATGACAGGCAAGACGCTCACCACCTACAAAGGACACCAAGCTTCCGTTAAGGACCTGGCATGGTCACCCAACGGCGAATTTATTGCCTCGCTTGATGGTGCCCAGATTCATATCTGGAACGCCCTGAGTGGCACCCTGCTCACGACGCGTCAGGAAAGCAGCCAGAGGATAGATGCCATCCAATGGCTGGCCTCCGGGGCCTTTGCCGAGGCCTGCCTGGCCATGTGCATCGGTGGCAGGGCTAGCGTCTGGGGTATCGTATCAAATGAAACGCTGCTAGATCGGGATTTCAGCAAAGATTGGGGTACCCCGACCCTGATCGCCTGCTCTCCCGATGGGCGCTATATGGCCCTCTCCGGCAATTTGCGCAACGATGCTATCCTTGTACAACCTCTGAACGATAGCTCAGCTGATCCAGCTATCACCTACACGGCGCATGGACAACAGGTTACTGCCCTTACCTGGTCGCCCGATAGCCAGTATATCGCCTCAGCCTCCCTGGACCAGAGCGTGCGCGTCTGGAATCCCTACACAGGCATGACCAACTATATCTATCAGCATCCAGCTGCCCCATATGCAGTGAGCTGGTCAAATGTCACACGCTCTCTCGTAACAGGCGTCGATAATAGCACAGCCATGATCTGGTCAACAATACAAAGCAGTCGGAAGAGGTACAAGAGGCATGAAAGGCCAGATTCCTGGCCCCGGAGCCAGCCAGGCGATCAAACCGATCCGGCCGATACGCGCTAAACCAGCCCTGCCGCCATTCTTTGCAGGGACCATACAGGCAGCCAGTATAGCACTCGCTTCTTATCCGGGCATCCGCTGATCTATAATAGGGAATAGATTACAGTATCATTGGGTAGCCTCAACGTTTGAGTTACTACCCACGAATCCGGGTTCAGAAGAGGAGCACGCCGTGAAATTTGATCTCAACGAAGAGCAAGCAGATATCCGCGACCTGGCACGTCGCTTTACCGCCCAGGAAATCGCCCCACATGCCGAGGCCTGGGACGAAGAATATCACTTTCCACGCGAAATTTATTCCCAGATGGCCGAGCTAGGGCTGATGGGAATGACCACGCCCGAAATATACGGGGGCAGCGAGCTCAGCCGGCTCAGTGGCGCGCTGGTCTATGAAGAGCTGGCCCAGGGCGATATGGCCACCGCCGTTGGTCTCTCGGTCCACAATATGGTCACTGGCTCGCTTGCCCACTTTGGCAGCGAAGAGCAGCGCCAGCGCTGGGTGCCGGCCCTGGCCTCGGGCAAATTCCTTGGCGCCTTCTCTCTGAGCGAGGCCGAAGCAGGCTCAGACGCCGCAAGCCTGCAATGCAGGATCGAGCGCGACGGCGACAACTACGTGCTCAACGGCACCAAGATGTGGGTAACCAATGGAGGCGAGGCCGATCTCTATCTTGTTATGGCGCGCAGCGCCGCAAACGGCATCAGCTGCTTTGTCGTGGAAAAGGATACCCCAGGCTTTAGCTTTGGCAAGACCGAGCGCAAGATGGGCTTGCACTCATCCCCCACGCGCGAGCTTATTTTCGAGAACTGCAAGCTTCCAGCCGAGCAGCGCATAGGCGCCGAGGGACAGGGCTTGAAGATAGCCCTCGCTACCCTCAATGGTGGGCGCATCAACATAGGAGCGATTGCCACCGGCGTTGCCCAGGCAGCCTTCAACACAGCCCGAGATTATGCCCGCGAACGTAAACAGTTCGGGCAAGCTATCGCCACCTTTCAGGCCATCCAATTTATGCTCGCCGACATGGCCATGAAGATCGAAGCCTCGCGCCTGTTGGTCTATGAGGCTGCCTATAAAGTCGATGAGGGGCAGGACGCCAATATGCACGCCTCCATGGCCAAATGCTTCGCCACCGATAGCGCTATGGAAGTCACGACGAACGCCGTCCAGATTCTTGGTGGAGCTGGCTATGTGCGCGACTATCCGGTGGAACGCTATATGCGCGACGTTAAAGTCGCCCAGATCTTTGAGGGCACCAACCAGATTCAGCGCATCGTCATCGCCCGGGCTATCCTGGGTCGGCTCAAATAGTTCACGCCATCCGCACAAAGAGCCGCAGTAGAGCACACAGGAATGTTCGGGCAAAGGGCTGGCTTGCCCGAACATTTTAGCTAAGCTTCTGAGCTCTAAGGCGCGGAACAGCCTACTTCGTCACGGTAGCTGCGGCGAACTCGCGCACTGCCGAGTTAAAGTTGGCGGCCTGCTCTTCCTGAACATGGAAGCTGCCCTTATCGATAATGCGCACCTCGACGCGCGGATTAACCCGCTTGAAGGCCGCACTCGCCTCCGAAGGCGTCAGCATACCTTCCCGACCCCAGAGGGCCAGAATGGGCATCTGCAGGCGAGCCAGGGGCTCATGCACATCAAGGGCCAGGTTGTTGCTAAGGAAAGATGCAATGGGATAGCGCGAGTTCTCCTGGTGCGCGCTGGTGAAGACATATTCAACAAGATCGTCGGAGATCAGGCCTGGATTGTGGTAGCCCTGCTGATCGTAGTAGTTGCGAATAGACTGGCGCGAATTGAGCAGATTGTAGGCAAATTCGCCAATGACGGGCAGGCGCAGCACAAACTTCCAGGCGCTATCGACAGGGCCAGGATAGGACTCTTGTAGCATCGTAGGAGGTGGCGAGACCAGCACCAGGCGCTCAAATAACTGGGGACGGCGATAGGCATTTGCGATCACATAAGCGCAGGTGAGGCCATGGGCCACAACGATTGTAGGCTTGCCGATAACTTCTTTAATGAAATCGTTAATTAAATCAGTATAGGTCTCGGTAGTGTAATCAATCGAGGGACGATCAGAGAGGCCAAAGCCCAGCAGATCAATGGCATAGACGCGGAACTGTTCCGCCAGCGCATCTATATTCTTGCGCCACTCGTAAGAAGAGGCTCCAGGACCAAAGCTATGGATTAACAAGAGCGGTTTCGCCTCGCGCGAACCCTTCACCTCGTAGAACATGTCGCCATCTTTCCAGGGATAGCGGCGCTCCTCGCCGGTCAGCACAGTATCCAGCTCGCCGGCCATGGAGGCAGTCATCTTATTGAATACCGTCAGCGCTCCCAACACCCCGCCCGCAACGATACTAGTGGTAAGTAGTTTTTTGGCAAAAGTCATGTATATCGCTCCTATTCAGTTACTCTTCTAAGAAACACCAGACATCGAAGGGCAAACACCAGGGCCTTCCCTTTTTGTCATTCTGCCATCCGCCTGCAGCAGAGGGAGGAGAAATTGGGGCACAATTCGTTAGCTCGCGACGTCGCCTCCAAGCCCCGAGTTAAGGGCTCAAATCCGCTCGATCGCGGCGCCCCCTTAACAAGCCCTTTTTACGAACCGCAAAGCCCTGGGGCAATCACGACGCGATGCACCCCCTGAATGCACTACGACACAACAAACATTTTGTTTCATAAAATATAGCTGCGAACAAATTTTAACTTCCCTTCTTCAAGGGATAGTCGTCGCCAGAGTTTGTTCCTATACTTCTATTGTTCCATTCTTCACAAAATCGACCCAGGACGTAATATAGCATGTGTCAATATGCGCGTGCAAATTGGATAGGACGTTCTGGACAAACTGTATAGCTTTGCACGGGGTTTGCCTTTTCCCTCTCATTTCCTGTATACTTCTCGTCACGTGGAGACTTCCATCAGTTATGTCAAGTGCAAGTATATGCGCGCCCCTCTGGGAAGACCAGCCAGGCGAAATGGCTTGTAGCGTGCAACGCGGCCCGGAGTTAGCAAGCTTGCACCCCGGCTTTACATCTGTCGGCAGCGAGGAATCATGGAACAGCTATCAGCTTATATTCTCTGTTCCGAAGAAGTTCGGACAGCCCTAAACGAAAAGCGGCCAGTAGTCGCCCTGGAATCAACAGTCATCGCGCATGGGCTCCCTTATCCATCCAACATTGAGGCAGCTCAGGCCATGGAAGCAGCCATTCGCGCCGAGGGCGCCGTGCCTGCCACCATCGGACTGCACGATGGACATATTATTGTTGGCTTAACACAAGACGAGATCGTGCGCCTGGGCACAACCGCTGGCGTACAGAAAGTGAGCCGGCGCGATCTGGCCGTAACCCTGGCCACAAAAAAGCCTGGCGCAACCACCGTTGCCGGCACCGTACTTTGCGCCTCTATGGCCGGCATTCGCTTCTTTGCCACCGGAGGCATAGGCGGCGTCCATCGCGGCGCCGAGGCTAGCATGGATATTTCAGCCGACCTGACCGAGTTGAGCCGCACGCCGGTACTCGTCACCTGCGCGGGCGCCAAATCTATTCTCGACCTTGATCTGACCCTTGAATATTTAGAGACGCAGGGCGTACCCGTTCTTGGCTGGCAAACCGATGAGCTCCCGGCCTTTTACGTCCGCTCCAGCGGCCGGCGCCTGGCTCAGCGCGTCGATGATGCGCTCACCGTCGCAGCCATTGCGCGCACGCAGTGGGAATGTGGCTTAAAGGGCCTGATCGTCACCTGCCCCATCCCTGAAGAATATGCCCTCAATCCCCAGCCCTTAGAGGATGCGACACAGCAAGCCCTACGCCTGGCTCGCGAGCAGGGCATACGCGGCTCGGCCACCACGCCTTTTATCCTCTCGCATGTCGCGGAGATTACCGCCGGCGAGAGCATAGAGGCCAACAAGGCTCTCTTGATTAATAACGCCACGCAGGGAGCGCGCTTTGCCCGCGCTTACTACACCGGAGCCTAGCCACAAGGGCGCAACTTTCTTTACTTCTGTGCGCCGTCAGGTGGAAAAAAAAAGGATTGTTAAGGGGGCGCCGCGACCTAGCGGATTGGCCCTTAACCGGGGGACCCTCTCCGGGGGAGAGGTAATGGGGCGGAGCCCCAAAATCTCTCTCCTTTTTGCCACCCTTGGGCGGCGAAACACCAAGAATGGGAAAGTCCTGGCGTCTCGCTCTCAGATGTTGATTTATTACGACGTTAGGACTACAATACGAATGCGCATAGTAATACTATGCCTATGCCTATTGGTCGGTCTTTTTCATTTAGCAGACCCTCCTCGAAAGGAGCTTTATATTGTGAGAAATCCCTTGGAGATGCGCAAAGTTATCTGGGGCGTCATCCTCACTCTGGTATGGATCTGTTGCTTCCTATTTATTAAATCGACGCTCGTCATAGACTGGAAGGGCGACGGTAGCGATACCACTAACCTGAGAATGGTCGTAGTGGTAATAGGTCTCCTTGTAATTTTCTTTTACAACCTTTTCTACCCTTCGACCCCCGAGTCCACAAAGCTCAGTTGGACGTCTACCCTTACCCTTGCCTGGCTCTCACTCATCCTCTTCTTCCCGTTCAAGGACCCCGCTCTGGCAGCTGGCCCGGCTGGCGCTGTCGGCTTCTTTGCCCTGATTGGTGGCCTTGGCGTAGTTGTTCTGTGGGTACGCTTCTTCTCGGACGAGATCGTGGCCTGAGCAGGCCAGAGGCATTTTGCATACAATTAGAAGAAAATGGATACCGTCTGTAGGTATCCATTTCTTTTTGTCCGCTGCTCGCTAGCTAAGATCTCACAGTGGCAACAGCAAACGTTTAGCTGTCTCGTACGTAAGCCTGCGCCTCAATGGCGAAAATGCCGTTTGCCAGTAAAGATCATCGCTATCGCGTAACGATTGGCCATCCGGATCGATTCTTCATCGCGGATCGAGCCGCCAGGCTGAATAATCGCCGTCACACCGACCTTAGCCGCGGTTTCCACTCCATCGGAGAAGGGAAAATAGGCATCGGAGGCCAGCACCGCGCCGCGGGCGCGTGGACCGGCTTTATCCACAGCCAGCTGCACACTTGTCACGCGATTCATCTGGCCGGCACCAACGCCCACTAAGGTCAACTTATGGGCCAGCACAATAGCATTTGACTTCACCTGCGATACGGCTTTCCAGGCGAACATAAGATCGGTCACCTCTTCAAGCGTAGGCTCGCGATCAGTTACCACGCGGTACTCGATCTCGCGCCCACCAATCGCATCGGGCGTCTGGATCAGCAGGCCACCACTCACCGTGCGCACTTCGGGTCGCCCACCATAGAGCAACTGCGTATTGATTGCCAATGGCTCTATCGGTCGATGCGTGGCAAGCAAGCGGAGATTCTTCTTTTTACGCAGCAGAGCCAGGGCCTCCGGCGTATACTCCGGAGCAATGATTGCCTCATAAAACAACTGCTCGATCTCCTGGGCCGTCGCAATATCGATTTGACGATTTGCCCCGATAATCCCGCCGTACGCGGAAATAGGATCGCCCCCGTGCGCTTTTTTGTAAGCCTCAAGCAGGGTATCGCCGCAGGCAAGGCCGCAGGGATTGGTATGCTTGACAATCACCGCTGTTGGCGCGGTAAAGCTCTGCACCGTAGCTAGAGCCGTATCAAGATCAAGCAGATTATTATACGACAGCTCTTTGCCGTGCAGGAATTCAGCCTCAGCCACAGTCGCCAATTTGGCCGGAGTTGTGGTCTCGTTCCAGCGATAGAACGCCGCCTGCTGGTGGGGATTCTCCCCATAGCGCAAGGTCTGAATCCTTTCAAGGGGTAGAGTGAGCTCATCGGGGAAATAATCGCCAGTCGCTACACGCAGATATTCGGCAATCGCCGTATCGTAACTTGCAGTCTGTTGAAAGGCAATCGCCGCGAGGCGCCGCCGCGTCTCAAGGCTTATTTCGCCCTGCTCACGCCACTCCTGGAGAACATCCGCATAGTCTTCTGGCCTCACCAGCACAATCACATCCTGGAAATTCTTGGCTGCGGCACGCACAAGCGTTACGCCGCCGATATCGATCTGTTCCAGGGCTTCTAGCAGAGTGGTCTCTGGACGCGCAATTGTCGCGGCAAAGGGATACAGGTTCACCACTACCATGTCAAGCGGCACGATATGATGCTTCTTTAGCTCTTCCTCGTGCTTGCTAACATCGCGCCTTGCCAGAACACCCGCCAGGATTGCCGGGTGCAGCGTCTTGACGCGCCCGTCAAGTATCTCAGGGAAATTCGTCAGCGCGCTGACCGATTCCGCCCGAACGCCAGCGGAGCGCAAGGCTTTGAGCGTCCCACTTGTCGAAAAAATCTCAACACTACGACTCTGCAGATCACGTGCTAAATTTGTGAGACCTTCACGATTAGCAACACTTATTATTGCGCGCATGAGTCTTCCTTTCAGGCCATAAAGCCTGGACCATTCAGGACTATTTAGGGATTTTTCTGCTATCAGTATATCTCAAAGTATTGTAAAATGTGATGCTCAGTTAAGCAGCAGGACCTTAACCCGCTATTAGTACTTTCCTACCAATATCAGGTGTAGCTGTAAATAATATGGATAAGCTGTGGTAATATCGCAATCGATGGTCAGCGTATTTAAATATGTTTCAATAAATCTCATATCTAACCAAATTTTTTCTTCTGGTATGTCGCGACTGTCTCTTAAATAGCTTTGGGTGCTAGTTTTTTCGCCGCCAGCTAGCGGCACAAGGGAAGGGAGAAAGGGGAGTTGGGGCCCAGCCCCAAGCCCCAGGTTAAGGGCCTCGTAGCCCTTAACAATCCCGCTTTCCATTTACTTGCTACAGCCTTAGATGACTCTGGATGCAAGTTTTTGCAGCTAGCGGCACAAGGGAAGGGAGAAAGGGGAGTTGGGACTTGTCCTTAACAATCCTACTTTTTCCGTTGTTGCCTGGCTACCTGCCATGAAGTGGAGGAGAGAAAGGGAAGTTGGGGCACGGCTCCAGGACATGTGGTAAGGACACGCCTTTCACCATCCCGCTTTTCCAGATGGGATCAAGCCATTTCGACTCCAATGGCTGAGAATATTTGTTTTCTGCTAGGAAGTGAGAGACAATGCAAACACTCATTCGCCCGCCACGACCCGGGACACCACAGTTGAGGAGGCCGCGAGCAGCATCACGCAAGCGCTTTCTACCTGCACCCCTCATCGGGGCGATTGTGACTGTGACCATCATTCTCATCGCGGGAATATTTTTTGTTGTGCAGCCACACTTTGGTACACAGGCCGCCGACGACGAGGTGAAATGTGGCCTGATCGTGCCACGCCAGCCGCTCTCGGCTCAAGGGCTAGCCACACCCTACCAGCTCGTTGATTGTAACGAAGCCAATGCCGATCAATCGGCCTTTGTGCAAGCTGCTATTCTCGATCCCGCGACAGGCAAGGTTTCTGTGTACAGCCCGCTCGTGGTCAACCAGGGTCAGAAGCCGGCCGTGCCGCCAGTTGTTCCCCAGTTACCACAGGGAGCTGTTGTAGGCATCTGGTTCGGCTTCAACGGCAATGTGCTCTCTCTGCAGGGCCAGGGTGTCCAGGAAGGCAACTGCGTCAAAGGCACCAAAGGCTCTACCTTCGGGCAGGTCTCGTTCTGTAACGCCACAACGTTCTTTCAGGCCGCCAACCAGGCAATCCAGGCCGGCAAGCTTGTCCCACCTCAACTTGGCACCGCGCAGGATGGACAACCCTGTCCCACCGTGCGTGATTTCTCGGTGGTCGATCAGGACCAGAGCGACAACGTAACCACTGCTTATTTGATAGGGCCCAATGGCCGCATGGCCCAGAAGACTGTCGCTAATATCAACAAGCTGCGCAATACACGTCTTCTCACCAATGGCAGCGATAACGGTTTGCTGGATTCCTTCATTGCGCCTGCACTGGGCTGTCAGCCCTGGATGGCTCCAGACCTGGCCGATCCCGGTCATATGGTCACCGCGCAGGCCCTCGACGAATTGCAGGCCGCAGCCCACCAGGCTGAGCCTGTCGCCCTCGTCCCTGCCGGCGATCCAATGGTTCTTGTGGACGAGAAGCCCAACCTGGCCAAGCTCAACGCCTTCCGTGTTGGCGTTAATCAGCCGGAGGCCCAGAATCTTAACCAGGCGAGCACCAGGCAATATTGCCAGGATCTCTTGCGCGTCGCGCCCAAGCGTTTTGCCCTTGACGCTCCGCTTCTGCGCAACAGCGCCACGCCCGATCCGGCTGCAGCCAACAATCTCTTTACCTTCCTGGCCCAGCGCTTCAATACAACCTGGGGCGCCGATGGCGGCTTAAACTGTCAGGGTATTTTGCAGTTGCAAAGCCCGATTACGGTACAAAAGAATGATGATGGCGTGGCGATCAAGGCCACAATTGGCAAGGCCCAGCCCGTTAAGCAGAAGAAGGATCAGGATCAGCAGGACAATAACGATAATAATAAGCACAATGGCAAGCATCATCGCGACCAGGATTACCACAATCCGCAGAACAATCCTGATGATGGCAAACAGAACCAGAAGCAGGACGATCAGAACAACAATTCTGATAACGGCGGCAAGCATCACAACCAGAACGATAAGACTGATAAGGGCGATCAGCAAAACAACGACAAGAACAACCAGCAGAATGCTGATCAGAACAACGACAAGAACAATCAGCAAAATGATGATCAGAACAATAAGACTGATCAGCAGAACAACAACGACAAGAACAACAAGGGGGACCAGCAGAACAACGACAAAAACAACCAGAACGATAATAAGACTGATAAGGGCGATCAGCAAAACAAAGATCAGAACAACCAGACTGATCAACAGAACAATAACCAGAACGATAAAGGCAACCAGCAGCAGGATCAGAACAATAAAGCTGACAAAGGCAATCAGCAGGCCAATAGCCAGAATAATCAGGATATCCAGCAAAACACCAGCAAGGGCAACAAGGGTGACAAGTAGCATAGTCATAAGCAATATGAGAATACTACGGATCAGCCAGGCTACCAGAATTTAGTTATGGGCTGGTAGGGCCCTCCAACGAATCAGGGAGTACATATGCGTACTCCCTGTATTTTTGTAGGTTAGCTTGCTGGCAGGTTTCAGGCTCGCATGCTGCGCAAACGAATTCGCCACGCTCCGGCCAGAAACACAGCAATAACGGCGCCAATCTCTTCCCTTCAGTGCAGGAGAAGAGGCGTGCCAATAGCTTAACTAATCATTGAGCCAGGCGCGTTCAGGAGTAATAAGCCGAGTCATTGAGCCTCTAGCTCTTCGATGGCGCGCGTTACCAGCTCAACTACTGACTGGAGCGTGGCAGAATCGAAGCTAAAGCTGGCCCCGGCCGCCGCATAGAGTTCCGGCAACGTGCGCGTGACGCCCAACGAGAGCGCGTGACGATACTGCTGTAAGGCCTGCCGCGGATCTTGCCGATAATTGTTCCAGATCTGCAGCGCCCCAATTCTGGCGAAGGCATATTCGATATAATAGAACGGGTAGCAGTGGATATGGCGCAAGTAAAGCCAGCCCAAACCTTGCTCCTCTTCCAGACCGCGCCAATCGATATCGGGCATATAGCGCTGCGTGAGCTCCCGCCATTGCTGTGTGCATTGCTGCGGGTCTTGCGCCTCTTCGAGATGCTCGTAGACCCAGTGCTGGAAAGCATCGACCATGGCAGCCCTTGGCAGATTTTCGATAAGCCCTGACTCAAGATGCGCGAGTCGAAGCAGGCTGGCCTCCTCCTGGCTACAGATGCCTGCCTGCTGCAGATAGGTCGAGCCAATATATTCCATCGCGGTCGAAGCCACCTCGGCAAACTCCATGGGCAGAAAAGCCTCTTTGCGCTGCTGCACATAGGGCAATCTGGCCATCTCGAAGGAATGGAAGGCATGCCCGGCCTCGTGCAGAATGAGACGTATCTCCTGAATGGTCTGCATTTTGCCAAAGATAAAGGGTCGGTGGATCGCTTCCATGGTCAGGTTATAGCCTCGACCGGCCTTAGCGGGACGCTCTTCCAGATCAAGCAAGCCCTCGCGAATCATTATCTCGAAATAAGCGCCAAGCTCGGGATCGACAAGAGTAAAGAGGTTAGCACACTGTTGCAAGGTCGCATTGAGGTCAGCGATGTAGCGTGGCCGCATCGTTGAGTGAGGATTGACAGCAATATCCCAGGGCCTGATCGTTTCCACGCCCAGGAGCTGGCGACGCCTGGCCCAAACTCGGCTAGCAGCCGGCACAAGCACCTCCTCGATGGCTCGATGGAAGTTCCGGCAATCTTGCGGCGTATAGTCGAAGCGGAACAACTGCAGCCAGCGATAGTCGCGATACGTAGCATAGCCAGCGTTGCTGGCAATCTGCTGGCGCACCTGCATCTCTTTTTGCCAGTGGGCATAGAGCGTCTCCCGATCGGCGAGCCTGCGCTCCTGCATCGTGTGCCAGGCCCGTTCGCGCCGCTCGCGCTCAGGTTCCATGAGAAGCGGCTCTAACTTCGAGATAGAGACTTCTCGCCCCTCCCACGTAACTGTCTGGGAGCCACTAAAGCGCTGGTAGGCGATCTTCAGGCCCTCCTCCTCATTTAATAGAGGCACATTCTGCTCACGAAAGAGCTCAGCTTCCGTGCGGAGCTTGCGCAAAGGAGGAGCAAAGCCAGGCGGCTCAAGGTTGCTGGCCAGCAGCTTTTGTTTTACTTGCTGATCGAGCGGCTGAATATGGACGTAGATCTCGTCAAGGAAGCGCTGCTTACGATCGGCCCGCGCCTGATCGGCTGTATCCCGTGTGCAGGCAATTTCCTGCTTGATCAGCACCTCCTCGACAAGCTCCGAGAGGCGCGACCATTGCGCCAGCCAGGCGTCAAGCGTGCTTTGAGTAAGATCCGCGTCGATAAGCTCGCGATACCACGGCTCGATGTCTGACCAGGCCAGCAGGGCCAGGGCCTCGCTTGTAGATGGAAGAATAGAGTACATACCTTTTCTCTTTCATTTTTCGGCTTTTATCCACATAGGATTATTGTATCATGTACTCTTTTCGTTATCTCAATGCCGCCCTGGCTTAAGCCCCTCACCTCTACTCGACAGTTTCCACTTCTTGCTGGCGGGTCTTTTCCTCTGGGAAAGGTAAATCCTTAAGAAAGAAAGAGGCAATAAGCGCAAAACAACTCAAGGCGAGCACGGCAACAAAGCCTTGCTGCAGACTACTTGCCAACACTTGCTTAACCACCACGAATATCTGATCGAGAAGGGAGGATACATGGAGCAGAGCTTGCTGAGCCAGGGCATCATGCTGTGGACCAGCGGGAATGTGTTTGAGAGCCACTTCTTGCATATTTCTGACAAGAGTTTGGCGATAGGCAGCATTGAGCAATAGCTGGGGATTGGCAAGGTTCCCCATTTCCGCAGGCGTCAGGTAGCACGCCGCATCAGTCGGCAGGCGTTGCGTCAAGTTGCCCGCCAGGACGAGATTCACAATAGTTCCCATCAGGGCCGGACCAAGCGCCTGCCCCAGCGTCTGCAGGTAGCGGATGGCCCCTGTGGCGACTCCCAATTGGGTGTGCGGTACCGCAAGCTGCGCCACCAGGCTGAGCATGGCAAAGAAGACACCGAGGCCAAGCCCGGTAATCACCAGGAAGATGCCGATATCTAACAGCTGCGTTGCCGACGTCATGCGCGCGATAAGTAACGTCCCTCCCGTCATAATTGCTGCGCCAAGCATCACAACTAGCTGATAGCGCTTTGTCGCACTAATCGTAAAGCCGGCGATCACCGTGCCAATCGTAAAGCTTACCATCAGCGGGATCAACATAGCACCGGCGACCGTGGCTGATTGCCCAAGAACACTTTGGAGAAACAACGGTAGATTGAGGGCCAGAGCCAGCAGAAGCATGCTGGTCAGCAAGGCCAGGCAGGCATCAGCCACGAAAACCTGATTGCGGAGCAATTTCAGCGGAAGAATTGGTTCAGCGGCGAAGCGCTCTGCGACAAAAAAGCTAAGGAACAGAAGGCCAGCCCCTCCCAGCATAACCAGCACTTGCGGCGAGTTCCAGGCGTATGTACGGTCACTACCCCAGGTGAGCCCAAGCAAGAGGCCCACGGTGGCCAACGTAGAGCATATTGCGCCGGCGAAGTCGATGCGCCGGACAGCTTCCCAACCACGCTTATATCCCTTGCGGGCAGGAAGCGTCGCAGGCAGAAAGAGGAGCAGAAGCATCACAGCCAGCGTACCGAGAGGGAGATTGACGAAAAAGATCCAATGCCAGCGCGTCGCCTCCGTGACAAGAGAACCAAGCAAGGGGCCATGGTCGGTCAGCCAGCCACCCAGCGGGGGACCGATGATACTGGCAAGGCCATAGATCCCTGTGAAGAGGCCTGCCCAGCGTGCGCGTTCAGCAGCCGGGAAGAGATCTCCAACCACAGTAAAAACAAGGGCCAGGCCAACACCGGCCCCCAGTCCTTGCAGCGCGCGAAAGGCAATAAGCTGATCCATCGTTTGGACTGTTCCACAAAGCGCGGAGCCAAGCAGAAAGCAGACGATGCCTGCCACCAGGAACCACTTGCGCCCAAATTGGTCAGTAAGTTTGCTAATAAGGGGAACTACCGCCGCCGATGCCAACAAGTAAGCAGTGAACACCCAGCTGTAGAGGTTAAAGCCGTGCAGCTGAGAGATGATTTTAGGCAGAGCGGTCCCAACAATTGTAGCATCTAACGCTTGCAGCAGGAGCGTAAGCATGAGAGCAACAATGATCATGGCGAGCGCTCTACCTCGTACCTGGCGTCCTCCTCCCGCGCTGGCAAGCTGATCTTTGGGGTTGAGAGTAGCATGTGTCCGCTGATCCACAGAAATCGCTCCTTTCATCAGGTAAGAACTCTTTTTGACTAAGAAGCGTTATACAGCAAGCCGAAAGGGAGATAATCCATCTCTGGATGGAAAAGTGGGTGGATTCCGCTATAAGCAGGGTTATTTCAGCAGACCCAGGGCTTTCGCCCGCGAGACGGCCTGGAGGCGGCTACTGGCCGCGAGTTTACCCAGGAGATGATGAATGTGGGTCTTTACTGTACTCATAGCAATCACGAGTTGTTGAGCTATCTGCTGGTTTGAGAGTCCTTGAGCCACCAGGCGTAAGATCTCCCTTTCACGCTGACTTAGCGGCTCAAGCAGGCCGGGGATCTCTTGTTGCGGAGAGGCAAAGGCAGCGAGCAAGGTATCAATGTAGTGCAAAAGGGTTGTAGAGCGTTGCGTCTGCTGCTCACGCAGACGGAGCAGCAGGGTTCTCATTGGCTCATTTGCCTCGATGAAGAGCCGTATGTACCCTTCCGGGGCGGCAAGCGAGAGAGCCTGCATGAGGATACCAGGCGCTTCAGCAAGACGACCTTGCGCACTTAGCACAAGCGCTTGCAGGGACAAGATCTCAATTACGCCCCCTGTCCGTGCCTCAGCCTGGGCGACGGCTAGCAATTGCTCAAGCAAGCTCGCAGCCTCCTCCAGCCTACCTTGAGAGAGCAGGATACGTACAAGGATCAGATAGGTAAATTCGTGGCGAGGGTCCGCACTGTGAAGGGTATAGCTTGTGGCGCTGAGCCCACTTTCCTGCATCCAGCGTGCTGCCTGTTCGAGCTGCCCCTGGTGCCAGGCCACACCTGCCCGTATAGCTGTCACCCGCGCCCCTATTCCTGCGCCGCTTTGTGCCTGCTGAAACAGCGTGTCAGCCTCATGCAGGGTAGCGGCCGCAGCCTCGTTTCGTCCTTGCGCAAGCAGCACATGTACCATCAATGCTACCCCATCGATTTGATCTTCGAGCAGCTCCCACTGTTGCCCGCAGGCAAGGCCTCGCCTGCTCATATCGAGAGCCGCTTCCAGATCGTTCCACTCGTAAAGCAGCCTGCCCAGGTCTACATAAACTTCACCAAGACTGGCGAAGGCTCCAGCTCCGTGCTCTCTCGCTACCTGAAGCGCATAACGGTACACGGCAACAGCCTGGTGCAAGTGTCCCTGCATCACCAGAAGAGAGGCCTGTTGCGTCAGCGCGGAGATAGCAACTTGTGGGAACGCTGCAATGAAACAGAGCCGACTGGCCTGAGCCAGGGTTGTTACCGCAGAAACTGTACTGCCCTGTAGACGCTCGGCAATGCCTAGAGAGAGCAATACGCAGCCTCTCAAAAGATGTTCCTCCTGGGGAAGGAGATGGAGGGCTATGTGGGCCTGCTCAACGGCGGCAGCGGTATCCCCACGCACTGATGCAATGCTCGCAAGGATGACGTGAAAGAAAGCAACATCAGTCCGCCTCAAAGGCTGTTCACTGCTTTGCAACTCGTCCTCTTCTACAGAATACCCAAGCAGTCGCTGCCCCGCCAGTTCGACAGCGTGCAGCAAAGAGGCAGCAGCCTCACGCTGACCTATGATTAACAGGCAGCAGGCTCTGGCAAGGCACAGGCGCGGATGCTTCATGACAATGTTCTCGGGTAACTGATCTAGTAGACGTAATAGTTGCACGCAGGCATTGCCGCGTAGCATCCCATAAACCTCCTGCTCAATCACCCGCGCGGCTTCCTGTGTATCACCAACGCTAAGGAAATGCCGCGTAGCTTCGGCCAGCATACCAGCCTGACAGTACCAGCGCGCTGCTCGCCGATGGAATAGAGCGATATCTTCTCCTTGCTACCGCTCCAGACGATCACGCAGCAGATCCGCGAAGAGGGGATGGTAGCGATACCAATGATCTTCATGATCCAGGGAAGTGAGAAAGAGATTCGCCCGTACCAATCGTTCGAGCATAACCTGCGCCCCCTGCTGATTGGTCACAGCTTCGCAGAGCGGAGCCGAGAGACGATCCAGGATCGACGTCGCCAGCAGAAACTGTTGCACTTCGACAGGCTGACGTGCGAGGACCTCTTCACTCAGGTAAGCCAGGACATGCTGATGTTTCCCAGAAAAAGTTTGCACAAAATGAAGCGGATCTGGGTGATCTTGCAAGGAGAGGGCTGCCAGTTGCAGACCAACAATCCAGCCTTCCGTACGCTCAAGCAGAGAGAGAATGCTCTCCTTTGGTAGAGTGAGGCCCTTCTCTTGAAAAAGCTGCACAGCCTCAGCGAGGCCAAAGCGCAACTTCTCGGGCCGATCTCATAGAGATGTCCCTGGGCACGCAAATGGGCAAGGGGGAGCGGAGGTTGCTGACGAGTGAGCAGAACGAGATGCAACGCTGCAGGCTGGTGCTCAAGGAGCGTGGAAAGGGTCTGATGGACTGCAGCGGCAGTGATCAGGTGATAATCGTCAAGAACAAGCACAAGCTTCTCTTGTACGCTAGCCAGGGCATTGAGCAGGTGGCGCAAGACAGCAGATAGCGGCGGCGATTGCGGGGAGCGCAGCCAGGCGAGCAAGCTAGTCCCTATCTGCGGCCAGGTGCGCTGCAAGGCGCTCAGAACATAGGTCCAGAACTGGATAGGATCATTGTCGAGGCGATCAAGGCTGACCCAGGCAATACGCTGTTCGGGATGAGCTTTTGCCCAGGTGAGCAAGGCTGTAGTTTTGCCAAAGCCGGCAGGGGCACAGACGAGGGTGAGAGCCCGTTGAAGTCCCTCCTGTACCTGGGCCACGAGATGAGGACGCATCAGCAATGTTGCTGGAAGATGCGGCATCTGGAGCCTGGCCTCCAGGAGATCGTTGTGTAAATAGTTCGCGCCAGCAGGTTCCCTGCCTGGCCGTGGGCTACGCGCAGCCCCTGGCGAGGAATCATCGATCTTGACCGAGCTACGCGGCTCTGGAGAGAGCAAGAGAGCTACCTCCTCAAGCTGGGCCAAAGTCAGGTTGGCGGCGCGACCCAGGTAGCGCTTGAGCATTTTCTGCCGTTGGCGATGGTAGGCAGACCAATACTCTCCGCCACGCCGCGCGGACTCTTTGCGCACGGTACAGCGCGCTCCATGCCGACTGGAGAAGGAAAAGGAGGTAATGGTTGCCAACCAGTCGAACCAGGCAGAACTGCCTGGAGTAAAGGGCAAGACTGAATACTCCTTCCCATTGAAGGAGCAGACATCATAACACTGTGAGCGTGGATTCCAGGCAACCCGATACGCACTGAGTTTCGGCATCATCCTCTCTCTTTGCTACCTAACAACAAAGGAATGACTTTCTGTTGCTTCGCAAGTGTAGCCGTTCGGTAGCAAAATAGCAAGATGTGCTACCGAACTCTCAACCTCCGCAAGGCTTTTTCTTTGAACATGTTCTATGTCAGCACAAGCAGAGATACAGAAAAGTGCAGACAAGCCAGGAAGCGCGCCTGATCCCTGGTCCTTCCTTGGTCCACTTTATAATCGCGGCCATAGCTGCCTGAGCGCCTTAATCTTTGCCTCATTGCGTTCAACCTTGCGATAGGCAAGCCACAACTCGTTGCTCACCTTCTGGAGAGGCTCCCATAAGACTTGCAGCCGTCCGGCCTCTATCCCCTCGCGACAGAGATAATCAGGCAAAATGCTAATTCCCCCACCCTCTTCGATTATCCTTTGAATCGCATGCAAATCGGGCACGATCAGCGCAGCCTGAAAGGAGGGACGCTTCCCGAAGCACTGCTGCCAGAAGCGGCGAATAATTGGCAACTCTACGCCATAGCTGATCCAGCGCTGAGCTGCCAGCCATTGTTCTATAGCCTCTAACTCCTCAGCTTCCCCGAGCGTAGCCTCAGCGGCAAATAGCAGCAGATCGGGAGGCCCTACGATCTGAAAGCACTCCTCATCTATCCTGTGATACTCGACCTCGCGCGAGGCAATCTGTTGCGTGGCAATGACTACATCCAACTGTTCCCGCTCTAAATCAGCAATCAGCGCCGCCGTCTCCGCAAAGCGCAGCAACAGGCGATAGGGCAGTTGAATAAAGCGCTTGAGGACGATATCGACAAAATACTCGCGGGGCGCGCCGCAGCGCAACAAAGGCAGCTCAACATGCGCATTCTGTATCTCCTCAGTTACCAGTTCCAGGGTCTCAAGAGCCTGCACAACCTGGCTATACAGCTGCTTGCCACGTAGAGTCGGGATCATCTGCCGAGGAGCGCGCATAAACAATGGCTCCCCTACAAAGCTTTCAAGCGCGGCCAGGTGCTGGGTGACTGCCGGCTGGGTGAGAAAAAGGGCCCGAGCCGCCGCTGAGACGGTTCCGGCCCGATAGATGGCAAGAAAACTGCGATACCATTCAAGATCTGCCATAAATATTTTTATACCTCTCGGCAAATTTTCTATTTGTATTATAGCTTGCCGCAATTCTACAATACCAGAGGAGCAAGCCGTAGGACGCCTGGCGCTCTACGAAAAGAACTAAGTTTAACATAAGCCAGAAGGAGTATAAAAAATTATGCCTGGTCCAAAACGCATCCTGATCGTCGTCACCAGCCACAACCGCATTGACGCAACCCGCCCGACCGGATTGTGGTTCGAGGAATTTGCAACTCCCTATCAGCAGTTTGTCGCGCAAGGTTTTGAGATTAATGTCGCTAGCCCACGGGGAGGTAGCGTTCCCATCGACCCGCGCAGCCAGCCGCAGCCCACAGAGGTCGCCCAAAAGGCCACAGCCCAGGCTCTTCAGGCTCTAGAAAAGACGCAGGCCTTGAGCGAAGTTAAAGCCTCCGACTTTGACGCAATCTTTCTGCCTGGTGGGCACGGTACGATGTTTGACCTACCGCAAAATAGCGCCCTGCAGCAACTCCTTAGCGACTTTGCGCGCGCAGACAAGGTTATTGCTGCCGTCTGCCATGGACCGGCGGGACTGGTTGGGGCACGCCTTGATGATGGCACGCCTCTGGTAGCCGGCAAAACGCTCACAGCATTTACCAATGAAGAAGAGCAGGCTGCCGAGCTAGATCAGGTCATGCCGTTCTTGCTGGAAAGCCGCTTGCGCGAGCTGGGAGGAAATTTTGTCGTCAAGTCAAACTGGACAGATCACGTGGAACGCGATGGCAAGCTGATTACCGGACAGAATCCGCAATCGAGCCAGAGCGTCGCCCAGGCCGTCATCAAAGCCCTAAACGCGTCCGAAGTATCGGCATAGTCTTAGAGCCAGGGTGTGCCTTCGCCAAAGACGTGAGCGCCAGAAGACATAAAAAAGAGCAGCCCATTAAAGGCTGCTCAACGTATCTGCAATGCCAAAGAAGCTAGGCCTTAGCGGCGGCTGGCTCCTCGCCCAAAATCTCAGCGATTGAGGGGCGGCCCGGGAACTCGGAAAGGATGCTCACCGAGCGATTGGTGCGCGAGGCATGTCCAAATTTAACATAGCCATGAGTTAGGGCAAAAAGCGTGTGATCGCGCCCTACGCCCACATGCACGCCGGGCTTAATCTTCGTGCCACGCTGGCGTACAATAATGCTTCCGGCAGAAACTAGCTCGCCGTCGTAGCGCTTGACGCCAAGCATCTTAGGCTTGCTATCGCGACCATTGCGAGAGCTACCCATACCTTTTTTATGTGCCATGATCTATTCCTCCGTACTGCTCTTGGCTGTCTCAGCAGCAGCAGCCTTCGTCGTGCGACGCCGACGCGGCTTCTTCTCAGCTACAGGCTCGCTAGCTACTGCCACAGGCTCGGCGGCTACCTCATCCTTCTTCTCTTCTTTAACAGGAGCCGGTGCTGGCTGCTCGGGAGCTGGCTGCGGCGGAACTTCCTGCGCAGGAGCCTCCTGAGAGGGGACTTCCTTAGCTTTAGGAGCCTCGCCTGTGAGCAGGCTTTTGCCATTAGCAACGATATCATCGATAGTCAGGACCGTCAATTCCTGACGATGCCCACGCTTGTGGCGATAGCGCTTCTTAGACTTGTACTTAAAGACGATGAGTTTCTTTCCGCGCTTCTGACCGGCTACCGTTGCTAAAACACTGGCGTCAGCAACGAACGGGGTACCGACCAGGGAGCGATCAGCGTCAGAGATCAGCAACACGTCGCCAATCTCGATCTGAGCGCCATCCTCAACAGATAATCTGTTTACCTCAAGAGTCTGGCCTACGGAAACTTTGTACTGTCGTCCACCACTTTTAATTACTGCAAACATTCTTTTAATTCTCCTTATTTCTCCCCGCACGCAGTACCAGGCCGGATACGTGGGAGGCGTGGGTGGGAGCCTTCCCTTACAGTTCCAAATTCCTGGACCTTTTTCGCACGTTAGATCTCAGCCGCACAGCAAGGCCACAAACTGAGAATGTAGTATAGCGTGTTGAGCTCTGTCCTCAGGCGTGGGGGAATTACAAGCTATAGCCCTTTGGGGATATCTTGTAGCATTTTTCTACACGCCAACCGCCCCATAGATAAAATATCCTGATAGAAGCGATCCACATGTCATCACTGGGGAAACATGATAACAGCGATCTTGCGACTTGTCAAGCTCGCTAGCCGGGATGAGCAGGACCCCGCCATGCTCGTTCTGTCCACGGCGAGGGCCGCAGAGAGGAGAAAAAAATTTGGACCTGGCTCCTTATTACCTCGCTGGAAAGCTGCGTAGCCTTAAGGAGATCAAGCCAATCGGGCCAGGCCTTTACCCGCTTTCCTTCGGTTACACGTCTGTAGTACATGTGATGATCTAAAGAGTCTCGCCATGTTGCTCTAGAACGTATAAAAATTATAGACCTAGTATAGCTAAATTTGTTTTTGTACAGCTCATTCTGTTAGTAACGCTATAGCCAGTTGGCAGATGTATTTTTCTTCTTTAGTAGAGGACTAGAGAGCAATCAGAGAAAAGGCATGGTTGAACAAGAAAGACCGATGGTATGGCCTGCGCTGGAACACTACTCAGATACGCCGATCTTTAATACAAAAGCTGTGGTCCAGAAAACAGGCGTGCCGGCTCCGACGCTTCGTGCCTGGGAGCGCCGCTATCAGCTGCTCACGCCCCAACGTGCAAACAATGCCTATCGTCTCTATTCTGAGCGCGATATTGCTTTGATCTGCTGGCTTAAGGAGTGCATCGATGCCGGGATGTCGATTAGTCATGCTATCGCCCTCTTCCGCCATCTCAATGAGGAGCAGAAGCAGGCCGAACCGGCACCAGGAATGCCCCTGTTGCTCGATGGCCAGGCCACACTTGCGCGTACACTTACTAAGCCAGCACCCCTGAGAAAGCCTGCGGCAAGAGCGCTTCAGCTCAAAGAGACCGAGCGCCCGGTCGAGCCCCTTTCATCCCTGCAAGAATGGCAAAACGCGCGCGCCGCATCCCTGCAGACTAGCTATCCGGCGATCTATGATATGCAACTTGTCAAGCTCCGTCTGATAGAGGCCTTCGAGGCCTATAACGAGCCGGCCGCCGCGATGCTCATGGCCTCAATGCTGGCAGTCTATCCCTTGGAGCAGATCTGCACTGAGCTGATTACACCCACAATGTGGCAAATTGGCGAAATGTGGGAACAAGGCCAGGCCTCAGCCTCGGTCGAGCATTTTGCTAGCAGCTTCTTTCGCGGCCATCTTAACAGCCTCTTTCAAGTTATGTCCGGCGCTGCCGAGGGTCCCTTGACTATCGTTGGCTGCGCCCCCGGCGAGTCCCACGAGCTGGGCGCGCTTATGCTGGCCCTCTGCTTACGACGCAGCAATCTACGCGTCATCTATCTGGGCCAGAGCCTGGAAACCGCCGGCCTCTTACAAGCCATTCACAGGCTCTCTCCGGCCTTAGTCTGCGTCTCTCTGACCATGCCAACCTATCTACCCGAGCTCCTTCACCTGGGACGACAAATCCAACGGCTGGCCCATTCGCGCCCTATTTTTGTCTTTGGCGGCCAGGTTTTCCAGCAATATGCCAGCATCATTCCGCAGATTCCAGGCATCTATCTAGACGGCGGCCTCAAAGAGATAGTGAGCCGCCTGCGCTACATGCTCTACGATCACTCGGTACACAAAAACTAAGCCAACGCCTGGCATCCCTGCCACACTTGAGGACACCGAGTAAGCTAGAGTTAGGAGGACTGTGATAAAGTTCCGGCCCGATTGTTACAGCAGAGCTGAAACTGAATGCAGCTTTGCCGCAGGTGGCGCGTCGGCCATCAGCTTCTTGACGCCTGGCAGAAAGGGCTGCCGTTTTAGCCCGGCCCAATAAGAATAGGAAGCTGAAAGGGATTCTAGAGAGCATATCAGAGAGCATTGCTGCCGGGCCAGCGGCGGGTGAGCAGCAAATTTTTGTGATTCTGTCAGCAGAAGAGATTCTATGAACATTATCATAATTACACTACGGCTTTTCTGATACCTCCTAATAAAGACACACGCCACATACATGCAGCCAGAAGTAGAAAAATGAGGAGAAAAAGCACGCCAAACACAAACAATACTATTTCGAGCCACCAGTACTACTTGCCTATCCAGGGGGCGAGACTGCAGATAAACCAGGCTTATCGTCGCCTTCTAAGATGATGGGCGACCCCTGAGAAGGGGATACTGCTCTAGTTTACACCCGGTATTGAATAGGCTATACTAACCTGGAAAATTTGTTTGCGTTCTGGATGTGCCCGGAGGAATATACGTGAAAATTACCTGTAAGCAGCAGGACTTGAGCCGCGGCCTGGCAACCGTTGGCCACGCCGTCTCAAGCCGCAGTACACTTCCTATACTTGTCAATATTTTACTAGAAACTGATCAAGGACGCCTAAAGCTCTCAGCCACGAACCTGGAGATCCGTATCCATTGTTGGATCGAGGCCGAAGTTCAGGAAACGGGATCGACCACAGTTCCCGCCAAGCTGATCACCGACTTTGTGAACAGCCTGCCCCAGGCCCCGGTTGAGATCAACGTCGCGGAAGAAACTAATTCTATCAATATTAAAAGTGTGCGCAGCAGCGCCACAATTAAGGGCATGGACCCTTCCGAGTTCCCACTCAACCCGATTACCGAGAGCGAGGCCAACCCGGTTATCCTTGACGCTGGCTTGCTGAAAACGATGATCAACGAAGTAGCCTTTGCCGCCGCCGACGACGATTCGCGCCCGGTCTTCACAAGCGTGCATATCGAGATCGGCAACGAGAAGCTCACCTTTGCCGCCGCCGATTCCTTCCGCCTGGCCGTGCGCACAGCCGCGCTACCCGGCAACGAGCAGGAGGGCGGTAGTTTCCTGGTTCCGGCACGCACGCTCATCGAGCTCGGTCGTATTTTACCCGCCGAGGGCACGGTACAAATGATCATCACGCCCAACGTCAAGCAAGTCCTCTTCCGCACGGAACGGATAGATCTTATCGCGCAATTGATGGAAGGTACCTTCCCCAACTTCCGCCAGATCATCCCGAAAGAGCACTCGACGCGGGCCGTCGTGGAGACCAAAGAGTTTGCCGCCGCAGTCAAATCGGTGACGCCCTTTGCGCGCGATAGCTCGAACATCACGCGCTTGAAGGTCACCAGCGGAGACGAGGAAGGCGGAGAACCTAACGCATTGACAATAGAAGCCACGGCCGAAGATGTGGGCAATAACGTGAGCACGATCAACGCCGCCGTCGATGGTCCCGAGCAGCAGATCATCTTCAACGTCAAATATCTTGCCGATGTGCTCTCCGTGATCGGAACGCCCGAGGTGGCGCTGGAACTGACCTCTGACGCGCGTCCAGGCGTGATCAGGCCGGTCGGACCCGCCGATTACACATACGTGATCATGCCGATGAGCACAAACCGCTAACACATGATAGGTGAGGATTGGGCCTGACAACCCAACCTCACCGTCACATAAGTAGAAAAAGTAAGGTATGTATCTCTCACGCCTCTCTTTGCACAACTTTCGCAATTATGCAGATCTGGACCTCACCCTAGGGCCGGGCCTTTTCATCTTTTATGGCGAAAATGCTCAGGGCAAGACAAATCTGCTAGAGGCTGTTAGCTTTCTGGCTACAGCTACCTCTTTCCACGCCACAAGCGATCGCGAAGTTGTGAGCTGGTATGCGCCTGAGCATATCGCGCGCATCGAGGGGGCGGTAAAGCGACGCGAATCGGCCATCGAGATTGAAACTACGATCTTTGATCCAACTCCGCCCAGCGTCGTTCCGCAGCCGGCCAGTCCCGCCAAGCAGGAAGAGATACCCATCGAGCTACCGACCAATACACCACGCAAACGCCTCAAGCTCAACAGTATTCCCCGGCGCACCATGGAGGTCATCGGACAGATGAAGGTGGTCCTGTTCGCGCCTGCGGACCTGCATCTCGTCGATGGCTCGCCAGACGAGCGCCGCCGCTTTCTGGATCGCGCCCTCTGCCAGGTGAATCCGCGCTACTGCCAGGCTCTTGTCAAATATCGCAAGATCGTGACGCAGCGCGCAGCCTTGCTGAAGCGCATCCGGGATAATCAGGAAGATCCGCTCATGCTCGACTACCTGGATGAGCAGTTAACCAATCTTGCCGCGCAGATCACTCACGAACGATTGCAGATGGTAATCGCCCTCAATCAGGAGGCCGCAGTCTTTCAACAGAAGATCAGCGGAGGGCGCGAGCAACTCCAGGTGCTCTATCGCCCCTCTTTTAAGACCGATGAGATCTGGAACCATAGCGAGGTCGCGCAGCACTATCGCAGCCAGTTGCACACGGCCCGGCGCAAAGAGATTCTCCAGGGCGTATGCTTGCTAGGGCCACATCGCGATGATATCGAGTTTCTTGTCAATGACATGAACGTCCTGACTTATGGCTCGCGCGGCCAGCAGCGCACCGCAGCCCTTTCTACCAAGCTGGCCGAGCTGGCCTATATGCGTGCCAGTACCGGCGATGAGCCAGTTTTGCTCTTCGATGATGTGTTCAGTGAGCTCGATCAGGCTCGGCGCGAATATCTGCTAGAGCAGGTGTTTCAGCATGAGCAAGTTTTGCTGACCGCTACCGATCTGAGTAGCTTCCCAGGCGAGATCGCCGCGCGGGCCAATATCTTCAAGGTCTCTAACGGCATCCTGCAATCAGCCCAAAACAACCATACAAGCCCGACAACCGAGATGGCCCCCCTGAGCGCCGACGAACCCTTGAGCGAGAGCCACGAGCAACGCTAAGCCCATCAACTGAATAGGAACGCTCCATCCACATAAAAGCCAGCCCTTGACGGAAATAAAATTTTATTCTACATTTAAACTAGGGAGTTTTATTTCTTAGGAGAGAAAGTTTATGGCCCTCACCTTTATCCAGATCACCGACCATCACATAGGCGAAAACGAAAATAGCTTGTTTCACGGCTATCATCCAGCCCATGCTTTACGCAGCGTTTTGCGGCATATTGCCGAGCACGAGAGCTTTGATTTCCTGGTTTCCACCGGAGATTTAGTGGATCGGCCAAATTCGTACAACACATTCTGCCAGTTGCTTCAATTGAAGCCCGCCGCCACAGTTCCCGGCCCGGCTTTGATTAGCAGCGAAGGTTTACGCGACTGCCCGCTCTACCTCTTGCCCGGCAATCACGACGATCGCGATAATTTCTATAAGCATCTCTTTGCCAGCTCCACGCCCGCTGGCACACTGATGAATGCCGCATTTCAGCACAAGGGTATCCAATTTCTCTGCCTGGATTGGGGACCTGGGGACCAGGCAATAACGCATCCCGAGCTTATAGCCTTTCTAGAAAGCTCTTTGAGCTCCGGCTTACCCAGCGTGCTTTTCACCCACCACCATCTTGTTCCCCTTGGAGATCCCTTTATGGATTCCTTCCTGCCCGATCCCGCCGAAGCTCAGGCATTCTGGAAGATCGTGGAGCGGCAGCAGCAACAAATTCTTGGTATCTTCAGCGGCCACGCACATCTTACCTACGAGACGGTAGCCGCAGGTGTTCCAGCGTATGGACTGCGCTCAACTTTCTATCAGTTTGCCACCCTGCAAACTGAACTGATTCGCCTTCTGCAAGCGCCACATTACCGGGTTGTCACCATAGAGCAAGGAAAAGTCTCAGCGCGCATAGTCGAGGTAGAGCTCTAATCCTCATGGAATATTAGCCCTTCTGCTGCAATTCCAGCCAACTCTGTTGCACGCGAGCGATCTCCGCTTGATCCGGCGCCGCTTCTCCATAGCGCACAGCCGCATAGGCGCTGGTCACCACGCCTAGCTCGCTCTCGATATCCGGCAAGCGCTCCTGTAAGCGCTGCTTAAGCTCAAAAGGCGTCTCGTCCTTCTTACGAGCAAGGCCCCGGCTGGCCGCCCACCGCAGCAAGAGGCGATAGATCTCACGAATGCTGCGCGCCGCAGGTGTTCCCTCAATTGGCTCCTCCGGCGCTGGCATCTGCGTCTCCACAGCTTTAGGCGGGAACAAACGATGCCAGAGGGCCAGCCAGAGCGCGCGCAACTGCATCTTGAACAGTCCCCACGACCAGAGGCTTTCGTGCAGATCAAGGTTGCGGCGCACAAACGCCGCTCGGCGACGACGCAATAGCCACCAGATAAAAAAGATCACGATCCCGATAAAGATAAACGGCAAAACTACCTTCAGTACCACAATTGTAACAACCACTGATTGAGGAGGCACGGTCTGATGCAGTTTTGCATCAGTACGCACAGACTGAGGAGGCTGAAACTGCCGTAGCGGCACAAAATGAAATGGGATCAGCGAGAACAGCCAGAAGAACGGCGTGAGGAGAAAGGTGATGGCATAAGCCAGGCCGCTGGTAATCAAGTTATAGAGCATGGCGATTGGCGATAGGGCCGCCTGTACGTCTACAAGGAAGTTCGGACTGATCAGCAAACCCAGGGCAAAGGCAATGAGCAACAACGCCAACCCTATCACCACGACAACGGTAAGGAGCGAGCGCTCCTGCGCCTCCACACTGCCCAGTAAGCCGCCCGCGTGCGCATCACGCACAAAGATCACTTTAGACAGGGCATGCGCAATTAACTCAAGGCAGAGGAAGCAGGGAAGCAGGCCAAGCAGAAATAAGCCATAGCCCGGCAACTGATTTGCCCCGGCCGTCACAAGAATCACAAAGATAATAACGCCCATGCCCAGGCGCAAGCTTGTAAAAACCTCGCCAGGCTCAATCGTGCGCCGGGCCCGCGCGATACCACGCCAGGCAAAGAGCAGAGAGAGTAGAATAAGCACAAATATGTGATATGCGTTTGGCTGCAGGAGCAGGATATCATTCAGCATGGCTAGCAGCCAGGTAGGATTCCAAAGTGCTCTTGTCGGGGCATAGAGACTGGCCCAGATGATCAGCAGGATGGTCAGGACCAGCAAGCCGACCAGCACCGGCGTGCCGGAGGTGACTGCTCGCTGCGGCTCCTCTGCGTCGATCTTACCTGCAGCAATATCCCGGCGCTCTAACTGGATGGCCAGCCAGTGGGAGCCAGCTAGCAAAAGAAACGGAGCCCACAAGGGCATAAAGGGTGTAGAGAGCTGAAAAAAATGTATGGCAACCAGGCCTATGAAGATGGCATCAATCCAGCAAGCCTCCGCCGCCGCGAACACAAACGGCAACAGGTGCTCCCCCAGGTTCAGATGTTCAGGTACGTATGTCGTCCCCATATCCTGCGCCTCCTGGGCGCGCCTGGCTTGCGCCGCCGTACTATGTCCATTACTGGCGGGAGATGGGTCGTTTTCAGGCAAGGCATCCATGTCCGGCACCCCTTTTTCGCGCATCAAGCAAATATGCGCCCGGCTTATTGCAGAAAGTTAACACGATTTGCCACAAGAGAATAAGCGATCTTTCAGCAGATTGTATGCCTAATCGCGCGGCCTTGTCAACGCAAGCGAAAGAGAGCCAGCTAAGCCCCCTGTAAGCCCCCTGTAAGCCCCTGAACACCCCCAGCAGGATGTTACCGAGTCAGGAAGCTTTCCCTTATACTTTTAGGAAGGGAAGAGCGCCTTCCCAGCGGCTGAGCTTTACAGAGTGTAAAGCCTGCGCTATTATAGTAAAAACTGAGCAAATACTAAACTAGCTAAAATTGGCCCATATAATCACAGCAATATTATTGAGCAATCATCTATACATATTTTCCTCGTGCAATACATCTAAATTTGTACTACCATTAATGCCTTTGTGATATTTATAAGCTAAGTGACGTATAGTATCTGTCAAACAGAGATTGACGGGTGTGCCGCCTCCGGCCGCAAGGAGCGGAGAGAGAGCTGAGGCACAATTCGCTCGATCGTGACGCGGCAGCCCGCTTGTCATGTGAAGGTGGTCAATCCAGTAGTGTGTAATGATCAAAGAGGAAGTGAAGTAGCGCTGATCATTTATATAAGCTAGCACTATTTTATCTCGCAGCCCAAACGCTACTACTTTCCGGGGATGGGGCAGCTTTGAAACTCCAAACGCTGAGATCACGTTCTGAAAAGTAGAAGTTATTTCATTTATCAATAACTTTAGGTAAGCAGAGCAACGGCAACATGGAGAAAGCAGAGCGTCCATCCGGCTCTTATTGAAAGCTGGTAGGCCAGGAAAGCACATATCCATGTACTTTATTTTAGCCTACACAACAACCGTCCAAAGGAGGACTCCTAATGTTTCCTGAGCAGCGCGAAGCCCTTGACGAAATCATCGTAAAAATGCGCTCTGGCCGCATGAAGCGCCGAACCTTCCTGGAGAGGGCCCTGGCAGTTGGACTCACCAGCGGTGCGGCCGTCTCGCTCCTCGAAGCCTGTGGAGGAACTACCAACAGCACAGGCGGTAACGGAGCCGCCACCAACATTGTCTGGCAAAGCGAAAACGACACCACCAACACCTACAAGGATCTTGTAGATACCTTCAATAGCACGATAGGCAAGCAGAAGGGCATCCATGTCACCTGGAACCAGGGTCCATCCAGCACCGATGAAATGCTTGCCAAGTACACCACCATGCTCCGTGCGCGCAGCCATAGCATCGACGTGCTCTCGCTTGATATCGTCTATCCCGCCGAATTTGGCGCCCAGCAATGGATAGCCCCGATCAGCGATAGCCAGTGGCCGACAAGTGAGCGCAGCAAGTATCTGCCCGGACCGGTCCAGGGCTGTACCTATCAAGGCAAGCTGTGGGCTGCCCCTTATCGTACAGATCTGGGCCTGCTCTACTATCGCAAGGATCTCGTACCTACACCACCGGCCACCTGGGACGATCTGACCAGCACGGCCAAGAGCGTTTCGCCCTCCAAGATAAAATATGGCTATGTCTGGCAGGGCTCACAGTATGAGGGCCTGGTCTGCAACTTTGTAGAAGTCCTCTACGGCATGGGTGGCCACGTCCTGGACCCCAACGATCCGACCAAGGTCACTGTCAATAGTCCCGAGGGCCAGAAGGCCTTGAGCATGATGGTTGGTTGGGTTGGCACTATTTCGCCCGATGCCGTCACAACCTACACAGAGGACCCATCGCGCTCGGTCTTCCAGAATGGCAACTCGGCCTTTATGCGCAACTGGCCTTACGCCTATGCTCTCGGCAGCGACAGCAGCCAATCCAAGATTGCCGGCAAATTTGATATCAGCGCCTTGCCCCACGGCGGCTCCGAATCGGTTGGACATTCCGCCATCGGTGGTTGGAACCTGGCCATCAACGCCTTTACCCCCAACGCCGATCAATGCTGGGAGTTCATCAAGTACATGTTGCAGCCTGCGGCACAAAAAGAGGGAGCAACCAAGGCGACCTGGACCACCACCCTGCAGAGCGTCTATGACGACCAGGAAGTCTTGTCCAAGGCTCCGCTCTTTGGCAAGCTTAAGCCCATTCTGCAGAATGCGCTGCCCCGCCCGGTCTCGCCCAAGTATCCTGATCTTTCGAAAGCGATCCAGCTCCACATCTATCAGGCTCTCAAGAAGCAGGCCAGCCCCAATGATGCCCTGAGTGCCCTGCAAGCGGACCTGCAAAAGCTCGTCGCTTCATCCTAAATATAAACGAGACAAGGGGTAACCTTTCCCAGGTTACCCCAACTGTGTATAATTGGAGTATTCCGTTCTGCAACTCGGCGGGGAGGCAGGCCCCCGATCCCATGGATATCTCAGTACGATATCCGGTCATTTTCGGCGTAGAACCTAGACAAGGGGGAAAATGTTATGGCGGCACAAGTAGACGACACACAAAAATCGCCAACACTTCTTGAGCGCATCAGTATGAATGGGGGGTTCTTGCCATATCTTCTGGTACTCCCTACGATCATACTCATCCTGGTAATCGCAGTCTATCCAATTCTTAATTCGATCTATCTCAGCTTTATCGAGAATCCGCTGACAGTCGCGGGTTCAGTATTCGTGGGTTTTGCCAACTATGTCCACGTGCTCTCTGATCGTATCTTCCTGAACTCGATCAGCACAACGCTCATCTTCTCAGTTATCAGCGTCTTCTTTGAGACACTCTTTGGCCTTGGCATCGCCCTGCTGATCAACAAAACCTTCCCAGGGCGTGGCCTGGTGCGCGCAGCAATCCTGGTTCCCTGGGCCTTCCCGACCGTCGTTTCTGCTCAGATGTGGCTACTCATGTACAACGACCAGACAGGCATTATTACCTATATCTTACAGGGCCTTCACCTGGTAAGGCCCGGCGATACGCTTCTGGGCAGCTCTTCGGGCGTCATTCTCGCCTCCGTGATTACTGACGTCTGGAAAACCACTCCTTTCATGGCCCTGCTCATCCTTGCCGGTCTGCAGGTCATTCCATCCGATCTCTACGAGGCCGCCAGCGTCGATGGTAGTACGCGCTGGCAACAGTTCTGGTCCATCACGCTGCCGATGCTGAAGAATCCGCTGTTGATCGCGCTGCTCTTCCGCGCACTAGATGCGATTCGCGCCTTCGACATCTTCTATGTTTTCGGGCAGCGCTCCGTGCAATCGATGGCTACGTATGCTAACTATGGTATGTTTGCCGGGACCGCTGGAGATTTCACGCCGGGAGTAGCTGCGGCTGTGATTGTTTTCGTCTTCGGCATTATAATCAGCCTCATCTTCGTCTCGATGATGCGCGATGTGATGCGGCAGGTAGGCTAGGGCAGCGTAAAGCATCCATCAGAAAGGAGATCTACTTCTCATGACAGTTCAGGATCAGACACTTACCGCCTCTCCTCATAAGGAGCTGGCCGCCACGCGTCGGCGCGCAGCCGAACGCAAGGAGAGCTGGGCTAAGATCGGGCGCTATATTGCCGTAGTCGTGATCGTGATTGTAGCCCTGGCCCCTCTCTACTGGACCTTTATCACTTCGATTAAGAGCGGCCTTGAAGTGACGGCTTCTCCGCCTACACTGTTCCCGCACTCCTTCGTGCTCGACAACTATATCCAGGTCTTGCTAAGCTCGCCTTTCTTTATCGAGGATCTGAGAAATAGCGCGATTGTGGCAAGTGTTACTACGCTGCTATCCCTGGTCTTTGGTATTCTGTGCGCCTATGCTATCGCGCGCATGAAGTTTATCGGCAAAGGAGCCGTGCTTGCCACGATCCTCTCTGTGAACATGTTCCCCTTCATTGCCATGCTGGGACCGCTCTTCGTAATCTTCACTGGCCCGCTTTACATTTACAATACGTACTGGGCCTTGATAATTCCGGACCTGGTGATCACACTGCCGCTGACCATCTGGTTCCTTACCTCGTTCTTCCGCGATCTGCCCCCAGATCTTGAGGAGGCGGCGCGCGTGGATGGAGCCTCGCGCCTTGGAGCGCTCTGGCATGTCGTGGTACCTCTGACCGCGCCGGGAGTCTTCGCCGCAGCAATCCTCTCTTTTATCGCTGTGTGGAACGACTTCCTCTTTGGTCTAAACCTTACCAGCGACGAGGCAGCTCAGCCGGTTACTGTTGGCATTACGCGCTTCAACGGCGAGCACCTTATCGCTTATGGCCAGCTGGCGGCGGCGGCGATTATCGTCACCATTCCACTGGTTATTCTTGTGCTGATCTTCCAGCGCCGTATCGTCTCCGGCCTGACTGCAGGCGCAGTCAAAGGCTAACTTAGTCTTTAGATAGGATAACTTCGTAGATAAAAGCGGTGCCTATATAGCAAGGCACCGCCTTTTTTGACTTGCAGAAAACATACATGCTTAGAGCTAGTAAAGCTCTTTTTTAAGGAGATAGCAAGTGTGGAAGAAGAGAAAGGATGTGCTAGTATCCCTTCTCTTCTTCTCGGCAATTCTCGAAACAGCGTATTTTCTACCCTGCCTCTGGCGCCGCGAATCTTTACACTACCCCAACACGATTCACGTTATTGAGGAGTTCAAGCCAACAAACATATGAGCACAGAAAAGCTCATTCCGAGCGTGGCTACTTGCCAGCCTGCATTCCCTGCAGACGTACAGCATGTTGTGCGGCGATCTCGTCAACATTTTCTTTCCGGTTGGGCTGCCCTTTCCCTGTCATAATCAAGCTCCGTAAACTCCCCCGAATATAAAAGCCCCATGCATCTGAACAGACGTGGTAACACTCATAATCGGGAACTAAACCCAGGTGAGTGAAGCACACCTCGGTTTTATCACCCTTTTTAGAGATTTCAAATGTAATTTCTGTGCCCTTCCACTCGCTTTTGTCTTGAGTAAAATTAAGGTGGGCATCTAAAACAAGCCAGGCGACTTTTTGATCAGGTATCAATTCTGTAATCTTCTGTTTGCTGTAATGAACATCCTGGTAGCGCATACTAAATTCAGCACCGAGTTTATCTGTGCTGCCTTCAATTTCTTCTGACCACCATCCGCGAACATTGATAATGGCGGCAAAGGCTTCTTCCGGCGTCTGGTCTACGGTAAAGGTTGTGGTGTAATTTTGCTTATTCATGGCTCAATCCTCTCATAAAGAGACATCACTATTCTATCTGTCTTTTGCTTGTCTAGTTGACCTTATCTACTCTTGTCCATACGCTACATGTTTGGGCGAAAAGGCTAACTGCATCCAGATGGGTTGCACCAGAGAAATCAGCGGGCTCTGATACGGCTCGCGCGCAGTCTTGTGATCTTCTCGCTGTGCCGGACCCCTCGAAATGAAAGGGTGGAGCATAGTGCCAGGGAGCTTACTCCTTCCTGGCGCTATGATCTTTCACCTGCACAGATGATGTGCCTGGTTCCTCAAGCAGATAGCTCCGCAGGTCAGCAAGACGCTGATCCCATTGGGCTTCAATGTCCCCAATCCAAGCAGTGACGGTTTGTAACGCCTCTGGCCGTGGCATATATCGCCGCTCCCGCCCCGTCTCGCGGGCCGTGACGAGACCGGCCTGCTCTAAGGTTACCAGGTGCTTGATGATGGCTTGACGCGTGATAGGCAAACGGGTGGCAAAGCCCGCCGCTGTCCCTGAGCCTTCTTCGCACAAGTGCTGCAACAACAAACGACGCGTGGGATCAGCGAGAGCCAGAAAGACGCGCTGCGTCTGTGCATCAGTCGTCACCTGTTTCTCCTCTCCGTCTTCGCGAGATGCTCTTTCGTATCATCTCCAACAAGCAATCCAGATGGGCCAGAACCACGCAGGCACTACACGACTTCCTGGTGCTGGAGGTACGCACGCAACCCGTTCAGACACTCTTGCCAGCCATCCTGATTGCCGCGATAGAGTTCCTCTGCCGGAACAGCCAGAGGCTGGGAAGCAAACCCCGACTCAACCAGCGTCAAGAGGGTCCCTTCGGCATGTTCTTCCAGGGTAATGTCTACAAGTGTACTAGGTACGATGTCAAATGTGATCTCGGGGTGAGCAACAGCATAGGAGGGCCAGCGAAAGGCAAAGCGCCGCACTGGCTCAATAGCCTCGATCACGCCAGGATAAGGGCAAGGTTTATTCTCCCAGCTAAGTTGAATGGCACCGCCTACGCGAAAATCCATAGCTCTCACCACCCCAAACCAGCGGGCAAGCTGTTCAGGCTTTGTGACGGCATCCCAGACGCGCTCACGCGGAACTGGCAAAAGCATGGTTCGTTCGATACGATCAGAAAGGGTCATGGGATCTCCTCTCAAGTGACGCGGAATGCGCATGTCTTTTTTATATATGCAACTTTCAGGTTGCACATTCGAGAGTATACCAAAAAAAAAGCGCAATTGGCAACCCTGGAGTTGCTCTTTTTAGGGATATCAGAAAAAATAGCAAGATTCGAGAAGTGGTGGAAACAAACTTACCCCTGCACCGAAAACCAGGAACGTCTTTCCTGCTCTCTCTAGCTGATCGCTTGCACACTCGACAACTGCACAGGCGCCATCCTGAGCTATAGCGCGATTTTCCCAGGTTCTTGATGATCAATTCCTCGGTTTTACTTCGGTTTCCCTGGTCTCGCCTCAAAACAACGTCTCACATCCATGCTATATTTACTAACTCACGCGCATACATTCGTGCAGATATGCACAAGAAGGAAATAAGTAAAGATAAACATGTTACTGACAAGAGGCGTGCACGTCAAAATTAAAGGATATGTAATATACTATAGACTTTTTCTTGATTGCTTTGACAAGAAACGAATGAAGTTAGTAAGGTGGATGTAAGGTGAATGATTATACAAGATATAAGGTCGGCAATTACAGCGTCTCACACTTGTTAGGCTTTGGAGGATGGGCAGAGGTCTATCTTGGCCAGCATATCTACCTCAAGTTTATGGTGGCCATTAAACTTTTACACGCGCGCCTGGCTAATGATATCCTTAGCAACTTTCTCGCTGAGGCTCGTGTCCTGGCCCAGCTTGAGCATCCTCATATCATACGCCTCCACGATTTCGGCATAGAAGGTACGACTCCCTACATCGTTATGGGGTATGCCCACAACGGCTCTATACGGCGTCGCTATCCCCGTGGCGCTACAATGCCACTTGCTGAGGTCGTCGAAATCACGCGGCAGATAGCCGCGGCTCTACAGTTTGCCCATGATCGGCAACTCCTCCATCACAATCTCAAGCCTGATAATATTTTGTTGGGAGCAAACGGCGAGATCTTACTCAGCGATTTTGGCTTTGCCACGCTGGCTCCGCAGTTATCGCTCCACCGCTATGCGCTGCGCCGCAACGAAACTATCGCCTATATGGCGCCAGAACAGCTTCAGGGCCAGCCCAGCCCGGCCAGCGACCAGTATGCGCTCGCCGCTATGGCCTATGAATGGCTTTCTGGCTCCCTCCCTTTCAGCGGCTCTGACCAGGAAATAGGCCAGCAGCATCTCTACAAAGAATCACCTCAGTTTCCCAGGCACGCTCCCAGTTTGCCTCCCGCCATTGAGCAAGTGATTATGCGTGCGCTCTCCAAAGAGCAGCAGCAACGCTTCGAGCATGTAGAACAGTTTGCTGAGGCTCTTGAGCAGGCTTGCCGGGTCCAGATTGCGGCACCAGGCCTTGTTAGCGCGCCGGCTACTCCTACAAATGAGCAAATCAGTTTCCAGCCAGTTCCGCAGGAAAGTCCAGCCTCCGGCAGATCCGCGGTTCCTCAGAAACATAAACAGCCAGGTTCAGACATTCTCGCACCTGCAATCAACGATCTTAGCATCTTTCCAATCGCTATCGAAGATGGCACAGGGCTTAACGATACCTCCCAGGGCCAGACTCAGCTAGAGAGCCAGGAGGAGCCACAGTTAGTCGTGGCCCAACCGATTGGACTGCCTCAAACTGAACTTCCTATGGCCAGCGTCGAGCAAGGAGCCCGGGTTGAGCAGCAGAGCCCCAAGGATGCTAGTTCTGTCCAGGTCTCGCAAGAACTGGGTCAGGCTAAGGATTTGTTTCACGAGATATATCTGACCACGCTTGCCCAATCCCCAACTCAGCCCATTTACCCCGTCCCTCGGCATGAGCAGAGCGCGCCATCTTCCAGCAAGGAAGGGGAACTGTCAGAAGCGCACTCGCCAACTAGGCGCAAGCGTCGCGTCCTCACCATTATCGGCATCCTGACGCTTATCCTGCTTGGCTGCGCCATTGGATGCTATCTTTATACTTTCAACCATCCAATCTCGTGGCCGTTCACTTTACCCGCGCAGTTTCCGTTCTTATCGCGCTCAAGCAAGCCGGCCCACTATCAAGCGTGGGCTCATCAAGCGCACCTGAGCCCACATATGCTTATTCAAACGGAAACTCTTGGCATCCAGATAAGCTGGCTATTGACACAGGCCATAACAAGCTGATAGACTGCACCGGCTGCCGTCCACTCAGATGTGCAGGTCTATCACTATGCTGGCAACGCTGCCAGAAGTTCCGAGATTAGAAAGTTCGAAAAAAGTTAAGGGAAAGGTGCCAGAAGAGAATGAAGCATCCCTTCTTACAGGGCGAGCATAATGCCGGGCGCTTTCAGGATCAGAGCGTGGTGGATCGCTATCACCTGCGCCCTACCTATCCACAAGAAATCTTCACCATCCTCAACGAATTGATAGTTGAGGAGCCGCGCGCTGTCCTCGACGTGGGCTGCGGGACCGGCAATATTGCGCGTCCCCTGGCCGATTATATTGAGCGCATTGATGCTGTTGATCTTTCGCTGCCGATGCTTGAGCGCGCCAGAACGCTGCCCGGAGGCGATTCCCCAAAGATCCGCTGGCTGCATGGGCCGGCTGAGAGCGTGGAGCTTGAGCCACCCTATGCTCTGGTGACGGCAGGCGAGAGCCTGCACTGGATGGAGTGGAATGTAGTTTTACCGCGCCTCGCCCGCATCTTGACGCCACATGGCATGCTTGCTATTACCTACGTTGAGGAGCAATCTGCCAGGTCCGCGCCCTGGAGCGATGGCGCTCGCCAGATCATCCAGCGCTTCTCCAACAACCCTACTTACCAGCCGTTCGACTGGATTGCCGAGTTGGAGAAGGAGCAGCTGTTCCAAAAACTTGGCGAGCGTCAGAGCGCTCCGGTGTTGGTCAAGCAAACGGTTGAGGATTATATTGCTGCCCAGCATGCGCGTAGCACGCTTTCACTCGACACCATGACCACAGAGCAAGCTGCACAGTTTGACAGGGAGATGCAGGAGCTCCTTTTGCCCTTTGCTCAGGATGGCTTGCTCACCTTGAATGTGGCTGGTGGGATCACCTGGGGCAAACCCGCAAGCGGTAAAATATAAGAGGTAAAGCTACTGGGGCAAGCAGGCAGATCTCTCCAAGGTTGGAAGGTGACCTCTCTTGCCCCTTTGTAACTTTCTGTAGAAATAGTGGTGCCAGAAGGTGCTTACTGTTCCGTGGCCTCCCTATCCATTCTGCTCTCTATTTCGTGAGAGAGGGCGTCGCGCTGCACAATCCAATCTTGCGTGACCTGATCGCCGGCTTGCAGCGCTTTCATATGCTTGCTCGCCTGGCTAGCGAGCTCCAGGAGTTCGGTGTAGACCTGCTCGGTATAGCCTTGCAGGCTCGCCCGTACGAAAAGCTCATCGATGCACTGCTCTAGCTCCAGGAGCACCGTTTGCGTTTTCTCGCTCAATGCCTGGCTGGCAAGCAGCCCGAGCCTTTGTGCCATAGCCGCTACCTCCCTCTCTCGCGTAGTTGCCAGCTAGCCGGAAAGTTCACAATAAAGATATGCTCATCGCGCTCTTCGCCATGCAAATATGGATGCGCCGTTTGCCACATCTGCCCGTCGCGTTCTTTGCCCTCAAGATAGGCGCTAACATGTCCCAGACTATCGGTGCAGCAGGTCACGCTATGGATACGCACGCCGTTAATATCCAAGCCCTGAAAGCAGACCTTGATTACCTCTTCGCGCTCCCGCTGCAGATCTATGTAGTGAATCTGATGCTGTTGCAAGAAGGCGGCCTGCGTCAGGCCTGGTGCTGACAGATTGATAGTCGCAAAGTAGGCATAGCTCCGTATCGTCTCCTGGGCGACTGCCTCGATTTCTGGGAAGAGTTCCTTGAGCTGTGGCACAAGCGACAATTGTGCTGGGCGCAGCTCTAACCTGATGGGCAGAAGCAAATTCTTCATCCTCTAGCCTCCCTGCGTAGCAGCAATCTTAATGGCCACATCATTCAACGTGTAGGCTTGCTGAGAGAGCTGCGACAATGCGCGCACTAAGGCCTGGGCATGCCTCTCCTCAATCGGAACGCCAATCTCCGCAAGAAACTCGATGCTCGCGCCGATTCCCGCCGCGCCGGCTAGCTGCTCTGGTCGGATCTGGCATTCCGCAAGCACCTGGCACAAAGTTGGCTTGAGGCCCAGGTCACTTTTTACCGCCTGCTGCGTATCGGCGGCAATGGCTAAAACCGCCTCGTTGGCCTGCTTTTCACCTCATGCTTCATAAGTTCAGCATATCCGCTCTCCACCTGTATCAATTTTCGGGTGATAAACTTGTGAGGCGCAACCACGGCAGGCGCATATAAAGCCCGCCAGGCAGCCTCATAGTTCTCTTCGATACGCCTGCGTATCTCCGCTATCTCGCTCATTTCATCCTCTTTCTCACTGACAACACTTCCAGGGATACGACGCTACAAAACCACTTCTACTTTTTAACGTAATATACGTACTATGATATTTTTCAAATTAGCATCTCTTTCATGCTTCCTATCTTGTTACTTTATTTTCATCTCTAACCCTCCTTTCCCACAATTTATAGCTTTTCTATATATTGAGTCTATCATTACAAAAGTTAAACATCAATACATCCTGTAGCATAAGTTAAAAATATAGCAAATGCCACTATCTTATCTATTAGATTGCATTCCTTCATTTTCCTTTAAGTAGTGGCTTCGGGTATCAACAGTGAAAAATCGTAGCAAAGTGCCAATATAAAAAGCGCAACTGAAAAGAGCTCTATCAATTGCGCTTTTGTCCATATTATTTTATCTATCGTAGCTTTTCTCCAGATTGCATAAGCAATTCTGCGGTTACATGATCTGTCACAAGAATGTTAGCAATACCAGCCTTTAGTGCGGCAAGAATAGAAGGCACATATGCTCTATTGGCACCCGCAACAAGGATAACTTTAGTAGATCCTGCTCTTACTTTTTCTTTCAAGTGAGGGATTTCGAGTCCTGTAAGGTAACATGGAGGAGGATCAAACTGCTGATTAATACACATTCCTGATGCATCAAACGCCCAATGATTAATATCTACCACTGGATGGCAGGATCTTAATAATTCTACTTGCTGTCGCGATAAAATACCGGCCTCAATAAGCTTCTCATTCGCATTAGGGAGCCAGAGACCAGTCATAATCACGGTAGCCTGTTCTATAGTTTTCAATACATCTCTTACAACGGGTAAAGAGCGAGATTGCTCTAGCTGGGCTTGAGTCTCTACAATAGCGGGAAGAGGAAGCCAGAAATGTTTCGCTCCATATGCTACAGCAATGTCGTAAGAAACCAAATTAGAGTCACCCAGACTTGTTTGAGGTCGTACAAATCCAATAGTGGGCACCACTATCAAATTAGGAAGTAACTTTGTAGGCTTTAAATGAGTTACCACTTGTCTCATTACATGCCTGCCTCCCGAAACTGCCAGGATATCTGAATCCGTTAAGAGCTGATCGAGATACTCAGCTGCCGTAGATGTAATGGCAGTAAGGATGTCATGTGCAGCGCCACCAGTTTCTAAGTTCTGGCCAGGTACAAGTATAAGATCATCCAATCCTAATCGTAAACGTAGATCACGCGACAAATTGCGAAGATATCCTGTTCTTTCCTCGGGCACAATAGAAATCCGAATAAAGCCACGGTCTTTCGCCCTTTGTAATGCTTTCCCAATAGTTTGCCTAGAGCAAAATTCCATCTCTGCAATAGCATCCTGAGTTTGCCCATCTTCATAATAGAGATAGGCAATGCGGCGTAAAAACCTATCATCACCCAGTAGTTTCCCATCGTTTGCATTGCCTTGTGGTATTCCCATGAGCATTTCAACCCCTTTCGCTTAGCAAGCTTTCAACCAGACTACAAGAGCTTTAGTTAACATAAATGCAAAGAATAGCTTTTGCTACTTAACTAACGTAAGAATACATGAAGCAGTTTTATAGAGCAAGTATGAAATTTCTATCTGTTTAACAAAAGTCTTGAACTTTTATAGGTAAGATGTTACACTTGTGAAGTCAAGAGTGTTCTTCAAGAGGGTAAATAGATGAAAAACACGAAACTGATACAATTCAAGGTGGATAAAGAAAGAGTACTTGTCCCCGTTGGGCAGCCCTGTCCTTTTGGATGCAGATACTGCTATACACGTACTGGCGAAGTTGGTCCTGCGCGAGTCAAACCAGCAGAGATTCTAGAACTGTTTCAGGAGTTTGCCAAAACGCACGCATTTGAATTTATTCAGTTCGGATATGATGGAGAGCCTTTTGTCCAACCAGAACGGGGGGTGGCTATGTTGCGTGAATTGGCGGTTTTTGCGAAAGATATTAGTTTCAGTACTAAAGCATATATCAAAGGCCAAACACTTGAAGCTCTTGCAACTCTTCAACAAACAATGCTTGCAGCTCAAACGACACTAGTAGGGATCGTATCTCTAAGTTGTTGGGATTCAGCGCTGAGCGTAGAGCCCCATACACCGACGCCTGATGAAAGAATAGCAACGCTCGCAAACTTAAAGAGGATCGAAATACCTACCTTTATTGCTGTAAGGCCAATCTTACCCCATCTTTCACTCCAAGAATTTGAGCAACTTACTATCCAGGGATTACAAGCCAATTGCGACGGCTTCATCTTAGGACCGCTCTATTCTGATGACAAAGGACGCTTCGCCAGGTGTGTGCCTGGTGAAGTTTTAAAGAAGACTCCCCATCAAACAATCGTCGTATCCTGGTCCGCTCATTCTCCTCTCTGGAGACGGTACGAAGATGAAAAGCAAGTACAAGCTATCGCAGATATGATAGAAGCTAAAGGGGGCCGCATTTTTATGTCGTCTGCAGACGTCTTAAAATTTGCAAGTCGGAAAGGGGCTATGGCTTGATCGAAATAGAATTGAAGTGCGAGTTATCATCTCAACTACTAGAGAAAGTCCGTCAGAAGCTTCAGGGGATGGATTTTACAGGAGTAGTACACAACCAAGACATCTATTATGATACTCCCACCTGGGAACTTCTACGCAAGGCTGTATTTTTGAGGGTACGCAACAATAGTCAGATAGAATTTAAGTTTAATGAGGACCTGAGTCAGGAACACGGTTTAGTGAATGAGCGTTCTTTTCCTCTGCACGCCTCACCTACAGATCTAAAGAAAATCAATGCGCTTTTTGCCCGCTTCTTATCTACATGGATTCCTGTAACCGCCTTCCAGACTGGATTAAAAGAGAATGGCCTTAAAGAGCTTGTAAGGATCGACAATAGGCGAGAAACCTATACTGATGGTAGGATTGTTCTGAGCATCGATCATGTGGAAGGACTGGGGGACTTCTTAGAGGTTGAAACGCAGTGCCAGGATGAGTCCGACACTTCGCTTGCCCAGGCACAATTACAGGCGTTTGTAGCAGACCTGAACGTAGAGCATATCAAAGTGGGATATGTTGAGCTGTGGCTTTACAAGCATAATCCAGAAGCTTACAAAGCAGGAAGATATCACTTATCTTAAACAAATAAAAGCCTGAATCGCCATTCTAACGCCCTCTAGCACGATGTCAGAGGGCCTATCTATTTTCTTGTTCTTTGTATTACTCTCTTCAGAGTTTCAAGACAGGATTTACCGTTAGAGACCAATAACTTTAATTGGTCGCGAAAAAACATAAAGCGAAAAACGAAGTAATCCTACAGAAACGCAATGACGTATAGTATACAGAGATACAGATATTAATGTAAAATATTCATAGAAACCCCGTAATGCAGCAGTATAAGCATCAAGGGAGTATGAATATGGACGCCCCCGATTCAGTTGAGAGACGAATGGTTTTAGCTAGGCTTCTGCAAATACCGCCGGCCCTCTTAGCCTTAGATTGGCGCTTTATGGCCTATCAAGACAATGGAGTAAAGCAAGAGAGCCCTTTTGCTGATATGTTCCAACTCGTAGAAGAGGATTCTTATGATTTTTACGACGATCTGCTCGCGGTAGGCTGGGAAAGCACTTATAAAGGCGGCTCTCCGCAGACAGCGGCCAGGATAAGTAAACGGCTGCAAAAACTAGAACAGCTTTCTCTTCATGCCCCTTCAATAGAGCGCGAAGCCTGGTTCTCTTTACTCTGCCGTTTTTATCAGCTCTCCACGCGCTTTGCTCGCGACCGCATAGATACAGCAGTTGCCTTAAATCATTCACAGAAAGCGATAGATCTTGCCAGCGAGTTGAAAGATAACGAGCTCATAGCATCCTCACACTTTCGGCGTATAAGAGTATATCTGGATCTCTACGAGTTTGCCGATAAGCTTCCAGGGGAACAAGCAAAAGCTGCTCACTATCTAGATCTTGCGCGCTTCGATGCCAATACAGCGCTCGAATATGCAGGGCAAGTCCGTAACCCGTTGAAAAGTAACATTTACCTTATTGCCGCCGAGGTAAATTCGCTCTATGCCATAGATAACAGAAAGCTGCAGGACCTGTGTGACGCCTGGCAGCGAAAGGTGGCTAATATGGTCTATAGAGACAAGGGGAAATATGAGGATGATGGCACATTCCTGAAAACTAATATAACGGCTGTTCACCATGAGCGGGCCAAAACGTTAATGCGTTTCAAACAGAGGAAAGGAGCGCTAAAAGAGGCGCGCAACGAACTCAATACAGCCTGGAAGACTCTGACTCCTGATCTTATGATCTGGCGCGTCAATCTGCATATCACAGAGGCCAAATTAAACCTACTTGAACGAGACATTGAGGGTAGCGCCCAGGCCGGATTAGAGGCATATAAGATTGCAAGCGTGATGCAGACACGCAATGAAGTAGAGAAGGTAAAAAATCTCTATCTCGATCTACAAACCTCTGCTCCCAATAACGGCCATGTCTGCAATCTTGGTTTGCAGCTCCATATAATCTAAAGCTATTAGCAGGTAAAGAAAATAGGCCCACTAGCACGATGCCAGAAGGCCATCTATTCTTGACTTTGGATCGGTCTCTTCAATATTTCAAGGCATAAATGGCTTTAGGCCTCCACCAAATATGTTACTGAAGAGGGTCTCCTGCGTCTCGCACGCCCGAGTCAAAGCTCCGACATATCAACCTGCACCCGGCCATCAAGCCCATGCTCATCTTCAGTGTTTATCCACATGTTCTCTGGAACCGCCTTATAGGCTCCTCGCAGGGTTGCCCCAAGCACCATGTCTACCGAAGGAGGATCTTCCCATCCCCGTTTTTGTAAACAGGCTAAGGCGTGGCTGCATTCTTGCTCATCGGCCAACTCATAGGCCCTGGCCTCAATATAAACCCCTTTTCCGGTTCCTGAAGGAACTGTTGAGTCATACACTACAATGGCCACACGCTGATTTGCTCTGATATTTTGGGAGTGACGAGCGTACTTTGCCGAAACCCAGAAGAAGTTGAATGCTTCGTCACATGCGGCATAAACTGGCACATTCCAGGGCAGCCCGTCTTTTGTGGCGGTTGCCAGCGTTATATAAGGCAGTTGAGAAAGGATCGCTCGCACGAGCCCGCTGTTTTCGCTCATGATATTACCTCCTCCTTTGTCATGCTTGCTTCCTGGCTTAGGAAAGGCGGGAATCTAGCACTTTTGCTTGCTTCCTCGTATAGGTCACATCCAGGTCCCGTTCCCAATGTGTCCCATCGCGCGACAACTCTCCATGACAGGTAATGGTGTTTCCATCCGAACTTACTGTACCAGTCACACGTTGTGAGAAGCCCGGCACATCTCTCCACATCTTCCACACGCCGCCTTCGAGGCTCATCTGATAGATCCTGGAAACTCCCCTCTCATCGGAATAGAGCATGGAACACGTTTCAGGCGAGCCGTCATGACCAATGACGCTTAGAGCGTTGGGAGGGCCTCCACGTTCCCAATTAAAGCGCCAGAGCAGCAAGGCCCCATCCACTAGCCATGCAAAAGAAGTGTGCCCATGCACTGGGGATAGGAAAGCTGGATGGGTTCCCACTGTATTCCATTCCCCAAGCAGAACCTCAAAGTGAGCGAGCGAACTGGCAGGTTGCGGCGAAGGGGTTGCATGCTCATTCATGTCTTGCTCCTTGTATATGTTCTATGGCAAAAATACGGTCAAGCTGTAACAAACCTGAAGTGTATCACGACTCAATTCTATTATACAATGCTCTCATTCTCGGCAATGCTCTCATTTCCGGTTATTGCTTCCATATTGAGCTCGATTTTGACCTCCTCGCCAAGCAGAACGCCCCCGGTCCCCAGAGCGACATTCCAGGTGAGGCCAAAATTCTTTTTTTCTCAATTAAGTATCTGTGCTTCAGTGATAGGGGCTAATGCGGAGCCTGGCTGATCCTTGTAGTAGAGAAAGCATACCTAAAAATGGTTCAGGAGTAAATACAAAGCGTAATAGATATATGCTATACTGCTTAGCAAAAACAAAGGAAAAGAGAAAGATGGCAGTGAAATCAGAAAGTCGGCTCGATAGTACAGATTGGAAGATCATCCGCGAACTACAGCAAGACGCGCGCCTCTCCTCAAACGAACTGGGACGACGCATAGGCTTATCTGCCCCTGCTACGGCTGAGCGCATACGCAAGCTGGAGGATACAGGCGTAATCACCGGGTACCGGGCACAGATCAATCCCGCAAAACTAGGTATGCCCTTGCTGGCGCTTATCCATTTGCGCTGTGATCAAGGCTCGTGCCTGCTCCGCACGAGTACTCTGGAGGAGTATCCAGAAGTGCGAGAAGTCCATAAGCTCAGTGGCAGCCATTGTGCTGTACTGAAAGTCGTCTTCTCATCCATGCCACATCTAGAAGCCTTGACACACCGCTTAAGCGCGCACGGTGCGCTAGTTGTCCACCTGATAACCTCCAGCGTCCTGCAAGAGCGCGTCATCGATTGGGAACACTTCGACACAAACTTTGAGCCGCCAGACTATCCCAATTGGAGTAAGCAAGAGAGCCGCTGATCTGCACCCGGCCTTTGGCTTTTTCGCAAGCTTCAGGATGACGAGGAAGAAAGACGTGCAGCCCAGGCAAGAAAGACAGACGAGCCAATCACCTGCAGCGATGGAAGAAATTGATGCGCCTGTTTGAGAATCATCTCACCATCAACGCCAGCCTCCTGCTGCTCCTGTTGGAATGTCTTCACCATATCCTTGATAATGCTTGGAGTCACTTCAAGATGGCAGAGCAGGCCGTAGGCCCTCTGCTCGTACTGAAAGGCCTGGCAAGGAGTAAGGTCAGTTGTTGCCAGGCAAACCGCCGAGGCGGGCACCTCAAATATATCCCCGTGCCAATGATAGCCCATAAATGATGTGGGGACCGCCTGCCAGAGCGCATCGCTGCGGGCTTGCTGCGTAAGGGTCACAAGATGCCAACCAAGCTCTTTCTGCCGACCTTTCACGACAGAAGCCCCCAACACCGTGGCCAGAAGCTGGCTGCCCAGACAGACGCCGAGCACAGGTTTGTGCTCAGCAAGCGCCTGTTCAATCAAGCGCAGTTCAGCTTGTAAGAACTGATACTGACTTTGCTCATAGACCCCCATTGGCCCTCCCATCACCACAAGGCCAGCCGCTCCGTGCATATCCGCTGGAACTGGCTCTCCAGCAAAAGAACTAATTACGCGGGTGGAAATCCCGTGCAGCCGCAATGCTACCTCAATAGTTCCAGGGGTTTCGATAGCGATATGTTGCAAGACATAGACCCAGGGCTGAGTATTCATGATGCTCCTTTCAGTGTTTACTCAACGAAGCCGGATTTCACCTGGTTGAACAAGGGCCAATGAGAGAGATTTTCAGCAGCACCCAGTGCGAAAAACTCCACAAGCCCTTGCCCTGCCCAGGATTCCTCCTAAAAGTCTCCTGGCTTAATATATGGCTGGCTCCAAAGCGTGATTTGCAGAAGGAGCGATTTAACCCAGGCCTGCTGCATCTTCTCTACGACTTCGGCCGAATGCCCTTTTTTGGCAAGGAAGGGTTTCAGGGTTATTGTCACTGGGAAGATGAGAGGGAAGAGGTAACGAAACCCAATGTTGGCAACTGAATTTACATGATCAGTGGTGTTTTTCCCGGTACGATGATGGCGCAAGCCAATTTCATACTGGTAATCGAGCCAGCTTTGATCATAGTTTGCCCGCGCCGTATCGCGTATCCACTGCGCAAAACGTTTTCGTACAGCAGCCAGATAGGCTCCATCTGCCTGCCCATCCGGGCGCGTGAAATAGTAGAGAAGCTGGGGAAGGGAGCCGATAAACCCATACCAGACATCTAAGACAGCCTCAACCTGATCTTCCAGAACCTTCTCAGACAACTGGAGGTGCCTGGCATCTTCGTCAGTAAAAAGCACGGCTTGCTTGAGGAGCTCAAACTCCTCAATGGTGACGGGAGAGCGAGGAACTTCATGTGTTCCGTAGGTATATCCTGGGATAAGCTGCTGGCTCATAAATCATCCTCCTATGAAATGGAATAGGATCAACAAATTGACGAAACTTCCCCTAACCATGCTCTATTCAGAGCCAAGAGAAACAAACTGTTTCCAGATGCGCTCAGCCGCTTCGGGGGGGGAGGGTTCATGGTCTGGGCATTCCAGGCGAAGATGGCGATCCCCAAAGGGGAGATCGACAAAGGCACAGTGGTGCGGTCGATCGCTCTCAGGATAGACATGTGGCCGAAAGAAACGGCAGGTCACGCACATTCGTGAAACCGGAATCTGTCCGCGCTCTTGCAAGGCCCGGATCATTTTGATCAGTCCATGTAAGAAAACCGTTTGCTCGGCAGGCGAGAGAGTATCAACTGCATCGAGCAAGAAGTCGGGCCATCCCGCAACACGATCGGCCTCGGCTTTTCCGGTCTCAGTCAGGGTAATCGTGCGTACGCGACCATCCTGGGGAAGGCGCGTCTTTTGCACAAAACCCTTTTGTACGAGAGTATCAACCGTCTCACTGGTCGTCGCCAAGGAGACCGCCAGACCATCCGCCAATTCTGAAAGGCGTAGTCCCGTTGAGCTTCGTAAGCGTAGCAAGGCGAGAATTTGACCCTGGGTCGGAGTAAGATTTCGTCCCTCAGCTTCTTGCCAGGCGTGGCTTTTTATTGCAATACCAACTTTCACGAGACCGGTCATCACACGCCTAGCAACGGAACCGGAAGTCCCCTCAAAGGGGTCATCTTTCGTCATCATCTCCTCCTCAGATACTTAGGACTACTAAACTTAGTTCTACTAAGTAATAACATGAACCAGGCGCTTTTGTCAAGGATGAGGAAGCACTAAATCTGGCCTTTGAGGACGAAGTGAAAAGCAACCCTAAGGAGAAGGAGCACAGGTCTCTCATACTGCTCGAACGGCTTCGTGAGCCGTGCTTTGCTAAGAAAGTGGGAAGAAAAGCCCTGTGAGCAGAGGAGCTGGTCATATTGCTTTCTATTGATGACCAGCTCACAGGTAGCCGAAGGAACAAGAGGAGCTATGCCTTTTTTCGTGTCGCGAAGTTGGCTTCTGCTAGATCTTTCTCCTGTTCTGTCTCTTCCGGCTCACGTAACGGATCAAAGGCCATATGCTTGAACATCTTCGTTTTTCACTTTCAGGTCGACAAATGTTTGTCGGAAATCTCAGGTGTATGAGACACGAAGAGATCAAGGAAATCCTTGACGGCCATATCTTCCAGCCTCTGCGCATCCAGGCAGAGCTTCACAATGTTCTGCACACGTTGCTCCGAAAAATGGGTGCGCAGATTCGCCACAAATTTCTCTTGCAGAGCTGATTGACCCTCTTGCCGCCTCCGTCGATGACCGAGCGGATATTCTCGTACGATTTTCGGAGTTGCCGTCCCGTCCTTAAAGAACACCTGGATAGCATTTGCAATCGAGCGTTTGTCCGGGTCCAGATAGTCGCGACTATAGCTAGAATCTTCTTCAACTACCATTTTGGCGCGTAACCCATCAATGGCTGGATCGCTGGCTCGTACGTCTTCATAATCATCGGCGGTTAATTGGCCTGTCAGCAGCCCAATTGCCACCATATACTGTAGACAATGATCGCGATCGGCCGGGTTGGCCAGAGGGCCTGTCTTATCAATAATACGCCGCGCAGCTTCCTGGGTTGTCAACACAATCGTATCGATCTTGTCGAGGCGATCCTTGATCTGCTCATGAAGTTCAAAGGCACATTCTACGGCGGTTTGCGCATGGAACTCCGCAGGAAACGCCACTTTAAAGAGAATATGTTCCATCACATACGAGTCGAACTGGCGCGAAAGCACCAATGGCTTGCCACGACACACCACATCATAAAATCCCCAGGTCGGCGCGGTCAAGGCCGATGGATAGCCAATCTCACCTTGCAATGTAAGCAGAGCCAGGCGAACTGCTCGGCTGGTTGCATCCCCGGCAGCCCAGGATTTGCGCGAACCCGTGTTAGGCGCGTGGCGATAGGTGCGTAGGCTTCCATTGTCGATCCAGGCCTGGGAGAGCGCATTGATGATGTCATGTTTGCTTCCCTCCAACAGGGCTGTGACAACCGCAACGGAGGCTACTTTGACCAGCAAAACATGATCAAGGCCAAGTCGGTTGAAGCTATTTTCGAGCGCCAGGATGCCCTGGATCTCATAGGCTTTGATCATAGCGTTAAGGACATCACGCATAAGCAATGGGTCCTGACCATGAGCACAACGTACCTGACTCTGATAATCAGCGCTGGCCAGAATCCCACCAAGATTATCGGAAGGGTGTCCCCACTCTGCAGCCAACCAGGTATCGTTAAAGTCCAGCCAGCGGATCATCGCCCCGAGCGTAAAGGCGGCCTGAACGGGGTCCAGGACAAAAGAAGTTCCAGGAACGCGTGAGCCATTCGGTACAATTGTGCCTGGCACAAGCGGACCCAGACATTTGCGGCACTCAGGATACTGCAGCGCCAGCACAGCGCATCCCAGCGCGTCGAGCAAACTTGCCAGGGCGGTGGTATAGGCTTCTGTACTGAAGACGCGAGGAGAGATAACATAGTCGGCAATCTCGACCAGGAGCTGATCTGGTTCGGGGCGCACATTATTTGCGCTATGGGATATCGGCATCTCTTCTTTACTTCTCTTCTCATGGGATGAGCGCAAGCGCTGTATATTCACGCGCGCTGCGCTCTCCGCGTCCATTCTGCTGCTCACGCGCGCTCGTCTAAGCGCACATAGGGACGGGGAGCGGGACCCGTATACGCTGCATTGGGGCGGATCAGCTTGTTTTTCTCGCGCTGCTCAAAAACATGTGCGGACCAGCCAGCCGTGCGAGCCAGAACAAAGAGCGGCGTAAACAACTCTGTAGGAATACCACAGAAATGATAAAAGGATGCGCTGTAAAAGTCCAGATTCGGGAACAGGTTCTGTTGACTGGCGCCTGCCTTTCTTTATTGGGGTAGAGCTAGATCTTTGCAACTTTCAGCGATGGAGATCAGGTCCTCGTCGGTAGCATGCTTCTTCTCATCCGCCAGGACGATAAAGCGAGCATAAGCGGTTTTTAGCTCGGCCGCGTTCAGACGATAGCCCAGTTGGCGCAAGCGAGCATCCAGGCCATGTCGCCCTGAGTGTTTACCAAGTACCAGCTTTGTATCGCCCCATCCAACCGATTGTGGAGTCATAATTTCATAGGTCAGGCGGTTCTTGAGCATGCCATCCTGGTGAATACCCGCTTCATGCGAGAAAGCATTGGCCCCAACGACCGCCTTGTTTGGCTGCACGGGAATGCCTGTCAGGCGACTAACTAACTGGCTGGCCTTAACAAACTCTTCGGCGGCAATATTGGTGAGCATTCCGCTGAAGCTCTCCGGCCTCGTACGCAGCGCCATCACAACCTCTTCCATAGCAGTGTTGCCCGCGCGCTCACCAAGGCCATTGATAGTGACCTCGACCTGCCGCACGCCGGCCGCGACTGCGGCAAGGGTATTGGCCGTAGCCATGCCCAGGTCGTTGTGACAGTGGGCGCTGAGTGTAACCTCTTCTATGCCTGGCACCCGGTTACGAATGTAGCGGAACATATCACCATATTCGGTAGGCGTGCTATAGCCAACCGTGTCGGGCAGGTTGATGGTTGTCGCGCCAGCTTTGAGCGCGGTCTCGCAGATCCTGCAAAGATAATCCCAGTCACTGCGAGTAGCGTCTTCGGCGGAAAATTCAACCTCCGGGCAGAGGTTGCGCGCATACCCGACCATCGCTTTGACACGCTGGGCAGCTTCTTCCCGGCTAATATTGAATTTGTGCTTCAGGTGGATATCGGAGGTTGCAAGGAATACATGGATCATTGGCCTCTCTGCCTCTCGAACCCCTTCCCAGGCAGCATCGATATCTCTAGTAGCAGCGCGTGCCAGGCCAGCAACCGCCCTACCATGAACGTGACGTGCGATCTCCTTGACTGCGGCAATATCGCCTGGCGAGGCAATCGGAAAACCGGCCTCGATGATATCCACATTGAGGCGCACCAGCTGATCAGCAACTTGTAGCTTCTCCTCGGTCGTCATCGTCGCACCGGGAGACTGTTCGCCATCACGCAGAGTTGTATCAAAGACGCGAATGACCGCAGGGTCAGCCATTTCTTTTTCTCCTTCGTTAGAGGAAATGTATACGTTCGTTGTATACTCACTACTTCTGTTCAGCGGCCTGAGCTGCTTCTCCTCGGCACTCTCTAACTGGTGACCAGTTGCGCACAGAGCCACCAGCATACGAGCACAAGCCCGGATGTGCAGGACAGGTCATATCGCCTGCAGTTTCTTTCAGTAAGCACCAGCAATTGGAGCAGGTGAGACTTCTCAAACGACAAGAAGGGCACATACGCTGTCTTAATGGGTGCCTGCCTTTGGGACAGGTGAAAATTTTATGAAGCCCTAAGAGTAAAAGAAAAATCTGAACAATTCACCGATGTTGTGCCTCCGAAGCGCAGGCAATGGGCCAGGCTGGGAAAATGCTGCCTCAGAAACGAAACACGACCACAGTACCAAGCGTCTGATCATAGAGAAAAATCGTTGGAGGGAATTTGCTGTAGTCCAGGCTGTTGCTGGACTAGCCAGTGTTGCTTGCACAGCGTAACGGCACGCGTGAGAAGGTCTTGCTCGCAGATGCGTGCGGACCAGAACTGCTCCCGGGTTTTCTTTAATCCGCGTTGCCAGCTAAGAGGAGGATAGCCGAGGTTGGTAGCTTGCAGCATGATGGTTTCCTTCTTTGTATCCGCTCAAAAAAAATCTGCCTCCTCGGCAAAAGAGGCAAAGCAGACAAGAAAAGAAACACTGCAAAAAAGCAAAAACTGCTTGCTGGTCTTCTCTTTTGCGCGAAGAGATGGCTCCATAAACTTAAAGGTGGGCATTCGGGCTCAACCTCAAGCGGTTTAACCGTTGCGCGACAGCGCCGGATTTTCACCGGACTTTCCCCATTTTCAGCGATGCCACGACAGCATCGCCCCTTAAGTGCGACTCTGTTGCTCTGTAGAAAGCAGCAAAGAGTCATTCCAAAGGTCAGGTTATCATTTTTTCTGGCAAAAGTCAATCAACATCGTGGTGCGAACGAGGAGGGATCAGCATAGCAGGCGTGCCGCTGCCCTCCTCCCGCAAGTGAACTGCCTTGTCAGGACAACCTCTACACTTTTATCGTCAGAGGAGCATCAACGCGCCGGTGAAGTCATCTCCTTCAGAATGTCCCGCATGGACTTCGGCGCTCGGCCAATGAGGCGGGCAAGAGTCGGATCGACCCGGCTGAACTCGCCTCGCCGGCTCGCGCGAAAGATACCCATATACATATCAGCCCCTTCCTCCGGGAAGCCGTGGGCGACCAGGCCTGCTCGATACTCAGTGTCCGGCACAACTACACGGCGCATCGGTCGCTGCGTTAGCTCCGCAGCAATAGCAGCGATATCGGCCAGGTCGAGGGCCTCAGAGGCCGTAAGGGGAGGCGTCACGCCGTCGAGAGCCTCCTCGCTCAAGGCCAGCGCGGCCGCCTCGGCCAGGTCTGCGTGAGCCGTCCAAGAAACCGGCCCGTCCTCTGGGGCCAGCAGTTCCCCTGTCTCCAGCGCGTTACCAAGCATCATAAGCGCAGAGGCCGCGTAGAAGCCATTGCGCAGCGAGGTAAAGGTCACTCCAGTATCGCGCAGGGCCGCCTCAGTGGCAGCATGATCAACCATAGCCTGGAAGAGCGAGGTAGGGGATGAGCCCATGTGGCTTGTGTAGAAGATTCGACTAACGCCAGCCCTTCTGGCACTGTCGATGGCTGTGCGATGCTGGCGGATCGTCGTCTCGCCAAAGGTATTGGATGACACAATAAGCACCTTTGACGCTCCCTCAAAGGCATAGTCGAGGCTCGCGGGGTCCTCGAAATCGCCCCGGCGGACACGGACCCCGCGCTCCTTGAGTTCTTGCGCCTTCTCCACATTGCGAACGCTCACCCCAATCTGTTCAGCAGGCTCGCGGGCAAGCAGGCGCTCCACTACCGCCCGACCAAGTTGGCCGCTGGCTCCAGTAACAATAATCATGATATCCTCCTACTTGTTCTTTGATCTATCAATTACGCTATGTCTTCAATACATACAGTCATCGTTATGTCTCGTCTTAGTGCTATTAATACGATATCAGTAGCGTCGTGCCTGGCGATCTCTATTTCTTGGCAAGAAAGGTGGAGATCACTCAAATTCCCTTTTCAATGGTTCAACGATAGTTTCAGCGAGACGTTGAACAACTTGTTCAGGATAGGGCGTGGGTATAGTTATGACGAAATGAGTTGCCCCGGCTTCAATGAAGCTGCGCACCTTAGCGCGCGTTGCTTGCATCTCAGCAGGGTTCAAGACAAGCGGTATTGAGCGCTGAATAGTCTGGGGATCGCGTCCAATGGCTTTGCAATGGCCAGCAAGAAGAGCGCTTTTCCGTTTGAAATTCTCAACATCTCCCCCGGCGCAATTCCAGATATCGGCATATTGAGCAACGATCCGCAAGGTGAGCTTTTCCCCGCTGCCTCCAATCATGAAAGGCGGATACGGCTTTTGCACAGGCTTTGGTTCGCAGTACGCAGCTTTGAGCCGGTAATAGTTTCCCTCGAAGCTGGGGGCCGTTTGCGTCCACATGCGTTTAACCAGCTCGCATGCTTCGCCAAGACGCCTGATGCGTTCGCCAGGAGAGTACAGGGGAATGCCATAGGCGTTATGCTCGGTTTCGTTCCAGCCCGCACCAAGGCCGAAGTCCAGGCGACCATTGGAAATAACGTCAACGGTCGCCCCAATGTTGGCAAGGATTGCCGGGTGCCGGTAGGTATTGCCAGTCACCAGTAGGCCAAGGCGCAGGCGGCTCGTAATAGCAGCAAAGGCGCTCACGAGGGACCAGCCTTCAAGGCAAGGACCAGTGATGTCGCCGTTGATGGGCATAAAGTGATCGAAGAGCCAGGCGTGTTCAATGGACGGGATGCGCTCGGCCTCCAACCAGACTCTTTTCATATCTTCGTAGGTTGTGCTTTGTGGGGCAGTCTTGATCCCAAAACTAAGTTTCACTTTTTCCTTTTCCTTCGCTAAGATGTGTTGGTTGCCGTGCAATGCTGGCAGATTGCCGGCTCGGCGAGGCTTACGGAATCATTCATGCAGCTTTCTCTACCGGGAACTGGATCTCGGTAAGCGCTTCGTCAAGATTATCTCCTCGGCGCAGGCGAATCTTGCGGCGCGGCCCCACGATGGTATAGCCATTGCTTTCCATCCAGGTTCCCAGCGCCCGATAGGCCGAGAACACCCGTGCTGGATGTCCATAATGGAGCGTGCTGGCCACGTGGGGAACGGCTGGGAGGATACAACGCCTCAGTCGTCCCTCGCTATTGGTAACCAGCGTATCGGCATCGCGCTCGTCAACAGGTGCAAGCGCCTCCACAGAAGTTGGCATACCGTCATCCCCGTACTCGCCATGAATGATGAGCATGTGATCGACTGGCGTAATCCCGCAGCGCTTTAACATGGCATCGAGAGCGTCAGCCCAGTGCGCCTGATAGGCCAGGTCGGTCGCCGTCAGGCCCAGAGAGACAGCAGTGATCGGCCTGACGGCCTTAAGCACGACTTCATAGGCCGGCAGCCCACCGCCCTGCTCTAGGGAACGCAGGCGCGCTTCGATGCGCACAAGTTGTTCCTGTTCCGCCTGGATACGTTGCTGAACCTCTGCCTGTCTAAGGCGCAGCATCCCCTGCAATGCCTCGGGAGAAACTCCCTCATTCAGAAGCTCGGCAATCTGAGTGAGTTCCAATCCAAGCTCCTTGAACGCCAGGATGCGATGCAGGTGTGGCAGTTGATCCATCGTGTAGTAGCGGTAGCCGGTCTCAGGATCAACACGAATCGGCTTGAGGAGACCAATCTCGTCGTAGTAGCGCAAGGTAGTCATCGATACCTCGGCAAGCCTGGCAAAGTCGCGAATCTTTAACATCTCATCCCGTCTCTTCCTGCTCATTTGCAGCTAGATGAACAACTCTGTCATTAGAATACAACCTTCAGGTAAGGCGAAAGTCAAGAGAAAAATGTGGTGGCGCAAAACTCTCGCATAATCTGCATATGCAGGTTTTACGCCAGAAGACTAAAGGCTGAAAGATTGCATAGAGGAAGTTTTGCACATTTTTCTCGACTTATCCACATATATTGTGGATAAATCGCCCTGGGGCTGGACAAATACAGCAGAGCTTTTCAGGGGAGTTCCCAAAAAAACTAGAACCGCATTTTTCTCTGGGAGAGCTGCTCCTCTAGAGTACGTAAGTAGCGTTCAGGGTCTTTCCGAAAACGATGCTGTTCACGTCGAGCTTCATGATGATAGTCAACTTGCTTTCTGAGCGCTCGCCACTGCGCCAGGTTGCGAGGGGCCACTGAAGTGATAATTCTGGGCAGCAACTGCTGCCACGAGATGCACCGAACCACGTACAACCAGACCGAGAGAGGCTTGTTTGCGACCCGTTGCTCGTCGTTCATGATAGTGGGTGGAGCCAAAAACGTGTTCAAGCTCATTGTTGGTGCGTGGAAGATCAGCCACGTCGTAACAATGAAACAGCCCAGACCAGTAGCTCTCTGTCACTTTGAGAAAGGTCGCGGTCATCTGGGAGAGTGGGGCAGTCAGGGGGTTACTGGATCGCATCGCCTCCAGTAGTTCCTCACACTGTTGTTGCACCTCTGTGGAGGAAAAAAGGTCGGCGTTCGTCAAGACATGTGCAGCCCGATGCACCCAAGCATACCCGGTCTGTATGTCCGGCCACAACTGCTCTGTCGTTGCTACTCCTTTTGTCAGCAGCCGCGCCAGTTTGTCGAGGGAAGATGGCAGCCCCCGATTTCCGCGACCCGCTCCAGAGAGGCTGCAATCAAGAATAGTCGCTCGTAGAGTTTGAGGCCAGGAGCAGAAAGCAGAAGTTCGCTTGAGACACAATCACGAACCATCCAGAGCACTTCATGACCGACATCTGGCTTCAACCCGTCCACTGCCAAAATGAGCGATCCCTGCTTCTGCACAAGCGGTTGGCGGCGTTCTCGATCTGTGATGTGAATGGCCACCAACTCTTCATACCGTGCAAGGAGATTGAGAACGGTTCGTTCGCCAATCGAGAGTCCTCGTTCATGTAAACTGTGATGAATCTCTGGCAGGCTTTGATGCCGCCGGTACCACAGGAATCCGACGAGCGCAATCACATCCAGCCCATATTCTTCATGTAGTAATGCCCATGCTCCTTCCTCCTCTGGCCGATAGGGCTGCTGAGAGCGTAGACAGTCAGGAGAGATACAGCGGCGCACTGCCAGAGGTGCAAACGATGGTGTCCACTGAGAGTGGTTACCATGCGTTGCCTATGATAGGCGATATGAGCAGCCTTGCCACACGTCAGGCAAGTGGGTGAGAGAGGTTCAAATGTTTGGAGAGAAACCGTGTCCAAAGTATGATGAGGCCTTGCCATACGAGCTTCTTCTTTCCATTTCCATAAAGCAGAGAGGTAATGTTGAATCCGATACCGTTGCCAAACCTTCTCTTGATCAGCTGGATACCTCGCGGCTGGCACGAGGAATCCAAAAGAGGTTGCGTCAACGGTATCGCAGAGATCATGAAATGTCAGCTTGATAGAGTGCGCTGTACAGGATACAATCAGCACTTCTCCTGTTTGGTAAGACGCGTCTTTCGCTCGCCCTGATAAGAGGAAAGCCAAGCTGTCACTCTTGCACGAGCGCTTTTCATCTGCCTACACATCCTCCTTTTGATCTCCCAGATGATTAGTCGAGGTGATCACGGAAGACAGAAGCGTTGCCAATCCCATCTCTTCTGCCAGAGTTGATGCCTGCTGCATGTGGAACTGCGCTTTGGTCGTGTCCCCCATCTTCTGGTAAATATCCCAGAGCGAGAGGTGATCTAATGGTTGGTAGAGCCTGAAGCCGCCTGCTTCCCGGAAGGAGAGGGCGAGCCTGGCGTGGGTAAGCGCAGCCTCCAGGTCTCCTTTGAATAAGGCATCGACAGTCAGATGGCGATGGGGTTCGGCCTGTTCCAACACGTACCCGGACTCTTCGGCAACCTGGATGGCCCTGTTAAAGTGCTCCCGCGCCAACTCATTCTGCTGCCAGAACTGATACACCAGACCAATGCCAAAAAGGGATTCGCTGATCCCTCGGGTATCGTGCAGCATCTCCTGGAGACCCAGAGCCTCTTGCTGATAAGAGAGGGCTTCCTCGTATTTCCCCTGACCCTGTGTGCCGAAAGGCAGGGCACCACTCTTTACGATGGCTATCGTAGTCGCATTGCAGTGTGCCTGGCCGAGCAAGCTCAAGGCGGAAGCTCGACCCTGCTGATCCTGAGTCGCTTCGGCGATCTGTTGGGCCTGGAGGAGGGTCGAAAACAGGAGATCTGTGTCGCCTCTATGGAGAAGGTGATCGACAATGAGAACCTTTCCATACAGAAGCAAGAGTTTGAGGCGAGCCTTTTGTGCTACTTCGCCTCCTTCTATCAGGTGCAGAGTCGTACCGAGCACGTGGAGGGCCTCGCCTAATCTGCCGAGGAGAAAAGATGAGCGAGCAATCTCACAGAGAGCGTCAATGGCTGTGGTGTAGTATCCTGTCAAATCGTTGTTTGTGAAGGCTGATGGCTGCATTGTGTTCTCCTTGAAGAGCGTGTAAAATGATGTGTCAGTTGCTTCCCTTTCCAACCGCCGCCTCTCATACTAAGGTTTGATAGGGCAACAAGCAATAAGCAACCACCATGCTGGTGTTGAGAATTGAACACGAGCGAGAGATTGTTGAAAAACGAGGAACAGGAGCAGAGGTATGGCGGACCAGAAGAGGCGTGAAGATCGGCGAATCCAGCGAACGCGCCAGGTGTTACAGCAGGCATTTGTGGACGTGGTACGAGAAAAGGGGAAGGCCAGGAGCAGCCTCCCGGAGCTAGAAAAATGCTTTGCGACGACGAGTATCCAGGAGATCACCGCGCGGGCGAATGTCAACCGAGGAACCTTTTACCTCCATTTTACCGATAAATATATGCTCGCGGATGCTGTCGTCCGTGAGCAGTTTCACCAGCAACTCGCACGTGTCCTCCCACCTGAACCTCGATGGGACAGAAGGACCTTGCATCTGCTCATTCAAGCTGTCTTGAATGCCCTTGAGAAGAAGTATTGCCACCAGCGTCAGCCATCGCTTGTTCTTGCTCCGATGGTCGAACAGGTAGTCCATGAAGAATTGACCGAACTGCTCTTGACCTGGCTCAGAGAGGCAAGGCGTGGAGAGAGACGAAGAGGTGAGCCGCTTGAAACGATCGCCCGCGTCGTCAGTTGGGCAATGTTTGGAACCGCGATCCAGTGGAGTCAGGAGGAGACAATGGTGTCGTCAGAAGAGATGGCGGATATTATCTCGCAGGTGATCATGGAGGGGGTGTCGCGTCTTGCCCCTGATGCCCTACCTGGATAGTAACGTGCCTGCACATCTCAAGCCACGGTAGACCCTCTCCCTGCGTAGCGTTGCCTCTACCAACTGCTTGCAACACTTGACAGATCAGTACCCACCGTTGTGCGTTTATAAATCTTACGAAGTATCTCCTACCAGAGAAAAATGCGGTTCTAGAAAAAAACGGCGAACCGAGCTATCTTGCTAGATAGTCCGGTTCGCGGCAAGCCACACAGTGGCTAGAGAATGCTTAGAGGCCACGGGCATGAGCATAACGCTTGGCTATCTCATCCCAATTGACTACATTCCACCATGCGGCCAGGTACTCAGGGCGGCGGTTCTGATATTTGAGATAATAGGCATGCTCCCAAACATCATTGCCCAGCACAGGATAGAGGCCATCCATCAGCGGGCTATCCTGGTTGGCAGTCGAAGCAACCTGAAGCGTGCCATCTTTACCCAGCACGAGCCAGGCCCAACCGGAGCCAAAGCGCTTGGCACCCGCATCGTTGAAGGCATTCTTGAAGGCATCGAACGAACCAAAGGCAGAATTGATAGCATTTGCCAGATCGCCTGTGGGCTCGCCACCCCCGCTAGGCTTCATGATCTGCCAATACATGCTGTGATTCGCATGGCCGCCGCCATTGTTGCGCACAGCAGTACGCACATTATCTGGTACCTCGTTGATGCGGCGCAGCACATCATCAACCGCGAGGTTCTCAAAAGAAGTGCCCTTGACGGCTGCATTCAGATTGTTGACATATGCTGCATGGTGCTTATCGTGATGCAAGTGCATCGTCTGCTCATCGATGTACGGCTCAAGAGCGTTGTAGTCGTACGGCAGAGGTGGAAGCTCGAATGCCATAAAACATCTTCTCCTTACTTAAATATCTTACGAGACAATTTGCCTCTCGCTACGTTAGGGTTCGTATACCCATGATTGGTTTAACTGTGCCAATCATAACCGGTGAGCCTGTAATCTGCTTACCAGTTAGTTGTATGCGATGTGAAGAGCTGCTGTCAAGCAGAAGAATTTGTTCTCGCCTCTATAACACGGCTCCCTACGCCACATCGTATACTTCTTTCTTTAGTATATCCCAAACTCGCTAGTCTGTGCAGGCATAGACGGAAAAAAAGACCGCGCTGGCACGAACAGAGCAACGGGCTCCTGAACCAGCGCAGTCTTCTATGCGTTTGCATACATCTCTAGCATAACTGTTTTCTATGCATCCCTGCACATTTCCAGGAATTCGTGCTCACCATGAATATTGCGCACAAGCGAGAGCCGCACACGCTGGAAGCCGGCGCGCTCATAGACGCGGATGGCCCGTTCATTCCAGGCCAGCACAAAGAGGCGAAAGTGCCGGGGCGCAAAGGTAGCGCGTGCAAAATCAAGGCCCGCCTCGACAAAGGCCAGGCCCAGGCCTTTACCGGTAAGATCGGGCCGCAAGCCCAGGCCAAGATCTAGCGTCTCTTTGTCGATCAGCACGCCTATCGCGCCGCTATCCCAGACCAGGGCCGAGGTGCCAAAATTAAAGAAGCCCACAAGTTCGCCACGCTCATTGCGCACGCCATAATATGGGCTGCGCCGGTCCAACATCTCAGCCAGATCATCCTCGCCAGCGGGCTCATCTCCCCCCAGGCTATACACCGCATAAGGCCCACTATAGCGCCAGGTATAAATCTCCTGTGCATCCTCCCTGTTTAGTAGAGCAAACGTAAACTGCATGGAGCCACCTTTCCAGCTTCTAGCCCTTACTCTCAGCGGGGCGCGGCCGCTTCAGTTCCTCAAGCACATTGAGGAGCGCATCAATCTCTTCAGGCGTATTATAGAAATGCGGCGCAATGCGCACGCTGCGATCATGGGGACGTGCCGAGACATAGATATTGTGCACGGCCAGTTCATGACCAATCTGCTGCACGCTCTGCTCAGCATGGGCCGGATGCGGCAAGAAGCAGACAATTCCCGAGCGCTCGCCCTCGCCCACAGGCGTAATCAGCGGATATTCCAGGCGCTGCAAACCCTCTATTACCTGTGCCGTCAAACCAAGAATCCGAGCCTCCACAGCCTGCATTCCGCCATCAAGGCACTCGAAAACGCCAAGCGCGGCGTCCAGGCCGATATTGGGCAACTTATTGGCGCTGTGCTCAAAGCGGGCAAGGCTGCTCTTCAAGGGCTGCTCATAGGCAAAAAAATCAAACGGCTCCTGCATACTCAGCCAGCTTTTGCGGCGCATGTGCAGGCGCGCAGCTAGTTCATCGGAGACATAGAGGATGCCCGTAGCCTGCGGCGCCAGCAGCCACTTATGCGCGGCAGCCGCAAGAAAATCAACCGCGAGTTCCTGCACATTGACCTCCAACGCGCCCAGGGCCTGGAAAGCATCGATGCCACAGAGCACGCCATGCTGATGGCAATAGGCAACAATCTGCGCAATATCGTTGCGGTAGCCAGTAGAGAACTCCACAAGGCTTAAGCTCACAAGGCGTGTACGCTCATCGATACTGGCAATCACATCTTCGGCCAGAATACGATGCTCGCGCGCCGGCACCGTGCGCACCTGGACGCCTGCCTCGGCCAAATTGAGCCAGGGATAAACGTTGCTGGGGAACTCGCCCTCCGCGCTCACCACCACATCGCCCTTTTGCCAGTCAAAACTATCGGCAAGTGTCATCAGCGCATCGCCAGTGCTTGCCAACAAAGCAATCTGCTCGGGTCGCGCATGCATCAGGCTGGCCAGGCGACGATAAGCCCCATGGCGATAGGCGTCCCAGCGCTCCTTATGAACACCCCCGAAGGCGCTACAATCAGCTAAATATTCCTGAAGCGTATGAACGACCGGGCGAGGCAAGGGTCCGTTGGAGGCATGATTCAAATAGATACACTCACGAGTCACCGGAAAGAAAAGCTGGCGTAGCTCCTGTACCTCCTCACCCTCCTCGTGAAATTCGTGCTCACCCTCCTCGGCAAGCAAGAGCGATTGCAGCATATCATCTAACACAGGCAAAGGCGAAACTGGCATCAGTAGTTCCTTTCCAGGCAAAAGCCGGTCCTCAGCGGGCTTGAGAGGGCAACTTTTCTCCCAAGTATGAGCAATGGGTCAAATTTTGCGATAATCGCCACATTATGTTAAGATTATGCAACATATTGTTAGCCCAATTATAACCTGTTTCAACCATATGCAGCCATCTTTAAACATAGGCCGGGGCAGAGCTTGCCAGGCTACTGTTCCCGGGGCAGCGAGGCGAGGGAAAACCACGGGGAAACAGGCGTCACAATTCATATATATAAAACGTGATATAGGCAAAAATACAATTTCGGCTTTTTGACGAAATTGCCCAGCTAAAAGTATTTTATTAATTATCGTGTTTGGAGCAATATATGGCTCAGAATCAGGAGCAAATTTTTTCGGAAGCGCAGAGAAGTAGGCTAAAAACCATTCTGATTGTAGAAGATGATCTTGATATTGGCGAAGTGCTTACGCAGGCTATTTTGCAAGAAACGCCTCATCGGGCAATATTAGCGGCAGATGGATTTACAGCGCTGAACATCGTGAGTAAAACAAAACCAGATTTGTTTATTTTAGATTATCAATTACCACGTATGAACGGAATCGAGCTATACGACCAGCTGCATAAGAAAGAAGAGCTGAAGCACATTCCCGCCATGATGATCAGCGCGCGCCTACCTCAACAGGAACTCAGGCAGCGTCAGCTTCTCGGCATGAATAAACCGCTCGACCTTGACGACTTCTTTAACGCCATCGAGCGCTTGTTGGCCTGAAAGCAAGAGTGAGCAGCCTCAAGCATCAGACAAAGCCTACTGCAGATTCTCTCTGGGAGAGTGCGTTTCATAGGCGCCATCCAGGGCTACGAGCAAGGTCTGGAAAGCCTGGACCAGTTCATGGTTGCAAAGGCGGTAATAGACTGTATTGCCTTCGCGCCGCGAGAGCACCAATCCTGCCCGCAAGAGCTGCTGTAAATGCTCAGAAGTCGTGGCGGCCGAAAGTCCAATCGCTCTGGCAATATCGCCAGAGCGCATTTCTGGCACTGCGCCTGGACCATCGTCGTCAGAGAGGGCCAGTAGCTCTAGAATATAGCGCCGGCTGGTATCGCACACGGTTGATAAAAAAGAATCGACAAACTTATCTACCTCTGGAGGACGGCGAGGCACCTGATTGGTGGGAGGTGGCTCAGGTAATAGGGATGAGTCTTTAGGGGACATGCGGGATTTCTCCAATCGTTAATGTATTTTATAGCTAAACGCTCTCCAATAGCAGGAGGATAGATCTTGCCAGCGCTACATGTACTCATCCATAAGCGTACCTTGCCACGTTCGAATTAGCAAGTTTTTCGGCCAATACCTGAAAAGGGTGAAGGGAGAAGCTTGCAGCCTGGCCCTGGACGCCTGATTAGCGACCAATACCCTGCATAAATCCCTCTTTACTGACCCATTCTGGCCAAAGGGCCTGGTTACTTCAGGATAGCCATAAAGTTTTTGTCACAGGACCCTATGATACAATTTTTGAGACACCCAGAGGAAGTATGCCACACTTGCAGATATCAAGTAGGCTCAGGAATCATTTACTGAAAAGGGAGTGTCAGAAAACTGTCGATTGTGAGATGTTGAATAGACAGAAGAAACGACGCTTGACAGACAAAAATGTCCTATGATAAGCTTCACGCATCTGTTCAAAAAAGTAAGCAACAAGGATATCGATGAAGCAATGATGAAACGTCCACACTACCTCCAACTCACCTCTATCCTTGCTCATCCTGCGGGTGTGATCGCGCCGCATGCGGCGCACTGCAAGAAGTAAGAGCAGAGACAAGTTCTTCCCATTTCTCACCCTTTTTGGGCACAGACCATCTCTTCTTCGCATCGCGCCACCTCTTGATACCCTCTTTAGTTCTCCATCATCTCAATCATATGCACGTGCGAAAGGAATCATGTTTGATGTTTCACCTGCCTGAAGATTTTCTCCACTTTATGCGCGAGGTCTACGGCACAGAGGCGGCCAATGCCTGGTTTCAACGCCTCCCTTCTTTATTGGAGGAATACGCCCAGCGTTGGCAACTCACGCTCTTGCCCCCGTTTGAGAATCTTTCGTTTCACTACGTGGCACCAGCTATCCGTGCTGATGGCACGCCAGTAATTCTGAAGACATCCGAGTTTTCCGATGAGTTTGAGCATGGACTGGCTGCGCTACGCATCTTCAATGGGCGAGGCATCGCTCGCCTGCTGGAGTATGACGAGGAGAAAAAGGCCATGGTGCTGGAGCGTTTGCAACCGGGAACTATGCTTGAGTCACTGGTACCAGAACAGGATGTGCAAGCCACATCTATTCTGGCCGGAATTATGCGTCAACTCTGGCGACCGGTACCCGAGGAGCACACCTTCCCGACTGTTGAGCAATTGGGGCAAGACCTGACGCAGCTCCGAGCGTACTACGCTGGTGGCTATGGCCCGTTTCCGCCGCGCCTGGTTGAGGAGGCGATAGATCTCTTCGCGACATTAAGTGCCTCGGCTCCTCAGACCATGCTACTGCACGGCGATCTCCACCACTATAATATCTTACAGGCGCAGGATACATGGTTGGCTATTGATCCTAAGGGAGTGGTTGGTGATCCCGGGTATGAGGTGGGAGCCTCGTTCTTTAACCCTTTGCCTCGCATCCTTGAAGCGCCCAACCTGGAGCAGATGCTGGCCCGGCGCGTCGCTCAACTGAGTGAGGAATTGGGAATGGAACGAACACGCATACGCGGATGGGGATTGGCACAATGTGTGCGCAACGCGTGGAGTATGGTAGCGCATAACCAGTTGAGCGTGAACCCGCAAGGAGTACTTCGATGTGCAGAAATTCTTTCGCGTCTCACCTTTTGATACTCAAGGCTCTCCCATTACGCCTGCCCGATCCTGCATTATTTGCTGTGCATGCATCACTGCCTCGTGCCGTGAAACGCAGGGTCTTCCGACCTTTTGATGAAGAACGGATCTTCCTTGACAGATAGAGAGGGCTGGCTCAGGCTCTTTATCTCTGGCGCGTATAGTTGAACGCGATACAAAAATATGAGGAGAAAGCAGCTAAGCTAGAGACGAAAAAGAATGGTCTACGTCAAGAGTTGGAGCTGCTCAAGTTGCAAGAAAAGCAGCTAGATCTCGCCTCACTTTTATCAGATATGCAAGAACTAAAGGAGACTTGGCCTAAAAAGAATTTCAATGCACGTCTGAATCTGGTAGAATCTGTCATAGATACCGTCTTTATAGATCCCGCTTCACCTCGGTTGTATAAGGTGGAGACTGTCTGGAAATTTCCTGAGTGAGGCATTGATACGGGGTATGTCCTAAAGGGTGGGGTATCGAAAATGTCCTGGGACTCTGAAGAGGATGAGATACTAAATAGTAAGCAAGGAACGCCTGAAGGAACTGTAGATAAATTTTTAAGGTTGTTTCCTGCAAGATCTCTGGAAGGTATTAGACAAAGAGCAAGGTTTCTTACAGGCATGCGGCAATTCCAGGAAGAGTGATGAACAGAAAAGTAGCAGCATTCTCGCTACGAAACTTAAACCATATAAGGGAGCAGGATTTATGTTTGACCGCCTTGTTAGAGAAAAACGTAAGCTGGAAAGTTGAGGGGCATAATGGTTGTGCTTGGGAAAATCGTAAAATCTGACTCACACATCAACTATGTTTGCCAGATCCATGGGCCACACGAAGTAGAGGACGAGCCGGCCCCCGTAGACTATGCCTTTGGCCGCTTTGTACGCGTCGCGATCCGCACAAGGCCGGCAGAGCAGTTGGATAGCCTATTTGCTTATGCGCCAGAGAATCGCCAGGAACCGACTAGCTATGCCGTAGGCGTGATCTATGACACGATTTTGCTCAATCCCGCCTTTGGCTCGCTTGGTCCCCGCCTCTCTAACGAGAGCCAGGTAGAACTTTTCTCGCCCGATTACATTGCCGAGAAGGCTGTGCTGATTTATATTATGATGCTTGGGATGGTCGAGATAGCCCCTGATGCTGGCGGGAATGCTAACGTGGTCTCGGTGACCCATGGCATACCGCTGGTCTCGCTAGAGCTGGGCAGCGAGGTTGAGACGATGAGTGACGAGGAAGTGAGCGCCTTCCATTATTTCAGAGATCCCGTGGAGAGCGGAAGGCAACAGCGTTACCTTCACATGGGTTATCTCCCGCATATTCTGACCCAGCGCAGCAGCTTACTGCCCATGGTCACCCTGCGTATCATCGACCAGCTAGAACGCCTCTTCCCGCAAAATCTGGCCCTGCTCTCAATCGTGAAGCGTAACTTTGCCTGGCGGCTCAAAGTAGAAACAACAGGCTAGCGGAGGTTTTTTTGATGATCGATCCAAACGGCTCCTCGCCTATGCCTGCACGCACGATGCGCAAAGCCGTAGGAATTGCTAAAGGCCCTGGCGAGACCACGCATGAGTACACCTTTGTCTCACGCGACGATGAGCAGGAGCTGAAGAACGGCGAGTATGTCTATTACGAGCTTGTCGATCCTGAGCAAGTGGGCACCAACGGTCAGAGCAGCCCTATGCGCCGCGTGCTGGGACGCATTGTCAAGCGCGTTCCGCTCCAGCTCTACCCCGACACTTTTCTCGGCGAGCCGGAGATCTCGCCAACGCAGGTAGCCGCCATGGTTGGGTATAACGCGCGCACCAATGAGCTTTTTGAGCTGCACGTCGCCATCATGGGCTACTACAATCCAGCCACCGAATCCTTTATCAATCCCTGGATTCCGCCCCAATCGGGGACACAGATTTTCCTGGCCGACGATCGCATGCTAGCCGAAATCTTGAGCCGTAAGCAGGATCGCCAGCCCGGCTCGGCCACCATCGGCTCCCTGCTGACCCGGCCCGTCGATGCCGTACCAGTCGTGCTCTCAGTTAAGGATGTGGTCAGCACGCATATGGCCATTATCGCCAGCACTGGCGCCGGCAAGAGCTACCTGGCCAGCGTCCTGATCGAAGAGCTTATGCAGCCCCACAACAAGGCTTGCGTCCTGATCATCGATCCGCACGGCGAGTACGGCACCCTCGATCAAATCGCCAACGCGCCGCAATTCAGCGAAGCCGGCAACGGTCGAGGCGCCGGTTATCGGGCCCAGGTCAAGGTCTACAAACCTGAACAGGTCAAAGTGCGCGTCTCCACGCTGGAAATGGGCGATATGCGCGCGCTTCTCCCCGAGATGACCGAGAAACAGCAGTATCTCTTGAGTCGAGCCCTCCGCAAAGCACGTGATATGAAGAAAGGCATGCCCTGGGGCGTTGCCGATCTGAAGATAGCGATCAAGTCAGTGGCGAAGCAGAAGAACGACGAAGATGGCGAGGGAGCCGACGATGCCAGCACCGCCCACGCGCTAACCTGGCGCGTTGAGCAGCGCTTCGAGAACAGCTTTACCTTTGACGATACGCAACACCTTGACCTGCCCGAGATATTCAAGCCCGGCCAATGCACGGTGCTGCAGCTTAACGAGATCGATGAGCGCGATCAGCAAGTTATCGTGGCTACCTTGCTGCGCCGCCTGTACAGGGCGCGCATGGATACAGAGAAGGGCAAGGTGCACAGCGGCGATCTTTATCTTCCTTACCCGGTCTTTGTATTGCTTGAGGAAGCTCATCACTTTGCGCCCAGCGGAATCGGGGTCGTCTCGACAAGCATTCTTAAGCAAGTGCTGGCTGAGGGGCGCAAATTTGGCATCGGTGTAGGTCTGATCAGTCAACGGCCGGGCAAGCTGGATGCCGACGTGCTGAGCCAGTGCCAGACGCAATGCATTATGCGCATTGTTAATGAGATCGACCAGAAGAGCGTTGCCGCCGCCATCGAGGGCGTCGGGCGCGAGCTGCTGGGAAATCTGCCCGCGCTCTCCAAAGGTCAGGTTATTGTCGCCGGAGCCAGCGTCAACACGCCGGTCATTTGCCGCGTACGCAAGCGGCACACAACGCACGGCGGCGAAAGCAAAGACGCTCCCGACATCTGGCAAAAATACTTCAGTGCCGAGGCCCAGGAAAGCCGGCGGCGTACCGAAGCTCCCCTCAACGGCAATCGAGGCTTTAATTTGATGAGATAGGGATATTTAGACATGCACAGCCTGTTTCTGCCTGGCAGTCAGGGCCCTTTGCCGCATCGTGCAGTCAGAACATATGGGCATACTTTTACAGCGATAGGCACGAAAGATTATGCATAGGACAACGAACCGCTCATCGCCCTATATGCTTTTGCTCATCGCTCCTGTGGCATGGGCTGCCTTGCTGTTATTCACGCGCTTTATCGCGCCAGAGGGTATCCTGGCCTTTGCGCTATTTTTCCTGATTTTGAGCGTGGCCCTGACCAGCACGCTGGCGCCTGTGGCCTATTTCACGGGCTCGCGAATCTTCTCTTCGCAGCGCTATCGAGCTACCGCGCGTCACGCGCTACGCCAGGGGGGCTTACTCACGCTCATCGTGGTCCTGAACCTGATCTTGCTTGCCCTCCATAGCTGGAGCATCTTCACGGCCATCGTGATTGTGGTAGCCGCGCTGGTTCTGGAAATTCTCTCGCTGGCTAGAAAGGCATAGAGCATGGAAAATACGCGCATCCTGGTCATTCGTCCCGGCGCCATTGGCGATGTTTTGCTCTCTTTTCCGGTCATCGCGGCGCTAAAGGCGCAGTATGCCCATCCATATGTGACGCTGGTCAGTCCAGAACCCATGTTGGAGCTGGCCAGAGCCACGGGCATCGCCGAGGGCACATCGCATTATGGTTCGCCGCAGTGGAGCGAGCTCTTCTTAACGCCGGAGAGGATTGCTGCGCGCGGCGGTTCATTGTTGCGCGAGCAGCTGCGCGACTTAGAGCTAGCTATCTGCTGGTTTCGCGATCCAGATGGTCTTGTGGAACAGAATCTGCGCGCCGCCGGAGCCAGGAGGGTAATCGTGGCTCCCGGTCGCCCGGTGGCTGAGGCACATATCCATATCGTTGATTACCTGGCCCGAACCGTGGGCGTTAAGGTTGATCTGGCGCAGGCCCGCTTGCAGCTTGCACCCGAGCTTACGCAGGTTGGCGCGGCTCCGCCGGTACCGTGGATCGCCATACAACCGGGAAGCGGTGGCGCAGCGAAATGCTGGCCGCTCACTTCCTATGCCGAGCTGATTACGGAGCTCTGGCAGCGCAACATTCCTATCCTCTTACTGGGCGGTCCGGCCGATCAAGAGCGCCTGGCCTACCTGCAAGCCAGGCTCAGACCAGCGCGCAGCGAGCTCCTCACCATCCTTGAAGATGCCCCCCTGCTCACCGTAGCCCGCTACCTTTTACGCTGTCGGGGCTACCTGGGCAACGACTCCGGGATTACGCACCTGGCGGCTCTGCTCGGCATACCCACTATCGCCATCTTTGGCCCCAGCGATCCGGCTATCTGGCAGCCAGCAGGGCCGCATGTCAGCATCCTACAAGAGCCGGAACTGGCAAACTTGCATATAGCTAAGGTAATGTATACAATAGAGACGTTCTTCAAATGCTAGAGACAAAGCATAAATCTGCCAGCTTAATAACATCCCAAAAACAATAGAAGGTGAGCGCGTACAAGAAGGGGAGCTTTTGTGGCACCCGGCAGCCTGGCGCGCCAACTGGAAAGGTCTTTTAAATAAAGGCGTTTGTAAAAACTGAAAGTTTGAGGTGGAGAGCAATAATGCGCGAAGATCGCTCAAGCCAGAACCCGCAACTCCCGCAGGGCGAACCTATTATTCCCTTATTACCGAGCAGGCCCGCCACAAATCAGCTCCCTGAAGAAGTTCACGAGGTGCTTAAACGCCCCGATCCTCTCTTCCCGCTGCCTCAAACGCTTCCGCCCGGCGGGACCTTCGGGCAACGCTTCCCCAAAGCGTTACGCACCGATCGAAGCTATCTCATTTTTCTGCTAGCGCTTGTACTCGCCATCATTAGCGGCTTTATATTAATCAACTTCGTCACCTCCATATATGCCCAGATCACTACCCCAGCCATGCAGCACGAAGTCATGCCCCAGGATGTAAAAGTCACGCCCGCCGGAACTATTGATATTCGTCCCACCTTTCCTCCTCCATCTGGCGGCAAGGGCTCTAACGAGAGCAGCCAGCCATCCGGCTCAAGCAGTGGCGGCAAAAAAGATATCTCTCTACAGGGAAAACAAAGCCTGCACATCCTCGATCTGCCCTCTAGCGTGCAGGGAGGCACAACGGTAACTGTGCACGTCACGGGCGGAGAACCGAATACAGATGTTAAACTATTGCTGGACTACGGTGCACAGTCAACGCTCTCAGTGAGCGCGGCACAAACCTTTCAAGCTGATGGCAGCGCTCAGCTTACCTGGCATGTGCCCGATCTCCAGAGCTCGTCCGCAGTTAGCGCGCACATCACAGCCATAGGCCAGGATCAGAGCGGCGCGACGGTCATATCTCAAACAGTCGAAATACAGATCATTTAGGGTCCGGTGAGTATTTGCCTATTTCAGGCGTATACTTTTTAAGTATATTATGCAATAGCCAGATTCGCCTTCATCTGCAGTATTTTTTAATATTTTCTTTTAGCTTTCCCAAGTGGGAGTAAAAGGTAGCTTATTTGCTTAGAGGACAAAATATGACGCAAACTGAGGAAATACGCCAGGTCCAGGATGCAATGCGCGCCCTGCGCCACAACGTGGGACAGGTCATCATCGGCAAAGAGCAGGTTATCGATCTGCTGATGGTCGCCCTGTTGTGCGAAGGGCATGTATTGTTTGAGGATGTGCCGGGCATTGGCAAAACGACCCTGGCCAAAGCTCTCGCCCGCTCTCTCGGCTGCACATTTCAGCGCATTCAGTTCACCCCTGACCTGCTCCCATCCGATATCACCGGCATTACTTTCTACAACCAGAAAAAGGGGGAATTCGAGTTCCGTCCGGGCCCTTTGCTGACCCAGGTTGTGCTTGCCGACGAGATTAACCGCGCGACCCCACGCACGCAGTCTGCCTTGCTGGAGGCTATGGAAGAGCGTCAGATCAGTGTTGAACGTGAAACATTGCAGCTTCCGCGACCCTTTATGGTGATTGCCACCCAAAACCCTATCGAGCTAGAAGGAACCTTTCCCTTGCCGGAAGCCCAGCTCGACCGCTTTCTGATGCGCCTGCGCCTGGATTATCCCAGCCACGCCGAAGAACGCTTGATCCTGCAGCGCTTCAAAGAAGGGCAGCCCTTGCAGGATCTCACGCCAGTGCTCAGCGCCGAGGCCCTGCAAAGTCTACAGAAATTGATTCGCCAGGTCCACGTGGAACCTTCTATAGAAAACTATATCGTCGAGCTGCTGCGCGCCACGCGTACGCATAGCGCCGTCGAGCTGGGTGCCAGCCCGCGCGGAACCCTGGCCCTGTATCGCGCCAGCCAGGCCTACGCAGCCATTCAGGGCCGCCATTATGTTATTCCCGATGATGTGAAACATGTGGCTCTGCCCGTTCTTGCCCATCGTATCATCCCGACAAGCCAATCTCGTCTACATGGACGCGTCATGGAACAGATAGTTACAGACATCCTGAGCAGTGTTGCCGTGCCGGTAGAGCAGTTATGAACAAAAACTGGTATTATTTTAGTGCCGCCGTCGTGCTGGCCGGTATTATCATTCATCTGCCCTTGCTCTTCGTGTGCGGCGCGCTGCTGCTCTTGATTCTTGCCCTCACGGATATCTGGGCCAAATATTGCTTTCACGCCTTGCACTATCAACGCCAGTTCAGCGAGGAGCGCGCCCTCTTTGGCGAAGAGATCACCTTTTCGCTGCAGATCGAGAACTCCAAACTGCTGCCGCTGCCCTGGTTAGAGGTCGAAGACCTGCTGCCGCTCTCCTTGAGCATTGAGGGCGAGAATCTGCGCAAGCGCATCCTGAGCGAGCAGATGCGCCTTGAATGCCTCTTTAGCCCGGGCTGGTATGAGCGCGTGACGCGGCGCTATAGCGTGCGCTGCTTCGCCCGTGGCGTACACGCCTTTGGTCCCGCAACAGTACGCAGTGGCGACGTTTTTGGCTTCATCAGCCGGGAGATGGAGCTTCCAGAACGCCAGTATGTCCTCGTCTATCCCCTCATCCTGCCCCTGAGCCGCTTCAACCTGCCCGCGCGCCATCCCTTCGGAGATAAACGGGCGCCGCGCCGCCTGCTAGAAGATCCTTCGCGCGTCATCGGGACCCGCGACTATATCTACGGAGATAGTCTGCGCCGCGTCCACTGGAAAGCGACGGCCCGCACGATGCAGCTCCAGAGCAAAGTTTACGAGGCCACAACCACCTATACCATGGAAATCTTCCTGAATCTCGATGGGCGTATCGATACCCACTTTGGCATCCATCCCGAATTACAGGAGCTGGCCATCTGCGCCGCCGCCTCGGTTACCGACTGGGCCATCAACGAAGGCTACGCGGTAGGGCTCTATGCCAATACCATTTTGTTCATGCCTGAAGAAGTAGATCTGCCACAAGCCATGCTCAACGGTGAAGAGGAAGAGGCGGATCTAGAGGAGACGGTCGCCGCTCAGGTGAGGCGCAGGCGCGTGCATATTCCCGCGTCAAGCAGCGTTGAGCAACGCCGCCGCATCATGGAAGTTCTGGCCCGCGTGCAGCCCTATTTTAACTCTTCAATTGAGAATATTATGCAGGCCGAACGGACGCGCCTGCCGGCCGGGGCAACTATCGTACTGATTACAAGCAGGATCAGCGACCAGATGCTAGATATCCTGACCCGCATGCGCCAGGGTGGTCACGCGGTGACTATCCTATTTGCCGGTGACGCAGCTGCGCCCACGCAGCTGGCCGACACAAAGATCTATCATCTCGGCGGCACAGATACCTGGAGCGCGATCCTACAGGCCTGTAGCAAGGGAGAGGAGCCAGCAGGCTTACGATTTTGAGGGCAGAGCAACAGCATTAGCTAAACGCGTATTGAGCGGAACGGGAATATAAAGGGCTGGCAGCGTCGGCATAGCACCCAATGCCCGCTGCCAACAAAGTACTCAAGACTCTATAACATCAAGACACTATTTTAGCACGATAAGAACAGAACACTATAAGTACGGTAAAAGCAAGAATAGATAAGAACTGACAACGGGATACACTCAGACGTTGGGAACCCAATCTTCTGCGTGCGGAAGCGTGCTGTCAAGCTGTTCGGGCTCTACAGCAGCGGGGGTCACAGCGGTATTGCTGCTGGGGCGCACTTGTAAAAGTGCCTCTAGCTCGGTCTGCTTATAGAGTCTTTGTCGCTTAATGCCCTGCTTGTAGCTTCTTAAAATCCCTCGACTGACATACGTATACAATGTTGATAGCTTCACGCCAAGCAGGTGAGAAGCTTCATGCCCATCTAGATAATTTTCCCCATTTAACTCGATCATCGTGTGGCCCTCCTTCCAACGGATATCGCTCAGGCTTCCTGTTCTCAATCATAGAAGGCAACAGTTATTTTGTCAATCATAAACGTGTAAGAATGATTACGATATCCTATTAGCTCTCTGTTTCGCCCCTCCGCAATGTTTGGGGATTGCGAGGCCTGGCTGCTCTTTCTCAGGCCAGAGTCGGGCCGAGGATTTGAGCAAGATACGAGAGGTTTTTTTCTTCTTCTGCAGGTAGAATAGAAGTACGTCCTAATTATAAAATGATTCCCCTTTATGAGCTCTCTTGAATGCAAGAAGGGCAGGAAGAAGGGTAATAGCTGTAAATACCTGTGAGCAGTATCAATCAATCAGATGTTGGAGGAAATCGGTCATGAGAAAAGTAATTGCACTCGAATTCATCACCATTGATGGGGTTATACAAGCTGGAGGAGGGCCAGAGGAAGACACCAGTGGAGGCTTCGCGTATGGTGGGTGGGTAGCTCCCTATGGTGACGATGTTGCTGGAAACATCGTGAGGAAGCAGTTGAACCTGCCGTTTGATCTGTTGTTAGGGCGCAAAACCTTTGAAATCTGGGAACCGTACTGGCCGCAACATGCTGACGGCTGGCCCGGCGTCATGTCAGCGACCAAGTACGTCGCCTCAAATACCATGACTTCTAGCGAATGGCAGCCCACAGTGTTTTTAAGCGGAGACATTGCGGAAAAAGTCAGCAAACTCAAGCAACAGCCAGGGCCTGATTTGCACGTGTTTGGCAGCGCAAATCTCCTTCAGACACTTATGAAGCATGATTTGGTCGATGCATTCTGGCTCAAGATCTATCCGCTGACCTTGGGCAGTGGGAAACGGTTGTTTACCGATGGCACCATCCCAGCCGCGTTTAAGGTGACAGAGAGCCAGGTCTCCCCAAGTGGCATCATTCTCGTAAATTACGAGCGTGCAGGCGCGGTTACAACAGGAACGATATCTGCTGTCTGACACCTCTGAAATCGTGCGGAGCCTTCCCACACGTGCTCCATGCACATCTCGTGCGCACTGTAGAAAATCAGCAAATCGGTGAGCAGCAATTCGAGGAGACGCACCTATCCCGATTTTCCCGTCGCTTTCTCGGACTGAGAGATGCTGGCCAAGCGTCAGCATCTCTTGTTACCGAGTGCCTGAATTACAAGAAATGGCGTACAGTCATCCACTTCTCAAGCCATTGTTGCGAAGCAACTGCACGCTTCATGGGCGTGCTTCTAACATAACCAGCTTGCTTGAAAACTTCCAGGAAAATTTTGCGCTTGTGCGAGAGCTTCTTTGAGCTAATTTCCCTCTGACACGAAAGTTGGAAGGGCGAAAGAGCGTTAATGCTGCCACGAATACCCCACTTTCAAGAATCGCGAGGAACGTCTGGGACCGTCTGCTCAGGCAATCAATGCCAGCTTCGAATCGACATAAATCGAGTAAAATCTAGTAGAGTCTAGCCGAATCAAGTTTTATTGACATCCATCCACATTAATGGTACAACATAGAAGAGTTAGGTATTAAGTTTAACTCCATGTGCAAGTCCTTTCGCCGCCTGCGGCGAGCCGTGTGGAGAAAAGGCCAGGGTATGTTCCAGGCCCCCAGATAAAAGATGCACATCGCGTTAATTCAGTAAATACTAGTGCATCCTCAACCATATTCGAGGGAGATGATGTGGGACACCCCAAGCTCGCACAAGCCTGTTTATTGCCATTTCCCAGACTCTTGTTCGTGCACTAGATAAAGCGAAGGAGCAGACGTTTATGTCAACGACGATACCAAACACTGGCAACACAGCACAGAATACCACTCCCACAAAACCCAATAAAGGTGGACTAGAAGGCATCGTTGCGGCCTCAACGGCGATCAGCAAGGTCGATGGTACCGCGGGACGCCTTATTTATAGAGGCTATGATATCCACGACTTGGCGCGCAGTACCTCTTTTGAGGAAGTTGCGCACTTGCTCTGGTTTGGGCATCTCCCCAATAAGCAAGAGCTGGCCAGCCTGCGTAGCAAGCTGGCGGCAGAGCGCAGCATTCCAGACGGTGTGATGCAGACCATTCGGGCGCTGCCGCACACCACCGAGCCCATGGACGCACTGCGCACAGCGGTCTCGGCCTGGGGTGCCAACGTTATTACTGGCAAGCCAACGATTGAGCAGACCATTGCCCTAACGGCGCGCTTCCCAGTGTTTCTTGCAGCTTTCCAGCGCCTGCGCCATGGTCAGGAGCCACTGGAATCGCGCCCAGAGCTAGGCCACGCCGCCAACTATCTCTATCTTCTGCGTGGAGAGGAACCCAAAGAAGAGCATGTCAAAGGGCTCAATTCCTATCTTGTGTTGCTGTCGGATCATGGCATGAACGCCTCAACCTTCACTTCACGTATCGTAGCCAGCACCGAGTCGGATATCGCCTCCTCAATCGTAGCGGCCCTTGGCGCGCTCAAAGGACCTCTGCATGGCGGGGCGCCTTCCAAAGTGCAGGATATGCTCATGGAGATCGGCACCGTCGAAAATGCCGAAAGCTGGCTGCGCGAGGCCATCAGCGGCGGCAAGAAGCTCATGGGCTTTGGCCATCGTGTCTATAAGACGACAGATCCGCGCGCCGAAGAGCTGCGCGAAATGGCACGGGTGGCCGATCCCACCGGCTTTGTCCTGGCCCGGCGCGTCGAAGAGCTGGCCCTGTCCCTGCTCGATGAGCTCAAGCCCGGCCGTCGCCTCTACACAAACGTCGAGTATTATTCGGCGGCCTTAATGAATTCCGTGGGCCTCTCCGGCGATCTCTTCACGCCAACCTTTGCCGTGAGCCGCTGCGCTGGCTGGACGGCCCATGTATTGGAGCAGGTGAGCAACAATCGCCTGATTCGCCCTGAGGCCGAATACACCGGCCCGATGGACCTGCACTTCGTGCCTTTAAACGAGCGCTAGCAAATGATCCCTGGATATCAGTTCGATATCCAGGGATTTCTATCTCTATGCCTATATTTATCATCAGCCGTTCCCGGCAAGACGAAGGATCGCCATGACACACAGCAAACCACCAGCAAGCAGACCAGGCGTATGGCAGCTCTTACGCATTTGGGGCAGCATTGGTCTGCAATCTTTTGGGGGCGGAGCTTCAACAACCTTTCTGATTCAGGACGCATTCATTGAGAAGTATGGTTGGCTCACCGAAGAAGATTTCTCGCGGCTCTGGAACTTGAGCCTCTTCACGCCCGGCATTAATCTTGTGGCCATGACCGCCCTGATTGGGCGCCGGCTGGGCGGCTTATGGGGCATGCTGGCCTCGCTGCTCGGGCTGCTCCTCCCCAGCGCCACAATTACCTGTCTGCTGACGGCGGGCTTTACGCTGATCGAGCACTTTCCGGCAGTGCAGGCTATTTTACGCGGGGTTGTCCCTGCTACCGCCGGCATTATGCTGCTGGTGGCAATTCGCTTTGCCGCTCCACAATTTGAGCTTGTACGCAAAGAGGGACTCTGGCGTCAGCTCGCCAGCGTGCTTATCATTCTTGGTTGCGCCCTGGCAATTATCGTATGGCAAGCCTCTGTAATTCTTGTCTTGCTGGCTGCCTCTCTGGCAGGGATCGCTATCTTTACCCCCTGGCAGCAGCGCCCAGGCCGTCAAACGTCACCGCGCCAGGATTAAGCAGCGCGGGCACTGTTTGCCGGCTAAGACCCACAGAATATAACCCATCCATAGCATGACAGAAAGATTGATGATGATCGATCCATTTACCTATTTTCTACTCTTCTTCAAGGCTACTTTATTCTCGTCAGGCGGCTTTAGCAATCTGCCCAGCCTGCACCAGGACCTGTTAGCCAACGGTTGGGCCACCGAAGCCGATTTCGGCCAATCCATCGCCATTGGCCAGATCAGCCCCGGCCCTAATGGTCTCTGGGTGATCAGTCTTGGCTATTTTACTTATGGCTATCTTGGCGCTCTGCTGGCTTTGATTGCGATCACGCTACCGCCGTTGCTGGTCCTGGCCATCGAAGCCGGCTACACGCGAATCGAAAACCAGCTCTGGGTAAGTGGTCTGATGCGCGGCATCTCGCTGGCCGTCATTGGCATCTTGCTCACTGTAGTCTGGGCCATCATCGGCAGGTCGGGCCTTGACTGGCGCAGCTGGCTCATCGCCCTGGCCGCCCTGCTTCTGGCCGCCAAACGCGTCAACATCATTATTATTCTGGGCCTGGCCGCGCTCGCCGGCTACCTTATTTATCGTTAAGGCCGGCATACTGCTTTACTCAGCAGTAGGGAAAAATCAGGGCAGGCCTCAGCTTATGGCCCGGCTATAGTGCGCCGGAGCATGGCCGACAATGGCCTTAAAATCCTTGATGAAGTGGGCCTGATCGAAATAGCCCAGCTCCAGGGCTAGCTTTGACCAGTTCTGCACCTCGCCCGCCGCTACGCGCTCGGCAGCTTCGTGGAGGCGATAGCGCTTAATTACCCATTTCGGGCTGATCCCCACGTAGTCGCTAAAGAGCCTCTGCAGCGTCCTTGTGCTCAGATTAAAGTGCCTCACTACATCCTCAACGCTGGTAAGCGCGCGCTCAAGAATGATGCTGTCGATAATCTGCTGAACCAGTTCTACACGTTCATCTGGCTCTGGCAGGCGCGCACTGAGAAAATGCTCGGCCAGCTTAATGGCCTGAACCTGCTCATCTTGGGCCTGAATCGCCAATTTCAGCTCCGTAGCAGCGGGGCCAAAGATCGTCGAGAGCTCGCTTGAGCGACCGGTATAGTGCGAGACGGGCCGCTTGATGAAAGGATAGAAGCCGCCGGGCTTGAATTGGATACCAAAGACGCGCCCCGCATTGGTAAGCACTGTGCGGGACTTGCCCCGCCAGACGCCGGTTAGGCGCGCTTCATCCGGCTCAACCGTCAGATGAACACAGGGATAGGGGAGATTCTCAACGCTATACGGTTCTTGTCCGCGCAGATCCCAGCTCACAAACCAGTAATGAGCCACAAAGAAGGCGAGATCAGCTGACGGCGCATAGCGAGCCAGGTCTATCTTTCTCTCATCATATTTGATATTGAGCAGCCGGCAGCGCGTCATAGGCGAAGCTGGCTGCAATACCGGGTCCAGACGCGCATAACTCTCGCTCAAATTGAGGCCTCCTTTTGTGCATCGCTTCTATTCCAAAGCCAGGGGAGCGAACCGTTGAGATGTATGTATCATAGCACAAATTTTCTAAGCTGGCGCGTTTTTACAATACGCTGAGCTCCGCATATGCTAAATTTCTCATAGGGAGATTACCCGACGCCAGCCAGGCAGCTGGCATGGGTCAGAAACCAGGAAAGCCAACAATAAATATGGAGGAGCATAGAATGAAACTTAATTACGTTTGTCTACTAGTTAGCGATATGGCAAAAGCTGTGAGCTTCTGGCGCGATGTCGTGCAGTTACCGGTAACCTTCTACGACGAGTCGGTAGGCTTCGCCTCCTTCAATACTGGCGAGGCTACGCTGGCGCTCTTCAGCCGGGCCAGCCTGGCGCAGACGCTGGATAAAGCCATACCAGCGCCCGCATCTGCCAGCCATCCTACCTATGTCGCCTTTGAAGTAGATGACGTTGACGCTAGCTATGCCGCACTTGTCGAACGGGGCGCAGCTTCGCTGGCTGGCCCACAGGATCGGCCGGCTATGCAAACGCGTAACGCCTATCTTAGCGATCCCGATGGACACATTCTTGAGATCTACGGCGCATTGAGCAAGGCCGAATAAGTACAGCAGGCAGGACGAGAGAGTGCACGTCAGTCGCGCAGCGAGCCTGCTTAAAGGCGTTGCGCTCTCTTTTGCCTTTGCTGCTGAAGTGCATCAAAGCAGCCCATGTTCGCGCGCAAATACAACTGCCTGCGTGCGGTCGCGCAAGCCCAGGCGACTGAAGAGGCGCGCGAGATGATTTTTGACGGTCCCCTCGCTGATAAACAGCTGCCTGGCAACTTCGCGATTGGTGGCGCCCCTGGCAATCAGGCGCAAAATGTCACGTTCCCGCCCGGTCAGGTCTGGTGCCTCTCTGTCCTCTTTCCCGGGCTCAACTGAGGGAGTCACAGCCTGTGGCTTAGCGGGCGGGCTGATCAAATGCTCTATGACCGCCGCGTCGAGCTGATAAATGCCTTCCACTGCGGCAATAATGGCCTTGGCCAGATCTGCGGCGGGCATGTCTTTGAATAAATATCCCCGAGCGCCACCTCGCAGAGCTCCTTTGATATAAGCATCATCGTCAAAAGTCGTGAGCATGAGAATGCAGCAATCGGGCTGTTGCTTGAGAATCTGAGCAGTAGCCTCGATGCCATCAGTGCCCGGCATGCGAACATCCATAAGGATCACATCGGGACACAGGGCTCGGGCCTGCTCTATAGCCTCCTGGCCATTTTTCACTGACCCGACAACTGTTAAGCCTGCCTGCAGACGCAGCAATGAGACGATGCCGTCGCGGATCAGTTGTTGGTCATCGGCAACCAGCACACGAATAGTTGCGCGATTTTCTTCTGTGCTCATATGCTTGCTTCCCCTTGTCTCTCCTGCAACGCATTCGTCATTCCATTACCTCTGCATGTGTTTCCCTGACCTGGACAGTTAAACGTGTGCCGCGCGCTGGCGCACTCTCAATTTGAAAGGTTGCCCCCAGCTGGTTTACACGCTCCTGAATGCCGCGCAGGCCATAGCCATCGGCATGGTCTCCTTCCGTTGCCAGCCAGGAGGCCGCCGCAAAACCTATCCCATCATCGGAGATCACTAGAGATGCCTGCTCCTGAGTGAAGCACAAGCGCACCTCGGCCTTTCGCGCGCGAGCATGCTTTTGAATATTGGTAAGCCCTTCCTGAACTACCCGGTAGAACATGAGCAAGACCTGCTGAGAAAAGTGCTCTTCCTGCCCCTCAAGAGTAAGCTTGACATTCAGGCCGCTCTTGCGATGCTGCTCGACGAGCGTCTCAACTCCACGCACGCAGGAAAATCTCTCTTCGGCGCTCCTCAGTGCGCGAACCGAATGACGCACGTCCTGTAATGCAGACCTGGCAACCTGGCGGGCATCGCTCATGGCTTGCTGTGACTCCTCTGGCGCGACGGTATGGTAAGCCAGGGCTTTCTCCAATTGCAGGGTAATGGCAATGAGTGAGTGACCAAGACTATCATGAATCTCGCGAGCAATGCGATTCCGCTCTTCGAGCGTTGCCAGATCCGCAACCTGGCGGGCGTAGATTTGCAGTTGTCGGCGGGATTCCTGGACCTCCTCCAGTAAAGCCTCAGCCTGCAAGCGGCTGGCCTGCTCGCGCTGCCGGCTCTCCATCTCAAGAGCCACATTACGTATCATGACGACACAGCCAATGCAGGCCAGGACAAAGATATACCCTTCAAGAAATATCGCCAGCAGTCTGTGGTCGGCGCGCGGATCAAGCCAGATTTCCAGCAGATAGAGGACAGAGATCACGCAGACCGTGGCATAAGCCGCTTTTCGGCCAAAGTAGGATAGCGCAAAGAACGGCTGTACCAGGTAGAGAATCAGGGCAAACTCAGGGGCACAGAGGACGGCTATTGCTGAGCAGAGCAGGCGCAAGGCCAGGAGAACCAGAGCGGCGCGGCGTGGTGTTTGCTCCTTTTGGCCGTAACGCCAATACTCGATCCGATCAAGGAATAGAAGGGCCAGAATGGCCGCGCAATACAGAAAGATGCTTAGCCAGAGCGCATGGGCCAGTAACCAGGCAAGCCCGACAATGAGAGCTAGCAGGCAGAGGATTGACGTTCCCAGTGTCGAAGGCGGAAAGATGAAGCTCCAGAAGCGCGAGGATAGCATCCTGTTTTGCAATATTTGCTCTTTCTGCATGGCAATGACCACATGTATCTGCTCTCGATGAAAAAGGGTTCCGTGTCATCTCCTAACCTTAGCACTTAGAAAGAGCATATAGCAAAGTTGGGCAAGGCGCAAGAGGCCAAATGGCCTCTGATAGCGAGCCGATAGATAGAGGTCATCAGGCACTGGCCAATTGATTGCCCTTGCCAACAAAAAAGTCCCTTCGGCTGTAGAAAGAGCTCTTTTCGCACTTTCTTGTCAGGTTTCTCTCACACTATACTGACTAACAAAAATCATGATAATGCTCTCTGATGACTTTGGACAAACCTCCATTCATAACATAGAAAGAGAGAAATAGATGTCTGTGGCCCCCAAATATTCCGCGCGTTACGCAGCCCGTGGAACAGCCTGGATCTGGCTAGCTGTGGCGACATTGGCACTTATCTGTACGCATGGCAACTGGATCATTGCGCTTGCCGGCTGGCTCTATCCCTTCTGTTTGCTGCGTTTTACGCGCAGCCAGCATCCGCTGCTTGGCTTCCTGGTTACAGCGCTTTTGCTGACTGCCTCGGGACTGCTCTTGCTGATCTTCTCGGCGATCCCTTTCTCTGTCCCTTTTGTACTGGTTATCTTCGTGAGCTCCTGTTTCCTGGCTCTCCCTTTCCTATTGGACCGGCTGCTCACGCAGAAATGGTCATCGTGGGTCAGTACGCTCCTGTTTCCTCTGGGCTATGTAGCCGTCTCGTACCTGAAAGGCCTTGCCGATCCGCTGGGCTCGTTGGGCTCACTGGCTTATACGCAATATGGTGATTTGCCTCTCTTGCAACTGCTCTCTATGACCGGAATCAGCGGTATTCTTTTTATCATGACCTGGTTTGCCTCGCTGGGCAACTGGATCATCGAACAAGATTGGGCCTGGCCAAAGATTCGGCGGGGTGTCATGCTCTATATGACGATCCTGGCTCTGATCTTTGTGGGAGGATACGCGCGGCTCCTCTTTTCTTCACAGCCAGCAACAGTGCGGGTGGCAAGTCTGGGCACCTCAGCGCCCCTCTACGCGCGGGCCGCACAGGGACAAAAGCAGGCACTCAAGGATTTAAACGCGCGCCGGGCAACTCCGGCAGAGCTAGCGGCGCTCCGCTCTGGCAGTACACTGCTGCTCAACGATCTGCTCGCCCGCACGCACCACGAGGCGCAGGCAGGCGCGAAAATAGTGCTCTGGCCTGAATGCGGCATCCTGCTTCTACAAGCTGATGAGCAGACTTTTCTTGGCCGGCTTGCCACGGCGGCACATCAGGATAGCCTCTACCTGGATATCGGCGTATGCATTCTCAATGACCAATATCTCCCAAACATGCTGGACCAGTCGATCTTGTTCAATCCGCAGGGGCAGATAAGCTGGCGCTTTGAGAAAGCGCATCCCGTTCCCGGACTTGATAGTGTTGTAGCGGGCAATGGTGTTGTGCCAGTTGTTTCCACGCCCTATGGACGCCTCTCGACAGTGATCTGCTTTGACGAGGACTTTCCCGCACTTCTCCAACAGGCAGGGAGGAGCCAGGCGGCCATTCTGCTTGCGCCTTCCAACGATTGGCAAGAGATTGATCCCTGGCACACAAATGCCATAACGTTCCGCGCAATCGAGGAAGGCTTTTCGCTAGTGCGTGAAACCAATAATGGTCTCTCGGTAGCTATCGATCCTGCTGGACGCACGCTGGCCTCAGTTGACTACTTCCATACCGACCCTCAAAGTATGGTTGCGTTAGTGCCAACTCAAGGTACTGAGACACTCTATGCCCGCGTGGGAGATGCCTTTGCCTGGCTCTGTTGCCTCGTCTGGCTGGCTCTCGGCGCTGGAGCCATAGTCACAAGGAGGAAACGACTCACCACAAAGCCCAATCCAGAGCCAGGTACGGCCTAAGGAGGCTGAGAGGCCGAGCGTGGAATCGTTATCTGAGATCGGCAAAAGTGTCCAGGCTGGCTCGGATAGGCGATTCCACTTGTTTGGAGCAATTTGAGCAAATTGAAATTTCTTAACAAATTTAGTACTCGATTGGACCATCTAAGGCTTCTCTTAGCGTGCTTCCCGCATTGCCAATTTCTCGCGTAAGCCGGTCGAGATATTGCTGTATTCCGTAGACGCGATCTAATAACCTGAAATTCCCATATTTTCTACACAATTCCACGCTCTCTACTGCTACATCAATGCCTTGCCGTATCTCTCCACCTCGCACTAAAACCATAGCACGGGCCGTCTTCATCAGTACATCACGCCTTTGAGCAGACCATGAACTAAAAGCGGCCTCCGCTTTGTCGAGATATTCCATCGCTTGATTAAATTGCCCCAGTAGCCCGTAGCTACGCCCAAACTCTTCATACACAGTTCCCACATTATATTGCCCTCTGGTACTGTTGGAGAGATCGTCCATACTGACCTGGTAAGCTATTTCTTCTGCTTCTTTCATTACTCGGTCAAAGTCAGCTAAACGATGCGCCTTAAAATAGGCTCGCCCAAGCAACTGTAAGCCATTCCCCTTTGCGGCTAGCTCTGCCTGCGGTGTCGTATCTCTCGCGGCCTCCAGATACTCAATGCCTTTCTCAACCATTCCTCCGCGTTGCAACATATCACCCTCATAGGTGAGCGCGATATTGAGCAACGTTTGATCATCGATGATGCGCGCTAACTGCTCCATTTCGTGATAGTGAGAAAAGGGCTGGCTTGTCTCATTGGCTCTTGTGACCTGACTCTTCACATATCCAGTGATGTGCTGTGCCCGCGCCAGCTTTCTTACCAGCGCCGTATCTTCCGTGTGGAGTAAACCAATAATATCTTGCAACAATTGATCTGCCACAGTATTGGCTTCGTAATATCTTGCTGCACGCACTAACTTCCAAATGTGCTCTATCACTTCCTCTATTTGTTCAGCGTCAGGCGACAATGTGAGCGTGTGCGCAACTCCCAAAGCTTCAGGAGAAATATCTAATAGCCTGGCTATACGCTTCAATTCACGAATATCAGTAATTACAGTTTCTCCGCTTAACCAGCGCCATATGGTACGAACATCTACATTCAAGTAATCAGCAAGTGGCTGCTGCTTAAGCTTGTGCTGTTTTTGATACTCAAGCAATACTCTATTGAGTGGCGTCGACATCTGTGGTTTCCTGCGCTCTGCTGGCATATCCTGTCCTTTTCTTTGAACTAGATGCTTGCTGACAAAACGGGCAAAACATGGCCTTCACTTTTCCAACAATTTCAAACACAATATACATATACATATCGTGCATATTATAGTTTAACAAACAAAGATTAGCAATCGCTTGCTATTTATTCTTTCACTGTGAGAGGAGAAATATAGAGGGTAAAATCAATAAAGTGGTAGAGGCTTTACAACACATATATCAGGAATATCAAGCAGCCAGGCGGGGATTTATCGATCTTGCCTGAAGATCATAAGTGTGTCATAGGGCCATCTACCGATGTTGGCCTGTTGGAGCCAGGGAAAAGTCAGGGATTGTGGAGAATGGAGATCGATATAAGCCAGCAAGATACACTTCAGTTACCGTTCAACGATACCTTTCGCGCGTATATGGAGAGGTATCGCCTGACCTGGGTGGCAGTGGCCCGGGCCTCCGGCCTGCGCGTCATGACCGTGTGGCGGATGTGGTCAGACTTACCGGTCCGTACGGAGGATGCCATGCGGGCGCGCATAGGAATCCGGCACCTGACCGGATACGCGTATCCTGGCCCCATTCTTACCTATAGAAAGTTTTGAGAAGCGAGAGGAAAGGGAATTATGCATAGGCAGTTTAAAGATAAGCAGAGAGCAGCTGCACCCGGACAGCAAAAACACACAGAAACTATTTACCTCGTGGTAGACCGACAAGCTGTACATCCTCAAGCCCTTGCGCGCCTGCAAGATCCAGAGCAAGCAGGAATCACATATGAAACGTGGGGAGAGACGCATTGGCGTGTGCAGATCGAGGGCTTCGGCCGCATTCTCTCTAGCGAGGAGGCGCAACATTTTCTGCAAGAGCTTCAAGATGCGCATTCTTTCGGCCTGCTGAAGTCGTTCATCATGCCGCATGTGCTGCTTCTACAAGGACCTGCTGGTCACCTGCTGTATGGAGAGGACTTGCTCTGGAGGCAACGGTCATTTTTAACAGTTGCACCAGAGCAAAGGTGAGAAGTGTCGAGATGCTAATCTATCAAGTAATGGACACGCTTACCACCCTGGCCCAGTTCTTACAAGGCATGCCCTTAGAAGCCTGAATGGCAAAAGGTGCGCCACTTTCAGCAGAGATTGAGCTCACCCATCCGCCATGCTTTTGATCTTCGCCTCGCCTGTTAGCTCTTTCTGAGCTTATACGGGCGAGACAGAAAAAGTAGGGCGAGGCTGCTGGTAATACCAGGCTCTTACATCCTTGTCAGCCGAATAACCGGGAAGATACGAGGCGTGGCTTTCTGCACCCCATCTATCTCCGGCTCTTGTTTCAAGTAGCTGGCAAAGAGACGATCACGCTCCTCTCCTTCTGGAATCGTCGCACGAGCTTTGAAACGTTCCGTGTCCACTTCAAGCTCGACCTCGGGATGAGCCAGGATATTGTAGTACCAATCGGGATTGGTCAGCGCACCGCCTTTAGAGCCAACAATGACAAAGGCATCGCCATCTTTTATATAGCACAGGGGATTGACACGCGGCTGTTGGCTCTTTGCGCCAATGGTATGCAGCAAAAGCAGATTGTGACTGGTAAAATCACCACCGACCTTACCACCATTGGAACGAAAATCCTCGATGATAGGAGGATTCAGCTCTTCCATCTGCTTTTTAAACGCTGCTCTATCATTCACATCGTAACTGCTCCTGTCAGTGGCATCTCGATCTTTGCGCTCATGAGGTTTATCCATATATTTTATCTCCTTATAGCCGTATGTATATGAGAAAGACAGGGGATAGCCTGAAACAAATCGACATTTTTCTATGTCAATAGCAATGCATAGAAGCCTGCACGTCGCTAGATAGTCGTATCTATGCTTGCTTCTCCCTGCTCTTCCACTTGACTATAAACGTTATACTGATGTTATGTCCAATATATATTTATTCTTGCGGCAAGAGCTTTTATGCATAACGAACGGGTAGAACTGCGTCACTTACGCTCCTTTATTGCCGTTGCTCAAGAACTTCACTTCAGCCGAGCAGCCAAGAAGTTACACATAGCTCAGCCGGCCTTAAGTCAGCAGATTCTCCAACTAGAGCAAATCCTTGGGGCACGCCTCTTCGAGCGCACCCACCATATGGTGCGGCTGACAAATGTGGGTCAGTTATTTTTGAAAGATGCCTTGCAGATTCTTGAGCAAGTAGATCTCTCCCTCTTACGGGTGCAGCAGGCCCAAAACGGCCAGCGAGGACGGCTGGATATTGGCTTTGTCAATGCCGAAATCGCGACAGCAAATATTATCCCAGAAGTCTTGACCATCTATTGCCAACGCTTTCCGGCAGTCGAGGTACAGCTCAAGGAGATGTATCTGCAGGAGCAACTGCAGGCTCTGAAGAAACAGCAGATACAGGTAGGCTTTGCGGCGGCTTTCCAGGATCTTCCAGGCGAGCTTGACGCAGAGGTGCTGCAACACGTTCCATATGTTGCGGCATTCTCATCACGACATCGTTTTGCACGCCAGCAATCCATCTCGCTCTCCGCTCTTATTGAGGAACCATTCTTTTTTTGTCCACGTCAATCTGATAGTGGAGTTCTCTACGAACGGATCGCGCAGATCTGCGGCGTGAATCCACGTGTAATCCAGGAAGTCTCAAACATCCATATTATGCTTGGTCTGATAGCAGCGAATCTCGGCGTCTCCCTTGTTGCCGCCTCAGCGACGACGCTCCCCTTCCCAGGAGTTATGTATCGCCCACTGTCTGACATTAATCATAATATAGCCTTCAGGACTGTACTCCTCTGGCAGCGGGACGACCTCTCTCCCCTCCTGCGGGAATTTCTCATCGTGGCCCGGGAGGTATTTGCGCAACGAAAAAAGACATTGCCCAGCTTTGAGGTGTGGGAAACTTCCGCAGGAGATATCAGGAAGGAAGGGGGCTTTTCACAATCCCTTTGAGAAAAGCTTCCGGTCCTTAATACGCGCGAAGGCATCTCTGCAGTTTTCTTTCCCATTCCCGCGCCAACAAAGGGCAAAGAATGCACTACTGAGCTGCGCTAAACCACGCCGAGTCGAGAAATCAGTAACCTAGCGTCCGATCAATGGCCGAACCATTGATAGCGTTGATGGTTAAAAAGCTATCCATACTGTGATCGATCAGCATCGGGTTACTGGGAGGAGGGCCACCGGTGCCGTAGAAATCCCAGACGGGGATCATCGTATAGGTGTTGGCTTGATCCTTGTTCTGGACCCGCATCATGCCCAAAGTGATGCGATTGATCGTAAAGGTAGTCTTCCCCTTGCTGGCATCACTTTGGGCATAGCGGATAAAGAACTGCTCTTTAGCCCTGTTCATTGCCTCCTGAAACGGGAGGATCTGGGCGTTGGAAGAAATGGTCCCAGTAGCCTGCATCGGAGATTTCCAGGAAAACTCAATCACGCCAGCATCATTTATCAGCATGAACAATCGCTCATAGGGATAGGTGGGGTGATAGGCATTCTGGTCAGGATCGGCCAAATCAACTGTCGTGGGGACACCATCAACGGAACGGGTAAACCACATACCATACGCTTGCTTCATGCTATTGGGGTTGTCACTGGGCGAGAGCGGGATTGCGGTTCCTACCTGGACCTGGGAGAGCTTGAGATCACTAGCCCCCACCGCTTGTAATGTATGTTGCGCCAAAGCTTTGGCCTGATCCAGCGATATGCTCATCCCGCGGGCCTGGCCCGTCTGCTCAGTGTAATTGTAGAGATCGGTGACGCCATGGCTCGCAAAGCTTACATCACACTCAGTGGCAGAATCTGACGCATTGGCTTCCAGAATCATATCATAGCCTTTGCCAGAATCTGCATAGACAGAGAGCACATTTCCATGAAATCCAGGCAGAGTTCCGTGTTGCCCCTGAAGATCACTCTCATCAATGCGCTGAAACTTTCCTGTCGCTGGCACCCCTTGCTCTGTTGCTGGAGCATTGGCTTTCCCCAACTTCTGCTCCAATGCTGAGAAGTCAGCTTTACTTTTAGACAAAAGTTCTAAGCCGACTGGGACTAATGATGGTAGGGTGGTTATTTCTTTGTTTCCCTGAGTACCCGGCATTTGTAATGCCTGCAGAAGCGTGGTCAACTTTTGAGAATTCGTTTTGATCCAATTATCAATATTAAACGCGTATAATTGCTTTCCTGGCATGAGGGTATTGATAATTTTGGTGACCGTATCCTGAGAAAAACAGGTTGGTCGTGTTGTAATCACCGGAATCTTTGAGGTTTGAGGCAGTTGCACCGGCCCATTGACGTTGAGAGTGACGGCTCCCTGCGTCTGCTTGAACAGCAGAGTCTGAGGCACGCCTTGCAACAGATTGGTGTTCTGTATGTTATTCTTTACCATCGTATTGATGTTCTGCTGCTTTCCCACCACTGGAGGAGTCGTCGGCGTGCTCTGGCAGGCCGCCAGCGATCCGCTGACGGTGAGCAGCAGCGCCAGCATGAGGAGCTTTGTACCCGGTCCGCGCCGGAACCAGACGAGCTTCTCGTGCATCTGTTTATGCAGAGCCTCTTGTTTCATTATTTTTCTCCTATCTCCAGGCATAAAAATCCCTTTGGCTCATAAGCGACATTGAGACAAGGACCCGCTATCTTTGCTTGCTAGCAGCTCTCTCAACGTCAAGCTAGAGTTTAGCGGGATTTTGCAGCAGATAGGTACACAAGTTGTATCCAGGTTGTAAAATTTTTTCTCAGTTTGTGTGCAAATGCAATAGAGAGGGAAACAGGCTTCCCAAAGGGCCAGGCATCAGCTGTTTTGTACCTTCATACTCATCGCAAAATCTACAAAAGAGTCGCTTTTTTCCACAGACAATTGCATGAGCAGGGCTGTATCATTAAATTTCCATACAGCCGTTTGAAGCTGAGATAAATTGCGTTCGTCAAGGAAAAGCAGGTGCCCAGGCATATTCATCTCCCTGGCTATAGCTTCAGCGGTGTTCGCCAGGTCAACCGTCGCGGCGGCGTTCGTCACATCTATACGTATGGCAAGAAACATCCCTGTTTGAGCGTCTAACGAGATAGTCATTTTCCGCATGCTAAGCTGGCTGGATTGAGGCAAGAAGCCAATATCCCAATATTGTAGCGCCGGATTTTTATTGCTATCAAGGATGGTTCTCTGTTCTGCATACACGGTATATGCCTTTGGAAACTGCTCAAGAGGCATAAGCATGCCCTTATGCCAAAGAGTGGTTATTTGCTGAACGCAGGTATTGACCGCAGCTTTCATATCTATGCTGCCGTTGATAGGCTCTTTGGAGAGAACACTGTCAGCAACACCATCCTCATACCACTGCACCCTTTTGCTCATCTGGGCCACCGATACAGCTGATGGGGTTGGCATTGCATGCGCGGCAGAAACATTCTGTGGCTGGGAAAGAGAGAAGCCTTTACTTATAATAGAGGGGGAACGCAGAATACTATCTTCTGCTCTGCTGAGCAACACGCCAGGCATGAGCATACTACCTGTCACCAGGAGGCTGACCACAAAGGCTACGACACTATACCAGAAGATCCTATGCTTCATCCTCATACTCCTCTTGCGCATGACAATATGGCAAGCTAATGCTAACGCTGGTACCAACGCCCGGGCAGCTCACAAATTGCAGCGTGGTATGGTGCAAAGTCGCAATTTTACTTGCAATGCTCAACCCCAGCCCTGCGCCGTTCTGAACTCTGGAGCGGGACTTATCAACCATATAAAAAGCCTCGGTAATCCTGCCCAATTCTTCTTGCGGTATGCCTCGTCCATGATCAGTCACTGTAAAGGTGTACTGCTCACCATCGTGACTTCCACGCAGCTCCACAATGCTACCAGCACTTGACGCTTTGCGCGCATTGTCCATAAGGTTGAGCAGCAGCGTCTTCATGAGGTCCGGCTCAACCGCCACCCAGCCTTTGTGCGCCGACGCCTTGATGGTCACATCACTGCCCACAAAGGAAGGTGTCGCGGCCCGCAGAATGTATCTTAGCAACTCCTCGGCTGCAACTGGCGCAAGGGTGAAGTCCTGCCTTTCCATAACTACAAGCTTCAACATTTTGAGTGAAAGCGCTTCGAGACGATTAGCTTCGTTGTAGATATAGTTGGCAGCCTTGAAGAGCGTCTCCGGGTTCAACTGGCGAGAGCGCAGCATATCAGCATAACCGACGATGGAAGTCATCGGCGTCTTAAGTTCATGGGTGAAATTGGCGATAAAATCATCTTTGATATGGGAAGACTGCTCTAACGCATTGATCTTCTCCTCTACTGAGGCAGCCATCAGATTAAAACTTTGTGCCAGTTCTCCGATTTCGTCGGATGTGCGGATCTCTACCCGCCTCTTGTAGTCCCCGGCGGCAATCCTATGGCTGATCTGAGTAAGCTGGCGCACAGGACGAGTAAGCAGCCATGAGATCAAAAAAGCCAGCACCGCGCTCATCAGGATATTGATCCCCTGATAGAAGATAAACGTTTGTATCTGAGCATCTCTTTGCGCAAATATCTCGCTGATATCCTGGCTATAGCTGAGGTACATCTTCTCGGAGCCATAGACCAACAATCCAGTCACAAAAAGAGTATAGGTCTTCCCTATATGCGTAAAGGCATACATCACTTGTCCGGCACGCAATCCAATCATTTTCGTACTATCCGGCGCTTGCTTTCCCGCGTCAGGATAGATCTCTTTAGCACGGCTGTTATAGACAATAATGGCTCTTCCCCCATGCCCGCTCAGTTGCAGGCCGATGGCAATACCCTGTGCGGCAGTACGAACTGTATCGTCAGTCAAACCCTGTCCCTGCAACTCTTGTGTGACCAGCGCTGATTCGAACACATACTGCAGCGAGAGATGTTCATCTACGGCAAGACTCACCTCCCTGTCCCTGGCGGCAGTAAAATTTGAGGAGATCAGCATGTAACCACCAGTAGCAAAGGAAAGCGCGACAGCGACCACGATACAGATAAATATTTTGAAGGAGAACCGCATCCTTATACTTCCAATCGATAGCCAACTTTGTACACGGTCCTGATTTTGTCTTCCCAACCCAGCTTGCGACGAAGCCGCTGAATATGCAAATCCAGCGTGCGCGTATTTCCCATAAAGTCTGAATCCCATACTCGCTCAAACAGTGTCTCACGGAAGAGCGCAATATTCTTATTGCGCACAAGCATGACTAGCAATTCGTACTCTTTCAGGGTCAGCTCAACCGGTACCCCGCCCTTCGTGACTAAGCGCGAAGCGGTATTGATCTCCAGATCCTCTACCACCAATACCCGCTGATCCTTATTGTAGCGCCGGAGGATCGCTTCGATTCTGGCCATAAGCTCAACAATGGAAAAGGGTTTAACGATATAATCATCGGCCCCCAACTTCAACCCCTTCACTTTATCGGTAAGCGAGCTTCTGGCCGTGATAATGATCACAGGTATACCCAGCGGGCGAATATATTCAAGAAGTTCAAATCCATTCTCATCGGGCAACATAATATCTAGCAAGACAAGATCAAAGCTATCGCGCTCCAGCAGATCGGCGGCAGCCAGGCCATCAAAGACGCAGGAGCAGATAAATCCTATATCATGTAAATTCATGCGAATCAAATCATTGATCGCGATGTCGTCTTCAGCAATAAGTACTTTCATAACTATCTATCCTTCGCGCAAAGCGTGTATCGCGGCTCAATACTGCTATAAATGTGGTTTTCAGCTGTATATACCATCTCATTATGTACCATAGTTGTAACAAAGTTGTATATATACTGATTTTGCAGAAAAATTTCTTAAATATTACAACTCCGATACAACTTCTATGCAGCCCTGAGGCAAAATCCCTCTATTGTTTTGAAGAAACAAATGAAACAGAAAAGGCTCCCAATGTTCTATACCATTCGTTCCGATATTCAACGTGCCGTTCTCTCCAGGGGGTTTCGCATTGGCGCGCTTGCCCTGGCAGTTGTGATCATACTGGCTTGCACAGAAAATCTTTACAAAATGTTTGCGAATGGCCCTCAATTACCGCCGGGCTATCATGTTGGGATCATCACGAATGCGCTGTCATCGGATATGGTCACGTTCGCCACACCTATTATTTGCGCACTTCCCTTTACGCCAGCCTTTGTGGATGATATGCAGAGCGGCTTTATCAAACAGTTTTTGCCGCGCTGCGGGATCAATGCCTATATTCTGGGGAAGCTGATTGCCTGTGCCATTTCAGGCGGGCTTGTGCTATTTAGCGGCATACTTCTGGCCTATGTTCTCTCCACACTCGGGCTCACAGTCCTTGAAGATCCCTTCGATGGAGGAATTATCGCTACCTATTCCGGTATAATCCTTGCAAAGGCTGCGCTGTACCTGTGTTCTGGCATGCTCTGGTCGCTGGTAGGTTTTACCCTGGCAAGCATAACAAAGAGCCGCTATATGGCCTACGCTGCCCCTTTTGTCTTTTACTACATCCTTATCATTCTTCATGAACGCTACTTTGCTGCATGGTACTATCTCTATCCTAAAGAATGGCTGAATCCTTCCCATGTCTGGATGTTGGGAAACTGGGGACTGATCCTGCTGCAGTCGGCATTCATGCTTGGCTTCGGCATCATATTTGCCATCTTCGCAAAAAGGAAACTCGGCAATGGCTAGCATCAGAAAAATTGTCCTCGTGGCTACATATAATTTCCACGGGTGGTATAAAAATCCACGCATTCTTATCACCTTCTCCCTGGCCTTCATTCTATGCTTTTTGCTCACCAATAAGGTGCTCAAGTTTGCTGATAGCTATCACACAAGTATGCAACTTGTCGAAGCATTTGTCTGGACGTTTAGTGATAGCAATTCTATTTTGCTTTCCTCGCTTCTCTTGGTGCTGCTGTTTGCAGACATCCCTTTTCTTAACGCAGGCGTGCCTTTTTATCTAGTACGCATTGACCGAAAAACATGGCTGCTGGGCCAGGCGCTGTACATCATCCTGGCAACCAGTGCATATCTTGCCTTTATCCTGGGGGCAACTATGCTGCTCTGCCAGAATGATGCCTTTGTTGGCAATATCTGGAGTGAGACAGCGGCGATCCTTGGCTATTCCGCTTCAGGGCAGGCCACAGGACTCTCCGTGACCGTGAAAACGTTGGAGATGTCCACACCCTATGCCTGTATGGGAACGATCTTTGCCTTGATGCTCCTCTACACGCTGCTGATTGCCTTTCTTATGCTTGTGCTCAATCTGCTCAAGGGGCAAATCTGGAGCGTGGCGGGAGTTTTCATCTTCAGCCTGTACGGCTTCCTGCTCAACCCACAGCTCTTTAAGACCTTGCTCAATTTGCCAGATGAGCTGATGTATAAAGCCAATGTGATTGTGGGCTGGCTCTCTCCACTCAACCAGGCCACCTACGGCATGCACAACTTTGGCTATGATCTCCTGCCGCGTATCTGGCAAAGCTGCGCGATTTTTGTTGTGTTAATCCTTCTCTGCTACGGCATAGCCTTCTATGCCACACGGACCTATAATTTTCATTTCATTGGAACAGAGAGCTAAGAATATGAATATCGCCATTCACATAGATCACGTAAGCAAAGATTTCGGACTTGAACACGTTCTCCATGATATCTGCCACGACTTTGAGGAAGGCAAAATTCATGGAATCGTTGGCAATAACGGGAGCGGCAAAACAGTGCTGATGAAGTGTATCTGCGGATTCCAGCTCCCCACAAAGGGCAAGGTGTTCGTTCACAATAAGCAGATTGGCAAAGATGTAGACTTCCCGGAAAGTCTGGGCCTGATCATCGAAACTCCTGGCTTCCTACCAGGGCTGACGGGGAAGAAAAATTTGCAGATATTGGCCTCTCTGCGCGGAAAGATTCGTGACGCGAGCATTTGTGAGGCCCTGAAACTGGTGGGACTGGACCCCAAGCTGAAAAAAACCGTGAATAAATACTCGCTTGGCATGCGCCAACGCCTGGGAATCGCCCAGGCAATCATGGAAGACCCTTGCCTGCTGGTTTTAGATGAGCCATTTAATGGGCTGGATAAACAAGGTGTTCTACAGATGCGAGAGCTGATCCTGAGTCTGCGGGATCAAGGAAAGACGATCCTTCTCGCCAGCCACAATGCCCAGGATATTGAAGTGCTTTGTGATACGGTCTGCGAAATGGATGCGGGAGTTTTGACGCAGTTGCCCAGGGCCACTGCCAATTCCTCTGCGCCGGATCTTCCCCTAGCCAGCGTTGAGGGAGGCTTCCGGCCCGACCACTAACAAAAGGAGCTGCGCATCAAGGCCTTGCTTCTCGCTTGCAAGCCAGAAGTGCCTTAACTTTACAGAAGCGCTAGAGAACATGCCGGCATTTATGTTCGCTGGTCCAAGACAAAAGACTTCCTGGACCATTGTTTCCTCACTTTTTAATTATCTCCCGCTGAGATTCATATTTTCAGCAGATAACTTACAGTGAGAATACCACCTTGTGCTTTGCCCATAGGTACAACACTGTAACTGATAACACTGCCTGCTAGTAGCATCCAACAAACACTATAGATTCTTCATAAATTCTTCGGGAGTCACGTCAGCTTGGCGCAAAATTCCCCGTAGTGTACCAATAGCAAGTTCTTTATGCAGAGGTACAACACAGCCTGACTCGCTACCTGCAATCTGTTTCTTTAATATAACATGACTACCACGCTGCCTAACCGGTGTAAAGCCCAAACGCTTTAGTACACTAATTGCTTCTTCTCCTGAAACCCGACGTAGTTTAGGCGGCATACGTTGCCTCAAAAGTAGTCAGTAACGTTCGCCCATTCTCAGGCAAAGGAAATTCTTCGAGATAGAGCTCAGTTGCCTCTTTCAGATTCGCCACAGCTTCCTCAACTGTGTGGCCCTGACTCACTGTACCTACTTCTGGGCATTCGGCGACATACAAATCTTCATCCTTATGAAGTACAGCGGTAAAGGTTCGTACCTTCATATCTTCACCTCCTGAGATTTACTATACCAACAGAACTATAAACTTTCAAGATAGAGGTACACAATCGCCACAAAATTACCCCTCGCGCCGCTTCTCCAGCCATTGCTTAATGCTGGCCTCCTTGCCCTGGTAGCCCGGCTCATAGTAGCGCCGCTGACGCAGATTGTCGGGCAAGTACGCTTGAAGCTGCTGGGCTGGCGGCCTCTCGGGATCTTCGATGCGCATCTCTTTGTAATATTCGTGCGCATACTTATACTCCTTGCCGTAATCGAGCTCCTGCATGAGCTTTGTCGGCGCATTGCGCAGTTGCAAAGGCACGGGATCATTACGCGTCTTCTGCACATCTTCCTGCACCTGGCTATAGGCTGCGTAGAGCGCGTTGCTCTTGGGTGCTGTGGCCAGGTGGACCACGGCCTGTGCCAGGGCCAGATTGCCCTCGGGTAGACCCACAAAATGCAGGGCCTGCTGAGCTGCCACGCAAACAACGAGGGCCTGGGGATCGGCCATACCGATATCTTCAGAAGCAAAGCGGATCAAGCGGCGCACAATATACAGCGGGTCCTCGCCGGCCTCCAGCATGCGGCCCAGCCAATATAGGCCAGCATCCGGATCGGAGCCGCGCAGGGACTTATGCAGCGCCGAGATCATATCATAGTGTTGGTCTCCGCTCTTGTCATATTGCAAGGCCCGGTGCTGCATCACCTCCTCGACAGTGCTCAGCGTCACATTAGCCGTTCCTGGCCCCTCGCCGGCGCTCCGACTGCTCTGGACGGCCAGTTCCAGCACATTCAAGGCAGTACGCGCATCCCCATTGGCATAGAGCGCGATCTGCTGCAAGGCCTCATCCGAGATCGCAATCTGTAATTCGCCAAGCCCACGCTCCTTATCGGCCAGGGCCCGGCGCAGAATTACCAGCGTTTGCTCCTCGCTTAGAGCCTTCAAGACGAAGACGCGCGCCCGCGAGAGCAGAGCCGAATTTACCTCGAAGCTAGGATTCTCCGTCGTAGCGCCGATCAGCGTTACCAAACCTTGCTCCACATGTGGCAGGACCGCATCCTGTTGCGCCTTATTAAAGCGATGGATCTCATCGATAAAGAGCAAAGTGTGCTTTTTAGCCTGTCGATAGCGCCGCGCCTCCTCCATCACCTTGCGCAGATCGGCCACCCCGGCCGAGACCGCGCTTAATCTCACGAAACGCGCATGCGTATGGAGCGCGATCACCTCGGCTAGCGTCGTCTTCCCGCTGCCCGGAGGTCCCCAGAAAATCATTGACGAGATATGATCAGCCTCGATACTGCGACGCAAGATACGCCCAGGCCCCAACAAATGCTCCTGCCCGACAACCTCATCCAGGCCGCGCGGCCGCATACGCGAAGCCAGCGGCTCGCCAGGCTGCGAACCCTGCGTCACCTTCGGCGGGGCCGGCGACTGGCTCTCATCCGGCTCAAAGAGAGAACCCTGATTGATCATAAAAATCCTTTCTGGAGACGCTCAACATAGCCTCTAGCGCTTGACGGCAAGGACAATCCCAGTTGACCAGTTAAGCTTTAAAACGCGCAGCCCCGGCATGGCCTCAAGCTTCTCGATCAAAGCTCTGACTTTCACCTGGCGCTCTTCATCTCCCCCTCGGGAGCTGGGCGCATGTCATCGACGACATAGATCCCGCCTTTTTTCAGCAAAGCCAGCGCTTCATCAAGCAGATAGAACTTGCCAGGATAGCAATCGGCAAAAATCAGATCGAAAGAGGAAGCCGGCTGCGCCTGCACAAACTCGGCCACATCCACTAAGAGGAACTTCACGCGCGTATCGGCTCCCAGATATTTGCGCGCAATCGCTACAGTCTCCTCATTCTGATCCAGCGTAAGTAATCTGGCACTTGCATCCATTCCATCCAGCAGCCAGGCAGTCCCCATGCCAGTGCCAGTCCCCAGCTCCAAAAGTGTGCCACCGGGCTTGCTAGCGGCCAGCGTGCGCAGGAGAGCCTCGGTCTGTGGATGTGAGGCTCGCTTAAAGCCTAAACGCTGCGTCTCTGCGGCAATACCTTCTGTGGCTACTGGTGGCCGGCTGTGGGCTGCATCTAACATCGCTACCTCCTTAATATAGTACGCCTATTCGAATCTCTTCTCTGTGGGAACAGTATAGCCCAAGATCGCTGAACATGTACAGGGCCAGCGTTCTGCGCGCCAGAACTGCTCTAACTCTCCCTGCCTATGCTCCCATTTCAGAGAGAAAAGAACGTGGCAAAACCTTACATAAAGCCAGCCCTCACCCAGGAAGTACCATCGGCAATAGAGAGATATTCCTATGTAGTTTTGCCACCTGGAGCCGCAGGCATAACCTCATCAAGCATAGCTAACCATGTCTATAAGAAAAACTTAGCAGGCCGAACACCTATAATTTAGAAGTTTTTGGCCGCCCACTTTTTATACTTCACTTATCCGACTTCATGCTGTATACTTGAATTGCCCGTCAAAGGTAGGAAGTCATATATACATATAGCCAGGGAAGGGAAGTATGGTAAGGAAGAAATTACTTGTTGGACAATATATTGAGGATTGCAAAGCCGAGCTTGACGAAATATTAGAGCATGTGGACAGGGCAAGTGCAGCGCAGGGCTATCCAAATAATTTGAACTCGTTAGAAGTACAACAAGCTGCCGATAAGTTGTTGAAAGCACGCTATTGTGAAGTTATGCTAGAGAGAGGCGAGAACTACCTCTGGACAATGAGCGCTTGCTGGAAAACTGGAGAGTTTCGCCGCACAGAATCCGTTATGCAGCGGGCCGAATGTGCCGCCCTCACACTCCCCCGTAGCTGTATCTGGATCGAGCCAGAGCAGGCGCTAGCAACTCCAGGAGGCCAGATAAGCGCCTTCGTTTTTTTTCCATGGGGCGATAAGAGCGCGCTGAGCGAGGCCTTAAGGCGCATCCATACCGAATATGGACCTCTACATCAGGCCCTTAAACAAGCAGCTCAGAAGATTAGCAAGGCACGCCACCGCTGGCAACTCCTGGCCATCAAGCCGGAGTCAGCAGCTCCCTGGACCCTCCTCTATAGCCATAACCCGATCACGCAACGCGGACTCTGGTCCTCTTCGAGCAGCCATCTCTGCCATCATGCTATCAATGATATTCTCGCTAAGCGCATACCATCAGTCTACGGAGGCCTCTGCGCCCAATGTCAAAGCCGCTTAACCTTTTATGCCACCTGGCTTGAGTCGGCCCTGGCGCTTTTGTCTGCCTTCCAGCAGAAATGGGAACAGCAGGAACCAGAGATTGTCTGTGAGCCGTTCACGCAAAGCTTTGCCGATCCGATTTTAGAGCAGCCGCAGCAGGAGCCAGACATGCATTGCTACTATATTATGCGCTGATCTCCTTCTGCTCTAGCAGACAAGAACCGGTGGGGCAGAGGCTAAAAGAAGCCTCCTGCTCCGCCTCCGGTACTGCTGCCGCCGCCACTTGAAGAGCTACCGCCGCTCGAATTATCGCTTGAGTGATAGTAGCGATGGCGATAGGGGTCCGGCCTCTGCTTAAAGAAGCCAAGGCGAATAGATGCGATTATGCCGCCCAGCACAGCCAGGCCTATAATCACTTTGCCGACTATGCCCCAGATATTATCGCTCTCATTGGCGGCAAGCGTCTGCTGCAAAAAGTGCAGGGTAGCGATCAGCGCAGCGTTATAGTCGTCCTGATGCATGGCAGCAGCGAACGTCTTTATCGCCTTCCTGGCATCCTCATCCGAGAATAACACCTGATCGCCGCTTTTAATAGAAACGTAGCGATCTTTGACATCAATCCCGATCACAATGCCCTTCTCTCGCTCCGTGCCGAGATCCTCCAGATGCCCTTGCACATTCATGTCAAAGGCTCTGCTCACCCCAAATACTTCTACCATACTGTCCACATACGCCGGCACCGTATAGATAAAAAGTGGTCGGCCCAGCCTGGCAGCTTCAGTCTGCACGCGCGCTACATTCAGCACACTTGCCTGATCTTGCACCGTCACGCTGCTGGCCCGCCCGGTCTGTACACTAGTAAATAGCAGCAATAAGGCCAGCCCCAGCGCCAAAAACACAGATTGCTTGCTCATTTCTCGATAAAGTTTCATTATGCAGTGCCCCCCTTTTATAAGATAGAACGAGGAAGGCTTCGTGCAATGAAATCGGGACAGCACCCTCTTAAGCCTGGTCGATCCCCACAAGGCAAGAGCCGCCAGTCGGTTTCCGGCGGCTCTCAGCAAGCGCTTAAGAGAGAAACTGTAACGAGTCGAGGACAGGTTTGATATACGTATTCAGGATGGTATTATGCCCTTTATCAGGCATAAAATAGACAATTTTATAATATTGCTTATTATGCTGAGTAGCAAGAATCGCAAAGTCATAGGCAACTTTAGCATAATCCTCGAAGGTACCGTTTTGCTGCGACCAGGTAGTCCCTGCGACAATCGGCTGTGACGCCGAATTCGGAGTTGGCTGCAAATTATTCATCCCGTGCGCAACGCTCATCAGCGCTATGCCTTCCTGATTTACCTCATCCGCGTTCGTAATAGTAGCGGAAGCCGCATCAAGGATACGGGTAAGCATAAAGGCGGTTTGTGGATCCTGGGGTGAGCTAAGCAGCAGCGAAACGTTTGTAGAGCTCTGGCTCACACCGTCAGTCTTCCAGTTATCAGGATATTGTAGGGCCATATTTAAGGTGGCCTCAGACACATGCTTAAAAGAGGGGCTGGGCTTGCCGTTGTTCTTAACGGCAGCGTGCGTATTTTGGGGAAGCAGAAAAGCCAGGGGCTGAGCCGGATTGAGCGACCAGGCTACGGCTCCGCTGCCACAGCCAATCGCCAGCGCCCCCACAACGCTAAGCAGGCGGAGGGCTGTGCGGCGTGTCATGTTTCCCAGAACTCGCTCAGCTTCCGGCTCACCAATAGCGGGACGACGAGGTGTCAAAGCCACAACAGGCGTAGGAATAGAGGCTCTACCTTCCTGCCCAGACCTTCCCAAAATTACTGGAGTAACTGCAGAATGCGGGCCTGAAGAGGACAAACCGGGTTGAGAAGGCGGGCCTGAAGGAGGAGTTCTGACAGGTTGCTGTGAACCAGGAACAGGCGGCATCTCGCCCGAGGTAGCTGATTGCGATCCAGGTGGAACGGGTATCACAAATGGAGGGCTACCTGGCTCCGTACTATGATAGGCCTCTTCAAGGGCAAAAGCAAAATCCTGTACGCGCGCAAAACGGGCCCGAGGATCTTTCGCCAGCGTCTTCATGATAACCTGTTCCACAGCGGCAGGAACATCGGCGCGCCTCTCGCGCAATGGTGGGGCCGGCATCAAATTATGCTGCATAGCGACCTCGGCTGCAGTTCCCTTGAAAGGCCTCCCACCCGCCAGCCATTCGTAGGCTGTAATGCCCAGCGCATACTGATCGCTGGCAAAGCGTGGGCGGCCCTGGATCTGTTCGGGAGCCATATAATGAATCGTACCTGACATCATTTCCACGCGCTGCGAGAGAGTGCTATGCGCAATAACCGCGATACCAAAATCACTTAGCAAGATATCCTGTCTCTTGCTCACAAGCATATTTTCAGGCTTCACATCGCGATGAATCAATTGCTGATCATGGGCATATTGAAGCGCGCTGCTCACCTGCTTTACATAGGTCAAGACCTGCTGTAAAGGCAAGATTGTACCTCTGGGATAGCGTCTATGTAGAGGACCATTGGGGGCATAGTCCATCACAAGGAAAGGGATATCTTCCTCGACATCAAAATCAAGCACCCTCACGATATGTGGATGTACCAACCTGGCAATTATCTGGGCCTCACGCTGAAACTGCTCCTTATCTTCTTGCGCTAGATGCGCATAGAGAACCTTAATCGCCGCCTGCGTCCCGAGTCGAATATGTTGGCCCAGATAGACTTCCGCGAAACCGCCGCGCCCCAGAAGACGAATAAGACGATAGTTGCCAAATCTTTGTCCAATACGATCACTCACCGGCCATCTCCTTATAGCCAGATTCTATGGCTAGTGTAAGCAAGTTATAAGTTCAAGTTTATCTCTGCAGTCCTCACTCAAGCCCATCTTTACCCCACAGTGCCCTTGATAAAAGAGACTAGAAAAGTTTATGATATTTAAAATCTCCTGGCTTGTTGAATCTCCAGAAACAGCTTCAGTACAGTAAAGACCGCCAGCGAGACCCTACACAGCCCCTCTCGGTATAGGATCTCGCTGAGTGGCCGGCGCGCCAGAAAGTGCGGGCCCATCCCTCAGGAGAGAAATTGTAATGAATTGAGCATGGGATGATAATATTTCTTGGTGGCTTCGTCAAGAACGATGTCAGGCGCAATATAATAAATGCTGTAATAATCCTTACCATGCTGCACCGAGAGAAAGGTCACAGTGATCTTGAGGCCAGGCTGATCAACGTATGATGCGCTCTGTTGGGACCAGCTAGAGCCGGCAATGGTGGGCTTAGGGGCAGCGGGCGGCGTATTTTGTAGGCCAGGCGCTCCCTGGGAGGCCAGCGTCGCTATATGATCCTGATTCAGCGTATCCGCGTCCTTAATATCAGTGGAGAGCCCGTCAGCATAGCGATAAACCAGAAAACTGATTCCGGGCAATTGCTGAGGAGTAAAGGCAACTCTCGTCAACCCGAGGCTCTTTTCTGGAGCATGCATTGTCCAATCGGAAGGATAATTCAAAGAGATGTTAAGCTCGGGAACACGGGCCTGTTTAAAAGACGCGGGCGCCGGCAAGGCTTCTTGAGTAGTAGCAGTGCTCGGAGTTGCGGTCGGCGCTCTAGATGCAGTTGGAGTTGGCTTCACGTTGGCGGCAACTGGAGCCGGCTGATGAGATTGCCACCACCAGGCCAGAGCCCCCGCGCCACTCCCAACCACAAGGGCCCCCACAATGCTGAGCCCTTGCAAAGCTGTGCGCCGCGAAAGCAGTTTGCGCGAAGTCGCGGCCACTGCCGCCGCAGGCTCTTCAGGCTTGCTCACAAATGGCACGGCTTCACTTCCAGTAGCAGGCAAACTTGCATTCTCCTGCCCCACGGGCTCGCCATTTGCCAGCGTTTCGGAGACAGGCAGGGCTACATTCTGCAGGCCGCTGGCCCGCTCAAGCGCGGCTGCAAAGCGCTGGATGCTTCTAAAGCGCTGCCAGGGATCTTTGGCCAGCGCCTTCATCACTGCCTGCTCTATAGCTTCTGGGATCTCGGCCCGCTTACTGCGTAGCGGCTCAGGCTCGGCCTGGCTATGCTGCATCATTACTTCTTCCGGCGTGCCAACAAAAGGCAGCTCGCCGCAGAGCCATTCATAGATAGTAATCGCCAGACCATATTGATCGCTCGCCGAGTGCAGCTTGCCTTGAAGCTGCTCGGGAGCCATATAATATACTGCGCTACTGCTCACCTCGCCCTGGCCAGCGTCCCCTGCATCCTGGCTCGCCTCTTCAGCTAATGCTGGCTGTTGCTCGCCTGCCCCTACAAAAGGTGCCTGAATCAAGAAAGCCTGCCCAAAATCGCTAAGCTGAAGAGCACGCCCCTCGCCAACCAGCATATTTTCCGGCCTTACATCCCCATGAATAACATCATGATCATGAGCATACTGCAAAGCGCTGGCAACCTGCTTCACATAGGCCAGCACCAGCGGCAAGCTCACAACGCTGCCTCGCTGATGAAGCCTACGTAGCGAGCCTCCAGATACATAATCCATAGCCAGAAATGGGGCAGCATTCTCCCATTCGAAATCTAGCACCCGCAGGATATTAGGATGAATGAGACCAGCAACTGGCTGCATCTCTCGTTGAAAGCGTTCCATCTGCTCCGTCTGGAGAGGAGAGGCCCATACTTTAATAGCCGCCTGGGTTCTGAGCCTTACATGCTGGGCTAAATAAACACTAGCGGTTTTGCTCTGCCCCACCAGACGAAGGAGGCGATAATTCCCCAGTTGTTGCCCTGTTAGATCGCTCACGGCAGCCTCCTGATAAAGCATGCACAAGGCAATGCTATATGAAAATGCCAGACACGCGTATTATGGCACAGTAAGTTTTCAACCAGCTTTGGTTATTGCTATTGTAGATGCTACCAAACCCGCCCGTCAAGTCGCTATCCATGCCTTTATTCAGCTCATCAATAAGCTGAGCATATACAAGCTTTTTCATGTATCGCGTCAGACAAACGCAGCTAAGGCCTGGAATACGCAGAGCAGACCAGCGGTACGGTCCCTGAAATATCGTTGGCGAACCACGCAGATATGCCTGAAGAAAAAGAGGAGCGACAAGGGCATGTCGGGCACCATTTCTCGCTCCACTTTGGAGAAAGCTAACTATCTACACATCAAGCTTTGTGCGCTCCGGGCGGAAAGCCGGCATACACAAAGACCAGTACTCGCACTCGCTATCCTGCCGAGCGTTGCTATAAGTTACCCGCGTCCCGCGCTCCACCAGGCACGATTCGCCAGGACCGACCTCTATCTTTTGCGCATCGGCCTCGATAGCCAGCGTGCCCCGCACAACGATGACCAGCTCATCAAAATCAGCGAGCTGCGCCGGTTCACGCCAGGCGGCCGGCGCAGTCATATGGGCCAGGCTGAAATTATCCTGCCCGCTATGCAGCACGCCAAAATGCTCATCAATAATCTTCCCATCCTCGCGCGGGAAGATGCTGCCATGCTCTACTTTACGCAACATAGACTCCTACTTTCAGCTCCTCAAAAAGCTAACAAACACCATCCCAGTATAGCCTATTGCGCAAGCGCATGGCAGCCCTGAAGATCTCCCTAAGAGACAGTAGCGTTAACGCAAGGCTGATCAGTTGAGATGTAGGTCTTGCCCCAATCATCAGGATTGGTAAGACCCTGATCACTCAAGCCAAAGCCTTGTACACAGGGCTTGCGCAAGCCAAAGAAGGTCTGCTGCTCAACAGGAAGCCAGGCCACGTCGTTGACAAGTTGCTGCTCAATTTTGTTATAGGCCTGCAGGCGAGCTGTAGGGTCCTGGGTCGTATCGGCCTCAAGCATCTGCGCCTGCAAAGCCTGCTCCGCTGCGGCATCGGGTCCTTTGTTCTCGCCAAAGTTCATGGCGTTCTGGGCCGTCCCTTTGCCGAACTGCAGCGTGATCCAGTCCTGGGGATCGGGATAGTCGGCCACCCAGGACGGGCCAGTGTAGAACGAGAGCGGATTGTTGGCCCCCAGACCCTGATCAGTAAAGATGGTATTCAAATCAATGTCATTGGTCTTGACAGTAATCCCCAGCGCCTGCTGCCACATCTGCTGCATAGCGGCAACCTCGTCCCTGACAGCCTGGTTACCACCGCTGGCAAATGTCAGCGTAATGGGCGGAATCTGGCTCACGCTGCTGTAGCCTTCCTCCTGCATGCCCTGCTGCAACAGCGCTTTAGCCTTCTGCGGATTGCCGGCGGTACTCTTCGTCCCATCCGGTCCAGTCAAATTGGGATTATATCCATACATGCCTTCAGGCACGATATGATTGGTAGCCACAAACGAACCTTTCCAGACATTTTTCGCTAGCAGATCCTTGTTGATAGCCAGGGCAAAGGCTTGACGGATGTGGATATTATCAAAGGGTTTCTGATTAAAGTTCATCGTGTAATAGCTGATCGCCAGGAAGAGGGTCTGGAAAAAATCCTTGCGCTGCTTATCCCGCGCAAAATCGACCTGAGGAACCGTAGCATCATCAAGCCGGCCTATCTCGTAATCTTTCTTCGTGGTATCTACGTGCTGATATAATGGCATTATCAGCTCTTTGAGCTGAGGTTTTGCCCCATAATAATAGGGGTTAGGCACAAAGACAATCTCTTTATTATGCATATAGCTCTTGACCTTAAAAGGTCCGTCTCCGCCACCTTCATTCAGATGGTCAAGCCAGGAGGTACCGAACTCACCATATTTCTGCAGCAGGCTCTTTTCCACAACAAAAGAGCTCTGGAAGGCAAGGGCATCCAGGAAATAGGCAACCGGCTTGCTAAGTTTAATAATGATCGTGTTGTCATCGGGCGTCAACAGGCTATCACCGATTATCGTCTTGATAGCGCCGCTATTGAGCTTATCCGAATCCTTAATGTAGCGCAAGTAGTTTGGCGCGGTAGTAGACTTAAGCGCAGGCTGGAAGGCGCGATCGATGCTATAGGCAACGTCGTGTGAGGTCAGAGGGGTACCATCATTAAATTTGAGGTTGGGTCTGAGATGAAAGGTATAGGTATAACCATCGGCAGATTTATCCCAGGACTGTGCTAATTGAGGCTTGATTTTGAGATTGTCGTCAAGGGAGACCAGGCCAGTAAACATCACAGAGATCGCGGTTTGCGCGTTAAAATCGGGGGCTTTGGCCGGATCGAGCGTATCGAAATCTGAAACTCCGGCTACTCCTACGCTGGTAATCAACACCTGTTTGTTATCAGGTGCTTTGGGGTGATTCTGCTGAGCAGGTGTACTTGTTGTACCTGCGCTATTTCCGCCGCATGCCACCATGAGCATGGCCAGCAGGCAAAAGAGGGGAAACAGCATTCGTTTCGTCAAAGACATCTTTACATGCTCTCCTTTTGGAAAATGGCATAGAGAAGTTCGCTTTACACACACTCAAGACCAGACAACATTATTTTTGCGGCACGCTAATTGGCCCGTCCTTCGCCGGGCTCTCTGGCGGAGGTGACTTGATCCAGCAAGAATGAACTTTGTATATGCTCCCAGGAGAAAATCCTAGTTCAACTCATACGCACGACCTTTCTACATGAGGACATGATGTACTTCCTGTCCCACTAAAGCCAGCACTTCAAAAAGGTATCGGTGAGCTAGACGGAACAAACGAGAAGATATATTTAGCCCTTCTTACCAGGCTTATTTAGTAATACGCAATATTACACTAAAATATCACAACACGGCCATAAGGTTTTAATAATCCTTTTTATAATAAAAATATACCTTTCATATCTGGCAGGCATAAATATACGAAAAATAGGCTGAAGTCGGCCACTGCAGGCGGCTGACAGCAAGCGGCCCTGGATAGTCATTGGGAAAAATAGCTGTTTCCCCTGCATAAAGTGACCTTTGTAGCTTGAGCTTATGTCTCAACTTGCATTATTCTGTAGTCACTGAGTACTATCTTTGAGCTTTTTTGCTTGTCATTCGTAAACTTAAATGATGTAGATATGTATGTATTTATCATGTTGCGCGTGAGGAGATCAGTGCTGTGCGTATCTTAATAGCTGAAGACCATCCCAGTCTGGGACCAGATTTAAAAGAAGGTATGGAAAAGTTTCACTACGCTGTCGATCTAGTTAGCGATGGAGAAGATGCCCTAACCATGGCTCTGACGATCTCGTATGATCTTATCGTCCTTGATGTTATGCTGCCATCTCTTAGCGGCTTTGAAGTGTGCCGGCAATTGCGCAACCAGAAGCGAACGGTGCCGATCCTTTTTTTGACTGCCCGCAGTACCATAGATGATCGGGTCACCGGGCTGGACCTTGGCGGTGACGACTATTTGACCAAACCATTTGCCTTTCGCGAATTTGAGGCACGTGTGCGCGCCTTGCTGAGGCGAGAAGGTCCCATCAAGAGCTCAGCGCTAAGCTTTCTTGATATCATACTCAATACGAGTACGCGCGAGGTGCACCGTGGAGCACGCCAGATTCTACTATCGCCCAAAGAGTATGCTCTATTGGAATTTCTTTTGCGCCATCCCCGCCAGGTCCTGAGCCGTACCACGATTGCCGAACACGTCTGGGATTTCGAGGCCGAACATTTTTCCAACGTCATCGATGTCTATATTCGTACTTTACGCAGCAAGCTATGCGCCAGCGGCGAACCTGATATCATCCAGACCCATCGTGGAGCCGGCTACCAGCTGAAGGAGCCAGAGAGATGAAAATGCAACCTCCTTACCTCAAATCGCTACACCTATATATGCTGCGGCTCTGGCAAGGCTGCTTAGCGAGCGAGGCCGCCCGTTCCATCAGGGAACTGCGCGATCGCTTTTGGCCGCTGGGCATTCGCCTACAACTTACCTGCTGGTACACAGGTGTGCTGGCGATCATCATCCTCTGCTCAGGAGCTGTGGCCTATAAACATCTCGATACCTCCCTGGAAAGTACAGCAGATACCGCGCTTAATCTGCGCATCCAGCAAATTGCCAACGAAGTCAGCTATCGGAATGGCCACATTCGCTTTGATGAAAGCATAGGAGACATCCCCCGCCTGAGCTCGACGGCCAGCCCCTCCTCTGGCATAGCCGTGGACGTCGATGCCTCCTCGATTGTGCGCATCCTTGATAGCAAAGGCCGTGTCCTGCGCGCCACGCCTGCCTTTCAAAGGCTTTCCCTCCCCGAGGAGAGTTTAGCACAGCCCTTAAGCGGGCAGCCCTGGAAGGGAACTGTCAAGACATCTTCTGATCAGGAGATACGTATTGCCAGCCAGGCACTTACAAGACATGGCAAGCCCTACGCCATTGTTCAGGTAGGGGAATCGCTTAAACAGCTGCATGCAGTGCTCCACCAGGAAGTTGTGCTTTTTGTACTACTCACGCCCGAAGTGCTGATGATGTGCGCCCTCATCGGCTCCTGGCTCTCCATGCGTGCCTTTGCTCCCATCCATAAGCTTGCCGCGACAGCCAGGCGCATAGGTGAGGGCGATCTCCAGCAGCGCGTGCCGGTTCCCCAGCCACGCGACGAGGTGCAATTCCTGGCCATGACCCTCAACGACATGATTGAACGCCTTGACGCGGCCTTCAAACGTCAGCAGCGCTTCGTTTCCGACGCTTCACACGAGCTACGCACACCGGTGGCAGCCATTCGCAGCAAGACAGACGTAGCGCTCCTGCAGGATCTGAGCCCGCGCGAGTATGTGGGAGTACTGCAGGGCATAAATACAGAAGCCGAACGGCTCAGCCGCCTGATTAACGACCTGCTCGTGCTGGCGCGCGCCGACGAAGGACGTACGCTCCTGGCCCAGGAACCTGTACAGCTAGACTTTCTGGTCAAGACTGTCGCCGCCAATGCTGAAGAGCTGGCCCAGGAGCGCGGCATCACGGTAGAAGTACAAACGCCACAACCTGTCACTATCTGTGGCGACGAGGCACGTCTCATCCAGGTCGTGATGAACTTGCTCGATAACGCCTTGATCTATACGCAGGCCGGTGGGCACGTGACGCTCAAAGTAGAGCAGGATGAGGCTGCCGCCCGCATTATCGTCAGCGATACCGGACAGGGTATCGCCCCAGAACATCTCCCCTACATTTTTGAGCGCTTCTATCGAGCCGATCCAGCGCATCAACATCACGAGGGTGGGAGCAGCGGCCTGGGCCTGGCCATAGTTGATTGGGTTGTACGCGCGCATAATGGGAGCGTCAGCGTGAAGAGCCAGCCGGGTCTGGGCTCTACCTTTATCGTGAATTTGCCCCGTGGCACAAAATAATAGGCAGAGCTTGACATATCTCTCTTCCTCTCCTATAATTTAGTTAGTTAACTGACTTAACGGGAGAAAACATTGAAGAAGGAAGGGAAACGCGAACGGCTGCTGGAGGCCGCCAAAGCACTATTCCACCGCAAGGGTTTCTATCGCACAACCCTTGCCGACATTGCCCAGGAAGCTGATATTCCCCTTGGCAACGTCTATTATCACTTTAGAACCAAAGAACTGCTTGCCGAGGCCGTGATTAATGAGCATCTTGCAGATATCAGAGCCAAAATGGCAGGTTGGGAACGGGACCCTGACCCTCGCCAGCGCTTAAAGGCTCTGGTGCGCAACAGCGCCGATGAGAAATACCTGGTCCAATACGGCTGTCCCTATGGCAGTCTGTGCCAGGAGCTAGAAAAGGATGATAATCGCCTGGCCGAGCAAGCCGGTCAAATGCTCAAGCTTTATCTTGATTGGATCACACAGCAGTTTCGCCAACTTGGCAAAGGTGAGGAAGCCGCTGACCTGGCTGTCGATCTTTTCGCAGCTGTCCAGGGCATTAGCTTGCTGGCAAATGGTTGTCGCTCGCGGGATATGCTCATGCGCAAGATAGAGCGCCAGGAGGCCTGGCTTGATACGCTCTAAACGAGCTAACGTACTCTTGCTGCAGCATGACTTGGGCCGCGCTTGTTTTCTGTCTTATATACAAGTTAGTTAACTTACTTAAAATTTTTATGCGCAAACGAGCCGATGTTGTATAGTACAGCGTGTAACATCAAAAATCTCAAGCACTTAAAGAGGAGCTACACCATGGAAAAACGTTCTCTTGGACGATCTGGCTTAGAAGTTACGACCCTGACCCTTGGCGGAAACGTCTTCGGTTGGACCGCCGATAAAGAGCAATCATTTGCCGTGCTCGATGCCTATGTTGCCGCCGGTGGTAACTTTATCGATACCGCCGAAGTCTATTCAAAATGGGCGCCTGGCAATCCTGGTGGCGTATCCGAAACCATTATTGGGCAGTGGCACAAAGCGCGCGGGAACCGCGATAAGATTATTATCACCACCAAAGTAGCCTACCAGACGCCTAAAGGCCTCTCGCGCCAATACATTCAGCAGGCCGTCGAGGCCTCGCTGCGCCGCCTGCAAACCGACTATATCGACCTTTACCAGTCTCACAGCGATGATAAAGAGACGCCATTAGAGGAAACCCTGGAGACCTACGCTGAGCTGATCAAGCAGGGGAAAGTACGCGCGATTGGTGCCTCAAACTATAGCGCCGAGCGGCTTGCCGAGGCTCTACGCGTCAGCGAGCAACATGGCTATCCGCGCTACGAGAGCCTGGAGCCCCTATACAATCTATACGAGCGCGCAAGCTATGAGCAGGGTCTTGAAAAGGTGTGCCGAGAGCAGGGCCTTGGCGTAATCAGCTACTTAGCGCTGGCCAGTGGCTTCCTGACCGGCAAATATCGCTCTGAGGCTGATCTTAATAAGAGCGCACGTGGTGGAAGCATCAAGGAATATCTCAATCCGCGCGGCTTCCGCATCCTGCAAGCACTGGATGAAGTGGCAAAAGAATACAACGCCACGCCGGCCCAGATCTCGCTAGCCTGGCTTATCGCGCGTCCCAGCATTACTTCACCCATCGCCAGCGCCACAAGCGTCGAACAGCTTGAGCAGCTGACCAGAGCCACCGAACTCAAGCTTGATGCCGCAGCCATCGCCCGCCTGGACCAGGCCAGCGCCGAAGATAGCGTCAAAGCCTGATAAGTGCTGACCTTCACGGCCTCCCTGGTAATCACAACCTGTGGAGGCCTGGCAACTGAGGAGGCGTCGTTCCATGCTCGCCTTCTCAGATCTCTCCACGCGGCACCAGCCGGAGCTCCTCACATAGCCGCCCACGCGTCCCCACGCAAGCCAGATCTCACCAGCCATTCAACATGAGTAGCGCCCTCTTTGTACCTTCGCTTTCAGGCAATATTTGACAAGCTGCCTATCTGCCAGCTCCGATTAGCCCGGACTCCTGCTCAATTGCCGTCAGAATAAGCTCAACGATCTCAGAGGGAGTCCTCTCATCGGTAGGAATTTGCAGGGCGAAGGCCGGCGCCTCAAAAGCTGCAAGGCAGCGCTCCATGCGCTCTCGAATCCAGGTCAGGGCCTGCTCTGTATGCTCATGCTGGCGCTGAGCAAGGCGTTTGTGCAGTGTCTCTTTACGTGCAGTCAGACAGAAATGATAGAGGTGCGGATCGAGACCACGCAAACCGGCCACGATCTCCTCAAAATAGGGGCGATGCCAGAGCGTCATAGGCACCACCAGCGTGCGCCCGTAGATCCTCTTGAGCACGCGCGCCGTCTCTATTACCAGCTCTCGCCAGGCCGTCAGATCCTGGAAATCGCTAAAGCCCTCAATAGGCCTGACAATATGTGCCAGTCCCGCGCCTACAACCTCTGGATCGTAGAGCATACTATGATACAAGCGCTCTACAAGCAGCTCTGCCGCCGTCGTTTTTCCCACAGCGAACGAGCCGTTGAGCATAACAATCATCGTGAAAACTTTCCCCGCGTTAGATATATCATCAAACCTGCGCCATAAGCCAATGACGTGCTCATCCCCTGGCCAGAAACGAGCACGCTTCTTTTCAGCTAACGTTCAGCCGGCAGAGATGGCCTTATTCAACGCGCAAGACCGGCTCCTCGCCCTCGCCGGCCAGCGCTGTCACCTCACCGATGCGCCAGAAAGGCACTTCTTGCTGAGCCGAGAGCGTCGCCCAGAGAGCCGGCTCAATTGCCGCAAAGAGGCCGCCCGAAGTCTGCGGATCAAAGCAAATGGCCTGATCGAACTGATCGAGATTAGCGGCAAAGCGCACATGAGGCTTTACAGCGCGCTCATTGCGGTGCGTCCCGCCGGGAATGCAACCGGCCTCAGCATAATGCCTTACATTGGGCAACAGCGGCAAAGCCGCGTAATCAAAGCGCATATGCGCCTGGCTCTGAAGCGCCATCTCCCAGGCATGGCCAAGCAGGCTAAAGCCAGTAATATCAGTCGCCGCGTGCACAGCAGAGCCGGCCTGGACCAGCAGTTCACTGGCGCGCCGATTCAGCCTGGTCATCGACGCAACAGCCGCCGCCATATCCGCCTCCTGCACCTTCTCTTGCTTCTGGGCCGTCGTCAACAGTCCCGTGCCCAGCGGCTTGCTCAGCACCAGCACATCGCCGGGCTTCGCACCACCCTTAGTCAGGATACGCTCGGGATGAACCATGCCTGTCACCGCTAGCCCATACTTTGGCTCGCTATCCGAGATAGAGTGGCCGCCGGCAATCGCGCTGCCCGCCTGCTCCACAATATCCATCCCACCACGCAACACCTCGCTAAGGATCGCGGTATCCAGATCCTCGGGCCAGGCCACCAGATTAATAGCCATAAGCACCTGCCCGCCCATCGCATAAATATCGCTGAGCGCATTAGCCGCAGCGATCGCGCCAAAGGTATAGGGATCATCGACCACCGGAGGGAAGAAATCAGCGGTACTGATAATGGCCTGTTGCTCATTGACTTGATACACGGCGGCATCATCAATCGCTCCCAGGCCAACCAGCAACTGTGCGGGCACATTGCGTTGGCGGAGAGGACGCAGTACCTGAGCTAGAATATCTGAGCCTATCTTCGCGGCGCAGCCCGCACAACTTGCCAGTTCGGTAAGCCGCACACGTTGATTGGTTGTCATCAAAATACCTTCCTATTCTTTGCTTGTTCAGAAGTACTGCCCCTATTAAACCACAAAAAGTGCGTACCCTACTATTTCTTAGAGAAATGCAATTCATTCTCTACAAGAAAAGGACCCGCCGGTATGGATTGGAGGGCCTTTTTCTCAGTGTGCCGAACAGCTCGAAGTAAAAAGAGTATGGCGCCGAGCTCATGGGAGAACTCTCGCGTCATACTCTACAGGTCTTATATCTGCCACTTGAGGATAGTGGCTTGCGCGCCTTAACGCCATCTCGTTATCAGAAACTTGCGAAGGGCTTCGCCTGCTTGAAAAGATCAGTCTATTCGCCAACCACATCGGTTAGCTGGTCCACAATCTTATTAAGCTGCGTAGCCGCCTCATCGGTCGATTTAGCGCCGCGTGTAAGCTGTTCCGTCACCTGCGTCGTCACGCGCAAGGAAGTTGAGAGCTTTTCATTCATAGTTTCCAGGTGCTTGATAGCGCGCTCAATATAGGCTGCAGTCTCCATCATCTCATTGAGCGTATTGCCATTGCGCAACTTTTCAGCGCTTTGGGGACTCTGGCGCAGCTCAGTGCTGATAGACAGAATACGTTGCGCCGCCACATCGGCCGCCTTAGTATAGTACTTCACCGAATCCAGCGCCACTTGAGAAGCCTCAACCATCCAGCCCTGCTCAGTCGCCATCTCATGCTCTTCATCGGCAAGCGTCTTCAAAGCAGCGCTATTCTTACGCAGCGAGATCACCGAATTCAAGATCGGTGTAGCGATCCGTCGTCCGGTCACGATACCCACAAAGACCGCCAGGATCAGCACAAGGACCACAATGAGAAAAAAGCTAATAAGCTGCTGATCCACAAGCGAGGTGATAGAGTTCGTCGGCTTAAGAATATAATAAGTCCAGGAGGCGACCGAGCTCTTGTATTTTGCCCCTTGATAGATCTCATTTTCGCCAGCCGGATTCACCTGAAACTGATTGGACGTCAGGCCTTGCTGCAACAAAGTTGCAAGATTCTGGTCCTCGGCCACCGTCACAGGCGTAGAGCTGTTTCCGTAGAGATCCTCGTCCTTGATTCTTTGCTGCAAGTCTTGAGGCATATTTTGGATAGCCTTAAACAGATAAGGCGAATGCGTAGCGCCCGAGTGATCAGGATTGCTATAGGCAATACGAATTTTATTATTGTCAAGGATAAAGGCAATGCTATCGGTCCCATTCTCCTGCAGCTCCCGATTTACGGGGTCCCAGACACGCTGGAGTCCCAGCGATATACGCACAAAGCCCAAAATATGATTGCCTTTATCGACCACCCGTGCATAGAGATCTACAGAAGCTTTCCTGGCTGCCTGGTCATAAAATACATCTGAAATGAGTGCTTCATCGGAACTCTGAAGCTTTGAAACATCCTCGGGGAGAATAAGATATCTTCCATGCCGCAGAGGGGCAGAAGGATAGGAGGCGATAGCAAGGTCGCCCTGATTATTCAGAAGAGATAAGCTGATGAAATCGGCCTGATCGCGGTGTTGGGTAATAGCTAAAAGATTTTCGGCAATCTTGCGGCTTCCCTGATCGCCGGCGAGCAAACTCTTGATGGGGTCAGCCTGACTCAACAATTTCGTATCGTTAAGGCGTTCGGCAAGATACGTATCAATTAATTGTACGCGAGTCTGCGCATCGCGCTCCAGACTGGTATTGACCTGATCAACCAATTGGGGGCGCAAGAAACTTTCGAGGCTAAGGAGGGCTGCCAGTAGAGGGATAACGGCAGCGGCCGCCAGTAGGAGCGGTATATACACAGATAGAGATATACGTCTCGTCTGTACCACATTTTCGACTTGTTGAGACATAGAGCAAACGATCCTTTACAACGAAAATTTACTGACGAATCAGGCCGACGCGCTCTAACTCAGCGAGCATCGCATGGATTACATCAGGGGGATAGCCCATGAGACGCATAAGATCATGCGCCGAGCGCTTGCCATCGATCAGCAAAAATAGTTGTCGATGTGTACGTGAGAGTCCAAAATTATTAAAGTAAGGCAAAACTTCATTAGGCTGATGTAACCGCTGAGGAGCATCCATGGCAACGCTCGGCAATTCTCCACTGCCCTGTCTTACAGAAGAAACGCGCGGGATCGGCCCGGTCTGACCCGTTCTGGTCTGGATCGGCTCGGTTATCGGCCCCGTTTGCAATGACTCGTTGAGCGGCCCCGTCTGCATTGGGCCGGCAGCCGGTAATAAATCACTTGACACCGAGGATAAAGGCTGAAAGGCAAAGAAGCAGGCCCCCCACAGCACAAGATAGTCGAAGGCCTCCCTTCCTCTCAACTGTCCTACACTGGCATCAAAAACCTGTCCACTCTGTAATATGATGCTTCCTTGCTCTACCGAACTGGTTGCTCCGTCACGCCTTACAGTCAAAAGACCTGTTTTGCGCGCAGTCTGGAGAACCTGGATCACATCAGCAAGTTTATCTGTAGCTATTCCTCGCGGGCTCATAATTATTTACTCCACTGAACGCTAATCTAGCCATGCTTTTGCGTGCATGGTGACGAAGCCCAAAACCTTGCCTGAGATCATCATAAGAAATAAAGGTACCTTACTGGAACAGCCAGGGGCAAGCACGTATCCACCCACCGCAAGCCTGTAAGCAGGATCAATCCGAGCAGCATAAAGAGACGAACTTCAATGTTCGCCTCCAGCGCAGCGGAAGGCCTGAATTTGCCAGGCGTATTGGCAGGCAAAATGAGCTTGCTCTCCCCCTCGCAAGCAGAGATAACAGGGGTTAGGGACATCGAGGCCACTCCAGGATCATAATATAAGCTTAGATATTAGCATAACATATAAAACATGCGCAGGTGCAGCATTTATACTTTTGTCTGTATTCATGGTTCATGATAGAAGATTTGAGCTAACGGTCAGACCAGGCAAAGAAAAACTACAATGGCTATAGCAGGCATAAACAATACTCTCTCTCTCGCCCTAAGGCCGTGGAAAATAGTTGCTTACATAGCCAGGCACCGGCGAACTTATCCGCATGATCTGCAGGATATAGCTTCCAATAAGCTGACCTGCATAGCTTGCGGAGATAGCTTTTCAGTAAAGCTAATCATAAGTGCTTTCGGTTGAGGATGGTAGCATACCGTCAAATTAATGTCAACTAAAGCCTGTTCTTCATCTGCCCTCTAATTCACCATCCCAGGGTTTAAAAAGCCCGCAGATACATCTTTTAAGTAAAATAAAAAGTATTAATGCAGCCCGGTTAGAGTTTACAGGGAGTCATCGCTAGAGATGGCATAGACTTACTGTAGAGGTTTGCAGGAGAAGAGAAAGAGAGCTCACGAGCCAATAGCCCCAGGGTGAGAGCTCATCCACACAGCTGAGACGCTGAAGGAGCAAGGAATAAGCTTTTTAAGGGGCAGGAGAAATTGACAAATAATCAAGCAAAAATTCCAACTAAGGTAGGAGCCAGCGTTACATATAAACGCCTCTATTTAGAGAGAATAGAGCGGATTTATAACCGCTCTATTCCTTAATATTAATTTAATACCATAATGGCTATCAATATCTCTTTAGCAGCAAAGCTGTCTGATGATAGCCAACCCCAACTGCCGCGAAGACCAGGTACCCGGCAGTAATAGAGTGATAATGGTAAGCAAGATTGACAGGATAAGTAGCCAGCGTAAGATTGCCAAATTGCTCAAACGTATCCAAATATTCTTTGGGTTGGATGCTGGAAGCCCACTGATCCATCAACACGCGCGAGGCCTGATGAGTAATCAGAGCAATATCCTTGCCTGAGAGATCATACTTCTTCAAGAGGGCATTAACCATCTGTGGCAAGCCATACATGCCCGAAACCTGGAACGAGCGAATGCCCTCTTCCAGCGTAATCTCATAAGTTGGGATGGGCACATTATTCTCATCCACGAGCAAATGACGCTGCCCATGTGAACTGATCACGCGCGTTTGCATAGTCATGGCTCCGTACTGCTCGCTGAGCGTTTGAGTAGCGTAATCCACAAGCGCAAAAGGCGCGTTGGGCCCCAGCACAACTGCCCCTGCCCCATCACCCACGCTAAGGGCATGGCCCTGCGTATAGTCCATAAATTTTGTCCAATTAGTTCCACACACGATCAGAGCATATGTGCAATGGCCCGCGGCAATTGCCTCCCAGGCCTGCAGAACACTGAGGAGAAAATTAGTGAACTCATTATTAACCGGCACGACAAGAGTTTGTTCCGATAGCTTCAAACCACGATGGACGGCATACAGAGCATTAGGAGTGATATAGGGCGACACAGTAGCGTAGCCATAGAGTCGATCAATATCTGCAGGTAGCAGATTGGCCCGATTTAGCGCGATCTGGGCTGCCTCAACCATCAAGGTTTCTAGCTGCTCATCGCCGTCTAAATAGCGCCGTTCCCTCATACCAGTAAACAGATCCTTTTCGGCGATACCGCGGGAATTGACAGTGCCCTTCACTTGGTTAAAAATGGGATCGTCATTACGGCGAATATGCGGCGGGACACTATAGCCGCACCCCAGTATCCCAATCTGCTGCTGCATCTCACCTCCGGCAAGACTGTTCTCCATCTTTCGCTCTCCGGCTTTATATCTCAAAGTGGACAATGTATGTGGTATCATCATGCATTTACAGTAGTTTTTTGCTGCCCGAAGAAAGCGCTAAGCGTATCGGTACGACGCCGTAATGAACGAGGAACTTCGTTGATATCTACCAGCGCATCGATAACACAGGGCTCCTGAGCCGCAAGCGCCAGGCGCAGGCTCTGCTCAAACTCGTCAAGATTGCTGGCCTTGAAAGCACGCACGCCAAGGCTTCTCGCGATACCGCTGATATCAAGCGGCTTGCGAAAAATGCTAGCAAAGGAGCGGCCGCAGATCAGCGTCTCACCGTTATAGACCATTCCATGGCCACCATTGTTGAGGACAACCCAGATCACCGGAATATTGTAATCTGCGGCCGTGTGCACCTCCATCCCATTCATCGCAAAAGCTGCATCGCCAACCACAGCCACAACCGGTCGCTCAGGAGCGGCTACCTTGCCGCCGATCGCCGCAGCAACCGCATAGCCCATCGAGGCCACATTTGTCGCCATAAAGACGCTACCCGTCTGGCGGGCTTCGTAATACTGGCCGATCCAACTAAAACAATTGCCATTATCGACAAAGAGCAAGGCCTCGTCGGGCAACACTTCATTCAACTTCGCCGCCAGGGCCTGCGGCTTAAATACCTCAGCTTGTCCCTGCAACTCTTGTGCATCATAATAACGCCCTATATACGCCCGCATCTGCTCCAAGGCACTATCGGCATAGCGCGGCACATGCACAGAAAGCGGGCTCAATGCCTCGGCCAGCGCTGTCAGCACCCCCTTTGCATCACCAACCACGCTCAGATCAACCGGATAGTTCTTGCCTATCTCCAATGGATCTATATCGATCTGAATAACCATCCGATTTTGGGCCAGACGCGCATCCCAGCCATGCGTCTGAAACTCGCCGAGACTGGTACCGACAATGAGCAGGACATCGACCTCATCAGAGAGCAAATATTCATCGGCAAGAGGATGGCCACCATAGCCAAACACGCCAAGAGAGAGGGCATGACGCTCAGAGAAGGCGCTTTTCCCCTTCAAAGTCGTGGCCACCGGCATATGCACAGCCTCAGCCACGCGCTGCAAGGGCTCCCAGGCGCCCGAAATATTGATGCCATGGCCTGCCAGCACGGCCGGCATTCTCGCTGTACTCAAGACCTGGGCTATCTGCTGAATGGCCTGTATATCTCCTCCAGCTGCAACATGAGCGTGATGCTTTAGCACATTCAAGGCTGCTACTGGGGCCTCCTGCTTGACCACATCGGCCGGAAGATTGAGATGCACAGCGCCTGGACGCCCGGTCAGCGCAGTGCGAATCGCCCGCCGAATCAAATGTGGCATCTGAGGCCCATTCTGCAACATTAACGAGAGCTTAGTAGCCGAACGATAGATATCTACAACATCGACATTCCAGTTGCCACTACTACTATCCTGCAACGCCCCTTTCCCAAAGGTGCTTGTAGAAACCTGTGCCGATAAGAGCAGGACAGGAATAGAATCACTATAGGCGCTGGCGATCCCGGTGAGCGCATTTGTCGCCCCCGGTCCGCTCGTCGCACAACAAACTCCCAGGCCGCGTTTGACGCGTGCATAGCCTTCCGCCATAAAAGCCGCCCCTTCCTCATGTTTTGCCAGCACAGGTCGAATACGCTCCCTTTCTGCTAAAGCTTCAAATAATGGCACCAGCGGCCCCCCAGGCACACCAAAGATATGGGTTACCCCGAGCTCCTCAAGCCCCTCCAATAGCACGTGGATGGCAGATAACGACTGCATGTGTAGTAGCTCCCTTCGGTTTCTTCGCCTAACAATTTACGAATGCATTTCTTCCGTTAGACATCCTCAAGATCGCAGCATAGCTTTGCTGTTTGAAGAGCTTCTTTGCACCGATCATACTGTCCTTGCCATTACTAGATTAATTATGCCATATTATCCCCAGTAATAGGAATAGTATTACCATCCTTAATACATCAATTTATCACCCACAAGCGACCTAGCTCTACCATTCCAACAGCCAGGAGAGCATGCTCAATGCAAATATACTCATTTATAAGTATTTTATCAACATCACTAGTTATAACAATTTACTGCCTGGCTGTCTAATTCCTGCCTAAATTACCTACCCTAAATAACCTACAGCAAATACCACAATGCTTGACATCTTTCAATTCAGGCTGCCATAATTGGTACCGCAACTAAGCATAAGCAGGAGAATAGTCCATGGCAGCATCCATTCGACAAAAACTCATGTATTCAAGCAATAATTCTTGTATCGCTCACCTGATTACTCTGGCCTTTCAGGGAGAACGAGGCGCATTCGGGGATATGGCCGCCCAGCAATATTGTGCCCGCGAAGGCTACAAGGAGGCTAAGCTCATTCCTTACTGTAGCTTCGCCGACGTATTTCAGGCCATCAGTACAGGCGAGGCGAGTCATGGACTCGTCCCTCTGGAAAACTCACAGGCAGGCAGTATTTATGAAATCTATGATCTCTTACTTCAGCATGATGTCTTTGTCACAGCTGAAATTAGCTGCCAGATTAAGCAATGCCTGCTCTGTCTACCTGGTCAGCAATTGAGCGATATCAAACGCGTTATCTCTTTATCCCCAGGCTCTAGGGCAGAGCGAGCTCTTTTTGCGCAAAATGGGGGTAGAGACCATAGCCACCTACAACACGACCGGGAGCGCCAAATTGATTCGCGAAGAACGCTTGCAGGGCGTAGCTGCCGTTGTCAGTATGGCCGCAGCAAGCCTGTACCAACTGGAGATTCTGGCCGAAGGCATCCAGAGCATCAAAGATAACCACACGCGCTTTATCATTACTTGAGCGCGCCGTAGCTCCCTATAGCGAGCCAGCCAGGTTCAAATTAGCCCAGCAGTATTTTTAAACCCATGCATTCAGAAATGACTTTAGCTCTACTATTTACCGGATATTACTTTTAGCCAGTACTTCCCATTTAAAAGATAAATTCCTGCTCGTTATACAAGAGTCTTTACATAAATGATAGGCCTTTATCCCTATTTTAATGGACTTATATGCGCAAATATGTTAGATTCACTTTAGAGGCTCGTGGTGGTCAACATAAAAGCCCGAGTTATCCTGTTTTTCCTGCTTAACCTCAGCAGAAGAGGATGAGCGAAGAAAAGAAGAACTGATTAACTGTCGTCAGGGTAAGAAATCGCAGATAGTTCGTAGCGGGGTAAAAAGTAGAATGGGTAAAGATATTTTCGATGCAAGCGTTGGCCTTGCATTTAGCCTGGCGCTCTTTGAGCGATACCGAAAAAATGGATTGCTACAAGCAGAGCTTCGCCATGTACCCGGTATTCGCGGTCGTTGCAAAGGATATCTGCAACTTGTGGAGGGGAAAGTTACCTACTGTTATATCGAGGACAAAGACGGCCAGCGTCGCCCAATGAGTAAAGAGACCCTTATTCGCCTCGATAATGAGAGAGGTCCATTTGAGTGGATGCTTGTTCCTTTGCCAGCTCCACCTTCCCCGACCCCAAGGATGGTAGTAACCCCGCAAGCAGAGCAAAATTCTCCTACTCCCAGAATTATTGCACCACTTCATTTAGAGAGATTGGAAGGGTGGACGAACAGCCAGAAAATGATGTTGTCAGTGGTTTATGAAGCCATCAACGGGCAAAGGAACATCGAAGCTATCAAAGTGCAAGCCGGACTTCCACCAAACGTAACGGAAGAAGCGTTACGCATTTTATTGGCCCTAAAAGTTATCAGTATTGTTTAGCAGTTGTTAGGGGGGATTTAAAACACATGGAGAGTGCTATGTATCCCAGGCCGCCAAAGGATGAGCAGAACTGGTCACCAGGAGATGTGGTAGAGCAGGAGGAAAAGAAAAACAACCTGGTGCAGTGGTGGTATAATCTGACCTCGATCCCCGAGGTTCCGATCAATGCAAGTTTCATGAGGCGAGAAGCGGCCCGCAAATCGCATCTTTTGAGCACGCTTATCTTCTGGCTACTCGTGGTTTTTGTGCTTTTTATTCCTGGATGTCTGGCTCTGCCCAATCGCTATGTGCTGGTGGCAGATCTAGGCATGATGGTAATTTGCGTCATCGCGCTTTTCTTCAACAAAAGCCAGAAGCCGCTGCTGGCTGGTATATTGTTGACGGCGGCCTTCGAATTGGCGCTTACGATGGTGATCTTCACTACGTGGCCTCTGGACGAGCCCAGCATTCAGCAGTATGAGCTTTTCGTCTTTGGCGAGCTCCTCTGCGTTTCGCTCCTCGCGCCCAGCAGCGTCTTTATCGTCATGATTTATAATATTATGATTATTACGGTGAGCCTTATCTGGCAGCCTCACACGGCTATTCTGATCCAGGATCTCCAAACGCAGTTCGCTCCGATCTGGGTAAGGCCTGCCGGGGTACAGATTCTTGTCGCCTTTGTCTCCTATCTCTGGGTAAAGAGCGCGACGAAAGCCATTGCGCGTGCCGACCGCGCGGAAATGATTGCCAAGCTAGAGCATGAGATGGCTTCCCAACGGCGAGAGCTTGAAGAGGGCATTCAACAAATCCTGCAGACCCATGTTGAGATCGCCAACGGCAATTTAAATGCCCGCGCACCTCTCAATCAGGATAACGTGCTCTGGCAAATCGCCCGGGCCTTAAATACGCTGCTTGTGCGTTTGCAAAGAGCATCGTTAGCCGAGAAAGAGTTGCGGCGCGTGGAGCAGGCAGTTGAGGTGACGGTGCAGACAATTCAGGAAGCCGATAAACAAAATGAAGCGGCCCGGATCTCCTTTACGCAAACTGAGATTGACCCGCTGATCGCGGCTCTGCAAGGAAAGAATATAGCCTATACGCCGGCGCCTTTTGCCCAGCGTGCTCCTCGTCAGCCGGATCCGTTGCAGGTGGAGATGAGCCCGTATTCGCCCTATCCTTTCAGGCAGCCATAAACCCTTTTGCCTGTCTACGTTCGTTCGGGGTAAGCCCTGCCCTGGAGCTGGTTTCAGGGTAGGGCAATCCTTTTTGAGGATGCATAAGCGAGACTGACTTATTAAGCCAGCCGATCACGAGGCAAGAGCGCAGGGTTTTTATACCCTTGATGCTCACTAATTGCCGATTCGGACCGAGCTAGCTCTAAGCGCTTATGTGTCTGTGAACTTATGCTTGCTCGTCAGGTACTTCGCGAAATGGCGAGGCAGGATGGCGCCGCAAGCGGCTGAGCAACTGGGGACTGGCTCCCACGTTGAGCGCGGAGGCTGAATCAAGCAGCTCTTGCAGAGCCTGGGCATCAAGGTCGCGCGAGGGGTCCCAGCCGTAACGCTTGAGATCTACGCGTCCCTGGGCTGAGAAGACGATACCTTCTGCCTCCAACAGCTGGCGCATCTTCTCGGGCGTCTCAAAGGCCCAGCTCCCGCTCAATTCTCCCTGGCTATTAATCACGCGCTGAGCCGGGACGCCTCGCGGCGACTCGTTCATAATCATACCTACCATACTGGCCCCTCGCGGATAGCCCAGGGCCTTGCCAATCCAGCCATAAGTTGTGACGCGACCGGAGGGACAAGCCCGTACCAGGGTATATACGCGCGCCATCACTTCACTCACACGCTCCTGAAAAGTGCTCGCTTCGTTCGACATAGCATGTTCCTTCCCTACATGTAGAAAGAGCCTTGTGGCTTCTTTGCAATCGTAGCGCTAGCTGTAAGCGCCTTCTTTCTCTCGGGAACACCTGTTCCCTTCCCAGGAGTTCTTATTGTACTCTCTCGCGAGACTTTTTGCTGCTTACTAGCCAGTTCCGCTCTATCTCCCAGCAAATACAAATTGCCGGCCCTGTTGCCTCTCTGTTTACTGCTTGCGTGTTGCTCTCTACTCGCCGGGGCTGGCCTACATGTTGCCTGGCTGCCAGATCTGAGCCGTTTTATCATACGAGCCTGAAGCGATCCACTTCCCATCTGGCGACCATGCAACTGTTGTTACCCGCTTCCTATGTCCTCTATAAGTAAAGGACTGGCTGCCATCCTTGGCATTCCACACCTTTTTTATAGGACGGCTGGAAGTAGCGGCCGTGCTTAACGTAGAATATTCATAAACAGGTGGCCAAATAAAGATGAAGAAAAGAGCAGAGTTTCATGGATAAAGACACAGCTAAATTTGTCCTGGGCATCGATCTGGGAGGTACAAAAATAGCGTTGGCTACTGCCGATACGCAGGGGCATATTCTGCAGCGCCAGGTAATCAGCACCAATGCAGCGCAAGGCGCGGAGCAGGCAATTACGCGCGCCTTTGCCACGGGCCTTCAGCTCATAGCCCAGACACGCACCGAGACCAACGGCGAGCTGGCAGGCGTTGGCATTGCCAATATGGGCATCACCGAGGAAGATCGCATCTTGATGGCCCCCAACGTCCCGGGCTGGGATCGCTTAAAGCTTCCGCAACTGGCGCGCCAGACCTTCGAAACCGAGGCCATTCATATCGAAAACGACGTCAAGGCTGCGGCTCAGGCTGAGCTGTACTGGGGAGCACTGGCAGGCACAGACACGGCCATCTATCTCAACCTTGGCACAGGAATTTCCGCAACCTTAGTCGTGGGTGGACGTATCGTTCGTGGCGCCCATGGAGCTGCCGGCGAGATCGCCTATAACTTACGGCATGTGCACGACGAGCTGGGCATAAGTCATGGGCATGCGCCATTAGAAGAGTACGTCGGTGGCGGCTTCATTGGGAAACGCGCCCAACGACAATTTGATACGCTCAGCACGGCTGAAGAGGTTTTTCGCTTAGCGCCTACCGATCCACAGGCCCGCACATTTGTAGAGGCAACCCTGAGCGAGCTAGCCTTTCATGTGACCAACCTGGCCATCACCCTCGATCCCGAGCGCCTCGTCATCGGCGGCGGCCTCATGCGCTCCAAAGAGCTCATTATTCCCCATCTAGAAGCTCACTTCAAACGCTTCGTGCCCTTTCCTCCCAGCATCCATGAGGCTCAATTCTCCAACGATGCAGGGCTGATGGGCGCCATCGCCCTGGCCCTTTAGCCCGGATCAACTTCGTCGAGGCGAGGAGCATAGAACAAAAGCGCCTTTTGATAATGTTGGATGCTTGTATCAGCGCTGCTCTCAGCCAGATTGCGCAGGAGAAGCTCCATAGCCTCACGATAGTGCTGGTGATTATACAAAGCCATGGCCAGAAAGGCTTGCATGGCGCGATGTTGGGGAAACTTGGCAACACCGCGCTGCAAGATTTCCACGGCCCGTTGATACTCACCAAGCGCGCGATAGGAGCTGCCCAGTCCCAGCAACGCTTCGGCAAGATCATCCCCGCTCAAGCCATGTTCAATCGCTCGCGTATAAAAAGGAATGGCCTCATGCTCAAGCCCCAGATTATCGCAGGTCCAGGCCATCTGATAATTGAGGACTGGATCATCTGGCTTGCTGACAAGCAGTTCCATGAGAATAGTTCGGGCCTGCTCAGCCTGACCAGCTGAGCGCAAACGTATAGCCTCCTGCAAACGTTCCTGACTCATAACAATCCTGCCTTATCTTCTCGCAATCGACCTCCATTCCAGGCCGGCGCGCAGTTGCCAGCCAGCAGATTGCGCAATGGAAGGAATAAGGGCTCGGGTAGTGCATCCCAGGAAAACCAACCCACGGCCGCTACCTCGCGCGCCGAATTGACACACGGCTCGCCAGCGGCATAAGTGCTTTCCACCCAGATGGTTATGTAGTGCTTTTCCTCGGCCGCAAAAATATCGTTAGTGATGGTACTAACAACCGGATTCGCTATCTTCACGCCAGTCTCTTCAAAAGCCTCACGCGTAGCACATTCCTCTACTGTTTCTCCATACTCCAGGTGGCCGCCGGGAGGGGACCACGTGCCATGCCCATGCGAGTTCTGGCGCTGCATAAGCAAGATCTGCTCGCCCTTCTTCACAATTACCCCAACACCTACCAGCGGTCGCTTTATACTTGCATTGCTCATCAAAACTTCTCTTTCAAAAACTAGTCGTAAACCTACCTCATCCAATATAGTAGCACACATAAATGCACAAAAAATTTGGGCGCTACCCAGAGCTTAAGCCCTGCATAGCGCCCAGCAATTTTAACGAGCCAGCTTAAACCACTTATCTCGCCCCGGCAAAGCTTGTAAGCTAGCGTTATTCCATCTCGGCACGGTGGCGGGCAACTACATCATCAATCGTGCCAGCCATATAAAAGTGCACCTCGCTGATCAGATCGTGCTTGCCATCCAGGATTTCGCGCACGCCGCGCACGGTCTCCGGCAAGGGCACATACTTCCCCTCAATCCCTGTAAAGACTTCAGCCACGGTCATAGGCTGCGTCAAGAAACGCTGTAGCTTGCGCGCCCTGGCCACGGTCAGTCGATCCTCGTCCGGAAGCTCATCCACACCCAGGATAGCAATGATATCCTGCAAGTCGCGATAGCGCTGCAAGATACGCTGAGTATCGCGCGCCGCCTGATAATGTTCCTGGCCCACGATCTTTGGTTCAAGCAAGCGACTGGTAGAGGCCAGCGGATCGACCGCCGGGAAAAGCGCCTGCTCAAAGAGCGAGCGTTCAAGCGTAAGCGTCGCGTCAAGGTGGGCAAAAGTCGTAGCCGGCGCCGGATCGGTATAATCGTCGGCCGGCACAAAAACTGCCTGCAAGGACGTAATTGAGCCTTTGCCCGTGGAGGTAATCCGCTCTTGCAAAACGCCCATCTCATCGGCTAGATTGGGCTGGTAGCCCACAGCCGAGGGCATACGACCGAGCAAGGCCGAGACCTCAGCTCCCGCCTGAGTGAAACGAAAGATGTTATCGATAAAGAGCAAAACATCCTTCCCCTCCTCATCGCGGAAGTATTCAGCCATAGTCAGGCCGGTCAAGGCGATGCGCAAGCGCGAGCCAGGAGGCTCATTCATCTGCCCGAAGGCCATGGCCAGGCGATCGATAACCCCACGCTCAATCATTTCCTCGTAGAGCTCTTTGCCCTCACGCGTGCGTTCCCCCACGCCCACAAAGACGCTATAGCCATTGTGCTTGGTAGCAATATTATTAATTAATTCCTGGATAATGATCGTCTTGCCCACGCCAGCACCGCCAAAGGCCCCAACTTTACCGCCGCGCATAAAAGGGCTGATCAGATCGATAATTTTCAGGCCGGTTTCAAGAAGCTGGGTCCCTTTGCTCTGCTCTTCAAGCGTGGGCGGCTCGCGGTGAATAGGCATGAGCGGCGCATCCGTCAGGGCCTCTCTATTGTCTGCCGGCTCGCCCAGCACATTAAAGATACGCCCAAGGGTTTTGGGTCCGACCGGGACCGAGATTGGCCTGCCGAGATCGACGACCTCAGTGCCGCGCGAAAGGCCATCGGTCGGCCCCATCGCGATACAGCGCGCCCAGCTATTGCCCATGTGCTGCTCTACTTCTAAAGTAAGAGGTTCCGGGGAACCGGGGATATATAAGTGCAGGGCATTATAGATTGCCGGTAGCTGATCGGGAGGAAATTCCACATCGACAACGGCGCCCAAAACCTGAACGACCTTCCCTTTTTTCTCTACAATAACCGCCATGTTAAGCCTCCTGTGCGTTTTTTATTTTCTATCTGGTTGTAGAGTAAAGAAAAAAGGGCCGCCCTTCCTCACCTGAATAACGTAATTTAGGGAAGCACTTTTTTGCCGCGAAGCAGCGGGATCAGGTAGGCAAAATAACGTAGAAGAATTTAGCTCAAGCCGTGCTCGATAGCCACACGAGTCGCGGCACTGCGCGAGGAAACATCTAACTTGGCATAGATAGAACGTAAATGAGTATTGACAGTGCGCGGACTAATCACCAGCAGCTCAGCAATACGCGCGTCGGGATAGCCACGAGCCAGCAAACGCAAGACATCAAGCTCGCGCCTGGTCAAGCCATAGGGGAGAGTCTCCGGCGATTTTTCAGGAGGCCGCGCAGGCTGTTCGGGAATATGAATACGAGCCACCATAGCCATAACCTGGACCAGATGCAAGGTACGCCCAAGGACCATATTCTCGTGCAAAGCCAGCGAACCGAGCTCAGCGCGCAGCCGCAGCAACATCTTTTCGCCGTTCTCACGATAGACAGGAGCCAGAGGAGCCGGCAGGGACTCGCGCAGAGTATCCGAGGCGCCACAAAACACAGCTGCGCGCTCCGGCAGATCAACACGTAAGCAGAGCCAGGCCAGAGCCTCTAATGCCGCAGCAAGGCCAACGCGATTATCAAGATCCCAGGCCAGATGAATGCCCTGCTTGAGCAGAGTACAGGCGCGCACATAATCTTGCTGCGAGCAGGCCACCGTGCCCAGACCATAAAAAGCGCGCACCTGCGTAAGCTTATCGCCCATGCCCTGGGCCAGCTTTAAGCTGCGCTCATAGCAGGACAGAGCACGCGGCAAATCTCGCTGCTGCCAGGCCAGTTCACCCATACCACACAAGACCAGGGCCAGACAGGGTTGATACGAAATCTCCCTTGCAAGCTGTAGAGCCTCCTTAAAATAGCTGGCAGCCTGCGCTAGATCGCCAAGACAGAAAGCAACCTGTCCCAGCCCGGTAAGGGCCGTAGCTTTCTCCGCTCGATCGCCCAGCACGGCTACAAGCTCAAGGCTTTCCATAAAGCATGATCGCGCCTGCTCATACTTGCCCTGAATCCAAAGCGCCTCACCCATCGAGTTAAGGCAGGTTAGTTGTCCCCAGCGATCAGCCATCTCGCGAAAGAGGAGCAAGCCTTTCTGATAGAGAAAATGCGCGGTTGCCAGCTTGGCCCGTGAGCGCATCAGGCTGCCCAGACTAATGAATGAATCGGCCAGGCTGCGTAAATCACCAACTTCTTTGAAGAGCATCAAGCTGACGGCATAGCGCGTGCGCGCCACAGCAAAGTTTCCCTGCCTACCCGCCACATCGCCAGCGATGCGATGGAGAGCGCCCCGGTACCATTTATCAGTGTAAGGCTCGATAGCCTGCCAGCCGGCCTCTGCCAATTTCCAGGCATTTTCATAGCGGCCCGGATAGAGCTCAAGCAGGGCCAGCATTCCAAGGGCCAGGGCATAGATCCGCCGATCATCCAGCGTCTCAGCCACCTCTTTACAGGCTTGAAAGTAGTCACGAGCCCTGTCAAGATCACTGCGCAAGCGCAGCATAGTGCCGGCCCCAAGCAACACCCTGGCCCGCAACGCGACATAGTTTTGCACATCTGGCAGCGAGAGCACTTCCTCAAACCAGCTACGCCCCTCGCGCAAAGAGCTACGTAGCGCCACGAATTCTTGCAAGGCGCTGGCCAGGCGCAGGGCCAGCTCAGTCTCTTGACGCTCAATAGACCAGCGCAGAGCAGCCCACAGATGAGGTGCTTCCTGATCCAGGCGCTGCAGCCACAAGCGCTGCTCAGGCCCATGGAAATGCTCATCAGCCTTTTCAGCCAGGCGCAGGTAAAATAATGTATAGCGCCTCTGTGTACAATCGCATTCATCCTGCTTTATCAAGCGATCAAGCGCATACTCGCGAATAGTCTCCAGCAATACAAAGCGCGTAGCGGCTGACGAGCTCTCGACTACCTGCACCAGGCTTTTATCGACCAGCGAGACCAGCAGCTCCAAAACATCTACCTCACCTGCCTCCGCAGCAAGCGCCACCGCCTCGGCCGCCTCTAGCGTCCAGGCTCCCACAAACACCCCAAGGCGCCGAAAGAAGCGCTGCTCACTTTCACTGAGTAGATCATAGCTCCAATCCAGCGTATTACGCAACGTTTGCTGGCGCACCGGCAAGTCCCGTGCACCCTGCGTTAACAGGCGCAAGCGATTACTCAGGCGTACAAGGATTTCCTGGGGAGAAAGCAGCTTGATCCGCACGGCCGCCAGTTCGATGGCCAGGGGTAAGCCATCGAGCTGCACACAAATTTCAGCGATCGCACGATAATTCTCAGGCGTGAGGGCAAAAGAGGGTTTGACGGCCCGCGCCCGCTCGACAAAGAGCGCGATGGCCACAGCTGGAGCAGACGGCATCGCTACCTCTTCCTGTTCGAGATCAGGCAAAGCCAGCGGCGGCACCACAATCTCCTGCTCACCATTGAGGTGCAGGCGCTCCCTACTTGTCGCCAGGACCTTAAGCTGAGGAGCAGCCTGCAACAAATCGCTGATAAAAGGAGCGGCCTCAAGCAGATGCTCGCAGTTATCCAACAGCAAACAAAGCTGCTTCTCGCGCAAATAGTTATGTAAACGCTGAGCAAGATCGCGCTCCGCCACATTCTCTAAGCCGATCTTCTGGGCAATAACCACGAGAACTTGCTCAGGATTGCGCAAAGGAGCCAGGGAGATGAAAAAAAGACCATCCTTAAACTGGACGGCCAGCCCTCTAGCCACCTCTACGGCCAGGCGCGTTTTGCCAACTCCCCCCGGACCTGTTAGCGAGACCAGGCGTATATCGTCACGCCTTAGCAAGGCTTCAATGGCGGAAATTTCCCCATTGCGCCCGATTGTCGAGTTTAGCAGAGCCGGTAACTGCGTTGCTTTCAATTGAAAGCGCTGAAGCGTATCCACAAGGCCTTCCTGTTTCTCTCTCTTTATCACCTCTCTCATATTGTATCTTACTTGTCAGCAAAAAGATAAAACAAGAGCTTTATCAGATTGGCTTAAAGCTCGGGCTTAGAGCAGAGCGCTCACCCCTTCCCAGAGCAGCGCAAGACCCAGGCCCAGCATCAAGATACCGCTTCCTGCTGATTGGCAGCGGTAGCCGCTGCCCTTGAGCCAGGCGCGCCCCCAGTTTACCAGGAAGACAAAGGAAAGTTTGGCACATAAGAGCAAGGCATAAAAGCACACGAGAAAGCCCCCGGTCGCGCCCATACCCGCCGCCGCAAAGCTGTTAAGCAGAAGAGGGCTGCCAACCGTAGCCCAGAAGATAAAGGGATGGGGATTGAAGATATTCGTTACCAGCGCCGTAAGCAGAATCGAGCCCGGGCGCTCCTTTACCTCAAGCTGCACCTCTCTGGCCGCCTTGCGCACCGTCTCATAGCCGAGATACACCACAAACAATCCCCCAACTAGCGTAAAAATGTGGAGAACGAGTGCCGGGAGATGATCTAAGAGAAACACAAAGAGCAGGATCAAAGGAATATCGGTAAGCAGCGGGGAGAGCGCCACAACCACCCCGGCGCGCCATCCCCAGCGTACAGTTTTATTGATCAACAAGCCAAGCAAAGGACCAGGACTTACACCAGCCACAAAACCAAGAATAGCCCCTTGAAGTAAATAGGTGAGCATAAATGACACTCCATGCCAGATAGAAATTGCCAGTAGACAGCACAAGAATCATTCCCAGGCCAGCGATACCCCCACCAATCGCGCTCCGCCCCGGCTCTTGGAATGATTCATCCATACATAAGTATATTGGCGATATTAGCCCATGTACATATTTGATTAAAGGAGATATACTATAGGAACTTTAAATTAGAAAGGTGATTTTGGCTGATGACCTTAAGTGAGAGACAAACACTTGACGATACTGACTGGCTTATCATAAAGGAGTTACAAAACGAGGCCCGGCTCTCCTTTAGCGAACTGGGCCGGCGCGTTGGCTTATCCTCGCCTGCCGCCACAGAACGCGTACGCAAGCTAGAGGACGCGGGCATTATTCAGGGCTATGGTGCCAGAATCGACACTTCAAAGGTTGGCTTGCCGATTACAGCCTTTATCCGCATGACCATCAGCGCCACCGAAGAACCCAATGTGCGCAGCCTGATCGCTAATCAGCCCGAAATCATCGAATGCCATCGCGTCACCGGGAGCGATAGCTTTATTATCAAAGTTGTCGTCTCCTCAGTCATCCATTTAGAGGCCCTGCTCAATCGGCTCATGCACTATGGACAGCTCACCACCTCCATCGTACTCTCCTCGCCGCTTTCAGGCGAACCGATCAAGCAGAGCGCGCTCAAATTTGTATAAGCGCGGAGCAGGTAGCACGAGCAGGCCTTAGCGAATAAAGGCGCGCTCCGCCTCGCTCAGAGCATCGGCCAGCCACTGAGGATGCATAGTCAAAAGCTGCTCCGGCAGAGCTCGAAGCGGGAAAAATGCCAGTTCTAGGACTTCGCGCTCATCGCACCGCAACTTGCCATTTATATATCGGCATAGGAAGCAAGAGGTGATAAACTGACTGCTCAGACCCGAAGGATAGGAAAACACCTGCGAAACAGGATCAGAATAGAGCCCGATCAGGCGCTCAACCTGCACGCCTAAGCCCGTCTCCTCATATACTTCACGGACCACAGCCTCGGCAACTGTCTCGCCTGGCTCAACATGGCCCGAGGGCAGGCCCCACAGGCCATTATCGGCGCGTCTCCCCAGCAGTACGCGCGTCTCATTATCAAAGATAATCGCCGCCACACCGGCTTCTACGCGCTCAGGCCAGGCAAAGGACTGAGGTAACCAGGGCCGCACAGAGAGCCCTTCCTGAAACAGCGAGGAGAGATCGGGAATCGTCATATCCGCCTGGCGAAAATCGCGCGTAGACGGGAAGTGCGGCGGCTGAGAAGCAATAAGGATCGCCTCCAGACCGCATTCATGCGCGCCAAGAATATCCGTCGCCGGATTGTCGCCGATCATCACCGCGCGTCCTTGCGGCGGCAGCGTCTGCAAAGCCAGGTGAAACATAGCCTTTCCTGGCTTGCCAATCACCAGCGGCCTCAGGTCACTTCCCGCCTGTACAGCCGCCACCAGCGTGCCAGCAGCCAGCGCTGTGCCCTCCGGCGTAGGGAAGCGTTGATCAGCGTTAGTTGCAATAAAACGCGCCCCACCTTCCAAAAAGCGCACGGCCTGCTGGATCTCACGATAGCTAATATCCTCATCATAGCCCACAACAACTGCCTGCACAACGCCCTGTTCCAGCACCCGAATACCCTGCTCCTCAAGCTCTGTGCGCAGCCCTGAGCTCCCCAGCAGATAGACAGAACTCAGGTCGCTCTGGCGTAAAAAGCTTGCAGTCGCCCAGCCCGCTGAGATGATATCCTCATGCCTTGCCATAACGCCCATAGCCTGCAGCCGCTGCACAATCTTGACGCGCGTCGGGCGTGGATCATTGGTCAAGAAACGCACCTGCTTCCCCATCTCGCGCAAGCGCCGCAAGGCCAGGACCGCACCTGCCAGCGGCTGCGTACCTAGATAGACCACCCCATCAAGATCAAGCAGAAAAGCCTCGTATTGTTCAGCCAACATCGTCATAACTCCTTCCAGACAAACAAATAAAAAAGCCTGAAAGGGAATCTCCGCACAGCCAGTGGCGTGCAGAGCTTTCCCCCTCGGGCTTTTTATGCCAATAGGTGCCTCTTACCAATCAGGCAAGATCTTGTAGCGCTCGGTCGCAGGCCCTCGCAGTGCGAGGCGGAACCCTAGCTACCCATTCCCAGCTCGGCTAAGATGTAGCTATTCAGTTTGTATGCTAAGCGGCGTGTTGCGGGCAGAGCGCTCTGCCCTCACAAATCCTTCTTTCGGCACCTCAAGAGTAAAAAACTTGTCAACAACATAAGTTAAGCATATTGTGACACGCCGGCAAGCAGAAAAGCAATCTTGCGCTTCCATTTGCTCTCTCACGCTTAAGCCTGCGGCCAACAGCTTCAACGCCAGGCCCAACAATCCCCAAGAGAGCATAAGGCTTTCCTCCCCTTATTTAGGCCGATCGACCGAGAAGGAGAGGAGGGAAATATTGTTGAGCGAGAAGCTTGACACGCGTATGACGTTCTGGTAACATATTGACTATAAAGTCATAAAACTTTCTATCGGTCAAAGATTGTTTTAAAAGGTCACACGTTAACTATGTGGTCAGATAGCGGTTGTTAAAAATAGCATATCATTGGCCTCGATCCTTCTATGAGCTCTGCCTGTTTAGAAGTTCTCGCCCCTGCGAGAGATACTGAGCAGGCGGCATTGTTAGCAAAGAGAAGTTTTCCCAGGGCAATGGTATGCTATGGCGTCTTAAGGAGTTTCTTTCGTTATGCAAATGACGGCACCAGCAACCCAACCCAAAGAAGGCGGGATATCCTATAAGTGGATAGTGGCGTTTGTGGTTATCTTTGGGTTGTTCATGACCATACTGGACAGCACTATTGTAAATATTGCTATCCCGCGCCTGCAGACGGCATTCGGGGCCAACCTGAATGATGTCCAGTGGGTACTAACCGGTTACACCCTTGCTCAAGGTGTGGCCACACCGCTCACCGGCTTCCTGGCCGATCGTATTGGCACCAAGCGACTATATCTCATATCGCTGGGGATCTTTACGGCCGGCTCGGCCGTATGTGGGCTTGCCTGGAACCTGCCTATATTAATCTTCTTCCGTGTGCTCCAAGCCATGGGAGGAGCATTCATGTCGCCGCTCGCGATTACCCTGCTCTACCGCGAATTCCCTGTCAACGAGCGCGGTACAGCCATGGGCTTTCTGGGCATCCCGATTCTACTTGCGCCAGCCTTCGGGCCGACCCTAGGTGGCTATTTCGTCACCTTTGCCGACTGGCAGTTCATCTTTTACATCAATGTGCCCATCGGCATTCTAGCCATTGTCCTGGGCATGTTGCTCTTGCGCGAAGCTGTGATCAATGCGCGTGCGCAATTTGATATTCCTGGCTTCATTTTCTCAGCCACGGGTCTGGCGGCCCTGCTGTATGCTCTCTCTGATGCCAGCACCGATGGTTGGGGATCGGTCAAAGTACTTGGCTTCATGGTTACAGGTATTCTCCTGCTAGCCATCTTTGTGATCATCGAAATACGCGTTGCCCATGCCGGAGGTCAGCCCTTGCTCGACCTGCGCGTCTTCGCCAATGCGCCTTTCACCACAAGTAGCATTGCCAGTACCCTCGTCACCTTTGCGCTCTTTGGCGGCCTGTTCTTGATTCCGATTTACCTTCAGAATCTACGAGGCCTTAACGCCTTCCAGGCTGGCTTGTTGCTCTTGCCGCAGGCCTTTGCCTCGATGGTGGCCATGCTGGCGGGCGGACGCCTTGTCGATAAGATTGGAGTGCGCGCGGTAGTTATTCCAGGCCTGATTCTCCTGGCTATCGTCAGCTGGCTCTATACATCGATCACGCTCACTATGGCTTTCGGCGCCTTCCAGCTTCTCTTGATCTTGCGTAGCCTGGCCCTTGGACTCTGTGCCCAACCCTTGAGTGTCTCGGCGCTCTCCGAGATTCCTCCAAGGCAACTTGCGCAGGCGTCCTCGGTTAGCACCACCCTACGCTTTGTGGCTAGCTCGCTTGGCACGGCTGTCCTGGCCACGCTGGTACAGAGCCAGACAAAGGTTCATTACACCCACCTGGCGGAGCGCGTTACTCCTGATTCCGCGCTCGGACAATTGATCCCGCAGCTCCAGGCCGCCTTTGTCTCGCACGGTGCCTCGCTCACGCAGGCTTATGGTACGGCGATTGCCAGCATCTATGGCATGTTGCAGAAACAAGCCTATCTCCTGGCCATGCACGATGCATTCTTGCTGTGCGCCGCACTGGCGATTGCTGCAACTATCGCGGCAATCTTCGTACGGTACAGAAGGACCCCGCCAGCGCCCTCCAATAGTGAGGAGGCCGCAGAGGCGCAGCAAGCACGAGAGGAGGCCATGCTAGCCGTCTGATCCTTCTCTCTTGGATCATAGGCCAGAATATCCAGACATACAACCATACAACGTCCTTCTCGTACAGCTTAACGGGTCATCTCCGTTCTGCATTGCCACCTTGGGAGCCCACACTACAGGGGTAGTGTGGGTTCCTTTTATCTTGCCGAGCTAAGCTTGGATTGGCGGGTCCAGCACAAGTACTGATGGCACCCGCTCCGCAGCAGCCAGGCGCAGTAGCGCATAGCCGGTCCCGGCCAGGCCTACCATCAAGCCCGGAGCCTCCACGCCAAGAGGGATGCCGCTTAACCACTTATTCCCGCTCATACTATCCAGCAGCATCGGCACAAGGCGCTTAAACTGCTCTGCATAATAGGGATCGGGCAATTGTCTCGCCGCCTCCTGGATTAATTCCAGATTCCCCATATCGCCGTGGCAGAGCGAGTGATTTCGCCCAAAGCCATGGGCCAGGGTGGTCTTGAACGCTGCATCTATTTCAGCATGGAGAGCGGCATCCTGCAAATGTCTTAACATTGCCAGGCGCGTCAGCCCGATGCCGACCGCGCCATGGCACCAGGCCACCATATAGTTTTGCTCAGTATATGTATCTAATCCCTCTCCGCGCAGATCGGGCCAGCACTGCAATTCTTCGGAAAAGAGGCTACGCTCATATTCCAGGGCCGCCACGGCAGCCTCGCGGAAGCGCTCTTCCTTGCTCACCGCAGCCAGGCGCAGCAAGCTCAAGGCGATTCCCGCATTCCCATGGGCAAGGCCAGTCAGCGGCACTTTCTCCTGCTGTAAGCACCAGCCAATCCCTGAGGGCATCGTACTGATATGAGCAAGCAGGCGATCGCCGCACTTGAGCGCCAGCTCCAGGATTGAAGCAGAAGGAGCCACGGCGTATAAGCTGAGAAGGGCAGCAATACAGCCAGCGGACCCGGCGATGACATCAAGGAACTCATCGGCGTCAATCAAATCCGGCAACGCCGCGCAAATCTCCTCGGCCTCCCGGTAGAGCTCCGGCTCATGCCAGAGCGCCCCTAGATGAGAGAGCAGATAGATAAACCCGCTAAGGCCATCAAAGGCGCCGATGCACCCCCACTGCTCACGGACCTTACGTACTCTGATCTGGTTACGAGCGCTTTGTAAGGCCTTACGCGCCAGAGAAGTATATTGCTTCTCACCAGTCAGCGAGCCCAGGTAGGCAAGGAAGAGGATAATGCCCGAAAGCCCGCTATAGAGATCCGTGTCGGTTGGCATTAACTGCCATTCACGCTCCCTGAAATGCGTAATACCCAGCCAGCCCACAGTATCCTCGTGGGAAATTGCCAGCATCTGCAAGCGATCGCCGATGGCGCGCGCCTCCGCAAGCAATCGCTCATAGGTAGCCCTGGTTTGCGAGGGCTGTAATTGGAGCTTGCTTTTGGGCATACCGCCAAGCATCATACTGGTAAAAGATGCTTGAATAATCCAGATCTGCCGCTCTAGATCCCGCTCATCGAGCTGCTGAATGCGGGTACGAACCAGCTCTATGCTGGCCTCCTTAAAAAACGCCGGGATGCATTCGCCATACGCAGTAAAGAGATCGCGCGTGCCTGGGCAGGTAGTAAATACCGGGATATCCCCGATCTCCATATCCGCACGCTCCGCCTGGATGGCCCTGCTCAAGCCCGGTTGCACCTCAACGCCCATCCACAGACGATCAAAGAGGCGCGCGCGATCAAGCCCATCGCGCAGCATATTAGGATGCAGGCTAGCATCTACCAGGAGAGCATAGAGCTGCGATGGACGCAACAAGGCGCGTGTCTCATCATTGGCAAAGCGCGGTAAGAGGATATTCTGCAGTTCCTGGCGATAGCGCAAAAACAGGCGATAGACATTGGTGAAACCTGTCACAACATCCTCGCGATAATCCACAGTGTCAACATCCTGATCGTGCAGGCGAGGACGGTTTTTCCCCAGCTTTAGCTCGATCTGCGTCTGTCCACGATACATCTGATCGCTACCCATAGCCTTCCAGGCAGGTGCCGGCACCGGCACAACTTGACCCGCCTGGCCCCCTAAGCCGCTGAAATCTATGCCCGCCGCCTCTTCGCTTGACCAGTTTCGTCGCGGCAGGAAATCGGCTCGCAACACAGAATGTCCAATTGCGTCGTTGCCATAGTAGCCCTGTACATCTGCTGACACTTCAGGCCGTGGTTGAAATAGCCCTTCCAGATCGATAAGCATAGGATACTCGCCAGCGGCTATCAAATTCTCGGCATGAAAATCAGCGGCCTCCAAGATGTAGAGAATTGCCAGATAACCGCCCTGCCGTTGGTAAAAGCGCGCAATCTCCTCAGCTGAATTACAGCTCTGGGCCGAGACAAATTCGCACCATCCATGTAATTCCCTTTTCAGGATCTTAAGCGTGCGGAAAGCCGGCTGAAAGCCACACCCATTCAACCAGAGCAGCAGCTCCTGAAAATGGAGATCGACGGCCAGAGAACGTGGCTTATAGACCAGTCGAAAGCCTGAGCTCCAGGTAAGAAGGGACACGCTCTGCCCTCCTCTGTGCATATCGCCAGCGCCGCTGCTGGCCTCTACAAGCACACCGGGATCGTTGCCACCGGCAAACATGTTGCGGATCTGCTCCCAATCAGCACCCAGGCGCGCTAAAAACAGTAGATCACAGTTGACCCAATTCTCAATAGCCTCCATCACGCAACGAGCCAATACCGGATATTCCATGAGCAGCGCAAGGATATTTTCGGGCTGCTGCATCTGCTGGAAGAAGTCGTGAAAGCGCTGCTCAGGAGTTTCGCCCTGCAAACGTCCTTGCACACGGGCAACGTTCAATTCCAGCACAAACGTTCGGCTAACAATGGGAAGCACGACACCGGCACCATGCTTAAAAAGCAACGGAACGATGGTTTGTCTATCAATTGGGAGGTGAGGATAGCTAGCCACGAGCGTCTCTATACCAAGCTCTAAGCGTGCAAGTCCGCGCTTGAAGAGTGGCTCAAGAGCTGACAAGAAAGCGCGCGAGGTCTGATCCGTAATCTCTGCTAATGGCACGAAAATATCAGTAATGGCCTCTTCCTCAAAAGCAGCAAACAATTCTTGCAGCCAGGAAGGAGGCGTTTCAATACGCACCTGTAGCGCTTCGGCAGGCTCGCTCAGGAGCGTAAGCAAAGTATCTTCGCTGAGATTATCTAGAGCCAGGCGCCGTGAGAAGGGCAGATTTTGGCTAAAAGGCTCCTGTTCCTGCCAGCGTTTAAGCTTCTGGATAGCGGTTTCAGAATGTGCACGATTAGAGCTCAGGTGGTCCTGAAACCCGGCAAGGCGCTCAGTAAGAGTCAGAGCCCGATACCACGCCGCACTTTGTTTATATTCCTTGACTATGTTACTTGTCTTAGCTGATATCTCTTTCATAAAATCGCGGCGTGGGACCTCTCCCTTTCTGGGAAGCAGCGTCCTTCCCGCTCCTCCTTTTTCTCTTTGAATGGCTTCCTCTTGCCAGGTGGGTGAAATAGCCCTCGTCCTCGTATATAGAGAGCAATTCGGTACCGAACTGGTTCTCCTCGCCCGAGCCTTATTTAGCAGCCAAAGGTGATGGCCTGAACCTGGATCGAAACTTGCTTTCAAAGCTTGAAAATGTCACTTGCAAGCTGGAAACCAGGGAGCTGCCCCGGTAGGAGTCGTATTAGTTCCATGCTATGGAGCTCGGGGATATAGCCGCATAAGCTTGTTATCTGCAGCGAAAAGCTATTTTAAAATCCAACAACGACAAAATATAGGCCAGGAAATAAACCGCAGTATCCTGGCCTATATTTGTTATAGACAAAACACAATAACAGCATGCTTGCCTATAAATAGTTCAGGTGAGCTATTACTGATTGCTACCATTGTTGCACTGTGCTGCGGCGAGAATGGCCAGAGTGTTACAGATCAAAATTGCGTTATACGACTGTTGGCCTGCGCTGCCACCATGAGCGCCATAGACGGTTTCCAGGCTGCTCTCGCTCAGCTCGACGCCTGCAGGATTCTCCGGAAGAAGCGCGCGCTCTTCCTCGCTCAGGCTCTCGCGATAGCTCTCGTCTTTCCATGCGCGAACGATATCAAACTTCACGTGCTTGTTTCCTTTTCTCTTCTATATCAGGAGTCAGGCACATGTGAAATGCGCCCGACTCCAACAAGCCCGGTCGAATATTAACCGTTGCTGCCGTTGTTACACTGTGCTCCGGCCAGAACGGCTACAGAGTTACAAGCCAGGAGCAGGTTAAATGTCTGCTGGCCGCCGCTATTGCCACCATGGGCACCATAGACGGTTTCCAGGCTGCTCTCGCTCAGCTCGACGCCTGCAGGATTCTCCGGAAGAAGCGCGCGCTCTTCCTCGCTCAGGCTCTCACGATAGCTCTCATCTTTCCATGCGCGAACGATATCAAACTTCATGTGCTTGTTTCCTTTTCTCTTTGACTATGTTTTTCTCTTCTACATCGGGGGTTAGGCACGCATGAAATGTGCCCGCCCTAAGTGGTTTGTTCGATCTATTAATCGTTGCTGCCGTTGTTACACTGTGCTCCAGCGAGAATTACCAGGGAGTTACAGATTGCCAGTGCGTTAAATGTCTGCTGGCCGCCGCTATTGCCACCATGGGCACCATAGACGGTTTCCAGGCTGCTCTCGCTCAGCTCGACGCCTGCAGGATTCTCCGGAAGAAGCGCGCGCTCTTCCTCGCTCAGGCTCTCACGATAGCTCTCATCTTTCCATGCGCGAACGATATCAAACTTCATGTGCTTGTTTCCTTTTCTCTTCGAATGTCTTTCTCTTCTATATCAGGAGTCAGGCATACCCAACGTATGCCTGACCCACTCAGTTTGTGCGAATTCTTAACCGTTGCTGCCGTTGTTACACTGCGCTCCGGCCAGGACAGCCAGGGAGTTACAGATTGCAAGCAGGTTGTAGGTCTGCTGGCCGCCGCTATTGCCACCATGGGCACCATAGACGGTTTCCAGGCTGCTCTCGCTCAGCTCAACGCCTGCAGGATTCTCCGGAAGAAGCGCGCGCTCTTCCTCGCTCAGGCTCTCACGATAGCTCTCGTCTTTCCATGCGCGAACGATATCAAACTTCATGTGCTTGTTTCCTTTTCTCTTTGACTATGTTTTTCATCTATGTCAGGAGTCAGACACACCCAACGTATGCCTGACCCCAAATAGTTCAAGTGAACTATTAATCGTTGCTGCCGTTGTTACACTGTGCGCCAGCCAGGATAGCAACAGAATTACAAGCGAGCAGCAGGTTGTAGGTCTGCTGACCACCAGCGTTGCTGCCACCATGGGCACCATAGACGGTTTCCAGGCTGCTCTCGCTCAGCTCAACGCCTGCGGGATTCTCCGGAAGAAGCGCGCGCTCTTCCTCGCTCAGGCTCTCACGATAGCTCTCATCTTTCCATGCGCGAACGATATCAAACTTCATGTGCTTGTTTCCTTTCAATTTCAACGTACTATCTTTGGTAAATCTATGGCAACGGACTGCTCATAGCCAGGGCTATGCTCAGGCCGGAATGCCCAATAATAAACGTCGACCTTATGTCAATACATACTGTCGACTAGCTATTAGCCGGGGCGTCAAATTCTTGTGGCCCCTTCTCGGCATGCTGATGCTGCATAAGGCGGGTATAATAGCCATTTAAGCGCATCAGTTCCTCGTGTGAACCCTTCTCAACAATGGTTCCACGATCGATAACGATAATCACATCGGCATCGCGAATCGTACTTAAGCGGTGGGCAATAATGATCTGCGTGCAGGATAGAGTGGCCAGTTGCTGCTCTACCTTGTGCTCAGTAATCACATCAAGATGGCTGGTCGCCTCGTCGAGCAGAAGGATCACCGGATTATGGACAATAGCGCGAGCAATTGCCACCCGCTGCCGCTGCCCACCCGAGAGCGCACTGCCGCCCTCCGAGACAAACGTTTCATAGCCCATCGGCATCTTCATAATATCTTCGTGGATTCCAGCAATGCGGGTAGCGTGCGTAACGCGATCTACCTTTGCCTCGGGATCACTGAGCGTAACATTCTGTAATATCGAGCCGCTGAAAATAACATTGTCCTGCATTACCACCCCAAACTGCTGGCGAACTTCCTGATAGTTCATATTCTGCAAAGGAATGCCATCATAGAGAATCTCGCCCTCGGTCGGCATATAGAGGCCAAGAAGCAATTTCCCCAGGGTGCTTTTACCAGAGCCCGTGCGGCCAACAAGGGCCACTTTCTGGCCGGCCTTAATCTCCAGGTTGATATTCTGCAAAATCTTTGGGGCCTGCTGATCGTACTGAAAGCTAACGTTGCGCAGGCAAATATGGCCGCTCAGGCGTGGAGGAGATTGCACCTTTTCTCTATCCTGCTCGAAGCCTGCCATAGTCACATCGGTAAGGCGCTCAAAATGGGCAGGCACAATCTGTAGCTGAAGCCCGCTTGTCACCAGGGAGGACAAAGGAGTTAAAAAAGAAATGGCCAGCGCATTCAGGGCAAACATAGTTCCTGCGCTCATCGTATGATTGAGCACCTGCATTGTGCCCATCCATAAAAGCGCCAGCGGTGCCAGTGTACGCAGCGCATTCATCCCCGAATCGATAAGCGTCGAGAGATAGTTACGGTGCAGCGAAGTATTCAGTTGTTCAAAGAACAGATTGGACCAACGGGCCAGAGCTCGATCTTCAACCCCGGCCGCCTTCAGCGTCGCGATGCCGACCAGCGCCTCAGCCATATAGCCCTGAGAGCGACCCTGTGCAGCCAGTTCACGATGCGCTAACTCGGCCATTGGACGCTTTGTAGCCAGGAGCAAGGCAATTTGTAAAAAACCAATAATTAAGGTGATTATGCCAAAGGGCAGCGACTGCCAGAGTAAGATAAACAGATAGAGTACCACCATACCGCTATCCAGCAGAGTGGCTATCAGCTGGCTACTAAGAGTGTCGCGAATAATCGTATTACTATTTACGCGCGCTAACAGATCGCCGCTTGAGCGCTGCTGAAAAAAGCTATACGGCAGCATTAGCAAGCGCTCGAAGAAGCCATGTATCATCTGTTTATCAATGCGAGCTCGCAGGTAGACCAACAGCAGGCCACGCAAAAGGGTTGTAACCGCCTGGGAAAGCACCAGCATGAGCATGCCGACACCAAGTAAAAACATCAGGTTACTCATCTCGGCAGGAATGATCTGGTCCAGAACCACCTTGTTTAAGAGTGGCAGGACCAGACCCAATCCTTGCAATAGTAAAGAGGTGAACAATACCTGAATCAGTGTCAGCGGCATTTGTTTTATATGCTCGAACAAATAGCGGCTTAACGACAGGCGTTTGAAATCCGAACTATACTCAAAACTTGTGCCAGGCTCTAGCGTAATAACCACGCCGGTAAAACCTGCGTCAAATTCTTCGCTTGTCAGGCGTTGACGGCCATGCGCCGGGTCCACCACATCGACAAACTTCGAGGTCCAGTTCTCTACCACGAGAAAATGCTTGAACTCCCAATGCACGATAGCCGGCAAGGGCACATAGCGCAAATCGCTATGCTGGAGCGAGACCGCCCGCACCCTCATCTTATAGCGCCGGGCAGCCCTCACAATGCCCAGTGCGGAAAGGCCATCGCGGCCGACCCCGCATTGAGTGCGGATCTCAGATATCGATGTTTTACGCCCATAGTAGCTGAGCACCATGGCCAGGCAAGCCAGGCCACATTCTACTCTGCTCATCTGGCTCAGGAGTGGAACATGCTTGCGCTTTAGTCGTCCGCTTAGCTTCTGCCCAATCTCAGTTGTATGATGCGAAGCTTCTGAACCCTCAGACTGCTTTTGATATACAGATATATTTTGCTTAGCAGATGATATAGCTTTTAATTGATTACAAGTCGTTGTCCTGCTATGTTGTAGCGTATTTACGCGTAGTAATTTCGTTTTTTGTGGTATCTTGCCCATTTACTGCTCTCCAATCAGACTTCCCATCCCTGGTAAAAGCGCGAGAACACGCTGTGAGCCAACCTGCGTACGGATAGTAAGCGCGCTTCCGGCATACTGCGCAACAGGAACCGTGCTACCCAGGTTGATTAATACCAATATCGATGGCTTATCGATCATACATGTACCATCAATCAATCTATAATGCTGGCAAGCCATATAAGGGCTAACAAGGCCTGGCTCTATTTCTACGATCTTACCGGTTACGGCCTGATCCATAGAGATAACCCTGGCCTGTACTGACAATCCCGTTCGTAAGTTAACAGCTTGCTCCGGCGAGAAAAATACCACGGCCAAGCTGTCTCGTTGGGCGCTACGCCTTTGCTGCGCCAGCACTATACCGGAACCCGAAGCATAGACAGGGACACGCGCAAGCCAGGCGGTAACGCCACCTATAAGCGTGAGGATGAGCAGCACCCATAGAAAAGTTGCCACTGGTATGGCAACAATATGCGGTACCACATCTTTTCCTTTGCTGAGTTGTATATAGCGCTTCAATGCACTTTTACGATAAATTGATTGTTCCGGTATTAACATAATTTCTCTAACGCCAAGGATTTGTTTAGTCAAAAGGGAACTACTGTCTATAGTATAACAACTAGCACAAGTTCCCTCTGATATCATTTTTAATCTATTTGTCATTTATCTTCATACTCATATTTGATTACTTATTTCTTTATTAAATCCTCTTGAACCGCCTGTATGCGGCTTTCGCTTGTTGCGTTCTGAGGGGTGATAATTAGGTATGCGATGCGCCATACTACATTATGCAAAGAAACAAATTGTAATTTAAGGAGCTTGAGATGAAGTCAGGGAACAAAAATTTTGGCTTATAGACGAGATTCATGCATAGTACTGATGCCGAAAATGTTGAGGATTTTCTCAGCGCTCTGGTGTAAGCGCTTGTTTAGAGCTTCGGGTGGACAAGGCAAGCCTGGCGAGCGCCACTTTGTCCACCCAAGCCGCGCTGCTGGCTCTCCTCTTCACCCCTGGCGGGCTGTGAAGAAATCAGGATTGGAGAGCCTTAACCAGCCTACTACAACAGGTCAATAAATCTTGAGCTTAAAATTTATAGAAGTGCTGAGCGGCTATCTCTTCTGGCGATTTATCCTTGAAAAAGTCAACTTCGTTGCGCTTCACCGCCAGATAGGCCGCAGAAAGTAGCGGTCCCAGGGCATCTAGCAAAACCTGGTCCTGCTCAAGCGCGTCGAGGGCCTCGCTCAGGGTTGTGGGCAGGCGGCGAATCCCGCGCTGCTCACGCTCGGCATCGCTAAAGTTTCCGGGATCAATCGCCACAGGCTCTCCGGGCTCCAGACGCCTTTCGACGCCATCTAAGCCCGCTGCTAGCAAGCCACCTAGCGCCAGGTAAGGATTTCCGCTGTGGTCGGCACATTTCAGCTCAAGATTGAGCGAATCGCCCTCACGTCCCCAGAAAGTCGAAGGCACGCGGATGGCCCCCTCACGATTGTCAAAGCCCCAGGCTATATAGGCCGAGCTCCAGAAATGCGGCAGGAGACGACTATACGAATTGACGCTGCCACAGCTCAGGGCCAGCAAGCCGCGCAAGTGATGCAACACTCCGCCAATAAAATGCCGGCCAAGCTGGCTTAGCGTACCGGGCTGGGTGGGATCGTAGAATAGATTGCGCTTACCTTCCCACAGGCTAAAATGGATATGGGCACCGCTGCCGGCCTGGTCTATAAAGGGCTTAGGCGCAAAGGTAGCAAGAAGATCGAACTTACGCGCCACGCCACGCACAGTCTCGCGCACAAGACAGACAGTATCGGCGGCTCGCAGGGCTTCAGAATGATGGATCGAGAGCTCCTGCTGGGAAGGCCCAAGCTCCGTATGGAAGAGCTCGATCAAAATCCCTTGCGCCTCTAAGGCTGCCAGCACTGCATCCATGACCTCGGCCTGCTCATCAAGTCCGTTTGTGCTGTAACACAGGCTGCGATCTGCAGGGACATATTTGCCCATTTCCTGGCGAGCAAAATAAAATTCATGTTCGACAGAGGCCTCGCAACGTCGCCCTTGCCGGGCCAGGCGAGCGAGCATCCTTTTGAGAAAAGCGCGTGGATCTGCGGCCCACGGCTGCCCGTCCAGGGTAATCATATCGCACATCATACTGGCAGTATTGGGCACGTAAGGCAAAATGCTAAAAGTTTGTGGATCAGGGATCAGCCGGAACTCGCCCACGGGCCCCATTCTCTCGACGGCAGCCAGGGTCTCTACGCCCGTCCAGGCCCCCATCGCTAGCGTTTGTCCGATGCCCTCGGAGATGCGGGTGGGCAATCTACTGGCATGCGTAGCTTTACCGCGAATAACCCCGCCATTGTCGCAGTACTGGAAGCGGACGAGACGCAGATTAGCCGTGCGCGCGCTCTGTAGCACATCTTGAACATTCATGAGAAATGGACACTCCTGTTCGCTAGATCTTCAACACAAGCAGGGACGATTAAATTCCTTACTGCAAAGCAGTATAGCAAGGAGTGGGCAAGAGCACAATGAGGTCGCTAGCTCTTCCTCCATCAGCTTCTAAGCACTGTCTCACCAGCTCCATACCTTTGCATTGGTGAAGGCGACCCGCGCCGGAGCATGCGTGTCATTGCCGGCCAGAACGCCAATTTGCCCATGCAGATAGCTGCTATCATGGACGGAAGCCACTTCTTGCCCGTTGAGATAAAGCGTCAGTAGATCGTTCTGGGCCACGACGGCGAGCCTGTTCTGCTGACCGAAACCAGCTCTGAAAGCAGAGCTATGCCCCTGGTCGAGCAAGACAGCATGCGCATCGATTCCATCGAGATATTGCTTGAGCATAAATGTACCACCCGTAGCCACGCGAAATAGATAGTATTTATCATCAAGGCTATCTTTGGCCCGAAAGATGATTCCTCCATAATCTCCCTCATAGAGGGTCATCTCTACCTCGTAAGCAAAATTGCTGAAGTCGGTTTTCTGGGCAATGCAGGCATGAAAATAGCCCTGCTGCGGTTGCTGCGAGTAATATGCGCCATCCTTGAACTGGCAGCTGGCCTGATTTTTATTCCAACCTTCCATCCAGTTTAGCCGGTTATCCTGGCCGGACAAAGAATCATCAAGCACTAGCGTTCCTTGATAGGGCATATAAGGATTGGAAGAGCGCATAGCATTTAGCAGCGTCAGGCCTATGCCACTGCCAGCCAGCAGCAAGATGATACACGCAACTAGCAGCCAGCGCCGCTTTATGAAGCTGGCTGGCTGCCAGAAGCTGAGCCGCCCCTGTCTGAGAAGCGACCCCGCGCCAGCAGCTTGAGTCGAGCCAGGAGCCTTAGCTGTTCCCAAGGGCTCTACTGGCGCTTCAACTTCCTGCACGTTAAGGGTTAATTGTTCAGTTTCTAGCGAGGCTCGTGCCTGCACTTCATCCTCAATCACTAAGCCTAATTCTCTTGCATTCATGGCCAGCAGAGCGCAAAGCTTTTCCCGAAAGTAGGGCGACGGCAAAGAAATGCCACGCTCCCATACGCTAATCGTATTCGGGGTTGTACCCAGCTCTTCGGCTAGTTTAGCCTGTGACCACCCACGCAATATGCGTTGGGACTTCAGTCGTTGCGGGAAATCCATATTCTATCGCTGCTCCTGAATCAGGCAATGCCCTGGCTAGTCCATACGAAAGCTACAAGCTTTTGAAGCGAGACAGAGTATTCTCCTGCCGTCCATGGCATTAAGACAGACATTATTTGGCTCAACTTTATGAAGGCAATTCTTCGTTTTAAGAAGCTCTATACTATAAGACGATGAGCAAGCAATGAGGAAACAATGAGATATCGATGTGGCAGCCCAGGCACTCTCCGGGCATACTTTAGAGCAATCGAGCCTATGCAGATAGCGCTCAGCCCTATGCTTATGCCCTGGCTATGTTCTAACTTTTACTAAATCAAATACATGTGAGGAGATGATTTTATGCCTAAAAATCAAAAAAAAATAGCCTTGATTGCCCCACTTATACTGTGTATGCTGATCGCAACGCTTCTGGTTGGCTGCGCTACATCCCAGCAGGCGCAAGATACAGAATCTACCGCCTCGAATCAGGGCAGCGACAAACAAAATTCCCAGGATGCCACAGCATCAACGAAAACAGCCTCGTCCACGGCTCAGCCATCTGTGACCCAGGCAGCTACGAAGCCACTGAGCACAACCAGCGCGACAGTAACGCCTGAAGGCATTCCTACGCCGGATAATTGGGCCACTGTCAACATTTATACAACCGAAGGTGGATTAGCTTTTGCGCCTTACAAGCTCTATGTTGCAGCAAACGATGTAAAAGGTATCATCTGGGCTAACCAGACCAATCAAGAGATCACAGTGGTACAAAGCGATCTGCCATCTAACGTTTCGCCGGCCTCGGTACGTATTGCAGCGCATGCCAGCCAGAAAGTAACCTTCCCCAAAAATCAGGAGGGCGAATACCATTTCCACATCATCTCCCCACAAACGAGCCCGGAGCACTGTACCATCATCAGACAAAACTATCAGTATGCGCCTAGCTAATCTTCTCAGGCTTATCCCGGTCTAAAGTGGCTGGGGATAAGCCTGAAGCGCAGCTTCCCGCCAGGCAGATGTTCTCTGTGCCTCCTTGCCAGGATCCGCCCCCAAGCTCTTGACCTTATCCTTAGGACAAGGTTGTATAGTACGGGATGAGGGAGGAAATGAGGTATGAGAACATTACTGCACATTGGCGAAGTCGCCCAGTTGCTTGGAGTGACCCCCAAGACGATTCGCCACTACGAAAAAATTGGTCTGCTCAGCAAGCCCGAACGCACACAAGCTGGCTACCGCCTTTATAACGCCCATGATCTGTTGCGGCTTGAGATGATCAAGCGCCTGCAAACGCTGGGCCTCTCGCTTAAGCAGATCAAGGACGTGCTGGGCGAGCCACGACAGGCACACTCGCTGCGCGATGTGCTTCTCTCGCTTGATCAGGAGCTCGACAAGCAGATTAAGGAATTAGAACAGAGGCGGGAGAAAATTAGCGCACTGCTGCAGGAAGATACAATCTCAGTCGAACGGCTACAGATCAATTCTCCAAGTCTTGAGCTAGTCAAGCAATTTTTCGAGCGCATGCAGTTGCCGGTCAGCCAGCAACTCTGGGAACAGGAGGCTCGGGCCTATCTCGTCCTTGATGGCTTTCGCTGGCCCTCTGATCAGCAGCAACAGTTCAAGGAAGCTGTGCAGGCAGTTGTGCAGAACTTTGCCGATAAGCCGGAAGCCTTTCAGGAGATGTCAGAGCTAGGCGAGCGGCTGGTAGCTGTTGCCAATCTGCCCAAAGAGGCTCCCGAAGTGCAGCAACTCGCCGAAGACTTTGCTCACTATCTGGGCAAGCAAAAGATCTTCCAGGAGATGGCTGCGCAATCGGCATGGCAGGATGGTCCTCCCAATACCATTATTACCTCTATACTCTCGATTCTCTATACCCCATCCCAGCTTTACGTACTGCAGGAGGCCACCAAACCCTTCATGCCATCAGCACAAATTGATCGATTTAGCGATTAACGCTTTTATTGTAGCGTTTAAACATAGAGAAAAGGCAAGGCAATGCAAAAATCAGACTTAATATTCCCTTACACAGCACACAGTAAGCTCTATCTCAGCATGCTAGCTACTCTCTCCTTTATGCTCTGTATAGAAGGAGGCGTCTATGTGCTGCTGATCATCGTACTGATTCACAATCCAATCATCATGTTCGGATTGCTGGCCGTTATGGCCGCGCTTCTCATCTACTTATACCTGCGGCTCTTGCTTGCGCCCTTGTGGACAAAGCACATGTTGAGCAGCAGCCATATAGAGTTACGCTATGGTTTCTCCTTCAGGGCGCGTATCACGCGCGATCAACTGGCTGCGGCCCAGGCAGTACACGAGAGACTTACGCTCTTTCAGGTCAGCGGCGCAAGGTATAACGCGCAGATGCAGCGTATCACAGCCTGCTTTGCCGAGCAGGGTCAGGTTCTTTTAACCCTGGCTCACCCTCTTGAGCTCAAAGTAGGGCGCCGCCTCTGTACCGCCTCCACACTGCTGATCAATGTGGATAAACGCGAAGATTTCCTGCAAGCCCTGAATCTTCCCGACTCCTTGAACACAATGAAGGCTGATGAGCAGAGGACGAGACAAGATGATGAATTGGGCCAGGATATCGCACATCAGGCTCCCTCTTTGCGCTTAGCCATCAGCAGGAACAGGCCCGAGGAGCCAGCCGGCCGGGCAGCTATCCGCATAGAAGGGCTTGTGCGACGCTTTGCCGGCTTTACGGCTGTCGATAATCTCCAATTGCACATCCCTTACGGAGAGATATATGGCTTCCTTGGCTCGAATGGAGCCGGCAAGACAACTACCATTAAAATGCTTGTCGGCTTGTTAGAGCCCGATAGCGGTAAGGCCTGGATTGCCGGCCATAATATGTGGGCTGAGCCCGTAGCTGCTAAAGCGGCGCTTGGCTATGTGGCTGATCGCTCGATCCTCTACGAGCGGCTAAGTGGGCGCGAATTTCTGGGCTTTCTGGGTCAGGTACGCGGCCTGTCCCTTGCCGAGACCGAGGAGCGCACAGCCCATTTGCTTGCTCTATTAGAGCTCAGCGAATATGCCGAGAGGCTTTGCGGCTCATACTCACTGGGCATGAAGCGCAAATTAGCCCTGGCCGGCGCGCTGTTACACCAGCCGCAGGTGCTTATTCTTGATGAGCCCTTCAATGGCCTGGACCCGCGCAGTACGCGTCATCTTAAAGATCTCTTGCTGCAGCTTGCCCAGGCCGGGACCGCGATCATGCTTTCGACCCATGACCTGGCCATCGCCGAAGAGATTTGCCAGCGCGTCGGCATTATCCATCGAGGCAAGCTACTGGCTGAAGGAAGCGCCACAGAGCTGCGTCAACTGGCCAGGGCTAGCAACCTGGAAGCAGTCTTTCTTAATCTGACAAACAGACAGCCAGAGGAGGCCAGCATATGAGAATCGCCCTGCTCATCTTGCGCGCACAATTGCGCGCCCTGCGTAACGGCCTGTTGCATGAACGAAGTTCACAGGTTACCACCATCTTTGCCATTATCATTAGCCTGGCTCTGGGTATCTGGTCAGCCAGCCAGCTAGCCCTGCATGTCCCGCAATGGCAAGCCGCCGGCGAACACATCTTGAACCAGCGCCTCTGGCTGCTCTGTGCGGGCATATGGATCGGCTTGCCGCTCTTGACGATTCTTAGCGTGCGCCCGCATTTAGGTAGGAACGAAACGCTCCTCTTCTTTACCCTGCCATTGCCAGAGGCCAGCCATTTTCGCAGCTTTTACGTCTCGTTTTTGCTGAGCAATCTGGGAAGCTGGCTAATCACTCAGCTCATCGTCGTGAGCTATGGCCTGTTCCCAACCCTGGGCTGGACAGCGCTCGCCTGGCTGCTCCTGCTCCAACTTGGCATAGGAGCCACAGTACTTTGCGCCCTTCTGGGCACGCTGCTCTTTATACGCTATCTGCTGCCAGCGGGGCGGCTCAAAGCGCGCCTCTATATGGCAGTCGCCGTACTCCTCTTAGTAGCCCTGTGTGCGCTCTGCTGGCCCATTGTCGGCTCGCCACTGTTCGCCTATGGATTGGCTCTCAGCTTTGGGCTTATGCTGATCGCCGGGCTGGGACCGCTGGCCGGTCTTAACGGGCGGCTCTACAAGGCCACCTTTAGTACGCTAGAGAGCATGGATCGTGCGCGCAGAGCCCGCGCCTTTCCAGGCCTGGGAGTACTGCAGCATTTCCTCTTGCAGAAGCGTAGCCTGACCGCCGCTCTGTTTAGCAGAGCTATCGCCAGCCAGAACCGCAATATTATGTTCTGGCTACGCCTCCTGCTCTTCTGCGTAATCATAGTCCTTTATCCCTTTGTGCACGCTCTTATAGCCCCGCTGCACATCGCTAACAGCCTTTTCGCCGCCGCCTACGCCTCCGTGCTGGCCTGCATGACCTTCATGGAGGTAGCGCCAAACGCCATAAGCGGCGAGGGCAACAGATTTACCCTGTACCTGAGCATGCCACTTGAGCTAAGCCAGATTCTACGGGCCAAGCTCAAGCTGTTTTTATACCCGGCCTTCCTCATCGGGCTGGCCATGAGCCTCTTTCTGAGCTGGTATTATGGCCTGAGCCCGCGCGAGCTTGGTTTTGCCGTGCTGGCCAGCGCCCTGCTCAGCACCGGCCCTCTCTCCTGGCTCGTCCTGGGTAGCACCTGGGACCTGGATTTGCAAACCATAGTCGAAGGCAGCGAGCAACTCTTTTTACAGGAAGAGGGAACCTTCACGCTGCGGCGCATAGGTTTGCTCAATCTCGGCCTGCTCCTCTTTGTTGCCATGCTCCTCCTACTCTGGCAACTCCCGGCCTTAATTGCGCTTTTCAGCCTGCTCTTGCTGGATCTGGCGGTGCTGGCAGGGATGTGGCGCGTAAACAAGAGGCATATTCGCGGTCTGCTGAGGCGTGGATAACACATCACAGGCTTAGAGCAAGCGAGCGCGCATTGTCTTCTTGAGCGATGATCCTGGCTGGATTTGAGACAGGCTTTGTCAATAAATCTGGCCAGGGCTTTGGAAGCGAAGGCAAGCGCACAAGAGCAGAATCTACGGGACACGCATAGGACACAAAAGGACATGGAGCCTATTCAATTGACCTTTTCCAGCCATACATGTATACTCTTCATCGGACAAGTAAAGTGCGATAATCGCCTTTTCGATCTGCTTAAAGATACTGAAAAAAGGCTACTGCAGAGGATACAGGAAAAGAGGCTGTATTATGCAGCGTAAACACAAGGGAGGCTATGGTAATGGCGCAAGACACATCAAATATGCAGAATCCCTTTCTGGTCAGTGAACGTACTTATTTGCGCCCGTTAGAGCCTGCACAGGACAGTCACCTGTACGCGACATGGCACAATGATGAAGAGGTCCGGCGCTATTTCTCAATCTATCCGGGCAGCGAGGTGCGCAACAAGGAGCGGCTAGAGAGCCTGTACAAAGACTCAAGGCATATTATTTTCGGCGTTGCCCTTACTAGCGATAACAGTCTTATCGGCCTGGTTGGGCTCAGAGACATTAATTATATGAACCAGAGCGCGGAGCTTTATGTCATCGTTGGTGAACGCTCGCTCTGGGGCAAAGGCTATGGGACCGAAGCAGCCAGGCTCATGAGCCGCTACGGATTTATGGAGCTCAATTTGAATCGTATCCAGGCGCAAACCATGGAAGAGAACATTGGAGGCTGGCGCGCCGCCGAGAAAGCCGGCTTTAAATATGAAGGGGTAATGCGTCAAGTAATCCCGCGCTTCGGCAAATTCCATGATGAGCGCGTCTACAGCCTGCTCAGGCAAGAATATCTGGAGAGCCTGTAATTTATTATGACGATAAGCATCAAGGAAATTAGCGACCAGGCGCAGTGGAACAACTTCCTTACAGCGCAGCCACGCGGACACCTGCTCCAATCGTACGAGTGGGGCGAATTAAATCGTTATCTTGGTGGGAATATTTACCGCCTGGGAGCACTCCAAGATGGCCGTCTGGTTGGTGCCTTGCAGCTTTCAGTTGCTCCGGTGCCCTTGCCTGCTTCAGTGCCCGGTTTACGTCTTAACTGGCTCTATGGTACGCGTGGGCCCACCGTCGAGGGCCTGGACTCTCCAGCCCTAAAAGCGCTTATCGAGCAAGCGCACGATATAGCGCGCCAGGAACATGCAGTAGTGCTGCGTCTGGAGCCTAATATCGCCGATGATGACCCCGATCTGCATAAATGGCTTGCCACCTATCACCGGCTGGGCTTCCGCTCCAACCCGATAGCAATCCACGGACGCCGAAGCTGGGTACTCGATATTCGACCCGACGCCGAGCAGCTGCTGGCCAACTTTAAAATGACCTGGCGCCAGAACGTACGCGCCTCAGAGCGCAAGGGCGTGGTTATCCGCGAAGCAAACAGCGAGGCCGATTTCGATACCTACTACGACTTGCTCAAGATCACCAGCGAGCGCGATGATTTCTTCATTCACAGTAAGGATTACAACAAGGAGATTCTGCGTCATTTCGCCAGTAAGGGCGATGCAGTGCTCTATCTAGCTGAGCATGAAGGCGAAGCCATCGCTGCCAAGATGTTGATCCGCTTCGGTGATTGGTGCTGGGATATGTTCGGCGCTTCCTCCAACCATAAGCGCAATCTGAAGCCTACCTATTTGCTGCAGTATCGCTGTATCCTGTGGGCCAAACAAAAGGGCTGCAGCTATTTCGATTTCCGCACCATCCCTGAGATATTGGAGCCAGGAGAGGAAATGTGGGGAGTCTACGAATATAAGAAAGGCTTTGGCGGCTTCTCGCGCCTGAATATGCCCACGCAAGATTACGTCTATCATCCACTAATCTATCAGGCCTGGCGCAAAATGGTTGAGATCCGCCGAGCTCGGCGGCACAAAGAGCGCCAGAAAATCGAATTGGAGCGCGCTGAGCGCGGCAAGCAATCAAGTACAACTAAATAAATATTCTCTATACTGTTTAAAATCACCTTTCATCTAGTGCTTTGTCAAACTTCATGTGGAGAGAGCCGCCTGCGGCGGCAGGTAAGGGGGGAAGCTGGAACACAGCCCTGACAGACCACTGGACTCTAGCGAAGATGAATGAAAAGAAGGCCCGAGATAACATACTACGTGCAGGATAGAAAGGATCGAGAGTGGAGGCACGGATCATCACAGATTGCCAGCAATGGAACGACTTTGTAGCGCAATCTAAATGCTGCAATATCACCCAATCCTATGAATGGGGAGAGCTTGCTCCCCATCTGAACGCAGCGGAGGCACTACGCATCGGCGTTATAGATGCGGATGGAAAGCTTTGTGCCGCTATGCTCACGCTTGTCTCACGGGCTCCTGTGTTAAACAGAACCTATTTCTATGCGCCGCGCGGCCCCGTCATCGATGATCCGGCCTCCCCAGCCATGACAGTCTTGCTTAACTTTGCCAGAGCCGAGGCCCGTAAACGTAATGCCTTTATGCTCAAAGTTGAGCCAAGTGTCCTGGCCGATGACACCGAGTGGCAGACAGCTCTACGGCGCCAGGGTTTTCGCCCCAATCCATACGCCACACATATTCGGCACGAGTGGGTACTGGACATTCGCCCTGACGAAAAGGCTTTGCTTTCGGGCATGAAGGAAAAATGGCGCTATAACATTCGCCTGGCCGGCCGCAAAGGTATAACGGTACGCCAGGGAGAGAGCCAGGCCGATTTCGATGCCTTCTACCGTATCTACGAGACCACCAGCGAGCGGGATCGCTTCTCTATCCACAAGAAAGCCCATTACAATGACATATTGCGCATGTACAGCAAAGGGGATCGCGTGGCCCTCTTTCTAGCCGAATACGAGGGTAAACCTATCGCCGGCACGATCATCCTCCGCCTGGGGCACTGGAGCTGGTATATGTTCGGCGCATCCTCCAATGAGCAGCGCGAACGCATGCCCAATCACCTCTTACAGTGGACTAGCATGCAGTGGGCCAAAGCGCGCGGCTGCTGGTACTATAACTTTCGTGGCATTCCCGATATTCTCGAAGAAGGGCAGGAATTATGGGGTGTCTACGTCTTTAAGCGCGGCTTCGGCGGCTATCCTATGCGCGCCCTGGAGACTCACGATCTCGTCTATCAACCGTTACTCTACGAAGCTTATAGAAAACTGCTAAATATCAAGCGCTGGCGCGATGAACGTCGCTTTAAACGCGCGGCGGCCGCCCATCCGTAATGAGCTCCGGCCTGCCCTCTGCAGAATTCGTAGGAGGATAGAGAACCAACACGCCGGGACTCGTGGTAGGCAAAGTTTCTGCTAGCAGCTTGCTCAGGCGCAAACAATGTGGGCAAGCTGCTATTTTGTGTCTCTTGCGCTGCTCCCGCAAGCAAAAGCCGCCGAGACGACAGGATAAAGCATTGTGTGTTCCCTCCGGTACAGACCATTGAGTCAATCATCACACATCTCTCATTGCCATCTCGACTGCTCAGGAAACTTTGCACACGATAGTGATATTTCAAGAGGCCTGGCTTATTAACGGCCAACGGGCATAGGGCTTGTTTGTATCGGACTCGTTTCCATCGGGCTCATGGTTCGTATTGGGCTTGTCTGTACCGGGCTGGCCATCTGTACCGGGCTTGTCTGCACCGGGCTCGTAGTTCGTATCGGGCTTGTCTGTACCGAGCTGCTGGTCTGGGCTGGAGCAGACGTTGTGTTGATGGTGTCCTTCGAATCCAACCGACAATTCACATAGACGGTTAAAGTACCCCTCTGGGCGCTCTGAATATTGATCTCGGTGATCCAGCCAACCTGTGTGCCAGAGGCATCAAGCCTGGGTCCGTTGAGCGTCCTGTTAAAGCTTGACGCATCAGGATAGAGATCAGTTGTATAGCCACCATAGGTTGCCTGATAACCATCAGGGCAAGCGACTGTTGCACGGGCGGCAAAAGGAGGATTGACCGTCACAAAACCTACAGTTTTCCTCTTTACGACCGTGGTAGGCTGTGCCTCGGAAGGATGCAGACCATTGCGAATGGCCCTCATTCCTGTAGAATCTGCATGAGCACTGCCGCCCGTTGACAACATAGCTGCGGCCATTGCCAGGGTAGCCACTGCTGCTCCAACTTTACCAAATTGCTTCATAGTATGGAAGATCTCCTTAAAGCTAAAAGTTTTATCAGCAGGAGGAAAGCAGGCTTTTCGCTGTTAATATGTTTTCATCTTTTTTTAAAGTAGAGGGGAGATACACTTTTCTCTCACCTCTTCCTTTATCAGCGCCATTGCCGATACATTCCTTATCTATAAGATATCCCCTGGCTAAACAAGTGCATATCGATAAACAGATGAGGAAGCACATACTTAGCTTTTTGCTTATTGGCAGACAGAAAAATCAGCAAATCCATTCGAATGAAAGGGCAAAGCAGAGATACTACGCTGGCAAAGAAGGGTTCGACCAGAGAAATGCTGAGCTTCCCATCTTGGAGACAGAAGGATAAGATCTGGAGAAAACATATAGCTGAGCGACAACACTGTGTGCTCAGCTATATTGCATATGCTGATAAAAAAATGCGTAAATCGCGACCATTGAGCTTAGCGCGTGCGCAACTCCTGCAAAGTAGCCAGGCGTTCTCGCGCTACCCCGCTACCGGGATTGACTTTGGCAAGGTTTTTATAGACGCGGCTGGCCTGCTCATATTCGCCCACCGATTGATATGTCTGACCCAACATATCGTAAGCCTCAAAATTATCGCGGTCAATGGCTATCAACTGCTGCAGGGCAGCCACAGACTCCTTGACCTGATGCGTCTCAAAGTAGTAGCGAGCGATTCTGGCCTGGTACTGAGCCGCCTCATCATTGCGTTCAAGGCGCCAGCAGAAGCCGACAATTTCACGCAGCAGATCCATCGAGTTCGGCTTCAGCTCCACGGCGCGGCACAGATTCACTAACGCCTCCTCGCTATCGCCCATATCATCATAGATAGTACCGATGCGCTGCAAAGCATCACCGGCCTCTTCCAGGCGATTGAGGCGCAAGTAAATATCCGAGAGGAGGCGCAACTCAGCGACGCTCTCATCCAGCAAACCGCGCTTCTCATAGATATCGGCAAGTTCCTCGTGAGCGCGCGGGTCCTGGGGCATTACCCGCACCATCTCCTTCAACACGCTAATAGCGCTATCGGTCTGGCGGCTATTGCGGTAGTGATTGACCAATTCAAGGTATTCGCGCAAGACGCCTTCGATATCTGTCTGACGAGAAGATATCTCGGCAAGCGTTGAAGCTACCTCATTCTGGTCGGTCCTCGTCTGTTTTACCTGGCGCAAAATTGCCTGCATTTGCTCCTGCTTACCAACCCGTCCATAGGCCTTAGCGAGCAGAAGAGAAATCTCGATCTCCGGCGCTTTATGCTCTTCTCCCTCTTCACGCGGGCGAGCGGCCCAGGTTGAGGGATCGACGGGCACAGCGGCGCGGCGGATAGTATGCAGAGCCTGCTCATACTGTTGAATAGCGTTTTCAGGCTTGCCTTGCTGGAGCAAACAATAAGCTGCGCTGATACGTGCCAGGCTCTCAATACCATGATCCTGCATGGCTAGAATATACTCATCGACAGCTTTATCAAAGTGACCCGACTGCTGATAGATCTGACCGAGCGAGAAATGCACATCGGCATTATTAGGATAGATCTCGGCCGATTGACTGTACTCTCGAAGCACAGCCTCAGCATGCTTCTGACCCTCGCCGCGCAGCTGCCAGCGAATACGCGTAAGCACTTCCAGCGTTGTCGGGCGTGGGGTGCCCACACTTGTAATCATAGCGATATGCCAGCGCACAAGGGCCGTGATATTGCGCGGATCTATCTGTAACACGCGCTGATACTCAGCAACTGCCTGCTGAATCCGCCCCAGCTTTTGTAGAGCGAGAGCATAGTTGAGCCGGGTTGACACGCTCGTCGGGCTCTCCTGTAAGGCCTGCTCAAGCTCAGTAAGGGCCCGATCCATATAGCCCAGGCGCAGATATGACTCAGCGGCCAGGGTGCGCTCGCGCAAGAGATCCTCTTTATTTCCCTGCGTCGAGAGCAAGTTGATCAGGCGCATGCGATAGGTAAGGTTATTTGGTTCCAGCTGTAAGATGCGCCGATAGGTGGCGATAGCATCCTCTACGCGACCATTGACGACATAGGTATCGACAAGGATAGCATACTTGGTAATCGCCTGCTCAATCTTGCCCTGGCGCACATAGATTTCACACAAGACCTGGTGCACATCAAGATACTGAGGGGCCATATCGATAATGCGCAGGCACTCCTCGGTCGCTGAAGTCAGCAGGCCATGATTAATGTAATTCTGAATGTCCTGCATGGAGCGTACAACCTGCATGCGGATATTTTCCGGCAACACGGCTGTACTTTCCAGCACTGCATCGGCAACCTGCTGAAGCTCATCCCGACTCCCAGCCATCTGCTGAAGCAGATCTTCGGCACCGGTTCTTGCGCTCTGGGCCGGCCTGGGTTGAGTTGACGATATTCCAGATTGTCCCGCGTAGAGCTGATCCAGGGATGGAGCAGGGGGTGGCGCGACCGGTAAAGCTGGCTGCGAGAGAGGCGCCGAAGGCTGAGCCACTGGCGACATCTGTACAGGCGGTGGCGCGATCGGTGGCTGAGCCACTGGCGGCGGTGGCGCCTGCAATGGTTGTGATGTTGGTTGTGGCGCGACAGGCGCTTGCCCGATCATCGATTGCGAGGGCTGCGGCGCAACCTGGCCCGGCACAGGGTATGGTGCTGAGGGCTGCGCCTGCAATGGCTGCGATGCTGGCTGCTGCCCTGGCAATGGCTGCGACTGTGGCGCCTGCAGTGGTTGTGATGCAGGCTGCGCTCCCTGTAGCGGCTGCGATGTCGGAGCCACAGGAGACTGTCCGATCATCGATTGCGAAGGCTGCGGCGCGACCGGCGCTTGTCCGATCATCGATTGTGAGCCTGCGGCCTGGCCCGGCACAGGATGCGGTGCCGAGGGCTGTCCTTGCAGCGGTTGAGATGGATTTGCGTATTGCTGCGTTGCCGCCGCCAGTTGCTCTGGTGTTATCACAACAGTGGCCTCAGCTGCGGCGGGATCACCTGTCAGCCACGATGGAGCGGCTGGCTGCTCTTGTTTTGGCGCGGCAGCTGGCGGATTTGCCAGAGGATTCGCCACAGGTGGTGGCGGCGCAGCTGGCGGAGCCGCTGGAGCCTGATTCACAGGCGGCGTCATTGGCTGCTCAACAGCTGGCGACTTCCCTGAAGCCCCATTTGTAGAGGCGGCAGGCGGCTTATTAGCGATTTGCGTCTTGTCAGCCTCATTCAGAATACCCGTCAGCCAATCCGGCAGTTCCCCTGAGGTCGCTGCTGATTGTTGAGCTGGCGCCGGCGCCGCCTGCTGCTGCATCATATTGTTAATAGTTGCAGCGTCAAAAGCCATAGTAGCGGCATCGGCAAGAGAGGTCTGTGGAGGCATTTGCTGAACGCCCGGCTGTTCATGGTGAGGAGCAGCCGCCGCAGGAGGAGTGATCGGGCGAGCAGGCGAAGGAGCATGCTGAGCCTGTTGCAACATAAACTCGACCTGTGCAACCTTTTCATTCCATCCCCGACTGCGCAGGAAGCCCAACAAAGCATTATAGACGGTGAGAGCCTGTTCTTGCTCTCCCAATAGACGATGCGCCTCAGCAGCTTCTTGACAGAGCTGCACCAACTGATCAGATTCCTCAGCAGTGAGCGCATCAAGATTAACACGATCAACGGCCTCGTCAAAATGTACGGTCGCAGTGCGCAGATCTCCCCGAGCCCGATAGCACTGCCCTAACGAATAGTAGCAGGAAAGTGCATAGTCGGGATCGTTGAGCAGCATCTGAAAATGGTGGATTGCTTCATCCCACCGCTGCTGTTCTTGATAGAGCCAGCCTAAAAAGTAGCGGGCATCAGGCCGGTCAAAACCGCTTTCCAGAATCTGCTCACAGAGGTCGATAGCATCATTGAAACGACCCTGGGCCTGAAACGTCTGCGCCTGCTTTAGCACCCCTGTGACCTGGCTGGCAGTAATCCGCTTGCGAGGGGCAGAGTTCATCCCGCCGCCAGGCCCTGCCATAGTCGGGGTTGATCCTGGATTACCCACCCCGCCGAAGTTGCCCGCGCTACCCATGTTACCCATGATGCTAGTATTACCTCCGCTTGTATTACCCAATGTAACTGTCTCAGCTAGAGAATTCCCGGTGAAAGATAAAGGGTCAGAAGACAAGCCTGTAGATGGTACCGTACCATCTGCTGACCCTTGAGATGATGTCGCTTGCGCCCCGGAAGGCATTGGCTTCGCCGAAGCGCTTTGCCCCTCCAGGATGCGCGAAAGCAATTGTTGTGCCTGAATATTATTGCCATCTGCACGTAAGACTTCTTCACATTGCACACGTGCCGCTTCAAGTTCATTGCGTGCGAGATACCCCTGAGCTGCCTGCAAACGATGTTGAAACATTAAGGCGATGTCTTTTTTTTCAAAGTAATAGTTGGCGAGCCGCTCGTGGGGCTCAGGGCTATCAGGAGATAACTGAACTGCCTTTTGCCAGGTTGCCTCTGCACGGGCTCCCTGACTGGCCTGAGCATATAGTTCGGCCAGGTGCATATAGGCAATATATGCATCTGCGCGCCTATTGAGAATGCCATACAGCTCCGCCATCTTGCTCAGGGCGATAACATTGCCTGGATCACGCTGCAGAATATTTTCATATTCATTGAGCGCTAACTGCCACTGCTTGGTCTGCATGTAGCAGAAACCTAGACCGCTGCGTGCTGTCGCATCATCTGGGAACTCAGCCAACGCTCGCTGATATTCCTGCAGTGCTTGCGCCCATTGACTATCCCATCGATAGTGATCGGCCGCATTGATTGCTGCAGTAAAGACTTGTCTGTTCCCAGGCATTAAAGGTTCACTTTCTCAATCAAGAGCACTGTTAAGCTGTACACAAGCACATATCCATGCTTCTTGCTGGAATAGCGCTAGAAGGCTTGGCCTAGTCAGAACTAGGGTACTACAAATTTTTTACAAGGGTATAATTCTGGTACTAAAGTACCTCCACAGCTTCGTCTTCTGCAAGGAAATACCCTTTGCCCATGCTTATGTACGCTCCTAACAGGCTCTTATTGTGCTAATTATCCACGATAGTTGATATATTGAAGTGCGATCGGATAATCTTTTTGCTTGAGCAAGGTAATGACGGCCTGAAGTTCATCGCGGCTCTTAGCCGTAACGCGTACCAGGTCTCCCTGGATCTGCGGTCGTACCTTTGGATACTTCTCGCGGATATATTTGGTCATCTCCTTGGCCAGTTCCTGGGAGATGCCCTGCTGTAAAGTAATTACCTGACGCACTTTTCCGCCGGCGGCATCTTCTTCTTTGCCTGGCTTAAAAATCTTCAACGATAAATTACGACGAACGGCTTTGGATTCGATAATATCGCGTACACTTTTCAGGCTTAAGGTACTATCGCTGACGATGGTTATATTATCTTTATTCCTGCTAATCTCAGTTTTCGTATCCTTCAAGTCAAAGCGAGTCTGTACTTCGCGGCGTGCCTGATCGAGAGCATTAACTAATTCTTGCTCATCGAACTGCGATACTATATCAAATGAACAATCTCCTGCCATATAAACCCCCTCTTTGAGATGTACAGTGGTACAAAATGGCTAAGCGAACCCCCTGGTACGTGTCCCTGCCAATTTTACCCAACAACTTCCCATTATTGCCTTGATGGCATTGTATCGTATTTATTCGCCCTTTGCTACTTCTATCCCCCAAGTGGGACATGGTATGATGGATAGAGAGCAAAAAAGGCTGAAAAAAGGAAACGCTTATGCCTGCTATTATCTATGATAATAAACCGCTCCTCAAGCGTTTAAGCGAGGAGCTACGCGCTGAAGCCGTCAAATTTCGCCAGCAACATCAGCGACAGGCGCGCCTGGCCCAGGTGATTGTCGGACACGATGCGGCGGCTGAGCTTTATAGCCGACAACTGGTACGATCCTGTCGCAATATTGGGCTGGGCTGTGCCACATTCTCGTTTCCCTTTGAGACCGAAGAGCAAGAGCTACGTAAAGAGCTGGAAATATTGAACAATGATCCCGGCAACGATGGTGTCGTGCTCCTGCTCCCTCTGCCCGCGCACATTCGTCAGAGGGCGGTGACAGAAGTCCTGCGGCCCGAGAAAGACGTCGATGGTCTGGGGCCGCGCAATGCCGGGAATCTACTTCTTGGCTTCCCTAATTTTATTCCCTCGACTGCCGATACCATTCTGACGGTGCTGCAGGATACCGCACTACCTGTGGCGGGCCGCCACGCGGTAATTGTAGGACGCAGCAATATCGGTGGCAAGCCAACTGCGCTAGTCCTGATGCGCCTGGATGCGACGGTGACGGTCTGTCATACCTATACGCAGAATCTGCCTGAGCTAACGCGCGAGGCCGACATCCTGGTAGTGAGCGTAGGGCGACCAGGGCTGATTACTGCCGATATGGTTAAGCCCGGCGCTGTGGTCCTTGACGCTGGCATCAATACAGTTAATGGCCAGGTGGTTGGCGACGTTGATTTTGCTGGCGTCAAACAGGTGGCTTCTTTCATTACGCCTGTGCCGGGCGGTCTGGGACCACTTACCCATTTGACGCTGATTCGTCATACCCTCCTGGGACCACAATAATCTCAGCTGCTCTGAGCTTGTATAGGGAGCGCTACTGGCTCGGGGCCGCAGCTTCTGCGGTGGGCTCGGGCTCATATTGCTCAAGGTAGCGAATCACCGCGCGCGTGAGCTGGCTAGGTGTCGAGGCGCCAGCAGTTACGGCCACGCGCCACTTGCCCTTGAGCCATTCTGGCTTGAGCTGCGAGAGATCTTCAATGCGCACGGCTGGAACGCCTGCCAGCTCCTGAGAAACCTGGACCAGCCGATTAGTATTATTGCTGCGCGGATCGCCGACGACAATAGTCAGATCGGCGCCTTTCGCCTGCTCGGCTACGGCCTCCTGTCGGCTCTGGGTCGCCGCACAAATATCGATATGCACTTCGGCCTGGGGATAGCAATCCTTGATATAGCGAATGACGCGCTGCGTATCCCATTTGGAAAGCGTGGTCTGCGTGGAAACTGCCAGCTTTGCTTCCTGCGCGGGAGTCAGTTGCAGGCTGTCAACATCGGCCTCGGTCTCGACCAGGCTCACATGTCCAGGGATTTCGCCCATGACCCCTTCTGGCTCGGGATGACCTTTCTTGCCAATATAGAGAATATAATAGCCCTTCGCTACCAGGTCGCGCACGAGATCATGCGTGACGGTAACATCGGGACAGGTTGCATCGATACAGTGTAGGCCGCGCTCGCTGGCGCGCTGCTTAACTTGAGGAGAGACGCCATGTGCGGTAAAGATGACGGTGCCCGCCGTGACTTGCTCAAGAATCGTTGCGCGGTCCGGTCCATCCAGAGTGACGATCCCCATCTCGCTAAGCTCGTTAATGGCATGTCGATTATGAATAATCTGGCCAATGATATAGATTGGGCGAGGTAGCGTGGGATCTTTAGCCGCCTGACGGGCAATCTTTAATGCATCTACAACACCGTAGCAATAGCCACGAGGAGATATTCTAATAACTTCCATTCTGCCCTCAACAATATAAGTAACTGCCTACTTTGAGTATACTATATTTTATCACTATGCTCTGGCCTCAGCCCGCTCCAGGATATGACGCAGATCATCGGGAGTATAGAGACAGACGGCGGGCAATAAGCCTGCTAGTTCTTCGACTGAAGTCGTCGGCCCAAGATCAAAGATGAGCAACGGCGTCCTGCGCCCATCGCAGGCCTGGGCAATACAGGCCGCACTGAGCAAGCTTGAGTGTTTCTTCAAGGGAAGATCCGAAGTAGCGCCAGAGAGGGCAGAAGTAGGGATGCTGATCAGTAGTTGTACTTGAGGAATAATATTGGTAACCCGCGCGGTGGTTTCTTCCTGATAAACATACTTCATTCTGGCTTGCTGCAGTAACTTCAAGAAAGGGTAACGTTGCTCTTCTGGTCCAATCAATAGAGCTGAACGACCTTGCAGACCGCCAAGGCACGCATCCGCAATAGACACTACCTTTGCTGCAATGTCTTGCATTGAATACTCTCCTCTATTATTCTCATCACCGAGCCAACAAGGCAAAGTGGTACTTTTTGCATGCATATTCAGATACTATTTACAAGCCATAATCAAGCGCCTTTGCTCAATACTTGTAGATTACTATAACAAATTAGGTCTTCCTGGCGCTATAGGGTAAATGCTGTATTTTTGCTACGGCGAGCTATGCAAGAATTCCTATCGACAGGAGCGCTATTCGCAGCGCTGCAAGGCTCTTCTATAAGAGGGCTTCGCTCCCGGTCAGGCTAGCTGACACGCGCGGTCAGCCCCTAAACAAGCTTCCTTACTGCTAAGTATACTCGATCCTATAAAGACCTTAAGCACAAACCCTTACGCGCGGCCTGGTAAAGGGATGCCTCAAGTCGCTCTTGCTGCCGCGCTACCGACAGGCTTTAGTATCCTCTACGGATTGTGCCCCTAGCAATGACGGTTTGCCAGGCGGAGACATACAGGCTCGCGGATTTCAGTATCTTCTACAGATCGTCCCCTTTGCTATGGTGCGTAAGCACTATAAGACTTGTACCTGCGATTTCAGTATCTTCGAACAGATCACCCTTCTTTCCTCATCTAAAGTATAGCAGATGGGCCGTGCTCTCGAAAACCGTGTTTTGCGTTAAAAAGAGAAAAAATTTTCAGGAGTGTATGTCGGGTAATAGTATGGAAAAATGTTCTTCTAAGTGAAGGCGATTTACTCTAGATTTTCTGCAGGATCGCTTACAGTCTCGATCAGTTCAGAGGCAGGAATTTTGAGGGCTTCAGCCAGCTTATCAAGCGTGCTCAGGGAAATATCGCGGTAAGGATCGTGGAAGATACGCTGAACGGTTTTAAAGTCCATGTCGGCACGTCTGGCAAGTTTCGCCATGCTCAAGCCTTGCTGTTCTGCAACTTCCTTGATCTTTAATCTAATCATATCTGCCTTTATTTCCCTTGTGATGTACTCGATTGTAACAGGGGCTGTCTGTTGACAAAACTGGTCACGTAGCGTATGGTTTACTTGTCATGGCATTGAATGTATACCTTTAAATCCAATCGACAAAAAGGAAAGTAGCATGCAGGGTGAAGATATAAGTGGTTATAGGAAAGTACATCGTTGGGGAGAAGCAGCAATTGTACATAAGGTCGTGGTAGATGACAAGATTGTCTATGAAGGATTTGATGTAAAGGAGGTAAGGGTTATATTTTTTCGAGCTTCTCAAGAGGGAGCTCGACGTATCTGTCACTTTGTAAACGGGACTATGGTTTCGGTGGCAGCAGAGCAGATAGAGTATCTGGCGACGTAGTTTGAAGCATGTGGCGTGCTAAAAGACGTGGAGATCTTTGGGAGGCCGGAATATGGATCAATCATTTCAATCTCATGAGCAAGTGGAAGAGCATAAGCCACTATCGCCTCATTATGAGGTGTTTGCGGATGGCAAGCTGTTTTATGATGGGTATAACCGTAAGGATTCCTGGTGGGCGTTTGTGCGGGCTGGTAAGAGTGGGGCAAGAAGGGTATGCCGTTTTGCAGATGGTGTGATGGTAACGGCTTCCTGGCCAGTTGGAACAAGTTTCTTTTAAAGTTGGCATAGGGGCTTTGACGGCTGCTTGCCAAAGCCCTATGGGCAAGATTTTCGAAAACCGCTTATTGCTTGACGTCGCGTTTAACAAAGAGGATGATCGAGGCAAGGAAGAGCAGCAAGCCCCAGGCCACAGCCACAAGCATGGCATGGCGAAGGTCCACAGGCACACACCCTTTGCTTGTCATGCTGCAGGCAAGCACGCCATCAATTCGACCAAACTCGCGCTGCAGATTGGGCGGCAGCCAGTGCGCATAGAAAGCGTTAAGATTGGGCTCCAACAGAAAGGGCATGATCTGATTGCCCAGGCGCGAATGCAGGCTGCGACCGATCGCGGGCAGCAAGGGAGCAATAATATCCTCGAAGAGGAGATAGCCACAGCTGACCAGCATGCCGACCAGAGCCGAGCGGAAGAGGATGCTCAGAGCTGCGCCAAACAAGAGGCAGAGCAAGAAGTTTTCTAGCATGCCCAGAGCGATTAGCCCCAGCACGCGCCATGCCGCGATATCCATGCTTAATACGCTAGGCGCGGGCCGATGCAACAGGAGCAGACCATTGGCGAGCAGCAGGCTTAAAAGCAAGCTGGCCAAAAGCAGGAACAGGCTTATCTGGACCAGGGCCAAATATTTAGCGAGCAGGTAACGCCCGCGCCTGATGCCGCGACTGAACACCAATTTAACGGCGCCACTACGCAACTCGCTCCCAAAGACCAGCGCGCTCCAGATCAGCACAATCACCTCGCCAGCGCGCCGGCTCAGCAGCAGGCACTTCCCAACGAGATACATAAGCGCATCGCTCCCACCAAGCAATTGACCGGGCTGGAAAAGAGTAGGATTTTTATAGGCGTTGTAAGCCTGCAGCGCCCAGGCAAAGATTACAAGTCCCAGATCGAGCCCGAATAATGCCCAGAAGAGGCGGCTCCGGCGTAATTTGAATAACTCGTTGCGCCTTAATTTCCAGGTTCCCACAGCATAGACGCGCCCGGTTGGCGTTGAGAAGATGTGCTGGGGGATCGACCAGGGAGCATTGTTCATCGCCGACCTTCCCTCCGCGTCAGTTGTATATAAGCCTGCTCCAGATCGCTTTCCAGCTTCTGGACGCTATCAGGCCAGAGATCATGGCAGGCAAGGAAGTAGATAATGTTTTGCCCCCTGATGCCGGGAGAGTCAATAATCACGCGTCCCGCTTCAACCTTGATGGCCTCAATGGCCTCAATATCCTGCAAAAGCTGGCGCACCTTCTCAGGATTAGAGATCTCCACAGCCCAGCGCACAGTAGGGTGCAAGATCTCCTCAGCCGTTCCCTCGGCGATAAGCCTGCCCCAACGGATAATCCCGATGCGCGCACAGATCTCGCGCAGCTCATCCAAGGTGCGGCTGGCCAGAATAATCGTCTTGCCCAGCGAGGCAAGCCGGCGCAATAAGTTCCGCAGATCCGCGATGCTGGCCGGATCAAGATCGTTACAGGGCTCATCAAGGATAATCAGTTCGGGATCGGTAAGTAAAGCAGCCCCGATGGCCAGACGTTGACGCATGCTCGGCGTATAGGTGGAATAGCGCTCGCGCCCACGACCAGCCAGGCCCACAGCCTGGAGAGTCTCCTCGATGCGCCGTGAGGTCACACCGCCAGTACAGGCTCCCAACGTCAAAAGATTATCATAGCCATTAAGATAGGGCTGGAAAGATGGACGTTCAATCAGCGCGCCAATCCTGGGCAGCAGGCGTTCGGCCTGGGTAGCCAGCGGCTGCCCAAAAAGCAGAACTTCACCAGATGTAGGCCTGATCAGCTTCAAGAGCATACGCAAGAGCGTCGTCTTCCCGGCTCCCCGAGGACCCAGCAAGCCAAAGACCTGACCACGCCCCACCGTGAGATTGAAATCCTGGACAGCCGCTTGCTTACCATAGACCCTGGTTAGAGCACGCGTCTGTACCACAATCTCTATCTGAGCCGAGGATGGACCAGTCCCCCAGGCAGCCGGCCAGATATTCCGGTAGGTCAGGGGCTCCGTCGATTGTACAGGCCGACCTGTCTGCTGATTGTTCCAGGCCCGCTGAGCAGTTGTTTGCGCTCGCTGTGTATCAGCTGGCCTCATCTTGCCTGCCTTCCTTCCTTCCAGAGCAGCAAATTGCTCTGGAATAAAACACATAGTAACGACAATAGACACGAAGATAAGTAATATTGCTAATAAAACTATAGCTTATTATAAGCAAGTTAACTCTAGAGCATCCCCCTACGGAGGACCTTCGTACTATTTCCGTCGAAATGTTTCCTATTATTAGTGAAGAATTCGTCATAACGGTTTCAGTTCCGAAGCCATCCGGCAAGGTTTTCGTCAAAGCAGGGTCAGCGGCTCTGCTTCCGCAAGTCTACCCAGGCAAAGGATTTGCTGCACACATGGCGCAGCTATAAACAGCTTTGCCCTTGGCAAGATCCCGAGAAGCTCTTTAAACACGCATTCGCCAGGGCCAGCGGGCACCTGTGATACAATATCAAGCATATTGAAAAAATAAAATACACAGTAAAGGGTATCACGCATGTCACAGATTCCACCAGTAAACACGTATGCACAGAGCTATTTATCCCGCTTTCAGACCTATCAAGATGAGCTCCTTCAACGCCTGGAAACCCTTGTCAATATCGATTCGGGAACGCGGCAGGCCCAGGGCATCAATCGCATTATGGCCTACCTGCAAGAATGGCTTACTGAGTTGGGCTTTACGGTAACATTGCACCCAAGCGAGCCCTTTGGCAATAATCTGGTGGCACGGCGCAAAGGCAAGGGTAAGGCGCGCATAATGCTGGTCGGCCATGTCGATACAGTCTATGAAGCAGGCTCCGTGGAGAAGCGGCCTTTCTGTATCCGCGATGGTATTGCCTATGGTCCCGGCGTGATTGATATGAAATCAGGGGACTTGATGGGCATCTATGCTCTGCGCGCGCTGGCAGAGGCAGGCTTTGAGCAATATGACGAACTGTGCGTGGTATTCAATAATGATGAAGAAGTGGGCTCGGCGGGCAGCGCTCCTCTTCTGAAGGCTATAGCCAAAGAATTTAGCGTCGGATTGGTCCTGGAGCCGGCAAGCACGCTTGAACAGATTATCAATTCGCGCAAAGGCACCAACAAATATATCATGCAGGTCGCAGGCATAGCTTCCCACTCTGGCAGCAGCCCGACCAAGGGACGCTCGGCAGTTCTGGAGCTGGCGCATAAGATCATCGCCATCCACAACCTCCATTCCCTATTTCACAACGTCACCTTCAACGTTACCGATATCAGGAGCAACGAACAGCTCAATATCATTCCCGACAAAGCGAGCTGTCAAATCTCGGTGCGCGGCTATACTAACCAGAGCCTGGATAAAGCTGCCGAAGCCCTGGAACAGATTGCCGCCGGCTCCAGCGTTCCCGATACGCGCACGACCCTTATACGCACGCGCGGTCGCCCTCCTTATACATCGACACCAGCCTTGAAACGTCTCGAAGAGATGGTTGTCGCCGAAGGCCAGGCGCTGGGCCTCAAGCTTGTTCTCGAACCGCGCGGGGGAGTCTCCGATGCCAATCTCTTGATGGGCGCAGGAGTCCCCACGCTGGATAGTCTGGGACCAGTCGGCGGCAATCTGCACAATTTACAGAAAGAATATCTTCAGATAGATACACTGCCCATACGCGGTAGCATGCTCGCCGGCCTGCTACAACATATTTGCCTGTCAAATTTGACAGGGGCATAACCGTACCCCTGACCAGTGCAATCAGCCCTTAAATTGCTTATACTATCCATACAGCAGTACTACATGCTACCTGCCTGACCAGGTGCATCGCTCGTTTCGTCGGATAAAGCGTGCAGGCGTTTTCTTGCGCTCGCACTCACCGCCGGAACGAGGGATGTTCTGCATGTACAGTCGTGTTATATATAGAGAAGAGCCTCTCTTAACAAGCTTTAAAGGTTTTCAGTCAAATACTGCGAAACATATATGCTTTAGCGGTTCTTGCCCTGGATCACACAAAGAATTGTCGATTTTCAACAATACGCCCTGGCGAGTTCTCTGGTAGGATCTCTCAGAGCTTCCATATGCGAAGAGACATCTCTACATGTGGAACTCTAGTATGAGAAGCTTTTCGCAAAGCCTGTTCTCCTTGAACACTTGAACGCGGCTCAGCACGACCTTGACAAATATCGATATATCGGTTATTCTAATACAGAGATAACGATATATCGTTTATAAAGGGGCAAGGGGGAGGCCTCTACATACTTTTTCAATTTCAAGCATACTCAGCACACTGCTAAGAGTTTATCTACATAAAACAGATTAGCTATATAACGCAAACAGGAGCCCCATTATATGGCAGCATATGGCATACGCGGCGGGGGAGGCAGCAGAGGTAGGAAGCTAGCAACATTAGCCGAAGAACAGAAGAATAGCGGACGCAAGGCAGATATGCAAACTGTCAGGCGCGTGGCAGCAGCATTCACGCCCTACAAATTGCAGATCGTACTCGTCCTGCTCGCCATTCTGCTCACCACCACTCTAGGCCTGATAAACCCGCTCTTAATCGCCCGCATTTTTGATGATGCAATAGCTAAACACAATCAAAACCTACTCATCATCTATGTAATCATCATGTTTGTAACGCCGGTTGTCTCGGGAATTATCGGCGTCGGTCAATCTTATTTGAACAATAAGATTGGGCAGAACGTCATGCGCGACTTTCGCAATAAGCTCTACACCCATCTGCAGAGCATGTCGCTGCGTTTCTTCACAGCAACGCGTACCGGCGAGATTCAATCGCGCCTCTCCAACGACGTGGGAGGCGTGGAAAACGTCGTGACCAACACGGCCACCAGCATCGTCTCGAACATTTCGACGGCACTGAGCACGATCGTTGCCATGATCTTCATCAGTCCGTTTCTGACCCTGATCTCGCTTGGCCTGTTGCCGATCTTTATCTGGTTTACCTATAAGGTTGGCAATGTGCGCCGGCAAACCAGCAAAGAGACGCAGCAAAGCATCGCCTCGCTTACAGCGATGATGCAAGAAACGCTCTCAGTCAGCGGTATTCTGCTGATGAAAACCTTCGGGCGCCAGAAGCATGCGCGCAATCAGTTCGAGGACGAGAATCAGAGGCTGGCCGACCTTGAAGTACGCCAGCAGATGATTGGGCGCTGGTTCTTTATGTTCATCGGCACCTTTTTCTCGGTCATTCCGGCAATTGTATACTTGATTGCCGGCTGGCAGATCATTCACAGCGTGCCGATCTTCGGCGTGGGAATGACCTTTGGTACGATTGTGGCCTTCACAACGCTGCAGACGCGCATCTTTTTCCCTATCGGACAATTACTCAATGTCCAGGTTGAGGTGCAGGGAGCGCTGGCCCTCTTCGATCGCATTTTTGAATATCTAGATATGCCCATCGATATTCAGGATAAGTCAGGAGCACTGCATCCAAAACCTGAAGAAATCAAGGGTGAGATCGCTTTCAAAGATGTTTCGTTTACCTACCAACGCGACGAAGAACAAACGGAGCAGGCCGAGACGACAGCAGTAAATCGCCTTAGCGCTCAGGTGCAGGAGCTGGCCGACAAGGCTGAGCCGCTCACCGTCCCGGCTGTACCGGAAGAGCCACAGACAACGCTCAATAACATTTCCTTTACGATCCAGCCCGGGCAGCTCGCAGCGCTGGTCGGACCAAGCGGCGCCGGCAAAACTACCATTACGTATATGGTGCCACGCCTCTACGATGTGGATAGCGGAGCCGTTGAGATCGATGGACATAACGTTAAGGATATCGCGCTGTCCTCGCTTGGCGAGCTGGTGGGCGTAGTTACGCAGGAGACTTATCTCTTCCATGCCTCGATTAGAGAAAATCTACTCTATGCTCGTCCCGACGCTACCGAGGAGGAAATGATTGCGGCAACAAAGGCGGCAGCCATCCACGAGCGCATTCTGAGCCTGGAAGATGGCTACGATACCGTGGTTGGCGAGCGCGGCTATAAGCTCTCGGGCGGTGAGAAGCAACGTATCGCTATCGCTCGCGTCATTCTCAAGAATCCACGCATTCTCATTCTCGACGAGGCGACAAGCGCTCTCGACACGCACTCTGAGCGCTTGATTCAGGCAGCGCTAGAGCCCTTGATGCGCAACCGCACAACTCTGGCCATCGCCCACCGCCTTTCGACGATTCTATCGGCTGACGTAATTCTAGTCGTTGATAAAGGCGAGATCGTTGAGCGCGGCACCCATCAGGAACTTCTGGCTAAGGACGGCCTGTATGCGCGATTGTATAACGAACAATTCTCGCAGGTACCGGAAGAGAGCGTGGCCTGAAACCCTGACGAGATCACAAGGCCCCTTCGTGGGGCCTTTTGTGCTTCCTCACTACGAAATTTGCTTGATTGGCACCTTTTGCATTCAGAACCCTTGACATGACAGAAAAAATAGTTTATATTATAAATAAGTACATGACAAAGAACAAATCTGTGGCGAATTGTCAGTTCATCTACTTAATCAGCAGAAAGTTAAGACTGAGACGCGCCCTAACTTCTTGAGCTTACACACTCTTGCAGGTTCGATTCCTGCTACTCCTCCGGGAGTATCGCCTAATGGTATGGGCAAAGTCCTTTGGAGACTTTGAATCACAGCTCTTGTGACTCGCGCGTCTCAGTCTTGTCATAAGCCCTCTTCGCAGCCTTCGCTCAACATAGCGAGAATGAACGCCAAGCATACAAGCTACCTATATTAAAAAACCGCCTGTACCTGTCCTTGACAACTCCTCTCTTCTTCTGCTACACTTCAGTCAATAGGTTCAAACTTATTTACCAATCGAGGCAAAACTTAATGTCCCAACAAGGTGTGTTTACGCGCTTTTTAGAAGCTATCAGCGACCCGATACGTATGCAGATTGTTTTTCTGCTGCATGATGAGGCTGAGCTTAACGTGGGAGAGATCGCCAGCCGTTTTCGCGTCAGCCGTCCGGCGATCTCACATCATTTACGGATCTTGAAGGATGCAGATATTGTATTAAGTGAGAAGCGGGGCCAGGAGAACTATTACTGGTTAGATAGCCAGCGCATGGTTACAACGCTGCGCGCCCTTGCCGATAAGCTTGAGCGCACCGCCGTAGATAAGGCGGAATCGCCATAAGCCCCTTTTTTGCCCATTAGGTAAATAAGTATAAACCTTTTTACCAATCAACCTTATGTAACGCGGGATGTTGAAAAGTTAGCACAAATATAGCGCTTTTATCTTAAAGAAAGCATGGCTTACCATGCTCCATGTTGACCTGTTGTCCTGACCTCATGACGTCACTCACGAAAACTCTATGAAAGCGAGAAAACAAATGGGCTCCCTTTCTTTACTCCAACGCATCGGGCGGTTCAGCGTTCGGTATCGTTGGGCCATACTTATTGGCGGCCTGGTCTTCCTCGTGATTGCAGCAATAGCGGGCGGGGGCGTTATCAGCCGTTTCGACAGTGGCGGCTTTGACGTACCTGGCTCGCAGTCCTTTAGCGCAGATACTTTTCTTGCCAAACAATTCCACACAGGCGACAATAATCTGATCCTTCTGGTCACGGCAAAACAAGGTACCGTCGATGATCCAGCCGTCGTGCAAGAAGGCATGGCCTTAACGAAAGAGCTCGCGGCTCAGGCTGGCGTGCTCCAAACGGAATCCTACTGGACGCGTTCGTTTGCCCCGACGCTACGCAGTCGCGATAATACACAGGCGCTCGTTCTGGCCCGCGTTGGTGGTACAACGACCCAGGCCCGGGAGCGCACGGGACAGCTCTTACCTCTCTTCACCCGCGAAGATAGCCTCATCCAGATCGGCGTCACAGGCGACAGCGCTATTTTGCAACAATCAGGAAGGCAGAGCCAGCAAGATCTTATACGGGCAGAACTCATCTCTCTACCAATCCTACTCCTGTTTCTGCTCTTTGTGTTCCGTAGCCCGGTAGCCGCCATCTTACCACTACTCATGAGCGGCATAGTGATTGCCGGCACCCTGCTGGTTTTGCGAATCGTCATCTCATTTACCCCCATTTCCAACTTTGCCTTGAATCTCACCACAGCCCTCAGCCTGGGCATTGGTGTAGACTATAGCCTGCTCATGGTTTCGCGTTTCCGTGAGGAGCTTCACGCCGGCAAAACTGTGCAGAATGCAGTAGTGAGAGCCGTTGAACGGGCAGGAAGCACCGTCTGTTTCAGTGCCCTGACCTTTGGCGTAGCCCTGATCGCGCTGCTGTTTTCTCCCAATTTCTTTTTGCCTTCCTTCGCCTATGCTGGCCTAGCAGTACTGGCGATTGGCATGGCCTGCGTTTTGCTGATCTTGCCCGCCGCCCTGGCCGTGCTGGGTCCGCGTATCGACCTCTTGACGATTGGCCGCCGCTGGTCGCCCGGATCGGAAGGGAGCTTCTGGCATCGGATTGCTCTGTTCGTGATGCGGCGTGCTTTCCCGATCAGCGTGGCATGCGTAGCGCTACTCATTTTTCTTGGCTCGCCGATACTCCATGTCCGGCTCGGTTTAGTGGACGATCGCATCTTGCCTGCCAGCGCATCGACACACAAGGTACAAGAAAATATTCGAACTCACTTCGTCGCCGATGAAGCGCATGCTCTTCACGTCATGGCCGCCGGAGTCGTATCCGCCGCCCAGCACGAAGACATTCAGCGCTATGCTCTCGCCCTATCGCATGTCCCGGGAATCGTCGAGGTGGATACCCTGACCGGCTCGTACGCCAATGGGCAACTTAGCGCGGGGCCACAAGCCCGCTCAGCCAGCTTTGAGGCGCCACAGGGCATCTGGTTCTCAGTGGTTCCCTCCCAGGAGCAAGTAGATAACAATCCCCTTGAGATCGTGCAGAAGATACGCGCGCTTCCAGCTCCATTCTCGGTGGAGATAGGAGGTCATCTAGCAACGTTCCTGGATCTGCAAAATTCCCTCCTTGGGCAAGTGCCGCTTGTGATAGGCTTTATGGTCCTGGCCACTATACTCGTCCTCTTCTTAATGACTGGAAGCGTCGTCCTTCCACTCAAGGCCATAGTGCTCAATTTTCTCAGTCTCTGCGCCACCTTTGGCATACTTGTCTGGGCATTCCAGGATGGTAGCCTCTCAGCACCGCTCTCCTTTACGGCCGCCGGGACGTTGGAGATCAGAACGATGCTGCTAGCCTTTTGTCTCTCCTTTGGCCTCTCAATGGATTATGAGGTGTTCATAATGGGGCGGATTAAAGAGGAGTATGAGCGCACAAAAGATACGACGCTGGCCGTGGCTAGAGGCCTGGAATATAGCGGCTCTCTGGTGACCGCAGCTGCCTTTTTGCTGGCTATAGTTTTTGCCGCCATTGCCACTTCGGGGATTGTTCTGTTCAAGCAACTGGGCGTCGGCATGACACTGGCAGTTTTGCTTGATGCAACCATTATTCGGGCCTTTCTGGTTCCGGCCTTTATGCGCTTGCTGGGCCAGTTTAACTGGTGGGCACCTCCCGCCCTTCAACACCTGCATCAACGCATTGGTTTCCGCGAAGCCGAGTTTGACCCAGCGCTTGAACGCAGGAGGGTTACCGCCCTGTTGGGAAGCAAAGGAGATTGATGCGTCTCTGTCTGCCCATTCCTGCTTACTCGCAAGCATAGGAAGACTGGCGGCTTCACGCTCTTGCAACTCCTACTTCGAGCCGAGAGACACAGAGTAGTAAGGCCGCCAGCCTACAAAATGACGTTCCGCCATAGAGCCCTTTTTGTGAAGGGTTTACGGGAACGCCGATTTTTATGCAGCGCTCTTAAAGCGATATAATTATATTTATTGCATTTACTTGTAAGCAATTACGCTATATCCTCAATAACGGCGAGACGCAGGCCTCTCCACGCATTATTCCGCGTAACAAATTACGCTGTAGCAAAACAGCCAGTACGGAATTTTATTTAAGTTCACTTCAAGAGAGGCGTCTCACCCAACATCAAATACCAAATCATGCAAAAGAGCTATCAGGAAGGATATAGCTATGCAAGAAACTTACCCGCGCGCCCGCCGAGAGCGCAGGATCGTCCTGCCAGGCGTCCTACTGCTTCTTATGGTCTGCCTTATGGCTTTAGCTGGCTGCTCACAGCCCTTTAGCGGCTCTTCCCAATTGGTCAAATCCAATACGACGAACTCAGGCCAGCCCAAGTCAGCGTCCCTGGCCGCCTCTTCAGGTAAGAGCACGACGGCGAACGGACCGGTTGTGCTGGGCAATCTGCACATGTTTGACCAGGCAAACGGCTGGGCCATCACACACGACAAGATCCACGTCTTGCACACAAGAGCAGGACTTGCCCGCTGGCAAGACGTCACGCCTGAGTCTAGCAGCCACGACCTGATCGAAGGGACCTTCTTCCTTAATCCCACAAACGCCTGGGTTGCGCGCATCGCCAGCCAATTGCCGGCCACTCCTGCTATCTTCCATACCAGCGACGGTGGCCACTCCTGGCAAAAAGCGCTGCTCCCGGAGCAAGGTTTGGGCGTCGGCTCAATCGTATTTGTGAATGCCCAGACCGGCTGGCTGCTGCTCGGCAAAGGAGCCGGTATGAACCATGAAGCGCTCGATGTGCTGCATACGACAAATGGCGGCGCTACCTGGACCGTTACCACAAAAGCCGACAACACCACAGAAAATAAGCCTGACAGTATCCCATTTAGCGGAGACAAATCGGGCTTTAACTTTACCACGTCTGGTGACGGCTGGATCACCGGCACCATCCCGGCCAATGATGTTACCTGGCTCTATTCCACCCACGATGGCGGCGCTACCTGGAAGCACCAGGACATTCCTCTCGCTGACAAGTCATCGACGGTAAATACAATGCCGCCTGTCTTCTTTGGTAGCAAGGATGGTATTCTACCGGTTATCCTTAACACGTCTCATGACACCCTTTTCAATGCCTATACAACTCACGATGGCGGCGCAAGCTGGCAACCCAGCACCTCGGTCCCGGGCTTTGCTGAAGCCCTTGACTTTTCCGATGCTACGCATGGCTGGATAGCCAATAAAGATGCCGTCTATAGCACAAGCGATGGCGGCCAGCGCTGGAGCCGCTATCCATTGCGGCAGGGCAAAGATCTCGCTGGCGTCCAGCAGCTTAACTTTGTCTCACCTACCACCGGCTGGGCCTTGATGAGTTTTGGCAGCAACGATACACCCATGCTTTTCCAGACCCAGGATGGAGGTCAAAGCTGGAGTCAACTGCAGCCAGCGCTTCACCCCTGAGATGAGCAGTAAAAAAGGGCAGAGGCACGCGGCTCTCTGCCCTTCCTGCTTAGCAGTCTACTTAGCCGCCCAGCTCGGCGCGGCGCTCCTTCAACTTCCCAACGCGCTCCTCTTGTGCGGCAAGCTTCTCGCGCTCGCGCTCAACCACCTCCGGCTTGGCCTTCGCGACAAAGTTCTCATTGGCCAATTTGCCTTGCAGGCGACCAACCTCCTGCTGGGCCTGAGCGATCTCCTTATTGAGCCGCTCCAGCTCTTTAGCCAGATCAAGCATTCCGGCCAGCGGCAGATAGATCTCCACAGATCCGGCCAGCAAGCTCATGGCCTGCTCAGGCTTTTCCGCGAGCTCACTGAAAAGTTGCGGCTTCTCCGTGCGGGCCAGGAACTCGATCAACGGCGTCTGCTCCTCGAACATAGCAAGCGCAGCCCCCACGGCCATAATCGCTGGGATGCGTCGGGCAGGCTCAACATTCATCTGATTACGAGCATCGCGAATGCGCGTGACCACCTCTTGCACGAGCGCGAATTGTTGCTCCGCATTCTCGTCGAGGGCCAGGGCATCGGCATAGGGCCAGGCAGCCACGATCAAAGCCGAGGCAGGCCAGGCCTCGCGCTCAGGCACGCAAGCCTGATAGAGATGCTGCCAGACTTCCTCAGTGACGAAGGGCATGAAAGGATGCAGCAGGCGCAGGCTCTGGTCCAGAACTGAGCGCAGAATGCCGGCAGTCGTCTCGCGCAAGTGCTCATCGCCCTGCATCTGCACCTTCGAGATCTCCACGTACCAGTCGCAGTAATCGGACCAGAAGAACTCGTTGATCTGCCGCCCGGCCTCGCCAAGCTGGAAATCATCGATAAGACGCGTCACCGACTGCACAAGCCTGGCCAGGCGATGCAAAATCCAGCGATCGGCCAGCGTTTGTGGCTGCACCGCATCGATCGCCGGTATACCTTCCCCAACGCCAGCTGTGCTCATGAGCACAAAGCGCGAAGCATTCCAAATCTTGTTGGCAAAGTTACGGTTGCCAATGATGCGATCCTCGATCAGCTTCATATCGTTGCCTGGCGTACTGCTGGTAGCCAGCGTGAAGCGCAGAGCATCGGTCCCGAACTTGTCCATCACATCCAGCGGATCGATGACATTATTCTTGGACTTACTCATCTTCTCGCCCTTAGCGTCGCGCACCAGGCCATGCAGATAGATCGTATCAAACGGAATTGTGCCCATAAAGTGAATGCCTGACATGACCATCCGCGCCACCCAGAAGAAGATGATATCATAGCCGGTCTCCATCACCGAAGTTGGATAGTAGCGCAGCAGATCATCGGTTCGCTCGGGCCAGCCCAGCGTGCTGAAAGGCCACAGCCACGAGCTAAACCAGGTATCCAGCACATCCTCATCCTGATGAATGGCCTCGCTCCCACAATGGGCACAGGCGCTCGGGTCCTCGCGGCTCACAGTCATCTCGCCGCAGCTATCGCAGTACCAGACCGGGATACGATGGCCCCACCAGAGCTGGCGCGAGATCGTCCAGTCGTGGATATTCTCCAGCCAGTCAGTATAGGTCTTATTGAAGCGCTCAGGCACAATCCTGATCTGGCCATACTTGACGGCGCCCAGCGCCGGCGTCGCCAGCGGAGCCATCTTCACAAACCACTGTTTGGAGATAAGCGGCTCGACGACAGTATCGCAGCGCTGGCAATGGCCCAGCGGCACCGTATAGTCCTCAATCTTAACAATCAGCCCCTGGCGCTCCAGCTCCGCCACAAGATTCTTGCGCGCCTCGTAGCGATCCTGGCCGGCATAGGGACCAGCTTCAGGCGTCATCTTTGCATCAAAGCCGATCACCTGAATGGCGGGAAGCTGATGGCGCTGGCCGATCTCAAAGTCAACCGGATCGTGGGCCGGCGTGACTTTCACCGCGCCAGTACCAAAGGCACGATCAACGGCCTCATCGCCAACTATTGGGATCTCGCGCCCAATCACTGGCAGGATCGCCAGGCGTCCAATCATATCTTTATAGCGCGGATCTTTGGGATTAACCGCGATGGCAGTATCGCCAAGGATAGTCTCGGGACGCGTCGTGGCCACGCTAATATATTCAGTTCCTTCGTGGCCCTCAACTGGCTTGAGCGGGTAGCGCACATAGGTAAGCTTGCCCGGCGTGTCGACGTGGTTCACCTCAAGATCGGAGATCGCGCTCATACAGCGCGGGCACCAGTTGATGATGCGCTCGCCGCGATAAATCAAGCCCTCTTCATAGAGGCGCACAAAGACCTCGCGCACGGCCTTAGAAAGGCCCTCATCTAGCGTAAAGCGCTCATGCGACCAATCGCAGGAAGCGCCAAGGCGGCGGTGCTGGTCCTGGATGCGGTGTTTATATTGATGCACCCACTGCCAGACGCGCTCAACAAAGGCCTCGCGCCCCAGCTTGTGCCGATCCGTACCCTCTTTCGCCAGCAAGCGCTCCACAACTGTCTGCGTAGCGATGCCCGCGTGGTCTTCGCCGGGCACCCACAGCGTCTCGTCGCCAAGCATGCGATGATAACGAATCAAGATATCTTCAACCGTTGCGGTAATCGCGTGACCCAGATGCAGCGCGCCGGTGACGTTGGGCGGGGGCATACTGATTACAAACGGCTTGCGCGAAGGATTGGGTCGCGGCTTAAAGTATCCTCCCTCTTCCCAGAAGCGATACCATTTTCCCTCCACGGCCTGCGGCTCATAGGTTTTTGGCAAAGATGCTGTTGGCACTGCCTGCGCTTTTTCCATATCTTTCCTCTGCTCAATCATATTTCCTCAAGTGCTCTCTCAAGCTTCGCGTGTAAGCCCGGCGCCTGCCCGGCGCGTGGACTCTTCACGTGAGCCTTGACAGGCTCCTAATCCCAGGCTCTCCAATGCTTATTTGTGTATCCCTGTTGTGCAAACTTTTTATGCAGACATATATAAAAAAGCCCTTCCCGTCAAGGACGAGAAAGGACATAGCTCGTGGTACCACCTTGTTTTGAGCGGCCTGCAGGCTGCTCCTTGTGGATGCGTTAACGGGCACTCCCGTGGAAACTACTGCTATGCTTCATTTCCAGGCTCCCAGGCGACCTTCGATGCAGCCCTTCCGAGAAAGATTTTCAGCCAGTGATCTTTCCTCTCTTGCGGAAAATGCACCTACTCCTCCTGCTCCTCGCCAGTGTAAATTTGTGTACTTTAGCCTCCATATACAAGCCTTTGGCACCGCCTGACGACGGTAAGAGAAGAAGAGAGGCTGGGGGTGCCCCAGACCCCATCATGGGCTCCGCCCCTGATACCTGTCCACCGGACAGGGTTCCCCTTCCAGCAAAAACTGCATATTAAGGTTACTTTAGTCTATCGAGTACGTGCGCGATTGTCAAGTCTTCCTTCCATTATAAAGAGGGAGCCCAGAGGACATTAGTCCTCTGGGACATCCGCTAGCTTGTGCGCTGCTTTTTCTCCTGAACAACCAGCTTGCTAAGCATTCTTGCCAGCATAGGCCCGGTATGATCCAGTTCAGAAAGGGCAATGATGGAAAGGCGGCGCAGCACCTCCTCTCCCTCTTCGGTCAGTAGCACCAGCACTTGCCGGCTATCCTCAGGATCGCGCTGACGTACAACTAAGCCATGTTCAACCAGGCGATTCACTAATTCCACAGTGCTATGGTGCTGGATCTGCAAACGTTCAGCCAGCTCGCCAATCGTAGCTTTACGATCGGAGGGCAAGCCCTTGACGGCCAGGAGTAATTGATGCTGCTGGGGCTCAACGCCAGCCGAACGCGCCAGCTGATCACTAAAGTGTAAGAAACGCCGGATCTGGTAACGAAACTCGGCCAGAGCCTGATAACTGCTTAGTGATAATTCTGTGGATACATTTACAGTATTCATCAATTCCCTTCTCTCCACCCCTATACCATTGGTACTTTCTCATGCTCAGCCTCGTCACCGCTGCGTACAGGCCAGAAGTGACGGACATGCAGCACGCGCTCACGACGACGCTCCTCCTCCAGGTGGCGCAGGCGAGCCTTGAGCAAATCGGTTAGCGAGATGATGCCCAGCAGGTTTTGCGGATCATCGCGCTCAACCACAGGGAAACGATTAATCCCTAATTCAGCCATGCGGTAGACAACGGCGCGCAAAGTCTCATCGGGATAGGCCACTTCAGGCTTGCGCAGCAGGTCGTTCAAGCGATAATCGGCGCTGCTATCTCGGTGCTCGCGCAACAGGCTCTGTAGCTCGCGCCTGGTAACAACCCCGCTTAGCTTTTGCTGATCATCAAGAATAGGATAGAGGCTCTGCCCCTGGCTCTTGGGAGGCGCTTCCACATTTAAAGACTGGGCAAGCTCCTTCAAGGATATATGCTCAGAGAGTACTACAATATTTGTACGCATCACTTCACGCACAAAGAGCACTTCCAGCGGATCAACCTCATATTCGCTGCTAAGATGATAGCCACGACGACTCACCTTCTCGGTAAGAATGGAACGGCGCATAATCAGCACAGTGATAAAGTAGGAGATTGAGACGGCAACCAGCAAGGGAAGGGCCGCGTTGATGTCATGCGTAAGCTCCAAGGCAAAGACAATTGCGGTCAGCGGGACACGCATCGTGCCACCCATCACAGCTGCCATGCCGATCATCGCCCAGAAGCCGGCACCCTCGCCTGGCAGGACTAAGCCGACCAGAGCCCCAAGCGCGCCTCCGGTCATCAGCAACGGAGCCACAACGCCGCCCGAGGTGCCCGAACCCAGCGAGACGGCCCAGATAATTGACTTGACAATCAAGATGCCAAGAATGATCGTGAGCGTAACATGCCCCTGTAACAAGGCCCCGATCATATCATAACCAACGCCAAGGGCCTGGGGGAAAATCAAGCCCCCAATACCAATCACCAGGCCGCCAATTGCCGGCCACCACATCCAGTGAATGGGCAAACGGTGAAAGGCATCCTCACAGGCATAGACCATGGCCGTCAGGAGCATGGAAAGTATGCTGGCCAGTACTCCAAGCAGAACGCAACCTAGCAGCCCGTTCACACCCACAAAGTCAGCAAAATGAGGCGTCGGGAAAAGTGGGCCTCCACCCAATAGATAGTAGCGCATGGCCATAGCGGCCGAGCTGGCTACAACGACAGGGATCAAACTGCGCGGCTTCCATTCAAACAGCATCAACTCAACAGCTAAGAGCACGGCAGCAACTGGCGAGGCAAAGACTGCCGACATACCGGCCGCAGCTCCAGCCACGAGCAGCGTTTTACGCTCAGAGCTTGAGAGGTGAATATACTGTGCGATCAAAGAGCCAAGCGCTCCACCGGTCATAATGATTGGGCCCTCCGCACCAAAGGGCCCACCTGAGCCGATGGAAATAGCCGCAGATATAGGTTTCAATATGGTTACACGGGTCTCTACCTTACTGCCATTGACAAGAATCGATTCAAGGGCTTCGGGGATACCATGCCCACGAATTTTGTCGGACCCATAGCGAGCCATAAGGCCAATAATCAAAGCTCCAATGATCGGTACCAGCACCTCGAATATTCCTAGATGATTACCAACAGGCGACACAAGGTTAGTGTCCCAACGCTGGTAAAAGAATAAATTGGTAACGAGGCCGATCAAGCGCAACAGTACCAGGGCAACAAAAGCGCTGATAATACCAATTACCAGCGCGATAGCCGAGATCATAATTGTGCGGGGTGTAGTAGTAAAATCTCCAAGTTTGCTAGTTTCCTGATCTTCGAGAAGATTGAGTTTCTGCATCCCTGCGCGCCAGAGATGCGCAAAGCCACTGTGCATGAATATTGTTCCCTTGCTAAAATACTTATATCGGAATACGATCATATCGTCTTACGACATATTTTTATCACAAAACCCAACAATCTGCAAGGGTTGCTCGCTTCGTTAAGCCTGATTAAAGAGCCTATAACATGGCTTATAGCCTTGTCTTATGGCGAATATAAAAAAAGAGCAAATAAGAGCAAGCGAGCTTTATTATTTTTGTATATACGACGGAATAATTGGTCGCAAGCATGCATAGAATGGCAAATCTGGCTCTGATAAGGGGCAAAAACGGAGATACCTAAACTTTTTGTCGTATTTGGCAGAAAATGCAGTATTCCACCATGCAGCTCTACAATTCAGCAAGCTGGCCTCCCTCACTTCAACCTTGACAGGCCAATAGCTGATGACGAGAAAAGATATATTGTATATTACACGGGTAGCTATTGCGTAACAAAGATAAAGAGGGAGCAATTTTTATGTCGACGAGAGACGCAAGCAAGCACGAAGAGGGCGAGGTCCTGCTCGAACGAATTGATGGTGTGGCGATCCTGACCCTATCCCGGCCCGAGGCCCTTAACGCTTTGACCTGGAAGATGTACGAGCAGCTTGCAGAGCATCTCAGCCGCCTGGCCAACGATGAGACCTTGCGCGTAGTAGTTCTCTATGGCGAGGGCAAAGCCTTTGCCGCCGGTACAGACATCGCCCAATTCCAGGGCTTTAGCGCCAAGGATGGCGTAGCGTACGAACACAAGATGGAGGCTATCGTCGAGCAGCTTTACAACTTTCCCCGGCCCGTTCTGGCCGCCATTCATGGCTATGCCGTTGGCGCTGGTCTCGTCCTGGCCGCCGTTGCCGACTTACGCTATGCCACCCCGAGCGCTCGCTTTGGAGCCCCTATCGCGCGTACCCTTGGCAACTGCCTGAGCCTGAAAAACTATCAGCACCTGGTTGCAGGCTTTGGGGCCATGCGCGCAAAAGAGATGCTCTTCACGGCGCGCCTGCTCTCCGCCGAAGAGGCGCTACAGGCCGGCTTCCTCACCAATATTATCGCCGAAAATGATATCTATACCCATGTGGCAGGAATCGCGCGCCAGATCAGCGCCCTGGCTCCGCTCACCATCTGGGCAACTAGAGAGGCCCAGCGCCGCCTTGATAATGCGGCAGGAAACGTACACTATGATGATGTGATTGCGCGCCTGTATGGCAGCCAGGATTTTGCCGAGGGCGTGAGGGCTTATCTTGAGAAACGTAAACCGACGTGGAATGGAAGTTAGCTCTATCGCTTAAAGCTAACTTTTCTCACCAATCGTAATATAGACTTCCCAGCGCCTGCTCTGCACGCGTTCGGAGCGTCGCTGCAGACCAAAGTCCTCAAGGGGAATATGGCGGCCAAAACGCGCGTGGGGAACTACTTCCGTCGTCACGCCGCTTGCAGCCTTGTGCTTGCTGGAAAGGTAGCGCTCTACGGGAGTCTGTCCTAGCGTCTCGCGCGGACCAAAGAGCGCAGCCGGGCCATAGACGAAAGCCTGTAACAGAACGAGCAGGGATTGTAGAAAACCGACAGGCAACAGATTTGCCCCTTCGATCACAATCAAGCGTCCACCGGGACGTAAAACGCGCTCCACTTCCGCTATGGTATCGGGATCGTAGATATATTCTGAAGGAAATGTACTCACGACTGTATCAAAGGAGTGACTGCTAAATGGCAGACGTTGCGCGGAACCCTGCAGAATCAAGGAAGGCAGGCCAAGCTTGCGCTTTTGCAGGATATCGCGTGCGGCCGCAACCATCTGCGGCGATTGCTCAACGGCCCGACAGTGATAGCCAGCTTTGAGCATATCGGCAAGAAGATCGCCAAGGCCACAACCAAGCTCCAACACATCAAGGCCCTGGATGCGTGGCAAGACCAACCGCTGCCAGACGCGCCATTGTCCAGCAAATGGAACCGTACTGGCAAAACGATAAAGGTAGCGATTCTTATATAAGGTTTCGAACAACCATTTACGCAACGTCGGTGTCAACTCTTACTTCCCTACCTCTATGAAGACATCCAATAGCTCGCTCAGGCTACGAATAATCAGGTCTGGTTTGAGCTCTCCATAACCCTGGGGACCAGGCTCGATATCGCGCGAACGCAGCTCAAACTCTAGCAATTCTTCATCGCTGATAAGCTCAGCGGAAGCTGCGGATTTTTCCAGCACAGACAGGCCTGTTATGGGCTTCTGTCCATCGGCGCTATTCTCTTCAAGAGCGGGCTGATGGCGCTCCTCCTTCTCAGGCCGAGACGCTTGCCCCTCCTGAGCGCAGGCGGCCTGTTGAGCCTGTAATTTGGCCTCCTGTGCCACTTTGAGCAGCTCTGGAGACGGTTTCCACACAGCGAACATATTCAGCCTTCTGGCCCCCTTCACATCAGCCTGCAGCGCATCGCCCACCATAGCCGCCTCTTCAGGAGGCACATTAAGCATGTTGAGTGCATGCAGAAACAGAGCGGAGTTGGGTTTGCGCGCCCGCAGTTCGGCAGAGACCGCAATATGCTGGGGCTCAAAGTATTCAAGCAAACCCATCTGTTGCAGATCTTCAAGGAAAGGAGGGCCACCATAATCGCGATTTGTGACCACCCCCAGGGCAAAGCCACGTCTCTTGAGTTCACTTAATGTTGAGTGTACATCATCATACAATGCACGCGAGCGGGGGATACGGATACGGAGGGCTTCGAAGACAAGAGCAGCAACTGACATATCGACGCGGGGAAAGCCAAGAACCTGGAGCGCATCAACCGTAGCCAGGGCAAAATCAGGTTCATAATCAGGTTCTTCAAAAAGTAGCCAGCGGATCTGGATTCTCAAGGCCTTACGAATCTGGCGCCCAAGCAAGATGGGCTCAATTGAGGGCAAGGTCTCAGAACCAAGATGATCACGAAGAATAGTCAAAGCAGCTTGATTCCCAGCATCTTCAATAGACTTCCATGCAACTCCACGAACCCGTGTCCACAGCGTATCGCCGAAATCGAAAAGAATGCAGCGAATATTTTTTTCTGACCGGGAGTGTACAGATCTGGGCAAACGTTTTCTCCAATTACCTCGAAATACGCTAATGTGTCGTGCCTGGCACAGTGGAGAAACATGACCAGGATGCCAGGAACACGACACATACCACTAACCTACAAAAACAGCTAGCGAGAGAGTGCATCCTCATTAGCAGGGTTGAGCACATCGTCGATCAGGCCATACTCAACCGCCTGTTGCGCTGTAAGGTAGTAGTTGCGATCCGAGTCTTGCGTAATGCGCTCAACTGTCTGGCCGGTATGATGGGAAAGGATATCATACAGGCTACGGCGCAGGCGCAGAATTTCGCGAGCAGTGATCTCGATATCAGCGGCCTGACCTTCCGCACCACCGAGAGGCTGATGGATCAGCATTGTAGAGTGAGGCAAACAATAGCGCTTATCCTTAGCGCCAGCAGCCAGCAACACAGCGCCCATGCTCATGGCCATACCCATGCATACGGTTGAGACGTCGGGGCGAATATACTGCATAGCATCATAGATAGCCAGGCCGGCATAAATGCTCCCACCGGGGGAGTTAATATACATGCTGATATCTTTTGTCGCATCTTCGCTCTGCAGGTACAGCAGCTGTGCAACTATGCTATTCGCAACCTGATCATCGATGGGTGTTCCGATAAAGATGATTCTTTCTTTCAGCAGACGAGAATACAAATCCCAGGAACGTTCGCCTCGCGGCGTTGACTCGATAACGGCAGGAATGATCCCTCTTGGCTCTAGAATCTCACTGGATTCCCTTGTCCACTTGGGATCACGTGGATTGAATACACTGCCCATGTTTGCTCCTTTTTATCTATACGCGGTTCTCTCTCTCAACACATGAGAGCTTAGATCCGTAAAAACTAATGTGCAGAGGAGACCCCTAGCGGGGTAGATTACCGTTATGATAGCACCTGCAAAGTACAAACGCAAGAATGGAACGTTTATTCCCTTCTGGGATGGCTTGGGCGGTAGTCTTTGGCCCGTTCAAAGTTTACCGAGGTGACTAATGCTACGTCAGATATACGCGAGCGGATACGATCATCGATCTCGCGTAAGCCCTTGGGATTAGCAGTAATGACTGTCGGCATGCACATTGTATAGCGATAATTCAGGAGTTGGAAGAGCTTCTCGTTGGCCCAGGGTGAGCTCTGCTGCGCCCCCAGATCATCGAGCACAAGCACCTCGGCTTCCTTTAGCTTGGGAAAGAGCTGGTCATATACTTCAGTAGCAGTCGGCGCAAAAGTGGCGCGTAAATGATCGAGCAGATCAGGCACAACTGAAAAAAGCACGACGGAACCATCGTCAAGGCACTGATTAGCGATAGCGGCAGCCAGGTGGGTCTTGCCACAGCCATTGGTGCCGATGAGCAGCAGCCAACCTTGGGGATGCTGAGCATACTCATAGGCAACCTGAAAGGCTTCCTGCACGCCGGCAACGCGCGGGTTAAACGTCTTAAAGCAATTATTGCGGTAGGCATCCAGGTTGGACATATTCCGTAATTGCAGGCGCCTCTTCTCCTTACGCTCAGCCTCTTTACAGGCGCAGGGAATAGGCTTGCCAAAGTTAGGATGGCCAAAGGGGACATTGGCGCGCAAGAAGCCGGCGCCCTGGCATTTAGGGCAGATAGTTTTGGCAGCCGCCACCGTGGGCACTGCCGGGATTGGCAGGCGGTAGGCTTCTGGCACCAGCTGGCGCGGGTATTGTGTACGGCTTGCCAGCTCTTGCGTGCGCTGAAGTTCCTGATTCAAGCCGGCGACGAGCTGGGTATTCAAGGGCTGCGTAATACGCTGATAGGGCCGCGTCTCCTGGGCGGGAGCCTGCGGCATTCCTGCAGTCGGCATTGGCAGGCGCGCCTCACGGAGATTACGCGTAGGGCGGCCCTGTATCTCGCTTGTGGTTGCCTCATGCACCACGCGTGGATAGGTATTGCCGGCCAGCGCATTGGGATCAACATCCGGGCGCTGGTAGATCAGGCTCTCCTCCTCGACATACTCCCAATCCCCGTAGCGTATGCTTACGGCCTCATCCTCTTCCACATCCCACTCAGCGGCCACGTCGGCCGGCGGCTGCTCATAGCTATCGGTATGATAATATTCTCCCGTGACACGCGCATTTCCGCTTTGAGGGCGCACGTATTCCTGGGGCAGGCGCGGAGCAGGTGGATAGAGCGAGCCTTCGTTCGTCGCCTGGCGCGCGCGCGGATAGAGAGGCCGCGTATGCGTTGCGCCATACTGACGCCCTTCACGCCTCGGTGCTCTACTTGCCTCGCGCGACTCCTGGGAAATGCGGGGCTTAGCGGGCATTATCTGTTGGCCACGCTCCTGAACACCATAGCTACGGCTCGGTTGCTGACCTAAGCGAGCCATCTGCTCCGGTAGCTGGCGACGGGCCTGGGTCTGCTGCCCCTGCTGCGCCCTTTGGGGCAAACGCTGTTCGGAAATCGGGCGCCTATGCAGTGTTCTGCTCATAATATCATTCAGGCGTTCCATTTCTGCTTGCCTTCCGTTTCCCAGCGCCTTAAAATGGCGCGAATATAACTCCACTTGCGTTTATTCTGCTGTACCGCCTCGCGAAAAGCATCCTCAATCCATTCGGCTGGATAGCGCTCGGCGGCATCTTTTAATTCTTCCGCGATCAAGGGAGAAAGTAAGCCAACATTTTGCTCATATAGTACAAAGATATTAGGACGTTCTATTTGTACCTGTACATTCTGCAACGTATTCATCATCTCCAAACCGGGACCCCTCGCACTAGAACTATCTCCTGCTGCTATTGTATCTTGCTGCCCAACATGTTCTCCATCGAGCAGGCGAACAGGAACTATTTCTCCACCCTGCAACTCGGCGACTGCTTTGCGGCTCCGAGCCGTATTTAAGAAATACCACCCAATGACTTCCGCCTCATCCCTACCTTCACTTACCAACTTAAGATATATTCTCAGCAATGTACCACGCGCCACCGCCTCATCCAGGCCCTGGCGCAACCGCTCTTCAGGAGGACGCGGATCGCCGCGACGCCTGAGGCTCTGTATTAAAAGTCGGTCGGCCTCTAGCTCGTGATCGCTGATACAGCGCGGGTTCCCGCGCTTCTGTGCCAGCGACCAGAAGATATGAAGCGTGACCTTCAGTTCGGCGCTATCTTCAATATCCGGCAATACTTGGGTGAAAAATACTTCCGGCACCGGCACATACGGGCTGTTCTTGCTGGCCGGAAAGCCTGCAAACGTCATCATTGCCCCTCCTTTTATTCACTGGGAGGAGAGACTTCCAGATCACAAAAACGCGTCTGGCTGGCCTGGAAAAAGAGACTAACCTCACCAATCGGACCATTACGATGCTTGGCGATAATGATATCGGCAATATTTTTGCGCTCAGTATCCGGGTTATACACATCGTCCCTATAAATAAACATGACAATATCCGCGTCTTGCTCTATCGAGTTATGCACGATTACATTCGCTGCTACAAAGTTATGCCATTCATCCACAGTTAGATCGTAGACCAGGGCCTCACCGTTCGGCTCACAAGCAATTACTTCATCCCATAAGACAGCCCTGCCAATGGGCTCAACAGCCGGCTCACAGACAGCGAGCCCGGCCTGTCCTCTCATGGGTCCGCTGCGCGTCATTTGTTCCTCTACCCTGGCTGCCTGCCCGGCAACTAACTGATAAGCTTCGTGCGTCAAGGCAAATGGAACCGCGATGCACGCTCCCATTGCCAGCTCATCTAGCCGCTGCCAACCCTGGCGGGTCAGAAATTTGTGATTTGCCGTTGCCTTGATTGTGCGTCCCGAGCTCGTTGTTAGCCGGTAGACAGGCTTGCGTCCGGTGGCAAAAGCGTGAGTCACCAGCTGCGGCTCAAGCTGCCACGTGCGCAGATTTAAGGCCAGGACCCGAAATCCACTCTTGCCTACTAACTGCTCAATGGGGACGCTGCACCCCTCGTCAGGAAGATACACGCATGTGTCTCCACTTAAGCAACCACTTTCGCGCAAATCCGATAACTGCGGCACCTTGGATTGGCGCGTCTCGACTGTACGCGAGAGCTGCGCCAGGGCCAGCACCGGGACGTTTAGCTCGCGGGCCAGCGCCTTAAGGCTACGGCTAATCTCAGAGACTTCCTGCACGCGGTTCTCATTGCGCCGGCCGCCGATTCCTGATTGCATAAGCTGCAGATAGTCGACGATGATCAGATCTATGCCATGCTCGGACTGCAAACGGCGCGCCTTACTGCGCATATCCATTGTCGAGATGCCCGCCGAGTCATCGATCCAGACGTTGGCCTTGGCTAGCTGCCCCATCGAAAAGACAATCCGGTCCCACTCCTCATCCTCAATCCAGCCTGTGCGCAAGCGCTGCTGATCAATACCTGCATCCATAGAGAGCAGGCGCTGCACCAGCTGCTCTTTACTCATTTCCAGGCTGAAGACAGCCACCGAGTGCCCGAACTTGACAGCCGTATTGTGTGCCAGGCTGAGCGCCAGGCTTGTCTTTCCCACGGCCGGGCGCGCAGCTAAAATAATCAGATCTGAACGCTGCAAGCCGCCCGTAATGCGATCAAGGTCGGTAAATCCGGTTGGGATACCAACAACTGTGCCGCGACGCTCATGCAACTGGTCAAGCGTATCCATATAGTTCGCCAGCAGATCGCGCAGGGCCGAAAAATCGTTAGTTGAGTAACGCTGGCTAATGCCAAAAATAAGTTGCTCGGCCTTATCCAGGGCAACATCGGCATCGTTTTCCTCATAGGCAACCGCAGCAATTTCCGCCGCAGCATGGATCAAGCGGCGCAGAACCGCTGCACGCTCGACAATGCGGCCATAATACTCGGCATTGCTGCTGGTCGGAACCTGATTCATGAGTGACGTGATATAGCTAGCGCCCCCCACATGGGCCAATCTGCCGATGCGCTCTAGCTCGTCAGTAATCGTGATTACATCCGCAGGCTCCCTCTGCTCATATAACCGGAGAATTACCTCATAAATAGTGCGGTGCGCATCGCGGTAAAAGTCCTCAGCCCGCAGGAAACTCGCCACCTGGGCGATCGCCTCCGGGTCAATAATCATACTACCAAGCACACCGCTTTCGGCTTCAATACTCTGTGGTAACTGTTTTTCCACGTCTCCGGCTCCAGCATCTACAAAAACTTATTGTACAGTCTCTAGCAGGCACGCGATATACTGCATCTGCACGATAAGACTGCGGCCTGAGGTCATATTCCTGCTCACTCTACAGTAGGGAAGAGAGATCACAAGTCAACCAAGAACCACGAGTCGCGGGACTAGCAACTATAAACATAACCCGTATTCAGGCCCATCATGAACCAGAGTCTCCTGAATACAAGGCAATACTAGGCCTTCTCTATTCCTACGGTTTGTATAGCGGCAACATGCATTATAGCATATCCTCGCACATATGTTCGAGGTGCCAGCGCCCTATTTTTCAGATCTTCTGCCTGTTGGGGAGAGCACAGGCACCTATCAGGGACACTTGCCCACTGCATAAGATCAGTTACTATTCATAGAGCTATGTGCACAGGACCCACCGACCCCTCTTCGGCAAACCCTATCGGGTAAAAATTTTTAGAAACTTGACGCCACATAGCGTAGGTATTACTCTCGCAATTTTCTCGTGTGACCCAAGTGTAACTAATCTTGCGCCCGAAATCAAATGGTAAGAATTGCTGTGCTGTGTGGATATGTGGATATCCAGGGGAATTTGCCAGCCTTTCTTTGAGCGTGCGCGGCTTTTCTCCACAGCTAAATACTGACTTATCCACAGTTTTAGGAAAGTTATCCACAGTTATTCACATAGTTATCCACATAGTTATCCACCGCTTTTCGTCAATAAATTCATATATTCTCATGGCTTGAGGGGGAATTCCAGGCTACCAGGAGGAAAGATCGCCAGGGAAAAACGTGCTCAATCACCCTGCATCATGACTTATGAGAAGCAAGGGCAGTGTTTTTAATTTTTTACTTAACCAGGGGCTTCGGGAGCCAAGCCAATACCAACTTGACAGAGAACTATGCATTATCTATCATTTCTATGTAGGCATTCACAAGGAGTTTTATGCAAAGTGATATACAACATCCCGCTTCATCTTCTCTTCGCAGGAGCATCCCCGCTCAACCACTTCATATACCGTGGTGGAACGGGCTTGACCTTGCCATACTTGGCGAGCTGGCTTTATCCCCTTCTTCCTTGCCCACAACAACGGTTGATGTAGTCGTAGTCGGCGCTGGCGTCGCTGGCTTGAGTGCAGCCTTGAGCGCACGGGCCGCGGGCGCCGAGGTGCTTGTCCTTGAGAAGGCCGCGCTGCTGGGCTACGGAGCAAGTGGACGGAATGCGGGTATTTTAAGTGCTGGCATCAATATGGGCATTACCGATTTCCCCGCCGAAAGCCCTCAAGCTGCCTTCTGGCCTGAAACTACGCAGGCTTTGCGCTCGCTGCTCAAAGAAGCGGAGCAGCCGAATAGCCTGCTCTCAGCGCAGCTTACGGGAGCATTCTCTCTGGCGCAGAGCGCGCACGCAGCACGACAATTGGCGCGTGAGGTTAAGGCGCGCCAGGCTCTAGGCTTGCGCGCTGAACTCTTGACGCCTGAACAGGTCAAGGAAGCCACGCATGGACGCCTGAATGTGCAAACTGTGGTTAAAGCCCTCTGGCTGCCCGATGAGGGACGTGTGCATCCTCTCAGCTTGCTGGCCCATCTAGCCAGGAAGGCACGAGCTTGTGGCATCCAGCTTGTTGGCCAGAGCGAAGTAGCAACGTATCAAGAATGCACAAATGCCGCGCACGGCTCCCACTGGAAACTTACCCTCGCCGATGGGAGTGTGCTTAGAGCTCGTGGTCTTATCAAGGCCACGGGTCCTGTAGTGCAGGCCAATGCCCGCATCTATGCCCTCGCCTTCGTCATAGATCTACCCGCCAGCTTTCCGCTCTTCTGGGACGCAGCTCCCTACCTCTATGCCGATTATCGGGCCGGCGATGGACGCCTGGTTGTCAGCGGAGGACGCTATGGCAAAGCAGGCATAACCAAGCACGATCAGCGCTATTATCGGCATCTAGCCGCCGGCGCCCGGCAGTGGTTACCAGAGCTAGTAGAGCAGGAGCCAGCCTTTACCTGGGCCGTAGATTTGCAGGTAGCCCCCAATCTCATTCCAGCGCTGGACACGCCAGGCACTACAGCACCGGGGATCTCAATCGAGGGGCTGGGAGCGCTTGGCGTTCTTCCAGGCATTGTGCTGGGCCAGCGGGCCGGAGCCTCCATAAGCCAGAAATAGTAGCATCTCAAGGGGCTGATCTCTCCCATACCCTATGTGATCAGTTCCTTCATATCTGTTCATCTTCGCAAGTTAACTTTGCTTCTATCCTTAAAAGGCCTGTAATTATTTCCGAAAAATGCTTATCATAATAGTAGGAAGGTTGAATTTAGCTGAAGGAGTCGAGATAGTGCTTTGAATCTAGCGAAGGCCAGCGCTTTTCCAGAGGTTTTATGGTAAGAAACCGGTTACAAAGCGCGACTAGATAAGAGAGGCGGTGATTGCCCAGTTAAAGCAGACGTATATACTTTATTAGGAAGCATAACAGCTCGTCGAAAGCTCCACCGTTCAAGAATGCAATGAGATAAGAAACGTCCCATCATGGGTAACCGAACTAGAGGAGATGGAACTTTGGCCTATTGTAATCGTGCGCTCCAGCTTGGAGATGGCTATAGCCTGCTCTTCATGCAAGAGCCCCACGAGACCGCTTTGCCCAGGGCACGCTCGTTTGAGCTACCTGGCGACACAGTTCACTACGCACCGGATAGGCCGGCTGACGTACAGCACGTGAAACTGGATATTACGCTCGATTTTGAGCAGGAAACCATTAGCGGCACAGCCTACACGACGTTTGCTGTGCTCTATGACGAGATTACGTCTATTACTTTCAATGCGGCGGAATTGCAGGTAACGCGTGTCGAACTTGCCGGCAACGCACTTGCCTACAAGACTAGCGCTAAGCAATTGATTGTAAACCTTGACCGCCCCTATCGACATGGAGAAATATTTACGCTGGCGGTAACTTACCACGCCAGGCCGCGCACCGGACTGCATTTTGTCAAGCCAGCCCCGGAAGATCCGACTCGCCCGGTGCATGCCTGGACCTTTGGCCAGCCCAGCTACTGCCAATACTGGTGTCCCTGTCATGATGCCCCCAACGATCGCGCCACAACCGAGATCCTGGCCACCGTGCCGGCTCAGTTTTTGACAGTTTCTAACGGCACTTTGCTGGAGGTCACAGATCACGGCGCGACCAAAACTCATCATTGGCGCCATGATGTTCCGCATGCCGCGTATCTGATCTCGCTGGTAGTTGGCGATTTTGCGGTTATCGAGGACAGCTATCACGGCAAGCCTGTGCGCTATTATATCCGCAAGGATCGCAAGGATGATGCGCCGCTCTACATGGGCAAGACGCCACAGATGATGCAGTTCTACTCAGAGTTTACCGGCGTCGAGTATCCTTACGAAACCTACGATCAGACAGTCGTTGAGATCTATACAGGCGCCATGGAACACACCACGGCTACCACACATAGCTTTGCCCTGGTCCCGGATAGCAGAGCTGCCCTTGATATCGATCTGGTGCCGGTGGTGGCTCACGAGCTGGCGCATCAGTGGTTTGGCGATCTGCTGACCTGCCGCGACTGGTCCAATGGCTGGCTCAATGAAGGTTTTGCCACCTACTTTGAGGAGATGTGGGGCGAACACGATCTGGGTACCGATTACTTTAAGTATTCGATGCTCAACGTTAAACGCGGTTACCTGGCCGAGGATGCTGAGTATCGGCGTCCGGTCGTCTATTATGTCTATCACGATCAGGGCTTTGAGCTCTTCGACGGCCATCTCTATAACAAGGGCGCCTGGGTTCTACATATGCTGCGCCATCAGTTGGGTGAGCCATCCTTCCGCCGTGGCCTCAAGGCGTATCTTGAGCGCTACCGGACCAAAGAGGTGATCACGCCAGATCTACAGCGCACGCTTGAAGAGGTGACAGGGCGCAGTCTTGAAGGCTTCTTTCAGCAGTGGATCTATCGCGGCGGCTATCCAGAGTTCGAGGTAGAGTATAGCTGGGAGAGCGCGCAGAAGCTTGCTAAGCTCACGATCAAGCAGACGCAAAAGGTGGATGATCTTACGCCCTGCTTTATTACTCCTGTCGAGCTGGCTTTCACTATCCCCACCGCTGACAACGCCCAGGAGACGCGTACGGTTTCCCTGCGCATTCAGGTAGGTGCAGACGGCCAGACTGAGCAGGCTTGCTATGTCCCCCTTGAGCGCGAGCCGCTGATGATTCGCTTCGATCCCAATGGCTGGCTGCTCAAAACCCTAAAATTCGAGCGCAGCACGCAGATGCTTAGCTATCAGCTCGCCAACGATCCTGATGTGCTGGGACGTATCGAGGCTGCTCAAGGACTTAGCGAGAAGGGCGAGCCAGAGGCTCTAGAGGCGCTGAGCAAGGCCCTGACAAGCGATTCCTTCTGGGGTGTACAGGTGAGCGTAGCCGAGGCACTGGGAACAAAGGGCACAGCGCAGACTCAGGAGGTTCTGTTAAAGGCGCTTGCGGAACTGGACCCCAAACAGCACTCACGGGTACGCGCCGCGATTGTGCGGGCATTGGGCAATTATCAAGCTCCCCAGCAGACGGAACAGGCCCAGCGTTCAGCCCAGGCTCTTAGTGCTCTGTTGGAGAAAGGCGATATCAGTTACCAGGTCGAGGCAGGAGCGGCTGAGGCGCTGGGCAAAACGCGCACTCCGGGTAGCGTCGATCAACTGATCAAAGTGCTTGAGCGTCCTTCCTGGATGAACACGGTTCAGCGCGGTATCTTTGTGGGTCTGGCTGCCAGCGGTGAGAATCGGGTCGTGGAGACAATGGCCGCCACGCTGCACAATCCCCAGAGCCACCCAACGCTACGCCGTGCCGCGCTGGTAGGCCTGTGGGAAATTGGCAAACAGCGCCACCTCTATAGTGAGGAGGCTCGTCAGCGAGCTGTCAGCGAGCTAGCCTATGCCGTCGAGCACGATAGCTGGGGTCCGGCCCGCTCAACGGCGGCGCGGGGCTTGCAGGCGCTGGGAGAGAAGCGCGTGATCGATCTGCTGGACCGGCTGGCACCCCAAGAGCTTGATGATGGTGTCAAGCGTATAATACGCAGAGCCGCGCAAGCTCTACGCACCGGTGCCGGGGAAAATGAGCAGCTCAAGCAGTTGCGCAAAGACCTCGATGATCTGCGCGAGGAGAATCGTAAGTTACGCGAACAGTTTGGCGCTCTGCAGGCGCGCTTACAATAAGTCGGTATCCAGATACCGCCAGGCTGGAACAGATTTTTAGCAGATGGTTGCCAGTACACCTTTGCCGGTGGAGCAAAGTGGCTTCGGCAACCATCTTTGTAATCCTCATCCCATCTCCTGAAAACTATCCAGGACACCAGAGAGGCGTTTTCTCCCGACCCTGGCCCGCAACTTTCTCTTCCTGCGCCGCCATGGATGGCCAAACTTATTTCTAGCCCTTCTTCCCTCTTAAATAGTTGAGTTTCTATATAACAGGCTCTACCATTCCACAATCACGCATCCTTATGTTATGTAAAGCTACTGCAGAGTTTTACATAAATACATTACCATATGGCTATTCCTGTCTTGAAATAAGCGAGAGTGGCTTTCAAATGGTGTATACTTCCCAATAGTTTCAAGAATAGAAGCGCGCGCATAAAGTTTATTCTTCGAAACAGCATCGCTGGTAAGGCAGCGCTGGTTATAGTCTTTTCTGTCTAGCTATGCCAGTTTATCCACGCGATGAAGGCAGATCAGAAAACTGATTTGTGGCCAAACAAATCAGCATGGTCACCATAATGATGATCATAAATACAAATTTATGGAAGGGGTTCATTAACTCTATGTTCACCAAGAAGATTTCCGCACACGAAGAAGACGCAGTAGAACTGACGGCCGCACAGCTTACTAATGTCGCCGGCGGTAAGGGAAAGAATGCAGTACAGGGACTAACCGATTCTGTTTCTGGGCTTACTGGCGGAGACAACGGCGGCAACGGCCTGCTCTCAGGCGTTACCGGGACCGGCAACGGGTTACTTTCCGGCGTCGGCAATACTGCTTCAGGTCTGCTTGGCAGCCTGCCAAAGGTTAGTGCTGGTGTTAATGCCAACATCGGCGGAAACACTCTTGGCGCAGACCTCTCTCTCTAAGTAGTCAGCGGTACTATCATCTTCAGTCATGCTATTTACATGGGTGCGAGAGTGAATGCAGGAGCACTCTCGCGGCCAGAGAGCCAGGCTGAGCGGGGGAGGCAGCGTATGCCTCCCTTGATTTCGTTTTCCCGATCCGACCTTGTATGAAGAGCCAGCACGCTACCAAGCCTCCATGAAGTGCAAATAGTGATGCTATCCCAGACCTGCGTCACGCACACAAACGATCTTGCCTCAGAGCACTGCAGCCCATTTCTTCACTCTCATGCACCACAGCCCCAGATAATATAAGCGCTGACACATGCTACAGTTTTGGGCTCTGGCCCGCTTAGATCTCTTGCGTTTCCCCGCCTTGAACTGTTGAGTTTTCACACTATAGACTATCATTTAACAATTACAGATCACGCTCCTTGCTAACATTTAAATTTACTGCAGAGTCTTCACAAATACATTACCATATGCCTATGTCCATCTTGAAATAAGCGAGAGCAACTTTTTGATGGTGTATACTTCCCGTAGTTTCAAGGATGGCAAGCGTACAAACCAGCCATTTTTGAAACAGCATCGCTGGTAAGATACCGCTGATGTAGTTCTTTCTACCTGAGCTATGTCAGATTATCCACTTGACGAGGACAGGTCGGATTTTTGATCTGCTGAGTGCAAAGTAGTGTGATTATTATGAGGATAATCACCAGTAAACATTACGGAAGGAGTTCCATCTACTCTATGTTTAACAAGAAGACTTCCGCACACGAAGAGGACGCAGTAGAACTGACATCTATCCAGCTTACCCATGTCGCCGGTGGCAAAGGGATTAACATTGACAATATCTCTGACTTAACTGATGGTTTGATCGGCGATCGCGACAATACCAACTCGCTGCTTTCCGACGTCACGGGCTTGATTGGTAGTGTCAAAAAAGGTAGAGGTAATAAAGGCATTAACCTCGGTGGAAATGGTATAAATCTCGGCGGTGGGAACCTCGACGATGGAGATTTCTCCTTCTAAGTTCCATGCCGTGTAGACATATTCTCCAGTCAAGCTGTGTATATTACAGCGATGTCAAGGATCTCTCTGGCCAGGGAAGGCCAGACTGAGCCGGGGAGGCATACGCTGCCTCCTCTGGCGTTATTCACGACATTAATCTCATCAGTTTGCAGGGCAAGCGCTAGAGCAAGATATTCTAGAGGCATTCTTGAGTAGTTTGAGTAGAAGGAGGGTTGATGGTCTCCCCCGAGTCTCCAATCTTTCGTGAGCAGGCTGTACAACAGTATACCCAGAGGCAAAAGCAGGAAGTAAGATTACGTGTAATCTCGCCGTCTGCTTTTGTGTTTTTCTGGTTAGCTCTGCTGCTCACGCTTAGCGTGGGAATACTTGGCTGGTTTATTCAGGTGCCTGTGAATATCAGCGGGCGCGGCGTTATCGTCGAGGCTACAGGTCCGGGACAGGGCCAGAAGACTCCGGCGGCAGCACTTTTTTTCGCACCGGAACGCTGGAAAGATTTGCGCTCCGGACAGGCGGCCAGTATCAGCATCGGTTCCACCCAGTTGACAGGCAAGGTTGAGCGTGTGGACTCAAATCTGATAAATCCGGCCCAGGTCGGCAAGTATTTCAAATCGCCAGGAGAGCTCGCACAGGCGATCAGTGGACCTTCCGCCATGGCCCTTATTTCTCTCAGCAACGCACCTGGGGCCAGTGCCTATGTCGGCAGTATATGCTCGGCCCAGATTCGCCTCGGCACCCAGAACGTGCTCTCTTTATTGCCTGATGCCAAACAGATTCTCCAGATACATTAGAGTTGAGCTAATTATGGAACAGAGACAGGACCCAGCTTCTACCAGCCAGAATATAAATCAGACAAGCAAGAGAAACAAGGCAGTCCCGCCTCGCATCTCCTTGCCGAGCCAGCCACCGCAGGAAGAAGAACAAACGCTCTCAGGGCCGCAGCTTCTTTCACTGCCTAGCCGGCCCATTCCGGCTGTCAGGCCTGCACCCTTTGCTCCACAGACTCCCTCTTTGCCTGGCCATCCCATGCCATCAATCAACTCAGCGCTCTTAGCGCCACCTTTCTTTTCACTGCCCAGTCGCCACATGCCGGCCATTGGCCCGCTGATCTCGGGGCCACAGCCGCTTTCACTGCCTAGCCGGCCCATTCCGGCTGTCAGGCCTGCACCCTTTGCTCCACAGACCCCAGCGTTGCCCGGCCTTCCCAGCACACCAGAGCCGAGCCTGGATATGCAGACCACGGCTCCGACGCGCCTGCAGGATATTGAAGCCGCGACAAACGCCGCCGCAGGATCTCAGCAATCCTCACAAACAGCCGGGCAGGCCAGCTCAAGCGCTACGCGCAAGCAAGCCAATATTTTCACGACTTTGGGCCGGAAATTGCGCCGCGTTCCCGAAATGAGCCAGATGAGCGCAGTCGAATGCGGAGCCGCTTGCCTGGCCATGGTTTTGAGCTATTATGGGCGCGAAACCAGCATTTCAGAGGTTCAGGAATATTGTGGTGTCGGGCGTGACGGGCTTACCGCCCTTACCATAGTAAAGGGCGCGCAACACTACGGCATGCAGGTACGGGCACTCTCGCTAAAACGCAACAACTTCCGGCGCATTGCCCTCCCGGCCATAATCCATTGGGAGTTCAACCACTTTGTCGTACTTGAGCGCTGGTCACCTAAAAAAGTTGATATCGTCGATCCGGCCGCGGGACAGCGCAGACTGACTGCCGCCGAGTTCGAGGCAGGCTTTACCGGCGTGGTCATTGCCCTGGAGCCCGGAGAACAGTTTGAGCGCCGCAAATTACAAAGAACCTTCTCGCTCTGGAGCTATATGCGCTCTCTCTTGACCATGCGCGGCGTCATCGCCCAGATCATCGGAACCTCGCTCCTGCTGCAGATTCTAGGTATCGGCCTCCCCTTGCTGACCGAGGTAGTGGTAGATCGGATCATTCCGCTGCAGGCCTTCAACTTATTGACCCTTCTGAGCCTGGGCATGCTCTTTCTGGTTCTCACGCAGGGTATTACCAGCCTCTTGCGCGCTTTCCTGCTCACCCATCTACAGACGCGCATCGATGCAAGGATGATGCTCAACTTTATCGAGCATATGCTCAGCCTGCCCTATCGTTTCTTTCAGCTGCGCCTGAATGGCGATCTGCTTTCACGCGTCAATAGCAATACAGCCATCCGCGATCTGCTCACCGGCCAGCTCATCTCCACGCTCTTAGATGGCACCACAATCCTTGTCTACCTGGCCGTGCTGATCTCTCAATCGCGCCTGATAGCCGGCGTAACCGTAGCCATAGGCACTTTGCAGGTTATATTGCTCTTATGCACAGCCCCACTGATTCGCAGGCTGACGCAGCGCGATCTTGTAGCACAGGGCAAGTCTCAGGGCTATCTCAACGAAGTGCTGGCCGGCATCGCAACCCTCAAGGCTGCTGGAGCCGAACAGCGCGCCTTGCACCACTGGAAGAACCTCTTCTTTGACGAAATGAATATTGCGGTTCGGCGCAGTTATCTGGTCTCGGTAGTCGGCATCTGCCTGCAGCTTGTGCAAACGATGTCCTCGCTGATCCTGCTCTGGATTGGCGCGATGCTGGTAATCCAAGGCACGATGCCCGTAGGCGCGATGCTGGCCCTGAGCACGCTGGCCGCTTCGTTTCTCACTCCGCTTGGCTCATTGGCGGCAAGCGGCCAAAGCCTGCAGATTGCCCGCGCGCATTTTGAGCGCATCGCCGATGTGATCGAGGCCGAGCCCGAGCAAAATCCGCAGCAGGTCGCGCTTCCCCCCAGGCTCAGCGGGCACATTGAGCTAAGGCACGTGCAGTTCAAGTACGATGCCAACGGGGAAGCAGTCCTCAAAGACATTAACGTCAATATCAAGCCAGGGCAAAAAGTGGCCCTGGTGGGCAAAACCGGCTCCGGCAAAAGCACCTTAGGCAAGCTGCTGGTAGGCCTGATTACGCCCACAGGCGGCAGCATTCTCTATGATGGCATTCCTCTGGATCAGCTGAATTATGGCGAGGTGCGTAAGCAATTCGGCGTCGTCTTACAGGATACTTTCCTCTTTAGCGGCTCGGTACGCGACAACATTGCATTCAATAATCCAGATATGAGCATGGAACAGGTAATAAGCGCGGCAAAAGCCGCAGCCATTCACGAAGATATCGAACGCATGCCAATGGGCTATGAGATGCTTGTCTCGGAAGGTGGTAGCGTGTTCTCGGGAGGCCAGCGTCAGCGCCTGGCTCTGGCTCGCGCGCTGGCCAATCAGCCGACCCTCCTTTTACTTGACGAAGCTACCAGCGCCCTCGATGTCAGCACAGAGCACGTCGTAGAGCAAAATCTTGACAAGCTCTCCTGTACCCAGGTCCTCATTGCGCACAGGCTCAGCACGATCCGCAACGCCGATCTTATCCTTTTCCTTGATCAAGGTTGCATCGTAGAGCAGGGCAAACATGAGCAACTCTTGCGACACAACGGCTTCTACGCCCAACTGATTCAAACTCAACTTGAGAATGGCGAGATTGAGGCGGCCTGAGCTGCCTCGTCTCGCCACTGAGAAGCCTTTCATCTCTTCTATTCATGATTTTTCTCCCTGGCCAGTTTTCCTCAAACTCTACACATGCCTCCAACGTATTTATTACGATATATCTGTTGGAGAAAGGTCCGTGTTTTTATGCGTTCAATATCACCACCGCGTATCAATAGATTCTCGCAATTTGTGCGCTTTTTTCGCGTCTCCCGATTGCTTCTGTGGACGATCTGGGTTATTTATCGCGAGCGTCAACGCGTTGTCCGCGCGCGTGAGCGTGGCAACTACCAGGTTCAGCCAAATGTTGAGGTCCTGATCGAAGTGCTAACTGCATTCCGTCACACGGCTATCAAGCTTGGCGTCTTGATGATCAAATTAGGTCAGTTTCTCAGCTCGCGCGCCGACCTCTTGCCTGAGCGGGCGCTGACGGTGCTCAGTACGCTCCAGGATGAAGTGCCACCCGAGCCCTTTGAGCACGTTGTCTCAGTCATTGAAAGCGAATTTGGGCGGCCCGTTGAGGAAATCTTTAGCTCGCTGGAACGCAAGTGCACAGCCGCAGCCTCTCTTGGACAGGTGCATAAAGCTGTCCTGGCCTCGACCGGAGAAACCGTTGCCGTGAAGGTCCAACGCCCCAACATCGATAGTCTTGTAATCATGGATCTAAGCACGCTCAAGTTTGTCATCTGGGTCATCAATCGTCTTGTCGATACAAGCGACTTTATTGATCTGATGGGCGTATATAACGAGTTCAGGCGCACGACCTATGAAGAGATTGACTTCGTGCGAGAGGCTAGCAATGCCAAACGCTTCAAAGAAATGTTCCAGGACGATCCTACTATCTATATTCCAACCATCCACGAAGAATATGTGACGCGGCGCGTGCTGGTTCTTGAGTGGATTGACGGCATCAAGATCAATGACTATGCCACCATCGATGCGCAAGGCATCAACCGTCTTGAGGTTGCCAAGCGTACTGTGAAGGCCTACTTCCGCCAATTCTTCGAAGAGGGCTTCTTCCATGCCGATCCTCATCCCGGCAATATTTTTATCAAAAAGTATTCGCATGAGGATGGCCCGGTTATCGCCTTTGTTGACTTTGGCATGACCGGCACGCTTACCAAAAATATGAAACGCTCGATGAAGGATCTCTTCCTTGGCTTTGTGATGCGCGACTCACACACTATCGTCACTGGCCTTTCGCGCCTTGGCTTTATCGGTGAAGATGCGAACATGGCAGCCATTGAGCGCGGCATGGGATTGATGATGGAGCAATATTATGGCATGACGCTGGGCGAGGTGCGCGATCTCGATATTCCGGAAGTTGCGCAGGATATCGAAAATCTTCTCTATGGGCAGCCATTCCAGATTCCCGCCCAGTTTGCCTTTACGGGCCGCGCGATCGGCACGCTTGTGGGCGTCTCTACCGGACTGGCTCCCGATTTCAACTTTATTGAGGTTGCCACGCCTTACGCGCGCAAGTTTCTGGGGCTTGACGCGGCGGGAGTTGGACAAACCATTCAGGACCTTGGCGGACAGCTCCTCGATACTGGTCGGGTCTTGATGTCGTTGCCACGTTCTATAGATCGCCTGATCAGCAGAATCGAGACGGGCCAGCTCGAAGTCAGATTGGCAAATCTACCAGGCGGCAAGCGCACACGGCGACGCCGGCGGGGACAACAAAACCATGTCCAGCTTGCTAACGGGAATGGCGGACACGGAAGTACGGCCTGGGTAATTATGTTTGCGGTGGCCGTGGCCGGCGGCGTCTTTCTGCTCAGCACGGCGCACCTTGTCATTCCCGGCTGGTTCTGTCTTGGCGTGGCCGGCGTCACGGTCCTTGCCATGCTATTCAAGCATTAGCATACAAGAGCATCCAGAGGGCTTTTCCCTCTGGACCCTCGGCATTAAAGCAACTGCCAGCTATCCTCTCCCCGCAGCTTTACGCGTCCCTCGCGCTCCAGCTTTACCAGATGAGCCTTGACGGAATACGCGGCGACGGGATGCAGGCGCGGCTCGACATCCACATAGATATGCTCAACCAGTGCAGGAACTGTCGCCGTGCGGCCAAGGCTCTCCAGGGCCTGCAAGACTTGCCGCTCGCGCTGCAGGCGATGGGCAATATATTCGGCAATTTTAGCCTGTGGATCGGCGATTACCGGTCCATGCCCCGGCACGATCTCAGCAATCTGCTCGCTCTGCAGACGGCGCAAAGAGTTGAGGTACTTAAATAAATCAGCGATGACGTTCGTAGTAATTCCCGAGATGAGGTCGCCGGCAAAGAGTAGCTGTTCATTTTCCAGCAGATAGCACAGATGATCGGCGCTATGGCCTGGCGTATAGATCGCGCGCAGCCTGTCGTCTCCCAGAGCCAGGCTTGCGCCATCGGCAAGCTCTTCATCGGCAGCAGGCACGCTGGCTCGGCTGAAGGCATAGAGAGGCGCGCCAAGGCGCTGGCGTAGCGCAGCGGCGCCACCCACATGGTCGGGATGGCCATGCGTCAGCAAAATACGCCGAATGCCGCCCCGCTGCTCTCCGGCGCGGATGATCGCCGCCAGGTGCTCGGCATTCTCATCGGCAGGATCAATCACCACAGCCCCCGCTGATCCACCTCCCAAGACAATTGTATTGGTTCCTGGACCCGTCATCACTGACGGATTGGGGGCTAGCAAGACAGTATAGCTCTCGGACATCTCAGTCTCTCCCGCCTTTTTATATTTGCCACAGCCGTTCTGGCTCTTCAGGTAGATAGACAAATAGCTTATCGGCCTGGCGCGAGAGCAACGGCTCGTGCACCGGCACTTCGCGCTGTGCTGCGGCCCGTAAGGCCTCCTGAGTATTGTGGAAAGCTGCCAGATCGCGCAACTGATGGAAGGTAGGAAAGGCCACGGGGAATTCACGACGCTCAAAGCGCTGCAGGGCCTGCGCCGGCTGAATCCATACGCCATCGCTAGTCTCCAGCTGATCATAGATGGCCTCCTGCTCTTCGGGCGCCACGGCCAGAAAGAAATAGGTATCGTAGCGCTTGGGCATGCCTTCCGGCGTAATCCAATGGGCAAAGTAGGCAAGGCGATCGGTGGCCAGAGTCAGCTTCTCGGCGTATGCTAGCTCGACCAATGAGCCTCGTCGCTCATTAAAGGCCTGGCGATAGCCAGCAAAACGCGCGCTGGCCTCTCGATCTACGGCCAGCATCTTTCTATCGCGGTAAGCAAGTAGCACATTTGCTTCCTCAAACAGTTCGCGCAGGGCAGCAGCTCTGATGCCCGTACCCAGAGCCGTCAGTTGCTCCGGGTCCACAGAGGAGGGAGAGAGACAGATATCTTCGGTTTGCTCTGCGCTGCGATCATCGGCGGCAACCGAGCCGCCAGGAAAGACATAGAGGTCAGGCATAAATTCGCTTTGCACCACGCGCCGGACCATAAAGACCTCGATATTCTGTTCAGATCCCTGCATACTATCGCGCAACAACATCACCGTTGAAGCCAGGCGAGGCTGAACTACCATGCTATTTTTTCTCCGTTCTTAATTGAACCAGCTAAATGTTAGTAAACCCCATGTGCGAATTTTGCCCGCGAGGGCTCTTCCCGCTGCTCAAAACTTGCACATCGCACGAGTTAGATAACTCTATAGTACCATATGCGCATTGATGGCTAATTCCCATTCATCCCGTACAGTAGTGTGTTATGCTATTTCTGTATTACACTTAAAGCCCAGCCATTTTTGCTATAATATGATAAGCGTTCAAGGCAGAGCGGAATCAGTTTTGGTCCCGCAAAAAGATGATATAGTCGCAAAATAGAAGATGGTGTCCGGATGTCTACCAGCAATGAGCGTCTACCACAATCCACGCCACATTTACGAGTGGGATTGATTGGAGATCCAGTAATCCATTCGTACTCACCGCGCTTTCAGCAGGCCGCGCTAGATGCAGTAGGCATTCCGGCGCACTATGAGCTCTGGCACACGCCAGCCCTTCAACTTGTCGAGCGCGTGCGCTCGCTCTGCGAAGGAAATTGCCTGGGAGCCAATGTAACCATTCCCCACAAGGAAGCCGTGCTCCCCCTGGTAGATCATGTTGATCCGCTAGCCGAGCGCATCGGCGCAATTAATACAATCGTACATCGCGACGACTACTTATATGGCTATAATACCGATGCTCCTGGTCTCTTGCACGCTCTGGCCGAACATGGCATTGGTCAGCTGAGCTATGACGGCAAAGTCAGCCTTGAGGGCTACACAGCCATCTTGCTCGGCGCGGGAGGAGCAGCGCGGGGCGCGGCTTTTGCCCTGACTGAGGCGAGGGTTACGCGCCTGATCATTCTCAATCGGCACCTTGAGCGCGCCCAACTGCTGGCCGCCGAAGTACAACAAAGCTACGATGGGCCCGTGTTTAGCCTTAGCGATCCCACCTTTTTAATCCCGCATGCCTCGTCAATTATTATTAACGCTACCTCGCTGGGGATGCATGAAGATGCCAGCCCCTTGCCGGCCGAAGTCCTGGGACGCTTCAATACAGATACATTTGTCTACGATATGATCTACAACCCCACGCAGACTCATATGTTGATCCAGGCTCGTACCATGGGTTTACGCGCCGCCAACGGTCTCTCAATGCTCCTGCACCAGGGAGCGCTCTCCTTTGAGCTTTGGACTGGTATGGCCGCCCCACTGGCGATCATGCGCGCGGCTCTGGCCTTGTAAGGGCAGGGATTTCATCCTCAGGTGATAAAATAAGGAGAAGCGCGACGATGCAAAAGCCCTTTTATTTCTGGCAAGTAAAGTAAAGGAGAAAGATGATTGAAACTTGTTAGCTTCTCGACAGCAGAGCTTCCCCGGCCCCATCTCGGTCTTGTACGCGATGACGAGGTTGTCGATGTAGACCTGGCCGGCCAGGCGCTTAAGCTCGCAGCTCCCGATCAGATGCTAGAGCTCATAGATAATTATGCAGATGGCCAACAGGTCTTGCAGGCCATCCTCGCTAAGACAGCCGGCCGCCGCTTCAGTCAGGTCAGAACCTTTAGCGATATCGGCGCCGCACATGCCCTGAGCGAGGTACAGCTGGCCGCTCCCATTCCGCGACCGCGCAAAAATGTTTTGTGCCTGGCCGTCAACTATCGCGCCCATGCGCAGGAGACCGCTGGCCTACGCGAGCATAAAGGAGAAGCGCCCTCGATCCCCGTATTCTTCACCAAAGCCCCGACCAGTATCAATAGTCCCTATGGCCAGATCGAGATCGATCCCGCCGTCTCTAGTGAGATCGACTGGGAGGTCGAGCTAGCGGTCATCATCGGCAAAAGCGGCAAAAACATTCGCCAGGAGGATGCGCTCTCCCACATCTTTGGCTATACAGTGCTCAACGATATTACCGCGCGCGACCTACAATCCAAACACAAGCAGTTTTTCAAAGGGAAAAGCCTTGACGGCTCCTGTCCCATGGGTCCCTGGATCGTCACCGCCGATGAGATTGCCGATCCCCAGGCGCTTAATCTGAGCTTGCATGTGAACGGCGAGACCAAGCAATCAGCAAATACCAGCCAGATGATCTTCTCTATCGCGCAGACGATTGCCGTCCTCTCGGCGGGCATGACCCTGGAGGCAGGTGATATCATCGCCACCGGCACACCCAGCGGAGTAGGCTTCTCGCGCAATCCGCCCGAGTTTCTCAAGCCTGGCGACATAGTTGAGGCTGAAGTTGAAGGAGTTGGCCTGATCAGAAATAGTATTGTAGGTCAATAATATGCGGTGCTGGGAGGGTCTTCAGGTGATCCCTCCCACAACTTGCCTAGACCTCCACTTCCTCGCGTACCCAGTTCGGCATTACGCCCCACAGGTTGAGGGCCATCGAACGCGTATGCCACAGGCGCGGAGGCGAAGTCACGTCGTGATCATAATATTGCTGCAAATCCGCCGATAGCTCAATATGCTGCTCATCGGCATCGGTAAAGCGCACGAATAAATCGTTGCCAGCTCCATGCCGGCCAGGTCCCCACAGGATCGGCACCCGGCGCTGACAGAGACGATCGGCCCAATGCAACAGTTCCTCGCCATTGGCGATAGTATAGCCAATATGCTCAATACCGGGCTGTCCCTGCATAATAACCAGCGCGTGATGATTGCTGTTGCAGCGCAACCAGGCACATTCGCGCAACATCCAATCGGAGATATCAAAGCCCAGGGCCTCTGTATAAAACTCGACCATGGCCTCCAGGCGCCTGGTACGCAGGGCGATATGTTGCAAAGCCTGGGGGCGCGGCCCAGAGCCGCTTCGTCCGCCGGAAGCTGGACGCGCCGACCAGCCTTCGGGCGCCACAAGAATCTCGATATGGTTATCATCAGGGTCCTGAAACCAGAGCGTATCGCCTTCCTGCGCATCGCCATCGCGGGGACTCAAAGTGAGTTGCAGACCATACATCTGGAGGCGAGCAGCGAGAGCAGCCAGTTCGGCATCTGTATCGACGGCAAAAGCTATATGGTGAAGCGGAGAGAGTTGAACGGGGCGCCGGCCATTGCCGGTAGTGCTACGTGTATCATTATATAGGGCCAGGCTATGATGCTCATTGCCAAGAGCCAGGAACGCATCAGAACCTTCTAGATCGACATCTTGCTCTGTATCCTCATTGAGGGGCAAGCGCAAACCAAGCCCTAATACCTGACAGTAGAAACGTGCCTGTGCTGAAATATCTGACGTCCACAAGCCTACATGGGCTAAGCGCTTGACCTTAACCTTCTGTATCTGCTGATTGCTCACTGCAGCCTCCTGATACTTCCTTGCCTTCAAACATCCATGGCCTCCTCGGGTAAAACCCTACCAGAGCCCCTTGATGATCGCGCCTGGGCCGCCAAAGGCACGGTCCCGGCCCTCGCCCTCCTGCCTGACCACACCGTACTATCTTCATAAGAAGTTCTGCCGGCAAACCTCTTCGCTATAGAGCATGAAGAGATCATACCGAACACCGGACTGAAGTATAGTCTCAGCCCGGCCCAACTAAACCCTATCTTGCTTAAGTCGGCAGAATGGCGGAGCGCCATGTCTGAACGCGAACAAGTACAATTGTATGGCCCTGATTATTTACAATTAAAATTCAAATTTAAATACACATTAACTCTTATCATACTTCTATCGACCAGGAGGGTCAATCAGATTACCCGAAGGTCATACTCAGGGCTTGACCCAGAGTACACTCTAGATTGTATGCTTGCCTTGTAAGCGAAAAGAAAGAGGCCATGATGAACAAAGAACTATCTATCCAACAAGTTGCAGAGATAACTGGACTCAGTATCCACACCCTGCGCTACTATGAGCATTCAGGTCTTCTGGCTTCCACAAGGATTCGCCGCTTGCCCAACGGACATCGGCGCTACGACGAGGTTGATCTTGAATGGATCGATTTCGTCAAATGTTTACGCGAATCAGCTATGCCCATTGCTGAGATGCAGCATTTTGCTGAAATAACCAGGCAAGGGGCTTCAACAGTAAAAGAGCGGCGCGAATTGCTAGAGGCTCACCGGCTCAATTTATTGCAGGATCTGCAAAAAATGCAGCAGGCCTTAGCCAGCATCGAGGCCAAAATCTCCCATTATCGTGAGCTTGAGAACGAAATAGAGCATACATAGCAAGCCGCACGACATTCAGCGACACCGAAATAACGCAGCCATAAAGAAAGAGAGCAAGCATCTTGACAAAAGTATGGTTTATTACTGGCGCCTCAAGGGGCTTAGGGCGCGAGTGGGCGGAAGCCGCCCTTGAGCGTGGCGACAAGGTAGCTGTGACCGCCCGCAAGATCGAGACCCTTGACGAGCTAGTTCAAAAGTTCGGCGCTAACGTTCTCCCTCTCCAGCTTGACGTGACCAACCGAGCGCAAGCGTTCAATGCCGTAGAGCAGGCAGCCGAGCATTTTGGCTCGTTGGACGTTGTAATTAACAATGCTGGCTATGGGCACTTTGGTATGGTCGAGGAACTGAGCGAGGATGATGTGCGGGCACAGATGGAGACGAACTTCTTTGGTACGCTGTGGGTCACACAAGCCGCGCAGCCGATCATGCGCAAACAGCAGGCGGGCCGCATCATCCAGGTTACAAGCGAGGGTGGCATCCGGGCTTTCCCCAACATTGGCGCTTACCACGCCTCGAAATGGGCGGTCGAAGGATTATCCCAAGCGCTGGCGCAGGAGGTCAAGCCATTTGGCATCCACATCACCTGCCTTGAGCCCGGACCTTACTCAACTGGCTGGCTGGCTGTCGGATCGCGTAAGAGCAAAGAAAATCCCGACTACCAGGTTGTGCGTGACAGCATTGAGTACGGCTGGGAGCTTGGCACTCCCAGGGCCAGCCGCGCCGGCATCTTGCAGATCGTCGACGCCGATCAGCCTCCGCTGCGGATCTTCTTCGGCAAATCTCTGGAGCCGATCATCGCCGAGTATAAGCAGCGCCTGGCAACCTGGGACAAGTGGCTACCAGTCTCGATCGAAGCCTACGGAGCCTCCAGCAGTGAGTAGAAAGATTGGGGCCTTCACATTTGGAAAGAGGAGGATGATAGGAAGAGGTTCGCAGAGAGTTCTTCCTTGGTCTTGAGATTGTTCAAGGTTTCTAAGCAGCATTGTAAGGAGAAGCTGGGGAAATCTCCAAATGGTCCGTCGAATGCAACATACCTACGACTATAATACTTATCGCAGATGTGTGGTTAACTCGTTTGGCTCATTGGCACCGATCACTTCACAGTCAAAGAGGAACTGAGTCCTGGCCCACAAGCGCCAGATTTTGCCCAACAATCGCCAGAAAAGGATGTCACTTGTTATGTTTGATTTGCGTTTAAATTATCCCCTCATTGGAGAGGAAGCAGCATTGATAGAACATTGCATACACAGCATGCCCTCCAACGAACTGGAGCAGCGTCTTCTGCTCCCATCCTGGTCAGGAGCACTACAAGATCGTGTTCTTGCTGCGCAATGGCTCGGCCTCTCAGGAGAGGAGAGCATTTCCATCTGTATGAGTGCCCACCATGCCCTTATTGCACTTGCATTTGCAGCAGAACTTCGCGGAGCAACCATTGTCACAGAAGACTACACCTATCCAGGCTTCAAAGCAATAGCCGATCTTTTCGAGATAGGTCTACTTCCTTGCGAAACAGATGCATACGGGCTTGTTCCCGATGCCCTCAAGGCCCTCTGCGCACAACATAGCGCTCGGGCGCTCTATATTCAACCAACGATCCACAACCCATTAGGTATACTGATGCCACTTCAACGCCGTCAGGAGATCGCAGACCTTGCCCAAAGATATGGTCTCTTTATTATTGAAGATGATGCCTATCGCTTTCTGGCGAAAGATGCTCCGGCTCGCTTCTATGATCTTGTGCCACAGCAAACTGCATTCATTATGAGCCTAACAAAACCAGTGAGCCCTGCGTTGAAGATCGCGTATCTTCTTGCTCCCCCACAGCTTGCCCCAGCGCTTGCTACTGCCATTCGGCTCACCAGTAGCGGAGCTTCAGCACTTCTCTCTGGCGTTGCTAGCAAGCTCATCCATGAAGGGCTCATTGATCAACTGATCAGGCGTAAACGGCAGGAAGCCGCTGTGCGCCAAATCGCTGCCAAGCAGATACTTGTAGATCTCTCTCTCCAGTCGCATAGTACTAGCTATCATATCTGGTTACGCTTGCCAGAAGGGCTGCAAGCTCCTCAACTTGAACGAGCATTGCGCAAACACGATGTCGCGATAGTTAGTGGAGAAGAGTTTGCTGTGGAACAACACAAGGGTAGCCAGTATATCCGTATTGCGCTAGGAGGCGAAGCTGAGCAATTGCGCTTAGAACAAGGAATACGCCTCCTCAAAGAAGCACTTTAGATGCTAGGAGAGCAGAACTTCCTTCTCCTACAGAACCTCCTGACATATATTATGTTCTGACGAGCGCTGATCAGTTTTCCTTGTGGTATGTTCTATTTTGCGCAGGTAGGAGCACCTACTCCAGAGGTATTACAAGAAGCCTTCGGACAAGCGCTCCTCACAGGATGCCTCTAACTAGTTTACCCATTGCAGATATCATATCAAATCAGCTTGAGTACTTACCAAATAGAGTAGCGTGACCTGGCGGCGCCATTGTGAGAATGCACCCTCTTCAAACTGATTTGATATCAGTGGTTGGGGTGGAGAAAGTCGCGTAGAAGTAAGAGCTTAATAGCTCAAGAATACTGCGCACCGTGTAGAAAGCAGATCCCGAACGCCCCCAACCAATCAAGGAAAGGAAGGGAGGTATTCGGGAACATTCTCAGATCCTCAGCGAAAAACATAGCAATTCCACAGGGCATCCACTTTTATTGAGTGCCTTATTCTTCGCCGACAGAAACATCAGCCTGGCTCACCGGCTCCTCGCGCGAAGCCGACTCGGCCTGCCCCTCAGCAGAGCCTGCGAGGAAGTGCTCAACATCGGATGAAGAGAGATCTATCGTCTCTAACACCCGAATAAGCGGCGTAGAGGGCATGGGCGTCTCCGGGAAATAAGGCGTGGCCGGGATGTCTTCGGCGGCGCCCTCCTTCTTGACAGGTTGCTCAGCTGGCAGCTTTGAAAGCGCCCCAATTACATGGCGTATCTCGCGATATAAAAGCCGGCTGGTAATGGCGGCCATCGCCAACCAGATCAGAGCTAAAAATACAAGGAGTGCCCACAAGCCCAATACGGCTATGGCGAAAACCATGCCCCCAAGCAGCAAAATAGCCGTGAGGATGGCATAGAAATAAATACGCGTCCTATAGCTGAAGCTTGACAGCCATAATCCTCTCATGATCATCGATCTGCGCCGTTGCGCAACTCTCCCTGTTGAAATGCAGCGTCGCATGTAAGCGGGCCAGAGAGCCCTGCTTACCCCCGCATTGCACTGTCTGATAGACTGTAACCCTGTAAGCTCAAAGTTAGCGGCAGGGTCCTTACACTCTTCACGCTTTGCAACAGGCTGCTTTACTTGACGGTCATCCTTTATCCTTCTATGTAGTCTACTCGCTCTGCTGACCCTACTCACCCTACTCACCCACATGACCCTTCAGTAGAACAGAAGCACTGTCCCATCGCGACACTGAAGTGCCGGTAGCGACTACCGGCAAACTTCAGCGCGCGGCGTGGAACACACTCCCAGCACCACACCATCCACTCAGGGCGAATAATCCACACAACCTCCTACGTTGCAATGCCACCACAAACTAACCACCGCACCACCAACCCCCAGGACGATTTGCTCCCGCCAACAAACAGCCTCGGCAGCTCCACCCGACTCATCCCCCAACCTCACATGCTGACGACGCTACAACATAACCACCACACCACACCTGGGAACAAACAGACCCTGGCATTGCCTCGTTTCCCCACTCCCAACACGCACACAGTGGATGGACGCCACCCCTGCACATCCTGACAGCAGCTCCATGGCCCAAGAGCCATGTCTACTTCATGCATAACACCTTGTGTTCACACATCGGCACTTCACTATCGCGACGGGAAAGTCATGCTCGTAGATACGTTTTTCATCCGCGCGCTCCACTATCACAGCATGCAGCCAGACAGACGTAAGGGCGCGAGACGAGTTTTAGAAGAAACAATAAATACAGTACCTCCTGGGGAAACACTACCACCACATTTCGTAATTTGTGACCAGATAGTGGTCATGTGGATATTGTAATGCGCGTGGGTCCGCAAATGGTTATGAAGAGATGGAGATTTAGTTAAGATGCGCCGTTTTTGCTTATCGAGTTCTTAACGAATTTATCGAGTAATCTATTTATTGCCATATCGAAATGATGTAATTGTCAATGTATAAGATATAGAGTCGGGGTCAACCTTGCGAGCAAAGAGAAAGATCCGCACTCGCAAGACCCGGCTCAGTCCTGAACTTCGCTCTCCTCGACGTGCAGCTTGCCGCGGAGCACATCGGATGAAGGTGTATAGGAAGGAGGGTCCCATTCAAATGAGACCTTCTGGCGCTTGACCGGAACATCAGCCAGAAGTTTATCCCAACCTCCCTCGCGGGTTAAAGAGAGCTGCATTTGTTGCTCATCGACCTCCAGGCGGCGTGAGAGCACGCCTACAAGTTCGGACTTAATAAGTTCGAGCAGTTCAGGATTTAGTTTCAGGCGATCGTGGACCAGAACCACCTTAAGGCGTTCTTTGGCCACCTCGCCCGGCGTGGGCTTTTTTCGACCGACCATAAACTCAAAAACACCCATCTCTTCTTGCCCCCTTTTTAGGATGACTGGGAGCGCGCCTGCTTCCCGGTCACTGCTGGACCAAACCCGACCAAACGGCGTAACCTTTCGAGCAGCGTTGGCGAATCTTCCACCTCATCGAGGGGAATCTCCTCGCCGAGAATACGCTGGGCGGCATGATAAAAAGCGCGTCCGGCACGCGAACGCTTCTCATAGACGGCGGGTTCGCCTTTATTAGTGGCAATAATTATCGCTTCATCCTCGGGGACGATACCTAATAGATCGATACCCAACACTTCAAGAACATCCGCGACATCCATCATATCGCCCCGTTTGACCATTTCTGGACGCAAGCGATTGAGAATCAGGCGTGGCTCGGGCTTACCTGCCGCCTCAACGAGGCCGATAATGCGGTCGGCATCGCGTACCGAGGCCATTTCGGGATTGGCCACAATCACAATCTCGTCTGCTCCAATTATCGCATTACGAAATCCCTGCTCGATGCCAGCGGGAGAGTCAATTACCACGAAGTCGAACTCCTGGCGGAGCTGCTGGCATAGCTGTTCCATCTGAACACTATTTACAGCGTTCTTATCGCGAGTCTGGGCGGCAGGTAACAAGTAGAGCTCGGGAAGACGTTTATCCTTGATCAAGGCTTGCCGTAAGCGGCACTGGCCCTCAACTACATCAACCAGGTCGTAGACAATACGATTCTCCAGGCCCAGCACGGCATCAAGATTGCGCAAGCCGATATCTGAGTCTACAACTGCGACTTTCTTTCCCTGCATGGCAAGGGCAGTGCCTAGATTGGCAGTTGTCGTGGTCTTACCAACACCACCCTTACCTGATGTAATTGTAATTACCCTGCTGTCCATGCTCTCTCCCTATTGAAATACTCTGTTCAGACTTAGGTTCGCAGAACAATGTGCGTTCTGTTCTTTACAGTGATTTAGTATACCACGAACCGCTGTGCATCAAAAAGGTACACATTCGGGATACGGAGCTTTCGTGAATGTCACGGGGAGCTTTAGGGGCAACACTTGGCAGGCCCCTAAACACCTGCTTGTTGGGTATTTTTACTTTATTTTTGCTACCTTACTTTCGGGGTGGACGACCGCTTATCCACGTCTCAACAACAATTTGCCCATGTCTGATGGTGGCTACTTCGGGCCGGGGCTGCGCCTCAAAGCCTTCGGGTGGCCGCGATAATAAATGGGCAATGCGTAGCTGTACGGGGGATAATAAGAGTGAACAGACCACGGCATCTTCATGATCGGGATAGCCTGCGTGGACCATGCCGCGCAAAACTCCCCAGACCACGATATCTCCACCCGCCACTATTTCGGCTCCTGGATTGACATCTCCAAGAACAACTACATTACTATGATGATGAATTGCCTGTCCTGAGCGGACTGTGCGCCTTAAGAAGAGTGTGTCATCCGACTCACGAGGATCGCGCTGCATACGCACTATCTCCCGCGCTGGATTGGTAAGCGGGGACGACTCCAGCGGTAATGTTATCGTTTTCTTTGCGTCCCTGCGTGCCTCTGTCACTTTCTCTAGAGGTTGCACTGACATTTGATAATGTGCTAGCAAATTTTCCAATTGGATTTGCTCACTTACACGAAGGCTTCGACGACTGGTATCCAGCGTTAGCGAGGCTCCCCGGAAAAAGGTCGGGGCCTCCGACAGTCGCTCGGCGAGCGCATCTAGCAGTTCGCCAAAAGGAGTCTCTGGCTCCAGCGTCAAAAGCAAGCCACTACGTGTTCCTTTTATGGCAATATATCCTTGCACAGACTGTTTATCCTCCTTTTCCAGTCTGCTTCGTTGCTTTCGTGCCTCCGACGCCTCTTTACCTGAAATGTCCTCCATAACCATTGGTCCCCACTTGCTATTGGAAGCAGGATGTGCAGAACAAGTTGTCTGCTTTATGCCTTGCGGTATATGTGCTTAGATACATATACATCTGGTCATCATATAGTATAAGCACGCCTCCATGAAAACGCAATAGGAATGAGCTTTCGTAGCCGCATTGGGATAAACCAACGGCTGTGGTATGTCTAGTTTATCACATCACGCTGGTAAAACACGAGTCGATTCGGGCTCTATTGGTTTTTGCGGCATAATATTAATGGAATATTTATCCGCTCTCAAGGGGGCTTGACGATGCAGCCTCTTGACAGCCTGGAGATAGTTATACAAGGAGGATTTGTCTATGGTTGATTCTATGCAGTTTCCTACGCCGCGCGAGCATGTGCTGCGTGCTGGCGATACGACGATAGGGGTGATCCCTGAGATCTGCCTGGTCTCGCATTTTCAGGTGGGACCCTGGCAGGTGCTCTATCGGCCTCAGGAGACGGGCAATGTGACGCGCTGGGGGCTGCCTTTGATGATCCCTAACTTTGCACGCCTCAAGGATGGGATCTTTAAGGAGAAGGGGACGTCCTTGCCTATCCACGGCTTTGGCCGCAATCTGCCCTGGACGGTGACAGAGGAGAGCGAGACTTCGCTCAGCTTACAGCTTGAGAGCAGCGATGTGACGCGCCCGCAATATCCCTACGAATTTACTTTTACGTCTACCGTGGCAGTGAGTGAGGCGACGCTTACCTATACGTTGACGATGGAGAACCGCAACGATGAGGTAATGCCGATTGCGCCAGGCTTTCATCCCTACTTTGCGATTAAGCAGGAGGATAAAAAGCGTCTCAAGGCTGACGGCCCTACCGGCTTCTCAGTTGATGCTTTTCAGTGGGATACCAATCCGCCCGACAATCCCTATCCTTTTCCTCGCCAGGTCGCGCTGCAGTTTCCCAACAAAGGAACGCTGACGATCGCTGAGGTGCCGCACAGTGGACAGTACTCTTTGCACATGATGCAGGTCTGGTCAGAACCGGTGACGGCTCCCGACCATGCCTTTGTCTGCTTTGAGCCGATTGTGACGCCGGCCGATGGGCTCAACCGTCCCGCCGATAGGCTCAATATCGCGCCACATAGCGCGCATACGCTGATCTTGCAACTTACGGCCAGACCGCGCTAGGCCTGATCTGGCAGGGCATAGACTTCTCTGGCCACGCGCTGTCCAATGGCATAGGCTTCCTCGATGGGTAAGATTACTATGTCGGGATGGGCAACTTGCCAGGTGCTTGCTGCCTGCTTTGAGCTGAAGAAATAGATATGATTGCACAGGTTGCCGCGTATGTCGCAGCGTACAGCGGCGGCCTCGGGTAGGACGAGGGAGATATAGGCTCCGGCTGGCTCCAACTGCTCTAGCTTTTCGGGCGTTACGCTGAGCCTGACGAGCTCATGGGTAACGGGGCAGGCTGATTCTACGTAGGCGCGCTCCTGCAGGACGACAGGATAGAAGAGCGTGTCAAGCGCGCACCAGGTGTAGAGCGCGTGGCCGCGTATGCTAATATGGTGCGGCGTGGGCTCCAGCGACAAAACGGCGCCTATGATATCTCCCTTAGCGTTATATTCGATTTTGGCAATGGCTTTGAGCGCGCTTTCTACCTCAGCGAGCGACCAGCGCATGGCCCTGGCCAGTTGTGCCCGACTCACTGGTTGGCCATCGGCTAGTAGAAGCATAAGCTGGCGGCAGAGCGCAGCATAGCCCTGACAGCTCTCTTTGATATTCTGGATCAGGCTGTGGGCAATCTCTTCGTGGCTGTATTGAAGCATCCTCTAGATCTCCTCTTCGGCTGATTATACGGGTATTGCATAGGCAATGTGCGTCTATTCCTGCAGGTGCATCAGGCGTTCACGGCTAGCTGGGAGCTTAGAAGCTGCTCGATTTTTGCGGCGGTTCCAGAGCCGGGCTGTGGCGAGTGAATTAGCACGCACAGATCGCGAGAATCGGCAGTCTGAAAAAAGAGAAAATCAAAGCTCAGTTTGCCGGCCAGCGGATGATGCATCGCTTTGTGCCCTTCCGAGATATTGCGTACGTCATGTAGAGCCCACAATTCCCGAAACTCAGCACTGTTCCGGCTCAAATCGGCGATCTGCCTGGCCCACCAGGGATCATGGATGAAACGCGCATATTCAGCGCGAAATTGCGCCAGGCACACCCGCGCGACTTCCTCCCAGTCCTCGATTCTTTGCCGCGCTGGAGAAGTAAATATATTCCAGATCAAGTTTTGCTCACGCACAGACCTCCCGGCATCGCCAAAGACGGCGAGGAAGGCGGGGTTCCGCGCCACAATATTCAGGCGAGCATCAACGATGCACGAGGGGCTTGTTCCCAGCTGGTCGAGAAAATGCTGTAAGGTTGGGCTTATCGTCGCTGAAGGCGCCTCTACTGGAGGTGGCTGTCTTAGCGCGAGTAAGAATAAATGCGCACGTTCGTTGGCGTCAAGCTGCAATATTCTTGCCAGGTTTTCTAATAACTGCACGGAGACGTGAATATCCCGCCCCTGCTCAAGCCAGGTATACCATTCAGGAGTTACTCCGGCGAGCAGAGCGACTTCTGCCCGCCGTAAGCCGGGTGTCCGCCTGCGCATGCCTCTCGGTAAGCCGACCTGCTCTGGCGAGATACGGGCGCGGCGGCTGCGCAAGAACGCGCTTAATTCGTAATGATGTTCCAACGCTAATTGCTTCATAAAGCAGTGACCTTCTCTACTCTTTGCTATGAGCTTAAACTAGAAGTGTTAGTTCCTGGATAAATGCTTATCTTATTAAAACATGTTCCTCATTATACACTAGTGACTGATGAATGAGGTGAGTGGACCCGGCGGAGGGTGCCAACCAGAACTAGCAAGGGAGGCCCGGGCCCTATCCGCGAGGAAAGGGGCTCGCTGTCGGCTCCGCTCGGCGCTTTGTGAATTGGCGCTCCTATCGTATGGCCACCCTATCAGAATCCAACTATAAGTTTAATGGAGGAATTTCTAGATGAAAGTTTTCGTAACCGGCGCAACAGGCTTTGTTGGCTCGGCTGTCGTGCGCGAGCTTTTAGCTAACGGGCACCAGGTCCTTGGCCTTGCTCGCTCAGATACAGCTGCGGCAGCTCTCTCCGCAGCCGGCGCAGAGGTACATCACGGTACGCTTGATGATCTCGACAGCTTGAGAAGCGGAGCAGCTATAGCGGACGGCGTGATTCATACAGCCTTTATTCACGACTTTTCCGACTTCGCAGCAGCAGCCCAGACCGATAGGCACGCCATCGAGACAATCGGTGCAACGCTTGTTGGGTCCGGTCGCCCGTTTGTCGTGACGTCTGGAACTGGCACGCTGATACCGGGTCGCCTCGGGACTGAGGAGGATACTGGCGATCCTGCTTCGGCGGCGGGGGCTCGCCTACGCTCGGAAGAAGCGGCGCTCTCGCTGGTTGCGCGCGGCGTGCGCGCCTTGGTTGTGCGCCTTCCACCCTCGGTCCATGGCGAGGGCGACCACGGTTTTGTTCCAGCCCTCATCAACATCGCACGCGCTAAAGGCGTCTCGGCCTATCCTGGCGACGGCACAAATCGCTGGCCCGCCGTGCATCGCCTTGACGCGGCCCATCTTTTTCGTCTGGCCCTGGAAAACGCCAAAGCCGGCACCCGCCTGCACGCAGTCGCCGAAGAAGGGATACCGGTGCGCGAGATCGCCGAGGTCATTGGCCGCCGCCTGGGCGTTTCGGTCGTCTCGCTGCCTGTAGAGGAAGTCGGCGCACACTTCGGCTGGCTTGGGCATATCTTCTCAGCTGACATCCCAGCCACAAGCGCGCTGACCCAAGAATGGTTGGGCTGGCATCCCGTGCAACCCTCTCTCCTGGCGGATCTCGCCCAGGATCATTACTTTAAGCCCTAGAGGTAATGTTCAGGCAGGTTGCGCAAACCCGCCACGACGCGCTCAGAGTAAAGACCTCTTGCTGTGGCATTGTTCCACGGCCGAGAGGCTTTTCTGATACATGCTCATGTTGCGCCCAGCGCTTCGCAAAAGCATAGAACTCGGCTTTGAACGATCTCCACGTAACTATATTGCCGCATCTTCCCGATCTTCCTCTTTGCTTGATTACGGCTGTATCATAAGCAAGATACAACTTCGCAAGGCGAAAAAAGACAAATCTTTTCTCTATGGCCGGCAAAACAGACCTTTTGGCGCATTCTTACCACTACGTATATGAGAGTCCATACAGAAAGGTAACAAAAGATTGTCTATGCAGGAGAACAGCGATGCTCACCTGGTAGCACGGGCGCTGGCAGACGACGCGCAGGCCTTCCCCTTGCTTATTGAGCGCTATCAAGCCATGGCTTTCTATCTTGCCCGGCGCTCTATCGGCGAGGATGAAACGGCCCGCGAGCTGGTGCAAGAAGCATTTTTACAAGCCTATCTCTCGCTTGAACATCTACGCGAGGCTGCCAGCTTTAAAAGCTGGTTTTACGGCATTGTCCTGAATATATGTCGCAGCTGGCGGCGTATGCACCCGGAGCTGGCGGTCTCGCTCGATACGCAAGCGCCATTGTTTGAGCGCTCCTTTGTCAGCGATCCACAAGAGCTGGTCGAGGAGCACGAATTGCGCCAGATGGTGCGCGCTGCTCTTCAAACGCTTACCCCTAAGAATCAGGCCGTTGCTTACCTCTTCTACTACGAGGATTTGAGCATTCAAGAGATAGCCAGCCGCCTGAATATCGCGCCCTCGGCTGTGAAGAATCGCCTGCACAAAGGGCGCCAGCAGCTCTCGGCTCAGTTGCAAATCCACTATCCCGAAATTGGTAAGCACACGGCTAGCGCTAGCAGAAAGAGGTCTATCATGCACTATCTCAAACTTGTCAAAGCTGTGCAGGAATCGCACATGTTCTCGAAACTAACGCTGCCCATTCTGCTTGACGAAGCAGGGCAACGCGCCTGGATACCTCGTCTCTCTGCATACACCTACATGCATACACAGAAGAACCTGGCTCTTGAGCAGGACGAGCCCGAGCCGGATACCACCGACTTTCTGGTAGATATGCTCCATGCGCTCAAAGGGCGGGTCGAAGAAGTGGCTGTTGAAGTGCTCTATGAGGATCTGCTCTATGCTCGTGTGCGCCTGCAGGGAGCGCGCGGAGCGAAGACGCTGAAAGCACGTTTCGAGGATGCTTTGCAGCTGGCCATACGCGAGCAAAGTCCTATCGCAGTCGCTGAGGAGGTGCTTGAGCGGCAGGCTATCGCGCTTAGCGACTATGGGGAGACGCAGCCGGAGCAGCTAGCCAGCATAGAGCAGTTGATCGAACAGAGATCGTACAGCGCACTGGCTCGCCGCGAAGAGGCCAGCAATCTTGATTTTAGCGCCGGGCTGCATGGCTGGCAGATCTTTACTCCAATCCAGGCAGCCAGCTATCAGCTTGATCAGCAGCAGAGATATCAAAATAAAGTAAGCTTAAGGTTCACATTGCAGCAAGAAGATGGCCCGCATATCGTTCTTCTGTCCTATAAAAGCTTTTCGGCCCGTCAGTATCGCGGCAAGCGTTTGCGCGTGCGGGCTTATATGAAAGCCGAGGGCATGCCGCAACCCCTTTTCCATATGCGCCTGTCAGGCCAATTCAGGCACATTGCCACGGATGAGGAGGATAGAGTGATTACAAGTTACAACGTAGATAACGATACGCTCTATATTGCTGATAGCGGGCGCTGGACAGCCCACGACCTGGTTATGGATATTCCAGAGCAGGCCGAAAGCATTACGCTCAATTTTGTGGCGCGCGAACGGTCTAAAGGAACTTTCTGGGTAGATGGCGTTCAGCTTGAGACAGTTGATAAGCAGGTAGCTCTCAGTGAATTATCTATTGATCCACCGCCACTGAAGGCCGTCAATCTTGATTTCGCGCAAGATCTGCTTTTCTGGAAAACCCGGGGCAAGACGCCCTGGCAATACGAGCGCGGCGTCGATCATAGCTCAGCGTCTCCCGCTGCTTACCTGAAGGCCAGCGTTGCTGCCCCAGATGCTCCCTATACGCTGCAGCAGACGGTTAGCGCGCAACGCTATGGCGGGCACGCTGTCCGGCTCTCGGCCAGCGTCAAAACTAGCAGCGTTGCCCAACAAGCGAGCCTGTTTCTGGCTGCGCGCTTCGGAAACAGTGATGCCAAAGAGGTGCTCAAGGGTACAAACGATTGGACGCGCTACGAGCTGGTTCTAACGATCCCGGCTAATGCATCTGGCCTGAGCTTTGGTATTACCCTGCATGGTCAGGGGCAAATCTGGCTGAAAGATGTGCAGCTCCAGCTGCTTGAGACAAGCCAACAGTAGCCACGCTTGAATCTATCAACCAGGAAGGAATAAAGCCGCATGTCACAGATGCAGATTCTAAAAATAGCGCGTAAAACTGAGCATTTTACGCATAGCACAACGTTCCTCTTGCTGGACGAGCCGCAGCAACATGTTTTAGTTCTAGAATTACAGGAAACCATAGAGCGTAGTCCTATACGCAGCTCTTCACAGAAAGATCCCACGCTGAGCCAGCCGCTCACCATCGATTTCCTGAGCAACACATTGCACGCTCTGGGCGGCACACTCAGCGAGATTGAGCTTGCAGAGCTAGCCGGAGGAAAGCTTTACGCTCAGGTGCATCTCCAGGAGCAGGATGGCGAACACGTCGTGCGCGCCAGTCTGAATGATGCGCTTCTTCTGGCCGAGCGCGAACAGTGTAAGATCTTTGTTCCCGAAGAAATTCTGGCTCGGCGCGCGGTTAGCCTGGCCGATTATGGCGCAACGCCTGAGGAGCAGCTTGCCAGAGTCAAGCACCTCGCCGAAGAAAGTCCAGCGGCATTACGTCCCGCACTCAAAGAGCCGAACAATCTCGATTTCGCACAGGGCTTACGTTATTGGACCTTCAACAGAACCTCCGAATATGGCAGCCTGGCCCTCGATCCCCAGGTCACGTACGATGACAAAGCTAGCCTGGCAATCACCCTGCACAAACCTTATTTGCACGGCAGCGACGGCATCTTAAGCTATCATGGCTTTTCAGCCGAGCACTATCGCGGTCAGCGTCTGCGCCTGTTGGCCTATATCAAGACCGAAGACATTCAGCAACCTACCTTCGAATTAACTGTGCATGGCCCTCCTCTTATAGAGGAAATCATCCCAATGACAGGCCGGCCCATCTTATCCGTGCGCCGAACGCGTTCCCGCTTGCTACGACCTGACGCAAAGGGCTGGGTGCGCCACGAGCTCGTTATTGACGTCCCAGCCGATGCACAGGATATCCGTTTTCAGCTTAGGGCAGCTGGCCAGGGCAAAATCTGGCTCAATGGCCTGAACATCGAGATCGTCGAGCCAGATGTCCCGCTTACCGGAACCATTCTTGGTCCCCCTCCACAGCACCCCGTCAATCTTGACTTCGCCGAAGGCCTGGAATTCTGGTCAGTGGAGGAAAGCGCGCCCTGGAGCTATGAATATGGCGTGGAAACTAGGCCGGGCTCGCCAGCTCGCGCCTATCTCAAAGCCAGTACAGACGCTGCTGAGGCTTCCTGCGTCTTGCAGCAATTGCTCAGCGGCAAGAGCAATATAGGGAAAAGGGTGCGTCTCTGCGCCGATATCAAGACGCAGGATGTCGCACAACAAGCTAAGCTTTTCATCGGGAGTCCGCATACAGGCCTGGGTGAGAGGCTTGAAGAGGTGATCAAAGGCACAACTGCCTGGACCTCCTATACCCTGATCTGGCGCGTCCCAAAGGAAATCTGGGGCTTGATGAGCATTGGCCTCGCTTTACATGGCAGGGGCCAGGTCTGGCTAGAGGGCTTGAGCCTGGATGTGCTGGAAGATTAGTCAGCAAACCGAAAAGTAAGGGATCAAGAGATGTGAGCCTCCTACCGCGAGTAGGAGGCCCGCTTTGTTATTTGCTGCTTGTCGAGGTGAGCAGGATCAGAAGCATAGCGCCGAGCATAAGGACAGCGCCCAGCAAACCGAGTAGGCCAAGCTCTTCGTGAAAGAGGAGCCAGGCCAGCAGAGCTGCGGTCAAAGGCTCGCACAGGGTAACAATGCTTACCACGGTGGCCGAGAGCGAGCGCATACCGAATTGGAAGAGCCCATATGCCAGGGCCGTAGGCACGCAGCCCAGATACAGCAAAATGAGCCAGTCGCGCCAGCCATAAGAGACCACCAATCCGCCTGGCAGCGAGAGCAAGAGCAGGAATAAGGCTCCCACGCTAAAAGCTATGGTGCTGACATGCAAAGGGTGATAACGGCTGCTGACGATGTGCCCGCTGAGCAGAAAGCCTGCATAGCCACAGGCCGAGAGAAAAGACAGAGCGATGCCGGGCAAGGAAACATTTCCTGTGCCGGGCTGCGAGCGCGCTTCGACCAGCAGGAAAAGGCCGCAGAGCGCGGTCACAAGCGCTATCACTGTATAGAACCGCGGGCGCTCGCGGGCAATCAAGGTTGAGAAGACGGCCACAAGAACTGGCGCTACAGAGATGGCGATCAGCGTTGAGACGGTGACGCCGGCGTAGGGAATGGCGGCACTATAGCCAAACTGTGATAACCCTTGCATCCCTCCCATGAGAACCATTATGCCGGCATCGCGCGGCTTAACCTGCAAGAAGCGACGCCACCCGAGCAAAAGCCCGCAGGCGCCAAGAAAAAGTGGTACGGCGATGGCCAGGCGCCAGAAGGCCAGCGAGCTTGCATTGGTGGCCGTGTGAGCATAGATCGCCTGGTTGGCTATACCGGTTGTGCCCCAGGATATCGCGGCACAGACAATCAGCCAGAAGTCACGACGGGACGTATTCCGCGCAGACATGAGGTATCCTTTCCTCTGTTGCAAATGAAAAAATGTCGTAAAGAAGTTGCAGAGAGGGCAGGATAAAGGCGCATTAAACAGACACAAACCTTAACAAACTTGTGTTATAAGAGAAGTAAGAAGCCGTTCCTCCTGCCCTAGTGGCAGGGAACTGGCGGGGGCAATATAGAATGAGAAGAGTAGAACAAGAGATAGTCCACAGGCGCTGCTTTCTTCTCTCTATAGAGAGAGCTAAACTTACTATTTTTGCTATTGTAACAGTATTTGCCCCAACTTGCCAGAGGGCAACGAAGCCGTTTTCCAGGTCTTTCTCATTCTCGTTTTTCCCGGCCTGATGGCGGCGAGGCGAGAAGGGAAACGTTGGGCAAATGAGATACGCTAGCCTGAGCAGGCTTTAGGAAAGGATTGGGTATGGACACCAGACAACGACAATTGCAGAGCGTCGGAGCGCTACAACAAAACCTCTCTGAGCAGGATGTGCTTGTGGATCGGCCGCGACCCTCGGCAGGCTTTATCCGCTTTATGCTCCTGATTCCCCTGGGTATCGCTTGTGTATTTGGGTTCTGTCTGGCAATTACCTTGCTGGCAAGCGGGTCGGCCCTGGCGCTCATGATTGAAGGGATAACATTCGCGCTGCTTTTCTGTGGCATATGCGTACTGTTTGGTATTCTCCTGCTGAGTGGCTACCGCATTAAATATGTCCTGGACGAACAAGCTTTGCACCTGTATATGGGCTCGCGGCGCACTTCCTCTATTCCGCTCAGCCAGATCATCGATGGCCAGAAGACCCCATTCATCGCCCGTCTATTGGGCCGGGGCTCAACCGATGTCGGATTGTGCAACCGTTTTCGCAACGGGCTCATCTTTCATGTGCAAAGTAGCTGGGGCTATCGGCTCTATCTCTCGCCCTCCGACCCTGATATGTTTCTGGCCCAGCTCAGGCGCCGGCAGGAAGGGTTGCGCCGCTAGAGCAACGCAACCCTTTCCATATCTATTCCACAATCTTCTCGCTTGTGCAGCCTCCTCATCCACCATTTGGAGATGCGAGTATACTTATTTAAGGCAGCAGTCCATAGCCCAGGGTAAGGAGACTGCAACACTTATTTAAGATGGTGGAGGTCATCACTCCGTAGAGGAGACTGAAAACCGCCGAGGAGACTGTAAGAATGGCACCCACAGTGCCGATTCCTGCACTAACTTGACGGCGACCACCATCAGCTCTTCGGCTGCGTGGACCAATGAATGAGGATTGGGATGCTCGGCGGCCTGTTGAAAGTGGGCAAAAGCCTGCACAGCTTTTGCCTGCAGCTCCAGCCAATCATCCCAGCTCAGGCTATAAAACAGGTTGGGCGGCTCCAGATCTTCCAGCGTGACGTTATCCTCTAAATCTGCAGCCTTTCCCTTCTCAACAGATCCATTTGACGTTCCATTACTGCTTAAGCGTTGTTCTTCCATTCCCATCTCTTTCTAAACTCCTTTTTTAGCTCGGTACAGTACAAACGACGTTCAAAAGCTTTTTAGCTCTCAACACTTCAAGGTCTTCTGTCGATGTGATCAGTATAGCATGGTTTTTGGATGTTGTAAATTCCAAATTTTAGTGAAGTAGTCAAAAACAGTAAATCATCAGTATTCTTCAAGAATGGAAGAAAAAGCAAGAAGACAAGCCAATCGTCCCAATCTTCCTGGATACATCACAATAAAAGATGCGGCAAAAACTTTAGGCATCGCTTCTAGAACTGTTTACGACTACGTTACGGATGGACGGCTCCCAAGCATACAAGCGGGAAAGACCATCTTAATTCCAATAGATGAGCTTGAAAAATTCAAGCGGGGCATTTCCGGGCGTCCGCGCACCTACATTCCGGCCTGGCGGATCTCGCCGGAGAATAATCGCCTGCTCACAACCTCGATCTTTGTGCATATAAAGGCGAATGAGAAGGCAAAGCTGAACAAGCGGTTGGAAGAGATCCGACAAAAGAAGCAGCATCTTTTTCCTGCTACCATCGCCCGCTACCTTATCGAGGATGATGCACGGCCAGAAGAGGTGCAGATCTTGCTAGTCTGGCGTAGCTCGGTCATGCCCGACGAGGCCACGCGCCAACAGGAGCTTGCGGCCTTTCAGCAAGAGCTGGCCGACGTCCTGGATTGGCAGAACGCTCGCTACAGCAGCGGCACCGTCCTTATGCACGCCTAGCCACGTTCTGTTCAGGGCATTCCAGTTCTCATTTTCCTCGTCTCGTTGCTGTCTAGCAGGAAGGGAAACGTTGGAGCAACGCCCCGCTCCCCCGGTTAAGGGCCAATCCGCTAGGTCGCGGCGCCCCCTTAACAATCCCTTTTCTGGAGAACTGAAAAGCCCTACATTCCTCCCAAAAACTCACGCACCCTCACTTTCCGGCGCAGCGCGCTAGCGGGCTTTGGGCAAGATTCACAGCCCTGGTCGCGTCTCCTGATCTTCCTTGAGGCAGATGAGCATCTATCAGTTTTAGGAAGTTTGCCGCTAAACCTGTCACATATTTGTACTGCATTCCGTCAGAGTTGTGAAGGAACAAATCCCAGCTTGAAGCGGTAGTCGCAGGACGAAAAATCCTGAAAGCATTCTTTCATCTATATGAAAGGAAGTCCTGCCTACCCTACAAGATAACGTAATGAACCTTAGCGAAGAAATGCTACTATCATGTTTTTCTAAGGAGATCAATCATGCAAGCACGAATGGAAAATCCGGTAAAATTCCTCCCCGAGGCCATACAAGGCATTCAGGGTATCCTCAAAGCTACCAGACAGGGCGGCGTTCCCCAGAGCACACTTGAACTCGTCCATCTGCGGGCAAGCCAGATCAATGGCTGTAGCTTCTGTGTGGACGCGGGCTGCAAAAGCGCCAAAAAAGCCGGCGAGACAGACGAGCGCCTCTTTGCCGTAGCAGCCTGGCGCGAATCGTCCTACTTCACCGATGCCGAGCGCGCAGCCCTGGCACTTGCCGAAGCCGTCACCCGGCTGGCCGACCGGCCCGAGTCGGTCACTGACGAAATCTGGAACGAAGCGGCCAAACACTTTGACGAAAAGGGATTGTCAGCCATTATTCTCATGATCGCCATAACCAATCTGTTCAACCGCATCAACGCGACCGTCAGACAGCCAGCAGGCGCAGGTTGGGACTAAACAACCGCCAACCCGGCCAGCAATGCTGGCCTCAAACTACTCCAAACTCCCAACGTATTGGGTGGGAGTTTGGAGGGCTCTTTCGCGCCGATCGCATTTCGATAGGTTTGCCAGCTACACTCACGCCTCAGAATTCATGCATCCGCAACTGACGAACTGACCTGTGAAGCACAAGGCCGCGTTGAGATAGGAGCAAAGCCTTGACGTTCTCCATTCCGCGCCAGAGCCGGAGATGAGTAACTACTTTACCGATTCGACTTGATCAACGGCGTCTTGCCAGCGACACTTTGCGGGATGCTGGTTACACGCTTGACCGCAACTGCTGGCATGCGCGCTCCCTGCTCTGCCAGGGCTTGCCGCACCGTGTTAGCAAGTTCCTCATCGTCAAGCTCTCCATGCACGCCACGCAAAAGCAGCTGAAGGCTGTCATCAGCTTGCTGCACCACTTGCCATCCGCTCACCGGCAACGTATCCATGATGCGATTGAACACCAGCGGCTGAATCTTCACACGTTCACCAGCCGCCCCGGCAAAGGATAGCTCTTCCTCGGACCGCCCGGCAATGGCATCAATTAAGCGGAAAGGGCGTCCACATGGGCAGCGCTCAGCCGAGAGGCGCACACTATCGCTCATCTCGTAGCGAATAAGCGGCTGTGTATACTTGAAAAGCACTGTGAGGAGCAGCTTGTCTCCATAAACACCTGGCGGCACGGGACGGTTATTTTGATCCACAACCTCCACGATCACCAAATCTTCCTGCAGATGCAGCCCTCGATGCTGATTGCACTCTGCGGCCAGACCGCACTCGGTCGAGGAGTACATGTTAAAAAGGACCTTGCCCCAGGCCTGTTCGACGAGCCGGCGCGTTTCCGGGGTGAGCACCTCAGAGCTACTGAGCATTGAATGAGGCTTGATGTGCAGCCGTCCGGCTAACTGCTCGTCAGCTAGAATGCGCAGCAGTGAGGCATAGCCAAGCAGCGCCTCTGGCTGCCAGGCATTGAGACGCTCGACCATCACAGGCACCGGCTCACTCGCCGCCAGATTTAGCACAGGCATCCACCAGCTTCCCAGGCTCGCTCCGCCCTGTGTTGAGGCATGAAAAGCTGTAGTTGAGGTCATCATTGCCAGCTTGAGGCGATGAGTGAGCCGGAACTTGATACCAGCAGCTTCAAAGGCGCGCAAGGCTCCGGCCAGCAGCGTGAGCCACTCGCCACGATCGGCCAGAAACACTCCTGGATGACCGCTACTGCCCGAGGTACCACTTACTACGTAGCGACCAAGGTAGAGCTCATTTGCTTGCTGTTTTGTCATAAATTTTTGAGCGTCCGGCAGATGAATGGCCCGGTCTGTCACCAGATCGTCGAAATGCTCCATTAGCATGGCCTTGCTCAAGGCTGGCAGATCCTCTAAGGGAGCTTCGTAGAGTCCTTTATGGAACTGTTGATAGAAAGGTGAATGAGCATAGGCATAGTCACGCAGCTGACGCAAGGACCGGGCCTGATAGGTTTCAAGGCGCTCTCGCGTCCAGTGCTCGCGCGCTCGTATTTGCCGACGTTTTGCTAACATATCTATCGTCATCTTAATGTCCATACGAAGCGTCCTCCTGACGTATCTCTTCAAGAGAAGGGAGATGTCCCTTCTACGGCTTTGCAGTTTCTTGATCGGCCATCATCCCACCTACGAGAAAAGTTACCAGATGCTCTCGCGCCCGCGTCAACGCGCTCGCTGAGGAAAGATCCTCACCTGGAAGCAAGCGCTGGTACAGGGGAAGAGAGACGAGATAGATCTGGCAGATTTGTAAGAGCATCGTAAGTTGAATCACTGGTGCAAAGTCAGACCTCAGCAGTCCAGCCTGATAGGCGTGAGGAAAAAGTCTCTCGAACAGGCCAGTATTTTCAGTCGGAAATTCTGAGGCAATCCGAGTGAGTGTTTGTCCGCCCTCGGCCATCTCCCAGGTCAAGATGCGTACCAGACGTGGATGATCGAGTAAGTAATCGAAGAGCGTCTGTACCATAGTTTCGAGAAAGTGCCTCCACTGCTGCGCGTGAGAGATAGCAGTTCCGTCCGCAAGCATGGGAGCAAATACTCGTGCCAGAAGGGCATTTGCTTCCCGGTCCGCTCGTTTGAGCACTTCTGTATAGAGGCCAAGTTTATCACCGAAGTAGCGAAAGAGCAGTTTTTTGTCGTAGCCGGAGATCTGCGCGATCATATCAACCCGCGCTCCATCAAAGCCGTTCTCCGCAAAGGCGCTTTCTGCTGCCTCCAAAATCGCCTCGCGACTGCTCTCGCCTCGTCTCCCTTCAGATCTGGTCATATTTATGTCTTCCTTAGATATTGTCACTATTTGGTGACATTATACTTAAAAAAAGAGGAAATTGTCAATATGACAGAGGATGTCACTACTGAGCATTATACTGATAGAAATCTCCGGCGCATTTCGGCTCAGCGGAGCAGGCGCGTGTAGAGAGAGGTTCAAGCAGCTGGTACTTGTAGAGAAAGGATAGTGGAGCACTTCATGAATCATGAGAATATACGAAAAGTAGCCCTGGTAGCAGGCGCCACGCGGGGTGCCGGGCGCGGAATAGCTATAGAGTTAGGGGCGCTAGGAGCCACGGTGTATGTAACAGGTCGCAGTACAAGAACTCAGCGTTCGGAATACAACCGAGCAGAAACAATTGAAGAGACCGCCGAACTGGTCACCAAAGCTGGAGGCCAGGGAATTGCCGTTCCAACAGATCACTTAGAGCCAGAAGCGGTGAAGGCCCTGATTGCGCGGATTGCAGAGGAACAGGGCCGCCTTGACATCCTCGTGAACGATATATGGGGAGCCGAATCTTTTTTTGAATGGAATAAGCCAATCTGGGAACATTCATTGGAGAAGGGCCTACGCATGCTCAGGCTGGCCATAGACACCCATCTCATCACCAGTCACTTCGCTCTACCGCTTCTCATCAAAAGCAAGCATGGCTTAGTTGTTGAAATGACAGACGGCACAGCCGAGTATAATCGCACCAATTATCGCGTGTCCTTATTCTATGACCTGGTTAAGAGCTCAGTGATCCGCATCGCCTGGTCTCTTGCCAAAGAGCTTGAGCCTTATTCCTGTACAGCCGTCGCCCTCACTCCCGGCTGGATGCGTTCGGAAATCATGCTAGAGCATTTCAAGGTCACTGAGGCCAACTGGCGTGAGGCAACAAAGCAGGAGCCACACTTCATCATTTCGGAATCTCCTCGTTATGTCGGTCGCGCCGTCGCGGCTCTGGCACAAGATCCCGATGTGGCGCGCTGGAATGGTCAGTCATTATCGAGCGGGCAATTGGCAAAGATCTACAATTTCCGCGATCTAGATGGCTCACAGCCCGATGCCTGGAGATATATCGTCGAAGTGCAGGATGCCGGCAAGCCGGCCAATGCCACCGGCTACCGGTAGACACCTGGAAGGATTTTAAACGGCGCCCTGCTGGCCTGCTAAGAGCATTATGCCGAAGCGGCAGCAGCTTGAGCAAGCTGGCCCTGGAGACGCGTTCTCCAGGTGTACCACAGAGCTAGCAGGGCAATCACCAATGCCACGAGCGATAGCAAGGCATCGAGCACAACAAGAGTGATCCAGCGATCTTTAAGCAAGCCTTGCCCTAGCTGCTGCACGTCCCAGAAAAGCGAGCTGCCCACAAACAGGACCAGGGTGCCAGCAATCAGAACGGCCAGCAGAAGGAAGATGCGCGTTCTAGCCGGATCTAGCGGCCTACTTGCCACAAAGATTACTACATTTGCCAGCGCCGCAAACGGCACATAGACATCCCAGCGTAATAGAGAGAACGCTTGTTGCTCAGGCATATAGAGCGCGAAGAGATAGCCCGCAGCCACAGTTGGCAGCAGAAAGAAAAAGAGCTCTGTGGCGAGCACGAGCCAGGCAAGGCCGCGCCGTTCCTGCGTGAAAGCTGTTTTGAGGGTCAGTACCAGCAGCGCCACATTGCCGAGCACGATGGCCAGATCGATAAGCTGGAACAGCATGATTTGTACCTGGATGAACGGATGGGAGAGACCTTGAATAAATAGCGGGAGAATTTTTACTGTACAGTAAAGCAAGGCAAGGCCGGCGACAATAGCAAGGAGGATACGACGGCCCTGCTCTTGCAAGCGAGGCATGATGAGGGCAATAGCAAGCAGAGCATTGCTGAGCACAAGCAAAAGGTAGATAATAAGCGAGCTATTCAAGGCTAGCGTCTCGCTCATGCCACGCGCCGGTAACTGGTGGAAGCCAGCAGGAAGGGCCGGGCGCAGCACGCTAACCGTAAGCATAGTATCCCAGGAATGCATGCAGATCAGAGCCAGAGCCAGCGCATACAGAAAAAGCAGGCCCATTGTACATATCTTCATAGCCGATCGGCTAACCTTTCTTGCCTCCATAGAGGCCTTCAGCCAGCATCGCTTACAGAATTTTTTCGGTCGAGTGCTAGCTGTACGCTACAGGTAATAGCTAGAGCACACAGGCCTGTCAGGCATTTTACCGATCCTGCCCCTTTTGTTTAATGATCCTGTGCAATGCTAAAGGAAGCTAAAACATAATAAATAGATTTTAACCTATTTTACAACATTGCCTCAAATTAAATAACGCGCTGTTCGGAATACAACCGGAGAGAAACAATTGAAGAGGCCACCGAACCGGTCACCAAAGCGGGAGGCCAGGGGAGTGCCGTTCCCACAGATCATTAGTCATAGTTCCCGCGTTCATCCCAGCAGTGAAGCATAGAACTAATACTGAGCTAATACGTTATAATCAGGTATATAATAGCAGGTTGCATGTTTACAGGTAAATAGAACATCTAACCCTTCTGTATCAGGCAAAAAACAACAACTAACGAGATCATTTCACCCATTCAAGCAAGACGCTCAGGGAGGTCTACATGACTCAGGCTTCGTTCATCAGCCAGCCGGTGGCACCGCTAGATACCAGGCATCTTACCTTCGTCGTTGGCACGGGTCGCTGCGGTTCGACGATGATTTCACAACTGCTCAGCAAACATCCTGCAGTACTTAGCCTGTCGGAGTTCTTCACCATGCTGCACGGCCCAAAATTTCAGCAAGGAATAATGGATGCAGCTCAGTTCTGGGCGCTCCTCAGCGCGCCTAAACCTCGTACAACCCAGTTGCTACGGCACGGGATGACGACCCCAGAGTTCCTCTATCCTCTCAGCGACACCTCACGCTTTAACGCCGAGACCGGGATTCCAGCTATCCTTCTGGTTACCCTGCCCCATCTAACTGATGAGCATGAAGCGCTCTATGATGAGATCCAGCATGTAGTTAGTAAGTTTCCAGCAGCCCGTATCGAACAGCACTACGCGCGGCTCTTTGCCTGGTTAAGGCAGCGCTTAGAGCGCAGGGTGTGCGTTGAGCGTTCGGGCTTCTCTCTTTCCTTCATCTCCGAGCTTATCAGGCTCTTTCCGCGCGCCAGATTCGTGCACATCGTCCGTGATGGTCGCGAGTGCGCGCTATCGATGAGCCGTCACCTGGCCTTTCGCCTGGCTGTTCTTCTGGAATTAGCTAGCGAAGCGCAGCCCGAGGGCTCTTCATCTGAAGTTCAGCAACTAGAGGAACAAATCTTTGAGCAAGCTATCTTGAAGCAGGAGATACCGCTAGAGGTCTTCGGCCAGCGTTGGTCCGAAACGATCGTGCAGGGTCTTCCTCATCTGGCCGCGCTGCCAAAGGAGCGCGTTTTGACAATCTCCTATGAGCGCCTCACGGCCCAACCTCAGCTCATCTTGCGACACCTGCTAACCTTCATTGATCCCGGGCTGGTTGACGAAACCTGGATTCGTTCAACAGCCGCGCTCGTGCACGAGAAACCGCTGGCTTGGAAGGATTTACCCGCCGGAGAGCGCGAAGCGCTTGAGGTAGCATGCCAACCTGGCTTTAGCGCTCTAAAGGACTTTGCCAAAGATACTGCTCAATCAATTTACTATCGAGCAAGTCAGGCATGAATTGCCCGCGTTATTGCGTCCGGCGCCCAGAAAGAACTGTTTTCACCATTCCGAACATGTCATCAATATCAAACGGCTTGTAGAGAACCCTGACGTTATGGGCAACCAAATAGCCTTCTTGTTCCTGGACATCGTGTGTGGCAGCGGAACAGACAATGATCGGAATGGACGCGGTAGATCGCCACATTTTGAGCATTTCGAGCATCTGCCAGCCCACAGTACGATTCCCAAAGATAATATCAAGTATGATCAGGTCAGGTTTAATCTCCTCAATCTCACTTACTTTGAGGATCGGCGTCCCTGAGAGAACTATCTCATAACCCTCAGCCTCAAGAAGCAAGCGAAACATTTCTAAGAGTTCCTGGGTATCATTGATGACAAGAATACGAGCCATAGCTTTTCCCTTTCACCTTTTCTCACTCTTCATAGTAAATAATCGTTTCAAATGAAGGAGACAGGACTAGCCACGTCAGGCCAAACTTTTCTGCTGCTCTCGCTTTGTCACAGGCAGAGCACTTCCATCTTAAATGTTTTCTCCACAGCTCAAGCATAGCCAGTCTCTTGATTTTTTTCTTGCTTTATATTAAAGTCTTGTATATATAACTCTTGCATATATAAGTCTTGCATAAAAAGAGAAGAGAGATATGAAGAAGCAGGAGAACAAGAGCCGCTATGCCATTCTTGGTATTCTAACCATTGCCCCTATGTCTGGATATGACACTAAAAAGTTCACAGAGAGAAGCATGATGAGCTCTTTCTGGAACGAAAACTATGCCTGGATTTATCCCACGCTCAAACAGCTTGAGCAAGAAGGCCTGGTGACCAGTTCGAGCGAGAAACAAGAAGGGCGACCGGATAGACGACTCTATAGCTTAACTAAACAAGGTAAGGCTGAGTTACGCCGGTGGCTGGGAAAACCGGCATCGTTTCAGCAAATCGAGCGCAATGAGCATCTCCTCAAGCTCTTCTTTGCCGACCAGATCTCTCCTTCTACTACATTAGAACAGATGAGGCTCTTGCATGAGGACCTGGCGAAAACGCTGGCTTCCCTTGAAGAGACCGCTCTGCAAGCCGCTGCCGCAGTGAGTCGGCAAGAGCCTGGAGGACATCTGTACAGTCCATATCGATTGCTGGTTCTGAACTATAGCTTGCAGACGACACGCGCACAACTCGCCTGGTGCGAAGAAACCATTGCGAAGCTTGAAGAGCTTCAAGCCTCCGACCAGTGAGAAGTTGAGAGCTGTTCCTCCTTCCTCTCACGTTCCGCTCTCCCCTCATAGAAGGGAGGGCAGGTCGAGTGGAGGCATGAGCTAGTCGAGCTGTCCCAGGACGAGCAGGGCGCCACAGCCAGCGTCAAAATCGAGGCCGAAGAAACATCTTCAGCTTCCTTTGAAGCGATCAGGGCACGCTATGTAATTGGCTGTGATGGCGCTCATAGCATTGTGCGCAAGAGCCAAGCTATTCCATTTGCAGGACACAGCCTGCCTGGGCGTTTCTGGTTACTCGATGCCGAATTGGACTGGGGAAGGTCTCAGGAACATGTCTACACCTGGGCCCACCGGGACGGGATTATTGTAATGATCCCTTTGCCCGGCAGCCGACAATGGAGAATATATGTCCAAATGGTCCAATATGATAAAGATTCTGAAGAGGTGACGCTGGAACGCATCCGCAATGTGTTTGCCGAGCGGACCGGTGAGCCTGGCGCGGTCATCGGCCAGGCAAGCTGGCTCTCAGACTTTCAAATTCACCAACGCATGGTCACCACTTATCGCCAAGGCAACGTTTTTCTGGCAGGGGATGCCGCACATATTCATAGTCCTGCCGGTGGGCAGGGCTTGAATACGGGAATTGCCGATGCCTATAATCTGGCCTGGAAACTGGCTCTCGTCCTACGAAAGCAGGCAAGAGAGCAGTTACTGGAAACTTATGAAATTGAGCGGCTTCCGGTTGCCCAGGATGTATTGCATAGATCAGAAGAGCAATCGGAGCTGATCTTCTCCCAAAGGTCTCTTACTAGCAAGCTCATCATGCCCGTGCTGGGTCGCTTGATGCAGCTACCTGCCGTTCAGCAGCATCTGGCGCTGGCTGGCTCACAACTGCTGGTCAACTACCGCACGTCTCCCCTCTCGATCATATCCAACCAGCCACACAGGCGTTTCCTCGTGCGCGGAGGGAGAAAAGTAGCAGGTCTGCAAGAGGTGCGAGCCGGGGATCGAGCACCTCAGGCTACCTTTCATGACGCAAGCGCAGGCAGGCCGGGGACAGTGTTCCAGTTGTTTGAGGATGGCAAGAGTCATCTGCTCCTCTTCAGTGGCAAGAAGAGAAACAGAGTTGAGGTGTTCGAGGCTGCAACATCCCTTGCCAGGCGACTTGCCGCCCAATGGGGTGCTCTGATTACCCCTCATGTCGTTTGTACTGACATGCCAGCACCGAGCAGTCAGGACAGCAGCCTCATACTTGATCCCGATCATAGTCTCCATATGCCCTACCACGTCAATGGTCCTGCTCTGGTTCTGCTACGACCAGATAGTTATATCGGCTTTCGTAGTAACTCCCTTGATCACAATGCTCTGTGTGAATACCTGCGCACCTTCTTTGTCCCAAAGGGCGCTTAGAGCGTCACAGCTTTGCTCTGGGTCGAGGCGGTAAGCCACATATATCGCACTACCTGGGAGGCCGGCATCAGCATCGCGCACATTAACGAGAAACCCGGGAGACAGGTAAAACCGCTCACTTTGCTAGTAGGCCTGGCATGTGTCTCGGGCCTCCCAGGATAGCGGTCTCACCGGGCCGGCTTTACAATGCGCTGAATGTCTAAACTGCTGGCTAGAGCTCTCTCATAGCTTTCTGGCTCAGGCCCCAAACGCAAATGTCATGGCCCACTGTCCTTTACTCCATGAAACCTCTAACGTATAGCATCCTGCCCTGGGAACGATAAGATAACTTCCCCACTCGGCCCACCCATCTCCAACGACCGAGACAGGATGGTCAGGATGATGTGGATTGAGCACGGCATTTGGCGAAGGAGTATCGCCGAGCTGAATGAGAACAGGAGCGTGATCGGAGAGGTCATGACCATGTATGCTGATGGGCTGGGTATAGTGTGGTCCCACCTCCCAAATAATCTTTCTGACCTCCCATCCGTTAGCTGGATCATAATTGGTTGGAGGCCTCCCTGGTGGGAGCATAAGTTCTTCATGATAGATGCTTGTTGGTCCCCACGTAGCCCAGACGGGAGTTTGCCCCACGACAGTTGCGATATGCGGCGAGATGGTATGAAGCTTTGGCGTACTCACAGGGCAGCTCGCCGGCACGGGGCCAATTGTGGGGACAACGACGGGAGGACTCGTTGGGGGCGGTGGCATTTGCGCTTTGGTCGATTGCGAAGTCGCCCCAGTACAACTACTGAGGAAAAGAAGGCAAGCAACACTTACAGAAAAAACCGCCCATTTTCGCATTATTTTACACTCCCTTCTCCTACTTGACGATGAGATAGAAGATCAAGCTTCCGGCGAGGAATTTGCCAGCAGAGCACCACTGGCAAGCATTCCCCCAATCAGGAAGAGGTGCCCAACGACGAATTGAGATCTGCGCATCAGACGCTTTTCCTCTTCTCCGGCTTGTCCCGGATCAAGCGGCAAAGAGCGCTCTTACCTGTCGTGATTACAGTGCTCGTTTAGGACATCTCGGGAAGGTATCAAGGAAAAGAACGTTACTGGAATCAGCACGACAAAAAGCCAAGCACTTTTTTACTACTTTCAAGCCTGGATATGGCAAAAAGAAGCACGGGGAGAGAAAAATTTGTGTTGGCGAGTAAGAAAGATGTTTGGTGTGATGCTTCCCTATGCATGCTATTGGCACTATATCCTGTCCATAGAATCATTGCTTTTTGCTCCTTTAAATAGTTAATAATACCATATATTCTCATTTATATCAATCATATAAAAGAAGTTTTTTACGTTAATAATTATTTATTTTACCACGTAGTACCTTTATTGTAAATTTGCTTCATTGCTTTGCTCTTGTTAACAGAGACCTTCGTTATACCAATATTCCTCTTTCACCTCTTTCTCACTCTTAAAATCAAAGAATCGTTTCAAGAGCGACCACAATCCCCACAGTTTGTATTCCTTTGTTCATCTTGCCGATTTGGAAAGCATTTCTATACTGAAAATAAGAAAGTTTGCTAGCGCAGGATAATAGTGTATACAAAGGAGAGATCCAAGATGTCCAGAGATAATGAGAACGAAGATACAACGCGCTATAAAGTAGTTGTCAACCATGAAGAGATGTATTCAATCTGGCCTGCGGACAGAGAGGTGCCTCCTGGTTGGCGCGCCGAGGGCAAAGAAGGCAACAAAGCCGAGTGCCTGGCCTATATCCAAGAGGTCTGGACGGATATGCGGCCACTGAGTCTGCGAAAAAAAATGGAGGAGCAAGCCCAGCAGTAGCTAGCGCCGCCTGAAGACTATTTCGCTGGAAAAAGGGGCCGCCTTAGCGAGACCTCCTTGAGGCTGTTCTCGCGGGCACCCCACATCTCGATATGCACCTGAGTATACTGCTTTCGGTCCCTCCCAAACTTTTCAATAGGTAGTGAGCCACATATATCGCGCTCCCCAGGCGCGAGGCACCAGCGTCGCCCACGCTGAATGTCTAAACTGCTGGCTTCAGCGCTTGTGCTGGCTAGAGCTCTCTCATAGCTTTCTGGCTCAGACCAAGCAGGAACGCCAGGGCCAGCAGCAGCCCACCGAAGGGGAAGAGCAGCGCCGGGCCAAACTGGTTGGTGAGCACACCAGCTAGCGCAACCGAGAGCGGATACAATCCCATGTTACAAAACATCAGCAGGCCCATCACCCGGCCCATCAGGTGGCGCGGAATAGCCAGTTGTACCGCCGTAAAGAACAGAATCGTGACAACGCTGTTGGCGATGCCGCCGACGAACATGCAGGCGATAGCGCCGGGAACACCCCAGACGGGCAGTAGCGCGATCATGACAGAGACAACAAACCCGGCTAGCAACGTCAGCAACCCTTTACGTTGAAGGTTGCCCAGCATACCTATCAGAATGGACCCGCCAAGCGCCCCGGCTCCCCAGGCTGCAAGGATGAAGCCATAGCTGCTCGCGCTGCTATGCCAGGTACCATGAATCAGTGCGGGCAGGGCCACCTCGATTTGTCCACCTGAAACCAGGCTAATGAGCCCAAAGAGCAAGAGCGTCAACTGAATAAGCCGCGAGCTAGCCAGAAAGCGCCACAGGCTCACCTGCTCACCTTGCGTGACGATCGTGGGCCTGGGCTGGTCTGCCTCTGCCTGGCCTGCTTCTGCTGCGGCACGCTGGATTGGGCGCATCAGAGCCAACGAGAGCGCCGAAACCAGGAAGGTAGCCGCGTCAATGGCCAGGGCCACGCCCGCTGTGAATATAGCCACGACCGCGCCCGCCACGGCTGACCCTATCAGGTTTGCCCCCTGCACTGAAGCTGACATCACCCCATTGCCGGCCTGTAGATCCTCATTGCTAAGTATATCCGGCAAGATAGACATGGAGGCGGGCAGGAAAGCCCCGCCAAAGGCTCCCAAGGGCACCGCAATCGCACACAGCTGCCAGAGCGTGGGATGTCCGCCCAGGGCCAGAGCCGCCAGGATCGCCATCAAGAGGAGTCGCACGCCATCGGCAATCAGCATAACCTTGCGGGGGCGCAGGCGATCAGCGAGCCAGCCACCAGCAAGAATGCTTGCCGCGCGGGGAATGCCGTAGGCGGCCAGGATAATGCCCAACTCCTGCGCATTGCCACCCGTGGTCAGGACGAGCCAGGGCAGGGCCACCATGTAGAGCGCATCACCGATGATAGAAACGGTTTGCCCACTAAAGAGTAGATTGAAGTTGCGCTGCTTGAAGGGGCGTAGCATTCCACCCTTCGCCGCTTTGGCTGTACTAACTTTCATAGGATCAGCTTGTGCCGAGCCCTCTGCTTTGTCCACGGCTGGCACTTGTGCCGAGCTATCGACAATAGTTCCTTTTTCCTCTGAATGAATGTGGGTTTCCATGCTCCTGGATCTTTCTTTCTCAACTCCTGTTGAGCTTACTTCTAGACGAAATCGACAATGTTCTGGATCTTGCCACGGATCGGAACGCGCGCAAACTGCCGGTCCTGGGGCATGACGCGCATAGGCATCCCATGTGCCGGGTCCATATCGCTGCCCTTCGGCTCAACATTGGTATTTGGCACGAGCGCCAGGCGGTAACGCTGCAGCATTGTTGCCAGCACTACCTTTATCTCCAACTGCGCGAATTCCGCACCGAGGCACCTATGTACGCCTGCGGAAAAGGGCAGATATTCATACGGTGTGCGGCTCAGTGTCGCCCAACGTTCTGGCTTAAAGCGGTTCGGCTCCTCGTACAGCTCTGGTAAGCGGTGCGTCATGAACGGGCTAAAGAAGATCGTCGCGCCTTTGGGTAGCGCGTAGCCGCCCAGCTCACACGCCTCGGCCGCTGTACGCATACTGATTGGGGCTGGCGGCAGCAGACGCAGGGTCTCCTTGATTACCCCATCCAACAAGGGCAATTGACGCAGCGACTCAAGTGACGGAGCCGCGCCGTGCAGCACGCCATCCAGTTCAGCCAGCACGTCGGCATGGATGCGAGGATGTTGATGCAGCAAGAAGAGGGCCCAGGTCAGCGCACTTGAGGTGGTGGTATGCCCGGCTCCATAGAGCGTAAACACATGGCCGATCAATTCATCATCGCTAAGTTTTGTACCTTCCTCATCATGAGCCTGCACCAGAGCTGCCAGCACATCGCTGGCCTCAGTTTCCTGACGCTTCCTGGCAATCATCGCGCGCGTAAAGCCATCCAATTGGTCGGCAAGCTTAAGGATGCGATGATAGGGCAGACCTGGCACATCGATATTCGGCGTAAGCATCATCGGCAGGAATAAAGTGGCTACCTTGTCGAAAAGAGTTCCAATGCGATCTATCTCCTGCTCATCATTTAGTCCGAACAGCGTCTTGATCACAATCCTCTGCGTTAGTTTCTTCATTTCAGCGTGCAATTCGATCTGTTCGTGAGGCTGCCAGCGTTCAAGCATTTGCTGAGTGATTGCTACCATATCGTTGTGATAGAGCCCAATCTGTTTTTTATGGAAGGCTGGCTGCATCAACTGGCGCTGCTGCTTGTGGTGTTCCCCATTCATATCTAGCAGATTGGTAATGAAGAGGCGCCTCAAAGATGTACCTTCCGGTACATTTAAAATTTTCCCTTTCCTTAGCTCAAAGAGCGCGGGCTGTGAAAGTAGCTGGAAGTTGAACTCAGATCCAAAGGCGACCACCCATGAAGGATCGCCAGGAGCTAGCGAGACGATGCTACCGTAAGTATCGTACAGCCAGCGCGAGTAGGTACAGGGCTCGTTGGAAATTTTGAATATATTTGCCCACTTGCCGACAAGTGGTAAGGCGGAAGCAGCGGGAAGAGCTTTTTGTGAAGCGACGCCTGTAGCCATCAGAATATCTCCTTGTGATTAGCATATCTGCTTGCAATGCTTCAAATTCCAGAGTACTTAAGTTAAATTTTCAAGTGAGATTCCATACTGTTCCTGCAGCATTTTCATGGGGTCCTCGTGTGTTAGAGAAAAGACGATCTGCGCTTTCCCATCCTTGACAAAGAGAATGTATGCAGCGTTATGGACTAGATCGATAGGCTGTCCTGGCGTCTTTTCAATGTGCATCGTTCCCTGCGTTTTCACCAGGACATAATGCTCAGAGAGCTGAATTTCTTCAATGGGAACTGCCTTGATATATTGAAAACCGAGCATTTGTAGGTATTGCTGGCTTTGAACTATACCCGACAGGTAGTCTTCTTTCGCAATGGCCTGGACAACGCCGTTGGGATCGGCACCAACCAGGGGATCACTGACCAGGGATGCAAGCCGATCAGGCGCAAAGGCGTTATTCGCCTGCTCAAATTCCTTGAAGAAGGTCCGAATAACATCGCTGACTTGTGGCATATCCATTGGTCCTTTCTTAAGCATAGAGCTTATGCTATACTTTATTCATTGTTTCGTTAAACTAATAACCATCATTTTTATCTTGTTTACTAAGATACATTTATCTTAATGGTAAAAACAAATATTGTCAAGGGATTTTCAAGAAAAAATCCGGGAGGAAGAAAAAATGGTAAGAGGTTCGCAAGAAGTATCGCCACAAGGACTCACGCGGGAACTGCGGCAATTTACGGGACTTGCCGCGTCATTTTTCCGTGCGGCGGCGGCTCGGCTTGGAATGACAGTTACAGACCTGCAAGTCCTGGATATTCTAGAGAGCAGCAACTCCTCGACGGCCGGGCAACTCGCCGATCTAACCGGACTGACCACCGGAGCAATCACCGGAATGCTCAACCGTTTGGAGGAGGCCGGGCTTGTGCGCAGAGAACGCGATCCCCAGGATGGGCGCAAAGTCATCGTCAAGCTCGTAGAAGATAAGGACGAAAAGCAGAAAATCGGTCCCATGTTTGCTTCCCTGGGGAAAGCCTGGGAGGAACTTGTCGCAGACTACGATGAGGAGCAGATCGCCTTTCTGCAAGAGTTTCTCAAGCGCAATAACGAGCTCACAAGGAGGGAAATAATTAGCTTGCAAGAGGCGCCTGCGCACGAAGGGGAAGTCTACTCAGCGCCGCTGGAAGATATCTCGCGTGCCCAGCTTGTTATTGTCGCCGGGCTCTCTGAACTTAGCCTGCATGCCAGGCCAAAAATGGCCGAGCTTTACCAGGCGCGCTTTGAGGGGCCGGTCCCAAAAGTCACAAGCAAAGATGGGATGGTCACGATCCGCTATCCGCGCCGCCTGCTGGGTCTGGGCAAACTGCAAGGAACTGCCGAAGTCTCGCTCAATACCACCATCCCCTGGCAGATGTCGATTCAAGTCGCCGCCTCAGAGTTTAACGCAGATCTGCGTGATCTCGTACTTAGCGAGCTGGAGATCAAAGGCAGTTTTAACGCCCTCAGAGTGGAGCTACCCGCGCCTTCCGATGTGGTTCCCATCCAGCTCACAGGTGCGGCAACGGAAATCACCGTGCGCCGTCCGGCAGGCACGGCTTTACGCGTTCATCTCAAAGGCTGGGCCACTAGTTTCGTCTTAGACGATCAAATCTTCAATAATATCGGCAAAAACTCGCGCATGCTGAGCTCCGGCTTTGTACCAACCGCGCCCTATTACGATATCGAAATTACCGGCTCGTCCAGCAATTTCGTCTTCACTGCTGTCTGATCAGAATATGAGCCCGCCGGCAAGCTCCGTCTGCCCACTTTGATACAGTGGCGAACCTACCAGCCGGCGGCTCTCTCCCCCAACGCCCTTGACAGAGCACTCTCAACAGCTTATCATTGTGAATGAACATACATTCAATTATATGGCTACACATTCATGATCCATAGAGTGAAGGAGAGAACATGTTGAAAAATAAGAATATTCTCATTTCGGGGGCAAGCATTGCCGGACCAACCCTGGCCTATTGGCTCAAGCGCTTCGGCTTTAATCCTACCGTCGTCGAGCGTTCGCCTGTACTGAGAGAAGGTGGACAACCGGTTGACGTGCGCGGAGAGGCAGTCAAGATCGCTAAGGAAATGGGGATCTGGCCACGCCTACAGCGGGAGAAGACTACGCTGAATGAAATCGCCTTTCTCAACGAGCACCGGAGGGTCGGTAAAATTAACCTGCACGCCCTGCGTACCTTCTTCAAGCTTGATCAGTCCTGGGTTGAGATCATGAGGGGTGATCTGGCCAAAGTGCTCTACGCGCTGACCCGGGATGAGGTAGAATATCGCTTTGGCGATTCCATCCAGGCCCTTGAGCAGGACGAGGAAGGGGTAGATGTGACCTTTGCCAGCGGCGAGAGCCGCCGTTTCGATCTGGTAGTGGGAGCTGACGGCCTGCATTCTATCGTGCGCACGCTGGCCTTTGGCCAAGAAGAGCTTTTTGAGCGCTATTGCGGCTATTATGTCGGCTTGTTTACCACAGATAACTACCTGGGCCTTGCCGACTCCGCGCTATGGTTTTATAGCGTTCCCGGCAAGCAGACCGTGATACGTCGTTTAAAGGACAGCCAGCGTATGGGGGTGTGCTTCATTTTCAAGCAGCCCGGCAAGCTTACTTATGACTATCATGACCTGGCACAACAAAAACGCCTGCTGAGCTCCCACTATGCCGATGTAGGATGGGAAATACCCACTTTCTTGCAAAAAATGCAAGCTGCCTCCGACTTCTACTTTGATGTAGTAAGTCAGATACGGATCGAGAAGTGGTCGCAAGGGCGCGTCGTCCTGGTAGGCGATGCCGCCCATTGTGCCGCCTTGCTGGCCGGCGAGGGCTCCAAGCTGGCCATGATGGGCGGCTATATTCTGGCTGGAGAGCTTAAGGCCGCCCTTGGCAATCATCATAGCGCGTTTAGCAACTACGAGCGCGTCTTTCGGCCTCTCGTCACCGCCGAGCAGGCAAAAGTCAAATCGAGCGCCAATTACCTGGTTCCCGAAACCGCGCGAGCGATTTGGGAACAGAACCATCTGGGCCCGCTGATACTACCATTTCTGATGGTGCCAGGCGGCTTGTGGCAAGAATGGTTCCCCAAACCCAGCACGCTCAAGAACTATGCAGACAGCCCTCTGCCAGCTTAGCAGAGCCGGCAAGGAGGGCCTTGCCGGGCATTGTTCAGAAAAGCGCTCTCTTTGCCACCTGCTCCCTTTCAGCTCTCAAGCGGCCAATGGCTTCCTCCAACAATGGGGAAGCCAGGAGCGCTCACGGCGTATTTCCATTCGAGGTTGGTCCGCGGGCAGATATCTGGCCGTCCTGACGGACATTCTGGCACGCGAAGGATAGGGGAAGAGAGAGGGCGCCAGAATGCCTTGCCGTCTATACAGCCTCCTACGGGACCATGCTCAAGCTCAAATTTGCTTTCACAAGTGATCGAATTCAAGTAGAGCAAGTGCGGGCAGGCTGCCGCGGGGGCAACGATAAGGACCTCCGGTCCTTGAGGCTGCAGTGAGATCGCATGAGTGGAGGGCACATACGCATTGACGTGAAGAGTTAGCGACGGCCAATATCCATCAAGGGGGCTGGCCGTAGGAAAACTGTAGTCTCTCAAAAAAGTGGCTCCCATTGTCAGCCTCACTTCTTTGCTCCTGGTAAGCGGCACTAGCTGGCGAAGCTTCAACGTTTGACCTGGAAGCAAGTTTGTTTTGTATCGCACATTGAAACGTCCAATATCGAGCTGAGGAAATGAGTAAAATGGAGCCTCTCCGCCGGAAAGCGTGACCGGCAGAGCCGATTCGTAAGCGTAATCTGTTGGCCGGTTCCGTCTGTCCAGCAGGAAGGCCTCCTCAGTATGGTTGGAGAGCGAGACTTCTACCGGCAACAATTCGCTAAGAAAGTATGGTTCTCCCATCGTAATCTGCATCGAGGCTTGCAGGCCGTTGATCGCTCTTGTACAAACGTTCATGATGCTTCCTCCCTTGCTAGCGCGCTCCTCACCTCTAATGGCGAGTAAGCGATGCGCTGGCAAACTATCTCCTCATCTTCCCTTTAATTATTATGTTTCATTGAAAAAGATACACTCTCCCAAGAAACACTTATAGATCATATTACACCAATATAGAAGATTTTGCCAGTTGCTTAGAATTTCTCAGTTCCTGCCCACCTGCCTGGCTCGCTTACATTGGGCACGCTTAGCTTACATATGGCCTGCTATTGTAAACTTCAGAATGAGATCTTTATCAATCAAGAGAGAACTGCCTTTCCCTCTTGACTTTCCCCAATAGGGGAAAGTGTATGCTTGAGGCGAAGAGAAGGGTTAAGAAAGGAAAGAAGTAGTCAATGTTCAAGATCAGCGAGTTTTCCCGGCTCAGCCAGGTCTCGATGAAAGCGCTCCGTTTCTACGATCGGATTGGTCTGCTCAAGCCAGCTCATACCGCTCCTTTGAATGGCTATCGCTACTACACAAGTGAGCAGCTTTTCCAGCTCCATCGCATTCTTGCCTTCAAAGATCTGGGCCTGACCCTCGAACAGATCTTGCAGGCCCTTGATGAGCAGTTATCCACGGAGCAAATTCGCGGCATGCTGCGCCTCAAACAGGCGCAAACTGCAGACTTAATTGAGCAAGAGCAAGAACGCCTTGTGCGCATTGAGGCCCGCCTGCGCCTGCTCGAAAGAGAGGGCGAGGCCAGCCGTGAGGTGGCCCTCAAACGCGTCAAAGAGCAAACAGTGGCGGTCTTGCCAACAGGAACAAGTCTATCAGCTTCCTCTCTGCCCTTCTTCTTTGCAGAACTTGATAGTTTCCTGCGGCAGGCTGGCGTACAAGAGCCGGAAATACTTCCCCATCTAGTGCTCTGGCAAGATCCGGGGACATGTCAGGAAGGTGAGGACGATACCTTTGCGGTAGAAGTGGCTTGCCCATTTTCAGAGCCGCGAGTACTGCCTGAGCCTCTGGGCATGCGCATCTTGCCAGCAATTCCCCTGGCCGCAAGCGTCATGCACCAGTGTCAGCCGCAAGGCGTGTGCTCAGCGATGGTTGATCTGGGACGCTGGATCGAGCAAAACGGCTATACCATCTCGTTTGCTAACGAGTTTCGCGAAGTGTATTTCGCCAGGGATGAGCAGGAACGCTACATCGCCGAAGCGCAAATCTCTGTTGAGAAAGGTTGAAAACATATTATGGTCTGGACTCTCGATACTACACATTCAGAAGTTACCTTTTCCATAAGGCATATGATGTTTAGCAAAGTGAGTGGAAGCTTTAACGTATTTAAGGCCACACTCGAAATAGACGAGGAGCATCCTGAGAACTCCTGGGTGCAGGCGGAAGCCGAGGTTGCGAGCATCAATACGCGCGAAGAGAAGCGCGATGCTCACCTACGTTCGGCTGACTTCTTTGATGCTGACAAATATCCGCTGCTCACCTTCAAAAGCAAGCAAGTTCTTCCCAAAGGTGGGCGCCACTACGATGTCGTAGGCGATCTGACCTTGCATGGAGTCACCAGAGAAGTCACCTTCGATGTCGAGTATGGCGGCCAGATCCCCAAAGCCTCCAATCCTTTTGGGGACCAGCGTGCCGGCCTTACGGCCACTACCACGATTAATCGCAAGGATTTTGGCCTCACCTGGAACTTCGCGCTGGAGACCGGAGGAATTATGGTGGGCGAAGAAGTTAAGATTGAGATCAATCTGGAAGCCGTCGCCGATAGCTGAGCACTGACTGGTTCTCACCTGGTTTTGTCCTCCCTGCCAGATGAGAACCAGAGCGACAGATCTGGCTGACTGTCACTGGCTAGCCTTGCGATCAGCAGCGAGAAGCTGCAAAAAGGTCTTCCACAGCTCCCTAAAAATGGCTCAGGCGAGAGCACTGAGGTGGACAAAAGTGTTATGCTGTAGTAGAACTTTTGTTTAAATATTCGCAAGGAGGCCATATGGACAACGCATCAGCAAACCAGCTCATTCTTAGCTATGTTCAAGGCTGGTTAGCTGCCGACCGCGAGCAGATCTTGAGCACGCTCGATCCCGCTTGCGTGGTAATAGAATCATACGGACCAACCTATCGGGGTAAAGAGATGGTCGGGCGCTGGATTGATTCCTGGTTTGCGCCAGGCAACGTTGTGACGCGCTGGGAGATAACTTCTTTCACTGCCACGTCTGAGGAATGCTTCTTTGAGTGGGACTTTGCATGCATCTCTGATGGCGAGCGCGGTGGATTTGAAGGCGCATCGATTGCTCGGCTAAGCGAAGGAAGAATTGTCTATCTTCGCGAATATGCCACGACGGCCCCGCGCCACGAGTGGGAAGGATAAGCAAGATTTAATGATCGCCGCTCATCTTCCCACAGGTAGTTCGGAGAACAGGCAGCTTCCTTCTGCAACGCTCTAGCCAATCCTGGCTTATGGCGCCAGGCAGCTATAGAGGCTCCTGATGAGGCTTGTAGTGCGTTCGTCGTTGCCCTCCACAAGTCCTGTCATCTTATTGGTCACGTAACCAAAGGCCAGGGCGTGTTCGGGATCGGCAAAGCCAAGCGCTCCCGTTGAGCCAGCGTGGCCGAAGGCTCTTGCGCCAAAGTCCGGCCAGAGCCCACTTCCTGGCAGCATAAAGCCCAGGCCATAGAGGGTGTAGATACGCAAAACCTGGTCAAGGCCGCTCGACTCGACGTTACGCGCCTGCTCGACAAGCTCTGGCCGCAAAAGGCGCGTACCATCAACCTCGCCAATCAGAGTTGCGTACAGGCGCGCAAGGGAGGTTGCCGTACCCAGGCCACCGCCTGCTGGGTCTTCTGCAGCATAATACTGCGGATTGTTGACATCCTCAAAGGTAAGAGTTGTCGCCGCAAAGGTGGCCTTATAGAGCAAGGAGCCTGGATCAACCATAGCCTGGCTGAAAGCGGCAAGCGCTGGATCGGTGAGACCGCGCGCCATCTCTTCTTGCGTGGGAACGACTACAGAAGCCACTCGCCCCGTCAGAGCTTCGGGCAAGCCAATGTAGAGTTCGAGGCCCAGGGGAGCGGCGATTTCCTGGGCAAAGAATTGCCCTATGGTGAGACCGGTGATGCGCCGAATCACTTCGCTAATGGCCCAGCCTATTGTGAGAGCATGATAGCCGTGAGCCGTTCCCGGCTTCCACCAGGGACGTTGAGCCGCGATAGCCTCAATAATGGGCGTATAGGCTATTTCGTCCTCGTAGCTGATCGGTTTATCCAGGGCTGCAACCCCTGAGCGATGGGAAAGCAGCCAGCGTACGGGAATGGCTGCTTTGCCTTCAGCCGCAAACTCGGGCCAATAGCGAGAGACCGGAGCATCAAGATCAAGCAGGCCACGCTCAACAAGCAGTAAAGCTGATGCTGCCACCATGCCCTTTGAGGCTGAGGCCAGCCAGGAAAGCGTGTCATGCTGCCAGGGTACCCCGGCTTGCTGATTGGCCAGGCCAGCCCACAGATCAAGAACTGGTTTGCCGTGCTGATAGACACACAGAGCAGCTCCAACCTCGTGCCCTTGCTCAAATAGTGACTGGAATTCATCGCGAACGGAGGTAAAGCGTGGTTCAACATTCCCTTGTAAAGAGACGGTCATAAGGAGTTCCTTTCTCTTAGCAATAACATATTCAAACGACGTCCCATCTCTCGAACGTTGTTCGATTATAGCACAATGTAAGTCTATATGATACACTGGCGCTATGTCAAGCACAAAAAAAGACGCCAACAAGGGCGAACTGCCATCAATCTGGCTTCGTCCAAGACGAGCGGCGCGCAAAGCTTTGCCTCCCTTAAGCCAGGAGCGGATTGTACAGGAGGCAATCAGCTTGCTCGATGAACAAGGCTTTGAGGGATTATCCATGCGACGATTGGCTGAGCGGCTGGGCGCCGGAGCTGCCTCTCTTTACTGGTATGTAGCAACCAAAGAAGATCTGTTGGAACTTGTTATGGATGTGATCCTCCAGGATATATCACGAGAGGAGGCGCCTTCTTCTGATTGGCGGACGGAACTGCAGCGATTAGCGGCGGGATTACGCGCCATAATCCTGCGCCATCCCTGGTCAGGCCAGCTGCTCGGCGCATATCCCCAGTTGGGGCCGAATGCCCTGGCCTTCACCGAGGCAGTCTTGCGAGCCTTAGATCGAGCGGGATTAGCTGGTCCATTGCTGGATGGTGCACTTTCAGCGATCTTTCATTACGTCATAGGCTGTGCGCTCACCGATGCTGCGCTGCAGGTGAGTATGCAGCGCAGCCAGATCGATGAGGATGATTGGCACAATGCTATCAAGAAGCTGCTTGAAGAGGAGGAGCAGCGTACAGCATTGATGGCTTATCTCAGCCAAAGGAGCCATGATGATATTGAGCAACGTTTTCTCCTTGGGCTTAAATGCGTGCTCGACGGGCTGGAACAGTGGAGCCGTGGAAACGCGCCTTCTTCAGAACGAGCAAACGCTTAAGCCTGTGGTCTGGAGGCTGAGCTGTGGCAGCCAGAGAGGGACAGATTGAGATCCTGACATTTGTACTCCCAGCCCATCGGCTAAGGGTCGGGTATCTGGGAATGGACTGACATATCCTGCTAAGTTTGTGACTCATGGTGTTTTCTGGGTGCCTGTAACAGTCTTGATATGTTGCGTGCTGACCACCGGGCGATGATGCTAACACACAGTTCCGAAGGCACCCTGAGCGACACAAAATTGTGCGTAAGGCGATCTCGTCATTTAGCGATAAGGTGATAGCAAATCTCACCTCCGAGACGCTTGCCATAGCGCCGCGATCCTGGAGAGCGAGGAGCAAAAAAACAGCCAGACAGAAAGGAAACAAAGGCTGATGTCACCTTCTCATGATGAATTAATACACAAGAATGATACTCCACCACTGGGTAAGCAGTACGATATTGGTGGCGGTCGCCGCATCAATCTACATTATGCGGGAACTGGCACGCCAGCGGTAGTCATCGAAGCGGGCGCTGGCGGATTTGGCTTTGATTACTATAGCATCTTCGAGCTGTGCGCCCAACGCACAACCTGTGTGCTCTACGACCGTGCAGGCAGTGGGTGGAGTGACCCAGCTCCAGGCGAGCGCTCCGTACGCGAGATGATGGCAGATCTGCACACCGCGCTCGATAAAGCGTCAGTCACAGGTCCATACCTCCTGGTCGGCCACTCGCTGGGTGGGCTGTTGATACAGGCCTTCGCCCAACACTTCCCAGATGAGGTGGTAGGCCTGGTGCTCATCGATCCTTCAGTTAAAGGCATTCCGCTGCCCAAGGATAGCGATGAGGCCGTCGTGCTGGATATGCTGGAAAAGTTGAAGAACAATCCCGCGCTCTGGCGTGAGTGGTACCCGACGCTGTTCGCGGAGTGGGAGAAGCTGCCTGCACAGGTGCGTGACCCGCTCATTGCCCGTCACATGGACTCTGACCATATCGCCTGTGGCCTTCACGATATGCTGAGCGCACGACAAATTCAGGAAGATGTTATCAACGGACCAGCCCTGCCCGATATCCCTGTCATAGTCCTGACCGGCATGCAAATCGACTCCGTGCCAGGTCGCTCAGATGAAGAGAAGCAGGCCTTCAACCAGATCAAGCTGGCAGCACACGCGGCCTTCGCCAATTCCGTCACACAAGGCGAGCATCGTGTCTTGCAGGATGCCGGGCATCTCTTCTACACACAGCGTCCAGACGTAGTAGTAGCAGCGATCTTCGACCTCCTCGACCTGGTTGCCAGAAGCTCGCGACATCGCTGATCAAGCCTGAGCTTCTCATCTACAAGAGCAGCATCTCGTTGTGCATCTTGCTGGGAGGATCGATTCGCTGGCAGGAGCCAATGTGTCAGTTGCCTACAACTGATTCGAAATGCTGCTCTCTCTATTGAGAACACGACCGGTTCATCTCATCCCCTTCGCAAGGGTAGTCAGGTAGTACTTGTATCAAGCCCATACTCAATAAGCCATAGTGCAGGGCAGAAGGGGATGCTAACCGGTAAATCCATAAAAAGAGACAGGAGAAAGATGTATCAATAACAGAGTTGATAATAATTCACTTTATTTTGATTTTATTTGCTATTACTATTGACAATTTTTTCATCGTTATGTTACTATTGCCATGTAGACAATAAAAAATAGCAAATAGATAAGGAATTTCCCTGTGAACGAAACATGTGAACATATAGCCGAGCAAACTATACCTCAGGAGGATACGCGTCCCAAACGTATGACCAGCGCCTTGATCCTTCTGTCTTTTTGTGTGGCCTTTCTGATGACCGGCTTTGGCATCATAGTTCCGGTCTATCCGCAGCGTTTGCAAGCGCTCGGCCTGGGAGCCGAGACCCTGGCCCTCATGGAAGCCGGCTTTGGTCTGGGCATGTTCCTCTTTAGCACACCTATGGGAACCCTGGCCGATCGCATTGGACGCCGACCGATTGTGCTTCTCTCGCTCTCCGGCTTTATTGTGACGAATATTGCCCTGGCCTTTGTCAACGTACCGGCACTCTTCATCCTGATTCGTTTTGTCGAGGGTGCGCTTGTCGCCGGCCTATTTCCCGTCGCCTCTGCCATCGTCGGCGATAGCGTCACGCCGGAGCAGCAAGGGCGCTGGCTGGGCATTCTCACCACGGCCCAGGCGGCGGGAACCGCGCTCGGGCCTGGCGTTGGTGGCCTGCTCTATCAAGCCTGGGGATTTTCAGTGCCCTTTCTCTTCTCAGCCGGGTTGGCCCTTGTGGCCTCTCTGCTCGCCCTCTTTATGTTGCCCGAGACCCTGCCAGCTCATGTGCGCGAGAAGGCTCGCCTGCGCAAAACTGAGAAGCAGTCAGGGGCGAAAAGCGCCCGCGGAGACATGCTTGGCTTGATCTGGCTATTTGCCGGACTCTTCGTGATCGATTTCGGCATGGCCTTCACCTATCCCTTTGCCCTGCCACAATATCCCTTCTTTTTCGAGCAAACGCTGCACTATACGGCCGCAGAATATGGAGCGATTATCAGCGTTTTCGGTCTGGCCATGGGCTTCTTCCCTATGCTTCTGGGTGGCCTGAGCGCTCGTTTGCCACGCAAACTGCTCATCATCGTAGGAATCGTGCTCTCGGCCGCCATGAATGTGGGCATGCTCTTCTTACATCAGTACCCATTGCTGATCGCTTCAGCCGTGCTGACCGGAGCTGGCGTCGCCCTGATCATGCCAGCCCTGGGCACGGTCTACCTTAGCGAGACAAACGACGAGAATCGTTCGCAAGCCATGGGGCTGCGCGGCTCGGTAATCTCGCTGGCTATTCTGATCGCGCCCTTGAGTCAAGCCGCCGTTGCCCACTGGATCACGCCACAGATCACCTTTGCGATTAGCCTGGCCATTGCCCTTGTTGTTACCGTGACCGCCTGCTTCGTGCTAAAGAATCAGAAAGCCAGCGCGCCCCAGGCAAGCCAGGTCTGATCCTAGCTCACTTGAGCAATAGGCAAGTAAGTAGTATAACGCCCGCCATACTTGGTACAGAATCGAGTCAGCGGGCGCTACTCGTTATAACAAGCCTTCGCACGGCCTCTTCTGGGAACTTCCTCCACACAGGTATTTCCTATCTTCATCATTAGAGCTTTATCTCCCATATATGGCGCTTTGTTAGTGTCTTTACTGTAACTATACTCGTCTATACAGATATGCAAGCATTAGAGTCCCGTAGCGTAAGAAGATCGGTCTCTTACAGTAACTTACAAAAGGAGACGGATGCATGTTGTACTCACTACTTGTGAAAATGCAGAATTGGCGCATAGAAAAGGGTAGGCCGAGGTTAGAACAGGGTTGGCACATTACTTTGATGTTGGGTGTACTACTCCTACTTTTTTCTCTCCTCTATCAATTCCTTGCTTTAGTCGCTCCCCCTCTTGATGGTCCAAACAAACTATTCTTTCTTATCTGGGTACTTTGCTTTCTCTGCTATTTCGCTTTTTGTGCTTACATCCTGATGAGCACCCGTCCTCCTAGCAGGTGGCTTTGGCTTCAACTTGGAATTATCTTCCTCGGAGCTACTGTATTCCGTGTGCAGCTGCTCCCCCTTCCACTCGGGCTCTCGCGTGACGCCTGGAGATATTTATGGGACGCTCATATACTTCTGCACGGCTATAGTCCTTACCTCTATGCTCCCAACAATCCAATTTTTGCTCCGCTGCATGGCAGCATTTACACAAATACTCCCTATCGCGAGTTTCCAACTAAATATCCCCCCGGTGCAGAACTCTTTTATATCCTTGGCTATCTCTTATCGCCAAAAAACCTTGTTGGTCTCAAGGGCCTCTTTGTGCTCTGCGATTTGCTGACCTGCGTTGCGCTTGCCATTCTCCTGGCTTGTAGAGGGCTTGATCCACGCCAGGTCATCGTCTATGCCTGGTGTCCTCTTCCTATTGTTGAGTTTTCCATTCAGGGCCACGTCGATGCTCTCGTTATAGCCTGTACCGTTATTGCCGTCTTTTGTTCGCGCGGTTCTAGCAGGACTGCTCGTATCACCTCCGGAGTATTTCTTGGCCTGGCGATCCTGGCAAAACTTTATCCTGCTCTGCTCCTTCTGGTGCTAGTGCGACGCCGAGATTGGAACCTGCCTGCCGCGTGCGCTCTCACCGTTGTTCTGGGATATCTACCATTCCTGTGGCTCAGCCACGGCCAGATTGCCGCAGTGGTCTTATCTTTTAGCGGTCAGGATACATTGCATCCAAGCTTTATACAGAATGGGCTTTTGCTATTGGGACACAGCATGCAGCTCGCGCCAACTACTATGCTGGTGGTCGGTCGCGTGATTGAGGGGGCTATAGGCGTTAGTACGGTCCTTTTTGTAAAGCGCCAATTTTCGCGCAAACATATAAGTATCGAAGGAGCAGTTCTGGTGCTTATTGGGATAGGATCATGCCTTTACTCATATGTCTTTCCCTGGTATATACCCGCCCTTTTACCCTGGATCGCAGTGCTCATAGCTCCGTTGCGCAGAATTAGTCAAGGCTTCAGCATCAAAAAGCTCGCAATTGTTGTCGTCTGCCTGAGCACATATGCGGTTATACTCACGTATCTACCGGATCTTAGATAGGCCGCTTGCGCTGTTTCAGTTATAGACAAGGGAGAAAAGGCTACGCGTGCTTGCAGCCGCAAGGAAGTAAAGCCTGATCCAGGGCTCACCTGAGCGATATAAGTAGTACTACGCTCGCCAAACTCGGTACGAGATAGAGCCAGCGAGCGCTGCTAATTACCGCAACACCCGGAGCTCAGATTATGTAGGATCGATGATCTGAAGCTCAACACTCTCTGCGCTATCCGCGACCCAGTGTAACAAACATTCTCCTTCCGCGAGCAGGACGGACCTGACCTGAGCAGAGAGCGGCTTAAACGGTTCGATGAGCAGGCGGACAGTTTTGCGCCCACGCTCAATCTTCCAGGTTCCGGCGACGAAGCCATCGAGCAGGAAGGTCGCGCGCACGCGTCCAACAGTAAGAAAGACCGCGGTACGATATTCATCGGCAATGATGCGCCGACGCTCGGCAAAGGCCAGCAGAAGATTATCAAATTCGGGCAGAAAGCGTGGGGGAGCCGGAGCTGTGGCCATAGGCAAAGGCGCATCCGGGAGATCAAACAGTTCCTGGCCTTGCTCATTGCGGAACGTGCGTAGGGAAGAGCGGTAGCGCTTCACAACATCCTGTAAGCGCGAGAGTCCCGACCAGGCTTGCATATCTTTGATCGTGGCCGGTCCAAAGGCTGCCAGATAGCGCAGAATGAGGAGACGCAAGCCCTCATCCGCTGAGGCAAACGGATATTTCAGGCAGTTCTGGGCTAGCTCCAGAGATGGATTGCTCGCAAAGTCCCAGCTGCCGGCCGGTGGAACCTGTACAAGCGGTAACTGCGTACGAACCGCGTAGGCCAGCAAGGCCGGATCGATCTCGGGAAACTGCGCAGCCAGCGTGCTACGGATCTCAGCAAACGTACGCGGGCGCTCTTGAATAGAGACGCGAGCTGCCTCAACAAACTGCTCAATGGGCAATTCCTTAACTCGTTTGCCAAAGAAAGCGTAAAGTGAGCGGGTCAAAGCCGGCTGCAAGGCAGAGCGTAGAAGGGCATAATCCTCAGCCATCATCACTTGCAGGGTCGCGCGCATCATCGTCGCTCGCACAGCTTGTCGGCTGGCGAGCAACTCCGTCAAGCTTGCCCGCTCAAACTCAGCTAAACGTGTCCACAAACCGAGATAGGGAGGTTGAGGGAGCTGCGCTTGCAGCGCAATGAGCTGCTTGAGCCCATCAAGGGGACTCAGCGACGTTCTCTCTAAAAGAAACTGGCGCGCCAGTGTACTCCGATTCAGGTCTCTTAAAGTCAGCTTGCGTTCGCCCATAGCTTAGCTCCTCCTCCCTGGAATCAATAAGCCGACGCCCAGTCATAGACATATGAAATAGAAGTGTCTGGGATGCCGAAAACACACCCAATCCGTGCATATTTTTCTTGACCTTGCATGAAAGGCAGCTTTATAGTTAGAGCAGCAAGATATGCACTATACCGTTCATTTGTGAACAAGATGTATTATATTCTCTCTTTTGCCCCATGACAATGGGAGGAAGACAGTAAGGAATAAATTCAAGCGATGGATGAAGCTCTACTACTTCCTGGTATTCAGCAGCACAAAATCAGAACAGATAGGCTACGGTCAGCCTATCTTCGGGCAGGCCAGGGCGCGATGCCGCTAGTTCTGCTCCACGGTAATACCTCATCATCACTTTTCTACCAGGACTTTATGCTCGCCCTTGCACGCTCAGGACTTTACGCTATCTATGCTCCTGACATGCGCGGATTTGGCAAGAGTGAAGGGCGAGCGGTAGATGCGACGCATGGTGCGCGCGATTTCTCTGCTGACCTGGCGGCTTTTGTTCAGGCACTCAAATTGCCGCGCTTCCACGCTATGGGCTGGTCGTTAGGAGGTAATGTGGTCATACAGTATGCCCTCGATTATCCAGGCTGGCTTCGTTCGCTTACGCTGGAAGCTCCAGCTTCTCCTTTTGGCCTTGGTGGAACAAAGGACGTTGAGGGAACACCAACCTGGCCCGATTTTGCCGGGAGCGGAGGTGGTACAGCGGCTCCAACAGAGCTGGTGAAACGCATGGCAGCAGGCGATAGAGGGAGCGAGCGCTATTCCCCTCGAACTATCCTCAATAATCTCTACTTCAAGCCTTCTTTCCGCCTGAGCCTGGAACGCGAAGAGATCTTGCTCTCGGCCTTTTTAATGACAAAGGTGGGGCCAGAAAATTTCCCGGGCGAGATCATGCCTTCGCGCAATTGGCCACTGGTAGCACCAGGGCTGACGGGAATAAATAACGCCTTCTCTCCCAAGTATCTAAACCAATGGGGGCTTGTGGAGCTCCCTGAAAAGCCACCAGTGCTCTGGGTGCACGGCACAGATGACTTGATTGTCTCCGATAGCGCTATGACAGATTTTGGCGGCCTGGGAGAACGGGGCCTGGCTCCTGGCTGGCCCGGTGTCGAGATATACCCACCTCAGCCGATGAAAAAGCAAATACGCAGCATGCTAAGAGCCTATCAACAGAATGGCGGGGAAGTTCAGGAAGTGGAATTTCCTGATTGCGGCCATATTCCACATATTGAGAAACAGGAGGAAATGCTACGCGTGCTGACAGCCTTTATCGAGGCACATTAAGACTAAAGGGAAAAGTGAGAGGGGATGGAATGTAGTGGAGGGTTGAAAACCCCACGTCTTCATCCCCCTAAAGGTACAGTTAACATGGAATCTCTACCTTGAAATGTAGAGATATATACATTATATCCAAGCTTCCAAATGTCTCTTTAACGCGACAGTAGCAAGCTCCCTGCCTTCGTTTTCCCTACGAGCGGATGCCTGGTTTCCAGGCCAGAGACCTCTCGTTTGGCTGCCATGCTCACATGGCGTCGAACCACCAGCCTTGCATGTGGCGGATCGTCGTAATCTCGCAGGTATGATAGCTATTGTGGGCAATCATGCTATAAACGAGGTGGCGACGAGTATTCCAACTCTCTCCATCAGAGATACCTGTATCCAATTCGGCCTCGCTCAGGCCAGCCACATAGCGCACCAGCTCCGCATTGGCCTCCAGAGCTGCTTTGCGCGCTGCCTGCCAGCCGGCCTCACCGCTAGCCTCGCCCACCGCTGGCCAGCCGCTACCATCCGCCGAGCCCAGGGCCGCACTATCCACCGGAAGCCCTTGCAGTTGGCGCAATGTTGCTTTCTGCCAGTAGCAGACGTGATTGACTACAGCCCACACGCTATTAAAGTGCGGCGCGGGAACCGTAGCGGCCTGGGCCGCCGTTAAACCAGCGGTAGCTTCCGTAAAAGGCGAAAACCAACCAGGGGTGGTACTCGTGAACAAGAGATCAAGCGCTTCGGCCGTGTGATTGCTTGCGGACATAATAATTTAACTCCTCGCTGCAAGCTTCTTAGCTCATCCAGAACTATGCTTACCGAACCCCGGGTTACGAGATCGCGGTAAGCGGTATGAGTTCTACTGTGTTCTTTGCATTACTGGCAGCCTCAGAGAAGGGCGGCGTTCATGCTTGCAACACTGCTAAGGATAGCAAGTCAAACTTGTCAACGGCCTGTCATGTTAAAAGATGGAGTACCCTCTTAATAAATGTTCAATCTGAAGAGTCGTCATGCCCTTTCTGAGAAGCAAGCATTGCCATTCCCGCAAAGAGCGCATCGAGGGCAAATTCGAAACGGGAGCGGTGATCTTCGGTCTGGCCGAGCCCATCTGCAATAGCGGCAGCCAGGAAGGGAAATTCGAGGGGATCGAGCGTGCCTTCTAGCGCAGCCGTATCGGGTGCCGCATCCTCGTGTCCGGGCGTCTCGCCCACTTCAGCCAGGGTATGGCCAACAACAAACGTCGTAACTATGTTGAGGACCTGAAACGCATGCAGTGGACTCAGACCGGTCGCGCACAATCCTGCTACGATCTGCTCAACCAGACGAAGCGAAACCGGCGTCATGGCAGGCCGAGTGGCAATCAGCGGAAGCAAGCGAGGATGACGAAGCAGTTCCTCGTGCAGGGCAACAGCCAGCCCACGTAGCCAGCGAGCCCACTCTTCAGGCGGTCCCACTGGCACGTTAAGAGCCTTGATGGCCTCTCGTTCAATCAAGCCATCGAGGATGGCGTCCTTGTTGGGAAAGTAGTAATAAAGCGTCATGGCCTCGATCCCCAGTTGAACGCCGAGTTTGCGCATGGAAAGCCCTGCAATTCCGTCGCGATCTACCAACGCAAGAGCCGCATCAAGCACCAGTTCACGCGAGATCTTTGGCCGGCCAGATCTCCCCATCTTTTATCGCTCCTGTTATTGTCAAGTAAGTTCTCCAGAACATACCAATAAACTTATCTCATGACAAGTTATAGTAATGTGTGGCTAATCGATCTCCGGCCAATCCCAACCTAGCTGTAGGAAGAGCCCCAGGCGATCGCTGACCGCTCGAATCTCCTTGATTTTTCCATCCTTGACTGTGAAGATGTAGATGGCCTCGTTCTCAAAGCTCCGGTTTGTGGGCACGGGCATACGCGGGTGGCTCCCGGAATTAACGCCACTCTGGGTGATTCGTGCCGCCACGCGGTTATCCTCGGCAATAAGCTCTTCGACACGCATCTGAGCCGGATTGAAAGCCATCATCTGCTGGCGGAAGCCCTCAAAAGCGGCGCCTGGTTCATCCGCTTCACCATGAATGATTTTGTTATGGTCAATCACATCAGAAGCCATGAAATCTGCCAATGCTTCGAGCTGGCGGTTGTTGATTGCCCGAAAAAATCCCTGTATAACCAGCTTGTTCCGTTCTAGCACTGTGCTATCAACTGTCATCTGCTTTCCCTTTCTCCTAATCTAACAATAAAGCGACAAAGTTACAATGCTTTCTTACACTGTAAGAAAGTATAATCTTACAGTGTAAGAAAGTCAAGAGACACTGATCTTGCGTCTGGGTATGCAGTAAAGTTTGCAGATGTCTCAATATGGGCCGATGAGCCAGAGCGATGCCTGACATAGAGGAGAGAGTCCTTTTTACATATTTCATTTGTTTTTATGCATTTAGTAATAGGGATGAAAAACACGAGATAAGATTGGCAAGATGGCTTCAGATTTGCCGGCGCTTCTTGAAGTTCACGGCCCTGGCGTGCTACACTGAGTTTGTTCTAGAACTGTAGGGAGTAGAACCCGAAGGATTATAGTTGTTCTGGAACTAGCCCGATTTGCGGCAGGAGATAAGGAAGGAAGCGCATGGAACTGCGAGCCCCCAGGCTGAGCGGTAGTGTAGTCATTGACCACAGCCTGACCTATCAAGAAGATGCTCAGGAAATTACTATCTCGCTTGACTCCCCGGACTGGTATGCCTGGTTGGAGCAAGCGCATTCCTTCTCTTTTCGCGGCTCGGAAGGCAGCTTTACCGCGCATAAGGCTCGGGCGAGCAATCGACGCGGCGGCTGGTACTGGTACGCGTATCGGCGGCGACACGGCCAGCTTCTCCGCGCCTATCTGGGCTCCTCATCGGCACTCACACTTGAACGCTTACGCGCGGCAGCTCGCCAGCTGGCCGACAGCGCTGCTGAGGCAAAAGCAGAGCCACCAGACTCGGTAGAAACTTTGCGAGCTCTACCGATGCGTTCGCGGGAGCAGCTTCAAGCCAGCCTGCTTGCCACCAGCTTTCATATTCCGCGCCTGCCCAGCCAGCATATCGCCAGGCCGCGCTTACTCAAACAGCTTGAGCAGGGAACACAGAAGCGCCTGACCCTCGTTTCGGCTCCGGCCGGATCTGGCAAGACCACCCTGCTAGCGGCCTGGACGCGCGCCACTACTTTGCCCGTGGCCTGGCTCTCGCTTGAAAATACCGACAATGATCCCTTGCGCTTCCTCTCCTACCTCTTCGCGGCCCTCAAGCAGCTCGTCAAGCATAGTGAAAGCGCCGACTTGCCAGCGCTCCAGCTTTCCTCTGGGCTTTCCTGGCAGGAGGTCAAGATCCAGTTTGTCAACGAACTGGCACGTCTGCTCAGTAGCGAGGTCGTCCTGATTCTCGATGATTATCATCTTATCAACAATGAGCTTATTCACGAGGCCCTACGCTTTATCCTTGAACATGCCCCCGCTTCGCTGCACCTGGTTATCGGCACCCGTAGCGAGCCGCCATTACCACTGGCTCGCCTGCGTGCCCATAGCCAGCTTACGGCAATTGGCGCCGAAGAGCTACGCTTCTCCGCGCCTGAATTGCGCGCCTTCTTAGCAGGCATGGGCTATGCTCTCTCCTCAGCCGAACTGGAGATCATAGAGCAGCAGACCCAGGGCTGGGTTGTCGGCGTCCATCTGCTGGCCCTCACGCTTGGCAAGCCCGAGCAGGCCAACGCTTTGCAGCGCTTCGAGGCGGGCGCCCATCGCTTCTTCTTGGAATATGTGAGCGAGGAGATCCTTGCGCAACAGAGCGAGCCAGTACGCACCTTTTTGTTACGCACCAGCATTCTAGAGCGCCTGACGGACCCGCTGTGTGCTGCGGTAGCCGACCTGCCCACCGCTCCGCTGCTGGCTGATCTGCAGCGCGCCAATCTTTTAGTGCATGGACTTGATGAGAGCGGAACCTGGTATCGCTACCATCCCCTGTTTGCCGAGGCTTTGCGCGCGCATTTGCACAAACAGGATGCCTCCTTAGTGCCAGAGCTCTATCTACGTGCCAGCCTCTGGCATGAGCAACAGGGCTGTGGAGAGCTGGCCTATGCATACGCTCTGCGTTCCGATAATCGCAAACGGGCCGCGAACCTGCTCGCTGAACTTGTGCCGCAATTGCTGGTCGAGGGAAAACTAACGCGCTTAAGCCAGTGGTTACAGCAACTTTCGCCTGAGCTGATTGCCGCCTCGCCCTCGCTCAGCCTGGCCTCGATCTGGCTTCAATGTCAGGCCAACAATGCTCCCAGCCTCATTGCTCAGCTTGAGGAGCAGCTTGAGCACCATCCCCCATCCGACGATTCGCCCTGGGCCGCCTTGCAGGGCGAGCTAACATTACAGCGGGCCTGGTCGGCCTTGCTTCAGAACGATAGCAAACTGAGCATTGCCCTCATTTCCCGCAACCTGCATGCTCATTTGAAGCGCGATAGCATTCTCAGCCGCCTAATTGCCGTGCGCCAACGCCTCATACTCAGCACTGCCTATCGGACCAGCGGCGATCTAGAAGCAGCCGAGCGCGCCCTGCTCGATACTTCCTGCCTGCATATAAGCCGAGTAGATCATCTCTTGTACCTCTTAGTCACTATGGAGCTGGCCCAGCTCTATGAGACCCAGGGACAGCTTCGCAAGCTTGAGCAGCTCATGCGGAAAGCCTTGCGCCAACTCGATAGGGCGGACAGGTCGGTATCTCTGCCCCGGGCCATCTTGCTGGCCCGCTACGCGGCACTTCTCTACGAGTGGGATCAGCCCGAGCCAGCCGAGGCTACCGTGCGGGAAGCCGTGGAGGTGATGCAGAGTCTTGATCTCTCCATCCCTAACTTTTCCTTGCTCTGCCTATGGATACAGGCGCGCCTCGCCCTGAAGCGTGGAGATAAACAGTACGCTCGGCAACTGCTTGAACGTGAGGAGACTAGTAGCGTGCGGTTTCTCCCTCTAGACTCAATGACGCTCCTACAGAATACGATGCCGGCCCACGCTATCCTCGCACGCCTGGCCTTAGCCGGCGGTCTGCTCGAACATACCACGCTCTGGGAGAAGGCACGCGGCATTCGCTTCGACGACCCCATTGTATCTCATCCCCTGAGCAGCAGCTACGCCGACTATACGACCCTGGCCCGCATCTTGCTGGCCCGTGGACGCGAACAGCGCGATCCCCTGGCCCTTACCCAGGCTCTAAGCTTGCTTGAGCGCCTGCGCCAGGCTATCAACGGCCTGGGTGGCCACGGCTGGTTTATCGAGATTCAGATGCTCACAGCGCTTGTTCTGCAGGCGCAGGGCAAGACGAAACGCGCCTTGTATACCCTGGGAGCCGTCGTAGCCCAGGCTGAGCCACAGGGCTACATACGCCTCTTCGCCGATGAAGGCCAGCCCATGGCCCACCTCCTGGCTCAGCTCACCCCCTATACCTCAGCTTCAACCGGCTATCTGCAGCGCCTGCAGGATGCCATAGTGCCAACCAGCCCTGAAACTCTGGGCGAGCAGCCGCACGTGCGCGGGCAGCTAATTGAGCCTTTGACTTTGCGCGAAGAGGAGATCCTGCACCTGCTGGCCGCAGGCCTCTCTAATCAGCAGATCGCCACGCGCCTGGTAATCAGTCTGCATACTGTCAAGCTGCACGTCAAGCATATCCTGGCCAAGCTCACCGCAACCAATCGGACCCAGGCAGTCACGCGCGCCCGTGAACTCCATTTGCTCTAGCCCTGCACCAATACCACCCTGAATACTTCTTTCGAGGTAAGACGAACCGCCTCGCCACGCGCTAAACTTTTCTGCACAAAGAAGATCTTTTCGCATGCCTGGCTTACTTCTAGCCAATTTATAGAGCTCAGAATGGAGAGAATATTATGTCAACAATACCAGAGGACTTTCTTGATATCCTGCAGGCGACGACCCTGGCCCATCTTGCTACCATCGGACCAAAGGGAGAACCGCAGGTAAGCGCTGTCTGGTTCATCTGGGATGGAACCCATATCCTGATCAGCATGAGCAAAGAGCGCCAGAAGTATCGCAATCTTTTGCGCGAGCCACGCGCCGCCCTTTCCATCGTTGATCCTAACAACGCTACTCGCTCGCTTGAGATACGCAGTAAAGCTGTCAGCCTCACTGAAGATACAGATTATCGCATCAACTCGCTCATCTCAAAAAAATATACCGGCAATGTATACACTGCGCAGAATCCTAATCCTCACCTCAAGCCGGGAGAGGAACGCGTAGTTGCCGCTATCGAGCCGGGGCGCGTCAATGTTTTTCCTTTCAGAAACAACAAGTAAAGGATCACATTATTATGCCTGCACTTAATCTTTCATTTGACGAAGTGTTAACTACGACACGCTCCGTACGTAAGCGCCTGGATCTCACGCGACCTGTAGAGCCAGAAGTGATTCGTGAATGCCTGGAACTGGCCGTACAGGCTCCCACGCCGGGCGACCGCCAGAACTGGCATTTTCTGGTGGTGACCGATCCCGCCCAGCGCCAAGCCCTGGCCGAGCTCTATCGCAAGGGCGCGGTCGGTATGGACGAACATGTGGAACAAAGGATCGCTGAAGATCCGCATTTTGTCAAATCGGGAGAATCGGCGCTGTACCTGATCGAGCACCTGCATGAAGTACCCGTGCATGTTATTCCCTGTATCGAGGGACGGAGCGAGAATCTATCTACTCCATATCAGGCCAGCACCTGGGGTGCCATCCTACCCGCGACCTGGAGCTTTATGCTGGCGGCTCGTTCGCGCGGCCTGGGAACTGTGCTCACTAGCGTGCACCTCCTCTATGAGCGAGAGGCAGCCGACATATTGGGCATCCCATACGATGAGGTCATGCAGGTTGGGCTCATCCCCCTGGCCTATACGGTTGGCACCAGCTTCAAGCCGGCCACGCGCAAACCGCTAGAAACTGTGCTGCACTGGGAGCGCTGGTAAAATTCGCTAGATGCATGCAGAAACGGAGCAAGCTATGAATAAAACTGACAAGATTATTCTGGTAACGGGCGCCACGGGTCAGCAGGGTGGGGCTACGGCTCGTCACCTGCTGGCAGAGGGCTGGCACGTGCGCGCCTTGAGTCGTGACCTCAGCAAGCCGCAGGTCGCGGCTTTGCGCCGGGCCGGAGCTGAGGTCGTGCAGGGCGATCATGCCGATCGCGCTTCGTTGGAGGCGGCCATGCAAGGCGTCTATGGCGTCTATAGCGTTCAGCCCCACGTGGCAGACGAGACTCTGCAGGGCAAGAACATTGCCGAGGCGGCTAAAGCAGCTGGCGTTCAGCACTTTGTCTATATGTCGGGCGAGAGCGCTGAAGGCCTCTATCGGATCGGCGCCAACATCAGTAAGTGGGAGATCGAGCAGCACGTTAAGGCGCTTGGTTTGCCCGCGACGATTCTGCGCGCCTCCGGCTTTATGGAATCCTTGCTAGGTCCCTTCCTGGATTTGGCAAACAGAATCTTTTCTATGCCGCTCAGGCCCGATGTGGCCATGAATCTAATCGCCGTTGACGATATCGGAGCCTTTGCTGCTCTCGTTTTCGCCAAGCCTGGCGAGTTTCTCGGCAAGACCATGACCGTCGCCGCCGATTCGCTGACGCTGGCCCAGATTGCCGCCGCGCTCAGCCGAGCCAGTGGGCGCCAGATCTCCTATGTGCAGATCCCGCTTGAGACTGTCCGTCAGCAGAGCGAAGAATTTGCCCGCGTGAGCGAGTTCTTCAATAATGGCGGATACGAAGCCGATATCTCGCTTGCGCGCCGGCTCTATCCGGCGCTGATGGACTTCGAGACCTGGCTAGGACGCCAGAGCCAGGTCTTACTTAGAGCGCAATAGTCAAAATAGGAATGATCTGGTAGAGCATTTGCAGCCCATTGCTTCTCAATGGCGCCATGAGATATAGGGGCGGCCGCAATGGTTCGCCCTATGAATTGGTAAGCTGGCCTGTCAATTCAGCATAGACGCTCTTGATCGCAGTAGGCAAGCGGTCTTCGCGTGCGCGGGGAGAGAGGGACTGCAGTTCGGCGCTCATTTTTGCCACGCTGGTCTCGCGATCCCAGTGCGCAATTTCATTGGCGACACGCGTACGTAGCTCTTCTATCCATGTGCGCTGTGCACGCAGAGCCTCGGGAGGTTGAATGGGGCCATGACCAGGTACAACGTGCCGCGGGTTCAATTGCTCAAGGCGCTTCAGGACGCGAATCCAGTTGGCCGAATCGCCTTCTGGTGGCATTCCCGGGAAGCTACTATTGAAGAGCAAATCGCCTGCGAACAATGTGCGCGACGCAGGCAACCAGGCTACGCTATCGCTGGAGCTATGCGCCGCGCCCAGGTGGAGCAGTTGGACCTCAAGCTCGCCGACAAAGATAGTCAGGCTCTCCTGAAACGTGATGGACGGCAGGGTAATCATCGTGACATCGCTAAGCATCTCACTAACATCCGGGTCCTGTTTCCACAAAGCCAGGGTTTGTTCTCCGGTCCTGGCCATGGCTTCGCGAGCACCCTGCTGAGCAATAATCGAGCCATTGGCAAAAACCTGGTTACCAAAGACATGATCGCCATGATGGTGTGTGTTGAACAGGGTGGGCTCTCCCTGTGGCTGGTATTGCCGTGCCGCAGCGTACAAAGCTGTTGCTTCTGCTACGCAAATTCCCGAATCGATGACCAGCGCATGCCCGCGATTTGCAATCAGACCACAATTACAATATCCTCCGAGCGCTGCCATAGCTCCTGGAGCCAATTCCTGTAGCGTGAGATCAGACATTATCAATCCTTTCGTGACGAGGCAATAATAATTAATCGGCCCACTGATCCCAGCATTATGTCAGGCACAATCCTGGCCGTGGCCTGGCAGACCTGGCCAGGATGCTAAAGTGCTTCTTCTCATAAGCTTAGCCAGTGAGCTGCTTAGAGATCGCAAGCCGAATTTGGGCGCTTACAGGCCTACTAGATCCTGCGAGACCTGCCAGAGTCGCTCAGCCCTCTCCGGGTCCAGGGCATAGGGCATATAGCCGTGGAAAGCCTCGGTGAGCTGATTTTCGCTGGAATCATGCGGGCCAGCCTCGTTACAATCTTCAAGGTAGCGCCCACCAATGCCCGCAAGCTCGGGAGCAACTGCGGCCCATATCGAGGTAGCCGCGCCCTGCTCGGGAGTTTTGTTGAAGCGCGCAGTCAGATTGCCTTGCTCATCGACCCAACCCACGCTACGCCATTCCTCTTGTGGCACGTGCTGCTGCAGCCCGGTATGAATGCCGCCTGGATTGACGGCGTTGGCCGTGATGCCATGCCGTGCAAAATGGTGGGTCAGGCCAACGGCAAAGAGGGCATCGGCGGTTTTGGATTGGCCGTAGGCTTCCCAGCGATCATAGGGACGCTGACGATACTGGATATCCTCAAAGTGGATATCGGAGCGGCGATGTCCGCTGGAACTGAGCGCAACTACGCGGGCGGGAGCAGCTGCCTGCAGGGCTGGCATAAGCAGGAGCGTCAAGAGATAGTGCCCTAGATGGTTGGTACCAAATTGTAGCTCAAAACCATCGGTAGTATAGCCGTGGGGTGTGGCCATAATCCCGGCGTTATTAATCAGCAGATCCAGCTTGGACCAGCGGCCGCTAAACTGCTCGGCGGCCTGGCGGATCGAAGCCAGCGAGCCAAGGTTCAGCACGAGCACGTGAGCCTTATCGTTGCCCGTGACCGTACGCAGGTCTCGGGCCACATGCTCCCCTTTCTCCGCGTCACGTACGGCAAGAATCACCTCGGCCCGAGCCGAGAGCAGCGCGCGAGCCGTCTCAACTCCTAAACCCGAGCTGGCGCCCGTAACAAGAGCCGTTTTACCGCTGAGATCATGATTCGCGATAACCTCAGCCGCCGTCGATTGAGCATTAAAACGAGAAGTAACAGGCATAGAGCATTCCTTTCATAATTGTTTGCGCCGTCTGTGCGACAGGAAGAGCAGAGAAATTGGGTCCGCTCCGCTGGCCTACGGCGCTCAGGCCCGATATTGCAGAATTTACATGTTGTGTTTGTTGAGCCAGCAAATTGTCAGCTTCTCAATGCTTTCGCCGACAACACGAAGTGTACAACCTGGAGTGGACTCCAGGTCAAGAGGGAATCTGGCCAGGGATACTCTACTGAAACATCTGCGGATACTTTTTATGATCTCCACTTCCAGGTTTGCTAGTGTCAGGTTATTCTTCTCGTAGTCTGTCCGGGCAATCGCAGAGCAAAAAGAAATGATCTGTAATCCCGCTGCACTCAGCCGCTTGAAGCAGATTTATTCCTCCCGAGATTTTTTCTGAAGAACTCCTTGACAATTTCTATTCATAAGACTAAGATATATTTAAATTAGTAACTAAGATAATTTTTTGAAATGTTACTAATTTCATTAATTAAATTGATGGAGCATAATTTTGGTAACTAAGGAAGGAAGATACCATGCTTCAAACCATGCGCTTTGATCAAGATGCCCCCTGGAAACAGCGCTTTCGCGCTCCTGCGATCATGTGGACCCAACTAGCGGCTGCGAACAAGACACGCGGGATCGTCGCCAGCACTCGTTCGGGGCAAATCTATGCCTGGGATGTCCCCGCGGGCTCGCTGCGGCAGGTGACGCAGCACAAGGGTGGCCTCTACTACGCCTATCTTTCTGCGGATGGGCGCACCATCTACTATCATGATGATGCGCAAGGCAACGAGATGGGGCATTTCGTGCGTGTCTCTTTTGAGGGCGGTGCTCCCGAAGATATTACCCCGGAGCTGCCTCCCTATGCGTTCTTTGGCATGCAAGGCAGCCGAGCCAATAACCTGCTGGCCATCATTGCCTTTAACCAGGAAGGGTTCATGCTCTATTGCATAGATATAGGACCTGACGGGACGCTCTCCCCTGCACGCAAAATCCATCAAGAGCCTTCTATGATCCGTGCATCCTACTTCTCCCCAGGCTTTGTTTCCGCCGATGGCGCTCTCGTGGCCCTTGGCTCAAGCTCGCGCTCTGGAAACCTTAACTTTAGCCTGTTGATCCTCGATGCCCACACGGGCCAGCCCATCGGGGAGCTGTGGAAAGAGCAGCAGAGTTTCGAGCCGCTTGCGTTCTCCCCCCTGGCCGGAGATGAGCGTCTCCTGGCTAGCAGTAACGAGACGGGGATGAAACGACCCTTCCTCTGGCATCCGCGCACCGCCGAGCGGAAAGAGCTTGCCCTCTCTCCTCTGGAAGGAGACGTGGAGCCGCTAGACTGGTCAGAGGATGGACGGCAGATCTTACTGTGTCAGTCATGGCAGGCAGTGCAGAATCTCTACCTCTACGATCTCGAAAACGCTACCCTTTCGCCCCTGCAGGTTCCTGGTGGCTCGCTAGGGTACCATGATTCGCTGGGCCGGAAAGCCTCCTTTGGGCCGGAGAATGAGATCTTCGCAGAATGGACAGATGCCACTCACCCCAGTCAGGTGATCGCGCTTAGCCGTACGACAGGGACCCGCACTCGCACCGTCTTACCCTCAGCTGAGGTACCGGTGGGCCGCCCCTGGCGCTCGGTAAGCTTTCCATCTTCTGACGGGCAGATGGTGCAGGGCTGGCTAGCCGTTCCCGATAGGCAAGGTCCATACCCTGTCATCATTGAGATGCATGGCGGAATGGCTACGTTGCAGAGAGAAACATTTGCTCCTGCCAGCCAGGCATGGCTGGATGCTGGCTTTGCCTTTCTCTCGGTCAATTTTCGCGGATCATCCACCTTTGGGCGCGCCTTCGAGCGCAAGGTGTGGGGTGATCTGGGCCATTGGGAATGTGAAGATGTGGTAGCGGCCCGCAAGTTCCTGATCAAGGAGGGCATCGCCACTGCTTCCCAGATCTTTCTGACGGGTGCGTCCTTCGGCGGGTATCTTACGCTGCTCTTGATCGGCAAATATCCAGATCTCTGGGCTGGTGGCATGGCGGAGGCGCCAGTTGTCGGTTTGGAGACGCTCTACGAAACGACCGGGGGAGCAATGCGCAGCGTGCAAATGTCGCTTCTTGGGGGCACACCAGAGGAGCAGCCTGAACGCTACCAGGCCAGCTCAGCCATGACCTACATCGAGCAGGTGCGTGCACCGGTGCTGATTCTGGCGGGACGCAACGATTATCGTTCGCCTGCTCGTCCCATCGAGCTGTATGAGCAGAAGATGAAAGAACAGGGCAAAGAGATTGAGGTAGTCTGGTTCGACGCAGGCCATATTAGCGCAGCGTTGCAGCCTGAGCTTGGAATCACCTACCAGGAACACCTGCTACGTTTTGCCGCGCGGGTACTTGGTCAGCCACGACCCTGAGATTCGCAGCTATTACCTGGCCGGGTGCAGCGCCTTAACCGGCGATGGCAGACAACCTCTGGAGGCTCCTGGCTTCAAGCTCCATGAACGCGTGCCCGCCATTGCCGCCTCACTCACGCGACAAGCCCCTTTTTCAGAGCCCCGTGTGAGTGAGGCAGAAAAAATCTGCAAGAGCCTGGCCAAGACCCAGCGCCGGGATTTCTCGCCTGGAAAGCTATTGTCGCGTAACATCTGGTATACCCTGCTCCTGCTAGAAGGATACTCTACTGAAACATCTGCGGATATTTCGCTTTGGTGATCTCCACTTCCAGACTTGCTAGTGCTAAGTTATCCTTCCCGTAGTCTGTCCGGGCAATCTCAGAACAGATCTTTTCAATGCGCACAATATTTATCCACGAATCAATGCTTTTGACGATACCAAGAGCTTCACTTGCTTTCTCGACAGCCCTGCTAAAACAATCTTCTGCAGATGTAATGTGTTTCCTGGTCAGATATGCTTGACCCTCAATGACATATGACTTTGCTTCCAAGATCATAAATACGAAGGCGAAGAGGATAGGAATTTGGGGCTCTCGCCCCAAGCCCCGGTTAAGGGCCAGCCCTTAACAATCCCTTTTTTAGAGAACGGGAAAGCCTTGAATATAGAACCTTTCAATGCGGGGGGCGTAAATGTAAGCTCTTCAGTTAATACATAGAAGAGGTGAAAGAATATTGAGCAAGAGAAAGAGGCCAGGGTGCTAGGCAAATCACCCTGGAATATCAGGCAAGACAGTATGTATTTAAGAATTTACTCCTACTGTTCGGCATGAATATCTCGTCAAGCGTCAGGAAAACATTGCAGGGTACTTTCAAGAACTCTAGCGATATATGACGCTATTCGAAATTGCTGTTGTGGTTGCTCAGATCATAGCTGATGCTTAGTTAGCCCCATGTGCAAGTTTTTCCACCGCCTACGACGGTGAAGTGAGAAGAGAGGCTGTGGCACGCCGCGATCGAGCGGATTCGCCCCATTACCTCTCCGGGGGAGAGAGTTCCACCGACAAGGGCTCTGCCCCTATCCCGTTTCTCCAAAGTGACACATCTCGTTAGTTATTAGTTGCATCATCTGGCAATACTTCATAAAGATCGCCAATTTCTACCTGCAAAGCATTGGCGATACGCTCCAGGGTTCCAAGGCCAGGATCACGCTGTCGATTATGGTAGAGGTCCTGTACAGTGCTAATAGATACATCAGCGAGCCGCGAGAGCTTCGACTGACTCATGCCCTTCTCTTGGAGTACTTCTTTCAACCGCAATCGTATCAATCGCAGTACTCCTTCTTTCAAATATCTCTTGCTACTATACAAGGACTCTCTGAGATGTTACAATAAGACCATAACCTTATGGTTAAAAAAGTAAGTTTATAAAAGTAAGGTTGTATAAGTAATGTTCGGCGACTTCGTTTCTTTTCAAAGGGGGAAGCATAATGCAATTGTTTGAGGACTATCTAAAAGCCCACCGTCTGCTAGCTCTGGCCGTTGCGAATCGTGCATGCGTGCGCTACCTCACCGTGTATAACGCGCTAAAAGGCAATCCGATCTCGCCTCAACACGCTGAGCAGATTCGACAAGCGGTCCTCATTATGACTGGCATTTCCTTTACCGGTTGTTTCATTCTGAGACATCCGACGCCAGCACATGAATTGCCAAACATCTCATGGAGGATAGCCAGACAGCAACTCAGTTAAGGTCGCAGGGAGGAGATCAATTATGAAAAAACATCGTGTGCGTGGTAAAGGCGTGAGGATCAAGCGCAAGCTGCCCTGTTTGACGTTTACCATAGATCAATTGCTCGTCTTGAAATCGGGGCTCGCCCTCTTTGAACAGATAGCCCAGGCCCAAAACAAGCCCTTGCCTAATTTAGACATCGCGCTGATCACCGTCAAAGGCGTTAAGACAAAAATCCAGCGCATGCTAACCCTGAATGGCTGGCGTGAGACAACCACCTTTGATGCCAATGAAATAACTGTGCTAAAATCGTCGGTCTGGATGCTGCTGATCTCCTTAGAGACAATGGAACAATCGCCTGAAACACAGCGGCAGCAACAGATCTGTGAACAGCTCAAGGCGCTGCTCTCCAGTTCTGCAGACCTGCAGCAGCGCTACCACTGACGAAAAGGCACGCAGCGACGGAACTTAAAAGGAGACCATGCCAGGCCGGGGGCAAGCTGCTGGATTTCTTGCTTGTTCCTCAAATGCCAGTCAGGTAACCGTGGTGAGAGGTGACATGCCAGCAATCACGACGCGCAAGACGCGCCGGGTCATTTCTTCTGCTGCAACCGTTTGATCTCCCCGGCTCCATTGCGTGGCAGGACCCAGGATGGCCCAACTGATGACTTGTGCCGTGGTTTCTCCTGCCTCTTCTTGCAAAGGTGCCTCTGTTGGAACCTGCTTGAGCCATCTCAAGAGGAGGGCATACAGTTCTTGTTGAAGCACGCTTTCGAAGAGCGGCTCGTACTGCCTATCGGCTGGCTTGACATACGAACGAAAGAGCGCAAGCACGTCAAAGACCGAGCGTATCAGCTGATGCAAGGTACTCAATTGCAAGGTAGAGGAGGCAGGAAATTGACTTGTGAGTTTCTGGTGGAACTTCTGGTGCATCCAGCACTGTAACAACGCATATTTGTCTTCAAAGTGGTCGTAAAAGGTCGCCCGGTTGACCGTGGCAAGTTTCGCAACCTCTTGCACCGAAATCGAGTGAAGATTGTGCCGTTCTTCCACTAAGGTGATGAACGCTTGCAGCAACAGCTGACGGGTCCGTTTGACCCGTGGATCACGCGAATTAACAGATGTTGTCAAAGTGATTTCTTCCCTCGGTATGCTCTTATATTTCCAATATGTGTAGGCGACAGTTTCAACTCTGTGTCGTTTACACGACGCGCCTGTCTGTTTGCTGATTGTTTTGCACGCAGGCACATGGTACTCTTCCTAAGAGTGTAGTATACACGACACTGTTGTTGGAAGAACAGGAGTAGCCAGGCAAGATGGTTCTCTGCTTTGGCAAGAGGGTGTATGCCAGGCTCCCTGTTTCATGAACTTTGTACGCTTGATAGGAGAAGAATACATGAGTATGAATTACGAAGAGGCGGCACGGCGCGCCAAGACGCTCAATCCGCAGATCATTGAAGAGTTTCGGGCCAATGGCGGCAAGGTGAAAAATTTTCCAGGACCAGAATTTCTCTTGCTTCACACCCGCGGTGCCAGAACCAATCAACCCCATATCACGCCTGTGCGCTACATCAAAGATGGCCACGCGTACGTCATTGTTGCCTCAAATGCTGGTTCTCCCCGCAATCCCAATTGGTACTATAATATTCTCGCACATCCAAATGAGGTCATGATTGAAGTTGGGACCGAGCAATTGAACGTTCATGCGACCGTTGCGCCGCCAGCCGAACGTGAACGCCTCTTCGCAGAGCTCGTAAGACAAGCGCCCGACTTCGCCAAAGCCCAAGAAGGAACGTCTCGTATCATGCCAATGGTGCTCTTAGAACGTGTCGCTGAGAAGGGCTAGAAGACTTGTAAGAGATGTCTGCCAGGGCCAGCTCGCTCATTTTGGCCCTGGCCCAGAAAATTGCCAGGCGCCTCCAAAGGCTGATAGCTTCTGACCTCCTTTGAGGATATACTGTCTCTATCGAGGCAGTACAGAAGGAGAACAAGAGTAATGACACCACAAAATAATGTGCAAGCAATCCCAGAGGGCTATCATAGCGTGACGCCTTGGATCATCTCACGAGACACAGCCCGGTTCCTTGATTTTATTAGCAAAGCATTTGGAGCCCAGGAATTGGGGCGGGTCTACAACGAGGATGGCAGCATCGGTCATGCCGAAGCCAGAATCGGCGACAGCATCGTAATGGCCTTTGATGCGCACGAGGGATGGCCTGATACCCCATGCTTCTTGCGTCTCTTCGTCCCTGATGGTGATGCAGTGTATCAGCAAGCTCTTGCTGCTGGTGCGACTGCCGTATCCGAGATGACTTCCCTGGCCTTTGGCGACCGCGTGGGACGCCTGCGCGATCCCTTTGACAATCTGTGGTGGATTCAGACCCGTCTTGAAAACCTCACCTTTGAGGAAATGGCAAAGCGTGCCGCAGAGCCGCAGTATAGCGAAGCGATGCGCTCGTTTCAAGCATCTCTTGAGCAGGAGATGAAGCGCCGCAGCGAAGCCGAAAGCCACAAGGATGCCTCTCGATGATGCAATCAACAACAGGGGAACTATCCCTCTCATGGAGCCAGGTAGCGGCCCGTAGGCTTGTTCGCCACGGGCTCGACACTCCCGCACAGGGCGCTCGACCGGCAGAGATCGTAAGAGCCCTCTGTGGAGCGCACGCTCAGGTAGTATCCGCGGCCTTCTGGTCCATAGGGCTACGCAGTGCCTCCCTCACCTCAACAGCGGTCAAAGATGCTCTGTGGAGCGAACACAGCCTGATCAAAACATTTGGTCCACGCGGCACGGTTCACCTGCTTGCGGCCCAGGACCTGCCACTGTGGGCTGGTGCGCTTTCGGCGCTTCCTCCGTCCCACAACGGTCAAAGCCAGGAGGTACGGCTGACTCCCGAGCAAACTGATGAGGTAGTCAAGGTCATTGCTGCCGCGCTTAGCGATACCGAGTTAACCATTGACGAACTGAGCGAAGCGGTTATTGCGGCCACCGGATCTTGGGCTGGCGAGCTGGTCATGCCCGCATTCAACGGCATGTGGCCGCGCTGGCGTATGGCCCTGGCTCAGGCTGGCATTTGTGGTGCGCTGTGCTTTGGCCCCAATCGAGGCTCCAAAGTAACCTACACCAACCCACGCAGATTTCTCCCCGAATTTGCGCCAGTTGAGGAACGCAGGGCGCTCACCTGGCTACTCAAGAGCTACCTGTCTGCTTATGGACCGGCTACACCGCAGCACTTCGCGCAATGGCTTAACGCACCGCGGAGTTGGGCAAAGGAGTTATTCAACGCTCTCTCCGCCGAACTTGAACCCGTAAAGGTCAACGGCAGCCTGGCATGGGTAGTAGCTGGAGATAGCACATTCCCGTCAAGTTTGCCACAAAGCGTTCGGCTCCTTCCCTACTTCGACGCCTACGCAGTTGGTGGCCAGCCGCGTGAACTACTCTTTCCCGGACGAGCCACACAACGCGCACTGACGCCGAGCGGACAAGCGGGAAACTATCAGGTGCTCCTCGTCGATGGAATCGTGGCCGGAGTCTGGCACCAGCGACGCTCTGGCCGCCGGCTTGATATCACAGTAGAAGCATTTGAGCAGCTCAGCGCTACCCAGCGCCGCGAGCTCGACGAACAGGTGGAGCGTATTGGTGCATTCCTCAATGCGCAACCCTGCTTGACGCTCGGTCCAGTCAATGTAGGCGCACATGCATAAGTTTGCAGCTATCCCATTGTCGAACAAGCCTTGGCCTGTCTGGCCATGGGCTTTGCAAAGTCTGCGAAAGATAGCAGCTTTAGAGGGAACGAAGTAGCAGCTTATCAGGTCTCTCTGCCTTTTAGAGAATTTGCAAGAAAAAAAACAGAGGGGCCTTTTTTGAATTTGTCTGGCGGCACAAATCGTAGGGGCAAAATTTGGTCACGCTTCCATAGCTTAATAAGAGATGTCTGCCAGGGCCAAATTGGGCGAGCTGGCCCTGGCACAGAAAAATTGCCAGGTACCTCCAGAAGCGATGCACTCGTTTCAAGCGTCTCTTGAGCAGGAGATGAAGCGCCGAAACGAGGCCACAAACCCCAAGGATGGCTCTCGATGACGCAATCAACCTCAAAGTAACTGTCTCTATCAATGAGTAAGTATTACGAGCGAAAAGTGCAGACGAGTGAAACACTGATCCAGGTGGCGATGATTCGGCTGCTCCTCACTCGTAATACTCAGGCAGCTTTTTCAGCCCTTCCCACTGCCCCTTGTCATGACCGAAAATCACAAGCCTGATATGCTCCCGTTCGACCAGATCAAGCAGTTTTATCGTACTGGCACGGATCGCTTCAGCGTCAGGGTTGCTCCCGTCATCCTGCGCGTCACGGGTAAAGCCCTCGCCGAAGGGAACAGCGTCAATCGGCAATAAAATCGCCCCAGTTTTTGGCAGCCGCACCAGCACCGATTGATGTCCGGGTACATGCCCGCTAGTCTCAATCAGCTCCAGCCCCGGCAGCAGTTCCGTGTCTCCGTCCACCAGCTGAATGCGCTCCATTGGCTGATCCCATTGGGGGCGATTGGCAGCAAAACGCGGGTTGCTCGCCGCATCCAAATGATGCACACGCTGAACAACATATTGCGCCTTCGTGAATGCCGCATGTCTTCCGGCATGGTCAATATCATAATGCGTCGAAATGACTATATCAATATCGTCAGGTTTTAAGCCAATGCTCGCCAACTGCTTGATAACGTCCTGCCCGTTCTCGAACTCCGCATCTTCTTCAGGTATAATCTCAGGTAGACCACTGTCAATCAGAATATTCTTGCCGTCACCCGTTTGCACCAGATAGCACACGATCGGAATCTGGTATTGCGGCATGGACCCAACCAGCATCAGATAAAGACGCTTCACGGCATTCCGGCTCATAAGCTCCTCCTCGGAATTGAAACATATATTCTATCACATCAATCGGGTTGGCGTTCGTATCAGCCCTGAGTGAGCAGAAAGCTCACGCCGAGCCTGTCAATCTTGCGCACCACTGTCTTCCGCTCCCTCTTTGCATGCAAGGATTCTATCATCTTACAAAGCAAAAATCTTCTCCCGGCTTGCTCTTTTAGCCATACAGCATTACTGCCGCGCATCCCAAAACACGGTCTTAGAGGAAACGCAGAAGTCGATTACCAGGGTCTCTCTATCCTTAGCGTATCTGAGGGAAAAACTGAGAGGCCTTTTTTGCATTTGTTTGGCGGCACAAATCATAGGGGCAAAATTTGGTCACGCTTCCATAGCTTAAAACGAGGAATCTCTGTATGCTATAACAAACTTTACCGAGGTATGATAATGGCTTCCTATATACTTTCAACTGCGGATGTCCAGGCAGCCGTACTCGGTGGTGCGTTACTCGGTGGTGGCGGTGGTGGATCGCTCACCCAGGGTTCCACAATGGGCGAACTGGCTCTTGCAGTGGGTACGCCGCAACTCCTCTCGCTCGACGAACTTGCCGACGATGATCTTCTGGCCGTTGTGGCGTTAGTGGGAGCGCCCTCCGCGCGTGAGCAATATCTCAAGCCCGTGCATTATATCCGCGCTATCGAGCTCTTGCAGGCCAGGCTTGGGCGCAAGCTGGCCGGCATCACCACCAACGAAAATGGGGCCGGCACAACTGTCAATGGTTGGTTCCAGGCTGCCATGCTGGGTCTGCCAGTTATCGACGCGCCCTCAAATGGGCGGGCGCATCCCACCGGCGTCATGGGCTCTATGGGCCTGCAGCAGGACGCCAGCTACGTCTCTATCCAGGCGGCGGCCGGCGGTCGCGCCGATAAATATATCGAGACAGTTGTTTCTGGCTCGCTCACCACCTGCGCCTCGCTTATTCGCAAGGCTTCGGTAGAGGCCGGTGGACTTGTTGCCGTCGCGCGCAATCCCGTCACGGTACGTTACGCGCGCGAACATGCAGCCTGCGGAGCGATTGGCCAGGCCCTTGAGCTTGGTCGTCTCATGCTCAAGCAGCAGACAAAGGGCGGCGACGCGGTAGCGCGGGCGGCCATGGAATTTCTTGGCGGCAAGATCATCTGTCAGGGAACCGTAGAGAACGTGACCCTGAACATGCAGGGCGGCTTCGATGTTGGAACTGTCGAGATCAAGGATTACGCCCTGACCTTCTGGAACGAGTATATGACGCTGGAACAAGGCGGAGAGCGCCTGGGCACCTTTCCCGATCTCATCATGACCCTGCAGCGAGCTACCGGCATTCCGATCCCGACCGCCGAACTGCAGCAAGGCGAAGAGATCATCCTGGTACACGTACCGCGCCAACGCCTGCTTCTGGGGGCCGGCATGCGCGATCCCCAGCTCTTTAAGCCGATCGAGCAAGTTATTGGGAAGCCAGTGCTTTCCTATATTTTTGCATAGGAGCTGCTATGTCTCTCAAGCAAACAATTGAGATCTTTGAACTCCTTGATGATAGCACCGTATCGGGAGAGAAAGTCAAAGCTTTTCTTGAAGCGCGCGGTGCCAGACATGTAACCGTCACGACAGTTGAGGGCGAAAAGGGCAGCACCGATTTCGTCAGGGTGGTCATTCCCGGTCAGCGCGGCAAGGTGCTCGGTGGCAAAGCTCCCACTTTAGCGATTGTGGGACGCCTGGGCGGCATTGGCGCGCGTCCGGAGCGCATCGGTCTGGTCTCAGACGGCGATGGCGCTATTGCTGCCATGGCCTGCGCGCTCAAGCTCGCCGATATGCAAACAAAGGGCGATATTCTGCCCGGCGACGTCATCATCTCTACGCATATCTGCCCGCATGCGCCCACGCGCCCGCATCATCCCGTAGCCTTTATGGACTCGCCAGTTGATATCCTTACCGTGAATCGCCACGAGGTCAGCCAGGAGATGGATGCCATTCTCTCGATCGATACGACCAAGGGCAACCGGCTCTTTAACCATCGCGGCATCGCCATCTCGCCAACCGTCAAAGAGGGCTATATCCTCAAATTCAGCGATGACCTGATCAATCTGCTAGAGATGAGCACTGGCCAGCCGGCGCACACCTTTGGCATCACCATGCAGGATATCACCCCTTACGGCAATGGGCTCTACCATGTAAATAGCATCTTGCAGCCCGCCGTAGCCACCGCTGCGCCCGTCGTCGGAGTCGCGATTACGGCGGAGACAGTTGTGCCAGGCTGCGCAACAGGAGCCAGCCACGAAGTTGATATCGCCCTGGCCGTCAAATTCTCGCTTGAGGTGGCCAAGGCCTTTGGCGACGAACAGTGCGCCTTCTATGATCCGCAGGAGTTTGCACGCATGCAGCAGTTGTACGGCTCAATGGCACACCTGCAGACCCTGGGCAAATCGCTACCCGCAGCAGGCAAGGTCAGTTAAACCGCCTGAGGCATGGAGCTGTGTCCGCTGGCCAGAGGGCGGCAAGTTAAGTACGCTGTCCATCCGCTCAAGGCGATGGACAACAGGATCTCTTATCAAAATTTCGTGCGCTGCTTCTATCAGTAAATATCATAAAATAAAAGGGATTAAGCAAGCGGGGCATATTCTTGGGTTAGAATGTTAGTTGGCCGGTAAGGAGAGGGCGATGGACCAGGCATCATTAACAGTCGAAGAGCTGCTTCAGCTTCCTGTCCTGCAGAACGCCCAGCTCGTGAGTGGCGCAAACGGATTACAGAACGAGATCCGCTATATTGATGTCATGGAGATTCCCGACCTGGCCGGCTGGCTTCGACCGCACGAGTTCGTGCTGACCACCGGCTATGCGTTTCAGAATAACCCTTATGCCCTTGGCAAGTTGCTTGATGAAATGCACAAGGCTGGCGGGGCGGCCGTTGGCGTGAAGCAGAGGCGCTTCGGCTACCAGGTCAGCGCCGAGGCGCGCCACAAAAGCGATTCCTATGCCATCCCGATTATCGATATCCCGCCCGAACTTACAACTATAGATATTACGCACTCGGTGATGGAGAAGATCCTCAATCGCCAGTTTGTAGTACTGAACAAGGCGCGCGCCGTCAATAGCGAGCTCATGAAGCTGCTCCTGCGCCGGCGCAGCGCCGAGATCGTGACGATGATCGGCAATCTCTTACATTGCTGCGTGGCCGTGCTCAATGCCGGAGGTAGTGTCCTTAATGCAACGCCTGGCTTCGACTTGAGCCAGGTGGCCCAGACGCGCGAGATTCGTGCCGCCAACACTATACTCGGCTATCTTGTCATCACTGAGCAGCCCACGCAGGATGATCTCTTTGCTCAGATGTGCTTGGACCAGGCCACCACAGCTTTGGCCCTGGAATTTACTATCCAGGATGCTGCCAAAAACCGCAAAGAGCACGCCCGCGAGGAGTTTCTTGTAGAACTGCTCTCGGCACCCACACGCGCGGAAGAGGCCTTGCTGGTGCGGGCCCAGCGCCTCGATTTTCCCTATGGGCTCTATCAGTTCATGCTTGTGGTGCAGCCGATTTTTTCCGCGCCAGCACTGGAGGAGCTGCGTGAGGATCTCTGGGAACAGATTCATATGCTAATCGTCGAGGGCATGAGCAGGGGCGAGAATGGGCGCAAGCATTTGACGGTTCCGCTGGGCGAGAGCTTTGCCGTCCTGTGCGTGAGCTCAGACGCGGAGATACGGGAAGCCGCCACACAGACAGCCGAGCAGCTCTACACGCGCCTGCAGCAGCGCCTCGCAAATGTAGAGTTCAGCATTGGCATCGGGAGCATTGTCAATCAGCTCTCGGCCCTTCACGAGAGCTATAGCCAGGCCCGGCACGCGGTAGAGGCGGGGCGTAAAGTTTTTCCCGCGCGCCATATCGTCCATTACGAAGATGTTTATATTGAAGATATGCTGCTCAGCATTGGCAGGCACCCGGCCCTCAAGATGATGTACGACTCGCTGCTCTTGCCGCTCTGCCAGTATGACCAGCGTAACGGCACCGAATTGCTTAAGACGCTCGAAGCCTTGCTGCGCCACGGCGGAAACACCCGCGAAGTCGCCGAAGAGCTCTATATTCATCGTAACTCAGTCAGTTATAGATTGGAACGTATACAGGATATTCTCCAGGTAAATATTTTCGCGCCAGAAATTCATATTCGGCTGGACCTGCTCATGCGAGCCTGGAAGCTGCAGCTCTTACCCTTACCCGAAGGTACGCGCTGAGATACGCCCTCGCTCCGTATTGTCAATCCTATTTCTTTTTCTCACCGCCGCAAGCGGTATTAGCCCAACGTGGATCTGGATTAGAGGGCTGTAATATGCGCTCTGAGTAGTCTTTCCAGGCTTAAGGTAGGCAGTTCCATAAAAGTCACTTTCTCTATTTATAAATAAGGAGGACCAGATGCAAAAGATAGGCACAATTACCATAGGCCAGTCGCCGCGCGTAGACATCGTTCCCGAGCTCAAAACCTGGCTGCGGGCCGACTGCGAGATCATCGAAAAGGGTGCGCTGGATGGATTGAGCCACGCGGAGATCGCGCGCCTGGCTCCGCATGAGCCCCAGCAAGATGTTCTTGTCACGCGATTGGCTGACGGGTCCTCTGTTACTATCACGCACGAAGCCGTCATCCCACGTGTACAGCAGTGCATACGGGAACTTGAAAAAGAAGTCTCGACGATCCTGCTGCTATGCACCGGAACGTTCCCGGCCTTTACTACGCAGGTACCATTGCTGATCCCTGAGCACCTGCTCTACAACTTTGTGCGCGGCATCATCAATCCCGCCTTTAAGCTGGGAGTGCTCACGCCATCGCCCGACCAGGTTCCTCATCAGCAGCAGCGCTGGCAAAAGAATGTCGCCCACGTCAGCGTTGCCGCCGCAACCCCTTACGCCGATATTGCCCACGTTATCGAAGCTGGAGTCGCGCTGGGCAAGCAGGGCGTAGACGCTATCGTCCTTGATTGTATGGGCTATACGCTAGAGATGAAGCAGCGCATTCGCGAGCGTGTAGATTGCCCCGTCATTCTCTCGCGGGCGGTTCTGGCCCGCGTTGCCGCAGAGCTGGCCTGACCTTCTCTCTGCGCAGACCCCATTGTGAAGGAGTTCTCATATGGAAGATGCAACATCCCGGCAGGAAAAGCACCATCCTCGATTGCTTGAACCGGTCTCGCTGATCCTGAATCTGCTAGTCGCTGTGCTGGGCGCAATTATTGGCCTGCAACTGATTGTAACGCTGGGCGTTACGCCAAATACGGCGATTATCGGCGCTATCATCGCGATCTTAGTCTCGCGCATACCCTTGCATATCTTTGCTAAGTTCCGCTCGGTCCATCGGCAGAACTTGATGCAAACAACGATTTCGGGAGCAACCTTTGGCGCCGCCAACGCGCTCTTGCTCCCAATTGGCATTCCTTATCTTTTTGGGCGCGCGGATCTGGTCTGGCCGACCTTGATCGGGGTTGCCTGCGCGATGGTTGTCGATGCCGTGGTTCTCTTTTTGATCTTCGATTCACGTATCTTTCCGGCTTCGAATGCCTGGCCGGCTGGCGTGGCGACCGGTGAGGCGATTATTGCCGGCGATAAGGGCGGGCGCCGGGGCCTTCTGCTCGTGGCTGGTACCGTGTTGGGTATTGTTGGCTCGATGCTGGGTGCTTCAATGTCGGCCTTCGGCGTGGCCTTTATCGGCAATATCTGGGCGTTAGCGATGTTTGGCATTGGCCTGCTCATCAAGGGCTATGACAAGGCCCTATTCCATATGAACATTGATACGCTCTACATTCCACATGGTATTATGATTGGAGCCGGCGTGGTTGCCCTCTTCCAGGTGATCTGGCTCCTTCTCAAGCGGCGCGGAAATGAGCAGGAAGGCCAGGCCGAGGAAAATACTGATGAGGCGCTGGGCATTTCGCGACAGCTTACGCGCACGTCGCGGGATGTGGGCAACGCTGTCAAGTGGGGCTTCGTGGCCTTTCTTGGCTGTGCAATTGTGCTGGCTGTGGGAACTGGACTCTTTACACATATGCCGCTACCGCAGTTTATCGGCTGGATTATCTTTGCGGCGATTATCGCCATGGCTCATGAGCTAATCGTTGGCCTTTCGGCCATGCATGCTGGCTGGTTCCCGGCCTTTGCCGTGGCCTTAATTTCACTAATTGTGGGTATGCTACTGGGCTTTCCGCCTATCGCGCTGGTCATTCTTGTGGCCTATGCCGCCTCGACGGGACCGGCTTTTGCCGATATGGGCTATGACTTCAAGACAGGCTGGATTCTGCGCGCCGGCGAGAGCCAGCAGTTTGAGCTCGAAGGTCGTCGTCAGCAGTTTCTCTCGACGCTGGCCGGCTTTGTCGTAGCGGTTGTGGTTGTGGCACTTATCCAGCACTCATACTTTTCCAAGGGCCTGATCCCGCCTGTCGATAAGGTGTATGTCGCAACGATCAAGGCTGGCTTGAGCAATGGCGGTATTGCCACCAGCCTGCTTATCTGGGCCATTCCGGGAGCGCTTATCCAGCTCATCGGTGGCCCTTCACGCCAGATCGGTATTCTGCTAGCTACCGGTCTGCTAATCAATAATCCTATGGCTGGCTGGTCGGTAATTGCCGGCCTGATCATTCGCCTGATCGTGCTCAAGCTCTATGGCAAGAAGGCCGAGGGGCCAATGAGCATTCTGGCCGCCGGCTGTATCGCTGGCGACGCGCTGTACAGCTTCTTCAGCTCGGTATGGAAGGCGAGCCGCTAGCGGCTCTCTTCTCAAAAGAGGCTCATCAGGAGGAGGTCGCAGGCAGAAATGCCTCTGCGGCCTCTTCACTATTTCTGGGAGTCAGGAGCCTTTTCTACGGCCTTTCTTCGATTTTCATCGTTAGCATATCGTCCTGCCATGGGTAGCCGGCTACCGGTTCTTCGTGCTGGCTCGCATAGGTATAGATTGTTCCGCCTTCACTGTATGACTGACGATAGCCTTGCTCATAGCTCTGCTGATTATCTGACTTAGGCATCACGGATGATGAATTCCCTCGCTGAAAAAAAGATTGTTGACGCTGAATGATAGTCTTGTAGAAACTTAGCAAGACAAGCGAAATGCTCAAAGGGAAGGCCAGAAACAGCAGTATTTGCCAGGGAGCCAGTAAACCGGTCATACCCATGTAGAGGGATGCGTAGAGTTGCCAGGGAGCCAGAGCGATTGCCATACCTAGCCAGAAAAGCCAGTTGAGCGCATGGAGGGCCAGGTATCGACTTCGCGCGGTTCTTGAGAGAAGAATACTTATGGATGACCAGGCGGCAAGAAGCGCAAAAGCTATCAATAGGGACCCACTATCATCTAAACCAAGATTGCGTGCTATATGGAAAGTACTTATCACAATGAAAAGCAGTATGACTAGTGGGAGAACAAGAGGGAGCATGTAACCCATATTGAAAATTTTATGCTTCCTCAACCCGCGAGTAAGAAATGCTAGCGCGACACAAAATGCAAACCAGGTGCTCAGAGTCAGGCCAAGGCTGATCAATTTGATAGTATTATTAGTGATGAGCTGAGCCAGCCCTAAAGATAATGGCAACCCTAGTATGATGATGCCCGCCCAGATGGCGGAGAAACGGAAGCTTCTTCCTTGATCGTTTTGCATAGTTCCTCCCATATATTTCGATCTTATGTTCACCTGGTTTGAAGCAGAACTTTGCTGGGTCATATCATCTGTTTCCGCGCTGACATCTTGTCGGGTAGAGTCTGGCAGAGCTTTTCCGGCCGCCGTCTGCTCCTGGCTCTGGAGTAGGAGAGACGAGGTTCTATGGCGCTGCGTATGTAAGAGAAAAACAAGATCAGCTCTGGCATATCTTGGATGTATCACTCCGGTAAAAATGGTTCGCAGCAGAGTTCTGCGTTGCCTCTTCGCCGTTGTGCTGTAGACCTCTTCAGGATAGAGTGCGTTGAGATGCTGGCGTAGCTGCTTACGCCCTCGGTGCAGGCGACTTTTTACGGCAGGCAACGAGATGTGCAGGTGATGGGCGATCTTCTGCATGCTCATCTCTTCGTAATAAAAGAGGTAAGCGACATCTCGATATGGCGTGGAGAGCATCCTCACAGCCTCTCCTACGATCTGCTGTATTTCTTGCGTTACCAATTGTTCCTGGGGGTCTTGTATCAAACATGAGGATTGTTCCAAAAGCTGGCTTCCCTCCTGGGTATCAAGAGAAAGGATCTCTTTATGTGTGCGCAGCCAGTTCCGGCAGATGTTCAAGGTGATGCTGTAAAACCAGCTTTTAAAGCGGGTCGCATCGTGTAGCTTGTCAAGCGAAAGATAGGCTTGCAGCATCGCCTCCTGCACTAGCTCGCGTGCTATCTCTACATTCCTGGTAAAGCGCACTGTGAGACATATTGCCATCACTTGATAGCGCTCGATAAGCAGACGAAAGGCATCTTTATTGTCAGCGAGTGCCAATTTGACCAATTCGGCATCCGTTGTTTCTTCCGTTATAGCCACGTTCATAACCTTTCTTGGTAAAGGGGTTCTACCTCTATAGTGGTAAGAATGTGGCAAAAGGTTTCAACTCTGTTCCTGGTAGATGGTCCAAATTTGGGATGTGTCCCAAGCCTGAGCCCAGATCTAGCCTGGTGAGCTGTTAAGCTCGAAATTGTTGAGATTTTTACTGTGATTAGGATTTTTGTCCTAGAAGCTTCAGATGAATAGAAATTTGTTTTATAATATATTTTATATTTCAATATATCTGTACTTCTCTGGAGGGCACATTGCGTCGCAATATTGTTATCTGGTTTATCTATCGAATATTTGGTAAGCGCGTGGGCGATATGGTCGTCGCGGCCCTTGTCGCGGGAATAGGACTGCTGGCCACTTTTGCCTCGCTTACGCAACCTTCCGGGGCTAAGTACTGGTGGGTTGGCCTGATCCTTGTGTTTTTAGGCGGGTTGATGCTGGTTATTCGGATGCGCAAGCCCGGGATGGGACGTCGTGGCGCTGCAACCATGCAGCCAAATTCCTTTGCTCAGCAAGCTAATGTGTATGGTCAACAGCAGTATGGGCAGCCTTACGCTCAGCAACAGTATCCACAGCAGCCCTATCCGCAACAACCGCAGTATCCACAGCAACCATACCCACAACAGGCGAATCCATATGGGCAGCAGCAATATCCAGCTTACCCGCAACCGCAGTATCCACAGCAGCCCTATCCACCTCAACAGGCTGGAACATCGTATGGGCAACAGCAATATCCTGGATACCCTCAACAACCCTATCCGCAGCAGCCCTACCCACAACAGGATAATCCCTATGGCCAGCATTATAACAATCCCTATCAGCAATAAGCTTGCCATGTAGCAAATATCGACATACGTTAATTTATAATAGGGGTCACCAAATGTTCGGTGACCCCTATTATTGTGCCTAAATTCTCTTTATCCGACAAAATGTGAAGCTTATACTTTTAGCGCATAACTTGCACTAGAATCTCCAATACAGTATAGTAGGGTAAAAGCTATCTCAGATATGCGCCAAACGGGACATCTTCTGATTGAAAAATATGCTAGGAGCATAGGTTTCCTCTTTACTTCTTTGCTTCAAGTATCTATGCTTGAGGAAATGGGCAGACAGGCAATTGTCGCTAGCCCGAATGAAAGGAGGGAGAAATGAACCACTCTCTTGAGGAAATTGTGCATGCTGAGAAGCAGCTTCAACAGGCAATGGTGAACAATGATGTGCAAGCCCTGGAACGCTTACTACATGATGACCTGGTGTTTATTGATGCCGAGGGAAATGTACAGGGAAAACGCGAGGATATCGAAAGTCATGCGTCCGGTGCTATGGTTCAGACTGCTATGGAGTTTGTCGAAGAACCAATTATGCAATTTTATGGAGAAAGTGCAGTTGTTGCAGTAAAAGCTCATGTAAAAGTGCAATTACAGGGAAAACCTCTTGAGGCTTTCTGCCGCTATCTGCGTATATGGCAGTTTCAGGATGAGCGCTGGCAAATTATCGCGGGAACTGTACGTATCATCTCTTGATGATGACTCATAGCACCTGTTTAGCCAGAGTGAAGTGCTTCTGCTGGAAAACCACCTCTTTGCTCAACTCGCATGTACAGGCTTTTCTGGCAGATGTACTACAACACGGTTTTTGTCGATAAACTACCTGGCTTGTCATTGATCGATATCCTGTTCGACTGGGACAAACTGACTGGCAAATCACAGCTATCAGGGGTGTATGAAGAGCAAATGCATAAATATTTCTCGCACGCGCAAGGCCGTGCATGCTTCTGCGCTGCTTATCTCATCACTTGTTATCTCCTTTTTCTCATCTTCCCCTTTCACTGGCCAACCTTAGTCTTATTTGCTGGCTTAGCGCTACTGCTCATCCTCGTCAGTTTTAGCCCGTCAGCATTGCTGAGCAATGGGCTCAGCGCGCTGGCCTGGCTGCTCCTTCTCACCTACGGTATCATCTATGCGCTGGGCCTGCAAGAATACTGGTTGCTCGCCTTTGCTAGCGCTGGAACTATCTTACAAATGGTCGCGCCTATCTTGTGGAGAAAGCGCAAGCAAGTGACGAGAGCCGCACTACCCAGAAGGCGTTTTGTCTCTCTTCTCCTCATCCTCATCTTGCTGCCTGCCAGCTTTATTCCTTGCCTGCGCTATGTGATCCTGCCGCAACCCGCGGTCTATCTGGCCAGCGCGCTCTGGCTCATGCGCACCAATGCCTATCGCAGTTCCCAGCTTGACTGGCCGCAGGTGATACACAATGCAGAGGGCATGATCCAGCAGGCGCGGAGCAGTGAGGATACGTACAGCACCATCAATTATGTTCTCACCAGCCTGGGTGATCACCATAGTGCGCTGATTGGGGCCCAGCAAGCGCTAGATCTGAGCACAGGAATAGGCCATGGGCCAGGCTTTCTGGTAGAGAAGGTCCTGGCGACAAGCTGGCTGCAGCATAAAGCGGTTGCGGTGGCCTTTGTCTTTCCGGGTAGTAGCGCCGACAGAGCTGGCATAAAGCCTGGCGATATTGTCACGCTTTTGCGCAGAACGCCGACAGAGATAAAGCTGCTCTGGCAGCCAGGGCATAGCTGGCAGAAGAAAGCTATTAGCTTGGATCTGCGCATTCCCTATGCTGGAGAATTGGGCACGAACGGTTACCGCCTGGCCGACAACATTGGCTATGTCAATCTTTATGGCACAACTGGCAACGCCCCGCAGCACTATGCCAGCCAGTTACAAAACCTGATCAAGCGGCTGGATACGCAGCCGACCTGCGGGTGGATTATCGACTTGCGCCTGAACACCGGAGGCAATATCTACCCTATGCTTCAGGGCCTAGGACCAATTCTGGGCGCGGGCAGCAATCTACTAAGTTATGTCGGTCCCAATGGCAAAGTGAATGTGAGCTTTGGCTATCGCAATGGCGCTATCCTGATCAAAGGCAGCCCGGCCAGCTTTGTGCCACCTCTCGTACCGGCCTATCAACCCAAGATAGCACAGCCGCCCGTCGCGCTCTTAATCAGTGGCAATACTGCCAGCTCTGGTGAAGGAGTCTTGATGGCCTTCCTGGGCCGGCCCGCTACGCGCACCTTTGGGGAAACAACTGCAGGCCTCTCTTCTTCAAATATTACTTATCAGCTGATAGATGGGGCGCTCCTCAATATCATGAGCGATATTGGCATGGATCGGAGCGGCAAAGTATATGGCTCAACGATCCAGCCTGACGAGGCCGTCAAGATAGACTGGTCGCACTACGGAACCAGCCAGGACCCGGTAATACAGCGCGCAGAACGCTGGCTGTCAACGCAAGCTATGTGCAAGGCCAGCACTGCCCGCTGATTATAGCAACTGGCTCGCCTTGGAGGATAAGGACAAATCTTACAGTGATTTAGTTGCCGGCTCACTATAGAAGAGCGAGCCGCCTTTTCTTTCTTTGGACCATTCAGCTTAAGCCAAACTGGTGAGCCAGCACAACCAGGTGGGCTCTATCGCGAGCGCCCAGCTTGGTAAAGATGTGATTGATGTGCGTCTTGACAGTCGAATCGCTGACGGAGAGCTCCTGGGCGATCTCGGCGTTATTGCGTCCCTTAGCAATCAAGCGCACAACATCAAGCTCGCGTGCCGTCAGGCCAAAGGTCTCGCCTTGCGTTGGCGACGTAGGGCGCGAAGCCTGAGCGTTGGCCAATCCTGCCAACAAATCTACGGCGCTCGAAGCCTGCAAAAGCACCTGGCCGCGAGCAACAGTCCTGATCGCACTGCCTACCTCCTCGGCGCTACAGTCCTTAAGCAGGTAACCGGATGCGCCGGCACGCATCCCCTCGATTACCAGTTCGGGCGTATCGAAGGTCGTCAGCAGGAGAACGCGCGGCCTGGGTCCGTTCGCTTGTTGACGGATGCGTTCAGTCGCCTCAATGCCGTCGCAGAGCGGCATGCGAATATCCATCAGGATGACATCTGGTTCAAGCTCCTCGGCCTGCTTGATTGCGCCCAGGCCGTCCTGGGCCTCGCCGATTACCTCAATATCCGCTGTATCTTCCAGAATAATACGCAAGCCTTCGCGCATCAGGCGTTGATCATCGGCAAGCAGAACGCGTATCTTCTCGCTCACAACACACCTCTTACCTTGAATTGATCTGAAGCTGTTCGGAACTATTAAAGGGCAGGCGCAATATCACCTCAAACCCTCCGGCCTCTCCGGGTCCGGCAGCAAGCTCTCCTCCCAGGGCGTTGGCCCGCTCGCGCATACCCTGTAAGCCATGATGTCCACCGCTGCCCATGCTTATTTTATCGCTGAGCGGACCGCTAGCAGAGGCAGCTTCTCCCCGACCATCGTCGCGTCCCTGTAAAATGACTGCCGCCTCGCGCCAGCGCAAAGTAATCAAGACATTGCGGGCCGCACCGTGACGATGGGCGTTGGTCAGGATCTCGCGCAAGGCATAGTGCAACGTCTCTATCTGTTCCTGGCTCAGCGCGCTGGGCGTGCCAGCTTCTTCAAACTTGCAGCGGATGCCAGTACGTTCGCTAAACAAGGTCAGGGTGTTGCGCAGGCCCGCACCCACGCTATCCGGCGCAGAGGCTTGCACGGAGGATGGTTCTCTTAGCAGGCCAACGACGCGCCGGCTCTCGGCAATGCTCTCACGAATCAGTACGGCCATATCATCAAGCTTAGCCGTAAGGCGCTCGGGATCGCGCTTGAGCAGATGGCGGGCAGCCTGCACCTGGATGGAGAGCACGGAGAGCGTGTGTGAGAGCACATCGTGAATATCCCTGGCGATACGCGTGCGCTCATGCTCGGCCGCCAGCTCCCGTGTGCGCTCCATCTCGACGCGCAATTGCTCCTGTACCTCGTGTAGCCTTGCCACCAGCAGATATTGCGTGCGCTGCGACCAGCCGCCCCAACCTATGGCAACGGCGATGCCGAACGAAAGAAGCAAAGATTCCAGGTTGCTCCATTGCCAGGGATTCTGTAGATGGTGGTTTGTTGCGAGCAGAATGAGTATATCGGCGGCGATGAGCGGCAATGACCAGCGCCGCGGGAAGCGATAGAGGACAAGGCCGCAGATAGTATAGAGCCCATACGCTCCCCAGTTATTTGGCACCAGCACATTCAGGAGCAGGCTACAGAGCAGGGCCGCACAATACATCAGAAAAACGAGAGGGAAGCGATTGAGCCCGCGCGAAGCGATGATCAGGACTGCCAGAATGAGATATATACTCTCTGTGAGAACGAGCAAGGGCAAAGGCATCGAAAGCGAGGTAACCACAATATAGACAGCTAGGAACAATGCTGCCAGATCGCTAAAGAGCAGATCCCCAGTAAAGAATATGCGCGGAATACCTCTTACGGCCCGGATATTGCTCCAGAGCCCTGGGCGATGCTCCGTACCCTCATCTTTGGGGCCTTCCTCAAATAGACATATATCCAACAGCATATTCACGGCGCGCTAACTCTCCTCTACCTGCAATACTCACATAGAATGCTTACTTAAAATTGTCTCGCTCTGCTCAGGTCCTATTATAGCCTATCTCAGGTTGGGGGACATCAACCCCAGGGTGGAGAAATGGAGCCCACAAAAATCAAACCAGAATCAAACCTGAAGTTGGCGCTTTCTTAGCGCTTTCCGCATACACTATTGGCGAGATGACGAACAGCTGATGCAGGCATGAACGCGCTGAAGATAAAAGGGGGTTCTGGAACGCAGCAAGAGCTAGAAAATTTCTCTCGTCACGCTATCCTTTGCAAGCCTGGCAGGAGTATCAGCTGACAGCAAGAAAGGCAGGAATCTATGAACGGTGCAGGAATAATCCTTATTGTAGTGGTTATAGTGGGCTTTGCTATAGTACGTATGCTTTCGGAGCAGCCTGTAACGCGTAGCGATATCGTTGCGCCGGTGGTTGCCGCTCTGGTCCTTGGCTACATCTACCTCCAGAAGGCCGATCCATCGATGCTCGCCCTGACTATCGGTGGCGCCTTTGTTGGAGGGCTCCTGGGCTTTATCATTGCCCAATTTGTGCATGTCTGGGTCGATGGCACTACTGGCCAGGTGCGCCAGAAAGGTAGCTGGCCCTTTATCGGAGCCTACCTGGGTATTGCGGCCTTGCGCCTTGCCGCCGAGGTTGTGCTGCACACAAGCGGTCTCTCGCAGGTCCTACCTCTCAACGAGGCCCTGCTGGCCATGTCTATCGGCATCTATCTTGGTCGCGACCTGAACATTGGCTTGCGCGCGCTTGCGCTGACTAACTGGGATATAAACTCGCTGCTCAATTCTGATGGGTCCAGAAATGAACCGCTTTCGATCTTTCAGGGGATGCGCAATCAGCGTTGGGATAACAGCATGCCGCCTTCATCTGGCCCGCGCTGGAATAACAACCAACCAATGCCTTATAGAGATCAGCGCGATCAGTATTGGGATAACAATCAGTCGACGCCTTATGGAGATACACGCGATCAGTATTGGGACGACGAGATGCCGCAAGCGGGCTATCGAGATAGGCGCGTACGCCGCCGGGATCGTTACGAATAAGCTGCTTTGTTGATTAAAAAGGAGCCAGTTATGCATAATCAGGAAGGGATGTTTGCTGAGCAGGGCATGCCGGAAGGTACACGTGAGCGGGCAAGTAGAGCCATGTACGAGCAGCCTTCTCGTGAGCGGGCAGAGTACAATTACGGCGAATATAACGAAAGCTACGCGGAGCCAGGATCACGCCAGCAGGGTGGCGCCAAGCTACGGGCCCCTCAACAGCGATCCGGCAGAATATCTATCCCAATGATTGTTGTTCTGCTCCTGCTCATTGTGCTGGGCGTCAGTGGCTGCCTGGGCCTGCGCCTCTTTGAGTCACCCTTGCGCGATTATACAGAGGCCTCGGCCTCGCACAATTTTACAGTCAGCAGCCATCCCGTGCTTGAGATCAAGGGCGCCAAGGGAGACGTGCATATCCATAGAGGCAATACTGATCAGGTAACGATTACTGCAAAGATGAGCGGCCTAGATCGGGCCATCAACGCTAACGCGATACCTGTGAGCTATAGCCAGCAGGGCGATACTATTGCGGTGACAGTGAGCCAGAGCCGAGATCACTTTTTTGCAGCCTCGACCAATCTTGATGTGCTGGCGCCCGAGACCACAAGCGTGCAATTAGACAAGCAGTCGGGCGATGTGAAGATTGAAGATATAAATGGACCAATTACCAGCCACCTGGCCGATGGCCATACCGAACTTGATAATGTGCAGGGCCGCGTAGATCTAGAGAGCGTCAAGGGCGATATCGAGCTTAAAAATTTCACTGGACAACTGAATGCCACAACAGTGCACGGCCACATCTCCTTGCGAGATAGCGAGCTAAGCGGCAAATCGCATCTACAAACGACTGAGGGCGATATCGAAGTCGAGGGCTCGCTTGATGCGCAGAGCAACTCTAGCCTGAGTACAGACGATGGCAATATCAAATTGAAGCTGCCGCCAGATGCGATCCTCCAGGTCAGCGAGCATACAAGTTCGGGCGAGTATAAAAATGAGCTTGCCGAGACATCCGACAATGGACCCCACCCGCTTTTACAGCTTAAGACGCGCAAAGGCGATATCCGCATAGAGAAGCAGTAAGAAGATGCCCGCTTGCTTCTCTATGCCCCTTCGCCGGGATGCAGGATAGCTTCAATCGCGGCCCTGAGCTTATTGAGGTCCTCTAGTGTAGCGTTGCGTTCAGGTGAGTGCGGGATTATTTTATAGATGAGGGCCACAAAACCTTGTAGCGCTATGCCAATGGCCTGTAATTCTTCAAGGGATAGCGCAAGCGCTTCTCCTGCTGGGAACGCGCCTGGCTTTAGCGCTGGAGCCAGTTTCCGCCGTACATCATCTAGTAACTTGATAGTCTTGTATGGATATGGGAGTTTTCTGCGCAAATGAGGAAGATAGCCTTCAATGATGGCATTGATAGCCTGCAATTCACGCTGATTTAGCGAAATAGTAGGCAAACGATCCGAGTTATATTGTTGTTCCATAGAATGTGATCCCCTTGCTAACAATGCGACATAGAGAACTTCTGAATAGCGAAATCGATGATGTGTAACCACGCCCGCATGCTACTTATTTATCCAGCAAATAAGTTTGCATATATGCATTCAAACTTCGAAGGAGATCCAGCGCTGATGACGCAAGCTCTGAAGTTCAGCGGTTACCTGGCTGATGGGCAAGCTAAGTAGTTGAGCAATGCGCGCTAGAGAATTGCCACCATCGACTAACCAATAGACCTGGCGCCGTCGTCGCGGCCAGCTCATGAATTCGGCTCTGCCCGGCTCTTGCAAGCGGTGCGGGAATTGTGTACTCGGGTCATGTTGACTTGCTTGCGCTTGCTTCTCCGGGTTCAGGAGGGTCCAGGCCAGTTTGCCAGCCAGGAGCAAAGCTTGTATGACTCTTCGACCTCTGATAAATAGCTCGCCATTGACCCAGATCTCGTAAGCAAAAGGTTTACCGTCCCGGACGAGAATATGGGCAAAGGTGTAGCACTTCTTATGAATTGGTACAGCTGGAAGGGAAGAGAGTTCGGCAATTAAGCGCCCGCTGCGCCTTTGGCTGGCAAGAACCGGGATGAGGTTTTTAAGATCAAGTTGATAGAGAGAATTGGCCATCATAAATAAACTCCTGCACTTTCTACCTGACAACTTCAACACAGAGATGGAATATATGCGCGTTCCTGTTGCTCTTGCAGCGGGAACACCCTGTCGATGAGGAAAGTATAACTCTCTTTCAAAAAAATGTCAATTATTTGAATTTAGAGAACTATTAGATAAATTTTTGAAAAGACTACACTGCGCTTTATGAAAGAGGATAAAGATATTCCGAAGCTTTCAGGATATGTGTCAGTCAAAGAAGCCGCTGAGATGTTGAATGTCTCAGACAAGATGATTTATTTCTATATCGACCATAAGCGCCTCAATGCTGTACGCGCTTCAAACCTGCTTTTAATCCCCACAGAAGAGCTTGAGAATTTCAAACAGAAGTCGGTGGGAAGACCACGAACCAGAACCCCGGCCTGGCGCATATCTTCAAAGGACAATGCCTTATTTGTCACATCCATATCTGTGCAGATTGAGGCCGGTCAGCAGGACGTCTTGTTGAAAAAGTTAAGCGCGATAAGGCGCAAAGCAGCTCATGAATTTCCTGGCACTGTTGCCCGCTACATCATCAATTACGAAACTACGCCAAATGCTATTGAGATTTTGCTCATCTGGAAAATGGGCACAATGCCAGATGAGGTCAGCCGTGAGCAAGCCTTGGAGGCTTTTCGCCAGGAGCTAGCCGAGGTGCTCGACTGGCAAAGCGCGCAATATAAGCATGGCAACGCCATACTGCACTCTTAAGCATCCTTTATCTGGGGAACAGGGATGGCAAGCATCTGGCTATCTTTTTCGTCTGATCTCGCGTGTGCTCTCGGACCGGACCTGTTGGAGAAGGTAGGATCTTTGCGCTTTCTAGCTCCATCCCTCAATGCATTTCTACCGTACTAGAAGTAGAAGTTTGTCCAGAATGGCAGGCACATTATCAGAAAGCCCGAGTGGAAACAAATCCCTTGAGCGCCGTGTTTTCTTATATAGAAGAGAAGTTTTATAGGATCATCAGGCGTGCTATCATATATACAGATAAAACTCAATACTGCTTTGATGGGCAAGATGATCCTGCGTGATATAGCTTACGCGTGACAGTTGAGGCTGTCGCGTACCAGGAGGAAGCATGAGCGACTTGAGAAATCAGCCGGAAAGCTATTGGAAAGAGAAACTTACGCCAGAACAGTACCAGGTCTGTCGGCAAAAGGGAACAGAGCCAGCCTTTAGCGGCGCGCTTTACTATAACCATGATCAGGGAGTCTACGCTTGCGCAGCCTGCGGCCAGCCTCTCTTCTCCTCTGATGCCAAGTTTGAGTCAGGGTCGGGCTGGCCCAGCTTTGACCAGCCGATGAATAGGGAGCATGTCGAGCTGCACGATGACAATTCGTTTTTTATGCACCGCACCGAGGTCGTGTGCAAAAATTGCGGAGCTCATCTGGGTCATGTCTTCGATGATGGTCCACGCGAGACAACCGGCAAGCGCTACTGCATCAATTCGCTAGCCCTCGATTTCCAGCCGAAGGCGGCAGAGGCCAAGTAGGGCGGCATGGCTTAGCAGGCCTGAAGCTGAGCCTGCTACTATGAAGCTTTACTAAAACGGGCACGGCTGATCCGTGCCCAGGGGCCATAAGAGTGGCTGATCAGGTAAAGATGACAAGCAGACAAAAAGACAACATTAGAGAGTGACTTGCGCGGCCTGCTTCATAAAGTTGTATTGCTGTATCCAGCTAGTCGAGAGCTCATCGGCTTGCCGCTGCAGCTTCCCATTTCTTACGATCAGGTTGGCCGGTACAGCTATATTCAGCTCGCGTAGAACCGCGCGTAGCGTTGCCTCGTACGTTTCGACAAGTTCCTCGTAGACAATCGTAAATGGTTGAATATCATGTTCGGCAAAGAATTGTTGCCACGATTCCTCGTATTGCTCAATAAGCTGGACTAGATGGTCAATGGCTCTGAAGTGGAAGTAGAGATGCCTGGTCGGCCCGATATTGTTAGTGACGTCCTCTTTGCGCCAGACCCAGGTTTGCAAGGCCTTCCACAGAGAGATGGCCTGGCCGATTTTATCGCGCCTGGTGACATAAATGTAGTGCGGATCAGGAAAGATCGTAGAGAGTAATGTAGTTGTTGGAAGTTCTTGATACTGCGGGATGTCGCGTAACTTGCTGATAAAGTCAGGGAAGTAGCCCCACATTACTTTAGTACCAAAGACACCATTGGGTGAGGTACTTATCTTGATAGCATGCTCAAGGTAATCCTGATAGCTCATTCCCGGTGGTGGCTGACGCTGCTCCTCGTCTGGTCTCTCGCGGCCTTTAAAGATCGCGATCAGCTCCTCATCCAGGATCTCGCTAAAGTACTCCAGAGGCCGACGCGGCACTCCCGTGCTTTTCAGTGCGTCAAAGTACTCTTCTGGATAGCCTGCCAGATTAGTATTTTTCAATGCTTCGCAAAGAAGCGTACTGCCGCTGCGCTGCGTCGCGCAGATGATGTAAGAGGTGAAGGGTCGATGCACAGAAAACCTCCTGGCTGCTTTCGGCTCACATTCAAAAAAGAGCAATATTTCGCCTCTTGTGGGTCTATTTACCCTATATTCTGACTATACCATGTTTTACCCATTACTTCAAGTTATTTAATTGATTTATTCTGGTTATGTATGTAGTGGTATGATAAAGATATCCCTGAACCGCAAGTAACAAGGAGGACACGTTTAGCGGGCGGCGAAGGTAAACATTAGGGGAAAGGGATAAGTGGGAGCGGCAAGAACTGGCGCGACGTGGCCACTGGCGGGGCCAGATCCTAGAGGATGTGCGCCCCGGAGGCAGCGGTAATGGGAAAAAGTGGCTATGCCCACAAAATATATGGCCTGAGTATTTTTATATGCTGGCTTTTTATGGAAGGAGATTGATGCTGTGCAAAAAGAGCGACCAAACATATTGTATATTCATTCGCATGACACCGGGCGTTATGTCCAACCTTATGGATATGCTATTCCTACTCCCAATATCCAGCGCCTGGCGCAAGAAGGGGTCTTGTTTCGCAAGGCATTTTGTGCCGCGCCCACCTGCTCCCCGAGTCGGGCAAGTCTCTTGACAGGTCAACATCCGCATAGCAATGGAATGCTGGGGCTGGCGCATCGCGGCTTTGCCTTAAACGATTATACTCAGCATATCCTACATACGCTGCGCCAGCAGGCTGGATATCATTCCATCCTGATCGGCGAGGAGCATATCGCCAAAGATTTTACCCGCATCGGCTATGATACGATTGTTAATGTCAAGGATTTCCATGCAGAGACGCTTGCGCCAACCGCTGTGAGCGTGATACGCGACGGCCTGCCTGAGCCTTTCTTCCTCTCGGTCGGCTTTTTTGAGACGCACCGCGAGTTCTCGGGACAGACCACGCAAGAGGACGTCAACTATACTTTACCTCCGGCACCTTTACCCGATACCCCGCAGGCGCGTAAGGATATGGCTGCCTTCAAGGCCAGTGCTACACTTCTGGATAAAGGAATTGGTGAAATTATGCATGCTCTGGAGGTGAAGGGGTTGGCAGAGAATACGCTAGTTATATGCACTACTGATCATGGTATACCATTTCCTCTTATGAAAGGCAATCTTACAGATCATGGTATAGGCGTTATGCTCATTATGCGTGGTCCTGGCGGCTTTCGGGGCGGAAAAGTAAGCGATGCTTTGATCTCACAAGTCGATATCTTCCCTACGCTTTGCGATCTCTTAGCCATTGATCCTCCCACGTGGCTGCAGGGCCGCTCATTCCTTCCTGTTGTGCGAGGCGAGGTTGATACTATTCATGACGCGGTTTTTGCTGAAATAACTTTCCACGCGGCCTATGAACCCGTGCGCGCGGCTCGCACTGAGCGCTGGAAGTATATTCGCCGTTTCGATCAGCAGGCCGGACCGGTGCTGCCAAACTGTGATGATAGTCCTAGCAAGGAACTTTTGCTGCAAAACGGTTGGCAGCTGCACTCACGTCCTGTTGAGCAATTGTATGATCTGCTGTTCGATCCCAACGAGGCTTGCAATCTAGCTGATAGGCTTGAATATGCACCTGTGTTGGAGCTGATGCGTGCACGGCTCATTAACTGGATGCAAGAGACGCATGATCCCTTGCTTAAGGGTGCTGTGTCTGCGCCCACCGGCGCCGAACTGAATAGCCCGGATCAGCTTTCGGCTGGCTCGCCAACCCATTTTGTCTCCGCCGCCGCTACGTCCGATGTCGGGATCAGGTAGGCACTTCTTTTAAAGTAATGACAAAAAAGGTGAACAAGCTCTCGCGTTCTACATAGTGCATCGGGCAGGAGTGTCGAGTAATTCGGCACTCCTGCTTTCGTGGACGCTTAAAGACTAAGAGGCACCAATGCGACGTGAAGGGCGGAAATTATACTGTATGCTCTACGCTGCCCGTAATCTGCTGCGGATTGAGCAGTAAGTTAAGGATCGGGCAGGCGCGCTCCACGGCTTCGTGCAGTTCGGCAATTTCTTGTTCCGAGGCTGGAGATTTAATATGGACCGTGTAGTTGATGTTATGCGGATAGACCGGGATATGCTCATAGCCGGGACGCCCGCCGCGCGGATCGATCTGTCCCGACACCTCAACATCTAGCTCATCTATGGGCACGTTACGCGCAGCGGCCTGGATCAGGAAGACGTGCGTAAGGCAGCTGCCCAGCACACCAAGCTGCAGCTCGGGCGAGGACGGACCAAGATTGTAGCCAGCAAAGTCGGGACCGCTATCGCTGATCACCTGGAAGTCACGAATGCGAATACGCCTGATGCCGCTGCGTCCTTCGGCTCTCACGCTGGCCTTTAAGCTCGTTGGCTCGCCTCCGCCCTGCGCATCAAGATTTTCCTGCCGCTGCTTAAGTGCCTGGCGTTTCTGCTCAAGATATTCATTTAATGTGCTCATTATTTGCTCCTTCTATATTTTGCCTGTAATACCAAATTATTTATGCGCACGGCATTCCGCAGAACCATCGGCGGCTCTGTTCTAACTTCTTTGAGCTTATGGGACTGCCAGAATCAGCCTGAAGATAAAATAGGCTGCCAGCCTATTCCTCGCTCTGCTGAACCAGGCTAAAGCGCACTCCCAGCGTATCGGGAGAAGCGAGGATAAGCGTATCAGGCTTGTTGGCATGCCATTCGAAGCTGATATCGCGCTGAGCGAGGAAGGAGCGCGTCTGGCGCAGATCCTCTACGGCGATAGTCACCTCAAACGGCCCCTCACCGAGCTCTTGCAGCGTCTGTTGGGCAGCTCCCGCCTCCTGTGGCGTAAACAGCTCTATGCTGGATGAGCCAAGCTGGAAAATAGCGCGCTGCCCCGCAGGTTCGGACGGCTCTTGCTGTTGTAGACCCAGCTTATCCCTGTAGAGCGGAATTAGGCCCGCCACATCGCGCGTGGCTACCGCGATGCGAACCCATTTGTTGGCGCCATTGAGATGCCGGCCCGGCTGCTCGATAAGCAAGCGCTCGGTATCGGGCGTATCCCACTGGATGATAAAGGGCCAGGGACGCCGCCAGGCCACCGCGCCAGGCGTAAAGAGGCGCCAGGTCAGCTCCTTGCCGTCAGGGCGCAGACGCTTCATAGCAAAGGCTGGTTGGAAGAGCTCCGTGTCCTTGAAGCGCTCAGCCTCTTGCTCTATGTTCTCAGTGGCCAGCGCGTAACCAAGCAGTGCGCCCTCGCGCTTCTGCAAGGCGTCGATAATACTTGTCCCTCTGATGCCTGTGAGCTGGGCCTCAACTGCGTCGTAGACCGAGAGCAGTTCGATATAGTCAAGGCCAAAGCGGATCAAGGCGTTATGCGTGCCGCGCCCCGTATGTCTTCCACCTGGCTGGACCTCAAAGCCCAGACGCTGATAGAGGCGAATCGCCGTATCCAGATCGCGTACAGCGATCACAAAATGATCAAAACGTGTCACCATAGTTATCTTTCTCCTGCCCAATGCAGCTTTGCGCTAACAGTCCCTCGTGCTTTGTCAGACTTCGTATGACAAATGCGCCACCTGCCGGCGGATCGCGGCCCTTGACGCGTCACTTCCAGCTTGACAGAACGCTAGCTCAGAGCGCTTAAGACCTCGTTGGTTACGCGCTCAAACTGGCGATCCTGATCGTAGCTGGTCAGGCGCAGGGTAATAGTTGTCGCCCCGGCGTCGATGAAGGCCCGTAGCTTGGCGATGCATTCTTGCGGCGAGCCACAGGCCACCCAGTTTTCCAGGAATTCGCGCGAGTAGTCAGCAGTATAATAGGTATCCAGGAAGCGCTTGCTTTCGGCAAGGGCTGCCTCGCGATCCTCGTTCACATTAATGTTATAGTACAGACAAGCCTCAAAGTCGGGGCTGAGCTCATGCCCATCTTCCTGGGCGTAGCGCCGAATGAGCGCGAGATTCGTGGAAAAGGATTCAATCGTGTTACGGGTAGTCATCCAGCCATCGCCATATTTTGCCACGCGACGCAAGGCGCTCTCGGCCCATTTCGGCTTATCTTCGCGCGGATTGGCGGTAACCCAGATGGGCAGCGGCTGCTGTACCGGGCGGGGCAGCACAGTAATATCCTTGAACTGGTTATATTCGCCCTGGTAGCTCACATTTTCATGGATTGAGGTCAGGCGCAGGATATCGATAGCCTCCTCCATGCGGCGCATGCGCGACGAGGGCTCGACGTGAAAGGCCTCGAACTCTTCGCTAAACTTGCCACCTCCAGCCGCCGGGGCGCCCTGGCAGGCCACAAAGATTGTGCGCCCTCCAGACATAAAATCGAGGCTGTGCCACTGATAGGCCAGCAAGAGCGCATTGCGCAGTGGCGTGCTGGCAAAGCAGGCAGGCCCCAGCTTTACCCGTTTGGTGCGCGCCGCCAGCCCTCCCAGCAGAACCAGGGAATCCAGGCGCGGCTTGGCAAAGATCGAATCCCCCACCCAGACCGAATCCCAGCCGGCGGCTTCGGCCTTCTCGCCAAGGGCTAGCATCTCCTCAATCGTGGTAGCACCAATAATGACGCCCCGATTTGGCAGCGTCAGGCCAAATTGGACTTTGCGTTGGGCCATAGTTGTTCTCTCCTTCTAGCGAAATGCGTGTGCTACTTCCTGGCATCAGGAAGGCGTTGGGTCAGATGTAGTATCTACACGCTGTACGCGCTGCCCAAGGTACGCCTCGCGTATAGCGGGATTGTGCAAAAGATCGCTGGCTTTCCCCTCTAAAACCAGTTTACCGCTCTGCAGTACATAGCCACGCGTGGCGATCGAGAGGGCTAGCTCTGCGTTTTGCTCGACCATAAAGATCGTCACGCCAAGGCGATTGATCTCACTAATCGTATCAAGCACACGCTCCACGACGATAGGAGCCAGGCCCATGGTCGGTTCATCCATACAGATCAGCCTGGGATGGCTCATCAGAGCTCGGGCAAAGGCAAGCATCTGTTGCTCGCCTCCACTCAAGGTGCCGGCCTTCTGGCGTCGGCGCTCGCCCAGGCGCGGGAAGAGCTCATACATGCGCTGCAAATCCTGTTTGCGTTCTGTGGGCGCTCCACGCACATAGGCCCCTACATAGAGATTTTCTTCAATCGTCATCTCCGAAAAGACGCGCCGCGCCTCCGGTACCGAGGCCACGCCTCGCCTAATGATCTGCGGCGTGGGCAGGCGCAAGGTGGAGCGACCAGAAAGCAGAACCTCGCCCGCGCGCGGCTTGAGCAGGCCCAGAATGATTTTCATCGTCGTAGATTTGCCCGACGCATTTCCCCCGAGCAGGCAGACGATTTCCCCTTCATTGATGCGCAGCGAAAGTTTGTCGAGAGCCTGAGCCGCGCCATAAAAGGCGTCCACCTCTTTTATTTCGAGCAGAGCTGGCCTATCAGTCTCTTCTATAGATGTGTGTGTCATCGGCAATAATTTTCCTTGCGCTATCCAACCAGCGAGCGCCGGCGCCCGATATAGGTCTCGATCACCCGTTCATCTTCCTGGATGGCCTCCGGCCTGCCCTGGGCTATGAGTTTGCCCCCATCCATGACCAGCACATGGTCCGACAGCTTCATCACCAGGTCCAGTTTGTGCTCAACCAGCAACATGCTTTGCCCGGCCGCGCGCAATTCCAACAGTTGCTCAAGTACTTCGGCGGTTTCGGTCGGGTTCATACCTGCCGTTGGCTCGTCTAGCAGGAGCAGGCGCGGGCGTAGAGCCAGCGCGCGCGCAATCTCGGTGCGGCGACGATTGGCATAAGACAGGGTGTAGGCAAAGCGATCCTGGCGCGGCAAGAGGCGCTGCTCAAAGCGTTTGAGCTCTTCCTGTACGTTGGCTAGCATAGCCTCCTCCTCGCGGCGCACGCTGGGAGGCTGCACCACGGCCATTACTGTCTCGCCCAATAGAGAAATCCAGCGCAGGACCGGGATATGGCGCAAGGAGGCAAACGGGCGAGCCGCGTGCAGCTGGGTATGCATGCCGACAAGGACGTTATCGCGTATGCTCATGTTGCCGAAGACGCGCCCATTCTGGAAGGTGCGCGCAATGCCAAGTTCGGCCAGGCGCTCAGGGCGCAAGCCGTCGATACGCTGGTCTTGCAAGAGGATCTGCCCGCCTTGCGGCTTCAGGACCCCGCTAATCAGATTGAGCGTACTTGTCTTGCCAGATCCATTGGGGCCAATCAGGCTAACGGTTTGGCCGGGCTGGATCTTAAAAGAGATTCCATCGACAGCACGTACGGCCCCAAAGGTCTTGACGAGCTCGCGCACCTCCAACAAAGGCGCGTTGTCTAAGCTTGCTGCGGCTGTGCTCATTGTTTCCCCCAGATGCCCTGCGGGCGAAAACGGATAAGAAGTAATAGAAGGAGTCCGTAGCCGAGATAACGTATGTCTTGCAGCGGCCGAAACAGCTCGGGAGCGCCAACCAGGATCACGGCTCCAATCACTGCGCCGAGCGCGCTGCCAATCCCACCCAGGACGACAATTGTCAAAGCCAGTGTCGAGATCGTGATGTTAAAGATATCAGGGCTGATAAAGGTATAGTTATGGGCCAGCAGGCTACCACCCAAGCCGGCGATAAAACCACCAAGCGCAAAAACCAGGGACTTATAGTCAGCCAGCGGAATACCCGACGATTGCGAGGCAATTTCATCCTCACGTATAGCATACCATGCGCGCCCCAGGTGTGATCTTTGTAAACGGGCAACCAGGGCCGTAACCAGCAGAAGTACGACAAAGGCGAGGATATAGAAAGTGACCGGCGAATCGACATTCTGGCCAAAGATAACCGGCGGCGGAATATTGCTCACCCCTAGAGGTCCATAGGTGAGCCAGTTGAAGCTCAGCAGCATGGCCGCAATCATCGCCCCGGCTCCCAGCGTGGCAATCGCTACATAGTGGCCACGCAATTTCAATACTGGAGCCATGATGATCGTGTTGATCAGCGCGGCAAGAATGCCCGCGACAGGTAACGCGAGCCAGAAGGACCAGCCATGATCGCGCGTCAGGAGCGCCGAGACGTAGGCTCCAATCGCGAAAGGGCCTGCCTGCCCGATCGAGATCTGGCCCGCCGTGCCGGCAATCAGGGTCAGCGAGAGGGCCAGAATAGCAAAGATCGCCGCCAGGGTACCGATCTGGAGGGCATAGGCGTTGCCCCACAGCGGCAACAGGATGCCAAATACGGCCACGAGCAAAGCAATCTGCCAGACCTTGAGCTTGATAAGCTTGCCGCTGCCAAAGAAAGTCCCGGTCATTGGCTCGGAAGTGATAGCGTTAAAGGCGCCAAATAAGCCACCTGGTCTGATCCAGAGTACGCCGATCAAGACAGCAAAAGTGATGAACTGGCGCACGGCATCCCCAAACCAGCTTACGCCAAAGCTTTCAACGATACCCAGCACCAGGCCGCCGACGACCGCGCCGGGCAAGCTGCCTAAGCCGCCCAGGGTCGCGGCGGCAAAGCCTTCAAGGCCCGCGTTAAAGCCGTTGGTCGGCGAGACGCTGCTATAATACATTCCTATCAGCACGCCGGCCAGGCCACCGAGCGCCGAGGCCAGGGCAAATGTAAGCGATTGCACAAGGCCAACCGGGACGCCCATCTGTAAGGCTGCATCGCGATCCTGAGCCGTGGCGCGAATGGCGCGGCCCAATTGTGTGTAGCGCAGGAAAAGCCAGAGCAGCCCAACGCTCACGATACTCACAGCCAGGATGGTGATATCCAGCGTGCCGATGCGCAACCCGCCCAGTTGCAAGTTTGCTGTGGGCAGCAAACTGGGGAAACGACGCGTATCCGGCGAGAAGATAAGTTGCGACGAGTAATCGAGCACAAAGGAGATCGCCAGGGTTGAAAGCAAGGTGGCAATCGGCGGTGCACTGCTCAAAGGGCGCACACAGAACAGTTCGATGAGCACACCCAGCACGCCGGTGATGATAATCGTGCCCAGCAGCGTAGCCCACAGCGGCCAGTGCAACACTACCACAAACCACCAGCCAAGCATTGCTCCTATAGCGAAAATGGAACCATGGGCAAAATTAACAAGGTTAGCGACGCCAAAGATCAGCGACATACCTATGGCGATCAGTACGTAGCTATTGCCGTTAATGAGCCCACTTATGAAAACGTCGAGCATATGATGTTAACCGTACCTTATGCGTTGCCCTTGTAAAGGGCGTACTTACCATTCTTGACAGTGATGACATATTGCTTTACATGCTCAATGCGGCGATCTGGCCCGAAGCTAAAGGGTCCATACATGATGCTGGGAATGTCTTTTCCTTTGACCAGGGCTTCCTGGATGGCTACGCGATCTGGTCCACCCCGCTCAACGGCCCAGGCCAGCAGCTTGAGAGCATCGTAGGCCCCGGCCCCAAATTGATCGGGCGTTTCGTTGTAGCGCTTCTTATAAGCTTGTACGAAGCGCTGCACATCCGGTCGTGGATCTTCGGGGAAGAATTCAGCCGTCAGGATGACGCCCTCGGTGGCCTCTCCGCCAAGACTGAGGAACCGCGGCGAGTAGCTGGAGCCTGCGGCAAAGATCTTGGATTTTATACCCACGGCTCGGGCTTGCTGGACAATCAGGGCTGCGTCGTTGTAGTAAGAGATGAGTATTAGGACGTCGGGATTGGCATCGCGCGCTTTGAGCAGCAGGGAACGAAAATCCTTCTCGGTGCTCAAATAGCTGCCGGCATAGACGATCTGGTCCCCAAACTTGCGCGCTTTATCCACGTAGATACCCTGGGTTGTGTGCCCCCAGTCGGTATCCAGGTAGAGAATGGCCTGCTTCGGCGTTTTGAGCTGTTCATGGGCAACCTGGGCCATATAGGCGGCTGAGATCTGCTGCGTGACCGAGGTGCTGAACATATAGCTGCCACCCAGAGTAAATTTGGGGTGCGAGTTGGTAAAGCCAAGCTGAACCATTTTGGCGCGCTGGTAGATGGGCGAGGCAGCCATTGAGGCCGGACTTGCGAAGTCGCCAAGCTCGGCGAGAATGCGGCTGTCGCTTACAAATTTCTGCGCGATGGGTACGGTTTGCTTGGGATCGGCTTGCGAGTCCTGGTAGTTGAGCTCAATCTTGCGCCCCTTAATGCCGCCAGCGCCATTAATTTCGTCAAGGGCCAGGTTGAAGCCTTTTTTCCAGATAGTGCCATATTCGGCGTTGTCGCCGGTAAATGGTCCGGAGACGCCAAAGACAATGCTGTCTCCTGTGCTGCCGCTCGCCGCTGGCAGCGCCTGGCAGGCGGCCAACAGGCTGGCTGCCGATGCTGCTCCGCTCAGGCCGAGCAGGAATTTACGCCTTGAGATCATGCTTCCCTCGTAAATAAAAGTAATAAGGACGTTCTGTCAAAATGATGTTAACTAATTAGATCAACATTGTTAACTATATGGTAACTTGCCAAATTTGCTTTTGTCAACGAAAAGATGTTCTATTATATCATTTTGGAATGGTAATAATAAATATATGGAATGATTCGCCGACAAACTTTCCCTTTCCTGTGGATGTTCTTTGCTAGCTTGCTCTTCATTATAATCATAACTATTAAGAATATCAACAATTACTCTTGGTTATATTTCAAGGGAGGAAGATGGACCTTGGCGGTCCATAGGCAGGGTTGGGGGAAGAGAAGTAAGAAGATGGCCAAGCCTGGCTAGAAAGCACAAACCTGCCTTTCTAACCAGGCTGTACCAGGCTGCAAGCACTCCTTATTATTGCTGGATCGTAAGAGTCAGCATCTCTTCGCTCAAGCCAAAGGTAAGGGCTTGATCGGCGATAGTAGGTTGAACTCCGTTCAGGCCGGTCGGATCAGTTCTATTGCGCACCGTCACACTATACGTTCCCTTCTTGCCTGCTGGAAAGTTAATAGTCTTTGAGAAGGAGCCGTCGCGATTGGGCTCGATCGTAAGATGGAATAGATCCTGATACCCACATATCTTTTGTGCACCCTTTGCGCAGGTAGCCAGCACTTCAAGCTGAAAGTTGAGCGGCAGGCTGGCAGAAACGCCTTGCCAGTTGAGCAGCCAATTGGAGCCTGTAAGCGTGAGCGGCTTGTTGCCGGGAATCAGATAATTTTGCGGCTGTGCACAGGAAGCATTTTTTTGTGCGCTCTGCGCCGCGATGGTAATGCAAGGAACCTGAGTAGTGAGCAAGGTGAATGGCTCCCCGCTACTGATAAGCTGAGTTCCTAGCTGGGCAGTAATCATATAGGCTCCCTTCTGAGTGGGAAAGGGTGAATCCCAGGGCCATGAGTAGAGAGTTGCGTTGTTAAGCGCAGCCTTAATGCGTGGCGCAGGCAAAGCTATGCAAGACTCGGCAGCTTTTGCCTGCTGGCAAATTTGTGGGCTAACATTCTGGGGCGTAAGCCACCAGTGATCAGGTATTCCCTGTTCAGGAAAGTTTGTGCCGAGCAGAATAAGGCGCGCGCCGGCGGGTCCACCTGCCTGGCCAAGATAGGTTGGCGAGCAGAAATCAAGGCTCGGCTTAGCGCCAGGAGAAGCCGACGTTTGCTGAAGCGGGCAGCTAAGCTCGGGGAGCGGCCAGAAATGGGGAGACCCGGATATTGGGGGAGAAATTGGTTTCGCGGGCGCCGCCGAGCTTGCTGTTAGAGAGGTGAGGAAGCGATAGCCCTGCGCGGCGAGCCCAATCAACAGGCACGCTATCAAGAGGACGCCAAGTCCGTACCATACGTGGGCAAACTTGACCTGTTTCCTCTGAGCGAAGCTGGCGGGCACAGCTGGCAAGCCATACTTTGGCTGAGGGTAATGCTGTGCCACCTGGAAGTTGTCTTGACGCTTCATCGCTCTATCCTTCTATGCTGGCTGTGTGAACAGGTAGATATCCAAAACTATGTGATTTGGATCATCGCCAAGGTTATATAGTGGATCGTAAAAAGCTGTTTGCATAAACACAAAGTTCTCTTTACCCAGCCCATGCAGGAGAGACATAACCTTGAGCGAGACAGCTTGCGCACGTGGAATCTGATCCGTATTGTTGGCTCCGCCGTAGGCAATAACCAGGCCGGCCCGGCGTCCCTGCAGAAAGCCCAGCGCGCGAATGCGCTGCTTAAAATTGTTGATTGCCTCCGAAGAATTGTTTAAGAGCCCCTCAGTATCGACGTTAAGAGAGACATGATGGGCCTTCAGCTCAAGGATCGGCAGCGGCGTGGGACTTGGCATAGGCGTGGGCGTCGTCTGGGGCGTGGGTGTTGCGCGCGCCTGGGGCGTAATGCCTATCGTATTAGCCGCCAGAAAAATGACAGCCAGTCCAAGCAGCAGATCGGCGAAGAGCCAGCCGCTCAGTAGGACACTATCGCGTATGCGTCGTTGACGCTGATATGGCTTCATGCCTGATCCCCCTGCCCAGATCGTTTTCCTAGATTGTTAATCACGCCTTCCAGTTTAAGCGTGGTATTAAAGATAGCCGTGGCGGCATCGCTAAGATCAGTGCCGCCCTTGCTGATGGCGTTGGCAGCATTGATATGCCCATTGACGATATTGGCCATGTCAGTACGGGCCGTAGTTGGCAGCGCGGCGTAGAGGCGTAGAAGATCGTTTGTATCTACTGATAAACGGCGCATATCGACGCTGAGCGCGCGCACAGGCTGCAAGGCGTCTTGAATGCCCAATGTGACTTGCTTCATGTTGTTTGCAAGTTCTTTTTGCGCGTCGCGCTCCTGGCCGAGTTGATCGAGGAAGGTAGTTTGTTGCGCCGCGAAATTGCCAAAATTGTTGATAAGGTCCTCGGTCCGGCGCGTAGCAGTATCCAGGCTATCAAGAGCGTCTGTAAAGTCGCTGGCCCAGGAGCTCTGTTGTTGGGAAATCGTGCCAAGCGTACTTGCATTGTCCTGTAGCGCCTGCGCGTTGCCCTGCAATTGCTGAATTGACTGATTCACGGCCCCGAGCAGTTGCTGTTGCTGGTCCGCCAGTTCCCTGGCTGGCTGCAAGAGAGCCTGCAAGCTGTTGCACATCTCCTGGTTGGCAGTTTCGAGACGTTGAGCGCTGGCACCGATATCCTGGGCAAGACTATTTGCGGCTCCCGCAGTGGCGCCGATCTGTTGGAGATACTGCTCGCTAGTCTGGAGCTGAGTGGCCATGGCATCGGCAACGTTATTCAGCTTATCGGCGATGGTCTGGGTGGTTGCATCGAAGCGGGCGAGCATATCGTTGCCCAGCTGTTGCATGGTGCTGGTAATTTTGTTGGCCATATCTTCGATATCCAGCGCGACCTGTTGCAGGCTGCCGGTCGTTGTGGCCGTTTGTACTCTATCCTGCAAGTAGAGGCTGGCCCGCGCAATCGTATGCACAAGCTCAGAGTACAATAGCTGGGCCTCTCTTTCCTTACGCAAGCGATTTGTGCTGATAAGCATGTGAATGACAAAGGTAAGAGCTAGAATCAAGGCCAGAATGAGCGCATCCATCCAGGCGATACTACTCAAGGTGAGCGATGATGGCAGGCGTCCCTCAAACCCTTGCTGCCAGAGATAGAGGAAGGGCTGAATGGTCTGGTTGGGGTGATGCTGTAGAATATCCTGGACAAGCTGATTATAGGCCTCGGTAGCTTTAGAGATGCTAAACCAGGTGATCATAATAGGAATAAAGATGAAGACATTGCGAGCGCCTTCCAGTAGCTCTACAAGGCTGCCAGGTGCCTGTTGATCGCGTAACTTTTCGGCGATTGCATCGGGGTTGATGATCTTATATATGTCGGCCCCGGCCCAGCGCTGGGCGGCGGTCCCCCGTTTTTCTACAGCCACGCCTAGCATGCTCAGACGTTCGGCTGCGCTTTCGTCTCCACTTTCCTTAAGGCGCCGGGCTAGATCTTCAAGAGTTTGCTTGATAGAGATTGGATCGAGTACATCAGGCGATAACATCTATGCTTACTCCCTGCATTATTATGAATACTATGAGACCTGCTTAAATTTTATATTTTGTATGCTATAGAATCTTTTATAGCAGCTAGCCGATACTACGCTCTGCTACAGGCTTTTCGGGCTATAAGCAAAGCAGTTTTTTGGTTAAGCACCTATATCCCCCTATCTAATTTATGGCGTAACTTCTGTGCTATGTCCCGCAAGTGGGGCTGATTTTCCAGGTACTGAAGGAAGGATGCTAGAATATTTGCATAATGCCGCCGAAGCTGCTGAACCTGGCTTGCCGTGGGAGTAGACAAGGGATCGGCTATAAGCTCTTCAAGCGCGATTACCTGCCATTCTCTGGCTAGCGAAAGTGAGAGCAAGGGGCCAAGCTGCGGCCATCTGATAGAGAGCAAGGGTCTGAGGCTTTCCCCCTCCTCTGTGGTAAAGATCTGCGTTGCAAGTTGGAGCAACGCTTGCCGAATAGACCAGTATTTATAGATGAAGTTGTCGAGCCGCTGACCAGGTAAGGAGCTGTAAAAGGTATGCCAGAGCTCTGAAGTTGGCTCAGGCGTGGAGAGGCTGGCAAGCAAGGAGAGCACCATCAGAAAGCCGTTGCATTCCTCGATCTGGGCAGCCTGGAAGGCAATATGCATGGCTTCCTGGGCCAGGACAGCCAGCGCCCGGGCCAATTCTTGATTATGCTTGCTTACCTCAGCGAGTTGACGGAGCAGGGGATGTATGGCGCTTTCCTGCCAGGTCCTGTCCTGTATACAGGCGGCGAAAAGCGCAGCTTGCACAGCTCTTTGCCTAAGCTGTGCGGCCGCCTGCTCGGGCCTGCGTAAAAGTGCCTCCATAGCCTGCCGCGACAATTTTCCACTTTGCGAGGCGCTGGCATAAGCCTTGAGAAAAGTCTGCGGGTTGTCTGCGTTGCCTTCAGCGGCAAACTCGTCAAGCAGAGCAGTCATATTTACAGCGTCTTGTGCGCTCAGGCTTTCCAGCACATCGCGAATAAAACAAGACACGTCGGGATGCTCCTCTAACTTTGACTGGCGACCTGTATAGCAGTTAAGCGCCAACCCTTCGCGATAGCATTCCTCGGGTAGGACATCGCGCAAGGGCCGCGAGGCGCCGGGAGCCTGGCAGGTTCCGACAATGAGGCATTCGTGACGCGTCCGCACATCATACTCGTAGGTGCTAAAGGTCAGGCCGGCACAGAGCGAGGCCGGCAAGTAGCGCGTGAGCAATTGGAGAAGGCAGGCAATCTCATCGGGCGGCGCGGCCAGGTAAATATGCTGGCCAGGCTTGCGCGTGAGATAGGCCTGTAAAAGAAATGGCAGCTGGGATTGCACCCGTGGGCTCTTGTCAGGAGCCATGCTACACGCATACTTCTTCACAACGTCTGCGGTAATAGTTGGCAGCAGGGTTCCTTGCGCGTTAAGCTCTGGCTCGAACGTCTGCCAGAGGCTCGCGCGCCAGAGAGAGATGGCGTCGCGGGCCTGAAACTCCTGGTTATAGCTGCTCAAGATGTGAATGAAGGGACGACCTCGATTTCGCTCGCCGGTATAAGCCTTATGCACAAGAATGCGCTCCCCTTGCGCGGTGAGGACAAAAGCCAGACAGACCGGCGCTTGCTCCGGCTTTAAGTTAAATGTATTTGTCCCCGGCGGCAAATCATAGCGTAGATAGCGGTTGAGCCGTCGCAGGCGCTCGCCTCTGGCCTGTTGCAAACCTGCTGAGGCAGCTCGAATCTGGTAATGAGCGGTACTGGTACGGCCCTTGATTCCATGGATAGTCAAGGTATACCAGAGCTGCTCAAAATCCTCTCGCTGCTTCTCGCCAGAGGCTAGATCTATCACCCTATGCCTGTCTTCTTTCATTACTTACAATTTTTCTATTTCTGCTCTCTATGCAACAATTTTTTTCTATGCATTGGATTTGGATAGAGCTGATTTTTTACTTCAATGTTTTTGGCGTGTCTGCAATTTGGCTATATATCTGCCGGCGGCAAGAATGCGTTTATACTCTTTCTCCGTGAGTATCAGCTGCACTTTTAATCCTTCATTCTCTTCGTAAAGCTTGATGAGAGCTTCTTCGCAAGCTGGCGACCGTTTGCCCGGGCGGCCAACTTGCTGAAAGGCCACATGGAACTGATAGGCAAGAACCAGGAGCTGCCATTCTTCCTCGGTGATCCGGGACCTGTTCCAGGTGAGCGCTATACGGTGTTCAAGCCAGAAGCGCGCTATCGGCTCAATCCCCCTTTCTTTACTCTTTGGCGCCAACAGCTCATGCATGCGCTTGAGCATATCTTTTCTCTCTTTGTCTAAGCTTGCTTGTTCTTCGGGTTGCAATCCATCTGTGACAAGCTCCTCGTCAGGCTTTGAGCTTTGACCTGCCTGGTCTGGGGAAGCTTCTGGCGCAGTGCTAGCCGGAGCGCTCTGGCCCTGATGCACTATCTGCTCCCAGCGCTGGCGCGTTTCTGCCGGCCAGTAGGCCACGATCTGGTCCTCAATGAAGGGCAGTAGCTTTGAGTTCTTAGCTTGTTCAGAGCTCGGATTGGGTACGCCATAGAAGAGGTAATGAAGCATCTGCACGGTAAAGTCCGGCGCTGCCCGGCCTGACGCTTGTTGATCGTGCGTATCTCTTGCATACAGCGCAAATTGCAGGTATGCGGCAAGGCGGCGGCGGCGGCGCTCAAGCTCTTGCTGGCTAAGCCGCTTTTCTAAAAGCGCTTCGTGAGCTCTCAGGGCCAGGCTAAAAAGTATCCAATTGGTTGGGGTGGCTCCTACTATTGGGCTCAGCGTGGCGGCAAGGAAACCTAGTTGCACCGCCCCATCGATGCAGCGCTCTAGCGCATTGAGCAGAGGCGTGCTGAGCGCCTCGAACGCGTCTGACGACAAATCTTTCAGAGTGCGCGCCAGCCCTGCAATCCGGCTCTGCACGAGAGGTGTTTCCTTACATATATTCCACACATAGGCCTCGCCCAGGTCGAGCAGGCATTTTTCGGTGGGATAGAGGGAGAAGAGAACTTTTCCTTCCTCCTCAAAGAGTTCTGCCTTGCTGGTGCTATCTAGCCTGCTGGCGCTAAGCAGCCGGGCTATTTCGCCTACAGGAATATCTTTATGTCGCAAGAAGCGAGGCAGAAGCTTTTTGATCTCAGGCTGGTGGGACGCAAAGTCAATATAGAGCTTGCGGACCTCGGAAAGGCCATAGTAGTCAAGATACTCGTGGCTTTGACATTCTTGAAAGAACCTCAAGGCATCTCTCTCGCCGAACTGGCCACGCTTGAGAAGATTGTTTGCTATTTCATCGTCAGGGCAAGCTTTCAGCAAGTAGCAAAGTAGCTCTATCTTAGAGCTATACTTGTTCTCAGTCAGCCTCTTAAAGAAGGACTGCAGGACCTGCCATTTATCCGGCTCATGGCTGCTCAGCACGCTCTCCACCAGGGCCATAATGAGCTCGTGGTCGTGCTGATGCCAATTCGGCATAAAGGGAGCCGTCGTCTCGTTGAACTGCTTCATGAGCAGGTAGCTCCAGTGGGGCAGAAAAAATGTAGTGGTCTGCTGGGCCGCCCTCCCAGGCTTCTCGAAGGGAAGCAAAGAAAGGAGCTGAACAAGCTCATTGGGCTTGATAGAGAGCAGCGAGGCAATGAGCAAATCGTGCTCAAGATCTTCTGGCAACAGGACTTTCAAGGCCACATCCAGCAAATCCTTGCGTAGCTGCCAATTGCTACGAATAGAGGCCAGCGCACGCTCTTCATATTGTAAGTCCTGGAAAAAATTGTTCCAGAGGCGCTCGTACCCTCTGCGCTGAGTCAGTGAACGCAGGGCATTGAACAAGCAGTTATAGCGCCTTTCATCCCTACGGGCCACCTCCTCTAGCGTGCGCTTAATAAGGCTTTGCTCCAGCGTATCCCACGCGCCCCTGCTTGCTTCAGCATCATCAACCATCCGCCTCAACATAGCTGGCGCGAGCTTCGTTTGAAACCAGGTATAATCATTGATGATCAGCTCGATAACCCGCTGACAGAGCTCCCAATCATTCAATTTGTGGGCAAGATCCTGCTCTTTCAAAAAGAGCAGCAAGATCCGCTCTTTATCGGCGCTCTGCTTATTGGGTATCTGAGAAGTGGCTGGCGTTTCCGCAAGCTGCAGTGGCTGGGAGATTGGCTTTGCCCTGGCCAGCGGCCTGGCCTCCGCCTGTGTCCTCGTGGCTTGATAGTACTTGAGGAAGCTCTTCACGCTTTGTTCGGGTACCTGGCTGAATTCGCTGAAAAGCTCCTGAAGCTCATGGCTGCGGCTCTGTTGTAAGATCTCCTCTACATATTCGGCATAAGCTTTATAGGGTAGCTCTGCGGGCAAGACTTTAAGAGCGCTTGCCTTACGCTGCCGAGTATCGAGATAGAGGAGATTATACGCGCTTGATAGCTGCACTGAAGAGGGGATGGCAGCAGTACCTACAATACGACAATCCAACCTGCTGCTAATCTGGGGCTCATAGGTGCTAAAGGTAGCGGTACGCAACAAGGTAGGAGGGAGCAGATGCGTAAACCAGAAGAGCAGATGGGCTATCAGCTCGGCTGGGGCCGCAATTGCAATAAGATAGGGTTTTAAGCCATTTTCAAGGCTATACTGTTGGAGAAGGTAGGCATGAGTGAGATAAGACAGGTGGGTCCAAATATTGAGGTCATTGCTCGGTGCGAAGCTTGCCCACTTCTGCAGCTCTGAGTAGGAGAGCTGGGGAAGCCTGGTCTGCCGATCCTTGACAAGCTTATCCGCAGTGTACCACAGCTCTGAGCCCCACAACCTGATCGCCTCGGATATAGCGAAGTGCGCGGACAGTCCACTGAGCATATGGGTATAGAGCGCAGCCTCGCCGGTTTCTGGCAGTTGGCGATAGGCTTGATGGACCAGGATGCGCTCACCCTCTGTAGTCTGGCGCAGAGAAAGGCTGATAGGAGCTCTCTGTGAGGCCCCCGAAAAAAGTGGAGCCGCAGGCAAGGCATAGTCAGCATAACCTCTTAGTTGCTCAAGCTTCTCGCGAGCAATACCCTCTGAGAAAGCTTGAAACGTTCCCTCCGGGCGCGGATCTGCGTTTCTGCGCCAGGTTGCCGAGGCCAGCTTCACAGGCCTTATAGAGATGATTTGCTCGATATGTTGTTCGTTACTCATCGCTTTATTACTCTCAAACTCAGGGTTTCTGACTTTGATCCTTCTTTGGCTTTCTAAGGCGTTGCTGCTCCGCCTGATGCATGGGACCAAAGCCTGGATGCGAGCGGAGATCGCTAGCTCTATGAACCTGTTGACGTTGCCCACGAGCTGCTGGCGGGACGGCAGCCTGGTTATTGGCGGGGGCCTGGACCGTGGCTGAGCTATACGAACTGGTTCTGGCTGCTTCAGAGCGTGTCGCGCTGACCGTGGGAGGACGAGCGACTCGTCGGCGCGCCAGCTTGATACGCGCGCGCTCGTGCGCAGTAAGTATGGAACTATATTCCTTCTCGTGGGCATCGGCAAGCTTGATAATCAGCCTTTCGGCTTCAGGGTCGGGGTCAGGTGCGGCGGCGTCAGCATTCCAGCAAACGCTATAGAAATCGCAGGCAAGCTTAAGCCTCTGCCTCCACTCAAGAGGTAGCATATGATCCAGCACCTGTAGCTCAACCATATACGTGTCCCAGAGCAGAGCATATTGGCCCGCGCCGGCGTATTTCTTGCCTGCAACGCTCCCGAAACTCTTGTTGATGGGCAGGTAGAATAGCCAGGCTTTTAAAGAATCGAGCACCGGGATGGGAGCAGCCGTTTGCTTGCCGGGAGATGTGATTGTCGAAGGTATGTTGATGGTCGGGCCAGATTCACCAGACATCCCTATAGAAGTTGGCAGCGGGAATGGAGCTTGATAGCTGTGCAAACCCTTTTCCTGCTGCCAGAGCTCGCTTAGCTGGTCTGGCCAATTCAAGGCCTGCCGGTTCACAAGGTCAACAAATGTGACAGGAGCCCCATCCAGAAGCTGCGCACGCAGCTGTTTCTTCAATTCGGACGAGAAACTATCAACTATCTCGGCACCAAGGGCGAATTGGAGATATTCACAGGCGCGCTGCGGCCAGCGTTCATCCTGAGGACCAGCCTCGTTCAGATGAGTTCGCACATGCCCGAACATAGAATGCACAATCTGGCTGACAATCTGCGAATCGGCTAGCAGCAGCGTTGAGATGATCACGCTTAGCTGGATAGCGCTCTCGACGCAGGTAGCCAGGGCGCTAGCGAGAGGCTGAATGAAAGCCACTGCCGGGAAAGTCCTGTTAAGAATAGCTTCGACAAGCGCTAAGATGCGGCTCTGATGGCTGGATGGCTGCTGGATGAAATCCCAGAGCGTATGCCAGGCCTCGATCTGCTCTTCGCAGGCAGCCGGAACAGGGGCGAGCTTGTTATGCAGAGCCTGCATAAATTGCTGCGCCGACGAGGGGGAGAAGGCCGAGCCAGTCAGGTTAGCGAGGTAAGCATCGAGCAAGGCACGCAATATTGACGAGGCTGGATTGCGACCCAACTCGCGTATGCCATATTGTTCGAGGATCAACGCTCTATCCTGCGCGTTTAAGACCGGCTCGGCTGCCGTCAGGAGCTCATCTACCGCGTCGGCCTGGATATCCTTCCCCAACCAGCCCAGCAAATATTGCTTGAGCTGCGGATGGTTGGGAAGAAATTGACAATAGAGCTTACGTGTCGTCTGCGCATGATAGCAAAAGGGAAAGTTGCCCTGACCATAGGTCTGGAAAATGTTAAGAGCTTCTTGCTCGTCTGGCTCCGCCTGCGCAAGCAGTTGCTCGGCGATCGGATCAGTGGGCCGGGCCTGTAAGAGCTGTTTGAGCAGTGGGAAGCGTTGCCGCGATCCGCCCTTGCCCTGGATAACGATTTTGTAGAAATCTGGCACCAGTTCCGCCAATGTAGGCGAGAGAAGTAGCTGAGGGCCAAATTGCCTGAGCATAGTAGCGTAATCTTCAAGTGTGGGATTAGCAATTTGCAGCATGGCCGTAACATGAGCTTTCTTGATCCTAAGCCGTTTCAGGTCCTGTTTAGCTACGATTTGCTGCAACGTGTTGTTGAGGATCTGACGTCTGCTCTCAGGTGAAAGCTGATCTGCGATGGCCGCAAAGCTAGCGTTTATGAGCGCGGCTGTCTTTTCATCAATGAGATAAGGTGCATAGAAATGCTCAAGCAGATGGAACGTCTCGTCTGTGCTCAGCTGAGCGATGGCTAAGAGCTCATCCAGATATTTCACGGTGACGGGCTGAGCGAGCCAGGTGTCCAGGAGCTCCATCTTTGCCTGAAATTTATTCTCGACGAGCACTCTGAACAGCTCCAGGGCCGCATTGCAGGCATCAGGGCGCCGCGTGCCTAGCAGCTGTTTGGTAAGCCCGAGCAGTTGAGGGACGGCTGAGTTTAAGGGTACAAGCGTTTCGGAGGGCAGCTTAGAGCCGCGCCTATGCTGCGAGCGAAGCATGGCCAGGAAGGATTGCGTGACTAACACATTCCACTCCGGAGGCAACTGTGGCATAACTATGCGCTGCGCTGGCTCCCTGGCAGACCTGCTGCCGGTGAGCAATTTGATAAAATCCTCGCTGCTGGCCAGTTTTAATAGCGGAGCTACATACTGATTATGCTCAGCGTTGCTCGGCGTGAGAGCCTTGCATGCATCGGCTAACAAGAAATTGCGTACAGCCCAGTGCTTCAAGGCAAAGCGTTGAAGCGCCTCCTCATGTCCAACGTGGTGTAACAGACTGACCCAGGTCTGCCCCCCTGGCATTGGCGGCTCAAGCTCAAGCATAAGCTCATGTATAGCAAGGAAAAATTCAAAATCATCAGCGTAGGCAGCCCTGAGAAGGTGATCCAGAGCCGTAGCGGTAAGGCGTCGCAAGCCTTCGTTGATCACATAGGCATCGTCAGGGCTAACCTGGCTGCTCTGGCAGCTGGCGCGCAAGCCGCGGACCAGCGCTGGTAAGCTCTGGTGTAGCCAGTGAACGTGTTCGGATCGCGTCTCCTTTTTCTCGCCTTCTGGTGTCAGCGGGGCGCTGTCCCGATAGAGGCGATGGAAGATCTGCTCGTGCACAAGGGGATTGTTTAGCATCTCTCTGGCCAGCACTATATCACTAAAGAGATTGCTGAGGTCCTTGAGCGAGAGTTGATTGACGGCGATCACTTGAAAGTAATATTTGCGCAAGAATTCATGAAGGGTAAGCTCGAATGCGGGTAGCAATTGCTCGATCTCGGCCAGGAAGCTATCAATAAGCTGATAATTCTGCGTTTCTAAGGCCCTCACCACAGTCTCCGCATAATGAGAGCCCAGGGGCAGGTTAGCCGGAATGTGCTTATCCTTTTGTAGCGTTATCTCAGTGAGCTTGGATTGACTGGCCTGATAGGTATTGTAGACAAAATCCGTCGTAGAGCTGGTCGCGGGCAAGAGCCGAGTGGGCTGGCTGCCACGATCATAGGCCGTAGGCGGCAGGCAGGTCCCAACAATACTCCAGGTGCCCTTGTTCTGTAGATCTTGTTCATACGTACTGAAGGTGAGGCGCTGCAAAAATTTGTGCGGCATGACACGAATAAGCACGGCAATGAGATAGGCCACGGTATCCGGAGGAGCAGCGATAAGGATGCGTGGCAGCTGCGGTGTCACCTGAAGCTGTGCTTCTAGCTGGCGGATGTCCTGCTCAATATCCTTAAGGTTTCGCCCCGAGCGATCCCAGAGTGGCTTTTCTTTGCGCTCATTGAGCTCTTGCCTGAGCTCAGCTAACCTGACCTCTTCCAGGCGACGTTGCTCCTGCTGCTGCTCAAGAGTCGACTGCTGGAGAAGATAGGCGTGGATCACAAAGCAAAGCTGCTTATGCAGCTCGTCGCTGGCTGCATCGCGCTCCTGGCTATTCTTTCTGAACGGAACATCTTTGAATTGTGCGGCAAGCAGTTCCTGGTCGTCAAACTGGACTTCCAGGGAGCCGAACCCGTGCCGAGCTATGATCTCCTGACGAGATGTAGTCTCTATCTTGGGATCGATCTTCTCATTATCAGCTCTTTGCCAGAAGGAGGAGCGCCAGAGGGCAATCACCTCGTGAGCCTTCAGGCCATCCAGGCCCACAAGGATATGGGCAAAGTAAGCTCCCGGTCGGTTGCGTCCATCACGACCCGTGTAGACCTTATGCACAAGAATGCGCTCATTCTGCTCAGTATAGGCGTAGGCAAGACAGATTGGGGCCACGTCCGGTGGCGTATTAAGGACATCGGAGCCGGACGGCAACTTGTAACGCAGAAAGCGCGATAACTGTTCTACTTCTCTGCTCTTAATTCGCCTTAAGCCAGGCGAGGCCGCGCGTATGCGGAAGCCAGCAGGAATCTCATCAAGCCCACGCGTTGACCAGGTATACCATAGTTGCTCAATTTGCTCGTTCTCTAGCTTTCTTGTCATATCCCACCTTCCCGGCTATTGCATCCTTTTATACTCTCAGTTTCTACTCTATCTTAGCCTATTCGTCTATGGTGTATATTCTTCTTGAAGCAGTTTAAGCTCATAAAGGACCCAGAGTATAGGATCTAAACAGCGATGGGGCTCAACCGCAGGCAGGTTACCGTGCTCGTCTGGCGCGTAACCGGTGGCCGAGGTGGCAAAAAAGCGTGTCTTCGAAGTACCAGGAATCGCCTGCAGAAGGGTACGGTCCCCATATTCGCGCAGCAAATGACGCACTTCCTGATCCACATTGTGAATATCTTTCAGATCGATGCCACCTGCATAGATCTTTGGCTTCATGAAGCTGAATTGCTGGCTCACCGGCGTAACATATTTGAGGAGATCGGCTTTGGGCAGAGTGATGGCCAGGGGAAGCTTGCTCAGGCTGGCCCCGGCAGTTTTTCCATAATATTGCTCAACCAGCTGCATGATGTTATTCAGTCCCTCGGTTGGATTGCGTGCAGGTGCGGTTTTATACTGCAGGTGCGGCGGCAAGTAGCTGGCGATCTCTTGCATAGAGACCGGATCGGCCAGATAAATAATGGCATCGGCGTTGAGCACATAAGGTGCGAAGCGAATCATCCTGCCCTGAACCATATAATCTTCACCCGAAGTATCATAGATGATTAGATTAACGCTCCTGGCGGGCCGATACTTCTCGATGCGCGTCGTAAGCTCGTAGATCAATGGCTTGTGCGTGGTCTCGGTTGACGGCTGATTTGGTTGGAGAACCTGCTTATACTCAAAAAGGGGGCGTAGATAATTGTCGAGATAATACTCTCGCACATCGGGAGTCAGGCAGCGAAACGTCGTGTATTGATCCTGGCGCACAAGCCTACCCTCGCTCAGCTGCTTGATAATCGCAGAGATGTAGATGCTTTTCCCTGAAGTGTTTTCGCCCACGATAGCAATGGTCAGGCTGCGCGTCCTGTCAATGTTATAAGGCAGGAGATAGGAGCAATGATAGCATTTACGACGCGCGCCAGTCGTCACATAGCGCTCGCCCGTCAGAGGCTCTGGATCATTGCGAGCCCTGAAGCTTCGCAGTGATCCCGGGTTGGGGGCTGGCTTAAGTACCGTGCCTGCTGGCCCTTCTGCCGAATCTTCAGTCGATACGATCTCACAATCTCCCGGATAGAGAAGTTTGAGGCAAGATGGGCAGCGACGCTGGTTATCTTTGTACAGTACTTCAAAAAGATTCATGTTACCTACCTGCCTGTGTTACTTATATTATTTTGCGCCTACTATTGAGCGAGGATGCGGACGAAGCTAACTGCGCGATCTGTTCAATGCCTGTCGAGACCAGGATACGGCGCTCGCGCGGGGGAGCAAATGGTCCCTGAGCTTCGCTAAGATCGCCCCAGAATTCGCGTATAGCTGCACAGACGCGTACGTAGAGCAGCGCGTGGTTGCCAATATCGATCTCGGCTCTGTAGAAGGGCTCGTGAGCTCTACGAATAGCGTGATGAAACTGAGCTGCCTGGATGTCTGCTGTATAGCGGATAAGCGGCGGATAATCAAACGCGCTATATATCAACAAACCATCGCGGATCTGCTCATCCTTTGGCCAGCGCCAGCCTACGACAAGAGAACGGCGCCCTCCAGCCGCCTGGATATAAACCTGTACCTGCTCCAGCTCATGACCCCGAATATACCTGCGTAAGGCGCGGTTAAGATCAGACTGCAAGGGCTGCAGAGCGCGCAAATCCTGTACTTCTAATTTGCGGGCCATCTGCAAGGCCTTTTCCTGCTGACCGTTATGGAGCATTTCCTCAAGCGTCTGTACCTGCTGCAAGCGCCGCACGTATGTTTGCTCATCCGGCTGCAATTTGAGCAAAGCATGATTACTTATGCGCTTGTAGGCCTGGCGGATCTCGCGCTCATTGCCACCTTGCAGGCTGCGTTGAAAATGCTGATAGTTGGTGAGATAGTCGCGCGCGGAAGCGACCATAGCGGTTTCGGCGGGGCTCAGCTGGCAGCGTAGATGCACTGCCAGGCTTTCATAGCTGTTTATAATCTGTTCGGCCTCGTTGCTCTTAAGAGCTTTTGCGAAGATACGCAGTTGTTCAGCATACTGCTGAGCCATGCTGATGCGCTGCTCTTCCTCGGCGGTAAAGCGCAGCCGGCTTTGATAAACTGAGCTCGCTATCTCTTCGAAAGCGGCCAGGAGCAGCTTATCATTATCTTCGGCATAGCCACGCCTGAAGTTCTGGGCCAGGCGCACAATTTCGCGCTGCTCCTGGGTGAAGGCTTGCATTGTGCGCAGGGTTGGGGCGAACTGTTGATAGATTTCTACTATCTGCTGCAGGTTCTGGCTGGCTAAAGCTGCCTGGAAGGCTTGAAGCCGGCTATAGCGCTGCTCCGCCCGGCTGATGCGTTCAAATTCGGCATCAGTAAACTGTAAAAGATAGGAACAAGAGGGCTGGAGAAGCGCATTGAAGGCCTTGCTTATGCCCTCGTCATCGTCACAATCATAGGCCTGCACAAAACTGCTTACCTGAGCAAGAAAGCTATGCTCCTCCGCAGCAAGGCCCTTGCTGCTCCGCAAAAGAGGGATATAAGCCTCGGCGATGGTGCGCGCACGCTGGCTCTTGAGCGCTGTCTGCAGGAGGGCCAGAGCCTCATTATGCCGGCGCGCCAGCTCGATACGCTCGCGCTGCTGCTGCGTAAAGCGTAGTGAGGCGAACTGCGCTGCCTGCCGAATCGTCTCGTAGAGCTCAATAATGCGGGCATCGTCATTGGTGGCGCAGGCCATGACAAAATCCTGAGCCAGTTCGATACATTGCCGTTCCTCGTCAGCGAGGAACTGGCTAAGATAGGCCAATTCTGCATAGCAGGCGGCCAGAGCTTCTATCTCGCGCCCTTTCAGTGCCGCGCGAACATCATGACGAAGCTGACGGCGCTTTTGCGCAAGTTCAATGCTGCGCTGCTGGCCTTGCGTAAAGGCGATAGGCACTGAGAGCGCTAGCTTGTGTAAGGCAGCGCTGCTCTCAAGCAAGGCTTCATCATCCTGCTTCTGCTCACGATAGGCTTCCAGGAATATGCGCGCTAAGCGAACCGCCTCGCGCTCATCAGGCGTAACGTTCTTGCTGCCGTTAAGGATAGGATCATACTGATTGGCGATCTGAGCCAGCTTACCGGTTTGGAGGGCCGTGCGGAAGCGCGCAAGGGCCTGAACGCGCTGCTGGGCAAGTTTGGCGCGCTCGCGCTGTTGGCGTGCTGGCTGATAGTTTTCCAGGAGCGGATGCCAGCTCTTACCGATCAGCTCATCGTCATCGGTGCTGATTGCCGCGTTGAGCCGATCGAGGGCCTCGCGCTTCTCATAGTCTGGATCGATGAGGTGGAAAGGAAAGCGTACCTGGTCAATTGGCTGTTGGCAGGCCTGCTTCAAGGCAAGAATAAAGCGCTGAACCTGCGGATCGGCTCGCAGTTCCAGATCCCGAAAGAGCTTTGAGCGCTGCGGCTCTTTAAAGTCGTCTTCTTTAAAGAGGAGGTTGCTATCAAGGGCTTCGCCTCGATTTCCGCGCCTGGTATAGGCGTTCCATAGGTCTGGAGCAAGCGAGAGCGCCAGGAGAACGACATAGATAACCAGAGCAGAGAAGGCATCCATATGTTCGTTAAATTTGCGTTGCGCCGATTGCGGGTGCTGATAGTCGGGCTGGCCGAGTACTATCGAATTGAGCTGGGCGAAGGCCGGAATATAGACGCCATCATAATCGATAAGGACGAGACGCCCATCATGACGAACCATAACGTTTTGGCCGGCGAGGTCGCCGTGGGCCACGCCAGCCTTATGCAAGCAAGTAATCAAGGCAAGCCACTGCTGGCTCAAGGTTTTTAAGCCAGCCTTGTCGCGCTGGCGACAGAGCGCATCGATTTTATCGGAAAGTGTATCTCCCTCAATCCAATCCATTTCAATAATTGGATAAACGGTATCTGGCTGGCCAGCTTCCTTAACTAAGATCCCTGAGGCATGGTATGTAAAATCCGTGGTGATGGCCGGGAGATGCATATGGAAGTAGGGGCCAAGGCGTTCATAGCGAAATTGCATATCCGGGCTCATGGGCACTCTAAAGCAGCGCAAAGCCCGAAAGCTTCCACTGCGCGTGCGAAACTTGTAGACGACAGCAAAGCCACCCTCAATGCCCCATGGACGTTCGAGGGTGCCCAGCGCCGTTTGCGCCTTCGAGGTCTCTACTTTGCCCTGCTTGAGCTCCGGGTCCTGAATCTTCAGGCGTATAGCCGCGAAGCGCATGGCATCATCATAGGAAAGCCGCCCTGCCACAGTATTATTACCTCCATCAGGTTGATGGGTATCTCTGACCCGGCCTGCGCTCGTCTGGTCGGGTCCATGTTTGCCTGTAGCCCTCTAGCCAGCGCTGGAGGGATTGAGCATGCTGCTGCAAATATTGGTCAAAGAGCTTAATGCGCAATTGTATAAGCAAGAAAGCCCTGATCTCTGCGTCGCTAGCTTGCAGCCCCGCCGGCTGCTTTAGCCATATGGGGGCAAAGGCTGACTTGAAGGCTGCTAGCTCGCTATCCAGCAAGGCTTCGGGGTCCAGCACTTGGTGCGGGTTGGCGCCGTTCACCTCGGCGATACCCTGCTGAATGTAAGGATCGTTGTCTATCTCCTCGATAACGCTGCGCTCTACCTCAGCTTGTGGCAATATGATTCGCAAGGTTGCGCGCAGATAGAACGCTTTGAGCAGGCAAAATCGACTTAGCTGCTCCGGGCTGAGGCGCTGTACTTCTGGGAGCGGCTCCGTGGAGCTCGATCCGGGGCCTTGCAAGCCAGTTTCCGGCTCCTGCATAGTTGCCTGCTCTGCTGAGGGCGAGATCGCTGCCGCAGCAATGGGCGCAGAAGTAGCCTGGCCCGCGACCGAGCCGAGCACGCCAAGATGTAACAGCGACTGGCGAAGTTGCGCGGCGCAGGGTTCTGCTTCCAGCAGCGGAGCATACTTTTGCCAGATGGGCCGCATCCTGGAGATCAGATCAGGACTATTGAGGGCCGCGCGCAGCGCGAAGAGCACGGTCTGAAACGCATCGGCTACCTGCCTGGCCTCTTCCAGCGCGCTTTGGGGATAAACAACTTCTTCCAGCTTCAGATCATTGCCATCTCCATAGAAAATGGCAAGCATTTCTTTATTTTGCTCCGCCAGAGCTTGCTCAAAGTCCCGCTTACGTTCCTGGCGTATGTCCTGCTCATGTGCGGTAGTCGGGAAAAGCTGCTGATAGCTGCCAATCTGCTGAGGCTCCATGTAGAGCTTAACGATAAGAGCCGTGCAGTCGTCATCTACCATATGCTGCGTTCTGCGTTGCTCTTCAATAAAGCCAGGCCAGCTGGCCGAATTTTGAGCCAGCAGTTCCTGCAAGGCCTGCTCTGGTGCGGTATAAGCTCCGCCGCCTGAGCCCATGATCCAGCGCGCCACAGCATCAGTAGCCAGCACCACTGTATCGCCGGCCTGCAGCTGCACTTGCTGACGCTGGACGCTGTGAAAAGAGCGCTTGAACATGCCTGGACGTGAGGGCAAACAGAGCGGAGACAGCTCAAAATCCTGCTCAGTGCTGAGCGGAAAAGCCTGCAGTTCAGGCGAGGTCGCCTTCTTGACAAAGATACAGCTATCACCGATTGCTAGTAGCTCGGCCCTGGCCGCCGCTGCGTCGATATCAATGAGGCGCATAGTGGTGAGCGTGGCCTGACTTCCCTCGTTCTGGATTTTACGGTAAGCGTTCCAGCTTGCACTATCCTGGCCTGCCAGGTGCTCGCGTTGCAGGCGATAGGCGTTCTGGGCGCGCCGTAGCCACCATTCAACCTCAAATGGATCGCTACCAAGCAAGGGAACAGCCAGAAATTGCTTGACAAGAAGCTCGGCCCACCAATTGGAGAACAGGGTGGTGCCTGCCCCATCGGAGACCGCAAACAGGCCACGCACGCCATTATAGCCACTGTAGTCTTCGCAGGTGGCTGCATCATGCTCGGATTTCCAGTACTGGAAATTGCTAATTTGCGCAAACATTGGCGATGATCCTTGTTGCTTGCCCTACTATCAGCACAATGTTGGGCTTGCCGGTCTTTATCTATCCTGGTCCAGCGGCCTGGTAGCCGGTACTGTGGCGAAGATGAAAATATGCTGAACGGAGGCGGCGTCTCCGTTAAAGATAAGCCCGCGTGCCCCTGGCTCTACGGGCTTGCCTAGCATCTGTTGGAGCCGCTCGCGGCTCGTATCGGGAATGAAGCTCGACATGCTAAACAAGCTTCTGGCATGCCTGTCGTTGGGGAGCTCATATTCTTTGGCCGGATACCGCACCGGCGAGATATTCAGATCGGTGATATGGACATTGAACAATAAGGCCTCACCGTCGTTGGTGCTGATCTGGCGAATATCACGGGCCAGGCTGGTTGGGTCGCCATCGGTAGCCATTCCATCGGTAACGTTGATGATGACTGGTGGATAATGCTCAAGATGATCATCAGCCCACTGTTGCGCCAGGTATTGAGCGTGACGTAGCGCCGCGCACATCGGCGTGCTCCCGCCAGCCAGAGGCTGAACCCAGACCGGGAATGGAATAGGAATCTCGATGATCTGACCCGTCTCATCCATCTCTTTTCTTGTGCGCTGCTCAATGTCGATGGGATTCGTCAGTAGCTCGGGCAAGCTGACAAAATCGCGCTTGCGCAGCGCTCCCCCTAGCACAGAGCCAACAAACGAGCCCTCATAGCCAACCACCGCCACATCAGCCCGCGGCTTCACAATTGTCGTGTTGTCGTTTTGGGCAATGGTATTGGTGATGATCAGCTCATTCAGGAAGTTGTTGAGAACCGTTGCGACCATATCGCATTTGCGCTTGCCCGCCCCTACCTGGGCAGTGCCAAATGGATCGGACATGGAACCTGATTGATCAAGCAGAAAAATAAGGCAGCCGGGTCTTGTGCTTTCCCAGCGCTGTTTATATGTCACGCAATTGCCTCCCTGCGCTACAAAACAACATTTCAAACTCTGATGGAAGCGCTAAGATACTTAGTGCCCCTTATTAAGAGACGTCACAGCTTTACTTAATTGACGTATAGATCAGCGCACATTTAAAACGTGTTGAATCAGGGCAGAAGAAATCTAGACTCTTCTGGCGGCTCGTCAAGAGAAACGAGAGAGAGCAGACACGAGCAGAAGCGCGATTTTGTGAGCGGCAGATCGCAAACTCCTGTCCTCAACGAGTCTTGCCATATTTTCTTTCCCCTCACTACCATCTCCTTATACCATTGCTACTAATATATCCAAGTATAGAGATTACGAGTCTTTTTGTCTAGAGCGTTTTTTAGAAAAAGTACTATTTTTTGCTGCTGCACAAGAAAGTAGACGATTACGTACAGCAAGGCCAGGGAAAGCGAAATACAAGGGATGCTGAAAACACAGGCTAGCAGTATAGTAAGGGCAAGTATGCGGCGTTATAGCCGAGACATGAGTTTAATCCCAAGAATATTGGGCAGTAGAGATGAAGGCAAGCTAGCGGATTTTTCAAGCGTAAGCTGAAAGACTGAGCATGCAAGTGGCGATTTCATGCATCCCGCCAGAGACGAGATGCATGAGGAACCTTCAGGATACGCGGCGCAGGACATAATTAATATGGAGCCAGGCGCTAACTACAAAGAAGACGATAGCGATAAGATCAGGAGATGGCAATATTGTGAGAAAAGGAATATGGGGCAACTGGTTGGCCAGAACCAGCCCTATGCCAGCCCAATAAAGCGCCAGCAGAATGCCAAGCAATATCGCCAGGAAACGATTAACGAGATGTATGCAGCCAAGAAAAGCCAGGAGAGAGCACAAGCAAAGCAGGAAAACCATCCAGGAGTGAAAGAGAACTCCCATCCCTATAGCCGAGAGCACATTGAGCAGCTTGCCAAAGGTGCGGAAATTGCGGAACTCGCGCAAGCGATCGAACTCCGCGTCCAGCGCGAACCAATGCCTCAGTACCTTCGTTGGCACCGTGAAGAGCTCAGTAAATTCCGCAAAGCCACCTTCCTGGATCGCCTGCTCGGGGAGGCGCACATTAATGGTTGTCGACATAGCAGGATCATTAAGGCCAGCAAAGGAGGAGCCCCGAGGCCGCTGCTGTGGCGCAGCTAGCTTATGTATAATTTGAGGAGAAGGATCGGGCGCTTGCAGCTCTACAGGCTCAAGCTGGAATGGAGTCTTGCTGAAAACAGGAGTGGCAGAAACCGGCCTGGTTGGAATAAGATCAGGCGCGGATTGGAAAGAAGCAGGCTGCGTGGGCATGTCGTCTTGCTCATCCTGTTCCATCGAGATATCCGCGTTGGCCTGCTTCTGGTTGGCAGCAGGCTCAGTCGGAAATCGATCAGCTTCAGGCTCCGTCTGCTTCTGAGCAGGCACAGGCCATGGCTGAGGTTTCAGGGGACTGTCAGGTTCTGTCTGCCTCTGAGCAAGCACGGGAGTCTGAGTAGGTAAAGATTGCCTTGCTGGAGGAGGTGAAGCCGTAGCAGGCTTTGGCACAGGCTTCACCTCCTGTGGAATTATCGGAGCATTTCCATGCCCTGATACAGCCAGCACGGGCTGCCCAGGATGTTGCTTAGCCAAAATCGCCTGAATCGCCCTCTCCAGAGCCTGGGCGAAGTCCTTCACAGTTGGAAAGCGTTCTTCGGGCTCCTTAGCCAGAGCCTTCATCACGACATTTTCAAGCTCGGGCGTGACCTCTGGCCGCCGTGGCCGGATGGGAGGAGGCGGGCTTTGCAGCTGTTGAACTGTGATTTGCTCCTCACTGCCGATAAAAGGTCGTTCGCCGACTAGCCATTCATAAGTAACCACGCCAAGAGAATATTGATCGCTGGAGCGGCGAATCTGATGCTTAAAACGCTCGGGAGCCATATAGCTAACAGTCCCCATCAGCATCTTAGAATACACAGGATTCTCTTTCTCCAGCACAGAGATATCGGCGGTATGGCTGATATCAGCGATCCCGAAGTCGCTGAGCAGGATCTCATCTAGCGCGTTGACCAGCATATTTTCTGGCTTAATGTCACAATGCACAAAACCCTTGGAGTGGGCAAAATGGAGGGCCTCGGCCGTCTGCTTGATATAGGATTGAATCACGCGGAGGGGCAGTTGTTCTCCCTTGGGATAGAGCTTTCGCACATTGCCCTTCTCCGCCAGGCTCATCACGATATAAGGAATGCTACCATGCGATTTCACCTCCACGCCGCACTCCAGCACGCGAACAATGTGTGGATGGATAAGTTGTCTTATCGTGTTTGCTTCACGCAAAAAATTGTCGCGCGCCCTATCCGTTAGGGCTGTTTCCTTGATCACTTTTATCGCTGCCCGATAGTTCTTTAAGGCCGTGTGCTCGCCCTCATAGACCGTGGCGAAGCCGCCGGAACCCAGACTGTGGGTTAAGCGATAATACCCCAGTTGCTGACCTGCACGATCTTGTTCCATTTTATAAAATCCTTTAAAAACTTACATTGATAGCGCTGCTAAAGCTACTGGGCTTTACAGACGTTTTTATCACAATGTACACAATTGGCTATGCCTTCATCATATAGAAGCCGTGAATGTTCCCAGACTTCAACATCTTTGCATTTTGCCTGGCTAGCCCTCCTCTGTAGCAAGCTTTATCTATATTGTCCTGCTAGAGATCAAAGCGCCCGGGTGGGATATTCTTTAGTATTGCATAAAAAGACGCTATTTACTAGATAACTACATGTGCAAATTTTTACACCGTCTGCTGTTACACACAAGAAAAGAAGCTAGAACTGAGTCAATCCGCTCGCTCCCTGCCCCCTGCCCCGAAAGGTTCTGCTACACCTGGTCCAAACGAACTGACCCTGGTCTTGGAAGTTTACGACTTGACGAAGAGATTATGCATGAGATATCCTGCTTAAATAGATGTATGTTAAACTTCTGCGCCCGAATGCAAACACCTGTAAATAATAAGCTTGAGAAGGAAAATCCACCCTCTGCTATTGGGTAATAATTTGGGTAAAATTATTGCCCAGAAACTCGATGAGGTACTGATATGGCACGTCGAGCTATTGCGCGCGTCATTAGTAATCAACTTTGGCGTCTTGATGCAACCGGGAACGAGCTGGCGCCTATCGAAGTGGGCGCGCACGATTGGTACGCCTGGTTAGAGGCTCAGGAGGCCAGTTCCTTTGCTTATCGCACACCTTACGGCGCCATGACCGTAAGGCGCGAGTCGCGTCAAGGAGGTTGGTACTGGTACGCCTATCGCCTCCAGGGCACCAGGCTGCGCAAGGTGTATCTGGGTAAAGCTGGAGAGCTTACGCCTCAGCGCTTGAGCCAGGCCATTACAAAACTTACAGACAAGCCAGCCCTGACGCCGGCCGAGCAGCTTACCCGAGAGCCGCAAGATATAGCCCTCCCCGCCAGAGGTTTGCTTAAAACCAGATTATCACTTCCTCCCTGCCCGGCCCACCTGGTCTCCCGTCAGCGTTTATGGCAAGCCCTCTATGATGGCTCAAGCCGTCACCTGACCTTGCTCTATGCTCCTGCCGGTTATGGCAAGACCACCCTGCTCAGCGAATGGGTGAGATATAACAATTTGCCGGTAGTCTGGCTCACGCTGGCCGAGGAAGACAATGAGCCCTTGCGCTTTCTCACCTATCTGCTGGCCGCACTGCAGGCACGTTACGCCCAGCTTGGTGCAGATATCCTCAACGGTCCCCTACTCTGGCAACAAAGCTCACTCTTCGAAGCCCTGACAGAAATGCTCAACGAGCTGGAGGGGCTGTCCGAAGACGTGCTGATCATCCTTGATAACTATCATGTGATCGAGAGCCAGCTTGTCCAGGAAGCCATAAAATTTATGCTCGATCACCTGCCGACGCGGGTTCATATTATCCTCTCTACGCGCTATAAGCCTCCCTTCTCGCTGGCGCGCCTCTATATGCACGGTCAGGTGGCCGAATTACGCGCCAATCAGTTGCGTTTTACGCAAGAAGAAATGCAAGCCTTTTTCAGGCAGGGCAGCCATGAGCTGACTTCCGTGAACCTCGACTGTGTGAATCAAAATATAGAGGGCTGGGCAGTCGGGCTTCAACTCGCGCTGCAGACCGCGCGCAAGCCTGGCGCGGCTCCCCGCTCGCTGGTGGACCTTGTGAAGAACAATCGGTATTTTCAGGACTATCTTGTGGAAGAGGTGCTTGATTATCTGCCCGAGCATATCCGTGACTTCCTTCTGTATACTGTATCGCTTGAGCATTTTAACGGCTCGCTCTGCCGCGCCCTGACCGGTCAGATAGAGGCACAGCAGATTCTAGAGCAGTTGGATCACGAAAATCTATTTATTGTCGCGCTGCCCGAACAGCCCGGTTGGTATCGCTATCAGCGCTTGTTCGCTACGGCGTTGCGCCACTATCTGCAACAAAACCAGCCTGATCTCATCCCTGAAATACACAAGCGCGCCAGCGACTGGTTTGCCGAGCAGGGATTTACGCGTGAAGCTATCGAGCATAGCCTGTCCGCGCAGGATCTTGAGCGAGCCGCCGGTTTGATCGAGCAGATGATCCATCCGCTGCTAGAGGAAGGTGAGATTGAGACGCTGCAGCGCTGGTTGACAAAATTGCCCGACCACATACTCAGCGCGAGCCCTTTGCTCTGTATCGCCTCCGCCTGGCTGATCTTCCTAACGACGCAGGCTTTGCAGGACTTTGCCATATGGCTGGATACCGCCGAGGAAAGCATACTGGCTCAGGAGGAGCAGCTATCGCCGGCTACTGTAGCCTCTTTGCGCGGTGAAATCATTGCCCTACGGACTATTCACAAGGTCGCTTATAATGATTTTGCCTATGCTGCGGCTGCATGCTCTCAGATCTTGTCGATACTGCCTGAAGATAAGGCCTATGCGCGCAATTTTGTCTCCTTCGCCCTTGCCCTTGCCTACCAGCGGGGCATAAGCGTGAGCACGGCCTGGCAGATGTGGGCCCAGGTCAACAGCGATAACCAGGTAGCCGATCATGCCCTGTTGGGCCCATATATATTGCAATTGCAGGCCGAGCTATATGCAGTTCAGGGGCAGCCGTTTGAGGCCCTCAAGCGCTATCAGCGCATTCTTAGCCTGGTGAAGCGCGAGAATATCCACCCGGCGGGGGTGATTTGCTTCAGGGTTGGTATGCTCTTCTGGGACTGGAATAATCAGGAAACTGCAAGACAATATCTGCTGCAGGCCTGGGATATCGGGCAGCAAGCAGATAGCTCCGTCGTAATGCTCAACAGCGCGACTTGCCTGGCCCAGATTGCCCAGATCCAGGGCCGCACCGACGAGGCCGATCGCTGGCTTAAGCATACTGACGTCTGTTTTCAAAGCGCTGGAAAGTTCGAAGTTATTGATCTGCAGGCGGCTTTATATGCCTGGATTGAGCTCCAACGGGGTCACCTTGACGAGGCTTTGCTCTGGGCTCAGAAGCGCGTGCGAGCTGGTGAGGAGGCCAGTCAGCTTAATGCTGAAGAAGTAGATCTGACCATGGCTCAGATCCTTGTGCAGGCCTGTCATGAGCAGGCTGACAATGCCGTGCTGGTGCAGCAGGCCACTGACACCATAGAGCGCTTGCGCACAAATGCGGAAACTGTAGGTAAGATTTATGATCTGATTATTATACTTGGCCTGCAAGCTTTGCTGCTGTATTCTCAAGATAAGATCGAGGATGCCCTCTCAGTGCTGGAGCGCTCAGTTCTGCTGGCCGAGCCGGGCAGATATATACGTCTCTTCATCGATATGGGTGAGGCAATGGAAAAGCTCTTAAGGCTCTTGCGCGAGCGTTATAAGACCGTCAAGGCCACGGAACGCCCCATCAACCTGGCCTATGTACGCCGGCTGCTTGAAGCCTTTGTCCAGCCTGTCCCGCACACCCGCTTGATCACCACGGGTGAGGAGCGCATATTGCTCGATCCTTTGAGCAGTCGTGAGCTTGAGGTACTGCGTTTGCTGGCCATCGGGAAAAAGAATCAGGAAATTGCGCGTGAGCTTGTTATCGTGACTGGCACAGTCAAGGCCCACATCAATAGCATCTATCGAAAGCTCTCTGTCAATAGCCGTGTGCAGGCCATTGCCCGAGCCAGGGCTTTAAATCTACTTTGATGCCCTCATACGAAATCGCCAGAGAGCTTGAAGATGTTTCCATTTTCCAGCGTAAGATCTTTCTCTCATCCGTGGGAAAAGATTTACCCATCCTTTTAACCTTCGATAGATGTCTTGCGAGCCTGCTTAAAACTAAACTGAGAGAGGTATACAAGATACACACATATCCCTGTTGACTATTCCCTCTCAAGCAGATAGATGAGAACATTATAAAGTACTTAAAAGGGAGAAAAACATGTCATTGCAGCAAGAAGAAAAGCCAGACGTATTGCAGGGTGTTGGTGAATTTGTGCAGGAGGTGATAAAGGATCACGATGTGCCCGGATTGGCGCTGGCTATCGTCAAAGACGGAAAGACGCTGTTGTCACAGGGCTTTGGCAAGCGCAATGTAGCAGAGCAGTTGGCTGTAACTCCTGAGACATTGTTTGCTATCGGCTCATCCTCTAAGGCCTTTACGGCGATGGCGCTGGCCATGTTGGTTGATGAGGGAAAGCTTGAATGGAGCGCCCCGGTCAAAAACTATATTCCCGAATTTAAGCTCTACGATCAAGTGGCAACCGAGCACCTTAGCGTGCGCGATCTCTTGATCCATGACTCTGGCCTGCCCCGCCATGACGCTTTCTGGTACAACAACCCAGCCCTCACGCGTAAAGGTGTGATAGAGCGTCTACCGTACCTTGAGCCCACGCATGAGTTGCGCACTACCTGGCAATATCAGAATCTGATGTACGCGACAGCTGGCTATCTCGTCGAAGTGGTCGATGGTCGCAGCTGGGAAGATTTCGTCAAGGAGCGCATCTTTGAGCCTCTGGGAATGAGCAGCAGCAACTTCTCGGTCCATGACTCACAGAAGACGCCTGATTTTGCCTTGCCCTACAAGAAGATCAAGGACGAAGTGAAGCTCGTCGACTTTTACGATCGCTTCCAGGCCGTAGGGCCGGCCGGCTCCATTAACTCCAACGTTACCGACATGAGCAAATGGGTGAACTGCATGTTGAACAAGGGGAAATATGGCGATGGCGAGCAGCGCCTGGTCTCCGAAGCCCAGTTCGAGCAAGTTGTCACCCCTCAGATGGTATGCCCACCTCTGCCAACGCTATTCAAGAAATACCCCGAGACCTTCCACTGGAGCTATGCCATGGGCTGGTTTGCTACCTCCTATCGTGGGCATGTCATGTTGCAGCACGGTGGCAACATTGACGGCTTTAGTGCCCTGGTAGCCTTCCTTCCCGACGATCAGATCGGTATCATTGCCCTCACCAATCTCAATGGCAATTTTGCCCACGAGGCCATCACCTTTAGCCTGTGCGATCGCCTGCTAGGCTTGAGCGATACGCCCTGGAATGAGCGCTTCACGGAAAGATTCGCCGAGCTTAAGGCCCAGGAAGAGAAGATGAAGCAAGAGACCGCCGAGGAGCGCGTCCCGGATGCCCCGCCTTCCCATCCTCTAAGCGCTTATGCTGGCACGTTTGAGCATCCAGGCTATGGCTCATTCTCTATCGAGCTGGATGGTGAGAGCCTGAAGGGCAGCTATAACGACAATGAGTATACCTTTGCTCACCATCACTATGACGTGTTTCTCGTCTCTACTGAGGCGTTCGAAATCTCGCTTAAAGGCTCCTTTGGCACAAACTTGAAGGGCCAGATCGAAACCTTCTCGCTGGGCATCGGCCTTGAGCCGGGAGTCAAACCGATAGTCTTCACACGTGCCGCCGATAAGCGCATGCAAGACAAGAGCTTCCTTGAGCAGTTCGTCGGAGAATATGAGCTCATGGGCCTGACCATGACCGTGGCGCTTAAGGGAGAAAAGAGCCTGCTCGCCAGCATTCCGGAGCAGCCCGCGTTTGAGCTCCTGCCGTATCAGGGGACCGAGTTCCACGTCAAGGGACAGGTCGGTGTGAGCCTCGAATTTAAGCTTGACGAGGCCGGCCAGGTCAGCGGGGCCGTGCTCAGTCAGCCTCAGGGCACATTACGCGCCAGCAAAAAGGGGTAGGGTTAGGCAGAGAACGAAAGGATAGGTAAGCAATGACGCAGGTTTCGGCTTCCTCGGCGGAACTGTTACAGGGTTATGCAGAAGATGTGCAGGCATTCCTTGAGGAATGGAAGATTCCAGGCGCGGCCATAGGCGTTGTCAAGGATGACGAGGTGATCTTTGCCAGCGGTTTTGGCCAGCGCGATCGAGAACAAGGGCTGGCGGTCACGCCCCAGACGGTTTTCCCGATTGCCTCCTGCACCAAAGCCTTTGTGGCCATGGCTCTGGCCATCCTGGTCGACGAGGGCAAGCTGGAGTGGGATAAGCCCGTGAGAGACTATCTACCAGATTTTAAGCTGGCCGACGAGATAGCCAGCGAGCGCCTTACCACGCGCGATATTCTCTCGCATCGCAGCGGCTTGCCCGGCCATGATCTGGCCGTCTACAACTCCTCGCTCAGGAAGGAAGAACTGCTCAAGCGCATGCAGTACCTTGAGCTAAACCACGATATACGTACGGCCTGGCAATATAATAATCTGATGTATGCAGTGTCGGGCTGCGTACTGGAGGCCATAAGTGGGCAGAGCTGGCATAGCTTCATTCGGGAGCGCATCCTGACGCCGCTAGGCATGAGCAGCACCAGCTTTAGCTCCGCAGAGCTGCAGCAGGCTCCCGACTATGCCTCGCCTTACACCTTGCGAAATGATGAGGTCAAGCGCACGCGCTACTATACGCGCCTGGCTGTCGATGGACCGGCCGGAGCTATGAACTCGAATGTTGAGGATATGACGAAGTGGCTGCGCTGCCTGCTCAAGCATGGCAAGTATGGAGATGGCGAGCAGCGCCTCGTCTCTGAGGAGCAGTTTGCGCAGCTGACCGGGCCGCAGATGATTATGCCCAAGGAAGCCTTTGAGGACGAGCACTATACAGAAGAATCCTCAATGTGCTACGCCCTTGGCTGGTGGGTATATTACTATCGCGGGCATCGCTTCGTGCAGCACAGCGGCGGCATCGATGGCTTTAGCGTCCTGACCACCTTCTTGCCCGACGACAATCTTGGCACCGTCGTGCTGACCAATCGCGAGGCTCATGTGGTGGCCACACACGGCATCTTCACTTACAGTGCCGTCGATCGCTTGCTTGGCCTGGATCTCGTGCCCTGGAACGAGCGCACAAAGCGTTATTATACGCGGCTCAAAGAACAGGCAGAGCAGCAAAAGAAGCAAGAAGAGAGCAAGCGCGTAGCCGATGCACCACTATCTCATCCAATCAGCGACTACGTGGGCGAGTACGAGCATCCAGGCTATGGCACCTTCAGCATCCTGCCTGAGGGCCAGGGGATCAAAGGCCTGCTTAACGGCCTGGAATACAGCCTTAGCCACTTTCACTACGATGTGTTTCAAGCCGAGCTGGCACGCTTTGATGCCACCTTCAATGTCTCGTTCTCGACAGATCTGGATGGCAAGATTACCTATTTCTCGGCTCCCCTGGAGCCCAGCGGGAAGCCCATCGTCTTTAAGCGCGCCAAGGCAGCTGCTCAAGCCAACGGTACGGCTTAGGGCCTATGGCCGGCTACCTTATGATCTAGCCTGATTCGGTAAGGCGCAACTCAGGGGCAACAGCGTCGTTGCCGAAAGGCGGCATGCTCTGTTTGCGAACAGGGCATGCTGATCTGTACTTCATATGAGAACCCTCGTACAGATCGAAAAAGGGCAATTGATGATGCCCGGCCCCAGCTCTACGCAATCTACTTGTCTATCTAAATATATTGTTGAGGCAGTTAGTATTAAGGCCTGGCTGTATGCGGCCTGCAAGCTTGATCCACAGAAGCGCGTCCAACGGTTCCAGGATACCGAGCAGAAGATCGACAACGTGTTATCAAGCCGGTTACTCAGGCTTCCTCAACGCTGCATTGCAGCATTATCCACGGGCCTCCAGGGCCTGGATAAGGTAAGCTTTGCACAATAAAATCGCAAAATCGTGCTAGAAGAGGTTGTATGACTGTACATACCGAGCGCCTACAAGATTACAAAGAGTTCGTGGGCACAGTAATGAAGGATTGGCAGGTACCAGGTGTGGCCGTAGGTGCGGTGAGCGCCGATGAAGTACTCTTCGCCGAGGGCTTTGGCAAGCGCGACTGCGAGCAAGGCCTGGCAGTTACGCCACAGACCACCTTTGCCATTGGTTCCTGCACCAAGGCTTTTGTAGCGATGTCTCTGGCAATGCTTGTCGACGAGGGCAAGCTAGAGTGGGATAAGCCGGTCAGAGACTATCTGCCGGTATTCAAGCTCTCGGACGAAGTAGCCAGTGAGCGCATTACTGTACGCGATATTCTCTCGCATCGTAGCGGCCTGCCCGGACACGATGCCCTTGCCTACAACGCCTCGATCCCCGTCGCGGATCTTTTCAGGCGCCTACCGTATCTTGAGCTCAACAAAGATATGCGCACGGCCTGGCAGTACAACAATCTCATGTATGCCGTGGCTGGCCATCTCATTGAGGCTCTCAGCGGGCTGAGCTGGGATAACTTTATTCGGCAGCGTATCCTGACGCCACTGGGCATGAGCGGCACGAGCTTCAGCGTTGCCGAGATGCAACAAAAGACAAATGATTACGCCCTTCCCTACCGAATATTCAATGATAAGCTTGAGCGCACGCGCTATTATCCCAAATTCGAGATGCTCTACGGAGCTGCGGGAGCCATGAACTCGAATGTTGAGGATATGACGAAATGGCTCCGTTGCCTGCTCAAAGAGAGCAAATATGGAGATGGCGAGCAGCGCCTCGTCTCGGCCGAGCAGTTTAAGCAGCTCATCGAGCCGCACACGATCATGCAGCGTATGTCCTATACGACTACTCAGTATGCCGAGGAATCAACGTATTGCTATACGCTGGGCTGGTGGACCTTTACCTATCGCGGGCATCGCTTCGTGCAGCATAGCGGCGGCATCGATGGCTTTAGCGTCCTGACCACCTTCTTGCCCGATGACAATCTTGGCACCGTCGTGTTGACCAACCGGCAAGGGCACATGGTGACCACGCACGGCATCTTCACCTTCAATCTTTGCGAGCGCTTGCTAGGGCTAAACGAGCTGCCCGTTGAGGAGCGATCTCGCCAGGATTACGAGCGGGTGAAAGAGCAACTGGAGCAGGCGCAAGCTATGGTTGAGGAAAACCGACAGGCCAGCGCGCCGCTTTCTCATCCGCTGAGCGACTACGCGGGTGAGTATGAGCATCCGGCCTATGGAGCATTTTCGCTCTGGCTGGACAAAGAGGGGCTCAAAGGCCTGTTCAACGATTTGGAATACAGCTTTAGCCACTTTCACTATGATGTATTCCTGGTGGCACAGGAAGAGCAAGATCTGCCATTACATGCGATGTTCACAAGCAACCTAGAGGGCAAGATTGCCAGCTTCTCGCTGCCGCTGGAACCGGCTGCTCGCCCCATCATCTTCCAGCGCAGCACCGAGAAGGCTGGAACCTAGTTCTTTAGCGCACGCATTTAGAAGTGTACTCTCCTGACAGCGATAGCAACGGTGCTATGGTCCCCGCTGCCAGGATGCACTTCCCTCATCTTGAGGTGTTACGGTCCTGCTTCCTGCACCGTACCGCTTGAACGGTCCAGTGCAGAGGAAGTGCCAGCTGAATGCAAAACTCTATTTTCAGGAGGGGATTTCGAATGTCCAGGTCAAATATTTTGCACAAGGCACTGATACCTACACTGTTGTGCCTGCTAGCCCTGGTCGTTGTAGCCTGCGGTGGAGAGCCAGAGGTAAGCCAGAGCCAGAACAAGGCTCCAGCCCCAGCCGACAAGCAGGTCCTGCGTTATCCAATCGGTTCTACCGATTTTGGCTCACTCGATCCAGCTCTGGCAACCGCGAACATCGATGGCTTCGCTATGCAGACGTTCTATACAGGCCTGGTAACCTATAAAGAGGATCATACAGTCGTCGATCAGATGGCAGCCTCTCACAGCATCTCAGCAGATGGGCTGACCTATACCTTCATGCTCAAGCCCGATTTGAAATTCAGCGATGGCACCCCTCTTACGGCCAACGATGTGGCCTATAGCCTCAACCGTGTGCTCTCGGCGGATACCAAATCGCCAGTGGCCTCTACCCTGGACCCGATTAAAGATTGGGAGAAGATGGCTACCGGCAAGATCAAGACCCTCATCGGCGATAGCCTGATCGTCAAGGATGACCACACTATTGCCATTGTCCTGAGTCATCCTGCTGCCTACTTTTTGCAAACCTTCTCCAGCTCGGCCAGTATGGTTGTCAATAAGAATCTTATCGAGAAGTATGGCAACAAATGGACTGATCATCTGCAAGAAGGCGCGGGCGCGGGTCCCTTCAAGGTGCAGAGCTACAGTCATGACAAGGGCCTGATCCTGGTGCCCAATCCCTACTACTATGGACCGAAGCCAAAGCTAGAAAAGTTAGAGCTGCTACGCTCGGGTAGCACTGATACCGCGTATAGATCCTATCTGGCTGGCCAGCTCGACTATGCGCAAGTACCCTCAGTCAACGTGCCGAGCGTGAGGAAGCGTCCCGATTATAATCATGCTGTAGAGTTGCATATCACCTATCTAAACATGAATTATCTGGCCAAACCCTTTGATACTATCAAGATCAGGCAAGCCTTCGCCTTAGCCACAAACAAGGATCTCATCGCCGAGAATGTCATGCATGGAGCGATGCTACCCACCAATCACCTGGTTCCGGAGGGTATGCCTGGCTACAACAAAAATTTGACCGGTCCCGCTGGCGTAGCGAGCACAAAGGGCGATCCGGTCAAAGCCAAACAGCTCCTGCAAGAGGGCATGCAGGAAGCCGGCTATGCCAGCATCAAACAGCTTCCACCGATCACCTTCACCTACTTTGCCAATGATAGCGACGTCTCCAATCTAGCCGCGGTTCTGTCCCAACAATGGCAAAGCGTGTTGGGCATTACAGTAAAGCTGAACGTGATCAGCGCAGACGTGCTGATAGAGCAGGAGACCAATACGGCAGGAAACTCGGGGCCTTTACAGTTCTGGTTTATGGGCATCTCAAATTTTGCCGATCCGCAGGGCTGGCTGAGCTTTAACTTTGGCCGGGGCGCTTCCTTCAATGTGACGAACTATGGCCAGAACAAGAGCAGCGATGCCGCCACCCAACAGGCAGTCCAGGACGAGTTGCAGAAGGCCGACGTCAATCTCAATCCCCAGGAACGCATGCAGCAGTATAACGATGCTGAGCAAAAGCTGGTGAATGACGTATCCTGGCTTCCACTGTATCAGTCAGAGACACACCATCTGGCAAATCCCAAGTTGCAATTGCCAGGGCCCGATCTGGAACTTGTCGCGCCAGATGACTGGAGCAAGGTCTATTTTGCCCAATAACTGCCAGCCATTTCGGCGAGCGCTCTCTGGCTTATTAGCAAGGGAGCGCTATATAATACATCAATACCCAGCAATTTAAAGTGAGAAGAAAAAGGACAAAGTACAATGACACAACAATCGCCCACGTCTTATCAAGCCAGGCTGCAAAGCTTTGCACAGTTTGCCCAGCGCGTCATGCAAGACTGGCTCATTCCGGGGCTGGCCGTTGGTGTCGTCAAGGATGGAGAGGTAATCTTTGCCGAAGGCTTCGGCCAGCGCGATCGAGAAAAGGGGCTGGCGATTACGCCGCAGACGATATTTCCTATCGCCTCCTGCACTAAAGCCTTCGTGGCCATGGCTCTGGCTATGCTCGTTGACGAAGGCAAGCTGGATTGGGATGTGCCATTGCGCCGCTATCTGCCGGAATTTAAGCTTGTCGATGAGGTTGCCAGCGAGCGCATTTCTGTGCGCGATCTGCTTACCCATCGCACCGGCGTGCCGGGCCACGATCTGGCGACCTTCAATCTGCAGTTCAACACTGCTGAGCTGCTAGAACGCATAGCTCACCTGGAGCCCAACAGCGATATCCGCACAACATGGCAATACAATAATTTGATGTATGGCGTGGCCGGCCACGTGTTGGAGCGCATCAGTGGGCTGAGCTGGGATGAGTTCATTCGGCAGCGCATTCTAGAGCCGCTGGGCATGAAGAATACGAGCTTCACGGTGCAGGATATTTGGGCTCAGGACGACTATGCCATGCCTTACAAAGCTGTGGCGGGCCAGCTTAGGCGCACCAACTTTTATACAGCACTGGCCGCAGATGGGCCGGCGGGAGCGATAAATTCCAACGTGGAGGATATGACGCGCTGGCTGCGCTGCCTATTGCGCCAGGGAAGATATGGAGACGGAGAGCAGCGCCTGATCTCCGCGGAGCAATTTGCCCAGCTTATCGAGCCGCAAATGCTTGTGCCCATCACGCATTACCAGATGGGTCAGCGCTATCTTGAGGAGTCGCGCTATCACTACGCGCTGGGCTGGCGCGTGTTTAACTACCGTGGCCATTTGCTGGCCCAGCACAGCGGCGGGATCAACGGCTTTACGCTCATGACAACCTTCTTGCCCGATGACGATCTGGGCATTGTTGTCCTGACCAATCTCGAACCCAGCCATGCGCTCTTCCCCAATATTTTTGTCTATAATCTCTGCGATCGTGTGCTTGGGCTTGACGAGCTGCCCTGGAATGAGCGCATGATGAGCGCCACCAACGAGCTCATGAGCCACATGGCTCTGGCGAGGGAGCAAGAAGCTTGCAAGCCCGGCCCGGCGGCGCCCCTTTCGCATCAGCTCAGCGCCTATGCTGGCCAGTACAAGCATCCCGGCTATGGCGTCATGGCGCTTACCGTCGAGGGACAAGGCTTGAAGTGCCTTTACAACACCATGGAGTTCAGCTTTACGCATCTCCACTATGATGTGTTTCACGTGGAACACTCGGCTATTGAGTTGAGCTGTCGAGCCTCCTTTGCCACAGATGAAGCAGGCAAGATTGCCAGCCTGGCCCTGCCCCTGGAGCCAGCTGCCAGCCCTATCGTCTTTACACGCGTAGGAGAAGGCAACGGCTAGAAAGGAGTTTATCACCGAGTCGAGACATCTTTGCTGCGCGTCAGCCTAAAATCAGTACATTTGAGCTTATTCCCTGAGGGAAGCGCTATATAGCCAGAAAGCGGCCTGTCCAGCTCAGTTAGAGAGGCAGAGCCGCCTTTCCCTATATCTGGAATAAGCATCAACAAGTCGCCCACCTGAAAACAGGATAGTTCTTTTGAGGTAATTTGCATGTCGAAACGCAGCTTTTCCCGTGCCACATTCCTGACGCCCTTTCTGGCTTTATTAGCCCTGCTGGTTGTGGCCTGTGGAGGCACGACAGCCCCACCGACCACCAACGAGCAGATAGCGCCCCCAGCTAAGCAGGTCCTGCGCTATCCCATTGGAGCCACCGATTTCGGCACACTCGATCCAGCGCTCGCCACCTTGAATACAGATATCTTTACTATCCAGCTCATTTTTGGCGGAATGGTAGAGGCCAAAAGCGATGGCATCGCCATTGATACCATGGCCGCCTCGCACAGCGTCTCCGCAGACGGGCTGACCTACACCTTTAAGCTCAAGCCCAACTTAAAGTTTAGCGATGGCACGCCTCTAACGGCTCAGGATATCATCTGGAGCATCGATCGCAGTCTGGCACCAGCTACCAAGTCGCCCTTATCTGGTGATATGGAACCGGTCAAGGATTCAGATAAGATGATCGCCGGCAAGATCAAAACCCTGATCGGCGATAGCTTGATCGCCAAAGATGACCAGACCGTAGTGATCGTGTTGAGCCATCCGGCGGCCTACTTTATTCAGACCTTTACCTCAACCAATGCCTTTACCATAAACAAGAAGCTTGTCGAGAAGTATGGCAATCAATGGACAGATCATTTACAGGAAGGTGCGGGCTCGGGTCCCTTCATGGTACAGAACTATGACCATAACAAAGGCCTGACCCTGGTACCCAATCCCTACTACTATGGACCGAAGCCAAAGCTGCAAAAGATCGAGATGCTGCGCTCGGGTCCGCCCGATACAGCCTATAAGACCTATATGGCTGGACAGCTTGATCTCATCACCTCTGTACCCACGATCAATCTGGAGAATGCAAGAACGCGTAAAGACTTTAAGTCGGTCCCTGAGCTCTACATCAGGTATGTGGACATGAATTATCAGAGCAAGCCCTTTGATAACATCAAGATCAGGCAGGCCTTTGCGCTGGCAGTGAACAAGGATTTGATCTCGCAAAATGTCATGCATGGCGCGGTCAAGCCAACAAACCATCTAATGCCCGAGGGCATGACAGTCTATAACCCGAAGCTGACCGGCCCGGAAGGCGTGGCCAGCACCAAAGGAGATGCGGCCAAGGCTAAGCAGCTCTTGCAGGAAGGCATGAAAGAAGAGGGCTACGCGAGCGTGAGCCAGCTGCCGCGCATCAGCTTTACTTACTATTCCAACGATACTGATGTTGCCAATACCGCCGCCGTGCTGGTCCAGCAGTGGCAAACTGTGTTGGGCGTGACTGTGCATGCCCAGGCAGTGAGCATAGATATCCTGGTACAGCAGATGACCGACACTACTGGCCACGATGGACCCTTACAGCTGTGGATTATCGGCTTTGGTAACTATCCTGATCCCTACGGCTGGATCTCAGACAATTTCGGCAAAGACGGCTCATTCAATAACCATAACTACGGTCAGAATCAGAGCAAGACTGCAGCGGCCCAACAGGCTGTGCAGGAGGAGTTGCGCCAGGCCGACATGAATCTCAATCCGCAAGAGCGCATCCAGCAGTACAGCGATGCAGAGCAGAAGATCGTCAACGATGCCGGCTGGATTCCGCTCTTCCAGCGCCAGGTGCAGATGCTGATCAGTCCCAAATTGAAGAATTTCCCGCTCAGCCCGGTAAATCTGATAGAGCCAGATGCCTGGAGCAATATCTACTTTGTGCAGTAGATCAGAAAGCAAGAAGAAGATGCTCTGCCGCCTGGCAGGGTGTCTTCTTGCGGAAGACTACACGGTCGTAGTTGGGCAGCGTATTTGCCCATAGTTTTGCCTGGAGGTGTTTATGTCTCGTACAACAATCAAAGCTGTAAGCGTTGAGCCGTTGAATATTCCCTTTCCAGAGCCGTTTAATGTCGCCACGGGAAGCATGGCGGAGGCTCGCAATGTGCTGATCACCATCAAGCTAGAGGATGGGAGCGTAGGTTATGGCGAGTCTGCGCCTTTCCCGCCGAGCACTGGCGAGACGCAGGAGACGGCCTTAGCGGCGGCTCAGGGCTGCATTCAGTTGCTAGAGGGCAAGGATGCGGCGAACTGGCGCGCGCTTTCAAAGCTCATCCTTAGTGTATTTTATTCGCAGAGAACTGTCTGTGCGGCGGCCGAGATGGCCATGCTCGATGCTCTGACGCGTTCATATGGTATCCCGCTCTACGTCTTCTTTGGCGGGGCCAGTTCCTCGGTAGAGACTGATATGAGTATTGGTATGGCCAGTCCCGAGCACGCCTATGAGCTGGCCAAAGAGGCCATTGCGCGCGGCATGACGCGCATTAAGATCAAGGTTGGCGGCAAGCTTGAAGATGATATTGCGCGCGTCGAGGCCATCCACAAGGCCGGGCCACATGTTGGGCTGACCCTGGATGCCAATCAGGGCTACACGCCGGCTGAGGCGCTGATGTGCTTAGATGAGCTGATCGGGCGCAAAATTCGCCCGCTGATGCTTGAGCAGCCAGTGCATAAGTATGATTATGAGGGCCTGCGCTATGTCACCCAGCATACTACGGTTCCGGTGGCGGCCGATGAGAGCGCTGCCAATTCGGCCGAAGTGGCTCACCTGCTGGCCATGGAGGCCGTCAACGTGATTAATATCAAGCTGCAGAAGTGCGGTATCGTCGACGCCCTGGAAATCGCGGCCCTCTGCCGGGTCAAGCATATTCCACTGATGATCGGAGCCATGGCCGATTCGCGCCTGGCCACCAGCGCCTCCGCGCACTTTGTAGCCGGCCTTGGTGGCTTTAGCTATATCGATCTGGATTCGCCAATGCTGATGGTGAGCGATCCCTTTACGGGTGGCTATGAGCAGAAAGGCGCAATTTATGATCTCGCCGGGATCAAAAGCGGCCTGGGCATAGAAAGAAAACCTTAGAGCACACCTTATGTGCTAAGGCGCTAAACAAGCCTGGCCCAATACACAAAAGTGCTGAGGGCCAGGTAGTTTGGTAAAGCTACATTAACCGGTGGTTGGACACAAAAACCCCATTGCGCAGACGGAGCAAGGGCTGAACCCAGGAAGAACCGCATGGCTGTTTGGCCACCCCAGCAGGGTGTGCCGCCTGCTTTACCCAGCTTTGCCTCTTGCAGAACACGCCATTTCGGGCAAAATTGCATCGACGGGTCCATCGGCTCTGGAGGATAGTTTGCATACGCTCCAGTATGCCAATGGATGCTTCTTTTTTCTAGACCGCTGGACACCACTCGTATGATGGGTGACACCTCGTGCAAGCATTCATTGCAAGACACATCAGACCTGCTTCAACCGTGAGGTGTGTGGCTGTGTCTGCGCTTGAGCATCTCGAAAACAGGAGCCCACCAGGCGGGTCGCTCATTGGCGCAGATATTTCTGCTTGACCCACTCAGCCCAAGTGATTTTGCCTACGGCCTGCTCCGGACACGTGTTATAGCCACGGCGGAAGCCTTGCACACTCTTACCGGGGAGCCAGAGCGGGATCACAGCCCGCCGCATCCCGCGCAGGCTCAACCAGCTTCGAGCCAGTTCCCCGAGGGGATGAACTTCAGGTCCGCCCATATCAGGCAGGCGACCGCTGGGGTTGCTCTGGGCAATCTCGCGGAGACGCTGGGCCACCTCGCTTTCGGCTACCGGCTGGAAACGCAACGTGGTAGGCAGGGGTGTCACCAGGGGAAGCGTTGTCGCGGCCTGCAAGAAACCATCGATCAAGGAGTGAAACTGCGTGGCTCGAAGAATCGACAAGGGAATGTCACTTTGCTGGATCAGATCTTCGGCAGCACGCTTGCATTGGTAATATGCAAAGGGAATACGGTCGATCCCCACAATAGAAATATAGACAAGGTGGGCGACGGCAGCGGCATGGGCCTGTTCAAGAAGCCGTTGTGTTCCATCGACATCGATCTGCTGTGTATGCCGGAACGGACTGCTTGCAGTGTGGACGATCACATCAACGCCCTGTACTGCTGCGGCAAGGCCCTCTCCTGTCTCCAGATCGGCCTGCGTCCATTCTGTTTCTGGGAGCAGGTTGCCTGGGGCGCTGCGTCGGCTCATGATGCGTACATGAGATCCCGCCTCTACCAGTTGGGTCACAACCAGGCTGCCCAATGTTCCGGTGCCGCCCGTGACGAGAATATTTTGCATGGTATCCTCAGCGTTTTTGTTCTTCTGCGTCTTATTCTAGCGATTTTTTATCAGGAACCACTGAGCACTACTTCTTGTCGTCTTCCATAACCTCGACCAGACTATTATCGGCAAGGAGTTCCTCAATAGCGCGCGGCAGCACAAACGCCGTTCCACCTCCGGGTTGACCAAACCATGAAACCGCCGTGCCCCTCAGAACACGGAACGAACGTACCACGCGATAGATATGGTACGGGTTCTTGAGCCAGTCGGGAGGAAGAGACCGATGGGCGTACAGCGTACGAGCCTCATAGGTAACACATCCAGATGGGTTGCCGAAGCGATCAATCTCGGTGCCTACCGGGATCTCGACTATGAGCCGGTCTTTGAACAAAGACAGCGGAGGATCTGCATCGTCCAGCGGCCCGAATGGCTGCGTGCTGGTCTGCGCATTCTGGGGGCGGCTACTGACTGAAAGTTGGGATGGCGCGATTGGCCTAGGTTGACCGGTGAGCAAAGCGACGGCGGCGTTTCTCGTTCTATCGTCCACGTCGGTAGGAGGTCGAAAGTTACACGAGCGTGCAAGTGTGAGAAGATCCGGCTCCGGCGCAAGTCCATAATGGCGCAGATAGTAAGCGCAGGCTCCAGCCCAGACCAGGGGGCCATCGGTATGGAATGTCAGTGGGACCTGGCCTGGTCCTTCGGGATCGAACGCATCGCGAGCAAAGCCGCGCGCGGCCAAGACGACGGGTGCGTTTTCGAGATAGTCCAGCAGTCGCGGGATCTCTTCCTCCGGGACTGGCGGGCGGTTGTTTATCGGACGTCCAGTGGCATCCACATCGTCGTAAACATTGACCTGACGCAATGACAACTTGCCACCTGCCGCTGCTTCTTTCTCTACCTGTGAGAGCAGCCATGAGGGGGCTTCGTTCACGGATCTTGGAAACATTCGCCATTCATCATAATAAGTGCCAGGAGGGACCTGCTGCTGCCAGTTGGGCTCGTTATCGTAGTCGTACTGCACATTGTAGCGATCTGGATAGTCGAGACGAAACCGTGCGGTAAACCAAGTCGCGGGAGTGTTCCCCGCTTCGTACATACCGGCGCGTAATTCAGCGAGGAAATGATCGATCTCCTGTGGTGGCATCCACTGAACCCAGTCCTGAACGATCCCCTGCGATGGGCTCCAGCTCTTGCCCATAATAAGCAGATTTGATGACAATTCCCGGTAGTTGCCAAGGGCCCGGCATTCCATCCGTATCTGCAGCCACTCTGATGGCGCGGCATCCACAAGAAGTGTCGTGATCTTCTGCAACACTTTGTCCTGTTGTAGAGGATCTAGCACGGCTGGCGGTTCATTTGTGTTTGCCTCAGCCAGACCGAGTTTGGCCCGCAACCAGTTGGGTATATGATCGTCATCTCGTGGGAAGGCATCCAGATCGCGGCGAAATTCGTCTGTAGGAATCGGTGGGTCCCCCTGGGGATCGTGGTCAAAGTTATAATTAATGTGGAAACGAGACGGCGGATCGAGGGTATAGCGCGCGGAGAACCAGGCACCGGTACCTGGACCAGGTATCTGGTATGTGGCGCGGCGCAACGCCGTAAAAAGCGGGATGAGCGCGACCGGCGTAACTATAGTCGGCGTCGAGCCGTCTTCCATGAGAACAGTCAACCCAAAATCCTGCATCCTGCCTACCATACGGCATCGCAGGTCAATGCGCCTCCAGCCATCGGGTACTGCATCGAAAAGAACGTTGCCAATCCTATTCAGAAGTTGCTGTGGATCAGGAGTTTGCTGCTGAGTGGGTGAAGTTAGGTCCATCTGGTAATCTCCTATCAACAAATTTTTTGACTGTCCTACCTGAACAGCTGCCTGGAAACTATGAATAGCTTCACATTTCTCTACCGATATGAGGCGTCACTGATTCTAGCAGGTATGTGTAAGAGTAGATGAACAGTTGACAACAATTGCTCTCATACGCCTCATCCTATCTTTCTTGTGAAATTTTCACACGATCCCACGTAAGCTGTACCATTGCAAGATGTGAAAATGGGAACGGATTCCACGCAGTTTTCCGAATAGCCGAATGGGAACCCCTGTTTCTTGCAATGAATGCTTGCACGAGGTGTCACACCCTGACCTTTCACCGATTAATGGGGCTATACCGGTAGTTTTCTCGGCACCGATATATCATGATCCCGGAGTTATAAACCTCTCAATTAGGTGAATGTAACAAATTTTGCAGCACGAGCCGTGAGTAACGGCACCGAACACTGGTTCACGCCGTCTGCTCACGCTCAAGCTACCCTTCTAGCTCAACGATTGTCTCCTCAACTAAGCGCTGAACCATCTCAAGCAAGGCATCGTCAAAGGCAAATTTGGCTCCGGCAGCTTCATACAGTTCTGGGATCGTCCGGGTTGCGCCTAAAGAAAGTCCATAACGATATTGCTGCAACGCTTTCTGCGGATCGTTGAGATAATTGCGCCAGATTTGAAACGCCCCAAGCGTAGCGTAGGCATATTCAATCATATAGAACGGGTAGCAATAGAAGTGCAAATACTGCTGCCATCCATTGCGCTGTTCCCTGTCCAGGCCGCCCCAATCAATCGCTGGCAGAAAACGCCTGGAAAGCGCGATCCATTGTTCTTCGCATTTCTGCGGGTCCAAAGCCAGATCGAGGTTATCGTAGACCCAGTGTTGAAAGGCATCTGCGCGTATAATAATAGGCAGATAGCTTAGCAAGATATGCTCGAAGCGGTCGATGCGCAAGAGAGCCGCTTCCTGCTGGCTACAGATTCCTGCCCGATGCAGATGCAGCGACCCGATCAGTTCCATAGTAGTCGAAGCGACCTCTGCAAATTCCATAGGGAGCGCTCCCATTTTGCGCTGATGAATATAGGGGAGATGAGCCATCTCAAAGAGATGAAAGGCATGTCCCGCCTCGTGGCAAACTGGAGAGAGAATGTTGGCAATCGAGCGCACATGCCCAAAAACGAAAGGGCGATGCCTGACCTCCAGTGGCATACAATAACCAGCAGATGCTTTGTGCTGTCGGGTTTCCAGATCAAAGAGCCCTTCTTCAAGCATGATGTTGAAGTATTGACCCAATTGCGGATCAATCAAATGAAACAGGGTAGCAAATTGTCGCAAGAAACCGGCCACATCCGCGATCGCTCTTGGGGCTTCGTGCGAATATAGATTCACGCTCATATCCCACGGGCGCAATGTTTCGACGCCCAGCAGGCGGCGCCGTTTCTCCCTCAGCTGACTGACCGCTGGGATGAGCACGCGCTCAAAAGCCTTGTGGAAAGCCTTGCAATCATCAGGTGTATAATCAAAACGAAGCAGCTGTTTCCAGCGGTAGTCGCGGTAATTATCGAATCCAGCATTCTGCGCAATCTTTTGTCGCAATTGCATCTTTTTCACCCATAGCGTGTTAAGTTTATCCTGATCCTCTAGCTGACGTGCAGCTACCACGCGCCAGGCACGTTCACGCCTGGCGCGATCAGGGTCTTTCATCACCGTGGTGAGCATGCGGAGAGGGACTTCTTTATCTTCCCAGACGACTTTTTGCTCGCCGCCAATGCGGAAGTACTCATCGTTGAGCAGCTTATCTTCGTTGATAAGTGGCAGATTCTCCGCGCGATACAAGGAGGCCTCCGCGCGTAAATTACGCAGGGGGATCGCAAATCCTCGTGGCTCCAGTCCACTGGCCAGCAAACGCTCTTTGATCTGCTGATCCAACTCCTGGGCAGGGGAATAGATCTCTGTCAGAAAGCGCTGCTTACGCTGAACAAGCGTCTCATCCGCAGTGTCGCGTGTACAGGCAATATCGCGCATATACATCGTTTCATCGAGCAGAGCACTCAGGTCTGACCATTGAGCCATCCAGACATCGAGCGTATCAACTGCCAGGGAGCAATTCAGCAGTTCGTGGTACCAGGGTTCGATTTCTGACCAGCTGAGCGCTTCAAAGGCCTCGCTTGTTGTTGGAAGGGGTGAAAACAAAGCCGATGATCTTGTTTCAGACGTATCCATACTGTATTTCCTTTTGATCAAATTTCCATACTGAGCCTTCAGGGCAGCACAAATCTTGCGCCAGGCTTCCGAGGGTTCCGCTTGACGCTGATTGAGCAAACGTAAAAAGCGTCTGATGAGCAGATACGTGTTAGTGACGTTGAGATGCGCTTGCCGAGCGTCATTTTTGGCACGTCAAGCTGTTGCACGCACTTATTCTAAAACTGAATGGGACGTTATACCACGACACTATCCAGACATTCTCTCGCCACTCTGCCCGAGATATGCCTGTGTTCTGTTATCGTTTGGCTCTGGCGAATCTTAGAGAAGTAAGCCAGTGGGAATAGTCTCATACGCTTACGCCAATCCTCCCCAACGAGGGCAAGCCTGAAATAAAACAAATTGTCTTATGCTAGAGTTGAGTTTGCACGTATTCCAGGCCCAACTCTGATAGGTCTCGCGCAAGTGTTCTTCAGGCCACAGCAAATGCTTCATCAAGCCCCGCTTTCTGCTTAGCGGGGCTTTTATGTACACAGATATTACTAGATACCTAAAGCTGTATTATATTTACTCAAGAGCAATATATGCGGGAAGATCAATACAGCGCGTCTGTCCCATGCCCATCGTCGTTTTGTAGCCGGCCCCACTGAAGAGGGCAAAGCGGGCCAGGGTCGTGAGCCAGCAAGCCTGGGTTGCGTCGAGCTGGCCTTTTACTTCATAGGTAATCGTGCCCTGGAAACCAGGCAGGCCGAACTTATGGGCCGAGAGATGGCAGGTTTCCAGGTGATATTGTGAGATGCTCAAATTATCTTCGCACCAGGTTGCAATGCAGTGGGGACTTAGCCCGGCAGCCGACAGAGAAAGCTCGGTGGGCGCAAAGTTTTCCCACTGGCGGCCCAGGCTCTCAAAGACGTCGGCCGGCTCGGGGAAGAGCTTCAGGAGCTTACCCCAGGCCTTTTGCCCCCGGCTAAATGCTGTCGGGCTGGCAAAGTGGAAGCAATAGCGTCTGCGGGCCGGCTCCAGCGTGGCCAGTTCAGCGAAGGAAGAGCGCGCGGTCCAACCAGCAAGCGCTTCGGGCTGGGCCACAGGGGTTAGCAGAAGATGGCTGATGGCAAAGTAAAGCTGGCCGATGCGCACCTGTGGCGTTGTTCCCAGCGCCATAAGATAGGGCACAAACGAACTAAAGACGCTATAGTCAAGCGTCGTGATGCGCAGCCAGCAGATCTGACCTGGTTTTATCTCAAATGCTTGCTGCCCATATATCAAGTGGCCCCGTGGCGGGCAGGGAGCCGCAGCTGTATCTTTAAACAGGCCAAGCGTATAGGGGCGGCGCAGATTAGGTTCGTGCAACCTTGCCGCCAGCGCGGGATCGGCCTGCCTGACGATATCGAGGAACGCGGCCTGAACATGCGGCCCCGAGCCGGCCGAGATCTGACCTCTTGTCAATGAGTGGAGACAGAGCAACATAGAACAAAGCTCATCGTGTGGTCTACACATCAAGTCTTAACCACCCCTTCAAAGTAGCGCATCCCTATAGGGACATGAATATCCTTGCTCGGCTCGTCGTGAAAAAGCGGCTCGGCGGGCAGGCAGCAACATGGACCGACAATGCTCACGTTGACCAGCAGGCTAGATGGCGGCATCATCACCACATCGAAGGTGGCGAGCTGTTGATCGGCAATATCCAGCGGATTGAGCGGACAGGCTATGCGCTGAGCTTCCGGCGGCGAGACGATAGGCGCTTCTCCCGTGCCCACGCTGTACCATTTGTAGCTCATTTCGGCCTTAGCCAGCCACTTGCCGAGCCGTATCCAGTGGGGAAGCGTGCGTGGTATCTGTGAGTAGACGAAGTATTCAAATGTCGAGCCCGGCGTAATCTCTTTAGCTCGACCAAAGACCACGCGGTTGCGGCTCTCCTTGACGGGCACATTGTAGTAATGGGCGTCTATCAACTTGAACGTGTTGAGCGCAAAGTCAACATGCAGCGGGCGCGCCGGCGTCACATAGTAATCGTAGGCCACCTCTGTGGCGTATAGATCTTCGCGATAGCGCGGCTCCTGCGAAGCAGTAAAGAATGGAGGAGCTGGCCGTACCAGCCCCAGGGCGTAGGTCAGGCCATAATTATGCAAGTATTTTTCGGTCTCATAGAAGCGCCCGAACTCGTGGCTGGCGTAATAAAGATTGTCATGCAGAGTGATATGACAACGCGCAATGTATGCAAACATAATACTCATTTGTCCTGGCTAAAGAAAACTTTCTGTCCTTGTGTATGAGCGTAGCAAAGCATGCTCGCCTATTTTTTGCTCTTGCTGCCAGCCCCAAACGTTTTTGAGTAGATATCACATTCGGCGTAGGCCTCGCGCAAAAGCAGGAGCAGCTTGCTTTCGTTGGTAAGCAAGCCATTCACTTCCGCGAGCAGCATTTTGAGCTGTAATCCCTCAAGCTGCAGATGGACGACCACGCTATCTTCTTTTAGCAGCGTGGGAAGCACCTCATGTATGCCGATAAGCAGATTTGCGGCCTGGTACGCGTTGGCGGGAGGTTGAGTTTGCGACTCGCTCTGCAGCCAATCGTAGAGCGCCTGGGTCAGTTTGAGATTAGAAAAAATCTCGCCATCGGCAAAAATGATGGCTGCGATATGGTTTTCGACGGTCCCGGCGCGCGTCGTCTGGGCTCCATAGCGCCGCGTGCGCAGAATATTGTTGAGCACATAGAGGAACTCGGGCTCGGTCGGGTCGCGAATCGTCTCGATCGAGGGAAAAAAGATCTGGGGGAGTACATGATCTTGCTCGCCCAGGCTGTGCTTGAGCTCGCCATGCAGGCTCATCGTGCCGTGTTCGTAGGGAGCATTAAAGGTCATGGTCTGGCGCGCCTCGTCGAAGTGCGGCAGGGAGAAGGCCGAATCGACCATAATCTTAGATTTCTCGCTGCCCTCCTGGCCGATAGCGAAGCCGTAATAGATGCAATCGGGGCAGTGTTTGCAGAAATGCTCACTGTTATATTCGCAGTAGCGCAGCTCCGCATTATCCCGGCTCTCGCTGATCAGGTTGTAGCGGCGCAAGAGCTCGCGCCCGGTCAGGCGCTCCGGCGAGGTTTGTTTGCGCTTGTAGAGCACAATGCGGCTGATAATCGGAGAGAGGCGCTGGATGCTGCGGCCCGCGCTGACTTTGGCAAAGTTGAGCTCTAGCTCGGTGCGGAAGAGTGCGAACGAGCTGGTTTCGCGTAAAATGACGATATGGGCATATTTCCCCATTGGTCTTGAGGGGATAACTTGATGAAACACATCTTGCTGAATCGTGCGTAAAAACATATTAGATGTTCGACCTCCTGGCCTGCTAAGTAGGGATACGTCAGCTTAGCGCAGCAATCCTGCGGCAAACCGACATGTTTCGCTTGATAAATGCTTCTCCAGCTAAAAGAAAGGGCTGAGCGTTCTAGCGCTGGCTGTGCGCACAAGCCTGTTCCCGATCCACACCCGCTTGAAGTCGCGAACTAGCAGAAGAGCCTGCTGGCCTTCAGGGCTGCGTGAGCGAGCAACAATCTTCTTCTTGATCATCGAGACGGGCCTGCGCCAGCTTGCCTTGTGTGGTGTGATGGATAAGAAAGGCCTGTTCACAGCCTCCCTTGAGCCGGTTGAGCCGGCTGCTGAGCAAGCAACGCTCTCCTTCGGCGTAACCAAGAAATATTTCTTGATAGAAGGTTTCTACAAATTGGAGCACCAGCAATTTTTGCTCTATGCCGTGGGCCAGTACCCTGCCTACCGCGTCCTTTCTCTCCACGCTTTCCAGCCAGGCGCAAAGCGCGTGCGCCATTTCTAGCTTGATCTCCTGGGCGCTCATATTGAGCGTGTCCTTGAGAATGCAGCGCGTCGCGATATCGATCGGGCGGACGATAGCGTAGAGCGAGGGCCACGAACCTTTCTCGCCAAACGGGCTATAGAAGCGCAGGTATAATTCGGTAATCCATTCATGTCGGGCGATGCTGTTTGCCATGTGCCTTGCTCCTTCGGTCGGATGGTAATACGCGATGAGCTGACGGTAGATAGTATGGTAGTGTCGGGCTTTGGCCCTGGTAATGACGTTGAGCCGGCTGCGGCGTATCTGTTCTTTGAGCAGAACAAAAATGAACATTGGATCGGTAATCAGGTCGCGAACGAGTTTTGGGAAGCGCTCAAATTTGGGGTCCAGGCCAACGGCTTCGATATCGATATGCAGCTCAATCATGCGACAAAAGATGGCCAGGGCTCCCCCAAGCGCGCCAGCTTCATGGCAGCGCTCTCCATAGAGATCTTTGAGCAACAGCCGCGGCGATGGTACCGCGAGCAGATGGTAGATAGAGGCGTGCGGAGCATCGAGAAGCACAGTTTCCCTGAAGTGCGCTGCGCTATGATAGGGTGGCAAGCTGCTCTCCGTGACGATAACCCTGGCTCCGCTCAGCAGGGGAAGCGCCAGGCCGAGCCAGGCCGCCTCAAGCCAATGCACAATCGGGTTTTTGTAGCCCTCGCTCCCCGGCAAACTTAGCGTGCTCTTGGCAAAGAGCAGAAAGCCGGGATAGAGCTGCTCTGAATCTCGTTCGCGTAAGTACATCTGCGGTCGATATGCGTTTGCCACCTGCTCGTCCGCCTCTTCTGCCTGGAAGAAGCTCAAATGCGCGATGTCTGCAAGCGTGATGTCGTCAAGCTCCCGCAGCTTTTTGCCCAGCTCGATGAACCTCAGGTTGCGCAGGCTATAGATGCTGTGGCTGAGCAAGGCGAAGGTTGGCCGGGTAAAGAAGCAGCTGGGATAGAGGAAAAAGTATTTAAAGCCCTGCGCCTCAAAGTCCTTGCCGCTTACTTTGATATAGGTCTGCCTCTGCAGGTGATCGGTAAGTAAGAGCTGACGGAGCATCTGTTCCAGCAGGCAAACTATGCAGATCCCGCCCGCGCATTCGCGCTTGAAGAGCGGCAGGCGATTTTTATATACCCAGGGCTGAAAGAGGATAGAGGCCTCTTCCTGCTGCAGAACCGGATAGGCCGCGCTACAGATGGTACAGATAAGCTGGCCATTGCGGGGACGTTTGGCAATCGTGTAGTCCCTGAGCTGTAGCGCGGCGTCAGGTAGCTCTATGGGCGAGGCGAGGCTCATATGAGGTGGTCGATAAGGCCGGGCGGCACCAGGGGGTAGCTCGCCTAAGGCCCGATAGGAGCCGGCGGTGAGCTGCTGTTTCAAGTAGGCAGGCAACGTGGCAAGATAGCATCCGCGCAGCCGAGGCGAGGCCGCTAACTTTTCCCCGCCTATGCTTAGCAGGTCGTGTATAAGCTGCTCAAAGAGCTTCTGCAGGCTCTTCTTGTGCCCGGCTTCTTTGTAGATAGTCGGGTTGTGGTTGGCGATATAGCGGGCTGCGAGCCAGTAGAAGCGGTAGCCGCAACCGCCACTCCGTGGAATGCGCTTGGCCATATCCCATAGCTTAGTGCCAAATTGCTTTATCAGGCGCTTCTCTAGCTCCTCGCGCAGGGGAGCCGCATCCCTTACCAGGTTCTCTTCGATGAGATGTTGATAGTTGATGAGGAAGCGCGCAAGCATCGTAATGCGTCCATCCGGCGAGTAATCGAGCACAATATCGGCGGGAAGCCTGCCGTCTTGCTGCTGCTTTTTCAGGACCTCCAGGGCGCGTTGAGCGAGATGAGGCTTATTTTCCTCAAGCGTTTTGCGCACAAACAGGGAGAACAGTTCCGGCAAGCTGAGAAAGTCATGGTAGTAGGCGGGATACTTGAGCCGCCCAAGTTGGTTAAAGAAGAGGCCATTCCCAGCAGCGATCAGGCTATAGCAGCGCCGGCGCAGGTCTGCTTGCAGGAGCTCAGCCAGCTCTTGATAATCAAGCTTGAGCCTGGCGGATTGGCTGCATGGATCTAGATAAACTGTGCCGTTGGGAAAGTAAAGGTATGGGATAAGCGCGGGCTTATCTGACTGCTCCCGGCTGAGATAGCGCATGACCGTGCTATGAATCTGGTTGCTGAGCAGGCCACGGGTCTCGCCCAGCTTATGATAGGCAAGGGTAAAGTAATTGCCGTGCTCGTCAGTCGTGAGCCGCTGCAAGCTCATGGCAAGTCTATGGGCAGCCGGACCCAACAGGCTGTCTTCTGGTGTCTGGATTGATGAGGTTATGAGCACGCTAAAGATGCAAAGCTCACAGAGCGTCTCGGCGTTCCGGTCGTCAAGATGCTCTGTGAAGTAGCTTGCATCTGCCTCAAGCAGCGGGGTGAGCTGGATAGGCTGCGGCCACTGCTCTAGTGCCTGCTGGCTGCTTGCTACCAGTTGGAGCAGAGTATCTAATAATTCGTCGATCTCGGGCAGAAAGGCGCATATATTCAGACTTGAGAGCTCTTTGCATAGTTTAGTATAGATGGCGCCTGGTAAGCTCATCGGCTGGTAGTCGGAGCACATGAGGAGAGTATGCACTATGTAGATAGTGATATACATGCGTATGTGCTTATCTAAAAGACGTGCCAGACGAGGTACGCCCTGCTTCTGACCCTCGGCGATGAGGGCGAGTGTGGCAAAGATCCCGTTCAGGAGGCGGGAGGATAATTGCTGCTCAGGATGGGGCAAGCTTTCGTTGTTAGCCCTATTATGGGCGGCTCGCAGCTTATAGCGCTGCAAGAGCGGCTCCAGAAGCGTAATAACGAAGGCGCAAACGACAGTATGTACAGGCGTTCCGGGTACGAATTCTTGCGTGATTTGCTCTAGTAGTCTGCCTGGTAACATTGTACAATCCTTTATCCACTTTATCCCAACGACGAAAGAGTATTTGTACCTGTAGTAAGCCTACGTGTTGTGCTAGATAGGTGTATTGACAAATGCTATTTGCGAGATTGTAAGTGAAAAAGGCTGAGCTGACAATAGATAGAAATGAGTATATTTTGTGGGTATAAAAGTAGGTAGTTTGCTCATATAGGATATGATGAGGGAAAGGAATGTGGACTGCGGACAACTGCTAATCCCTTATTCGGGCTACGGCTGTCCAACATGTAGGAGAAGCCTGGCGAATGTTGCCAATTAATGCGAATGCAGGCAAAAAGCTAAGGCGCGCCTTTACTTCCCCCATAAGAGTATAAGTAGGTTAACACGAATTGCAATTCCTCAGTCGGATTATTAGAATTCCTCTGCTGACTTTTTCAGGCCTTTTTTACTTCAGTTTTTACTCCAAGACTTTACAATTGTGTATCACTAAGTATAGTATAACTCGGCATAGCAAACTTTTTCAGGCTCAACCTGCATCTTTTCGCCCGGTGCCCAGAAAATTAATAGCTTTTTAACACATCCTGGCGCTTTTACTGCTAATCTTCAAGTTTGTGGGGAATTATGTAAATAAGCTAGCTCTTTCTTTCTTCTCACACAAAGATAAACTGCGTATTTAGCTGAAATACGCTTAAAAATCAGGTATAATAGCATGTAAGGGTCTGAAGCGCAAAGCTCTGGAAACCTGCAAATGCGCTAGCAGAGCAAACAATATCGGTGGGGGTTATTATTGGCTGTGCGCAATGAGTTGGAGTTGAGCAAGCCATCTGGAGGGTATGTTATGAACGCGGCTAAAACTGGCCAGATCCGCTCTACGCGAGCACGAAAGCGGCAAGAGCCTGCTACTCAGTTGGAACCTGTTCAGGAGGAAGGCTTGAATTCGCACAAGCAAGAAGCTCATATGCTGGCGAACAGGCTAAAGGCTCTGGCAGATCCAACCCGGATGCAAATCGTGATGTTGCTGGCCGAGCGGCCAGGCAATGTCTGCGTGTGCGATATCACTAACAGCTTCGATCTTGACCAATCGACGATTTCTCATCATTTGCGCCTGCTGCGCGAGGCCGGCATTATTGATGCGGTTCGCCACGGTGTATGGGCCTATTATTTTTTGCTCCCTGGCGCACTGGAACCACTTATCCAATTATTTACACGCCTGGAGCAGCGCGAACAATAAATCTGCATCTCGCGGCCTGATGAAGCAACGCACAGGCCCGTATATGCTTACATTTTCGGAAATGGGCATCTTCTCTGCCTTCGTGGCAACTCCATAAGCCAGGCCAGGGCTGCGATCCTCTCTTGAGCAGACACGAGAGCCTGTCGATTCTGCCTGTGGAAAATCCTGGGGTTTGCCACACTCTATGTGAAGAGGAAAGATAATCTTTTTATGTGGCGAGCCTGTCAACATATGAGATGCCCACGGCTGCCTGCTCTTTAGTCGCTGGCTCTTACTTGACGATCTGCTGCCTGATTGCCAGCACCACAGCCTGGGTACGATCCTCAACGCCGAATTTCTGAAGAATGCGATGCACATGAGTCTTGACAGTGCCCTCCGAGACTGAGAGCAAGCTGGCGATTTCCCAATTTCGCTTCCCCCATGCCATCTGCTGCAAAACTGCGTGCTCGCGCTCGGTGAGAGGTTCAAGCAAAGCTGGCGCTTGCCACTGTTGAGTAGCGTCTTTGTGTTCCTCATGGAGCACTTTCGCCAGGACCTCACCCGAGATCCGACTACGAAACGTTACGCCTCCCTGCGCTGCTGCGCGAATACCATCGAGGAGGCTGTGGGTCTCAGCATCTTTGAGCAGATAGCCGACAGCTCCCGCGCGAATGCCATCAAAGACATATTCCTGAATATCGAAGGTAGTTAGCAGGACCACCTTTGTCTCTGGCAAGAAGGCAAGAATAGCCCTGGTGGCCTCAATGCCGTTGCGCACAGGCATACGAATATCCATCAAAACGAGAGCTGGACGCGTCTCTCGCGCAAGTTGGATCGCTTGCTCGCCGTCAGCAGCCTCGCCGACAACTGTCATATCCCATTGCGCCTGGATGATATAGCGCAGTCCTTGCCGCACAATGGACTGATCCTCAGCGATCACAATCCGAATGGGATCGGTCATAGACATGCACCTCTGGTACCCGGGAGAAGGCTGGCTAGCCTCTCGCTAGAGGGCGCTGGTTCGAGGGGCAAGCTGATCCGAACTTGCATCCCATGTGGCCGCCGCTGCAAGAAACTGCACGATCCTCCCGCTGCCTGCGCACGCTCCCTCATACCCCTGGTGCCAAAGCCGAGTACAAAGCCAGCGGCGTCAGTGTAGGTGCCGTTGTCGCTCACCGTCATAGTGACCTTCTGCTGATCCTCCTGCACCTCGACGGTGACTGCAGTTGCGTCGGCATGACGCACAACATTGGTAAGGGCCTCCTGTAAGATACGATACAGGGTCGCGCTTGTCTCCACGGGCCAGTCTGAGAGGTCATCATCCTGGCGAAACTCAAGCGTGAGCAAAGCATGCGCCGCCCACTGCGAAGCCAGACTACGCAAGGCAGTCAAACCCAGGCCGCGCTCATCCTCGCTCCACTCCCTTACCGCGAGCCGAATCTCGGCCATGGCCTGACGGGCAATCTCTAACATTGCAGGCACGGTCCTGGCTGCTTGCGGAGGATCAGCAGGCAACATAAGTTCGAGCGCCTGAAGCTGAACGATGAGCGCGGTGAGCTGATGGCCAAGTCCATCGTGCATATCACGGGCCAACCGGGTTCGCTCAGCCAGGACTGTGTAGCGCAGTGAGTGCAGGCTTGCTTCTTGCAGTGCTTCATACAGGTGTTGGAGCTCGTGGTGGGCCTGTGCCAGTTCTTGCACATGCTGCTGGCTAAGACGAGTAGCCTCTTTGTAAATGTTGATGGCGCGAATACAGATGTACAAGACAATGGTATAGGCCAGCACTTGAAACACGAATGTAGAAGGATAGCAAATAGCAAACAGTGCAAGAACAGTTATGGCGGCGAGCAGGGCCGCAAAACGACGATATTCCTGCTGCTGTTCCTTGGCCAGAAGCAGAACGAGAGGGATCATAAGGTAGCCATAATAGAGATTGATGCCATAGGAGAGACGGAGGATGCCGACAAGCGCCAGGAGCAAGGCAGTAAGCAACACGTATCTCGTGTGCGTCCACAGGTCCTGGCGTAGCCAGATCATGCACAGGTAGGTAAGCAGGAGGAGGATCAGCACCCCACATTGCAGGGGAACCGGGCGCAGAGAGAAGCCAGAGAGCAGAACGAGGCCACCAATCGTCAGCGAAAACAGGATACGGATGTAGATGCTCATGATGCCTCCTTTGCTCTTCACAGAATACAGGTTTTCTGGTCTAAAGATACACTTCAGAACAGAATGGTGTCAATTGCTATGCTTCCTGCTCTTGTATGTTCACTCTGCGCCGGATCTTCCAGGCCAGATAGGCGAGGGCGAGCAGCGCGAGCAGATCACAGACTCCTTTCCAGATGAAGTCAATGGTAAGCACAATGCCGCTGAAGGGAAAGCCGGCCAGCATGCAGGCGAGGAGCGCGCCAAAGATCAGGGCCAGGCGTTGCCTATCGCCCCAGTCCTGAGCCGCCGACCAGTACCAGATTAGCCATAAAGTGCCCACAGCCAGGGCCAGGATGAGCACAAGGGCCAGCGCGAACGGAAACGCCGGGAAGAGGCCATAGTGCAACAAGAGCGGGGCAAACCAGAGCAAGCCAGACACAAAGGCGACTATGCCCACGAGCCAGGAATGGGGCGCTCTCCTGGTCCTCGTTTGGGCAGTCCGTGAGGATGCAGGCAAAGCAAGCGCGCTGGCTACCAGGATGGCAATGACGATCAGCGCAGCCGTGATAGTGAACAAGGGAGGCTGGTAGTGTAGTCCTGGAGCGTAGATGGTCAGGGCGTGCATCCACATAAACCAAGTGCCGATAGAGGCGAGCAGAAAGACTATCGCAGTGATGATTAGGCCCGTTTTCCCCAACCAGGGATCGTCCCGACGCTCGGGGAAGAGCAGCTCGGCAAGCTGGATGGGCAAGATGATGCTCCAGACGCTTTCGTATCCCACTGCCCAGAGGAGGTAGATCCAGTTGACATCCAGCAAGCGGCCATAGATGTGTTTGGCCGCGAGAAGCGGGACGAGAGATGTTTGTAGAATTACGCATTCCTCGGCAATCCCATAGGCTATCGCCAGCAGCAGCAAAACTGCCCAGCCTTTGCGCTTAGCGCGCACAAACGCACGGATGAGCAGGGCTGCGCAGCCATAGACGCCAACCTCGGAGGGAAACACAAAGAAATTGGTCAAATGAGTTGAACCTTCAAGAACTTCGGCGACAAACGGTGCCAGGATGAGCAAGGCAAGGATCGGTGCGACGCGACGCCACACGAGAAAAAGGGATGAGGGCATAGCTATCTTTTCCTTTCAAGAGATGTTCTGGCTCTTTCCCTGCGAGCATCATAGCCGCTTCGTGCGGAGAGCGCGTCTATCTAGAGATGGATTGTTGTAAACAGTAGAGATCTATCTCCAGATAGAGAATGGAGTAGCCTCATTCTCCCGGGGCGGCCTCTGTGCTAGCAAGAGGAGAAGTCAGGGCCAGGCAACCGTTACATCACTTGAAGGTGCCAGGTTTGCAGTTCTCCACACGGGGATTGTGAAGGGCGAGACGTCGCGAGCAAGCGCATTGCCCTTGACCTGGAGCGCACCGAGATGTGTAACATCCCCAAGCTCTGCCCTGATTCTCTTCTCTTCATCACCGCCGTCAGGCGGCCAAACAACCAGATGTGGAAAGCTTTTGTCAGGTTTGCAAGTGGGGCAGGAAAGAGAACCAGATGTGGTAGAATGAGTGGAGAAGAGCTTTCACAGCAATATTCACCCTGACCGCATGCCGGGTCGAATTGCCTCCAGGAAAAATCCTAAGAAGAAGATATATATCATCTCAATCAAAGAGAAAAGACAAAAAAAATGAAAATCATTGCCCTTGAAGAACACTTCCAAACTGCCGCAATCAAAGAGGCAGTAGAGAAACAGTATTCCGGCCAGCAAGCTAAATTTCCACTGAAGTTAGCTGACCCGCTCTCCCGCCAACTTGGCGATATTGGCGAGGAACGTCTGCAAAACATGGATAAGACAGGTATTGATGTTCAGTTCCTTTCACATACCACACCTGGCCCGGAAACCCTTCCTGCAGCCGAGGCCGTGCCACTTGCTAGAGATGCCAATGATCAGCTCGCGGCAGCCATCAAAGCGCATCCAGAACGCTTTGCCGGTTTTGCCACCTTGCCAACGCCCGATCCTGAAGCGTCGGCGCAAGAGTTAGAGCGAACGGTTCGCCTTCTTGGCTTCAAAGGTGCGATGATTAATGGGCGCACCGGCACACGCTTTCTCGACGATCCCGCTTATCGTCAACTCCTGGAAACTGCGGCGAAGCTTGATGTCCCACTCTACATTCATCCTACAGTACCATCCCAGGCCGTCCAGGACGCTTACTATGCTGGCTTTGATCCAGTTACTAACTTCGCCCTGGCCACCGGCGGCTGGGGCTGGCACATGGAAACTGGCATCCACGCCTTACGCATGATCGTGGCAGGCGTCTTCGATAGGTTTCCAGGCCTGCAGATCATTCTCGGCCATTGGGGAGAAATGATCCCATTCTATCTTGCCCGCGCTACTATGGTTATGGAGACCACTCCGGCGGGCAAAAGCTTACAGCGACCCTTTGCAGACTACTTCACGCAAAACTTTTATGCGACGCCAAGTGGTCTGTTTACAGTTCCACAATTCTTGCTCACCTTGCAGATTATGGGGGCTGATCGCATCATGTACTCAGTCGATTACCCGTACAGGTCGGGCGAGCAAGCCAGAAGGTTTCTTGAGGAGGCGCCAATCAGTCCCGCCGACAAAGAGAAGATTGCCCATCTTAACGCCGAAAAGCTGCTCAAACTCTAGTTTGAGCTCAGTTTTTGCTCAGCTCGGATGTGTGTTCTCACCTGCCCCGTTTATGCCTGGAGTTATATATCCAGGCATCCACTTCTTTTCTTTCCCTCAAAAAGCTCATTGACTGGAATCATGGGAAGCATTCGCCATGAGCCCGGTTCTCACCAAGCATATCTCTCTTGCCTAAAAACGCTTTTTAGCACAAGAACAGCAATGCACATACTAAATAAAAAGAAATATATTACACTATAAATTTGCTTATGATTTTATCATATAAGTAGAGCGTATATTTTTGCTCGTGACGATTCAGCAACAGTTTAAGAAAGGACTTTTGTTATGGATCAAACTCTGAATCTGGAACTACTTGAGCAGGAGCAAGAGGAGCAGCTCTTTGATCTTGATGTTCGCATTACCGAACTCCTGAAGGTTACCCCTGATGGGCCTGAGTTTCCGTCAATATATTGTGAGACAGGTCCTGTTCACTGTAGGACAAAGTAATTTCTTAACTCAAGGGGGTGCGAGGAGCAAGAAGTTCCTCCTGCCTTCCCCAGAGCAGATAATTGCGTCTATTCAACAATAGTTGAAAGGAAAGGACGTTTCTTATGGATCTTACCAAGAACCTTGAACTGCTTGAGCAGGAGCAAGAGGAGCAGCTCTTTGATCTTGACGTTCGCATTACGCAACTCCTGATGGGAACTCCTGATGGGCCTGAGTTTCCTGCGACACTGCATTGTCCTACAGATCCTCATCGCTGTAAGTGAAAGTGACTTCATCACTCAAGGGAGTGGAAGGGACATAATGCTCCCCTCGCCTTCCCCGACAATTTCATTTCTTCTTCAGGATAGGTAATTGCGCCTATTCACTAATAGTTGAACGAAAGGATGTTTCTTATGGACCAAACCCAAAACCTTGAACTGCTTGAGCAGGAGCAAGAGGAGCAGCTCTTTGATCTTGACGTTCGCATTGCCGAACTCATGGAGGATGCTCCTGATACTCCTCCGACAGTGATTTGTCATACAAATCCTATTCGCTGTAGGTGAGAGAAAGTAGCTTCATAACTCAAAGGGGTGGGAGGAACAAGAAGCTCCTCTCGCCTTCCCCAGAGCTGGTGGTTACGCCTATTCAGTAATAGTTGAACGAAAGGGCAATTTATCATGGACCAAACCCAAAACCTTGAACTGCTTGAGCAAGAGCAAGAAGAGCAGCTCTTTGAGCTTGACGTTCGCATTACGCAACTCATGGAGATCAGGCCTGATATGCCTGAATCTCCAACAGCGCTTTGTCGTACAAGTCCTCTCGTCTGTAGGAGAAGGTAACTTCATAACTCAAAAGGGTGGGAAGAGCAAGATGCTCCTCTCGCCTTCCCCAGTGCAGGTGGTTGCACCTATTCAATAATAGTTGAACGAAAGGATGTTTCTTATGGATCTTACCATGAACTTGGAACTGCTTGAGCAGAAGCAAGAAGAGCAGCTCTTTGATCTTGATATTAAGATCACGGAACTTATGAAGGTTATGCCTGATAAGCCTGAAATTCCGACAGCGTTTTGTCGCTCCCGTCTTATTGAATGTGAGTGAGTGAAAGCGTCTTCATAACTCAAAAGGGCGGGAGGAGCGAGAAGCTCCTCCTGCCTTCCCACGCACAACTCTAGAAATGATTGAAATAAAGGACATTTATCATGGACCAGACCCAAAACCTTGAACTGCTTGAGCAGAAGGATGAGGAAAATATTTTTGAGCTTGACATTCGCGTCATAGAGCAACGCTTGAATGATAGGCCGATGGGACCCGACACTTTAACTGTTAAATGCCATTCGGCTCGGCCAAGCTGTTACTGTCAATAGTAGAGTGTAGAATGTGGGGGCGCTCAGGCCTGCATAAAAATCTTGCCCTGATCGTAGCTTGCCCACTCCCCCAATTTGGGACATGTGAAGCGTTGCGCTAGCTTATCTTTGTAGGCAGCAGTGATGAGAAGCCTGGTTTAGCTCTCTGCCTCGGCAGCTCTGTGCAGATCAAAAAAGTATTCAGCATTCATGGTCTCGTACATACTATACCAGGCACCAAGGACCCGGGGAGGATAGGCTTGTAGCTTAGTAAGAATATGGTAGGCAAAATCGAGTGGCGCTAATCCGCTCGCCGTAATCAGATTGCCATCGGTGACGACGGGCTGATATTGATATAGCTCATATCCCTCATAGTTCTCCACAAGGAGGTATTCAGGAATATTACTTGTATGCTGCCTCCCATTCAATAGTCCCGCCTTTGCCAGAGCAACAGTAGCCTCACAGATGGCGGCAACCGGCACATCCTGCTCAAGAAAGGCTCTGGCTTTCTCAACAGCGGCGGCATGCTTACCATAAGGCCAGACAGGACTACCGGGAAGGATGAGCATAGCGCTCTGCGCTGGCGCCAATTCGGCAAGCGTGATATCGGGAAGGATGGTAATGCCACCAGCTGTCGTCACGGGAGCGCTGCTTTCAGCCACGGTTTTTACCTGATAGCGTTTCTTGAGCGTGGGCACGGGAGGCGCGTTAAGCGCTTGCAAGACAAAAGAGGACTCTATATCGCTGAACGCCTCTGCCAGGAAAAGGTGGACAATTCGCAATTCCATCTCGTTGCCTTTCATAACTTTTTCACGTGTCGTTTGGGCTATCTTAGCATAGCGCAACGATAACAGGCAATATTCCCTGATTTGTCCTTAATATCCCTTTGTAGAGGCTCTGGTTTCGCTTCGATCTCTTCCTCACAAAACCTGACTATATGAATTGAGATTTGGGCTTGTCCGCATAAGTCGCTATACTTTCCCGCAAGAAGATTCATCGGAGGAATAAGCTCCTCTCAATCCCGCCGCATTTCACGCTACAGCCTTCCCAGGCTGAATATGTGTACTCTCCTGGTGACGGCGCGCCTTGCTGTAGCGCTCAGGCGTGCATAAAGATGCTGCCCTCGTCGTAGCTGGCGTTCTCCCAATCCAGCACGTCGGCCAGCCGTTGCTTAAATTCCTCAAGAGCTTGCTGGCGCACGGCCTCGTCGGGGGCGACGCTGCTGCGCCAGATCAGGCTAATCTCTACCTGCTGAGGATCTTTTTGACTCCCAGCGATATAGCGGGCAATGGTACCAGGAAAGAGGTGGGCTTTCTGGCGGCGGATCTCGTCAAGGCGCTGGCGAAATTCGCTCAGCTTGCCCGGCTTGATGTGCACAAAGATGCGCGTCTGGAAGAGCGTATTGTCGGCGGGCGAGATGCGCCATTGGGGTATGGTTGTGCGCGGACGCCCCGAGATATTTGGCTTGAAGTTTTCGACATCTTCTACGCGCACAAGAATGATATCGCCGGCTTTGACGCCCGGTATGCGCCCTTCAGTGACATATTCATAAACAGTCTTACGTGCCAGCCCTAGCATTTCTGCAGCTTCCCTAATAGAAACATAACCCTTCAGGCTGGGTAACTCAGCTTGAGATTTAAGTGTATAGTTACTCATTTCTGAAACTTACCAATTGTTACCCATTTATGGCTAATACTCATTTGTTACTATTTATTTTTCCAGCCTTCTGTTACTTATTTACATCGGACAGAATGCGAGTTATACTTTTCACATCGGCCAAGGATGGCCGGGACAACAATGCAAGGAGTGAAGCTGGAAGATAGGGGGGATGCAATTTATGGATGAATAGGCTCGTGGAGGGCGAGCCTAGATAGGCGATGACAGATCAATGTGATCAAGCCTTGTTACGTTACATCATCAGCTAGATAATGCCTTGCCTTTACTACTACTAGCATTTGATCTGTCATCTGCTTATCTATATGGTCGTTACAGACCTATCACAGGCTACAGGGCGGCCATAACCTATTAATCCCGGTCAGGGATGGCTGGGACAACAATGCAGGGAAGTGCAATCTTTCAGTCTCCTCTAACGGAGTGAGCCTATCCATTTTCCAGCAATCCCTTCTTACAGTCTCCTCAGTTGGAGGAGGAGATGTTTGCAGCGTAGTAGTAAGTGTGTTAAGGAGTGTAAACTAATGTTAGCCCCAGATTATCGTGCAAGGCTCGTCAGCCTGCTTATCGTCCTACAGCGCAAAAACTTCAGCGGGCGCGCCAACGCCGTGCTCCCGCTACCATTTTTCCTCTGGCCCTTCGCCTTCTTCCTCAAGCGCAGGCGCAAGTACGCCCACATCTACTTAGATCATGGGCGTCCCTACGCCTACCAGATCTGGCAAAACGGCAAGCTCATCAGCGAGAATGCTCCGGTTGTACGCTTGCTATTACGGGTAGGCAAGCGCCTGTCGTGGTATACTCAGTTTCAGTATCCTCAATCGTCTCAGTATCCTCCTGCGGAGTCGGGAATGGAAAGCCAGTATCCTCCGTTTCAGTCTCCTCCTCCGTTGTTTCAGTATCCTCCTACGGAGCCAGAAAAGCAAATCCTCTTTAGGAGTCAAGCAGTTTCCCGCGAGGAACTTATGAGCTGGGGCCATAGGGAGCGCCAGATCTATTGCTTGGCAAATGGGAGTAGATCCCTAGAACACATATTACGCATTTTATGCGTTCCCTATGCTTATCACTCTCATTATTTTCAGGTTCTTCAATCGTTTCAACATTCTCCAACGAAGTTTAAGCCTCCTTCAAATGATAGAATATAGCTCTGTCAATACTATTGATGAGTATCTTTTGCTCTATTGCCACCTTATGCCGTATAAAGTTAACTCTGTATTTTTGAATCTAACCATTCATATTATACAGTTGACAGCATATTTTACAAAATGTTATATTTTATTTGAAGGTGCAATTTTTACAACTATAATTCGTACGTCACCTAATAATTCGAAGCGCAGCCTTCGCATCTCTACCCAGGGTATTCTCGAAGAAGAGGGAGCCTTATGCGAAAAATATTACAAGCTCTCGCAGTGCTCATCTTGATGCTATCTGCGCTCGTAAGCTGTGGAAGTCAAGTAAGTCCACAGCAAGGTAGGCCTCCCACCGAGAATGTGATCCCATTACAATCGGCTGTAGATGTGCCTTCAGCGTGTCATCCTGGCAAAGTCTATCAGAGTTCCGAGACCGCTCAGGCTTCCCTGGCTGGAATTCCCTGGGCAAAGGCAGAACCAGCTTCCTCCCGAATTATAGCTTATCTCTTTTTTGCTCGCCCGCACACTTTGGGAAGCCGAATCTACCAACCACTTCACGTTGGTGGCAGATCTGTCGATGGAACGAGTATGAAAATTCTTTGGAGTATCGACAATCCACAAGCATCAAAGACCATCGCGATCACCGGAAGGCAGCTTTTAGATCCTCAAATGAAGACCTTCAGCCAAACGTTCCTTTCAGCTGATACCCCAGCCAAAATGTATCCATCTACCATCAATGTTCCTGCGGCTGGATGTTGGCAACTGACTCTTAAAAGCGGCATGACAACGGGCACACTCATCTTTTGGGTACTTGGAAATTAAAGCATGCTCAACCCCATTGGCTCGCTAAGGCTTGTGCAACCTTCTGTAGCTTGCAGGAAAGGCTTAGCTGAGCCTGGTTTTCGTACACAACCTCAGCACCTTGAGCTATCTCATTATGAATTGACGTGCTCTTTATCGAGCTCAATCCATCAATAGAGGACCTCTACAATTGAATTAGCTGCGACCATCCTGGCTTGGGAACAAAAAAGAGAGAGGGCTGAATTCTCTCATTAGTGGTATGCAGACGACGAAACGGTAGAGAGTACGGGATGAATACGACTTCAGCCCTCTATTTATCAGTATACTCGCATATCCAAATTTATTTCTCTTCCCTTCCAATCTCCCCACGGAGCAATAAAAGAGAGGGCCGTAGAAAGTGACGATCGGAACATCTTTCCCAAGCGTAGAAAGAATAGTTGTAGAGTATCTTTAAGCCCCCTCTATTTATCAGTATACTCACATATCCAAATGCCCCTTTTCCCTACTCCTCACTTTGTCCGCCCTCAGCTCAGGTGTTGAGGAAGATTAATCACAACAATACCTGGCCTGAAGAGCAGGGCTGCCTTCAGGCGTAGAGCTGTCTGATTATGCAAGAAATGCTGCCACCAGTGCGCCACCACAAACTCCGGCAGTACAATACTCACCGTATCCTGTGGGTGACGTTCGTGGATCGTATCAATATAGGCAAGCAAAGGACGGATCAGAGAACGATAAGGCGAATCGATGATCAGAAGATGCGTCTCCTCTTCATCCCCCAGCCGCTTTTGCCAGCGCTGCCAGTCTTCGCGCAGAGTTGAAGCCTTATCTGTATCCATGACGATATGTACAGCCGTCACATGTGGCGAGACCGAGCGTGCATAGGCAAGGCTCTGTACGCTGGCGCGATTCAACTTATCAATCGGGACAATCAGGCGATGATGAATATCGCGCGGATGAATGGGCAGATCAATAGTACTTTCCCGCTCGAAGCGCAGATAGTGGCGCCGAATGCCCACAAAGGTTACCACAAGGATCGGAATCAGCAAGACCACAATCCAGGCCCCATCTAAAAACTTCATCGTGGCCACAACCAGCGTCACTATGGCAGTTGTACAGGCGCCAACGCCATTGATGATTATGCTACGCTGCCAGCCGCGTTGCTGTCCGCGCAAGTGCCACCAGTGAACCACCATACCGGCCTGCGAGAGCGTAAAGGCTATAAAGACGCCGACCGCAAACAAATTGATGAGGGCATCAGTATTGCCGCCAAAGCCAAGGATCAGGAGGCAGGCACAGGCGGCCAGGACAACAATGCCCACTGAGAACGCTAAGCGGTCACCGCGAAAAGAAAACTGAGTGGGCAGGAAACGATCCTGTGCCAGCAGCGCTGTCAGGCGGGGGAACCCGGCAAAGCTCGTCTCGGCCGAGAGCGTTAAAATGCCCAGAACGGCTAGGAGAAAGAGCGGCACCAAAAAGGCCCAGGGCCCCTCGTACACGTGCATGGCGATCTGCGCTACCACAGTTGGATTGCTCGCGGCATTGGCCTGAATGCCGTAAGTCATGGCCAGCAGCGTAATACCCAGGAAGAGCACGCCAAGAATACAGGCCATCCAGGTGAGGGTGATGGCGGCGTTACGCGTTTGCGGCTCGCGAAAGACCGGTGTAGCATTGGAAATGGCCTCGACTCCGGTCATAGCGGTACAGCCTGTAGAGAAAGCGCGCAGAACAATGATGATCGTTAGCGGTTCAATGCTCTGGACGGCAGGCGTAAACGCGCCAATTATCGGCTGATGGCGGAAAAGATACGCCTTGATAAGCCCGACGATGATCAGAAGTAAAGCGCTAACTATAAAAAAGTAGGTTGGAAAGGCAAAGATCGTCCCCGATTCGCGCAGGCCTCGCAGATTCAAGATCATCATGATCACAATGAGCGCGATAGCCATGGGGACGATATAGCTGTTCAACGAAGGGAAGAAGGAGATGATGTTATGTACCCCGGCGGCGATGCAGACGGCGACGTTGAGTACATAGTCGATCATCAGAGCCGCAGCCGCCACCAGGCCTGGTAGCACGCCAAGATTCTCGCGCGCCACAGTATAGGACCCACCGCCATTAGGATAGGCCGGAATGGTCTGACGATATGAGGTTGCCACAACGAGCAGCAGGAAGAGAATAACCAGGCTGATAGGCAAAGTAATGCCCAGATTTCCCGAGCCTGCTGCAGCTAGATTAATCAGGATGGCCTCAGTGGCAAAGGCTACCGAGGAAATGGCGTCCGACGAGAGCAAGGCCAGGGCCTTGAATTTCGATATGCGCTCGTTTTCCGCCATCGCCGTAGGGATAGGCACGCCCAGCAGGAAACGCTTGGTGTAATACCAGACGCGCTCTGCATTGCTCTCTGGCTTCTCGACGGCCTCAGTTGCTTCCAGTTCTCCGGCGGCAACGCGCTTAAACTCGCGATCCTTTGGTATCACAACACGGACGCGCAGGTTTCCCAGCGCCCTTCCGCGCAGTTCTTCCATCTTCCCCGGCAACGAGAGATCATAGTCATCTTCATTCGCTTGATGAGGTCGCTTGGAAATATGAGCGTCGGCATTGCTCTTATTCGCCTGCTTCTCTGAATCCTTCACAGAGCTCTCCTTGATTATATATTACATTGATATTGCCTCCTCTTAGACGGCTCTATGTTAAGAGGCAAAGGGAGATTCTGTCAAGGATGCTTGCTGGCTATGTGGACACTTTAGATAGGCGTAAACGTATGAGCTACAGAATCCACGCATTTAAGCCGGGAGGCGCGCAATACACGAAGATGAGGGCACGGTGTGCCCTCACATGCTAGCTTTGGCACTTATTCGGCGGAGATCATAATAAGATTGCCATCGGGATCGTTGATCAGAGCGAAGTAGACTCCAAAGGAGGAGACGAAGGGCGCGCGATAGCTCTCATAGCCGAAGCCAATCATCTCGTTATACTTGGCATCCACGGCGGCGCGCTCATTTAAGAAGATCTCAAAGACGACGCGCGGGTAATCTTTTTCCTCGACCAGCCCGATATTATTCAAGAAGAAGGTTATCTCTCCCTTCATCTTCACGCTGGCGTGTGGCTGTCCATCGCTTTCCGCGGGAAAATCGAAGCCAAGCCGGCGATAAAATTCCAGCGATTTTGCCAGGTCTTTGGGTGTCACGCCTACCATATATAATTCGTTAGCCATTTACTCTCGTCCTTTCACTTCACTGCTCAGCGGCGGGCAAGCGCTTCACCTTGCTTGCCCTTCACTATCGTGCCTCTATGATAGATCGAAAGACTGGCCCTGATCTTGCCTATTCCTGCGTTTTTAAACAAAAACTTGCGCCATTTTGTGGAAAGCACGAACCAGTGAAGGAAGCTAACCTAGCATAAGTTCAAAAGCGAACCTCTTGTCAAAAGCTGCCCATTCTGGTATCTTTCTTTTATCAGTCATGTTTCTCAGCACGAAAGGAGGTGAAACCTATGAAGACGTTATGCAACTCTTTCATCAGGCAACGCACCTGCGAGCGAGAAAGTGACATCAATTTACTTAGTAATGCCTGGAGCCTTGTAGAAGGAGGCTAATTCCACGCTTCCTTGAGATCTGCTTCTGATGTTCTCCTCCCTCAGGTGCCTTGCTGCCAACGTATAAGTGAGACAATTTCAGCAAAAAGAAGTGAGGAAGAACATTTCATGACTCAACATCCTTTTAAGCCCGTGCTCCTTGATCTCTTGCGTCAGGCGCAAAACAGTCAGAATGCCTTTTTCCAGCAATTACCTCCAGCCGAACTTGAGGCAATTGGCACGCCGGATCACTGGTCCGCCAGGGATCATGTAGCTCACCTGACGTTCTGGCGCCAACGCCTCATCCTGCGTGTGCAAGCCATCCTTGACAAGAAACCGCAGCCTCCATCCCAGGACTATACGCAAGTCAACCCGCTCATCTTTGAGGAGCATCGGCACCGTCCCTGGTCCACGCTTTTCGCGGAATCTGAGGCGGCCTATGCCCGGCTCATTACGCTTACTGAACAGCTCTCCGAGGAAGATTTGACCGCCTTCAATCGCATTAACTGGACTGATGATGGAGAGCCGTTTTATAGCGCCTTCATGAGCAGCTGCTACGAGCATACCCAGCAGCATCTAGCACAGTACTCTCTTGATCGTCAGGATCTCGAACAAGCGACAAATACCTATGAGACCTGGGCCAGGAGAGTAATCGAGGCCGAGGTGCCAGAACGCTTGAAAGGCATCATCTACTATAATCTTGCCTGCTTTTACGCCTTGCAAAGTCAGCTGGGAAAAGCGAGGGCAGCCTTGCAACAAGCTTTCACGCTGGCTTCTTCGCTAAGAGAAATCGCCCTGAGCGACCCTGAACTAAGCGCCCTGCGTCCCGATTTCTCTTAATCCTGTAGAGGAGCTCTTAGTTTACTTATGAGCTCCGGCCAGGATCTGCGGACCACTTACAAGATGGCTTCGCAGATCCCAGGCTTTCCCGGTGAACTTATATACCAGACTTTGACATTACATGACAAGGCCTGAGAAGTTTCTAGCAGCTTAAAGATCTGAGCACTGGCGGAGCAAGCCAAAGCTTTGCCCTTTCAGACGCAGGAGCAAGCTTTTTCCAGACCAAACGCTTTGCAGAGCAAGAAGCCGATAGTTTCTGCGCTCAGGGCCGCGTATACTCTCCACAGGAAAACGTGATTCATTCTATCCGCCAGGAGCTTAAACGCCTGGTTTTGAGCGGGTACATAGAGCAAGAAGGAGAGCAGCGATGGCAAGAGCATATTATAGTACAGTCTTCGAGCAGCCAGCCGAACAGATCTGGAGCATCGTACGCGATTTCGGCAACTACGCGATATGGGGCGAGGGCTGCGGCGAGAGCCATATTGAGGAAGGCAAGACAGGCGAGAGCGTGGGAGCCGTGCGTAACATCCGCAACGAGAAGAGCGTGATTCGTCAGCGCCTGCTCGCTCAATCGGACCGCGAGCGCACCCAGACCTATGAGTTCTGCGAACCGCTACCCTTCCCCATCCGCAATTACGAGGCGAGCATACGCGTTACGCCCATCACCGACAGCAAGCGGGCCTTTGTGGAATGGTGGGCAAGCTTCGACTGTGAGCCAGGCGAGTACGAGCACTGGACCACCTTCTTCAGCACTTCGTTCGCCGGCTGGCTGGAAGCCCTGCGTCAGCGCGTATCCCAATAAGCCAGCTATGGCATATGCAACAGGCAGGGCGAGGCTACTTCCGCGCAGCTGAGATCGTCCCGGCTACAAGAGTTAAGCAAGATCAAAGGCCACAGGCCAGAGCGCCCGTCCGAGCAAGCGCTTCCCTTCCCTTACTCCGGCCATATAATCCTCTAGGGGACCGGGAACAAGCGAGCAAGCCATAGCCCAGGACTCACTACTTACCGTAGCCTGGCCCAGGGCTGGCGCCAAAGCCGAGGCGGGATGCAGAGGCAAAGTATATATTGTGCCTGGCTCCTGTCCTCCAAATTGATGAGCTATGCTGGCGAGCATGGCATGGGCCGTCTCAGCGTCGCGTGCAAGAAAGATGCGTGGATTCGTTGGCTCGGCGCTATGCACACGCGTATAGCCAACCACCTGGTCGGCGCGCAGAAAGACCAGTGCCCGCACAGCCGGGTCGGGACTGAGCCAGGCCAGCAAGTCGGGCTCAGGGGCAAAGACCATATCCACATCAGCCTCTTCGCGCTGCCACAAGGCACAAAGCGCGGCGACATCAGCTTGCTGCGGTGGACGCACCGTGAGCGGCTCCCCTTTATCGGCGGTGAGAGATAGTTCTAGCCGAGCCAGCCCAAAGGCGTGCATCTGGTAGCCAAAACGAGGATAATAGGTAGGATGCCCAATCAGCACGCTTACAATATAGCCCTTTGCAGCAGCCAGGCGGTGACCTTCCCTGATGAGCTGTCCCCCAATGCCCTGACCCTGGTAAGCCGGAGAAACAGCAATGGGCGCAAGATTCACCGCGGGCACCAGCTGGCCACCCAGGCTCATTTGATAGGGCGAGAACAGAACATGCCCAACAACCTGCCCGTCGATCTCTGCCAGCAAAGAAAGCGCGGGATCAAAGGCCCGACGTTGGCGCAACAGAGCAACGATAGCAGGCTCGCCCGCACGATTACCAAAGGCTTGCGCGTGCAAGTTCCCGATCTGAGAATAGTCTGTGACGCGCTCAGGCCTGATCTTTATAGTTGTCATTTCTGTCACCTACAAAAGCCTTTCTCGATACCTTAGATTCAGCATAGCAGAAACAGGCAAGCAGTGACAAACCACAACAGAGGGCTACGCAGTGCTCAGCCCTGGGAGTTGGACACCAGAGCATGTTGTTCTAGTATAGAAGCGACATGAAGATGCTCCCGACCTTGCTGCTCAAAGAACTGCTCACCCCATTCGGCCAACTTACACACTACGGGTTCCAGACTACGCCCCAGTTCGGTCAGCGAATACTCAACTTTGGGTGGCACCTGGGCATACACCTTGCGCTCAAGAATGCCTGCCTGCTCTAGCTCGCGCAATTGCATAGTAAGCATTTGCTGCGTTGCTCCGGGAATCAAGCGGCGTAATTCGCCAAAGCGTTTGGTGCCACTGAGCAGCCACCAGACGATCATTAGTTTCCACTTTCCTCCCACAATAGAGAGCGTGATCTCGACCGGACAAACAATGGCCTCTAACTCCTTCATGACGCTGCTCCCTTCTCGATAGTATGGTTTTTATGACTATATCAGAAAAAATTGTGTACTTGTTCGCCCCATCCTTAACATGTAATATTCATTGTAACAGTTAGAGCAGTGCCTTAGCAAGGACCTGTCAACCTGTTTACCTGAAGTTATCTCATAAAGTTCACAAAGTTTAGATAAGGGAGATCATGATGCAAGCAGTGCGAATCATCTCTTTACTCACACGCCTGGCTTTGATGGCGGTTATGGTGCTGGGCCTGCTATTCTGGCTGGCCCAGATTGCCGTTGTAGGCACCTTTGTCGGGAGCGGCTTGCAAACAGGCCTGCGCTACGTGCATATAGGTTTGGGAATTATAGGGACGGTTGGCTTGCTGGGATTGGCAGGCATAGCCCTTTTCAAGCGAGGAACCAGAGCTCTGGCGGCAATTGGCATACTCTATGCGCTGATCATGCTTGCCTTCGGGCTCACGCAGATGTTCATCCTGTCCGGCAATCTGCACTTGATAATCCAGCTCGCGCACTTGCTCGTTGGCATTGGTGCTATGTACCTGGCCCGCGCGATCGAGCGGCGCTACCAGGGTTCCAGAGCGCAAAGCCCCGAGCGCGCCGTTGCTAGAAGTACATCGACGCCGGCGCTTCAGGGACCGGAGGGATAGAGGAGCCATCCCTTGAATGTTTTCGCTATATATGAGCTGCCAGTACAACTAAGATGAAAGCTCAGTAAGGATCTCTTCAAGGGCGAGAACTCTGGCAAAGCCCTTACGCAAGACTTGCAATTCGGGCTGCTGCATGGCAGGATCATCGGTAGCCGTGATGTCGCTACCAAAGACTACCTTGAAACCACGCTCATAGGCCTGCCTTGCCGTAGTCCCACAACAGAAGTTGGTAAGCGTACCACAGATAATTACCGTGTCTTTATGCAGATTCTTAAGAATAGTCTCCAGGGGAGTATCATAGAAAGCCCCATACGAGGGCTTATAGAGCACAATCTCGTCTTCCTGGGGAGCCAGCTCGGACCAGATGGTGCCAGCGCGAAACCAGGCAGCATCCTCCTCCGCATAGCGATTGGGCATGAACGGTCCAGCTAGCGGGCGATCAAGATAGTGATGCGTTCTGGCAAAGGCTGTATAAATGACGGGCACACGATAGGCACGACAAGCCTCTAGCAGGCGTTTAATTTGGGGAACCTGTCTGGTCGCTTCAGGAACCCAGAAGGGGGTCCAATGAGGCTTTACGAATTCATCCTGCATATCAATAACAAGCAAAGCACAATTAGCTCGCTCTATCTCGAAGGTCGCGCTGCCTTCTTGATAAGCACGACGGGCTAGGGCCAGAACTTCCTGTTCCGAAAAAGCTTTTGTCACAAGTTCGCTCCTTTTTCAGCAAATACACAGCACGGAGTATAGCAAGAAGCTGCAGAACAGTACAGCGATGTTTAAAGGAAGACTGGCATTTTTCCTTCAATGCTTGAGGGAATTTTATTAAGCACTTTTAGCACTGAAGGCGCAAACAAAGGCTCATCCGTCTATGCAGTTCTATAACAGGCAGGTATGAGCTCAACAAGTACCAATCATTGTGCTGGCCGCCCGCGAAGCGAGCCAGCCTTCTCAGAAGGGCGCCCAGCCCTTGGAGTGTTGTGCAGAAGGTTGCAGGCAGAATCGACGAAGCAATTCTGCTTGCACTATGTTCACACAACCGGAAGAGTCGAGGTCTGCTTTGAGGCTTGCCTGTTTCCCTCCAATCTGGGACCACGGTAACGCCGCTCAATTTCATAAGTCAGATAAATTGCACCAATCCCGATCAGCAAATGGGCGATCTGTACAAGCCAGTGCAGGCTGCCAGCAAGGATTACGGCCTGCACTAGCCCAAAGGAAGGCAGGACCAGCGCGCAGAGTATGCCCACCGCCGCCAGGGATCTGGCTTCTCTCCTGAAGATAGCGCTGATTGCCAGAACCAGCAAGCCTATGTCACCAAGCACTCCCAGCCCCATATGTAGATTTCTCAGAATTGGTTGTGCGGTGCTCCCCATGATACCGGCCTGCGCTAGCCAGAACACCAGGCCCAGAAGCAGGACAGCCACCAGGGCTACACGTGTAATGAGTGAAGTGATACGTATGGTTTGCATGACGACCTCCTATTTTGTCGAAAGCTCTTCCTGCCTTCCCAGGCAAGCCAGGAAAAGGCCTAGCCAGTGTAAGTCACGCGATAAATCAGCCCTGCCGCGTCATCGCTCACATACAGCGCTCCATCTGAGGCAATAGCCAGTCCTACGGGCCGGCCACGTCGCTCGCCACTATCGTTAAGCCAGCCGGTAATAAAATCCTGCGGCGGCGCAGAAACGTTGCCCTGCCCATCCAGGGGCACAAAGACCACCTTATAGCCGGTGAGCTGCGAGCGATTCCAGGACCCGTGTAAGGCCACAAACAGGCCGTGATACTGCTGCGGGAATGTCCCCTTCTCGTAAAAAGCCAGGCCGAGCGGGGCCGAATGGGCCTGGATCTTTACCAGCGGCTTAACAATGCCATGGCAAGAGTCGCTATGTCCATATTGAGGATCGACAATGTTACCAGCATGGCAGACTGGCCAGCCATAATCACCGCCCTCGCGCAGGGCATAGACAGTCTCCGGAGGCACATCATCCCCCAGCATATCGCGCCCGTTATTCGTAGCCCAGATCTGCTTATCCCAGGGGTTGAGCGCCAGGCCCACAGCGTTGCGCAAGCCCCTAACATAGCGTCGCCCGGCGCTGCCATCCAGGTTATAGACCCAAACTGAGGCCCGGTGCGCATCCTCCTCGTTGCAGACATTGCAGGAAGAACCGATTGAGACATAGAGCTTGCTATCGGGTCCGACAAAGACTGTACGCGTCACATGCGCTCCCACAGTCGGCAGATTGGGCACAACTACCTCGCGCTTTGTCACATGATATTGGTCATCCAGCGTAAGGCGGCTGACGCGGGAAGTCTCCCCGACAAAGAGCATATGTCCATAAAAAGCTACGCTACTGGGCTGATCTAACCCACTGACCACCACGCGCCGAGTAACAGCCTTCCCGCTCTGCTGCGGATCAGCGAGAGCCACAATACTATTGGTCCCTCGCTCAGCCACAAACAGCGTTCCATCTTGCGCAAAGGCCATAAAGCGGGGATCAGTGAGCCCCGAAGCCCAGACCTCGGCGCGAAAGCCCGCCGGCAGCTTGAGCGTGGCAGCCCCTACAGTGCCGCCGGCATTGCGCGCCTGACCAATCGCTTCAAGGAGCATAATTCCCACGCGGTTGCCAAGGGCAATACGCTGTTGAGGATAGATAATAGCGGCCAGACCAACCAGCAAGACGAGCAGCCCGCACCCGACAAGAATGGCTGGCCGGATGCGGCGCTGGCGTTTTCCCGCTGCTAAGCCTTGTGTAGAAGTGTTTGCTTGTTTTTCTTTCATAAGCTCGCTTTTTGTATTCTTCGCCGGCATGCCCGAGTCATCGCCGCTCTTCGCAGGGCTCGCCTTGCGTTATCCGGAATGATCTCGGCACCTGGCATATCAATGAACAACCACAGAAAGCTTCATCCCAGGATGGGGCACACAATACAATTGAAACGTCCCGGCAGTATTGAAAGGCCCGATCTGCTGGCTACCATTGGCAGTGACGCTAACATCTACTGCAGGCGCCCCTTGCTCTTTAGCCGGTCTGGGCGTACCGCTCTGATCCCAGGTTCCATTCTTAATGATATGGATAACTGGAGCATCGTTCACAAGGGTAAGCATTGCCCCTTTGGGAATAGTAACCACTTCCTGCACAAAGCGCGCATCGCTCATATGCACCTGGTTGGGTCCCTCGGTACTTGAGCCACCGCAGGCGGCCAGCAGCACTGTCACTGCCATGAGCAGCCCGAGGGCAGCAACTGCCGCGTATGTATACTTCTTTCTGTTCATATAACCCTTATCTTTTTCTTTGCATCTCGCTTTTTGGTCGAGCATGCTACACAATCAGGCTTCAGGTAATGAGTACATTGCCCACGACGCGATCTTTCATCATCCCGCTTTTTTCAGGCGTCGCTCCAACCATGCCAGGCTACGGCCAGAACTGAGCGTATTAGCGCCAGCCGCACCAAGCTTGTTGTAAAGAGTATAGCCAGCAAGATAGCCTTAGCGGGTGTGCCAGCGGTCACCCTTGCCGCAATCTCCCGTCACTTTGCGCCGGCATGACAGAAGTAATGGGTCATGCATGACCCGGCGCACGAGCTCGTGACCAGCGATGCATCAAGGTAGAGCTGTCCTTATGCTATAATTGCGCAAAAGTGTATTTCAAAACATCTCTTTACTGAGTCCCGCCTTTGAAGGAAAAGAGAGAGCATGAGCAGCCAGGCCAGGATAGATGAGATAGTCTTGCCCGTCATTACCCGATGGCTCACCCACCGGGCTGTGGATAGCGCCCTGGTGACTGTTCTTGTGCTCAACTATCTGATCAGTATTCTGGGAACATGGTCTCCCACCTTTCCTGGCTTTGTGCTCTCCACAAGCATTCTTGGCTCCTATGGGGCCCTGTTCTGGTGGCTTACCAGCAAAAGCAGCATGAAGCCCTGGCAGCTTGTCCTATGCATAGGAACCATCTCGTTATTAACCTTCATCAGTGGTCTCGTCCTGGCCGTAGATGTCGGCTTTAACTGGCTGCTCTACCTTGTCACCGTCACGCTATATTTCACGCATCTCTCCCTACGGTCCGCGCTCATCCTCAGCCCGCTCCTCTACCTGGTTGCCGGTATTAACATGTTCATCCTTGGCGGCTGGCATAAGCTATTTCCCAGCTGGGTCTCATTGCTGGCCGGCTTTGGCTTCGTCGCCATCTTCGCGCTCTCCGATCGACTGCTCAAGCAGGAGCAGAAGCGCTCGCAAAAGCTTTTCCATCAGCTGGAAGGCTCAAAGCAAGAGCTAGAACAAGCCCATCAGCAACTGCAGGCCTATGCCAACGAAGTAGAGGAACTGGCGAAAGCGCGCGAGCGCACGCGTCTGGCCCGCGACATTCACGATACCCTTGGACATTACCTGACGATCATCAGTATCCAGTTGGAGACCATCAGTAAGCTGCAAGAGCGCGACCAGGCCCGAGCGATCGTGGAAGTTGAGGAGGCCAAACGGGTCGCGGCCCAATGTATGCAGGAAGTACGCCATGCCGTGGCCGCCTTACGCCCCAGAAGCACCGCCAGTCTGAATATACCCGAAGCGCTAAGCCAGCTCGGCAATGAGTTCCGGCTGGTCACGCCAGAGATAGATCTTACATTAGACCTGGAAACAACCTTGCCCGCGCTTTCAGCCGAACTTCAGCTGGCGTTCTATCGCGCGGCCCAGGAGGCTTTGACAAATGTGCGTAAGCATGCCCAGGCTAGCAAGGTCCTGGTCAGGCTACGCTACGAAGATGAGATACTGGAACTGGTGATACGCGACAACGGGCAGGGCTCTTTGCCAGCACCCGGACGCGAGCAAAGTAGCGGGTTTGGCTTAATCGGCCTGCGCGAGCGCATAGAGCTGCTCGGCGGAGAAGTGGCGTTTGGGCCGCTGGAAGCGGCTGGTTATCGAGTGGCCGTTCAGATTCGGGTGCCCCAAACACTCAAGGCGCCGGCTGACCTGCTAATGCAAGAGAGTGAAGCATGACCAAAGCAATTCGGATATTGATTGTCGATGACCAGACCCTGGTACGCGAAGGATTTCGCAAACTCCTGGAGATGGAAGCCGACTTTGAAATAGTGGATACAGCTCACGACGGCGAAGACAGCCTCGCCATCATTGAACGCTTAGCGGCGCAACAGAGACCACCCAATGTCGTACTCATGGATATTCGCATGCCCCGCATGAATGGCATTACGGCCACCAAGCAGATCAAAGCGCGCTGGCCAAATGTTCATATTGTCATTCTTACCACCTTCGATGACGTCGAGCTTATCCACGCCGGCTTGCATGCTGGAGCCCTGGGCTATCTGCTCAAAGACGCAACTTCCGAGCAACTCACGGCGACGATTCGCACGGCTGCCCAGGGCCAGACGTTACTTCAACCCGATATCGCGCACAAAGTCTTTGCCACCCTCACCGCCGAGAACAGGGGGCGCCGCTCCATTGCTCAGGAGCTACCACCATTGGGAACCCGCTCATCCGACGTCGAGCATTTGACCGAGCGCGAGCGGGAAATTCTGGCCCTGGTGGCCAGAGGAGAACCTAATAAGCAGATCGCGGAAGAGCTATTTTTAGCCGAGGGAACTGTTAAGAATCACCTTAGCAGTATTTTGAGCAAGTTAGGAGTGCGCGACCGTACCCAGGCTGCCTTAAAGGCGCGAGAGCTGGGCCTGACCTGATCATCTTTCCGCCCCCTGAACACTAATCGCCTCCATCGTGCTCACCTATCAAGTGTGCAGGAGCCTGTCAGCGAGCCCCTCAAGCCTGTTGAAGAGGGTAGCCAGATTGACAAGGCGCCTGGAGAGGAATAACAGGTTTGTCGATTTATCCCTTAATGCTCAGCACCGGCTCAAGGCTCTTTTCTTTGGCAAGAAGCTGGCTCTTTTCCACGGCAGGAAGCTGGACAGCGTGTCGTCCCCGCACGGCCAGCGCTTGCAAGAGCTGCTGATTGATAAACCACTCAGTAACCAGCAGTGGCAAGATCCAGGAAAACCAGGTTGCCGTATCGTAGACCGCATGAAAGGGGATGCGGAGCAGAAGCGCCCCAACCAGCAGCCAGAGCCGAAAAATGACAGCTGCAAAGGTAAGGGTATAGTTACGCCTCATCCAGATGCGGTGAAGCTGAATATGTCCCTTGCGAATTGTCTCATACGCGCGATAGGCGCTGTAGAGCCAGATGATCGCGAGGAATCCCAGGCCGAACTGTGCGACAAAGCCGCTGGTAGAGACCAGAGCCGAGAAGAGCGCCGCCAGTCCGCCTAGCAGGATACAGATCAGGTAGATGCGCCCTAGCGTACGATGCAGCGCTGGCCGCTTCGCGAACAGGCGCCTCAAAAACTGGAACGGCCCGATCACGAGTGCCAGGCCGCCCGTGGTCGCATGAATTACCAGGATCGGAAAGTGAAGTGTTACAGCAGGATTCAAAGGGATTCTACTCACTGCCGAATTGAGGGACAGGTAGGGAGCAGCGAATGCAAGTGCGATGCCGATCGCCAGCAAAGCCATCAGGCCCCAGCCTATGCGACGTACCAGTTGTGCCATGATTTTCTCCTAGCATATCAAGAATAGAAATGTCTGCTCTTCATCTCAAAAGTAACTAAATGACTACCTCAGCAGCCTTCGCACTATCCCTATTTCATTTAATGGTTGCATATTATTTACTGATTGGCGTTCATTACTACACAAAAAAAATGAGCCAAAAACTTACAGGTTGGAGCTTTAGCGAGGCTTGAGCCCATCGATCAAGATTTGCAAAGCGATCTCAGTCATCGCCTCGATGCGCGGCTGATCATCGCTATGGATTTGAATAGCAAAAGCCACCATGCCATGCACGCAAGACCTCAGCGCGTCGGCTATGGCATTGGGGTCTTCCCGCCGGATGAGGCCGGCATCGATCCCTTTGCGAACCTCCTCTCGCAACAGATCAAACGGATCTGGCCCGGCTGGTCTTCCCGCATTGTTTTCTATGCGCGCCTTAAATTCGCCGAACTGCATAAACATCAATTGATACGCGACAGGATTGTGTACGCCAAAGCTGATGTAGGCACGCCCACCCGCAAGGATTCTGGCCATAGGCTCGCTCTCGCTGTTAAATGCTGCGGCCAGTTGCCGTCCAAAACGCGCGTAGAAATCCTGAGCCAGTTTGAAAAGCACCTCATCCTTATCTTTGAAGTAGAGATAGATAGTGCCGGCGGAATAGCCGATTCGCTCGGCCACCTGGCGCAAGGAAAACTGCTCGTAGCCCCGCTCAAGAAGCAGCTCGGCAGCGGCACTAAGAATCTCATGATAGAGCTCCTGTTTTTGCTGCTCGCGTCGCTTGCGCGTGCCCTGGCGCATGCGTTCTGCACTTGTCATATTCGCCATCAAACCCTGTCCTCCTTGTCCTATCTCTCACTTACTGATAAGTGTTCATTAAATGAATGTTAGCAAGAAAATTTTGTTTTGTCAAGGGCTAATTCCTAATTTTTGAGGGCCTGGGCGCCGCTCGAATGGTGCTCGCCACGACGCCAAGGCTTTCCCCTTTAGCCTGCCAGCTCTAGCTTTCGCTCTCACTATCTCCAGCTGCATCGGCGCTCGCCTCATCCGCATCTGCTGCACCTTGCGTAGCAGCCTCATCGGCCGCGCTCTGCGGCTTGCGGGTCTTTGCCTCTGGCTGTCTCTCTTCCACCACCCCGGCCCTGGTCGCCACCTGCGTTGTGTTTGCCGCCTCAGCGGCATTCGTCTCGGCCTCACCGCTCGCGGCTTCTCTCGCTTCCCGCGCCTTGCTAAAGCCCTCCTGCTCCTCCAGGCTCTTACCAATGCGCCGGGCCAGAGCTGGGCTAGCAATGATAATACCCAGACCAATGAGCAGCCAGACCAGGGCTACGTAGGGGAAGAGATTGTTAGGCGGCGCCGGCACAGGATAGATATTGCTATAGAGCGTATAGAGCAGCACGAGGAGAGCCGCCACCGGAATACACCATTGCCAGCTCCACAGACGGCGCACCATAAAGAAACGCAGCGCTCCCACGTTGGTCAGGATATAGGCCACAAGGATCAAAAAGACCCCGATAGAACCAAGATAGCCAAAGAGTGTAGCGCCATTGATCTCCGGTGCCGTGCTCCAGACCAGCACAACAGCAAAGGCAATCACCATAATCACCGCCAGGGCCAGGTAGGGAGAGCCAGTCCGGCGGCTCGTCGTGCCCAGGCGCTCGCTGATAAAGCCATCACGTCCCAGCGAGAATAGCAAGCGCGCCCCCGCCGTAGCCGTACCAAGCGCGCTGGCAAAGGCGCTCACCACAGCTCCGGCATTGATCAAAGTTGCCATCACCCCACCCAGATAATGCTGACCCAATTCGCCAAGAGGAGCCGTGGAAGCCGCAAAGGCCTTGATTCCTGCCGCATCGGTTCCAAAGCCAACTGTCTGCGCATAGGTAACCAGCGTATAAAACAGCCCTGTGCCAACCACAGCCGTAAGCATGGCTATAGGAATAGTCCGGCGCGGATTGCGCGTCTCTTCCGCCAGCGTGGCTGCACCCTCAAAGCCCGCAAAGGAGAGGAAGCCAAAGACAGCCGCTGAGCCAACCAGGCTCAGTTGCGCACCATCGGGAATGAACGGCACAAGCGTCAAATGTCCACTCGCGCCCCCTTTAAACAAAATCGCCCCCGCGATGATCAGTATCAAGAAGACAGACAGGCCCTCCAGCACAAGCGTCAAGCGCGTAGAGAGCGTAATATCGTTATAGGCAAGCAGCCAGATACACACGCCAGCGATGACGGCAAAGGGGAGCCAGCCTGCCTGCATCTGGAAATCGGCCAGCAAAGCCTGAAAAAAGCTACCCACCTCAGCGATCGATGCTGCTGTGAAGGCCAGATAGGTTCCCAGCAGCGCCCAGCCCGAGAAAAAGCCTGCCCGTGGTCCCAGGGCAATGCCATTAAAAGCATAGGACGAACCACTGTGGGCAAAATAACGACTAAACTGGATAAAGGCAAAGCTGGTTAACCCAACGGCCACCGTCGCTAGTAGGAAAGCCAGCGGAACCGCGCTACCCGTGATTCCGGCCGCGAGCGCGCCATTGAGAGCCATAGCCGCCGTGGGGGCCATAATGCCAATGGAAAGTGCTATCGCCTCCCAAAAAGATAATTGGCTCCGGAAGGATGTTTCTTGTTCTAGCTTTGGCATCAGCAAATCCTCATAAATACACCATAGAAACAAAGGATAACAATAAAAACACGCTGATCAAGCTCTATTTTCTTCAGTCATATTTGCCGGTCCCTCGCTGTTGGCAAACAGGCTCACCACGGCCCAGACAGAGAATGGTCAGACCCCCAACCACAAAAGCCCATTGCGCGGCAGTCACCTGAGACAACGGCGAATAGATCAGGGTGAAGAAAATGGTCCCAACCGCAGCAACGGGCGCAACAATAGAATACAACAAGATCAATAGAGAGAAAAAGGACTCTTAGTCAGGTTTCTGCACCCGCCTCAGTTGTGCTTGTTCCCACATAAAAAAGCGTTTGAGAGCAGTGCGCAGAACGAGAATGGCAGTGAATAGCAAGATCTGCTGCCAGGTATGCAACTGTAAGGTCTTGAGCAGGGCACTGGCCAGCTTAAAGCTCAGCGCAGTGATCACGCCGCTGGCAACCAGGTAGCGTGCTTTCTCGGTATCGCCAGTTCGCACGATTATCAACAGAGCCAGCAGGATAGCACCGACAACGATCAATGCTCCGGCAAACTCGATCAAAGCCGCCCAGAGAGAGAAGTTGAAAAGATTAATGAGGCTCATGTTTGATCTTCTCGCTCATGGCATCCAGATGAGCATCTAATTGCGCAGGCGCAGAGGGCGTTTGGCTTTGCAAGGCTATATCGGGATGGCGACTAGCCGCGCGGTCAATCTCCTGCTGAAGAAAGTAGTTAAGGCCGGTTCGGATAGCTGCAATCGCCGCCAGCTGCCCAATCTCAGCCCAGGTTGGGGCAATGGCCGTGCGCAAGATATCAGCGCCCAGCTCAAATTCCAGAGCTAGAGCTAACCAACGCCCAAGGCGCAAGCGAATATTTTCGGTCAATGGCTCCTGCTTCTGACGCAACTCTCGGTTGCTGCTGAAGAAGAGCCAGAGCCCGCGCACAACTGCTTGTAGTGCCGCCAGGGCGATAAGCAGTCCTGCAACGGCCTCCACCCCTGAGGCTAGATACCCCGTCCAGATTTTGAGAAACTCTTCCAATCCTCATCTCCTTTGTATTCCAGGCAAACCGAGACGCAAGCTATTCACGCCCTGGATGTAACACTCATCTCGCTCATTGCGCAAGCCACAAACCAACCTTGCCAGGAAACCAGGCATAACTCACTTTTCTCTTTCTGTCATACTCATGCGCCCAATAGTCGCTTGCTTGCATTTATACTAATGAGGAATACAGGTGTGAAGCGGCGAAAAGGTGACAGTTGCTTGCCTGACCAAGGCATGTTATCGGCGCAATCTACCCTTGACTTAGAGCTGGCTCTAAGGACTATACTCTCTATAGCTTTTGCGCGAGCAAGGGGATTGAGTATGACAATTCAAGAAGTAGCCGAACAAATAGGTCTATCAGCTTACACGATCCGCTTTTATGAGAAAATCGGGGTACTGCCCACAATCAAGCGGGGGGCACATGGAATCCGGGAGTTTAGCGAAGCAGATGTAGAGTTCCTGCGCTTTCTGATCCAGCTCAAGCAAACGGGGATGTCGCTAGAAGACATTTCGGCTTTCTTAGAGGATGGCTGTATGCTTGAACGCTACCAGCAAGGCCTGACGATCCCTGCAAACGTAGCAGAGAAACGCGTTGCGCTCCTCAAGCACCATCAGCAGCGACTCTATGAACAGCGACGCAATCTTGATAGCTTGCTAACAATGGTGCAACAAAAGCTTGAATTCTACGAACAATACCAGGGTAATTTCAGTCCCGAATAGAGAGGGGCTGAAGAAAGAATTCTGAGGAGAAATTAATATATGAGCAGTCAAACAGCTCTGCCGCAGCGGCTCTATCTTATGCAAGTTGCGACAAGACACGCAGCGGATATGCCATGGCCTATCCCTTATCCCTGCTATCTTATTCAGCTAAGCGATGGCAAGTATATCCTGATCGATACAGGCTGGCCAGAAGGGCTATCGCTGCCTAATATAGAGCTGCATCAAAATGTCGTTGAACAGCTTGCGCTCCTCAATGTGCGCCCAGAAGAGATCAAGATGCTCATCTGCACGCATTTTGATCTCGATCATGTTGGGATGCACTCGACCTTCACCAATGCCGAACTGATTGTGCAGCGCGAGCATTATGAGCTGGCTCGCAGCGGCTATGAGCGCTTTGCTTCAGGACGCCCGCTATGGGACCATTCCGCCTTACGCTATCGGCTTGTCGATGGGGATACTGAACTACTGCCCGGCCTCAAGCTGCTGGCCACCCACGGCCATATTCGTGGCCATCAATCGGTACTGGTGCACCTGCCCGAACTTGGCTCTGTGCTGCTGACCATCGATGCCGTACTGAACCAGGGCGACTTCAGGCCTGATCGCCAGCCTCGCCCATTTGACGAAGATCAAGATGGCGAGCTGGTAAGGGCGGGAGCGCGCAAGCTGATCGAGGTCGCCGAGCACGAACAGGCCGCCTTGATCATCTTTGGGCACGACGGCCAACAATGGCCAACTCTGAAGAAGCTCCCCGCATATTATCAGTAAAAGCATTCGATGTTCTTTAAAATCTATAGAAATAAAAACTAATAAGTTAAAGAATGCCGGTGAGCACGAAGGGAAAGAAAACTACGTACGCTGTTTAATACGAGCAGCGCGGCCAGCTTAGCGGGAATGTGGACATTGCCGTAGCCGAGAGCTTCAAGGAGCTTGCAAAGCTGTAAAGCCCTATAAATGCCGGCCATATAGCCGGGAGTGGTCGGACCACTCCCTGGCTACCGGGATTGCGCCAGGCCTGCTCGGCTCCTCTCAGGCGGGAATGCGCAGGCGCGCCACCAGTACTGGTGGAATCTCTTTATAATATGTCCAGCTTACAACCAGGCTGCCGGCTTTTGAGCCATCGTGCGGATGATTGAAGGCTGGCTCTTCCAGGCCGTCCAGAACCATGCCAGAGCGAAAACAGGCATTGAAGAGCACATGCAATGGACGATCGAAGTAGTACTGAGAGACGGGCTGCCCAATCATGGCCACGCCCTTTGTCGGAACATTGTGCAGATACGTCGTCGTCTTAACAGCATAGGTGGTGACGATCTCGCCATTGACCGTGGCATCCTCGACGCTGAGAATCGAGCCGGTGTTGTTGAAACAAGGATGGCAAAGCGAGAGGATGAAGCGACCACCGGGCTTGACGACCTGGCGAATCCCGCGCATCAAGGGCTCAATCTCGGCCATATCCATGATCGCCATGTTACAGACCGCCGCATCAAAGCGCCCTTTTCCCAGCGCCACGATCTGTTCCTCATTTGTAGCGTCTAAGCTTTGATACTCTATGCGCTCAGCATACTCGACAGAGCGCGCGCGTGCAAGTTCAAGCAAGGAGGCGCTAAAGTCAGTAGCCAGGACCTGAGCGCCAAGGCGGGCCAGGTGGCGCGCAAAAACTCCATTGCCGCAAGCAATCTCCAGCACGCGCTCGCCAGGCTGCAAATTGAGCAAGCGCTCGCAGGCAGGAGCAACGAGGATGCGTTGGAAATCGTTTCCCTCGCCCATTTTCTCATCCCAGAAGGCGGCATTCCGATCCCAGATTTCGCGTACCTCTTCGTTCAGGTCAGGCGGTTGAGCTGAGTTATTCGTGGTCATCTTTTAGCTTTTCCTTTCTCAAGATAAATTGACGTATTCAACAAGAAGTATAGGCGAAAATGAACCGAAAAAAATCGGCCATATGCACGGTGTGAAGCTATTGACAACTATGCTACAATTACGGTAAGAAAATAGTGTTTCTCCAATTGTGGGAAGTAACCGCTATTACACTATTTATAAATATCTCTGCCAATGGGCAATAAAATTTAGGGCTGTGGGAGATTAAGGGGGCAAAGGGGAGCATATCTGAAGAAGCCTATGGTTAAGCTATAAACTCGAACAGCCTCTCTCAGCAAACGTTCTCCACGCCGTCTTCACAAATAATCGTCTTCACAGTGAACCAGGCCTCATTTTGCAGGAATTATGAGAGAGGCGGCCTTCGCCCCTGACAAGATCACACTTTTACAGAAGCTAAAGCTAGCAGCCCTTATCTTCTCCATCACGGGACAGCTACATGGTTCGGTGCAAATTCAAGGGCTGTAGCCTTTCTGCTATCTCACTTCGAACCGTCTGCGTGTTTCACCTTTTCAAGCCAGGTAAGCAGGTGTTGTGCCAGCGCTACACGAGCATCAGAAAATGCATGATCCGCGGGCAAAATGGTCGAACTGATAGCAGGAGTCCGAGCGCCTATCTGAGGGAGGGTAGCGTTGGTAGGCGAAGGATGAGACGCTGAGTATTGTTCCAGTGCAGCAATAAGCGGAGTGTGATGCACATGCAGCGGCGCAACCGTGTCGCGGCTGCCTCCAATCAGGAAGATAGAGCACTGAGCCAACCTGTCCATGTAATGATTCAGCGTCCATTGCTCAGCATGGTCGAGAACCTCTTGCACGAGTTGCGCACCAGTGGTTCCCCGCAATGCTGCAAGGCTGGAGTCCCAGTCACTTGCAGTAGACTCGACCAGCAAAGGGTCCTGACGCAATTCCTGGGCAAAGCGTCCAAGATGAAAACCTGCGAGTGAGGCAACTGCACGAATGGAGGGATCAGTGGCCGCCGTAAATAGGGCCGCAAAGCCTCCCATGCTATGGCCGATCAAGACAATCTGCTCAGGATCAACCCGGCACTGTTCCTGCATCTGCTCAGTCTTCAACATCCTGAGCGCGGCAGGGACATCCTCGAAGGAATGGGTATAGGAAAAGGCTCCCTCACTGCCCCATGCTCCTCGATAGTGGAAGCTCATGACATTCCAGCCAGCCCGCCGAAAGATATGCGCCAGATCGCCGCTCTGTTCATTGCCTGGGAAGCCGTGCAAAAGCAGAATTGTCGGATGTGGCCCGGCTCCTTGAGCTACAAGAATGCGTCCAATGAGCTGGTCCCCATGACTTTCAAAGGTGAGGGGAATGAGTGTGGCAGGGTACTGTTCGTCAAAAGAGGAAAGGTCATGACAAAGTACGTCAGCTTCCATAGTGAAAACCTCTTCTTCATTGGATGTATTTTGCTAACGGTTTTGGGAAATTGGTCAGCTCCAGCTCTTTCCAAGCTCCCTTTTCAACTATAGCCTGAGTTAATATATTTGTCAATATAACTCAATTGAATGTTTTATCAAGTTTTGCCGATTGCTGAAGAAAGATAGCAGTTGGCATTGCGGCAGCTTTCAGGGAGTGTGCCATCAGGTTTCTTTGTGCAGCGCGTTTGCCAGGCAAAGGGGACCAAATATCGCGACATCCTGCCTATCCACCACATTACAAAGAAACGATCCCGAAATACTACTCCAGGGGAAGGAGCACTGACGAGCTTTCCAGCCTGCCCTCGCGCTGAAAGGCGTGGCGATAGGCCTGGGGCGAGATGTGACGGAAGCGCTGAAAGTGCAAACGAAACGTCGCCGCTGAGCTAAAACCTGAGCGACTCGCAACCTGCTCGATGGGCTCTTTGGTAGTTTCTAGCAGGCGCTGAGCCAGAGCAATGCGCTGAAGGAGCAGCCATTGATAGGGCGTCGTTCCGAGGGTAGCCTGGAAGCGGCGGGCAAAAGTTCGCGGGCTCATGGCCGCGCGCGCCGCCATCTGTTCTACCGTGATGGATTCCTGCAAGTGGCTGGTTACCCAGGTTAGCGTGCTGTGAAAAGGCTCGCTGGTATCCGAGACAGGCAAAAGAGGGGTCTCGATATATTGGGCCTGACCTCCATCGCGGTGCAGAGGAACTACCATGCGTCTGGCTACGGCAGCCGCAATATCGGCCCCATAATCCTGGCGCACCACGTACAGTGAAAGATCAATCGCCGCTGTCGTACCGGCCGAGGTCATGATCTGGCCCTCATCAATATAGAGCCGGCGCGCATCAACCCGCACTCGTGGATAGAGCCGAGCCAGTTCGTCCGCCCAGGCCCAATGAGTAGTAGCCTGATGACCGTCAAGGATGCCAGCCGCCGCAAGCAGAAATGCGCCAGTGCAGAAGGCTATCAAGCGCGCACCCCGCCGATAGGATTGGCGTAAGGCCTCCAGAAGTGCCGGCGAAACCGGAACAATACCGGGACGCGAGCTTGAAACAATAATCGTATCGGCCTGAGCCAGGTGCTCAAGCGAATAAGGAGTCGTGAGCAAGACGCCGACAGCCGTGCGGATTGGTCGTGGCTCATCCGCACAGATCAAAAAGCGGTACCACGGTACTCCAAGCTCGGGCCGTTCAAAGCCAAAGACCTCACTTGCCACGGCTAACTCAAAAGGATTAACCGAATCATAGGCGAGAGCCGCAACTGTATGTGGCAGTTTTTTGCTGTTCCCTGTCGTTTCTACCTCTGGCAAAAGCTTCTCTTTCATGGCAGAATCATAGCATATGCCGTGGTTCCTGCCAAGTAATGTCGCCAAGAGTAGCGAGGCTTTCTGGTTTTTCCACAGTCTGACGGCGGCAAAGAGGAGAGAAATTGAGGCCTCGCCGCGAGCCAGCGAATAGGTCCTTAACAATCCCTTTTCAAGCCCTCTTTTTATAGCAAAGTTCAAAGGAGCTCGATATGTCGATGCAAGAAAAAATCTTTCAGGTGGCTTGCCCGGCCCTTGATACAACTAAAGCGCGCTCGCAAAGCGGTGCAAAGCGCATAAAGAAGGCGCAGGTGCAAGCATGCTAGAAGATGCCTATACACGCCTGCTCGCCCTTCTCGACCAGGACAACATACCCTATCGACTCATTGATCATGCGCCCGAGGGCCGCACTGAGCTGGTTAGCGCCTTGCGTGGGAATACGCTCCAGCAGGCCGCCAAGTGTATTATTTTGCTGGTCAAACTTGGCAAAAAAGTTACGAAATACGTTCTTGCCGTCGTCCCCGGCGATGCCAAAGTAGACTTAGCTGCGGTCAAGGCCTTCATGGGAGGAACATATGTGGCCTTTGCCTCCACGGAGATCGCCGAACGCCTGGCCGGTAGTGAAACCGGGACGATTCTGCCGTTCTCCTTTACGCCCGAGCTGGAACTGATCGTTGATCCGGCCTTACTCGAAAATGAGGAGCTCTACTTCAATGCAGCGCGCCTGGATCGCTCAATGGCCTTGCGGGCCAGCGATTATGTCAAAGTAGCCCGGCCGCGCCTGGGCCGCCTTATCCAGCCCAGAGAAACCTCTACGGAAAGTCTAGCTTCCCCAGACAGAACGGCTTAAGCTGACGACCCACGTTTTTCCTTAACACGAGTAGCGAGGAGACCAGGATGGAAACCAACGAGGAACGCACATCCTATGCAATCAATTTAAATACATTCTATGAGCCCCTGGAGCTCCTTGACGTTCATGATCTGGTCAAGGCCTGCCAGGACCCCTGGTACAACCAGACGCTCAGCCGCGTCAACGATTGTGTCGTGCGGCTTGGCATCATGCAAGGAGTCTTCCACTGGCACAAACATGACAATGAGGACGAGTTCTTCTTTGTCTTGCAAGGACGCTTCATCATTGAGCTAGAGGACCAAACGATTGAGCTTGCACCATGGCAGGGCTTTACGATTCCCAGGGGCGTAGTGCATCGAACCAAGGCCCCCGAACGCACGGTAATCCTTATGATGGAAGGGGCTAACGTCATTCCGACCGGCGACTGAAACCAGCAATATCTTCATCATATGCATTAGCCACACTTTTCCATAGAGCAAGCGCGAACCTGCGAGTTGCTTTTCATGATGGAAGCAACTCATCCCCCACCTACCTCGCTCCAATCGCTATTCCTGACCCTTTTGCACGCATAGCCAGCCAAAACACATACTTTTGCACAAGTGATAAGAAGACAAAAATAGAACATAATTACAAGAATTTATTCATCTTGTGCAATAAGTCAATTTATTGCAGGAATCATTTTTTTGTGATATATACATCTTTATAGCTGCTACTGGTTTAAGCATGTTAAAAGTTTTAGGCATGTGTTACAGGTGTTAGAAGAAGGAGGTCTATGCATATTTACCAACTTAAATATGCATACGTTGAGAAAAGATGAGCAGCATAGAATACGACGAGAATAATCTCTCGCCCGTCCACTATGAAAAACTCTTACAGGCCATTCAACAGGCCTTACGCATCACAGTCACTGACAGCAAAGACGACTATCTTTTTACCAAGGCAGATTCGCTTGCCTTCGACATCGATAAAGTAGCGGCAACCGTAGGAAAGCAGTTTAAGACTGGCAATTACATCCCTTTCGAGGTCAGAGACGGTCTGAATTTTGCCACGGTGCATGCCCTTGATATCAATGAGAAAACCGACTTCAGCCACGATCTACAGCACAAAGTCATCGAGGAACTGGCTGAGCAGCTCCTCAAGAGAATGCAAAGCAAGCTTCAGCACAGCTCGCTTGAGAGATATGCCACTGCGCTGCTGGCGCCCATCGATACATTTATCAAGAACCAGGCTAAGGCGCTCTCTTATCCCCTCAACAAAGAGCACACCTTGCAGAGGCAAAATATCCACGCCAGCGATGGTAAAGACGGCCAAGAGCTCTGGCTCAAGGCCCATAAATTAACCCTTAGCGTTACCAATATTGGCAGCTTTAACGAGCAGATCGCCAAGAGCATCAATGCCTATATCGAGCAGTATCCGGGTTGCGATGAGGACGATATTGCCGATACGCACGAGAATCTTGAGGTTGCCCAGAACCAGCAGACCTCTAATCTCAACCAGCTCAAAGAGATCATCGTCAAGGAGTCGGTTGCGCGCATTCAGCGCGAAGCGCGCGTGTGCTATCTGCGCTATCTTGGCGAGGGCATGTTTCACTGGCGACGGAAAGACTTCAAGCAGGGCCAAAGCGATAGTGCCAAACAAGTAGAAAAAGCTATTATCCTCCTGGGCAATCTTATTCTCCGCCTGCAGGCGCTTGACGCTTACATCCGCCAGGCCGATAAAGAATATAGCCACTATACAGTCTTCCTGCACAAAAACGAGTTCAACTATCGCGACATCTTTGCGCGCGCCGATGCCTTCAGCCCCTTACCCATCATCACCGAGATCGATGGCTTCCTTGGCGAAAACACCGATCAGCAGCGTCAGGCCAAGACCTTCATCTCCGGCGTCAAGCTGAAACTTAACGGCGCGGTCCACAACCACGGCGGAAAAGGGCACTCGGTCTTTGACTTTAATATGGCCTTGCTCGATCCGAGCAGTTCAGAATATCAAGCCAGGGAAAAAGCTTCTCGGCGGGAACGAAGCTTCTATGAAAAGGTTTTGAAGGTCGCCCTGCTCTATTGCTTTGTGTTTGTCGAAATGGAGAATAAGGATTTCCGCCCTGGCCTCTACTTTGAAGAGCACATCCTGCCCGCTCTGCAGTCCAACGACGATCATCAGGCCATAACCGCGCTGCAAAAATTAAAACGTACCATTACCCAAAACGGCGTCACTGAAAACCTCACGCTTTTGCGGAACAAGTTGAAAGAATTTTTGCACAAAGCCAATATCGGCCCGGAGCGCAAGACTTATGACAAGGCGCTGACCCTTGATAAAAGCATCCTGACCAAAGACGTCAACCAGATCATCCAGGGGAACTTTTTTCAGGAGACCTTCGATCAGCGCAACGGGCGCAACGCCTTGAAGTATATCGCCGTCACCAGCGACGCTCCCGACCCAAATACCTTAAGCCGGCTGCCGATCAAGATGGCCTTTGAGCCAATCTACTATTATCCTACCGAAAAACCGCCCGAACACTTCACAATGTGTACGCAGACCGCCGGCATTGAGGTCCTGCCAACCTTTCTGGCTCCCGTCGACCAGCAGGCGCCAGATAAATATAAAACTGTCTACCAGGGTATCAAGCGCATTGCCTTCTATTATCGCCATCGCCCTCAAGTCCATACGGACTCGCCCGAGGCCTTCGCCTATCGCTTCACCTACGCCCTGCTCGCCTACACAATGATCAAATTGCTTGCCGATAGCCTGCCGACGGACAGAAAGAGCAAGCTCTTTGCGCCGATCATCTGCATACACGCCAATGCCGAGCAGGCTCCCGACGAAAAGGGCGAGAAATACGACGATGAGAGCTTTATGCACGCCCTTGCCAAACAGCTCGCGCATCTGCTGAGCGCCGACTATATGAGCGGCTCGCAGGGCTTCCAGCTCGATACAGTCATGGGCAATAATTACAAGCTGGGCAATGCCCTCTACTCGCTCTACTCGGCCTTGCCGCACACCTTCCACCTGCAACAAACGCAGGCGGCCCCAGCCAACAACGGTGCGCGCGCCTATCAGCTCAACAAGCTAGCGATCATTGTGGTCTCCAGCCGCAAGAGCGACGAAAACCTGAAAGCCCCTGACTATTACGAGGCCTGTATCATCGGCAAAGTGGTGGGGATTGAGCGCCAGCTTGACGACACAATTACCGTGCGCACGCTTAACACGTTCTCGGCCAACCAGAATAGCAAGGAGCTGTTCAGCCGGCCAGATGTCATCATTGAGCAAGTCAAAAAGTATCAGCAGCAGGGCTATCAGCACTTCCTCTACGTTGCCCATGCGCCCTACACCAGCACACTCAACATCTCCGATAGCGGCAATAGCGAGCTCTTTTTCATGAATAAAGACATTATTCAGGCTATGCGCGCGGTAGATCAGAATATCAAAATTTACCCAACCTTCTGCGACAAATACTATGTCATCAATCGCAAGGCAGCCCAGAAGAAGCTTTTGCATCCCGACTCGCTCTATATCGATGATATCAGAGAATTGAGTAAGGTGAGCAACGATCCCACGCGACGCTCCCAGCTTTTCTTCAACCTCTTCAACGGTATTACGGTGAATAAGGATACCGTCTATAACGGCGTGATGTCCTACGCCACGCTGATCAACGTCTATGATGATGATCCTAGCTACGATCAGTACATCTGGAACGATCTGCTCAATGACTCTGCAAACCAGAGCCTCAAGACTGAGCTGCTCGATTTCATCACCCTGCTGCATTTCTCGCGCTATGAGAAGGCCAGCCAGAAAGATAATCCGGTGGCCTTTAAGCTTGATCCCTATACCGACATTATCGGGGATAAATCCGTGGGCGCCCTTTCGATCTTTCCCCACATGACTGGCAGGGCGCGCTTTAATAGCCTTGCCTTTCTCAACGTCGTGCGGGCGATACTGCATACAACATATAAGTAGGGAGGAAAAGTAAGCATGGAAACAGCTGGCGAGCAGCGCAACACATTAGGCGAGCATCTCGGGCGCATCTTCGAGATCGGCTTCAATACTGGCTTTCTGGCGGCAATCAATCAACACAAGCAAGTCAAGACACGCTTCGGTGAGCTTTACAAGAACGATCTGAGCCAGTTGAAGATTCAGCATATTCTGGGCGCACTGTATCAACTCACAGGCTTGATCAATCCGCTAGAGAAAGAGATCTTACGGCGCTGGGTACTCTACTTCTTCCAGAAGGGCTACCTGGCCGGGCTCAATCTCTTTACTGAGTTTCTCGATTCTTTTGCCCAGCAGCGCAAAAATATACCCCGCGAGATAGTTTACCTGCAATGCAACTTCTATGGTCAGAACAGTCTCTATACTTATAACAAGAACGATAAGGCGGCTATCGAGGCCCTGATGCAGCAATTTCAAGGCTCGGCGCCGGCGCCGCTTATCCTTAGCGAAGAGGAGATGAGGCAACATCAGCAAAAAGGCAATTTTCTTAAAGCAGATACGCTGCTGCTGCTCAAGTATAGCCATTACTGGCGTATTCTCTGTATCGACCTCTCAGTCTTTTCAGTGCGCCATCTTGAAGATGCCAACGATCTGAGCAATATCGAGAACATTCGGCACATGCTGGCCAGCGAGCTTTATTACAATCGCAGCCGCAGCGCCTTCAGCGATATGAGCATCGATACGGAGAAAGAGGACTTTACCAACGGGCTGCTCTCCAATCAGCTCAAACATTACTTCACTGCCTTTAAACGCCGGGACAAGGAAACTGCCAAGCTTATTCAGGCTGCCAGTTATGCTCACGATTTTTATAATTTTCTCGTGCGTAAAGATATTCTGAAGTCCACCGATAAGGTACTCTTCAATGTCATTGGCTACACTGATCGTGCTGTGAATGCAATGTCGCTCAAACAGGATCAGGTGAACTTGCTGAAAACTTGCGCCGAGATCTATAAAACTCATCTCGCGGATCAGGCTATTGGCGAGGTACGCGCGCAGGTTCTTAACCAGATTCAGCGGGCGGCGCGCAAGGGTTTTGGTGGTGAGCGCAAGTTTGTGCAGCAACTTGTTCACCTTGTGGACAACGGCGATGGTGTGCACTGGCTGGAACATACAGAGACTCTCGAAGACTTTCTCAATACACGGACACCGATCACGGCCCAACATCTCAGCCCAACGCTACAGGCCCAATTGCGCCCGGACGAATATGCGCAGAAGCATGCGTTGGATGTCCATGCTCTGCTTACCAGTAAAGAACTGGAAAACCGTAAGCCGTACCTTTTCCTCACAGGAAACCCCGGAATTGGTAAAACCACAGCCATTGTGAACTTTCTAAAGCGGGCGCGCCAGCGTGGCGAGGGCTTTCTCTTTCTCTATATCAGTCCACGCAAACAGGTCAATCTTGATATCATCAAGAAATTTCGCGAAGATACCGGCGAGCCGGCCTGTTCCGACACCTTTGCCCTTACCTCGAACTCTATTATCATTCGCAACAATGCTGCGCAAAAAACTGTCCATTACTATTCAGACCTGCGCCACGATACCTTCCAAGAACAGAATGTTACCTTTATCCATGCCGAGAGCGAGGAAGCCCAGGATCAGCGGATCTCGGCGCGCAAACTTGAAGAGATTCAGGAGGGCTTGCTGATCGATAAAGGCGAACGGATCAGCGGCGTGCTGGATAGCCTATGCACGGCGCTGCATATCACATTGGAGAAACCACTAGCGCAAGCCATTATTGCCACTGTGGCGATTCAATCGCTCAAGCGCCTCAATGATGCCAAAGGAACAACGCTTCATCATCTGGATACCATCTTTAAGGGCGTCTATAACGATCAGGGCAAGCTTATCCCGCACAAGATGGAGCTCTTGAGCCGTAACATCAAGCATCTCTTTATCATGATTGATGAAGTAACCGGCGATGAAAGCGGAGTCGAGTTCCTGCATGGTCTGCACACCTTCTTGGAGAATCGCGAATTGCTTACGTCTCCACACATCAATACCAAGGTCATTGTGGCTGATGCCTCGATTGTTGAGCCGGAGATCATTACCCAGCACCTGGGCAGCGTGACTTACGAGCCCGACAAAATCTACTTTCGCCGGCTTGGTCCCTCCTCGGCGCAAGCCTATCCTCTCCACGCCGAATCCTTTCACTTTCTGAAAGAGCCGGCGACAGTCATCAATGCCAATACCTTTCCGGCCAGCAAGCTCCACCTCAGCTATAAAATCGGCGTCGATGCCCTGCAATTCGATCCAAACACGTTCTTGCAGCGCAGCAAACAGCTAGAGCAAGCCACCAAAGCACGCATCATTACGGATATCATCACAGGCCTGGATAAGGAGAATATAGCCCAGCAACTCGTGTATATCCAGGATAAGCAACGACTCTCAGAGCTCATCCTGGATATTCGCAAGGCGCGCGGAAAATTTGAATATAAAACTGACTATCTGGAAATTCATGCCAACATTTCGGAGCAAGATAAGCAGGATATCGACGAGTATCGCAAGACAACGCGGGTAGTCTTTATGACGGCCTCGGCGAGTCGCGGGCTCTCCTTCCCACAAGCGACGCGTATCCTGATAGATATACCCCACTTTGAGATTGAGCAAAACCTGATGGAGATCTTACAGGTAATCTACCGTGGGCGTGGTGGAGAGCGCGATCAGGAGGAAAAGCAGATCATTTTCTATCTGACGGATCAGATCATCTATACAGAAGCTGCAGACCGCGAGCAGGCGGTGCGCGAGGGCATGGTGCGTTTGCTCAACGTCCTGCTCATCCTCAAAACCTCAATGATGACGCGCATCAGCGGCAGCTTGCAACTGGGCATAAATCAGCATTTTATGATGGTTCCGATTGGTGGCAAATCCGTGTATTCGGCGGGCGAGACCTTTACTTCGCGCATCAGCAATTTGATTCGCGAGGCTCAGACCCTCGCGCGTCGTCATTACGGCGATAAGCGCCTCAAAGTTGTGCAAGAGAGCTTGATGAGCATTTTGGAGCATGTACGCATCAGCCTGCGACCCCTCAGTTTAAAGCCGGCCTCGGGCGAGCTCAAGCGGGAGAACTACATTGCCCAGATTCCGCGCTTTGCCTACGATTTTGAGCAGCGCTTGCGTCGAGGCTTTGATCAGTTGCTTACATTGCCACCCCTGGAAAGGGCCTATATCAATGGTAGCTTACTGGTTGTGCCTATCGTGAATATGTCGATGCAAGAGGCTTATTGGATGCAGTTTGAGCGTGTCTGGAAGGAAAATCAGGCCCAGAGCATTGATCTGCTCAAGATGATGCGTGATTTAAGCGGCGATAAGCAATATCCGCCCAGCTTTCAGATGGCGCTTAAGGACGGCATTGCGCTTATCAAGGCGCTGCAAGAGATGGCGGAAAATAAGATTCCGCATTATGAGCAGGAAAGCCACCATCCCGATCAGCATTATGTCTTGCCGCTTGTGACGTTCCTGACGCAGCAAGAAATGCGCGAACATTTTGCCGGGGATCCAGAGCCTAACGATGCAGATAATCCGCTACAACTGCCGTTCCATACGCTGCTGGAACGCTATGTGCGCACGCTCTACTCGGCTGATAGCATGCTGCCGATTGGGAAGCAGTACGATGATTTCCCGTTCCTGGTTTTTCGTAGCCTGAACGTCAAGGAGGCGCGCAGCCGGATGTTTACTGGCAAATATCTCTTTATGTCACAGGAGCTTAATATCCTCAATATGCTCTTATCAAGTACGCCCGATTAAAGGCTTATGGCAGCTTGAAAGAGTGCTCGCACTGCTGCAACGTTGTTGTAGGCAAAGGAGCAAGGGTGCCTTTTTGCCCCTCAACGGCGGAACACTCGCACGCAGGGTACGGGCTACTGCATCGCTAGTTCGCTGAGCAGTAACCCGAAACTCTATGCTTATGGCTTAGACATTTTGACAGCCGAGGAGAGCGTGCTACGGCAGCTTTCTACTCTTCCTCGAAGCTGGCGCTTTCAAAGCGCAGGGTGCGACAGTTTTCGCTGACAACCTGCTCGATATCCGCCGGAATGCCATCGGGAATTACGGCTTGAATCTCCAGGGTGACGCTGACGCCGCTCTTGCTAAGGCTGGTGAGATGCTTGACCACTTCTTCCATGATCTTGCCTGCATCACCGGCCATCATGCGCGGATTGATCTTGACGGAGCCATAGAAGCGCTGCTTCTGGCGCTCGGCATGTGGCAAAGCCTGGCCTGTGCTTCCCTGGCCATTGGAATAGGGAGGCGCATTTACGCCAATGTCAGTTTCCGGCTGGGCAATGGGGCCAGGCTCACGGACGACTTGTGGTGTGCCGCCATGCCCGGGTGAACTATAACCGCCCTCCGCTACCTGCTGGCGTTTCTGCTCCTGTTCGGCCTGCTTGCGTGCCAGCTCTTCGGCATCGGCCTGCAACTGCGCGGCGGCTACCTCGGCCCTGACCACCAATCCACTAGTGAGGCTGCCGAGCGCGGCTTTGGGACCAGCCTTGAGCCCCAGGTAGCGCTGACGCTCTTCGTCCCAGCTCTCGGCATAGGCAAAGGTCTCTTTTTCCCACATAGGGGCTTGGACGCCCTCGCTGATCGCGCTTAAGAGCACATCGCTGTTCTTCAAGCGCGGCAGGTAGACGTACTGAGCGAAGTACTTAAGAAGATCCTTGACCGAAACGTGGTTCTTTTTTTGCCACAGGACGCTATCCAGCTCGCTGCGCAGGCGCGTGCCAGCAAACTGCGTAATCAACAGTTCTTCACTTCTGAGCTTGCGGCCCGCGTTGACGGCCAAGGCGTTCTGCGGCTGGACCTGCAGGCGTATCTCGCCGATGTTCATAGACTGGCGCGGCTCCTGTTCTGGCACCAGCAGCCAGACATACGTCTCGGGAATGCGCGCCTTAACTGTCTCGTCGGCGCCCTTTCTTTTTGTCTGGGCTTGTTTGAGGGCCGAGGGCTCCAGATTGAGCATCTCGCTCTCGGCACAGATGGAATCCCAGGCCAGGTATTGACGTACAGCATCTTTGAGTTCTTCCAGCCGGCTGCGATCGGCGGCCAGAAAGACGAGGGTATTCTTATTGGTGCGTGGACTATTGCCGCGCGTATCCAGCATGCTCTCGACTTCTTGCCAGGCTTTGCTCTGCTTATCGCCACGCGCATGCGAGGCCTGTGCGCGCAGGATAACCAGGCGCACTGACGGATCATCGTCGGCGATATCTACGCTGGAAGCTGGGCAGATATGCACGCGGGCAAAATCGGCGCGCGTTTGCTGCTCGGGGCGCAAGCGTTTCTCGATCTCGGCATAGACGTGATCATCATCGTACTGCACGGCGCGATCCTGAGCCAGACGCGCCACGCTGGGCTGGGTGGAATACCAGTAGCGTTGACCATCAAGATAGAGATGCGAGGAGCGATCGGAGAGACGGCGCAAGGCGTCACCAAAGGTGGAAATGCTCTCTCCGGGCTGAGAGCTGCCAAGTTTGATGCGATCCTCGCTCAAGCCCTTATTGGGATTGTGAGGAGTGGGTGCCGAACCGAGATACATGGTGCGCGCGACGCGTCGGCAGGCGGAATAGCGGCCCAGGGTTGGGCTCTCGGTATCGAGCTGCCAGGACAGAGAATGCGAGCCGTCGATATCCTTCTCAATAACCGGGTCCCAGTTGTCCTCCAGGTACTTGACAAGTTCGGGCTTGATCTCGGAATCGCCAACGGGGACGCTGGCCGGAAGAATGAGCAGGCTTTTATCGCCGCTCTGCCAGAGCCGGTGCACAACTTTGGCCATCAGACGCAGCACGCCGCGCGTGCGTTGAAATTTCTCGATGCTTGACCAGTCATTGTAGAGGCGGTCAAAGAGCTCGGGATGAATCGGGTAGGCGTTCTGGATGCGCTTCTCGTACTGGCTCTCGCGACACTCGGCGGGAAATTCCTGCTGATGAGTGCGATAGAAATCAACAAAGGCGCGGGCGACGGTATCGCGAGCTATAAAAAGGGAGTTATCATTAATATCCTGGAAGAGGCGCCGGCGCACGATCTCAAAGCCTTCTTCGGCATCGGCCGGACGCCAGGGCGATTCGACGCGCCAGAAGATATTTTTCAGGCGCGTGGTAGCCTCCGCGCCGCCTTCGCCGCCGGTCTCCGAATCGGAGGCAGGAATGGTAGCAACGACGAGGGTCTGCGGCACGCTTTTGGCGGCTTCGGTGAGGGATTGGGCAAAGCTGAGGTTGGCGTCGAATGAGCCGCCGGCGAGCGGCTCGTTGATGTGGTAGAGCTGGCGTACATAGACCACCCATTCGTCGATAAGGATAAGCGAGGGCGCGGCGGCCTGGAAGAGATCGCGCAGGGCATCAGTACCGGGGCTGACGCCTTGTCTATCGGCTTCGGCAACCATGGCATAACCATCGCGGCCCAGCAGTTGCCAGGCCAGCTCACCCCACATGGTTCTGACGATGCAGCCGTCTGGTTTGGGACGTGGCAACGAGGGCGAGAGGGCATGGCCTACGAGCACGGCGCGCTGAGCGGCAACCGGGCGCGTGACGCCAGCCTCTTTGAGCAAGGGCTCGATGCCCACCAGGTCAGTGAGCGGAGCACCCGAGAAGAGGTGATAGAGGGCAAGCAGGGAGTGGGTCTTGCCACCGCCAAAGTTGGTCTGGAGATCGACGACGGGATCGCCGCCATTGCTGTTGAGGCGCTGCAGAGCCCGGACGAGCAATTGGCGCAGGCCATAGGTAAGATAGGTGCGCTGAAAGAAATCGCGCGGATTGCGATACTCATCAGAGCCCTCGCCCCTATGCACCTGGCCCAGATCGGCGGCGAACTCGGCAAGCTGATAGCGCCCGGAGGTGACGTCGGGATGAGGCGTGACAATCTCGCGCCAGGGCAAGAGCCCATTGGTGGGCTTACCTTCGAGTGGTGCGGTATTTACTTTGCGCGTCTCCTGGCGGGCCTGGCTCTCGAAACGAAGGCGCAAAAGCTCCTGTTTCTGGCGCTCGATCTCGCTGGCTTCCTTGCTGGCCGAGACGGCGTTGAGCAAGCGCTGCACGCTATCGTAGGCGCGGTAGGCATCATCGGTGCTTAATGGTTTTTGGTGCGCCCAGTTATTGCGTGTATCCCGCAGCTCGCTAACGAGGTTACGCTCGGCAAAGCCCAGCACGCTTTTAAAGGCTGCCTGCCAGTATTCCGACATGATGGTTAACAAAAGCTGGGTATCCCAACGCGGCTCTTTACGGCTGAGCTCGGCCACCTGGTGCTCACGCAGATTTGATATAACTTCTTCGTTCCAGCGCTTGCCAAAAGTATTGGTCATGCGGCTCTCAACAAAGGGACGCAAGCCCACGTTGAGTAATTCCAGGGCGCGCCCCACGCGCTCATGATTACTCTGTGTCATAGTGTTCTCAGTCCTCTCCAATGGATAGCAAATCCTTATAAATAGGCCGGCGAACGGCCGACTTCCCCATATCCAGCCAGCTGGGCGGCTTGCCAGCTATAGGCAAGCACGTCGGACCTGTTTCCCTCATTGCACACCGTTCAACCGGATTGGCTATGCCTACGCTGCTACAGATAGACTATAAGAAACTGGTCTGCTGCACATCATGCTCGGGCGCGTAGCTGTGCGCAAGCTGGCCGATCTGGGACCAGACCAGGACCAGGGCGTTATAGGCCAGGGCTTCCTCGGCCCAGCCTTTGCGCTCGCAGAGCGTGTACAGGTGATAGGCAAGGTCGCGTGCCAGCTCGCCCTGTTCGCCCGCTTTGCGCAGGATCGCGGCGGCCCCAGCTTCGCCGTCCCCTTTATCCAGAGCGTGGATCATGCGCTGCATCACGCCCCAGACCGTCGTCGGCAGCTCGCCATGCTGGGCCTGCCAGTTCGCGGCAAGCTCTGCGCGCTGCAGCAGGCGCACTTTTCCCATTCTAGCTTCCAGCCAGCCGGTATTGACGAGGGCCTGCACGCTGGTATTCTTGGCCTTGGAGAGCGTTTCGGCGACGCCATACTCGCCGGGCTCGTGCACATATTGCTCAAACCAGGCCAGGGCCCAGCGCGTGGCCGGATCGTACTCGCCCTCTTGCTCTGCCAGCAGTTCGTCAAGGGTGGTGTTGATGAGCTGCAGGGCGGCGCGCACGCGCAAGGGCGAGCCATCGGACTCGACGACTTGCCGATACTCGGAGTAGATGGCCATGCCGGGGCCGATGCTGGCCTGGGCCAGGTCCACGGGGGCGATATTACCCTGCTGCAGCTTTTTGAGGGCGTCGGGCAGTTTATTGCGCAGAGCGTTTATGAACTGGCGGCGCGAGGCTACGCCGGCCTCGGCGGGACGCGGGCGACAGACGAGGACGATGGATGAGGCCAGGGCGTTTGTGCCCTGCCCCACGCTGCGATTGACCATCTCGGTGCGAATGGGCAGGGTCCCGGTGATGGTAAAGCCAGCCCTGATCAGGCCTTCGAGCATGGTCTCCCAGCCGGTCGACGCCACGACCTTGCCGCCGTTGCCATTCAGGGCCGCGCCCTCCTCGCCCTGCCCATCCTCGCTTTCGGCCTGCTTAAAGGCATAGTAGACGGTCAGCGGATAGTCGGGATGCTGCACGGCGCGCATGCGCTCGAAGGCCTCACCTAAACCCTTTTCGAAGAAGGCCTGGGCCTTGCTCCTGCTGCCCTCGAAGCGATAGGGCGTGGCCACTAGCTCAGTGGCTTTGGGTACAAGCATGGTCTTAAAGAGCTGGGGATAAATAGTGCTCAGTGAGCGACGCAGCCAGACATAGAAGAAATCGGAGAGATCGGCATAACTAACATTGTCATAATAGGGCGGATCGGTGGAGATAAGCGGCTGGGCCAGGCCATTGACTGAGACTGTAGCATCGCGCTGCACGGCCCCACCGCGCGCGGCACAGGGCACAGTCTCAATCGCCTCCGCTACCCAGTCTATCGCCCCCAGAAAATTGCCAGTCGAGGCGCTAAACGGGTTGGCCTCGGCAAAATCCCAGATCATAGGGATGGCCTGGCGAGCAAAAGTATTGCGTGTGCTATCACGCGACACATCCCAGGAACAAATACTCGAATTTCTATCAGCGAGCCGATCAATTGCCAAGGCCAGATAGGTTGCTATCGCATCGGCATATGCTCTGGCATCTATTTCTTCTTCAGATGAATGGACTCGCTGTGCATCGGCGAGCACGCGCTGGCGAACTTCCTGCACTAAATCGGAGAAAGTTGTAAGCGCGACAAGCTGCCGTTTAGTAAAATAATCCGCAAATGTCTTAAAACCATATATACGCCCCTGAGCATTGCTGGCAAACGTTCCACGAGCAGCTTCCAAAGGTAGCCTTTGTTGAATCTCGCCGGAAGAAAAATATATCTCTACCAGATTGTTCACAGTTTCAATCTGCAAACTATCAAAAGGCAGATATACTCGCCCTTGATTGCTTTCAGCCACAATAGCCAGAGGCAAACATCCCATCTTGCCCTTGTCTGCCTCCATATCAATATATTCTCCCTTAGCAATACCACTCCCACAGAACAGACAGGTAAAGGAGGCTTTTACTTTCTTGCCTTTCCCATTTATAAAACAAGATCCATTGTCTATCTCTCTAAGCTTGTCTTTATCCGCTATTCCCCCTTTAATTTCAAAGTACATTTTCCTCCTTTGTGCATCCACAACTGGCTCAACCCAGGTCTCTTTACCCTTTTTCTTTGAGAGCCACCACTTACTGGCGAGCGGCATTTGCGCTCCGCAGGCTGGATTGGGACAGGTCACTGTGCGCACCCAGAGCCAGGCAATCACCGTAGCCTCCTCACCGCCCAGCTCGGCAGGCAGGCTAACTTTGGGGTAAAGCTGGCCGATGCGCCGCCGGGCCTCGTCGCGCATCCACTGACCATAGTAGCGAATATCGGCGGCCAGGCCGCGCGCGCCTTGCCACTCGCCGTCGATGAGCGATTGACGAGCCTCGGGATTGACTGGCGGGCAGCCGGCAAATCTGGACGGGAGCTCGATCAGGGCCTTATTGAGCAGCACGGCGACTGGGTTGAGATCGCTGGCGTGCGCCTCCAGGCCCAGGCGCATGGCTTCCAGGGGAATGGAGCCGCCGCCGGCAAAGGGGTCCAGCACGGGCGGCGGTGCGCCTTCCGTGGCCTTCGCGATCTCCGCGCGCACCTCCCGCATCGTTTCCTCATTGTTGGCATTCTCCCACTTCACCATCTTCTCGATAAGGGCAAAGAGGCGTTTACGCTCCTGCGCCTGAGCCTCCTCGGTGGGAAACTGCTCGGGATGCTCGGCGGGATCATCAACTAGCGAGGCAAAGAGCACAGCCCGGCAGACGGCCAGAGGTTTGCGCGACCACCATAGGTGCAGGGTGGAAGGGTGGCCATGGCGCAAGGATTTCTCGCGCGCGGACTCGTGGCTAATCGCACCGAGAGGTATGGACACCTCGATCAGCTTTTTACGATAGGACATAACTAGAAATAACTCCTCTACTCGAAGCTCAAAATATCTTTGTGGGCCAGCAGGCGAGCCAAGTGATAATTTACGCTTGTCGCCTCAAAATCGGGCTCCTGACGAAAGGGCCTGGGAATATAGTGCGTGCGCGTCAGCTCGCCATCCACCTCAACTACCGCCAGCCAGAAATCCTCAGGCTTATTGAGCGCCGTCAGGATCTCGTTGCGCGTCACCGTCACAGTCTCGGCCCCCTTCACGCGCCCCTTCACCTCAATAAAGCGCAGGCGGCCCGTCGCCGGGACCTGCGACTCAATATCATAGCCACACTTCTCGGCGCTCACATCGCGCGGCTGATAGCCCTGCGCGCGTTCCAGGCGCAACACAGCCTCCATAGCCAGGCGCTCGATGCGCTGCGTCTCGTGCCTCGCTTGCTCTTGCGGTTCGGCCTGCGCTCCGCTCAACCTGCGCAGCAGACCGAGAGGCACCACCAGCACACCACCCAGCACAATTGGCAGCATGGCCGAAAGCTTGCGCTCCTGTTCCAGCTCGCTCAAGCGACGCTCCAGGCGCTCATTTAGCTCTATGGCACGCTGGCGCGCAATCTGCGAATTGAGGCGCGCGTTGGTCTTGCCGGCCGCCTCCTGGCTTTGCAGCTGCACGGCCCGATTATCCCAGTAACTGATCTCTCGGGTCAGGCGCTCATTCACGGCCCGATATGTCTTATCAACCTGCTCCTCGCGTCGCTTCTTCACTTCGCTCAAGTGGCGCGGAACCAGCTGCCTGATCGCATAATCGCGCACGCGCTTCTCTAGATCCTGGGCCAGCCAGGGCGCGCCGCGCACCTGCGCAATCAAGGCTTGCTCCTCTTCACGCAAGGGCCGATAATCCAGGAAGGGCGCATAGCCGGCCGCGCGAATCTCATCGCGCGCATTGATCTCGACAAATTGCAGCTGGCGAGACACGGCGCGCCGCTTCCCGTTGGTATCAAGGCTGGCATCCTGAATCGTGTGCTCCAGATAGAAGAGCACGCGCGCCTCCTGGCCCTCGTCGCTGGCATCGACCAGCACCGTACCTTGCGCCAACGCATCGCGATGCTGAGACAACAAGAGCTCAATCACGCTATCCAGCAAGGGATGGCCGGGACAGACCAGGGTCGCCTGCGGCTTGTCCGGCAGAAGAATGCGCTCCTTTTCAAAGACGACGCGCTCGTAGCGCTGTAAAATTGGCGTGCGGCTGGTATGCAGGGCGGTGCGATTGCGAATCTGCGCAGGAACGTGCGTAATCTCATAACGCTGCGACTCCCGCTCGTACCATCTACCACCCAGACGCTTGAGCGCCTGCAGGAAAAATGAGGCAATGAAATGCGGCTGAAGACGCCGTGCGGCCGCCCGCTCCATCTCCGCGCGGATCTGATGCACGCGCACGACATCCAGGACTTCATGCGTCAAAGCGTTCTCATCGAGCAGCTTGCGCAGGTGACGATGATCGAGAGCCTCATCGACCACGCGCGTAAGGTTGGCGCGCACGGCTGGCTGATCCCCATAGCGAATGGCCTTGATAATTAGCTCGCGCAAGGGCTGCTTAGCAAACTGCACGCGGCCCAGCACATCGAAGACGCGCCCACCTAGAGCCTCGCGCTCCTCCTCTAGCTTCTTGAGCAACGTATGGAATACCTCGCCCTCGCGCGTCTCGGCCGCCACAAGATTCCACAGATGGCATACTTCAGTCTGGCCAATGCGATGGATGCGCCCGAAGCGCTGCTCAAGGCGGTTCGGATTCCAGGGCAGATCGTAATTTACCATCAAGTGTGCGCGCTGCAGATTGATGCCCTCACCGGCCGCATCGGTCGCCACAAGAATCAACACCTGTTTATCCTGCGTAAACGCTTCTTGTGCCCTGACCCTCTCCTCGCGTTTCAGCCCGCCGTGGATCGTCACCACCACTTCCTCGCGTCCCAGCAGCGTACGCATGCGTTCAGTTAAATAATTGAGTGTATCGCGGTGCTCAGTAAAGATCACCAGCTTGCGCCGATAGCCCTGGCGATCAAACATCTCAGCGTGCTCTTGCAGCAGGCTGGCCAGTTCCTCCCACTTACGATCCGCTCCACTACAGCGCACCTGAAAGGCCAGCTCCTCCAGGCGCTGCAGCGTGCTAATCTCCATCTCTAGCTCGGCAATCGTATGCGCCGCCGAGGCCTGATCGACAACCTGTTCCTCCACAGCTTCCAGCTCAGCACCGGGAACCTCATCCATCTCCTCAAGCTCCTCAGCCGAGAAGAGCGGCTGATCGGACCAGAGCTCCATAGCCGCCGCGCGTTCTTGCCGCTCCTGGCGCAAGTCCTGAATCCGCTGCTGCAGACGCTCGCGTCTGCGCTTCAAGGATTGATAAATCGCCTCGGGAGACGAAGCCAGGCGACGCTGCAGGATCGTCAGGGCAAAGCCGACAGTGCCCTTGCGCCCATGCTTGCCCCAGGTGTCCGCACGATTAAATTCCTGACGCACATACTCCGTCACTTCGTTATAGAGGCTGTGTTCCAGAGGAGAGAGGGCATAGTTGATGGTATAGGCCAGGCGTTCAGGGAAGAGCTTCGTGCCGTCAAGGCGATAGAGCTGCTCCTTGACCAGGTGGCGCATCAAATCGCTAACATCGACCTTACGCACGCCCCCACGAAAACGGCCCTCAAAGCGGTCAGTATCCAGCAAGCGCAGAAAAAGTTGAAAGTCTTCCTCTTTGCCGTTATGAGGTGTGGCCGTGAGCAGGAGAAAATGCCGCGTAAGCTTGCCCAGGAGTTCGCCCAGCTGATAGCGCTTCGTATACTTAATCTCGTCGCCAAAGAAGGAGGCCGACATCTTATGCGCCTCATCTACCACAATCAGATCCCACTCGGTCTGGGCCAGCCTTTCCCGCAAGGCATCATCGCGCGAGAGCTTATCAAGGCGTGCAATACACAGAGGCAGCTCCGCCAACATATTGCCCGAAACCGAAGCCTCAAGGCGCTCGCGGCTCAGGATTTCAAAGGTCAGGTGAAAGCGCTGATAGAGCTCATCCTGCCACTGCTCAACCAGATTGCCGGGAGCAACGATCAGGCAGCGGTGCAGATCGCCGCGCAACAAAAGCTCTTTAATCAGCAAGCCCGTCATAACTGTTTTGCCCGCGCCAGGATCATCAGCCAGCAAAAAACGCAGCGGTTGTTTGCTCAGCATGGCCTCATAAACCGCGGTGATCTGGTGTGGTAAAGGCTCAACCAGAGAGGTGTGAACGGCTACCAGGGGATCAAATAAATAGGCGAGACTGATACGGTAGGCTTCCGAGACGAGACGAAACAGGCTCCCATCGGCGCTAAAGCTCCAGGAGAGACCGGCGGGCACAATCTCCAGACGCACCAGGTCATCCTGATATACTAACTCACTACCCACCTGACCGCTACTATCCTTATACACCAGCTCAACCCCGATATCCCCATGGCGGACGACGCTTACCAGCAAGACAGTAGCTTGCGGCAAGATGCCCTTCACCAGCGCCCCGGGAACCAACGATTCCAAAGGTACCATACTCTACTCCCTCACTACACGAGAAAAACACAAAGCCAAATTAAACAGATAAAACATCAGCAACTGCTCGGGATTTTATTGATTCTCAAGGAGCAAAAATGGCAATAAACCCTATCTAGTGTAACGCATAGCAGAGCTTCACGCATAAAGAAAGCATAAAAAAAGTTGCTCAAGGCTCGTTTTTCTATCTCTGGACACCAGCCGGAAGACAAGAAGCTCAGCTATCATATACAACTCCTAACATTGTCGAAATCGGGTATGAGCTAGATGAAAGGTTGAAGAGACAACAAAAATAGTACATAATTTCCAGCATTTTTCCTTGCCTGCAAAGGAAAAACATAATTAGCAGCACAGGCCGAATTATTGTTGAATGATGCCAAGACAGCAAGCCTGCCGCTACAGCTAAATTCCGTGTTCAAGGAATTTCAAGCTTTAGTAGTTTAAGAAGAGATACAAGTTATTGACTTATTAGATAATGTTTGCTATGATCAGGCTCTTAATACCTATTACTATAAAAATGGTAATGTCCAACCAGAATCATAGCTTCGCTTAACAGGATAAAACACACGTATATCAGCAATACTATCTTCATATAGGTCTTATCAGCCATAAAATAGGAGAAATATCACAAAATGCAAACGTGGGCGGTATTTGAACAAGAGCTATGTGAGAGAATCGAGTATGTAGAGTTATTAGGTGAGCTAGATTTCGCGCCGGATTGGATAGAGCAGTTTGGCAACGCGGTTATCAAGCTATCCAAGCAATCTGGTTCAGCCAGGGCACTGCGCTGCTTAGCTGAAAGATATCCCGCTAGTCTCGCCGCCTATATGGTAGCCCGTGGTATCGAAGGCTATCAAGAAGGCAATTATTGGTCTAATATCATCCCAGACGTAGAACTTAGCGGGGCAAATGAACAGTTTCTCCGCAAGTTTTTCGCTAACTTTCTGGATGAGCATCATCTACCCGCCTTCGTGGGTCTGGGCGGGCGCAAATATGTAGACGTTATCCTCTTACATGGAGGCATCCCCACCTATTCATTAACCGACTTCTTTACCCACATTCTCCAGCCTGCCCTCCTACACCCCGATCTCTATGGCGCCTCTGCCCAGGAGATTATTGCCACCTGGTTGGAAACAGGTTCCCATACCTCGGTAGACAAACCGATTCACCGTTTTCTCCAATTTGGTGGCAAGCTGTCTGTAGATTTCGTTGCCCGCTGCCTCGATATGGGTTATGCCTATCTGGAACACCAGACTTTGCCCAGATCTGCCGAATCGGGCCTTCCCGAGCGCGTTGTTACAGCTTATTTCCATTGGGTCAGGCAGCAAGCTACGGCCCAACAGAGCACAAAAGTGCGCTTGAGCAAGCCCTCCATCATACTGGACCCCTGGAGCGAAAACTTATTCATCGAACTGCCCGCCCAGGCTATCCCTTCAACGCTCAGTCCAGAGCAAGGCGTATGGCTGATCCAAGCCGACCAGCAGCCCGAGACGCAAGTGCCCTTCGCACTCAACTGGCGTAGCGATCACTGGGAGACCAAGCCTGAGCTGCTAGAACTGGCCTCCCCGGCCGCAGCTTACTGCATCACCTTCAGCCTGCCAGGGTTCAAGCGCAGCTGGCACTTTCTCGGCGTCACAGGTGAACAACCCCTGCTGGCCTTTGATCCTGAAAGCAATTCATTATTACAACTGCACGACAGCCTGCCAGCCCGCCTGCTCTGGCTCCTCTTTCCTCAGGCCAGCAAGCTGGATATTATAGGCGGGCAAAAGCGCGAAACCTTCCCACCGCTGGCAGGAGCATGGGAGGCTTATCAGGCCGAAGCCTGGGATCTCAGCGGCGCCACAACTGTAACTATCGGAGCGGTTAGCCTTGCCGTTGAGCCAGATCTTGCGCAACTGCAGCCCCGCCTGGAGGGCCGTGAAGTCCTCAATCTGCTCCACCTACACGATGAGCCACGTATTTTCATAGGCGCACCTCCCGAAATCCATATCCCGCTTCCTCCCTTGCGTGACCCTGACATCGAGGCTCGGCGCTGGTTTCTCACCATCAAAAAGCGGGTTGAGGGCACGCAGGTCCAGACCTGGCCTGTGGTAGAACTTGTCAACACTATCGAACAGGATACCCTGAAGATCTCCTTAGCGGCAAGTTCCCTCTTTCCGCAAGAACCATCTGGCCTTTATGAGATCGCCTTACGCGGTCCTTTAGGGCGCGATACCAGCTTCACAATCGCCCTCGTCTCCGCCCTGGATATCCAGATTGCAGCCGAGCACAGCTTACGCCTGCCTGATCAGAGCGGTCACTTTCCATCTCCTCACCTCGCCATCACAACAAGCCCTGAACTTGAGCTTGAAAGTGCCGGGCAGGAAAACCTGCAGATCGAGGCCAGCCGTCCCGGACATTATAGTGTTTTGGTACCAGCGATCTACAGCCAGATTACTCTGCACATATGCCGCCAACACGGCGCGACCCAGTTGCGCATTCCCATGACCTTGCCCTTACCGCTACTACAGTGGACGGTTATAGACGCGCCACAGAACATCCTTAAAGAGGAGGCCTGGCAAAGTTCTGTCCTGTCCCAACCCAGGGCCCAGCTTGAGCAAGCTACAGCAGCACGTCTCCTTGTCTCTATCTCGCCAGGCCTGAATCTAACCGGCCTCAGCAGCAGGCTAGTGGTACACTACAGCCAGAGCGAGCCACCACAGATCGTATCAGCGCGAGGCAAATTTCACAAATGGCTCACCTTCCCTCTCGGGGAGGCCCTGGATAGCATTCGCAGCAGTCGCGAGGGCCATGTCCTCGTCGAATTGGAGCTGAGCGGACTCCCCGAGCGCAGCAAGGCCGTGCGTCTCCCTGTCCTGCGCTATACTCAATCTCTAGAGCTAACCAATCTCAACATCGAGAGCTGCCTGGTTGATCGGACCTGGCTGCTCCTGCTCTCCTGGCACGGCGAACGGCATCTCCGGAATCGCCATCTACGTCTCTGGTCGCTCTGGCATCCCTGGCAACCAGCTGCTAGCTTCCCTATTGCAGACGAGGCCCAGGACGAGTACAGCTTTGAAATTGACCTGGAAGCTCTCTCGCCCGGGCCATATCGTGCCGAAATTGCCCTCATCGATCCCTGGCTCGCCTCAAACGGAACCCGGCCGGCGCTACAGGCTGTGGGAACAACCGATATCATGCTGGGGATCGAACAAGAGCCACATAGCTACCTGGCCCAACTGCCATACACCGTCGAGGGTATCTTGGAACGCTTCCTGGCTATTCCAGATACCCCCATTCGCCTGCGTCTCCTGGATAAGCTGAGAGAGCATTATCAAGCCCAACACACCCGCATGTTGTTTGAAGCCCTGCTCGTCCTGCTTGAGCAGGAGAACAATGCGCTACCTCGCGAGATCTTCACCAGCTTTCAGCATCAGCTAAGCAAGGCCCCTCTCCGCCTACTAGCCCTGGCCGCAGGCTATAGCTTACAGCAGGACCAGCAAACGCGCTGGCATTTCGAAAAGCTGCTCGATTATCTGGTTCCTGGTACCGGCCTCTCACACATCCTCAACGAGCTGCATATGTATGGCAGTATTGATCTAGCCGAGTTGGTCCTACTCGAACCCAGGCTTGACCGAGATGTACACATCAAAGCCGAAATATTCTCTCTGTTACTAGAAGCCGGTTTGCGCGTACGAGAGCGCAATAGCGAGGCTCAGATTAGCGATACCCAAGCCATGTTAGATATTGACGAGCTCTATGGTTGGCTACCCAAATTAGTGCTGGATAGCGCCCGCCAATATTTGCTGGAAATTGGCAGGTACCCATTATTGCGACCAGAGCGAGAACGCCATCTGGCCCGCCTGCAGCAACAGGGCAAGCGGGCAGATGAGCAGTTGGAGATAGGGCCAGAGCCTGATGCCTATCTGGCCAGGCTGAGCGAGCAAGGCAAAGAGGCTTTCCGAGAATTGACCAATTGTAATTTGCGCCTGGTTGTCAGCATTGCCAAAAAGTATATGAATCGTGGCATGGAGTTCCTCGATATCATCCAGGAAGGCAATATAGGCCTGATGCGCGCCGTCGAAAAATTTGATCCCGCCCTTGGATACCACTTCTCAACCTACGCTACCTGGTGGATACGCCAGGCCATCACCCGCTCCTTCGCCGAAAAGAAACGGCTGATACGGCTCCCTGTCCATATACATGATGAAATCTCGCGCCTCAAGCGCGCCAGGCAAGAACTTATGTATGAACTTTCGCATGAGCCCACGCTTAGCCAATTGGCCGAGCGCCTTGACATAAGCCCCGAAAAAGTGCAAGAGCTGCAAGCATTCGATCAGGAGCACAAATCGCTGGACACCCCCCTGGGAGATGACGAAGAAAATAGCTTCGGCGACCTCATTGTGAACGAAGAAGCTGATCCCCAGGAATCCCTCAATGCTATAGCAATGCAAGAGCTTGTTGAGCAATTGCTTTCTAAGCTTGATCGTCGTGAGCGCTATATTCTGGAGCGGCGCTTCGGACTTGGCGATGAGACAAACTTGACGCTTGAACAGCTCGGGCAAGAAATGCAGCTCACCCGAGAACGCGTCCGTCAAATAGAGGAAAGAGCCTTAAAGAAATTGAGGGCTAGCCTGGGTATTACCGTAACAAAGAAAGTAGCAAGAAGAGTATCAGCTAAAGCTGATGCCTAAGCCCACAAGGAGGAGCAAGGGATGAGCACACTTAACCCTGTCAATACGATGCACACTATCAGTACCACCTATTTACGCTATCTACGTACGCTCTCGCCATTCCAGGATCAGGCCCTACAGCGCGCCTTTCGTCATGAGACCTGCAAGCCTGGCACGCTGGTCAAAGGTCCCTTTCTAGAGGCCGCGCCGCCTTTCGAGGAAGGCCGCAACATTGCTCAACTGGTAAGTGCGGGAATCCTTCATCCACGCTTCAAGGCCCTCTGCTCAACAGCACTGCCCTACGAGCGTCAGCTCTATTTGCATCAAGATCTGGCTGTTGCCCATATTGCACAGCAGCAGCGCAATATCATTGTCGCCACTGGCACAGGCTCAGGCAAAACTGAGACCTTCCTGCTGGCCATCCTCAATCACCTCTTGCAAGAAGAGCAACAAGGAACGCTCCATAAACCGGGTGTGCGCGCCCTGCTGCTCTATCCCATGAATGCCCTGGCCAACGACCAGCTCAGGCGTTTGCGCCATGTTCTTGCGCACTATCCCGCGATTACCTTTGGGCGCTACACAGGAGAAACCGAGGAGCAGAATAATCGGGCCGAAGAGCGCTTCCGGGCCCAATTTCCCTACGAGCCCTTGTTGTCAAATGAGCTGCTGAGCCGACAGAAGATGCGCACTCAACCACCCCATATTCTCCTGACCAACTATGCGATGTTGGAATATCTGCTCTTGCGCCCTGAAGACTGCAATTTCTTCGACGGCGAGACGGGCCAATACTGGCGCTTTATCGTGCTCGACGAAGCGCATATCTACGATGGGGCCAGTGGCATCGAACTGGCCATGCTCTTGCGCCGCTTGAAAGAACGCATCGTGGGGAGTAAGCCAGATTTGCTGCGCTGCATAGCTACCAGTGCCACGCTCGGCCAGGGTAGTCGCGATTTTCCTGCGGCTGCCAAATTTGCCGCAAATCTCTTCGGCGAGCTCTTTGAATGGTCAGCCGCAGATCCCATGCGCCAGGATATCATCGCTGCCCAACGCCAGACTTCAGCCGCACTGGGTAGTATCTGGGGAGCAGGCTCAAGCCAGCTTTATCAAGCTCTGCAAGCCTGCCTGCACGAGCTAAACCCTGGCATCTCCGATAGATATGAACTTCTCTCACAACTGCGCGCCTCTGCAAGCTCGCTTGTTCCCTCCGCTGTACTCGCTCAGGCCTGCTCGGCTGCTCTTAGCCAATGGCAAGCTTTGCCTGCTAGCAGTACAGAGCACGTCATGCATACCACCAATGCTTTTTTGTACGCGCTCCTATGCGGAGATCAAAGAATTCATCACCTGCACGAGCTGGTAAGTCAGGAACCGTTATTATTGGAGGAAGCTGTAGAGGCAATTTTCCCTCATGAGTCGGCAGCCAGCGAAAAGCTAATCGCGCTAGTGAATTTGGCCGTGAGAGCGCGTCCCGAGCCCGATAGCCTTTCACTCTTGCCAGCCCGCTACCATGCCTTTGTCAGGGCGCTGGAAGGTGTCTTTGTCTGCCTGAACAGGGTTGGGCATGCCGATCAAGAACCGCGCCTGTTTCTGAATCGACACGAAACCTGTCCGGAATGTCAGCACACGATTGTTGAATTAGCTACCTGTATGCGTTGCGGCGCAGCCTATATCGTCGGCAGCCAGCTCGAAGCACCATCCACCCAGCAGTTGCTTCTCAGCCAGACGCTGGCCAGAAATGATGAGCAGCTAGCCATGCCACCGGCTTATTTCCTGTTGGGAGAGTATAACGGTTGCATCGACGAGGACGAAACGATTACAACGTCGGGAGAGGTACAGACCTCAGAAACTTACGGCCGCGAGATCAGGTATCAGCTCTGTCTGCGCTGTGGAGTCCTTTCTAACAGCCAGCGACAGGGCTGCCAGTGTGGAGAGGGCACGCTTACGCTTTATCATCTGAAGTTGAAAGAGGGACAAGAGCCGCACAAATGTTTGAGCTGCGGCGCGCGCAGCAATAACGCGATCATTCTACGTGCCCTCACTGGTCAGGATGCCCCTGTCAGTGTGCTGGCCACCGCGCTCTATCAGCAATTGCCTCCCTCACCCGATCCTAGCGCCGCCGATTTGCCAGGGGAAGGACGGAAATTGCTGGTCTTCTCGGATAGCCGTCAGGATGCAGCCTTCTTTGCACCGTATATCAAACGCACATACAACCAGATGTTGCACCGACACCTAATCTTGCAGGCGCTTCTAAGCGATCCCGATGGTAGATGCGGCGAGCTACGCTTACAAGATACGGTTAGTCGCTTGCACAAAGCAGCCGAGCGCACCGGAATGTTCACGCAGCATCAGAGCCGCGACGAACGGAGGCATACAGTAAGAACCTGGTTAATGCAGGAGTTCATAGCCTTTGATCGAACCTTAAGCCTGGAAGGGGTAGGCCTGCTACAATTTCGCCTGGTAAGGCCGGAACGCTGGCGCCCTCCCACGCTACTACAAGCCGCGCCCTGGAATCTCAGCGAGGAGGAATGCTGGAATCTTAGCGCGCTCCTGCTCAATACACTCCGGCAACAGGGAGTCACAACTTTTCTGGAAGGCATTGATCCCCGCGACGAAGAATTCGCGCCGCGCAACAAAACCTTTCATATGCGTAAAGAGCAGGCCGATAATCGCATGGGGATATTGAGCTGGCTGCCAACGCGCGGCAGTAACCGCCGCCTGGAACTTCTTGAGCGCCTTCTCGCCTACTGTGCGCCGGATCTATCGCAGCAGGAGCGCAAGCGTTTTGCGCTTGAAGCGCTGGATGGATTGTGGAAGCAATTCACGACACCAGGCCCCATCTGGCGGGACCACATCATCAGTTCATCCCTGCCCAAATGTGGCATAGTTTATCAGCTCAGTCACGAGTTCTGGGAAATGGTCCCCTTAACTGGGGCTCAGGTAGTCTATCGCTGCAATCGCTGTCAGGCCTACTCCCCCCTGTCGCTTAAAGCCTTATGCACCACGTTGGGCTGTCAGGGCAGGTTGGAAGCCTGCACTCTGGCAGATCTAGAGCGCGAAGATAATCACTATCGCAAGCTCTATCTCACCATGCCGGCTATTCCACTCTCGGCTCAAGAGCATACGGCCCAATGGACGAGCGACGAAGCTGGCAAAGTGCAGGAACGTTTCGTGCGCGGCGAACTCAATTTGCTCAGTTGCTCAACCACCTTTGAACTAGGTGTCGACGTGGGCGAATTGCAGGCCGTCTTGATGCGTAACGTCCCACCAACCACAGCTAACTATGTACAGCGTGCCGGTCGCGCCGGACGACGTACGGATTCGGCAGCCTTCGCGCTCACCTATGCTCAGCGTCGCTCACACGATCTGACGCACTATAGTAATCCTAGAAACATTATTGCCGGCCATATTGACTCTCCACGTATTACGCTAGAGAACGAAAAAATTATTCGTCGACATATGCAGGCCGTCTTGTTCGCAGCCTTCTTTCGCCAGCTCTACGAGCAGGAAATGCGCGATTTTCGAGGGCTTGGCAGTTTCTTCCAGCCCGGGGAGAACCAGCGCCCTGGAACTGGCCTCTTCATCGCCTATGCACAGACCCAGCCGGCGCAAGTCCTTGCCGCTTTAAGACGTATTGTCCCCGCAAATATGCATGAGAAGATGAGCCTGGCCGACTGGCGCTGGCTCCGCACTGCCATCGGTGATGGTCTGCTGGATTTGTTGGAGCGGGTAGACGCTGAAGTAATCGACGATCTTACTACCTATCACAATGAGGAAATGGCGGCCAGCGCCCAGGGCAACTATAAATTGAGCGAGCGCTACCAATCTATCATTCGCACGATCCGCAACCGTCCCTTACTCGGCTTTCTGGCCTCGCGCAATCTTTTGCCCAAATATGGTTTTCCGACCGATGTCGTTGAGCTGAAAACTGATCACCTGCTCGATCCTACCGCAAGTCGTATTCAGCTTGAACGCGATTTGCGCATTGCGATCGCGGAATATGCTCCCAGAGCCGAAGTTGTAGCCGCTAACCATATCTGGGTCAGTGGCGGGCTCTACAAGCTGCCCAATCGCGGTTGGCCAGCTTACCAGTACTCGATTTGTCCGAACTGCAAGCGCTTCATCAAGCGTAAAGTCGAGGAAAGCGTACCGCGCATCTGTAGCTGCGGCGGCCCTTTGCATTTGCACGGCACTTTTGTCATACCCGAATTTGGCTTTGTCGCTGCTCCAGGAAAGATCCAGCGCGCCGGAGACAAGCGCCCATTGCGCCTTTACTCCTCACGTGTCTATTTCTCCGAGTATGCCACGTCACAGCAAGAGGCGACGACGCCGACGTTTGAGCGCGTAGAAGAGCTGTCAAACGAGGAACTTGAAGTTAGCTATTACTCCTCACACCTGGGCAGGTTGGCCCTGGTCAATGAGGGCATCGATCGACGCGGCTTCCGCATTTGTCAGCACTGCGGCTTCGCCGAAATCACGCCCGCAGCTCCCGTGGCTGGAAAATCCAGACGAACAGCCAGGCCCAGCTCACATATCAACCCGCGCACAAACAAGCCTTGTGAGGGCCTTATCGAGACGCTCCGTCTGGGGCATGAATTCTTGACCGATGTCGTCGAGATCCGCTTCGATGGCCACCTCGCTAGAACTGCAGATACGCGTCTATGGCGTTCCTTACTCTATGCGCTCATGGAAGGAGCCGCGCAGGCACTATCTATCAGGCGCGACGATCTGGATGGTACGCTCTATTACCCGAACAATAGCAACCCTCCTGCTCTGATGATCTTCGACAATGTGCCGGGTGGAGCTGGCCATGTTCTCAGGATTGCTCAAGCCCTGGCAGCAGTCTTTGCAGCTGCCAATGAGCGCGTAAGCCACAACTGTTGCGGTGCGGAAACTAGCTGCTATGAGTGCCTGCGCAACTATCACAATCAGCCGTATCACGATGAGCTCAAGCGCGGCCTGGTGCAGAGCTTCCTCCAGCACGTGCAAACCCTTGCCTTGCTATGAGCCAATAGCAGTTGGCAGCAACAAAACGATGAGCGATTTGACACGCCTCTTGCAGCCTGCTATACTCAGCACGCAAGGGGCAAGCGCCCTTTTTATGGTTTTTTCAAGGAGTTTCTACCAATTATGGGTATATGCCACATCGACCGGGGCCGCATGCGCGTCACGCTGTCCAGGGTCGAAGCAATCGGGTAACACGTAATATATAAGCTCGTTTCCCCTTTTCTCTGTTCCTTCCAGCCCTTTTCCCGCCAGGAAGAACAAAGCGACCCTGCAGCGTGTTAGCAGTACGCTGTCTTGGGAGATTATTGCTCTTTCTGCGCTTTTCCTCTAACCTGGTACATTACGCAACTCCTATCGCTTCCTCGACAGCTCTGCCGGCCTCTGGCGATGTTTGGTCAGAGAAAGGAAACGATAGTGACAATAAGACATCCACGCAGCACGCAGTTTAAGGCTAACTCGGGTTCGCACAGTATGCATAACGCGGCAAGCAACGGACACCGGAACGCAAGGCACAGGGCCGGCGGTTGGGAGCCCCTGGCCGATTGGTATGATGGCTGGATGGGCAAAAATGGCAGCCTCCATCACCAGCGTCTGGCCATTCCGGCAGTTATGGAGCTGCTGTCTGCCCAGCCCGGAGAGAAGATCCTGGATATAGGAGCCGGTCAAGGTGTACTGGCTCCCCATGTAATCCAGGCGGGCGCCGATTATACCGGTCTAGACGCCAGCCCGAGCCTCTTGCGCCAGGCGCGCAAGCATCATCGCCAGGGACGCTTTTTGCTGGGGGACGCGCGTAATCTTCAGCGCCTGGCGGGCATGCAGGCCAATATGTTTGATGCCGCCGTTTTCCTCTTGAGCATCCAGGATATGGACCCGCTGCCAGCAGTTATGGAGGCCGTGGCCTGGGTCCTGCGCGGCGGAGGTCGCGTGGTAATCTTGATGCTGCATCCCTGCTTCCGCGTGCCCCGGCAGAGCGGGTGGGGCTGGCAGGAGGAGCGCAAGGTACGCTTTCGGCGTATCGATCGCTATCTCACGCCACTTTCCGTGCCACTCAAAGAATATCCCGGACAAGGCAGCGGCGTCTCTATCAGCTTTCATCGCCCGCTACAGCACTATATCAATACGCTGGCCGATTGTGGCTTACTGATCGAGCAGATGAAAGAGATCACCACCTATAAAACGAGCAGGGAAAACACGCAGGGCCTACAAAGGGTACAGGCCAGGGCTGAGAATCTTGCCAATCAGGAGATCCCCCTCTTTCTGGCTCTCCGCGCGCGCAAAGCCTGTCTCTAAATAGGGAAACAATTCAAAGCATAACGACGGCTATTACCCTGGCAGGGGAACTAAGCTTTCCCTGCCAGGTAAACACTCAAGTAGAGCCTATCCGGCGATAAGCTGCTCGAAGCGCTCAATGTCGCCGCGCACAATATCCAGGCTGGCATTCCAGAAAGCCTCTGAGCGCAGATCGATGCCAAAGCGCGCAGCCAGAGTAGCGGCATCTGCCATGCCCGTCGACGACAGCAGATCGTCGTAGCCTCGCTTAAAGCTCTCTGGATCGCGCTGATAATGGGCATACAGACCCAGGCCAAAGAGCAGTCCGAACATGTACGGATAGTTATAGAACGAGCGTCCCGTGCTGTAATAATGCCCTTTCACAGCCCACATATAGGGATGGAGCAAGCTTTGCTCAAGATCATCGCCGTATGTCTCGCGCTGGGCGTTAAGCATCAACTCGTTGAGCTCTTCGATCGAAAGCTCACGCTTTGAGCGCTGCGCAAAGACGCCTTGCTCGAAGAGGAAGCGACTGCTAATATCAACCACTATCTGGCAAGAGTTTTGTAGCGATTCCTCAAGAATGACTATCTGCTCCTGGCGGTCGGCCCGCTGTAAGGCGGCCTGGCTCACGATGGTCTCGCAGAAGATGCTTGCCGTCTCAGCCAGGGTCATTGGCAACGACCTCTGTAGCGCGGTCCGCTGTGCCAGGTTGGTATTATGATAGCCATGGCCAAGCTCGTGGGCTAGTGTGCTCATACCGCGAAAGGCAGGTTTGAAGTTGGAAAGGATGCGCGATTCATCGCGGCGCAAAGATGCGCAGAAGGCTCCGTCACGCTTGCCAGGGCGTGGCTCTGCGTCAATCCAGCGCTGGCAGAAGGCGCGCGCCGCAAACTGTGACAGTTTCTCGGAATAGCTGCCAAACTGCTCAACAATAAAGTTGCGCGCATCCTCGAATTCCCAGACCTTTTCGCTGCTCCCTACAGGGGCGACTAGATCGTACCAGGCCAGGCGCGACAGGCCAAGTACACGGGCTTTGGCCTGGAGGTAGCGCCGAAAATCGGGAAAAGAGGCCCGCGCAGCCGTGAGCATGGCATCTAGCGTTTGCTGGTCAATGCTACTGCTGAAGAGGGAGGCCGCCAGAGGCGATTCCCAGCGACGCCGGCGCGCCAGCACGCTTACCTCGTTCTTGATGCTATTGAGCGAAGCCGCCAGAGGCAAGGCCGCGCGCTTCCAGCCGGCCAGCTCGGCCTCATAAGCACGCCGACGTACGTCGCGGTTGGTATCATAGGCAAGATTGCGAATTACGCTCATCGGCAATTCCTGCACCCGACCATCTACTTCCAGGGAAATAAGCAATTGCGAGGTGAGATCGCCATGAAGCTTGCTCCAGGCACGCCCGCTGCTCACGTTGAGCTCGGCCGCCAGAGATTCCTCGTCCTGCGACATCAGGTGCTCGGCCTGTTGCTTCGTTTTGTGCAGCATATAGGCATGCTCACTCGCCAGCTTCGAGCGCGCAATTAGCGCATCCACATCCAAAGTACCTATCCAGGCAGTCATGCGCGTGCCGAGCGTAGATAAGAGCACCAATGAGCGCTGCAACTCGCTCATGCGCGCCTGCGCAACCGTATCTTGCGAGTCAGTCGTAATAAAGCAATTGATATAGGTGCTTAAGGTCCTGGTATTATCGATGACGGCATTGTAGCGATCAATCAGGGCCTCAAATATACCGATCAGAGAATCGTCAACGACATCAGGTCCCTTGTCCCCAATATGATGGGTATCGAGTAGCTGAGCCAGGTCGTTAATCTCTTTGACGACATTAGCAAAGCCCTCGGCAAATTCGGCCGATTCCAGGCTGGGATAGACAGCCGTCATATCCCAGTGGGGTAAGGATTGTGAAGTAGTTGTCAATGCATTGCTCCTCTATACTTTCTATGCTATTGCGCGTATTGTAGCATAGATGAACCATACTTGGGCACTTCGCAGGCAAGAAGCTGGTAAGCCTTTGCCGTTCTCGTTTTTGGGCAGTCTAAGGAGACAAAGGACGAGCTTGCCCGCGCGGGAAAAAGGCAAACAGCTGAGCTTGCAGGAGAGCTAAATAGAGGGACGACCAGCCTGGAGCCGCTAAGGTCGTCCCTGGAGGCAAGGTTAGACAGTTTATTTCTATGAGTTATGCTTAAGCTTATGTGGCAAGCGCGAGGTCATCGGATCTGTCGTCTCCTTGTTTATGCCTGTCTCGCGGGGTCCGCGCTTGTGGGCATGCTTCTCGGACGGATTCTGCTCCTCTCCGGAGGATTTCGCGGCCGCCGCGGGTCCCGGCTGGGCGTTCTTCGCCGGCTGCCTGGGAAGCTCGCTCTGCGGCTTTCCGCCCTCCTGCCTGTTCATGGTATTGGCATTATTGGTTGAGGTATCTACGTCGATATCCGGCATGCTGCCGCGATCGCGATGCTGGCCCAATCCAGCTTCAGCGCCAGCCGAGGTGCCCCCGCCGCCTACGGTGCTGTTACTCGTATTTCTTCCTCCGCGCGGTGGCGTAGGCTGGCTGGGGAAATCGCCACCTCCCACGGAGCCAACTTCGCGATCTACTGCCATCCCCCGCCCTACCGAGGTGCCCGACGATTGCATATGGATAAGCTTATCATAGTCCTCTTTATTGCGTTCGGCATCCGTTTCTCGGGGCTTGTGGGCCTGCTTCTGCTGCCCCTGATTCATGGGAGCAGTGGTATTTTCAGCGCCCCGGCTCACCGGTCCGCGAGCCATAAGATCCTCTTGTTTTGCGCGCTCCTGATCTGTCATTGTCTCTATTGTCCTTTCTGGACGAGGCCAGACTTCCTAAACCAGGCTGGTAAGAAGCTGGCAATAGCTCATCTTTTCTCTATTCCTGTATTATCTTTAGCCGAATACTTCTATAATAGCATATCTATTTAGAATGAATACATAAATAAACACGGCCATAAATAAACTAATCATACTCTAATGGTCGTTTCTTCGAGATGAGCGGAGCGTCGCGAGCCGGATATAAGAATCGGGTCCCTAACAATCCTGCCTTGCGACGAAAATGCCCTGGATTGACTACTCTTTAAGGATGATATAATACTGTTTTATGATAAGATATATGTGCGTTACGGTAGAAAAATATGGGCAGAACTTCTATTAGGAAGGAAAGATGAAAAAAGCTACTTTATCGCCAGCTCTGGTGCTATTTCTCTTATCGCCGCTGGTTGCAGAATTGCTCTCAGGCTCTTCACCGCCGTCGCAATTCTTCAGCCCACTACTCTTAATCCTACTCCTGGCCCTCTATGGTAGCGGCGCACTCATCTGTCGCGAGCTAACCCTACGCTGGGCTAAAGGATGGCCCAGCCTGCTTATCCTGGGTGCAGCTTTTGCCATAGTTGTGGAAGGCTTGATGGCTAAAAGCTTCTTCGACCCCTACTGGACAGATGTTGGTACCCTGGGCAGCTATGGGCGCTGGCTGGGCATTAACTGGGTATGGACAGTGCAGATGATCTTTTTCCACGCCCTATTCAGCATCGGCATTCCAGTCCTGATCACTAACGTACTCTTCCCCCAGCACCGCAACGAAGCCTGGGTAAGCCCGCGCACCTTCAACTGGCTCGCTGGCATTCTCCTGGCCGCAACGATTGCTGGTTGCCTGTTCTTTAATCTCTATCAGCCCGGCCTTGGGCTCTATATCATAGCGCTGCTGATCGTAGCAATCCTGGTATTGATCGCGCGTTACCTGCCAGCCAGAATGCAAGATATAATGACCATTCGTGAGACCTCTCTGGCGGCTCCCTATGTATTTGGGGCCCTGGGCTTTGTGGCCACGCTCGCCTTTTTCCTTATCAATTCTCTCTTGCCCTTAACGCCAATCCCGGCTATTGTCACTATAATTTGTGTAATAGCGCTGGCTTCCTATGTCTTGCGCAACATTCTTGCCATGTCTGGCAATGGCAGCCGCTGGGGAGCGGAGCACCAGATAGCCTTGGCGACGGGAGCTCTCCTGTTACTAGTCCTGCGCGCTCCCTTGCTTGAATGGTTTCCCGGAATGCGCAACACGGCTGGCATGACTCTGGTTGCCGTGATTGCCACACTTGGCTTAATCCTGATGGGCTGGTGGGTGCGCATCAGACTACATTCACAAAATCGCATATAGCCAATTGGAGCAGTAATAGGGTATGATTCTATTAAGAGATAGGACTGACCGTAGGAAATAGCAGATGAGCCTGCGTCAAAAGGTCGCTGAAGCCTGCTCATCCACACGTTTTTGCTGCCGGGAGGCGGTCCAACGGCGAAATCTTGAAAAGTGTGGACTTACCGCTTGACGATACCGCCTGAATTTCCTACAATCGAGCTATAAAAGAAGTGCTGAGATGCCACAATGTTTCAGGAGGTGCTATGTTGTCGTCACAGGCAGGGGAAGAGTGGTTGAGCTTGCGCGAAGCCGCCGATATGCTGGGCATGCATCCTGCGACAGTGCGCTTATGGGCAGACCGGAATGAATTGCCTTCACGTCGCACGAGCGGGGGGCATCGCCGTTTTCGCCGTGCGGATATTGAGGCACGTTTACGCCAGGAAGCGGAGCCACGCCCAAATGCTGCCTCCCAGCTATTAATCCAGAGCGTGCTGGGGCGCGTGCGCTTTGCTTTTACTGACGGAACTATCAATACAATGCCGTGGTGCCAGCACTTTAATGATGCTGCACGTGATGCCTTCCGCCATCTAGGACGCCGTGTGCTCGATCTCTTGCTACGCGCACTCAACGATCGAACCGATAAAGAGGAATTGAGAAGCGAAGCCGTGCAGCTGGGCAAGGAATATGGAACTATCACCTGTAATTCGCATGTTCCTGTCGCCGATGCGGTAAGGGCTTTTCTCTACTTTCATACTCTGCTCGATGAGAGTGTCTTGCAGCTCGCGGAGATACGCGGCGGACGCGAACAGGATATTCCCTGGGTTGAGAGCCTTTACCAGATCCAGGCCATTACTAACGAAATTCTCCCCGCGCTGATCGAGGCTGCGCAGAATAGTAACTGTCAAAATTAAAGTGTATGCGTTCCGGCTGGTAGGAACGTTTGTATAGCATATAGTCGTTTTTTCATGGCCTCTCCGCTGGAGAGGGTTGCCCCTCCCCGCGAGAGGTAGCCCCGTCCAGCAGAACTTGCACGCCACTTACATTATGTTTGGGGAAAACAGGATACTTTTCAGGCAAACGGGATGCTACGAGGGGGAATCTATATGTCGACCAAACACCGCAAGCGTGAAGATGCAGCAAAGATTCGGTCAAATTCCGCTGCCAGCTCCGAGAAGGGCAAGCCACAGGCCGAGATACAGCATGCGCGAACACAGCAAGACGCGCAAGATGGACAGGCTGCTCATGATAAGGAGAATGGCACGAAAGATAGAAATGCAGTTACTTCGTCACCCTCGCGCGCTCCCACTTTGCCGAAAACACAGGAAATACGCTCTACGCAGCATACCTCTTCAACGCGCGACAAGCTGGTAGGTCAGGCTGCTAACGGGAGCATACAGCTTCATAAGGATCGGGTGGACCCCGAGACGCTCCGTATTCAGTACTGGCGACAACGCCGCAAGGTGTTTCTACGTCATATTTCGCGCAAATATATGCGCCAGGCCCGTCAGGATAGCCAGCGCACTATGCGCCGTTTCTGGGTGGTCCTGGGCAGTGTAGTGGCGGCGTTGCTCGTGATTTTCCTTTCAGTAAGCGGCACCGGGGCCTATCTCACCTATCAGTTCTATAGCGACACGCAGTCAAAATATGTGCCCCGCGTGGTGAATCTGCGCGATCTGCTGCCGCGCGACAATCTGAAGGTGTATGACAGCAAGGGAGTTATCATCGGGCAGTTGACGGATCAAGGGATGCATACGGCAGTCCAGCTGCAGGATGTCTCACAGGATCTGCAAAATGCGACGGTGGCCATTGAAGACAAGAATTTCTGGACAAATCCTGGCATTGATATTCCGCGTATCATCCAGGCTGCCATCAGTGATCTGAGCCACGGACGCGTCGTCGAGGGCGGTAGCACAATCACGCAGCAGCTCATCAAAAGGCTTGTGGTAGGCAATCAGACCAGTCTCATACGTAAGCTTGAAGAGGTGATGCTTACGCCTTCGGTGAATAGCCAGTATACGAAGCGTGACATCCTGGAAATGTACTTGAATAGTATCTTCTATGGCGAACAGGCCTATGGTGTCGATGCAGCGGCAACAGTCTTCTTCGGGCTGCAAGATAAGCCGGGGAAACCGGCCTCAAGCCAGCTGGATCTCGCCCAGGCGGCCATGCTGGCCGGGCTGCCCCAGTCTCCCTATTCTTATGATCCGCGCATCTATCCCGAGGCGGCTCAGGCCCGCTTCGAGCAAGTGCTAAGCGCAATGTATACCCAGGGCTATATTACGAATGCACAAAGATTGGACGCCTTGAAAGAAGGCCAGAGCTCGCACTTCTTTAAACGACCAGATCTTACCAATCGCGCGCCGCACTTTTTCAATTTTGTTCTGCGCCAGCTTGAGCAGGAGTACCATCTTAAACGCAATCAGCTCTCACGCTCGGATATGCAGGTTTACACTACGCTTGACATAGGGCTACAGGATAAAATTCTGCAGATTGCGCGCAATCATATCGACCAGATACGCGATACAAACCACGTAACCAACGCGGCCGAAGTACTTATCGATTTTCACACCGGGGCCATTCGCTCGCTGCTGGGAAGTATCGATTATAACGATGAGAGCATTGACGGCCAGTTCGACGTAGCCACGCAGGCCTATCGCCAGCCTGGCTCCTCTTACAAACCCTTTGTCTATGTTACGGCTTTCAAGGAAGGTTCTTCGCCGGCGCAGGCCATCGACGATGCGTCGCTCACGATTAACCTACCGGGTAGCAATCCACCCACCTTTACGCCGCACAACTACGATATGAAGTATCACGGGCATATGACCTTGCGTTGCGCCCTGCAAAATTCACTGAATATTCCAGCTGTGAAAGTTCTGCAGCACGCAGGCATAGCGGCCTCGATGCAAACGGCTCATGACATGGGTGTTAGCAGTTACGAGGGCACACCTGGCTATTCGCTGGTCCTGGGTGGTCTTGGCGTGCGCCTGATCGATGAGACCTCGGCCTATGGAACCTTTGCCAATGGTGGCGTTCATGTGCCCTACTATGCGATCCAGAAGATAGTTTTCGCCAATACGCACAACACGATTGAGCATGCAGCCAACCCGGGTAAGCGGGCCATCAGTAAGCAGCTGGCCTATATGATGACCAGCGTCTTGAGCGACAATGATTCGCGCCTGCCCGAGTTCTTTGACTGCAATGTCTTGCAGCTCTACTCGAACTCGCAGCAAGAGTGCCGCCTGGGCGATCGCGGCACGGTACGTCCCTCGGCGGCCAAGACTGGGACAACTACAGATTTCCGCGATAACTGGACGCTGGGCTATACCACCGATTATGTGCTGGGCGTCTGGGCCGGTAACGACGATAATACGCCGATGTCGAATGTGACAGGCGTTGATGGCGCCGGCCCGCTCTGGCACGATGCTATGCTGGAAGCCGAGCAGGGCCATCCGATCCGCAATTTCACGAATCCCGGTGGGCTTGAACGGGCCACGGTGACATATGCTGATGGCGTTACGACTACAGATTGGTTCATGCCTGGAACCGAGCCTAAGTTTACGCCCAACCTGCAGCCAACCCCCAATGGGACAGACGATCAGGATACTAGCCTGCTCCCTGATCTACTTGACGTAAATTCTACATCCAGCCAGCAGGCACAGTTCCAGCAATTTAATGCCAAGGTTCCCGGCCCCTATTGTCCAAGCAGCTATAGTTTCGCCTTCCCACCGCCTGGCGGCTCTTCTTCAGGCAGCGACGGCTGGTGGTAGCCAAATGGAAGGATGCCGGCCAGGCTCCGGCATCCCACCTCTGGCACTGTTTTTACCATAAACTCGGCAATATTAAAGTATTGCTATGTGAGGATGCTGAGTTTAGGTAGAATAGCTTATATATTACTTATGCATTCTCACCTGAGAGGACCGTTACCTTCTTCTTTCCTATCCCGTTACTACATACAGATATGTTAGTATACAGTTGAGTCGATTTGTTGGAAGAGAGGTTGGGGAGAACCTCTACCAGGGAGTCCCTCAGACTCCTGATGCCTCCAACTTTTTTAGCGCTCTCCGCTAACTGATGAGAAAACTGTTTGTGTAGTAAGCGAAACAGAGGGCACCGGCTCCAGGTGAGCCGGCGAAGCAACTGTTCACCCTTTTTCTCTACGCCCGAGCCGGCTGTCTATCAGTCAGATCAGCAAGAAGGAACAGGGGAACAGGCCCATTTTCTCGATATGCACCTCACAAAGAGGTATGGTGAGTTTGCACCAGGTACAATAAAAATGGAAGCACGCAGATGCATCTTTCTGTTATGTGCATAGCGTGTTGAGATTCAGATATACATAATGTTCCATGAAGAGTTACGTGTTGTATATGTTTTCTATTGCCCGCATTATTTAGAAAAGAGGTTGAAATATGAGGACAGAGCAGCAATCAACCCCGTCTTCCTCAGTTGAGGAAAGCGCATCTGCCACTCAGGGTACTACGGGGGCTACATTAGATAAAACCTCGTCTACCACAGCCGAAGAGACAAGTAAACAGGCTCGTGTTGCCGTGCTTCCGGCAAAGCTGCCCGAAAATAGCCGGGCGGCTCGGGCCCAACGCTTGAATGACATGCCAGAGGAGCCAACACGCGGGGTCTATTATAAGGTGCCTCACAAGTTGTCACAACCAACTGGATGGCGCACAAAACGGCATCTCAAGCGGAGAAATCTGCACTTGAGTAATCTGCGCTACCTGGCTACCGAGCGTCTGGGCACGCGTGGAGCAATGTTGCCTCTGGCCTCTGCTATCCTGGCGATTGCTGTTATCTCGGCTACGATTCTGGTTGCTATCTCAGTGCTTGCCGACGCCACCAATCAGCGTTATGGGCAGCAGGTACTCACATTGCAAGATATTCTACCTAAAGATAACCTGAAAATATATGATTCTCGCGGCTCAATGATTTATCAAGCTACTGACGCTGGCTTACAGACAACTGTCCCTTTATCCAAGATCTCACCTCATCTTGTCAATGCTGAAGTTGCTATTGAAGATCAATACTTCTGGAAGAATCCGGGCTTTGATATTACTGGTCTTGTGCGCGCGGCCCTGGAAGATGTCACCCACGGCCACATCCTCTCGGGTGGCAGTACACTTACGCAGCAGTTGATTAAACAAAATATTGTGGGCGATCAGGTCTCAATGACCCGTAAGCTGCAGGAGCTTATCATAGCTCCTGATATAACGCGGCGCTTTACTAAAGAGCAAATCATGGAGATGTATCTGAATACAACCTTCTATGGAGAGCAGGCTTATGGGGCTGAGGCAGCGGCTTTTACCTACTTTGGCTTGCAGGATACGCCTACGAAGACGGCAGCTCAGCAGCTAGATATCGCACAGGCGGCTATGCTGGCCGGTATCCCCAGCTCGCCTTTTGGGCGCGATCCTTACTTGCATCCTAAGGCGGCCTTTGCGCGTGTGCAAGAGGTGCTCAGGCAGATGTATCTGCAAGGCTACATTACCAATCAGGAGCGCCTGCAGGCTATCAATGAGGTGCAGCAGCCCAATTTCTTGAAGCACGGGGTGATTAAGAATGATTCAGCGCCCCATTTTGTGAACTATACGCTTAATGAGCTGGCCCGCGACCTGCACGTCAAGGTAAGTGATCTCTCGCGCTCGGGTTTGATTGTCAACACGACGCTGGATCTCAATCTACAGAACCGCGTGCTGAAAGATGCGCAGAAGCATATCGCGGAGATTGCTCAGGCGCATCACGTCACCAATGCGGCCGAGGTGGTGATCGATTTTCATACCGGGGCGATTCTTACAATGCTTGGCAACATTGATCCCAATAATCCGCGCGATGGCGCCTTTGATGTGGCCTCGCAGGGCTTACGCCAGCCCGGCTCGGCTTTTAAGCCGTTCATCTATGCCACAGCCTTTGAGCATGGGGTCAGTCCCGGGGCGCCGGTTCTGGATGGGCCGCTGACTATCCAGATGTGCTGTGGCCTGCCAGCCTACACGCCACACAACTATGATATGAGTTATCACGGCTTGATAACCTATCGCTATGCGCTGCAGAACTCGTTCAATATTCCGGCGGTGAAGCTCATGATGCAAACTGGCGTTGATGCTTCGCTGAAGATGGCGCAGGATCTGGGTATCTCTGCCTATAACGGTACGCCAAACTATACTATGGTGCTGGGCTCGCTGGGCGTGCATCTGCTGGACATGACTTCGGCTTATGGCACCTTTGCCAACGGTGGCGTGCATATTCCACCTCATACCATCAGTACTGTAAAAGATGTGCATGGCAAGACCATTTTCCAGTTCAATGATCCTGGCAAACGTGTGCTCAGCAAGCAAGCTGCCTTTATGGTCACTAACGTGTTGAGTGATAATACGTCGCGCTCCTTTGAGTTTACTAAGTGTAGCGCGCTCTACCTCTACAGCACTTCACAATCTCAATGTTACGCGGGCAATACCGGTCCGGTCCGCCCGGCGGCGGCCAAGACGGGAACCTCTAACGATTTCCGCGATAACTTGACGATGGGCTATACTACCGATTACGTGGTTGGGGTCTGGGCTGGTAATAACGATAATTCGCCGATGGTGGATGTGACCGGCGTTGACGGCGCTGGCCCGATCTGGCACGATACAATGATGATGGTGGAGCAGGGTAAGCCGATTCGCAACTTTGCGAATCCAAGCGGAGTGGTGAAGAAGACTGTCAGCTATCCTGGCATTACTACGACTGACTGGTATATTCAGAAATAGGAGCTTTGCGCTCCTGGCACCTTTAGCCGTGTTGCGCCCGCGTTGCTTTTTAGCGAGTAAGCAGGCGCGATACGGCTCTTTTTTATGCGCCTCTAGTCTTTTTACAGGTAACTTGATACCCAGGTGCGCTAAAGCGCGGATTTTCTTCTTCTAGACGAGCTTTATGCCCAGACGCTCTAAGAGGCGCCGGCTAATGGCTGCCCGGTGCTTAATGGGCATGCGTTTGGCGTGGCCGTGTGAGTCCGAACCTGTGCTGCAGAGTAGATCATGCTTGCGAATATATTCTTGATACGCTTCGATCATCTCTTTGCTATGCATAGGATGGATTAATTCAATTCCATCAATGGGGACGTCAGCGCGCAGCTGATCGAGCAAGGCGGGATCGTAAAAGGTAAAACCGGCCTGGCGGCGGCCTGGATGCGCGATGAGGCAGAGGGCTCCGCTGCGATGGGCGGCATCCACGGTCTCGGCCATATCTGCTTTGAAGGGGCGATAGCCAGCCTTATTGATGATTTGATCGATAGTGGCACGGTCTGAAGCGATGCCGTGTTCGAGCAAAAGAAGAAAGATGTCGGTGGGGATTCGTACTTTTCCGTCTTTGTGGGCTAAGAGCTCGGCCTGGCGTGGAAACTGGTAGCCCTGCTTGAGCAGGTTGCTATGCACTTCCCGGGTATTCTCCAGTTGCAGGCTGACAATTTTTTCGGTGAGCGGGCGCAGATAATTATTAACGGGATCGAAGCCGTAGCAGAGCAGGTCGCCCATTTTACCGTTCCATTGGGTGCTCATCTCGACTCCTGGGAGCACGGGTAGACCCTTTTCGTCGGCAAGCGTCTGGATGCTATCAACCATATCTACACGATCATGGTCGGTTACGGCAACCATGTCGAAGCCCTGGTCTACCAGATAATCAACGAGTTGGGCCGCGGTCTGGCGTCCGTCGCTGTAGGTGGTGTGCATATGCAGGTCGATGGATGAGTCAGGGGATAAAGTCAGGTCTTTGATCAAATGCGTCAAACTATACTCCTTTGCGAAAACAGGTAAGCCAATGATCTCTCTGCGGTAATCGTACCACAAGTTTGCGCTCATCTGCCCATTCTTCAGATTCAATTCAGCCTGGTGCTGCATAACTATGTTCAGGATATCTATTACAGGTAAGGCACTATCTCTGAGAAAAGGGAGTCAGTAATATGCATGATCTTGAGCATGAAGCTAGACCAGAAAATGTACGATCAGGACCGGCTGAGCAGACAACTCCCACGGAATTAGAACGCCGCCGACCCTGGCTGTATGTGGGGATCGGGGCGACACTACTTTTTTTGCTGCTGGCCATTCTGGCAGGCCTGCTCAATAGCCAGAGCCGAGCTTTGCGCCAGGTCCAATCAGCGCCAATTAAGCAACACGCGACGCAGGCTACTCCCACCTTTGATGCCACAACACAATCGCTTGATTATGATGTCAATCTGAATAAGATGGGGGATGTGATGTATGCCGGAGCCGATATCTATGCCTATGCCTTGCGCGCCAGCGATGGCCGGCAGCTCTGGCGCTTCAAGCTGGATGGCCAGATGGGCGAGGCGCCGGTAGTGGCTAACGATCTGGTCTATGTGAATGCGAACTGGGGCCAATACGCCAAGGTAAATCATATCTATGCGCTGCACGCCAATGATGGCTCGCTTGCCTGGCGCTACGATAGCGATAGCTATACTCCACCGCCTACAATAGTCAACGGAATTGCCTATCTGGCTACGCATAAGGGCCTGGTTGCGGCCCTGGACGCCAGGACGGGCCGAGAGCTCTGGCATGCCAATTTTCATGCGCAGGGCTATAGCGAAGGCATGCTACAGATAGTCGATGGCGTCCTTTATGTGGATATCAGCGAACAGAATGCTTATGGTTCCAATAATCCCACCAGCACGCTTTACGCGCTACGGGCCAGCGATGGTAAGCAGCTCTGGTCTCACAAGGCTAAAAGCAGCCTCTATATCGCGCTCATCGAGCATGACATGCTCTACGTTGATACCTCTAATGGGCTGCTGGCCTTGAGCACGGAGAACGGGCGCCCGCGCTGGCAAATCCCGCTTGACGGTTCTTTTACGGGTCCCCAGCTAGTTTTACACAACAACGTGCTCTATGCCCTGGAAACAAAGGTCACGCTGGAAGGCACGCCGATCAGTAGCCAAGGCGCGCTATTGCAATCGGGGCTGGCTGGCCTGCTGCTCTCCCATATCCAACCTTTGCAACCACAGCGACCCTTAAAAACTGGCCTCTCCACGCTCTATGCCCTGCGCGCAGATGATGGCTCGGTGCTCTGGCGCCATCCACTGCCTGCGGAGCATGGTAGCAACTGGGCCCGAGATCTGCACTGGGGCCAGGATATGCTCTATTTTAGTTCGTTTGTCGATGAGAATAAGGGTTATGTTTACGCGCTGCACGCCAACGATGGCTCGCTCGCCTGGCGCTATACGAGCCACCGGCCATTTTCTAGCAGCATCCTGGCTCAGGGCAAGCTTTACTTGAGTGCCAACACCGATCAAGATACTACTGTCATGGCTCTCGCTGCCCGGGATGGAAAGCTCTTGTGGTCGCATAAGCTAGAGAGCACGGCTAGCTATACCGATCCTCTCTACGACGGGACTTCGCTCTACGTCGGGACACACACGGGAGAGATCTATGCGCTACGCCTCAGCGATGGCTCGCAGATCTGGAAGGTGAACAAGCTGTGAATCGGCTTTTTGAAACGCCACAAAACGCTACATAGAAACGGCTAAATGCCACACTTGAGCATAGGATGGTGCCGGATGGTGCCGGGCAGCTCCCTTTATCCGGCACTCCATCAAATCTGCATCTAAAACGGCCTCCAGAGCTGGATTAGCCCTAACACGCTGCATAAAACGAGTGCCGGGCAAAAATCGACAACTTTTTGCTTTTGTACATAGCTTAAAGCAGCTTCTAGAGCCAGATTATCCCTATATATACTTTCTTCGAGTGCCGGGAGTGCCGGGTTTTGACAAGAAAGTAGTTACCCCCCAAATTCAAATGCAAAAAAGCGTATTTTAAAAAAAACCTGTCAAAACCCGGCACTCCCGGCACCGATATGGTCTGGACCGGCTTGTAGAGCCAGATTATACCGGTGCCACATACCCGGCACAAGCCCAAAAAAGCCGGCACCACCCGGCACCAGTTTCTCAAGTGTGAGCATGATAAGAAGCGCGTCGAGCGGGCGGGTTGTGAGGGGAAAACGCTTCATCTCCTGGGCCCTTCGTGCATATGAGCAGTGGCTCTCAGGGACAAAACATACTGAGGACAACGCTAAGAGCTTGACAAAGCATAAAAAGGTGTATATACTCCTAAATATGGAAAACGAAACACAGCCAGAGATAACACTTGCCTTAGCGAGAGTAGATGCGAGCTGTCTCTGTCTCAATGCGCGCAAAATGGCTCGCGCCTTGACGCACACCTACGAGGCATTCATGCAACCCAGCGGCCTGCGGATAACGCAGTTCAGCCTCCTGGTAGCAATTGCCCTGGCACAAAAAGTGCCACTGACTCATCTCGCGGCGATATTAGCGATGGATAGAACGACGCTGGCAAGAAATCTCAAACTCCTGGAAAGTCAGAACCTGGTCAATGTTGCGACGAGTGAAAAGGACCGGCGCGTCCGTCTCATTACCCTCACGCAGCAAGGGTATCGGATCTTGAAGGAGGTTCTTCCCCTGTGGCAAGAAGCGCAAACACAGATGATCTCGCTTCTCGGGTTAGAGCAGGCTCGCGCCTTGCTTGCTAACGTCGAGTTAGTCATGGAGCGTGTGCCCTTCTCGTCATAGCAGCGGGAGCGATGTTTCTTTTTTTTGACCAAATAGGAGTATATACACGTAAAAAGCTGCAAGCGCTAACCAGCTTGCCATACGGAGCTGAAAGGAGACACTTTCGTGGAAATGCTTTCTCAGCGAACAGATACAGCGAAGGTCACCATTGTACAGTACGTTTTGTTGGCCTGGTTCTTTCTTGCGCTTGGCGCCTCATTAGCTGGCTGGTTTGTCGGCACACCAACCCAACCTCCGCTAGCATTTGGCCTGGCCGCTATCGTGCCGATTTTGCTCTTTTTTCTTGTTTACCTCACATCCAACCCATTTCGTCGTTTTGTGCATTCGCTCAATCTAATCAAGCTCACGGCCTGGCAGTTCTACAGAGTGATAGGCGTTACTATGCTTGTGCTTTACAGCAAGGGCATGCTGCCGGCTTCCTTTGCGCAGTCGGCGGGCTGGGGAGACATTATCGTTGGGATCACAGCACCTTTGGCGGCCCTGGCTCTGGCTTCGGGCACGCGTTGGGGGAGAGGCGTTTTCCTCACCTGGAATGTGCTGGGGCTGCTCGATCTGCTCTCGGCGCTCGGCCTTGGTATGCTGCTCTCGGGAACACGATTAAGTCCTTTGACGAGCACCATCAATACAAGCATAATGAGCATGTTTCCCATGAGCCTTATTCCAACTTTTCTGGTACCGCTTTCCATAATCCTACATCTGATTGGCTTCTACCAGCTTCGTAGGCGCAGCCGCGCATAAGAGAGAGCCTGCTCCCAGCAAGAGGAGCAGGCCCAGAATTCCTTTGCTGTTGCTTACAATCGCCCTACAAAGCGTGCCAGGTGCAAACCCTCCTGGGTGGCATCGGAGATCGGCACAAGGCCCAGGGCCAGCGCATCAATCTCCGTAGTGGTAAGCAGTTCCTGCAGGCGATCTCTTATCTTGCCCTCATCGCCAAAAACCAACAGACTTTCAACGAATCTATCCGAAACCGCATCAACTTCCTGCTCCGTAAAGCCGGCGGCAAAGAACATGTTGCGATAGTGTGGGAGCGTCGTCATAAAGCGAAAAGTTTGACGTCCCACCCGTAAAGCTGTCGCCCGATCTTCTGTAAATGCCACGGGAACATGGGCCACGACTGGTGGACGGGACCTACCAGCTTTCTGCGCCCCCGCGTTGAGAGCGGGAAGCGCTGTATTGAGCAAGTAGGAGATCGGAGCCATATAGGGAAGGGCACCATCAGTTACTTCGCCGGCGAGACGAAAAGCTCCCACGCCGAGCGCCGAGATGTATAAGGGAACATGTGTTGCTCCCGGAAGAGTGGCATCAACGCTAAAGTAGCGCCCCTGGTGATGAACCTCTCCTCGCTCCAGAAGTGGGCGCAAGACCTGAATATATTCACGGAGGTAGGTCAGGGGCGCATCCATGGTTACGCCATAGAGGTGCGTTGCATGTGCGGGAGAACCTGTCCCTATTCCTAACCTCAGCCTCCCTGGCGCCAAGCTATTGAGGCTCAAGGCCTGCTGGGCCATAAGGACAGGATGGCGCGAGGAAACCTGCACAACATATGTTCCCAATTTCAGCTGGCTGGTACGCGCTACAGCGGCGGCAAGCGTCGTCAGCAAATCTGGCGCTCCCAGTGGGCCAAAACTTAGCCATGCATGCTCAACGCCAGCCTCTTCAAGCTCGACAAGATGCGCCACAAGGCTTACTTGATCAGTTGGCAGTACATTTATACCAACTCGTTCTCGCAGAGAGCGAGTCGCGTCTTGCTTTTCCAAGGATATTTTTCCTTCTTTGCTAAAAATAGTTTAGTACAATACCCTTCTTAACAACGGAGAGAACAGCCTTATTCCTGCAAATCAGCAAAAGAAGATAAAAGCATGCAAAATAGGCGTTCAACATATTTTAGCTTGCTCCTATCGCGGCCAAATCTCGTTTCTTCGATATCCTAGCGCATTTTTATCATAAATCTTGTTACACAACCTTTTAGGAACGCAGCATCTTGAAGAAGGTGCGCATATCGTTGACGAGCAAGTCGGGGGCCGTCTGGGTGGCAAAGTGATTGCCCCGGTCGTAGATATTCCAGGAGACGATGTTCTTATGGTCACGTTCGGCAAAGGTTCGGATCGTCCGATGGTCACCGGCAAAATTAACCAAACCAAGCGGCACAGTCGTAGGTTCGGTCGACCGATGCTGCACGCGAGCGCTGTGAGCGGTCTCATAGTACAGGCGTGCTGAGGATGCCGCCGTGTTTGTGAACCAGTAGAGCGCCGCAGTCGTGAGCACATAGTCGTCGCTGACGCCATCCCCGTATTTCTCATATTTCCCATAGTTCTGAAAGTTCCCATAGTTTTGATAGTTCCAGGCAAGCTGACCCACTGGAGAGTCTGCTAAAGCATGCGCCAGGGTCTGAGGAGCGGTGGACTGCATATGATAGTAGCCTCCTTGATGTTGCTGCCAGGCGAGATATCTTTGCCACTGGACTTTCTCCTCTTTAGAAAGAGCCTCTATCTCGGCCGAGTTGCCCCAAGGAGATGAAAAAATTGCGGTCACATGCACACCCACCACGTGTTCGGGATCGAAGCGACCGATCTCTGGGGAGATAACCGCACCCCAATCCGAGCCGTGGACGCCGTAGCGATCATAGCCAAGCCGGTGCATCAACTCGATGAATGCATGGGCCATACGGAAGCAATCCCAGCCCTTCTGTGTGGTCGGCCCGGAGAACCCAAAGCCTGGCAGCGATGGGATGACAAGATGGAACGCCTGGGCTGGCTCTCCCACATGAGAACTGGGATCGACGAGGGGATCAATCACCGTGAGGTAATCGAACACGGATTTGGGCCAGCCGTGGATCAGGAGCAACGGGAGAGCGTTTTCGACGTTCGAGCGAACATGCAGGAAGTGGACGTTTTCTCCGTCGATGGTCGTCGTAAACTGTGGATAGGCATTGAGCCTGGCCTCCCAGATACGCCAGTCATAGCCGTGCTGCCAGTAGGAAACGAGCCTCTTGATGGAGGCCAGGTCCACCCCATAGTCGGTGCCTGCATCAGGCAACTCATCGGTCCAACGCACACGGGCAAGGCGAGCATTGAGATCATCTATGTCTGCTTGTGGAATAGCAACAGTATAAGGTGTCATCGACATCCATTTCTCCGATCTGTGGTAGAAAACTGTGACGCATGCACCTGCTTCAAGCGGTGATACGTCTCAGCCTCTTTGTATATGTTCTTGCACTCATACGGGTAGCATGCTTCACTGACCTTTTCGTCAGGATTATACGCCAGATTCATGAGTATATGCGGTAGGAAGTATAACGCCCTTTTTGACTTTGCACCAGCACTCAAATTATCATAGGAGAAAAACTGTCAGGCTCAACACAGAAAGAAGGTGCAATGAACAAGAGCATACGACGTCAAGAGCTGGCACAGTTCTTACGAACGCGACGAGAGCGCCTTTCGCCAGAAGTGGTGGGAGTAGCTCTTGATACGCGCCGGCGCACACCGGGATTACGAAGAGAGGAACTGGCCTTGCTGGCAGGCATTGGCGTGTCGTGGTATACGCGCTTAGAACAGGGACAAGATATTGTGGTCTCTCCACAGATCCTTGAACGCCTGGCCAAGGTCTTTGACTTGAACGCCGCTGAGCGTCATCATCTCTTTGTGCTGGCACGAGAACACGTACCAACTGAGTTCTATCCCTTAACCAGCACGATCAGTCAGGAACTTCAAGGAGTGCTGGACTCCATAGCTACTCCCGCCTATGTCTTCAATCCTCGCTGGGATATTATGGGCTGGAACCGGGCCATCAACTACGTCTTTCCAGGCTTTGAGGGGCTATCTCTGCTTGAGCGCAATATTCTGCGTGTGATGTTCGGCAACCCGGTGTATCGAACGCTCTACTATGACAATGAAGACTATGAACAGGTGGCCTACAAAACCGTGGCCCTCTTTCGTGCCTGTACCGACCGCTACGTGCAAGAGCCATGGTTCAAAGACCTGATTGCAGAGCTTCAGCAAATGAGTTCAGCATTTCAGGAGTGGTGGGCAGAACATGATGTTCGAGCGACGTGTACGGAACCAAGAGCACTGAAGCATCCATCGCTTGGGCGGATGGTCTTCCACACAAGCATCTTTCAGGTCGTTGACGCTCCCGATCTGCAGATGCTTGTTTTTACCGCAGCAGAAGCAGAGACAGCCAGGAAACTGTCCGAACCTGTGGAGTAACACCAAATCTCATCTTTGCCTGCACTTACTGAGATTGGCAGAAGCATTGAGCCAGGCAAATAGATGAGAGCCCGTAGGCCTGATGAGATGATTTCTGCGAATGAGTCTTGCATACGGAAGCTCAGGACAAATCACTAAGGGCCCTCTTGAGGAGGGAGCTCAGCTGCAAGCTCCCTTTTCACGAGGAAAGCTATCAAGTTCTCTCCCGCACTGTCGCAAGAAATACCTCCAGGTCAGGACGATGCCGGACGAAGTGCTGAAAATAGCCATCAGGAACCCCCATAGTTTCGTGCAGCATCTCACCCAGCGAGAGGAGCCCCATGGGGGTTGAAACTGCTGTGGACCAGTCAGCATTAGAGAGACTTCCTATTTCCCCTAAGAGGGTCTCGTGAATCGTTATGGCTTGCAGTTGCACCTCGTGAAGGGGGGCATGCTGGCTCCAGGCAAAGCCTCCTAGATTTATCCGCTCGCCGGCATCAAAGGCTTGAAACTCTGGGTGAAGATACCAGGGCACTTGCCCTGCTCTCCATTGCGCTAGCGTCTCCAGGCCCATGCGTTTCCAGAGGGTGAGATGGGCAATGAGATCTTTGATAGACCAAAGATGCATCTGTGCATAGGTCTTTGCGCCTTGCGCCCCTGGAAGCTGCAACTGCTTCTCTGAAAGCCCTTGAATGAGGTCTTGCAACTGTTCCTCTTCAGCTCTCAAAATATTGAGAGCTTGCTGTTGTGTTGGGAAGCTCATGAGATTCTCCTGCTTGTGTAATAGAGATGGCGCCCATGTCCCTTTTAGAAGGTGAGAGCGTTGAGGGATTCCTACTTCCTAATGGGTACTTGAAATTCGGTGATGATCTCCTGCTCTCTCCCGATGTCTGAAGGGCACATATCCTCTTTTGGCTGGTGGCGAGCGCGATGATAGACTTCGCGGTCTGGTCCGTTCACCCTATAGCTGTGCAGATCGAGCCAGGTCCAGAGAGCCTCGCATGTTTGATCGAGAGTAGCATCGCCGCCACGATTGATAATGGAGGCCACCGGAGAGGCAGCTTCCAGAGCCTCAATGCGTAAGGATGATGAAGATGGAATACTCCGTGTGAGTGGAATGGCAATCTCAACTTCAACCGGCTTCTCCCAATCGGTATAGGTATGGTAGATGACGGTGACAGGAGCGGCTTTCCTTGCTCGATATCTCGTGACATAGCCTTCTGTCTCCTCAATCGCCTCGTCCAGTAGATCCATGTGAGAAAGCCAGAGACGCTGCATCGCACAGAGAGAAGACGGGACAGCGCGCACCACGATATTCTGTGTGGGCAGATACGCGCCCTGATCTGCCGCTTGTAGCAAGCGCTCAAGGGCCTCCAGGCGTGTTTGCTCGCGTGCCAGAGCTTGCCGCGTCTGCTGATATTTGGAAAATAGCAGTTCTCTCACAGCACTACTATCGTTGGAATGCTGCAACAGGAAGTGGATTTCCTCCAAAGCATACCCTACCTCTTTCAACATAAGAATCTGGTAAAGCTGCTCTAGCTGCTCTACCAGATAATAGCGATATCCTGAGCGAGCATGAATATAGGCTGGACGAAACAGCCCTATCTGATCATAATGGCGAAGCGTAATAACTGATACCTGCGCCAACTGCGAGAACTCACCGATGCTCAACATAGTAACCCTCTCTTCGTTTCCTCTTTATTACTTTACACTCTCTGGTAACCAGAGAGTCAAGTCATTTATCTTAATGGAAGATATGCGATCAGCATATTTTGCCTCTATTTCCCTCCTTTTTATCTTGTTAATGGCCAAATAATGGTCTATAATTGGCCTTAGTAAGGAGGTGGTTTTCGTTGAGTGAGAAGCAAACTGAGCAACATAGTCAACATTTTAACCTCAGTGGGGAGGCCAAGCAGAAGCTTGAGCAGCTGACTGCCAGGCGCTACCCAGGGAAAAAGCGCAGGCAAAGCCAACTCGTTGAAGATCTGATTACGCAAGCATTTGCAAAGGAGTATGCTATGAGTCCCTCTGCAACGACAATGCAGGAGCCAGACCCCGATTGGTTAGCACCAGCCACAAAGGAAGCGATCTCTCTAGCCCGACAAGCTGCCCTTCGTTTCAAAGCGACAACAGTCACCCCAGAACATCTCCTTCTGGGACTCGTTGAACAAAGTGAGAAAGGCTTGCTCGATGCTCTTGCCTCCTGGCATATCGAGGTATCGACCATGCATCGCTACCTCGACCGCTTGCTCACTGCAGAACAGCAGCGGCAAACTGTCGAGGGGCAGTCCAGCATACAGCGTCGCCTTGAAGAACTGTTCGCTGAACTCAAACCAGGTGAGGTTCGTCGCGGCATTGTGAGTCAAATCACAAATTTTGGAGCCTATGTTGATCTAGGAGCTTATGGCTCGCTCCGCCTCAATCATCCCAGCGAGGTACTATACGCCGGCCAGGAAGTCGAGGTTCAGATTATCAGCGTCGATAAAGAGAAGAAAAAGATCTCACTCTCGCTTAAACGCGCTGGAGTCGATCCCTGGACAACTGTCGCACAGCGCTACGCGCCAGGACAGATTGTGAAGGGCGTGATAACGAAGATTGCTCCATTCGGCGCCTTTGCGCGTATCGAGGATGGCGTTGAGGGACTCGTCCATCTTTCTGAGATCACTCCCGGAGTTGACCCCAAAACAATTCTTCAAGAAGGCGCACAACTTCAGTTCCGTATTCTGCACATCGATGCCGAGCGCCATCGCCTGAGTTTGAGCCTTTTTCTAGTTGAAGAAGCTGAGAGGAATGATACGGCGTCAGAACCTGGAGTACAGCAGATAGCTTCAGTTGTGCCTGATGTTGAAGCGTTTGATGACAGCCTTCCTCTATCCGATGAGGCCCAGGAGTCCCTTCGTCAAGCGCTAACGATCGCGAAGCGTATGCACTCCTCGCTGGTGCAGCCAGAGCATCTTTTGTTAGGCATCTTCCAGAATCGACGCATTCAGGATGCCCTTGCTCCCTTGCTTCCTTCTTCCGCGACATTTAGTGCCCCTAGAGCTGATACTCCGCAGCGTGCGAGTAAGCAGGGAGCCACTTGCCCTCGCTGTAAGCGCATGCTCCAGGCGCATTGGAAACATTGCGTATACTGTGGCCAGTCGCTTGCTTCAGTATGCCCTCAGTGCGGTGCTCCGCGTGCGGAGGTTGAGGACGTACGCTTTTGCTATGAGTGTGGAAGCCCATTAGAGTAATTGCTCACGGTTCCCGCCAGTACCTATTTTACGAAGGAATATCCAGGCGCGGCTCGCTCTCCAGGATCAGACATTTAAAGCAAAAATCAGAACAAGCTCACAATTATTAGGAACAATCCTAGCCGCATTCCCCTGTATATTACCTCGAAACAGTTAAGAAAGAGCTGTTTGAGCGCTTCAATCAATGATGAATAGAGGCAGGAGAAAGCGTGTGACTGAACAGGATATAAAGGACCAGCGGCAGGATGGCCGGGCCGATTTTGATTTCTACATTGGCAAGTGGAATGTGCATCATCGGCTCCTACGCAAGCGCCTGAAGGGATCGCAGGAATGGGAGGAATGTACAGGCGTGGCGGTTGTTAACAAGGTGTTGGATGGGCTAGGCAATGTCGACGAAATTACTGTGGAGCGAGCTTCGGGGCGCGTAGTGGGCATGACCGTGCGCCTCTTTGATCCTCGCTCCCAGCTGTGGAGCCTCTATTGGGCAGATAGTAGGGCTGACGGTTTGCAACCGCCGATGTTTGGTGCGTTCCAGGATGGGCGCGGCATATTTTATAACCAGGATACCTTTGAGGACAAGAAGATCTTTGTGCGCTTCATCTGGTCTCCCTTGACCGAAAATAGCTGCCGGTGGGAGCAGGCATTTTCGGCCGATGGGGGTAGCAGTTGGGAAATCAACTGGATTATGGAATTCCAGCGCGCCGAGGAATCCTGAAAAGTAGCTACCTACCTTGCGGATCTGGCTCAGCTTCAGCCCTTCATTCCTGGAAACGAGGTCAGTCAGCGAAGAAGGTTTCTAGCACAGGAGCCAGAACCGGCGCATTGATATCGTGTGTTTGACCCGCAAGGCGGCGATGCTGGGCGTGAGGGAGCGCCTCCGTGACTGCCTGGGCCGCCTCGTCTAATAGAGCCGGGCTTTCACTCCCGCTGACCACGAGTGTCGGCACTTGAATGGAGCCGAGTTGCGCGAACAAGACTTCCATGTGGCCAAGGATAGTCGCGTCGTAGACAAGCGTGTGCGCCATAGCTTCGAGCGCTGGTCTGAAGGGTGCATTTCGCATCTGGGTAACGATTTCAGCCGGTATACCCACTAAATCAATCTGGAAGAGCTCGACGGCTTCACCACGTAAATCTTTTGCCAGCAGTTCGCTAAGCCGCCTTGCGGCTTCTTGTGCCCGCTCTGCAGCCCCATTGCCGATCAGGAAAGGCGGTTCGTAGAGCGCTAGCTTTGTGATCGGCAGAGCATGAGCTGCGGCCATGAGTGCCAGGAGAGCCCCGGAGGAATAGCCAAAGACTGCGGCTGATCCACCCGCCTCTTTGATCAAGGCCGCAAGATCTTCGATTTCACGCTCAAGCGCATAGGGAGCCGTATCGCCGCTTGCTCCTCGGCCCCGACGATCATAGTTGAAAACAGTGAAGTGCTCTGAGAGGCAAGCAGCCAGCGGTGCGCCAGTCGCTTGATCGTTGAACGCGCCAAGTACCAGAATGACGGCAGGACCTTTCCCCGCCTGCTCAAATGCGATAGCTGTTCCGTCCTGTGAGAGTACTTTTTTCATAGCTTTTCTCCTTGCAAGCTTGATTGAACATGGCTATCGTACTGCAGACCAGGGGCCTTGTCTTGTACTGAAACGACAGTTGCTCAAGGCTTTCTCGTGCGTGCAATTTGCGCAGGCGTCTGTCCGCTGAAGCGTTTGAGCGCTCTGGTCAGATGGGATTGATCGAAATAGCCAGCTTCCTCCACTGTGTCGAGAAGAGGGACGCCTTGTTGCAATAAAGCTGCCGCGTGACGAGCCCGCTCAAAGGATTGCAGAGTGCGTAGTGATAGCCCGGTGGCTCGCAAGAAGCGGCGCTGGACAGAACGCTTTGACAGTGCTGATGATTGGCCTTGCAGTACAGCGTCTACCACTGGCTCATGCACAAGCAGACCCTTACGCACCAGTTTGTTGATAAAGGCCTCGACGTGTTCGTACTCAGGAAAGCGCCAGGAGAAATCGTCTAACCAGAAGGAGTTGGCAGACGCCCGAGGCAAGATTTGCCCTTTGTCTAACAGATTTCCCACTGGCATCTGCGATATAAAGGTACCAAGGGTAAAAGTGATGGACAAGAACTCAGCACCCTGGGGGTAATGCATGGCCCCGCCTTGCGTCATGGGACCCCACACCGAGAAGCTTGTCTCGCCTTGATATCTCACAAGCAGCATATTCCAATGTCCATCAGCCGAGCAAAGAGATGCAGATTCTCTCTCAATCCAAATACGCCTGATCTGCTCCACAAAAGGGGAGTCAGAAGCTCGTGCCTCATGTGCGGGCTCCTGGCTGTGAGACATATGCTCAGGGCTCTCTGCTGCGCCGTCTTGTGGCTCTAGAATTTTCATGCCATGCTTCTCCTTTTTGGGTTGAAAGCTCTCCCCGCCTGTAAATAGATTATTTATTACTCTTCTTTTTCTGCCCTCTTAGACCGGTTATGCTGGGAGCAAGGGGCCCCATAGAGTTCTCTTCACCTTGCGCCCGTCGCGACCAGATCTCGACTTTTGTGCTCAGCGCTAAAAGTAGTGGTGTCGCGCCAGTCGGAAGTTACTTTACAGTCTACGCTTGCACGCTTCTCGACAAGTAACAAAACACATGCTGAGAAAAGCATAGCCCAAATTCAAGCGCGCTTGCAATACACAAATCCACTTCAATCTCGATGAGGATCAGGAGGCTGTGCGTTATGGAGAGCTGGCTGGTCGCACAATCACGAGTTGAGATCAGAGCTCTTTGCTTGCACCTTTCGCGCACTGCGCATCAGAGAGATAATGCGCTGGATGCGCCGCCTTTGCCAACGCTGAACAGCCGTTGAGATGCGGTATATCGCTCGCGCCGCGAACCAGCGGGGCTCGCGCCCCGTGCCCCCGGTTAAGGGCGGAGGCCCTTAACAATCCCTTTTCTTGAGAGCCGGAAAGCCCTCTACGCTTGCACGCTTCTCGACAAGTAACAAAACACATGTTATGCTTATATCTGAAAAACTGAATAGATCACGAAATACAAGCGAGCAGTGTTGTTGGAGGGAAATGATAATGGAACGGGCACAGTTATCTCGGCTTGAGCAAGAGCGACTTGATCGCGGCTGGACACGCGCATATGTAGCAGAGAAGGTAGGGGTCGATCCGGCGACGGTTTTACGTTGGGAACGTGGCCAAAACTTGCCGCAGCCGCTTCATCGACAACAACTCTGCAAGCTCTTTAGCAAGAGCGCATCGGCACTAGGGCTTGAAGAGGAGGAGAGCCCTACTATCGAGGGAGGACAGACCTCTGTAGTACCTGCGCAACGGGTTGAACTGATTGAAGACACATACACTGTGTTTCGTTCCCACGACTTCACGATGCGCCTGCAAACTCTTGTCTGGTCGTGGCTTATTCGTTATGGTCCTGCCCGTTATCATGAGCTTCAGCAGCTTTTACTGTTTGAGCTAGAGGATAACAGCATGCATACTGATGATCTGCTCAGCCGCCGTGAGGCTATCCGCCGCTTAGCCTGCCTGCCTATCGAAGTCTGTGGCCTCTCCCTCGCTGCTCCTGTTCTAGTACGGCCTATAGAAGAAATTCTTACCCATTGTGCCGCCGGGATCACTGCTTGCTGGTATTTACGCAAAGGCAAGGATTTGGCCTTTGCTTCTGATACTATCTCCCGCTATATCCCAACTTTGCGGGAAATCGTAGCGATTGGCACAGAGAAACAGCGTCAAGCTTCTTCGAGCCTCTTAGCTCAATGTTATCTTCTCCTATCCGAGCTTGCTATGCATGTCTCCAATAGCAATCTCTCACTCTCGGCTGCTTGTGAAGCTGAAACATACAGCAAAGCATCAGGAGATGCCATTCTACAAATTGTAGCTGCTAGAAGACACGATGCAGCGCACTGGTATGCTGGCCACTGGGAACAAGCATTGCAGTCCGCGCAAAAAGCGCAACATCTATTGGAAACCGCGCACATTCCTATATCACCTCGTATTCAGAGCTATGTCTATGCCGGCCTGGCAAGCGATCAGGCATATTTTGGCCAGAAAGAGGCTCTCGTTTCCCTCAAAAAAGCTCATTCCTCCTTTTTTGCTCATTCTCCTGATGAGCCTGTTCCTATCTGGATAAGTAACCATAGCGAAGCCAACCTTGTGCTTAATGATGGGCTAACTCATTTTTATCTTGGCAAAAATAGAGAGGCGTTTGACTCTTTTAAGCAAATCACTGAGCACCACGCAGATACAGAAGTAATTCGTGTCGAGGCGCTCATCAATCAGGTAATGGCAGAAATCACCCGCGACGATGTTTCAAGGGATAGAGATTTATGTATTTCTCTCTGGCAACAGGGCATCGAGGGCGCAATTAGCTTACGAAGCGAGCAATGGTTCAATGAAGCGCGTATTTCCTACACAGCAATGCAGGCAGCCTGGCCAACAGAACCGCGCATCAAGGCCCTGCGTGAGCTTCTTGTCCATTGGTAATTAGATAGCTCTCCTCTTCTTAGCACGCTTGCTTTAAGCGTGCTAATTTTACTTTATCCGCATTTACAAACCTTACAGTTTTTATTTTACCCATTTGCAGCTATTTGCATCTCTGTCATATCTTCGGATATTCATTTGTATTCGCAAATCTTCATGCAAAATCAAATAGGGCTTTGCACCTTTTTATGCTAGTTTGTCCTTCCCATCATAAGCTACACTTCCTACTGGTTCCTATGAATACGGCTGTCCACCTGTTCATAGCGAATCCCGAAGCGGCGGACTTGCGCCCGTGTAATCCCGTCGCTTCGCTGGTCCTGTCCGGGAGCATGAAGCTGTACATGTGTCTCCTATCCCTGATGCGCGCTCCTGGACAGCCCTTTTGAGCATTCAGGCGGGCTCCTTAGACAACTCGGGGAGGATAAAATCTATGAGGCAAGAGAAGCACGATCAGATCAACCGTAGCGAGGTGGCACGGCTGCGCCAGTCCATCCAGGAAGAATATCTCGCCGCGCAGCGTGGCTTGTATGGTCTGGCCCAGACCGCCCAACACGATTTTATTCAGGCGCGCATGCAGGGCATTGGCCGCCATTACGAGGAACTCAGCAGCCTGGTCGGAGAAGAGCGCGCAATCGATATCGTTATCGAGATAAATGATGCGCACGTCGAGCCACAGCATGAGCAGTCACAGCCATGAACGGCATCTCGTTTTATCGGCTATTTCAGTGGCAGCACAACGTTTCCTTGCTTGTCCTGGCGCGGGAGAGCAATCGGCATCCCTACATCATCTGGGACCTGCTCCTGGGACACCCCATGCGCAGGGACGACGCCGCGATCATCCTTGCCACCTTTAACGAGCTCACCGGCACCAACTATGCCCTCGACCAGTTCGTTATTGTGTATCAGGAGGAACGCCGATGAACCGCTATCGGGTCCGGGCAGACAAGCGCCTCCTCTATCGAGGCAAGAATGGCGAGAAGGCGCGCAAAGTATTTCTCGAAGCGGGCCACAAGGCCGAATATGTCCAGGTCCGCACAGTTCTGCTCCTCAACGGCAAGATACAGGCCATTCTTGGCCCCAAAGCTGGCTTCGTCCGCCCAAACAGTGAAGAGACGTAAAATCTGTAGTTATTGGTAAATGGCCCGGAATTGCGAACGGTCTACCAAGCGATTAACTGCTCTGTTTGCTTGAGTTTCTTTACCACAACGATGGTTTAGCTTGCCATCGCTTACAACGCTTGCTTAAAGCATGGCTATACGCTCTTGTAAAGCTAAACCATCTTTGCTACACTTTTCCTCATAGAAAATTTAAAGTTAGAGGAAAGGTGCCGTATGGTAACTTTACAGCCCATGACGGATGCAGAATTTCAACACTTCATAGAGCCAGTGATTGTCGAGTATGCTCAGGGTCATGTCGAGGATGGCCAATGGGCAGAGGAGGAGGCATTAGAGAAGGCAAGAAAAGATACTTATAGTTTGTTGCCAGCAGGCGTAGCTACGCCGAACCATTATCTATTTACCATCGTTAATGAAGCACAGCAAAAGGTTGGTATACTCTGGTTTGCTACGCAAGATGGCCATGGAAAGGATACTGCATTCGTCTATGATGTGCGTATCGATGAAACATTTCGGCGCCAGGGATATGCCTCTCAAGCGTTTCGCGAGATGGAGCACAAAGTACGGGAGCTTGGATACACGCGGATCTCCTTGCATGTCTTTGGGAAAAATCATGCGGCCCTGCAGATGTATCAAAAGTTAGGCTACGAGATGAGCAACGTCATGATGGCCAAAACGCTTGATCCAGGCTAGCCCGAGCAAATATACAGCAGTACAAGCTCGCTGGAAAAACTGCTTATCATCCGCTACACTCTTTCCTTGACTGTCAAATAGGGTTCCGCGCTTTCCAGCTCTATATCAACGAAAGAAGATACATGTACCCAGGGAAAGGCAGCCTGCTGTATACGGCTGCCTTTCTTTGATCGCTGTAATATAAATAGATATGTTGGAAGAACGTAGTCCCTATGGAGAAAGGAAATGTTTAGCATGAAGGACTTCAAGGGAAAAGTCGCTGTAGTGACCGGAGCAGCCAGCGGCATCGGACGAGCGTTGGCCGAAAAGAGTGCGCAAGAAGGCATGAAAGTCGTCCTGGCCGATGTCGAGGAGGGTGCCCTCAAGCAAACAGAGGCAGAATTTAAGGCCAACGGGGCCGAGGTTCTAGCCGTACGCACCGACGTCTCGCAGGCCCAAGAGGTCGCGAACCTGGCTAATCTCGCCTTTCAGACCTTTGGAGCCGTACACTTGCTATGCAATAATGCCGGGGTCAGCGCCGGCACGACTACCTGGATGAGCAGCGTGGCCGATTGGCAGTGGGTGCTAGGGGTCAACCTGTGGGGAGCCATCCACGGCGTTCACTTTTTTGTGCCGCGCATGCTCGCGCAGGATAGCGAGGGTCATATAGTCAATACGGCCTCTGCTGCTGGCCTGGTCTCAAGTGCAGGCGGTGGACCATACAAAGTAAGCAAGAGTGGGATTATCACCCTCTCCGAGACCCTGGCCCTGGAACTTGCCGCGCAAGGAGCCAAGCTGAAGGCTTCTGTTCTATGTCCCGAATGGGTAAATACGCGCATCCTTGACGCCGAACGAAATCGTCCACAGGCTTTACAGAATGCCTCGCAGGAGCAGCCAACAAATCCACAACAGATGGCAGCCATAATAGAAGCCATGCACAAGCTAGTTGAGGCTTCTCTCCCACCTTCCCAGGTAGCAGAGGCGGTCTTCGAGGCTATTGTCGAGGAGAAATTCTATATCCTCACACACCCGAAAACCAAACAGGACGTGCAGCTCCGCATGGAAGACATTCTTCAGGAGCGCATGCCGACCGATGCTTATCAGGTTTCCCAGTTTTTCTCTCGACAAGATGACAAGTGAGCTGAGCTTCTTATAGCGTAAAGTTTAGCTAGCTTGATCTACGAGTGATCTGTTTCCCGAAGAGCTGGCCATGCGGGACAACGCCCATTACGCTGATAGTAGCGCACCTGGGCCGCGTTCTCGGGCCAGTAATCAAGCCAGATCACCATTCTATCAAACTTCCGCGTATATCGCTCGGCCTGGTGCAGCAAAGCGCGCCCAATGTTCTGACCGCTATACGCACACAAAGTGGCAAACGCCTCAAAGTAAACAACCACAGAGAATCTATGACGATGCGGGCTGAAGCACCAGGCGCCCTATCTTGTTAGAACTTTCGGTAAACCAGAGCGTCCCATCCGGTCCGCTGGTAATATCCGCAGGCATCGCATCAGGAAATTCAGTGATTTTGCCCTGCGTAGTGATGCGTCCCAATAAGCCATAGCGATCTGAAGAAAACCAGAGCGCCCCATCCGGCCCTGCCGTTATTCCAAAGGCCGGAGCATTACCGGGCGCGGGAATCGGATACTCACTGAACTGCCCCTGCACCGTGATGCGCCCTATCTTGCTCATCTTTTTTGCAGTAAACCAGAGCGCCCCATCCGGTCCTGCCGTTATCCTATTTGGTTGGCTACCGGGTGTTGGAAGCGTGAACTCGCTTATCTGCCCTTGTGTAGTGATGCGTCCTATCTTGTTTCCCTTAAATTCCGTAAACCAGAGCGTCCCGTCTGGCCCGGCTGTAATCGCATCAGGTGAACTATTGGATGTTGGAAGTGTAAACTCGCTTATCTGCCCCTGTGTAGTGATGCGTCCAATTTTGTTTCCAGTGAATTCCGTAAACCAGAGCGCCCCATCCGGTCCGCTGGTAATCTCTTCCGGGAGGCTATCATGCGTAGGGGTGGCAAACTCAGTGAACTGTCCTTGCACCGTGATGCGCCCTATCTTGTCAATCGCCAGTTCCGTAAACCAGAGAGCTCCATCCGGTCCGCTGGTAATTCCTTGAGGGAGGCTATTATACGTGGGAGTGGCAAACTCGCTTATCTGTCCCTGTGAGGTGATGCGCCCGATCCCTTTAGCTACTCCGTATTGCTCTGTGAACCAGATAGCCCCATCTGGCCCAGCAGTGAGTCCAGCAAGAAGCGCGTTGACAGGAAACTCGGTGATCTTGCCTGGATCTGGGGTAGCTGTCGCGCGCGGAGTTGGAACGCTGCTCTTCTGTGGCGCCGGGGATGTATTTTCGCATCCCACCAGGAGCAGCATACCCATCAGGAGAAGGGCAAGTGCGGTATGCCAGGAGATGCGGCTTCGATCGTAGTGAAAAAGGAACTGCATGCTTTGCTCTTTCTAATATCCTGGAATAATTCAAAAAAAGGATTATTGGAAGAGATTATAGCATACATGTTAACAGTAGATGCACAGTTTGCTAGCTAGTTTTTCTTGCAACAACGCTTCGTGCTTCTAGCGTCAGCTGCTCCTTGAACTTCGCCCCTATATATCAATACAGTTTTCCACACTTACAGTACGGCCAGGTAGTGAGCAGCCAGGCTTATCGCAGGAAACCGCTCGCTACCTCGCTCAACGAACTGTCCGCCGGGCTCCCCTACTTATCTGCCTGCTCGCCTTGTAAGAGATTGAGCAAAAGATCTGCGATAGCTGCGGATGATTCGGTCTGTCGTGCGCTCTCTTTAAAGAGGCCGACATCCTTCAAGGGTATCTGGGAGCCAGCGTAAGGACGCTGATCGAGATTCTCGACCATGTACTTGCCATGGCGTTGATAGATGGGAGCAGGGAATAAGGCAGGCGAGGTGGTTAGCATTTCGAACACAGCCTTTGGATCGACGCCGTTATGCTGAGCCATTGACAGCGCTTCGTGTAGCGAGAGCCCGGCCGACATGATTAAGAAGTTGCCCACGATTTTGACGATATTGCCAGCGCCAACCTCTTCGCCAAAATCGACGATCCCCTGTCCTCCCATGGCCTGCAGGATCGGACGAACGCGCTCTTTGGCTGGCTTTGGACCTGAAAGCGGTATCCAGAGTGTACGCGAGTTGGCTGATTCTGGCGTGCCAAAGATTGGGGCATCGAGATAGGTGCTGCCGTGCTCAGCATGCATGGCCGCCAGCTTTCTTGATGTCTCCGGCGCTATCGTGCTCATCCCAACATGTATCCCGCCTGGTCCCAGTTGCTCTAGAAAGCCCTCGCTCATGACCACGCTTTCCACCGCCGCATCATCCCAGACCAGGGTTATCACAATTCCACCGGGCGTCACAACCTCGGCCGGACGGCTCGCCAGTTGCGCACCCTTAGCCAGCAGAGGTTCGGCCTTGCTCGCTGTACGGTTGTATACGCGCAGAGCATACCCGGAACTGAGAAGATTGGCAGCTGAGGGCAGACCCAGGCGGCCTAAACCGATAAATCCAAGCGTTTCACTCATATTCAATCACTCCTTTTAAATGAATTATCATATCAAACATGACGTTAACGTCATGTTCAGGGTAAAAAAACTATAGATGCTCTCTCTCCTCAAGCCAGCGCTCAAAGCGCCGGATATGGGATTGTAAATCAGCCCTGAATGCTTCGAGCGCGCCAATCTTCTGCTCAGTCTCGACCATGTGCTGGCGCAGGATGGCTAGCACCCTTTGCTTCGGCTGTACGCCACTGGGGTCACTGAAATAGAGATCGATGACGTCACGTATCTCTTCAAGGCTGAGCCCAAGCTGCTTTAACTGATCTATTTTGCGCAAGCGGGCCAGCGTCTCCTCAGTATAGTAATGCTGGCCGTGGCCTTCACGCTCAGCGGGCGGCAGCAATCTAAGACTCTCGTAATAGCGCACAGTACGCGGCGTTACGCCCGCACGCTCACTCAGATCACCAATGCGCATGCGCTCATCCATCATTTCAACCTCAAGAAAAAACATTACGTTAACGTCACGTTTATAGGATATCCCCTGAGTGAAGCATTGTCAAGAGCCTCAGTTATCCTGGGAAGAACCGGGATTGATGGGCTCCAGAGCGTGAAGCACGTGTGTGCCTTTTTAAAGTCGAGAGTAGCAGGCAAAGGCACGCTTACTACAATTCCGGCTCGCTGCCCTCTTTCTGCTGCACAGCTGAGTTGCTAGTACCGACCCGCTCACTACGCCGGGCATAGTCTAGTAGAGCCTGGGCATGCTGGCTCAGAACTGCACACAATTCGGGCGGCTGCTTGATAACAAAAGGAAAGTCAAGGCCGGCCAGGGCCTGAACCATCCAGGGTAAATCCTCAACATCCATGCGCAAGAGCACGCCGCCCTCGTCCTCAGTAAAGAAGGCTCGGGGAAACCTCGTCTGGCGCTGGGCCTCGGCAAGCGTGGTCTCCAGCCATACCTCGACCTGCCAGGCGCGGGGAACCAAGGCCAGAGCCTGTTGTACCGCTGCAAGGGCCGGAAAATTGGGCTGGGGGAAAAGGTCTCGTTGCTCATCTCAATCTTCACGATGCGATCCACGCGGAAGAGACGTTGCCCGCGCCGCAAGTGGCAGTAGCCGATGGTATACCAGAATCCCTTGTGATGAGCGATCCCATATGGATCAAAGGCCCGTTCCGTTATATCTTGGCGTGCAGAGCGATAATGCAGGAGAACGCGTCGCCCTCGCTGAATAGCCGAACTGAGTAGCAAGATGGTTGGGCCCGAGAGCGGGGCCCGTGGCGGTAGATTCTCAAGGGCCACGGTCTGCTCTACGGCCTGAATACGTAAGCGCGTTTCCTGGGGAAGCACGCGCTCAACCTTGGCCTGGACGCCAGCAAAGGCCGGGACCATTGTTGCCAGTTCGGACTGACGAGCAACAAGCAAGGCCAGGGTCAGGGCCAGAGACTCATCCTCGCTAAAGATCAGTGGTGGCAGTTTGTAGCTCGGGCGCAAGCGATAGGCCCCATAGCGGCCGCGCTCGGCTTCTACAGGAATCCCCATATCCTGCAAGGTCTGCACATAATTACGTACAGTGCGAATATCTACCTCTAACCGGCGCGCCAACTGCGCACCAGTCATGCGGCCATGCGCCTGCAACAACTCTAAAACTGTGAGCACGCGGGCCGTGGGACGATAGACCATTTTTCTTGCTCCTGTACAAAAGGCCTCTCCAATTAGGAACGATTCTATCAGCTTATCAGCCTACAATCAAGAATATCAAAGAGGGCCACAAAAGAAGTGCCGCTCTATCAAGCAAGAGAAGCTAGCCTATATTGCCCGAACAGGGAGGCAAAAGGAGTACATTTATGATTCACTATCCCCTCGGCACGCCCATCTGGGTTGATCTGCTCTCGCCCGATATCGAGGCATCCAGCGCTTTCTATAGTAATCTGTTCGGCTGGGCGGAAAGCCAAACCGAGCCTGACGGCGACTACCGGCTGTATACCTCTGAAGGCAAGATCGTCGCTGGCCTGCGCGCGCTCCCGGCGGAGCTGCCATCCGCGCAGTGGCTTAGCTATATCTCGACGCAGGACATCACACGCAGCCTGCAACGGATCCAGAGCGCTGGCGGCTCCCTGCTGCTGGAGACAGCTATCTCGGCTCAGACCAGAGCAGCGCTTCTACGCGATTCCGCAGGGGCCATATTCGGCCTCTGGCAATCCAGCGACTACGCAACGGCGCAGATGTTCAATCAGCCGGTCTCGCTCACCTTCAACCAGCTGACTACACGCCAGCTTGAGGAGGGCCAGCGTTTCTACACGCAGGTTTTCAACTGGGAACCCCGTGCGCAAGATATGGGTGGCGGCTTTACGTTCACCTACTTCTTTAATGGCGGACGCGGTATCGCCGGCATGCTCGCCCCAAGCCCTGGCTCCGCATGGGAAGCCGAGCCATACTGGCGGATCTACTTTGCAGTTGCTGACACAGACGCCAGCGTTGCGCGCGCTATTGAGCTCGGTGCACAGGTGCTATTGCCGGCCAGAAATAGCCCCTTTGGGCGAAGTGCTACCTTGCGCGACCCGCAGGGAGCTGTATTTGCCCTCAGCCAGCATAAGCCTGAAGTGAGAGCTGCCGCGCAGACTCCCGTGGGCGTCTTACTCTAATCAAATTGCCTTGCTAAGTAAAGAAAGAAGCTTTCATGAAGAGTTATCATATCCATCCAGGAGCCGGCCTTGACGGGCTTGTGTTGCGGGAACACGACATGCCAAAGCCGGGCCGGCGCGAAGTACTGGTCCAGGTGCGGGCTTGCTCGCTCAATTTTCGTGAACTGTCGATCCTTATGCAGGGGCGCTATCCTCTACCCATTCGACCGGATGTGGTTCCGGTATGCGATGGTGCGGGCACTGTCGTTGCCCTTGGCGAGGGCGTCACGCGCGTCAGGGAGGGCCAGCGCGTGGCCAGCGTCGTCTTCCCTTACTGGCAGGATGGCCCCTATTCGCGCGAGGTGGCCAGCCAGCTTGGCAGCTTTATGGATGGCATGTTGACTGAATATGCCATCTTACCCGAAGAGGGCGTCATACCCATTCCGGAACATCTTTCCTTCGAGGAGGCCGCAACCCTGCCCTGTGCCGCCGTCACGGCCTGGAATGCGCTCACCGGTGGCCAGGGACTGAGCGCCGGCCAGACCGTACTTACGCTGGGTTCGGGCGGCGTCTCGCTCTTTGCCTTGCAGTTCGCCAAACTCTTTGGGGCGCGCGTCATCGCTACCACATCCAGCGCGCAGAAGGCCACGCGCCTCAAAGCTCTGGGCGCCGATGCCGTAATCAACTATCGCACAACGCCCGAGTGGCATCTTGCGGTACGCGAACTGACCGAAGGCAAGGGCGTCGAGCATGTCATTGAGGTTGGCGGACCGGCCACCATTGTGCAGTCGATCAAGGCGACGTGCGTGGCTGGTGAGGTAGCTTCGATTGCCTTCACCTCGAATGCTCCAGCCTCGCCAGATAACGATCTGCATGGCGCGCTTATGGGTGGGCTGGTCATGTTGCGCAGCATCGCCTTGGGCAGCCGCGCGCAATTCCTGGCCATGAATCAGGCCATCACAGCTAACAAAATGAGACCGGTCATTGATCGCGTGTTCCCCTTCGCGGAGGCCCGGGCCGCCTACAGCTACTATCAGGAGGCCCAGCCCTTCGGCAAAGTACTCATTAGCCTGGATTAAAATTGGGAATACGAACCTACAGCAGAAGGCTGAGCTCACAAAAATGCCCAGCCTTCTTTGCTTCTTAGCGCAATGCAGACCTGATAGGTCATAACTAGTCAGGAATGGTCCGAACTAGATAGAGACAATACCTTACAAAAGCCAGCCTACATACAAACTGCTGAAGAAAGTCAGTGAGAGAGTTCCTACCTTCCAAGCAGGCTGTAGCTGCTTCCCGTCTAGCATCCAGCTCCATTATCCCTTAAGCCGAGGTAATGACCTTGAGCTCGCTCTGCGCATAGTTCTGCAGCTCGGCCCACAAAGCGCGTATATCCTGCTCGTTCGTGTGCAGATTCCCGATGGCGATACGAATCGTATACTTATCGTGCAACTTGGTGTGCGAGAGGAAAAAGTGTCCTGCCTCGTTAACGCGGTTCATGACGCGTTCATTTAGCGCATCAAGCTTAGCCTCATCGTCAAGACCCTGGGGATGCACGCGGAAACAGACAGTACTGAAAGGCGTGGGGGCCAGCAGTTCGAAGCCCGGCGTTTCCTTTACCCACTTCACAACGAGCTGGGCCAGACGCAGATGTTCCCGAATGCGCGCAGCCAGGCCCTCCTGACCAAAGTAGCGCAAAACCATCCACAGCTTAAGCGAACGGAAGCGACGTCCCAGAGCATTGCCATAATCCATAAGGTTTGGCACCTCGTCGCCCTGACTTTCCGCGTTGCGCAGATATTCCGGGATCAGGCTAAAGGCCGCCTTGACCACATCCGGCTTGCGCGTATAGAGCACGCTGCAGTCGATGGGCACAAACAGCCATTTATGCGGATTCACGATCAGCGAATCCGCGCGCTCGCAGCCGGCAAGAATCCAGTGCAAATCAGGATTGACGGCCGCCGAGCCGGCATAGGAGGCATCGACGTGCAGCCAAAGCCCGTAGCGCTCGCAGATATCGGCCACCGCTGGCACCGGATCGATGCTGGTGGTAGAAGTTGTGCCTATCGTAGGAACCACGGCAAAGGGTCGCCAGCCGGCGGCCAGATCTTCCTCAATCGCGCGCTCAAGCGCAGCGACGTCCATACGAAACTCGCTATCGGTCGGAATCTTGCGCAGGCCCTCCTGACCGATCCCCAGCGTGATGATTGCCTTCTCAACGGATGAATGAGCCTGCTCCGAAGTATAGCAGCGCAGGCGGGGCAGCTCGGGTCGTCCGGCCATGCCTTTCTGACGGATCGCCAGATCAGGAATAGCTTCCCGTGCGGCGGCCAGGGCATAGAGCACGCCGGTTGAGGCAGTATCGTTAATGACACCAAAAAGCGGTTTGGGCAGACCCAACATCTGGCGCAGCCAATCGAGGGCCACCTGCTCAAGCTCGGTCGCCGCCGGCGAGGTGCGCCAGAGCATCGCATTGACATTCAAGGCGCTGCTGAGCATCTCGCCAAGGATGCCAGGGCCAGAGGAAGTAATCGCGAAATAGGCCATAAAACCTGGCACATTCCAGTGCGTAAGGCCAGGCATAAGCGTTTGCTCAAAGTCGGCAAGGATCTGCTCCATAGGCTCGGGCTGTTCTGGCGGCTTGGCGGGCAAAGCCAGGCGAATCGAGCCTGGCGTAATCTGGGATAATACGGGATATTGGCGGCTATTCTTGAGATAATCGGCGATCCAGTCGACAATCTGGTGACCGTAGCGACGCAGGTCCTCGGGGTCCATATCACCGGTCGAAGTTAGTTGCTGGGCGACATCAAGAGGTCTGCTTTCTTCCATAGCGTTGCTCCTCTTCGTTAAGAGTAGATAGACATAACGTTATCACCTGTAGAGTTTTCAGTGTATCACCACCTGTAATGTATAGCCAACGGGATGCGCAACGAGATGAAATTTCTTCAGTTCCACCTTGTTCTTATCCCTCCTTGAAAATCTTGTCAGGAGGACAACTGGGAAAAGACGAGACGCGTTTTTCTGATGCTCAGCAAGCCCCGTCTCCTGTTTCACGAAATTGGCAAAGAGGCGACCATGTTCCTCTGTTTGTCCCGTCCCTACCCACGCTGGATGACTCCAGTGTAGCACGCTGAAGAGAGACCGACTAGGAAATTCTTGTGGTTTTGCGGTAGCCCTGGTCACACGGGATGTACCACGAGATGGAACCCCTCATGCGGCTTGAGGACATCCTTCTCGCTTCTCTTGCTTTCACCAGGCTCAGCTGTGACTGGTTCCTCGCGAGAAAAAAGAGCGAGCTTTGAATGGACCTGGAGAGCCTTTCCTGGCTTCTGTTTATCTCGTTGCCCATCCCATAGGTATAGCAAACCTACTCACAGTGTTTCACCCAGCTTTACTTCGCAAGTCCAGGCTGGCAAGCTGGCACACAGACCTCTGGATAGATCGATGCCTTGCTTTGCTCTGGTACCATAAATTCCGGCTGCGCTATCCTCGCGCGTCCTGCTGTGGTACAATAGCCTCGATAAAAAAGTTAACAGCTTATTTAAACTAAAAGATTTCTTTCGTCTTTTCATCCCCACGATGGGCTACTATAAAGAAGTTGAGTTCAGCCGCGATCTCCTGGCCAGCGGCGCCACCCCTGGCCGTGGGAGGGCACGTGATTTAAGGAAGTGATGATGTTGGAGCAAGATTTGTTAGCAGGATTAAACGAACCACAGCGCGAGGCCGTCACCTCTACTCAAGGACCCGTCCTGATCCTGGCCGGTCCAGGCAGCGGGAAGACCCGCGTCATCACCCATCGCATCGCCTATCTTGTCCAGCGCGAGCATATCTATCCCTGGCGCATTCTCGCCGTGACCTTCACCAACAAGGCGGCCCGCGAGATGCGCGAGCGCCTGGAAAAGCTTGTGGGCGTGAGCGCTTCCAAAGAGATGAACATTGGCACCTTCCACGCCATCTGCGCACGCGTCTTACGTATGGAAGCTGACTATCTTGCTCCCCTGGGCCTCGACCGCTCTTTCGTGATCTTCGACACCGACGATCAGGCAAGCCTGGTCAAGCAGGCCGTCAAAGAGCTGGACCTTGATGAGAAGCAGTACCGCCCGCCCGTTATGCAGGCCTATATCTCGCGCGCCAAAAATGAACTGCTGGTTCCCGAACAGATGGCTGAGCAGGCTTCCAAATACATCGAGGAGGTCGCGGCCCGCGTCTATAAAGTCTATCAGCGCCGCTTGCGCAGCAATAACGCCGTCGATTTTGACGATCTACTTATGCTCACCGAGCAGTTGTGGCGACGCGAGCCTGAAGTGCTCAAGCGCTATCAGCAGCGCTGGCAATACGTCCACGTCGATGAGTTTCAGGACTGCAACCTACCCCAATATAAATTGATTCGCCTGCTGGGTTACGGCACGTCAGAGCGACCCACGGGCCTTGGCAATGTCTGTGTCGTGGGCGATGACGACCAGATGATCTATACCTGGCGCGGCGCCAGCGCCGAGAACGTCATTCGCTTTGAGAACGATTTTCCCGAGACGCGCGTTATCCTGCTTGAACAGAACTACCGCTCGACACAGACGATTCTCGACGCTGCCCAGGGCATTGTACGCCAGAATCGCTATCGTAAGGATAAGAAGCTCTGGACGGCTCAGGGGAGCGGTGAGAAGGTCATCGTCCACGAGGCCTATAACGAGGAGCAGGAAGGGCTCTTTACTGCCCACGAGGTCATCCGTCTGCTGGCACGCGGCGAGATCGACAGCCGTGGCGAGGTGGCAGTGATGTATCGCACCAATGCGCAATCGCGTGCCCTGGAAGAACAATTCTTGCGCCTTAACATCCCCTATAAAGTGATCGGCAGCCGCAAGTTCTATGAGCGCAAAGAAATTAAAGACATGCTGGCCTATATGCGTTTGCTGGCCAATCCTCACGATGACCTGAGCCTGCAGCGCATCGTTAACGTGCCAAATCGCAAGATTGGTCCGCGCACAGTTGGCGAATTGCAGCAGTGGGCCAGGCAGCAACGCATCTCGCTCTATACAGCTATTCAGTCCATCTCTCAGCATCCAACACTGGGCAAAGCTGCCAAAAATGCCCTTGCCACCTTCGCCGAAATGATGGAAGATTTGACCTCGGCCCTCGATGAACTCAACCTGCCCGAGCTGCTGAACCGGATCGCCGAGCGCACTGGCTACGGCCCGGAATTGCGCACCAACCCCGAAGAGGAGCTGGACCGCTGGGGCAACGTGCTGGAATTGCGCCGTGTGGCCGAGGACTATTCCGAGATCGATACGCGCGTAGCCCTCGAACTGTTTCTAGAGAATGTGGCCCTGGTCGGCGGTGCGGATACCGCACAGACCAGCGAAGATGGTACCCTGGCTCACGAAGAGAATAGCGATGCAGTTACCCTCATCACGCTGCATGCCGCCAAGGGCCTGGAATTTCCTGTGGTCTTTATCGTTGGCATGGATGAGGGCTCGCTGCCCCACTCGCGCTCAGTGAGCCAGCCCGAACAATTAGAGGAAGAACGCCGCCTGGCTTATGTAGGCTTTACGCGAGCTATGCAGCGCCTCTACCTGGTCCGCGCGCGCCGGCGCTCGCTCTTTGGCGATACGCAGTATACCGAGCCCTCGCGCTTCCTTGACGATATCCCCCAGCATCTCATTTCCACTTCTGGTGTGGCCGGACAGGCTGCCAGCGCCGCAAAGAGCAAGCAGCGCCGGGACAGCTGGGATGACGATTACAATCAGGATGTCTATGAGGAGGATGGCGGGCGCGTGTTTGGTAGCGGCACGCCCCAGAAGAGCGGGCCCGGCTATAAGTCGGCTCCCTCTTTTTCTTCGCAGCTGCGCTCCAAGCTGCCGCCCCCGGTCCCACCTTCGATCCAGCGCGGCAAGCCCGAGGCTCCCAGATCCAAAGCCCAGCAGTATAAACCTGGCGATAAGGTACGCCACGATAAGTTCGGCGATGGTCTGATCCTGAAAAGCGAGATGGAAGCGGGCACCGAGTTCGTCGAGGTCCTCTTTCAGGGCAGAATCGGCAAAAAGCGCCTGAGTCTTGACTTTGCCCGCCTCGAAAAACTATCGTAAACTAAGATAAAAGTCAGCGTCATCCCTCATGTGGCGTGCCACTTGTAAGGGCACGCTCGGGGCGAAGAGAACAGAGCACGTCAGCACAATCGCAACGTAGCTCTGGCCCTCAGCCAGAGACTTGCCTCTCGAACCCCTGCGCAAACATTTTTCGGGATGACGCGCAACTGCGGCTCAGGATTGCTGAGCCTCGGGATGCTCCAGATGGCCGCCGGTCATCAAGATGCCCAATTCTTCCTCGCTGGCATCCGCGCCCACAATATCCACAACCTTCCCCTCGTACATCACGGCGATACGATCGGAAAGTGAACGAATCTCTTCAAGTTCCGCCGAGATCAGCAGAACAGCCTTCCCGGCGTCGCGCTGCTCGATCAGGCGGCGATGGATGAACTCGATAGCGCCGATATCAACGCCGCGTGTAGGCTGGGCCGCAATCAGCGCATCGGGATTGCTGGCCAGCTCGCGCGCGATGATTACCTTTTGCTGATTCCCGCCGGAGAGCGCCTGCACCGGCACCTCGATAGAGGGAGTGCGCACATCAAAATCGGCAACAAGCCTTCTGGCCCAGCTCGCGATATTGCGCCAGAGCAAGACAAGGCGGTTCCAGGAAAACTGTGGCCAGCGCTGTTGGCCAAGAATCGAATTATCCTCAATCGTATTGGCAAGAACCAGCCCGCTGCCGCGCCGATCCTCGGGAATATGGGCAAGTCCCATCTGGCGCACCTTGCGCGCATCCATCGTCGTCAGGTTATAGGTCTGGCTCTGCCCACCATCTTTCGTCGGGGTGAGCGTAATCTTACCAGTTGTCGTCTTACGTATTCCCGACAGCACCTCGACCAGCTCGGTCTGTCCATTGCCCTCGACGCCGGCAATCCCAAGAATTTCGCCGGCATGCACATCAAGGCTAACGCCGTGCAGCACTTCAAGGCCGATATCAGATTGCGCATGGACGTCCTCTATGTGCAGGACCACGGGTCCAGGTTTGGCCGGCGTCTTGTTTACGCGCAAGAGGACCTCGCGCCCAACCATCAGGCGCGCGATCTCGGCCTGATTCGTCTCGCGCGTCACCAGCGTACCGGCATTTTTGCCACGGCGCAAAACTGTAATATTATCGGTAAGTTCCAGAACTTCGCGCAGCTTATGCGTGATAAAGATTATCGTCTTGCCGCGCTTGACAAGTTCGCGCAGAACTCCGAAGAGCTCGTCGGTCTCCTGCGGAGTCAGCACGCCAGTCGGCTCATCCATAATCAGAATATCGGCGCCGCGCGCCAGCACCTTCAGGATCTCTACGCGCTGCTGCAGGCCGACCGAAAGATCCTTGACGAGAGTATCGGGATTGATCGGCAAGCCATATTGTCGGCTCAATTCCTGAATGTCGGTGCGGGCCTTTTTGAGATTCAGCGCTCCAACCATGCCGCCGGGCTCGCGGCCAAGAATAATGTTCTCAGCGACAGTCAGAACAGGAATGAGCATAAAGTGCTGGTGCACCATACCGATACCCAGGCGGATGGCATCGCGCGGCCCGTTAATCGCCACCTTCTGGCCATTGATAAAAATCTCGCCACTATCGGGGCGCAGCAGGCCATAGAGAATATTCATCAGGGTTGATTTGCCTGCCCCATTCTCGCCAACTAGAGCATGAATCTCCCCCTTGCGCACAGCGAGATTAACGTGATCATCGGCAATTACGCCAGGCCAGGCCTTGGTTATATCTCGCATTTCAACGGCAAGAGGCGGGGAGCTCTCTTCCTGGGGCTTAACAACTGTACTTTCTTGCATATCGCGATATCCTCTTTACTCTGATCCTGGCTCGTAGGGAATGCCATCGGCGGCCGGGGCCACAGTGCGACCCACAATGCCAACCAGGGCGATTAAGGTCAGGATGTAGGGCAGCGTACTCAACAAATTCGGGCTAATCCCCGTGTCCTGCAGGCGCACACTCAGCGCCTCGCCAAGCCCAAAGACAATACACGCTGCTGCCGTCCACCAGGGAAGGTATTTTCCGAAGACCATCGCGGCCAGGGCGATAAAGCCTGTGCCTGCGGTCATATTAGAGTTGAAGATGCCGGCAATGCCCAGCGAGAGGAAGGCCCCGGAGAGACCGGAGAGCGCACCGCCGGCCAGCACACAGCAATAGCGTACCAGGCGCACGTTTACCCCGGCAGTATCGGCGGCCTGTGGATGCTCGCCCACGGCCCGAATGCGCAGGCCAATATTAGTGCGGAAAAGCAGAAGCTGGATACCAAGCAAAATTAGTATGGCCACATAGAAGATGATGTTCTGCTGAAAAAACACAGGACCCAGGAAGGGGATATGGGAGAGCGGCCCCCACGATACATTGGGCAAACGCAAGGCATTGCCTAAAGATGGCACGCCCTGACCACCGGTCTGGATCGGCAAAAGAAAGTTAGTAAGGCCAAGCGCCGCGATATTTATCGCAATCCCGCTCACAATCTGATCGGCCTTAAAATTAATCGAGACGATCGCATGGACAAGCGCAATGAGCGCGCCAGCCACAATGGCTCCAATCACTCCACCGATCACGCTATTGGTAGCCCTGGCCGTCATCACGCCGGCATAGGCTCCCGTGAGCATCATACCTTCCATGGCAATGTTGATGACGCCACTGCGCTCCGAGATAAGCCCTCCCAGCGCCGGAAGCAAGAGCAGAGCCCCAAATTGCAGGGTTGCCGCCCATAGATCGCTAGAGGACAGCACACGCAAGAATATCTGCAAGAACACGGTCATTCCTCCTCTACCCGATCAGCGCTATGTTCACGCGAAGCGGCTGGCGTGACACTATCGCTGTCTTCATTCTGAATGTCCTCGCTCTCCAGCGCCGACATCTCAACCAGAGTCGCACCAGTCCTGGTCACCAGCACCGGGGTCTCTGTCACTTTATTGCCAATCCGAAAAACGCGGCGCAGACCACGCCTGATCGCCGGCAAAAATTCTGAGGCGATACTAAAGAGCACAAGGGCCTGGATAATATACACCAGGTCGCCGGGCACATTGGCGTTCAACTGCATAAAACTTCCACCCTGACGCAGACCGCCAAAGAGCAGGCCACCGAGTAGAATGCCAATAGAGGTCGTATGCCCCAACAGGGCAACACCAATGGCGTCGAAGCCAGTCGTGTCAATGCTGAAGGTTGCACCAATCAGGTTATAGGGAGACTGACCCATTAAGCGGGTGGCACCCGCCAGGCCGGAGAAGGCACCAGCCAGGGCCATGGCCAGGAACAGGTTGCGGTTAATGTGGATGCCCGCATATTTTGCGGCCTTGGGATTCTGGCCAAGCACACGGATCTCATAGCCAAAGGTCGTGCGCGAAGTGATAAACCAGTAGACCACCAGAGCAAGCAGAGCAATGAGAATAGTTACATCTACAGTATATGCATAGGGATCAATTTTTGGTAAAAAGAGGCCCAGGGTTTCGTTATAAAGCGTAGATAAGCGCGGTAGCGTGGCCTGGGCAGGGATCGAAGATGTCTGCGTAGCTTGATTAGGGGCTTTAAACGGTCCATCGATAAGATAATCGGTTACGTAAAAGGCGATCCAGTTAAGCATGATCGTCGTTACGACCTCATGAGCACCTCGCCAGGCTTTGAGCGCACCCACAATGCCACCCCAAATAGCCCCGACCAGCATGCTCGCAATCAGCATGAGCGGGATGAGCACCCAGCCCGGCCAGTGCGGAGCCTTGAGCGCGATGATGCCGGCAGTCATTGCTCCCACGGCCAGCTGACCCTCTGCTCCAATGTTAAAGAGGCCGGCCCGAAAGGCAATGGCTACAGATATTCCAGTAAAGATAAGCGGCCCCACTTTAACCAGCGTAAAAGAAAGGCCCTGTGGATCGCCAAACGATCCCATATACAGCGATTGGTATGCGTTAAGTGCTGCATCGAAGCGGTCGACGATTGAGCCGCCTGACGTGATCATAATGACAATGCCACCTGCGATCATTGCCAGAATTACTGCGAAGAGCGGGCGACCCAAAGATGCGCTGAGCTTACGCATCAAGACCTGCAATTTTGGCTCTGGAGGGTGTTCTCCAGCGGCCTTGCGTTGCACTGTTGGCACAGCCATAGTGGCTTCCTCCTAATGTGCAAGGTGTTGCGAAAATTTCGTCTTGGTTGGGAAAGATAATTGTGACATCCTATTATAGCATGGAGTGGTATTCTTGAGTATCGAGCTTGATAGCAATTTGCCAGTATTCATTTATTCCTTATAGAATCGTATGAATTCACTTGTTATGTCAATGTACTGGCAAAATTTCACTCCGCGTGCTTCTATCCTCTCTGGATGTTCAGAGGGAAGGGTGATTTTGACTCAAAAGCACGCATTCCAGGCCGCAGGGATTGGTTTTAATCTCCCCTACATTTCCCGCCTCTTCGCCGCCAGCAGCATAAAAACCACAACGGGAAAGCTCTGACATCAATAGGGTTTTCTAGTTCTCCAAAACGGGATTGTTAAGAGGGCGCTGCGATTTAGCGGATTTGGCCCTTAACCAAGGGGCTTGGGGGCGCGAGCCCTCAAATTTTTCCCTTCCCTTCGCCGCCAGCAGCACAAAACCACACAGGGAAAGCTCTGACATTAAGCAAATCTTCTATATAATTCCGTCAGATATGGTAAAATGATGAGTAAAGTAAGAATGTGGGCTTATAATCTGCATCTCAGGTAGTTGTTTTTCTTGAGCGAAAGGTGACAAATGATGTCTGCACGACTAGCTCGTATCCTGATTGCACTCTGCGGTATCCTTGGCACAATCCTGCTCGGTCTTTACTTTGGCATCGGCTTTAGCGTTGGTCTGGCCCAACTGCCGCCCGATACTACTGTCGCTCAGGTGGTAAACCTGGGGAAAGCCTATCGTAACCTCTGGTTTATGGGCACCTGGCTGCAGGCCACCGGCTCACTCTTTTCGGTTATCTTCTTTCTTGCCCTTGTCCAGCGAGCCGGGCGCGTAAGCAGCCTGGCCGGTCTACTCACTATCGTTGGCTCTACAGTTCTCCTCGCTGTGGTCCTGGTTGAGGGAGTCTTCACGATCGCTCTCGCGCAGGCCGCGCTCAGTGGGCATCCAACTTCCTCGCTGGCAGCCTTTGACGCTATGTCGATGTTTACCTACGTCTATGCGATCGTGCCGGCGCCGGTTATCTTCCTTTCTCTTGGCACGATCCTGATTAGCTCGCGCCTCCTACCGCTGGCCTTCGGCTATGTGGCCTTCGCTCTGGGAGTTGCCTTTGTCCTGGCCGGCTTCATCGGCCTTTTCACAACTCCTCTGCTCACCATCATCGTGCTCAGCCTGCAAGCGCTCTGGGTCCTGGTTACGGCCATCACCTTGCTGCTCAATGCAGGAGCAATGACCCAGGCAACTGATCGCCTAAACCTGGCTTCCGAAGCATAGCGGTCCCACAGGCCCGCTACCCTGGCTTGGAAGTTCGGCCTATAGCTATCCCTGAAGGGCTCGCGCGCTTGTTCAGCAAGGAGCCCTCTTGGCCTGACAGTATCTTCTCGTCAAAAAAGCTCATTTCTCCGGGAGCAATCTTCACACTGCCGTCTTTGAAGACGATGTTCTTACTGGTTCACTTTTTCCCGCTCGTTTCGCGGAGGAAAGCACAATGATACAGATCAAGGTCATACCCGCCAGAAGAATAATCGCTTCCAGCGAGATCACAAATGCATGCCCATAGGTCTGTGCAAGCTGGAGAGGCTGTGCTGGGAGTCTCTGGCCGAGAACGCCAAAGAACAGGAGGCCAATAACTGCCACGCCGAGGACACCAGCGATTTGCATGGTCGTGGTGAGCACGCCAGAAGCCGCTCCAGCGTGTTGGGTGTGAATACTGCCCAAGATCATCGGGAGCAGCGGCGCAAGGACCATTCCTTCGCCGATCCCCATGACAAGGAACGGCAACAACAATGGCTGCGCATGTACAGCCATCTCTGCCTGTTGGACAACGAGCAGGGTCCATAGGTCCCCTGTGATCATGATGATCGTCCCGCCACGTACAACCCAGGCTCCAAGCCTCGGAATCAGGCGCGGACTCGCCAGCGAGCTGATGGCAAAACTCAGGCTTAACGGCACAAAAGTCCACCCTGCTGCCAGGGGCGAGAAACCAAGTCCGATCTGGAGATACAACGACAAGACGAAGAAGAAGGACGATAAGCCGCTATAGAAGACGAGCAGCGTGACCATTCCCAGGTTAAATACGCGCTCTCTAAACAGCGAGAGCGGTACAAGCGGTTCACCTCCGCTGCGCGAAACGCGCTGTTCATACAGCAGAAAGAGCGCCAGGACGCCAACAGCAAGAACCATGCTGATGAAGGTCCACGAGGGCCATCCGACATTGCGTCCCTCGACCAGCGGATAGACGAGCAGCAACAATCCTGCTGTCAACAGTCCCACGCCAGGCAGATCTAAGCGACGGGCCGTATCAGCAGTTGACTCGCGAAGGAGTGGAAACGCTGCAAGCATGGTCAGCAGCCCGATGGGCACATTGATGAGAAACACCGTGCGCCAACCGAGTCCAAACGCATTGCTACTGATGAGAAAGCCTCCGACGATCTGCCCAGCGATGGAGGCTAGCCCAAAGGTAGCCCCATAGAAACCAAAGGCGATGCCTCGCTCTCTGGCGACAAAGTTGACCTGAATCAGTGCCAGCACTTGCGGGACCATCAGCGAGGCTGCAAGTCCCTGGAGCAGGCGGGCTGCAATCAGCACGAAGGCTGTAGGGGACAGGCCACACAGCAGCGAAGCGAGCGTGAAACCAAGCATCCCTGTCTGAAAGAGCCGTTTTCGTCCATACAGGTCGCCTAATCGCCCGCCAGTCACCAACATCACTGCATATGCAAGGGCATACCCTGCAATCACTGCCTCAATTTGCGCAAAGTCGGCCCGCAATGCCTGCTGAATCGAGGGAATAGCCACATTGACAATATTATTATCGAGGATCGCCATGAAAGTTGCCGCGAGAATGACCACCAGGGTCCACCATCGGCGAGCTTCAGGCTCCTGCTTCACTTTTTTCATCTCCAATCCTTTCATTGCCCTCTCGTCTGCCGGAAGGCGTTCCCATCGTCTTTGCCCATGTCCATCTTTCATGGAAGAAGCAGCACTTTTCCTATCGTCCGACGTTCCTCAAGGGCTGCATGCGCCTCCGCAGCTTGCTCTAAAGGATAAGTCTGGCCGATGACCGCTCTGAGGCGACCAGCAGCAACGCAAGAAAGCACTTCCCGGCTCCAGGCGTGTTTCTCTTGCTCTGGGGCGGCCATCATGATTCCGAGGGCACCAACCACGGTAATGCCCCGCCTTGCCAGGTTCAACGTTTCTATCGTAATCCCTGCACCCGATGAAATCCCGAAGATACCCAGACGACCATGAACGTTCGCTGTTGCATCTAATGCTCCTCTTCCGATGGCTCCTCCCACCGAATCAATCACCACATCGGCCCCCTTGCCTCCCGTGATCTCGCGTACCCGTTCTACCCAGTTATCCTCGCTGTAGTCAATGGTCGCATCTGCCCCTAGCTGCGAGAGAACAACGCCCTTCTCCTTGCCTCGCGCCGCACCAATCACGGCACCTGCCCCTGCTGCTTTCGCCAGTTGGAGTAACAGAGAACCGATAGCACCTGCCGCAGCCGTGATCAGCACGGTCTCGCCTGGTTGGACACGCACCGCCGAGAGGACGCCGAAAGCGACCTGCCCCGAGAGAAAGGCCGCAGTCGCCTGCTCAATGGATACCTTTGCGGGAACTGGTAAAACCGCATCGGCGTTGACAACAAATAGGTCTGCATACCCTCTCCCACCCGAGTTGCTTGCAAGCACAAGCAAGCCTACCAACGACGGATCAACGCCCTCTCCGACGTGAATAATCTGCCCGCCAACTTCCCAGCCCGGTTCAAAAGGGAGTGGGAAGGATGATGGATACTTTCCACGACGTGCAAATGTTTCTCCAAAACCAATGCCCGATGCCATGACCTTGATCATGACCTGGCCAGGACCGAGCTGTGGCTCTGCTTGCTCTACTACCTGTAATACTTCTGGCACTCCATATTTATGAGCTTTAACAAGACGCATGAACAAACTCCTTTATGTGCTCTTATTTGTTCACCATTGGTGACGAACTGTCCCATGATTTTTGACAGCAACATTGATTCGTGACATACTGATTGTGAGAAGACAAGCTGTCATATCCAAAGGATAGTCTGGCCGAGCGATGGAAACAAGGAGCAATCCAGGAGAATTGTCTCAGCTTCGACAAGGAGCGCAAAGTGTCTCAGAACTCCAATGATTTGCGTGCGAAACGGACACGAAAGCTGTTGCGGGAAGCTCTGCTTGAGTTGATTGAGGAGCGCGGCTTCGACGCGATTACCGTGGGAGAGTTAGCTTCGCGCGCGATGGTGAGCCGCGCAGCGTTTTATCGCTATTATCAGGATAAATATGATCTGGTCGAGCAGATTTTTAAGGAAGCCATGCAAACCTTTATCCGCGACATTGGCCCACATCCTTATGCATCCCTGAGCCTCGATCTGCAAAATGCTCTTGTTCCGCAACGGTGGGTGAAGTTCTTCGAGCACTTCGCTGGATATGAACGGCTCTATCGCGTGCTGCTCAGTGGAAAGGGGAGTCCCTGGTTTGCGGACCATATCCGAGCCTATCTGGCCGAAGTGAGGAGCGAGCGCAAGCAAGAACATTGCTCAACGCCCAATGGAAAGCAGGGGATGGGCAATCAGGCAATCATTTCCGAGTACGTCCCTGCTCTTGTCGATGCACTGCTCATTGATACCATCGTCTGGTGGCTTGAACAAGGAAGACCTGTTCCCCCGAGCAGATCGCCACTTCCTGCTGGCGCCTGATCGTTGCTCTGCTCAAGGAGGCGAGGAGCTGGTAATGACTGCTCTTGGAGGAGGTAGCACGACCATGAAGAACCTTTTGCACGCTCTTCTCGGCCTCTTCTAGCTCTAGTAGCACTGACTGCAAATAGTGAATCTGGCAGAAAATGGCTGAGAGAAGACTCCAATAAGCCATATCTGTGTAGCTCATGGTTCATTGGGTGAAAAGTCGGACAAAGGGACTTCAAGCCAGTATTCGCGTCCGAAGCTTCACCCAATGAACCACTTTTACAGTTATATGGTACGTCGTATCTTTCCGTCAGGATCGCACTGACAGGCCTCTTGCGCTATGCGCCGCTACGACCAGGCAAGGCTTTCCTCGCCACTTTGCTCCACGACCTGAGCTTGACAATATGCATCCTACCAATTATACTTATCAATGAATAAAATATTCATTCATTGCAAGATAAGGATGCATGCCGGAAGAGAGAGGCGCACCTTACCACTATTGCTTAAAGCGGCTTGGGCGTTCTTGCCCATCCTGGTCAGGCGGGTTTGTATTCAATACTGCCAGGACTGCCAGCTTCGGCCAGAGATTGGCTTATCGCCATAGCAATATTAAATTACAACTCTTGTCTCGTCGTCATGAGGAACCGTCAGCAGCTTACATGTTCACGTCTTAAACACTATTTAGTCGGTTCGCCAGCTAAAAAAATCTTTGCGAGATAAATCGCTCAATAAAAGGAGAAAAAATGTCTAAGAGTCCTGTCACATCCATCATCGATGTTCTGATCGTTGGTGCGGGACCAGCGGGTTTAACCCTGGCCTGCGAGCTTGCCCGCCGGGGCAAAACGATCAGCATCATCGACAAGCTGCCGGAGCCGCCCATAGGCTCACGCGCCCGCGGCTTAAGTCCGCGCTCCCAGGAAATCTTCGAGGATCTGGGCGTTCTTGCCGAGCTCTCGACCTATGCCGAGCCCGGGCTGCCCTGGCGCATCTACGGTAGCAACAACCAGCTTGTTCGCGAGATTGATCCGGCCGCCAATGCCGACGTATCCCCGACCCCAGATGCTCCCTATCGAAGCTTTCTGCAGGTCAGCCAGCGCTACACCGATGCCGTCTTGCGCAAATGCCTGGCATCCCATGGCGTAGATGTCGAGTGGGATTGCCAGCTTGTGGCCCTCACGCAGCAAGCTGAGCACGTCATCGCTCAAGTGCTACACGCCGGCAAGCATGAGACGATCCAGGCGCGCTATCTGGTGGGCTGCGATGGCGGACACAGCGCCGTACGCAAATACGCGGACATTCCTTTAGCCGGCTCAGCCTTGCAGGACCAACCGAGCATTTTTGCCAATGTGCAGGTCAGCGGGCTCTCTTCCGCTTACTGGCACTTCTGGTCGGGCAGCAATCCCGCCTCAGCCTGGAACATGACCTTACAGCCTATCGTGCGGCAAGACACCTGGTCCTTCTACACTACCAATGTAAAGCCAGATAAGGATGGCAACCTGCCCGCCCCTACCCTGGAAACCCTCCAGCGCCTCTTTGCTGAACGTGTGGGGCTGCCCAATGTCCATTTCAGCCAGCTCAGCTGGTTCTCCATTCACCAATCGAGTGCACGCCTGGTCCAGCAATACCGCAGCGGAAGAATTTTTCTCGCCGGGGATGCCGCCCACGTGGGGATCTCAGGTGGGCAGGGCATGAACGTGGCCATCCAGGATGCCTACAATCTCGGCTGGAAACTTGCCCTCGTTCTCGCAGGTGCACCTGATGCGCTGCTCGACACTTATGAGGCCGAACGCCTGCCCATTGCCCGAAGCTTTATGGCGGTCACCGCTCAACACTATGCCAGGGACGAAAACAGCTCTACAACTGGCGAGCAGGCGGTAGCCAGGCAGCTCGATTTTGTTGCCGATCTTTTCCAACTCGGCCTGACCTATCAAGACAGCAGCCTTTCGCGCAATCTGGCTTCCAGCTCGGGCATACAAGCTGGCCAGCGCGCTCCCGACGCGCCATGCCTGCGAGCAGCCAGCGGCGAGGCGGTGCGCCTGTTCGATCTCTTCAGAGGCCCGCATTTTACCCTGCTCTCCTTCGGTGAGCAGCCCATGCCAAAGCTGCCGGATGCCTACAAGGATCTCGTGCGCACCTACAGAATCATTAGCCCAGAAAACGAGAGCCTGGCTAACAGTGAAACGCTGATTGACGCCGATGGACACGCTTTCCGCGCCTATGAAATTGCTGAGCACGCGCTCATCCTGGTTCGTCCCGATGGGTATATCGGCCTCACGGCAGATAGTTTCGAGGAGGCGGCGCTCAGCGAGTATCTGCGCGCCGTTCTGGGTCGCTAAAGCCTGCGTGACCTCTCTGGGAAACGCCATAGATGCGCTCTATGGCGCTGCCCGGCTTAGCATATTACTTATGATCGGCCCGCAAGGGCTCCCAGGTCTCAATCTCGCGTTCCTGCTCCAGGAGAGCGGGAAGCGCCTCGTGCCAGGCGCGCCGATAAGGGCGCTGCAACTGCACATTCACGACGTCCTCGTGGCTCTCCCACGTTTCGTAGAGCATAAAGCGATACTCCGAGCTCGGATCGCGATGCAGGATTGCTTCATGGAACATTGGCTCGCTGCGCATAGCGTCGAGCACTCCATTCAGCAGTTCGAGAAACTGTGCGCGCCGTTCTGGCACCACCTGGAACTTGATAACATAGGTGACTGGCATATCTAACTTCCTACCCTTTCTTCTCAACACAAATCTTTCTATAGTTCCTCCACGCTTATAGCCTACACCTATATGAGGGTAAAAGTGACCCTGTTTATAAAAGCAGAGAGGAGGGCAACAGCTCGTGCTATGCCGCCATGAACAGCGCCCTGCTCTGCAGCGCCACCCGCTCTGCGCTGGCCGGCATTTGCCATTGATAGCCAGAAAGCGAGCCCTGATACCTATAGATCTGGGGCTGGCGTGGAATGAAGAGCAGGGCCAGGATCGCGATTGCCAGGATGAGCGTGATCACGCCCAGCACGATATGCTGTCGCAACGTATTTGTCTCATTGTCCATCTTTATAACATCTCCTGCGCCTTAGCGCGTAATAAGCTGCATAGCGATATCAATATGAAGATCCAGGCCGGCCTGCAGGGCCAGCGGCGCGCGAGCCGGGTTGACCTGGCCGCTACTTTTCCCGGATGGCAAGGCTCCGGGTGGGATTTGCTTTGGGGTAATCCCGATATTAAAGAATGGCAAGATATGCATGATCAGCACGAGAATGAGCACAACGATAGTGAAGATCTGCAGGATATAGAGCGTGCGTGACTGACTATTATTTTCCACAGCTAGTGCCTCTCCTTGCATTTTTAGGAAGTACGTAAAGCTACAATCGGGTCGAGATCGCTGGCGCGCACGGCAGGATAGAGACCAAAGAGAATGCCCGTCAGTCCAGCCACGCCTACCGCAAGCAGGATCGCCCCTGGATCGAGGACGAAGGGCAGTTGGGAGCTAACGACGATCTGATAGCCAGTAAAGACACCAAAGAAGACCCCGATAGCGCCACCCAGGATGCTTAAGACAAGCGCCTCTATCAAAAATTGGTTGCGAATATCACTCTTGCGCGCTCCCACAGCCAGGCGAATGCCGATTTCGCGCGTGCGTTCGGTCACCGAAACGAGCATAATGTTCATGATGCCAACGCCCCCAACTGTTAACGAGATGGCCGCGATGCCAATTAGGAGCGCGCCAAGAGATGAGGCGCTGGCCTGCTTGTTCTGGATAAGCTGCATGGGCGATTGTATCCAGAAGTCATCTTTATTGCCACTGACCCGGTGCCTGCGCTCCAGGAGGTCAGTGATCTCCTGTTGGACCAGATTTATATTGTTGGTATCGTCAACCAGAACCTCTATCTGTCCCACGGTCGGCGTATTGAGTATGCGGGCCTGGGCCGTGCCAAAGGGCATATAGATCACTTGATCGTTCATGATATTTGACTCGCCGAGCACGCCCACAACCTTAAAAAGGCTGCTGCTAACGCGAATGGTCTGCCCGAGCGGGTTCGTATGGGAAGGCCCGAAAAGGGTCTGGGCCACCAGAGCGCCTATAACCACATTGGCCGCCCGCCTCTGCTCATCCCAGGGGCTAAACCACTGGCCCGCTGCGAGTTGCAGGCTATGGATATCCTGGTAGTTTGTCGCGACGCCTGAGATTTGGAAGCTGCCGCTTTGATCCCTGTAGACCGCCTGCAAGTTGCTCTGCTGCACGGGCCCAACCTGCGTTACGTGAGGCAACGTTTGTAGGGCCTGAACGTCGCTCAGGGTTAATGAAGTTGGACCTGTGCCGCCCGCCTTGAAGAGTATAAAGCCCTTGCCAGCCGCCGGTGGCGAGCCTGGCATCACGGTGAGGATATTTGTGCCCAGGCTAGCAAAGCTCTGAGCCACATTCGCGCTTGTGCCCTGGGCTTGAATTGTGGCCGTTATGACGGCAGCCACACCGATAATGATGCCAAGCATGGTCAGGAACGAGCGCGAGCCATTGGCCAGCAAGGCCTTGAGGGCGGCCTTAAAATTGGCCCTGATTAGCCAGCCGCGCGAGCTGGACCGTCTCTTTTCGGGCCACGACGACACAACGCGCGGAGGCGGAGCTAGCGTACTACTGCTCATAACAAAATCCTCCTTTGTCTTCTGGCATTTGCTTTAGACATTGCGTACAACCTGCCCATCTCTAAACTCAATGTGATGGCCGGCAATGGCGGCGACCTCGGCGCTGTGCGTCACAACGATAATAGTGATGCCCTTGGCGTTTAGGGTTTTGAGCAAGTCTAGAATTTCCTGGCTCGTGTGGCTATCTAGATTGCCGGTCGGCTCATCTGCCAGCAGGAGCGAGGGCTGACCGACGAGCGCGCGGGCAATGGCGACGCGCTGTTGCTGGCCGCCCGAAAGCTGGACGGGAAGATGTTGCATACGCTCTTTAAGCCCAACCAGGTGCAGGGCACGCATGGCACGCTGGCGCTGCTCGCGCTCAGGCAGTCCTCGATAGATGAGTGGGAGCATGACGTTGCTGAGGGCTGTCTCGCGCATCAGCAGGTTGAAGTTCTGGAAGATAAAGCCTAGCTGCTGATTGCGGATCTCGGCCAGCTGGTTGGGCTGCATCTGGCTAACTTTGATGCTATTGAGCCAGTATTCTCCGCTGCTCGGGCGGTCCATGCAGCCGATGAGATTCATAAAGGTAGTTTTGCCCGAGCCAGAAGGCCCGACAATGGCCACCAGTTCGCCCGGATAGATATCGAGCGAAACATCCTGCAAAGCCTGCACTCTGTTCTGGCCCATACGGTAGATCCGCGACAGATTCCTCACGGCGACTACCGGCATGACGTTCCCGGCCTCTGCCTGCTCGGCTAAGGTCGCCATTTTTGCATCCTGTGCTTAAGCATTGTTATGTAAGGTTTTCCTTTCTGCCTTCATAGAGCAATGGCTCTGGCCAGACTCCTGCACAGCCTGGATATTCGTCAGGGTTGGTTGCGCTGCCCGCTTCGCCTACGTTTGCCAGTATAAAGAGGCTGCGTGCAGAGCACATCTACTGAAAGGGCAGAAATGAACGGCAGAAGGGCAAAAAAAATTGCCCTTTCGGGCAATCACTAAAAAAGAGCTTGAGCACAACACCTGTTCAAACCGGAGCTTTCAGTAAATGTAAGGTTAGGATTTGAGGGCCGCGCGCAACTGCTCACCCACAAAGCGCATGGCAGCCTTACCCTGCCTTAGCACACCGGCCAGGCGCATAAAGGGATGGATCATGCCATCGTACCGTTTCAGCACCACTGGCACACCGGCCTCCTGCAAGCACCGCGCGTAGCTCTCCCCTTCGTCGCGCAACATATCGTACTCGGCAGTAACGATCAGAGCAGGCGGCAAGTCCGCGAGATTTTCGGCGCGTAGAGGCGAGGCGTAGGGCGCGATGGCTTTTGCCTCGTCGGGCACATACAGCCGCCAGGCCAGCGCATAGAGCTCCTTGCTCGATACATAGCCTTCGGCAAACTCCTCGTATGAAGCAGTCCCGGGCCGATAGTAATCGGTGATGGGCTGCAGAAGCACCTGGTAGCGAAACTTGGGTCCTTGACGCTCCCGCGCCAGCATAGTTACGACAGTAGCCAGGTTCCCGCCCGAACTATCGCCGCCGATGGCCAGGCGCGTGGCGTCACCCTGCAAGCTCGCCGCATGCTCCGTAAGCCAGACAGCTGCCGCATAGCAGTCTTCGAGCCCAGCCGGAAAAGGCTGCTCAGGAGCCAGGCGATAGCCAACCGAAGCGACAAGGCAGCCTGATTCGACCGCCAGGTGGCGACAAAACTTATCGTAGCCAGCAATGCTTCCGGCAATCCAGCAGCCGCCATGAATAAACAGCAGGATCGGGAACGGTCCCTCACCCAGCGGCGTATAGAGGCGCAGCGGCAGATCAGCGCCCGGAAGTGGAATTGTGCGATCTGTCACGCTGGCCAGCTGACCGGTTTCTCCTCCCATCTCATCTACTTCATCCATAGCCTGGCGCATAGCCTCCAAGGATAACGTATGCAGCGGTGGGCCCGGCGAGGCGTTCACGGCTTGCAGCAGATTGGCGACCTCAGGATCGAGAGGCATCCTTGTATCTCCTTCTATGAACAACAAATATAAGCAACGATTTTAGCGAAGCATACAAGTTCGAGTCGACTTGAAGTCAATAGGGAACATTTCAGCTTCTGAGCAGAGCAGGAAATGAGTAAAACCCATCGTGGGAAAGAACAGGCATGATGGAAGCTATTTCACACGCATAATTTGGCCGGGCATCAGAGCCAGCGCAGGAAGAACTAAGGATTGATCAGGTGCTCGCGCAGGGCGCGGGCTACAGCCTCGGCCCGATTGGCCACATCCAACTTGCGGAAAATAATCGTCGTATGGAACTTGACGGTGCGCTCAGCCATATGCAGCTCCTCGCCGATCGCCTTATTAGAGAGCCCTTGCGCAATCAAGGTCAGGATCGCGCGCTCCCGCTCGGTCAGCACCTCCGGCCGGCCCTCGCCGCGCAGCATACGCTCCATCGAACCCAGCAAGCGCTCGGTGACTAACGGCTCAAAGAGTGAGCCGCCAGCGGCCACAACCCGCAGCGCGCGCAGCACCTCTTCAAGTCCCGCCCCCTTGAGCAGATAGCCCTTTGCCCCCGCGCGGACAGCATCAAGGATCAGCTCCTCAGAGCCATAGGCCGTCAGCACGATCACGCGCACCGCCGGAAATTCGCCCTGCACGCGTTTGAGCACGCTCACGCCATCAAGGTCGGGCATCTCAAGATCGAGCAGCACAACATCCGGTTGCCAGCGCTGGATACTGGCCAGCGCGGCCTGGCCCGTGGCTGCCTCGCCCACGATCTGCAGATCTGGCTGCGTGCCGAGCATGCTGGCCAGTCCTTCGCGCACGATTCGATGATCATCAACCAGCAAGATACGTATCAAGTTGTTCCGCCTCCATTGTAGGCAAATTTATGACTGAGCACCTCGTCCTTAAGCGGAATCATAGCCACAATCTGCGTGCCCACGCCCGGCGTGCTGATTGTCTCCAATCTGCCCTGCAGCATCTTGAGGCGCTCCTGCATCCCGATCAGGCCAAAGCCACCACCTTTTTTATGCGAGCGGAGCGCCAGAGGATCAAAGCCCTGGCCATCATCGGTAATCGTCAGGCAAAGCTCGTTCCTCTCAAGGCTTAGCTCCACATCGATATGCTGCGCCTTACCATGCTTACTGGCATTGCTGAGCGCCTCTTGTGCGACGCGATAACAGGCAAGCGTGCTGGCCGGGGCAGCGTTTGCCAGAGCGGAGCGTCAGCAGGCGGCCTGCTCACACAGAAGCTCACCTGGCCGCCTGGCCCATGCGTTCCGCTCTCGTCTTGCCAGGTAGCCACAAGCGCCGCCAGAGCCGAGGGCAGGCTACGCCCATCCAGGGCATCGCTGCGCAGATCAAGAATTGAGTCGCGCGTCTCCTTAAGATAGGCTCCGGCCAGTTCCCGCGCCAGTTCCATATGCTCAGAGGCGAGCTGAGGACTGGCTGTGAATAGCTGTGTGCCAGTCTCCAGATGCATCTTAATTGCCGCCAGGCCCTGAGCCAGCGTATCGTGCACCTCGCGAGCTACGCGGGACCGCTCGCGCATGGTTGCCAGATCCTCAGCATGCAGCGCATATGCCCGCAATTGCTCCTGAGCAGCGGTCAGCTCTTTCACAAGAGTATCGCTGCGCGTACGCGCATTACGCTCATGCAGGCCAATCGCCGTAAAGATATGCAGGCAGAGCAAGCCCAGCAGCCAGATCCCCAGCAGAAATACCTGCGTCGTCCCGCCTACCTGTATTCCCAGCATTGGAATGCGCAGGAGCCATTGATCTGGCTTCTCGATTGGCAGCTGTAGCGATTTGAAAACGATGTCACCTGATGGTGTAGGAAGCGGGATCTGAGCATGATAGCTCTGTAAGCCGGAGAAGACAATGCTGAGCAGGACGATAAGCAGAATAAGGCCCTCGGTCAGCCAGGCAAACTTCTTATTGAAGGTGACGCGAGCATGCGCTACTATCGCATAAGCAACGATACAGAGCTGGAATTGATCGGCCAGGTCCGGCGCGAAACGCGGCAGGATGAAGAGCGTAACTAAGGCCAAGGCCGCGCTCAGGCTGACCAGGTAGGCTATATGCTGCTCCGGCTTAGGAAATAGTTTTGGTTGCAGCACCGCCAGCACAATATAGAGCAGAATTGCCCCAGCAACCGGGATGAGCAAGGGAAGCCAGTTCGCCCCGCTCGTTGTGTTGAAATAGAGCTTGACATCCGGCGGAAGCTGCTGATCTACTTGCGACAACTTGTCCATCAAAATTACTGCCTGCCTGGGACCAAACATGATCGGACCAAACCAGCCCGGCAAGCGGGATAAGAGCTCGACCAGTAAAGCAATCAGCCCCAGACCCAGCAGAACCCAGCCCATAAACATGATCCCGCTCTTTAGCTGCCTATACCATTGGTATAGATGCGCGTGCACGGCTAGAGCTAGCGAGTCCTTGCCTATTTTGTGCCAGCGCTCCTTAACCTGATCGATATACATACACTCCTCGCCCTCTAAAAAGATACTGTGTACGCCTGTCCCACTCCCAGGCTTAAGTTTAGCATGAGATGACCTTAGCGTCTATGCAGTTAGTGTACTAATAAGACATGCGAACATCCCTATTGCATCCTGGCATATTTTTATGCTAAGCTCTACAGTGGTCAGGGATTTCTGCTGCACAAAAGCTGAATTGTCAAAGGCTTCGCCTTGACGTGGGTGGATCCTTGGGGCACCACCCCAATTTCGCTCCCTCCTCGGCCCAGCCGTAGGCGGCAAAAGAAGCAGGCAGTAGCCCTGCTACAGTGACATATATGCACATCTGTATCATATACTTTTTTTCTGTCTAAAGGGAAAACCTTCTATGCTCTACGAACTAGGGGAATATTACGAAAGGGTCGATGATTACGACCTTGAATATCAGAGCCAATCTGAATTAGATGTACCATTCTGGCGCGAACTAGTCATGCGCTATACCCCGCAGCGCGTCCTGGAACTGGCCTGTGGTAGTGGACGTATTGGTCTTGAATTACTGCACAGCCCCGGCGATTTCAAGCTCGACGGGCTTGACATTGAGCCGGCCATGCTCAAAGCTTATCAGCGCAAATTGCAAAGTGAACCCATAGCAACACAGCAGCGCGTCACTTTGCATGAAGCCAACATGGTCAACTACAACCTTCCTCACAAAGGCGACTACGACCTCATCTTGCTGCCCTTCAATTCTATCGCCCATCTCTACGAGATCGAGCAGCAGCTTGACGCCTTTAAGAACACCTACGACCACCTCATGCCGGGTGGTCGTTTTGTTGTCGATACCTTCCTCCCAGACATCGACTACCTGAGCAATGCCCTCAATCGTCCCAGCAACGTCTACCTGGAAGACGAGATCGAGGATAGCAACCAGGAATTTACCATGCTGCTCTACACAAGTCGCAAGTATGACACCTTTGAGCAGTTGCAGCATATTGTCTGGACTCACGAGAAATTCTTCGAGACAGGCGAGAATGAGCGCTACCTGACGCGCCTTGATATGCACGTCTTTTTCCCGCGCGAACTACAGTTGCTCTTCCTAGCCGCCGGTTTCCGCATTGAAGCAATTTACGGAAGCTACGACTGGAAACCCTTTGGCAAGGGCACGCGCCAGATCGTCGTCGGACGTAAGGCCGGACTCACCCTAGTCTAAACCTTACCACCAGGCTTTTTCAGGGACCTGTTTTCCTGAGTTTTCTACAGGTGTTCAGCGGATTGCCCGATTCGCTGAACGCCTTTTTTATATGGTAGTTGACGCTCTTCATCACAGGTGCTAGAATATATCCTAGTGAATAGGTCGGAATAAATTGGATATGGATATCCACGCGACACGACGTATCACCTGACGATACGATGAAGGGAGAGGCTATGATGTTACGAGTATCTACCAAAGGCGAATATGGTGTGCGGATCATGGTTGATCTGGCGCGCCATTACGGTGATCGTCCGCGTTCGCTCACCGACATCTCGCAAGCGGAGATGCTACCACTGGCATATTTAGAGCAGCTGGTCAAGCTGTTGCGTGAAGCCGATCCTCCGCTCGTTATCAGCACACGAGGAGCGCATGGCGGCTACCGTCTGAGTCGTGACCCAGGAACCATCTCCATGGGTGAAATAGTGCGCATACTGGAGGGACCTATCGCGCCTATGATTTGCGCGACTGAAGGAGAAATGACCCAGATCTGTGGCTTTCTCGATTCTTGCCGGACAAAATATCTGTGGGCGCGCGTGCGTGATGCAGTAGCAAAAACTCTTGATTCGATCACCTTAGCCGAGCTTGTTGCGGAATCGGGCGAAGATCAGCAGAACCCCGCTCACTTTATTGCTCTCTCTGATATCCATGTAGGGATTAATGCAACAGATTACTCACTGGATAAGGACGGCGGATCGCAGGTTCGCCCTTTAGCATAATTTTTTAAGGAAGGTGTTTTTTCAATAATGGGATCAGAACTTGTCATTAAAAACCTTCATGCCAATATTGAAGGCAAACCAATTTTACGTGGTGTGGATCTTGTCGTACGTCAGGGCGAGATCCATGCTTTGATGGGCCCCAACGGTTCTGGCAAAAGCACGCTTGCCAACGTTATCATGGGAAATCCGCAGTACGAAGTGACTGATGGTGAGATCTGGTTTAAGGGTGAGAACATTCTTGAATACTCCCCGGACCGCCGCGCACGCATGCGCCTCTTCCTGGCTTTCCAGTACCCCATGTCTATTCCCGGCGTGAGCGTGGCTAACTTCCTGCGCCGCGCGCTTGAGGCCGTACGCGAGGGCAATAAGCCTGTTGAAGAGGGCGAAAACCCCACAGGTCGTATGAGCAAGCGCAAGACCGTTCCTCCCGGTGAGTTCCGCAAGCTGCTACAAGAGAAAATGCGCTTGCTTAAAGTAGATAATAGCTTCATCAATCGCTCGATCAATGATGGCTTCTCCGGCGGTGAGAAGAAGCGCGCCGAAATCCTGCAGATGGCCTTGCTAGAGCCCGAGATTGCCCTTATGGACGAAACCGACTCAGGTCTTGACATCGATGCACTCAGAATCGTTTCTGAAAGCGTCAACGCGATTACCGGCCCCAACCTGGGCATTCTGCTCATCACCCACTATCAGCGCATGCTCAACTATATCAAGCCCGACTTTGTGCATGTGATGTTTAACGGTCGCATCGTCAAGTCCGGTGGCAAGGATCTGGCCCTTGAGCTCGAAGAGAAGGGCTACGAGTGGCTTAAGCCTTCTGATGAAGAAAACGAGAACGAGGTGACAGCTAATGCTTAATGCTCCAACTGCAGGCTTCTCCCGTAGCGTGATCGAGGAGTTGTCGCGTCGGAAGGGGGAGCCAGAATGGATGCTGCAATTGCGCCTGCGCGCCTGGGAAGCCTACGAGAGCACGCCAGCTCCTCTGGGGCGCCGTGGCGATCTGGGCACGCTCAAGACGCTAGCTAACTTTAAATTCCAGGATCTCAATCCTCTAGCTCTTGGCGAAAAAGGCAGCAAGCTGCCAGCGCGTATCGAAGAGTCCCTGCAAGAGGCTCTGGTCAACGAGCGCTCAGGCCTGATCATCCAACACAATGGCTCGGTTGTGCATACGCAGCTCAGCGAGGAACTGAAAGAGCAGGGCGTTATCCTCAGCGATCTGGATACGGCCGTACGCGAGCATCCCGAACTTGTGCAGAAATACTTCATGACCGAATGTGTCCCGGCGCTCGCAGGCAAGTACACAGCCCTGCATGCAGCCTTCTGGACCGATGGCTTCTTCCTCTATGTGCCCAAAGGTGTAGAGATTGAGGCGCCGATCCTGGCCCAGGTCTGGATCGATGCCGGAGCTTCGGCGATCTTTGCTCACACGCTCATTATTGCCGAGGAGCAGAGTAGCGTACGCTTCGTCGAGGAATATACCTCAAACGTGGCCGAGGATCAGGCTAGTTTGCTTAGCGATGTGGTTGAGGTCTTCGCCAAGCGCGAGGCGCGCGTCGAGTTTAGCAATCTGCAGGATCTCGACCAGCATACCTGGAACATCACCGACAAAAATGCCGTCTACGCGCAAGATGGTAGCGTGACCTTTGTGCTGGCCGATCTTGGCAGCAAGTTGACCTTTGCCAATATTGGCGCTGGCTTGCAAGGCGATGGCAGCGCCGCTGAGCTCGTGGGCGTCTTCTTCACGGACCACGATCAGCGCTATACCATCAAGACCCTTTCCGATCACGCGGCCCTCTCGACGAACGCCGAGACGATGGTCAAGGGCGTGTTGACAGATCAGTCGCGCGTCGAGTTCGAAGGCATGATCCGCGTCGAGCCCGGAGCGCAGCAGACTGCTTCGTTCCTCTCGGCCCATGCCCTGCTCTTGAGCAAGAAGGCCCGCGCCGAACTGATTCCCGGTCTGGAGATTGCGGCCAACGAGGTAAGCGCCAGCCATGGCGCCACCAGCGGCCAGATCGACGAGCAGCAGCTCTTCTATCTCATGGTGCGTGGCATTCCGCGCCCCGAGGCCGAGCGTATCGTTGTCCAGGGCTTCTTCGAGCCGGTCCTGCAGCGTATCCCGCTGGAGAATCTGCGCATCCGCCTGCGCCGCAGTATCGTGCGCCGGATGAGCGGAACCTACGAGACCGAGGCCGATACCTGGGTCGATGCTCAGGAGCGCTGGGAGATCGAGGGCGTCGATGAAGGCGCGATCCATCTCGACGGGAGCACCCGGTCCGACGATGAGATCAAGCTTCAGGAATACTAAACTATAGGGGCGGCTTCCCTGCTATTGTGCTTACAAGAGGCGCGGGGAGGATTCGCCCCTATATTTCTCATATAACTGTCTCTTTCCCTCCGGCAGGCGCAGACGGCGCAAGGCGCTTGCCCCACGAGGGAAATAGCTACACAGAAATCAGGGAAAAAATACATGACAACCATCGATCATACCTCAGCAGGAGCCGTTTCTAGCAGCGGCGCGCGTTCTGTTGAGGATATTCGTAACGACTTTCCCATCCTTACCCGTCAGGTGCATGGAAAGCCTCTTGTCTTTCTCGATAGCGCCGCCAGCTCGCAGAAGCCCAGCAGCGTCATCGAGGCTATAGATACCTATTATCGCACCTATCACGCTAATGTGCATCGCGGCGTCTATCAGATCAGCGAGGAAGCCACCGAGGCCATGGAAAAGGCCCGCGTGAAGGTCGCACGCTTTATCAATGCGCGCCAAAGCAAGCAAGTTATCTTCACGCGCAATACAAGCGAGAGCATTAATCTTGTGGCCTATAGCTGGGGCGGCGCCAATATTCACGCCGGCGATCTGATCGTGCTCAGCGAGATGGAGCATCACAGCAACCTGGTACCCTGGCAATTGCTGGCCCAGCGCACGGGCGCGCGCCTGGAGTTCATTCCCGTGACCGATAGCGGTGAGCTCGACCTCGCAACCTATGAACAACTCTTGCAGCAGGGGCCCAAACTCGTAGCCATTACCCATATGTCAAATGTCCTGGGCACAATTAACCCGGTCCAGCAGATGATCGCCAAGGCTCATGCCGCCGGCGCCCTCGTCCTGCTTGACGGTGCCCAGAGCGTGCCACATCTATCGATAGATGTGCAGGAGCTCGATGTAGATTTCCTGTGCTTCAGCGGACATAAGATGCTTGGACCCACAGGCATTGGCGTGCTCTATGGCAAAAAGGCTCTCCTTGAAGCTATGCCGCCATTTATGGGCGGCGGCGATATGATCCGCACTGTCAAGCTGCGCCAATCAACCTGGAACGACCTGCCCTGGAAATTTGAAGCTGGCACTCCTGCGATTGTCGAAGCCATCGGCCTTGGCGTAGCCGTCGATTACCTGAAAGCCCTGGGAATGAACGCGGTACAGCGCCACGAGCAAGAAATCACCACTTACGCTATGGAGCAACTAAGCACGCTTCCTGAGCTTACCATCTACGGCCCCGAGGCCAGCAAGCGCGGCGGCGTCATCTCCTTTACGCTTGGCGATATTCATCCACACGACCTGGCCTCGATTCTTGACCAGGAAGCTGGCGTGGCGATCAGAGCCGGCCACCATTGCGCTCAACCTTTGATGGAACGCTTTGGCCTCAGCGCAACCGCGCGTGCTAGCTTCTACGTGTATACACTAAAGGAAGAAGTCGATATCCTGATACAGGGTCTACGCAAAGCATTACAAATTTTTAGCCTGTAAGCAGAGTTGGGAGACGTCCGGCGGACCTTGACCTGCCGGCGGGGCATGGGCTTTCCTTCCCCATACCCCTTGCCCACTCTCAAGGCCCATTCGGCAGAGTTGCACTTGAGGATTTAATGTTATGTCAATGGATTATTATCGCGAATATATTCTTGATCACTATCGCAATCCGCGCAACTATGGGAAGCTTGAGCATCCGGATGCCCATGCTGAAGATTCGAACCCCTTATGTGGCGATCAGCTCAGTATCGACATCCAGGTAGAGGGCGACCAGGTAGCGGCAGTACGCTTCCAGGGTCGTGGCTGTGCGATAAGTCAGGCGGCGGCCTCGATGCTCTCCGAGATGATCGAAGGGCGCCCGGTGGAGGAAGTCGTCAAGCTGGGGAAAGATGACGTTCTGGAAGCGCTGGGCATTCCCATCAGCCCGGCCCGCACCAAATGTGCCTTTCTCTCGTTGCGTGTACTTCATCGCAGTCTTGCCATTGCCGGTCTGGAGAGACCCGATCAGGAAGAGGAAGAATAACTATGCGTCTGGAAGGGAAAGCTGCAATCATCACCGGTGTTGGCCATAGTGGTCAGGCCGGCTTTGCCCTCGCGCAAGCCTTCGCCCACGAGGGAGCGAAGTTAGTCATCTGCGCGCGCAATCCTGAGCGGGTCAAGGCTCTGGCCCAGCAATTGAAAACTGAAGGCGCCACAGTTATAGGTGTCGCCGCCGATCTCACCACCGAAGAAGGCGCAAAACTGCTCATCGACAAAGCCGTAGAGGCTTATGGCAGCATCGATATTCTTGTCAATCTTGCCGGTGGCCTCAGCAAATTTGGCCCTTCTGACGAGCTCACGCTTGCCGATTGGGACCATGAAATCAACAACAACTTGCGCACAGCTTTTCTCTGTATTCGCGCGGTCTGGCCCATTATGAGGCGCCAGGGTAGCGGAAAAATTCTTAATTTCAGCCGCGCGGGTGGCGTCGAAGGCTCGGGTGCCATGATGGTAGCCTATAACTGTGCCAAAGCCGGAGTAGACGCGCTCACCCGCACCTTTGCGCACGAGGGCAAGAAACTTGGCATCTATGTTAATGCGATAGGGCCGGGCCTGCTGATTACCCGGACGAATCTTGAAAGCATGAAGCCCACGCCGGCCGATCTGAGCACAAAATGGGTAAGCCTTGACAAACTGGCCGAGGCCGCAATTTTCCTCGTCTCGTCTGCCAGCGATGGCGTAAATGGAGTTATCCTGCCAGTTAAGGGCAGAAATATTTAAGCACACAAGGTCGAGATATGACAGACTTTATTGAAGTTGCCAACGTAGATGAGCTAGCCGAGGGAGAACTGCTGGCCGTTGAAGTAGATGGTGAGCCAATCTGCCTGAGCAGGATCGAGGGAAAGATCTGCGCCTTCACCGATAATTGTACCCATATCAGCGGACCCATTAGCGAGGGCGAGCTTGACGGTTTCGTCCTCACCTGCCCCTGGCACGGCGCCCAGTTTGATCTGCGCACAGGCAAAGTTCTGCGCGGTCCCGCCCGCCAGGACCTCATGACCTACCCCGTAAAAGTAGAGGGCAAGTCGATTCTGCTGAGCCTTCCAGACGAATAGCGAGGATATAGATGTTGGCACATTTTTCTCTCCACTATGCCAACATCTATTTTTTTGACTACCGCTTTATGGTACGCCGCAAGGGTAAGAGCATACGTATGCGCAAAACTTGCTCGCGCTTGCGTTCTTCGGCAAGATTGCGTGTTCTGGCTTTCAAGAGATCATTTAAAGAGACCATGCCAACAAGCTTGCGCCTATCGCCACGTTCAACCACAGGGAAACGCGTAAAGCCAGTCTCCGCCATACGATAGACCACAGTACGTAAGGTCTCATCAGGATAGGCCACAATAGGGTCTGTCTTGAGACATTCGGCCAGTGGATGGTCAGCGTTCTCACTATGGGCTTCCGAAATCAGTTGGTTCAGATCGGTACGCGTAGCCACGCCGGTAAGCTGGCCATCATCGCCGATCACCGGATAGAGATGCTGACCGCGCGGATTCTGCTTGTTAGTGACAAGTTGTGTAAGATCCTTCTGTGTAATCGAGGCAGGCAAGGCCACCACCTTTGTACGCATCACCTCGCGTACAAACAGAATCTCCAGCGGATCAATGGCATACTCGCGCGTGAGATGATAGCCGCGGCGCGCCACCTTTTCCGTGAGAATCGAGCGGCGCATCAGGAGTACCGTGCAGCCGTGGGCAATTACTCCGGCCACGAGCAGCGGGAAGAGCGCGTTGATATCATGGGTCAGCTCGACGGCAAAGATAACTCCTGTAAAGGGTGAGCGCATAGTACCGCCAAGAATCGCCCCCATGCTGATCAAGCTCCAGAAGCCTATTCCTTCATTGGGCAAGAAGAGGGCCAGGATGCCCCCCAGGGCTCCTCCCATCATTAATAGGGGCGCAAGAACGCCGCCCGAGGTTCCAGAACCTAGCGAAGATGACCAGATGAGCGACTTGACGATCAGGATGCCAGCGATAACACCCAGCGGCACATTGCCCTGGAGCAGCTTGCCGATTGTGTCATAACCAACGCCAAGGGCCTGGGGAAAAATCAGGCCGCCAAGACCGATGATCAGGCCGCCAATCGCCGGCCACCACATCCAATGGATTGGCAGCAAACGGAAGGCATCTTCGAAGGCATAGACCATAAAGGTGAGCAGCGCTGAAAGCAGACCCGCGAGCAGGCCAACTACCACGCAACCAAGAAAACCCACTGGCCCAATAAATGCTACATGGGGCGGGACGGGAAATAGCGGACCAGGGCCGATGATATAGTAACGTACGATAGCCGCGATAGCGCTGGCCAGGGCTACAGGTATCAGGCTGCGCGGTTTCCATTCGAAAAGCAGCAATTCAACTGCCAGCAGAACAGATGCCACTGGAGCGAAGAATGTTGCTGACATGCCAGCCGCGGCACCCGCCACTAGCAATATTTTTCGCTCAGTGCTTGTCAGCTTCATAAACTGGGCAATCATCGAGCCAAAAGCTCCACCAGTCATGATGATTGGCCCTTCGGCACCAAATGGTCCGCCAGTTCCTATCGAAATCGCTGAGGAAAGCGGTTTCAGAATGGCGACACGCGGTTCTACTTTACTGCCATTAATCAAAATGGCTTCAATGGCTTCTGGAATGCCGTGGCCGCGAATCTTCTCCGAGCCATAGCGCGCCATAAAGCCGATAATAAGACCTCCTATGATCGGTACGAATATCTCGAATACGCCTAGAGAGTTGCCAGCAGGTGAGACCAATGTGGTATCCCAGCGCTGAAAAAAGAAGAGATTGGTAAAAAGCCCGATCAGTCTTAGCAAAATGAGCGCGACAACCGCACCCAGGACGCCTACAAAGAGTGCAATAATGGAGATCCTGATTACTCTAGGGGTGGTTGTAAAATCCCCTAATCTTCCGGCCGCCTCGTCCGGGCCAAGTCGGTGCAATAAGCTCACTAATTTTTGCCAGGTAGCAGCAAGCAATGTGCTATCCTCCTTCCGTATCCTAAGCCCTAAAAAAATTATATCGTATCACGACATAAAATGAAAGGGCAAAATATCGTTTCACGATAATATTTGTATCGCTTTGCGATATAAATCTCGTCTATACGCGCGGGCAGGCTACAACTTTCCTTTGTGGTAAAGCTGCAGATTGATAACAGGGCTTTCCAATGCTCTAGAAAAGGGATTGCTAAAGGTTGGGTTGACATCCCCTGGCGTAATCCCTACAATGGCAGGTAAATTATGTGTCGAGGTGTTCATGGAAGGCAGATCACACCTGTTAATCGGCTTGACGGCTGGAGTCGTTCTGGATAGCATGATCCATCTTAGCGGAGATCCTTTGACGATGGCCAAAGCGGTACCCCTGGTACTCATTGTACGCAAAGCTGTATACTATGGAGCAGTAGGATTTGGCGCACTCTTACCGGATATCGACAATGCGCACAGCATCATAGGGCGCAAATTTGGCCCCATCAGTAAAGAGATCCAGCACCTCGCCGGGCACCGCACGCTGTTTCATAGCATCCTGGGCCTGGTCTTGGGCTCACTGCTGGCCATGGGCCTGGAGCGGCTGGTAATATATCTATTGGGGCAGCGAGGCTTCGAGCTTCCGGCAGAGCTAATCAGCACCTCGCACCTGGTCTTCGTTGGCATCTTGTTTGGCTGTATTATGCATATCCTTGCCGATGCGCTTACCATTGGCGGGGTGCCGCTTCTCTGGCCGATCCGTAAACGCTACGGATTTCCGCCCAGCGCGAAGTGGCGCTTTCGCACCGGCAGCTGGCCCGAGTTTGTCATTGTCTGGGGCTTTATGATCCTGGTGGCCCTGGCCATCTGGCAATCTATCATCATAATTTGAGGTTCATGAGACGACTTAAGCTAAACTTTTTCCCTTTTACATATCTCTCACGCTTAACGCCAGCCCAGATCGCCTGGGGACTCCTGGCTCTGGCTATGCTGTGCTATGCCGCCAGAATGAGCCAGTTAACAGTCTTGCGCTACGACACGTTCAAAGCCACTGCCTTTGACCTTGGCAACATGGACCAGGTACTCTGGAACACCATTCATGGGCGCCCATTTCAGTTTACCAATCAGGGCGATAACTGGTATGGCCCACCAACGCGCCTGGCCTTCCATATAGAGCCCATCCTGCTACCACTCTCGCTACTCTACGTGTTTGGCGCCGATCCGCGCATCCTGCTGATCTTTCAATCGGTAGCGTTAGCCTCGGGAGCCTTGCCAATCTTCCTGCTCATGCGCAAGCAGCTTCCGCGCTGGCCCTTGCTGGCCGCTGCCATGGCCTGCACATATCTGCTCATGCCCGCCTTGCTGGGTGTCAACGCCTTTGACTTTCACCCGGTCAGCATCGCCACTCCCTTGCTGCTCTATGCCATGCTCGCCTTCTCTTATCGGCGCTACGGCTGGTTCCTGCTGGCCTGTATCCTGGCCGCCTCGACCAAAGAGGATGTACCATTTGCCGTTGGCCTGCTCGGCCTGCTCATTATCTTAAAGTATAAAATGCCGCGCCTGGGCACGCTGCTCTTCGTAGGCGGCTTCTGCTGGGGCTTGCTGGCCTTTATCGTCATTATGCCGCACTTCTATCCAGGCGGCCAACACAATAACTTCTGGTATCGCTATGAAGCCCTGGGGAGTACGCCGGGGGCCGCAATTATCAATATCCTGCTCCATCCCTGGCTGCTTTTTACCACCTTCATTACGCTTGATCGCCTATACTATCTGGCCGGCATCTTCCGCAGCAGTGGCTTCCTGGCCTTACTGGCTCCGGAAATGCTCTTGCCCACCTTGCCAAGCTTTGCAGTTAATCTGCTCAGCACTGATCCTATACTCTATAGTGGAGCATATCAATATAATGCTCCAATCATTCCCTTTGTGATGCTGGCAGCGATCGAAGGCGCCGGCCGCCTGGCCCGCTTGTGGTGCCAATGGCGCGGCGAGCCGTTCGCCGTGCTGAGCGAAACCCAGGAGAAGGCCGCCGAGCCGCAGAGGAACAGATTATTGGAGCGTCCCTGGCCGGCTTTCATGCAGCGCGCTCTGCTCTGGGGACAAACAACGCTAGCCGCCAGCATAGCACAGCCGGCTCTGGCCCGACCCGTGGCCCTGCTACAGCCGCGCATCTCCTCGCTGGTCCACACCGGAAGCAATCAATGGGAACGCTTTAGCGAATGCATGATTCCCTTCTCGCAGACCTTACCGCTGAAACGTCTGCAGTGGTATCTCTGTGCCTGGCTCATCGCCATGTGCGCGCTCAATTTCTTTATAGTTAAACCCGCCCTTGACGGCTTCTGGCCCGATCATAAGCCAGGGAGCCGCGAGGCCCACATGCAACAATTGCTGGCCATGATCCCGCCCGATGCCTCGGTCTCGGCCGGAACAAATCTCAACCCTCACCTGACGGATCGGCTCTATGTGACAGTATTTCCATCTATCACCTTCTCGACCTCCAACAAAAACATAAATAACACAGTCGATTATGTGATCGTGGACCTTAATGCCGTCTTTCCCGAGGATAAGGATAGCACCGCCAATGTGCTTAACCAGCTGGTGCGCTCGCGCCAATTCTGCTATCTAAGGAGAGCCGAGGGCGTTGTGCTGCTCGTGAAGCACTCGGTGCGTTCCTGCTCGGCACCGACAACTTTCGTCGGCAGCAGGCCCGAGCAGTAAAGCCGCCCCTGTGAGCAAAGACAAGTCAGCTGGAGTCGCAGCCAGGTGGACAGCCAGTAAGCAACCAAGAATCACTCCACAATATCCGTAGCAGTTTACGAGCAAATAATGTTATAATCCGATCAGGAATGGTAATTGCTGCCCTAGTAGAGAATCAGTTGACGTATCTGGGTTTCCCTGCTAGAGTGGACCCTGCGGGGCCAGTAGTCGAGAGCTGTTGCTCATTCTCCCTTTCGATCCGTCTTAGGGTATTGCAATTAAGATACTGCCATCAGGTGTTTAGCAAAGCTAATAAAGAGTTGTATGGAGGAAAGCAGGATGCGCAACAATCCCTATCCAGACGAGCCTACGAGCGTACAGCCCACCGAAGCTATACCTCGCGCGGAGCGTATGGAGGATTTACAGCCAAGACCAGCTCCACCGCCCCCGCCTGTTCCGCAGCCCACGCCAGAAGGCATTTCTAGCGTGGATAGCGAAGAATTGCACCAGGAAGAGGCTCGTACGGTCCGATACGCCATTGGTAAACTCAATGATTTCCTCCAGTGGTTTGTAGTGGTGCTGGAAGTAACTTTAGCTATTCGTTTCGTTTTGAAGTTGATCGGCGCAGATCCAACGAACATGTTCGCGGGTTTTCTCTATTCGCTGACATCCGTCGTCTTATTCCCGTTCAGCACGATTGTGCACTCGCCGTCGCTTCATCCAAACCAGGCCTTTGAATGGTCAACGCTCATCGCTATGATCATTTACTATCTTATCTTCTGGGCAATTCGGCGTTTCTTGCGCATCATCATCTCAAGTCCCGAGGAAGCCGCAAGTTAGCCATACCCGGAATTATCTAAAGCGAGCATTGTAGTAGAGGGTAACGCAAGCAACCTGATGCGTGAGTATTTATCGGGTCGCTTGCGTTTTTGTTATGACGTTTGCATACATTCCCACATATGGATAATTACTCACTTCTTGCGTGCGGCCGGGGCTTCGCCATGCCCAAAAACTTGGGGGGAATCTGCGGCTCACGGCTTGTAGAGCTGGCAAAGGTAGAGCGCTATCAGCGGCATACATAGATAGATTCACATATGTTATATGCTTGTTAGCGTTTTGTGATATACTTGTGTGAAGCAGGAGGTGCAATTTGGACGACTTACGAGTATTTACCGGAAATGCCAACCGGCCGCTCGCCGTGGCCATTTGTCGGCACTTACACATTCCGCTGGGTGATGCCGACGTATTTCAATTTAGCAACGAAAATATTTTTGTCAAGATCAATGAGAATGTGCGCGGCCAGGATGTCTTCGTGATCCAGCCTTTCAGTTCTCCCGTCAATCGCTCGATCATGGAACTGCTTATCATGATTGACGCCCTCAAACGCGCCTCCGCGGCTCGTATTACGGCTGTCATTCCCTATTATGCTTATGGGCGCACCGATAAAAAGGATCAGCCACGGGTACCCATAACTGCCCGTTTGATTGCCGACTGTATTACAGTCGCCGGCGCCAACAGGGTCTTAACGATGGACATGCACGCCGGCCAGATCCAGGGCTTCTTTAATATTCCGGTCGATGAACTAACCGCGCAGATCATTCAGGCGCGGTATTTTGTGGAGAAAGAACTCGACGCCTTCACAGTCGTCTCGGCCGACGAAGGCTTTGCTAAAAAGGCCCGCAAGCTGGCTGATCGCCTCAACGCGCCACTGGCCATCGTCGAAAAGCGGCGCCTTGGCAACAACGGCGTCACCGAGGCCATGGGCATCATCGGCTCCGTTGAGGGACGGCACGCCCTTATCGTAGATGACGAGATCGACACCGCCGGCTCGCTCACTCAGGCCGTCCGCGTGGTCCACGAACAAGGCGCGCGCGATATTTATTGCTGTGCCACCCATGGCGTCTTCTCTGGTCCTGCCATGGAACGCCTGGGCAAAGCCCCCATCAAAGAGATCGTCGTTACTGACACCATACCGTGTCCTGAGCACAAGCGTTTAGCCAACATGACCATCCTCTCGGTAGCCGAGCCCCTTGCCGGCGCAATCAGCAGAATACACGATGGCCGCTCAGTCACCGAATTATTCAAGTGAAGCACCCCATCCACGTATGCAGAGGTTTTACGCGGCGAATGGATAACCAGCTATACACAAACAACCCAAAAATTTTAAGGGAGTATTTTGCTCACTCACAACAGCTTTTATGTTATAATATCCACCAATTGTGTAGAAAACTAAAAACATTCAAAGCCAGGAAAGGGTGGTGGGGCACATATGAAGCCACTTGTTGCCATTGTGGGCCGGCCAAATGTTGGCAAATCCACATTTTTTAATCGGATGATCGGCGAACGCCTTGCGATTGTAGAAGATTTACCAGGCACGACACGTGATCGCCTCTACGGTGACACTGACTGGAACGGGCGCGATTTTACGCTCATCGATACAGGTGGCCTCGAATTGGGCACGGGTACTCCTGTAGGGCAGGTTGGTCTGACGGGCCAGCCTGGGGACCTCATGGACCATGTAATGGCGCAGGCGCAACTCGCTATCGAGGAGGCCGACGTCATTGTCTTCATGGTCGATGCCCGCTCGGGGATTACCTCTGCCGATGAAGATGTGGCCACGCTCTTGCGTCGCACCAAGAAACCAGTTATCCTGGCGGCTAACAAAGCTGATAACGCAGCCCGTCGTCTAGACGCGGTTGAGTTCTATAGCCTGGGATTGGGTGAGCCCATCGTTATCTCTTCAATTCAAGGTTCAGGGACAGGCGATCTGCTTGACGAGATTGTCAATGCGCTGCCGCCGGAGGAAGAAGAGGAAGAGGAGGAGGAAGAAGACGTTGTGCGTATCGCCATTATTGGGCGTCCTAACGTTGGCAAGTCCTCTCTCCTCAACGCCATTCTCGGCCAGCAGCGCTCTATCGTGAGCGACGTACCGGGGACAACGCGCGATTCCATTGACATGGATCTGGAGTTCGAAGGTCGCAAGATCAGGCTGATCGATACTGCGGGCATCCGCCGCCGCGGCCGCATTGCAGTCGGCATCGAGAAATACAGCGTCCTACGCTCCACGCGCGCCATCGAGCGCTGTGACGTAGCCTTGCTCCTCGTCGATGCCAGCGAAGGCCTGGCCGCCCAGGATACCCACATTGCCGGCGAGATCCATGAGCACACCAAGGGCGTCGTCGTCGTTGTGAATAAATGGGATATCGCGCAGCAGCAGCGTCGCGAGGAGCGTGAGGGAATTTATGCGCGCCCCGAAGATGAAATCGAGAGCGCCGAAAGCTATCGCGAGGTCATCGCCGAGGGCCTGAAATTCATTCCCTATGCGCCGGTCATCTTCGCCTCGGCCAAAAGCGGCTACCATGTCAAGTCAATCCTTGAGAATGCTCTCAAGATCGCAGACATACGCTTCGTGCGTATCGCAACTTCACGCCTCAACGAAGTCGTGCAGGATGCCATTCGCCGCCACAACCCAACGGTGATCCGTACTAAACCTCTGAAGATTTTTTATGCGACCCAGGCACGCGTAAATCCGCCAACCTTTGTCTTTTTCGTCAACGATCCGCAGGCCGTGCATTTCTCCTATGAACGCTATCTGGAGAATCGCCTGCGCGAGGCCTTTAGCTTTAAAGGAACAGCGATCCGTCTGCAATTCAGACCGCGCACGAAAGAGATGGCAAGGTAGGCGCTAGTTGAGACAGGATTCTTCAGGTTTTTACAACCTTCTGTGAGCGCTTCCGTATATGTTGTACGGTGACTGTGTGAGCCGCGTTGCCATGGTTATCTACAACATATAAGCTATTATACTTATAAGTTTATGTATAATAAGAAAAGGTTACGCAAACGTCGTCTAATACAGATTATGAGAGGATTTGCTTCATAAACGCTCAATGCGTGGTGAGGAGGCGTCTCTGTGGGCCGGGAACCAGGTTTATCGCGGGCGCTGCCCTTGCCTAATTTGGGCCAAAGCGACTGCCGAGAAACCTGATGTCAAAGCGGGAGAAGCTCTGCTGGCTGGAAGCGCTATCTTCCCCCTGGCGCTCGCAGTGAGATCAAATACGACTGTTAAATAGCCTTGATAATAAGGAAGCTTCAATTGTCATGAATACTACTATATGCTATAGTGAGCGTATAATATACACCGGAGATTCCTGGTCCTGTGAGGTAAAAAAATATGCATCTCAGACTCACTGCCGCCGATAAAACCGACATCGGGAGACAACGAGAGCAAAACGAGGATAGTGTCTACAAGCGTATTGAATCGTCGGAAGAAGGAGATCGCGGCTTGTTTGTTGTGGCTGACGGCATGGGAGGATATGAGGCGGGCGAGGTTGCTAGCAGGTTAGCGATTGAAACTATTAGTAAAGGTCTTGATAATTTCTTTAAACCATTCTCTGAGCAGCCCACGATCAAACTGAGCCCGATTACCGTCGATAAGACAGGCAAAGCGACACCCTCAGACGCATCGGCCAGGCAAAAGACGCGTAAACTATCCGAGACCACGCTCACTACTGCGGCGGAAGCGCAGCTTACCGCGGCTATTCAGCAGGCAAACGAAGCTATATTACGCTATGGTAAGCGCGACTCCTCTGCCCGCGGCTTGGGCAGCACCGTCACTGCAGTCTTAATCCAAAACGACCAGGCCTATATCGCCAACGTTGGAGACAGTCGAACGTATTTGTTACGGAACAATAAACTAGCCCCTGTGACGAGGGATCACTCGTTGGTGGCCAGACTTGTAGAGCAAAAGCAGATTGCACCTGATGACATCTATACCCATCCACAGCGCAACTATATCTATCGCTCTCTGGGAGCAAGGCATAAGCTAGTCGAGGTTGACATCTTTCAAGAGACGCTGCTGCCAGGCGATACCTTCCTGCTGTGCTCAGATGGGCTGTGGGAGATGGTGCGGCATCATGATTTGCTGCGCGCACTTAGTGAGCAGACAAGCCCGCAGAAAATCTGTGATCGCTTGATTGACATGGCCAACGAGAGCGGTGGGGAAGATAACATTAGCGCAATAGTGGTCCATGTCAGTGCTCACTAAATCTGGCATGAGCGTATCGGAGAAAACAGCAGTATGGCTCTCCCAATAGGAACTATTCTTGACGGAAAATTCAAAATAGTGCAGATTCTTGGCGAAGGTGGGATGGGAACTGTCTACAAGGTAGAGCAGGTAGGAACAACCCCTCCTTATTACTATGCCGTCAAAGAACTGCTTATCAGCCCAAATACCAGTGAGGAAGATCGCAAGGCTGCCATTGAACGCTTCAACAAAGAGATCGCTCTTCTGCGTGGACTCAAGCATCCGCGCATCGCAGCCTTAATGTTGCCCTTCCAGGACCGCGGAAATTACTACTTCGCCATGGAGTTTGTGCCCGGGCGCAGCCTTGAGAAGATCCTCGAAAACAGCAATGGACCTCTTCCCGAAGAGCAGACTGTCAAGTGGATGATCCAGGTCTGTGAGGCGCTGAGCTATATCCATTCGCGCAATCCACCGATTATCCTGCGCGATCTCAAGCCAGGTAATATCATGATTACGCCGGATAATGAAGTCCAGTTGATTGACTTTGGTATCGCTCGCCGCTTCGATCCAAACAAACGTACGAATACAGAGAACCTTGGCACGATCTCCTATGCCTCGCCCGAACACCTGGGATCGATAACCTCTCCCGGTCAGAGGCGCACAGCGCAGAATCCTGGTAAATTGGTACAGACAGATGCGCGCTCCGACATTTATTCGTTAGGGGCGACGATGTATCATCTGCTGACAAACTATGAGCCTGATCCGATCCAGACACCAGCTCCGGGAAGCATTCTTGCCAAGAATCCGCGCCTGCATACGGTTAAGGCGGGCAATAAAAATCTTTGCCCGGTAGAGCAGGTGATTATCAAGGCCATGCAGCAAGCGCCTGAGCAACGCTTTCAAAGCGCGGAGGCCATGCGGGTAGCCTTGCAGCACTGCCTGCCCAACAGCGTAGCGCCAACAACCATCCAGATTCCCGCGCTTTCGCCGGCGGCCACCATCCTCGTTGCCAATCGGCCCGGCGTTGGCCTGGTCTGTCCCAAGTGCGGCCTGCAGAATCGTCCCGGTGCCAAGTTCTGTCAGCGCGATGGGCAGCCGCTGGTTCAAGGCGTAGCCGTGGCTCCGCCCCAGGTGCGCGTGCCGCCCGCGCGTTCTTCGATCCAGGCCCGACCGGTGCAGCCCATTCGGCCTCGTCCCATTCAGGCTCGCCCGGTACAATCAATTCAGGCTCGTCCTGCCCAGCCCATCCAGGCCCGCCCGGTGCAGCCCATCCAGGCCCGCCCCGTCTCGGCTCCTGCGACTGTCAATGATGGTAGCGCAGCCTACAGGTTGGGATTACAAAATCTAGCCAATAAAAATTATGTGGAGGCTGTGAACCAATTCAAGTTGGTTCTCCAGCAGCGCGGCCCATACTATGATGTACTCTATAATCTTGGCCGCGCGTATCGCCAATATGGTCAATCAACAAAAGAAACCGACAAACGACTCTTTAGCGAAAATCTAAAATTTGCTGCCGAGAGATTTGAGGAAGCCACACGTTATAAAGCAGACGCCCTCGATGCCTACTTTCAGCTTGGGATGTGCTATCGCGATCTCTCGCTTTACGCGCAAGCCACAAATGCCTTCAAGCAGGCCCAATCGCTGGCTCCCCAGGATTCGGCTATCTATTACCAGCTTGGGTTACTGGCCATGGAGCAGGGCAACTATCGCGATGCTGAAGCCTACTTCCTTGACGGCTTGCGTATAAACCCGGATCATGCCCTTATCTTGATTGCGATCGGACGCCTTTATATCGATACAAAACAAACCTCGTCCGCAATCAGCACCCTACGACAGGCGACTCAGCGCGATCCGGCTCTATGGGAAGGCTGGTATGAGCTAGGGCGCGCTCATATGAAAGCGCGCGAATGGAAGATGGCTTTAAGCGCACTAGAAGAGGCGCGCAAGGCTGGTCCGCACGCGCCCGAGATTTATAGTGCAATGGCCACATGCTATCTCAAGATGAATAAGAAGGTAGAGGCCAGGCATATGGTACACGAAACGCTACAACGTGATCCCAAAAATGCCGAAGCTCTCAGATTACAAAAACAACTCTGAAGGAGGGCAGCGATGCTCTGTCCGATATGTCATACACCAAATCGTGAGAATGCCAAATTTTGTAAGGGTTGTGGGCTGTCATTCTCTCCTGAGTCCGCTGCTACGCCCCAGAGTGAAGCAGAGGCCACTTCCACCGAAGTAGCTAAGCAGGAGGAGACACAGGAAACTCCTCCCTCGCCCCCGCCCCTCAAGGAGGCGCGAGAGGAAGACAGGGGGGAGTATGATGTCAGCCTGGCACCAACCCAGATTCTCACGCCACAAGAAATGCTTGCTTACCATACACGCCGTTGGCAGCAGGGAGGGGAGCACGAGAATCAGGCGTCTGATGCGGAGAAACAGGGCCAGGTGGACATTGCCGATGCCCCTACGGTCTTGATCGATCCTTTGGCCACCGAGGCCACAAACTCGTCTTCAGTACCCCAGGTACACCAGGAAGCGAAACCGCTAGATATTACCGAGCAGCCTACTATTATGATGCCGCTTAGCGAATTGGGGAAGTCTGTAGAAGAAAAGGCAGAGCAGCCTGCAGAGGCAACGGCTCCCCAGTCCTCCTCCTCGCCTACCGAGGAAGAGGTTTCCGGGCGCGAGGCTGACGGCAAAGAGAGCGCAACCGAAGAGAGCGGAGAAGAGGAGGCAGAGCCTGCGCCAGAGGAAGCTGTTCCCTCAACGCCAGAAGAAGAGGATGTAATGGAGCAAGTAACACCACCTACAGACGATCAGAATAGTCAGGATGTCCCAACTCAGCCAACGACCCCAGCCGAGGACTTCCCGGTACTCGCGCCTGGCACGCTCGTCGGCGCACGCTACGAGATTGTCCAGGTGCTCAATGATGGGTCGGAAGAGCACGCCTATCAAGTCATTGATCATCAGGGCTATCAGCGCTGCTGGGTCTGTGGCTCACAGGAAAACGCCGAGGGCGATGAGTTTTGTATCGACTGCGGGGCCCGGCTGCGCGACGCTAATTATACCCTGCACGAGTACCCGGCAGCCGAGGCCGAGAATCAAGAGGCACATGTCGTACAGGGCACCATCGTCAATACCTTTATCGAGCAGAGCCACACTTATCTGGTTGAACAGTTCCAGGAGTCGCAATCGGCCTTCCCTAATGGTGTACATCTGCTGGCAGCCTGCGATTCGGATGCTGGCAACGTCAGGCGCGCAGAGCCAAATGAAGACAGCACACTCCTCCTGCAATTGGAACGCGTTCACGAGTCATACGCCACGCCACTTGGTGTCTACATCGTAGCTGATGGCATGGGTGGTCATGATAATGGACAGCTAGCCAGTCGTATGGCGGTAAATGCCATCGCCAAGCGCATGGTACACGAGCTGCTGGCTGGGCCTTTAGAGGCTGAGCAGGAAGGCAAACCAGAAGCCGAAAAAGATGAAGATACCCTGGTACTCCTCCTACAGGGGGCCGTCGAAGATGCCAATACGGCTATCTGCCAGACGAATCAGCGCGCTAAGACCGATATGGGCTCGACCCTCACAGGTTTTATGATTGCTGGGGATCATGCGTATATAGTTAATGTAGGTGATAGTCGCACCTACATGCTACGTGATGAAAAGCTATATCAATTAACCAATGATCATTCGCTGGTCGGCCAACTGGTGGCAGGGGGTATGATTGAGCCAGATGACGTCTATACGCATCCGCAACGCAGCCAGATCTATCGCAGTCTTGGCGACAAATTAAACGTGCAGATTGATATATTCAAGCAGCAGATCCATCCCGGTGATGTTCTGCTGAGTTGCTCAGATGGTTTATGGGAAATGGTGCGCAATCCCCAGATTACCGAGATACTCAATCGCGCGCCAGATCCACAAACTGCTTGTGCGCAGTTAATCGAAGCGGCGAATACGAATGGCGGTGAAGACAATGTGAGCGCAGTAATCGTCTTCGTGCGTTGAGTGGTGCATTGATTTGATATATACTAGGGCCAGCCGAATGCGAAAGGAGCTAAAGTAGTATGCCCGGAGAGGTAACACTGGCACACCAATTAGGAAAAGATTACATGCCAGTAACAGGTGGAAGCCAGGTTGCATATGTTTTACTGGAAGCCAAGCCGACAGAACTCATGGCACAGGTGCGTATGCCCCTGAATTTTGCCCTGGTAATTGACCATTCTGGCTCTATGAAGGGTGCCAAACTAAGAAATGTACGAGAAGCAGTCAAAATGGTTATAGATCGCCTGGAGCCGACTGATTATATCTCGGTGGTGATCTTCGACGATACTGCTCAGGTGATTATCCCTTCCATGCCATGTAATGACAAGCCAGGTATGAAAGCCGCGATTGATCGCATTCAAGATGCCGGCGGCACAACCATGTCTCTGGGTATGATCCAGGGCCTTGGCGAGCTGCGTCGCTGGAACATCCCCAACGCGATCAACCGTATGATCTTGCTGACTGATGGTGTAACCTATGGCGATACCGATCGTTGCCGTCAGCTGGCCAGAGATGCCGCCGCAGCCGGCGTCTCGATCTATCCCTTGGGTATTGGCGCTGACTGGGACGAAACCTTGCTCGACGACATCGGTCAGCTGAGCGGCGGCTCTCCTGCAGAGTTTATCCGTTCACCTGCCGACGCCATGACTATCTTCCAGCAGCAAGTTCAGAGCGCGGTTGCCGTAGCTGTGCGCAATGCCACACTGACCCTGCGCCTGCCAATGGGTGTCACCCCCAGGAAAGCCGTCAAAGTCCTCCCGCTTATCCGCGATGTGGATCAGTCGAGCCTTTCGGATCGCCAGGTTGTTGTGCAATTAGGCGACCTTGAGAAGGATACGCCTCAGGCTGTGCTGGTTGAGTTAATGCTCGATCCTCGCCCGGCTGGCCTCTTCCGTATTGCGCAGGCCGAGCTTTCCTATGATGTGCCGATTTCCGGCCTGGTTGGCGAGCGCATGCGCGAGGACATCAAGGTCACCTTTACGGCTGATCAGAACGAGGCGGCCCAGGTGAATGCGCGCGTGATGAATTTCGCCGAGAAGGCCAACGCCAGCCGCCTGGTAACGCGCGTGCTCGACGAGTTTAAGCGCACCGGTAAGGTCACGACGCGCCTGGCTCCTTCGGTGACACGCGTCCTCGATCAGGAGGATCGCGACATTATCGAACAGATCAGTCAGGGTCAGCAAGTTTCGCAAGAGCAAGTCAAATCGGTTGGTAATAAGACGCGTAAACTGACCCAGCGTTTAGATGATATAGTACCCTGAGAAGGGTTCCTCAAACGTCATTCCGTAGAGACATTTTTGCGAACACGCCGGTTCCGGACGGAATGAAATCGACAGCGAATGCCAATACATGAGGAAGGAATAAATTGTTATGACAGTCAAGTGCTCTTTAGGACATGAAAACCCTGATGGTTCAGCATTTTGTGATGAGTGTGGCGAGCCACTGGCATCTGCATCGGTAGCGCCCCAGGCCGCGGCTCAGCCTGCTCCAGCTCCGGCCCCAACTCCGGCCGCTGGCGAGCAGGTATGCCCTTCCTGTGGGGCCACAAATCCTGCAGGCGAGGCCTTTTGTTCAAACTGCGGCGTGAGCCTGCTGGGCGCGCCAGCTCCGGCCGCTGAGCCCGCTCCACAGCATGTGCCAACCCCAGAGCCGGTTGCTGAGCAAGATGCGACCATTATCCCGGCTCCTGCCGCCGCTCCAGCCGCAGGCGCTTTGCAGGCCCGGCTCATCGTCGAGGCCAACAACCAGGAGTTCGATTTAAGCGGCAAGGATAACATCTCGATCGGCCGCGAGGATGCCGTCAGCAACATCTATCCGGATGTGGACCTGACTCCACAAGGCGGCGAAGAGGGGGGCGTATCTCGCCTGCACGCGCGCATCTTCTATGAAAATGGGCAGTATATGCTCGAAGATGAGAATAGCACCAACTATACATTCCTCAATCGGCAGCGCCTGGTCGCCAAAACGCCAACGCCGCTTAATGATAACGATGAAGTTAAGTTGGGCCGCGTCCTTCTGCGCTTTAAAACGCCGTAGTGGCATAACCCTACTATAGCAGGACTTTAAGCAACGCTACAAAATGGGAAAGTCTGGGGCTTTACGGTCCGCTAGACGGCGGCTTCCCCGGCCTTCCCACTTCATTGTCGCCACCTGGCGACAGAAAAATCAGGGTTGGAAAGTCTGGACCTATAGTGTTACAATTGACAGCGTAAATTATACTCGCTATAATTTACGAGATACTCCAGGTGGGCCCAGAAGAAGAATAATTTCTGCAATAATTTTGCGTTTGGAGGCTGCCGCTTTCGTGGCAAGGAAGCCTGACCGAATGCATATGCTGGATGCAAAGCTGCATTTGCCTCCAGTCTCCTGGAGAGAGTTAACGAAGTGCGCGAAACCGGCGGAAAGGGAATACGTCTCCAGCGGAGAAGTAGCAGGGGTTGGCCCCGCTCTCTTTTCTTCTTAAGGCCACGAGCAGCGTGGCACAAAATTTGCGCATGAAGACGTTAATTTCTACAACCTCGATGCAGGCTATCCGTATCTAATATTGGAGTTTTAGATGAAACGTACTTGGCAACCGAAACGCATTCCGCGCAAGCGTGAACACGGATTTATGAAACGCATGCATACCCGCAACGGGCGGCGTGTGCTCAAAGCTCGCCGCGCTAAAGGGCGCTGGAGCTTAACAGTTTAAAAAGCCTGGCAATATTGTGGCTCTCAACCGTGCGTTACGCTTACGTAAAAGTAGTGATTTTCAACGGGCTAGGCAGCAGGGACGTATGCTTACATCTCGGCTGCTTATCCTCGTATGGGCTCCTAATAATTTGACAACGCTACGTGTAGGTTTTGTGGTCAGCAAGCGCATCTCAAAACGTGCAGTCGAACGTAATTATATAAAACGGCTACTTGGCGAAGCTGTCCGACCAGTTCTTGCTGATCTCCCCACAGGATGGGATATAATACTCAGTGCCAAACATCAGGCGTCTGGAGTAGATTTGAGTACGCTTAAAGAGGATATTACTACATTATTACGTCGGGCGCGACTGCTCGATCAGGTACCGGGCGCGAGCAGTTGAACTTACGCAAAGGTTATATATCGTGAAATACATCGCACTTGGTTTGATACGCATATATCAGCGCACGCTGTCGGTGGTCCTGCCCTCATCGTGTCGTTTCACTCCCTCGTGTTCCCACTATGGATATGAGGCAATTCAACGTTTTGGTTTTTTCCGTGGCGGCTGGATGACCATTAAGCGGATCGGGCGCTGTCATCCCTTCTATCACGGCGATCTTTATGATCCTGTTCCCGAACAATTGGGTGGGAGATTAGATCGAGGAAGGCAGGAAAGTACTCGTGGGTAATTTATTCGGTCCCATCGGTTATCTTTTTAATATCATTTTCACCTATCCCATCTTCAACGCCCTCATGCTGCTTTATCACCTCTTTGGTGATTTTGGTCTGTCTATTGTGGTTCTGACAGTCGCAATCAAACTCATTTTGTTCCCTCTCACGCTAAAGCAGCTTAAATCGATGAAGGGCCAGCAGGCTTTACAGCCACGCATGGCGGAGATCCGCAAGAAGTATAAGGATGATCAGCAGGCCCAGATGCGCGAGATGCAGAATCTTTATAAGGAGTTCGGCATCAATCCGGTGGCCGGCTGTCTCCCGCTGCTGGTGCAAATGCCTGTCTTGTATGGGCTCTTTTATGCCATTAATAATTTGTTGAGCACGACAAAAGTCGAAGTAATGAACTCCATGTTATACTGGTTCGTGCCTCACTTTAACAGATTCCCCAATATTGATCTCAATTGGTTTACCTTTCTCAATCCAGCCTGGCATTTCTCGCTAGGTCATCCCGACCCTACACATATTCTGCCTATCCTGGCCGGTGTGGCAACGCTTATACAGTTGCGTATGTCTCAGCCAAAGGGTGCCGCGACTAGCACTGACTCCATGGCACAATCCACGAAGATGATGCAATGGATCATGCCGGTCTTTATCGTCTTCATTGGCTGGAATTATTCGGCGGGCCTGGCACTCTACTGGACCGTTTCTTCTATCTTCCAGGCTGTCCAGCAGTACTTTGTCACCGGCTGGGGTTCCTTAATGACGATGCCAGATTTTATGCAAGAAAAGAAAGATACTGGTAACAAAAATGGCCGTGTGGTGGACGGTTCGGTAAGCACATCTACAAAGAATAAATCAGAAGCCGCAGCCCAGGAGCGCGAGCGTAAAGCTGTAGAGAAAACAGAGCAAACAAACGTCGATGGCACTGGCCCGATAGGAAGCCAGTTGCGCTCATCCCCACGCAACGGATCTTCGTATGGGCGTCAGCATCAGCGAGGAAGAAGTGCGTCAGCACGCCGGCGCGGGGCTACACAAAGATCACGCAGCTAACTCAATTGCAGCCTGTGAGAAGGGCACACCAGGCCTTTACAGGCTGCAATTTTACTTATAGTTCTAAAGGGAGGCAAGGAAACCGTGGAAAGCATAGAGGCTAGTGGCAAAAGTGTTGATGAGGCGGTGATGCAGGCCCTGGCACGCCTGGGCAAGCGCCGCGATGAGGTGGAGGTTGCCGTTTTGCAAGAGCCAAGTCGCGGGGCATTTGGCCTGGGAAGCAAGGATGCTCGTGTACGTGTTACTGTGCGTCCAGGCAGTTCCAGTGCAATAATTACGCCCGAAATGGCTGATGCTATTCTTGGCCCTGATGGTCCAGAGGTCGCTCTTCCTGAAGAAGAGTTCCCCGAGGACGAGATGTATGAGGATGATGAGGCGGAGGAATATGATGACGAGGAGGAGTATGAGGAGGAATATGATGATGAGGAGGAAGAGCTAGAAGAGGAAGAGACGGCTCCGTTCGTGGCCATTAATGCTCCTGTGGAGGCCCTGGTGGCGTCCGCCGAGGCAGAGGCTACATCGGGGGGCGAGATCCAGAATGTCGAGACTCCTTCGCGCGAGGATGTCGAGATTACCGTCGATGTTCTACAACATATTTTACGGTATATGAATATTCAGGCTTCTGTCCAGGTCCGCTCTACCACTCCTCTTACGCTCAATATTCAGGGCATTCATGAGAATCTCGGCTTGCTCATTGGGCGGCGCGGAGAGACACTGGCAGCATTTCAACTGCTTGTTAACTTGATTGTCAGTCACCGCACCAAGCATCGCATGCGCATCATTGTCGATGCTGAAAACTATCGCGAACGCCGCGAGGAAAATCTACGCTCTCTGGCGCTACGCGTTGCTCAACAGGTTCGTAACTATCGCCGTTCTATCGCTCTTGAGGCCATGCCGCCTCACGAGAGGCGCATTGTCCATATCGCTCTTTCTGATAGCAACGATATCAGTACTGAAAGTATTGGGGAAGGCGACGAGCGGCGCGTGGTGATTTCTTTAAAACGTCCCGGACGTTAATGTCCATTTCTTGACAGATAGTTTGGCGGGGATCAGGGGACAGAGCTCTCTGGCCGGGAAATCGGCTCATGGCGCTGGCAAGCTTTCCCCGCCATGATAGCTTAGTAGATACCCCACAGCAATTTCTCTCTCCTCTCTTTGACCCATGAACGCGCAAACATGCCCGGCAAAGCTCTGCTACAAGGACTTTGCAGGTTTCCAAAACGGGATTGTTAAGGGCTTCGCCCCAATATTTCCCTCTCTTCGCCGCCGTCAGGCGGCACACAAACCAGAACTGAAAAGCTCTGCCTACCAGGGCTTTTTAATTTTCCCCCAAGGCCTTGAGCAAGAGCTGAAGAGCTTGGAGTGGATGAGCATCGAAGCAGCGCATCTGTTGCCTGACATTGGTGACACCGCAAAAATCGAAGAGAGCCAGCAGAAAGGAGTGAAGAACGGCCAATGTGTGAGGAGCACATCCTTTGCGGATCTGGCACGCATCCTCTTGCAAGGTGACATCGCGACGCCAATGGAGCCGATTCTCAATGCGCCAGTGGTCGCGGATCAACTGAAGCAGGCGCAAGGGGGTTGCCTGTTGAGGTGTCAGGCTCGTGATGCCATAGACATATTCTTGGGTACAGCGCAAAGGATATTCGACTCGCCGACGGAGACAAAAGACCTGTCCAACTTCGTGCCAATCGCGGGCCAGGAAATCATTGAGTTCCGTGGAGGCTTGAATGAACCGGCACGTGAGCCGCCCGTGCCCTTTGTCAGTCTGCACCTGAGTTCGCCAATCCAGACAATCAAGGGGAGGTTCGCCAAAGAAGAGACGGAGATCCTCGGCAAGCGTGGGTTGGTTTTGCTTCACGAAGAACAGATACTCTCCACCAGAAGCGATGATCTGCTGACAGATCGATTTTTGGGTGTAAAGAGCATCCGCGCTAAGAATACGTCCTTGCAGGAAGAGCGGCGTGAGAAAGGCTGAAACGTGGGTCAGTTCTCCTTCTTTTTCAGCAACGATGTGTTCTTTGATCACAATGCCGGTCTGGGCCTCATAACAGGCGACATGATGCATTTTCTGTTGATCTTTCGCCAGATGGTGTTGGGTTCCCCGAAGAGTCTTGCCGTCGAGGATGATATGCTCTTGTTCTCTCGCAACCCGCTTTTGCGCACGTACACGGATCAGGAGATCCATGAGCTTCTGATTTACCTGAGCTGGGTCGACAGCCCGCAAGACATTGCTATAGGTGGCGACACAGGGAAAGGTGGCGCGGGTATCTGGCAGGACGTCTTGCAACCAGGCACTCCGATAGCGCACCCAGTCGGAAACTGCTTGTAATGTCGTTTCTCCTGCCATTTTCGCGAGGATAATCAGCGTCAACACGAGCGCCAAACTGTAGCGCTTTCCTTTGTTTTTGCGTCGATCTTCGAGCTGTTGCATCGCTTGATACACTGAGAGGGCTTCGCTCTCTTTGTTCCAACCTGCCAATTCACTTGCTTGGGCCATCATGGTATAGTTCATTTGGGATGAGACCTCGTTTCGTGACGTTTTGATGTACTATCACTTTACCAGGTTCTCATCCTTTTTTGGGCTGAAGTGAAGGCTTTCTCACGAACATTAAATAGCCCTGTCTGCCTACGGGATGATTCGCTTTTCGGGAAAATTTCATGTATGCTATGAGGAACATGGAGGCAGTTTTATGCTCCAGGCCGGTTTTGCCTATTGCTCATACGTCTTTGGAAATATCGCAAGTAAGCAGGAAGGAACGTACTTGTAGTGCTCCAGGCTCCCGATTTTTTGACGATTGGACATGTAACGCGTGATCTACGGCCAGATGGCTCCTTCACGCTTGGAGGCACTGTCACTTTTGCTGCTCTGACCGCCTATCGTTTAGGATTGGCGGCCGGGATAGTTACCTGTGCCGATCCCGAACTTATTTCTCAGCTCCCCACCTTCCTGCCTTCTATCGCGCTGCATGCACGGCAGTCGGCTCAGTCTACGACTTTTGTGAATCAGTATCAAGAGGGCTTTCGCACCCAGTACTTGCGCGCGCGGGGAGAGTCGCTGCAAGTCTCGGATGTTCCACAGGATTGGCTTGAGGCTCCGGTTGTGTTGTTGGGTCCGCTGGCTCAGGAGCTCGCTCCCGATTTTGTGCAGCTCTTCAGGCGTCGTCAGGGGGCGATTATCGCGGCCACACCCCAGGGCTGGCTACGCCGCTGGGATGCCGATGGGCGCGTCTGGCCAACGCCCTGGCAGGATGCGCTACGCGTCTTACCTTTTCTTGATGTCCTCATTCTCAGTCACGATGATTTGCTGCCCTTTGCCAATGGTAATCGCCAGGAGGCTGATGCGATTCTGGCGCAGTGGAGTTTGCACGTGCCTTTGCTGATTGCGACTGATGGTCGACACGGGGCTACGCTGTTTCGCCACGGAGAGACACAACGCTTTGCTGCCTATACGATTACTGAGGTCGATCCAACTGGCGCCGGGGATGTCTTCGCAGCAGCATTTCTGACGCACTTATATCGTCATGGCGATCCTGCGCGGGCCGTGGATTTTGCCAATAGTACTGCCTCGTTCTCGGTTGAGCGACAAGGAATCGAGGGGATTCCAACGCTTGAGCTGGTTGAGGAGCGCATGCGAACTTATGGCCGCTTAAGATAAAAAGGGTCCAGGGGACCTTCATCCCCCGGACTTCAGTTAGCGCCTGTCAATTAGCTTATGCGCTGCCAGGTATGCCCACCATCACTTGTACGCAGCAGGCTTTTATCTCCAACCGCCCAGCCATGAGTAGTATCCACAAAGCTAAATTCCTGGATGTTGCCCATATGCTGCGCAATCGCCTGCCAGCTGCGCCCACCATCGCTGGTTGCATAGAGGGTACCTGTGTTGCGATCGCTGGCCCAGGCATGCTGGATATCGACAATATAGAGGTTATCGCTATCAAAAGTGCCAAGGGCCGCGTGATTGGCCAGGTAGGTTGTGGCCCAGGTCTTGCCGCCGTCAATCGTCTTATAGAGCAGCAAACCATGAAAAGTGGTATTGGCTGTCAACTCTCCAGTGACATATACCGGCAAGAGCCCTTGCGCGCCAAAGAATACAGGAGGTGTGGTATGGAAAGCGACGCCGCCGCTCGGGTTGGGCAGATCGGGCAAGGATTGTAGCTTCCAGGTCTTGCCACCATCATGCGTGGCATAGAGCCAGGGATAATTAGTCGGTTCTTCGCCGGTGGCCCAACCATTCAAGCTATCTTTAAAGGAGATGCCCGATTTGATCCCGCCTCTGGGCAGTCCACTGCTCTGCTGATCGGTACCGCTCACCTTGCTCCAGCTCTGACCACCATCGCTGGTATGGAAGATGTCAACGCTTTCGCTGCCGGCGCCAGGTCCGCCCTGGGCGATAATCTCAATAAAGCCCTCGTGTGTATTTAAGAAATGTGGCATATCGCCAGCCCAGGAGTCGGGATCATTGATCTTGGAGCTCTGCCAGCTTTTCCCACCATCGCTTGTGCGCAGAACGGTAATCGGGCTATTTGGCTGCGAATTAACGACCCAGGCATATTGATTATTCATAAATGTGCCTGTGCTCTGCTCACCAAGCCGCACGTTAGGCGGCGTGACATTATACCAGTGCACGCCTCCATCGGTAGTCTTGAGGATAGAAGTCGCGGTAAGGCCCCAACCATGCTGTTGATCAACCATGCGCAAGGCTTTTAATTGCTCCTGTAATTTCTGCGCGTTGCCGCTCGGCTCGTTGTTAGTAGGAATGGCCTTTCCGCTGCTATTGCCGCTCGGGCTTGTCGGCGTTGAGCTTGCAGCCGTCTGTGAAGCATTGGCGGCTGACGGTGTGCTTGCTGCTGCTGAGACACCATCGCTACCGCAGGCGGCTAATAGACAGCTACCGATGATTAAGGCCACGATAAATCTTGCTGGCCACATACTATCCACATATTTTCTTAGATTAAGATTTTTTTGCATATACATTTTCTCCGTGATATCTGGCAAGGAGCCGTGATTATAATCGGGAGTCGCTCCTCTATCTAAATTAACGGAGGACGACGCTTGATAATCGCAAATTTTTAGTGAGCTAGTTCACTATCCTCGTGAATTGGGGATGGTAAAATGAGAATAGTGATTAGATAACAATTGGCTCTTTATAATATATTTGGGTCTCTTGGGCTGGTAGGAGCTCATCCCATCCAGATGTTAAGAGATAGACCTGTGACTTGAACCAGGACGAAAAGAGATTTGTGATGCAGCAGCAAAAAATGGAATTTTTGCAACCAGAGAGAGAACAAAAATCTTCTCGACGGAAGATAGACATCCAGGAGGTTCTCAGGCAGGAGCTAAGCGAGCGCGAGCAGCTCTTATGGTATGGGCAGCCCGATCCCTGGCAATGCGCAAGGAAGCGGCTGCTTGCGGGCATCCTGGGCCTGGCCGGATTTCTGTTCTGTGCCTTTATCTTCCTTATGTCGCTATTTGGTCTTACCACGTTTATAGTTACAATATTCTATTCTCTGATTATATTTACTCCGGCCTTCCTGGGTATTTGTACCCCCATTCGTGACTATCTGGAGGCCAGATCTACACTCTATGCTATCACCAATCAGCGCATCCTCTTTATCACCCTACGCCCACGACGTGTAGTCAACACCTATAGAGGCTCTATCGGGAATATTGAGCGTGTCGAGCAGCGACGTGGAGAGCGAGGAACGCTTACCTTTGGCACGAAACAGCAATTTATTAACATCCCCAATGCCCGCCATGTTGAGCATATTCTCCTGAATTTCCGTTAATGAGCCAGCTACTAGATGTCATGCCCCTGGTCTCGGAGGTATCGAAGAAGCCTCCTTGTTTTGCCCCTGGCAAATCTGATATAGTGAAAATAGAATACAGAAACCTCTACAGCACCTGGAGTTTTTTTTATGACAACATCCGACAAAGACGTCGCTCAACTCAAACGCACCCCTCTCTACGAGCAGCACCGCGCTCTGGGCGCACGCCTTGTAGAGTTTAGTGGCTGGGAGATGCCTATACAGTATAGCGGCATCATAGAGGAACATCAGGCGGTCCGTACGCGGGCAGGCCTTTTTGATGTCAGTCATATGGGCGAGTTTAAGGTGGAAGGGCCAGATGCTCAGGCCTTCCTGCAATACCTTGTGCCCAATGATGTCTCGAAGCTGGCTATCCACCAGGCGCTCTACACGCCGCTCTGTCTCCCTGATGGCAACACCATCGATGATCTACTCATCTATCACCTGGCCGAGCAGCATTATATGCTTGTTGTGAATGCCGGAAATATTGAGAAGGATCTGCAATGGGTTCAGAGCCAGGCCAAGCGTTTTGCGAACGTCACTATTTCTGATCAATCAGATACAACGGCCCTCCTTGCTCTGCAGGGACCGGCTGCGCTCAGTATCTTGCAGCCGCTCACGCCAGTTGATCTGAACTCTATCCTCTACTATCATTTTGTCCCGGGCCAGGTAGATGGCATTGATTGCCTCATCTCGCGTACCGGCTATACGGGCGAGGATGGCTTTGAGCTCTACTGCGCTCCCGTCGATGTGGTCAAACTGTGGAACGATCTGCTTGCTGCCGGCAAAGAGCAAGGCCTGCTGCCGGCCGGGCTAGGTGCGCGCGATACGCTGCGCCTGGAAGCTGGCTTTTGCCTCTATGGTCACGAGTTGGATGAGCAGACCAACCCACTAGAGGCGCGCCTGGGCTGGACTGTGAAGCTGAAGAAGGGAAGCTTTATCGGCCATGACGTTCTGCAGCGCGTGAAGGCAGAGGGACCCGCCCGCTTGCTCGTAGGCATCGAACTGATCGAGCGTGGCGTACCGCGCGGCGGCTATGCGATTTATGATGGTGAGCAACAAATCGGCAGCTTGAGGAGCGGAGCCCCAGGACCAACCGTCAAAAAGAATATCGCCATGGGCTTTGTTGAGGCTGCCCACGCTACTGTGGGACGCCAGGTCCAGGTTGAGATTCGCGGAAAACGCGTGGCGGCCCAGATAGTAGCGCTGCCATTCTATAAACGACAGAAATAGTCAGCAGGCGACCTTGATGGTCGCCTTTTGCGCTTATCTCTTATTTATCCTGCAGAAGGAGTGAGGAACAATGGCAAGTCTGAATCATCCAGATAACCTGAAGTATACCAAGACCGACGAGTGGATTCGCGTTGAGGGTGATGAGTGCGTGATTGGCATTACCGATTATGCGCAAGATCAGCTCGGCGATATCGTCTATGTGGAAATGACCCAGGATGCTGGCCAGAGTATTAGTGCCCACGACAAAATCGGCGATATCGAGTCGGTCAAGGCCACCTCTGAGCTGCTTTCGCCCATCAGCGGCGAAGTCGTACGCGTCAATGAGGTCCTCAAAGATAGCCCCGAAGTGATCAATGATAGCCCCTATGAGCAAGGCTGGCTGCTGGTAGTGAAGCTCTCTAATAAGGCCGAGCTCGATCAGCTTTTGAGCTCCGAAGAGTATCTGAAGTACCTTGAGGGCCGCTAAAGCCTTATTCTCTCCCTGACCGGTGAGAGAAGGGACAAGCATCCCATACCCTCTATCCTCAAAGGTAGCTAGCATAGCTATCGATGGGGTATAATGAAAAAGATTTTTAAGCATACAAGTAGCATGATTCTCTGGCAATACTGTTATACGGATAGTATCCAGTGGCAAACAGGGATCATGCTACTTTGCGATAACTACATGTCCGATCTATGAAAGCGTTCCTTGTTCCTTGCGCGATAAAGCAGCAAGGGCGCTGCTATACCTCAAGGGAGAGTTCACCAGCATGAGCTATGTACCCAATACGCCGGAGGAGCAGCAGGCAATGCTAGAGCATATGGGCCTCTCAAGCATCGAGGACCTGCTACAGCCTGTTCCGGAGAATATACGCTTACAACAGCCGCTCAATTTGCCCTCGGCTCTTACCGAGCCGGATCTCAAGCGCTTACTCACCAGGATGGCGCAGAAAAATAAAAGTCTTGATACTACAATTTCTTTCCTTGGGGCAGGCACTTATGACCACACAATCCCCAGCGTCGTTTCGCACCTGCAGCGCCGTTCGGAATTTGTTACTTCATATACGCCTTACCAGCCTGAAGTAAGCCAGGGAATGCTGCAGGCCATCTACGAATTCCAGACCATGGTCAGCCAGATCACAGGAATGGATATCGCCAATGCCTCGCTCTATGATGGCTCAACAGCCGTCGTCGAGGCCGCCCTGATGGCCCTGGGTCCCGGCGGCAAGGGAGAGATCGTTATATCTGCCGGCGTCGATCCACAGTATCGCCGCGTCTTACATACCTATGCTTTTGCGCGTGGCTTTAGCGTCAAAGAGGTTCCGACAGTCAACGGCGTGACCTCGCTGCCAGACCTGGATGCCGCCGTGGGTCCGGCGACTGCCGCTGTAATCATTCAGCAGCCTAACTTCTTTGGCTGTGTAGAAGATGTGCAAGCCATTGAGCCTCTGGCGCACAAAGGCAAAACGCTCTTCGTGACAGCGATTACCGAGCCGGCATCTTTAGGCATTCTGGCCCCTCCAGGCGAATATAATGTAGATCTGGCCGTAGGTGAGCTGATGAGCTTTGGCAATCCGATGAGCTATGGCGCGCCTGCTCTTGGCTTTATCGCCTCTAAGCAGAAGTTTATGCGCTTGCTACCAGGACGCCTCGTCGGCCAGACCATCGAGGAGGGAGGCCAGAAGCAGACAGGCTATGTGCTAACCCTGCAGACTCGCGAGCAGCATATTCGCCGCGATCGCGCCACCTCCAATATCTGCACAAACCAATCGCTGCTAGCCGTTGGCGCCACTATCTTTCTTGCCACGCTTGGCAAGCAGGGCTTCCGCGAGCTGGCCGAGCTCTGCCTGCAAAAAGCCCACTATGCCTTCCGGCAGATTACCGCGCTTCCAGGCTTTGAAGCTGCTTTTAAGGGGCCATTCTTTGATGAATTTGTGATCAAAACTCCTGTGGCCGCCAGCAAATTGCAGCAGCATTTTGAGCGCGCCAATATTATTGGCGGCTATCCACTCGGTGAGAGCTATCCTGGCATGGACGACCATATGCTCTTCTGTGTCACCGAGGTACGTACAAAAGAAGACATTGATTATCTGGTAAAAGTTTTGCAGGAGGTGCAGGCGTGAGTGTTGAGAAGCTAATCTTTGAAAAAGGCGCGCCGGGACGAAGGACCGCGACATTATCGGCCCTTGATGTGCCTGCCGAGCCCGTTGAAAACCTGCTTCCAGGCGCTTTGCTGCGCGAGCAACCGGCCCCGCTTCCCGAGGTGAGCGAGATCGAGGTTGTGCGCCACTATACCCATCTCTCGCAGCGCAACTTTGGCGTCGATACGGGCTTCTATCCGCTGGGCTCCTGTACGATGAAATACAATCCTAAGATTAATGAGGATATGGCCGGGCTGCCCGGCTTTGCGCATATCCATCCCTTGCAGCCCGATACGACGGTGCAGGGCGCGCTTCAGCTGATCTACGAGTTGGAGCAATACCTGGCGGAAATCTCGGGGATGAACCGCGTCACGCTGCAGCCTTCGGCCGGCGCCCATGGCGAACTGACCGGACTTATGCTGATCAAGGCCTATCATCAAAGTCGAGGCGAGGGCGAACGCCACCTGGTGCTTATCCCCGATAATGCTCATGGCACGAATCCAGCCAGCGCGACCCTGGCCGGCTACAAGGCTGTTGAGATCAAGACCGATGCAAGCACCGGCGGCGTTGATATGGATCACTTGCGCACGCTGCTGGCTAGCTATGCGCCGCAGATTGCCGCGATCATGCTTACCAATCCCAATACGCTGGGCCTCTTCGATGCCAATATTGTGGAGATCGCGCGCCTGGTTCACGAGGCCGGCGGCCAGCTCTATTATGATGGCGCCAATGCTAACGCCGTACTGGGCATTACGCGCCCTGGCGATATGGGCTTCGATGTCGTACACTTCAATCTCCACAAGACCTGCAGCACGCCCCACGGCGGCGGCGGGCCAGGCGCCGGACCTATCGGGGTGAATGCCCATCTAGTGCCCTTCCTGCCCGGTCCTTTGCCTGCAAGAAATAGCAAAGGTGAATATTACTGGGCCGACGCCGGCCCGCAATCGATCGGTAAGGTACGCGCTAACAAAGGCAACTTTGGAGTTCTTGTGCGCGCCTATACCTACATACGCAGCAACGGACCCGATGGCCTGCGCCATGTCTCCGAGAGCGCGATCTTGAACGCTAACTATCTTAAGCACGAGCTGGCCAGCGATTATGAGATTGCCTATCCGCTCACCTGCCAGCACGAGTTTGTGGCTACAGCCCAACGCCAGAAGGATGAGAGCGGCGTCACAGCTACCGATGTGGCCAAGCGCCTGCTCGATTTCGGTATGTATGCCCCTACTGTCTACTTCCCGCTGATCGTGCACGAGGCCATGATGATCGAACCAACCGAGACGGAGACACGCGAGACTCTCGATGCCTTTGTCGGCGCCATGCGCCAGATCGCTGAGGAATCGCGCAGCGATCCGGAGGTTGTCAAGACGGCTCCTCATACGACTGTGATCGGTAGACTCGATCAGGCTCTGGCCGCCCGTAAGCCAAATTTGCGCTGGACACCAGGTCAGGAGACGACGCACTAAATCCGCTTGATCCCAGCCTATAGGGCCAGATTCTTTAGATGAAGCATCCGCATAATAAGCTGGATGCTTCATCTATTTTTTGAGCGCCTGCCCGCACACTTTTTCTTTTTAGCCATAACTCGCTGTTACTTTACGCATAATCATTTCGTATTTGTATTTAGATGCAACACCAATTATCAAATTCAACATTTTTCTTATGTCAACATCATATTTTAATCTAAAGAAAGCTTCTGTTTGCGGACCAGGCGCTAAGCTGTTAAGGCCTGGTGGCTGTGAGCTACATGCGGCATAGCCTGCGGAAAGACAAGAAGAAGGTGTTGTTGTAGCGCGGAATTGTAGTTGCTAACAAGCCTGCCTTGATCCTGATCGCTTGCCCTTCTTGAAGAATAGCCGAGCGCTTTTCCGTTGCTGGAAAGCGCTGCATGCTATACATTACAGGCAAATCCCAAAGAGGTGGGAAAGAAGGCTAAGCCAAAGAACGTAGAGGCGAGGCGGCAGATGAGCGGTTAAGTTGTAGTGCTATTTTTTAAAGAATGTGGAGTTGTGTCATGTCTCGGATAGAAGGGAAAGTGCAGGAACGCAATATGGAAGAAAAGGAAACTTGCAACACGCCTACGACGCCTTCGCGCCAGCAAGTGCTCGTGATCCTCGACCAGCTCAATCGGGCCAGGCTCTTGCAGGAAATGGTCAATACGCCCCCTGAGAAGCGGCACGCGGATAATCTCTTTAACCAATGTTACCGCTGGCTCCAACATAATAATATCCAGTTCTATTACGATGAGACAGAGCACCTCTATTTGCTCGTCGTACCACACAAGAGTAAGGAAACTACGTCGTTATAAGCTCGTATAGCGGCGTCTCCGCAGCGGGCTGAGGGCTGCCAACTCCTCTAGATAGAGCCGTTAGCGCCTTCTCAGTCCGCCGCTAAACATACGCGCATGGAATAGAGCCTCAGATCTTTTGCAGAAGCAGGCAGAGAAAGCTCACAGTAATCGCCATTTCCGGCAGCGTCTCCAGGCTCTGGCGGGCCTCGTCCGAGAGATGCCAGTAGTTAGGAGTCATCGTGACCAGCTGCGCTATCTCTTCACGGGCAAGCTGCAGGGTATAGCTCAGACCACTTGTCGTCAGCAAATGAAAATGTGCCGCCGCCTGTTCGAGCACGTGACGTTGCTTGTGTTCTTCGATTTGCAGCAGAGGCAAAACTGAGCGTAGTTGCTGCAAGTGCTCGCTGCCCGGAATAACGATCAGCAAGAGGCCTCGCGCGCTCAGAATGCGTGCAAACTCATCCATATTGCGCGGCGCAAATACGTTAAGAATGGCCTCAACAGAGCTATCAGCGATACTCAGGCGCTCCTTAAGGTTAGCCACGACAAAACTTGCCGCTGGATATTTCTTTGCCGCCATCTTTACTGCATCTTTCGAGACATCAAGACCCAGAGCACAACTTTGTTCATAGCCAGGCTGATTGGAGAGATAGTGCAGCATATGGCCAAGATAATAACCCTCGCCACAGCCAGCATCAAGAATGCGAGGCTGACCCGGCGGCAAATAGGCATGTAGCAAGCGCGTAAGGGCATCCGCGAGCGGAGCATAATAGCCATGAGCAAAGAAGCTGCGCCTGGCGGTGAGCATCTCGCGCGTATCGCCTGATAGCTTCTTCTTAAGCAGATTGACATAGCCTTCGCGGGCTACATCAAAGGTGTGTCCATGCTCGCAGGTGAGCGTCTTGTCGATCTGCTCAAAGCCTGTCGCGCAGACCGGGCAGGTAAGAATAGTTAAACATCGCATAAGCAGGTCCCTGTCTTTACAACGAGTTCGCTAGCGTGGGTCGTGGGTAGCATCATACTACATTCTGCACGCTGATCTCAATGGCCTGCCTTTCCCGTACTTATCAGTCTTATGGGCCAGATTTTTAAGCCCTGGCCCTTGCATCCCTGCTCACAACTTTTCGGGCTGCCTCATGTTTATCGACTCTCCGTCTGTTTAGAATCGATAGCTCATAGCTCCATTGGGCTCCGTCGTTCCGATGGCAAAAATGGTCTCGGGGATAACTTCGTAGATGAGGTACGGTGGCGGCCCTGCACTCTGCGAGTTATAGTCGGCAGTCAGCGAGATCCCGTCCTCGCTTACCCTCGCAGGCCAGCCCTGCTCCTGGTACATTCTGACTAGGCGCGCCACGAGCGCCGAGTCCGTTACCCTGCTCGCTCTGCCTTCTACAACGATGTCGAAATCGTGAGTAGCAACTGTAATCACACACTGAGGGTTGTGCGCCAGGTTCCTGGCCTTGCGGGAGGCAGCTCCCGTACTGAAATACAAGGCACCATCCACCCAATCAACTCCCAAAGGCATGACGTGTGGCCTGCCATCTGGCCTGACCGTTGCCAGCCAACAGGTATGTCGATCCGGTCCACCTGATCCCGGAATCTGCGGAAAGCCCTGTTCCAGGCGCTCGTTTACCTGCGCCCAGGGGATAGGCGGCGCTCCATAGCCACTGAGATTTTGCTCAGCCCTTGGCTCACGCTTTGCCATTGTCATACTTCTTCTTCTTTGTTAGCTTGTAGCAGTACTTCGGTTAGATGAACTTTTCGAGAGATCGTTTTAAAAGCTTCTGGTAATTCGCAATATAAATTAACCTTTGCTCTTCCCCATCAGAGCCCTGAGCGAAGCTGAAAGCCTGACTCTAGGGGCTACAAGAGGCGGCGCTTCCCTTTTATTTGCTGCTAAAAGAATGGTGTTCATGAGCGATCAGCCACTTGCCATCAAGCTTGCGACAGCCAAGGGTGAGGCGCGCTGTGCTTCCGGCAACTTTGAGCAAGGCATGAGCAAAAGCTATGGTATCGCCGGTACTAACGTGTAGATCCGTCAGCTCGAAAGACCCTGGCCCTCCTGGATCAACGGCAAAGAAGAGTTCCCATTGCTGCCTGTACGCCTCCAAGCCCTGAATCTGCAGAGGGGGGATTACGTCAAAGAGCACAACATCATCTGTATGGCAGGCAAGCAAAGCATCTCTATCCTTGCTACGAACCGCATGCGTCCAGCTTGCGATCAACTCGCGGACCTGAGCTTCATTTGAGGTATCCATCACGATTGCTTCTCCTCCTTGAAAACTTCTTCGACAATTTGGCAACATATTTTAGTAAGTACGCTGATGAGTAAGTTATTTTTAAGTATGCCTAAAAAAAACAGGTGGGAAATAATTTCCCACCTGAAGCGAGGCTGCTTTAGCCTCACCTCAGCGATTGGCTGTCGACTTCACCGGCTTCACAAGGACGAAGGCGACAAGAGCCATGAGCAACGAGAGGGCTACACCGATGGCGAAGGTGATATGGGGTGTGATCCAGGGACCAACCGCAGCCTGAACCAGGGGACCCAGCATCACTGCCAGCGAGATGGCCGAGCCACGCATCCCCATCACCTGCCCGCGATTCTTATCGTTAGTCGCCGCAAGGTAGATGGCACCAATGGCCGGCGTGATCAGCGCGCTTCCCAGTCCTGTCAGGGCAGATCCCACCAGGAGCAGTCCATAGACGGGAGTCACAAACATGAACAGGTTAAGGGCGCCAAAGAGCAGGCTTCCGACGACGATAAGCGGCTTCTTCGGCATGGTCTCCGAAAGGCGCCCCAGGAAGAGTGGGAAGATCGCCATGGCCAGACCGAAAGTGCTGATAATCAAGCCATACTGAGCCGGGCTATAGTGCAGAACCTTCTCAAAGAAGAAGGGATACTGTGGGAAGACGAAGGGATAGGTAAAGATCACGCCAAAGTCGATAAGTAGGAAGGAGGCAAAGAGCCAGATCAGGTGAACAAAGCCCTGTTCCTTTTTCTGCTGCACGCCAGCTATACGATTGGCCTTTGCCTGCCTGGCTTCTAGCTTCACATGCTCGGGCAGGGTCTCGGGCACCAGGAAGATGGCCAGCAAGGAAGCAAGCAGGGCAATACCGGCTGTGAGCAGGAAGGGGCTGCTAAAGCCAAAGGTCTGACCCAGAAAGCCTCCAATGCCAGGGCCTAGCGCTAAGCCAACCGCATCGGCAGTCGTGATATAGCCGATCCAACGCCCCTGTCGTTCCTGGGGAATCGTATCGCCGATCATGGCCATGGCGACAGGCATCAGGCCAGAGATCAACATCCCCTCAACAAAGCGAATGGGAATAAAGAGCAACGGAATATTGATAAAGGCCAACAGCAGATTTGTGACAATGTAGCCGGCCAGTGAGAGAAATAGGATGGGTTTGCGCCCGATCCGCCCGGCCCAGGTTCCCATCGGCGTGCTAAAGAGGAACATCCCCAGACCAAAGGCTCCTTCCATCAAGGCAAGCGTCTCAGATCCCAGCCCCAGGGCTTGCAAACGTTGCGGAAAAACGGGAATGATGATGGCAAACCCGGTCATGAGCAGAGCAACGCAGCCAATCATGAACGAGAGGGCCAGCTTGACGGACCTTTCCTTCTTCACCGGAGCCGCTATATTGGCTTCTGCACCAATCGTATCTATCATAGTATCGAGAACGATGTCACGCTCTTGAACTGCTGTCTTCACTTCTTTTTCCTTTCCGATCTAAGAGAGGTGAGCGATATCTTAGTGAAATATCTGCTGGCCTCCCGACCAGATCGTGCTCTTTCCTTCTCTCGCCTCTCACTTGCATATCGCAAGTGGTTACATTTATGTATTCTCAGGAAGAGCCACAAAACCGGAAATACTATTGCCTGATCTTTTAGAGATCGGCCGGCGCGGCCAGGGCGAGAGTAAAGAGCTAAACACACCTGCCCCGCTCACGTTGCTGGAGAAATTGGCAGTAAAAGAGATCGAGATGAATGGTGCTTCGCGCTTACTACTTCGGTATAGCGCAGGCAAGACCGACTCCGGATTTCTGCGCTTGCGGGAAGCCGGCCAAGCCATCCACATGTGAAGGGATACGCCAGGCTGAAAGCTTCTGCGCTCAGTTCCGGGACCCCTTCAGCGCGCCAAAATGGCCTTAAAGCCCGCTTTAAGCTGAACGATCAAACAAACGATCCAGTTTGCAATTCTCCTGCACGTTTATAGCTAGCAATAATCACCCCATTGGGGGAAGATTTTGCCTCGACCAGGGTATAGGAAGCGGGAGGCGTTCCTGTCTCAAACAAGCGTTTTCCGGTTCCCAGAGTCACAGGAAATAGCTTGAGCCACAGCTCGTCGACCAGATCGTGCTTCAATAAGGTCTGGATGAGCTGGCTACTGCCGTGGACTTGGATGTCAGAACCATCCTGTTGCTTGAGCTGCTTAATCTCATCCACCACATTTCCCTTGATAAAGACAGTCTTCTTCCAGGGATGGGTTGTAAGCGTATTCGAAACCACGTGCTTGGTGGCGTTGTTAATGCCCGCGCCCTCCTCCTCACGCTGAGCCCAATAGCTAGCAAAGAGCTCGAAGGTTTTTCTGCCCAATAAGAGATCAAACGGCTGGCTCATTTGCTCTCCCATAACGTTGCCAAGAAACGCGTCGAAGTAGGGAACATTCCAGCCACCAAGGGTAAAGTTTCCGCTGGGATCTTCGGTTGGTCCACCAGGCCCCTGCATGACGCCATCAAGTGTTACGAAAGTAAGAACTGTAATTTTCCTCATCTAAATACTCCTTTTATTGTTGATTGTATAAAGCGTTATAACGTGGCGGGAGAAAGGCAGGCTACTCTTCAAGCCATTGCTGGATGGTCTGCTCGCTCGGATGAATATTGATCATGCGCAGCGGTCCTGTTCCAGAATTGATGAACTTGTGAGGAATATTGGCCGGCCCGACGACGACATGTCCGCCCTCAACCTCTATGGTGCTCTCACCTACGGTGAAGGTAGCCTGACCTTCCTGCACCACAAAGACTTCTGCATAGGGATGGCAATGAAGGCGGGAACCCCGACCGGGAGCCGCCTCGACCCAGAAGAATGAAATCGGCACATTGTCGTATTTACCGCCTTGAAACAGGTTTCCATTGCTTAGCTGGGCTTTAGGGATAATATAGGTCATCTCCTTGTCTCCTTTTGCTTTAACTGTGTATTTCCTTCATCCCTCTACGCCAGAGTATAGCCGGAGACAGCCACGAAGCACATCCGTCAAAGTTCGTATCTCCCGACGTATCCCTGCTTCGAGGCAAAAGCCAGGTGAGGAGAGCGAGGCTACGTACTGTTACGTAGTTCAAATGTACGCATAAGAGGGAAGCAGCAAGAGATCAAATCACGTTATGATCAACGGCGTAGCGCGTCGCAGCGCTGCGCGAGCTCACGCCTATCTTGCCATAAATAGAGCTCAGGTGCGTTGTGACGGTGCGCGGACTGATGACCAGGCGTTCGGCAATCTGGGCATTGCTCAAGCCTTGCGCCAATAAACGCAAGACTTCACTTTCGCGCTCCGTCAAGCCTGCAGGCAGTGGGGAGTTATTTTCAGGCTCCTGCGTCTTGCTCGGCTCGCCCACTTCCCTATGGGGCAAGGCGGCGGGCTCTGCAGCCTTAACGTGGGCCACAAGAGCTTCTAGGGTCATATCCTTGCCCTGCGCTATGGCGGCGTTCCAGCGGCTCTCGCCGAGCTGGCTTCTTACCTCTCGCACCTGGCTTTCGTAGAAGGGGACTTCGATTGGCTGCCTCTTGATGCCAGCGCTCTCTCGTCGCAGCAGCGCTGCTCCCCACAGCTGCGCCGCCTGCCCAGGCCTGCACGTTCGAGCCAGCGCAAAGCCCCATCCTTCAAGCGCAGCGGGAAGAATCTGCCGAGAGCCGATTTCGCGTAAGAGGGTTACAATCTCCTGGAAAAGCTCACAGGCCCTCTCCGGCTCATGCCTCTGGAGACAAAGGCGCGCCAGGCCGAGCAGCATCTCAGCCCTCATGGAACGATCGAGCGTTTCTTCCACGATTGCCAGACTCTGCTCAAACAAACTTTGGGCCAGGGCCAGCCCTCCCTGGAACAGAGCAATCTGTCCTAAGAGATTGAGCGTGCTTGCGCTCTGCTCCTTTTCACCTAGCGCTTGCCAGCCCTTGAGGCATTGTTCTGCCAGAGCTTGCGCTTGCGCAAGATCCTGGTTGGCAAGAAAAAGTAACCTGGCAAGATGCGTTTGCGGCAAAAGCACATACGGGCTCTGCGCCCTTTGATAGCACCTCTTACTCTCTTCCAGCAGTTCCCGCGCCTGAGCATAATCCCCCTGCAGCCAGCAAGAGCGCGCAAAAAACGTCAGAGCCAGTCCCAGGCTGGCATCATCAGCCACCACCTGGCAGCGCCTACGCAGCTCGGCAACTCTTGTCTTCACCACCTCATGCTGGCACTGGATTAAGGCCAGCCTGACAAAACCCGTCAGGCACACAACACAATCCCGCCCGCTGCCCAATTCTTCGGAGAGGGCAAAGCTTTCCGCCAGGTGTGCCTCGGCAGCCTGATAGTCATCTTGCGTCGTTTCTAACAGAAAAAGCTGATAGAGGGCCCTGGCCTGGAGCTCCTTTGAGACGCCTTCTCGCTGCTGGAGGGCGCGTTCAAAAAAGTCGCGCGCCTCGCGCTGATGGCCTCGTCGTTGCCAGAACTCGCTCAAAGCCAGGCACAGACGCAGCGCAAGCTCCGTGGCCTCTTGCTTTGCGCGCGACGTCCCCTCTAACCACCAGGCCAGAGCCGCCCGCAGATGGCTATGTTCCTGTTCCAGGCGATCATGCCACTGCTTCTGCTCCCTTTCCACTGGTGCTTGTTCGGCAAGCTTGAGGTAGAGGGTGGCATGGGCTTCCCGCGTTGGCTCGACTTCTTCCGCCGAGGTCAGGCAGGCAAGACCAAACTCGCGCAACAGAGTGAGCATCTGAAAGCGAGGCGCATGTTCGGCGTGTTGGAGCGAGCGGAGCAGGCTCTTATCCACCAGCGAGAGCATGCCTTCCAGGACCGATATAGGTATCGGGCTGGCCGCGTTGCAGACAGTTGCCGCAGCCTCTTCATCATAGCTGTCAGCAAACACGCTCAAACGGCGGAAGATCTGCCGCTCCGGCTCCGTTAACAGCTGATAGCTCCAGGCAATCGCCGCCCGCATCGTCCGCTGGCGCTCAGGCAAATCGGAGGCTCCCTGTGAGAGGATCGCCAAAGCATCTTTTAATTGCGCCAACAGTTGTTGGGGCGAAAAGTATTTGCTGCGCGCAGCCGCGAGCTCAATAGCCAGGGGCAGGCCATCCAGGCGCGTACAGATGGTCGCGATCACTCCAGCGGTAGCACTGCTCAGCGCAAAGTCAACCTTTACAGCTTGCGCACGCGCCACAAAGAGCGCCACTGCCTCATAGTGGCAGAGCTGATCAGGGTCCAACGGCGGATCAGTAGGAGGAATGGAGAGCGGAGAAAGCATCACCTCCCACTCGGCCAGCAAGCGCAGCACAATCCGGCTCGTTACTAGCATCTTGAGGCGTGGGCAGGCAGCCAGCAGCGCCGCCAGGACAGTGCCAGCTTCAAGCACCTGCTCGAAGTTATCAAGAATTAATAAGAGCTCTTTGTCGCGCAGCGCCGTTTGCAAAGAGGCAAGTGGGGAAACGGTTCCCACTTCGTCAATGGAGAGCGTTTGCAGGATAGCCATCACAACCTGCTGGGGATCAGTCACAGAGGCCAGCGGGACAAAAAAGACCCCATCAGCAAACTTCTCTATCAGCCGCGTGCCTACCTCTATACTCAAGCGCGTCTTTCCCACGCCTGCCGGTCCGGTTAAGGTCAACAGGCGCACTTCCTGGCGTTGAAGCAAGGCACAGAGCTGGTTTATCTCCTGCTGGCGCCCAATAAAGCTTGTGGGATGCCAGGGGAGCCGATTGGTAGCAAGATCGAGCAAATATCTCCTCCTGAGCAACATGCTGATGTCTTGAGACTGGCATCTGTTCGCCAACCCTCAAGCAGAAAATTATGCTTAAGTATTGAATCTGTCACAGGCTAGAGCAAGTATAGCATAGAGCCTGATAAGGCAAATCATCCTCATTGGGTGAGCGAGCCCGCAGATTTCACGCATTTGGGTAATTTGGGTTAGCATCCGACGAATAGCGGACAAGGTAGGAGCGGCAAAGCTCTATGCCGTAACATTCTGGCTGCTAAAGATGAGCACCTGCTATGATACAATAGAGCGAAAATCACGCATGGTCGTAAGGTAAACGAGGGAATTATGCAATACGCGGTTCTTGGTGGCGGCGCGTTAGGCCTGATGGCGGCTTACCGTCTCGCGCAGGCTCATCAACCTGTTATAGTCTTTGAACAAGAGCAGATTGCCGGAGGGCTGGCCGCCGGTTTTCATCCCCACAGTGGTAGTGATGTCTGGCTAGAAAAATTCTACCATCACATCTTCCGCACCGATAAAACAGCTATTCAGGCCATACAAGAATTAGGACTGGGCGAGCACCTGACCTGGCGGCGGCCGCGCACGGTTAGCTTGATCAATGGCGAGTTCCATCAGCTCGATTCGCCGCTCTCCTTGCTGCGTTTTAAACCCTGGCGCATAGATGAGCGTCTACGCGTAGGCGCGGTCATGGCCTGGCTCAAGCTGAGCGGTCCCCGGCCATTTGAAGGCAAAACTGCTGATGCCTGGTTGCGCCGCTGGATGGGCGCGCAGCCTTACCGAATGGTTTTTGAGCCACTCTTTAAGAGCAAGTTTGGTGCACTCTATGACCAGATAGCCTTGCCCTGGTTCTGGGCCCGTTTCCATGATCGCACCACCCAACTCGGCTACCTGCGCGGCGGCTTCCAGCTCTTCTATGAACGGCTGCGCGAGCGGATTGAGCAGTTGGGAGGCAAAGTATTGCTTGGAACGCGCGTCGAGAAAGTTGAACAGCAGGAGGGACGCTGGCATATCGAGAGCAGCCAGGGCGCCTGGGACTTTGACCGCGTGATCTCTACCTTACCAACGCGGCTCACCTGTCGCCTCATTCCAGCCCTGCCCGCCGACTATCGCGCGCGCTACGAATGGGGCCAGGCCTACGGCGCCCACTGCCTGATCCTGGCCCTGGATCGGCAGCTTACCACTAGCTGCTACTGGATCAACATCTGTGATCCTGGTTACCCCTTTATGGCCCTGGTCGAACACACCAACTTTTGCCAGCCCCATGAATATGGAGGAAAGCATCTCATTTATCTTGGCAACTATCGTCCTATGCACGATCAGCTCTTCTCCCTGAGCAAAGAAGAGGTCATCGCTAGCTTTACACCCGCCCTCAAACGCCTTGTACCTGCCTTCCAGCCTGAATGGATACAGGAAAGCTGGGTCTTCCAGGCTCCCTTCGCGCAGCCAATCGTCACCACCGAGTACCGTGAGCATATCCCGCCGCTCAATACGCCCCTGGCGGGTTTGTGGGTTGCCAATATGTTTCAGGTCTACCCGCACGATCGCGGCCAGAACTATTCGCTAGAGCTGGCCGATACCCTGGTAAAGCAAATTCTTGCCAACGCCTGAAGCATGGGCCGGGATCATGGAATCCCGGCCACTGTTCGCCCAAACTGGAACACTGAGGCCCTGGTACGCGCCTATTGCAGCAGGCAAAAATCTTAGGCCAGCGGTAAAATAAGACTGTGGCCAGAGGCAGAAATTCTCAGCGTTCCTGGTCAGTTTCAAGCAAACCGCTAGGGGGTCAGATCCCACCCTCCATGGCTACCATTGGGCTGAACATATTGACCATTGAAGTGGCCCGATGCAGAAAGGAGGAAGCCCGCTGCTCCATGTTGATTGTTCCAGGTCTGGTAATAGGAAAAGATCAGCAGGCCGGTAGTAGGATTATACGAGCCTGCGGTGATCTGCCCCTGTTTTCCCCCCTGCTGATCCCAATGTCCGCCAAGATGATCAGGAGTCCCCGTAAAGGTCACCGGTCCCCAGGCTGATGACCATGTTTTCACCACATTGATGTGACTGGCGGGGTTTTCCCTTGTCCGTATGAGATCCCACCCTCCATGGCTGCCATTAGGTTGAGCCCAATTGCCGACTAAGGGATTGGTTTCAGAAAGAAGGAAGCCCGCTACTCCGTTTTGATTGTTCCAGGCCTGGTAATAGGAAAAGACCAGCAGGCCGGTAGTAGGATTATAAAAGCCTGCCGTGATCTGCCCTTGCTTTCCTTCTCCTTGATCCCAATGTCCGCTAAGATGATCAGGAGTCCCCGTAAAGGTCACCGGTCCCCAATTTGAGGGCCATGTCCCTAGAACATTGACTTGACTCATATGGTATTTCCTTTCTGGGAAGCGTCACAATGCAACTGCTCAACATCGGTGTAGCAACGTGTATTTCTTTCCTGTTATGATCTACAATGGCTTTGTCCTTTCCGTATGGTTTCATCACATCTCGCGCCAGGTGGATAAGGGCTCAACATGTAATATAGATTTCATGTATTTCAATCTAATACCAGTTTAGGAGATGGATTCATCAAGGGTCAAGCTTTTGATAAAAAATTAAAATATTGTAATAGAATAAATACTAGAAAACGTGAACATTATAAAATCTTCATGCAACACTCTCAACAACTGCGATTTTTGCAACACAGTAAGCAGGCTATTGAGGCTCAGCATTGGTCAGAAGCGTGGGGAGAAGAGGAACAATTGCGCTATCTCACAAGTCAGCGCAAAAAGGGCAGCGCAAAACTCGCCTACTCATTGTGGTAGGCGAGTTAGAGAGAAAAAGTTATTTAGTCCCTAAAAAATCTTCCCAGGCTCTTCCATGCAGTAGCACTAAACTGGTTCTACGCAGGGAACTCAAGTATCCTGCGCAGCGCTCTAGCGCTGCATAAGCTGCTTCATCGGCACCGGATTGGAGCCATCAGGATTATTCACATTGATCATCGTAATCATACCGCCCGGATATTCCCCATTGTTAGTATTCATCTGCTCCGCGTGATCGTGCAGCATATAGCGGCCGGCTAGATCCAGCTTGAGGATAATCTCGTAGCGCTCAGCAGGCCCGATGGAGAGCGTATCTTTATAGTAGGGTGCATCGAGCTTACGTCCATCGCTGCCGATAACCTGAAAATGGTAGCCATGCGTGTGAATAGCGTGCACTACATATCCTACATTGATGAGGCGTACCAGCACCGTCTGTCCTACAGTTGCATTGATACTATCTTCGGGATCCATCATCGTATCGGGCCAGGTTTTGCCGTTGATGAAGAAGTAATCAGGCTGGTACTTGGTCCAGTTAGGATCACTGCCGCCCTTATATAATCCATCATAGTCTGTCTGGTGCATCGCACTATCCATATCGCTGAGCACAAAGGTATATTCCTTATCGAATGTGGGCGTATCAGGATAGGCTTGATTGGAAGCATTAGCCGGCCTGATGATAAGCGCACCATACATCCCCATCTGGATATGTTCGGCTGCCGATTGATGACAGTGATACCAGTAAGTGCCGGGATACTTAGCCACAAAATGATAGGTATAGGCCTGACCCTGCATGACGGCATGGCCGCCAGGGGCAGTCATGGGATCGCCATCCATCGCGCTGGGCAGATCAAGGCCGTGCAGATGGATCGTATGGCCATCGCCATCAGGATTGAATTGCGTCCTGGTCGGGTCCTTATTATCGTTTAAAGTAATGTTTACAGTATCCCCCTGCGTAACAACGATCGAGGGACCGGGAATTTTGGCCTGGCCGTTAGGATTGTCTGTATAGCCAAAGGCCCACATCTTTGTCCCATTAGGCATATTGATCCAGGTGCTGCGCACATACAGTGTAAAGTTACGTACCTGGCCATTGGCTTGCTGGGCGTCAACAGCGCTATTAGACAAAGTGTTACTGAGCAATATCCCTGCCAGGCCCACAGAAAGTAACGCCAGGATAATAAGAATAATCCCGGCCACCTTTTTTGCGCGACTATTCTGCAGCATAGTAGCATCCTCCACATTTTTATATACATATAAAGGTATCTATGAAATTGCCCTGCCAACTAGCGGAATACCCCGTTCTCTGCACAGCCATCTCTGCCCAATATGTATTCACAATGCTGCTCTAACCCGATCCTACCAGCTTTGATGCGGCTCATAGGGCTGGCGCCCTTCTTTTGGAGCTCACGACGAGAGAGATCAAGATCTAAGCCAGGTTTTCGCGTAGAACCTTTTTTTATGGCACACCTTCTTACATACCCATAGCGATCTATTCAAGAATGAGCATAGCATGCAAGCTACATTGTTCAGTTAGCAAAAGGTTAATTCTAGATTAAAAAATGCCCTGTCTGGTTTAGATTTTGCAACACCGTTTTGTATATTCATTACAATCAATGCGAGAAATAGAAAGGACAGAAAAAATTTTCAGCACAGATGGCCGATGAGTCAATAAGAGCCTGCTCTAATAAAAAGAACGTTTACGAGCTCAAAAAACTGAGGATTGCTTAAAAAGATCAGCGTTCGGCTGGCTGAGTTGGACCTGTAGAGACAAATAGACAAGTTTTGGCACAGATTTGCTCTTGTCAAAGATCGGCAGGGTATGTTATACTAACTTCGAGCAAACTAAGTGCTCGCGGTGCAGATAGAACCTGGTTTTACCAGGGAAAGTATTGCTTAGCTCGCTGGATAAGTTCGGCGAAGTTGGCCCGCATGGAAGTTTCTCGGGGTGTAGCGCAGTCGGCTAGCGCGCAGCGTTCGGGACGCTGAGGTCGGAGGTTCAAGTCCTCTCACCCCGACCAGGATTGGCACGCTCTCTTGTATTAAGTCTTAAGCAAAAGTAAAGCGTGTCGCATGAGTCATCACAGAGACGCACAGGAGTTGTTATGAGGCAGAGGCATCAGATAATTTCAAAGCCCTCAATAGAGGAGTATCTGATCTCTCCATGCTGGAGTTCTCGGATACGTCGTATCCCGGGAGCCGTGGCAGGAGATGGCTCTGCACCTGTGCCTTCATCCCCTGGACATGCAAAGCTCCCTCGTACTTATCCATCCGATCCTCGCAGATGGCGCATAAACAGGACTGAACGCTGAGATTGTTTCCTTCAGGTTGTCCGGTTCAGTTCTCGTCCTCGCTGTCTGCATCTGTTGTTGGCCCTGACAGAGAGGAAGGGAAGTTACTCATGCCTGTTCTTGTATTGAATGCCTCGCTACAACCTCTCTCGGTCATTCCCGAACGTCGTCTCGTCGTATTGCTCTCAAAGCAAAAGGTTGCTTTCGTTGATGAGAAAGTGCGTTCTTTGATCGAGGAGAGTATCGCTGCTCGCCGACTTGAGCAGGAACGCCCTGTAATTGTGCAGTTACTGGCCAATGTACGCGTCCCACGCGTCATTTTACACCCGACCCGCTCTAATATTCTGCTGCGCGATGACGAGACATGCCAGTATTGTGGCAAGCGTAGTCGTGAGTTGACAATAGATCACGTTATTCCACGCTCACGTGGGGGACAAGGCACCTGGGAAAACCTTGTCGCCTCCTGTAAGGCTTGTAATGGCAAGAAAGGAAACCGCTTGCTCAAGGAGGTAAATATGCATCTGCTGCGCCAGCCTCGCCCGCTGACGCAAGAGTATGCCGGCTTCTTCCTGCTGCGCTATCCCAAATTGCGTGAGGCTTATGAGGAATTTCTGCTGAGCGCTCAGGGCAGCATGAGTGCCTAAATAACTACATGTATCATCCCGAAATGTTTCGCGCAGGGTTTGCCAGGGCATTGTCCCTTGACCGGGGACTGGGTGGCCGCGCCGCGATCTAGCGGATGTGCGCCCCCAGCCTCTCCACCTCTGGCGGGACACAAAAAGAGATGACTCATATTTGCATCTATTAGTACTAGCTTTTTCGTATTAAAAACACAAGCATGTCTTTAAGGCAGAGGGATTGATCCCGTACATGGTGCACATGGATGGGCCATGTGTGGAGGGCTTTGGCGAAATTTCTTGAACTTCTGATGTGTTATCATTAATAGATGAGACAATCGTGCATTTTCTCTCTAGTACGGCAAGGTTGTCAACTATCAGTGAAGGTGGTTCATGATCGAGCAAACAATCTCTGAAAGTGCCGCTACAATCCCCGGCGTCGGTCCTACTTTTCTCTGTCTTTATGGTCATTTTTATCAGCCTCCGCGCGAAGATCCTTTTAACCATGTAATGCCTCTAGAACCAGGGGCAGCTCCCTATGCTAATTACAATGAAAAGATTACTGCTGAATGTTATCGACCAAATGCACTTGCCGGCAATTTTGCGGCTATCAGCTATGATCTAGGACCTACACTTGCTTCCTGGCTGGAGCAAAACCACCCCGATGTCTATCAGCGCATCATTGAGGCTGATCACCAGCATATGCAGCGCTATGGGGTGGGCAACGCGCTAGCTCAGGCTTATAACCATACGATTTTACCATTGGCAACATCTCGCGATAAACAAACGCAAATCCTATGGGGCTTGCAGGATTTTCGCCGGCGCTATGGGCATGATGCTCATGGAATGTGGCTGGCCGAGACGGCGGTAGACCTGGAATCCCTTGACTTGCTGGCCCGCAACGGGGTCACCTATACGGTTCTGGCTCCCTGGCAGGCGGCAACGTCAGTAGACCCGTCTGAGCCCTACCTGGTCGCTCTGCCCTCCGGTCGCCGCATCACTGTATTCTTTTATAATGCGCCACTCTCGGGCGGCGTCTCTTTCGATTGGAATACTACCAATAACGCCGACATTTTCGCAGCTTCCTACCTGCCCGAACACCTTGTCAAGAGCAAACTGGAAGCAGGCCAGGCTCAGATGATCCTCATAGCGACCGATGGCGAATTATATGGACATCACAAACCCTGGCGCGATAAGTTTCTCTCGTATCTGGTAGAACATGGTGCGCCCGACTACGGCTTTGAGGTCTGCACACTGGAGCGCTACATGCTGATGTATCCAGCCTCAAAAGAGGTTGAACTGCGTGTTCCTAGCTCCTGGAGCTGTGGACACGGCGTGGCGCGCTGGAGTACTGGCTGCGAATGTACTGAAGGCGATAGCAGTTGGAAAAAGGCTTTACGCCAGGCGCTGAACAATCTGGCCATGCGTGCCGATCAGCTGTTTGAGCGCTATGCTAGCGAAACCTTAAGCGATCCCTGGGCCGCCCGCGATGGCTACCTGGCTCTGCGCAACGGCTGGGAGAGCGCCGCAAGCTTCTGGGCCCGCTACGGAAAGGGCCAGGAGGCTCCCACTGATAGCCAGCTGGCTGAGCGCACGCTGAAGCTGTTAGAGGCCCAATACTACCAGCAGTGCAGTTTTACCAGTTGCGGCTTTTTCTTCGAGGATCTTGACAGGATTGAGCCGCGCAACGATATAGCTTTCGCCCGACGTGCCATAAGTCTGCTCTGGCAAGCTCTAGGCGTGGATCTGCAAACTGCCTTTGTGCAGGATCTTAAGGCGGCTAAAAGCTGGCGCTCACACCTCAGTGGCGCTGAGCTCTATCAGCAGCTCCCGATCGTGCAGCCTGGCTTGCTTCCTCCCACAAGGAAGAAACGCTAGCAGCTGCGTCCTCTACCCCGATCGATGAGCTGGAGCGGTAATGTTGCATCTGGGGCAATTACGTTGGGAATGATCGGAATGAGAGCGTTCTGCGTGATTGCCCTTCACAAAACCTTGTCGCTGTTTAAAATATGCTCAAGAACTTTTTTGAGCGTCGCTACATCATCGATCATTCGTCTTGACAAGGCATACCATTCGCTAGGCTCACCCCTTCTCTTCAGCATCACTTCGCCCGGGCCAACCCCAATGCTACCAATCTCGCTCCAGGGAAAGAGCGTTCTTCCGTTATCAAGGCTCACTCCCTGCAAGCTGAGCTGCAGATGACCAAAACGTAGATACATCCCGGCATAGTAAGCTTTGAGCTGGGGTAATTGGGGCTGTACTGGCCGTTGTTTAATATATTCGAGCAGGCGAGTCAGGACACCCACATTGGCCACGCGTGCAATGTCAAGTTGTGACCAGGCACGGGCCAGGCCCTTCTTATAGATGCTCATTGTTGTATCTTTGATATCGATATTCTCCACCTCATTCCACGCGACTATCTCAGGCATATGCTTTAAGCCGATGCCCTGCAAGCTCACAATAATATCGCCAAAGATTAGGGGTACGCCTGCCTCATAATCAGCAAAAGATGCGTTGAGCTGGTTATGGATTATCTCATCCTCTACTAAAGCTCCGAGCATCTCGGCGTTGCACAAGTCGCTCGCGAAGACAATTCCCGGGCCAGCGCGCAATTGAATACGATAGCTGTAGCTAAGCTTGCCATTGGCCTCTCTATGGGCAGAGCGCCAGAGTTGCTCTACCTGATTCCAACGGATAATCTGGGCTTTACGCCTGAGGCAGATTAAGCCGTCAGGACAGACAAAGACGCGCAGGCGTGGATAGAGCCAGGGTGTGAGCATAATCCATAAACCGACCCCTATCCAACCCGCTCCGACGAGCGGAATGAGTAAGGCTTGCCAGAGTGGCCAGTCGCGAAAGAAGCTATATGACAGGGCGAAAGCCGTAATGATGCCTATACCAACAATTACAATAAGGGGACCAACCAGGTAATACATATACATGGGTGTGCGAGGAGTGCAGGCCATGTAAGGTGCACCAAGCTGCTGCCTGGCAGCCATCCTGTGGATGGCTCGTGGGATCGATTGTGCTGGTGATACCTGCTGCATCACGCGGCTCCATCAATTCAGTGGGCAGGCCATATCTGCTGCAATGACAATGGCTCTGCCTCATTATATACCATACGAGCCGCGTATGTATAATTTTACCTCCTGACTGCGAGTTCATTTCATTCTGTGTCGCCCCTCGGACCTGCAATCGGCAAGAATTGCCTCGCTACAAAAAGGAATTACCCTCCTTCCCTCAATATGCTTTCCTATTGGCCTGGCGCTCCTGTGGCTCAGCTTACTGCCCATCGCCTTCCACCTGCTTACCAGGCGCGAAGTTCCAGCGCCAGCATTATAGAGCTGCTACACAGCCTGCCTGCAGGAAGCTAAGCCAATATCCCTGACGTTTAATAGATGACAATCAGAGTATTCCAATCACTATTGTTATAGACCCAGGCGGCCTCATCTTCCTGCATATTGACGCAGCCATGGCTACCATTTCCGGCAAAGGCCTGATTGCCGCTGGCATCGGCGTGCGGAAATTGAGTGCCAGGGCCATAGTCGTCACGCCACCAGGAATCATGAATGAAGTAGCCCCCCTGATGATACATAATGGCATAGTTGATCGGCGTATCAGGATACCAGTAGGGCGAACCCGGCGGTTCCGAGGACCTGAAGACGGTAGGCGCTAAGCGATTTAGCACTGGCCAGACTCCTGGCACAGCTGGCAATTCTACTCGCCCGGTGGTGACATGGAAAGCCCGCACCAGTTGCCGATCCTGGTAGACACGCATAGCCTGCTCAGCCAGGGAGACCAGCACAATCTTGCGCTTCTGCAAGTTATAGTGATCTATCATCTGCAGGTCAGTTTTATGGACCTGATCATAAGGCGTAGGATCTGCATAATCAGCCTCCAACAGATGCAAGTTGAACAGGGCATCGTTCTCAGCAGCAATCACGGCCTGGAGCCTGGGGAGTGTTGTGGCATCGCTAAACATTGTATCAAGATCTGAGCCGATGCCCGGCTGCATGTAGCCAGCATCCAGCGGATAAGCCTGGCCATCATAGCTGTCATGATAAAGATGCGCATTTCCCCAACTTTCCACTTCCTGGTGAAATTGTTTAAGCAGGGTTCTGGCTTGCTGAGAAAGGACGTCAATACGTGCGGACATGATGTCCTCGTCTATCTGGCTGACGAACGTTAAAAAGTGCGAGAAGCTGGGATGGGCAGCAATCAGGGCCTGGTCCGCCCGCAAGCGCTGCTCATAAGAACTAGCATCCAAGCCCTGGCTTTTCAACTGGGCAATCTGCTCAGTAAGCTCCTTGAGACGCAATTGCGACACGGCGGGAAAAGCCAGAAGCGAGCCGACAGCTGCCTGTTGATATTGAGCCTCGATCAAACCGTTGAGGCGCTGGAAATCCTGAAGCGTAAGCGCCTGCTTGAACAATTGCTGATCGTTCTGGTACTGGACCTGAAGCAAGCTCAGATCCAGCTCGGTATTTTGGAGCTGCTCAAGCGTGTGCTGTAGCGTCTGCAAGCGTGCCGAGAGCGTATGCTGGAGGCCAATAGTCTTGATAGTTGTCTCCATATTACTGCTAAGCGCTACATATTCTTTAGGATAATGGGCAGCCTTCAGCTGCGCCCGATAGAACTGGAAAACCTGAACGTATTTCTGAGTGTCCTGTTGTGCGAGCAAGAGACTGAGCTTCTGCAACTTTTGCCGGGCCTGCAACTGCGCGCTAGCCGTACTGCCAGTAATCGCAGCCTGGACCTGGCCTTGTAACTGAGTATATTGAGAGGCAAGATCTTGATAATATCCATTGACAGCCCGATCGTCGAACGGCAAAGGGGCATGCGTTGACTCTATTTGCTGCTCTTTTTGTAGAATAGGCTCTAGAAGCGGAGCAGGCACGCCGATCTTTCGTGCCTGCGCGAGTTGCTGATCGAGCTGTGCCTGCTGTTGATGCGCTTGCTGTTGCGTATGTGCATCACCACCACAAGCACTCGTGAGCAGCATGAGACCGAATAATAGCGTTGTGCATGCTGCTCGCGCCACAAGGCGCCGAGCGCTTCCAGAATGCGGTGAATGCATAGAGGATCACCTCCTTCCGCTTCTGGCCCTCTGCTTTCTCTTCTCCTTGCGCGCAGCCTTCCCGGTCTTCTTGCCACCAGCTTTAGGCAAAGCTGGCATGCCAGGTATGCCGGCGCTTCCTGTATACTGTCGGGCCAGTTGCGCCCACGGGCCTTTACCCGTACTAATCTGGCGAATCATTGTGCGCATCTCACCGAACTGCTCAAGTAGCTGATTTACCTCTTGGATTGTCGTCCCGCTACCGCGCGAGATACGCTTACGACGGCTGCCATTAATGATATCTGGATTGCGTCGTTCTTCCTTGGTCATCGAGAGAATAATCGCCTCAATGAACTTCAGCTGATCTCCCTCTAGGGCCTCTTCCATTTCAGGCATCGCGGCAAGCTTATTGAAGCCCGGGATCATCTCCATCACGCCGCGTAGTGGTCCCATGCGCTTTAGCTGGCGCATAGAATTGAGGAAATCTTCAAGATCGAACTTGCCCTGCTGCAATTTGGCCTGGGCCTTGAGCGCCTCTTCCTGGTCAATAGTCTCCTGGGCTCTTTCGATAAGTGAAAGTACATCTCCCATTCCTAGTATACGCGAGGCCAAACGGTCTGGATAGAAAGGCTCCAATGCGTCAGTTTTCTCGCCTACGCCCATAAATTTAATCGGGACCCCGGTTACCGAGCGAATAGAGAGCGCGGCGCCACCGCGCGCATCGCCATCCATTTTCGTCAGGACCATGCCAGTGAGCGAGACGGCCTGATTGAAGTCATCGGCTACGCGTACGGCTTCCTGTCCGGTCATAGCATCGGCTACCAGCAAGACCTCCTGCGGCTGCAGGCGGGCCCGAATATTCATAACCTCCTGCATCATACGCTCATCGATATTTAAGCGGCCGGCGGTATCGAGAATGATCACGTTGCGCGCCTGCTCTCGCGCATAATCGAGCGAGTGTACGCAGATATCGACAGGATCGGCTCCGGCCTGTTCGGCATAGACGGGAATATTCAATTGTTTGCCCAACGTCTTCAGCTGATTAACAGCGGCGGGACGATACATGTCGGCAGCCACCAGCAAGGGCCTCTGCCCCTGTTTAGTCAGAAAATTGGCAAGCTTTGCCGCCGTCGTCGTTTTACCAGAACCCTGTAAGCCAACCAGCATAATGATGTTGGGTGGGTTCCCGCTGAGATCAAGCTTGTTTTTACCATCGCTACCGCCCAGGACCTCGACCAATTCTTCATTGACGATGGAAAGAACTTGCTGGGCTGGAGAGAGGCTACCCATTACGTTAGCGCCGATGGCCTTCTCTTTTACTCGTTCGACAAATTTGCGCGCAACTTTAAGATTGACGTCAGCCTCCATCAAGGCGATACGAACTTCGCGTAGAGCCGCATTGACGTCTTCCTCGGTGAGCTTGCCTTGCCCACTCAGATTGTTGAATATACCTTCTAAGCGTTTTGATAAGCTTTCAAACATTGCCATGCTGTGCTTTTCCTCTCTCCGCCAATCAACTACTATTTCCTTACATTCAGGTGCCTCGTGCGAGAAGCGTGCAGAAAACTAATCATTTTGCTACTGTTTTCGCCCGGCAATGGAACTTCCGCCCCTCCTCCTCGCTATGGCGGTAAGGTAAAGTGACATCTCTGAATGCAGTGTAAAACTTAGCCAGTATTGGCTCACATTATATCATGTTTCTTTCGCGCTATCGCCTGGCGCTTCCGCGAATTCAAGCAAGCCTGCAAAGCTCACGCTCGTCCTGGCCTTGGCCCAGGATCAGGCCCACGCTCGCGCTTCTCACGCCCAGTCAGTGCGGTTTGAGCCTCGCACCTTACAGCTTCATATGCGGATCATAAAGCGCTCTTCAAACGTATTATACTGTAGGCATAGCGCAGAATAGAAACAGAATTTAGTACGGGTAGAAAATTCCTCAAAGCAATTCTCATTTAGCTTTGTATATGTTATCATCAGGATAAGTAGCAAGATGTTTATTGTAAGGAGGGGCTTTTCTATTCATGGCAGCAACAATGTAGATACAGATAGCAGCATAGTAAAGTGGGCTCTATATGCTAAAAGCATTGCGCGTACAAAAATATTCCCAGGCTGAAATCTTTGCCTCACCAGAAGTCTGGACGAATAGCTGCTTGCTACAGCAAATAACGCCTGAGCGCTGCGATTATATTGAGCGCTGCGTCGATAAGGTCTTTGGCCGCGAGGCCTTGCGGCAGCAACAGGTATTAGAGATTGGCTGTGGAGGAGGTATGATCTGCCAGGAACTGGCGCACCGTGGTGCTGAAATGGTAGGTCTTGATCCCTCTGCCGGTGCTTTGCAGGCTGCCCGAGAGCGCATCCAAAAAGCTGGTCTGGGAAATAGTGTCCATTTTGATCAGGGTTGCGCGGAGTCGCTGCCCTATGCCGATGGCAGCTTCTCAGTCATTGTCTGCCTTGATGTGTTAGAACATGTAAGCGATCTGCCGAAAACGATCTGGGAAATTGCGCGTGTCCTGGCGCCAGGCGGTATCTTCATCTTTGATACCATCAATCGCACCTGGCTGGCCCGCCTGATCCTCATCTGGATTGGCGAGCGCTTCTTCCAGCGCTGGGGTCTCTGGCCCGGGCTTCACGACTATCACAGCTTTATCAAGCCCCGAGAATTGCGGGCTCTCATCAGGGCCACACATCTACAAGTACGCGAAATGACTGGTTTTATGCCCTCGCTATCCAAAGGACGTTTAACGCTTGGTTCTGGTTGGTTCATGGGAGTCTCCTACGTGGGCTATGCCACCAAAGGACGCGCCGCTCAAATCGGCCAATAGTGGCAGACTTAAAAGGCCTGCGCGTCCTCTATTGCAGCCAGAATTCCTGATCTTCCTTCGTCATACCGCTACGCTTAATGGCGTCGGCAAAGCTCTGCTTCTGAGGTCCCTGCTGCTCGCTACGCGAGGCCTGGCGCGTCTGGCGGCGATTGAGCGTTAAGGCCGGTTGGCTCTGATCGAGCAAGCGGGCGAACTGATCGGTACTGACCTGGAAGAAGCCGGCCAAGCGTTCAAGCTGCTGGCGGCTCAAGCTCACCAGCTCGATAGCCCCTGCCTCGAATTTATTCCAGACATCTACTCCTAGCCGCAAGCCGCGCGCGACCTCAACCTTGCTCACGTTGCGATTCTTGCGCAACTCGGTCAGGTTGGCGAAGGCAAGCTCAGCATTAAAGACACGCTCCAAAGCTTTCTGATAGGCTCGTTGCGTCACCGGCAAGATAGTCTGTGGCTCTTCCACGAGCACATCTGCCCCGGTAGCATGGTAGGCAGCGATAAAATCGCTGAGCTCGGCCAGGCCTTCAGGGTGATCGCGCAGAAGACCGAACTGTGTCTGGGTATCGCCTGCTTCCTTCGCAGCTAGCCAGGCCATTTTCAAGCGCTGCAATTCAGAAGTATTCATCTCATTTCGCCTTTCTATTTCCTTATAACTAACCGCTCACTGATGAGTATGTAGTCTTGCCTTCTCGCGCAATACATTCACGTAGATAGCTACGGGCTCGTTCGTAGCGTAGGCGCACGGTACGTTCAGTACGCTTGCAGATAACGGCGATATCATCCCACTTCATCCCCTCAACGGCTCGCAAGACCATAATTGTGCGGTCAAGAGGGTCCTTGAGATACGTCAGGATGCGCTGACTCTCGTCTGCCGCATGTACCTGCTCATATTGATCATGTGGGTCGGCGACATCGGCTACCGGCGCGCTCTCATCATCGGCGGGAGCTGGCCGCAGAGATTCCACAAGCGCGCGCGGCACGTGCTGCGGACGGCCCGATGGGCGCCCCTCTTCATCGCGACGATAATAGAGCCCTTCCTGACGCAGCACGCGATTGAACTCATCAACGCACAGGCAACGCAGGTAATGAATAAAGTTCTGCGTGATAAAGATTTCTTTCGGATTCATGGCCTCACGCAACAGATGTTCGCCCATACTCGCAATAGCTTCTTCGCGCAACTCTGGGCGATGACGCAGGCCCTGCGAATAGCGTTGAAATATTGGCGCACAGCGCTGCAACAAGACTTCGGCCAGAAAGCGTACTCCGGCCAGATTGCCCTCTGTCTGAAGTGCGCGAATATTCATTACGAGTTCGATCTCGCCGATTTCGTAGCGCCCTTCAGGAGTGCGACGACGTAAGCGCTCATCGAGCCCAGGATCACTCAGGTCGATCATATAATCCCCCAACAGTAGTACTAACTCTGGTGGTTTTCGCTTTTGTGTTTCCTATGCAGTCTATTCTTTTCGGGTTAGCAAATGTGGAAATAGTTGGCCCGGCTCTGAGCAGATCAAAGGAAACTGCTCATAACGTCAATTAAGGATAGCAGAAATAGGGAGAGAAGGGAAGACATAAGTACATCTCTGCCCCAGAATGCTTGGCCTGTACGTTATAGTTAAATAGAAGAGCCTGAAAGACAGAGGCCGGGGTTGTAGAAGGGCTGCCTATCCTGCGATACGTTGGTACGTATCCCTCTATACGTTCGTTACTTGTCACATAGTGCGAAGCTCTATACACTACAGGATGCGGGAGAAGGTCACAGGCTAAACGCGTCTTGTGGTCAATGAGACACAGACGTTTTGTTCTCCGTAAAACTAAATAGCTCCCCAGCAAACAGCTCTGGCGAAAAGCCAGGCTGGGAGCTTTGTGCTTAATTTTTACCCTATTGTCTGGTTGTAAGGGAGAAAAACAGACGTGCTTGAAGTTCTACCCAAAATTCCGAAGATGCAGGCGTCATATGTACTGGGCAAGCCGCTTGCACTTCCAATGAATCTTACGATCAGCGTGAGCTACCGCTGTAACTCCCGTTGTAAAACATGTAATGTATGGCAGCGCCCAAACGATGACTTTACCATAGAGGAATATGATAAAACGTTTGCCTCGATTGGCCGTGCAGCCTACTGGTTCACCTTTAGTGGTGGTGAGCCAACATTGCGCAAAGATCTCCCAGACATGATTGCCTCGGCTTATCGGCATTGTCGTCCTGGCGTTATTAATATCCCCACGAATGGGATTCAGGATAAAATTATTCCCGGCCGCATTGAGCAGGTCTTAAAGGCAGCCCCCACCTCGGAAGTTATCATTAATCTTTCCCTGGATGGCGTGGGCGAGAAGCACGATCAAGTACGCGGCGTCAAAGGCAATTTTGAGCGCGCCATGCGCACATATGCCGGTCTGAAGGCCCTCAAGGGACGTTATAAGAACTTTACCCTTGGCGTGCATACGGTGATCTCAAACTTCAATATTGACGAGTTCGATAACATTCATAAGTTTGTGCGCGAGGAGCTCAAACCTGACTCCTTCATTAGTGAGATCGCTGAGGAGCGCGTCGAGCTGGATACCGTGGGCATGGGCATCACGCCTCCCATGCAGAAATATGAGCCGGTCATCGAGCACCTGCAAGAAGATATCCGCCATGAGCAATTTTCCAATCTCACCGCGCGCATCACCCAGGCCTTCCGCGATCGTTACTACGATATCGTCAAGCGCACCTTTGCCGAGAAGCGCCAGATCATTCCCTGCCTGGCAGGCATTGCTTCTGCTCAGATTGCTCCTAATGGAGATGTGTGGACCTGCTGCATTCGCGCCGAATCGGTAGGCAATTTACGCGAGCATAATTACGACTTCGGCTCTGTCTGGCGCACGGCTAAGGCCGATGAGTTGCGCCACAGCATCAAGGCCGGTGAGTGCTATTGTCCGCTGGCTAACGCCTCCTATACCAATATGGTCTGCCATACGCCGACCGTGACCTCTGTGGGATTGGAAGTGGCAAAGGGCCTGGCTACGGAAACCTTGAGCGGCAGCAAGCGCGGGAAGTCGGCCAAATTGCGCACCCTGCCGGTCATCAATGCTGTCCATGAACTGGCAGCCGCAGAAGCAGAGGAAAAAGAGGCCCGGCTGGCCAGGCGAAGCGTGCCGATGGTTACGGTCAGCCACGAAAAGTCCGAATAGCGCTCTATAGAAGAAGCATAGAGGTTTAGCGAGCCGCCATACTTTCTGTTCAAGCGTGAGATATTCTGAGGAGATCCAGAATTGGATCTCCTTTCTTAATAGATTGGTTCTCTGAAGAGCCTTAACTTTCAGCTTTCAGATTTTTGCGTAGAGGAGAAACAGCACGAATATGGGGATTGGTCTCGGGAGTGTGGGAGCTTGTTTCCAGCAAGAATTGGCGTCGTAGCTGCTCTAGCTCCTTGCGTAATTCTGCCATTTCTTCGTTATGAAGCTGCTCATAAGCTACCAGACGTTGCTGTAGCAATAAAAGTTTGTAAGCAATATTGCCGTGGTCAGGACTAGAAACGGCTGGAGTCGATATTGCTTTCTCAGGTTCGAATACCATATTCTTTCCCTCTGCCATATTTTGTTGCATATAATAGAACCCTTTTGCCTTGTCAAGGTCTTGCGGCCAGAAGAAGTCATATCGTGACGCTCTGTAGTGGCCAGCCTTACCACACTATGTCCAGCCTGGATACCACATACCTGAGCGCATATGCACCTTGATCCGCAGGAATTCAGCATCGTCCTTTTGTGAGTAGGGACCAGGAGCCCATATTCCTCGCTCAACTCACTAGAGGGCACATAATGAGTAACCATAGTACTTATCAGGAGTATCGTACATCTATTACTAATGGACAAGTTGCAACCGTATCGAGAAACTTGTCCCTTCGTATCACCAGGAAACCTTGCCACAAAGCATACTCAACTTCAGGTGGTCCTGCGCACGGCAAGCAAGAGATGATTAGGAAAAACATCCTATAGTAGGAGATAACAGTGTGATATGTCGTTTCATAGTAATGAGGGTTTGAAACAGCGTATTTCTATACTGGAAGTTGGACCAATTTTCTGGCCTGGAGTTATTATGCCATCCTCTTTTTTACCTTCCCATTATGTGCCATCTCCTCAGCCATTGCAGCTTATAGAGAGCTACAATAGCCAGGGGCCGAGCTTGCCATTTCCCTGCCATAGGAAGAGTCGAGGTCTGGGGCGCAGAAGCTACGTCACGGGCAAACTGATCGGATCTCATTTTTTCCCTTTCTCGCTATTGCCTCCCGCTGACGAAAAAATGAGCATGGGAGATTCCTGGTCCGAAGGGTCAGTTAATGGACAAGCAATGAAAGTGGAAAAGACTGTGGAGAGGGAAGAAGCAAAACTGCAAAAGGCTCATGTACCGCAATCCTCCCGACGCATCCGCATTCTCGTCGTCGACGATCACGAGATGGTACGTAAAGGGTTATGCGCTATGCTCAGCGAAGAGGAAGATTTTGAGCTGATCGGGGAGGCTAGCACTGGCAACGACGCTGTTCTCCTCTCGATGCAGTTAAAACCCGATATTATCTTACTGGATATATTTTTAGGGGCAACAAATGGCTTAGATATCGCCCAACAATTGCAGCGGGCCTGCCCTCAGATGCGCATTGTGATTATGACCGGGCTCTCCAGTGAAGAGAACCTGTTTCGGGCCTTACGTATAGGAGTGCATGGATATTTACAAAAGACCCTGCCACTCAGCGAGATACTGAAGGCGCTACGCGAAGTATACAAGGGAGAGCGCGTTGTGGGAGAGCCGCACGCGGTCACCCAGGTTTTAAGCGAGTTCAGGCGTCTGACGAAAGAACAGGAGCGAGTTCGTTCAGGCTTAAGCGATCTGGAGATCGAGCTGGTGCGCCTGGCGGCCGAAGGCTGCAGCAACAAAGAAATTGCCGCCCGCCAGTTCTGGAGCGAAGTCACAGTAAAGCGTAAGATGCAAGATATCTACCGCAAATTACAGGTGGCAGACCGCGCGCAGGCAGTCGCGGAGGCCATGCGCATGGGTTTGATCTAAACAAAGGCGTTTTTTGCCTGCTACACTAGTAATATATTATTCTTACAACAGGTGAAAGCAAAGGACTTGGAAAATCAAAGATGTTGTGCGAATATTTGCACACATTTAGAAAGGCAGAAAGTGATGACAGAATGTCCACAGTGCGGCGCACTGAACGAAGACGATGTAAAGAATTGTAAGAGTTGCCGCATCAATATGTACTGGGCGTTTCAGCATTATGAGGAACTGGCGTCTTTACGCCAGGCCAATCAACTGGCCGCCAGGCCACAGACCGCCTCTTTTCTTGTCGATACAAGCAAGCGGATCGACGATGGGCCAACCGCTGGCTGGCTGCGTACCACTATCAAAAAATTCGGCTTCAAGGGAGCTGGCAAAAAAGTCTCAACCATGCCCAATTAAAGGACCAACATCAGGAAAACCAGAGCCACCTCCGACGCTAAGAGGCTCTGGTTCCTGGCTGATCATATGTTCTCACGCTCCACAATCGCCGAGCTGCCAACAACCTCAGAAGTTGCCCTGAGATCGGGCCGCCAGGCCGCGTAGACTAGCGACTCGCCCCGGCAAGAGGAGCATGTTGGCTGGCTTCGGTCACTGAAGGCTGATCCATGCCCCCGGCATTGAACCATTCAGCCGCCAGCTTGATACCCTCACGCAGACTTACCTTTGGCTCAAAGCCCAACTCGCGACGAGCTTTAGCAATACTATGTTTATTGTCGGAGCCAAACATCAGTGCACCAAGCTGTGTTGCCGGTGGCTTAAAGTTGACATGGGCAGTATTGAAGACCCACTCAGCCACGGTTGCCCCATAGAAAATAGGCAAGTAGGGAAGATGCAGAGTAGGACGAACCCCGCCAACGGCGTCGGCGATAGCATCAAACATCTCTTGTTGGGTTAATGGACGATCATTGGTAATATTATAAGCATTTCCCGGTGCATTCTTATGATAGGCCGCCAGCAAGAAGCCTTGCACGATATCAGTGACATAGCAGAAAGGTAGGGCATTGTCGCCACGGCCTAGAATCAGTCCCTTGCCATCCTTCACCTTCTGAGCCATACGTCCAAAATGCAAGCGGTCGCCCGGGCCAAAGAACGTGCCGGGACGCAGAATCACTGTCTCCATATCGCTGGTAAGCATCAGGCGCCGAATCAAGCGATCAGCCTCGGCTTTAGTCAGGCTGTAAGGATCGGGATCGGGCCGCAAAGGATCATTCTCCGTCATAAAACGGCCATAGCCAAGACCATAGATAGTATGAGAGCTGGTATGCACAAAACGGCGCACCTTAGCCTTCTGCGCCGCTTTATATAAATTTTCAGATCCGCTTACATTGACCAGGCGATAGTCGGCGAGCGGGCGCCAAACCCCCATCATGCCGGCCAGGTGGAAGATAAGCTCAACATCTTTTACCGCTGGTCCAAGCGAGCTGGCATCAGTAATATCGCCCCGCACCACTTCTACGCCCCGCTTCAAAAGAGAATCAGCATTTTCTACAGGTAATACGAGTGCCCTGATATCCTCCCCACGATCTTGTAATTCTTTTATAAGATGTCCACCGAGCAAACCGGTGGCACCAGTTATCAGTACTTTCATGATATTTCTCCAGTCTTCCATCGCATTATATGGATGCGCCGGTGTACAATAGAAAGTAAGGTCTGCTTGTCGTATTATGCAACGAATCAGTTATATTTACCAGGAATGCAGGACCCAAAGTACTAATTTTTGTGTTCTTATATCAAGAGGTACCAACGCTTTCTCTGGTATCTCTTTGCTCGTGTGCAGCGTGCTAAGATAAAGGAGGAAAAGATAGATGCTCTCGGATGCTACCCAACAGCGTACTGGGCAAACGGAGCTCCAAACAACTCAACCCGGAGCCGAGAAAGCTGTACAGCCTGCTATACAGCCAGTTTATCCAGAGTGGCCAATCTCGAAACGAGGACCACAAACCACGCCAGCTCCAGCAGGTTCGCGACCAATTAACGCAATTCGCAGAGAGCAGGTTGTAGAGCTAGCTTACGATCAGGAAACCGGCAAGCCGGAAGAGGCTGAGCAGCCAGCTCTGACCGGGCAGGACATGCTCAAGAAACGCAAGGAACGTTTATAGCTTAAGAAGCCGTGCAGGCTAACTTGCACGGCTTTTTCACATTTGTGTTTTTTTATCTTCCATTCTTTTCATCCCGCCAGGTCTCTCATACTTTTATTACTACTTTTTTTATTATCCAAGCTACAGGCTTCTCCTCACAATATCCACCGGCCTACCCCTATTTTTCTGGGAAGTATTTTTAGGAGTTAGTACCTCACATATACATTCAAGGAGCTATTTCTTTTACGTTTGTAGATAAACATATATTGTATGTATAGGCAGTGTATATTTCTAATATGCAATTGTTCTTAAGAGCAACCACAGGCGAGCAGCCGCTCGCGCGGTGTAAGGAGCGCTTTCAAGAGCAGAATAGTGCAGGGGTCTGCAAGTTGTATATTCGAAAGAAGGATACATTGCAAACGCATCAAAAAATCTGGAGGCTTTTCCAGCAACGTAAAGTAGTGAGTTTCGTAGTGCGAACTGGTGTAGCTGCAGCCTTTGGGCTGCTTTCTCTGGGAACAACAACGCTTGGCATGGGTCTAGGTAGAGTGCATGCAAGCCTACCAGCATCCTGTCCTGCTGATTATACATACACTGTTGTCAGAGGTGACACATTACGTAGCATCGCATTAAGCCATCACGTTGGTTGGCAAACACTTGCTACACGCAATCGTCTCGCCAACCCTAACATGATCTACGTTCAGCAGAGATTATGCATTCCTCATAAGGGATTGGGGCATGAAATGCATATGTTATCCCCTGCTAGAATGACTGAGGAAGCAGCTGTTCACGCTGCAGCGATTGGGTACCGCAATGCTTTCCCCTATGGAGCATGTACCTGGTGGGCAGATCAGCGCTATCATGAGTTACACGGAACTTATGTGCCCTGGACTTATGATGCCAACGCCTGGCAGTGGACAGCGCGAGCTCATGACTTTGGCTGGCATGTTTCTAAACAACCGACATTGGGCTCGATCATCGATTTGCAGCCGGGTGTACAGGGAGCATACGGCGCCGGTCATGTTGGTGTGGTAGAGCGCATACTGAATGGTGGTCGTGTAGTTGCTAGCTCGATGAGCTGGGGAGCAAAACCCTGGTCCGTCACATACTGGCAATTTTCACCGGGCCCTGGCGTAACCTTCATTAGCCGGTAAAATATTTGGCAGCATGCAGAGTATGCGCAAAGAGCAGTGATTGTTTTTAGGAACAGACCCCTTTATAGTATGGGCGGGCCTTCTCTCGCTGAGAGAGGGCTCGACCCATTGTGTTTCTTCTCACATCGGAGACTTACAATACGATAATCTATTCCCTCAGTATCTGATCCAAGGCATTGCTCAACTGCAAAATCTGGTAGGGCATACTCCAACTAGCCTGTAATCTACCTCTTGCCAATTAGCACATGAGATGATATCCTATGGGGGTATAAACATGGTGGGAGAGCAAAGGTTTCACGCGGGCCGTCCTGCTGACACGCTGAGCCAGCGCGCTCCATAAGCTTGTTACTCGGGGCTGTAGCTCAGTGGATAGAGCGTCGGTTTCCTAAACCGTGCGTCGGAGGTTCGAGTCCTCTCAGCCCCACCTTTTCACTTCAAACAGAGCTCCAGCCACTCTAAAAGCTACGTTTGGGGCTTTCGCTTCAACCAAATTCCACTAAGCTTCAGCCGTCAAAAATGAGAAAAACCTGCGGCCCAACACAGCGGGCTACCAGCGTCCTGACAGCTACGTCCTCAGTGATTGGCGCTAGGGCCCACTTCATGGCTTGCGGCATAGAAGGGCGTTCCTGCTGCAGGAGCAAGAAAAGTCTTGCCTTACTGGGTAGACATTGGGCCTTGCAAGCGGTGTAGATACAGGCTTCGTGCTTCTCTTGAAGAGCATATGCGGCGCTTAGTGCAGCGCATCCACTTTCTTGAATATTTCCAGCTTCCTCTTTATGCGGAGGAAGCTGGATACAGGAAAACTTGAGGTGCTGTCAACCAGCGAACACAGGACATGCATCGCTGTGCCCCTGCCCGTTAAGTGGCCGAACCATAGGGACGGGTGAGGATTTCTAAGCCGTGTCCAGTTGGGTCGTAGAAGTAGACGCCACGTCCGCCGTGATTGGTATTGATGCGGCCGGGCAAGGTCCTCTGGGGATCGGCCCAGTGTTCAATCCCATCTTGGAGGATACGCGCATAGATCTCGTCGAAACTCCGGTCATCGACGAGGAAGGCGTAATGCTGCATCTGGATGTCTTTGATGTCTGGTTCAGCGAACTGGAGGAAGACGCCCTCATCCAGCCTCACAGAGGCGAATGGTCCCCAGACGGTTGGTTCGGGAAGGCCAAAGAGTTGCGTGAAGAAGTTTGCCGAAACGTGCCGATCTCGGGCGGCAACGATCGTGTGGTTGAATCTGATAGACATATCTATCCTCTCACAGTAAGGCGCCTCCATGTCTGGCGCTGTCCGCCATCGACACGCGACGCTAATACTATGATACCATTCTCGCTAAGGCAAGAGCAAACGAGGGGCGGAAAGGGTTAAGGGAAGCCACTGGGAGCAACCAGCCGGTCCAAGGGAGAAAGAAGGCAAAATGGTTCCATAGACCAGGCCTGGTTTCCCAGTGGCTTCCCAACGCAGTTCTTGCAAATTATAGCGCTCTAGTAACCTCATCCTGCTGAGGTAAGCATGCTGCATACACATCCAGGCTCAGGAACATTTGGAGCGTTGAAAGGCTAGCGAACTGACTTGATAGGGATGATCAGAACGGCAGCCAACACACTGGAAAGCGCAGCGAAGGCAAAAAGCAAGGCAAAGTTGTTGGGAAATATGGTTAAGAGACCGCTCCCAATCATGGGGCTTATCACTAATGGCAAAAAAATCGCCATATACATAATCCCCAGATCTTTGCCGCTGTTCTCTGCCGCCGGCAGAACCCTGACGGCTAAGGCTATATCGACAGCAAGGTAGCTCCCGAACCCGCCTCCGAAGATGACGGCAGCCACCTGCATGCTCGGCCAAGAAGGGATACTGACGATCAAGAACAAGCCCGTCGCCATCAACAGTGCTCCCGCGATGACAAAAGGTTTCAGCCGGTCAAGCCGTCTAGAAAGCCAGCCACTAAGCAGAGCCCCAACCAGGACCGCAAGCGTCGAGAAGAGTTGAAAAAGTGCCACATGCTGTGCGGCTACAGCATCAGAGAAATGCAGGCCCGCACGCAGGTAAAACAAGGTGTAGGCTCCAAGTAGCGTAAAGCTGAGAAAGACTAAACACCGAGAGCAGACCGCATAGGCAAAATTGGGATAGCGCTGCGGATTGATCCAAAAACTTTTCAAAAATGGTCCCAGGCGAAAGGCAGGGAGACCGCCTTGCGGCAGCGCTCGCTCGCGAAAGACAAGCAGAAAGCTGCCCACCAGCAGCAGAGAGAACACTATCAACAACAGGTAGCCCTGGGCGGTCACGCTCGTCTGTGTGAAGCGCGTGACCAGCAGCAAACCCACAGTTCCACCCACGATCGGAGCCATCCCGTTGAGGGCTGAAACCCAGGAACGTTGGATGAGTGGCACTTGATCAGGAATAATGGCAGTCTCTGTGGCGAGAAGAGCATCAGCCCCAAATTGAGCAATGATTTCACCGACGAGCAGGAGCGGAATCGTCGTGGCAAAGGCCATCACCGAGAGCCCAATCCCCAACGTCAGCACGCCTCCGATGATCCAGGGACGCCTGCGCCCAAAGCGAGAGGTCGTGCGATCACTTAAGGCTCCAGCAAGTGGCGAGGCAATGAGGCCTGCCACAGCACCCACCGAGGCCACCAACAAAAACGAAAGGTAGGGAGTGTGAGGATCAATCCGACTGACTTGTAAAGGTAGCAAGAGCTGCTTGATACACACGCTAGAAAGCCCGCCCACCATGCTGGCGAATAAATAGAGTCCCATCCATACACCAGAACGAGGCTGCGAGGGCAAGGGCTGTTCCCCCTCCTCTGGAGCGATAGCCGCAGCGTCAGGAAGCAAGGTCTCCGACATCTCCAGATCTCCTTTATTTTTTTCTTGAAGCAACGCTCGTCGCATTGCACTTCTGGAAAAGAACCACTACCAGCCTCCTCAAGGCACCAACCAGCGCATCTCAGTCCCATGAATATCACAGGAGGCAAGCCATTCTTGTGAGATCACTTCGCCTTGATGGTAGATAAAGAGCTCTAAATGCGGTTCTCTCCACCCTTGATCGGGGTCAATTTCAAGAGCCACACGATAGATGGGGCGCTGCCGGGAGTGAGTCGCAAGCTGGTTAAGAATACAAGCGCGCGCCTGCGCAGGACCCTGGGTAAGCGCATAACTGTGATAGACACACAAGGTGGTCTCGGCTGGCACCTCAGCCAGCAATGAGGGCAAAAGGGAGCAGGCGTCTCCTGCCAGCAGATGAGGAGGATCTGCCAATGCCTCAGCGATAGCCGCCTCAAGCAGGTTATACCTCAATGCTTCTTCCGGCCAGATGCAGGAGGCCAACCAGCGTCGATCAGCTTCACGGGTAATATCAAGTGGTGAGAGATCAATGCCCTGTCTCCAGCTCACGCTTGGCAGAACTGCAGGCAAGGATGGTCGCAGCGAGCCTTTGAATGCACACTGCAACTGGACAGTAGCTCCTTGTTGGCCAACCTGAAACGTCTCCTCACCGGCATGATAGGTATAGCCAAAACGATCCCAGAAAAGATTGAGCCCGGCACTGCTGCCCACCTCAATGAGCGCCAGTGGCTTGTGTCCGCCATGGCATGAGACACGTTCAAAAGCTGGAAGAAGATGCGAGCACCGGCTCACCTCATTGGTTTGCAGACGAAGGGGAGGAAGCAGGTGTTGAAAGTGCGAAAGGTGGGTAAGACAAAAATCACGAAAGTAAGGATAAGCCTCGGCAGGTGGACGTACCGTTCCCGTAGCGAGTTGAGGGAAAAATTGCGCGAGAGGATGCTCCGGTTCTCCCCGGAGGAGATATTGGACGGCGCATAGAAATAGCACTGGAACCGGTTGATTCTGATCAACCAGAGCAAGCAACGAGAAGATTTCGGCGTCTTGTTTCATCCCTTGAAAGAGATGCCAGTACAAGGGAGAATGGCGTTTGAAGGTTGTCTCTGCAAAGCTGGCCCAGTTTCTGGGATCAACGACTTTTGGTTCAAGAGACATAGATCTCGTACTCCATTTCTTCTATTGCTCATCGCGTACTTCGGCAGGCGGGAGCATGGTAAGATATTTGCCATTGAGTTTTGTAAAGATCCCCTCAAAAGCGGTTCCACTTAGGAGAGGCAAACGCAGCGGTTGGCGAGAGTGCTCAGCGTGTTGCAACGCCTCAGCTATCTCCTGTGCTGCTCTCTGGGTGCGCTGTTTCTCTTGCTCTATCCGTGCCAACTGCTGAAGGCGCGGATAGAGTCGCTGCTGTGCCTCCACTTCTTGCTGACGTAAGCATTGCCGCTGACTCCAAGCTCAGGATGAGCTTATTCGTGGCCACACCTCCTTTCATTGGTAGCACGTTTCTTTCGACACGACTTAAACTGATTTGATATCACACCTTCTCGATCACCTAAGAGCTTATCCGAAAACCATAACCTTGGCGAAGAGGAATTGAGCACAAGTCAGATGAAGATCGGATAAGATCTTAGCCTGGAGAGATTTTGAAAAGAGAAATATCTATCGAGGCGTTGAGGGAGAATAGGGAAACGGCCCTCCCTGGTCCTGGAAGAGCCTCTCGTTTCTTGAAGTTGAGCATCGGAGCTTCGTTTATCGTCCATTCTCGTATTCGTTTTTCAACCACTCTTGGCTGAACGCCTCTTGAATAGGCCTATTATTCCTAAGATGGCACCGAGTATAAATATAATGATTTCAATCATAATAGGATTTGATAGTACGAGAATAGCCGGTAAGTCTTGAGAAGCTCCCTGATGTGCCGGAATATAGAATAGATTGAGATAAAGCAGACCCAGGATGAAGAAAACCACGCTGGCTCCCATAAGAATCAAGCCCCACTTTATATAATTAAAACCTGGTTTTCGACTTTTTTCGAGCTGACCGTTCAATTTTTCTCTCCTCATCATTCAGGTGGGTAGAGGCTGGACAGACCGATGCTCTCCCCCTTAGAAGTTCTGTTGCGAGAACTTATGCCAATGGTCGAAGCAAGCCTCTGGTCCAATGTCTTCTCTTACAGAATAATCTATCTTCTACAGAATAATCTATCTTCGATGATATGTAAATATGTCATTTGACATGTTTTGTAAATGAAAAGTACAAGAGAAGCCTCTCCTACTTTAGGTCAGAAGGAAAAACATATTTTATATTTGAGGAAATATATTCTTCCTTCCGCAAATTTGTAAGACTCACGCAGCTGAGAATATCACAGCACCCAGTTCTGCAAGCCCGCGTGGGAAGGATTGGCTAAACGAGAAATGGCGTCCATCCGCATCTGTCGTATAGCTATAATTTGTGCCACACTCAGCATTATAATTCTGTATATCACTTTCTGAGATATTACAGTAATATGCCGCAGTATCGGACGCCGCGCTAGTTGCATGGATAGCGCCACCATGATCGTAACAACCGTTGTTATTACCCACATTGGTATAAACGATAGCATGGTTTGCCCCTTGCATATCTATAGCTTGGTAGGCAGGAACCAAAGCATCACACGTGCTACCAATAAGTGTCCAAACAGTCCCTCCAGGCGTTTGTGGGTTTTGCGCATTCAGATTCAGTTCTTCTATCATCAGGCCAGGATTTGCCATCTCACTCATTTGTGTACAACCACCACATCCAAAAAGACCTACAGGTGCAATACCATCATGCGGAGTTTCAATGGTTATTGCATCTGTCGCATGTCCAATACTGGGAGGAAATGTATTCCCTGCTCCTAGAGTTGCCCGATTCTGCACTTGATACAGCGTCTCTCGAATAATCAGACCTCCCATGCTATGACCAATCAGTGCCACATTCTGGCTCCGTTGGCCAAAATTGTAGTAGAGATACCAGGCAAAAATACAGCTTATATGAAATAAGCTCTCGTTATTCGATCCTTCGCTTCCAGCATGATAATCCTTACAATGGTTAGCATAAAGTGGGTCATGTAAATTGGCAGAATAGGTGTGTTCAGTCCCATTCTGATTACAATTCCCCTCATCTTGATAATACTGAACTGTACGTACGTCGCTGCTCCCACGGGAGGAAAGAAAGCTTTTCGCATCTCCCCAATAGAGGTTACAATCACCTTTCGTATTTCCGTGAGTAGTCGATCCACTGAAACCGTCACCTCCATTAAATCCGTGTACTAACACAACACTTTCCGATGAAGGTGCCGCATGGGCTGAAAGTAAAAAAGCCCTCTGAAAGCAAAAAGTGCCGACGCTACAAGTAAGGAGAATAGTAAGGAGAATGCTGATAAAGCGGGGAGTCATGAATTGTTTGTTTCTCATTAAAGGTTCCATCCTTTTTTCAAATCTGAATTTCAAAGAGCTTCATGCATTACTGCTGCTCTATATACATCAAATACATATCAATAATATTTTCACGTATATCACATTATATATTTTCTATTTTCCCAAATACTTTTAAGTCCCAAATATTCAAAGAGTAATTTCTATAATGCTTACTCTTAGTTGCTCTGCCCTCGCAGATAGAGGGAAACTAGCGATGCCATATATTGGAGTGAATATTACAGAGCCAATAAAGTGGGGGAGATTTTTCAATTGCCAGAGCTTTGTATGAAGGAGACCTACTTGTATCCAGGTCCACACAGCAGCCAGAAGAGGCCTTACAGGCAACCATATACTACCGTAAAAGATATAAGCAATTGCTGAATGGAAATCATCCACGTTTATACTCATTATTTACCCTGAATAGGGAGATGCAGTTCTTCAAAAACCATTAGGATGTATTTCGTTTATAATATTAGTATATATAAGTAATTTTTGATCAGCTACCAATAACATATATGTCCTATAAGTAAGTTCATACCAGAATTAGCAGAAGTGTATTAAAGGGGTTCTAATGAGACACTGTTCAATATGTACATACATTTTGATACACGAAACCAGGAGAAAAGCTTGAGGTAATACAAAAAGAGGAGCTTCTTACTTTTCCTTTGCAAGGGTATTTAGATAGAGTATTTCTTCTAGCATTCCTGGCTATGAACCCAATGAGATGTTCCCTAAGAAATCGTGCCAGGTTCTACGAGAGAAGGCGCGTATCAAAGAGAGCAAGAATGGACCAGTCTTGCCAGGCTCTTCTTGCTATAATAATCCTCACCTACCGAGAAAGAGGAGGCTATGAACTATCGCGCATACATCCAGGCAAGCATTGATTTTATCGAAGATCACCTGCAAGAAGAGCTGACTCTGGAAGTACTGGCCAAAATAGCAGGTTTCTCCCCCTATCACTACTCTCGTGTGTTTCATGCCTATGTCGGCAAACCGGTTATGGAATACGTCACATGCAGACGATTGGCCTATGCAACGCTAGAGCTTGTAGGGCAGAAAAGGATCATCGATATTGCCCTTGACTACGGCTTTGCAACCCACCATGGGTTTGCCAAAGCATTTCGTAAGGTCTATGGATGTTCGCCAAGAATGTATAGTGCGCGTGGCTCAGGAAGACTTCCTCCGAAATTGGATCTGTTCCTCTTGACACAGTGTCAATATGTGAAAGGAGCCCTCTTGATGGAAGCAGAGATCGTGGCCCGACCGGCCTTCAAGGTCGCAGGCTATGAACTGAAGACGACGACACGGGACAACCGAAGTAAGCAAGATATCCCCACATTCTGGAAGAGCATGACCGCTGAGCATTTTGCTCTGCTGCATAACCAGCTTCCTACGCTCAATGAGGCTGAACTGGGCCTCTGTTTTCCCACTGCTCCTGCCTATGGTGATTTTTCGTATGTTATCGCCGTTGAGGTCTCTGACTTCAATGGCGTTCCAGCAGAGCTGTTCACGGCAGAAATCCCAGAGGCGACCTATGCCGTCTTCTCGTCTCCAGCCAATGATGGAGAAGAACAGATCGCCTCTGCACTTCAAGCAACCTGGCAATATGTTTATGAAACCTGGTTTCCTGGCTCCGGGTATGAGTTAGCAACTGGAAAAGTGGACTTTGAATGGTACCCCTGTAGCAATCAGGGGGAGAAAGTCAAGCTCTTTCTCCCGGTCAGCAAGCGGTAAATCATAGAGCAGAGAGCAGGGAAGCGCAACAGAGAAACTACCTGGCCTATCTGCTTGCCCTTGCCTGTTCTCTAGCAATTTGAAGGTGTGCCTCTCAAGAAGTGGCACTGAGAGGATGAGGAAAAGCGAGCGCCACGATGGCAGAACGTGGACTCCGCGCGATCGAGCCGTCCCATCTGCAGCGGCAAGAGATGATCCAGGGCACCTATCAGCAGAAGACGAGAAAAGGAAACATTGTAGAGGCAGGCAGGAGAAGAGAAAAGGTGAAGCCAGAATGCCAATGGCCGCTAGATCTGATGTCGTCAAGGTTGGAGACAAGGCTCGGGCTATATAGGTTTCTGAGGGCAAGAGACGAGAAGAAGTCAACACGTTTATATGAGTTGGCACAAACCACCTTCTTTCACACATGGGCTTTCGGTCAAAAAAGACATGGATGGAGAGCGCTCCTGCTACAGGAACGCCCCTCCATGTCGCCAGCTCATAGTGAGTCCTAGCGCCAATCACTGAGGACGTAGCTATCAGGACGATGGTAGCCCGCTGTGTTGGGCCGCAGCATCGCAATCCCGATGAGATCTGCGCGGAAGCCGAGTTGGAGCATCTGACTGTACGCTTGCTCACAAGCTGTATTGACCCCAGCAACCAGCCGATGTAGGCCACGGGCCGCCGCCATCTGTTCACACGCCAGGAGCAACTGCACAAAATGTGCTGCCGCCTCTGTCCCTGGACACACAGCTCCAAACTTGATCAAGCAGGCCCCCTCAGCCGCTTCTGTCCCAGCTCCACAGTGACAGACCGCAAATCCCACCAGACGGTCTCTCACTTCGAGCAAGACAGTTTCACCGACTCCCAGGCGCTCGACAGCCTCAATCTCTTCAGAGAGATCAAGCCCTTCATAGATCTGGGCCCCGACCTTCAGGCACTCCTGCAGTGCCTGTCCCCGTTGGGCCGCCTCAAGTGCGGAATAGTGCATGATTGCCCCCGAGACGCAAGCAGACGGTTCGTGAGAAATCGGTCGGGAGAGGATCGGGGTGAGAAAGCGCGGCCAGAAGCCAAATTTCTGATAGAGTGCGAGATGTTTGGGACTATGGGGAAAAGTGAAGAGCCCTTGTAGCGTGGTTTCCCACAAGGCAAAACAGTTAAGGATAGGTTCCATGAGTTCTTGACCTATTCCCTGATCCCAGAAATCGGGATGGACAGAAAGGGGACCAAAGAAGCCCACTGAGCCCCAGCGATTAGCCACATTGGTTCCTACAAGCCGTCCATCGGCCTCAGCGGCGAACACGCGGGAAGGGTAAGCCTGATACCGGGTGCGTATATAGTCGGTATCGGCCCAGAACGTCGATGGATCAGCCAGGCCAAAGAAGGAGCCAAAGGCCAGGCGAAAGATAGCATCAGCGGTAGAAAGTTCTGCTTCCTGCAGTGGTCGTATACAAAGATGTGTCATGTATCTTTCCTAAAACATGAAATAATCGCTTTGATATCTGGATTTAGTATACAAGATAATAGTGAAGAATACGAATATCTTTTGCATAACACAACAAAGGTACTAATATTGTAAAAAAGCTTGTTCAAAGCAATTCTGTTGAAAACAGAGGTGACAAGTGATATCTCTATTTAAATAAAGGCTTTCTCATCGCAGAGCCAAAGACTGCCAAGAGTCGGCGCATGGTCACGTTAACCCCACTGGCTATCGAAGCTCTCAAGTACCATCGTCTTCGGCAGGATGAAGCTAGATTAGCAGCAGGTGCTACCTGGAATATTGAGGGTTAGGTCTTCTGTAGTACAGTGGTAAGCCTCTTGATGCCGGGAATATGCTTTGGCGGTCATTCAGGCCACTTCTGTGCAAAGCAAGCCTGCCACGTATGTGCTTCTATGATCTGAGACATTCAGTAGCCAGCCTCTTGCTATCCCTGGGTGTGCATCCCAAAATCGTGCAGGAACTGCTCGGGTACAGCCAGATCAGCTTAACTCTGGATACCTACTCCCATCTGCTTCCTTGCAGGAAGAGGCAGTTGGACGGCTCAATACCTTACTCTCGCGGCAAGGCTAAACCCGTTGCTATCAGGGTTGCTGTCAAAGCCGAGCGACAGGCTGACAAAGAAGACAGGTGAAAACGAATAAACCCGCCTGTGAGGCGGGTTTAAAGTGGAGCCGATGGTCGGACTCGAACCGACGACCAGCGGTTTACAAAACCGCTGCTCTACCACTGAGCTACATCGGCATATCAGCTATTTCCTTGCTTATCTCCAGGCTCGCTTATTCAGCTCCCTGGAGGAGCTAACTGCCGTCAGGATATCAGAAATCAGCCTAATTGTCAAGGGTAAAATTGTGTTCGGTGCATGTGATCAGCGATAGTGCCATGAGGAAGTTTTTCGCTGAAAATCAACTCCTCTATTCAAGGCGTGTGATCTGTCACAGGAACCCACTGGAAAATTTGGTAGCCTTTGTATACTAATCATATAAGCCTTTTTACCAACTTCAACCAAAAGGGGGGCAAGAGTACTGAGTGTGCACTCTTGCCCCTCTTTTTATTCAAGAGATGCAAGTCACACCACTTTCCTCCAATAATTTACTCCCCTCGCAGACTTTCTGCGCTTGACCTCCCTCTAGTAGGAGATAAGGAAATACTCTTCTTGAATCATCTTAGCAAGCTCACCCGGAAAGAGGCGCAAGCTTTTAGCTCACACTTGACTTTCAAGCTGCTTGAAAGTGTTACCCTCTTTTTTGAGCTGATTGTGATCTTCAAAGTGAGGGTCAGGATGAATATGTCGTCGAAAGGAGAAAGGGTAGCGCTCGCTTACGCTACCTGCATTAAATAACATGCTCAAAGCTATTCGTAACCTTGATTACACAATCATTCTTTGTCAGGATGTCGCAGCAATGAAACGCTTTTATCATGAGCTGCTGGGCTTTCCGCTTTATCGCGATTTTGGGAACTGGGTCGAGCTACAGGTTGGGGCAAGCCTGCTCACCTTACGGGAGCGTGGGGCAGGATATGATGGAGTAAGAGAACACGATGGCCCTGCGCCACAAGACGGCACGTCTGCTCTGCAACTGGCTTTTCGCGTAACTCCTGCAGAGGTAGACAGTTGCTTTAGCGAGCTTCGGCAGAAGGACGTCACAATTCTCCTTCCACCAACGAATCAAGCCTCTGGCCATCGCACGCTCTTCTTCAAAGATCCAGAAAACAATGTTCTGGAGATTTATGCCGATTTATAGCTCAGCATATTGTCCATGCGGCATCACTTGAGAGTCATGCTTATAGGCCCAGGTAGCACTCAACGCTTATGAAGAGAGCTACCTACCCACCCTTTGCCCTGCTCCTATCAAACACAGAGAGCAAAGCTAAACAGATAATCTTTAAGCGCACTGCACAACGCTTAAACAACAAAAAATAATACAGATCTTCATGCGAGCTAGCATCAGCTATGCTACAAATCCCTGGCTTTTCATTCAAAGCCAGATTTAAGTTTTTCCTCACAAAAATCTAATGTAATATTTGTCTGCGAACGAAACTGACAAAGGAACCAGGCCGTATCAACTATATAGAAATTACAGTAACCGTAGTAATGGACGCAGAGATGCTAATGGGTAATGGGTGTATTATGCAAAAAACAGAAGATAAAACCGATAAGACAATTCTAGTTGCAGAAGATGACGATGGGATCGGCACCATGCTTGTCGAAATGCTCTCCCAGGAAACTCCTTATAAGGCTTTACGCGTAAGCGATGGACGTCAGGCCTTACAGGAAGTTCGCCGTATTAAACCTGAGTTATTCATTACTGACTATGGCTTGCCTTATATGAATGGCCTCGAACTCTATGATCATCTGAAGAATACAGAAGAGCTAGAAGACACGCCTACCATTATTATGAGCGCACAGTTGCCCAAAGAAGAGGTTAAGAAGCGAGGTCTTATCGCCTTAAGCAAACCCTTTGATCTTGATGAGTTTCTCAATCTCGTTAAGAGGCTCCTGAACAAAACCAGAAATGGTGGCAGCCGTCTGCAACTCGCGCAAGGCGGCTAACCCCAGGAAAGGATAAAGCGCGTCCATTGTTTTGTGATAGCTATCTCTCCTTCTTGCTCTGCATAGGGGAGATAGCGTGCATGAGCTTTAATGACGAGCCGCTGTTCATTAGGCCGTCCCGCTTCATCCCAGGCTAGAATCTGCGCACATACCTGCTCGACAGTATGGCGATCAGACCCAAAACAACGCACCCATAGCTGAGTCTGAGGCTCCAGATTATTTCTAGTTTTGATATCTTTTTTAGCAAGCAGGCTCAACCCTTGCTCACTGAGGATGCCCAGAGTCATATGAACCACCTGATTCTTATTGCTAAAGCTAAAGAAATCAGGTATAGTGCCACGGGAAGCGAAAGCTCCCCTTGCAGCAACATTACAGAGCGGCTTGCTGTGTAATGCCAGCCACAAGGGCAGGCTAAAATATGCCTCACGCTTCGCCACCTGGAGTGGCACTTTCACATCCTGATAGGGCTCCTCAAGCCAGCGCAGCAAATTCTGCTGATCTATATGTACTCCCTCGCTCACAGTTAGCGAGAAGCCATCTACAGTTGGCAGGCGGATAGTAGTCATCATGCTGGCCAGGCTTCCGCGTATACCCACAAAGCTGCAAGACTTCACCGATCGGCTCTCCAGCCCATCGTCCACTTTCTCAAAGGCCACGGTGACCTGTGGACCATTTATCGAGAGGGGAAGAAGAAGAAGACCGCCAGGTTTCAGCTGCTCGAACCAGGCTGGGGCAATATCGCTGGCCTGTACCGTCAGCATAATGCGGTCATAGGGTCCAGCAGCCGCATATCCGCGTGCGCCATCAGCACACAATACCTGAACCTGATTAAAGCCTGCCTGGGCTAGATGTGCACGCGCTCCCTCAGCAAGATCTTCATCGATATCGATAGTCGTCACCTGACCGTGCTCGCCCACGATATGGGAGAGCAGAGCCGCGTTATAGCCTGTTCCGGCCCCGATCTCTAAAATACGCTGGCCGGGCTGCAGAGCGAGCTGCTCCAGCATTGTGGCCATAATAGCCGGCTGCGAAGAGGAGCTCACCACCAGCTCATCTAGCTTCTTCGTAGGAATAGCCTGATCGCGATAGACCTCCTCTGGCTCCAGCTGAGGTAAAAAAAGATGACGTGGAACCGCGCGAAAGGCGGCCTCCACCGCTGGCGTACTGAATAGTCCCCGCTGCTTCAGTTGGTCAACAAGTTCCTGGTGTAATCCTGAGATATCTTTCTTACCCCCTGCCTGCGAACTCATAGGTATCCCTCCTTTGCAAGCCTAGACCCTGCTTATTGTGTGCTCACGGCAGCTCGCGCAGATGCCAATCGGTCAATTGTTGATAAGCATGGGCTACACGTAGCACGGTAGCCTCTTCCAGTGGCTTGCCGGCAACCTGTAAGCCGATCGGTAGATTATCTGTGGTAAAACCACAGGGGAAAGAGACAGCAGGCAGGCCGGCAAGGTTAAAGGGCATCGTCAGGCGCAGATAGGCAGTTGTCGCTTCCTGAATCACGCCGTCAATCTCTATCTGCTGTCCCGTGAGCTCCATCGGTAGGGCGGGCACGGGGATCGTAGGCAGCACAAGCGTATCAACGCGCTGCAATATTGAGCGCAAGCTGCTCGAAAAGATGCGGCGCTCATGCTGAGCCTGCAGATAGTCCACGGCCGGAATCTGGCTACCCTCGTGCAAGCGCGTACGCACCAGATCGCCATATAGCTCAGATAGAGCAGGGAACCAGCCTCTTTGCATATGTGCCAGCGAGGCCTCGGGCTTCTGAATCATCCGATAGAGCTCCATCGTCGGGCGTGGCAGCTCTACCTCAACAATCTCAGCACCCCCTTCTTCAAAGACCCGTAAAGCCACACGCCAGGCCTGACGCACCTGCGGATCAAGCGGATCAACAAATTCATCCTGGGGTACGCCGAGCTTCAAGCCTTGCAGAGAGAATGGGCCACGTCCTTCGGCGCCTCCGATGAGCGTCGCTGTGTAGCGATTCGGCGAGGTTGGCGGCCCCGAGATACTGTTGGGATCGCGCGGATCATATCTGGCAATTGCATCGAAAATAATTGCACAGTCTTCGGCGCTGTGTCCTATCGGTCCGACATGATCCAGCGCCCAGCTCAGGGGAATGACGCCATAGCAGCTCACGCGTCCATAGGTCGGCTTGAGGCCAGTCATGCCACAGCAGGCCGAGGGAATACGAATAGAGCCGCCCGTATCGCTGCCTATCGCTCCCAGACTCATACCAGCCGCCACAGCTGCCGCCGAGCCACCGCTGGAGCCGCCAGTTGTGCGGCTATGATCCCAGGGATTGCGCGTGGGGGGCGAATATGGGCTGTAGGCGAACTCGGCTGTCGTCACTTTGCCGATAATAATCGCTCCAGCCTGGCGCAGCAGTTCAACAACAGTCGCATCTTCTGGCGAGATATGTTCGGCCAGCACCCGGGAACCGGCGCTCGTGCGCACTCCCTTGACCGAGATCAGATCTTTGATCGCGATAGGGATGCCATGCAACTGGCTGCGATAGAGGCCTGTACGCAGCTCTCGTTCGGCCTGATCGGCATCTTTAAGCGCCTGCTCGCGCAAAACTGTCACAAAGGCCTTGATCTCTTTATCCTGTTGATCAATATTCTCAAGGGTCTCAAGGACTAGCTCGGTAGGCGTAATCAGACCCGAGTGTATTTCATCGGCAGCCTGGTGTATAGATGTGTAAGGCATGTTGGTTAGCTCTCTCCCTCGCAATCTTTTGTAGAGTCTATTCCAGGTTAGAATGCCATTAATGGCGCGTAACGTACTGGTTCTATTGTAGCAGGTTCTGAGCGCATTATACCTGCTCGTTGCCGCTAAGCAAGTTGTGCCTCTGCGAAAATCGCTGCTGCGGGGCGAAGGCCAGGCCTACAGCCACTTAGAGACGACGCACCTCTTGTCCACCCGCGTCAAAGGGTTTACGCGAGAAAATCGCCTCGACAGGCAATTGAAAGAATTCGCTAATGCGAAAAGCCAGCTCAATATCAGGCTTTAGCACGCCACACTCTAGATAGCCCAGCTCACGATAGTTGATCTGTAGTGCCTCGGCAAGCTCATGCCGCGAGAGCCCACGCTCAGCGCGCAAGGCCGCTAAGCGATTATAAATGCCCGATCCCGAAATCGTGCTCATACGCTGCTCCCCTCTCTCTACTACTGCTGCTCAAACTCTCTCCAGGCTCCCTCACAGCCTTTCATCCAGTACTTACTGGCAAGTATATCACCTCAGGCTCTCTCTCGTGCCGCAGAAAAACTAGTACTTTGTCAGACATCGTTTGAGGAGTGCGCCGCCTACGGCGCCCCCTTGACAATCCCGCTGGTTACACGCCTCACATCAACCTCGATAGAACACTAATCTGGGCCGAGCTCTTTCGCAGGGAGAGGAAGAGAGCCAGACAGCGCTAAGGGATGCGTGCGGCTCGGTTTACAGAAAGTGAAAGATTTACTCAGCAAGCGCCATTTGAATCTCCATCCATGAGCCTCAGCAGCCGCTTCGGCCTCATATCAGGGCTTCAAGTGTCGGTTGTGCAAACTGACACAACTTGATACTTTTTAGTTGACAGTGGTACCAATATAATTGTATGATAATTTCCATCGATACAGTTCTCGCGCAGAACGGACAGAGTGCCGTGCCTGAAAGACAACTAGCGAGTGTAGAGAAAGGAAGAGCCATGCCGCCAGGAGGTGAGCAATCTCAGCAAAAGCGGCGTACTACTGCGAATATGGGGAGAAGAGACCCGGATACAACGGGTGATCCTCGTTTATCGGAAAAAATCAGCTCTCCATTGCATACCGATGGATATCCATATGATGAAGGTGTAGAGACGCCTCGTCCCCGCACAAGTGTTGTCCGTTATTATGGAAGTCCGCGGATTACGCAGGCCCAGCGCCTTACCGGTTCACAACCAACATCATCCCTAACTACCCGACGCCAGGCCAGACCAACCAAAAATCTACCCCCTCCCACACGTAACGTTACCCAGCCAGCTGAACCTTCTACGCAGACTAAAAGAAATGTACACTGGCTTTTTTTAGTTGGCCTGGGCATGCTTGTAGCTCTGGCCTTGTGGATTACTGGCTCATGGGTGCTGGCCTGGGGATTGCAGCGATACAACGATATACGTTATGGCTATCCGCGCACCTTTCATATGGATGCGGTCGTCGGACATGGCGGGGATAGTCCAGCTCATCCCAGCCATTTCATAGCCACTAACTTTAATCGACAGGCCATCATTATCGAATTTATGGCAGGCGATCCCGCGAAGTCTGTCAGTTATGTAGCACCTATTTACATAGCTGGGGATGGTGGTAATCTCGCACCGGTTACGCTGGAATTTCGGGATGTTACTAATGATAATAAACCGGATATGGTAGTACATATCCATTTGCCAAGTCAGGACCAGGTGTATGTCTTTGTGAATGATGGGACAAAGTTCAGGCCCTCTAATGGCGGCGATAAGATACGGCTCACATCATGATAAGAGGTGCCTGAGCGTATTTCCAGGCACCTTTTATATGTAGCGCTTCAACATGCCGTGCATGAAGAGGAACCGGACGCTCCGGTCAAAATCTCTTGTTGTTCTATCTCTATTTGCAAGCGAATATATTTGCTCATGCCGGATCAAAAGATGCTGGTATAGTGCTCTGCCACACGCTCTGCCGGGAAGAAACGCAGCATATTGCTTACCAGTAAGGCAAAGGCAATCCAGTCCAGGCCCGCATCTAGCGGTACGCCGAGTATAGTTCCTACTAAAGGCAATACTGTACTTAAAATTGCTTCGCTGAATAGGTCAGGGAAAAAAAGCACTAATAAGAGAGCCGCGACGGAACCCAGAAAGAGGGTCTTGCGCATAATGTGCACGCGCCGATCTCTCAATAGCGCGCCAATCAACCTTACCGTCTTTACGCCATGAAAGAGCATTTCTAGCCTTTTTGGATGTGCCAGTTGCTTCATAGTTTGTTGCATAATTGTTCCTCCTCACTGCTCTATATGTAATACGTAGCAGGGCCGCAATTAGTTAAAAAAAGCTCTATCGAGGTAGCTTTATACAGGATGATACAGTATTACTGGCGGCTCTGCATGAGCGGAAACGCATTCGGCTAATCGGGCTATCTCGCTCTTTAGGCGCCTATTGTTGGCTAAGAGCTGCCCGTATGCAAAAAAACATTGTTGGGCTCTCGTTGACTACCAACAGGCTGTGGGATGTGGGAAGCAAAGAAGGTTTGTTTGAGGATAGCCTTTCTTGCTCAGATAGGAGTTGCCAGCTAAGCAAACAGGAGGGGACGCCGGGAGGTTGGGCGTCCCCTACCTGGCTGCGACAAGCGCAGCATCGGGCACACGAGCAGGAGATGTATCTTTCCAGGCGCGCTTGCGCTGCCCCTGCTCACTGGTCCTGACTAGTGATGAAGGAACATAGGCATATACACAGGAATCAGCAACTGAACTGCATATTCGATATGCCAGAGCGTCAGGCCGATAGTCACCAGAGCCAGGACAATGTGAAAGATGCGCCAGTAGCGAATAACGTAGCGGTAAAACTGCTCGCGCGCTAGAGCCTGCTGTACCTCCTTCAGAGCCGAAATGTGCTCCTGCGCCCCCGGCAACAGAGCTCCAGGGCGGGCTAAAGCGCTCTTGCGATCCGGCACAAAACGATACTGTGCGGTATCGCGGCTCAACTCCTGGGGCGTCTCCTCCAAAGAGATATAGGCAAGATCCCAGGAGGTCTGTAGTACCGGTCCTCCTTTTTGTCCTGCTTTAGCAGACACGCCCGACGAGGCAAGTCGCTGCGCGGTATTCCCTGAAGTTGTCGGCATAAAGGGGACACCCTTCAGGCCAGGAATCCCAGGCACGCTCAGATCTGACTCGGGCTCAAACGATCGAATCTCCTGCGTGTTATGGACCACAATGGATTGCAGACGCTGCGAAATTGACTCGATGCGGTCCTCGCCCTGAGCGGTCAAGGCCTTCTGTACCTCCTCGGTAATCATGCGAGGCATAAAGTGATCGAGTGTGCGTCCAATGATCCCGCTGATGACCATCGCAATCATCCCATAAAGCGCATAGGTACCTGTGCGCGGATTGAAATTGCCGAACGAATGCAAAAACAGCAGGACCAGCGCCGTGACGCCAAAGGCGATATGCCAGTTGAGCCCGTTGTGCAGTTGACCTACGCCACGCTTACGCGAGCGGCGATAGATGGTATAGCCGATCGCCGCCAGGACCATAAACAGCGTCCCCGCAATCGCATAGCCATAACCGCCGATGCTATCGGGCGAGCGGTCAGCGCTCACGCGGTTATACCAGAGAAAGATGCCACCCCCCAACCCGAGTAGAATGGCCGTCACCAGTATCGTCGAACCCCAGGTTCCACCAGGACGGAAGAAGAGCCAGGGATAGCCTTTTTCTCCTTCGTTGCGCATATACTATTCCTCCCGTTCCGAGCGTAATAAACGCACCTTGAGCCACATCATCATTGCATCGCGATGCAACCCAACCGGGCATGGATTGACGCAGGCTCCGCACTGATAGCACGCACGCGCAAAACGCGCGACCGGGGGCGAGATAGAGCCGGCGATAGTCTCGTGGTTCAGCACATCAATAGTAATTGGTTCAGATAGAGCCGGGCAGGCCAGTAGACATTCGTTGCAGCCAATACAGGCGCTTATCTCCTGTGTTACCTGGGGACCTGGTTTATGCAAAAGAGCAGGTTTAAGCTTGAGCATCTTCAGCATCTAGCGCCTCTCCTCTATTCTAGCAGGATCACCCTGACTATATGACCAGAGGTTACGCGAAGGACGACGCTCAATACTGACCTTAACCGCTTCTTTCTTCTGTTCGCCCGTCTGCTGCTCGGCAGGTTGGTTAGCATAAGCCCACAAACCACGCCCTTGCGTACGCTTAGCTGATACTGGAGCCTGCGGTTGAGTTGTTTGCGAAATTACCGGTAAATTGCCAGTGAAAGGACTGATTTCCTCGGTCGTCACTTCCGGCACAGCAGGCTGTTTGCCTGTAAACGTGTCCATCTCGCCTGTAACCCTGGTCGAGATTGCTGGTAAATTGCCCGTCAACGGTTTAATCTCTCCTGTGGTTCTCTCGGAGAGCAGCGAGCCGCTATTCATAAGCGAAGCGAACTCATCGGTGTTCTTGCCGGGAACAGCTGGCAGATTGCCACTAAACGGGCTGAGCTCCTCTTCATAAAATATGGACTGTGCATTACTCTGCGCAACCTGCTGAGCACGCGCAACAGCCTCTCGTCTGAGCTCTGCCCCACTTTCCTGGCGGGCGACGCGCTCGGCAATGAGCTTTTCGGGCTGTGGACTGGGGCTCTCTACGGCAGCAACCTTGCCTGTTGTAGCAATCTGCGGCAACTTTGCCGTAAGCATGCCCTGAGCCGCGATAGAGCGCTGTTGCGAGAGATGCTGGCGAGCATCAAAATTACCTTTGAGTAGAGCCCGGGTAATATCGCGCACCGGATGCCCTTCATCAACAATACGCTTAATCGCCAGACTATCGGGCTGAGCAGGACCTAGCGAGAGATAGCCGATCAGGCGGTTATCTGTTATGGCCATGCGTCGATAGCCACCCTGGCTTTTATCGGTAAGGGTCACAATATTGGAGCCCTGGGCCATAGGATCGCCAACCGTGAGCATAGATAGTTCGCCAAGATGAGTTGCATGCCACAGTACGCCAAAGGGTTGCTGGGCTAGCTCGTCATGACCCACAAGCATGGCCCCTGCGATCCGAGCCTGTGAGACCGCCGCATACCACTGGGCACGCGGCTCATAGCGCCCGGTTTGGGGATTCTTCAGCGCAGCAACATCGCCGGCGGCATAAATATCATTCACGCTACTGCGTAGCTGATCATCGACTAAAATACCATTTTTATGCTTCAATGGAAGGCTACAACGCTCGGCCAGCTCATCCACCGGCCGCGTTCCCGTGCAGGAGAGCACCATTTGACAGGGAATCATCGTTTGCTGATTGGTGATCACGCCCGCCACAACCCCCACTCTTCCCACCACGCCAACTACTTCGGTCTGGGTATGCACAACAGCGCCTGCTCGCCGCACATTTTCCAGCACCAGCTCCGAAGCCGGCTTATCGAGAATACGCCCCATAAAGGTCTCGCCACGAATTAACCAGTGAACGCGAATCCCCCAGTAGAGCAAGCCCATAACCGTCTCGATGGCATGAGCACCTCCACCGATTACCGCCGCCTCACTCACCTCGTTCAGCCGTCGCCGCAGATCTAGATAATCCTGCAAGCGATGTAGCGTCAAGACACCATCAAAATTGCGCCCCGGTAAGCCGGCCGGCAATCCCATCGGCGTGCTTCCGGTCGCCAGCAGTAGCGAGCCATAGCCAAAGGCCCTGTTTCCATCAAGGGTCACATATTTACTGCGCGCGTGAATCTCTTTGACGTGCGCGGTCACCACATGTATACGCTGCTCCCGTTCCGTTCCTGCCGGGTAGGCTAGAAGCTGCTCACGCTCCAGTTTGGCTATGGCAAACTGCTTGAGCGCCGGGGTGTTAATTGTTGGGTGAATCTGCTCTGTGACAATCACTATGCGCTTATCGGGGGCGTGACGACGGGCCTCCATAGCTGCCGTCAGTCCAGCTATACCATTGCCAATAATGACAATATCAGCGCTATCGAGATAAGGCGCACCAGTTTTCTGTTGTGTCGATACTACTAAAGATTTATCTTGACTACTATTCACGTACTCACCTTTTATCGCAACTGATAACCCGCAGTTGATAGTAGACGGCTAGTCCACATCTATTACCAGCAGGACGCCATCAGCTTCACGCATATAATACACATCTGTGTGCGCCTTTTCGCTGAGATGGCGCTGTAGATGACCTAGAGAAGCCCGGCATTGGTCGCTACACTCGAAATGCAATTTCTGCCCCCCAGTATTCTTGAGTACAAAATTCTTGCCGGGCCCTATCCCTATGATTGTGCCATCCTCGTGCTCTACATTGCTTCCATGCACCAGCCGCGGCCCTAGCCAGCTCACTCCGACAATTCCGCCCAATGAAAAAATTCCTATTAATAAAAGCACTATGATAGCTGCTGTGATACGAGGAGAAGCCATTGTTCTTATCCTGTAAAACACTCTTCACTACAAATATGTGAGGATAGACTCCCACATAGCACTAATATGTGAAAGCGAACTCTCACATACTCTAGATCTCTTTATCAATCAGTACATATGTATTCTTTGATACATATGCTATCTTATACCAGTCTATCTCTTTAAGCCTCGCTTAGCACGGGTGCTAGCCCAAAAGTCTTACGGTAGGGCTATTCTGCGAGCTTTTGCGTCTCTATGACGTTCATTCCCTATCACGCCACTACTAAAAGATTTTTTCAGTATTACCCATTTGGGTCATCAACATGGCAATATACCATACAATTGCCTTTGATGTGGGAAAGACCACAAAAGTAATGAGCTGCTCCCTTATTCGGCACCGAGGTCCGGAACACTGTCGGAGCCGAGCAGTCAGGCCAGCATGGCAAATTGACAAGTTAGAGGTAATAGAGCAAAAAGGAGAGCATAATAAGCGCTATCAGCGGAGCCGGGGCTTTCTCTCTAGAATGAAGCCAGCTTGCGCTTGACAGAAAAAGGGCAAGCTGGCTTAGGAAGATAAGCGCGGGCTTCCGCTGCCTGGAACAACAATACAGCAGGCGGCAAAAAAGATCATTATTGGGTCAGGAGCGCAATGTGATCAAGCCACGCTGAGCGGCTAGAGAGACGGCTTCAGTACGATTCGTGGCTCCTAGTTTGCTCATAATCGAGCTCACATGAAACTTGGCAGTGCGCTCGCTAATAACAAGATGAGATGCAATCTCTTTGTTGGGCATACCTTGAGCCAGAAGGTGCAGAACTTCAAGCTCGCGCTCGGTAAGTTCTTCCAGTGGAGGTAAGTGCTCAGTGTCAGCGAAATTCCCTTTATAGGATTGTGCCCCAACGTGGCGCAGGAGCTTTGAAGCGATTGCCGGTTGCAGGAGCGAGCCGCCTTTGAGCGTCACCCGAATGGCGTTAAAGATCTCATCGCGGGGAGCGCCCTTAAGCAGATAGCCATCGGCTCCGGCCTGGATAGCATGGATAATACGTTCATCGTTATCAAAGGCTGTAAAGACGATGACGCGTGGGACCACTTGAAGTTTACGCAAATGGCGAATCGTCTCTACGCCATCCATAATAGGCATTTCAAGGTCGAGCAAAATCATATCTGGCTGCAACTTTGCCGATGCCTGTACGACCTCATTGCCGTTTCCACACTCAGCAACTACCTCGAAATCAGGCTGTGTTTCTAGTACCGCGCGCAATCCTTCGCGCACAATTGGATGATCATCGGCGAGCACAATGCGAACCATAACCCTGTTAGCCTTTCCTTGATCTAGTACGGAACGGAGACATAAACATATGTACCTGAACCAGGCTCGCTCTGAATACAGATATTACCGCCAAGCAGTTTCACCCGTTCAATCATGCCGGTCAGGCCAAAATGCCCTTCTCCCCTCTCCTTCACGCGGTCGGGGTCGAAGCCCTGGCCATCATCTTGCACCCTGAGCACGACTTGATGATCATCAGCAATCAGCGAGACTTCCACATGCTCTGCCTGGGCATGCTTGCGCGCATTCGTCAGTACTTCTTGCACAATACGATAGAGGCTGGCCTCTACACGAGCGGGCAGCGCGGGAAAATCGGTTGTCGGCTCACAATTATACTGCACCTTCAGCATGGTCTCATTGGCGAGGAGCTGCTCTAACGCTTCGGGCAGGGTATGATCCTGCAACGGAGCCGACCGCAGATCCATAACTGAGCGGCGCGCCTCTTCCAGGTTGTTGCGGGCCAGATTCAGGGCGCGCTGAATAGCTTCCTGGGCACGCTGCGGTCGGCTCTCGGCCAGCGCATCGGCAGTCTCTAGTTGCAAGGCAATCGCGGCAAGCCCCTGGGCCAGGGTATCATGAATCTCGCGGGCCAGCCTGTTGCGCTCCTCAATTGTGGCAATACGCGCTGCGGTCTTCGTATGTTCCGCAGAAAGGCGCGCGCGTTGGATCGCCAGGCCAATCTGATCGCTGATGATGTGCAGAAGCTGAAGCTCTTCTGGTAACAACTGACGCCAGCCATTACTTGCCACGTTCAGCACACCAAGAGGCGTATTGCCGGCATAAATCGGCACACTGGCGTGAAAGCGCAGTCCAAGAGCTGTGGGATCGCTATCCCTTTCAGCGTTTTTGAGGCGACTGCAGCGCACGACGTCAACATTGGAGGCGTCCCCCAGATCGCCATTGAGAAAAGTATCAAGGCAGAGGCAAAAGCCCTTCATGCGCTCTGGATGATCGGCCAGATACGGCGGCAAGGCCTGGGCTGCGGCCAGATAGGGTACGTTTTGCTCATCGATTAACCAAACCCACCCGGTCTGCAAGCCAAGCAGCTCCGTTACACGCACCAGGACATCTTGCAAAGCTTCATGGACATCAACTTTATGATTAAGGTAGCCAGCGATATCATAGAGGATCGCGAGATCGCGATTCCTGCGCAAAAGAGAGGCTGTTTCTGGCGATTGATCTCCTGACTGCATCTGCATCGTTCCATTATACCAAAACGAGAGTGACGAATTTCGCTATAGCAGTATATCACTGAACAACTATAGGTGTCGAGTTAACTTTGCGGGACAGGCCCTGGCCCCGGGGCTCACCTACGTTCTCCTGCCTTAATAGGCTTTGAGCAAGGCTTTAGCATCTATATCTATACTGCAGACCTTTTTCTCTTTCTGTATGATGGAAATAGGAACCATGGCACCGCCCTCAAGCTTCTTTCTTTTTCAGCGTGATGAGCTAGTAGTCTGTCAAGGTTGACGTGACGCGTGAAACAAGCGGGGATGCAAGGGGCTCTCGCTCCTTGACTGGGGCCTGGGGCTGTGCCCCAGCTCCCTGCGCCATCTGCCGCCGTAGGCGGCACGCTCGTCAATCTCTGCTTGACAAAGCACTAGAGGCCGAGGAAGTAGAGATCTGCTGAATGTGATACATAGAAAAAGTGCATAGCGTGTTAACTCCTGGCAATTCTAGGGTAGGGAGAGAGAACAATGTATGGGAACGCCTGAACGAGCACACTCTTCGTCACGTACAGATGCATATACCAATGAGCGTGTACCGACCTCTTTAGCAGAAGCCAGCGCACGCAACTCTTCTTTCGAGGCATATGGATTGGCTCTCCTCACCGAAGTCTATGAACTGGGCCTGCTAGCAGGCAAAAACTTGAAATTGACGGAATTACAGCAGCAGATTCTTGAGGTTCTCAGGCGTGTAAGTGAGGCACGCTGCGCCTGTTGGCTTGCCTACCAGCCCATCCATCACTGCTTTGTGCCACTAACGCCACAAGGTATAGGGCCGGCATGGCATAAGCTTGCAGCTTCGCTCAAACCCATCTATGCCCAACAGTTGGCGGCGCGCAGCCCTGGCGAGAATCTTGCCTCTCTACAAGTCGATGGCTGGCATACCTTAGTGCTCCCCCTCAGCTATGCCGGTACTTTAGCGGGCGCTGTGGTCCTCTGCTCTGATACAAGTTTCGGGCTAGCGCCAGAACAAAAATTACTGCTGGCCTACCTTGGCAACGTTGCGGCCCTGCTACACCGTAACTATGCCCTGCACGCTGAGCAGCAGCGCACAGCTATCGAGCATGAGCGCCAACGCATCGCCCGCGACATCCATGATAGCGTTGCCCAGCAGATGACTTATGCCCTTCGCCGCCTTGAGCTAGTACAATATCTGCTTGAAAACCAGCCACAGCTCGCTCTGACCGAAGCCAGGCGCACCCAGAATATTGTCAAAACAGCGCTTGCCGAATTGCGACATTGCATCGCCACCCTTCTACCGGAACGCTTGCAGGGGCAGAGCCTGGCTTTGGCCATACGGAATCTGCTAGATGAATATACGCAGGCTGATCCAATTCTTGAGATTACCTGCGAGAGCGACGATCTACAGCATATACCAGCGCCTCTTGAGGCCCCCGCCTACCGCCTTATTCGCGAAGCCCTCAATAATGTGCGCAAGCATGCCCATGCTACGCACGTGCTGATCCAGGTACGGCTGCTTGCCAATCTGCTTATCATCGAAGTGCGCGATAATGGTATTGGCTTTGAGCCTGAGCAGATTTGTCGCCAGGCCCGCGACGGCCAGCTACTCGGTTTGCGCGCCATGCAAGAAGGCGTAGAAGAGGCCGGTGGCACCTGGGAGATCTATAGCCGGCCTGGCCACGGGACAACTGTCAGGGCCAATTATCCACTCCTTAACGTCGCCGCTACCCTGACAGAACGGGAACGCGAGGTCCTACGCGGAATCGTCAAAGGTCATACCAATCGCCATATCGCCGAACAGCTCTCGATCAGCGTGGAAACCGTCAAGTCGCATGTCCGCCATATTATGCAAAAAATGCAGGTAAAAGGGCGAACTCAGGCCGCCATCCTGGCAACCAGGCAGGGCTGGCTCTAGTGTAGCTCAACCGTTGGAGCTTCGATTGGCTCAGGTCTCATAAGCTGAAAGCGCTCCTGCACCGCTCGGGCTCAATCTCCAGGCCGCGGAGCAGGCTTCTAGATCTCTTCCTCGGGTAAAAGGCCCTGGCGCAGTGCAAAGATGGCAAGCTGTGTGCGATCGCGCAGGTGAAGCTTTTGAAAGATCGTCGAGAGATAGTTCTTCACTGTCTTCTCAGAATATGCCAGCCGTTCAGCGATCTCCCTGTTGCTCATCCCGGTTGCCAGGTAACGAATAATCTCGATCTCCTTCTCCGACAAAAGCTGTGTACACTGGCTATCTGACAGGCGCTGAAACTCATGCACGATAGCCTTTGTCATCTCAGGCTTAATGTAGACGTCGCCCTGATGAACCCTTCTAATGGCCTCAACAACCTCGCGTACCGAAGAGTTTTTAAAGAGATAGCCACGGGCTCCATTCTTCATGGCCTGGACCATCTGCTGATCTTTTTGGTAGAATGTAAGGATAATGACCGACGTCGCCGGAAACTCATGGGTAATCTGCCGAGTGAGCGTCAGGCCATCGATGACGGGGAGATGAACATCCATCAAAACGATCTGAGGACGCAACTGGCGCACCTTCTGCAAAGCATCGAGCCCATCAGCAGCCTCACCCACAACCTCTAAATCTTCTTCCAGGCCAAATAGCTGCCGCAGCCCCTCGCGCATAAGGGCATGATCATCTACAAGAAGTATGCTGATCCGCCGCTTCTCCTCTTCACGCCTGGGAATCTCAGCACTATTCGTATGCAGAGTTTCTCTAGTGATTATGGTATACTGCCTATCGTCTACATTAGTATATGGCATAAAGGCTCCTTTCGCCTTTGCAGAGAATGATGCCCGGGCCATCATGCTTGCATATGTGTTTTTCAAAGGAGATTATTTAAGCGCACTTTCTCTATGTAGTATAGCGAGTAAACAATATGCTCTATCCCTCCAGTGGGGGATTTCTATTGAGGCTGCGATTACTCGCAGGCTGGAACCTGGATATGGAATATATACACTGAAAGGATAAGGTCTGGTTGGTATGGAAACGACCTTTGTCGCCCCAAAAGTACTTGAGCAAACATACGCGGAAGTGCAGCAGCGCTTCTCAAGTATTGCTGATTTGGCGCATGGCTGGGAGCATGTGAATCGGGTTTATGCGCTGGCCCTCTCTATTGCGGAGGAGGAAGGCGCTGATAGCTTCGTCGTAGGCATGGCGGCGCTTTTACATGATCTGGGGCGTGCCGCACCGGCAAGCGACACGGGGCACCACGCAGATATTTCGGTCACGCTTGCCAGAGAACTGTTGAAGAAGTATAACGTCCCTGCGGATCTGCAGGAAGCAATTATTCATGCGATTCTGGCCCATAGCTTCAGCAAAGGTCTGCAGCCCCATACGCTGGAGGCGCGCATTGTACGCGATGCCGATCGGCTCGATGCCCTGGGAGCCATCGGGATTCTACGCTGGGCAATTACTGGCGTCGTCAAACATACTCCACATTCCTATCATCCCAACGATCCCTTTGCCGAACAACACGACCTGGAAGACAGCAGCTATATGCTCGACCATTTCTACTCGAAGCTGCTCAAGCTAGGAGATACCATGAGCACAAAGACTGGGCGTTTCCTGGCCGAGCGGCGCACAGCCTTTATGCGCACCTATCTCTATGAGCTTAAACGTGAGCTTGTTGCGATTCCGGCGGCCGAAAAATAGTAGAGGACAGGCGAGAAGGCGGGCGACCCTGAGGTCGCCCTTTATATATTATTTAAGATTTAGAGGCGGCTTTAATCTCAGTCAGTTGCTGCGCATGGTCCTGATCGTGTTGCGCCAGGTCATCCACCAGCTGAGAAAACTTGCATTCGCCCAACGTGGGGTGACGAAAAGAGCGCTCCCAGGCGTCCTCGGGCAGCTTAGAGAGGTATTCAAAGATTTCCTCGCGGCGCGCCGCCATTCCGCCAAGGACCGAATCGAGAGAAACCGGGGGCTCGGCAGCTTCGCTCCTTTGGGAGGCCAGGGCTTCCGCGGGCTCGATCAACGGATCATCCTCATCCTGCACGCGCCGCATCTGCTCCAGCAGCGCCCCATCGGTGATATAGAGATGATGGGCAACTTGCAACGGCGACCGGCCATCCTCGACCGGTCGCGCGGTTAATTCCTTTTTATTAAATTTGGCTAACTGACCCATGAATCCAATACGTGCCGCCACCAACTTACGTCGAACCTTCTCAAACGAGGTTTCTGTGGTCATCATAGAGCCCTCCCGCTCACTCCTCGTGCTTCACTAGCCGATTATACAAATTTTCCAGCTCGTCCTGACTGTTAAAATGCAAAACCAGCGTTCCTTTACCTTTAGCGTTATATTTAAGGTGCACCTTGACCATCAGAGCTTCGCGAAAATGAGCCTCTAGATCTGTCAATTCGGGAGAATGGGGAGGAGCAGTTTGCGCCACCGTCTCAAGCGTGCCATCCTCTGCCGCCTTAACCTTGCTGGCCAGCTCTTCAGCCTGGCGTACGCTGAGCCTTTGGGCGACAATCTGCTGCATAAGCGCGAGCTGATTCTCCTCATTGGAGAGCTTGAGCAGAGCGCGGGCATGGCCTTCGGTAAAGGCCTCAGATTGCTGCATAAGGGTCTCACGTATGCGGGGGGCAATTGGAGCAAGCGGAGCGAATTGGCAATAGTCGAGCGATCCTTCCCGACCTGCCTGGCTACCATCTCCTGGGTCAGGCCAAAGTCCTGAATAAGCGCCTGGTAGGCTAGCGCCTCCTCAATCGGATTGAGGTCGGCACGCTGAATATTCTCGATCAGGGCCAGCTCAAGCATCTGCTGGGGTGTTACATCCTTAATAACTACAGGTACATTGGTCAGGCCTGCCATACGGGCGGCTCGCCAGCGCCTCTCGCCGGCGATGATCTGATATTGCACAACTGATGCCGAAGATGGCTCAGCGGAGTCTGTCGCGGCTGATACGTCTTCGGCAAGCCAGGAGAGGGCTTGCTTCTGAGCTGCATCTGCCTTTTCCTGCTGATCCAGGCGCATTACGACGATTGGCTGGAGCAAGCCGTGCTCCTTGATGGAGTCGCTTAACTCAAGTAAGCGAGGATCGTCTTCACGGAAAGCTCGACGTGGTTGGCGGGGATTAGGAATGATATTCTCAAGCGGCACCTGGGGAAGCGTCTCAGCCCCATTACGCATAGGCTGCTGCGCGGACAAGACCTCGGATGCGCCCGAGATTAGTGCATCCAATCCTCGCCCCAAACCGAACTTCTGTTTAGCCACGAGCCATTACCTCCTCGGCGAGTGCGCGATAAGCCAGTGCTCCCGGCGATGTGGGATCATAATCTAAAATAGATTGCCCATAGCTGGGGGCTTCGCTTAAACGGACATTGCGGCTGATAATAGTCTGAAATGCCTCTTCAGGAAAATGACTACGCACTTCCCGCACAATCTCGCCTGAGAGACGCGTGCGGGGATCAAACATAGTCAGCAGGACACCGGCAAGCTTCAGACCAGGATTCAGCTTACTTTTGACAATATTGACCGTGTTGAGCAACTGACTCAGCCCTTCCAATGCCAGATACTCGCACTGGATAGGTATGAGCAGACCGTCAGCAGCAACCAGGGCATTGATGGTGAGCAGGCCAAGCGATGGCGGACAATCAATGATGATATAGTCGCAGCGCTGCCGAATTGGCTCCAAAACCTGACGCAAGCGATGCTCGCGCGCCAGCGCTCCTACCAACTCTATTTCTGCGGCCGCTAGATCTACTGTACACGGAGCTACCACCAGTTCGCGCCTTTGCGTAGGCACAATTACATCAAATATAGATACCTTATCCTGCTCCTGGACGAGCAAATCATAAATAGTATATTGTCGCTTGTTTTGCGCTGCCCCGATGCCGCTCGAACTGTTCGCCTGCGGGTCCATATCGACCAGCAGCACTCTACGGCCAGCAGCAGCTAGATACGTAGCAAGATTAATGGCAGTTGTGGTTTTGTAGGGTAGGAACTCACCGCCTTGCTCTATCGCTACAGCAGGTTTGTGCGAACCCCCCTCCGAACCGGACGTACACCTTTCGATGTATCCGGCTCTCCAGCCATTCCTAGGATCTTCTGCGTTGATGACAGCTTCTCTTCAAGACTCTTTTGAACTTGTTGCGGCGCGGATCTCGTCACGACACCTCTCGCAGACGATGAGCGTTCTCCTGGGCAAGCTGCTCACTCTCGGCAGCCATTGCGGAAGCTCCCGCCCACTCCTGGCATATTTCTGCTTGATATCTTTGAGTTTTCCGACGTAATGAACATCCAGAGCGTTGGTGCTATCCCAGGCTTTTCCGCATACTTCACAGGTATCCGCCGCGAGCCGCTTGAGGATCTGATGTCTGGCGAGAATGGGTTTGTCCCATATGCCCAGACCACCCGGTCCCGTATCGGGCTGTGTCTTCTTCTTAAGCGGCTCATTAAAATAGGTAAGGGTTTGCTTGCCGGCCTTTGTTTCATAGGTGATACCGATGAGTCTGCGCGTTCCTGTGCCCTGCTTGCGTTTCACATCCACGCCATATTTCTCAATGACTTGCGCAACTGAGCATTTTTCTTTGCGCGCAATCGTCTTTTGCAGGCTGGTATAGTGGTAATACCTGAACTTGTTGAGCTTTGTGCTCACATCTGTGGCAAGGCAATAGTAGTTATAGAGCCCTCTAATTTCTGCATTGTACTGTATCAAAATATCGAGTATTGGATCATTGATCCGGGCATTGTGATGGACTGCCTTTCCATCCCTGACGAAGGGCTTAAGCTTCTCGCTGATTGCTTTGCTCGGCACAAGCAGTTGAAGCATCCCGTTAGCAGCAAGTTTTTTGACTCCTGGCGGAGCTGCGGCGAGTGCTGCATTTTCCCTGGCTCTGGCGATCTCATATCCCAAGAAGCTAACCGGTCGGTCTGCCAGGTTGGTAAGTAGCGCTTCTTCTGTATTGAGCTCTAATTGCAACTCTGCCCAGAGAAAATGCTGGATCTCCTCGCGAATCTGTCTTGCCAGACCTTTGCTTCCGCTCAGCATAACCAGAAAATCATCTGCATACCTCACGTAATTGACTCTGATGTAATCAAGGTCGCCTGGCTCGCGTAACGGCTGCGTGATAAGCGCCTCCGCGCGCTGGACATCTGCCCATTTCCTGGCATCGAACCGTTCCATATACAGCTTGCGATACGGCTCGTACGTTCGCCTTTCTTTGGCCTCGGTGTCGTACTTCTGACAGAGCTTCTCCATAAAGGTATCTAGCTCGTGCAGATAGATGTTAGCCAGGATCGGACTCACTATCCCGCCTTGCGGCGCTCCGGTGAGGGGATGGAATATCCGCATGTTTTCCATGTGCCCCGCATTCAGAAACAAGTTGATGAGGTTGAGAAACCTTCCATCGCTGATTCTCCTGGCGAGAATTTCCAGGAGTTTTGGCAAGGAGATATGCCCAAAGAACCCTTTGATGTTCCCTTCAATGGCCCAGTTTGTTCCTTTACAGGTAGTTTTGATTTGTACAAGTGCTGTATGGCAGGATCGTTCGGGCCTGAACCCGTGCGAACTGTCAAGAAAAGTTGGCTCATAGATTGCCTGCAGGATGAGTCGCACCACTTCCTGTACCAGCTTATCTCTGAAGGTCGGAACCCCTGGCGAGCGCACGCTTCCATTCTCTTTGGGAAGAAAGGCTCTGCGTACCGCCCCGGGTCGGTAGGTCTCGGTTCTCATCTCCTCGATCAGCTTCTCCACAAGACGCATGGTAAAGCCGTCGAGAGTAACTTGATCCGCGCCTTCCGTCAGATTTCCTTCTTTATCATAAATGTTGTTATACGCCAGTAGATAGAAGTCAGGATTGAACAAGTTCCTGTAGAGCCTGTCAAAGACAAAGCTGCTGTCTTCCTTCGCCTTTTGACCTAGCATTGACAGAACGATTTCGGCTTTCTGCATTGCGCATACCTTGATCTTTCTCTCAATTGAATGGCCTGTCCTCCTTCGCCATGTAGTAGGCTTTCCCTACCGCGGACTACTACGAGGACTCCGTATCCATGCCGGGTTTTCAGAAGCTTTCTCCATAGCCATACCTTCCTATGGCAGGCATCCCGGTTTAGGATATCCCCGTTTAGCTTGCAATGAATACGCTGTGAGTGACGTAGGTTCCCGTTCGTTTCCTTGACGTCGCTTCTGCGACGCTGTGAGAGCGCTAGGGAGTACAGACGACCGTAGGCAAGTGCCGCTGTAAGCTCTCTCAGTACACGTATCCAGTCAGCGTTCGTGTACCCCGGCGGGTTAAGGCCAGGAAACTGGGTTTAAAGCAGTCTAGCTTTGACCATATCACTCTCTGGTCTTGCATCCCCGGCTAGATTATCTGACTTTCCAGCCCGGACGCGTTCCTGATATGCTATGTTCCCTTGCGGGATTTCTCCCTCCGGTAAATCAGGTGACCATGCGGGTTCTCCCTACCCGCAGCCTCTTTGCAAGAGAGGCATTATTCATTGCGCCTTACGGGCGCACGCCCACACCACCTTTCTGATTTGCGATGGCATATACTTTTGACACAGATTGCTACCGTACCTTTCCTCTCACCATGCCAAAGAAGACAATACTTAGCCTCATGCTGTACTGACATTGTAACAAATGTCCCAGCCAGAAGCAAGAAATCTGGCTCCTTCAGCCAGAGCTTTCCCTTTCTCACTATCCCGCTAGTGAAGGAGTTGCCTATAATCCAGGCTTTGAGCCTGCTCTAGAACTTACTAATAAGCCCTGGCTTTTTCCTCTGCTGCCTTGCCGCACGAGTATTACGGGGATGTTTTGCTTCTAGTGGTAAGCATTTGATGATAGCAGCTCCGGGAGGTGAAAGCCGGCGCACCTCGTCTAGAGCGTGACCCGGTTTCCGCCCGCAGGCATAGTAAAACGGAGAAAGCCGCCGCGAGCCAATTTACAGCAGATCACCCATAGTGTGAACAGGGCAAAGAGCGCTGCGGCAGTCTTGAGCTCATACAGCACAAAGTCCGAAAACGTTAGATGATTGGGCCCCGCAGTGAGCATGCGCAGTAGCGCTGGCCCCTGCTGAACGCCGCCCAGGCTGTTAACGGAGAGTCCACAGCTCAAGCTAATCACCAGGTCGATACCAAAGCAAATTGCCGCCATGAACGCGCCCAGCAGCCAGAAACGCTTGCTCAGGCGCTCTCGCTTGGTCGAGGCGATGCGCAGGGTAGCCCAGGTGGGAGCAATGAGGTATTGAAAGGCCATAAAGAGGAGCGGAGCTACAACAAATGTCCAATCGGGAAAAATGGCCGGATTGATCAGGGCGCCCAACCTGCCCAGCGTGTAGATAATAATCCCCTCTAGCACGCCACGTCGATAACTAACTTTGTAGAACATGATAAATAGACCTGATTTCGCTCCTTAGAGCAGAACGACACAACTTATCTGGACAGACGAGAATCCTGAAAAGAGCGTGGACCAGCCTCCACGCATTCCTCTTCCTGATTCTTCAAGGGATGCCGAAACCGCTGTATCCCATAGATACGCTCAAGGCTGAGACGCCTCGCCCTGCAAGACAGTTGAGGTCATCTGCTAGCTAGAAACATTGGAGGGCTTCGCTTACCAGCATAGGCACGTCCAATCCTGGCCAGACCTTATGGCGTGGCTCTACTTTCCCTCCGTGCGACAGGAGCGGATGCCCTTTCTCAAGCCGCTTGAGAGTGGCTAGAACTAATGACAGCCGCAGCTTCCGCCGCCACAACCGCAGCCTCCAATAGCCGGGGGCAAATCACCGTAAGAGGTGTCATCGTTGCTACCGCTGCGCTGCGCTGCGAAAACTGAGAGCAAGCGCCGTACGTTCTCGCTCTGGCACTTCATACATACTGCATCATCTGCATGCTGATGGCTAACCAACAATTCAAATTTGGATTTACAATCCGAGCAGTAGTACTCATATAAAGGCATGGCAATTCTACCTCCGCATTTTCGAAGACATATATCAAGACATATTGTAGTGTCTCGGCTCTACCTGCGTCAAGTTGTAGGAACAACACTTTGGCACAGAGGAAATAGGGTTATAGAGCTTTTCCATATACCCCTGCTAGCCAGAAGGTTGTAAAATAGGTTGCGTCAAACAGGTTCCGAATTATTATTGCTGAAAAGGAATAAATAATGGCTCTTACCATTGGTATTATTGGTCTGCCCCAAAGCGGCAAGACAACCCTATTCAATGCCCTGACCAAAGCAGGCGCCCCCGTCAGCGGCTACGCGACAAGCACCGTACAGGCTAACCTGGCGGTGGTTCAGGTGCCTGATGCGCGTATCCCGCCCCTGGCTGAGATCTTTAAGCCCCGCAAGACTACCTACGCGACTGTCGAGTTCGTCGATGTGGCCGGTATGGGGCAGAGCGCGCAGTCCTCCCAGGAGAAGAAGGAAGGCCTGAGCGCCGAGTTCCTTGGCCATATCCGCAACGCTGACGCGCTGGCCATCGTCCTGCGTACATTTGCTAACGAGAATGTGCCACATATCTATGATAGTATCGATCCCATGCGCGATCTGGAAAGCCTGAATGCAGAGCTAGCCCTGACCGATCTCTCAACCGTTGAGCGGCGCATCGAGCGCACGAAAAAGGCTGCTAAGTCCGGCGACAAAAAATATCAGCAGGAGTTAGAGCTACTGAAGCGCCTGCAGGAAGCGCTTAATGAGCTAAAGCTGGCTCGTCAGCTGGAATTCTCGCAGCAGGATCTGGCTATCCTTGGCGAGTTATTCCTCTTGACGATGAAGCCGCGCATGTATGTGCTCAACGTCAGCGAGGATGTGCTGGGAGCCGCCAACGAGCTGCTCGATAAGATCAATGCTGGCGAGAATGTTTCAGCCGATACGCTGCAGGGAGAATTGAAGGGCCTTGCGCAGGTTGCCCTCCATGCCAGGACTGAAGGCTCGGAATTTGTGGCAGTTTCGGCACGCCTGGAAGCTGAGCTTGTGGAGTTGCCGGAAGATGATGCGCGCGAATATCTTGAGGCTCTGGGCCTGCCTCGGTTGGGTGCTGATCGCGTTATCCAGGTGGGCTATCGCCTGCTCAATCTGATTACTTTCTTGACTGCGGGCGAGGATGAGGTACGCGCCTGGACCGTGACGAAGGGAGCCAAAGCGCCAGAGGCAGCCGGCAAGATCCATTCGGATATCGAGCGCGGCTTTATCAGGGCCGAGGTGACACGCTTCGAAGATTTTATCGCTTGCGGTTCGTTCCAGGAAGCCACGAAAAGAGGTTTGCAGCGCCTGGAAGGCAAAGACTACGTAGTGCAGGATGGGGACATTGCCCATTTCCGCTTCAATGTGGGCAAATAACTAGCGCGGGATGAACCGGGCTCCGGCGGCCCAAACAGGCAGAGAGGGCTTAAGGCGTCCTCTCCAAAGCTTTGCTTATGCCGCCCGGTTCTCCATCTCTAGCGCTTCAACTAACGCTGCATTTTTTGCTCAAGTCCCGCTTTGACTGCCGGCCACTCGCTATCAAGTATACTGTAGTAGACTGAGTGCCGGTAATAGCCATCGGGCATAATGAGATGATTGCGCAGAATGCCTTCTTTCACAGCTCCCAGCCGCTCAATAGCCCTTTGTGATTGCAGGTTGCGGCTATCGGTCTTCAGCTGGACGCGGATAGCCCCCAGCTTCTCAAAGGCGTGGCTCAGCAGCAGATACTTGCACTCGGTATTGACTCCCGTGCGCTGCCTGGCAGGAGTGAGCCAGGTCGAGCCTATTTCCAGCCCACGATCTGCCGGGGTGATCGTCATATAGCGCGTCGAGCCGATAATCTTACCACTGGCGCGTTCAATGATCGCAAAGGGAAACTCGCTGCCTTTCTCGCGTTGCTGCAATCCCCGCTTGATAAACGCTTCCATATCTGCCAGCGAGCGACTGGGATTGTGCGGAATAAAACGCCAGAGTATCTGATCCTGCGAGGCTTCATATAAGCCTTGAGCATGCTGCAAACCTAAGGGTTCCAGACGTACAAGCTTGCCTTCAAGGGTGACGGGTTCTACAAAATGTGCCATGCGCTTCCGCTCTCTTTCCATTCAAATAGTGTTGACTAGCGCCTGAAGACTGGCTACCTCTTAGCCAAAGGCCATACTGGCCTGCCCGTAGAAGTGCGCGCGTTGGCGCCTTGCTGCACTATGTAGATGCATATGGTGCAATTCATTGTAGGCGCTAAAGCCATAACGGCCCAGCAGCTCCTGACCATCGCGATTAGCGTGGGCCAGAATCACCTGCACCTGTAGCGCGGGATCGGCTAGTTCCAACGCGCGCTGTAACAAACACTCAGCCGCAGCAACGCTCTCCGCGACCCAGGGTCCCAGAGACTGCGCAACAGGCGAAGTCTGCAAGATCAGGAAGCCGCTGATCTGTCCCGCAGCATTACGCGTGAGCAAAGCCTGCCGTGGGAAGCGCTCAAGAAACGAGGCAAGGACGGCGCTGCGCTCAGCCCCGAAATAAGGAGCGTCAAACGCTGCCAGGTCCGCCAGATCGGCCATTTGCAGCAACGAGACATTTTCCACGGGAGTGGGGGCTTTATAAGCAGCCGGCTCTCGGCTCAGCCTGAGTACCCTGTCATCCTCCACAAAGCCCAGCCGGCGATAAAGCCCGACGCCAGAGGCGCTGGCGTCTAGCAGGATAGAGGGACAGCACTGCCCCTCAAGCCAGGCAATGGTATGTTCCATAATGGCTTGCCCGATTCCGCGCCGTTGCGCAGATGGCACAACGCCCACCTGGCCCACATAAGCAAAAGGACCATAGTTTATAGCCCCACCAAAGCCAATTGGTTCCCCATCCAATCTAGCCAGAAACCAGCCATCCGGCTGCAGTTGTAGGCCCTGCAGTAAAGCCTCATAGCGGCTGGGCGAGACAAAGGCCTCCATAGTGATGGTATCGGCTATCTTAAGATCATCCAATGTTGCTGTCTGTATCGTTAAGTTCAACTCTTTCTCCTCAAAGAAACCAGGCCTACACCGGTTAGAATAACAAGCATGGCCAGAATACCGATGAGAGTAATATGCTCGCCAGCCATGCCAACTCCCAGCGCCACGGCTACTACAGGATTCACATAGGCATAGCTGGTTGCCAGCGAGGTGCGTACCCGCTTGAGCAGATAGGTATAAGCGCTATAGGCCAGCAGCGAACCAAAAAGCACAAGATAGGCCATAGCCCCCAGCGCTTGCACAGTAGGGAAGCTATGCATGCGCTGACCCATTAGCAAGCCCAGCAGCAGCATAGCCGCCCCACCCGCCAACATCTGGGCCGCACTGGACATCAAGCCCGCAGGCAGAGAGAAGCGCGGGCTCAGAGCCGAGCCCAGGGACCAGGAAACTGGTGCTAAAATCAAAAGGGCCGCCCCGAATGGATTGGTCCACATACCATGTTCAAGGTTCAGGAGGATAACGCCGGCAAAGCCCAGCACTAATCCCACCCACTCCTGGCGGCTGGGCCAGCGCCCAAACAGGCCAACAAAGAAAGCTGTCCACAACGGAACGGCGGCCAGGGCCACGGCACTGATCCCCGAGGAAACCCATTGTTCGGCAATAGAAACGCTCCCGTTACTACCAACCAGCATAAGAATACCGATCAAGGCCGAGCCAAGCCACTCTTTACGCGTTGGTGCTGGGCTGCCGCGCAGGCGCAGGATAACATACAAAATAACCCCCGCACATAAGAAACGTAGCCCACCCATGATATAGGGTGGAAAGCTCTGCAGGGCTACGCGCATGACCAGATAGGTTGAGCCCCAGATAAGATAAAGGGCTAGCAGAGCTAGCCCTATACCAATTTTATCAGCTTTACTGCTTCCCTCCAATAGTGGAGCGGAGCGAGCAGTTTGTTCCTGGTCATAATGATGAGAAGATTGCAATGATTCCGTTTGATACTGCTTTCCCATAACACCAGAGATCTAATAAGTCAGGTCGCATGCTACAAATTTTGAAGTATACTAAACAGCTATCTTCCTGCGGATTAATGAAAGCCAATCCAGTTTCGGCGGCGCTCCCACTCGGGATCATTGATCCCATGCCTGCTGTCTGCCCCCCAGCGCCAGGCCGCCAGATCGATTAAAATCATTACAACTAGTAGAATTAGTGGTGATAGCATAAATCCCTCCCTTAGATTTTTGCCGTCTATACCGGTTATCTATCTATATTCTTAAACAAGACAACAACATAAAAAAATCCCTACATTTAGATAACCCATATAATAGATGATAGCAGCTATAAGCATGAGTTGCTACAGCCAATATAGTATTACAGCAAGCAACTTGGCTCAGCCAAAATATTCTCATCAATAGAGATGATAAGCAGGCCTTATAGTTGGGCAAGCAAAGCTCTATATATGGTACTATGTTGATACACAAGTAGATAAGGAGCAGAGGGCTCCCAGCGCTCGCAGTCCCACTTAGTTAGTCAGGCCAGCTTAAGATGGCCAGGACAGAAGCAAGTCGCACCGAGCCGTGCAAGCCTTTCCTGTCCCTGCCTCCAAGGCCGGCTAATCACACTAGTGCTTGAATTCATCTGCAGGAGGAACAATGTCTGTATCCAATCTTGACAATCTGAAATCTGAGATCGATGAGCTTGTACCAGACCTGATAGCCATGCGTCGTGATCTGCATGAGCATCCTGAGCTCGCTTTTGAAGAGGTGCGTACCTCGGGTATTGTTGCGCAACGACTGCGCGCTCTGGGGTTGGAAGTGCAGACGGGCATTGCCAAAACCGGCGTGGTTGGCCTGCTACGTGGAGGAGCCAGCAAGCCTGGAGCCAGGACGCTGGCCATTCGCGCGGATATGGATGCGCTCCCTATTCATGAGCTTAATGAGATTGATTACCGCTCACAAGTAGATGGAAAGATGCATGCCTGTGGGCACGATGGGCATACCTCTATTTTGCTCACTGTAGCGGATATTTTAAGCAAGCGTCGCGCGGAGCTGGCTGGCAACGTCAAGTTCATTTTCCAGCCTGCTGAGGAGCGCATTGGTGGCGCCGAGCCGATGGTCAAAGAAGGTGCCATGGAGGGTGTGGACGGCATAATTGGCCTGCACTTGATCAGCAACCATCCCATTGGGCGCGTCGGCGTACGCTCAGGTCCGGTCTTTGCCAGCGCCGATAGCTTGCAGATAATCGTCAAAGGCAAGGGCGGACACGCAGCCATGCCCAATCTCTCGGTAGATCCCATTGTGATTGCCGCCCATATCATCACGGCTCTACAGCCCTTGATCAGTCGTGAAACCTCTCCATTCGAGCCATCGATCATCACTATCGCCTCTATCCATGCCGGAACAGCCACCAATATCATTCCTGAGTACGTCGAGCTCAAAGGCACAATGCGCGCCTTTACGAAAGAGCAGCGCACCTATCTGCGGCGGCGCATCCAGGAAGTTGCCACTGGCGTAGCCACGGCCCTGGGAGGCAGCAGCGAGCTCGAATTCCTTGAAGGCTGCCCTCCCTGCGTCAACGATCCAGGCATGGCCGAGCTAGTATATCGGGCCGCCGTCGAAGCTGTAGGTGAGCAGGCCGTCGATCAGGGCCAGGAAGTCATGACGACAGGTAGCGATGATATGGCCTACTTCCTCGATGCTGTTCCTGGCTGCTATTTCATCGTAGGGGCACACAATGAGGAGAAAGGCGCCAAATATCCGCATCACAACCCGCGCTTCAACGTGGACGAAGATGCACTGCCTATTGCCGTCGAGACTTTGACCCGCGCCGCGCTTGATTACTTAAGCTAATGAAAAGCAGAGGGACGAGTAGGAACTCGTCCCTCCCCAATATAGCTGGTCATTATCCCTTCGGGAGCGGGCATTTAGCTCCCGATTTGAGCTGATTGCAGGGCAGCGCGCTTCTCGCGCAAAAACCTGGCGATCTGCTCGGGATCATCTTTATCCAGCGAGCGCTGCTTCAGCTCAGCCAGCACAGCTCCCCACTGTTCCTTGGTGATCAGATAGCGATTATCGCGCCCGATCAGCTCCTCAAAAATGCGCCGCTCCAACTCATGCCAGGAAGCCCGGTCCCGTCCATCCAGCTCGCCCTCATCGGGCACATAATCCTGATCGTTGGTATGATTATCGATGCGCACATACAGGCATTGAAAATATGCGCGCACCATCTCTTCCATCCGGGCTTGATCCAGCGAGCCCACATCGAAGCCCAGCGTGCCAGTGAGATGGATCTGCACAACAGGACGCGCATCCTCATCCCGATGGCGCGGCCCTTCAGCGCGACAATACTCTTCCAGGCGCACATAGAGCTCTTCTGGCGTACCCAGACCCTCAACGCGCAAATCGCGCCTGATGAAGGGACGGCGCCTGCTCCTCATATGCTCAGCATGATGCAAGCGCTCTTTGCTACTTACATCAATGATGCGCTCAGGCTCATCGGTATCGATCTCAACATAATAGTAGCCGCGATCATCCCATTGCGACTCTTCGGCACTGCAGGTCTCGGTAGAGCCGGGATTGTAGATCCAGCCGTCAAAGGTGTAGGGCTTATGGACGTGGCCCAGAGCCAAATAATCTACATATGGCTGCAGCACTTGTAACTGCCCCATCGTGGGCAAGCCCTGGACCCGAGCCACAATCCCATCAATACCGGTGTGCATGGCCAGCAAACGATACTCGATGCCCTGCGCCTCTTCCTCGCTCCGCGTTGTGGCCAGGGCCTGAGCCATACCTTCAAGACTACGTACGGTTGCTGAGCCTTGCCAGGGTAGGCCGTAGATGCGCAGGTGCCCGTCCAACAAATCCACATAAGCTCCAAGCATCGTCTGCGGCTGCCAGGGAGTCAAAAGGGGTGCTCCGTCCTGCATCACCGGGGTTAGCAGGATGATATAGCCCTGGTAACACAGAAACTGCAGCCAGGAGAGACCATCCCGATAATAGCTGCGATCATGGTTGCCCTCAATGGCAATTACCGGAATGTTCCGATCCTTGAGCCTCTTCAGTCCCTCAATGGCGTGAATAAGCGTCTGGGCATCAATGGCCCGCTTGTTGAATAGATCGCCGGCGATGAGCACAAAATCGACGTCGCGCGCAACGGCCTCGTCGATGATATTCCAGAAGGCGCGACTGAAATCGTTAAAACGCTCGCGAACACCATACTGTTCATAGCCCAGATGTGTGTCTGCAAGGTGGATAAAAGAAGCTCGCATATGATTCTATCTTTTCCAGACCAGGACTATTTTTGCTTTAACTCTATACACAAGTTGTTTTTGCCGCCTGCGCGGCTTTGAGAAGCTGAGGAAGCTCCCGGCTCCTTACCTTATGCCGGACCCGTCATCAAGGCCCGCACGCCGGCTGCTGCCAGGATCAGGACCGCGATACTAAAAATAAGCAGGTCGCGGCGTTTATCCTTGCCGCTGGTTGAGTAGGTCAAGGCCACGGGAATACCCAGAGCCACAATCCCACCATAGACATAGTGCAGATAATAGAGATCCTTGCCACCACCCGGCTTTAAGCCGTTGAGGAGCAGCAAGAGACCAAAGAGGCCCTGCAAGGCGCCAATAATGGCCGTCGCGGCCAGCATGCTACGCCAGGCTTTATTAGCCTCCATTTTTTTAAAGTAAAGAATAAGACCCCACACCCCGTAATAACGGCTACAGCTAGCACTAGATAAGGGGTATACGTATGCAGCGTAAGCAATAGCGCTATCAATTATACATCTCCTCCATGCCCGTTGGCATGTCTACGCTCTATTTCTTTTTGCTCTGGGATTTGCGGAAATTATAGCGATCCTTCATTTACTATAGCGCGCCCAGCAGTTATAAGACAAGTGGGCAATTTTTTCACCATCATGGTGGGGTCCATGCGTGTTATTATGACTCATCCCGAATTTTGGAGGAACTCGTGAGGAAGTAAAAGACGAGGAGAACCCAAAAAGGGTGAAAACGAGACAAAACAGACCTCTTACGCTAGACTGTGAAAAACAAAGCATACAGACGGCGTAGGAGGTCATTGCTATCAATGCAGTATGACATACTTGAAGAAAAGGAACAAGCCTGCCAGCAGGTATCGCAGCAAGTAGCGCAAGAACTCGAAAGCTTTCTTACTCCCCTCTTAATCGTCCTGGATCACTTGCTGGACAAGCGACTTGTGCGAACATTTTTGCAATGTTGTCTTGCTATCATGCGTTTCAGGAGTAGCAAACAAGCGCTGCTTTTAAGTGAGTTGGGAGCCTATCTTGATGGGATACGGGGGCTTTCGCTATCAGCTCCTGCAGGGACGAAGAGAGTGGGAAACCTGCTTCGTTCGATCAAATGGACAGTAAGCTCCATTGACCAATTTTTGCTGGAGGAAGCAGATCAAGAAGTAAAGTTGCTCAAAGCGCAAGGAAAAAGGATCTTGTGCATTTGGGATGGCAGCGTCGTCGAGAAACCAGAAAGTCGAGCTGCAGAAGGATTATGTCCAGTCACCTCAAGCAAAGCGAAACGACTGGGCAGATCAAGAAAAGGACTCGTTTTTAATATGCCAGCAAAACGACCTGTCATGGTGGCCGGACTGCAGTGGACAGGGGCAGTAATTGCAGGGATGGAAAAGACGGTCAAAGTAGCATTCATGAGTTGGTGGACCACCAAAGGGGACTATGCAACGAAAATGAGAACACAGGAAGAAGTGTTACTTCGTAGATGTGTAAGGAAATGGGGCGATCAGCTCACCCATGTGTTTGACCGGGGATATGCCTCTGGCCCATGGCTTCAGTTACTTCAAGCACTTCGGGTGAAGTTCGTGATTCGCTGGAAGAAAGGGCATTATTTCCGCGATGCCAAAGGGGCACAAAGGAAATTGTGGCAAATCGGACAAGGAAAACGCTATGTAGGGCACAAGCTCCTTTTTGATCTCCAAACGGGGGCCAAGCTTCCTTGCGACATTTGGTGGGCACCGGTCTGGCATCCAAGCTTCTCCTACCAGTTGTATGTTGTCAAAGTTCGGGTGCGAAAGAAGGTTTGGTATCTGATCACAAATGAGAGAATCACGAAGGAAGAACAGGCATGGGAGATTGTTTTCCTCTACCGCAGGCGTTGGCAGATTGAAACCAGTTTTCGTTATGAAAAAAGCGAATTGGCGCTGGAGAGTCCACGTATCTGGAGCTTTGAAAATCGCCTCAAACTCCTTGGGATCGTGACGCTGGTCTATTCTTTTCTGCTTCATCTGCTCAATCCGATCTACAGGGATCTGGTTCAATCTGCTCTGCATCTCCAGTGCCATCGAACCGGAAAGAGATACCAGCAGACGCTCGTACCTCTTTATCGACTTCGATGGGCTCTCAGCCGTTTATGGGAGAAAGCTCATCTTACTCTTCAATGGCTTTCTTCCCCTCCTCATGAAGTTTTACGACAGTTGTTGGCTGTCTCGGGCTAGCGATGCTTCCCGAAAATTCGGGATGAGTCATAGTGTTATAGGCGAGGAACTATCCTCGCCTCAAAATACGCTGGAAAGCGGAAGTGGTGCAAAAACCTTATTCTTCTTTTAACGCCTCACGCATATACTCGCGGAGAGTAGGAGCAATATCGGGGCGTTTGAGGGCGTAGGCAATCGACGTAGTTAACAGACCAAGCGGATTTCCTGTATCATAGCGTGTACCGGTAAAACGGAAACCATAGCAATGGCCCGCCCGGGCCTGCATCTCAAGGGCATCAGTAATCTGGATCTCGCCACCACGGCCAGGAGGGGTATGAGCCAGTAAATCAAAGATATCTGGCGTCAGAATATAATGGCCGGCCACACCCAGGTTTGAAGGGGCCTCTTCCAGAGGAGGCTTCTCAACAAGATGAGTTACCTTGAGCACATCCTTGCCAAGTTCTTCCACACTCACAATGCCATAGGCAGGAATGGTCTCGGGGGGTAGGGGAACCAGGCAGAGCACCGAGCTCTTATGCTGCTCATAAAGCTCCATCATGCGGGGCAGACAGGGTGTGCTTGGATCAACCAGGTCATCCCCTAGAATGACGACAAAGGGTTCGTCACCTACCAGGTCACGGGCACAGTAGATGGCGTGGCCCAGGCCCAGCGGCTCCGCCTGTCGCACGGCTGTATAGGTTGCCATGTTTTGCACACGGCGCAAATCTTCAAGTTCCTTCTGTTTGCCCTTGCGCTCTAGAATCTGCTCTAGCTCGGGGAAGGCATCAAAGTGATCCTCGATGCTGCGCTTGCTACGACTTGTAACGAAGATAATTTCTTCGATCCCTGCCGCGACAGCTTCCTCGATGATATATTCAAGCGCTGGTTTGTCAACCAGGGGAAGCATTTCTTTCGGTATAACTTTACTGGCTGGTAGCACACGTGTACCCAGGCCAGCAACCGGTAACACTGCTTTGCGAATACGCATCTATCCTCCTTAGAACATACGGCAGCGCCAGCTTCTTGTAAGCTGGATTCGCTTGTTAGCCGCTTTCAAGGTTGCGTTCTTATTGTAGTTGATAGGTAATGTTCAGGTCAACCTGAACAAAAGCTAAGCCGACAATTTCCATCCATTGACATATACATATACACATACTATATTTCTCTTGCACGATACTCGATAGGTCTGGTTATGAGCTGCAGGCAGCGGAGATCAAGCAGCAGGAGGTAGCGTTATGCCCAACAGGACAATCTATGTCGCGGATGCAGATGTCCCCCTTTTTGAAAAGGCTCAGTCGCTGGTGGGAGGAAATCTTTCAGCGGCGATTGCCGAGGCACTACGCCGCTTTGTGCGAGAGCGGGAACAGCAGGTCAGTGGCTTTGAGGAGGTCACTGTAAAGCTTGGCAAGAACGTACACTCATATAAACGGTTCCAGGGCCGCCGACTGGCCAGCGGGCGTATGCTTGAGGAAGATGGGACAAGGGAAGTTTCCTACAGGATTTATCAGACGCCCAAGAATAATCTGGCGGTCTATGTTAGCAATACGCCCAACTGGAACTACTGGACTGACCGCAAGAAACGGCCTGGCAAGAATACGCCGGTAAACTGGGATAGCGAGGAGTGGTCGGATGTAGATTGGTCGCGCTGGAGCGGCAACGATAGCGAGTACCGCCTTGAGATCTTTGCTTCTCTTGAAGAGCTTGAGCATAATGTGCCAGACGAGCTCTATGAGACGGTAGCCCGCATCCTGCGCGGCAACAATGATAAAGGGGTAGAGGTACTCGATATCTGAAAGGAAGCACAGCATGCCCATCCTCAATCTTTCAGTCGATGAATTGCTGACCACGACACGTTCAGTGCGCAAGCGCCTGGACCGCACGCGACCGGTAGAAGCCGAGGTGCTTCGAGAATGTCTGGAGCTGGCTTTACAAGCTCCAACGACGAGCTCAGGCAAGAAAGCTCACTTCGTCGTCGTTACAGCTTCCTCCCAACGCGAAGCCCTGGCGGCGCTCTACCGCAGAAGTGCTGCCAACTATATTCAGCGACGAGATCAGATACAAGCGGCTATCACTGATGAGAAAGAGGCAAAGAAACTCGCGGCTAGCTTTGCCTCAGCGCAATACTTGATCGAGCACCTGCATGAGATTCCTGTGCATGTCATTGCCTGTATCGAAGGCCGGGCCGTAAATCTCTCCGCGGTTGAAGAGGCTACGCACTGGAGTGCCATCCTCCCGGCGGTCTGGAGTTTCATGCTTGCGGCGCGCTCGCGAGGCCTGGGTACTGTTCTGACAACGCTGCATCTCGACTTTGAGCAGGAGGCAGCGGAGGTGCTGAACATTCCCTATGAGCAGATCATGCAAGTAGCGCTGATTCCCGTCGCTTATACGCTGGGAACTAATTTCAAGCCCGCGGCCCGCCAGCCGCTGGAATCCGTGCTCCACTGGGATTGCTGGTAACTAGAAGCCGAGGAGTGGAAGGTTTCAACAGTTGCGGATAATGTGTAAATATTGCTCCTGCCTGCAGAGCGTCAGCTTCGTAGGCACGATGTGACGCTTGAGTCAAAGCACGCGCTATGCTGTTTTCAGCACAGCGCTACTATTCTGAACTATTTGCCGGCTTTTGCGGGGTTTCAGCCACGGAGTTATGCCGCTTGTTGCTGCGCTCAACGGCGACGGCCGCATGCTCATAGCGCTGGAGCGTATCCTCGCCGCCTGGCATCTTGACGTCTGCGGGCCGATGCTGTTGCGCCTCAAGCTGCTGGGCCATTGCGCGCAATGTTCCAATGCCGGTGGTGGTCTCGGTAAGCGCGCTTTGCATGGCCTGCGTCACCGTCGAAAACTGTCTTACGAGCTCTGTCTGGGCCTCACGTTCCTGCTGCAACTGCGTAAGCAGCGCATCCTGCCGCCTGGTATAATCCCCAACGCCAAGTATCAGATCTGTCGCGCGCTCAACGGTAAGATCAAGCGTATCTAGCATGTTGCGCAGGTCAGTTCCCCAGCGCTCTTGCCGCTGGCTCATCTCGCGCATGACGCTGGCTGTGCTCTGTAGCAGTGCAGTCGAGGCAGTAGCGCTATCCAACAAGCTTACCTGTTGCTGGGCCAGTTCCCTGGTCGGAGCGGCAAGCTCACTGATGCTCAAGGATAGCTCGCTATGCGTAGCCTGTAGTATATCGGCTGCCTGCTTCATCTGCTCAGCAGTCTGCACGACGCCGGAGGTAAGGTTGCCCAGTTGCTTGAAATATTTATTGCCTGCAAGAAGCTGCTCCTGTAGCTGATTGGTGAGCAGTCCAAAGCGGCGCGCGATCTGCTGGGCCATATCGTCGTACTTCTCGCTGATTCCCGCGACCAGGCTAGCCAGCTCGGTTACGACATTACCGCTTATGTCTTCAAAGCGGCCACTCAGGCTCTGCGTCGTTTCGGCAAAGTTTTGCTCAATATCTTCAGTCATGCCAGCAAAGTTTGTTGTCACATTCTGCGTCATGCCCTCTATCTTCTGTGTGGCATCCTGGGTCAGGCTCGCGAAATTCGTTGTGATATTCTCTGTCATCCCAGCAAAGCGCTCGCTTACGTTCAGGGTCATACCCTCGAAGTTCGCTGTGACATTCTGCGTCATGCCCTCTATCTTCTGTGTAGCATCCCGGCTTAAAGTCGCGAGATCCCTCCGCATATCTTGCGCCGCATTATCAAATCTAGCGATCACAAGCTCAAGCCTCTCGGTTAGCAAGCTGGTTGTGCTTTCCAGGCGCCGGGCTACGGCCTCCAGATTGTCGCCAGCCGTGAGCGGGCGCCGATGCTTGAAGAGATAGAGCGAGGTTGCTGCCAGAACTTGCGCCAGATCTGAGCGCAAAAGCTGCGCATCCCGCTCCTGCAACTGCATGGCTTGTTCGCGTTGGGCATTCCTTGCCTGTTTCTGCAGGTACATGACCAGGGTCAGAGCAAAAATAAGGATAAGTAAGACAACATCAATAAAGGCGGCGCCGCTCAGAGTCAACCAACCCGGTAGCGTACCGTTAAAGCCCTGCTCCCACAGATAGAGAAACGGCACAGATGCATTGCTGCTCTGGGCATTGAAGAGGAGGGCATACTTATTAGCGGCCTGAGCCAGGGCGTAAAAGCTCAAGATAAAGGGCACAAAGATGAGAACGTTGCGCGCGGCTCTGGCTATCTCAATCAGGCGATCCTCGCGCTCATACGAGGGGGTCTGCTGCTTACGAAAGTTAGCAACCAGAGCATCGGGCTCGAAAACCATATAGAGATCGGTAGCAGCCCAGGCATCGATCTCCGCGCTCTCTTCGCTCTCAATGGCTTCGGCCAGGAGCTTCAAGCGCTGTGCTGCAGGCGTATCAAATGGCTCTACCCTATCTACCATCGAAGATAAGAGCTTTACTATATCTGTGGTATCTCTCATTTTTTTCCTCAACAAGCTCGATGAGTGTTTTTAACTCTCCAGGCTGGCCTCGACAAGTGAAGTTGGCTCTATACCATCCCCGAAGCGCCAGCGCTCGGCCCGGTCCCAGTAATCGCGCATGGCAGTAAATCCCTGTACATAAATATGCTCATAGTCGGCTATAGTGAACTCACATTGTCCTGCGCGCTCTTGCCCTACCCGTTTGACCCATACATAGCGCTCAATTGTTTTCAGATCCAGGCGACAAGCTAGACGTGGCGGCCAGCTTGTGGGATGCCAGACGATCAGCGCATGGCGAATAAGCTCATCCTCTGGCCACTGCCAGCTCACAAGGGCATAATTGCCTGCCACCCGCCGGGCGATGTGCACATGTAGTTTGCTAAGATCGTGCTCCCGCACAAAGCGGCTCAAGGCTTTCTGTAGCCTGAAAGCGATAGGCTTGCTCATGGCCTGCCCGGTCGAGCTCTGAATAGCCAGAGCCAGGCTGAGCGATCTTGCATACTCGCGGCGCTCTAAAGCTGCTTCCAGGGCCGCGCAGCGCATAGCCTTCTCAATTCGCTTGCGCTCCTGCTCCGAGAAATCAGTGAAATCGGCGGCAAGCTTTTCATCATAGGCGGCACGAATCTTTGCATCATCATCACGCTCTATAGCCTGCTGCACCGCCCGATACATGCGCAGATAGGCATACGCGCGGCTCAGGCGAGCCCGTTGCTCAGCTGTGACCCGGCTATACCCCTCCAACAGCGTGGCATCGTAGGCCTCGACAAGCTTATGGGCATTGCCAGCCTGCGCGGTAAAGGCCTGCTGGAAGCGCTGCCAGGCCGCCAGGCGCTGGCGAGCCAGCTGGAGGCGCTCCTGTTCCTGCGCGCTCAGCTGCAAAGCGGGCCACTTCTGCAGAGCCCGGGCGACCTCAACCAACGCCTCATCATTGTCGGCAGCATAAGCCTGCCCAAAGCTGCGGGCGAGGGCAAGCTGCTCGCGCTCGCTTCTGGTAATATACTTATTGTCATCAAGCAGGGGATTATAGGCTGTGACAATGGCTTGTAGAGATCCCTGGCGCAGAGCGATTTGAAAGCTAATAAGCGCCTCTTTTTTGCTCTGTGCCAGCCTGACGCGCTCTTGCTCCTGCGCTGTCAGCACATACGCGCCTTGATAGGGAGAATGCTGTAGAGCATCGCAGGCCATAATCAGCGCAGCATCATCGTCAGTCTCATAGGCGCGGCGAAAGGTGCGCGCCAGTTCCAACAAGGCGCGCTCTCTCCTGCTGAGCCTGGTGCTTCTATCCAGAATCGCATCATAGGAGCCAACAATTTGTTTAAGCTTTTTACTATTGAGAGCCGTGCGAAAGCGCGCTAAGGCCGCGCGCCGCTGCTGGGCCAGGCGCGCACGCTGCAGTTGTACTGGCGTAAAGGTCAGCTTTTCCTGATGGTGGAAATTTTCGATAGCCTCAAAGGCAGCGGCTATCTTCTCGTCATCGTCGCTAGCATAGGCTTCGCTCCAGATCGTGGCCAGATTGACGACACGCTGCTCCCTTGTAGTCAGGTTAGCCGCATCCTGCTCTTCAGCGCGCGCTGCCTCGATAATCGTTGCAATGCTTCCACTGCGCACGGCCACATTGAGCCGTCCCATTGGGCCTTCTGGCCCCGAAGTAACGTCAGGCAGCGGGAGCGAGAAATGCACTTGATCGATGGGCTGCAGACAGGCGCGCTTTAACGCTCTTAGCGCGCTGGTGACGCGCTCGGAGCCAGCCTGCTCCAATTCCTGAAAGATGGCGGACTGCCCCGGGTCCTTAAAATCCTTCTGCGTGAAGAGCAGGTTAGTATCCAAAAGCTTGCCCTGCACATCGCGCTTGACATATTTATCCCACAATTCTGGCCGCTCTTCCAGGGCCAGCAGAGCCGTAGAAATGACAAGCGCCGAGAAATCGTCCATATGCTCGTTAAACTTGCGCTGGGCCATCTGCGGATGCTGGAAATCCGGCTGCCCCAGGAGGAGCTTTGCCAGGCCGGCGAAGCCAGGAATATAGACGCCATCGTAATCGACAAGGATCAGCCGCCCATCCGGTCTGACCATAATATTGACCATTGAGCATTTTTACCATTTGGGTCTATATTATGCTCCTGTTCATATTTTTTATCCTCTATTGCTGTTGTACAGCCTACTGCTTGAAGCAATATAGAGTTTGATCCTTTGCGTTTTGCCCTTTGAATCCCTAGTCTGGCACCTCTATGTGAAATAGAGCCCCAGGATCGATCAGGGAGCGCTTGTAATAGTTCTGCTGCATCTGCATTAGCGAAAAGTTGATACACCTTTTCATCCTCTTCAGGGGTCCACAGAGTACTATTCGCTTTCACTCTCTTGAAGTGTCCAACATCTTTAAAATGGCCCATTGCCTCTTTCCAGTAGACCTCTATTTTAACCCAGGATGGTGAGACCTGGGTTAAAACAACCTTTTTAACGAGAGCACCTATAAAACGTAGCCTCACCTCGAAAGACAGCTTGTCCCATTGCTGGGTGATAGTGGGGACCAAAGAATGTATTTCATACAACGTTACCTCTTCGTCCTGCTCTTTCTCCTTTAAGGTATCTAAATCGTTCTCAAATTGGGCAACCTTTCCCTCTAATCCTGCTATCTTTTCTGCAAGGTCAATTTTCATCTGTTTGGTTTTGGGGATATCAGGATCTTGAAGAAGCTCAAAGGCTGCTTCTCTTTTCTTTTGAGCATCGTGTATCTGTTTTCGTATAAGGTTTCTCTGCTCCTCTAGTGCTGCTTCCTTAGTCGCTTGTCTCTCTTCTAGCTTGTCTTCCCAGTCTTGCCAATCTTCGGGCCTTTCCAGAGAGTTCAGCCTTTCTAGAAGCTTTTCCTTGAAAATGTTGTCTACTTGTTCCACATCAATGGAAAATCTATGTTTTGTGGATAAGCCCGTTATATTTCTACTTCTGTAGCATCCAGCTTCGGGACCGCGCCGTCCTCCATATCCGCCATACATTGGCTGGCCATTATCATCATAGAGAACTTTTTTGAGAAGCGCCTGAGCCTTGCTAAAACGTATTACTCTTTCCGGCTTTTGCCTCTCTCCATTCAGGTCATAGCTACTAAGCCGTTTGTGAGCAAAAATGAATACTACCTCATCAACAATAGCAGGGTGGTTATTCTCGACTACGCCACCGTCAAGCGGGAGCCACCAGCCAATATACACCGGATTACAGAGAATGCTTCTGATTCCGCTGGCTGTGGGCTTGTAATTTCCCTGATATGGCCCTTCCTTGATTAAACACCCACCACGTTTCCTATTTCCAGTGAAGCGGCTTGAATTCTTCTGATCTACCCAGTCCTCAAACATAGGAAACAGGAAAGGCATTTTTTCGACTTCTCTGCACAATTCTGCAAAATTGCCATCCAGTTCCAGGAAACGCTGAAAGAGCCATCTAACAGCCTTTGCGTGTGGTAGATAGACGATATATTTCTTTCTTTTAGGGTCCGATCGATCAACGATGTATCCAGGAACAAGCCACCTACCATCATAGTAGCCGTTATTGCTGGCTGTAGCTTTTCCCCCACCTAAAACGAGTTTCATCCAATCGAGATGTCTGGCTGATTCCTCGGCTTCAAGCATGAATACCCGTTGGCAGTACTCGTCTTTAAAATGATAATTCATTCGTAGCGTCGATATCCTGACATCATTATCGAAGCATGCACGCATGATCGTCCCCGGTGTGACGAGCCATTTATCACGTGTAAATCTATTGACATGTACTGCCCCCACCCACCCTATCCTTTTGCCATTAAGCAACTCCTTTCCTTCTATCAGCCTCATTACACGGGATAAACCCGCGCGTTGATGGATATCCGTCGTTCCGCTTATTCCCTCATCGTCTGCAATGATCTCTATGTCACCAGTACAATGGAGGTTATTTCTGAAATGCTCTACAAATTTGTCCGTCTGCATTTCAAAACTATGAATGTTGTTTTGCGCTTGTGCTAGACTGGATTGCCTTACATAGATGACACCAGGCTCATCTTTAGGAAATTCATCCAGGTAGTTGTATACTTTGCTGAGAGTCTGTTTCTTTTTGATGCTTCTGATTTTCTTTTTGTTCCTCTCGATGCTCATGTTGAATCTTCCTTAATTCGTCTGCTATATCCTGTAGGACTGTGTACAGTACGCGTTTCTCTTCTGGACTCAAGATACCTCTCCCTTACTGTTGCTGCATATCCGGCTCTATACGAGAGAATATATAAGCAAATTGCCATATATTTCAGTAATGAGAGAAAATGTACCTATTGAAAAACTAAAAGGATATATGAGTAATAGTTGTCGCGAAACGACATTTAGATGTCGTTCTATGCTAGAATTTTGTCGTTCCGCGACACATAATACGGCTAGCGAACAGGCCAATAGTAGATTGACAGTTGTCCAGTCTCACTGTCTCTCGCCGTCACAATTTCAAATGGAGCTCTCTTTTTCGGGTGTCCTGGTTGATCTATCTGTGGGAGTGGAACAGTAGGAGCATAGTCATACCGCTGACAGTGACGACAACGGCAAGTAATGTTAGAATGGGCTCGATAGAATGGGGTATAGTTGGTTGACACAGATGTACCTCTTTCTGTCATTGGGGACTAGCGTCAACTAGTCCCCTTTTTGTGTTAAAGCTATCTGGACGTATCAAGCAAGATGTAATACTCGTTAAGCATTTCTAGCTGTTTCTGCTGATATATAGTATTATAGATAAGAAGTCGGTTTTGTGCAAGTCTATTAGGGACTTGTTGGAAGTTTCCGGAGTTATTTGACTCCTAGAGGTAGGAATGCAGCAAGCTTGATAGTAACAGGAGCAATAAGGAATGAGTACGCGCAACGAATGGCTGACTGTCGATGACGTAGCGAAAGAACTAAAGGTGCATGAGAAGACCGTAAAGAAATGGATAGGAACAGGAGAACTTATTGCTATGAACATTGGCAAGGGATACCGCATATCCCGTAATAATTTGGATAGTTTTATTGAGAAAAGAAGCCACAATCAAAGAATAAAGCAGTTTAAAAGCTTGAAAGCTTTTTTTTCTTCTGAAGATCAGAAAACGTAGTAGGGTATAGGCTGGCTCTAGAAGGAAGATGCAAGGCCATTGCACTCATCTAATAAAATGCTCCCTGAAGTTTTCCAGGGAGCATTTAGACAACGTGAATTAATGAAACAAACTAGGATTCTGGACTTTCATAAGGGCTAGCTCTAGGCTCACGGTAAAATCATCGTAAGGATGACGCGCTTTTAAGCCTTGGAACAGTTGTGTTACTGGTTTCAAATGTTCGTATTGCCCTGTTTCCTCAAAAGCGTTCACTACCTGCTCAGCAGTAGCAGCAGCAATAGGAGCATAGCCCTTGTCAAAGTAAATCTGAGCTTGGATAAGATTAGTATCCTGCTGACGACAAATAGTTATATATTTGCCGCTGATTTTTCGCTCTTGTTCAGCCGCTAATAAACATTCCTGGGCCTCAGCCGGCGCTCGTAATTTCTTCTCTAAAGATCTCATAAGTGTTGCAGCTCGATCTAACAAATGACGCTCTTTATCATAAGAGACAAAGAAGAGGTAGTTATCTCTTATTGCCTTTCCCGTAAGATTTTCAGCCTCTTCGAGATAGAGCAGAGCATTTTTTTTCTCTGTCTCGTTTTGTGCTGCTCGTGCTTGTGCTCTTGCCGCAACAGAGAAAGCAGCACCTTGTAACTGAACAGGAATATACCATTTATCCTTGTTTTGCTTCATTTGCTCTAAACTGAGCAACGCTTGTTCCTGGTCCCATAAATCATCAAAGAGGATCTCCCGGCGATATAATACGATAGGTAACAGATCAGTGCATGCCTTCTCACGAGCGAGATGCAGAGCATTTGCTAGATAATTTTTTGCTGCCTGGTAGCACCTTTCGGATTTAGCCATTTCGGCAAGCCATATCTGATACCCGCATAATAGCCGGATAATCTCTTGCTTTTGCTTTGTCCGAACATAGAGTACAGTGTCATGGAGTCTGTCAATCCGAGCCATAGCATCATCTACAGCAGGTTCTAGCCCGTGTGGGTATCCCTCAGTCCAATAAGTCTGTAAGGCTGTATAGTACTCTTCCACGTCAATATGACGGGATACGGGACCAGGAATAACGGTGTTCTCTCCTCTCTGCTCAACAAGGGATTCCATACCTACGATACCGAGTAATGCTGGAGGAATATTCAATAGTTTCGCTAGTACTATACGTCGTTCCGGGTCTTTGGGAAAGAATCCATCTGTTTGTTCCATAAACCGTATGCGCCTTCCTAGCACAGGCTGATCCTTTTCGGCTACCTGTGCATACATTGTTGCGACCCGATGAATGGGAATAGTATGCAGCTTACGCGCATAGCGAACTAGGTAGCCAAAAGTGAGCCGTCCGTCTATACCGACAGTAATCGGGCCGTACTCGCCTACAAAAATCTTGAGCTTATCCTTTGACATCACAACCTCTCCTACTAGCAGTACCTCTCATACATTCAAGTATAGAGGTTGCTCGTTTCTTTGTCTAGAGCGTTCTTTCTAGAAAAAGGTCGTATTTTTCTGTCACACAAGAAAACAGGACCATATTTCTCTATCTAGCAGTGTTATGCTCCTACACGGGTTGCGAGCCATTTACCTGTAACCCTCCGAATATGCTTTTACCCTATGATACTAAATGGCGAGTGACCCGCCTTAAGTATGCCATTACTTGACATAATAACGCAAGAACAAGCAAACAAAGAGACGTTTCTCTGGCTAGAATCAGACGAGAGGATATGAACAGTCCGGATACATCTATGTAGCATATTAGGAGCGTTCATCATGAAGAATTGGCAAAAGGTCGATATTGCGAATCAACCGACGCAACCCTTGCTAGCGAGCAAGACCGATCAATTTCATGAATACCTTAACAAACATGGATTGACCCACCTAGCTATCGCCCGCTGTGCCCATGTTCCCTCTATCACCGTATGGTCGATTGACCACAAATTAGCGGTCACTCCAACTCATGCACAGCAGGTAAGAGAAGCGTTGCACAGGCTTACAGGAGAGACGTATAACTTTCCAATTGATACGATAGGACCAGAAGGGAGAAGACGCGAATGGAAACAACGTTAAGCTTATTCGAGTTTCGAGAACAGTTTGAAAAAGGAAAGGGCGCTATGAGAATTCGGATAGCACTCGCCCCCTATGAACAGGATATCCTGCTTCCTGCTCTGAAAGCGAAATTTCCCGATTTGACACCAGAACCACAGAGCATCTACACTTACTATAACGCGTACCTGGACGTCTCACCACAAGGACGGGGGATAGAGCAATCAGCGTTTTTACGCGTTCATCGTATTCGCTACATTGACGCTGAAAGCGAACAGCAACAAGCAATAGCCCGTTTTTTTCATGGCGTTGAAATTGCCGGGGCTCAGGTCAAGAGTGTGAGTTTTCCCGGCCCCATTCATGAGAGACTCGGCGTCATCTTAGAAGACAAAGATGGACGGACCATCCTGCTCCGTTTCCCGCCAAACTGGCAGTTACCGCTAAGGAGCCAAATCTTATGAATCCTGAAAAGTATTTTTCCCTTGCCTCTCAAGGCAACAGGAGCCAGAGCCAACCACCCATAAGCATCTCATGGAGGGTTGAAAACGCTGCTCTTCGCCCTGTAGCCCGTACTGCACTCAAGACCATGCGCGCGGAGGTCACGTTTGAGACGTGCGGGCAAAAGCACACAGTTGTGCGTATTACCGCACCTCCTGAACAGCTTGAATGGGAGTGGGCCGAAGCGGAACAGGCGCGGCAGATGCTTGAAAAAGCTGGCGATTCCTTTGCCGCTAAACTCACGACATATGTAATGCCTGCTGTTCACCTACTCCGTATCGATCCTCTCACCCGTGTGATGTACTGTCAGGATCTTCTGAAACCAGACGTTTCCTTTCTCACCGTGGTGTATGATGAGCATCCACAATAAATACCCCTAGCATCTTCAGAAACTCTTTTACTCAGGGTGTCGCCTCTAGGCGACACTTTTGCTATTCGTCAAGTACTAAGGATGAGGCTTTCTTTTCTGTTCGGTTGCTTGAATAAGCGACTTGAAGGATAGTCTATTGCCGTATGCTTGTTTAGAAACGTTTTCCTAAACAAGCAAGCGTTTCTCAACGTTGAGAAACACCCTAAACGGCGTTTGAAACAGCGCTTAGGGTGTTTCAGCCGAAACACCAGAAACACTCTAAACGGGCCAAAAAAACAAAAATAAAGAGGCTAAACGCTTCTGGAAAGGTACATAGGATGAGGCAGTTTGATGCATCAAAAAGGCTAGCAGATATATTAACCTGCTAGCCTTTTTGAACTTCTGAGCTTGTATGGTATTATGCTCACTAAGCAGCATTCAGAATAGAGCGAAGAATAACTAGCACCTCTTTTAAATCCCCCCGAGTGTAATAATTGGCTAGTGGCGTTGACGCCGGCCAGGTCGCCATGCGCGATAGAGCAGCGACGCATCACCGCCAGGATCTGGAAGAACTGCTGACTTAGTTGCTTGAGCCCGGCTTTATCGCGCCACTTGCAGAGCTCGTTGACCTTTTCTGTCAGGGTGGTTCCCTCTACCCAATCCATCACAATGACCGGGTAAGCCTGCGGCTGCGCCTTGCCCTGATCCTTGACCATTATGCCGCTATCGTAATACTTGAAGCCGGCGGTAATCGCGCGCACATGCGTATGGAAATACGTTCCCAGGCTCTCGTAGCGAAACTGCATATCCGGGCTCATGGGCGCTCTAAAGCAGCGCAGAGCCCGAAAGCTACCACTGAGTGTACGAAACTTGTAGACAACGGCAAAACCGCCCTCAATACCCCAAGGACGCTCTACAACCCCTCTGGAGGTGTAGGCTGTAACAACTTCTACTTTGCCTTGCTTCAGCTCGGGATCAGGGATCTTTAAACGTATCGTTGAGAAGAGCATGGCCTCATCATAGGCCAGTCGTTCAGGCATAAGCTCATCCCTTCCACCAGGTTAGCGTTGATAGCCAGGGAGAGGCTTCGGCCAGTTCCTGGCGCAGTCGAGCCCTGGCCTCCACTTGCTCCTGAAGCCATTCCTGCCAGAGCATCTCGCGCTGCCAGAGCAGATATTCCTCAAAGATCTGACGGCGGATAAAGATGCCCAGGATAGCTTCTACGGCTGCATCATTAAGATCGTGCTGTGCAAGCAGGGCAGGATAGTCGATGCTGCGGTCATGCCGAAAGGCCTTGAACGCTCCCTGCAAGGTCGTCGCATAGAGAGAAGGCGCAAGCGCCCCTTCCTGCGTGGCCAGCTTAAGGCCTTCCTTGATCAGAATATCGTTAAGCTGATCTTCCAGGACTTCCGCAGCCAGTTGCTCTTGTTCCGGCTGCTTAAAGGTCCAGTGCAGCAAGTAAGCCTGTTTCACGGCGCATAGCTGCTGGAAGCGCTGCTCGCTTAGCGCAAGGTCCGCAAGTCCTGGGGACTGCGCCACGGGCTGAGGTCCCGTGCTGCTATGCTTCGCCGGCTCGTGTGCTTCGGGGAGCGGCGCTTGTAGGGGAAGCTCATGCTCCTTAGTCGGTTGGCTGGCTTCAGCGGAAGCGACTTTCAGCGAGACGCCCAGCCGCATCAGCGTCTGGCGCACATTTACCGCGCAGGGCTCATCAGCCAGCAAATGTGCATATTTCTGCCAGGTAGGGCGCAGGCGAAGAGCGGCATCAGGATTATTCACCTCGTTACGCAGAGCCTGCAGCATCTCGCGCAAGGCATCGGCGACGGCACGCGCCCGCTCCAGGCGTACCTCAGAAAAGCTAAGGCCCTCCTGCGTTAAATCTGCACCATCGCCAAAGATGATCGCCATGAGTTCGCTGTTTTGAGCCTGCATGGCCTGTTCGAAAGCCTGCTTGCGCGCCTGGCGAATAGTCGACCGATGCCCAGAAGTCGCGCCAAGGGGTACGCCCTCAGTCCCTTCAGCGCCTAACTTGAGCACCAGCGCCGTGCAGTCATCGTCAATCATCTCGTGCTGCTGCCGACAGGCGAGAATAAAAGCCGGCCAGGACGCGGCAGTCTGCGCCGCGACCTCCGCAAAGGCCTCCACCTGCTGCGCATACCGTCCATTGGCCGCGCTCACAATCCAGCGCGCCACCGCATCAGTTGCCATGATGAGCGTATCGCCTGGCTGCAGCTCGACCTGCTGGGAGGTGCAGCGCTGAAAATAGCGATTAAAGAGGCTCAGCTTTGAAGGCAAGCAGATAGGAGCCAGATCAAAATCGGCAGACTGCGCAACAGGAAAAGCCATAAGCTGCTCCGTAGCGCCCTTACGGATAAAGACGCAGCTATCGCCAAAGGCCAGCAAAGTTGCCCGGGCCGATGAGGCTGCAACATGCGTAACGCACAGGGTAGCCAGCGTAGAATAGCTGCCCTGGCTCTGCACTTTCTGGGCGGCATTCCAGGGCAGATCATCTACAGTGGGCAAGCTTTGCTGATAGAGCTCCTGCGCCTGACGTAGCCACCACTCGACCTCAAAGGGATCGGTCCCCAACAGCGGCGTAGCCAGAAAGTGCTCAACCAGTAACCTGGCCCAGATATGCGAAAATAAAGTAGTGCCTACTCCATCCGCCACAGCAAACAAGCCTGTAGACGGATCAGCGCCCAGAGCATCCTCACAGGTCTGCTCATCGTGCTCCGATTTCCAATACTGTAGCCTGCTCACTTGAGCAGTAATAGGTGCAAGCATAAGCAATTGCACTTTCTATGCTAGCGCTACCTGCTAGGGTCCAGGGGCTGAGTGCCGGGGACGCTGGCAAAGACAAACATCTGCCGAACAGAGGCCGCATCACCATTAAAGATCAAGCCGCGCGCACCTGGCATCACAGGCCGACCCAGCAAAGACTGTAACAGGTTTCGGCTGGTCTCCGGAATCACGCTTGACATCTCAAACAGCATACGGGCATATTTATCGTTGGGAAGCTCAGCAATGCTGGCTGGATAGGCAATTGGCGCGCTATTGATATCGGTAATATGCACATTGAAAAGGAGAGCATGGCCATCGGCAGTCGTGATCTCACAGATCTCGCGGCCCGGCCCGGTTGGATCGCCATCACTGGCCACGCCATCGGTAACATTGATCACCACAGGCGGATAATTATCGGGATGAGCACTGGCCCACTGCTGCGCCAGGTCCCGTGCCTGTTGGAGCGCGCTGCGCATAGGCGTTCCGCCGCCGGCCCTGGGCTTAACCCAGACCGGGAAAGGCACTGAGATCTCAACCTCCTGGCCCGTATCATCTATCTCTTTGCGTTTCCGTCTCTCGATATCGAGAGGATTCATCTGCAATTCGGGCAAACCGACAAAGTTCCTGCCCTCCAGTTCTCCAGCCAGCACAGGACAGACACTGATACCCTCATAGCCAATCACGGTTACCTCGGCGCGCGGCCTGACTTCCGTCGTACCATCCTTCTGAGCCACAGTATTTGTCACAATGAGCTCATTGAGAAACCCGTTTAGCACGGTTGCTACCATATCACACTTGCGCCTGCCGGCTCCCGCCTGCGCAGCACCAAAGGGATCAGCCATAGAACCTGACTGGTCCAACAGAAAGATAAGGCAACCAGGATGAGAGCCCCCCCAAACCTGCGTGTATGTATCCATCTATCTATCCTTAAAAAGTAAGGACGGTCAGGGCAAAGCTGCCCCTGACCGTGTGCGCCTGGTTCGAACTTCGCTTATGCGCGAGGAGATCAAACCAAAGGAACGCTTGATGTTTCTTCACGACCGCTCTGCTCAACAATCATCTGTTCGAGATGGGTTGTCATACCTGTCAGCACCGAGATGCGCTGCTCAATCTCCTCGGCTTGCTGATGCAGATTGCGCAGCTCGCTCGAAAGCTCGCGCAACTGACCGCGTAAGCGCACAGCCGATAAATAATCAGGCTGCGAGATGCTTCCATTGCTGGCAGGCAGCGAGTGGCTCAGGGTATTGCTCGCCAACGACTGGCTGGGATGAGTCAGGGGCTGCGACTGGCTGGGATAGCTCGTTTGCTGTATCGGCATCGTTGTTGTTCTGGGCTCGCCAGGAGCGGCAAGCGCGGGTGCTGTAGAGCTGGGTAGCTCAGCGGCAGGAGTATTCTTCTCACTCATCAAGACAAGAACCAGGCCGATAACCGCAAGGATTGCCACGGCGGCCAGTCCTCCAATAATGAGCATGTTCATGCTGTGTCCCTCTTCTTAGTAAAACAAGGTATACTGCCTTGCATACAGATTATCACTACACTTTACAGCCGGCTTGCACGGCAGCATGCTGTCCGGGCTTACGCCCGGTTTGCCTGGTGCAACCAGCATTCGTTCTTCTACGAAGACGCCAGGACGCGAGAGCTCGCTTCTTGACCGCTCTCGCCATCCTGAAAGTTGTGAACGCTTAATGAATGTGGATAGTGACCTCCGCACTCAAGCCCGGAACGATATTCTTGCCTGTATTACCATCCAGCGAGATGACGACAGGAACGCGCTGGCCAACCTTGGTGAAGTTGCCGCTGGCATTATCCTGGGTGGGCATCAGCGAGAACGAGCCAGCCGTGGCCTGAACCACGCGCTGCACATGACCGGTATAGGTGGTATCGCTGAAGGCATCGATATGGATATCTACATCCTGACCAATTTTGACGTTATCTAACTGTCCCTCGTCAACATAGGCAGTAATATTTAAGCTATTGAGATTTGTCTCCTGCACCAGCGACACTCCAGGAGCAACCGTCTGGCCGGGGACTGCCGCAACCTGGAGGATCGTACCATCAATTGGGCTGGTCAGCCTGACGGCGTTTCCATTGTTGGGCGGTGTGACCGTGCCGATCACCTGTCCGGCGGTAACGCGGTCGCCTTGCTTCACATTAAGGGCTGAGAGCTGACCGGCAGATGTCGCACTTACCGACACAATACTGCCTGTTACCTGGGCATCATCAGTGCTATAGTACAAATAGTTGTTATAGAGATAGTAAGCGACGCCCCCGGCAATGGCCAGCACCGCGACAATAATTAGCAACGGAACTAAAATCATGCGACGCATAGCATGCTTGTCCTTTCAAACATTAAGGAATGATAGAGTTAAGCAATAAAATTTTTGGACAGTGCCACAATGCACGGAGCTCCCCATTGAGGCTCCCCAGCCTGTTGGGAATAGATTTAATAGTTCTGCCCTCCTTACATCCGTGCATTGGCAGTACATCTTTTTAGCATTCCCTTTACACATGACCCCCTGTTATATCAGTGAAAGGATTACGCATACAAATGTACCAATACTCAAACTGCGCGGGGTTTGAGCTCAAGCCTAAAAAAGGAGCTCAAAACGGTCTCCCCTACGCCCTTATAGGTCAGCACGCTCTCTCTGTGACCGGGAACGGAACGAATATGAAGTCTGAACGCCTCTATACTGGCTTAGCCGACTCTCATATGCTTGGCATTGCCGTGTTCGCTCACAACACTGGCAAAAGCATTGAGACCCTGGCAAAGCGCCTCAAGGTCGTCATCGTTCATCTCACGAAGGTACCCCCGCATTCGGTTGGGATCGCCCCTGAACTGTTCCAGCAAGTCCTGTCCAGTCTCCGTCAAATGGGCGACTATTCTCCGTCGATCAGCGGCGTCTTCAGCTCGTTGCGCATAGCCAGCCCTCACCAGGCGGTCAACCAGGTGGCCAGCCGTTGATTGGCCTATGCTCAGCTTGTTGGCAACCTGACCAATGGTCATCGGCCCCCCTTCAGCAAGAATAAACAGCGTTCTGAGCTGCGCCATTGAAAGATCGATCTGCATGAGATGTGGTAACTTGCTCTCTTGCATTGTCTTAAAAATTGTATGGACCAGGGACAATACCTCGCACTCGCGTTCTTCACGTTCTTTGTGCATAGGGTACCTCCTTTCTTCACCCACTCTGACTATAACATATTACTACGAAGTCGTCAATATATTTGAAGATATGATTTAGTTAGACAAGATCCTTTAGTCTGATTCGCTCGTATATTTGAGCATACTGCTTTAATTGGATGGTATCGCTTAATTGGGCTGGCTAATATATTCGAAGACATGCTGACAAGCTTTGAAGCAAAACGAGGTAGCAGCTGAGATAAAATGTCGAAAGGCGGGGATGAGCATGCTAGCGGGGCAAGGTCTGGACCGGACCCCGCCCGCGCACATTCACTAGATTAAGGGAGAAGAGCGTAGAGCTCGGCGGCTGTATCGTGCAAAACAAGTCTGGCCAGATGATAAGCCTGCTGCTCATCGAGCTCATCAGCCTCAATCATCTCCTGAAGCACCTGAGCAAGCACACTGCGTCCACGCACAGCCCCCAGCCAGTACATCTCTGGCATATAGATACCATCGGTGCTATACACCAGCTTGCTAGCCGGGGCAATGCTTAGAGCCTGGCGCGTAAAGGCCAGCATCTCCAGCTTGTCGATAAAGGGAATCGTATAGGAAAGGTCAAAGTACACGTGGGGATAGATGGCTGCCAGGTAGGCCCCGAGCTGGCTATAGGGATAGCTCTCATGTAGGAGAACCACCGGCATGCTCTGATAGTCGCTGCGTTCGAGGACATCCCGCAGCTGCAGGGGATTGCCAAGGCGCATATCGGTATCGCTATCGCCGTAGCCGGTATGGAACTGAATAGGCAGTTGCTGCTCGGCCGCCGCTTGAAAGACTACATGTAGCAAATAGTCGTTGAGCGGCTTATGGGCCAGGCGCAGGCTACCTTCACTGACCGCCTGCGGGCGCAGCTTGGCAAAAACAGCCGCCGCCTCATCTTTGCTCCACTCGGCAATATTCAAGCCTGTGCGATAGGCGGCAATACTCTTGAGGCCACGGTAGCCATCCTCGCGCGCCCGCTTGATGTGCTGCGCCAAGCGCTCAATTACCTCATCGAAATTCTCGTACTGCAAAATGAGCTGCTGCATTAGAATCTCGACGCGCAAAATGCTCACAGTACGGCACCCGGCTGCCTGCGCCGTGTACTCTGCTGTATAGGATATCTCGGGCGGCGGATAGCCCAGATCGAGCACCAAAGCATCGATATTGGCAGCTTTAACCAGGCGCGCCAACAGCTCATCGCCGCTCTGACTGTCACGCGCGGCCAGCACAGCATCCTCTGTATTCTCGCAACCATAGAACTGTGCCAGCTGACGAATGGTCCAGAGATAATACACACTATTATGGAGATGCTTCTCGGCCAGGCTGCCATCTTTGGCTTCCGTCCAGCGCTGACGAAATTGGGGCCCACTCATATGCTGTTCCAGTAAGATTGGATGACAATGATTGTCAACAACAGAGATAGCGGTCAGATCGAGCATACAAACACCTTCCCTGTAAAAGAATAAAAGTTGACGAAAATATATAGTAGAGCTATGGGAAGTACTAACTTCTCCTGGCTCTATGGTGAAGCATACCCCAAAACACAAGCCCCTGTCTTCCCACATAGGAACAAACAGAGGCTTGTGCTCACCCGTTTAGAAGGAAGTTGTCTATGCACAATTAATGAGTAACGCTGGCAATGATATCCTCGTCGCTGCTCTGGCTACGGATCGACCGCTGGCCAATAAAGTAAGTAGCAACCCCGATGAGCAGCGAAACAAGGGCAATGGCCGTAATCCAGATGATCCAGCCGGTATTATCAATAAGTGGCACCCAGGGCGCAGTAAAGGTTGCATAAAAGCCAACCAGACTGGCAACCAGGCCCAGCACCGAACACAGATAGAAAACCCAGATGGGAGCCTGCTGGATGCGCGAGAAGACTGTGTAATATTTGTGGCGAATCACGACAACATCGATAAAGAGTAGCATCATCGAAAGCGTCCAGATGATATTCGTGCCGGCCAGAATAATATAGTACATCAGCGTGGCCAGGTCTCCACTATTTTTGGCAAATAGCGGACCCACAAAAAAGATAGCCACGACGAAAAGTCCGGCAATGGCAGTTTGCAATACCACAGCTACCCAGGGCACTTTATTGGCATTTACTTTGCTCACCACAGCGGGCAAGCGCCGATCCAGGCCCGAGATAAAGAGCAGGCGCCCAAAGGAGAAGTTGAAGACGCTGGCATTGAAAATAAAGACGCCAATGATGATAAGATCGAAAACGATGGCCAGGACCTTTCCAGCCGGACCAAAGCCGATCTGTACGGCTTCTGCGAGCGCAGTTGTATTCACCTGATCCTTGACGGGTACCGCCATCATCACGCCAAAGGTCGCAATAAGGTAAGCAGCCATCACGACCACCGAGCCCCACAAGAGATAGCGGGTAATCGAGCGCTCGTGCTGGATCTCAACGCCCATATTCAGCGGCACTTCAATGCCCAGCAAGGCCAGGATCACAAAGCCAAAGGTAGTAAAGTTGCCAGATGAGCCGAAAGTGGGTTGCCAGCCATCAGCGACATTGGCACTGTGTCCGCTCAACAGCCAGATGAGGCCCGCGATGCCGATGAGCAGAATACCGCCGCCGTAGGCGACAAAAACTGTACTGACGATATTTTGTGTGAGGCGGAAGCGAATCAGCGAGAGCGCTAATGAAATGGCCAGGACGCCTAGAATGATCAAGCCTTGCTGCCAGGGGTCAGCCAGCCAGTTAGCGTTTAGCAAGCTGCCCAGATGCTGGATGAAGGTTACCACGACAACGCCCGGCACAATGATCGAAAGAATACCAGGCCACCAGGCGCAAAAGCCGGCGAAAAAACCCATAAATGGGCCCAGCGCTTTGTGCGTCCACAAATAAATAGAGCCCTCGCCAGGAAACATCTTGCCAAGTTGGCCCGTCACAATCGCACCAGGAATAAGAAACATGAGGAAGCCAAGCCCCCAATACAGGTAGCCAACCATGCCAGCATGGGCAATACCCGGCGCGTTGGTAATAAAGAGCACTATGGCTACATAAATCGCCACCATATCGAAGGTGTTAAGCACCTTGGGAAGAATACCCTTAGCAATGCGCTCTGACGGAAGTACATCGTTCGTAGAGGCAATGGGTTCGTCGGCCTGGGTCGTTGTTTCCATAAATACGACTCTCTCTCTACAATACTTGCAGCCATACAAACATATGCCGCCTATCGATGCTTAAAATAGCGGCTCTTTCCCTCAAACAATAAGTTCTGCATCCTCCTACTAGTGATCTGTCAAGGTTTCCGTGATGAGTATAACCAGCGGGCTTGTCAAGAGCAGCGCCCCATTCTCCCTTTCCCTCCACTGCAGGCGGCGCACTCCTCTCACCACGTCTGACAAAGCACTAGTTGCATAGTAAGCTCTGATCTACTAATGCATCTAGGGTAATATTAGCAAGAGCATCTTTGATTTCTTCTCTCTCATAAAACATAACTCTATATTACCGAACGGATGCTTTCCACTTGCCATAGCATAACACACAGCTATATGTTATACAAGCTATATATATTATGCCTTGCATTAAAAAAATGTTTAGATTTTAGAATTACCCTGCAATTTTTTAAGAAGCAAGGTTCCTTTAATTCGATAAGCTAATTAATATGTTTAACAAAGTTAGTAGACTGCTCTCCGGCGGCGCGATTAATTACTTTTTTTAGGAAGTTTGGGCCTTTGATTGTATCTTAGCGAAATATTAATGTTATCTATGCTATAATTGCAAGCCAGTTAATTAAAAATATTTAGTATGACTGATGTGAGGTTGCTAGATAAGCATAATATACGAGTATGCTTTGCTCTACCAGCACAAGCCATAGAGAGCATTGCAGAGAGAGGAAAGCTTAACATGATCGATAAGCCTGTTGATAGGCCCAGAAAAAGCAGGACGCGTATTTCTGTGCCACTTTTATCTGAAGAATATGCAGCAAAAGCATTGCCTCGTATTTTCGGTACACAGGACATGGTTGCGATAATGATCCTGGCAATCTTCTGGATCTCTAACTCGGCGACAGCAGCTGGCGTAGGGGCAACGGCTTATGTCTACTGGCTTATCGGTGGTATCACATTTTTTATTCCCTGCGTTATCGCTACAGCACAACTGGGGAGCATGTTTCCGCAAGAGGGCTCCCTTTACAACTGGACGTATCAGGCCCTTGGCCCCTATTGGAGCTTCTTTGCAGGCTTGTGCTGGTGGTTTCCAGTGCCGGTTATTCTAGTAAGCGGAGCTGACACCATGGTAGCCTATATCCAGGGGCTTAATCCAAGCTGGCTGGTTGAACCCTGGCAACAAGGCCTGGCCGTCATTATTATCATCGCCATTACAGCCCTGATCGCCCTGCAGCGCATACATATCGTCCGCAACCTCTTAAATGTCGGAGCCGGGTTTATCCTCCTCGCCACGTTGCTGCTAGCCATCGCAGGTATCAAGTGGCTCCTCAGCGGGCATGCCCTGGCCACCAGCTTTACGCATCTTAGCGATTGGAGCATCAATCAAACTAATGTTGGCCAGTTCAGCTTGGTTGTGCTAGCCTACCTGGGAAGCTGTGTTCCATTAAATATGGGCGGCGAGATCGCCGGCGAAGGGCATATGAAACTGCGTATCATCACGCGTCATCTGCTCTGGGGCACACTACTAATTTTTGTAGGCTACGTTATCGCTACTTTCGCGTTATTAGCCATTGAGGGACCATCAAATGTTGGCACAGTCTTTGCCTTAATTGCAGCTGTCGATACCTCGCTTGGCAAGCTCTACGGAAATATTACGGCCATCTGCATCATGGGCTTCTTTGTCATTGCCCTGATTATGTATAATGTTTCCTTTGCCCGCCTGCTCTTTGTCGGCGCTATTGATCAACGTATACCTTCAAGTGTTGGACGCTTAAACAGGCAACGCGTTCCGGCCAACGCGATTCTCTTTCAGACAGGACTTGCCCTGGTTTTTGCCGCAATACTGTTTCTGGTTGGTCCCTATATTTTCAGCTTCGACAAAGCTATTAACCTGGCAGGAGACTTTTACAATGTCGCGCTAGCATTGGTTTCCATCGTCTGGGCTTTATGCACAATCTTTTTCTATGTCAGCTTGCTACGCTTGTACTTCAGTGACAGGCAAAAGTTTCGTCAATCGCTCCTCTTCCCGATGCCTATCATCTGGCTAATTTGCCTTATTGGTCCCCTTGGCTGCGTAGCCACAATTGTGGATGCTCTCTTCTTCTCGTGGACTGTAACGATTGCTAATTCGCTTTGGACTATCATCGTGGGTAGTCTGCTAGCCTTCTGCTTCTTGCTTGTAGCTATCGGCAGTATGCTCGCTACCAGCGAGGCAGCATGGCAGAAGCTGAGCAGGTAGGACAGATAAGGCATTTGCTGGAGGTAGGATACGCCAAAAGTACAATTCGATTGTCTTAAGGCCAGGCGATAGCTATACTTTTATTGTCTGAAAAATATATTCTCCCTGTTTCAATTCTCAAACAGTAGAATAGGAGATGGTGGCACTTTATGAACGCTCAAGATGTTTTGCGCCTGGTGCGCGCAGAAAAGCTTCGGCTGATACGTTTCCAATATTGCGATAATGGTGGCCTGATGCGCTGCAAAACCACTCATGCCAGTAAGCTAGCGACCCGTATTTATGAGGGGATTGGCCAATCGCTTGCGCTTGGCGCCTGGACGGGAGCCGATACGCTGGCCAGCGTGGAAGGAATGGGAGCGGTTGGCGAATTTCGGCTTGTGCCCGATCCCGACTCTTTTGCGATCCTACCTTATGTTCCCAATACAGGCAGCCTGATCTGCAATCTGATCGATGTGAACGGCCAGCCATGGGGAGCTGATCCGCGCGGCTTTCTCAGGCGTATGATCGCCCGCCTGGCCGATAAAGGGATGCGTTTTGAAGCTGCGGCCGAACACGAATTTTATTTTGCCCGCGAGGAAATGGGCAAATATGTTCCGGCAGATCGCAGCCTGTGTTATAGCACAATCGGCCTTGACGAACAGGCTCTGGTGATGGATGCGGTCCTGGAGGCACTAGAATCCCAGGGCATTTCTATCGAGCAATTTCATACGGAGCTGGGTCCCTCCCAGCAAGAACTCTCGATCCATCACGCTGATGCCTTGCGCGCCGCCGATAATATTTGCCTGGTGCGCGAAACAATTCGTGGCGTTGCGCGCACATTTAATCTACTAGCAACCTTTGCGCCTAAGCCCTTCCTTGACCAGGCCGGCAGCGGTGCCCATATCCACTTTAGCCTCTGGGGCACGGCCGAGAGCGAGTATCCCAATAAGAATCTCTTCTATGCTAGCGAGGAGCGCGGGCATCTAAGCCAGACCGGGCGTTACTTCATCGGCGGCGTGCTGCGCCATATTCGCGCTCTGCTGGCCCTTACCTGCGGCAGCGTTAACTCTTACAGCCGCCTGCAACCGCACTACTGGAGCTCGGCCTATGGAGCCTGGGGCTTTGACAACCGCGAGGCCGCCATCCGCGTGCCCTCAACCTTCTGGGGACGTGAGACCGATCTGGTTAATCTCGAAATCAAAAGCGCCGACCATAGCGGCAATCCTTATCTCGCTATAGGTGGCTTAATTGCTGCCGGCCTTGATGGCATTGAGAACAAGATCGAGCCAAACGAGCCGCAGGACGTTGATCCTGGCAATCTCACTGACGCTGAGCGCGAGCGCCTGGGCATCCAGCGCTTGCCCACTTCGCTTGATGAGTCTCTTGACGAACTGGAGCGCGATCACGTGCTTATAGAGGCGCTTGGACCCATGCTTTCCACGGCTTATCTGGCCGTGAAGCGCGATGAGTGCAACTTCTTCAAGGACAAAACGCCCGAGGAGGTAGCTATCCAGCATTTCTATAAGTTCTGATTAACGCTCAAAGGATTTCTGTCCAGGCCAGCCGAATATATTGAACGCTGGCAGGCGGCGAGCTTCCATTTAGCTAGCTCGCCGCCGGCGAAGATGGTTTGTCGATTCCCTTTAGCGCTGGATTTATCAGCAGGGAGAGCGTGGAGGCCAGGTAGATGGTCCCCATCACAATCAAGGTCATCTGCAAGCCGAGCCACTGCACCAGGTAGCCACTCACAAAGGTACCCAGGGGAATGCCGATCATCACGCCTGCGTAGAGCGTCCCAAAGACCCGTGCACGCATCTCAGGGGCCACACGTTCCTGCAATACAGTATCAAGCAAAGGGTTGATCGAGCCAACGGCCAGGCCGGCAATAATGTTCCAGCCAATCAGGATGGGCAGAATGGGTACAAGCATTACCCAGAAGCGCAGCGCTCCACCGATCGTAAATGTCCAGCCCAGGGTCAGGCGTCGCGGCAACCTATGCCCAATCGCCGCAAAGATTAAGGTGCCGACAAAGGCAGCTCCGCCAAAGGCCGCCACCAGCAAGCCCAGAGGTAGCGCGCTATGAAAGAACGACTGCACATAAGCTGGCATCACCACCGAACCCAGCGCCCCGTCCAGCAAATTAGTAATCATGATCGTGATAACGAGTGAGGCAAGCAGCGCATCATGACGGATAAAGCTTAAGCCTTCGCGCAACCTGGCCACATAGCCGCGCTTTTCCTTAGCTTCCTCTTTTTGCAGCACGGGGGGGATGTGCGGTACAGCCAGACCGATCAGCAGGGCTGAGCAGGCAAAGGAAATGGCATCGAACCAGAGTAGGTTACTGGCCCCGATAAAGGCAATCAAGAGGCCGGCCAGCGGCGCTCCAATAAAGCCAGACACGCGATTAACGCCATCGGAAAGCGAATTGGCAAGTTCCAGGCGCACAGCGGAGCGCGTGGCCAGCTCGGGCACCATCGATGAGCGCGCGGTAACCCCTGGCGATTTGAGCAGGCCGCCAATAAAGACGAGAATGAGCAGTTGCCAGAAGGCCAGGCCAACCGTATGATATAACAAAGGAACAAGAGCAACCGTAATGCCGCTCAGAATATCGCCGATGACGCTTGTGCGCTTATAGCCAAGATGATCGATCAGCACGCTGCCAAACAAGGCCGAGAGCGCGGTTGGCAGCGTTGAGAAGAAGGCAGTAATGCCAGTTTGCGTCACGCTGCCTGTCGTCTGCAGTACAAACCAGGGAACGGCCAGTAAGGTCAGAGCATCTCCAATATAAGAAATGGCGCTCCCGGCAAAGAAGGCATACAGCGGCAGCCTTGGCTGGGGCGCCGCTGCTTCTTGCACAAGCTCTACATTCTGCTCCTGTATCTCGTTCATCGGCTACCTCGCTCGATACGCAGTGTTTTATAGGTAGTATAATCGGTGACAACCGTGAGCAATTCATTTGCAGTTACGCTCTCAAAGCGCACGACGAGGGCCCGGCGCCCCTCCGTCTCGACCTCTTGTGTGGGCAGCGTGCGGATGCGCTGATGCTCACGATAGAATTGGCGAGCTGCGGGTAGCGACATGGTAAGTCCTTCCAGCGAGGTTGTACAGGCCATCTGGCAGACCGGGCAAGCAGTATTGACCACGCAGTTGTGACCCTCCCAGCGACATTTGAGATTATATGGATATCTCAGCATCCACTCGGGCAGTTCATCAATATGGCAGATCGTCACAGGCTGAACAGTTCCACAATCTTCGCATTCAACCGAGCCCTTATCCAGGGCCGTATAATAATAGCGATGGCACCAGGTCCCATGACGTGCATAGAGCGGTTTATAGCTTTTAATGCCTTTTAGCGCGGAAATTTGATTTGTACTGACCGCCTCATCGGCCCCCGGACTGCACTGCGGGCACTTCAGTAGCAGCTCTCCTTGCTCAGGATCGCGGATGCCCAGCAAACGATTATTCCCGCAGGCGGGACACCAGAGCGGCGTTACTTCCCAGGCCAGACCCGCGGCAGACACAGCATAAGGCTCTATCTCCTGCTGCATCTCGGTAGTCAAGACGCGCCGCAATGCCAGCTTTCCCCGGTGCAGGCGCATGGCCAGCGCGTTAGCATTAAGGCCCAACTGAGATGCGATCTCCGCGAGCGGGGACTCATCGACATAGCGCTTCACCAACACCAGGCGTGTCTCCTCAGGAAGCAACGATAAAGCTCGATCCAACAGACTCACAAGTTCTTTGCGCTCAAGCTCAACCTCGATATCCACGTCATCGGCAAGCTTACTTTCCAGCTCAGTTTGCTCCGCATCCTGGGGCTCGGGTAGCCAGACGAGGCGCGCCATATCTTTCCCACGTTTGCGCAGCCAGCGCAAACATACATTGCGCGCAATCCCATTGAGCCACTGGGTACGGCGACCTGGATCGCGCAGAGCATCGGCATGCCGCCAGGCCTCCAATAACGTCTCCTGGACAAGATCCTCGGCGACATCTTTATTACCAACCACGCTAGCGCAGAGCTGCAACAAGCGCGACCTTTCTTCTGCTGATATAAAGTGACCTGTCTCCTCGACAATACGTGTCTCCATACCTCTTTCCCTTCCTGCGAATAACGATACCTACCTCTATGTCGCAGCGAGTTGGCTCAATATAACGCAAAAATTCTGGCAAGTCTCACAAAAATTAACTTATGTCAGTATCCTACCTTGCGCTCAGTATAATTACCAAGCAAATTTATATGCTTAGAGCATGGATCAGAGGCAAGCTATGCTTAAAGCATAATTCTGGAGGTGCAGCAGGGCATTACTTTTATGTTCGCGCCACATAAAAGAGGTTTGGAAGCTCTAGCTTGCTTTGGGGAAAGTTTTTTGCCGAAATGACGCAAGGCCAAGTAGCCGAGCTAGTTGCCTTGTTTAGTGCTATGGTAAAGGCGAAGGCAGAAACGAAGCTACAAGCTCTTTAAGCTTGAATTACCTCAATGCCCAATTTTTGTATCTGCCTGACAGTATCTGCCGAGACCTGATCATCAGTCACAATCTTATGGATGGCAGTAATGGGCGCTACAATCCCGGTCGCCGCCTTGCCGAACTTGGTATGGTCCGCAACAAGAATCACCTCATGGGCAAATTGCATCACCACGCGATCAGTCATGGTTTCCAGCAGATTAGCATTCGTCAGGCCCTCTTTTACGCTCACGGCGCGCATAGACATGATCACCTTATCGGCGCGCAGTTCCTTCAGCGTCTGCTCGACAATATGCCCGATCATCGAGAACTCGGAATGGCGCACAACGCCACCAGTGACGATAAGGGTAATATTCTCGTGGCCGGCAAGCTCGGTAGCGATATTTAGCGCATTAGTGATCACCGTCAGACCCTGGCGCTCCACCAGGTTACGCGCGACTTCCAGCGTAGTCGTGCCCGAACCCAGAAAGACAGTCTCGCCATCCTCAATCAGGCTAGCTGCCACCTGCCCGATGCGGCGCTTCTCCTCAGCACATTCGGTAAGGCGATGAATGATCGGGGGCTCGGGCGTAGCCTGCATGAGGGCAACCGCGCCACCATGCGCCCGGCGCAGGCGGCCCATGGCCTCCAGCTTTTGTAAATCGCGGCGAATCGTCGGCTCGCTGACCCCCAGATATTCGCTTAGCTCTGCTACACGGACATGCTGGCGCTCTTTCACAATGTGCTCAATCTGTTGTAGGCGTTCGGTAGAGAACAACATAGACCCTCGCTCTGCAAGCTCTCGAAATAGATGTGAAATTGACCATTTCTGCTTAATGGCCCTGAGGCCGCCCTGTTCTCCCGCCTCACGCTTCCTGGAGAGCTCTTGCCGGGCGCACTTATTAAAAGGGCAAGAGTGGGAGGAAATCCGCAGATTATGGGTTAAGGGCACAGCCAACGAAACTATCCAGGCAAACGATCAAATATGATCACAAAATGATCAACATCTTGATTATAGACTGCTTCATCCCGGCTGTCAAGAAGATCTGCAGGCCTATATTTAGCCTTAGCAAGGCCAGCTACGAGCAGAAAAAACTCTGCTATTTCTCGCATTGGGAAGTTCTCTACCCACGAAGGCAGACAGGTAAAAGTAAACCATGCTCACCTCCTTTCTAAGAGTGGGAAGAGCGAGATGATCAAATTTCGCGCAAATCCCCTTGACATAAGGGCTAAAAAATGGTAAATTTCGAAAAAGTTTTATTTCGGGATTGATCAATGGTGATCATTTATGACAACTCAGGCAAAAAAGTTTTCCACATCTCAATCTGGAGCGCCCAGATGGACCAGCATCGTTAATTCTCCACGCCCTTGGCTAAACTGGTTTAGCCAAAGTTTGGTATTTATATAATTTCAAGGGTAGAGGGTAAATCCATGAAGAAAAGTCTTATTTCCCTGAGTAGCGTCTTACTGCTGCTCATCATGGTGCTATCGGCCTGTGGAGGAGATAACTCACCAACGCAATCTTCCTCCTCTTCTAATCAGCCGGTAACACTCAGGTATGGGCTCTGGGACAAGAACCAGGTTCCGGCGATGCAAAAGATCATCGACGCGTTCAAGAAGACCCATCCTAACATCAGCGTAAACATTGAAGTCACTCCTTACGTCCAGTACTGGACCAAGCTTGAAACTGCGGCTACGGGAGGCAGCGCCCCAGACGTATTCTGGATGAATGGTCCCAACTTTATCAAGTACGCCTCAAACCAGATCATCGCGCCCCTGGATGAGCAAATCAGCGCCGACAAAGTGAGCCTTGATAACTATCCTTCCTCACTGATGCAGCTCTACAGCTATGGCGGCAAGCATTACGCCTTGCCCAAGGATTTCGACACCATCGGCCTCTGGTATAACAAAGCGCTCTTTGATGCCGCAGGCGTAAAGTATCCCGATGACAGTTGGACCTGGGATACCCTGCGTGAGGCCTCCAAGAAGCTGACCAATCCGTCAAAGGGCGTATGGGGCATTGTGGCTGACATGAACGATCAGCAAAACTTCTACAACACTATTCCCCAGGCCGGCGGCTATGTGATCTCGCCAGATCATAAGAAGTCTGGTTTCGATTCGCCCGAATCGATAAGCGGCATCCAGCTGTGGGTTGACATGATCAAGGACAAATCATCCCCCACGCTGGCCCAGATTACCGACACTACTGCACTCTCCCTGTTTGAGTCCAGCAAGGTCGCGATGTACTATGGTGGCTCCTGGAGCACCATCGAATTCGCCCAGAACCAGGCCATTAAAGATAAGGTTGATGTCGCTCCATTGCCGCAGGGCAAGAAGCGCGCCACGGTTATTCACGGCCTGGGCAACGTCATCTCGGCCAACACCAAGTATCCTAAAGAGGCCTGGGAATTTGTCAAGTTCCTGGGTTCTAAAGAGGCTGCCACGATTCAGGCCGATACCGGTACGGTTATCCCCGCCTATAATGGCACGCAGGAGAGCTGGGTCAAGGCCTATCCCAAATTTAATGCCAAGACCTTCATTGACGAACTTGCTTACTCTGTACCTTATCCCGTCTCCAAGAACACCTCTGCCTGGGTAGATGTGCAGAACAAAGTCTTGACCAAGGTCTGGTCGGGACAGTTGAGCGCAGAGGACGGCTGCAAACAGATCGCGCAGCAGATGAATCAGCTTCTGACTGCAGAACAGCAAAGTTAGCCGCTTATCGATGGCCCGTGGCTTCAGGGTCGCGGGCTATCCCTATTTTGTTAACTGATGGAGGTATCCCTTGGAAACTGCAGGGCTTGAACTGGTTGAAAAGCGCGACGCAGTTGTCGCAGCGGCCAGGCACAGGCAGCCCCGGCGTATAAAGAAAGATTTCCTCTGGGCCTATCTGATGATTGCGCCGCTCTTTCTCGGGCTGCTCATCTTCTATATCTGGCCGGCTATACAGACATTTTACTTTAGTTTTACAAAATGGGGCGCCTTTGGCAAATATTCGTGGACAGGCCTCAATAACTATGCCCACATACTCAGCGATCCCGATATCAAAAGCGCATTACTCAATACACTGATCTACACTGTACTCTCGGTGCCTGGTAGCATCGTGGCTTCGCTCATCGTAGCCATCTTGCTCAATCAGAAGATCCGCGGCGTGGGCATCTATCGTACGCTCTATTTCCTACCTGCGGTGACTATGCCTGCAGCTATCGCAGTGGTTTGGAGATGGCTCTACAATGGCGATTATGGCCTGATCAACGCCGTCCTTAGACCCTTTGGCATTCATGGCCCCCATTGGATTTCAGATCCGCATACTGCCCTCCTCGCGGCCATCGTGGTAGCCATCTGGAGCTCCATCGGCAACAATATGGTTCTGTTCCTGGCCGGCTTGCAGAGCATTCCCAGCACCTATCATGAAGCGGCAGCCCTCGACGGAGCCAGCCGTACATCACGCTTTTTGCGCATTACACTTCCTTTGCTCAGTCCCACCATCTTTTTTGTCATTGTAATGTCGATGATATCAGCGTTTCAGGTCTTCGATTTGATCTACCTGATGTTCGGCGCTGGCTCGACGCTCAGCACAAATCCGGCCCTTGGTGCCGCGCAGACGATCGTATATTTGTTCTATCAGAACGCTTTTATGGTCGATAATAAGGGCTACGCCGCCGCCATTGCCATCATCTTGTTTGTAATCATCCTCTGTGTGACTGCCGTCCAGTTCCGTTTGCAGAAACGCTGGGTTCACTACTCATAGGAGAAGGTATATGCAATCGAAGCGTTCGTTGCTGAAATCAAGCCTGCCAATTCACATCCTGTTGATTCTTGGCGCCTGCATCTTTGTTGTACCGTTTCTCTGGATGCTCCTCACTTCCGTTAAAACCCTTGGCGAGGCAACCCAGGTTCCTCCGGTGATTTTCCCGGCCAGCCTGCAGTGGGGCAATTACTCCGAGGTGCTGGCAACGCTGCCCTTTCTAAAGTTTTACGAGAATACCATCTTGATGACGATTGGGCGCACGCTGGGCCAGCTGCTTTTCTGCTCGCTGGCGGCCTACGCCTTTGCGCGCATTGAGTTTCCGGGGCGCAATTTCCTGTTTATGCTCATGCTCTCAGTGTTGATGGTGCCCACATACGTCTTCTTGCTGCCCCAATACCTGATCATGAAGGATCTGGGCTGGCTCAACTCGCTGCAGGCGTTGATTGTGCCCGGATTATTCAGTGCGTTTGGCACATTCCTGTTGCGGCAATTCTTTATGGGCATTCCTAGAGAGCTTGACGAAGCGGCGCAAATAGATGGGGCCAATCACCTGGTCATTTACTGGCGCGTCATCTTGCCTCTGGCCAAGCCAGCCTTGATCGCTCTTGCCATCTTTACAATCCTGTGGTCCTGGAACGATCTGATGTGGCCCCTGGTGGTCAATAGCGCTAACGATATGCTCACTTTATCTGTCGGCCTATCGCTCCTGCAGGGAGAACATGTACAGAACTTCCAGGTAGTAATGGCAGGAGCCGTGCTGGCAACCTGGCCGATGCTTGTCATGTTTATTCTCTTACAGCGTTACTTTATTGAAGGCATTGCCATAACAGGCACTAAAGGTTAATCTGTTATCCTAATTTGTTGTCTTTCTAGAAGGATTTGTCTGATGAAACCTGTCGATCTCCTGATCGTCGGCGCGGGTAGCCGGGGCAATATTTATGCGTCCTATGCCACCGAGCATCCAGATCTGGCACGCGTGGTAGGCGTAGCGGAGCCGCGCGAGTTCTTTCGCACGCAGATGGCAGAAAAGCATGGCTGTGCGGCGAGCAACGTGGTAGAGGATTGGCGAGAACTTATCGCGCGCCCGCGCCTCGCCGATGCCGTGGTCATCGCCACGCCCGATGCTTTGCATCTAGAGCCGGCCCTGGCCTTTGCCAATAAAGGCTATGATATTCTTTTAGAAAAGCCGCTAGCTCCCGATGTCGAAAGCTGCCGGCGTATCGTGGAGGCGGCTGTCGCCAATAAGGTTATTTTTGCTGTCGGCCACGTGCTGCGCTACACGCCCTATACCCAGCAGTTAAAGAAGGTGCTGGAATCGGGGATTATCGGGGATATTGTCAGCGTGCAGCACCTGGAGCCGGTGGGATACTGGCATTACGCCCATTCGTTTGTCCGCGGCAACTGGCGCAATGAAGCGCTCTCTTCCTCTATGTTGCTGCAAAAATCCTGCCACGATCTGGATTGGCTGCGCTATATTATCGGACGCCCCTGCATGCAAGTCTCGTCGTTTGGTTCGCTGATGCATTTCCGCAAAGAGGCTAAGCCAGCGGCAGCCGGGACTGCTCTGCGCTGCCTGGATTGCGCCTACGAGCCCAACTGCCCTTACTCTGCCAGGCGCTTATATATGCAGCGTCTCCAAGAAAAAGATCTGGGCTGGCCGCTTGACGTTATCACCACAGATTTTACTGAGGCCGGGGTGATCGCAGCGCTGCAGAACGGACCTTATGGCCGCTGCGTCTATGAGTCCGACAATGATGTAGTCGATCACCAGGTGGTAAACCTGCAGTACGATAATGGCATCACTGCATCCTTCACCATGATTGCCACATCGCAGATTCGCGATAGGGAAACCGATATTTTCGGGACGCTGGGCGAGCTGCGTGGCGATGGGAAGAAGATTGTCCACTACGATTATCTTTCCGAGAAGACTGAAGAGATTGCAGTTCCACGCCCAGATACGATAGGATCACATGGAGGGGGCGATTACGGCTTAATGCAACAGTTTGTCGCAGCTGTTGCTCATCGCGATCCTGGCCGTATCCTCTCCGGGCCGCGTGAGTCGCTGGAGACGCACTTGACTGTATTCGCCGCCGAACAGGCTCGCCACGAGCAGCGAGTAGTCCAGATTGACGTCAATAACGCCATATAACAACACGTAACTAGATAAAAGGAGCTTCTATTAGTGAGTACCTATAGTAGTAATGCGCCTATCAACCAACCGGGACTGCATACACTTCAGGAAATCTTGACACAGACCGAAGCCTGGCGAGGGGCTTTGCGCGTTGTGCAGGAGAAACAGGCAGCGTTACTGCAGCTATGGCGAGAGGGAGCATTCTCGGATGTCCTGGTGACCGGTTGCGGTTCAACCTATTACTTGTCTTTGATTCTGGCTCCTTTATTCCAGAGCCAGCTTGGCGTTCGCGCGCGGGCCCTGCCTGCCTCCGAGCTACTGCTTTACCCTGAAACGCTCTTGCCAACCACCGGCCGCACCTTGCTGATTGCCGTTTCTCGCTCTGGCACAACCTCGGAGACCATTCAAGCTGTACGTGTCTACCGCGAGCGCAACGGCGGCCCGATGCTCCATATCGGCTGCTATCCCGAAGCTGAACTGGCGCAGATTGCTGATCTGGCCCTGGTAGTTCCTGAGGGGCGGGAAGAGAGCGTTGTGCAGACGCGCTCTTTTAGTGCGATGCTGCTGGCTGGCCAGGCGCTGGTTGCCACGCTACAGGATGGCGGGACGCTGCCAGCTACGCAGCCGCTCATCGAGCGCGGTGAGCAGCTCATCGCCAGCTATCATGAGCTGGCCCGTCATCTGGGACACAATCCGGAATTCGGCCGTTTCTACTTTCTGGGTTCGGGTCTGCGCTATGGCATGGCCTGTGAGGTCAGCCTGAAGATGAAAGAGATGTCGCTCTCTTTCTCTGAGCCATTCCATTGCATGGAGTTCCGCCACGGGCCGATGTCTATGGTCAATGAGCACACGCTGGTTGTCTGTCTGCTGAGCGAGCAGGCACGCGAGTATGAGCTGGCGGTGCTGCGCGATCTCAAGGCTTTAGGAGGCCATATCCTGGTTCTTAGCGAGCAGAAAGTCAACGATCCGGCCATAGATGAGCAAATCATCCTGGCCTCGGGCCTGCCCGAGTCGCAGCGCACGGTCTTCTACCTGCCGATCTTACAGCTGTTGGGCTATTATCGCGCGCTGACCAATGGACAGGACCCGGATCATCCACACAATCTGACGGCTGTCGTTGTGCTGTAAATGAGCTCTGAGTGAAAAACTGTGAACAAACAGGATCAAAATGAGGAGCCAGGGGCCACGCTGGTAACTTTGTTGCCCAATCCGGCCCTTGATAAAACTGTTGTGCTGTCCGGCTTCACGCCGGGTCGGATTTACCGGCCCCGTGAAGTCATTACGCTGGCCGGAGGCAAGGGCTTTAATTTTGCGCGCGCGTTACATACGCTGGGGCAGCGCTCAGTTGTTGTCTGTCCAATTGGCGGGCATGCGGGCCAACACTTATTAGAGCTGGCGGCGCGGGATGAGCTGCTCTGCGACGGCATCCCTACGCCGGCTGAGCTGCGCACTTGCCTGACCATTATCGATCCAGACCAGGCAATTACTGAGATCTATGAGCCGGGTGAGCCGTTGCCGGCTGATGTCTGGGAGGCCCTGGTAGAGCGCGCTGCCAGCTACTTCCCGCGCGTCAGCTTTCTGACCCTCAGTGGTAGCTTTCCCCCCGGCACGCCCGCACATGGGCTGCGTAACCTGGTGAGCCGCGCGAAAGCCGCCGGGATCTCAGTTTTGCTGGATACCTACGGACCTCAACTACTTGAAGTGCTGGAACTTGGTCCGCACCTGCTCAAAGTGAATCAAGTGGAGGCCGGTGAGACCGTAGATAGGACCATCAATACGCCCGAGCAAGCTTTGGCCGCCGCCCATGAGATCCAGCGCCGTGGCGTGCGCGAGGTAGTGATTACACTTGGCAAGCAGGGTGTGGTGGGCCTACCGGCCAGCGGAGAGGCCTTCGGCTGGCTTGCCCCGGAGGTAGAGGCTATTTCCCCAACCGGAAGCGGGGATAGCCTCTTTGCCGGCCTGGCCTCCGGTCTGGTCTCCGGTCAATCCTTGAGCAACGCGGCGCGCCTTGGCGTGGCGGCCGGGGCTGCCAATACCGTGCAGCTTGGGGCCGGGCGCCTGGATCGCCAGTTAGTGGAAGAGCTCGTCAGGCGCGTGCAACCTTTAGCGCTCAAGGCATAAACCTTTTAAAAAAGCTAGCTTCACCCCGATCAGAAAATCGCAGTGAAGGAAATAGTGCCCACCATGAGGGCAAGAGGGCCCAAAGGCGCTCATCTTGCCCTTTGCTCGCCCTGGCCAGCCAAAACTAAGCGAAGATGGACACCCGCCTCAAGCCAGCCAGGGAGCCACTGCAAAGGCCCGCCGATGCTAAGCCTCGATGCCTTGACCTTTTCGCCTTCGTCTGGTACCATCTTTTCGGCGGAGAGCGGCCAACGTCACTTCTCTGTCTCGATCCGCCAGGCATACCGAAAAAGGCGGGTATTGAAGGAGGTAAGGGCAATGCGAGCCGTGGATGATAGCAGTCCCAAGTATGCTGCTGTTCTCCGTGTGTTACAAACCTGGAAACAACTGCCTGAGAGCGATGTAGCGCGTATGCTGCACGATTACTACCTCATCACTGACGACTTTCGTGAGATGGAAGATCAAGGCTTGCTGACTATGGCGTTTGTAGGCGATGAATATATGATTACTCCTACCCTGTTAGGTCGTCTCTGGCTTGAACAATATGAGAACGAGGAGAAACAGTAAAATGGTATACGAAGACGACGAAGAGACGTTACCCTACACCACGATTGGCACGGATGAGGCCAAAAAGATGATCGAGGCGGGCACGCGCGTCATCGATGTACGTCAGCCTGCTGAATGGGATCGTGGGCACATTGCCGAAGCGGAACTGGTGCCTCTCAATGGCATTTATGCGTTTGGCAAGGCTTTAAAAGAGTTAAACTTGCCGGCCGATGAGGATGTGATCTTTGTCTGCGCCTCGGGCCAAAGGAGCGCCGCAGCCTCCGAGATTGCCCTGGTGACCGGGCTGCAGAAAGTATATAATCTGGCAAATGGCATGAATGGCTGGGTCAATCGACAGTATCCCATCGAGCGCTAAAATGAGATCGCTGGAACGCCCCTTGCCTTGTTTCACCCATTGCTCTCTATGGAGCAGGCTATCTTAATGCTGGCAAGCTCGTTTCAGCAGAAATATTGAGAGGAGTTATTGTATGCCCCTATTAGAAGGGAAGAAAGCCCTTATTTTTGGTGTCGCCAACCACCGCTCAATCGCCTGGGCTATCGCACAAGCGCTGGCGTCTGAAGGCGCCCAGCTTGCCTTGACTTATCAGGATCGCATGGAGAAGTACGTGCGCGACCTGGCCAAGAAAATTCCAGGTACAGAAGTGATTGCTTGCGACGTACAGCAGGACGATCAGCTAGATAGCGCATTTGCCCGCACAGGCGAAATATTTGAGGGCGGCCTGGATATCCTTATCCATTCGGTGGCCTACGCCCCTCCTTCTGAGCTGGAAAATCCCTTTGTGCAGACCACGCGCGAAGGCTTTCACACAGCCCTGGATATCAGCGCCTACTCGCTCGTGGCAATGGCCAGGCGTGCCGCGCCACTGATGCAGGCGCGTGGTGGCGGCAGCATGCTCGCGCTTACCTACATGGCCAGCGAGCGCGTAATGCCTAAGTACAACGTAATGGCTGTGGCCAAGGCTGCTCTTGAGTGCAGCGTACGCTACCTGGCCTTCGAGCTAGGCGAGCACAATATTCGCGTCAATGCTATCTCTGCGGGTCCGCTCAACACGCTGGCGGCGCGCGGTATCTCAGGCTTTACAGGTTTCCGTGAGCATATGGGCATTACATCTCCCCTGCGCCGCAACATTGAGCAGAGCGAAGTAGGCGATGCTGCCCTCTTCCTATCCAGCCCTTACGCCCGCGCAATCACCGGCGAGATCATGTTCGTCGATGCCGGCTATAATATCATGGGTGCCTAAGCACTGCTCATATGCAGAAAGAGAGCTTAAGCCAGGTGCGCTTAAGCCCTCTTTTTTTAGTACATCGGTCTACTACTCTCAAGCCATTCAGCTAGCCCATAAGCCGAGTGGTTGGCGATGGTGCCGGCTCGCCACAAATGCTACAAAAGCGCGCATTGGGCCGATTCATATGTCCACAAGGCCAGACGCGCAAGGTAGTAAAAGAACCGGTTGGCGTTGGCATTGAAGGAGCCGGCGGCACTGGCTGGGCACCAGCCGGCGGCTGCATGGTCTGAGCCGGCTGCGGTCCTGGTTGCGGGGCCGAGGGCGATGGAGCCGCATTGGCCAGCTGCCCCTGCTGCATGCCTGAAGCCGACGCCACCCCTGCATTGGTCTGAGCCTGCCTGCCTGGCTGTGGAGGGCCAGGATTGGAGACAGATGGAGCGGCAGCAAAAGGCTCAGCCTTCTTGAGCTCGGCAGATCTTTTCGCCTTGCGCCTACGTCCCAGGGAGATTGCGCCAAAGAGCAGCAGAACCAGCAGCACAATTGCCCCAACGCCTATGCCCGTCCAGAGCATAGCCGGCTGAGAGTATTGAGGCGTGGGCCTTGTTGCTGGCGGCTGGGGCTTATTAGGCACGGCCGTACTGGCCGGTTCCATCTTCGCCTGCTGTTGAGTATATGTTAGATAAGGCATAATTGCCTTGAACTGCGGATATTTCTTATTCAACTGCGCAAATTGCTGCTGAGCTAAATGCCAGTGGCCTGGCTCTTTCGAGGCATAATTGGTAAAGGCTTCGTTCCAGAGCGCCTGGAACGATCCGGGCTTTGTATCAAGATTCAGCGCCTGGACAAGCTCCCGCGCGCTGCTACTGGCCTGTAAGAAATTGGTACTGCCTCCGCTGGCAGCGCCAAAGCTAACGATACCGACAATATTGCCATTGTTATCTAACGCGGGCCCTCCGCTGTCTCCTTGCTCGACGTTGCCTCCCACCTGAATAAGTGGCGCGCCATTGTCAGTTGTCTTGATCGAGCTGACATTAATCTTGTTTACGGAAGAGGTGAACAGATCGGTTGGCCTGTTGCTCACATCACCGTTTCCGGGAAAGCCAATGATCGTGAGCACATCCTGTTGCTGAACCCCTGAAGAATCGCCAAGCTGGACGCTTGGTGTGTCGGTCAGGCCAAAGGCTGCATGCACGATCGCCACATCCCTTTGATCGACTGCACTTTCTTTTTCAATCTTATCGATAGAAGCATGGATATAGTCAGGAATCGTCGAGAGATTTTGCGCAGCTAAGGGGCCGGTATAGTCAGTGCTAAGAAAAGCCTCACTCTGTTTGGGGCCATATTTGGCAGTTGATTTTAGTTGCCCGCTTGCTAAAGCTTGAAAAGTCTGGTCAGGCGAAGCCGGCGGCAAACCAAGCTTGGGATTCTGATTGATATAATTAGCAACATCGGGTGCAGCCCGCTCCTGTAAAGCCTGATCTGGAGGATTGACTACGTGATCAGCCGTCAGGATATCTCCTTTTGAGCTGATAAAGGTACCGCTTCCCGACAGAGTGAGTTGATACGTTGTCTGATTGCCTTGCGGAAAGGTCACATCCCCAGAGGGAAAATGCACGGAAAGCTGGCCACTTGTCTGCGTGAGAATACGCACAACAGCTGGCTTAGCTATATCTACTGCGCGCACAACGGGATCGGCGATATTGCCACCCGGCGTACTCTCATGACTGGCTGCATGCGCCGTAGCTATATTACTAAATGTAGCGAATATACATGCGCATATGAGCCCTGCTAGCAGGAGCAGAGATGGCAAGCGCAGCCTCCGCCGTAGAGAGAAATCTATAGAATCGGTCCCTGACATATCCAGATCTTACCCCTATTAATTTACGATGTATAAAAATTGCGTCTTTAGCATTATATCCTATCTTGGAGAAATACGTTTATAAACAGGCACAGGTTACACTGACGGTGCTAACGTGCCAATTGTACCCAATTCCTAAAGCTCTTGATCCTGCTTTCAGACAGCTATTATAGTTATTTTGGGGGCCATTCGCTGGCTAAGAGACCATAGACAACAAGATCCACATAATGATCATAGAGCCATTCCGCCTGCCGAATCAAGCCTTCTTCTTTAAAGCCCAGCCGTTCAGGAATGGCGCGGCTGCGGACGTTCTCAGTCGCGCAGCGAATTTCAACTTTATTCAGCTTCATTGTATGAAAGGCATAGGTGATCATAGCCTGGCAAGCTCTGGTCATCAGACCTTTTCCCTGGAATTCCTCAGCGAGCCAGTAGCCCAGCTCTACTTTGCGATTGGACCAATTAATGGGATGGTAGCTAACCGTTCCGGCAATCTTTCCTTTATAGAGGATAGCGCAGCTAAAGCTATTATTGCTGGCGTATTGGGCCGCCAGGCTGCGCAAGAACACGCGCTCATCATCAGCTGTGCGGGTTACGTCCAGCCAGGGCAGCCAGGCGCGCAGGTGGGGCCGATTACGTTCTACCAGCTCAAAGATCTCTTGAGCATCCCGTTCATCGAGTGGGCGCAGGACGCTATAGTTATCGAGCCGTTGGTGCAGCGGCGGTATAGCCATACATACAATCCTTTACTCGCTACTACTTCCCCAAACGATATTCCTCTTGTTAGTATTATAGTCGGTTTCTTTCTGAAGAGAAAGAGATGATGTTCAGCCTACACGCCCGCCGGTCACCTCTAGCACATGGCCTGATACATAATTTGAGAGGGAAGAGGCAAGGAAGAGCATGGGGCCGGCCGCCTCTTCAGGCGTCCCGGGACGGCCCAGCGGAATGAGCAGCGGGGCCATCTGTCGCATCTGTTCAGGCACGCCAAGCGCGATCTGTTCTCCATGCCGCTCGGTTATGCCGCCCTGCTCTTTGGCCGCGGTCAGACGCGTATCGATAAAGCCATAGCAGACACAATTGACCTGCACATTGTAACGCCCCCATTCTTTCGCCAGCGTCTTCGTAACGCCGGTGATGCCGGCTTTGCCCGCCGCATAATTGACCTGGCCAGCATTGCCATAGACGCCGGTGACGGAGCTCACGTTGATCACTTTACGCGCTTTGGCCTGGCCAAAGGCGGCTTGCTCTTTTTTGGCGGCATCGCGAATATAGTGCGAGGCCTCGCGCAGAATACGGAAAGGAGCCGTTAGATGCACATCGAGCATCGCCGACCACTGCTTATCGCTCATATTTTGAATCACGCCGTCCCAGGTATAGCCGGCATTATTCACGATGATATCAAGTGAGTTAAAGGTATCAAGCGTGGCTTTAATCAATTGGGCTGGAAAAGCTGGATCGGTGACATCTCCCACGACCACAGCCACGGCCGCATTGCCGCCCTGGGCCCGAATAGCGCCGGCAGTTTCCTCAGCCTGCTCCGCATCAAGGTCGCTTACAATGACTGCTGCACCCTCTAGCGCGAACAGTCTGGCCGCAGCGGCCCCGATGCCACGTCCGGCGCCCGTAATAATCGCCACTTTGCCGTCAAGCATACCCACGGAAAACCTCTTCTCCTCTACTACTAAAGACTTCTTTCCGCTCTACAGGGCTGATTTAACACGAAATATTTAAGCTTTACGGGGCAAGGCCGCGACAAAAGAGCCGACGACCTTCACATCGCCATTCTGATCAGCAGCCTGAACCTTGCCCGAGATACGGCCCTCGCCATCAACCTCGTCTTTGCTCGTAATGGTCCCGCTACAGGTGATAACATCGCCAAGGTGGGTCATACCCTTGAAGCGCACATTAAACTTGCGCAGGGCAGTCGGCCCCACATAATCGCTAAGCATCTGGCCCACGAAGCCCATAATCAGCATACCATGAGCGATAATGCCTCCGGTCCCGATCTCCTCACCGATCCTGGGATCGGTATGCAGAGGATTAAAATCGCCAGAAGCACCGGCATAGCGCACAAGCTGTAAATGGGTAACAGGATCTTTCACGAGTTGGGGAATCGCGTCGCCTACCTGGACATCCTCAAAATAGCGCGGGCCTGATGTATGAATATCAGTGGACATGCGATCTTCTTCTCCTTAAATGCAGCGCCCTGACCGCGAAGCGTGGAGCATTACATCCACAAAGCTGCAGTTCCAGAGCTAAGTATAGAGGACAAATCAAAAAAGGTCAATTGCCAGTATGATACGCTATAGATCTATGTTGCTCAGTACTTCATTACTCGCGAACAGCAATGGTTGTGCGCGCTTTTAAGACCGGCTGCTCTTGCTGGTTCGTATATTGTATCTCTGTAGTGAGGACATCGAGCGAAGAGCCATCCTTCATCTGGCGGTGCTTGCCTTCGACAATACGCATGACCCCGGTCAGGACATCGCCGGGATAGATTGGCGCTTGATACTCATACTCTTCATCCCCGTGCAGGATACGCTTAACGTTGATGCCAACGCTGGCAAACTGTTCGGCCGCCTGCGTATTGCCCCAGAAATTAAAGATTGTTGCGGCCGTAGGTGAAAGCGGCACATCGCGATACTCGGCAGCCAGGGCCGCCTCGCGACTATGATAAATAGGATTTGGATCACCGATTGCCAGATTGAATTCATGAATTTTACAGCGCTCCACCTCGATCTTAAAGGGTGGAAAACTTGTGCCGACCTTACTTTTATCAAACATACAATGCTTCCTTTGTCCTTTCGCTCAGCTTAAAAGTTTGCCTGGCCTCAAGCAAGTTCTCGGTCTCCCTGAACCGAGCCGTTGCTTAATCTTCTACCCGTCCAGCGCGTGGCGTAAACGAGCTTCGAGAAGAGCCCGGGGCAACTATGCTTGCCAGCCAATCCTGTAACAGTCTCGCCAACCATCGCGGGCCATGCCGGCAAAGCTTAGGGCCAACGACTATTGCAGCAACTTTGCTGTAATAGCATGGCCCGTTAAGGAGATCTTGTCAAGAGCCAGAGCGCAGGAAAATAACTAGTTCTTGTGCGGCGCGGCATTATTTACGCCTGACCACAGCTCAGGCCTGGTTTTGCCGGCTTCGCTACACTTAAAGTAACAGCTTGACACATTTTGACATAGAGCGTACGCTACGAATAGAGGAAAGCAAGTAGCTGTGTTGCCCGAATTCTATATTCTTTCCCTTTTCAGACGAGAAGCCTGAGTAGATACTTCTACGTTATCGGACATGGAGATGTAGCGTGCCTGACAGGAGGATATGTATATGGGCATGACTGGCAATGGCCTGTCATACTGGCGGGCTGAGACAAGCAAAGAGCCACTGCAAGAAATAACTGTTGGAGATCTCCTGGATCAGCGGGCAAACGAGATTCCTGAGCGCGAGGCCATCGTCTACTCCTGTTATCCTGAGTACAGCGAAGCGCTCGATATTCGCTGGACCTACCAAGATTATCGGAGCAACGTCGACGAGGTTGCGCGCGGCTTACTGGCCCTGGGCCTGCAAAAAGGAGAGCACATCGCAGTCTGGTCGCTTAACATGCCAGAATGGTTGCTGCTCCAGATGGCGGCGGCCAAAGCCGGGCTGGTTCTGGTCACAATTGATCCAGCCTATCAAGGTGAGGAGCTGACCTACGCGCTTAAGCAAGCCGACGTTGTAGCCCTCTTCTTTATGGCTCGGATGCACGAGCATGATTGCCGCAAGGTGGTACGTTCTCTGCTGACACCAGGCCTGAAATATGGCGAGGTGAGCAGTACAGAGCTACCGCAGCTGCGTTATGTCTGCCTCTTAGGAGCCTCGCCCTCGCACACATCAGAACTTGAAGACTGGCGCCCGGCGCTTTTCCGCGAGATAGTAGCGCATGGAGCGCAAATCAGCTCCGAAGCCCTGCAGCAACGTCAGGCCACCATTCGTCCTGGCGATCCCGCCATCATCCAGTTTACTGCGGGCACCACAGGGACTCCCAGGGGCGTTGTTCTTACTCACTATAGCATTCTCAACAATGCCATCGATTTTGCTACGCGCTGGGGAGTGAGCTCCGCGGACAGTTGTTGTACGGCCATACCCTTCTTCTACGTAAGCGGTTGTATTCTTGCCGCGCTCGGCTCACTCTATAAAGGCACAACGCTCCACCCGCTTATCGCCTTTGATCCTGCCCGAGCTCTGCAAATCTGTAGCGTCGAGCGCTGCACCTTACTGGGGGCCACCCCTGACATGCTCAGCGCCATGCTGCACCACCCGGAGTTCAGCAACTATGATCTCTCCTCACTCAGAGCTGTAGTAAGCGGAGGCGCTCCCGTCGCGGCCCAATTGATGGAAGAAGTCAAGGAGCGCACGGGCGCAGATGTCGCCATCGTCTTCGTCCAGACGGAAGCCAGCGCCGCCATTACACTCACGCGACCAGACGATCCCTTCGAGCTCAAAGCAGCTACCGTGGGCGTCCCCTTGCCCCACATCGAAGTAAAAGTAATTAATCCTGCCACGGGAAAGCTTGTAGCCTGCGGGGAACCTGGTGAGCTATGTTGCCGGGGCTATCTGGTCATGCAGGGCTACTACAACATGCCAGATAGGACAGCCGAATCCATCGATGGAGATGGCTGGCTGCACACTGGCGATCTCGTCAGCATAGACACGCATGGCTATGTTAGCATCATTGGTTTGCTCAAAGAGATGATAGTCAGGGGCGGAGAAACTATTTTCCCGCGCGAGATAGAGGCAGTCCTGAGCAGCCATTCCGCCATCGCCGACGTCTATGTGCTGGGCATACCTGATAGATTCTTTGGCGAAGAACTGCTGGCAGTCATCCGAGCCCATCAGCCAGGCACCCTCAGCGAAGAGGATGTGCGCAGCTATTGTCAGGGCCGATTAAGCCGCCAGAAGATACCTCGCTACTTCCAGTTTGTCGAGAGCTTCCCTATGACGACAAGCGGCAAGATCCAGAAATTTGTCCTACGTGAGCAAGCGATCAAAGCTCTGGGCCTGGAAAGCACGATAGCAGCACAAACAGTATGAACATTGTTAAGCGGATGTAACGCTGTGTTAGCAAGCATGCGAGATAAGCCGCCGACCATCCTTCACGCCTTTAACCCATGCATCGGCGGCTTATTTGAGGTATTACACACATCACATGCGTAAAATCTCATCCACTAGCCATGAATTCTTCCCTGCGCCATTTTATTGACAATTAAAGGGGAGACCAGTACAATTGAAAGAGATGGCGTCGAGTTTTGTAACTAGGAGGCATCTACATGGCTGTCGTGCATACTGATTTCTATCGTCATGAGAACCTCGTTCGTAAATCAATATTAATCCCTTCAACACAGCACAAAGAATTGAAGGCTCTAGCTGTGGAGCTGGATTCGTCTCTAGGAGACGTAGTAGAAACGATCATGGAGATTATGAGACAAGACAACTACCAGCAGCTAAAAGCAGCTATCATTCAGAAACGCGAACAAGAACTCTCCTCTCTCAATCAATCCCTCGATGAAGCCTATGCCTACCTTGGTTCTATTCCTGACACCGTGGAAGAGGCGCGCTTTTTTTTTGCTGCTGGATGTGAAGGTATAGTTGCATGAGTGAAGAGGCCAGGCACACGTTGCCCAGCCCGCGACAACAAGAATCATATGAATATTGGCCCGATCCCCGGCGTGGTGAGATTTGGGATGTGAATTGGTCACCCGGTCGTGGCGCTGAACAACAGGGCACTCGCCCTGCTTTAATTATTCAGAACGACAATGGCAACGCTTCTCGTTCGTATCCATTGACGATTGTGGCGTCAATGAGCCGTACGGCGCGAGAATTACCGCTGCATGTACGCATCGCGCCATCTGAAGAAAACGGGCTAACCGATTATACCGACGTAAAATGTGAGCAGATCATGACTATCGAAAAAACGCGCTTGATTCGCAAGAGGGGGGCGATCAGTGTAGATGATCTGCGCCGCGTAGATAAAGCATTACGCCTGAGCCTGCATTTAATTTAAACCACGGCTGTCTGTGGTCCAAGCAGCAAACGCCCATCCCGCGGATCAAACAGGCATAGCCTGGCAATATCTATACCTACCACCATTCTCTGTCCCGTCCTTAAATTCTCCGGCAGCATATCGTACATCAGCGCATTAAGCTCAGTAGCGATGCCCACCTTGAGCCTGACAGTAATGCTCTTTTCGTGGCCTTCATGCCCAACAATCTCGGCATAGAGACGAAAATACGATTTTGCCGCCACAGCATCCAGGCCCCCCAGAGGCACAATCGCCTCGGGCCGCACCCCCACCACGACCTCCGGCCAGTTGTTGCGCTGTATAAACTGCGTCCAGGCCATTGGCAGTGGCAAAGAGAAATCCCTGGAGAGCACACGAAAGCGCATGCCTTCCTGCGTATAGGCTCCCTGCAGGTAGCCATAAACCAGGTTCATGGGTGGCGTACTCATAAACTGGGCCACAAAGAGATTGGCAGGGGTGTGCAGCAGCTCATCGCGCGTCCCGATCTGCTGAACGCGTCCATTGGCCAGCACCGCAATGCGGCTGGCCACGGCAAAGGCCTCCACATGATCGTGAGTGACATAAATACTTGGCCTGTGCTTCATCCGGTGTACCAGCAGTATCTCGCGCAAAGTATGCTGGCGTTGATGAGCATCAATATGGGAAAGAGGTTCATCGAAGATAGAAAGAGCCGTCTCCCGAACTAACAGCCGCGCCAGCGCAACGCGCTGCTGTTCACCACCTGAGAGATGCGCGATTTTACGTTGGAGCAAGTGATAGATACCAAGGGTATGGGCAACCCCTACGACCCTCATCTCAATGCCCGAAGAATCCAAACGGCGAGTCTTTAAGCCGAAGGCGATGTTATCAAAAACATTCAAGAAGGGCAGTAAACCATAAGGGCTTTGAAACATCATACTTATATTGCGGGCGCCAGGCTCTAACTTAGAGATATTTCGTCCATCCAGAATAACTTTGCCAGAATCTGCAGTTTCCAGGCCACAAATGATGCGTAAAATAGTCGTCTTGCCGCTGCCCGAAGGCCCGACCAGAGCAAAGAGCTCGCTATCGCTGACCTGGAAATTCACATTGTCAAGTGCACACGCTTTCCCAAAATATTTTGTTACTCCGCTCACTTCCAGCGTATACATTGTGTCGAGGTCCCCCTTTGACTTTGCTTACGTTTGAGCACGTCGGAACGAAAAGTGGACAAAACACGCTGCGGTAAGAAAATAGAGATGGATCATCAAGCGCGGGCGCTTAATGATGATCTTTTACGCTCGTGTTCGCGAGGAGCGAGATACAAAATATCCTGCTTACATTGAGCGCAAAGATTAATAGAACAAGTACGGGATGCCTCTGCACATAAGTATAACAGATCCTATTTAATTAGAGAAGGCCGTTTAAGGAGCCTGAGAGGCTCGTGCAATCTTCTTTCTGCTCCCTTTAGCTGAGTATAAAAGAGGGAAAGATGGTATAGAGCCAGGCTGCCAAAAAACTACACAAGGCGAACCAATGCGGGCAGCAGCTCCACCGTCAGCCTGGCAAGCCAATCAGCATGGCTGGTTTCGCCAGCTTCAATTGGCTGTAGATGACCCCTCTATGGTGTGATAGAATTCTGATAGAAATAGTCTATACACAATACACACTCCAGGAGAGAATAAATCATGGAAAAGCAGACAGGAACCGTACAAGTAAAACGTAACTTCCCAGAGATGCTCAAGGGAGGAGTGATTTGCGATGTAGTGAATGCAGAGCAGGCACGGATCGCAGAGGAAGCAGGAGCTTCCGCAGTGATGGCTCTGGAGCGTGTTCCGGCTGACATTCGCGCCCAGGGAGGCGTCTCGCGCATGAGCGACCCTGAGCTCATTATCCAGATCAAAGAGGCGGTCACAATTCCAGTAATGGCCAAATGTCGCATTGGACATTTTGTCGAGGCAGAGATTCTCCAGGCGATAGGCGTAGATTGTATCGATGAATCCGAGGTCCTGACCCCGGCCGACGAGCGTTTCCACGTCAACAAACATCTCTTCCCAGTCCCCTTTGTCTGTGGCGCGCGCGATCTTGGCGAAGCCTTGCGTCGTATCGGCGAGGGAGCCGCCATGCTGCGCACCAAGGGAGAAGCGGGTACCGGCAATATTATCGAAGCCGTACGCCATATGCGCACAGTCATGGACGGCATTCGCCGCTTGCAAAGCTTGCCCGAAGAGGAACTGATGTCCGAAGCCAAGAATCTTGGCGCCCCCTATGAGCTCGTTGTAGAGATCGCCCGCAGCGGCAAACTGCCAGTTGTCAACTTCTCAGCCGGTGGAGTCGCCACCCCCGCTGATGCAGCCCTGATGATGAGACTGGGAGCCGAGGGTATCTTTGTTGGTTCCGGTATCTTTAAATCAGGTGATCCATTGAAGAGAGCTAAAGCCATTGTCCGCGCGACAACCCATTACCAGGACCCCGAGATTCTTGCCGAAGTATCGCGCAATCTTGGCGAGCCAATGGTAGGAATTAATCTTGATACTTTGCCCGAAGAGCAACTGATGGCCAGGCGTGGGTGGTAATTCTGCTATGGAAAGGCGCAACTCTCCGACCCGAATTGGCGTATTAGCATTGCAAGGTGACTTTGAAGCTCATCTTAAAACGCTGACCGAACTGGGAGTAGAAGGAAAAGCCATTCGACTCCCCGAGCAATTACAAGATTTAGATGGTATAATTATACCAGGTGGCGAGAGTACGACTATCGGTAAACTTATGATAGTGTACGGCTTGCAGGAAATTTTGCAGAGAAAAATTCATGAAGGATTTCCCGTCTGGGGCACATGTGCGGGAATGATTCTTCTGGCAAAGGAGACGGATAACGCACTGGCTGGTCAACCATTGTTGGCTTCCATGAATATTCGTGTTCGTCGTAATGCGTTTGGCAGTCAGCGGGAAAGTTTTGAGACTGATCTGTCGGTGCCTGCGCTTGGAGAAGCGCCATTCCATGCATTCTTCATCCGTGGACCAGCCGTTGAGTGGGCTGGTCCGGAGGTGGAGGTGCTGGCAACGCTCGACGATGGAAGGATCGTCGCTGTCCGTGAAGGAAACTTGCTGGGCACTGCATTTCATCCGGAGGTACCTCGGGCCCAAGGCCAAAGAGACTCACGTTTTCATCAGTACTTTCTCCGCATAGTACAGGGCGTCAAGGGATAGGGGCCTATATACAGCGGCCCCTGTGAGACGCGGGAGCACTGGATGATACGACCGGTATTATATGTTGATTTGCCGGGCATCATCTACTCAATTGACCGTCGTGCCCGCCATAAGCAGCACGAACTGGCGAACTTTGTGTGCTGGCTGGAGCCTGTCGAGAGTGATTTACCCCAATCGTTCTTTTTGCGCAATATACTACCAGTCAATCCCGCATCTCGCACATGGATCTGTGAGGACCACTGGCGCCTCCTCGGTTTTGCCCAGGTCTGCGAACGTCCGTCGCATAATGCCTGGTCCATATCTTATCTGGCCTCTATGACCCAGCGCACAATATCCAGCGAGGAGATACTCAATGCCTTGCTGGAATACACGCTGGAGATGGCCGCCGAGCATGGCATTTTACGCATCTTTGCCAAAGTTGAAGATGAGCTGCCAGAGCTAGGGCTCTTCCAGCGCGCAGGCTTTCAGCGCTATGCGCGCGAGCTCACTTACGTCTATGAGCCGGGTTCTACCGCGCTTAAGGCAGAGCCTCCGCTACCCTCGTTAAGGCGCTGGAATCGCCACCATGTCTGGGGTCTACATCAAATCTATCGTTCCGTCACCCCGCAACGGGTCCAGATGGCGGAATTGCTTGATAATAGCGAAGAATATGCTAAGCTGAACGTCGGCCCGCAGCGTTCCCTTTCTTCCCTTTTCGTGCGGGGGAATGAGAATTATGTCTGTGATGTCGGCGTTCGGATAGGTGCCTGGTTACGGCTTTGCAGGGGTCACGGCTCCTCGCCGCACCGCATCTTTCTTAGTGTCCACCCGGAGCATGCTGATCTGGCTGAGCCGCTCCTGCGTTTTGGTATCAGCAGGCTTCAGGAGACAGACGTACGGCGCATTTATTGCCTGGTGCGCGAGTACGATTCTTTTGTAATCACTGCTCTGCGGAACAGCGGATTTGAGCAAAGCCTGACCAAGGTTTTGCTGGTGCGTCATGTGGCATTACTTGCCATGAGGCAAAGCACAGTCCCCCTGCTGGAGCAAAGAGCGGTCTATGGCTTGAAGGGCCTGGGGACGGTCAATTCTCGCCAAAAAATTATGAGGTGATAAAACTGCCTATGCAACATGTGGTCACTGACGATCTTGAGGCTCTGCTGGGTACCCTTCCTCCTGGCATCCACGACGCGGTTAATCGGCTCGACAACCGAAGCGAACTGCTGGAGATCGTGATGGACCTTGGGCGTTTGCCCGAGGGCCGATTCCCTGATGGGGAGGTGATCCTTAGTAACCAGCCTGTGACCTATGGCGACCTTGAATACGTGGTCGAGCGCATCGGTGAGTTTGGCGATGACAACCGCGCGGGTATCGAGCGCACGCTGCACCGCATCAGCGCGCTGCGTAACCGCAAGGGACGCATCGTCGGCTTGACCTGCCGTATTGGTCGCGCGGTCCTTGGTAGTATTGCCCTGATCCGCGATATCGTTGAGCAGGGGCAATCCATCTTAATTCTTGGTCGCCCAGGTGTAGGCAAAACTACCCTGCTGCGCGAAATAGCTCGCGTCCTGGCAGACGAAGCTAACAAGCGCGTAGTGGTGGTCGATACCTCGAACGAAATTGCTGGCGATGGCGATATTCCTCATCCTGGTATAGGACGTGCGCGCCGCATGCAAGTAGCGCGTACGGCAGAACAGCATGCTGTAATGATCGAGGCGGTGGAGAACCATATGCCCCAGGTCATTGTCATCGACGAGATTGGCACTGAACTTGAGGCGGCTGCGGCCCGCACAATTGCGGAGCGCGGTGTCCAGCTAGTCGCTACGGCCCACGGTAATTCACTGGGAAATCTGCTGATGAACCCAACGCTTTCAGACCTGGTTGGGGGCATTCAGACAGTGACACTTGGTGACGAGGAAGCGCGGCGACGTCATACGCAAAAGAGTATTCTTGAGCGTAAGGCCCCACCTACCTTTGAAGTTGTTGTCGAACAGCAGAGCTGGGAAGAGGTTGTTATCCATCGCGATGTTGCCGATACGGTAGACAACATGCTGCGCGGCCAGGCGATTATTGCCGAGGAGCGCATGCGCGATGAGGAGTCGGGACGGGTGTCTATGCGCCGCATTACGGCCGGTGGGATGGATGTTCCCACCTGGGGCGCAGGCAGCTTAGGGGCCGCTGGGAATCAGGGACGACAGGGCTTTACCACGAGCATGTTTGAGCGCCCTCCACGCTCTGCTAGCAACTGGGGTCCCTTACGCCCACTGGGTCCGCAAGGGGGCTCGCGTGCCACCAGTAGCGAGCGTCTGCGCGTACGCAGCGAGGTCCCTGCTGAGGTCAAAGCCTTAGCGCCAACCGGCACTTCTCCCGCCGATGTGGAGACGCGTACGGCCCTGGTCACGGCTAGCCGCCCACTCATCTCGGATGATGTCTATCAGGAGGCAGAAAGGAGCGCAGAGGCTGTACCAGCGCTGAAGACGCTGCGTGTATATCCCTTTGGCGTAAACCGGGATCGCCTGGCCGAGTCGGCCCGCCAGTTGCGCGTTCCGATTATCATTACCAATAATCAGGCAGAAGCCGATGCTGTGGTTACGCTGAAGAATTACTATCGCCGCCAACCAGAGCGCTTACAGCAGGCGGAACAGGAACGTAAGCTGATCATCATTCTTAAGAATAATACGGTGACGCAGATGCAGCATGCCCTGGCTCGCATCTTCGATCTACCGCAGGAAACCTTGCTTGATGATGAGCCAGAGAATGAACGCTCAGGTTCCGAGTTCGATGATCCGACGAAACAGGCTTTGTTGGAGACTGAAGACGCTATTCATCAGGTCCTGAATAAAGGCCTGACGACGGCAGAACTGGCCCCGGCAAACGCCTATATCCGCCGTCTGCAGCATCAGATGGCCACTCGCTATAACCTGCTCTCGCGCAGTCGCGGAAAAGAGCCCTACCGCCGTGTGAAGATATTCCGCGCGCGCAATTAAGCATATTCGGGCAGCGTGATCGACCCTGATCACGCTGCTACTTATTTCAGGCTACATTGGCCTGCTCATCTATCAGCAAGGGGACAGCTATGTAGAATGCGCCTCCTCTAGTTGTTTGAGCAAGCGGCTATGAGCTCTCTGGGCCTCCAGAGCTTGTGGATGGGCCAGTCCTACGCTTTGCTCAAAGATGCTCAGGACTCTTGGCAACAAGCGTTTCGGCTGCTCGTATTTTCCTTGCTTCATATAGAGTAACGCCAGCTTTAAGAAAACTACGGCTATATCAAAATGGTTTTGGCTCAGGTGGAATTGACGAATGGTCAACGCGCTTAGCAACAAGTGCTCGGCTTGCTCGTCCTTTCCTTGTTGTTGGCAGAGCGCAGCCTGTATAAGCTCGACTTCCGAGGTTTGGGGGTGTAGAGGCGAGAAGGCTTGTTCACAAATTGCTCTGGCCCGGAGTAACAATGCTTCGGCCTGTTCGTATTTTCCTTGCTCAATATAGATCTCACTTAGTCCACATAGGGGAAGCGCCAGGCGCGGATGCTCTACCCCTAGCGTCTTTTCCCAGATCTGCAAGGCCCTTTGCAGCGCCGCTTCAGCCAGCTCGTACCATCTCTGCCTGAGATAGAGGTCTCCTAGATTACCGAGCAGGTAAGGTGCCAGGAAATGTTCTGGCTCTAATATCTGGCTGCCAATATGTAAAATACGTTGAAGCAAGAGCTCGGCCTGCCCGTACTTTTCTTGCTTTATATAGAGCATTGCCAGATTATTTAAGATCCAGGCGACAACAAAATGCTCGCTTCCCAGCGCCGCCTCTTGAATACCTAACACCCGCTGATATAACTCTTCAGCCTCTCTGTATTTTCCTTGCCGATAGCAAAGCAGCGCTATCCCTTGCAAGGGATAGCTCCGTTGCGGATGCTTGACCTCGGGCGCCTGCTCGTAGATCTCCATGGCCCGCTGAAGATAGAGCTCGGCCCGACTGTACTGAGCAAGGTCATAGCAGAGATATCCCAAACTATTGAGCACGGAGGCAACCAGCGGATGGAGCGGACCCACGGCCCGCTCGCCAATGGTCATGGCGCGCAGCAATAGCGCTTCAGCTTGCTCATATTGAATTCGCTCACGAAGATAGTCAGCAGTTTTCCGTAGCACCTCAACTACTTCCGGCGTTCCTTGCTGATCTGAAATGATGCTGATTACAGTCAGCACGTGGGGAAGGAGACGTTCACATGTCACCCAGAGCTTAGGGCTACAATGGTCCTCCGGAAAATGGCTGTTCAATGCATGTATCACCAGGTGCAGGTATTTATATAGCTTTTGCTCGCTCATTTCCGCGCGCAAAACAACCTGGACGAGCCGATGAATAGAGAAGGTATGCGTCTCAGGATGTCTGAGGATCAGAGAAAAGCGTCGTAGGGCGGCTACTATTTGATCAAAGCGATAGGAAAGATTTGGGCAATTACTCTTCTCCATTTCTTGACAAGAACTATCGATAAAGAGTTCTTCAGGGATAGCATCGGGAGCCAAAAAAGTGCAACAATATAACAATTCAAGGGCCTCCGGATCATGTCTGGCGACGCTACGGCAGGCAAGCAAAAGAGTTGTTACAACAGAGTTTGGGTGGCCTGAGACCAGTCCCCCGCGTCGTTTGAGCAGCCCATAATACTGGCGCCGATATTGCTGCAGATAGTCGGAGATACTACATCCCGACTCTTCGATATAGGCCCCTACCTGGTCAAGGGCCAGGGGCAAGGCCTCCATATTCTTGACTAATTCTTCGCCAGCGATATATTCGTCAGGTGCATACCGCCGAAATTGCTCCATCTGCTCATGCGCTGCTTCTCCCTTCAACACTTTAGCCCGGCTCAGCAGGAATAGCAGGGCTTCCTCTGCTTCCATCGCAGGTATTGCTAAGCCTTGTGCCAGGGTGCCAAAGACCTGGCAGCGTGTAGTTATCAGGGCAGCGCCCCGGCGTATGGATGGCAGAAAGCGTTGAAATAAGCTAAAATCTTCAAGGTTGTCCCAGATGAGCAGCCACTTACTATGGGTCTCGATCCAGTACTGAACCGCGCTTATAATCAGATGTTGCTCAGCCTGTTGGCGCTCAACTATTTCCAGTTTCTCCGCAATAGCCCGAAAACTAGCCACAATGCTTTCAACAGTTTCAGCCGCGATCCAGAAAACGGCACTATATTCCAGGCCATAGCGATAGGCATACTCAAGCGCTATCTGCGTCTTGCCAACTCCTCCCAGACCATAGAGAGCCCATGTGGGAGAAAGCGTGGCTGTCTCATCGGCAGCAAGACGGCTATGCAGTGTGCTTAGCATCTCTTCACGACCGGTAAAATGCTGGTTGCGATGGAAGGGAACCAGCCAGTGAGGAGAGAGCCCCGTGAGACTGGCTTCAAGTAATTCCCTTGCCTCCTGCGCATCCAGCCGCAAATATCTACTAAGTTCGAGGACCATATTTCTGCTGGCCGGAAGCATATGTCCCTGTTCCCAGCGCCCGATAGCATTACGATGTACACCGACGCCATCAGCAAGCTGCTGTTGCGTCAGCTTCTTGCGCCTCCGGAACTCTTTAAGCAATGATCCAAAGGAATGAAGCGCAGCTCCATTTTTTTCCATAGACGTGTCTTTAGACTCCTATATCGTAAAGCGAGCATCCTGCACCGCAATACACAGCTATTTGGTGCATTATATATTTTATACTAAAAACAGTGCTTAGCACAAAATAGTTTGAATTAATATCCTACTTACCAATACGATAAAAGCAAATTAGTTTTGCTATTTATCGTATTTCTCTTGTTTGTCAAAAATAGATGGAGATCAATAATGGCATCATATGTGCTTGCGTTTTGCCGGATGGCTGTTGGACTGCTTTTTCTCATTTCTTTTCTTGGCAAAATGCGTGAGCCAGCCAAATTTCGCCAGACCATTACTGACTTCCGCATTCTTCCAGTGGGCTTAAGTCAGATGGCGGCCTTTCTCTTTTTGGGCGCTGAACTAGTTACCGTCTTATGCATGCTTCTGGGGGACGTCTTGCTACTTCCCGGCTTTCTCTTAGCGTCTCTGCTGCTGCTAGTCTTTAGCGGAGCGTTAGCTATCGTGCTCATGAGGGGACAGAGGACAGCTTGCAACTGTTTTGGGAATAACACAAAGCCAATTGAGCTTACCGATCTCTTTCGCAATGCTGGCCTGCTTCTCTGCGCCGCAGGAGGTTGTGGCATACAAAGCTGGCTGAATCAGACGCTTCAACCGCTCGGTTGGCTTCAATGGCTACCCGTCACCCTGAGAGCCACAATCTTTGTACTGCTTTGGACGCAGCTAGGAGATCTGCTGCAGCTATTTCGCCAGATATAAAGCAGAAGGAGCGCTCTATAAGGCTCAATCCATTATTCGCTCGTACAGGAAGGAGTATTTATTGTGGAAAGCTTCTTATTGGTCAGTTCGATCCTGCTTTGGGTCGTTGTTATTTTAAACTTGCTGCTCACGCTTGCCTTGATCCGGCGTGTCAATACGAAAAAGGAGAGCACTCAATCTCTTGAGGTTGGACCGCCCCTTGGCTCGCAGGCTCCAGATTTTTCTGCCCAAACTCTCAATGACGAGACGATGACCCTTGAGCAGTATGCAGGTCGTCCTACCACATTCGTTTTCGTCTCGCCTGGTTGCGGACCATGCAGCGAATTTATTCCGTCATTAACGACCCTGGTCCCCCAAATGCGCAGTACGGGAGCAGAGCTTGTGCTTGTAAGCAACGGCACACGCGCGGAGACAGCAGAGATGGTCCGCGAACTGGCTGACGAGGTACCAGTGCTCATAGCTACAAGGCCAGACAATCCCTTCTTCAAGAGCTACAGCATTACCCTGACGCCATCCTTCTGCTCGCTCGACGAGCAAGGACTCGTCCTGGCTACTGGCCATCCTAATGATAGCGACCAACAATGGCGGCGTATAACTACAGACGGTGCCAGGCAGAAGCCTCTCGTAGATAGGAGATAAACGAACCTATCTCATAGACGATTGACACATAACCAATCATTATTAAGATGTACATTGTGCGATAGAAACCAGAGGAGGTTTTACTTATGCAGGCTTTACTAACTAGCGCTGACCGACTTCTCAATAAGCTTGGCCCTCTTAACCGGCTCATTGATACCCTCGCTCAGCGCATCGCTCCCCGCCTTACCGCTGATGGACGTCCTTGCTTATATTGCCACTATTACTGCACAGAGCAACAATGTAGCCATTTCTATGCACGTTTTGAACACTGCCACGATCAATGCAATGGTGGCGACATGTTATATAGCGCTGGCTGTCTTTGCTAAGAGCAAGTTCACGTCCTGGCCAATAGTATCGGCGCTACCTTTTTTCGCTCACCAGGTTACCAATACCAGGCCAGGTATAATCTACTCCTCCTGTTCGCTTGCCCGGGAGGAGTAGATCTAATCACGAACTCTTTTGTAAGTTTCGCCCACTGCTGAAAGCGGATATTTGCTTATTGTATTCTGCATCATCCCAATATGCTTCGCAGGACTAACTCTGTGGCGGTACTAGCATGCTCCATCCTCAAACAGAGCACCTGGGAAAGCTAAGAGCTCTACCACAACCGCGGTTGTATTGCCACTCCCTCTCACTTGCGCTATAATTTTGCTCAATGGTATCCTGGAGGAATTCACTTAACCGTTCAGGCTTTCTGCTATAGTCTCTTTCTACAGGCGAGGCGGCTGAGATCATGAGGGCATCCCCAATCCACTTTGAGGATACTGAAATAGCAAAGTTGCAAGGGCGGCAGCAAGCTACGATGTCCATGGTTACATCCCATGGGGGCTGAAAGGAGTCCTATACTATCATGCGTTTAATAGAAAATGACCCGCTCGCTGAAACCCACAGTGAAGTCTTTAATACGCCGGTTACGATTGCCGATGTCTGGCAAGCCTATAAGTTTCTCAAACCTCTTCTCCACCATACAGCGCTTACGCCTTCTCGTACGTTTTACCAGATGACCGGCGCGGATATTTACCTCAAAGCCGAACATATGCAGCGGGGCGGCTCATTTAAGGTTCGTGGGGCGGGCTATAAGATTCATCGCTTGACCGATGAGCAGCGCAAGGCCGGGGTAATCGCGGCTTCGGCCGGGAATCACGCCCAGGGCGTGGCGATTGCCGCGGCTCAGCATAACATCCCCTGCACGATTGTGATGCCCGAGAATGCCCCCTGGCCAAGGTGACGGCGACACAAGAATATGGCGCGAACGTTGTGCTCTATGGACCAACCTATGACGATGCGCAGCAGCACTGCTATGAGCTACAGCGCCAGACGGGAGCTACGTATGTGCACGCCTTCGATGATCCCGAGGTGATCGCGGGACAGGGCTCACTTGGGCTGGAAATGCTCAACGATTTGCCCGACGCAGATGCCATCATTGTGCCTATCGGCGGCGGCGGTTTGATCGCCGGTATCGCCATCGCCGCACGCGCGCTCAAGCCAGATATCACCCTCATCGGAGTTCAGGCAGCTGGAGCGGCAAGCACGCGCGCTTCGCTTGACTCAGGGGAGCCAAGAGCCCTGGCGGCCATTACGACGATTGCAGATGGGATCGCCGTCAAGAGCCCCGGCTCCATTACTTTCCCCATTATTCAACACATGGTAGACGAGGTAGTCACGGTTCAGGACGAGGATATCATCAAGGCGGTAATTCTGCTGATGGAACGCTGTAAGATGATGGTTGAGGGCGCGGGAGCCGTGGGCCTGGCTGCACTCTTGAGCGGGGCGGTTAAGCTGAAAGGCAAGAAGGTGCTTGTGCCTTTGACAGGCGGCAATATCGATATCAATCTCGTTGGCCGCTTTATCGAGCATGGTCTGGCTGCTGCCGGTCGCTATTTTGTCATCCACACGCGGCTCACTGACCGGCCCGGCGAGCTGATGCGTATGTTGAGTATTATCTCAGAGATGCGTATCAATGTCATCGACGTGCGCTATCAGCGTATCTCAAATCGCTTACCAATCATGCAGCGTGAAGAAACGATTACTCTGGAGACGCGCAATAGAAAGCAATGCGAGGAACTGTTGCTCCGGCTACGCGAGGCTGGCTATTTAGTAGAAGAAGCTCAATCTTTCGACTAGCCTCAAGGCTCAGCTATGAAATAGGCACCTGGAGCAAGGCTTATGGACAAGAGCGCCTCTGCAGGTGCCTGATATGTAATCAGGGGCAAGCTAACTTACCCCTGCATTGGTCTCCTCACGTGGGTCGAGCCCAAAACAGCGATCCCATCTTGCTCCAGCTTTTTTTCGTAGGCCTCAGCGGCACAAATAGGCCTCCGTATGTGTGCTAGGCAGGCTCAATGCGCAGGATCACATCACCCTTCTGCACCACTTCTCCACTGGGAGCAACGAGAGCCACCACCCGGCCAGAAATATCGGCGGTAATCTCGTTAAACACTTTCATCGCCTCAACAATCGCCACTACCTGCCCAACCTGCACACTATCGCCAATCGTCACAAATGGAGGCAATGTGGGAGAAGGCGCGCCATAGTAAACGCCGGTCAGCGGGGCAACGATGGCCACGCTCTGATCTACACGCGGCGCACGGCCGCTTGCCCCAACCTGGATCAGCGGCCCAGCCGAACCGCCTTGCACAGGGACGGCGCTGCTTAAGATACCTGGCTGGCGGCGAATAACAATCTCCATGTCTCCCTCGATTAGCTCTAGCTCTCCAACAGTGCTATCTTCGAGGGCATGCACAAGGTCCTCAACGCGCTCTAGCCATGCCAGCTTTTTCTGTTTTTCCATCTTTTACTCTTCGTAGCGCTTGAATATCATACTAGTATTATGGCCACCGAAACCCATGACGTTGGACATGGCAACATCCACCTTAGCATGTTGCGCCTCATTAGGTACATAGTTGAGATCGCACTCGGGATCGGGATGATGCAGATTGATCGTCGGCGGAATAATATTGTTAAGAATGACCTGAACCGAAACGACGGCCTCCACAGCCCCAGCCGCGCCCAGCGTATGCCCGGTCATCGACTTGGTAGAGCTGATGGGCATGCGATAGGCATGCTCCCCGAAGCAAGTCTTAATTGCCTGGGTCTCCGTCCGATCATTATATTGAGTTGAGGTGCCATGCGCATTGATATAGCTGACCTGCTCCGGCTGCAAATTTGCCTTGCGCAGAGCAATGCGCATCGCGCGTACGAGGCCCGAGCCTCCAGGAGCCGGCTCGGTGACATGATGAGCATCGCTGGTGCAGCCATAACCTACCATCTCGGCAAGAATTGTGGCGCCGCGCGCTTTGGCAAACTCCAGCTCTTCCAGGACAAGTATTGCAGAGCCCTCGCCCATCACAAAACCGTCGCGGGTCGCGTCAAATGGGCGGCTGGCGCCCTGTGGATCATCGTTGCGGCGCGAAAGGGCATGCATATTATCAAATGCAGCCATAGCGATTGGCGTAATACCTTTTTCGGAGCCGCCCGCGATCATCACCTTCGCATCGCCACGCCTGATCGTTTCCCAGGCCTCACCGATCGTATTGCCGCTGGTAGCACAGGCGGAGACTGCCGCCCAGTTTGGACCCCGCGCCCCGGTCATGATAGAGACGATACCAGGAGCTCCATCCACGATCATCATATTGATGAAGAACGGGCTGATGCGATCAGGCCCTTTCTCGTGAAGAACCTTAAACTGCTCATGCAGCGTGACAAGGCCACCGATGCCGCTGCCAATATAGACACCAACATCATCGGCGATCTCATCGGTAACCTCCAGCTTCGCCTGCGCCAGAGCCTGTTTACTCGTCGCAATAGCCAGTTGCTCATAAGGGTCAGTGCGGCGCACCTCCTTGCGGTCCATATAGAGGGTAGGATCAAAGTCCAAAACCTGGGCCCCAAACTGAACGCGGAAGCGGCTTGTATCATACGCGGTGATCGCAGTCACGCCTGATTTACCCTGGCACAGCGCCTCCCATGTGGTTGCCACATCGTTACCCAGCGAGGTAACCAGGCCCAACCCGGTTACAACTACGCGAGACATAAAGTCACCTCCTTATATACCTAATGAGACGGCTTCCTCTTGTATAAAGCGCGTATAGGTATCGCCACTAATGAAGCCCTCGTGATTTAGTAAACGTTGATGGAAAGGTATTGTGGTCGCAACGCCTTCAATAACGAATTCGTCAAGGGCTCGCTGCATACGCGCAATGGCCTCGTTGCGATTCTCGGCCCATACCACCAGCTTGGCCAGGAGGGAGTCATAGTGCGGCGGAACTTCATAACCAGCAAAGAGATGGCTGTCCACGCGTACTCCTGGTCCACCCGGGGGCAGGTACTGTTCTACGACACCGGTCTGTGGGCGGAAACCTGCGCTCGCATCCTCGGCGGTAATGCGGCATTCAATGGCATGTCCACGCAGTTGTACATCTTGCTGGCGCAGTTGTAGGGGCAGACCTGAGGCAATCCGAACCTGCTCCTTCACCAGGTCCAAGCTGGTTACTAACTCTGTGACCGGATGCTCAACCTGCAAGCGCGTGTTCATTTCCATAAAATAGTAGCGGTTCTGCTCATCGACAAGAAATTCAAGCGTGCCAGCGTTGCGATAGCCAACCTGCTGTACAGCGCGGATGGCCTTCATGCCGATCTCTTCGCAGAGCTCGCGTGGCAGCAGCGGGCTTGGCGATTCTTCCAGCACTTTTTGATTGCGCCGCTGACAGGAGCAGTTGCGCTCGCCAAGATGGACGCCATGCCCATACTGGTCAACCAGCACCTGGATCTCGATATGGCGCGCTTTCGCTACGTACCTCTCAAGATAAATGCCGTCATCGTGGAAGGCCTCGCGTACCTCATTTTGCGCAAGAACAAAGGTGCGGTCAAACTCCTCAGGCGATGTAATAAGGCGAATACCCCGTCCCCCACCTCCCGCCACGGCCTTCAACATCAGAGGAAAACCAATCTCGCGGGCGGCTTCCTGAGCTTCTACTAGCGTGTGCAGCACTGGCGTTCCCGGTAAGGTGGGAAGACCGGCCGCCGCCATAGCTTCGCGCGCCGAAACCTTATCGCCCATCACGGCCATGACACTTGCCGAGGGGCCAATAAAGGTGATGTTGACGTCGTTGCAGATTTCGGCAAAACTTGTGTTCTCCGAAAGAAAGCCGTAACCTGGATGAATGGCTTCGGCTTTAGAGATAAAGGCAGCGCTAATAATATTTGGGATATTCAGGTAACTCTTCCCACTTGGCCCCGGCCCGATGCAAATACGCTCATCCGCCAGGCGCACAGGAAGCGAATTCCGATCGGCTTCCGAGTGGGCAATTACGCTGCGTATACCCATTTCGCGACACGCACGAATAACCCGCAGCGCTATTTCTCCACGGTTTGCAATTAATATTTTGTGAAACATAGATTTTATCTGAAGTACTTTCTACTTGTACTTCGCGTGCTCCTCTCACCTCAAAGCCCTCGTGAGGGGTGTTGTACGCAATTATATCACAAGGGTAAACCGTGAGAAGGTATCTTGTGTTTCGTGCTCTAACCTGTGTATCTTTGCCAATATTTGTAAGAGGTTGTAAAGCCTTATTGATGTAAAAATTGATGTAGAAATTGCACATTGCACTCCGCATTATTCTTACTCTTATGCCAACTTATTAAGCTTTCAAGCTAATAAAAAAACAGTTGTTTCACATTGGTTTTTGATGTAAGACAACTGTTTTTTATTTTGTGATAATTAATAAATGGGAATGGCTACCCTTTTAGGCTAGTTGCCTTTTCTGGTATCATCCCTGATGCTTCCATGTTTCTGAGAAACTGACCAATGAGCCTCACTGGCTCGGCCCTGGTTTCTAGCGCGTATCCTTTTCTCTTGCCATCTTCCAAACTTAGGATTAGTTTAAATCCCATTGCTTCTAGAAGCGCTTGCCCTTCAGGAGTTACTCCTATTCCATACCATTTTTTAATGTCGTGCTGAATTGTGAGCATTAAAGCCCATCTTATGGTTTTTCTGATTAGAAATTGACCTCGCCTAGCATCTTTTTCAGGATTTCCTGATGGTATCACCTCAATGATAGGTATGTAAACAGTTAATTGGCTGTCGGTCCATTTCCTGATGGACTCTAGAGGGATATCTTTTTCTCTAATCTCATCTCGAATAAGAGCCTTGATAATATTTTCATCAAGCGGGAGAAATGTTGTCCAGCCTAGTATTTTGTTGCCCTCTTTAAGGTTCATAGATATCTCATTATTCCTTTTACGCCATTCTAGCAGCGTTTTAAAAGGCACTACATCTTCATCTTCGTATGGTTGTTGCGTTATTTCCTGCTTTGTCCAAGCATCTGCTATTGTAGAAAGTGTAAATGATAGCTTGCCGTCTTCATCATCATCATTTGCTCCAACTTCTGCAATTGCGTCTATGGCTGGCTTTGGGAACTTAATGTTAGGCCTTTTTCCTACAGATGGTATATCTCCCGCTTTTGCTTTTCTATAAACTGTTGGAATAGATACCTTTAAGATTTCTGCTACCTGCTTAGCATCGTAATATTCTTGTTTCATATTTTCGCCCTTCCTTATTTTAGAGCTTTTCACCCCTTTCTAGGTATTTTACTACGATAATTGAGAATAAGCAATATGACAAATGTTTCATCTTAATATTCAATAAACAATAGGCGATAAAGGGTTGACAAAATAAACGCATGCATGATAATATGATAATTGTGATAATTAAGAATTGCAAAGACGATAATCTTATATCACAGCAATTCTTTAAGCACTTGAACAACTAAAGAAAAGGCTTTTGAATGTGAGAGGGGCGTGTGAGTGACCCAACTGCTCTTGCGTAAGCTAACCTGCATTGCGGCTCGGAATGGCCTAAACGAAAGTCTCACCATCTAACGGGGTGCAGGGACAGGACAGAGGCGGATAGAGACGCCGTAGGCTCCATGCCAACAAAGAAATGGGACCATGCTTCTGGTAAGTATGAGGGTTCTTTGCTTCTCACATGAATGTCGTCAAGCGCCACGTTGAAAAGCAGCGCGTAGCCTCACAAGAGCCAGCATTTTTCAGGGAATGCTTCACGTACAAGGGTACTCCATCCTCTGGTAAAGAGGGGGCGATCTATTGACCAGTTCAGTACACGCTTCTGGCTAACAGGCACGGATGGTTGACGCTTGTATCTCCCTTCGTTTTTTTCTTACCGTTAGGTTGATGCAGTCCATTGTCATATCTCATCCTTGAGAGTGGCCTGCACTGAGCCTGAATGGTTTGGGCTTAGGAGAAAGAGAAAGGATTGACCATTGTTTCTTGTCATTCCTTTTGAGAAAGGGGTTATGATGAACCTAGCTGATGTAAGGATGCTTCGCTTATTATCTTCTGCTCGTGCTCAAGGCTATCGCGTTGTCTCGGATATGACAACAAAACGGCTTTGTTTGCTTTCCCCTACAGATGAGCAGCGTGATTTTGCTAGTGTCATGGCTGCACATTCTTGGCTTCGTGTTCATCTAGAATGCGGAATGCATGCGCGGCGTTGTTTTCATGATGGGTGTCGTGTGCAGTCTTGAGGAAAAGAAAGAGGTGCTGATGTCCTGTTTGTACCTCTTTCCTTTCCTCAATGCGCAACTGTGGCGCAACTCCATAATACCGTTTTATCCCAGCTTATTCCACACAATACCATTTAGTTGCGCCACGAGTTCGCCATTTTGTTGCATTTCCCTGGTATTTCTGCTCATTTTTTCGTATTGACAAAAATGAAGCAAAATACGCCTGTATTTTCCTCTTCATGATGCACATGGTTGTGCCCTTTTCGTTCGTGGGGGTTGCTGCCAATTTTGCACCTTCCGTTCAAAAAGATGTTTCTTCAACATTTTTCAGCAGCTTATTCCTGCTCGAATGGTCCATGTTTCCCCACGATACCTCCACGGTTTTCCACGACACCCCCACGAATGCGTGGAAACGAGACAGGAATTACGTCGTGTTTTTTGTTGTAGTATTGCCGTGTGCAGGCCATGATTTTTCATGACCTTCTTCTCAGAATATTCCTGGAAGAAACTGAACAGAAAGAGATACATTTCCCCTCCTGTTCTGGGTGTATTCTGAGAATGCGAGCAAAGGTTTTTCCCCTTTTCTTCGATTTTTTTGTTTCTTTTTCTGCTCTTTTTTGCGCAGGTGAAAAAATCACTGTGTTCCTCTCAGAAAATGAAAGGCGCATTGAAGACACATAATGTGTTTTCACTGCTGCACTGCTCGGTACAGGTCGTTGTTGTCAGGCTCATTCAGAACAAAAAAGCCTGATGTAGCATACACATCAGGCTCAATGAGTCGTTTGCAGTTTGAGGCTTGCTTCGAGACTCATTCAGAGCATACCTGAATGGATCGTGAGCGTCAAGAGAAAGGATTGACCCATGTTTGCATCTCCTGTTCCTTCAATGGTTTCTACTCTTTCTTCTCGTGTGCTTTCTTTTGATGAAGCCGTTGAAATGGACTATAGTCCAGCCTTGTTAGTTCCCATTTCAAGTGCTCTTTCTTTCCACGCTGACCCTGAGTACCACAAGGCGTGTAAGCCTGGATTTATTACTTACTTCGAAGAAATGTATGAACGGGACACGCAGGCACCTCAGGAGGTTGTTTTTCAACCACGTCATTACAGCGATTTAGAAGTAGGTGGGATTGTGGTCAAAGAATTCCTCTCCCATCGCGAAGAACTTCCTTTAGGCTGGCGCGTCGGTTTCCTGCATGGCTGGCTTTCTGCCTTAGCCCTTACTAATCGCGTTGCCGCCCAAGAAGGTGCTGAGGTCCTTTGTGTCTTAGTTCAATCGGAACGCACACGACACACCAAACAGCAGACGCATACCAATGATTAAGAAACACCTCTGAGCGTTCAACCTCCCTGAACATGATTTTGCGAGTTCCCCGCTCATCGCATGCTTCAAGCGGGGAGCTTGCATGACGAATGAAAGGATTTCTTCATGCTTGCCCATGCACGTGTGACCGATACATTGCCAGCGGTTTTTGCTTCTATGTCTTCTCAACCAGTGCTCGCCCCTGTTGATTTCTTGGAGGCAGAGTATTCACCCGCTCTCTTACTTCCCTCTGGTTTTGAGGCTGCTTTTCACGCTGATGAAGAATTTTCCCTTGGCGCTAGCTCAGGCTTTGACACCTACTTTGAGGAAATGTGGGATTATACCGAGGAAAAACCCATCTTCCGTAATCATTTCTACACACGTGAGGAAATGATGCGGGTTCTTTTGGAAAATGTTCTTCCTTCACCCAGCGATTATTCTCTCGGCCATACCCCGTCTTTGAGCTATCGAGCCGGGTTTGCACTTGGCTGGCTTTCTGCATTTGCCTTCACAGATCGCCGTATGGCCCTCCTTGGGGTAGCAGCGCTTCGTCAGCTTGTTGATCATCTTCTCTTGTGTGAACAGGCTCACAAGGAAAGGAAGTTCTAAGGCTCTGGGGATACATTTCCAGACGGAAACGTACCCCACTCGCTTTTTTGTGACGTTTCCTCTCTCGGCTGCGTCATGGGAAGTTTCGTTTCATGAGGCAATGTATGAAGTCTTTTTATACTCTCTCACAAGAGGCAGTAAAACACTATAAACACCTGTTTGTCGTTCGTCAAAGTGATTATGCCGTTCAGCGCCAGAACGGGCGCTACGCTCGTGTAGGAAGGCCGCTAACGGATGCTGATCTTGACCAGCATCTTCGAGGCATTCAGACGTATGGGACCTACGTCATCAATGAAGCTGGCTTGTGTCGCTACGTTGTCTTTGATGCGGATAGCGACAATGGGTTATCGATGTTGTGGCAGGTACGGGCGCGTCTTGCGTCCGAGGGCATAATGGCCCATCTGGAAGCCTCAAGACGGGGCGGCCATCTCTGGATCTTCTTTACCCAGCCGCTTCCAGCTGCACAGGCGCGTACCTGGCTCTTGCCTTGGTGTCCAGTCGGCATAGAGTTTTATCCCAAACAAGATCAAAGCACTGGCTACGGTTCGCTCATCAGGCTCCCATTAGGCGTGCATCGTCTGACAGGCAAACGCTATCCCTGGATAGGTGCTTTCTCACGAGACGGCAAGCCAGTCAAAGCAGCAACGACCGTCAAAGAAACGCTCACCTGGTTAGAGCAGCAAGAAAAAGTTGATCCCTCTCATTTTGTGTCACGACATAGGCATTTCGTGTCACACCTTGGGCGAGCGTATGAGACATCTCACACTCGTGAGGTGAGCCAGAGCCCCCGCAACAACATCGATAACCCGTCGTCACCCACGACGGCTCACACGCTTCATGAATGGTGCTGCCAACAAGACCCTTTTGACCTGATTGGGCGCTATGTCGAGCTCGATGCGCGTGGCGTTGGTCTGTGTCCTTTTGGTGAGCACCATCGAAGAGGAAAAGACTGTCATCCCTCTTTCAAAGTCTATCGTCCTCGTTCTCCTGGCCGTGCCTGCTGGCATTGCTACACGTGGGGCAAAGGCGGTAATGTCTTCAATTTTCTTTGCTATTACTATGGTCTTGATGCTGCAATGATGTGGCAGCGTATTCAAGCCGGAGGCGTTGTATGAGAAGATATCTCTTCCTTTTTCTCGTTTTCTCTGTCTTTTTTGACGAGGATCAAACCTTACGGAGCCTATCTAATAACATAGGCTCCGATAAGTCCATTGTTTTCTTACTCAAAGCGCTTATCAAGCGGATTTGTGGGGGTTGGAAGAGAGAAAGAAAAACCCTCTTCCTTTTTCCGTCTGGCGAAAGCAAAGCCCCTTGGGTCCTGTCTAGTAACACAGGACCCAACCAATACATAGGTTTCATCTCAAAGGGCTTCCAAAGCCGATTGATGCATTTCCGAAATGAGGTGAGTAGGAGTGCTCTCAAGGGCAGTATTACTAGCATCATTGAAATGGGGCTCGCGCTAGTAACACGAGCCCCTCTTTTTACGTAGTTTTAGTCTTATTGACGTTTGGATAAAGCAGTAAAAAAGGCAGCCTTGGATTGCCAAGAGCCGCCAACAGGTGTAGTGTTCTTTGCACTATCAAAAAAACCAAGCAAAGGACACCAACACCTTGCACTTTAACATACTTCAACAGTTTCGTCAGCAGGTATATACCTGCTTTGAGCGTGGAGCTGATGCCTTGTTCAACGTGTGCGATGCCTTGCTCGTTGAGCCTCAGGCTCGCTCGCTGGTCGAGTTGTCGCAAGCACCGTGCTTTGAACGCCGCTGGTCCAGCCTCTACCAGGCATTGACCAATGGCAAGATCAATGATGCCGCCTTGCGCACCGTATGCATCCAGGCATTCTTGCAGCAACGAGCCAGCGATGAGCTCATTTGCCTGAGCGTGGATAGCAGTAGCGTGCCCCGACCAGAAGCTCAAACCAGCCCAGATCGCGGCATCATCTACGTCCCGAACCTGCCGCGAGCCAGCAAGCCGATCAGCGCCGGATGGCACTTCTCGACGATGATGCTCTTGCCATCGGAACCTGGGAGTTGGGTTGGCATCCTCGATCAACGCCGTATCCCTACCCATCAAACGGCAATCGAGGTTGCGATCATGCAATTGCGTGAGGTGGTTCCTCAGTTGCCTCGGCGGGTGCTCATTTTGGCAGATCGCTGGTATGCTACGGCAGACTTTCTGCGAGTCTGTCGCGCGTTGGGCTGTGAGGTGCTCATTCGCCTCAAGCGCAACCGCAAGCTCTACCGAGCGCCAGTGCGTACCAGCACACGAGGTCGAAGACCACTGGATGGCCCCCTCTTGCAAGGAACTCGCCCAGAAACGCTGACGGGAGTTGATGAGAGCTTTGTGGGGACCGATGAGAAAGGCCGAGCAGTCCACCTCACACGCTGGAACGGCTTGCATTTTCAGCAAGGCCGTGATGTCGAGGTTGCGGTGGTGCGTGTCATGCGCGAAGGAGCCAAAGACAGCAAGCGCGATCCGCGAGAAAGTTGGTTTGTTCAACTCTCGACCCAGACGGCCTTGCCGTTGATTGCTCCCACCTATGCTCTCCGCTTCTCTCAGGAGCATGCCTACCGCTTCATGAAGCAAGATTTGCTCTGGACACAAGCCCATGTGCGAATGCCTGAGCAGTTTGAGCGCTGGAGCCTGCTGGTGGCATTGGCCTTGAACCAATTGGCCCTGGCTTGCCATCTTGGGCAAGCTGAGTATCGACCTTGGGAGAGCAAGCAACGATCGCTGACTCCTCGACAGGTGCGTCGGATCATGCCGTCGCTTTTGGCACGGCTTGGAACACCCGCATGTCGGTGCCAACCACGAGGAAATTCGCCAGGGCGAGCCTGCGGTTTTCATCCGCAGCCTGCTCCGCGCTATCCGGTGATCCTCAAACGGAAGCGCAAGGCCAAAATCGAGGGCTAACGCTCGTCCATGTGCTTTCACCATGAAAGAGGTTCCTTTCGATGGAAGGTGCAACGTACCTCCCAATAGGTACTGTTTATCTAAACGTCAAAGTCTTAAACGGGCTTGTAAAGCGGCCCGATAGGCGAGTATCAATGAAGTGTTTTCAACGCTTCCATGAAGGGACGGCGTGATGCAAGCTACTTGTTCATTGTGCAGAAAATGGGCTCCCTGTACCTATGCTCATGAGAAGGGAAGAAAGGGAGAAAAGACGGGCGTACTCGTCTGTGAGGACTGTATTCGTCAGCATCGTACTTGGCTTGAAGTGCTCGGGCGTGATTTTCGTTTTGTCACTTCTGTTAAGCAACAATAGGACCATCAAAAATAGAAGTGGCTTCCCTGGACAATTGGAACCTGGACAGAGAAGCCTTGACTACTGGCTAGTGTTTGTAGCCTTGCATGTTTATTGTAGCATGCAAGGCTGTTTTTGTGAAAGGTGCTCAACGTATGAAACAGGTAAAGATAAACCGGTTGAGTGACGAGACATCCGCACAATTACAGTTATTAACGATAAAAGATATGATGTCTCTACTCTGTATCAGCAGGCCGAAAGTATATGAGCTTATGCAGAATGAAGGGCTTCCATTTATGCGTATGGGTCGATCTCTCCGCTTTTACGCTGCTTCCGTACAAAGATGGCTTATTGAGCATGAACAGGTACGGGGGTGATGCGGAAATGGCCAATAAGAAGGTCCGTAAGAATGGTGAAGGAACACTGTTCAAACGTAAAGATGGAAGATGGCAAGCTAGTTTTATACCTAAGAACGGCAGGCGTAAATACGTTTATGGCAAGACGGCAAATGAAGCACTTGAAAGGTTACGATCAGCACAAAAGGAAGATAAAGAAGGAACCTTAGCAACTGGCCCTCGTCAGAAACTTCGGGATTACCTTGTTCAGTGGCTTGAAACGACACATAAACCGCCTCTATCAAGGCATAGTACCTATATCCAATATCGTTGGGCAATTAGAAGACATCTAGCGCCAGCGTTAGGTCATATTCAATTACAAAAATTGACTCCCCAACACGTGCAGGTGTTTTATGCTAAACTCCTGCAAAGTAATCTAAAACCTAGCAGCATTACGGTTATTCATGCAGTCCTTCATGTAGCTCTAGAAAATGCAATAAAATGGAAGCTTGTATCATATAATGTAGCATCTATTGTCACAGTACCTAAACGAGATCGATATGAGCCCTGCACGTTATCGGATGCTGAGGCGCAAAAACTTATTCGGATTGTTAGGGAGAGTGGTTTAGAAGCTATTCTTCTTATGGCAGTGACAACTGCTATGCGTAGAGGCGAGTTGTTGTCTTTGAGATGGAGTGATATAGATCTAGATAGCTGTACATTGAGGATAAAGCATACTGTGAATAGGTTAGCTGGGTATGGCTTTGTCGAGAATGATCCAAAGTCGAGTTATAGCCGTCGCAAGATAGTATTACCTCATGTTGTAATTGATGCACTAAAAAGACATCAGGAGAGGCAAAACGCTTATAAATCATCTGCCAAAAAATGGGTAGATCGAGACTTGGTATTTCCTAACACTCAAGGTAACTTTTTAAAGCCTGATCGACTTCTAAAAATGTTTCAGAAGGCATTAGATCAAGCGGATTTACCCCACATGCGTTTTCACGATCTTCGTCACAGTGCTGCAACTATTCTTCTACAGATGGGTATTCATCCCAAGGTTGTGCAAGAGCTTTTAGGCCATAGCACTATTGCTATGACGATGGATGTTTATTCCCATCTATTACCATCAATGCACAAAGACGCAATGAATGGTATGGATGATCTTTTTGGGAATTGATGTACTTTACTGATGTAGACATTAATTCTTAAGAATTGAGAATTGTTTGGATACGCTCTAGAGGCGGTGTTACGGAGTATTAACACCGCTTATTTCGGATGTTGTACGCAATTATATCACAAGGGTAAACCGTGGGAAGATGTCTTGTGTTTTGTGCGAAGATTGTACCTGATTGGAGCTGTTAGTAATAGATGCTATCTCTCGGGTCCCATTGAATGTTCATCGAATAGTGTTCTGGTAGTATCATGGATGCTTCCCTTTCAGCTACTCGCGTGAACCGTTCTGGAAAGTTATGCCTTCATAAATAGCGGTCACAGGTAAGCTAATCCCGAGGCAGGCAAATTTTACTTCATCCTCCAGGGAGAAGAGATGAAGCGTCCACAAGGTATTTTTCTCGCGCCGGAAAAGCTCAACTAAGGGGCTCTCGGTATTAACGAGTACATATTCCTGTACGCTCTGGCACTCGCGGTAATAGTTGAATTTTTTCCCGCGATCATAGGCTTCAGTACCGGGAGAAAGTATTTCCACAATGAGGCAAGGGAAGTTGATATTGTCCAATTGTTCATCGTGGTCACGCACGTCACAGCTCACGGAAGCATCGGGGTAGACATATCTGTGCGCGGAAAGTTTGACGCGCAAGTCAGAGTTATAGACTACGCAGGAATGTCCGCGCAGTCGATCATGCAGAGCACTCGTTACGTTGATGCCGATCTTCGCATGCCTGGTAGTTCCACCGGCCAGCATTCTGAGCTGACCGTCAATATATTCATAGCGCTGCTCTGGGCTAGAGCGGTCGAGCTGCAAGTATGCTTCAACGCTTATATCGCTCATGTCTGAATGGTAAGGTAGATTCGCCATATAGTCAATCCCCCTGCTATCTACAATTCTTGTTCAGAGTGTAGCACGGGCCAGCGGGCTGGCTATAGTTATTTATGATGATCTTTCTATGTATTTGTACGCTGTAAGCCTTAACGCTTCTATGCGTTTGCTGCCTTCTATGGTATGCTAGCAAAAGAAGAAGACAGTGCTCTGAGGCAATTGAACAGGAGCAAAGATATGATGACAACCGAAGAAAGCCTGTCTGTAGTCGTTCCGGCAAATCGGATGCCAGGTCCGGCACAGGGTCGCTGGACATATGCGCAATATGCTACGATACCAGAGGATGGGTATCGTTATGAAGTGGTTAGTGGAGTTCTCTATATGGCACCTTCGCCCAGCGCTGAGCACCAATCTATAGTGGTAAAAATAGTCGTTCACTTGTTCAGCGCGATCCAAGCGATCAAACGAGGAAGAGTTTTTGTCGCTCCCTTTGATGTGGTCCTAGCTGATCGGCACGTCGTCCAGCCCGATGTATTAGTCGTACTCAATGAGCATAGTGAACGTATCACCGAGCGCTGCGTGCTGGGTGCGCCCGATCTCGTCGTCGAGGTCGCTTCCCCCGCGACTGCACGCCATGATCTGCGCGAGAAGCTAGACGCCTATGCCGACGCGGGTGTTCCTGAGTATTGGATTATCCAGCCAGACAGCCAGACGCTTGAGCTGCTAGTACTGGAGGAGGGCCAATATCATTCTCTCGGCGTTTTTCGTGACAAGGCTACCTTACCATCTCGGCTTATCCCCGAGTGGGATGTTCAGGTCGGACAGTTCTTTCTCTAGAGTTGCGTTGCCAGGAGACGGAAAAGACAGTGCTCTAAGGCATTACGCAGGAGTGAAGATATGATGACAACCGAAGAAAGCCTGTCTGTGGTCGTTCCGGCAAATCGGATGCCAGGTCCAGCACAGGGTCAGTGGACATATGCGCAATATGCTACGATACCAGAGGATGGGCATCGTTATGAAGTGGTTAGTGGAGTTCTCTATATGGCACCTTCGCCCAGCGCTGAGCACCAATCTATTGTAGGAGAGATTTTTGCCTACTTGCGCAGCGCGATCCAAGCGACCAAACGAGGAAGAGTCTTTGTCGCTCCCTTTGATGTGATTTTAGCTGATCGACATGTCGTCCAGCCCGATGTATTAGTCGTGCTCAATGAGCACCGTGAGCGCATAACCGAGCGCTGCGTGCTGGGCGCGCCCGATCTTGTCGTTGAGGTTGCTTCCCCCGCGACGATCCGCCACGATCTACACGAAAAATTTGTGGCCTATGCTAGTGCAGGGGTACCCGAATACTGGATCGTGCTCCCTGGTAGCAAGACAGTAGAGCTGTTAGTGCTGGAGGAGGGCCAATATCATTCCCTTGGCGTTTTTCGTGGCAAAGCTAGTTTGCCCTCAAAGATTGTGCCTGAGTGGAACGTCAAGGTTGAACAGTTCTTTCTCTAAAGCCGAGCTGTACTTCAAAAGCTAAGCTTACAGCCCGACTTTATGGGCTCTTATTTTTGCTCGACGCAATACACGTTCTCGTAGATATCTTCTATGGGGATCTGGATATCGAGGCTCCTCAGCTTGACTATACTGCTGGGGCCTGCAGGATAGAGCATCCAGCCACTTTGTTCGCGATGATAAACCTCGATCTGCATTTCTTGCGCTTCAACGATAACATATTCCTATAAGCTAGCGCATTCGCGATAGTAGGCGGCTTTGCGTCCCCGATCAAAGGCTTCAGTGCTGGGTGAGAGCACTTCTACTACTAATCGAGGATAGCGTATAGAATCGCCCTGCCCTTTATCCCGCTCATCGCAGCTCACCGTTATATCTGGATACACATAACGCGCTTTGCTCAGTTGCAAACGGATATCCGAGTTATAGACCCGGCAGGGCTTTCCACGCAGAGCCCCATAGAGAATTCCGATCAAGTTAGCAATAACGAGCGCATGATTAATACTGCCTCCAGCCAGCATTCTGAGCCGGCCGTCGAGATATTCATAGCGCTGTCCGGCTGGCGCTATCTAAGTTCAGATAATCTTCTACATCCATGGTTGGATACTCAGGCCAGTCCATATAGCAATTCTCCTCCTCAATACCACATAATTTCACCCAGCATGCATGAGCCCATAAAACATTTGTTCGGCGTTCTCCTGGCCCAATTCTACCACATTCAGTTCAGCGCAGACCAGTCAGCAGTTCAGCATACCAGGCTTCGCCGAATTTCCAGGCTCCATAGAAGAGCAAATTGGGCTCGCCTGTCGCCGAGATATTGCCATGCTGGCTCACAATGAACTCGCGCAAACTCTCAGCGCTCACCTTGAGTGAGAGCAGTTGCTTGATCTCATCCTCTTCGGGCTCGCGCTTCAGCACCTCAGCCAGGGAAATATGCAGTCGCGTCAGAAAGCACAGTTCGGCATGCGGCGTCGCCAGATCATAAACCACACCAAGGCAATACTGTTCGCTGATATCCTCAGCCTGCACGCCGGTTTCTTCGCGGATCTCGCGGCGCATGGCCCCGAATGGATCTGGCTGCGCCGCCATATCGCGCTCCCGCTCAAAAAAGCCTCCGATGACATGGTAGCGCCCAACATATACATCCACGCCCTGCCGCTTGTCCAACAGAATGTAATCATCGCTGGTCTCGACCACCGAGCAGACCGAGAGCGCATTGCCCAGTTCCTGACGCGCTCTTCCCTGGGCAAAAGCAGGCATGCGCGTCGTTACATACTGCTTATAGCTGGTCTCGCCAAGCGTCAGGTGAAGCGTATCGTCAGCGCCAGCCTGAGCCTCGATAAAGCGAAACAGCGGAGCATCAAACAGGAGCGTGCCATCCTGCCTGGCCCGCGCTAGCTTCTGTGTCCACTGCTCATCCATCCAGGCTTGAATATCGGGGGTAAGCGGCATACGCAGCTCGGGTCGATACTCGATAATAAATTGCTGCGGCCTGTAGAGGCCGCGCGCAATAACTTCAAACTCGATCATGCCAGGCTATTCCCATTCAATGGTAGCCGGGGGCTTTGAGGTAATATCGTAGACGACGCGATTCACGCCCGGCACTTCATTGACAAGGCGGTGTGAGATACGCGCCAGCAAATCGGGCGAGAGCCTGGCCCAATCCGCAGTCATAAAGTCGCCTGTCGTCACAGCGCGAACGGCCACGACATTAGCATAGGTGCGCCCATCGCCCATCACACCAACGCTTTGAATAGGCGTGAGCACAGCAAAGGCCTGCCCCAGCTCGCGATAGATGCCAGCCTTGCGAATCTCCTCGATCACAACCTTATCGGCGGCGCGCAAGACATCAAGGCGCCCCTCGTCAACCGGTCCAATGACGCGGATAGCCAGGCCCGGACCCGGGAAGGGATGGCGCCAGACCCATTCTTCGGGCAAGCCAAGCGCCTGGCCAATCTCGCGCACCTCATCTTTGAAGAGCGTACGCAAGGGCTCGACAAGCTTGAACTTGATATCTTCAGGCAGACCTCCCACATTGTGGTGCGTCTTAATGCGCTTCGCCGTCGAGGCAGTATCGTGGCTGGTACTCTCAATCACATCGGGATAGAGCGTGCCCTGAGCCAGGAAGGCGATCGGCCCCTTCTGTTCCGCGAGGCGCTCAGCCTCTTCCTCGAAGACACGGATAAACTCTTCGCCAATAATCTTGCGTTTCTGTTCGGGATCGACGACATCGGCCAGGCGAGCCAGGAAACGCCGCTTAGCATCGACAACTACAAGCGGAATATGCAGATGCCCGCTAAAGGTCTCAACTACCTGTTCGCGTTCGCCCGCGCGCAAGCAGCCGGTATCAACAAAGACACAGGTAAGCTGATCACCTACCGCACGGTGGATGAGCAAAGCCGCCACCGCAGAATCGACGCCACCAGAGAGCGCACAGAGCACGCGCTCGCTCCCGATGCGCGAGCGAATCTGTTCGACGGTCTCCTCAATAACCGAGCCAGAGGTCCAATCGCCGGCGCAAGCGCAGATGCGAAACAGGAAATTGTTGATAAGCTCTTTGCCCTGTTTCGTATGGGTAACTTCGGGATGGAACTGCAAACCAATCAAGCCTTGAGGGTGCGCAATCACAGCCACCGGATTGCTCTCGGTGCAGGCCAGCACGCGAAAGCCTGCAGGCAGCTGATCGACGCTATCGCCGTGGCTCATCCAGACGGGCAGGTGTAAAGAATCCTGCTTGCTCGCGCCAAACTGCTCAGCCAGGCCGGCAAAAATGCGAAAGGCCTGCTCATCGTCGCCTGCGTTTGGGGGCACATCGATAGTGGCCGGGCCATATTCGCGTCGGCCCTGTGCTGGAGCCACATGCCCGCCAAGCTGATTGGCTAAAATGTGCATCCCATAACAAATGCCCAGAATAGGCAAGCCACTCTGTAAAATGGCCGGGTCACAAATGGGTGCGTCATCGTCATAGACGCTGGATGGTCCACCAGAAAGAATAAATCCCTTTATATCCAGGTACGGCTTCTGCTGCAATTCTGCGAGCGTCGTATTGGCCGGCACCAGTTCACTATAGACATGGCTCTCGCGCACGCGACGGGTGATCAACCGGCTATACTGTGACCCAAAATCAAGAACAATGATCGCCTGTCGGCGCTCCGTGGAATACATACGTTCTTTTCTCTCCAACTCTCCTCTAGAATATAGCCCTACTTATATAATGACAGCACCTCGCTTGAGGTGCTGTCGAGAGACGCTTGACGATCAGCCTCGGGGACCGCCCGCCACATAAATAATCTGGCCATTGACAAAACTGGCTTCATCCGAGGCAAGAAAGCAAATCACGTTAGCCACATCGCGCGGCTGTCCAACGCGCCCAACAGGAATGCGTTTGGCGGCTTCGGCAATGGCCTGCTCAGGGTCCAGGCCCTGACGGCGGGCTGAGGCACGCGTCATCTCAGTCACAATGTAGCCAGGAGCTACGGCGTTGGCAGTAATGCCAAATTTACCAAGCTCGATAGCCAGCGTCCGCGTAAAGCCCTGTATCCCGGCTTTGACTGCCGCATAATTAGCCTGGCCGCGATTGCCCAAGGCAGAGGTGGAAGAGAGCGAGATAATGCGCCCATATCCTTGCTTGACCATATGGGATTGGGCGGCACGACTACATAGAAATGCACCCTTGAGATGGACCGCCATCACTGTATCCCAATCCTCCTCCGACAACTTGAAGAGCATATTATCTCTGATGACGCCAGCATTATTCACAAGAATGTCCAGCCGTCCAAAGCGCTGCGCCGTTTCGTCGATTGCCGCTTGGACCGCGGCCTGACTTGTCACATCGCAGGGAAAGACAAGGCCTTGAGAGCCCAGCCGATCAATCTCTTCTATCACCTGCTGACTGCCCTCGCTATCGATATCGGCGAGGGCAACCCGGGCGCCCTCTTCAGCCATGCGTAAAGCCGTGGCAGCGCCGATACCTCTGCCAGCTCCTGTGACAAATGCAACACGTCCTTCGAGTCGTCCCATGGATGACGAAAACTCCTTTTTCTCTATAGAGCCGGTCGGTTTGCGTTACAACGTGATGATTGAGTATATCACATCGCCGCTTTTTTTAGCTCTTCAGCTTTTCCCCGCCCTCTGGACCTTGCAGAGTCAGCTGACCACCTTTAGCGCCCGGGGAGAGGAGGGGATGGAAATGATTTACTTGCGGTTAAGGGCAGTCTACCGAATGCCAGCAGACTGCCCTTAACAATCTTTTTCCAGCAAGCTTTATGCTGCGGAGCTAACCCCAGTTCAGGGGCAGATTCTTGACGCCAAAGACAATATCGCTCTTGATTGGCTGCAAGGGAGCATCATCAGGCACATGCCACTGGCCGGGGAAGCGTTCGAGCATCGCGCCAAGCATAATCTTGGCTTCTAGCCGCGCCAGAGGAGCTCCCAGGCAAAAGTGAATGCCGTGACCAAAAGCAATGTGGCGATTAGGAGTACGTTCTATGTCGAAGCGCTCGGCCTGCGGAAACTGGCTCTCATCCCGATTGGCCGAAGCCAGCCAGGTGATCACCACCTCCCGGGCCCCGATTTGCTGATCTCCTATCACAGTTTCCGTCCGCGTGAAACGCGCCATGGCTTTGATCGGCGAGAGATAGCGCAGCGCTTCCTCGATAGCGCCAGGAAGCAAGTTCGGATCTCTGCGCAAGCGCTCAACCACTCCTGGATTCTGATCAAAGCAGAGAACGCTATTGGCAATCAGATTGGTGGTTGTTTCGTTGCCGGCAACCAGTAGAAGCGCACAGAAGCCCAGCAACTCAATATCGCTTAAACGCTGTCCCTCGATCTCGGCTGCGAGCAAGGCACTGACGAGATCATCCTGCGGATGTTGGCGGCGCTCTTCAAGCACTTGTGCAAAATAGCCATACATGCTCTTAATTTCCGCAAAAAGCACTTCTCGATCCTCTTCCCCCTCGTCTGAGACCAGGGCATCGGACCAGCGTTTGAAGTCTGCACGCATCTCGGTCGGGATACCTAGCAGCTCGGCAATAACCGTCACAGGCAAAGGATAGGCGAGATCGCGCACAACATCCAGCTCATGCGCCGAGTTAGATACCTTATCCAGCAGCTCATTAGTGATCTCGGTAATGCGCGGAGCCAGCTGCGTTACCACGCGCGGCGTGAAGGCCATGCTAGCCAGGTTGCGCAACTGGCGATGGCGCGGTGGGTCCAGACGCAAAATGCTGGCAAGAATAGGATCTGTTTCTTCCGGCTGCCATTCCATTGTAGAGCGTGGATCAGACGAGAATGTAGCATACTCACTCATGGCACGCTGCACATCGGAGTAGCGAAAGAGATGCCAAACTTTCTGCTCTTCATCATGAAAAACCGGCTGCGTTGCGCGCATGGTACGATACCACTCGTAAGGTGCCAGCACTTGATCTTTATACGTGGATGTTTGCATCTATCAGGCCTTTCCTTTCCTAAACATAGACAATCTCTCTCTTCAATGTGAGCGCAGATCATCTTCCGAATACCTGGAACTACTTAATGCTGTTCTATATACGCAGCTTTATTCCCACGGTTAAATAAACGGCCGGTCGTTTAGCGAAACGGAAAGGACTTCTCTCAATTTGCCAACCGATGAAACGTTACGCCAAAGGTCAGCGCTTCACAAGCTGATACTTATACATATTGAGCAGCTTCCATACAAGTTACGCCCTGCGGTCCCACTTCAGCGTCATGGCGCGTGCCGGCCGGCAAAATCATACAATCGCCAGGCGCAAGATCAACTGCCGCCAAACCCTCGGGACGATCGGGCAGGCCAAAACGAATGGAGCCGCTGACACAATAGAGCACCTTCTGATAGCTATGGCTATGTGCCGCATATCTATAATGTGGACCATTTGACCAGGTATAGGGAGCCAGACCTTCCTCGCGCATGCGTCGCAACAACTCCTGCTCCTGAGGCAGACGCGACTCTTGCCAACGAATAACTTGTATGGACATTCATTTCCTCCTCTTTATTTGAAAGGGCGCAGATCATTCTTGCTTGTAATAATGTACAATCTGGCTAGATAGAAAGCCAAAAACCTTCTAATATGAGGCAGCAGTGTGAATATCGTGTGAAATTCACGCAAAGAAGCTGTTAAACGTCAGGAAGGAGCTATTGAAGTTAGAGCTTGCAGGCAGTACAATACAAGAGAAAACCCGGTGTGTCGTATGCTCAGAAAGGAGGTTTTATCTACTCATGAGCACGGCGCAGGTAGTAGCTGCGGCACTCTTTCAGCTCCAGCAGCTTGATCTAGAACTTGATCGCTTGCGTGCTGAACTGAGAGCCATGACCCTCGCTCTTCAAGGGAACGCGAAATTACAAAAGCTGCGTTCAGAGTACAGCACAGCACAGCAGCAATTGCAGGCTGGACTCCAGACCCAGCAAGAGGCTGAGTGGGCCCTTGAAGACATCAATCAACGTCTCAAAGTACAGGAGCAGCGCCTCTATGACGGTACGGTTAGTAATGCCAAAGAGCTTCAATCGTTGCAAATGGAGGTGCAGCGACTACGCGCACAGCAGGGCCGTCAAGAAGAGATGGTCCTCGAAATGATTGACATTGCGGACTCACTGCAGGAGGATGCGCGGCGCAAGATGGACGCGCTTAAGCAGGAGGAGGATCTCTGGAAGCAAGAAAGTGTCTCCTTAGTAGCTCGTCGCGATCAAGCTGAGACGCGGCAAGAGGAATTGCAAGCCAAAAGATTACATATGATAGCCAGCATCGAGGCAGATCTGCTTACGCGCTATGAGCAGATGAGGCGTACAAAGCAAGGAAGAGCTGTCTCTAAAGTGGAGCAAAGTTCATGTCAATGGTGCCGCGTGATCTTAACTCCAAGCGAACTTCAGCATGTACGCATAAGCCTAGAACTGCAAACATGCACAAACTGTGGACGTATTCTGTATTATGACCGCTAAAGAGCGGCTCTGGCTACCTTCTAATGAATGAGGGTAATGCTGCTCCTCTATGACGATGGATCTCACGTCAGCGTTGACGCAATCTTCTTTCTTTACAGCCACCTGATAACGCACTTGTACTAGAGTCTGCCAATCTCGTATGAGAAGGGTGCCGCCTGCGGGGTGAAGAAGGGGCAAGCCAGTAAAGATACAGGCAGTCCTCAATCCCCCGCTCAGGGGCCGTCCCTGGAGCTTTGCCACATTATCCTACCTCTTTAATAGCGCTTTGCGCATGGCACAGGCTGATCAGCGCTATTGTACAGAAAAAGTATCCAAAATGTTCATCTATAACGTCATAGAATTATACACAGGAATACTCAAACCGGGGTGACAGAATCTCCATGGAACTTTTAGCGTGCTGAAACGTAGCTAAAGTGTAACCAACAACACTGTTGTAGTAGTCTATTGAATCCAGCATAGGTATGATAGAAAAGTATATAGCACGATCAGCCAGGCAGGCTGTTCAGATAGATTTAGTGGGTCCACACAAGGAAAGGATAGGGCAAGAGGCAGAAGTGCGTAGCCCGCCAGGTGCTAGCCGAGAATACTCCCACCTCCCCATGCTATCAACTGCAGCAGGTCGTCAAGAAGCAATGAGCCGCAGCATCGAAGTCATACGACGAGCAGTGCGTACAAGTGGAATCGTGAAGAGTACGGCCTTTTATTTGGGCCGCGATCTGGCGAATCGTAGTCCCAAAGTTTACCCTTCTTTAAAAATATCTGGGGCAACAAAACTTGCCAGCCCTCATGCAGCACATCAACGAAGAGATGAAAGCTCTCAAATTGCCGTGGAGCTAGTTGGAAAAGGTTTGTCAAGGGCTCAAGCCCGTGACCGGGGCTTGGGGCTGCGCCCCACTCAATACTCTCTCCTTTTCGACTGTTCCCAAAGGAGGAGATGAAAGCTCTCAAATTGCCGTGGAGCTAGTTGGAAAAAGGTAGACGAAAAGCATATTATATGTGTATTATACAAAGAGACTATAGCGTACCGCTACATTTTTCACTCTCTGTTAGGAATATTCCCTGCGGAAGCCTCGACAGACAAAGAAAGCAGGTCTGAACCCATGGACGCTCAGGCTATATATATGTATCAGAACAATCCCAACGACCCGGCGTCGCGGGGGACACAGCGCCCTAACAACGGAGGCAACGGAAACAATGCAGGAGGGCCGCGAGACAATGGTACCTCGCTCCTCATACGTTCAATCCTCCTGGTTGTCGTCGTGTTGGTGGGATGGTATCTGTTCCAGTACTTTACGCAAAGCAACAACAATACGACAAGTGCCAACACCCTGGAAGTGCCTTATAGCACATTTTATCAGCAGGTTGAGAACGACAACGTGAAGACTGCCAGTTTCCAGGGTCAGGACGTCACCGGTACTTTTAAAAATGCGATAACAATTACAGATGCCAATGGCAATACCAAAACCGGTACGTCATACCACTTCACGCAATTGCCAAATGGCGACCCTAAACTGACTCAACTGCTCATCCAGCACAATGTACAGTTCCAGGCGAAGCCAGCCAATGACAACAATCTGCTGCTGAATATCATCATCAATCTGTTGCCATGGGTCTTGGTATTTGGCGTCTTCCTTCTTATCGCGCGCCGCGCAACCCAGAGCCAGCAAAACATTTTCAGCTTTGGCAAGAGCAAGGCCAAGCTGGTGCTAGAAGACAGGCCCTCGACGACCTTCTCAGATGTAGCAGGTGTGGATGAGGCCAAGAACGATCTGGTAGAAGTTGTAGAATTCCTTAAGACGCCACAGAAGTTCCAGCGCCTGGGTGGAAAGATCCCGCGTGGCGTGCTGCTGGTAGGCCCTCCGGGAACCGGTAAAACGCTGCTGGCCCGTGCGGTGGCTGGCGAGGCCGGCGTGCCCTTCTTCTCTATGAGCGGCTCGGAGTTTGTGGAAGTGCTGGTTGGTGTGGGTGCCAGTCGCGTGCGTGACCTGTTTGATCAGGCCAAGAAGGCAGCCCCGAGCATCATCTTTATCGACGAAATTGATGCGGTGGGTCGTCAGCGCGGCTCCAGCATTAACAGCAACGACGAGCGTGAGCAAACCCTGAACCAGCTACTTGTAGAGATGGACGGCTTTGATGCCCGTCAGGCCGTGGTTGTCATCGCGGCGACCAATCGTCCCGATGGCCTGGATAAAGCCTTGATGCGGCCTGGCCGCTTTGATCGTCGTGTCACTGTCGATCGTCCTGATTGGAACGGCAGACTGGCTATTCTCAAGATCCACTCACGCGATGTGCCGCTGGCCAACGATGTTGACCTGATTACTATTGCCCGCGCGACTCCTGGCATGGTAGGTGCCGACATTGCCAACCTGGTGAACGAAGCTGCCTTGCTTGCCGCCAGGCGCAATCTGGATCACGTAACGCAGTCCTGCTTCGATGAGGCCCTTGACAAGATCTTGCTTGGGGCGGAGCGACCGCTGATCCTCAGCGATGAAGATCTCAATGTGATTGCCTATCACGAAGGCGGCCACGCTCTTACGGGTCTACTCCTTGAGCATGTTGATCCGGTTACCAAAGTGACTATCGTACCACGTGGCCAGGCGCTTGGCGTGACCATGTATACACCACTGGATGATCGCTATAATTACTCGAAAGATTATCTGCAAGATCAGCTTGTCACTGCGCTTGGTGGGCGTGCAGCCGAAGAGGTTGCGATTGGACGCATCACTACAGGAGCCGAGAATGATCTGCAGCGCGTTACCGGCATCGCGCGCCAAATGGTGGCGCGATGGGGCATGAGCGAACAACTCGGCACGATCTCCTATAGCGAGCGCGAAGATCCCTTTGCCGGCACGGCCCTGGCCACCGGCTCTCGCGAGTATAGCGAAAAGACTGCCAGCATCATCGATGAAGAAGTCAACCGCATGGTGAACTGGGCGCACAACCGCGCGGTTAGCCTGCTGACTGAGCATCGCGAAACTCTCGACCGCATTGCCAAGGCGCTACGCCTGCACGAGACAATCGATGCAAAGCAGTTGCGTGAGATTATGGTTGAGACCGGCGCGATCAATGAAGCTCCCACTTCTTATCGCTAAGCATCTAGAATTTAGGCTTAATAGTCAGTGGCCCGGCCATTAGTGCCGGGTCGCTGTGCTATTAGAGCCATAAAATTCCTGAGTATCTAGAGGATAGAGCAGAATATGGCCAGGACTCTCACACGCATTATCATGGTCGCAGCCGCGCTGGCTACGCTGGCAATCATCTCGCTTGGCCTGCTACATCCTGCGCCAGTGCTGCAACCAGCTTCCCAGGCTACACGCTCCGGCCAACCTGCCATAGGCTACCAGGTTGGAGAGGCAGCCCCCAACTTTACCCTGGCGCGTCCAGATGGAAAGAAGGTAAGCCTTAGCGATTACCGGGGCAAGATCGTGCTTCTCAACTTCTGGCGCATCGATTGTGAGGGATGCATTATAGAGATGCCGGGATTACAAAAAGTCTATGCGGAGCAGCAGGCTGCGCGGCACAATTTCGTCATCCTGGGCATCAACTCCACAGATAATGCCCAGGCCATTCAGACCTTTATGCAGCGCAGAGGCCTTACCTATCCCGTCGTCCTCGATCCTTCGCTGGCTGTCTCCGACCTCTATCATATCAATGGCGTGCCAGCCTCATTCCTACTTGATAGTCAGGGCATCGTCAGCCAGAGCATAGCTGGTCCCTTTGAGGAGCATGCGCTGGAGCAAGCGCTTGCCGGACTCAACGCTTAAGCTGCTCCTCAATAGTCTGCAATAATAACTCATGCGCACAAGGCTTGGTAAGATAGACATGCGCACCCAGATCCAGGGCACGTTTTTTATGCTTCTCCGAAGAGCGCGATGTGAGCATAATAATCTTGATCCCGGCCAGTTCTGGATACAGGCGCATAATACTCAGTAGATCGTACCCATTGAGGTTGGGCATCTCAACATCGAGCAAAAAGATATCAGGTCGGCTTTCCAGCAACTGCTCAAGAGCTTCCATACCATCGCGAGCCTCCACCACTTCATAGTTTGCGTGGCGTAAGGTGTGCAAAAGAGATTGGCGCAGATAGACAGAATCGTCAGCCACCAGAATCTTGGGACGCGAGTTATGCTGCGCAAGCGCCGGCGCATCCGGACGAGGCACCTCGCTCGAATTGCGCCAGAGCACAGTATAGTGCCGGATCAGCTCAGGCAGATCGACCATGAGCAGGACGTCACCATTTCCATCTACGGCTGCCCCGGCGATGCCCGGGCGCTGCATATAGGATACAAGCGGTTTTACCACCATTTCCGCCTCGCCAAGCACCTCATCTATACTAATCCCTACCGCAATGCGTGATATCCCCTGGGGCAGGATCAGGACAGGCTGTATGCGCGCATCTCCATCGGCTTCGTGGGAAAAGCCCAGCAGATCATTGAGATTATACAAAATATCAAGCTTTTCTTGCTTGCCATCGCTGATACGCTGCACCTGAGAAAAAGGGATAATGATTCGTTCAGTCCCGGTGCGCACCAGCAGACAGTGAGAGGCGCTATGAGCATGAGGGAGGCGTAGATGGAAGCTGATCCCACCAGCCACATTGCGTTGCGTGAAGATTGTTCCGTTCAAATCCTGGATAGAATCGCGTATGGCATCGACTACGCCTCCAGGTACAGCCATCGAGAAACCGACCTCAAGCGTTATCTCATTCCCCACACTTTGGGCATGCAGCCAGATATGATATGGCTCGGCCGACACCTCTTCCCCTTCGGGTAAAGAGAGATCAGCTGTACAGCTGCGCATCAGTTGCAGCAGAGGATTCGTGAGCGCTTCCAGCATATCCTGATCGATCTCAAGAGAATCGCCGGTCACATTAAATTCAACCTGGCGCTCCTGAGCCAGGGCGCTCATTGCCACCACGCGCTGTAAACGCGGCACCAGCGTACTGAGAGGTGCCAAACGAAGTAAGAGCGTATCATTACGTACAGCAGAAGCCAGAGCCATATAGTTTTGTAAGGTCGAATTGAAGCGAGCAAAGGAAGTATGCGCACGGGAGTAAACCACAGCCACATCGGCAATCGCCTCAGTTAGCGAGCGCACAAGCATATCTTTCTCGTTGTAGCGCTCCATATCTAATTCATCCCAGGCCTGTGAAGCGCCAGTTTTCGCCATACTGTAACGAGATCTGGACTTGCGCGGCGCGGAGACATCGCCTTGTTGAGCAGCTTCGTTAAGAATGCGCGCCACCAGCGAAGATATTGGATGATGCGGTCGCTGCGACGCGGCGGGCTGTTCCTTAGAGAGACAGGACAGCAATTGCGGCTCAAGCTGTTGCAAGTGGGTCTGGGCAGCCTGTAGATCCTGTAATAGCGTATTGAGCTGCTGCTGAGCATTTTCCAGGGCTGCCCTCTGCACAGTTAATTGCTCAGTATGCTGAACAAGGCGCTCAAGCCGCTGGGCATCTACACGAATGAGAGAGGCTGAAGAGGCCGAGGCGGGAATTTCGCCCAATGTTCTGCTCACCGAAGGCGTTATCGCCGCCTCCCCGCTAAACGGATCTAGTGGCTCAAAAGAAGGCACGGGCTGCGCCTTCTCGCCGGAGAGTTGCTGTAGTTCTTGCTCCAGCGCGGCAAGAGGAGCTGTATCCTCCTGGCCGCGCTCAACGATGCCCTCAAGGGTCTGCTCTAAGGCTGCAAGAGAGCTCCTAAGCACCTGCAAGGCCACAGGTGGCAAGATCTGGCCCTCAGTTGCCTTTTCGCTAACCTCCTCGATATGCTGGGCTATTTTGGCCATCACATGATACTCGATAGTTCCAGAAGTGCCACGTATTTTATGTGCCGCCCGCTTCAAGGTCACAAAGCGAGCAGGCTCGATAGACACCTCCTGCTCCAATTGGCCAAGAGTTTGTTTTATTTTAGAAATATCATCAGCCGCCTCTGAGGCAAAGAGGATGAGCATATCATCGGTAATAATCTGATCATCTTCGGCCACGGGCGGTGTTGGAGGGCCTGACCAGACCGGAGAAGCTGGAGGCGCCCCCTCTTGATCCGTGTCCCAGTCCTCCATTGCTTCGAAGGCCCGTAAAACGGCCAGGTCGTCGGCAGAAAGTTCATTTTCGTCAAATGGTATCTCATTCATAGGGGATGATCATTCTTATCTGTTGCTCTACATCAATGAGGATAGCAGGTATATCTAAGATCAACGTCTCTGTTCGTCTGCCATAGACGCCAGCAATAGCGTTGGCCCGCAAAGGCGAGCCCCAGGCAGACGACTGATCAAGGGGCAAAATCGGCTCTTTCTCTAAAGTAGTTGTGCTCTCAATACGAGCGACGAGCAGGCCCAGAACAAGCTTATCACTCTGGGCAACCAATAGTATCTCATCAGTTCGCTCGGAGCGTGGGAGCGCGGTCTTATTCAAGAGATAGGCATCAAGATCGATCACAGCGATCATCTCGCCGCGCCACATCACGATACCATACATCCAGGGAGGAGCTGCAGGAAGGCGTGTAAAGTGTTCTCTGGGCTGCACAATCTCGCCAAGGGATGCCAGAGAAATGGCACAACGTTCCGTCCCACACATACAAAGCAAATATTCCGCAGGCAGCGGATGTGAAGTGGTAGAGTTGGCTGCACTGGCGGCAAGTGCCCAGAACTCCTCATCGCTCAAGTGAGCAAGAGGGTCCTCATACAGGCTATGCTGTTCATCGAAGGTAGCGTCTGAGCGCTCATTCATATGACCCTTGCAGCATACCCATCCGTCTCCTCCGAAAGGATTAAGAAGGTAGACCGCCTCTCCTTTGGCTTCAGCAGAGTTTTTCTTTATATGGCAAAGCAAACCGCAGTATGCTGCTACAGGCGCTATCCGGCTTCAGCTTCCTCGCCCCGATCCCAAGAAGAGAAGCCAGCAAGGCTCATCCTGCACACTCAAGCATACTCATGCACCCAAATAGTCTATCTCAGTTTGCACTGGGGGCAGGAGCACCCAGGTACGAATGTATAACAGCGATAATATCTTGCGTCCTGAATGGTTTGGTAAGATAATCTTTTGCCCCTGCTAGACGCCCTTTCAGACGATCAATCACACCATCGCGCCGCGAGAGCATGATAATCACTGTATTGGCAAATTGTGGCTTCGTTTTGAGGCGGCGGGCAACTTCATAGCCGTCCATTTTGGGCAGGCCGATATCGAGCAAAACGAGATCAGGGACACGCCCTTCTGCGGAAGTTAACCAGCGCATAGCCTCGACTCCATCGGGGAAACCACAGACATCAAATCCTTCGCGACCCAGACACGTCTCGATGATCTTGCGGACAGTATTTGAGTCGTCTATCACCATGACGAATTTGCTCATGCTTGTATCCTCTTTCTCTCGTCCCACTACCACCATGCAAAAGTCTTTAAATCCACGCGTTACTCATCTGCTTCAGAAGGAAAAGCTCTCCCTCTTCCCTCCTTAGAACTATAAAGCGGCATGACCAATTTTACCTGACCTCTATCCTAATACACAAGAACGCGTACCATTTCTCCCAGAGCTGTCAGGCAAAACTCGCCAGGCTACCATTCTAAAGCACTACTCTGATTATGTATAGTAAAAATAGGCTGGCTAGATCGTGTCTTCTTTATCAGCCAGATGAGTTATCCAGTACACAATGTTACCACATGATTATACAAAGTTGCAACATATTTTGCATAAATATCGTCTTAAATTCACTAGAGAATGAATGATTTGTCAGGGAATAGATGGAATGATACTGTAGTCAAGCATACTATAGCTCGCACTCGTGCTCAGATTAGCATAATTATCTATCTTGCCAGGTATAGTTTCGCTAAGCCGACTCCCTTCAGAAGAGCTTTTTCCCCCTAGCGCCGAGGAGCAACCTCCACTGCTTACTTTTGGCTTATCCTTTTGGAGGGCTTCGTTACCACTACAATGTATGCTCGTCTACTCTTATGTATCATTTGTGTTAGATGCTATACGCTCTTGTATCAGGTGTTGCCAGGAAGCAGCATAGAGTATTTCGTTACGTACTTATGCATGACGATGCTCATTTCTACTAACTGATGCAAGCATAGCGGATAGTCTCAATATTTGCTATCCGACTCAATAGAAATAGGGTAATTTGCATATTGATTATCGTTATTTTTAGTACGCAAATAAAACGGCGTACCAATACGCAAATGAAGCATTGATCAAGATATAGCTTATGCTTTCTTTGCTGCAACAGCAATGTGACACTTCTGCAGCAATAAATATAGTGCGGCAAGCTTGAACAACCAGCCTGGTTTTCGCTATGAAAGGATTTTGCCATCGACTCCAAGGAAAGGGGAGCGGCCTGCAGGCCAGTCCAAATTTCTATTCAGTTACTACGTAACAGCAACCCGGACATATGCCGGGCCAAGTCGCCAGGTCCGCGTTTCCCTGAGAAAAAACTGTGGCAATTCATAACAGTGCAGCTCTGGCATCCTAACAATTTAACAATTCCATCGGCATAACTTCCAACTTCTGGCCAGCCGGGAAGGCGCAGTGTATGTCTGCCGCACTTCCTGATAGAAGTCTTTCGGAGGAAAGGAAACAATTCTATGTCATCTGTACCGCAAGTACACCAAACATTTCATTCCTCAGCCCTGAATCAGCATAAAGCTTACTGGAGTAAGCAATTACAAGATCTGCCAGTCCTGGTAGAACTGCCTTTAGATCATCAGCGTCCCTCCAGGCCTGCTAACCGTAGAGCTGCCTATGACTTTACATTTCCAGCCGAGCTCAGTGAAGCGCTCTCAAAACTGCAAAACGAGCTACATGCTGCGCCCGATACTATTTGCCTTGCGGCCTTTGCCGCTTCGCTCTTTCGCTATACACTCCAGGAAGATATTTTAATCAGCACAACGCAGGGCTCCCTTGATCTTCCAAATGAAGAGGATTCTGCGGCAACATATACCATAGCGCGTATTCGCTGCACGGGCGAGTTATCTTTTTCCGAACTCGTAGGGCATGTGCAACAAATCTTACAGGAAGCTTGCCCGCACGCTCTACCATTGGCGATGCTTGACGAGCTACTGCAAACAAAAATGGTTGGGCGCTCTCGCCCTCTCCAGCAACTCCACTTCCAATACGCAACCTCCTCCACAGTGGACACGCTGCCATCCGCAGACGCGATGCAAGAAAACGAGATCATGCTCGCAGTAATGAAGGGAGCAGAAGGGCTTTGCGGGCGAATGACCTATGATGCTCAGCTTTTTGCCGCCGAGACGATTGAACGAATGGTGGGTCACTGGCAAACGCTGCTGCTGGGCGCCAGCAAGAATCCCGCCCAACGCGTAGCGGTCCTGCCACTGCTAACCGAGCAGGAACGCCAGCAAGTTGTGCTTGACTGGAATGCTCAGCGAGTACCATTTGACGCCAGTTGTGTGCACGAACTATTTGAGGAACAGGTAGCCCGCACGCCGGATGCCATAGCCGTCGTAGCAGGCATTCGAAAACTGAGCTATCGTGAGCTCAATAGCCGCGCCAATCAGCTGGCCCACTACCTGCGCCGGCTCGGCGTTGGTCCCGATGTAATGGTTGGGCTCTGCGTCAAACGCTCATTAGATATGATGGTAGGCATCATGGGCATTCTCAAAGCCGGAGGTGCCTATGTGCCACTTGATCCGAGCTATCCCCAGGAACGCCTCTCTTTACTTTTACAGGATAGCCAGACGCCCATTTTATTGACACAAAGTGATGTCCAGCCCACCTTGCCCAGGACGCAGGCGCGCACTATTGCCCTTGATAGTATGTGGCCCGAAATCACCAAGGAGGACGACAAGAATCCAGTCAGTGGGGCAACGGCAGAGAATCTTGTCTATATTATCTACACTTCTGGCTCAACAGGTACACCTAAAGGAGTTATGATCTGCCATCGTTCTCTCGTTAACTATGCTCAATACGAACAGAGGCACTACCATATTGGACCAAAGGATCGCATTCTCCAGTTTTCATCAGTAAGTTTCGATGCAAGCGCTGAGGAGATTTATGTTAGTTTGATCAGCGGGGCTACCCTCTATTTGCGCAGCGAGGACATGCTCGATTCGGTGCCACATTTCTTGCAGCTTTGTCGCGAATGGGGCATCACCATGATCAACTTTTCTACAGCCTACTGGCACGAGCTCACGCTGAGCATGGAAGAGCGCGGACTTGCCCTTCCTCCAACGCTACGCGTGGCCCTCATCGGCGGCGAGCGGGCGATTCCCGAGCGACTGCAGGCCTGGCAAAGGATGGTCGGGCGCAATGTTCGTTTGCTGAATACCTATGGCCCTACCGAAGCCACGATTACAGTTACTGTCAAAGATCTCACGCCAGCCGAGGTAGAAACCGAGCAACGTCCAACGCACGAGGTCTTGATCGGGCGGCCAGTAGATAACGCTCAAGCATATTTGCTGGATGAAGAGCTTAAGCCAGTGCCTATCGGCGTGCCCGGCGAGCTATGCGTGGGTGGCGCCTGCCTGGCGCGGGGCTATTACAATCGTCCCGAGCTGACTAATGAGCGCTTTATCCCTGATCCTTTTAGCCAGGAGCCGCAGGCGCGCCTTTACAGGACTGGCGATCTGGCGCGCTATATGCCAGATGGCAACCTCGAATACCTTGGGCGTGGAGATCAACAGGTCAAGATTCGCGGTTTTCGCATTGAGCTAGGCGAGATTGAGGCCGGTCTGAGCTCACACCCTGCTATACGCGAGGCCGTAGTCATAGCGCGTGAAGATACGCCGGGCAATGCCAGGCTGGTAGCCTACATCGTTTTCCAGCCATCGCAGAACGCGACAGATCGCGAGTTGCAGACGCATTTAGCGCAGCGCATGCCAATTTATATGGTTCCTACGACCTTTATCAGACTTGAGGCCTTGCCCCTCAATACAAACGGTAAAGTTGATCGCAAGGCTCTGACCGCCTTAGAGCCCCAGCAAGCCGAGAAGGAAAAAAAGAATTTTGTCGGCCCAACTACCGAGATGCACTACAAGCTGTCCCATATCTGGGAAGAACTCTTGCATATCCATCCTATCGATATCCGCGATGATTTCTTCGCGCTGGGCGGCCATTCTTTATTAGCTGTACGCATGATGGGCATGGTAGAGCAGGTCTGTGGCCAGCAAATTCCCATGGCAACGCTCTTCAAGCACTCGACTATTGAGGGGCTGGCCCAGGTGCTGGAGCAAGGCATTGAGGCCCCGACAACACGTGTGCGCGTTGTGCCGATCCAGGAAGGTGGCTCCCAGCTTCCCTTCTTTTTCTTGCACGGCGACTGGAAAGGCGGAGCCTTCTATTGTTTGAAGCTCGCTAAGGTATTGGGGCCTGAGCAGCCTTTCTACGCGCTCGATCCCTATCGCTTCGACGGCTTGCTTGTCCCGCCAGACTTCACAGAGATTGCCAGCGCCCACATCGAGGCCATACGCCAGGTCCAGCCCCATGGTCCCTATATCATAGGTGGCTTCTGCAACGGTGCGCTTTTCGCCGCTGAGATAGCGCGGCAGTTACGCGAAGCAGGCGAACGCGTTTTGCCATTGGTACTCATCGATGCCGACACTTTCGTAATTCCTGAGCGTATAGCCCAGCAGTTTATTACTAATCTTGGCGATCTTTTCCATCTTAGCAAAGAGCAGCAATTTGAGGCTTTCTTGCTCTATCAGCATGCTCGTCGACAGTGGAGAAAAGTGCAGCGCAAATCACGCAAATTGTGGCATCGCACGACAGAGGGACAGGAGCCGGGGACCGCCAGCGGGGATAACCAGGGGGTTCCGCGCGAAGGTCGCATACCGCTCATTCCAAACCGCCGCATCCTGCATCTGCGCTGGAGCCATACCTACAGCTGGGTGGCAGCTAATTATAAGCCTCGTCCCTACAGCGGCAGCGCAATCATGCTCTGGACTCGTGACAGCCTGGCCCACAAAAAAGAATGGGAGGCGGTGATTCCTCCCAATGAAATGGAGCATATTTCCCTGGAGGGAAACCATATCTCGTGTAGAACCAAATACTTACCAGGCCTGGCCGAACACTTACAACAGATCCTTGAAAAGCTTCAGCTATCAGCCGAGGCGCGATAGCTAAGCAGCGCTAAGAAGCTTCCTGAGTTCATCTATCGTGCAGATAAGTGAGCTCAGGAACTCTCGCACATTGCACGCATCTTTATTCATCGCTTGTCACAATAAAGCAAGAGTACCTAGCCGTTAGTTCCTACTTTTTGCGCAGATTTGCATATCTAGCCGGGATGGGGTTAAGCTTGTCGTGGACTGGGCATAGACTTATTCATAATATGTTGGAGCAGGGTATGAAGAAATCTGTAAGGCTAACACTTTCTTTTTTATTGCCTCAAGACAGAGCAGCAACAGCCACTATCCAGCGTGCCAGTGGTAAGTCACGCGAAATGTCAGAAGTGATGCTGTCCGTTGAGAGGAGGTACATTTCGACATAAGCTTATGAATAATAATATGTTTACATCTCCATCGAGTGATCTTTCTGGGGAAAGTGGCTCACAAAAAAAAAGCATTGCTGAAGATACTATTTCCGTGCCCGGTGAGGAGCATTTAGATATTGATAAGGCTACATCTTCAGATCAATCGCACATAATAACTCCTGTTATAAGGCCACGCTTTTCGTTGCCGACGTCTAGCCTTTCTTCTCCTGGTAATCTCTCAGAAGAAAAGATAAATACTGCCGGTCATTCTTCTCTACTCGCGGCACATACGCCATCCCAGGAAAAGAGCTCGGGCTCTGGCCTGCCACCTGCAGCCAGGCACAATACTAGCACACCTCTATTTCCGCCTGTTCCTACTGAGGGATCGGCGCAATCAGAAGCCAGACCTGCCCGCCTCTCTCTGCCCACGCTCCGTACGCCGTCACAACAATTGCGTTCAGGGACAGGGCCTCAGCAGCCTGTAGCCAGGCATAATACTAATGCGCCTCTGTCTCTGCCTTCGCTTGCCTCTAGTGAGAGCTCAACACAGTCGCCCCACTCACGTCTGCAGATTATCAGGAAGAATGCGGCCCAGAACAGTGCTGACGAGCAGCCTACTATGCTCTTGAAGGCAGTCAAGACCTTAGAGCGACCCTACGGAGATCCCAGCTATCCCAGCTTCGATGAGATCCCTGTGGATGAGCAAGCCACGGTCCCGATGATGGTGCTCACCGGTATCGCTGTCAAGCAGGGAGAAGCGGCTCCCGAGATGAAGTCGGAGATCTCCGGCTCGGCCAGCAATGCCGCCTTCGTCGGTCTGGGCAATATCCTGGGCACTGTGCTCAAATATGGTATTACTGTGGTCATTTCGCGCTTCTTTGGGGCAGGCGTTTTTGGCCTCTATACGCTGGGGCTCTCGATCATCAGCCTCTTCTCCTCCACCCTGACCCTGGGACTTGACGATGCCGTTATGCGCTATGTGCCCATCTATCGGGCCAGGAAGCAAGGCGGCTCCTTGCGTGGACTTGTGATTTTCTGTACTCTGGGTGCCGCTGCCGCCGGGCTCATTGGCTCGGCCCTCATCTTTTTCTTTGCTCCTGGCATCATTGATGTCTTTAAGCCCGGGCACTCTAGCGACACCACCGAGTTGATTCTGGTCCTGCAATTGCTGGCGCCCGGCATTCCCTTGGGCTGTATGGAATCGATCTGGACAGGCGGTCTGACCGGCTTTAAGGATTTTCGCTGGCGCGTGCTCTCGCAAAAGCTTGTCATGCCCATGCTCCTGATCCTCTCCCTCTTTATCGTCGCCATCTTCTTCCGTAGCAGCAATCTCGTAGGCGTAATGGTAGCCGTGCTGATCAACGATGGGACCAGCTCCTTCTTTGCCTTCTGGTTCTTCCGCGATAAAGTCACCAATTTTGCCCAGGAGGAGCCGGAACGCTACGAGACCAAGCAATGGCTTGGCTTTGCCGTGCCCAACTTCCTTACCAACACCACCGATCTGGTCCTCGACTCGGTGGATACTCTTCTGCTGGCCTCCTTTAATATCTCCAGCATCGCGCTAGGGCAATACGCGGCGGCGCAGAAGATCAGCGGCTTTATCGGCATGCCTCTGCAGGCGCTCAACACCATGTTTGCGCCCACCATTGCCGAGCTGCACGCTAAGGGTGAGCAGAAGAAGCTCGAAGAGATGTTTAAGGTGGTGACCAAGTGGGCCATCACTTTTAGCCTGCCCATCTTTGGCGTTGCCGTCCTCTTTGCCTCCTCCTTGCTAAGCATTCAGGGACAGAAATTTACTGAAGCCTGGCCGCTGGTGATCGCCTTTTCGGCCGGCAACATGGTCAACGTGGGAACGGGCTCGGTGGGCTATATGCTCATGATGACCGGGCACCAGAAGGCCTCCTTTTTCAACTCGCTGGCCACCTTTGTGCTCAACCTGGTCCTTGGCTGGTTTCTGGCCGGCCGCTATGGGGCGATGGGCGTCGCGGCAGCGACAGGGCTCTCGCTGGCCGTGGTCAATATATTACGGCTCTTGCAAGTGCGCTTCCTGCTCAAGATGCAGCCCTACCGCTGGGACACGCTCAAGCCGATCGGAGCCTGGATCGCGGGCGCGCTGGTCACGGGAGGCGGGCTGCTCTTGCTGCAGCATTTCAGTGTGCGGGTCATGCTCTTCAAGTGGGCTCTGCCGGTGCAATTGGGACTGGTGCCGGTCTTTCTTGCCGTCTATGCGGGCTTGCTCTTCCTCATGGGCGTCAGTCCTGAAGATGCCATCGTCTTGAACGCCGTGCGCAAGAAATTGAAGCGCGGCAAAAAGGGCAAAGGCAAGAAAGCATCCTAGAAGAGGGAGCGAGCTCAAATGGAAGAGAGATCTTTCATAAATCTTTCAAGGGTTTTGCTTCGATACTGGCGCGTAAAGTCAACGATATTAGAATGCATGCCGGTATGTTGACGCGCTAGCTCGTCTTGCACAAGATTTTGTAGAAAATCAACATCCTCATCCCAGGCGACCTCAAGGATGACTTCAGGAATACGTTCATCAGCATAGGAAGCATCAAGACGTTGTAGCCAGAGCTGAAAAAGCCGCTCCAGCCAGCGGCGGCGTAAAGTCGGGGTAAGGAGAGGAGTAAGGGTTGAAGAGGAATCCAGGATAAGGTTGCTGCTAGCCTCATTCAGCAGGGCTTCCAGGAAGAGCATGATCGCATCGATGGCGGTATCGAAAAGCTTGGTCAGAACCAGCTCTTGCTCGGTCAAGCGCTGATCGAAAATGAGGGCACAAAGACTCAAGGCATTATGGTAATCATGAGCATCACTGCGCTCCTTCGCCTCGTCGACGATCTCAAGCAGATCATTTCTTAGTGCCAGAGCTGGCTCTTGTTGCAAACGGGCGGCATAGCCCGCCAGACGCTGACGATAAGCATCGAGATCGCGGGGAGACAACTTCTGCTCAAGCTGAGAACTTGTCTGCGCCTCATCAATAGCAGAGCGGCTAAAATCCCAATCTTCAGTCACCTCATTACCGATCTCATTTATAGCCAATACATTCTCCACAGCTTGCAATATAGCAGCCTCCAGAGAAGGATGCTGCGCCACAAGCTGTCCAACAAGTTCAATCAGCTGCTCTTTCATCATATTCTGCAAACGCTGCTCTAGCTCAGGCGCCATGGCTGTATCCTCCTGCAAAAATCATTGCCGCCGGGCCCAGGTTACCCTACGCTTCCCTCCATAGTTGGAAGCGTAAAAGTAAAAGTACTTCCCTGCTCTAGCTCGCTCTCGGCCATAATCTGGCCTCCATGCGCCTCCACCACCTGTTTAGCAATGGCCAGGCCGAGGCCACTACCGCCTCCACCGGGTCCAATAAAATTAGCCTTTGAGCGGGCCCGATCAGTTTTATAAAAGCGTTCAAAGATGCGCGGTAGATCTTCCTTCTTGATACCATGTCCTGTATCGCTGACGAAGAAGCGCTGAAAAGTTTGCTCAGGCTGCTGTGCAGTGCCTATCGTAATTGTGCCTCCCGAAGGCGTAAACTTGATAGCATTATGTACCAGGTTGACCAGCACGCGGGTAATCAGCTTGCTATCGGCGGCAACCTGGATATTGCCCTCATCGATCGAAGTGCCAAGACGCACGCGATGGCGTTGCGCCTGGGGCAGCATACGCGCCATAACCTCTCGTACCAGCTTTTCGGCCTCTATCGGCTCAATCGCGAGCCGGGTCTGGCCCGATTCCATACGAGACAGTTCAAGTAGTTCCGAGACAAGACCTGAAAGATGCTGTACCTCTACCTCAATCTTACCGATGAACTCCATGGCCCTGTCCGGGTCTGTGTCAAGAACATCCTCAAGAGTCTCAATAAGCAAACGAACCGAGGTAATCGGGGTGCGCAGCTCGTGTGAAATATTGGCAAGAAAATCGCGCTGCACTTGCTCAAGGCGATGCAGTTCGGCCATATCCTCGATCATTAGTGCAAAAAACTTATAAGCCCCGGGTTCGGGGCGCTTCTTGATACTTTCGAGGTGAGCCAGAGGAACAACCGCGACCCTCCAGGTGATATTGCTTGCCCTGAGCCTGTCATACTCCTTTTTACGCGGACAACCAGTCTCAATAGCCTCGCGAACCAGCTGCAGGATATCGGGATAACTTATGATCTGCTCAAGCTGCATCGCCGGTGCGAGGGAAACCTGGGCATTCAGACGCGCCGCTAGCTGGTTAAAATAGCTAATAGCCAGGGTAGAATCGATAATGAGCGCTGGCAAAGGGAGAGCCTCTAACAGGCTCTTAAAAAGAGCTTGGTAGCGAATAGGAGCTGTTTTCTCTGGCAAGCCGGATCACCCTCTTCTCTATTTAGCCTCTGACGATCCCTGCGTTAACTTCTCGGCATAACTCTCCTGAAGGGGAACACGCAGGCGCGCCATAAAATAGCTATCGATGTAGGTGCCACTACGAAAACTGCACTGGCGCCTCTGGCCCTCGACCTCAAAATCGAAGCTTTTAGCCAGGCGTACAGCAGGCTCATTATCAGTATAGATATCCATCTCAAGCCGCTGCAAATTCAGCCAATTATCGGCAAGGTCAATAGCTGTGAGCATCAACATTTTCCCTATGCCTTGACCCTGATATTTATCATGTACAGCTACTGTGACCTCCCCTACATGTTTAGTACGTCCCTCGCCGCTAAGTAGCGTCACCACCCCCACAACTTTTCCCTGGACCTCGGCAATAAAGACTTGCATATGCTCATCATGAATCCAGCTTTCAAGGATCTGTTTCCAGGTCTCCATGCTGGTTGAAGGAAGTAACGAGGTACCCCAGAGGACATTGGGCATATGCATCAATTCATAAATATCGTCGGCGTCTGTGAGGCGCAAAGCGCGAATGATAATACGGCCCATGAGACGATTCCCCTTTGCACGAAAAACGCCCGGAACAGGCTGAGCAGGCCTTTTTAGCTCCCTGTGTAGGCTGCGAACCTACAATCCGCCCATTAAACAGCTGGCGGGTCCAAAAACGCAAGTGGTTTGCTCTGGAACAGGCTCTAAAGCTCGTGCAAACAATTTGAAAATTCTGTGAGCTCGGTATTTGCTGGCCGATGATTACTTACTTTAGCCAGCAGTTCCCTACTTCGCTCACAGCCAATATAACACAATCCATCATAATTGCAAAGAACGTAGCCAGTAAACAATACATGGAATAGGCATTTTTCCCAGAAGGGGAGGAAAGAGTTTGCATGAAAAAAAGCTCTTACTTTGAGTAGTTTTCCACCTCCCCTGGACCTACCGCTACTCTAGCGAAGTCGCCAGAGGAACATGTTGATGAAGAAAGCTGAGGAGCACTTGATTGAAAAACTCAGGATTATCTTGATTGGCGTTATGACCTGCATCAGGGATGACAACATAGCGGCAATTCGATTCGCGTTGTGCCCAAATGGAAGCATGCTCTTTGATCTCTGGAAGTGCATCCAGAGCCCCATGAGTGAGCAGAAAAGGCATAGGCAGTTGATAATCTGCTTCTTCATGAAAGAAATCTGGAATGGCTTTCCTCATCGCAATCCATGTTTCCAGCGGAGCACAGGCGGCCTCCGCGTAGGCTTTGACTTCTGGCCGTATCCCCACCGTCTCCACCATGAACTGTTTGAATTTTGAAAAAGGAGCATTGTTCATTCCTCTTTGTGTCCTGCTGCTCAGGAATTGTGGAATCCCCATCGTTAAGCAGAAGCCACCGATCACCACGAGGGCAAGAACACGTTCAGGATAGAGAAGTGCGACTTCTTGAGAGACATATGATCCAACTGATTGCCCTACAAAACACGCTTGTTGATAGCCGAGATTATCGACGATGGTAAGCAGATCATCGACGACAGTTTGAAGGGAAAAGGTGCCATCCATACCCAATGGCTGAGATTGTCCACGGCCATGCATATCCCACAAGAGTACACGATACTCTTTGGCGACCAGGGCTTGTTGCACTTCAAACATTCGATGATCCATTCCCCCTCCATGCGTAAACACCACTAAGGGGTGACCAACTGGCCCTGCTAACCAGTAGTGCAATAGGGTGTTGGAACGCTTGATCTGCTGATGTTCTGTTGTAAGGCTTTGCATCTTTATCCCTTTCTTTGTGGAAGTAGCGATAAGTTCTTCCTGTGAAGATGCTTCTCTGGAACCTGCGCACGACGTTGAGGCGGCTGCTGCCACTCTCGCGCTGTCTTTGTCTTATGGGAGTACTGATGGCTGCTCGTCGCCCTCGGGCTTGTGCAGGCGCATATTCGAACGTAACTGTTCAAGAACCCGCAACACGGCTTCTTGCTCTTCTCTGGGGATGCCACCGAGCAATTGCGCTGCAAACGTGCGGTGGCTTGCCCGAATGTCAGCGGTGATCTCATGTCCAGAAGGCGTCAAAGAGATGAGGGTGTAGCGATTATTCTGAGGATCAAGACGGCGACTAACGCTACCTTCTGCCTCAAACTGCTTGACCAAACGGGTGATCGTGGCTCCATCGAGGGATAACTGTTGCTGAAGAGCCGCATGGCTCATCTCGCCATGACTATCCAAAAGGATCAGGAGTTGCCATCGTGCCTGGCTCATTCCAAGCTGCTGGGTAAAGGTCTGCTTCGCTTCAGAGCAGGCAAACGCCAACTGGTGAAAGAATCTCTCTTCAAATGCTTCCATATCAGACTGTGCCTCCGAACGCGCGTTTTGGCTTCCTTCATCCAATGCAGAATGACACTTTGTTCTTTAGTATTTATAGCATCCATCCTTGATTTTGTCAACGATAGTAAAAATCAATCTTATCTCTTTTGCTCTTTCCTCACGCATTGGAGGAGGTGCTGCTTATTTCTGCTCGCATTTATCCGTCCCTATCGGTTTGTCCACAACTTTCTGGGATGGTGGTTGATAAGGCCCAATCCACGCAGCTTTTCCAGGCGCAGAGAACAAAAAAACACCCGGACACGTGTTCCGGGTGTCGTTAGCTCCTCGAACAGGATTCGAACCTGTAACCCACTGGTTAACAGCCGGTAACTTCCAAAGACCCAGACCACCTATTGTGAAAGGTCACAAGAAGCATACCCAAACAATTTAAATATGCTAGGAGCACAGTACAGCTTGTCATTCATTCCTAGCTATGCTCTGTTATTTCCACTTATCACGCAGCAAGTATAGCTATCACTGCATAAACGAATTTGCTAAGCCGATTTCTGAGGGATACAAAATATACATGAATACCAAAGTATTTATTTCCTTATAATTAAGTGCTAAAAATAATTATAGAAGGATAATATGTTTTGGCCAACTCCTGTGCAATGAGAAAGGGAGAGATGCATATGCTCTCATCTGAGAAACTGACAGAAAATAACCTTTATACGAGACGCAATTTACAAGACATATTTAATATCAAAGATGCAAGCCTCAAAAACGGTGTTTTTCGTCCGGCAGGGTACAAATCTATCTGGTTATTTATAACTGAGAAAAAAGCAAAGGATAGGCCACAATTGTATGATCTACTCTGCGGAGATACCCTTTATTGGGATGGTCAACCAGAAGGACGTACTGATAAGCTTATCATAGAGCACGATGCCGCTGATCTGGAGCTGCTTGTATTCTATCGAAAGCACAAAAATGAATTTCCTAACTTTGGTTTCAGGTATGAAGGACGTTTCCGCTATATAAGCCATACAAAATCTAGGCCCACACAATTTATCCTTCAAAGGATAAAAAGCATTCTATATGTTGCCAAGAAAGATATTGAGGCTTTGAAAATTGAGGAAGCTTCGGAACCGTACTATTTCAGAGAAGGTAAATCCCAACTCAGGTTGACTAATACGCATGAGCGCAATCCAAGATTGAGAGCAGAAGCAATTAAAATACATGGTGTTCGTTGTTATGTATGCGACTTCTCTTTTTCTGAGGCTTATGGTCCTCTCGGCAACGGTTTTATTGAAATACATCACTTACGGCCAGTTGCAGAGTACACAGAAGAAACGCTGGTAGACCCATCAAACGATATGCTTCCACTATGTGCAAATTGCCATCGAATGATACACAGAAATCCTGATAAACTTCTCAGTCCTGACGAGCTGCGAACAATTTTAAAGGCTAACACAGCTTCCCATGAAAACAAATAGAAAATTGGTTAGCTCTCAAATTTGGGCATCAGAGCTAATCTAGTACCGTCACAACAATATATATCTCTATTTAATAGGTCAAAGAGACACCTATCTGACAATTGGCGATCTTGCCAACCGTTCCGCTGTACTGTGGAGCTACGCCTGCAGGCTTCTTCCCCTTTTTCCCAAAGCCTGTCTCGTCAATAGCAAGAACGGCTTTGGGATCGGCCAGGTGAGCCAGCACATACGCTTGCAGGTCATCACGCATGGCATCGGCATCCCAATGTGCATGCTTGAGCAAGCACTGGAACCTGTCTGGAGTCCCTTCTCCAGCCAATTAGGCCAGACATCACCCATTTTGCATTCAGTCGTACGCATCAATCCTCGCAAGTAACTCATGGCTCGTTGATGTGGCTCGGCTCGCTCAATATGAGGGGACAAACGCTTCTCAATGTCTTCCAATTGCTCCGCCCATCCTCGCGACTCTTCGACTGAGGAAAACATTGCATTCTCCTTTTCCCCCTAGTCTCTCACCTAAGTGCGACTATAGTACTAAGTAATCTGGCCCAGCTTGCGCGATCTAATACAACATCAAGGACAGATCAAACATCTCATCAGCATATGCATCTCTAGAGTCTGTTAGGGACTCAATAGCGAATCGATGATACAATGGTCGCATGACGATCAGAAAACCCTATCCAAGTGATGTCCCCGATGAGGAATGGGCGTTTATCGCCCCCTATCTGACCTTGTTGCCCGAAGATGCTGGGCAACGGCAGTATGAGATGAGAGAAGTGTTGAATGGCTTGCGTTGGATTGTGCGGACAGGAGCCTCCTGGCGCATGATGCCGCACGACCTGCCGCCCTGGTATATCGTCGTCTCTCAGCAGACCCAGCGGTGGTTGGCTGCCGGCTGTTTTGAGGCCATCGTCCACGATGTGCGTCTCTTGTTGCAGGGCATCAAAGGACGCAAGGGGCACCCCAGCGCGGCCATCTTCGAGAGCCACACCCTGCAATCGACGCCGGAAAGTGGGCATCGAGCCGGCTATGATGGAGCCAAACGGCACAAAGGGAGCAAGGTTCATGTGGCCGTCGATACGTTGGGGGACCTGTTGGCACTGCTGGTCACCCCGGCCAATGAGCAGGATCGAGCCCAGGTCGGGGAACTGGCCGCCGTGCAAGCCGCCACTGGAGAGCATGTGGAGCTGGCCTACGTCGATGCTGGCTATACGGGCGACGAGCCGGAGCAGGCAGCCAAAGCGCAGGGCATCCGCTTGGAAGTCGTCAAACTGCCCGAAGCCAAGCGTGGCTTTGTCCTGCTGCCACGCCGCTGGGTGGTGGAACGCTCGTTCGCCTGGACCACGCGCTTCCGGCGCATGGTGCACGATTATGAGCGGCTTCCTGCCACGCTGGCCGGCTTGCACCTGGTGGTGTTTGCTTGGGTAATGCTTCATCAGTTCATCCAGTTGAAGTTGAGTCCCTAACAGACTCTAGAAAAGTTGCTAGAGGCTGTGCCAGCACAGCCTCTAGCATGTCATCAATGTTATGGCACAAAAAAACACCCGGAAACGTGTTCCGGGTGTCGTTAGCTCCTCGAACAGGATTCGAACCTGTAACCCACCGGTTAACAGCCGGTTGCTCTACCGTTGAGCTATCGAGGAAAGTGCTCAATTGTCCTGAGAGGCTCATTGCTCTCTCGAACGATTAGCAGTATATACTAATCAGCCTGATTCGTCAATACCCTTTTTGAGCTTTTGGGCGGTTGTCCCAGAAATTTCTTTTTGCCAGGCTATTCACCCTCTCTCAAGAGAACGCTTTCAGATGTGCAGCCTTTCCAGCAGCTCTAAGGTAAGGGCAAAGAAGGTACCAAGACTAATAATTGCAATGGCCGGATCGAGCAAAGGAGCGGTGATCAGGCTACCGCGCAGGCGCAAGCGATGCAAAAGATTGGGCAAGATGATGCCACAAATGGAGGCGACGAGTAAGGTCAGGCCAAAGCCCAGCCCTGCCGCTACGCTTAATTGCCAGGAGTGGAAGATGAACCAGGCCAGCCCCCCCACAAGAATACTGATCAGAATGCCTCCAAGCGCGCCTTGAAGCAGCTCTCGTAGCAAGCCGCGCCAGAAATCGCGGCCGCGTTTGGTATAGAGCTGCCAGCCCGCCACCCCAAGGGCCTGCGAACCCGCGCTACCGCTGGTTAATAAGAGCATAGGAATCAGGCAAATTATGCCGACAAAGGCCTGCTGCAAGGATAAACCGGCCACCACCTGGGGAGCCCGCGCTAAAACCGAAACGTGCGCGAACAAGGGTGAAAAAACCTGATAGATGACCAGGGCCAGGATCAAGCCAGCGATAGCATTCACGACGAGCCAGGAAAAGCGGCTGATGGCGGCACGCCAGGAAAAGCGCTCCTCATCTTCAGTATCCTCGACATCAGCGCCGACAATCTCCGAGAAATCTTCAGCCTGCTCTTCGTGGATCACATCTATCACATCGTCAACGGTTATCAGCCCGAGCAAACTGCCATCCTCATTGACCACAGGCACGCCCAACAGATCGTACTTGGCAATGATGCGCGCAACCTCTTCCTGATCTGTACTGGTCTGCACTCTGATCACATCAGGGTCCATCAGCTCCCGCATCCTGGCTCCCGGCTCGGCAGTCACCAGCTGGCGCAGAGAGACAACGCCGCGCAAATGCTGCTCCTCATCAACGATATAGAGGTAATAGATCATCTCCAGGTGCGCCGAATTCTTGCGCAAGTAGACCAGCGCCTCCTCTACCGTTGCCTCCTGAGGCAAGGTCACGACCTCATTAGTCATGATACCGCCGGCCGTCTGCTCTCCATAGCGCAGCAACTCACGGATGGGCTCCGCTTCTGACGCGGGCATCAAGCTAAGCAGGCGTTCGGCCTCGCCGCGTGACATATCGGCAAGAATGTCGGCAGCATCATCAGGGGCCAGGTGCTCAAGCAAGTCTGATGCTCGTTCAGGATTCAGCTCGCTTAAAAGCTCCGATTGCAAGGGATATTCAACCTCGTTAAGGGTATCGGCAGCCATCTCTGGATCAAGGCGATCCAGCATGGCCCCAGCATCTTCAAGATCGAGCTGTTCAAGAATATCAGCGACATCAGCCGGGTGCAGATCGGCAAGTTTAGTATGGCTAACGTTAAGCTGCACCTGAGGAATAACCGTTGCGCCGGCGCCCACCGCCGCTCCCGCCAGCGCGGGTGCCATCTGGCCGCTACTGGCCCTGACCATCTGCAGGGGTTCCACATAATTCCAGGTAATTGTGCGCTCATCCAGCTGCAAGGGAGCAACCCGGCTGAGAGCATCTACTACAGGCTGCACACCCAGGCGACGCAACAAACCGCTTAGGCTGATATCCACGCCCACGAGCCGCGCGGTTTTCTTAATCTGAGCCAGCTTTAAATCGTTGACTTTCACCACGCGAAATCCTTGCGTATCGACTATCTGCTTATCAAGGATATCGCGCCTGAGCAAGATTTCGTTATCCCGCAGTTCGTATGTTCTGATTTGATCCTGACTAACTGCAAGGCGCACAGGAAGCTCTTCTATACTCTCTACCTGAGTCCAGGGAATAAATGTATCTCCATTGCCCGAGCCATGTACCATCAGCGCCGTAATCACAGGAAAAGTCTCATCGAGCGACACACACACATCACGTACACTTCCCACGCGGCGATTTTCCCTGTCATAGATACTCTGACGCAGCAAAGTGCTTAAAAAAATCATCAGCATCACCGCCTTATTATGAGTGTAAGTTTGTCCATAGGTTTATCCACATACATGTGTACATGTGGATAACTCGCTCACCTGTGTAACATTAGTCACCGCAAAAAGGCATATCACAGCGACACATGTTCAAAAACAAGCAACAAATGTTACAGCGAACATGTAAAAGCACACAAGGGAGCGCTGCAAGAGCAGGAAAGGACTTGCTGGCAGAAGGGATCATCCTTACTCGACACCAAACACATCGATGGGGGCGATGTACACTCATCGAGCAAGGCGGCAGTGGCCGTAAAAGCTAGTGCATTAATGAGGCATACCGGTAAGCAAACTCGATGAGGAGAAGAACAGTCCCAAAAGTAGGCACGTATTCAGCACATACCTACTATGACTAGGGCCAGCGTCCATATCCCTCACCTCCTTTGCCCTACCAGTTGCAAATTCCCTCGTGGCGACACCATCAGCGGTGTTCTAAGACCAGGTAGAGGGATGAGCACAACGGTGGGTTTCAAAAAAAGAATCTCTGACCTGAGTATAGCACGCAATTATAAGATTCGACAAGGGACACTATATACGTAGTACAACCGGGGGAGAGAATAACAGGCGCAAAAGCATATTGAGGAGCAGCAGGCCCCTTTTTTTACTACCCCTCGTTCTTGCGTTGCTATCTGCAATATTTTTTCTAATAAATATTTGGTGGATATGGCGGATTAGGCGGCGGGAAACCGGCGTAGGGTGGCTGCCCGCGCATCATGGCTTGCTGACGCAGGTAGTTGAGCTCACGCAATATCGGCCATTCGCCAAAGGCCAGAACACACATTATAACAAGTGCCGCAACGCCATTTACGCCTGGAATAAGCAAGAGCAAACTCCACGCTCCGTTGTAGCCAGCCTTTGAGAGTATTTTCCAGAAAACCAGGATAGCAAATGCTATGATAACCAGGACAATCAGGCCATATACACAGGAAAGAACACCAAACGCCCCGATATATCTACTACTCATATGTTACTCCATGCTAAAATGCCTGCGGCATACACTACTAACGCATAGTGGTTTTCGAGCAAAGAAAACTGCGAGATACAAGAAAATAGGGCAATGCATGCTTCAACACTTTACCTACTATGCGCTCCTCATTAGCTCACTCATCCACGCTCTATCCTCGGCTCCTCTTATCGATAATTTGGTGTGGGTGGATATGGCGGATTAGGTGGCGGAAAGCCCGGTTGCGGCTGTCCGCGCATCATGGCTTGCTGACGTAAGTAATTGAGCTCACGTAACACCGGCCAATCGCCAAAGGCCAGAATACATATCATAACAAGGTTAGCAATAGGAATAAACATGAGCAGAGCCAGGGCACCGTTAAATCCTGCCTTGGAAAAGATCCTCCAGTAGATGATGACGCTGAATATGATACTTGCCACACCAATAATACCGAAAACTAGCATCATTGTGCCTAATGCAGCATACATGCTACTTGGATCTGAATATGCGGGCATGTGTTCGTCCTCCATGCGAATAAACAAAGTATGCATTGCCGTTTGCTGCGTACCTGTGCTTATAGTACATGGAGTTGCGAGAAGGTGTCAATGCTCTGTTTCATAAAAGCATAGTGATAGATATCATAACCAGATTTAAGAATGAGTCAAATGACCCATGATCTCTATTTCCGTTGGGAGTAATATATATCTCAAGGACGAATATATTGCAGCTTGTCTTGCTAATACTTATGCCCTGATTGTGTACTATGCATTTGCAGTAGAGGGAGATAGTTTAATGTATCCCTGGTTACATTTAGGAAATTTTACAATCTCAACTTACTCACTCCTATTTCTTTGCGCCTACATTATTGGGGGAGCTATTACATACTTTGAGGCAAAGCGCCAGCGTCGGGCCACAGAGGCCATATTGCGCGTTGCTCTGGGGGCGCTGGTGGGTGGCTTGCTCGGCGCCAAGCTGAGTATGTTGATCTTTCTCGGCCCTGCTACCTTTATCAAGGACTTACCTTATCTCTGGTTTAGCGGGCAGGCCTGGACAGGTGCCTTTTTCGGCGGCTATTTAGGTGTGATCCTTGTCAAGCGCTTCAACCATATCAACTATTCTACAGGAGATATCTTTGCGCTAGCTTTGCCGCTGGCTCAAGCCATCGGGCGCCTGGGCAATCTATTGGGCGGTGATCCCTTTGGCTTGCCCAGCACGCTGCCCTGGGCGCTTATGCAGCATGGCGTTCGTCGTCAACCTTCGGCGCTCTACGAGCTTGTTCTCGATCTGATTTTGTTTGCTATCATCCTGCGTCTGCGCGATAAAATGCCCCGTCCAGGGGACCTCTTTAAACTCTACGTGGTGGGCTACTGCAGCTTTCGCTTCCTTGTGGATTTCACCCGCGCCGATCCCCATGTCTTCCTGGGCTTTACGCTCGTACAGGTCCTCTATGCCATCACGATTCTCTGGTTTAGCTCTAGCTTGTGGCTCTCATGGCGCGAAAGCCGCGAGGCACGCCGGGTATCAGAGAACCAAGCGCGCGAGATCGTATAACTTTTCCGGCTCAACATTATTGTAAGGAGGTCAATAGAGAGGTTATGGGGACTCAGTATCCCGATCCGCCGCGTGAAACGCGAGGGCCACAAGAAGAAATGTCAAATTCTATGAAATATTTTATTGGTCTTGGCATTGGCCTGGTACCCCTTATTATGGGGTTGCTGAGCTTGAGATTTATACAGATTAATCTACCCTTGCTAACCCTTTATGCATACCTGGCTATAGTGGTTGCTTCTATCGTTCTACTTTTCTTTCGCAAGGTCCGCTATATCGGCTATGGGCTCTTGACCATGGTAGCTGTCAGCCCGGTCGTGATGGCTATCGCCTGTACTGTTATGTTTTCACAAATGGGTTAGCTCTCTCCAAAACATGGCCCCGAAAGGAGATTTTTTTATGCGAAACAAACGCAAAGCGCAAGAGGTTCCCGTGACCCCGGTCCCAGGTATGCCCATTCCGAGCACAGAAGATCCGGCGATGATCCGCCATGATCGCTCTTACATTTATCACAACTTCACCAATAGTCTATGCCCTCATTGCTTGAAGGTAGTGCAGGCCAAGATTATCTTGCAGGACAACAAAGTTTATATGCTCAAAACCTGCCCTGAACATGGCTCGATGCGCTCGCTTATCTCTTCAGATGCCGCTTATTACTTGAGCCAGAGCCAGTATAACAAGCCGGGTACCCTACCGCGCCATTTTCAGACACGCGTTGAGAAAGGTTGCCCTCTTGATTGTGGGCTGTGTACAGACCACGAACAGCATACGTGCCTGGCCCTTGTCGAGATTACTGAGGCTTGCAATCTGCGCTGTCCTACCTGTTTTGCGAGCTCGGATGTCGGCCGCTTCGCTCCACTGGATGAGGTAGAGCGCATGCTGGATACTGTTGTGGAGAACGAGGGCTATGCCGATGTGGTACAGTTCAGCGGCGGCGAGCCTACGCTTCATCCGCAGCTCTTTGAGATTCTAGAGATGGCCAGGAAGAAACGTATTAAGGCCATGATGATCAATACTAATGGCGTACGCATCGCGCGCGATGAAGAGTTTGTGCGCAAGTTGAGCGCCTTTAAGGGCAACTTCGAGGTCTATTTGCAATTCGATGGCTTTCGCCAGAGCACCTATGAGGAGCTGCGCGGCCTGGATCTACGCGAAGTCAAGCAGCAGGCTATTGCTAACCTGACGCGCTACGAGATTCCCATCAATCTGACGGCGACGATCAAGCAGGGGGTAAATGAGGACGAGATCGGTGAGATCGTCAAGTTTGGCATCGCTCAGAAGATGGTGCGCGGGGTAACTTTCCAGCCTGTGACCAATGTTGGTCGCCACGATGCTGTGAATGCCATGCAGCGCACGACGGTGCCCGATGTGATTCGGGCGGTTGCAGAGCAGACAAACGGCATGTTTCGCCAGACCGATTTTGTGCCTCTCCCCTGTCATAGCGATTGCATCAGTATGACCTATGCTTACATCAAGGGCAATAAGGTTAAGCCGTTGCCGCGCTACATCGATGTGAAATCCTATCTGGATGTAGTGGGCAATCAGATCAATTTTCGCGTTGAGGATGTGAAGGGCGTGGTTGGTTCGGCTTTGATGCGGCTGTGGTCGGCCTCGATGCCTCTGAGCACAATCAACGCTCTACGCGATTTTAGCTGCTGTCTGCCTGTAACGCCTCAAGCTTTGTCCCAGGAGGAGCATGGCAGCGTGCTCTATGAGAATATGTTCCGCATAGTAATCATTGCTTTTATGGATGCCTGGAACTTCGATGTTCGCTCAGCCAAAAAGTGTTGCGTGCATCATGTGCTGCCGGATGGCAAGATCATTCCGTTTTGCTCCTATAATACACTCTACCGTCCACAATATATGCATAAGACGCGTTTTCGCTCTACGCTCCCTTTGCAGCGCACATCCGAGGAGACCACGAGCAGTGAGCGCTACTATAGCCATTATGAGACCTCCGAGACGCTCCTTGCGCCTCTACAGCCTGCGCAAGATGATGGGCAGAGCGAGGGCTAGCCGGTTGATGGCTCCGACAAATATAAATTAGCTTCTGGCAGAGATGCCCATCCGAGGTACATTCTTTATGAATCTACTATCGTCAGCCTTACCCTGGAAAGGTCTGCTCTTCTTCCCGGTCCTGTTGATCTTTATCGGGGTGCTGCTCTTCAGTACGGCGACGCTCGCCTTTTATGTAAAGCAAAGCCTCTCGTTCAGCAAGCTGCGCCAGGCCTTTGAGCGCTGGCCGGGGCTAGCCGGCAACATACTTGCAGCTTTGCTAGGGGCCGCGACACCTTTTTGCACCTGTACGGCCGTGCCGCTCTTTCTGGGCATGCTAGAAGCAGAGGTAGCGCTGGGCCCAGCGGTCTCTTTCTTGCTAGCCTCGCCAACTATCAATCTTGGCGCGATTATTCTACTCTTTGTGGTTTTTGGCTGGCGAATTGCGCTGTTTTATGCTGCCTGCTGCCTGATTGCTGCGGTAAGTATTGGCTGGCTCATCGGCCATTTTCCGGGCGAGCGCGCCTTACGCGACTATCTCTGGTTTGCGGAGGCCGAGCCGGTTCCAGCTTCAGGACGCGTGGCCCTCAAGAAAGCCGCTGCGCTGGGCCAACGACTGACGCGCAAGTTCTTACCCTGGCTAGTCCTGGCAACTATATCCGGCATTCTTATAGATATACTGATCCCTACCACGACTGTAGCCCAGCTTGGGCAGTGGGGCGTTCTTGCAGGCATACCACTAGCAGCTCTGCTGGGAGGTGTAATCTACGCCGATATCCTCTTTCTTATTCCCATCGGCTATGCGCTCATTCAACACGGTGCAGCAGTTCCTATCGTGCTGACATTTATGCTGGCGGATTCGGGCCTCAGTCTGCCCGAGATAGTGGTCCTGAGCAGAATTTTGCAGCTACGGATTGTGCTCCTCTTCGTAGCTGCTTCCCTGCTTGTCTACATTTTGCTTGGCTTTGGTTTGCTCTGGCTTTAAGCCTGGCCGACCAGTACGGGACTGCGCGTGTACAGAGCAAGGACGCTCTCGGCCAATGCTATGACCTTCTCGCGTAAGTCCTGTGGCTCAATAATTTCTACGCGCGGACCAAAGCTGATGAGATAGCCGAGCGCTGATTGCTCCATCTCAAACAGCAGATGCACGATGATCCTCCCATCATCTCCAGGCCGCTCGATGCGCTGAATACGCGCATACCTACCTGCCTGGTAGATCATATCTAGCAATTCTGCTTCCATGCGCACGGTAACGGGGTAGCGAGGCAGCTGAGAGACAAAATCAGTGGATGAGCGGTTCCAATATGTTACCAGGTCAAAATCTGCTGGACGTATGCAGGGCTCCTCCATGATATTGACGGCTAGAAAGCGCGAGACCCGATAGGTGCGCTGATCTTCCTCGACGCTGGCAACCAGATACCATGTGCTGCCTTTGGCAACCAACCCCAGCGGACTAACCACACGTTCCACCTCTACATTATCGTTGCGCCGATACGTTATCTGTAATTTGCGTTCTTTGCAGATAGCCTCGTAGAGAGTTGGCAGAAAGGCCACATTCTCCTCAACATGATGCCAGCCGGTCACATCCACATAAATGCGCTGGTGAGCATTTTCAGCATCGCGGCGAGAGAGTGAAGGCAAGACAGCCAGAAGCTTGATAAGGGCCGCTTCAGAGGCCTGGCGCAGGCCGAGATCCGTCAACAGATGCGAGGGCCTGGTCAGGAAAAGGGCCTGAATTTCCTCTTGATTCAAGCCAGTCAGATTGGTCTGATAGGCTTCCAATAGTAGCCAGCCACCACCCGTTCCGCGCTCGGCAGTTACCGGAATGCCAGCCGAGCTCAAGGCTTCCATATCGCGATAGATAGTTCGCTCCGAGACTTCCAGCCGCCTGGCAAGTTCTCTTGCCGTTATGCGGCGATGAACCTGCAGCAGCAGCAAAATGGAGAGCAAGCGATCAGCGCGCATATATCCTCCTTTGATCCTCGCTAAATCTGATTCAGGCCATCCATAGCTTCTACTACGCTTCTATATCTCCTGGTTTTCTGCCTGGTACATGATCTGCCAGACTTCTTAATTGTAGCACAGAAATATGACAAGCTTTGTCATATTGAAAACCCATATATGGTACTGGAAAAAGGGGAGGCAAGTACTAAAAGGGAAGCGAGATACTTCCCCGCACCACTGACTAGAGATGAATGCCTATCGCGGCGTTTTCGGCGGGTGTCGCTATCCAGAAGCCATACCGGGCCCCGATAACTGCCGGGCGCGCAAAGTCCTCGGGCGTTGCTGGCTTAGCTGCGTTCGCTAGCGGTCTACCGGTTTCTAGCAAGAACTGTCCCAACTTTTTGGTGGCCGTGATGAACTGGATCACAGGCAGATTTCCGACGTTGCGGAAGGCATGCGGCACGTTAATCGGCACATGGATATAATCGCCAGTTTTTGCCGTTATCCATTCGCTCTGTCCTTGCGGGCCTTGCTTGAGAACTTGTACTTCACCCGAGAGGATGAGAAAATCCTCTGTCTCCGGATGGCTGTGTAAAGGAACGAACTCGCCTGGTGGAATTATGCCTTTCATAACACAGAAGTCGCTCTGGCTATCTTCTGGCGCAATCAGGAACTCGATTTTTGGCCCGAAGAGATCGACGCCGAGATCTGTAGTAGGATTTTTTGCAATGCTCATGATCCTTCTCTCTTTCTTTACTCTGCAACCAGCAAAACAATTCTGCCGCGTCCATGTCCGTTCTGACAAAGCACATGGGCCTGTTGCACATCATCGAGGGCAAATGTTTTCCCCACAACTACTTTGAGCTTCCCCTCATCAACCAGGCGCGTCAACGTCTCTAAGAGCACAGCCAGAGGAGTTGCGGATTCGCCCCGACTGAACATGGCCCGCACCCTGCGCTCGGCAGCCTTCTCCAGCGGCGGAGGGCCGGCAAGCGAGATCAGCGTCCCGCCCGCTCTGAGCGCATCCAGGGAGCTAAGCAAAGTCTCTCCCCCAACCGCATCAAGAACTATATCAACATCTTTGACTGCCTGCGCGATAGGAGTTGTCGTATAATCCACAACCTGATCGGCGCCTAGGGAACGCACAAAGTCAAGATTGGCAGCAGAAGTTGTTGCGATCACTTGCGCTCCTTTCCATTTAGCCAGTTGGACGGCAAGCAGGCCCACCCCACCAGCGGCACCCTGGATCAAGATGCGCTGGCCCGCAGCCAACTGGCCATGCTCAAAGAGGGCTCGCCAGGCCACCATCGCGCCACCTTTGATGGTGGCGGCCTCAGCAAAGCTCACTTTCTGCGGTTTTCTGGCCAGTGCGGCGGCCGAAACCGTGATATATTCGGCATAGGTTCCCTTCTCGGCTCCACCGAAGACGGCTTGCCCGAGCAGATCTGATGGAACCCCAGGACCAACTGCCTCGACGACTCCCGATACCTCTATGCCGGGAATATAGGGTAGCGTCCTTGGCATATATTCTTTCATTAAGCCCTGACGGATTTTCCAGTCCAGCGGGTTAACGCCTGCCGCGTGGACGCGCAGTAAGACCTCACCTTCGCGAGGCTCGGGTCGCTCTATTCGTTCGAGTTTGAGTTGCTCTGGTCCACCATACTGATGTACGCGGACCGCGCGCATAAGCTGCTCTGTATGCATATTCATTCTCCCAGTGCTTTTTGCCTGACCAGCAAGAAGCTGGCCATTACTATCAGCAGTTTTTATATCCCGACAAAATATATCTGCAAAAAATATACCTTCGCAAAATATACTTGTCAAGTACATACATAAATTGCCTGGCAAGATCTATTGAGAAGGCAAAACACCGATACACCAGTTGACAAGCGGAGAAGCAATTCGTAAAATCGAGAATGAATTGTACATAGACGCATATTTGCTTGATATCATTCCTCATGTAGCTGGCAAGTTGCGAACTTAGGAACGAATTTCGATGAATAATCAAGAAAGGCGCGAGACAGCCGATGCTCAATATCAGCTTGGCGTAAGCTATAGCACCTCGACAGAGGGAAATAAAGAGCATAACCTGGAAAGAGCAATTGATTGCTTTCGTGCCGCCCTGGCAATCTACACCCCCAATTCATTTCCTATTGAATGGGCCAGAACCCAGCATGATCTGGGTGTCGCCTATAGTAGCCTGGAGCGTGGAGATCGCCAGGCCAATAGCAGACGCGCTATCCTCTCTTTGCGAGCAGCCCTGGAAATCTATACCCGCGAAGAGTTTCCTATCGAATGGGCCGAAACTCAGCATGATCTGGGCTCAACCTATACAGTAATGCCCGGCACCGATCGACTTACGCAGCTCTTAAAAGCTCTGGCTTGCTTTCAAGCGGCCCTGGAAATTTATACTCATTCCGCGTATCCCATTAAATGGGCCGATATTCAGACCAGACTTGGCGATCTCTACTGTATGCTGCCCAGCGACGATCGCCATGCCACGCTCGAAAAAGCCATTGTGCATTATAAAGCCGCTCTGCGCGTTTATACGCCCGAGGAAACACCGCATAGCTGGGCCTCGCTGCAGCACAATCTTGGCAATGTCTATACTTTCTTACCGGGCGGCGATCGCCAGGCCTATTTACGCCAGGCGATTACCCATTACGAGGCCGCCCTGCGCGTGAATACCTACGAGGCGCACCCCGATTACTGGGCCGATACGATGTATTGCCTGGGCAATGCGCATCGCCATCTCTCTAATGGAGGAAATGAGGAGCATTTGCAATCAGCTCTTGAATGCTATCAGTCAGCGTTGAGAGTGTACAGGCGCGAGCAGACGCCAAACGACTGGGCGACGGTACAGAATAACATCGGGATCATCTACAACTTGCTGTCAGGTGGCGATGAGCAGGCAAGGCTAGAGAATGCGATTGCCTGTTTTCAGGCGGCCTTGCAAGTCTATACCTACGAAACGTCTCCTACTGAATGGGCCAAGACGCAGAATATGCTGGCCCTTACTTATCTGAATCTGCCGCGCGGCAATGCACAGGAGAATCTACGTCACGCCATTGAGGGCTTTGAGGCTACCTTGCGCGTCTATACCCGCGAGGCGTTCCCGCTGGGCTGGGCTACAGTTCTGGCCAATCTGGGCAATGCCTATGCTCACCTGGAGCAGGATCAGCAGGCTAATTTACCAAAGGCCATTACTTGCTACGAAGCTGCGCTAAAGGTGTATAACCGCAAAGCCTTTCCGTTCGAGTGGGCGCGCACACAAAACAGTCTTGGCGACGCTTATTTCGCCCTGTTAGAGGGGAATCGCCAGGCTCACATCAATAATGCTATTGCCTGCTATCGGGCGGCCCTATTGGTCTATAGCAGGGAGCGCCTGCCCACAGAGTGGGCGCGCACTCAGCATAACCTTGGCAATGCTTACAGAAACGCTGCCAGCGTCAATACGCAAGAATGCCTGGAACGCGCTATCTCTTGCTACGAAGAGGCTTTGCATGTGTATACCCGCGATGGGCATCCAGGACCATGGGCCAGCATACAGAGGAATCTAGGAGCGACGTATGCTAGCCTGGAAGGGAGCCACGAACAGGCCAACCTGCAAAAGGCTCTTACCAGTTATCAGGCTGCTCTTCAGGTATACACTAAAGGAGTAGCGCCGAGCACCTGGGCTTCGCTGCAGCTGGATCTTGGCAATCTCTATCGCGATCTAGCTGTGGAGAGGCCAGAATATCAAGCAAGAGCGCTGGCCAGCTATCAGGCTGCTCTGGAAGTTTATACCCCGCTTGACTTTCCGCTTGAGTGGGCGACCATCCAGAACAATTGCGGCAACGTTTATTGCGATCTCGGCTCAGGCGATAAGCATATCAATCTGAAGCAAGCCATAGCCAGCTATCATGCCGCGCTCGATATGTTTATTGCCCTACACAAAGACGAGTTTGCGCAACAGATTGAGCAAAACCTGAAAAAGGCTCAAGCTCACCTGACAGATCTGGAAAGCAAGCAACTATAAAAGTTGGGCAGCTACTTGATGCCTATCTTAACCACTACACATTTCAACAGAGGAAGCAATAAGCTTCCTCTTTTCTTGAATAAAAGCCTGCCTGGGTCAGCTATAAGAGTTGCACTTTCTTCATTCTAGACAACATATGAATAGTCGAAAGATTGAGCAAGCCCTCTGCATTTAATGAGGAACCAAAGCTGTGGAATGCATCAAGCGCTACTGGAAGCGTTGCACATCCAGCTCTAGGAAGTACGCGAACTAGCAGTTTCTGGCAAGTCTGCGTTTCAATCGTGCCCTATCAAGCAATGCGCTGGTCGGCGCACATGGCGGAACCAGCATGCCATCATGATGACCAGGTAATGGTGATGCCGCTTGAACTTTCCAATATGCGTCCTCCAATATCCCCAAGAAATGCTCTAAACGTGTGTTTTCCTTTCGTATAATCTGTGTTCTCCTCAGAAGAGGGGGCAATCAGATAGGTACAGGTGCTTGTATGAGGATACGTACAATACTGAAGTTCACTAAATCCAAAAGGATCTGTGGCATAAATCCCCATTGTATACGTCTGAAAAGGGAGAAGGGAATGATTAGGGATCACGGTGAGCGTGACTTTCGTTCCAGAAGGAATGGTGATTTCACTGCGGGTTGTCGATGGGATTCCTGGAGCGCTTAAACGTAACACGACGGAAGTTGGTGGTGCTGATAGCGGGAGTGCTGTTGTTGCAGCTGTGGTCGTTGCATGCGATGCCTGAGTTGCGAAAGATGGTGCTCCTTTGCCCCCTTGGGAGGACTGGGAGGTCTGCCTCAAATGGAGAAGGAGGGCCATGCTCCCGACGAGTGCCACGACAATCAGGACTGCGACCACAGTTTCCAGAACATGCCTTGTTTTTTTTGTAATGGGGAGCTGCCTCCTTTTTGTCTTCATTGGCTGAGCCTCTTTCACGAATTGCGGGGGAGCCTGATCCTTTGAGTGCTCATACCCCCAACTGTTCGGCATGATCTGCCTGTTCAAACGTTCCCATACCCGTTCGGCCATCTCGTGCTCCTTACCATATACGTGATGGAGGTCAGAGACGAGGCGAGCTTGAGGCAGAGGGGAACTCTTCCCCAGGTGAGCCAGGGCCTCGATCTGCTCGTCTATTTGCTCATGCAGGAAAGGGTCATCTGGCTTACGCATCGCTATCCTCCTCTGTGCTATAGTTTCTCCGTAACAGATTCAGTGTCCGTGAAAGTGTCATGCGTATAGTACTCTCACTTTTGTTCAGTTTCCTGGCGATTTCTCTAGAGCGTAGACCGTGCCCGAAGCGCAGACCTAAAATCTGCTGCTGCTGCTCAGGCAGCCTTGTCAGATGGGCATGAAGCAGAGCGCGTTCTTCAGCATGCAACGCCATCTGCTCAGGAAGCAGATCCTCATCATCATAGAGCGCTTCGGTGATGGTTTCCAGTGAAAGAGACGGACGGCGCTGTGAAGCGCGGTAAATATCCACGCACTTGTTGTGCGCAACCTTGCGCAGCCATGCGAGCTGCTTCCCTTCGCTCCACCCGGTCAGTGCATTGTGTTCAAAGGCTGCCATGAACACTTCCAGTAATATATCCTCGGCATCCTCTGGCGTTGGAGCACAGCGTCGGATGGATCCCAGGAGGGTATACACATGGCGTTGGTAGAGCTCGGCGAGAGCAGTGTCATCACGGATAGAGCCACTTCTCGGTAGTTGCATCTTGCTCCCCTTTATTCCAGTTTTGAGGCCTCATTCTGTTATCGTCACCTAACTGAAAAACGTCACATGACACCGACGCGAACGCTTCAAGAAGAGAAGCTTATCCTTCACCAAGTCTGAGGCAGACCCGCTTCGCGGGTCAAACACCACTGACAAAGTTAACCAACATCTCGCTCCCTGGTGAGCGCACTCACCCGAGCCGTCAGGGGATGCGCCGGCAGAGAAAAGTATGCTATACTCAATCTATGAATATTCATCTTGCAATAGAACGCTATGTTGCAAGCTATACTCCTGATATCCTCTCGTTCACTATGTAAGGAGGTTTGTTTTGAGATATCCCCTACGCATATCTCTTATATTTGTACTCTTCTGTCTATTTCTTGCCGCCTGTGGAGGAGCAACAAGCAGTGGCACGGGCAGTGCTACAACACCTTCAGCTTCAACGCCAGCTGGAACAGTAACCTTAAACGTTTTTGCCGCAGCCTCGCTCACCGAGTCTTTTGGCGAGATCGCCCAGCAATACAAGACAGCCCACCCTAACGTTGAGATCAAGTATAATTTTAATGGCTCCCAGATTCTTGAGCAGCAAATTGCCAATGGAGCCAACGCCGATGTATTTGCCTCAGCAGACACTACCAATATGCAGAAAGCCAGCACAGCAGGCGTGGTTGATACTCCACAGGTCTTTGTAAGGAACAAACTTGTGGTAATCGTACCTGCAAACAATCCTGGCAACATCACCGGCCTGAAGGACCTGGCCCACAAAGGCCTAAAGATCGATATGGAGGCTCCAGCTGTGCCTGCCGGCAAGTATAGCCTGCAAGTTCTTGATAAGCTGGGAAAATCTGCTGATTATGGTCCCGATTATGAGAAAGCCGTCAAGGGAAATTTTGTCTCACAGGAGGAAAACGTCAAGGCAGTTGTACAGAAGGTACAGCTAGGCGAAGCTGACGCAGGCTTTGTCTATCGCACCGATGTTACATCGGCAGTTGCAAATAAGGTCAAGATTATTGATATTCCCGATACCTTCAATGTGATTGCTGAATATCCGCTTGCCGTAACCAAACATACCCAGCACGCCGAGGCTGCGCAGGCCTTTGTACAATATCTGCTCTCTCCACAGGGACAAACAATTCTTACGAAGTATGGTTTTATCGCCCCTAAAGGAGCCAGTAGTTAAGGGTAATCTATGGAGAAAGCTGCAAAAGGAGCGTCAGGGACCGGAGCTCCCGCCGCCAGAAAACTATCACTTTTCGGACTGCCTGGCCAGAAATTTGCCAGAGGCGCATTCTGGTCCCACTGGCCTGCCAGAATACTCGTGGGTAGCCTGGCCACGCTCTTTTTTCTCTTTCTTGGTGTGCCTCTGGCTTCCCTCTTATTCCGCGAGCCACCCGGCGTTATCTGGGCAGAGCTGCAACAGCCTGATATCTTTCAGGCCTTGCAGCTGAGCTTGCTCACCACAACACTCAGCACACTGATGGCTTTTGTCTTTGGCCTGCCCGTAGCTTACGTGCTGGCGCGCAAAAGCTTTCCCGGCCGCAAAGTCCTGGAAATCATCGTCACCTTGCCCACCGTCTTGCCTCCGGTCGTAGCTGGCGTCGCGCTTCTGTTGACCTTTGGGCGCATGGGCTTGATCGGACAGTACCTGGCCCTGCTGGGTCTCAATATTCCCTTCACAACTGTGGCCGTCGTGATGGCCCAAACCTTTATCGCCGCCCCCTTCTTCGTGAATAGTGCCAGAGCCGGCTTTGAGCAGCTCGACAGACGCTACGAGTTGGCAGCCTACACCTTGCGCGCCTCGCCGTTCTACACGTTTCGACGCGTGATCCTGCCGCTTATCCGCCCTGCATTGCTCGCCGGAACAGGTCTGGCCTGGGCCCGCTCCCTTGGCGAGTTTGGCGCCACAATTACCTTTGCCGGCAATTTCCCCGGCACGACGCAAACCATGCCTATCGCCGTCTATATGGCCTCACAGGACGATCTTGATAAAGCGATAGCGCTTGCCGTCGTGCTACTAGCCGTTTCATTTGGTATGCTGCTGGCCCTAAAATACGATTTTAGCCGCGAGAAGCCACGCCCCACGCTCTAAAAATGGGATAAAAGAGGGCAGGGGCGAGCTTTCTCGTCCTATGGTTGTGGCAAGAGAGGGCGCTAGACTTTGCTACCTGTGACGATACGTGCGGGTGGAAAGATCAAGTAGTTCAAGTTTGAAATATGAATATCCTGTATACCTGCCACTTGTAGATCCAGGGCATATTCATGAATGTGGCGGATATCCATTAAGGCCACTTTACCGCCCGGCTTCAGCACACGGACAATCTCGTTGATGGCATTGCGACGACCTTCGCGATTGTAGATGTTGTGAATGGAAAGGCTGGCTGTAACTACATCAACGCTATTATCGGCAAAAGGTACTTTGCGCATATCGCCATCATAGATTTCTACACGATCAGCCACGCCTTCGGCGACTGCATTCGCAAAGGCTATATCTTTGCGATTCCCGTTCAGGTTCCGTTGCATCCAGAGGTCAAGGCCAAGGGCTCTACCCCGCGGCAGCCGTTTAGCAGCTCCCATGAGAAGCAAGCCGCGACCCGTGCCGAGATCCAGAACCGTTTCGTCCCCTTGTAGATGCAGGTCATCAAGCAAATGATCGCGTGCCTGCAACTTTCCGAAGCGACTGCTCCAGATCATCAATAGGCCGGTCACAAGCAACGTAAGGCCGCTAATGGCAATATACCAGCTTGCCGCCGTGGCAGCGATCTGCACTAGCATACTGCCATTGATAGTCCTCACATGAGTAATCGCTACAAGCCCGATGATGAGTGCCCCAACGCCGGCGAGCAAAAGATTGCGCACTAGCCCGGGAGCATCAAGGCCATAGTTCGCGCGGCTAGTCTGTATTGTCGATGCTGACATGCTCATCCCCTTGTTCTGCTACTACCTATTTGCCATTCGTCAATCTCTTCCGAAGATTTGTAAGCCTTATCGATATTAAGAATTTCTTTTTAAGTGCAATTTATTGTCATCACAAAAGCAATTTTAACATTTTATTGCAATTTGTGTCAACCATATAACAAAAAAAGGCACTCGTAGAGAATATTTTATTGATAGGGAGAAACTCTGCCAGCAGAGGCAAGGGTAGCAGAGCAGGAAACCAGGGCGAGAAGAGCCAGGCAGGCAGGCAAAAATAGAGCAAAGCGCGCAGGACAGAGCGGACCCGACTCAGCAAGAAAGGGTCGAGCGACACAGCGGCCGCCCAACCCTTCAATATGTATGCTCTTAACCGAGCAAAGCGTAAGCCAGGCTTGGTTTGCAGGATACAGGGCCTAGTTGGTATCGATCTGGGCCTTCTGCAGCTTACCACTGTAATCGGTATAGACTACCTTCCACTCGGTAAAGACATCGAGTCCAGCTAGGCCTGCCTCGCGATGGCCGTTGCCAGTACCGCGTACGCCGCCGAAGGGTAACTGAATTTCAGCGCCCGTCGTCCCCGAATTGACATAGATAATACCAGTTGTTAGATCGCGCATAGCCTGCTGCACACGATTGATATTCTGGCTATAGATCGCGCTGGAGAGACCATACTTTGTATTATTATTGACCTCAATAGCCTCTTCCAGCGAATCGACAGCAATCACCGAAAGGGTGGGACCAAAGATCTCCTCCTGAGCAATACGCATATCAGCACGTACATCTTTAAAGAGTGTAGGCTGATAGAAATGGCCCCTGGCAAGCCCGCCCTGGCTGGCAATCGCGCCACCGGTAACCAGCGTCGCGCCCTCAGACTTGCCGATCTCAGTGTAAGAATGGATCTTATCAAGCTGCTTTTTATTGATCACCGGTCCCACATCGACCTGCTCATCAAGGCCATCGCCAAGGCGCAGCTGCTCAATCCGGGGGACCAGCTTCTCAAGCAACTGATCCTGCACAGCGCGATGCACAATCACGCGGCTGCAGGCAGTACAGCGCTGGCCAGTCGTCCCATAAGCGCTCCAAAGAATACCTTCGACGGCAAGGTCAAGATCAGCATCATCCATCACGATGACAGCATTTTTGCCGCCCATTTCCAAAGAGACGCGCTTAAGCGATTTAGCGGCCTCCACAGCTACATGGCGGCCAGTCTCAGTCGAGCCGGTAAAGGAGATAATAGCAATATCGGGATGGTGGATCAGGGCCTCGCCGGTAGGATTACCGGGGCCAAATACGATGTTGACCACACCTTCGGGCAGGCCCGCCTCGTAAAGCAGTTCGACAAGGCGCAGCGCGCTTCTTGGCGTATCTTCAGCCGGCTTGAGCACAATCGTATTGCCAGCCACGAGAGCGGGGAACATTTTCCAGGTTGGAATGGCGATAGGGAAATTCCAGGGGGTGATGCAGCCTACTACACCCACGGGATCACGCATAGCCACGCCCGATTTGTTTGGCAGCTCAACGGGCACACTATAGCCAAAGAGGCGGCGGCCCTCGCCACCCATATAGTAGGCCATATCGATGCCTTCCTGCACATCTCCGCGCGTCTCTTTGAGCACTTTGCCCATTTCCTGCGTCATAATCTGGGCAAGTTCCTCTTTATGGCGTACAAGCAGCTCGCCTACGCGGAAGAGGATTTCGCCACGCTTAGGAGCCGGAACCAGTCGCCACTTCTCGAAGGCCTTGCGCGCCGCAGCAACAGCAGCATCGACATCAGCTTGATCGGAAAGGGGAAAATGTCCCAACAACTCGCCTGTTGCGGGATTATAATTCGGAAAGGTTTGCCCGCTTGCCGCCGGCTGCCATTTACCGCCAATATAGTTTTGAAAGACGTTTTCTGCGATGGTCATGAAAAACTCCTCTTCTCTTATCCTGGTATTCTCTCACTGTGGGCCATTTATGGAATGTATAGATATATCGGTCGACGGAAATTCACCGCTGGCTTTGCGCTCATCCATGTGCCTCCTACCTCAGCGTATGGAGCGCGGCGCGACAACGAGCCGGGTGATCTACATGGCCTCACCGCCTGAAAAATTGGCTTGCTCCGTCTCTTGTGAGCACGTTTCTATCATACTCTATACTAGGCGTATTGTGCCAGCCTTGACCCGCTCACCGGTCTGTGGATTTGTCAGGGCTATCACTGGCATAGCAGGCGAGAAAAGGGAAGAAGCCAGCAAAACAGAGAGAAAAAGCTTGGTTCGGATGCCTGCAGGGAACCGGATTGTATACCTGGCCGCTTGGGTAGCGAAGGTTCGATCTAGTAGCCCTACAGGCGACCTCTATTACTTGGATTGGTTACATGTCACAGAATGTTTTTATTGAGGGTGGCAAGAAACTCCATATTATTGCTAGTCTTAGACATACTCTGCAATAGAGCCTCCATCGCCTCCAAACCACTCCGTCCGGGCTGGTCGGCCAGCGTCGAGAACATACGGCGCATGACAACGACTGCACGTAGCGTTTTATCGTCAAGGAGTAGTTCTTCGCGGCGGGTACTGGAGAGGGAAATGTCGATGGCGGGGAAGACACGGCGCTCGGCAAGTTTGCGGTTCAGGACGAGTTCCATATTGCCGGTGCCTTTGAACTCTTCGTAGATCACATCATCCATACGGCTACCGGTATCGACAAGGGCAGTGGCAATGATTGTCAGGCTGCCTCCTTCCTCAATCTTACGCGCGGCACCAAAGAAGCGTTTAGGCGGAAAGAGGGCACTGGGATCAAGACCACCTGAGAGCGTACGCCCACTGGGCTGGACTGCCAGGTTATAAGCTCGGCTCAGGCGAGTAATACTATCAAGGAGCACTACAACATCGCGTCCACCTTCGACAAGGCGCTTGGCACGCTCCAGGACCATCTCGGCCACGCGCGTATGGGCCTCGGTCGGCTCATCAAAGGTTGAACTGATGACTTCAGCCTTCACAGAACGCTTCATATCAGTGACTTCTTCGGGTCGCTCACCAATGAGAGCAATCATCAGATGCGTATCATCATAGTTCTCAGTGATCGAATTGGCAATGGACTTGAGGAGCATTGTTTTGCCAGCTTTAGGGGGAGAAACGATGAGACCGCGCTGCCCGCGTCCGATAGGAGCCACCAGATTAATGATGCGCCCGGAGATATTCGAGGGACTGGTCTCCAGGTTAAACATCTCACGAGGGAAAATCGGTGTCAGGACATCAAAGTGGGGGCGACGCTTGGCAATCTCCGGATCTACTCCATTGATCGCTTCGACACGCAGCAGACCGTAGTATTTCTCATTATCCTTTGGCGGGCGAACCTGCCCAGAAACCATATCTCCGGTGCGCAGACCAAAGCGGCGGATCTGTGACTGGGAGACATAGACGTCCATGTTACCCGGCAAGAAGCGCTCCTGACGCAAAAAGCCAAATCCGTCCTCCACTATCTCCAACACACCAGCACTAAAGATATTTCCTTGCTGTTCGGTATTGGCCTGAAGGAGGCGGAAAACGAGGTCTTGCTTTTTGAGGGCACTGTAGCCGGAGAGTTCGAGATCGCGAGCCAGGTCGCGTAACTCGCTGATGGTTTTAGTTTCTAACTCAGCTATATTCACGTTGTGTAGGGCGAAGAAAAAGTTTTGAGGTAGACGCCCTTTCTCCTTTCTGCATTGAACCTAGAAAATAGGAACGTATGGTGGGAAATGCTTTTAGGGCAGTTTTGGAAAAACTCCCGTTCACTTGTTATGCGGTAACAGGCAGCTATGATGAATCTAAGAGGCTCCAGTTAACATACCTGTAACATTGTACGACACAACTACGCAATTTTAGGAACCTGTGGAACTATTGGGTGGTGCGACACGCATCTCGGGAGCTAACATGAATATACCATAAGTGCAAAGGGATGTCAACATGTCTTTTGCCTGCAATGCGTGTTATATAGTGCCTTAAGCTGCTCGATAGAGCCGTTTACTCATAGTGCAGAGATACCCCAACTTATCGCATCCTCAGGTATTTCCGGATGTTCGATGCAGGCCCCTATTTCTATTATACTTGTGCCTACAAAAAATATGGGGTGCCATAAATCGGGCTCCCTGCGCCTCCTTCGTCGCCTATCCTCTTTGCAGAACTTTTTGCTTCCTCTGAGCGGATCTAACGCTACAGATCATGGCATGCTGGGCATCATAGAATGGATACCAATACTTGTCTATCCAGGCATCGGTGCAGCGCAACTGCTCGCCTAGATTGCGGCGCTCAAGTTCCCGCTCTACGACTTTATTGGCATGAGGATGCTTGCAGGCACGTGGCAAGGGCGAGCCAAAGCCGTGAGCATAGTGCGTTAGCTCATGGGCAATGGTTGTCACCAGAACATATTCTGGGACCTGTCGAAGCTGTAACAGGGAATTAATCCCGATAAATGTGCTTTTCTGATCTAATGAGAGACGAATCAAGCCCAGACGGCTCTTCCAGGGATAACAGTAGTCAATATGTACATCGTTGACACGTGCGATATCAACGAAATAGTTCTGCCAGATCTGATCAAGATAGTACGCAAGATCGCGTACTGCGGAAGACAATAGAGCTGGGGCATCAGTTGCCAGTGGCATACCAGAACTCCTTAATGATTGCTAATACCACTGCGCTCCTCTCATCCCGCCTACCTGCGCGGCTAGCAGGCCTGCACATTCGCAGCCAGGCCAGGACGATTTGCGCTTGTGAGTCCAGTATACCAGGAAGCCTACAATGGCCAGGATGAATATAGTTGCAAAAAATATGGACAAATATTCCATGCCCACATTTTCTACTTTAACCTACGTCCGTTGAAGCCCGTGAGCTTGCCCACAAACCCAACTGGACGGGAGCTTGGACTACGACCAAGCTACATTTCTGCTTCCACTGCTCATGTCGTCTGAGGAGCAGTGCTTTGACTTCCTGCCGGTTCTGACAGGAGCGCAATTCCACATCACTGAGCCTGGATGCGATATTCTGAGAGGCGTTGATGTCGGCGTGTGCCGTGTGACTGCAAACTCGACAGCAAAACGTTTGCTGATTGGGTCTGTTTTTCCGGTCCACATAATGACACACATGACATTCTTGTGAGGAGTACGCGCTCTTCACTCGTGTTGCCTGCACACCGCGCTTGGTCGCATTCCAGGTGATTTGATCGGGAATATGCGCTAGATTGGACGCTCGCATATAAGCATTCATCGCGCATGCTTTGTGGCGCATGGACGCTACCGAAAGCTGTTCGTACGCAAGCTGACAGCCTTCGTGCTCCTTGAAACAGAGGTTGACCGCTCGGTTGATCGATTGTTTGACGTGGCGCATAAGCCGCTGCTCTGTCACACTGGTCGTTGAGGGAAGCTTTTCCTTTGGCGTGCCTTTCTTTTCCAGGCACGATCTCAGCTTAGCCTTCCTGCGTCGTTTTTCGCGGTCCCGCTTTTGTCGCTCGCGTAACTTCCCGTTGAAGGTGCCGTATTGTTTGCCATCGGATGTCGTGATGAAATTGGCGATGCCGACATCAATGCCGATGATAGACGCGCTTGGTTCGGTCTGAACGGCTACCGTCTCATCGTAGGAGAGGGTCAACCACCATAATTGTCCCGTTTGTTCAGTGTCACACTGCTGTTGATCGAGCGGCGCTTTTTCGTTTTGGGGTCAGTGAGGGCCTCTTTGTGATAGTCAGCAAGCTTGACTGGCACCAATAACTGTTTGCGAAATTCGAGAGTACTGACCTTGAGCCAGTAGTCAAACGTGCTGTCCTCGGACGCCTCAAGCTTGACGACATTGGCGTTAGCCTGGATGCAGAGCTGTTGCAAGATAGGAATGTTCCACTCGCGCCACTCAGGTTCTCTTGTTCCTTCTTCCAGGATTCCATCTGTCTGTTGTTCCTGGTACTCGGCAAGCGCGTCAAGGTAGTCTTGATAGGCGTTGGCACGATTGGACCGCCACGACTTGGCGATGCCTGCCGCCTGTTGAATTGCCACGCGATGCCACCGCTCCGAGATGGGAGTGGGAAAGCAGGGAGCACGAAAGCCGTCGGGCACCTCGTCGGTGCAAAAGAGGGTGACGTACTGCTGAGTCAGCTCAAGATACACCTCGGCAAGCGCATCCAGTGCGGTCAGCTTCCCTGAATTGGAAGCTTCCAGCCTGATATGCGTGACTGTCTTTGTGATGGTTTGCGGTTCACCCTTCTTGGCCCGCTTCTTTCGCTGCTTCCTCATCGCTTTCATGCTCCATGCATTGTTGCTTAACTAGCTGCACGCTCTTCTTGTGGTGTCTTCTGCTGCTCTGACTTAACGTTCAAATCCTGGACAATCTTCTCAGTTTTGCGCTTCGCCCGACGTTGCCCGTAGAGTCTCGCGCAAAAGCTGTACAAAATACTTTCATTCTGGCGCGCTACATTTCCCCTGGCTTCTACTATGGCTTATTTAGTAGCGCCTATCCAGGAAAGCCCAGCTTATGATGCCACGAGGATAGACATGACCGTCCCAATCCTTTCCATCCTCGCGCATACCATCAGCAAAGTTGCCAGGATTGTTGATGTTGCGATCGTAAGCAGCCTTGACGACCTCTGGATGCTTACAGGCAGTACAGCCGTAGCGCGTATAGATAAAGTCGGCAACAAAGCCTGAAAGCATCACTTTGCTAAACCAGGTATAGGGCGTGCAATAGCCGTAGCGGCAATCGGGACCCGTTGCGGCCTTGGAGGCCAGGGCAATCATCGCATCCTTATCCAGCCGCGAGTCCTGCAGATCCTCGGGATATTGTCTGGCCAGGGCATTCAACAACGGCTGGCTCATATAGCGATCCTGACCAATGAGGTGCAGATAGAACAGACCATCCCCTAGCGCAATGCTGCGCGCCGAGCAATTGTTAGAGGCACTGTTATCGGCAAGCGGAATAAAGCCATTGCTGTTATACCTGGCGAGCATGGCAGCCTCGATAGTCGCGGCAGCAGTACGCCACGCGCTGGCCTTTGTGTCGTTTGTGAGCAGGCTGTCAAGATAGGCAGTAGCGCGATAGCCTGCAGCTTCCTTCAGCCCCTGGTAGTAGAGGTCTCTGGCTCCCGGTACCGCGTTATGGAGACAATCGTTGGCCGCGTCATAAGTCGTGGTGGTATCATGCTCGGCAATGCCAGTAATCGGGCTGCCTACCCGTACGTTATGCTCCATGGCCGCATCAAGTACGGCGATATGCCGCTGTACAAAAGTCATATCACCTGTCACTGAGATATAGTAAGCCATGAGCAGGGCAACATTATCGTTTTCTTCTGTCGGCATCGGCACGCCCGTCATAACATAGGGAGGCGTATAGCAGGTAGAGCGAAATGTGGGTATGCCCGCGCCGGGAACTGTACAATTGCCATGCTTGTCAACGTTGCCGCCCTGATCATGCTGAAAGTAGGTGCCATAGGTGTTGCTGGTAGCATTCTGGAAGACCATCGACATGGCGGCCTTAAAGAACCAGGGCACGCGATTGATCTCAAAGTAGCCATACTCATGCATGACATCGATTGTGCTTAAGAAGCCATAGGTGCCTTCGTACACTGCCGCATCCAGGCCGCCGCCCGCACAAGCCTTACGCGCGGTCAGCCAGCTAGCTGCCTTATAGCTGCGCAAGGTGTCGCCGATAAGCCAGCGCTGCTCCGGCGTCAGCACGCTATTGTTCAACAGATAGTTCTCCATAGATTGCGCACGCGCTAACAGATTATCGCCACGCGTAAGATTATCCATGGCAAAACCTATGACATCATTCTGCCCTGACCAGAGCCGAGCAGAGTAGAGGCTCTCGTCCTGGCAGCCAGCCGGCAATTTTGTATTTACCAGAACGCGCTGATTAGCATTCCAGGCCCCCAACAAGAGATAGACAGTTTGTGTCTGCGCAGCCGCTACCTGATACTTCCAGCTTAACCCGCTGCGCGCCTGATTATTTTGCTGGCACTGCCAACTTGCCTGTGTCCCGGCCAGGAAGAGATTACCATCAGTAGAATCATTATTTGTATCATAGGAAAAGGTAGTCATACTGGTTCCGGCCGGCGTTCGGTACTGCGAACAAGCTTCGTTATTGATAAAATTACTATTGCTGCCAAAGAAATAGTTGCCAGTCTGCGCCTGATCGCTGAGATTCTGCACACTGAGTCCCACGATAAAGACTGGCACGATATCGTCCTTCACATCATTCATGCATAGGGCTACATCAGTGCAGCCGGGTTCACCTCGAAATGTATCGATGATATCGGCAAAGATACGCAGCTTTCCATTCAACGCCTCACCGATCCAGCGTGTGGTGTCTAAGCCCTGAATCCAGCGCTCATTGCTCAGATAGGTATCGCCCTGCCCACTATCGAGAGGGCCAAGATGAAAGAGGAAGTTTGTGTGTTGCCCCGCTGGCGTAACCCCTACGCTATAGCCAGCCGCGCTATCGTGAAAGGTTCCGCTGGTTCCACTACTGACAGCCGGAACGCCTGGCGAGATCGTAAAGTTGAAGCGCGAGCCAAATTTCGCGTTGACGTTGAAGAACGAGCTATTTGCGCGTACCGTCTGGACAGGTAGGCGGCTATCAAGCACTATATCGCCTGGCTGGGCTGGCTGAGGTGCCGCTCTGGCTACTGGCACATCACTAAAGCTATAGGACATCGACAAAAGGAGCAGGGCAAACGCCAGCATACATAAGGCCCGGCGCGCGAACTGGGAGCTGAGACTAAGCACGACTCTACCTCTTCATAGCCTGATTTACGTTGACTATAACGAACAATATTAGCCAGGCGGCCTGTAAAAAGGACTTTTGGATGCTTGGATATACCTCTACTACTCTTAAGGATTCTGCCTGCAGCCTTAAATCAGACTTTGCGCGGCTTAGAGTCTTCTTAAGGCTGCTATTGTAGGCCCAAAAAAGGGCAAATGACCCATGTTTTTTTGTCTGACTTCCACTATGCTTACCCGTGTAGAGAATAGATAAGTAAAGGAGGTACAGGCAATGAACAGCGCATTATGCATATCCACTGCTATCGAGTTAAATTCTTACGACACATATACTGATGCGCCAGCTATTCGTCAGAGGATGGTTAGCACAGATGTACAAGATACTTTTGCAACTGCGCCAATGCTGGCCGTTGTGCCTACTCAGCCGCTCCCCGATGAAGAGACGCTCCATAGCTCCTTTGAGGAGGCGCTTAGTGGACGCTTAGCGGGTATGCAAGAGCGCCTGAGCCATCTCAGCAATCCACAGATGCACATGGCGCACCGCAGCAAGACTCTGACCGCACGGCAGCCTCAACCGAGGGTGGCAGCAGTAGACGAGTCAGAAAGCATGCAGCTTCCTGTCGGCCCCTGGCAGAGGCGCGTTATCTTGAGCAGCCTGATCGCTATGTTCAGCCTGTTAGGTACTGACATCAGCCTGCTGTTGCTCCATCTGCATGGGTAGAGAATGTGCTTCGCCTGTATTTCCATACCATTCTCTACCACATCAGCGCTGTTTCACAGCCTGTCCTTCTTTACGATCTGCTCAAACAAACAGCGCCCATTTCCTGAGCAGCCTTACTCTCTACGCCAGGCAAATTATTCCAGATGCACCTTTAGATAGATATCCTTCATGGAAAGCTTCACTTTGATACTGCTTAGCTCTATACTATCCCCCACATCTTCATAAAAGGCGACATCCCAGCGGTGTGAGCCTGTGCGCTTATAATGTTCGACATACCTTTTGCGCGATTCAACAAGCAAAATTTCCTGGATCGTCGGACATTTCTGATAGGCTGGCAGTTTTTCCAGCTTATCTATTTTCTCTGTGAAAGCATAAAGTACTTCGACGACGACGCCCGGAGCATCCAGGGCATCTTTACTTCTCCAGGCCTGGGGATCACACGATACAGTTACGTCGGGACAATAGCAGTGTTTCTCGGTCAACTGAGCAATTACGTTTGAGCTATAAATATGGCATTCGCTCTCGCGCAGGGCTGCGTGCAGGGTTGCGCCAATATTCATGCTGATCTCGCTATGCGCAACGGTACCACGCGACATCTTACGAATATACCCATCTACGTACTCATACTTATGGTCAGGAAATGCTTCGACGAGCTTCCAGTACTCATCAAGCGTATACCTGGATTCGTTCTCATGCATTGAATCATCCCTCCTATCATCCCCGAAAACATAGACTTATCTTTGCGGTTGATCCTCTTCCAGTTCTAAATAGGCCTTGCCATAGATCTCGCGCAGGGCTAGCCTTACCTCGATGCTACTCAGTTCCAGCACATCATCCCAACTCTCGTATGTAGAAAGCTCCCATTTATTCACACCGAGACGATGATAGTGCTCAACATAGTATCTGCGCGAATCCACAAGCAGAATTTCCTGGATTGTAGGATAGCGTTTGTAGGCCTCAAGTTTCTCGCCCCTGTCTACTCTCTCGGTGGCTGGGGAGAGCACTTCGACGACGACGCTTGGCGCTTCCAGGGCTTTGCTGCGCGTCCAATCGTAGGGATCGCAGGAGACTGAGGCATCTGGATAATAGCAGCGCTGCTCGGCCAGCTGCACGGCAACATCCGAGTTATAGACATGGCATTCGCTCTCACGTAGTCCAATATAAAGCAAGGACACAATATTTGCACCGATCTCGCCATGAGCAATCGAGCCACCGGTCATAAACCGAATACGCCCGTCCACATACTCATATTTGTGCGTGGGATCAAGTTTAGCGATGTTCCAGTACTCCTCTAACGTGTAGCTGGTATATTCCTGCTCGTACATTTCAGTCTCTCTCCTCTACTCAAGCAACAACTATGCAACCTCTACCATTGCTGGGCGCAGCGGCGTAGAGTTACAATAGCATATTCCCTGCACAAAAACAAGCTTTTTACCCAATATCAAGCTCAACTTTTAAATACTCGTTATACAAGATAAATAACAAATTAAAGGCTAAAAAGATAGGCTTCGCCTAGGGAAGATCGGGAGCGAAAGGAAGCGGGCAAGAGCTAAAAAAGATAGAGAGAGCATCTAGCCTTGACGAATAAAATGTAGCCAGATATGGTCTTACCATTCGTAGAAGACAAGCAGTCAGTGAGGAGAATAATAGAAAATGAGGCGTGGAGCATATTTTCCCACACCTCATTTGTTCGGGGCTGTGTCGTTAGAAGCGCTTATTCCATGTAAGGTTGAATGATTTGCAAAACGTTATCGACCGAAAAGGGCTTGGGCATCGTTGCCTCTACATTAAGCGTTGCCGCCTGCGCCAGATTATCCATCGCCGACATCACCACAATGACATGGCGTTTGCGCACTTCTGGCTCGGCATCCAGTTGCAAGCAGACCTCACGACCATCCATCACGGGCATCATGAGATCGAGAAAGACCAGATAACGTTTCCCTTGACGCATCTTTTCCAGCGCCTCACGCCCATTACGCGCTACGCGGATCGGATATCCCTCTAGATCAAAGATATCCACCATCATATCGCGGATAATAGGATCGTCATCAACCACCAAGATTTCGCGTGATTCTGTACTCACCTGTATCTTGCTCCCCTAATTCAACTGGCGGGTCTATACGCGGTAGATAAAAACTGAAGGTCGAGCCTTCATTGGGAATACTTTGCTCTAACCAGAGCCTTCCGCTCATCGCCTCTATATAGCGACGGCAGATAAACAAGCCAAGCCCTGCCCCCCGCACCGGCGTCGTCAACGAGCGCGGAGCCCTGACAAACTTATCAAAGATTCTTTGCTGGTCATCAGGAAGGATTCCTTCTCCCTGATCCTGTACACGTATCACGACGACAGATTGCTCCGGCTGCTCCAACAAGAGCGTATGATCAACCTGGTCCGCTGACAGCTGTTCCGAGATCTCAGCAAGCGTCATGACACTAGCCGAGAGGCGAATCCGGCTAGCGGGTGGTGAATACTTAGCGGCATTTTCGAGCAGATTTGTCATCACCTGACGGAAGTGGAGCGCGTCACCATTCACCCAAAGATAAGGATCGGCATCTATATCAAGTACCTGCTCCTTACTGAGGGTAAGCATATTGGCGGCAATTTCGGCAGCCGCGCGCACCTGGACCGGCCCCATCTGCAGTGCCAGCTTCTTATCAACCGCCCCCATCTTGGCAGCTTCGGTCATATTCGCCACAAGATCTGTCAGCTGCTGAGCCGCGCTAGAAATTTTCGAGGCGAAGCGCAAGACCTGCTGAGCCGAAATACGCGAGCTCTGGCGCTGCAGCAAGCTGGCATAGCCACTTATCGCACTAAGAGGCGTGCGCAACTCATGCGAAGCGGTTACCAGAAACTCATCTTTGAGTTTATCCATATGCTGCAGTTCGGCATACGCCTCTTCCTTCTGCTCAAAAAGCTGAGCATTGCGCACGGCGCTGGTTGCCTGAGCACAGATCGCCTGGAGGATACCCACCTCATTGGGTTTGAAAAAGCGGCCCTCTTCCATAATTGGGACAGCCAGCATGCCCACCAGTTCGGATTGATACGACATAGGGATCATCAAAATCTGACGTATCTGCATCTCGCGCAGAAAGATAATGCCTCCCTCGTCGCACTTCTGGGCCAGTTCCTCCATCTCGGATTCCTCAAGATAAAAGAAGACCTCATTTACCATCTCCTCAAGGAAAGTTCCCTTGAAGGGGATAGTTATTCTATTGATCAGGGTATCGTGCTCGGCCTGGTTACGTGGTGGAGTTACCGGCGGTAGCCCGCTGCCATCGTCTACCTGGCTCACGCTGCTAAAACCATAAATAGCCTGCGCGACAAGCGTATCGCTACTGGGAGATACGCGCAGAAATACGCATATTTCCACATTCACCAGTTCAGCGACTGAGTGCACAAAACTATTGAGCAGCTCTGATAAGTTCAGCACCGAACTGATAGAAAGCAGAGCGCTATTAATCGCGGCAAGCTGGCCCTCGCGCTGCTTGCCTTTCTGCAGCAATTGGCGATCGCGCTCATAGAGCTTGGCGTTCTCAATGCTCACAGTCACGATCTGTACCATAGTCTCCAGCACAAGTATCTCTTCATCATGATAGGCATGCGAATGCTTACTGGTGATGCTGAGGGAACCAATGACCCGGTTAAACATCTTCATGGGCAGAAAGAGAAAGGATTCGGCCTTGCGCTGATCGCCCCACATACCGCTGAGCAGCTCACGAAATGCGTTAGCCTTCTGCACATCCTGAGCTGGCGAGAAGTGCAGCATACACTTCTCCTCCTGGGTCACCTGCCACCAGACGGGGCGCTCTTCCTTCTGTAATATTGCTGCCTGCTCAGCCAGGCTGTCTATGCGCACACCATTACAGATGGCAAAGACATCATAGATCCGCTCTGTGTCCCGGTCGTAAAGCGTAAGCAGCATAGAAGAGACATCGACCACCTGAGAGGTAAATTGGTACATATTCTCGATAAGGTCGGAGAGCTTTACTGAAGTAGGAAAGGCCGTGCTGATCGCCTGAAGGCGCTGTAAATATTCGCGAGCCCTGTGTTGGGAGCGCTGCAAGCTGTCGTTTTGCAAATAAAGGGCCACGCGCTCTACATAGGTCATGGCCTCGGCGCGCTGCCTGGGATGAAACGACGAACCAAGCCCCCCAGCTACGCGGTAGAGCACGATCACCGCTATGACAGGAGGTTTCTGCTTTTGACCGCGCGGGCTCTCAACGAGGGTCGCCTCCTGGACAGGAACCACAAGATAGGAGGAAGGCACAACATCCATATTGAAAGGAAGCGGATTCCCAGCCCGATCTGAGGCTACATATTCGTCGTGGCTCATCACAAACGCATCATTTCTAAGCCACGCGTGGCCAATCAGGTCCACTCCCCTTGTATAAACACTGCCAACGGCAAGAAAAGGGCACTGCTGCGCAGTCAACTCTTCTACCTCTTCATCCTGACCGGCAGACGCTGCATGGCGCAGGCGTTCAGGAGACGCGGAAGAGAGCGCATTATTCATTAACTGTACGGCCATACGCCGCCGGGATGGCCGCATATGACCAGGTTCCAGGTTGGCAATCGAGGATTGGGCATTGCGCATGCGCAGATGAAGCCGAATTCTCATCTGTCCGATGCTTTCATCGGGTAAGGCCAGACATGCTCCCTGAGCTGCAAAGCGGGCCATCATTTGTTTCAAAAGGATTTTAAGCAATGACGACGGATATCCTTCATCGTTATGCTGCTCTAAACTTCCCCAGGTAGAGGTAGACATATTTCAATCCCTTCCTCGGGCTTCTGACCAGCACGGTCGAAGCATGACACACACAACTGATGGGCCTAAATGTTTCAATTTCTGGTCCAATCCCTCCTTTGGGCCTCCCCGCCCCTCTCCCTGTCATGCTTGGGAAATACAGGAAATTTGACTTCCCTTAGATGAAACGCCGGGTAACTTGACAATATTGTGCGTGTAGTATAGCACCTCAAAATCGAAAAAACTAGAGCTTGCGGCTAACACCGCTTGATGAGCTGTTTTGCGGCAACAGCAGAAAAAATTTCTCTTCTCTGTTTGGGTCATTTTTCAGTTAGAAGATGTACACGCATGGGGAGATAAAGGGCGCAGCTACACTCAACATCTCTTTTCTCGGCCGCAAATACAGAGAGCCCCTGATCCCCGCTATCTCTCCTCACCTTATCTATGATACTATACACGCCAAAAGAGCCTGCTGAGTTCGCCCCAGACCCGGGCCATGCTCTATTCCCGTAGAGCTATGTCCTGAAAACATATCATATAATATTACTGTTGCTAGAAACAAATAGATCTATGTTGCAACAGTACGAAACAGATAGATTCTCAATAAGAAGTTAATTGTATGCATAATACTAACCCTTCTCATCGCAACGATGATTTTACAGAAGATGAAATAGAAATCAGTGATCTCACGGCAAAAAAACCTGAGAAAGAGCACCCATCGTCGCCAATTCAGCACTTTTCGCTCAAGCCTCGCTACTCGTTACGGCAAAGACGCAAGCAGCTGCTTATTACGAGTGGCATTATCATACTGACCCTGATAGGGCTGCTGAGCAGCCTGGCACCTGTACGCAACCTTGTCTTATCGGGTCTGGGCCTGACTACGCCAGAAGCCAGGCGGCTTACCGGCGATGATCTGTTCTATTTTCAGGCGCTACCTTCCTGGGGCACCTTCAAGCTTGATGGAAAGCCGCTTACACGCAATCCAATTGCCAGCACACAGCCACCACTCAGGCTGCCCAGGGGCCAGCATACGCTTGAGTGGAGCGCAAAGCCCTTTAAGGCGACTATCAGCTGCCAGCTCTCGGTTCCACCGCTAAGCAATACTAACAGTCAGCAGGCCTGTATTACGCATGCGCTGGGAGCCAACGATTTCGCCGAGAACGCTTTCTCGGTCTCATTTCCTGTCACGCCTTCGTTGACGATGCTACCTCCCGAGCAGCAGCAAGCCTTGATAGGCAGCATTCAACAGCTGTTCGATATACAAAAATCCAGCACAATTCTCGAACCTGGCGAGCTGTATACTTATAACCGCGCTACCATGCCTGCCCAGACTGCCGATCAGCCCATGAATGCCCATCTGCGCTTTCTGCTAGATACCGATACAACGAAGCCTGCCCAGTGTAACGGACTTAATTTCGGCTCTGGCTGCTCTATCGCGGGACATGATTGCCGACAGTTCTGTACCTTAAATTGGCCTGATGCCTCGACGCAGCCCACAACCTATGGCTGGCATATCGCGGCGATTATGCGCCCAACCTGGACCTTCGATCCAATTGGCGCCAAAGCAGACACCCGGCAACAGAGCGCCAGCAACACGCAAGGAGAACAGCATTTTGTCGCCCTGCATATCACCTTGAAGCAGAACAAATGGCAAGTAGCTTTCCATCCCCAAGGGGCCAGTTCATTTGACGATCCTAACTGCGTGCCTACTATTGGCAGCATTATGGCCAGGTCCTCATATCGCTATGTGGGCAAAACACAGCAGCCAATTACCTGGGCGTTTCTTTCCGCGGCCAATCGTTCTATCGGCTGCCTGGCCGCAGCGCAACTACCAAACGATACAGCGCAAGCATCTCCGCTGCGCGAGCCCACGGCCTATGTTATTCAGCGCTTCGGCGTCTTGCTGGCCGTGAACAGCGCAGCCCATCAACTCTGGCCAGATCTTCCGGTCGCCAACAAGGCGGCCCAGGACGCGGCCCAGGAAATTATCACCCATACAGTTTTTATATCCTGATGAAGCCTGCACAGACAGATTTGACAACATCCATCTGGCAGGTCTATCATGCAACTATTACAAAGTTACTATGCCTGTCATAAATAAGCGAGCAGGCCACCCAGGCCTTATGCACTGGAGGAAAACCACATGTCACAAACCACAGCTAATGGTACTGTGTTTCATACCCATCGTCTAAAGAATGGTCTACAAATCGTCGGCCAGCCCATGCCTGATTTTGAGTCAGTTGCGGTCTCTTACTTTGTGCATACAGGCTCACGCGATGAGCCAGACCCCAGCATTGCCGGCGTCTCTCACTTCCTGGAGCATATGGTCTTTAAGGGCACCAGGACTCTTAACTGGCAAGATATCACGCTCGAATTCAACAAGATCGGCGCCGAGCTTAACGCCTTTACCTCGCATGAAGCAACTGTCTTCTATGCTCGTGTGGTTGGAGAGTACCTGGACCGCGCTCTCGCCTTGCTTAGCGATATGATGTATCCTCGGCTCGATGAGAAAGATTTCGAGATGGAGAAAGAGGTCATCATCAATGAGATTGCGCGCTCCGAGGATCAGCCCTACAACCTGACGTATCGGCGCATGATGCAAACATATTTTGGCAATCATCCTTTAGGCCACGACGTGCTGGGCTCACGCGAGAGCATTCGTAATATGCGTATTGAGCAGATGCGCGAGTACTGGCAGAGGCGCTATGCGGCCAATAATATGATTCTGGCCGTAGCCGGCAACTTTGACTGGGAGCATATCGTGGACTTGGCCGAACAGCATAGCGCCAACTGGCGCACCGGTGATGCAGGCCGCGACGTGACTCACTACGAGCCCGCCAGCTCTATCAATAAGATCATGATCGATAAGAAACTGAAGCAGCAGATTATGATCCTGGCCATGCCTACCGTAGATGTGAAAGATCCTGATTATTACGCAGCGATTCTGGGCAGCAGCATCCTTGGCGATAGCGATGGTTCCCGCCTCTACTGGAACATCTATCAGCGTGGCCTGGCCGAATCGGCAAGTAGCGGCGTCTGGGCCATGGAGGGCACCGGCCTCTTACTCATTGAAGCCAACTCGACGCCCGAAGAAGCCCCACGCGTGCTTAAACTCCTGCGCGCCGAACTCAATAGCTTGCTAGAGGACGGCGTACACGAGGACGAATTGCGCCGCGCTAAAGATAAGTGGATCAGCTCGCTCGTGCTCAGCAGCGAGTCGACTTTCTCCCGCATGCGCTCTCTGGCCAGCGATTGGGCCATCGAAGGGCGCCTGGTCAGCGTTGAGGAAGAGGTTGAGCGCGTCGAGAAGGTCACCGCCGAAGACGTGATGCGCGCGCTTAAACGCTTCCCCATTCGTGAAAAACAGGTACTCACGACCCTGGGGCCACTTACTGAGCAGGAGCTCTTAGCCTGAACCTTAGAAGCAATCTCGCGTTCTATCAAGGTTGGCGTGAGGTGTGAAACAAGCGGAGATGCAAGAGGCGGGCGCTCCTTGACTGGGGCCGCATCGCGCTCAAGCGAATTGAGCCTCTGCGCTCTTCTCTGCTTGCCGCCGCGGGCGGCCCACTTGTCAATCTCTGCTTGACAGACGACTAGATAGCTGAATAGAAAGGCAAACCCACGCGCAGCAGTGCCAGCATTGCCACGTGGGTTTTTAATGCTTTTTGTACTTGACGTCTATGCAAAAAGGGCCTATAACTCGGATAAATTTCATGTCTCTGCGCGAGGTTTTTTTATTATGAAAAAACAAGATGATAGTATGTTAAAATCTGCCCGACTCAAGAAAAGCTGGACTCCTGAATACGTTAGTGGCAGGGTAGGGGTAAGCCTGAGCACGTATATGCGCTGGGAAGCCGGTTTACAGACTCCACGCAGCTCTTCTCTTAACGCACTTTGCCAGATCTTTGAGATGTCTCCTGAAGAGCTGGGCTTCACCACACCTTTTCCCCAGAGCACAAAGCCTCCTCCACCTCCGCTCCCAGCTCCCAAAGTATTGATTCTACTCCACCTACCGCTGAGGCCCTGGCCCTCTGGTCTATGGGAATTGCTTCATGCTGGCAGCTCTATATGACGGGCGGGCAGGCAGAGCTAGAGCGCCTGCTCCCTCCCTATCTCAACAACCTGACCAGGCCAACGCTCTATCCCGGCCCGGACCAAAGGGTTGCCGCCGGCCTTACGGCGCAAGTCTACCAGCTCACGGCGCTCCTTGAATTGCAGCGGGGCGACTTTGTGGCCGCGCAGATGAACGGGACGCAGGCCCTTGTCTATAGCCAGCTTTCCAAAGACTGGAATATTTATATTGCCTCCCAGCTACGCCTTGCCTCTATTTTTACAGCCCGTAAGCGCGTTGGCTCAGCCTTAAGCGCTTATAACGATGCTCTCTGGCGCGTTAATGCGAGCAACGATGGCATCTCGCCCATCCTGCATAGCTGGATCTTTGCCGGCCTTGGCGAGATTCAGGCGACGATGGGCAGGGAAAAAGAGGCCTTACAATTTATGCAATTGGCGCTGGCAGTTTTCCCCGATAATCCAGAGGACGATCCTTGCTTTTCTTACGCGCAGTGCGATCGATCGATGCTCTTTGCCTACGAAGGTCTTATTTTCTTACGCCTGGGTAAGCCTAAATTTGCCTGGGACGCCTTCGCTCAGATTGACGAGTTAAAGCCAACTCCTCCCGAACGCGTGCGCGCCGATTTCCTCTATCATAAGGCCTATACCTCGCTGGTGCTTGGCAACATGATCCAGACCTGTATTTATCTCGAAGCCGCAGCCAGGGCCGCCCAGGAAATCCATAGCGACCTTGCCTTTAGCGAGGTCTACACCCTCTATCAACATATGCTGGCCCTATGGGGGGATGAGGCACGCGTGCGTCTGCTTGCGCGGCTCTTTCAGAAGTGAAACTCTATTTCTTTGCCCCGAAAAGATTCGGGCCATAGCGTGAGATGTCGAAGAGTGGTGAAAGCGGGTCCCGTTTCTCCAGTTCCAGACGTAGAAAAAAAGAACCCTGCAAAGCCCTGAAGGCAAGGATGGCCTCTCTTGTCCCATGCTTTCAAATGGAGTATTATCTAAGGCAGTACCCTGCTTGCAGCATTCTACAAAACTGATCACCAGAAGGCTTGAGCAACGGCGCTCAATCAGCCGCTCCGTAGGGGCCGCGGAAGCAGGAAGATCCAAATTCTTCGACTGACTTTGCATTAAGGAAAAGAAGATTATATCTGGAGCGCCAACGCCATGCAGGAGAAAAGAGTGTCAATTCACAATCCATCAACCGATACCGAAAATCACCTACCCTTAGTCGTGGGAGTCGATCTGGGCGGGACCCAGATGCGCACCGCTGTCTTGCGCGGCGCAACTCTGCTTTCTCGCGTAAGCTCTCTCACAGGAGAGCAATCAAGTCCAGATCTTGTAATCCCTCGCCTCTTTCAAGCTGTAGAGCAGGCGTTGGAAGAAGCTAAAGTCAGCCTTGAGCAGATAGCGGGGATTGGTATTTGCGCACCCGGACCACTTAATTACCGCACGGGCGTTATCTGCGCCCCGCCTAACTTGCCAGAATGGGACCAGGTTCCCATGCGCGACATTTTTAGCGAGCGCTTCCAGGTCCCCATATTTGTCGAAAACGATGCCAACGCTGCCGGGTTGGGTGAATATATGTTTGGCGCGGGTCGGGGAACGCGCCATATGGTCTACCTTACCATCAGCACAGGCATCGGCGGCGGTATAATCACCGATGGCCAGATCCTTGAGGGCACCTTTGGGACAGCCGGCGAACTTGGCCACATGACTATCAACTGGCGTGGCGAGCGCTGCAACTGCGGCAACATCGGCTGCCTGGAATCCATCACCTCCGGCACGGCCATCGCCCGGCACGCCAATGCTGCAATTGCTGACGGCCAGGGAGACGAGCTGCTGGCCTTCGCACGAGCCCAGGGACAGGCTGCGCCTGATCAGTCCTCTACAACGCTGCGCGTCACCGCGCGTACGGTGGCCGAGGCCGCCGAGGCGGGTATTCCCCTGGCCTGCGCTATTATCGATGAAGCGGCAGAAGCCCTGGGCATCGGGCTTGTCAACATTTTGCATATTTTCAATCCCGAGATCGTGATCCTGGGCGGCGGCGTGGCCCAGATGGGCGCGCGTCTGTTGGACCCGGCCAAACGCCTGGTTGAGGAGCGCACAATGCGCGTTCCCCGCGAGGCAGCGCGTATTGTGCTGGCCGAGCTTGGCCCCAATGTTGGGCTGGTGGGTGCCGGGGCGCTGATTTACCACTATCAGAATATAGAGAAATAGGCAGGCTTATGGGAGCAAACAAAGAGCGGCTGGATGTAGCCCTGGTAAGGCGTGAACTGGCCCCAAGTCGCGAGCGTGCGCGCGCACTTATCATGGCTGGACAGGTCTATGTGGGAGATCGCAAGATCGACAAGCCCGGCACCCTGGTGCCGCTCGATGCCGAGTGCCGTATTGCCACAGCTCCGCCCGAACTCAAATATGTCAGTCGCGGCGGCCTCAAGCTGGAAAAGGCACTTGATAGCTTTCAGCTTGACCCCGGCGGTCGCGTAGCGATCGATGTAGGCGCCTCTACTGGCGGCTTCACACAATGCCTGTTAGAGCGCGGCGCCAAACGCGTCTACGCCGTCGACGTCGGTTACGGGCAACTAGCCTGGACCCTGCGCAATGATCCGCGCGTCGTCGTCATGGAACGGACCAACATTCGCCATCTCCAGGAGCTTCCAGAGCAGAGCGAGCCCGTGAGCTGTGCTGTCATCGACGTCTCATTCATCTCGCTGCGCCTGGTCCTGCCCGCGCTAGCCAACCTGCTCGAACCTTCCGCGCAAAGCTGGATTGTCGCACTCGTCAAACCACAATTTGAGGCAGGTAAGGCCGAGGCGGATCGCGGAGGCGGCGTGATCAGCGATCCCGAGGTACATAAGCGTGTTCTTGACGAGCTGCAGGAATGGATACCAGAGCATACCCCATTCCATGTACAGCACACGACAACATCACCGATCCGAGGCCGCGAAGGGAATCGCGAGTTCCTTTTTTGCTTGCGATTTCAGACGCCTCAAGAAGCATAGCGAGGGCTGATTGTTTTGCTCTATTGGAGCTACAGAATACAAGGGTCTTGCGAGACCGCCAAAGAGGTGGCAGATCCTCACCGCTGGAGCACGAGGAACGTTTTCTGCCAAAGCACCTCTTTTTCAGCGCGGCAAGCGGGCACGGCGCCCGGCCCTGAGAAAGGAGGATGAGCGGGCCAGATTGACCAGGGCAGTACCGGATAGCAATAACTTTCGTCGTATTTTCAAGTACAATTAAATAGGTACCGTAGCGGTACCTCTTCGCCAGGCGCACCCACAAGAAATGAGGTGTAAGATATGCTCTACGGACAGCCAGACAGCAACACAAATATTCCTCAAGTTAGCGTACCCGATCAGTTCAACGCGGCCACCGCCTTTCTTGACAGCAACATCACGGAAGGACGAGGGGCCAAAACAGCCATCTACTATCAAGGACAGGCCTTTAGCTATGCGCAAATCGCCGAACTCGCGAATCGCATTGGCAATGGTTTGCTGGATCTCGGTCTGGATATGGAACAGCGCGTGGCCTTGATCTTGCTTGATTCACCCCAGTTTGCCGCCGCCTTCTTTGGGGCTATCAAAATCGGCGCCGTTCCCATTCCGATCAATACAGTCTTGCGCCCCGACGATTATGTCTACATGCTTAACGATAGCCGAGCGCGCATCCTCCTGATCCATGCCAGCTTGTGGCAAAACATCAAGCAGATTCGCCCGCAACTCTCCTATCTGCGCCATGTCATCGTAATCAATGACACCGGCATAAGCGCTTCACCCGATACTCGCGACTTCGAGCAATGGATCGGTCAGGCCTCGGCCGCCCTGGAACCCGTGGCAACCAGCAAGGACGATAGCGCCTTCTGGCTCTACAGCTCGGGAAGCACAGGCTTCCCAAAGGGGTGTATACATCTGCAGCACGATATGGTCTACACCACCGAATACTACGCCAAACCCATTCTAGGCCTTAACGAGAACGATATCACCTTCTCGGCGGCCAAGCTCTACTTCGCCTACGGACTTGGCAATAATCTCTACTTTCCCTTTGGTGTAGGAGCCAGCGCGGTTCATTATCCCGGACGCCCGCTGGCTGAAGATATGTTCAAAACGATTGAGCAGAATCGGGCCACAATCTTTTTCGGCGTTCCAACCCTCTACGCCGCTATGCTCGCCCTCCCTGACGCGGCCAAACGCTTCGATTGCTCCTCATTGCGCATATGCGTCTCGGCCGGCGAAGCGCTTCCCGCCGACATTCTGCAGCGCTGGGAAGACGCCTTTCAGGTACCCATCCTCGATGGCATCGGCTCGACCGAGATCCTGCACATTTTCATTAGCAATCGCCTTGGCGAGATCAAACCGGGCAGCACCGGCAAGCTTGTCCCCGGCTACGCGGCTCTAATCACCGACGAACAGAATATCCCTGTGCAGCAGGGAGATATTGGCAATCTGCTCATCAGTGGCGATAGCATCGCTGCCTCCTACTGGAACAAGCATGAAAAGACTAAGGCTACCATTAGCGGCCCCTGGATTCACACCGGCGACAAATATTATCAGGACGATGAGGGCTACTACTGGTATTGTGGTCGTACAGATGATATGCTCAAGGTAGGGGGTCAGTGGGTCTCTCCTATCGAAGTTGAAAACACGCTGATAGGGCACCCAGCCGTGCTGGAGTCGGCTGTGGTTGGCGTGCTTGATAACGAAAATCTGGTCAAGACAAAGGCCTTCGTCGTACTCAGACCGGGCTATAGCGCTTCAGATGCGCTCGCGGAGGAGCTAAAGGACTTTGTAAAAAGCCGGATCGCGCCATTTAAATATCCACGTCAGATTGAATTTAGGGCCGAGCTGCCCAAGACGGCCACGGGCAAAATTCAGCGCTTCCTCCTGCGAGGAACCGGCCGTACCGAGCCACTGGACCCCAAACAGCTGGAAGAGGCGTAATTGCTGGCTTCTTCCTGCTAAAACATTTCAGTCAGTAAGGAACCAACATGAGTAGAGAAAAGCGTCCCTGGCAGACACTTTCAGCCCATCGCGTCTTCGATACACCCTATCTCAAGGTTCGTCGTGAGGAAGTTCTCTTGCCCAATGGAACCGTTATACCCGATTACTACATCATTGAGAATCGCGGCTGGGTTGGCATTGTGCCTCTGACCGCCGATGGCAGCTTTGTTCTCAACAAGCAATATAAACACGGTATTGGTCAGGAAGTGCTAGAATTTCCGGCTGGCCTCATCGAAGAACACGAGGACGATCCCTTGCTGACCGCCCAGCGCGAGCTTATGGAAGAGACTGGCTATAGCTGCGCACCTGAGCAGATCGAATTGCTTTCCCATATGCTGGCCAATCCCACTGGAGCTGTCACGCGTATCTGGTGGTACCTGGCCCGCGATGTGCGCAAGACTGGCGAGCAAAAACTAGATCCAGCCGAATTTATCGATAACTTTCTGGTTACGCCCGCTGAATTGCTAAATTTGATCCATAGTGGAGCATTCGCCGTCCAGGGTCAGATAGCCGCAGCTTATCTTGCGCTGGAACGCCTGGGAATTTTGCGCACAACGCTATAAACGTAGTAAAATAGTAGAGAAACTGTTCCCTGCTGGAGACCACAGTTTCTCTACAAAAATTTTACAAATTTTAGATAGATTCTTGACAGCCAACTTGTAGAATGAGCTCATGAAGATACTTGTCATTGAGGACGAAGCAAATATCACCCAGATTATCCGCCTCTACCTGGAGCAAGCGGCGTTTACCGTGTACAGCGCAGAAGATGGCATTGCCGGGCTAGAATTGCATGCACGCGAGCAGCCCGACCTGATCATTCTCGATCTCATGCTCCCTGGCCTCGATGGTATGGAAGTCTGTCGCCGCATTCGCGCCTGGGCCAACACGCCGATTCTTATGTTGACCGCACGTCAGGGAGAGGAAGATCGCATCGCCGGCCTGGAGCTAGGGGCAGACGATTATCTGGTTAAGCCCTTTAGTCCGCGTGAGCTGGTCAGCCGGGTCAAGGCCATCCTGCGCAGGAGTGGCACAAACAATGGTGGAAATCAGGAAACGGCTAGCGAGAAAAGCAAGAGCGAACAGCTTCAATTCGGCGGCCTGACCATTAACATTCCGAGCCGACGCGTGAGCGTCAACAGCCAGCCCATCGCCCTGACCGTCAAAGAGTTCGATTTGCTCGTCACCTTAGCCTCATCCCCTGATCGCGTCTTCACACGCGAAGCGCTGCTGGATCAAGTCTGGGGCTATACCTTTCTGGGGGACGGACGCACAGTCGACGTGCATATTGGCACACTGCGTAAAAAATTAGAAGCGCATCCCGACGTGCCACATCATATTCAAACCGTCTGGGGTGTGGGATATAAGTTTGTGCCCATTCCTTCAACTACCACCACCCGCTCTCCAGGAGAGTAAGATGAAAGCATTAGCCAGGCTCCCCGGCTTCAATCTGAGGGCAAAGCTTATTCTGAGCTATCTCGCAGTTGCCCTTGGAGCCATACTTATTCTCACCATGGCCATCGGCATTGCCGCCAAGAATTTTATTGCCGTCAAACAACTCACCATCCTCCACCAGCACGCCGAATTCTGGGCCCAGCACGTCGTCTACAATTATCAGAGCTCGGGTGGAAAATGGAACGCCATGCCTCCTCCCGGCGACCCCGTGCTGCTCGCCATCATCGACGCTAGCGGACATTTCTCCTGCACGCAACCGGGCTACATATCTTCCCAGAATTGCAGCAGTCCAGAGCTCAAAGATGCCCTAAACAAAGCCGCAGGTGGTAAGACCACGAACGGCACAATGCCGGTTACTATCAAGAATCAGACCTTCTCCACAGCCTATATCAGCACGCCGCTTGAATGGAACGATCACATCATCGGAGCGCTCTTCCTGGCCGAACCGCAGAGCGGCCTTGACGATCTGCTTGTGACCCAGGTCAACGAGGCAATCCTGTTTACCGGCCTGATTGTAGCAATTGTTGTCACGGCCTTAAGCCTACTTCTGGCTCACCATTTCACCCGACCGCTCAAGTCATTGATCGAAGCGACCGAACAGATGAAGCAAGGTCAATACACGCAACGCGTTACGCCGCTGCGCTCACAAGACGAGTTGGGGCGGCTGGCTCTGGCCTTTAACGAGATGGCCGCAACCATAGAGGCAGACGTCGAAGAATTGCATCGCCAGGAACAGCAGCGCCGCGAATTGCTCGCCAATATAGCGCATGACCTTGCCACGCCGCTAACCGCCATCCAAGGCTTTAGCGAAGCTCTGGCCGATGATATTATTACCGATCCCACAGCACGCCTGGAAACGGCTCAGCGGATCGGGCGCGAGGTGCAGCGCCTGCGTCGCCTTGTCGCCGATCTACAGCAAATGACCTCCTTCGAATCCGGTCGCGCGCCTCTTGATCGCGCGCCCCTGGATATGCAATCCCTGGTTGATGAGACTCTCACCGTGGTAGAGCCGGAATGCGCACAAATGGGCATCTCCGTGCATAACGAGATCCCGGCCGCCACTCCCGCCGTGCTGGCCGACAGCGACCGGATTGCCCAGGTCTTGCTCAACCTGCTGGATAACGCGCGTCGGCATACACCTTATGGGGGACGGATCAGCGTTGGCGCCCGGCGCGAAGGGGATTCCCTGCATATCTGGGTCAGCGATACCGGCTCAGGTATTCCCAGCGCAGACCTGCCGCATATCTTCGAGCGCTTCTATCGTGCCGATCGCTCGCGCAGCGGAGCAACCGGAGGTAGTGGTCTGGGCCTCTCTATAGTAAAAGCCATAATTACAGCCCATGGAGGCAAGGTCTGGGCCGAGAGCCAGCCAGGAGACGGCACATACATCACCTTCACCCTGCCACTGGTCAGCGTACCCACAGTGACCAGCCAGTAGCCAGAACCCGTGCCAAGAGTTATACCCGAACCTTTGTGGCGGAAACGGCAATTGGTTCGCAGGAGCTATATAACGGGTGCGCGTATATCGAAGAAATGCAAAGAAATTTTTGAAAAACCCCGCTAACTGCTTGACGATAATGGCGGAGTATGATATTATCATCTCACCGCAGACGGGTGACTAGCTCAATGGCAGAGCAAGCGACTCTTAATCGCTAGGTTCAGGGTTCAAGTCCCTGGTCACCCACCAGCAAGAAATCTCTCTCCCACATGGGAGAGATTTTTTTATGCGCTTTTTATAGACCATTATTTCCCCTATGCTATATACTCGGCTACATGCAAGGTAGTTTTCTCCCTAACTCCTGCACAGCAACCAACACCGCCGGTCCACGGGGCACAGCAATGCAGCCCAGGCGCCCAGGGGTTGTCATCCTGAAGGATGTCAGGCGGGCCGCATTGTCGCCATCGCCCTGTCTTGTGGGCTACAGCAGAAGCGATGGCGGCAGAACCGGTTTACATAAATCGGGAATCCTGCTGAAGTGTCCAAGTAATTTCACACATTGCACATCAGCTACCCATAAGCGCAGGCAAGGACTATTGATATCTGCCTGCAGCGCGTGAGCAGACCGCGAACCAATTTATTATGCCGCTCAGGTTAGCATATCGCGGTTTTCACCACGTCTGATGCGCCTTTCCATCTTGCTCCTCGGGATTTGCATAGGAACAGCCATCAGGGCCAATGATAATAGCAGGCATCCTATCACGCCAGGAGGATGGCAAGGTTCGCAGGGCGAGCCAAACGACCAGCACCAGCGCCTGGTCATCTGGAGAGAGAGCCCGAAAGTATTCCTGCAGATCTATCTCCCAGAGGGGATAGTCATCAGGAAACTGATCGCGCAATTGTCTGGCCGTACCTTGTCGCATCAACCAGGTAAGTAACTCGTCACGTGCCTGGAGTACCTCAAAAGCTGTCACATGTTCAAGCAATTCTTCCCAGGCAAGTTCTTGCGACCAGCGAAAGAACCAGCGCAGCCGTGGAAGAAGAAACCCGAGTAGATAATATTCGAGCGCCTTTCTCTTGGAGGTAAAGCGTTTCTCCAGCCCCAGGCCACGAGCGAGGATGCGCATATCAAGCTGCCACTCGTATTCATCATCCGAGACAGCCCGCTCGCTGCCGTCTTCAGTCGTTAAGTCAAGCAGGCGAGAAAGAAATGTGGAGAAATGCTTTCGTCCAACTCGCTTGCGAATGCGCCGCAATGGCTGCCAGCGCAGAGGTCCCTGGGCATAGCATTCGATCCAGTCCAGCGTCTGCTCAGCATCAGCCTGGGAGGCAGCCTGTTTAAAGCCTGCGAGCCACTGCCACCAGAGGGTAAGGCGCACAGCCGCCCGCTGTAACTGTATGCGAATTAACTTGCCTTCCACGCGATAGCCGGCCAGCCAGACTCGCCAGGCCAGGTGAGCGAGGCGACGCTCGCATGTACGCAACGAGCAGAGCAGCAGCAATTGCTCACCAGTCCCAGGCGGATAGAGTGAGCAGGTCCCCCTGCCCCCTTTGAGCGGGTGCTGTTGCGGACGCGGTAACAACCCGGCGCGGTGCCAGCGAGCAAGCTGATATACACTGATGGGATATCCATGCTGCCGTGCCAGCGCCAACAGCTCCTCGCTTTTCTCAGCGAGTACATCGGTATCCATACATACAGTATACAAGGATTTTCTGCCGGAATCAGCCTGACGCGAACGCCTATGAGAAGTGCAGAGAGACGTATATTATACTAAGCGCAAACAAAGCAAGAAGGAGAGTACTTATGCACTTGCTTCATTCGCACAATCCCTGGCACTATCAGCAAGGATCTGACCCAACCATAGATTTCTGTCTCTGGGTATTGCAGGTTGATGGCTTGCGTGTGCCGCCTTTCGATCTGCATCCCGATGGTGATAGCTCATTACGTGCGCTTGGACTGACCGCAAATGCCTGGCAGAGCTGGTTTCTGCGCGTACTTAATCCGACGCAACGCGAGCAGGATGAGCAACAGCTCCAGCAAATGCAATTGACCGAGTACCTCAAGATCACTGGAGAACCGGATCTGGAACATCTCAAACGGCGGCACCAAGCAGAGCAACTCAAGATCGCGACTACTCCCCCTCTACCTCCGCCTCCTGAGTTTTACCATTATCAGGCTTCCTGGATGGGAAGCCATGCCATTAAAAACAGGCTCATTGAGCTGGAAAAGCAATTTAGGCAATCGGCTAGCCAGCGCGAACGACAGATAAAAGAAGTGACGCGGGTGCTGAGCCGGGAGGAACGCAAAGCAACACAGCGGCTCTACGATGAGCTAAAACCCTATCATCGCCAGATACCTGCCCTCAGCATCTACTTCGTCATCTATGCATCCCCTCTTGATTATCTCATACCCCCGGCAACCCTGCTCATAACGGTTCAGGAAGGCCAACCAGGGTTTCAGGAGTTCCGTGAGCGCGTCCTGACCGCAGCAGCAGAACTCGCCACAGGCAAAAACCAACACAGGCGATCCTCTGCCTATAGGAGGATAGAAACAAGCACCGGGCAGGTCACCGCGTATTGTAGACATACGCGCCAGACTGTCCCGCCGCCGCTGAAGAAGCCTGAAATACCTCAACTCAACGATCCACTCAGGCAGATGATCGTCGAGGAACTGGCGAATGAGCCTCCATTGGACGTGCTTGTGGATCTCGCCTCGATCCGCTTTTTGCGGGAGAAGCAGCGACCTGGTTGGAAGCTCTATGAGGTCACATTTCGAGAAACCGAAACTGAGGGAGAGCGATATCGAATGATCGTCATTTTCCAACAAAACGCTGATGGCTCCTGGCGCTCCCATGGCGGTGGAACTACCCTGGACACACAGGATCAATGGGCGAAGAGCTTTGCACCAGTGCATGATCATCCGCTGATTTTTCTTGGGACTCAGGGACTATACGTAGGTGATCAGCAATACCTGCACATCGCCCATGGCAACCTCATTGATAATGGCTTTCATGTAGAGCGCGTTCGTCTGATCAATGAAGCTGGACAGGCCCTTGAGGACACGGTAGAAGAGGGCTATGTATTCTTCGCTTGTAAGCCCGAGGAGCGAGTGCAATTGCCTATGCAGGCAGAGCTCTACGACCGGCAAGGCCAATTGGTGTGGCAACAAAAGATCCCCGAGCAGGGATTACCCCCCTGGATAAAGGTGAGATACAAGCACTAGCACGCCACAAGCTGGTTGGTAAACAGATGTCCTGGCGACAACAGCCCTCTGCTTGAGAAGCTCACGAGGTAAGTCCTTAATAAAAAATTCCCTACCCCTTGACAGAATTATCTGAATTGCCTAAAATATAAATAGGTGTTTATAAAACAAAAATTTATGTATGCATATACATATGCAAGTTCAGCTTAGAGCCAGCCTTCTGGCTGCTCTGAGAGGTAAAGAGAGCCCGGGCTCTCCTCTAGAAGCGTTTAAAGGCGATACGAGCTTTTTCCATATGAATGAATGGCGTGAACTGAAACATATGACCAAAGCACTGGCAGACGTAGCCCGTCTGACCATTGTCTATCATCTTGCGCGCCAGGAGAGCGAAGTAACGGTCACCGCGCTTACCGATTTACTGAGGATCAGCCAGCCCCTTGTCTCATGGCACTTGCGCAAACTGCGGCGCGCAGGCTTAATCGAGACACGCCGAGCTGGACGCCAGGTCTATTGCTCTCTCAACCTACAGCGTTTCCATGAATGTGTGCAGCATCTGGAAATGCTTGTCGATCCAGCCGTTAGCCTGGAGACGCCCCCGGTTGGAACTGCGCTCATGGAACCGGATACAGTCGTTGAGGACTAAGCTGGTTTCGTGCGCCCATAAAGGCGGCTATTTCTTACCCCTGAGCGCGCTTCTTAGCGCACCGTCGCTTAGGCACAACAGTGTGCTCGACGGGGATGAGTGCGAAGCAATGGCGCACTCCTTTTTTGCCGAAGATCCGCCGCCTTTGCAGGAGGATCAAGATTGTTACCATCCTACCGTGCAATGTAGAACAAAGAAGGAACTGCATGTTAATAAGCAAACAAAATAGCGTGATCGAACAACCAGCAATGACACCAGCGGGAACAGCTATGCTACATAAACGCCAACGTATGACACCTCAACTAGCTCATTCCTTTGGCAAGCATGGCCAGGCTGACCTGCACATGCACAGCACCTACAGCGATGGCAGTGGCACTATCAAAGAAATCCTGGAGCATGTCCAGCACAATACCAATCTTGATGTGATTGCCATTACTGATCATGATGTCATTGAGGGCTCACTGCGAGCACGCGACCTCTGGCAACAGGGCTCATACCGCTTCGATTTTATCGTCGGAGAAGAGATCAGCACGAAAGAAGGCCATCTGCTCGCCCTCTTCATTGAGAAACGCATAGCTCCCGGCATGAGCATGGAGCGCAGCATTGAGCTGATCCATGAGCAGGGCGGTCTGGCAGTTATCGCCCATCCCTTGCATCGGCTCTTCCGCCACAGCTGCAAGCGTGCGGTTATGGACCGTATTCATGCGTCTAAGGAGGTCTGGTTTGATGGTATAGAGACCTGGAATGCCAGCTTCTGCGGAATTTATGCCAATCAAGTTGCCATGCAAACGAACCGCGAAATATATGGACTGGCGGAGCTGGGCAATAGCGATGCTCACGCCATTAATTCTATAGGAAGTGGCCATACCTGGTTTGAAGGCAAGAGCGCACAGGATATCCGCAGCGCCATCGCCAGGCGCATGACCGCCCCCGGTGGCAAGCTATGGGACGTCCAGGACTATGTAGACTGGTTGCGCTACCGCATGAGCGGAAGGCAGGCGCAACAGGCAGAGGCAACAGTCGTCCCGTTGCCAGAGAAAGCAGCTCAGGTGAGCAGCCTTCAGCAGGTTCGCTAAGAGAATTTGTCTGCGGCGAGAGTAATCTGTGCAAATAGTGCATAGCGCCGCAGACGACTTGTAGATCTATATCTTAACCAAAAAGAGCTAGTCCAATTAGGGTTAAGTGTGATACAATAGGTGTATGTTTAGCAGACGCATTCAGCAACAGGCTAGACACCTGGTCACAATGATTATTCAACCTCTTGCCAGACTAGGTGTCACACCGAATATGCTAACTGGAATCGGGCTGCTGCTCAGTATACTGACAGCAATAGTAATCGCTCAAGGTTCACTGTTTGTTGGTGGCCTGTTGGTGTTGTTTGCAGGCATCTTTGACATGTTTGACGGGGCGATGGCTCGTGTACGTAACGCCGCCACGATCTTTGGCGCTTTCCTTGACTCGACGCTTGATCGCTATTCGGAAAGTATCATCCTGTTGGGACTGCTTTTATACACATTACAGCGTCCCGGCCTCCAAGATGCTCTCTGGCCTGCTCCAAATGAGCAAACCTGGATGATCATTTTCATTTTTGTGGCTTTAGCCGGCTCATTAATGGTAAGTTACACCAAAGCGCGCGCCGAAGGCCTGGGAATTGAGTGTAAAACCGGACTTCTTGCCCGCCCGGAACGTGTCATCATACTGGCTATCGGACTCTTAACTAACACTGGTATCTGGGCACTGGCCTTACTTGCAGTTTTCTCAAATGTCACTGCCGTCGAGCGTATGATCGCCGTATGGCGCACAACTAGCCAGCTTGCGGCAGCAAGCGAACAGCCATCTGCGCAGTTTATCGATCAAAACGATACCAGTTCGGACAATCGTCACTCGCCTGCTAAAACAGGGAAAAACGAGCCAAGAGATTCTGATGTTCAATCTGTGCCCACCAGTGTTCCACCGTTCAGTGGCGGGGTGCATCAAGAGTAATCCTAACGGTGTAGACAACGACTAGATTCGGACCGAGAATAATATAATAGCGCAGCGCAAGAAGACTGCCGAGGATATTGTAGGGGCGGACCTTTTGATGCTCTGCATCAATAAGCTGTTCTTGCTTTTCCGCCCATCATTAGCGAAGTCGGCATTGAAGCTGGAAAATATTAGAGCACGTATGTTCGCCTCCACTATCTTCAGTCGAAGATTTTCTTATGTTATATGCCTGCGCTCCGGTCCGTAGCGACTGAGACTGGAGATCTTAGTGACAACACAAAATACGCATCCAGAGTATAACGACGTTGATGTCTCCGTCGTGGAGCCTTCGTCTGTCTCCGAACCTACGGTCGAACCTACCACTTCCGCGACCACTACGCCTGCCGAAGCAGAAGCGCAGGTAGAATTCTCCTCTGCTGCGCCCTCGGCTTCTGTTGAGGTTCAGGAAGAAGTGCCGCTCGAAACTTCTGCTCCTCCTGAGGAGGAACATCTTGCTACTTCTGAAGTTAAAGAGCAAGATCAGCGCCAGGATATTCATATGGATCAAGAGCCCGAAACAGCTCATGAGTTGGTAAATGAGGCTCCGGCTGCTACCTCGGATGAGGTTAATGCTGCCATTTCTGTTCCTGCTGCTGAGGAGAGTTCTTCGGTCAGCCCTATGGCTGCCACTGAAGAGAATTTTTCATCAAGTTCCGTTCCTGTAACTGAAGAGAGTTCTTCGGCTGAGGCCTCGCCTGTCGCTGAGGAAGAAGAGAATCCGGCTTTCTCTTACACTGAGATGATGTCTTTTGCCGAGACGCACGGGGAAGAGGTTCGCCCCTTTACTGCCTTTATCGAGGAGTTTCGACAGGCCGAGGCTCGTCTGAATGCTTCTTTACAAGAATCGCAGACGGAGACCTTTATGCTACTCACACCTTCTGAAGACGATTTTACGACCCAGGAGCCAGGCGAAATCACTGAGGGAACTTCGCCTACGCCTGTTCAGAGCGCGGAGCTCGTGACAGAGGCTGCCACAGTTGAGGCAGCGCCAGTTGTCGCTAGCGCCGAGACTGTTGCTAATCAAGCGCCAGTTAGCGCGCAAACAGAGACAGAACAAACCAGCCCAACTGCTCAGGCAAATCCTGAACCAGAGGCCAAATCTGCTGAGCCCGCGGCTAAGTCTGAGGCAAAGGCCGAAAAGTCTGATAGCACATCTGAGACGCCAGCTGCTTCGACATCTCCTACGGTCTCACCCTTGCTGAGGCCAGCATCGCGTCTACGCTCATCACGCCATAGCCGCCATCAGAAAGAAAATGCGGCTGCGACGCCAGCGGAGAGCACGGCAGAAGCTCAAGCCGAGAATAAGGTTGCCACGGCAGCAGAGCAAGTTGCCGCAAATGCGGCTCCTGTAGAGGAAAAGCCTGCTCAGCCCGTCGTATCCGAGCAACCAGCCGAGCCAACGCCACCGCGTCCGGCGCGTCGCTATCGCTTCGATCGACCGGCCACAAACAATGGTGTGAGCACACCAGCGACTACGACGCCGACAACTTCCCAGCAACGAACCGAAGCAGCATCTGCTACAGGCGAGCAAAATTCTGAGACGCCTGCTGCCTCCACTAAAGCTACATCCAATCATACGGCTCCCGTGGAACCAGCTGCCAGTAAGCAATCAGCCGCGCAGGAAAGCCCTGCTGCCGAGAACCAGGCTGCCGCGCCAGCTACTACGAGTCGCCGCCGTAGCCACGAGCGCCAGAGTCAGAAAGAACAGCCGGCCATAGCTGCGCCGACGCCGGTTCCCCTGCCACAGTAAATGATGTAGTTAACTTAGTAACGGAGCCCACAGAGATGTCTGCAGAAATTGCGCCTGAAGATTTACCCCCACTGGAGTATTCGGAGTTACAGAAGACAAGCCCGCGCCGCCGGCGCCGCCATCGTTCAAGTGCTAGTTCCAGTAGTGCCGCCGCCTCTACAACGCCAGAGCCAGCGGTTACACCGGCTCCCGTGCCGCCGCCTCCGCCGAGCCTGTTGCCACGCTCGGCCAGCGCACCTTCGCCAGCCGCGCAAAACGGTTCACCTTATAGCATTGTCTCTGGTTATACCGTAAGTCAGATGAACCAGGGCTACGAAACGTCAAATCCATTTATGGGACCAGAGCCCTCGCCGGCTCGCGGGAGCCTCCTCACACGCGATACCCGTTCTGGGCGCGCTGAGGTACAGCGTCCCGCCGCCTATACATCACGCCCGGCGACGACTGAAACTGGACCCTCGGCCGCTTCGATGAATCAGTTTGCCAACATTGTTGCTCAGGCTATCCAGGCTCAATCCGATCGCATGGTTGCTGAGCTGCGCCGCGTGACCCAGGCACCAACCAATGTTTCAGTCTCGCTTCCCCCGTTCCCTTCAACTGAACGGGTTGGCGTTTTTGTCGATGTAGCCAATCTGCTCTATTCCGCGCGCACGTTGCGCATGGCTGTCGATTTCGGCAAGCTGCTCGACTTCCTGCGTGGCAACCGCCGCCTGGTACGCGCTCATGCTTACTGTCCCACCAGCCCTCAGCCGAGTGATGAGCAAATGTTCTTGCAGGCTGTCAAGGGACTTGGCTACCGCATTACAACTAAAAACTATAAGACTTTTTCTAGCGGAGCCAAGAAAGCAGATCTAGACCTGGATCTGTGCATGGACGTGGTGCGCCTCGTCGATGGTCGCGCAGTCGATTGCGTCGTGCTAGTCAGCGGCGATAGTGACTTTATGCCAATGCTCGACTATTGCTCCGATCACGGCGTACGCGTTGAAGTCGCCGCCTTTGATGAGGCGATGTCGGCTACCCTGCGCCAGAGCTGTGATCTGTTTGTCAATCTTTCGATGCTTGAGGAAATTCGTTCGTAATAAGCATTCTCTTATGGGGGCCTCTTACACAAGGCCTCCATAAGCCTCCCCTCAGCGATTTCCATTGCTAATCTATAAATTGAGGCGAAGATCGGCGGCAAATTGCTTTCTAGATCGTTCTTCTGCTATTTCGCCCGGGCAAGCGTGGTGAGAAAGCACTCTTCCCATTACGTATGTAATCGATAGGGAGTAAATGAAGCATTGTAGCTCATCAATGGATCTCGTTCCAGCCTACTCCATGAGCTAGCTCATTTCTTACTTCTTTCCTCTTAGAAAGATACTTCCTTTCTTATTCCATGCTCTCTAAGAGGAACTAATACACTTATTTTGTCGTGACACAGCTATACTTTATGTGTTATGCTATGTACATGTACTACATTATCTCTCTCAATGTAGAGAAGAAAGGACCTTTTGTATGAGAAGGCTTGGCGACCTGGCCCGAGTCGCATCTCTCCTCGCCATATTTGCCATGCTGCTGGCTGCCTGCGGAAGCACCGGAGGAACTGGCGGCACCACCTCGGGGAGCAGTAGCAATACTTCCAGCAGCACCCAGAATGCCAAAAAAGTCGCGCTGGTTACCGACATTGGTGGCGTAAACGACAACGGCTTCAACCACCTCTCTTACACCGGCTATAGCAAAGCCAAAGCCCAATATGGCTTTACCGAGAAGGTCATTCAGACGCAATCGCAGAACGATTACGTCACCAACCTTACCCTGGCGGCCCAAAGCTCCGACCTGGTGATTGCAGTTGGTTTCTTGATGAACAATGCCATAGATCAGGTAGCCAAGCAGTTTCCCAACAAAAAGTTCGCCATCGTCGATGGCTGCGCTACAGCAGCGGGCGCCTCTAACTGTGAGACCTTACCCAACGTCGCTCCACTCTCCTTTAAGGAGCAGGAGGCTGGCTGTCTGGTAGGAGCGATTGCTGGTCAGATGGAAGTAGACGGAAAAGATAAGATCTCCAAGTTGTTGGGCAAGAACACGGTTGGCGTAGTCGGCGGTCTATCCATTCCGCCAGTTGATCGCTACATTGCAGGATTTAAGTATTGCATCAAGAAAGTCGATCCCAGCGTGAATGTTCTTGTCAACTACTCGCAGGACTTCACCAATCCCGCCAAATGTAAAGACGCGGCTTTAAGCCAGATCAACCAGCACCAGGCTGATATTATCTTCCAGGTTGCTGGTGGTTGTGGCGTTGGCGCTCTTGATGCCGCTGATCAAAAAGGCGTCTTTGGCATCGGCGTTGATGCGGACCAGGGCTATCTCCATGCCAGCGTACTGACCAGCGCCATGAAGCGCGTCGATACCGCTGTCTACGATACGATCAAAGACTTCGAGGACGGTAAATTCACCAATAACCCGCCCAAGTTTGACCTGGCCCATGACGGTGTTGGCTATGCTCCGATCAGCAAAGATGTACCTGCCGATGCCAAGCAAAAGGCTGAGGACTTCGCCAACCAGATTAAGAGCGGTGCGCTGGTTCCACCTGAGAACATCCAGTAGCCGAGCTCAGCCAGCAGGCATAAGGTATCCCACAAGATGATGGGATAACTTTGCCAGTAAAAACCTTCTGAGCGGCTGCGGATGATTATCCCAGCGCAGTCTTCTCAGAAGGTTTTTTGCGCCCATTTGCAAATGGCTCAAGCCAATCCTAAATTACAGGTACTACTTATAACGCCCCAACCTGATTTCACTGGCAGCAAACGCTACCTATGCATGTATGAGGACGCATAACCTTGCTAGTAAATTATCAAGTAAAATGTAGGGCAGATTTATTTTTCAGCATCAACAGATACATCCGAGCCTTGCCGTTTTTGTTCAATTGCCTCTGCGATGCTGAGCAGGGATGAGCGAACTGTCTGACCATACTCATTGTCCTGCAGAAGGTACTCTTTTTCGCGGGCTTTTCTCAGATATGCTTGGGCTTGCGTGAAATCTCCCAGATGCAGATAGGCATTGGCAATACTTCCGTAGAGCGAAGGGAAAAACGCAGATACATTGTCTTCATTCATTGTTGTAGCAATATCAAGAGCCTGGCTATGCCAATCAAGTTGCGCTTGTGGTTGGCTCTGGGTATGTCCCAATAAATGCGCAATGTAGCACGCATGATAATGATCTCTCTTACCCATCATTTCTGCATAGAGCTCCTCGTAGAGAGCGCATGCCTCCTCGTTCTGCCCATTTGCGGCAAGCATCTGCGCATGAGTAATCTTCTCGATCATGCTCTGGTCCATTCTATTTCCTTCCTTTCGTGATCATTCTCCTCGCTGAAAGCCTGGCTCTCCAGGAAGCGATTTTTCTACACATTAAGGAGAAAATTTGCGGGTGGTTGCTTTGTGGGTCGTTCTCGCAGCTTCGCAAGTAAGCTGCAGAGATAAGAAAACACACTTCTATTACGCCACTAATTGCTAGAAAATTACATATAGCATTATAGCTCATCAATGAGTAGTATTTCAGCTGCTCACTCGAACAGCCTCATTTCTTACTCCCTTCCTCCTGGGAAGATACTTCCTCTTCTCTTCCATGATCTCTCAAAGGAAAAGCTACATTTATTTTATCGTGACATCTCTATACCTTATGTGTTATGCTATGCGCATGCATTACACCATATCTTTATACGCAGAAGAAAGGATATTCGTATGAGAAGGCTTGGCGATCTGGCCCGAGTCGCATCTCTCCTCACTATATTTGCGATGCTGCTCACTGCCTGTGGAAGCACCGGCGGCACCACCTCGGGGAGTAATGGCAATACTTCCAGCAACTCCCAGAGCGCTAAAAAAGTTGCGCTGGTTACCGACATCGGCGGCTTGAACGATAACGGCTTCAACCACCTCTCTTACACCGGCTACAGCAAAGCCAAAGCCCAATACGGCTTTCCCGAGAAGGTGATCCAGACGCAATCGCAGAACGATTACGTCACCAACCTTACCCTGGCGGCCCAAAGCTCCGACCTGGTGATTGTGGTTGGTTTCTTGATGAACACCCCACTCGATCAGGTAGCCAAGCAGTTTCCCAACAAAAAGTTTGCTACCGTTGATGGCTGCGCTACAGCAGCAGGCGCCTCTAACTGCGAAAGCTTGCCCAACGTTGCTCCACTCTTATTTAAGGAGCAGGAGGCTGGCTGTCTGGTAGGAGCAATTGCTGGGCAGATGGAGCTCGACGGAAAAGCCAAGATTCCCCAGCTGCTAGGCAAGAACACAGTTGGCGTGGTCGGTGGTCAGTCTATTCCACCGGTTAACCGCTATGCCGCAGGCTTCAAGTATTGTGCCCAAAAAGTTGATCCCAACATCAATGTCTTGATCAATTACTCGCAGGACTTCACAAATCCCGCCAAATGTAAAGACGTAGCCCTAAGCCAGATCAACCAGCACCAGGCTGATATTATCTTCCAGCTGGCCGGCGGTTGCGGTGTTGGCGCTCTTGATGCCGCTGATCAAAAAGGCGTCTTTGGTATTGGTGGCGACGCGGATCAGAGCTATCTCCATGCCAGCGTGATTACCAGTGCCATGAAGCGTGTCGATACCGCTGTCTACGATACGATCAGGGACTTCGAGGACGGCAAATTCACCAATAACCCACCCAAGTTTGACCTGGCCCATGACGGTGTTGGCTATGCCCCACCCAGCAAAGATGTGCCCGCTGATGCCAAGCAAAAGGCCGAAGAATTTGCCGCCCAGATTAAGAGCGGTGCGCTGGTTCCACCTGAGAATATTCCTTAGAGAACACGGCCACAAACTCTGATAACTGTCACGAAAGATCGGATAAAAAGAGTGGAAAGGAGCTCTTGTCCGATCTTTCGTGTGAAAACTTTTGATCTGAAGGATCAAAAGGTAATCAAATCAAGAAAAACCAGCATTCTAACGCTGCGAGGCATACAAAATGCCCCTGATCGGTTCAGGCATTCTGCTCATCAGTGAACCGTTTCAAACTTTCAAAGCCATCAATTGCGTGTCCAGCCGGCGAATATACTCTCTGCCATACTTACCATTTTCTAACTCCTCAAACAGATGGGCTGGAAGATCCTGCGCTATCTCAGAACTGCAAGAACCTGCCGCCAGGGCAATAGCCGCCACCGTATCCACATCACCTGAAAACTGAATGCATGCCTTCAACAGCTCCCTCATTGTATCGCATCTTGTCAGCGCAGTTACTGCAGCCTGCACGCTCATCCATCCCTGGGACTTTACTTTACCCGTCCAGGGACTTGCCCAGCGGCCAGGTACTTGTTCTTCCAGGAAGAGACCAAGTTCAGCTTTAGGGCCAAGTTGGTAGAGAAAATAATGTGTCATGAGTGCAGCTGCGACTGCGGCATTAATACCACTTGGCGTGTTATGCGTCAAAGCTGCTTGAATGGTACAACGCTCGGCGACAAGGGGAATGGTAGGATAAATGCCCAATGGTGCGGCGCGCATAGCTGCTCCGCTCTTCTCGCTGTTGGGCTTGATGTCCCTGAGAAACTGCTCGCCGTCATGCATCCGCTCTAAAAAACTATAGAAGCCTGCGGCGTACCCTTCCCTGGGATCGCGCTGAAAAGCTTTGACAAACTTGTCTGCCAGCATGGCTGGCTCCCAGGGCTTGCCCGAAACAATAGCTTCAGCCACGGCCAGGCTCATGTGGGATTAGACACAATGGACGGCGGATTGCACATTATTTCGATTCTTGGGTTGTGGTCGGTCTTCCATACGATAGCTGTGATACCGAAAAATTCAATTGCTTCGCGTTTGAATGCATAATCCGTCTCATATTCAGGATCGTTTAATTGTTCGCGCATTTCTCGACATCGCCTATGAAAATTCCTCAATTTTTCTTGTTCTCTCTTCCATTCTTCATGTATGTTTGTTTCTGCATTGAGTTCATCTTCATACCCTCGTTTTCGGTCTGCAAGCTCCTTTAGTCGAGCCTTGATATCTGTATAGGTGTCGTCGTCAAGATCTTCATCCTCTAGCCTGTCTCTAAGCCGTTTTTGTCTCGCTTTGATCTTGGCTAATTCACTTGTAATATACTGGCGTCGTTCCGCGTTTGGGTCTGCTGTTCTTCTAGCTTCAACTGCACAGTCAACGGCGGAGGGATCGAGTATAATCTCTACAGCTACAGACCATACCATAGGATCAAGAATATGTCTCATGATGGTGGCTCCCTGCCCACTTGAGCATCTGCTAGGCTTTAAGTTACCTGCACTACACCTGTAGCTAGGTTTATAACTATCTTTACAGCCTTTGCTTCCTCCTGATACCGTCGTTGACATGCTGCTACCACAATGACCACATTTGGCGATTCCCCCTCGTAGTAAGTATTCAGTAGGATTTTTGTGATTGCGGCTTGAACGTTCCTTATTCGTCTTTAGACGTTTCTGTACTCTCTCAAACTGTTCTATATCTGGCTTCCCATCTTCTGTCACTAAAAGAGGGGGGACTACTCCATCAGGTAGGTAAATCCAGTCGCCTTTTTCTCGTTTCTTTTCAACTGGCCTTCCTCTTTCATCTCGCACAATGCGAGTTCTATAGACTGCCGCTTTTCCTATAACGTACTCGTCAGCTAGCATCTTCATTACAGTTGAAGGGTGCCAGAACGATTCTCTACCCGTTGGTATATGCTTCTCCGTCAGATATGCACCGATCTTTCTTTCACTGATGCCCTTTTCATCCATCTCGCAGATAAGGCGGGCAACTCTTTGTTCGGTATAGAGTTCATTCTTCTCATCTAATATGGGAAGGTAGCCATACGCCAGTATGGGCTGATTGCTCGCAAGGTAGTGTTCTCTCTTTGCAAGAAAACTTCGTACAAGATGCGCATCCCATCTTGCATTCAATTTTGCGGGAATGTGCTGCTCTGTGAGATATGCGCTTATCCTTCTAATTGTCCATCCATGATCGGCTAAGTAAAACATGTGGCGTCTCACTTTAACTTCTGTCCAAGGCTCGCCATTCTCATCTAACAAGGTTGTCTCACCTATCTTTAGAGGGTCGTGGTTCCGAATATACGATCCTTTACCCTCGTCAGCGAATTTCCAGCCAAATTTGGCTGGATGTGTGCCAAGCAGCTTATGATCTTGCTCTACCCTTTCTCTCTTGCCATTCTGTGTGCGTCTGATTATATCATTTCTCTCCTGCTCTGCCTTAAAGCCGTGCAAGAGGCGTATCATTTCACCCAATGAAGAATTATCGTCAGCGTGTTCCTCTGGCTTCGTTGTGAGAATGCGTACACCGTTCATAAGTAGTTCTGCCCGGTAGATTTCGCGTGGTAGTCCGATTCTACCTAGCCTGTCTAGTACATCCATAACCAGGACATCAAACTCTCGTCGCTTTGCCATTTCAAGGATCTCCGTTAGTATCTCCCGCTCTCGGAACTCCATCCCTGTATAGGTGTCTCGCTTAATATACTTCTCCTCGTCGAGTATCCTGATGCCGCGTGGTTCTATGAGCTTTTCACGGATAGACCGTAGTTGGGATGGAAAACCGTACTTTCTTTCCTGCTCCTCTGTTGAGACACGTAAGAGGACTACCCCGCGCTTTCCACGATAATCATAGGCCTGGCTCTGCTCGTCTCTGTAATGCTGCATTGTTGGTTCCTTCCTGCTTGTTCTCTGCTCCTATAGCACTGCGATAACAAGGGCAATGCTACAGGAGGATGTATCACTACTGCTTACCTTGGATCTGCTTTGCTGGCTGGCTTTTCTTTGCTGCTCTTCCGTATCTGCTGCGTTTGCGCATCTGGTCCCTTTCTATTTGGGCTATAGCTCGCTTTATTACCTCTGCTAGTTCGGCGAGCTCGCCTTGATCATCTTGCGCGATATACGTCATGTCTTTTTGTCCTTTCGTCAACAGAACAAGATCTCATTTGTTTTAAAGTATGCCGATTAGTACCAGACACAATCTACTATTACGCTCTACTGCTCCATGTGTCAAGACTTGAACTGGCTCTACAAGCTGCCTTATCGACTATTATCACTACCATGTAACGACGGTGGTGTAGGCTTACTGGAGCTCAGCAGGCCTTTGTAACTGACTAGTACTAAATTGGGATACCAGAAGTGAATTTTGCATTTCGCTCCTTCCTTGGGGAGGCCTGGGCGGCCCCCTCTCATTTTTTTGCCTTTAAAAATTGAAGGCAGCAGCCGTCCATCATGTGCGGCGGGTCCTGCGGAAAGGCGGGTTCCCTTTCAGGGTGCCTTGAAGCGGGTGCCGCATATGATAGGCTTGCCCGGCTTCAATGAAAAGGCAAAAAAATGACTCTCAAGTATCGGCGCTAGCCGTTCCTTATCTCGATCTGCTCACCCCTCTGTACTCTCTCGTAGAGGCGAAAACTGCCCATGTGCATTCAGGTAGATGTAGGTGAGTTGTCCCACTTGGATGAGCATATCAGGCTTGCCGTCGCCATTGACATCTTTAAACTGGAAGGTGATAGCTGCATCCTGGTCGGGAGAGAGAAGAGGACCGTCATAGATCTTCGCTTGGGTTGGATCGCCTGCCGGGAACTCAATGATTTCAATATGCTGATGATAGTTCAAGGCCAAAAAGTGGCTTGGGGTGGCTCTGCTATCGTTATGCCCAACAACTGCATCATATTGGAAGGTCCAATCACTGTTGATACGCTGTTCCTGAGCATAGGCAAAAGTGGCACCAGAGAGTAATGCAGCGGCTACAAGCATTCCCACCCCTACATAGATGAGAGAGGCTGATTTTCTGTGTGTGGTATGTATGGATGCTCCCACCCTCCTTGGTTGACAGTCAGGAAGATGTTTACTCCTTGGAAGAGGTGGCTTCTGCAATTCATCTTCTAAAAGATCCGGCTCAGTCGTATAAGGGGTCGCCTCTGGATGGATACCATTATAATATCCTGCGTGATGGGGTGATGCCTGCTCCTCTGTAGAAACTCTTGGCGTGCTAGCGCGATGAGGTACAGCCCTGTAGGAATGACTTGCCTGTAGAGGCTTGGCTGACGTCGAAGAGGTTCTCATGATACATTCCTTTCGACTTGTCGGCCCACGATGAGCATGCTAGAATTGCTCATGGGGCCGTGTGGACTTCTCAAAAGGTACTCGGACGGTCCCGTAACGCTGGTCTACTGTGAGTCAGACAGTAGACCAGTATTTTTTATACTCTTCCTTAAATATGTTGCTTTACCATGATATACTTAAGTATAGTTGCTTCTATAGTATTTTGTCAAGGTTAGATAACTTTCATGGCATTTTATATGGTTATACAAGAGGAAAATTGACCAAATACGGTAGGTATAGTACAATGAAGAAAATGCTAGATACTGGAGTGAGGCCGTGTCACAACGCGAGGAACCATTAACAGTTGAAGAAGTTGCAGCCGAAATACGCGTACATCCTGATACGGTGCGGTCATGGATACGTTCGGGTGAACTCGTTGCGGTAGATATCGGGCGGGGATATCGAATTTATCGCTCGGATCTCAATGATTTTTTGGAGCGCCGAAAGACTGGTAAAAAGCGCAAAGGAGACAAGTAGCTTTAGAGCGTAGGTATGGGAAACGTTTCTCATACCTATTTCTGTTTAATCTGTTAGGCCTTTACTAGTTGCCACATCTATACTCATCTAGGTGATTTTCTCAGCAGATCCCCTAATTCTTGTACGTCCCTTGATGCTTTACGAGGGCTTTGAAGCAAACGTCCATAAATGTCTGTTATAATAGCAGTATTCGTAATTGAGCTGATGTCTTGACATGCGACTAGTGCCCGCCGTGCATAATCGGCTGCGGTTTCAAACTCTTCAAGTTCCATATATATAGTTGCTTTCAGGATGTCCAACCAGGTAAACTGGCGCGTCTCATCGCGTCTATATGTCTTTTCTGTAAGGCGCTCTGAGGCGTTTAACTCCTGTAAGGCCTGTCCTGGAAGCTTCGCAGTAACAAAGATTGTCGATCTGTTTGATAAGTAGGCTTGTTCGTGTAAACCTGACCGCGTTCCAGTAATCATGGTTCTCGTATAAAGATCATCTACATCTTGGCGGCCTACGAGATCAGCAGCATCATCAGGTGTAAACAGGACAGAAGCGGGTATACGTTCTCTCCTACTCACAGCAAGAGCAGCTTGAGCGCGACTTTTGTATGTCAAAAGTCGTCCGAGTAATTGCGGATGCATAGCATCTTTTCCATCTCGTGAGGGGAAGACCTTCATTGCCTCTTCAAAATCATGAATAGCTGCCTCTAGCTTATCTTGCTGTACCTGGAAAACGCCTTGCTCCATTACACCATATAATCCCCACTCTAGAAGTGTCCAACCGCGCGTAAACAAGGCTGTCGCTATCAGGTCGCTATCCTGCATCCCTTTAGCGACTCGTACCGCTTCATTCGCATAGCGACCTGAGAGGCGGAATTGTCTTTGATCTCTCACAACATGCGTAGCGAGAAGGAAGTAGCCAAACAAGATTTCTTGTACATGATAGCGTAGATCGCCTTTGGTCTGTTGCTCAAGGCCAACTAAATCTTGAATATCTTTCTTGAGTTGATCTAGCGCTCCTTGCGCATTTCCCGTATCGTGAAGTTGCCAGAGATTACGAACATTATTTTGATACTTCGTGGTATCTACTGAAATTCGTACCAATTTGGTTTGCCCTGCTGCTCGTTGTGGCTGTGAATGCGGCTCTAGCGTCATGTCCTCTAGCACTGCAAGTCCAAATAGCATAGGAGGGATACGGAGAAGTCGAGCTATCGTCTTTCGTTTGCTGATGTCAACTGGGACTTTGTTTTCGAGTTCCATTTCGAGTATCCATCTTTCACCGATTGCACTTCCATCGGTGTTCACTGCTTGCCCATAGAGCACACCGAAGGCTTTCGCACTCAGCTTTGGCTTTACTTGCTTTCGGAAGTAGCGCATGACTTGCCCAAAATCCGGCCAGCCGCTCCACTCTCCCTCTTGCTGGATATCAAAAGGGCCATATTGCCCATCCTCTCCCCAATAGTAGAGCGTGCGAGAGGCTCTAGAGTCAGTTGCTACTGTCATGAGAAGCATCCTTCCTATGCATGGAACTTATCTTGCTGGATTTGTGCATTCTAGTATAGAAAAGTTCTCATCATTTGTCTATGAAGGATGTTTGCAAAACCGAGTATACAAATGCATGTTGCCGCGACAAGCCTTTGCGAGAGGCTTTAAGTATGGTACTCTTCGTGTTGGACAATTCACTAGCAACAAAAAGGGAGTTGTCATACAGGACGGTATTTCACTGGTTGCTTGTAATTTCTGTATCTGGAACGCGCTCAATCAAATCGCCTACCTCTACCCCAAGAGTCAGCGCGATTTTTTCAAGCGTGTCCGTATTCGCATAGGAATATGGATTTCTAAAATAGCGCTTGATGGTGGTAAAGCTTACATCTGAGGCACGCGAGAGGCTAGACATATTATAGCCATGTTCCTCTGCAAGCTCTTTGACTCTTAGTCGAAGCATTCAGGTTCCTATCCCTTAGACATTTTGGTCCATCCTACCAGAAGGACTATGTAAATGGAATTAGCCGTAGACTTTTAAGTATGAATGACTAAGTATGGAAAGATAGTTATAGGTACTTAGGATCGGCTTGAAGAATCAAAAGAAGAGGCAAGTAGGAACAAGACGACACCATAGCATATGGAAAGGATAGCGCATCTTGGCAGAAAGTGAAATTGCAGATCTTTTACAACGTATTGACCAGGAATATCAAGCGGCTCAATGGGCACTAACGGGGCTGGCGTATGGGACTGCGCGACACGATTTTATCAATGAGCGGCTAGAAAACTTACACGCATTACACGAGCAAGTCATAAAGCGGGTAGGGCCTGCTGCTGCTCCTCAATTTATTGCGCGTGCTTACTCCGCGTCCTCCTCTCAAGATTTCCCTCCTTGAATGGGCTGCTGTGCTTCTGTGGAGGAAGAGAAAAGAGTTAGAAGGGAGGAAGGAAAGTGTGTCACATTATGATGTGCCTATGATCGCGTAATGAGGGGAAAGTTAGGGACGATGGAGCTTGATATCAGCCAACAAGAGACGCTCCCATTGCCGCTCAATGATACCTTTCGCGCCTACATGGAGCGGCATCATCTGACCTGGGTCGCGATAGCACGGCTCTCAGGGGTAAGGGTCATTACTGTGTGGCGAATATGGTCTGACTTGCCAGTCTTTGCGGCAGACGCTCAGCGGGTACGTGTCGCAGTCGAGTCCCTCACGGGATATGCGTATCTCGGCCCGCTTCTGACCTATGAGTTTCTACGAGAGAGGATGAGGGAAAAGCATGAGCGGCCCATTCGAACCTAAGAAAAAGAAAAAGAGAGCTGAGAGAACCCAGCAGCAACAGACGGAAACCATTTCCCTTGTGGTAGATCGACAGGCGATTCATCAGCATGTGCTTGCGCTCATCGAAGACCCAGAGCAAGCATGGATCACGTATGAAACGTGGGGTGGAACCCATTGGCGTGTCCACATTCAGGGTTCCGGGCGCATCGTTCCTCAAGATGAGGTGCCACATCTTCTCACAAACATGCAAGATGCTCATGCACTCTTACTTCTCAAATCATGTATTATGCCTCACTTGCTATTTCTGCAAGGTCCTGCTGATCGTCTGCTTTATGGGGAAGACTTGCTGTGGCAACAACGCTCATTTCTTACGCTTGCCCCCCAATAGGAACCTCTTCAGTGGGTGCTTGTGTGAGCCCGATAGCCTGAAAAACTATCGGGCTTTTTGGTCTCTCTTTTCCTCAACCATCTTCTTTCTTCCAATGAATGTTATGAGCAGTCGATCTAGATAGAGTGTCCCAGGACTATGACGAACCTGCCGTCAAGAAAAGATGTCCTCTAGGGTAAAAAGAACTGTTGAGGATTCCTTGATGGTTGTGGCGTGCCTGGTGACGCTGGCTGCGAACCTGGGGATAGCGTTCCTTGGGAAAGAGGTGTCTGCATACGTGAGGGCAGCATATAGGGCAATCCAGCGCGTTGCTTGATCTGTGGCACCTCGAAATAGGCAAAATTACGCACAATGCATGGAGCCATATTTTCTGTGATCACTAAGAGATGACGGGTTGGTAAACGGCGTATTTCATCACTAGTCATCAATCGCCGTTGTGCTTGTCCGTAGTTGGTTGTCGTCGGTGAGAAGGGCGTGTCCTGATAACTTTTTGAGATGACAGCAACGGTCATCTCGCCTAATCGCTCTGAGTAATAGGTGGTCTCGGGCAAACCGCATCCAGGGAACACGATATGGGTTGTCGCATTGGCAAGAATAGTGTTCTTTCCTGCCTCTCCATAGGCTTCTAGCAGTTGATCATGGCTCTGGATCGCCATAAGAAGTGCTATCCCTGCGCTGCGGACCAGGGAAATATAGGCGGGAAAGTGTGGAATCGTCTGATTGCCAAATTCATCTAAGTACAAGGCGGCTGGGCGTGCTAAGCGCTTATCGGCTGCCTCCTCAGCTCGGCGCGTGAGATGCTTCATGAGTTGCATCATGAACAGAGCACTGAACCATTTTAAGCGTTTGGCCTGGCTGGCTGGGATGGATAAAAAGATGGCCGTTGGCGTGTGAAGAAACTGGTCAAAATCGATCTCGTCATCACTGGTAATAGCGACAAGGGCGGGATTATTCATGCTATACAAACGAGTTGCCAGTTCCACCATGATAGAGCCCGCTAAGCGCTCGTTTAAGGAGAGGCTTTGCACAAAGGAAGAGGCCGCCGCACGTGCGAGCAATGAGGGGCTTTGTAAAAGGAGTTGTTGCAGATCTGCAACCGTGCTCCCGGTAAGCATCTGGACAAGGCTGCTAAATGGAGCTTGCGCGGTCGTCTCTTTGAGGTGCAGAATGGCTGCAGTCAGTAACAAGCGTGAGGCATTATCCCAGAATGGCTCTTGTGATTCTCCTGTATTCATAACCAGTGCTGCCGCAACGTCCTCCGCATCTTCCATATCAGCCACATGGGCCAGTGGGTTATAGTGATGGCTGCTTTGGGGTCTGGTAGGACTGAGTACAAAACACTGATGGTGCTTGCTCAACCATCCCAAGCATTGCCCGATGAGTTCCCCTTTGGTATCGTTGATGAATAAAGAGCGGTGCCCGCTTTCCGTGAGTATTCCTGGAAGCATAATGCCTGATGTCTTGCCTTGTCCTGTTGGGGCAACAAGCAGGACATGACTTTCCTGGCTCTTTTGTGAGAGTGCGGCAAGTTGAGCACCATAGGTGCCAAGCAGTAAATACGACTGGGTGCGCAATTGGTCCGGGGATGGTAAAAGGTCCGCAGCTTCCTGGGAAGAGGCAAAATGAGCGGTACCAAAGGTCGAGAGAGGATAGTACTGCTTCCTGCCTGCTTGTCGAATCGCCATGACGATGGCAAAGCAGGTGAAGCCAACCATTACCAATCCAAATAGGCAAAAGAGTTCCATGTGTGCTTCTCCTCTGCTCTTAGTGCGCCTTTCCCGCATCTTCGTGTCGTTCATCGCTCCTACTGGGAAATGCAGGGATCGGATGTTCGTGCCCGAGCGTATCGTGCGCATCAAGATTCTGCACTGCCGTCTCTAGTTCGTGGTAAAAGACAAAGTTTCCTTGCTCGCGGCCTTGCTCACGGAGAAAGGCGTAATCTTCCTTCTCCATCCTGACGGTTGTGCGTTCGCCCGTCTGGACGTCTTCTCCGGCTCCGGCAAGAACGACATGGACATGCGGCTCGTTGGTCTGCTCGCGGTCATGGGCGTGTACAAGAGCATACCAATGGAGGCGAACGCCTTTGCGCTCCTGCAATTCGCGCATCTGATCGCGTACCCATTGGCGAAAGTCCTCAATGCGTTCCTGTTCGCTGGGGGAAAAGATGATTTTGTGATAGCTCACGCTCCTGCTGGTATGCTCCATCACCTCTTGTACTGCCTCCTTCCGGTCTACGCGGTCATGGTCCTGACTAAACAGGTAGCGGTCTTCCTTGCTCTCGTGCTCTCCACGCTTGCGGTATTGTGCATACTTCAGATGTGCCGAGAGATGTTTACGGGCGACCTGTAGATTTCTGCCTGAAACATAGCGCCCTTTGACCACAGGTAGCGGCGGCAAGGCCATACAATACTATCTCCCCCAATCGTGATCCGGGTCTAGATCAGAAGGTACCTCTAGGGTCGGGGCCTGATCAAGCTCTTGCATGATCTCTTGGACATCTACTCCTAACTCGTTAAGAGCTTGACGCGCGTTTTCTTCAATATCCCCTTCTGGTATCTCAAGCGGGGCCTGCAGCAACGCTTGTACTTCCTCCTGGCTGAAATCTCTTTCCAGCGGTTGAAGCCATTCAGGAGGTACCTGTTGATCAAGGGCTTGCACCTCTGCCTGTGAGGGGGAAAGTGTCACGCGTTCCCATCCTATGGTTTGGACGCTGGCTTCGAGTGCGTCGAGCTCATCTTGGGTCATGCTTCATCCTCTGCTTTCTCTCTGGCAGGTCGTTTCGCAAGCTCCTGGCCCGCCTTCTCGCGGGCGTCTTCATACGCCTTCAGGGCAAAGTCTGGGCCATAGGCTTTGGCAAGGACGACATAGAGCAAGCGTCGTGCAATAGCACTATCTCGTGCCGTACGCACAATGAGCCCGGCAAGCCGATTGGCATGTTTCAGAGAGGTGTCTTTCACTTCATCAGTCACTTCACTGACGATCTCCTCACGGAGTTGACGACGTACCCCGGCAAGCTGCTGACGTAGCTCAGAGCTGACAATCTCTCGGATGATGGGAAGCGATTGCTGTTCAATGATGCTTCCCTGCTCCCTGGCTTGTTCCTGGCGTATGAGGTCGGCTAATAGCCCATTCATACCTCTATTTTCTCTTTCTGCCCGTTCGGCAAGGTACTGTTTTAATTCTTCCGGTATCCATGCATCTACGCGTTTATCAGCCATAAAAAAGCTCGCTTTCCCTCTGCACTAGTGTACCATGCCCCGTACACAAACAATGTGTAAGCACCTGCAAGAGTACACAAAAAATACACATGCTCCTCTGGCTGCTCAAGCCTGGCCCCTCGGAACGTCCACAGGAAATACACAAAGGTGGGGAGTGGTTTATCTTGCACTACCCGTCGCAACGTGGTTGCACCTGCGGGTGGTGCGCCGAATCGGTTCGGGAAATGCTGAAATGTTGGGGGAAGATAGGTACAAAATCCACACATCTTGGGCTTACTCCTGCCTCGCTATTTGCTGGGCTTCAAGGCTGTACCAGACAATATAATCAGAGAGCAGCCCATGAGAGGACTGAGAGACGTAACCGCTCCCCTCGTGTTGACGAATAGCAGTTAGCAAAGGTTCTTGTACCTGCGCAGGAACAAAGTACCAGAGCCGGGGATAACGAGAGGCAAGCGCCTTCACTGTCGTCAGCTCGTCTTGAAGCATGAGCATCGTAAGTCGTGGTTGTTCGATCACCCGTAAAGCGATAAGAGGGGAAGATCGGCCACGTAGTTCAGCATCGGGTAAAGGGCGCTCCTTGGTATGGAGCCTGATGGCCCGTTGTGCGTTCCACTCAATCGACAGAGCGGCACGTTGCAAATGGAGACGGATAGTGTTTACCGCATAGAGATGGCGAACGGTCGATGGTTTGGGCTGGTAGTAGGCATAGGGCAAGGCTAGTTCTCTGAGCCCTTTACGGCTAAGCCAAACATAGGTAGAATGCTCTCTAATAACCTTGTGAGGCAGATCGATATAGCCGAGTTGTAACCAGCGCTCAACGGCGTTCTGAGCAGTTGAGGGGGCAACCTTCTCAGGGCGTTTGGGCGTAGCAGGTGAAAGGAGGGCTAGTAAACGCTGCAGCTGGTCGTAACTCATACAATATTGTTCAGCAATCCAGGTAAGGGCGAGAATATCACGCTCGGTGACTTGTAGCATCCCGGCGTCTCGTCGGCGTGCGCGTTCCTGCATATGATCGTACTCCATCACAAACGAACTCATTCATTCTAAATAGTATAGTATATCAATGGTGAAGTAAGTCATCATGCGTAATGGCTTTTCTGGGAAGTATCTCCTGTTTCGGACAGAATTTTTGTGAAGCCAAGAAAAATAAGTGGAATGTGAGAGATGGTAGAGAGATGGTCGAAGAGGTAGAGTAGAAACAGATGAGCGGCCTACGAGAGAATAGAGGGAGAGTGAGAAGATAGTTTCACTGGTGATTGACGGACATGCTAGAAAAATGGGACGTTATTCTCCTCGTCGTGCAAGGGAGAAGAGAAGCGTTTGGGGTGGGATACCTGTGTTTGTGTATCGTAAAATGAGAAGAGTGCAAAAATAGGTAGGAAGAGCACGGGTGGGAGGGGTGGGGGCGCGTGCAAAAGCGCCTAAAGGGTAGGGAATATGTTCTAAACCACTACCCTTTAAGCGGCCATTTCGCCTAGCAAGTCCAGCTGAGAAGCGCTTGATTGTGTCTAATCCCACATTTGTGTGTCATCAGTATAGCAACCGGGCCGGATGGCATGCCTGGGATGTTTTACATAATGGGAAAGGTTGTTCTGCCGGCGAATCATCTCTGGATCTACATATTCAAAGCCAGCCCCATAGGCATCACCGATAGCTAGTTCAAGCAACACGGGACGAGTTCTCCCCTCTCAGAATCGTAAAGCTGTTCATTTCAGCCAATAGTGGAACTTGTGACAACTTCTCCTGCAGGTACAGCTTATTCCCCTAAAAGCTCGACTGCTATAGCTGCTTGTTTTCCAGTGAATTTGTTAGTGTTAAGTATACACTATTTTTGAGCGAAATACTACTTCTAGAGCGTAAGCTCCACTCCTGGGTACTTGAGCAAGGTTTCATGCCGCTCGACGTCTTTGCACATCTAGAATGGGATGCACCAGGTCATTGACCTGCAATGAAAAATGCAAACGACGTCCGTCAGGCTAACGTGGAGCGCAAACATTCACCCGCTCACAAAGCGCTTCCAGATCCTGATTGTACCGCTTGTCATTGAAAGATCAAAGTAATTACCTCTACGGTATCTTGTGCCCGCTTGACTATCCCTGGCAGATGGAAAAAGGCTGCCAACCAGTTCCAGGTCGCGGGTCCCCATCACCAGATTCACCAAAGCTACTTTGAAGACTGTCATCACCTGACCTTTGCCGTTATCTACCTCATACATGTTTCACTCATTTGTGGTAACATCTTCTAAAGCACGCAACAAATTGCGCTGTTCCTGGCAATAGCGCTCACACTTGCGCTGCTCTTGATTGCTGGTCTCTTAGGCTTTCCATTGTCGCTGTTGATACTCCTCTGCGCCGCGTGACTTCGGGACGGGTTCTGTTGTATCAACAACACTGGATGTGCTACGTTCTATGACCAGGACTTTGGCGGGAGTGACCACATGTCTACATGACGCCGTGGCACGTAGTCACCCTCGTACCTTACGGGAGAGGTGTCTCGTCAAGCATCTCTTGCAATTTTGCGGCGAAGGCCTTGGGATGACTCACGTAGCCCACATGATGCCCGGGAAACTCCACAACAGCCGTTCCGAGCTTGGCCGCCATTGCGACAGCACTCTGGTATCCGACATACGCTCGTCCACTCGATCCTGCGGCAATCACGATCCGGGTTTGGATCGAGGCGGATCTCAGTGCGGTGAAATCGAACCGGTAGCGGTCGTACATGGCAAATTCCCGCTCCAGTAAGAACATAGTGTTCTGGCTTGGTCGTTCTCCTTGTTCCGGGAGGTCGGCATCTAGCTCCCGGTCGTCGTAGGTCACCCCGATCTGTGCCATGAATTGCTGCATCGCCGAAGTCGCACCCTCACGGTGAGCGATTGCTCGGATGCTATCATGGCGCTCTTCTAGTCCAGACACCAGATGAGATGGGGGCTCGTGCGCGATCAGCGTGCGCACTTGGTGGGAATAGCGTGCAACCAGGTCGAGTCCGACGACAGCGCCGCCGCTGCTCCCAAATACATACGCCGGTTCGGATGTGACTGTTGCCAGCAGATGATGGGCGTCGTCACTGTGCACCTCAACATGCTGCTCTTCTTCTGGATCGTCGGGCGTGCTGCGGGAGAGGCCCCTGCGATCGTAGGTCACCACGGTATACCTTCTTTCGAGGTACCTGGCAATGCCATTGAAGGCCCGGGCATCACCACCGCCACCATGGATCAAAAGCAGGACGGGGCCAGAGCCGCGGACCTCGTAGGCGAGTTGTGCGCCAGGCACGCGCAAGGTGTCGCTTTTCGTTGAACTCATTCCATTTTCTCCGTTTCGTTTCTCTCTCAAAAGAATATGCCCATTGCTCTCTGCGTTTCTCAACGCGCGCTCCGCCCACTGTGGAAGACGAGCAACAGGAGACACGCTACGGTTTGAGCAGACGCCAAAAAATCTCAGCATCGGGAAAATGTTCGTGGTAGTGTTCAGGATCATACACAGCCCATCTAGGTAAGCCGTCAACACAGGCGAAAAGAGCTCTCACGAGTTGGTCGGGATCACCTGCTGCTACCTCGAATGTCTCCTGGCCCTCGACGATCAGTTGCCTTAACGTGCTTTGTAAATCCTGGCTCCGCTGGCGTACCAACTCGCGGAGCTCGTCTGGTGCCGTCTGAGAACTGAGGACCTGACCCAAAAGCAGGAAAGATTCGGGCTGTTGCCGACTTGCTACAAATGCTGAAAGCAGCCATTTCAAACGTTCTCCTGGCGTCCCCGGCATGTCTCGAACGCGTTGCAGATCCGCAGAGGGAGCTTGCAGAGCTTGCTTGGTGAGCGCGGAAAAAATGGCTTCCTTGTTGGCAAAGTACCGATAGGCCAATCCATGACTGACCCCAGCCTCAATGGCAACATCATCCACGGTTGCCGCCAGACCTTTCCGCGCAAAGACACGTTTGGCCGCTTCCAAGATATGTGCACGTTGCTCTTCGCGAATGCGTTGCTTCGCCTCTGCTGTTCGAGGCATCACTATCCTCCTTCTCATTTTGTGACTGATTTAGTCAGTCACAATTATAGGCGCTCACTTCCAGGCTGTCAAGGATTCAGCCGAGAGGATCACAGCGACGAAGCTGTATTGGAGAGAAAGTACATGGTGAGGACGTGTGCAGGGTGATAACAAAGGGTAGGTCTGGGCAATCTTCACGTGATTCCGAGGCGATGAAAAGCTGTCTCGTTCTAACTGAGCAAAAACATCGAGTGGCCCGAAACCCTGTTGAAGCATCTTTTCTCTTATGCACGCTACGCCAGTTAACTTGTTGGGGCCTTCAGGTTAACGTTCGAGGATTTATGGCGGAGTCGTCTGGCTCTTCGGATTAATTGTCAATTCCAGACAGTTGTACCAGGCGCAACGAGGAGTTACCCCCCTCGTTGCGCTTCACTATAGTAAAGGAGCCTAAGAGGCTTCTGCGACGAGAACTGGCTCCTTCGCCACAAACTGACGCACGCTCTTCACACTACAGGCCTCAATGAAGGCCTGGAAGTAACGCGCCCAGGGCTGATGTTCTTTATATAATTCTTCGGGATGGCACTGAGCGGCGACCATAAAGCGGTGTTCGGGCACTTCTAATAACTCTATTACGCCATCTTCGGCATAACCAGTGATGCGCACACCCTTTCCTGCTTCTTTGATGGCCTGATGGTGCAAGCTATTTGCCGGGACTTCAAGCGCGCCCAACAATTCCTCCATATGGCTACCGCGCTCAACACGCAGCTGATGGATAATCGTATTGCGCGGTCGGTCCCAGTTCGCATGTCTCAAGCTTTCCGGATACTCCTCCTGCAGATCTTGGTAAAGCGTGCCACCGAGCGCGACATTAATAACCTGCATGCCTCGGCAGATACCGAGCGTGGGCACGTTCTGCTCGAAGGCCCAGCGGGCCAGGCTCAGTTCTAGCTCATCAAGCTGGCAGTCTGTGGCTCCCAGCTTGTGATGGGGATTCTCATGATAATATTTCGGATCGACATCTATACCACCCGAGAGTAACAGGCCATCAAGGCGAGTACGAAGGGCCTCCAGGCCACTGAGGTCGTCCAGGAGAGGAATGAGTATAGGCACTCCCCCGGCATGCTCCACTGCATGAATATAGGCTCTATTATTAAAGTAAATGGGCCTGTCAGGCGTTTCGGGATCAGTGCTTACCCCCGCTCTGCAGGGAATACCAACTAACGGACGCATTACCAATCACTCCTTAATCATGAGATGAGTTCACATGCTAATTTTGAATAATAAAAAAAGCGGAAACGCTGTGGCGTTCCGCTTTGAATAACGATCTGGCTATATAGCGAAACGCGCCTTTATAAAGTAAACCCCAAGGAGCCCCAGCCAATACTGGAGCTGCATAATCATGAGGGTCATAACATTACAAGCGCGTTTCTGATTCATTTGTTTTTCCAATGTTATTACTTTGCCAACATCAACTTTATGTTGTTACTGTTATATATTCATCATAACGTTACTGTCAAGCTTTTTAGGACCTTTGCCAAGATGGGACGGTCAGAAAAGCTCCAAAGAGGGATGTCGTGCCTTTATCGGGCTCTATTTGCCAAAGAAGGTAGACCACCACTCTTGCCAGAAATTCCCTTGTATGGGCTTTTTCTGCTGAGCAGGCGGCTTTTGTTGCCCCTGTCCATCTGCGCTGACAATCACAACAGGTTGCTCACCATGACGAATATAGCCAAGTTGCTGGCGTGCCTCGCTCTCGATGACGGCAGGATCTTTATAGCGCTTCTCCATCTGCACAAGATGATTATGCCGATCTCGCAACTGCTGGAGCTGCTGTCGCTCCTGTTGCACCTGTTGAGCAATACGACTATTGGACCAGGCTTGCGCGAATGACCCTAACAGCAGGGCAATACAGATCAATCCAGTAACCCACATTATCGTGTGCGTGAAAAGAGTGTTTCGCCTGGCCCGTAAACGTCCTGCGCTCTCTTCCATGCCGATGGCCGATGTCACGTTGGCCGTATTGCCACTCTCAGTACGCGAAGTAAATTGTGGCCTTCGTGGACGATTCTGCACATGCTCTCCTTCTATTCTCTACACGCTGTAACTAATTTTTACGTTTCTTTTATTCTACAACATTGAGCCGGGCCCAGCTGATTCATCAAGAGGCCACCAGAGCTGATCCAGACTGGGAGAAGCTATGAGGTACGTACCGAGCTCACGGCGAGGCTGGATACGGAGAAAGCTGTATCAAAGCATACCACTCCCTGAAAGTAGTACACGCACCTGGACGGCCAAAAGAAGATAGGGAAAGATAAATTCGCGAGATCCGTGAGACGACTCTATTGCGCTTGAGAAATTGTTATTAGAACAAAAAAATAGAACCATGCAAAGTATCCTTACATGGTTCTCTGATTGAGTGCCGAAGGCCGGGATCGAACCGGCGACACCAGCATTTTCAGTGCTGTGCTCTACCAACTGAGCTACCTCGGCGCGTGGCCATAATATAACATGTCACGGCGAGAACGTCAAGACTTTTTTAGCAAGTTATTCAAATTTCATCAATCTGGGAAGAGGTGCTATAGGCAGGCCCGCGCCTCTTCCACAGCTCTGTACTTCAGCATGATAGCAGGCTTACTGATTGGCTATCCTCATTCGGGCCGATGAGGCATATTGATGGCCGAGCCTACTCTATCTTGCGTTGTTTGCGAGGGAAAAGTCTCGCCAGTTAGCAAATGCTGAAAGGGTAAAAAGAGCGGCTCTGGCAAGGAATCCCAGGTAAACCAACCAACCTCGGTCTCTTCATAGGGCGCGTCAACGTGTGGCTCCCCCGAGACATACTGAGCCTCCATCCAGACCGTCACATAGTGCTTATGCTCGGCCTGGAAGACATCATTGGTGATGACGCGAAATTTGACGTTGGTAATCTCTACGCCTGTCTCTTCTTTGGCCTCACGCTCAGCACGTTCGGCAAAGCTTTCGCCAAATTCCAGATGCCCGCCTGGCACGGTCCAGGTTCCGGCGCCGTGCACCTTCTGGTTGCGCTTGATCATTAAAAATCTGTCGCCTTTGTTGATAAGAACAGAGACGCCAACTAGGGGTCTATCTTGATGTTCTGGCATCCTTAACCTCTCTCTCCTGGCACATATAACTCTGGATATAAGCACGCATCAGGAGCAGGTATGGGATACACATTATCTGAAGCAAGGGGACGAGAATCATTCTTGCCGCAGAGGTTGAAAATTTTTTCTCTGGGCAGGCCAGATTTCCAGAGCTGGCGGTCAGCCTCATTTTAGACAATGAGGCTTCTTGTGAGAAATCCTTGGCGAAATATGACACAAGACGTCAGGAAGGATAAGGTACGCTCTTCCTCAAGAGCGTAGATTTCTTTCGCACGCAAAGGAGCTCAGTATCTTATGCACTATGGATTCATTCTTCCCCACGGCGATATCAACACGCTTGCCGAACTGGCTCACGAGGCAGAAGAAGCCGGATGGGATGGCGTCTTTTACTGGGATGGTATCTTCATCAAAGAAGCCGGACCGATGTACGATCCGTGGATTGTACTAGCCGCCATGGCTCTGCGGACCCAGCGGGTACGTCTCGGCTTGATTCTCACGCCTCCTTCGCGGCGGCGCCCCTGGAAGCTGGCTCGCGAGACCGTGACGCTGGACCATCTCTCCAACGGGCGGCTCGTCCTGCCGGTTGGATTGGGCGCCCTCGAAGACGGCGGTTTTACCAAAGTTGGAGAAATCACTGATCGCAAGCAGCGAGCCGAACTGCTGGATGAAAGCCTTGATATCCTGACAGGCTTGTGGAGCGGCCAGCCATTCAGCTTTCAGGGAAAGCACTACAAGGTCGAGAAATGACCTTCCTGCCTCCACCAGTCCAATCGCCGCGTATCCCCATCTGGGTAGTGGGAGCTTGGCCCAGCCAGAAGTCGATGCGGCGCGTGCTGCGCTACGATGGGCTGCTTCCGAGCAAAGTCGCCAGCGGGGAGGCGCAAGCAGAGATCACGCCAGAGGATATCAGGGCGATGAAAGCTTATATTGATGAGCATCGCAGCCTGACCACGCCTTTCGACATCGTGCAGGAGGGGGAGACGCCTGGCGAGGACCCTGAGCGGGCCAGGGCCATCGTACACCCCTATGCCGAGGCGGGAGCGACCTGGTGGAACGAGAGCCGCTGGTCTTTCCCTCCCATCGAGGATCTGCGCCGGCGCATTCAGCAGGGACCTCCACGTGTTGACTGACTTTGAGAAGCAGAATCGCATCGCCTCCTCACGGACTTTGCGAAGCCCTGTTTTAGACAATATTACCTATTGCATAAAGCCTTCAAATAAGCTACAATAGCATACGTCGAACGGGATGAGCGTGTAACTCAGTGGTAGAGTATCCGACTTTTAATCGGGTTGTCGAGGGTTCGATCCCCTCCACGCTCACCATTCACAAGCTGGCTCTACGAGCCAGTTTTTTTGTGCCTTCTCCATATATTTCTTCCAGCACACTCTCTATCTTGCGAAACACATTCTGTTACTATTCTCAGCCTAAATATACTCCTCCCATTAGATAACCTCATAATTATGGGCTTTTAGCCTCATTCTGCAGCACCGTAGAGGTATCTTTTGCATCTATAGACACACTTCTTAATAACATAAAGACCAATAGCTCATTCTAGTACGTTGCAGAGAAAACGAAACGAGCAGCATCCATTCCCTTACACATCGTAATGGATACTGCTCTGCCATTTTGTCACCTATATTGAAAATTCCTGATAAGTTTAGTCAAACGTGTCATCATTTCTTTTCTTCTTCAGCAGCTTATAGAGCTGTATGATGCCAACAATAGTGGTGGGTGCAGCAAACACAACACCTAGAACACCTATCCATAGAGTCAAATCCATACCTGTCTCCATGTTTGAAAATTTTTGCCGCCTTATTATGTAAGCCCTTCTCAAGAATTTTAGACGTCACACCATGACGAGTTCCCAGGTGCCTATGATAAGCTTACGAGGGACACTAAGTAGTGTCGGCGGCAATAGTCTTAGAAATCAAAAAGAGCTGTCTGCCGCTTGAGCTTGCTCCAACTTGCATCAATATAGCTTTGCTCAAGGAGTACAGGCAGCTCTCATATCCTTAATATTACAGAGTTTGACCCAAATGATGGCCAATTTATTGATCGTTTCTAAATAGCCGCATAATGGTAATCCAATGCATACTATCTCATCCGAGGACGAGGGTAAATAAATAATGAGGTATTCATCTCAGCTTGAGATAAACACCTCAAAAAAACAGGAATCTATTCCTTTACAAAGGCAATGGGCACTGCTCTCGCCTTGCTACCCAATCTACGGTAGGTCACAACATCTATTTACGCATGCACTTTAGTTTATCTAGAACTAACGGATAATCTCGGTGCTATTCTGATTGTAGAACATATTTGATGTTTTTCACGTATAACGCATATCTGTGACATATAAATCTTAGGAAAGGCACAAATAACATACATCCCTCACCAGATCATGCCTACAAATATGTTTCTATTTACCTCAAACTAAAAATAGGTCATGTCCATGCTCAGATCCATTAAGCCAAGAGCTAGTCTTCGGGCTCCTGAACTATTGCTCCGGTCTCGTCATCGACGAGGCGCGAACCGGGCAAGCGCCGACGATACATGAGAAAGCCGTGGGGACAGAACACGGCTCGCTCCAACTGCCATTCCCAGGGAGCGAGCTGAGCAAGGCGCTCAAAGGCCCGTTGGCGCGCCTGTTCTTCGTTGACTGCATAGACTTTGACGAGTTGTCTCCAGCTCTGGGCATCGGCACCGGTCGGAATGCTCGCGATGATCCATAAATATTCGCGATGTTGTCCCATAGAATATGTGGCCTCCTTTTGGTAGTGCGCAAAATTTAGCGCGGCGTTCGCGGACCTGGAAATGTACAATAGCAAGCAGCAAGGGCAAGAATCTCTTGTGTTGTGCTGGGTTTGGTAAGATAAGCCTCGATCCCGAGCAGGCGGGCCTTTAAGCGATCTAGAAGGCCGCTACGCCGCGTATGCAGTACCAGGACGGTTGTAGCAAAAGCCGGCTGCTTTCTCAGCCAGGTGGCCACCTGATAGCCATCCAGGCGCGGCATCACCAGATCCAAAAAGATCAGCGGTGGGATCTTTCCGCTATTCCGCAGCCATTGCAGCATGCACACTCCATCGGGAAACGCGTAGACGGTATAGCCAGCACGGCGCAGGGTGATCTCCAGGATCTTGCGCACGGTCGGCGAATCGTCGGCAATCAGGATCGGGCCCAGGCTATCTACTGAGGCGGGAATCAGCGAAACAGGCTTCATGTATTTGGCGCCTCCTGTCGGGAAGTATCCAGGACGTACATACAAATCGTGGGATCATAGCGATAAGAAATCTTGTGATATTCCAGCCAGGCCGCGCACGTCTCGATAGTCTGCCCCAGCATATACTTCTCTTGCGGCCATTGGACCACAGGCTCTATAATCTTGGCCCGACTCAATTGGTCAAGGATGACAAGGATGGCCTGGCGCGAGGGCGCGTTCATACCGCACATCAACATCTCACTTTCTCGCCCGGCTAACAAGCCGGCAAAACCTCCTCACGACGCATAATTACCGATCCAGCTACCTCTTTTATTAAGGAGCTTTACTGAATTCAGGACATGCTGACGTACGTAAGAGCGTCCAGAAGATAGCAATGTTGAACCTGGTCGTAACGAAAGAGGATGCGCTGGCGTAAGAGCCACATATAGCACTGATAGAAAGTTGTTTTGATCTGTAGGCGCAGAGCCGATGGCAAAGCGACATTATAAGCTCGATGAGCCTGGTTGAGCCGCGCCAATACTGCTATGACAGTTTGCCTGGCTAATATATCTTCATGCTTCATTGTTATGCTCCCTCCAAATAAGTAATCAAATCAGAAGAGACATCAGATAAGTTATTCTTCCAACTGCTGATTAATATGATACAGTGATGGATATATGCTGAGAATATAGAAAAATTATGGTTAAAATAAGTTTTAAGTTATGGGTAGTAATAAAAACAAAATTGACTTATACTGATACTGCAGTAAGTGGATCATGTAGACTTATGGGATGGAAGGAATACATAAAATTATGTGGTGGGTAGAACTTGGTTATTATTCATTTGAGCCAGGAGAGAATGACTTTCCTCGACCCGGACAAGTGATTCGCTATTACAGGCAGCAAAAATTCAAAAGTGACGGTAAATGTTGGACGCAACAGGATTTAGCGAATGCATTAGGTTTAACAGAACAAGCAGTTTGTTTAATGGAAACGAAAGATCTCGGGCTTGACAGTATCACACGCCGTCGAGTCCTCATCAGAATATTGCAAATTCCAGCAATATTGCTGGGTTTAGCTGAGATTCCACAACTCTCTTCCACATCTATGGAGAGCGGAGTTGGGAATAAAGCCGCAGCGATTAATATCTCGTTCTATGAAGAGCAACTGCGTAGTTATTACAATGCGCATCATAGAAAGACTACCCATCAGAATTTACCACAAATTCAAAAAGAAATCGCGGAGATGTACCAGATATTGCCGATTTCTCATGATAAAGAAAGGGTATCGCAAATTCTAAGTAGATACCATATCATGGCAGCTAGTATTATGCGCGACCAGTGCCTTTTTAATCAAACAATAGAGCACCTTGACCGTGCCATTTATTTTACTACTCAAAATAAGGATTATGAATTTCTAGCTGATGCCTATTATCGGCAAGGATGGACTTATCTAGAACAAGGGAAAGGAGAAAAGGCAATTCAAAGTTTTCTCCTCGCGGAAAAATTGGCACAAAAGATTCCTACCTATATGAAGGCTGGCATTTTAATTGGATTAGGACGTTCCCTTGCACTGGAGACACAGAATAAACAAGATAGCTTGGAAGCTCTTCGTACATTGGACAAAGCAGCCAATATGCTACGTACCTATCCTCCTCCTGATGGGAACCCCCATTATTTAGAAATAGAAATAGATCGTTTTCATACTGATAGATCAGCATCATTAATCGACATCTCATTCCCGCACGATGCGCTTCAGGAACTCTCTTACATTCGATCAGATCACAATAACCAGCGACGTATTGCATTAACTCGTGTTTTATATGCTAAAACGTATTTTGCTCTTAAGGATTATCCAGAGGCATGCTATATGGCAGAGGAAGCATTGCACGTGATTCAACCTATTCGTTCGAAGGTTAACTATCAGCAGATCAAGAAGCTTTACAGGCAGCTAAAGAATACGAACTTCAAAGATAATCCTGAAGTGGCACATTTAGAAATTCTTATCGACAAGATGAAAGAGTTGGGGCAAATATGAGCAGCATTGCCATTGTTGATTTTGACGGCGTGATTGTCGATATGACCTTGCATGCTCAGAGAGCTAAAGAGCTGGCTCAGGCCTTCGCCCTGGCTCAAGACGCCGATGTTGCCAGTGAACAACATAGAAAGGCCATGCGGGACTTCTTTTATAGCGAAAGAGGCTTTTTCAATGCAGGCCTGTTTGCACTTGATCGGCTGATGGACGGATGCATAGTAGAGCTCACCCGGCTGGTCCAGGAGTATGCAAAGGTGGTTGTAGTTACGAGCCGGCCCACTTTCACGCGCGACGTCACGCTAGCCTGGTTTTATCACCACTGCCCGGGCTTTGAGACCATTGAATTCTTCTTCAAAGATTCTTCGGAAAGCGAGCTCAAAACGGCGCGCTGGAAAGCCCAGATCGTTACAGGCTTCGCCAGAAACTATGAGACTATTCTCTTTATCGATGACGATGAGCGGAACAGGCAGGCGATTGCTGCGCTGGCTAGCAGCTTACATGATATTCATATTACGATCAAGGCGTGCCTTTGAGTCGTCGGTTATTACGGCATTTGGTAAGGTAGTCGCAAAACATTTTTATCTGTTACACAACATAGTGATGAAAAGCTTCTGCGCACTTCAGTTTCTGTTCTATACCGGCAACGAGACCTTTCTCTCGTATCCATTTATCCAAATCCTTATGTTTTGTTTGGCTCTCGTGACAGCGCAGAGCAGCTTTTTTGGGCTCAATGACGCTACTAATATCGATCCAATGATTAGGTCTATCAGTAGCAAAATAGTACATATCAAGCACACGATGCGGTGTGAGACCGTTTTGTAGTTGCTCAGGAAATACATAAGTACGCGCACAGGCTACAGCATCGACAGTGCAGATACTTACCGCTCTATGATCGGGGTGAAGCTCATCCTTTCGCCAAGGATCAAAGGTAAAAATTGTATCTGGTTTTTGTTGGCGTATAGCCAGAGTTAGCTCGCGCCTCAAAGTCATTGAGGCTTCAACTTCGCTATCATGATACCCCTCCAAAAAAGTCACCGTTTGCACACCAAGCACTTGAGCCGCTTGCCGCTGCTCTTGCTCACGAATAATCGACAACCGTTCCGGTGTCATCTCAGGATCGTCATATCCTTGATCTCCACGCGTTACCATTAAATAGTGGATTTCCTTGCCCTCTGCTGCTAAGAGCGCTATAGTTCCGCCACAAAGATGTTCAGCATCATCAGGATGCGCTTGCACAACAAGAACGCGTTGGCCACTGGAAGGCAACAATACAGAAGATATTGCCATGCCTATAACTCTCTTTCTTTGTCACTGAAGATGCAAATATCTAGAATACCTCAAGTATATCATCTGCGGCTTTTAAGATGCGAGACTAAGATTTATCCGGGCCCTGAAATGAAAAGTACTAATTATAGAGCAATCGCTTCTCGTAATATATCTATCCTCTCAGGAGCTCGATATAATAAGCAAAAATATATTTTTTCCCTCTTTACACTTCCTAATTTTTCATAAGCGAATTAGACAAAATTAAATTATGCATGTTATGCTTATAGAGAACTAAAAATTCAGTACGCTATTTTCTGCGCTATTGAGGATTATCTAAGGAAATGCTATGAAGAAAGTGCTCTATCTGATTGTCTGTGCAGCTCCCCCGGCCAGCCAGACCCACGAGCTGATTGCGCCCCTGCAAGAGGCGGGCTGGGATGTGTGCGTCATTGCCACTCCACAGGCGACCCGCTGGATCAATATTCCAGCCTTAGAGCAGCTTACGGGCCATATAGTGCGTACAGATTATAAATTACCAGGGGAAGCCGGTCCGCTCCCCAAAGCCAATGCTATTCTGGCCATGCCGGTCACCTTTAATACGGTTAACAAATGGGCGCTTGGGATTGGCGATACGCTTGCCGCTAGCCTACTCTGTGAGTGCATGGGGAGAGGAACACCGCCAATTGTGGCAGTTCCTTGCCTCAAGATGGATCTGGTGAAGCATCCTGCCTTTCGTAAAAACATTGCGCTGCTGCAGGAATACGGGGTAACGGTCTTGCATGAGCCGGAGCGCTATAAATCTCCCCTGATGGTTCCTCTCTCCGAAGTCCTGCAAGCCCTGCATGTAGCCTATCAGACAGAAGAGAATAAAGAGGCAAGCTAGCCTGCGGGACATTGTTATCCATCCCATAAAAGCCAATACAAGTCTTTACAAAACTTTATCTACTTTCCTGCTGCGGATAAGTAAAGGATTTATACTTTAATACTTTTTTTATTGAGAGTGTGATATGATTAATAGGTATATAGCATATGTGAGTTTTTGGAGGGAAGAGAGAAGATTATGCAGGATAAGCAAGTATCGCATTTTGAGAACGAGGAGCACGAACTATCGCCACGAACGCAACAGCTCATAAACCATCTTGAGAAGGTGTGGAAGCGCCCTCATGATCCATCTCCTGAAGCACTAAAGCGAATAATAGAGTTCCTTTCTCATCTTCCCAAGCCTTTTCAACTATCAGGAATGACGAAAATTGCAGAATAGCTTGCCAGCGAAATGGGCCTACATTTTCTTAATCTCCTGGCAACCTTTGAGCAAAAGGCGGAGGATGAAGGAATCGATAAAGAAGAGATTATACAGACATTACAGGGTGCCCTAATAGAGCAATTCCCCGAGATGATGGGGATTAGCAAACAGATATTAATTAAATCTCTTGATGAACTGGTTGCCTTGAGCAATATTACTCTCAGCTTGCATACGCTCTCTCAAGCCAATACAGCAGAAGAGGCGCAGAGCTGGATATATGAGTTGCCAATGTTATATAGCCGGCAGCTAGCACAAGAATTCTTGACTGTAAATAATCAAACTCACATCACAATAACCCCGAACGCAACTACCAGGAGAATTAGTAGCTCTTTTTCTTACGAGAGCTCTTTACCTAACCCTGTTAGCATTGATTCAATTAACCAAAATTTACCAACAATAGCATAGCTTTTTGAGAGGCTTTATGTTTCCTGACCCAGCAAACAAACAAAAAGACGAGGAAGATGCTTCCTCGTCAGAAATACAACAGATTCCGCTGCCACTTTTTGCCGTACAGCTACAAAATATCTTTCCAGTAGAGATAGAGGCAAAGCGATTTCCTCTCGATAAAGGTGTCGATATGACTAGTATAGTCTCTACTGCCCATACTCAGATGAATCTTAGCAATATAAGTCTCGATACAGAGGGATTGCTAGCGCAAGTACAACTGGAGGTGCGGGTAGGATTTCCGCAAGAGCCACGGCTTTTTGAGATATATTTCAGTCTGATAGGAATTTTCAGATATGAACAGGACTTTCCCTCAGAAATGGTTCAGCATTTTTTACAACAAGGAAGCCTTAGCGTGATGCTCCCCTCAGCACGCGAATTACTCCTCAGCCTATGTACACGACTACAAGTTCCTATGGTAGTTTTGCCTCTGATACAACTGACACCTTCACAAGAAACTGAAAAATAAAATAAATATTAAGCCTTTGTAGGAAGTGGGGATTGACATGAAGCTTGTTCCTGCATCTAGCCCTGGCATGGAAGCAGCACATAAAAATTTTCAGGTACGCACAATTGTCGATACTTTGTTAATAGACCATAATCTTCTCAGGCCAGTTGCTATGTTCCTCAAAAAATATTCCTCCGGCGATCAACCAGGCTTCGAGGAGGCTCTAGATGCATTAAGTCTTTTCCAAAGCCGTTCTGATATAACGGGATCTGTGGCACCTCCTGAATATGTTACTACCTTGATCCGGGCCTTACGGCAGCTATATCATCAAAAAGGGCAGTCAATCAACTATCAGCGAGGTGCTATTGTTGAGGCGTTGGTCTGCAAGCTTATTTGCTACCGATACTGTGAACCCGGTGAGCTATGTTTAAATAACCAACGCTTTGAAGAGAATCATAGGCCTATTACTGTACAAGAAGTAGATGTCGCAGCACTTTCCATCTCTCGCAAAAAGTTGGAGGGATATGAGTGCAAAGTTAGCTCTGCTTCTTTTGCTTCTTTTGATTCTATTAATCTGAGCGACTTAGCGGAGGAGGCAAATGAAAGGCAGTATCGCGTAAACGTTGGTTTCGTTGCTTTTGAAAATGACAAGATTATGAAAATCAAGCTAGCAAAATTTCAATTGCCAGCGTGTATCAACATATACAGCATAGATAATATAGAGATTTTGCAGCAACTTTCATTCTTGGAGCATTAGATGTTCAGCATCATCAGGATGTGCTTGCACAACAAGAACGCGTTGGCCGCTGGAAGGCAACAATACAGAAGATATTGCCATGCCTATAACTCTCTTTCTTTGTCACTGAAGATGCAAATATCTAGAATACCTCAAGTATATCGTCTGCGGCTTTTAAGATGCGAGACTAAGATTTATCAAGCGGGGCTTTCCAGTTCTCAAGAAAAGGGATTGTTAAGGGCTCATTCGCTTGATCGCGACGCACCCTTAACCGAGGGATCCCTCTCTCCCAGAGAGGGTGCCCTCTCCGGGGGAGAGGTAATGAGGCGCGAGCCTCAGCGTTTCCTTTCCTGCCTGACAATGGCGAGGAAGGAATTTTGACTTCCTAGAGATTGGGGACCGTGAGATCAGCAATCAGGCCGTAATGGTCGCTAGCCTGCACGCCCTCCGTAGGCTCATCGAAGATTCGTTTGCAGGCAGCGATGTCAAGTGCAGATCCACCGTGCTCTCCATGGCGCACAAAGATGTAATCGATGCGGCGGAAGGGCCAATCCCTAAACGGACGCATCCCCTTCACAACCTGCTCCCTTACCTGAGGATTGGCGGGAGTGAAAGTATGTCCTGGCTCCTGAGGATGTGTGCTCTCCCAGGCATCGCGGTAGCAGACGCTCATCTCGCCAAGTGACTGCCGGCCAGACAAGAAGCGGATACAGGCAGCGTCAGGATCGGCATCTAGATCGCCAACCAGCACAACCTGTTGAGGACGCTGGCTAATATGCTCCTCCACGGCCCGCGCCGCTGCCACGGTTTGCAATTCGCGCTCATACTCGTAGCTCAACTGCCAGTTGGGAAAATGGTTGACAAATAGCAGCGGACCTACTGGCTCTGGCGCCAGGACTTCCGCGATGAGAGTTCCGCAGGGAAAGTTAAGCGTGCGGGGAGTCACATGTGCATCTATCTCTTGCACCTCGCTGATCGGCCAACGGCTCGCGATGGCGATTCCCATGCCCTCAGGAGCTCGTCTTTGCTGATGGGCAAAGTTCCACTCAGGCCCAAGCAGATCAAGTATCTGATCGTACTCTTCATTCTTGATCACTTCCTGAAACGCCACAAGATCAGGGTTGAGCGCTTTCAAGCCATTTATGAGCACGGCCCGACGCTCAGGCCATGCTCCATAGCGCTGCCATAGATTCATCGTGAGCACGCGCAGCGAGCCGCGCCTGGGCTCGCTATCGATAGTAGACATTACTACTCTCCATTCACCTTTATTAAGTAAGCTCTGCCAGATGTATACCAAATTTATTAGAGGAAGTCCGAAAAGGTTTTGCAAGCAGCCCGAAGCTGGCGGGCCTGCTCTTGTTTTCTAACATTCTTTTCGGCTACTTCTGGCAAGAGTGTAGTGCTCGAATAGAGACAACCTTATGTCACATTCAATAGAAATTCTCAACTATCTGGTCAGCTTCGATTTCTTAATAAATGTACAGGGATAGCAAATCACAAATTTCTTTGAGAATATGTGGCTTCCTTCTGCTGCCCCAGCATTCCAGGTGAGATGAGCATCAATTTTCGCGCGCGTTCGGAGTACTTTAGCAATGTAAGTAACACTTTCTGCCAGGTGGTAAAGGGATACAAAAGCCAGATCCAATTCACAGAACAGCTGGAGCCAGGGCAATTAGGAATGGTTCCATCACCTTATCAGCCTATACTCAAGAACGTGAACGATACCTGGGAAGGCAAAGGGCCAGCGCGGTTTGGAAAACTAAAGCGCTTGTGAGGGCAAAACTTGTCGAGGTATGCGTTCACACGAGGCATAATCCCGGTTTAAGCATAATTCTACAGATAGGAGTATGAGCGATGAAGAGCGTTGAGTCGTTTGTAGAGAACTGGTCTAAGATTTGGCGAGGAGCAGACAGCGATGTGCAGCTGTATATGTCCCTATTGCACGAAGGTTGTTCTCTTGTCAATCCGGTTAACTCGGGAACGCGAGAAGACCTGCCGGCAATCATGCACTCGTTTCTGAGTGTCGAGCCTGATGTGCGCGTCGTTCCTATTCGATGGGTTAAGACTGACGATGGCGTCATCATCGAGTGGATCAATACCGGCACGTTGCATGGTGTCCCATTTGAGTTGCGTGGCGTTGATTGCTTCATTCTAAAGGATGGCAAGGCAAGCGAAGGCTATTCGTACTTCGACCCCCGACCATTTCTTCAGGGGCCGACAGCACCAAGCGAGCAGCAAGGATAAAGGCCCGAGCATCCTATAATCCCTTCAAGCAACGCTGAACTCGGTTTATAGCATAGCAGGCACTAAGGTGGCAAAGCGTGATACTCGCGTCTTCGCCACCTTTAGCCAAGCGAGCAAGGCGGTGAAGCTCGTATCTTGTGATCGATAGTCTTCAACAACTCGTGGCGCTGATCAATTCTATTCTTCTCTGTCAGAGGCTCTTTCATCACGCTGCCTTTGGCGATATCTGCGAACTCTTACATGGCTTCCACAATCCGCTTTACACCAGTGACGCTGATGATTCTTCGTCGTGTCCATGAACAGATGTCCGCATCTCTCGTTGGCACACTGACGCACTAAATTCCGCTCGGCAGATATAAGCAATTTTGCCGTTGCGCGAGCAAGAGGAGCAAGCATCTGATCAAGAGCATTCTTGGCCAAACTTATAGCTTTATGGTGCTCCTGGTTCAAAACAAAGGCTAAAGATCTAACGCAAGTATTCGCCTTGTGCCTGTAAGCGCGTGAGCACAGCAGCTTAAAGTGGAACAATTTGGAGGGGAAAAACGACATATAAGTGAAGGACATGCTACCATCGCTCGGTGAAAGGAATCCACAACGATGTCTGGTAACGAAGAACCCTCCTCAACTCCGCAAAAGGTGAAGCTTCGGCTACTCGTCACCCTTGCTGCAATTGCGGGCACAATCCTAATTTTAGGCGCCCTGTTACTGATCATCCCACTTTTGCGCCGAGAGCAGCCTGCCTCTCGTGCATTTTCCACTAGCAAGGAAGCGAGCGGACTCTACGCTTTTCAGCGCAATACCCTCTACCGTCTTGACAGCCGCACTCACGCTATCCAGTGGAAACATACCTTTGCCGGCAGGGAGCAGCCCATATACGAGCCCCTGAATGAGAAAAATGGACCTGTTGCTGTTAGTGGCATTCTTTATGTAGAGACGAAGCAGGATGCAGTACAGCGCTTTCTTAGCGCCATCTCGGCCACCGATGGCTCTACCCTGTGGAGAGAGCCCATAGCCACCAGGGCTTTCGTAAACAACATAGCCGTCTACACACTTGTCGAATCCCTGACAAAAGACGTCACGACCTTGACTGCCCGCGATCTGCATACGGGCAAGCAACTCTGGCAAAAGCAGTATCCCATCGTCGTCTCCAAATCGAACTCGTCGCGGGGTACCGATTATACCGAGGGGCTACGACTGATCACAGTCACCGATCAGGTGCTCTATGCTGTAGGCTCACAGGAGGAACACGGGCAGGTAATCTTTGGGCGCTACGCTCTTAGCCCAAGGGACGGCGCGATTCTCTGGCAGGATCGCAATCTCATCCCGGGACACATGCCTACCGTGGCAGCCCAAATAGCTGATGGAGCCCTTTATACAATGGAGTACCATCTATACCCGGTTCCGCCCACTACCGATGCGCATGGAATGACGATGAGCGAGGTTATTGAAACCCAGATTAGGGCCTATAATGCAGCCATGGGTAAGAAGCTCTGGTCCTCACCAGAACTGCAAGGAGTCGAGCCCAACGGAGGCTTTTCCCTCAAAGTTTCTGGCGATCTGCTCTACTACCATGATTTCATTCAGAATTATACGGATCATCGCGCAGACAAGATGACGCTGCACGCACTCAACAGAAAAGACGGCACTCAGCGCTGGCAGTATCAAGTACCAGACAACGACTCTATGACCGATTCCGCTCTGCTGGGAGACACGCTTTACCTTGAAACCTCTCACTTCGCGCCCGGGGTCAGGAGCGAGGATCTCCAATTGCAGGTGATTGCTATCAACGCCTTGACCGGAGCTGTACGCTGGTCAACACCGATAAAATTTCTTGACGGCAGCGAAAAAACGCCAACGCCGGTTCCAGGAAGCATTGATCCCGGGTTCGCAACTGGCTATATAGTCGATATGGCCCCGGTTGCCAGTCGCGAGGAGGTCTACTATAGTTCGCCGGCCAGCAGAATTACCGTCCTGCGCCCATCCGATGGCAAAATGCTCACGCAGTTCTGGCTGGATAAGACAAGCCAGACCACCGTGCTCGACAGAGCTGTATTATTCGTAGTGCCATAGGCAAAATCAGCGAGGCTCCCGAAAGAATATATGAGCGACTTCAACACAGGGCTATTTAATGTTCGTGAGAAAGCCTTCACTTCAGCCCAAAAAAGGATGAGAACCTGGTAAAGTGATAGTACATCAAAACGTCACGAAACGAGGTCTCATCCCAAATGAACTATACCATGATGGCCCAAGCAAGTGAATTGGCAGGTTGGAACAAAGAGAGCGAAGCCCTCTCAGTGTATCAAGCGATGCAACAGCTCGAAGATCGACGCAAAAACAAAGGAAAGCGCTACAGTTTGGCGCTCGTGTTGACGCTGATTATCCTCGCGAAAATGGCAGGAGAAACGACATTACAAGCAGTTTCCGACTGGGTGCGCTATCGGAGTGCCTGGTTGCAAGACGTCCTGCCAGATACCCGCGCCACCTTTCCCTGTGTCGCCACCTATAGCAATGTCTTGCGGGCTGTCGACCCAGCTCAGGTAAATCAGAAGCTCATGGATCTCCTGATCCGTGTACGTGCGCAAAAGCGGGTTGCGAGAGAACAAGAGCATATCATCCTCGACGGCAAGACTCTTCGGGGAACCCAACACCATCTGGCGAAAGATCAACAGAAAATGCATCATGTCGCCTGTTATGAGGCCCAGACCGGCATTGTGATCAAAGAACACATCGTTGCTGAAAAAGAAGGAGAACTGACCCACGTTTCAGCCTTTCTCACGCCGCTCTTCCTGCAAGGACGTATTCTTAGCGCGGATGCTCTTTACACCCAAAAATCGATCTGTCAGCAGATCATCGCTTCTGGTGGAGAGTATCTGTTCTTCGTGAAGCAAAACCAACCCACGCTTGCCGAGGATCTCCGTCTCTTCTTTGGCGAACCTCCCCTTGATTGTCTGGATTGGCGAACTCAGGTGCAGACTGACAAAGGGCACGGGCGGCTCACGTGCCGGTTCATTCAAGCCTCCACGGAACTCAATGATTTCCTGGCCCGCGATTGGCACGAAGTTGGACAGGTCTTTTGTCTCCGTCGGCGAGTCGAATATCCTTTGCGCTGTACCCAAGAATATGTCTATGGCATCACGAGCCTGACACCTCAACAGGCAACCCCCTTGCGCCTGCTTCAGTTGATCCGCGACCACTGGCGCATTGAGAATCGGCTCCATTGGCATCGCGATGTCACCTTGCAAGAGGATGCGTGCCAGATCCGCAAAGGATGTGCTCCTCACACATTGGCCGTTCTTCACTCCTTTCTGCTGGCTCTCTTCGATTTTTGCGGTGTCACCAATGTCAGGCAACAGATGCGCTGCTTCGATGCTCATCCACTCCAAGCTCTTCAGCTCTTGCTCAAGGCCTTGGGGGAAAATTAAAAAGCCCTGACTTCAACAAACCATATCTGGGCAAAACCGCTCACCATCTGATATACTTTTTCCCAGACCTGTAAATTATGTTCCTCAGTGAGGACAAGATAGTAATGAGGCTATGATACCCAGGACAGAGGAGAGAGAAACGTGAGCCTCTCTGTGCAAGTAAGGCAGTCAGCTTCGCCGTATGTCGAGTCGATTTGGCGGGGAGCTGCGCAGAGCGATACCCCTCTGATATGCCCGGCCGATGGTCGCTGGAAACTCCTGTTCGCCAAATTGCATGGAAGGATGTACATCGCTGTCGAGGGCCCCATGACCAGAGCAATCCCCACGATCCATAGTGAAGGGATTGAGTGGCTCGTCATCAAGTTTCAGCTCGGCACGTTTCTGCGACCTGCGCCCGCCAGATCCCTCCTGGATGCAGAGACTATCCTACCTTTGGAAAACCGGAACGAATTCCGGCTCGATGGCTTTACCTGGCAGGTGCCCGATTATAACAATGCAGAAACCTTTGTCGCTTGGCTGGTACGTGAGAACGTTCTCCTCTCTGATCCAGTAGTGATGGCTGTGCTCGCCGATCACCCTCACCAGCGGTCTTTACGCACTGTGCGGCATCGCTTTGTACAGGCCACCGGTTTGACCTACATGAGCATTCGCCAAATTGAGCGCGCTCGCTTTGCTATGTCGCTTTTACAACAAGGCTTCTCGATCCTTGACGTGGTTGCTCAGGCTGGCTATGCCGATCAAGCGCATCTGACCCGATCCTTCAAGCGCTTCATGGGCCAGACGCCTGCTCACTTCACAGGGATGCGCCGGCCAGCATCCCTCCCTCATCCATCACCCCGTGCCACGCTAGCGCCCCACTGATCTGCTCAAGCAGACGACGACAAACCGCTTTGCCATTTTTTTCAAGACAGAACCTGACCTTGCGGAGTATGCTTCTCCTGTGTTGATAGTTTTCAGGTTTTCCACAACATCAGGCAGAAAATAACAAACATACTCAACCACCCATTAGGAGAACGCAGCATCGGGCAGATGTCTGCTTCTCTCCGTTGGCCTGTGAACAGAGAAAGGAAACGAGGCTTCTATGACTGATTCTTCTTCCACCGATGTGCTGATTGTCGGGGCTGGTCCGGTGGGCCTGACCCTGGCGAATGATCTGGTCCGGCGCAATATCCCTTGCCGTATCATCGACCAAAGAAGAGCATATCACAACGAGATACGAGCGAAGGGCCTGACGCCACGCACACTTGAAGTCTTCGAGGACCTGGACATTCTTAAGCAGATTCATGCTCGCGGAAGCCGCAACCGGCCTTTTCGCTTCTATGAGCATGCTCGACTTGTCAGCGAGCTCGATCCTGCAAGCGACCCAAACAATCAGCCAACGCCCGATGCACCCTACCGGGGCACCTTCATGATCAGCCAGGTGCAGACCGAAGCAGTGCTGCGTGAGCACCTGAGCGAGCAGGGGTTGCAGGTAGAGTCGGGCAGCAAACTTGTGAAGGTGAGCCAGAACGCAGCTAGCGTTACTGCTCAGATCGTCCATGGCACTCAAAACCAGATGATCCAGGCACGCTACCTGGTGGGCTGTGATGGAGGACATAGCACGGTTCGCCATCTCTGCAACTTCACCTTCCTTGGCGAGACTTTGGAGAACGAGCAGCACATCAACGCTGGCCTCCTTGTCAATGGGCTGGATCCGGCGTATATGCACACCTGGGCAGATCCTGATCAAGGATTGTTTCTGGCTCCGCTGCCCTACGATGACATCTGGATCTTTCAGGCAACTATCTCGCCCGAGCAGCACGATACCTCGCTCTCCACCTTACAGCGCATCTTCGACGAACGAGCCGGATTGCCCGGGGTACATTTGAGCGATCTGCAGTGGACCTCCATCTGGAGGCCAAATATCCGTATGGTCAAGCAGTATCGTCACGGGCGTGTCTTCCTGGCGGGCGATGCGGCCCATGTCCACTCGCCTGTCGGTGGCCAAGGCATGAATACCGGCATAATGGATGCCTACAATCTCGGCTGGAAACTGGCCCATGTTTTATATGGCGCACCCGATGCACTGCTTGAAACGTATCAAGCCGAACGCCTTCCTATCGCGCAGGCCGTACTGGCGAGTACCACCGTGCGCCATAAGACGTGGCTCCATCACGATACGGGCAACAGTGATGTCTCCGCCAACATCCAGGCGGTTAGCAAGTTACTCGCCAGTAAAGACCCCAGCGCTGATACGACCCAATTGAGTATCACATATCGAGGTGGACCACTGGCCTACGATCTTGACGAAACCACAGGTATACGCGCTGGCGATCGTGCCCCAGATGCACCGTGTATCCATGCAGCAAGTTCCAGAAAGGTACGGCTATTCGAGCTCTTCCGGGGTCCGCATTGGACGCTGCTCATCTTCGGTGACAGTCCTGTCCCCCAGCTGCCTGCAATCCTACAAGGCTTCCTGCGAACATACACCATCATTCATCCAGGCACCGCTAGAGTTGGCGAGCACATACTTGTCGATGTGGATGGATACGCCCACCACTTTTATGGCATTAGCGGTGACGCACTGATCCTGATCCGCCCTGATGGCTACGTTGGTCTTACGGCTGGCAAGGTGGACCAAGAACCGCTCCTCAATTACCTGTTTATGATCCTTGGTAAAGGAGAATGAGGGATAAGTGCCATGAATACCTGATGCACGCAAGCCTTATATTCCCTGCCAAATTTTAGGATGCGCCGGAATTGAAGAATTCCGTCAGAACAGGGGCCAGGGCCTCGGCCTTGACCTCGTGGGTCTGTCCTTCTAGAGTTTGTTGCCTGGCATTGGGCATCGCCTTTGCCAGCGCTACGGCGGTTACATGCATAAAAGGAAACGAAGCAGAGCCATTCATAACGAGAGTCGGCACTGTCACACGTGCCGCCTTCTCCGTAGGTACATCAGCCTCATCACCCATGGCAGCAGCATCATAAGCAAGGGTAGGGGCGACCGCTTCAAACATCGGCCACATTGGATGCTGATACATTCCAGCCAGGTGTTCAGCAGGCATCCCTACTAGCATCATAAAGAGTCCCACAGCATCGCCTCGACGGCCGGCAGCAAGGGTCTCCTTTAGCTGCTTTCTATACTTCACCCAGGCTTGTTTAGCCGCCTCATCAGCATTGTAGGGTGGCTCATACAGCGCCAGCTTCTTTACCTTAGTCCCAAGTTTACTAGTCGCCTCCAGGGCCAGCGTCGCTCCAGACGAGATACCGGAAAGAAATGCTGATCCGCCCGCCTCGTTAATGAGAGCCTCAATATCCTCAATTTCACGCTCAACAGCATATGGCAGCGTATCGGTGCTATCCCCTCGTCCGCGTCGATCATAATGAAAAACCGTGAACTGCCGGGCCAGAACAGGAGCGAGTTGCGCGGTATCAGTATCCAGCGCGCGTTGCTCGAAAGCGCCACCCACAAGAACGACTGCCGGACCTTGCCCCAGGCGGTCAAAGGCAATAGTCGTCCCATCAGCTGAGCGGATTTTCTGCATAGAATGTCTCCTTGCTGGTATATATAGTTAGAATCTCGCATAGGAAAAACAGCCATGCTCATTGTAAAACGAGGGACACGAAAAGGCTTCTCTTATCTTGCTCCTTTCTCATGATTTCGCACAAGGGAAAGCAAAAGGGCAAGCCGCCAACAAAGAGGGTACATTAGTTCGTCACTTACGCGTCTTGCAATAATTGCAAGTATTGTTGCTTTAAGCTGTTTGGCGTGTAGAGCGACAGATCCGCAATCTGTAGGTCGGAAGGGATAAGATTTTGCGCCATTATCCTGAAGAGAAAAGAGAGCAGGAAGAGGATGGGCAGCATAACAGGCCCATACTTGCCTGTATCCGTAGCATAACTTTGCTGCGTAATACTTAGGGGAGATCAATTACCAGAAGAATAAACCCGCCAAGGAAGCCTTGTCTAGGAACATATATCGTGATACACTACACTACTGATGATACTCAAGAGTAGACACTGTTGTCTTGCCGCTACCAGTATAGGTAAAGCAGGGCCGGCAGTGCCAACGGGAGGCGGTGTTCGCGCCAGTTCAGTCAGGCGCATCAGGGCACCGATTGCATGTGACAAAGCGTATACTAGTAGTAGATGACAGGAATGATCTTCTTCACCTGATGCGCAGGGTTCTGGAAGACGAACAATATCAGGTCTCTATCTTACAAGATGGTAGGGGTGCCTGCGAGAGGGTTAAAAGCTCATTACCGGACCTGCTCATCCTCGATCTAAAATTAGGCGATATGTCCGGACAGGATATTCTTAAACAGTTAAAAAGTGATCCTGTTACCGCCGATATTCCTGTAATTGTCTACACAGCAGCGGTAATTGAGGCAGAAGAGGTACGCAGATTAATAGCAAATGACCCGCAGCATTATAGTGCTGTGCACTTGCTCTCCAAGCCTTTTGACCTCGACGCTCTGCTAGACAAAGTAGAAGAACTATTAGATAAGTCTGCACGCGGACACTAATAGCTCAAATTACAGCGCCATGCATATGTGCCGGGACTAACAGGCAAGGCCTGGCAAGTCCAGGTTTGCTATATCGTGGGCACGCAATTTTTATGGCTCGCTTCGACCTCTTCAATGCACCATAATGCACATTATTATGTAAATCTCATGCAGATTGCTCTTCAGAGGAAGAGGCTCGTAGGAGCAAAAGAGAGCGGAGGCTCTCGCAATCCCAAGACAAGGGTCCCTCTGTGTCGCTATCCGGTGAAAGGAAGGAAACAGCTATGAAGTTCTTCGTAGGGTTGCTTCTGGGGATGGGGGTAGGGGTAGCCGTAGGCTTACTCATTGCTCCACAATCAGGCGAAGCCACGCGTACACAGCTAAGCGAGCAAGGCATTTTGCTGCGCTCTGGAACCTTCAACGATGAGATTCGTGCTCGCGCTAACGAGGCCCTGGCCCAGGGACGCGAGTTATATGCACGCACGAAGGTTGAGTTAGCTGATCGCTACCAAAAAGCTCGTTCTGGCGATCTATAATCGTGAGTGGGGCTGGCAAGGCCAGAAGTATTTTCTTCTACAGGTAAATAGCATACTGATGAGTCCCTTCAGCCCCGCTAGTTTAGTTTTCGTACTTCTTGATTAATTTATCCACAAGATTACCAATCTCATGCCAGATATGGTGTTGATAATCGAGCATTTTGGCCTGACTTAAATCAAATTCGCGATTACCCGGATCTTTCTGGGCATTCTCTTCGAAGCGTTTGGCCAGCTGCAGGCTCTTTTCTCCACGGCCGTGCAGGTAATTGGTAAGCTCATACAGATCCTGTACAAGTCCCTTCAATTTTTCATCGCTGGTTGGCATTGCTTTCTTTTCCTTTTTCAACTGCTACATTACGTAGCTTTTTTGGGTTGGGTTGGCGGATCGATTTGCAGCGCGTCGGCGAAGCGATTAAAGAAGTTAAACAGGCCGATCACCGTAGCGATCTCGACCAGCTCGCCATCATCAAACTGGGCCTGCAAATCATCCCAGAGTACCTCATCGACTTCACGAGCGCCCGTGGTCATAATCTCGGCAAAGCGCAGAGCAATCAGCTCGCGCTCAGTGAAGAGCTCTCTATGCTCATCGATATGGTACAGCGCGTCCAACAGGTCCTCACTTACTCCTAGCTGCCTTGCCAAGGCAGTATGGGCGGACATTCAGTAAAAACAATGGTTGACCTGAGAGACGCGAATGGCCAGCAGCTCCTTCAATTTGGGATCGACAGTACCTTCCCTCATCGCCGTCTCCAGCAGTTGCATGGTCTGCTCCATGATCGCCGGGCGATGGGCCATGACGCGGAAGAGCGTTTCCATGGTACTGAAGGCTGAGCCCTGAGCCAATGGCTGTATTGTATCAAGTGGAGGAATGCGCGACATGCGAAATAGCTCCTCGCTAATTGTTTGGTTTGAGCCAGATAGAGATGAGTAGAACAGATCTCTATGCTTGCTGCACACAGCTAACGTCGAGTACAGGTAGAGCCCCAAACGCTAGCTCTGTACGTTCAAATGTCTGGTTGCTATGCTCATATTCTAGTAGACGGGCCCCCAACGTGCAAGACATACCTACTCGACTCAGGAGCCCAACTTTGATATAATGAAAACCACAGAGTTGTAGAACATAGTTTCATACGGGAGTAAGCCATGCAGGACCGCCTCGTTTCGCCTCATTTAAGCGAAGAGGAGCAGATTCTTGAAGGTAGTCTTCGTCCTCGTCATCTGCAGGAATATATCGGACAGGAGAAAATCAAGGCCAATCTGAGTATCTTATTGGAAGCAGCGCGTCGTCGTAATGAAGCTGTCGATCACGTCTTGCTCTATGGGCCTCCAGGGCTGGGTAAAACTACGCTCTGTAATATTATAGCCGCAGAGATGGGCGTCAATCTAAGGACGACATCGGGCCCGGCGATTGAACACGCAGGCGATCTGGCTTCTATTCTGACATCGCTGCAGCCGGGTGAGGTTCTTTTTATCGATGAGATCCACCGCCTGGCCCGCGCGGTCGAAGAGCGCCTCTATTCGGCGATGGAAGACTTTTCGCTTGACGTGATGATTGGCAAAGGACCCAGCGCCAGATCTCTGCGCCTCTCTTTGCCCCCCTTTACGGTAGTGGGCGCAACTACGCGGGTTGGTTCGCTCACGGCTCCTCTACGTGACCGTTTCGGGGCGATCTATCGTCTTGAATATTACGATACGAAGGCGCTAAGAGAAATCCTTTTGCGCTCAGCCCGTATTCTTAAGGTGCCGGCAGAGGAGAATGGCATCGAAGAGATTGCCAGCCGAGCACGCGGTACGCCGCGTATCGTCAACCGCTTGCTAAAGCGTGTACGCGATTATGCGCAGGTTAAGGCAGATGGCGTCATCACCTCCGAGGTAGCTAAAGCCGCCCTCGATGCCATGGAGATCGATAACATTGGCCTTGATCAGACCGACCGCAATATGTTGCTCACGATCATTCAGAAATTTAGAGGTGGCCCGGTTGGACTCGATACGCTGGCCGCCAGTACGAGTGAGGACTCTGAGACGATTGAGGATGTCTATGAGCCCTATCTCCTGCAGCTAGGCTTTATTGCGCGCACACCGCGTGGACGCATTGCGATGGGCGCCGCTTATGAACATCTGGGGCTCACTCCTCCCCAGGCAGAAAATGGATCAAATCTGTGGACAAGCAATCCTTAAAAATTAGTGATTTTGACTACAATCTACCAACAGAGCTTATTGCCCAGACGCCGCTAGAGCCGCGCGATGCATCTCGTTTGCTGGTCGTACAGCGCACAAGCGGAACTATGGAGCATCGCCACTTCCGCGACATTGGGGACTATCTGCGTCCGGGCGACTTGCTGGTGGCCAATCAGAGCCGCGTTATTCCCGCACGCCTGCTGGGCAAGCGGGCCGAGACGGGTGGTGCGGTTGAGGTATTGTTGCTGGCCGAACGCCCCGATCTGGGTCAGGACTGCTGGGAAGCCCTGGTACGTCCCGGGCGCCGCTTGCGCGAAGGGGCTATGATTCTGTTTAACGATGAGCGCGATGCACCCAGGTTGCAGGGCGAGGTCATGGAGCGCACAGAGGCCGGAGGCCGCGTGCTACGCTTCTCCACCTATGGAAACAGCGAACCTACCAATGCGGCCGATCCCTATAGCCTCTTGAACGTGCGCCAGTTAATCGATGAGTTGGGACGCATGCCCCTGCCGCCCTACATTCATGAAAAGCTTAACGATCCCGAGCGCTACCAGACCGTCTATGCGCGCATTAGAGGCTCGGCTGCGGCTCCCACGGCTGGCCTGCACTTTACCCCCCAACTGCTTGAGCAGCTGCGCCAGCAAGGTGTACGCGTTGGCTTTGTCACCTTGCATGTTGGCCTTGATACCTTCCGTCCCGTCGAGTGCGAGGATGTGAGCGAGCACAAGATGCACAGCGAGGAGATTGATCTCGACGCTCCCACGGCCGAGCTCATTCGCGAGACACGCGCTGCTGGTGGTCGCGTAGTAGCTGTGGGCACAACCACAATGCGCGTCCTGGAAAGCGTGGCCGGCTTCCATAATGGGCAGATCGAGCCCTTTCATGGCCATACCAGCCTGTTTATCACGCCTGGCTTTCATTTCCAGGCCGTAGACGCCCTGATCACCAATTTCCATCTGCCGCGCTCCACACTACTACTGCTGGTGAGCGCCTTTATGGGCAAAGGCTTAATGGAAAAAGCCTATCAAGAAGCCATTGAGCAGCGCTATCGCTTCTTTAGCTTTGGCGATGCCATGCTACTGCTATAATGCCTCTGCAGCTGGCATTATAGCAGAGTCAGCTTCGAAAATAAGCCCAACAGGCCTGGCTCCTCTCCTCGCGCGGCTCAAAACCGCCAAACTTTATGTTGACATGGCTTGACACCTATCGTCTAACAAGCGTAAGATGGAGGCTAGATTTTACATAAATCTGCCGTATCCGTAAGGAGCCATCGTATGTCATCTCAAGTCTGTATTAAAACGGATAAGTCGTTGCAACAACTCGCTACGGGGATACAAAAACTCCTCTCTTTACCAGCGTTTACCGAGATTTCTTTTGATGGTGAGAGTGAGCCATACTGCCAGTTTGAAATGCTAGGAACGTTGATACTCATTCGTCGCGCTGATGAAGAGGAACGCGAACCAGAGGTGAAAAACTACGCTTACAGCTTTGATCTGCAACTGACTTTTACCGAGAGTAATCTGGATACAGACACACTTGAATATAATCTTCAGGCCTACTATGCTCAACTGCTTTCCTATTCCCTCGATATAGAGACGGCTTGCTACGAGAAAAAGAAAGTGGGCCAGCATTGGCAGATACGCTATTGTTTCTATCGTAAGAATCCTCGCTGGGATGGCTCTATCCTGTATGGCGAGCCCGGTTGGGAGCCCGCGGTGATTACCTCTACGCCAGGACCCTGGCGCTCCGTACTCCCCATGTTCTAGCTGGTGGAAATATTTTAAACGGTATCTGCCATCGAGAATGCTTGTCTCTGATCAAAAGTCCTGATCGGGTTCTATAGTTGTGCTCCTGGATATTACAATACATCTATACCCTTTTGCTGTTCGCTACCTTAAGACGGCCACAAAGGCTGCCTCTATACAGGTATGGGCAAGCCTGGGCTTGCAGACGTTGGATCAGAAGGAAATAATAGCCAGCGTGCAGGGGTAGATTTGTGCTGTTTCATCTGCTTTTAAGCTATCCTGCCTATACTCTTAGTGGTAGCAAGCTGACAGAAATACTAAATTAGCTAAGACTATGGGCAAGTTTGGCGCGACTGACGATGAGGCAAGTTCCCATCTCCACATTTGCGGAACTTGTCAGACAAATTTACCAGCTATGCGGCTGAAAATCGTCACAATATAGATACGTATACATTCAGAAATATATTTGCTCAGATAAAAACAGATAGGAGTTCTCCGCGCAATGAAACGACCTGGATCAGGACCAGTAAAACATCTCCCTCGGCCCCTACTCTTTATTGGTCTGTGCCTGGTTTGTGTTCTTGCCGGAGTAGGCTTAGGGGTTGCCGCAAGCCAATTTTTGCCAGGGGACAATGCCAACAACGCGCCGATAATCGATATTCCTGGTCTTACCAACCATCCAGGTGCAACGCCAAACACAACCTATACGCTCTCGCCCATCCCAGGACAGCGGACAACTCCCGGAACCAGCCAGACGCCTGCCGGGACCGCCAAAGCGAATCCCGCCGGCTCATCGCTTCTCTTTGGTACCAATATCAGTCTATTTGATGCTAACGACCAGATCCTTACTTCACCATCGGCGCGCGCAATCTTACAACAGATGCACTTGAGCATCATTCGCATGCCAACACGCACTACCCTCTCGGAAGAGACGATGATCGAGGCAGCTCAAATCATCAAAGCCCTTGGAGCTACGCCTTTGATTATCTTACAGGGAAAAGATATTACTCCCGACGCCCTCGATTACGATACGAAGATCATTAACGATATGAACAGCATTTTTGGTAAGAGTATCGTCTATTACGAATATGGCAACGAGGAAGACCTTCTTGGCGTCAATATGAATAAGTATACAGCTTCCTGGAATGCGCTAGTTCCCCAGCTCAAGCAGGTCGCCCTCAACGGACGCTTCATCGGTCCCGTGAATTATCAATACAATCGGAACTACTTGCAATATTTCTTGCAGAACGCGCAGCCACGCGCCGATGCGATTAGCTGGCATGAATATACCTGCGATGATGGCTGGAGCGCAGATCTGTGCCTCTCGCGTATCGATAACTGGAGCAAGCATATCTCAGATGCGCGAGCCGTCATGAGTGCGACGGTAGGCGCCAGCCTGCCGATCATGATTACTGAATGGAACTTTACGCCTAAAGTGCAATCCAACGATGGAAAGATTACCAATAGCGCGTTTATGAGCTCCTGGACGACGAAGGCCATTCAGACACTTGCCGCTAACCATGTCTTTGCCTCCATGCAATATTCCTGTACCAACACGCCCTTTGCGCTGATTAACGGCGCTAACGCGCTTACCCCGCAAGGCACTACCTTTCAATCGCTCTCCCAGAGCATGCACACAGGACAATGAGTAGCCTCATTTCTACTCAAGAGAAGTTCCTCACTTCATCTCAGCTCTGGTATACACTTGAACGAGGCCGGGTATAGATAGCGCCTTAAGCCCAAACCGTGGCCCACAGCCAGGACGAAGCAAAGAGAGAAGAAGGGGCCGAAACTCGCTTAGCTCTCTTTGCCTACAGCGTTTAATTTGCGGATATGATGGGTAGGAGAAACTTCCTGAGCACGGCATTGAACTCAAAGGGGCGTTCCATATTCGGCATATGTCCAACCCCTTCAAGGATGGCGAGCTGTGAGCCGGCAATGCCCTGGTGCATCAGTTGCGCATCCTGGACAGGGGTAAACTCGTCTTCGCTGCCGACGACAATCAGGGTTGGCACAGCGATCTCGCCCAGGACAGGCGTATAGTCCTGGCGTTCGGCCCTGCCGCGCAAGGCCGCCGCAGCTCCGGCCGGCGGGGTATTCACGATCATCTGGCGCACACGCTCTACCACCTTTGGCTGCGAGGCCATAGTCTCGCGGGCCAGCAACCTGGGTAGTAGTTCTGTTGCAAAGTCCTGCATGCCCTCGGCGAGGATGCGCTCGGCAGTCGTATAGCGCGCGGCGCGTACTTCTTCTGTATCAACTTGCGGCTGCGTATCGGCGAGCAGCAAAGCACGCACCCGTTCGGGAAACTGGCGATAAAACTCGAAGACGATCTGACCGCCCATCGAAAGGCCGCCAAGAATGATACGCTCAATGGCCAGAGCATCGAGAAGGGCCGCCAGGTCACGTGCGAATTCCGCCATCGTCGTCTTGCCCGGCACCACTGTCGTCTCACCATAGCCGCGCAAGTCAGGCGTAATCACCCGGCAGATAGCTTGCAGCGCTTCTCGTTGATCCTGCCACATCGTGTGGTTAAATGGATGACCGTGCAGGAGCACAAATGGAATGCCGCTCCCATATTCGTCATAGGCAATAGAGATTCCGCCCACAGATTGCACGCTCATGACCTTGATCCTTTCCGTCTGTTTGTATTGCTTCTCAAGCCTCACGTGGTCGTTCACTGCCGCTGGCAATCGTTACATGCCCCGCATCTTGGTAGAGCAGACTGACCGCGCTATAGTCTTTCTGGCCATAGCCGAGCCCTTGCGCCTGCGCGAAAAGCTGGGCCGAGAGGCCGGTAGCGAATGTAGGAATGCCCAGAGCCTGAGCCGTCGCCAGCGCGACCCGCAGATCTTTCAGCATGAGATCGAGGGCAAAACCTACTTCATACTTGTCGCGCAAGATTGTCTGGGGCAACCACTTTTCCAGCAGATAATTGCCGCCGCTAGAGGTTGTAATGGCCTCGCGTACCTTCTCTACGTCGGCCCCCAGCTTTGCTGCAAGGGTCAAAGCTTCGGCCAGGACTGGCATCAAGGTACCAATGATCATATTATTGGCAACTTTGGCTATCTCGCCATGTCCCAGCGGCCCCATATGGATGATATGGCTGCTTACCGCGCTCAATACCTCGCGATGCTGGGCCAGTAAATCTTCGTCGCCGCCAACCATCATAGTCAACTCACCGCTTGCCGCGCGTGAGGGTCCGCCGCTGATAGGCGCATCCAGTACACAAATGTCCAGCTCCTTGAGCCGTTTTCCAATGGACTGCATAGCAAGCGGGGCGATGGTACTCATTACCACGACCGTCAGAGCTTGATCCACCTTTTTGCCAGCAATTAGCCCTTGTGTGCCAAAGCAGACCTCCTCAACCTGAGGAGCATCGGGCACCAGGATTAGTATGATATCCGTGTGTGCGGCAAGCTCTAGCGGACTGGCGAGGCGCTGAGCTCCTTGCCGTTCGAGTTCCTCAATGGGAGCATGATCGCGATGGGGACAGGCGAAAACAGGATAGCCTTCCTGCAAGAGATGGCTGGCCAGAGGCTTACCAATCGCCCCAAGGCCAATCACGCCAACACGCTGTTTCATAACACTTTCTCCTCCCCGTATAAGCCAGGAATAGGCAAGGTTAAAGGGCAAATTATAGAATCCAATCCAACCACTTCGACCTTGCGCATTATCTTCAGGGAAGAGTATAGTGTGAATGGATCTCGGAATACAGATCCATTTAGCGAAAAAGTGGTTGGAAATGGACCTGACAAACTTCGTCAATATCCTTGGCGCCTGGTCACGCGCTTCCGGTCCTCTCTATCGTCTGCTGGCGCAAGCCCTGCGCCAGGCTATTCTTGAAGGCGATATTCCGGCTGGGACGCGCCTGCCCGCCGAACGCATGCTGGCCGAGGCTCTGGCCGTGAGTCGCAATACAGTGATCGCGGCCTATGACGTACTGCAGCAAGAGAGCCTTATCATACGTCAGCATGGCAGCGGTACCTGGGTACAGGCACTCTCCCAGGAGCAGGCCGCAAACTATCGCTCCACAGCTAATGGCTCGCTGGCGCGCAGTCCGCTCTTTGAGATGCTCCTGCACGAGCCGCAAGACCTTATCGATCTCTCGACAGGCGTACCCGGCGCTCTGGATGGTCTTTCCCTACAAGCTTTCACCTTGCAAGAGGACAAGCTCGCTGCGCTCTTAAGCACGCCAGGCTATGCTCCTTCGGGTCTGCCCGAGCTCCGCCAGGCTATCGCGGGCTACTTTGTACAAATGGGACTGCCCACCAGGCCTGAACAAATCCTTGTAACCTCGGGCGCGCAACAGGCCCTTTCGTTAGCCGCGCTGCTCTATGTACAGCGCGGTGATACTGTCCTCATCGAAAATCCAACCTTCTTTGGGGCCCTCGATACCTTTCGGGCGCTGGGAGCTCGACTTATCCCACTGCCTATGGATGGCGAAGGCTTGCGCGTCGACGTCCTGCAGCGGGCCTTGGGCACATGCTTGCCGCGCCTGCTTTATCTGACCCCGACCTTCCACAATCCTACGGGCACCCTGCTTTCGCGCGCACGCCGGCGCGCGATTGCCTCCCTGGCCCGCGAATTTGCCTTCCCAATCATTGAAGATAATGCCTTTGCCGATCTCTGCCTCACCGACGAAGCACCTCCACCCCTGGCCAGCTTTGCCTCAGAGGAAGCCATTCTGACACTTGGCTCAATGAACAAGCTCTTCTGGCAAGGCTTGCGCGTGGGCTGGATTCGGGCATCGGAGGCCCTCATCACGCGTCTGAGCCGCCTGAAAATCATCGCCGACCTGGGCACGGGTAGCCTGACGCAGGCCATCGCTTTACAGCTGCTCGATCATCTAGCTGAAGTGAAGGCGCTTCGCCAGCAGCAATTACGGGCTCAACTACAAATGGTAACTGAACTCTTAGGCGCATATTTGCCAGATTGGACCTGGCACACGCCCTCCGGCGGCTTCTTTCTATGGGTACGCCTTCCCGTTGGCGATGCTAGCGAATTTGCTCAGATCGCCTTGCGTTTCGCAGTTGTGATCACGCCGGGAACCGTGATGTCGGTAGACGATTTACACCACCAGTATTTACGGCTGCCCTTTTTGCTGCCTCCTGAGACACTGAGCAAAGGCATACAACGCCTATCCCAGGCCTGGAAGGTCTATAGCCGGCTGGAACCCCCATTCAATGAGCCAGCTCAAGCAGAATACACCCACTGATCCGGGCAACTTTTTAGGGCTACGAGCCAGAAGGCTTGTCTGTACAAAAAAAGGGCTGGCAAGCCTTGCTTTATATTCCTTCATCATGATATAACCTTAAAATAATACTCTCCGTCTAGTGATATCTGGTGATACTCCTGCTCCGTGCAGATCAACCGTTTGTACATGCTATTCACTGCCAACGAAGTACAAGCCGCGCCCAAAGAAGGGCGTCAGCAGAAGGAGAGAGCTACAGCATGATCTACGAAAGAGCCTTGCACTACTCCCCGGGCTCAGCGCCTTGCCCACTATTTCCCCATGGTCGCGCTCCCGGCCCCACCTATAAACCGGCTATCTATCCTCCACCTTAGCCCGATCTTTCCATATATGTCAGGTATTTTGTATGCTTGCGCATCCAAGTAGGAGGAGAGACGCATGCTTTCTACAAGGCCCATAAACGAGCGCAACTTTCGTGTTTTGTACGATCTGGTCATTTATAACTGCACCTGCTTTGGCCCTTACACCCAGATTATCTATGAAGAGGCGCAGCAGGCCCGCCCATACACCAACATTGAACTCGCTAGAGAAGCCACACAACTCGCGGCGGGCCTGCGCAACTTACAGATCGCCCCCGGCGCGCGCATTTTAGTGATGATGCCCAACCGTCCCGAAGTCCTTATCGCTTACCAGGCGATAGCGCGTGCCGGCGCCATTATTATTCCAGTTACTCCTCTGCTTAAAGCGCCAGAGGTCCATTATATTGCCGAGAATTCAGCGGCCTGCGCGATTATTACCAGTGCGGCCCTCGTACCGATGCTACAGGGCGCCTTAGCCAATCTCCCCACCATACGCTATATCATCGCCGCGCAGGCTGCAGGTGAGGCGCCCCGCGCACAACCTGACAATAATCTCCAGCTTCTCGCCTACCAGGATGTTGTGGCCAGCGGAGCCGCTAAAGCCGACAACTACCTTTCAGATCTCGAAGGTGTTACGGTATCGCCCGACGATACGGCAGTAATCCTTTATACCTCCGGCACCACGGGCAGACCCAAGGGCGTCGTCCTCACCCATCGTAATCTGATTGCCAATGCCCTCAACAGTGTCGGCGGCACAGCTCCTCATGAACGCAAGGCAGAGGTCCAGCTCGCCATTTTGCCGCTGGCCCATGCCTACGGTCTGGCGATCTCCAACATCGCCTGCCTATCCGGGGCAAGAATTATCATGCACCCACGCTTTGATGTCCACGCCGTGCTTTCCGCCATCGAACGCCATCACATAACCGCCTTCTCTGCGGTACCTGCTATGTTCGTGGCCCTGCTCAACACGCCCGACACCGAAAAATACGATACGAGCAGCCTGCAGACATGCAGCAGCGGCTCGGCTCCTCTGGCTACAGAAGTACTGCAAAGTTTTGAGCAGAAATTTCAGTGCCGCATTCGCGAAGGCTACGGGCTCTCTGAAGCTGCAGCTATTCTGACAACCCAACCTCGCGATGCAGCGCCAAAGCCAGGCTCGGTAGGAGTGCCTATCGCCGGAGTAGAGATTCAGATTGTAGATGCCAACGGTAAGCCCATGGCAGTCGGCCAGACTGGCGAGATAATTGCGCGCGGCCCCAGCATCATGCAGAGTTACTATAATCTGCCTGACGAGACAGCCAACGCCCTGCGCGACGGCTGGCTACATACCGGCGATCTGGGTCGCCTGGATGAAGAGGGCTATCTCTACATCGTAGAGCGCAAAAAGGATATCATCATTCGTGGCGGCTTTAACATTTATCCACGCGATGTAGAAGAAGTGCTAGCTATGCATCAGGCCGTCATCGAGTCGGCAGTCATCGGTATACCTTCAGCGAATATGGGAGAGGAAGTCAAGGCCTTTGTAGTTACGCGTTTCCCAGTCGAGGCAGAGGCCTTAATGGCTCACTGTCGCGAGAAGCTGGCTAACTATAAAACCCCAAGTCAGATTGAATTTGTAGACAGCTTGCCGCGCAACTCGGTCGGCAAGATTGACAAGAAGGAGTTAAGAAAACGCCATGCCATCTGACACGCCCTTAGAAAGTGCCTCCCTGGCACAGCTGCAGCAGACCCCCATCGATCGCGTACTAAATATCATAGACGAAGGCCTGGTCCACCTACCCAGCTATCGCGAGCTCTATTACCGTTGGGAACGCCAACAATGGCAAGCGCAAGAGATTGACTTCTCCCCTGACCGCCAGCAATGGGAAAAAACTAGCGAAAATGAGCAGCGCGCCCGCATCTATGGACTTTCGGCCTTCTTCAAAGGCGAAGAATGCGTCACCAACACGCTGGCTCCTTATGTAGGCGCCGTCCAGGACGACGAGCAGCGCATCTTTCTGACCACACAGCTCGTCGACGAGGCCCGCCATACTGTCTTCTTCGCCCGCTTCTTTAAAGAAGTGCTGGGTATTGATCAAGGACGCCTGGAAGATACGCTGCAAATCGTGCAGAGTAAAATGAACGATAAGTTGCGCTACATCCTGATTGAAGCCTTAGAGGATGTTGCTGAGCGCATACGGCGCGAGCCCCATGAGCTTGGCCACCTCGTAGAAGGCGTGACCCTCTACCATATTATCGTCGAGGGCACGATGGCCTTAGCCGGCCAGCGCGGCATTTTAGAAGCCTATCGGGAGCACGATATCTTTCCATCCTTCCGGGCCGGCTTTACGGCAGTTGCGCGCGACGAATCGCGCCACGTCCTCTTTGGCGTCAAGTTCTTGCGCGAGATGATCCAGCGCGATAAAGCCTATGCCACAGTTGTACATGACGCAATCACGAAGTATGCGCAGACCGCCCTTGATGCGATCGGTCCGGAGCCGGGGGATATTCCCCACATTCTAGAAGAAGGGGGAGATCCCTGGGTCTCGCCCCGTTATGGCCTGGAATCGTTGCGCAAGAAAGTCAAAGTTATCGGCCTGAGTTTGGAGTTACCAACCGTGCCGCCGCCACCGGCCTAATTCTATTAGGAGACGCATAGGGGGGGCATTTTTTCTCCCTTGCCATCCCTTGTTAAAATAACTATGTTATATGAGGCAGTATGTACAAGATGACCTGGCATGCTGCTTTCGGGGTCAGGTCCACAAGGAAATACTTCGCTGGCCTGGCCGCGAGTATTCCAACTAAAGGGCATGTTCATTTAAGGAGTGTCACATGGTAACTGCTATCGTATTAATCAATGCGCAACGTGGCGAGATTAATGAGACCGCCCAACGTCTCCTGGAAATCGAGGGTGTAGCCGAGGTATATTCTGTCACCGGCGAATATGATCTGGTAGCGCTATTACGTTTTCAGGATTATGAAAACCTGGCTGATGTTGTGACCAGGCATATGCAGCAGTTGCCAGCAATCACCAGGACCCATACGTTGATGGCTTTCCAATGTTATTCGCGGGCCGATTTGCAACAAGCCTGGGATATCGGCCTGGAATAACGCTGATAGTGTCACTGAGTTGGCAGACAGGCAAGAGGTTCTGCCTGCCAACACTTATTTCGCTGTGTAGCAAGGGTAACGTCTATGATCCTTAGCACTGATCGGCTCATACTACGCGAGTTTGAAAGGGATGACTGGCAAGACGTGTTCGCCTATCAAGTGGACCCCCTCTACCTGCGCTACGTTCCCTGGACGAACAGGACCGAACAGGATGTACGCGCTTTTGTGCAGACCTTTATCAACTGGCGAGACGAGCGGCCGCGCCGAAAGTTCCAGTTCGCGATAGTGCTCCGCGAGGAGGGACGGCTGATTGGCAACTGCGGCATCCGCATGAATACGGCCTCGGCGCGCATGGCTGATATAGGCTACGAGCTGGATAGCCGTTACTGGGGACGAGGATATGCCACAGAGGCCGCGCGGGCCCTGCTGACCTTCGGCTTCGATAAGCTGGCTCTACACCGCATCTGGGCCGAATGTATTGCCGAGAATACGGGCTCCGCCCACGTTCTTGAGAAGATAGGTATGCATAATGAGGGGCATTTGCATCAGAACGAGTGGATGAAGAATCGCTGGTGGGATACCCTCCTGTATGCCATTCTCGACAGCGAGTGGTTGGCCTTGCAGCGCTCTCACCAAACGTAGCCGAGAAGAGTGAGGCACAGCCAGGAAATAGCGCCAAAACTGTACCTCACAATCAAGGGCGGGGGAATTTGTCTACTACAGGATTATTGTCCGTTTCTCAGCTACCGACTGATATGCACCAAGAATTACCTTGAGCACATTAATTCCATCAGCTTCATTATGGATCGGCCGACGCTTCTCGCGTACGCAGGTAATAAAGTCGGCAATCTCTTCGTTGAAGCCGGAGGTCTTGGGCAGCGGAATGGTTACCGGTTCGCTTCCGCGGATCTTGTAATGTAGATCGCCGCCGGCCTCGCTATAGATATAGCCACGCTCCGCGACAACCTGGAACTTCTCAGTGTTCGGCGTAGGCTCATAAGCCCAGCTGGTGACGATATTGCCCACCTTGCCATCGGCAAAGCGCACAAGCACCTGAGCAGAATCTTCACCATCCATAAAATGTAGACGATGATTGCTTAGCATCGCACTGACTTCCACGGGCTCGCTCCCGGCCAGATAGAGCAGCAGGTACGAAGGATGATAGCCCGTATCGATTAATTCGCCTCCACCGATCATCTCGCGATGTCCGCGCCAGCCGATAGTCTCCATATTAAATGAATGGTAGAAAGAATCGGTTGTACGCAGCTCGTAGACCTGGCCCAGCGCGCCCTCCTCGATCAGCTGCCTGGCACGCTGAACGGCGGGCTTAAACAATTGATTGTGGGCACACATCAGGATCACGCCGTTATCGCTGACAGCTTTCTGCACAGCCGCCGCCTCTTCCAGGGTCAGGCAGAGCGGCTTCTCGCAGAGAATATGCTTGCCCGCGTTAGCCGCGGCCACAATCGCATCCTTATGTAAGTGATGCGGTAAGCAGATATCCACTGCATCAACATCGCTCCCGGCCAGAAGTGACTGAATAGTGCTGAATACCTGAGCTCCCCCCGCCATCTCTGCTCTCTGCCTGGCGACTTCCTCGACGACATCGCAAACTGCCGTAACGCGGGCATCCTCAACCTGCAGATAGCCTCTGAGGTGTACTTCTGCGATACCGCCACAACCGATGAGTCCAATCTTAACTGTCATGCTGTCTCCCTTTGCTAGTGAAAATACGCTACAAGCAAAGCCTCCTCTGCCAGGTGAGAAGGCTTATGAGTCGGGCAAAGTGCAGGTCGCGTCCTGGCGTTGCAAGGCCCGGTACTGTAGGGGGGTGAGCCCTAGCCGCTTCTTAAAAACATAATGTAAGTAACTGCCGCTGGAAAAGCCATGGCTTACCGCAAGCTGCTCGACCGTCTGCTCTGTATGCGTTAAGGCCATACAGACCTGAGCCAGCCGATAGCGCTCCAGGTAGCCGCTAAAGGTTTCTCCGGCGTGCTCGCTCAAGATACGCTGTAGCTGTCTGCCACAGATATGCAAACTATGCGCCACTTCTTCTAAGGTGATCGGGTGGGCATAATTATCGCGAATGTACTGCGTAGCGAGGCGATAGCGATAGGTGTTCATATCACGGGCTGGTAGGATCGTGTAGGCTTGAGAGCCGTGATACGCTCGCGTGGAGCGTATCAGGATCTGAATAACAGCCTGGCGAATAGTAGTGTAGGCTCCCAGCTCGCGATCGTGCCAGGCCCGATAGGCGACAAGGAACCAGTTCATCGCGTTATACTGATCAAGCATGGGCATTGCCGGCATCATATTGAGTTGCCGCACGCATTCCTCGGCCTCGGCAAGCTCCCAATGTTCGCCCCATTGATCCTTCTCGCTCGCCTCCTCAATGGGCGTAATATTGATATGCAAGCATAACTCATGCATAGCCTCTTGCGCATCAGCATCCTGGCGGTGTACAACCTGCGGGCCCGTCAGATAAAAGACGCCCGCGTGCAGCGGGAAGCGCCCCTCATCAAGAGTTACCACTCCTTTGCCGGCTGGAATGAAGTGGAACTCATAATCGCGGTGCTTGTGAGCAGGAATAACATAGCCAGCGGCGAACGAAGCAAGATGACAGCGTAAGACCTGGATGCCATAGCGACCCCAGCGAAAGCGAATATCCAGACGATCCAGCGCATCAGGCTCTTCCTGCATCGTCTGAAAGAGAAAAGGGGTAGCATTTCTACGTGAGGCTGGAGAAGATACAAGACGATCCTTATGTGTTACTGCCATGCTATATCCTCCTACGCCGGAGCATTGCTACTATGCAATCGACTGAGCATAACTGCATAACAAACTCTATCCCTGAGCGCCGATATCCGCCAGACGTACGAGTTGATTGTTCTGAGCCGAGATGTTGGCGGCCTCCATCAAGGTGGTAAGATCGAGGGCCATCTTGATATTCTCGTCGGCTGTGGTTCCCTGCTGAATATGCGCCACCCATTGCTGGAAGGCTGCTGGACTGTCGGGCGGGAAATCTGTGCGCTCCTGCCAGTTCGTGCCTTCTACTTTAGAGCTACGCACGAGGATCTTCTTGTCGGGCGTGTTATAAAGCAAGCTGCCCTCGGTACCGTGCAGTTCAATTGTGTCTGGCGAGAAGCGATTGACAAAACCGGCTTCTACGATGCCCAGCGCGCCCTGGGGATACTGCAGCGTGACGACTGCGTTATCCTCTACCTCGCGCCCGGTAATATAGCCGTAGTGAGCGCTAACGCTCTCAGGTAGACCCAGGAAGAGGCGAGCCAGGTACATTGGATGGCAGCCCAGGTCGATCAACGCGCCCCCACCACACTGCTCACGATTGAAGAAGTGCGCGGGCAACCAGCCCTGCGGATTCTCAGGAGTGCTAATGGCCCCATTGTGAGAGAGGCGCGTGCGCACTAGCGTTAACTCGCCAAGGAGATGCTGATCAACTACCTGCTTGATGGCATGGGTAGAGCCCCAGTAGAGCCGAGGCAAGGAGACCGTGAGCTTGACGCCTGCTTTATCTACAGCAGCGATAATCTCGCGGCACTCGCGCACTGTCGTGGCTACCACCTTTTCGGTGAAAATATGCTTGCCGGCCTGGGCCGCAGCAACCATCACATCGCGATGCTTGTTAGTGGGCGTATCGATAATTACCGCGTCGATATCAGCTTGCGCCAGGAGCTCGTCAAGGTTAGCGTAGAAGCGTGCCCCTAACGCTTCGGCTTCCCTGCGGCCTCGCTCCGGCACCTCATCCCATGCCGCGACAATTTCTGTCTCTGGATGCTCACGCGCCTGTCTGGCATAATCTTTGGCGTGCACATGCCAGAAACTTACCATCGCAACTCGAATCATGTACTGATCTCCTTTTTGTTGAGCCTGTCCTACGATTGATAAGCCTTTGTTATGCAACGACGGTAGACTTGACGGCCTCACAATTGCAAGGGGTGTCAGCAAAGCCTGCTCATCGCTGCCATACTTAGTAGTATGAAATTGCGACTTACTCTTATTCTATCCAGAAATGATTAGCTTTTACAATCTAATGACGCGACACAACAGGTATGAAATTGCGACGAATATCAGCGCGGCTCGCTTCCTGCCTGGCTGCAGGGAGCTCAGATAAGGGGCACAATTCGTAGTAGATGAGTAATGCTTTGCCTTGCGCCTCCTGGAGCTTTTTGGCTACAATCTCTCATCTCTGGAATTAGGACTTGTACATGCTCCGTCATGAAGCGACTTTGCGTCCCCCGAAGATCAACTCAAAGAGACAGCCCCCTGGTTGGTGTATGAATAAGCCATACGTATCAAAAACGGCATCACGTGAGGGGAAGATCCCCTCATCGGCCAGGACGAAACGGGAGAGGTTGCAAGAAGCATCAGTGGCAGAGCAGCTTGTTTGACCATACCAATCGACGGCGGTACGGCTCACCGCCTCGAAAAGTGTCTCGTCTGCGGCATTGGTAAAGCCGTTGTGATCGTGATCAGCCAGCTCAGGCAGCGGACCGTAGAGCGCTGCGAAGTCAATCCAACCATCGTCGAGGAAGAACTCAGGCCAGGCAAGTAGGACGCGTCGTGGCAGAAAATGACGCAGCTTAAGAAAGCGCGGAGACCAGAACTGCCCATCAAGCCAGAGCGCATGCGAGCGTGTACCGATCCCGGCACTGCGTGCTACCGCCTCCAAGACCGCCATCCGTTGGCTACAGGAGCCGCATCCCCGGGCCAATGTGATGGAGGCCGGTTGGCGCTCTCTGAGGGTATAGACCGGCAAGAGTCGCGCAGAGAGCCGCTGATGTGCCATCTGCAAAAAGGTCCTCTCGTCCACGGGATTTTCTGCTAGCAATTCCTTGGTGAAACGGGCCAGCAAGGGATGTTGGCTGTTGAGGATAGGTGTCGGCTGAATATATATTGTAGGGGCGCCAGATTTCATGACAGAGCCCCCTTTTGCTTGTCTATCAACGCACGTCGGAGTTGAACGAGCAGAGCGCCGGCGACTCCACCAACCGTTGCAGTAAGCCAGCCTATATAGACCAGGCTCATAAGAGAATAAACGAGCACATATTGGATATTCGGCTCAAGAGCTGTATCGCCCCAAGCTCCACCTAAAATCGGCGAGAATAGTGCTACTAACGTCCATACGAGAGGATGAGCGATAAGGCTACTAAGTACTCCCACAGCTACACCGCGACCGATGATCACATGTTTAGAGTGCTCTATGAAAAGCCACCAACAAGGCAAGCCCGCCAGCAAGCCTGCCAAAGGAGACGCTACCAGAAAAGGGCTCCAGCTCCCAACGAATGAGAGGAATGGAGGACGGGCCAGATTCTGGAAGTACGATGGCAAGAATAAGACTGCGATAGAGCAGATGGCGGCAATCTCGGAAGCCAGAATGATGCCAATGCTCAACAGCGACCAGAAGACTTTAGGCGGTGATACCTTCAACGCTTCAGACGACATAATCTCTTCCTTTCTCTTCACGTGCGAAGAAGTTACTATGGCTCTGTTCCATTACTTCTCCCGCTGGCTCGTTACTCTGTTAGCAGCTAAAAGTAAACGTGTTTACTTTTACTAATGTAGCGCATGTGGCCACGATTGTCAAGAGAAATAAACGCGTTTATTTCTCTGAAAAGGAATCCATTCTCCTTGATATTTAGTATGCTCCAGCAGCTGGCTAACGCAATGTGCAACTTTTGAGAAACAAGGCAGACCTATCCACCAACAGATAACAGGGGCGCTGCCGCTGTCGGTGGAACCCTCTTCGGGGGAGAGATAATGGGGCAAATCCGCTAGATCGCGGCGTACCCCAGCCTCTCTTTCCTCCTCACCGCCTGCGGTGGTGGAAAAACTTGCACACGGGATTAGCTATACGGGATAATTAATTAGTCTTGAGTCGCTAAGATCTGACCACTTTCTCTCCCTCGGCAGTCGGCCAAATTTAGCAAACTGTAAACTGGCTACATGGTTCTGTCCAGCTACCTGGTGTATCATCTTAAATATCAGGAAACCTTGAGTAGAAATCCATCCTCAATGCAGAAGGAGATTTACCGTGGGCTTAATACATGGCGGCTGGCTGGTGGCCAGAGCATTAAAAAGAGAAGGCGTGGAAGTAGTCTTCACGCTCAGCGGCGGCCATATTGCCGGCATTTATGATGGCTGTATCCGTGAAGGCATTCGCGTAGTGGACACGCGCCATGAGCAGGCAGCGGTACACGCCGCCGAAGGCTGGGCCAAAGTGACCCGCAAGCCAGGCGTCGCGCTCTTGACGGCGGGACCGGGCGTGACCGATGGCGTGACTGGCGTGGCGAATGCTTATCTCGCCGGCAGTCCGCTTCTTGTGATTGGAGGAGCTGCTCCCCTGGGCCTGTGGGATCGTGGGGCCTTGCAGGAAATGAATCAGCTTGATCTGCTGCGTCCAATCACTAAATGGGCCCGCACGGTCCACGAAACCACACGCCTGGGCGAATATACCGCCGCGGCTTTTCGGCAGATGTTAAATGGCAAGCCGGGTCCGGTCTTTCTCGAAATGCCCATGGATATACTGAATAACTTCGCCGACACAGATACTCTGAGCGATCCAGGCGAACCCGCCAGTTATCGGGCGGGCGGACGTACAGCTCCCGATCCGACGTCGGTTGAGAGAGCTGCCGTGTTGCTGGAAAAGGCCCGACGCCCGGTGATCATGGCTGGAACTGCTGTCTGGTGGTGTGAGGCAGCAGTAGAGCTAAGACAGCTCGCCGAGCGCATCCAGGCTCCAGTATTTTTAAACGGTGCCGGACGCGGCAGCCTGCCACCAACGCACCAGCTCTTCTTCAGCGCGGCCCGCCGCAAAGCTCTTGAACAGGCAGATACTATTCTAGCCATAGGTACGCGCATGGACTTCCGCCTCAACCACGGCCAGCCTCCTTTGATCCCGACCAGCGCCCAGCTCATCTGGTTTGATCTGGCCGGCGAGGATATTGGCGTCAATCGGGGCGCCGCAGTTGGCCTGGTGGGAGATGTCGGCCTGGCTATGCGCCAGCTAACCGCAGCTACAAAGCAGCTACAACACGACGAATGGCTAACGCATGTGCGCAACGAAGAGCAGAAGGGACAGGAACGCGCTAACGCTGCGCTCAATTCAGAGGCAGTTCCTATCCATCCCATGCGTTTGTGCCGCGAGATACGCGACTTTATCGATGCGGAGACGACAGTTATCGGTGATGGAGGCGATATCGTGAGCTATGGAGCGCGCGTCATCAATGTAGAGCACCCTGGCTACTGGCTCGACTCGGGTCCGCTCGGTTGTTTGGGCACGGGAACTGGCTTTGCCATGGCCGCCCAGCTGGCGCGACCGGGGAAAAGGGTACTGATCCTGCACGGCGACGGCGCCTTCGGCCTCAATGGCATGGAATTCGAGAGCATGGTTCGGCAGAAGCTGCCGATTGTCTCCGTTATCGGCAACGATGGCGCCTGGGGACAGATCAAGCATCCGCAGAAGGCTATCGTCGGCCACACTACCGCAGCTGAGCTTGCCCCAGGTATACGCTACGACAAAATGGTCGAAGCCCTTGGTGGCTATGGCGAGCTGGTTGAGCGCCCAGCGGAAATCCGCCCCGCACTTGAGCGCGCCTTCGCTTCGGGCTTGCCAGCCTGTGTCAACGTTCTGCTCGATCCCAACAAACCTTATGGCCGCTCAACCAGCGTTGCTGTCTGAGCTCAGGTCAGGCGGGTCTCACGGCGCATAGCATGTTCAAGGCATTCTCCTGCTCACAGATACAGTTCGTTGCCAGGCGCTCGCACGTCGTAACTACCTGTCTGCCTGCCAGCAATCAGCAAAAATAGGCATTCAAAGCCGAAAAAGGGAACTTTTCCGGGGCCATAACCGTACTATTATAGAGGCGTCAATTTGTGATATATTCCATATTTTTTTCTCACTGAAAAGGCTAGTATATATGGGCTAGTGGTCTTAATTTTATGCAATAAAATGCAATGTTCGCTACGTATCTTATTAGAGTTGACAGTACCTCTTTTCACTAGTACACTTCATTCTATGAGGGAATTTTCGCGTAACGCGCGGTAAGGGGGATGCCATATAATGAATAGTTCACGCTGTCCGCATTGCGACGAGCCACTACCGGATGAGGCTAATTTCTGCGCTATGTGCGGCAAGTCCATTAGCGCGACAGACCAGGAGCCCTCAGAGGAGGACGAGCATCAAACGAGCTTGATGGAAGGGACGACCGTACAGGATAAGACGGTCAACAAAGCAGGACCATTCGCTGAAAGTGGTATTGCCGACGAGCCAACGCTGGCGCAGCTTCCCCAATTTGAGACACCCGACCAGGACCGCACGGGTATATCGCGTCCTGCGACAGTCAATGTGAGCAGGCATCCTGACAATGATTATAATATCCCTCTACCCGAACAGGACCAGACAATGGGCGAGTCCCGTAGAAGGACGACAGTTCTGGATAGTAGCGAGCAGGTAACATGGCATAAAGAAGTCCAACCCTCCCCTCATCGCATCCCTGTGACGCTGCCACCCAGGCCAGTGAGCCAGAAGCAACCGGTCCTGCTCAAAGGGCCAGGCTCTTCCCGGCGTCTCCCTCCAGCTATTTTTGTATGGGTGAGCCTTGGTGTTGTAATTGTGCTGGTTTTAAGCGGCGTTTTTGGCGTTATCGCCACGTTGGGCAAAGGCATCACCGGCAGTTCCAACAATGGCCTCTCACTGGAAGTTACTCCTCAGAGCGTGGCAATAGGCGCGACAATGACCCTGCGCGGAGCTAACTTCAGCTCACAGGGGCATATTGGTCTTACGCGCGATAACTCGATTCCAGTTGTTGATACCAGCGGCTCCGTCATTATCTCGGCAGACGGCAATGGCAAATTTACCGATACCATCACCGTTGGTCCGGACTGGGAAGCAGGTCCCCACACAATCAACGCTGAAGATGCGGCTACGCATAAGATTGCCTCATTTCCTATTTTAGTCACGGGGCAAGGAAACTCGCTGCGCCCCTCGCATCTACAGCTCTCGCAATCCTCGCTAGATTTTGGCAATGGGCCCCAGGGCTCAAGCACAGCGCAAACCGTAACCCTCACCAACATTGGTGGCGGCCAGATCTCCTGGAAGGCGAGCAGCAACCAGTCCTGGATACAGATCACGCCCAAGAGCGGCACCTTTGTCTCCGGGCAGAATATGAAGATAACCATTGTCGCCGACCGCTCGCACCTGGACCCGGGCTCTTATAATGCGGCGATTGCCTTCATTTCGAATGCAGGAAATGGCGTTATCGGAGCCAAAATGCAGGTCTCGCAGCTACAGTCAGCACCTTCGGCCAGCTTGCAGACCTCGCCGGGCGCGCTCTCCTTCTCGGCTACCGATGGAGGCGCATCACCAGATGCTCAAACTGTAACCCTTAACAATCCGGGCAAGCAGACATTGCAGTGGAGCGCTTCGACGGATTCCGACTGGTTAAGCGTTTCGCCACAATCTGCTTCTGTCGCGGCAGGTTCCAGCCAGACAGTACAGATACGCGTTAATAGCAGCTCGCTGTTGCCGGGCACCTATAATGGCGCTGTCACCTTTACTGGCCAGGGCTCGGCCCAGAACAGCCCGCAGAAGGTCTACGTCAGCGTGACTATCTCGCCGCGCTGTACGCTCCAGCTTTCGCCGTCGATGCTCACCTTTAGTGGAGCTTATCAGCAAGGCTCTCCGGCTGCCCAAAAAGTGAATATTGGAGGCTCGGAGGGTTGTCAGTCCGGCGTGAAATGGAACGCATCAAGCAACGCCAACTGGCTAACAATTAGCGCGCAACAGGGCAGCACTCCCGCGTCGCCAGCAGTTGGTGTAAACACGCAGGGCCTGGCTCCTGGCACCTATCATGGCACGATTGATATCACTTCGGACGCGGGCACGCAGACCCTGGCAGTAACCCTGGCTATAGGTCAGCCGGCAGCTCCGGTAATGAATATTAATGCCAATGCCCTGAACTTCAAAGCTACGGCCGGCTCAGATCCTTCCGGGCAAGCCATTACCTTACAGAACTCGGGTAATGGTTCCCTGAACTGGACAGCAAAAGCGCAGTCGTCTACAGGCAACTGGCTAAGCGTCTCGCCGGCCAGTGGTGCGCTAAACGGGCAGAAATCGACAGCATTAAACGTCAGCGTCTCGCCGCCGGCGAATCTCAGCCCCGGCAACTATACTGGTACGATCACCATTAATGGTACCGATGGCTCTGGCAACGCGGCTTCGGGTAGTCCCCAAACGATCCCGGTTAACCTGACGGTTGTAGGTCCTTGCACGATCAATGTCAACCCTGCCAGCCTGAACTTCAGTTCAACGGCTAGCGCGACAGATCCCAAGCCCCAGGCCATCTCGATCGGCGCCAGCGGAGCTTGTGCGAACGCCCTCAACTGGACAGCTAACGTGGGCACAACAGCGGCCAGTGGCTCCTGGCTCTCGGTGAGCTCGGCTTCGGGTAGCGCTACGCTTAATAACGCCGGTACAACCAGCGTGAAAGTCTCGGCAGCAGGTCTGGCCCCTGGCACCTATCAGGGTCTTGTAACTATCGCCGCCGTTGATAGCGTAACTCAACAGCCCATAGGCGAGAGTCAGACCGTCAATGTCACATTCACAGTTAGCCCGCCCTGTAGCTTGCAGGCACCATCAGCTACAAAGAAGAGCTTCTCGGCGGCTGTTGGAAGCAACCCGGCTCCGCAAACCTTCACAGTGGGAGTAAGCAGCAATTGTAATGGTCCGGTAACTATTACGCCGACCGCGGCAATGGCCTCAGGCAAAGGTTGGCTCTCAGTCTCGCCAGCTAACGCACAGGTCTCGCCGGGAGGAAGCGCTACCTTCACAGTCAACGTGGCCTCTTCTGCCCTGGCCGCCGGCTCCTATACTGGTTCGATCTCTTTGGACGGAACCAGTAATGGTACAGCGATTGCTGGCAGCCCTCAGTCTGTAGGAGTTGCCCTTACCGTCAATTCGGCGGCAACGCTTGGCGCGAGCCCTTCGTCGATAACTATCAATGCGACAACCGGGAAAGCCTCGCAACAGTTGACTATCAATAATAGCGGTGGCTTACCGTTGAGCTGGACGGCGGCGCTCTCCAAAGATTCGCCGTCCTTCCTCTCACTAGCGCCAAATGCAGATAAAAACCTGGCTGGAGGAGCCAGCGACGCAGTTACGCTCACGGCTGATGTAACTGGCGTGCAGGGAGGCAAGAGCTATCAAGGCAGTCTAATAGTGACAGCCGTCGATCCAAGCAGCGGTGCAGCGATTGCCGGCAGCCCGATAACTATTCCCATCACGGTTAATGTGGCCACGCCAGCCTTGCAGTTAAGCAGCACGAAGCTGAGCTTCAGCGATAGCGTGGGAGGGGCTTCTCCCGCGCCAATATCCCTTATGGCTACCAATACGGGTGGGGATGGCCTTACCTGGACAGCGAGTGGCGATCCCAAGGCGAGCTGGCTCTCAGTGAGCCCGGCAAGCGGGAGCGCTGCTTCTGGCGCAAGCACGGCTATAAAATTCTCGGTAAATACAACAGGCCTGGCAGCTGGCAACTATACAGCTACAGTGACGATAAAGCCCAGCGTGGGAGATCCACAGGTTGTGAGCGTTACACTCAAAATTACGGGTGTAACGCCAACTCCCACAACGCCGCCACCAACACCTACGGCTTCGCCTCCGACGCCGAGCCCTACGGCTTCGCCTCCTAAGCTGACGCCCACGCCGCAGCCGAGTCCAAAGCCAACGCAATCGCCTCCAGCCCATCCAACACCAAGCGCGACTCCAGACCCAGGTTCTTCGCCACCCGCAGCAACGCCAACCTCCGTCCCGAGCCCAACACCTTCCCCTACCCGGCTTCCTTCCCCCACACCTACTCCGCAGGCCAGTCCTACGCAGCAGGTGACGCCTTCCCCTACCCCTCAAGCGAGCATAACGCCAACTCCCAGCCCAACGCCTGAGGGCGCTATAACCCCAACTCCTTCCCATAAGAAACACAAAGCTACGCCCTCTACTTAAGCAGATGCTCGCAGATTAGCGAATATAGATGATAGTTATCATTTGCTCACGGTAGTCAAGCTTCGTTAACATTTCCCGATCTTCCTTGCTAGCGAGTTTATCCCCTTTTGCCCTTCCAACTTCCGTATCAACTGGGAAATTGACGCAAAGAAGCACCCGCAAAACCGCAAGATTTTCCTATAAGGTTTCCAGTAAGTTGGTTATGCTAGAAGCACGTTTATGATGCTCACCGTTGCTCTGCCATGCGGCAGACTGGCATCGGGTAACCTATTGCATGGCCGCCTGCTGGTTTAGAAAAGCCTTGCAGCAGATTGCCCCGGAAACTTGCCTTTTCTGCTTCTCAACTATCGAGATACATGAGCATTTATCGGCTAAAACTGCAAAAATTTCAAAGCAAAATAAAATGTATAAAATAGAAAAAGGAGAAACTAGCGTGGAGCAAGAAAAATTTCCTGTTCACATTCGGGATGCAAGCATAAGTGAAAGGGAAGCAATACGCTCCGTGACGTTGGCCGCATACAAACAGTATGAGACGATAGCATCACCGCCACTTTGGGCACTCTTGCAGCAGGCGATTCTCTCTGGACTCGCTGAAGAGGGACCAGTGGAGCGTATCGTGGCCGAATATGCAGGCAAGATCGTCGGTAGTGTTCAGCTCTACCCGCCTTCGATGAGAGCTTACCATTATGATGCCCCTGTAGAGGCAACGGGACCAGAGGTGCGGCTACTAGCCGTGGACCTGTCACTTCAGGGGCACGGCATTGGCAAAGCCCTTATGCTTGAATGTATCAAGCGAGCACAAGACCGTGGATATTCTACAGTAGGACTGCATACCGGGGACATGATGCTAGCAGCAAACAAGATGTATAAGCGCATGGGTTTTGTGCATGTGCCAGCACTCGATTTTCATGCAGAGGACGAAAGTATTGTGAAGGGATATCGCCTTGAACTTGAAAAAATCTCCCTCAAGTATCGGGGTGAGTGGTAGAGACCTCATTGTCTTTACCACCCTTTCTTTCCCCGCCCTTCTCCCTTCCTGCTAAGAGTTTAGCATTGCTAAATAAATTGGCCCTGTGAAGATCCTGAAACACAACTGGGAATACAATTTTTGATTAAAATATCTATATAATAGCGCATTATCGTTTTCATATTTTCTTCCCCAGCTAGAGCAATTTAAATAAATGGATGAGAAATTCCGCATAAAGCTGTGAAAAAGCAGGGATATTTATCCTCTTTCAGCCTTTCTCCTGCTTAATTTAACCTGCTCTGCTATACTAGTATTCACAGAATCAGGGAAACTAGCGATTAGATAGGAAGAGGACGAATCCACAATGCTTTTTTGAAAGGTAAGGTAGCGACTCCATTGAGCCAGGCATTTGGGCCGGCTAATGAAAATCCGTCGATGCAAAGGAGCATGGATGCGAATATGTAATTCCACACTCTAAGCAAGAGGCATCTCTAGGGAAAGTTATTTGGGGTCCCAACATTTTCCCCCCTCAAAATCCCCGCTAAGAATTCGCCAAGGCGATTTTGGGGAGAAAAATGTTGGGACCCCTCTATCCTACGTCGGCCACAATAAAATCGAAAGAGGGACATCATCGGGGAGCGAATCGGGAGTTCCTCCAATTGTCGTATTCTGTAGATGGAGCACGCCGCATCCGATCGCTGTCCTTTACATCTTGCCCCACCAGGAAGCGTAGCTTGCCAGTAGTATCTGTGGCGGCTGCGAGCACAGCTTCTGCGACATCGTTCTCAGTCCCAAAGTAGTCCTTGGGCGGCTCGCCCATAAAGGAGGCTATCCTCTGAGCGACATAGGCTTGATATGAAGGTGGAATTGGAATTGCGTTTGCAGTTTGCTGAGACTGCTGAGTAAATTGCGTGCTTGCTACGAATCCCGGCTCAACGATTTTCACCGTCACATTCTGGCTCTGCATCTCGTATTGCAGCGCTTCTGTGAAACAATGAAGAGCGCCCTTACTCGCGCTGTAAGCCGACATCAGTGGATCCGGTACAGTGGCCGAGCCCGAAGTGATGTTGATGATGCGCCCACCACCGTTCGCTTGAAAGTGCGGAAGGATGGCTTGCGTCACGAGCATCGGGCCAAAAACATTTGTGCTAAAGAGCACTTTGATCGTTTCCATCGGGGTTGCTTCAAAGACGGAGAACAACCCCATGCCAGCATTATTGACGACGCAATCGATACGACCAAATCGCTCAACGCCGAGCGTGATCGCCTGGTGAATCGTCGCTTCATTTTGGACGTCAAGCTTCGTCACGAAAATGCCCGCTGAGTCTTGGGTCTCTTCCCACTGATCGGTATTGCGCATTGTTGCCACAACATTCCACCCTGCGCTCCGGAATGTGAGAGCTGATGCTTTTCCAAAGCCAGATGAGCATCCTGTAATGAGTACTGTCTGCGTCATGTTTCCTCCCTCGGGTGAGTCCTCGTAGTATTGCCCTGCCAGTGCGTGCTGTTGTTTGACTCAATACACTTCCGATACCTTTTCGCTGCTTTACTCTCGATCAGCCTACCAAGCGGGCCAATGTTCTCTAATGGTTGCTGGCTTCTGCCAGATAACTTTTGTGAGTCTGACGAAAACTACCATTTGCGAGAGCCTGACGACCGATGCAACGTCTGTTTTGTTGCTACGAAAAGAATTTGTCAGACCAGCGAAAGGCGCTGCTTCTGCACCTCAACTATTGAGATACGCGAAGCTCTCTGGGCAAAAAAACGAAAAGCATTACGACTCCATAGAACGCAATCGTTGTCTATGGAAGGCACCAACGGGATGCCTTTACTTAAAAGAGTGTAAGATAGATGGACCTTCTCTGTCTTGAACGTTCCTACCCAATCGTAGAACGTTCCTGCGATCTTTTCGGAGTTCTCCGGGTGTCACACCTACCATGCGCTGGAAATGGCGTGTGAGGTGACTTTGGTCGGCAAAACCACATTGAGAGGCAATTTCGTGAATCGAGATATCTTCAGTCAAGAGGAGTTTCTTAGCACACTCAATACGGCAGGCGATAAGGTACTCGTGTGGTGCCATACCTATAGTTCTCTTGAAGAGTCGTGCGAAGTGCGAAGGACTCACATTGGCAGCAGCGGCCAATTCAGCAACTGAGAGGTCTTGCGCGTAATATTCATGCACATACTCAAGCGTCTGGCGAAGTTGCGTCTTACTCAGACCCCTGGTGGCGCTCTGCTCTCTTTTTTGGAGCGTACTGTAGTGCCGCAACAAATGGAGCGCGAGCGTGGTAGCCAACGATTCGGCATAGAGTCGTGTATTGAAGCCTGAGGAATGGATCTCACGGAGCAACATTTGCCCCAATTGCTCACTCTCTTGGTCGGGCAAGAAGCTGTGTGAGAGAAGTTCAATACGGTTTGCCTCAATATCGCTTGCTTCAAGAAGAGAGCGCATAAATATCGGATCGAAATTCAAGAAGAGAAAATCAGCATCCATCGACCAGTTTCCCTCAAGCCTTCTCCCTGCGGGCACAAAAGCATGTTCGCCCTTCTTGACGAATATGTTACTGGTGGACGTGGAACCCATTTGTACCATCATGCTTGGCTCTCCAAGGTAGAGCAGAAGCAAGTGGACGGGAAGATTCTTAGAGACGTGACCAGGCGAAAGGAAATAACGCGCAGCTTCAATGCTATTCCATCCCAGTGACTTGCTTGAAAACACAGGCTGATACTGTTGTTCAAAAGAATCGATGACGAGGTTTTTGTTCATAACTGCTTTTCCTTGTGCAAATTTTCTCTCACACTGCCCGAGAAAACAAGTTTGCACAACTGGCCCAGATACGATTCAGCAAAATTACTATGTTTATCCACAAGTGACATGCTTTCTTTTCCCTGTTCGTTGCCTCAGTAGCCTAAAGATCGGTCAGCTCGCTCTTAACAAGAGGCTGCAGCAGGCTTTTAGCCATGGCAATCTGCTTTGCATCCTGCTCCCAATCCTCTTTTTGCTCGCTATCGGTCTGAATAGGAGTCTCCATAATGACAGCGGCGTGAGCCAGGCGCGGCTCCGTGAGCAACACGCGCAAGCCATCCTCACCGATTACGCCTTCGCCCAGGCGGGCATGCACATCGCGATGGCTCCCTAGCAACTTTTCAGTATCGTTGAGGTGAATTATTTTCAGCCTGGCCAGGCCGATAACGCTGGCAAAGTTCTCGATTATCTGCCTTGTGGATTCCGCCTGCGAGATATCATAGCCAGCTCCCCACAAATGAGCAGTATCCAGGCAGACCCCCAGACGTTCATTATACTGCGGTAAGCGGCCCAAAATAGCCGCAAGCTGCTCAAAGCTGTGCCCCACAGAATTTTTTGCCCCGACATCATTCTCAAGCAGGAGCATCACAGATTCAGGAGTCTGGGGCAAGATACGTGCCACGGCCTGGGCAATCCGCTCCATGCCGACCTCAATACCGGCGCCGCGATGACTTCCCGTATGAAAGATCACATACTTAGCTCCGAGCAAAGCGCCCCGCTGCAAGGTCCAGGTGAGTAAAGCAATAGATTTTTCCCAGTTGACATCTTCAGGCGAAGCCAGATTGATAAGATACGGTGCGTGGAGCACTACGGGATCAAGATTACACTCGCATGCCACCTGGGCAAAGGCCATGGCCCCTTCGGGATTATCGGCAGGTGGTTGCCAGGCAGTAGGATTGCTGGCAAAGATCTGAATAGCTTCACAGCCGATCTGTTGAGCAATCTGCGCTGCTTTGAGCGGCTTCGAATTCGTCGGCATATGACGACCAATGCGCATTAACTTTGTTCCTCTCTACTAGCATGGCCAGCTGAGGCCGTACCGTGCTCTTCGCTCATAACATGGGGAAGTTGCTCCAGGCTGGTCAAGCCAAACTGCTGCAGAAAATCAGGGGTTGTGGCGAAGAGTGCAGGCCTGCCTATCGTCTGCGCGCGCCCTATCTCTACAACCAGACCATATTGGATCAGGCTCGCCAGCGCGCGATCACTATTGACGCCACGGACCGCCTCTATCTGGCTACGCGTGATTGGTTGCCGATAAGCCACAACCGCTAGCGTCTCTAAGGCCGCAGTCGTCAGCTTAGCCGTCATTGGCAAGCCCAGCAAGGCCGCGACATAGCGCGCGTTCTCGGGCGCAGTCACAAGCTGCAGCTGATCTCCCAGCCGTTGCAGCCTAACGCCCCTTTCCGCAGCAAGCAGATCGGTTTCCAGGCGCTGTAAACTTGATGAGAGATCATGCTCGTCAATATTAAGCAGCTTTCGCAGCTCGGCGCGCTCCAACGGACGCCCAGAGACAAACAACAGGCTCTCAATAGCGGCCGCAAGCTTTTTTTCGTCGGGTTGCGCGGATTGCTGGCTACTCAGTACATCCCGTTCCATACTGGCTCAAGTATATCATCGACGGGCAAGAGAGAGAACTCTTATCCTGTTCTTATCACAAACTTTGATAACACCACACTCAAATATTTTGCAATGTTCGTTTCAATGTGATATATTGAGACTAGGAAAAACTTAAGCTAAGCAGTAAAGGATGTTGTTCTATGAAATTAGAGCGATTAACAGATAAAGCGCGAGAGGCCATACAGGAGGCCTCTGAGCTGGCCCAAAGCTATAATCACAGCCAGATCGAGCCAATCCACATTCTTGATGCTTTGTTGAGGCAGGAAGGGGGAGTTGTACCCCAGGTAATTAAAGGGGCAGGAGGCAACATTGCTGCGGCTGAACGATTTATCGAGAACGAGCTGGATAGATTGCCACGCGTCTACGGTGGTAGCGAGCCCTCGCTCTCGCCCGCCGCGCGCAAGGTGCTGGAGGACGCCTGGAATGAAATGAAGCAATTCAGGGATGAATATCTTAGCGTCGAGCACCTGATGCTAGCAATGTTCGAGGTAGAGAGCTCGGCGCAGCGCGCCTTAAAAGCTGCGGGCTTGACGCGCGATGAGGCCTTAAAAGCTCTTACCGCCATTCGTGGAGCGCAGCGCGTAACCGATCAGAATCCTGAGGGCAAATATCAATCCCTTGAAAAATATGGCCGGGACCTGACCGAGCTGGCTCGTCAGGGCAAGCTAGATCCTGTGATTGGACGCGATGAAGAAATCAGGCGCGTCATTCAGGTCCTGAGCCGTCGCACCAAGAATAATCCAGTCCTGATCGGCGAGCCTGGCGTGGGCAAAACTGCAATTGTCGAAGGCCTGGCGCAGCGCATCGTGCGTGGCGATATCCCCAAAACCCTGGCCGACAAGCATGTGGTCACCCTGGACCTGGGGGCCCTGGTTGCCGGGGCCAAGTTTCGTGGCGAATTCGAGGAACGTCTGAAGGCCGTGCTCAAGGAAGTAACCAGCTCAGAAGGTGGCATTATTCTTTTTATCGATGAGCTCCATACGCTGGTGGGGGCTGGCGCGGCTGAAGGTGCCATGGACGCCTCAAATATGCTCAAGCCTATGCTGGCCCGTGGTGAGCTGCATTGTATCGGTGCCACCACGCTCGATGAGTATCGCAAGTATATCGAGAAGGATGCAGCCCTTGAGCGCCGCTTCCAGCCGGTTATGATCGAGCCCCCATCTGTTGAAGATACCATAAGCATTTTACGCGGTTTGAAGCCGCGCTACGAAGTCCATCACGGCGTACGTATCCAGGACAGTGCTCTGGTTACGGCTGCTGTGCTTTCCAATCGCTATATTACTGATCGCTTCTTGCCCGATAAGGCCATAGATCTTATAGATGAGGCGGCCAGCCATCGGCGCGTCGAGCTGGATAGCACACCAAGCGAGGTTGATGCATTGGATAGGCGCGTGCGACAGCTGCAGGTCGAGCAGGAAGCCCTGAAGAAAGAGACAGATCCGGCCAGCCGCGAGCGCCGCGAAAAGGTTGAGCGCGAGATAGAGAATCTCAGCGAGCAGTTGCGCAGCATGCGCCTGGCCCTTGAGAATGAGCGCAAGCCTGTTGAGGAGCTGCGCACGCTAAAGAAAGAGCTGGAGGATGCTCAGGTTGCCTACGAGAAGGCCGAGCGCGCCTACGACTACGAGGCAATGTCGCGCCTGCGCTATAGTACCCTTGAGACGCTGGAGAAGCGCATTCAGGATCTTGAAGCTACCCTATCAAGTCGCCCCGGTGGCTACATGCTCAAAGAAGAAGTAGATTCTGAAGACGTCGCCGAAATCGTTTCGAAGTGGACGCATATTCCGGTCTCGAAGCTCATGGAGGCCGAAGTCCAGAAGCTGCTTACGATGGAGGATCGCTTACGTGAACGCGTAGTGGGACAGGAGCCAGCTTTGCGCGCCGTTGCGGATGCCATTCGGCGCTCGCGTGCAGGCCTACAAGATCCCAATCGTCCGCTGGCCAGCTTTCTCTTCCTTGGCCCAACCGGAGTGGGTAAAACCGAACTTGCGCGCGCCCTGGCCGAGTTCCTCTTCGACGATGAGCAGGCAATGGTGCGCATCGACATGTCAGAATACATGGAGAAGCATTCGGTTTCGCGCCTCATTGGCGCGCCTCCTGGCTATGTTGGCTACGAGGAGGGCGGACAATTAACCGAAGCTGTGCGCCGCCATCCCTATAGCGTAGTGCTGCTGGATGAGATCGAGAAGGCCGCGCCGGAAGTCTTTAATGTTCTCCTCCAACTGCTTGACGATGGCCGCCTGACCGATGGCCAGGGCCGAACTGTAGACTTCAAGAATACAGTGATCATCATGACCAGCAATGTGGGCTCAAGCTGGCTGCGCGAGTATGACGGCCTTGACGAGGATAGCATCCAGCGTTCAGTGAGGCAACGCCTGCGCGAAGAGGGCTTCCGTCCCGAATTTATCAATCGCATCGATGAGATTATCATCTTCCAGAGCATCAGTAGCAAGCAGATGATGAATATCGTCGATATTCAGCTCAATCATTTGCGCCCGCGCCTGCTGGATCGGCATATCACGCTTTATATCAGCGATGAGGCTAGAGAGCTACTGGCAAACGAAGGCTACGATCCCCAGTTTGGCGCGCGTCCCCTCAAACGCGTTATTCAGCGCGAAGTTGAGAACAAACTTGCGCGGGATACCTTGAACGGAACCGTGCGCGAGGGCGACGAAGTGGTATTCTCAACCTACAACGGCAAGCTGGTCCTGGTCTCGCTGCACTATAGCAACGGCGATACCTCTCTTCCTGCGCAGGAACATGAAAAGTTGCGTAAGCGCGTGGACAGCGAGATAAAACGTGGTATCATGCAAGATGGGGACGTAGCCCGGGTAAGTATAAGCAATGAGAAGCCTGTGCTGATCGTCATCCGCTTTAGCACAGCTGCCCGCAACTTTGCGGCCCGCGAACAATGGGCGATCGAGCATTCTTTCGATAGCGATATCGCCAGCGGCTCGCTCAAAGATGGACAAGTTGTACACGTCGAAGTAGAGGATGGACGGCTGGTAGTCAGGCCATAAAGCAAGTGTTTTGCCGGACTGGGATTATTCCAGTCCGGCAAGAGCCAGGATCGAAGATACAATTTATTTTCCTATATATCTCAAAGAGAGCCTATATGCAGCAAATCAAAGATGCTTCATCCACAAGTTCCAATGAGCGCCTGTTACAAATCCTCAGTACAGGCATGATCCAGCTCAATGCATTACAGGCCCTTGTCGATAAGCCGCAGGCAGAGGAACCTGTAGACAGGCAGCGCATCAGCGAAGGGCTGAGAGTTCTGGAGCAAATAACGCGCGAAGCCCTCTCGCTTGTGCGCTCAGCAAACGATGAGCTCCCACTCACAGAGCTGGCAGGCATTACGCTGGCCGAAGCTTTAACCCGCCTTGTCGAAGAGACTGCCGAAGAGCTCTCTTTGTCAAGCCGCATCTCGCTCTCCGGCGCCGATGAACAGGGAGAGTCACGCGAGCAGCAGTTTGCTCCCGCCTCTGCGCGTCTGCTGTATCTCATCGCGCGTGAGGCCCTCTACCAGGTACGCCAGCACGCCGGAGCTCGCCGCCTGCGCCTCACCCTCGCCTATGGGCCAGACGACGTACAGATGACTATTGAGGACGATGGCTTAAATATTGCCTCAAGCATTGTCGAAGAGCACGCCCCTCTCTGGTCAGCCCCTGATGAGGACTCGCCCGGAGAGAACGAATCCGCAGCAGTGTATAATTTGCGCAAGCGCCTCGAACAAATGGGAGGCACGCTAGAAATCGCAAGTTCGGAAGCGCGGGGCACGCGGGTTATGGCGCGCCTTCCTTATGAGCTCCCCGCATTGGAATCAGGGGCAGCAGAGGCGAATACTGTGAATAGCGAAGCTGCGCTTATTCCGCTTAATCAGCAATTGCGCATTCTTGTGGTCGATAGCCTTGCCGTCAACAGAGCGGGACTGCACCACTTGCTAGAGACTTATCCAGGTCTATTAGTTGTAGGGGAAGCTGCCGATGGCGTGCAGGCCGTAAGCGAGACGCTTGAGCTGGGTCCTCAGGTCGTCTTGATGGATGCCCAGCTTCCTGAGCGACAAAGCCTGGAAGCCACACAACGCATTAAACAGCTTAACCTGGATACAAGAGTCTTATTGCTCTCAAGCCAGGAGCGCGAGGAATATCTCTATGAACTATTGCGCAGTGGCGCTGACGGCTATATATTGAAGGACATTGCTCCTGACGAACTGGTGCAAGCCATACGCACGGTGGCACGCGGAGAAATTCTGATCCAGCCGCAGATCGCCAGTAAATTGCTCTCGCGCATCGGGCGCCAGAATCGCGGCGCATCCTATGAGACCCTGACGGCACGCGAACTGGATGTCCTGCGTTTACTGGCCCGCGGGCTACGCAACAAAGATATCGCAGCCCAGCTCTACGTCAGCGAACGCACAGTAAACTTCCATCTTGCCAACATCTATCAGAAACTTAACGTCTCGGGCCGAACCGAGGCCCTGAGTAAAGCGCTTGAGCAGGGCTTAATCTCCGTCTAGTTATGTCCAGAGCACTCAACCAGGCGAGCAGAGCGCAGTTTCTGCCCGCCCGGCCCGCTTAGCTAGAACGTCATTTTCTGGCGGGCCAGGGGACAGCTTCTATGGTGTGAGATTTCCCTGATGCCAGGTATCGAGCGCATGCTTGAGCGATCCGATATAGGCAGCCTCATTGTTATGGTCAGCCGAGGGAGCATATCTAGGAATAATTTGTTCAATCGTCGTTAACCCCCATTGAGCCACGTAGAGATTGCGGATCAACTCGTACCAGGCCTGGAAACCATCTTCCCAACTCTTCATCTGTGCATAGCCGCCCCGATCCTGATCGACGCATGGTCGGCTGGGAATACAGCGCAGATTGCCCAGGGAAAATGTAGTGCGTGCCTCTCCCTGCGTGCCAAAGGTGCTTTCATGCATAAAGAAAGCCAGGGCAAAGGCCGGATCAATTCCATAGTGTACGCCAAGATCATAGAGGGCCTGCCCCTTGCCGGCGGCGGGCGAATGATAATTTTCCAGCACGCGGTTGATGAAATCGGCAGTAATCGTAGGCTTGCTCATTACCGAGTAAGGACCCGAATGCGGCGGGATAGGCACTTTAGCGGGCATAGGCTTGTTAGATTGCCAGCTCGACGCCAGGTCGCCACCCACTTGAATACTATAGACTTTGCCACCGGCATAATTCACGAGCTGGGGACCTTCTGGCCTTTGAAGAATACTCACCGAGAGAAAAATAGCCAGAAAAGCTACGCCAATAACTGCCGCAACATGCCAGCGCCTCAACCAAAATATATGGCGTTCTAAGGGGTGGAACTCAAGTTCGCTAGTAATGCGCCGCGAACTGGCGTAGGTAGTTGCTGCGCGCATAGGATAGACAAAGCCAGGGTCCAGATCCTCAGTATTAGGCAAAGCGAGTTCTGTCTCGGGTTCCTCTTCCTCAACAACTACCTGCGAAACAAGAGAGCGTGTTGCGCGCGGGGGAACACGGGAAGAGGTCTCTAATGGTCTTGACAATCCTGGCTTTTTGCGGCTATAACTGCTGCCACTTGCCATGCGCTACCTCCTTAAGAACAGAATAAGAACCTTTGTTCTTATCATAACTCGGAACCATACTCCCCCACAAGTACAGCGACTTGACGTATTAAAATACGATTGGTTACAAAGTTATCATAACACCTTTAGGCTGGCTGGAAAAATAAGAAAAAAGTACCATTTATTGGAACTAGATTAAAATCTCCTAAGAGATACGAGAAAGGTGCGAATATACCAGCCTGGCCTGGCTAGTTTTACGGTTGCTAGAGTATTTCATAATCGGCTATAATAGCTGGTATTGATTTCATAGAAGCCGCTGCAATCAGTGTAGATCCGGTGTGCTGTCACCAGGGATGAGATCGCCATCGTCTTTCATTTGAGGAGCGCCATGGCCGAGCAACTAAACATTATACTTGTTCCCCATACCCATTGGGACCGCGAGTGGTATCAGACATTTCAGCAATTTCGTATGCGCCTGGTCAAGACCGTCGACAGGCTACTTGATATTCTGGAGCAGGAGCCAAACTTTAGCTACTTCATGCTTGACGGCCAGACTATCCTGCTAGAAGATTATCTAGAGATCAAGTCCGAGCAAGAGGCGCGCTTGCGCAAATACATCCGTGCGGGACGCATTCTGATTGGACCCTGGTATGTGCAGCCCGACGAATTTCTCGTTAGCGGAGAAGCGCTTATTCGCAATTTACAGCTGGGCTTTGAGCAAACCCAGGCCCTTGGCGGTCCTATGCGCGTTGGCTATGTGCCCGATTGTTTTGGGCATATCGCGCAGCTTCCCCAACTTCTGCGCGGCTTTGGCATACCGAGCGCAGTATTCTGGCGCGGCGTAGGCGAAGAGGTGCATAAGAGCGAGTTCTCCTGGGCAGCACCAGACGGGAGCAAAGTGCTGGTCATCTATCTTGCCGATCCGCTTGGCTACTCAAATGCACGCCAGATGCCCCTTGATCCTGCTGAGTTCGTTAAGCGTGCAGAGCTCCTGATTGCCAACCTTCTGCCTAAAGCCACCACCAATATGCTCCTCTTCATGAACGGCTCAGACCATCTGGAGCCGCAGGCCGGCCTACCAGAAGTTATCGCCTCGGCCAATAAACTGCTCTCTAACTCTCAAGCACAGAGCAAAGAGCACAGTTCAGCGCGGGGAAATTATAGCTCAGTCCACATTGAGATAGGCACCCTCCCGGCGTATATCGAGCGCATAGGTCAGCACAATAACCACCTTGAGACGCTTAGCGGCGAGATGCGCAGCAGCCGTTATGCTCATTTGCTGCCGGCAGTCTTATCTACGCGCATGTGGATCAAACAGCAGAACAGCGCTACCGAGCACCTGCTAGAGCACTGGGTAGAGCCGTTGACCGCCTGGTCCGCGCTGTTAGGGAAGAGCTATCCCGCTGGTTTGCTCAGAGCAGCCTGGAAATATTTGCTGCAGAACCATCCCCATGACAGCATCTGCGGCTGCAGTATCGACCAGGTTCATCGCGAAAACAGTGTGCGCTTTGCCCAGAGCCAGCAGATTGCCGAGGGCGTGCTCAGCCAGGCCATGCAAGACATAGCCTCCTACGTAGACACCCGAGCGCCATTTCCCGTTACCCATGTTGGGCATGAAGCAGTTCCGCTCATCGTCTTCAATCCCGGACCAGGGCCACGTAGCGAACGCATCCAGACAGTTGTACAGCTTCCCGGCTCGCTGCATAACGCCAGCATTGTAGACCAGCAAGGGCAGCATATGCCTTATCGCGTGATCAATCGCTGGCGCCAGGAAATTGGTTCCATGCCCGTTGCACGTGAAACCCTGGCCGCCGCCGTAGCGATTTCAGGCATAGACACGCCCCTACAATTGATCCAGATGGCTCAGAGCATGATCATGTCCTCCCTGGGGCAGAGCGAAGAAACTCACGTCATCTCCCGCATACACGTAGAGGAGCCCGACAGCCAGACGCAGCACAATCCCCTCTCAGCTGGCGTTGTCTCCATCGAGATTATGATCGCCCCCAAAGGTCGGGTATTCATTAGCGAACAGGAACTGATAACCGCCGGCCAGCATGTGCTTGATTTAGCAAAGCGTGGGGATATTCACACAATGGAGATCACGCTCATCGATCAAGCCCGTGAAACTATCGAATTTCTTGCCAGTGGGCTGCCCGCCTATGGCTACAAAACCTTCTGGCTCTACCCGCGTGGCCTGCCCATTCAGGCAAACGCGCCGAGAACTGAACAGCGTGCCCCAACGACCCTGCAGGCCCATGAGAACAGCATTGAAAATGAATTTTATCGTGTTGAGGCTAACAGGCAGGACGGAACCCTGACCATCACCGATAAACAAAGTGGCGTGGTTTTCACGGGCCTGAATCGTTTTATAGATGGAGGGGATGTAGGCGACCTGTATACCTATTGTCCCCCCGAGCAAGACCAGCTTATCAGCGAGCCCCAGGAGCCACCCAGAATTGAGCTGGTTAACGCGGGACCCGTGCAAGCTACCTTACGCATCAGCGGCAGATGGGCTTTACCAGGTGCCTGCACAGCCAATCGCAACGAACGTAGCGTGCGTTCGGTCATCTGTCCCATCAGTAGCGATATCTCATTAACGCCGGGATTGCATCGAATTGAGCTTCACACTCGTGTAGAAAACAGAGCAAAAGATCATCGCCTACGTGCGATCTTTCCTGTATCATATATAGTAGAGCAGGTAAACGCCGAAGGAAGCTTTGAAGTAAGGAGCCGTCCTGTAGCGCAATCACGTCCGGCGGACGTAAGCGAGTGGGCGGAGGAGCCCGTCAATACCTTTCCCCAGAAGCGCTTTGTCGATCTGAGCAATGGGCAGACGGGGTTGGCAATTCTCAATCGTGGCCTACCTGAATACGAAGTGATACAGCGTGGTCCGGGCCTTGCGGAGGGACAGATGGCCGGGGCCCTCACCCTGTTACGCTGCGTGGAATGGCTCTCGCGGGGAGATCTGGCAACTCGTCATGGTCACGCCGGGCCTATGGAACATACACCAGAAGCCCAATGTCAGGGCCATTATGAGTTCGACTATGCCCTCGTTCCCCATCAGGGGACCTGGGAAGCCGAAGAAGCGCTGGTCTTGCGTGAGGCCCAGGCTTTTAATATACCCGTGACCTCACGTGTTGCTGTTACTGGGCAGCATAGCGGCAAGCTAGCAGCTCAGTCAGGGCTTCTTTCTATCGAGCCACGAGAATTGGTACTGAGCGCGCTTAAACGGCGCAATCAGGGCTCAGAACTGGTTGTACGCATCTATAACCCGCTCGCTCGTACAATCAAGGCGCGCATTCAGCCAGGCTTCGCCTTCCAACAGGCATACAGGGCAAATCTGTTGGAAGAGTACCAGGACCCTATTGAGATAGGGCCTGAGCGGTCGATAGAGGTGAGTATAGGTGGAGGAAGTATAGTGACCTGTGTGTTTGCATAAAGTATTATCCCTTTGTCCTATGCTGTCATCAGGCCATTTTACGGAACGTTATAATTCAGTGTAATGCAGCCAAAAATATTGCAAGCGCACTACATTGTACTATGGAATGTAGTACTTTAAACTCTGATTTTGAAAGGGGCATCTGTCCTGTGAGCGCATATGCACATCTACTATTACTGGCGGCACCCAGCCCGGCTACAAGTAATACGCCGTCGTGGGCAGCGAACTTACTAGGGCTGGCGGGGCCTCTTATAGGTTGTACAATAGCTTTTCTTGTTGTTTTCTGGTTGAGCCTGATTATATGGACCTTCCGCGATATTCGTTCGCGCACGCAGGATTTTCTCTCGCAGATCATCTCAACTGTGCTAGTGACGGTTTTTCCCGTTGGTGGTCTTTTTATTTATCTCATCCTACGTCCACGACAGACGTTGGCAGAGATTTATGAGCGCCAGCTCGAAGAGGAATCTCTGCTGGCAGAGATGACAGAGCGCCAGACCTGCAGCAACTGTCATGCTCGCATCGAGGGAGACTTTCAGGTTTGCCCCTCTTGTGGCCAAAAACTTAAGCGGCCATGCCCCAAATGTGAGCGTCTGCTAGAGCTGCGCTGGACGTATTGTCCTTACTGCGCCACAAATCTTGTAGGTAGCGCCGGGGCGATGCCGGGGATAAGCAGCAACGTACAGAATGCAACCCCCAACTCTGGCGTATCGATGGGAGGAGCTGCTTCCAGCAGTCACTTTTAACCTGGATAAAGCCAGTGGACATGAAGCATTTCCATTTTCCCAAATGGGGGCAGATGCGGGAATCAACATAATTCCCAACAAGTTCCTCAAATTGGTCAACAACCAGACAACCTTCACAGGCTCATATATGCTTCACGTCCGCTGGCGAGCCGCTTCGTGCCTTCTTGTACGTTCAACCTACTCACTTTGTTTATGAAGCAAAATGTGATATAATGATGTGGCAAAATGTGGCCTTATTGCCACATTCTTTCCATTCAATAAGAATGCTTTAATAGGTGTAGACAAGCCTTCCGCAAGCACTCACCTCCCTGATGCATTTTCGCATAGCCTATGGGGGAAACAGAAACTGTGGCCTTTCTGGAATCGCCTCCTGGGTACTGAAATGAGGGAAAAACTAAGGGTGATATGCATTCTGCTCCAACAGAGGGTGATTCTGGGCGAGGCCAATGTTACTAGCCCACCCAGGATAAGGTGATTGCAGATCTTTTATTGTATAGCTACAAGATGCAGCACGATTGATGGTGACATGTACCCGCAGCCCGGCGGGTGGCGGCTCTCTGTCACATTTTCTATGGTTACAGAACAAAAGGAAATACAAGCTCTATGGCGAAGATGAGAGAAGCGACGATGGCAGAGCAAGTCCCTGATGACCACGAGGCTCTACTCGGTCATGACGGCAATTATAAAGGGAACGAGGATGGGAAGGTGAACGGGAACGGTAACAACGGCTATAGCGGACAAAATATTCAGATCCTCGAAGGCTTAGAGGCAGTACGTGTACGTCCCGGCATGTATATCGGTGCGACCGATCAGCGTGGCTTGCATCATCTGATTACTGAGGTGGTGGATAACAGTGTGGACGAGGTTATGGCTGGCTATGCTGATACGATAAAAGTCACCATCCACGAAGACTGCTCTGTGACAATTGAAGACAACGGGCGCGGCATTCCAGTTGATGAGCATAGTCAGCGGCCCGGCATGTCCACGCTTGAAGTTGTGATGACAGTCTTACATGCTGGTGGTAAGTTCGGCGGCGGCGGCTATCAAATCAGTAGCGGCTTGCACGGTGTTGGCGTCTCGGTGGTCAATGCACTCTCCGAGTGGTGCCAGGTCGATGTCAAACGTGATGGCACTCTCTGGCGTCAGCGCTACGAAAAGGGCGTACCAACCACCAAGCTGCTCAATATGGGACCCGTCGAAGGTCAGGGGAACATCACATCTTTCCTGCCCGATCTCACGGTTATGGAGACCCGCGACTACAGTTTTGATATTCTGGCGCAGCGTTTCCGCGAGATGGCCTATCTCAATCATGGCATGACCATCAGCCTTATCGACGAGCGCGACGATCGCGAGGCAACCTTTTACTTCGAGGGTGGTCTGGTTTCCTTTGTACGCCACCTTAACAAGAATCGTACCAAGCTACAGGCTCGCCCGGTCAGCGTGGCGCGTGAAGTGGATGGAGTCAAGGTTGAGCTGGCCTTCCAATACAACGATAGCTGGGCCTCTACCGAGTTTTCATTTGCTAACGGCATCAATACAGTCGACGGTGGCATGCACGTGACCGGCTTCCGCAGCGCCCTTACCCGTACGCTCAATGATTATGCGCGTAAGGCCAATCTGCTCAAGGAAAAGGATGGCAATCTCTCTGGCGATGACGTGCGCCAGGGCCTGACTGTTGTGATCAGCGTGAAGATCGCCAATCCTCAGTTTGAGGCACAGACGAAGAGCAAGCTAAACAACGCTGAGGTGCGTTCCGCCGTTGAAACGGTGACCTCCGATGTGCTTACGCAATATCTTGAGGAGAACCCATCCGAAGCCAAGGTGATTATCGATAAATGTCTTACCTCGGCCCGTGCGCGTGAGGCTGCCCGTGCCGCCCGCGATCTGATTCAGCGCAAGAGCGCGCTTGACACGACGTTGCCCGGCAAGCTGGCCGACTGCAGCGAGAAGCACGCAGACCGCTGTGAGCTCTACCTTGTGGAGGGTGATTCGGCCGGTGGCTCGGCAAAGCAGGGTCGCGACCGCCACTTCCAGGCTATCCTTCCGCTGCGCGGAAAGATCCTTAACGTCGAACGCGTTGGCCTTGATAAGATTCTTAAGAACGAAGAGGTCAAGAATATCATCACGGCTATCGGTGTGGGCATCGATGAGCACTTCAATATGGCCAAGCTGCGCTATGGTCGCATCGTGATCATGTGCGATGCTGACGTTGATGGCGCGCATATTCGGACGCTGCTGCTCACTTTCTTCTTCCGCCATATGCCACAGCTCATCACCGATGGGCACCTCTATATTGCTCAGCCCCCATTGTTCCACGTTAAAATGGGCAAGCAGATCCACTACGTGTATGCCGATGAGGAGCGCGATGCCCTCGTTAGCGAGTATAAAGCAAGCCATAATGGGAAAGAGCCGGAGGTTGGACGCTATAAAGGTCTTGGTGAGATGAATCCAGAGACGCTCTGGGATACCACAATGGACCCCGATAAGCGTACAATCCTACAGGTGACGATTGAGGAGGCCGTGGAGGCCGATAAGGTCTTTAGCATGCTGATGGGCGATGAAGTTGGTCCCCGCAAACGCTTCATCGAGAGCCACGCTAAAAACGCCAACCTCGACATTTAAATAAGGTTCTTTTACACAGACTTCCACACTTATCTGGCTCCGCATCATAAAAACTTGACGGAGCCAGATTTATTTTTCTTTTTCACAAAGCTCATCGATTTTTATCCTGCTCAGATGCTCTATATCCCCCTTAATAATCACGCTTTACCTGGTTAGCAATTTAATAATTCCTAGCCATATATTCTTATATATAACTATTTACATATCATACCCTATCAATGCTATAATATCCCAGGTTAGCATTATGCTACTGAATACAAGAGAAAAATATATCAACCATAAAGAGGGAAATGCTATTTACGCATTAAATGGCTAGAGCATATTCGGGGGGACAATACATTGGATAAACTTACACGTGCTTATTACGAAGCCACATTTAAAGCAGCCTATTTAGAAAAAGGAGGAAATGCCTTCCAGGATTTTTTTTCTGAAATAATGGAGAAGTGCCATCCCAGTGACTTCCAGCGCGTCCGCCCCTGGGGAAGAATGGGGGATAGAAAAAATGATGGCTATCTCCGTATCTTTGAGCGCTCATCCGAAGAGGTTGTAGTATGATCCTTCCTACTAAACGGCTTGGTCCTGAACGAGCAATGATCACTATAGGGGCAGAAATACTTGGTCTTTTGATGGAACCAAAAACAGTATCGCGCCTGTGGAATGAGCTGAGTCATATAAGAGGTGAACGCTCAACAACACACACTATAAGCTATGACTGGTTTGTCTTGACATTAGATCTCCTTTATATGTTGGGTAGTATAGAAATGGACCATGGTAAAATACGGAGGGTCAGGCAATGATTCACAGCATATCTAGCTACATGCCCACCTTCAAGAAACTCCAATTTCGGCAGGGGTTAAATATACTTCTGGCTGATAAAAGCCCTGGAGCTACCGAAAAGCAGACGCGAAATGGCGCCGGTAAGTCTAGCCTGACCGAGTTAATCCATTTCTTATTAGGAGCCAGGCCCGACCCTATTTTTACCAGGGCATTGAAACCATATTCTTTTAGCATGGAATTTGATCTCGGCCAGGCACGTAGACAGGTAACACGCACAGGCAAGGCTCCAGAAACTGTAAACATCCGAGGGGCAAATACAGGGGACTGGCCGCTTCAATCACCTATGCAGAGCTTATTTAGTGCTGAGGATTTTCCACTAGCCCTTTCTAACGATGAATGGAAAATAGTGCTCTGCAAGCTCATGTTTAAGCTGCCCGAGAGCACACCATCTGCCAAATTTGCGCCAGGCTTTCGCTCTCTATTTCCCTATTTTGTGCGCCGCAAATCAATAGGAGGCTTCCTTTCTCCCACAAAACAGCATATTACGCAGCAACAATGGAATCAACAAGTAGCGATATCATGCTTATTAGGGCTGGATTGGACTATTCCTCAACAGTGGCAATATGTACGAGAAAGGGAAAAATCTCTGAAAGACTTAAAGAAAGCCGCCAAAGACGGCGCGCTTGATAACTTTATCGGCAATGCGGCGGAACTTCGTACCTTGCTTACGTTAGCAGAGAGTCGTCTTAGTGCGCTAAGGGAGCATGTTACTGGCTATCAAGTTCTTCCAGAATATCATGACTTGGAGCAAGAAGCCAATCAGTTAACGCGCGAATTGGGAACCTTAGCCGATGAAAATACGACTGACAAACTATTGCTTGCCGAATTACAGCAATCTTTAAATCAAGAGGCTGACCCCGCTATTATAGAGCTTGAGCACCTTTACGAGGAGGCAGGGGTTGTACTTCCTAATACTACCCTCCAACGTTTTGAAGAGGTCAGGCTATTTCATGAATCCATTATTGCCAACCGCAAATCATATTTTGGGAATGAAGTTACAGCTGCCAGGCAGAGAATAAGCATTCGTGACCAACGCATGTCAGCAATAAACGCGCGACTTGCTAGAATCATGGCTATTTTGCAGTCACATGGAGCCCTGGATCAGTTTACAAAACTACAATCAGAACTGGCAGCACATGAGGCTAAGACAGAGTTACTTCGTCAACGCTTTGCAGCAGCCGAGCGCCTTGAAAGTGAGAGAAGTGAGCTTGAGTTCGAACGAAACCAGCTAGAGGTTCGCTTGCGCCAAGATTATCATGAGCAAGCAGAAGTGCTACGCGACGCCATTCTCTCTTTTGGAAAGTTTTCAAGCGCATTATATGAGAATCCTGGTAATCTTACGATTTCCGCTTCCTCAAATGGTCCCCAATTTGATGTTACTATTGACGGTGAGAAGAGCGGCGGCATTAATAACATGCAGATTTTTTGCTTTGATATGATGCTAATGCAGCTCTGTACTGAAAGGCAGATCGGACCCGGCTTTCTTGTCCATGATAGCCATATTTTTGATGGTGTAGATGAGCGCCAGGTTGCTAAAGCACTTCTGCTAGGAGAACAAGCAGCCCGCGATTTGAAATTCCAATATATTGTTACCATGAATTCCGATACCATCCCTCAAGAGTTCACTGATGCCTTTGATCTTGATGATTATATATTGCCGATTCGTCTTACCGATGCAAACGAAACAGGCGGACTATTTGGCATAAGATTTTGACACAAGGAGGTTCAGGCGTTTCATGGAAAGAGATTTACAAACGCTTGTTAAGCAAGCAAAGTTTCCCGTCTATGGGCTCGCAGGTAATCCGCATAACCTGACTCTGCACAGTATTGGCACATCCTGGCTTCCCAACGAACAAGCCATTCTCAACTCGATCTCGCTCGGCTTTTCAATTGATGATACTCCTCATCCACCCATCAGGGTAGATCTCACATCCTATTATGCGCAAGATGAGTACACGTGGAGCACCTTTATACAACTGGTGCCACCCCATCGGCCCGAGTTCAGCCTGGATCATAGCGCGCTCTCGTCGCTGCAGGTACCCGCTAAACAGCGCGCCCACCTGGGAGAACCTCTGGTATCCATCGACCAGATGAGCATAGCATCGCTCACCTTCTCACGCGAAATTCATCACTGGCCGCTGCCGCCCCTGCCCGCCTGGTTTCGCCTGATCAATGAACAAAGCATTCTGTTTGGGGAAGTACTCGGCCTGACAAGAGATGAGCTGCAAAGCCTGCTCTCTTCTTGCATAGTAGTCAATGAGCGACAAGACCTGCTAGCGCAATATCAGAGCGAGTTCCAGCGGTTTTGGGAGGCCATTCACGCCCAACCCAGCAGCGGGCGCGGACGTATCAGATAGCCAACTCCTTTCCGCATAACCATGAAATACGCGCAAAATAAAAAGCTGGCTCTCTAGTATTTCTGGCTAGAGCCAGCTTTATTCGATCCCTAACGGGTATTATATAGAGCGCTGGTCAGTAAAAGCGCATTCCCTTGATACATTTCCACTGCATCAGTGCTTAAGGCTCACTTTGACATAGCCCTGTATCCAACGATAAATCGGAATACTCACAATCGCAAATGAGATCACGTAGACAGCCAGCGGCCACCACCCCGCTGTGGCTGAGCTAATGATCCGCGCCAAATCATCATCCTGCAAGATCATCTGCGCCGACGTAATCACCAGAATAACTGCGGCAAGGAGAATAAGCCAGGGAAAGCGCTCGATAAGGCGCGCAATGAGCGCGCTGGCAAGCAGCAGAAACGCGATACTCAAGAGCAAACCAATGATGAGTAGAGGCGGGTCTTGATGCGCCAGCGCCGCGATAGAAATGATATTATCAAGGCTCGTCGTGGCATCCGCAGCCAGGATAGTCAGCATCCCGATAAAAAGTGGGCTCTTAGGCAGAAATCCCAGCTTTTGAAAGAAGCGCTTTATGCTCTGCGTGCTCTCGCCCTCTTGCGCCTCATTCGTGCTGGCGAGCAGGCGTATCGTAATGATAAGCAAGAGAATCCCACCGATGGCCTCTAAATAGGGAATATCCAGCAAAAGAGTAACGCCGTAGGTCAGTAAAATACGAATGAGAATAGCCCCACCCCCGCCTACGACAAAAGCAATCCAGCGCTTCTTCTTCTCTAAATCGGCGGCAACCGCACCAATGACTAGCGCATTATCGCCACTAAGGACAAGATCAACAAGAATAATGGACCCTAAAACACGTAACCAATCAAGCACAATCTCCTCCTAAACAGTGAATTATATTTTATCGCGTAGAACATACTCTAACGATTTTTCCTGCCGCAGCCACGTACGAATAAGTCCGACAGGAAGCCGGTAGCGCGCGCCTTCAGCTGCACGATTCTGCGCGTCATCTACCTGCATCTCAATGACATCAGCATCAAGCAATTCCTTCAACGACGCCAGGACATCCTCACGCTTAAAGGGCAAGCGAAAGCTACGATATAGCTCTTCTATATCGCTAAGAGAGAGCGCCCGTCCCTCATCTCTGCCACCTTCTGCCAGAGCGGCCAGCAGGATACGCTCTTGTGTCGTTGTCTGCTCCCAGATCCAACTAAAGTGATAATGGCCGGTTTGCATCACTTCGCGCAGCACAACATTGACATCGTTAATGCTCACGTAGCTTTTTTGCAGATCATTGCAGTGCTCAATGAGTGAGCGGCAGACGAGATGGATCAGATAGGGCTGATCGCCGGTTAACTGACGGATCTTGCTCACTGCATAGGGCTCATACTCCAGATATCCATCAACAGGCTTAACAATGAGCTCTGTAGCGCTGCGCGCGCTCAGCCTGGAGAGCCTGTAATGGCGAGCGATATTGAAGAAAACCGACCAGTATCCCTTAGTGAGTTGCTCAATCTTGTGAGTTCCCGAGAGCAGAAAATCGAGAGGCTGGCTATGCTGCATCAGGCTGCGTAGATAGCCAAAGATTTCGGGTTCCAGCTTTCCAGCGGCCACAAGATCCTCCATCACTTCAAACTCATCGATCAGCAGGATAAGTTTTTTGCCTTGTATTTTTACTTCGACATCCTCTAAGAACTGATTAAAGGTGAAGGTGGGATCTTCCAAAAAGTCGGCTCGCTGCGGGCGCGCAATCTCAATGCCTCTTTTCCCCATGCGCTTATAGATTTCGTAGGCCACATTGTGCAGGAATTTGCTGACGCTGATGCCATAGGCATGCTGTTGCATATCAATCAGAATGGGAATATGTTCATCAAGTACAGAGGAGTTGATCAGGTGGCGTAACAGCGTTGTTTTGCCAGAGCGTCGTTGCCCATACAGAACGATAACAGTTTTCCCGGTAGCACGGGCCAGATTATCACGTAAAAAGGTGATATCGTCTTCCCGTCCAAAGAACATTCTACTATCAAGGGTAGGTGTGCCCGTGGAATAGGGATTGGGAATATTTCTAAAGCTTTGCTGGATAACCTGCAATTCTAGCCTTTCGCCAACTGTAAGTATCTTTATCGCAGCTTCAGCATCGTCATAGACAACTTCAAAAACGAGATTCAGGGCCGAGCAACTGGCACAGGGCTGAATGATAAACTCAGCCTGTATCTCCTCGTGGGAAAAGATAGCCTCGCTCTCAAAGGAGCTTCTCCCCACAACCTCGAAATCAGGGCTGTGCAGCAGCGTCACCTTCACATTGTTAGCAGCGCTGCGCCCCGTATTCGTGATGACCAGCCAGATAGCTATACGTCTTTCCAGGTACACGCGCCGCGTCTGCAGCTCTGCTTTGAGCTCGGCCTTGCCCCGCAGTTCGCTGAGCTGAGCCCTGACGATATTTTCCCAGCGCTTAAGCAAGAGCTCAAAGATATGGTGCTCGGGCAGTGGCGCCAGGGGATAGCCGCGCCAGAGCGTGGCATACTCGCGCTCAAGAAACTTGCGCGCGGCCCCAATCGCCGGCCCGACCTCTAATAGAGATGTGAGACGATCGTTGAGATCTTCGCGACGCAAAAAGATGCGCAGAATACGCGTAATCGAGCTAAGGCGATCGCAGATACGATAGGCCGTCAAAAAGTGCTCATTTTCTTGAGACTGGCCAGGCTCCAGCCCGCACTGATAGTGAGCAATCTCGGCCACTGTGCGAATACTGAAGAGACGTCGCAATTCTTCATAAACTAGCCAGGTCTCCAGGCCATACTTCAAGGACCTGGTTTCCTCAAAGGCGCGCATGGCCCGCTCAATACACTTCTCGACATTTTGTTCATCAAGGCCGCTAAGGAGAGCTGCGACAGCTCCAAAGGTTTGTTGCACAACGGCAGTAACAGCGTTATGGGCAACATGTTCTAAGATCGAGGGCTTGATTTCCCGCATCACACAATCGTAGAGATAGGTAAGCAATTCTCCATGGTGTTGATCAAGAAAGTGAGCAAGAGCACGAGCCGCTTCCTGGCACACCCAGTCAGACTCTTTATACTGCGCAGCCTTGAGCAACATACTTAGCATAGCTTCCTGAAAGTGCTCATGCGGGATATCTATTAATTGATGCAGTTTGCGCACAACAGCGCGCCTGACAAAGCGATCTATATTGTGCGATAGGCGCTCTAGATACTCCAGGCCGGCCTCCCAGTCGCTGGCGATAAGGAACGAGATATTTTCGACTATCGCCAGGCGAATCGCGCGTTCGGGAGCCATGGAGAGCTGATTGAGGATCTGGCGGGCCTGAGCAGGATTAGCCGTGTAAGAAAGCATGACGGCGCGAACCAGGGTCGCGCGCACTTCCACGGCTCGATCATTGACAAATTCTTCAAGCAACGCAAAATCGCGGGTACTGAGCTGCTGGTTTGCAGAGAGCTTATGTAGAGTAAAGGCGCGCACAAGGGGATTGTTGTTATGAAGGAGCTCTTTGATAAGTTCGCCTGCCGGGGCCGGACCTTGCAGGGCCAGCCAGCAGCGCGTGAGCATCTGCTGAACCTGCTGCTGATTTACAACGCGCAATAGCTCTAGCTGATCTTCAGAGGCCAGGGCAATCTCTACTTGCTTATCATCATCGATATCCTCGGCGCGCACCACCCTGACCCGATCGTTAGCTTGATATGTCCAGAGTAAGTCGCCGTCGCGGCTCAACACGTACATATAACCATCGCCACAGCCGAGCAAAACTTCGATTTTGCCATTATAGTCAATGTCAAGCGCGTCTACGGTCAATACGCGATGGGGTAAATAATAGCGCCACTTGAGATGGCCATGATAATCCAGGACATAGACATTGCGACTCTCTGAAGCGACAATAATCTCAATCTTGTCATCGCCATCTATGTCTTTGATACAAATTGCGCGCACGCGATCCAGCGTTCTATATTCCCAAAGTAACTCCCCAGCGCGCGTATAGGCATAAACTGTATTTTCAATGCTGCCCGCAATAATCTCCGGGACGCCGGGCTCATGAGCCTCATACGCATGGACAATTTTTATGCCCTGTGGCGTATCGATGGTGGTAAGCGGGGCATCTAGCTTGCTGCCGTAGATATACAATTTTTTATCTTCGGAGCTGACGATAATCTCGGCGGAACTCTGACGGCCAGGCGCATTCACGTAAATGCTAGACATCCAAGTATCGATAAAGGGCGCTCGCTTGATCTGTTTTTTGGTACCACTAATTACATAAACGTGATGATTGGCCGAACATACAATGATCTCTTGCCACTTACTATGATCGACATAGCCTGTCTGCGTAGATAGCACGGGAGCATCCAGAGGAATCGACCAGAGGGAACGACCGGCAACATTAAAAGCTTGAATGGTACCCTCGGCTGTCCCCAGCACGATTTCTCGCTTGGGGTCGCCGGCAATATCGCCAAAGTAGAGCGAACGGATATGGCCAACTTTTTCCTTACGCCATAAGAGCTCTACTTTCTGCTGCTGCAACAAAAGCAAAAGTTCCAGCGCCTGCACATACTGGCCAGCATCTAGCAGATCATTGGCATGAGCAAGGTTGACCTGCCTGGGGAGAACATGCGCCTTGCCCTCTTCTTTGAGGATATCCTGCAGCAATTCGCGCTCTACTGGGGTAAGCTGGGTGAGCGCAGAGAACGAAGGTTTGCCAAGGGCATGATAATAACGGCGAATCTTCTTATCAAGGGTCTTGATCAAATGGATGCGTAAGGCATAAACGCGCTCATCATCGCTGCCCGCCAGCACTTCAATCTGCCCATCATGGTCAAAATCGAGGGCAAACAGACTAAAGATGCGGTACCCCAGACGATGCCGCCAGAGTATGTGTCCTTGTTGATCCAGGATGTAGAGATGCTTATCGTCAGAGCTGGCAATAATCTCGTCGTGTCCATCTTTATCTATGTCGGCGATGCAGAGCGAGAGAAAACGGCTCTCAAAAGTGCGGTCCCAGAGCTCATTGAGCTCGGAGGATAGGGCCAGCAAATCTTTGCCATCGGTGCCCAGGAGAATCTCGTTTCGGCCGTCCTGATCGAGATCACAAACGACAAGTGTATGGATCTGACGCTTGATATCGCGCTCAGCAATGCAGTTTCCAGCCTGATTAAGGATATAGAGGTGTTTATCGGCAGAGCCAACCAGAATCTCGGCTTCGCCGTCGCCATCAAGGTCAGCACAGACGATAGCCCGCACCCAGCCATGGGTAGAAAAGCTCCAGAGCTGTTCACCAGTCGCATAATCAAGCGCGTAGACGCAGCGATCTTCTGAGCCGGCAATCAGCTTGAAAGGCGCAGAGGGCGTAACAGCCATCTGGCGAATGACCTGCGCACTTTGTAGCCATGCCGCTGCGTGCTCTCTTTGCGGCTCAAGCGCACGGCCATCGCGCTTAAGGGTATACAGCTGGCCGTCAGGGCCAACCGTCTTGCCATCTTTAGCCAGAGCATAGATCTTCCCATCGCGCGTTCCGGCCATAATCCGCGCTGCCCGCTCGGCCAATGGAGGCAAACAGGTTACCACCCCTACCCATTCTTTATAACCAACCACACGGTTCCAGCGCACATCTCCCCTCCTGGTCAGGGCACAGACGCGCCCATCGCGTGAACCGGCGATAATTTCGATATCTCCATCGTTATCAATATCGGCGGCACACACGCTTGTCACCCAGTTCTTGGCCTTATAGTTCCACAGCTCAGATACTGTGATAGAGCCAAGCCGGAGCGCATCCTGTAGCTCGGTGACTGATGTAACTAACATCTCAGCTCCCCCATTCGCGGCTTTTGTGGGAAACAACTATATAATTCGTAATAGTTGAAATTTATACTGTAAATTTCTAATGCTTTTAAAGCTTATTTTCACCCATATCGTTATATGCACTTTCTCTTCAGTGTAGCACCGTATTAGTGTCAGACTATGACAAAAATGTGCCAGGATGAGCTAAGGGGAAGGTTTTTGTGATCGCGCAGCCGTCCTTGCCCCACTTTTCCAGCCAGAGATCTTTGACCCGTCTTTGAGCTGAGCCTTGCGTGAACCTGGCTGTCAGGCTGCTCTACCCGGCTACTCGCCTGCAACAGGAAGCTAAGGCAAAGCAGCAAGATTTTCCTAGTCAATCTCCCTGGATTGTGCAATCATGGGGCCATACAGAGCAAGAAGAAGGTGTTCTCTGACCTTGAAGATAGATCAAAAAGGAGAAGCAATGTACGATTATATTATAGTTGGAGCGGGTTCTGCTGGCTGTGTCCTTGCCAATCGTCTGACCGAAGATCCTAAAACCTCGGTCCTTGTCCTGGAAGCCGGAAGTAATGATGATATCCCTGCCATCCACAACCCGTCTGCGGCCTTCTCGCTATTAGGAACTGCTGTTGATTGGGCGTACGAGACGGAGGAAGAGCCGTCTCTCAACAATCGCAAGCTCTCCTGGCCGCGCGGCAAAGTATTAGGAGGCTCCAGTTCCATCAACTTGATGCTCTATGTACGCGGCAATCCATCTGACTATGATCGTTGGCAAGAACTGGGCAATGCAGGCTGGAGTTACATCGATGTATTGCCCTACTTTAAGAAAGCCGAGCACTGGGACAAGGGGTCATCCGCCTATAGAGGAAAGGGAGGTCCTCTTACCGTAACCGATGTTCCCTCGGTCAATCCTCTGACAGAGGCCTTTCTGGCAGCGGGAGAAGAACTTGGCTGGGCACGCATTGACGACTACAATGGGGCCTCTCAAGAGGGCTTCAGTACGCTTCAGTTCACGATCCGGCAGGGAAAACGAGAAAGCACGGCCACAAGCTACCTGTATCCTGCCCAGTCCCGCCCGAACTTGACGGTGTGGACAAACATACTTGTCACTCGTATCTTGTTTGAAGGCACGCGCACCATTGGCCTGGCCTATCTCAAAGACGGCGTAGAGCAGCAGGTGCGAGTAAACAAAGAGATCATTCTCTGTGGGGGAGCGATTAATTCTCCGCAGACTCTTCTGCTCTCTGGCGTTGGGCCAGCTACTCAGCTAGAGCATATGGGTATTCCTGTCATGGCAGATCTGGCAGGGGTAGGCAACAATCTTCAGGATCATCTCTGTCTTACTATGTATTTCACAACGAAGCCATCGTTCACAGAGCCTGGATATGGGCCAGAAGGTGTTGCCTTTATAAAAAGCAGGCCAGAGCTTTCAGAAGCGGATATTATGCTTTGCATATGTCCCCTCATTATGGGTCCCATACCAGTGCAGGAAAAATACGGTTATACCATTGTTCTAGGCATGCTACAGTCAGAGAGCCGTGGACATCTCAAACTACGTTCAACCAATCCGAGAGAGCATCCAGCTATTTTCGCGAACTATTTTGAAGATCCTGCTGATCTAGAAAGGCTCGTCAAGGGTGTCAAAATAGTGCAACGGATCAATCAGGCAAAGGCCCTTGGATCTTTTTATGGCGCACCGATAGAAGCTGCTCTGCAGGGGCAAAGCGATGCTGAGATTGTTGAGTATATCCGTAACAACGCCCAAACATTATATCATCCCGTTGGAACATGTAAGATGGGGCATGATGAGATGGCTGTAGTCGATGAGCAATTACGTGTCCATGGTGTAGAAGGCTTACGGGTAGTGGATGCTTCAATCATGCCTACCCTGATACATGGAAACACTAATGCTCCAACCATCATGATTGCAGAGAAGACCGCCGATTTGCTCCGTAAGAACCAGTGCAAGTAGTAAGCTGGCTGGTGAGAAGTGTGTTGCAAACTACCTGGTATCAGAAGGAGCCCTTTTGTTGGATGGGCTCCTTCTGGTTTTGTGCCTTATCAGGGTCTTGCTTACGAAATAGTTTGCTGAGCTAACCTGCAGTCGTTTGACAAGAGCTGGCCTGAGAGGCCAATCAACCTGCCGCTAACTCTGTGAGTTCTTACAACAAGAGAGACAAGAAAAGTGTGGCATTTGCTTCGCTAAAGAGGCTCAGGAAAAAATGTGTATTATAATGGGATACTAAGCGCAACTGGATACTCTAGAGAGACAAACTTGGAGCTTTGATTCAGAAAATTGGCACAATCCTGTCACTTAAAGTCACAAAGCTGAACGTATAATAGAGATGGTCTTAGCGGTTCGCACGCACACAGGAGATCTACGACGATGGAGACTGATCCTTTCAATCCTTATTACGACCTGGCAGCGGTACGCGATCCAAAAATGTTTTTCGGTCGCAGCCATCTACTCAGACGTTTGTATTCAGCTACGACCAATCGGCAAAGCGTATCGCTTGTAGGCCCGCGCCATATCGGTAAATCATCAGTGCTAAAATGCATGCAGGTCCCAGAGATCTATGCTCGGTTTGGCTACGACTTGAGTCATACCCTCCTGGTTCTGCTCGATCTGCGCGAATATCTGCAAAAAAATTGCGATGATTTCTTTAACGCTGTAAGCAAGCAGGTAGTTATACAGGCACATAAGCAACTGCCTTTGAGCCTGGAGGGTATAGGCGGTGAGGATGAATTTGTGCTCCTTCTTGATCAGATTCAGGAGAGAGGCTTTCACCTGGTCCTCTTAATGGACGCCTTTGACAACATTATTCGCAATAAAGAATTTAATCTGGAATTCTTTGCCTTCTTGCGTGCCCTGGCCACCATGGGCAAAGTCTCCTATGTCACAGCCTCCCTGGCTCCCCTCTATGAGGTGTGCCATAGCGCAATTGAGGGCTCGCCCTTTTTTAACATTTTCAGCACCTTCTCTCTAGAATCACTTCTAGAGGACGAGGCGCGCGATCTGATTACGCAGCCGGCACGGCGGGCGGGCTTATCCTTTAGTCAGGAAGAGGTTGACTGGATACTCAAGCAGGCCGGGCGACACCCCTTCTTCATTCAGCGCATGTGCCATTTCTTGTTTGAGGAGAAATGTCTCTACTCCTCTGAGAAGGTAGATCTACACCGGGCCAGAAGCCAAGCCTACAACGACTTACAGCCGCATTTTGAATATACCTGGGAGCGCCTGTCAGAGCAGCAACATGAGCTGCTCAAAAATGAAGCCCGGCTCGCCGAGAATACGCGCCGTGAGCTGCCAGAACTGAGCGAGAGCGCACTCTTTCGCAAATTTGTGCGCGATAAATATCGCATCCATCTTTTTCATATGACTGTGGAAGAAGTCGAAAAGGTGCTGGAGAATCTCGACGATGCAAGGGCGTTAGGAGAGAGCGACTTGCGGCACATGAATGTTGTCTCATCTCGTCTCAATCGCCCCGATGCCGCGCGCATCGAGAAGGGGATGGCTCTGCGCGAAGCACTTTACGAGGCCTTTGAGCGTTTACGCGGGAACGGGACGCGCCGCGATACGGCACCCGAATGGAAGCTCTACAATATTCTCTACTATCGCTACTTTAAAAACCATCTCAAAAACGAACAGATTGCTGCCCGCCTGGAATTTAGCAGTACGCGTCAATATTTCCGGGACCGCAACAAGGCTCTTGATGCTCTCTTCAACGTACTTATGGAGATGGAAGCTGTCGCCTATGGGCGCAATGACGAACAATCCATCTAGGCTATGGGCCAGACGCGTGCTCCTATCGCAAATAGAGCAGGCGGAATGACAGTCCATAATTCTTAGCCGCTCGGCAAGCAGCGGTTCCTCTGCCTCTTAGAGGCTAGTCAGAACTGGCATGTTTTTGGCACACGATGTCACTGATTGGCTGGTATACTCTAAGCAATGGCAGATGACCTGGAGCTATAGGGCAGCGGCTCTCTATGCTCGTTGCAGGAGAAGGGGATTATGGATGACCACCGTCTGGCTCATCAGGCACGCTGAAAGCGAAGCCAATATTGGACTCCCAACGATCAGTCCAGAGACCATAAAACTTACAGATAGAGGTGTAAAGCAAGCTGAGCGCATTGCCGCCTACTTTACCCACAAGCCTGATTTGCTGATTACCTCGTCTTATATACGCACAAAGCAAACTGCATATCCAGCGCTACGCCGTTTTCCCCGGTGCGAGCATGAGGAATGGCCTGTCCACGAATTTACTTACCTCGCTACTCCTGAAATGCAATACACTACCAAACACGACCGCTTGCCTCTTGTCAACGCCTTCTGGCAACGCCGCGATCCGCACTATGTTGACGGTGAGGGCGCCGAATCCTTTGTCGATTTTATGCGCCGTGTGCGCTCAATCATTGAACGTCTGCAGACAGCCGAAGAGAATTTTATCGCTATGTTTAGCCATGAGCAATTTATTCGCGCGGTAATCTGGTCCCTTCTGGTTGAGACAGACGATATCGGTGCCGATAAGATGAAACGCTTTAAGAGCTTCCTCTCTGCATTCACGATGCCAAATGGGGCAATCCTCAAGGTGCAATTAGAGAAAGGCGAGGCTCCCTGGTTTAGCTCGATTATCACCACCCACCTCGCCTCTCTGCCTTAAACGCACAATACGTTCATGCCCTGACTGCCGTCACGCTAACTATAGCCTTGGCGTAACCCGCAAGCTTGGATCAGGTTGCGGGGCGTTGGCACCGAAGAAGGACCCACGTCCCAGGCGCCTGTTGGCTTGCTGCCAGTGCTGCATAAGATTGCGCAAGTACTGAACGCGCGCATGAGCTTCATTGACCCAGCGCCGATCCCGATAATAGGGATATCTGAGAGGCGCTGCCGTGCTAGCGGAAAGCGCCTCCTGCTGTAGGCGCGCCGTGAGAGAAGGATCGTCAATGCCTTCCAGGTCATCGATATTCTCCTCTAGCTGGGCCATCAAGACGAGAAAGCGCACCCACCAGTGTTGCTCAAAACTGAAGGTGAGCGGGTTGGTAAGGAGCTGACCGGCCTCTATGCCTTTCTCCATGACTTTATTGATAGTTACCCGCGGCATCAGCAGATTGGCGCCTCCCTCATCTTCGTTCAAGCGGATCTGCACAATCCGCTCGCGATAGCTGGGTAGGTTGGCCTGTTGCGTATCGTGATAACTTTGGGCGATCCCGAAAATAGCTCCCAGGAACCCGAAGAGAGTGCTCAGATCTTCCCATTCTGGAGCCTGCAGATCCTCAGCGCCAGGGAGATAGACAGCCTTGCCCTCAACCTGGGCCCGCGTGGCTGCCGAGGAACGATGATCGATGGCTTCAAGCGCGCTGGTATTCATAGCCTCTTTGGCCGAAGTAAGGTTGATGCCAAAGGTAGGACGCGTAGGTAACCAGGCGTCGAAAAACTGGATAGGAAAGTTGCTGCATAACCCGCCGTCGCTGAACCAGTTTTTTTGCAAATCGCGCAAAGGGTCCAATTTCTGCCCGTGCTGACCTTGAGCATAGCGTTGAGCCGCCTCAGTACTGACTGTATACAACGGTACGGCGCTTATCAAGAAAGGAAAGCTCAGGCTCAAGCGGGTGGCAAAGGCCACGGGCAGCTCATCGGCGGCTGGTAGGAAATAATAGTCAGAAGGCAGGACCTCGGGAGGCACTACTAGCCCGTTGCCGCTGCTTTGCGGCGCTGGCTGCGCTCTGACCATGTGCTCCACTACGTACTCAGGAAACATCTGCAGCAGCTCATGTTTATTGAAGAGAAAGTTGTGCAGGCCTTCGGGCAAGATGTAAGGCTGGTGATGGCTGAGGTTGGAAGTAACCATCTTGAGTTCGATCTGCTTGCTCCGCAGCTGGCCAAAGGTGAGCGGAAGCCGCTGTTCTGGCAGGCCCGCAGTATGATCAAGCATAGCACACAGCCAATCGGTCAGGTTTGTGTTATCAGGTGAAGTACCTGGTCGCGTGGAAGTATGGCCATTACAGATCCCATAATTGTTAGCGGGCAGCCTGTTGAGGCAAAGATCATACATATCGCGCGTAACCAGGATCAAGCGTCCCAGCCAGCAGCCAAGCCAGGCGCTTAGCAGGCCCAGAAGAACGCAGCAGATAAGCAGAGCCGGCAGAAAGACAGAGCGAGATTGCCCCACCCCGATTAGAGAGGCCAGACCAGACACCACAAGGGCTAAAATAAGCCCTCCCCCAAGCCCTGCGAAGAAGCCCCACTTTGTACCGGCGCTTCCTCCCTGCTGAAAGGGTACATAGGTACGAGACCAGGTACTCACTACCCTGCCGACAATTACAAGCCAGTAGGGAGACATAAGGGGAAAGAGCCAGTGGAGCAGGCGCAATAGCAGGGGAAGGCGGCTTAACTCCTGTTCGAGTAGAAGCGCTGGATCAACCGATGGCGCGCCGACTGAAGGTTGCTCACCTGCTCCCGACCCGAGAATAGCGTGTATGACATCAAGCAAGGGTTGCGTGGCCGGCGCGGCCTGGAAGAGATCAAGCAGATTTTCACCTTGCGCTAGCTGGGTGCTAGCGCGGGCCATTTTCTCAAAGCCACCGCTTTGACGATTGTATTCAGCAGCTGCAGTACCGGCAGCGGCCAGGGCTCCCGCCGAGGTGCCACCAATACTATGAAACCGATATTTCTTCTTTAGCTCAAGAACTGCGGGCGGATAAACGATCCCGCTGGTGATACCACCCTTCATCACCAGATCACATTCCAATTGTGGCATATCTGACATACCGAGAGGTTCCCCCTTATAAGTCTTGGAGTTATCTCTACAGGTTATGAGCGCTGAACCAGTAGCGCCAGACTTGCCGTAAAGCCATGCAAAAATGGCCGATTGCCAATGGGGCCAATCTCACCATTACAGAACAATCCTGCCAGGGGAAGCGGACCCAATTCCTGCTCTATCAATTCAGCATCGTGATTGGGTATGGAGAAGAGACCCTCGCCACGTCCATTGCAGGTACAGAGAATCCCGGCCACAGCTCGATTTGTCCCCAGTTTTTCCTTAGCCCCTTCCAACAACTCGTGCAGATCCAGGTCAGCCGTCTCCGCATCGCGAATCTGGAACTGGATGGTCTGGCCAACTCTGGGCTGAGCGCCAATCGCCAGCGCACCGGTGCGACGATCAACGCCAATCAGGTTGCGAATGAGAAAATTGCCCCGACTAAAGGTAGCGCGATACTCATCCGCAGCCAATCCAACCAGCAGATTACGCTGAGCGCGACGCTGCATATCAGCGGGAAGCGCCAATAAGGTCTCCACGAGCAGCTCATAGGCCGAACGATTAGAAATTGTCTCAACCAGACCATTTTCCTGCACGCCCGTGATAGTCCACGGCTCGCCAATCGGCTCACAACCTTGAGAGACGAGAGGAAGAATCGTATACGAGCCACCAATAGCGAGAGCCACTGCTCCTTCGGTGAAGACCTCATCATTGAGGAAAACATGCGTATGAAGTTCTCCTGTATCGCTAGAAGCCAGGCCTCCCAGCATGGGCGTATCGGCATAGGCCCGTGCCAGGCTATTAATCAGCTCTTCACAATTCATCTGAAACGGATCAGCAAAAACGAGCCAGGCATTTACATCATCGAGCGGAATATCCAGTTGATCACGCAATATATCTGGTCTGAGGCTAGTCTCTAAGAGGTCCTGAGTAATATGAGCCGCCCGTAGCGAGGCCCCGGGAAGAGATAGCGTGAGCAGCGAAAGGCAAGGGACATCCTCCAACTCTACACCAGTACCAACAATCCCCTGTCCAGAACAGCCAAGCAGAATTCTTGCCTTTGTCGCGCTGCGCACGCGGCGCACAATTTCCGCAAAAGAATCGCTATATTCATCGCTGGCAAACAGAAGTGCGACATCTGCCAGGCTATCGCCTATCTGTGCCAGCGCATCCTGCAGCGCCTTCTCCCAATCGGTATGTGCGGCAAGTGCAGCTCTGGCAGTCGGTGTAAATGTATGCATCCTTTTTCCTGATCCAGTGGCCATAGTGAGAAGGCCAGTCTTGTCTACTTATCCTCAGCGGGAGCACGGCAGATGAACTCTACCTCGTTTCCATCAGGGTCATCTACATACATCGTGCGGCTGGCCAGAACTGGATGCTTCCCCCCACGCGGCGTAATGCCAGCGGCGACGAAGGCATTATGTTGTGCATCAAATTCGTCCTCTGGCAACTCCAAGGCCATATGGTTAAGCTGATAGCCGGCTGGCTTAGCCTTGATCTCTTCAGTCTTGGGAACCAGAACGATCATCTGGGGAATCCCGGCGTTACCAGTACCAACTCTAAGAAATACATTGGGCAAAGTGGGCTTTGAAATAACCTCCAGGCCGAGCAGATCACGATAGAAAGCGAGGGCACGCTCTTTATCTGCCGTCCAAAGCACAATTTCAGAAATGCCAACTACATGCTTCATCGACCGGTTTACTCCTCATCTATAGCTACGAGAGACAGGAAATAGTAAAAGCTCGTTTGCTACTAGATTCGCCTCCATAGAAAGTAGTATCTCACAACGTAGCGGCGATAGCAATCGAAGGGCCTCAATGGCCAGGGTTATTTAATTTTCCGTCAGAGACTTGAGAAAAACACCTTCAGGTGGGGGTATGTCACCACAACTCCCGTTTTCGCTTCGCATAAGTTCATCTGATGCATTTTCTTTTGGTCTTCTGCCAGATGGTTTTGCGTTCCTGGATGGCAGAGAGATTTCCAACTTCTCCGGACGGTGCTAGAATAAGTCCTTAAATAAACATAGCAATATTCAGAAGAATAGATTCTCTCTTTTTACAGAGAAGGAAGCAGCAACCCTGCTTGCGTCTGCTGTTATCTTCCCCACAAGAGGAGAGAGCCATCAATAATGGCTGGAGGTCGTAGTTCACCATGAGTTCATTATCCACTGCTATTGATCAACTTTTCGCACAGATAAGGGGCCGCTCATTCGGCATGCATGAACTACAGAGCGGGCTTCAGCAAATCATGCTGCAGGCTACGAACGCTTCACGTGAAGATCTGGATGCGGCTTTGCAGCGTCTGGAAGAGTTGGTGAGCAACCTGCCATTACTGCCCGCAGCCCTGCTTGCCGTAGGTTGCGGAGCCTTGATCGAGCAGGGTGGTCGTATCGACGAAGTTGCTCCGGCAATCTTTCAGCGTACCTATGATGCTCTGCAACTGGCTGCTCCGTTCGTTCGCGCTTGCCAGGATGCGGCTCGCACTCGACCCACCGAAACATCCGATCCTGAGGACGCTGAACTCTGCGTCGAAGCGTATGGCGAGCAGGTCGGTACGCAAATGCCAGAGGAGGCTCAGGCCTGGTCTGCTCTGGAGATGCTTTGTAATGCGGCTCTAGCTATTCTGATGCATGACGCTCGTATGCGCCAGGTCATCGGAACCTACGAACCTTTTACCACTGCCCTGCAGGCGTTCCCTGTCCAGAACTCAACCATCGAGTGCATCCGCAAACTTCTCCAGATCCTGGAGAACGAGGAGCTGATTGTCCTTCATCCAGCTCTCCGACGCGGCTACCGCGTGCGCATTAGCGGTCTTGGTGATAATTTCCAACTGCACACCCTGCTGGCTGACGCGTTAATTGGTGATACTGCTCAAGGCTGGCTCCCCGGCAATCGTCCCAATCCCATAGTTGTCGCTGCCGCGAAGGATGGCCCGTGTCCACATACCGTTGAAGAAAACCGCAAGTTTCCCATTGCTCAAGGAGTCTTCAACCTCTGGAACTGGCAGGGCCTCCAACCAGACGGCACATTGCCCACTGGCGACACAGCCTCTCACTACTGGATCTGGAATGAAGGCACACCTGCCGATATTGCTACCTACGAGGGCACCCGCGTGATCCTTCTAGGTCCTCCACCCTACAATCGTACGTGGAGTGCTGGTCGCTACTTCCCTTTCATTCCCGGTCAGCTCGAAGTCCTGGAAGTTCTCACTCAGGATCGCACCAAGGATTGGCTGGCTCGTTTGGCCGCAACCCCGAAGCCTGAAGCGTAAGAGCAAGAGAACTTCCTATGAACCATCTAACCTGCCTGGCAGGAATCTACAAACATCTCTATCATTAACTGTATATTAAATGCGACCATATCACAATTTCATGTTCTGCCCAACCCTTCTCAATGGGGAAGGTATGCCAGAGCTTGTTTTTGTCGCCTGGCGATGGTGCAAAAGGGAAAAAGATTGGGACTAGCAACTACATGGCTGATTTGTGCCAATCTTTCTCCCCTGGTCAAGCTCAGGCTCTGCTCACCTTTTCGTCTGTGTGTGTAGGAAGCTGGGCGGAATTCCAGGCGCTCATTCCGCCCTCGGTATTATAGAGCTGGGACCAATTCTTAGATTGTAAGAGGCTAGAGGCAATCGTGCTGCGTAGCCCGCTGCCGCAGATAAGTGCGGTTGGACGTTTGGCATCCAGAGAATTGAGCTTCTGGGGGAGCGTAAACAGAGGGATATGCACGGCTCCCTCAATATGGCCTGCCTCCCACTCATCAGGGTCGCGCACGTCCACTATCTGCAGTTCTGGCTCACCCATCTTTTTCTCCTGCAATTGCTGTACAGTGATAGAAGGCAAGCTCTGGGCCTCGTAGCCAGCCTGCTGCCAGGCCTCTATTCCTCCGGACAGCATACCCGCCACGTTGGTATAGCCAATGACGGCCAGGGCGGCCTGAGCACGGTGCGCCTCTTCCTGGGAGCTGGCCACCAGTAACAAGGGAGTCTCGGCAGAAATGAGATGGCCCGCGCGATTCTGGAATTGTCCCGCGTCCAGAGGGATAGAAAGCGCTCCCGGAACATGGCCCGCCGCAAACTGCTGCACTGAGCGCACATCGAGCACCTGGGCACCCTGAGCCTGGCGCTGGGATATTTCCTGGGCCGAGAGCGCGTCAAGAGGAGCGATGGGAGGAATCGAGGCTGCCTTATTGAGCGCTACAATGCGATCAAGATTGGGTGGGCGCTGAGGCAGGTTCTCGTTCATATATTGCACAAATTCCTCGGGAGAGGCAATGGCCAGGGCCGGATTAAGATGCCGTTCAAAGCCAATGCTTGTCCCGGTCATACGATTATTGACTCTGCCGCAGAGGGAACCAGCCAGGTGGCCAGGATAGACCATGGTACCATCCGGTAAAGCCAATAGTTGCTCATGCAGGCTGCGGTAGAGCTCACGAGCTCCTTCTTTGCCAGCTACAGCCAGATCTGGGCGCGCCACGTCACCGATAAAGAGCGAATCGCCAGTGAGCACCAGCCAGGGATCAGCGCCTCGTGAGCTGTCGATAACTGCCACGGCAATATGCTCGGGACGATGGCCGGGCGTATGGATGATGCGTAAATGCACCTCTCCCAACGTAAGCTCATCGTTATGCTGCAAGGCCAGATGAGGATAGGCCACGCCTGCCAGAGCATGAACCGCGATAGTCGCACCGGTGCGCTGGGCCAGCTGATGATGTCCTGAGACATGATCGGCATGATTGTGCGTCTCAACTATATATTTGAGGTGCAAACCTTCCCGCTCCAGCAGAGCTAATAGCTCCTTTACCAGGTCAATACGCGGATCGATTACTGCCGCTTCCCCGGTCTGATTGGAGCCCACAAGATAGGTGGCACATCCGATATCCTGACGTGTGATCTGTTGAAAATACATATTTATTCGTCTCCTATACTCCTGCGTATCGAGAGGGACAATGACATTATTGCCTGGCCTCTTCTATGAGCGCATTTATCTGCTCGCTGATAAAAAGGTTATTCCCTATTATATTCAATTGGATGTGTAGAAGGTAAGCTGAAAAAGATGATCTACGGGGACAACGAGGTGTTAGCAAAGCTAGATAATATTTCTTTCCGGGAGTAAGCTGCCGCTGGCAAAACGTTCGATGCTCAGCGCCTCGATAGGAATGGTATGCGCTTTGCCATCCAGGATAAGCTCGCTAATTACCAGACCAGTTGCCGGGCTCTGCATGAAGCCGTGGCCGCTAAAGCCTGCGGCGATGAGGAAGTTTTCGAGGCCTGGTACCGCTCCAATGATCGCATTGTCGTCAGGGGTTGTCTCATATAGGCCGGCCCAACCGCCTTGAATGCGGGCCTGCTCAAAGGCGGGCACACGCCGTACCGCATCCTCCACGACAGTATCGAGCCATTGCCAGTTCACCTCAGTCTTGAAGCCAAAGGGTTCTTGCTGGTCGCTTGCTCCTAGCATAAAGCCGGGACCTTCTGGCCGGAAATGGAAGGTGTTGCTGACCTCAATCGTCATCGGAGCATCATGAGGCAAGGCCTCAAATGGATCGGTCATAAAGCACATACGGCGCAAAGGAGAGATGGGGATCTCGATGCCCAGCATGCGGCCCAGTTCGGCGCTCCAGGCTCCGGCGCAACATACAACAGTACCAGGAGAGATGCTGCCTTTATCGGTCTCGACCGAGACGATATGTGCGCCCTCGCGCTTGATGGCCTGTACAGTGGTACCTTCCAGGATACGCGCCCCCTGCCGACGTGCAACCTTAGCAAAGGCCTGATTGACCTCATGCGGGCTACCATAGCCATCGGTTGGACAATAGGTAGCACCAAGCAGGCCCTCGGCATTCAGCCAGGGATAACGCTCGGCAAGCTGGGTGGCCGTGAGCACTTCGACTGGCAACCCAAAGCTGCGTTGCAGGTTGGCACTCTGGCGAAACTGCGCTAGCTCTTCGTCAGTTGAGAGCAAAAAGAGATAGCCCACCTGATGGAATTCGACCCCGCCTTCGTCGGCCTCCAGGCCCAGGCGCTCATGAAAGTGAGTGAAGAAGTCAACGGCATACATCGAAAGCTGAATATTAGCGGCGTGGGAAAATTGCTGGCGAATGCCTCCGGCGGCTTTTCCTGTGGAGCCGCTCCCTACAGTGTTGCGCTCAAGCACCAGCACGTTACGACAACCACGCGCCGTGAGATGATAGGCCACACTGCAGCCAACCACGCCCCCGCCGATGATCAGCACATCGGGGCGCATACTATCAGCACTCTTCTGGAAGTTTGCCAGGGGTAGAGCATCCTGCATTGGATTTCTCCTTTTCTTCATTTGCCTGCTGACTTTATGTAAACTTCTCTGCCTACTGCTAGTATAGAAGGCAAAAGCTCGTAATTGAAGAGGAAACAGGCGGTATTTAGAGAGGCTATGCCAGAAGCGTAGAGACTGACTAACAGATGAACGCCGACGCTACTATCGCCTGAGCGCCTTTGGGAAGCATGTTGCACTGGCTGAGACACAGCGTTTAGAGAGAGCGATTGCTCTTGCTCGTAGTAGACCGGGACTTCAGGGCTGGCAACCATCGTTGGAGGAAAACATATGACCAGACGGACCACACAGCCTTCACCCTGGATTGTCGCCTCTTCCATCCGCTTCTATCAATGGCTGCTCTGGCTGGGACCAGCCGAGTTCTGCCGCGAGTATGCTCCGCCAATTCTCCAGAGCTTTCGTCAGTGCTGCCGGGATGCCTATCAACAGCAAGGCGCGTGGGGGGTAATGCGCCTCTGGCTGCCTCTATACGGCGAAGTTGTCGGGGGAATGTTAGCGGAGCATCTCTATGAGTTACAGCAAGCGTTAGTCATAGATGAAAGGATGCTGCATATGCTGCGTATACAACGCCAATCTATCATTATGATCTTTCTTGCCTTTGTGCTCTTCGGCTTCCCCTGGCTTTTTTTCCAGGGAGTCATAATCCCCTCGCGCAGTGGAATCCTATTGCCACTGCTCATCCGCAAGTAGACATGCTCTATCACATTGGCCGGGCCGCCGGCGAGATTGCCTTCCTGATGATGCTGGTCACCGGGCTGCCCATCCTCTTCGTCGCCATCAAGCAGGCTCTGGCCTCCCTGCGCCGCGACATCCTCACTCTTATAGGTCTCTCTACAATAATGACGCTCATCTTCACGATAGCCACCCTTCTGGTCATTAGCAGATCCTGGATTGTAAGCTTTGACCCTCATGGCGGCATTTACGCCATCCTTGGCCTCCTTTTCGTGCTAACGTCGTCTATCACGCTAAGCCTGGCCGTCGCCCGCAGCGAGCTCAGCGAACGTGTTCTGCGCCTGGCTTTGTGGCCAGCAGCTATTATGATCGCGGCGATGCTCGTAGCCATGCTAACCATAAGCATTGAGGGTATCCTCCTCGCCACCTATATGCCACACTTCTTTGAAGGTAGCCCGAACATAGACGTTGTTGGTGACTCTGTGATGGCTGCCACAATCATCTGGGCTTCGTTCGCCCTCTGGCGTGGCTTCCGTGCACATCAGCTCATGAGAGGCTAGCAAGATTAATTCACAGGTGATCCCAAATGTAGTTTCACTTCAGCCGCGCATAACCACCCAGAATCTGACTAGCCTTGCCCAGGAGCACCGACATTAGCTCTTGCCTTGCTCACTTCTGGTTTGCGAAAAGTGGCGCGGCTGAGGTGCAATTAAGCAACTGCACTGATTGAAGAGAGCCTCTGAGGAAGAACGTACCAATCCCTTGCTTTCCCGGCACATACCTCTTACTAATTGCTTGCAGAGCTGCAATAATCATCCACTTAATCACCAGATTGCATGAAGTACGTCCCCCAAAAGCGCGCTAAACTTATAGCTATCAAAGCAAAAACAAAGCAGCACAATTTTCACAAAGAAAGGTTACTTTGAACCATGAAAATAGGTATAGGCATTCCTCAATTCGAGCATCCCGAACAGCTCTTCACCTGGGCCAGGCGCATAGATGCCGGCCCCTTTTCCAGCCTGGGCATCTATGATCGGCTCGTCTACTCCAATTACGAGCCCCTGATCACCCTGGCGATGGCGGCCGCAGTAACGACGCGCGTGCGCCTGATGACTGAGGTGCTCCTCGCTCCTTTACGCACTACAAGCATTTTGGCCAAAGAATGTGCGACCCTTGATGCATTCGCGCAGGGCCGCCTTACGCTGGGGCTGAGCGTTGGGATCAGGGAAGATGATTTCCTGGCCGCCGAGGTAGAATATAAAAAGCGTGGCAAGCGCTTCGATGAGCAATTGATCCAGCTCAAACGCCTCTGGTCTGGGCAGGCGCTCAACGAGCAGGTTGGCCCTATCGGTCCGCGTCCTCACCAGGCCGGAGGCCCTGAGCTTATTCTGGGAGGGGATTCGCCCGCGGCCATTGCGCGCGCCGCCAGTTTGGCAGACGGACATCTTAATGGGAACGATAGCGCTGCTCATGCTGCCCAGGCCTTCCGAGCAGTCGAAAAAGCCTGGCAGGAAGCCGGCCGAGCAGGCAAACCTCGCCTCATTGGTCAGGTGAATATGGCTTTAGAGACGCAGGATAGTGAGCAGGCGCGACAGGCCGTCTACGATTACTATTCCATCTTCGGCCCCTTTGCCGATTACAAAGCCCGCGATATGTTGACTTCACGCCAGCAAGCGCGCGATGCCATCGCTGCTTTTCGCGATATTGGCGCCGATGAGCTCATGTTCTATAGTTGGAGCTCGGACCCTGAGCAGATTGAGCGCCTTATCGAGTGCATCGGCTAAGCTTTTGAGCCCAACTATCCAGGGTTTAGCCAGCCGCGCTGAAGCGCCACAGCCACGGCCGAGGCGCGCGAATCAACGCCAAGCTTATAGTAGATGCTGGCGAGATGCGATTTTACCGTTGGCTCGCTAATCCCCAGGCGCCGGGCTATCTCTTTATTGCGGCAGCCGCGCGCAACATCGCGAAGTACCTCCCGCTCACGTCCGGTTATAGCTTGTTTCTGCAGCTGAGCAGGCTTTCTTTGCTCAGCCTCGCAAGATTGGATCTGTGGTTGGGCGCTCAGATTGAGCAAACGCTGCATGATCTCAGTTGGGATCAACGTTGCCTGAGCGGCTGCAGCCCGCACCGTTTGATAGAGCGTGGCACGGCTGACATCCTTTAGCAAATAGCCAGCCGCACCAGCACGCAAGCCACGCAACATCAGCTCGTCGCCGCTATAGGTCGTCAGGATCACAAGAGCTACCTGGGGCCAGCGGTGATGAATAAGCTCAATGGCTTCTAGCCCATCCATACCCGGCATCCGTAGATCCATCAAGACGACATCGGGCTGCAATTCTTCCACCAGTTGGACGGCCTGAGCCCCATCCTTAGCCTCCCCAACCACCACAAAGTCGCTCTCCCCGTCAAGGATCAGGTGCAGTCCTTCGCGCACAATGAAGTGATCGTCAGCAATCACTACCCGAATCCCGGGTTCTGGCTGTCGTTTATCTAGCATCTACTCTACACCAAAGCCTTTCTAACGACTACAAGCACTCAGCATAGCCGTCGCTGGCTCCTCACCTGTAGCGGTTGGAAAGATCAAGCGCAGGCGGCTGCCCTCTCCCGCTACGCTATGCACCTCAAGCTGTCCCCCGATAAGTTGGGCCCGTTCACGCAATCCCAACAAACCGTAATGACCTGCGACAATGCGCAACGGATCGAAGCCAACGCCATCATCGCGCACCTCCACATACATCGAGGCTGTATGACGCCGCAGGCTGATCCAGGCATGTCGAGCATGCGCATGGCGCGCAATATTCGTTAAGCCTTCTTTCACCATGTGCAATACATGCTCACCTTGCCAGGCTGCTATTGTGTGGCATAAAGCTAACTCGGCCTGACAAATAATGCCGGTTGCGGCACTAAAACGCGCAATCTCCTCCTCAAGAGCTTCACAGAAATCAACGCTCTCATTCAATTCAGAACGTAGAGCATGGATGACATGCCGGGCTTCAGCAAAGGTTGCGCGCGCCCGAGCTAGAGCCTGCTTGACGATAGCGTGTGCCCTTTCTGGCTGACCTGCTGCCAACTTTGCATCTATCGCTTCTAATTGTAAGACCAGCCCTACCATGCTTTGCGTAAGCGTATCATGAAGCTCGCGCGCCAGGCGCTGGCGTTCGCCAGTAATGGAACGTTCCTCGACATCAACGGCATAAGCTGCAAGCTGGGCATGCGCGGCCGCGAGATCAGCGTGAGCAGACTTTAATTCAGCTAGCAAATGCTGGCCGCGCTGCTGAGATTGAGCCTGGCGCAGGAAGAGCAGCACATAGCCCCCTAGACACAGCAGGCATAGGACTAGAAAAGTGCCGAGCGTGTATCTATCACCGCCGGCAAGATGCAGCGAGCCCACAACAATAATCAGTAAGGCCAGTATGAGATAGCTAATTGCAGCTCCGAGGCCAGGGCGTACGTGTTCGAGTAGCTCAACTGCTTTAACCACGAAAGCCAGGTAAAGGCCAAAGGTCACCAACCAATCAGCCGCCACAAAGCTAATGAGCAATAGCAGCAATCCTTGTCCTACGAGGAAGGGAGCATGCTTGCGTGCGAGGGCTTGCCGCAAGCCAAGGAGGTAAAGATCTCCATGGAGCACCATGAGCAAGGTGAAAAGTACAAGGCGTGGCGGATCGCTCATGATCGGGCTCTCCAGACTATACCAGAGATAGATGAGATCGACCCAGATCAAAGGGAACCAGTGAAGTGCACCTCTATTGCCTAAATTCTTGATTGTACCCGCGATTTTTGCTTCCATAGGGCAATACTCTTTTTAAGATTGATCACTCCTATACATAGAATAGCAAAATCATCAGGTAATGTACCAGATTTGAACGAATATTCGCTTTTTTCATGCTCATAAAAGATGGTGTATACCTCTACTCATTCAGATGGCTACCATCCATTCGTACGATCGGTTATCCACCACTCGGCCGATGCAGCTGCAACCAGGCAAGTCCTATAATTCGGGGTGTAAATACAAGAGTGAAAGCAGAAAGCCTTAGACATAAGGAGAAGGAAATTATGCAATATATTGCTATAGCTCTGGCAATTGGGCTGGCCACTATTGGCTCAGGTATTGCCATGGGACTTGGCGCCAATCAGGCCTATACTGCTATCGGACGCAATCCCGAGGCCGAGCGGCTCATTCGCACTAACTTTATTCTTGGCACAATCTTCGCGGAAACGCTGGCAATTTATGGTTTGGTTCTGGCGATTCTTCTGCTACTATTCCATCAATCCTAGCCAGAACTAGCAAACGGCTCCTGTCGTGTTTTCACTCGCGCTCCTTTCTCTTGTATACTGATAGCAAGCTTCTCTGTGGGAGAAAATGCAGGCAAGGTACGCAATTGAGAGGAAGATATACTTATGGCCAATCCGCACCATCTTGCTCGGCTTATGAGAAATATCGACGAGTGGAACCAGTGGCGACAGGAGTATCATGAGATACAGCCCGATCTGCGCGAGACCAGTTTTAAAGGCGCGATCCTGCACCGCGTGGATCTTAGCAACGCACTTCTGAACGGGTCCGATTTTAGTCAGGCCGATCTGAGTGAGGCGTTGCTTAATGGGGCCGATGCGCGGGGAGCTATCTTCGCGGGCGCCAATCTCAGCAACGCTGATCTTCAGAGTATGCGGTTGCAAGCTGCTATCTTTAGCGACGCTGATCTTCGCGAGGCTATTCTGACCGCTGCCGATCTGCGCGATACAGATATGTGCCGGGCGGTCCTCAGCGGCGCTGAACTTACTGGGACCAACTTTTGCGATGCCAACTTTAGCGAGGCGGACCTGAGCAAGACTGATTTTAGCCAGGCGCAAATCAAGGGAGCTCGCATGGAGCACGCCTACTTCACAAGTAAAGCTTGAGCAGCCGCGCCTGGCCTTTAGGGTCCTGGCGATAAACGCTCTGCCCGCCTTCTCTTGCTCCAGTCAACTGTTCGCATGCTTGTAACGTGTCAGATGCGGAAAGATAAATATGGACCATCCTCGTAGTTAGCAGATATACGCCAGAAAGGAAGCTACTATATGAGCGAGAGATGTAGACATCTACGCAGGCTGCACGCCTCTTTAACCCACGAGATTACTGTTCTACAGGAAACGCTCCAGGAGGAGGAAGGCATAGGCAGCGAGAATCCTATTGAGATACGCAATATCCTTAAAAGCCTGCAAGATACTTTGCAAGCGACTAATGTGGAGCTACAAAAATGCCCTCCTCCGGAGGAGAATGAGCTTCCAAGCTAGCCAACATTTCTAGATTTCACAATCTTTACCCTTGACAAATTAGTTTTTATCAAATAAAATAACAGTGTTATCTAAAATACTCACTCTAATACATTGATCCATTTCTAATAGTCGGGCTTATTGTCTCGACAGTACATTAGCAGTGAGGCTAGCAATCGGCAAAGATTTATTGTATTACTAACAAGTTCTCTTGCTCTTTTTTAACCCTCTTAGTTAACGCTGTTAATTTGAGTAACACGAATTATAGAGATCGATTGTGTGCAAAAAGATCTGCAGTGCTGCAGATACGCGTATTAGTTCGGCCAATCGAGATGTTCAGGCAGAACAAGGAAGGATGAAAAGAATGGCTCCCTTCATATTATTGCTAGTCTCGTTTCTCTTCTTTAAAGGGCTGGGCCTGCTCGGCCTACCGATCTTCGCCAGCTGGCAGGACTGCGCACGCTACGCCACAGTTCTGCTCTACCTGTTTACGGCATCTGCTCACTTTACGCCAACCCGCGAAGATCTGATCAAGATGGTCCCGGCGACATTTCCCTATCCACGACAGCTTGTCTTTATCACCGGCATCTGTGAAATACTTGGTGCGCTGGGCCTACTCATCGCTCCGCTCAGACTCATTGCCGGACTTTGTTTAACGGCCCTTCTGATCGCCATGTTCCCGGCCAACATCAATGCTGCGCGCCACAATATCCCACTGCGCGGCAAACGACCCACTCCGCTGGGTTTAAGAATCTTTCTCCAGTTCGTCTTTATCGCCGCCACCTTATGGGCCGCACTCTAGAAAGTTTGCAGGGCCGCCGGGTGAGCTCCTGACGGCCCGTAAATTCTTTGGCTGTCAACCAGGGCTTCACATGAGGCGTGTCATCTCTATACATAACCCATAATCTGGCAACCTTACATGCTCCCAGGAGGGTAACTATGAAAGCAGTCGTATGGAGAGGTGACATGACGCTCAACCTTGAAAGCGTTGAGGACGCACGCATTGAGGCTCCGACCGATGTCCTGATGCGCGTTACTTCTTCCGCAATCTGCGGTACTGACCTGCATATCTATGAGGGAAGGATGGGCGAAGTTAATGGCCTGGTTATAGGCCATGAGCCCTTGGGGGTAGTCGCTGAGGTTGGTCCCGCCGTTGCTTCCATAAAGCAAAGAGACCGCATTGTAGTACCGACACATATCTGCTGTGGCTTTTGTTATAACTGCGTGCGCGGCTATAGCGCCTCTTGCCTGATGAGCAATCCAGGCTCAGCGGGAGCGGCTTATGGCTATCCCGGTATGGGAACATATCGAGGAGCACAGACAGAGCTGGTTCGCATACCCTTTGCCGACGCGAACTGCTTACGTCTGCCGGGAGAGCCTGGAGATGATCTGGAACATGATTTTGTGCTCCTGGCCGACGCATTTCCTACCGGCTACCATGCAACCGAGCTAGCACAGGTCTCTACAGGCGACAGCGTAGCAATCTTCGGAGCGGGCGCTATCGGCCTCCTTGCAGCCTATGCTTCGTTATTGCGGGGCGCTAGCGAGGTGTTTGTTGTGGATTATATTCCTGAGCGCCTGGCAAAGGCCGGCGAGTTGGGCGCCAGCCCCATCGATTTTCGCCTTGGCGATCCGGTCGAACAAATCCTAGAACAGAGAGGCCGCAAGCGCAAGCGGGCAGGGTCGACCTGGCGAGGCGAAGATAGCATGGGCGGGGTAAACTGCGGCATTGATGCTATTGGTTTCCAGGCCCGGGATCGGGCCAATCCCGAACGGGAGAAGCCAGATCAAGTAATTCACGATCTGGCACGCGTGATCAATCCAAATGGCAGGCTGGCTATTGCCGGGGTTTTCTTGCCCAACGACGCTAAGCCAGTGGGAGAACTTGCAAAACATGGCGACCTCGCGGTTCCCTGGCAAACACTTTTCAAGAAAAGCATCACTATTGGCATGGGACGCGACAATGATGAGCGCTACAATACCCAATTACGAGACATGATTATTGCGGGCCGGGCCAGACCAGGCCAGATCGTATCGCATCGCTTACCGCTCTCGCAAGCGCCCGAGGCCTTTAAAAAATTTGATACGCGTACGGATGGCTATATTAAAGTTGTCCTTGATCCGGCTATATAAGCTCTACCATTAGAAAGTCGCGAAACATGACCTGGATAAGGTGACGCAGCTTGCAAACAGGGCTTTCAATTGACTGGCTAACCCAGGTTTAGCAGAGCTAAGCCTCCATCTTATACGAAAATCATACTGAAAGGAGCTCTTAGTGGAAAAAGCGATAGATCAAAGAGCTGCAGAGATCAACCAGATACCCCAACCGCTCAAAGGCAGGCTTGGCGCTAGCGATCCGGGTCCGCGCAATATTCAGCTTGACCGGCAGAATCCCGATTTGCTCACCCCACCAGAGACGGATCACGGCACGATTCCCAATCTGAAATTCTCATTCTCCAACGCGCACAATCGTCTCAGCTCCGGTGGGTGGGCACGTGAGGTAACGGCCCGCGAACTGCCGATAGCCACCACTCTGGCTGGCGTAAATATGCGCCTGACGCCCGGCGGTATACGCGAGCTGCACTGGCACAAGCAGGCCGAATGGGCTTATATGCTTTACGGCAAAGCGCGCCTCACGGCCATTGACCAGGATGGGCGCAACTTCATAGAAGATGTTGGTGAAGGCGATCTCTGGTACTTCCCTGCCGGCATTCCCCATTCGATACAGGGACTACAAGATGGCTGCGAGTTCCTTCTCGTGTTTGACGATGGCAACTTTTCCGAGAACTCTACATTCCTCATTAGCGACTGGTTCGCCCACACGCCGAAGGAAGTACTAGCCAGGAATTTCGGCGTGACGGAAAGCGATTTTGCCGATATTCCGCGCCATGAGCTCTATATTTTACAGAGCCAGGTGCCGGGTCCGCTAGCAGCCGATAAAGTTTCTGATCCCAATGGTCCGACGCCCTACAGTTTCATACACCACATGCTGGCCCAGGAACCCATCAAGGCGCCGGGCGGCACAGTACGCATTACTGACTCGGCAAACTTTCCCATTGCCACCACTATCGCCGCCGCACTCGTCGAGATCGAACCAGGAGGCATGCGCGAACTACACTGGCACCCCAACAATGACGAGTGGCAATACTACATGGAAGGCCAGGGACGCATGACAGTCTTTGCAGCTGAAGGCAAGGCGCGCACCTTCGACTTCCAAGCCGGCGATGTTGGCTATGTCCCATTTGCCATGGGTCACTACATCGAGAATACAGGCGAGACAAAGCTGCGCTTCCTGGAGATGTTCAAGAGCAATCGCTACGCAGATATATCCTTAAAACAGTGGATGGCCCTCATTCCACCCGAGCTGCTACAAGCTCATCTACATCTCAACGCGCGGGTCATGGAAGCACTGAAGAAGCAGAAGCAACCGGTGGTCAAATAAAAGAGTGGAGCACAACTTTGTAATGGTCTGTGCTCCACGGCTCTAACATAATTTAGCGGCTAGCGCGCCAGGCGCACGCGGAAGGTCTTGATCTCAAAGGGTCGGACCTGGAAATGCAAGGCATCGCCCTGCACCTGAGCCTCTCCGAGTTCTTCCTCAAGCGCATTACATTCGCAGGCCGAGGCGATCGGAGCCATAAAGGTAATCGTGCCCTGACCGCGCTGGTTATAGGCCTCATAGAGGCGCACAATCAGACCATCGCCATCTTCGGCCGGCTTGACGGTCTCCACCACCACATGCGCGCAATCGGTACGCAGGAAAGAATTTAGCTCACCCTGAGCAGTTGCCGAGCTCGCCAGGCCCTCACCGAGCTTTTGTACCGGCACATTGAGCTCATAGGCCCGCTGCACGGTCTGGCCCGTACGCCAGTCGCCCTCGTGGGGCAGGAGGCTATAGGTGAAGCGCTGCAAACCCTGATCGGCATGCTCATCTGGAGAGACCGCCGACTTAAGCAGGGTCAGGCGCATCACATTGTCGTGGATGTCATGGCCATACTTGCAATCATTGAGCAAGCTTACGCCATAATTGCCCTCGCTCAAATCGGCCCACTTATGGGCACAGACCTCGAAGCGCGCAGCATCCCAGGAGGTATTGCGATGCGTCGGACGCTCAACATTGCCAAACTGGATCTCATAAGTTGCACGTGTGCTATTGATCGCCAGCGGGAAGGCAGTTTTGAGCAAGATCTGATGCTCGTGCCAATCTATCTCGGTGGCAAAATCGATGCGGGGGAAGCCGCGCCAGAGCGAGATGCGCTGCGTAACGCGCGACGAGAGGAAATTGCGCACGATCTCTACAGTGACGCGCACCGGTCCCTCTTCGATCAAGCGAATCTGCTGCGCCTCGCGCAGGGGATAGGCCTTCTGCTCATAGAAGAGATCGATATCCCAGGCATCGAAGTGCAGCGGGCGATCCTCAAAGGCCACCAGCTGGTTGCCAGCCTGACCTTGCGCCAGCACATCGCGCTGGTAGCGCTTGTCGAAGAGGCGGGCAATCTCACCGTTTGCATCGATGACAAGCTCATACAGCTCGTTATGCAAAGCCAGCGTACCATCACTTCCCTGCACAGCATAGCAACCCTTGCCGGCAGCTTCCTGCGCGATCTGCAAGGGCGCAAAGCCCATAGAAGGCAGGTTTACCCCGTCGAGCAAGGCCAGCGTCTCGCCATCCCAGCCCTTCGTGTACTGCACGCCCTCGACGCGCTCCGCCTTGTCGGAAACGCGTAACTGCACAGGCTCCGCGCGCTCCCAGGGCAGCGTGTTCAACAACACAGGCGCGCCGTCTGCAATCCCTAGCCGTTGGCGCAGGACAGCCAGGGCTTCAGTGTAGACCTCTTTGCCGATGGCCTGAGCTTCGTCATAGAGGACCGCAGCATCCTTATAGACCTCATTGATCGAGGAGCCTGGCAATACATCGTGGAACTGGTTGAGCATGATGCGCCGCCAGCCCTCGGCCAACCGATCCTGACGCAAGGGCATGCCATAGAGATTGGCCCAGGTTTGTAAGAGCTCGATATCGCGATAGAAGAGCTCCATGCGCCGATTACTCTTTTTGACCTGAGCTTGTGAGGTAAAGGTACCGCGATGGTACTCAAGATACAGCTCGCCAACCCATTTGGGCAAGCGGGGATTTTCCCACACATGCTCATATAGCTCGGTAAAGTACTCATTGGCCCGGCCCATGCTCACCTCGGGGAAGGCCGAAACCTGCGCCATACCCTGCAAGCGTTCCAATTGTTCCTCGGTAGGACCACCGCCACCATCACCCCAACCTGTGAGATAGAGCAGCTTATCGTTAAGATCCTGCTGGTGATAGTTAGTCCACAGCCCGCTAATATCCTTCGCGTGCAAGGGACCATTATAGGTGTAGTGCTGATAGGAGCCCTCGTGCTCATCGGGCGCCGTTACAAAGTGGGCCAGGACCTGCGAACCATCAATACCCTGCCAGCGGAACGTATCATAGGGCATACGATTATACTGGTTCCAGCTCATTTTTGTTGTGACGAAGGCTGGCACATTGCACAGGCGCATAATTTGCGGTAGCGCAGCAGAGTAGCCAAAGGCATCGGGCAGCCAGACGATACGCGAGGTCGCACCAAATTCCTCCTGCTGGAAGCGCAAGCCATAGAGCATCTGGCGGATCAGCGATTCGCCAGAGGTCAGATTGCTATCGGCCTCGACCCACATCGCGCCTACAGGCTCAAAGCGTCCTTCCTCTACCCGCGCTCTGACACGCCCGTACATCTCTTGATCGTTCTCTTTGAGCCACTGGAAGAGCTGCATCTGGCTCTGGCTATAGTAATAGCCAGGATAGCGCTCCATCAGGCCAAGCACGTTAGAGACTGTATGAATAATCTTCTGTTTGGTGCGCCAGTAGGGCCAGAGCCAGGCCAGATCGAGATGAGCATGACCACTGATCGTCACTTGTGGACGAAGCGCCGCCACCGGGCTCTCCTGAATGGCCTTCTGCAAATATGCATATGCCGCGTGGGCAGAATCGCGCAAACGCTGACTTTGCCAGCCCTCACGCAGATCGAGCATATTGTAAGCAGTATTGAGCTGCTCAAGGAGTGCATGACGTTCCATAGCATGCTCGGACAGCGTAAGACAAACTTCCAGGCCAGCCTGCATGCTATAGTGCAACTTCCAGAGCAGCTCATCGCGCACGTGCAGGCTCAATCCCATAAAGGGAAGCAGTGGCTTAATCGTATAGGCCTGGATGGCCAGCGTATGCTTACGACCATCATGGACGGTCTCCGGCAACAGGAGCATTAAATGCCGCCAGTCAAAGCCGCCAACAGCTACGCCATCGAGCAGGACCGTAGCCTCCAGACCGTGGAAGGCAAAATCATCGGAGCGCGTATCCCAATGTAACTGCAAAACCACGGCTTTGCCCCGCAAGGCCTCCGGCAACTCTAGAGAAGTCATGAGCCAGCTTGTGGCATGCTCACGCCCCCATTGCTGACCAACCTCAAGCTTGTGCCACTCGGCACTTTCCATAGCTGGGGGAGGGGACAGCGGCTCGGCAGCTGGCGCTATAAAAACAGGTTCGAGAGGCTGGGCTGGCCCCTCGGCTGCATCGCCGAGATTGGCAATGCGCATCTGTAACTTTTCTACAGTGAGTAACATTCCAATATCTTTCTACGCAACGAATTCTAGCAGTGTCTATATAACCTGCATTATACATCGGCAATCCCGAGCTTACTGTGCAAATTCACGACAAAATATGCAGGCCTCCTCGCCAGCCTAAAGAGTTATTTCTGCTTGAAATACGGTGACGGCATGCCCACCCACCTGAACCCAGTCCAGAACGCCGGCCGGATGATAAACGAAAACATCAACCTGTCCCCAGCGCCGCAAGACCTCGCCTTGATAGCCAGTGAAATGAAAGCCATCGCCCTCAACAGGAACCAGGCGATGCCTGACGAGATAAGCGCCAAGTGGCCCATGAGCATTTCCGCTTACCGGATCTTCACTTATCCCCATAGCGGGTGCAAACATTCTTCCCCAGGTCAGAATTTCTGACACCTCTGGGTCAAACGTGAAGACAAAGCAGCCATGGCAGCCAAGGCGTTTACTGAGATTATGTAAGGTTTCTATATCCGGCGCCAGGCGATTAAGCGTGCTTCTAGATCTAATGCCGAGCAGAATCCTTGCCTGTCCCAGCGATACAATTTGCACGGGATAGTTCTCTAGCAGTGTCTCCTCATAGCGCAAGCCCAGCGCCCGCAAGAGCGTTCGTCGTTCGTCCTCCTGCAAAAGCCGGCCAAATTCCGGCCGACCCTGGATCAGCAAAATTTTATAATCGCCATGCTCCCAGGTAATCTCAACTGGCAAGATACCGCTCCTCGTCAGCGTGCGCACGCGCGTGCCAACCACGAGCCCCAGCTCTTTGGCCCGGATATAGTGCGCGGCGATAGTAGCATGCCCACAACCGGGCACCTCTGCGGTCGGTGTAAAGTAACGCAGCACAATATCATAACCCGGGCCCTGAGAAGGAAAAATAAAAGCTGTCTCAGAACAATTCATTTCACGCGCAATTGCTTGCATCTGAACAACGTCAAGTCCCTGAGCATCGGGCACCACACCGGCAGGATTGCCGCGAAACTTCTGCTGTGTAAAGGCATCAACCTGATAAAGGCGATAGCGCCGCATATCCCTCTCCCACTTATCTTTATACTTATCTGACCTACAAGAACTTCTACTACACATAGTACAAAACATATGAACGGCATAGCACCTCTAATAACAATTCTCTTAGGCATTGGCGCTCATCTCGTGCTGATTGCCTATGGCCATCGCCTGAACAACATATTGCGCCGCTTCCTGGCTGGATGGGCAATTTTTGGTTTACCCTATGCCGGGCTCCAGATGATGTCTTCAGGAGGGCCCGCCATCGTCAATGGTACTGGCGATGACTTTGCGGCTGTCCTGGTGGGCTATTTTGGCTTTCCCCGACCTGTTATGGCGATAATTTGTTGCGCCGGCGTCGCATTATTCATTCTGGGTTGCTTCTGGCTAAGAGGCTCTCTGGCCAGCATTGAAGGTTTAGCAGTAAGCTCACGTTTCCGCTGGAAAGATTTACAAATAACTCCGACAGCCTGGCGACGCTATAGCGCGCTGCTGCTGGCATTATTGCCGATAGTGGATGCCTTGTACAGCGCTGTTCAGGTTGGCAGCAGCAACAAGACTGAAATTACGCTTATCCTGATGGGCATACTTGTACCCCTTATCTGGTGTGCCTGTGCCGCGCTGCTCATACCCTGGCGCACGTCGAGCAGCATCGTCATACGCAACCAGTGGATCTTTCCTACTATTGTCGTTGCTATCCTTTTCTATGTCCTGGGCAGAGACGATTACACGACCATGCTGCCTGCCCTTCTACCTCCTGTTGTTACCACGGCCTGGCCGCACGTTGAATAACTCTGCCATCTCTGCTTATCCGATAGTAACTTCACAAACGTAGATCTTAGCATGGCACAAACTGGCATGCTCAACGAGAAGAGAGGAAGTAGCTTTCCTCTCTTCTCCGCGTTACAGGCTTGGCCGGCAGTATATCCACATTCAGATCTCACTGATGGTGGCAACAAACCAATAAGATTTAGCAACCTTAACTATTTTTGGGGAACACTTGCGCATCTTCCTGCCGCATACTATACTCATCAGAGCCAGGATTTTTGGGGAACACAGCCTATATACACAAGAAAGTTAAGATGCCAAAAGTTGCTACCCACACTTTAAGCTGGTCAGAAGAACACAACAGCTATGAGCTATATAGCCAGAACCAGGCCAGCGCCTACCAGCTACAGGAAAACGACAAGCGTTGGCACGCCTGGCTCTCTGCTCATTCCGCCTTTGCATTTCACGGCCGGCAGGGTCAGTTGAACTTGTTGAAAGAAGCGCGTAAGAACAAGGGCGAGGGCTACTGGTATGCCTATCGCCGGCAAGGCAAACACACTGTCAAGCGCTACGCCGGGCGCAGCAGCGAGCTTACTATCGCGCGCTTAGAAAATATCGCGCATCTCCTTTCGCAACCCGAAAGCGCAGGACAGAAGACAGAAGTTCCCCAAAACCCAGAAGCCCTGAAAAAGCCGCAAGAAACGCCACAACAACTGGCTTCAGTGCCTCAGCTTCCCTTGCTGGAAGCCAAGCTGCATGCGCCACGTTTACACACGCCCCTCATCAGGCGTCAAAATCTCCTGGCGCGCCTTGATGCCGGACTACAACGCAAGCTGACCCTACTCTCGGCACCTGCCGGCTATGGCAAGACCACGCTGATCAGCCAATGGATAGCACATAGGCAGACTGATGATGACTTTCCTGCCGTCGCCTGGGTCTCCCTGGATAGCGGCGATAATGATCCAGTACGTTTCTGGCGTTACCTCATCACTGCTAGCCAGAGCTTTCAACAGGGGCTGGGAGAAGCCGCCTTGCTATCGCTGGCCAGCATGTCTCAGACCCCTATAGAGCCGCTGCCCCTTGAGATAGCGCTGACAAACTTCCTTAACGCGTTAACCCACGCCAGCGCCAAAGGAATATTAATTCTTGAAGATTATCACGTGATCAGCTCTGAGCAGATTCAGCACATGATGGCCTTCTTCCTCGACCATCTGCCGCCAACCCTGCACCTGGTATTACTCATGCGCGGAGAGCCCAGCTTGCCGCTGGCGCGCCTGCGTGCTAAGGCAGAGCTATGCGAGTTTAGCGCTGCCGATCTGCGCTTCTCTCACGAGGAAAGCGCTAGCTTTTTGCGGCAGATTAGCAACCTTCGGCTCTCCAATGACTTTATCGACGAACTTAATATGAGCCTGGATGGCTGGGCGGCCGGCTTACGCTTGCTGGCGCTGGCTATGCAAGGAAGCCGCTCAGAGCAGGAAAGGGAGCAGATCCTCTCAGCCTTCACTGCTTCAAGCTATCCCAACGCCTTTAGTCAGGCTAGAGGCGCTCAACAACATTCAGTAGCCAAACTCTCTCGCCCGTCCCTTAATCAAAGAGGCGAGCCAGTTCAGGGAAGCCGCCGCTTGCTTCAGGACTACTTTGTCAACGAGGTATTCAACGCCCTACCGGAGCCACTACAGAGCTTTCTCTTACATACCTGCATCCTCAAGCGCCTGCACGGTTCCCTCTGCGATGTCATCACAGCAAGAAATGATAGCGCTCAGCTCCTGGCCGAACTTGAGCGTCGGGGATTGTTCCTTGATGCCTTAGATGAGCAGGGAGCATGGTATCGCTATCACACGCTTTTCGCCGAGGCTATGCAGGTCAGGGCGCGGCAGCAACTGGGTGAGAATGCTCTACAAACGATAGCGCGGACCGCCAGCCGCTGGTACGCGGCCCAGAATCAACTTGAGGAAGCCGTCGAAGCAGCCTTATTGGGGCAAGACTTCGCTTCAGCTGCTGCTCTCATTGAGCGGCTTAGCCAGGCTGAGCGCTTACAGGAGCTCCATGAATACTATACATTGCGCACCTGGTTGCAGCAGCTGCCAGAAGACGAGCTCAGACAACATCCGCTTCTTTGCTTGAACTATGCCACGGCCCTCCTGTTCACCTGCCCTACAGACCATATCGAAAGGCCTACGCTTGCGCTGCTTGAAAAAACTTTGGAGCTGGCCGAGCAGGGCTTTCGGGCCGAAGGCGATCGGGCTCGGCTCGGTATTATCTTTGCCCAGCGGGCTTTGATTACCTGGCGCCAGGACGAGATTGTCCCGGCCAGGGCTTATGCCCAGCAGGCCCTGGCTTTGCTGCCCGCTGATGAGGCACGCTGGCGCAGCGTTAGCATGGGCATTACTGGTATCAGCGAAATGAACATGGGCCGCCTTTCTATAGCGCGCACAAGACTATTGGAGGCTCGGGCCATTGGCGAAGCAGACGAGCAAAACAGCGATTTTATCCAGACCAACATCAATCTACTGGCCTGGGTATGTTTTGAACAAGGTTTGCTGCACGAAACCGCCGAACACTATCGTCAAAACCTTGTTATGGCCCGCGCCCGCCAGAATCACTCAGATATGGGCCATGCGCTGTTAGGCCTGACGCAAATTTTTTATGAATGGAATCAACTTCAAGAGGCTCAGGCCGCTGTAGCTGAAGTGCTGGCCCTGAGCAAACAAATTGCCGATGAGGAATTTCAGATATGGGGCACGATCTATCAAGCTGAGATACTTCATGCCCAGAAGCAGACTAGCCAGGCCCTGCAGCTTCTGGCCGCCCTACTGGCCCATGCCCAACCTCATCGCTTGCCCCTACATTACCGCCAGATTCAGAGCGCACAGGCCAGATTGCAGCTGGCCAATGGCGATCTTAGCGCCATACAACACTGGCTTGATAACCGCTTTGAGCCTTCCCTGAGCTTGCTGCTCAATCAGCCGGAGGAAGAGCAAATGCTCGTAGCGCGCTGGTACCTCGCGCTTGATAAGCCACATAAGGCGCTAGAGATCCTCGAAGATCTACAAGAGGAGGCGCGCAAGGCCGAGCGCATCCATACCTTATTTAAGCTGGAAGTCCTGCTTGCCGTGGCCTATGCCTCAAATAGGCAAATCCCAAAGGCGCGTAAGCTCTTGCTCTCAGTTCTGACCCGCACCCAGGCTGAAGGGTATCTGCGCCTTTTTCTTGATGAAGGAGAAATAATGGCAGCTCTGCTCCAGGCCAGCAAGCCTTATGCACGAGCCAGAGCCGTTGCCGCCCACATACAAACCATTCTGCAGGCCTTTGCGCAGGAGTCCATAGACCTGACCGCCAGCAAATCGCCAGCGCTTCTTGAACCGCTTAGCCCACAAGAATTGCGCGTATTGCGCCTGCTGGCCAGCGGCAATTCTACTCCCCAGATTGCGCAAGAGCTGGTGGTCTCGGTCAATACGGTGCGCACGCAGGTGCAGAGCATTTATCGCAAGCTTAATGTCAACAACCGCGTGGCGGCCAGCGAAGTCGCCCGCCATCTGCAGCTTCTCTAAGTCGCCCCGTTCACACTCACCTCTGGGCAGAGCTCGTCTTCCCATACTGTCCCCATAGATCACTAACCCAATCATACAACTACGTGATGCCCCAACAGGGCCAGGCAAGCTAAGCTATCACTGGCGTTCAGACAGGCGCCACACATTTTCACTCTTGCCAAGGAGGATCACACAAACTTATGAAAATCGTAAGCTATCACGCGCCGGGCGGCCCCGAGGTCTTGCAGATCGATGAGCTCCCCATACCTCAGCCCGAGGAAGGCCAGATCTTGCTAAAAGTTCAGACCGCCGACATTGCCTTTATCGCGGCCCAGCGTCGTGGCTCAACAACCGACATAGGCTGGCGTAGAGAATCATTCCCCGTCGCGCCCGGCGGTTTTGTCTACGGTACTGTTGTGCAGGTAGGACCTGGCATCTCCCACCTGCACAAGGGCGAGCCGCTGCTGGCCTACGCCCCATCCGGGGCCTACGCCGAGTACGCGCTTGTCTCTCTCGATACTGTTTACCAGCACTTGCCAAGCGATAACCTTTCAGCCGAGGAAATCGTCGCCCTGCCCTCTTCGGGCGAGACAGCTTATCACGTTCTGACAACATCCGCGCGCTTGCAGCCTGGCGAAAGCGTCTTAATCCACGCAGCGGCCGGCGGAGTGGGACATCTGGCGGTTCAGTTGGCCCGCGCCCTGGGTGCAGGTCAGATCATCGCCACGGCCAGCAGTACCGCCAAGCTCGACTTTGCGCGCTCTCTGGGCGCCGATACAGTTATCAACTACAGCGAAACCGACTGGGATAAGCAAGTACTGCGCGCCACGCAAGAGCGCGGTGTTGACGTCATTCTAGAAATGGTCGGCGGCGAGGTCCTGACCAGGAGCTTGAAGCTGCTTGCGCCCTCGGGCCGCCTGGTTACCTATGGCATCGCCGGCGGCAACCTGGCACCTATTCAGCTGGATGTTATGGCCTTGAGCGCAAATAAACAGCTCATGGGCTTCTCCTGGTTTGCCCTCAATACTCAACATCCAGAGCGTATTGAAGAGGGACGCCGAGCTCTACTGTTTCACGTGAAACAAGGCCAGCTTCGCCCCGTCGTCACACGCACTTTCTCGCTGGCCGAAACTGCCGAAGCGCACCAGGCTCTTGAGTCGCGCGCCACTTACGGCAAAATCGTCTTGCGTCTCACGAATGCACAATAGCCATTAGCATGCTTTATGCTAATGGAGCAGATATCAGTCAACCAGAGGAGCGCGGAAAATACTTTGGTCTGCCTGGAGCTGCCTCGGGGCTGGCCTTACTCACTATGCTGCTGGCTCTCCCGGCGATCCGAGCCCGATAAGCTCAAACAGAGCCTTCACAAGCCTGAGATTAGACTTGTGAGGCACGTGGTGGCAAGCGAACTAGAATAGCGAGCGGGTCAAGCCACCATCAACTTGAATCGTCGTCCCAGTGATATAGCCGGCCTGTTGCGAGGCCAGAAAGGCTACCAGCGCGCCCAGATCCTCCGGTTGACCTACGCGGCCCAGTGGAATATCTTGCGCCAGTTCGCGCAAAGCCTGCTCTTCGCTAACGCCTTGCTCCAACTTCTTGATGATGCTCCCACCATAGCGCAAACGATCGGTGAGGATGCGCCCCGGACACACATTATTTACGGTAATGCCAGCAGGTCCCAACTCAATTGCCAGTGACTTAGCCAGTCCCACCACACCGGGCCTGATTGCGTTGGAGAGCAGCAAGCCATCAATCGGCTGCTTCACAGAAGTACTCACAATATTGATGATGCGCCCAGCATGGGCCTGGCGCATCGCAGGTAGGACCAGGCGGATCATACGTACAGCGCTGAGCAGATTGAGCTCAAAAGCTGCCTGCCACTGCGCATCGTCGAACGCATCAAATTTTCCTCCCGGCGGACCACCAGCATTATTGACAAGAATATCTACGCCCCCAAATTCCTGGATAGTCGCCTCCACGATCCGTTCCGCATCCTCAGCCCTTGTCACGTCCACAGGCACGGCCAGCACGCGGCTCCCGCTCTCCGTCTGGATCTCGCGTGCCGTCTGTTCTAAGCGCGTCTTGTCGCGCGCCCCAATCGTCACCAGCGCGCCCTCTTTAGCCAGCGCAGCGGCACTGGCCCGGCCCAGGCCTTTACTCGCGGCCAGGACCAGCGCAACTTTTCCCTTAAGCCCCAGGTCCATACAGATCTCCTTTTCCTTAACTAAAGCCTTCTACTTAGTGTATATCACAAATCACGTGCCGAGCGAGAATTTGCCGGCCAATCTCCATAAAGGTCATGGCGGCTCCTGGGAAGAGTGGTATCATATATGGAGAAAACGTCCTGGGCGAGCTCAACAGCAACGTACTCAGGTAAAAGGAGAGAGAGCATGAGTGAAGACACAATCCTACGCGAACATATACGCGACCTTTTAGAGGGCAAAGGGGCCCACATGAACTTTGATGAAGCAGTAGCAAATTTTCCTCTTGAGCATATCAATACGCGGCCGCCCAACGTTAGCTATACGCCCTGGCATCTGCTGGAGCACATCCGCATTGCCCAGCGCGACATTCTTGATTTCATGCGCGGCACCGACTATGTTGAGCTGGCCTGGCCAGCTGAATACTGGCCGGCAGAGGATGAGCAGGCCGATCGGGCTCGCTGGGAAAAAACGCTTCACGGCTTTCGGGCCGATCTGCAGGAGCTCTTGCAGATGGCTGCCGATCCTAAGCTGGATCTTTATCAAAAGATTCCTCACGGTAGCGGCCAGACTATGCTGCGCGAATTTCTTGTCGTCGCCGATCACAATGCCTATCACATTGGCGAATTTGCCATTCTCAGGCAAGTCATGGGAACATGGACCAGCGAGAGGAGTTAGAGCTAGCCATGACATTTGATGGACCCCAAGCCGAGATCAAAGCCAGCACGGTTATTCGCAACATAGGGCAACTAGTCACAGTTGCCCAGCAGCCCATTGCTGGCGCCAGCGGACCTCTACAGGTTATTCAAGATGCAGCCCTGGCGATCTACAAAGGCACCATTGTCTGGGTTGGTACAGAAGACGAGGGTGAGCCCTGGTTTCAGCAAGCTGCCACGGCCAGCAAAGATGGCATCAAGATCATAGATGCGCAAGGAGCCGTGATTACGCCCGGCTTTGTGGACTCCCACACACATCTCGTCTTTGCCGGGGATAGGGCCGAAGAGTTTCATCTGCGGCGCGCGGGCGTCAGCTATGGCGAGCTGCTGGCCCAGGGGCACGGGATTCTCACGACTATGACGGCTACACGCAAGGCCGATACAGAGACGCTCCTGACTCTGGCGCGCGAGCGCCTGGCATCCATGCGCCAACACGGTACCACAACTGTAGAGATCAAAACCGGTTATGGTCTGGATATGATCACCGAGGAGGCTTGCCTGCGCATCATCAACAGCCTTAATGCTTTTGAAGATACTGCCATCACGCCACTCGAACGCATGCGCATCGTACCAACCTTTCTTGGTGCCCACAGCATTCCGCCCGAATATCGCGACAGGCGCAGCGAATATGTAGAGCTGGTTATCGAACAGATGCTGCCAGCCTTTGTAGGCCTGGCTCGCTTCTGCGATGTTTTTTGTGAGCGCGAAGCCTTTACAGAAGAGGAGAGCCGGCGCATTCTCACGCGCGCTCAGGAGCTTGGCTACAATCTGAAATTGCACGCGGATCAGCTAAGTCCATCAGGGGGAGCCAGGCTGGCGGCAGAGCTGGGCGCGACCTCGGCCGACCACCTCGACCATGCCAGCGATAGCGATCTGGATGCCATGCGCGAGGCTGGCGTTGTGGCTACGCTTTTGCCCGGCTGCTCTTATACTTTGCGCAGCCCTTATCCCGCCGCCCGCCGCTTTCTTGATCACGGGCTGCACGTTGCCCTGGCCACTGACTTCAACCCAGGCACATCTTATTGCGAAAATATGCAGATGATCCTTGGCCTGGCAATGTCGGAAATGGACATGTCGCTAGAGGAAGCCTTGACTGCCACGACGATCAACGGTGCGCGCGCGCTGGCTTTGCAGGACCAGGTAGGAAGCGTCGAGGTAGGCAAACAATGCGAGCTGGCGCTCTGGTCAATCAAAGATTATCGCGAGATTGGTTATCACTTTGGCACCAACCTCGTGCAATCGGCGCTTGTGGAACGCTAATGTTTCACGTGAAACACTCTGTTTGGCTGACAAATTATTGATGTTTCACGTGAGACATTGTGCACAGATGAAGCTATGCCAATCTTAGCTATTTGCAGTCAATAGCCAGACACGCATATCTTGGAGCACTGCCAAATGCGTAACAAAGGTATCTTTCTGTGAGGCTACTATTATTTTTCACCTGGCCGCAGTTCGCAGATTGGAATCAGCAGCGTTGCTCTATCATTGAGGGCGCTGCTGGCGTATAATAGGGATAAGGCAGATTGAAAAGTCATTGTGTTAAGCCATAGCCAGGACCATAAATCGCATGCAGCAGAGTTCAGCCAACCAGTTAATAACGCATCAGCTCAGCGCATTGCCTAGCGAGCGCCTCAGGTTCGCTTTCTGCTCACATGTCCACCTTATTGGTCTTGCTGCTCCGCTGAACACCCTTAGCCCACAGATCCAACTCTTCCCAGATCTTCTTCATCGTCCACAGCCTCAAGCAGATATTGTTTCTTCTCATCCCAAGGCTACCGAGCAGGGTGAAGCCGGCAGCCCAATTTATCAGGATGGGGCAACTACAAGCCTGGAATGCCTGGCAGAGCACATTATCAGGTTGGCCAGGCGCACTGTGGCGGAATATATGCTTGATTATGTGGTCAATGTTTCACGTGAAACACTCTTATGGCCTTGCTCACCTCTCCATTAATCCAGATTAGCGTAGGACAACCCTGAAGAGACCAGTTCGCGCGGCGAAGAAATGCCATAGCTCTCAAGTGAGCAGTTTGTAGCCTATTCTATGCGCGTCCAGGCTTATCGCTATTTGTTCTACGCCCGCTAGATATATATTCTCTTACGCATCAAATTTACATTGCTACCTTTCCCTGCTATGCTAACACCAAGGCAGTGAGGCCAGAAAGGATGTACTTCTATGAAGAAGACAACACAGACACATCAGAAACATCTTATCCTGAGGGGACAGGCCCTCAGCAGCGCCGAAGTCATCGCTGTAGCGCGTCAGTATAGGCAAGTCGCGACAGGCGATGAGGCCATTCAGCGTATTAGGGCTGCGCGCGCCGTCATTGATGCTGCCGCCGCCGAAGGCAAGAAAATCTACGGCGTTACCACAGGCTTTGGTCATCTCAGTAGCGTACGCATTCCCCAGGATCAGCTTGTTGATCTCCAGCACAATCTATTACGTAGCCACGCGGCCGGCGTAGGCGAGCCGCTGAGCGAAGAAGTCACGCGGGCCATGATGCTCTTATTGGCGGCCAGCCTGGCGCGCGGAAATTCTGGCGTACGCGTAGAGGTGGTGCAGCAGCTCATAGAGCTGCTCAATGCTGGCGTGCATCCCATAATTCCCTCCCGAGGATCGGTAGGGGCGAGCGGCGATCTGGCACCGCTGGCTCATCTCGGCCTTGTGCTTGTCGGCGAAGGCGAAGCAATCTATAACGGGCAGCGTTATAGCGGAGCCGAAGCGCTCCAACAGGCCGGCCTTACGCCCTTACATTTGCAGGCCAAAGAAGGCCTGGCTCTTATCAACGGAACTCATCTTATGGAAGCTGTGGCCGTGCTGGCGATGGAAGATGCCAGGACATTGCTTCAGACGGCCGAAGTTGCCTGCGCGATGAGTATTGAGGGCCTGCTGGGTAGTCATATTCCGCTGGATGCGCGCATTCATCAGCGGCGCGGACAAAACGGCCAGCAACAGAGCGCGGCCCACCTGCGCCAGCTAGTGCAACACAGCGAGATCAATAGCAGCCATCAAAACTGTTCGCGCGTGCAAGATCCCTATACGCTGCGCTGCTCGCCGCAGGTTTTTGGGGCCATTCGTGATGCCCTGGCATATTGCAGCGGCGTCATCGAGAACGAACTGAGCGCCGTTACCGACAATCCGCTAGTCTTCCCTGAAGAAGGGGATGTGCTCAGCGGTGGCAACTTTCATGGTCAGCCTCTGGCCCTGGCCCTGGATATGCTGGCGATTGCCCTGGCACAACTTGCCAGCTTTGCTGAACGGCGCATCTACAATCTCATGGGGCCACATGACTGGGATGAAAACGGCGCGCCACTTTTCCTGACGCCCAATCCCGGCCTGAACTCGGGCTTTATGATTGCCCAATATGTTGCCGCCGCTCTCGTCAACGAGATCAAGATCCTGGCGCATCCAGCCAGCATTGATTCTATTCCCACCTCGGCCGGCATGGAGGATTTTGTGAGTATGGGTGCAACTAGCGCGCATAAAGTGCTGCGCGTCCTGGAGGAGGCCCGGCAGGTTGTGGCTGTGGAATTGATCTGTGCGGCCCAGATGCTGGAGTTCCGTTTGCCTTTGCGTCCCGGCCAGGGCGTCAAGAAAGCCTACGAGTTGGTGCGTGAGCATGTGGCCAGGCTTGAGCATGATCGGCCACTGGCTCCCGATATCGCCGAAATGACTAATACGATTCAGCAAGGTGTGTTTGCCGAGATCGGCTAAATGATGTTGCACGTGAAACATTAGCTCGGCTTGCCCTGATTGACCCTTTGCAGATCAGAACTATCCGGAAAAGAATGTTGCACGTGAAACGCTAGTCTGGCAAATGCTAAAAATGTTTCACGTGAAACGCTCTGGCTTCTCAACAAAGTTTTGTTTCACGTGCAACACTGCTTTGCTTAACTGGCGACTATCTGGAAAAGTGGAGTGTTTAACAAAAATGTTTCACGTGAAACACTCTCTCTGATCCTGGCTCACCTTGTTGCACGTGAAACATACTCCCGGATATATCTCCTCAAAACACTTGGCAGCATATTAGCGTCCCAGTTCCTGAATGAAACAGCTCAATCCTAGCTGGAAGCCCTCAATTGGAAGACATTGCTGCATATGCCCGCTCAATTCGAGCATTACGTAGCCATGGACAAATGCCCAAACAGCCTGGGTTGCCGCTGGCGCCTGCGAGGCTCCAACCAGCGTGCCCGTCGCGGCCAGCATAGGAGCAAAGGCAGCCAGAGATGCCGGCGAAGTGTTTTCGATGAGAGGCGTATCCGCAAAGAGAAGTCGATAGACCTGAGGATGCTGGAGCGCCCACTCACGATAAGTCATCCCCATGGTATATATCTGGCGTCGGGGATCGCCCAGAGCCAGGTTAGACGCTCGTTCTAAGGCTGCCGCCAGGTGAAACAGGCCTTTTTCAGCCACGGCAGCAAGTAAGGCTGATTTCTCTGGAAAATGATGATAGAGCGATGAGGCCCGCACATTGACTATCTGGGCCAATCGACGCATCGAAAGAGCCTCGATTCCCTCACGCTCCAACAGTTCATAAGCGCCCTCAGCTAGCATCTCGCGACTAATTTTCTGTGTATAGACCATGCCTAACAATGTACACCTTATTTCCTCCCAGGTCAAGCCAGTTACTTCCCTTTTATAGAACGACGTTAGTCTTGACATATTGCAGAATAGAGAGTATAGTCTTCATCAAGACTAACATTGTTTCCCTTGATAAAAATCAAAAAAGGACGAAGGCTCGCCTTGATTATCTCTCTTGAGTAGAGAAAATAGTGGTTGGGCGAGTGCCAAAACAGCGCAAACCACCCTCATTAAGCAAGGCAGAGAAAAGCAAAGGAGATAGCTATGGCTCGTGCAGGTGATGAATTCTTCGATCCAATCAGAGGTCAGCGCCTCATTTTTCGGCAGACAGCTCGGGATAGCAAGAGCGAACTTGTAGAAGTGGAGGCGCACTATCGATCCTATTCAGAGGCCCCACCCGAGCACCTCCATCCCGAGCAGGAGGAATATTTTGAGATCCTGGCCGGCAGCATTGATACGAAGATCAACGGCCAGGAAAGAAGATATGAGGCAGGTGAAAGTTTTCGTATTCCTGCCGGCATAGTACATCAAATGTGGAATGGAGACAGCACAGAGGCGCGTCTCCTCTGGCAAACGCGGCCAGCGCTGCACACCGAGGATTTCTTTGCAATCATGTGGGGACTTGCCCAGGCTGGTAAAACCAATAAAGCCGGACTGCCAAATCTATTGCAGCTCGCGGTTATTTTGCAGCAGTATCGGCGCGAATTTCGTCCGCTCAAGCCCCCATCTTTTGTACAGAATATCGTCTTTGCATTTCTGGCTCCTCTGGGAAGACTTTGCGGCTATCGTGCAATACTCAGCAAATAAATTGGCGAAAGCGATTCAATTTTTACGAGCTTGCTCGATAGAAGGGATGTTTCACGTGAAACACCCTTCTCAATAAAAGACCAAAAATGTTTCACGTGAAACACTTCAAATTGTGCTAGCCTGGCAATGTTTCACGTGAAACATTAGCGCATAATCTCACCGCCGTTGACGAGTAAGGTCTGGCCCGTGATAAACGAAGCCGCAGGCGAGGCCAGAAAGAGCGCGGTACCCAGAATATCCTCAGGCTCGCCCCAGCGCCGCATAGGAATTTCCTGCGTAGCCTTTTGCCGAGCCTTCTCTGGCAAACCACGCGACCAGTCGTTCTCAATACGTCCTGGTGCAATACAATTGACGCGCACGCGTGGAGCATATTCGCTGGCCAGACAACGCGTAAGCGACATAATCGCGCCCTTACTGATAGCATAGAACTGGTTAGGCAGTCCTGGCGCGCCATCCACGGCGCGATCCCAGCCAGTAGTGAGAATGCAGCTGCCGTCGCGCATATAGGGCTCTACCTCCCGGCAACAGCGCCAGGTGCCCAGGATATCTACCTGAACGATGCGCTCAAAGATCTCTATCTCGTCCATGCCACGCGTCTCGGAAGTATTAGCGCTCGCCCCAGAATTATTGATCCAGACATCGATAGGGCCAAGAACCTCATAGGCAGCTTTGACCAGGCGCGCGACTTCCGCTGGCTTGCGCAAGTCTGCCTGCATAGTTAGAGCGTCGCCGCCGCTGGCCTTGATCTGGCTTACGACTTCCTCGGCCCGGCTCTGGGCATGCGCATAGTGGACCAGCACACGCGCCCCCTGTTCGGCAAAGCCGGTGGCCAGCACGCGCCCTATGCCTCGTCCCGCTCCCGTAACCACGACATTTTTACCCTGAAATACGCCAGCATTTCCTTCATTATGTTTCACGTGAAACACTCCTTTTTGCTATATAGTAGCAGGCTCTGGAAGGGTTTGGCGAATTCGCCAGCCATCTTTCCATCTCAGCTTCTACAAGAGGCCAGCCAGTTTCTTTCCCATAGGCGCGCTCAGCTCGTAAGCGCTCGATTTCAGGTAAAGCAGATAGATCCTTTTCTCGACGAGCAGATAGCTTAGAGGCCACAAGGTCAGCAAAGGCTGCAACCGGGATAGCAACGCCAAAGCCAAATTTTGTCAAGGCACGAGATCGCAAGTCCTCATAGGTAAAACTGTCTCTTTTACCATGCGGGCCATAAGGGAAAGGCACAATATCTAGATCTCCCAGGGTCGTCTGAAAGAGAGAATCGAAGGTTTCTAGCAGAAATGGCACTGGTCGCCAGAGCTGTGGCTGCTCTTGCTCATTTTGACCGAGAGGAGCATGAGGTCTCGCTTGAATAGCTATCAAAAGCTCGGCCAGACGCCGAAGATTATCATTATCCGGGGCAGGGCAGATATCCAGGTCTCCAGTAGATAACCTGGCCCCATAGGCAATCAAGCCGGCAGTGCCAAATAGCACATAGCAAACCTGGTAACGCGAAAGCGCGGCAAATAGTTGAGCGAGATGAGGGGGATCTCTCCATTCTTGTTTCATATACTCTCCTTCATGTTTATGAAAACAATATTGCCAGGACAAGTATATGGGAGCATCTCGCCAATCTACAGTAAGCCCCATTACAGACACAGAAACGGCTCTATGCTAAAATATGATCAGAAAAAGAGCTGCTATGCCTTTCAAACAAACACTCCTCTGACAGTGTACGAGCGCAAGGCTAGCCCCGCGCTCAATACCTTGCTTATAGTAACTATATGCCATAGCGTTGGAGGACTGCGCGTGTTTTAGCCAGAGGAAGCGCCTCGGCAAAATGTCCGTCGCGTCCATCCAGCGGGCGAGCCTGGCAGAGAGCATTGATGACAGCCTCCTCGGTCGCTTCAACGACTGCCGCGAAAAGCCGATCAAGAGCCGGATGCTGCTCGTTGAATACCTGAACCGTCCGCACAAGCGGTGTCGCCGCATGAGGGATATGTGCAGCCGTAGAAAAGGCGATGGCCAGATCGCCACTTCCGTGTCCTCCATGGGTTCCTGTACGCGCCAGGCCCAGCGGAACGCGACGCGTAAGCCGACCAAGCTGGCGCGCATCAAGGGGTGTATCAGTAGCTAACACAACAATCACCGAGCCACGTTCGCGCTTCTCCTTTTCGGGAGCCGGCTGATCAGCGCGCATCAGCTCAAGCCCAACTGGTACGCCGGCGATAAGCAGATCTCGTCGCATGCCAAAGTTTGCCAGCACAAGCGCGCCCAGCGTATAACCTCCATCTTCAGCACTAAGGCGCCGTGAAGCTGTGCCTATCCCGCCCGCGAAGCCATAGGCTTGCATCCCTGTGCCAGCCCCAATGTTACCCTCCGCGACTCCCGCGTCGGAAGCGCTGTTCAAGGCTTCCCTTACTTCCTGCTCGCCAACGTGACGGCCTCCAATATCATTGAGATACCCATCATTGCACTCGCAGACTAGCGGATTAACCGTGCCCGTCGTCACTCCGATGGCCGGATTTTGCTCAAGCATATAGCCAACCAGCGCATCGGCAACACGGCCAACGTTAAGCGTATTCGTCAGCAAGATTGGCGTCTCTATTTCGCCAAGCTCGGCAAGCTGGACCAGGCCAATTGTTTTGCCAAAGCCATTGAACACCTCGGCCGCGGCAGGAACTTTGTTAGCGAAAATATTTCCACCATGCGGTAGAATAGCCGTCACGCCGGTACGTACTGGTCCAACGCCCCTTACCAGCTTACCGGAGCCGCGAATAAGCGTAGCGTGACCAACCTTCACTCCGGGCACATCCACAATCGTATTTGTGGGCCCGCTGGCCATAGTTCCGAGCACAATTCCGGCCTCGCGTGCCCGGAGACGCTTGCTTCCCTCTACTTGCTTCATAACTTCTCTCCTCTCATTCAATCCTTCTCTACTAATCAGCATGCTTGCCATATCTTATCACCACCATAGATGAGCGAGAAGCCAGCGCAGGATATGGTCAGCAGCAACGGCTTCGCTTGACAGCCCCGGCGGTGGCTCTGCTATACTGAGATTGGATTACAGAGATAGATGAAATACTTCCCCTTCGCCATCATTGATAGCTGCAGGTAAATAGGGCTTTTTTTCCAGCAACGACAGATAATCGTCGGGGTTAGCCTTGCTTGACAACCGAGAGTCGTTCAGCCTCTGTAAATAAATATGCCCTCTGCCGTTTTGCTCACAGAAAGGAAGAGATCCATTGTCTGACCTTAGTATTCGTCAGTTGCAAGAAGCAGATTTTCTTGAAATCCCGCGCTTTCTTATTGCCTACTCATTCAGAACTACACCGCCATTGCCCAGCGACGAAGAATGGCGCAAAACATTGGCTTATTTTGATGGCGCCGCCAGCTTTGTCGGCTTTCTTGACAAGCAGCCTGTCGTGCACGTGGCTTATGGACATATGACGCAGAATATTCGCGGTAAACTTTATCCCTGTGCCGGTGTCTGGGGCGTCTCAACGCATCCCCGCGCGAGACGTAAGGGCTATGCCCGCGAAGTATTGCTACATACCTTCGCCCACATGCACAAGGAGGGCATTCCAGTCTCTACGCTCTACGCCTTTCGCGAATCGTTTTATCAGCGTCTGGGCTATACGACCTTTCCACAGTCGCGCCAGGCTCGCTTCGCGACCGAAGGACTGCTGCCCTTGCTCAAAAAAGAGCTTGAGGGCGAGGTAGAGCTAACTGACATTAAGAGTGGCTCGCAGGCTTTTCGGGCCTATCTACGCCAGCAGCAAGGCAGAATTCATGGCATGGCTCTCTTCAACGAGAAGCTAAAAGAGCAGGCCCATGCTCAGAATCATTCCTGGCTGGCTATTGCGCGCGTCAAGGGAGAAACAAAGGGCATGATGCTCTATGGCATCAAGGAAAACCAGCCAATGGAGGTATCGCAATTCTATTACGACGATAGCGCTGGCAAGTATCTCTTGCTGGAATGGTTAGCGCGCCACGCTGACCAGATCACAAAGATTGAGATGAAAGTGCGGCCAGATGAGTACCCGGAAACCTGGCTGGCGGATATCAATGTTACCACCACTTCAGTGGAGGCTCCGTTGGGCCGCGTGATCGATGTAGCTAGCTTGAGTGGGATGCAAGTCGGAACAGGCAGCTTCGCAACTCGCGTCGTTGATCCACACTGTCCCTGGAATGAGGACTGTTATCGTTTTGAGAGCCAGGACGGTCTGCTTCAGGTGAGCCGCTGCGCTGAGGCCGATTGCACCTTGAGCATCCAGGCTATATCGGCACTGATCTATGGTACCCATGATCCCGAGAGCTTTGCTATCAGAGGCTGGGGCAATCCCTCTGCAGAATTACAGTCGACCTTGCGTAGCATGTTCCCGCCGTTGCTGCCTTATCTCTACGAAACGTTCTAAGCTCACAACTATCAATCAGGAGAGAGTGTTTCACGTGAAACACTCTCTCCCTTACTCGGCGTAAAAGTCAGTTGGTGCTTTCTGACGCGGATTTAGCAGGTGGAAAGAAGGCAGGAGTTCTATCCCTCTATCAAAATAATCAACGAAAAATGTTTCACGTGAAACACTCTCTCATCCTGGCTGGCTATGTTTCACGTGAAACGCTGTCAGGGATTGTGCCCCTGATGAGGATGCCACAGATAGATGTTAGAGGTGGCAAACTCCTTGAAGCCGATGCGGCGATAGATTGCGCTTCCCATCGGTGAGGCAGTCAAAACGCCAATACGATAGTTACTTCTGCAAGCTTCGTGCAATGCCATAAAGGCCATCGCAGCTCCAATGCCTTGACGCCGATAGTGGGAAAGTGTGCCAACTGACTCGATAGATGCGACTCCTACGCCAAAGAACGCCGCAGAAGTTGCAACCGGTTCTCCATTGAGCAAGCCCAAATACAGGCACAAAGGGCTCTCTTGATCAAGGCAGGCAGTGTACAAGGCCATCCACAAGCGAATAACCTCTTCAGGGCTGCCAACCTCCCAGGCCCGTATCCATTGCTCTAGCATTGCGCTTGTCTTCACACGACGGATCGTCAATTGAGATGCAACTTGTAGATCTTCGTTGAGTTTGAGAAGATCCACAGCCATGGCTGGTTCCGTTTCGTAGTGGGTCATTCCTGAAGCCTCCAGGAGTGATCCCAAATTAGCAGGAGAAGATGATGGTCCTCGATGCCACAAAAAAGGTAAACTATTTTGTCGAAAGTAGTCGACAATGCTCTCAATAGTTGCGGAACAGGTGTCCGGCGCAAGATTGCATTGGATCACCCGATTGAACACATCGTGGCGAATCCTGGTCTCGAACCAAAGCATTCCTGTATCAGTATGGAGTTGTGCTTCCGGCAAATGGCGTAAGAGCAGCGTCCAGAAGGCAGCCTTATTGGCATCCTGGGCCTGTGATAGCTTGGTTGTTGAGAAATCATGCAGGATAGTATCCACGAAACTACAGCCCTTTCCTTCACAGCGCTCTCCTAAGTAGCGAATGACAGCGCAATTCTATCTTTGCCCTCATAGCTTAAGATGAGCGTAGTGTACCATAAAGCGTATAGATTGGCGTCTCAACATAAATGAAACTCATGAAGCACAACATCCAGGCGCGAGTCTTTGGGTTGTTGGGGAATGCTTGTACATACATAACAAGAGCGATATAATCATATAGTATAGTGTTGGGGAATGTTTCTATTAGTGAGAAAGCTTTATGCCTAAAAGAGTTCCGCCTAGTCTGGTCTGGTCCGAAGAACACAGAGCCTATATCCTTCGCGAACCTGGCTATCAGAATCAGCATCTTGGGCCAGAAGAGGCTGATAGCTGGCTACAGTGGCTCGACAGCCATACCTCTGTTTCCTTTCAGGGGCAGCAAGGGCATCTGAACTTGCTGAGAGAAAAACGCGCGCGCGGAGGCGCTGGCTACTGGTACGCCTATCGTTATCAAGGGAAACGTGCCATGAAGAAATATGCGGGACGCACAGCAGATTTGCACATTTCACACCTGGAAGCGCTCGCGGCCCAGCTTTCTCAATTGATCAGCCAGGAGAAGAAACAGGCCGATAAGCAGCCGCGCGCCGAGCTTTCCCTACCAGTACCCTATACTGAGGCCGTGAGTGCTGTATCACGTGAACAAGGCGCAGAATCCCTCAAGAAATCCGAAAGCTCATCACTATTGCTTGTCTCCAAGCTGAGCCCTCCACGCCTGCCCTCAAGCCTGCTTATACGCGAACGTCTGCTTAGCCAGTTAGATGATGGGATCAAGCATAAATTGACCTTGTTAGCAGCGCCGGCCGGCTTTGGCAAGACAACACTCGTCGGACAATGGATTGCAGAACGCGGCAAACAAGAACGCCTGGCCCCTCTGGCCTGGGTCTCGCTCGATCCAGAAGATAACGATCCCGTACGCTTCTGGCGCTACGTCATTACTGCCTGCCAGAACTTTCGCAGCGAGCTAGGCCTTTCCGCCCTGTCCCTCCTCCAAACTACCTTGCAGCCACCATTTGAGGTATCTCCCCTTGAAGCAGCGCTTACCGATGTTTTGCAGCAAGCGAATCAACTTGGCTGTCGTGGCATCCTGGTCCTCGAAGATTATCATGTCATCACAGCGCCCCAGATCCACGAGTCTCTTACCTTCCTCATCGATCACTTGCCCGAACAGCTCCATGTAATCATTCTTACACGCAGCGAGCCCCCCTTGCCCCTGGCGCGCTGGCGCTCGCAGGGGGATTTCATGGAATTACATGTTATCGATCTGCGCTTTTCGCAGGGAGAGACGCACCGCTTCCTCCAGCAGCGCATTACTTCTAAACAGCTCTCCAGCGACGTTCTGGCCCATCTAGAAACGCTGCTAGAAGGCTGGGTGGCCGGCTTGCATCTGATCGCCCTGGCCCTACAAGGACGAATGGCAGGCCAGGAGATCGAGCAATATCTCGCGACATTTGACGGGAGCCATAGGCATATACTTACCTATTTTGTCACCGAAGTACTCAGCGCTCTGCCAGAGTCCCAGCAAATCTTTCTGCTCCAAACGAGCATCCTGCGCCGCTTGAATGGCTCGCTCTGTGATGCCGCAACGGATAGGCACAATAGCGCGCAACTGCTAGAAGCGTTGGCCCGCTCTGGCCTCTTCCTGGAGCCGCTCGATGAGCCGGGACAATGGTATCGCTATCATGCCATCTGGGCCTCAGCTATGCAGCATGAGGCGCGCCGGCGGCTGGGCGAACATCCGCTGCGGGAGCTTGCTAAGCGCGCCAGTCTCTGGTATGCCGAACAGGGCATGCTGGCCGAGGCCATCGAAGTCTCGCTGGCCGCCGGCGTGTTTGCTCAGGCGAGCATCTTTATCGAGCAACTTCTGGCTATCCACGATCTCTTCGAATATGCCGAACAACATACGCTACGTCGCTGGCTGGAGCAACTACCAGAGAACATCTTGAGCACGCATCCTCAGCTTTGTTTCGCCTATGCCATCGTGCTCTTATTTGGCACAACCCCGCATGCTTCCATTGTCAATAACCAATTTGAGCAACCTCTTCGCATGGCCGAACAGGCCTGGGAAGGCCAGAATGACAGGCTCCATCTGGGAGAGCTTCAAGCCTTTCGCGCCCTCGCCTCCTGGATACAAGGTGACTTCCAGCAAACCTTCGTTTCCGCCCGGCAGGCACTTGCCTACTTACCAGAACAGGATTCACACTGGCGCAGCATAAGCTTGCTCTACGCTGGCACAGAAAAGCTTTATGCCGGGTGTCCCAGACAGGCTATGCAGATATTACAGGAAGCATATCGCAGCAGCGAGAACATTAAAAACCGCTATGGCTTGCGCATCGCTTTACTCCTGCAAGGAACTGCCGCCTACAGGCAAGGACACTTGCAGCAAGCAGCCGGGTTCTATCAGCAAGCTCTAGGCGAGCTGGCAGAAGATCCCCACGGTAGGGGACAGGCCTTGCTTGGCTTAGCTCAGCTCTCTTATGAACGCAACGAGCTGGAAACTGCGCATCTTGAGGCTCAGGAGGCCTTAGACCTGGGCCAGCAGCAGAGCGATGATATACTTCAGATTCAGGCCTCGCTTATTCTGGTCCGCATTCTTCATGCTCGTGGACAATCGCTCCATGCCCAGCAGCGCCTCGCCACGCTCCTCCCGCGCGTGCAATCGCCGCGCTCGCGCCTCTTTGCGAGCCAGATCCAGGCCATGCAGGCTCAGCTCGGCCTCGCCATTGGCGATTTTATCTCAGTACAGCGTTGGGTAACAAATCGCGCCCGCTACAGCGAAGAGCTTCCACGCTTCCAGCTGGAACAAGATGAGCTGCTCATGGTCCGCTGGCACCTGGCCCGAGGCGAAACGGAAACTGCGCTCTCCATCCTACAAAGATGGCAAAGCGATGCAAAGGAGCAAGGACGCACGCATAGCCTCATCCAGATTCAAGTCCTCATGGCCCTTGCTCTCAACGCAAGCAGGCGCGATGAAGCCAGACAGCAGCTGCTTAGCACCCTCACCCTGGCCAGTACAGAGGGCTATATGCGCACCTTCCTGGATGAGGGTGATGCGCTCTCTACGCTCCTGCGCACCCTTGTACCCAGAGTGCGAAACCGCGCGCTGACCAGCTATCTCCAAACGATCTTGCATGCCGTCGTCCCTCAGACTGCCAGCCTTTCCCTCGTACAGGTGCAGCTCTCCCCACAAGAGTTGCGCGTGCTGCGCCTCCTGGCCGCCGGATGCTCCAATCCAGAGATCGCGCGAGAGTTGAATGTCTCGGTCACCACCATTCGCACACAGGTGCAAAGCATCTATCACAAGCTCAATGTGAACAACCGGGTAGCCGCCAGCGAAGCTGCCCATCACCTGCACTTGCTCTGAACTTAAGCTGCCTTGTTATCGACGCCAGCTTTAATAAGCTATAACAAGCGAAAAAAGGAAGCTGGCTCTGCTTAAACCAGCTCTTTTGAAACTACCCCTATGAGGGCCAGCGCATCGTATAATTGTACTAACTATGGGTAAATACCATAGTGCATCTCCACATTATGGCGTACTTTTGTTCTCTATAATCACCCGATTGTAGGATGTCAGATCACCCATGAGCATACTACACTATGCTCATGCCGCAAATACTTATGGTAAGCGCTCCTCTCTTGCTTGTCTGTCTAACGGCTGCGAGAGAGCGAAAGCGCACAATGGCATAGAGATATAAAGAGAAGTTATTACGCAGCGCGTTTTGTTCAGACACCTCTCTCCTACCAGAGAAAGATATTAGTTGAACCTACCGCCAAGGGAGTGGAGAAGAAGAAGTATGCTCAAGTTGTTTCGTTTTTTAAAACCTTATCGATTATCTATCGCGGCTGTCTTTATTCTTGTCTTCTTACAGTCCCTTTCTAGCGTTTATCTGCCAAGCTTAATGGCAGACATCGTAGATCAAGGGATTGTCAAAGGAGATACGGCCTATATAATCAGCGCCGGCGGTATTATGCTTCTGGTCGCTATCGGAGGGACAGTCTGTGCAGTTGGCGCAAGTCTGTATTCTTCCAAAGTAGCTGTAGGCTTCGGTCAGCTCATACGTGGAAAACTTTTTACTCATGTTGAAAAGTTCTCGCTTCACGAGTTTGATAAAGTTGGCACGGCTTCGCTCATTACCCGCACAACCAACGACACAAATCAGATTCAGCAGGTCTTGATTATCATTCTGCGCCTGATGGTCGCTGCTCCATTGATGTGTATCGGCGGCATCATCATGGCCTTCATCGAAGACGTGCAGCTATCCTGGATTCTGGTTGCTTCGATCCCGGTTCTCATCCTTGTGATCGCAGTAATCATGGGCAAAGCCATACCGCTCTTCAGGTTGGTCCAGGTCAAGCTAGACAAGCTCAACCTGGTTCTGGATGAGGGCCTCACGGGAGTGCGCGTGATCAGATCTTTCGACCGCACCAATTACGAAGTAGAGCGCTTCGACGCGGCAAATCTCGACCTTACCAATTTATCGATCAAGGTCAATCAGATTGTGGCGGGCCTCATGCCTTTTATGATGCTGATCTTGAATGTTGCCACTATTGCGATTCTCTGGTTTGGCAGCATTCGTATCAACGAAGGCGCTATGCAGATTGGTGCCCTCATGGCATTCCTACAGTATGCCATGCAGATTCTCTTCTCTCTTTTGATGGTCTCAATGATGTTTATCATGTTGCCACGCGCCTCAGCCTCGGCCGACAGAATCAATGAGGTTCTGGCCATTGAGCCGGAAATCAATGATACCGCCCAGGTACAAGAGGCTAACGATCAGCGAGGCTATGTAGAGTTTGAGGATGTCACTTTCAGCTATCCAGGCGCTGAAAGGCCAGCTCTTTCGCATATCTCGTTTACGGCCCGGCCCGGCGAGGTCACTGCAATTATTGGAGGCACGGGAGCCGGCAAATCAACCCTGATCAGCCTGATTCCGCGCTTCTACGATATAGATAGCGGCAAGGTCAAGGTTGATGACGTAGACGTTCGCGAGATAGCGCAAACCCATCTGCGCGAGAAAATGGGCTTTGTGCCCCAAAAAGCTGTCCTCTTCTCAGGCACAGTTGCCGAGAATATTCGCTATGGCAAAGAGGATGCTTCCGAGCTCGAAATGCGGCACGCGGCCGATACTGCGCAGGCTACAGAATTTATCACGAACATGGCCGATGGCTTTGATTCAGAGATTGCCCAGGGAGGCACAAATCTCTCAGGCGGACAGAAGCAGAGGCTTTCTATCGCGCGTGCCCTGGTCAGAAAGCCAGAAATATACATCTTTGACGATAGTTTCTCAGCGCTAGACTTTAAGACCGACGCCAAATTACGGGCTGCGCTCAAAAAGGAGATCCAGACTTCTACCGTCTTTATCGTGGCTCAACGCGTGAGCACGATTATGGATGCTGATCAGATCCTTGTGCTGGACGAGGGGCAGCTTGTGGGGATCGGCAAACATCGGGAGTTGATGGACAGTTGTAAGGTCTATCGCGAAATCGTCTTTTCACAGCTTGCAGCGGAGGAAATCGCATGAGTGACGCGCGCGCAAAAGATCAGCAGAATCGCGGCGGCTTTTTCGGCAGGGGGGGACCTGTCGGCGGCTTGATCATGCCAGTGCAAAAAGCCAAAGACTTTAAAGGCACGCTGAAACGGCTGGCCAGCTATCTGCTGCCCCAGAAGTACGCGCTGCTCGCAGTAATCATTACTGCGGTGATCAGTACCATCTTTACTATTGTTAGCCCAAAGATACTTGGTGATGCTACAACTATCATCTTCCAGGGTCTTATGCAGAAGATCAAGGGTGTTCCCGGAGCCGGGGTCGATTTCAGCGCGATTATGCACATCCTAATTATCCTGGGTATACTCTATGTGATCAGCGCGATTTTCAACTTCATTCAACAGTATATTATGGCCAGCGTGGCCCAGAAAACAACCTACGAGTTGCGCAAACAAGTGGATGAAAAGCTCACGCGCTTGCCATTGAAATTTTTCGATTCGCGCACACATGGCGAAATTATGAGCCGCGCCGTCAACGATATGGACAACATCAGCAGTACTTTGCAGCAGAGCTTAACCCAGCTGATTATGTCTATCGTCACCCTGGTTGGCGTTGTCGTCATGATGCTCTCGATCAACCTGCTTCTGACGATCGTTGTCTTGCTGACTCTGCCGTTGAGCCTGTTTGTCACTACGGTGATCGCTAAACGCTCACAGGGCTACTTTATGCAGCAACAGAGCTCACTTGGCGAGCTCAACGGCCATGTAGAAGAGATGTTTACAGGCCACAAGATCGTTAAAGCCTTCGGCCACGAGGGCAAAGCCGTGGCCAGGTTCGATGAGCTCAACGGTACGCTCTATGACGCAGGCTGGAAGGCCCAGTTTGTCTCTGGCATCATCATGCCGCTAATGATGTTTATTGGCAACATTGGTTATGTGCTGGTCAGTATCATTGGCTGTCTTCTGGTCACGCAAAGAGCGATTCAGATCGGCGATGTGCAGGCTTTTATTCAATATGCACGCCAATTCTCGCAGCCGATCACTCAGCTCGCCAATATCGCCAATATCATTCAGTCAACCGTCGCCTCGGCCGAGCGCGTCTTCGAGCTTCTCGACGAGGAAGAAGAGATTCCCGATCCGGCTACGGCCAAGATCATTGAGGCTCCGCAAGGCGATGTGCAGTTTGAGCATGTGAAGTTCGGTTATAAAGATGACGCTATTCTGATCGAGGACATGAATATTAATGTTAAGTCGGGTCAGATGATCGCCATTGTTGGCCCAACTGGCGCCGGCAAAACGACGCTGGTTAATCTATTGATGCGCTTCTATGAGCTCAATGGAGGCAAAATTCTCATCGACGGCGTAGAAACTACGCAGCTCAGGCGCGGCGACCTGCGCCGCATGTTCGGCATGGTTTTACAGGACACCTGGCTCTTTAGCGGCACGATTCGTGAGAATATCGCCTATGGACGAGCTGGAGCGACGGAAGAGGAGATCATTCAAGCCGCCACGGCTGCTCACGCGGATCACTTCATTAGAACGCTGCCCGCTGGCTACGATACGGTTTTGAATGAAGAGGCTTCGAATATATCACAAGGTCAGAAGCAGCTTTTGACCATCGCACGCGCAATCCTGGCCGATCCCGCGGTTATGATCCTTGATGAAGCAACCAGCAGCGTCGATACGCGAACCGAGGTTTTTATCCAGGAAGCCATGAATGAGCTGACGAAGGGTAGAACAAGCTTTGTGATTGCTCACCGGCTCTCTACGATCAGAAATGCCGATCTGATCCTGGTTATGAACCATGGTAGCATTATCGAGCAGGGTACGCATTCAGGACTGCTGGCCAAAGGCGGTTTCTATGCCGATCTTTATAACAGCCAGTTCACTTCAAGCGTCCTGCAGGAAAACGCGATGTAATCAAGCGCTGGGTGACCTCTCTGGTCGCCCATGCGCTTTTCCGTCCCGCGTAACGGATATCCGGGAAGCATAATAGAGTTGGGCAGGCTGGCCGCACGATAGCAAGGCAGAGAAGAAATCTGACCTTGCTATCATTTTATGTTTAACACGAGCGAATGTTTCACGTGAAACACCGCTCAGCGGGAAACTGACGCCAAAGAAATCTGTTCTATGAAGCGCTGCTCAACTTAAGGGTGTATCATCCAGGCTTCCTGATAGGCGATGGGAAGCTGGCAAAAGCTCCCAGGCCTGCTTCAGTTCCAGCGCCGGCTCGGGCTCACCATAGGCCATTGCCAGATCATGAATGAGCTGCAGCAGGCGCGCGTCAGCCTGCATATCAAGTTCTGTACATATCTCCTCAGCGGGCCTAGACTGCATAATAACGCTCCTTGATTGCTAACAGTAGAGATCCTAACTGCTTTTTAACAGCTTCGGGACGCCTCTCCAGCACCTGGGCAATCTCCAGTACATTTAACTCGGCGGCAAAGTAGAGAGCTAACAGATCTCGCTCGGGCTGACTCAATCTAGATATAAGCAGACCCAGCCTCGCAATGGCCTCCTGGGGAAGCGTAGCAAACTGCCTCCCATACCTCACTTCCGGATGGAGCAAGACGGGCAAAGCATCGCTGACGCCTCGCACTCCGCCTCTTCGCGCTCCTGGCTCTTCAACAACCCGGCGCGCCACACTCACCAGCCAGGCCACAAATGAGCCGCGTAAGGGTTGGTACTGGGGAAGCGCCTCTAAAGCGCGCAGAAAAACAACGTGGGTCAGCCTCACCGCTTCCTCTTCACAGGCAACGCGCACGCGTAAGTAGCGATATACACGCCCGAGATAGCGTTTAAAAAGTTCTTTGAAAGCCGCCGCGTGGACGCGCTCATCATGCAGCGCCGACACCTCATTCTCAGTACGCACTCCTGGCCCTGCGGCATGTCGTCGTACATTACCAGTCAAAGTAAACCTCCTCATCTACTAACACATCATCCCTGGTGCCATTTGCCTATCTACTGCTAGAGTAAGCCCGGCACAAATTATACTTCTATCTGGCATACATAATAGCGCAGCACCTCTCATACAAGGTTTTAGATCAGCTAATCTTAGGCTTTTCGCTCCCAATCCTGTCAAAAAAATTGGCAGAAGGAACAGCAAAAATTCGACTCCCGTCTACCAGGCTCGCGGCGCTCAGAGTCCCAGGCCCAGACCATGCAGGACCATCTCCAGGGCGGCAAGCGCGATCACGGGGAGGAAGACAAGGCGCAAGGCTTTGTTACTCATATGCATGAGCAAACGGGCTCCCAGCAAAGCGCCAAGCAGAATACCCAGGGCAACCGGACCGGCCAGCAAGGGCGGAATATCGCCGCGCGAGAAGTAAATGCCAGCGCTGGCCGCGGCGGTGACTCCAATCATAAAGTTGCTGGTAGTGCTGGAAACCTTCATAGGTAGATGCATCAAGGTATCGAGGGCCAGGACTTTGAACTCGCCGCTGCCAATGCCCAGCAGCCCGGAGATTACGCCGGCTACATACATCATTGCCAGCCCGATAGGTGTACGTGTCACGTGATAACTGATTGTACGACCTGAGCGGCGATCGGGATATGATCCCGCGAGATCGAGCCAGCTGGCCAGACGATCATTCTGCACATCTTTGGGAATCTCTTCGCCAAGCTTAAAAAGAATCGGGAGCGAAGAGAGCAGCAGGATAACCCCAAAGACAATCGAGAGCGTTGCCGGCGCAAGCAGCCCGGCCAGGAAGGCTCCGCTGACCGCACCCGTGGTTGTGGCCAGTTCAAGAAACATGCCAAGCTTTACATTGGTCACTTGATCGCGCACATAGGCCACAGCCGCCCCACTTGAGGTAGCGATAACCGAAATGATGCTAGCTCCTATGGCAAAATGAATCGGCAGGCCAAAGACAAGCGTGAGCAGAGGCACAATCAGCACGCCGCCGCCTAAGCCAACCAGCGCTCCCAGCAGGCCGGCACAGATAGAGCCGGCAAAGATCAGAGCCAGCACCAGGAACGAAAAGTGAAGATGGTGAATATCGCTGACATAGCCAGCCCTCTGCCCCTGGCTTACCAGCAACAGGCTCAGCAGAAGAATAAGCAGGACAAGCGAGGTGATCACTACAAATTTGCGATTGCGCTCCCTGGCAAAACCTAGCAGGGAAACGCCGACGCGTAAAACTGGCGTAGTGACAAGCAGTAACAGGCCAAGAGTGATTACGGCTTGAGGTCCAAAATAGCTGCTTATCTCGGCCCAGACCTGATTGAGGGTCTGTGGAAAAGTCACCAGGCGCTCAGCAGAGAAGCCGCCAGGTCGAAAAGGTTGCAGGCATAGCCCCAGCAGGATAAGTAGCGCGCTGCTTAGAACACCTATCTGGAGCACTGTCACGATCCCTTTGAGCATAAAATCGTCGGGCCCTCTGGGCGCCAAACGTCTCTTCTGCACTATCTCGTGAGTCGAGGAAACACTTTGCGAAAAATTTTGCTTCAATGCGCATCACCTCCTGCCGAAAAAATCTGCAAAGCATGTAAATGCTTCGTCCCCCTGAACCATTCAACAGAATGTCCATGGCCATGAAATCTATCCCTCCCAGCTCACAAGAGAGCAAGCTATCGACAAAGATAGGCCTGGCAATCTGGGGAATAGCTCAATGAGTGGGCATCGCTGACGTTCGCCAAATATTAACTCAATGTTAATTGAATATTAAGAGAATGTTAAATATCACTTTAACAGATCTCTCAACACAACGCAAGCCCAGCCATCAGCCTCCTCCATCTCCCTGAAATGGATCGATAGTTGTGTATAATGGCTAGTAGAGAAGCAGTGAATCACGCTTCTGAGTACCTTGTCGCCGCTCAATTTCTTATGTTACACTGACTACAGGTCAGTCAATGTAGACTGGCAGCTCTTTGGAAGGAGATGCGCCACGAGGCGCGCATGCGAAGGGAGCGCAATTAGTGATTACTCACGATTCTTCTGTGAACTCGCCCACCACGTCGTTACAGGAACAACAAACCTTATTGCGGCAGTTACGCAGTGAATTACTTCGCCACTATCGACCACTACTGCTATCTGGTCCTGGTCCGATTCGCGTCATGGCGCGCATTGTAGCTGAGCTGGAGCAAGAATGCCGCAAGCGCAATATAGCCCCGGAAGTACAGCGCACCGAAATCGTCAATCGTACCATTGGAGATGTCAATCTACGGCTGGTCACTGAGTGCGAAGGTGAGCCGGGAGGCCCGAGCGATTATCGCCTGCTGGCCGACGAACTGGGCATAGCCCTGCCAGGCGAACAGCTGCATGACTATACAGCCACGGGCGAGGCTTATCTCTGGCTGCGCAACCAGATGATGGAATGTGAGCGCCTATTGCTGTCCAATCATTTCGATCCACGTATTTATGACATTTACGGCGTTGGGAATCCAGTCTTGCGCTCCTGGCTGGTACAGGAAATGCAAAAATGGAGTATTCAGGTCTCCGTGAACCAGCTCTATCTCAGCCTGGGTGCCATGGACGGTATTGATAAAGTTCTGCGCGGCATGGCCTTCCATCTGCGCCAACAGAGCGACGAAAGTATTGGCATCCTTTTCCCACAGCCTGGCTTTAACGTTCCCGAATGGCAGGCCAGATCTTACGGTTATCACCTGCATGGCTATCCAACCTCACCGGAACAGCGCTTCAAATTGACGCCGCACCAGTTGGAACAGATCCTGCAAAGCTGGCCCGATATCCGCCTGATTTATCTAACAGTTACTAACAACCCCACTACTTTTGCCTATACAGCCGATGAGCTCAACGCGCTCCATGCAGTGCTGCGCCGCTATTGGGAGCAGGGTCGCACCCTCTATATTCTAGCCGACCTCGCCTACATCGGGACCGGCAAGCCCGAAGAGGACCTGGCGCGTATGGCAACCTTCACCGCTCCCGACGTGTTGCAGCACACCATCTTTGTGAGCAGCTTCTCTAAAAACTTCACCCTGACCGGTGAGCGCTTTGGCTGGGTTACCTTCGGCGATCCCGCCATCGCCACTGCCATCGTCGCCAGCTGGACCAATAGCATGGCCTCTCTGCCCGGCGAGTGGCAGATTCGCTATATGGCCTATTATCGCCTCTTGCAAGAGCGTCCCTGGCTTAATGAGAAGCTCCGCGCCTTCTACCGCTACAGGCGTAAGCGCCTGATCGCGCAACTTGAGCGCATCAAAGCGGAACAAGGGCTCTTTGCCGAGGTCTACATCGATGATGATGCAACTGTTTACAATTGGAGCAGGTTACAGAGCGAGGAGGACGCCTTCTCACTCTTTGAGAAGACCGGGATTGCTGGCGTGCCCGGCTCCGGCTTCAGCTATACAGATGAATATATCCGCTTCTCCATAGGCGTTATCCCTATTGAATAAGACTTCCCTGAATCTCTCGGTACACGATGCAACCTGGTGGCGGGGACGACGCGAACCCGTCACTAGCGTCAATGCGCTTTGTTTTCCCTTACCCACTTGTGCTGTTTTCCATCAAGTGATACTCTGTAAATGGAGCCATGGAAGTTATTCTTGACCCACTTTCATACCCATTTCACAGGCAGGTGGAGAGGTCAGAGAAGACTGCTGTAGCAGAGCGGCTCACCCGCCGCAAAAATGCCTTCCGGCATTGTGGCGTGCGGACATCCTGGTCTCGTGGAAAATTCGCGCAACAGCTTATATAACATAACAAGGAGAACAAGGAATGACAATCCGCGTAGGTATCAATGGTTTTGGACGCATTGGGCGTCAGTCTCTCAAGGCAATGCTTGAACGCCATCCTGAAGACATTGAGGTGGTTGCAGTAAACGATCTCACCGATACAAAAACCAACGCTCACCTCTTGAAATATGACTCCACCTACGGTCGCTTCCCCGGCGAGGTCGAAGCCACTCCCGATTCCCTTATCGTCAATGGCCGCACAATCAAGGTCATCTCCCAGCGCGACCCGGCCCAGATTCCCTGGGGCGATCTTGGGGTACAGCTGGTTATCGAGTCCACGGGACTCTTCACTGACGCGGAAAAAGCCTCGGCCCATCTGCGCGGCGGCGCCAAAAAAGTTATTATTTCTGCGCCAGCTAAAGGTGAAGATCTTACCATCGTTCTGGGTGTCAACGATTCTATGTATGATCCGGCCAAACACCACATTGTTTCGAACGCCTCCTGTACCACCAACTGCCTGGCGCCAACAGCCAAGGTGCTCAACGATACCTTTGGCATCGAGCATGGCCTCATGAATACCATCCACTCGTACACCAACGATCAGCGCATCCTTGACCAGGTTCACAAGGATCTGCGCCGCGCACGTACTGCGGGTGCTAACATCATTCCCACCACCACGGGCGCCGCGCGGGCCCTGGCTCTGGTCATTCCCGAGCTCAAGGGACGCTTCGATGGTATGTCCCTGCGTGTACCTACAGTCACAGTCTCTATAGTTGACTTCGTGGCTACCACACGCAAAGAAGTCAGCAAAGAGGCAGTCAACCAGGCCTTTAAAGAGGCTGCCGCCGGCCCGCTCAAGGGTATTCTTGAATACACAGAAGAGCCGCTGGTCTCCAGCGATTTCCGTGGCGACTCCCATTCTTCCATCGTAGATGGGCTCTCGACAATGGTTCTGGGCGGCAACATGGTCAAGGTGCTGGCCTGGTACGATAACGAGTGGGGCTACTCTTCCCGCGTTGCCGATCTTGCCGATTTCATAGGCAAAAAAGGGCTTTAGGATCGCGCAATGAACAAACAAACGATACGTGATATCGATGTTGCGGGCAAACGTGTGCTGCTAAGGGTCGATTTCAACGTACCGCTGGACGCCGAGCAACATATTACCGACGATACGCGCATCACTGCCGCCTTGCCCACCATCGAGTACCTGCTCTCTAAGGGAGCAGCGGTAGTGTTGATGTCGCATCTGGGCCGTCCCGATGGTAAAGCCGTGGAAAAGCTGCGTATGGCTCCTGTAGCTCGGCGCCTTAGCGAACTGTTGCACAGACCCGTGCAGACAGCTACCGACAGCGTGGGTCCCGAAGTCGAGGCCCAGGCCAGAGCCCTGCAGCCTGGCCAGGTTCTCTTGCTTGAGAATCTACGCTTCCACAAAGAGGAAGAGAAGAATAACCAGGACTTCGCTCGTCAGCTCGCGGCTCTTGGCGATCTTTACGTCAATGATGCCTTCGGCACCGCGCACCGCGCGCATGCCTCTACAGAGGGCGCGACCCACTATTTGCCAGGCGTGGCAGGCTTCTTGATGGAAAAGGAGATCAACTTTCTGGGCTCGGCCCTGGAGAATCCTCAGCGGCCCTTTGCAGCCATCGTGGGCGGGGCCAAGGTCTCCGACAAAATCGCCGTTCTGGAACGCCTGATCAGCATCGCCGATATTATCCTGATCGGCGGCGGTATGGCCAATACCTTCCTCAAAGCTGAAGGAAAAGAGATCGGCGACTCGCTCTATGAAGAGAGCAAGGTAGGTGAGGCCGGCGAGCTGCTCAAGAAAGCGCAACAGCGCGGCATCACCCTCCAACTTCCAGGGGATGTCGTTATTGCCGACCGCTTCGCTGCCGATGCCGATCACAAGGTAGTAGCGAGCGACAAGGTTCCGGCAGGCTGGCGCATTCTCGATATCGGGCCAGCTACTGTTAAAAGCTTTCGTGCGGCCCTGGAGCCGGCCAGAACTATCGTCTGGAACGGCACCCTGGGCGTAGCCGAGATGCCAGCTTTCGCCAAAGGCACAAAGGCTGTCATCGAGATCCTTGCCGAACGCACAAAGGCTGGGGCCACCACGATTATCGGAGGCGGCGACTCCGCGGCCGCTGTTGAGCAGGCTCAGGCAGGTGACCAGATGACGCATGTCTCTACTGGTGGCGGTGCCTCTCTTGAGTTTCTGGAAGGCCGCACGCTTCCAGGTGTAGCGGCACTGCAGGACAAAAAGTAATAGCTTAGCGCAATTCTAGCCAGGTTGACAAATAGCAGTATGTTGTCTTTGCCTGCCTGGCTAGCGAGAGAGGAGTTTTATGACAGCAGCTCGTACAGCCATTATCGCCGGCAACTGGAAAATGAACTATGGTCCCCAGAAGGCCTCAAGCTTCTCCATGGAGATCATACCCAGGCTGGGACCACTGCTACGTTCCTATCAGGAGATTATGTGTATCCTCTGTCCTCCCGCTATCTCCCTATGCTCGGTGCGCGAAGTACTAGACGCGTTCCCCACGCCACGCCTTGAGCTGGGAGCGCAGAATATGTATTTTGAAGAGCAAGGCGCCTTCACTGGCGAGCTCTCGCCTTCCATGGTTAGCGAGATGTGCAGCACAGTCATTCTTGGCCACTCGGAGCGCCGCACCTACTTTGGTGAGAGCGATGAGCTCGTCAACAAGAAGGCTCTGGCCGCCCTCAAGCATGGCTTGCGCCCCATCGTCTGCATTGGAGAAACGCTTGAGCAACACGAGGCAGGAAAAACCCAGGAAGTGATTCGTCGCCAGGTACAGCACAGCCTTGCCAATTTCGCGCCACAACAGGCAAGAGAGGTCGTTATTGCTTATGAACCTATTTGGGCGATTGGCACGGGCAAGGCGGCCACAGGGGCAAATGCGGGCCAGGTAACGCATCTTATTCGCCAGTTGTATCGCGAGATGTATGGCCAGGAAGCGGCCGAGGCCTTACGTATTCTCTACGGGGGTAGCGTCACCTCTGATAATACCAGCGAATTCATGGCCCAGGAGGATATAGACGGGGCTCTTGTGGGAGGTGCCAGCCTTAAACCTGACTTTGTGGAGATCGTGCATAAGACGATTGAAACCATGCAAAGCTAAATGCCTGCGCAACACGCCCTGATAAAATAGTAGGGGCGGCCACTGGCCGCCCAAACTCTACAAATGTGCTAATACTATCTCAGTCCAGGTAATCCTTCAGCTTGCGGCTGCGGCTTGGATGGCGCAACTTGCGCAGAGCCTTGGCCTCGATCTGACGAATGCGTTCACGCGTCACATGGAACTCCTTACCCACCTCTTCCAACGTACGGCTGCGGCCATCGTCAAGCCCGAAGCGCAACTGCAAAACCTTGCGCTCGCGCTCGGTAAGGCTATCGAGCACATCCTCAACTTGCTCTTTGAGCAGCTGATGGCTTGCGGCATCAGCAGGGGCCAGAGCAGTGTGATCCTCGATAAAATCGCCAAGATGGCTATCGTCTTCCTCACCGATCGGCGTCTCCAGGCTCACCGGCTCCTGACTTACCTTGATGATCTCGCGCACCTTTTCCGCGCTGATCTCCATCTGCTCGGCAATTTCCTCGGACGTTGGTTCGCGCCCAAGATCCTGCAGCAAACGGCGGCTAATACGAATCAAACGGTTAATCGTCTCAACCATGTGAACCGGGATACGGATAGTACGAGCCTGATCCGCAATCGCGCGCGTAATGGCCTGACGAATCCACCAGGTAGCATAGGTACTGAACTTAAAGCCCTTGTTATAATCGAACTTCTCAACAGCCCTGATCAGACCAATATTGCCCTCCTGAATCAGATCCAGCAAGTTCATACCGCGACCGATATACTTCTTCGCCACACTCACAACAAGGCGCAGGTTGGCTTCCGTCAAACGACGCTGGGCCTCTTCACCCTCCTCGATATAGCGGCGCATAGGCGGAACTTTAAGGCGCTCAGCCCGTAGGCGCTCTTGCTTGCCACGCTCCATGAGTTGAGCTAGCCGCACTTCTTCCTCTGCAGTAAGCAGAGGGACACGTCCGATCTCGCGCAGGTACATGCGCACAGGATCGTCAAGACTGCTCTCCAGATCAGCCACGACGATCCCAAAACCGTCCTGCAGGTCTTCCCATTTGGGATCGGCAAGAATATCCGCATCAACATCAACCACATCTTCCGGGCCGGGCTCCCAATCTGCAGGCGGCTCTTTGGTTGGATCTAGGGCGTCCATAGGCTCTTCGTCCTGTAATTTAAACAGGTCAAGCTCATTCTCATCGAGAGTAACCACCAGGCTCCCCTCCGTAGTAGCGTGAGCATGCCCTACAGTATCAAGTTCAAAAACATTTTCCGTATCATTCAACATGGACTCATCAAAAGGTTCAATTGTGAATACATCACGTAAAGGTTCCGTGCTAACATGCCCATTATGTACTAAATCAATTACTTCTTGGTCCCGATTCACCATTCTGGCATCCCCCTTCAGAAAACAGGATCGAATGAATTAACGAATAATGAAAAGGAAAATATCCTGTCTCCTGATCCTATTTGATAGAAATGACACCGCGTTTAGCGACATCTTTATAGGTTGGATCGTAAGCCGCATCGAATTAGCCGTGCAAACGCATTGCTGTATTTATCGTGCGCAATTGTCTCTCGATTTGCGAGACTTGTAATAAGAACTGCCGCACCGCAACGCTATCCCCAGCCTCGGCAGCTTCATGTATCAGATATTTTAGCTCTGTATTCAATTGTAACAACCGTGTTCGTTTGAGCCGGGTAGCACACTGAATAGCTTCTTTTACCGGTTCTCCATCTCTCGGATACCTCGACTCAACGCACTTTTGTGCCCTGGCTACTGTAGCCAGCAACGCCGAAGGCACATGCTGTTCAAAGGGTTGATGTGAGGGGGAAGAAGCACGTTGTTGATACACAGAGTTGAGAATACGGTACAACTCTCGCGTGTCTGTCCCGGCGAAGTCACCATCGTTTATTATACCACAAACATTCTGACTTAGCCCTGGATTTTGCAAGAGTAGCCCAATTAGGTAGTCCTCCCATTGTAGCCTATTGTCCCGGTTTCTGTCAAGTCTAATGCTCGGGCCCTGACCAGACCCTTCCAGCGCGCTCTGTGCCTCTTTCTCCCCGTCTTTGCTCCCTGCGGACACCTCACTTTTGACGCTCTGAGCCGCAGCATTCCAGCCGCCCAAAGGTCCTGACTTGCCTGCCGCTTGCTGCCCCATGGGAGCACTGAAGGCGGCCGTGACGCCATTGGCCTTTTGCCCCTTCAATACTTTTTGTAGCTCTTCGTAGAGGCTACGCTCGTCAATGCTGATCATTCCTGCCAGCTTCCGGATATAGGCATCACGCTTGATGCGATCGCTAATCATGCCTATGACTGGCAGGAGGCGCCTGGCTGCCTCGGTCTTGCCGGCTGGCTCACGCAGGTTGAGCTCGGCGGTCTTTACCACGAAGTAGTAATCAACCAGGGGTAACGGATGCGTTACCGCGTAGAGCCAGGCCGAAAAGTCACGCTTGATCACTTCGTCCGGGTCCTCGCCGGCCGGCAATTGCAACACGTTTATCTCGGCATCTACCTGCTCTTCTAAACGGATTATCCCACGTACTTGTTGCTTGTGCTTCCCTTGCCCGCTCCTCTGTCTTTCTGTTCTTTCTGCTGCCAGAGGAACCGGTACGACGGTGCGATCAAACGTTTTTAACGCTTCTTGAATACCAAGCTCGGTGGCTGCGCTCCCGGCCGCATCCGGGTCCAGAGCCAGGGTCACCTGCCTGGTCATCTTTTTCAGTTGTTGAATGTGCTTCTCAGTGATGGCGCTGCCAATACAGGCCACGGTTTGCTTCGTTCCATACTGGTGAGCTATAACTGCATCAACATACCCCTCTACAATAACTACCTGCCCCGCATCTTTTATTGCGTCTTTCGCCATATCGATGGCATAGAGTACACTATTTTTTTCAAACAGTAGGGTTTGCGGCGAATTCAAGTATTTCGGCTTCCCATCTCCCAAGGCTCGCCCACCAAATCCGATTACTCGACCGCGAATATCTCTAATCGGAAAGATAAGACGGTTTCTAAAATAATCATACACCCCACCCTCTCTTCCCTCGCTCTCCTGGCTATTACGCTCCCTGGCCAGCCCTCCGCTTACGAGCTCCTGCTGGCTATAGCCTTGCCCTTGTAGATAGTGCGTCAGAGCATCCCAATGATCAGGAGCATAGCCCAGACCAAAGCCAATGACGGTATCCGCCGAGATGCCACGACTCTGTACGTAGGCGCGCGCCTCTGTAGCTTCCTTTGCGCGCAAGAGCATCTGGTGGAACCAGAGCAGCGCATCTTCGTTGAGCTTGCGCAAACGTTCTTTGGCCGCGCTTATCTCGCGCGCTTCCTCGGGGCTGGGTCCTCCGTGCTCCTCAACCTCCACTCCGGCTTTCTCGGCCAGGTAGAGCAGGGCCTCGCGAAACTCTAGCCCCTGCTGCTTCTGCACGAAGGAAAAGACATCTCCGCCTTCGTTGCAGCCGAAGCAATGCCAGGTCTGCGACTCCGCAAACACGTAAAACGAGGGCGTTCGCTCGTTGTGAAATGGACATAGACCCTTGAGGGACTTTCCTGATTTCTGCAGAGCAACAACGAGGCCGATTTCCTCTACTATGTCTATTTTTGCTTTAACGATGTCTATGATCGATGCCATATGAACCGAGGAAATGCCTCCTTACTGCATAAAGGCTGGAGCAACCAGCAGGATCATCCTACTTAACTCTCAATATAGCCAGGCAAACCAACGGGATCGCTTCTCATCTCTGCCCTTCACATAAGCCAGTGCGATAGCTACAGCCATCCCAGATCTAACCTGGCACGCTATAAGCCAAAGCTTCATGTAGAGCCGGTTCCCGCTATAAGTAGCTCGGCCTGTTCTATACCCTTATAACGAGCGATGTTATAGAAAGTCGCACACCGTGTCGTGAATCTGCAAACTTCCGGTCAAATATATACCTATTTGTACTATTTGCCGAGCGCAAATAATGGAGGAGGTGGTGCTATCTCTCACTGGAACGGAGCTTATTTAAGCATGCCATGCTTTAAGCTAGCCGCCAGCGTCTCTCTACCTTTGAGCAGAAAGATGACTTCCGTTGCTCTGTCTGACCAGATCTGCACTCTTCCCTACATAAGACACTATTGACTATACGCATATGATAGCTTGCCGGTAACATTGCATCGTTTTTATTCTGCTTGCTAGTCGTTTGCGAAAAGTTATCCACATTATCCACATACACTACTATTATTATATATATCTTTATTAAAAGAGATATAAAAAATAGCAGTAGTAGGGGCTGTGGATAAGTGGATAACTCGGCATTTACCCTCTTTATAAAACGCACCCCACCTCTCTTAAATCCGCTCTATAAGCCATACGAGGCACATGTGGATAACTTATCCACATAGGAATAAAGCTGTGGATAACCTGTGGATAAGTGACGCTTGCCTGGTGGATAACGTCAGGAAAAAGGGAAGTAGTTATTGTCAATGTGGATAAGTTATCCACAGCTCCGGTGGATAACTTAGGCGGCTTATCCACCGGCCGGTAATAAATGTGGATAAGTTATCCACAAAAAATGTGGATAAGTCGTGTTGCTGCGGATTTTTACGCACTGGGCTGAAATTTTTTCCACTTCAAGGGAAAGTTATCCACAAGTTATCCACATGTATACGTATACTACTACGTATAGAGATTGCCTTATTACCGCCTGCCTGGTGGATATGTGGATAAGCTGTGGATAACTTATCCACATTTTGTGGATAAGTTTTTTTCCTTACATTGCAATTTATGAATAGATTATTGCCAGCTATATAGCATGCTATAGGATGTGGATAAGCTGTGGATAACTTATCCACATTTTGTGGATAACTCACAACTATTGATATGATAACGCTCATATCAATATAGCTGGGCAATATTGCTCATTTATACGTTTTTAATACGCCTTGTGGATAAGTGGATAACTTGTCCCCAAAGCTGAGGAAAGTTATCCACAATGTACAAATCTTCATTTGCGAAATGACTAGAAATACAGAAATCTGCGTAAAAATCCGCATTTGTGGAAAAAATGTGGATAACTTATCCACATCGACATAACCCATGATATTATAGCACTCATATCAAAGCGCATAGCAATATAGCTAATTTATAACCAGTTATACTCTGGCTATATTTAACTTGTGTAATGTGGATAGAATGTGGATAACTTATCCACAAAATGTGGATAACCCACGATTCTTGATATGATGGCACTCATATCACAGTTATATAGCAATATAGCTGGCACCAGGATTGTGGATAATGTGGATAGAATGTGGATAACTTATCCACAATTGTGGATAACTTTTCGATTCTCTATGGTCATAGTGACCAAAGATAATATGAATAGAAATACAGGATTGTGGATAATGTGGATAGAATGTGGATAACTTATCCACAATTGTGGATAACTCGTAAAGTTTGAGTCAATGATTGTCAAACTTTTGTCAAGCAATATAACTGGCTATATTTGCGCGCGGGACCGCTTAGCTTTCTGGGATGTCGCGCGCATCGGCTTGGGAGGCCGGCCCAAGCCCTGTTCATCTCTCTCTTTGTGGTTAGTGTTGGAAAGTATAGCCTGCTGGGCCCTAAAAAGTAATCCACACAATCAGCTAAGTTATCCACATTTTTTGTGGATAACTCGCTGCAAGATGTGCAAAACTCCTTTTTGGAAGTTTACTTTTTTGGCCTTGCCTCTTCGTGGCAACTGAAGAAAAATGCCTTGATGAAAGATCTTTTATCTGGATAGCGTATAGGTGAGCGGTAGACTTCGCATTCGCGCAAGCATATCGTAGATGCGTAGAAGCTCCCCGGTGCATGAAGCCGAAGCGAGATATTGCCCTGTGGGGTGGAATGGAGCGTCGCCATTAAAGGTGCCCTCGTTCATACTTAACAGACCCACAGTAAACCGATTTTTAAATGGCTCCAGCAGCTGTAATCCCTTGCGCCAGAGATATTCCTGGAAGAGCGTCTTCTCATCGCTAGAAGGAGCTGCCGAGGCGTGTAGCTTAATGCTTAGCATCGCCTCAATATAGGGTCCGATCAGCCAGCTCCAGACGTTGCCCTGGTGGAGCACGCGTTGTTGCTCTTCCCTTGTCGAGCCCGCATGGCCGCGATAAGCCGGATCGTGTGGCGCGAGCGAGCGCAGACCATAAGGAGTGAGCAAATGTTGCGTCACAGCCTCGAAGATGCTCTCGCAACACTGGTTATCAAGCACAGAATAGCGCAGAGAAAGCGCAAGCAATTGGTTGGGGCGTAAGCTTGCATCGTTGCCTTGCGGGCCATCGATAACATCATAGAGATAGCCCCCTTCTGAATACCAGAAACGCTCCTGGAAGCTGCGCCTGTTACGGGTGAGTAATTCCTGGTAAAAGGCCGTGTGATAGCGCAGAGAGCTCTGGTGCGTAAAGTACTGTGACCATTCGTGCATCAGGGAAAGCGCGTGGTACCATAACGCATTGAGCTCTACGGGCTTGCCCGCTCTCGGAGTAACTGGTGTTCCGTTCGCCATGGCATCCATCCAGGTAAGCGCCTTACCCTCACGACCGGCGTAGAGCAGGCCGTCAGTGGAGTTTACGTGGATGCCATGATAAGTGCCGCGCATATACCTGTTTATGCACTCAGTAAGGATATAATACGCCTCTTCGAGAAAAGCATAGTTGTGGGTGACGCGTAGATAATGGTCGAGTGCATAGATATACCAGAGCGTTGTATCGGCGCTATTATAATCACATTCAGAAAGCCGCTGGCCCGGTACAGGAAGATGATCCGGAAGCAAGCCGCCTTTAACATGGCGGATAAGCTCGCGCAGAATCTTAAGGGCCTCATCATAGCGCTCGGTGACGAGCAGCAGGCCGGGCAGTGCAATTAAGGCATCGCGTGTCTTATATTCCAGATCAAAATAGCCTGAACACAGGGCAGGCATACGTTCCGGTGTATGAAAGAGGCCGTGACGCGTTTTGCGTTGCCTATCAGCAGAAGCCTTGCGCCAGGTAAGAAAATGCTCGCTGGCTTGAAGTAGCTGGTGTAAGAAATCTTCACCTCCTGCATATGGATCGGAAGTTGTAGTGAGCGGCAGCACATGCAAATGATGGGCCTGGGCCGCTTCTCCTCCCTCCCCAAAATAGCGCTGAGGTTGTAAGGCATCGCGTAAAAGATCTTTCTGTTGCTCAAGTGCCTGTTCATAGCTCAGATTGAGCTGGTGGAGGCGTAGCTCTGGTGAGGAGAGCGCTTCGGCGCTAATGACGAGCGTCAAAGTTGCATCTTCCTCGGGCCAGAGGGTAGCGCGAAAGACCCCGGGCAAATAGAGATCATCGGTTGCCAGCAGGCCGGCGCGGGCATCGTGGCGACGGAGAAAGTTCCAGTACCATACGCCGGTGGGAATGAACGTCACCTGACTTTCTGGGTGGCCGATTGCCAGAATATGGTAAGGGCGAGCCTCCTCGCTAGCCTGAAGCGTACAGCCAGTCATCAGGCGAGGGCGTGAGGAGCGTATACCCGGGCTCCACTCATCCTCATCAATAAGCTCCCTACCTGGCTGAGGCTGCACAAGAAAGTGCCAGGCATTATTGCCATACTGAGGCTGGTTATACGGGCGCTGAGCCGCGAAAGGCAGCAGCGTAATGCTCAAACGCATATCGCGCCCCGAGCCAGAAGTATGGTCATAGTATCTAGACGCTAACCCCTGCCTTGCATAGTTTGATGTTTCCTCTTGAGAAGGCATACGTCGAACACGGTAGCGAATATAGGTTGTATTAGAGCCCTGAAGCATCCAGATACGCTTCTCCAGAAGAATGCCATGCGGACCACCCAGGCGATAATTGAAGACAGGGAAACCTTGTTCAAGGTGAAAGCTCTCAAGGTGAACAAAGCCGGCAGGGCTAAGTGTACCATCTCGATATTCATTGGTACCGAGATAATAAGTGCGTTGATCAAAAGCTATCTCTTCATCGAGTTTCGCGAGCAAAAGCTGTGGTTGTACTGTATCGGGCGGCACTATTACCAGCAATCCATGCTGCATACGTGTGAGCACACCTGCAACCGTTCCTGCGGCATATCCTCCCAGACCATTTGTCACGAGCCATTCACGCGAGATAATTTCGTTGAGATCGCAACATGTGCTACGATCAAATGTGATGGGCATACCAGACCCTCCAAGCCCCTCGATCAAATGAGCTGTGACTAAGTATGGACAGTTAATCTGAGTAAATGTGCGCAACTTTGCGTCATATACCCTCATAGTGTAGCATAACATTCACTGAGAAACAGCATCCCAGTGATAGTTTTTCGGCTATATTTCGCAGCCATTTACAAAGTTGTAACATTGTATATAGCAGCGTTTTTGCAAGCGTGATCTCATCGAGAGAGAATACGTAGTACTAAGAGATGCATTGATGCACGCATTATCTGTGCAATATCTAGCAATAGAAGCTGCTTGATGGATGTTATAGAATAAACACAGCTCTTTTTGTCCTATTTGCTGCAATTTGTTGGATTTGCCTCGTACATACGTACTAGAGAGGGTATCGGCCATGCGTTTCTCTTTATTTAAGACGCGAAGGCAGCTCTCCTTACTTCAGCCGCGCCTCATAGGCATTGCTATGCTGCTCTGTTTGCTCCTATCAGCCTGTAGCAATTTGGGGCTCAAACTTAACACGCCGGAACCTACGCCAGCGGTGAGCAGGATTATGCCTCATGATCTGCTTACACCTGGCTTTCTTACTGTTGGCAACTATCCAAATTATCCCCCCAGGAATCGGTGAACACTTCGACCAAAGAAATACAGGGCTTTGATATTGATCTTATTAATGCCGTAGCCCAGCACCTTGGCTTAAAGACAAAAATTGTGCCTGAAGACTTTCACACTATTATAGATAAGCTTGTGGATCAGGATTTTGATGTAGTGATCTCGGCTGTTAGCATTACCGATGAGCTGCGCCAGAAGGTTGATTTTGTGCCCTATTTTAGCGGAGGCGAGTCGCTGATGGTAAGAAAAGGGAATCCCGGGCAAATCAGGAGCCTGGCTGATCTCTGCGGGCTCAAAGTGGGAGCGCAAAACAATACGCTTGAACAAAATGATCTCAAGATTGCCAGTAAGGATTGCCAACAGCAGCATAAAGTAGCCATAGATATGGTAATTGTGCAGGATCAAGCGGCAGTGATGAGCTTGTTGGAAGAGAAGAAAGTTGTCGCAGTTTACCAGGACTCGCCAGTCACCGACTATATGGTGAAGCAGCATCCCGATCTTTTTGAGCCCGGTGGCCTGGTTACCAACGCAAACCTTGAGGGGATCGTTGTGCGCAAGGGCGATAGTTTGATGTTAAGCGCCATTCAATCAGCATTTAGTGCTGTGGAGGGAGATGGTACCTATCATAAGCTCATTATGAAGTGGGGGCTGGTGAACGAAGAGATACAGCTTGCGCGTACCTCGCACAGTGCGCAGATTACCCCGCAGCTCCAGAGGAACCCGGAGCCTTCGCCTGGTTCTGCTGCTTATAGTAGCGGAGCGTGTTGGCAGAGACGTCCCTATTTATGAGCCGGTAGTCATAAATAGGCGGCGTGGTATGGGCGGCAGCGCCTCTTTTTTGGCCGAGATGTAATTGTATTGTGGTAACGTGAAATTCGGCACTGTGTCTAGCAGATGGACGAAGGCCTGCAAAATTGTGGGATCAAAGCTTGTTCCCGAGTCCAGAAGGAGGCGTTCGCGGGCTGCATCCTGCGAGAGGGCTGTTTTATAGGGGCGCTGCGAGGTCAAGACATCGTAGACATCAGCCACCGTCAATAAACGAGCGCTGAGCGGTATCTCCTCTCCCTTTAGCCCTGCTGGATAGCCATGTCCGTTCCAGGCCTCATGGTGGTAGAGAACAGCCTCCACATAGAATGGTTGCACATCGCAGCCGATCAGGATGCGAGCTCCGATGACTGGATGGCGTTTCATCTTGTTCCATTCTTCCTCAGAAAGACCTTCGGACTTGTTTAAGATGTCGTTAGTAATCCACGTTTTGCCAAGATCATGCACTAATGCCGCTAATCCTAGATCGCGCGCCTCCCTTCTGCTCCAGCCAAGGTACCAGGCCAGCCGTTGGACATATATTGCAACTCTACGCGAATGTTCGTAGGTAACGATATCTCGTTCCTGAATGCTTTTAGCGAAAGAGAGGAGAACCTTACGTGTTTCTCGTTCTTTCTCAGTATGCGTTGCTCCCACCACGCTCTCTCCCACTTCACAGGTACACCTGGCAGCTATACAAGTGTGCTATACACATGGCAGCCAGCAAGGAATCTAGCCCGAGCAGATAGTTCAGACCGCTTCCTGGAGGTTCCAGGCTGCGCTTTTTCACAGTTGCCAACTGTAAAAAAGTTTGCACATAACACTTTAATTGCTGCCGCTTAGCGGAATACGAGTGGACGAATATACAAAAACAATATGCAAATCTAAAACCTTAGACGCAAAAGCAAGCCTTTTGGATACCAGGCACCTACCAAACCTGGTACAATAGGGGCTGTCATCTTCAGCATAAGCTCATAACATATTAATATTTGGCTTAAACCTCTGTCTATGTCATCCGTTCAGTCAGGTACTTTTGTATCATTATTTATCATATATATTTAAGAAGAGGAGCCGGTCATGTTCTGTTATTCCCCAATTAGTCCCTCTTTTTATACTGATTCGTTTTTTATCGCTAGTTTTTGTGATAGACTCACCTTGATACTTAAGAAAAGAGTACTAGCATCAAACCCGCAAAGGTTTGGTGTATTTGCCGTTATTTTATTTTGGATGTGATTGCGATGGCAGAAGATACTGTGGAACAAGATGCAAAACAGGATGTTAGCACTGAGCAGGCTGAGCGCCATGAGGAAGTGGTTAGCATAGTATTGACCTCTGATAACCACCTTGGCTATACTGCGTTCAGGCAACACCCGCGCAAGCGCGAGGAGCTTTTGCGGCGCTTACGCCGGGCTTTTCAGCAGGCAACCGATTTTGCCATAGAGCATAAGGTTGACCTGTTTATTCAAGCTGGAGATCTATTTGATACTACCACCCCTGACGAGCGAGATCGCAGTTTTGTGGCCACTCGCCTGGCGCAATTAAAACAGGCCGGTGTGCGTGCTTTCGCCCTGGGAGGGGTCCATGACACTCCTGGCGAGGCACAATCTCTTCTGGGAGAGGCTGTTCTTGCTCCACAGATCAGTTATGCACGTTTGGATGCGTTACACTATTTTCCGCCTGCGCCGGAAGAGGAGCTGGAGCCAGTCTTACTGGATGTGCGCGATACAAAGCTAGGGATTTGTGCTCTGGGCGTGCTGGTAGGCCAGGAAGGCGATCCATTAGCTCACCTGCAGGTGAAGGAGAGCTTAAAGGATGCTGCCATCCCTCTTCTCTTATTGCACGCTCCTATTGAAGGGCTGGCCAATGGCTCGTCGCTTCTGGACACGCGAGCAATGGTGAGCCAGGAAAGTATTGCCGGGCAGACGCTATTTCGGTACATTCTTGCCGGCTATCACCATAGCCACTATCAGTTGCATCTAGGCCAGGTTGATGTCGTGGTGGCCGGGGCAACCCAGCATCTCGATTTCAGTACGCCTGATCATGCTCCTGGCTTTGTCTATCTGGGTCTTGCTGCCGATGGTATTCAGTGGTGTAAGCACATCCCTGTCGATACCCTCTTGCTGCAGCGTCTTACGATTAATACTAAAGAGCTGTGGTCCGATGATTCGGCTGCGGCACAACAACTTCCTACGGAAATTATTCTTGAACAGTTGCGGCCTTTATGCAATGCTGATACATTGCTACAATTGCGGTTGGAGGGCGAGTTAACGCGTGGTCAATACCATCAACTAGACCTTAATCAGATACGGCGTTACGGTGAGGAACATTGTTTTGCGCTGGCCATTGATGATAGTGTCCTCTCCCTGCTACCAGAGCAAGAAGCTGTCTCAGCTGAGACAGGGGAACGTTTCTCGCCGCGCGAGGAGCTCATCGCTCTGGCCGATGAATGGATTGCTGATGCGCCCGATGAGCAGGAAAAGAAGGCCCTGCAAATTACTAAAGAAGAATTGTTGAGAGCGATGGATGATATGAAGGGTAAACGGTAACTGGCTACGTCGTGTGGCGTCCAGTAACAGGCATTGGCAAACGGAGTAAGTATGATAATCCTAAAGCATTTGACTGTTGAACGGTTCCGGCTCTTGCGAGAATTAAATCTGCACTTTCCGCAACGCGGTAGTATACTGATCCAGGGACCCAATGAGGCTGGCAAGTCGGCACTCATCGAAAGCATCTATTTTGCACTCTATGGAGAAGCCCTTGCCTCTGCAAAGCCTTCGCTCGACGACCTGGTGCTCTATGGCGCAACGACCGCAACTGTCTCCCTTACGCTCTCTGTCGGTGCTACCGAGATGACAATCACCCGCTCGCTTGAGCGGGGAAAGGGACAAAAGGTAGCCCTGAACGTGCGCAGGCTGGGTATGCCTGAAGAGAAGCCGATCGTCGATCTAGCTGCCGCCAATGAGCGCATTATCCAGGAGCTGGGTTGCCTGGATGGCGAGACCGTGCGTAACGCTTGCTTGATCGAGCAAAAAGGTCTTGATCGCCTTGAGAAGCTTAGCGGCGCTGAGCGAGAAGCGAGCGCCCGCAAGGTGCTGGGCCTTGAGAAGCTTATGCGCCTGACAGAGCACTTTAAGATCGGTGCCGATGATGAGAAGCAGCTTCATGAGAGCCGGGAGCGGCTACGCCTTGCTGAGATGCAGGCTCGCATTCCTGAAGTCAGTAGAAAACTTGGCAAGGTTGAGGCCGCCCTTGATGCGCTTAAGGTGGCCGTCGATCTTGAAGAGATCTCGGCTCAAGAGCTCGATATTGCTGAGCAGGAGCAGACGCTTGAACAGATCAGGATCAGGCGCCAGGAGATTAGAAATCGTCTGAGCCGCGTGCAACAGCTCAAAAAAGCCGACGCGACCCTTGAAGAGATTATTGCGGCTTACGAGGCTATCGCTGAGGCGCGGCATCAGATTCCTGAGCTGGAAAAACAGATTGCTGAGTTGGAGCGGCGCGAGCACGAGGAGCTTCCGATTCTTGAGAAGCGCGTCACTGATCTGGCTGAGCTTACTCGCTCTTTTGGGACGCTGCAGCGCATGTCGAACGATCTATTGGCTGTGGTCGATACAATCAAGGAGCATGAACAGGAACTCAGGAAGTTTGGCGAGGTAAAAGACGATTTACATAGCGTTGATGAGCAGGTCGCGCATGCCCGTTCTCGCCTGGAGCAGGCCCAGCAGGCTTTGCATGATCTGGAGGAGCGCCGGCGTGCGGGACTTCCGCAGTTAGAGGCGCGTTTGCAGCGCATGCGTGCGCTCTCTGAACGCCTGGCCGCCCTGCGCCAGCAGGAGAATCAGTACCTTCACCGCCTGAAGGATAAGAGCCTGGCCGAGCAGAATCGGGCACATTTTTCCACAGTCCAGGGCGAGCTGCAGGAGACTGAGCAAGAGTTGAAGCTGGTTGAGTCCGAGGCTCGCCAGACGCAGAGTCAGGCCGATGGACTGGAGAGGCGCTGGCGTCAGCTAGCGGTTCGCCGTCAGATCGAGGAGTGGCAGCGGCTGAAGGGGCTGGCTCAGGGCCTGGCTGAGGCGGAGCAACACGTGCGCCTGGCCTATCAGCATCAAGAGAAGCTCAATCTGGCGGCAATGGAGGCGCGTAGCGCTTCGCGTAAATATCTTATCATTGCGGCAATCAGCGTTGTGCTGCTGCTAGGCCTGGCCGCAGCGGCTTTTGTGCTCTTCTCGCAAAATGTACCAATCGTGGCCTCTATTGCCGGTATCCTGGCCCTGGTCATGGGCGCGATCGGTTTCCTTAACTTCCAGAGCTATGGTAAAGCGCGCGAAGAGGAGAAGGTTGCCGATCAGCAGATGCAGGAAGCCATCAATCAGGTTGGTATGATGGTGGCGGCCCGCGAGACGGCTCTACGCATGAGTGGGGATAATGAAGCGCTTCTCCAGGTTGAGCATGAGATTCGTTCCCTGGGTGGGAATATCCCCCGCTCTCTTGAGGATGCACAGTCCTACTTGATGCAGGTAAAAGATCAGGGAGAGAGCCTTGCCGATCTCCAGAGGCAGATGCGCGAAAAAATTGAGGAGGCCAACGCGGCCCGCAATCAGGTCAATGTGACGATGGAGGCGGTGGCCAATCTACGTAAGGAGCGCGCACGCTTGGAAGATGAGTACAAGCGCGGCGACTGGGCGCACATTGAGGAGCATCTGCGCGACGATCAGTCGACGATTGAGCGCATGCATGAGGAGGTCGCCTTGCTGACCGAGCAAGAAGGACTGACTCTCCCAAGTATCGGTGAGCGCCTGCAGAGTACGGCCTCGCTGGGCTTCTCGCGCTCTGATCCTATTTCTCGCGACAATAGCCAGGCTGGTATTCCTGAGCTAGAAGCGATTATTGAGAGCAATATTAGCGCTACCGAACGCGAACTGGCGACCCTTGATGGCAAAATGGATCTGGTGACCGATCTATCGGCACAGGTGAAAATCCATCAGGACGCCTTAGATGTGCTCCTGACCCGCAGACGCGCCTTTGAGGAGCGCGTGGCTCGCTTTGAGGAGAGCAATCCAGCCCTGAAGATCGAGCGGGCGCGCGAGCAGCAGATGGCCTTGCGTGAGGCTTTGCAAGCCCTCCAGGACTCCTTGCGTCAGCGCGTGAGACCCCTTGGCGTCTCCTTTGGCCAGGCGGCTATTAATCACGCAGAGACCGTTGCCCGCAAGCAGTTAGAAGAGCTGCATATTACCCTGGGCAACAGGATTATGCTGCAAGAGCGCCATGGTAATTATGTTGTTCAGCTTAAAGAGTTGCAGGAAGCGCTCTCTGAATACTATAAGCAGCTTGCCAAGTACAGCAATTCGCTGGGTAGCTGGATCGTGCCTCTCAATCCTTTTGCCGAGGCTCTTATTGCTTTGCGTACGCGCTGCCAGCGGGAACTGACCGAGGCCAGGGAAGCTGAGGCGGTAAAAGAGCTTGATACCTTGAGCGAGCAAGAAGGAGCGGCTAAGATCAAGATCGAGCTGTGCCAGAATGAGATTGAGGGGGCTGAAGAACGTATCTCGGCTATGCTCGCTCAGCGCAATCGCCCGGCCGTCAAGACTTACACTGTCTCTGAGATCATTGCGGTCTGGCCCCTGGTTGGTGAGTATACATCACGGGATCGCCACGGGCTAGAAGAGGAACGTGTGACCTTCGAAGAGGAGTTGACGCAACTTGAAGAGCAAGAGCTGGAACTGAGTAAGCAGTTGCAGACGGGACGCGCTCCCCTCGATCTCAAGCAGTCTCGCGCCGAGATGGATAAGCAGGAACGTTCCTATGAGACCAAGAAACGGGCCAATATGCTGGTGCAGGGCGTGCATGATCGGCTTATGCGCAAGATGTTGCCACGTACCGAGTATTATATGCAGCAGTTGTTGCCTTTACTCACGGGTGGCCGTTACCACGATGCTCATTTGATTACTCAGCCGGAGCAAGGAGCTGCCAGTGGCGGACCCTTCCAGATCAGCGTGTGGGAGCCGGCGGCAAGTGCTTATGTATCGAAGTCGGCGCTCTCGGGCGGCGCGGCTGATCAGTTTTCGCTGGCTTTACGCCTGGCCTTCGCCATTGCTTCTTTGCCGCGTGAGCTGAATGCGGCCCCCGGCTTTGTGGTAATGGATGAGCCGCTTAGTTCATTTGACCGTGGACGTGCGCAGGCTCTTGTCAATGTCATCAACGGCGAAATCCTGGGGCAGCACTTCGAGCAGATCATTCTTGTTTCGCAGAACAATGCCTTTGATCCGGCTATGTTCCCTTATCACGTGTATCTTGATAACGGTATCGTGGAGGAGAGCAATCTTCCGCTCGTCCCTGGTCTGCCAGCTGTGGATGCTGATGAGTATACCGATGAGACTATGTTACGTATACCGGTGCCAATGCGCGTGACTGTACAGTAAAGCAGACTATCACTTCCAGCGGTTTTGTCTTTGCCCTACCTGTGGAAAAAGCAGCCAGAGATGTCTTGATCTGGCTGCTTTTTCTTTCTGCCGGGCACTAAGATGCCCCCTGCTGAGCGAGAGGTTCGAGGTTTACCTCTCGCTCGTCTGCCGAGCTGCAGGCCTTAAGGGCCATAGTCGGACTGCTGAGGTATGACTATCCAACATGCCGCATAGACCGAGTAAATACAGGTGCCAATCCGACCTGCTCCAACACTGGGTGGGCGCAAAACTGGCCAGCCCACCTTTTTGCCCCTGAACCAGCGGGAGGCCCGGTGGCTACGATGCGATGCTGGATATCATAACTGTGTGCGGTTGCTGATGAGGCGGCAAGGGAGGATACTGCACTTATCTGCTCTGCTGTATCCTCTGCTCCCGGCCCTTTGGCACCACACGCGTGGCTTTATCTTTACAGGCTGAACATAGGCGCTATCGGCCTGCCTCTTGTTTTGAGGAATGGGCCGATCCCATATGTTCTTTCACCTGGAATATCTGCCGTTGTGGATAGTATAAGTAGGGCATATTAAGCATTTATTATCTCGTAGTTAAAATTTTTCGGACATCTCTATAAAAAATTCTTCACTGGCGCAATTACGAGCCATAAAAGATCGCGCCAAATCCTACCCAAGTAGAAATCAAGCGCGCTTTTCATTTTTGATACGAATTAACTCCTTTTTCTCATCTTTCTGCATTTGCACAAATCCTCATGTCAGGGCTATTTAGTTTTTATCGAAGCAGGAGATACCTCTCTCCCAGAGAGGTATCCCTGTCCGGGGGACGAGTATCAGAGGACGACCAGTCCTCTGCCGGGGCATGGGGCGTGCCCCATTTTCCCTTCTTCTCGGACGGATGGGTGGGGCAAAAACAGGAAAATGAAATAACCCTATCCTCATGTCTATCCTGCTGTAAAATAGTGCTTATTCTGTGCTATAATAGGATAATAAAAATAGCTGCGTAACGGGCTGAAAATATGGAAAGGACCATAAGATGATCCCAGGCTTTCATGCGCTCGACCTCATAATATTCCTGTTCATCGCGCTGAATCTGCCTATGCTGCTGCATTGTTTGCTCAATAGAGCCTTGAGCTGGAAGCAAAAGGTGCTCTGGCTGCTCGTTATTGGCCTGTGCCATATCCTCGGTGCCCTGCTCTATTTTTGTGTTGTATTGGTTGGGGGCCTGGGCAAGAAAAAGCCTTCCCTCTATTCTACACCCGCAAATGAAATATTCAGCATGGCGAGACAGGACCCTCCCAGCGAAGAGTTCCCGCTCACCATATATGAGCAACCTCAGGCATCCTATCCAGAGGACAAAAGGTAAGTTATAGGTTCCACGTTTTGACGCTTCTCAAGGCGCGCCAAAATCTGTGTAAGCAGCCCTGTATATAGTAAGGTGCTCAGCCCTGGGGCAGGAGTGGTAAGATTTTGAGCTTAAGCTGCTCCGAAATTTGTTCTACCGGCAAGGTAGCATCGATCACCTGAAAATTGTAGATGGGGATCATCTTCTCATATTCTGCAAGTAAGCGGGTTTGATAGTTAACAAAGCTTTCGTATAGATCGGCACCCAGGCGCATATCCATGCCCGATTCCCAGAAGTCGAAGCCGCCACGCTGCAACACGCGCGGGATGAGCTCATGTAAGTGAATGTGAAGATAAAAAATAGCGTCGGGCTTAAGCGCTAGGCCATAGATGGAGCGTATCCAGCGGGCGTCGGCGCCACGCACCAGGGCGCGGGCAATAAGTGAATAGACGTAGCGATCGGTGAGCACGATAAAGCCGGCTCGTAGCGCGGGCAGCATCTGGTTCTCGAAGCGATCCACGAAGTCAGTGGCATAGAATAGATTAAGCGTAATCGGACCGAGCGTATGCCCTTCTTTGGCTTGCTTAAGCCCCGGTCCGGCCAGGACTGAGCGCGTAGTTTCAGTATCGACGACGGCATAGCCGCTGCTTTCCAGCCAGGGGCGCAAGAGGTTCAGCTGCGTAGTTCGACCCACGCCATCGGTACCCTCAATCACGATCAGGCGACCCGGTAATACCTCGTCGCGCTCTCTCAGGCCAATTGCATCAATACCATAAAAAGCGAGATCGGTCATATCTTCCCTCTCTGCTACACGGATAGTAGCTGATCGATAGGCCTCTCTTCCATCATCCTCTTCCCTAAAATTCATCGTTCGGCGCCTTTCAATTCATGGGCCAGATTGTTGAAAAGATGGGTTTCCTGGATCAAGCCGGATAGAGCTATATTCTGAGCAGAGGCGCGTAGGCGGCGAACTCCCTGCAGGTGTGGCCTTACCAATCTACGCATCTGGCGCTGCTGTTCCGGTATGGGTAGCGTGGCATCCATGGCTGTCAGGCCGAACTCATCGACCATTGTCTCGTATTCGTTGACGATCCGCTGCTGAAATAGCTTAAAGCTTTCGTAGGGATCGTTGCTCAATCCCATGTCCATGCCCGCTTCGTAGTATTTCAATTCGTTACGGCTGGTCAGGATGCGTTTGAGCGAGACATCGAGGGGGACGCGATAGTAAAAGGCCACAGTTGGCTTTACGGCGAACTGATAGAGCTCGCGCAGCCAGAGACGATCTACACCGCGGGCAGCATCGCGCGCGAAGGCCGTATAAATATAGCGATCCGCCAGCACAATGGCTCCGGCCTTGAGCGGAGGGATGATATCATGCTCTGTGCGGTCCGCGAAGTCAGTGGCATGAATCAGGCTAAAGGTCGTGGGGGTCAGGAGCTGCTTCTTCTTGCCCTTGCTCGTCGTCTTTTTGACAAGGGGAGAGGAGTTCCATTCGCTAAAGAAGACAGTATAGCCCTCGCTGATCAGCCATTGGCGCAGAAGCGCTATCTGCGTGCTCTTGCCAGAACCATCTACGCCTTCCACTATAAAAAGTTTGCCGGGATATTGATGTAGTCCATAAGTCTCCATAACATATCCTTTTCCGTTGATACGACCACACTGTACCGCTTAAAGTGCTACTTACGATCGCCTTTGCTTCAGGGATCGGTGTGCTTGCTCCCTCCAGGCTTTCCATGCTTGCCCAAGGGATAGTTAAGGACAGCTCTGGCTAGAGTGCGGCGCGCGGCCACGTCGAAGCTAGCGATATGCTCGCCAGAGCGCGGCGCCCCATCAATTTTTCTCTTTTCGCCATTCAAGGTGCCAGAACAATGAGAAGTGGAAAAGCCTGTAAGATTACTTGAGCTGTAACCTGCATTATAGTAATTATATAAGCTTATAGATATGTATTGCTGTGTTGCGACTATCAACGATAAGGATATGTATTTCTGTGCGAGGCGGAGTTATGGCTGGCGCACCGCTTTTTTTCTGCTGAAGAATAGCATACTCGCTTCCTCTATCCACTAGTATATACCCCCGAGCAAGATAGGCGTCAACGTGTTGCATTAGTAATAAGCTCAGGTTTGCTGGCGTGGTGGGAAGAGAGGCAATCTGCTCTACATCCGTCAGCTCATCTACCTCGGCAAATTGCTCGTGATCATATGCATGCAGCCGGATTGGACGCAGGGCCGCGGGCCGGCAAGCGCGACAAACGAACCCCGCTGTGGGAAGCGGCCTGCCACAGCGCATGCATAAGGACATATTTTGTGCTGGCTCAAATGAGGGCATAGGACCTCCGAAGCTATTTCTATGCAATAGTATCGGCGGCCCATATTGGGGAGTAGAGGGTAACGAGCAGGCGCGAAAGAAGGAAAAAGCTGCTTCTAGAGCTCCCGATTGTCAAGTATTGGGCTGCGCTGGTTATCATATTCGTATTGATATTGCTTGAGCAATGCGCTATTTCTGTTGACTATCTGTAAGCTTTGTAGGAGTTGGAGAAGCTCACCAAATGCCGGGCCATAGCTATGTCCAAACAGGATTGTCAGCTTCGAGGTAAATAGAAAGGCTGTCGTAAGAGGTGGGTGTATCCACTGCAGGATCTTGCCAGAAAAAGTAATGTTAGCGAGGGAAAGCGTTCCTTCCCAAACGGTGGGGTTTTCGTCTCGTCGTGCTTTGCGCTCATATTTCATGTTATATGGATCGTTGAGATCAAAGCTTAAGGGCTCTTTTGTCAGATCTTGGACCGCACTATCCAGTGAAATAATGACAAAGTTCTGACTTTCCGGAGCATAACATGGGCCAGAGGAATAGCGTGGACTGGTAAAGGTAAAAGATATGCTCATTATATTGCCAAACTGCGAGATGCCCAGGCCGTGGCTGCATATGGTCAGATCAGAAGGGCGTTCGGGTAATCCGTAGACCGGGAATTGGCTAAGGGCAACGGCTTCAGGAATTTTCTGTGGTCGATCTGCGTGTCGCATTTTCTTGCCTCATTTATTCGAAGTTGATACTAATATTGCTATCTGACAATACTGTTATTTTAACCTGAATAGTAAAAATGTTCTATATGAGCACTTTGCCTCGCAAAATTGCCTTGCTCCAAGTTAAGAGGCGAGGCATTGCATAAAAAGCTTGCATACTTTATAAATCAGGCAGGGACGTGAGGCCTGCGGAGCCATCTCCTATGGAATAGTATTGATGAGGGAAATGTTGGAGAGTAGGGGTAACGAGCAGGCGAGAGAGAGGGAAAAAGCTGCTACTGTCAGGATGGCACGTTTCACAGAGCAAAAAACGTGTGGTAGTATGGCTTTGAAAAGTTGAGAAGTATAGAGCAAAGAAGCTTAGGCTTAGAAAGCTGGAACGGGAAAAAAACATGGGTAGTAATCAAGTATTACATATCAATATACCTACCGCACAAGGATTTCTTGAGGGGATTCTTAAACCCGAGGAAGAGGGAACGCAGCCCCTATACGTTAGCCTGATGTGTCATCCTCACCCGCTTGGCGGAGGTACGATGCACAATAAAGTAGTCTTTAAAGCCGCTCAGGCTCTGCACTCCTTAAATATTCCGTCCTTGCGCTTCAATTTTCGCGGAGTAGGCCACAGCAGTGGGACCTATGACGACGGGCGCGGTGAGAAGGATGACGTGCGCTATGCGCTTGAATTCCTCAGCCGTCGTTATCCCGGGGTGCCGGCTATTGTTGGCGGCTTTTCCTTTGGGTCCTATGTGGGCTTATCAGTCGCAGCTATAGATGATCGCGTTCAGGCCATGATTGGACTTGGTGTGGCGGCGCGTATGTTCGATGACAATACTCTGCAGGGCTGCCATAAGTCCAAACTCTTTATCCATGGAACAAATGATGAGCTCGCTCCATATGATGTAGCCTTGAAATGGATTGAGCAAGTGCCAGCCCCAAAGCGTATTGTGGAGATTCAAGGAGCCGATCATTTCTTTCAGGGACGCCTTGAAGAAGTTCAGGCAATTATTACAAATTTTGTGCGCACGCTTGGAGAGTATAAGTTACTTGACGCTTAAGTGGCTTTCTTTCCCGGCCTTGCCCGTTCAAGGAGTTGTAAAGTGAACATACCCGCCACCCGTCGCGGCGATGTCGTCGATGACTACCATGGCACCAAGGTTGCCGATCCCTATCGCTGGCTCGAAGATGCGACCTCTGAGGAAGTTATCGCCTGGTCCGAAGCCCAGAATGCCCTCACCCGCCAGTACCTGGCTGATCTTCCCGGGCGCGAAACGCTTAAGTCGCGCTTTACCGAGCTGCTGAATTATCCTAAGTACTCTGTTCCATCCAGAGAAGGGGAGCATTACTTCTTCTCCTGGAATACCGGATTGCAGAATCAGGCCGTGCTCTATAAGCAAAAAACGCTGAAAGATACGGCAAGCCTTGTCCTTGATCCCAATGCCCTTAGTGCTGATGGAACTGTTGCGCTGACCAGTCAATACTATAGCAAGGATGGTGAGCTACTGGCATATAGCATCTCGGCCAGCGGAAGCGATCAGCAGGAGATCAAGATTCGGCGCATTGTTGATGGTAGCGATTATGCCGAGACCATCAAGTGGTGTAAGTTTGCTAGCATAGCCTGGCGGCACGATAATCGGGGATTTTATTATGATCGTTTCCCCGAGCCGGGAAGCGTGCCAGCCGAGGACGAGTCACGTTTCTGTAAAGTCTATTGGCACACTCTGGGCACGCCTCAGAGCGATGATCAGCTTATCTTCGAGCGGCCCGACGCCAAAGAGCTCAGCTTTAGTCCCAGTATCTCTGACGATGGCAAATATCTCCTGCTCACCGTTTGGCAGGGAACCGATTCGAATAACCGCTTCTATTATCGACCCGTCGTAAGTGGCGATCCATTTACGTTTATACGCCTCTTAGACGAGGGGGATGCCAACTATACCTTCCTGGGAAACGACGGCCCTATTTTCTATTTCAGGACGAATCAGGGGGCACCACGTGGCAGGATTATAGCGATAGATACGCAACGGCCCGAATGCGAGAACTGGCAGGAACTGGTAGGTGAACAGGAGGACGTGCTGGATTTCGCGCTTATCGTCAATCACCAGTTTGTGACCGTCTATATGCATGATGCTCACCATGTTGTGAAGCTCTATCGCCTCGATGGCAGCTTTGAGGGCGAAGTTGCTCTGCCAACTCTTGGTTCTATCGCAGAGGTCTCGGGCAAACCTGAACAGACTGAACTATTTTTTAGCTTTACGTCTTTCTTATATCCGCCGACAATCTATCGCTATGACCTGATCGATGGGAGCCTCTCACGGCTACATGAGCCGGTTATCAAATTTAAGCAAGAGGATTATGAGACCACTCAAGTGTTCTATCCGACAAAGGATGGAACACGCGTGCCAATGTTTCTGACCCATAAAAAGGGCCTGAAGCTTGACGGGCAGAATCCCGTGTTGCTGTATGGCTATGGCGGCTTCGATATAAGTATTACCCCATTCTTTGATACGAATGCATTGTTATGGCTGGAATTGGGCGGTATATATGCCGTGGCCAATCTGCGCGGCGGCGGCGAATATGGTGAGGACTGGCATCAGGCCGGGATGCTGGAGAAAAAGCAGAACGTGTTCGATGACTTTATCGCGGCAGCCGAATGGCTTATCGCTGAGCGATACACCTCAGCGGCGCGTCTGGCAATTATAGGCGGAAGCAATGGCGGCTTACTGACTGGTGCCTGCCTGGTCCAGCGGCCAGACCTCTATGGAACTGTAATTTGCCAGGTACCAGTTATCGACATGCTGCGCTATCATAGGTTTACGGTTGGAAGATTCTGGATACCTGAGTACGGCGATGCTGAGCATAATGCAGAACAGTTTGCATTTCTTTATGCTTATTCACCATTACATAATGTGAAGAAAGATATTGCCTATCCTCCCACGCTTATCGTCACAGCCGATAGCGATGATCGCGTCGTACCTGCCCATGCTAAGAAATTTACGGCTACCTTGCAGGAGGCAAATAGCGGTGAACATCCCATTCTTCTGCGCCTGGAAATGAAGGCCGGCCATGGCCTGGGCAAGCCTACAAGCAAGATTATCGAAGAAGAGAGCGATATTCTCGCATTTTTATGCAATCAGCTGAATATCGAGATTCCGGCTTCCCTTGCTTCGCCAGAGCCGCAGGCCTGAGCATCGTCTCTGACTCGTCCTCAAGGAACTATTACAGATCTCGCAGAGGTATGTGGCCCGTAGCTTGCGGGTTGCATACCTCCCAGTATTTGACGGGACCGCTTTCTTTGCCCGGCTAGAAAGCAAGCTAGCCTGCCTTGTAACCTCTATCAAGACTCTCTGTTGCAAAGAGGCAAGTTTAGCCGCTGCGGTAGTCTGGGCAAGGGGTATAAAGTTACAGGCGTGGTGTGCCTATATTTTCAAATAGAACAGCGCTTCCATAGGCCTCTTCGGGTCGCACCATCACACGTCCTCGATATTCCTGGAAGGGCACCTGATGCTCGTTCAATATGCTGCGAACCATATCCAGATTTACTGTAGCGACAGTAAAACCAACCAGGCATGGTAGAGCAGGTGGTACGCAGCCAGGAAGCAGTTCGTCAAGATGTTCAGGGGTGGTCACGACAACTCTTGAATAATCCAGCTCCAGGACAAAGAAACCATCCCTCTGTTCTCCTCTATGTCCTGTATAGCGCTCATACTTCGTTATATAACTTGCCGGGTCGGTCGTACAGACAATACATTCAGTCAAGGCTCTTGCTCCATTGCGATGCTGGATGTAGCGTGGCTGTAGCACGAGCTTTGGCGTAAGATGCTGGGCAATTTGAATAAGACCTTCGGGATTGCTCTGCGCAGGGAAATGTAAGCATTTGGCATACATTGTCATTTCTCCTTGCGGGGTGTCTACATTGCGCTGGAAATGGGCCACCTCTGAACAAGCAGTGCCCAGTTTTATTAACAGTTCACGCGTTGCCTCTATATCATCTGTACCAAAGTGCATAACGTGCAAACCTTCGTAGCGGCTGAGGGGCGTATCGAGATCAAATGGGCCGCGCTGCTCTTTACTCATGCTGCTCCATTTTTCTCTGTCAATAACGCCAAGGAGCTCAAGGTAGTTACTCTCAAAGATTGCACAGCGATTCCCAGCTCCTAGTTCTTGTGGTTCTGTACCGGGCGTGAGGGCGATCTTGGCGCGCGATAGCGGCGTGAACATAAAACCGAGCCGCTCGTAACGCGCAACCATTGCATCGAGATTGGCTGAAATCAGACCAGCATGATGGATAATATTGACCTGGCCATTCATAAACAAAACTCTTTTCTATAATTATTTGAAAGCACTACCAGACATACGTCCAAACTGACGTGAGTATGAGTTTGCCTAAGCCTACTTACTCTGCGCCGTATCAGCCCAGCGCTAATACTCAAGGATCTCCTGGCTATTTAAGCTGAGATCTTCCTCTTTCCCGGTGTTGCTAGAGACTATTCACGATGCCGTGTGCTTCGATGACTGGGGCAAAGCTCAGTATGCTCTTGCTCGCTGACTGATAGCGAGGCCATGGAATATAGGTGGAAGGATCTCCTGAGCGGATAAAACCAATCCAGGCGCTCTGTAATGCCTTCGACAGATCTGTGAAGATGGCCGGATCTGTCCCGTGCAGCATTGGCGCGTTGCTCCATGCACCTGGAGTGCCGAACACAAATGGCAGTTCAAGGCAATGACAGGCCTTGAAGGGCGAGCCTGCAGGTGCCCAATCGAATTGATAAACCCAGGTATTCAAGCCTGATTGAGCCAGAGCTTCTGCTAGCTGCTGCGAGGGGCGCCGGAATACGCGCTCGGTTAATAAGTCGCTTAATAACTCTATCATTCTGGCCCCAGGGCGTCGGCGACTGTACTGTTCCAATGTCTCGGCATTCCCACCTAGCTCAGAAAAGCGCGTAGCAATGAGAGCCGGGTCCGGGGGCTGTCCCGTGGGATCGCCTAAAAATGCATGAGCTTCTTCTCGCGTTGTGCCAATAATCACTTCCACACCGGCAGCTCTGGCGCCCGCGGCTGCAGCGGCAATAAACTTCTCTGGGGTAGAGAGGGCGTCAAATACAGGCATGAATGGTGGAGTAAACTGACCAAGACGACCGTTCATGCGAGCCAGTTGAGCGGTGGCCTCTAAGATCCGCTCCGGCTTCTCGGCCCTTAAGCGGGCGGCAATCTCTGCTGGCTGGCCCCGCTCGATCTGCAATATATCTAGCCATTGCTCTCCAATTACGCGTGCATCTGCTTCCGCGAGGGGAGCCAGCCCCTCCGGCGCGCTCTGTAGAATGGCCCGCTGGAATAAATGTCTCGTCTCCTGCAGGGCTAGTATGTACATGATCGCATGCGCTCCTGCCGATTGCCCCATAACACAAACCTGCTTTGGATCACCGCCAAAAGCGCTGATATGCTCCTGGACCCAGTGCAGGGCAGCAATCATATCGAGGATACCGGATTGACCATTGCTGATCTCAGGATAGTAGAGAAAGCCAGAAGCACCGGTGCGATAATTAACTCCAACCACGACCATATTTCCTGCTCTCGCAAGCTCGGTGCCATCATACCAATCAAGTGAGCCAGCGCCACTTGTGTAAGCTCCTCCATGGAGCCAGACGAGCACTGGCCGGGCTTGCTTATCAATAGCTGGCGTTGAAATAGTGAGCGTAAGACAGTCCTCGCTCTGTGGACTGACAAAATCGCCTGTTACGTTGCGCAGGCGAGAGGGTAATTGCGGTGAGATCGGACCATGCCTTGTGGCGTCCCGAACTCCTTGCCAGCTAGAAACAGCTTGCGGCGCTGCAAAGCGTAGATCTCCTACTGGCGGTGCCGCATAGGGGACTGCGCGAAATTGGACTATACCGGCGTTGGATATGCCCTGTAAATCTCCAAGGGCAGTATGGGCTAGCAATGATTCCGTCATCGTAACTCCTTGCCTCATTTTGTGGATAGTCTTGTCTCCAGATCGGCTAGATTTATTTCCAGGGCAGCTTTTTCAGCTGTTACGAGCTGCTCCGATCTCTGAGCTCCTTCCACAAAAATGTGTGACATGCTAAAATGGTTTTATATATAACAAGCATAGAAGAAAAGGAGTGACATGTCAAGTGGATTTTACCCACTACACATCCCGCTCAGTCAGCCTGGCTGTTGATCTGATAAACACTTTGCATCCGGTAAGCGGCCGCGATACTCTGCTTAGCGAAGAGGATCTGCGGAAGTTTATGGAAGAACATGAGGTCATATATGAGCTTAGTCCTGAAGAAGCCGACAAGAAGCCGCATTACCGGGTGGCAAAGGGTATGTATAGAACAGCCCTGCATAGTTGGGAGCTTAGTAATGACGATGTGCTGCGTGTGCGTGCCTTGCGAAGCTCTCTGCGCACTGTTTTTGAACTGGCTTCGGTCGATGAACAAGCAGCCGCAGCCCTATTGAACGAAGAGCTGCGTGCAAGCGGTGCGACGCCGCGTATCAGCTGGCACCATGGCCCCTTTCATTTGCATTTTGAGTCGGCAGAAGAGGGCTGTGCTCACTGGCTAACATCAACTACTGCTATGGGTCTGGCCGTTGTGCTTTGCGAATTTGGTGCAGATCGTTTTGGCATTTGTGCCTCTCCGTCATGCCAGGCCGCCTTTATCGACGCCTCAAAAAATATGCGCAAACGGTATTGTTCCGAGGCCTGTGCCCATCGTGAGAGTGTGGCTGCATTTCGAGCGCGAAGACGTCGAAATGCAAAATCTACTCTCGAAGTGCTAACTGCTCTCGAAAGCAACGAATAGAAGAATTTTTGCTGCTAGCTAGATGTAGCATCATTCTCTTGTGCGTATCCCAGCCCTTTCTCGGGTAACAGGTGGGCAAGGAGTAACTTCAGCGCATAGAAAGGGAAAAACCACGCCAGGCCTATGGGCACGGAGATCAGATATATGCCGATAAGAACGAGAATAGCATACGAAATGAAGGCCACCGGCCGCTTGACGTTCAGCGGCGTGAGCAGAATGAGAAGAGCAGCAAGTAATACAGACGCATAGATGATTGCTGCTGCGATCCAGGAGAAGCCAGCAAACAGAGCAGCCAGGATAAAGGGATGAATGTGGAATACCACAAAGCCGAAATGCTGCTTAAAGCCTGGCCAGGCCGATTCCACCAGCGTTTGGCAGCTGGCGATGCGTTCACGCTGATTCCACCAGCAATATCGAAGGCGATCAGGCCAACGAGAAGAAGTTGCCAGAAGTTCCATTTCAAGTGGGAAAGCAGTGGATAAGCCAGGGCTGCTATGGTGAACAATAGTACCCAGGTGAGATTAACCCAGTTTTCTGCTGCCGTTGCTCCAGGTCCTGCCAGGCGATCCCACACGCCCCCGATGCCCGCGCGGGGCTGCATATTCGTTCTTGCCTGCTTTTTCTTCTCTGTAGCGTACATGAATAATCCTCCATCTCTTGTCGTCTCAAACAACAGCGCCTCTCTGAAAAAGAGCAGGTTAGTAAAAGTATAATAATAACTGTCCAGTCAGTTATTATTATAGCAGGAAGAAGATCGAAAAGCAAGCTCTGCGCAGAGTGAAGAGAGATCATGGCAGAGCGGATGGATTGAGGCGAAGGAGAAGCTGTCATTTAAAGTAATTATTCCTGGCGCGTTTCCTCTCAGATAACTTGCCCATATCGGCTTGAGAGGCGCATTCAGCACATTGGTCTCTCGTATTAGTTGGCGCGACATCTTATCTCATCTCTTCCGCGCTGTGAAGCTCTGATGAAATGACCAGTGTCTCTCTCATAATTTGGCGCGTCACTCCCAGAAGCAGCGCGAGGAGACTGCACGATTTTATGCAAGCAGAACGCGGGCGCAAAGCTGAAAAGCCAAACGAACTGGTCTCTGCTTTGATGCCGAAGTGTTCATTTGGGAACTGCGTGAGCGAAAATCGGGTTTCTCCGTAAGTAGCTCCCCTCTCAAAAGGAGAGCTGATCGCTCACGCAGTTCCCTCACTGCTCCATGAAACGCGCGCACGCAGTGGCTGGCTTCGCGGAAGTACGCGGCTTCAGCTTGGAGATCATCGAGGCTGCTGCAAGATATTGTACGGCTCCAGAGGAGAGATGTTCACAAAGTTTCTGAACGGACAGAACGGGCCCCCCCACTGGGGGGTGGCGACCAGCAGGGGTGCCTGATTGAGAGGCGGGGTGACTCGCAGAAAGGAGACTGGGGAAGCAAAGGATCCTGGAGGGCCTACACCTGGAGGGAGCTTCCCACAGCCCTGGTTGGTCCAGGAGACCACGAAATACGCCTTTCCCGCCGCCTGAAGGACAAACTGATGGGGCACCTGCTGTTGATACAGAAACCCCTGCGTGACTTGCCTGACGTGTGCTCGGATGGGCTGGTGTTGAGCATCCAGGAGCTGGACCGCTGGATAGCCGGAGAGCGTACAACTCTGCTTCGACTGGTTCACCAGGACAAACTGTGCGGCCTCGTTGCTGGTAGCGGCGCCGAAGGTGCCAAAAGCGAGCAGGAGGTGCTGGGTTTGACAGGGAGGAGGAGCTGAAGGCGAAGATGCTGATCGTGGCGCCGCAGTCGGCGTCGAACGCGCCTGCGGCGAGGCAGTCGTGCAGCCACTGAGAACCAGTGCCACCCAGAACAGCCAGAGGACCCCTAATGTCCCTCTGACGGGGCGATGACGATTCATCAGGGCCACCTCCTTCTCATTTCGGAATCAAGAGAACCTTTCACTTTCATGACCGTTTTCCCTTGCGTTGTGCTAGAATCGCATGTCTCCTTCTCACGTGCAAGTATACCTGAGATGCGCCAGAAATGCGACCATTTTTCCCCATGTGTTGGCGTATTTCTCAGATATGGTGGCAAAAATGTGGCAAGATTTCATGAAGGAGAGAAGGGAAGAGCTGAAAAAGAATGAGAGGCGACGCTACGCCAAGTTCTGTGAGAAAGCTGATGCGCTGAAAGCGCTTGGCAGCATGGCTCGTTTTCTGAGAAACAGTAAATTTTCTGATAAATGACAGAAGCTTAGAAATTTCGTCAATACTGGCTAATGTTCCCTGTCTGGTCTGCGTAGCTGTATAATAGAGCAAGAGCCCTGTTAAGCATAGCTTGAGGGCTTAAGATGATCATCTGTGGATTGAGGAGTAATTATATATGGCTAATAGTAAAGCTGCCAGGAAATGGTCAGAGCTACGCAATACGCCGGTCATTGTTCCTAAACAGGGTAGAACACTGGGTACTGTCGAGGATTTCTACTTTAAGCCAGGCACCAACTCAGTTTATGCGTTATGTGTGCGCATGCCTGTTCTGGGGAATCGCTCGTTGCCCGTGACTGCCATCCAGACCATTGATGCCAAGGGCATCAGCATAGATAGCGAGCAAATGTTGATCAAGGCCCTGCCGCCTCTGCCTACCAGCCAGAACCTTCATGGCAGCAAAGTTGTCAGTGATAACGGAACTGAAGTTGGTACCGTAGATGAAATATTGCTGAATATCGATCCGCCTGTAGCGATGCGCATTGCTGGATTAGAGCTGGCCGGCAAAACTTTAGGACATCGGGGGCAAAAAGGCTTTAGCGCAGAAGCAATCTCGGGTTACGACGATGATGCCGTAGTCATTCACGATAGCATTGCGCGCAGACTGCACTAGCTTACGCCACACTGCAGAGTGCGGTAACGCCAGTAATAAGAACCGTACCGACAAGTGGTATAGCAGTCACAACTAGCCAGGTTTATTGCTATGCCAGAGAGATAGGCAATATGACCGAGGGCGGGAGCTGCGATTCCGCCCAGCGCAACCGGAAGGCCCATGCTAACTCCCAAGGCCATATTGGCTGCGTGCGGATAGATACTCCAGGCCATAGCAAGCGTTGCTAAGCTTCGCCGCGTAGCCTGGCAACCTCTGCCTCGGCCACTTTTGCATCCTTGCGCCTGTGTAACTTGCGTAGCGCTTCTGCTTTCCGCTGCCAGTTATCGGGATCGTTGGGAGCCAGACTGATTGCCGCCTCAGCGGCAGCCAGAGCCTCATTATTGCGGCCCAACTGTTTCAGGACAAGAGACTTGTTGTGAAGAGCCGAGACCATGCGCGCATTTAGCAGGAGCGCACGATCATAAGCCTGCAGAGCAAGCTCGTAGTTCCCTAACTGATAGAACGCGTTACCCTTGCCATTCCAGGACAAAGCCGCCTCAGGATTGATGCGCAAGGCGCGGTCATAGGCATCAAGAGCCTCCCCGTAGCGCTCCATCTGGCAAAGAATGCTCGCCTTGCCATTCCAGGAAGAGGCGAAGCGCGGATCGATGCGCAGGGCCTGATCATAGGACTCAAGTGCCTTATTAAGCCTGCCCATATCGCCAAGCACATTGCCGCGCTTATCCCAGGCTCTCACAAAATTGGGATCGATGCGCAGGGCCTGATCATAGGACTCAAGTGCCTTATTAAGCCGCTGCTGCGCGTAAAAGACATTTCCCATGCCATACAGCGCCGGAGGATAATTTGGATCGCGCTTCAGCGCTTCCTGGAAGGAATTCCAGGACTCCTTCAAGCGGCCCATCTCATAGAGAACCAGGCCTTTGCCGTTCCAGTAGCTAACCGAGTTCGAATCGTAGGTAAGAGCACGCTCAAAGGCGCGCAAGGCATCCTGATAGCGCTTAAGCTGTCTGAGGACCAGGCCTTTATTGCTCCAGGCCTGAGCCATATGGGGATCAAAATGCAGCGCCACCTCAAAAGCGTTAAGCGCCTGTTCTGGTTGGCCAAGGGCGCTTAGCACAGCTCCTTTGCCATTCCAGGAGAAGGCGTTGTCGGGAGCCAGCTTTAAAGCACGCTCAAAGACATTCAGAGCTTCCTCGTTGCGGTGCAACATATTCAGCGCCGTACCCTTGCCATTCAGGGAGGTAACTAGATTGCTATCGAGCTGCAAGGCGCGCTCGAATGAAGCCAGGGCGTCGCGGTGCTGACCATTTATGGCCTGGGTCAAGCCACGGCCCTGCCAGGCCTCAGCATTCAGGCCATCGGTCTGGATGGCTTTATCGTAAGCGGCAAGGGCCTCGCGTACGCGCCTCTGCGAGTAGAGATTATAAGCATCCTGCAGGATCTGCTGCGCCGTCGTTCGCGCTGGGGGAACCTGAATTCTTGTTTGCGTCTGCGTTAAGGTTCCGCTGATGCGCTTCTGATCAACCTGCTGCAATATGTGAGAAACCTCCTGTACGCTGGCCGGACGTTTCTCGACATCCATATTGAGCATCTGCTCTAAGAGCTCGTCAAGCTCGGGTGGCACGTTAGGATTTAATTGTGATGCGCGCTTAAAGAAAAATGGTTGCTCGCTTGGATCGACTCCCGTGAGGAGACAATGCAGCAATGCACCGAGGCTATAGATATCCGAGCGTGGCGTGCTCTGCGCCTTACCATATTGCTCGGGAGCAGCATAGCCAGGAGACCCCAGTGCTACAGTGTCATGCAGCTGGCCCGGCTTAAAGACGCGTGCAATACCAAAGTCGATGAGGAAGATATGCCCGCTATCACTGATCATCACGTTGGATGGTTTGAGGTCGCGGAAGATGATCGGGGGCTGGTGATTATGCAAGTAGCCCAAAACGTCGCAGAGCTGTTGACCCCAGCTAAGAACCTGCTCCAGGAGTAAAGGCTTGCCTGGATCTTTTTCCAACTGATCCTCAATCGTGTGCCCCTCAATAAAATCCATGACCAGGTAAGAGCGCTCGCCCTCTGTAAAATGATCATAGATCCGCGGGAGATTGGGATGGAGCAAATCAGCCAGAAGACGCGCTTCACTTTCAAATGCTCTTTCAGCCTCTTCAACGCTTGCCTCTGGCAGGCCTGCTCTACTCATTTCTTTGATCGCGATGGGCCGATTATTGAAGCGCGTATCAACTGCTTTATATACGGCTCCCATTCCGCCCTGACCGATGCGTGCTTCGAGTTGGTAGCGGCTATTGAGCAATGTTTGCTCTGGTAACATGCCTGTTGTGTGTTTGAATGGGAGCGGCGCGGCACAGAATTGACAGAAACGTGCCGTCGCTACATTCGCTGCTCCACAGTTCTCACAGAACTGCTCCTGCGTTGACATAAGTCTTACTATTTCCTATACATGAAAATATGCGTCTATCTACTGAACGTTTGGGAGAATGTGAACATCACGCCAGGCCTCACTCGCGGCCCATCTGGTTAATTACTCTGTGTTATCTGCTGCAATCGTGCTGTACCATATCCATTATAATACCATGTTATGTTAGGTATTGTCCTGCGCCTCTTTTATCACTTCCCACAGCCTCAACCATTCCTCGATACTCAGAGTCTCGGCGCGGCGACTGGCCTCAATTGAGGCCTCAGCGAGCCAGCTACGTATAAGCTCGTTTTTATAGTGCAGGCTATGCGTAAGTGAATTGTGTAATTGCTTGCGGCGTTCGGAAAAACCTGCCTGGACCACCCGAAAGAAGCCTTCGCGCTCCTGTGCAGCAAGCGGCGCCTGTGGGTGCACATCTATCCGCAAGATGGCCGAGTCAACCTTCGGCGCAGGATAAAAGGCCTGAGCTGGCACTCTGGCAACGATACGCGGTTGCCCATAAAATTGGACGCTTACGCCCAGCAAGCTGAGATCCCCAGGACCCGCTGTGATACGCTGCGCCACCTCCTGCTGTACCATTACAACAAGCAACGCTGGCGCATTCTCGCTCTCTAAAAAGTGCCGGAACGTGGGAGCCGTAATATAATATGGCAAATTTGCCACAAGTTTATAGGGCGCTTGCCCAAAAACTGTGGCAGGATTGAGAAAGAGCAAGTTGCGCGCTATCAGCTCGACATTGGTATATGGAGCCGTCGTTTTCTCCAGCAAGGCCAGCATGTCTCTCTCTATCTCTACAGCTACAACGCGGCGCGCGCGCCTGGCTAGCTCGCGTGTTAATACCCCTGTTCCTGCACCCACCTCCAGGACTTCATCTTGTGCCTCGATTTCTGCGGCCTGCACAATCTTGAGTAGTACTGAACGGTCAACAAGAAAATTTTGCCCAAAGGATTTGTTAGGGCGCATATTGTGTGCATAGAGCAGGTTGCGTAGCTCGCGCACGTTTGTCAGGTCTATCTCGTTAAAGGCCTCGATCGTATTCTGCCTCTCCGGTTGGTCATGTATGTTATCCGTCAATGTCTATATCTCATCATTAGAATAGTAGTAATAGTGTGCTAACTGTAGCAGAGCTCAGAAGTCCTGTCAAATGCAGTAAGCCACCCACCCTCTTATCTCCAGCGTTGGCTCCAGGAGTGACGGCGCGGGCGCAACAAACCTCCCAACGAGATCCCAAGGGCAGAAAGTATCACAATGGCTATAATCGCGAATGGGATCAGGATAGCCAGTAAAATGATAATTGGCAGCAGTAGCACAAAGGCCAGCGCACCAATTAGGGCAGCCGCAAGCGCGAGCATTATTGGTATGGCTTTTATCAACACAATTGCCAGCAGCACGATGCCAAGTATGCGCATAATGGGCTTGCCTGCGTGCCGCTGCGGCCTGGCCCATGACGGCACTTGCGCCTGAAATCGCCTTTGCCCCTGATAGCTTCTGGTCTCTGTTCTATATTCGCGTGCCTGCCCCTCGGCATACTCTGCCTCCCGCCGCAAGCCTTGTCGCGTATCCTGAGCTGGATAGCTATAGGCCGGTAAAGAGGCCTCAAAGGTCGAGGGATGTTCATCCTTTGGTATATTTCCTGAGTGAGGAGTCGTTGACCAGTAATAGGATTTATATTCATTCTTCTGGCCGTTTTCCAGAATTTGTTCATCCTGGTTTTGCGGCTCAGGCACAAATTCTTGTTGACTCATAATTGTTCTCCTTATATATGGGACCACTATAATCTACGTAATTCGGCGACGAGGGTTGCATGCCCAGAAGGTACGGTATACGAAACAAAGTGTCATCCTGGAACGTTATTAAAAAACAGTGCAGTATGCGTCGTGTGGTATGATACTGCCTGTGTAACACAGGCTCCTATAGGGTGGGGGGGACAGAAGTCTATATTCATTATCCGTAAATTATTGTCATTCGTCGGTATATTGGTGTTGATGCCTCCTGGTATGCATGAACTAGATAAAAGGTGGTAAGGGATGATACACCAGCACCTACTCCTGCAAGGAAGGACGCAGCATGTCTATGGATGACCTGAGCAGAAGTCAGCAAGAAGACACTCAAGGTAGATTACCCGCTGTGGGTAAAATCAAGGGTAACAGACATGAAAATAGTGGCGGTGGACCTGATCGGCAAAGTTCCAGCCCCAAACAGGACTATCGTCAGGATCAGAATGCTATTGAGAAAAAAAATAATGAAACCAATACAAAAAATATAGATGCTGAGCAGCTTATCACAGCGGATAGTCAAAGGAAAAATGAGGTTCTTAAGCAGAAAAATGAAAAGGATGAGCAGAGCCTTAAAGATGGCCCTGGATCTATTGTATCTCGGCCCATTGCCGCGAGCATAGAAAATAGAGGAGAAGTTACTCCAGGCTCGTCTGTAGAGCAAAGCAAAAATAGCTCAGGCGATGGCAAAGAGGCTGCTTCCAGGCGCGTCTATCGCATTGGCAACCGCATTACGAGCCGAGGCGCTAGTGGTAGTGCCCAGCAGGAAAACGAGCAAGCTGTAGAGGAGAATAAGAAGCCCCCTCTGGCGTCTGGCTTCTCCAGATCAGGGAACCAGGAGAGAAGCAGCAACGCCACCAGCGGCAACGGAGCCGAGTCGCAGTCCAGCAGCGCGAGCACCTCTATACGTGGAGAGGACGAACGTAAATGGGCCAATCGTATGGGAAACAGGGTAGTAAGTAGAAATGATGGTGGTGATGGGGTGAAGGTAAATGTAAATAAGAGTGCACCGAGTAAGCATGCCGATAATGCTGAAGATCGCGAAACCCAGAACGGCAATGATGTTGAGACGCAGCTCTTGAAGCAGGATGCGCACAAAACAAGCTCTTCTCCACTCAAGGAGGGCAAGCGTGAGCAAGCTAAAATTCCACCTCTCGCGGCTCGGGACGCAAAAGAGCCTTCGCATGCCGAAATCAGTGAGATAGAGACCCAGCCTGTCGATCGGCGTAGCGTGGTAGAGGGGGCAAGGAAACCAAAGGAGGGCGAGCAATTAGCCGAAAGTGCTGGCAAAGCAGAGAGTCAGCGCCCGAAAGATAAAGACGCGCTTATAGAAAGCTGGCGACGAGCCGCCAGGCTGAAGGCGGAGGGCCAGATTCAGGACGGCCAGCAGAAGAGCAAAAAGGAAGAAGAAGAGGAGAAGAGGGCACAGTGGGAGAAAGAGCCTACGCTGTTTCTAGACCCGCAAGAGGTGCAGCGCCAGGCTGCTGAGCAGCGTGCAGCTCTAAAAGCTGAAAAATTGCAGGAAGAAAAGCGCAAGAAAGAAGAAGAGAAGAGGGCGCAGCTGGAGCGCGAGAGTACGCTGTTTCTCAAGCAACAAGAGATTCAGCAGGAGGCAACCCGCGCAGAGGAAGAGCGCAGCGCTGTCAGTGTGGCAGTTCTGCCCGCGCCAGCCGAGGAAGTCCCTGCTCCACTCACAGAACAAGATACGCGCCGTATGCGCGTCAATCGTATCCTCATTCGCAAGCGCCGCCAGGAGCGCGTTGGTGGCTTTCCCGCCTGGCTCTGGAAGACCGCTGTTATTCTTCTAGTGGTCGTGGTGGTGCTGCTTTCCGGTGGTGTCGGTGCCGCTTATGCCTATTATCAGTCGCAATTGCCCTTGCTTAATGGCATGGCTCAGCATTCGCTCTTTCAGACCACCCATATCTATGATCGCAATGGACATTTGCTCTATCAACTTTATGATAACCAGATAGGTCGCGGGAGACGGACCTACGTCAATTATAGCGATATTTCGCCGCTGCTGGTTAAAGCCACAGTTGCCGCTGAGGATCGCACCTTCTGGACCAACGGCGGTGTCGATCCTTATGGTATTGCGCGCGCCGCCGTCTCGGATCTGCAGCATCATGGAACCTTGCAGGGAGCCAGCACGGTCACCCAGCAGTTGATCAAGAAACAGCTTTTCGACGAGCAGGATCGTACACCGCAGCAAAAAGTGGAAGAGGCGATGTTAGCCGCCGGCCTGACGCAGCAGTATCCCAAATGGAAGATCATGGAGATGTATCTTAATACAGTCTTTTATGGTGATCTCAACTATGGCATCGAGGCGGCTGCGCAGGACTACTTTAATCTCCAGCCTAAATGCGATAAGCATGGCTGTAAGCCAGCAGTTTCTCAGCTCGACCTGGCTCAGGCTTCGATGCTGGCTGGTTTGCCTCAGGGCCCCTCGCTTTACAACCCTATCTATAACAAGGATGCGGCCCTCAACCGGCAGCTTGTGGTATTGCAAGCGATGGTCGATACTGGCGTGATCACCAAGGCGCAGAAAGAGCAGGCGCATAAGGAGATGGCTGATTACAAGTTCGTCTCGTATTCAGCCCTGCAAGAGAAGCAAACCAATGCTCCCCACTTTGTGCGCTACGTAGTTGACCAGGTATTGGTGCCGTTACTGGGCGCTCAGAACCTGCTTGATGGTGGTTACAACGTCTACACCACACTTGATCTCGATCTTGAAAAGAAAGTCGAGCAGATCGTCTACGACAATCTATACAAGGCCCAACAAGACTCCTATTTAGGCAATTTCGGGCCATTAAATATCACCAATAACGTCAATAATGCCTCCGCCGTCGTGATCAATCCTCATACTGGAGAGATCCTGGCTATGGATGGTAGCGCAAACTATAACGATAGTAAGCCCGAGGTGCAGGGGCAATACAATGGTGCCCTGGCCTTGCGCCAGCCGGGATCATCGATGAAGCCCATTGTCTATGCCACAGCTTTTGAGCTGGGCTGGTATCCTGGCATGATCGTTCCTGATCACAAAACCTACTATCCGCGTCAGCTGGATGATGGCACTTACTATTCGCCGCCAAACTATGATCAAAAATATCATACAGATTTTCCCATGACGATGCGCATGGCGATCGCTAACTCGTATAATATCCCTTCAGTGGACGCACTGATGTATGCAGGTGTTCCTAATGTGGTGAATATGGCGGCGCGTCTCGGTCTCTCGGAAATCGCCAGCAAACCTCTGGATTCGTTTGGGCCAACCCTCGCGCTTGGTACGTCGGAGGTCTCACTTTTACACTTGACCGGAGCTTATGCGACCTTTGCCAACCAGGGTATCAGGGCGCCAGCTACCTCGATATTAGAGATTACTGACAATCAGGGGAGCCCCGTATATAAATATAACGAGGCCCACCCCCAGGGCCAGCGCGCAGTAGGCGCTGATGTATCGTTCATGATCAGCAGCATCCTCTCAGACAATAAGGCGCGTTACCACGAATTTTCGCCAGGCAACCCTCTGGAATTAGATCGTCCGGCCGCAGCGAAGACCGGTACAACCGATAACTTCCGCGACAACTGGACCATAGGCTATACCCCGCATATTGCTGTGGGCGTCTGGGCTGGGAATAGCGACAATTCTATTATGAATAACGTGGTAGGTATTACAGGGGCCGGTTACATCTGGCATGATGTTATGGAGTATGCTTCGCACCTGTATAATTTCCCAGCCGATGACTTTGTAAGGCCCGCTGATGTGCATACAGGCTCTGTTTCGGCGCAGACTGGTTTGTTGCCCCATCCAGGAGAAGCGACAGTGACCGACTGGTTTATTGATGGGACGATGCCAACGATTCAGGGCGATTACTCTTATTCAACGCCGCCCGAGAACGATGATGGTGGCAAGCATAACAAGAAGCATTGCCATGGCAAGAAGTGTAACAACAATAATAATAATGACAACAACAGCAATAATGCTCCTGTTCTCCTGCCTGGAGGTGGTACAATCGTACCTATTGAACCCTTTGGGGCTGGTGACAATTAGGGAAGATAGATTTTTGGAGGATCATCTATGGCGGATACATCGGAGCAAAAAGCTACAGCTCAGGAACCGGCAACGGTGGAGGTCAAGCTTCGGCCTCCCACCCGCGTCGAACTGCGTAATCTCTGGCTCAAAGAATATGGTGAGCAGGATGTTGCTTTACAATTGTGGGTCACTCTTGTAGAGAAAGAGAATCTGGAAGTAGCTATTATGCTACAGATGCATAGTTTGCTTGTTTTCGGAACTATGGTTCCCACCCAGGCCTATGTGCAGTTTCACCTTGACCTGTTTGACCAGACCTATCGAGAGCAAGATCCGGCTATGGCCAGCGAATTGCACAAATATTATAGTGCGCTTATTCCTCCGGCCGATCAGCCTGAAATTGGGCCTGAAGGACTTCCTACCATGTGGCGTTATATCCATCTGCGCGATGTGACTATCATTGGTGGGGAGCATACTGTGAAATATCACTACTGGCGTGGCAAAGTGAGTGGCGTAGATGCCTTTGTGATAGGAGTAGCGCCCGAGGAAGAATAGCTTCAGAAGGGCAAGCGAAAACCTCTCGACGATCTGCGGGTCTTTTATGAACCGGATCGTGGGAGGTTTTCTTATGTCTCTATCTTCTACCCGGCTGGCCTTAGAACAGCGAAAGTTGCTGCGGAGGCTCTTCTTGCGGCTTTACAGGTTCGCTTACCTTAAGTGGGACCTCTGCCGCCATGCGTTCCGCTTCAGCGATAACAAGGGGGATCTTTTTAAAGTCTTCGCGAATGGTATCCTTAAGGCTCGCCTGGTGTAGACCAGCGGCCGGATGATACATGGCTATACAGATATAGCCATTTTTCTTGCGCGCACGTCCATGTATTGCGCTAATCTTCTCGTTGCCAAAGAACTTGGCCATTGAGTAACGCCCAAGAGTAACGATGACGCGCGGTTTAAGAGCTGCAATTTGTCGATCAAGGTAGTCATTGCACGCACTGATCTCTTCTGGCAAGGGGTCGCGGTTGTTAGGGGGGCGACACTTCACGACATTGGTTATAAATACGTCTGAGCGCTTAAGACTAATGCTTGCCAGGAGCTCATCTAAAAATTGCCCAGCAGGACCAACGAATGGACGCCCTTGCCTATCTTCGTGGAAGCCTGGTCCCTCACCGATAAACAATATCTTGGCATTAGGAGTCCCTTCACCCGGCACTGCTTTAGTGCGGCCTTTACAGAGGTTACATTTCGAACAGGTAGAGACCTCTGCTGCTACCTCTCTCAGCATCTCCTCCGACGACATTGCTTCTTTACCTCTTTTCCAAAAGTAGCTGAGGCGCATATTAGGAGAGGCCGGGTACATTTTTACAGGTACCCTGCCTCTTAACAACATTGTAGAAAGTTACCAGCGACGATCTGTGGAGCGCTGGCCAAAGCCGCTATCCCGGCGCGGACCCGGGTTGCGACCCGGACCCATGGGGCGACGCTGACCAAAGCCACCGCTGTTGCGATCACTATAGCGATCACGATCGCCATAGCCACCGCGCTCACGTCCACCGCCGTAGTTGCCACGATCATTATAGCCTCGGCCAGGCATAGAGCCCTCGCGGTCGCGACCACCACCGTAGCCACCCCGGCCAGGACCACCCCGGCCGCCTCGTCCGGGTCCCCGCTCGCTATCTAGCTCGGCCGGTGTAGGCATCTCGCCGCTTAACGCGGCACGGCGCGAAAGGTTAATACGACCCTGCGCATCGACTTCGATAACCATTACGGTGATCTCGTCGCCGATAGATACCACGTCTTCAGGGCGCATTACCTGATAATCCGCCAGCTGTGAGGTCCGAACCAGACCTTCTTTACCGGGCAGGATCTCAACAAATGCGCCAAAGTCCACGAGGCGGCGTACAGTACCTGTGTAGATACGGCCAACCTCGACTTCCTCTGTTAGAGCGCGCACAGCATCTATTGCCTGCTGCATAGCCTCGCCAGAGGTCGCGGAGATGTTAACGGAGCCATCATCCTCGATATCGATCTTTGCTCCGCTCTCTTCCTGGATCTTGCGAATCATTTTGCCGCCTGGTCCGATGACGGCGCCGATCTTGTCGGGATTGATCTTCAAGGTCTGGATACGCGGTGCGAACTCGGAAAGCTCTTCACGTGGCGCATCGATTGCATCAAGCATCTTCTCCATGATGAACATGCGCCCCTCGTGGGCCTGTTCTAGGGCTTTCTCCATGATTTCATAGGTAATGCCCTTGACTTTGATATCCATCTGGAGTGCGGTGACGCCATCGGCTGTGCCAGCAACCTTGAAGTCCATATCGCCGAGCGCATCCTCGATACCCTGGATGTCGCTGAGCACTGCCCATTTGCCAGCGCGCTCACCCTCGCCAGTGATCAAGCCCATCGCCACGCCCGCTACCGGAGCGTGAATGGGTACACCAGCATCCATCAGGGCCAGCGTTGTGCCACAGACCGAGCCCATGGAAGTCGAGCCGTTAGATGAAAGAACATCAGAGACTGCTCGAATCGTATAAGGGAATTCAGCGTGCGAAGGAATGACAGCCGCTACAGCACGCTCCGCCAGGGCGCCATGACCAATCTCGCGACGACCAGGGCCACGCAGCGGCTTGCTCTCGCCTGTGGAATAAGGTGGGAAATTGTAGTGGTGCATAAAGCGCTTGCTCTCGCCAAGGCCCAGGCCATCGAGGACCTGCTCCTCGCCGGGCGAGCCCAGCGTAACCACGCTCAACACCTGGGTCTGGCCGCGTGTAAAGAGCGCCGAACCATGGGTGCGTGGAAGCAAGCCAGCTTCGCAACTGATCGGACGAATGGTGCGCAGGTCGCGACCATCAGGACGCGCACCGTGATCCAGGATATTATTGCGCACATAAGATTTCAGTTCTTTTTCATAGAACGTAATGATATCTTTCAAGCGCTCGGGATACTCTTCACCCAAGGCCGCAATCAGCTCGTCCTGGACCAGGCTCAAAGCCGTCGAGCGAGCTGCTTTATTCGGGTTATTAACGGCAGCCTCAAAGCGGGGTAATACAAATGCAGCCACCTTGGACTGTAACTCTTCGTCAACCATAGGTGGCTCAAACGGGCGCTTGGCTATATTCACAGCCTGCATCAGCTTCTCTTGCATCTTGATGGTCTCTTGCAGGTGCTCGTGTCCGAAGCGCACTGCCTCAAGCATCATGGATTCGGGAAGCTCTTTGGCCCCAGCCTCAACCATCATCACCGCGTCGGCAGTGCCTGCTATAGCCAGATCGAGCTTGCTGCGGCTCATCTGTGATTCCAGCGGATTGATCACCAGCTGGTCGTCGATATAGCCCACGCGCACTGCGCCAACCGGTCCCGCGAACGGGATATCGGATATGCTGAGAGCAGCCGAAGCGCCAACAATACCCATAATATCGGGATCATTTTCCTGGTCTACTGAGAGCACAGTGATGATAATCTGTACATCATTGCGATAACCTTTGGGAAAGAGAGGGCGAAGAGGACGATCAGCGAGGCGGCAAGCGAGGATGGCGTGTTCTGTAGCTCTACCTTCACGTTTAATAAAGCCGCCAGGAATCTTTCCTGCGGCATACATGCGTTCTTCTACGTCAACTGTTAATGGAAAAAAATCAATACCTTCACGGGGCTCATCGCTGCCAACCACAGTTGCCAGGAGAACCGTGTCCCCGTAGCGCACCAGCACTGCGCCACTACTTTGTTCTGCCACACGACCGGTCTCAATACTCATGACCCGGCCCCCGATGACAGCTTCTTGACGATGAATCATATTTCCTCCGACTAATGGCACCCTATTTACTTTTAGTTCAACTCTAACTAGAGCTTGTTACATCCCATCTGTTTACCATAACTGGGTGCAGTCACTCTTACAACACTTACCGTCTTGTCTCTCTGCGGTCTTATCCTTGTGCGTTGGTTACAAACCTGTGTGGGGATATCCTCTGCCTATCGTCTTCGTTAGTTCTTATTCTGCTCTCTATCCGTTTCAGTACAATGCCCCGGGTTTCCGTAATATGGAGAAAACTGTGCTGCGGTCGGCCATAATGTACGGCGCGGGCCATGATTGCGCCGACCGCGTACGCACTAACCCCGTGATTAGTGGCGCAGGCCAAGCTTTGCGATCAAGGCGCGATAGCGTTCCGGGCTCTTCTTGCTGAGATACGACAGCAAACGTCTGCGTTGCCCAACTAGCATTAGCAGGCCCCGACGTGAATGGAGGTCATGCTTATGAAGCTTAAGGTGCTCTGTAAGCTGGTTGATACGCCGTGTCAGGATCGAAACCTGGACTTCAGGCGAACCTGTGTCGGTTTCATGTACACGGGAATTAGCAATAATATCTGCTTTTTCTTCGACGGTCAATGCCACGTTCTTTATTCACCTGCCTTCTTGTACAAGATAACATTTGTGTTGCGGTGAAATATCCGCACTTCGTATGGAGCCCTCTCCATACGTTGCCCTTCTTCAGGCAAGGAACAGGAATTGCTCTTTTCTGTTCCAGGGAAGTTGGAGCGCATGCATACTCCAAGCTGCGCGCTTTCGCCGCCTTTGTCCTCATGCAATTCCTACAAAATGAGCGGTTCCGTAGCGGACCAGGTATTCAGGCACACTGCTCTCGATGCTGCACAGCGAATGCGTAAGTGCCTTTTTGGCAGCAAAATTGCAAACTGTTTACTTCTCCGTTTGCATTATAGCATGGAAGGAAAAGAGACGCAACGAATCGCGTCTCTTTCTCGCCTTGAGAAGCCTGGCAGAAATATCTCTAGCCCGTCAGCTTCTCTCCTGGGTTGAGGAGGGATACAAGAGAACTACTTGATCTCGACTTTGGCGCCAACCTCGGCCAGTTTAGCAACAACTTTCTCGGCCTCTTCCTTGGAGACGCCTTCCTTAACGGGCTTGGGAGCCTCGTCGACGACTGCCTTCGCCTCTTTCAGGCCCAGGCCGGTGAGCTCACGCACAACTTTGATGACCTGGATCTTGTTGGAGCCGACGTCGGTCAGCACTGCGTCGAATTCGGTCTTCTCCTCAACAGGGGCAGCAGCCTCAGTGGGAGCGGCAGCGGCAGCTACGGCCGGGCCAGCGGCGACGGGGGCAGCGCTTACGCCCCATTTTTCCTGCAGGGTCTTGCTCAGCTCAACCAGCTCCAGAACGTTTAGCTTTTCGATTTCCTCAATAATGTTTGCTACAGACATGGTACTTCCTTCCTTATATGTGTAGATAAATTATTCTGCTTTTGATTCACCGAGTTGATCGGCGCGGGCTTGCAATACATAGCACAGATCTCGCAATGGCGCGGTCAACAGACTATACGTGGTAGACATTGGGCCCTGGACTGTACCGACTACCTGGGCCTTGATGCTATCTTTGCCGCCGGGAATCTTGCCAAGATCCTCAACCTGATTAGCGTTGAGCGTGCGACCACCTAGAATGGCTGATTTGAGCTGAGCCACCTTGGATGTGCGCACATAATCGGCGACAGCTTTAGCGGCGGCAACTTCGTCTTCATAACCGAAGGCTACTGTCGTCTGGCCATTAAAGATGCCTTTGTCAACCTCGGTCATGTTGTTGCGCTCCGAGGCAATACGCAGGAGCGTGTTCTTCGTGACCTGCAGCTCAAGCTTGGCGGCACGCATCTTGCTGCGCAGCTCGGTCATGTCTTTAACGCTAAGCCCCTGGGTCTGCATCAAGATGGCCACCGTCGCACGGCTGAGCTTATCTGTTAACTCTTCAATTTTTTCGGCTTTTGCCTGTGTTGGCATGTATGCTTCCCTCCTTTCCGAGGATAGATAATCTGAGCGGAATGCCAGATGGTATAGAAAAAGGCCTTCGATTTCAACAACCGAAGGCCTGGAAAAATCATTCTGCTGCTCGTGCCGCTGCTCGCGAAAGATGGCGCAGCACAGCGTTAGCGCTTTGTGTGATCCCTCGGCAAGCCGACGTTTACGTCGTTTATATGCCTGTGGCATGCTTGCTGTCTTCGGTTAAAGCCTATTAAGTTTTTAAGTTCTACGCTTTGCCAGGCTCATGAAGCTTGCGGACTCAATCTACGCTATCTTCCTGGCCCTGGCGCTACTTCTTGGCAAAAAGCCCTTATGGCTTGAGGGCGAGTGCGGTAGGAACATCCAGGCGCAAGCTTGGCGACATTGTGGATGTAAGCACTACGCTCTTGACATAGGTTCCCTTGGCGCCGGAAGGACGCGCACGTACCACGGCATCGATAACCGAGGAGATGTTCGACATCAAAGCGTCTTCGCTGAACGAGAGCTTGCCGGCCGGGATATGTAGCAGGGCGGTTCTGTCAACCTTAAATTCAACGCGACCTGCTTTGACCTCGCGAATAGTTTTAGCCAGATCAAAGGTAATTGTACCAGCTTTGGGGCTCGGCATCAAGCCACGGGGTCCGAGTTTCTTACCCAGGCGGCCTACCTTACCCATCACATCAGGGGTGGCAATGGCCACGTCAAAACCCAGCCAGTCGCCTTCGATTTGCTTAATGAGATCATCGAGGCCAACGAAATCTGCCCCCGCGCTCTCCGCCTCGGCAACCTTCTCGCCCTGTGTGAAGACCAGCACCTTTACCTCTTTACCGGTTCCCGCTGGCAGCATAGCGACGCCACGCACCATCTGATCGGCGTGACGGGGATCGACCCCGAGCTTCATATGGATTTCGATGGTTGGGTCAAACTTTACATAATTGATTTTCTTGAGGAGTGAAACGGCTTCCTGGGGCTCATACAGCTTGGCAGGATCGACAAGCTTAGCAGCCTCCAGATATTTTTTCCCATGCTCGTTTTTCATAGTCTGTTTTTGCCCTCCTTGAGGCTCGAACCGCAGTGACTTTCGGGCCACGCCTGCTTTTGTAAGTGAGTATTATTCGATATCGACGCCCATACTACGGGCCGTGCCTGCGACAATGCGCTCAGCCGCTTCAACATCGGTAGCATTGAGGTCTTTCAGCTTCAGCTCTGCGATCTCGCGCAGCTTCGCGTGGCTGATCGTGCCTACCTTCGCCTTGTTGGGGGTAGGAGAGCCCTTTTCAATGCCTGCCGCCGTGCGCAGCAAGAACGCCACTGGAGGCGTTTTGGTAATAAAAGTGAAGGAGCGATCTTCGTAGATAGTGATTTCGGCAGGGATGATCATACCGGCCTGGTCGGCGGTACGCGCATTGTACTCCTTGCAGAACATCATGATATTGACGCCATGAGGACCGAGTGCGGTACCGACAGGCTTGGCCGGGTTTGCCTTTCCGGCCGGAATCTCTAGGCGCACTACAGCCTTAATACGTTTAGCCATTGTATTTCAAACTCCTCAGAAATCATCTGACATTCAGATAAATGCAAAGCACAAGTGTTCCATATTCGTCTAAGGGGCATTGTCAAGCGGTGCTGCAGAATAGCTCTGCGCATAGCCCTCTTCCTACCCCACTCACATGCATAGCAGCATCCACGAATATGCAAGATAACCATGCAGCCATGCCTCGGGCATGACCGTGTAGATAGAGATCTGGATCAGCCTGAGCCGGTCCTTAGATTTTTTCAACCTGGAGGAAATCCAACACCACCGGAGTCTCACGCCCAAAAAACGAGACAAGTACAGTGACCTTATTGCGATCCAGGTTTATATCACTGACTGTGCCAATAAACTCGGTGAACGGGCCATCAATCACACGTACATTCTGGCCTTTAGAGAAGCTAACCTTAGCCTTAGGCTTATCCGACTCTTTCGTGACTTGTTTCAGGATTGTCTTTATCTCGTGTTCCTGAAGGGGCACCGGACGTGTCCCAGAGCCTACAAAGCTTGTAACACCAGGGGTATTACGTACAACATACCAGGCTTCATCACTCATGATCATCTCTACGAGCACATAGCCAGGAAAGACCTTGCGCTGTACTGTACGCCGCTGCCCCTGTTTAATTTCCACCTCTTCTTCCATCGGCACGATGACGCGGAATATCTTGTTACGCATATCCATTGACGCGATACGTGCTTCGAGATGGCTCTTTACCTTGTTTTCATAACCTGAGTACGTATGTATGGCATACCAGGCACGCTCAGGTTGGTTAGTCTGTCCGTTCTCACTGGTATGTTCAGTAACCACGGCATTTCCCTTCATAAATTCCAGCGACGAAGCTATTTACCGCCACTAATAAGAAGGACGAGGTGATAAAGCCCGAAGTCTTCTATGGCTAGTATTCCTCCAATCACGGCTGAAAGAGCAATGACGGCAATCGTCATATTTCTGGCTTCTTCGAAGGTGGGCCATGTCACCTTATGACGGAGCTCGTAATAGGCCTCGATGATAAAGCGGCCTATTGCACTGTTGCGAAAGCGTAGCACAAGCGGAGATGGCGCCTTGGCGCTACTACTGCGCTGCTTCGACCTGTTATCACGCTTTGAGCTCTCTTTGCGCTCATCGCGGGAAGCTGCCTTCGCACTCCTGGTGGACTGCTCTTTCTCGCTGTTGCGAGCTTTTACGTCAGCCACCTGACTCCGGCTAGCATTTTTCTTCTTTTCGGCCATTTTGCTTGCCACGTTCAACCTTTCTTGATCAGCAGTGACCTTTCGCTAGCATTACCTACTAGTAATATAGTACCCTACTATCTACTTGGTTTCACGATGAGGCGCATGTACACGACAGGTGTTACAGAATTTCCGGAACTCAAGACGCTCTGGATTGTTCTTCTTATTCTTCGAGGTAGTGTAGTTGCGGCTTTTGCAAGTTGTGCAAGCCAGCGTTACTACAATGCGATTCTCTTTGCCTTTACTAGCCATAATCTTTCTCCGTTCTCCTAATGAGGCCTGGCTTGCCTTTCGATAATAGAATGGCTCTTATATGGAAAAGCGGTGGGTACAGATTCTGTACCCACTCAACCTTTGAAACATTTCTTAAGCTATGACCTTGGTGCAGACACCAGCGCCAACGGTGCGGCCACCTTCACGGATGGCGAAGGAGACGCCTTCTTCCATGGCGACAGGCTGGATCAGCTCGACGGTCATCTCGATATTGTCGCCCGGCATGACCATCTCGACGCCTTCGGGCAGCTTAATGGCGCCGGTGACGTCAGTGGTGCGCACATAGAACTGGGGGCGATAGCCGTTGAAGAAGGGGGTATGTCGGCCTCCCTCTTCCTTGGAGAGCACGTAGACCTGCGCCAGGAAGGTCTTGTGCGGCTTGATGGAGCCGGGCTTGGCAAGCACCTGCCCACGCTCGATGTCGGTGCGCTCAACCCCACGGAGCAGACAGCCCACGTTGTCGCCGGCAAGGCCTTCGTCAAGGGTCTTCTGGAACATCTCGACGCCAGTGACCACGACGGTGCGGCTCTCTTCTTTCATGCCCACGATCTCAACGTTCTCACCGGTCTTGACGCTGCCACGCTCGATACGACCAGTGGCCACAGTGCCGCGTCCCTTAATGCCGAAGACGTCTTCGACGGGCATGAGGAAGGGCTTGTCAAGAGGACGCTCAGGAGTGGGGATGTAGCTATCCACTTGATCCATGAGCTCCCAGATGCACTTGGCGGCAGGATCGTTGCGCGAGAGATCGCCTTTGCTTTCAAGAGCTTTGAGGGCGGAGCCACGAACGACGGGGACATCATCGCCGGGGAAGCTGTTCTTAGAGAGCAGTTCGCGCACTTCCAGCTCGACGAGTTCGAGCAACTCTTCGTCTTCGAGCATGTCGACTTTGTTGAGGAAGACGACCATGGCCGGGACGTTGACCTGGTGAGCGAGCAGGATGTGCTCGCGGGTCTGAGGCATGGGGCCATCAGGAGCGCTCACGACCAGGATCGCGCCATCCATCTGGGCGGCGCCGGTGATCATATTCTTGATGTAGTCGGCGTGTCCGGGGCAGTCCACGTGGGCATAGTGGCGTTTCTCGGTCTCGTATTCCAGGTGCGCGATGGCGATGGTGATGCCACGCTCGCGCTCTTCAGGCGCCTTGTCGATGCTGTCGAAGGCGGCGTATTTGGCAAGTTGAGCAGAAGCTAGCACCTTGGTGATAGCCGCCGTCAGGGTCGTCTTGCCGTGGTCAATGTGTCCAATGGTTCCCACGTTCACATGCGGTTTTGTCCGCTCAAACTTCTTCTTAGCCATTTCCTAACTGGGGCTCCTTTTGCAATCCAAATCTGTAACCCTAAAGTGGCGATCAGATGGCAATGGGTATAGACATGCAGCAGCCGTCCCCTGATAGCCTGATCGTCGAGATATTGTGAAAATCTTCCAAAGATACCTGATTAATTGAAGGAAGTGACGATCAATTCAGAAGACGGCAGCTAAAGCTTTTTTATACGTCCTACGCGGATTTTCGTGAAGATGGAAGCTTGAAGAAGATCAGCCCCAACATCATTCAGAAACCACGGGAGCCCGTGATGGGAATCGAACCCATGACCCCAGTCTTACCAAGACTGTGCGCTACCGCTGCGCCACACGGGCCAATCATACCACACCATCCATATTGGATCTGGTGGGCAGTGGAGGATTCGAACCTCCGAAGCTTTCGCAACTGATTTACAGTCAGTCCCATTTGACCGCTTTGGTAACTGCCCCGGTGAGAACTCGCTAGCCACGCCAGTTCGTTCTGAGTGATCGACGGAACACATTATAGCCGACACTGTGTGCCGTGTCAAGCATTTTTTTAGTCTATTCTCAGCATTCGGGGAAAGTCTGCTTAACAGGCCGATCTGAGCCGCCTGTCCTCTTCCTCTCTCTTGCTATCTTCCCGCTTTCTCTCTTTTCCAGCACGCGCTACCCTCAAGGTTGAAAGAAGTTTTTGCGCAGCAGCTCTCAGCCGCTGGCTCTAGTAGGTCTGCTATGGCGTGGAAATCTGCAAACCTTAACTGATTTCCTACAAGACTGCTAGCAAGCTGTAAAAATAAATAGCATTGAGTAGACCTGCTGCTCTAGCTCTATGCTTGCCTCGCATGTTATTATATTTACAAGGAAGTTCTTTTTGTAGCTCAAAGGAGCTTATAAAAATTCTATTAGGTATTACTCTTGAACTACAAAAGTCACAACAAAAAGCATTGCTTCTTACGTAAATTGCTGGTATAATCTCCAACGTTGGAGAAAAAAAGCCCCACCAGATTGCATGGCGGTTATGCCGCTACCTGAATCTTGATGGCGATTTGGACATTTGGAATTAATGAGGTAGCTTCTATGGCGACGAATTGTGACTTCAGCCGTTCTTCCTTGCTTAGCGAGCAGTACCAGCGTGATATGGAACTCATAGCTGTGGCTCTTCAAGAAGAGAGTCAGGACGAACGCGATGAGCGTCTCAGTCTCGTTGCTCGCGCCTGGTCTCTCACCAGTGCCTGCTTCCATAAGCAGCTCGAACCTGCTGAAGCTCCAGCTTATACTGCTTCAGTGGCCTTTGCTCGTCCGTAGTTAGAACATTAGGAATGTAATAGTACGTAAAACCATGCCTCATCCACCAGATCTTGCGCCGGATGCTCTGACCTATCAAACGCCAGTGCAATTTGGCATGGTCTATTGGGTCAATTTCGGTTATCCTTCGTTACCTCCTGGTATCGAGGAGAAGCGCATCCTTGATTGGCACCCTGCACTTGTAGTCTCTGGCGACCCTTTTTGCCGCCATGCTGGCGCCGTTAATGTCGTCGCCTTGACTTCATATCGTGGCAAGCTCCGTCCTTATCATCATTTGCTTTTAAAGCGTGATTATCCCCTGCTTGATACTGATAGCCTGGTTAAGACTGAGTTGATGTATCCTGTACTACGTACTCTGCTTGCCGATCAGTTTGCTATCTGCAGACTCAATGATGCGGATTTGCGTGCTATTATGGCTAAGGTGGCCAATAGTCTGGCTATTACTATGTTCTACTCGTTGCACTGAGTGGCGTGGTGGCAGTATAGGGAGAGCCCAGGGGAGCATATGACTGTCGATCAAAATCAATTTCGTCTGTTGCCCTCTGTTGATGAATTGTTGCAGTCAGCTGCTGCTCAACAGTTAGTGGCTAGTTTTTCCCGACCTCCGGTTTTGCAGGCTATCCGTTCTTGCCTGGAGCAGGCACGGGCTGCCATGCGTGTGGGGGCGTCCTGTCCTTCCTCAGATATGCTGTTGCAGGAGGTCTCTCAACTCCTCTTGCGCGAGCAGCAACCACATCTACGACCCGTTATTAACGCTACTGGCGTGATTATCAATACTAATCTTGGACGTGCCCCTCTCAGCCGGGATGTTTTGCAGGCTGTGGAACATGTCTCCCATGGCTATGCCAACCTGGAATATGATCTGGAAGCTGGGGAGCGCGGTTCTCGCCATACGCATGCGGCAGCACTTTTGCGCGAATTGACCGGAGCCGAGGCGGCTCTTGTGACCAATAATAATGCGGCGGCGGTTCTCTTAGGCTTGAGTACCCTGGCTATGGGACGTGAGGTGGTGATTTCTCGCGGGCAGCTTGTGGAGATAGGCGGCGGCTTCCGTGTGCCCGATGTTATGCGGCAGAGCGGTTGTCAGCTGGTCGAAGTAGGTACCACCAATCGTACGCGCATTGCTGACTACGCGGCGGCAATCTCCGCACAAACTGCCTTGCTTCTGGCTGTGCATCCCAGCAATTTTCTGATTACTGGCTTTACTGAGTCGACTGCGCTCGTCGAGCTAGTTGCGCTTGCACGTCAGCGTGGGCTCCTGGTAATGGAGGATCTCGGCAGCGGCTGCTTGCTCAATTGTGAGCGCTACGGTCTGACCCACGAGCCAATGCCACAGGAGAGTATTGCGGCCGGCGCTGATGTGGTATGCTTCTCGGGCGATAAGCTTCTGGGTGGCCCTCAGGCTGGTATTATCGTGGGCAAGGCAGAAATTATTGCTCGCCTGGCTCGCCATCCTTTAATGCGCGCTGTCCGTATCGATAAGATGACCCTGGCCGCCCTGGAGGCAACGTTACGTCACTATCAGCGCGGGCAGGCTGAGACGCATATTCCTGTGTGGCTGATGATTTCGGCGAAGCCGGAACGCCTGAGCAGCCGGGCAAAGCGCTGGGCAGCTCAATTGCAGGCTCAAGGTATTGAGGTGCGCGTGCAGCGCGGAGAGTCTACAGTTGGTGGTGGCTCCTTGCCAGGTGAGACGCTGCCTACAACGCTCTTAGCTCTTGATGCAGACCGCTGCGCGCTTCCTTTGGAGGAGCTGGCCAGGCGTTTGCGCATAGGAACAATCCCTGTCGTGGCGCGTATTTTGCGCAATTCGCTGCTTCTCGATCCGCGCACTGTGCTTGATGAGCAGGATGATATGCTTGTACAAGCACTGGCGACGGCGCTGAGGCCATAAGCAGAAAGTCTTAAAAAGATGGGACTTGCCCATGGTGAGCCAAATTCTGTGATCACTCTAGGGGTATAAGCAGAAAGTCTTAAAAAAGAGGGGGTAGCTACAAGAGCTACCCCTGTTAACGTTCTTCTTCTGTATACATGCGTACGTAACTTTTGTAGCGCCGTTCGCTAATCACGCCATCAGTGACAGCCTGAATGATAGCACAGCCCTCTTCATCGATATGTGCGCAGTCGGAGTATTCGCACTCGTCAAGATAGGGACGAAATTCAGTGAAGCAGGCAGCCAGTTCTTCGGCGGGAATGTCCCAGGCTACTAGCGCACGTATGCCGGCCGAATCGGCCAGCCAGCCGCCGGTGGATAGCGGATAGAGCTGTGAGCCGGTGGTTGTGTGGCGCCCCTTACCGGTGGCGCTGCTGACCAGACCTGTGCGTATGGCCATGCCGGGCTCCAAGGCGTTGACTAACGATGATTTTCCTACACCGGATGGCCCGGTGAAGAGTGAAGTGTGGTCCTTGAGCAAAAGGCGTAGCGTTTCAATACCTTCGTTTGTCTGGGTACTGCTCCAGATGACGGTGTAACCCAGAGAGGTGTAGAGCTGCGCAGCCTCTTCTACAGAAACGCCATGTGGCAGATCTACTTTATTCAGACAGATCAAGGCTTTCAGTTCTGCCGCCTCACAGATAGTCAGGTAACGGTCGAGAAGTCCAAAGTGCGGCTCGGGCTCGGCTGTCGCGAATACGATCACTACCTGATCGAGATTGGCCAACATGGTTTGCTGGATAGATTTTCTTGCCGTTGAAGCTGTGTCCTTGCGCGTCAATTCGCTCTGACGTGGCAATATTTCTTCGATCAGGCCATTGCTGTTATCGAGCTGGCGTAATTTCACATAATCGCCAACTGATAGACGTGGGGGGACGGGAGTTTCACTACTATCGCGCTTTTCTATGCGCTCACGACGTTGATATGACGATGTGGCATACAGTGTGTCGGGACGGGGACGAGTCTTGCTTATAGATTTAGCGGATTGGGTTCGCGCAAAGGCTTTTCTTAGTTTTCCTCGTAACGTACAACGCAGAATACCATTATCGGTATGGACGTCGTAAATGCCATGCGTGCCGCTTAAGACTATCCCGGTAAGTATTGCCGGATCGTTGATCAAGATATTTTTCCCTCCAGGAACATAAAAAGATACTGTCTAGTGTATTTGTGATGTCTACCATGAGGAGGGAATAAGCGCGCAAGCCATTACCGCTATCAAGCATTGATTAGCAAGTACCAGATATCTGCAGGTCGCGAAAGTTGTCTGAGGCCTGGCTATATGGCGTTTGCTTATTACCCCCTTGCGGGGTAGACAAGGTGCATACAAGCACAGCCGATGTATTTATGTGCTTTTTCATATGTTGCACCTCCTTAACTGGCCAAGCCAGAATTTTGAATAAACATCATTCCTTATTTACAGGATACAAGAATACGCAAGGGTTTGTCAATGTTCCCATTTGCTCTTTCCCTTTCCTGCTGCGAGCATAGGGAAGCTCTAGATAGAGGGAAGAGCTTTTCTAGGCGGCAAAAGGCAATGGCTGGCTTATGCAAGCCCCTTCAAATGCGCCCTGGGGCGTCATCTAATTGTGTAAGATTGGGGCGAGAAACTCCAAAGTGGGGCAACAACTACTTGACAGGGCGCAAAGAATGTTGTATTCTAACAAAGCCGACGCGGGGTGGAGCAGTGGTTAGCTCGTTGGGCTCATAACCCAAAGGTCGGAGGTTCGAATCCTCCCCCCGCTACCAAGTCTTGTATGCTTACTGCAAGAAAGTTAGGCGAGTCCTGTAAGGCTATCTTGCAGTTGGTATACCTGATGTTCGACGCGGGGTGGAGCAGTGGTTAGCTCGTTGGGCTCATAACCCAAAGGTCGGAGGTTCGAATCCTTCCCCCGCTATAACCGATTTCCTAATGACTCCTTTCAATCGCCATCTAATGATGCGATGAAAGGAGATTTTTTTATGAAGCATGCTGATCCGGCTGAATGTGGCCCGTTGCTGGACTGTCTCCTATCCAACCATACTGTAGCTTCCCTTTGTTTTAGAATCTTCGCTGCCATGTATAATCAGGAAACGATCTACGCGTTGTAGCGCTTGCTCTGCTATTTTGGTCCAGGTTTGTGTTTCCCTCTTGACTTTCAAGCCGCTTGAATGTGCTATATTCTTGCATGAGGAGGTAACTGGAGCACTAAGCTCGCTCCGCAGGAGGGACTATGATTAAAATTCGGGATTTTGCTGAGATCGCTCAGGTAGCGACTTCTACGCTTCGCTACTATGATGAGATCGGGCTTTTTAAGCCTGTTTATGTCGATCCTGATACGGGCTATCGCTTCTACGCAATTGAGCAGTTGCTAAGACTCAATCGTATTCTGGCCCTTAAGGATCTTGGCCTTGAGCTTGGGCAGATTGTACAGTTACTCGATGAGGAGGTTTCTATCGAGGCGCTTCAGGGCATGTTGCGCTTGAAACAGGCAAGGCTGCAGCAGCACATTCAGGATGAGCAGGAGCAGTTAGTACGGATCGAGGCTCGCCTCAGATACATTGCGCAGGAAGGTCATAGGCTGGCCCGCGAGGTGGTGCTCAAGGAGGTGAAGCCTCTGACTGTGATTGCTGGCTATACGCATGTTGCGGGTTTTCTGCCAAATCGACAGTACGCCAACGCGCTACTGGCTATGCTCAAGCAAAATGCGATTTGTCCAGCCGGTCCCGTGCTCTATATCTATCATGAGGGCACATCCGAAACTATAGATTTTAATGTCGAGGTGGCTGTACCTGTTGAGCCTGGCAGTGTTAATCTCGCTAAGCTAAGCCCTGATTGGAATAGGCGCGTGGTGCTGCGCGAGCTGCCTGCGGTTTCTATAATGGCAAGCCTTATCCACCATGGAAATCCTCATGGCAGCGTTGAAGCCTACCAGGCCCTGGGCGTCTGGATTCAGACGAATGGCTATACGGTTACCGGACCCTGCCGCAAGCTAAGTTTGCGTTGGAGCGGGGAGTTAGACGATTATCTCACCGAGATTCAGTATCCGATTGAGATGAAGCGCTAATTGGGGACGCTTGATATAAGATGAGAGGGAAGGCATAAAACTGATAGTCCCCGCCTCCTTGTTTGTAGATGAGTGGTGTCATGTTTTAAGCAGCCTCTGTATAGGGTAGGTCCTTATGTCTCAACTTGAAGAACAACAAGGGATGCGTGTGATCGCGCTTGAGGAGCATTTTGTGAGTCCGGCCTTTCTGGATGGGCCAGGGCGCTATATCAAGGAGCAGGCCAGAACCCCTGCCTCTTCCCAGTTTCTCGCTTGGCTCAGTGATCTTGATACTGGCAGGATTGCGGCTATGGATACGGCGGGTATTACTGTGCAGGTTCTATCTTTGGGTTCGCCTGGTGTGGAGCAGCTCGATGCCGCTGAGGCTATCAGTGTTTCACGTGAAACTAACGATTATCTTGCTGCGGCCATCCGTCGTCATCCCGAACGGTTTGTCGGTCTGGCCGCCTTGCCAACTGCGGCGCCAGCCGTGGCGGCGGATGAATTGGAGAGGGCGGTTCGGGAACTTGGCTTCAGGGGTGCGCTAATCAACGGTCATACGCGGGGACGCTATCTTGATGATCAGTTCTTCTGGCCAATTTTAGAACGCGCCGAGACGCTACAGGTTCCGCTCTACTTGCATCCAACGCCGCCACCACAGTCAATCGTTGAGACATCTTATGCAGGCTTTGCGCCTGAGGTAACGGCCCGACTTTCGACATACGCCTGGGGTTGGCATGTTGAGACGGCGATCCACGTTCTGCGCCTCGTTCTAGGTGGGGTTTTTGATCGCTATCCGCGCCTACAGTTTGTGGTTGGTCACATGGGTGAAGGCCTTTCTTTTATGCTGCCCAGGATTGAGCGCTATTTGCCGGCGGAGGTGACGAAGCTGCAGCGCTCCATAGGAGCTTACTTGCGCGAGAATCTGTACTATACCTTTAGTGGTTTCACCTGGACGTCTATGTTCCTCAACTTGCTGCTGGAACTTGGAAGCGAGCGCATTATGTTCTCTGTCGATTATCCCAATGCGTCAATGGTCGAAACGCGCGACTTCCTGGAACGATTGCCTGTGCGGCCCTCCGATAAAGAGCTGATCGCTCATGGCAATGCGGAGCGCCTCTTACGGCTATAAGCTTCAAGGATCCGCCGATCCTGGCTTGAGATAGAATCGGCATCCGTCTCCCTGGCTCTGTTTTAGTGTAAACTTGAGCCAGGAGATTTTTTTGCTCCTGGTTGTTTGCTATTCCATTAGAGAAAGGGAGACACTGTATTGAGCGATATAAATATTCGTCTGGCGCGTCCGGATGAGCAGGAGACGGTAAGCGCCTGTGTCAACATTGCTTTTACAAAGTATGTTGAGCGCATGGGCCGCAAGCCAGTTCCTATGCTGGCTGATTATGCAGAGCTCATTGCCAGAGGCGTGGTCTATGTGGCGCTACTGCAAGATGTTGTGGTAGGGGTGCTGGTAATGATGCCTGATGCAGAAGGCCTGTTCATAGATACGCTTGCTCTGCATCCAGAGTACCAGGGGCATGGCCTGGGACGCCGCCTGCTGCAGTTTGCGGAACAATACGCGCGTGCCGCCAATCTGGGAAGGCTCCATCTCTATACCAATAAGCTGATGACCGAAAATCTCTCCTTCTATCCACATCTTGGCTTTGTGGAGGTAGAACATAAAGCTGAACATGGTTATCAGCGCGTCTTCTTCGAGAAGGTGCTGCCGTAATCTCATGCTGTGGTGCTGCTCATCCCTATTTGCTGCCTTAACAAAATCTAGCCTCGTGCCGCCATCTCGGCGGCTTTTCTTTTCCTCTGCACGCCAGCCAATGAAGCCTCAACAACAGCTTTTAACACATCTATAATAGCATCTTGTTGTGCGAAGAGAAATAATGATAAATAAGAAAAAAAGAATTTTATGGCATATTATGCTATATGTTATGGTAAGCTGTATAAAGATGTATAGATGAATTTTGGGATTTTATTTTATACTTACGTCTATCTGTTATGTCTCGTAAATAGTATGTATTTCGTAGATATGTAGAAAAAAAGTTATAAGTCCAGGAGAAGTAAGTTATGCAGCAGCCTCCTAATCCCAATCAGCCTTCGCAGCCCTGGTCCAATCAGCCCTGGGATGATCAGACGCAAGCCCAGATACCCTATCAGGGCGCGGGACAATATCCCCCTTATCAGCAGCCGTTCTATGGCTCGCAACAATCACCTACATATATCTCGCCTGGCCAGTTTGCCAATACCCCGCCTCCGCCACCTCCGCCACATATTGGGCCTGGACAGCCGCAACCATATTCGCGGCCTTATGGCGGCCTTATCCTGGCTACATTGATATTGGTCTATGTTGCGGCCTGGATAATTGGCTTTGCCGGTATGAGCGGTATTACTACTAGCCTGATTTTGGGCTTGATCGTCAGTCTTTTGATTATAGATTGGCGTGGATTTACCTCATTGCAGGACTTGATAAAGTGGAAACAGATGCGCGGCTCAAAGCGCTTCTGGCTGGGCCTTTTGTTTATCTGTACATTCTATATCATGCTGGGTATTTATCTATGTCGCGCCTGTATTCCTACCCAACCTGCAACAGTTGCATACAAGCCGCGTTCGCGCGGTCGCTCAGCTGTGGGGCTGGTAGTAGGTACGGTACTTACCATGTTCTTTATGCTGATTGCCGCTAGTAATCCCTCGGCTGCCAAAACAAGTGCCGGTCAGACAGTTGTCCAGGGAACAGTCCAAATCCAAAGTTCCCCTACGGCTACGCGCCAAAAGAGTGCTGTGATAACACCTACAACATCGATCAGCGTCTCACCGACAGCTGTGCCGACGATAGTAGCGACCTCGGTGCCTGCCTCAACGCCCACCATCGAGCCAACTCAGGTTCCTACTGTAGTTCCGACGCAACCGCCTATGCCAACCCCAACTGTCGCGCCAACGCAGCCGCCGGCCCATACAGGGGTGAATGGCAATCCTTGGGGCTACGATTTCAATTCCTCTGGCAATAAGATTAGTGATCCGCCTGCCGAGTTCTGTAACTATTTCTCCTGCATAAAGAGCTTCTGGAACGGTACGGGATATGTAATAGAGTGCCAGGACAATACTTTCAGCAAATCGGGAGGTAATCAAGGAAGTTGCTCGCATCATGGTGGAGATAAAGCTACTCTGTTTTCGCACTGAGCTAGGAACTTAAACTGGCTAAGGCATTGCCAGATGTTTATGCCGACAAAACCGAGCTTCTGAGCAGGTGTCGTGAAAGGAAAAGGTCGGCGGGCGGAGTATAAGAGCTCTGCCCGATCCGGCCTCAATCTGTTTTGTCTTCTTGCTCTATATATGCCTGGCGAATCTGCTCAACTTCCTCCATATGTTCTTCGGCCCACTGGCGCAGGGCTGCCATCAGCGGAATGAGTGTGGTGCCCAATGGGGAAAGAGAATATTCTACAGCTGGTGGATTCGTCAAAGTGATTTTGCGCTGGACGATGCCTCTTTGCTCCAGGCTGCGCAGGGTTTGCGTCAGCATCTTATGCGAAATTCCGCCTATCGCCCGCTGCATCTCATTGAAGCGCGTGGGATGTCTCTCCAGGAGCGCAAAGATAAGCGCTGTCCACTTATCGGCAATCAGATCAAGCACCTGGCGCGAGGGACAATGCTCGATCAGAACGCTATGGGGTGAGGGAGCTGTCGATGTTCTTTCCATGTCTCCAAGTATAGCATAGATTATTATGGCTTTGTATCTTGCCCTCTCGCGCATATGAGATGGCCTGCGTTTCCCTTTCGGTTACTTTAAAGTGCGTACTTGTAGAGCCATCGGGAAGCATTTATAGTACTGACCATGCAATACACGTTGCTGGCCTGCGAGCTTAGCAGGAACGTCAAGTCAGTGCCGGCCTTATCTAATTGAGTCAGCCGTGTATGCGGATTTATGGAAACTAATATGTCCACAGGAAGCAGCGCTTTATCGGGTCGTGCCGGTGTCGAGATAAGCGGAGCGAGCCAGGTTAAGTAAGGGCTCCAGGGTGTGGAGCAGGGAGGGGCGCGAAGTGGAGCAGCGCTTTCTGGTGGCTTGCTTTATTCATAAAAGGGACAAGGCTATGAATGCTAGAGATGCCAGAGCAAATGAAAAGACGCGTAAGGTGGCCCTTGTTGTTGGGGCCCAAGGAGTCATTGGCCGCAATCTGATCGAGTATCTAAGCACGCTCGACGATTGGGATATCATCGGTCTCTCGCGGCGTCACGGAGAAGCGACTGAGCGTGTGCGCTACGTTACTGTTGATCTACTTAACCGGGAGGATACGCATGCTAAGCTTGGCAAGCTCACTCAGGTGACGCACATCTTCTTTGTGGCCTATCAGGATCGACCGAGCTGGGCAGAGCTTGTGGAACCCAATCTTACTATGCTGGTCAACGTCGTTGAGGCCATGGAGCCGGTTGCGCCAAACTTGCAGCATATCAGTCTGATGCAGGGCTATAAAGTCTATGGGGCGCATCTGGGACCATTTAAGACCCCGGCGAGGGAGAGCGATGCCGGCCACATGCCGCCCGAATTTATGGTCGATCAGCAGAATTTCCTTGAGCAGCGGCAGAAGGGCAAGGCCTGGAGCTGGTCGGCGATTCGCCCCTCGGTCGTAGCTGGCTTTGCCCTTGGCAATCCGTTGAATCTGGCTATGGTTATCGCGATCTATGCCAGTATCTCGAAAGAGCTGGGTTTGCCCCTGCGCTTCCCTGGTAAGCTGGGGGCTTATGACAAATTGCTTGAGATGACCGACGCGGGACTACTGGCCAGAGCGATAGTCTGGGCGGCAACCAATGAGCGCAGCGCCAATCAGGCCTTCAATATTAACAATGGCGATCTGTTCCGCTGGAGCGAGATGTGGCCAAAGATTGCGCGCTACTTTGATCTTGAGGTCGCGCCTCCTTTGCAAATGTCGCTCAATGTCGTCATGGCCGACAAAGAGCCGCTCTGGAACTCAATGATCGAGAAGTACGGACTTGAAAACATTCCTTATGAAGATGTCTCGTCCTGGAACTTCGGCGATTTCGTCTTCTCCTGGGACTATGATATGTTCGCCGATGGATCAAAGGCGCGCCGCTTCGGTTTCCACGAATATGTTGATACTGAAGCCATGTTTAAGGACATTTTCGATGATTTTCGCCGGCGAAAGATTATTCCTTAGCAAAATTAGCACCAGCCTTGGAGAGTGAGGGAATAGTGGAAAGTGTGTAAGGCTTTATCGTTATTAGAGATTCCGTTCAGCGTTTTTTCGGTAATAGCGTAGAGAGGATTTTTTCCATGGCAGATCTGCAAAATCCAAAGGTACAAAAAATATTGCATTCAAAGGCGTTCGCCCACCTGGCGACTATCGGAGCCGATGGCGCGCCGCAGTCTTCACCGATGTGGTTTCTCTGGGATGGTGAACATATCAAGTTCACGCATACGACTAACCGACAGAAATACCGCAATATTCAGCACGATCCACGCGTAGCGATCTCTATCAGAGATCTCGATGATCCCTACGCGTATGCCGAGTTTCGGGGCATAGTAGAGCGCATTGAAGAAGATCCTACTGGAGCCTTTTACGATACTCTGGCTGAACACTATGGATCTCCTGCGCGCTATCGGGGCGATCCGCGCGTGATCCTCTACGTTAAGGTTCAGCGCGTTGTGGGCCAGAATCTTTAAGTGGGAATAGTCTAGCTTTGAGGATAAGAGCAGGATGCCGGCAATCCTTTGCCTGGCACCCTGTCAGAGTGACGTGACGCGGCGCGGCGCAGGGTCTAGTTTGCACCTGCCTTAACCCCTGCATAGATCTGAAATCCTTGAAAGTTGACTACCACTTTTCTTTGGTCTTGTAGTATCATGTCCGCAAAGACGGCGAAGATACCTGTAGTAAAGTCCAACCCATAACAAAAGGAGATATGAGCTACCCTAGATTATTAAGGGAAGTTCATATCTCTATTATTGTTTTTGCTCGGCTATCAGATAACTATCCTACGTGAAAAGACATATGTTGAATAAGTTTGCTTATGATGTTATCATTTAAATAGAGTGTATATTTTTGCTCGTGGTAGTTCAGAAAAAAACAATGAAAGGACATGTATTATGGATCAGTCACAGAACGCGGAAGTGCTTGAGAAGAAGGAAGAAGAAAATCTCTTTGATCTGGATGTCAGGATCACGGATCAGCGTGTGGGTGAACCTGATACCAATACCCAAACTTGTACTGGTACGCGTTACTGCACCTTTGCATGCACGCGTGCATGTTAAGGGGCTATTAGATAATGTAATTTCATAACCCAGCGGTGGGAGGAGCGGAAACCCCTCCCACGAAAGTGTAGATTTTCCCTTTTTCAGGAAAGGCTATCAATTTTATTAGACTTCTGCTAAAGCCTTCAAAATGTTTCTGATCAGAGCTAGACCCTCGAAGCAGGATAGCGCAGGGGCGTTTCTGCTGAGCTACACCCGTCCCTGGAAAAGCCGAAAGAAGGTATTGACTGCTGATGAGAGCTATGCTATTATGTTGGGCGTAGAGCGGAGGGCTTTAGGTGTAAGTTAGATTGCATATAAAGCAAGCTCTATAAGCCAGATATGGCGGCGTAGCTCAGGCGGTAGAGCAAGGGACTCATAAGCCCTGTGTCACTGGTTCGAGTCCAGTCGCCGCTACCATTCAAGAGGAGCGTAACAGCTCCTCTTTTTTGTGCTATATTTGACAAGTCTCTTGCTCAGAACCCCCTATCCTTTGCTCACTTCTTTCAATAATTCCAACTATAAAATAGTATCTTATATAATGTTCTCGTGCTCATCAGTTCCTTGGTTGGACTAATTGAGCTAGCCATCATGTAAAGTGGACCCTTTTGTCAAGACAGGAGGAAAGGCAGTTGTAAGAGCTACTTTCCACCTTTTCTGTTCACTAACTGATCATTCTCTGATCGTTTGTTCCGTATATGTAGAAGATCATCTATTCGCGTCCAAATGCCCACGCCACCATCAGCGGGAACTCTTTTTGCCAGAACGCGCCGCCGTGCGATCCGACCCGCTCTTTCAGGACAACGTTCGCACCTGAATTGCGCAGCGCGGTCGCCCACCTCGTTGCGTTCTCAAGGAAGAACGGCTCTTGCGTGCCGGCAACAAGGTAGGTGCGCGGAATCCGACTCGGCATCACCTCAGTCGGTTTGTAGCCCGCACCCGGCGAGGCGCAGAAGATCGCACCGTAGACGTCGGGATGCCGGAGCCCAAGAGCGAGCGCAAGCTCTCCACCCGCCGAGGTACCCAACACCGCGGTGCGTGCAGTGGGCAGCGTTACTCCAAACCGCGACTCTGTCCATCGGCGGACGTCTTCGACGAAGAACTTCTCATGTGCTGTGAACCGTTCAGCGTCAAAGACCGGTGAGTACTCCTGGAGTCGCAGCTTCTCGTCCGTCAGCCCGTGTACTCCAACGATCATCGTGGGCGGGACGTCAGCTGCCTCCAGGAATCGGCCCCACTGCGAGATCCCCTGACCGTCACCGGCGAAGACGACTGCCTCGGGCGGATCTGGTGGGACGTAGACCGTCACGGGCCTCCCACCGTCGTAGTCGAACGTCTCGGGAACAAACGCTCCCGCGATTGCTCGGTCATTCATTTTTGCACCTCTGTCCTGGAAGCTTTTGTGAAATCTTGCGCGTAGGTAATGTGGACCTTTTTATCGAGACAGGAGGAAAGGCAGTTGTAAGAGTTACTTTCCTCCTTCTCACACTCAGCAATTCGGCTTGTTGCGTCAGAGGCAGTTCACGGCTTTCTCGTTCGATCAGAGCCACCCACTGCTCATGGCTCAGATTGGACACTTTTTTTGAGCCAGTTCACTTGCATCGTCAATTTGCCAATCTCGGCATACAACTCGGTTCATTGCTGCTCATGCGCGGCTTTGAGTTCTGCGGTGCTGTCCTGATTTTCAAACAGGCTCGCCATGCCTTCCAATGCGATTGACCTCCAGTTCTTTAATTGGGTCGGATGCACCTCATACTCGGACGCAATTTGAGCCAGGGTTTTCTCTTCTTTCAACAGTTCTTGAACAACTCTGGCCTTGAAAGCCTATGGATATTGCTTTCTCATCATTCCTTAGTATATCTTATTTCCCGTCCTTCCCTGTCCAAATTCTTGGATCTAGTATAATGTTTACCTTATATATATTTGGCAGCGATGATAGAATAGGAGCTCAAGGTATGATAAAAGAGTCGCGGCATATTCCTCTCTTCACCTCAACGCAGGACTTTGAGAACTATCTTCCCACTTCACCTGTGCTCTCCAGTCGGGAAAGAGGCTGGGAAGATTTGATGGTTCGTTTCTATCATGAGCCTGCCGACCTGGAGGAAACTATTTTTCCCGGCAGCGCCGATATTTATCTCGTCCTGATTACCAGCGGGGCTGTGCAGGCTGCTGAACGCGATCTCGATGGTCCCTGGAGCACCCAGCTGATTCAGGCTGGCGATTGGTATCTAAGCCCGGCAGGGGGCGGACCTTATGCACTTCGCTGGAAGAGCCTCTCTGACGAGCCGCTGAAAACGCTCCATCTGCACTTGAGCGCAGATGTATTCAGGCGAATGGTGCAGCAAGTAGGGGATCGCGATCCTCAGCGCGTGATACTTCAGGAGCTCACAGGCTTTCAAGATCCGCTCCTGACTCAGCTGGCCCTCTCTCTTCAACAAGAACTACAGGCGCCAGTTTCTGATTCCGTGGGCAAGCTCTATGCCCAGACCGCTGCGCAACTGCTGACCACTCATCTCCTGCGCTGCTACGTGACGAGCAGCATATCCGTTCCTGAATATCGGGGCAAGCTCTCCTCGCGCCAGATGCGCCGCTTGAGCATGTTTATTCAAGAGCATCTTAACCAGAACCTTTCCTTAGAGCTACTGGCTCAGCAGGTTGGATTCAGCCCCTACCATTTTGCCCGCCTCTTTCGTCAGACAACCGGGATTAGCCCACACCGCTTTGTCCTTCAAGAGCGCCTGGTTGCAGCTGAGCGCTTGCTTAAAGAGACTGATTGGCCGCTTGCTCAAATTGCTGCAGAGATCGGCATCTCCAACCAGAGCTATTTTACCCAGACCTTTAAGCGCCATAAGGGAATAACGCCGCTGCTCTATCGCCAACTGCGCTAAAGATGAGCATATATTCGATAATATTCGCACGAAAACAATAACTTGTCTGCGACTTTGGCGTGTATCATATATAAGCACCTGCTCACAGAGTATTCTTGATGAGCGTAATCACTTTATAAAGAGAGGTGAAATATGCAATACACGCGATTGGGCAATACAGGCCTCATCGTTTCTAAATTTGCCCTGGGCTGTATGACCTTTGGCTCTGGCGAAGGCGCACTTGGCTCTGTCTATAAGGTAAATCAGGAAACAGCTAATAAGCTGGTAGAGCGTGCGCTTGAGGCAGGCGTAAATTTTTTTAATACTGCGGATGCCTATGCCGATGGACAGTCAGAGGTGATGCTGGGCAAAGCGCTTGGGAAACGTCGTCAAGATGTCGTGATTGCAACCAAGGTGGGCAACCGCATGAGTGAGGCCTTGATCGATCAAGGGCTATCGCGTCAACACATCCTTGCCTCGGTCCAGGGTAGCTTGAAGCGCCTGAATACAGATTATATAGATGTCTATCTTGTCCACAGGCTCGATCCCTATACTCCCCTGGAAGAGACGCTTGAGGCCCTCGATACTGTGGTGAAACAGGGAATGGTGCGTTACATCGGCTTCTCCAACTGGCCAGCCTGGTTGGCGGCCAGGGCGGTGGGCTTGCAGCATGAGCATCACTGGGCTCAATTCAGGGCCGCCGAGATGTACTATTCGTTAGTAGGACGCGATCTTGAGCATGAAATAGTTCCCTTTGTCGAGGATGCGGGCATTGGAATTATGGTCTGGAGCCCGTTGGCCAGCGGTTTCCTGAGCGGGAAGTATACCCGCGAGAATCCCGGGGGCAATGGTGGCCGCCTGACTGGCTTTGATATTATTCCGTTTGATCGCGAGCGCGGTTACGATGTCGTGGAGAGATTGCGCGAAATTGGTGGACAACATAACGCCTCACCTGCTCAAGTTGCCCTGGCCTGGCTGCTCTCTCGCCCCAGCGTCACCTCGATTTTGATAGGAGCGAGTAAAATGAGTCAGCTTCAGGATAATTTGGGCGCTGCTTCCCTCTCGTTAAGCGTAGATGAACTGGCCGAACTTGATAAGCTGACCGAGCCGCGTGCAATCTATCCAAACTGGTTTAACGCAACCATCTACGATGCACAGGCGCGCGCTGCCCTGAATACCAGGTGAGGTGGCCAATACATTGGGATGCACAGGTATGATGATTGTAGCAGATACCCTTCTACACCATAAGTGGCTACCAGGCGACCAATCCAAAGGTCCCGAGTATCTTCTGCTTACACTTTTTCCTGTCTCTCTAAGGCCTTGCGCGTCAGATGAACTCTCCTGATCCTTTGACCTGTCTGCCATACAAGATGTGATTGGCCGGCGAAAATGTTGTGCCAGCGAGGCGGCTTAAATGGCGAGCCGTCTCGATGGCTTGCTCTGAGCTGGCATATTCAATGATGCATTGTCCAGCTCTAGAAGCTGGTGCAACTTGTGCTTGCTAGGCTCGTCGGCCGTAACATACATGTGGCAGCGAATATCAGGGTATTCAATGACTTGAAAAGTAAGGCTCTCAAAGTGCATGCGACCGGCACGGGGATGGTCAAGCGTTTTATGGCCCGTGCAGGTAGTGCGCACGTTGTGCTGTGCCCACTGCTCACTGAAGCGTGGGCTTGCCTGCTTTAAGTTTTCGATAAAGGCTAGCAGCTCTGGATCATCCAGATGACGGTTGGCTCTTCCCCGGAAAGCTTCGAGCACTTCCTGCGCATATTGCTCTCGTTCGCTAAACACAGTAATGCGCTGGCTAAAGGGATTCTGCACGTAAAGCAGCCAGAGCATATTGCGCTTATCCTCAGGTAGCGCCGCGAGGTCGCCAAAAACATAGCTGGCGGCTCTATTCCAGGCCAGTAGATCGTAAGTGTAGCCGGTTAGCAGGGCTGGAATGTTTCCTAGCTCGTCGAGGACGCGCTGATAGAGGGGAAGCATATGCTCCTCTAGCCTTGTGACCCTGGCTGGAGGGGGCAGATTGGCCAGCGTAAAGAGATGTTCACGTTCAGCGGCGCTCAACTGGAGAACGTTGGCCAGGCTCGCCAAAATACTGCTCGATACCTGGATATCGCGCCCTTGTTCAAGGTAGGTATACCATGTCGTGCTGACGCCAGCGGCAATCGCGACTTCTTCACGCCTGAGACCCGGTGTACGTCGCCGGGGAGCCTTTGGCATGCCAATCTGTTCCGAAGAAAGACGTGCGCGACGCGTACGCAGAAACTCTCCTAGTTCTTCTCGCCGCTGCTTCTCACTCTTTTGTTGCATGCGTGACTTTCCCTCCTCAATTATTGCCCTGGTGTGCATAATGCTGGCACTCACAATGCTACCATAATTGCTGTCTGGTTCTCAAATCTTAGCTGGGTTATGCTCATAGTAACACATGAAGCTAAATAAAAAGGAGAGCCTTTCTATGAGTAAGATTGAGCAGAGATTACAGAAACTCGGCTACGTTCTACCGGCTGTCTTTCATCCTGCAGGAAGCTATGAGCCATATGTGATTACCGGAAATCTGCTATATCTCTCAGGAGCCGCACCGCAAACGCCTGAAGGAAAGTGGGTGGTCGGTAAGGTGGGAGCAGAATTCACAGCCGAGCAGGCGTATGAACATGCGCGCCTGGTGGGTATGCAGCTGTTGGCGGTGATGAAAGAAGCGCTGGGCGATCTGAGTCGCGTGAAGCGCGTAGTGAAAGTGCTGGGGATGGTCAATGCAGAGCCAGAATTTACTGAATATACAAAGGTTATCAATGGCTGCTCGGATTTGTTTGCTGAGGTATTAGGCGAAGCCGGTAAACACGCTCGTGCGGCCGTAGGTATGGCTGGCTTGCCGGGCAACGTTTCTGTTGAGGTAGAGGCCATTGTAGAGATCGCATAAGAAGAGCAGAGAGGCTATAACGGTTTCATCCCAGCCTCTCTGTCCTGCCTTCTGCAGGAGAACTTGTGCTTTGCTTCGTAGAGTAGTTGGAATATAGAGGAAAGAGAACAAAGACTATGACGATCTTGCAGAGGCCCCGCTTTGGCCTGGTTTTGCCCAATCGCGGTGTGGTGACAGGTACAATAACTGTGGAAGAGATGTTGACCCTGGCGAGACAGGCCGAGGATGGGGGCTGGGATTCGGTCTGGGTTGGAGATTCTCTACTAGCCAAGCCGCGCCTTGATGCGCTGGTCTTGCTGGGAGCGCTGGCTACGCACACGAAGCGGGTCAGGTTGGGTCCGGCCAGCTTTACCAGCACGCCGCTACGCAATGCTTTACAACTTGCCTTTCAATGGTGTAGCCTTGATGTTATGGCACAGGGTCGTATGATTTTTAATGCAAGCCAGGGCACATCCGGCCATTCGGGCGGTGCTTTTACTAACGAGTATGAGACGTTTCGTGTTGAACCCTCCTCGCGTATGCGGCGCATGGAGGAGGCTATAGAGATCTTGCGGCTCACCTCTGCTCGGGAGCACGTGAGCTACGAGGGCGAGTATAATCGCTTTAGCGAGGTCACTGTGCTGCCGCGTCCGCTACAGCAGCCGCTTCCGATCTGGATCTCGACAGGTACAGATCCGCGCAAGCCGAAAATGACCGCGCGGGCTTTACGCAGAGTAGCGAACTATGCCGATGGTTGGATGGCGATCAGACGTACCCCGGAGCTGTTTGCCAGTAATCTTGCCGATATTCGGCGCTATGCTCATGAGGGGGGCAGGGTGCTGAGAGACGATTTCGAGGCTTGCCTGTTTCTCGATATCAATATTAATGATGATCGTGAACAAGCCTTCAAGGAATGCAAACAGTTTTTGGAGAAGTACTACGGGCTGGAATTTTCGCGCGAGATAATTGAGATGCAGGTTGCCTTTGGCTCCCCGCAGGCTTGTATTGAGCGCATAAGGGAGTTTATGCGGGTCGGAGCAACAACCTTTACGCTGCGTATTATCGGACCCGGAACACAGAGGCAGTTTGAGCGCATTTCGCGTGAAGTGTTGCCTGCTTTTGCTTAGCCGGCGGCGATTCTGGCAGCATCTGGCAGTATCTGGCATGGAAATGGCAGTGGCTATAAGTATAACATTATCAAGGATGATATCTTGTCGGGCGGGCGCAGGCTGCTATGCATCTTTGCGTAGGCTAGCGGTCCCGCTAATAGTGTTAAGGATTGTTACAGAAGGAGAACTTGCGTGAGTACAGCCGAGGACCGCCCCCTCTCCGGGGCCGAGATGATACGTCAGTTTTTGCCTTTATCCCCTTATGTGACCTACCTGGGAATACAACTTACCACTATGGAGCGTGATCTGGCCACCTTGACCTTGCCTTTTAGAGAGCCAATGGTCACTATCGGTACCGTAGTGCATGGCGGGGCGATTGCCTCGTTGATCGATACTGCTGCGATGGTGGCGGCCTGGTCGGGTGCCGAGCAGCAGGCTAAACTTCGTGGCTCGACGGTTGGCCTGACCGTTAGCTATCTTGCCCCTGCTCAGCAGGAAGATATTATAGCGACGGCTCGTGTGCTCCGGCGCGGACGCAGCCTGGTTTATCTGGATGTCGAGGTTAGCGGCGCTAGCGGGAATCCCGTGGCCAGAGGACTGGTTACCTATAAGCTGGGCTAATGAGGAGGCTTGTACAAAGCTTAATTGCCTGGCTGGCGCGAAACACGAGAAGATGTGGATAATCTTTTCACGTACCCACCCCAGTTCTTTTGTAGGTATCTTGATTAATGTTGTGAAAAATCTATCCACATCTTGTTATGAGTGTACTTTGCTTGAGGTTAATATACAATATCATTCTTAGTCCGATAAGAAGTTCGATATATTTCTAATTTGCAGCGTCTCCAAGCTATGACTGTCGCAGCCATTAGCGAGTATTGTACACGCTCTGCTAAATCTCTTGCCTCAGTGACAGTTGAAGCATCAACGCAAGTAACGAAGCAGCGTTATTATTGACTGATGCAATGCATTATGGTTACTTGACAATACTCTAGACCCCGACTTTGTTTCTGGCATCTTGCTTCGCGCCGGCCGCGGTCACGCGCTGTGTAAGATAAGCCCTGGCCTTTTCGAGAGAGGCGATCTGGTTTTCAATCTCCGCTAGCTTCTCCTGATAAAGGCTGAGCCCTTCGGGACAGCTTTCTATATCTGTTCCATTGTGGGATTTGGCTAGCTCATCAGAATTGCTACAGAAGACAATATCGAAAATCTCGTTAGTACTCAAGCCCAGACCCAAATAGAATTGAATGGTCCTTACCCGCTCAATAGCTGTCTGGTCATAGAAACGATAGCCGTTCTCGGCCCTATGTGGAGATAACAATTGCTTTGCTTCGTAATAGCGCAATGAGCGGATACTTACCCCTGTCTGGCGCGCAAGCTCACCAATATTCATGCTTCTGTCCCTTTCCTCTTTCCCGTTTTCTAAGCTTATGTTAAAGGCTAACATCATGTCAGATATATATTGTAAAGTATGACATCATGTTAGGGTCAAGATATAATTTGCTTCTGGCCAATGAGCAGTTCCGGGAGCTGTTTATGGTGCATGACGGCTGGTCAGGGAGGTAAAAAAAGAGGATATGTAGCAGCACGCTCACTTTCCGGGAACTCTTATGCTCTTCTTTGTGTGCCGCTACATATCACTACCTAGCTAGCAGTGTACCCAGTCGAGTGGGGAATCCGCAATATCGTACACAATCGATATGTTTATTGATATATAAAGATTAACTGATAATCATCAACTCAAGTATAGCCCATTTTGACTGCCTGTGCATATGATTGTCTGTATGAGGCAGGTGTGAGCTTAGCACTAGCTCACCTCGATTGGAACCTGTAAGCCTTCGATTTTTCCGGCTAGATGATTTGTGGGTTCTAGATTCAAGTTTTTTGCCATCAGCGGAAATTTATAGCTGAGACTCATCGTAGAGCCAGGCTTAAGCTCGTCCGAGGGTAGTACATAGAGAGGACCTGTAGAGGACTGTCCATTGGGGACGCGCTGATTGATAATAAAGTCCTGAGGCGAGCTTCCATCGATTTTTAACTTAGCGCCAGGGAAGCAGAAAGTCAGGAGCAAAGCAGTTTGGGAATTTACATAAGAAATTTTATTACAATAATTTCTTATTTGCTCTTTTAAATTGAATATTGATAATATGTAAACTATACTATTGATATGCCTTACAAGATGGTTGGAGCAGAGGAGCAAGGAAGCTCGCATTTCTGATAGCTCGCTTGCCAGCGGAAGAGGTGAACGCTTTTCTGCTCATTAGCTGCTCGTCACTGTAGATTGGCGCTTTAATGCCAAGTTCATAAGTGTGTGCAGGGCCATTGACCGCAAAAGCGCTTTAGCAGAGCTGAAAAGGAAGAGGTGGTTAATGACCTCTGCTTTACAGGCTCCTATTTTACCCCACTCGTTTGGGTGAGTACCTGGAAAGGAATCGCACGATGAAACTCACCGTGCTTATGCACCTTCGCTTCATTCGTCTGCTGTTCTGTGCGCTATTGCTCGTGGCTTGCCTTGCCATTAGTAGTGGCGCGGCTCACGCCTCCCCCGCTGTTCTTACCTGCCTGGCTGGCACATTTACCAACACCTATTCGCCAGGTATTACCAATACGCGGCAATCCATTAAAATCTCTGCACATGAGGATCTTGATGACTGCACCGCTACTGGATCAAATCTGACAGCCGGAAGTACCTCTTATTCTGTCACCGTCACCACTTCTTGTCTACTTGGCATTAATATTCCCAGCATCTCGTCAGCAGTCTATCACTGGAATGACGGATCAAGCAGTACTATCGCGACCATCACAGACATATCCACACGCCTGGTTAACGGCACTCTTCAGGTTACTGCCACCGGGCATGTGGTAGCTGGCTATGGCAGCGGATCTCTCGCTACCTATACAATCGTTCTGCCCCAGTTGGACCCGTTGAAGTGCGCAACGCCCCAGGGAGTCACGCAGCAACAGGGGCCTGAATCATTGAATTTCGTCTAGTATTGCGCATCTTTCCAGCGACCTCCTGCTATTTCTGTGGCTATGCTATAGAGGCTGGTGTGCGGTAAAAACGTTGAGGGCAGCCCTATACGAGCTTTAGAGGCGTTAGGGGAAACAAAAGAGGACGTATCCACAAATCTATCAAGGATACGCCCTTCTCTAGTTATTTTCGGTTTTTTGGAGCCGCTTATTGAACCTAGAAGCGCGCGCGCCGTTGCTTACGGCGATGGGCCTCGGCCTTGCGCTTGCGTCGAGCCTGAGGGCTCTCATAATGCCTGCGTCGTCGTGCTTCGGCCAGGATACCTGATTGCTGAACTTTGCGACTAAACTGCTTCAATGCTACATCAAACGATGTACCGGGATTAATGATTGTCTGACACATCAGCGATTACCAGCGCGATCTACTGCTGGCATGACGGCTCTCACGTGGCTGATAGCAGTCCTGGCAGTAAACTGGACGGTCTTCTCTCGGCTGGAAAGGCACAAGGGCCTCATTTCCACAGTTTGCGCAGGTTGCTGAATACATAGGGCGCTCTTCGCGCTCGCGATATCCACCACCGCGTGATCCACCTGATCTATCGCGGTATCCACCACTTTGCTTACGGGCGGCTCGGCATGAGGGGCAGCGGCTGGGGGTGTTAGTTAGCCCACGACTGGCAAAGAATTCTTGTTCACCGGCTGTGAAGGTAAATTCCTGATTGCAATCGCGACAATACAGTATCTGGTCTGTCAACATTAGCTCTCTTTCTCAAATTCCGCTTAGCGGATCGATGTTTGTATTCCTGTATCGCGCGTTATTCCACAAGTTAAGGGTTCTTTTCTCTATGCAACAAGCACTCTACAAGTATTTCTACAAGTATACCACGTCTTGCTACAGAGCACAAGGGCTATTCATGATGTGTCAAAGCTCAGCAGTAGGGCTATAAAGCCGCTTTAAGCGCGGCCTTTGGGACTATGACTCATGCGGCTCTGCTACGCGTCGCGGCGCCATTTTGTGCCTTTCAGGCTCCATAGTTTCTCGGGCCAGAAACCGGATTTTGGGTTATTTAGAGTCAGATAGGATCAGGACAAATTTAGGACCGATTATTTCCTTTACTCTTGATATACTACAGGGGAATGAAAGAGAGTGAAATTTGTCGAGGCTCACAAATCTGAAAAGCTCAACATATTTCGCTTAAGGCTATAAGGAGTTTATGAAATGAAATTCATTAACAGTCGTTTGCTGGTCAATGACTTTGCAGCCTCACTTAAATTTTGGCGCGATGTCATGCAACTGGTTCCTAAATATGAGGATGCGTCAATGGGCTATGCCTATTTTGATACGGGCAATGGGGGCCTGGAGATTATGGGCCGCGCGGATTTTGCGACTTTTCTCGGCCAGGTTGCACCAACATCAACTCCTGCAAGCTATCCAGCGGCCTTTGTGTTCCAGGTTGATGATGTTGACGCGAGCTATACACAGCTTGTGGAGCGCGGCGCTACCTCTGTCTCGGGCCCGCTGGATCATCAAGAAGTAGGCGTGCGCTCGGCCCAGGTCGCTGATCCTGATGGTTATGTGGTAGAAGTATATAACGCGCTGGCTAAGCCAAATGCTTGAGAGCGGTAACAGCTACCCGGCTTTGTGTTTGAATAGGACTTGCTGCTCGCCTAAAGCTGGCCAGCCGGCAAAGTATGGAGCTTACGGCTATCAATAAGTATGACGACTTATTGACCTGAAGTTATGTAGTGAGTTAGTGCCCTATTCAGTCCTCTGCACCTGAGAGAGCGGCTGGAATAGGGCCTTTTTGTTTGTGGCCTTATAGAACATATTTACAACAAGGGAGGAAATGCTTATAGTTAATAGCAAAAGAAACTTGTGTCTGGAGTAATTGATGAACAAACGCAAGACGATAGGGAAGCAGATCAAGGCTCCTAAGCTTCCACGTCATGAGCTTGAACAGGGCCTTCCCGATGCTTCTATGCGCGATCGCAGCTATTATGCGCAGCTTGAAATCGCGCAATCAGATCTAAGCGGGCAGGTGGCGGAACATATCTCCTTTGACCAGGCTATATTTCAGCGCACACGGCTAGATAAGACGTTCCTGAAGAAGGTACAGGTTCTGGATAGTCGCTTGAGTGCCTGCGACCTGGCCAATGCCGAGTGGAAAGAGATGTCATTGTGCCGGGTGGAGTTGCTTGGCTGCCACATTACCGGCTGGCAGTGTAGCGAGGCGCAATTGCAGGATGTGTTATTTAAAGAATGCGGAGGTAGTTTTGCTCAGTTTGCTCTCTCCAGCTTTAAAAGCGTCTGCTTTGAGAACTGTGACCTGGAAGAAGCCAATTTTATGGATGTAGATCTCTCTAAGACGTCATTCATTAATTGTAATCTGCGAGGCGCTGACTTCACCGGTACAACCCTGGCGAGCGTTGATTTGCGCAGCTCTCAACTGGATGGCGCTCGTCTAGGACCTCGTGAGCTCAAAGGCGCTATCATTAATCCATCTCAAGCACTGGCTTTTGTGCGTAGTCTGGGCATCAGCGTTACTTCCCTGGATGAGCTCGCCGAGACAATATCCTGAAAACTCTTTTCGTTCTGCTTTCACAGAAATGCCAGGCAGGCAACTCTAAAGCTCAGAGCTGCCTGCTGACCCGTTCTTTTTGCGCTTGAGGGTTAAAGTTAAGTCAACCTGATGTACAGATGAAATATCTTTAGCCGGCTATGAACTCCTGGGCAAAGCGGCGCAGAGCATTCAGATCTGTTGAATCGGGGAAGCGGAGCATTAGCTCTTGCGTGCCCACAGCTTCAAATTCGGCAATGCGCTGGCGAATCGTGGTAGGGCAGCCAATCAGTCCAGTTCGACTGAATAATGTGCGTGCTGCTTCAGGAACTTTTGCCAGAGCCTGCTCATCTGTATCGGCCAGTGCACAATAAGAACCAGCTGTGCGGTAAATGCTCTCATAGTCGCGCCCGACAGCTGCGCAATGCTCTTTGAGGACCGCGAATTTGTGCTCAAGCTCACTGGGAGTGCCAAATACGTTGCAGGCATCGGCGTACTGAGCTACAAGCTTGAGCGTTGCCTGTTCGCCATTGCCACCGATGAGCAAAGGGATATGGGGTTTCTGCACACCTTTGGGCTGATTGATCGCGCCGTGTACCTGGTAATACTTGCCTTCAAAGGTTGCCTCTTCCTCGCTCCACATGGCTAGCAAGATCTTGATGGCTTCACGCATCTGGCGCGTACGTGTAGGTACATCGGGAAAATCATAGCCATAGCTCTGAAAGGCGCTGGCAAGCATGGGAGAGCCGGAACCGATGCCTACAGTGAGGCGGCCATGGCTCATGATATCCACGGTACTGGCCATTTTGGCCAACAGGGCCGGATTGCGCAGCCCGCTATAGGTGACGGCCTGGCCAATTCGTATGCGTTTGGTGTCGCGTGCCAGGGCCGCTGTCGTGGTCCAGCTCTCGAAAAGTAAATTTGACTCGGACAAAAGTACATCAGGTATCCAGACGGCGGCAAAGCCCAGCTCCTCGACTGTCTGCACGACGCGCGTCATGCTTTCATAAGCATCGACCGGATCTGTAAATCTGTTTAGCTCATTCAGCGCTCCATTGGGAACGGCTAGACTAAAACGCAGTGCCATAACTGCTTACCTCTTTTCTTTCTCTGCGAGAATGCTTGCTTTCCTGGGCATGAAACGATATGATAGTCTATACTATCATTACAATGAGAATTGGTCAAGAATGAGGGAACTCTATTTTCGGCTGGATTGGATAGGCGCTATGCAGTGCCGCCTATGAGAAATCTGCCTGCCAAAGCTAATAATATGCGCCGGGTTTTTTAAGGACAGCAATATACGGGTGGATATGTTAGAATAGAGTCTCTCGTACCTTTTGCACGAGAAAAAGTAGAGCTCGCGTAGCGCTGTGAGATTGGAGGAGACATATGCGAACATGGTCTGAAGATCATCCTAAAGCCCGCCTGCTTGAGCGCAAGCAGGAAGCAATCAAAGTGGCGGCCAGAGAATTATTCTTGCAGCATGGCTATGCCAATACAACTATGGAGATGGTGGCGGCGCGCGCTGGCGTCTCGATCATGACTCTCTATCGTCACTTTCGCAGTAAAGATATTCTGTTTCAGGCCATGATTGAGCATCTATGTTGTCACCAGGCCAAGCCTGCGCGCGAGACCTTCTGGGTGGGAAGCCCGGCCGAAGTGCTGCACCGCCTGGGACAGGTGCGACTCTCTCAGATACTTGATCCTGATGAGATCGCGCTCTATCGCGTAATTATTGGCGCGCAGGAGCAGTTTCCCGAGGTTGGGCAGATGTATTATCACCTGCGCTACGAGAAAGTAGTGGAACCTCTAAGCCGGTATTTTACGCAACTAGATCAGCAAGGAAGCCTGCATATTCCCGATCCAGCAAGCTCTGCAAGAGTGTTTTTAAGTCTGCTGCAGGGTACGATCATCGAGCGCTTGCGCCTGGGTGTGGAACCTATGTCGAGCGATGAGGAGATTTCCAAACATATTGAAGCCTGTGTGGCGTTTTTTCTTGCTGCCCATCGCCCGGCTGAGCGCGCGCCAGAAGCGAACTCACAAGTATAATCTATGTGGCGCGCTCGCTCGCTTATTGCACGATAACTGTGAGGTTCATGTTGTGATGGAGGGGACAATAGAGCTTGAAGGTGCCGGCTGTAGTAAAGGGACCAAGCTTTGTTATAGTATTGCCCTCAACCTTGATATCTTTGACTGCGGGCGCTCCTGGCTCTCTGGCCGGTTTAGCTGTATCGTTCTCCCAGGTGCCGTTAGCGATAACATGCTGGTTTGAAGTATCGGAAACCACGGTAAGACTTTCCCCCTTTTTAATCGCTATCGACGCTTGCGTGAAGGTGTTTTTTCCCATATGGATCTGGGGACCGGAAATGTTCGCGGTATTTGCCGTACTGCTTGTGCTGGCGGTACTACTGCCACAGGCCACGAGCACGAGGCTAAGCCCGCTGAATAAAATGGAAACGAAAAGCAACTTTTTAAGCATAATGCGCCTTTGCTATACTATATTTACTTTGAACCTATCGCATTTTGGGTGATTTACGATATAATTATCGTAAATTAACAGGAAAATTATACGACAATTATATCGTATTTTCAAGAGGAGGATGATGATGAGCGTCAATCAGGAGCGGCGGCTCGCGCGGCGGCAAAAACGTGGCCAGCGCCGGGTAGAAGATATTCTGCGAACTGCGGGAGAGATATTTGTGGAGCAGGGCTATGATCATGCCACAACCCAGATGATCGCCCAGCGGGCTGATGTTTCTGCAGGCTCGCTCTACCAATTCTTTCCTAATAAGGAAGCGATTGCTATGGCTTTTGTCGAGCAGTCTGTGCAGCGGCTCCAATGCCTCTACGACGAGCACATACTTGTGCCAAAAGCTTTAGAGCTACCCTTGCCTCGCTTTATCGATCATTACATTGATGCTCTCATCGCCTTCAATCAGAACAATCCTGGCTACTTCTCGCTTATGCAGTCGGCAACGCTCTCTCCCCAGCTTATTAGCGCTATGCAGGGGCAGCGTCAGGAAATCTCAGTTCGTATAATGCGTGTAGTTCAGGCCTTTGCGCCTGGAAGTACGCCCGAGCAGTGCGAGGTTCTTGCTGTGGTCAGCTATCGTGTCTTCCTGGCGTTACTTCCGGTCATTTTACAGGCCGATGAGCAGCGAAAACAGATATTCATAAAGGAATTGAAGACAATTCTGTTTCGCTATTTTGCGCCGCTGCAGGAGAGATGAGTAAGCTTGCGCTCTCCCACTGAGCAGGAGTCGCGCCGCGAACCAGCGGGGCTCGCGCCCCGTGCCCCCGGTTAAGGGCGAGCCCTTAACAATCCCTTTTCTGAAGAAAGGGAAAGCGCTACCTACAAAAGGGAGGGCAGCTTTCTGTTAGCTGGTGGTTTGTGGTCAATAGCTTTGTGCGGGGCAAAACGCTCTATGTAAAGGCCGCCTCAGTCTTCTAACTCATCCCCAGCGCCGGATGCTGCGGATGGCTGTTCGGCTTCAGGTGCGCTGTCTATGCTCTCTATGAGCTCAGAAATGTCTACTTCTAGCGCCATAGCTAGCCTGTCCAACGATCTCAATGTTACGCTTGTATTGATAGGATCGCGAAAAAGCCTCTGAATGGTCTTAAGATCAACGCCTGAGCGTATAAATAATTTCCTTTGGCTTATATGCCTTTTCTGGGCAATTTCTCTTACCTTCAAGCGGTACATCCAGGTCTCCTTGTTTAGCGGTCATTACCAGCGCAGTGTATCAATTCACTAGGGAAATTTGCAGTTGGTAAAATTTCCTTACGCTTGAAGGTAGTAGGGAAAATTACCATACCCTTGACAGGGTATGTAAAAATTACATATACTATTAGGTGGTAGGGAAAATTCCATACACCATGTTTTAATCGGCTATTTCGAGAGGAGAATTTAATCGTGCTGGCGAGAGGCCAGCAACCAGTGTGGATCAACTGAGATTATTAATCTCGCTGTGCTCTCAAGAGGGGCGCGATGGCAATGTAATAGCTTGAAAGTATCTTCAAGAGCTCATTCGTCAGCTGATGGATGATTATCATCATCTTCGATAAGGTCTCTTGAGGGAACGCCTAAAATCTCAGAGAGTCTGGCCAGGGTGGTTAGATTGATCTCGGCATAAGGATCGCGAAAGATCTTTCTGATCACGGTATAAGATACTTCGCTGCGATTATGCAGTTTAGTCATGGATAGACCCTTTTCCCTGGCAATTTCTTTTATGCGCAATTTTATTTTTCTCATAACTTTCAGTATCCTCAACGGAAAACGCCAGAGCTAGGGAATGTCTGCAGGTTCTGGGGATGCTTGCTCATTCGTCAATCGGCGGCGGATCGGGAGCATCTTCGACCAGATCCTTAATAGATACTCCTAGCGCTTTGGCCAGCCGGTCCAGCGTTACTGTTGAGGTTTCGGCAAACGGATCGTTTACAATGCGGTAAACAGTCTTGTTATCAAGATTAGCTTTACGGGCCAGCCGAGCAATACTTAGCCCTTTAGCTTCTGCAATTTCTTTCACTCTGAGCCGTATCATACTAACACATCCTTAGTCTCTCAAAAGGTACTTATAGGGAAGTGTATCAAAACGAAAACAGTACAGGAATACGCTCTGAACGTTAAGCTTATAATGTAACCATTGAAATGTACACGCTGTAATGGTAAATTAGTAGTGAATGATATCGTCATTCCATTGCAAAAACGTAGTGCGGTTCTTTAGTAATTGGTTTGGATGAGTGGTAAGGAAGAAAGGTCAACATGATGTATACCAGACCAGATAGCACTTCTCCGGGGCGTTTGAGCAAACTGATATCGATCCGACAGGAGAGCTTGATTATGCTAGATCAGTTGAATCAAGCTCATCTCTTGAAGCAGATGGCTATGCTCCCATCCGAGAAGTGCTACGCAGAAAATCTGTTTAACTGTTGCTATGATTGGCTGCAGCGCAACAACATTGCGTTCTCTTACAATGAAAAGGAACATCTCTATCTGCTCGTTAGTCTTTCAGTATCCTCAACGGAAAGGAATAGAGCATGCTAGAGCCGAGAGAATATCTGCCAGTCCTGGCGGCGCTGAACGCCACGATGAACGTGATCAACACCACAAGCGATTCCACGCTCTTTACACGCGCCCATATCCTTTACAGCGAATGTCTGAGCTTTCTGCAGCGCAAAGATGTTCCCGTAATCTTTAACGAAGAGCGCGCCTGTTTTGTCGTGGATACCCTGAAAATAGCGCGTCGCAAAGCCATGCTAAAAGCCGCGCTACAAGTTTAGATTATCTCATACTCCTCCGTTCTCGTTTTCCAGCAGGAAGGCCCTGATCTTACACGGCGAGGTCAGGGTCTTCTTGCTGTGTTAGGGCCGTATTTGAGCGTAAGCCGGCGGAATAGCACAGAATATAATTGACCTGACAGAAACCAGGGAATTGGACGCCTATGATCTCCCTATTTATGAGGTACAATATGAGTAACAGCGCATCAATAAACTTAGTTCCGTACATGTAAGCTGACCAGATTCCTGCAAGGAGTGTAACATTGTCTACTTCCTCGTGTATCTCGAATCCGCATCGATCTCCATTTTGTCAGCTACGACAGCCCTTTTTACGTTATTTGCCTATGGCTCTCGACGTGCCAGGGGCAGTGAGCTATGGCGCTGCGAGGTTGGTAAGGTGTGATCTCCCCACCATGATTCTGCTTGCTGTGAGAAGCTATAAGCTCTCAGCCCTTGCCAGGGACAATGCGTTACGCCTGCCCCCGGTTTGTAGCCGAAGGGAAAAGAGCCAGGCCCTGGTAAGTGTCAACCTTCTTTCATACTCATAATCTGAACAAGCGAGGCATGCACATGATAAAGCCGCATAGCTCCTTTGTCGATGTTAATGATATACGTCTACATTATCTGGAATGGGACCCGGCAAAAATTTGTCAGGACCCGGCAACTGCGAACGCAGATAACTCCTTTGAGCAAGACAGCGACGATCTGCCCATTGTGCTGCTGCACGGCTTGAATGCCACCGCCGATACCTGGCGCTTGTTAGCCGAGCAGATTTGTTCGCAGCGCCAGCTTATCGCCTTTGATCTACGCGGCCATGGGCAGAGCGATCAGCCGGAAGATGGTTACGATCTTGTCACTATCGCTGAGGACATCATAAGCGCTATGGCCACGCTGGGTCTGGGGCAAGTGGCTCTGGTCGGACATGGCCTTGGCGCACGCATCGCCCTGGTTCTTACCGCGCGCCATCCGGCTCTCATCAGCCATCTTGTGCTCGTCGATTGTCCTCTTGTGGAACCCAAACATTGGCCGGGCATGACCCGCGAGCGCTTTATTCGCGATAAGGAGACGCCGGATATCTATGCTTCGGAGCAGCACTATTTACAAACCATGCAAGACGAGATGGCTTCGTTCTGGTCCCCGGACGTCGAGGCTATTCTTAAGACATATATTCGCGAGCTGCCCAATGGACATGTAGAGGAGGGCTTGCGAACCTCCTATCAGCGCCAGATGCGCGAATCGCTCTGGGAGGATCGCGCATTGTCCTATTACAGCAAGCTCACCTGCCCTGTGCTACTCGTGCCCGCAGCCGATCAGCCTCACCCTGACGAGGAACTACCCGAACGTCTGGAAAACGCTGACGAGTTTGCGGCAGCTAAGGGCTATATGGCAGCCCAGGTTGCCCGGACTATTCCACGCTGCACGGTGCTCTGGATGCCAGATACTACCCATGAGATCCAATTGCAGCGCCCACAACTGCTAGCCCAGGCTATTGCTAATTTTGTCAAGGAGTAAAACATGAGCGTAGTCCTTTATCTAAACGGCAATCTCTACACAATGGATGCTGCGCAGCCGCGCGCCCAAGCCATGGCCATCGATGAAGCGAGCGGACGCATTCTGGCCGTAGGCTCCAACGATGAAGTGCGCCGCGTAGGAGGTCAGCACAAAGAGCTGATAGATCTGCGCGGCAAGACGGTTCTGCCCGGCTTCATTGACTCGCATATCCATCTGCTGCACACGGCACACCGAACTCATGAGATCGATGGCGCCAATTGTCATAGTGAGGAAGAGGTTGCCGCTCTTGTGCGCGAGCGTGCCGCGCAGACCCCTAAAGGAAACTGGATACTGGGTGGTCACTGGCATCGCCATAATTGGAGCGATGATAGCTTTCCCACCAGAGCTTCGCTGGATGCCGCAGCGCCCGAGCATCCCGTGGCGCTCTGGAGCAATGATGGGCATGTGGTCTGGGTCAATTCGCTTGCCCTGCAATTGGCCGGGATCACTGCCGAGACCCCGGAGCCCGCCACCGGAGCTATTTTGCGCGATGGCTCGGGCGAACCGACTGGCCTCTTGCAAGAAGAGGGCGCTACCTCGCTGATCTCGCGTATTATTAAGCCGCACGATGTCGCCACAAATCGCATCTTGATCGAGCGGGTCTTAGCCGAGCTGCGCCGCTGCGGCATTACCACAATCCATGATATTGAGGGCGAGGACTCCTTACAGCTTTTCCAGGAGTTGCGCGATCAAGGCAGGCTGGATATGCGCGTACAGATGATCTTGCCGCGCCAGATGCTGCCCCAACTGCGGGCCTATGGTATTAAGAACGAGGATAATGATCTTTTGCGCGTAAGCGGCATCAAGATTTTTGCCGATGGCACGCTGGGCTCGCAGACAGCGGCCATGCTTGACAGCTTTGAGGGCAATCCAGGCAATTATGGTATTCTCAACCTGCCCGAGCAAGAAATGAAGGCGACCGTCAAAGACGCCGCCGCCATGAATCTCATGGTCGCTATTCATGCCATCGGCGACCGCGCGGCTCGCGTAGCCCTCAATTCGATCGAGTATGCTCAAAGGGTGCTGGCTGAGGAGGGCAAAAACGCTGATGCCGCCTCGCGCCTGCGTTACCGCCTGGAGCATGTGCAGCTAATCGCCAACGAAGATCTTGAGCGCATGCGTCGTCTTGGCGTCGTGGCCTCGGTCCAGCCTTATCATGCCATTGCCGATCGCGATCTGGCCGAACGCTATTGGGGCAAACGCCATCGTCATGCCTATGCCTATCGCACCATCCATGAAATGGGCATTCCCATCTCTCTGGGCTCCGATTCGCCGGTAGAGACCTTTGATCCCCTGACCATTCTCTATAGCGCTACCACCCGGCGCGATCCCTCAGTTGAGCGCCCGGCCTGGCTACCTGACCAGGCGCTACCTATCGTCGATGCGCTCTGGGGCTATACCCTGGGCTCAGCCTATGCGGGCGCCGAAGAGCAGCATAAGGGCTCGCTCACTGCTGGCAAATTAGGGGATGCTGTCGTCCTGCGCGAAGATATTCTGAGCACCCCCCAAGAAAAGATGCCCGAAAATGGAGTACAGGCAACCATTCTTGGTGGTAAGGTCATCTACGGTCTGGTATAAGTTCATGCTCGGCCGAGGTGGGCTTCCCCGCTTACCCCGGCCCAGAGCTGCATAATCTCTTCTCTCGAATAAATAATATCCACATAAGCTTTTTATGCCTCTTTTGCCTTCACCCTGTCTAGCCTATTATTACTATGTTTCAAGTTGATCCATTCTAACTCAGAATATTTGTATGGTATTATCTCATCAACGCACATTTAAATGTGTGTATACGGGTAATATTGTGCTGGATCATTTTTCGTTGTTTAGTAGAGGAGAAAGAGGAAGAAAGTAAATGAGCAAGAAGCGAAACATCTTTGAATATTTGCGGCAGCACCGCAAACTTACCTTTGTACTGGGACACCTCGCCGTAGTTTCCGTATTTGGTCTGGCAGTCATGGGTAGCATGTTTAGTTCATCCTTATTTAGTGCTTTTGCCCAGTCGTGTGCCAGCGGCGAACAGGTGTATATTGTAGCTCCAGGCGATACGCTGGGAAAAATTGCCAGTCGCTATAACACCAGCGCCCAGAACCTTGCCAATCACAATCGCCTGGGCAACGTCAATGTTATTTATGCTGACCAGCGTCTATGTATACCTGGCGGCACATCCGCAAGTGCGGTCAACACAGTCATTCACAATGCCTTGGCCGCCACAAGCGCAATGAACAATCCTTTCCCGTATCCCCAATGTACCTGGTGGGCAGATCAGCGCTTCCATCAAATCAATGGTGCGTACGTACCCTGGACTACCAACTCCGATGCTTACCTCTGGAGCACCCGAGCCCGTCAGTATAATTGGAATGTTTCCAGCACTCCAAGCGTAGGCGCGATCATCAATCTACAGCCCTGGGTACAGGGAGCACGTGGTCTGGGACATGTGGCCATAGTCGAGCAAGTGCTAGGTAACGGAAATGTGATCGCCAGTAATATGAACTGGGGAGGTAATCCTACACAGATCACAAACGTCGAATTTGCCCCGGGACCTGGAGTCACATTCATTACCCGTTAACTCAAACAAGATAGATGCATTTGCAAGTTGTAGCTGAGATACATTTGCAGATGCAAAAGGAGCGCTCTCGAACGGCTGTCCGTGAGCGCTCCTTGGTTATTCTGGCTATTCCATGGAGAACGACAACTAAGCACTTGAAGGGATTGCGCTAATCGTTGTATCAGCTTTCTCAAGTCCCTCATCCGCTTCAAACAAGGGATGCGAGATAAACCAGGCCTGACTATCAAAGGCTATCTCGCCCTGCGGCAGCTCCAACCGTTTATAGGTGCCGTCTGACTGTAGCTCGTGCGTATTCACGGTATCGGCCATAATTGGCTCTAGCACATGTTTGAGGACGGCCTGACGTAGGGCTGGTGCTTCTAACGGAAAGAGAATCTCCACCCGTGCGTTAAGATTGCGCTGCATCATATCTGCGCTGCCCAGGAAAATCTCCTCGCTCCCATTATTGCCAAAGTAGTAGATTCGGCTGTGCTCAAGGAAACGTCCCACCAGGCTACGCACGCGGATATTCTCACTGACCGAAGGAATGCCAGGGCGCAAGCTGCACATGCCGCGCACAATAAGATCGATCTCTACGCCCGCCTGTGCAGCTCGATAGAGCAATTGCACGATCTCGGGATCAATCAAAGCATTGATCTTAAAGATCAGCCTGCCGTTGCCAAATTCCTGCTGGATACGTATCTCGCGCTCAATGCGCTCCACAATCCCCCGCCGTAAGCCCACCGGAGCCACCAATAGCTTACGATAGGTATTCTGGCGCGAATAGCCTGTCAAAGAATTGAAGAGCGCCGTTGCATCTGCTCCTATCGCCGGCTGGCAGGTAAAGAGCCCGAGGTCTTCATATATGCGGGCCGTACTGGCATTATAATTTCCAGTGCTCAGATGAACATAGCGCCGGAGCCCCTCGCGCTCTCTACGCACAACCAGGGCGATCTTGGCATGCGTTTTCAAGCCAATCAAACCATAGACCACATGGACCCCTGCCCGCTCCAGCTCTCTGGCCCAAACAATATTGTTCTCCTCATCAAAGCGGGCCTTCAGCTCCACTACCACTGCAACCTGTTTGCCATTTTCAACCGCCTCCAGCAACGCCTTAACCACAGGCGAGTTCTGCCCAACGCGATAGAGCGTCTGTTTGATCGCCAGCACCTGGGGATCGCGCGCGGCCGCACAGATGAAATCTACAACGCTATTGAAGCTATCATAGGGATGATGCACAAGAAGATCATGGCGCTGAATGCTGCTAAAGAGATCCGAACCCTTTTGCAAAAAAGCCGGCGTGCGGGACGTAAAAGGGTGATTCTTAAGCTCAGGGCGATCAAGGTTGTAGAGCTCTATCACATCGCCCATCCCCATGGGCCCATCAATTACCGTCAGATCGCGCGGCGAGATTTCCAGATTATCCAGCAAGAGGCTGCGGATGCGTGGCGGCATAGAAGGATTAACCATCAGATCGACCACCTGCCCGAAGCGCCGCTCGCGTACCTCCTGCTCAATATATTCAAGCAGGTCTGAGGCCTCATCTTCCTGCAGCTCGATATCAGCATCGCGTAGGACACGAAACGGATAGGACTCCCAAACCTCAAAGCCGGGGAAGAGCATACTGATATTGGCAGCAATCACCTGCTCGATCCACACAAATGCTACCACCTCGTTCTCTTGCGGCGCGATAGGCACGGGGACAAGGCGCGGAAGAGCTGGGGGCACCTTCACGCGCGCAAAATGATCGCCATGGATCTGATCTGAGAGCACTACGGCCAGATTCAAGCTGCGATTAGAGATATGCGGGAAGGGATGAAAAGGATCTACCGCCAGCGGCGTGAGCACAGGGAATATCTCATTCACAAAGTAGGAATGCATTGCCTGGTGCTGCTGCTCGTCTAATTGCTCATAATCAAGAATATAGATATGTTGCTCAGCCAGCAGAGGCAAAAGCTCATTACGCCAGTATTGCCGAACTTCCTGCACCAGAGGGGCCAGCCTCTCACGCACAGCCGCGATTTGTTGTTCTGCCGTGCGTCCATCCGGGCTACGCGTGGGCACACCAGAGGCCACACGATCTTTAAGCCCAGCCAGGCGAATCATAATAAACTCGTCAAGGTTGGTCTCAAAAATAGAGATAAACTTTACGCGCTCCAGCAAGGGGTGACGCTTATCTTTTGCCTGCTCGAAGACCCGGCGGTTAAATTCGATCCAACTCAGTTCACGATTAATATACAGATTTTCAGGCCGTTCAAGATCCGTAGTAGAGACTAGCGATTTTTGTATCATACTGGCAAAATCCTAATATAATATGGCAGGGGTGAACGTCAAACAATACAGAGACCTTGTGTAATATAATAATATATCTATATTATAAAAACGAAGCAAGCTGGTAGTTAAAAGTACATTAAAGACCTCGTTTTGAGTTGGCAAGCCTTGATGGTCAGCATTTCCTCTTTAAGGAATGCGAAATTGAGCAAGAGAGAGGCCTGGAAACCGCTAACGACCCTGCCCGGCAAACTTCCTACACAAGAAATAACATGAAATAGGGCCAAATTATTTCAAGGAGCACAAAGAGAGTAGCCTATATGGTAGTATGTAGGGCAGAAGCGAAAATTTGTCTTGACAGTAGGTTAGTTGCTGATGTATTATCCACAGGTGGGAACATTATCAACCACAAGCATATCAATGGGCGGTTGCTGAAATTGGTAGACAGGACAGACTTAGGATCTGTTGGTGATGAACCGTGAGAGTTCGAGTCTCTCACCGCCCACCATCCGCGAGGGATGAAGAGAAATCAGCGGGAGTGGCTCAGTGGTAGAGCATCTCCTTGCCAAGGAGAAAGTCGCGGGTTCGATCCCCGTCTCCCGCTCCAAACTGGCTAGACAGAGAGCAGCCGAAGAGGCTGTTCTTTGTGGGCAAGTGCAGAGCAAATGCAACCCACACGAGACATAGATCACAAGACCTGGAATAAACGCAGAAGGATACTACTAGCTTGTTGTGGGGGTGGTCTATGGAGGTGGTAATTGCCTTTCAGTGCTTCCCACAGTCTATTCACGATGAAATAATAAGCGTATGAACGTGTAGCTTCGAGTTCACACTAATCGAATAGACTACATAGAACCTGTTGGAGGAAATGTGAAGGTCTCTGTTGAAAAGCTGCCAAGCAGCGAGGCCGTCCTTGAAGTAGATGTGACTTGGGACGAGATGGAAAAAGCCTCAGACAAGGCGTACCGTAAACTAGTTCAGAAGGTTGATGTACAGGGCTTTCGCCGAGGTAAAGCGCCTCGGGCTATGCTAGAACGTAAGCTGGGAAGAGAATACATCTACCAGGAGGGTCTAGACGACCTTATCACTGAGGCTTATCGCAATACGCTCAAAGAGCACGATCTCACACCGATCACGCAGCCTAAGCTCGATGCCCCTATTTTCGAGATGGGGCAGCCATATCATTTCAGTCTCACTGTGCCCATTATCACCCCTGTTGAATTGCCTGACTATAAGTCCATGCATTTTGATCGTGAAGAAGTAGATGTTACTTCCGAAGAGGTTGATAAAGAGATTGAGTCTCTGCGCACTCGTGTGGCCGAATGGAATGTTGTCGAGCGCCCGGCGGCAATAGGTGACCGTGTGACGGTCGATCTCAAGCTCACCTCCGGAGACCAGCAGATCTCCGACCTGAAAGACAATCCTTTCGAGCTTACCGACGAGCGTAATGGCCTGTTTACCGGCATGGATGAACATATTGTGGGTATGCAGGCTGGCGAGAGCAAAAACTTCAGCACCACTATTCCGGCTGACTACAGCAACGAGAAACTAGCGGGCAAAGAGGCTAACTATGCAGTAACCCTGCATAAGGTAGAAGAGAAGCAGCTTCCCGAGCTTGATGATGCCTTTGCTGAGAAAGTCAGCGATGGGCAATGTGCAACCGTGGAAGACCTGAGCAAAGTCCTTAGCGACAACATTCTTGAGAACAAGAAACGGCGGGTACGCGAGGAGCTGCGCGAGAAAGTTGTGAGCAGCATCATCGAGCAGTCAACCTTCAACTTGCACCCCCTCCTGATCGATGAGGAGATCGAGGATATGATGCACCAGTTCTCGCATATGCTGGAGCAGCAGCGTCTCTCAATGGATCAGTATCTCATGATGACGCGCAAGACTGCCGAAGAGTATCGCGAAGAACTGCGCCCGGAGGCCGAGAATCGGGTGAAGCGTCAGCTCGTGCTGGAAGAAGTGGCCCGACAAGAAAATGTAACAGTCGATCCCGAAGAGATCGAGGCGCTCTTCAACTTCTATGCCCAGGCGGGCCAGGCGCTGCCACGCAGCGATGAGCAGATTCGAGCTCTGGCATTGAGCTATCGGCGTGAGAAGACCTTGACACGCCTGGTAGAATTAACAACCGATCCTGACCCGGAGGCGGTGAGCGAAGAGGAAGAAGCAGAAGAGGCGGTCGTAGAGAACGCGCAAGTAGCAGCCCAGGAAGGCGCAGCGGCAGCCGAAGAAGCAAAAGAGGACGTTGGCGCGGCAACCCCTCGGGAAGAAAACGGTCAGGCAGCTCAGACAGTCGAGTAGAAAAGGACCATCAAGGTGCTTTGTTGCACTTGCAGGAAAGGTGACTGACGTGGCAAACTCGAAAAATATGCGTACGACATATCGCTGCTCCTTTTGCGGCAAGAGCCAGGACCAGGTACAGCGTCTTATTGCAGGCCCTGGTGGTGTCTACATCTGCGATGAGTGTATCGACCTGTGTCGAGAAATCATCGAAGAGGAGCAAGCCACCGTCGCTAAGCCACGCTTGCAAACGGGGAAGATCCCCACACCAAAGAAAATTTACGAGCAGCTCAGTAATTATGTCATCGGTCAAGAGCGGGCTAAGAAATCCCTGGCGGTTGCGGTCTATAACCACTACAAGCGCATAGGGGTCGGCATGCAGATCGAAGATGTAGAACTGGGGAAGAGCAACATCTTGATGATTGGGCCAACCGGTTGCGGGAAGACCCTGCTTGCTCAGACGCTGGCAAAGATTCTTGATGTGCCCTTCTGTATCGCTGATGCGACGGCGCTCACCGAGGCTGGCTATGTCGGCGAGGATGTCGAGAATATCTTGCTGCGTCTGATCCAGGCTGCTGATTTCGATGTTGCCCGCGCCGAGCGCGGCATCGTCTATATCGATGAGATAGATAAGATTGCGCGTAAATCCGATAATCCTTCGATTACGCGCGACGTCTCGGGTGAAGGAGTGCAGCAGGCGCTCTTGAAGATCATTGAAGGCACGGTTGCTAATGTGCCGCCCCAGGGTGGTCGCAAGCATCCTCACCAGGATTTTATTCAGATCAATACTGCCAATATCCTCTTCATCTGTGGTGGGGCCTTTGAAGGCCTTGACAAGATTGTCGGACAGCGTGTAGGCAACAAAAATTCGATAGATCTTGTCGAAATGCATAAGGCTAATAAGGCCAATAAAGCAGCCAAGGTTAATAAGGATACGCCTGCCGCCGCTGAAGAGAATATTCTTACCCAGCTAAGTCCCTTTGATCTGCTCAAGTACGGTCTGATCCCCGAGTTCGTGGGTCGCCTGCCTGTAGTAGTCGCGCTGGATAAGCTTGATAAAGAAGCGCTGATTCGTATCCTCACCGAGCCAAAGAACGCCATCATTAAACAATATCAAAAGCTCTTACAACTTGACCGCGTTGAGCTATCTTTTACCAAAGAGGCGCTTGACGCTACTGCCGAGGGTGCTCTGAAGCAGGGTACCGGGGCCAGAGGGTTACGCAGCATCGTCGAAGAAGTGCTCTTCGAAGTGATGTATGAGATCCCATCGCGTCCCGATGTCAAGAAGATAGTGATCAATGGCGATGTGGTTACCTCACATCAAAATCCCCTGCTTGTGACAAGAAACGAACGAACACCTACGCCATATTCTGAAGATGAGTCTGCTTAGTGCGGACTCATCCATTTTTCTTGAGAAGTAGAGTAACTAATGCGGCTGATTAGCCAGGAGAGATAGGCGGAAACCAATGAATGAACAAGAACGCCCGGAAATTGTACAGGATATCGATAGCACGTATCCTCTGGTGGCGTTAAAAAGCATCGTTGCGTTCCCGCATAATCGTCATGCGCTGGCAATCGCGCGCGAGAAGACAGTACGCGCTATCGAAGAGGCGATGATGCGACCAGATCGCACGCTTGTCGCCGTTACCCAACGCAATGCCGATATTGACGACCCGGAGCCTAAGGATCTCTATTCTGTAGGCACGCTGGTAGAAGTCACAACGATGCATCGTCAGCAGGATGGTAGCCTGCAAGTGCTTGTACGTGGCATTAGTAGGGCCCAGATCGAGGAATATCCCGAACTTGAGCCGTTTATGCAAGTCCGTATCAGTACACCGGTCGAACCACAGCCCAAGGGCTCTATGGCTGATGCCGTGGTTCGTCATGCTACCAATCTGTTTGAGCGCTATGCGCAACTGAACCGCCGCTTCTCAGCAGAAGATATTAACTCCATTATTACTCTCAAGAACGCTACGCGTCTCTCTGATACCCTGGCTGCTCATCTTGTTACCGACATGGAGCAGCAGCAAGATCTTCTGGAAACTCTTGATCCTCTTGAGCGCCTTGAGAAGATCTGCGTGATTATGGGTAACGAGATCGAGATTCTTGAGCTCGAAACGACAATCCGCAGTCGCGTACGTTCTCAGGTAGATCGCACGCAGAAAGAGTTCTACTTGCGTGAACAGCTCCGCGCGATCCAGGAAGAATTGGGGATGGAGACTTCTTCTGAAGCGGATGAACTGCGGGCCAAGTTAAAAGAGAAAATCTTGCCAACCGAGGTCGCTGTCAAGGTGCGCAAGGAGATAGATCGCCTTGAGCGCACGCCTTCACAGTCGGCAGAGGTTGGGGTTATTCGCTCCTATATTGACTGGGTGTTGGCGCTGCCCTGGAATGAGCGCAGCGAGGATACTTTCAATATCGAGGATACTCGTCATATTCTTGATGAAGATCACTATGGCCTTGAAGGTATTAAGGAGCGCATCATAGAGTTTCTGGCCGTGCGGCAATTGCGTCAACAGCGTGCGAGCCGCAATGGACAATCTAAGAGCGAGAGCCAGGGACAGATCCTCTGTTTCATTGGTCCTCCAGGTGTTGGTAAGACTTCGCTCGGACAGTCAATTGCGCGCTCACTGGGGCGCAAGTTCGCGCGTATCTCGCTGGGTGGCGTCCATGATGAGGCCGAGATTCGTGGCCATCGGCGCACCTATGTGGGAGCCTTGCCAGGACGTATTATTCAGAGCATGAAAACAGTCGGGGTACGCAATCCCGTTTTCTTGCTTGATGAAATTGATAAGCTTTCTTCCGAGTTCCGGGGCGATCCAGCTGCCGCTCTATTAGAAGTGCTTGATCCAGAACAGAACAGCAATTTTAATGATCATTATCTGGAGTTGCCTTTTGATCTCTCGGAAGTGTTCTTCATCTGTACCGGAAATGTGAAGTATCAGATCCCGCGTCCATTGGCCGATCGTATGGATATTATCGATCTTCCTGGCTATATGCTTGAGGAAAAGGTAAATATTGGGCAGCGGCACTTGCTTCCTAAAGTGCTCAATGAGCATGGACTTACCGCGCAGCAGTTGAAGATTCCGCAAGCTGTGATGCAGCGCATCATTACTGATTATACACGCGAAGCAGGCGTGCGCAGCCTCGAACGGCAACTTGCTAACATTTGCCGTAAAGCAGCGAGGCGCATTCTTGAACATCCCAATCGCCATATTCGGGTCACCATGAATAATCTGGAACAGTACCTTGGTACTCCGCGTTATTCTAATGCTCCCCCTCTGCAACGCACGCAGGTTGGAGCAGCGATGGGCCTGGCTGTGACTGAGATGGGGGCATTCTGTTACCGGTAGAGGTGGTGACGATGGTCGGGAAAGGGGATCTGATTGTGACGGGCCAGCTTGGCGATGTGATGCGTGAGTCGGCTATGGCCGCCCTTTCCTACATTCGTACGCGCGCCCTGGAGCTGAATATAGATCCCAATTTCCAGGAAACTACCGATCTGCATATTCATTTGCCTGAAAATGCTATTCCGAAAGACGGGCCATCAGCCGGAATCACTATTGCTACCGCGCTTGTTTCTGCTCTAACCAAGCGACCGGTACGCAACGATCTGGCCATGACTGGCGAGGTGACTCTGCTAGGAAGTGTGCTGGCTATCGGAGGGCTAAAAGAAAAGGTGCTGGCCGCCCAGCAGGCAAATATTACTAACTTGATCATCCCAGCCCAGAATAAGAAGGATCTCGCAGATATTCCTGCCAAGATTCGTCAGCGTATGCATTTTACGCCGGTTGATACGATGGATCAAGTTATTGATGTCGCGTTACTACCAGCCCCAGAGCCCTCTCAGGAGGAAGAGCAAAAAGATCTGGAGCCCTTTCCCCTACGCTTAGAAGAGCGCTTACCGGTCTATCATGAGCAAAATGCTCGCCGCGATCAGAATATGCGCCGCACGAGTATGTCCGTAGAGCAGCATAGTGAGTCCGAGGAAGATGAAGCCTCTACGCTTATGATCCCGCCTTCTGAGCACACTCTCTATCCCCATGTTCATGCTGTACAGGATGAAGCTGACGATAAATAATTCAGCTTCATCCATTGGATAAATTGCCCGCTTGATTCGTTATAAATAATTAGGAGACAACGGGGAGAGGTATTCAACTCTATGAATGCTTCGTCCCCAAACTGCTACTCAGGGGATTTAACAGAAAAATCATTGTTATGACCATTCAGATAGCTTACAACCTTAACTTTGCGAACTCTACTGCGTATCTGTATATGTGGTGTCAAAAGAAAGGTTAAGACTTGAAGAGTGAGAATAGATTTTTTTCAACTCAGTATTGACTGAAGCTGTATGCAGCATGTCTCCGATTATTGCGGTCTTATATATGCAATTTGTGCAAGAGAGGGATGAAAGGTTATGAGTTATCAAGACCCTAATCAGGGCCAGTATCCAAATTCGGGACAATATGGCGGTTATAACCCGCAGCAGCCGCAGCCCACTGATCCATACAGCGGTCAGCAATATGGTGGACAGCAAGGCGGCTACGAGCAGCAGCAGGGCTATGGACAGCAACCGGGCTATGGACAGCAGCCTGGTTATGGTCAGGGTGGCTATGAGCAGCAGCAGTATGGCCAACCCGGTTATGGTCAGCAGCAGGGCTACCAGCCTCCGAATTATGGGCAGGGTGCTCCCGGCTTTCAGCAGCCATTTGGCACGCCTGGTGAGGGTCCTACTTCGATGGGCCTGCGGCAGAACACTGCTTCGGGCCTGAGCTATGCCCTGGTCTGGATCACCGGGCTAATTTTCTTCTTTGGGGAGAAGCAGAATCGCGTCGTGCGCTTCAATGCCATGCAGTCAATCTTGCTCTTTGGGGCATCAGTATCCTGCAAATCGTCCTTAACATCTTCACCCATATCGCTGTAATAGGTTTAGGGTTTAGTTGCCTTAGCGGCCTGGTTGGAGTGGCCACGGTTGTACTGTGGATTGTGATGATGGTTAACGGTTTCCAGGGCAAGTATGTGAAGCTGCCAGTGATTGGCGATTATGCCGAGAAATACGCTAACCAGAGCCCGTTCTAAGCCGAGCAGAATTTATCGAATGGTTTTCGGTGGGGTATCGTCCGTCAATGCGGACGGTACCCTTTTTCTGTTTCAGCGATTTCTGCTCCAGGGCTCAGGCAATAAACTCGCTGGCGAAGCGCCGAATGATATCAAGCCGGGTAGGATCGACGAACTTGATGATGAGCTCTTGTACACCGGCCGCTTCATAGGCAGCAATGCGTTGGCGAATGGTTTCGGGGCTGCCAATAAGAGAACATGCGATGATCTCTTGCGGCCACCTGGCTATCGTATTAGCAGGAATAGCGGCGAGCGCCTGCTCATCTGTATCGGCGATGCTGCAGAACGTCAAGACTGTACGTCGAATGCTACTGTAATCGCGTCCAATAGCCTCACAATGCTGCTTGAGGATGGCAAATTTGCGCTCAAGCGTTGCCAGATCGCCGCCTATATTACAGATGTCGCCGTACTGCGCTACCATCTTCAAGGTGACCTGTTCGCCACCGCCTCCGATTAAGAGTGGGATGTGTGGTTGCTGCACGCCTTTGGGCTGATTGATGGCACCACGCACCTGGTAATACTCGCCTTCAAAGGTGGCTTCTTCCTGTGTCCACATAGCCAGGATCACCTGGACGGCTTCGCGTAGCTGCCGCAGACGCTCAGGTGCCGCAGGATACTCATCGCCATAGCCATAGGCGCGGTACTCGTGTTCATGCCAACCCGAGCCGATACCGAAATTGAGGCGACCATGCGAGAGCACATCCACGGTACTGGCCATTTTGGCCAGCAGGGCCGGGTTGCGATAGCCGTTACAGGTGACTAGCTGGCCGATTCGTATACGCCTGGTCAGGCAAGCTAAGGCAGTTGTAGTGGTCCAGGCCTCAAACGTAATCTCTTGCGAGGGTGGAGCTGTATGAAAGTGATCAACCAGCCATGCCGACTCATAGCCACTTTCATCGGCCGTCTGCGCTACGCTGAGCATTGTTTCGTAAGCTTTCACTGGATCTTTAATACTCGCTAGATCCAGTGCCCAGCCCTGAGGCAATGAGAGACCAAACTTTATAGACATAAATAAACAACCTCGCTTCTGGATGCTAAGTGTCCTGCGTTCCACATGTGTTTCACTGAGACAAGTTGTGCGTTGCTGCCTGTGAATGCACGAACTTCTTTCTACTTTTGTGATGAACACCATGCGAACGGTAATTTGTACGTCCTGTTGAGAGGATGATAGGGTAAGTAGAGACACAAATTAATATCAGGTAGAATGTGACGATGGCTTTATTGTTTTGGTGGGCCTTTTTCATGAGGCTCGTCGGCTGCAGGCTCCTCTGAGAGAGCTAAGCTAACGCGATAGAATGAGCGCAAACCCTGGCGTAGTGCGGCTAGATCTTGTTCATCTAGTTGGGCGAGGCACTGCTGTAGATGCTCCATACGACCCAACCAGAGACGACGCGATAGTGCATCGCCAGCTTCAGTCAGGCGAGCCAGAGTAAAGCGGCGGTCCTCATTATATTCCGCCCGCTCGGCCAAGCCAGCCTGGACCAGGCGATCTACCAGGTGGCTGGCGGTCGCATGGCTGATTACCAGAACTTTGGCTAACTTGCTGATAGTTACCGGACCCTTAAAGCTGAGCACAAACAGCATTTTCAACTGGGCCATGCTAAGATTAAGGCTTTGCCATTCCTGCATGACCGTGCGCTGCAGATCATAGACGCTGAGAAAGAGTAGCCTGCTCACTTCTTTGATGGCATCGCCCTGTTCCTCCGTCATAGCTCTTCCCTCTCTTGCGCTAGCTTTGTAATATTAGCCTGTGCCACAAATGCTTACCCCTTGGCATATAGGAGTGTAGCATAATTATGTAGATGTCGTCAACTGATTAGATGACATCTACATAATTGTTAGCTTTGCAGAAACTCTTCTGAATGAGCATGGCAACATGCTTCTCTAACGTGCTCCGCGCGACTAAGGGTCCCATGCGTCCAGCTACAATGAGGGCTGAGGCAATTTCATGAATGTAATATCCTTGATTGGGCATCCATATAGATGCGTTCCGCGTGGGAAGCTGACGAGTTCGAACAGGGAAAGCCTGAGCGGTATATCTGGAAAGAGAAGAAGCAGGAGTGAGGAAGATGGCAAAACAAAACCGCCAATGTGAGCGGGTGAAACGGCGATGTCCTATTTTCCCGTGCAGTTGCCCGCAGAGTATCGTCGGAGCTGAAGAGCTTAACTACCGTGTTCGGGATGGGAACGGGTGTACCCTCTTCGCTGTTATCACCGGTTCACCTGCGCATACAGGCGGTTTTCTTTGACGCGATGAATAATATCATACTCGTCCATAGCTGTCAATACCTTTGCCCTACTTTTTTCAGAATTTCGTCAGATTCATGCTTTACTCTAAAGAGCACCCGTTACCACCCTCTTCTCTGGCGGCCTGGGCAGGCAAGAAATGGTGCTTTATAAAGTATATTGCGAGCATCACACGAGAGAAAGAGCAATAGTTAAGCAAGAGAGCAATGATTATACGGAGCTGAGCCAAAAAATGATATACTCAAGACTATACGTATAGTCCGCATTAAACAGGGGTTTTGCATCAATGACTTTGCTACAACAATTGCCGATCCTCTTTATTGCCGCGGTGCTTGGTGGCACCCTCAACGCTGTCGCGGGTGGAGGGAGCTTTATCGGTTTCCCGGCCCTCTATCTCTCTGGCGTGCTGCCTGTGGAAGCAAATGCCACAAATACTGTAGCGCTCTGGCCAGGTTCGCTGGCTAGCGCGAGCGCCTATCGGCGGGAACTGTCAACCATCCAGAAGGGCTTGCTTTTTCTGATGATTGGTACCAGTCTGATAGGTGGGATTCTGGGGGCAAACATTCTGCTCAAGACGTCGCAGTCAACCTTTGTGCACCTGGTTCCCTATTTGCTACTCATCGCTACAGTCTTATTTGCCATCAGCGGCCCGGTTACTGCGCGCCTGCGCAAGCGCTCATTTGAAAAGGTCAATCTTACCTGGCCTGTTATTATCGGTATTTCGGTTATCCAGCTTATTATTTCCACATATGGAGGCTTCTTTGGTGGCGGTCTGGGTATTTTGATCCTGGCGACCCTTTCGTTGCTGGGCATGGATAATATGCATGTGATGAACGGACTCAAGGCATTTTTGAATAGTTGCGTTAATGGAGTGGCTGTTATCGTCTTCATAGCAAAAGGTGCGGTAGTGTGGCCACAGGCAATTGTCATGATCATTGGTGCAATTATCGGAGGCTACGTCGGCGCTTACTATGCACGCAAGGTCGATCAGAAATGGATACGCCTGTTTGTCTTGCTGGTTGGCGCCTGCATGACTATCTTTTTCTTCGTCCGCGGATAAAGGCCCCTGCTCTGGCTGAGGCGTGAGCAGGCTCTATAGTCGACTGAGTGGGGTGTGGTGCGCTCTTATTCTCTACACCCTGATCCTCTCTCTTCAAAAGAACTTCGGCTGGCTCTCAGCGGGGCAATAAATAAGCGCATATAAATGTTTTAGTAATGAGGAGTATCTTTACTTCTCTCTGATTCGTGGCTCTGTACTGCAGGTAATTTATCCACGGCGCTCATTATCGGTTGGGAAGAATGTTTCCCGGCTGCAATAACGTTTTTGCGCTCCATACTCCTTGAATGAGACTGCTTCTTGCAGCGTTTAAGCAAATGAACGCGTAACACAGCAAATATAGCTTTGTGCGTAGAATTCACTTTATTATCCAGGGCATAAAAATGAAACCACAAGAAACTCAACTACAAAACAGCCAGCAAAACACGCTTCTTTCGCCTGATCGCCAGAGGATGGCAGAGGACGAGCAAGAGCACGCGGGAAAATGGGCAGTGCTCGGAATTGTGGCCATTGGCGTCTTTATGGCCACGCTTGATTCGTCTATCGTAAATATTAGTTTGCCACCTATTGCGCTCTATTTTAATGTGCCGCTGAGTGGTCCTGTTGAATGGGTGGTGATTGCCTACCTGGTGGCGACGGCGGCGGTGCTACTAACGGCTGGTCGTTTGGCAGATATGGTGGGACGCAAGGCTGTGTGGGCGGTCGGCCTGGTTGTGTTTACAGGTGGTTCGGCAATCTGCGGGGCGGCTCCTTCATTGGGGCTCTTGATAGCTGCGCGCGCTCTGCAGGGGCTTGGCGGAGCGCTTATGATGGCAGTTTCTCCGGCTATGCTCACCACTGCCTTTCCGGCCAGCGAACGCGGGAAAGCTCTGGGCCTCAATGCCGTCATCGTTGCGCTTGGCGTAAGCGTGGGTCCGACGCTGGGCGGCTTGATTACGGGATACCTTTCCTGGCGCTGGATCTTTTTTGTGAATGTGCCGATTGGCATTATTGGTCTGTTTCTGACCCTGCGCATCCTTACCGAAAAGCTGCGCCGCAATCCGGGCCGCTTTGATCCTCTTGGCGCGTTTATGCTGGCTCTGGGCCTGGCTGGCCTGACCGCTGGCCTTTCCTTTGGGCAGGAACTGGGCTGGACCTCGCCCTTGCTGCTGAGTAGCTTGATTATTGGTTGCCTGGCGCTGGCTTCTCTGCCCTTTATCGAGAGCCGGGTGGTCAATCCAATTATCCATTTTTCGCTGTTGCATAACCGCGTGTTTGTCTCGGCGATTTTGAGCCTGGTTCTAAGCTTTCTTGCCCTCTTCGCAGTGAGCTTTATGCTGCCTTTCTATCTTGAGCAATTGCGCCATTTTCCTACCGAGAAGGCCGGTTTACTGCTTACGCCTTTGCCTTTGACGATTGCGCTAATTGCGCCCTTTAGCGGCACGCTTGCCGATCGCATTGGGACGCGCTGGCTGGCGGCCTCGGGACTTGCTATTGCTTGCCTGGGCCTGGTGCTGATCGGGCAGCTCAATGCGCAGAGCTCGATCTTCGATATCATCTGGCGCCTGGTGGTGACTGGGGTTGGCCAGGCCTTGTTTCAATCGCCCAATAATAGCGCTCTACTTGGAGCGGCTCCGCGTAATGAGCAGGGGAGCGCGTCAGGCTTCCTGGCTACTGGCCGCACGATGGGCCAGAGCGTGAGCGTGGCGCTGGCTGGAGCGATCTTTGCTGGCTTTGGCGGGGCTGAGGCCGGCCGCCTGCTCTCCTTACAGCTAGATAGAGCCCATGTCGCCGCTTTACAGCAGACGTTTGCTCATAGCTTCCAGATGACGTTCACTGTATGTGCGGTGATCGCGGCTGTGGGGGTTTTTGCCTCGCTGGTGCGTGGCAAAGAGGAGCGTTCGCGCAAGCGTGGACAATCAGTAGCATCCAGATAAATCTTTGCAAGCTAAAGAATAGCTCCTGTACTTTCTACGCAGGAGCTTCTTTATGCTTGGTATCCTCCTTCCTCGCCTCAAAAATATGCTCGTCCTAGAAGGCAAAAATAGATACGTATTGAACAGAGAAACGATACAGAGGGAAATTCCCTCTGTATCGTTTTTGCTGAGCTATCAGCCGCCCTTGGAACGACTCTCACTTAATTCTTGATGGCTTTTTCTCGGCCCTAATGAACCGTGACGTTCGCCGCGAACTCCGAGGTTTCTGTAAGAGTTCCACTGGTTGTGGTCGTTGCGGTCACCGACTTGCCAGCCGCGACTTGTCCAGCGGTGAGCGTTAGACTCCACTTACCGGCTGCACTGGCAGTTACGCTGCCCAGCACCGCCTGTCCTTCACCATGTCCTTGATCATCCGCCTCATTGCTAGCCAGAAACACCTCGACGGTAGTGTTGGCAGGAGCTGTTCCACTGATCTGGGTGGTGGTAGCTTGCGTAATGACTGGGGCCGGTGTGTAATCGTTGGGACCTGGAGGGGGAGTGTTGGCGTTGATCACACCCTGTGGGGCCAGGTCAATACCAAGGCCGCCATTGGCGAAGGTCTGATTCTGACTAATCGGGGTATGAACCTGTGTATCGGTCGCCGCTGTTCCAACCAGGATGCCAGATTTGCCGTTATGGGCAATGACATTATTTTTGACGGCGTTGTTGACAACCTGTCCTCCCCCCATGCCTAAGAATACCCCGTTGCCTCCATTGCCAAGCGCTTTGCTCCCGGTGGCATCCAGGCCGATAAAGTTGCCTGTAACCAGATTGTTTTTGGTATTTCCTGAAGTTCCGTTATCGACCTGCCCGTCTATCTGAACGCCATCTGTCGTATTGCCACTGATGACGTTGCGTGCGGCACTTGTGGTTCCTCCAATCGTGTTATTGGCAGTATCGGTGGTCTTGCCAGCTGAGAGTTCTATGCCAGCCCCTTGCGTAAAGCCTGGTTGTGTTCCATTGGGCAAGGCTATCTCGCCACTACTGTCTGTGCCGATATAATTTCCTTCAATGACGTTGCCCTGACCTGCCAGAGTAATACCAAAGTTGAAATTGCCGCTGATAATGTTGCGTGCCGAGGCAGTCGTTCCCCCGATGGTCGCGTTATTGATGGTAGTAGTGATCCCCTCTTCGTTGCCCAGGGCCTTCTTCCCAGTCACGTCGGTTCCAATCAGATTGCCCACGACTAGCGCCGTGCCGCTTGTGCTGCCAGCCAGTCGAATGCCAGATGCATTGCCACTAATGACATTGCCCGCACCACTCGCTGTGCCGCCGATCACGCTCCCCGGACCTGCGAGAATACCATCACCGGGAATACCCCCCGCTGCGAAATTGACAACGGCGGCATTTCCGGCAGCGTTCAGCCCGATAATGTTGCCCTGTAAGGTATCTGCGCTTCCCATCGATACCTGGAATGAGGCATTGCCGCTGATGACATTGCTGCTTGCAGGGCTGGTGCCTCCGGTAGTGATCTTGCCCGATGCATTGTTCACGATTCCTTGCCCATTGGAGGCCTGGGTCGAGCCGTCAGGTTTGATGCCAATAAAATTCCCTTGCACCATGAGACCTGTGCTACTTCCAGAAGTAAAGATCCCATTGGTAAAGTCTGTAATAGAGAGGCCCTTGATCGTATCTCCATTGCCGGAAATACCTAATCCCTGGAACACATTGAGCGATTGGCCTCCATCCAGGCGAAGCTTGAGGACTGCGTTGTTGCCTGAACTGAGGGGATTGCTATTAGGTCGTGCGCCAGGCTGGCTATAACCATTGATGGTCGTCGTATTCGCTGTGAGCGTCGGCAAAGGATTAAGTGCATCGGTGATGCTTATGGTGCATACTGAGCCGGTACAGCCAGGATCGCTAGAAGGGATATTGAAGTTAATAGTATCGCCAGAACCGTCTGTATTCGCCTTGTTGAGAGCACAGCGTAGCGAGAAATTCTGCGCTGTACAGGGATTGGGATCAGCTGTTGTAGTCACAGTAAGGGGAGAGGCAGCATGAACGCTCGGAGCAAACCCTGTAAAAGCTGTTGCTAATAACAAGAGAAATGTTGTACCGACGACCTGTGTGCATCTCAACAGTAGTGACGAAGGTGTACGTGAAGACATAATAATCCTTTCCTAAATCATTATGGTCCTTTCATGGTAAAGCAGTTTTGTGTCATCTAAACTGTAGAAAAATCTCAATGTATATTACACTGAATATCAGATGAAACAAATACTAAAAATACTTAAAGCTTATTATGATGCTAAAAAGTATTTTAGTTCTATACTGCTTTCATTGGATATTACGCAGCAAAGTTACAAAGTTAAAGGAAGGAGTCTAAGTGGTAAAATGTGTGAAAAATGTTATGGCCTCTCCTGTAGGAGAAGTTTTCAGAAGGAGCAACAGCACGAGAAAGCCCTGGCGCACAACTCCGCTGTTTCGCACAGATTTTACCACCATCACCTTAAAATTTGTGCTGATTTTGTCTTATCCTTTGGGCAGGAACCGGGCTGGACCTCGCCTTTGCTGCTGAGCAGCTTGATTCTTGGCTGCCTGGCGCTGGCCTCTCTGCCCTTTATCGAGAGTCGGGTGGCCAATCTGATTATCAAATTTTCGCTTTTGCATAACCGTATGTTTGTCTCGACAATTGTATGCCAGGTCTTAAGCTTTCTGGCGCTCTTTTCGCTGAGCTTTCTGCTGCCTTATATTGGCTAGAGAGGTATTAAAAATGTCCCCGTTTAGATCCTACCGACATATTATGAGTGATATCAAAGTTAGCCGCACCGGTTCGGTATAAAGACGAGGAAAAAGCATTGAAAGTAGTGATATATACATGGATGTTTGGTTCGCAACTCTGATACCTGGCACCTGGGATACGGATACAGAGATCCATCGGGAGTGGGAACTGATTAGCGCGGCCAGGAAGGACCCACAAGCGTTCGCGCCGCTCTATGAGAGCTATTTGCCGCGCATCAATCGCTATATTCGCACGCGTGTTAGCAGCGACGAGGATGCCGCAGACGTGACACAACAGGTTTTTCTGAACGCTCTGCAGGCTTTGCCCAGATACCGCTTTAAGGGTATTCCCTTTAGCGCCTGGCTATTTCGCATTGCTCAATTAACGCTTAAGCAGAAACGGCGCAAAGATAAGAGTAGCGTTTCCTGGGATCTGTTGCCTGTAGAGAGCTACCTTGAGGGCGAGCTCGACCCCGAGGATATTGTCTTGCAGCAAGAGGGATTGCAGCGCTTAAGGCGTTTGCTGGCCCGCCTGAGCCCCGAGAAGCGCGATCTGCTAGCACTGCGCTTTGCGGCAGGCCTCTCTTCGTCAGAGATTGCGGCCGTGGTTGGAAAAAATACGGAGGCCGTAAAAAAGCAATTGTCGCGTATCATTCACACTCTGAAGGAAGAGTATCATGACGCATAAGATTGAAGAACAATACAAGGATTTATTACCCGAGCCGTCCGATAGCAAAGCACATAATCTGGTGCAGGATCTACACGCGGCTTATACCCATACCACGCCGATAGCGCAGCCTCGTTGGGAAGTGCTCTTAGCTCGCACACAGAGCGCAAATAGTGAGAAGCAAAGAGATCTGCGCCTTCCGGCCTGGCAGCCTATCCCAAAAATTTCCTTTAGCATGGCAGCAGCCGTTGTCTTGCTCTTGGCGACTGTTGTTATTGCCTCGGCTGCCGCTCTGGACATTCCTGCGCAACTTTATCAAATCCTGGGCATGACCAAAGGCGGATCTCAACAACTGCAAGCCGGCCAGTATACCGAACTTCACCTGACGAAAACTGTAGACGGGATACGCGTCTCGCTTAAAGCGGCATATGCGGATGCTAACATGGTAGTTGTAGGCTATACGATTACCAATAATGATCAGAACAGTACCAACAACGCTAACGATAAGGTTACTAACGGCCAGAAGAACATCAACATCAGAAATAATACTAACAGCAGAGATGATGGCATAAGAAGTGAAGCTATCCTGGTCACAAAGCAAGGAAAGACCTTGCCCAACCTGGAGGGTACTTTAGGTTATTCTGCTCGTTCGATGAGTAAGGACTATCAGATACCTTTTGCATGGATGTTCGATGGCTCAACAATCGAGAATAATCCTCATAATCTCGATCTGGTGCTTAAAGTAAGACTGGGTAAGGAAAATCCTGGTGCAAGAGGGGGAAGCATTATTCAATATGATAAAAGTGTGAGCTTTGCCTTTTCTGTACCCTTCCATAAGAGCCAGGTACTGACTCCTCATCAACGCGTGACGGTTGACAGACAAACGGCTACATTGGAGAAAGTGATTATTGCGCCCTCTGGTACTCAATTGGTTGTAAGCGGTTTAGCAAAAAACTATAGTCTCGGTTATTCGACTGTACGGACCCCTGGCAAGAGTGCGGATGGCTTAACCATGGAATCGTCATATGGTCAGGCTTATCAGAGTACGGTTTTCTTCTATACACAGCCCATAAAGCAGGTATCTGGCAAGTGGGTATTCACGCTTGTACAAGCTATGGAGAATGGTGGGGCAGCCCGGAAGTGGGTCTTTACCTTTGTGGTGCCATAAGTCGGCTGGCTAAATAAGCCTTGCCTGCTACACTAGTGTTCGACTCCCAATGCTTCCATGAATGTGAGCTGTATTGTAAAGAAAGCCCTGTTGGTTCCATCCGCGCAGGGCTTTCTCTATGGTCTGATCTTACTCTTCCCAATAAGCCTTAGCTCTGTGGGTCTGGGACGAGACAAACGTTTTGCCAGGCCTGGGGCTGAATGGTGATATAGTGAGAGATGCGGGTCGGCTCTGCCCCCAAGCTATAATTGTACTCGACCTGCCAGCTTCGTCGCTCCTCTGGCGTTTCGGGAAAGAGCTCCCCGCTCAGAGCGCCCAGCAGCGAGCCGGCACAATAATACAGAACGGCTTCGTTATCTTCTGGCCCACAAGGCTGATCGGCGACCAGCTCTTGCAGCGTCTCAGGGATATCCGGCTCGTTCCAGCGCCGATCCTCATCCTCTAGCTGATTGTGGAAGTATCCCCAGCGCCCGATGCGATAGCCTGTGCAGGCCTCTGGATGGTCCAGCCTGGCCAGCGTGCTTATACCGGAGCGCAGAAGGCCGCTTTGCGGGGCGAGAACGCCACCATGATAGACACCAAGATAAAAGCCGATGCGCTGCAAATGCGTGGCGCAATCCGGCGCGGTGAAATAGCCGTGCTTTTCGTAGTCCCTGAGCACCTGAACCAGATAGCTGATGGGGATGGGATGTTCTCCTTGCTGATCGCCATACATGGCTGACCAGACGCCTTGCTCGTAATGGTTGGCGAATTCAACGCTCTGGATATCCAGGAGCGGCAAGATGTGTAGCTGTTGCATGGCCATTGTTTGATGATGCTGCCTTTCTCTAAATGTGATTGACAGCCAGGAGGGAACGTGCGAAAATGAGCATGTTCCAGCCCGACCTTAGCAGTATTAATGCTCTTTGAGTGATCAGCAATACTATTAAGGCACTGGTTAACGGCAGCGCCGAATACTGTTATCTTGTCAGGATTGGGAGTATCGGCGCTGCCGCTTTTTTGGACAGCTTGAGCTTTGAAAGCATATGCCTCATGTTGTCTGCCTCCTTTCTCTTAAAGTGCCGGCGGCAGGCGGCTCAAGATAGCGCCGTCTAGACCGTGACGTTGAGCCCCTCTATATCTCGCACGAGCATATGTTCACCAAGGGCTTCGTTAAATGCATCTACGATGGCAATAGCGGTCTGCCCTGAGATAGGTTTTCCGTTCTCTGCCTTACGCACCGTGTTCGGATTAAGGCGCGCTAAACGAGCTAGATCATATTGGGACCATCCCAGAATACGGCGATAATATTTGATTGTTGGCATGTGGCCTCCAAACATGGGTTTTTAGAAAGCTAGCAGCTAGCTGCAACTATACTTCTAAATATTGTCTTCTTGCAAATCATAAGAATAGATTACAATAAATTGTATATTGAGTCAATATACTATAATTCGCGCATTTTTCAGCTGAAATTAAGCTTATTAATAGCTAAAGATGAACCTATTTTAAGTGAAATAAGGCCAGGGAAAAATGTGTGAAATTGCTGGTTCTGTCTGGTACTCCTGGAAAGCTTTAGAGTATATTCAATCCCTCAATCTCCCATGGTTTGATTTCACGACGATATGCTCTGCTGAGCGCACTTGAGATTGCCTTGGCAGTTGGTGCCTGTATCCAGCCTCCCTTTTCGGCAACCATTACCGACTTGCGTGATATCCTTGCTTCACCCGCCAGCATTGTAATGCTCCAGCCTAAATCCAACCTATATTGGCGAAGAGTTGGCATATCGTTTCTTTCTAAAATGTTAAGTTTATTTGTGTGTAATAATATCTTTAAATCAGTGTTTGTCAATAAATAAGCTTCTAGCATTGTATTGCAGTTATTAACAACTCTTTGCAATTTCATACAACTCCATGCAACTCCAACCCAATTTTGATAAATCCATATATATAGAAATTTAATAACTCAACGTCCATTACGTTCTTTCGCTACTTATAGTCAGAGCAGAAAAAAGTGCTTTCAGCATTTTCTAGGATCAACTGCCAGGGAAAAATGCTTGAATTTAGCATCTCTTAATCTTCTAAAAAAAGGGATTGTTAAGGGCTTGCCCTTAACAATCCCTCTCCCCTCTCCCCAGCGTTAGCAGACAGCACAATAACGAGAAAATATCAGAAAAGCATCAGCAATTATGTTACCTCATACGTTATCAAACGTCCAAAAAAATGTGCTTATACAAGAAGTCGGTGGATCTGGCAGAACTAACTGCCCATGCTCATTCTAGCCCTATCCAAAGGGCAAAGATGCACCTACGCGAAATAATCAGCCTTACCATTTCGTATTCGTAGGTGCAAATCTGCAAATATATGCGCAAGTTATACAAACTCGCGACCAATTAAATTGTTCCGCATGTTTTGCTGAGTTTTTAGAGAAAGGATAAGCCATATTATAGCTCTTTTCAAGAAAATCTCTTTTCCCGGGGGGAAAGATGCGTGGAAGGAAGCAACTGGCATTTTCCTCCTCAGCCGCTTACTCATCTTCATATGCACCTATATGGGATGGAGCCGTCTGCTCGTCAACAATCCTGAACTAACTATTTCCCCTCACGGCCTGCGCGTTCATGAATGTCTGCGCGACGTGGGCCTGTGCATGAATTCCTGGCTACAGTTTGACGCCACCCACTTTCTTGGCATCGCCTATTATGGTTATGGCGGCTACAGAATGGATATGGCGGGATATCACCTCCATCATCCATATACGGCAGCCTTTTTCCCCCTCTATCCGCTCTTGATCCATGGGTTCGGGCTGCTCTTTGGCGGCTCATTCATCGCCCATTATATTGCCAGCCTGCTCATCTCCAATCTCAGCTTCTTTATTGCATCGATCTTGCTCTATCGCCTTGTATGCAACGATTTTGGAGATGTGATAGCCCGAAGAAGCCTCTTCTTCCTCGCTTTTCATCCCTTTGCAGTCTTTTTCTTCCTGGGCTACAGCGAATCGCTTTTCCTGATGTTCTGCCTGGGAAGCTTATGCTTCTTACGACGAGGCCGGCCACTTGACTGGTGGTTAGCAGGCCTGTGCGGCGCAGGCGCTATTCTGACGCGTGGCACCGGCATCATCTTACTGCTGCTCTTCTCGGTGGCTTTCCTCAAACATTTCTGGGTGGAGCTGCGGGCCTGGTTTGAGCACAAACAGAGCATTTTCAAAGAGGGACGATGGCGGGCGATGCTCAACGCCCTGCTCCCAATGACTTTCATTCCGCTGGCCCTCGGCCTATACATGCTCTACCTCTGGATCAACTGGCAAGATCCCTGGCTTTTCAGCCACGGCGAAGAACACATATGGGGACGACATATTACCTGGCCCTGGATGGGAACCTTTGAAGCTATATATAATCTCCTGTTTACAACACACGGATGCGATGCCCGTAACCTGACTGACCTGATCTTTACCATTGGGCCCCTGGCCATTATTATCGCCGGCTGGAAACGCCTCCCGCTGGACTACCTCATTTTCGCCCTGGCAGTTGCCCTCTTCTCGCTGCTCTATCCGTGGCCCGGCCATGCCCTGGCCTCTGCACCACGTTTCCTGCTGATCATGTTTCCTGTAGGCGTAATGCTGGCATTATGGAGCGCGCGATCGATGGCGAGAAGAGCCTTTGAGGTGATCTGGCTTACTTTTTTTGTCCTGAACACCCTGCTATTCGTGCTCTGGAACTGGGTTGCCTGATAGCCGCTCTAGCCCGGCGAGAATTACAACAAGAAAGCTCCAGCCTGCATGCAGGGTCAGAAAAATTCCTGGGAATTGTCGCAAGGCTGTACAGAGAGCTGCGATCTGCTATGATATGCGGAGAGTGAATAGTGAAGAACAAGACTTGCCCGTAGGGAAGAGATGAATAAAACTGATCGCCTTTTAGCCATTGTGCTGGAGCTGCAGAGTAAGGGCCGGCAGCGGGCCGAGGACCTGGCCCAAACCTTTGAGACCAGCAAGCGCACCATCTATCGCGATATTCAGGCCCTCAGTGAGGCTGGTGTGCCGCTGATCTCAGTGCCAGGCCAGGGTTACTCGCTCATGGAAGGCTATTTCCTGCCGCCCTTGAGCTTTAGCAGCGAAGAGGCCACTATGCTGCTCCTGGGCAGCGACTTTATGGCCCGCAACTTTGATGCGCAGTATCGCGCCGCCGCCCAATCGGCCGGGCGCAAGATTGCCGGTGTCCTGCCTGAGCACTTGCGCGACGAAGTACATTATCTGCGCGAGAGCATCGTGTTTATTACGCCCGGCGCGCCCGATGATCTCGATGAACTGCCAAAGCTGCAACAGTTGCGCCGCGCCATCATCGAGCATACCACCGTGCGCTTCACGTACTATACGCGCCATTCCCAAACCGATGAGCCGAGTGTACGCGAGGTTGATCCCTATGGACTTGTGCATTATCTCAATCGCTGGATGCTGACTGGCTACTGCCATATGCGCAAAGATGTACGCCACTTTCGCCTCGACCGCCTTGAAGCCCTGGAATTCCTGCCGCGCACATTCCAGCGGCAGCCCAACTATCACGTTATTGATCGCTCGCGCTCACAAGGCCAGGCCGGCGATATTCGTGTACGTGTTCTCTTCGATGTGCAGGTAGCGCGCTGGGTACGTGAGGCTCGTTCCTTCTATATGACTTCGGCGGAGGAAACCACTGAAGGATTGCTGGCCACGCTTATGGTGCGGCATGAGAGCGAAGTGCAACAATGGCTGCTCGGCTGGGGAAGCCATGCGCGCGTGCTGGAGCCTGAATCGCTGCGCCAATCTCTGACCGAGGAGGCGCGCAAGATGCTCCAGCACTATGCTAGCAATGAGCAATGAAGAGCAAGAAAAATGAAAATGATAAATTGTTGAGCTCACTTGCATCCCGGGGCCAGGCTTGTTATACTGAAGCTGTGATCCAGTTAGACCTGGAGAACATTTAGCGCTGTATAGATATGTAGTTGTGGAGCTTGCAGAGCTCCCATAGGAGTAAGAGAGCGGTAAATGACAACCGCACAGAAACCCACGCATTCTGTACGCTCGGCGGCACCTGCGCCACCACCTCCTCAAGACAATCCTATCATTCACGGCGATCAAGCAACGATCCAACACTGGCTGCACCATTACTGGCAAAAGCTGCAGTTACCTGAAGAAGAGCTGCAGCTACTGGCAATTACACAGGATCGTCAGGAGTTTATGTCCTGGACTGGAAAGCGTCTGAATATTCTGGCTCTTGGCTGCTATGGCTATTTACCGCCGCCCGTGCGCCGACGTCGCGCGCCGGTGTCGAAAGCGACGCATCGCCATCTTATCTTCATTGAGCCTGATATGCAGCCCCAATCTATTGAGGTTACCATTGCGCATGAGCTGATTCATTTATCTGATCGTGTGAAGGGCAATCCGCGCAGGCATCGCCATCATGGCTACGATTCTATTGCTGCTGACGAGGCCGCGATTACCGGCTATAGCCTGGAAGAGCTGCGGGCGCTGCTGCAAATGGAGGGCGAGCGGCGCGAACAGATACGGCGCGCCCGGCGGCCCATTCGCTATCTCTATGAATGTCCGAATTGCGGCAAGCGCTACCCACGCGCTCGGCGCTATTCACAGGCGGTATCCTGCAGTAGTTGCGATAAGAGCTATAATCCACGCTTCAGGCTTCTGCTTGTCCCAACTACGGCTTGAGCCTGGTGCTATGCAGTTTTGCGGCGGAAGGGATCAATTACCCTTCTGCGGCCCTTAGTTGCGCTGTCTATTTGTGCAAGCTCGCCAGCTTGCCTTGCAATTCGTAGAGCCAGTCGAGCAAGGAGCGTGTCTGGTAAATACGGCTGCGCAAGACAACCAGGTCGAAAAACGCGGCATCATCGGCACTTGCGCGTGTGCTCACTGAGGTCTCTGAATGCTGCTGCGTCTCAAGGTGAGCCAGGAAGCGCTGGCAGGCCTGGATCTGGCTTACAATCAAAGAGGGCATCTGTTCGGGCTGGTAGCGCTGGGCGAAATAAAGCTTGATGAGAAAAAGAATACGAATGTCGCGCGGCTTCTGGACCGCCTGGCTAAGCCATTCTTCAAAAATGCCCTGGCCCGTAGTCGTGAGGTGAAAGATCTTGCGCGGCGGACGTGCTCCCTGTGGCTCTAGCTCTGCTTCAATATATGTCAGGCGTTCCAGCTTCTTAAGGAAAGCATACATCTGGCTCATTTCGAGGTGGACAATTTGTCCCAATGTGCCATTCTCAAACTGCTGAAACATCTCGTAGCCATGCATAGGCTGGCCCTTGAGCAGGCCCAGAATCGCATATTCAGCAGGTTCGCTAATCTGCATAATCCCCTCTCAATATATATGTGGGCAGTACTTAGCTTGCCCTGGTCTTCATAAGGGCTACGGCGTGGCAGCGAGCTCCCTGGCAAATCATCCATGGCTGATAGGAGCGCAGCCAGCATTGACGCGCTTATGTTCTGTTCCGGTTTCTTCCTCAATAGAGAAGCTCTGGCCGCGCGGGCAAATCTTGTCGGTATGTCGGCAGATGGACTTGTCTATGCGCTCGGCAGGCCAGGTCCGGTCGGTAGCTATTGTACGTCCTGGAAAGGGACATTGCAACGTTAGCGTGACTGGCGCGATGTTAACGGCCGCGATTAAAGATAGCATTGATGAGTGTGATAACCGCGCCAAATATTATAATGACAATCAATATGGTACTGGTTACTGACGGATCGCTGTATAGAGAGATCAGGAACAGACCAAAGATCATGATCATAAAGGCGATGATTGAGGCGATTGCCAGGGTCAGGCGCTGAGCGGCGCTTGCCCTGGCCGGGTTCGCATCCGCTAGTTTCTGGCCTGCGCCAGAGTTGGCATAACTATTATAGGGCGGCTCAGCTTCTTTACCTGAGTAGCCTCTCTCAGCACTATAGTTTAATTCCTCAAAATGATTTTCTTGTTGCTGCATAGCAATATTAGTCTCCGTTTTCCTTAAAAATATGCACTACCTCTTTTACGTCATAGACCGCAAGAAGGTTGTAGATAATAAATATCGCTTGTGATGTACCTATGTAATCATGCATTTCTAGCTACTATTAAAAAGTAAGCCATTAGCCATGCTGATTTCTCCATCTGCTGGCTGAGGCAGATGAAATCGTGCTGTATTTTGGTAATTTGTGGTATTATATTGGTTTTAATCGCCAGAATTATATGCTATAATCATGTAGCGATAGTAAAAAACACCATTGAATTAGAATATTTTGCTTATCATAAGAAAATTCTTGTAGGAGATCATTGCAATGTCTGATGAGTTGATACGGAGTCAGCTAACAGAGCGGCGTGGCGATTATGGCTTTGATGCACCTTATATGCCGGTAACCTTGGGACTACTGGGCGTGGGCTTTCTGAGCCTTGGAATCCTGGCTCTGCGCAAAATTCGCTCGTGGATTCCCGGCATCGTTCTGCTGGCCAATGGAGCCTATTTTCTCTTGAGTATGACCGGTTTTCTCTATACTACGCGCCTTGGCAAATTTCTGGTTTGGGCCGAGATTCTGGCGCGCCTGGGCTTACGGGGAGATGAGCACGTCCTTGATCTTGGTTGCGGACGTGGCGCGGTGCTCTTGATGGCAGCTGCTCTGCTTCCACACGGGCGGGCTGTAGGCGTCGATCTGTGGAAGACCTCCGACCAGTCAGGAAATGCGGCAGATGTTACGCGGCAAAACGCTGTCCTGGAAGGAGTTGCTGAGCGCGTCGAGTTGCAAACAGCAGATATGCGCAAGTTACCCTTTGCGAATAATACCTATGATGTCGTGCTTTCCAGCCTGGCAATCCACAACATCACTGAGGAGTCCGGGCGTATGGAGGTTCTGACCGAAGCTGTACGTGTGCTCAAGCCAGGTGGCAAGCTTATCATTACCGATTTTCAGCAGACCGAGCGCTATGCCGAGCATTTGCGTGCCCTGGGAATGAGTGATGTGAGCAATCGTCGCCTTGACTGGCGCTTCTGGTATGGAAGTCCCTGGACTATGGTAAGGCTGGTCAGCGCGCGCAAGCCGGCCTGAGTGTCTTTACTGCAAATGAAAAGTTGCAAGAAGGCGCAGGCGCGGTTTCCATGATCAAAAAAGGGGAAGAGGGCCTGTACCAACGGCCCTCTTCCTGCAGTCCGCTTGAGACCAGGGGGGAAGGTCTGTCGCGGGCCTGACAAAGATGAGTAGAGATATGTGTTGTTTGCCCGATTGCTGAACTGCACAGCTTACTATTACAGGTAGTATACTGATAATCGGCGTAAGGTGAGAAGTAAAACAGGTTATGTCTCGGTTTAGATTCGGTTATAGTTTAGCGTAAGGCATGTGATTTTAGTCATACTTTAACATAACGTAGTTTTTAGCCGCCAGCGCACTCAGCGGCTAGGAGTGCTACCCTGGCTACTTGACGTTACGCGCCTCGCTCTTCTAGAATGACCATGCAATTACGATGCATCGTTGAGAAGAGGAGGTCCGCTGATGCCGGAACAGGCCTATCCCATTGTGCTTTCATATATTCAGGCTGCCACACTACTTGAGGCGCGTAAGCAGGGCCGAGAGCGGATAGAGCTCTCGCCCGATCTGGGCATCTCTACTGTAAATGTCACGCTTACCCCCGAAGGGGTGACGTTTCCATGCGGCGAGCAGTTGAACTGGCGGCAGATAGAGAAGATCAGGAAGGCTGAGAGTAACTGCTTTGTCATCGAGGATAATCAGGAGCGGACCATCCAGGTATTTTCGGAGGCTACCAGTCGCGTGTGCAGTCTCTATCCCACGCAGCGCACGCCGACCATGCTGATTGGCGGCTTTACGATGCACCGCATTGTCGATATCGATCCTATGCAGGATACCTTAAAGAAGATCAAGACCCTGGCCCCGCTCGCTGGGCGCGTCCTGGATACGGCCACGGGCCTGGGCTATACGGCTATCGAGGCTGCGCGAACCGCGCAAGAGGTGATGACTATTGAGCTCGATCCGGGCGCCCAGGAAATTGCGCGGCTCAATCCCTGGTCGCGCCAGCTCTTCACCGATCCAAAGATTAAGCAAGTTATGGGCGATGCCTTCGAGGTTGTGCCGGAGTTTGAGAGCGAGAGCTTTGAGCGCATCATCCATGATCCGCCGGTCTTCAGCCTGGCCGGCGAGCTCTATGGCGGTGAGTTCTATCGCCAGCTCTATCGCGTACTCAAGCGGGGCGGGCGCCTGTTTCACTATATCGGCAATCTAGAGAGCAGGTCCAGCGGAACTGTGGCCCGTGGCGCACTCAAACGCCTGCAAGAGGCCGGCTTTAAACGCGTCGTGCGTCGGCCCGAGGCCTTCGGCATCTTAGCCTACAAATAATTGACGAGCGTAACGTCAAGCTATAGTGACGATCGGCAACAGGCCTGCAATCACGACGGCCAGAACGTGCTGGGCCATCCTAGAGGCAGCGGAGCATACTTGCCATTAGCTCAATGGCCTCCGCGTCCTCCAGCTCTTGCTCACGCACCAGCGAGCGCCAGGTTTGAAAGCTAATGGCATGCCCAATAGCGGCACGAATCCGCGTCGAACAAGATGCGTTTTTGGGTTCCCACGCCGAAGCTAGCAGATCCCGGACTTGCTCCCAATATGCGAAATAGGGAGCAAGCACTTCACGCAGTATTGGTTTCTCTTCCATATCATGTAGAGCGTGCAAGGACATCTGCTCGGTGCGACGATGAAAGGCATAAATCTCGCTGAGCCCTCTGCGCAACCGCTGCTCGGCATCCTTAATGCTTTTCCAGGGGCCGGGATCGGGGGGAGGGTTGAGCGCCTGATAATGGCTGGTGCACGCCATGACAAGCGAACGCTCATCCGGGAAATGGCGATAGACCGTCAGCCGTTCGACGCCTGCCAACTCCGCGATGGCACTAATAGAGGCTTTGGCTCCTCCAACCGTCTGATGAAGGTAGACTGCTGCCTCGATAATGCGCTGTCGCGTCTCCTTTTGCTGTTTCGCACGTTGCTGTAACGTATATTTGCGCGCCATAGATTCCTTTCTTTTGCTTGCCCGCTCACATTTCGCTAAACAGAGATGTTCAACGATATTGACAAGCCTGTACATCTTCAGCTATGCTTAGTTTGTAATCATGATATACCCTTGTTTGCCGAAATGAAAGGAGCATTCCATGTCCCTCGAACAGAACAAAGCGGTCCTCACGCGTTTTGTCGACTTCATTAATACTGGCAAAACTGTCATCGCTGACGAGGTGGTAGCCCTTGACTTCTTGGAACGTGATCCCTTCCCCGGCCAACAGCCAGGCCGCGAGGGCCTCAAAGCACTTATTCTCATGCTTCGTACCACCTTTCCCGATCTGGTGTGGATCGTGGATGAAATGGTGGCTGAAGGAGAGATGGTCGCCAGTCGCTTTACCTGGCGTGGCACCCATCGCTGTACCTTTTTGGGCGTGCCTGCGACGGGCAAGCAGATCACAGTAACAGGGATGGTCTTTGATCGGGTGGTTGAGGGTCAACTTGTGGAGAGTCAGATTCTCATGGACACCTTGAGTCTCTTGATGCAACTTGGGGCCATTGCGCTGCTGTAATGTTTATGGGTGAGGTGAGCAAAGGAAAAAGCCCCTGGGGCCTTCCAGAGGCTTAACCTGATTTTGTAGAAATTTAGCGGTCGGCAAACTGGCAGATCTCGCGCACTCCGCGCTCAATCTCCTCATCCGAGGCGCCCAGCGAGATGCGTACATATTCCTCGGAGACCTTGCCAAAGCCGTTTCCCGGTGCCACAGCAACATTGCGCTCGTGCAGCAAGTCGAGGGCAAACTGACGTCCCCTCTTCTCACCCCGTTTGCCACGCACATCGATCAAGGCATAAAAGGCGCCGTGGGGCGTATAGACATAACGCCCCGCCTCTTTGAGCAGCCTGACGGCCAGGTCGCGGCGCTGCCGATAGCTATCGCGCATCTCCTTCACACAGTCCTGGGGACCGGTCAGGGCTGCAGCGGCTGCGCGTTGCACGATGATGCTTATATTGGAATGGTTGGCACAGAGCACATCAGTAATTGTCTTGGTCAGAGCTTTGCTAGCCACGACATAGCCGACGCGCCAGCCCGTCATTGCATAGGACTTTGAGAATGTATAGATCCCGATGAAACGTCCGTCCTCAAGCTCCGAGCGCGTGAGCAGTGTTGCCGGGCTGACATGCTCGCCCTCAAAGATAATCTCGTCATAGCACTCATCCGAGATCAGATAGAGATCGTGGCGGCGGGCAAAATCCAACAAGGCGCTGACTATCTCGCGTGGAAAGATTGCGCCGGTCGGGTTGCCTGGTGTATTGATCATGAGTAGGCGCGTGCGCGGCGTAACTAGCTTTTCCAAACGCGCGATATCCGGCAGCCATTCGCTCTGCGGATCGAGCGGATAAGGAACGGCTGTCACTCCTACCGCCGTCAGCTGCATGGCATAGATCGGCCAGCAAGGGTCAGGCATAAGCACCTCATCCCCTGGACCGACAGTCGCCGAGAGCGCTGCCATCAGCGCACCGGTTCCACCCAGCGTCACAGCCGTATTCTCGGGATCGATGCTATAGCCATCCACGCGCGCAATCTTGGCAGCGATAAGCTCGCGCAGCCAGGGCCAGCCGGCCGGAGGACCATAGGTTAAGGGCTCATTGGCAATTGTTTGCAAAGCCGCCTGCCTGATATGCTCAGGCGTACGAAAACTGGGCTCGCCGATCTGTAGACGCACAGGCGGCGGTAAGCTTCTTCCCTCCGCGCGCGCTTCACGCTCGACCTGCTCGGCATAGGTGCCCAGCATCGTAATATCGTTCATGGCTTGATCGTAAATGTGCTGTTTGCCAAATTTCATGATTGTATCCCGTTATTAATCTTCTCAAGCAGGCCCGTGATCAAGGCTATGCGTGTGGGCAAGTAATCAAGCTCTACATATTCATCAGGATTGTGGGCCAGGTCGCCGCCAGCGCCAAGACCATCTATAGTTGGAACGCCTAGAATGGAGGTGTTGTTGGCGTCGGATGCGCCGCCCGTGCTGTGATCTCTAATCTGGATACCCAGCTCTGTGCCAACCTCCTTGACAAAGCGCACCAGGGGCTCATTGCGCTCAGAGCGCTCAAAGGGCAGGCTGCGCATCTCACCGCTGAACTCAATGCGCGTGCCCTCTATTGTCGTTTTTGAAGCTACCTGTTTCATAGCGGCCTCGATAGCATGCACGCCGGCCATATTGCTGGCCCGCACATCCATCAGGCAATAGGCATGATCGGGCACGACGTTAGAGCGGTCGCCGCCATGGATCACACTTACGCACAGCGAGGTACCTGGAATGGTGCCGTGTAGGGCCTGCATGGCCAGTACCTGGTGGGACAGCTCAACAATAGCGTTGCGCCCGCGATCCGGCTCAACTCCGGCATGCGCTGACAGGCCGTAGACATCGACGCGATACTGACCAGAGGCCCGCCGCGCCGAAACTACTGTATCGATAGCCCGGCCCGGCTCTAATACAATAACTGCATCTGACTGCTGCGCAAGCTTCTGAATCAAGGCTTTGCTGGCCGGCGAACCAATCTCCTCGTCACTATTCCATAGGCAGGCCAGGCTCTGGTAATTAGCCTGCTTTGCATCTATCAATAAGCGTGTACCGTACATGCCCATCAGCAGGCCGGCTTTCATATCCAGCACACCAGGACCCATGGCGATATGCTTACCATCTTTTTCGGTGAGCTTGAATGGGCGGCGCTGCACCTCTCCATCCGGGAAGACAGTATCCATGTGGCCGATCAGCAGGATGCGCGGCCCCTGGGGATTATTACCCTGATGGGTAGCGACAAGATGGTTACCGTATTCCTCCTGTTTATCAAAATAAGTCGAGAAGCCAAAGTCGTGGAAGCGCTGCTGTAAATATGCACCAACCTTGTCTACTCCCGCCTTATTATAGGTGCCGGAATCGATATTGACGATGGCCTGCAGGTCGGCAAGGAACGGCTCCATAATCTGTTCGGCTTGCTCAACTGTCTGATGCTTGTTCATTTTATATTGACCCTTCTACTTTAAACTGCTCAATCTCCTCGTCCGTATAGCCTGTGGCGCGCAGAATCTCAACAGTATGTTCGCCCAGCTCTGGCGGCGGGTAGCGCTGCTCGGACGGATGGTCAGAGAGGCGCGGGAAGCTGGCTAGAGTACGAAACTGCTCGCCTTCCCTTCCACTGCTTATCGTGACGTTTCGTTCAGCGATATGGGGATCGTTGAGGGCCTCATCAAGGCTATAGACGGGACCGAGGCAAGCGTCGATCTCGGCCAGCTCATTGATCCATTCGTCGCGCGTCTTCGTCTTGAAGATAGACTTCAGCAAGCTGATAGCCTCTTCCCTCTCACCCGGCCCAACCGGCATATGGAAAGGCAAAAGCTCAAGATGTCCGATACGTGTGCAGAACGTGTGCCAGAACTTGGGCTCTAGAGCCGCAAGCGTAACATATTTGCCATCTCTGGTCTCATAAATATTGTAGCAGGGCAACCCCCCATCCAGAGAAGAGCGTCCAGGCAGTGGGGCCTTACCGGTATTGAGGTAAGCGGTTGTGAATAGCGGCAGAAGAGAAAGTACGCCTTCGGTCATCGAAACATCGATAAAACGTCCTTCGCCAGTCTGGTTACGTCCGAGCAGCGCCAGAAGAATGCCCATGACTGCCATATAGCCGCCACCCGCCAGATCGCCTAATTGTGTCGCCGGCATGGCTGGCTCACCGCGCGCTCCGCGATTGTAGTGCAACAATCCGGCATAGCCTGCATAGTTGAGATCGTGGCCGGCCCTCTGCTGATAGGGGCCGTCCTGACCATATCCTGAAATAGCACAATAGATAATACCGGGGCGTACTGCCTTCAGTTGCTCATAGCCAAGACCCAGGCGCTCCATAACTCCAGGCCGAAAACTTTCTAGAACGACATCGGCCTCATCCAGTAAGCGCAGAAATATAGCGCGTCCACTCGCTGTTTTCAAGTTCAGGGTCAGGCTGCGCTTGTTTCGATTGACCGCCAGAAAGGTGAGGCCCATACCGCTATTGTGGCGTGGAGGCATAGAGCGAGCATAATCGCCACTTCCCGGTTCCTCAATTTTAATCACATCGGCGCCAAAATCGGCGAGCATCTGTGAGGCGTAAGCTCCGGGCAGCAGGCGCGAGAGATCGAGGATACGTATGCCCTTGAGTGGCTGGCTCATGTCTGTCTACTCCATGAGGATCAAAGTACAATATTGTACTTGCAAGAGTAGCAGGGATAAATAGGAATTGTCAATGGAATTACCTTGCCCACAAATGCCATTGACATTGCCCATTTTTGCATGTACTATCTTAATAGTACTTGATATTGCGTTATTTTGCCGGTTTTTTAGCTCATCTCTCTTTGTCGGCAAGACTAATTGTCGCCTGTAAACTAGCGGGCTGTATATATACAAGTCATGATTGGGAAATGTGGGAGCGTGAATGGCTACCTGGGGTGCGTCTACAAGCTTGCGGCATGTCCAGCGCACAAGATTTGCCAGAGCCTTGCCTGCTCTCGGGCATTTCCTATGCTTGATCGGTGTTAGAAATAGATATAGAATTTTTTTGTCTCATCGTCAAAGAAAGGACCGCATGAAAGCGCTAATCAATGAGCAACAGCAGGCTACGCGACCGCCCACATTTCGGTTTCACCTGGCTCTGTCTTTCCTGGCCTTCATTATGATTGGAGCCAACGATGGAGCGTTGGGCGTCTTATTGCCAGGTATGCAAAACTATTATCATGTTGATAAAGCTATTATCAGCCTGCTTTTTCTCTGTAGTACACTGGGATATTTTATTGCGTCTTTTAACAATGGATTGCTCATTGAGAAGCTCGGCAAGCAGCGCGCCTTGATGCTAGGCACGGCTATATTTTTAGGTGGAACCGTTGTCCTCTCCCTGGCCCCACCCTTTGCCCTGGCCCTTGGTGCGTTCCTGCTCGGCGGCTTTGGGATTGCCATGCTGGATGCCGGGCTCAATTCTTATGTCGCTGAGCTGCCCAATAACACTACAAAGCTCAATTATCTCCACTTCTTCTATGGTATTGGAGCCTGGTTAGGGCCTATTGTGGCTTCGGGCTTGCTGGCTGCGCAGCTGGGTTGGAACAGCGCCTATATGGCCTGGTGTGGTTTTAGCTTCCTGGTGCTGCTGGCCCTGGGCCTGGTCTTTAAGGATCATGCATCTACTAAAGATAAAACTGAAAAGACTGGTAAGGATAATCTTTTACTCTCGACGCTCAAGCTACGGGTCGTCTGGGTCGCTGCTCTCTTCCTGCTCATCTATGTGGGAGCCGAAGTCAGTCTTGGCAACTGGGGCTATAGCTTCCTGGTTGAGGAGCGGCATGGCTCAACGCTGATCTCTGGCTGGGTGATCAGTGGTTACTGGTTGGGGCTCTCGCTGGGCCGCCTGATATTGGGGCATCTTGGGGCAAAAATAGGCAACAAGAATCTGATCCAGCTCTGTTTGCTTGGTGTCGTTATCGGGCTGCTCCTGATCTGGCTGGTGCCTGTCGAAGCAGCTTCGGCCATAGGCATCTGCTTGACAGGCTTTTGCCTGGGACCAATTTTTCCGACAACTATTGCCCTGATGCCCTCGCTTGTCTCCGGGCGCGTACTGGCTACGGCCATCGGCTTTCTAGCCAGCCTGGGTAGCATGGGGGCCGCGCTGTTCCCCTGGCTTGCGGGAAATCTTGCCCAATATGCTGGCTTATGGTCTTTGCTGCCTTACGTCATTATTCTGACGATAGTTATGCTTGGCCTATGGCTTCTCTTGCAGAGGCGTCCCGACGCGGAGGCTCCCGCTAGCTTGTAGCGCGCAACATATGTTTGTGAGCATGGAGGATCTTTTCTTCCATGCTCTTTTTAATGCCGATAGCAGGTAAAGCCTGTTGTGCTCTTCCCCAGGATATAGTGCTCAGAGTATATGAGGATTAATGTTGCAGAGCAGAAATTTCCTGTGTTTTATTCGTTCAATCATCGTAAGAGAAATATGAATTATATTTAAGTCATAAGCCATGCAGCAATGATTGACAAGATATAGTATCATTAAACAATATGGTATAGGTAGCTACATAGCGCATGTTCTCGTAAATAAGCGGCCCGGGCTGTAGATATACCGGTTGTACGAACAGGATATTCTGAGCTAGAGAGCCGGGTGAGCCTCGTGTTCATGCGCGAATGAAGCGATATTGGATGTTGCCAGGGAATTTGATGAATTCACAAGAACCATTGATCACGTTATATGCCCGCCCCTCAGAGCTATACGCGGTTGAACAGGTGGTCCGAAGATATATATCTATGCTTGAGGCAAATCTACCGCCCACTGGAGAACTGAACTGTGTTGTTGCTCGCTTGCAGTCATTTCGGCGCCGCTATCAGGGCCAGCTTTTGCCCGAGAAAGTGCGTACAAAAAAGAAAGTGGTCCGCGAGTGTTTGCTACCCATTCAGGCTAGCCCAACCGAATTGCTGGCCTTTGGGACAGCCGTAATTGGCTATGAAAGGTTATTGAAGGTAGGTAAGCGGCCCGCGCAGCCAGCGCTTGATATTCTCCAACGCGTACTCACGTTCCAGAAACGCTATCTTGATGCTCAGCAAGCCACAGTTTTTCCCCATCTGCACGATTAAGCTTGCCTGACTGTTCGGGCTTGAAGAGAAAGAAATAAAAGCTCAGCCTGCAGGAGTCAGCAGAAGGACCAGTAGCAGAGTACATAAGGCTTTTTTGCGTGTAAATTTCACACAGCCTCAACATATTTCATGATACAATTCTCTCACAAGAACTTGCTTGAGGAGATTACACATGCCAATAGCTATCGTCGTTCATGGAGGAGCGGGGGCAATTGCTCCCGAACGAAAAGAGATTACGCGGATAGGATGCGAGGAAGCGGCTGCTATCGGGTGGCGCGTCTTAGAAGCAGGGGGAAGCGCGCTAGATGCTGTGCAGGCTGCAGTATGCGCTCTTGAAGATAATCCTGAGTATAACGCTGGAACCGGCTCCTGTCTGACCCATACAGGTAATATTGAGATGGACGCGGGTCTGATGGAAGGACATACGCTGCAGGTGGGGGCCGTTGCTAATATCGAGCTACTTAAAAATCCTATTTTGCTGGCTCGTAAGGTTCTGGAGAGCCCGCACGTCTTGCTGGTCAGTCAGGGGGCGCGTCGCTTCGCCCTGGAAAACGGTTTTTCCCTGTGCAAATTTGAGGATTTGCTGACCGAGCGGCAGCATAACCGCTGGAAACAAATTCATGGTGTCGATGACGATGAGCCGCGTTATTATCGCCGGCAGGTCGGTCATGTGCAGGCAAGAATAGAGCCAGCGAATCCAGTCTTTGAGGAGCCTGAGGAGAGACACGGTACAGTCGGCGCGGTAGCCGTCGATATCCATGGCCACCTGGCGTCGGCCACCTCGACGGGGGTTTTACTAATAAATATTCGGGGCGCATTGGCGACTCGCCGCTGGTGGGCTGCGGTTTCTATGCTGATGAGCACGCGGCTATCTCCTGTACAGGTGATGGCGAAGATTTTACGCGCTTGTTGATTGCCAGGCGGGCCGCTGATTTCGTCGCCCAGGGAGCTGACGCCCAACAAGCCGCTAAGGCCGCTATTGATGTGCTCGGAGCGCATGCTACAGGGACTGGTGGGCTGATCGTGGTTGACCGGCAAGGGAACGTTGGCTTTAGCTGGAATAGTGAGCATATGTCATATGCGTACATGCAATCTGCCGGCTAGCACATGTACGCATATGCTTTTAATGGGCGAAGATCATTTGTGATAGATAATAGCCTATAGCGAAGAAAAGTCCAAATAGTCCCAGACCTAGCAGGAAAAGTAATAACAAATTGGGGCGAGAAGCAGGCTCGGGTAGCGCGCCGGATATATGGGCTGCGGCATAGGCCCCCTGGGGAGCGTTAGCCATGCTGGCAGAAAGATCTGCGACGGTTGCTGCGGCCGGAGGAGCTTCTAACAAACCGGAATTAGTACCATATCCTGCGCCAAGGCCTGTGGTATCGTGCCCGGGCATAGCATTCACAAGCTGGCCCGAATTTGCACCGGCCAGCTTGTACTGAGGAGGGGCAAAGCTGTCTGTTTGCCGCAAAGGAGTCAGTACTACCGTTGGTGGAGGTGGTTCGAGTGCATCGGCGATTACTTTGAGCTCTGTATAGAGCACATCGGCGGTAACGATACGCTGAGGATGCTGGCAGACAATAGAGCGTGCAACAACATTGCAGAGTTCGGGAGGAGTATTGCGCATAAAACGCAAACGGCCATCTGGCGGCGGCTCGACAACCATGGTCCCCGGAGATTTTCCGCACAGAAGCTGGTAGAGCAAGAGGCCCAGGGCTCGAATATCATCTGCTCGTCTTCCCTCGCTCAACTGTCCCCAGGGTAGCTCGCGATCAGAGGCCACCTGCCCATCGCCTCCCAGCACGTTCCAGGCGGCAAAATAGTTAAGATCGCTGGGCATGGCGAAGTTGTTGATGCGTACCAGCCCTCGGTTATCGCGCAAGAGCGAGGCAGGGGTGAGATCTCCATGGCATACTTTGCGTGCAACCGTGCCCGCATAGAGTAAGGCCCGACAGACCTGCACGCCGAGATCGGCGACCTCAAAAGCCGAAAGTTGGGTTTGTAATAACGCGCTAAAATTACGGCCATCTACGTATTCTTGCACAATATAGAGCACATCAGGTTCGACGATCAGATCATAGATGCCAACAATGTTTGGATGATTAAACTGGGAGGTAAGTTGAATTGCTGTGCGATATTCTGAAATGTGCTGAGCCGGGACGACCTTAATAGTAACGGCGCGCTGCAATACCTGGTCGAGCCCTTGATAGACAATACAGGCCTGTCCCTGCTGAATGAGACGTTGCAGCAGGTAGCGCTGATGGATAACCCGGCCTATTTCTACCATAGTCCCCTCTAGATTATGCATCTATAGATCCTGCAAAGCCAGCGTAACAGCACCCACAATATTCGCCTCTGAACCAAGGCTACCTTGAACAATTCGCAGAGACTGACTTGCCTCTGGTAGGCATATCTGCTGAATACGAGCCTGTAATGGTGCGATCAACAACTCACCCGCCTGTGCCACTGGCCCACCCAGTATGATGATACCAGGATTTACTAAATGAACGATATTCGTAAGGGCAATGCTAAGATATGTATGCACCTCGTTGACAATATGCTGCGCGATTTCGTCTCCCTGTGTCGCCAGTTGAAATACTTGCTCAACGCTAAGCTGTTCGACCTGACCACCCGTGATGCGATGAATGGCCTCCATGGTAGGTGGATATTCGGCTGCCAATTCGCGTAGCGAGCTTACGATCGCCTGGGCTGAAGCTATGGCCTCTAGATGTCCATTGCCGCCGCAAGAGCAGCGAGGCCCACCTTCTTTCACGAGCATATGTCCAATCTCGCCAGCCGTACAGGTTGTGCCGTGATAAATATTGCCGTTGACGATTAGCGCGCCACCAATTCCGCGTCCTAGCCCTACATATAAGACAACGCGCTCTCCCTTGCCAGCGCCCCTCTGTACTTCGGCTAGAGCAGCTGCATTTGCATTGTTATCAATTATACAAGGTGCATCAAGCTTTTCTGCAAAATAATCCTGTAGAGGAAAATCATTCCATCCGTGCGTATGATGAAGGGTCCGTACAATGCCGTGGGTGGCATCGACAAGACCGCCAACAGCGACACCTACCCGCAAAATACGCCCATCGAGGAGAAGCGCAGGATCGAGCACCTCGTTTAGCATATCATCTAGTAGGTCAAGAGCAGTTTCGCTATCTGGAACGAAATCCAGGGGGCGACATATACGCTGCAAGATACTACCGTTTAGTGCAGCAAGGGCCACCGATTGCCTGGCCCCACTGCCGCTAATCTCGATGCCCACAACGTAGCCATGAGTCGCCAGTAGCTTGCCCGTATTGCGCTGGGTAACGACTGTTTCCGATTGTAATGCGTCAGTAGTTACGCCTGCAGTGTGCTCTGTAGACACGGCTCGTTCTCCCTTTTCTATGCGCTTGTTTTCAATACGCTGTCGAGACTATCTAATCATGCCGCTCTATATTAACTTCCACTCCTGAACTGGCGCAGGAAAGAAAGTTTCCGCTGGGAACCAGTGGGTATGGGTCCGGCACGCTTAAGCAAGCGATGATAAACCTCTTACTGCCTGCACGACATACGCGATCTTACAGGTAATATGTGCCATGACAGAATGAGTGAGAGGTATGCATGTCGCTAACGTCGGGTGCATCCAGTTTCCCTACTTCACTACTAATCGCCGAAAACTACAGATTACTCAATGCTCCAATCCACCTGCTCTGGCCCGATGAGCCTATTTCCGCTGGCTGGGCCTGATCAGGTTGCCCTGCGGATGAGACGGAACATGCTTGCCGCCCGCTATTTAGTGCTGCTGACCCGCGGTATATTATGTACGGTTATACGTCTGTCTGTCTAACAGGATTAAGGTTTCTGATACCAGGACGAGTCTACAGAAGATAACGGGTTTAGTATATCATACATGTTTCAGAACCCTCAAGTTCATTCAGGACCTTCGACATGGCTGTTGCCATGCCCTGGCTGGCCACTGCGTAGACAGGGGGGAAGAGCCAAAGGTCATAAGAAAAGGGCAAGAGCCCCTTAATCACGCCGCCGAATTTCCTAACCATCAATAAAGGCTGAGAACCTTCAAGCAGCTTGTGTTCAGTACCTCCTGTGGATAAGGAATGGTGTGGCTTCCGCAGCCTTCAGAGGGAAAGTATACCTTTGAAGACAAGGGGGGTCAAGGAAACCTATCTCAGTTAGGATGTCATTCCCAATTGCGCTATATTGCATTGTCTTTCTGCTGTTGTTACAATACTCATTGGGTTTGATTTGCTAGTCATATACCGCAAAAAATGGAGTCTCTCACATGGCATCATCATCTATAGCCTATGATCAGGAATTTATAGGACCAGGCCTCAGTCCTTTCAAGCGCTATACTACCATATTTGGGGTTGTGGCCTCGGTCGCCGTCGTGCTCTGGATCGCGATTCATCAAGGTGTCTCGGCTGTTGGTAGCACGATTGCTGCGCTGCTCTTTATCGGCGGCTTTGTCTATTATCTTTTTATTATTGCTCCTGTTCCATTTACGATTACGCTTGGCAAAGAAGCTCTGCTAAAGCGGAGCCGCCGGGGCGAGGTCATTGAGGTCCGCTGGGAGGATCTTACAAAGGTCAGGGAGGAGTTCTTTCCTAATGGGAAGCGCATAGGCGTTGTGGCGTATCGCAAGGTGACACAACCAGGACAAAAAGCCAAGGCCTGGGCGGTCTATCGCGACGATGTAACCGATATCGATGCGCTGGCCGAGGCGCTGAAGCTGACCATTCCCGCGACCTGCACATGGGAGAGCGAGACGGTTCACGAGTAATTAAGAATTTGCTTATGCTATGCATTAACCAGGGGCAATAGTTGCTTCACAGCAGAGTAATTGCCAGCTATGGCCCCTGGCTTCCTTCTCTATTTCACTTAATCGTGTAGTATTACAATCCCTCTATCTGCTTCTGTCGGCTTCTCTGGTTCGTTTGCAGCTTCCTGGATTTTTCCCGAACGATGATTTCTTCAATCTATCTTACTTTGTCATGAGCGATTTCATCAGGTGCAATGGCTCCTCTTTCTTAATGCCGGGTCTTTTCCATTTTTGATACTTGACTTTTTTACATTGATTGTAATATATTACAATAAAGAAGATTTGGAGGTTTATGTGCGCTAGGGCAAAGCGTTGCCCTGCTGATTTGCGCTCGCCGCATCGTACATTGGCGGACCCGGGTTGTTGTTTCCTTGATCGATTGCAAGATTGCCATTAATCGTCAAATAGCGGAAAGCCATCCTTATCTAGCATAAGTGAAGGGAGGTCAAGTAATCTTTTACGTATCGCACACTTCATTATGAGCGATCATCCTTTCCTGCTGTCATATGTTCTATGCTTAGCTGGCTGTGAGAATGGTCGGGCCCAAAGGCAGGCCAGTCATAAAGATGCATTGTTTTTGGACTTTAGGAGAAAGGTTTGCTTCATGAGTCATAAAGTTGAGTCAACAGAGGTTGGGCAAGGCAACCTGTGGCCTGACAATCAGCGCCTCAAGGCCGTTGTGACCCTGGGCATTGGCGTATTCCTCTGGTTTCTTCCCTCGATCCTGGTTCCTGATCTGAAGGGCCCTGTAGTGGAGTTGATTGACACGCTTTTGCGCGCTGTTGGTTTGCTCAGCGCTTCGGCCAGCAGCTTTGAAGGTGGCTTTGCCGCTGCTCTGACCATCCGTTGGCTTTCGGTGGGATTGCTATGCTTATTCGTAGTCTTTGTGCAGCGTGAGCCACTATCCTCGTTAGGCATCCGTGCGCCAAAGTGGAGAGATGTAGCGCTGGCATTTGGGATCGGGGTATTGGCGCTGATCCTGAGCATCGTATCATACCTGGTAATCCATGGTGGAGCTCAGGTCGACGCAAATACTACAGCGGGGCAGGTCGTCAGGACGCTTGGCCTGGTTGGCCGTATTCATCTGGATCTCAATGCGGCGGTCTTTGAAGAGGTTTTCTATCGAAGCTGCCTTATTGAATGCCTCATCCGCATCTCTGGGCGTGCCTGGCTTGCCGGCATTGTCTCCTTCGTAGCCTTTGTCGGCCTCCACTACTTCAGTGGCAGCGCGTCGCTGGCCCAGACGGTGACAGTAGTTTTTATTGCCGGAGTGGCGCTTATATCGCTCTACTTGCTGCGCCGTAACGTCTGGCTCTGCATTATAGTGCATGCAGTCATGGATGTGGCGATGATCATTGCTCCCCAATAGGCCCTTCTGAAGGACTGCATAGCAGGTTTAGAGCATGAGAAACCGATAGATCTTCTCCTGGTATCCCTCTATCCTTTCATGGAGAGGAGAGAGCCATAAATCGGAGGAACTTGTATAAAGAAGGCTCTCTGCGGGAAGAGAAAAACTATAGCAAAAGCCTATCATAGTACTGTCTTTGCGCAGGCTGCCATTAATTCCTACAAATCTCAAATCACATTTACACAATTAGAGAAAAGAATCAAAACAAGGCTTGGTTCTTTTCTCTCATATGCTTGAGGGGAACGTCCGACCTTAAAACTGCGATTACTTGACGACGCGGAACCGTAGGTCGGTTATATTTGTAGTAGTTACTGCCTCTATCCGCTCCAAGTTAACGCGTTCCCCCAGTCCAGCAAACAGTGATATACCGTCGCCTAGCAGCATTGGCAGCACATGCAGCTGAATTTCGTCCACCAGGCCAAGTTTGAGGCATTGCCGGGCAATAGTGCCACCCAAAAGACTGACATTTTTATCCCCAGCAGCAGCTTTAGCGGCGTCAACGGCTTGCTTTATGTCGTTGACGACAAACGTATAGATTCTCCCATCCTTTTCAATTGGTTCATGCGCTTCGTGGGTCATCAGGTATACAGGAAATTTCAGCGTATCGCTGTAGGGTGTTTCACCCTCTTCGATAGTCTGTGTCTTGTTAGCGCCGCCAATCACTGCGCCAATATCCTGCGTGAAGTTTTCAATAACTGTCTTGTCTGTAGCTCCAAAGTCAAACATCCAATCGATACTCCCTTTCGTATCGGCCATAAAACCGTCGAGGGTGATAGTTGCGTGGATAATTACTTTTGCCATGAGTAGCTCCTTTATTCATTACGAATCTCATCTGCTTATAACACTATTTTTACAGTTTCTCGTATCATCGCAAGAATCTCTTCGCGGCGTGCCCGCACAACAGCGAGCCATTCTTCCGGTGCGCCAGGATAAGCATGCGTTGCGCCCCAATCCGCCATAGGAATGTCTCTGAGTGGCGTGCTTCAAATAGAGCTTGCAAGTTGCAAGTAATTGTATGGTCTTATTCCACAGAGAGGATGCAAAACCGGAAACGTTTGATCTGGCTCTTGGTTTTTGGTCAGCCAGAAGTGTAAATTCATCTAGAACTGCAGGAGAGAAAGAGCCATTTGCAGCCTCACCCTCGGTTGTATGCCGGGCGGTGCGCCCTTGGGCGCATGATGTCTTACAAAATTCGGCGTCGTATATAACGCAGTCATGGATGTGGCAATGATCATTGCCCCTCAATAGGCTCTTCTAATAAGGACTGCATGGCAGTTTAAAGCACAAGAAACTGATAGATCTTCTCCTGGTATCCCTTTATTCTGTCATGGTGGAGAGAGCCGTAAATCAGATAAGCTTATACGCAAGAAGACTCTCTGCGGGAGGAGAAAAACTATGGCAAAAGCCTATTATAGTACCGTCTTTGCGCAGACGGCTGATGAGGTCTGGGCCGCAATTCGCGACTTTGGCCGTTATGAGTGGGCCAGTGGCGTTACTGAGTCGTATATGGAGGATGGAAAGTCTGGCGATGCGGTTGGCGGTGTGCGCAGTTTCCGTTCCAATAATAAGCGCGAGCGCCAGCGCTTGCTGGCCCATTCGGACCTTGAGCGGTTCTACACCTTTGAATTCTGCGATCCTCTGGCGGCGGCCCCAATGCTTAACTATCAGGCGACCTTGCGCGTTACGCCGATTACCGATGGAAACAAGGCCTTTGTTGAATGGTGGGGCACCTTTGACTGTGAGCCTGCTGAGCAAGATCGCCGGGTGAGCTTTTTAATTACTGAAGGCTTTCCAAAGTGGCTGGGAACTTTGCGCGTCCAGCTTGGAGGATAAGTTGAGGCCGGCGGCCATCTCTCTACGGCGCTGTACAGAGATGGCCAGGCCGGGCGATGTTTATGCTGTACGCATCCACAACTGCACTGCCTCGACGATCAAGCTATGCTCAACCTGCTTGATGCGCTCCTGCAGCTTATCCTCTGTATCGCCTGTCAGAATAGGCACTTCCTGGCGACAGAGCATTGGTCCCGCGTCGACCTCTGGTGTTACATAATGCACAGTGCTGCCCGTAATCTTCACACCAGCTTCGAGCGCCTGCCTGGCCGCGTGCATGCCGCGGAAGACAGGAATAATGCTTCCATCACTTGACGTGAAGGTAGCACCGGAGCCGTCATCAGGAATGAGCGCAGGATGCAGATTTATGATGCGCCGGGGAAACTGCTCGATAAACTCGGCGCTAAAAATACGCATCCAGCCGGCCAGCACAATCAGGTCCACCTCAAACAGACGCAGCAGGGCTACCAATTGCTGCTCACTTTGCGCGCGCTGCTTCCAGGGCAGATAGAGCGCAGGGAGCCTGTGCTTAAGGGCGCGCTGCAAGCCATAGGCATCGGCTTTATTGCTCACTACCAGCACAATCTGAGCCCCGGGAAGTTGCTGGCTCTCAAGGGCATCAATGAGGGCCTGCAGATTGCTCCCGCTGCCCGAGACGAGCACGGCAAGGCGTGCCGGCTTCGTAGCTTCTGGCCTGTCTGTCTGCATCTTTCCATCCTCCTGTGCAAAACGAACGCCCTGCGCGTCGCTCATGCCTGCTGCACCTCTTGATCGGCGGCGGCGAGCTCGCTCAGGAAGCGCTGCTTATAGGTCTCGACGCGCTGGCGCAAGTTATTGTCGGAGAGCGCGAGGACCTTGGCCGCCAGCAGGGCCGCGCCCTCGGGTTCCAGAATGGTCGGCGAGGCGATGCCCGATGGCAGGCGCAGGGACGAGAGTAGATCCATGCCGCCAAAGCGATCGCTATAGGGTGGGCAGGCAATCGTTGGATAGCGGGTGTTGGCGTCGATCACTGCCGAAAGGGCATTGGAGCGTCCCGCGATGGTGATGTAGACCAGTGGACCCGCGTGCTGCTCATACTCTTTGAGGATCTCTAACAGGCGCGAGGTGGCCTTGTGAGCCGAACAGACGCGCATCTCATAGCTGATCTCCAGGGCTTTAAGCGTCTTGACAACCGATTGGGCGTGGGATAAGTCGCCCTTGCTTCCCATGATGATGACAACTTGTGGTGCCATAGAATCTTTCCTCTGTTCTATTTACATGTGGTAAAGGGATGTTTTCCCTTACCGTCTACGACAAAATAACTAAGCTATGCTTAGCCCACGATGGGCGATATCCTGGCGATACTGCATACCATCGAAGGAGATATACTTTGCGGCCTCATAGGCGCGGGCAACTGCTTCCTGTAAGCTGGAGGCTTGCGCGGCTACGCTAAGGACGCGTCCGCCGGCGGTAACCAGGCGGCCATCCTGGAGCTTTGTGCCCGCGTGGAAAACCTGAACGCCTGGAAGACGTTGCGCCTCGGCAATGCCCGTTATGGGAATGCCTGAACGGTACTTGCCCGGATAGCCTCCCGAGGCCAGGGTAACGCTGATGGCATAGCCCGGATGCCAGAGCGTTGCGGTCGGGGCCGGTTGCCCCTCAGCATAGGCCAGAACGTCGAGCAAGTCGGCTTGCATTAGCAACATCAGTGCCTGCGTCTCGGGATCGCCAAAGCGCGTGTTATGCTCAAGAACCATCGGGCCGCGTTCCGTGAGCATAATGTTGGAGTAGAGCACGCCTGCAAAGGCGATGCCCCGCTCTTTAAGCGCTTGCAGTGTCGCCGAGATGATGCGCTCGCGTATCTGCTCTTCCTGTTGCTGGCCGACAAAGGGCAGCGGCGTAAAAGCTCCCATGCCGCCCGTATTGAGGCCCTGATCATGATCAAGCGCCCGCTTGTGATCCTGGGTGAGCGTCAGGGGAAGATAGCTTGTACCGTGACAGATTGCCGTTGAACCTATCTCATCGCCCTGCAAATAATCTTCAATGACGACAAGATCTCCAGCCGCGCCAAAGACCCGCTCTACCAGCATCTGTTTGAGCGCATCCTGGGCCGTGGCCAGATCGAGGGCGACAATTGCGCCCTTGCCCGCCGCATTGCCGTCAGCCTTCACCACGACAGGTGCGCCATGCTGCTCTAGATAAGCAGAGGCGGCTTTGAAGTCAGTGAAGGTGCGATGCTGGGCCGTAGGGATGCCGGCCTCCGTCATCAACTCTTTTGCGAAGGCTTTACTGCCTTCCAGAGCTGCGCCGGCCGCGACAGGACCGAAGATGCGCAGGCCACGCTGCTGAAATACATCCACGATGCCATCGATGAGCGGAGCCTCGGGTCCGACCACGGTAAGATCTATCTGCTGACGCTCGGCAAAAGCCGCCAGCTCGGCTAGCTTTGTGAGATCCAGTGCTATGCATTCTGCATGCTCAGCGATGCCAGGATTGCCCGGTGCTGCATACAGATGAGAGATACGCCGGCTCTGCGCCAGCTTCCAAACCAGGGCATGCTCGCGCGCTCCTGAGCCAATTACTAATACGCGCACAGCTCCACCTCCAGAATAACCAGGTTGTCCCTGCAGCAATGCGCCCTGCATAGCCACACGGTTGCTAATCAATGTTTCAACTTGAGCGGAAAAGGGCCGGATGCCAGTTTTTTCCTGCCCATAAAGTTAACAGCAGCCGGCTACCGAGCCTGGGCTTTGGCCCGGCCCTCCTCGTACCTACATAATGTTTTTATTGTCCCTTTACGGCTGGATTGCGCGTCACTGTGCGAATAAGCTGAGCGCCGTAGCCAGCAGCCTCGATAGGATCAAAGGGCCAGCCGGACTGGACCATGCAGCCGTAGCAAAACTCGTTATGGAGCATTTGCTGAGCAGTCTCGTCGTCAAGATCGGCAGGAATATCCCGCCCCACCGAATTAAGCGCGCGCCCAAGACCTGGCAGGCTGAGATAGCCCAGGCTGTCTACGCCGATATAGTCGGCCACTTCCTGGATGCTGCGCCCGGCGGCAACCAGCTCTTCTTCGCGCGGTATATCGATGCCGAAGTAGCAGGGATGGCGCAGCGGCGGCGAGCTGGAGCGCAGATGAATCTCTTTCACGCCACGATGGCGCAGCGCCGAGACAAGGCGCTTCATCGTGTTGCCGCGTACAATCGAGTCATCCACAATGACCAGGCGCGCTCCCTCAATTTTAGGCTGGACCAGATTAAACTTCAGGTCCACTTCGAGCTGACGCAAGCGCTGATCTGGCTTGATAAATGTGCGGTCGCTATAGCGATTCTTGATGATGGCATGTCCGTAGGGAATGCCAGCGGCCGCGGCATAGCCCGCAGCAGCAGGAATCGAAGAATCGGGGACTGGCACAACCATATCTGCCTCAACAGGATGCTCTTTGGCCAGTTCTCGCCCCAGAGCTTCGCGCACAAGATAGACATGGCGCTTGCTTAGCTGGCTTGTCGCGTCGGAGAAGTAAATATACTCAAAGACGCAAAGTGCCTGGCGTGGCACCTTGACCAGCATCTCAGCATGTACACCTTGCTCGTCTATGGTGATAAGCTCACCTGGCTCCACGTCGCGCACAAATATTGCGCCCAGACGATCAAGTGCACATGATTCAGAGGCGACGATCCAGTTATTGCCGATACGCCCTATACATAAAGGGCGCATGCCCCAGGGATCGCGCATCGCATAAATCTTGCCCTCAGCCAGAATCACGAGGCTATATGAGCCGCGCAATAAAGGGAAGGTGGCAATCATGCGCTCGCGCAGCGTCTGACCTTCAGCGTGTAATAGCAGGTGGGCCATTACCTCGCTGTCGGTAGTCGAGCTTAGCGTATTCTGTGGGAAGCCTTCGCGCAAGGTCCTGCCGTTTACGAGATCACCGTTGTGGGCGACGGCAATGGCTTCATACTGCCCCGCCTTTCCTCCAACTACAAAGGGACCTGCGTTCTCAACGCAGCTAGAACCAGTAGTAGAGTAGCGCACATGGCCAATGCCGCAGCGCGTAGGGGGTAGACTCGTCCCTGAATCCTGGAAGATATCGCGCACTTTGCCCATAGCCACGCGGTGTGCGATCTGTCCATTACCGTCATAGACTGCCATGCCCGCGCTTTCCTGGCCACGGTGCTGTAGGGCAGTCAGCGCTAGCGTAAGGTAGCGCCGAACATCGAGCTCCTCTGCATTGTTTTGGGCATAGATGCCTACAACTCCACATGCATCATGCAGCCGCTCCATGCATAGTTCCTCTCTTTTAGAGCGCAATCGGCGGGATTGCGCTCAGGAATGTGTAAGCTTGATCTTTTACGAACGATGATGGGATAAATATGCAGGGCAAGGAAATTATCTGCCTGGACCTGCTATGCCCGGGCTCCCAGTTTTTCCCATTATCAGTACGCTAAAGCTCATCTCTACACATGCAACTTACCAGTTAGATCAGCTACCAGCGCATAGCGATCAGCCACACCCTGCAATTCTTCGGCCGTGACATTTTTCAAATTACGGTATACCTGCTTGTCAAGCATGCGGGTCTTATCGCCACCGGGCCACAGACGCCAGCTGTCGTTATCGATGACGTCGGCAACCATCAACTTGCCAGCCTGGTCGCGGCCAAACTCGATCTTGAGATCAACCAGGGTAACATCCACACTGGCCCAGGCGCGCTCCAGGACCTCGAAGACGCGGCGGCCTTGTTCTGCCATCCACTCAATCTCTTCAGCGGTCGCCTGCCCCATATTGATGATATCTTGCTCCCAGATCTGTGGATCGTGGCGGGCATCGTCTTTGAGGAAGGTCTCAACCAACACTGGTTCGAAGCGTGTCCCCTCGTTGATACCCGGGTTGCGCTTAAGATAAGAACCTGTAGCGATTCGTCTCTGCACCTGCTCGACAGGTAGCATTGTACAGCGGCGCACCAGCAGCGTTGTATCATCTATTTGCTGCACGAAATGGGTGGCCAGACCGGCTTCATTGAGCAGGCGGAACACATTAGCGGTTGTGACTGTGCTCCAGCGGGACTTGCCCACAAGTTCGTTGCGGCGCTCGCCGTCGCCCGCCGTGATCGCATCTTTATTGACCATGTAGGCTAAGGTCTCATCGCCGGGATTGGCATAGATCTGTTTGGTTTTTCCTTCGGCTAACAAGGCACCGAGTGCTTTATTCTCGCTCATTGTTCAGAAGTTCCTTTATCGAAAAAAATCCGACCCTTTCAAAAGTTTTTGGCTCATACCAGGCTAGCACTTTGTCAGACGTCGTGAGAGGAGTGCGCCGCCTGCCGGCGGCGGAGGGAAAGGGGGAATGGGGCGCAGCCCCAAGCCCCAGGTCTAGGGCTGCAATCCGCTAGGTCGCGGCGCCCCCTTGACAATCCCACTGATTCCACTCCTCACAGCAACCTTGATAGACCACTAGCGCTTTGTCAGACGTCGTGAGAGGAGTGCGCCGCCTGCGGCGTAGGGACAGATATCCCCAAGTCAAGAGCAGCGATCCGCGCGCTCGCGGCGCCCCCTTGACAATCCCACTGCTTTCACTTCTCACTTCAACCTTGATAGACCACTAGCGCACCTCACGAGGTTGCCCCACGTCATCGACCATGACTTGTCTACGTGCTTGCTCCAGGTCCTCAGCTAGCCAGTCTCATGGAACATGAGGTTCTACTTTGACATGTCAGGCTTTGGTGGATCACACGTCAGACGCGTACATGGCTTGAAACGCAATGACAGTATGAGTTGCTTTGTTATCCGTTTAACGCAATACGACTCCCTCGCCCTCTGTAATGTAGCCAACAGAGAGTAGTTCGGGTAATACACAGCGCGCGTCTAACGCTCCCTTGGGGGAGAGCGCTATAACCATACCGATGCCCATATTGAGCGTGCGGTACTGTTCTTCGCGCTCGACATGGCCCAGACGGGCAAGCAGCTTGAAGATTGCAGGCACTTCCCAGGCGCCGGTTTCGATGACAGCCTGAGTGCCGGCAGGGAGAATACGCGAGATATTTCCCTCAAAGCCACCGCCAGTAATATGGGCCATACCTTTGATAAAGCGGCCACGATCCGCCAGATACTCCCGTAGTAGCGTGATCTCGCGCAGATAGCTGCGATGGGGTCGCAGTAAAGCATCTGCCAGCGATTCACCCAGCTCGGGAAAGATAGCGTCCGGAGGAAATGAAGCAAAGACGTGACGAGCCAGCGAATAGCCGTTGGTGTGCAATCCGCTGGATGGCAGGCCCAGCAACACATCTCCGGCACAGATCGTTGAGCCATTGATGATTTCTTCTTGCTCAACCAGTCCCACGATGGTTCCGGCCAGGTCGAAGGCCCCGGGCATATAGACATCTGGCATCTCGGCGGTCTCGCCTCCTAGCAGCGTGCAACCGGCTTCCTTACAGGCCTCGGCTACACTCTTGACGATGCGCGCGGCAGGTACTGGATCAAGCTTGCTCACGGCCAGATAGTCCATAAAGAAGAGGGGCTGACCTCCCTGGACAAGCAAGTCATTGACGCAATGGTTCACAATGTCGTGACCAATGGTATCGAAGCGTCCAGCCTGCGCCGCAAGCAAGGTCTTCGTGCCCACACCATCGGTCGAAGCGGCAAGGGCTGGCCTGCGCATCTTCTGGATTTTCTGGGCATCCAGGATGCCCGCGAATGCTCCTACACCTGCCAGCACGTCGGAGCCCTGGGTCTCTTGTACCGCTTTCTGCATCATGCGCTTGGCCAGGTCGGCGGCATCGATGTTGACGCCGCTGGCTGCATAGGCCGAGGTCCCGGTCGACTTGCCAGTTGCGTAGGAGCGCTTATGATTGAGCGTCAGTTCGCTGGCGTATGTATATGCGTTCTTAAAGATCAGGAGCCCGTCGCCCTCGCCTCCACTCAGCGCGCGACGCTGAGGATGCTGAAAGGCCTGGACGTAGCGCTCGGGGTGAGGCATCAAGCCTAGCACGTTGCCTTCCTGGTTGCAGATTGCCGCGATGTTGCCGGGCGAGCCATTGGGATTATCGGGATAGACGACTGACTGTTCGGCTGCGCCTGGATGACCGCTATAGCCTGCCCTGCTGGCGTAGACGAGCGGAACCTGGCCTTTTGTCTGCAACTCCGCAATGTTGCCCTTGAAGACAAACTGGCCTTCGCCGTGGGCGACCGGCAGCTCGATAGGATATTCGAGGCCGCGCGTAAAGATACAGGCGCTGGGTTGGGGCGTCAAGGCGATCCAGCGGCACTCAAACTGCGCCAGGGCGTTCTCAGTTAAGGTGGCCGGAGCTCTTTTCCCTTCCTCTATAGTCCCGGCCAGCAGCCCGGATTTTACAAGAACCTGGAAGCCATTGCAGACGCCCAGGACGGGACGGCCCTCCTCGATAAAGCGCCGCAATTGCTCGCCAAGATAAATCATCAATTTGCGGGCCAGAAGCGTGCCGGCTCCCAGGTCATCGCCGTAGGAGAAGCCGCCGGGGAGAGCTAGAAAGCGATAATCTAGCAGCCTTTCTGGATCTTTGATAAGCTGATTAATATGGACCAGATCGGCTGTAAATCCGGCCAACTGGCAGGCGTGGGCCGTCTCGCGATCACAGTTGATACCGGGAGCACGCAATACGAGCGCACGTATCATAGCTGCCCTCCCTTCCAGGCTTCCTGGAGCTCTTCAACGCTCAGGTTAATCAACTCTTCCTCGCCATCCTGCACAATAAAGCTAGCAGTTTTGGCGACGGTCCCGACATAATGGATATCGTGGATCTCGTGAGTGCGCATGTGTTTCTCAAAGGCCCCCAACTGCTCTGGCGCAATCTCGACCAGGAAGCGCGAGGGCGATTCGCTAAACAGACGTACGATATTTTGCGCGCTGCGCTGAATGTCGCCAGACTGGGCAAGCGGAATGCGCCCGACGTCGATGGTAACGCCAAGCAGGCTGGCCAGCGACATCTCGGCCGCAGCCAGTGCGAAGCCGCCTTCTGAAAGATCATGGCAAGCTCGTATCATACCCTTGCGTATCGCCTCGCCCAGTGCTTTCATCGTCGCACTGGCGTGCGGGATGTCGACCTGGGGTACCGCAGTCGCAGGGAAGAGCTGTTCAAAGGAGGCTGGATCGACAACTTCGGCATAATGCGAGCCGGCCAGTTCGTCGCGCGTAGTTCCCACGAGATAGAGCAGATTGCCCGGCGTCTTCAAGCTCATATCTACGGTCTGGGCCGCGTTATCGATTATCCCAACTGCTGAGATCAGGAGGGTGGGGATGACGGGCAAGCGCTCTCCCTGCGCGCGATATTCGTTGTTAAGGCTATCTTTGCCCGAGATAAAGGGAGTACCGAAGCCGATGGCCGCGTCATGGCAGCCCTTGACGGCGCGCACAAGTGTGCCCAGTTGCGCGGGATCGTTGGGATTGCCCCAGCAAAAATTATCAAGGATCGAGGCGCGCGTAATATCGCCACCCACGGCCGTAAGGTTGCGTAAGGCCTCGTCGACGGCATTAAGAGCCATATGATAGGGATCAATCTTGCCGTAGAGCGGGTTGATGCCGTTGGATAGGATGATGCTGGCCTGGGTCGCTTCTTCAAGAATTGGCTGTAGCACGGCGGCATCGCCTGGGCCGTTGCCCGCGCGTCCGACTAGAGGCTTTAAGACGGTTGCGCCCTGTACCTCGTGGTCGTAGCGCCGCACAACTTCTTCCTTTGAACTGATGTCGGGATGGCGCAGCAGCGCAAGCAGTGTGGGGGCCAGCGAGACGCTTATCGATTGCGCGAGGTCATCGTTCTTCAGGTAGCCTTCAGTATCGCGACCATCTGTCTGGGCGGGCTTGCTGCTCCAAACTGCCTCTAAGTGGCGGCTAGGAATGCCGTGATGCAGGAATTCCATCTCAATGTTGGCGACGGTCTGTCCCTTGGAGTTGACGGTAAGGCGCTGATCGTCGGTAAAGCTGCCAAGCACGCTGAGCTCAACTTCCTCGATGGCGCAGATAGCGCGCAGCTCCTCAAGATGCTCTGGTGGCACCGCCAGAACCATGCGTTCCTGAGCTTCTGAGAGCCAGATCTCCCAGGGAGCCAATCCCTGGTACTTGAGGGGAGCGTTGGCCAGCTCTACGCGGGCTCCCGTACGGGCTCCCATCTCACCAACCGCTGAGGAAAAGCCGCCGGCCCCACAATCGGTAATCGCGTGATAGAGCTGGCGGTCGCGTGCCTGGATGATGACGTCGGTCACCTTTTTTTCGGTTATGGGGGCACCGATCTGTACGGCGCTGCCGGCCTGAGCATTGATCTCGCTGCTCATCTCGCCTGAAGAGAAGGTAGCACCGTGCACGCCATCGCGCCCGGTACGTCCACCCAGCACGACGATAAGATCTCCTGGCTGAATCTGGTCGGGATGACTGCCGTGAGGCAGAATGCCCAGACACCCACAGAAGACCAGCGGATTATAAATATAGCCAGAATGATAGAGGATCGCGCCGTTAACGGTTGGGATACCCATCTTATTGCCATAGTCGCGTACGCCGTTCACCACCCCGCTAGCAATACGATCGGGAGGAAGAACACCAGTGGCCAGCTTATCGACAGGCGTATCGGGCGGACCAAAGCATAAAATATCGGTACAGGCAAGGGGATAAGCAGAGACGCCGAGCACATCGCGAATGACGCCACCCACACCGGTGTTGGCGCCACCGAATGGCTCAATCGCCGAAGGATGGTTGTGCGTCTCGACCTTGAAGGCGATATCTTGCGTCTCTGTGAAGCGCACAATGCCCGCGTTATCTTTGAATGCCGAAACCAGGTCAGCTCGCTGAACTTGTTCAGTTGCGCTCATGAGATAATGCTTGAGCAGTCCAGGAATGCTCTCGCTTGCTAACACGTTGCCGTGCTGATCTATCTCGCGGTACTCGATGGAGGCCTTAAATGTTTTGTGCGAGCAATGTTCTGACCAGGTTTGCGCCAGGGTCTCTAGCTCCACATCGGTAGGCTCGCGCCCCTGTCCCTGATAATGGCGTTGGATCGCGCGCATCTCATCTAAATTTAAGGCTAAGAGGCCAGCCCTGCTCACCTCTAACAATTGCTCATCGCTCATTGTGCTAAGCGGGACTGTCGTAGCATAATTGCCGCTCTCAATCTCTTGCGTGGGCAGTGGGCTTTCCTCTACGGCTGCTCTCGCTTGCTCGGTCTGCTGAGCGGGATGCAAAGTATAGCGCTGAATTACTGGATTGTAGAGCAATGCTTTAGCGAGTGCATGGGCCTCGCTCTCGCGCAAGCGTCCATCAAGTAGATAGCGTCGTCCCGTCTCGACCCGCTGCAAGCCAGCGATATCGAGCATCTGTGCCCCCGACAGCACACTTTCGGCAAGAGTATCAGTTACGCCGGGATGAAAAAAAACATCCACAATATGTACAGAAGGCTCATATTCTATACTGGATAAAATATGAGCCTCCTGCACTAATGGGTCAATCAGTAACTGATTAATGAGCCGATCTAACTGATTTACCGGAAAATCTCCAAAAAGCCGGTAAAGCTGTGCTGTGCGAATATGAAGAGGGGGAGTACTGGCCGAAATGCCTGCGAGGGACGGAAGATGGTGTATGGGTAACCGGGTTATCTCGCGAATAAGCTGGCGAGCATGCACATCGTACTGCTCGGAGCTTGCTCGTACTTCGATTTGCTTTATTGTCACGTTCGTGTCCTGGTTGGGCATGTTTTCATAGTATTCTTAGTCTTTCTTCAGGCCTCATCCGATGAGACAAGTTTATTGTAGCACCTTTTTCCGGCGAGTGGCAAATACTTTCCCACACTTTCCCCAACTTCTCTACACTAACCATTGCTTTATGCAACTTCTCTATCCTAACCAACGTTTTCATCTATAGGCTGCCAGCATGCTTAGCTCAATTGTAGATGCCGCCAGGCCGGGACTGGCTTTAATTGTGTCCGCGCAAAAGGAGTCAATATTGCCAGCGTGTGCAACTGCACAGTTTTACCCTTCGCGAAAGTTATATAAGTGTCCCGCCACTTCGACAGAGGCTGTGCGGAGGAAGTATACTCAAATCTGTAAGAGTAAAAAAATGGTACATGGAGATGTGCTACGAGCATTCGGTTAAAAAGTGCAGCTAAATCTCGAATAGGAGGCTACTATGCAATTCGCTATTTCCATACCTCAGCGCTTTGCTGACGGTACATTTGATCCCGCCGGGTTGCGCGACTACCTGGCCCGAGCTGAGGCTCTCGGCTTTCACAGTGCCTGGACCCAGGAATCGATTATTGGCCCCGGAGCTCTGTCCCCGCTCGAACTCATGGCCTTTGCCGCAGCTTGCACTACACGGTTGCGTCTGGGCTGTGCAGTCTTCGTCAGCCCTTTGCACAATCCTATCCACCTCGCCAAAAGTATCAGCACGCTTGATCAGATCAGTCATGGGCGCGTCGAGGTCGGTGTTGGCACTGGCGGCAAAGGTAGAATGTTCTCGGCATTTGAGGTTGATCCTACCAGCCTCGTTGCGCGTTTCACCGAAGGATTGCGCCTGATGAAGGCCTGCTGGACCGAGCCACGCATTACCTTCAGCGGTCGCTTCTGGCAGCTCGATAACGCGATGGTCGGGCCCAAACCCTTTCAGAAGCCTTACCCACCGCTCTGGATAGGGGCCAGTCACCCGGCTGCAGTACGCCGTGCACTCAGCTATGGCGATGGCTTCTTTGGGGCCGGCAGCTCTACTACTGCGCAGTTTGCTCAGCAGGTCAAGATACTGCGCGAGGCGCAAGCCGAAATAAAGCCTGATAAGCCGTTCAAGATTGCCAAGCGCGTCTATATTGTCGTTGATGACAATGCCGCCCGAGCGCGCGAACGGGTTGAGGCAGGACTCAAGCAGATCTATGGCTCTGCCGACAAGATCGCAGTTGCCGTTTATGGACCGCCTGCAGCCTGCATCGAGGGACTACGTGAGATCGCAGACGCGGGAGCCGAGCTAATTCAGCTCAACTCGCTCTTTGATGAGGCTGAGCAGATGGAACGGTTGGCCGCCGAAGTCCTCGGCGCCGTGCAGGAAAAATAAGTCCCTCGTCTGTCGTGTTGCCTGTTCAGCAAGAAAACAAACGCGGAGAGCGCCATTTCCTCGGAATGCCCTGCTCTGTGTACACGGAAAACTTTGCAGATGCAGGGTTTTTAACAGTGAGGCAAAAAGTACAACTATCTACAATGATGTCCTATTTTCTGAAGGGTCAGAAGTCTCTCACAAAGTGCTTGACGAAGGGAGAAAGGGGATGGTATCTTCTAGTGGTAAAGAACCGGTGTTTGAGACAAGGGCCACGATATGGGCACACAACAACTGAAACAGTCCCTGAGTTATCCGCTGCGCCTTCCAGACGACGCGCAGGTGGAGGCACTGCGCTTGCTCGATCTCTCGCGTGAGGCCACCAACCACCTCATCACCGTCCTCTGGCCGCGTTTAGATGAATTTATCGTGCGTTCCAATAAGTACGCCTACAAACAGATTGAAGCCATGATGGTCTCCTCTCAGACGCATGGAAGTCGCCAGTTTCGCTGTGAGGCGGAACAAGCTGGCAGAGTTCTGCGTGCACAGGCCAAACGCAAACAGCAATTCGCGCTCATTCAGCCGATCCTGACCCAAGGGATGATCATGCCAAAATCCGAGTCAGCACGCCCACGCAAACATTCCCCAACGATCAAACAAGCACTTGAAGCCCTCACACAGAGCGATGCAGATGGGGGAAACTACGTCGAGCTGCGCAGTCTGATTGAGCAAGCCTGCAACTTCTCCTTGAAAAATGGCTCTTTCCCAGACACCTATGAAGAGATGCAACCGATTCCTCTCATGCAAGCTGCACAACTTCCCTATGCAGGAGACGATGGGGCAACCATGGGGCAGGCATATAGGATGGCGGTGGACCTCAAGCAGAAGCAGATCCGGCTCTCTTTGCGCACTCCTGATGCCCAGGGAAACTGGGGGCGTGGGTGGCGTGATCGACAGATCCGACTTCCCATCCCAGACTACGTTGTGGCGAAGATGGAACAAGGGAGCACGCAAGCGCCAGTCTTGCGTGAGATCAAAGAACCAGATGGAACACGCTATGCGGTCCTGGATCTCATTGTTGAAGTGCTCGTCGAAGAAGAGCCAGAACCGCCAGAGATGAACACCATTCTCGGATTTGATTGGGGAGTCAGAACCCTGCTCACCATGAGTGTGATTGATCTAGAGGGGCATCAGCTCACCCGTCCTTTTTTTCTGGGCACCGGGTGTTTTGACGGGGAACAGGCACGTACCAGACAGCAGATTGATCAGCTCAAAGCGGCAGTAGCTAGGCAAGAAGCCCACCTGAGCCGCCTCAAAGAAGGAGATGCAAGGCGTGAAGTGTGCCAGAGAAAGCTGAAGAGGTGGCGCAGAGAGATATCGCTGTGTTGGAAGAAGTACGAGAACCGCAATCACGATCTGGCCCATCTGGCGGCCAATGTTTTGCTGCTGTTGGCGGCGGTAACGGGCTGTTCGCTGATTGTAGGTGAATCACTCAAATCGATGAAATCACAAGGAAGAGGGCGCGATACGAAGGGGCGCTGGCGGAATTGGCGAAACAATACACAGGTGCGTGGCGAGATCTGGCGCGTCTTGAAGTATAAATGTTTCATGACGGGGATGCACCTCGAATGGCAGCAACCACGTGCCACCTCGCACACGTGCCCTCGTTGTGGAAAGCCTGCCCAGACGTACACATCATCCGAGCATCTGGGCAAGGTCATTGCCTGGGGAGCCTGGCTGTGGTGTCACCATTGTGGATGGAGTGGATCGCGAGACTACGCGGCCTCACTCAACATCGCGCGGCTTGGCGCTGCCTGGCTCAAAGAAGCCCAACGACAAAAACGCTTGATGAGGATTCATCATCCCCAGATACAAGAAAACCATGTCAACCCCGTCTGCTATATGCTGGCGGGATCGCCGCTACGGTTTCCGGCGAGAAGCCCACGGGCTTGCCTGCATGACGCAGCAAAAATGTATATCAACGGCTGGACTCATTCTGTCACGCTCCATTCTTCGTATCCCACGGCTATCATGCTAGACGCGTGTGGGTAACGAATATGCTCTTGATAGGTGAGGATAGCTTAGGATAACTATACATTTTAGAAACGGTATCAGCGCAAGCCAATGTTAGCATGCACGATGCCTTCCAATTCCCCTTTGGGATCGCGCATCATAAGTTCCGAGACGGCTTTGCGCGGGTCGAGCCCGGCAAAGAGAACCTGGCTCATCTGTTGGGCAATGGGCATTTCTACGCCGTAGCGCGCAGCCAGTTGCAGAGCGGCCCGTGTAGTAGAGACACCTTCAGCCACCGAGTGCGTGGAGCTCAAGATCGCTTCCAGGCGCTCTCCGCCGGCCAGGCGCTTACCAAGCTGCATATTGCGACTTAGAGGGCTGGCACAAGTCGCGATCAGGTCGCCGACGCCGGCCAGGCCAGCAAAGGTGAGTGGATTGGCGCCGGCGGCCATGCCCAGGCGCGCAATCTCAGCCAGACCGCGCGTGATAAAAGCCGCCTTGGCATTCTCGCCATAGCCCAGGCCATCGTTGATGCCGGCCCCAATGGCGATGATATTCTTGAGCGCCCCGGCCAACTCAATACCGGTGACATCGTGAGCTGTATAGACCCGAAAATAGCTTGTCGTCAGTAGATCCCTTATGCGTACAGCTACCTCATCATTGTGTGAAGCCACGACGGCGGCTGTTGGTTTCTCTTCAGCTACCTCGCGCGAGAGATTAGGGCCGCTTAACGCCGCGATCCGCTGCCGGGCTGTCGGTACCTCTTCGACAATTACCTCGGTCATACACTTAAGGCTGCTCATCTCAATACCTTTACTTGCATTGACCAGAAGCGTCTCTTTGTCTAAATGAGGAGCGAGAATGCGCATATTCTCACGCATGCGCTGTGAAGGAGTTACCAGCAAGAGGATATCTTTATTGTGAGTAGCTTCCGCGATGTCTGCGGTTACCTGCACCATTGCAGGCAGACGAAAGCCCGCCAGAAACAGGCTATTCTCGCGGCGCCGCTGTATTTCAAGAGCGCGTTCGTCCCGATGTTCCCAGAGCGTAGTTGCCACGCCCTTCTTACCCAACATAAGAGCTAATGTCGTGCCCCATGCACCGCTGCCAATGACGCCGACCGATGTCATCAAAACTTCTCTCCTGTGCCTGCAAATCTCGTACTGTTAGCTAGTGCTTTATCAGAAGTCGTGAGAGGAGTGTGCCAATCCACCAGATCGCGGCGCGTCAGCTCGATCGCTGCGCTCCCTTGACCATTCTGCTGGTTTCCCCATCACGTCAACCTTGACAGAACACTAGTTTATGATCGATTAGAGACATTGTAGCACAGGAGGGAAGGGGCAACGTGTTTAGCGTTCTGCCGGGCTTTGATGTTCCGTCTGTGGTTTCTGGCTGCCTTCATAGACTGATGGCTTCAGAATACCGACATAAGGAAGGTTGCGGTAGCGCTGCGCGTAATCAAGCCCATAGCCGACGACGAAACGGTCAGGAATATGGAAGCCCACATAGTCGCACTCGATCTCCTGAAGCCGTTTTCGATCCTTGGTTAAGAGAGCACAGATACGCAGGCTTAGCGGATTGCGCCGCCTCAGTAGATCTATCAAATAGTGCAGGGTGAGGCCACTATCAATAATATCCTCGATAATTAAGACATGTTTGTGATCAATCGGGCCTTCCAGATCCTTTGTGATACGCACAATCCCGCTGGACACTGTGCTATCGCCATAGCTGGCCACTGCCATATAATCGAGCTCCAGGGGAACATGAATTGCGCGCGCTAGATCTGCGATAAAGGGGACAGCTCCCTTCAGCGTGCCTAGCAAGAGCAGATTCTTGCCCTGGTAATGTTCAGAGATCTGTTGACCAAGTTCCGCAACTTTGGTGCGTATCTGTTCCTCGGAGATCAGGATCTCGCAAATGTCTTTGTGCATGTGTACCTCTCTGTTAGAGCGCTTCCAGTGGGCATCGCTGGGCCTGATGCTAAATAGTTTGCCCCAGATATGGCTCTGTCTACTTTAATAGTCCGGCTCCATTGGCCTGATGGATAAGCGCACAATATGGCGCGTTTGCTCGGTCAGGCGCACCCGATCATCGACCTGAACGCCTGCCAGCCAGATGCAGTGTTTTGCGGAAAAGAAGAGCGGGATCTGCTCGCGTTCGGCGCGTGCTATGTGCTTATCGACGAGCACATCCTGCACTTTTTTCTCCCTGGCCATACCGAGCAGTCGAATACGATCACCCGGGCGTCTGGTGCGCACATGCAAAGTATGACCCACGCTTCCGCCATCGATATATACTACATAACGTGTTGGCGCAAGTATGTGCCACACCTCGTTCCAATTCCCATATGCCAGCGCGTCAACTACCTGGCGCGTCACGGCCTCCGCTACAATCTCGGCGCAGGCTATCAAGGATGTGCCAGGCACCTTATGTTGGCCAGGGATTGGCAGGGTCACCTCTATAGGCTCTTCCTTTGCGCTCGGCTGCTTCTGGTAATCATCGTCTCGTGTAAATAGTAATGTATCGCCCTTACGCCTCACACGCAGGTGTTGAGGTAGATGTAACATCATCTCTTCGGCGCTTTCCTTGCGCTGCGCGAGTTGCTCGATCAAGCGATAGTGCCGCAGCTCTAGAGGAGACTGGCCAGCGCTCAGGCGAGCCGTTACGCGTCGCAGCAGATGTCGTTGCAAGCTAAGCGGCAAGGCCTGCAGCTCCGAGCAACGCAGACCGATGCATGCGCTCTGCTCGAAGCTTACAACTCTCGGCCAGGAATGCTCTACTTGCTCCTCTATCAAGGCCAGGTCGGCCTGCATTACCTCGGCATTGCGTAATAAAGTAGCGCGAATGCCGGGATTTAGCGATTCTAGCAGGGGTAAGAGCTCATGGCGGAGGCGATTGCGTAGAAAGCGGGGATCGGTGTTGCTGCTGTCTTCCATGGGCGTCAGGCCATGCTCACGGCAATAGGCCTGAGTATCGGCGCGGCTAAGGCAGAGCAGCGGACGAATAATATCTCGCTGCCTGGGCTGCAAGCCGATCATGCTGGCGAGGCCGCCGCCACGCAGCCAGTGGAGCAGAAGAGTCTCAACTTGATCGTCCATATGGTGCGCTACGGCTATCAGTGTCTCGCCTCCACTTTCCGTGAGCTCCTGGGCAACCTGGCGTAAGAAGCGATAGCGAGCCTCGCGCGCTGCCTCTTCCAGTGACCGGCGCTCTTGCTGAGCCAGGGCTGGCACATCAATCGCCCCAATAGTGGCAGGTAAATCCCAGGCTGCGGCCAGATTTGCCACGGCAGCTGCGTCGCGTGCTCCTTCCTCGCCACGCAATTGGTGATTGAGGTGTGCGACGTGTAATCGTACAGTTGGGAAACGCTTGCCTGGACCACAGAGGCTGTGCAGCAGGTGAAGGAGACATAACGAATCGGCCCCTCCCGAAACAGCTACCACGATCTTACTGTGGTCAGGGAGAAGGCCATGCTGCTCGCTATAAGCTATGACAACCTCGATAATTTCTACCATATTTGCGCTTAGTATATTTTATATGATACGATATAAGGCAATTATAGCATCCGTCAAGGTGTTGTTTCACCGGTTCCGAGTAGATTTTTGGTAGCAGAGCCTGGCAAAATTGCTGCGTAAGCGCTATTTGTGCTGGCTCACTTTTATTGGCTCGGAGTTTGTCAGGGCAAGGCCCTGAGTTTTTCGAGGTCGCGCAGGGGCAAGAGAAAATTATGTCAATTCGTAAGATCATTACTACAGAAAACCCTATTCTACGGCGCAAAGCAAAGAAGGTTCATCGCTTCGATCCATCTCTCCAAAAGCTTGTAGATGATATGTTTGAAACTATGTATGCGGCTAACGGCGTAGGATTAGCAGCTCCGCAGATCGCACAGTCAATCCGCGTGTTTGTGGCCGCATACGAAGATCACAAGGTAGCCGTCTTCAACCCTGAGATCGTCAAGGCAGAAGGCGAGGAGGTTGGAACCGAGGGCTGCCTGAGCATTCCTGGCTATGTTGGCGAGAATATTCGGCGCGCAAGCAAGGTTCTGGTCAAGGGGCAGGATGTACGCGGTAAGCCGATCCGTGTGCCGGCCGAGGGCTGGTTCGCGCGCGTCCTTCAGCACGAGATCGATCATCTGGACGGCGTTCTTTTCCTTGATCGTTTGGATCGGCCCGAAGATTTGCGCGAAGTGCGCGCCGATGAGCTTGAGGAAGAGGCTGCGGTAGTGGAGTAACCGTTGCCTGCTTCGGCTCCCGGGCACTTTTCACAGGAGACAAAAGTTACATCAGAAACTGCCACCTGTCCTTAAGGAATGGTTAAGCAAACTACCCGAGGACAGGTGACTTCTTTTTTTGGCTACTCTAAATGAAGCTGGATGAACTGATCTTTGTGAAATCCTTCTCTTTACTTTGAGGAACTGTCGGCATGACGACAGTTCCTCAGGTCCAGCGTTAGGCAGGATTTTTAGCCCGGAGCTGACCGCTAATGATCAGGCCGAGAGCGATCAGACCAAGGAAAATCCATGAGAGCATATCCCAGGTAGTAGGATCGAGTTTACCTTTACCTATGAACAAGGGCATGAAAAATTGACCGTAAAAGAGGTTGTTAGTAGCATGGTAAAGACAGCCAGGCCAGACGCTTCCACTACGTAGACGCAGCCAACCGTAAATGAAGGAGAGGAGAATTGTCTGGCCAGTGTAAGTTGCTAGCGAGACTACGATATTTGTATAACCAGCATAGCCATGAAAGAGGAGCGGATAGTGCCAGATGCCCCAGATCAGGCCTGTGGTAATAGCTGCCAGTATGGGACGGTTACTGAATAAGCGTACCTGCAAGTAGCCTCTCCAGCCAAACTCTTCGCCCCAAAAAACCGGCATCATAAGCGGAGTCAAGAGCAATAGAAGGAGAAACGCTTGCCATACTTGCAGATGGAGGTTGAAGAAAGGTATGACTGTCATGCCTGACAGAGAGAATGAAGGCTGTAAAAACTTGAACAGAACTGCCAATACTACGATGAGTATATATGTGGACAAGCGCAGGGCTCCAGCCAGGGGATAATAAAACCAGCCCCTTTTGAAGTTTAGTTGAAGTCCTGCATCCTGAAATCCTTCCCGGGTGATCCAACGTCTTACAATAATGGTAGCGATCGCTGGTGTGAAAAGGGCGGGTAGGCAAATCAGCGTGAACATCGGGTCCTCTACCGAAAAGCCAAGCAGCCAACCTAGTCCCCAGTTGAGCCAGGTCAGGCCGAAGGCCAGGAGTAAAAATGCTAGAATTCCCTTTGTCTTAGTTGACATATCTTTAGATCCTTTCGTACTTTCAGGTTAAAGCTAATAATTTATCTATAGTGATAGGGTGTATTTGCTGCGTTTATTTAGGCATTGGCGCATAAATTTGTATTTACATAAGGCCAACATGTCGAACTAACGAGATGACGTCTGCAAAAGTTATGTAATCGAACTTCATATTTTTCTACATAAAGTCCTATTTTCTGGTCATTAAATACGGACAAAAGGTTGTCCCTATGAATGATCAGGCCTTAGATCCTGACCCTCCAAGCTACTATCAGCTGCTAGTTGCCGAAGCTTGGAAGTATAGGAATGAGAGCCACATCTTCATTATTCATCCGAATTTGCCTGTGAAACTATCAAATGTCTTACATGCTATAGTGCCATTTCATTCTGCCAATTTCCACTTAATACTTTCTCCTGCCAAAGGCTATCAGTGCTCCCAGGAGAGGAAGGACTGCCGTAAGAAGGCAGACAAGATACTCTTTAAGAGGAAATCCATTCCCTAGATAGACCTCTCGACTACTCCAATAGTGCCACAGGCTCCAGTTCTGATCCCTGAGCAGCAAGGGTGGCAACGCTGCAAGCGTAAGTATAAAGAGCAGAGAGTAGATCAAAGGCCGAGAGCTCTCGGTCGAGATAACCGAGAAGAGTAAAGAAAGGCTGAGAGGGAAAAGCGTGCTCAGCCAGAGCAGCCCGGTTGCGATCAGCAGGTTTAGCATCTCCTGCGGGTGTCCTAGCAGGAGACATATTCCATCAATAACGATGCTGGCCGTCAGCGCAAGTATAAGGAGTATAGCCATACTTGTGGCATACTTGGTAAGTAGAATGCGTTTGCGGCTGATGGGCCTGGTGAGGAGGAAATAGAGAGTTCCTTTATTCACTTCACCGGCGATAAGACCACTGCCCAGAAAAGCTGCCATAAAGCCCAACAAGCCGGGACCACCTATCCAGAACCATTGTTGCCAGACATAAGCATTAAGGTTGCTCACAGCAGAAGTACCGAAAGGCGTGTAGGGCGATACATTCATACCGGCAACCAGCAGAATGAGCGGTCCCAGGATGAAAAACTTCCAGCGGACCTCCAACAATTCTTTTCTGATCATTGTACACCTCCTTTCAGGTAATCGAGCAGGATGTGATCCAGGCGAGCCGGGACTATCTCTATATCACGCAACTCATAAGGTCGAGCCTTGATGGACTTGACGAGTACAGTATGTACATCGCTCTTAACCCTCAAGCGTATATGGCGACCCTCTTGCTCAAGTCGCAGTACACCTGGTAAGTTTTGCAACGCTTCTATCTCCTGTTCCGGCAACTTCTCTGAATAGGCGAGAAGGAGTATCTTGTGAGAGGAGCGTAGATTATCGAGTTCGTCGCTGAGTACTATCTTTCCCTCATAGACGATTGCTACATGATCAGCAATAGCTGCGATCTCTGGTATCACATGCGACGAGAAAAAGATCGTCGTACCACTGGCCGCCACCTCGTTAATCAGTATATTTAAGAAAACCTCACGCGCGAGCGGGTCCAATCCCTCTGTAGGCTCGTCGAGTAGGAGCAGATCAGGCTCGTTACCAAGGGATAGGCAAAGAGCGAGCTGCGTCTTCATGCCTTTTGAGAACTTCCTCAACGTTTTCTTGCCAGGTAAGGCAAATAGCTGTAGATAGTGATCTACCTTGTCCTGATTCCAATGCCGCTGGGTCTTGCGGCAGAGCAAGCAGAGCTCCTTGACGTTCAGATACTCGTAGAAGTTGCTGGATTCACTGACGTAGCCAACGCGGGCACTAATCTCCTGGCGCTGTTTGACTGCCTCAAAGCCCAGTACTCTTACGTGGCCCTTATCAGGTGTCCTGATACCAAGTAGAGTCTTTATTAAAGTTGTTTTGCCGGCTCCATTGGCGCCAAGCAAGCCGTAGATCGAGCCGCGAGGTACCTGCAGGTTTAAACCTCTGAGTATCTGATTGCTACCATAGCTAACCGTAAGATTGTCTATTTCGATGGCTGCCTGGCTATCAGCTCTAGGAAAGGCTGTATCAGCATTGACTGCGAAATTATTCATGACTTCTCCTTCCGCTTCGGCAATTCAGACATAAATTGCTGAACTGCGTGCTCGAAATGAGTTCGTAGCTCCTGGGTGCTCATATCCAGACTATTAGCATCAAGTACCAGGGTATGCAGGCGCTCGATAAGTGCTTTGCGCTTCTGTATGCGCAAAGTTTCTTCAATTTGACCAACAACTGTAGTTCCCCTGCCAGGACGACTTTCGATCAGGCCCGTGCGCTGTAGCTCGTTATAGGCTTTGACAATGGTATTGGGCGCAATCGCTAGCTCATTAGCTAGTTCGCGTACCGTTGGTAAAGAGTCTCCCGGCATAAGTCTACCAACTTCAATTGCATGCTTGATCTGTTGTATCAATTGCACATAAATGGGTATGCCATTGTGCATATCGATGTGTAACCAGATAGCCATCTTTGACCTCTTGTGCTATTGTGTCATAATTATGACACAATGATAAAATAGTAGCCCCAAAAACTGAACTTGTCAAGGGTGGGCAATATCGGGAGAAAGTGATTGAGGAAAGGCTTGTCTCGTTCACTAAAAATGTGTAAGCTAAGCATTGTACTGTGAAAAGATGCTAAAAAGGAGATTGCAGGATGCCAGCTCCCCAGCCTGAGCAAGAGGCACATTATCCAATTGAAGCCGAAAATATGGCCGAGATGGCGCGCCTGGTCAAGCAGGCCCGCATAGCTACTCAGCAGCAAGGACTTTTTCCCGCCAACCTTGATCTCTCGCAGAAGCAATCTATCCTTGACATCGGCTGCGGCCCCGGTGAATGGGTGCTCTCCGTAGCTGAGCGTTATCCAGAATGTTGGGTGACAGGCGTTGATGTCAGCAAGATTATGCTGGCCTATGCGCAGCATATGGCGCGCGAACGCGAACTTTTGAATACGCGTTTCCGTGCTATGGATGCTCGCTCCGGACTTGATTTTCCCGAGGCAACCTTTGACGTGGTACATTCGCGGCTGATCATGGGTTTTATGTCTACGGCCACCTGGCCGCCCTTCTTTCGCGAATGCTATCGACTCCTGCGACCGGGCGGGATCGTATGCAGTACCGAGGTTGAAAATGTTGGCGCCTCTTCCAGCCCTTCGTTCTCGCATTATTGCAATCTAATGGTCAAGGCTATGCGCCTGGCCGGCCAATGCTTTTCGCCCGAGGGCTCGCAGATTGGGATTACCGCTGTTCAGGCCCGTTTATTGCAGGAGGCTGGTTTCCAGGATATTGGGCAGGAGGCACATATCCTCAACTATTCGGCTGGCCAACCGGCGCACGAAGCCATTTACGACGATTGCCGCACAATGCTGAAGCTGATTCAGCCCTTCCTGGTAAGCTGCCAGCTTGGCACTTCCGCAGAGCTGGAGGTGCTCTATGAGCGTGCTATGGCCGAAATGCAGGCCCCCGATTTCTGCGCGGTAGCCTATTCTCAGCGCATCTGGGGCGTGAAGCCGTCCTGACGCTTTACAGGGAGGAGAACACATTTATGCTGCTAACTACTTATCAAGAGGCTGCGCCTTTTCTCCAGCAGGTGCAAGCCAGACTAGAGAAGCAAGAAGTGCGCAATAATTTGTTGCTGGGTATTTCTTTTGGCTCATCCTCACATTAAATGAGCTTGGTTGATTGTGAGAAAAGAACTCTCTTGAGGGAGTACAACGAGGGAGGGTGTGTAGAAACGGAACGCCGAGGGCTAAACCCGGCAGAGGACGCGCAGCCGCAGGAGATCGAAGTTTGCTCGTCCGAAGACGATCCGCTTCTGAAGTTTGAGGCAATTGACCTGCGCCTCGACCTGACCATTACTCCAGATGCTCGAAAATGCGGCACGGACGGCTGCATAATCGAGACGAATTCCCCTCGCCATCTTGCGGAATTCGGGAAGGATGCTTTGTTCAGCGGTCTGAAGCCATGCATCCAGATCCCTGTCTCGATGCTCGGCCAGCATCATGACAAATTGTTGCCCTAATTGGTAGGCTGTTTCCAGATCGGGATGACCTTCTCGGATTTGCTCAACGTACTTGCGTTGCTGTTCATCCAGTTTTTCTGATCGACTGACAAGAAGCCAGGAAGCCCGCGTGGGAGACATTCGACGTTTCACCAGGGGTTGGGGAGGAGGCGAAGCCGAAGTTTCGATGGGAGGGGTTAAAGCCTGATGTACTACTTCCACTGCTCTCGCTGCCTTGTATTGCTTGCGAACACTGGCAAGAAAATTTCTGAGCAGAGATGTTGACCCGGTATAGCCACGAGCTTTGATCTCATCGTAAAGCTGAACACTGTTTCTACAGCCCTGTTCCCAACGCTCCCGGATGTAGGGCTTGTACTGATCCAGCATGCTGCCCCGTGGTCCTCTTCGGTGTGAGGCCATTTCAGGATACTCTTCAGCTTTGAGAAAACGACGAACGACCTCGCGGCACACCTTCAACTGTCGAGCGATGGCACGAACGCCAATCCCAAGCGTGTTCAGCCTTCGTACTTCTTCATACAAGCCATAGCGCCTCTCCCGTCGTGCCTGCCGGTGTAATTGTCGAGAATTGTCTGGCGGGGGTCGCCAATAGGGGGTCGGCGGGATCGTTCGATAGTGTTTTTCATCTGCCACCTCGACAGATGGGGGAACTGACTCCTTGGTGGGTGATCCTTTGATCCCTCGTGCGCGAGCAGGGATCGCATCAGCCCTGGTTGAAGCCTCGTGGGGTAAACAGGAGTGTCTCCGGTCCATTACCTCCTTGATCCTCTCTCGAAGGTTTTTCAGCAAATGGAATTTGTCGGCCACCTGCTCGGCTTGTGGAGCACCACGTTTGGCTGCTGCCGCATAATCTCCCCCTCGATCACGGCTGACCAATGTAATCTCTGGATGCGATCTCAGCCAGGTTTCCGCTGTTTGGGCGCTGCGATCTTCTAAGAGTTCAATCGGGCGACGACTTTGGAGGTCTACGACCAGCGTGCCATAGGTCATACCTTTCTTCCACGCCCAATCGTCGATCCCAACAATGGGCACAGACGTAGGTGGGGTGTAGATGCGTGCTCGCATCCTGCGCAACAATGTTGGTCCAGAAACCTGCATCCCCAGTTTGGGTGCAAGACGCTCTCCCAGTTCTCCGCAGGTGGCAAATCCAAGTGTCTGGAGGGTCTCTGAAAGCCGATTGGTCATGCGAGCATAGGAATGCACCAGAGAATCGAGGCGCTCCGTAAATATGCTGTGTGAGCAAGTGGATGTGGGACAGACAAAGCGGCGCACTCTCAGCTTCAAAATGACGCGCCGACCCCCAGCTGGCAGATCCGCCACGGTCCTGACATAGGCTCCGTGTATCCGATCAGATGAACAGCTACAGCCTGGACAGAGCGCGCATGGGTGATGGCAAGCAATGTGAACCAAGACACTGGTTGCGTCTTCCTCAACAGAGGTGATGCTCACCCCTTCTGGCAGAGGTAAAAAGGGCGAAGTGGGGTCTGTCTGGCTCATCGATGATGTTCTCCTTGCAACGTAACAACACACAACCATCGATGAGAGTCTATCAGAAAACTTTACAGCGGTTCAAGTAACCAAGCTCATTTAATGTGAGGATGAGCCTTTCTTTTGGGTTGCGCGATGCGAAGGATAGACGTAATCCTCCATTCCTGGCCAGCGTGGAAGATGAGCATGATGGATGCCTTGCAGTCTGCATGACACCTCCCCGCAATCTCGTTATTGCCAGCGTTGATGGCGTGGACGAAGAGGCGGCAAGCGCACTTATTGTGGCTGATTTGCACAAGCATAACTGGTCAGTGCCTGGAGTACTGGGACCGGCGCAAACCGCTGAGAGCTTTGCCCGCGCCTGGCAAAAGCAAAGCGGGAAGCCGTACCGTGAGGAGATGAGCCATCGCGTCTTTGAACTGCGCCAGGTTCTGCCGCCTTCCCGCGTCCCGGGTCATTTGCAGCTGGCAGAGGAAAAGGATCTGGAACTGGTCGACGGCTGGATGCAGGCATTTTATCAGGAGGCTCTGCCTAAAGAGAAAGCCGAATCTCTTGCCCAGGAAGCCAGCGCGCGTGTGGCGAAGCGTGAAGTTTATCTATGGCAACTGCCCACAGGTCAGTACGTTACCATGGCCGCTAAGACGCGCCCGCTAGCGCACGGCATCAGCATCTCTCTTGTCTATACGCCACCAGCCTTGCGCGGTAAGGGCTATGCCTCTAATTGTGTGGCCGCCCTTAGCGAGCTGCTATTGAAGAGTGGCTGGCAGTGGTGCAGCCTTTTTACTGATTTGTCTAACCCCATCTCAAACAGCATCTATCAAAAGATTGGCTATCGTCCTGTCTGTGATTTCACAGAATATCTTCTATACTAACAAAATTTTTCTCCTGCCCTTAAACTTCGCTCTACAGACGTTGTACAAGAGAGAATGGCCCAGAATATAGTAACAGGTCTTTCTCTCTTTTGCTCTATTGTAGAGAATCTTTTCCCCTAAAAATGATGCTGCATATCGTTTATAGTTCATTCGTGGAGTTGTGTTCTACAACGCTGCAAATAGCATAGGTGATAGAAAGGGGTACGCATTCTCCAAGATTCTTGTGGCAAGGATGTCGGGACCTGGATAGTGTATGTATAGTTGGGAAGGAGGCATCGACATGTTGCGCACTTTCTGGCAACTTATCGTCTTTGGAGGATTAGCACTGGTCCTGCTGTTATTGGCACCATGTATGGCCGCGACTGCCTACGCTCAGAGCCAGGCGTTAAGCGAGACCGCGAGCCGCATTTCGACTTTTGCCAGCGGTCTGGATAATCCACGTGGCCTGGCCTTTGGGCCTGATGGCAACCTCTATGTGGCTGAAGCCGGCGAGGGAGGAACGAACTCGGCTAACGGCAAATGTACACAGGTGCCAGCTCCTGTTGGGCCTTATACGGGAGGAATGACCTCGCGCATCTCAAAGATTAGCCCTTCTGGCGCGCGCTCAACTGTGATAGACAAGCTGCCATCCGCTAAATCTAACCCTAAGACGGGCGGCGAGATTCTCGGCGTTTCGGCCGTAGCCTTTGTCGGCGACACGCTCTACGCGCTGCTTTCGGGCGGGGGTTGTTCGCATGGCTCACCGCAAGAGACAAATGGAGTTTTTCGCGTCAATGGTCAGCAGCATACCTGGCAGCAAATTGCCGATCTCAGCCACTTCATTCAGACTCACCTTGTCAAGAAACCCAGCGCCGATGACTTTGAGCCCGATGGCACCTGGTATAGTATGATCCAGGAGAACGGCCGATTATATGCTGTCGAGCCGAATCATGGTGAGCTGGACAGAATCGAGACTAATGGTACGATTAGCCGGATTGCCGATATTTCCGCCAGCCAGGGGCATAGCGTGCCTACTGCCGTCGCGTTCCATAATGGCGATTTTTATGTCGGGAATCTGGGATTGTTCCCTATTCAACAAGGCTCAGCAAAAATTCTTAAGATTACGCCTTCCGGACAGGTGAGCGATGAGACAAATGGCCTGACCACTGTTCTAGGGCTCTCCTTTGACTGTAAGGGCCAGATGTATGCTCTGGAGAATACTGTGGGCAAATCTATGCCAGCCCCGGGTGCGGGCCGGATCGTGCGCATCGCTTCTGGAGGCAAGCTGGATACCGTCGCCTCGGGCCTGAACTTTCCTACCGCTATGACCTTTGGGCCTGACGGCAATCTGTATGTCTCAAACTTTGGCTTTGGCGCGGGGCCTGGCAAGGGTCAGATCGAGCGCATTGATGCCGGGATCAAGTGTTCTTAATTCCCAATGGTTCAGCTGGCTCGCTCTTTTGCTCATTGCCAGAGGAGCGGGCCAGAGGCTTGTCAATGTTAGAGCGATTCTTGTGGCTTTCCAACGACTTGACTTAGAGTGCACTCTAAATTGTATACTATCCTTGAGCGCGGTCACCCAGAACAGGTGATCTTGCCTCTGCCCATCACAATTGCGTGCAGTCCACCGCAAAGGCTGCGTTTGTCACGAATTATGAAAACTAGTTGGAGCTGCGGAAAGCTACTCCCCGAGGGAGAGCGCTTAAAATTCATGCTCTCTTTTCAAGCGATCAGGTGGCGCTGAAATTTATGAAAGATGAACTTACTATCCAGGAGGTTGCCGAACAGACGGGCTTGAGCGTGCATACGTTGCGCTATTACGAACGCGTTGGTTTGCTTGACGCGATAGAGCGAGCTTCCAGTGGTCACCGGCGCTACAAAGCTGTCGATGTCACCTGGATCTTGTTTCTCACGCGCCTGCGCGCAACGGGTATGTCGATTCGCCAGATGCAGGATTTTGCCAATATGCGTCGGCGGGGCGCAACGGAGGAGGAGCGCCTGGCCTTTTTAGAGGAGCACCAGCGGCTTGTGCGCGCGCATATGCGTGAGCTTGAAGACCATATGACTGTCATCGAGACGAAGATTGCGCACTATAAGCGCATGATCGCGCAGGGGCAGAACGTCGGCCTGGAACTCATCCCAATTGAGAGCCGCACTTAAAGCGCGCTACAAAATCCTTGTAGTATCCTGATATAAAACTGTCGCGTGAAAGGGAAATCTCGGTATATCTATGGCTAGTGGTATTGCCGTTGCAGGGACAAAATTTTCTGCTCCGACTTCTTTGCACGCCTTGATTCCTCGACAGAGGTTACAGGATTTGCTCAATACTGGCCTCCAATACCCTTTAACCTTGCTCTCGGCGCCTGCTGGCTATGGAAAGACAAGCTTATTGTCTGAGTGGCTGCTGACCTCCCAAAATCACTTATCCTATGCCTGGGTTTCGCTGGATTCCTCTGATGACGATGTGCGCAAATTCTGGCTATGCATATTTCTCGCGTTACAGCGCTGTGCCCCCGACCTGATAACTCCTCTCCTCTTGCAATGGCAGGATCAGCGAGCTCTGGATATCCAGCATATTCTCTCCTTGCTCATTAATCGCTTGCTCGAAGAACCTGATGCGCACTATATTCTGATCATTGATGACTATCATCTGATTACCGAGCCAGCAATCCATCAAGGACTTACCTATCTCATCGAGCGGCTGCCTCCACAGTTGCGCCTTTTTCTATCAACGCGGGTTGATCCTCCTCTGCCCCTGCACCGCCTGCGTTCGCGTGGGCAGCTTATAGAAGTGCGTGCCAGGCACTTTCAGTGTACTGCTTCTGAGGCTGGCGCCTTTCTCAACGAGAGCATGGGACTTTCCCTGAGCCGTGAAGAGGTTGAAGAGATCACTGAGCGTACGGAGGGCTGGTTAGTGGGATTGCAACTGGTTGCCCTGTCGTTGCAGAGCCAGGCATCCCTCGCCGAAGTCTTGACCCATGTCTCGGGCAATCAGCGCTACATCCTGGAATATTTCACTGAAGAGGTGCTCAGGCAACAGCCTGAACGGCTTCAGACGTTTTTACAGGTTACCAGCCTGCTTGACCAGTTCTGTGCCTCCCTCTGTGATGCTCTATGGGAAGAGGGCCAGAGCCAGCAGATGCTAGAGAGGCTGGAACGCATGCACCTTTTTGTCGTAGCCCTGGATATAGAGGGAATCTGGTATAGATATCACCACTTATTTGCCGAGGCCTTACAGCATCGTCTCCGTCAGGCCATGTCTCAGGAAGATATTCAGGCCATGTATGCGAAGGCAAGCCTCTGGTACGCCGAGCAAGGCCAGATGCACGAGGCTGTTCAGTATGCTGTACAGAGCCGCGATTGGCTGCGCGTCATCTCTTTGCTTGAACATTTTCTTCGCCATCTGCGCTGGCAGCCCGGCGAGGTGCCGATGATGCAGCGGTGGATTGAGCAGTTACCCGCCGAACTATTTGGCCAGCATCCACGCCTTGGGCTGTTTGCTGCCTGGTTATGGTACGCTATGGGCGATTTTCGCGCATCTGAGGGCTGGCTGGACAAAGTTGAGATCCCATGCGGGCAACCGGCTGAGGAAGGCAGACACCGGCAGCTCACAGCGGAAATGCTTGCGCGCAGAGCGATGAGCAAGGGTTTCTATGGGCATGAGCAGGAAGTCCTTACCTTATGCGAGCAGGCCGCAGCGCTGCTTGACGCTGACAATAACTATGTGCGTGCTCTTCTCCAAAACGCACTGGCGTTTGCGGCTCTGGCCCGTGGTGATGCGAGGGCTGCTTTATATGCACTCAAGGAATCGATTGCTGCCTATGAGCAGGCCGGTATCATAGCTGCGGCAAGCTGTTTGTCCTGTATAGCTTCGTCCTATCAGCTTATGCAAGGACTCTTGAGGCAGGCCGAGCAGGCGCTTGAGCTAATCCAGTTGGAACCGCTGGAGAAGCGAAACCAGCCCTCTCTCTTGCGGGGAGTTTTGTATGCTTATCAGGCGGCAATCCTGTATGAACAGAATCAGCTTGAGGGCGCTTTTGATCTTGCCCAACAGTCTCTGCAGCTGATTGGGCAGGTGGGAGCTATGCTTTTTGTTGATCAAGCCTATGTGGTTCTGCTGCAGATCTACCTTGCGCGTCAGCAGCTCGACGCGGCAGAAGAGACTTTACAACGCTTGCTAGCGCTTCCCGCCTATAGAGACAACGAGTATGCCCAGGCCTGGCTGATCTCGGGCTTGCAGGTCAGGCTCTGGCTCTTGAAGGGAGAGCAGGAGCTTGCCGTGCAATGGCGAAAAAGTCGCCAGCCACAAGCGAGCTTTCCTGCAGCTTTTTCTCAGGAGCGAGAGGCAGTAGCCTGGGTTCGTGTCCTGCTGGCCGAAAGGAAAAGCGAAGAGGCACGCCGTCTACTCGCGCTCTGGTTACCTCGGGCGCGGGCGGCCGAACGCCAGGAACATGTATTGGAAATGTGCTTGCTGGAAGCCCTGGCCTGCCAGCAAATCCAGCAGACGCAGGAGGCCTTGTTGGCGCTTGCCGAAGCCCTGGCCATAGGGGAGCCTGAAGGCTATGTGCGCCACTTTCTGGATGAAGGTTCTGAGCTTATGCCCCTCTTGCGACGGAGCCGGGAGCATCAGCCAGGACCCTATGTGGAGCGCTTGCTCGCAGCCTTTGGGCAGGTAGAGAAGAGAGCACCAAAGCATAGCCATCCTGCATTATCTGCGCCAGATCAGGCCTTTATCGATCCGCTCAGTACGCGTGAGCAAGAGGTTTTGGAACTGCTGGCGCAAGGAGCCTCTAATCAGGAGATCGCGCGGGCCCTGGTTATCGCTCCAAACACCGTCAAACGGCATGTGCAAGCGATCTTGACAAAATTGGGAGTACGAAATCGCACTCAGGCCGTTGCTCGGGCTCAAAAGCTTCGTCTCCTTAGCGCCAACGCTGACCGAAAGCCATGAAAGATCAGCGTATCTGAGGGCGTATAGTCCTAAATAATCATTGATCCCTCCCTAGAGAAAATGACCCCAAATGATCAAGACTTCTTGAGGACCCGGCGGTATACTTTCCCTTGTCACCGCCGCAAGGCGCTGTTTGCCACTGGCGACAGAAATTTTCTGTTCCCTGGCCGAGCACGTGGCCTTCTCGTGCAATATATTCGCCTCTTTTCGTCCCACGCTAGCGTAGGCCTCTAAAAACCTTGAGAGGTTTTAGTTCGGCCTGCTGGACGCTGGCAAGCTGGCCGGTGGGGAAAATAGAGAGGCAAAGTTAGATAGAGACAAGGAGATAGATCAATGGCTTCCTCAACACCGAATCGCGTCTGGCTGATTACCGGTTGTTCCAGCGGATTTGGACGGGCCTTCGCCCAGGCAGTAATTGTGCATGGAGATCAGCTGGTAGCCACAGCCCGCAATGTCGAGCAGATTGCTCAGTTGGCAAGTGCTCATCCAGATCAAGTTCTGGCGCTGGCCCTCGATGTTACGAACCCACAGCAGGCGCAAGCAACCGTGGAGAGCGCGCTGAATGCCTTTGGGCATATTGATGTTCTCGTCAACAATGCTGGTTATGGGCTCTTTGGAGCCTTTGAGGAACTTTCGGATGAACAGATTCGCCGGCAAATAGAGGTGAATCTGTTTGGGGTTATGAACATAACACGAGCAGTTCTGCCGGCTATGCGCGCCCAAAGATCAGGCCACCTGCTGCAGATGAGCTCGTTAGGAGGACAGGCCGGCTTCCCTGGAAACACTGCCTATGCCGCCAGCAAGTTCGCCCTGGAAGGATGGTCGGAAGCCCTTTCCAAGGAACTCGCACCATTTGGCATCAAAGTGACCATTATTGAGCCAGGAGGCTTTCGCACAGAGTGGGCCGGCCGTTCAATGGTTAAGGCTACTCCTCTGGCAATATATGATGAGGTGATGTCTGAACGAAGGGCAAACACGGAAAAGGTGAATGGAAAGCAGCCGGGAGATCCCGCCCGCGCGGCCCAGGCTATCATTGCTGTTGTCGAGGCCGAGCAGCCTCCTATGCGGCTTCCCCTGGGGACAGATTCGGCCTCCGTCATTCGCCAGCATCTTCAGCAGCAGCTTAACGAGCTAGACCGTTGGGAGTCCTTATCGCATTCCACAGACTTCCCGCATCATTAAGCCCCACAGGAAACCCAGGGAAGATGCTAGAGCAGAGAAGCAAAACTAATGAGCGCAAGTGGGCAATCAGCTAGCCTCAATAAGAGGATAGCTTGTTCAGCCATAGTCCATCTGCTACAATGCACGATACGGATCGTGCTGTTGTAAAATATTAAGATAGAGAATACTTGAGTCTGCTATATACATTTTAAATGCTTAAGAGGAGCGGAGAAGATGGCTGAGCAGGAGACCACAGCTCAGGGGCGCCGGAGAAGTAGTCAGTCCCACCAGGCGATTTTGCAAGCGACGCGCGAGGAGCTGGCTGAGGTGGGCTATCGCGATATGACCATTGAAGGCATTGCTGCGCGCGCTGGCGTGGGAAAAAAGACCATTTATCGATGGTGGCCCTCGAAGGCCGCTGTGGCCCTTGAAGCATTGATCACTGCTGACGAGTTGCGTGCGCCATTTCCCGATACCGGCTCGCTCGAAAGAGATTTGCTTACCTATTTTGAGCAAGCATTTGCGGGTTTGCGAGGCAAGACCGGGACTGTGCTAAGTGGTCTGGCTGCGGAGGCGCAGCTAGATCCTGCCTTTGCGCACGAGTTTCAACAAACGTTTATTGTGCCGATGAAAGCAGGCCTGGTGGCGCTTTTGCAGCGGGGCTTAGAGCGTGGCGAGCTGGCTGCCGATACCAATCTGAACGTGCTGGCTGACTTCATTTATGGCGCTAAATGGTATCGCTTCCTGCTGTATCCAGCTCCTCTAGATACTGCATTTGCCCGCGATATCGTTGGCTTGATTACACGCTTGCGAGGGACGAGCGCAGTAACTGAGGCGTGACGGTTTCGAGACTTGCTATATAGCCGACCACAGGATGAGCACATCTGCGCTGCAATACCTGTGGCCGGCTATATACAATCCTCTGCCTCAGGAGTGGACATCAGGCGTTGGGGCGCACAATGCAGCGAAATCCTGTGTGGCAGGTAGACGTGTCGATGGTTTGTGGGGTGCGCGCCGCCGGGCGGTAGCGCTGACAATAGTTTGGAGCGCAGAGGTAAGACCCTCCTTTAAGTACTTTGCGCGGAATACGTACAGCCTGATCGGGATCGAGACTTTGCGTTTCGCTCGCGCCATGGGGATTATGGGGAGTGCAGCACTGCTTGGCCGCATCGGCCTGGTGGCGTGGCGCATACCAATCGCTTGTCCACTCCCACACATTGCCGGCCATATCATAGAGCCCATAGTTATTGGGCGGGAAAGAGCCCACAGGAGCGGTGCCCTCGTAGCCATCAAGGCACAGGTTTTGCCAGGGAAATTCTCCTTGCCAGGTATTGGCCATCAGCTTTCCGCCAGGAGCAAGCTCGTTGCCCCATGTATAGGGTGCGCCCCGTAACCCACCGCGGGCCGCGCGCTCCCATTCTGCCTCCGTAGGCAAGACCTTATGCGCCCAGTGGGCATACGCTTCTACATCCTGGTAAGCCACGTGGACGACGGGGTGCTTTTCGCGTCCTTTAATAGAGCTACCTGGGCCCTCGGGATGCCGCCAGTTGGCGCCAGGGATAAAGGCCCACCAGGCACTAAAATCGTTAAGATCAACTTGATGATCCGGTTGTTGGAAGACAAGCGAACCGGCTACCAACTGCGTGGGGTCTACGCCAGGATAATCGGTAGGATTGGGCGGATACTCGGCCAGCGTGATATAGCCAGTCTCCCTGACAAAGCTGGCGAATTGTTCATTGGTCACCGTATAGCGATCCATCCAGAAGCCATCGACGGTTACGCGATGGACCGGAGCCTCTTCGGGATAATGCGAGTTTGAGCCCATGAGAAATGTTCCTCCAGGAATCCATGCCATATCTGGATAAGGTGCGGGACCTGGATGCTCATCTTCATGGTTCCTATGTGCGTGAATTTGGATAGGTATTGTCATAGCTGCTAGATCTTTCCTGCCGTGGCCTGCTGCCACGGATCGTTGCTGGCTGACCGATAGATCCATAAAGCGGTCGGCCAGCTAGAAGCCTTAAGGGTTGTTACTCAGTTGCCAGTTCAGTAGCCAGAATAGCGGCAAGGTCGGGCTCGGCATTCTCAAGAGTTATCGTGACATACTTGAGCTTACCGCTGAAGCGGAACGGTGTCTCATACGTCTCGCTCACCGGGGTAAGCGTGTTCTGCCCAACATCGAATGCACCAGGGCCTCCCGCGAGCAGCGTTGTGCGTTCAATAAGGCCTTCACCAACCACTTGTCCATTGATTACCAGCCTACCTTGTCCCTGGAGCTCGCCCGTACGGATGAACTCAAAGCGCAGGGTTGAGGCACCGCCGGGCACTTCGGCTACTGATGTAATTATATAATGTTTGTCTCCAAGATAATTATAATCGAAAACTAACTGGTTGTTTTGGATAAAAAGTGCCAGCCCACCAAAACGCCCGCCCTGGGCGACCAGAACTCCTTCTGTCCTGCTGTCGGCTCGCTCAATCTCCGCTGTGATAGTATAGGAGCGGTTTCCTAGAATTGGTCCGGCAGTCGCGGTAAGGCGCGCGATATAAGGCGGGAAAACGTAGGTTGTGGGGAACTTCCGGCGGGCTAAATGTGCTCTCCCCCGCGTTAGTAAGCGATCATCCAGGGGAAGAACATTATAGCGGCCGGCTTCAACCCACCACAGCTCGATGAGCTGGCGCAGCTTCTCCGGATGAACTGTCGCGAGATCGCGACTCTCGGAGAAATCTTCCTCCACATGATAGAGCTCCCACTCATCCTCCTCATATGGCGTATCGGGCTGATGATAGCACACAGCCTTCCAGCCAGCCTGCCAGATGCCCCGGTTGCCCAGCATCTCGTAGTATTGCACCTGCTTACGAGTTGGTGCTGCTGGCTGATCGAAGGTGTAGGCAAGGCTGGTACCATGCAGTGGTTCCTGGGTTACGCCATTAAGGCTAGCAGGAGGCTGAAGGCCGATCAACTCTAAGACTGTTGGCGTAATATCGGTCACATGATGATATTGCTGGCGAATGCTGCCCTTATCCTTGATGTGTGCAGGATAGTGAATGATCAAAGGATCTTTGACCCCACCGGCATGTACCCAACGTTTGTACCATTTGAGCGGCGTGTTACCGGCCTGGGCCCAGCCCTGTGGATAGTGGTTATAAGCTCTTGGCGTGCCCAGATCATCAATGCGATGCTGAATATCCCGGGCCTTAACCTCGACGCCGTTGAAAAACTTCCACTCGTTATCGGTTCCATCGGGTCCGCCTTCCGGGCTGGCGCCGTTGTCTGAGAGGAACACAATGAGCGTATTCTCGAACTGGCCAATCTCCTTGAGAAAGTCGAGCAGGCGACCGATATGATAATCAGTGTGTTCAAGATAACCGGCAAAGACCTCCTGCATACGCGCAAACAGGCGCTGCTCATCAGGACTGAGCTCCTGCCAGGCCTTCACGCCAGGATTGTGCGGCGGTAATTGCGTCTCAGGTGGAATGATGCCCTGTTCCTTTTGGCGCGCAAACCATTCCTCGCGCACTTGATCCCAGCCCTTATCGTACTTGCCCTTGTATTTGTCGATGAACTCACGTGGTGCCTGGTGTGGAGCGTGAGTGGCGCCGTAAGCCAGGTAGAGAAAGAAGGGCTTGCCCTGAGCCGTGGCTTGCTGATTGCGCACAAAATCGATAGCCTTATCGGTGAGATCCTCGGTGAGGTGGTAGCCCTCTTCGGCGCGCCTGGGCTGCTCGATACGCTGATTGTAAGCTACCAGGTCAGGATTCCACTGATTGGTTTCGCCGCCGAGAAAGCCATAGTAGTGCTCAAAGCCACGCCCCAGCGGCCAGTTATCGAATGGGCCGCTGCTGCTCTGCTCATCCGAAGGCACCAGGTGCCACTTGCCAACCGCGATAGTATTATAGCCGTTTTCTTTGAGAATCTCGCTCAGCAAGCCGGTCTGCTTGCTAACCTTGCCCCGGCTGTTGGGAAAGCCGTTAGGAACCTCGGTAACGAATGAGACCCCCGTGGCATGATGATTGCGCCCGCTCAGCAGGCAGGCGCGGGTAGGAGAGCAGATGGCAGTTGTGTGAAAATTATTGTAGCGCAAGCCTTCGGCAGCCAGACTATCAATATTGGGTGTCGAAATATCTGAACCGTAACATCCCAGATGCGCGAAGCCCGTATCGTCAAGCACGATAAAAAGAACATTTGGTGAGCCAGTGGGTGGCCGAACTGGCTCAGGCCACCAGGGCTCCGAATCCTGCCAGGTGCGACCTGTATGGCCTCGAAAAGTGCCGTTGTGTTGTGGATCAGTCATTGGAAAATCCTCCTGGAAGTTATTCATGCTTATGATGCTCAGGTGGAGGGTAAGCGGAGTGGGTAAAGCGCCCCTTTGCGCCTCGGCACCCCGCCCTGGCTACCCTTCTACCCGGGACCAATGCCCATTATCGGCCACTTCCTTGTGGCCAATTAGCTGGCCCTGGCTTCTTCGAGCTGGACGGCTTCACGGTTGGCGATCCGTTTCTGCTCGTCAGGTCGAATAAAGATAAAGCCAGCAAGTGCACACGCCAAAAGAAGAGAACAGGTGAGGAGGTAGACGGAGTTAAAGCCTGCGGCTAAGTTGTGGCCGGCAGCCTGGATAAGCGGACCCGCAAGCGTCGGCCCGATAACGCCAGCCAGCATAGCCAGGGCAATGGTGATACCCTGCATAGTCCCGTGCCTTTCCACAGGAGTCACATTTAAAATCAAGGTTCCAGTAAGGGCAAAGGCTGCCCCATTTGGAATGCAACTTATCAGCAGAAGAGAGAGAATAGTCGAATGCACGATAGAACTACCGTACAGCATGATGGCAGTAGCTATAAGCACAAAACTTAAGACATAGACATAGGATCTGCTCTTGCCAGTCTGGCGATATAATCTATCGCCCAGGCCGCTAAAGAGGATTTGCATAGTGCAGGCCGTAAGGGTCATGATCGGACTGAAGATAGCGAAGTTCTGCAAGGTGAGATGGCGAACTTCGGTGAAATAAATAGTTAGCCAACCCAGAAAAATGGCCTGAAACCAGTAAGCTCCGAAGGCCGCCAGGGTAATAAAGATCACATTGCGTGAGAACAGGAGCTGACGCAATTCAGACCAGCTAATTTTCTTGATCCGTGGCTCTTCGCCGCTGGCGAGCTGCTTTGTCTCCGACGAACTGTCCTCCTCAGGTCTTTCCTTGCCCAAAAAGTGCCAGAGAATGAGCCAGAGCAGGCTGCAGGCGCCCAGTAAGATAAAGGCCGAACGCCAGCCAAGGTAAACTGAAGCATAGACCAGCACCGGCGTCAATAAGGCCGGCCCGACCAGATTCCCACAGGTCACAATCGCAACGCCCAGCCCCCGGCGTGCTTCTGGTAACCAGCGTGAGGCAGCCGCCAGCGCGACTCCCGTATAAGGCCCTTCGCCGGCTCCTAGCCCGACGCGCGTAAGGAGCAAGAGCGGAAAGCTTGTCACGATTGCCGTGGCTAACTGCGTGAAGGTCCAGACAGTTGCTAGCAAGGATAATGTGCGCTTTGTGCCCAGGGTGTCGGACCAGGTGCCAATGAGAATAGATGAGAGCGAAAATAGCCAGAAAAAACTGCCACTGAGGATACCCCATTGCGTGGGCGTAAGGTGGAATTCCTTGATAATCGGCACTGCTAAAAGGGCCGCAACCATTTTATCGGCAAAGTTGATGGCTCCCAGAGTAAATAAAAAGGCAAGCATGCCCAGGCTCAAGCGCGAGATACGTGTTTGCGTGCTGGTCGTTGAGATCGATTGCGCCATGGTGTTCCTTTCCCAAGAATAGCGGCTGACTGCTGGCAGGCTGGCTTGAGATATCGGTAGCAATTCGTCAATACTCATGTGGAAAGCTAGCTTTCCTGTCAGTCTGCGTTTGGTTTTCGCAGAGATTGACTGCTGAACAAGCGCCGCACATAACTGGCAATTATGGGCGAAAGACTACACGAACTGCTAATTTGAGAAAAGGTGTCTGCTATCCTTTCGCTGTTCGCTGCGGATAACAAGGGTTCGGGTTATTTAAGCAGAGGTAATCTTGCTTGTATCTGCTTCCTTCTCAAGCAAACCTGTTAGGATTCTGACATCTTGTCGTACTGACGTCACCTCCTCATGCTGCTAAAAGAGCTGCCCAGGGCAAGGGTGGTGCCCACCGCCTGAAAGCAAGTGCCGGCCAGAGGATGCCTTCGCTCTCAGCACGGCCACTGAACTTGCCCTGTTGGCTCCGGTCGATGTATGTCTCAACACTTATAACCATACCATAGATTATTCATTCTTTCAAGTTATATTTACCATAAATTTTGGTTATGAATAAAAATTGGTTATAAATTGCTATCCACTAAGACAACCCTAAGAAGCGTAGGGGGATTGACTGGGACGAAAAAGCATGCTTTACTTGCCGCAAGCTAGGAAACACTTAATTTGCGCAGAGCCATCTGCTAAGATATCTGGGGTAAAGAGGTATGAGAGAGCCACGATCAGATGACGACGAATACAAACCAGGTCATGTGTTGCACTATGATGACAAGTGGATGTTCATTCTTCGCCCTTATGAAGAAATAGATAAGGTTTCCTTCCTTTTTCAAGAAGAATGGGGATATGAACCAAATGGAGCTTCCTGGCAAGCCGTGATCGAGACATTAGTGAGCATGCACTTTCCCAAACTGGCAGCCGTATTGAATTTCGATGCGGAAAGTGATGAATGCTGGATGACCTCTGTTGACCCAGAACCGCTTAAGGCAGTTGCCGGGATGCTGAGAAGAATTTTATTGCACCCTGAAGAACTGCGGGAAGCTCTGCGAAAAACTGAGCCAGATTGAGCCATAAATGCAAGCGAGCAAGGAGGATTATAGCCTGGCTCGCCTGCTAGATGTATGCTTTACCTGCTCACAGAGAGCCATGATCTCTCCATTACTCTTTGCGGGCCAGCCATTGAAAGGCGCGGGTGGCATGACCATTCATCGTTGTCACGCTGATCTCAGCGAATTCCTGACGACTAAAGTTGGAGAGCAGCGTAGTTAGCCATTCCTGGTCATGGTGACGGCAAATTGCGCCATCGTCAGTCTCGAAAATGCCATAAACGCCGTATTTGGCTTGATGGGCCTGGTAGCGCGCAAGATTGCGCTCATCGGTTTGAAGCAGCATATCGCTGATATAGAGCACGCCGCCGGGACGCAAAATACGCCCTAGCTCTCCAACTAAGGCGCGCTGGGCCTCATTCTCTGGCACACAAGTGAGTAGCGCAAAGAGGAGAATGGCATCGAACGAAGCATCGGCATAAGGCAAAGCTGAGGGCTCGATCAGCCGAAAGTTTAGTTCTGGATGAGTGAGGCGGGCGCGCTCGATCATCGGCGCCGAGAAATCCACACCCTCAACATCCTGGTAGCCATGCTCATAGAGCAGACTTGTAACGCGCCCATAGCCGCAGCCATAGTCGAGAATCCGTGCCTGTGGCTTGATCGCCTTGGCCAGCCAGGCAAAATTGACAGGATGTGTGAACGTCTTGCTTACGCCTTTTGTATCCCAATAGGTTCGATGGGTATCTGGTGCTGTCAAAGAGAGGCCTCCATGTTATTGTGCGGAACGTTATTGTATGCTACCAACCTGAGATGTGGTAAAGCTTGTTGAATATTATATCTGTTTGGCTTGAAGGGTAGCAATGTCTGGGAGCGTTTGCTGGGCAAGAAAAGCCCTGGCGATGCGCTCGGCCTCCGGGACCATCTCGGGACCGCCATCCAGCCAGAGGATTCTTTGTTCGCGGCGAAACCAGGTCAACTGGCGGCGCGTGAAATCATGAATAGCATATTTCAGACGTTGTACCATCTCGGCCTCGCTGCTAAATTCGCCACGCAGCCAGCGATCTATAAAGCGGTATTCTAATCCCAGGGCCTCCATGCGCTCATGGTTCACTCCCTGCTCCAGTAGCGTGCGCACCTCTTGCACCATCCCCTGTTCCATACGCTCATCAACGCGCTCATCAATGCGCCAATACAGGACTTCCCGGGGCCAGCGTATGCCCAGAAGCAGGCTGCGATAGAGCGGCTCGGCCATGCTGCGTTGCTGCGAGAAAGGCTTACCTGTAATGAGGCAAACCTCAAGTGCGCGAATAACGCGCCGGGGATTCTGGCGATCAATGCTCGCAGCGCTCTGTGGATCGAGCTCCTCAAGTTGGGCTAACAGTTCGGGCAGTGGTCGAGCCTCAAGTCGGGCCCGCAGTTCTGGCTGTGGAGGGACCTGGGGGATATCAAGATTATCGACGATGGCCTGAATGTAATGTGGAGAGCCACCGACCAGCAAGGGTTGCCGTCCACGGGCCAGTATATCGTTAATTATAGTAATCGCCGCTTGCTGAAATTGTGCTACCGTATAGACATCGCGCGGATCGGCAACATCGAGCAAATGGTGAGGCGCTGCTTCTCTCTCCTGAGGGCTTACTTTGGCTGTTCCGATATCCAGGCCTCGATAGACCTGGCGCGAATCTGCGGAGATAATTTCTCCGTTCAACCGCTGAGCCAGGGTAATCCCAAGCGAGCTTTTCCCCGATGCCGTGGGGCCAAGAATAACGATTAAATCCGGCTGTGGCAAGCGCTGCCTCCCTGAAAAATTATACTCTTATGTCAACCTCTCTTGATCGGCCCTCTACTCTATGCAGCAAGAGCTTTTACCATCTTCTGGCAGAAAGAGTATAGCCCGCAAATCCTGGCGGGTCAAGCATACAGGTATGCTTCTCAGGGGTACATCTGCTTCATCAATTGATCTATGCGCCAGACCAGACCGGCAGTCGTAGCTATCCCAATCACAAGGCTACACAGCGTAAGCCAGCTAATAGCAAAGCCAACGGTGAGCAGATAGCCCAGGCTGGCCCCAACAATTACCGCCAGGGTCAAGCCGAGCCTGCGGCGCGTGCGGGCCAGTACCCAGCTTACGCCATAAATGATCTGGTCGCTAATGGCCGGAGCTGTGCCAGCCGTGGCGCTGCTGGCCGCGATCAACAAGAGCAAGAAGAACTGCAAGGGGGCCAGGCTCTCATGAATGAGAAGTTGCCAGGCGAAGCGTGCGATGGCCAGGGTAAATAATGTGCCGCCCATACCGGTGCAGGCTCGATTAATGGCCTCGCTCTTACCCGGCCATTTAGCAATTAAAGTTCCCAGCGTTGCCACTGGCACCATGCCTGCCAGAACAAGCACAAACCAGGGATCAGGTGGTAATGGAGCTGTATGTGAAGGTGAGAGCGGAGCGAGCAGGGTATAGACAAGGCTTGCCGTCATGAGTGCAGCAATAAACGTGCGGCCATATTGAAACCAGCGTTTTTGCCGTACGGCAGGTGGTAAAGGGTCCCAGCCGCCGCTACCTTTAGCATATTTGCTGCTCTGAGCCTGATCGGCAGGTGGCGCAGCGGCGGGCTTGCCTGTAGTTTTCTTAGCAGGTTCCACGCTCTGAGGAGGCTCTGGAACTGGCTCGACCATAACCTGTGCCTGGCTGAGTGGAGGAACAGCAAGCAAGGCTCCTTCGGTAAGTGCATCCTCGTCTTCTTCTTCATCGAAATCGTCTGCGACGGCAGGCAATTTGCTATGGACCTGAGGATTGCTGGAATCAGAAAAGACGATGATATCGGCCTCGACTGTTACGATGATATCTTTGCGCGTATTGCCCTCATCCGGCGAGATCACGACAGTACCGGTATAGTGTGCTGAACCCTGCAGCTTTGTGCTGTTGATGCGCACATTGACATAGGTTTCCTCGCCATCAAAGCGCGTCTCGTCAAGAAGAATCCAGGATTCATTGGCATAGATATCGCCGCTGCACGCTAAACCTGGGGCAACCCGGATGGTAATCGCCATCGGAGCTGAGATACCGGGATAGACCTGACCAAAATCGAGTGTGCGTGGGCTGACCTGGACAGGGGATGTGGGTTTGCGAGGAGGCTGCCAGTGAGGTGTGGTGACTGGACGTGCGGGAGTAGCCGTGCCAGCCTGACCATGGGAGGTATGTGTAGCCGAGTACCCATGCTGATGAGCTTCTACAAGCTCGTCCATGATAAGTAAGAATTGCTCAAGAGCTTCTGCGGGATCGTTTATCATCATACGAATCTGGCGGGCGACACGCTCAAGTTCGACCTCGCCGATTTCATGTAGCCATAATTCAATTTCGCCATCGAAGAGATAATCCGAAGCTTCCTCAGGATAGCGGGCGCACAAATCGGCAAGCTCATCCGGCGTGGTGGCCTGATCGCCGTTCTCAAAGACAAACGTACCTTCTCCCAACAGCGCGCGTCGGAAAGCTACCACACTATCGTAGCGGTCCTCGGGGCGCATAGCCGTAGCTTTTTCTAGAGCGCGAGCAACCATTGGGGAGATGTGAGGATTGATTGCGCGCACATCTTCAAGGCCAAAGCCTGTCTCTGAGAGCGTATTGGTGAGTAATTGAAAGAGCGTCATCGCCAGCGAATAGATATCCGAGCGCTCATCGGTCTGGGCCTTGCCGTACTGCTCCGGTGGCGCAAAGCCAGGTGTACCGAGAATCTGTGTATCCTGGGAAATCATAGGGCGAAAGATGCGTGCGATACCAAAATCAATAAGCTTGATGCGCCCATCGCGCGTACGCATAACATTGCCCGGCTTCATATCTCTGAAGATGATCGGTGGTTGCTGATCATGGAGATATTGCAGCACATCGCAGAGCTGGCGAGCCCATCCGAGCACTCGACGCTCGGGGAAGGGTCGGCCCTCGCGCTCAAGCATCTCTTCGAGCGTCAGGCCGTCGATAAATTCCATGACTAGAAAGTAGCGCTGCCGCTCGGCAAAAAAACCATGAAACGATGGTAGATAGGGATGATTGAGCTTACGCAAGATATCGGCTTCAATTTTAAAGTTCTGGATGGCCTGAGAACGCTCCTCCGGCGGTACCATGGAGAGGCTCATCTCCTTAATGGCGCAAGTTGTCTGTCGTTTGAGATCCTTGGCCTGGTAGACAGCTCCCATGCCTCCTTGCCCGATAGTGCGAAGGATCTGGTAACGATTATGTAGCAAGGTAAGACGGGTTAAATGCCCTGTTTGTGTATACCCCTGGCCGTATCGCTGGCTAATGGCGAACCCCCCATCGTTGCTCTACACTATCCTTAAGATCGCTGATGTGAACCTCAGTATAACATAACCCCGTGGGACATACTACCTATTAAAAACGAGGGTTACGCACAAAGATCACATGCCGTGGTACAATTTAAGTAAACGACTACTTTGTTGATATTGAACTGCACACCTATTTTGACGCCATACACCGTTCAATAGTTAAAACGCCTATGCGTTGAAAAATGTTGTAAGTATTGCTACATACTAGTGTATTTGCTCTATGCAATGGGTAAGTTTTCCTGAGCCGAGGAGGGAAGATAGAGCGCGCTTCGGCGCCGCAGGCGGCGTACTCGTCAATCACTGCTTGACAAAGCACTGGTGGCCTTTCTCGGAGAGCAAAGAGGCAAATTACTTGTATATGGATAAGTTTGTTGTATGAGCTTAAGTTTCAAGGAGAGACTGCTGGGGATAGCTTATAACGACAGCGTAGTAGAGGTACTGTAGGTTGTTTACATGACGGAAAAATGGATAAGACACCGGCGGCTACGGCCGTATGTTTTTTTAGTCTTCAGCACGCTAGCTGTTCTGATTGGGGGCAGCATAACGCTGCTCTGGCAGGTGCATGATAGCCAGAGCAGTAACGCGGCTGGCGGCATTGTTGGACCTCCTACGCTACCAGCTGAGACTGTAGATAAGATCTTTGCGCGTGTAGGTAGTCCAATGGTTGGAACCGGTAAGGTGGTGGAGCAGGCGGCGCGTCAGGCGAATATTGACGATGCCTTTGCTCTGGCGGTGTGGTGGGTAGAAACCAATGATGGGGCAGCCGGGGTAGGACGGGCAGACCGCAATCCAGGAAGTGTGCGGGGTGGCCTTGGCTATCCGGTGGCCTATGATGGCTATACTATTTATCCTTCCTATGCTACTGCGGTCCTTGATTGGTTTAATCTTCTGAGGAATCGCTATGTGAATCGTGGCATGACCTCGGTCTATACGATTTGCTATCCTTATGTGGGAACTGCTAGTGCTCTTTCGTGGGCCAATAAGGTTGTGAATTTCATGGCGCGCTATCATAGCGAGGCGCCTCCTCCGACCGCAATAGCTACTCCCACGCAGCCGGCCAAAGTGGATTCAGTGCCCGTATATGAGCATCGGGTACGCGATCAACAGCAGGAAACGCGACCTGCAACTGTGCTGCAGCGCATTCGGCAGCAAGATCAGCAGGCTCAAGCCTCGCCCGTCGTGGCAGGAACCACAGCTTTGTTGGCTAGCATTAATGAGGAACGCAACCTCGTTGTGGGCCTGGCTATTCTTGCCGCTCTGCTGCTTGCTGGCTGGACGATCATGCTTAGACGTAAGTCGGCTCTGCCTGCGTTTGTCGAGCACACGCCTACAACTGAGGCGCTTAGCGAACTGGCGACGCCTTTGCCGCCGCTCTTTGCTAACGAATTCTCGCCAGTCCTGGAAAGCGATACAGCGCAATTGCTGGAATGGGAAGAGGGCCCAATCTCACAGCCCTTACCTGCAGCAGTCTTTGCACCAGCTGAGGAGGAGTCTGGCAGTACGCGCACAACCGATCCGTCCTTGCGGCGCGTGGTCCTGGTACGCTCCGATACTGGCGAATACGAGACCTATGTTGTGGAAGAGCAAGTAGAGGGCGCTGAAGTCCTGGTCGGCGCGAGAGTTGAGAATTTTGAGCATCATCAGCGCTCGTTATCGCTCTCGGGTCTGTCGCCTTCATCATCAGGTACGCAGCGCTCCGGTGGTTTATTGCAACGCTATCGTGAGGGACAATGGTAACGCGGCTGATGGCTCATAGAAGCATTGCAGCTGTTAGAGCATAGGATGCTCGCAGGGAAAAATCTGGCATTGGCTGGTTCCCTGCGAGCATTTTATTTTAGCTAGAGAGGCCGATGAAGCTGTGGCTTGAAGTGTGGCTGGCTAGGGATAGATAGCATTATGCTTTTGCCCGGGACCCGCGGCAACTAGCGGCGCAACTGGTTTTACTCATCTGGGAGATCGTCGGCTAAAATCCGCTAGAAGTGCCTGTAAACTGTTGACAAATCGCTATGTTAGGTGTATTATGTTTTCCGTAATCCATATGGTGATTTGCCCTCGTGGCGGAATGGTATACGCAGCAGGTTGAGGGCCTGTGCCGAGAGGCGTGGTGGTTCGAGTCCACTCGAGGGCACCTTTTGGTGGGCATCCGGCGACGATCACTTGTCTGATGCTCATTTTTGTAAATTCCTCACTATGGGCGACTAGCTCAGCTGGTTAGAGCGGCTGCTTTACACGCAGTAGGTCAGGGGTTCGAATCCCTTGTCGCCCACTCATCACGACTCCACAAGCCCTTCTATAGCAAGCAGGCAGTATGCTGTAGGAGGGCTTTTTGTATGTTTTTGGGAGTTGAAGCCTGCTGCCTGATTTGAGACGTTTTCTGTGAGATGACAGTGCTAGATGTAGGGGATTGTGGATATGCTGAGGAGAGGTGTTTGTTTTACTTAATCGTCTGAGAATAAGGCTACCTTGTTTAGGAAACGTACTCTTGCCCACTACAGAGGATGCATCTCCGCCCCTTTATCATTATGCCTCGTCTCTCCCGATGGATTGGTTTACAGCGCTGCCTTGACAGATAGCCCGATCATGCTGTATTATATCCATGCAAACTAGTTTGGACAAACTAGTTGAGTAAAATAACTCTGATGAGAGGAAACAAGCGGAGTTCGATGAGTTATCGTCTGGTCATTCTTGGTATCCTGGCCGAACAGCCGTACTATGGCTATGAGCTGAAGCAAACAATTGAGCGACAACACTTTGCTGATTATATCAGGCTGAGCGGCGGTGGCCTCTATTATCATTTGCGCAAGCTGCGCGATGAGGGATATATCGAAGAGCAGATGGTAGAGCGCGAGGGAAATTATCCCGACCGCCACATTTATCGGATTACGAAGCCCGGGCGCGCTTATCTGCTGGATCTTTTGCGTACAACGCTAAGCGATGCGGCTGGACGGCGATCGTATGATCCCATAGATGCAGCTCTGGCCTTTGCCTTTCTCCTTCCCCGCGAAGAGGTGCTGGCACGCCTGCAACATCAGCTTGACGCTATGCATTCCTTGCTGGCGGTAGCTTACGTCACACAAAGAGTCCATCAACGTCTCATAGAGCATACGGCGTCGCGCCCTGCTAGCTTTGAGAAAAGCGAGAGCCTCTATGCTCAGTTGATGCTTGATCGCAATGTGGCTTTATTGGAACAAGAGGTGCGCTGGCTGCAGGAGGCCCGAGAGCGCATCGCGGCAAATTCCGACTTTGCTGTGGGTGAGATCGCATCTCATGATCCAGCTTTCAAAGACGAATATTCGCCATTTGAGCAAAAGCTCGGCAAGGCGGCTGAGGTTACCACATCATATTCACGACAACTACAACAGGCCTGGAATGAATATGAGGAGAGTCTGAAGGCGAACGGGGGAGGCGAGGCGGCCCGGGCCTTTGCCAGCTATCAGCGTCGTATTGCGGAGGCTCGCCAGGCTTATGAGGCGAAAACGCGCCAGCTAGAGCTCTCTGAGGAGGATTCTTGAAAGTATTTTTTTATCTCGCTAGTTTGTGCAAACTAATTTATATAAACTATAAGTAGTGGCTTGTGTCGTTCCCAACTTGTGCTTAACTCGGTTAAAAGCAGAACTCTACGGAGTGAGGGGGGAGAGTGAAAAGTAATAAAAAGTGGCCTGGGAAGTCACTTATAGGTATATCGGTTGTAGGTTAATATTTGGGCTGGCTTATATATTTAGCCGGTTGCGTGACTATAGTCCGAAGAACGCGGTACTAAAGGTTATGCCGGTTTCTAGCTCGCTGTTGCCAGGATATATGGAGAGAAAGCTAACTGTTTTTTTGACTACGTAGTTTGTGCAAACTAATTTGTGCAAATTAAAAAGGAGAAAATGATGTTGCAAAGCAAGACGAAATTTGGTCTGTTATTGACGAATCGCGGCGTGATGATCGGCGCGACGACGACTGATGAGATGCTGAAAATGGCAAAGCTAGCTGATGAGGCGCCTGCCTGGGATTCGGTCTGGGTGGGCGATTCGATTTTTGCCAAGCCGCGCCTGGATTCACTCGTTATGCTAGGTGGCCTGGCTACACTAACCAAACGCGTCAGGCTTGGTCCCGCCTGCTTTGCCAGTACTCCCCTGCGCCCGGCTCTGCTTCTGGCCTACCAGTGGTGTAGTCTTGATTTGCTCTCGGGTGGGCGTACAATCTTTATTGCTTGCCAGGGGCGTAACTTCCATGGCGGAGGCAAGTTTACTGATGAGTACGAGGCCTTCCATATTGATCCGGCAACACGCAGTCAGCGCCTGGAAGAGGCTGTAGAGATTCTCAGGCGGCTCTCCAGCGAAGAGCATGTAAGCTACCAGGGGGTCTATAATCAGTTCACTGATGTGACTGTGCTGCCGCGCCCCATACAGCAGCCAATTCCGATCTGGCTTGTGGCTGACTATAATCCGATTAAGCCCAAGCTGATGGAGCGCGCTCTGCGCCGAGTGGCAAAATATGCTGACGGCTGGATGACGGCAGTCGCCACGCCAGAGATGATCACGGCAGGACTTGAGAAGCTGCACCAGCTGGCCCAGGAAGAGGGGCGCACGCTGCCGCCAGGCTTTGATGTCGGCCTTACCTACAATATACATGTCAATGAGGACAAAGACGCGGCCTTTGAGGAGAGCAGGGAATTCCTGAAACGCTATTACGGAGAGGCGTATGAGCGCGACTTCCTCGAAACCTATTGGCTGGCCTCTGGCTCTCCCGAGCAGTGTGCCGAACGCTTGCGCCAGTTGATCACTGCTGGCGTGACCCATCCGATTTTGCGTATCACCGGCTTTGATCAACATCGCCAGTTTGAGCGCATAACCCAGGAAGTGTTGCCCTTGCTGGGATAGTTAGCGTAAACGGGCAAGCGAGCTTGATGAGGAGCTGCTTAACAGGGGGCTTATTGTGCTCAACAAGGTGTTTTCGCCTGCTGAGCTTGCGACCCTCTGCGATCTACTGAAGCGCCTTGCAGAAGAAGCTGAAGAGCCTCTTGTTGAGTAAGGAGCGCCTGCGCTACAGAAGCCGTCTACTCCCTACCAGGGGAGCAGACGGTAGCAAAAATTCGAGGCGGTCCGTACATACTGGTCTCTGCGTGAGTTGCTAAACTGATTAGGAGCAGATGGATTGGAGAAGTAATCGCCGAAGCCGGAGCGCCCGGCTCAGTTTGAGCTTCTTCCGTGTTTCATCATTCCGGCAAAGAGCGCTGCGATATTCCAGGCATCATCATCTCCGCGGTGATGGGTTCCCTCAAGGGGCAGGCCTGCAATCTCTAAGGCTGTAGACATCCCCACCTCGTGAGGCAAACCATACCAGAGCGCAAAAAGGGCCTTGATATTGATATGCCTGGGAGCGAAGGGATAGGCAACCTGACGAGAGTGGCACTGCCTTTCAAAACGCAGACGATCAGCTTCTCCATAACTTGCCCAGATTCGTTCATGGGAAGCATACGCAGTTTGCAGGAGCTTACATGCTTCGGCGAAGGAAACACCCTGTTCGACCTGCTCTTGCGTTAAGCCTGTCAATTGCGTGCAGAAAGGACTGACAGTAGAACGTTCAGGACGCACAAGAATGCTGGTTTTGTCCTGTGGCTTCCAGGAAGCTACATCGAGTAGACAGAGACCAATCTCGATGATCTCGCTCTCCTGTCCCGGTGGTATGCTGGTTTGCCAACAGGTGGCCTCGATATCAACGATCAGCACCTGGTCCAATTTTCTTTTTGCCATAGCGTCCCTTCCTTCTGTATTAGTACGCTCGCGTACTCTACAAGCTGTAAAGCAAAGGGCTCACTTAGCCTCTGCCTTCTGTATGGCATTGAGCAATTGAGCGTGTCGATTAGTATCAATGGAATTGAATATACCGCCATATACTAACTGACGAGTGCCCTCATCGGCTAGAAAGTCGACTGGATGATCTTGTGGGATGCGACTCACCGTATCGAGCCGCTGCAGGTGCTCAGGTGAGAGTCTTACATCCAGGCAACCCAGATTATCGCGAAGTTGGGAGGCATTTGTCCCAGAGATAATGGGGATAATCCCTTGAGATTGCGCTCGTAGCCAGGCCAGCGCGACCTGTGGAGGAGTACAGCTAATCTCATCGGCGACCTGCTGTACAGTATGGGCGATAGTAAGATCGCGCTCCGCACGGCCGTTGAAACGAAACTGGTTACTAGCAAGGCGGCCCACTTTGCCCGCAGCCTGTTTTGACTCCTCTCGTGTGTATTTGCCACTTAGCAAGCCATACGCCAGAGGAGACCAGGCTGTAACGCTGACGCCAAAGCTCTGAGCCATCGGTAAGAGCTCTCGTTCGGGAGTGCGCTCAACTAGATTATACTGGATCGAGAGGGCTACAAAAGGGCTCCAGCCATAGCGCTCAACCAGCGTATTAGCCTGCGCTACTACCCAGGCAGGAACGCTAGAAATGCCTAGATAGAGCACTTTGCCCGCTCGCACCAGGTCATCGAGTGCGCGCATTACCTCTTCAACTGGCGAGAGAAAATCCCAGGCATGCACATAGTAGAGATCTATATAGTCGGTCTTCAAGCGCTTGAGGCTAGCTTCAAGGGCCTGGACCATACTCTTGCGGTGATTGCCTGCTCCATTGGGGTTATCCTGGCCAGTATAGCACGCATATTTTGTCGCCAGCACAATACGTTCGCGATCGGTAGCTATGAACTCTCCAAGCAGTTTCTCGCTCTCTCCTTCGGTGTAGATATTTGCCGTGTCGAGGAAATTTCCTCCAGCCTCAACAAACGCCTCGTAGATTTTTCGACTTTCTGCACGTGTGGCGCCCCAACCCCAGTTTTCGCCAAAAGTCATTGTACCCAGGCATAGTTCAGAGACGCGCAATCCGCTCGTACCAAGTAGCTTGTAACGCATGTATAGCTCTATCCTTTCATTATATACACCTTTATGGGAAAGTGAGCAAAGGAAAGATAGCCTTGTATCCCTTCGCATTGTGACCGCTTATAATCGGTGTATTTCTCCCATATTCCATCGTTATGATAGAGCAATTGGGGGCGGCTTTCTGTCGAATTTTCGCGAAATTTGTCGAAAAGGTGGGCAATCAGGATTGTTGTCGATACTGGCGAGGAGTAACACCAAACCGATGCTTAAATGCCTGTGTAAAGTGGCTCTGGGTCTGAAAACCCACGGCTAGCGCCACCTGGCTTAGTGGCTGATCTGTCTCTCTTAGCAGATGTTGAGAGTGCTCAAGACGCGTATTGATCACAAACTGATGTGGAGTCTGGCCAGTACTTTGCCGAAAGAGGTACCCGAAATGGTAAGCACTGAAGCCAACTTGCTCGGCAAGCACTTCAAGCGAGAGCTTATCAGCGAGATGGGTCAGAATATAATCAGTTAATTGTCCCATCTGGCGCCGAGATAGCTTCTGGTTGGGAAGCTCGACATGGATGTCCTTAGTTTGATAATGTTTCAGTAGATGAACGGCTAGCATTTGAGCTGCTGTTTCGGCATAGAGCTGGCCGGCAGGGGTCGGCAGCTCTAGCTCTTGCTGCAGCGCCAAGGCTATCTGGGCCAGAAGAGGATCATGAAAAGCCGAAAGTTCTTTTAAATGCTGGTTTGCTCGGTCATAGCCTGCAATCTGTTCAGCGCTACGCTCAAGCAGGGCTTTTTTCAGATGGATATGGACCAGGCAGATGGGCGTGGCGGAAAGACTATGCCAGCGCAATTCGTAAGGGCTACTGGCAGCAGGCGTTAGAAACAATTCATTTTCATGGACCCGATATCCCTCCCAGGGGCCATTCACATCTCTACTCTCGAAATGCATTGCTCCCTGCTTGACCAATACCAGGTGAATATCAGGTACCGAGGGCAAGGTGATATCCTCGACCTGTGCCGGTTCATGAAAGGTTCTTACTAGAATATCTTTCCAGCCGGCCTCTCGGCTGGAAAGAACAGGCGATGTAGCTGTATGCTTCTCAAAATCAAGAGTTGAGGCAGAGAAAGAAGCTGTATAATTTTCTACCTGGTTAGTCATTATGATCAGCGTTGCTTATTAGATTCGAGACGAAAGACCGTAGTAATATAGCATAGAGTTTACGATACATCAATGTAATCTTGTCTCCTTCAAAAAGCATGCCTAGCTTGCAGCCTGAGCGTTCTCGGACGTCTCGCGGATGGTGCGCATGCGGCGTAGTTCGGGCCATATCAGGGCGACTGCGGCCACGACAACTATGGTTCCAACGCCACCTAACGCAACTGCCGGGATCGGGCCGAGCAGTTGCGCGGCCAGGCCGGACTCAAACCCGCCTAACTGATTCGAGGTGCCGATGAAGAGCGAGGTTGCGGCACTGACGCGTCCGCGCATCTCGTCGGGTGTGCGTACAAGGGTTAGCGTGCCACGGATGAGCATGCTGATATTGTCAAGGCCGCCCAGCACAAAGAGCATAAGAAAAGAGAGCCAGAACCAGTGAGAAAGGCCAAAGACGATGGTGGCGAGGCCAAAGCCTGTGATGGCCAGCAATAGCGTGCGTCCCGCGCGCTGAAAAGGTGGGCGATGCGCCAGGAAGAGCGCCATACTAACGGCACCAAGCGAGCCGGCGGCCTGCAGCCAGCCCAGGCCGATAGAGCCAACTTGAAGAATATCTTTGGCAAAGATAGGCAGCAGAGTAGTTGCTCCACCAAGGAGGACTGCGAAAAGGTCTAGCGTCATAGCGGCGAGCATGACTTGAGTGCGCCCCAGAAATTGAAGCCCCTCCACGACTGTCTTGAGAGAGCGTTTTTGCGTACTCTTTGAGGGTTGTACCTGGGAACGTACACGCAGCGTGAGCGCGAGCAGCGAGATGATGATAAAAGCTGCCGCGCTTAGCACATAGACGAAGGTGGCTCGGCTGAAAAGGGCTATCAAGAAGCCGCCAGAGGCCGGTCCCAGCACAGAGGCGAGCTGGCCGGAGCTCGTTCTCCAGGCTGTGGCATTCTCAAATGTCTGTTCAGATACCAGTTGTGAGACCAGAACGGAGCTGGCGGGGCTGCTAAAGGATTGCGCCCCTCCCATAAGGGCCAGGCAGGCATAAATGAGCCAGAGCGGGCCATGAAGAGCAGATAGGGTGGCCAGGCCTAGACTCGCCGCTCCCAAGAGAGCAAGCGAGATAAGGAAGATCATCTTCCGACTGTAGAGATCAACAATATAGCCAGAAGGCAGAAACAAAACAATGATGGGAATGATCTGTGCCAGACCAATGCCGCCGAGCACGAGAGCTGAATTGGTGCGCTCGAACAACTCCCAGCCAATGGCCACAGAAATCATTTGTTGCGCAAAAGCCGCGACAAATGTACAGCCTAGCAAGGTGCGAAAATTGCGGTAGCGTAAAGCTTCATAGGGGTCATGGGGATGCGATTCGTTTGAAATGGTAACCAGGGGAACCGATTGTTTATTGGGCATAATCTCCTCTTTATCGTCCTCTCAATGCGTCGGGCCCGAGAAAAGAGGCCAACCAACAAAAAAGTCAGACACCCAATTTTCTGCGGACCAACGACAGACATCGTATAGTCCAAAGATGCTGGGGGCTGACGTTCAGCTCACGGCCAGTCTCTTCAGAAGAATCGGAGAACTGGCATATCCAATTATATTTATTTTTCACAATACTATCTTCTTCAGCTTTTGTCAAGGGATGATGAGGTAGGAAATGCAGTTTACTATATTTCGATATCCCCTCTGTCGGCTCAATTTAATCCATGCAGGAAGCTGCGCAAAGCCGGAATTACCTGTTCTTGCCGGGTCCAGAAAGCAGTATGCCCGGCATTTTTTAGAGCCATGAAGTGGGCATGGGGAAGTCTGCTTGCTAGCAGCTCTCCATGCTCGAAAGGAACATCTGTATCTGCTGTGCCGTGGAGAATAAATGTTGGTGCGCTGATCTTCTCTAAAGGATAAGCCGGCATAAGCGCGAATTGCTCCATATCAATCTTGTAGCCAGCCTTGCGCAAACGGTTGAGCATGAGCGTTCTCAACATATCCGCCGGTGATTTAGCTCCTGGTAGCCAGCCAGCTAATACTACAAGCGGATAGAGAACTGGATCGAGTAAGAGCAATCTATCTGAAATGTATTTAAGGATACGCAGATAGAGAGGCCAGCCTTTGCGCTCTTCTTCGTCGGTGTAACGCCTGGTGATGGCGGAGATGGCAATCAGGCCGGAGCAGCGTTCGGGATGCCGCAGGGCAAATTGTAGGGCGCATGGCCCTCCTCCTGAGATGGCAAGGACAATAGCTTTCTGCAGATGTAATGCATCGAGGAGTGCGGCTAAGAGATCTGCCTGTTCCTCTGGCTTTCTGCCTGCAGTGGCTGGCGTGCGCAGATAGCCCGGGCGCGAGGGAGCGATCAAGGTGAAGTCGTGGCCGCCCAGCAAGCGGGCCAGCAAAATGGACTGATCATAGCCACCCGGCGTGCCATGGATGATCAGCAGGGCCGGACCATGCCCTTCCTTGCGGTATTCTACCTGGCCCAGGGCTGTATCTATCAGGCTGCTTTCGGCCTGTACACGCGCTATCTCTCTACGTTGCCAGCTTTGATATTGCCTGGCGATATAGAGACTGGCTGCCACAGTTGAAACCGTGGTAGCCAGAAACAAAAGAGGCTTTTTATGCATATCGTTATGCCTCGGTCTAACTTTTTGTGTTATTCTCCTGCCCCGGTGTTCAGGGGAGAAGTTTGCTCAGGGCGCTCAAAAACTCGTCTGTACCACAGGGTTTGTATAGCCCGGGAATGTGCCGCCGCTCGATCTCTTTCAGCGGTAAATTGGCGCTGATCATGATCGCCGGGATATGCTCCCAGCCCTGGGTGCCGTGGACGAGATCATAGATCTCAATGCCGTTCATCTCACCCGGCAGATCATAGTCGAGTACCAGTAGATTGGGTCGAATTTCAGTGATTACCTGTATGATTTGCGAGCCATCGGTGAGATGGACAACTTGATAAGGAGTATTTTTCTTAATCGCATGAATGAAAATACGGCTAAATATAGGACTATCCTCTATGAGGAGAATAGTTTTTTCAGAAGTAGAATGTTCATGTATTTTTATTGGTTTTTGCTCTTCCCGCATACGTCTCCCCTCAATATGCTTTAACTACTGTAGATCTATAATTTAGGTTAGGATACGCTAAAGTGAGCGGTTTGTCTAGAGAATATGTACTATTTGACTAGTCACTCTGTTCTGCAGATCCAGCATTGCTGCAGAGAGATGAAACATGCAAGCAAATACCGCCCGTTTGTTATTACGATTGAGCGTTACGGTATAGATGCAGTTATCAAGGCTGAAATAGGGTAGAAAATTCCAGGCGTTGAAGCAAGTTTGCCTTTCGCCTGGATATCGGATTGGCTTCAATCAGGAAGCTATATTGTTGGCTTTAGAGGTCGGCGACAAAGACGCCAGGATTCAGGATACCTTGTGGGTCCCAACGGGCCTTAAGCCTCTTCATTACTTCCAGACCCTGAGGTTGATAGCCCCAGCGGTCCAGCACATCTTCAGGATTGGTGCGCAATCCCTCTGGTACGCTGAGGGCAATAGCGTAGCCCTCGTTGATCAGAGCAGCCTTGCGCAAGCTTTCAAGCCAGCTTGCGGCCTCTGTTTCAGCGGGCTGGATAGCATGGACGAAGCCGCTGCTGATATCGGCGATGAAGGGAATGTCCTGCAGATGCCTGGCCTGGTCCTGGATGTATGCGGGCAACTCGCGTACCGGCAGGCCAACGCGAATCTGTAAGCCGGACATTGTGCCCAGCATGGCGGTCCAGATGTCAGTGCCGGTGAGCTCGTCGGTCTCCACGGGCTCAGGCGCGCCAGCCGCGTGTAAAGCCTGGCGAACCTGCTCAAGTTCGCAGCGCACATCTTCGCCAAGCCCTTCGGCCGTGTAGGTCAGAAGATACCTACTTTGCACAGTTGCTATGCCCTCATATCCCTTGCTCAGAACCAGGGCCGAAGCGTTCAGGGCGATTGGAAGTAGTTGCCTGGCCCAGATCAGCCCGTGGCGTACATCGTCAACCGGAACCAGCAGGGAGCGCCGGGCGCGGGGTAATCCAATCAATTTGAGCGTAACGTCGGTAATCAGTCCCAGGGTTCCGTATGAGCCCACGAAGGCCTTGGTGAGATCGTAGCCTGCTACGTTTTTGACGATGGGCCTTCCGGTGCGGATAAGCCGACCGTCAGTGAGGGCGGCCGTGACGTAGAGGACGTTATCGCGAATTGACCCATAGCGCATACGTTGCGGCGCGTTGAGGTTAGTTGCCACCAGACCACCGATTGTGGAGGAAGGCCAGGGCGAGGTAAGGGCGATCTGCTTACCTTTGCGAGCCAGGAAGGATTGTACCTCGGAAAGCGGCGTACCAGCTCCAACCGTGATGTATAGATCGTCGGGAGCGTAAGTCTTGATCCCGCTGAGCGAGGAAGTATCGAGCGTAACGGCGTTTGGATTGCTTCCGCTTGCCTTGCCTATGTAGACCTGCTGATTAGCTCTGGCCAGGGCCACCAGACCTTTAACCGCCTCTTCGGCCTTAGCCGGGATAAAAGTTCCGCTGGGCCTGGACTGCTCCCGATCGGGCTCTAGCCTGCTTTGCGCCGAGTAGCCAGCAAATGGACCCGTCTCGCCAGCGCCTGGCGAGGGGAAAACTTTGCCAGGATTAAAGATGACCTTTGGATCAAAAGCTAGCTTGACATCCCACATCGTCATAAGCTCTTCAGGCGTGTGCATCTCGGCCATGAATTCGCGCTTCTCGATGCCTACGCCGTGCTCACCGGTCAGGCTGCCGCCCATCTCTACACATTTTCTGACGATACCCCAGGCGGTATTGAGGACACGCCGCATCAGATCAGGATCTTCGGGGTCTGGGATCAAAAGCATGGGGTGCAGATTTCCGTCACCGGCATGCAATAGATGGCCGGCCCGTACGTCGTAGCGCGCGCAGAGCTTGTCAACTTCAAGCAGCATTTCGGCCAGGCGGCTGCGTGGAACCGTAATATCTACAGTATAGTACGAGGTGGCTGCGCGTGCCACGGCACCGCCGGCGCTCTTGCGCGCTAACCATATCCTGGCCCGCTCTTCCTCGTTGCTGGAGATGCGCATCACGTGGCCGCCATGCTGCTGAAGGATCTGGTCAATCTCGGCCATTTGCGCATCAAGGCTTTCGGGATAGCCATCAACCTCAATGATTAGTGTGGCTCCGGCATCCATGGGCAAGCCAGCGTGCGCGAATGGCTCGATCATATGGTTGATCTGCTTATCCATCATCTCCATCGTTGCGGGCACAAGTCCGGCTGCGATAACTGCAGAGACGGCGTGGCCAGCTTGCTCGACCGAATCAAAGACTGCAAGCATGGTTTTGACGGCCGGAGGATTGCGGACCAGCCTCACCGTAATCGCTGTGATCAGGCCGAGCATGCCCTCGCTGCCAGTGATCAGGCCACATAGATCATATTCGGGATAGTCAAGAGCATGCCCACCCACGCGAATGCGGCGCCCGTTGGCCAGCACAACCTCAAGGCCGGTAACGTAGTTGGTCGTCACGCCATATTTGAAGCAGTGCGGCCCGCCAGCGTTCTCCGCCACATTGCCACCGATAGTTGAGGCGCGCTGACTGCCAGGATCAGGAGGAAAGTACAATCCGGCTCGCCTTGCTCGTTCGTCAAGGCGTAAGTTGATCAGGGCCGGTTCAACCAGCGCGCTGCGTCCCTGAGCGTCGAGGTCCAGGATATGGTTCATATGCGAAAATTCGACGACAACTCCTCCGCGGTCCGCCACAGCACCACCTGAGAGGCCCGTGCCTGCTCCACGCCCAATGAGCGGGAAGTGATACTGAGCGGCCCAGCTGACAACGCGGTCGACATCTTCAGCATTATAAGGAAATACAACACCCTGGGGTAAGCCTTTATCTATGCCTCCATCGGCCTCATAGGCCACAAGAGAAGTGCTATCTGTAAATACCCGCCCTCGGGGCAACAAAGTCTTTAACAAGCTAAGCGCGGTCTCTTTCGACATTGCTTGTACCTTCTTCCTAATGGCATGGGGTGGTCCTGCGCCTCGCAAATAGCGTTGAGCACATATCTCTATGAAGTATAGCACGCTGCGACCGCACTCCACCAAGCTTATATCCAAAGCCGCGCAAGGTCTCTGTTGTGGGCCGAAGAGCCTTTGTTCAGCAATGGTTGGCTTTGAAGGTGTAAGGGCCTGCTCTCTACCTTTCCCCTTGACTTTTCCCCTGCCGACAGTATAATTATGACTAGCTAATGGAAGTGACTAAATAAATATATGACTAAATCATAATGATTGGTCAAAAATCAAAAGGAGGATAGAGAGTGTTGAGCCGAGGTGAGAGGGAGCAGGGGACAGACAAAGAGCGTTCGAAACGCCAGGAACGTGCCGAGCGCATCCTGGATGCTGCGGGGGAACTTTTGCGGCGTTGGGGCTACAAAAAAACTACGCTTGACGATATCTCAAAGCAAGCAGGCGTGGCAAAGGGAACCATTTATCTGCACTGGAAGTCACGCGAGGCCCTCTTCGAGGAGCTAATATTGCGCGAGTGGCGGTCCATCCTGGAGGATCTCAGGCAGCGCCTGGCAAACGATCCTACAGGTGTCATGCTCAGTTCTCTGACCAGACATGTTGTTTCGATTGCCGTGGGCAACCTATTGATGCTGCTGAGTGATACAGAGACACTGGGCGAACTGAGGCGCTCCAACATCTGGCAAGATATCGTAAAGTTCCGCATGGAGACAACTAAGATCTACCTGGAACAACTCCGCAGCGAGGGCCTATTGCGCACTGACACTGATGTACAGACACAGTTAAAGATGATGTCTGCCATCTGCACAGGTTTCTTCGTAGTTAATCCGCTCATGCCACCCGATTCGCGCTTCTCACCTGAAGAGATGGTAGAAGCACTCGCGGAGACGCTGCATCGCACTTTCGAGCCAGAGGAGCCACCTGCTCCTGAAGCGCTTAAGAGGGTCACACAGGCCTTTACTCAGGTACTTGATAGGTATGCAGAGCTCCTCGAACGCAAATACAATGAATCAAAACTTTAAATGACCTATAGTTTTAATAATCCAACTGATGCGCCAATAGAGTGGAGATGATTGCTCATGACGACAGCGCTTTCGGTATCCAATCTGGTCAAATCATTTGGCCGGACGCGTGCCCTGGATGGGCTCAATCTGTCTGTATGCACAGGTGAAGTGCATGGCTTTCTGGGTCCCAACGGAGCCGGGAAAACCACAACGATTCGCGTTCTGCTTGGTTTGTTGCGGGCCGACGCTGGAGATGCCCGACTGCTCGGCGGCGACCCGTGGAAGGATGCGGTCGCACTGCACCGCCGCCTTGCCTACGTCCCGGGCGATGTCACGCTCTGGCCGAATTTAACCGGCGGTGAGATCATCGACTTGTTAGGTCGGTTGCGTGGCAAGCTTGATCCGCATCGCCGCGCTGAGCTGTTGGAACGCTTCGAGCTAGATCCGAGGAAAAAGGCGCGTACCTACTCCAAGGGCAATCGACAGAAGGTCGCGCTGGTGGCGGCCCTGGCCTCTGAGGTGGAATTGCTGATCCTGGACGAACCAACCTCCGGCCTTGATCCATTGATGGAGGCAGTATTCCGCGAGTGTATTATGCAGGAGAAGAAGAAGGGGCGCACTGTTTTGCTGTCAAGCCACATTCTCGCTGAAGTAGAGGTGCTCTGCGACCGGGTAAGTATAGTTCGCAGTGGCCGCACTGTCGAAAGCGGTACGCTCAACGAACTGCGCCACCTCACCCGTACCTCAATTGTCGCCGAGGTAGCGAAGCCACCATCCGAGATGGCCGCGCTGCCCGGCGTGCATGGCCTCCGAATCGAAGGCCACCGGGTACGCTGCGAGGTGGACACCGATAAGCTAGACAGCGTATTGCAGCATCTCACCTTGCTCGGCGTGCGCAGCCTGATCAGCCAGCCACCTACCCTGGAGGAGCTGTTCATGCAGCATTATCAGACAGTACGGCCGACAAACGGCGGATATGCGGAGGTGTCCCGATGAAAACTCTTGCTGGCACTGGCGTGTTGGTCCGCTTGATCCTGCGGCGGGATCGGCTTCTATTGCTGCTATGGATCATGCTTGCTACGCTTGTGGTGATTGGCATTGCCGCCGGGGTTGCTGCAGCCTATCCCAGTGTCCAGGCACGCCAGGCATTCGCTAATGAGTCTATGAGTAATCCGACGCAAGTCCTGATGATTGGTCATATATACAGTACTTCTGTGGGAGGTCTTGTTGCCTGGCGGGTGCGTGGCGCGGCTGCCATCATTCTCGCCGTGGCAAGTATACTTACCATCACGCGCCATACACGCACCGAGGAGGAGTTGGGACGGCGCGAATTGCTGGGATCTGCCGTGGTTGGTCGGCACGCACAGTTATTGGCGGCACTGATCGTTACACTCGGTGCCAATCTGCTGGTCTCAGTCCTCATCACAACTGGACTCCTGAGCCTTGGGCTTCCCCTCGCTGGATCTCTCGCTTTGGGTTTGTCTCTGGCTGCTGCCGGGTGGATATTCGCCACGTTTGCCGCCGTGGTCGCGCAAGCGACGGAAAGCGCTCGTGCTGCCAATGGGCTTGCACTGCTGATCTTTGGCCTATCTTATCTGCTCCGGGCCATTGGCGATTCTGGTGTACCCTGGCTCTCATGGTTCTCGCCGTTTGGTTGGACGCAACAAATGCGCCCCTTCGCCGCGGAACAGTGGTGGCCGCTGCTCCTTGTGCTTGGCCTGGTTGTCGTGCTGGTGGCAGCTTCCTACGCGCTCTCCTCGCAGCGGGATTTGGGTGCGGGCTTCTTGCCGCCACGCTCTGGCCCGGCCACGGCATCAGCTGGCTTGCGCACTCCCTTAGCGCTGGCCTGGCGTTTGCAATGGGGCACGTTGATTACTTGGACTGTGGCATCTGCGGGCATCGGGGCGGCCTTAGGTGGCGTTGGCCAGAGTGCTACCAATCAGGTATTCGGACAATTCAAAGACTTGTTTACGCGCATGGGAAACTCTCCACAACTCGTTGATAGCTTCTTCGCTCTAAGCATCTATATTGCCAGCCAGGTCATCTCAATATATGCCATCCAGACGGTATTGCGACTTCGGTCCGAGGAAGCCAATGGGCGAGCCGATCCTCTATTAGCCATGCCGATCAGTCGATTTCGCTGGGCGTGCAGTCACCTGATCATTGCAGCCATAGGGCCAGCTATCGTGCTGACCGCGCTCGGCCTGGGCATGGGGCTTACTTATGGGCTGATCACCGGGAATGTGGGCTTTGAGCTACTACGCTTAGGTACCGCTGCGCTGATACGCGTGTTTGCTATCTTGGTGATGGTTGGTATCGCGCTGGCGCTGTATGGCCTGCTGCCGCGCTTTGCCCTGCTTGGGACCTATGTCCTGCTAGGACTGTTTCTGCTACTCGAATTGCTTGTCGAGTTTCATCTGATACCCTCATTGCTCCTGGCAGCCTCGCCGTTTGTCCTTACGCCAACCTTACCGGCTGCTCAACTAAGCGTTGCAAGTGCCGCGCTCCTGGCCCTGCTGGTCGGCGTAACTGCTGTGTTGACCTGGGCCGGGCTGAGCGGGTTTCGGCGCCGCGATATTGCTTGAAACTGCTAAGAATAAGCAAGCACACAGGTTGTGAAATACTGTATAACATTGGTTTTGTCAATTCGTTAGTGATCTGGGGCAGGACAAAATATGGCTTGATGATAGAAGCCCTGAGCTCCGCTAAGAGCTCAGGGCCGCTCTGTGGAGATGGAGAGAGGTCTTATGCTTCTGCTGGCGGGATAATGCTCTCCAGATAGCTTATCCCGCAGGAAGTTCCCACTTCGGCGAGCTTCAAGCCCGCAGGGAGATAGATGTTATGGCGCGCGTTGTGAATGCGGGGCAGCTTTTCGCGCTTGAACGTGCCATCGGGAAAATGGACGAGCCAGTAGTCGTGGTGCTGCGCATCCTGCTGCATTTCCAGGCAGCAGCCATGAGCGATCAGGATGGCCTCCGCTTCGGGCCCAATGTTCCAGAAGGCCTCATTGCTCACTGCGTACTTGCCCAGCTCGCCCCAGGGTGGACAAAATGGCGCGGGTGGAGGGGTATCTGTCATGTTAAACCCTACTCCATTACCTGCTGATAAATCTCAAGCATTATAGCGGCGGCCGCGTGCGGTTCCAGGAGCGTTTCAAGCTGCTCCTGATAGGCTCCCAACTGGGCATAGCGGTAGTTTATGGCCTCGTGGTTGGCAACCTGAGCATAGCCATACAAGGCATTTTTCATGGCCTCACACTCTAGCTCGATCTGGGCTCTGAGCTGGGCTACTTCACTGAGCATAACGCGTTCCTTTCTGCTTCTTCTCTCAACTTAACTGCAACAAGGTTAAACATCTCTATGAGACGCTACAAAAACAATTTTGTCACTGGCTACTAACTTCCTGACGTGTAGACATACTGACTAGGAAATAGCTGTGTTGGATCTGATCATAGCGAAACGGGATGTGGTGCTGTAAGAGCCACATGTAGCACTGATAAAAAGCAGTGGCGGTCTGCAGCCGCGTGGGCGAGGGCAAAGAGATGTTGTAGGCCTGGTAGGCCTGATTCAAGCGCTCCAGCATTGCTAGTATCGTTTGTGGCTTAGGTGCTTGATTGTTCATTATATGCTCCTTAGACATTAGGCACTTCCATACTTGAATATTATTTGTTTCTAGAATAAAATCAAGAAACAAATGTTACGTGCATGGAACACCCTGTTCCATTTTGGATAGGGAGGTACATATATGGAGAATAATGCATTTGGCGATTTAGTACGCTCCTATCGTCGTCAAAGAGGATGGAAGCAGGAAGAATTAGCAAAACGCTGGGGATTTACCAGAGAATATGTTTCCCAAATAGAGCGAGGAAAGAGAAAACTTGAAAAGAATGATCAAGTGAGACGCCTTGCTGATCTCCTCGGTATTCCGCAGGAACAGCTAGAGGCGATTGGAAAAAGTATACCTGTGCTGCAAAAGCCAGTAGAAGGCAATGATAGACTGCTGCAGGCGCTGCTAGAACCTGCACAAAATATGATAAAAATGTCCTGGTTGATTTGGCAAGGTGATGGGGGAATTATCGATCTTGAGGCAAGTTTATATAGTTTGATCAATGAGCTCAACCAGGCTCTGGAAAAGTATCGCGGTCAGTTTTTGGCTCCTGCATTACGTATACAGTCATACGCCTATGAAATGCTTGGGAAGCTTTCTATAGAACGTGTTCAGACTCAGAAAGCTATGGGGTATTTCCAAGAAATGTATGCTATAGCTGAAGAATTGAATGATGCAAATCTGCTTGCTTTGGCACTCGTTCATCAGGCTGAGATGCTGAGGCGTAGTAGCCGATATCATGCCTCAATGAGGAGGATGGAAGCTGTTGAAAAGCTGATACAACAACGCGGCCCAGAAATTGAAAATCATGTGAAAGGAATATTTTGGAAAGCTTATGCTATTAACTATTTCGTTATGAATGATGAGAATAATTTCTCTTGGACTATAGATAAAGCATTAGAGATCTCTGAGGACACAAGGCCATCTATTGCCTCGCAAGTTGATGAATTTGACAGAGTGGAGATACTCCAAACAAAAGCACATGGTTATACACAGCTCTGGAAACCGCAAACGGCTCTAGAGATTTATAAACAGACAGATAAACTTCGTTCTTTTCGACCTTTGCGAGACCAAAGCTCATATCATATTATTAAAGCCCAAGCGCATTGTTATGCGGGTGACATTAAGACAGGTATTAGCCATGCAATGAAGGGAATGGAACAGGCAGAAAGTTTTCACTCTACTCGTTACGTGATACGTCTTCAACAGATGTCTGATAGACTTCAGCCAACCCTTATAGGGAAAGAACAAGCTATGCAGAATCTACGACGAGAAATACAAGCGACACTACAAAGAATGAAGTATTGGTGAAAGGAATGGTCTCATGATCTATCATATTCTTTTAGCACAACCCAAACCAGAGACAACGCCTGAAGAGATGGAAGCTATTTTTGCACAGTTCAAAGCGCTCAAAGGAAAGATTCCCGGCTTGCTCGATGTGCAGGCGGGCCCTAACAAGCATACTGTCAACCAAGGTTATACCTACGGTTTTGTCATGACCTTTGTAGACGAAGAACACCTGAAAGCCTATTCTCCCCATCCGGCCCATCGCGCCATCAGCCCTGAGTTGCGGCGTTTAAGCAGTACGCTGCTCAATTTTGATATTCCCCAAGAATAAAAAAGCGGGATACTTCTCTTGCGATGGGGGTATCCCACTATAGAGACAATAGCTATCAAGATTGCATCTCCATCTGTCTAGCCAGATCCTGCATTTGCTGGACATGCACCTTCAAGTGAACACGCGCAAAAAGGAGCCATTCGCGCCAATGCATCTGGCCAAGCTCAAAATGTCCCCAGCTAAGATCTAAGTGTGCCTGCGGGTCTGCACGTAAGACGACATCTCTCAGGTGTTCGCAAGTTGCCTCTAAAGCTGAGAGGAGCTGTTCGCGGCTGACTCCCTGTAAACTCGGATCGATAGCTCCGCTGATAGCTTCAGATTGTGCCTCTGGCTGCTCACCACACTCAAGAACCATAGAAATAGCTTGTTGATAAGCAGCAAGCATTGTTTGCACATGCGCCACCACTTTCGCAGCAGACCACTCCTGCTCTTGTGGAGAGGTGTAAAAAGCGCTATCAGGGATAGTGTGGGTAGCTTGTACAAACTCAGCATAGGTCTTCTGCAAGGCTTCGAGAAGTTGCGCAGGAGTACGACGCATAGCCTGGCTGGCTAGATAACTGCGTAGCTGAGCTATCTCGACCTCGTTCATAGTTGTCTCTCTCTTACTATTCTCTCCTCTTGCACACAGCATACCACATGCTTCACTATTTACAGGAGAAATTATGTATACATCTTCTCTCAATATGTCAACGGTTATGATACTTTCCCACTTCTTGCATATCGCTTACAGGATTGAGAGCCTGGAAACGCGGATCTGACCAGGCTCTCTACATTCTCAGGGATCGTTTGGGTGGGTCAGTAGACTATAATCAAGGGTTGCTTTTCTTTAAGAATCCCTGATCTCTAGCGAAAGTGAGAAAGAAAAAGAATGAAAATGCTTTTCCGGCTCCTATTGTCATCCCTGGCTGCTGCCATCCTGAGTGTCCCGCTGGCAGGAATGGCATTTGCTCATACTATGTCTACTAATGGGTGTAGTAGTGGCACCGTATGCATGTATACAGATTCTGGTTATAGCTCTGGTAGTCCCGAGCAGCATTGGTATCAATATGGTTGCGTCAATCTCTCGAATGAGTATGGAGATCGCTATATCTTCAATAACCAGTACAATGGGGCCAGTGTAACGCTCTACACAGGGTCTAACTGCAACAGTCCCCAAACAACCATCGCCGCCGGCACAACCTGGGAAGGGAACATAACTCCTATCAACTCCATCTCGCTGAATCCATAGCTGGAAACTTGAAGACGCGCCTGACTTACTGGCGTTATCTTCTGCGCCGTCGGAGCCCGCCAGTCACTCGGGCTTGACGGAATTTTTTTGAGAGTGCGAAAAGCACTCCTACCTCTTTTTCTCATCGATTTCCCAATAATATGAATTATGCCGTTAGTATCACATACTAATCTCGCTGCGCAGAAAATGAGACTTTGATTGTAGTAAGTTTTTTGAGACTGGTCAAACCTCTGCATCACGCTTCAGGGCTACTTCATTCTTGTGAAAAGCAGGAGCAGCCTGTTCGGGGGACAGGTAGCAGAGAGCGGCCAGTCCTCTGCTGGGGCATGGGGCACGCCGCGATCACGCTTGCGGATGTTATAGGCATTCATACTATATAAACTGATCAGAAAGTTTCAGAAAACTGTCGGTTTTAAGAAGCTGGATTTACGAATCATAGAACATTTTTGGCAGATCAAGTTTAAGAGCATACACTCGCTTGCAGGCTTCAACTCGCTTCTGCTATACTCACCCGTGTTGGGGAGTTGGGGATTGGTCTGTTGTGGACAAGAAAGGAACCCATGCCAAAACCGCCGGCTCATGCACTCATCTGGTCTGCCAAGAAGCGATGTTACCTGCTGCACACGCCTGAACACCCTCCAGAGCCGATCATCTCTGGAAACGAGGAGCCGTGGCGCGTCTGGTTGACCACTCATTCCTCCTTTTCCTTCCAGGGCCAACAAGGCCGCCTGAACGTGCTCAAAGAGGGCCGGTCTCGGGGAACGGGCTACTGGTATGCGTACCACACCAGCTCTGGCCAGAGGAGAAAGCGCTATCTCGGACCTGGTGTAGCCCTGACCCTCACGCGCTTAGAGGAGATGGCCCAGGCGCTACAGGACAGCAAGCAGGAGCCTTTACAGCCACGCTCGCCCAGGACTGCTTCCCCTGCCTCTTTGCAAACCTCTCAGGTTGACAACGAGACCCTTTCCAGCACGGTGCTACAAGGCGATGAGATCAATGACTTCGGTATGATCATGACCAGGCTCTCTCCTCCCAGCCTGCCCGCTACCCTCATCATACGCGAGCGGCTTCTCTCGGTCATGGATACCGCCCTCTCTCGCCCGCTGACCTTGCTCTCCGCTTCCGCTGGCTGGGGCAAGACCACGCTGCTCTCGGCATGGGCGCATCGGCATTCCCAACCCGTTGCCTGGCTGTCTCTTGAGGAGCTGGACAATGACCCGACGCGGTTTTGGGTCTCGCTGATCGCCGCACTGCGCAGATGGCGGCCAGAGATCGGGGAGCGTGCGCTTGCCCTATTGGCAGGAAGGTCTCTTTCTGCTGGCGTTAGCATGCTCCTCAACGAGCTGGTTGACAGAAATGAACAGCCCTCGTCCATCGTGCTGATCCTTGATGACTATCATGTGATCGACGAGCCAACCATACATGCCTCCTTAAGCGTCTTCTTGAAGCATCTACCTTCCTATGTCCATCTGATCCTCTCAAGCCGCGTGGACCCGGATCTTCCTCTCTCTCGCTTGCGGGTGCGCGGGCAACTTGTCGAGGTTCGCGACACGGACTTGCGCTTTACACGGGAAGAGGCTCAGCACTTTCTTATCGAGCAGATGGGACTCGCTCTCGAAGAGCGCGAGGTTGTCCTCCTGGAAGCGCATACCGAGGGCTGGATTGCCAGCTTGCACCTTGCCGCGCTCTTCCTCCAGAAACAGACTGATCTCTCTGCTGGGGTGCGGATGCTCAGGGGCAACCAGCGCTTCCTCCTTGACTATCTGCGCGAAGAGATCCTTGCCAGCCTGTCGCAGGACATGCAAGACTTCTTGCTAGAGACGAGTTGGCTCAATCCTTTGAGTGCCTCGCTCTGCGATGCCGTGAGGGGCAGAGAGGATAGTGCATACCTGCTCGAACAGGTGGAACGCGCGAATCTGTTTCTCCAACCCCTTTCCGAGAGTCGGCAGTGGTATCGCTATCATGCCCTGTGGGCACAGGCTATGCAGCATGAGGCCAGGCTGCGCCTGGGTGCATCCGCGCTGCATTCGCTCGGTCAGAAAGCGAGTCTCTGGTATGAGCAACAGCGGATGCTGCCAGAAGCGATTGAAGCTGCGCTGGCGTGTGAAGAGTTTTCCCGCGCGGCTATGCTGATCGAACGTTTTCTAGTTCCCAACAGTTTTCACAATGCCTATCATCTGCTCTGTTCCTGGCTCAAACGCCTGCCGGAGGAGGAGTTGCAGACCCGGCCGGATCTCTGTTTTCAGTATGCACTTGCCCTGCTGTTTACGATGGATCGGCGTTCGCCAGCTCTGTGGGTACAGATAGAGCCTTTGGTGCAGTGGGCTGAGCAGGGCTTTGAGGCCGTCAAGCAGAAGGAAAAGCTCGGGGAAGTCTTCCAACTGCATGCCGGTCTTGCGTTCTTTCAAGCAGATTTCACACGGATGTTTGCGTTGGCCCGGCAGGCACAGCCCTTGTTACTAGAAGACAGTCTTCTGTATTCTGATAATATCTTGCTCAGGGGGCTCTCTTCTCTGTTGGCAGGCGAGATGCAAAGGGCCAGGCAGTGGCTTCTCGAAGGGTATAGGAGATCAAAAACCCTCGAAAATCATTCCTCGACCTTCATCGCGTCCCTCTGGTTGGGTGAGGTTTGCCTTGAGCAAGGCGAGCTCCGCACTGCGGAACACTACGGCTGGCAAGCCCATGCACTCATGGATAAAGAATCGGAGTTTGCTCGCCAACAACTCTTGCTAGAAACAGGAGATCTTGAGCCGTTTTTTTCCTCGTGGGCCTATCATTGTCTGGCGCAGCTATCTTATGAGCGTAATGAACTTGCCAGCACGCAGAAGTATCTTTCCCAGGCACAGGCAGTAAGAGCACAGCCAGAGGAAGGGGTCCATATGCTGACACTGGGCGCATTCGTTCAGGCTCGCCTGTTGCATGCGTGTGGAGAGACCACAACAGCTCTCGATCTGCTCTCGCACTGGGAGCGGCATACGCGCTTCTCCTGGGCGTGGAGAGCGCTTCGCACCTGCCGGGCGTGGCTACAACTGGCTCAGGGCGATCTCTCTGCGGTCGAGCAATGGGCACGGGAAAAGGAACAGGCCGAGCAGTCTCATGGGCCCGAACAGGAGGAGTTTCCTCTTTTGTACCAGCAGGAAGAAGCGCTTCTCCTGGTACGTTTGCACCTCGCGCAAAAGAAGGGCGAGGCTGCGTTGGATGAGTTGCTTCCCTGGAAAGAGAAGGCCCAGGCTCAAGGGCGTAAGCGCAGCGTGCTGGAAACCCTGATTCTGCAGGCTCTGGCCCACGCTGTCTCTCAAGAAGCTCCCCAGGCCAGAACCTCTCTGCTGGAGGCGTTACAACTGGCGCAACCAGAAAATGTTCAACGCCTCTTTCTAGATGAAGGGCCAACGATGGAGCGTTTGCTGAAAACGCTGTTGCCAGAACTACATGAGGCCTCTCTGATCTCCTTTGTGCGAACCCTCTTGCGTGCGTTTGCCGAGGAGCCAGGTACCCGGTCAGCCAAAGAGGTCACTCCTTCTCCAGAAGAGTCGTTGCCCCTGGAACCGCTCAGTGATCAGGAACAACGAGTCCTACGTCTGCTAGTCGTGGGACGCTCTAACCCGGAAATTGCGCGTGAACTGGTGATCTCGGTCAATACCGTAAAAACCCATATCCAGAGCCTCTACCGCAAACTGAACGTCCACAATCGTATTGAAGCCAGTGAGGTTGTACGGCGCTGGTCTCTGCTCTCCTATTCCTGATCCTCTCCCTGTTTTTCTCACCTACGCAAACCATCCCATCAGGTGATGGGCTACTCACCCCCTGGCGTTTTATACTTCAACCACTCTTAACGAAAGGAGGGTGCCCCTCGATGCAATGCCGTATTGCGATCAAAGGACCCCTGGACCCATCCTGGCAAGAATGGTTTGAGGATCTTCAGATTGCTCCTGACGGTCGTGAGAAAACAGTGCTCTCCGGACCACTGGTCGATCAAGCGGCCCTCTATCGGGTGCTGCTCAAAATACGGAGTCTTGGCCTCGTTTTGCTTTCTTTGGAAACATACGAGGTCGCCTGCGCGCAAGAGGATCGCAGATAGGATGCAAACCATTCCTATGAGCGTAAGACAGGATGACGATATAGCCATAAGAAACGAAAACACGATGAGAAAGGACATGCTATCTATGCATACGGAGAGATTTGCTGAACTCAGCCAGCATATTGCAGGAGAAGTGATCATGCCTGGAAGCGAGACCTACGAGCACCTGCGCAACGTCTTTAATCAAACGGGGAGCCCGGCAGGCATTGTCAAGGCACAAACCCATCAGGATATTGTAGAAGCTCTACGTTTTGCACGTGAGCAGGAGCTGCCCCTATCGGTGCGCAGTGGTGGCCACGGGTTAAGCGGACAAGCAACCAATACTGAGGGGTTGGTCATCGATCTGGCTGCCTTCCATCAGGTGGAGATCCTTGACCCGAAACGCCACCTGGTCCGTCTTGGCGCAGGCGCGCACTGGGGTGAAGCTGCTCAAGCGCTGGCAGAGCATGGCCTGGCTATCTCATCAGGCGATACCAAGCAGGTTGGCGTGGGTGGTCTCACCCTCGGTGGGGGCATTGGCTGGCTGGTACGCACACATGGCCTGACCATTGATAGCCTGTGCGCTGCCGAACTGGTCACGGCAGATGGTCGCATCTTGCGCGTCAGCGTGGAGGAGCATCCCGATCTCTTCTGGGCTATTCGCGGCGGTGGCGGCAATTTCGGCGTCGTCACCTCCTTTGACTTCTACGCCATCCCTTGCCCGGCGGTGATCGGTGGTTCGGTTATCTATGACGTGGCCGAAGCTGAAAGCGTGCTGGCAGCCTGGGCTCAGGCCATGCGAGAAGCACCAGAGGAACTCAACTCGACTATCTTGCTCTTCTCCGGGTTCGGCGCCCAGGTGCCGCCTCGCGTTTCGGTGCTGTTCTGTTATGCAGGTGATGCCCAGGCCAAGGCTGATGCGGCCATCCAGCCCTTGCTGCACTTAGGCACGGTACAGACGCAGCATATTCAGAAGATGCCCTATCACGCGATGCTAGAGGATGCGGTGTCGCCGCCTCCAGGACTCAAAAACGTTGGCCATAATGGCTTTCTCAAAACCCTGAGCAATGAGGCAATTGCGGTTCTTGCTGCAAATTACGGTCAGCCTGGCAAGCCGATTGCCCAGATCCGCAGCCTTGGGGGAGCGATGGCCCGCGTAAGATCCCAAGCCACAGCGTTTGCTCACCGGGAGAGTGAAGCACTCGTGATTGTGCCTGCCTTTGCGCCAGTCTCCGCAGGAGAGGTGCAGGCTCAGCAGATCAGGCAGGCGGCCTGGGGTCCGCTTGCAGCTTTGAGCCGCGGCGCCTTCGTCAATTTCCTGACCGATGCCAGCCAGGCCAGCGTTGCCGCCGCCTATCCCGATGAGACGTTTGCCCGCCTGGCAAGTATCAAGGCGACTTATGATCCCGACAACCTCTTCAACCAGAACTGGAAGAGCAAGCTTGCTGTCAAAACGCAGGCTTGACCAGCACATCTACGAAACGCATTTTGAGATGTTTAAGATACACAAGGAGAAAAAGGAAGATGTCAACTATACTTATTACTGGAGCGACAGGAACGTTAGGGAGCGAGGTCGTGCAGCAATTGCATACACGTGGGCATCACGTTCGCGCGTATACGCGACAAGTACAGCCAGCCGTCCCCATGGGCGTGGAAGTGTTTCAAGGGGATATTCGCGACGGGAGTGGTCTGGATAAAGCGACGAAAGGAGTTGACGCGATTATTCACTGTGCGACGTTCTTTGGCGAGGTCAACGCGACCGATCTTGCCGGAACCAGCCATCTGATCGAGGCCGCACAAGCCCATGGTGCGCCTCATCTGATCTATGTCTCCATTGCTGGAATTGATCATAGTCAGTTTTCCTACTTTCAGGCGAAGCTGGCGGTTGAACGCCTTATTGAGCAATCCACCCTCCCCTGGAGCATTTTGCGCGTGACCCAATTTCATCACTACATCTTAAGCCTGATCAAAGACTGGGAAGATGAACAGACATCAACCATCACTGTTCCAGCAGGAACACGGCTTCAGCCAATCGATATTCGCGAAGTTGCTGCTGCTCTGATCGAACTCGCTGAGCAAGAAGCTGCTGGTCATGTCCCTGATATCGGTGGACCAGAGATCTTGACCATCGAAGAAATAGTAGAAACCTATCAACGCGTGTTGAACAAAAAGCGTGTAATCAGGGCAGAGGGGCCAGAGGTGTTGCCTGGGGAATATTATGATGCGTTCCGTTCGGACGAGAAACTCATCCCTGATCGTGCCGTTGCTCACATCACCTGGGAACGCTTCCTACAAGAGCGGGTAGAGAAACTTGTGGGATGATCCTTCGATGGCTTATGAAGCCAGCAGGCCAGGGGAGAACATTTCTCTTGTTCTTCCCTGGCAAGCAAACGTATAGCCAAGTGGTAAAGCCATCTAGCATTCTCAAGAAGCGAAGGTTTATGACCCTTCAGTTCTCAAGAAGAGCCTCATACTTGAAATCAGCTTAAAGCATATCTGGGCAAGGCAAGCTATCAAGCATCAGGAACTTGAATCAAGGCATGGAAATGATAGCGCTGAAAACTTTTTCTTTTCTCGGCCGTCATCTCGTCAAAGAGGATGCCGATGCCAGCAACGATGCCTCCCGCTCTCTCAACGAGTCGAACCGCAGCTAGCCCTTGCTCTCCTCGCTCGAACCAATCATCAACAATCAGAATGCGCTCACCTGGCTGGATTCCATACGCGTGGGTTTCAATTTCAAGACCCTTCTTTTGGCCTGAGTAATCAATACAGGATTCCTGAAGTACGTTTTCTGAAGTATATACTCCTTTATATAGGTTGCCAGCTTTGCGGGCCACGACGAAGCCTGCGTGAAGTAAATAAGCAACTGGAGCGCCTAAAATAAACCCTCTTGCTTCTAAACCGAGCACCTTCTCAATATGCGCAGCACGAAATGCTTCTGCTAAATTTTCCACCATTCTCTGGAACAATGCAGCATCAGCCCAGGGAGCGTAAAATGAAGTCGTATATCTGCGTTCGAGAATGATTTGTTTCTCTTCCTTTGTCAACATGAGTATATTTTATCTCTTCTTCTAATAAATGTCTTTTCGAGCAAAAAGGCATAGGGATTCGCCTCTTAACGCTGAGGCGAATCCCAACCTGGTTGAGTCCTCTCGTCGTTGTTTGAGAGTAAGGAGAGGCGAGCCGTCTCCTACAAAGGAAGGGGCCCGCATGATTTGCTGTTTCTTCTGGCATACCAGCGCTGCGAGCCCCTCTTTTACTCCCGGGCAGATGTAAAAGAGCTAAATCTACAGCTGCTCTGCGGCGGCAGAAGGCCGGATAGGCAAGAGGGAACCGAGCATAACGACGATTCCTGCTGCTAGGATCGAGGATAGAAAAGCCATAGCCGGCACGTGGGTTAGATCCCAGAGCCAACCCCCGATGAATGGCCCCAGAAATGAGAAAAGGTAACCTACCGTCAGCATGGTACCCGTCCATGCTGCAACCTCCTCCTGCCTGGCCAGGAGCGCTGGTAAGGCGATGGCAAGTATATAGATCAGAATCGTCGTGCCTCCAATCAAGGCGGCCCACATAGGTTCCAGGAACGCCGGTGTCAAGATCCAGCCTGCTACCGCGAGCAAGCAGAGCGTGCCACAGACAATGAATGGAAGTTTCCGCCCGACCAATTTACGCGCAAACAGCGTGGCAAGTAAACTGACTGGAAGCTGCGCAGCGTTTAAGACACTGAGGGCAAGCCAGGTCTGGCCCGGAGCATGGATGCTCTGATTGTAGGAGGCAATCCACGCATTCATGCCAAAGTAGATGAGCTGCACGCCTCCTACTAACAAACCAAGTGTCCAGGGGTTGACGGAAACGAGCCCGCGGCCTGATCTGCCAGAGACAGATAGCACAGACTTGAAGCTTACGGCCTTCTGCTCGACGTCGTTAGCAGGAGCCAGCCACTGCCAGAGAAGCAGAATAATCACTACTGGGATGCTCCAAAACACAAAGCTGCTGGCCCATGCATCTTGTCCCAGCCAATTGAGCATTAGCGGCAGGGTCAGCATAGCTCCCAGGATCTCGCCGATAACCAGGCCATCGCTATAGAGCGCAGTGGCCAGACCGATGCGGGTGGAGAACCATTGACGAATGAGCAGAGGGATCGCCGTCTGTGAGCAGGCACTCCCTAGACTGAGTAAGGCTGTAAAGATGTAGATCGGAAGAATGGCAGGCCAGAGGGCGCGTGAGCAAGCTCCTAACGCTACCAGCAGGAGGCCAATAGAGACCATGATGCGCCCTCCCCACTTGCCAATCAGAAATCCTATTGGTAAGGAGACGGCTCCCATCACTAACGTTGGCAGTGAAGTCAGCAGGCCCGTCTCTGTATAGGAAAGGTGTAGGTCATGACTGAGCAAGGGAATGAGAGGCGGGACGGCGAGGAGCGCCGTGCGCAGATTGATACCAATCAGTACGAGCAGGCCAAGCGTAAGCGCTTGACGCCAGGGCTGACTCTTTGTAAGGTCTTGCTTAAGCTTCTTCTCCATACACTTCTCCTTATCTATGGCAGGCGATCTCTCATGGAGAGGCCGCGATCTTTTCCCCGAAAAATGCTAGCATCATAACTCTCTTTGGAATATAATGGGTAATAAGGTGTTGAGTCATTAATATGGTAGCATCAAGATTCTAATAAGTCAAAGTCAGCTTGATCATTAGAAGTCCTGGCTAAGGAAGGAAACATCTCAATGAATACCAGAAAACATGCAGGAACACTTGAGCTGAGGGGCGAGCGTCTGTGTTTGGACTTTACCAATACCGTTGGATGGCATGCTTCCGACCATCCTCAAGAATGGCTGCTCAGCTATGCTGATCTCCTTGCCTGGAGTCGCCATGCCGGCATTGTTACCGCTAGTCAAAACGAGCAACTCTTGCAAGAAGCAAGGAGTCGTCCAGCTCTTGCAGAGGAAGTTCTGAGGCGTGCCATAACCCTGCGAGAAGCTTGCTACCGCATTTTTTCGTGCGTTGTCCAAGATTGCTCTCCCAAAGTCGAGGATCTTAGCATCTTGCAGAACGCGTATGCACAGGCCATGGTCCATGCCCAGGTTGTTCCAATTGGCGAAAGGTTTACTTTCAACTGGCCCGGCGACGAGCAGGCGCTAGACTTTCCCCTCTGGCCAATAGCCCATTCGGCAACGGAATTATTGCTCTCTGAGGAACTGCATCGCGTCAAAGCCTGCCCAGGAGATGGCTGTGGCTGGCTTTTTGTGGATAAGAGCCGCAACCAGAGTCGTCGGTGGTGCAATGGTCAAGACTGTGGTAATCGCGTCAGAGTGCGCCAGCACTATCAGCGTCAGAGAACTTCAAGGAAATCCTAGAACTATTAGCACAGCATATATAATTTATAATAGAGTATATAGATGACAAAAATTTAACCGAGAAGCTGAATTTTACTGGATTTAGAGAAGAATGAGGTAGAGGAGCAGCTACAGACTTACTGTATTCTTGCCTCTTATAAAGCGTGGCGCAACGCCTATGTTAAAGGTCAGATAGAGAGCTGTTAACGTCTTCTTTTATTTGACAGTTCATCTCCACTGTACTACAATAAACACTGAGGAAGTGTACTTAGGACACTAGCTAAAGTTGAGCCCAGAGGCGTACGCATGTGTACGCAAGAGTGGCATCCATAGAGAAGTGAAGGGTTCCGCATATGGGAACACCAATCCCCATTTTTATCATGGTAGGGCTGGCTGTCCTCTTCGGCATCTTAGTGATGGTTATAACTACAGTGATCGGACCAAAGAAACCATCGCCGGAGAAGTTGGCCCCATACGAGTGTGGTATTCAAGAGATAGAAGCGCCGCGCAGGCGTTTCCCGGTAAAGTATCTCTTGACTGGCATGCTCTTTATTGCATTTGATATCGAAATTGTTTCATTTTATCCCCTTGCCGTTCTGCTCCGCCAACTGAAACTGTTCGGCTTGCTCGAACTTGTCGTATTTTTGCTGGTTTTATTGGTGGGTTATATCTACGTCTGGCGGAAAGGAGCGTTTTCATGGGACTAAAAAATCCCTGGGAGCCGGTACAGGCCTATTCAAACACGCAAACGCCGCGTCTACGTAAGCCCTTGCCGATGTCGGTCAATGGGCACGAGAAGGATGGAGACTTCGGCATCTTCACAACCCAGGTAAACAAGCTGATTGGCTGGGGGCGAAGCTCTTCCTTGTGGCCGGCGCTGTTTGGTCTGGCCTGTTGCGCCATCGAGATGATGGCCACCAGCGCTGATCGTTTCGACATTTCGCGCTTCGGGGCTGAAGTCTATCGCGCCTCACCGCGCCAGGCCGATTTGATGATTGTTGCGGGCCGCTGCTCCGTCAAGATGGCACCTGTCTTGCGCCAGATTTATGACCAGATGCCTGAGCCAAAGTGGGTTATTGCCATGGGAGCCTGTGCATCCTGCGGTGGTGTTTTCAACAACTACGCCATCGTGCAGGGAGTAGATAAGATCGTGCCGGTTGACGTCTTTATTCCCGGCTGTCCTCCGACGCCCGACATGTTGCTTTTCGGCTTTAACGAACTCCAGCGGAAAATTCGCGAGGGCATCCCGAATCCTCCTGATCCTCTAAAGGCCAGCGGGCTCAAGCTAGGTGGGCCTGTGGGAGATGAGAGAGGCTAAAAAGAAGCAGGATGCGCTTTTGAATAGAACGCGTCCCTACTGGACCCATGCCAGGATGATCACAAGGGCGTACCCAGGGCCACGCTAACTCCGGGGTCCAGTTTTATTGTCTGCAGGTATTGCTCATATGTCGTCTTTATGCTTATCCTTGTGATCGTCCTGGTGGGTGAGACACCTATGCGAGGAATAATAATAGTATGGTCATAACAGCAGTTTCGACAGTCGAGATGGTGCGGGCTAAGTTCCCGCAGGCGGTCGTTGAAACGGTCGAGTTTCGAGATGAGCAGACAATCATCCTCAAGCCAGAGAACCTGGTCGAGGTATGCAACTACTTAAAGAAAGATCTGCACTACGAATTTCTTGAGACAGTGACAGCCGTTGACTGGCCCGAACGGATTCCACGTTTTGATGTGGTCTATCAACTCCTCTCCATCCAGAACAGGTGTTTTGTGCGCCTCAAAGTGCGCGTTGGGCAGCGCCGCGAAGAGCATCCGGCAGTTCCCACCGTAACCGCTGTCTGGCCAGGAGCAAACTGGTATGAGCGAGAGGTCTATGATCTCTTTGGCATCACTTTCAGCGGCCATCCCGATTTGCGACGCATAATGATGCCCAGCGACTGGACGACGCATCCGCTGCGGAAAGACTATCCCCTTTCTGGCTTCGACCTGCCTGAGCCCTACTGGGGTGGTCAGGTACCCTACGATACCGATCCGGGCGTTGGTCAATATTATCAGCAGACGTTGCGCACACCCGAGGGGCGCGAGCTCAATGAGAGCCGCGATAAGATTAACTCTGGTCAGGAGCCGGGAACTCTGCCTGATCAGCAGGAAAGCTAGAGGTAAACGGTCTGCGCGCTAGCAAGTGAGTATATGCTGAAATGGGTAGGCTGCTCCAGTGTGCCCCCTGGACTGCAAAAGGTTTTGTGAGAAATGTGTTTCCCTTTCATTCGCATGTGTCGCGAGGGCACATCGTCGAATGTAGGCAAAGGATAACCAATGCGGCAACAAAAGCTAGAAAATACTTATACAATTGAGGAGAGCCAGTCACTTGACGATGGGCAGCGTTCTGATACGATGACCATCAACATGGGGCCGCAGCATCCCAGTACCCATGGCGTGCTGCGCCTGATCCTGACCATTGAGGGCGAGACTGTGCTCAAGGTAGTACCTGACATCGGCTACCTCCATACCGGCATTGAGAAGACCGCCGAGGCCAAGACCTATCACCAGGCTCTGGTGCTGACGGATCGCATGGACTACCTGACGAATCTCAACAACAATCTTGGCTATGCCCTGACAGTTGAGAAGCTCTTAGGGATCGAAGATAAAATGCCGGAAAAGGTAAATTATGTGCGCGTGATCCTGGCTGAGCTACAGCGTATCGCCAGCCACCTCGTTTGGTTGGGCACGCACGCTCTGGACCTCGGTGCAATGAGCGTCTTCCTTTATTGTTTCCGTGAGCGCGAGATCCTACTTGATATTTTCGAGTACATCGCCGGTGTACGCTTGATGACCAGTTATATCTGTCCCGGCGGCTTGCAGGCCGAGGTGCCTTCTGGCTTCGATGAGAAGGTGCGCGCGTTTACGAAGATCTTCCCCGAGCGCTTGCAAGAATATCATGATTTGTTGACCAACAACCAGCTCTGGCTTGAGCGCACAAAGGGCGTGGCTTATCTGAGCCAGGAAGATGCCCTGGCTTATGGCGCCAGCGGCCCCGTCTTGCGCGGAAGCGGGATCTTGTGGGATATACGTAAAGTTTTTCCTTACTCTGGCTACGAGAAGTTCGATTTTGATATTCCTATCGGCTCCAATGGCGATGTATTCGACCGCTATATGGTGCGTATGCTGGAGATGGAGCAGAGCTTAAAGATTGTCAACCAGGCACTCGATGGCATGCCTACCGGTCCCTATCGTGTCCAGGACCCCAAGATCATCCCACCGCCTAAGTGGCAGATTACCGGGAGCATGGAAGCGCTGATCCATCATTTTAAGCTGTTCACTGAGGGCTATCGACCGCCGAAGGGTGAGGCTTTTGTGCGTACAGAGTCTCCCAAGGGCGAACTGGCCTACTATATCGTAAGCGACGGTAGCGCGAAGCCTTATCGCATGCATGTGCGCGGCGCTTCGTTTGCCAATCTGCAGGTCTTGCCACGTATGATCGAGGGGGGCTTCCTCTCAGATGTTGTGGCGGGCATCGGTAGCATTGATATCGTGCTTGGCGAAGTAGACCGCTAGATGAAGGAAAGATTAGGCACAGAGGTTGATCCATGATTTCAGAACAGGCTAAAGAGCGAATGCGCAACATGGTTGCTCGCTATCCGGTGGCTCGCTCGGCGCTTCTGCCCGCGCTGCATATCGCGCAGGAAGAGGAGGGCTATATCACGGCGGAGGGGCTGAAAACTGTGGCCGAGGTTATCGGCTTGACCGAGGATGACGTGAAGAGCGTGGCAACTTTCTATACGATGTATCACCAGCAGCCAGCTGGACAAAAGGTTATTAAGGTCTGCAATAGCGTTTCGTGCTACCTGCGCAACTGCGATGGGATAATCGAGCATCTGGAGCAGCGCCTTGGCATTAAGCGTGGCGAGACGACGCCCGATGGCCGCTATACGCTGCAGACGGCCGAATGCCTCGCTTCATGTGGAACTGCGCCAGTGCTGCAGGTCAATGGCGAGTTCGCCGAGAACCTCACCCCGGAAAAGGTTGACGCGCTTTTGGATGAGTTTGATAAGGAATTACGCGCGAAGGACACTCAACCGAGAACCGAAGTGCGGTTGTAGTGGATAGAGGAAATAACACGATATGCCAGAACTGATCGTCACGAAAGATATAGATGTTCCCGGTATAGATCGGCTTGAGGTCTATCGCCAGCATGGCGGCTATGAAGCTCTTGCCAAGGCTTTGCGGGAATATAAGCCCGAAGAACTCGTTGATATGATGAAAAAGTCAGGGCTGCGTGGTCGCGGTGGCGCGGGTTTCCCTACCGGTATGAAGTGGAGCTTCCTGGCCAAAAATGAACCTCGCTATCTCTGCTGCAACTGCGATGAGAGCGAGCCGGGCACGTTTAAAGATCGTATGCTGATGGAGAAGATCCCTCACCGCCTTGTGGAAGGGGTGTTACTTACCAGTTATGCGTGCGGTATTTCGACCGCGTTTATTTATATACGTGGCGAACTGGCGCTTGCAGCTCGCCAGGTCGAAAAGGCTGTGCAGGAGGCGTACGCGGCTGGCTTGATTGGCAAGAATATCCTTGGCAGCAACTATAGTGTGGATGTGATCGTGCATCGCGGCGCCGGTGCTTATATCTGTGGTGAAGAGAGCGCCCTGATGGAGTCCCTGGAAGGCCGGCGGGGCTACCCACGCCTGAAGCCTCCCTTCCCAGCAGCTGTGGGTCTCTATGGCGGCCCAACGGTTATTAATAACTGTGAGACGCTCTGCACTGTTCCACCTATTGTGCTCAATGGCGCTGACTGGTATGCTTCATTTGGCACTGAAAAGAGTAAAGGTACACGTATCTATTGCTTGAGCGGACAGGTGAAAAAGCCTGGCAATTACGAGCTGCCTCTTGGCGTGCCTCTGCGCACCCTGATTTATGATGAGCAGTATGGCGGCGGTATTCTTGGTGATAAAAAACTCAAAGCAATTATTCCCGGTGGCTCATCCACCTTCTTCCTTAGTGCTGATAAAATAGATATACCGCTAGATTACGAATCGGTCGCCGCTGCTGGCTCTATGCTGGGTTCCGGTGGGGTGATTGTGCTTAACGAGGATACGTGTATTGTCGCTGCTGTAGCGCGCTCAATGGAGTTCTATCGCGATGAGTCGTGCGGAAAATGTACGCCGTGTCGCGAAGGAACATTCTGGATGGCTCAGATTCTTGAACGCCTTGAACACGGCCATGGTCGCGAAAAGGATATCGATCTATTGATGGATGTCTGCAGTAATATCAGTGGCAGATCGTTCTGTCCTCTTGGCGATGCCTCGACCAGCCTGGTGACCAGTGGTATTAAGCTGTTCCGTGAGGAATTTGAGTATCATGTCAAGTATGGCCGCTGTATGGTTGGCGCGGGAAGAGAAGCTGATACGGCCGTCCATGCGGGAGCACATTAGTAACTCAGCAGGCGAGCTCTTTGAGCATTCCTTACTTTTGGGGGCCACTTAAGGTGGCGTGCCTGCTCAAACTGATTTTGCTATAGACACAAAATGGTAGAAAACTATGCCAGAAGAGAAAAAAGATGAATTAGTGCATCTCACCATTGACGGGATTCCCGTCGAGGTTCCACCCGGAACAGTGGTGTGGGCAGCAGCGCAGAAGGCCGGAATCGAGATTCCTATCTATTGTTATCATCCCAAGATGCCGCCTCTGGGTGCCTGCCGCATGTGCTTTGTCGAGATTGAGAAGATGCCTAAGCCGCCGCAGACCGCCTGTACGACTGTGGTTAGCGAGGGCATGGTTGTACATACAAAGAACGAGATGGTGCAAAAGGCGCGCCGTGGTACGCTTGAGTTCTTGCTTATCAACCATCCGCTGGACTGCCCTATTTGCGATAAGGCCGGCGAGTGCGATTTGCAGGATTTCACGCTGCGTCACGGCCCCGGCGGCACGCGCTTCGATCTCTATAAGCGGCACTTCCAGAAGCCGATCCCGGTCAGTAAAGATGTCTTTCTTGACCGCGAGCGCTGCATTCTGTGCCAGCGCTGCACGCGCTTTAGCTCTGAGATCTCGATGGATAATGGCCTGGTGATGATCTCGCGCGGCTTTAGAATGGAAGTCGGCACGGCTCCTGACCATGCCTTTGACTCTGTATTCTCAGGAAATACTGTAGAGATGTGCCCGGTGGGCGCGCTGACCGCCTCTAGCTATCGCTTTAAGGCGCGACCGTGGGAATTGAAGCGCGTGCCCAGCGTGTGCAATAACTGTAGCGTCGGCTGTAATGCGCGCGTTGATGTGCGTGTTGACAAGATCATGCGCCTGATGTCGCGTACCAATGATGAGGTCGATGATGGTTGGCTGTGCAACCGGGGACGCTGGGACTTTAATTTTGTCAACAATCCGCAGCGCTTGCGCACGCCCCTGATTAAGCGCAATGGCAGCCTGACCCCGGCTACCTGGAGCGAAGCCCTGCAATACATCGCGCAGCGCTTCAAAGATATCAGCGGCAAGCATGGCGCTCAGGCGATTGGCGGTATCGGCTCGACCCGCACCACCAACGAAGAGACCTATCTTTTCCAGAAATTCTTGCGCGAAGTTATCGGGACGCCCAACGTCGATCACCATCATGGCCGCTTTGAGGGGCCGCGCGATAAGCTGACCGGCAAGCCCTGGATGCTTACCAACAGCATTGTGGACCTGGAAAAGGCCGGGCACATCGTCCTGATTGCCTCCGATCCCTACCAGCGCCAGCCAGTGCTTAATCTGCGCATTAAGAAGGCCATGCGCGGCGGAGCAAAGATCACCATCATCAATTCAGCCCCGACCGAGCTTGATCGCTTTGAGACCAACGATCAGTATAAAGTACGCACGATAGCTATTCCCGAGCATGGTGCGGGCGCGGCTGCGCATCTGCTGCTTAAGCTGGCTCTGAGCCATAAAGACGTGGATAGCAGCAAATATGAGGGCCGCATCTCGACCACTAGCGCGGGCAAGGCCGTAAGCCAGGCAGTAACCGCTCTGGGCGAGAGCACCACAACCTCGCTTCAGCAACTCGTTGATGAGCTGGTAAGCGCCGGCTCTGCGGCTAAAGGCGCGGTTATCCTCTATGATGAGATGGCCACACTTGATCCCGGTTGCGAGGATCTGGCCGCCGATCTGCAGGCGCTGGCCGTTGTCACAAATAATATCGATCGCCCGGGCGCCGGCGTGGGTCCGCTCTTTGAGGATGCCAACTCGCTTGGCGCGCGCGATATGGGCCTCTTGCCCGATGCTCTACCTGGCTATCAGCCGGCCGCGCAGACCGGCTTGAGCTATAGCGAGATGCTAAGCAGCCCGCAGCTCAAGGCGCTCTACGTCATGGGAGCCAATCCTGTGCGCCATCTGGCCAAACCCGAACTGCCCTCAACCCTGGAATTCGTAGTTGTGCAGGATATCTTGCTGACAGAGACGGCTCAACAGGCCGATGTGGTCTTACCTGCCGTGACCTTTGCCGAAAAAGATGGCAGCATGACCAACGTAGACCACCATGTACAGGCCATCAGGCGCGCTCTGCGCCCCTTGCCGGGAGCCAAATCTGATTGGGAGATCCTGATCGAGCTGGCTCATGAACTGGGTAAGGATTGGAGCTATGACAGCCCCCAGGAAATCCTTGATGAAATTGCCGCTAGCAATTCTTTCTATGCTGGCCTGACCTGGGAAGATCTGGGCATGCAAGGAGTCCGCACCCAGGAGCAGGAGGTGGCTCATGCTTGATTTTCTCAATAATATCTACGTGGCTTCGGTTATCAAAAGCGCTATTCTTATTGTGATCCTGCTCACAGGCTTTGCCTATATGACGCTGATCGAACGGCGGGTCGTGGCAAAGTTGCAGGGACGCCTGGGCCCAAACCGCGCGGGCCCGTTTGGCCTGATGCAACCTCTTGCCGACGCGATTAAGATGGCCTTTAAAGAGCAGATCGTGCCAAGCCAGGCGCGTAAGGTCGTCTACCTGATCGCGCCGATTATCTCGGTGATCGTAGCGCTCTCGGCCTTTGCTGTTGTGCCGATCGGCAATAGCTGGGCGCCGGGCAAGCCAAGCGTATGGGACCCGCTGATAGCTGATGTTAATATTGGTATTCTCTGGATTCTTTCGATTTCATCGCTGGCAGTCTATGGCATCGTGCTAGGTGGCTGGGCTTCTGGCAATCGCTATTCGCTGCTTGGCGCGCTGCGTAGCGCTGCTCAGATGGTCTCATACGAAACCAGCCTGGGTCTGGCCCTGAGCGGTGTCTTGATGTGGGCCGGAACCCTGAGCATGGTAGGTATCGTTCATCAGCAGTTGGCCCAGGGCATCTGGTTTGTGTTCGCGCAGCCATTGGGCTTTGTCATCTATATTATCGCTGGTGTCGCCGAGGTCAACCGCGCGCCTTTCGATCTGCCGGAAGCCGAGCAGGAGCTGACCGCCGGTTATCTCACCGAGTATAGTGGCCTGCGCTGGAGCCTCTACCAGATGGCCGAGTATATTAACATGATGACCGTGAGCGCCATCGCTGCCACGATGTTCTTTGGCGGTTGGAGCCTGTTCGGGCTTGATAGCATTCCGGTGATCTCGGTGCTATTCTTCCTGGTCAAAGTGGCCTTCTTCCTGTTCCTCTTCATCTGGTTGCGTGCGACCTTGCCGCGTATTCGCTACGACCGCTTGATGCGCCTGGGCTGGCAACTCTTGCTGCCCCTGGCCGTCCTCAACGCCCTGATCACTGCCGTTGTCGTGGCCCTGGATCTGCCCTGGTGGGTAAACGGCATCGCCGGCCTGGCCATCATTGTCATCATGCTGGTTGTCATCCGCAGCCGTGGTGTGGCTGAGGGAGTTCGCTTCGAAGAGAATCCGCAGAAGAAGGGCGAGTTTGTGCTGCCTTCATCGGTGCGCCTGGCCAAATTCGAGCCAAGCGCTGCGCCGGCTGCCACTGAGGAGAACGGGCAACAACAGCAGTCTCAGCAAGACTCAAAGGCCGTACAGGTATAGTTCTTAGAGGAGTACATAATGTCTTTTGATATCATAAAAGGTATGGCAACCACCTTAAAGCAGATGGGTAGGAAGCCAACCACAGTCTCCTATCCAGAGCAAGAGCGCGAGTTACCTGCACGTTTCCGGGGACGACATGTCTTGCACCGCTACGAGAATGGGTTGGAGCGCTGTGTTGGCTGCTATCTGTGTGCGGGGGCCTGTCCTGCCGACGCCATCTATATTGAGGCTGACGAGAATACAGAAGAGCAGCGTGTCTCGGCAGGCGAGCGCTATGCCAAGGTCTTCGATGTCAATATGCTGCGCTGTATCTTCTGCGGCTATTGTCAGGCGGCTTGCCCGACAGGTGCCATCACATTGGAAAAAGAGTATAAACTAGCATCGTACTATCCAGAAGATATGGTTTATCATAAAGAGCAGTTGCTCGAAGCGCAGGGACAGGCCACGGTTGGCTCGGCGAAGGTATGGGCAGATCAGCCGCCTGCCGAGGCTGCGCAGCCCGTGCCGCAGGTGAGCAAGCAATTTGATGGCTCGCAGGCCAATGCCGCTGCGGTTGGCCTTGGTAATCTAGAGACCGAGCGTCAGGTGCTCATAGCAAATGAGGAGCAAGATCAGGATAGAAGAAAATTATCCCGTGCGGATGAGCAGTAAGGTTTTTTCCGCATGGAGAGATAAAAAAGGTAACGATGATGACTGTTGTACAAGTTTCATTTTTCGTGCTGGCAATCGCCAGCACGGCTTCTGCTATAGGAGTGATCGCGTTCAAGAACGCTGTCTATAGCGCCTTGAGCCTGATCCTCACGCTCCTGTTCCTGGCGATGTTCTACCTCCAACTGGGGGCAATGTTTATAGCTATCGTGCAGATCCTGATTTATGCTGGCGCAATCATGGTGCTTTTCCTATTCGTCGTAACAATGCTTGCACCTGAGCAGGGGGATGTAGAACGAAGCGACCGCATGCCCTGGCAGCGTATCGTCGGGAGCATACTTGGTGTGGTGCTCGTAGGAGCCTTGAGCTACCTGATCTTCAGTGGCACAACTGCGACCGGCATAAAGGCCAATGGCGGCAGCCTGGCGGCAGCGGTGCAGCAGCATGGTGGCTCCGTTGAGGCTTTTGGACAGGCGCTCTTTCATGGCTTCCTGTTTCCCTTCGAAGTTACCAGTTTGCTTATTGTGATCGCCATTCTCGGCGCGCTGATTTTCGGGCGCCGGGCGTAATGTGTTTGCGATACATTTAGGAGCGTTTCAATGCTCCTCTTTCTGCCGCCACGGGTGGCACAAACACGTTGCACACGCTGTTAGTTAGGAGGGAACAATGCCATCACCAGCGGAGTTAATGCCATTGCCCGCGTATCTCGTGATGAGCGCTATACTGTTTACGGTAGGCGTCGTGGGCGTATTGGTCAGGCGCAATCCACTGATTATATTCATGTCAATTGAATTGATGCTCAATGCCGTCAATTTATCGTTTGTGGCTTTCTCGACGTTTCTGGACTCAGCGGATGGACAGATGTTTGTTTTTATCGTCCTGACGGTGGCTGCGGCCGAAGTCGTTGTGGGCTTAGCTATTATCGTCTCCATCTTCCGCTCGCGCCGCAATATCGATGTTGACGAGATGAATATATTGCGAGGCTAAAACATGATAAATCTGAGTTTGTGGGTGCTGCTACTGCCCTTGCTTGGGTTCATCATTCTGGGCTTGCTGGGTAGGATCATGCCACGAGGAGGAATACTGACGGTAGCCTGGGGGGCTTGTGGCCTCGCTTTCCTGCTGTCGGTTACGAATTTCTTCTCGATGCTTGGTACGAGCCCTGCGGCGCGGGTGAATGACCTGGCGATCTATAACTGGGTGGTCTCAGGCTCCTTACAAGTGCAATTTGGCCTGCTTCTGGACCCGCTCTCAGCGACGATGTTGCTGGTGGTGACGGGCGTGGGTCTGCTGATCCACATCTATTCGGCAGGATATATGGAGGATGATCCGGGGTTCTGGCGCTTCTTCGCATATCTTAACTTCTTTATTTTTGCGATGGTGCTGCTGGTCACGGCTGACAATTTCCTGTTTCTGCTGGTTGGTTGGGCCATGGTGGGCCTGGCATCTTTCTTGCTTATCGGTTTCTGGTATGAGCGGCGGGCGCCGGTGGCGGCTGCGCGCAAGGCTTTTGTGATCAATGTTATTGGTGACTTTGGCTTGATGCTGGCGATCTTTCTGATCTTCCAGAATTATGGCTCGCTAGCCTATCAGGATGTCTTTAGCAAGGCGAGTGTGGCGGCGAGCGGGACGCTGATTGCGATCTGCCTGCTGCTCTTCGTGGCCTGCGCGGCCAAGTCGGCGCAGTTGCCGCTCTATATGTGGCTGCCCGATGCGATGGAGGGTCCAACTCCGGTCAGTGCGCTGATCCACGCGGCGACGATGGTCACCGCCGGCGTTTACCTGGTGGCGCGCGCCCATCCGCTGTTTGATCTTTCGCCTGTGTCCTTAAATGTGGTGGCCTGGATCGGCGGTATCACGGCACTCTTTGCGGCGACGATTGCCCTCGCCCAGCTCGATATCAAGCGCGTGCTGGCCTATTCGACGATTAGCCAGCTTGGCTATATGTTTATGAGCGAGGGCGTGCACAACTATACCGGCGGTATCTTCCATCTAACTACGCATGCCTATTTCAAGGCTCTGCTCTTCCTGGGTGCCGGTGCGGTTATCCATGCCCTGGCCGGTGAGCAGGATATGCGTCGTATGGGGGGCTTGCGCAGCCGCTTACCAATCACTTTCTGGACGTTCCTTGTGGCGGCCCTGGCGATCAGCGGTATTCCGCCTTTTGCCGGTTTCTGGAGTAAAGACGATATTCTGGGCTCACTGCTGGCGCAGGCTTCTTCAACCGGCGATGTTAGCTATTATGTGCTCTGGGCGATTGGCCTGTTAACTGCTGGCCTGACTGCCTTTTATATGTTCCGCCTCTTCTTTGGCATCTTCAACGGGACTTATCGCGGCGAGGCGGCTGTGGCACATGAGGACGACGGGCTAGAAGTAGAGGAAGAGGAGGCCAGTGGACATCATGGCGGTAAGGTTGGCTACTATGATATTCAAGAAGTGCCTGCTGTGATGTCGACGCCTCTGATTATTCTGGGTATTCTCTCGGTTATCGGCGGCTTCGTGGGTTCTTTTGCCCTGATTGGCCTGCCGCACTGGCAGCCCCTGGCGAACTTCCTGGCCCCGGCAGTGGGCGAGGTACACGAGGCCTCGCTGGCCCTGGAATGGACCTCGACGGGGATTAGCATCGTGCTGGCTGTGCTGGGTATTCTGTTCGCCTGGATGCGCTATGGCAAGGGCTTTGCCTATAAAGAAAGTAAGAATCCTTTCTATCAACTGGTCTTGAATAAGTACTATGTTGATGAAATATTAACTGTGGTGCTGATTAAGCCTGTGTTGGCCTTTGGGCGTGCGGCAACGCGCTTCCTGGAAGGCGATGCACTGGATGGTGGTAGCCGTGGTATAGCCTGGGTTCTGCGCGGGACAAGCACTGGACTGCGCAAGCTACAGACTGGTTATATGCGCAATTACGCTCTGGCCATCCTGTTTGGCGTTGTCTTGATAGTTGTCTATTATGCGGTGAGGGGGTAGAGGTTATGTTTCCAATTCTTTCGGTCGTTACCTTCCTCCCCTTGCTGGGAGCAATTATAGTTCTGTTCTTGCCGCGAGAGAGCTTTGGAGCGATCCGCTGGACGGCTCTCGTTCTGTCCCTGCTGGAACTGCTGCTCTCTCTGGGCCTTTTGCTGGTCTATTCGCAGTCAACTGTGAGCGCGACTTTCCTTGGTACGTTCCACTATAACGAAAATCTGGCCTGGATTCCCGGGCTGGGCATTAATTATAGCCTGGGCGTGGATGGCATTAGTGTGTTGCTGGTTGTGCTGACGACGCTGTTGACGACTGTATGCATAGCTGCTTCATTCCGCATTGAGCAGAAGGTCAAGAACTATATGGCCTTTATGCTGCTCTTTGAGTGCGGGATGATCGGGGTCTTTCTGGCAACAAACCTGTTCCTGTTCTACATCTTCTGGGAACTGATGCTGATCCCTGCCTACTTCCTGGTGGGAACCTGGGGTGGTCAGCGCCGTATCTATGCGGCCTTCAAGTTTGTGCTCTATACTTCAGTGGGTAGCCTCTTGATGCTGGCAGGAATCATTGCTCTTGGCTACTATCACCAGGTGGCAGCCGGTGGCAGCTATACGCTGGATCTCGCGGCACTGCTGAACACGAAGCTCAATAGTGGTATCCAGCTCTGGTTGTTGCTGGCCTTTGCCGCAGCCTTTGCCGTCAAGGTGCCGTTTGTGCCCTTCCATAGCTGGCTGCCCGATGCCTATAGCGAGGCTCCAGCTCCGGTAACTGCCTTGCTAGCCGGGGCGATGGCCAAGACAGGTGCATACGGCTTCCTGCGCTTCTGCCTCCCGCTCTTCCCGGATGCCATTCAGACGCTGGCCCCGCTGTTCAGAATTCTTGCAGTGATTGGTATTCTCTATTGCGCGGTTCTGGCGCTGACGCAGACTGATATTAAACGTCTGCTGGCCTATAGCAGTATCAGCCATCTTGGCGTGATCATGCTTGGTATGTTTGCCTTCAACCCTCAGGGCATTGAAGGTTCGGTCCTGCAGATGGTCAATCATGGTATTACGATTGCGGCCCTCTTCCTGATCGCCGGCTACTTTGAGGCGCGTACAGGTACGCGCAAGCTTACGGATTTTGGTGGATTGGCCACGCGTGTGCCTGTGCTGGCAACTGTGGCGCTGATAGCTGCGCTCTCTTCGTTGGGGCTACCGGGCCTGAATAGCTTTGCAGGCGAGTTTCTCGCTCTGCTGGGCACGTTCCGTTCAAGTGCCGTCTTTGGCATTCTGGGTACGATTGTCGTGGTTCCGGCGGCCTGGTATATGCTGCGTTTCTTCCAGGGGATCACCGAGGGGCCACGCCAGCAGCAGGGTGTAGTCGCTACGCTGATACGCAAGGGTACGCTAAGCGATATTCATCTTGGTGAGTTTGTTACCCTGTTGCCCTTGCTGGTATTGATCTTTTTCATTGGCCTGTTGCCTTCGACGTTGACCTTTATTCTGGAGCCATCGGTCGTCAATACGCTGCAGATTCTCGGAAATGCGTTTGTGAAGTAAAACGTGGGGTACACCCGAACAGGTGTGCCCGAGGTATTTTCGATGACTTTTACATTCACTGTTACCCCTGCAGATTGGGGAAGAATAGCGCCAGAGTTGATCCTGGTGGTGATGACGCTCATTCTTATGCTGGTGGACCTGGTGTTGCCACATGAGGGCGAGAAGAGAACGAAGCATAGCGGTCCCGCTAACTTCGCGATCTTGCCTGTAGTGGCGCTGCTGGGCCTGGCGGGAGCGTTAGCCGCTACGATTGTACTCTTTGTCAGCGGAGACCAGCACAGGGCGTTTAATGAGATGGTGGGGTCCGATTGGGGAACACTGTTTGCCTATCTCATCATTCTGAGCGCCAGCGCATTAGGCGTGCTGTTTTCTCCGCCTTACCTCAAGCGCTTGAACCTGGTACACCAGGGCGAATATTATGCCTTACTGCTCTTTGCTACTGTTGGTATGATGTTAATGGCGGCGGCAACGAGCTTTATTACGGTTTTCCTGGGCCTGGAAATGCTCTCGCTGGCTCTGTATATTCTGTGTAGCTTTGTGGCGCGCCGCAAGGCTTCGCAGGAATCGGGCATGAAGTACTTCCTGCTCAGCTCTTTTGCTTCGGCCATCCTGCTCTATGGCGTCGCCTTGACCTATGGAGCGACGGGCAGTACGTCGTTTATAGGTGTGGCAAACTTTGTTAATACGACGCTGGCCCACTCGGCGGCTGGCGCGCGGCCAATCCTGCTGATTATCGCCATGGGCTTGCTGATTGTGGGCTTTGCCTTCAAGATCTCGGCTGTGCCTTTCCAGGCCTGGACCCCCGATGTCTATCAGGGCGCGCCGGCGCCGGTGACTGCCTTTATGTCGGTGGGTACGAAGGCCGCTGCCTTGATTGCCTTTGCGCGCGTCTTTGGCTTCATCTTCGATCCGGCACGGGCCGATTGGGTCCCGGTTGTCTGGGCGATTGCCGTGCTGACGATTGTCGGCGGCAATCTTATGGCTCTGGTACAGAGCAACGTCAAACGCCTGCTGGCTTATTCCAGCGTCGCACATGCTGGCTATCTGCTGATCGGGATTGTGGTTGGGAAGACACTGGGGGCTTCGGCCATCCTCTTCTACCTGCTCTGCTATACCTTCCTGAATCTGGGAGCCTTTGGCGTCGTTTCCATGCTTGAGCATGTCGATAATTCGGGAAGCAATGCCAGCGATCTGCGCGGCCTGTGGTATCGCCGTCCGCTTTTAGCTGGCCTGCTGGCCTTCTTCCTGCTGGCCCTTGCCGGTTTTCCGCCGATGGCTGGTTTCGCGGCAAAATACTACTTGTTCTATGCGGCCCTGGTTGGCGGCCATCCTGAGCTGTTGATAATCGGCGTGCTGGCAAGTGTGCTGGGTATGTATTACTACCTGCGCATCATTGCCGGTATGTTTATGGAACAGGCGGCAGCACCGGCGGTTGCTACAGCCAGTGCGGGTGGCTCGGGTTCCGCTCCGGCGAGCTCTGCGCGTGGTTCGGCCCGCACAAAGGCATCCGCACGCACAGTGAGTGGTGGCCTGGCTACAGCTGTGGCCGTTAAGCCGGTGAGCGGGAAGCTGGCGAAGGTTAACGAGCCGGCCACTGTAGAGATCGAGGAAAGCCAGGCCACTGGCTTGAACGCCTTTGCCTGGGTTGGCCTGGCTCTAGCGGCTCTGGGTACGCTGGCCATGGGTACTGTCCTGCCCTTCTGGTTGGTCAATCTGGCCCAGATGGCGGCTCAAACCATGCTCAAGTAAATGTGGCTCTCTGTCTCGCTAGTTCGCGAGATGAGAGATCTGGACAAAAGAGAAATCAGTTTATGGCGCTACTCTACATCTAAGGATGTGGCAGCGCCATAACTATGTCTGCCTGATGGGCGGCTAAGAGATGGAGACGCTTGCACTCCTCTGGTGGCGCGCCCGAAAACGCCTCACCTTCAAAAGATTTGCACATTTGTCAGAGGTGCAAAATCGACGGGTATGGCTGCGGCTTTCGTCGTAGAAGACTGCGAGGCAATCGCTATTTTCGCAGATTTTGATGTTGCGGGGATCGTGCTGTGTGAGCAGCTCTACGAAGGAGGCGGCGATTTCGGCCTGAACCCAGCGCCAATCGCGCAGCTGGGGCGCAAGCTCTAGCTGATAGCTGCCGTGCCAATAGTTCAAGCTACGCTTTACAGGTGCTTTATGCATAATACTGTTCAATGCAGTCATGTCTTCGGGCGTAAGTGGGCCAGTGCTGAGTCTCTCAATCAGACCCCTCAAGAATTTACGCAGGGCAAGTAGGTCTGTGATAATTTCGGGGCTGGCCGCCTCGCTGACCTGTAAATTCCACTGAGTAAGAAACCGTTCTAGCCAGGTGGGCTCCAATAAATAATCTCTGATCCAGCGTCCACGCAGATCGCGAAATTCGCTATTGATAAAGTCAAGGCATGCACTTTCCATAATTGAAACCTCGTTTAGGATCTTTGCCCCACTGCTTTCAGGGTGTTGCTCTTATCGTACACTGTCTGCCCCCTTTATGAAAAGCCTTTCTCCTCCGCAGGGTCAGACAAGCCTCTTTCTCTATGCCGGTTTTTTGAACTTTAAAGCGCTGTGTTCCGGTCCGAAACTGGAAAGATGGTCTTTATATACGAAAACTGGCAGCCTTTGGCAGCACTTTTCATGGTAATGGCAGCGCTCCATGCTTATGCTAAGAGTGATCGCTAAGTACGGACTGGCGGAGTGGCTCCCACAAATAAATCGGGGTCCGCTAATAGAGAGAAAGGTAACTTAGATTATGGATGCAATTGCTCTTCTACGCGAACAGATAAAGCAGGCTCATGGATTTCTAGAGGCGACTATGGATGATGTCACGCCCGAACAGGCTCACTGGGCACCTCCTGGCAAGGCCAATCCCCTGGCCGCTACCTATGTTCATGCCGTGGCCAGTGAGGATGCTGCCATTAATATGATCCTCAAAGGTGGGGCGCCGCTCTTTGCTTCTAGCTGGGCTGAGAGAACCGGCGTTAGCGAGATTCAACCGTTGTCAACTGCCGAATGGGCACGCCGCGTTCAAGTAGATCTGCCAGCCCTGCGCCGCTATGCTCAGGCGGTTCACGAGGCTACAGACGCCTACCTGGCTACGCTGAGCGATGCTGACCTGGAGCGCCCTATTGATCTGACGAGCTTTGGCCTGGGACAAACTACTGCAGGCTATATCCTTAGCAGATTGGTGCTGGGGCACATAGATAATATGTGTGGGGAGATCTCCTGCCTCAAGGGCCTTCAGGGCTCGCGTGGCTATCCTATGTAATTCCTGGTGTCCGAAACGTGTTCCAGAAGGCTGGCGTTGTTATTGCTGCAGCGCTGGCCTTTTGGTTTGGAAAAGAGGTTGGCCGCTATCAGGACTCGGTATAACCGTATTTACTGCTATACTCAAAGAAGGAGTTGAAAGATAGTAGTAGGAGCTAAAAATATGGCGCAACAAAAAAGCAAAGCAGAACTTTTGGAAATGAGGCGGGCGCTCTACACCCATTTCGATGCGCTAATCGCGGATCTGAGTGAGCAGCAGATGCAAATGCCAGGGGTTACTGATGGCTGGTCGGTCAAGGATCACATCGCACATCTTACGTTCTGGGAGCGCGTGAACCTGCTTGAAATGTTGAAAGCTATCGAGCAAGGTATAAGCTGGACTGATCCAGGATTTGAGAGTACCGAGGAAGTGAGAGACAAGACCAATGAGCAAGTTTACCTGCAGAACAAGGACCGTCCTCTAGCAGACGTGCTAGCCGAATTTCAGGCAACGCATCAGCAGGTCTTGGGGTATCTAGAAAAGCTGAACGAGGGAGCGTTGAAGACGCCATACGAATGGTTAGGGGGACGTTCAATCATAACATGGCTTAGCGAACCAGGAGGACATTATGAGGAGCATGAGCAATATATTCGCGACTGGTTGGCCTGGCAGAGCAGTGCAAAGGAGTAGGTGCTTTATGGGGTCCCGGTAGAAAAAACCTTCAAGGGCTTTTATCAGGCACGTCTTTATTAGCTGACAAACAACGCTAAAGGCCTCCCTTACGAGAAAAGTAAGGGAGGTGTGTATAGCAGGGTCGCATTATTTGTGGGCGATATATAATAGTAAAAGTATCTGAGTAATAAATAATATTTATTGGTATCTTAAATATAAGATGTAAAATACTTATAAAGGTAGAAACCATTGCGTAATATGCAAGCTTTTCCTTATTGTGCTATAATAAAAAACTATATCAGGCTGAATACCCCCGGCCGCTTTCTTTTCTATGCTGGGTGCCAGGCTGTCGCAGAAGAGATTAATACGTACCCACCAGAGAGAGAAGGCCATATGAAATAGATAGTAGGGCTTATAAGGGTATGCGCAGAGCTTATTGCAGATAGCAACTCATTAATCAATACCTGGAGAAAAGTTGTATGCATGATCCACAGATTGCTCCCTACGGTTCCTGGAAATCGCCAGTGACGCCGGAGCTTATCGTCTCAGATAGTATTGGTCTTGGGCAGATTGCACTTGATGGATCACAGATCTATTGGATTGAGAATCGTCCGGCTGAGGCTGGACGAAGTGCTATTGTGTGCCGTGCTGCTGATGGCACTATCTCAGATATTACGCCGCAACCATTCAGTGCGCGCACGCGGGTTCACGAGTATGGGGGAGGAAGCTTCGTTGTTAGTGAGGGAGTAGTCTATTTTGCTAACTTTGCTGATCAGCGCCTGTATCGTGTGACGGCGGGAGCCGATCCAGAGCCAATAACACAAGAATCGGCCATGCGCTATGCCGATATGGTGGTTGATAGTCGGCGCGGGCGCCTGATCTGCGTGCGTGAGGATCACACGAATAGCCAGAGTGAGGCTGTGAATGCTCTGGCAAGCGTTCCGTTAAGTGGTGGCAGCGTTGGACAGGTCCTGGTCGAGGGCAATGATTTTTACTCGTCGCCTCGGCTCAGCCCTGATGGTTCGCGCCTGGCCTGGCTCACCTGGAATCATCCTAACATGCCCTGGGACGGCACAGAATTATGGGTTGCTGACCTCAATGTAGATGGCACGCTTGCCCACGCCGAGCAGGTAGCCGGCGGAAAAACCGAATCTATCTTCCAACCATCCTGGTCGCCTGACGGAAGCCTCTATTTTATTTCTGACCGCACCAACTGGTGGAACATTTATCGCTGGCGCAATGGACAGATTGAGGCCCTTCATGAGCAAGAGGCCGAGTTTGGCGTGCCACAGTGGATCTTTGGGATGTCTACCTACGCCTTTGCTTCGGCGCAGAGCATTATTTGCTGGTACACAGCTAAGGGGATAGAGCACCTGGCAAGGCTCGATACTACAAATGGACAGCTTACCCCCATTGAGTTGCCTTATTCAACCTTTACTAATATTCAGGCAAGTAATGGCTATGCTGTCTTTGAAGCCGCATCTCCGGCGGAGGATCAGACGCTCTTGCAGCTTAATTTGAGTGCTAATAAGGCTGAGGTTTTGCGCCAGGCGAGCAAAGTAAAAGTGAAGCAGGCCTATATATCAGAGCCGCAATCCATCGAATTCCCAACCGAGAATGGGCTAAGCGCCTATGCCTATTATTACCCGCCGCACAATGCTGACTATCAGGCGCCTGAAGGCGAACTACCACCTTTGCTGGTTCTTAGCCATGGCGGGCCAACTGCGCAAACAGTTAATGCCTTTAATGCAGGCATTCAGTTCTGGACCAGTCGGGGCTTTGCGGTGATCGATGTAAATTATGGTGGCAGCACAGCCTATGGGCGCGCGTATCGCGAAAGGCTGCGTGGTCAATGGGGAATCGTTGATGTTGATGATTGCGTCAATGCCGCGAAGTATCTTGTTGAACGCGGTCTTGCCGATGGTCGCCGTCTGGCGATTCGGGGTGGCAGCGCTGGCGGCTATACGACGCTCTGTGCCTTGACCTTCCGCGATATTTTCGCGGCTGGAGCCAGCCATTTTGGCGTGAGCGATCTGATGGGCCTGTTGCGCGATACGCATAAGTTCGAGTCGCGCTATCTGGATGGTATGGTTGGACCTTACCCCGAGAAGGCCGATCTGTATTATCAACGCTCGGCCATTAACTTTACCAATAAGCTTTCTTGCCCGGTCATCTTCTTCCAGGGCCTTGAAGATAAGGTAGTTCTGCCCAACCAGGCCGAACGCATGGTTGAGGCTCTAAAGGCCAAGAAGCTGCCGGTAGCGTATGTTGCCTATGAGGGCGAACAGCATGGTTTCCGCCGTGCCGAGAACATCAAACGTACGTTAGAGGCGGAGCTGTACTTCTATTCAAGAATCTTTGGCTTTGAGCCCGCCGATCAGATAGAGCCCGTCGCTATCGAGAATCTTTAAGCTCAAATACAGAGAGCTCCATCCACTATTAAGCGATGGGGCTCTCTTTTCTTATAGTACTTATTCACTTTGTACAGACATCTTAGAGATTATTCCTCACCCGCGTTCACTCCTTTCATTTTGTCCACACAACTAGCTGGCTGAAAACGTTTCAGGCTCCGCGGCATGGTTGAAATAATGGGAAAGATGTGTTATACCAATCTTTATGCATTAAAGTTTCATATTGAGCGAGAAAAGAATTTTACTTCGTCTTGCGGGAAATTGTCATAGAATGAGAAGATAGAAAAGGATAAGCGCCATGAGCGAGCAATGGTATCGAGACTATATGCAGCTGGCTTTTCAGATCGATAAGGCCATCCACCAGGTTAGCCCTATTTCCTTTGTAGATTCTTATTACGGCCCTGTGGAATGGAAAGCCAGCGTTGAGGTCGAGGATGTGAGGCCGGCTAACGAGATGGTCAGGGCGGCCATGGCCCTGGAAGATACGCTTCCTATACAAGGCTTTAGTGAGCAGCAGAGCAAATTTTTAGCGAAACAAGTGCGCGCCATGGAGACCTTGAGCCGCAAGTTAAATGACGAGAAATTCACTATGGAGGAGGAGGCGGAGCGCTGCTTTGATATTCGTCCTGCCTGGGTTCCCGAGTCCCAGTTTGAGCATGCGCATAGCCTGTTTGAAGCGATCCTTCCGGGTGCTGGCAGTATCGGTGAGCGCAGAAAGGCCCGACGCAAGCGCTATGAATTGACGCAAGAAAAGGCTCATTTATTGCCCGGCTTTATGGTGCGTGCGATGGCTGAGGCGCGCAGACGGACGCGAACCTTTATCGATCTGCCTGCCGAAGAAACTGTCGAGGTGGAGGCAGTAAAGGATATGCTGGGCGGAGGCGCCTGCTGGTACCTGGGCAACTATTGTTCGCGCATTGTCGCCAACACGGATCTACCAACCGTGCTATCCTCATTACTGGAACTATGTTGTCACGAGGGCTATCCTGGCCATCATACCGAAGGTGTAGTGAAGGAGCGCTCTCTCTATCGCGAGGGTGGGCAAGTGGAGCAAACAATGGTTATGCTGCTAAGCCCACAATGTACGATTGCCGAAGGGATCGCCACGCTAGCTCTAGAGATGATCTTTACGGCGACCGAGGCCGAGGACTGGTTGGCGGAGCATATTTATCCAGAGGCTGGCATTGAGCCTGACGGCGTGGATATGCAAAAATTGCGCGAGGCCGAGGCTCTGCTGGAGGGAGTGTGGGGCAATGCTGCTATTATGCTGCGCGAAGGCCGCTCCGAGGCTGAGGTTATGCAATATATGCAAAAATATATGCTTATCTCTGAGGAGCGCGCTCCCAGGTATCTAGAATTTATTAAGACCCCTTTTCATGAGCTCTATGTGTTCACTTATTATTATGGCCGGCAATTGATGCTGCCGCGCTTGCAGGGCGCTGATCGCCTTGATGTCTTTCGGGGCTTCTTAACACAACAACTGACACCTGCCGATCTACGTCAGAAATCTGAGGGCTAAGCAGCCAGGCGAGGTGGCTTTGGTGCGGAGGCTCAACAGAGTTTTCTCAAGAGATTAAGCCTGGCGATTGAGAGGCTGTGATGTGACATATTAGCTAACAAACCACAGCCTCTTGGCAGAGAGTTCTCTCCATTTCAAGTATGAGACAGCGCAAAGAATTGGAGAAGCTGCTCTATAACCCATTCCGGTTGCTCTTCAGGGATGAAATGGCCGCAAGCGGGAACCACGGCGCCTTGCAGAGAGGAGGCGTGATCCTGCAGTTGTTCGTAAAGAATACTCTTCCAGGCTGAGTGCTCTCCGCCTATGGCAAGGATGGGCATTTTTAGCAAAGGCTTGTTGCTGGCGTTATCCAGCGCGTCCCGTTCGAAGGCGCGATAGTATTCAAAGCCAGCGTGAAGTGAGGAAGGATTGGCATATTTGGCGACATACAAACTAATATCTTCCTCGCTGATGGCAGCCTTCTGATAGGCGTTGTGATAGAACCAGCTAAGATAAATATATTCCTTGCCGGAAACCAGCTGTTCGGGCAAATTCGGCAGGCTATGAAAGGCGAAGTGCCAGCGTGGCCACTTCTCCCTTACTGTATCCCAATCTTTCAAGCCCGGAAGCGGATCATCCATGACGACAAGCTTTTCCACGTCTTCGGGAAACTGACGCGCGTAGGCATAAGCGACAGCCGCACCGATGTCATGCCCCACGAGATATATCCTTTGGGGCCAGGAAGCGTGGAGAAGCGTATGAATAAGCTGGGCGATGCTCGCCTTGTCGTATCCTGCTTGTGACGGTTCCGAATCGCCAAGCCCAGGCAGATCGATAGCGACAACATGGTAATGCTTCGCCAGCTCTGGCATAACTTTTCTCCAAACGCGCCATGTGGCCGGCCAGCCGTGCAGAAGCAGCACAATTTTGCCACTCCCGCCTTCTACATAATGCATGTTTATCGCGCCGGCCTTCTGCACGTGACTCGTGAAGCCGTCAAGCATGCTCTGCGCCGCGCTTTGCACAGTGCTGCCAGCGCCAGGAAATATAGCCTTGTCAGGTCTAGAGGGAAGCGTATTTTGTTGCATAGTAGATCTCCAAAAAGTAACGTTGCCAGTCCATGGTTGTGGCTTAAGCTAATGGAACCGCTTTAACTGGTTCCATTTTAGCAGAGAAGCCCTTTGATGTCCAGTTGCCGTAGAGCCTCTTTGAGCGGAACCGTATGATATACTGCTCGTATGAAGAGCATAACTACATCCAGCGAGAGCCCTGTTACCTTCCTGGGCGCGCGCCCGGCCAGAGAGAAAACCTTTGGCTTTGCCACCGGGCGTCCCTGCCTCTGGCTGGCTGCTACGGTAGGAGATCGTGGCGCTCAGGCATTCGAGCGTCTGCAAAGTCCCGCTGACCTCAGTCGCTGGTGCGGGGAAGCAAAACTCGTAGAGGCAGCTCCTTACGTCACTGAGGCTGAACTTGAGGCGGCGCGGGTGCTACGCGAGGCCATCTATCGGGCCGCTCTGGCGCGCCGAGAAGGAAGCGCACCTATGCCAGCTGATCGGGAGACCATCAACTTCTGGGCGGCTCAGCCAGCACTTATACCTCAATTGAGTGAGGATGGGCGCACCTGCTCCAGGAGCGCGCCGCAGCCCATACAGGCGGTTCTGGCCTTGCTGGCGCGCGATGCTGTCGAGTTGTTTGCCAGTCCCGAAGCCGAGAAACTCAAAATATGTGCGCGGCCTGCCTGTGCCAGCCTCTTTCTCGATACCTCCCATCCTCAACAGCGCCGCTGGTGTTCGATGAATACCTGTGGCAACAAGGCCAAGAAGCTGGCCTATCGTGGGCAACGCGCAAAAGACTGAACGCGTGTGGCCCGTCCACCTCCTTCTTGCTTGCTATAGCGCAATAATCCATTAATCCAACGCTATAAGCATAATGGAGCTCTTATACTTTTCCCTGGTCGCCAGATAAAGCATCTTAAAGCCAGAGCACTGAAATTTCCTGCTTGCAAAAATTGGAGCGAAAAACGCTTGACAGAGCTGAGCATCTGTAGTAGTATATGCCGTGTCAAGAACGACACCTGTACAAGCAGGCGAGCCGGTGACAATAGCGAAGAGGGTACACCCGTTCCCATCCCGAACACGGTAGTTAAGCTCTTCAGCTCCGACGATACTCTGCGGGCAACTGCACGGGAAAATAGGACGTCGCCGTTTCACCTGCCTGCACGGGTTTTTTTTATGTCCTGCCCTTCTATTTCCCTCCCACTTCTTTAAGCTCGTTACTTATGCCTAGCTTTTCTGTTTCCCGCAGCTTCTCTTTACAGCCAGATAAAGCCTGTCTCTCTATTTCTTGCTTAATTTTTGCCCTGCTTCCCTCTTGACGCCTTCTAGCTCGGATAGGTATACTTTATTTATTATTCAACCGCTTGAATAACTTTCTCCTCCTTTTGTGATGCAGGTGAAACAATGAGCAGAGCGGACACCGCCAGCGAGAGGCGTACAGAGATTATAGCTGCTACGATTCGTGTTCTGGCACGCGATGGCCTGGCCCAGACCACAACGCGTAAAATCGCCGCTGAGGCTGGTGTGAACCAGGCCACCTTGCGCTACTACTTTGGCAGCAAGGATGATCTGCTCTTCGCCGTACTGCAAGAAATGATGAAACTGACTGGAGAGATCGCGCGCCGTGCCCGCGCCGGCTCCAGTGGCAGCATCAGAGAGATTATCGCTGACAGCCTCATAGCTTTCTGGTCCTCCGTAGAGGAGAGCCCGGAACTACAGATTATACAGTATGAGCTTACGCTCTACGCTCTACGACATCCCGCTTCTTCGTGGTTAGCCAGGCAGCAATATGATGGTTATTGTGCTGTGGTCGAAAGTTTAATACAGGAGGCCTTTGCCGCTGCTAACCTGACATGTGCGATCCCTGTTGCCGATCTCGCCCGCTTTATTGTTGGTGGACTTGACGGTATCATCTTGCAATTTATCAGTGACCGCAATACTGTGCGGTCACGACGTGATATTGATCATCTTACTAGCGCCGTGATCGCTCTGGCAGAGGGAGCGCCTTCTAGCCATAGAGAAAGCTGATCTGCCGATAAGCATGTCAGGGCGCTAAAATCGTAGCTACTACCGCTGTAACCTTCTCTTTACAGTGGAAGGAGTTGATGAATCTATGCGTCAAACAAAGCAAGAAGAGCAACGGGAACAAAGCAACATGCAATCAGCTCAGGTCGGCCAGTCTAGTGCTAGACCCTCGTCTGCTGCCGAGAGCGCGCTTAGAGTGTATGACTATGCCTATTATCGTGAAGTATTTCGGGGCCAGACGCTGCCATTCGCCTATCTCGATCTTAATTTGCTTGAGCAAAACATCGATCAGATCCGAAGCAATGCTGGCAGCAAACTTGTGCGCCTGGCCTCGAAGTCTCTGCGCAGTATAGCCGTGCTGCGGCGTATTCTGGAGGCTGCAGAATGTTTTCAGGGCCTCATGTGCTTCACGGCGCGCGAGGCTGTCTATCTGGCCTCTCAGGGCTTTGACGATCTGCTCATCGGCTATCCAGCCTGGCACGAGGATGATATCGCCGCCGTGGCGCAAGCCGTGGCTGCCGGCTCGCACATCACCTTCATGATTGATAGCCTGGCCCATATAGAGCAGGTTGAGCGTGTGGCCTGTCGTCAGCAAGTACGTTTACCTCTTTGCCTGGATCTAGATATGGCCCAGGACTTGCCAGGTTTGCACTTTGGCGTCTGGCGCTCTTCGCTGCGCACTACCGAGCAGGTGCGCCCGTTACTTGAGCATATCGCGGCTTCAACCCATGTCTGGCTGGATGGTGTGATGGGCTACGAGGCCCAGATCGCCGGCGTGGGAGATCAGTATCCCGGTCAGGCCGCGAAAAATCTGCTTGTGCGCTTCCTTAAACAGCGCTCTATGCAGGCGATTCTTGAGCGGAGAGCAGCCATTATTGAGTTAATCAAGAGCTATGCTATCCAGCTGCGCTTTGTGAATGGAGGCGGAACGGGGAGTCTTTTGCGCACGCGCGAAGATCCTACGGTGACAGAAATAACTGTCGGCTCGGGCTTTTACGCGCCGGCCCTGTTTGATAACTATCGCGACTTTCGCTATCGGCCCGCCGCCGGCTTTGCTATCGAGATCGTACGACGGCCACAACAGCATATTTTTACCTGCCTGGGTGGTGGCTACGTGGCCTCTGGTACCGCTTCGTTCGATAAACTGCCCCAACCCTATCTGCCGATGGGTGCTCGCCTGGAGGCGATGGAAGGGGCTGGCGAGGTGCAAACGCCAATTAGATATGCAGGTTCGGAGGCGCTCCATTGTGGCGATCCGATCTTTTTGCGTCACAGCAAGGCCGGCGAGCTCTGTGAGCGCTTTAGCCATTTATTGCTCGTGGCCGATGGCAAAGTAGTGGATAAAGTTCCTACCTATCGTGGCGACGGTCAATGCTTTCTATAATTAGCCCGATAGCTTTACCGCAATTGCACAGGAGAAGAGGATAGCTAGCTATGAAGATTGAGCAGATCAAGCGTTGGAGCAACTGGTCAGGCTCGGTAAACTGTAGCCCGACACAGTTTGTCAAACCAGGCAGTATTGAAGAACTCGCAAACTTCATGCGCCAGTATGGCAGCTCCGGGCGCCATGTTCGCGTGGTTGGGGCCGGCCACTCGTTTACGCCGCTCGTGCAGAGTGACGATGTGCTAATGTCTCTTGAACATATGCAGGGCATTACTTCTGTTGATAGCAGCGGCAGCACCGTAACGGTCCTGGCCGGTACCACCCTGAAAAATCTGGGCCAGGCCTTACATGCTCATGGGCTGGCCCAGGAGAATCTTGGCGATATCGATGTACAGAGCATTGCAGGTGCGATCAGTACAGGCACGCACGGTACCGGCGTAAACTTTGGCACGCTGGCCACGCAAGTCGTCGGGCTTACGCTGGTTACGGCTTCTGGCGAGATCCTTGAATGTTCCCTTGAGCGCAATCAAGACCTTTTCAGGGCCGCGCAGGTCTCGCTTGGCATGCTTGGGGTGATTGCTGCTGTCACTCTACGCGTCGTACCGGCCAAACGCTTGCAGTATCACACTTATCGAGAGCGGCTTTCGGTCTGCCTGGCGAATGTCGAACGCTATAAGCAGGAAAATGCGCACTTCGAATTCTTCTGGTTCCCTTATACGGATTGGGTGCAGATCAAGTTTGCCAATGAGACAGAAGCCCAGCCGGATGCTGGTAGCTTATGGGGCAACTTCAATAAGGTAGTGCTGGAGAATGGCGTTTACTGGCTGCTCTCGGAATGCAATCGTCTCGTGCCCAGGCTCTCGCGCGCTGTCTGCAATATTTCTGCTCAGGGCATTGCCAGCGTAAAGGAAGTGGATTATAGCCATCGTATTTATGCAACTCCGCGTGTCGTACGCTTCCAGGAGATGGAGTATAACATTCCGGCTGAGTACTTTGGCGAGGTCTTGCCAAAGATCAAAGCTTGCATCGATCGCTACGGCTTCGAGGTCCATTTTCCTGTCGAGTGCCGTTTCGTGCAGGCTGATGATATCTGGCTTAGCCCGGCTTATCAGCGCGCCTCGGCCTATATTGCCGTGCATATGTATCGCGGCATGCCCTACAAGGCTTATTTTGAGCATATAGAAGAGATCTATCAGGACTATCAGGGGCGCCCACATTGGGGCAAGTTGCATACCCTGACGGCTGAGCGCCTGGCTGCACTCTATCCGCGCTGGCACGATTTCAGGCGCATGCGCGCACAGCTCGACCCTGAGGGTATCTTTCTTAACGCATATCTACGCGAGCTTTTTGCTGCTGACCTGCCGATTCCTTCTGACGACACCAGTTCCAGCGCAGTAAGTAGTTAGGGCTTGCTGCGCACCAAGATCGTAAGCTACAGCGCTCGCCTGCGGATCGGGAAGCACGCTTTTTGGCTTACCTCCCACTTTTGGCACAACAAAAGAATATTTCTAACCCCTGGTTCCGGGAAATAACATAGCTAACAGGAGGGCTTTCTCATGAGCGATATATCATCCCCTCCCCCCGCGGATATGGGGGCCCTGGCGACAACTACAAGCCCACCACTGCGCTCTAATGCGCTTGGCTTGCCCCATGCGATAGTTATCTCCGTTGCCGTAATGTCTCCGGCGGCATCCATATTTTTTAATACGATTCCCCAGGCTGGCCTTGTGGGAGCGGCAATTCCATTCTGCTTTGTGATCGGTTTTATTGCCGCTCTTTTGGTCGCCAATCAGTATAGCGAGATGTCGCGGGAACTGCCCTCTAGCGGCTCGGCCTACACCTTTGTCGTGGAGGCACTGGGGCCGCGCTGGGGCTTTCTATGCGGCTGGATTGGCCTGATTGCAGTTGGCCTGGGCGCTCCTTATTCATTTGTGCTCATGAGCGCCAATTTGCAAGAGTTACTATGGCGTTGGTTTGGTCTCAACTTGCACTGGAGCTTCTGGTTTGTGCTGGCGATTGGCGTCGTCTTTGCGCTCTGTTACATCGGAATACGTCAATCTTTGAGCGTCGATCTTACTTTTCTGCTCTTTGAGATAGGCATCTGCCTGCTTCTCGCCGTGATCGTGCTCTGGCGTGTCGGAAATCAGGGCGGGCTTAGCGCTACCCCTTTTAATCCTGCGGTAGTGCCCAGGGGCGGAGATCTGACGGTTGGTATTGTCCTGGCCGTGCTTAGCTTTATTGGCTTCGAGACTGCGGCCACCCTGGGAGAAGAGACGCGCGATCCGCATCGCAACATCCCGCGCGCCGTCTACGGCTCGATGCTTGTGGTGGGCATATTTTTTGTGTTTATGGTCTATGCGGCCACTATAGGTTATGGCGTTGATAAGATGGCCACTGGCTACGCCAACGATCCGGCTCCGTTCGATACGATTGCCCGCCATTTTGGTGGCGATGGTTTTGCCGCCCTGATTGATATCGTCGGCCTGCTCTCCTTCTTTGGCGCGGCCCTGGCCATTGTAAATGGAGGGGCGCGCATTATTTACACCATAGGGCGCGATGGCTTGTTGCCGCCATGGCTGGCCTGGACGCATCCCCAGCGCCAGACGCCAGTTAACTCAATTATCCTGCTCTGTGTGACAGGCATTATTATCGGCATCGGGCTGGGTCTGGCGTTCACGCCCATCGGAGCCTTTGGCTTTCTGGGCACGCTTGACGCTATGTTTGTGATCCTTATCTATGTGCTTGTCAATATTTCCTGCATCCGTTTCTTCTGGCTCAAGCGCCGAGAACGCTTTAATCTGCTGCGCCACGCCGTCGTGCCACTGCTAAGTACAACTATCTACGCGGTAATTTTTCTTACTGCGATCCTTTCACCAGGGACGGGACCGCTAAGCCTTGTCCCTTACGTGGTAGGTGTCTGGCTTGCCCTGGGATTGGGCTTGCTCTTTGTGCTGCGCCGCAAGATCGTATAAGTTCCGGGAGCCCTAGCGGTATGCGCCGTGCGAACGTGAGCTCCCGGTAGGGCTACATCCTATTTCTCTTCACGCGCGATCGAGGTCCCGATAATATCCTGCCATTCGGCCTCGCTGCGCGCAATCATGCTGCCGATGGCGGCAATGAGCAGGAATATTAGCATAAGGCCGCCTACCAGGTACCACCACTGTAGAGTATTGATCAGGGGCGTCCAAGAGAAGAAGAGCGTGTCAATGATCGTAACGCTGCAGCTAAGCAAGCCCACAACTATGCTTATCCATAGTATGGGCATGGGACAGATGCGCCGCCGCCGCAGGTTGGCTCTATCGCGCTTATAGTAAGCAATCAGGTTGATGAAAAGAAACGCGGCAGCGATAGCCCAGACCAGGGTTGCCGCGGCCTGGCTCACGCTATAAACAGCATTGGAAAAATCTGCCTGGTCCTTGGCGGGGGCAATCTCGGGCGACAAAATAAAGGTAAAAAGCGTAAAAACGAGGCTCAGGATGGTCTGAAAAACAATAGCGTTGGCCGGTACTCGGCGCTTACTCAGCTTTCCTACGGCTGCCGGTAGACGATGATCGACGCTGGCAACCAGGAGCAAGCGTGCATAGACATGGCTGTAAACCAGGAGGGTGGCGATAAAGGAGCCCATCTGGCAGGCCGCCACTATGTAGCCTGCTACCGGACCCAGTATGCTATCAACCAGCGTAACCAGAGCGAATGGGTCGTTTGCCGCGTTCTGTCCTTGCACAAACAGGATAGCCAGCGTATCAACGAGATAGACAAAGCAAATGAGCAGGGCCCCTAGCAATAAGTGGCTTTTAATGGGAGGGCGTCGTCCAACGGTCTCTCCGGCCAGGTTGAGTGGAGCGTCTACCCCAATGTAGGCGAAGGAGATCAGGCCAAAGAGCATAAAGTTGTCGGGACTGAGGTTCCAGGCGGACCAGTGCGTAAGGTTTGTGGCCGAATGATGGCCCGAGATCAGCCAGACGATAGCCGAGAAGCCAATGAGTAGGGTGCCGAGTAACATCAGGCAAACCAGGAGATTGATGATATTTTGCACTTTTCTGAAGCGTCGAAGCGCGAGCAGGCAGGTGAGCGTGAGAATACAACAGATAGCCAACCCCTGCTGCCAGGGAGCCGCCAGCCAGCCGCTATGTATTTTCTGTATGTAGAGCACGAAAAGGTCAGCCAGGCTTGTTGAGATAAGTACGCAGGGCAGCCAGGCGCAAAAGCCAGCAAAAAAGCTCCAATAGCCGCCGAGAGCTTTATGCGTCCAATTATAGAGCGCTCCCGCATAAGGGAAAAGAGTGCCCAACTGGGCGGTTGCGAGCAGGCAAGGAACAAAAAATGTAATGCCGGTTAGCAGCAAGTAAGTCAGCGCAGCAGGACCAGCAGTTACAGCAGTTGTAGAGCAAGAAGCCAGGTAAACGGATACCACGAACAGCGTTGTCATATCCCACGTAGTAAGTATGTGGGGCATTTTTCGGGGAACATAGATTTCCGAGGGCAAAGGAGTTTCGGGCATTAACGTATCTTGTTCAGGCAATACACGGGTAATGTTTTTCCTCTGTGGTACCATTTCTTTCCTCCCAAACTACGCGACATCAATACTTTGGCAAGTTAGCAAAGTCTAAACTATACTTTGGGTTTGACCGGCCTTTCCGGTCTCCAGATGTATTCTAAGCCTCGCGCACAGACGTTGCGCCTGCTATGAGCTCGTTGCCCGAAGCTCTAGAAAGCTTGCTGCCTGCAAGTAAAATATATCTTTCCTGATGTACGTTAACTGCGCATAACTGTAATGTACCACAAATACATTGAGAATATATATTTATACATGCGTATGGTACTATATGACTAGACTTATGAAACGAAAAAATATTTGTTCAGTAATTGAAATTGCTTAGATGAAATACTTATAGATAGATACATTTAGATGTATCTCATTGACGAATTAGTCTAATTTATTTATAATTTCTTTGTTCTAGTAACAAGGAATACACTTTAACTTAAGGAAGGAAAGTAAAGTTAGCATTTTGCTGAAAACAAGCGAAGGAGCTATTCCATGCAGTCACTTTTTGATCAGGTATGCTCAGAGACGAGCGGGGATATGGACCCCGAGGCATTTCGCCACTATGGGCATCTGATCGTAGACTGGATTGCCGGTTATCTATCTGATATAAGAAGTTATCCGGTCCTTTCGCAGAGCACGCCTGGCTCAATATGTCAGGCATTACCCCGGCAGGCGCCTGTACAGCCGGAAGCGATGGAGACCATCCTTGCTGACTTTGGTCGTGTACTCTTGCCGGGTATTACACATTGGAACTCAGCTGGTTTTATGGGGTACTTTGGCCTCACCGGTTCGGGACCAAGCATCCTGGCTGAAATGCTTGATGCCTCTTTGAATGTGACGAGAATGCTCTGGCGTACCTCGCCTGCGGCAACCGAGCTGGAGCAGGTGACCCTTGATTGGCTGCGCCAGATGCTGGGCCTACCTGAACCGCTCTTTGGCATGCTGCACCATAATTCTGCGATCTTGACGGCACTGGCGGCGGCCCGCGAAGCCCTCAATCTGCAGATTCGACAACGTGGCATGGCTGGTCGTCGCGAGGTAGCACGATTACGCGTCTATGCCTCGCAGGAGGCCCATTCTTCAGTCGAGAAGGCCATGATTGCTCTCGGGCTGGGCCTGGAGGGATTGTGCAAGATTAAGACTGATCAAGAATTTCGGCTTGACGTCGAAGCGCTGGAAGAGGCTATCAACGAGGATCTCGCGCGGGGCTGGCGGCCCTGTGCAGTAGTGGCCACGGTTGGCACCACCTCAACAACCAGCATTGATCCGGTGCCGCAGATAGCCGCGCTCTGCCAGCGCTATAAGCTCTGGCTGCATGTTGATGCGGCCTATGCCGGAGTTGCTGCCATTGTTCCCAGTAAACGCTGGGTGCTGGCCGGCTGTGAACAGGCCGATTCGCTGACTGTAAACCCGCATAAGTGGCTGTTTACCTCGTTTGGCTGTAGCGTCCTCTTTACACGTCGACCCGAGATTGTTAAAGAGACTTTCAGCCTCACGCCGGCATACTTACAAAACGCGGATCGTGCTCCAGATCTGATGGATTATGATCTCTTTTTGCCTCATCGTATCCCGGCGCTCAAGCTGTGGATGGTTATGCGCTACTTTGGCCAGGAAGGTCTGGCCGCACGCATTGAGGAGCATTGTCGGCTGGCGCGTTTACTGGCCCTCTGGGTCGATAATACGCCAGATATGGAGCGTTTAGCCCCGGTCAACCTCAGCGTGGTGTGTTTTCGTATTCATCCTCCAGGCATAGATGATGAGCTTACCCTGGAGCTACTTAATGAGCGGGTTATGAATAGAGTCAATGCGGCAGGACACTTCTTTCTCTCGCACTCAAAGATCCGAGGCAAGTTTATTCTGCGCATCGCAATTGGCAATATTCGGACCACGGAAAGGGATGTCCGAGGAATATGGGAGGCAATACTGGCTGCCCGACAGGCCGAAGTCTGCCTCTTGCGGACTAACAGAGCGGGCAACCAGTTTGGCATCAAGCGTAAGATCAATCTCCCTTAATATCGATTCAGCAGCCCTGTTTAGCAGGGAAGCCAGCTGAAAAGAGATGGAGTGAGGCTGTTTTTACTTCCTTTGCTAACTCCATATGAGAAGATTAAAAAGAAAAGTAGCCTGAGCTACAGGTAGCCTCCCCCCGGCTACCAGGCTATATCTAGCTTGCTAAGCGCTCGGCAAGATATTTCAGGCTTAGCGTATAGCGATACTCAATAGCCATGTGGGTACCATCGAACAGTTCAAAGTACACATCGGTGACGCCAATCTGTTCCAGCGCGCGTCTGAAAGCCTCGGCTCCCAGATCCAGGAAGAACTCATCGCGCCTGCCAGCATCGATATAAATAGCCCGCATATTGCGCAGCGTTTCCGCGTGAGATGGCACCATGCGAACCGGGTCCCAGACCAACCATTTTTCCCACACTTCAGGAATAAGTGCCCCGGTCTCAAGATCATAGGGAAGATGGATTGTGCCATCGGGATCGGCGGAATAGCAAGCTGCCATGCCCCAATCATTTAGCAGCGTGTGATCGCTACGTCTGGTAAAGGCTGGTCGGCTCCGAAAGTCCTGCCAAAATTTCTCGAACGAGCCATCGTACTGATCGCGTAGGGTACGGACAGTCTCGCGGAATTCCGGCTGATAGCAGGTCTCGAAGAGCGCGTCGCCCGCATGAGTGGCCAGCCCGCCCCACAGATCCGGGCGCAGCATTGGGGTAATCATCGCGCCGTAGCCGCCGCTTGACTTGCCCGCGATACCGCGGTGCTCACGCTGCGGCAACGTGCGATAGTGGGCATCGACCCACGGCACTATCTCATCGCACAGATAGGTATGGTAGCGGCCGGTTCCTGGCGAATCCAGGAACTGACTTCCGCCATACGAAGTCCAGCAGTCCACCCAGACCAGAATGCAAGCAGGCGCTTCTCCGCGGGCAAATAATTCATCGGCAAGTTCTGGAAAGTTCTTTCTGAACGCCGAGCGATTGCGCCACATATCAAGCTGACCGGTGAAGCCCTGGATCATGTAGATAGATGGATAGCGCCTCTCGGGCTCCTTATCATATCCGGGGGGTAGATATATCCACAGAGGTCGCTTGTAAGAATCGTTTAGCGGGTTCCCCTTGAGTACTTCGCTTTCAAATGTGATCTCTTCAAAGCGCCCTTGCATGTCAATGGACCACGGCTGCATGGATTTTCTCCTTATTATGAAGCTTGACTGTTTCAGCATCCCGCACATTTCCAGAAAAGTACCGACACGCCAAGGATAATAGAGCCCCGAATATGCCGACGCTTAGCTGTAAGCAAGACGCTACATCTCTATTGTAACCTATGTGCTTTCCGTCTTATCAGCATCATCCTCCTCTTGAACCTTTTCAACCACGCGTTTTAGCAGTTCGTACGGCTGAGCTCCCGAGACCAGGTATTGAGCGTTGAAGATGAGGGCAGGGACAGCATCAAGGCCATAGCTGTGGGCCTGCTTCATATCAGTAGAGACAGCATCTTCATAGCTGGAATTGCTTAACACTGCCGAGATGTCGGGAACCTGCAATCCTACCTCAGTAGCGATTTCTTGCAGCACCGCTGGATCATCTATAGAGCGCGCTTTCTGCCAGTAGGCCTTCATTATAGCATCATGGAAGGCGTTTCCCTTGCCCTGTGAGGCCGCGTACTTCTCGGCTATAAGCGCCGGGCGGCTATCGATGCCAAGTGGGCCGGGATTCATCTCAAGGCCATATTGCTCGCTTGTACGCTGTAATAACGCGGGGCGAGAAGCTTCTATGCGCTCTCGATAGGCTGGAGGCATAGGAGGAGAGCCGGGAGGACGTAACATAAACGCGTGCCAGTGAATATCGATGTCGAAATTGTCTTGAAGCTTCTCCAGACTGGAGGCTACTAAAAAGCAGAAGGGTCAGACAAAATCTGACCATACATCAACTCGAACAGACATAAGGCAGATCCTTTCATTTCAGTACTATCAACCAATTCTATCACGCATCAAAGCGCAAAATGGAGATAGTGCGCTTTGGCGCTTGCCAGGAGAGACAATATGAACAAGAGCGCTGGTACCCGACCCTGGGCGCGAGCACCAGGCGTATGAGCATGGATTAGCCGGCAAATTTGTGTTTTGTCAGGCCGCGGAAATTTGTGCTCAGGCGGAAAAGATCGCCGGAAAATGGATAGCGCGCTTTCTGCTCTGCACTCAGGCCGGTTGAGGCCGAAGTGATATAGAGTTCATTCAGGTTCGCTCCGCCGAAGACGCAACTGGTAGGGCGCAGCGCCGGTATGTCTATCTCGCGCTCGATCTTGCCGCTGGGATCATAGCGCACAATCCTGGCACCGTCCCAGAACGCGCTCCATATATAGCCCTCGCTATCGACGGTCAGGCCATCAGGTGTGCCCATCTCGGGTGGAAATTGTGCCAGCACGCGACGCTGAGAAATATTGCCAGTGGTGGGATCAAAATCGTATGCATAGACACTGCGCACGGCCATATCAGAATCGGTAAAATACATTGTGGCGTTGTCAGGGCTCCAACCAATGCCGTTAGGCGTGCCTAGGCCGGTTTCCATCGTGTGGACTGAGCCATCGGGATCGAGGCGATAGAGCACGCCATCTCTGATGCCAAGACTCTCATCCATATGCATAGTTCCGGCCCAGAAGCGGCCTGCGCAATCGACGGCGCCATCGTTAAAGCGCATATAGGGCTTCTCAATCCCTGCGGGGTGGGCTATATAGCGCAAATTCTGGCCTTGAGGGTCCCAGAGGGCAATGCCCTTCTCGGTAGCCATGATCAGGCCCCCAGAGCTGCGCTGCGCCAGAACGCCGATCATAACTCCCACGGATATTGTTTCATGCGCTCCGCTGGCCGGATTGAGGCGACAATAACAACGGTTTTCAATATCAACCCAGTACAGAACTTGCTCATCCACGCTCCATAGCGCGCCTTCGCCAAGTCTGTTCTGACTTGCCAGGATATGCTCTAAACTGCTCATGTAAGGCCCTCCGTGCCCGTTGTTAATAGGTGGCTTGCTATTTGCAAGCCTTGATGTATTGACGCGCCAGATCGCTTAAAGCTGACCAGTCTTTTCTACTCACCAGGTCCTTACCTACGAGCTGACTGCCAACGGCGACTGTATAGGCTCCGGCAGCCAGGAACGCCCCACAGGTCTGGAGGTTAACGCCGCCCGTAGGTACAAGCTTGAGATCAGGTAGGGGCGCCAGCACATCTTTAAGGTAGGTTGGCCCTAATTGTCCGGCCGGGAAGACCTTCACCAGATCGGCTCCCGCGCGCCAGGCCGTCAATATTTCGGTAGGCGTGTAGGCACCGCAAGCGATAGGGATGCTGCTGCCACGGGCAGCGGCAATGACCTCAGGCAATAGGGCTGGCGTGACGATGAATTGGGCTCCGGCCTGAATCGAGGCCTGGGCCATCTCCACATCCAGCACGGTGCCGGCCCCTACGGTAAGCTTATCGCCGAACTCGCGTCTGACCTGTTCAATGGCGGCGGGTGCGCGCTTATTGCTCAAGGTGAACTCAAGCCGTGTAATGCCTCCTTCCAGCAGGGCCTGGCTGATGCGCAAGGCTTCTTCAAGATTATCGAGGCGGATAATCGCTATTGGCTCACGTGGCGGCAAGATGTGTTCAACACTCTTTCCCATAGTTACCCCCTGATTAGTGTTTGCTTCCTACTTGTCCTACATTATATCATGAGCCTGATTTCACTTCGTCTGAGGTCGCAGAAAGGAAGATCAGGATGGATATTATCAGTTTCGGCGAGACAATGCTACGGCTCTGTGCCGCGCCGGGTTTACGCCTGGAGACAACACCACATTTTGTGGTCTATGTTGGTGGCACGGAGTCAAATACGCTGGCCTGCCTGGCCCGTATGCAACTGCAAGCTACCTGGCTTTCGGCCCTACCGGCGAGCCCCGTGGGTAGGCATATAGAGACCGAGCTACGCCATCATGGCGTGGATACAAGCCAGGTTATCTGGAGCGAGCAGGATAGTCGGCTGGGAATTTACTATTCAGAGGAAGCGCCGGCGCCGCTGGGAACCCAGGTATATTATGATCGCGCCAACTCGGCCTGCGCGCTGCTTGATCCCGCCGCCGTAGATTACACGCTCGTCGATAAGGCCAGGTTGCTCCACCTCACCGGTATCACACCTGCTCTTAGTGCGAATGCGCGCGAAGTGTGCCGGCGCCTGATGGCCCGAGCTCAGGCGCAACAGATTCCTCTCGTTTTCGATGTGAACTATCGGGCCAAGCTCTGGCCAGCCAGCGAGGCCGCTAATGCTATTGAGGATGCCTGCCGTCAGGCCAGCATTGTATTTTGCACCCGGGCCGATGCCGCCGAGCTGTGGGGGATTAGTGGCGAGCCTGAAGCCGTCCTGCGCCAGATGGCTGCACGCTTCTCTGCTGGGGAGAGCGCAAAGACTATTGTGCTGACCTTAGGCGACGCGGGCTCGGCCCAGCTCCAGAACGACATTTATACAACCGAAGCGGCCATACAGACAGAGGGAACTGCCCGCTTTGGCTCCGGCGACGCCTTCGCCGCTGGCTACCTCTACGCTTATTTGGAAGGTCCACTTTACCGCGAATTGCGCGAGCGCTATCCGCTCTCCCCGCTCACCTTTGGCAATGCCTTTGCGGCCCTCAAGCGCTGTATCGCCGGCGATATCGCCGTTATCACGCCAGAGGATGTGCGCGGGGTATTGCTCCGTCACGAAGGCTTGCGCTTCCGTTAGCCCAGATCTTATATAATCACCAGGCTTTAAGCTAGCAGAGAAACGATTCTGCTCTGGAGGCTAAATCGTTTCTCACCCTTCTTAATAGTTGCTCAGTTTACAGTTATAGTAAGACCATCGTTTTAAGCAAATGGTGGAGTGTCGCCTCGGGATCGTTGCAGAGGCCAGAATGCACAGCAGAGGTCTGAATAATCGTGCTGCGAGGAGCAACCAGCCAGTGGAAGCGCTCAGGCTGCGATAACTGGCTCAGCGAGCCGGCTCGTGCATCGCCGGCACAGAGCAGAGGAATCGCCTCAAGATGACATTGCACCTCAGTCAGGTCAAGGTCCGGAGCCAGCACCTGCAGGCGCGCGGCATCGAGATGCGTCAGCGCCCCCAGAAATCGGTGCATGCGACAGAAGAGAATGACCCCTACATTGATACATTCTCCGCGCTCAACCCGGGGCACAACGCGAATGAGAGCATAATCATAGGATACGGGCGCGCGCATTCACAGCTTCCTCCACAAAGATATGCGAAGATGCCAGGCGATCCAGTAAATAGGCAAGATAGGCGGAACGCTGGGCCTGGGCATCTTCGAAGTGTTCATCGTTTAGCCATGCGGTCGGAATCGCCTCAATAATTTGCTGCAGCACTGTCGAGTTCAGGCGCCCCTTCAGGATGGCATCGGCCTCGACCAGCTGGCTGGCGACAGGGAGCAGGACATGTTCTTTAATCGCAGAGAAAGGATTGCGGCTGCGCTCTTGATACTGGCCATCGATATGATGAAAGTAGAGCGAAGCCCCGTGATCAATGAGCATCAAGCGCTTGTGCCAGAAGAGCATATTGGTATTGCGCGGCGTGCGATCCACATTGGTGACATAGGCATCAAACCAGACGATGGAAGAAGCCAGCAGCGGGTCCAGCTCCAGCGCATTGCGCTGCTCAAAGGGCAGCGCCCCTGGCAAGTAATCGAGCGCCAGGTTAAGCCCCTCGCTGGCCTTGATCAAAGCTTGAATCTCAAAATCAGGCTCCGAGCGGCCCAGCACAGGATCAAGCTCAATAAAAACTATCTCGGGTACCGCCAGGCCCAGGGCGCGCCCGATTTCGCCTGCCACAAGTTCGGCAATCAAGGCCTTCAGACCCTGGCCGGCCCCGCGAAACTTTAATACGTAGAGGCCATCATCATCGGCCTCCACGATAGCAGGCAGTGAGCCACCTTCTCTTAGCGGCGTGACATAGCGCGTTGCAGTAAGTGTTCTGAGCATGATGCTATTCTAGCACAAATTTGCTCAAGCGCGCTAAAGCCGCCAGTCAGCGCTTTTCCTGGTACCATCTACCCCCTTCAGGCCCCCCTTTTCTCTGCCTGGTGTTACCTTTTCACATAGCTACGTTATACAACTCAAAGGGAATGGAATATTCTACAGATTTTCTTTGTTAAAGTTTCTGTAGAACCCTCTGCAATTTTGTAGAGGGTCCTTTACAAGTACACGCAGAAATTCTAGAGACCTGGCGCACCTATTTTAGCAGTGCCTTACAACTGCGACTCATCCGAAGGGAGAGTCGCATTATCTTTTATTGCTAGAATGGCCCGTTTATCCCCAAAAGTTGGTTCGGGTTACTTTTAATCGAGCATTACATAAATGCTACTTGCAGGTCGAAGTCTCTTAAAAGAGAAGCATGGGCTCCGTCGCTGCATTCCAATCATGTCTATCCACATGGATGGGCAGCCATAGATGTTCACCTTTGTAAGTAGAAAGAGACATAGTTTATGACGGACAACGTATCAGAGGCGATACTGCTTCAATCCATAGAAAGCAAAGCTGACGAAGAGTTCCAGTCGGACTTGCTTGAGGACCAGGATACTGCAGGCAATTTTCACATGCCGCAGATTACCCTCAAGTATAGCGATGCCTTCTTTATCTCTGATGTGCATGGCGACATCACGCCTTCACAGAAAGAGATGGGGCTTTTCTGGCATGGAACGCGCTTTCTGCGAGCTTGCAATCTTTTCCTGCAAGGACGTCCTCTTCAGGTACTTTCGCATCATGTTGCTAACATGGGTAACGAATGCCAGATCGATTTGACGAATCATGCATTTACCATTGAGCATGACATCAATGTGGAGCAAGGAACGATTCACGTCAATCGCTATCTCGATCTGCAAGCGGAACAACTGGTTCAGGTCTTTACGGTTACCAGCTTCTATACAATGCCAGTTCCGTTAACCTTAAGTCTCAAGTTGGGGGCGGATTTTTGTGATTTGTTTGAGGTGCGGGGTAGCCTGCGTGAAGCTCATGGGCAACAACAGACACCAGAGAGAGAGAACGATTCTGTAATATTCAGCTATCAGGGGCTCGATGACGTAGAGCGGCAGACCCGCTGTGCGTTTATGCCGGCCGCCGATCGCGTGCTCTCGGATCGCGTGTTCTGGAAATTGCAGCTCAAGCGGGATGAGCCGGTAGAAATACGTGTCGTGATAAAGATGAAGGAGGCCAATGCAGAGCGTTTTGCGCCGAGCGTAGCCATGCCCAGCAAATATGAGCTGCCGCAGCCGACCTTGACCACCGACGACCCGCTCTTCAATCGCCTGCTCACACGCGGTATGAATGATTTAACCATGCTCAGCACCTTAACCCCGCAGGGGTACTACCCATATGCCGGTATTCCCTGGTTCTCCTGCCCCTTTGGGCGCGATGGATTGATAACCTGCCTGGAATTCTTGCCCTGGTTCCCTGACGTAACGCGTGGGGCGCTCAAGTTTCTTGCGGCTCATCAGGGAAACAAAGTAGAGCCGTTTACCGACGAGGAACCTGGCAAGATGCTGCATGAGCTACGTACCGGCGAGATGGCTAACTGCCGCGAGATTCCCTATATCCCCTATTATGGTAGCATCGATGTGACGCCACTTTTCTTGATCACGCTAGAGAAGTATACGCGCTGGACCAATGACCTGGAGCTAGCGGAGAAGCTCTGGCCTAATGTAGAGGCTGCCGCGCGCTGGATAGTAGAATATGGCGACCGCGATGGGGATGGCTTTATAGAGTATCACAAGGCCTCCGAAAAGGGATTGGCGAATCAGGGTTGGAAGGATGCCTGGGATTCCGTCTCGCACAGCGATGGACTGCTTGCGCGCTCACCTATCGCCCTGTGCGAAGTGCAGGGTTATGCCTTTGCAGCCTTTAATGCTACGAGCTACCTGGCCGGACGGCTTGGGAAAACGCAGGAGGTTCAATCCTGGCAACAGCGCGCTCAGAGCTTACGCGAAAACTTTTTGCGCCACTTCTGGTGGGAAGAAGAGCAGGTTTTCTACGAGGCCCTTGATGCTGAGAAGAAACCTTGTGATGTAGTCTCTTCAAATGCAGGTCAGTGTCTCTGGTCAGGAATCGTGCCAGAAGAGCAGGCTCAGCGCGTAGTCTCGCGGCTCATGCAAAAGGATATGTACAATGGCTGGGGAATGCGCACGCTATCAACCCAGGCCAGGCGCTATAATCCGATGAGCTATCATAACGGCTCGGTCTGGCCCCATGATACAGCCATGGTAGGCGAAGGCTTTGCGCGCTATGGGCGCAAAACCGAAGCTGGTCAGCTTTTACAGGGGATTTATCACGCCAGCCTGTACTTTGAAGCGGCGCGCCTGCCAGAGCTCTACTGCGGCTTTCCACGGCGAGAGGGCTATGGTCCAACGCGTTATCCTGTGGCCTGTTCGCCTCAGGCCTGGGCGGCTGGAGCCCCATTTCTCCTAGTCAATGCCTTACTGGGCTTCCGACCAGATGCGGAGCATCATTGCCTCCGTCTTGACCGACCCACATTACCTGAGTGGTTGCAGAAGATGGAAATACGCGACCTGCACCTGGGTGGGCAGCACCTCCATTTACGCTTTGTGCGTTCTGGCCAACACACACAGGTGATCGCAGGGGATGATAACGAAGTTGAGTTAGACGTCCGTTAATCGAAGGACGAACAAAGATGTATGCAGGGGAATCCTTCCCTGCATATATTTTTGCTCTAGCTTACGTTTGCCACGATCTCGCTAGTACTATCTTCAGCAATCGCTACCGGGGTTGTGCCGGGAAGGGGAAGCGTACGCTCCAATAGTTCGTTAATATCCCGTATTTGTCGTGATAACCACACATTGAGATCACTTCGCTCTACAGCCTGTCGCGCAAGGTTAGCTTTTATCTCTCGTTCCTCAGGAGAGAGTGTGAGAGCCTTATATAAGGCCTGAGATGTCTCTATAACGTCGATAGGTGAGGTAGGAATAGAGCCTTTGCCCAGCTGCTGAAATGCTCCAGCTGTCCGTGAAAGAACCAGCACTCCATTGCGCTGATTGACGACAGGTCCTTCTTTGGCTACCAGATTCATACCATCGATGATCGGATTTACCAATAGTGCATCGTAATACTGCATGGCAGCAAGCGCGCGCGTCCGATCATTATCGCAAAAGGCGTGAATAGGTGTCCAATCTTCTGTACCGTACTTTTTATTGGTGTCTTCGATGGCCGCCATGACCTCAGCAGTCGTACGGCGATAGATCGGCACAGTCTGGCGCGAAGGAACCAGGAAGGCAAGAAAGTTAACTTTTCCATGTAGCTCGGGATGACGCTCAAGCATGTAGTCATAAGCCTCAAACCCGCGTACTATGTTCTTGGTAGGCTCAATACGATCCACGCGCATGACAGTATGCTCGTTGAGCAATGGCATAATCTTCTCGGCCGCCCGCTTACCGGCTGTGCTATTGACAACACGGCGCTCCTCGGTCACCGAGATAGAGATAGGATAGGAACGAGCCTGCGTACGATGGCCCTGCCACCATACTGCCCCTTCCTCAAAATCGACGACAGCGCCTTCTAGCATGGTGCGTGCGCCCTCAAGAAAATTACGTGCGTCGCGCTCAGTTTGGAAACCGATAATGTCATTACCGGCTAAGCCACTATAGATAGCTTGTGCAATATTGCTGGGGAGAAAATGCCAGCAACGGATATCAGGCCAGGGAATATGGACGAACTGCTGCATGACAATCGCAGGGTGGCGTTGACGAATCATCGCGGCGGCAAGATAGAGATGGTAGTCTTGCAACATTACCACGGGCGGCGTCGTCTCGCGCTCGATCTCGGCATTTATCGCATCAGCGATAGCCCGGTTGGCGACGCAATAACCATTCTCCCAGGCATCTTGCAAGGCCCGGGTAGATCCCTGATTAGGGTCATACATATAGTGTTGTAAAAACCACAGTACCTCATTACTCATTTTTTCGTAATGCTTGCGGTACGCAGTTTTGGGAATTGCAACATAGCGCAGTTGCATGTTCTGACCGCGAATTGGTGATTCGAGCAAACCGCCATGCGCCTGTGCCTCTTTGACGGCGCGACGATCACCCTCTGTCATAGTCATTGCAACCCAGGTTACATCCATACGATTACCAGCATCAATGAGAGCTGTTACCATACCCCCGGCGCCTCGACGAGCCTTGAGCGTGTTATCGTGAGTGAGTTGATATTCAACGGGACCACGATTGGAAGCAATGATGAGACGATTCACATGCGTCAATTGCGGAGGATCAGTTGGAGTTTTCATCCGCGTGGGCATGGGTTTATCCTTTCTAAGCAGGTGCTTACTGTTCTTGCCATTGGACCTGTGGACCGTATCGATCCTCCAGGTGCCTTATGAGTCAGGCAAAGTGACACCTGGTACGGTCTGAACTACAGACACACCACATCCTAAATGACGGCGTTACGCAAGACACCAAGTGTAATGTTACCATACAATGGTATAACATTACCAGGATACCAGAAATTAGACATAGCCAGCCCGCCAGTAGGGCAGAGCTTTTTTTCATGTTATGTGCTCTTCTCGAAACGCTGGCAGGAAGGGAAGGAGATATTGGGAGGTTTAGCGCTATGGCACCTGACTGCGCTGGCAAAGTGCAGCGTCGCTGGGCTAATACCTGACCTTCTACTCAAGGTCTTCTATTTACCCCAAATTGGGATTATTAAGGGCGTGAGCCCTTAACTTTTGGGACGCGGTTTCGCTTCCCTTTCCTGTACATGAGGGCAATTGAAACTTGAATGTCCTGACCCTCGACTATGACTTTGGTAACACCTCATCGTTCAAGGTAGAATAATGACAAATATCACAACCTGAAAGGCTTTCTATATATGACACGTATTGATGGGCGTGATTCGGCTCAACTCAGGCCGGTTACTATTACTATTGATTACCTGGACTATGCCGAGGGCTCGGTCCTTATCGAGACCGGCAAGACGCGCGTTCTCTGTGCCGCTACTGTGGAAGAGAAGGTGCCGCCGTTCCTGGAGGGGAAGGCGCAAGGGTGGGTGACGGCTGAATATAATATGCTGCCTCGCGCTACCCATACGCGTAGTGCGCGTGAGCGCAGCGGGCGTGTGAGCGGCCGTACGCAGGAGATCCAGCGTTTGATTGGGCGCTCGCTGCGTGCCGCTGTTGATATGCAGCTGCTGGGACCGCGCACGATCACCCTTGACTGCGATGTGCTGCAGGCTGATGGCGGCACGCGCACCGCAGCGATTACTGGAGCCTATATCGCCCTCCATCGCGCCTGCTCGCTTTTGCTCAAGCAGGGCTTGTTAGCTCAACATCCACTGCATACAGCTGTGGCCGCTACCAGCGTAGGAATAGTTGGCGGTGATCTAATGCTCGATCTATGTTATGCCGAAGACTCCCGTGCCGACGTTGATTTTAATGTGGTCATGACGAGTGGGCACGATTTTGTAGAGCTGCAGGGCACTGGCGAGGGCGGCGTATTCGGCCGAAGCACCATGAACGCCTTGCTGGATCTGGCCGAGCAGGGTATCACAGAGCTTTTAGCTCGGCAGCAGCAATATCTTGCACTCTAAGCTCGAAAGAAAAGCCAGGCTCGTCAGGCGTTACCAGATGACATAAAGAGGTACATTAGTACCATTCTTCTGTATAGCTTGCGGGGCATCCGTTGTACTTGATGATAAGCTCGATATTAAGCAATAGCGAACAAAGTAAAGTAACTTGCGGATGCGCAGGGCGCGTGCTAGAATTGCCCTGCAAGCAGCAGAGAAATACATAAGTCAGCCGGACCAGCGGCAACATCGAGAGGAGCGCACATTGGAAGAAAAAACTGGCAGGAAATGGCTTGGGCGCATTCTGGATTTTATTAATCCATTGCGTGATCCTAGCCTGACCGTGGCCGCAGTGTTGACCTTTATCGAGGAAGCCGGTCAGCATGATCCCTGGTATATGATTATTATTCTTGCGCTCGTCAACTGGCTAGCTGTGCGAGGGATTGTGTGGCTGGTAGTGAACTTCGCGTTCGCCTCCACGTTTATTTCACGTCGTATCTGGTGGGCAGTTAAAAACCCACGGCTTGCATGGCGTATACTTGATGCTGTTGGACATGAAGAAATTGTGATTGGTGGACTGCCTGGCCTCTCTGAAGGTGTTCTACTGCATGATGCAACTGCTATGATGAGCCCGGTTCTGGGCGCGAGCGGTATACATATCGTTGGAGAATTGCCAGCTGGCACCGAATTGCCCGTGCTGGGTATGCCTAATGGCCAGATGACAGCAAATTTGTCCCTGGGGGCCCCTGGATATTTTACAGGTGGATCGGATATCAACTCTGCCTCTTATGTGGGCGCTGGCGGCTTTAATAACCAGCCTGGAATGGGATTTCAGCAGCTGGGAAATAGCGATTTTGTTAGCAGCCAGAATACGGATGGCCTTCCGCAGAGCTTCCCACAGCGGCCTTCGGAGGAAGAAGAGCACCTGCGCCAGCAACTTGCAGCTTATGCCCGCCTGATGGATGACTGGCTGCAGTTTACTGAGGAAAAGTGGCGCACGGTCAGCGATAGCCAGCTAGGCTGGAAGCCTCTGCGCGGTCGCTGGAGTAGTTGGGATGATATCTTTCAGGATGCTTACGCCGCCAAAACATCAGATCCTATGGCTGAAGCAGCTCAGCTAGCCGGTGAGGCGACTGCTCGCCGTTACGATACCTCGAAGGATAAGGGCTCGGCAGCCTCTGCCGTGGCGTGCTTTATGCGTGATATGATGACCTTGCGCAGAGGTCTTGATATGTTGCAGCAACAATTACCCAATGGCCTTGACGATACGCCAACGGTCGAGCCCGTGGTACCATCCTTTAACAAGCGCTTCGGTAGCAATAGCGGCTCTTTACGCAACGGAACCTCTCCACGTCAGCCACTCATTCGACGGCCAGCCCAGATTTTTGTCGACGCCGATACAGATGGCTAAAAGAAGGCTCAGAACCACAACAGCTTACCAGGGTAGAATGCAGGCACTAAAATTGGAGCGCGCTCTATCCTGGTAAAAGGTTCCTGACCCTTACTACAAGCGGGCACACTCTGTTTGTCAAGGCGCGTATGCTGAGAAGAGAAGGGGCTGAGCATAGTCAAATTCCTTTTCACAATCCATACGAGAAGACTATAACACGAGGATACCAAACTCTCTTGCCCAATCACCTATACAAGATGTACAATAGCCCCGCAAGCACTCTATCCATAGAGGATAAAAGACCAGCATACTATGCACCCCATGCACATACATGGTTCTCGCGGAGGATGATATTTTATGCCAAATAATACAAATGACCTGACCACTATTGAGGAGGTCACAGCACGCGAAATCCTTGATTCGCGTGGCAATCCTACCATTCAGGTCGAGGTACTGTTGATGGGCGGCGCGCGCGGAATAGCCGCTGTCCCTTCCGGCGCCTCAACCGGCGCGCACGAAGCAGTAGAGTTGCGCGATGGCGATAAGAGCCGCTATGGCGGTAAAGGCGTGCTTAAGGCGGTTACAAACGTTCAGCAGATTATCAGCGATGCGCTGGTGGGCCTGGATGCCACTGATCAGGTGATGCTTGATGAGGTGATGATTGAGCTAGATGGGACTACCAATAAAGCTAAGCTGGGCGCTAATGCGATCCTTGGCGTTTCGTTGGCGGCGGCGAAAGCTGCGGCTCATGCGCAACATCAGCCGCTCTATCGCTATCTTGGTGGTGTCTCGGCTCGTACGCTCCCCGTTCCCATGATGAATATCCTTAATGGGGGCAAGCACGCTGATAATTCGACGGATATGCAGGAGTACATGGTTCTGCCTGTAGGCGCGGCTTCGTTCCGTGAAGCTTTGCGCATGGGCGCCGAGGTCTATCAGGGCCTGAAGAAGGTTCTGCATGGGCGAAAGTTCAATACAAATGTTGGCGACGAGGGCGGCTTTGCTCCTTCGCTCAGCTCGAATCGTGAGGCCTTAGAGGTAATCGTGGCGGCGATCGAGGCGGCGGGTTATAAGCCAGGCGTAGATATTTTTCTGGGAATGGACCCGGCAGCCAGCGAGTTTTATGAGAATGGGAAATATGTGCTAGCACGCGAGGGACGCACGCTCACTTCTCAGGAGATGGTGGATCTTTACGAAAAGTGGATTGGCGAGTATCCGATTATTTCGATCGAGGATGGCCTGGCTGAGGATGATTGGGAAGGCTGGTCCCATCTGCGCCAGCGCCTGGGCAATCGCGTCCAACTGGTCGGGGATGATCTCTTTGTCACTAATACCGCTCGCCTCAAGCGCGGCATCGCCGAGCACTCGGCCAATTCCATTTTGATTAAGCTCAATCAGATCGGAACTTTGACGGAGACGCTAGAGGCTATCGAGATGGCTAAGCGGGCCGCGTTTACTGCTGTGATCTCTCATCGCTCGGGTGAGACTGAGGATACGACGATTGCCGATCTTGTCGTGGCGACGAATGCCGGACAAATCAAGACCGGCGCTCCTGCACGCAGTGAGCGTGTGGCCAAGTATAATCGTCTCCTGGTGATCGAGGATGAGCTGGGCAACGAGACCGCGACTTATGCTGGCTTTAGCGCTTTCTACAATGTTCCAGACCTGTACGCGAAGGCATAGTTAGCGTTATAGTATTAGCAGGACGTCTTTCAGCCAGCCTGGCTTTAGCATCCGTTTGTTATTTTACAGCTACATCGCTGAAAATGGTTGGCTGTAGACGTCACTTTTTCTGATAGGTGTTCCTCTGGTAGGTACACCTGTGTGCTATGCCTATGGGCAGCGAGAGGCTTGAGAGGCTCCTGGCTACTCTCATGTGTAGTAAGAGAGAGGACTTATGTCAAATAATATATCCAATGTTGTCGGCTCACCTGAGCGGCGTACGGGGCGCTCCGTTCACTATACGCTAAGTTATCTGGTTCAGGGCGAGGAGCATGGCCGGGATGGGGCGATTGTTTTGTTGCACGATATTCCGGCTGGTGCGTTCGCCTGGGAAGAGGTTATGCCCCGCCTGGCTGGCTTGAATCGGGCGGTCTATGCTTTTGATATGCTCGGTTTCGGCGAGTCCGATCATCCCTGGCCGGCCGATACTTCTGTCTGGGGTCAGGCTGATGTGCTGTCTTTTCTGCTTGAAAAGCTGAATCTTACGAATATTATTCTGGTGGGCCATGGCCTGGGTGGCGGCGTTGCGCAGGTGCTGGCTACGCGCCTCTATCGCGAGCAAACTGCAGCTCTGGTCCTTATCGATTCTATTTGCTACCTCTATACCTTTGCCGAAAACTGGCCGTTGCCCGAGATGGAGAAGCGCCAGGATTTCGATGCGCCTAAACATACTTCTCTAGAGGATGTGATTCGCGATTTGCGCACAACCTTGCCCCATGCTGTGCAAAATATCAAGGGCTTTGATGAGGTATTGGATAAGTATGTGGAACCCTGGGATAGCGAGGTGGGCAAAGAGGTGCTCTACCAGCATATTCGCCTGCTGATCCCCTACTACTTGAACTCGGTAGCAACGGATCTGGGGATGGCTAAGAAGCCGACGTTGCTTATCTGGGGAGAGAAGGATCAGCAGATCCCGCTACAGTATGCCGAGCGTTTGCACCGTGAAATCGCAGGTTCCCGGCTCGTGACGATCCCTGATGCGGGGCATTTGACCCCTTTTGATGCTCCGGCTTCTGTCGCCAATACGATTAGCGATTTCATTAAGGGCTTGTAGGCCCGTTTGAGGCAGAGATCCAGATCTGCCGGATGTGTATGCCGTCCGGCAAAATGGCATGGAACTTCTTTTTGCCTGATCAATAAACCCGGGTATGCCCTGGGGCTCGGGGCAAGCCCGGCCCCTGCGATACCCATGTCTCCAACTTCTACGAGGCCCTCCTACGCCTGTGTTTCTGCTGGGCAATGTGGCTGGGAGCAGAATCGGCCTCCTGCAGCTTCTCCTGTTGATAAACAGCGCAGCAACGATTGTATTCGTCTACAGCGAGCATGTAGGCGTTGTACATGCGCTCAAGGGTAGGCGTAGAAACTCCTTGCTGCTCTGCCATCGCCAGATCATACCATTTTTGCTTCATACGCTTATTGGCGTATTCAATCTCGGCTGGGGTCATGACTTTTCCTTTTGTCCATGACTTTGTGCTTGTCAGGTAGACTACGCGCAGATCAGGAAGCTTTGTTATTTTGCTGCCTGTACTCTCTGTATTCTGCAGTCAATTGTTGGATGAGCTTCTTGGCATTGAGATAGGTGATAGAGGTGACGTTCTCTGGCTCGGATTTGCCCATGTGCTCGCATAGCTTGCGAATGCTGGCAACCTGCTGATCTGTTGCGGAAGCATCTGGCGCGATTTCGGCGCGGGCCGCATTACCATTGCCGTTAGCTTTGCCATTGCTTGAGGCGACTTCGGCGCGGGCCGCTGCGTTGTGCCCGTTGCCGTTGGCGCTAGAGCGATCAACCGGACTATCGACGATGCGGTGGGATTCGTCTAACTCCGGGGCAAATTGGGTGCCAAAGCCCAGGGCTGCCAGAGCGCGTCCGATGGCTCCTGTCTCGGCCTTCTCAACATAGTCGGGGAATGAGGCTGCCTTCTCCATCTTGGTGCCCGTGGCAAGGCCCCCTTTTCCATCCCTCACTGTCGCGCGAAAGATAGCCAGTCCCGGCGCTGTTTTGATGATCTTCTCGCTGCGTTTCTTCTCGTTATTCCAGACAAAGGCCTCTTCTTCTGTTTCTTTCTCCAGGTCAAGATGTACCAGCTCGGTCTCGATACTGCCTTCGGGACATTCCTGCCGGAACCAGACGAGCCTCCACTGAACAGGTAAGTATTCAGATGCACCTTGCCTGTTCTTGATCATCAATAAATGTTCTCGCGGATTAAATGAATTTGCCATCATCTGACACTCCTGTTCTGTCATCCCTATGTTCATCTATTTTACTTGCGGCCTAAAACTAGTGCTTTGTCAAATTTTGTTTGACGAGTGCGCCGCAGCAGTCCTTGACAATTCCGCCTGTTTCGCTCATCATTCAAACTTTGACAGATAACTAGAAATTTAGTTCTAGAATTCTAGAAGATTGCTAACATTCTGTCAAGTACCGCTCATGGTGATATTCTTTTTGCGAGTAGCAAACATGGTAATATGTATCAGGCCAGTAAAACTGCGGCTGTATACACCTCGATCTATGCTGCAGGCGCCTGTATACTGGAAGCAATGGCGCCCTGAAATGCCCTCCAAAGATCAACCTGGCGGCGAAAAAACGGGAATATTATGACTTTTTTTTCATGTTATAATAAGTATCATATTTGGAATACTCAGCGAGTGAGCATCAAAACCAGGGCCGATCGAAGCGCTCAAACGCTAGCGAAGCCTGACCAGGTTTAAGGCTACATATATCGTACCTGAGCTGGCTGCGCGGGAAGAGCTATTGCCCAGGGCCCTGGCTTACAAGAGACGTAAGGGGAAGCTAATGAAAGTTACCGGCATCTACTCTGAAATTCAGGCCTCCTTACAGCGTGGAGAGCGCGTAGTGGTTGCCAGCGTGGTCAAGACCATCGGAGCCGCTCCTTGCGGCGTGGGCAGTAAAATGCTCATTCATAGCGATGGCAGCACTTATGGCAGCTTTGGCGGCCCGAAGACTGATAGCAAGGTTATTCGTGAAGCCTTGCACGCCCTACAGGAAGAGCACACCCACGTTACACACATACACCTGGATGCCGATCAAGGGGAGGCTGTAGGAAGCTGTGGGGCCACGCTGGAGGTTTTCTTTGAGACGCTGCAGCCCGAGCCGCGCCTCATTATCGCTGGCGCTGGTTACGTCGCCCAGGCGTTAGCCAGACTAGCCAGCCATCTTGATTTCCGTCTTGTAGTCATTGATGATCGCCGCGACCTGGCCGATCAGCAGGCCTTCGGCGAGAAAGTTCAGCTCGTCTTTGGCGATATTCCGCAATCGATCCTGGAACTGCAGCCGGATTCCGCGAGCTGGATTGTGATTGTCACGCGTGGCCATCACCTCGATGAAGATACGCTCAAGGCGGCGTTGCAAACCAGAGCTGGCTATATTGGTATGATTGGCAGCCCCAGTAAAGTGAAGCATATCTTCAAGGATCTGCTCAAGGCCGGTATTTCCCGCGAGCGGCTGGCCGAGATCTATGCGCCTATCGGGCTCGATCTTGGCGCCGAGACCCCCGATGAGATCGCGCTGAGTATTGCCGCTGAGATACTCATGTTGCGTAAAAAGGCCAGCGGGGTGGCCCTCAAGACTGCTCATTCCTTGCTTGAGGCCGATGAGCCTGAGAAAGCGAGCGCAGCCCTTTAAGCAAGCTGCATATGGAGCTCCTGGCAATCAGCTAGGAGCTTGTTCTTTGTTAAGGGAAAGCGCCTATTTAATGCTGCGAATATAGCGTACAGCGAAGGTACCTGCCAGGCAATAGACGATAGCCAGGCCAAAGAGCAATTGAAAACCGAAAACCGCCTGTCCCTGGCGCACAAACCAGTCGATGAGTGGTCCCCCCAGCACCGGAGCTATGATCTGGGGTATCGCCAGAGAAATATTCCAGACTCCCATATCGCGCGCATAATTCTCGTGCGAAGGTAATGTATCGGCTACCAGGGCCCAGTCCACGCTCTGATAGGCGCCGTAGCCAAGGCCAAAGATAGCCCCCGAGGCCAGTACGATCGGTAGGGAATGCGTGACGATAAAGATAAGACCCACGAGAGCCATCAAGCAACCGGCAAGATAGACCATGCGCTTACGGCCTACGCGATCCGAGAGCCAGCCGGCACCCAGAGCACTGAAGAGGCTGGTGAGCGAGATGGCAATCACAAAGTTTGTGGTTTGCTGCTCGGGGTGAGCGGCGCCAACGACATCGCGCATATAGTATTGCAAAAAGGTCTGAATAGTGTAGATCCCCATCATCATTAATAAGCGTGTCACAAAAACCCAGGCAAAATCGGGATCGCGCCTGGGATTAAAATCAAAGACCCGAAAGAGGCCCAGCGTTACGACGATTTCCAGCACGACTTGCTGGACATCCGTGGTGATGTGCAGACCAAAGAGCTGGAAGATATTCCAGAGAGCCATGAGGCCCCAGACAATTCCGGCGGCAAGTAGAGTTGCCAGACCCGTGATGAGCAGGGAACGGTTTAGCCAGCTTGTCCGCGTGTTACTGGTGGAAACAATTTCCCTCTTCTGAGCCGGGCGTGCGCCTTCGTGCTTCTCGCGTACCGTAAAGATTGTAACAAGCATAAGCACCAGGAGGATTACGATAATAATTCCATAGGTAAACCAGAGTCCTTGCTGATATTGGGCCAGGGGCTTGGACGCGTCTATGTACATGCCTGAGATGAGTGCGCCTGCGATGTTTCCGCCAATCGAGAGCAGGCCCATGATGCCCGAGGTCAGGCCGCGCTGGGGAACTGGAACAATATCCGGTAAGAGAGCGTGGAAGGGCGCCTGGGCCGCATTGCTAGCGAATTGCACGATGAGGTAGGCGATGGCCAGAGAGGTGATATCGCGTGCCTCTGCCATCCAGATCAGCCCTCCGATGTTCGCCAGCGTACCAAGTAAAATGTAGGGGCGCCTTTTTCCCCAGCGAGCGAAGCGACCCCGCATGCGATCGCTGAGGAGTCCGAAAAGAGGATTAGCGAATAAGGCGACGAAGGCGCCAGGCACCAGGACAAAAGCGAGTGCTTCGCCTTTATGCAGCTCGCCGACCAGGACGTAAACCTGGCTGGGTATGATGATAAGGCCAAGGGCGGACCAATGGAAATTGAGGGCAAACCAGAAAATACTTATAGCGATAATTTGCACTATGCGTAGCCGAGGAGTTTCCATTGGTGGATGGACGGAGGAAGGTCGCATATCATCGTGTTCCAAAGTAGCCATATTGTCCTTTTCTTTCCTCTCCAGTTGTGCTACATTCTGCACCAGAATACAGTATATAGAGTTGCCAGGGACTCGTAAATTGACTTTGTGGGTTCACAGAGAGGATACCCTATGTTTGCAGTTCGCGCCAGTGTTATTTGTACTAGAATTCTTTGCCTCTTCTGCCTTTTTATCCTTTCAGCATGTGCGGAGCAGCAATCGTCTGCGCTGCCCAGCGCTCTCCCTTACCCAACGCAAACTGCAACCCGCGCCGCGCACCAGGCGTCAGCCTCGATGAATGTGCCTCCCACGCTTAGCCCAAATTTTGCCGCGCAAAAAGCCTTGAGGCATTATCGATCTCATATCCTGCTGCGCCGCTTTGGTCGGCCCAATGACCTGGCTTTTGATAGCAAGGGGCACCTGCTCTTTAGCGATTCCTATAATGGCACGATAAATCGCTTAAATGCGAATGGGACGGTTACGATCTTGTTGCGAGGAATGGCGGGTCCTGCTGGGCTGGTGGTGGGAAAAGATGGAAGCCTGATCATTGCAGAGCAGCGCACAAACCGGATTCTCTTCTTAAAGCCGCGCGCTCCCTCGCCTTCAGTCTTGCGCACGCTCCCGGGCAACGTGAGCCAGGCCCGCTGTAAGAATGGCATTGATGGCATTGCCCTTGATCCTATCACCGAAACGCTGATCCTGCCTGATAGCCCAACTGGCGATGTCTACCGCATGAGCCTTGATGGTAAAACCCTGACGCGCCTGGCTACAGGTATAGTGCGCCCGGTTGACGCGGCGATTGATCAGAAGGGCAATATTTATGTGACCGACGAATGCGGCGGCGCGCTCTGGCGCATTACTCCCGAGGGCAAAAAAACGCGCTTCGGCGGCTTTGGCAGGCTCAATGCTGTGGCTATCGATAGCCATGGCAATATTTTTGTCACTGACCTCTCGCCTAAAATTCATGCCCTCATTTACCTTGACCCACAAACAGATAAGCGCGAGGTGCTGATCCAGCAGGGCTTGTTAGCACCCCAGGGGCTGGCAATTGACGCGCACGACCGCATTTTCCTCTCAGATAGCCACGCCAATATTATTATGGAACTTATCCCGGCAAAATAAGAGCTTAGCGGCCCAACGTTTCCCTTCCCACCTCGCCGCTTTCTGGCGGCGGAACAAGCAGAGCTGGCAAGCTCTGCTTCTCAGCCAGGGCTTTCCCATTCTCCAAACAAGAGATTGTTAAGGGGGCGCCGCGACCTAGCGGATTTGCCCTTAACCGGGGCATGGGGCGGAGCCCCAAACTCTCTCCACCTCGCCGCTTTCTGGCGGCGGAACAACCACAGCTTGCCAGCTGCCTGGCTGGCTACAAAAATGAAGGATGCGATACAATAATAACATTCTTCTGTTGAAGGCGAATAGCTCAGGAAACGCAGTGCTCAATGTGAGAGCAAGCGAATTTCGAGGATGGAGTAGTAAAGCTCATGAGCAAGCTAGTTACGATGGCAGAGGCTGTAGCACGCTATGTACCCAATGGCTCAGTAGTGGCGCTGGGCCTTGCGCTTGAGCCCCTGATTCCCTTTGCTGTGGGACACGAGATCATCCGCCAGCAGCGTCGCGGCCTTACCCTGGTCGGCCCTATTTCTGATATGCTTTTCGATCAGCTCATCGGTGCGGGATGCGTAGCGAAGATTCAGGCGGCGTGGGTAGGCAATGTTAGCGAAGGGTTGGGGCATAACTATCGTCGCGCTGTTGAGCGCGGTATCCCACAGGCGATTACTGTTGAGGAATACAGCAATTATACTATTTCGCTAGCGCTCCTGGCTGCTAGCCTTGACGCCCCCTATATTCCCACCCATTCGTTGCTGGGCAGCGATATCGTTAACCAGAATCCAGGCTTGCGTGTGGATCGTTCGATCATAGATGGTTCGCCCGTCCTGCTTGTCCCGGCCTTACGTCCCGATGTAACCATCGTCTATGCCCAGCGCAGCGATGAGAATGGAAATGCGCATGTCTGGGGTAGCCTTGGGATTACCGAGGAGGCCATGCTAGCCGCGCGCGATGTCATTGTTGTGGCCGAAGAGATCGTGCCTCGGGCCGTGATTACCAGCGATCCAAATCGCGTTGTGGGACCATCGTATAAAGTGCGCGCAGTGGTGCATGAGCCCTGGGGCGCTTATCCTTCTGCCGTGCAGGGCTACTACAATCGCGATCATCAGAGCTTCCATGAGTATCATCAGCAAACACGCAGCGCCGAGGGCTTCCAGGCCTGGCTTGAAGAATGGGTCTTGCAGGTTCCGACGCGCGCAGCTTATATGGCCAGGATAGACGAAGAGCGCCTGCGCAATCTCAGCGTGAAAGAACATCGCTATGCGGCCCCCGTCGATTATGGCTACTAAGTTCCGCCAGCTCTTGTTGAGAAATGGCTGAGGGTACTCATTGCATCCGAGGAGAACGTGGAATGAATTATACACCGCGAGAATTAATGGTTGTCTGCGCTGCGCGCCAGATACGCGATGGTGAAAATGTCTTTGTCGGGATGCGCTTGCCGCTCCTGGCTTTTGCCCTGGCAAAGCTTACCCATGCTCCTGACTGTGTTGGCCTCTTCGAAACGGGGACGATGCGCGATGCGCCGGCTTCCCAGCTTTTATATACAATGGGCGATGCTCCTAACATTGCCGATGCCCTGTGGACAACCAGTACGCGCAATGTGCTGGGGGTGATGGCTGCTGGCGAGGTGCAGCTAGGTTTTATCGGGGGCGCGGAGATTGATCGTTACGGAAATCTTAACACTTCTGTGATTGGGGATTGGCAGCAACCTAAAGTGCGCCTACCGGGAAGTGGCGGGGGAGCAGACATTGCCTCGCTGGCGCAACGCCTGGCCATTATTATGCCGCATGAGCGCCATCGTTTGCGCGAAAAAGTAGATTTTGTGACCAGTCCAGGCTATGGCTATCCGGATGAACAGGGTTCCGCCGGTCAGGCCTGGCGTAAGCGGGTCGGCCTGCCAAGAGGTGGTCCAGCGGCGCTGATTACGACTCTGGCGGTCTTTACTTTTGATCCTGAGAGCGGTGAAGCGCTCTTGCAATCCTATCATCCAGGTACGAGTATTGAGCAGGTCCAGGAGCAAACAGGTTGGCAGCTGCGCCTTGCCCCGGATTGTCGCGAGACCGAGCCGCCCAGCGCCGAAGAACTGCGCCTGATTCGGTCCTGTGATCCCGAGGGCGTCTGGACTTCTTGATCTTCTTCCTCTGCCTATGCCGGGAAATCCAGCCGTATGGCCTGGGAAGTTTTGCATATAGCCATTTTGCCCGAGTCCCCGCCTCTGGGGACTCAATTACTGTCAGCTCCTTCAGGAAGTCACGCTGCGATAGATCTCTTCAAGGCGCAGCTTAAACTTCTGCCAGTATTGCACACCGATTTTATTCCTCTCTTTGTCTTCAAGAAGCATTTTCCCTACCAGCTGTAGGCGTAGGGGAGGCCAGCCCTGCTGACACTCCGCACTATATTTGCTAAGCGCCTCGCACTCTTGTTCTGTAAACCCTGCCTGTCTCCCTTTCTCATAGATAAACTCGTCAACCTCCTCCGCGTCGAATGGCTCAAGCATGAGCTGCTCAAAGATATTGAAAAAGCCGCTGGGTTCGACATCTTTGCTCATTACCATGCTTAAAGGATTTCTGCTCACGACGACAAGAACCAGGTTGTAGGCGTGCGTCATGGCGCGCAGACCCTGGAAAAAGTCGAGGGTGAATTCTTGTTTGTTGCTGAAGCCCTCGAATTCGTCTATGCAAAGCACGGGAATATGATCCCGGGCCTTCAACACGCGCAAGCCCTTCTCCAGGCTGATCAAGCCATCAACATCTTCGGTGACCGGCAGGCCAAGCACGCACAGAGCCTCGGTCACAAAACCTGTAACGCTTCGGCAACTGGGCATGGTCGCATCAAGATAGCCGATAGAGAAGCGCGCGCCAAATTCCTTTGGAGCTGTCAGCCGCAAGTAATCGATGAGCCAGGTCTTGCCAATGCGGCGGGGGCCGATAATGGAGGTTGAGGCTCGGCGGTACGTGCGGCTGATGAGTGTCTCGCGCTCACATCTGCGTCCATAGAACTCAGCAGGGTTCGTCAAGGGCTCATTAAATAAGAAGATGGGTTTGGTGCGAGGGCGAAGGGAAGAGGAAAGACTTAGCGCCGGAGGAGAGTCGTGCAAAGCTGAAGTGTGGAGTAACATCGAGCTGCGCAGATATTTGCGCCTCCTGTTGCGGTGATCATCGCGAATCAGGCCCAATTCCTGGAAGGTTTTGCTATAAAGACTGCTCAACTTCTTACAAAAATAGTGGCTGGGGAACGTTACCCCGTTTTCCCATCTGCTGATAGTTACACAGGTCGCGCCAATCTTCTCTGCCAGTTCTTCTTGCGTCCAACCATGACCCTCCCGAGCACTTTTCAACAGATAATTTGGGCTCGTCTCTTGTGACTTCTTCACGGCCTGGACCCCTCCTTCAAACACATTACAACACAAGCGAACAGATCTTGCTTCTATTTTAGAATATACAATTTTTTACATGTCCATAGTGATGGTAAAGCTTCTACCCTACAAGCTCAACATTATCAAGCAAGCGACAGAAATAACGATAATAATTATATTTTAACATGTTAAACGTGCTGTGTATACGTATGTAACGCAATGAGATAACAAATGCAAGCATTTGTCGCGAGTTGCAAAGCGGCTCAAACCTATTCTCTTAGCAATATCGTCTTGACATAAGATAAGGATCATCTCGCCCTTTCTATGTAGTTTCGGACATGCAAGCGATGCTTGAACTTTTTACTGCCTTTGCTTTTGGTACAACAGATCTGCCAATTGCTAACACCGGCTGGTATCCCTCTTACCATGTATAATACGTAGCGTACCTCAAATAGCGGAAAATAAATAGCCATGGGCAACACAAGGCCATTTACTTCTCATGAGAAGCAGGAGCGTAGAGGAAGGCAAGTCCTCTGCCTGGGCATGGGGCGTGCCCCATTTTCCCTTCTTCATGGGCGGGTGGGGCAAGAACAGGAAAATAAATAGCCTTGGGCAACACAAAGGCTTTCATAGGTTGACATAGAGATATGTTAAAATAGAGATATGAAGCCGCCAACCTCGGCGGGTGATATACTAAAAACGTCTATTTCAGTTGTCTATCCACATTAGTAGCCTGTCAATCAGAGATTGGTGAGGGTGCCGCCTGTGGCGGCCAGGGGAGAGTGTTGGGGCACAGCCCCTTGCGTCCCTGCTTGTTTCCCTGCCACTTGAGCCCTGATAGTCTACTAGCTGTTAAGGAGCGTTATGGCAGATTACCAGTACATTCTTGTCGAACGCGAAGAGCGCGTAGGGATTATTACCCTGAATCGTCCTAAAGAGCTAAATGCCCTCAATAATCAGCTCGTCAGTGAGCTGGCAGATGCGCTAGAGAGCTTTGATAGGGACAGCACTATCGGTTGCATCGTCGTAACCGGAGCAGGCGAGAAGGCATTTGCTGCCGGAGCAGATATCAAGGAGATGGCTGATAAATCTCCGATCGAGATGATGGAAGGCAATTTCCGCTCCTGGGAACGCATTAAACGTACACGCACGCCGGTGATCGCAGCTGTGGGCGGCTATGCCCTGGGTGGTGGCTGCGAGCTGGCCATGCACTTTGATATGATCGTAGCTTCTGAGAACGCGCGCTTTGGGCAGCCCGAAATCGCCCTGGGCATCATTCCGGGAGCCGGTGGCACGCAGCGCCTGGCTCGCGTGCTTGGCAAGTATCGCACCATGGAGATGGTGCTTACCGGTGCACATATTTCGGCTCAAGAGATGGCCCAGCACGGTCTGGTGAATCGGGTTGTGCCTAAAGGCGAGCATCTGAAGGCCGCTCTAGAGCTAGCACACAAAGTTGCCGAACAGGCGCCAGTTGCCGCCCGCCTGGCCAAAGAGTCAGTCCTTGCCGCCTTCGAGACCTCACTTGAGGAAGGCCTGGAGATCGAAAGGAAAAACTTCTTCCTGCTCTTCTCCACCGAAGATATGCGCGAAGGCACGCGAGCTTTCGTCGAGAAGCGCAAGGCGCAGTTCCAGGGAAGGTAGAGATCATGGAAAACGCGGTTATCCTCTCTGCAGTTCGTACGCCTATTGGGCGCTATGGCGGTGTGCTTAAAGATGTGCGGCCCGATGATCTTGCCGCGCTGGTTATCAAGGAAGCGCTACACCGAGCAAAGGTCGACCCTGCTAGTGTTGAAGATGTTATTCTCGGGTGTGCAAACCAGGCTGGCGAGGATAACCGCAATGTAGCGCGCATGGCGCTCTTGCTGGCCGGCTTGCCAGTCGAGGTTGCCGGGCAAACCGTCAATCGGCTCTGTGGCTCCGGTTTGCAGGCTATTAATAGCGCGGCTCAGGCTATCCAGACGGGGGCTGGCGATACATTTGTCGCTGGTGGGGTCGAGAGTATGACGCGGGCGCCTTTTGTGCTTGGCAAGAGCGAGAGCGCCTTTGGACGCAATATGAAGCTGGAGGATACAACCCTTGGCTGGCGCTTTATCAATCCCAAGCTAGCCGAGCTGCATTATCCCTACAGTATGGGCGAGACTGCCGAGAACGTTGCTGAGCGCTACAATGTGAGCCGGGCCGATCAGGATGCCTATGCGCTGCGTAGTCATCAGCAGGCGGTGGCGGCCCAGCAAGCCGATATTTTTGCCGCCGAGATCGTTCAGGTGACAATTCCCCAGAAGAAGGGCGAGCCGGTTGTGGTTACTCGGGATGAGCATCCCCGCTCCGATACTTCACTTGAGAAACTTGCTAAGCTCAAACCTGCCTTTCGCAAAGGTGGCAGCGTCACCGCCGGCAATGCGGCCGGAATCAATGATGGCGCGGCGGCGCTTGTCTTGATGGCCGAGAGTCGCGCCCGTCAGCTTGGATTGCCGGCGCGGGCTCGCATCGTCGCCAGCGCTGTGGCGGGCGTTGATCCTGCCTATATGGGTCTGGGTCCAATCTATGCTACACGCAAGGTTTTGCAGCGGAGCGGCTTGAGCATCAAAGATATGGATCTGATTGAGCTCAATGAAGCCTTTGCTTCACAGACGCTACAGTGTATGCGCGAGCTGGAGATCGACATGGACAAGCTGAACGTCAATGGCGGCGCTATCGCTCTGGGTCATCCGCTTGGCTGCAGCGGCGCGCGCATTGTGACCACCCTGCTCCATGAGCTTGAAAGGCGCGGCGGTCGTTTTGGCCTGGCTACGATGTGCATCGGCGTGGGACAGGGCATTGCCACAATCATCGAGCGCCTATAACAAGGATCGGTGAGGGACGAGAGAACGAGCTCGTCCCTTAAGTGTTCTGTTTGTGCGCTTGAATCGCCTGCGCTACCTCATCAATGCCAAAGGTATGGAAGAGATATTGCAGCAGGCGCATTCTAGATGTTGGATGCCAGCGCAGATCACCTTTTAGGGCACTTCTTCACCCTGTGAGGCCGATTCATAGGCTTCGGGCAGCCTGGGTACCGTGGTGAGATTGTGTAGCTCGGCGGGTACAATCCAGCGCATCTCAGTCGCCTCCCAGTCGGTCTTGATTGCAGCGGGCGTCAAGACATAGAAGAGAAAAGGATGCACATAAAAATGCCGCTTGAGCTCCACATCCACATACTCCACAATCTTGCCGCGCCTGAGCATACGCACCTGCTCGCGTGAGAGACTCGTCTCCTCGCGAATCTCTGTAAAGGCCTGCTCCTCGGGCGTCACGCCAGGTTCCACAAACCCGCTGATGCCTGCCCAATGCCCATGATAGCTGCCAACCTTCTGGCTGCGCCTCACCGTGAGGATGTGTGGCTCTGTTCCATCGTTGCGCATTAGAAAGCATGTTACCACATGTGTTGGGCGTATACCCTCCACATCCTGTTTTGTATCCACAACATTGCTCCTTATCGATACAGTGACAATCAGACGCATTTCAAGTATACTCATGTTAGTCGGCTTGACACATAGAGCATTGCCACCGCTGGTAGCGGCATAGATTGAGAGAAGCTGGAGAAAAGAGTTCTCTCTTATCATCTCTTACACGCCTGGTTAGCCACTTCTGATGTATGTATAAAATGAATAATGTAAGGGCTGGATCTAACTAACGTTGGGAGCAGAGTCAGCGCAAGCAGCAAAGTCACGCGCGCGTATATGCTTGTCTCGGTCCAGCGCCTTGCAGCCCACTTTTAGCAGATAAAAAACGCGGGAGCATGTCCTAACAATGCATATTCAAACCTCAAATGGAAATAATACAATGACCACGCAAACTGCAGACAGCACGGCAAGTATCCAGATGTCCTGGCGCACCTTTATCGATCCCTGGTGGAAAGCTACCCTTGCCATCTTGCCCATCTTTCTGCTCACACGACTCATCTTTCTGCTGCTCGCCTACTTTGGCGGCGTCCTCTTCTTTGTCCCTAACTACTGGCCTGGCGCACTAACCTTTCGCAGCGTCCTGTATACCTGGCACCATTGGGATGCCGTGCGCTTCACGACTATCGCGACTCAGGGCTATCCCACGCCCGAATATGCAGCCTTCTTTCCCTTGTTTCCCTCGCTTGCGCATGCCTTCAGCGTGCTCTTTCACCGTGACATTCTCGAATCTACTATGTTCATCTCGAACCTGGCCTTCCTGGGAACCTTGATAGTGCTTTACCGCTTTGTGGAGGTTGAGTTTGATCCTCCAACGGCCCGGCGTGCGGCCCTTTATCTCTCTATCTTTCCGACCGCCCTTTTCTTTTTTGCCGGCTATAACGAATCGCTTTTCCTGTTTTTTCTGCTGCTCAGCTTTTACGCCATGCGGCGCGCAGCCTGGTTTCTGGCCGGGCTCTTTGGCGGTCTTGCCTTGCTCTCGCGTTCAATCGGCATTTTTCTGGCCCTTATTTTCTTCTGCGAGTTCTTGCGTCAGAAATGGCCGCAGCTAAGGCAGGATTGGCAGGAAAGGCAGTTGCTGCGCAGCTTACGCCTGCTTCCCAGCCTGCTATGTATTCTCTTGATCCCGCTCGGCCTTGCAGTTTTTGCCGCTGGACTTTATGTGCGTTTTCACGATCCGCTGGCCTTCTTGCACGCTCAAGCCGGCTGGCGGCAAGGTCTCAGCTTTCCCTGGGTAGCTCCATTTATTGGCATCAAGAGCCTGTTTAGCATCCCGCTTTACACCTTTGCCAATGCCCATATTATCATCGAACTTATCGCCATCGGACTCTTCCTGGCTTTGCTCATCCTTGCTCTATTTGGTCCTGAGCGCTTTCGCCGGGACCAGTGGCCGCTTCTACTGTACGGGCTGCTCGCCCTTGTCTACATTACCATCTTTCCCGGCTCACCTGGCAATGGTGGCATTCCCTATGATCCCATGCCCTCGGCTCAGCGCCTGGTTCTTGAGATCTTTCCCGGTTTTATTGTGCTGGCGCGACTGGGGCGCCGTTCCTGGTTTCATCAAGGCTATCTTTTACTTGCCTTACCCATGCTAGCTTTTCTGGTCCTGCAATTCATTACGGGTCATTGGACCATTTAGCGGAGCTTAAGCAGACACTATGACAGAGATAGGCAAAGAAGTATTTCTGTCATAGATGATCTATATTTCCCGGTTTTTCATTCTTGACGTATTGTTAACACTCTTATATAGTATGCTTGGCGCATAGTACACTTCTGCACTATGCCCACCAACTATGATTTATCTAGAACACATCTATATGACAAATAGCCTTAATAGGCCTGTTCACCTTTACTACGGGAGGTAGGCCGACGTGTCATCAACACAGATTATCGTCATTGCCCTTATTCTCTTAGCCGGAGCACTTATCGCCCTCGCCGCTGGATATCTTTACGGCCGGACTCAGAATAAAGAGCGCTTTGAAACGCGTCTGCGCGCCTTAAAGGAGACTAGCGAGCAAAGGCTCCTTGAGGTGCAGGCGGATCAGCGTGAGGCCATGAGGGAAGCGCGCGAAGAAACCGCACGCATTCGCTCTACCATAGAGCACGAAAACGCAGAACGGCGGGCTGAGCTACAACGCCAGGAACGCCGCATGCAGCAAAAAGAAGAAAACCTCGAACGCAAGCTGGACATACTTGAGCAGAGGGAGCGCAAGTTTCAGGTTAGGGAGCGCCTGCTGGAACAGACGCGCGAAGAGTTGGAGGTGCTCAAGCAGAAGCAGGTTAGTGAGCTTGAGAGCATTGCCCAGTTAACCGAGGAGCAAGCCAAAGAGCTGCTCCTTTCGCGTATCGAGACCCGTGTTCGTAGTGAGGCCGCGCAACGTGTGCGGGTGATCGAGGAGCAGGCGCGCGAGGAAGCCGAGGCGCGCGCACGCGAAGTCATTACCCTGGCCATTCAGCGTTGCGCTTCTGACCAGGTAGCTGAGGCAGTGGTTTCTGTCGTTCCTTTGCCTAATGATGAAATGAAGGGGCGCATTATCGGCCGTGAAGGTCGCAATATCCGCGCTTTGGAGGCGGCGACAGGCGTTGACTTGATCATCGACGATACGCCCGAAGCTGTTATTCTCTCTGGCTTTGATCCGGTCAGACGCGAGATAGCCCGTGTCGCGCTTACTAAACTGATTCTCGATGGCCGTATCCATCCGGCGCGCATTGAAGATGTGGTGGCCAAGGCCCGGCAGGAGGTGGAAGCCATTGTCCGTGAGGCCGGCGAGAACGCAGCTATGGAGGCCAATGTGCATGGCCTGCAGCCCGAGCTGCTTAAGATCCTGGGTCGGCTGCATTTTCGGACAAGTTATGGACAGAATGTCCTCGCCCACTCGGTCGAGGTATCCATTCTGGCTGCCACTATTGCCCATGAGCTGGGCGCCGATGTAAATGTATGTAAGACGGCTGCGCTATTGCATGATATGGGTAAAGCTATCGATCAAGAGGTGGAAGGGCCTCACGCGATTATCGGCGGCGAAGTGGCGCGGCGCTTTGGCAAATCGCCAAAAATTATTCATGCGATGGTGGCACATCACGCCAGCGAGACAGAGCCCCAGACGCTAGAGGCGGCGATTGTTCAGGCCGCCGATGCGATCTCGGCAGCTCGTCCAGGTGCGCGGCGCGAGACTATCGATCTCTATATCAAGCGTCTGGAAGCCCTGGAAAATATCGCCAATTCCTTCACTGGCGTTGAGAAATCGTTCGCGATCCAGGCCGGGCGCGAGATTAGGATTATCGTCAAGCCTGAGGAGGTTGACGAGTACGAAGCCAACCGCCTGGCTAGCGATATTGCGCATAAGATCGAGGAGAACCTTGATTATCCAGGACAGATTAAAGTCTGTGTCGTGCGTGAAACGCGTTCCGTTGACTACGCACGCTAATTTCAGTACCGGCGCACTGCTTGGGGAAGGCGAGTAATCTTGCCTACCTCAAAAAGGGCAAGGGTGCTGAGAGTTCCGAAGAGGTCAAATGCATTTGCCCGAGACTTTTCATCTTCAAGTGGAAAAGAGATTGTAGAACGCATGGCTAATTATATCGACCTTCATACTCATTCAACTGCCTCTGATGGCATCTACTCTCCAACGGAGTTGCTCCAGCGCGCAAAGGATATCGGCTTGCGCGTGCTGGCGCTTACCGATCACGATAGCTCAGATGGGATTGACGAGGCGTCCCAGGCTGCTGCCTCGCTCGATATCGACTTCATTCCTGGCATTGAGATCAATACCGACGTCAATGGTGGCGAGGTTCATATGCTTGGTTACTTTATTGAATACCAGCTACCAGCTTTTCAGGCTGTATTAAAGGTGCTACGCGACGCGCGCGAACGGCGTGGGCAGCGTATGGTAGAGCTCTTGAATGAGCAAGGCGTCTCTATTGCCTGGGAAAAAGTGCGTGAGATTGCCCAGGGAGCCGTGGGACGCCCGCATGTGGCTAAAGCGCTTCTGGAGGCGGGCTATGTCCAGACCATTGGCGAGGCTTTCGATAAGTATATCGGGACGGGACGCCCGGCCTATGTGCCGCGCTATAAGCTTTCTCCTGTGGATGCCGTACATCTGATTGCCAGCGCCAACGGCTTGCCGGTGATGGCGCATCCCGTCGAGTTGCCTGGCCTTGAAGAGCTGCGTAACTGGCTGCCAGAATTGTGTGAGGCTGGCCTGGTTGGCCTGGAAACCTACTATGGACCCTATACTAGCGAGCAGGAACAAGCCTTGCTGGCTCTTGCCAACGAATATAAGCTGATTCCTACCGGCGGTACCGATTTCCACGGCCCCGGCATTCATCCTACGCCACTGGGTGGCCGCTATGTTCCTTACGATGCAGTTGAACGCCTGAAAGCGGCGGCCGAAGAGCGACGCGGCAAAACTCCTCCCGCGTTTGAGCTGCCACCGCCAGTTGAAGAAAAGTAAGCACTAGACTGATCGCGGAAAATCTTGCCTGTGCGGGATCTTCCGCGATCAACCTACTTTTGTACTTCAGCGAAACTCTATGGAGGAGCATAGCTTGGATCGCAGGAAGTCTCAGGCGCGAACATACCGCTTGGTCCGTCATTGCATCGAGCTTACCGTATTTCTACTGCTGATAGTTTTTGTCATGCGTATGGGTGTGCAAAACTTTCATATCGATGGACCAAGCATGGAGCCAACGCTCCACGATCAGGAATACATCCTTGTCAATAAAGCAGCGTACCTTTTGCAGCAGCCTGCCCGCGGAGATATTATTGTCTTTGAGTATCCCCTCAATCCTCAACAGTATTTTATCAAGCGCATCATTGCCATCCCTGGCGATGTCGTAAGCGTAATCGGCACCACAGTAATTGTCAACGGCGTGACCCTGCACGAGCCCTATATCAACCCTGATGATCCCTATAATCCCTACCAATCATTTAAGCAACGTATCATTGAGCCCGACGAATACTTTGTGCTTGGCGATAATCGGGCCAACAGCTCTGATTCGCGGGCCTGGGGCTATGTTCCGTTCCAGAATATTATTGGTAAGGTGATGATGGTTTACTGGCCCATCGGAGCTAACAATCTCGGTGCGCTCCCCGATGTGAGCAAAGTTTTTGCCCATGTGCACCAGTAAACCAGCGCTTTCTTCTATCAGGCGTCAAGCCGACGTCTGCTTGCCGCGGGGAGTTGTTACCAGATTCTCAAGGCCTCTTTGCGCCCGGCAGCGCGCCAGCGGCTCACCTCTTCATGTCCGTTGGAACTGAGCTGTCTGTGCTGCTTCTCTTCTTCCATCTGCGTGTGCGTTAGTATGCTGCCTACGATAGCTGCCACTTGCTCCACGCTCAGCTCCTCTTTGGCATGATTGTCAAGATCTGTTGGCGCTTCAGAGGGCTCGCCAGGCAGAAGGGCCCTGGCAGATCCATCCCATTCCTCGGCAATGAAATCTGTAGACATATCAGCCGCCGCGAAGCGTGGGTGCTCCATGAGCCAGCGCGCGAAGGGCAAGGTTGTGCGCACACCAACAATATGATACTCGTCCAGGGCGCGACGCATGCGGGCGATTGCCTGAGCCCGATCTTTGCCCCAGACAATCAGTTTTGATAGAAGGGGATCGTAAAAGAGCGGTACCTGTAAGCCTGGATACAGGCTACTATCGACGCGGATGCCCGGGCCAGAAGGCTCCTGCAATGCTTGCACAGTTCCCGTTGCTGGCAAGAAACGGTTAGCCGGGTCCTCAGCCGAGATACGGCATTCGATGGCCGAGCCGCGTAATTGCACATCATCCTGACTGAAGGACAGCGGTAAGCCGGCGGCTACGCGGAACTGCTCCTGAACTAGATCAAAGCCGGTGCACCATTCGGTCACCGGGTGCTCTACCTGGATGCGCGCATTGACTTCAAGAAAATAGAAATTGCCCTCGGGACCCAGCAGGAATTCAGCAGTCCCGGCATTGACATAATTAATGGAGCGAATCAAATTGACTGCCGCTGTCGTCATGCGGGCGCGCAATTCCGGGTCCACGACTGGCGAGGGCGATTCCTCGATCAGCTTCTGATGGCGACGCTGGATGCTGCATTCGCGCTCGCCAAGATGCACAACGTTCCCGTGGGTATCAGCGATGAATTGCACCTCGATATGCCTGGCGGGTGCAATCGCCTTCTCAAGATAGACGCGTCCATCGCCGAAGGCGCTCCTGGCCTCGCTGCGAGCCGTACGTAAAGATGGGAGCAAATCTTCGGGATTACGCACAAAGCGAATGCCCTTGCCGCCTCCGCCGGCCGCAGCCTTAAGCAGAATCGGATAGCCCAGGCCTTCAGCAATCTCGTGAGCCTGCGCATCATCCTCGACATCAGTCATCGCGCCAGGCACGATCGGAACCCCGGCAGCTTTGGCGGTACGTCGCGCCGCTGTCTTCTCGCCCATAGCCAGTTGTGCTTCGGCCGGCGGTCCCACGAAGATAAGCCCGGCTTCCTTGCAGGCCTCCACGAAAGTAGCGTTCTCAGCGAGAAAACCATAGCCGGGATGCACGGCCTGAGCGCCTGAGCGCCTGGCTACCTCAATGAGCTTGGGAATGTTCAGGTAGCTTTGGGCTGCCACGGCCGGGCCAATATGATAGGCTTCATCTGCCATGCGGACATGCAGCGCGTGGCGGTCAACGTCGCTATAGACTGCCACACTGCTCAAACCGAGTTCTCGACAGGCCCGAATGATGCGAATCGCAATCTCTCCGCGATTGGCAATGAGTACCTTGCGAAATGGCCAGTTAACTACAGAGGAACTATTCATCGCCAGAAGATGGCTCCTTTGTTACTTCTTTACATACAGCGTTGTTTCAGCCGGCGCATCATCAACGGCACGCCGGATAAAGCGAGCTTTTGTTCAAAATAAATATTATCTATCAGCCAAAAGTATAGCACGCCATGCTATAAAACACTAGCCTCAGCATTCCCACACAGGGTTATTTAATTTTCCTGTTTTGCCCCACCCACCCGCCCGAGAAGAAGGGAAAATGGGGCACGGCCCATGCCCCGGCAGAGGACTGGCTGTCCTCTGCTACCTGTCCCCCGGACAGGGATACCTCTCTCCCAGAGAGGGTGCCCTCTCCAGTGGAGAGGTATCTCCTGCTTCTCTAAAAACTAAATAGCCCTAATTCCCACAAGCAAGCTGCCTATGCAGCGAAAATCCTCCCACTTGCTAAGCGCCAGAACTTATTTACTGGTAGTTAACAGATGCAAGTGCATATCCCACTAGGAAAAAAAGGCCCCTCTTGCTCCTGGGTGTTTCAATTTATAGAATAGTGCGGTAAACTGTTGTGTGGTCACTTTTAGCTTTTGGCAACGTATTTTTTTCACCAGTGCAATTGTTACGTCTCGTGATTATACCTAAAAAGGCCGTTGAGGAAGGACGAAGCAGGTATGTTCAAGTTCGTTACCAATATCCCTATATTTCGCCGTCTTTTCTACGCATTCTTGCTGGCGGCTGTTATCCCGGGCATCATTATTTCCATCCTGGGAAGTATTTTTATCAGTCAGCAGACCGCCCGCGGTCAATCACAGCAGCAGACTATAGAAGCTTTGACGACCGCAACCAATGCTAGTATTTATCTCCCCCGTATTGATGGGCAAGTCAACGGCGCTTTCCAATTTCTCTACAGCTCTAACGATGCGAATATGCGCGATAGTGCTCAGAAATTGATTGATAAGGCCGCTGACTACGAGAAGAAATTTGATGGAGCCCTGCAGCAATACCAGAAAAACTACATGTTAGAGACCTCCCCCAACATGAGCCAGGTGCGAACTACGATACAATCGGACGACTCACATACAAGCCTACCTCAAGAACAACAAGATACCGTCTTACAGGTGCAGACAAAGCTGTGGCCTGCTTACAAAAAAGCACTGGACCTGGTGATAAATCAGCTTGATTCGCGCCAACCCATGCCTGTGGTCCAGCGAAGTCTGAATGACGCTAACAAGCTCTATACACCATTGGAGCAGTCGTGGGGCAGCGTTGTTGCCGTCTCGGAGAAGATTAGCGACCAGGTGGCAACTGTTGGCTCGTCCCAGACAAACATCCTCTTCCTGGCGACAGTGATTGCCTTCCTCAGCACGATCATGGCGGTTATCGCGATAGGATACGTGGTTAACCTGACGATTACGCGTCCTCTGCGTCACCTGGCCACTCTGACCAAGCGTATAGCCAAAGGTGAAACGGCGGCCAGAGCTCAGCTTATGGGGCGTGACGAGATCTATATGGTTGCTACCTCGATGAACAACATGTTGGATAATATCGTCCGCCTTATTCAAGAGACGCAATCGCAGCGTGACTCACTACAGGGTCAGGTAGAAAAGCTGGTGAGCGAGGTGAGTGGCGTTGGTGAAGGTGATCTGCGCATACAGGCTGAAGTGACTGCCGATGCCCTGGGTGTGCTGGCAGACTCCTTCAACTATATGGTGGAAGAGCTGGGAAGCCTGGTTGTGCGCGTTAAGATGGTGGCAAGCGAAGTGGAAAAATCTACTACCTCCATTCTTGATCGTATGACCCAGCTGGTAGAAAATGCTGATGGCCAGATTAACCAGATGACCGAAGCCGCCATTGAAGTGGAGCGCATGTCATCTTCAAGCCGACAGGTTGCTGAACGCTCCCAGGTCCTCTACGATGTAGCGCGTATTGCTCGTCAGGATGCCCAGGTTGGACGTGAAGCTGTGCAGCAGGCAATTGAAGGAATGGGGCGCACTAATGAGAACGTGCAAGCCACGGCGAGCAAAGTACAAAACCTTGGTGAGCGCTCCCGCGAGATTAACGAGGTTGTGGAAGTTATCTCCAGTATTGCCCACCAGACGAATCGCCTGGCCCTGGACGCCGCTATTCAGGCGGCAATGGCCGGCGAGAACGGTAAAGGATTCGGCGCCGTTGCTGCCGATATTCGCCGCCTGGCCGAAAGAGCTAAGGATCAGGCCAGCTTGATTACGCGTATCGTTCGTAGCGTTCGTGACGATATTGGCGCTGTGGCTGTTTCCATGCAAGACACGGAACGTGAGACGTCTACTGGAGCCAAGTTGACCCAAGAAGCTGGTGTCGCCCTGGAATCTATCTTTGCCGCCGTTGAGCACCAGGCCCATGAAATTGAGAGCATTAACCAGATGGCTGTGCAGCAGCTGCAATCTTCTAGCGCGGTTGTGCAGATCATGCATGGCGTCTCCGAATCGACGCAACAAAGTAGTGCCAGCACTCGTGAGGCCTCGCAAAACATGGAACGCCTGGCTCGTTTGGTCGAGCAGTTGCGCGCTTCGGTGGAAGCCTTCAAGCTGCGCGAGGATCAGGGCTACTATGCACCCAATGCCAATCTCAATATGAGCATTGAAGAAGATATGTCTAATCCGTTGACTGTGAGCGGCGTCTTTCGTACGGTGAGCGCAACGGCTCAGCCAACACAACTTTCTGGGGTTGGGGCTCCTTCGAATGGAAAGCAAGGCACAACCGAAGAGGTATTCCCTTTCCATCCGGGAACGCCGCTACCCCCCAGCCAGCAGTTGCCTATGGGCCGCGAATGGTTTGGCGCTGAGCAGAATGGGCCGAACGGCAATAGTGGCGTAAACTGGTAGGCCCGGCTCACGCCTTCTGACAGGAACTCTGGCTTTAAAGCCTGGAGCCCTCAAACGAGGCGCAAAGAACTAAATTGAGCAGGAGAGATGGCAAGACTATCTCTTCTGCTTTGTTGTTCTGGCTGCATATATAACCTTTTGCTTATGCTTAGCATCCATAAGACCTATCTATTTTCGTAGACTTTCCGCAAATTTCCCTGTTAGACTTATCTCATGCCCTTGGAATAGCAACAGATAGCCCCAGAAGTGTACTTTTTCTGGTGATAGTGCTGGAGGCTTTATATGCGCATTGATAAAATAACAGCGAGTATTTTGCAAAAAGAAAAAGAAATTGCCGTACAACAAGCTATGGACATTATTGCACAGAGTCAGAGCGGCGCCCGGAAAGGAGCTTTAGTACGCTGGACCTGGATCTGCGAAGTCTGTGGTATGGTGCACCTTGGCACGGCCCCCAAGAACTGTGAGTGCTGTGGCTCAAGCGAGATCACTGCGCGGCAAGATCTACGCTCAGAACTAGGTAATTACTGGTAAATTTAACTTTAATATTTTATTGTTTATTACTCAGGCTTCCCTTGTGTGGACCCTTCAGGTTTGCCAGGGAATATATGCAAGGCGCCAGGAGACAGGCACGTAATACTAACGCTTTTATAGCTAGCGCGCGTGGACCTGGCGCACCGCCTCATAAAGAATGATCCCCGTTGCCATAGCCGCATTTAACGATTCCACGCCATTATATATGGGTATAGAAATGAGCTGCGAGGCCAGCGCTCGCGCCATCTCAGAGGGGCCATGAGCTTCATTGCCAATGATCAGGGCAAAGGGTTGCGTAAGATCCTGCTTATAATAAAGCTCATTGCTGTTGGCTTCCGCCAGAAACACGCGTTGCTGAGCATGCCTGGCAACCCTCCCGGCGATCTCTTCCCACGAAAGCTCGGCCTCGATAGGCAAGGCGATATGCGCCCCTGCCGCAGCACGCACAACCTTCGGACTTAAATGATCGACGCAGTGGGGAGTAAGCAGAACACTATCCACGTCTGCAGCCAGGGCCGTGCGCAGAATCGTGCCCATGTTTCCTGGGTCGGCGAGCTCGTCAAGAATGAGCAGAGCCGGACGCTTGCCTGGAGAGCGCCGCGCCCGTATCCGTGCAGGCTGGAAAATAGCCAGTGGTAGCACGCTAACCAGTCCTTGCGAGGTCTGCACCTCACCAATTGCCTCTATGACGCGCTCATTTACTTCGATTAACTGCTCAGGAGAAAGGGCCGGTGCTTGGAGCAAACGCTTGAGTAGAGCCAGGCCCTGCGTGCTGCGCTGCAAAATTTCTGGCTGATAATAGACCTCGTGGGGGAAGAGGTCGGCATCAAGTAAGGCCTGTAGAAGATGAGGGCCTTCCATCAAAAAGAAGCCTGCCTTTTTACGTCCGCGCGCCGTATGCAGGCTTTTCAGTTTGCTGATACGGGGATTTGAAGGACTGCTGATCAGCACCATAATTTAAAGCAATATCAGTAATCTTTACTTGCTTGCCCTGCTTGCAAGGAAGCTCGTAGACATAATTTGACAGGGCCGTAGCCCTGCCAAACTGTGAGATAAAAGTTTATTTTGCGACGGCTGCCAGAGCCTCTTTGACCAGAGCGCTAAAGGCTGCCTCGTCGTTGACCGCCATCTCGGCGAGGATCTTGCGATCCACCTCGATATTGGCCTCATGGATGGCATGCATCAAAACGCTATAGCTCACACCATGCATGCGTGCCGCAGCGTTGATACGGGTAATCCACAGACGGCGCATATCGCGTTTGCGGTTGCGGCGATCGCGATACATGTACGCCATTGAGCGCATGACCGACTCATGCGCGGGACGGAAGAGCCGCTTGCGCGTACCACGGTGGCCCTCCGCCATCTGTAAAAGTTTCTTATGCTTCTTGTGAGCGGGTACTCCGCGTTTTACTCTTGGCATAGCTCTTTTCTATCCTCTCATTCTCAGTCTACTAAAATGCGTAGGGGAGCAGACGTTTCATGCGACGAGTATCGGCGCTGCTCAGTTGATAGCGCTTATCTGCCGAACGAACCAGATGCGACGACTTATGGCGGCGTAGGTGGCTGATCGCCACTTTGCGGCGCAAGAACTTGCCAGATGCGGTTATTTTAACCCGCTTTGCCGTTGCCTTGTGTGTTTTTAGTTTCTGCTTCATAACTCTTTCTCTCTACTCTAATACCAGAGACCGCTTTTAGAGGTCCTGTGCTCAGGATCATGCCACAAGCGGCTGCGGTAGAATACCGCTATACATACAAATATTCCAGGGCACACTACAGCGCCTGTTCACTGTTTTGCTCAGCTGATATGGCGTTTATACTGTGTCAAGGTCTGCTTATTTGCATGCAAGGTAGTATAACGGGGCGACCCATCTTTCTTTACAGCGCAAATCTAACTGTTGGAGTGCAAAGGAGCACAGATGCAACAGGAGAGGCAGTGTAAGTGGTGATTGAAAACCCTTCAATCTGACAATAGCTCAATCAAAGGCGCAGAGAAGCCTTTTTCAGGAGCATACCCCGTTTGCGCCAAGATTATAACATACTTTCTGTCCGGCACGCAACAGCTAACGTAAACTTGCTATGCGCGCCGGGCTTCATGGGACAAGCGCCACAGCGCAGCGAAGAAGAGTAGCCAGCCCCAGAGGAGAAACGCCCAGGCAATCGTAGCCAGGCCCTGCCCTACCCAGGTTGGTTGCCAGAGCCAACAATAATAGCCTATGAGCGCTCCTAGCATCAATAGTACAGCGAGTAGCTGGGTGTCCCGGTTGGCGCAGGCGAGAGCCAGGGCCAGAGGAAGAATAATATACCACGGCCAGTAAACGGGATACAATAGCAAAAGTAATAGAAATATCCAGCAAGAGCTGAGCAAGACAAGGCGCTCAGAATCGGCAAGCCAGAGCCCCAGCAATAACGTACACCCCACAGCGATTGCGCTAAGAATTACCCAGTGCGCCGGCGAAAGTAACCAGAGCACGTAGGGAGGCAATTTAAGCGGTACGTTGAGCAGCGCGGCCGCCAGCGAATTTACCGCATTAGTTGGCAAGAGGACCTGGAGGATACTGCTTTGCAACCCGGCCAGACCCCATCCCTGCCAATAAGGAGCATAAGCCAGCGCCGTTACCACTAAGCAGATCAATAGAACACCTAACCAGCTAAAGAGCTGCTGCAGCCCAGAACGTGTGCCTATCTCTTGCTGGGCCAGGCGTAGAAATAGGGGCAGGAGCAGGAGACACACAATATTGATGAGGGCAGCTAAAAGCACAAAGACAATACTGAGGAGCGGCGAGCGGCGCTGATAAAAGAGAACTGACAGCAAAATAAAAAGGATAACGATGATTTCTTGATGAGCCTGCGTGATACCCAGCAAGAGCACAAGCGGGTTCCAGGCGTAGAGTAGCGTTGCCGAGATGCGCTTTGTAGGGCGCAATCTTCCCAGAATAATCCAGAGCAGCACAGTATTTGCCAGGTGCCCAAGCAAAACCATAAGCCGAAAGCCGAGCAGCATGCCGACAAGATTGCCGTGCGTAAATAGTGTTACCAGGATACTGAGATCAATCCAGACAGGCCCATAGAACACGGCAGTATTTGTAGAGCCAGCTTCCTGGCGTAACGCCACGGCAAATACATCTTGTGGGAACGTAGAGGGCGAGACTATATAAGGATTGACATGATACATCTGCACCATGTGTCCGTAAAGCCCATAGCGCAGCATATCTTGAAGCATTGCTCCCTGGCCTGGTGGGGCCCAGAGCATCGTCAGCGCAAACACAAAAGTTAGCACTAGAAGAGCCCAGAAGAAGACTGAAGGGCTTGGCGAAGATTGAGATTGGAGTCGATCCGCCACTTCCCGGCCGAGGCGTACCGCCAGCAAGAGCAAGATACAGGCAAGAGCCAGTACCAGCAAGAGGAGATTGGCATTGCCGGTCGTATGGGCGGGATCTAGCCAGGGTAGAGCGCGCAAAAGGCCAGGGAGCGAGGGAAATGCTGTTGTCCAGTACAGGCGGGGCAGCCAGGGTAAGAGGCCGGGCAACGCAGTCTGGATCGGGCTATTGACCTTGCTTAGATTAGCCAGCAAGGGATAGAGGGCCAGATAGACAAATTCTAGTAAGATCCCCAGCAAGCCTAACTGTAACACGGCCCCCCAGCCCAATGGTCTCTGCCGCCTGGATACTTGGAACGGCGGAACAGGATAATGCGACGAGCTAGCAGAGAGAGAAAGCGTAGGAGATGTTCCATTGGAAAGCTCTGGCTGTACTTTCCGAGAGCGGCGCGAGCGCATTGAGCTTCCTGCTCGATCTATGGGACGCTTCTGCATGTGTACACCATCGTCAGATGTTTTATTTGCATGTATCTATGCTATAGACCCTAGTATGACGTATACATTGATACCTGTCAACGGAGAAATAGACAGGGCTGATAAGATTGAGGGATGGGCAGCATTTCGGGCTTTGCGGCGCGAGCAGGCGGCAGAGATAAGTTATCTCCCGCCTTGCCGCAGAGGACTTACCAATCGCCAGCGCCGTAGTTTTCGACTTTTCCGCTTTTCCATATTTTCACTGTATTAGAAGAATAGATAGTTGAAAGGTAGTACACCCGGCTCTATTGTCAGACATAGCGAATAATGCTATAATAACGTCGCGTTGACAGCTTCCTATTGCAAACTATCAGTATCAGCCATGCTCCAACATTTCTATAGAGAGAATGAGGAGCTTGTCCTGTGCGCAAGTGGAAGTGGGCACGTTTCCACAATTTTGTGGAGGATTGGTGAGGCCGCTGAAATTTCTGCGGCATCTGTTATACAGCATCAGCATTTTTGTTGGTGCTCCACCTGCCCTGGCAGTTAAGCATACCTGGCAACAGGGAACTGACCAGTGCATAACCAGAGGAAGGAGGTGGCTTCGTGACGAGAGATTATGAACTGGCGTTCATTCTCAACCCCGAAGTCAGCGAAGAAGGGACACGTGCAGTATTAGAGCGTGTCGAACAGATCGTCGCTAATTATGGCGGTCAGATTGTGAAAGTTAACCAGTGGGGACGCCGCCGTCTGGCCTACCCCATTGAGCGCCATCGCGACGGATTCTACATATTCATCGATATGATTCTGACTCCTGAGACTGTAATTGAGCTCGAACGAATGCTCAAAGTGTCCGAGGTAGTTCTCCGGCATATGGTCAAGAAGCGTGATGCTAAGGCTGTTCAGAAGGAGCGCGAGGCACACGCAGCCGCGGCTGCAGCCGCCGAAGAGAAAGCCGCTGCCGAGGCGCGGGAGCAAGCTGCTGCCGAAGCACAGGAGCAAGTTTCTGCCCCTGCTGAGGCTACAGAAGAGGTTCCCGCTGAAGCCAGCGCTGAAAGCGCAACCGAAGCTGCACCGGAGACCGAAACAGAGGCGCCAAGTGCGTCTAGCTCGGAGACGGAGAATGTTCCATCCGCAGTTGAGCAGTCTGTCGAAGCTTAGTTATAAGAATAACTGGGAATGTTCGTTGAATCTCTCATTCATGAGCCGGGGGAGACAGGTTATCGCGTCGAAAGGACTTGAGTCATGAACAAAATTATGTTGATTGGGAACCTGGGAAGAGACCCCGAGATGAGCTATACGCCGACCGGGGTGGCGGTTACGAAGTTCAGCCTCGCCGTGAACCGTATCAGCAAATCTCCCTCCGGCGAACGCCAGGAAGAGACCGATTGGTTCAATATCGTGACCTGGCGCCAGCTCGCCGAGACATGTAATACCTATCTGCACAAAGGGCAGAAGGTCTACATCGAGGGGCGCTTGACCCAACGCAAGTATACCGATAAAGAAGGTAATCAGCGTACCGCGGTTGAGGTTATTGCCAATGATATGGAGATGCTTACGCCCAAGAATCAGAGCGGCTCATCCGGCTTTATTGGCGAGGATGAGGGCGATGCCCTTGGAGAGCTAGACGATCATCCCTTCTAAATGTTGAAGGAGTAAATCTGTGCAAAAACGTACTGAGTCTCCTGCTGGCGGTGCTTCGGGACCCCGGCGGGAGCGACGCGAGGGGCGTGGTGATCGCTCTTCCCGCCGTAAAATTTGTCAGTTCTGCCATGATCATGTGCGCGAAATTGACTACAAAGATGCCAGCCGCTTTATGAAGCGCTACATCTCGGATCGTGGAAAGATTGAACCTCGTCGTAAGACTGGCACATGCGCGAAGCACCAGCGCGGCTTGAGCACTGCTATTAAACAGGCTCGCTATATGGCTCTGCTCCCCTATACAGCAGAACATATGCGCGGCATGTAAGGGAGCTCTTATCCCGGCGCTGCCGAGAGACAAGAGGGCAAGACTGTTCTCTTGTCTCGCTTTTCGGTGCTACGGTTCCTCCCTGCGGCTGTGCCAGGGGTTTTCCATAATTGGAGGCGACTGATGAAAAGTCAGACAGCGCGTCGGCCCGACACAACGCGATCTTCGCGCTCTGCTAAAAACAAGAAATACGTTAGACAGACGGCGCACGTCGAGGCTCGTCGTGATGGCAAACCGCTTATTTTTGGTTGGGGAGGCCACCTTTCTCACAGCGAAAAAACACGCCTGCAGCGCCGCGCTATCTGGTTTGTGACTGCTATCATTGGGTTAATCATCGTACTTATTATCGTCGGTTATTGGGTCAACCTCAATGTGATCGTTCCAAGTCTCCCGATCACTGCCGTTAATGGCCAATCAGTTCCACAATCAGACTACCGCAAGTTGCTAGCTGTTAACACTCAATATGCGTCTAACCATCTCAATGGACCCAATGGACTTATTGCCCTGCGCGATCAGCTTAAAAGCCAGGTTGATGCACAACAGAAAATCATCGATGACGCGAAAAAGCAGATAGATGATCTCAACGGCAAGATCAAGGCCTTGCCGGCCGATGCCAAGACCCAGCGTGCAGATCTGGAAAATCAGCTTGACGCCGCGAAAAAACAGCAAAGCGATGCTCAAGCCAGCCATGATCAGTTGATGGCCAAATATCAAGATATGGTCCAGAACACTATCCCCAATGCGCAGACGCTGTTTACTCAATCTCAGTTGGGCAATGATAGCTCGCAGTGGCTGCAGGATGATATCTTTATCCGAAACTGGCTTGACAAGCAAAATAGCTCTATTCGTACCCAGATCGAGCCCACATCGGCGGCGATAGAACGCGAGCTGAGCAGCTTTAAGGCAAATATGCCGAAAATCACTAACTATAGCAAATTCCTTAGCGAGGATAACGTGTCAGATGCCGATGTCCACGCTATGATCGCGCTAAAGCTGCGTCGCCAGGATATGCAAAACTATCTGGCTGCCCAGACCACTTCACCCACGTACCAGGTGCTGGCTCGGGCGATAACTGCCAGTACAATGAGCGATGCCAACAAGATTCTCGATCAGCTGAAACACGGCGCGGATTTTGGGAAGCTGGCTAAGGATAAATCTGTTGATACGAATACAAATAGTAAGGGTGGCGATCTAGGCTGGATGGCTCGCGGCCAGTATACGATTACGCTGGCAGCCAAGCAGAGCGCCGTGGTCGATAACTGGATCTTCGATCGCGCTCGTACGCTGAACGAGCTGAGCCCGGTTCTTACCGAAAATGGAGCCTATCATATCGTCCAGATTATGAATATCGATCCCTCGCACGTCGTGGATGCCGCGAATTTACAGCAGCTGAAAGGTAATGCGTTGCTGATCTGGCTCAAAGAGCAGGCCGCACAACCTGGCGTAACAATTACGCCTGTTGATCAGAATAAGATGCTCGACCCTTCGAATATCCCACCTGGCTTACCAGCGGGTGCTCCCTCCCAGGGAGGCGCTGGCGCTCCCGGTGGAGCTCCTGGTGGTCTGCCCGGCGGTTTACCAGGTGGCATACCAGGCGGCATGCCCGGTGGCCTGCCTGGTGGAGCTCCTGGTGGCATACCAGGGCAGTAATGTAGTGCAATTCGTTGAGTGCAAGTTGCAGTCAGGCCTGCTAAGACGTGAAGATGTAGGCGAACTTACAGGCCTGCGCTGCTTGCCTGGCCCTCGATCTGGCTGAGCAGCCACAAAGATATTGCCGCGACTTGTATTTCTTCGTGCAGCCCTTTTAGCGTGGGAAATATTGCGTTCGTCTTGTACAGCAATGTTTTCTGACCGCTGGGCTGCAGTGCATTAATCTTATCCCGGCCCATATATGGTTTGAGAGTTCCTGCCGAAATAAGCCAGGACGAAAAACTATGAAGAATACAGGAGACAAAACTATCAGTATAGCAGGCACACAACTTTCACCACAGACTCTTTTGCAGCCTACCGAATCGATTCAGCAGCTTTTAGAAACTGCGGCCCTTTATCTGCATATTCCCTTCTGCCATACGCGTTGCTATTATTGCGATTTCAATACTTATGCTGGCATCCTGCCGTTGCGCGAGGCTTATGTGCGCGCCTTACTCACTGAGATCGAGCTGGCCGGCCAGATGGCTCGCACGACTGCAGGGGAGAAACGCCGCTCGCGCAGCATTTTCTTCGGCGGTGGTACGCCGAGCTTGCTCAGCGTGGCACAGATCTCACGTCTGCTCAACGCTTGCTTTAGCTCCTTTGCAGTTGATAAGGACGCCGAAATTACCCTTGAAGCGAATCCTGGCACTTTGACTCAGGAGCAACTGTTTGGCCTGCGTGAGGCTGGCATCAATCGCTTGAGCATGGGGGCGCAGAGCTTCAGCGCGTCCTTGCTACAAAAGCTGGGACGCATTCACTCGCCAGAAGAGATTGTACAGGCAGTTAGTTATGCCCGTGCAGCCGGCTTCACATCGATAAATATCGATCTTATGTTTGGCTTGCCGGATCAAACGATGCAGGACTGGCGCGAGACGCTCGAACGAGCCCTGGAGCTGGGCCTTGCTCATTTTTCGCTCTATTCGCTGATTATTGAGGAAGGCACGCCTTTCTATAGCTGGACGCAGAGCGGAAAGATCAAACCTGGCGATGAGGACTTGTGCGCCGATATGTATGAATATGCAGACGAGCTCTTGCAAAAGGCTGGGTATATCAACTATGAGATCTCAAACTGGTCTCTACCGGGCCAGCATAGTCGCCATAATCTGACCTACTGGCAGAATCTTCCCTATATCGGTATGGGGGCAGGCGCATATTCTAGCTTTGCCGGTAAACGCTTCTCAAATGAGCTCTCGCCGCATGAGTATATTAAGATGCTGAAAGCGCGCAGGTTGCCCGCTGTGGAGAGCGAGGATATCGCCCCCGAGCAGGCTATGGCCGAAACTGCTTTTCTGGCGCTGCGTACGGCTGCAGGGCTACACTTACCAACTTTTGAGCAGCGCTTTGCCAAAACATTCGCTCAGTTTGTAGGGGATCGTCTCCGCATGGTAGAGGAGGCGGGCCTATTAGAGCACGAGGATGGCTGGTTGCGCTTGAGCAAACGCGGGCGACTTTTAGGCAACGAAGTATTCATGCGCCTGCTGCCTGACGAGTAAAGGAAATGAACGTGGAATCACAACCTCGCCTTTCGTCATCATGGGAGGTATATGAACAGCTCAGCCGAGAGCAATTTGAAGCAGTAGAAAGTGCAGGAATCACCAAATTCCATGCCCAGTTGCTTTACAATCGCGGCCTTCACACTGTTGAAGAAATGAAGTCATTTATTGAGGCCGCATATGAGACGAGCCCTGATCCGTTACTGCTTGTTGATATGGAGCGGGCGGTGGCACGCATTCAGCAGGCGCTAGAGCGGCGGGAACATATTACTATCTATGGAGATTACGATGCTGATGGCGTCACTTCTTCGGCCCTCCTTTTTCGCGCCCTGAGAACATTGCAGCAGCCGGGGGCAAGTCTGGATTTTCATATTCCCCACCGTTTGCGCGATGGCTGCGGCCTCAATATTGCTGCGCTCGATCAATTAAAGGCGCGTGGCACACAGCTGATCATCACTACCGATTGCGCCAGCTCTGATGTCGAGCAGGCTGCATATGCCCGCGAGCTAGGCCTTGATATCATTGTGACCGATCACCATCATACACCCGCTAAGTTGCCTGACGTCTATGCCATGGTCAATCCCTGGCGCCCAGATTGCGCATACGGTGAGCGTTATCTTTGTGGGGTAGGAATAGCTTTTAAACTGACACAGGCCCTCTATCGGGCGTATAAACGCGATAGAGAGGATGAGAAAGAGCTATTGGATCTTGTGGCGATTGGCACAGTCGCTGATATCGCTCCTCTCCTCGGAGAGAATCATACCCTGGTGCGCCTGGGTATGCAACGTTTGAACGATACGCATAAACCTGGCCTGCAAGCTCTGATACGTAGTGCGAATTTGCAGCCTGGCAGGATTCGCGAGCGCGACATTGCCTTTAGCCTGGCTCCGCGTATTAATGCGGCCGGGCGTATGAAGGAGGCAAGCATTGCCTTCCGGTTGTTAACTACCGACGATGAAGCTGAGGCGCTGGCCCTTGCCGAGGAACTGGAACAGCTCAATATTGCGCGCCAGCAGGAAACCGAAGAATTGATGCGCAATGTGCGCGATCAGGCACGAAGCCAGCCCGGCAAAGCTGTCATTCTGGTTAGCGGCGACGACTGGCACGAGGGAATTATCGGCCTGGTGGCCGGCAAGTTGGCCGAAGAACTGCACAAACCAGTTCTGGTCCTCAGCAATGATAAAACCACGAGTTTGAGCCGAGGCTCGGCTCGTAGCCAGAAAGGCTTTAATATCATTGAGGCGCTCAATGACTTTGCCAGTCAGCTAGAACGCTTTGGCGGTCATGCGCAGGCAGCCGGCTTCACGATTCGCAGCGAGCTCATTGAAGAGCTGCACACCCATTTGCTGGCCTGGAGCGAGAATGGCGGCGCGGCAGTTCCTGCCTTGATTCCTGGCACCAATCTCCCCGATCAGACCGGGCTGGTCACCGAGCAGGAGAATACAGAAATTCAGCCAGCGCTGGTTCTCAAAAAGGTTGACCTGGTATTTAGCAGGCTGGAACGGCTCTCTTATGAGCTTTATAAAATGATGCGTCAGCTCGGGCCCTTTGGATCTGGTAATCCTGAACCAACCTTCAAGATGGAAAATCTGCGGTTGCTTGAAACGTGGACCAGCGGGATCAATAAGCAAAACTTGCGCTTGCGGCTTGGCGATCCTCGGGGAGGGGAACGGCGGTTGGGGACCTTGTTGCGCGGTGCTCCCAGGCAACAGGAGTTGGTTGGTGTGACGCATGTCAATATTATCTTTCGGGTAGAGTCCTCGGAGAACGACGCCAGGCCAGAGATCTGGCTAAAAATCCTGGACCTTGAACCGGTCGAGAAGGTACCATAGAGGCTGCAAGAAACGTAGGTAGCTGCATCCTGAAGAACTAGCAAGATACAGCTACCTGCGTTTTTTCAGTATCCTTCGGCCTGCTATCAAATCCATTGAAATGATGATTATTTGGGGACACCCCATGCTCCGCCAGGAGAGACCTCTGGACCCCCTTTTAAGCACTTTTCAACCTGATTTGATATAAATTAAGCCGGCAGGGTGTTCATGCATCCATGTGCTTACGGATAGACGCCACGAATCTCTGTCGCTTCGGCTACACGCGCTACGGCCAGTAGATATGCTCCCAGGCGCAGATTAACATGCTGCTCCTCGGATTTTCTGCGCACCGCCTGATAAGAACGCTGCATAATATTTTCAAGGCGCTCGTTGATCTCTCCTTCTGCCCAGAAGAAGCGCTGTAGATCTTGCACCCATTCAAAATAGCTGACGGTAACGCCGCCCGCGTTGGCTAGAATGTCGGGGACCACGGTAATGCCGCGATCGTTTAGGATGTGATCAGCTTCTAGCGTCGTGGGACCATTGGCCGCTTCAATAACCAGGCGAGCCTTAATGCGTGTCGCGTTGAGCTTGGTGAGCTGGTTTTCCAGAGCTGCAGGAACCAGCACATCGCAGGGTAATTCCAGGAGCTCTGAATTGGTCACCGTTTCTGTGCCCGGTAGCCCAAGCAAGCTGCCGTGCTCGCGCGAGTAGCGCAGTGCGGTATAGACATCGATACCCTTTGGATTGTAGACACCGCCCGAGATATCGCTTAAACCCACTACTTTGCAGCCTAGCTCTTTGATTAGGCGCGCGGCAATGCTGCCAACGTTGCCAAAGCCCTGGATCACAGCCTTGCAATCCTCGGGTATCATCCCTAGATCGCGCAAGGCTGCGCGGGTAACAACCTGGACGCCGCGGGCCGTAGCCTCCAGACGCCCCTCGCTCCCACCAACAGCTAGAGGTTTGCCAGTAATAACAGCGGGAATAGAATAGCCTCGATGCATAGAATAGGTATCCATAATCCAGCCCATTACCTGCGGATTAGTATTCATATCAGGGGCTGGGATATCGCTATCAGGACCGATAAGAATAGAAATTTCAGTTGCATAGCGACGCGTCATGCGCTCAAGTTCGGCACGAGACATTTTATGAGGATCGCAAATCACTCCGCCTTTTGCCCCACCAAAAGGGATGCCCACGACTGCGCATTTCCAGGTCATCCACATAGCTAAAGCCCGTACCTCATCAAGAGAAACCTGAGGGCTGAAGCGTATACCACCTTTGGCGGGACCACGGTTGATATTATGCTGGACCCTATAGCCGGTGAACATCTCTACGTCGCCGTTATCCATACGTACAGGAAAGTTAACTGTTAGTTCACGTTTGGGTTTACGCAAAATGGCGCGCATCGCTTGCGAAAGCCCAAGACGCTCCGCCGCGTCATCAAATTGAGCAACCGCCACATCATATGGATTGATAATATCAATAGCCACTATAGAACCTCCTTGGCGCTGGCCTACCACAGGCCACCGTGCTGCATTGCAACAGAAGCATCGTTGCTTCGAATGCTTAACGTATCCACGTTTTGCTCCAGCTTGCTTGTCAAATCGCAAGTTTTCCAATAGGAAAAGCCCACCCGAAGATGGGCGGGCCAGGCCTGCTCACAGTATAGCACTTGAGCAGGGTAACTACAAGAGATTATGTGTGACGAGCCATATACTACATTCCCATATTTCAGGTGCATCAGAATAACCTGACCGCGCGTAGTAAGCGGTAGGAAGGCCCTCCTTCTCTTGTCTCTAACGCTGTAAAAGATACACTTCGGACCAATCGCCGAAGTAAAGCCCATTGCCATTAAGGGTTACTCCATGGACCCATGTCGGGATAACGGCAGCAATCGCCTGGTGGTCAATGGGCAGCCAGCCCACATCCGAAATTGCTATCTGTTCCGCCTGATTATATAGGGCGAGACGGGCATCGCCTGTCTCCTTTTCGGCCTGCGCAATCAACTTGTCAAAATCTTGATTGTGCCACTCGCCATTATTATTAGGCGCCGTAGAAGATAGGTTCAGGGCCAGCCAATCGAAGGGGTCGGGGAAATCCGCGCCCCATTGCGTGAAACCAAATTGTACCTGGTGCTTAAGCGTCTCGTCGTTGTAGGCTGTTAGCTCTACCGAGCGCATCTTCACCTGAATACCTAGCGCGCTTTGCCACATTTGCTGCAACGCGCTTGCCTCGTCGGGCGAGACCTGAGAGCTGGGATAAGAGAAAGTGATTGTTGGTACTTTTGTAACATCCGGATAGACCGAGAGCAGAAGCGCCTTGGCTTTGGATGGGTTATAGGGCAGCCCTGCGTAATTTGGCTGATAGCCTGGCATACCGGGCGGAATAATGGTAGGTGCCGGCATGACGGTATCCTTGAAAATAGAGTGTACGAGAGTATTTCTATCGGTCGCGTAGGCAAAAGCCTGGCGCATCGCTGTATTGTTAAACGGCGGCTTAGTATTATCGAAAAATAGCAGATCTGTTTGCAGAAGCGGTTTGCGTATAAAGCCAGGCATACTTTTTGCCGCAGGTTGATCGCTAGCATCAAGGTTCCAGACAAAATCGTATTGTCCGGCGCGATAAGCCTTAAACGCTGTGGACTTATCATTGACAAAAGTCATATTAATCTCTGTCAGCTTCGACTTTGCCCCATAGTAGTGAGGATTAGGTACCAGGACCATCTTGACGTTATGATCCCAATCCTTGATCATCCAGGGTCCTGTGCCTATCGCGGCCCCTGCAGCATGCTGCGTCCAATTCTTAGTTCCATATTGCTCGATGACTTGCTGATTTAAGGGAAAGAAGATAGGATTAGCCAGCTCTTCCAGAAAGTATGGCGTGGGTTTGATCAAGGAGACCTGAAGCGTGTGATCGTCAAGGGCCTTGACTCCGGCCAGCGTCCTGGCCTTGCCGCTACTGACATCATTGGCGCCTGCAATGGCCCCTTCAAAGAAGTTCGCCACAGGTGAATTGGTGGCCGGCAGGAGCGCGCGCGTCCAGGTATAAATATAGGTTTGGGCTGTAACGTGCGTACCGTCTGAGAAAGAAATATCGGGCTTCAGCGTAAAGGTGTAAGTCTTACCATCCGGCGAAATTTGCCAGGTGGCTTGATCGGGTACGATATTGAGATTGATATCGGATCTAACCAGGCCGCTAAAGAGCATATTGACTGCCAGCAATGAATTGGCATCGGGACCCTGAGCCGGGTCGAGGAAGCCTATATCGGTGGTACCGACGTTAGGGAAGGTGAGCACCTGCTTGCTGGCCGGGGTAGACTTGCTACTGCTGCTTGCAGTATTGTTGCCCGCCGTTGCTGTATTAGAGCCGCTGCAGCCGGCGAGTAAAAGCAATGTAATAGAAATAAGAGATATGACGGGGAAATATGGGCGTGGTAAGCAACGACGCAATTGCATTGGGAGTGCCTCGCTTTCTATTGCCATATCCAATGCAGTATTCTTAACGCAGAGCAATCTTTACACGGATCATCGATAAACATTCGTCATGCCTTCGCTCTAGAGTCCCCCACCCTTATTACCGGGATCGGTGACTGAATTGTCAGCGTTACTTCCACTCCAATGTTCAGTATATCTGACAATCATGCAAAGTTCAATCTCGTTCGCCCTCGGCTGAGAATATCCGCAGCTTTCCTTGATCTTGGGAAAGAATAAAATATTTACTCCCTGCTATGTAACTACGCTCCTTTGCTTCTAAAGGTCACAAAGATGTAATACTTATCTGGGACAGTATATCGGGCTAAAGCAACGTACCAGTGCAGGATTGTTTGGGTTTGGTTCTCGGGCAGGTTTTCTCGCCCTTTGGCCGGCCCAGGCGGCCAGAAGAGGTTATTGCTGCCCTAAAATTACAACTAAGCCGGTGGACAAACAGATAGTAACAATACTATAATGAAAGGAAGAAATCACGTTGTTCAAAGACGAACAAGAGGTTTATCATACTATGCGTATTCGTGTAATAGGCGTGCCGATGGACCTGGGCGCAGATCGACGAGGAGTCGATATAGGGCCAAGCGCTATTCGTTATGCCGGCCTGAGCGAACACCTGCGCCGCCTCGGCTATACTGTGAATGATATTGGAAATGTCCACGTTCCGCAGCCCGAAAGTCGCCCCGTAGGTAATACTCAACTTAAGTATCTTGAGCCGATTGTTCAGGTATCGGAAGAGCTTGCGCAGCTCGTCACCGAGGCCCTGCAGGCCAATGAATTTCCTCTCATCCTGGGGGGAGATCATAGTATTGCCCTTGGTTCGATTAGTGGAGTTGCCCGTGTACACCAGCCCCTGGGTGTGATTTGGGTTGATGCGCACACCGACTTTAATACAGGAGAGACAACCCCTTCTGGTAATATTCATGGCATGATCCTGGCTGCTCTGGCGGGCCTTGGCGATGGTCGTCTTGTTGAGGTTGGTGGATGGTCCCCGAAACTAAATACCAGCGATATTGTCATCGTCGGCGCGCGTGACATCGATCCTGGCGAGCAAAACTTGCTGCGCAATAATCATATTCATGTCTTTACTATGTCGGATATCGATGAGCGCGGTATTTCCGAAATAATGCATCAGGCAGTGGCTATTGCCGGACGAGACAATCACCCTGTTCACCTTAGCCTTGACCTGGATGCTCTCGATCCTCGCGAAGCTCCAGGCGTGGGTACAGCAGTGCGCGGCGGATTGAGCTATCGGGAAGCCCACCTGGTCATGGAAATGGTCGCGTCCACTCATCAACTTGTTTCTATGGATGTCGTTGAGGTTAATGCTATCCTGGATCGCGAGAATGCAACTGCCCGGCTCGCTGTTGAACTCGTTCTTTCAGCACTTGGCAAAAAGATTTTGTGAGCATAGACAGTGCGGTCTGTCTGCCTGTTTCTCGTGTTAACCTCGTACGTCTGTTAGAGCATAGCACCAGAAGATCAAGAGAAGGAGGAAAAGGTAAGGGGCAACGGTGCCGCTTATCATCACAAAAGATGACGAATGCACAAGAAATTTTTATGAACGGCGAGTTCATACCTTCTGAGCGTGGGGTTATCTCTGTTCGTACGCATGGGTTTGCCTATGGTACAGGATGCTTTGAGGGCATTCGCGGCTACTGGAACGAAGAGGATCAGCAGGTCTATCTGTTCCGTCTGCGCGAGCATTACGAGCGTCTGCTTCGCTCGTGTAAGATCCTGCAGATTGATCTTCCCTATACGCTTGAGCAGTTGGTTGAGATCAGTGCTGAGCTGGTGCGCCGCAATAATCAGCGCGAGGATGTTTACTTGCGCCCCGTGGCTTACAAGGGTAGCCAGGTTATTGGGGTCCGCTTGCACGATCTCCAGGATGATTTTATCCTGACGTCGGAGCCAATGGGCAATTATGTCGAGATCTCCGGACTGCGCTGTGGCGTCTCTTCCTGGCGGCGTATCGACGATAATGCTATTCCTGCCCGAGCCAAGGTCTGTGGCGCCTATGTCAATTCGGCCTTTGCCAAGAGCGAGGCTGCCCAGAACGGCTTTGACGAAGCAATTATGCTCACTAACGAGGGCCATGTCTCCGAAGGCAGTGCAGAAAATATCTTCCTGCTCATTAATGGTGAACTGGTTACGCCGGCTCCCAGCGAGAATATCTTGCTAGGTATCACGCGCGATACGATTATGAAGCTAGCTCAGCGTGAACTGGGATATGTAACCCGCGAGCGACAGATTGACCGCACCGAGCTGTATACGGCTGACGAGATTTTCCTCTGTGGTACTGGTGCGCAGATCGCCCCTGTGGTAAGCGTTGATCATCGCCCGGTTGGTGATGGCAAAGTAGGCCAGCTCGGCAAAAAATTGCAGGAGCTCTATTTTGACGTCGTACGCGGCAAGCACGCAGACTACAAAGACTGGTGCACTCCTGTCTATGCAGAAGTAACTCAGCATTCCTAATTTCTTAAACAAAATAGCTCACAAAACTGGACAGGCCTGCTGGTTAGAGCAGGCCTGTTGTTTTAACTGAAGAAAGAGAAAGGACCTTTGACCGAATGCCAGGCAAGTATTAGAAGCGCATGCATCTCGGGGAGAAAGCTTTTAGCCGTGCCTCGCCATCCATCGTAATAATGAGATGCATGCTTCTCTTCCCAGCATAGCGCGCCTTTCAAATTATCGATGTCTATGTGTTCACCTGCGCATGTTCTCGTCACTGGGTAGCGGGCCCGCTTTGACATGCTCTCTTTGTATACGCTATCATAGAGCAAGAGGCGCTGAACTGCCTCGTGATGATTGAATAGCTTGCCAGGAGATTGCTATGTCTATGCATTATTGACGCTGAAACGTTGCCTCACCGTGCTGGTACTTAAGTGCCGCTGCTCCCATACAATATTGCCTTGCCCATAGATCCATAGCTTTTGCCTGGATACTCTTTTCTTCATGTCCTCTTATCTACTCTGCCCGCTCTCCACCCACTTGATAAGCATTTTCCCTAATGATCTGAAGGCAAAACAAATCTTGAGAAATTACGACAAGTAGATGGAGACAGATTATATATGTTTGATATCCCCACGGAATTTGCGCAAAGAATGATCGTCTTGCTTGGGGAGCAAGGGCCCCTCTGGCTCAAGCGTCTGCCCGCTATTCTGACGGAATGTGAGCGACGCTGGGAACTTAGCATCGAGCCGCCGTTTGCGCTGTCATATAATTATGTGGCTCCGGCCAGGCGCAGAGATGGAACGCCGGTGATTGTGAAAGTCTGCACACCAGAGGGCGAATTCAGGCAGCAGGAAGAGGCACTGGAGCTCATTAACGGTCAGGGTTGCGCGCGGTTGCTCGCCTATGATCAGGAAATGGAAACCATGCTTCTGGAAAGGCTCGTTCCTGGCACTTTGCTGAGTTCTCTGGAAAATGATGAGCTGGAGACCTCAATTGCCGCCTCTGTGATGCGACAGATCTGGCGACCAATCTCAGGTCCGCACAATTTTCCTACAGTCCAGGATTGGGGAAAGGGTTTCGTGCGGCTTCGCAAGCGTTTCTCTGGTGGAAGCGGTCCCTTCGAGCCAGCTTTATTGAGCAGGGCCGAAACGCTCTTTCGCGAGTTAAGCGCCTCGATGGCAGAACCCGCTCTGCTGCATGGCGACTTGCATCACGAAAATATTCTGGCGGCCACACGCCAGCCCTGGCTAGCCATTGACCCAAAAGGTCTCGTCGGTGAGCCGGCCTACGAAACGGGAGCGCAGTTGCGCAATAAGTTGGCGCGCGTATTTACCTCTGGGCGTCCCGGGCGAAGCATGGCGCGCCGCGTTGACCAGTTAGCCGCTGAACTGGGCATGGAGCGGGAACGCATACGCGATTGGGGCATAGCGCAAGCCGTCCTCTCCGCGTGGTGGGGCATAGAAGACTTTGGCGAGCTGCACGAAGGGGATAGAGAAGCGCTAGCCTGCGCCGAACTGCTGGCGAACATGCGCATCTAATCACAAAGGCTTAGAGTAGCAAATAGCCCTGTCAGAGCAAGTTTCTGGCAGGGCAAGTGTGTTTGCGCACACTTGTCGCTGCTGGGACGCCTGCAGGCTCCGACTTTCCTAGCAGTGGTCTGTCAAGGTTCGCGTGACGTCGCAGGTGGGGCACCGGTCGATCTCTGCTTGACAAAACATTAGAAAGGGAAGAGCAGAAGATATTGCAGGTGTAGATCCAAGGTGAACAAACAGGCGGGTAGCCCTTGACATGCCTGCGAAGTTAGTTTACTATATTCACTATAGTTACGCAGGGTAACTGAATCGATACGGAACAATACAAGGAAAGATGATGGAAACATCGAGACGTGAGCGCTTGCGGGCTGCTGTTAGTTTGGAGATCAAGCAAGTCGCTCATCAACAGATTACAGCGCAAGGAATTAGCGCACTAACCTTGCGTTCCATTGCTAAACAGATGGGCTTTACTCCACAGGCTATCTATCGCTATTTTGAGAATCGCGATGCCCTGATCAGCGAACTCATCATCGATGCCTATAACGATTTTGCCCAAAGCATCCAGAAAGCAAGCGCTGAAGTGCCAGCAGATGCCTATGGGGAACGCCTCCTCTCGATGCTCCTGGCCTATCGTCAGTGGGCCATTGCGCATCCTGTGGATTTCGCCTTGATCTTTGGGGCTGCTATTCCAGAGCAGCATGTTGTGCAACGGATCACTCAAGAGGCTTCCTTACAGGTTCCAGCGTTACTCGGATCTGTGCTCTTTGCTGCCTGGCGACAAGGCTTCCTACAGCCATTGCCTGAGTATCAGCCGATTCCGGCCGAGATAGAGGCCCTATTAGAGGATAGCCGTATAGCCTTGCAGAGCGCTATGGATCTGAGCGATCTACCGGTGGAACTGCTGCATACAATGTTTCTCATTTGGAGCCGTTTACATGGCCTGATCATGCTAGAGATCGGCGAGCGTTTCCAGATCATCAAGGAGCCAGAGGCTTTGTATCGTTTTGAAGTTCTCAGCATCCTTAAAGCGATGGGCGTGTCAATTACGAAGCGCTAGCGATCTCCTCAAAGCCAAAGACATCACCATATAAAGAGAAAGGAATCATCTATGTCTCAGACATATGTGCCCACAAAAGATACCTCATCCTCCCGCGTCTGGTTTCTTACAGGAAGTAGCAGCGGCCTGGGGAGGGCCTTAGCTGAAGCGGTTCTGGCCCACGGGGATCGCCTGGTAGCAACCGCGCGTCACCCGGAACAACTGGAGGACCTCACACTTCTCTATCCTAATCGCCTGCTGACCGCACAATTGGATATCATGAGCGAGGAACAGAGTAAAGCAGCAGTTGCTCAGGCCATGAAAACCTTTGGGCGAATTGATGTCCTTGTCAACAATGCTGGCTTTGGCCTCTTTGGCGCAGTCGAGGAAGCCAGCGCTGCCGAAGTACGCCAGCACTTTGAGACGAATGTCTTTGGACCCTTGAACGTCACGCGGGCCGTACTGCCTGTTCTGCGGGCCCAGCGTCAGGGCCATATCTTGATGCTCTCGTCGCTAAGTGGGATTGTCAGCACAATGGGGATGGGGATGTACAACGCGAGCAAATTTGCCATCGAAGGGTTCTCAGGAGCCCTTGCCCAGGAGATAGCCCCCTTGGGCATCCACCTTACCCTCATCGAACCAGGCATGTTGCGCACAGACTTTACCGGGCGCTCGTTGAAGATGGCTCAGCACACGATTGGGGACTATGCGCAAACAAGTGGCATGGTAATTGAGTGGAACAAGCAACATGTCAACGGAAAACAACAGGGAGATCCGGCTCGCGCAGCGCAAGCGATGATTAAAGTGGTCGAGTCTCCTGAACCACCCCTCCGTTTGGTACTGGGGGCCGATGCGTTGGAGATGATTCGCAAAAACCTTGCCTCGATGGAGCAGGAAATGAAAGTATGGGAGGCCACATCGCTCTCCACAGCCTTTAGCAATGAGAAGGTTTCCTCTTAAGGGCCCAGTTGAGAGACCCTTGCGGGCGAGAAGGGTTGCCTCCTCTTCCAAGATCGAGAAAGCACGTGAGCGAGAGGTGAAGCATCAGTGCTCTCGGCCTGCTTCATTACGCATTAGCGCTTCAGTTCTACCAGCATCACCCAGCCATTTGTCAGAGCCCAGATAAAGGAAAAGAGGATGCCGGGGACGGTCAAATACACACCAACAGGCCCACGTAGAAGCAGGAGCGCGCCCGCGATGAGAAATGGGAGCGTCGAGGCCTGGCCTAGCAAGAAAGATAGGAGGAGGGTGGACCAACTTCTTGTCCTGGAGAGCATACGGTAGGAGCGCCACAGATTGACACTCATCACTATCCAATCGAGAAGTCCAACGAGTAAAACTTCGCTGCCAAGTAGGAGAGCAGGTTGCTCGGGAACTAGCATCAGGGATGAGATAGTCAGTGCCGCACCCAGGACAATTACAGACATCAGGCTCAAAGAGGCCAATCCCTGACTGGCGACGATCTCTTTGAGATTGATCGAGAGGGCCACAAAGAACAAACCAGCCAATGCGGCAGCCGCTCCAACTTCAGCAACAAAAAAACTTTCCCAGTTCATCGTGTATGTGCAATCCTTCTTTATTAAGAGAGCAATGAGCGCTCGGCCAATCGTTGCTCAGAACTGTAATTTCGCGCAGCAAAAAAGCCCTGTCAGAAACGTTTACTGGCAGGGCATATTTGTTTTTCTAACGGTCTGCAGAAGTAGCACGAGGCGCTTGATTGATTAACGCTTCGTGTACTGTGGAGCCTTACGGGCACGCTTGAGACCTGGCTTTTTACGTTCCTTCATGCGAGGGTCGCGGGTCAGATAGCCGGCCTTACGCAGAGAGGCTTTGAAATCGCCATTCATGCGTACCAGCGCCCGGGCCAACGCGTGGCGAATAGCACCGGCCTGGCCATTGGTGCCGCCGCCTACTACGCGAATCGTAATCGTATAATTATTATTGAGGTCAAGGGCACGGAATGGCGCAGCGATCGTCGCCATATATGCCTCGCGCTGCCCAAAATAAGCCTGCGCATTTTTGCCATTGACAGTGATACTACCATCGCCATTGGGGAAGACACGCACACGAGCTACAGCCGTCTTGCGCCGTCCCATACCATAGTAGTATTCACCCTTGATCGTCTCACTCTTGATGGTATCGGCCAAGGTACCTTCTCCTCTTCTTTACTCAGCCTTCGCTGGTTGCTTCAACAACGCCTCTGGGCCAGTCCAGGGCACTGGCTTCTGTGCCTGGTGCGGATGCTCGGAACCGGCATAAACTTTAAGGCGCTTCATAATGTCCGCGCCCAGGCGATTGTGCATCACCATACCGCGTACAGCATGCTCCAGAGCGCGCTCGGGATGCTTACCTTCAAGGGTCTGGCGCAGAGTGCGCTGTTTCAAGCCGCCAGGATACTGCGAATGGCGATAGTAGATCTTCTGGTCAAGGCGTCGGCCCGTGACCGCAATCTTATCGGCATTAATCACAACCACAAAGTCTCCGCTCTGGAGATGTGGAGTAAAGGTTGGTTTATGCTTTCCGCGCAAGATCTGCGCGATCTGTGAGGCCACGCGACCCAGTATCTGACCCTCGGCATCAATGACATACCAAGTGGGTTGCAGATCAGCGGCCTTGGCGCTATATGTCTTCATCATTATTCGTTACTCCAAACTTCTCAGGATATCTAACCCGTACCAGACACAGCCCATGCGATGGGGCCACTGAACCAGGGTGCGTCTTATCTGCACGCTCTACGATAGAAGCAAACTCAGCGAGGCAGAGACGCTTCTGCCCAACTAGCACCAGCGTACCAACCATTCTCCGAACCTGCCCGGTGAGAAAGGCATCGGCAGTGAAATCACAGAAGATCAAGCCTTGTTGCGCTTCCTCACGGAGGCAACGTGCCTCTAGCATCGTGCGAATGCAGTGGTGCGGTCCCGGCTTCAGCGGGTTCGTCTCATCGGGACTGCGCCCAAACGCTCCAAAATCCTTACGCCCTAACAGTAGCTGGCATGCCTCTTGCATCAGGTCCACGTCTAAGGGCCTGGGAGAGTGAAAACTATACCGTGCCCGCAAGGCTGATCGAGCGCCATTATTCCAGATAGTATAACGATAAGAACGGCTAAGCGCGCTAAAGCGCGAATGGAAGCGTTCAGGAACCTCCCCGGCCCATCGTATCGCTACAGTGCCAGGCAAGACAGCATTTAAGGCGCGCTGCCACACCTGGGGCGTTAAATGCGAACGGGTATGAAAATTGATCATCTGCCCACTCGCATGTACTCCGGCGTCAGTGCGGCCAGCCCCATGTACAGTTGACATTTCGCCGGAGATGCGAGCGATAGCCGCCTCTAGCGTTCCCTGTACAGTTGGTCCATGGCTATCAGGCTGACGTTGAAAGCCATGATAATCGGTGCCATCATACTCAACAGTACATGCAATGTTCATAGCATATATCTTCGCGTACATGAAGGCCGCCGGACGCGATATAGTCAGAAATCCTGACCCTACACAAGAGCGATCTGCGCCATCTCAGCGGCATCACCCTTACGTCGGCCCAGTTTGGTAATGCGTGTATAACCGCCGTTGCGGGTGGCATAGCGAGGAGCGAGCTCCTCAAACATCTTCTTCACAACAAGTTCATCGGGAAGAGCGCTCAAGATAGTGCGGCGCGCATGCAGCTCAATGACCATAGCCTGATAAGCTGCCTGTAGAGCCTTCTCGGCCTCGCCCTCGTCAGAGAAAATGCGCAGCAACTCGTCGCGGCGTCCCTTCAGCTTATCCTCAAGGAATTTGCGGCCCTGGCTGGTAAGAGGACTCTTACCCTGCGCAAGACGCTCCTCATTATTGCTAGCAACCTTCAAATCGAGCGAGAAACGCCCCCGGCGGGCAAAAGCCAGGATCTGGGCTGCCTTTTCCTGATCGGGGACTGCCGCTGCCAGATAAGCCTGAGCCGACTTATGTCCCTCGATGGCCTTGTGAATTAACTTTTCTACTTCTCCGCGGATAGCACGGGCGCGTGCCTCCGTTGTTTGTATGCGGTCGTAACGGATGAGACCAGCCATCATATTGCGGCGCGCGGAACGGCGGCGCGGCTCGGGCATGTTCATCCGATTGCCGGCAACTCTGTGCCTCAACTCATTCCTCCATTTCGTGATCGCCGTCCGTATCGGCGCCAACAGTGCTGGTACGAGGATTGGGTAGGAAGTTGCGCGCGAGCAGGCGCTCACGCAACTCCTGCAAGCTCTTCTCACCGAAGTTACGCACACCCAGCAGATCTTCCTCGTTCATCGAAAGAACCTGGCCAACCTTCGTGATATTGCTGCGCTTCAGGCAGTTATAGGCACGAACCGAGAGATCAAGCTCCTCGATAGGCGTATCGTAAATTTTCTGGGGGATGGGCAGACTGCTCAACGGAGGCTTCTCAATCTCAGGCACGGCGGCACGATAGTTGGCAAGCAACGTGAAGTGCCGCACCAGGATATCAGCACTCTGGTGCAGTGCATCATCGGGAGTGATAGTCCCATCCGTAAGTATCTCAAGGACAATCTTGTCATAGTTGGTCATCTGTCCTACGCGTGTGTGCTCAACGGTATAATTAACCTTCTGCACAGGCGTATAGATAGCATCGACCGGTATGACTCCAATTGGTTGATCCTCTTTTGAGTCTGCGGGCACATAGCCCCGGCCGGCCTCAACGACCAGCTCCATATCAAGACGAGCGTTATCGCTATCAAGCGTAGCGATATGTAGCTCGGGATTGACAATCTCTATAGTACTGGGAGCAGCAATGTCTGCTGCTGTGACCTCACGCTCACCGCTCACCTCAAGCCTCATAGAGACCGGATGATCGGAAAAGCTGCGTAGACGCAATCTCTTTACGTTTAGCACGATATCGGTGACATCCTCCATGACCCCTGGGATGTCCTGAAATTCGTGCTGCACCCCCTCGATGCGAATAGAGGTCACTGCTGCACCAGGCAAAGACGACAGCAAAACGCGCCGTAGTGCATTGCCTAGAGTCATTCCATACCCCGCCTCTAACGGCTCAATATCGTAGCTCGCATAATTACCCTGTGTTTTTGTATTTTTAATGCGAGGCAGAGTAATATCTAGCAAGGTTCTAACCTGCCTTTCTTTTTCCACCGCTATTCGCTACAGATTCCATGAAGCTCGCCTGGCGATGCACCAGGGAGCGCCAAGGATCTGAAACGTTGGTAGTCCAAGAGTTCGCGCCAGGAGCAATCGACGCGGATCGCCCCGGCCTGACCCTCTACTTCTTCAACACATGCCGCTCTGCGGCCCCTTTATAGATAATTGTGTAGACTATATACAAACTTCCGCTAACCTATCCAGCATGTGCCAAGAGGTACCGCTGACTCAACGTATTATCGCTGATAATATTCAACCACCATTTGCTCATCGAAGGGCAGTTCGAGATCCGCACGCGAGGGAACAGTAATAACCCGGCCGGACATCTCATTGGTATCCAGACTCAGCCAGGCAGGGACACCCTTCTGAGCCAGGAGCAAGGCGCGGGCCTTGAAGTACTCCAGACCTTTACTCCGCTCACGCACAGTAATCACATCGTTGGGTTTAGCAATAAATGAAGGTATATCTGTCTTGCGGCCGTTTACGGCGAAATGTCCATGACAGACCAGCTGGCGAGCCTGAGCGCGCGAATCGGCAAAGCCCAGGCGATACACCAGGTTGTCAAGGCGCATCTCCAGGATCTGGAGCAGATTCTCACTGGTCTTGCCCGGTCGGCGGGCTGCGGCATCGAAGTGCTTATGGAATTGCCGCTCTAGGATACCATAAGTGCGACGTACTCTCTGCTTCTCACGCAGCTGCTTTGCATAGCCAGACTCTTTGCGTGAACGACCACTACCATGCTGTCCTGGTTTGCTACTGCGGCGCTCAAGTGTGCAGTGAGTCATGCACTTGTCGCCCTTTAGAAAAAGTTTTACCCCCTCACGTCTGCAGAGTTTGCAGACCGGGCCGGTATAACGCGCCATCTAGTTGAATCCTCCTCACACGCACAGCGTGACTTATCCAGGGCTATACACGACGCCGTTTGGGCGGTCTGCAGCCATTATGTGGAATCGGTGTAACATCTGTAATCGAACTGACAGTCAGCCCTGCAGACTGCAAAGAGCGAATGGCGGCCTCGCGGCCAGAGCCAGGCCCCTTGACATAGACGTCGATCTGGCGCAAGCCATGGTCCATCGCCTTGCGCGCGGCAGTCTCAGCCGTGACCTGCGCGGCATAAGGCGTGCTCTTACGCGAGCCCTTAAAGCCCTGGCTACCAGCACTTCCCCAGGAAAGCACATTTCCGTTGGGATCGGTAAGCGTCACAATTGTATTATTAAACGTCGCTTGAATATGTGCTTGCCCTCGCGGCACCGATTTACGTTCACGCCGCCTGACTTTACCTGTTGGTCTCTTTTTATCTGCCATTGTTGTGCATTACCTCCCGGCGTTACTTCTTAGCGCTGGCCTTCTTCTTGCCAGCCACAGTTCTCTTCGGTCCACGGCGCGTACGAGCATTGGTACGCGTACGCTGACCTCGTACTGGAAGGTTGCGGCGGTGGCGCATACCACGATAACAGCCGATCTCGATAAGCCGCTTGATGTTCATATCTACTTCGCGGCGCAGATCTCCCTCGACTTTATGCTCGCGGTCAATCACTTCACGTAGTCTATTGACTTCTTCCTCGGTCAGGTCTTTTACCCGGGTATCAGGATTAATGCGTGTTCGTTCCAGGATTTTGCGGCTCGTGGTAAGCCCAATCCCGAAAATGTAGCACAGCGAAATCTCCACGCGCTTCTCACGTGGAATGTCAACGCCGGCAATTCTAGCCATCTTTCCCTCCAGCTGCGGACCTCGCACCCAAATTCTCTGCCTGAGCTACAAGGCCCGGAATGCCATATTAGCCTTGTTTCTGTTTATGCTTTGGATCTTTACTGCAAATAACCATCACAACACGATTACGGCGGATGATTTTGCAGCCATCACAACGTGGTTTTACTGAGGCACGCACCTTCATGGCTTGCCCTCCTCAAGTTAAAAGTTCAAATTAAGACAGCAATAAGCGGGTGCCCGTTTTGACAAACATTTGGCCCCTCTTATCTGGCCTATTTCCGTTTACATGACGCCGATCAGGTTCAAATTCCTCCGATGACGCATCCACCAGAGGAAGGGGAATAATAAAGGATGCTTCTTTTCACCACGTCAAGCTTTGACACGCCATGTGATGCGTCCCCGCGTCAGGTCGTAGGGAGATAGCACAACTCTCACCTTATCACCCGGCACGATGCGCACAAAATTCATGCGTATTCGCCCTGAGAGGACAGCCAGGACCTCGTGATGTTCGTCGATTTCAACCTTGAACATGGCATTGGGGAGGGCCTCTACTACTCTACCCTCTACTTCGATTTCATCCTTTTTTGGCATAGCATCCTTTCCCTAGCGGCGGGACTATTCTTAAAATTGCTCTTTCTGCGCCTCACAAGGATTCACTTCGTGTGGCAGCCATCACACAAGTACTTAAGGCACAGCATAATTCCTTAGTCTGGTTCTGCTAAACCAGCTACTTTCAGCTTTACCTGGAATAATTTGGAATACTCCGGTATAGGTTGCAAAGTATAAAAGGGCAGCAGTCGATACTGCTGCAGCCAACTACGAATTATAGCATACTTCCATGAAGAAGTCGAGAGAAACTTTGTCAATAGTAGGACTATTTAATATCCTTACCTTTGTCCCTCCACTCCATAAGAAGGGGAACACGGGGGCACCCCGTACCCCGGCAAGGTTCTGACGTCCCTTGCATCTCCACTCCACAAGAAGGGGAACACGGGGCACTCAGTACCCTGGCAAGGCTCCGACGAACCCTGCACCTCTTTGCTATAGTTTGTTAAAGTGTCAGAATCTCTGCATCTCCTGTGGTGACGGCGATGGTATGCTCAAAATGAGCTGTCATGCTATGATCGGCGGAGATGACCGTCCAATCATCAGCGAGCACCTGCGTCTCCTTCTTGCCCATGATTACCATAGGCTCTATCGCAAAGACCATGCCTGGTTTAAGTATGTAGTTGGGATAACCCCGCTCAACATAGTTGAGTACTTGTGGGTCTTCGTGCATATGTCGACCCACACCATGCCCACCATACTGGCGTACAACAGAGTAGCCCGCCGCCTCTACAAACTGTTGCACCGTGCGGCCGATATCTTGCAAATGATTGCCTGCCCGCGCCGCGGCGATACCCTGGTAAAGCGCATCTTCGGTCACTTTCAAGAGCTGCTGATCTTCGGCTTTCACAGTTCCTACCGGCACGGTGATTGCAGAATCTGCATGCCAGCCGTTATAGCTGGCGGCTAGATCGAGGGTGATGATATCACCCTCTGCCAGGACGCGCTCTCCGGGAATCCCATGTACAACTTCATCGTTTACAGACGTACAAAGCGAAGCTGGGTAACCATGATAGCCCAAAGAGCTTGATTTGGCCCCCCGACGCGCCAGGGCCTCTCTACAGAGCTTATCAATCTCGGCAGTCGTTATCCCTGGGTGGACTGCATTGCGCAACTCTGCCAGGATCTCTGCTACGATACGTCCGGTTTCACGTATCTTAGCGCGCTCTTCTTTCGACTTAAGTATAATTGCCATAAGACTTTTCTTCCAGAAAAAAGCGGGATTTAGAGATACGACGCCCCATACTGGCAATCCCTAGACTTTTCTCTATAACCGATCTGTAATCGCTTTAACGAGATCTTTATGTACCTTCTCAACGTCTTGATTGCCGTTAACAGTCGCTAACTTGCCTTCATCTCTATAATAGTCGAGAAGTTTAAAGGTCCCATTAAAAAAGATATCCAAACGTTTTTGTACCGCCTCGCCCTGATCATCGGAGCGCTGGTACAGCTCACTTCCATCCAGGTCACAGATGCCCGGAACCTTCGGAGGGCGCGTGTTGATGTTGTAGATGTGCTGGTTTGCCCGGCAGATATATCTACCTGAGAGTCGCTTGAGTAAAATCTCGCGCGGCACCTCTAGATAGACCGCAGTATCTATAAACCGGTCAGCCTCCTGCAACCCCCTATCCAATGCTTTCGCCTGCTCTAATGTGCGCGGGAAGCCGTCTAATAGTACTCCCCGAGCGCAGTCAGGCTCCTGAAGTCGGCTGAGTACCATGGCGACCGTAATATCGTCGGGGACCAGATCGCCCCTGTCGATATATATCTTGGCCTTCATGCCCAACTCAGTCCCTTGAGCAATAGCACTACGGAACAAGTCCCCACTAGCAACGTGGAGGACCCCGAGAACCTGCGCTAGCTTCTCAGCTTGCGTCCCTTTTCCCGATCCTTGTGCTCCAATTAGGATGATATTCACGTTTTTCCTCCGATGGAAGTGCGTTAAGAGCGCGCCTTTGTGCCCTCAGCAAAACACTAAGATGATGACGACGAGCAATGAAAGCAGCCACTGCTTCGTCCACATGATCTTATGACAGGAAGCCCGAATAGTTACGCATAACCATCTGGGATTCCAGTTGTCTGACCGTATCCAGCACGACACCGACGACGATCAGGAGGGAGGCGCTACCAAGTAGCTGGTTTGCACCCACGCGCGCTACAAACGGTAGTATAGCCACGATTCCCAGGAATAGCGCACCACCAAGGGTAATACGATTGAGAATATTACTTAGATACCTGCTAGTTGGCTCGCCAGGTCGATACCCTGGAATAAAAGCCCCTTGCTTCTGCAGGTTCTCCGGAATATTCTGCTGCTGCCACATTACGTATGCGTAGAAGTACGTGAAGGCCACTACTAACAGGAAGTAGAGAGCCCAGTACCACCACTGCTGGGTGTTGACCAGATACGTTGCAACCCAGACCGAGATGTCCTTCAGCCAGCCTACGTTGCTCGTTGTCAGGTACTGCGAGATGACAGCCGGGAAGAGTAACATGGACTGTGCGAAGATCAGCGGGATCATACCGGCGCTATTGACCTGCATGGGAATGTATGTTGTCTGCGCAGATCCCACCAGCATGCCGCGCCCGACCTGGCGCTTGGTTGGATATTGAACTGGAACGCGCCGCTGCCCCTGGTAGATGTAGACAATGCCGACGATGGTAATTAGACCGATTATCAGGAAGACAGCTATACTGATAACGCCGCTTCCACTTCCACCACCGGAGGTTGCAGCGATATATCCTTGTTGTACAAACTGGGGAATCCGGCTTACGATACCGCCAAAGATAATTAGCGAGATACCATTCCCAATACCTTTTTCGGTAATCAACTCACCAAGCCAGACGAGGATCATAGTTCCGGCGATCAGGGCAAACATAATTGCCCAGGTATTCAAGGCATACTGAGGATCTATGAGACTAAAGTTCTTGAGCACTCCCGCCTTCTGGTAGATCGCACATTGACCCAGGGCCTGCAAAAAGGCCAGCGGCACCGTAATAATACGGGTGATCTGGCTGAATTTCAGGCGTCCAGCTTCGCCCTGCGTCGAAAGATTCTGCAAGGCCGGGATAATCGGCTGCAGAAGTTGCATCACAATGGTAGCTGTGATATACGGGTAAACACCAAATGCGACAATTGAGAAAGTCTGCAAAGATCCACCGGAAAAGACATCCATGAGCCCTAATAACTGGCCTAGATTGCCATTCTTATTTGTGTTGAAAAGTTGGACCAGTGCATTATGTTCATCAGGCGTTAAGGGAACAGTAATATTGGCGAGTACGCGGAAAACTAATAACAGCCCCAGCGTGAAGAGAATCTTATTGCGCAGATCAGGTGCTTTCCAGATACTACGCAGCCGTTCCCACATGGGAGCCTCCTTCCAAATTGCGACCCTCATCCAGCCACAGGTGCGTTGTAGCACGGCGATGAAGATATTAAAGACCGACAATATATACTATAACACGTTATACGCACAAGATGCCAAGGGGTTAAACCTCGACCGTAGTTATAATCCCTTTCTGCTTTTCTCCTCCCTCAACGGGGGAGATCAGGCCTGGCGGGATGGGCCCGCCAGCCGGGGATTTTTCTATGGTCTAGAAGGTTTAACCCTGGAATATTACTGCTGTGCTTTAGCTGTATCGTCTTTACGTCGCTTTGTCTTCTCGTAGACTTTAGTCGGGATGATCTCAACGCTACCGCCAGCTGCCTCGATTTTTGCGCGCGCGCTGGCCGAGAATTTATGTGCATGCACAGTCAAAGGGCGGTCGATCTCGCCATCGCCAAGAATCTTAATCAGGCCTCTTGCCTCGGCTGGCGTGAGCACTTTCTGCTCTACCAGATTTTCGGGACGGACCTGAGCTCCAGCTTCGAAGAGATCAACGAGGTCAACGACATTAATGACTGTATAGACATCTTGCAAGGCCGAAAAGCTATTTCTGGCCGCACCCATGCCGCGCTGAAATGGCAGGCGCTTTGAGAGGCGAGTCTGTCCACCGTTAAAGGCGCGATGGATGCTCCCACCTGTACGCGCCTTCTGTCCCTTTGTTCCACGCCCTGCCGTTTTGCCGCGACCTGAGCCGTGGCCACGGCCAACGCGTCTTTCAGCCTTGTGCGAACCAGGGGCTGGCCGCAAATCAGAGAGTTTCACTGATAATCTCCTCCACCTGTACCAGGTGCCTTACTTTGCGGATCATACCACGCACGGCGGGCTGATCATCTTGCTCCACTGTCTGCTGTAACTTGCGCAGACCTAATGCTCGAATCGTTGTTTTCTGATCTTTAGGGTAGCCGATTGAGCTTTTTACCCATTTTACACGCAATTTTGCCATTGCTCACTCCTCTATCGGCGGCGGTCTCCGCTGCCACCACTACGGCGGGAGCCTCGATCTCCACGGTCGCCACCGCGGCGATCACGGTCGCCACCACGACGGCCGGCGAGGGCTCTATTCTCGCGGGCTTCCTCTTCGCGGGCCGCGCGCGCTGCTGCCGCTTGCTCAGCCGCATTGGCTGCCGCGACTGCGATCTGCTCGGCGCGCTTCTTGCCAAGGATTTCGGCGACGGTCTTTCCACGCCGTGCGGCTTCCGCCTCGGGGGAGCGCAATTCGCGCAAAGCTTGCAGGCAGGCCTGGACTGTGTTCGCCTTATTGGTGCTGCCAAGCGTCTTGGTTAAGATATCGCGAACTCCTGCTGCTTCCATTACCGCACGCACAGCTCCTCCGGCGATCACGCCTGTACCAGGGGCTGCCGGCTTGAGGAGCACTTCTGATGCACCGAAGGTAGTCTTTACCATAAAGGGAATAGTCGTTCCGGCAAGGGGTACCTGGATCAGGTGCTTCTTGGCATCCTCGACTCCCTTACGGATGGCTTCTGTATATTCGCCTGCTTTGCCGAAGCCAAAGCCAACGTACCCATTGCGATCACCGACTACCACCAGGGCACGAATGCTAAATCGCCGGCCACCTTGGTGCACCTTGGAGACGCGGCTGACTTCAACCACTGTCTCTTCCAGGTTTAGTTTTGAAGCATCTATTCTTGCCATGTCTTTCCGTTCTTCTCCTAATTACCCCATGCGTGAATTGCATATCGCGGCTCTAGCCTGCTGCTTACACGCATGAAAGGTAGCCATGTGGCCTAGAAATCCAGCCCTACTTCACGTGCGCCTTCGGCCAGGGCGGCGATGCGCCCATGATAGGCGTAGCCACCACGATCAAAGACGACGCGGCTTACGCCCTGCTCTTTTGCACGCTGAGCAACAAGCTTGCCTACTTCGCGAGCCAGAGCGACTCTGCGGTTGTTGGCGATAGCGACGAGGGCCTCAACTGGTGTCTTCGTCTCACCTTTTTGTGCGGCCGGCAGGACTGTTTTTACCTGCGCCGGCTGACCGCCCTTAGCTGGTGCGCTCTTCTGCTTGCCCTTGGCTTCAGCTTTAGGGGCTTTAGCGCCTTTTCCTCTGGCCGGCGCTGCTTCCTCGGCTACTTCTACTGGAGCTTCCGTGACGGCTGACTCGTGTCTGGTTGGCTCAGTCGCAACGGCGGCAGGTTGAAAATTACGTAGATCCGTTTCCAGTGACGATGCTGCGACCAGGGTTTTGCCGGTGCTATCATCGATGATCTGAGCATAGATATGCTGCCCACTGCGGAATACATTCAAGCGTGGACGAGCCGATGTACCTTCCAGATGGCGTCTCATACGCTGGTGCCGTCGCAGCCGCGCCTGATTTGCATGAAATTGTTTAATCATAGTCTCTTTCGCTTCCTCTTTCTTAAAGGATAAGCGTGAAAAGCGAGGGTTATCTGAGAAACGTGGTCGGCACTACGTTTCTTCCTGAACAGCCCTCAACTTTGCTTATTTCTTCTTACCACCGACTTTACCGGCCTTACCTGCCTTGCGCCGGATCTTCTCGCCCGCGTAACGGATACCTTTGCCTTTGTAGGGCTCTGGCTTACGGATGCGGCGAATGGAGGCTGCGACCTCGCCCACAAGCTGCTTGTCAATGCCGCTGACGCTCACTTTTGTGGCCTTGGTTGCCGCGTCCACACCATCGATATTTAAAGTAATGCCTGTGGGTGGCTGCACCTCTACCGGATGCGAGTAGCCTACCAGGATAATCAGGCTGTCGCCAACCTTGGAGGCGCGATAGCCTACGCCGTGGATCTCTAGCTGTTTTGTATACCCACTCGTCACGCCCACTACCATGTTGTTAACGAGGGTACGATAGAGACCGTGTTTTGCTTTATGCTCCTTGCTTTCCGAGGGGCGGTTAATGGTGAGCTGGCCGTCTTCGAGCTTGAGCTGCAAGGCTGAATCAACCTTATACGACAGCTCTCCTTTGGGGCCTTTCACCGTTACCAGATTATCCTCGTTCCAGCTCACCTGCACCTTCGGCGGTACCGCGATGGGAGCGCGTCCAATACGAGACATTCTGTACCTCCCTCTACCAAACGTAGCAGATGACTTCGCCGCCAAGCCCTTGCTTATAGGCGCTTGAACCGGTCATCAAGCCCCTTGGCGTCGAAAGAATCGCAACTCCCAGGCCGCCACGAACTCGTGGAATGCCTGCTTTCTTAGTATAGACACGCAGGCCTGGCTTACTGACACGCTTTAACTGCGTTAGAACAGGCTTCTTGTCTACATAACGCAGCGTTAAACGAATCGTCCCCTGGGGATTGTCTTTAAGGATCTCAATATCCTTAATATAGCCTTCTTCTTTCAGCACACGCGCAATACCCAGCTTCATTTTCGAGGCAGGAATCAGTACGCGAGTATGTCGTGCTGTTGCCGCATTGCGAATGCGTGTGAGCATATCCGCAATGGGATCAGTCATGTTCATGGATTATCCTCCACATTTAGCAGGTACGAAAACTGTACTGTTTGTCCTCGCCCTTTGCACCATTTCATCTTCGCGACTACCAGCTCGATTTTGTCACACCGGGTAGTTCACCACGTAACGCACGCTCACGGAAGCAAATACGGCAGAGGCCGAATTTACGAATGTATGCGCGAGGCCGCCCACACACATTACAGCGGTTATGCTGCTGCACCTTGAATTTGGGCTTGCGTTGCGATTTTACAATCATCGAGATTTTTGCCATTGCGCCCTCCAGCGTTACTTCTTAAAGGGCATGCCCATCAAACTGAGCAGCCGCCGTCCCTCTTCATCGGTACGTGCCGTTGTAACCACACTGACTTCCATACCGCGCACCTTATCGATTTTGTCGTAATCGATCTCGGGGAACACTAATTGCTCGCGTAAACCAAGTGTATAGTTGCCGCGACCATCAAAGGCTTCGGCTGACACTCCCTGGAAGTCGCGCAGGCGTGGCAGGGCCACGTTCATCAACTTATCAAGGAAGTGATACATCCGCTCGCCGCGCAGTGTTACCATGCAGCCGATCTGCATGCCTTCACGTAATTTGAAGGCTGCGACCGAGCGCTTGGCACGCGTAATAACAGGTCGTTGGCCGGTGATGGCTGCTAGATCGGAGACAGCGGCATCCATGGCTCTTGCGTTCTGGATAACCTCTCCCATGCCGATATTGACGACAACCTTATTCACTTTGGGGACCTGCATCGGGTTGTTGTAGTTAAACTCCTTCCGCAGGGATGGCGCAATCTCCTGTACATATTTTTCTTTCAAGCGCGATGCCATAAGTCTAACTACTCCTCGTCCGATCTTGAATGACTTTTCCGCACTTCTTGCACACGCGAACCACGCGTTTCTTTTGATCCGCGCCCATGGGCCGGCGATCGTGAGCGACGCGTGTGCGCTCACCGCACTCGGTGCATTTTAGCATGACGTTCGAGACATGAATAGGCATGGCCTTCTCGATGACGCCACCCTGCTGGGTCTGACCTTGCGGGCGAATATGTTTCTTAACAATATTCCTGCCTTCGACGATCACTTTGTTGATCTGAGGCAAAGCCCGCGAGATCGTGCCTTCTTTCCCTTTATCCTTGCCGGTAAGAATGACGACGGTATCGCCCTTTTTAATATTCAACTTGGCAAGGTGGAGCGGCTTGTGTTCTTTCTGTTTTACTGCCATCTTCTACCTCAGTTAGAGCACTTCAGGCGCCAGTGAAACGAGTCTGGCAAAGTTTCGTTCGCGCAACTCGCGGGCTACTGGGCCAAAGATACGCGTGCCACGCGGGTTGTTGCCAGGGCCAAGGACGACGGCGGCGTTCTCGTCGAAGCGAATGTGCGAGCCGTCAGGGCGGGAGTATTCTTTGGATACTCGCACGACCACGGCATTTACGACGTCACCCTTCTTTACCTGCCCATTGGGGGCAGCCTGCTTCACAGAGGCCTTGATGATATCTCCTACCTCTGCGTAACGCTTGGCTGATCCGCTCATTACGCGAATACACATCAGCTCTTTTGCGCCGGTGTTGTCGGCGACTTTCAGGCGTGTCTGCGGCTGAATCATTATTCATTTCCTCCCTGCTCCGCCGACTCTTCCTCTTGCGCTGCCGTCAGATTAGGATCAGCCTCAGCCAGCACTTCTGCAACTGGCACGATGCCGCTACCACGCTTCACGATCTCGACAAGGCTCCAGCGTTTCAATTTGCTCAGCGGCCGGCTCTCCTCGATGCGTACGAGATCGCCGATCTGACAGGTATTTTCCTCGTCATGTACATGGAAGCGCTTGGATTGCTTAAACGTTCTCTTATAGATACGATGCTTCTTTAAAGTTTCTACGACGACCACAATGGTCTTGTCCATTTTATTGCTTACCACACGCCCAACTTTTTGTTGCCGGCGGCTCTTCTCGGTGGCCGGGGCTGGCGTGGGAGCCGCGCTTTGCTGCGTCATTATTCACTCTCCAAGATGGCTATGTGATGCAACAGCCGTGCAACATCCTTACGCGTCTGCGCAAACACGCGGTTATTCTTTACCTCACCACGCTGTTGCTGCAAGCGAAGGTTGAACAGTTTGAGGCGCAGCTCTTTGAGCTCTTTCTGCGCCTCTCCAAGAGTGTATTCCTGGATCTGCTTACGGCGTTCCTTAAGCTTCGACACTTTCCGCCTCCCCTCGTGTAATAAAGCGGGCTTTGACTGGCAGTTTATGGGTTGCCAGGCGCACAGCTTCCTTGGCGATTTCTTCGCTTACGCCGCTGATCTCAAAGATGACGCGTCCGGGTTTAATGACGGCGACCCAATGGTCAGGGGCGCCCTTACCGCTACCCATACGGGTTTCGGCTGGCTTGGCGGTTACCGGCTTATCCGGGAAGACTCGAATCCACACTTTACCACCGCGTTTCATATAGCGGGTAAGCGCAATACGAGCCGACTCAATCTGGCGTGCCTCCAGCCAGCAGGACTCCAGAGCCTGCAGGCCGAACTCGCCGAAAGAGAGTACATTACCGCGCAGGGCCTCTCCTCTATTGCGACCGCGATGCTGTCGCCGATACTTTGTACGTGACGGTGCCAACAACATGGCTTAACTCTCCTCTACTCGCTCTGAGTGGCCTCAGACTTACCGGCATCTGTGGCTGGTGTGGTTGGTGGAGTTGGCGGCGTTACTTGTGCCGTTGGTGCATTAGCAGGGCTAGTATTCTCAGGTGTTTGTCCTGCCTGAGCCTGTGGCTGCTGCTGACGCGGGGGCCTCTCACCCTGTACGCGTGGGGTCCGTGGACCACGATCTCCGCCCTGACCCTGTGCGCGTGGTGGGCGCTCCCCCTGAGGCCTATCGCCGCGTGGAGGACGCTCGCCGCCGCGCTGGGGACGCTCGCCACGTTGTGGCCTATCGCCGCGCTGGGGGCGGTCACCGCCGCGCTGGGGACGATCGCCACGTCCGCGTGGGGCACGATCGCCACGGCGCTCTCCTCCTTCGCGTGGAGCAAAGGATGGCTGGGCTGTGCTCTCCTGGGCCTCGATTCCTTCGCGGCGCTTGCTAGGAAGAACCTCTCCACGATAAATCCAGACTTTGATACCTATGACGCCAAAGGTGGTATGAGCTTCGGTCTGACCGTAATCAATATCAGCTCTCAGGGTATGCAGGGGAACTTTCCCCTCAACCTCTTTTTCGGAGCGCGCAATTTCTGCTCCGCCAAGGCGCCCTCCAACGATGATCTTGATTCCTTTGGCATTAGCGCGCATCGACTTCTGAACTGCCTGCTTCATGGCACGGCGGAACGAGACGCGCTTCTCCAACTGCTCGGCGATGCTGCGTCCCACCAGGGTGGCGTCAAGCTCAGGCTGGCGCAGCTCTTTAATCTCAATGCGCACACGCTTCTTGGTCTTGTTTTCAAGCGTGGCCTTGAGGCGCTCAACCTTTTCGCCGCTCTTGCCGATGACAATTCCAGGCTTGGCCGTATGGATGGTTACCAGGACCTGGTTGGCGGCCGCGCGCTCGATCTCGATGCGCGACACTGCTGCGTTGGCAAGTTCTTTATTAATAACCTGGCGAACCAGAAAATCCTCGGCCAGGATATCTTTGTATTCCCGCTCGGCAAACCAGCGAGACTGCCAGTCCTTGATGACGCCGAGCCTGAAACCTGTGGGATGCACTTTATGTCCCAAAAGTGTACTCCTTCTTCGCGTTTAGCGGCCCGCGTCAGCCGGATCATCTGAAACAACCACTGTCACATGGCAGAAGCGGCGCAAAATACGAGCTGCACGGCCATGGGAGCGCGGCTTTACACGCTTAATCCGAAACGAGTCATCCGCCACAATATTGAGAATATACAGGTCATCCGGATTGAGATTATAGTTATTCTCCGCGTTTGCTGAAGCTGAGGCCACCACCTTGCGAACAGGAGTAGCGCCGGCCTGAGGCAAGAACTGAAGAACAGCCAGAGCCTCATTTACCCGAAGTCCCTTTACCGCGTTGGTGACAAGGCGCATCTTACGCGGCGAAACGCCGATATTTTTTGCAATAGCCCTGACTTGCATAACTACCTCACCGAAGTGGTCTTTTCATTCTTACCACCGGCATGACCACGGAAGTGCCGAGTGGGGGCAAACTCACCTAACTTATGACCCACCATGTTCTCAGTAATGTAGATGGGTACATGGGTCTTCCCATTGTGGACACCAATCGTCATGCCCACCATCTCGGGGAAGATCATTGAAGCGCGCGACCAGGTTTTAATGAGACGACGCTCACCGCTGCGCCGCATGCCCAGCACTTTTTTCCTGAGCGACTCATGAATGTATGGCCCTTTTTTTCTTGAGCGCGACATTACTTTCTCCTTCTGCCTGCATTGCGTCGTCTGACAATGAAGCGATCAGTCCTCTTATTTCTGCGAGTCTTGTAACCCAGTGCCGGCTTGCCCCAGGGAGTCTGTGGCTGTCCGCCGATGGGTGCGCGACCCTCACCACCGCCATGAGGATGGTCACGAGGATTCATAACAGAGCCACGTACCGTAGGACGGCGGCCCATATGGCGCGCACGACCCGCTTTACCGATACTGCGGTTCTCATGATCGATATTGCCAACCTGGCCAATCGTGGCCATGCATAAGATATGGACGTTGCGCTGCTCACCTGAGGGCAGGCGAATCAAGGCATAATCGCCTTCTTTAGCCATCAGCTGGGCACCTACACCGGCTCCGCGTACCATCTGGCCGCCGCGTCCGCGCTCCAGTTCGATGTTATGAATGGTTGTACCGGTCGGAATATTCTTCAACGGCAGCGCATTACCCACTTTGATATCGGCCTCGGGTCCGGCCATAATGCGATCGCCCACCTTCAGACCGAGTGGAGCGATGATGTAGCGCTTCTCGCCGTCTACATAGTGCAGAAGGGCAATACGAGCCGAGCGATTTGGATCGTATTCAATCGCGGCAACCTTGGCTGGAACGCCCAGCTTGTTACGCTTAAAATCAATCAAACGATAGGCGCGCTTTGCGCCGCCCCCGCGATGCCGCGTAGTGATCTTACCCTGGTTGTTACGACCAGCCTTCTTTGTAAGCTTGACGGTCAGAGACTTCTCTGGCTTCGTCTTCGTGATCTCCTCGAAAGTCGAGACAGACATGCCTCGACGCCCGGGAGATGTTGGTCGGTACTGTCTAATTGGCATCTCTCAAATCCCTTACGCCTTCAATGCATCGATTGTCTGTCCTTCGCGCAGGGTGACAATCGCCTTTTTCCACTCGCGAGCCTCTACAGGTCGAGGAGCCGCGCCTCGTCGCCGGATCATTTTTGGCTTACCCGGCAAACGTACAATATTCACTGAGACTACCTTAACGCCGAAGATAGTTTCGACTGCACGGCGTACGTCAATCTTGTTTGCGTCCAACGCCACTTTAAAGGTGTATTTATTCTGCTCTTGCAGCTTCACCGATTTCTCGGTGATGATACCCTGGCGCAGTACTTCCGTGATCTCCACTGTGTTCTCCTCCTCGCCTATGCTTCGCTCTCGGCAGCAGCAACCTCACCGGCGATCTTGTGGCTTGCCTCCTCTGCGCTCAGGCCCTCGCCAAACACCATCTCAATCCAACGTATTGTGTCGAGTGGCATAACCACATAGTCATGCTTGAGCAGCTCGACGACGTTAATTGAAGATACATGCTGCACTTTGGCCATCGGGATGTTGCGAGTTGACAATACTACATTTTCATCGCGCTGGGGCAACATCATCAGAACGCGCTTGCCCTGATGGCTGGGCAGTTTGCTCAGAAGGTTGAGCATGTCCTTGGTACGCGGGCTCTCTAATGAGAGGTCTTTGACCACGATCAGGCTCTCGTTAGCAACCTTGTCTGAGAGTGCCGAGCGAATTGCTAAACGGCGCATCTTTTTGGGTACGTCATGATGGTATGGATGCGGCCTTGGACCAAATACAGTACCACCGTGGCGAAACTGAGGAGCGCGCGTGCTACCCTGACGAGCACGGCCAGTCCCCTTCTGCTTATATGGCTTCTTGTTGCCGCCCGAGACTTCGCTACGAGTCTTGGTTGAAGCATTACCCTGCCGGCGATTCACCAGTTGAGCTGTCACTACCTGGTGGAGAACCGCCACATTGGGGGTGACTCCGAACACCTGCTCGCTCAGTTCGAGCTTATCTACGGCCTCTCCGGCCATGTTGTACACTGTAGTCGAGGGCATTTCGGTTACCTCATCACATGCTTCTTAATCATGAGCAAGCCGCCATTGGCACCAGGCACCGAACCCTTAACCACCAGCAGATTGCGCTCAGGATCAGCTTGAATCACTTGCAGTTTCTTGGCCGTCACGCGCACATTACCCATTTGGCCGGCCATGCGTGTCCCCTTCAAAACGCGTCCGGGGGTCGTTCCAGAACCAATGGAGCCGGGGGCTCGTGTGCGGTCTGACTGACCATGAGTCTTGGGGCCTCCACCAAAGCCATGGCGCTTGACTCCACCCTGGAACCCTTTACCTTTGGAGGTTCCAATAATGTCAACCGACTCGCCGTTCTTAAAAATGCTTGCATCGATGAGCGAGCCCAGTTCCACTTGCTCTGTTTCGGGGCCCGCCTGCAGTCCTACTTCGCGCAGCACTTTGAAGGGTCCCAGCTCGGGCCCTGGTCGGCGCTGACGGTTCTCCTGCACCTTCAATAGCTTCTGAATCTGTTTGTCAAGTTTCTCAGGCTGCTCGCTTGCCTCGGCGCCTTCATTTTTGGCGCTGCGCTGTTCTTGTTGATGCGTTTGTAAGCGCTTGCGTTGAGCCTTCAATAAGGGTAAGCGATGACCTAAATGTCCCAATTCGGGACGCGCAACATTCTTAGTTGTTGTCTGCTCAAAACCAATCTGGACGGCTTCATAACCGTCGCGTGCAACAGTCTTGATCTGTGTCACGACACAGGGGCCGGCTTCTATCACGGTGACTGGAATGACGGTTCCGTTAGGGCCAAACACCTGGGTCATGCCGATCTTCCTGCCCAGTAATGCATTTAGCATATCTCATAACCTCTCTACGCATCCAGGAAAATAGCACAAAAGGATCTCGTGCCAGGCACTTTACTGGATGTAAGATAGTAATTTCTTCTCTGCAGGTTCCGCAGTATTACCGTCCGGCCCTTACAGTTTGATCTCGATATCTACGCCTGCAGGTAGATTCAAACGTGTTAAAGCCTCAACAGTTTTGTTCGTCGGATCAATGATGTCAATCAGGCGTTTATGTGTACGAATCTCAAACTGTTCACGTGCATCTTTGTCAACAAACGTTGATCGCATAACTGTGTACTTGTCGATCTCTGTAGGCAGAGGCACCGGCCCTGAGATGCGTGCCCCCGTTTGTTGTGCAGTATCAACAATCTTCATTGCCGACTGATCGAGGATTCGATGATCATAAGCCTTAAGGCGAATACGAATGCGCTGTTTCGTTCCCGTAGCCATATCTTTCTCCTGATATAGGATGGGGCCAGGACTCTTGAAGGGTCTTGGCCCCATTTATTTTATGCTATGACCTTGGTGCAGACACCAGCGCCAACGGTGCGGCCACCTTCACGGATGGCGAAGGAGACGCCTTCTTCCATGGCGACAGGCTGGATCAGCTCGACGGTCATCTCGATATTGTCGCCCGGCATGACCATCTCGACGCCTTCGGGCAGCTTAATGGCGCCGGTGACGTCAGTGGTGCGCACATAGAACTGGGGGCGATAGCCGTTGAAGAAGGGGGTATGTCGGCCTCCCTCTTCCTTGGAGAGCACGTAGACCTGCGCCAGGAAGGTCTTGTGCGGCTTGATGGAGCCGGGCTTGGCAAGCACCTGCCCACGCTCGATGTCGGTGCGCTCAACCCCACGGAGCAGACAGCCCACGTTGTCGCCGGCAAGGCCTTCGTCAAGGGTCTTCTGGAACATCTCGACGCCAGTGACCACGACGGTGCGGCTCTCTTCTTTCATGCCCACGATCTCGACGTTCTCACCAGTCTTGACGCTGCCACGCTCGATACGACCAGTGGCCACGGTGCCGCGTCCCTTAATGCCGAAGACGTCTTCGACGGGCATGAGGAAGGGCTTGTCAAGAGGACGCTCAGGAGTGGGGATGTAGCTATCCACCTGATCCATGAGCTCCCAGATGCACTTGGCGGCAGGATCGTTGCGCGAGAGATCGCCTTTGCTTTCAAGAGCTTTGAGGGCGGAGCCACGAACGACGGGGACATCATCGCCGGGGAAGCTGTTCTTGGAGAGCAGTTCGCGCACTTCCAGCTCGACGAGTTCGAGCAACTCTTCGTCTTCGAGCATGTCGACTTTGTTGAGGAAGACGACCATGGCCGGGACGTTGACCTGGTGAGCGAGCAGGATGTGCTCGCGGGTCTGAGGCATGGGGCCATCAGGAGCGCTCACGACCAGGATCGCGCCATCCATCTGGGCGGCGCCGGTGATCATATTCTTGATGTAGTCGGCGTGTCCGGGGCAGTCCACGTGGGCATAGTGGCGTTTCTCGGTCTCGTATTCCAGGTGCGCGATGGCGATGGTGATGCCACGCTCGCGCTCTTCAGGCGCCTTGTCGATGCTGTCGAAGGCGGCATATTTGGCAAGCTGAGCAGAAGCTAGCACCTTGGTGATAGCCGCCGTCAGGGTCGTCTTGCCGTGGTCAATGTGTCCAATGGTTCCCACGTTCACATGCGGTTTTGTCCGCTCGAACTTCTTCTTAGCCATTTGTTTCCTCTTTAGTTTATTTCTTTCTCTGCTGCGTACTCTGCAGTGGATGCAGAATGACACATAGCTGTCGGGCTATTCGCTCTAGCCACAGCTGGGTTGCTCGGGAGGCCTGTTCCCTGAATTCGGCACCGAGCCCATGTAAACGTAAAAGCAGTATAAAAGCAACCAGGAAGATCTTGTAGGGAAGAGTGCAGATCTCCCGGATATAATCGGTTTCAGAATGCTGGGAGGTAGAACTGTCAGCTCCCAGTCATTATAACTCGCAATTGTGCCTTACCGGTTGGACTTAGCAATAATTTCTTCGGCAACATTCCTTGGCACTGGTTCGTAGTGCGAGAGCTCCATAGAATAACTTGCGCGCCCACTAGTCATAGAACGGAGGTCACTTACATAGCCAAACATCTCAGCCAGGGGGACATGAGCACGTACCACATGCATTGTTCCACGACTCTCAACGCCCTGGATTGTTCCACGACGACGGTTGAGGTCGCCAATAACATCTCCGTAAAATTCTTCTGAAGTGGTCACTTCCACCTGCATCACAGGTTCCAGCAGAATTGGGGCCGCCTTGCGCGCTGCCTCGCGGATCGCTAGAGAGCCAGCGGTCTTAAAGGCCATTTCACTTGAGTCGACGTCGTGATATGATCCATCATAGAGGGTCACTTTCACATCGACCATGGGAAAGCCGGCGACGATACCATTCTCCAGCGCTTCGCGCACGCCGTTTTCGACGGGCTTAATATATTCCTTGGGCACAATGCCACCGACGATAGCATTGACGAATTCGAAGCCTTTGCCACGCTCGTTGGGTTCAGCCTTTACCCAAACGTCACCATACTGGCCATGACCGCCAGTCTGACGCACGTGCTTACCTTGAGCCTGAGCCGGTTTGCTAATGGTCTCGCGATAGGCTACCTGCGGACGTCCGACATTTGCCTCGACCTTAAATTCGCGGAAGAGGCGATCAAGGATAACCTCCAACTGCAGCTCGCCCATACCGGAGATCACGGTCTGGCCGCTCTCTGGATCGGTGCGGGTCTGGAAGGTCGGGTCTTCTTCAGCCAGCTTATTAAGCGCGATGGCCATCTTGTCCTGATCGGCGCGTGTCTTTGGTTCAACCGCAATATCGATAACAGGTCTTGGGAAGACTATGGATTCCAGAATGATCGGGTTTTGCGCATCGCAGAGCGTATCACCAGTAAAGGTATTGCGCAGACCTACTGCCGTACAGATATCTCCCGCTCGGATCTCGTCGATATCTTCGCGGTGATTGGCGTGCATACGTAGTAGACGGCCAATACGCTCAGTCTTGCCCTTTGTGCTATTCTCAATCGAGGCGCCCTTGGACAGCGTGCCCGAATAGACGCGCAGGTAAGAGAGACGGCCAACAAAGGGATCAGAGACGATTTTAAAGACCAGCGCACTGAAAGGTGCACTATCATTAACTTCGCGCACGACCTCCTGATCGGTATCGGGATCAATACCGGTAGGCGGATCGATATCCAACGGAGAAGGCAGGTAGGTGATGACTGCATCGAGCATCGCCTGGACGCCCTTATTCTTCAGCGAGCTGCCGCAGAGTACCGGGACCAGCGCGCCAGAGATAGTAGCTTTGCGAAGAGCTGTGATGATCTCTTCCTTGCTAATCTCCTCGCCTTCAAGGTACTTAAGCGTTAGCACCTCGTCGGTCTCGGCAATGCGCTCGATCAGCGCTTCACGATGCTGCTCATACTCAGCTTCCATACCCGTTGGAACTTCTGTGCGATCCGAAGTTGTGCCCAGGTCATCGGTAAAGATAATCGCCTGTTGTTCGATGAGATCGATGAAACCCTTAAAGTTACTTTCGCGACCTATCGGAATCTGGATCGGCAGAGGTATTGCCCCCAGGCGCTCCTTGATCATCTCGACAGTGCGCCAGAAGTCAGCTCCGATGCGATCCATCTTATTTACAAAACAGATACGAGGGACGTTATATTTGTCAGCCTGCTTCCATACCGTCTCGGACTGTGGCTCTACGCCAGCAACAGCGTCGAAGACGACGACGCCGCCGTCGAGGACACGTAGAGATCGTTCGACCTCAGCCGTAAAGTCTACGTGGCCGGGAGTATCAATGATGTTGATACGATGATCCTGCCAGAAACAAGTTGTTGCAGCCGACGTAATCGTAATGCCGCGCTCCTGCTCCTGGGGCATCCAGTCCATGGTAGCGGCCCCTTCATGTACTTCACCAATGCGGTGAATCTTCTTCGTGTAGAAGAGGATACGCTCCGTAGTAGTCGTCTTACCGGCATCAATATGAGCGATGATACCAATATTTCGCGTTTTTTCGAGTGGGAATTCTCTTGGCATGATGTATTATTACCAGCGATAATGTGCGAAAGCCCGGTTGGACTCCGCCATTTTATGGGTCTCCTCACGTTTTTTTATGGTTGCGCCTTGACCCGCCGCTGCGTCCATTAATTCGCTGGCCAGTTTATCTGACATCGACCTACCGTTACGGGAACGGGAAGCCCGAATCAACCAGCGCATAGCTAACGCGCTCCCACGATCTCTGCGCACATCGACAGGGACCTGGTAGGTTGAGCCGCCGACGCGACGGGGTTTTACCTCGATGGTTGGAGTAGCATTTTTCAGTGCCTGCTCAAACACATCGAGAGGTGACCGCTTCTGCTTTGCTTCAATAGCCTCAAAAGCGTCGTAAATGATCCGCTCAGCCAGGCTGCGCTTTCCGTCAAGCATAAGCTTGCTAATGAAGCGGGCAACATTCCGGCTTCTGTATTTTGCATCCGGCACATCTGGCCGTCGCACTACTCTCTTACGTCTTGGCAAGTTCTGCCTCCTCACTTCCCCCTTATGTTGTGGCTGCAGCCTGTTATGCTTAGTTTCTGCTGCAATCTGTTCTGTCGTACTGCCCCTCAACATCAGGGATAAGATAATCAGTGAATAACCTAGCGGACACCAGAAAAGGCGTCGATTCGATTGAGGAGACGCTCCTCAACCTTCTTCGGACGCCTACACGCGGGTGCCTATCCTAATTCCGCTCACTAGATCACTTCTGATCTACCTTGTTCGCAGCATTCACAACTGAGGGGTGAATCTGGTGAACCAGGAGGACACCCGACCATCATCGTCGAGAGACGTGTAGACGAGACTCGCGATGATGCGCGATAATCGTGCAGTACTCTAAAATGGAGAGTAGTGCGGAGGCTCTCTACCTTATTGTATTGACAAGTCTCCGGCATTCTCTCTCTGCATCTACTTATCTCTATCGCCCTTTGGGGGCTGCACCCTGTCCGGGTTTGGGCCGCTTGGCTCCATATTTTGAACGGCCACGGCGGCGCTTGGCGACGCCATCACTGTCTAGCGTGCCACGAACGATATGGTAACGTACACTCGGCAGGTCCTTCACGCGTCCTCCGCGGATAAGCACTACTGAGTGTTCCTGCAGGTTATGGCCCTCACCAGGAATGTAAGCCGTGACTTCCATCTGGTTTGACAGCTTCACACGAGCAATCTTACGCATTGCCGAGTTCGGCTTCTTGGGCGTCATTGTACGTACCTGAGTGCAGACACCACGTTTTTGTGGCGATCCGCGCAGGCGAGAGGTTCTGTTTTTAAGCGCGTTGTATGAATAAAGCAACGCGGGGGCCTTTACTTTCTTCTGCTTCTGCGAGCGGCCCTTGCGAATCAACTGATTAATAGTCGGCAAGGAACGATCCTCCCTGTCCCTTCAAATGAATTCCTAACTATGTACAAGCCTTTGGTGCCGCCTGGGGCAGCAGAGGAATACAGCTTGGGGATATCCCATTTACCTATCCCCCAGACCCCTTATGAATAACTTGCACACCTTATTGAAGTAAGTTTGGATGCGAATCATACACTGATTCGCACCCTTGCTTTTCACATATATGCGGTTGCATATAATATCATGCTTCCTCGGAGCTGTCAAGAGTCAGACCAAGGGTACTGCTCAAGGCGGCCAGGCCATCGCTGGTTCCTGCGCCTATGCCGGCCGGGACTGGAGCCGTGGCGGCAATGCGGTTGGCATTTGCCTGACGACGAGCCAGCTCTTCGCGGCGGCGCTGGGCGATACCGGAACCTGCCGGGATCAGCTTACCGATGATAACATTCTCTTTCAACCCGACGAGGTGATCTGTCTGCGCTTCAATGGCGGCTTCGGTCAGGACGCGGGTTGTCTCCTGGAAGGAGGCCGCGGCCAGCCAGCTGTCAGTGTTGAGCGAAGCCTTGGTTACGCCGAGCAGTACTGTCTGCGCGGTCGCTGGCTCGCCACCTTCTGCCAGCACGCGAGCGTTGGTGTCGGCGTAGGCAAAGCGATCAACCAGGTCGTTAGGCAGCATCTCTGTATCGCCGGGATCATCCACTTTGACGCGGCGAAGCATCTGGCGAATGATGACTTCGATGTGCTTATCGTTGATGTACACACCTGTGTTACGATAGACACGCTGCACTTCTTTGACCAGGTACACCTGTACGGCGTCGCGACCCTGGATGCGCAAGACATCCTGCGGATCACGCTGACCGTTGGTGAGCGGTGTACCAGCCTGGATCTTCTGCCCATCGGTGACGACGATGTTGCGCGCCGCTCCGATAGGATATGAACGCTCCTCTCGCTCCTCAAAGCGGAGGGAGAGTGGCGCCTCGGCGTTGATGACCACATCACCTTCTGTACGTGCCTGGACCGGTACCGGCTCAGTGCCGTTCTCGGCTGGCATGTAGGCAATGACCTGATCTTTCTGGACGCGATCCTGGTCATTGACAAGTATCTGGCTACCCTCGGGCAGCGGATACTCGTCGAAGAAGACGTTGGTTGAGACAACGCGAACCGTACGTACGCCGGTTGACTCGTCTTTGGCGATCTCGACGACGCCATCGATCTCGGAAATCTCTGCCTTATCCTTTGGCACACGCGCTTCGAAGAGCTCTTCAACGCGCGGCAAGCCTTGCGTGATGTCTCCCTGCGCTCCTGCAATACCACCAGTGTGGAAGGTACGCATGGTCAGCTGTGTGCCAGGCTCACCGATCGACTGAGCGGCGATAATACCAGCGGCGGCACCGATCCGTACCAGGGCGTTGGCGGCCAGGTCCCGGCCATAGCACTTGCGGCAGATGCCACGGCGTGCAAGGCAGGAGAAGACTGAGCGTACGCGCACTGCTTTGACGCCTTGCTCGACGATCTCGTCTACAAGTTCTTCGGTGAGCTCTTCGCCTACCTCGATGTGATCAAGGCCTGGAATAGGCTCAGCGAGGACACGACCGATGATGCGGGTACGAATACCATCAAGGCCCATATCGCGGGAATCCTCATCGGTAATCAGGATGCCTTCGGTGGTGCCACAATCCTCTTCGGTGACGATGATATCCTGTGCTACGTCAATCAGACGGCGGGTCAGGTAACCGGACTCTGCTGTTCGCAGGGCGGTGTCGGCCAGACCCTTACGCGCGCCGTGGCTACTGATAAAGTACTCCAGCACGCTAAGACCTTCGCGGAAGTTTCCACGAATAGGAATGGCGATAATCTTACCTGATGGGCTCGCCATCAGTCCACGCATACCCGACAGCTGGCGGATCTGCTGGAACTTCGCTTTAGTTGCTCCAGACTTGGCGATGGTGTAGATCGAGCCAAAGGGATCGAGGGTTGCCTCGACCATCTTGGTGACGTTATCGGTCGCCTCGTTCCAGGCATCAACGGTTTGCTGGTATTTCTCGTTCTCGGTGATCAGACCGTCACGATACTGCTCTTCCAGCTCGGTGATCTTTTCATCGGCTTTGGCGAGCTCCTCGGCCTTACCAATCGGCACTTTGACGTCGCTGATGGCGATGGTTGTACCGGCCTTGGTGGCGTAGTAGAAGCCAAGGCGCTTGATCTCGTCGGCTAGCTCGGTCGTTTTGACGCGTCCGTACTCTCTTGAGCAGTCGGCGATGATCTGCTTCAAGTTCTCCTTTTTCATGGAGTAGTTCTTGAAGCGCAAGCGCTCAGGCAAAGCCTCGTTAAAGATGATGCGTCCAACGGTAGTCTGAACTGGCTTGCCGTTTGTGCGCAGCGTTGGTTTATCGGGCGGCGGCGAATTATAGACGTCTGTATCGCCTGGCAGGCGCACTTTGATCAGGGCCTGCAGGTCGATGACGCCGTGCTGATAGGCCAGCAATGCTTCGGTCGCATCGGTAAAGACACGGCCCTCGCCCTTCTTGTTGGGGCGATCCTGGGTCAGGTAGAAGCAGCCAAGCACCATATCCTGGCTAGCGCCGATCGATGGCTCACCATGCGCCGGCGAGAGCAGGTTGCGCGTAGACATCATGAACTGGCGTGCCTCATCCTGTGCTTTGTCAGAGAGCGGTACGTGAACTGCCATCTGGTCACCGTCGAAGTCGGCGTTAAAGGCTGAACAGACGAGCGGGTGTAGCTGGATAGCGCTACCCTCGACCAGCACAGCTTCGAAGGCCTGAATACCAAGGCGGTGCAGCGTTGGCGCACGGTTGAGCAGGACCGGATGATCCTTGATGACCTCTTCGAGGACGTCCCAGACCTCTGGCTTGACACGCTCAACGAAGCGCTTGGCGCTCTTGATGTTGTGCGCAAAGTTCTGCTCGACTAGCTTACGCATGACGAATGGCTTGAACAGTTCCAGGGCCATGCGCTTGGGCAGGCCGCACTGATGCAGCTTGAGCTCTGGACCTACCACGATCACGGAACGGCCAGAGTAGTCGACGCGCTTACCGAGCAGGTTCTGGCGGAAGCGGCCTGACTTACCCTTGAGCATGTCGGAAAGGCTCTTGAGCTTGTGGTTGCCGGAACCGGCGACGGCGCGACCGCGACGGCCGTTATCGATAAGGGCATCGCAAGCTTCCTGCAACATACGCTTTTCGTTGCGGATGATGATTTCGGGTGCGCCGAGCTCTAGCAGCCTCTTGAGCCGGTTATTACGATTGATAACGCGGCGATAGAGGTCGTTGAGATCGGAGGTTGCGAAGCGACCGCCATCAAGCTGGACCATCGGGCGCAGATCGGGCGGTAGAACTGGCAAGACCGTGAGGATCATCCACTCAGGAGAAGTGTTTGACTTACGGAAAGCCTCAACCACCTTCAAGCGCTTGGTGGCCTTCTTGCGGCGCTGGCCGACAGTTGTGCCAATCTCGGTACGCAAGTCTCCCGACAGCTTGTTGAGATCGATGCTGGCAATCAGCTCGCGAACAGCCTCGGCTCCCATCCCGGCGCGGAAGACGTCGGGGAAGTTGTCCTTTAATTCGCGGTAGCGATTCTCCTGGAGCAGGTCCATCTTCTTTAGACCTTCCAGGTCGCGGCGCAGCTGCTCAAGACGCTGGCGAGCGTCGTTACGCTCTTTTTCCAGCTGGGTCTGCGCCGTATCGATGCGGCCCTGGAATTCCAGGCCCAGGCGATCGGCTTCGCGCTTGCTCTCGGACTGCGCCTCATCGATGTCGCGTCTGGCCTGCTCGGCAATAGCGTTACGCGTTGTCTCGGCTACCCGCTCCAGAGTTTCGATATGCTTGGGCGAAACCACGTCGCCCTGTTTAACGATAATCTGGTCGGTTGGCGCGAAGGTTATATCTTCGTCTACAGCATCGCCCATATATTCGCGCAGCTCGGCCAGCGTATCGCTCTCAGCCTGGCGTGCCGCCTCAAGATTGCGCTCGCGCCGCTCCTCAATTTCCTGGCGGTCAGTTGTGGAGAAGCGCAGCTCAGTCTCTTTGATGGCGCTATCGCGCTGGGAGCGCAGATTGTTGACCCGCTCTACAACCTTGCCGTCGATATCTTGCTGCAGGCCAGCGGTCTCCTCGTCAAGACGCATAAGCTCGCGCTGACGGGCCTCTTCGTCGATATTGGTAACCACGTAGAGCGCAAAGTAGAGGATGCGCTCCAGGTTACGGGGCGAGAGGTCAAGCAAGAGACCAATGCGGCTTGGCGTTCCCTTAAAGTACCAGATATGGCTTACGGGAGAGGCAAGTTCGATATGGCCCATGCGCTCGCGGCGCACTTTTGAGCGCGCCACTTCAACGCCACACTTATCGCAGACGATACCCTTAAAACGAACTCTTTTATATTTACCGCAGTAACACTCCCAGTCTTTGGTTGGTCCGAAGATGCGTTCGCAGAACAGACCATCTTTTTCTGGCTTGAGTGTACGATAGTTAATTGTCTCCGGTTTCGTAACCTCACCATAGCTCCAGCTGCGTATCTGCTCGGGGCTGGCAAGGCTAATACGGATGGCATTAAAATCATTGACTTCGAGCATGCTACCTCCGTTCCCTTACTGGTCTCCTTCGAAACCGGATAGATTAATACCTAGTTCCGGCATGACATCATTTGAGGTGTCTTCGACAAACTGGATCTTCTGTTCATCTTCGTTGAGGACTTCAACGTTGATGCCCAGACTCTGCAGTTCTTTGACCAACACCTTAAAGGACTCAGGAACACCGGGCTCCATAATGTTCTCACCCTTCACGATCGCTTCATAGGTCTTCACGCGCCCTACCACATCGTCAGATTTCACTGTCAGAATTTCTTGCAAGATATTAGCGGCGCCATAGGCTTCCAGGGCCCAGACTTCCATCTCACCGAAGCGCTGGCCACCAAACTGCGCCTTCCCGCCCAGCGGCTGCTGCGTGATCAAGCTGTAAGGGCCAGTGGAACGAGCGTGCACCTTATCTTCGACCAGGTGGGCAAGCTTGAGCATGTAGGTATAGCCCACGGTGATGGGATGGTCAAAGGGCTCACCCGTACGCCCATCGTAGAGCTGCACTTTTCCGCTGTCTGGCAAGCCTGCCCGCCGCAACAACTCCTCAATATCTTCTTCGGTGGCTCCGTCAAAGACCGGGGTGGCGATCTTAAAGCCCAGCACGCTTGCCGCCCAGCCCAGATGCGTTTCCATAATCTGGCCGATATTCATACGGTGGGGCACTCCCAACGGATTGAGGATGATATCCACTGGCGTGCCATCGGGCAGGAAGGGCATATCCTCCATCGGAAGCACGCGCGAGATGACGCCCTTGTTGCCGTGGCGTCCTGCCATCTTGTCGCCGGCACCGATCTTACGCTTCTGGGCAATGCTCACCCGCACCAGCTGATTGACCCCCGGAGGCAGCTCATCGCCAGCATCGCGGGAGAACACCTTGACCTCGACGACTTTTCCACGCTCGCCATGGGGGACGCGCAAGGAAGTATCCTTGACCTCGCGGGCCTTCTCACCGAAGATGGCACGCAAGAGCTTCTCTTCAGCCGTCAGCTCCGTCTCGCCTTTGGGGGTAATCTTACCCACAAGGATATCCTGAGCGCCGACCTCAGCCCCGACATAGATAATGCCGCGCTCGTCGAGATTCTTGAGGCCTTCTTCACCCACATTGGGAATGTCACGGGTGATCTCCTCGGGTCCCAGCTTGGTATCGCGGGCATCCACCTCATACTTCTCGATATGGATGGAGGTAAAGAGATCTTCCCTGACGATGTGTTCACTGATGAGAATGGCATCCTCAAAGTTGCCGCCCTCCCAGCTCATAAAGGCCACAAGGATGTTCTGACCCAGAGCCAGCTCTCCGTTATCGGTCGAGGTGCTATCGGCGATCACCTGTCCTGCCGTCACATAATCGCCCTTACGCACAATCGGGCGCTGGTTAATGCAGGTCCCATGGTTGGATCTGACGAATTTGCGCAAGCGATAGCTGTGCACCTCGCCCTCTGGATCGATGACCTGGATTTGTCTGGCGGTGGCCGAGACGACTTCGCCCTCGCTCTGACTGATGAGAACCTGCCCTGAATCGATGGCCACCTGCCGTTCGATGCCAGTGCCACAGATGGGCGACTGCGGTCGCAGCAGGGGCACTGCCTGTCGTTGCATGTTGGCCCCCATCAGTGCGCGGTTCACGTCGTCATGCTCAAGGAAGGGGATCAGCGCGGTAGCCACACTGACCGTCTGGCGCGGGGAAACGTCCATATAGTCGATATTATCGGAGCGTACTTCGGTAAACTCACCCTGATAGCGGGCCAGCACGCGCTCATCGGCAAACTCGCTGTTCTCGGTGAGGCGGGCATTGGCCTGGGCAATCCAGAAGTTCTCTTCATCGTCGGCGGTCTGATAATCCACTTCATCAGTGACGAAGGGACGCACCCGCACCATGGTCTCCCCCAACAGCGCCGCCAGCTGGCTGGCCAGGGCTTCATCGATGCGCACATGACTGCCCGCCGGGATGAGCACTTTGCCCTCGGCACTCTTGACGTCTTCGCGCTCATGGCCGATCACCCCGCGGAACTCGCGTCCCACCAGGCGCGGATCGTTAGCGGCTAGCCGCCGATAGACGCGTCGATAGGGCGTCTCGATAAAGCCGTAGGGGTTAATCTGGCCATAAGAGGCCAGGTTGCCGATCAGGCCGATGTTTGGACCTTCCGGGGTCTCAATGGGACAAATGCGTCCATAGTGGGACTGATGCACGTCGCGCACATCCATGCCCGCGCGCTCACGCGAGAGACCGCCAGGACCCAGTGCGGAGAGACGACGCTTATGGCCGATCTCGGCGAGGGCGTTGGTCTGGTCCATGAACTGGGAGAGCTGGCTGCCGCCAAAGAACTCCTTCATTGCCGCCACCACAGGACGGATGTTGATCAAGGCGTTGGGCGTGGCCTGGCCGGGCTCCTGGATGCTCATGCGCTCCTTGACCACCCGCTCCATGCGCAGCAAGCCCACGCGGAACTGTGTTTGGATCAGCTCGCCCACGCAGCGCACGCGCCGGTTGCCAAGATGGTCGATGTCATCCTTGCGTCCTCGCCCATTGTTGAGGGCGATGAGCCGACGAATGATATGCACAAGATCATCCTGGGTCAAAATGCGCTGGCTCTGCGGGATCGCCAGGTCCAGTTTGCGGTTCATCTTATAGCGTCCCACGCTGCCAAGATCGTAGCGGCGGGGATTAAAAAAGAGATTCTTGACCAACGAACGCGCGTTATCAAGGGTCGCCGGATCTCCCGGGCGCAGCTTCTTGTACAGTTCGAGCAGCGCCTCCTCTTCCTTCTTGACAGGATCACGATCGAGGGTGGCCTGGATATAATGCACATTGGCATCGTTATCGACCTCAGCAAAGGCGTTGAGGATGCCCTGATCGGAGGAGAGATCAAGCTCCTCGGCATGCCACTGCTCGCGGGACAGGCTGGCAATCGCGCGCAAGAGCGTGGTCACCGGCAGCTTGCGCTTGCGATCGATCTTGACGGTGAGCAAGTTCTTGTTGCTCGTCTCGAACTCAAGCCAGGCGCCGCGTCCCGGGATCAATTTGGCGGCAAAGAGCTTTTTGCCGGTGGTCGCGTCTTCGTCGGCGGTAAAGTAGACGCCGGGGGAGCGCACCAGCTGGCTGACCACCACGCGCTCGGCGCCGTTGATAATAAAGGTGCCTTCCTTGGTCATCAGGGGGAAATCCCCCATGAAGACATCCTTCTCGATGATCTCGCCGGTTTCTTTATTGATCAAGCGTGCCTTCACATTGAGAGGAGCTGCATAGGTCGTATCACGATCGCGGCACTCATCCTCTGAGTATTTCGGCTTGCCAAAAGGTTCGGGGGGACAAGAAATTCCAGACTTAAATTTTTGCCCGTAAAATCTTCAATCGGAGAGATTTCTGCAAAGAGTTCGCGCAACCCTTCTTTCTTAAACCATTCAAAAGAATCAAGCTGGATTTGAATCAGGCCAGGCATGGGCCGTATATCCGGAATACGTGCGAACGAGACACGTTCTGGAATGGCTACGGCCTTTGTGCTTACTGCCATGTGTGGTATTCTCCTCTCACCTAGTCGCCCATAGAGGAAGCCGAAAGGCATACGGAAACCGCGCCTCTCGGTTAACAGAAAACGGAAAAAATTAGATAATTACGTATAATGCCTGTGTTGTGAAACGGTCTATGACAAGAAAAGTAACCGCTTGCGAACGCAATAAGCGGTTACTCCTACCCTCACACATACAAGGTGTTTTCAATTTGTATTTCTCGCCTACACACCAAACTAACTAACCCCTACAACAAATAAACAGATTGGAAGCTGCTTCTCCAAGGAACAGCAAAAACGCCACATTCCCCCATCATTCCACAAGGCTATGGTACCTGACGAGCAGCACCCAATATAAATTGCCGGATTGCAAGCTCAATTTCATGTGGTTATCGTAGTACCCTTTAACTTTGCAGTCATCCTTAATGGATCAGAGAGGTAATGTGTCGCTAAGTACGTTGTGTGTTTTCGATCTATGCCCATCATTGGTGCTGTGAATTTCTCTAACACCACTGTTTCTAGTATACTTATGCTGGCAAGAGGTAATTATACGCCCTATGTGCAAACATGTCAATACTTTTTCACGACTTTTCCAGAACTATTGTAACATCAAGAAGAAAACAGGATTGTTAAAGGCTGTAGCCTGAAGATGCTGCACTAGCTCTGCTCACTTTTCTGGTAAAGCAAAAATGTTGGTGAAATAAGCACGACATTAGTTTTTTTGTTACTGCCATCAATGAATAAAACGCTAAAGTTGCGACTTTTATTCCCAAAACAATTGCACTTTTGTCGCGGCAATGAAATCTCTTGCTCGGTACAATACGCAAGCTTTTGACTCACCTGCGGCTGACCAGGACAGGAGCTAACAATCTCCTGTCGCCTGAAATTTACTCAGCTCTTTATTCAAACTAAGGCTTTACTGTACTCAGGATCATCCGCGGTGCTTTCCGGCTCTTCGCCAAGACTCAGGTTCCAGGCATTGCTCTTTCCTAGCCAGCGCTCGCGTAAGAGCGTGAGCAACTCGCTGCGATCCTCTGGATTGAGTAATTTGAGGTCGATCACTGATTCAGAGGAGCCAGGGCAGATGATGGTCAGGAGATGGCGATCTATCCGCATTCCGGTTCCATTGACAAGTTCATAGCGCTGCGGAGCTCCCAGCTTCTGACAGAACGAGATCAGGCCTACGCAGCCCATAATAATACAGCCAATCGCGCCTACTGTGAGCACCAGCCCGCCCAGGCACAAGAGAAGGGCCAGACCAGTGGTCAATACAGCTAACACCGGATCAGCCATGTGCAACGTCCAGCCGGGCAGGACTGCCGGAAACAAGGCAACTAGCACTGTGCCAAAGCACCACACGGCCGTGCGCAAGGCTGAGATAATACTTGCTATGTTTTCGGCCGCTAGATCCCGTACTGTAAGAAATCTTCCCTCCTCCAGCGTCACCATGCTCTTGTGATGGCCTGCATGCAGGGCAAAGAGCAAACGGGCAACCAGTACACAGCCAATGGAGGCGATGAAGATGATGCATCCCAGTAAAATGACTATCTCGTCTTGCCACTTTAAATAGGGGGTGAGTGTATGGGCATAGCTATTCCATAGCGGTATGCTCAGGGCTATCGCTGCCAGCGCGCTAATCAGCAGGGTGCCTAATAGGAGCCAGCAGCGCACAGCATTGCGGATGTAGGCTGTGCGGCCCAGGCGAAACCGATAGGTGGCTATCGCAGGCTGTTGCATATGTTTAACCTCGCATCGACGAACACAACACGGGCCGCTTGTTCAGCCCGGAATTTCGGTCTGCTATGATTCTAAACGAATGCGAGGCCCGAGTGGTTACAGCGAATGTGTCAGAATGAATAATTAATGCGCCTTATTGCGCAAATCGTCGAAGAGCACGGTCTGCAGATAGCGCTCAGCGGCGCTTGGGAAGATCATCACAATGATCTTGCCGCGGTTCTGTTCCTTGCGGGCCAGCTCTAAGGCGGCCCAGGCTACGGCCCCGCTGCTGATGCCTATAGAAAGGCCCTCTTCCTTCATGATTCTGATGGCCGTCTCGACGGCGTCCTGGTCCGTAACTGGCACAACCTGGTCGATCAGGTCGACGCGCAAAGTGTCGGGCAAGAAGCCGGGCCCCAGTCCTTCGATGCGATGGGGGCCGGGTCGACCGCCGGAGATGACAGCGCAATTCGCCGGCTCTACCGCTACAACCTCAACCGAGGGTTTATGGGCACGTAAGCCCTCGGCGACGCCGGTAAGCGTACCGCCGGTTCCCACTCCAATGACTACCATATCAACTGTGCCCGCAGTATCATCCCAGATCTCGACGGCGGTCCCTTCGCGGTGGGCATTTGGATTGGCCCGATTATAAAATTGTTGCGGATACCAGGTATTGGGTAGCGTGGTGCGTAGCTCGATGACTTTGTTGATAGCCCCGCGCATACCCTGTGCGCCAGGCGTAAGAATGATCTCGGCTCCCAGGCGCTGGAGGAGTAAGCGACGTTCGAGGCTGATGGTATCGGGCATGGTAAGGATACAACGATAACCGCGAGCTGTGGCCATGCTGGCGAGCGCAATACCCATATTACCGCTTGTTGGTTCTGTAATGATGCTGCCGGGACGCAGAAGTCCCTGGGCCTCAGCTTCCTGGATCATTTTTAAGGCGGCGCGATCCTTTAGGCTACTACCCGGACTAAACATCTCAAGTTTAGCCAGCATAGTAGCGCCTGTGCCAGCCTCAAAACGCTTCAATTCGACAAGCGGTGTACGACCAATTAAGGCGGTGACATCTTTTGCCCAGTGGGCCATATCTTCTTAGCCTTCCCCCTCCTCCGGTAGCAAGGCTCGAATGATACTTAGCAGTTCGTGCATGTTGAATGGCTTGCGTAGAAGGAGTCCTGTCTGTAATCCCATACGATGGAGTTCCCAATCGTGGCTGCCGGTGATAACGATGATAGGTATGTGTCTTGTGTTGCTGTGCCCTCGCAGGATCTTATAGAGAGAGACGCCATCAAGACTGGGTAGCCCTACATCGAGTAGGATAAGATCGGCGCCAAGCTCTAGCAGTTGGTCTTTGGCTGATTGCCCATCCGAGAAAAATTGTAGGCGCCAATCGCCAAGGCATGCTAACATGTCATGGAACATGGTAGCTAAACGCGGGTCATCCTCAACGATAGCTATCAGTTTGCGCCTATCTGCTACTTCTGCCACGTTCTACCATCCCCTTTGCATTTCTGTACTGTCCTTTCTCTTCCCGCCTTCCCTAAATGTAGTACATTGTTTCTGTACTTCCCGTGCGATGGCGCTGGGCTAATTCCTCTATTGTTGTAGAGGACAGTATTTGCTGGGTCAATGTGTCTATTTGTTGCCAGACTTCACGCAGAGCGCAGCCAGGGGAAAGCTTACAAAAGTCCGGATTTGGTAGGCACTCCATTGGGGGGACATAGCCCTCCAGAGCTTGCATTACCTGAGCCATAGTGATCTGCCCAGGTGGCCTTGCTAACATGTGCCCTCCCTTTGGGCCGCGAATGCTTTTGACCAGGCCTTCCTTGCGTAATACCATGAGGATTTGGTCAAGATATTGCTCTGGAATGTATTGCCGGCTGGCAATATCTGAGCTCTCAATCGGCCCCTGCCCATAATAAGCGGCCATATCAAGCATCGCTCGCAGGCCGTAATCCCCCTTCATTGTTAGCTTCATTGCTGGGAACCTTTCCACAGGGCAAGTGATTGATCATTATCCTTTTTTCCTAGTGTTTAGGATATATCAGGAGCTTAAGCATGTCAATGGGTTTTGAGCCTTGACTTAACATAAGATAAAAACTATGTTACCTGAATTTCGTTTTCCAGGCGTCATCACTGCCGTGCTTTTGATAGAAATGCTCAAATTAGTTTATAGATTATAAATTTTATCATATATTTCAGGAATCGGGCCAGTACCTATTTCAAAGGGAAGCTCTCTGTTTCTCACTAGAGAACTTCCCTTCAGACTGTTTCTTCTTGTTACACGCTGCACTACATCCCCTGTAGAAGGGCTTGCGGCTGCGTCGCGTTAGCTGCTGCTGGCAACCTGGGTCTGGCGCGAGACTGAGTGCCTCATGGGCTCGACGTCGCGCTGAAAGATTTCTGTTGGCAGATAGATGGAGCAGCAGACGTTAGGTATATCGACGATTCCGCTTACCCTTCCTTCTACGGGAGCGGCACCAAGGATGATATAGGCCTGCTCTGCCGTATATCCACAGCTTTGGAGATAGGCGATGGCATTCATGCAGGCGTTCTTGTAGGCGATGTGGGCGTTCAGGTAATGCTGCTTGCCTTGCTCATCTACGGAGATGCCTTCGAAGACGAGGAAGTTGGTATAGCGCGGTTCGAGCGGGCTGGTCTTAAAGATGGGGCTGGTCATTTTGTATTTGTTGACCCCATCTTTGATGAGCTCGACATGCATGTCGATAAAGCCAGCCATCTCGATGGCGCCACAGAAGGTAATCTCGCCATCTCCTTGCGAGAAATGCAGGTCGCCCACCGAGAGATTCGCGCCTTTGACATAGACCGGGAAATAGACGCGCGAGCCTCTTGTCAGATTCTTGATATCGCAGTTGCCTCCATGTTCGCGCGGGGGAACTGTGCGCGCGCCTTCCTGGGCCGCTTGCTTATAGGCGCTGCCCTGTAGGGAGCCCATCACGGCGTTGTGCTCAAGCGGGGCCATGGCCAGGGGCGGAACGCGATTCGGGTTGGTGGCGATAAGATCCCTTTCGCGTTTGTTCCAACGCGCAAGAAGATCGTGTGAAGGGGCGCAACCGATCAGGCCAGGGTGAGGAATACCAACAAATCTTACATCGGGTATGTGGCGCGATGTGGCGTAAACTCCCTCTAGATCCCAGATAGCCTTATGGGCGTCGGGGAAGCGATCAGTCAGGAAGCCTCCACCGTTAGATTTGGCAAAGATGCCTGTATAGCCCCATTGCGTGTTTGGGCCGGGGAATGGTCCCATGTCGAGAATATCAACTACAAGAACATCTCCAGGCTCGGCGCCATTGACGGCGATAGGTCCGCTGAGAACATGAGGGATTGAGAGATCGACGTCGCGTACGTCGTTGGCGCTGTCGTTGTTCTGAATCTGGCCATCGGTCCAGTCTTTGCATTCCATGCGAAAGCTTGTGCCTGGGTTGACAGCGGCGACGGGGGGAATATCTGGATGCCAGCGATTGTGCCCAAGGGCCTGCTGCTGATTCCAGGGTTTGGAGAGGTCTACCTTGAACAGGACTTCATGTCTGGCTGCCATAGTAGTCATAACAGTTTCCCTTCTCTTGCTCTGCCGACGATACAAAAACGAAGAAGCGCTTGCAGATGAACAAACTACACAATTGCTTACAGGGCCTGTGGATTTTTTTGCTTGCGTCTATTCTGTCGAAGAGCGATCTCTTGTGGGATCTATGGCTTGTTGTTTCGCCTACTGAGCTATTCGCAGCTCAACTATAGTGCTATGTTTTCTACTCGGTTAAAATAGTAACCTGCAATATTTCGGTTGTCAAGGCGAGCAGATATGCATTACCTGATCAATAGTGTATTGATGGCTTTATAAGCCATTATCAGATAGTGTATAATTTTCTGCATATAATATTTGAGAAGGTAGGCTGTTCCTCTGATAGTTTGCAGGTGGAGGATAATTATGCCTCGATACGAGTTTCTGTGTGAACGCTGCGGCTCCTTTGAGTGCTGGCGCCCGTTGGCCGAGGCGAGCGAGCCGCAGCGCTGTCCAGAATGTAAGGCGCTAGCGCGAAGGGTGTATACACTGCCAGGGCTGGTGAAAACTCCCCTTGCCTTGTCGCGGGCCTTATACAGGGCTGAGAAGAGTGCGCATGAGCCCGAGGTTGTCAGGCGAGCGAGCAGTGCTTCTCAGGGAGAGAAGCCGGCCCAAATTATCTCTCAATCTCACGGTCGCCCCTGGCAAGTTGAGCATTGAAGCCTGAGCTTGCCTGCCCTTCGTTTGAGAATATGACGAAGGGCAGGCAAAATCTTTATTATCGGCTGTGCGCCTGCTCAAAGGCCTTGAGGAAGGCCGTGTACCAGTGTCCGCTATCTTTTACGATGCGCCGCTGAGTTGGATAGTCTACATAAACGATGCCAAAGCGCTTGCTATAACCTTCGGCCCATTCGAAGTTATCAAGCAGTGACCAGACAAAGTAACCGTGCACAGGGGCACCTTGTGCGACTGCCTTTCCGATGGCCTTGATATGCTTGTAAAGGTAGTCGAGGCGCTGAGGATCGCTTACGACGCTATCGCCATTCAAGTGATCTTTGAAAGCCGCGCCATTCTCGGTGACATAGAGCGAGGGAACATGATATTCGTTGTGCAGGCGTAGCAGGAGGTTGGTCAGACCCTGGGGAAAGATTTCCCAGCCCATATCTGTATATTCTGCGCCAGGAAGGGTCGGCTTATTGGTCGGTTCTTTCTGCTCCGGGCCTCCCGCGACGAGGGTGCGCGAATAGTAATTGACGCCAAGGAAATCGGTTGGTGTGGCGATAATCTCCATGTCCCCGGCCTGGATGGGGGGATGCGCCAGGCCGCGCGCCCTGAAGAGCTCTTCAGGATAGCTGCCGCGATAGAGCGGATCAAGGAACCAGCGATTGGAAAAGGCATCGGCGTTTTCAAAGGCTTGCCTTGTCTCGGCTGCATCGTCAGCGGCATAGATCGGCGAGAGATTGAGGGTGATACCGATAGGTGTTCCCGCTTTGCTTGCCGCGCGCAGGCGGGGGATGGCCAGGCCATGCGAGAGGAGGAGATGGTGCCCTGCGGTTATCGCTGCCTGTTGGTCCTCAAGGCCGGGAGCGTGCACGCCGATGCCGTAGCCAAGAAAGGCCGCACACCAGGGCTCATTCTGCGTAATCCAGCCGCTCAGGCGATCTCCCAGCCTTCTGGCCACAATCTCTGCATAGTCGGCAAAGGCATAGGCCGTCGAGCGTTCAAGCCACCCCCCCTGGTCCTGCAGGGCCACTGGCAGATCCCAGTGATACAGCGTAGCAAACGGGCTGATGCCTTTGGCCAGGAGCGCATCTACGAGACGCTCGTAGAAATCCAGGCCACGCGTATTGATTGTACCTCTGCCCTCAGGCAAGATGCGCGGCCAGGCGATAGAGAAGCGATAAGCCTTTAAGCCTAAGCTCGCCATCAATTCTACGTCTTCGTGCATATGATGATAGTGATCTGTGGCTATATCGCCTGTTTCTCCCCGCTGGACCTTGCCAGGTATTGTAGCAAAGCGATCCCAGATCGAGAGGCCGCGCCCATCCTCGTGTGCCGCGCCCTCGATCTGATAGGAGGCAGTAGCGGCACCCCATACAAATTTCGCCGGGAAGACTGCGGCAAGCTGCTGCAGTTCCTCCTCCGTCTGATTCCCCATATGCATAGATGTATATTTCCTCTTCTAGGTGATTGGCAGGCCTCTTGCCAAAAGCTGCGAACTGACAACAGGTCCACCAGCTATTTCTTATTCAAGCTGCCTGTTTCGTTTTCATGAGACGTTTAAGCACTGATAACTTTACTTCACGGCGCAGGCGTGGATTAGAGATCTCATCGATAGCAAAGTTAATGAGAGCAAGTCCGGCGCCAAGGATGGCGATGCAGAGACCGGGCGGCAGGAACCACCACCAGGCACCCAGGAGGAGGGCATCGTTGTTCTGGGCCCAGTAGAACATTGTGCCCCAGCTTACCACGGTAGCATCGCTAAGGCCAAGGAATTCCAGGCCCGCTTCGGCCAGGATAACATAGAGGATTGTGCCTACAAAGCCCGAGGCCACGATGGCCAGCTCGTTGGGTAAGATATCGAAGAAGATGATGCGCCAGGCGCTCTCTCCGTTGGAGCGCGCCGCCGCCACAAACTCGCGCTGGCGCATTGAGAGCGTTTGCGCGCGCAGCACGCGGGCATTCCAGGCCCAGCTAGTGAAGGTGATTACCAGGGCGACGGTGATGGGCCCCTTAAAAGGCAGGTAAGCCGCTAGAACGATGGCCAGCGGAAAAGCTGGTAATACTAGAAAGACATTGGTGAGCAGCGAGAGCGCATCGTCGATAAAGCCTCCACAGTAGCCGGCCAGCAGCCCGATCACCACCGAGAGAATCGTCACCACAAGGCCGGTAGCAAAGCCCCAGAGGATCGAGACGCGCGTGCCCACCAGCACCTGCAGAAAGACGTCCTGGCCGGTCTGGGTCGTACCCAACCAGTGCTCGGCTGAGGGTGGGGCCAGCGTATCGTGCGAGAAGGCGTTAGGGTTCTGGTGGACAAAGAGGGGGCCAATGATAGCTACCAAAAAGAAGAAAACCACAATGCCTAGCCCGATGCTGGCCTTGGGATTGTGCTTGAGCAGGTGGGCCAGGTTATAGAGGCGCAGTGGGGCCGATCCTGGGGTCTCTGGCCCGTTTGTCTGTGGGCTCTGCTTGCCAGTAGATGAAGGAAGCAGCGAGATGCCGGGTCCGGTTTTGGCAAGTGGCTGATCTTCTGAGCCGGGCGAAGGCTGTGAAGTTATGGGTGTATCCATGCTTAGTTCCTTTCCTGGCGCACGCGGGGATCAAGCACAAAGTAAAGCAGATCGGCAAGAAAGTTGGCGCCAAGTACGGCGATGGCGATAATGAGAAAGATGCCCTGTAGCAAGGCGTAGTCCGAGTTCTGTACGGCTTGCAGGAGCGCAAAACCAATCCCTGGATAGGAAAAGACGATTTCTGTCAGGAGCGCGCCGCCAACGACGAAGCCTAGCGAAAGCGCAAAGCCTGTAACGCTAGGAAGGATAGCGTTGCGGGCCGCGTAGCTAAACATGATGCGCCGCGTCGGCAAGCCCTTGGCCTCGGCCAGGAGGACATAATCCTCGGAGAGCGTGGTGACCATCATATTGCGCATGCCAAGCATCCAGCCGGCGATTGAAGAGAGCACGATCGTAAAGGCCGGCAAGATAGCGTGCTGAATGGCGCTAAGGATAAAGGGCAGGCTCCAGCTGGGAATGACGGTAAGATCATAGCCTCCGTTGACTGGGAAGAGATTCAGCATAAAGCCAAGCACGTAGAGCGCGATTAAGGCCAGCCAGAAATAGGGAATGGCCGAGAAGAAAGTTAGTAAGGGCGGGAAAAATGTATCAAAGAAAGAGCCACGCTTCCAGGCAATGAGCATGCCTAGCAGGGTACCCAGAGAAAAGCTGATAATCGTAGAGACGCCTACCAGCATAATTGTCCAGGGGATTTCCTGCGCAATCATCGCCGAAACGGGTTGGGGAAAATAGGTAATTGAGAGGCCTAGATTGCCATGAATAAGCTGGTTGAGATACTGAATATACTGGGTCCAGAGCGGTTCGTGGGTTACGCCAAATTCTATTTGCAGGGCGTGCAGAGCCTCGGGCTGGATCTTGCCCTGGAAGCGAGCCATGAGCACGCTGGCCGGATCGCCAGGGGCCAGCCGTGGGATCAGGAAATTGAGGGTAATCGACGCCCAGAGCGCAACCAGGTAAAAGCCTATGCGGCGTAGCAGGTGACGCACTAGTTTCTCCTTCTCTTAGCTTAAGGTAAGCTGTTGTTTGACGCATGGAGCCAGGCAAATCGGCAGGCCGCCCTGCAAGGGCTAGACTTGCTCATCCGAGCAAGCCGTATCCTGGGTGTTCGGGTAGGTCCTGCCGAGCCAGATATTGAAGAGATAGCTCTCGTATCCGGTCAGGGCAGAACCCTTGAAGTGTCTGCGCTACGGGTGACTTGCCGGGTCGATGCTTCAGGCGGCTGGCTTCAAATTCAGCACAACTACCTCACAATCGGGAGCAGTGTAGGGCGACGGCACTGCATAGGGGTTATCCTTGTCGGGCCAACCGGTGAAGTGCAGCGAGCTATATTCGTACCAGGTGGCGCCATAAACGAGAGGAATGACCGGCATTTGCTCGACCATGATCTTCTCTATGCCGCTGATGGCCTGGGTTTGTGCGTTGGTGTCAGTTGTCTTCTCATATTGATCAAGCAGCTTGTCGGTTGTCGCATCGTTCCAGCGCTCCCAGTTGGAAGGCGCTAGCTGGCCGACAGCAGCCGTGTTCTTGCTGCTGAGCGTCGAGTAATAAAGGAAGTAGGGCGAAGGACCAGTGTTGGTCCAGGAGATCGCTGCATCGTAAGAGCCCATCTGCAGCGCGTTGATATAGGAGTTATAAGAAAGTGAGCTGACCGAAACATTCATGCCGATGGCCTTGAGATTGCTAGCCATAATCTGGCAGTCGGTTACCCAGTCGGTCCAGCCGGTGACCACATTGATGTTAAAGGATAACTTCTTGCCGCTGCTATCGGCATAGATACCATCGGAGCCCTTTTTAAAGCCAGCGCTCTCCAGCAACTGGGTAGCTTTGGCTGTGTCCATCTTGAACGCGAGATCAGTATAGTCAGTAGACAGAAATTGCTTGTTAGCAGGGAGCACGAGGGCCGTTGGATGTGCAACGGGCTCGTAGCCGCTCTCACCAACCTTATACATCTGTTCGCGATCAAGGGCCGCGCTGATGGCCTGGCGTACGGCAAGCTGATTGAAGGGCGGTTTAGCGAGATTCAAATACAGCATGATGACGTTTGCCGAAGGGAACCAGTAATGGTTGTGGGCCTGATCGCGCGAGACATAGGTTTTCTGAATATCCGGGGTAAAGAGGCCGGTCCAGTCAAGCTGGTTGCGCGAGAGCAGTAACTCTGCGCCAGTGTTTGAGTTAAAGGAAGGGTACTTAAGTTCCTGAACGGCAGGCTTGCCAGGCTGCCAGTAATTGGGATTCTTAACCAGGTCAACAAGCTGAGGCGTAAAGGCCTTCAGGGTAAAGGGTCCGGTGCCGACTGGCTGGGAATTGGTATATTTGGTGGGATCACCCACGCTTGCCCAATGCTCTTTCGGCACGATATAGGTCTGGCCAGCCAGGTACCACAAAATAGGGCTGTCAGGTCGGTTAAACGTCACCACAACCGTGTTGGCATCGGGCGCCTGCACGTCTTTGATGACCTTCCACAGGCTGCTTGTATCTGCGGCTGGATATTGTTTTAGTTCGTTGAGCGTGAAGACGACATCTGCCGAAGTGAAGGGCTTGCCGTCCGACCACTTCACGTTCTGGCGCAAATTAAAGGTCACGCTGGTAGCATCGTCAGCAAACTTATAGCTGGCAGCCAGCCAGGGTTTGACGCTGCCATCTTCCTGGTTAAAATACAATAATGTCTCGTACATCATGCCCTTAGCGCCATCAAGGGCCGTGGGAGAAAAGGGACTAAAATTCTCGGTGAAGTCACCTTTGGGACTGGTTACAATCGTCAAAACGCTGTTTGCCGCGCCATTGCTGGCGGTTGTTGTTCCTCCACTGCCACCACAGGCGGCCAGCAAGAGCATGCAGAGCAATAGACCTGTTACCAGCGACATACGGGTCTTGAACTTTGCTTTCAGGGTTGAAGATAAGTTGCCTAGAGTCACATTAAAACCTCCTGACACTGGGTTGGTGGATCAGCAATGATCCACTAACAAGACAACTTGACTTGTTGACCTCATGACTGCTCGATAAATTACTAAAGGCTGCAAATACTTTATGATATGCCTGGATGCTTCTATGCACCTCCACTTCTGTTAGCGATTACCTACGTCTTTGGAACAGAATAAAGACAACAATGATATCAAATCTGGCCTATGTAGGGTTGACCTGTTGATGCGAAGCGCCGCATGAGGCGCGCACAACCAGGCTGGTTGCCAGCTGTATATGCTCTGTCGCGGCCGGAGCCTCACGCTCGTAGAACTTGCGGCCATGCATGCCATTGTGGGATGTCTCGATATAGAGCTGAGTGCTTAACTGCGTCAGGAGCCGCTTAACTCCCAGGCGGCCCATTTCATGAAATGGCTGCCGTACAGTCGTGAGGGCCGGCCTCACGAGCGCTGAGGAGGAAAGATCGTCAAATCCTACCACGGCAAGCTCGCTGGGAATAGCTATGCCTTGCTCAGCGGCGGCCGAGAGCACTCCATAGGCCATCAGATCGTTACCGGCGAAGATAGCGGTTGGCTGCTGCTCGCTCGGCAGGGAGAAGAGGCGACGGGCGGCCTGAAAACCGCTGTTTTCTTGAAAATCGCCCTCCAGGACTAAACCCGGCTCGACCGCGAGGCCAGCCTCCTCTAGAGCCTGGCAGTATCCCTGGTAGCGCTCGCGTGCGCAGAGATAGTGCGCGGGTCCTTTGATATGGGCGATACGGCTATGGCCAAGACTTAAAAGGTGGCGAACAGCTATATAGGCGCCGCCGCGATTATCAGCACTGATGCGTGGCACAGAAGGAATAGCCTCCTGGTCATCGATTGTCATGACTGGAAAGCCGGGCTTATGCAGGCGCGTCACGTAGCTAGAGAGCTGTCCTGGCATGATGGCGAGCAGCCCGGCAGTAAGCTTGGAGGTCAAAATACGCTCGATCACGTCGCCTTTATCCTTTGTGCTAGCTCGGTCATTGATGCTGTAAAGCACCAACTCGTATAGCGTGTCGTCTACGGCTTCTGCCATACCGCGCATAATATCAAGAACATAGAGCGAGGTAAAAGAGGGAAGCAGAACACCTATAAGATGACTGCGGCCACCCGCCAGGCCGGCAGCCGTAATATTGGGAACAAAGCCCTGCTCCTCAACAATGCGTAAAATACGTTTGCGTGTAGCGCTTCCTACATCAGGCTTATGATTTAAGACACGAGAGACGGTTGTTTTGGAGACACCAGCCAGGCGAGCTATATCATCAATAGTGCATTTTTCCTTCATAGAGGCCTTTCTTGATTACACTATGCAATTGGAGCTCGCCGCAGCGCATAGCCTGTGAGCTTACAATAATAGTTCATGAAAGCGATTACGTAACCGCTTTCGGAACCGGTTACAGAAAAGTATACTGATCGAAGCAAGTCCTGTCAAGGATTTTCTGGGCTGTAAAAAGAAAAGTGTGCGAAGAGATAGAGCATGTGGACCCGCTAGGCAGTTGAGGTGCAGTATGAGTGTTTAGCGTCTACCAGGGAGAAAGAGAGTTGAAGATATGCTGGCGGGGCAAAAGATATGCTCTAAGGATTAATTTATGCTGAGAATAGCTGGGAGTTGGTGAAGTAATCTTGCGGGTCAGCTCATAGATATCTATAATGAGCATAGAATTCATAGACACTTTGGCAAAGCGGGCTCAAATAATTTACTGTGGGCTGAGGGAGAAAATATCATGCAGCAAGGTGGTTCCTGGCAAGGCAACGAGAAGCAGCAACTCTTAAAAGTCCTTGTTATCGACGACGAAGAAAACATCATAGAGTTTATTCGTCTGGGACTGCGTTACGAAGGCTTCCAGGTTGAATCGGCGTCTGATGGTGAGCAAGGTATCACTGTAGCCCAGCGTATCAATCCTGATCTAGTTATTCTTGATATCATGATGCCGGGTATGGATGGGTTGGAAGTATGCCAGCGCTTGCGCTCGAATCCAACGACGCGCGATGTACCCATTCTCATGCTTACGGCCAAGGACGATGTACGTGATCGTATTCTGGGTTTACGTACGGGAGCCGATGATTATCTGACCAAGCCGTTTGACTTTGATGAGTTGCTCGAACGCATAAGGGCAATTTTACGACGTCAGAAACGTGCTATGGGTGGATCGAGCGAAGAAGCGGCTAATGGCCAGATTCTTCAGTTTGCTGATTTGACGCTTAATACAGCGACGCGAGAAGTGACGAGGGGTGGACGGCTCATTGAGCTAACGGCAACCGAGTACAATCTTTTGCATCTCTTTATGAGCCACCCGCGGCAGGTATTGGATCGACAAACTATTTTAAATCGTGTCTGGGGGTACGACTTTTTAGGCGAGACAAACATTATCGAGGTCTATGTACGTTATCTACGTGAGAAGATCGAAGACTCGCCAAGTTCGCCGCGCCTTATCCAGACAGTGCGTAGTGTTGGCTATGTCCTTAAAGGATAGGTGCTAGAAGAATCTTTAGTTGTTTGCGAAGCGGAGTCTTGTCACTATGTCAGAGCCAAAAGCTACCGACGCAAAGGAGCGAGCTGGAACTGGGTCATCAAATGGTTCTCTATCAAGCACTCAGGATGGCCATGCTAGCAGGTATGAGCCATTGTCGCCTTTGCGCGCGGTATCTCCCCGAACCGGCGATCTGACGCCAACGGGGCCGATTTTTGCCCAGACCAGTGCAGGTACGGATGCTCCTTCATGGCTGCGTCCCTTCTTTAGCCTGCGTATTCAGCTAACAACTGTCTATGGTTTGACTTTATTGCTGATCATTTTTATCATTTGTATGCTCCTCTCAACGCACATACAAGCGGTTTATATCTTTCTTATTGCCTTTATTATTACTATTGCTGGCATTGTGGCTAACTTTGTTTTTACTACGATATTGCTACGCCCTCTCTGGCGCGTAACCGATGCTGCGCAGGCTATCGCTATCGGCGATCTGCAGCAGCGCGAGCGCTTACCCTTGCGCTTGCCTCCCCAGGATGAGATAGATCGGCTGGCCGGTAGCCTTAATGAGATGGTAACGCGGCTTGAGCGGGCGGAAGAGATGCAGCATGCGGCTGAGGCGCGCTTCAGGCGCTTCTTCTCGGATGCCTCACATCAGCTGCGCACACCGCTTACATCTATACGTGGCTTTACTGAAGTGCTGATGCGGGGGGCAAAAGATAATCCAGAGGTGGCTCAACAAGTGCTGCAGCGCATGAAGAATGAGTCTGAGCGCATGACGCTGCTGATTAACGACCTCCTGACCCTGGCCCGCCTCGATGAGGGCCAGCCGCTCAAGGCTCAGTACCTGGATCTGGTGGCGCTGGCTAGCGAAGGTATTGAGCAAACCAAACGACGTCTTGAGGACGGAAGGGCCATTAAGCTTGAGAAGGCGACGGAGCAAGGCCTTGGGCTCCAGGCTGATAAAGATCGTATCAAGCAACTCATCTTCATCTTGCTTGATAATGCTGTGAAGTATGGCCGCCCCGCTCCCGATGGCTTTATTACTTTGCGCCTCAATAGGCAGGGGGAAGATGCTATCTTAAGCGTTATCGATAATGGAGAGGGGATTGCCGAGGAAGATCTCGCGCACATCTTTGAGTCATTCTATCGGGGACAGTATCGTCGTTCTTCCTCTAAAATATCTGTTATAGGCACAGGATTGGGGTTGTCCATTGCTTCGGCGATTGTGCGAGCTCATGATGGATCAATTACCGTACAAAGTGAGCCCGGGACCGGAACCGAGTTTATTGTGAGGCTGCCCTGCGTAGGTTAAGCCAAGACCGCCTGTTTGCTAGATCCTCTCGGTATAGTCCATATTTGCCTTTTCTGTTGCAAAGATATCCTGAAGACGATTATGATCCAACTCATAAGAGTATGGTTCTTAGGATTTGCCAGGAAGTATACGCGTTGACATCTCTTGAGTCAAAGAGGAGGAGTTATGTGGACTGCTACGTTAGATTCGAGCCCTCAACGGAACTTTATCGTACGCTTGCTCAATGGTTTCTGGCCTACAGTTGGCATTTCTTCTCTGGCTCCTTTGCGTGTACAAAATTTGCCCCGCCAGGCCTTGCCCGCGCCGACCTGGGTGCGAGTGCGCAATCGCCTGGCCGGTATCTGCGCGGCTGACCTCCATCTTATCCATGCAGATAGGCGCATTGCACCTGCGGCTGTGCCTCGCTTCTGGTCGCGTTATCCTGGGCGCGAGGTTGTGGGTGAGGTGATTGAGCCGGGCGATCAGGTACGCTATCTGCGCGCGGGAGATCGCGTCGTCTGGCAATATGGCCCTAATTGCATTTCCAGCGGCATGCAGCCTCCTTGCCATTTCTGCGCCTCCGGCAATTATGAGCTCTGTGAACAGGACAAACTGCCTGGACCGGCGCCCTTTGGCGGTGGTTGGAGTGAGGAGATGCTCCTTCATGAGCAACAACTTTTCCGTATCCCAGCTTTGCTTAGCGACGAGCAGGCAGTATTGCTTGCTCCCACGGCTATAGCACTACATGCTGTCTTGCGCTTTCTTCCGCGCTCCGGTGAGCGGGCGTTGATTGTCGGGTCGGGAACAATTGGCCTGCTCGTGTTGCAGGTGCTGCGTTTGCTTTCTCCGCAGACAGAGGTAAGTGTGCTGATTCGCCACGCCTTTCAGGTTGAACAAGCTACGCGCCTGGGTGCGACGCATATTATTTATCCTCAACATAGCTATAGTGATATACAGCGTGCAACAAGGGCCAGGCTCTATCGGGGTCCTGGTGGCAACAAGGTCTTAGCGGGAGCTCACGATGTTATCTACGATACCGTTGGTAGCCAGGACTCTTTGCAGCATGCCTTGCGCTGGCTGCGCGCACGCGGAACTCTGGTCCTGGTTGGGCGCGAGCCGCGCCTGGTGAAACTTGACCTTACGCCTCTCTGGTATCGAGAAGCAAATTTGATTGGCTCAGCCAGTTATGGGAGCGAGTGCTGGCCCGTGGGAAGCCAGGGACGCCGTTCGACGTTTAGCCTGGCGAGCGAGCTCATCGGACAGGGAAAAATTCAGCCGGAGAAGCTTGTGACGCATCATTTTGCGGTAACAAATTATCGGCACGCCTTGCTAACGGTTCTGCATAAGGAACAGAGCCATGCGATCAAAGCCGTCTTTGACCATTCTCTGCTGCCTGCCTCCGTTGTGCCTGGCAAGCAGACATCGAGCCAGCAGAAATTATCTGGCGCAAGAGTAAGCAGGCGGCAAGCCGCACTTGACCGGCCATCAACAGCGCTTGCCGCACGGGCGGCTTCCCTTGAAGAAGAGGATGAGCTGGAGGATACGCTAGTTGTGCCTGTGATCAAAAGAGCTGTGCCGTCAGCTGAGAAGCAAGGGGATGGGCAGAAATCTGCGACGTTTCCCGAAAGCCTTGCGGCCGAGGGCCAGCTGCAGATGCTGCCCGAGACGCCGATTCCGCCCACGCTGCTAGTTTTGCCAGCCGAGGAAGCAGCAGAACTTGCCAAGGCCAACGGCGCAGCTAAACGGGCCGATCAGTTAATAGAGCAAGTTCAGGCCAACGGCACGGCTAAACAAACTGAGCCTGAAAAAGATGATGCCTCTCCTGCCCTTGCCATCGCTGAGGCGCAGGAGGCGGCCATCCCGGAAACATCTCCCCAGACAGAAGATCTTGCACTGCCCTCAGAGCCTTCCGAAAGCTCTGAGCCTCCAGCTGGCCACGAGACGCCTGCTATGGAGGAAGCCGCCTCTGAACAGAGCCCTACCAGTCAAGTGCCCGGAGCCGCTGTTCAGCAGGAAGAGCCTCCTCCCAGCGCCGAGGCTGCTCAGGACGAGAAGCCGGAATAAAGTATTTCTTTGCTGCCTTTGTTCTTCTGGCTGCTATCCAGCACGGCTTCCACTGCCTGCAAAGCATACTCAATATCGTCTCGCGCGATCTGCAAATGGGTCACTGCACGTACCAGGCTTGGGCCCATCAAACTGAAGCGCACGCCTTGTTGCTTCAAGTGCTCCACAAATTGTTGGCCACTCAGTGCGGTCTCAGCGACGTCAAAGAGCACGATATTTGTCTCAACATCTTGTGGGCGTAGCGCAATGCCTGGCAATCCGGCTAAACCCTGCGCCAGCAATTGGGCATGGGTGTGATCTTCGGCTAGCCGTTCAACATGGTGCTCAAGAGCATAAATGCCGGCGGCAGCCATGATGCCTGATTGACGCATTGCACCGCCTAAGAGCTGCTTGTAGCGCCAGGCCTCCTGGATAAAGCTGCGTGAGCCGGCCAGGACTGCGCCCACGGGAGCTCCCAGACCCTTGCTGAGATCAAGCCAGACACTATCGAATGAGCTGGCATAGTCGCTGGCGGCTACGCCTGTTGCTACCACAGCATTGAGCAGGCGCGCTCCGTCCATATGGGTGGCCAGACCGGCCGAGTGGGCGCGCTCGCAGACTTCTCGTATGCTGGCTAGCGGCCAGCATCTTCCTCCGCCCAGATTTGATGTTTGCTCGATGGAGATGGCTTTGCTTCTGGGCTGATAGCGGCTGTGCGGGCGCAGGGCTTCTGTAAGCTGGTCGGCTGTAAAAACGCCACGATCACCGGCGAGGGCGCGCACAAGTATCCCTTTAAGCGGCGTAGGGCCCCCACCCTCGAAATGGAGCGGGTGAGCAGTGCGATCCATAATTACTTCGTCGCCTGGCTGGCAGTGTACCGCGTAGGCGATCTGATTGCACATTGTGCCCGAGGGTAAATAAAGCCCTGCCTCTTTCCCCAACATGTCGGCGACCATAGCTTGCAAGCGATTAACGCTAGGATCTTCGCCTAATTGCTCATCCCCTACCTCGGCATAACACATGTACTGGCGCATAGCGGTGGTTGGTTGTGTGATCGTATCGCTGTAGAGATCGACGGTAATGGATGGGTCCATAAATAAATTTTCGCCTCCTGCTTACAGTCTGAAGCGGGTGTACTCTGCCTTGCAGATCCGCAGGGATCGGCCAAGCCTCTGGCTTGCCTGTATAGGTGAAAGGGAATATATGCTCCTCATTCTATAGGCAAAGCTGTGCTGTATTTTACCTCGGTCAGCACAAGGCTTGTGTGGATGCGTGCCATACCCGGAATGGGCATCAGACGATCAACTACGAAGCGCTCCACATCCTTATGGGTGCGGAATGCTACCTTGAGCAAGTAATCGTAGTCGCCGGTGAGATGATGACACTCCAATACCTCCGGCAGCTTGCGGACGGCAGCCCGAAACTTTTCAATCATTTCATACTGATGTACTTGCAAGCTGATGAGCATAAAACAAACCAGGTCATAACCAACCATTTCGCGGTTCACAAGCACTGTATATTGCCGAATGTAGCCGCGTTGCTCCAGGCTACGAATGCGCGCGTGCGTTGCCGGCGGCGAGAGATTGATCTTTCGCGCGATCTCGACGTTAGTTAAATGCGCATCCTCTTGCAAGATCCGGAGAAGTTCCTTATCAATTTCATCTAGCCCTTCTCCATGAGAATTTTTTAACATGCTACTGGCTCCTGAGTCAATGAATATTTGTTAGGGTAGCAGAAAAACGAAAGAAAAGAAAGTATAGCTGGCGATTACTTATTTTTATTCGGTAGGAAGCTGGCAGTATTTTTTCCGGGGTATCGCTCACTGGCTTTTTCGGCCAGGCTGGTCAGCACGGAGAAAGGGGAAGAAAAAATAGCCAATTTTACGCTCTTTGACGCAAACTAAGGCAAGTAGAAACTCGTTTAGACCTGCATCTCTATTTTCTCGATTGGCCTGATAGTACCATCTTTGGAGTGCTTCTGAACGTACTGCACCTGCCTTGGAGGCCATATTTCTGGCATAATACTTTCTGAGTATCGGTGCACTCCTATCTGCGACTGGTTTATACTTAGATTTGAGCAACAATTTATGGAGCAACATAAATGACTATAGATAAGCCTGAACCTCCCCATAAGGGAAATAATAATCCTAAAATTACTATGACCGATCCGTCGCTCTCATCTGCTTCGGCGCGACGGCCAGATGCTGCCACCTCCAGGCAGCCCTCTATACAACAATTCAGTCCTGTAACGCCAGATCCCAACTTTCCGGAGAACGTGACAGGTAAGCATGAAGCCTGGATGGCCACCTCTCGTCCCATGCCAGCTCAGGAGTATCAAAAGGGAAACTGGCGGAACTTAGAGCTGTCGGCCAAATTAGCGCGCGTGAAGCCGTCTGCTCGCCCCCAGACCACGCGGCGCGCATCTTTTCAGGCCCAACTTGGCTTGATGATGAGGCGTCGCCAGCGTCGCTCGCCTTTTATAGTCGTTGTTAGTCTTGTCCTGCTTGTGGCTCTTGTGCTTATCAGTGGCCTGATAGGCGAACGTGTCTTATCGGGAACCGCTTTCCTGGATTCGGGAGCCGCCTTGCTGAATCTTGTTACAAATCACAAAGGACCTGCCGTACAGCAGCCCCTCAATGCGCAGCAGATTAGCGCTCGGCGGCATCTGGCCATGCGGATGAACTATAAACAGCTTGCCGGCCTCTATGTCTCCCGTATGACGCTTGATGAGAAGCTCGGGCAGCTTATCATGGTCGAGTACAACGATAGCTTTTACTCGCCCGACCTTGATACGATGGTCAATCAGCTTCATGCGGGTGGCGTCATTATGTATGAGTTTCAAATGCAGACAGCCGATCAGACGCGCCAGGATATTGCCAAGATGCAGAAGAACGCTAAGCTCCCCCTATTCGTTTCGACCGATGAAGAAGGTGGAATTGTGCAGCGCTTGCGCAATATCTATCCGTCCCGTCCTTCGGCGCTGTCCATCTATGAGAGCGGTAATCAAGACATGGCGGCCCAGCAAGGCCATCAGCTGGCTCACGACTTGCTGGCTCTGGGCATTAATACCAATCTGGCCCCCGATGTGGATGTGGCCTTAGTTCCCAACGGGCCAAATCAGGTAACGCGTACCTTTGGCTATTCGGCCGACTCGGTGATTAAGTTTGCCGGCCCCTATATGCAGGCTTTGCAGGGAGATGGCGTCATCGCCTGTATCAAGCATTTTCCCGGGCTGGGCGCTTCTACTATCGATGCCCACTTTGGCTTGCCCGTCATTAACCGTACCAAAGAGCAGATCTATCAGGTTGAGCTTGCCCCTTTCAAGCACTTTATTCAGTCGCCTGATAAGCTAGAGAATCCTGGTATGATCATGCCAACTGATGTGCTTATGCCGGCTATTGATCCCAAGCTACCTGCCGAGCTCTCGCCAACCTTTATGACCGACATTTTGCGTAAGGAATTTGGCTATGATGGCGTTGTGCTGACAGATGCGCTTTATATGCAAGGGGTTGTAGTGGATGGAAAGCAGATAAGCATGCCTCAGGCGGCTGTTCTGGCCCTTAAGGCTGGCGATGATATGATACTCGGGCCTAGCGGGTCGGATCAGATGCACGCTATGCTTGATGCGCTCAAGGCGGCTGTACAGGATGGGACGCTCACGCAGGCGCGTATCGATGAGGCGGCAACGCGCATTATTGCCCTCAAGATGCAATCGCACCTGATGCCGGCCGTGGCTCCTCAGCTCTGATGCTCTATTGGCAAATAAAAGAGGCACAACCCATAACAGTTGTGCCTCACGGTGTAGTATTAATTATAACATAAGCGAGCAGAATTTTCAAGTCTTTTGCGGCTTAATTCAGAGCTTTCCATTTCTCGTTCTTCTCCAGCTGAGAGCGGCGAGGCGCAAAGGGTAACGTTGGGGGCTCAAATTTCAAACCAACTTAGCCGGCTTCTGTTTCTTTCCTCCTCTTGAAAGTGGCTGGTAATGCCAGAAGTAGGGTTATGGCAATCCCCCGCCCTAGAGCATCGCCGGTCAGCTCCAGCATGTTGCCCAGGCGCATAGCCCAGGGCCAGTTAGCTTGCCCCAATAGCGGAACCCAGGCCTCTATAACCACTCCAATAAGCGTCAGGTAGAGCAGGAGTGGCCAGCTCGGCCCATCCATAACGGCCAGCACGGGCAGCATGGCCAGCGCGAAGAAAACGCCTCTGAACGCCTCTAGAATGATGGTGACGCTGGCGGGCGGTACCTGGGTGTGGAGCTGGGCCACGAATGACGGATCATGGTAAAAGATATGCTCAATTGGCGTAACCAGGGTGGCAAAGAGATAATAGGTCGGTACGTAAAGAATACCAACAAGCACAATGCGCCAGAGCCAGGAAAGTAAGGCACGTTGGCGCAATCCGGGTCGGGAGCGCGCTTTGCTGGATGGTGGCAGTAGCCAGGCGATGACGAGGGCGATAAGCAGAAATGGGATGCTCTCAAAAATGAGAGCCATAACGAGCTTAAAAGGGGTAAGCGTGGTTGTATAAAAATAGGCCTCAACAAGATCTGCGAGCACACCAGTCACGTAGAGTGGCACAAAGATTGCCCCAAAACGCGCGGGCCAGCGTAAGGGTAAAGAGATGGCTAAGGGAGCCATAACCGCGACGTAAAGGAGGCCGGAGACGAGATTAACAATAATTTTCTGCAGCAAAAAGGCTGCACCATGGCCGGACGAAGTAAGCAGTCCAAAGGCGGTCAGGATGATAGCTGCGGCAATTCCTCCAGCCAGGATACGCAGAAGCAAACCAGCGCTCAAGATCGATACGTTCTTGTTTTGAGCCGGATCAGAGCTCAAGGGATGAGTACTCATCACATCTCCTTCTAGAATTTTGACAGCAGGCCAGCTATGAGCGAAGAGAAGATTATATGGCTGTGCCTTTTCAGGATAAGAGGTAAAGTGTTTGTGTGTCATCGCCTAAAAGGGGTATTTGCGTGATAGCGCTTGGCCGCAGAGAACAAATTTTGCCAGTTTTAGAGGCGCCTGGAGCCTGCGATTGAGAGCTATAGGCACGCTAAAGGGAAGTTTGGCTCGGAGCAGATTAGAGAATGTGCAATTCCTGGGCCCGGGCGATGGCCTGGGTGCGGCTATGTACGTTGAGCTTTCTATAGATGTGCCTGGTATGGGTTTTTGCCGTGTACTCAGTCACGATGAGCCGCTGAGCTATCTCCCGGTTTGAAAGCCCCTGAGCCAGCAAGCGCAGGACGGCCAGCTCGCGTAAACTGAGCCGCTCAGGGGATATGGCTTTTGCGGATTGCTGTATTGATACGCCGACCAGTTGTGGTTGTGCTGCTGTAATGGAGATCAGCAAATTCCTTGCATAATTCTGCGTAGAGCGAGGAATAGATCTGTCTTGAAGAAGTTCTGTCAATAAAGGTGCGAGGGCGGAGCCGAAGTCAAGAAAAGCGCGCACATAGTGGGCAGGTTCGGCTAGCTGCAGAATTTGTTCCAGGAGGCGCAAGGCGGCATCCTGTTTATGTCGGGCATGGTCGCTGAGGGTCTTGAGAAGGCCCCACTGAATATAGCGCCTTGTATGCTGTTGTGGATCGAGCGTGTTCTTGATGCGGCTAAGCAATTTATGGGCTCTTGCTAGCTCCTCCTGGGCAAGATAGAGCCGGGCCAGGGTCAGAGCATCCATCAAGGCGAAGAAAGAAAGCTGAGAGGTAGTGGGCTCTTTGTCGTCATAGGCGGCATACAGACCGGAATTATCCGCACAGCGCGCTGCAGCCTCTACGTCGCCATGTAGGAGCCAGAGATAGACGCGCAGCCTGGCCACAAAGGTCATATAAATCAGCTCTCTGGTCTGACTGGCAAATTGCTCGGCTCGCTGCATTAAGGCCTGCGCCCCTTGCATGTCGCCCTGGGCCTGTCTGACTTGAGCCAGAGTTAATGAGCCGTCAATCATGCCAATCAAATTTTCTCCGCGCCTGCTCAGCTCAATTCCCTGCGTCAGCTGCTCGGCGGCAGCCTCCAACTCATTCCACTCGTAGAGCAGATCGCCCCGACTCATATAGAGGCTGGCCACACTTGCTGTCCTGTCCAGACCATAGGCCGTGGCGAGGCGCAGTCCTTGCAGACAACTCTCGTTGGCCTGGCAAGGCAAGCTCTGCAATATCTGCACATAAGCGAGCAGGTGCAGCGTTTCCAGGTACTGAGAGATATTGCCGATGTGTCGGCTGATAGCTACAGCCTCTGCCAAAGCCTTCTGGGCTGCGCTAAAATCGCCCCTATGGAAATAGGCGTTGCCCATACTGAGATAGACGCTGCCACGGCGTTCCAGGTCATCGGCTGGCAGATTGGCAAGCGCGTCATGAGCAGCTTCCAGGGCTTTTTGCATGTCTCCTCGTGTACTGGCAAGTGCTGCCCGCAGAGTAGCAATTGGCCCAGCCAGGCTCTGCTCTCTGTCTGCTGGCGGCATTGCAGCCAAGGCTTTTTCAAGTCGCTGCAGACGGCTTTCCCCCTCATCCAGGCGCCCGCTTGCGATTAAGGTGGAAGCATGCATAAGTTGTAGCGTGGGCTGAGAAGCCAGGGCCGCCTCAGGTAGCTGGCCCAACCAACCCAGCACGCGGATGTGCTCACCATGCTTGCGGACGGCCGGCGCACAGCTCGCTATTAAATTCATGGCTCGCCCATAATCTCGGGCCACCAGGGCGGACTCAACAGCTTCTGCCAGTAAGGCACGCTGTTCATACCAGATGCTAGCTCGCCTATATAGCTGGCGAAAGAGCTCGGGCTGCGTCGTGCGCAAATGGTTGCGCAGAGCCTCAGTCAGGAGATGGTGATAGCGGTACCATTCCCCTTGCTCATCAAGCATGTAGATAAAGAGCTTCTTTTGCTGCAGGCGTTGGAGCAAGAGATAGGCATTGTGATCGCCGGTCAGGGCCTCGCTAAGTTCAGCACTAAAACGTTCGACGATCGAGGTATAGAGCAAGAAGCGCTGTTCTTCCTCCGGCTGGCGTGCCACTACTTCTTCCAATAGATAAGCTCGCAAGGGATAAGAGCGACCGCTGAAGCGCGCAAAGAAATGTTTAATGTTGGGTTCTTGCTGCAGAGCCAGGGCGGCAAGTTGCAAACCGGCGGCCCAGCCCTCGGTTCGCTCCTCCAGCTTTGTAATCGCGCTGGTCGAGGGTATAGGAGAGATTTGCCGAGCCAGAAAAGCAGTCACCTCTTCATGGGTAAAGCGCAGCTCAGCGCTCCCTAATTCAAGCAGCGAGCCACTTGCGCGCAGCCGGCCCAGCGGCCAGGGAGGAACGTAGCGGCTGGCTATGATCATGTGCATATGGGACGGCAAATGCTCAAGAAAAAAGAGCAGCGTCTCATGGATTGTGTTATTCTGGATCAGCTGATAATCGTCAAGCAGTAGAAACACCTCGGCCGCCAGGTTCTCCATAGTATTGAGCAGTTCAATAAGTGCCGCGCGAAGCAGGGAAGATCTGGGAGAGCTGAGTAAATAGGAGACCTGTTCGCTATAGCCAGGAAAAGCGCGCTGAAAGCTGGCAAGGATATAAGACCAGAAGCTAATAGGATCGTTATCCTCTGCATCGAGAGTTATCCAGAGGACAGTTGAGGTGTGCTGCGCCCACTCGCTTAAGAGGGTTGTCTTGCCTGAGCCGGCCGGTGCCGCAATGAGGACTAATTTCTTAGTATGCGCAGCTTGTAGGACATCGAGCAAACGGGGACGCGCTATGCAATACTTGAGAACGGGTGGAGGTAGGAGCCGGCTAGAGAGCAGTTGGGGAATAGCTAGTTCCCGTGTATGCTGCTCCTCAGTGTGCGCCTCTGATCTCGATGGTTGCTTAACTGGACCTGTTCCCTGCTCAGCAATGCGTTCACTCAGTTTTGTGGCCGCCAGTTGCAGGCGGGCCAGCGTTAAATGCTCAGTTTTTCCCAGATAAACCCGGTAGAGCTTGCCGTGGCACTTGCGATACGCCTTCCAGTACGCTCCCCCGCGCCCATTGGTCGCCTGCTCCTTGCGCGCTGTAAAGCTACCGAGCGAGCATGTAAACATAAAGGCAGTTATTTCAGCCAGCCAGCTATACCATTGCGGCGTTTCCACGCTCAGAAGAGGGGTAAGATCGGGTGACTGACAGACAAGGCCATTCTCTTGAACAAGATATGCCATAATGCACTTTCCTCACCTCTGCAGTTCCCTAACAGTATAGCATGACGTTAGGGAACCAGCCAGAGCTGTTGAGAAAAGGGGCAGGCATACAGGACGAGGGGCAAACGCTAACGAGACATCCACAACTACACTTTACAGCCTTGAAAGAAACTCTCTTACAGAAAGGTGCTGCACGCAGCGAAGGACGGAGTAACGCAGAGTTATCAGGAGGTAGCAGAAGAGCCGCGTTGTAAGCGCTCAATGATCTCCTTAAGCCTGCGTGTCTCTGCCTCGTGTCGGTCGCGCATTTGCGACATCTGCTCTTCTAGCTCTTCTTGCAAGCGCTCCATACGATCTTTCATATGCAGAATAGCCTCAACGCCAGCTAGATTTACCCCTAGATCGCGCATCAAGCTGCGAATATGGACGACGCGTTCAATGTCGCGATCTGAGTAAAGGCGCGGACTATGAGGACTATTCCCTTTACGTGCAGGCGAGATCAGTCCTAAGCGTTCGTAATGGCGCAATGTTTGTTCGTGTACCTCCGCCTTCTGCGCTGCCACACTAATGATGTACCATGCGCCATCACTTTTCTCAGGCATGACTATTTACTCCTTTCGCCTCCTACGGGTGAACCTCGACGCCGCGGCTACGTGCCAGCTTCTCGAAGAGGGCGCGCTCATCGGCCGAGAGATGCATTGGCAATACAACGCGTACGCGAGCAAAGAGATTGCCGTGTCCTTCGTTGCGTAAACGAGGCATACCCTTGCCGGCCAGGCGGAACAAGCGGCTATTCTGGGTCTCAGGAGGGATGGTCAGAATCAATTTGCGACCATCTGGCGTGGGAACCGTTACTTCGCCGCCAAGCATAGCTTTTACGAGCTCTACATCGATATCGATATAGAGATCGTCGCCCTTGCGCTCAAAGACTGAATCGGGCTTGACACTGATGACAAGGAAGAGATCTCCCCGTGGACCGCCTCCAATGCCTGGCTGTCCCTCACCGGCGACGCGGATCTTCGAACCATTATCCACGCCGGGTGGAATCTTGACCTGAAGGCGCTTGCTGCGCGGCACGGCCCCCTGCCCATTGCAGGTGGGACATATTTTACCGTTTACTTCGCCGACGCCCTGACAGGTGGGGCAGACCTCTGGTGATTGCACATTAAAGGTGCGCACGCCGCCGCTAAAGGCCTCTTGCACGGTGACTTCAACTGGCTGCTCTATATTATCCCCGGCGCGCCTGCGCATGTTTGTGCGCCCGCTTGTAGTGGAACCGCGCCCAAATAACGCCTCGAAGAAATCAGAAAAACCTGGTCCCATCGGATCGAAGTCAAATGAGCCGCCGCGCGTGCCATATTGATAGCTACGCCTGCCGGCGCCTGAGAAGTTAGGTCCGAACTGCTCTTGCCAGTTTGGGCCGAGCGTATCATATTTGCGCCGCTTATCGGGGTCTGAAAGTACCTCGTAGGCCTCGTTGATCTCTTTAAATCGTTCCTCAGCCTTCCTATCGCCGGGATTAACGTCAGGGTGGTACTTGCGAGCTAGCTTACGGAAGGCTTTCTTGATATCATCTGTGCTAGCGCCTCGTGCGACACCGAGTATCTTATAGTAATCTTTGTAATCCATAACCCAGCCCCTTTGTGGCTTTGTCATTGAGGTATGCGCATCACAAATTTGAGATATGCGCATACCTCACAGTTCTCCGTATGGTTATTTATTTCCCATACTTACTTTGACGCGGGCGGGGCGTAGGGTCTCGTCTCCGAGTGTATACCCTTTGAGTACTTCCTCAACAATCGTACCCTCCGGCTTGTCACTGTTCTCAACAGCTTCGATAGCTTCGTGCACGTAGGGATTAAAATTCTCTCCCACGGTGGGCACCGGATTTAACCCTTCGCTACGCATCACTTCGCTCATCTGCCAATGGACCATGCGTAATGTCTGCTGCAATTGAGCTCGGTCCATCGTATCCTGGAAGACGAGCGCTCGCTCTACGTTATCCATCACTCCGAGCAATTTATGGAAGAGCGCTTTTTTCTGATGAAGCACACGGTCTCCTAACAAGCGCTCCTGGCGTTTGCGAATGTTATCTACGTCGGCGCGCTCGCGCAGATATTTATTCCAGTTGTCGGCAGCTTCCTGGCGAGCCTGGGCAAGTTGGGCCTCTAGCTCGGCTATGCGCGCGGCTTCCGGTGTAGGACCATTCATCGGTTGGGTATTTGGAGTAGATTGCTGTTCTGTTGGTTTCTCCTGGGGTTCTTCCATCTCTATTCTATCTCCTTAATATCTATTCTTAAGCTCAAAGATGAGTCCTTTAAGTAAACTTTATTACTATCTCAGTATAAACTTTGAGCCACTGTCTGTCAAGTTTTATCAACTCAGGGCTATTTTAGAGTGGATATAGGATTATTAGCTTTATAAAAAGCATAAAGCGTAGCTACTCAGGCCTGACCGATTTGCCTCTCGCCGAGAGACAATTTTAGCCTCTAGCATTGCAGGATCTCTACTATGTGCCGAATAGAGTGAGTAGAAACTGACTTGATAGAGGAGCATATATAAATTTTATGCGGCAGATAAGATTGGCTACAATCTGTATGATTCTTGTTATGCTTGCGACAGGCGTACTGCTACTGAAGCAGCTCCGCTACACAGATGCGGCCCAATCGCGCCATCAATCGTGTGTAAATATTACAGCGACACCTGACTATCTTAGCAGCGAGCGGCCCCAGGACGCTATTGCGGCTATCAACAATGCGCGCAAACTGGAGCATGTACCCGCGCTGCACCTACCCAAAAACTTCTATCAGCTCAGTGCTGTGCAACAACAGTTAGTCCTTGTCAACCTTGAGCGCACGGACCGGGGACTACATCCTCTGCAGATGGACCCGATGCTCTCGCGTATCGCCCTGGCCTATGGGCGCCAGCTGGTCGATCTCCATTTTTTCTCGCATACCAGCCCAATCAGTGGGACATTTACCAATCGTATCAATAGCAATACTGCCCTCTTTAGTCATTATAGTCTGGCTGCCGAGAATCTGGCCGGAAATCCGCAGGCGGGTATAGGCTCGATCTATGAATATATGTATGATGATGCTTCAGAGAATTGCGGGCATCGCGAGAATATCCTCAATCCAGCCTTAACCCTGATTGGTATTGGCGTTGTGCCGGGCAGCGTCTATGGCACAATCTCGGTCCAGGAGTTCCTGACTCCTGCTCCTTGGAGCGCCTATATAAGTAGTAGCGCGGCCAGCTATCCGCCGCCACAGCTAAGCATTCAAACCAGCAGGGATGATGATCTCTCCCTGCTGCACTGTCAGGCCTATATTGAGAACGGATTAGATGTTGTGAGGATAACCTGGTTTCTTGATAAGGTCGAGGTGCCAGCTCAGGTAGGGCCGTCATGGACGCTGGATCTGAGCCATCTAAGCCCCGGTAAGCACACCATTTTTGCCTTTGCCGTCGATGAGGAACAGAATTATACAGCCGCGCGCTATACGCTGGATATGTGAAGTACCTCATGCATGAAGGCAAGGATGCTACAGCGCGAATGGATAACTAGTCTTCGATCTCATCTTGCCCGGCCTCAGCCCAGCGTTCGCCGCGCTCGATAAAAATTGGTTCCCAAAGCGCATCCTGGCGCACGCTAATGCGCTGCCATTTCCAGAGCTCCAGGACGGCAAGAAAGGTGACGATAATCACCAGGTGCGAGCGCTCTTTCTCGATTACCTCTGACAACAGGATACATGTCTTCTCCTGCAGACGACTCATAATTTCTTCGATGCGCTCACTGACGCGTACCCGCGCTACCGGCATAAGATCCTCGCCGCGCTCCTCATCTCTTGCCTGTAATTCAAGAAGGCGCTGAAAAGCCTGCGCGAGCCGCTGAGCATCAAGGCCGGCGAGGGTGGGAGGCGTCCAATTGAGCTGGGCCTCAATGCCGGCCAGCAGGCTGGAGCGCGTATAGGTCTGTAAACCAGCTTCCTCGCGCTGGCGCAGCGCCGTAGCAATCTCTCTCGCCAGCTTATATTCCAATAAGTGGCGCTGCAATTCCTCGGCCAGCGCTGCCGCGCTCTCACCCTCCTGCTGCCTCTCCTCGCGCGTATTCTGCGGCAAGAGGCTTTGGGATTTGATAAACAGCAGGCGTGCGGCTATGGAAACAAAAGCCGCCATATTGGCCAGTGGTAAAGACTCGGCCTCCCAGTGCCGTAAATAATCAAGATATTGGTCGGTCACGGCCACGAGAGAGATCAAGGTGATTTCCATCTGGCGCTTCTCGATCAGGTGGAGCAGCAGATCAAGCGGCCCCTCAAAGAGGGGAAGGTGAACCACATATTGGGCCTGCTGAGCGGCTGTCTGCGCGGCTTCATCCACACCGAGCTCTTCGGACATAGCTTAGGAGACCTCATCCACGGCGTGGAGCGCGGCAGCCGGTCCGTGCGCCTCGTGATGCGTGCGGATGTAGAGCGCAGCCTGTTGGGAAAGGCCGGCGGCACTGGCCAGATTGGCACCGATCTCGGCATGCCACCAGGCGTAGCTAAGGGCGCGCTGCCAGCGTGGGATAATGCGTTCGCCAAACTCGTAGGGCGAGATTGCCAGTGCCGTGAGCAGGGCTGGCGTAAATTTCTTCCCCAGTACAATAGCCGGTCGCGTCCAAAACGGAACCCGGCCCTGGGCCTTACCTACATCATGCAGCAAAGCCGCAGCTAGCATCTCTCGATCCTGACAGCCACGCTCACGTAAGCGCTGACAGACCCGCAGGCAGTGACGCTGGTCGGCCGGGGCCATCGTCCGAAAAAGTACGAGGGCAGATGGCGGCAGATAGAGCGCCGCCTCCTCATATTCTGCGGCTGAGAGCGGCTTTACAAAGCCAAGCTGCTGGCGGGCCTGCCCCAAACGATAGAGAACGCTCTGCACTGTATTTTTGCTTTCTCTCATAACTGGCTAGAAACCGATAAAGGCAAAGAGATGAAGGGTATGTAGCGAATAAAGCGTAGGGCTATAAGGCGACAGACCGCTAACCAGCCCGATCAGCAGGAGCGAAAGCCGATAAAAACCCTCCCCTAGTCGTAAGAGGATGAAGCCTTGCAGGCCGACCACGCTGAACAGAAATGGCAGCAAGAAGAAATAGCCCAGCAGGATAAATGGCCCGTAGGAGGCAGATTTCGCGAACTGGACCGCTTGCTTACTTGGCAGCAGGCTATATAGGATATGGTAGCCATCGAGAGGATAGACAGGTATCAGATTGAGCAGGGCAAGGCAGATATTTACGCTGGCAAAGACAAGTAGGAACAGAAAGACATACATGGTCACGGCGTTGACTACAAGGATGGGATAGACGAAATGCAGAATCAAGGCCATCAGCAGCCCGACCAGCAGATTAAAGATCATTCCCGAGGCAGCCACAGCCAGAACGCCCATATCAGGCCCCATGCGTAGCTTCCAGGGATCAGGCTTGACGGGCTTGCCCCAACCCAGGCCAAGCTGAATGGCAGGTGTGGGCTGAAAAGCCAGGATAACGCACATTAAGGTGCCCAGCGCATCGAGATGTGGACGTAGGCTCAGCGTTTGCCTCCCTTCGGCCTGAGGCGTTGCATCCCCCAACCAGGAGGCAGTGAGCGATTGCGCCCATCCGTGCAGTACTGTCGCCACGAGAAACGAGGCAATAATCATCAGCGCTAGCAGAACATTTATCTTCGGATTTCCCATTCAGCAGACCTCCGCTTCTGAAGCCCGTGCCGGCAAGGACAGGAGCTGGAATGAAGCGTTCCTTTATGACTACGACTATTAAAGATCGATTTCTAAACCCTCAAATGCCGACCGTGTGCGGGCAAAGCGAGCCTGTGCCTCTGCTTCCATCCGATCTAACTGGTTATCATCATACGTCGGCTCGTGATGAAAGAGAATCAGTTCACCCACGTGAGCTGCCGCGGCCGTCTCCGTCGCCATCTCTACCGTGCTATGTCCAAAGCCATTTTTGGTCTGTTCATAATCGAGTGCAGTATACTGGGCATCATGGATCAACACATCTGCGCCCTCAATAAAATCCAGAAGGTCCGGCTCGCATCCCTCGCTCCACTCTACATCAGTTGCATAGACAACGCTACGTCCTGCATACTCAATGCGATAAACGAGAGCGCCGTTGAGCGGGTGGCTTTGCGTGAACCTGGCCTTTACACATAATTCGTTGTGAAGTGGCTGGCCAGTCTCTGGCTGACGTGCGACCGGATCAGAGCTATCTTTCTTCCAGATAATGCTCTGCTCATCTGTGATCGTATGGAATACACGGTGCGATGGTAGCGTACGCATATCTACAGGGAAATACGGTGGAGACATCATCGCGGTTACGAGCTGCTTTATTCCACGACCGGCCAGACGGGGACCAAAGAGATGAATAGTTGTATGTGGATCGAAGAGAGGGGCAAAGAAAGGAAAGCCGACGAGGTGATCACCATGGCCATGCGTAAGAAAGAGAGCCAGATTAAGCACGTCTTTGTGGTTACGTTGCATCAGTTCATTGCCCAGGCGAATTATGCCGCTGCCCGCATCAAAGATCAGAGTATGCGGGCCTGCTTGCACTTCAACACAGGAGGTATTCCCTCCATGGCGGAGCGTGTGCAATCCTGGAGTAGGATAACTTCCCCGCACACCCCAAAAACGGACTATAAACCGTTGCCAATCATCCATACTAGCTTGCTCCTGCGCATCAACCTTATATCCTTAGAAGATAGACAATCGATCCTATTATAGCTTGCCACGGGACTATTGAAAAGGTTTTCGGCCAACAAAGTCTTCAATTCTAAGGGAATAGGCTGGCTCTAGTTGCACTTCTTAGCTTGGCGAAGAGGGCCAAACAATATATTCTCTGCAAAAGTAAAAACCATAGCCTTACCTCGTTCGTATTAAGTGATAGTTATATTTCAGTTTAAATTGTATTCCGGTTTGGAAAGCGAGGCAAGAGAAGGCATGGGCCGAGGACCAGAGAGATTCCGGGAAGATTGGGACGACAACGGATATGCAAAGCGTTATAGCCGTGCTGCTCGTGAGCGTGAATATGAGCCAGAGCCCCGTAGACGTCCCCGGCGCCCTCGCCGAAAGAAGCGCACCTGGCCAATCCTGCTGCTAGGCTGCGGCTTAGGCATGATCCTTACAGTCATGCTCGTTGTTGGCTTTGCCTTCTACATACTGCACTCCATTCCCGGCACAACCCCCATGGCTCTTGGGGATTGGGAAGTAAGAAAGCCTTTACGCAGGAAAATACACAGCAGATACCGCTCAGCAGCCTTTCTACCCTGGCTCAGATGCAGATCTGCAATAAGATAGGGGACGTGACTATTACCGTTGATCCCGCGGCTACTGCCACGACTGTGGCGACTAAAAAGATAGTGCATGCCGAAAACCAGCAAATGGCTGATCAGGAGCTCAAGAATATCGTCGTCCAGGTCCAGCCACCGGGCAGCATCACAAATACTTTGACATGTGCGAAGCCCCGGGCTCTGGGCTCAACTGCTCCTGGCGCGCTGGCCGCAAATGGCCTTATCGTCAATGTTACTTTGCCCGACAATAACGGCGGCCTGATCCATAACAGTAGCAATGCCGTGAATATCGCTATCACCCTGCCCGAGAAAGTCCTCTCAGCCAATGGTCCCTCCCTGCTCCTTGATGTGGAGGCCCCGGTCGGCAATATTAGCGTGAACGGCTTGAGCGGAGTCCTGACGATTCAGGGTAGCTCTGGCAACGTGACTGTCAAGCATGCGATTCTGGCCGCTGGCTCGCATATAGAGACCGGGCAGGGGAATGTTACCTTCGATGGTTTGCTGGCAGCTCCTACCCCGCCTGATGCTCCGGCCCGCTATATCTTGCAAAGCGAAGAGGGCAAGATAGACGTAACCCTTCCTGAAAGCACTAACGTTATCCTTGATGCCAATACCAATGTCGGCACAATTAATAGTGATTTCCCTCTCTATAATGTAGAGAATAACAAGGGCGATGGTCCTGTCAACTTCCGTGGCCCTCTCAACTCTACTACCAGCCCACAGAGTAAGGCTGTGCTTATGCTCGATGTCAGTACTGGCTCTATTGCTCTGCATAAAGCTCAGGTATAGTAAAGTGTTTCTGCAAAACTCAAGTATTTGCGCGAGCGCTATAGAAAGATTGGTACTTTCTGGATTCTCTATGGCCTGGTCAGGATAGGATAGCCATGCCTGCAGCAGCAATAGAACGGCCGGGGAAGCAAATGCAGTATTATTTTTTTATAGCTCATTGTATTGCATAGCCTCACTCCAATACATTATAATGGCACAGAAAACGCTGGCGCAGATAGATGTGACTCTCTTGGCCCGGGTAGCGGCAGAACATAACCTGGCAGGCCATATTTTAAGAAAGGAGAAGTCGTACCGCTTTCTTTGCTGCTCAGCGGATGGTACGACGTATTCTTAACATTATGGATGAAGTCATGGGACCACCTTCAACTCTAGGTTCGCTCAAGTTTCTCGCCGGCCCCCTGGCAGGAAATACCTATCCTATCACGAAACCGATAGTTACGATTGGGCGCGAACCTGGTAATGATATCCCCATTACTGACCCCTCTATTTCACGCCATCACGCGCAACTTACCTTTAACCAGGGCGTGTGGAGTATTACGAAGCTGGCTCAGCAGAATACTGTGCTGGTCAATCAGCGCAATATACAGCAAACAGCGCTTAATGACCGCGACACGATTACGTTAGGCGCAGGCGTGACTTTTATGTTCCAGATGAGCCAGGCACCCCAGCAGCAGGGATTTCCTGCGCCTGGTGGCCAGGCGCCGCAAGCGTCGCGTGCGCCTTTGCCGCCTCAGATGGGGTTTTCGCAGCCCTCGCCTGTGCCTCAACAGCCCCCTCAGCTGGGATTTCCCCAGCCCTCACCTGCGCCTCAACAGAATATGATGGCGGCCCCTCCTCCGGCTTTTGTCGCTCCGCCGCCTCCCTATGTGCCAACGGTAGCATCCTCTGATAGTGAAGGGGGAACAATGCGGGCCGGGCTCATGGGCTCTACTGATGGTGCGGGCTCTGCGGGACCGCCGATGCTTGAGGTCAGTACCAATACCGATCGCGAAAAGCAGTCGTATCCGCTGACCAAACAGGTGATCAATATCGGGCGCGACCCGGCTAACGATATTGTCATTAACCGTCCCACGGTTTCCGGCTATCATGCCCAGATTGTGCGCGAGGGCAATCAGCTAGTCTTTGTGCATCCGCACCCGGCGCGTGGTCGTACCCTCAACGGCATTACCTATCAGGGACACGTTATTCGTGGCGATGAGCCCTTCCGCAAGGTGCTGTCGCGTGGGGATGTGTTCCGTATTAGCGATGAGCATGGCACGCTGGTTACGCTCACCTATAACGATGGAAGCGGAGCCTCGCAGGAACTCTTACCGGAGATCCGGCCCTATCCTCTTGGCGCTCCCGTTATCACGATTGGACGCCTGCCCGATAACAATGTTGTCTTAAATCATCCGCAGGTCTCTGGCTACCACGCACAGTTAGAGCGAGTGCAAGATGGCTATCGCATTCTTGATAAGAAAAGTACCAACCATGTCTTTGTCAATGCGCAGCGTGTAACCCACCAGCTGCTCAAGCCAGGCGATGAGATCCGTATCGGGCCGTTTAAACTTACATATACCGGTACGCAACTAACCCAGCATGATGAGAGTAATGGCGTGCGTATCGATGCCCTGCACCTCAAGAAAGTGGGGAATAAGCAGGTAGTCTTGATTAACGACGTCTCGATTACTATTCCTCCGCGCAAGTTCGTCGCTCTGGTTGGAGGCTCTGGCGCCGGCAAATCTACGCTCCTTGACGCCCTCAATGGCCTGCGTCCCGCGAATCAAGGTCTGGTACTCTATAATGGCCAGGATTACTATCGACACCTGGCATCCTTCAGTACACAGCTTGGCTATGTGCCCCAGGACGATATCATCCATCGCGATCTGACTGTCGAGCATGCCCTGTATTATGCGGCTAAGCTGCGTCTGCCCGATGACTTTACCGAGGCGCAGATCAAGCAACGCATCAATGAAGTGCTTGACGATGTGGATATGACGCGCCGTCGCGACTTGCTCGTGAGCAAGCTCTCGGGCGGACAGCGAAAGCGTGTCTCGATTGCTCTAGAACTGCTGGCCAATCCTAACGTTTTCTTCCTGGATGAGCCGACTTCGGGCCTTGATCCGGGCCTTGATCGCAAGATGATGCTGCTCTTGCGCCGCCTGGCCGACCGCGGCCGTACGATTGTACTTGTGACGCATGCTACCAACAATATCAATAGCTGCGATTATGTCTGCTTTCTCTGCCAGGGTGGTCGCCTTGCCTACTTCGGACCGCCGGAAGAGGCCAAGGCTTATTTTGGCAAGACCGACTTTGCCGAGATCTACAGCGCTCTGGAACCGACTGATGAGAATCCCAATATTCCCGCCGAAGCTGAGGCCAAATTCCAACAATCGGCCGATTATCAGCGCTATGTCGTCGAGCCGATCAGCCAGGGACCTGCTGGTAATGCCAGCGGCATGGGACAGACGGCGACGATCAAACCGCCCAAGCGCGGCAATCCCTGGAAGCAATTTGTGATTCTTTCCTTGCGCTATATGGAGCTGTTGCGCAACGATACTGGCAATTTGCTTATCCTGTTGCTCCAGGCGCCGATTATTGCCGTGGTGCTATTCTTGTTGTCAGGCAGCGGGACGTTTGATGCGACAAGTATCGCTACCTGTCCCTTACGCGCCAATCCGCTGGATACCTCAGGACCAATTACTTCTCTTGATTGCCGACGCGTTGTAGACCTGCTCAATAGCCCACAGGGAGACCAGTTTGCAGCTCAGCAGGGCAAATCGAAAGAGCAACTGCTTCAGGATGCCATAGCTCCTGGTTCGGGAGGAGATGCGCAGAAGATCCTCTTTATCATGGCTTTCGCGGCAGTTATGTTCGGCTGTATTAATGGTGTGCGCGAGATTGTCAAAGAGGCGCCTATCTTCCATCGCGAGCGCAACGTCAATTTGGGGATCGTGCCCTATATGTTCTCCAAGATCGTCGTGCTGGGCTTGCTATGCCTGGTACAGAGCTTTGTGCTTGTCTTCCTTGTCAATCTGAAGGCTCATTTCCAGACTAGCATCTTATTGCCACCGTTCATAGAGATCTACATCACTATGGCTTTGACTTCCGTGGCCGGCCTGATGACTGGCCTGGTCATCTCGGCCCTGGTGCCCAACAGCGACCGAGCCATGAGTATGGTTCCGTTAGCCCTCTTGCCGCAGGTAATCTTTGCCGGCGTCGTTTTCTCGCTGGATAGCCCGCCCGCCCTGCAGATCCTGGGAGCTTTCTTCCCGGCGCGCTGGGCCATGGCAGGTATGGGCTCAACCGTTGGCCTCCACGGCGATAAGGTAGGGGAAGATGCCTTCTCATTTAAGGGCACGCTCTTCACCTCGCTGCATAAGGCCGATGCGGTTCCTGGCGCAGTCTTCCATCTGCTGCTTGTGTGGGCCATTCTGCTGCTGATGATAGTCCTCCTGGGCGTCGCGATTGCCTGGTTCCTCAAGCAAAAGGACGCGCGTACGTAAGGCTAGCGCAGGCTGCGGGCAAAAGTTGAGACTGCGGCCTGCTAGCTGTTTTCCAGGCAGAAATAGCAATAATATATACACATACGCCTCCCGTTGTGTGAACATGGTAAATGTGCCTGAACAATACTCAATGGTACTTCTTGGCATAGAGCTTGCCGTGCAGGCCGCGTCTATGCTATTGTAGCAGTGTTCTCATAGGACGGTCCAACAAGGGAACGAGTTAACCAGAATGTTACTTAACAGCAGAATTATCGTCGGTATCTGTGGAGGGATCGCCTCTTACAAGGCCGTTGAGCTTGTGAGCCAGTTGCAGCAGGCTGGCGCGCTGGTAGATGTGATTATGACTGAGCACGCGGGAGATTTTGTCAGTCCGCTCACATTTGCTACCATGAGCCATCGACGCGTGTATAGCGACCTCTGGGAACCTTCGGGCGAAGCCGCTGAGCTACATATTGCGCTCGCAAGAGAGGCGGACCTGTTAGCAGTAGTGCCGGCAACCGCCAATACCATAGCTAAGCTTGCCGGAGGTGCAGCTGACAATATGCTAACGGCAGTGGCTCTAGCTACGAGAGCGCCCTTGCTTCTCGCCCCGGCAATGTATAAAGATATGTATACCCACCCGGCAACGCAGGCGAATCTGAACCTGCTGAGGGAACGCGGCGCATATATTGTAGAGCCGGAAGTAGGACGCCTGGCTTCGGGCGATGTGGGCCCGGGTCGATTACCAGATACGGCGAGCTTATTAGGGGCCATCAGGTTGGTTCTTGGGCGCAGTGGCGATCTTGCTGGCCGCCGTGTCATCATTACCGCCGGTGGCACACATGAACCCATCGATCCCGTACGCTATATAGGCAACCGCTCATCCGGCAAGATGGGCTACTCTCTGGCCATAGAGGCAAGAGATCGTGGCGCGCACGTTCTATTGATATCCGGGCCAGTTGCGCTACCTGCGCCTTATGGCATAGAGGTACAGAGAGTTGAGACCGCTGTACAGATGCGCGATGCCGTCTATAGTTCTATTACTGATGCCGATGTATTAATAATGAGTGCTGCCGTGGCAGATTTTCGTCCTGCTGAGCCAGCAGCACAAAAGATAAAGAAAGTCAGTGGACAGGCAAGGGGACAGAGCGAGACAGATGCTTTTTCTTTGCATCTCGTGCAGAATCCGGATATCCTCAAAGATCTTGCCGAGCCACTGCAGGAATCGCATAATAGGAATGAGCAACCGCGACGTCGCCTGATACGTGTTGGATTTGCTGCCGAAACCGAAGATATCATCGCCAATGCACGCCATAAGTTGGCAGCCAAACAGCTAGATCTGCTCGTGGCTAATGATGTTACACGTTCGGATAGTGGCTTTGCAACTGATACCAATAAAGTGCTGATCTTCCATGCCGATGGGGCGGTGGAAGATTTACCTGTAATGGCTAAATCAGATGTTGCGGCGGCAATTTGGGATCGTGTCGTGCCGTTCCTGGGCACTATGTAGTTTGGGAGATGTGGCGTTGTGATGGGTGATTTTGTTCTAGAATTATTGGGTACACGAAGTACGCAGGAGGAATCCACTATGGATCGTGCTGCTAGCGCTGGTTTTGAAGGCATCGCTCAGATGCTGCTTGAGCAAAAAAAATTGATGGATGCGTTAGAGGCTGAAAACCGTGATCTGCGGCGTCAGCTCGCTGATCTGCGGAGGGGTATTGGCATCGCTGTGGTAATTGAAGGTAAGACTATTCAGCTTGCGACCGAGCAAGGCGCTCCTGTGTCCGTGAATCCACAAGCACAGGCCGCATTGCAAAGTTTGCAAAGCCTGCAAAATACGCCAGCTCCAATACCGGCCGCGTCGCAACAGCAAAATAATTATAACTCTCAGCCTGGACGCTCTACCGGTGGCCAGCAATCAGTCAATCTGAATGGCGAAAAGCGTGAGAATGGTACTTCTCGCAGCCCGCTCGCCGATAGCTTTGTTCTCTAAGTACTGGTCCTGCTCCAGTGGCGCTATGTGCAAGTTACTTTCAGGTTATCCCCTGCTTCCGTGCCAGGTCTCAGGGGTAATCAAGGCTGCTCTCCTTTCCACAGGAGGCTTTGCCCTCTGGCGTCTCTTGCACATGAGCTTTACATAGTAGCTGCTACCGCTTTTTATAAGAGGGCGGTCAAGGGTTTCAGAGCTATTACTCAATCTATGCCTCTATTATTTGTTGTGCCCTGCTGCCAGCCCTCTTTTACCTCTGCCTGCTTGCTTTCCTCCCAATCTGCTGGTATATTGCCTCTCGTTTCCCCTTGTGTATCTATCTGAATGCTGTTATCATCAAGTCATATGTATACTGCGGCTCGCTTCTTTAGCGACGCTTACGTTTGTTCTTTTATATATACTCTATGGGATTGAAGCACAATTTTTGCAAAAATTGTGCTTTGCACCTTGCAAGCCAAAGGGCCTGATCCTGGTATCCTACTAACTCTTCCATGATCTTTGACTTACGCTAAAATGGAATTGCAGGGGCCGTCTACGCAAATAAGGAGGTTCATTATATGATTTGCCCTCGCTGCCATAGCCAGGTGGCTGAAGGTATTAAATTTTGTGGGACTTGCGGTTCGCCACTCCAGTCCCCAACTCCCCCACCGCCGCCAGCGCGCGCAGCCTACCCTCCCCCTAACCAGGGAGCTTACACCCCTCCCAATCAGGGGGTCTATACTCCGCAAAATCAATATGAGGAGTATAGCAACAGTATGTTCGGCAATTCGGTGCCTAAAGCTGAACTGCACAATCCCAAGGGACCAATCCAGATCGCCGATATGACCATCTCTATCGATGGCGAACTTGTGCCGGTCGTCGATATTATGCTGGGGAATCAGATGCCCATCTATTTTGAGCATCACATTCTCCTCTGGAAACATCCCGGCGTGCAGATCGGTTTTAAGTCTTTGCAGGGAGCGGCAAGACGCTTCTTTGCAGGATTGCAGATCTTTATTACCGAGGCCCATGGACCGGGGAATATCTCCTTCTCGCGCGATTCGGTAGGCCAAATAGTTGCTCTACGCCTGCAGCCAGGCCAGACTGTCGAGGTGCGCGAGCATCAATTCCTTGTGGCCAGCGGCAATGTGGATTATGGGTTTACGTTTGTGCAGAATGCAGCTAATATTCTGTTCAGCCGTACGGGGCTGTTCATCGATCAGTTTACGGCGCGTGGGGGCGAAGGCATTGTGCTGCTCCATGGCTATGGCAACGTATTTGAGAAAATGCTCGCACCCGGCGAGGCGCTGGACGTAGAGCCGGGTGCCTGGCTCTGGAAAGATCCCTCGGTGCAGATGACAGTTACTACCGTGGCTGGCTCACAACGCGGAGGCGGCATTCTAGGCGCTATCGGCGGGCTGGTCGCGGGTGCTTCGATAGTGCTCAACCGCTTTGTCGGACCTGGCCGGGTAGGCATTCAGTCGATGACCTATCATCCACCGACGACAGAGGGGGCGCCACAGGCAGGAGGACAGAGCAACCTTAACCTCAACCTTGGCGATCTCTTCTAAATAAATATGGAGTGCGACCCCATCGATGTAACTACATCGATGGGGGGTTGTGCCCCTTATCTTTTTCCTTTTCCTTATTGATACGTAGAATTTTGAGCATGTACTGCTCTGAGTTCAGATAGAAAGGATTGCGCTTAATATATTTGCCAACCACAGAGATAGGATGTAGTTTGAGCATCTCTACCACAAGACTTGGCAACAATTTGCTATGATCATAGTGCATCAAGGCTATGATTGGCGCATTCTGGAAGGTGAAGACCGCATCGGATGCCGCTTCGTACTTAAGAATCTGCTCTGGCGAGGCCACGTCTTTGGTAAGCCAGGTCATGTCCATTGAAATGCGCACTGCCTGCCAGCCTTCACGCAACGCCTGCGCAATAAATGTCTGGTGCTGCGAGAGCAGCGTATAGGGATCGAAGCGTTTCCCTTTAGATAGAAAAGGTTCGCGGTCGTCGTATAAAACGAGCTGACCAGCTTGAATAAGCTCATCGACATCTACCTGTAGCTTTTGCAACTCGTCGCGCAATTCCTTTACCTGAGCCGGAGCAGCGGCAAAAAGGCATTTTTCGGAGACTGAGAGTCCTACCCTCATCAGGCGCGCAGTCACACCAGGAATCTCTGTTACCTTGCTATAAAGCTGGCAGATATGTGAGCCAGGGGGAATACGCTCTGATTTACCTTCAACACTAAGATCCATACCTACCTCCACTGGTGCTGTTGGTCCTTCTAGCATTCTGCTGCTGTTGTCGCAGGCGAGCAGTGCGGTTAATCACGCTGATACAAGCCCAGGCCGTTACACCAAAAATGATAATACCGAAAAGAAGTGCTCCTATGAGCAAGAGCAGAGCCCTGACAAAGGGAGGTTGCGCCATGAAGATCGCAGTGAGCGTACAAAGTATTACCGGGAAGGTAAATACGATGGCCCAGATGGCGATGACGCGCAGGCTCTGCTGCCGGGTGAGTGGCTCTTCTCCACTATAGGGGAAGAGGACTCGCCGAATTAACCCAAATTGTGGCTGAGTCTGCATATAGCTATATCTGCCCTTCCTTACGCTGTTCTTGTAACCAGCGCTGCAGAATCTCCTCTGCCTGGTAAAGAATATTCACTTCATTTTGATAGGTAAGGCGACGGCAAGCTTCAGCCAGCGGGAACCACTCAACCATGTCATATTCATAATCATGTAGAGCAGTATCGCCTCCGATGGCTTCAAGCAAGAAATGGCGCACTTGTTTATGATAGCGTACCTGATCCCGTACAAACGAGTACGAGATGTTGCCAATATAAGCAATCAATCGAACCTGCAAGCCTGTTTCTTCCCGCGCTTCACGTACCGCTACCTGCTCAATTGTTTCACCGGCCTGCGGCGTTCCTTTGGGCAAGACCCAGATACCGGCGTGACTTCGGCCTACCAATACAACTTCTACGCATCCCAGATCTTCGGAACTCGAAGCCTCCAGTTCTAAGCCATGTTGGCTATCTGCGAAGTCTTTCTCAGGGGAGCGCATGGGAGTAAGGCGAAAAACGACGCCACCCGCCGAATAAGCCCGCATTGTTCGATATCGCTCCATTTCTCGCGATGTACCCTCTCTATTACCACCGAAAGTGCGGCGCGAGTGTCCTTGCTTCACTCCACAAACGTAGAGGATATATGCACTTCAGGGCGCCCATCTCTATCTTCTCGACCAATAGCACTATATGGGCGCTATGCGCTGTCTTCTCTTCTACATGCTAGAATATACTATACAACATTTCGCCATTATGATGCTTGAACATTAGCCATCTCTGGCAAGCAGCCAATAGTATGCGATTATCTTAAGAGAGCAGGGCAGCGCCCTGCTCCTGTGGAGAAGAATTATGTGCGAGTATAGCTAATGCATCAGCCAGTGTCAAGTTAAGGCGCGGCGGATGGCCTCTAAGTTTCTGGCCGGTGTCTCTGGCGGCACGGCACAACCGGGGGCTAAGAGCAGATGGCGACCGCCGGTTTGCTCGATGGCCCTGGCAACTTCTTCCTTGACTTGCTCAGGCTCTCCACTCTTCAGGGTTGTTTGCTCGCTTATTCCTCCCATGACGGCTTTCCCTGAGCTCAGGAGGCCCTCACGCAAGCTGGGATTGCCTTCCTGGTCTGTGGCCCAGTTGATGGCCTGCACAGGGTAGGAAGAGAGGAGGTCAAAGTAGACATGGTTCCCGCACAGATGCAATACTGTAATCTTGCTGCGGCTCTTGATGGCGTCAAAAAATTCTAGATCGTACTGCTCGCCAAATTCCTGATATTGGTCGGGGGTCAGCAGATCCCGGCTGGCCCATTTATTGGTGGCATAGAAGATCCCACTGGCACCGTATTCCAGGCAGGCGATGGCATAGGTAATCATGGTATCGGTAATTGTGCGCAAGGCCGCATGCATGGCCCGACGCTCCTCGCGCAGTGTATGGAGCACTGGCTCGCTCTTGTTCCCTACGAGATATCTGGCCACGCCCAACGGACAAAAAATGGTTTGCATAAAGTAGGCATCGTAGCCAATCTCGTGGTTGAGGAGCTGCAGGGCGTGCAGCTGTTCGCCAAACGTGCCCTTATCTGGCTCCAGGGGACGCAGGCGCTTCCAATCGGTCGAGCCCTTAATGGGGCCATCGACAAAAATTGGAGCTTTGTACTTCTCGCCTGATGGACGATACTTTGCCCCCCATCCTTCGACATGATAACAGGCACGAGGATTAACTTTCATGTAATCCCAATCATAACGTGTGAAGTTCTCGACCATGGCTTCGGTTAGCCCCTGAGCACTCCATTCCCGTTCAAAATCGTGTCCCCACATGCTGGCCGGAACACGGTCTACCGGTTCACCACGTAATGCAGCATCAACACGTTCCTTTTTATTCATCGATATCCTTTCTTGCGACTCCACACAGCAGGGTAGGCGAGACCGGCAGGTAGCAGCGGAAATGCTCACCCTGTGTGCATCTTCCCCACATGGGAAATTGCCATCCCACGCAGCATGTTTTATGCGTCCTTACATATCTAATTCCTTGAAACGATATCCTACTCCCCGCTCCGTCAGGATATACTGTGGATGAGCCGGGTCTTTCTCAAGTTTCTGGCGTAAATAAGTAATATACAGGCGTAGATAGTGAGCTTCGTCGCGGTACTCGCTGCCCCAGACTTTAGAGAGTAAGGTCTCGTGTGTCAGCAGGCGTCCCGCGTTATTGACGAGATGATAGAGTAAACGATATTCTGTGGGCCGCAAAACTACTTTTTTCCCGCGCACAATAACCTCGCGGCGCGAGAAATCAATCTTCAAGTCGGGGTCAACCACGATCTCGGTCTTGCGCGCTGGCGGAGCCATTAAGGAGCGGCGCAAGAGAGCCCGGATACGCGAAAGCAGCTCTCGCGGGCTAAATGGCTTGGCGATATAATCATCGGCTCCCAGGTCCAGGCCATGGATTTTGTCTTGCTCGCTTTGCCGTACCGTGAGCATAACCACAGGAACCGTCGAGACCTCGCGTATAGCGCGTAATGTTTCGAAGCCATCCATCTCGGGCATCATTACGTCTAATACAATGAGGTCAGGAAGATTGTCGCGTAGCTGCTCCAGGGCCTCTACGCCATTACTCGCTTCTATCACTCGATAGTGTTCAAGCTCCAGGTTCATGCGTAATAGATCGCGGATGCGTGGCTCGTCATCCACGATTAAGATAGTCATGTCACGCTGATCAAATGCTTCCTTTTCCATCTTTAAAACACCACCATTGGTAACTGCGCTCTCTCTTCACGCGGTAAACTAAAGGAAAATGTTGAGCCCTGGCGCAAGGTGCTCTCTACCCAGATGTGCCCGCCGTGTGCCTCAACAATGGCACGGCAGATATATAAGCCCAGGCCAGCTCCGGGTGTCGCCTGGGACATGGGATCGCCGACGCGATGAAAACGCTCAAAGATTTGCTCCTGATCACGCAACGAGATGCCCATTCCGCTATCGCTTACACTGACAATTACTTCTTCTCCAGTTGCGTGCGCGGAGATACTCACTGCCTGTTGCCGTGGAGAATACTTGACGGCATTATCCAGCAGGTTCAATAAGACTTCCTCAATACGCTCTCTATCCGCGACGACGGTTGGCAGATTTGATGGTATTGAGGCCGTAATATTCACATCTTGACGGCGGGCCTGGATGCGCCGCACGACTTTGTGGATCAGCGACGCGAGATCAAGCGATGAGATATCCATCTGCAGGCCGTTAGCCTGGATACGCGAGGCATAGAGCAGGTTTTCTACCAGCTTGTTAAGACGATCCGCCTCTTCTTCTATGGCGACCAGACGTGAATGCTGGGTTGCTCTATCGAAATGAGCATCGCTGCGAGCAAGCGTTGAGGCATAACCTTTGATGATGGCAATTGGTGTCTGTAATTCATGTGAGATAACCGAGATAAACGTTGAACGTCTTTCCTCTTCTTCGCGCTCGCGCGTAATGTCACGTACGTTGAGAATGCCGTTGATCGGCTCCCCTTTGCTTGAACGCACGCATGAGGCCGTAATCGCAACTGCAAAATGTTCGCCATCTCGTGTTGTAATGATCATTTCACGATTTACCACGCTCTGGCCGGCAAATACCTGGAGAATTGGCGAATCTTCAAGGCCCAGATCGTTGCCCTGGCGATCCTTTGGACGCAGAATATTAAAGTAAAACTGGCCAAGCACTTCGCTTTCGCGCCAGCCTGTTAAGTGTTCCATAGCCGGATTAAAATCGATAATCCGTAGGGCATTGTCTACTGTGAGTATACCCTCGGCACTGTTGTGGAAAATAGCGGCGAATCTTCCTTGCTCTTTGATCAACGATTGTGATTTTAAGGCAAAACGTAGGCCGGCTGCTACCTGGGCTATGAAGAGTGGGAGCAATTCGCGATCCCCTTCAGCCTCTTCGCTGCCTGCGTTTTGTTCAAAATAGGATCGGGTATGGGCGATCCTGAGAAAATGAAGCGTGCCTAACGATCCGCTGAGATCGAAGAGAGCCAGTGAACAGAGCTCGATACCTCGATGCGTGGCGATATATTCATCAAGGCCAAGTTGTACAGCTAGAGCAGACGAGAGCGGCGTGATCACAAAGGGACGGTGTGAATTGGGCTGCGCCTGTTCCTGAATATGTTCGCTAAGGATTGGCAGAACAGGCTCTTTTAACCTGTAGAGTATATACTCCTCGCTGCTTTGTGGGTCGAATGCTTCATTAGCGACCACAAAGACGCCGGCTTCACCACATAATAACCGGATAGCGCTACCCACAAGGATGATTTGTTGGTTGTTTAAATCCTCGGGTTGCATTTGTGACCACGACATAATAGCTCCGCTACGGCTCCAGCATATTCACAAAATGCAGGAATGTTAGCATCCTGCATTACCCTTCCGATGCGCAAGTTTCTCTCTGGCGATATCCTCAAAGCGAGTCGGGAATAAGCAGGGTTTTCCTTCGGGGACTCAGCCGCCGCGCCAGCAGAAACAGATTACAGCGAATGGTCGAGAAGGTCAAGCGATTTGTGCCAGGTATTTGTTCTGTCCACAGGATTGCGTGCAGGAACTTTAGCTTCTGGCAAGAGCTAGCTTTTCTTGTTCCCTCGCCGCTTATAGCAAAAAAACTCGCACATGGCGTTTACCAGTTCTGGGAGATGAGAACTCTACAGCACGATGTCAAAAAAAGGCTTGCCACTCAGCGGCAACGGTGTTATTGTAACACATATGACCCGAGGTGAGTAGATTCATGCATATCGACATCTTCACACTTTTCCCTGGCATGTTCCAGGGACCTTTTACAGAAAGTATACTTAAGCGCGCTCAGGAGCGTGAACTCCTCAGCATTGCGCTGCACGATATTCGCGCGGCAACTACCGATAAGCATCATATTGTTGATGATTATCCTTATGGTGGCGGCCTGGGTATGGTAATGAAGCCCGATCCGATCTTCAAGGCCGTGGAGGCCGTGCATCAAAGCGGCCCCGTGATTCTTTTGACGCCCCAGGGACGTCTCTTTACGCAACAGATCGCGCAGGAACTGGCCCAGGAGCCGCGCCTTACCTTTATCTGTGGCCACTATGAAGGCGTCGATGAGCGCGTCTGCCGTTACCTGGTTACCGATGAGCTTTCGATTGGCGATTATGTGCTCACGGGCGGCGAGCTGGCGGCTATGGTTGTAGTTGATGCGGTAAGCCGCCTGATCCCCGGCGTGCTTACAGAAGGCTCGACGACCGAAGAATCCCATAGCAGCAACATGCTGGAATATCCTCATTATACACGCCCGCCCGAATTCCGTGGCTGGCGTATCCCCGGTGTGCTGCTCTCAGGCCATCACGCACAGATTGCGCGCTGGCGCCGTAAGGAAGCTCTGCGCAAGACGCGCCAGAGGCGGCCGGATCTCTTTGCTAAGCTCGATCTGAGCAGTAAAGAGGACCAGAAGTTGCTCAAAGAGCTTGATCAGGAAGAATAAGCGCCAGGCCTAAAAAATGTGGGTTCTCCGTCCTTCAAGGGGATAGATGAGCTTTTGTTTCATCCATCCCGTTCCATCCCGATTCGCAACGGTTTCCCCCAGGATAATTCCCAAATGTACCCGTAAGGTGGCCATTGCCGCAATGTTCTCTACCGCTTTCCCGTTACCTACAAAGAAATAGATACAGACAAGGCGGAGAGCCTTCCGGTTTGTGCCTGTCCGGCACAACAGTTTAAGAGATGGAGAGGAACATGAACAGCAGTCAAAAGAAGCTTGATGAAGATTTGGCGCAAATTCACATGAAATTAGGAGAAGCGGGACTTGCGACCTTTGAGCAGCTGTTGCTCGCGACACGGCAGCCAGCGCTCAGGCTCAAGATGACACCTCAAGACGTCGTTCCCATCGGCCAGAGTAAATTCGGCGGGCAGCCTGACCTGCCGCCCGCAATGGCCTACCCCACGATTGGCTCAACTGGTTCCATCGACACTGGCGCACCAGCGGAAACGCCGTTGAGCTTCCTTGTGCAGATCAACCTCGCCGAAATCGCCTGTTTCGATTTTGCTCGCGAACTGTTGCCCGAGACAGGCATGCTTTATTTTTTCGCGTGGAACGAGAGTGACGATCCAGTTCCAGATATCGCTCTTCCTCAATTAAACGAGAGATACGGGGCCTGTGTGTTGTATTGGGATGGTGATCTCACCACACTTCGCCCAGATATGCCCTCCAACGGCGTGTATCCCTTTCCGCAGTCATCTCTTACATTTGAGCCAAACTGGACGTTTCCACAAGAGTGGACAGCAGATGACGGAGATAGCGAGAAGGAGCAGGCATTCTTTACATTCTCTGAGGAGATCATTGTTGATGGGATCTTTTGCGACGATGATCGCCAATTGTGTGATTACCCGCAACGAATGTTGGGCTATGCAAGCTTTCAACAAGGCCCACCAATGGATAAGGCGGACATGCAGGATTTCGTCCTGCTCCTGCAACTGGAGTACACGGTGCCTGGCATGAAAGATTTCATGTGGTTGGGAGATGCTGGAACGCTCTACTATCTGATCCGGCGCAAGGATTTGCAAGAACGTCGGTTTGACCTTGCGCGCACGGAAGGCCAGTGCGGATAAACATTCCATATGGCTCTCCTTGTCTGAGTGAACTGATGCGAATGCCTGATCTCAACAACCTTTCCCTCGTCTTGACCAACAAATGCAGAAAGTGCATCGAAAGAGAAAAAAAAGAGCGGTTCTCCGCCCTTCAAGAGGATGGATGAGCTTTTTCTCGTCCTCTCCTCCCCGTTCCATCAAGATGCATAAACGCATGGTGCGAAAATTGCGCTAGACATACGCTTGTCGCATCATCGTTTTGGTTCGATTCTTTTTCCCTTCGACAGACCCATTGGAGATACGAGGAGGCAGAAAGCGAAAAAAGGCAAGAATCTCCGGCTTCCAGTTGACGAATGCCGAAAGCGCCTTGCGTCATTTCTTTTCCTCACTCTTTTCTCCTATGACAAACTCATCCATCCCCCTGGAGGATGAGGAACCAAAATGTGAACTGCTCCATCTTCTCCTGCAAAGACAGATGGCATATTACCTGTTATAAATGGTCTCTCTCTCAAGATCTGAGTCTTCTCAAGGCGCATCTCGCATATTGAGAAGAAGATTCGGAGTTCACTTTGTCTACTGTATGTAGCTTGCTAAAAAGCCGTTGAATGAAAGGAAGCTTCAACACATGCAATCGGATCAAACTTCCCTCGGCGTACCTACAGAGATTGAACAGATGGCCAGGAAACATACTATGGGGAGCGTCCGCAACATATTCGGCTCCAATACTTATCTTGCCCATGCCCGCAGAAGAGGGGGATTTGTAATGTTGGGGACGGCCCTGGTCTTTTGCCTGATAGGGATAGCCTGTATGGCAGGTGGCGCTGCTGGTTGGGTCTTCATCATTATAGCCCTCATTCCTCTGGGTCTTAGCCCTCTTTTCTTTTCCTGGGCATCTCGTCTTGAGAAAAGTGCAATCCGCCTCTATCTCTATAAAGATGGCTTTATCTATTATGGGCGCGATCACACAGCACAGCCTTTTCGCTGGGATCAAATCACGGCAGTGTGGCGCCATGTAATTCGTCTTTATCGCAATGGCAGCTATATCAGGACGATGTATCTATTTATTATTCAGCGTAAGGATGGGCTTAAAATAGAGCTTAATGATGATCTAGGGGCCATAGAAATTGTTGGCGACACGATCAGCGAGCAGACAACACGAATACTGTTGCCTCCTGCTATGGAGCAGGTTATGAAAGGCCAGACTATTAGCTTTGGTCCACTCTCATTGAAGCGACAAGAGTTGAGTAAGGGAGGGCAGGTGCTGCCCTGCCAGCAGATCGAGGCCGTAGATCTGCACGAAGGATTTGTAAGGGTCAAGAGATGGGGAAAATGGTCGAATCTGGAGGAAATGAGAAAGGTACCCAACGTCATGGTTTTTCTCAACCTGGCAGAAACTTTTCTCAAGCAGGAAAAAGATAGGGGCACGAGCATATCCTGACTCCAGGAAGGAAGTGGTAGCGGGCATTTTATCTGTTAGCACAGGTGAGATAGTGTATTGGCCTGAAATGGATGAGGGCCGATACACTATTTTATAAAAGCTGCTGGCTGACAGTAACAATTTATAAAGCGCTAGGAAATATCCTCGTGAGGAGGATTCTGCGCGGGCTTTTGACGCTTTATAGCCTCGGCCTGCTGGCGTAAAAACTCATTGCGCTGCTGGTCGGCCATAATATCAACTGCCTCGTCAGCCAGCGTGTGGAGCTCGCCATCATCAAAGCCATCGTCAGAGCTTCCATCGAGTACTTCGCGGGAGCGTCCACCGCCCTCGGCACTTCCAATGATGCCATGCTCCTCCAGCAAATCTATGAGACGGGCCGCACGTGAGTAGCCAATGCGCAAACGGCGCTGCAGGAGCGAGATCGAGGCCCGACCATATTCGCGTACCACCTCCTCGGCCTTATCCAGCAGCTCATCGTCTAGCTCAAACTCTTCAGCTGGCTGCTCCGAGATCTCCCAGCCAGGTTCGACCTGGGGTTTATTCTCGGCCTCAGCCGGATTGGCGATCTCGCCAATAGCTATGGCGCGCTCAATAATCTGTTGACGCCAGTAGTGCACCAGGGCCTCGGCTTCCTCATCGGCCAGAAATGCGCCCTGAATGCGTTCTGGACGGCCTGCATCGGCGGGAAGGTAGAGCATATCGCCGCGCCCGAGAAGGCGCTCAGCGCCTCCCATATCGATGATTGTACGCGAATCGACGGCCGAGCTGACCATAAAGGAGATGCGCGTAGGAATATTGGCCTTGATCAGGCCGGTGATGACATCGACCGAAGGGCGCTGCGTGGCGATAACCAGGTGGATGCCTGTCGCGCGCGCAAGCTGGGCCAGGCGACAGATCATGCCTTCTACTTCTTCGGGTGCTGCCATCATTAGATCTGCCAGCTCGTCAATAATGATGACGATGGCGGGCAGATTATTGAGCGAGGTATCGCCTTTGGCCAGCTTTTCCAGGCGCATCTTGCGATACCCATCGAGGTTGCGTACGCCCAGCTGCGAGAAGAGACGATAGCGCTGTTCCATCTCAGTGATGCCTCTTTTGAGCAGGGGCACTACTTTGTCCACCTCGGTTACTACTGGCGAGAGCAGGTGTGGGATGCCGTTGTACATGCTCAGTTCGACCATCTTGGGATCGACCATGAGCAGGCGCACGTCATCGGGGGTGGCCTGGGTTAAAATGCTGGCAATAATCGTATTGATGGCCACGCTCTTGCCGGCTCCGGTCGCGCCGGCAATGAGCAGGTGAGGCATGCGGGCCAGGTCGCCTACGCGCGGCTTGCCAGCGACGTCGCGGCCAAGGGCGATAGCCAGCTTCGATTTGGCCTTCATGCCCTGGTATTCTTTGCTCTCAAGTACCTCGCGCAGCGTTACCAGGCGGCTATTCTTGTTGGGAATCTCCACGCCAACATATGGGCGGCCGGGGACTGGCGCTTCCATACGAATCGCCTTGGCTTCCAGAACGAGGGCCAGGTCGTTTTGCAGGGCCATGATCCGGCTCACGCGCGTGCGCGTCTCATAGACAATGTTGCCGGTGCTATCCCGCACGGGCATCATCTTGTGAGTCTTCTCGTCCATTTTCATCTCAGGCTTGCCGGTAGGACGAATGCCAAAGCGAATCACTGTCGGGCCAATGCTGATATCTTCGGGCCTGACCTCGGCATCGACGCGGAAGCTGCGCAGCGTATCCTGGATGGTTTTAGCCAGGCTCGTAGTGTCGTCGCCAAGCAATTGCAACTTGACTTCATCAGGATTATTGAGGAGCGCGGTATCTGGCAATTTCCAGCTTGAGACAATCACCTGAGCTGGCTGGCTGGCCGCTCGCGCCTTGGGCTGACCGGGCAAGCGTGGATTTGGCGCCAGAGATTCCATCTCGCTGACTTTTTTGGGCGCCTTGCGTGGAAACTTAAGCGCGACTTGCTCATCAAAGGGCAGCTCGTGCTGGCTTGCGCCCTGCACTGCCTGGGCATGTTCCTCGGGGTCAAGCTGCTTGGGGACGCGGCGACCGCGCGGCACAAGACCGACTTCTTGCTTGTGTACATTAATATCGTTAAGCGGATCTTCAGCCTCCTCATCCTCGTACTCGCCGCCGAGATCGTCTTCGAGGGGCACAGTCTCCTGTTCATTGAGCGGAATGTCGTCATCTTGCTGAACCTGCCGTTTCTTGGGGGCGGGCTTAGCCTGAGCGCTGGCCTCTTTCCCACCACCCATATAGTGGCTATACTTCGGGCGTAGCCCAAGAAATGGGGAAGCTTGCCTGCGCTTGCTCTCCTCAGCTGAAGGCCCATTCTCGGCAAAGAGTTGGCGCACATAGTCGGCCACCAGCAGTACGTGACCGAAGGTAATGCGGAATGTTAGAATGATAGCCAGAGCCAGTAGTCCCAAGACAAGGACATGCCCTATGGCGGGCGGCCAGCCCAGCAGAAGAATAACGAGCACCTCGGCCAGGGCCCCTACCTTCATAGATCCCAGGATCAGGCGCGTCTCCATGAGCAACAGGAGCCAGATCACCACAAGTCCAATCACCAGCGGCCAGCGTATAAGGCGCTGATTGCGCAGGCCCTCCAGCAGATGGGCGATAGCAAAGGCGACAAGGCCCAGGGCCAGAGGATAGGCTCCCCAGCCAAAGAACGTAAGGAAAAAGCCATGGATGCCCTGTAAGAGCGGGGCAGAAGCGAAAATAGTCAGCGAGGCCAGTAATACTAGCGAAAGGATCAGTAAAAGAATACTGAAGACCCGCTGCTGATGATGGGGCTCCAGCGAATTCCATTTTTCGTAGGCCCACTGCAGAAACTTTGTGTCACGCGGAGCACTTGAAGAGGAGGCAGGGATAGGCGTAGAGATCGAACGCGTACGGGTAGCGCTCTTCTTATTGCCGCTCTGTCGCCCACGTGTGATTTGCTTTTTGCTTGTCTGTGTACGCGAGCTCTGTTTGGTAGTAGACGATAGATTTGTGTGTTGCTCAACCCGCGCAGCCTGTACACTGGGTGAACCAATACGTCCCGTCGCCTTACTTACGCGCGAAGTGCCTTGCCCGCCCGTTGGGTTGATACGCTTCGCTTCGCTCTCTCGATTACTACCTGCCATGCCAATGCCTTCCTACAAGTACATACCAAACGCCTTCCTAATAAAAAATAAGACACCAAGTATGATAGCGCAGACATCTCCTAGAAGCAATAGGCATAACGAGCAGCATCGGGCCAACACTGTCAACAGCCACAGACAGCGTTCTCAAAGCCGGAGACGACTATACATGTTATAACTAGGCTAGCAAGCTTTAGAGCCTGGCCTGATCTCTATCAGCATTTCTTGATTAATGCCAGATCCATAGTCGAGTATAGTCTGTCATGAAAAAGGCGACTGCAATTGCTAGAATGCAGAAAATAATCAATATTGTAGATGCGATTTTATATATCATACTTTGATTGCAACACTACTTAACCTTTTCGGCCCTTACCGAAAACCGCCACAATACCTGCTGCAAAGGTAGCACAAAATACAGGTGGAGACAAGGTGTCAAAAATGAGGAGGGGTAGAAAGGAAAAGAGCGGGAGAACAGCCTCCCGCTCTTAGTTATCTGGCTAGACTTCCATCACGACTGGTAGCACCATGGGACGACGATGCGTCTTCTCGTAGAGGAATTCGCTGAGCGTGTGCTTGATCTTATCCTTCACAAAGGACCAGTCAGAGCCCTGTCCACTCAGGCCTACGAATGACTCTAGTACGCGTTCGCGCGCGCTCTCCAGCAGCTCCTCAGCATCGCGCATATAGACGAAGCCGCGCGAGATGATGTCGGGACCGGCCAGAGGCTGCCCAGTTTCTTTGTCGATAGTCAATACGGCCATCAGAATACCGTCCTGCGAGAGAACTTTGCGATCGCGCAAGACGATCTGTCCGACATCGCCAACACTTAAACCATCCACAAACACGTTTCCGGTCGCCGTATGTTCTGCCAGCCTGATCTCGTCAGCAGAGACTTCGATCGTATCGCCGTCCTCGGCGATGATGATATGCTCCCCTGGTAAGCCCATAGAGGAAGCGAGCTTGGCATGTAACACGAGCTGGCGATACTCGCCATGAACCGGTACAAAGAACCTGGGACGCAAGAGGCTCAACATGAGCTTAAGCTCTTCTTGAGCCGCGTGTCCCGAGACATGGACATTAGACAAGCCTTGATAAAAGACTTCTGCGCCCTGGCGGAACAGGCTATTAATGGTGCGATGAACCATTTTCTCGTTGCCAGGTACCGGTGTCGCCGAGAGGATAACCGTATCTCCGGGCTGGATGCGGACCAGGCGATGATCGCGATTAGCTATGCGCGTCAAGGCTGAGGTCGGTTCACCCTGGCTGCCCGTACAGATGATCACGACTTGCTCAGGCCTGAACTTATTGATGTCCTCGGCCCGAATGAGCATTCCCTGGGGGATATGCAGATAGCCAAGTTCTATCGCCATCTGGACATTATTGATCATGCTGCGCCCTACCAGCGCAATAAAGCGCTCATAGTTTGCGGCCACGTCGGCAACCTGCTGCACGCGCGAGATCAACGAGGCAAAGGTGGCGAGCATAATGCGCCCTGGAGCCTCGGCAAAAATCTTGTCCAATGAGTCATTAATGACGCGCTCAGAAGGTGTATAGCCCGGCGACTCGACGCGCGTGCTATCTCCCATCATTACCAACACGCCTTCATTGCCAATACGTCCCAGGGTAGCGAAGTCTGCAGGCTTGCCATCGATAGGCGTATAATCGAACTTATAATCCCCGGTGTGGACCACCGTGCCAACCGGTGTACGGATCACAATGCCCACAGCATCAGGGATGCTGTGATTAACACGAAAGAATTCAATGCAGTTCTCGCCCAATTCTATCTGGTCGCCTGGCGTAATCACATTAACAGCTACTTTTTCAAGCATCCTATGCTCTTTGAGCTTTACGTTAATCAATCCCTGTGTAAGGCGCGTTGCATAGATAGGAGGAAAATCAAGCATCGGCAATATGTAGGGGAGGCCGCCAACATGGTCTTCGTGACCGTGAGTAATGAGGATACCACGTATACGGTGCTTCTTATCTGCTAGATAGCTCGTATCGGGAATAACCAGATCCACTCCAAACATTTCGTCGTCGGGGAACATGACCCCCGCATCAATGATGATGATGTCGTCGCCGTACTCAACTACCATCATATTCTTTCCGACTTCTCCCAGGCCTCCGAGCGGGATAAGCCGAATTTTCTCTGTCGTCAAGGTATAAAAAACCTCCTAACCACACCTTATGTGTAACAAGATGCAATAAAATTATTTCGCTCATTTTTTTATTTATCTCCACTCTTGTTCCTACCAACAAGAGGAAAAGCCAAAATAAGTCACAATAGTCCATTTAAGAGTGTATCATACTGCGCATGAACGTACAAGTAGTCTCTGGACTCTAGTTTTTAAGTATGAAGAGAATGCTATATGAAGAAAACCTGGCACCCATAGTTAGTTGCAATTGCCGGCAGAACTTTATCATTCCCGCTACATTATTTATAACAATGCCAGGCGCTCTTTTATGCCAACCGCGCAATTTGAGATGCGCAGAAAAGAGAAGTATAGGTAGGAAATGAAAGTAAGTTTCTAGGTGGCAGTTTTATGCTGACGAGGCTGCCTAAATTTGACTTTCAGCACAATTGGCTGCGGATAATTGCCAAACTTCTCGCCAAAAATATTGATACCTCCGCTGTGTATGGCATCGGGCTTGATGCCCAAGCGCACCTCAATAAAGGGCTTTTCTGAGAGCTGCAGGTCCTCTATGCTCACCGAACTGATACCAACGCCATCGATATAGCTACCATCTTCTGTCACCGACCAGATTTTGAGCAAGCCGTACTGGCTGTCCTTGGTTTCCCACCAATCGGGTGTGAGCAGGCCGCGCTCTCCCCCAAAGTCGGCGGGGCTGGTCCAGGAGCCGATTTCCTTCTGATTTATCCATAAGGTGATATCGGAGGGCCAGTTGAGATGATGCAAGGGAGCTTCAGAACAGATCTCAGCGCTCAGATCAAGGCGTACGGCATGCGCGCCCGAGGGCAAATGGTTGGGAAAGCGGTAAGTGACATGGCCGGCGCTGAACCAGACGAGCTGGGCCTGCACATGCTCGGGCTCATAAAAGCTGGCCGGAGTGTCGAGAAGACCAACCAACCCTGTCGCGCTGGCCAGGCCGCAGGTAGGACGCACGTCGAAGTCATAGAACTGGCCGACAGGCATACTTATTGTAAATGCATCGTGCGTATTTGCGTTGATACGCTCAAGGCGAATATGCACATCATCATACGTACGCGCGCAAAGCTTCTGGAGACCGTGAGTTGCCGGGATGATCTCCGTGCGGATCAGATCAGCTTTTTCAAGGATCTGGATATGGGTGGTTGCCGATGAAGGTGCTATCTGCAGAGCGGCGGCGATATCATTTACATTGACTGTGCGATTGCCAAGATAAGCAAGGATCGCCAGGCGCGTCTCAGAATTGAGGGCCTTTAGCAATCTCAGGGCTGTCTCGCTATGATTGGTAAGATCTAAAAATAACACTTTCCCTGGCATACACGTTATTTCTGCTGGACATATACAGCGCGCAGACTCATGAGCTCCCGTTCATTTCGTATTTTGCCTAATTAATACAAGATAGTATAAAGTATAAGCCCGCAAAATGTCAATATTCTCATCCCACCCATTTTCTATAACTTCCCATGCTTTCTTCCTGCGCTCGCTTAGTAGGGCTTTGCCTGCTATGGTCTAGAATTAAAGGTTTTTCTTTTGGCACCAATTTGAGCTCAATATGCTTTCTTGAGGATGAAATAACAATTAGATGGCTCAATACTTGACAAACAAAGTGCTGTAATCTACAATTTACTTATTCGATTAGGACATTTATGAATTGAAGCTCTTCTTTCACTCCTATTGTGGCTAAAAAGCTCTTGAAGGAACCTCTACTTACGATATTGGCAGATTTGTTTCGTGTTTAGCTGAAATATAGGCTTATTTCGCACCCGGCCTGTCAGGCTATAAATGCTGATAACGCGCGGATATGATCTAGTAGATATTACAGGAAACTGGAGAACTGGTAGAAAGGAGGTAGCGCTTACCTCGACAACGCAGAATTATTTTCCTCATGGCTTAAGGATAGATGGTGCGTTTTACGCATTTGCTCAAAGCTGGCATGGTTTGCAACGTTCATCTACTCAAGGAAGGGTTATTTGCTATGAAGCGTAACAAACTTGCTCAAGCCTCCCTCTCTGCATTGATGGGGATAGTTATTTGCGGTGTACTGCTTGCAGGCTGTGGCGGTGGTAGCGGCAGCACCGGTAGTAATGTCAGCGGTTGCACAACATTACCAAAGTTGGCAAAGAAGGCCCACTATAAGGTTGGTTTCTCGCAAGAGGTTACCGATTCTCCCTGGCGCGTGACCGAGACTAGTAGTATTAAAGATGAGGCCACCAAGCGTGGCGATCAAGTGATTGTGACCGATGCACAAAATTCGGATAGCAAGCAGGTCTCTGATATCCAATCCCTGATCGCTCAGCATCCCGACGTGCTTATCATTGCTCCTCTTACCGAGAAAGGCGAGGTCTCGGCCATCAAACAGGCTAAAGCTGCCTGCATCCCAGTTATTCTTGTTGATCGCGATGCCGATCACTCCATCATTCAGCCCGGCAAAGATTACGTGACTTTTATTGGCTCGGATTTTGTGCAGCAGGGCAAGCGCGCGGCCGACTGGTTGATCCAGGCTACGCATGGTAAGGCCAAGATTATTGAGCTGGAAGGCACTACAGGCTCTACTCCGGCTAACCTGCGTAAGAAGGGCTTTAATGATGAGATTGCTAGCAACTCCGGTATGCAGATCATTGCTTCGCAGGATGCCAATTTCGAGCGGGCCACCGCGCTCAAGACGATGCAGACGTTGCTACAATCCCATCCCGATGTGACTGCCGTCTATGCCCATAACGATGAGATGGCTATGGGCGCGATCCAGGCTTTGAAGGCGGCCGGTAAGCATCCGGGAAAAGATGTGCTTGTGTGCTCCATCGATGGCGAAAATGATGCCCTCAAGGCGATTATGAGTGGTGAGGAAGGCACTTCTGTGCAGTCAAATCCTCGCTTTGGTCCAATTTCCTTTGATACTATCGATAAATATGCGAGCGGCCAGTCTATCGAGCCCTGGATTGTGATTAAGGATAATCAGTACACAAAGGAGAATGCGACCCAGGCTTTCAATCAGGGCTTAGGTTTCTAGCTTACTACAAGGACCCGTTGCTATGACCCTCGTAGTAATCAGCTACGAGGGTCGGCAACCAGTAACTATGCGACAGGCGCGGGATGCTATGCAATCCTGCCCTTATGTTTTTCCCTGAATATATTGATATACGAAGCAAGCAAGTAAAGGGGGTGCTGAGATGGCTCAGGCCAACCCGTTACTCCAGATGGAACACATCTCTAAAACGTTTCCCGGGGTCGTGGCCCTGGTTGATGCCCAGCTTAGTGTCGAGCGGGGCGAGGTGCACGCGCTTGTGGGACAGAACGGGGCGGGAAAATCTACTTTGATCAAAATTCTCACAGGCGCCTATAGCCGCGAAGGTGGTAGTATCCTCTTCGCCGGCCAGGCCGTCAACTTTCAATCGCCGCGCCAGGCTCAAGATAATGGCATCAGTACGATCTATCAAGAAATTAATCTCATACCTTATCGTTCGGTTGCTGAGAACATCTTTATGGGCAAGGAGCCGCGGCGCTGGGGTTTGCTGGATTGGCGCAAGATGCATGCTGAGGCAAGCAACCTGCTAGCTCGTCTCTCCCTATCTATCGATGTGATGCAGCCGCTTATGAGCTATAACATCGCGATTCAGCAGATGGTGGCAATTGCGCGGGCCATCTCCTTCGAGAGCAAGCTGGTAATTATGGATGAACCTACCTCTTCTCTTAACGAGCGCGAGGTCGAGACGCTCTTTGAAATCATTCGCCAATTGAAGGCTGAGGGGGTTGCCGTTGTCTTTGTAGGGCACCGCCTTGATGAGCTCTATGCGATCTGCGACCGCGTAACGATTATGCGCGACGGGCAGACTATCGAGACGCGTGAGCTAGCCGCTCTGCCGAAGGTTGAGCTGGTGGCTAAGATGCTTGGCAAGACGCTTGGCGATGTGCAGAGAACTGGCCAGACAGGCTTTGATGCCAACCTGCACCATAGCGAGCAACAGGTGCTCTTGCAGGCGCGGGATATTCGCCGCGAGCGCGTTTTACAGGGGGCGAGCGTTGAGGTTCATGTCGGCGAGGTTGTGGGTCTGGCTGGTCTGCTCGGCTCCGGCCGCACAGAGCTGGCGCGCGCAATCTTTGGCGCCGATCCCATTGAGGAGGGACAGATCCAGGTTTCCGGCCAGAGCGTCAAGTTTCACTCACCTGCCGATGCGATCCGCGCAGGTCTGGGCTTGTGCGCAGAAGACCGCAAGGCGGATGGCATTATTCCCTATCTCTCGGTGCGTGAGAATCTGACCCTGGCCGCCCTTCCTACCCTTGCGCGTTACGGGATTGTCTCGCATCAGAAGCAGCAGGAGCTCGTTGATACGTTTATTCGGCGGCTGGGGATCAAGACGGCAGGTCCCGAGCAGCCGATCCGCGAGCTCTCGGGTGGCAACCAGCAAAAGGTGCTGCTGGCGCGCTGGCTCTGCCTCAATCCCAGCTTGCTTATTCTAGATGAGCCCACGCGCGGCATCGATGTGGGCGCCAAAGCCGAGATCCAGGCTCTTATCGAGGCTCTGGCGGAGAAAGGTCTTAGCGTGTTGATGATATCGTCAGAACTTGAAGAGCTGATTGAGGGCAGCGATCGCATTGTAGTCTTGCGCGACGGACAGACTGTGGCCTCGCTGCAACATGGCGAGATCAGCCAGGATGCGCTAATGGCGGCCATGGCCCAGGGCAATGAGGCCGCTGAACTGCTAACGCAACAGGAAGAGGTGTAACCATGCCCAGGCTAGATCAAGCTACAACTCCTTCCGCGCCTGCGCTACAGCCCCGTGCAAAGCCTGAACGTTGGCGAGATTTAGGGCAGAGCTATGGAGCGCTGGCGGGCTGCATTTTGCTCTTTCTTTTTAACTGCCTGTTCACGCCTCACTTCCTTACCCTTGAGACGCTGGGCATCAACTTGCAGCAGATGGCCACGACGGCTATTGTGGCTACCGGTATGACGCTGGTGATCGGGACCGGGGGCATCGATCTTTCGGTGGGCTCGGTCATGGCGATAGCTGGCGCGCTGGGTCCGATTATCTTTTTGCATATGGATAATCAGCTTCTTGGCAATACGCTGGCGATCCTGCTGCCAATTCTAGCAGCCTGCGTGTGCGGAGCCTTCAATGGTTGGTTGATCACGCGCTTTGACATTCAGCCGATTATTGCCACGCTGATTTTGTTTATTGCCGGCAGAGGTATTGCCCAGGTTATGACAAATGGCATGAATCAGGAGTTTGTCAATCCGGGTTTTGAGTGGTTGGGGAAAGGCAAACTGCTGGGTTTACCCTTTCAGGCCTATGTAATGATTGTAATTGTCATGTTCTTTATGCTGGTTGTACGCCATACCACCTTTGGGCGCTATATCCTGGCTACCGGCGGCAATGCTTCGGCGGCGCGCCTGGCCGGCATCCCGGTTGCGCGCACAAAGCTCGCCACGTATATTATCGCCGGATTGCTGGCCGGACTGGCCGGTCTGATTGTGGTGGCGCTTAATGGACAATCGAATCCCAGTCAGGTTGGCTTGAACTATGAGCTTAATGCGATTGCGGCCGTGGCTGTGGGCGGGACGCCGCTTATCGGCGGGCAAGCAAAGATTGTGGGCACGTTTATCGGGGCCTTAATCATTCAGCTCATTTATACGGCGCTGGTAGGCAATAATGTTTCTGCGGATATTGCCCAGGTCATCAATGCGGCGCTTATTCTTGCCGCCGTCTACCTGCAGCGTCAGCGCAAGGCCTGAAGAAGAGAGCCCAGCTTGTAAAATGGAGGAGCTATGGCGCAGATTACTACTGACAAGGCCGGGCGTAATGCAGTTCTACGGACTCTCTTGACGCGCGGCAAGGGGCTTGTGCGCCAGCAGGGAGCCTTGCTGGCCCTGGTCCTGCTGGTCATTTTTGCCTCGTGGCGCTATAACGATTTTCTTACACCTTACAATATTTTTACCTTGCTCTCGTATAATACGATGCTGGCCCTGATTGCGTTGGGCGAGACGTTTGTGATTATGACGGGCGGGATCGATATTTCGGTTGGCTCGCTGACAGCTCTGTGTGCGGTTGTGGCAGCCCGCGTCAGCGTGTACGGCCTGTATGCCTCGCTGGCGGCTGTGGTCCTGACCGGTGCTCTGGTCGGGCTCTTCAATGGCTTGGCTATTACGCGGCTGCGCATTCCTCCCTTTATTGCTACCCTGACTATGCTGATAGGTGCGCGCGGCCTGGCCCTTCTCGTCTCTAAGGATGCTACGATCGCCGCCGACGCCAACAATGATTTTTCCATGATCTATACAGGAACCTTGCTGGGGATTCCAATCCCTATCTATATCATGTTGGCTGCGTACGCTATCGGCTCAATTGTGCTCAATTTTACGCGCTTTGGACGCCATATCCTGGCTATTGGGGGGAATGAAGAGGCGGCCCGCCTGCTGGGTCTGCCCGTGGAGCGCATTACGCTGCTGGTCTATGTGATTAGTGGTGTGCTGGCTGGCCTGGCTGGTCTCTTGCTCGCTGCGCAGACGATCTCAGGCAATCCGAATGAAGCTGTGGGCTGGGAGCTTTCGGCAATTGCTGCTGTTGTGGTGGGTGGAACGCTGCTGACCGGAGGAATGGGGACCGTTGGGGGCTCGCTGGTGGGGGCTTTATTGCTGGGCCTGATCTTTAATGTGCTGAATTTTGAAAATGGCTACGGCTTTATTAGCCTGAGCTCCTATTGGGAGACCGTGATTCGTGGCGCTTTCCTCCTGGTCGTGGTCATCCTGCAGAGTCGTTTGATCAGACGTAAGTCGACGGCATAGGGGGCCTTTGGCCAAAGGCCCCTAGTGATATTCTAGAATGGGTGACGCAGAATAAGGAAGAGCACGATCACCAGGATCAGGATAGCAGCCGTGCCCACGACAAAGTAGACAACTTTATTGCCAAGGGCCAGGCGGGCGGCGGGAACGGCTTTTCGCGCTTCCTGACGTTTCTCCAGCATGACCTGCTCTTTGCGCTCTTTGCGTTTCTTGCGCTTTTCTTGCATCTTTTGGACCTGCTGATTTTCGCTATAAGGGCCGGTGCCAAGGCGTTGCATGCGTCGGCGCATCATGCGATTATAGCTTTCAGCCTGCTGCTGGTTGGGATTATTGGTCTGTGTTACTGGTTTGGGCGCGGTTGACTTTGCCCCTGGCACGGCTGTGCCGCCAACCCGCGTCTTGTTGTTTTTTGCGCTCTCGCGTGCTTTGCGCGCAGTGGAGGACGTCGATATCTCCCCATTATTGGTAGCCTTCGATACGCTGGCCCCCTGCTTCTGCTCCGATTGATTGTCTTTCGCCATCATAGTAGCCCTTTCGTTCGAGTATCTCCTTGCCACAGTAAGCCGTAAGTTATGGCTTTTCCATCTCCTCTACAAATGTTCTTGCAATTCTGGCAGCCTCTTCTTGATCATCGGGAGAGAGCATGCCATCGATAACCAGGCTGAGTAGATGATCTTTGATGGGGCGCAGCCAGGGTCCGGGGCCACGGCCAAACAGTTTCATCAAATCATCGCCGTTGAGAGGACTTTTGAGCGGGACGCGCTCAGCCTCTTCTTGCAAGCGCTGACAGCGCTCAGCCAGCTCGGTTACTCGCGCGGCAGCACGCGCGATCTTGTCTACCCGATAGCTAGTAATATCGGCTCGTGACAGATCGAGCAGATCTGGAAGTGTATCGCCGCTATCCAGCATAAGGCGCCGCACAGCGCCATCCGTCCAATCGGATGTATAGGCGTTTGCCCGCATGTGCAGGCGGACGAGGCGCGAAACGCTATCAATAAAGTCACGATCAAAGTGCAAGCGCTTAAGAATGTCCCGTGCCATATACGCGCCGATGTCTTCGTGGCCAAAGAAGTGCACTTTATTATCTTCAACACTTTTTGTGCGAGGCTTGGCTATATCATGGAGTAGAGCCGCCCAGCGGCTGGTGAGCCGAGGTGCCGAGTTTTCGACTACGCGCAATACATGGGCATAGACATCTTTGGTTGAGGCTTTACGCGCTACCGGCTGCTGGCTGACGCCGCGCAGCTCCAGCACTTCAGGTATAATCCATTCCATCAAGCCAAGTTCCATCAGCAAATCCAGGCCTCGGGCAGGGTAGGCAGCCAGTAAGAGCTTATTCATCTCATCGCGAATGCGTTCGCGACTGATCTTTTGTAACTTGCTTGCCTGTCGTGCAATTGAGCGTTTGGTCTCCGGCTCAATCGTGAAGTTGAGCTGTGCCGCGAAACGCACAGCACGTAAAAGGCGCAATGGGTCCTCGTCAAAGCGCTTATCGGGCTCGTCGCCGACCGCGCGTAAAATATGAGCCTCAAGATCCTGCCGACCTCCAAAGAGGTCAATGATATGTCCATTAAGCGGGTCGCGCGCCAGCGCATTAATGGTGAAATCGCGCCTATGCAGATCTTCGCTAAGATCTGTACCGAAGCATACTTCGGGCTTGCGCGATTCGGGATTGTAGCGCTCGGAACGAAAGGTAGTGATCTCTATGATGTTGGTATCGTAGTGGAGACGTACTGTCCCGAAACGCTCGCCTACCAGCACAACGGCGGTGGGGTGAGTTGGAGCCACCAGGCGCTTAATCTCGTCGGGATGCGCATCGGTTGCCAGATCCGCATCGGCAGATTGCCCGCGATGGAGCAGCACATCGCGCACTGTTCCACCCACCATATAGAGTTGTTTCTGCTGTGCGCGGAAAGCCCGTGCCAGTGTAATAATGATATCAAGCATGCTAAAGTCTATACATTCATTTGGTGTACTTGTGCTGAGGGCCAGGAATGAATTAAGGAAGTAAATCATGCCTGCCAGGTGACATTTCTGATCCCCATCTTACAATGGGACTATTGTATCATGTTTGGACTATTCCTATAAAGAGGGTTTTCCGTCAAGCTTGCCAGAAAAGCCCTGGCCGCTTCGCTTTCTCCGACGATTTATGACTGATCTGTGTTGGGAAGCGAGGCGAGCCAGGTTTTAACCCGGGCACCTTGACGATGGCCATTTGCTTGGTATTCGTTAAGGCACTCCTGTCCCAGGCGCCGAGCCTCGGAGAAATTTTCTTGTAGCGCGGCAAGGCGTGCCAGGGTGTATTTGCCCTGTAAAGCGAATTCTCGATTGCCTTCAGGCACATAGGACAACGCTTTATGGGCGGTCTCGGTTGCCACAGCAAGGTCGTTTCTACCTATGTGTATTTCGCTCCATTCAAACGTTAAGGCACATAGATACCATGAATTGCTTAATTTGTCGATTGCCGTCAGGCCTTCACGGTAATACTGCTCGGCCTGCGCGTAATTGCCAACTTTTCTCGCTGTGCCGATGAGATTGATCAAGGCCAAGGCGATCATTTCATGATATTGTAGCCTGTAGGCCAGCTCTAATCCCTCTTGTAAATAGGTGTTGGCTTTGTCTAGATTACCGCTGCCGCAGGCATTTGCTCCCAGGCAGACCAGTATCCAGCACATAAGAGAGTGCAGGCCGAGTTGCTGGGCCAGCTCAAAGGCTTCTTGCTCGTATTGCGCGGCCTGCGCGAAGTCTCCTATCTCAAAGCCTACCTTGCCCAGGGTAGTGAGCAGAACAATCATGGGCTCACGTAAGCCCAGGCGGCGGGCCAGGCTTAAGCCTTCGCGTAAATAGTCGTTTGCGCGTCTATAATCCCCTCGATCGCAAGCGTATCTGCCAAGGGGAGCCAGGGTCAGACACATGAGCTCATAATGCTCGCTACGCCGGGCTAATTCTAAGCCTTCCTGGTAGTATGCCATAGCCTGAGTATTCTGTCCACTGCGCCGCATGGCTTCTCCGAGCTCATAGAGCAATTCGCTGATCTGCAGCATGTTTTTCTGCTGTCTGGCCAGGCCTAAGCCCTGCTGTAGATAGTGCTCGGCTCGTTCATATTCGCTCAGCCAGACGTTGACCTCGCCAAGATGTTGCAGCGTGGTGGCGATCTCTGCCGCGTTCCCCAATTGTTGAGCCGCTACATATGCCTTGAGTAGGTATTGCTCGGCTAAAGTATAGAGCGCGCGAGCCAGCCAGAAGTGCGTAAATGCGTTGGCCCCGCCTACCAGCTCAGCTTGCATGCCGCGCTCGCTGGCCAGGCGCAGCGCCTCCAGAATATTGCTGCTCTCTTCTTCCATGAGGGCGATATTTTTTGCCTGTTTTTCAACGTAATCGGCATAATAGCTAACAAAACGCTGATAGGGCTCATCATCCTGTAAATTGAGCCTGGCGTAGTCAGAGATAGTCTGATGGAGCGTGTAGCGGTTCGGGCCACGGCTCTCTAGTAGCCCGGCGTCAGTTAAGCTGTCGAGAACGTCATGGGGAAGGTTGGTAACGGCTACTGCGGCTTCCTCACAGAAGGTGTTGGGTTTGGCCGGAAAGACTGCCAGGGCGCGTAAGGCTTGCCGAGCCTGCTCATCGAGTAGCTGGTCGCTTACGGCAATAACTGATTGAAGCGAAAGCTTCTCGCCCTGTTCAAGGCTTGGATGCCGCTCGACTAAGGCATAGGGCTCACTGAGCTGCAGGCGTTCCTGCACATTAAGTAAGCGCTGGACTGCGCCGCGAATGCGGCGTGGTTGCTGGCTATAGGCCTGCGCGCGTAGATATTTGCCCATCAAGGTAAGGGCCAGGGGCAGACCACCCACGGAATGGATGAGATCGCGCATGACTTCGGTTTCGAGTATATCGATGCCAGGCGCAAGCTTTTTTAACAGCTCGATACCATCGTCTTCATCTAGCTCTTCGACAAGGGTTGCACCATCGCTGGTAAAGCCCAGGGCCAGCGTAGGGAAGCGCGTCGTCAGGATGAAGGCGCAGTGCGGACCACCAACTTTGAAGGCCAGGGCATCTTCAAGGTCCCAGGCGTCATCGATGACAAGGAGCATGCGGCGCATGCCTATGGCGGCACGAATGGCTTCGGCCAGGTCATGGGCGCAACTCTTGTTTACCATCTCAGATGTGGCGATGCCCAGCAACGCTCCCCAGCGGCTGAGCTGCCCAAGAACGTTAGGCCGTGGTCCCAGTGCAGCCCAGAGCAGACCATCGCAAAAATGGGTCCGTACACTGGGATCGTGGGCCAGTTGCACAGCCAGCGCGGTTTTACCGACACCTGGCAGTCCATTGAGTGCTGTCAATGTTATGCTCCCGCCGCCGCAAAGGCGCTCTCTTAATTGCTCTAACAGATGATCCCGGCCGACGAGCCCTACACTGATGCTGGAAGGTAGAGGAATAGCAGGATCATAGAGTGGCAGGGAGAGTGGGGTGGCTAGCGCGTGGTGGCTAGAGGTGGGGTCTACTGCCGGCTCTGCCGGCTCAGCGCTATCTTCCTGGACCAGGCCCAGTTCCTCGGCATTTTTGCCAAAAAGTAGACAAAGTTTCTCGCGAAAATGTGGATAGGGAAAGGAAAGGCTACGCTCCCAGCGGCTTACCGTCGCCGGATCGGTCCCAACTTCTTCGGCTACTTTGGCCTGCGACCACCCGCGCAGTTCGCGTTCACGCCTTAATCGCAGATTTAGCTTCATATTTTTCTCTTTAACTGCGAACGCTTGCTAACAGATACCAAAGATACAAATTTCCTTATATAATAGACAGGTATCCCGAAGGATGCTTATTTGATAAAAGTGGCAAAGTTGTTATCTAGTTGTCGTGTACTCGTCATTGTAACAGATAAAGATTTGCTTGCATACTTAATAGGGATCAAATAGTTAAAAAGGTATATACCACCAGGAGCAGCCGGCGTATGAGCAAGCTAGTCATGGTTATAGATGATTCTCCTACGGTCCGAAAAATTGTAGAAGTTAGCCTGAAACGGGCTGGATTTAATGTAGTTTCTTATCCGGATGGGATCGAGGCTTTACGGGCGGTGACCACGCACGAGCTACAGCAAGTTCCCGATTTGATATTTCTCGATATCGACCTTCCCAAGATGAATGGGTACGCCATTGCACGTTATTTACGCTCAAAGACTCCCTGGAACAAGGCTATCATTGTGATGCTGACCCGCCATAGCGGTATCATTGATCGCCTCAAAGGCCGCCTGTCTGGCGCCCAGGCTTATCTGACAAAGCCATTTACAACCAAGACTATTCTTGATGTGGTAAATGCGAATTTGAACCGTTCGGCCATGGCGGCATACTGAGGAGTTGCGGAAGGTGCAGAAAGCAAAAAGAAGCCCGAGAAGCAATCTTTCTCGGGCTTCCTGGTGACATTGCCCCACCACATAACATCCACATGTATTGCCCCAAATTAGTTCCAGGCGCTCCCCCTTATATGGGCCCGGATGAATAAGGACATCCTTAAGGGAGAATGCAGGCGTGCAGGCCTACATGCCCATAAAAGCACTTCCACCGCACATCCTCTCATGCTGCACCATGCAATCCAATTATCAGATGGTAGTAGTTAAACTACTACACATTTGGCCCCTCACACCGACCAGAGCCAGAAGCCAGTGTTCCCGGTGCCGTCATCCAGCCAGCTGAATAATTACTTCTACCCTGACAGAACCGCCGACATCTACAACCATTGCCTGTCCACCCCCCACAAGTCCCTGGCTTTGCGCTACGGAGCCTTACCGAATGCTTCTCCCCTCGCAAAGACGAGTCCTTTCCCCCTTCACCTTCCCGCCTCCTGTACCTCGTCTTTGCCTGTGCCTCCCTCTCACTTCCCCGCCCCGGGGTTTTCTTTTCCGTTCGGTTACACAGATACTATACCATGCAGCGATGACGATCACATGAAATGTGCCCGCGCTAGAATGAATTAATTTTCATATTTGGAGAGTGATATAGCGAAATGTTTCATTACAGTGTTTTCATCTTTTGCCAATCCTGTTTAAACTTTTCTACAGCCTGCTCGCTCTGAGGGTTGCGCACCATCTCCAGGAGAACGGAGGGCGCGGCGGTCAAATCGTGCGCACCTGCCAGGAGGGCCTCTGAGGTTTCGATCGATGATTTCAAACTGGCAGCCAGGACGCGGGTAGGAAGTTGCTGCTTTTCTAGTAAACTGACCATATCTGTGATGCGCTCGCGGGCGTCAACGCCGGCACTGGTTAAGCGATTATAGTAGGGAATCACATAATCTGCCTGGGCCATGGTTGCGCAATAGACCTGGGCGACTGTGGTAATTGCTGTAAAGGCTATGCGGTGCCTGGCGCTTTTTAGTTGGAGCGCTATGCGCATGCCGGTCTGGGTCATAGGGATCTTGGGGATTACGCGTTCGGGGGCAAGCTCGATATAGGAGAGGGCTTCCTTGACGGCTTCTTCCTCTTCTGTCTCGCCCGGCTGGATGAAGATAGTTCCCTCTATACGTGCTAGCAGTTCTTGTAAGAGTTGTCGTGGGCTAAGCTTCTGGCCGCGCTGGCAGGCGTTCAGCATCAAGCTTGGATTGGTGGTAACGCCGGCTACTGGTATGGTTTTGCACACTTGCGTGATATCATCAAGATAAGCGCAATCAATATAGAGGGCCATACTATGATACTCCCATCTTGTCTTTTATGTGATACAGTACAACTTTCAGCTGAGGATCGCGTGCTTGTGCTGAATTCGGCTGCCGATCCCTTTGTTTCCTATGTCGCGAAACAGCCAGGTGCAAGCCTGGTCCTGGCCGAGGACAACCTGGCTAACGCTACGGCTGTCATGGCCGCACACCCACGGGCTCGCATGAGCCATTGTGCGTTTCACGACTATATCTTACACCATCCACCAGCGACGCTGGATGTAGCTGTCATGAATCTACTCTATCAGCCGAGCAATGCCTGGATGCATTATGCTCTGGAGGTGGCGGCCTATGCGCTCAAGCCTGGCGGCCATCTCTATATAACGGGTTCCAAGGATCGCGGTATTCTTTCCTTCGCCAAACGGATGCAGGATGCATTCGGGCCTGTTGAGACGCTCTTGATCAGTAAGGGGCAGCGCGTTCTGCGTGCCCGCAAGGCCGCAACAACTGCGCCGCCGGAACTGCCAGGACGTGAGCTCAAAGTTTTTGCCTCCAATCAGCTAGACGAGGGGACGCGTTTATTGCTTGAGGCCTTAGAGGTGCGTGAGACTGATGAGGCGTTGGATATTGGCTGCGGTGGAGGCTTTATAGGTTTGCATATTGCTCGCCAGGCGATCCAGGGACAGGTGACGATGGTTGATGTCAGTCTGGCTGCGGTTGCCGCTAGCCAGCGGGCAATAGCGCAAAGTGGCTTGCCAAATATTCGGGCTCTGCCCAGCGATGGGGCTCGGGCTGTTCTGGAGCAGCGCTTTGACCTTGTGGCGACGAATCCCCCGTTCCATCAAGGGGGCATCCAGACGAAGGATATTGCTGAGCGCTTTATACGCGAGGCGGCGCAGGTGTTGCGCCCCCAGGGACGTTTCTATCTGGTAGCTAATCGCTTCCTGAAGTATGAGCCGGTGCTGGCCACGTGCTTCAAAACACTTGAGGAGGTTGGTGGTAATACGCGCTATAAGGTGCTGCTGGCTCGCATGCGTTAAAGCTCACGCACGTTTCGCTTCAGATCGGCTTGAGAGATGACGAAAGTGGAAGATCCAGGGGCGTCGCGGTCGAACGAATCGCCTTTGTGGAGAAGTATAGGATGATCCCATGTTAAGAAATTGCCAGGGAAAAGTTGTCAGGGCGGGACATGCTGTACCGGAAAGTAGTATTGCCCACTGGCATTACTACCTTCCCGGCGGCCAGCAAGGATGAGCCCTTGGAGCTCGCTAATCCCTGAGTTTTCAGGGATAATCTATTTTTGAACTAACTGTTAAAGTTTTTGCTGAACGTGCAGCATCGGCAATATCTGGTTTCCCAGGGCTTTTTCACAGCTCCGGCATATATAAAACCCTTCGTCGCGGTAGCGAAGATCGCTGACAGGAAAATGTAGGTAACAAATTCCACAGCGTGTTGAGTCAGGCTGGCTCGCCATCTGTCGATCCTGTTCGAAGAGTTCGCGCAGCGATTCGATCATCTGCTCGAACTGATACGAGCCCGCATAGCCCCGCTCCGTACTGGTTGATCCCAACAGAGGTAGCGCGCCTGTCATGTTGTTGGCACGCACATCTCGACGATTGACAAACGTATTACCGTTGCTTGAAGCCCCGCCACCAGAACCAGGTGTATAGTGATTGCTCAAAGCAACATTCTCCGCAGTACTAGATAAGCTAGAGATAAATGCTTCATTTATTATAGCATGCTCCAGGGCTACTTGTCACTGAGCTTGATTGTTGTTCAATGGCTTTCCTTTTCTCGTTTTTCCCTACCTGAGAGCGGCGAGACGCAAAGGGAAACGTTGGAGCGCGCCACAATACCTGCCCTCAAGTTAAGGAGCATCGCGAGCGAATGAGCCCTTGACAATCCCATTGTGGAGAACTGGAAACCCCTGGCTGCAGTGTGCAAAGATCGGGTTTGTCCAAGCGAGGCCGGAAAATCTGCCAGGCACACAAGAATGCAGCTGGCAGCGTCTCTTTCAAGCTTGTGATTTGGGTGGGGCTACCCGGCGCGTAAGTCTGACCAGAAGTCGAGCTGATGTTCGGCAGCCAGATCAATGCCCCGTATTCCACCCGCTTTAGCTGTCGTCAGCGCTTGCACATACGGTACGGCTTTGCCTGGATCAAAGAAAGGCCAGGCGGGGAGATCTGAGCTATTTGGATTGCCTGTACGGGCAAAGTTTGTCCAATAGCGGATCATCTGCTCTGATAATCGCTGCTGCTCGGGCGCCAGTTGCGCAGGCTGGTCGAAGAAATCTAACAGGTAATTGAGCTCTGCGGCGTGGTAGGCTCCCGGCGGAACATCTGGTAAGAACGAGGCAATATGGGGAGCCTGACGATCAGCGAACTCGTAGACGTAAAGCGGCACTTGCTCAGCAAGCGCTCGATTCTGTTGCCAGTTGCCAAGAGCCCATACGCCATCGCTGATAACGCTTGCCCAGGCTAAACCTGGCGATTCGTAGTCGCTGAGCGGATAGCGCTCGCGGATTTCTGGGGCGGCCTCGCCAAAGGACTCTGTAAGTAGTGCTGCGTAGCGTTCAGCCGTGATTGATTGTAGGGGCCGACCCTGAAAATCATAGCCGACTCCTACAAAGTAGCGAGCCTCGTCGCGTGTGCCTCCTGCCATCACCGTCATTTGCTGAAAATGTCCGCTTCGTAAGGCCTGGGCTGGATTTTCTGGCTGAACTGCATTGCCAAAGACTGGACAGGAGAAGGCTGCTGTGGCCGGTATCAGGCTGGTGGCAGGCAGGCTGCGCAGGATCTTCAGAGCTGTAGTGGGATCGGTTTTAGCCGGATCAAGCCAGCCTTCACTCTCAACTATGTATTGGCCCAGGGCTTCCACTTCAGCGCGCGAACGCCACAGGCTGGGAAGGGCCGGGGCGCCTTCGGTAAAGGCGTTGCGCGGAAAGTTAGCGGCTGCCGGATCGCTCTGTATTATGGCGCGCTGGAATAAGCCGACAGCTGTTGGTGAGCTCAATTGCATGGTTGTGCAGAGCCCGCCATAGGATTGGCCAAACAGGGTTACGTTCTGCGGATCGCCGCCAAAGGCCGCTATATTGCGCTGCACCCAGCGTAAGGCGGCCTGCTGATCTTCGAGGCCAAAGCCGCCGGCCCCTTGCAGTCCTGGATAACCGAAAAAGCCAAAGATGCCCAGCCGATAGTTGAGGGTCACGACCACGACATCGCCGATGAGGGCCAGCCGATGGGCGTCAAAAGGGCTGCCCGCGCCAACGGGTCCTCCGCCATGCAGCCAGACCATGACGGGCTTTAGCTGTCCCACGCTTGCCGCGTGAGGCGTGGTCACGTTGAGAAACAGGCAATCTTCAGTCCCTCCGCCGGGCGTATTGGCCAGCCCGCTCTGAGGTTGGGGACACCAGTTGCCGGGTTTTGTGGCGTTGCGTGGTTCCGACCATGGTTCTGGCGGCTGCGGCGACTTCCAGCGCAGTTCGCCCACTGGAGGCGCAGCGTATGGAATGCCCTGGAAGAGCCGGTACTCTTCGTATACCGTGCCGAGAATGGGGCCGGCGTCAGTCTGTACGAGTGCGCTAAAATCTTTGCTCTGCTTTCTTGCTACCATGATTGATTTATCCTTTTGTATTAAGCTAAGTGCAGTCTTCACGAGGAAACGATGGTTAGGCTATGCTTGCTCTTGTAAGTGCTCGGCTTTATGCTTCTTGCCTATTTCTACTGTTTCCCTGGGAACTCTAGTTTACTAGTTCAAGCATGTGCTGAAAGTATAGCCAGGCTGAGATGCAAGAACATCCTGCAAAGGGGTGGCTCAAGGGGTAGTTATGAGTGGAGGTACTCAGCAGAGCTTGAGCTGATGCGCAACTTCGCTGGCCTGCAGGCGGTTTCTCACTCCCAGCTTGCGATAGAGGTGTTTCATATGATCCTTGACTGTGTTAACCGAGACAACCAGCTCGTTGGCAATCTCCTGATTCGTGTATCCTGTGGTGAGCAGCCGCAGCACGCGCTGTTCCTGCAGAGAAAGGGGCTCGAATAAGATGCCATCTCCCGAGGCTGTGCCGAGATCTGAGCCCTCAGCAGCTCTAGCAAAGGCGCGCAGGATTGTGCGCGCATACGACCGCAGCTCTTTATCCTGTAGCGCTGGTACAAGCTGGTGCAGGACACGCATCAAGGGCAATCCTGCGGAGAGAAAGAGGCGAAGGAAGCCTTCATCCCTTGTCTGCACAAGTAGTTGTTGTAGCTGTTGCTGAGCCTGACGGTCCTGTTTACAGGCAGTGTGCGTCAGGGTGAGTAAGACCTGTATTTCCAGGGCATTGTGCATCAAATGGCGCTCCTGGGCAAGAGGGAGGAGCGCCTCAAGCTGACGGCATGCCGCGTTTGTCTGTCCTTGGATCAACAGGAGGCGCGCTTGCAAGATATGTAATATCATCTGTTGCATAAAGTTTAGCGTCTGGCCAGCGCGCTGCTGTAGTTCCAGGCTGTGCTCGGCAGCTTGAAGATTGCCTGTAGCCAGGTGGAAGCTAATTGAAAGATTTACAACGTCAGGCAATAGTTGCCAGGTCAGTGGTGTTGAGCTTGTTTGCAGGCGCGCCATAAGTGTTGCAAGCTGCTTTTGAGCGGAAATTGTGCGTCCCCGCGCCTGCTCAATGAGCGCAAGCAGAATTACCGCGCGGTTGTTGAGCTCGTGCAAGCTGTCGTTTACGAGCTCCAGAACCTGGCGGGCCTGCTGTTCGGCTTCATCCAGTTCGTTCCATTCAAGGGCGAGATGGGAGAGGCCAAGCAAGGCCTGCCCTTTTTCTTCCCGGCTTACAGCGGCGGCCAGGCTCTGGCGATAGTATCCCTCAGCCAGGTGGAGTTGGCCCTGGACAAAGCTGCTCAGTCCCAATAAAGGGAGCAAGAGATGCGCCAGGTGCGGATCAGCGGCTTCCTGACTTTCTGTGTGGGCTTCCAGGAGGCTCTGGCGCGCCTCGTCAAAACGCCCTTCATACATGTGCCCTATGCCAACAATGAAGAGACAGGCGCTCCGCCATTCCTTTCTGCGACGATCTGTGTCTTCGTCGGGAAGCAGATCAAGCGCCTGCTGAGCGTACTTTACGGCTTGCGACAACGGCTCTTGTTGCCAGGCATTCATGGCCCGAAATGCGCTGATTGCTCCAGGCCAGGATAGCTTATGCTGACGCTTCCAGGCTTCCTCAGCCATCTGCAGAAGTGCTTCGACGCGCCCTCGGGTTGTCTGGGAGGGTGAACCTATTTGAAATCGTAACGTAAGTGCCGTGAGCAGGCAGAGGCGTGGATGTGTGCTAAGAACTACCTCTGGCATCTGTGAGAGCCAGCGCTGTAGCCTTTGTGCTTCATAGGCCTGGCCGTTGCCGTCTGTCCGCTCAATCAACGAGGCCGCTCGCTCCATATCTTGAGCCTGGATGGCTGCCTCAATAGCATCCTGGAGCAAGGCTTGCTGTTCATACCAATAGCTTGCTCCTAGCGCGAACTGACGCAGCTCATGACTAGCGAGGCGCAAAGGGGCTTCATGGCGTAACGCTTCTCTTAAAAAGGCTTGATAACGAAACCATGTTCCCGTTTCGTCTAGCACTTCGTGCAAAAGACCGCATCTTTTCGTAGCCTCAAAAAGCTCGCAGTTCTGCGCGCTGCCTGGCAAACTTGCGCAGAGGGAACGGGTCAGGCGACTGCACACGCTTGTGCGTAGGAGAAAGTGTTGAAGCGCTTCCGGCTGTAGATCCAGGATCTCTGTGACGCAGTAGTCAAGCAATAGCTGATAGAGAGTGGAAGAACTGGCCTGGTTGTGCAAGCTGGAAAGCGCCTGCTCAACTTCCTGGGCGCTGCGCTTCTCGGCAAGGCCAGTACTCAGCAGACGTAGGCCAGCTGGCCAACCTTCTATAAATGTATCGAGCTGAGCCAGGGCTGAAGCGGAGAGCGGGAAGGCCAGAATCTGGCGCAGAAAGCTATCTGTCTCCTCTATTGAGAAGCGTAAGGCCGCTGTATGCAATTCGAGTAGCGTGCCCTCGGCGCGCCAGCGTAGCAACGGTAGACTGGCTGGCTCGGTGCGTGAGAGCAGCACTACGCGTAGCGTTGTCGGCAGGTGCTCAATGAAAAAGGTAAGTGTTCGGTGGATCGCTGGCTCAGCGATGAGGTGATAATTGTCGAGGATAAGGAGCCTATCCGCCTGGCACCGGGCCAGCTCATTGAGCAGGAGCGTAATTACAGTTTCCAATTCTACAATTTCAATCTGCGGCTTTGTAGCCAGTGAACGGAGCGCCCAGGCCGCCTGCTCAATGAGCTGGGCAGTAATAAGCATGTGCCAGAAGCGGCGCGGGTCATTGTCTGTGGCTGCGAGCGAGATCCAGGCAATCTGAGGGGCTGTTGGCCGAGCGCTAATTTGAGTGATCCACTGGTTTACGAGGGTGGTTTTGCCAAAGCCCGCCGGGGTCTGCAGTAGGGTGAGCGGGTGCGAGAGGCCCATATCTAGCCGGGTAAGCAGGTGAGGACGTTCGATCTGCGCAGCTGGTAGGCTGGGAGGAGAAAGCCTTGAGGCTATTAATGGCTGTTGCCAGGCTGAGGACGTTGGCGAAGCGCAGGATGTGGAAGAAGAAATAGGTGCCATCTTGGACGAAACGGGCTCCAGGTTTGCAGAGGTATGAGATGCCGAGGTAGGCCCGTTGGCGAGAAGGAGGGCAATCTCCTCTAAGCGGGCAAGGGAGAGATCTGCGCTTGTGCCAAGGTAGCGTTTACTTGTGCGTCCGTGCAGGAAGCGATAGCCATACCAGTAACTATGGCCCCGCTGCTCTTCCTTGCGTGCCGTACAATATGCTCCTGTCCGGCTGCGAAAGGCAAAGGAACTGATTTCTTCAAGCCAGGCAAACCAGGCCTGACTATCAGGCGTGAGCTCAATTGGTTCGCTTGCCCGACTGTTCTGGATCTCATATCCGTTGATTTCTTGCGACCAGAAGACACTGTATGTGGCGCGCCTGGGCATCTACCTCCCTCATCTGGCAAATTCAAGTCAAGATATTACCTGGCATCCCTTTTGCTGAGAGAGTATATCACATATATCCATATTAGGTAATAAAAAGATCTGGCTATTGCTGTACTATGTTCCATTTTATGTGATCGAGCTCGGTGCTGCTATTGCCTCTTTAGAGGCAGGAAAATATTACTTATCGGGGTCAAATTCTATGAGGTCGCATGGGGAAACCTTCAGCGCTTTGGCAAGCTTGTCAAGCGTTAGCGTTGACACTCCCTTGTATGGATCACGAAAGATGCGTTTAATGGTCATAAAGTGAATGTCAGATGTGCGTGAAAGTGAAGATTGGTTAAAGCCCTGCGCTTCAGCGATTTCCTTAACCCGTAATCTTATCATAACACCGCCCTATTCTGCTTGATGAGCCCAAATGAGGAAAGAAATATTACTTGTCGGGATCAAATTCTATGAGGTCGCTGGGGGAAACCTTTAGCGCTTTGGCAAGCTTGTCAAGCGTTAGCGTTGAGATTCCCTTGTATGGATCACGAAAGATCCATTTAATCGTAGTGAAGTGAATGTCGGATGCGCGCGAGAGTGAAGATTGATTAAAGCCCTGCGCTTCAGCGATCTCTTTGACTTTTAGCCGTATCATAAACTCTACTCTTCTCGACTTTGATCTCGATTCTAGCAGAAAGGTCTTGTTTTTTGTATTGAGAGCAAAATAACAAGAATTTTGTGGTATGATATTTATGTTGTGATAAAAGTGATAAGATAAAAATGACAATCGGCAGAGGGATGTGTTTTTGTAGTGTTACGTTGAGTAAGGAGTGAGAATCATGAAGAAACTACCACCAGTGCTGGATCAGATGCGCCCATTTGTCGCATCCCTCAAAGAACTTATTGCCATCGGAGACGCCATACATGTCTATGCCATGGCTACTCAGCATGGCTTGATCCCAAAGGACATTTCTAAGCAGGTGCTACCGGTACTTGAGAGCTTTCATGCTCGCATTGTGAGGCAGTTGGGAGAGGAAAAATAATGGCGGATACATCCCCACAGTTTCCATTTTGTCCACCCTGGGGCGAGCTTGGAGAGTACGCGGTCAGCCGCCAGGCTTTCTGGGATATCTTGCCCGGCGAGGAGGAAGTCCTGATGTATCATGGCTGTTCCCTGGAAATGAAGCAGGATGCGCAACGGCATGACTACTGGCTTGTTTATTTTCCGCAGGGCACGTTCAAGCGCGAGAAATTGCCACGCACCCACAATGCGCGCTATAACATCTATCTCCCCACTGGTTTAAAGCTCGCAGAAGTTGGGAGCTCTTGTGGAATAAGCTATCTGGAGAGCATTATCCAGCAGGAGAACTAGCAAAAGTGATCTCTTTATCAGGGAGCCTGCATATAGGCTCCCTTTGTTTAATACGCGATCTCAGGTAATGAAAATCAATTTGCAGGCATCTGGGTCGTGGCAAAGCGTGGCCTGAGCGTGTCAAACCAGACAGTAGCCATTAAGACATAGCCAGCTGAGTTGGGATGTATCCCGTCGCTTAAATCGCTCTCCGGGACCGCATCATACATGTCTGTGTATTCAATATGTCTTCCCTGGTCTGCTATGCTCTTCACAATCAGCGGAATAGTGCGGTTAAAGGCCACAACCTGAGCATCGAGTTGCGGCTGACCAAGCGGGGTAATTTGAGCCACAATAGTGGTTGCCAGAGGGAGCGTACTGCTAATCTGGGCCAGTAAGTAACTAAGGCGAGCGGGAGCTGTATTGACATGATAGTGTTGCAAAATGTCGTTAGTCCCGATCTGTAAGAGGATGATGTCAGGTTGATACATTCTGAGCCAGCTCACTACATGCGCCGAGATCTGATCGATGCGCCAGCCCGGATGCCCTTCATGCGCTTTATCGGTAAGTGAGGCCGGTCCACCAACCTGTGAGCCTACGAAGACGACATGCCATTGCTCTTGCATACAGTCAGACCATAGAGGAGTGCGGTATCCGCCGGCTACCGAAGTCTTGAAACCTTTAGAAAAAGTGTCACCGGCTGTAATAGAATCGCCCAAAGGCATTATTCTCACAATATGATCCGGCGTCTTCTCATGAGCTATAGCGCTGCGATTAAACAATCCCAATGTCCAGAAAGTGCCCAGTACAAGTAGCGCAACTACAAAAGCCAGAGATATAGCGAGGAGAAACTTACGGCGATGAGGCTTCATATGAGCACTCTCCCTCTTGCAGGCCAGGTTGATACAACGAGTGCTTGCTTTTATAAGCGAGCAGCCGGGTATCATGGGGTTGAAACACATCTATCTATAAGTAGAATAGATAAAACTGAGCAGTTTGTCAATAATTGTAGAGAAGATGGAAAAAGAGCCGTCGCAAAGCCGCTCCCCAAAAGCATGAGAGAGGGCATCTGGAGGACTTTGCGGAGGGGCATTCTCTTCCCAGGCATGTTATAATGCGCCTGATATTTCCACTATTGACTCGCTCAAGTGGAATAGCAAGCCGGGAGTGTATTTTTCGCGTTCGTAGGGGAGGCTGGTCTTATCGCCATGCTCATCACACGTATAGAATTAGAGAACATCAAAAGTTATCGCCACATCGCCGTAGACCTCCGACGCGGGACAACCGCGATCAGTGGCCCCAATGGTGTTGGCAAAACGACGCTTGTTGAAGCCATTGGCTTTGCCCTCTTCGGCTATCTACCCTATAGCCAGGATCAGTTTGTGCGCGAGGGAGAGAAGCATGGCAAGGTAGTTATTCGCCTGATCGGTGGCGATGACCGCCCATATACCGTAGAGCGGCGCTGCGGCAGTGGTGCACGCTGGCTAATCCACGATCACGAAGCCAACGCGCGCATCGAGCAGAATGCCGATGTATTGGACAAATTACATGAGCTCTTTGGTATCGATCGGGAGCGCCCGCTCAATTCGCTCTTCCGCGATGCCCTTGGCGTGCCGCAGGGTACCTTTACCTCCATCTTTCTGGAAGTGGGCAGCAAGCGTAAGCAGACTTTTGATGCCCTCTTGCAGATCGAAGATTACAAAACTGCCGCCGACAACTTGCTCGATACGCAAAAATATTATAAAGAGCAGATGCAGGAGCAGCAGATAGAGATCAATCGCCTGGCTTACGAGACGCGCGAGCTAGAGGTGTGGCAGCAAGAGCTCAGAGATGCTCGCTTGCAGGATGAGCAGCAGAAAGAGCAGAATGTCGAATGGACGCGGCAGCTTGCCCTCTATGGGGAGCAGCAGGCCACGCTACTTATCAAGCGCGATCAACTGCGCGAGTTGGAGCAGCGCTATACCTATAGCCAGCAGCTTTCCACGGATCACCAGGCCCGCTTGCAGGAATATGGGCAGCAGCTACAGAACGCTCGCCAGGCTCGGCAGATCGTCGATACGGCCCGCGCCGACTATCAGCGCTACCGCGAGGCCGAGCAAATCTTGCAGCGCTTGCGCCAGGACGAACAGCAGCGCAACTCTTTACAGCAACAGCTCGCCAGGCTAGAGAATAACCTGACCCGAACGCAAACTAACGCCGATAACTGGAGCGCGCGCCTGGCTGATGTCGCGGCAGCGCGTCAGAAGGTCGTCGAGCTGGCTCCCCTGGTTGAGCAACAGATCGAGCTTGAGAAGCAGCGCGATGAGGCTATGCAAAAGCGTACCCGCTACGCCGAAATTGGCGCGCTCCGTCAGCGCTTGCAGCAGCAGCTTTCGACGTACCAGCGCCGCCGCGCCGACTTTCAACAGAAAATCAAGGCTATTGAGCCGCTTGTACCTGCGGCCGAGCTTCTCCATGAGCGCAGCGAACGCCTCACCCAATTGCGTATCCAGCATAGCGAATACAATGGCAAGAGGCGCCAGCTGCAAGAAAAACGCACTCTCCTGCAAGAGAAGCGGCTGGAATTTGAGGAACGCGCTGAAAGGTTGCGCCGCGCTGAACATAATGTTGCAGTGATTGAAGAACATCGCCAGGAAGCCGAGGAGATGCCCGAACTGCAGCAGAGCTATGAGGATCTTGCCGCTCAGAAGCACCGCCTTGAGGGCAATATTGAGGGCTATACCAGGTCCCGTGCGCAATCGGCAGGCGGTCAGTGTCCCTTGCTGAATGAGGCCTGCCTCAATATCAGGCAGCGCGGCATGAGCAGCCTCGAATCCTACTTTGAAGGCCTGCTAAAAGAAGAACACGTCCATATGACTGAGCTCAATGAGAAGCAGCTCGCCGTTACTACGCGCATGGGGCAGATCAGGAAGTATGCCGAGGCCTTGAACAAGCTTGATCAATATGCGGAACGGCGCGATACCCTGGCTGAGCAGGTTCAGCATTATAAGCGCGAGCTAGAGCGCCTCGAACACGATGTCGAGACGCTTACGCAGGAGCTGCAGACCCTACGCACAATTGAGCAGCAGGTGAAAGAGGCTGAGAAGGCCTACCAGGAAAGTAAGCAGGCCAGCGAGCAAACGCGTATCCTGGAAGGACTCTATAAGCAGGCCCAACAGATTGATGAGCAGATCCGCCAGACGGAGACGGAGCTAAGCGAGCGCGGCCAGGAAGCCGAACAGTTGCGCGGCAGCGAGACCCAATTCCAGCAAATCGACGCAGCCTTGAAAGACTTGAACGATCCACGCTCCGAGAGCAAATCCCAGTTGAGCGTGATTGCCCAGGAGAACTTCTATCAGCAAAGAATGCGAGAAGAACAAAAGCAGCTTCAAGAGACCAGGCAGCAGCTGCTAACTTTGCAAGAGCAATTGAGCGCGTATGCCACGCTGGATGGGGATATTCAACGCCAGGAACAGTTCCGCCAACAATGTCAGGAGGGCCATCAGCACTATCTCCAGAACGAGAACGAGGCGCGCCAGCTGCCGGTCCGTCAGCAAACTTACCAGCAGCAAGCCCAGACCTGTAAACAGGCCGAGCAAGCATTGCGCGAAGTGGAACAGGCTTATCAGCGAGCTCGTGAGGGCTTTAAAGAGGAAGAGCTCAATGTTTTAAGCCAGCATATTGAAGATCTGCGCGATAGATTAAGCGCACTGGCCCAGGATATGAAGCATCACCATGAAAAGATCAGTAAGCTAGAGCAGCAGATCAACGCTGCCGAGAAACTTGTTAGCGCGCTTGAAGCGGCGCGCCAGACCTATCAGGAGTTTGAAGATCTGCATGCAATGATTGAGCAGTTCCGCAAACTGATTAAAGAGGCGGCACCGTATGTCTTAAAGGCGATGCTCAAAGATATCTCGGCGGAGGCAAACCGTATTTTCGGTGAAATCATGGGCGACCATAGCGCTCAGCTCTCCTGGCAGAACGATTATGAGATCATATTGCGCCGCCAGGGAAGCAGCCGTACCTTTGCACAGCTAAGTGGTGGCGAGCAGATGAGCGCCGCCCTGTCCGTGCGCCTGGCCCTGCTCAAAAAGCTTTCCACGCTCAACATTGCCTTCTTTGATGAGCCAACCCAGAATATGGATGAGCTTCGACGCATGAACCTCGCCGAACAGATTCGCCGTGTGCGCGGCTTTGATCAGCTGATCGTGATCAGCCATGACGATACCTTTGAGCAGAGCCTTGATAGCCTGGTACGCCTGAGCAAGGATGGGGGCGAGACACAATTACACGAGGAGGAAAGAGAGGCGCGTGTGCAAGAGCAAGATCTGTGGGATGGCCGAGATTCCCAGTTCCTTATGTCTTCGGCTTTTCGCCCTTAGCGTTAACTTGCGGCAGGCCGGGCTTAAGTCTGCCGGATGTCACAAGGAGCTTCTATATGCTGCATAATGGCAAACTCCAGGCGGCTCTCAAGCTGAAAAGCGGCCAGTTTTCGCACTATGATGGTGCATTTAGCGAGCAGCTTAAGGCCTATCAGTATATGCTCGAAACGCTGTACCAGCGCTACAACTCCAGTACGCAGCTAGAGCAGCTGCTACCGACGAAAGAAGCTGGTCAGCAGTCGGCGGGAGCGCGGCCCAGTATCGAGTTTGATCGCTGGCTGGCTAATGCCGTCCTCAATGACTATCATATCCCGCTCATTCCCTTTGGGCGCGAATTTGCCAATCACGAGCAGGCGCGCCAGTGGGCCGAATGCCTTGAGGGCATTACAACTGTAGCCATCGATGGGAGCCAGTTGCAGCCCTGGCGCGATGCCTCTATTCCCGTGGCCTTGATCCAGGCTGGCTTTTTTATTAATCCCCATACTCATGGCAAGGCCTACACCAAGGATGTGCGCCTGGAAGTCCTGGCCCCCGATGAAATCATGGCCGAAGCGCGTGCCGAGAATAGTGATCCTGATAGCTATCCTTATTCGGAGCTGCAAGTCACCCTGCGTCGCTATGTGCTCGAAGTCGAGACCCTGCTCAGCCTTATGCAGCAGCTCGCTGATACGCGAAGTCCCGACGATCCTGCCTACAGTCCTGTAGTCTTCTTTGATGGCTCGCTGGTTGTCTCCTTTGCCCTGACCATGCCCAGTCCCTATCGTGAGCGCTATATCTCCTCGGCGGTCTCGCTCTTGCGAGCCTCCGAAGAGCTGCGTGTCCCCTTGATTGGCTACATCGATACCAGCTATGCGCGCGATTTCGTGACCATGCTGCGCCGTTTGGATGCCACACATAAGCAGCCCATCTTGCGCGAGACGAAGAAGATTCACGATGCTTTGCTCTGGCAGGGGCGGTTACGTTGGGGAGATCGCACACCGGCCATGATCTGTGCGCGCGGCGACATTCTAGAGGGTTATGGAACGTATCAAGATAGCGTTGCCTTCTGCTATCTGCAGACTGCCATGAAACGTCCGCCGGCCCGCCTGGAATTTCCGCGCTGGATGCTTGACGATGGTATTGTTGAGCCTGTGCTGGATGTCGTGCGCGCCGAAGTCATCGCCGGCAATGGCTATCCCTATGCCATCGAGACTGCCGATGCGGTGGCCGTAATTACCATGCAGGATCGCAACGAATTTTATGGCCAATTCCAGAATTTCATGCAGAAGCAAGGTATCAAATTTACCTTCTCAAGCAAATCCATCAGCAAGGGGCGCAGGCGCTAATTTGGCCCTTGAGCGACCAACCACTAATTTTGTGGCGTTCGGCAGAAAGATACGATACGAACCTCCCTGTTACCTCGGGTAACAGTGGGATAAAGTTTCCAACCTGTTAAATCAGAAGCATGATTTGCACATTTCGCAGCGAATATAGTTATAGGAAGCAACGCTATATGGTATACTTGTTAGCAAACATAGATCGAGTTGTAGATAGTCGAAAGGCTCGATCGAGTCAAACAAAGTACAAAGTTTTCGGAAATGGATACCTCTCCACTGGAGAGGATGCCCTGTCCGAGGGACAGGTATCAGGGGCAGCGCCCCTGGCGGTGGAAACGATTTACACGATAAGTTAGCTAGAAGAGAACTATTAAAGAATTGATAACAATGTCACGCTCGACTACTCATACATTGACCTGTCCTTGCGGAGAGGTATTCACAAGTACTACATACGAATATGTAAACGTAGCGCAAAACCCGCGTCTGCGCTATATCGTTCTGGCCGGCTTAATCAACGTCTCAACTTGCCCGGCCTGTGGGAGGCGTGCAGCCATCTCCACACCTTTTATCTACTCAGATCCGGAGCATGATCTTCTCGCCTATGTTCATCCGCGCAGCGATGCACCGCAGGAGGCGCGCCTTCTCATTTTAGAGAAATTGCGCTCAGTCTATATGGATGTTGCCGATGCGCAAGAGCAGCAAAATAGCTTGAGTGAGAACAATGGCAATGGTGGCCGGACCATATCTGTCACGCCTTCGCAGGCTCGTGAGATGCCGCCGCTGCAGGTTGTCTTCGGGCTAGATCAGCTGAACGTCTTGATCAATGGCGTCCTTAGCCCGCAGGAACGATTGGGCAAACTGGCCCTGAGCACGCAGAGCCGCAACGAGGCTGAGCGCGGCCAGTTCCTGGATATTGCGCGCAAGTTGGCTTCAGAGATGGATTGCAATGTTGAGGTGGAAGATATGCCCGACGAGTACACAGTCTGGCTGTATGGTTCACGTCGCCAGATTGGGGCATTGATGCGCGAATTGGCGCCAGGGGGCTAAAGCAATGATCACTGTTGGAGTACTTACCATTAGCGATGGGGCCGCAAAAGGAGAGCGCCAGGATGTGAGCGGCGAGAATATTCGGGCGCTAGTGGCTCAGCTACCTGATGCTGTGGTTAGCGCCGGCGCGATTATTCCTGATGAAAAGGAACAGATCTCGGCTACATTGTGCGAATGGTGCGACGAGAAACGCCTCAACCTGATCCTGACGACCGGAGGCACTGGCCTGGCTCCGCGCGATGTGACGCCCGAAGCTACAAAGGTTGTGCTTGAGCGTGAAGCTCCTGGCATTGCCGAGGCTCTGCGGGCCGCCAGCTTGCAGTATACGCCCATGGCTATGCTCTCGCGCGGAGTAGCTGGCGTACGTGGTCGTACGCTCATTATCAACCTGCCGGGTAGCCCTAAAGCTGTTAAAGAGTGCCTGGAATACGTCCTACCTGTCCTTCCTCATGCCATCAACCTGCTTATTGAGGGCCCAAGGGAACATTAACCATGCCAGTTGCCTATACCGGTCACCAGGACCGTGTATTTGCCGTGGCCTGGTCCCCTACCGGCCATGCTATTGCTTCCTGTGGCCGTGATCGCACGGCGCATATCTGGGACCCTCTTACTGGCACCTGTCGATATATCTTTCGACACTCAAGTTATCTGCTCTCCATAGCCTGGTCGCCGGATGGTAAATATATTGCCGCAGGTAGTGCCGATGGCTCCATTCATATCTGGCACGCCGACAATAGCCGAATCTATCCGCAATATCATTTCCACAGGCGCCTTGTGCGCAGCCTGGCCTGGTCACCTGATGGCCGCTATATCGCCTCGGGCGGCGATTTTGGCGATAGCACGGCGCAGACCTGGGAAGCTATGAGCGGCAAGCATATGTATACTCATCGTGAGCAATACAGAATCTTCGCGGTAGCCTGGTCGCTGGATGGAAGCTCTGTCGCTTCCGCTAGCTTCGATGGCCTCGTCCAATTATGGCAACCCTTCGATGGTCAGCTTCTCCTCACCTATCGCGGGCATAGTGGTCCGCTCTATGCTGCAACCTGGTCACCAGATGGCAAGGCAATAGCTTCGGCCGGCCAGGACACAGAGGTGCAGGTCTGGTCTGCACAGGATGGTGAGACTATCTGTATCTACCGAGGGCACACGCGCCCGCTTAAGGCTGTATCCTGGTCCCGTCGCCAGAACTGCATAGCTAGCGGCGGCGATGATGCCCGCGTGCACATCTGGTCAGCCGAGAGTGGCGAAACCATTACTACCTGTCACGACTATACCTCCTGGATACGCGCCCTGGACTGGTCGCCCGATGGTCGCCAGCTTGCCGTCGCCAGTCATAACAGCATTTGCTTGGAGCAGCTCTTTTAAGCCTGCTTAGATGGCTGAGCCCTGCTTACCCTGAGCTCCCAGTAGCAAAGAAATCTCGCCAAGATGAGAAAAGAGATGAGAAAGGCAGACAATGCCGATGGCCTGGATGGCCGGCATCTTTCCCAGCGGCTTGACCATCACGGTGCGCTGTGAAAGCTCTTTCCCGCCATCGTCAATCCCAGCAAGATAGCCCTCAAACTCCTGCCAGACGCGCTGGGCGTATTGTAAAAAATGAGCAGGATCGGCAAGGCGTAAGTTGTGTGCCTCCTCAGTTGGCATGCTAGTGCCCTGAACCTTTTGTGGTAATTGGAGCCGGGCCGCCCACTGCTCCTCATGCCAGAGCGTTGGCCGCTCCCTTAAAATCAGATTCAGTATGTTATCTTCGGTGCGTACACAGTGCCAGAGAATAAAGGCAATATGATTGCCGGTGCCCGGCAAAGTATAATGCCACTCATCAAGGGTAAGTCCGTTAACACTTGCGTAAAGTTCCCTATGCAAGCGCTTTTGTTCTGAGCGAAAGAACTCGATGATATCCACAGCTTTCTCCTTGAAATATATTGATAACCTCTCTTATGCCGCCAATACTTGCCACTTAAACGATAGCATAGCTGTGCGGCAACATCAATCACAAGAGTGGGACAATGCTCATAAGAGAGCTGGAAAGTAGAAGCCTTAAAGTATCTGTAAGAGCTCCCGTTAATGTAGTTTTTCGGGACATAAGTTATATGAATAGGCTTTCGGAGTTGAAAAATCTCTGCTGTTCCTCTTGGGATAGCAGGGATTTTGTTTTCAGGCTGCTTCAGGTGAGTGATTATCTGCCTGTGTTAAATTTTCTGGCTTATCCCCAGGGAAAGTTTAACTGCTCCTTAACATTGCCGTAAAGCATAGTTAAAGCATGTTTAACCTGACAATGGTAGGGTATTAGTGCAACAGATAACGAGTGTGGCCACATAAACTATCAGGACGGCCATCGATGCAATGTTTTCAAATAAATAATTCAGTCTGAGAAAGCAGGAGTACTTATGTCAAAGCATTGGCGTATTGCATTCATACTTGCAGTAGCCGCCTGCCTCCTTATTTCGGCCTGCGGAGGCAATTCTAGCGCCACTACATCTACGTCTACCCCGGCAAGCGGTAGCACCAGCGCCAGCACGCCTGGCAGCAGCGCCAGCAATGCTGGAGGATTTAATTGTGTCTCCGGTAGCATTACTGCCAGCGGCTCAACGGCTTTGCAGCCTTATGTAGATGCTGTCGCTAAGAAGTATCAGGAGAAGTGTTCCGGCGCGCGCATCACCGTGCAGCCCGGGGGAAGTAAGAAGGGGTTGGCTGATGCCGAGAATGGAACTTCCCAAATCGGTAACTCTGATGTACCAGCGGCAACTAATCAAACCGATCTGGTTGATCATCAGGTAGCAATTGTTATCTTTACTCTGATTGTTAATCCAAATGTCAAGGTTAACGATATCAAGACCAGCGACGTGCAGGGCATCTATACCGGCAAAATCACTAACTGGAAGCAAGTCGGCGGACCCGATCTCCCGATCACCGTAATTAGCCGCCCCACCACTTCTGGAACGCGGGCAACCTTCAAGAAGTTCATGCTTGATAATAACAACGAAAGCCCAGCCCAGGCCAAAAACCTGACAGTTGATAGCACCGGTACCGTTATCCAGACTGTTTCACAAACTGCCGGCGCGATTGGCTATGCGGCCCTTGGCGATGCCGAAAAGGCTAGTTCAAGCCTGGCTATTCTTAAGATAGATGGCCAGGAGCCGACCGCTGCCAATGTGACTAGCAACGCTTATAAGTTCTGGAATATCGAGCATATGTACACCAAGGGCCAGCCTTCAGGCCTGGCGCAGGCGTTCCTCGATTATATGGTCAGCTCCGATGCTACTACGATCGCTGAGAGCCTGAAGTTTGTTCCTACTAACACTGTCCCTGAGAATATTCGCACCACCCATAATAAGTAAGTGGCCTTCCTTTCGTCATCCCTACGTAAGTGCGTAGGGATGACCGGAACCAATGATAGTAAAGAAGGAGAACAGGGGTGCAACGAGCACAACAGACGCATCTGTCAGATCAGGTTGCTCGTATTATCTTTCTCGCCTGCGCCATTTTTCTTGTCCTTATCATTATCAGCGTCTTCTACTTTGTCGGCTCGAAGGCGTTTCTCGTCTTCTTTGAGCGCGGTGGTACTACGTTCAAAGAATTCTTTACAAGTACCCACTGGGACCCCACAGCAGGCAATAGTGATACGCCTCAGTATGGCGCGCTTGGTCTGATCGTTGGATCGGTGATCATTACCTTTGTTTCGGTGATTATCGCGACTCCTCTGGCCTGGGGCATGGCCCTTTTCATGGTTGAAGTCACTCCATCCTGGCTGTCGCGCATCCTCCAACCGCTGATCGAGATTTTTACAGGTATGCCTTCGGTCATTCTAGGCTTCCTGGGCCTGGTCATTCTGGTTCCCTTTCTGGGCAAGATCACTAATACGAACGGCTACGGCTATGCGGCGGCGATTATCGTCCTTGTGGTGATGATCCTGCCCACGATTACTAGTATCTCTATCGACTCCCTGCGCGCGGTACCACATAGCGTGCGTGAGGCCAGTCTGGCCCTTGGTTCAACGCGCTGGCAGATGATGAGAAGTGCGCTCATACCGGCTGCGGCCTCTGGCCTGGCAACTGCGGTAGTCCTGGGCATGGCACGCGCGATAGGCGAAACGCTGGCAGTGGCTATGGTCCTGGGCGGCGACTCGATACCTGCAAAACTCTTCAGCCTCCAGTCGTTCTTTATTCCAACTACCAACATTACGCGGGCCATTCTCTTTGATTTTGGAGAGACCTCTGGTGTATCGCAGGATGCTTACTGGACGCTGGCCTTCCTGCTGTTGGTAATCTCGTTTATCTTCATCTGTATCAGCCGTTATCTGGCAAGTAGGAGTGTATATAGATGAGCACACGAGGGTTGCAGCAAGTCGCGGAAAAAGAGCAAGCATCAACGCGCAACCTGCCCACACAAGAGCTCGGTAGGCTGGTACGACGCTTGCATACCGGCAATAATATCGCCATGACCATTCTGTGGATTGTGGCAGTCTTGATTGCCGTGGCTTTTATTGCCATTATCGTTCTGCTAGTGGTGCAGGGCTTTCCATACTTGATCGATCCATCTTTTTACCTGGCTAGCGACCTGGGGGTCGGTCGGCAGATTTTCAATACCTTTTATGTTCTGATCGTATCCGAAGTCATTCTGTTTCCAATTGCTCTGGCTGCCGCTATCTATACAGTCGAGTATGCGCGGCAAGGGCTGCTGGTGACGGTAATTCGTTTTGCCGCCGAAACATTGTCGGGTGTCCCAACAATTGTGCTCGGCCTGTTTGGTTTTATTCTCTTTGGATCATTGCTTGGTCTGCATATCAGCCGTCTAACCGGAGCACTTACCCTGCTCTGCCTGAATCTGCCGCTGGCCTTGCGTCTCTTTGAGGATGCTCTGTCTACGGTTCCCCGCGATTTACGTGAGGGCAGTCTGGCGCTGGGTGTGACCAAATGGCATATGATCCGTACTGTTGTGTTGCCTTCGGCCTTGCCCGGCCTGATCACAGGCCTGATCCTGACGGCCGGAAAAGTGATCGGCGAAACCGCCGCCCTGGTCTTTACAATGGGCGTATCCAATCCTGCAGATGTGTTTACTCCCGATGTCTCTATCACCAGCGATACGCTGACGATCCATCTCTGGTATGTGAAGACGCTGGGCGCGGGCTCTATTCCTGGAATGACCGCCGCCAAAGCTAGCGCGATCTCGGCAGGCTCGGCAGCTCTGCTTATCGTCATTCTGCTTATCATCAATATCGGTGCGCGTGGCCTGGGGCGCCTCATTCAACGTCGTCTCACGGCTGCGTAGGACTCCTAATTTGTCAAAGTTAGCTATATAAGGAGCGAGGACCAATCAGCTATGAATATAACGACCAACCCTTCAAATGAGCATACGATGGCCCCCGAAGGTGCCAGCATCTTCTCGCGCAAAGTCGCCAGAAGTGGGCACATCTCCTATGAGGGCAGACCTTACTTCATCAGTAAGAATCTTGCCGGGCGCTATATCCGTCTCGTCGTCCATGGAGATCGTTTGATCGTTGATACATCCATTCCGTTGCACAAAGAGTATCCGCTCGTATAGAATACGGTAGAGAGCAAAGGAGGCTCTATGAATTCCGGCTTTAACCAGCCTGGACGATCAGCCCAAACAGCACAAGCCCAGGATGCTCAAGAGGAAAGAAATGACCAGCAAGGTCAGCCGAAGGTGCCAGTTACGACTGTCCCTCAAACGCTGACTCCTCAGCCCACTTCTGACACCGGGCTCAAAATAGATGTCAAGGACACTAATTTCTACTATGGAAGCAAACAGGCGCTTTATGAAGTCTCGTTGCCGATTCGCGAACGCCAGGTAACTGCCCTGATCGGACCTTCAGGCTGTGGCAAATCCACCTTTTTGCGTACGCTTAATCGCATGAATGATCTCATTCCCAACACGCGCGTTGAGGGGGAAGCGCTTTTCGATGGCGAGAACATTTACGATAAACGGACAGATGTTGTGCTCTTGCGCCAGCGCATTGGTATGGTGTTCCAGCGCCCCAATCCCTTTCCCAAGTCGATATTTGAGAATGTGGCCTATGGGCTGCATGTGCAGGGCAAGAAAGGGAAACAGGTTGAAGAAATGGTGGAACGCAGCTTACGTGGGGCTGCGCTCTGGGACGAGGTGAAGGATCGCCTGAAGTCTTCGGCGTTAGGCCTCTCGGGCGGTCAGCAGCAGCGTCTCTGCATCGCGCGCGCCCTGGCTGTTCAGCCGGAAGTCCTGCTTATGGATGAGCCTGCTTCGGCACTTGACCCGATCGCTACATTGAAGATTGAGGAACTGGTGACAGAGCTTGTCAAGGACTATACTATAGTGATAGTAACACATAATATGCAACAGGCTGCTCGTGTCTCTCAATTCACTGGTTTCTTTCTGAGTGGCAAGCTTGTAGAGTATGCTGCGACGCGAGACATTTTTGAGCGGCCCAAGAAAAAAGAGACGGAAGATTATATAAGTGGACGTTTCGGTTAATATGCAAACCAGTAAAGCGGCGGGACCGCGCAAGATCCTTGTCGTCGATGACGAGGCTGTGCTGGTCGATACGATTGCTTATAATCTAGAGCAAGCTGGCTACCGGGTCGTAACTGCGGCCGATGGTAGCAGCGCTCTGGATGCGGCTCGTAGTGAGACTCCAGACCTGATCATTCTCGATCTGATGCTTCCTGGCATGGATGGCTTGGAGGTGTGCCGTCAGCTGCGCCGCGAGAGTAATACAGCCACGACGCCGATTGTGATGCTTACGGCGAAAAGCGATGAGATCGATAAGGTGGTTGGGCTGGAGGTGGGGGCCGACGATTATGTAACCAAGCCATTTGGGCGCCGGGAGCTGCTGGCGCGCGTGCGGGCTCTCTTACGTCGGGCCGAGTACGCGCCCAATAGTGAGGGCCTTGGTGATACGGGAGAGATTCCGGCGGCTCGTCAGCCGCGCAACGAGCTGGCAGCAGGGCCACTGCGCATCGACCTTGCTGGAAGACGCGTCAATTGTCGTGGCCAGGATATGGAATTGCAGCCCAAGCAGTTTGACTTGCTGGCGTATCTTGTGCGCAATCGGGGTACGGTGCTGACGCGCGATCAATTGCTCCATAACGTGTGGGGCTATGATTACGCTGGCGATACGCGTACAGTTGATGTGCATGTGCGCTGGCTGCGCGAGAAGTTAGAGGAAGATCCGGCTAATCCCAAGATGATTCAGACAGTTCGTGGCGTTGGTTATGTATTCCGCTGGTAAACAGGCTATCTATCCCCGTTTACCAGCGCCCCTGGTCTGCGGTTCATCTGTGCATGAGCTCGTCAGGCAGATTTCACCTTTTCCAGGGCATCCTTCAACTGGCGATAGACATTATCCAGGTGCTCCGGCATGACTTTGATGTCGCCGATAACTGGCATAAAGTTTGTATCGCCCTGCCAGCGTGGCACGATATGGTAGTGGATATGCTCGGCGAAGCCGGCTCCCGCTACTTTCCCCTCATTGATCCCCATATTAAAGCCATCAGGATTCATGGCGTAACGCAGAGCCCGTAGGGCAAGTTGGGCCTGGCTCATCAGTTCGGCGAGCGTCGCACTATCTAAAGCTTCAAGCGCGCCGACGTGCTGAAAGGGAGCAATCATCAAGTGCCCATTATTGTAGGGATACAGGTTCAGCATCATAAAGCAATGCTCGCCCCGGTAGAGAATATGATGTTCCTCATCGCGATTCTCGGCTGGCTGGGTGCAAAAAATGCACCCTGGCGGAGGAGGCGTTTTCGGGGTAATAAACGCCATACGCCATGGTGCCCATAAATTTTCCATATCTACCCTTGTAGGTGCATCATCAGCCCACATGCAGCCTCTGTCCTGCACCTTCCTCTAGTTAATTCTGTTGATTTGGCTCGCTCGTCACCGTAGCATCCACGTCCTCTGGCATAAACCAGGTCTCAGCCCAGATATGAATGGCGTCCACAACTGGCTTGAGGGCCTGACCTTTCTCGGTGAGCTTGTATTCTACACGCACCGGGATCTGTGGATAGACCACGCGCTCTACGACGCCCTCGGCCTCTAATTCCCGCAGGCGATCACTCAGCACGCGATCAGACAAACCTTCCACGAGTGCCGTTAATTCGCAAAAGCGCCGAGGGCCCTGCATAAGCGCATCGATGAGCAAGCCTGTCCAACGTTTGCCAAGGATTTGAATCGCGCGCTCATAACGGGGGCACATATGGGCCATTGGTGTGGATGAGATTGTTGATGTCATCGGCTTCGTCGCCATGGGTTAGCCTGCCATTTCTGGTTCCAGATAAGATTTGGGTAAAGTATGACCAATATTAAATGTCATGCTCAGTATACCATGCTTTTTATTCTGCGGCAAGTACTGCTACAGCTAAAAAGTAAGCACACATATGCTGCCGGAGACCTGTATCTTTCGGCTATTATGCTATTTTGCCTGCTTTTTACGCCCGGTTGCCCTCTGAAGCATAATAAGTGTTGCAAAAACTTCTAAAATATATGAAGAAAGGAAGATAATGATAATGATAACACAGATAGAAGACAAGCAACAACAGTGGCAAGAGATGTATACACGAGTTTCCTTTTTAAAGCAACAATTTTTTGACTCCACATTCCCACCCGAAAATCTCTAGCAGCCCAATTATAGAGAACAGAAAACTAGTCTTCTGTTTGGAAGACACGACAAGGGCTTTCCAGTTCTCGTTCTTGCGCCGCCTGACGGCGGCGAAGAGGGGGGAAATGTTGGAGCGCAATTCGCTCGATCGCGACGTAGCCTCCAAGCCCCAGGGCAACGGCCCTTGACAATCCCTCTTTAAAATAGTGAGAAGTTCTGGACAGTACAACATAAAGAGTGGCGTTTCTGAGCATATCTTGCTATCATAGAGAGAGCATCTATAGGTTGCGCGCATAACTCCTTCATCCTGATTACCACGGAGAGATACATGCTACACGTTGGGCTAGATACGCATCTCAATACATTCCATCTCGCACTCGATTTTACTGCTGAGAAGGGCAAAACGACTGTCCTGCTGGGCGAAAGCGGGGCCGGTAAAAGCACGGTTCTACGCCTGCTGGCCGGCTTGCTTCATCCCCAGCGGGGGCGTATTGCCCTGGGCGAGACTATCTATTTCGATAGCGAGTTGCACATTGCTGTACCGCCGCAGGAGCGTCCCTTTGGCTATGTCTTCCAGGACTACGTGCTTTTTCCCCATCTCAGCGTTTTCGAGAATGTAGCCTTCGGGCTGCGTGCCCAGCATCTTCAGCGTAAGCTTATTCAGCAGCGGGTGGGCGAGGCGCTTGAGCGTGTCCACCTGCCTGGAATGGATCAGCGCCGCCCGTCTCAGCTTTCGGGTGGGCAGCAGCAGCGCGTAGCTATTGCCAGAGCCCTGGCCCTGCAGCCGCAGCTCTTGCTTCTGGATGAACCGCTCTCGGCCTTAGATGTGCAGACCCGCCGCGAGGTGCGCCATGAGCTGCGTCGCATCCTCTCTGAGCTTGGCATCACAACGCTTATGGTCACGCATCAATACCTTGAAGCCTTGCTCTTCGGCCACCATATTCTTGTGCTCGACCACGGGGAGATTATTCAAGAGGGCGAGCAGCGCGATCTCCTGGCCTATCCTCGCTCTTCCTATGTTGCCGAACTGGTGGGCGTCAATTTCTTTCACGGCCCGATTGTGCGCTATGAGAACGGCACAATGTGTGTGATCCGCTTGCATGATGGCCTTGAGGGCGGTGAGGTGGTTGCCGCGCTAAAAGAAATGGGGTCGGCGGAAGAGGTTCCGGCGGTGGGCGAGGAGGCCTATATAGTGGTAAATCCGCATAGCGTGACGCTCTATCAGGCCGCGCCCGAGAGCTCGGCGCGCAACGTCTTTCATGGTAGGATTGTGCAAATGTTGCGCCTTGGCCCGGGTTCCGGTTCGGCTGAAGATGAGGAGGGAACGACACGCGTCAGTATTTTGCTGGATGGGGCTTCCGCGCAAATGTCGCCGCTTACCGCCGAGATCACTGCTGCCTCGGCCAGGCGCATGGAGCTCAGCGAGGGCAAGAGTATTTATGCTGCCTTCAAGGCTACCGAGGCGCGCGCCTATACCTGATCTACCTGCCTGCTAGAATGAGGCTGAGCAATGTATCAGCAAGTGGATGTATAATTAGCAGAAACATATTTTACAGTACAATAATCAAAGCTGGCCCTGTACGACCGGGCGGGCTAGAAGTTACAATAATTAGAAGTACTTTATACTCTTATCTTTAAGGTTGGTGGGGAAAATAGCTTCTATATCTGCCTTCCTCCTGGATGGAGGTCTGGCCAGGAAGTGCCGGGCGTAGATATTTTCACTTTATGTGTGGTAAAGACACGATGAACTTATGGGCAGACATCGATAGTAATCACCTGTTGCCGGGTAGGGCTGAGCACGGTTCTGCTCGGCGCATGCGCCGTTACAGCGAGCGATATATTCTCTCCTCGCTGCGTAAGTGGCTGCTTCATGATTATGTTGCGGCTTATTGCCGTTCCCTGGGGGCAACGCGTATCTTTCGTCGCTGCTACTGGCTTGACGCGCTGGGAATAGATCCTAAAGCCGCTCGTGTGTCATCCGCCCTTGCTGAGCCAGCGCTGCCTGCCGATGAGAAGGGGCGGAAAGCGCGTAAAAAAAGCGCGACACCTGTTGCGCAGCCACCCGCCTTGCAGCCGATTGTGAAGCTAGCGAATGGTCTTGCTCAGGAGAGCAAGCCCATCGCTCTGCATGGCCTGGTCCTGGCCACAGGCAGCAGCAAACGCGCGCAAAAAAAATCCTCGAACAGTACAGCAGAGCCGCAGCTTGCCGATATCCCCAAAGAGAGCAGCATCCTGGCCACCAATTGGCTCGAAATTGCCCCGGAGCTGCTTAAAGAGATAGCGCAAGCGCCTGCCATCTTCCTGCTCAATCCCTTCGGTCAGACAACCTTTCGCTATGATGATCTTGCGGCCCTCTATCAGCGTACCGTTCCCACCGAGCTTTGTCTATTTATCTCGCATAAACAGGTTGGCGATCTGCTCACCACGGCCCTGCATTCTGTTCAATCTTCATCCCCATCGCCAACTGTCGCTGTCCTGACCGCTCTCTTGCGCACAGATCGCTGGAAGTCTCTTGCCGCTGATGAGGGAGAAATACCGCAGGCCGTGGCTAAACTGATCGACTTGTTTATTGCCTCAATGCAGCGTCACTTCTTATTGCCGGTGCAGCGCATCTCTATCCCGCTTGCGCTAGGCCCTTCAGTAATCGAGCATGCCCCCTATAGCTTGATTTTTGCCACCCGACGTCAGGATAGTTTTATGTGTATGAATGATGCGGTTTGCCTGCAAAATCGCTGCGTTTATCAGCAAAGCTATCAGGGAGTATTAAGCGAAGCCTGGTTTGCGGCGCAGGAACGCAAACGCTACGAGCAAGAGAGGCAGGAATTGTACCAGGCTGCTTTGCAGCTGGGGCGTACACAGCGGATACGGCGCTGGCCCGATCTGCGGCAGCAATTGCTTCTAACTCGCTTTGGACAGTTCACGATGCAAGATTACGATATTGTCATTCAGGAGTTATTAGTAAGTAGAGAGGTTTATTGTGAACGACGACGGCAGGTGCGAGAGGGGGAGGAGATGCCTATCCCAGGCAATGATGATATGCTGGTATGGGCCTGAGGTAAAAAAGAGGCATTACCAGGGGGAAACGCCGGGTATGGGGAGACCCAACGTTTTAGTAACACCTCTCATTACTAGTGTACGCCAAATAGACGTTTTTAGTGGCATAATTTCACAAGCAAAGCTGTGAATTTTAAGAAAAGCTATATTTTGGAGTGGTCTTGTGGAGAATGACGGTATCTCGGTACGCAATGTGCTTAATGAATTAACTGGAGCGGAATGGCTCTATTTCACGAAGAGCATTCTTACAACGGCCTATCCTTCCGAGTATGGGCATAAATTACGTAAAGCTCACGGAGCGAATAAGCCGCCACAGCTCATGTCCCAGCTTATTGAGTTCTTTACCAAGCCAGGAGGTCGGGTCCTCGATCCCTTCGCCGGCGTGGGTGGTACCCTGATAGGAGCCTCCATCTGCAAAAAGCCGCGCCAGGCTCTTGGCATAGAGATTAATCAGAAGTGGGTAGATATATATCGACAGATAATCGCTGAGAGCCAGGGAGAGTTGCTGGCCCAGGAGTTGATCCGAGGGGATTGTCTGCAAATACTGCCTACGCTGGAGCGCGAATCTTTTGATTTTATCGCCACCGATCCTCCCTATAATATCCACCTTGAGCAAACAATGTCCAATGATCGCTATGCTGAAATGTATTCCAATCGGCGTACAGATTATGATATGCACTCCGATGATCCCTCCGATCTGGCCAATCTTGCCAGCTATGAGGCTTATTTAAATGCTATGGAGCACGTTTTTGAGACTTGTTTTGCTCTGCTCAAGCCGCAAAAGTATATGGTCGTTATCGTCAGAAATGCCTATCAGCATGGTGAATATATTTTTACGCATGTGGATCTGGCACGACGGGCCAGGCTGCATGGCTTTATTCCTAAAGGGGAGATTATCTGGTATCAAGCGGGCACACGCCTGCGCCCATATGGCTATCCCTTCGCTTACATTCCCAATATTGCTCACCAGTATATCGTTGTTTTACACAAACCAAAATCATAGTTTAATCCCATATGTAAGTTTTTCCACAGTCTGCAGCGGTGAAGGGGAAGAGAGGCTGGGTCCAATCCGCTAGGTCGCGGCGCGCCCCATTACCTCTCCCCCGGAGAGGGTTCCACCGACAGGGGCTCTGCCTCTATTACCTGTCCCCCGGACAGGTCTGCCCCGTTTACGCAAAGTTTGCATACCACGTTAGTTAGCTTGTTCGGACCCTCTTCCCCTATGATTCTGTTTCCTTGCCGCGTATAATTATTGAAAACATAGAGGATCGATTAAACGAACGCCTCAGAGAAGAGGGAAACGACTATGCCACGCAAACATAAACACGAGCGCGATGAGGATGATCAGCTGCATGTCGCTGAGACAGTAGCATATGAAGATGCATTAGGAGAAGAACAGGATATAGATTCACTGGAACCGGTGGATGAACTAATTGAGGCCCAAAGGGCCAGGCGCGCTATGATGACGCGCGATTTTGAACATGGAGAAAAGTCGCACGAAGCAGGAACACGTGACGTTGAATTGTATATCCGCACTTATAATACTTTGCTGCGTAGTTCGGGCGAGGTGAGTCTGAAGGCCCTTGTGCAGGCTCATTACAATATTGACTCCAGCCTGCACCCCGATGCCCGTTCCCCCTATCCCGATATGTCGGCCTTCATCTATAGCGTGCTGCGCTTGCCTGACTCGATTCTACATTGTCACCTGGTGTTGTTGGGACAATCCGAGGAAGTCTTTTTGCAGCATGGCTTCCCGGTTGATAGCTGGCAGGCCGTGACGGCTTCGGCCCGGCGGCGCAAATGGTTTTATGATGGCAAGGAGACGCTGGCAGTTTATGTGGCCAGTGTGAGCGATACCGACGATATTGTGCCCATCCTGGTTGCCTTCCAGATCGAATGGAACAAGATGTACTATCTGATTCAGAAGGACCCGACGACGCTTCAATTGTTGGAGACGCGTATGGATCGACAATCGCCTGTCTTTGCGGAGATCAGCAAGGTACTGCGCGAGCGCCTGCATATTGCGCCTGACGATTGGCAGCGCCTTGAGCTCATCTGGGGCGATCACCTGTGGGAAAACTTGCTGACCATCGGGCGGCAGCGCAAGAGCTTCTCGCTGCGTATGCTCGGCGGCTCGCATGTTGGCTATGTGCGGGCTACGCATAAATGGTGGGTCCCTGTCAAAAGTTTGCTAGATACGCTAGGCTTGCAGGATCGACCCGTCTACTTTGTCTCTAGCAATACCCATAGCATCATCAATCTGGTCTCGGGAACTATTCTCAACCGGGAGGCCGATCTTGTGGATTTTGCCCTGAATGGGAAAGATCCTTACCTGAAGGAAGAGTGCCTGAAGCTGCAGGAAGGCCGTGTGCCGGGCAACTGGCAGAACTTTTTGTACTTTGCGGCCCGCCAATGGAACACGCCAGCCGGAAGGGAGTTTGCGCGCTCCCGCATCCAGGAGGAACAGGAGCGTGGGATCTGGCGCGTCAATGCGCGTTATGGCCTGGAGATCGATGCCCAGATCTTTGAGCTCTCTAAGCTGGTCCAGATTGAGGTTGATCCACGCTGTCGCATGCCGCATATGACCAGTCTGGCCAGAAGCCAGGCCCTTATTCTCAATATCGATTATCCACTGGGGATGGCGGCCTATCGCATGATGCGCGAGATTATGGAGAATATGGATAAGATTCGCGGTATCTATATTCTGGGTAAGGCGGCAACGCTCAACGGGAGCATCGGGGATGTGATGGTCTCGAACGTGGTGCTTGATGAGCATAGCCAGAATACTTACTGGCTTGACAATTGCTTTACGGCCCAGGATGTGCAGCCTTACTTGATCTATGGCTCGGTGCTGGATAATCAGAAGGCCGTTTCGGCCAAAGGCACCTATCTGCAGAATCGTCAGTACCTTGACTTCTATTATCAGGCCAACTATACGGTTGTGGAGATGGAGAGCGGTCCGTATCTGAATGCGGTCTACGAAGATCAATACCTGACGCGCTATCCGATTGGAGAGAATATTAATTTTGCGCGCCTGCCCTATGAACTTGGCATTCTGCATTATGGCTCAGATACGCCTTATACGCGGGGCAAAAATCTTGGCGCTGGTAGCCTCTCGTACTTTGGCATGGATTCGACCTATGCCTCCACGATAGCTATCATGCGCCGCATCTTTGAAAATGAGATCGCTCTGAACTATCAGCCCTCGCAGCCGCTCACGACCGAAAGTGAGGAGCAGGCAGCCGAGTCCAAAGCTGTCTGATCGCCAGGTGGCTAGCTCTTCTCAACAAGGGCTATTGGGGCACTGGCGAGGCGCTACCGGCTCGCCTCTTGAGGGCAGACAGATAAAGCTTAACGCGTGGCGCTGGCCAGTTCTTCCAGGAAGAGGTTTTTGATAATATAGTATTGTCTATAATTTCCTAACCTTGAGGAAGCGGGAAGAGATACGTCCCAGGGCGTAGAATATGCCCTGCTGGCAGAAGAGGATCTTTCTTTCATTAGAACGTTGGGGGCGCCGAGGCGGGAGAAGCTTGCCCGATGAGATTTTGGATCAGGCTATACTCCCGCGTCAGCTTTCATAATAAGTGAGGCCATCAGCTGTCCCTGCGCGTAGGCTGTAAGCACTCCTGCCTCGCCGGCTATCGGATCGATTCTTCCATCATCGTTGCGGTCTACGCCGTTGAGGGCATGATCTGTTAGCTGGCTGATTTCCTGTACTTCGGCTACGTTGCCCGGATTTTGCAGCAGATTGCGCGCATCGCGATCAATCGTTGTGATCCAGCCTTTGAGATTATCGGTAGCAGTGATAACGTGATGGGCATGATCTCTTATCGTATCAGTGGAGTCGCGCTGCGTTGCCGCCAGGGAGGCGTGAGCTGCTACGTTAGCTATATAGCCGCTGCTGCCGAGCAGGCCGTAGCCGTCTCCGCTCTGTTCGATATGCTGCAGTTTGCAAGATTCGCTGAGTGGTCGCGCTGCCTGCCCACCTGTGCCTTCGACGATATCGATAATGCTCTGAGCTGCACAGCGGAGCGCGGCTGTATTGTGGTTATCGGCGGCCTGCTTTAGGATTGTGGATTGCTTCTCCAGCAATTGTGCCTGAGCGCGCAGGCCTACCAGCAAGCCTATCTGCCCGGGTGTCGTGGGAAAATGGACAAGGAGATGCTTAATATGGATAAAGGCCAGGGTAGGAAATGTGGCCGAGAGTACGATCTTGCCGGCAGGAGCCGTCAGGTTGCTTTGCTCCAGGGTAATCTCTAGTTTATTACCGGAGCCGAGTAGATTGATGTCCTTATCTGTGACGGCGAGGACATATTGTTGCCCCAGCGGCTTTAAGGTACCTAGCGCCATGACCTTTTCGGTAGCTTCATCCACTATCCAGGCCGCATATTGCTGGCCTTCGGGAGGAGCATCAAGGCCTTGCGCGCTGATCTTAAGCAGGCTATTGGGAGCCTGGCCCGGCTGGCTATCGCTAAAGAATGCCTGAGCCTGCATCGTGGCTGTTCCCCCGGCCTTTGTATAGCGTTGCCAGAGTACGATGCAGCTGGTCAGAATGAGAAAAATTAAGAGAACGAAGATTGAGCCTAGAAAAGTCGCGCGCCTGACATGGCGGCGCGGCGGCGACGACAGAGGCATTGGGGCCAGCGAGGGTGGCGTCTTCGTCTCCTTGAAGGCCACAGACACAGGCTGTTTGGTTTGCCCTGTTGGGAAAAATGGCTGTCGGACGCGCTGAATTCTTCCTAACTGAGCCAGGCGGTTGCTATCTGATTGAGCCGGTCTATCTACTGTTTCAACCGCTGTGGCCCCTCGCGCGTAAAGTGGTGCTACCTGGCAGCCGCAAATCCCACAGAATACCGAGTCGTCGTCAAGCTGTTCATTGCATTTTGGACATTCCATTGTTAGTTTTCCTCTCGGCCTTCTGTATATGTATTTGCAATTTAAAGCAATTTAAGTATGCTATGTAATATTTTTGTTCCTTTTGTCGGGCGGATTTTACTACGCCACTTGGTGTTTACAACAATTGAGTATAACATGAATTGCCCATATTTTCATGCGCAATAGGAAGCCTCTCTATGTTTTGCCCTTCGCCAAAGCGTTGAGGGTGATTCTGATCCTTTCTCGTGTATCGTTGTCAGGCCCTAGAATACCAGGAAGTGAAAAGCTCTGTTAGCTATATGAGATAATATGAAAAACGCTAGTAAGTAATTCAAGTATACCGTGATAAAGTACAGCTAGCAAGGTAACGCAGGCCACGATCATATGAAGCGTGCGCCAAATGCGAATAATTGCCCTGGCTCTATGTTGGCGTTGTAGCGATTGGGCCAGTTGGGCGCGCGCAATCAGGGCTTCATAAGCGCTCTTGAAGTCAGCCTTTTCGCCTGCCGCTAGCATGGGTATTTCGGTGGAGATGGACTTAGCGCGTTTGTCGGGGGCCAGGGCGCGCAGGCAATATTCTTTGAAGCCTTCGGATTTGCCGGCGCAGAGGCGCTCGATTGTATACTCCAGTTCTGTCATGCGTTCCTCCAGCGCCCCGGCGATGCCAATGCCATTTGTGCTGGCATCCAGAGCAATGCGATGGGCTTGCCACATATCCAGCAAGCGCCCAACGATGCCACTTATGACCAGCAGGATCAGGGCAAAGAGTGCAGTTCCACCCCAATCTGAATCGGTAAGGCAGCCAGGTCCCTGGCAAAAATCGTGGGTAAGATAGGCAAAGTTTTCATGGAAGGCGGCGATAAGGATTGTTGCGAGGCCAATCCAGCTATGCATCCATAGCCAGTTTTGCACTTTTCCGGGCAATCCACGTATGAAGCGCCGCCGCAGCGAATAAGCTGCGGTCGCCAGGACCAGCCCGAAGGCAATAATGCCAAAGAGCCGGAAGGGATCAGCATAGGGTCCTACGTCCTGCTGGGTGCGCCGGGCCAGAAAAAACCAGAGGGCAATGCCCACGCACAGGAGCAATGAGCTGCCCAGCCAGAGCCACCAGGCTTTTGAGCTGGGGGCCTTCCAGATCCGTCGTAGCGTAGAGTGCTGTGCAGATTGTGGCTGTTTTGTTGCTATAGACATCGTTTCGTTCCTTACTATTTCGCACGCCGTCGCAGAATATCTTCGGTTGAACCAAAGAAGCTAACAGGATTCACGCGAATGGCTGCACCGGTTGGGCAGGCCTGCACACAAGCCTGGTTGTTATAGCCCGCACACAGATCGCATTTTATGGCGATCTTTTTGCGCAGTTCTCCATAAGCGTCAATGGGCTGATTGGCATTCAGAGGGCCAGGAGCGGCCACCATGGGCAGCCTGTTGCCATGTTCCTTGCCGCTACCTTTGGTAAAGAAGCTGCTGAAGCGTTGCCAGATCGAGGTAGCCATGCCTCCATCTTCCTCATCGTCAAGCGCCATGATGGAGATATTATCGTATGGGCAGCGCTCTGCACAGATGCCGCAGCCAATGCAGCTCTCGGTAATATAGACTTCGCCGCTGGGCATTCGCGCAATGCCGGCTCGGCTGCAGAGCATGCATACGGGGTCCTGGCACTGGCGACAGGCGGTAGCAATACTGATATTGCCCACCACCATACCCTTGCGGTTCATGCGTGAATGGCCGTGGCGCCGCTCGCAGGCCGCCTCACATTCGTTGCAATGAATGCATTTATCCAGGTCAATAACCAGGACGTCGGTGCCCTCAACCACGCCTGCATCGACAAGAGAATGTAAGCCGGCGCGCGCCTCTGCGTCCGACTTGGGATTAACTGCGGCAGGTTTCTCTGCGGACTGACTAAAGTCGAAGGGCTCGAAAACAGCGCTATAGGCAGCGGCCGTAGCGTTGCGATAGAGCTGCAGGCGTTCCTGGAAGCGCTGGGCAACTTCGGGATAGCGCGCGAAGAGGGCCAGCAAGGCCTGCCGCGGTAGCTCGGCAACGCTGGTACGCGTAATCGCCGTCACGGTTACGGCTCGGCGGTCGCCAAGCATATCAAGGCCGCCAACGAAGTAATCGCCCTTCTGCCGATAGGCAATGATGCGCTCATCACTCTTGTCGCGACCGGTGCCGGCTGCGGTTCGACGTCCTACCTTCACAAAGCCATCAAGCAAAAGATGCAGCGACTCGCGCATGGGTTGGTCGCGCGCATCTTCGCTAAAGAGCCGCTCGTCGCGCTCATAACGTTTGACCTGGGCCTGCTCGGCAAGTTGGCGCACATCCACGCTGGAGACTCCCTGGAAGAGAGCCAGGCTGCGCAGGATGGTCTCAATGGAGCGCGCCGTATTCAGGCGTTCAAAGAAGGTATGGATAGCTGGCACGATCTCCATCAGGCGCTGCATCACCTGCTCTGGCACTTCCAGGACCACCACGGCTGTCTGCGCCCGAGCCGTGGCATTGCGTTGCTGGCCGGTGAGCATCTCATGCTCGCCGATGTATTCGCCGCGTCGTAGAACGGCGATGGGCATATCCTTACCATCTGGTCCCTGCGAAGATAGCTCAAGGCGTCCATCGAGAATAAAATAGATCTCGCGTCCAAATTCACCCTCTTGCAGGACAAGCTCGCCGGGGAGCAATGTAAGCATTCTGGAGGTGGCCACAAAATGGAGCAGATAATTATCGGGCACGATCTGCTCGTCGCTGAACATAGGCTGTTCGCGCAAGCGACTGAGTAGTAAGGGCACGCTCCAACCTGCCGGGAGATAGCTCAGGACGCGGCTCATATCTACTTTGCCGTCCCAGGGAATGCCCAGGCGCTGCTTGAGGGAGAGCATCAGCAGATCGCGATGATTATCAACCGGGCAGACCGGTACGCATGAGCCACACATGACGCATTCATCCGTGAAGCGGGCGACAACCTCTGTGATAGCGTCTGAGGTCGTCGCCCGGTTGAGATCCGCGATGCTTACCAGCGACGAGAGCGGGACAGGGCATGCCTGCATACAACGGTCGCAGCCTATACACATATCTATCTCAAAGCGAACCTGCTCCTCGTTGAGGGGCTGCACATCGCTGCGATGTGACATGCCCACCGTAAAGGGTAGTTTTGCGGTTTGTACCTGCATAAATCCTCTCTTGCTTCTACACGGCTTGCTATTCGAGACCATTGATCATAGCAATGCTCCCGAGATCAATGGTGTACTACAACTGGCGCAGAAGCGCGCTATGCGTGTGTTGGCGACTCCACAATGCGTGCAAATGACAATTTGCGATGTTGAGCCTGTCGCCTGCAACGGCCCTGACTGCGTGCCGATTCCCTTGGCAATCGGCACGGGTGCCGCGGATGGCAGTCGTTCAGTTAAAGTCTGCTTGGCGCGCAAATCTATAAAATAAAGCAAATTATTGCCAAGGGCAATGCAATCGCCATGCGAAAGTAAATATGGGTTATTGATCCTGGCCTGGTTGACCGCAATGCCGTTGCTGCTCCCCAGGTCTCGCACATAGAAGCCATCGGGGCCGGGAAATATGTCGGCGTGCCTCTGCGAGAGCACAACGTCTTCTAGCACGATATCGTTCTCAGCTCCGCGCCCTATGGTGATATGCCTGCCAGCCTTCAGTGGCACCACGCGCGGAGCTCGCTGTCCACCTGCCGCGAGGACGACGAGGGCGGGATTCTCCTTAAAGCTGGCTACAAGCGCGGGCGGAACAACGGAGCTTGCACCCGGGAGCGAGAGAGAGCCATCGGGATATTGGACTGGTAAACCGGGAGCGACCTGCTCAACCAGCTCCTTTTCTTTCTCCTGCAGGGCTATGCCGGCCATGGAGACGCTGCCTGTTCTCTTGCGTGTGGCTGCGCTAACGGGCCGCAGGGCGAAAGTAAATTTCACAAGATTGCCAAAACGCACAATGTTGTTTGCCTGCAGAATATAGGCCTGATTGGGGCGTAGGCGCTGCTCGTTGATAAATGTGCCGTTGGTACTGTCGGCGTCCTGCAAGATATATTGTCCGTTGGCATAGCGAATCTCGGCGTGCCGGCGCGAGACCGAGCCTTCGTCGATGAGGACGTGAGCTCCCAGGTGGCGCCCAATGGTTGTAACCCGGGTCTGGCTTAGATAGGTCTCGGCAACGCGGTACTCTCTGATCGCCTCAACTTCCGGGACAAGTAAGGCCTCCGTAAGCTCCTCGGCCTTGCTCAGGGTAATGCCGGGCTGGCTGCCTCCGGCGTAAGCCACTTTCCTGGCCACGGCGTCACCTTTGCGCTGCACACCTAGAAGCGGACCCGGCACGCCCTGACTGTCAAGCCAGCTATTCAGGTTGAAGCCGCTGGCAAATAATTGCCTGGCCACCGAGCGCAAGTTTACCTGGTGGTCAATGGCACGCTTATAGGCCAGGGCCTCTTTGCGGTTGCCCAGAAAGAGTAGGCCCACAGGAACATCATCCTGCAGCACGACTTTGCGATAGGTGCGCGGCAAGGGATCGGCAATGATCGCGCGCAGGTTCTGACCGTCACGCGCATTGGAGAGGCCAACCGAGGCAAAATCGAGTCCATACAGTGCCGTGGCGTTGTAAAACATACCGGCATGGAAAGCCTGTTCCGTATCGAGCAGATCGAGCATGCTAAAGGCTGCAGCGCGGGCTTGCTGAATGGCCGGATACCACTGTCCCAGGAGGCGAGTACGCCCAGTCATTGCATCCCTGGATTCAAGTATATCGCCGGCGGCGTAGATGTCTGGCAGGTTAGTGCGCATGGCGCTATCAACTCTTACGCCGCGTCCGCAGCTAATGCCACTTGAACGCGCAAAATCGATGTTGGGTTCGATGCCGATGGCAATCAGTACCATCTCGCAGGGGATGCGTGCGCCGCTGCTTGTGATTACGCCCTGCACTTCGCCTCGGGAACCGAAAATCTCGCTGATCTCCTCCTCAAGACGAATATCAACGCCATCTCTTCTTTCCTGTTGCAGAATCAGGTCTGAGGCTGTGGCGTCGAGGACATCGGACCAGAGCGTGCGGCGGCGGATGAGATGGGTGACTTGAAAACCTCGATGGCTTAGCGTCTCCGCGGTTTCAAGGGCCAGCGTACCGCTGCCACACACCACAACGCGTCGCGTGGTCTTCAAGCGCTCAACGATAAGCTGGTAATCGGCCACTGAGCGTAAGGTTGTAACTCCCTCCAAATCCAGCCCCGGACAGTTCAGACGGGCCGAGTGCGCACCATTAGCCAGTAGCAAGCGCTGATAGCCAATCTGTCGTCCACTGCGTAGATTGATAAGGTGCTGATCCGCTTGTATGCCGACCACACGGTCAGCATGAAAGAGAATATTGTTATCCTGATAGAAACTTCTGGGACGAGCCCAAAGCTTATCCTCGCGTATCTTGCCAGCCAGATAATCCTTCAGGGCAGGGCGGTAATAGACTGGGAAGGGATCATCGGCGATAACTGCGATGAGGGCTGCTGAATCTTCGGCGCGCAAAATTTCAGCCGCAGTGATGCCGGCAATACCGTTGCCAATGATCAGGTAGTCAGGAACGCGTTTTAATGCGCCACTGATAGTCCTGGTTGCCTTTGTTCCTCTACGCTCTTCCATCTTAGGTAGATCTCCAACATGATCGTAAATTAAACGTTACCCTTCCCTGATGGTACCGTCTGGGTTGACAATAATTTTGATTGGGCTGAGTGGGATCTGCGCCGGACCCTGTACGACTGCCGCATCGCGCGCGGGATCGAAGACAGCTCCATGACACGGACATTCAAGCATTTTATCCTGCGGATTATAGCTGACGCTGCACGCGGCATGTGTGCAGGTGGAGTCAAATGCGACAAAGCGATTATCCTGCAAATGAATGAGCAGGCCAGGATTTTTCTGATTAGCTATCGAAAAATTTTTGGCGCTATTCAAGGGTACTTCGGCAACCTGCGCTAAAAGCCTGCCGCCTTTTGATGTGGTAGGCTGGCTTATAGACGCGGAAGCTACCTGTGTGCTCACGGGATGAGCGAGTTGAATGGCACTTGCCGATATCGGCGGTTTGGCAGCTCCATGCCCGTTGCGTAGACTGACAACTATGAGCGCGGCTGCCCCAATGCTCATGCCTGTGGCCAGGAGCGAGATTGTCCGCCGGCGCTGCATCTGTGTCCGCTTGTCGACCTTTCTCCTGTGAGCCGGCCGCGCCTTTGGCTCCGTTTGCTGCTTGAGCGCGCGAGCCGTGCGGACTGGCTGCACAGGGGCAACTATTTCGTAATAGGCCTGTACCAACTCGCCTGGTTGTCTATAGCGCTGGGCCGGCTCCTTAGCCATGGCCTGGGCTATCACTTCATCCATTGCTGTAGGTACATCCTGACGCCACCGCATAATCGACGGTACTTCTGCATAAATATGGAGCCGGCTAACCTCATCGCGCGTCTGTCCGGCGAAGGGAGGCTGTGTGGTAAGCAAGCGATAGAGCACAGCGCCCAGAGCATAAATATCGGCTGCCGCGCCAGTTGCCTGGCCTAGAAGCTGTTCGGGCGCACTTGACTCGCTGCTGCCGCTAAACGGCAGGCGTGCTTGCGTTTCTCTATTGCACAACTCAAGCATATGGATCAGACCAAACTCGGTTACGACAAGTTGTCTGTTCTCCTGCAGATAAATGCAGTTTGTGGAAAGATTGCGATGAAGAACAGTTCGCGCATGTGCATATTCCAGGGCCGCGGCAATTTGCTCAAGGTAGCTGCCTATCAGAGTAGTGTCTAACGCTGCACGTTGGCTGAGCCGAGCGCGCAAAGACATCAGAGGAACTTGTGGGTAGACGAGATAAGGCATGCCCTGATAGCTCCCATGATCAAGCAACTGCAAAATATGTGGATGCTGCAATGTGGCGATTTTGCTAGCTTCTTGCTGGAAAAGTCCCAGCGCTACAATACGTTCGTTTGCATTTAGCTCTGCTGGCGCGGCAAAGAAGCGTATAATACAGGGAACGCCAGTTCTCGTTTGGGCCATGAAGATAGGACCCGACTTGCCCTCTTCCATGAGCTGTTGCAAGCGATACGTCCCTATCGTCCTTCCTGTGAGCATCTTGTAAGATAAGCGTTCAACCATAGCCAACCTTCTCTGCCTGCTGTATACGGTGATACATTTTGCTACACTCTACGCTTTCAATCATCTTACCAGAGTATACGCTAGATATCCCCTGAGACCCATGCATAACATTACCCATTTCCTAGACGAGCCTCACGAAAATATGTAAAGGTGTTCCTGGCGCAAAATAAAGTAGCTGACCCATTATATATGTAGCTCGTGGTCTTGTTAAATATGCGTAAGGTCTTACAGTTTGACACGATCGAGGAGAAGGGCTTTTGACAGTAGGAAACTATGGTCCCATAGCCGGCCTGATGGGTTATGATTGCCGAATAAGGCTGCGCGCTGAGGAGGGAAATCCCCCGGCAGGAGCCGGGGGAAGATGTCATTAAATCTGAGCCAGCAGGGCACCCAATGAAAGCAGGCAGGTTCTTGAAAGCTTAGTCCTGGCACATATGCAGTTGCTCTACCAATAAACGCATGGCTACAATTTCTTGGTGCTTGCTATGCAAGCGCTCGTACAGACTGACTTGCTCTTCGGCCGCGGCTCTCTTTTGCCGCAATATACGATCGATCTCCTCGCCTACCAGGGCGCGCTCCTCAAATGTCAGGTATTGCTTAACCAATCTCCAGATCTGGCTGGCCAGCGCACTGACCTCTATACCCTTGAGTCTGGCCTGAAAACCATGCTCTATGCTATTAGTGAGCGCAGGCAAGGTTTGCGTAAGATCTTGCCAGCTTAAGCCTGTTGTGTCTAGCAGCTCCCAGAGCTCGTGGTGAGCGCGCAGGCAGGCGGTCTGCAGCACAAAGGGGATACTCAAGCGTGCCCAGCCGCTCCGCATGCTGGTGGGCAAATGTGTGGCGGCCGTGCGGCCTTCAATACATAGGTATCCCTCTTCAAGGCCAGCCCTTAGCAACAAAGAGCGCAGGCTTGACTCATCATTATCCAGGATGGCCTGAGCAAATCGTACTGGATCAATCAGTTCTGCATAGGGAAGCCGTAGGCGCAACCTTGCCCCATAGACGGGATAATAGAGGAAGTCGAAGCCATTGATAACGTGTCCTACGTTTGGCATAACCTCATATATTTCTCCCGTCGCCATGTCAACCGCATTCACGCTGCGTGCTTGTAGATAGCTCAACACAGTAAAATCTTGCCAATCGGCGGGTTGGACAAGGGCTAGAAACTGCGACTTATAATCTTTGCCATCCTCTGTTCTTATATGCGGGATGGCCATTGGTCGCTGTGTGGAGAAGACATAGCGATAATAGTCGGCTAATCCGCGCGGGCGCGTAGGCAAATTCTGTACAAGCGCGCTATCCTGCCGATAGCGACTCGTGGCCATCATGCCTCCCCGGGGACCCCAGATCTGCACGCGGTAATCTCTTAGCGCAGAGAGCTTGCCGGCTGAAAAGGGCGAGTTGGCGGTAAGCAGATTAAACATCCAGCCGAGCGCGTGCAGCATGGCCACCTGGGAGGCGGCGGATTCCAGATATAGAGCGTTCCAGGGGTGAATAGCCGCAGCCATGCTGCCCATCTCCTCAGCCCAGCACCGCCCCTGGCGTGCTCGTGTCGGATAGACTCTCTCCAGAGCCAGAGGATGAGAGGGGCTTTTGCCGGGTATAAAGCCTCTGTATAGATCGTAGATAGGCTTGGGCAGCACGTTTTGGTAGGCGGCAAAGGGATCTTCAAAGGGATGATAGGCCGAGGATAGCAGGCTTGCTCCAGCCTCTTGCTTGAGAGCGCGCTGCAATATTTCTAATGAAGCGCAGTAGGAGCTGACCAGCTGCGGGAGTTGCGAACAAACCAGGCCGTGCATCTCTACTTGATGCGCTGCTACGTCGTAACCCAGTGTGACAGAACTTTCGTCAAGACCATTCAAATTGTCAATGGCTTGCTGTACTTTTGCGTGCACAGCATCTGCGATAGGAGTGAATTTGCCATTGTCACATCTTACTACTAACGCTTCGATTTCACCTCCATAGGTAGGTACGATCTCTTGCGTGAAGCCAGGCATGGTGCTTACTCCTATATGTGTCTTGAGCGATGCCAAAAGCATTTTCTTTACGCTTTACGCTATTCGTATGTAGTTTGCTCAATGTCTGTGTGCCTTTTTACCTCCTGAGATGCTGAATGAGAGGCAAAGCCTGATCTTTACCCTCTGTGCAAATTATTGCCTTGGATCTGCTGGAACATGCTGTTCGGTAGATGACGCATAAGCAAAATTTTTTACATACAGATTTTAACACGCGAAAAAGGTGATATCAAATTTCCTATGAGGTAAAACATCTTAATTGGAAATTGATAGCTGTTTCGTCTTATGTTGTATACATGAGCTTTGGTAGGAGAGATAGCCTGGCTATTATGGCCAGGGGCGGAATGAGATATTTCGGCGATTTTCCCAGCCTCTGCCTCGCTAGCGGGCGGCAAAAAATGGGTTGCGCAAAGTCCTTAGAGGGACAAATGTCACTTCCACAATAGCTGATCATGATGTACACTATCAACCGTAGGCAACTACTCCAACGGTTTCATAAACAATATTTGCCTCCAGTCCCCAAAAGTTCTAGTGCTCTGTCAATATGGATGTGAGGCGCAGCCCCCACCTGCCGCCGGCAGGCGGCGCACTCGTCAATCTCTGCTTGACAAAGTTCTAGTCAGGTGGATAGAACTTTCGATATATAGAACATATGTTACAATGAAAATAAAATTATTTACGGAGAAATTTTCATGGGCGCAGACTTTGCACATCTCCATGTCCACACGGAATACTCGCTGCTGGATGGCTTTAGCCGCACCAAAAAGCTGATCGAGCAGACCCAGAAGCTGGGGATGAAGCATCTGGCAATTACTGATCATGGCGCGATGTATGGAGCTATCGAATTTTACAAGGCCTGTAAGGCCGGGGGGATTCATCCGATTATTGGCATTGAGGCCTACCTGACCGAGGATATGAAAGATCACTCCAAGCGCTTTAGCGACGATTATCATCACCTCTTGATTCTTGCGAAAAACAATACAGGCTATCATAACTTGTTGAAATTAACCACGATCGCCCATACGGAGGGGTGGCACCTGCGGCCACGTATCGATAAGAAGGCCCTGGAAAAATATGCTGAAGGCCTGATCGTCACCTCCTCTTGTCTCTCGGGCGAGATCCCTAAAATGTTGCTCAAAGAGCAGAAAGAGGCAGCCTACAAGACGGCCCGCTGGTATCAAGATGTCTTTGGCGAAGAAAACTTTTTCCTGGAGATCCAGGAGCATAATGGAATCTTTGACGATGGGCAGCCCTCGCCACAGGGCAAGCTCAATCAACTGCTCTACCAGATGCATAAAGACTTGCAGATCCCCATGGTTGCTACCAATGATCTGCACTATGTGGCCGCCGATGATGCGCACTCTCATGATGTCTTGCTCTGTGTGCAGACCGGCAAGCAGCTCGATGCGCCCAAGCGCATGCGCTTCGATAGTCAGGAATACTTTCTCAAGAGTCCCGCGCAGATGGCTCAGCTCTTCCCAGAGTTGCCCGAGGCCTTGATGAATAGCGTGCGCATCGCCGAGATGTGCGAGGTGGACCCGCTTGCCTATAAAGCCAAACTGCCCGAGTACGTCATCCCGGCCGAGTATGCGTCGCAGGATGAGTATGTCTATTCCCTCTGCCTCCAGGGCATTCAGGAGCGCTATGGAGAGCTTACCGAGCCCATCAAGCAGCAGCTCGATTACGAATTTAACATGATTCGTGACAAAGGCTTCCTGCCCTATTTCTTGATTGAGTGGGATTTCGTCAATTACGCCCGCTCCCGTGGCATTCGCTGCCTGGCCCGTGGTTCGGCGGCCGGTTCCCTACTGGCCTATACCCTGGGCATCACCAACGTTGATCCGCTACGCTACCAGTTGCTCTTCGAGCGCTTCTTCAATCCCGAGCGTGCGGATATGCCCGATATTGATATGGACTTCCCCGATGATCGGCGTGAAGAAGTCATCGAGTATGTGGCCAACAAATATGGCCATGAGTGCGTTGCGCAGATGGCCACCTTCATGACCATGGCTGCCAAGAACTCGGTCAAGGACGTCGCTCGCGTCATGGGCCGGCAGGACCTGGGCGATCGCATCACCCGCCTGATCCCCTCGGGTCCCAAGATTACCCTCAAAGGCTCAGTTGACACTGTGAAAGAGCTGCGCGATCTCTATGAAGAAAGCGAGCAGGCCAAAGAGCTGCTGGATCAAGCCCTGGCTCTGGAAGGGGCCGTGCGCGGTACCGGCGTGCATGCCGCCGGTGTGCTCATCGCTAACGAGTCTCTTGATCATTTTGTGCCATTGCAGTTGCGCGATTCCAAGGACCCGAGCAAGGGGCGGGTAACCCAGTATGAGCAGATGCACCTCGAAGAGCTAGGCCTGATCAAATTTGACTTCCTGGGTCTCTCTAACCTGACCATTCTTGACAATTCGATCAAGTTTATCCAGCAGGCTCGTGGCGAACAGGTTGAGCTGGAGAAGATCCCTCTGGACCCGGTGGAGGGTGATGAGGCTCAGAATGCCAGGCGAGAGAAGGCCTTTGCGCTGCTGGCTTCTGGCGAGACCACGGGTATCTTCCAGCTGGAAGGTCCCAAGATGCGTGAGTATATCAAGCAGTTGCGCCCGAACAGTGTAGAGGACGTCATGGCTATGATCGCCCTCTATCGCCCCGGCCCCATGGACAGTATTCCCGACTTCATCGATGCCAAGCATGGCCGCAAGAAAGTGGTCTATCTGGACCCGCGCCTCTCCCAATGGCTCGCCGAGTCTTATGGCATCATCGTCTACCAGGACCAGGTGCTCCAGATTGCCGTGCACCTGGCCGGCTTCTCCTGGGGCAAGGTCAATAAGTTCCGTAAAGCCCTCTCCAAGAAGAAAATGGATGAGGTCGAGAGCTACAAGGGCGACTTTCTGGCCGGCTGCATCAAAAATGGGGTCAAGCAGGAGACTGCCGAGCAGCTCTTTACCTTGATCCTGCCCTTCGGTGGCTACGGATTTAACAAGGCCCACGCCGCCTCCTACGCGGTGGTAGCCTTCTATACGGCCTACCTCAAGGCCAACTATACTGCCGAGTTTATGGCAGCGACGATGACGACGGAAGCCTCCGATGCCAAGAAGATCGCCAATGCGATCGCCGAGTGCAAGCGTATGGGCGTGGAGGTGCTGGGACCTGATGTAAATCAGAGTGGGCAGGGCTTTACTGTGGAGCGCGGCGGAGTGCGCTTCGGCTTGCTGGCCATTAAGGGCGTGGGTGAAGGCCCGATCGGGGAGATCTTGCGGGCGCGCCAGGAAGGTGGGCCTTTCAGTTCGCTTGCCGATTTCTGCACAAGGGTCGATCCCAAATATGTGGGCAAGGGCACGATCGAGACTTTGATCAAGGCGGGAGCCATGGATACGCTGGCCGAAGGCAAGAGGCATGTGCTGCTGGCTTCGGTGGAGCGTGCGATGCAGTTTGGCAAGAGTGAGCGGGCAGCTAAGGAGCGTGGCTTGCTCTCTCTCTTCGGCGAGATGGAGGAGTCGAGCGGGGCGCTGGATTTCTCCCTTAGCCAGAACGCCGAAGAGATCTCGCGCAAGCAGCTCTTGCAATGGGAAAAGGAGCTCATCGGGGTCTACATCACGCGCCATCCTCTGGCCTATCTCAGTGATCTGCTTAAAGATCAGGTGACCCATACGACTGCCGATATCGGCGAAGAGCACGATCGACAGAAGGTGGTGCTGGGCGGTACGATCAAGGAGGCGCGGCGCATCACAACCAAGAAGGGGGACACGATGTGCGTGGTGCAGCTCGAAGATATGTATGGCACGATCTCGGTCACCGTCTTCCCGCGCTTGTATGAGGAGACAGCCGAGTTGTGGGCTGAGGATACCGTGGTGATCGTGCGCGGCGAGGTGCAGGTGCGCCGCGATGAACCGGGTATTCTCTGCAACAGCGCGACCCAGCTCAAAGCCGCTGAGGAGGAGATGAACCGCAAGCGCTACCTGATCTGGCTAACGCTGCAACTGAGCGGAACTGATGAGCTCTCGGTCTCCAACGATATCATGAAGGTGCAGGATGTCTATCGCATGGTACAGGAGCGGCCCGGACGCGACCATTACGAGATTTTTGTCGAGAATGGAGAATGGAAGCTGCGCATCACCCCGCGCGACAACACCATGGACTATAGCCAGGACATGCATGCCAAACTTGAGGAGCTGCTCGGCATGGGCGCTGTCGAGGCCCAGCTCCTGGAGCGCTAATTAAGCTAAACGATGCTGACGTGTCATGTAATAGTGCAGAATGCGTCAGCATCATTTTTTATGCTCTCCATTACGAAGATCTATTGCCTTTTTGACACCCGGTCACCGCAGCCGTTATACTAAACAGAGAACTTTACCTGCTGTATACTCGTATACTTTAACAGTTACAGGCCTATCATCTTCATTAGAAAAAGCATGCTGCTGGCAACTGCAAGGAGGAAAAAAGGTTGGGGATCACCCGGGTAACTGCCCCTTATGTTTCCCCTGGATGTCTTCTGCTTGTGTCTTGACCGACTGACTGCTAAGGACTATCCGAGCAATGAGCTAAAGCAGCAATTCATGAAAAGGCTTATAAATCGTGGCTTCTGAAAATATAGGACCATTTTTTGACCCTGAGAACCAGGGAAAACAGGGTGATATAAATAGACAATCTTTTGCCTTTCCCCCGATAGAGGATGCAGAGAAGACACTGATTGCGAAGCGGACCAGGGCTGAAAACGGCAAGGTACCTCAGACTCCATCTTTGACAAACAATAATCAGCTTCAGGAGCCCATGTACCGAGAACACGTCTCAAGGGCCTTGCCACCATTGCCCTCAGAGGCGCCAGGTTTTCGACCGGCCTATAATCCTTATCAGGCTGGACAGCCAGCGCCGGCGGGGCAAGGGCCAAACAACCAGTATCCTGTTCCTCCTGCTCCCTATCCTGGTTATCAGCCCACGGGACCGGCCATGCCGGGCTACAATGGCTATCCGCCCGCCTACCCCTATCCCGGCTATTATGGATATTCCCCATACCCTTATCCCTATCCCTGGCAACCACCTAAGCCCAAGCGAGATGGTTATCTGTTTGGCATCTCTATCGCCTCGTTTATTAGCGCGATTCTGATTACGCTTGGCGGGTTTGTCTGCGCCCTTATTCTACTATTGCTGCTAGTTCTGCCCAATACACGCATGTTGCCGGCAGATCAGCGCTTTGCGGCTATGGCGCAATTGCTCGCTTTTGCCCTGGCCGGCATTGTAGGCGGAGGATTCACGCTCTATCATAGCATTCGCTCGCTCTTCTTGCGCAAGCCTTCGGCCCAGTTCAAGCTACCCTGGTTCTGGATCTTTTTTGTGCTGTATCTTGGCGTTATCGCTATTGGGGCCTCGTTGCTTAATCAGGGCCAATCCATTGCGAACACGCCGCTCACCTTGTTCTTAATCGCCCTGGCGGGTATTCTCCCGGCTGTGACCATTCTGGCTCTTGGAGTGCGCCGCATACACTTTCCACGCCTTGCACCCTGGCCTACAACCTGGCGACGCCTGACTGTATCGCTTGTGGGCGGAGCTACACTGGCGATTGTGCTGGCCCTGATCTTCGAGACGCTACTAGCCGTGCTTCTCGCTCGTGAGTTTGGCGTAAAAAACCTTATGCTCGATAATCCGGATCAGCCTATTCCGCAAGATCCGCGAGGGATCTTGTTTATGTTCATCCTGCTTTCGGTGATTGCGCCATTGGTTGAGGAAGCCGTCAAGCCGCTCGCTGCCGTGATTATGATCAGAAGGATAAACAGTGCGGCGGAAGCCTTTGTGCTGGGCATGGCCGGCGGCATTGGTTTTAATCTTATCGAGACCTTTGGTTACATTAGCATGGGCTATAAGGACTGGCTGACTGTAGCGATTGAGCGCAGCGCGGCGGGACTTCTCCACGGGTTTGGCGCCGCCATGATCGCCCTCGGCTGGTATTATCTCACCCATCGAGACTCGGCTAAGAACCGCTTTTTGCTGGTCTTTGCTTGCTGGGCTTACGCGATCCTGCAGCATGCGCTCTGGAATGGCTCCTTTGGCCTGCAGCTCTTACCGGCTCCTGTTGGCCCTTACCTCGATCATGGCGTGGTGACGCTTGGCCCCGTGACCTTCGAGTCGTTTATCCTGGTCTACCTTGTCGAGTCAATACTCATGCTTGCCTTCTTCCTCTACGTGACAAAAAAGCTGCGCGGGCAAGCTCCACCTGCGCCTCGGTCCACTTTGGGACAGCCAGGACCACAACCTGTGCCGCAGAGCTGGGAAAAAGCGCGGGCATATATCCAGTAGAGGGCTTTTCAGTTTTCTAAAATGGAATTGTTAAGGGCTTGCTCTTAACCTGGGTCTTGGGACGGAGCCCCAATTTTTTTCCTCCTTCTTGCCGCCGTCAGGCGGCCCAAGAACGAGAACTGGAAAGCCCTGATTTCCAGTAAGAAAGGCTTGATCTACAGGCTACTATTGTGCTATAGTGTACGATACAAGTAAGATAGGAAAAGCTTCGAAAGAGATATATTGAGCGGCTCGTCTGGCATCCAGAGAGCGATGTACTTGCTGCGAGCATCGTTACCAGCCCTTCTCAATGACACTCTTGAGCTAAACGGTGAACTGGCCTCCATACCTTACTAGCCGTTTTTCGGTATGCACCCGTTACTGTGCAGCGGTTTAGCTCTTATAGTATGCAAGAATGATAGAGAGCGGAACCGGCAGAGGTCTCATAAGAGATAAATGGTGGTGGTACCACGATAAGGCAGTTTTGCCCTCGTCCTCCAGGGAGGATGAGGGTTTTTTGTTATGTGCTGCAGGAGGCGCTTATGGATAACGATGGAGACGATAACGACCGCGAGGAAGACACCTAACATCCGCATGTGCGACGGGCTTGCCGGGTGTACTTCCTCACTGATTGTCGGGCAAGCCTGCAAAGCGCATTATGATGTGAGGAGCTGTTTATTCATGGAACGCATAATTACTACAGAGGTAAAAAACCATGTTGGCGAGCGCATTCGCGTCTCCGGCTGGCTGCATTCGTTGCGTCGCCTGGGTGGGATCACATTTCTTGTGATTCGTGACGGTTGGGGCACTATGCAAGCCGTGGCCGAACAGGAGGCGGAGCTGGCCCCGCTGCTTGAGCAAAATGCGGGAGTCGAAAGCGTGATTGCCGTTGAGGGTATTGTCAACAGTGAGGCCCAGGCCCCGGGAGGCGTTGAGCTCCATGACCTGCGGATCGAAGTCGTTGTGCCCATAAGCGAGCCACCTGCTATCACGCTAAGTAAAAGAAAGCTTAAGGCCAACGTTGACACTTTGCTTGATCATGCTGTCGTGACAAACCGTCATCCTACGCGTAGAGCTATTCAACGCCTTGCCGCCGGAGCAATGGGCGCCTTTCGGGATTTGCTTACCTCTAGAGGCTTTACTGAGATCCAAACGCCCAAACTTGTGGCGGCAGCTACCGAGAGCGGAGCCAACGTTTTTAAGCTTGACTACTTTGGCCGTCCCGCTTTCCTGGCTCAGAGCCCGCAGCTTTACAAACAGATCATGGTCGGGGTTTTTGAGCGCGTCTTTGAAGTAGGACCTGTCTTTCGGGCCGAGCCTCACGATACTGCACGCCATCTCAATGAGTACGTGAGCCTTGATGCGGAGTTCGGTTTTATCGAAAACCATTTTACAGTGATGGCCCTCTTGCGCGATGTGCTGGCTCATATTCTTGCCACCTTTACCCAGAATTATGGCGAGGAGCTAGAGCTTTTGCAGGTGCGCATGCCCGCCGTTCCGCCTGAGATCCCGGCTATCCATTTTGCCCAGGCCCAGGAGCTCATTTTTAAACTTCATCACGTGGATGTGCGCGGCGAGCCCGACCTGTCCCCACAGGACGAACGCTGGCTCGGCGCCTGGGCCCAGCAGGAATTTGGCAGCGATTTCCTGTATGTGGCCGGCTATCCCATGCGCAAGCGGCCGTTCTATACGCATCCCGAGCTGGAAAGGTCCGAATATTCAAACTCGTTTGACCTGATCTTCCGCGGCACCGAGCTGGTTACGGGAGGTCAGCGTCTGCATCGCTACGAGGACTATGTGGCAGCTCTCCAGCGGGCCGGGCTATCATTGGAGCCCTTTGCGGAATACCTTGAGGCTTTTAAATTTGGTATGCCACCTCACGGCGGCTTTGCCATTGGCCTTGAACGCTTGTTGATGCAACTCATTGGCTTACCCAATGTCAAGCTGGCCGCGACCTTTCCGCGCGATATTAGCAGGCTTAAACCCTGAGCCGCTGCGCTTTGGGCTTCTCTGCTTTCAGGCTTCATATGCCTTGAGCCTTGAAAACTGGGAAATAAGGGAGGGCAGGATATCCGTATCCTTGCTCTCTCCCTCGCTTTATGTGGTATATTTATCTTTTGTTATGTATGTTTTCACTATGCTTTGCGACAAATTTGCGACAAATATATGATACCCATGAGACAGAATAGATCTATATTGAAAAAAAGTGCAGAGCAATAAAAAAATAGCTAATCTATTTGCCCTGTCTTTTTAGCGCGCAATAGTAGAGAATATTCCCGCAGGCTATGCGCAACGAAAGGATACTGCTAGAAGCCATGGTATTCACATCAGCTACAATGCCAGCTCAGCGCAGCTCTACGCCATGTTCGGACGAAGTAGTTGTAAGGACTCATCATCTTTCCAAGCAATATGGAACGCGCTTTGTAGTAAACAACCTGAATCTTGAAATCATGCGGGGAGATATCTTTGGCTTTCTGGGACCCAATGGAGCTGGCAAAACTACTACTATTCGCATGTTGTTGGGGCTTGTTAAGCCCAGCTCGGGGAGCGTAGAGATCTTTGGATATGATCTTGCCAGCCATAGTACGCAAATCCTGCCCCATGTTGGCGCGCTTGTAGAGGCGCCAGCGCTCTATCCCTATATGTCGGGACGCGATAATCTGCGCTCGATTGCCTCCGTGGTGGGGGGCATCACTGAGAAGCGTATAGACGAGGTGCTAGAGTTAGTAGGCTTGCGCGGATGCTACAAGGACCGAGCGCATACGTATTCGCTGGGTATGAAACAGCGCCTGGGCCTTGCCATGGCTCTGCTGCATGATCCAGAGCTGCTTGTGTTAGACGAGCCGGCCAATGGGCTGGACCCGGCGGGCATTGTAGAGATGCGTGAGCTCATGCAGCGGCTCAGCGCTCAGCATAAGACAGTTCTCGTTTCGAGCCATTTGCTTGCCGAGGTGCAACACATGTGTACGCGAGTGGCGATTGTGCGGCAGGGCTATCTCGTCAAAGAGACAACTGTTGAGGCTCTGCTGAGTGGTCGGGGAGAGTACAGAGTGGTCCTGGAGCAAGCGCGAGCGGCTTTGAGCTTGCTTCAACAGCAGTCCTGGGGCAAAAGTGCACATCTTGATAGTAGTGGCGCGCTGATCACGGCGGGACCCGGCGAGCGCGGGCGCGACCTCAATCGTTTTCTTGTCGAAGCTGGCTTTGTGCCCGATTCGCTAACCCCGGTGACGCATGATTTAGAGCAGATTTTCTTAAGGCTTACGCGCTCGGGAGGTATGTAATGATTGGTAGTGCGGTGGCAACTTACGATGATATCGATTGCAAAAATGTGGTGCCAGGCTTCCTGAGCGTTGTGCGCGGCGAACTTTTCAAGATCTCGCGTCAGCTCATTATCTGGGTCATGCTCTTCTTTCTCATCGGGGGAACGGCGCTGGCCGCGTTCTTGCCGCTTGTAGCTGGCGAGCGACTGTGGAACGAAATGAAGGCCCAGCCTTTGACGCTGTTTTATGGCGAGTCGATATTGACTCTAGCGATCGCGCGTGTCTTTGTTGGCATCTTTTTGCTGATCCTGACTTCTTATGTGATTGGGCAGGAATATCAGTTGGGGACTATTCGCATCTTGCTGGCCCGTGGGGTAGGCAGAGTGCGCCTGCTTATGGCTAAAGTGTCGGCAATCGCGCTCATCGCCCTTGGTGTTTTCGTCTGCATCCTTCTGCTCAATTTTGTGATTACCTGCTTCGTTGCCAGCATGATTACTGGTAATCCTGGCGTGCTCAATGTCCTTGATAGCGCCTTCTGGTCTACGACTGGCATCTATGCCCTGACCGTGCTTATTAGCATGAGCGTGACCATCCTTGTCGCGACAGCCTGTAACGCGGTAACGCGCTCATTGGTCATCGGGCTAAGCGCCTCGCTAAGCTGGTTTCCTGCCGACAATATGCTTAACTTGATTTTGCAGATTCTAGCATCGGCGACGGGCAATAAATTCTGGCTTGTGCCCTCAACCTATTTATTGGGGCCGAATCTCAATAGCATGGCGGCGATTCTGGAACCAGGGAGCACGCCGCTCAAAGTGGCCTTAGGTGCTCCCCTGCTCATGAATGTGTCGCCCTCGCATACGCTCTTAGTGGCGCTGGCGTATGGCCTTGCTTTAGGCGCTGTGGCAGTAATAGTAACGCAACTGCGCGACGTAAAAGAATAATATCTCTTCGTGTGCTGAGGCAACGATAGAGTGTGTGGTTTTTCTCTTCAACGTACTCACGATGACAGGGTTTCCCAGCAGTATTGGGAAGCCCTGTCCTGCCTTATGCCGATGTGAGTTTTATCCTCCCGCGGGACCGCCTTCCAGACCTGGTTTTGTCATGCTTGCCGGATCGAGGATGCGCTGTAACTCTTCCTCGGATAGCGAGGTCTTTTCGCGCGCAACTTCGCGCACAGTTTTGCCTGTACGGTGGGCCTCTTTCGAGATGGCGGCAGCCGCATCATAGCCAATGACGGGCGCCAGTGAGGTGCAGATCGCCAGGCCGCGCTCGACCATCTCGGGTCCTTTGCTGGTGGCCTTGATGCCCTTGAGGCATTGCTCGTTGAAGTTACGGGCCGAGGCGGCCAGCAGGCTGACTGATTGCAAGAGGTTATATGCAGAAACCGGCATCATGACGTTGATCTCAAAATTACCGGCCTGACCGGCCACGGTAATCGTTGTATGATTGCCAATTACCTGAGCACATACCATACAGACCGATTCGGCGATAACCGGATTGACTTTTCCGGGCATAATTGAGCTTCCTGGCTGCACTGCCGGCAGTTCGAGCTCGCCAATGCCTGCCCGTGGACCCGAACCAAGCCAGCGAATATCGTTGGCAATCTTCATCAAGCTCACGGCCAGGGTGTTGAGCGCGCCACTTGCCTCGACGACGTTATCAAGCGTGCTCTGAGCCTGGAAATGATTGCTTGTTTCGCTGACTGCGACGCCGTTGGTCTGCGAGAGGCGTTGGCAGACGCGGGCGGAAAATTCGGGATGCGTATTAACGCCGGTCCCAACGGCTGTGCCGCCCAGGGCGACCTCCGAGAGCTCGCTCTGCGCATGGCGTATACGTGCGATGCCCCGCTCGATCTGTCCGGCATAGCCAAGGAACTCCTGGCCAAGGCGAATGGGGGTCGCGTCCTGAAGATGGGTACGCCCGGTCTTTACCACTGGCATAAACTCTTCGCTCTTTTGCTTGAGGGTCTGCTGCAAGCCTTGCAGGGCGGGGATCAGATCGTGTTCTATGCTGACCAGGGCCGCCAGGTGAATCGCTGTGGGGATAACATCGTTTGAGGATTGGCCAAAGTTTACGTGGTCGTTGGGGTGAACTTTGCGTGAGCCGCGTGCTCCCCCCAATAGCTCGCTAGCCCGATTTGCAATCACCTCATTGGCATTCATGTTGGTCGAGGTGCCTGAACCGGTCTGAAAAATATCAAGCACAAAATGGCTATCTAGCTTGCCATCAATGACTTCCTGGGCCGCCTGCACAATCGCATCGGCAATGTGGGCGTCAACGGTCTCCAACTCCTTGTTAGTCTGGGCCGCAACCTGCTTTATTTGGCCAAGGGCGCGGATAAACTGGCGCGGAAAACGCAGGTCACTGATGGGAAAATTCAGGACAGCACGCTGGGTGCTGGCTCCATAATATGCATTTATGGGAACTTGCATCTCTCCCATTGAATCGCGTTCAATACGGGTCTCTTCTATACTACTCATGAAATCCTCTCCTCTTTGAGCTTGGTTTACGCTGCTATTATATCACTATAGCTCCACTACGCCTGATACCATTGAGCAGGTGAGATTTCTTTCGAGGTCAGGAATAAAATAGGAGAGGCGGTATGTTTCGTAAAATAGCATCTTGGCTATCATAGCTCTACAGAGCTGTTTTATATAGAAAGGTATATTTATGGCAGACTTGCAAAACCCAAAGGTCCAAAAGATCCTGCATTCAAAAGCTTTTGCCCATCTGGCGACTGTTGACTCCACGGGAGCGCCTGAATCTTCGCCAATGTGGTTTCTCTGGGATGGCGAGTACATCAAGTTCACCCATACCTCTAGGCGCAAGAAATATCAAAACATTCAGCGCGATCCACGGGTGGCGATCTCCATCAACGACCCGGATGATCCCTACACTCATGCCGAGTTTCGTGGGGTAGTTGAGCGCGTCGAAGAAGATCCTGCAGGAGCCTTTTTCAATACGCTGGCTGAGCATTATGGCTCTCCCATACGCAATCCTGGCGACCCGCGCGTAATTCTCTATGTTAAGGTCCAGCATGTCGTTGGCCAGAATCTTTAATTCGTCAAACTTTGGACTATGAGTCATCCCAATAAATTTTTGTAGGCATGGTAGGGGCTAAGCCTTAGGAACGCGATAGGCCTCATTCCAGGCTGGCCCCGTTCTCTCTGCCCACGCGTGTACCATCAGTGGCAGCCCTAAAAAATACGGGATGGTTCATGCCCTTGCTTTGCCTCTGGAGCACGACAATCTTTATCTCGGTTACTGATATTTCAAGCGTGGGAGAGGTGGGCTGGAATTGGAAAAAATCTATTTGGCAGCTTGCAAAGAGCAAACAATAGCATATCCATGTAAATTTGCATGGATATGAGAAATTTTAGGCTCTATTCTCTTGCATTCTTTACAGTTAGATTAGCTCAAGGGAACTTTGCAGGAAGATGTCCCTTACGGAATCTCTTATCTTGTGTAAGATCAACAGGAAGATTCTATAAGCCTGTTTACGGTATTAAGAAGTTGATCTAACTCAAAGGGCTTCTTGAGATAGGCAACCCCTCTTTGCCGTGCCTCCTGCTCTGGTAGCGCTGCGCTTACCATCAGGACTGGGATGTTGTGAAGCTCCTTGTGAGCACGAACCCGATCGTACAATTCCAGTCCGTTTAGCCGAGGCAAACGGTAATCGAGAAGCAACAAATGCGGCCTTACGTGCTGAAGAAAATTCCAGGCCGTGTGCCCATCCGCCGTATAATACACATGGTAAGGAGTTTCCTGTTTGAGTATCTGGTAAAGCATTGACGCATGAGCTCCATCATCTTCTACCAGCAGCACAAGTTTTCTATCCTCGGCGTTACCAGATTCTGCCATAATTCCACCTCATATTGTTTTTTTACCTGGGAGAGTAGCAGGCGAGGAAGCTTCGGGGAAACGGGCAAGTAATCCTTCTTGAAGTCGCAACCCCACCTGAGCAGATGTAACGATATACCAGCCGGATACATCTTTATACACTCTTCCCGGGACCCAGTGACCTAAAATATATAGTTCAATCAGATCTTCAGCTTGAAGAGGAGATCCGTGTAGCATTAAGTGCGCTCGTTGCTGATCATATACAAGCTTTCCCTCTGCCATATCGAACTCATTCCCAGCCTCTGCATTTCTAGGGGAGATTCCCGGTTTCTTGTTTAACACGTAGCGGAGCGGCTAAGAGTTTCGACAGAGAACAAAATAAGCCTTAAAGTGCTTGACAAGAAAACACAGAGGACGCGTCAGGCCAGAGGGCCTGGGCTCGCCTGGAAGCATATGGAGGAAGGGTATGTTGGCGGAATAGTTTGTTGAAGCTGGCCATTCTGCGGGAAAATTAAGAGTTTCTTGAGGCTTTGTGACTATAATTTCGGTAGAGATCGAAATTGCTGCTACGCTTTCATCCCACACAATGATAGAAGAAGGGATGAAGGCGGGGAAGTAAGCTACTTCCCAGTTTCTCTACCCAATCTGATTGAGAAGAGAAGAAAGTGATCAAGGGCAATGGGAGTGCAGACTTGGCTTAGTGCATGGCATCTCTTACAGCTTGCAGAAATTCATCAAGCTCAAATGGCTTATAGAGCAGTTTGAGGCCTCGTCCGGATATCTCGTCACTGATCCCTTCCAGTAAAGCTGCCGAAGTAAAGAGCGCTGGCACATGTTCCAGGCCTTCAGTAGTGTGAAGTTGGTCATACAATTCCAGCCCATTCATTTTGGGTAGATGGTAGTCAAAAAGAAATAGGGCAGGCTGAAAAGATTTTACTTCATCAATACTGCGCAAAACCTCATCCCCGCTGGGAAGCGTCAAGATGCGGTAAGGTGTCTCCGATTGTAGCAAGAGACTGAGCATTTCAGCATTACTCGGATCATCCTCGACAAGCAGGATGCCCTTTGTACTATTGTTTCCGGCAGCGTTGACCTGATCTGGTCGCTGGTTTTCCACTTCCTCTCCCTCCTTTCTCACAAGATTCACAAGTTAACAGCCCGGTAGAAGAATGATAGTTCATTCTTCCACCGCTATTATAGCATGCTCAAAGCTCTTCTGGGCGCCTTTGAGACCTGGAAAACTGGATACTTTAAATAATCGGCAATGAGTGAAGCCTGAAGATAGGAAAAGCAAGCAAGAGCTATCTTTGGTCGGCCTCAAGCGCTGCCGGCATTGCGTCTATGCTTCTCCTGCTAGCCGTTGCAAACTGTATTATCTCCTGTGCTAGTTCTAAGAGTGCGTCGCGTAGTTCTGGTGGACGCTTAACGATAAAAGGCAAATTCAGTCCCATGAGAAAGCGGGCCATAGTGGGCAAATGGTCGTGATGGGTCCGGAACAGTGTGCCAGTAGGCGTTACGCTTATTTCACCGTGTGAGGACGGAATTTTCTGCTGCACAACATAGAGTTCTGCCTCAAACTCGACTTCGATTTGCCAGCGAGCTGGAATAGTTGCCAGACTCTTGAAGGCATAAGCCTGATAATCAAAGCTTGCGTCTTTGCTAAACGTCTCTGCAAGGAGTTCGACGCTGCGGATGCGGTCAAGGCGAAACAGGCGTGGTGCGTTGCGCAGACAGCAATGGGCGACTAAATACCAGAGCCCTTTATGCCCTGCAACGCCATATGGTTCAACGCGTCGTCGAGTGACTTTGTTGTGGTGCGAGCAATATTCGATAGCCACGCGCTGAGAGCTCTGGACGGCCTCGCTTAGATCAACCAGCAAACTGGCCTCTGGCCGTATCTCCTGCCAGCCCACTGGCAGAACCTGATAGGTAGAGATGGCCTGCAGGCGCTCGCGCCCGCGCAGCGGGAGCACACGATAGACTTTAGCCAGCGCCCCTTCGATAGCTACCGATGAGATATCGACACCCAGCCAGGGTGTTCCGAGCAGCCCGAGCACTATAGCTGTGGCTTCATCCTCTGTAAACAGGAGTGGAGGCAATTTAAAGCCTGGACGGAGGCGATAGCCGCCACCGGGGCCGCGCGTGCCCTCAATGGGCATGCCCATATCTTGCAACATCTGAATATAGCGACGTACGCTGCGTGGCTCGACTTCGAGACGGCGCGCTAGCTCTTCTCCGCTCAATTGTGGATGCGTCTGTAAGAGCTCCAGGATCGTAAGTAAGCGCGTCGTTGGGTGATACATTCTGGCCTTCCCACTATTTTTAGGAACGGAAATTCAAGCTTCATTGTAACGTATCTCCCTTCCAAACTGCAAGGAGCTCAAAAGCTCATGGATAGAGTAAAATTTCTGCTTGCCTTTGGCGCGAGGCTGAGCTAGTAGCCTGGGAGCAGCGAGCCGTTTGCCTATAGATATGTTAAAATTGTTGAGTGAAGGGTGTGCGCGTAACCAGGCGTTTAGCTAACGTCTTCTTTACTATCGCTAACTTAGAGTGCCGCAGTGCTCTGCTGCAGCCGAAATCACCACATATATACCAGACTGTAGGCCGGGCCATAGTATCAGCATCAAGCGTTTAATCTGCAGGAAGGACCATCATAATGTTGCTAAAGGCAGACGTGCGAAAAATGCTCGTCAATGGTGATCAGTGGGGAGCCTGGCAAGGCTATCAGCTCCCGATCAGCGAGCAGTATGTCTCTATCTGGACCCCTATCGGAACAGAGATGCACTGGAAACCCGGGACCTGGATCTCGGAGAAGCATCAGATCACCTATTTCTGGTTCCAGGCCTGGTATACACTTCATTGCCACTATTTTGCTGATGGTAGCTTTGCCGGGGTCTATTGTGATGTAGTCCTACCTACCCCGTGCTATACCAGTAGCGCGCGCGAGCTTATCTATACTGATCTTTACATTGATGTTGTGGTGGGTGAAGACTATAGCGTCTATACAAAAGACCAGGAGGTGTTTGATCGCGCCGCCCAGCGCTATGAAATCGTTGAACAGTCGCGGGCGAAATCATTCGAAGTGCTCGACTGGTTGGAACAGCATGCCCGCAACTGGACAGGCCCATTCTCCCTCCTGCCGCGTCAGTTGCCACGCACTGATTTTGAACGGCTGAGTCCTGAAGAGATCGGCCCCATTTTGCATGATGCACACTTGAGGTAAGGATCTTCGCTAGCGGCTAGCTAGATCTTCCTACGCCAGCTAGATGTGATATATGTCCTTGCCATCCCCATGAGATTATCCGCGCCCAATATTGCAGCCTGGCGAGCGATGATATATAGTGTTGAGGACGCAAATTTTCCCCTCTATATCAGCTATCATGCAGCGGGCTGTCGTTGCGAACCGATTTCGGGTTTCTGATATAGAAGGGACATTACCTAACACGTGTTCTCTAACTCTATCGTAACAAGCAGGCTAAATTCATGCTTTCAGAAGAACTACGCAGTCAGCTCACCCATTATGGGATCACCGACTTTGCTGAGGTAGCACTGCGCGAGGCGCTTGAGGCACATGCGCCTACCTATACACTCATTCGCCTGGCTCCCTGGCCGGCAAGGCGCTGGAAATGCAATTATCGCCTGATGTTAGGCGATGCTATCTACGATTCCCAGAGCGCCGCTGAGGCCTATGCGCTGGCTCTGTGTGCGACTCTGGATGCTGCTTCAACAATAGAGCAGCCAGACCAATAAACGCCAACCTGTTACTATTGTCCACTCCATTAAGGACATTTGCCTGTTTCCTATCCTTTCAGCGCATCGTTTAATATAATGGAAGGGGGGAACAGAAGCCACTGTTCTCTACTGAGAGAAACACTATACAGGGCTTGCAGAAAATGGCAGAAATCTGGCCAGGGGCGGATTTCTGTAGAAGCGATCCTTCTTAGCGAATCGCACTATATAGCTATGTACCTCTTTTCTTTATTCTGCAAGACGCTTGTCTTAGTATCTCGTTGAGTATATTGTTAAAGAAAGGGTTTATCATCCTCATGCTACGTACTATGTGTAAGGGCAAGATCCATCGCGCTACAGTTACCGAGGCCAACCTGAATTACATAGGCAGCATTACGATTGATCAGGATTTATTGGAGGCTGCCGATATCTATCCCTACGAGATGGTACAAGTAGTCAATGTGACCAACGGCTCTCGTCTGGAAACCTATACCATTCCCGGAGAACGCGGCTCTGGCGTCATTTGTCTGAACGGAGCAGCGGCTCGCCTGAACTCCGAGGGCGATATCGTGATCATTATGAATTATGGGCAATTTACTGATGAGGAGATTCGCAGCCTGGTGCCGCATATCGTCTTTGTTGATGAGAACAATTGCATAGTTGAGAAGAAGGAAGTGCCTCTTAACGAAATGTTACCAGGTTTTCGCGCCGAAGCGCACCCTGAAACTGAAGTACTTTATTCGTAACTTCGAGTAGTTCTTTCATTCGACCGCGCGGTTGAATGAAATGCTACTTTGCCACTTGCCTACCAAACGTTTGTAAGTCTCTCCATCACAGCTCCCATTTCTCCCCATTTCCTGGCCTGTTGTCATCCTCGGGCACGAGTGATATACTGAGTGACGTCAAGAAAATAGAACACAAGTCCGTCTTCAAGATTCTCCATAAGCAGGCCTTAACAGAAAGTTACTAGCGACATGCGAATTACAGCTTTGCAGCCACAGGTAAGAAATCCCGAACGAATTAATATCTTTGTGGATGGACAATTTTTGCTCGGCGCTCATGCCCTGATCGTGCTTCAGATGGGCCTTTCGCTTGATCAGGAGATTTCCCACGCTCAGCTTGAGCAGCTGCAGTGGGAAGAGAATGTACAGCAGGCCGTCGATCGGGCCTTTAACTACATCTCGCTGCGCCCACGTAGCCGCCAGGAGGTGCGCAACTATCTGCGCCGTAAAGAGACGCCGGCGGAACTGATCGAGAGCGTTTTACAGAGATTGGATAACCTGGATCTGGTCAACGATCACGAATTTGCCTCTTTCTGGGTGGAGACACGTGAGCATTTTAGCCCGCGCGGTGCCCGTGCGCTCAGGCAAGAGCTGCGCAGTAAGGGCGTGGAACGCGAAGTTGTTGATGAGCTCGTGGATGAAGAGCAGGACGAGGAGCGCGCTCTACGCAGTGGGCGTAAAAAGGCCTTCTCGCTTATCAATAACCCGGGCGTAGACTATAATGCCTTTCGCACGCGCCTTGGCTCGTTTTTGCAGAGGCGAGGCTTTAGCTATAGCATAGCCGCGCAGACCGTGCGCACGCTCTGGGAAGAATTAAAGGGTGAGCGCGCGCAGGAAGACGAGCAAGAGCCGCTGTAGCCCGGGCATAAAGATACCATGCTCAATCCCCATTATCATTATTATTGTTATCTGCAGTTCCGCTTGGAGGCGGTGTAGGTGCTGCCGGCAAGTGGACGGCTGGCAAGTTGGTAGGATTCACCAGATTTATCTTGATCTGCCCCACATTGCCAGGAATGGTATCGCCATATGAGACATGCACAACCACAGAATTGCTATCTATGCCCGCTACTTTACGAGCCACAGCCCCGGCATCCGGCACCTTCAAGCCTTTGATATTATTCTGCAATGCCTTAATTTGTGCGTCCGACATCTGATATTCGGCCACGCCGCCAACCGGGATGGCGATAGTTGCGCTTCCGTTGCTCCCAGTTTTCTGCAGAACCGGCTGGCCCACTTGAGTAAGCTGGTTAAGCAAGGTGTAGTTTGTTCCTAACTGCTGCTGGACCTGGCGCTGGAGAAGGAGGCGGGCCAGGTTCTGAGCATCCTTGTTGAGGATATATTGTACGCTTCCTTGCTCAGTTAGCGTGACAGTCACTGAATTACTGCGCTTCCCAACCTGCGGATCGAACGAGCTATTGGTATCGTTAAAGGTAGGCTTACCGAGCATCGTTGCGCCCTTGCCTTGCAGTTGTCCATTCATATCCTGGGTCAGCTGCGACATCAGGCTTTGTTTGGTCTCAATGCCCAGATTATAAACATCATCTGAGGAGACCACGCGCTCACAATCAAAGATGCAAAGAAATGGACGTCCTGTAGTCTGGCCCGTCTTCGAGAGGGTTCGGCTTGCGCTTAAGGTATAGGCTGGGATTGCTGCAGCGTTGGCGTCAACGTTTTGTAAGCCGGGCTTTGCGCTAATCGTAATCACTTTACTGATCTCGCGGGCCTGGAGCGCCATGGTCACATTGGCTACAATTGAGGCCTGGAAGAAAAAGTAGGCCGAGCCCGAAGCCACGAGCAGTATGGCGGCAATTAAGAGCGGGATCAGAGCGAGCAGAGACTTCCTGGCTTTGCGGCGGTGAGGAGTAGTCGTGATCAGCACGCCGCCATCGGCAAGATTGACCTGCTTGACGTTAGCATTTACCTGTTCGGGATCAATAAACGTTGTAGGCGCATCATAATCCTCGCTGCTGAAGATCGGCACATGAGGAGCCGCGATCACGCCTGTATGCAATGCTTTGTTCTGCTGATTTGTCTGCTGGCCATTTGCCATGCTTGGCAATCGGCGAGGGGTTGGCGCGTCATCATCGTCGTCATCGTCAGGGTTGGGAGCAACCTGCGCTCTAGTTGCCTGCGGACCCGTATGAGAGACGGCCTGAGCCGAGGTCAGTAGGGAGCGATAGGCGCTCTCAAAAGCCTTCAATAGCTCATCGGCCCTGGCAAAACGATCATCAGGGTCAGGCGCGATAGAGCGTTTTACCACATAATCCAGCGCGGGAGGAAGATGCAGCATCTCGCCTTGCTCGGGCAAGTGGCCTGTCAGCATCTGGTACAGGATAATGCCCAGCGAGTAAATGTCATTGCTCGTCGCCGCTATGCCATCCAGGCGTTCGGGAGCCATATAAGCAATGGTGCCCATCTCATGGCCGGCTCGCGTCAGCGGCGCGCTGACTGTCGCGCCGGGAATCGAGGCAATCCCGAAGTCAATCAAGCGCACATAGATCTGGTCGCTGCCTTCTTCCCTATCGAGGAGGATATTGCTAGGCTTCAGGTCTCGATGGATAACCCCGCGCTTATGAATATAAGCTACAGCCTTCACCAGCGCCGAAAAGAGCTGGTGAACCTCCGAAAGCACAAGGGCACCGCTCTGGAGACGCCTGGCAAGCGTTCCCCCTTCAATGTAAGGCGTGACAAGAAACAGGCGACCTTGCTCTTCTCCAAACTCAAATAGGGGGAGAATATGTTCATGCTTGAGATGAGCACTCACCTCGGCTTCGCGGAGGAAACGTTTGCGCGCCACAGCATCATGAACCAGGTCAGAGCGCATGATCTTTAGCGCAACTTCACGACCGAATGCCGTACGTTGGCGTGCGAGATAAACCTCGCCCATCCCCCCAACATCGATACGGCGCACCAGATCATAGTTGCCAAAATGCGCTTGCCCTTGCCCGCCGCTCTTAACATTATATGACTCTTTGATAGGACCGTGTTGTTCTTTCATGCGCTTGCTTCATAAGCCATCAATAATATGCTCTACAGAATCAGACGCATATGCAACAGATATATTAAATCAGCCCGCCAGGGATAGGCATCCACCTCGACACATGCCGCACACAGCCGTTATAGTTGCGGGCATATTTAAACACAGTGAAAAAATTTGACATGTCTTATATGCTACGTGCAGTATAACACCTGTAAGATCAGAAGTGAAGAGTTCAGGGTAGGAGCAACACAAAGTGCTAGCGTTATCGCAAGCATAATAGAACATCTTGATGTTTTCCCCTTGCACACTAGCTTCTAATGGTGTATGATATAGCCGGTTCGCACTCTACACCTGAGAGTGCTAATAATCGGCGCAAGGCCAAGCTTGCGAGCTTATATACAAAGAATTTCGCTAAATCGAAAAGCCGGCCTGGGCTGGCCAGTTCTTAGCCAGGCAGCAGCATGCCGCTGAGAACTGAGCAGCCAGAAGCCTTTCTCCCTGGCTTATGGACTTGCCCGGTCAGGCCATACACAGAGCGATCTCTGTGCGAAATGCGGATATTTTTCCCGCACCCGAGTCTTTTTCATAAAAACTATGGAAGGCAGGAATGCAGCATGACAACAGTGAGTGTAAAACTGCGACCACTAGGTGACCGCCTGGTAGTCAAGGCGTTAGCCCGCGAATCAGTAACGAAGAGCGGTATCGTACTGCCAGATACGGCCAAAGAGAAGCCCCAGGAGGGCGAAGTGCTGGCAGTAGGCCCAGGCAAGGTACTTGACAACGGGAAGCGTACAAGCCTAGAGGTCCAGGTTGGACAGAAAGTGCTGTTTGCTAAGTATGCCGGGACAGAGATAAAGCTGGACGGCGAAGAGTATCTTATCCTCCGCGAAAGCGATGTCATGGGCATTGTAGAGTAATACATCAAAAAATTTCATAGATTGTAGGAGTATTGTTTCGTGGCAAAGAGACTGCAATTTGACGAGCAGGCGCGCTACTCTCTGAAGAGAGGAATGGATGCGCTGGCTGATAGCGTAAGAGTTACTCTGGGACCCAAGGGACGCAACGTCGTCCTTGATAAGAAATTTGGGGCCCCGACGATTACTAATGACGGTGTGACGATTGCCCGCGATGTAGAGCTGCCCGATCCCTTTGAGAATATGGGCGCTCAGCTGCTGAAAGAGGCGGCGACCAAGACCAATGATGTGGCAGGTGATGGCACTACAACGGCAACTGTGCTGGCTCATGCTATCGTGAATGAGGGCCTGAAGAACCTGGCCGCAGGAGCCAACCCGATGATTCTGCGCCGTGGCTTAGAGGCCGGTGTTGAGGCCGTTATCACTGAGATTAAGTCGATGGCCAAGCCGGTCGAGACCCGTGAGCAGATCGCTCAGGTGGCCTCCATTTCTGCCGCTGACCAGGAAATTGGTGGCCTGATCGCTGAGGTGATGGAGAAGGTTGGTAAAGATGGTGTGATCACCGTTGAAGAGGGCCGTAGCATTGCTATGGAGAAAGAGTACACCGAGGGCATGCAGTTCGACCGCGGTTTTATCTCTCCCTACATGACTACCAACAACGAGCACACACTTGCCGAGCTGAACGATCCTTATCTCTTGATCACCGATAAGAAGATCAGCGCGATTGCTGATATCCTGCCGGTGCTGGAGCGCGTGCTGCAGAGTGGGCACAAAGATCTTGTGATCATCGCCGAGGATATCGATGGCGAGGCTCTGGCAACCCTGGTTGTCAACAAGCTGCGCGGCGCCTTTAACGTGCTTGGTGTCAAGGCTCCTGGCTTTGGCGATCGCCGCGAGGCCATGCTCGATGATATCGCGATCCTTACCGGCGGTACCGTCATCACTGAGAAGAAGGGCCTCAAGCTTGAGAATGCAACCTTCGAGGATCTGGGCCGCGCTCGTACCGTGACCTCTAACAAAGACACCACGACGATTGTGGAAGGTGCCGGCTCTCAGCAGGATATCCAGGCTCGTATCCAGCAGATTCGTATGCTGATCAACGAGACGACCAGCGACTATGATCGCGAGAAGCTGCAGGAGCGCCTGGCTAAACTGGCCGGTGGCGTTGGCGTGATTAAAGTTGGCGCCGCCACTGAGGTCGAGATGAAAGAGAAGAAGCATCGCGTTGAGGATGCCCTCTCGGCCACCCGCGCTGCTATTGAGGAAGGTATTGTCCCTGGCGGCGGTTCGGTGCTGGTTTCGGCCATCTCTGCCCTCGATAATGTGAAGGTTGCTGGTGGCGATGAGGCAACTGGCCTCAGTATCCTGCGTCGCGCTCTTGAAGAGCCTCTGCGCCAGATCGCCTTCAATGCTGGCCGTGATGGAGCAGTTGTGGTTAACGGCGTGCGCAGTCAGCCCCGTGGCTATGGCTTCAACGCTCTGAGCGGCGAGTATGTAGATATGTTCCAGGCCGGTATCATCGATCCTGTGAAGGTTACTCGCTCTGCTCTGCAGAATGCTGTAAGTATCGCGGGAATGGTGCTCTCGACCGATACCCTCATCACCGATATTCCAGAAGAGCAGCCCGCGGCTCCCGCCGGTGGTATGCCTGGTGGTATGGGCGGTATGGGCGGCATGATGTAATTGCCACTGAGACAGAGCTTTTTATAATACTGAGGGTGCTCCCGCCAGTCGCTGGCCAGAGAGCACCCTTTTTATTTGTTGTTTATAGTGGATTGATCAGCTTTTAGCGCATCTTGCTCCTGGGCTAGCAGAAACTCTCTATTCCTGGTAATAAATGGCTAAGGCTATGCAATCTCGGCGCCGATCTGCTATATTACTTAATAGTGTAACATGATATGAGTTGGTACATAAATAGATGCCAGCCAGGAGAGATAGTGTAAGCTCATATCCGTCTCTCAAGCCTGGACGTATACGCCTTCCTTGCCAGATTGTTGCTCGTCAATTTTTAATGGCTAAATCTCCTGCCCCTTTTCAGCTATAGAATATGTGCGATAAGCGAGGACTTTGATCGGGTATCCTCCAGAAGTACCATAAAAAAAGCTGCTACTATGATCTAGCAAGGCCAGAGAGCCTTCACCAGCTTTTTGTTGCCTTTGACAACTGACATTAGGTTATGCTAATATCTGAGTAGAGAAGTAGGATATGGGTCTGTTTGTACAGGATGCAGTTGCCTCTATGGCAAGTTGTTCCGCCGATGGACCGTAGGATAAAGCCATAAGAGGCTTTTAGAGAATATTTAGGAGGAGAACAACATGGATGTGCCAAAAACTCTTAGTTCACAGTCTGTTGCCGATATCCCCCCTTCCCCACTTACGAGATTTCTCTTTACCGACACATATGCCGCCTGGGTATGGCTGTTTGTGCGTCTCTACGTAGGCTATGAATGGTTTACTTCCGGCTGGAGCAAGCTGACAGGTTACTCGCTTAAGTTTACTTCCTTTGGCCAGGCAGAAGGAGGTGGAAGCTGGATATTTAGCCAGCATGGAAGCAGCGCGATTAAGGGTTTTGCTCTGGGCGCCTTAAAAAAGTCGCTGGGAGAGAATCCAAGTGTGCAGGATTGGTATGCAGGATTTTTGCATCAAGTTGTTTTGCCAAATCCTGTTGTGTTTTCGTACATCATCACGTTCGGTGAACTGCTTGTCGGCATCGCCTTGATTTTAGGCATCCTGACCGGTATTGCTGCTTGTTTTGGTTGCTTTATGAACCTTAACTATATGCTTGCTGGTGCTGTGAGCATTAATCCAATTCTTGGCGGCCTGGGAATATTGCTGATTCTGGCCTGGCGGGTGGCCGGATATATCGGGTTGGATCGTTTTATCGTGCCTCTGCTCGGGGCTCCCTGGACTGGCTCCCTATACCGGAGGAAGCAGCTAAAGGCGCAACAAGTGGAAACGCAAGCAGCTCAAAACTGAGCGTGTGTAATGACAGACCCATTCTACTGTTTTCGGTTAGCAGTGATCGGTTCGCATACATGTGAGTTGATCACCTTCGGGGCACAGTTCTCTCCGCGCTGTGCCCTCTTTTTTTTTGCCATATTGAGCACAGTGCCGCTCATCTCCACGCGTGAGCATTAAGTTTCCTGATTTGCCATCTTGACAAGGGCTTTCCTCCATGTTATATACTTTACTATCAGTAAAGTACTTCTCTCTGGTAGAAGTATATACGAAAATTAGCAGGCTGACGAAAGGAAAAAAGCATGGGATGCGATCCTCAACAGGCGGAAGAGGCGCTACGCAGGATTGAGCGGGTCCAGCAGGGCGCGGCGCGCCATAGCGAGAACAACGGTGTATTGCAGCTCGTCTGGGGTGCAGCGATTATTGTGGCCATGGCAGGCTTTGATATCTTTCCTCGCTTTGCTGGTAGCCAGAATAGGGCTCTCGGACCGCTTTTAGCTGGGCTCTTTGTAGCTGTGGTGGCGCTAGGAACCGCAATATGGACAGGGGTTTATAGTCGGCGTTTGCCTGTTCAGCCGTGGAAATCGACGCGTAAGCAGATATTCTTGCTCTGGGGCCTGTACCACATCCTGGTAATCTGTGGGGGCACCTTTCTTGGCCTATTCCTGTTTGGCAAGCAAGAGGCCTTCCTGCCTGTCTGGTTTACTTGTGTTGGATTACTCAGCGGCCTGCCGTTGCTCATTGTTGGTTTGTTTGCCTGGAGACGTGCCCAGATACAGAAGGGGTAACTATGTCTATGCAATCCGGGGAAGCCAGGCAGGACGATGGGAACGCTGAGAAGCAGAGGCATCATCCGCGCCTGGAATTGGACGAAGCGATTCACCAGCCAGTTCGGCTCTCCATTATGGCTATTCTGGCGCAAGCAAAAAAGGTTGATTTTGCCTTCTTACGCGATTATCTAGAGCTGGGAGATTCTAATCTCTCACGCCACTTGAGCGCGCTAGAGTCGTTAGGATATATCATAATCGATAAAGTTTTTGAAGGAAAACGGGCGCGAACCTGGATCTCATTGAGCTCTCAAGGGCGAGCTGCCTTTGAAAATCATGTAAGTGTTTTACGCTCTATTGTTGAGCAACCTATCGAAACGCAGGAGTAAGCTGAGCAAAGAGTTTCTTTGCTAGAAAGGGATCTTCTTTTATATGACGCTGCTCAATTGGGGCGCCTTTGCAGTCGCCATGGCTCTTATGGTTCTGTTTCCCCTCGGCCTGGCGGCTTTCTTTCAGCGACGTTTCAGCTTATCATGGAAGATGTTCTTTATTGCGGCAGGCTTTTACCTGCTCAATCTGTTGATCCAGATTCCGTTTAACTTCGTGCTCTGGCCCATGTTGTTTGGTAGCATGCCCTGGGTCTTGCTAGCATTTATAACCCTGACTTATGGGGTATGTGAAGAGACTATGCGCTACCTTAGCTTTCGGGTGGGAAGGAGCATGCGCGACCATCGCGACGCCAACGGCGCGCTCATGGCTGGTGTGGGGCACGGAGGGACTGAAGCGATAGTCTTTGCGCTACAGCTAGCTATGGCGATTGTGGCGGCCGTGTTTGCTCCCCAGTTCTTGCGCCCTGGTACGCATCCTGCGGAAATCCTGGGAGCTGCGGCCTGGAGCTTTGTGTTTCAGGGCTTAGATCGGGTCATCGGGATAACCTGTCATCTTGGCTTTGCGACTTTGATAGTGCTGGCCTATCGTCGCTCGTGGCTCTTTTATCCCCTGGCCGCCCTGGTCCACTGGCTTATAGATTTCTCGGCCTTTGGCCTGCAAAGGCTTCCGGGCGGCCAGGTCTGGAGCGAGCTCCTCTTCTTGGGATATGCCATTCTGGCCCTTGTCCTGCTACGCTATGTACGAACGCGCCACCTGGCAGATCCGGCCCCATCTCTCAGCACCGACGACGAAAAGCAGGCTTCAGCCACAGCCTGATGCAGTCTCTCTTGTTAGTTCATGAGTTCCGTAACGGCATTTGACGGCTTGACTGCTCATAATGCCGTCAGCGGTTATTATGATGTCCGGAGGATGGCAGATCGGCTTGCTCCCAAGGCCGGGCCTCGCAAAGTGCCAGATCTGACTTAAAGCAAGCCAAGTTCCCGAATATACATCACAGCCTGGGTTCGATCACGCAGGCCCAGACGACTGAACACATTGGAAATATGGTTTTTTACGGTTCCCTCGCTGATGACCAGCTGCTCAGCTATCTCGCGATTAGTTGCGCCAGTCGCAATCAGGCGTAAGATCTCAATCTCACGCCTCGTCAGCTCGCCAGTATTCGTAGTTCCTGAAGCTTTGTTCGCATAGTTTATAGCATTGGAAAGACCTGCTGAGGTGCTGGCCTGGCTTTTGTCCTTCTGTTTCGCGGGCGTGAAGGCTGCCAGCATCTTTCCGGCAATTGAGGGATCGAGTTGATAGATGCCTTGCGCGGCTGCATGGACGGCGAGAGCCAGGTCGGCAGCCGGAATATCCTTGAGCAGATAGCCAGATGCCCCGGCCTGTAAGGCATCTTTGATATATTCGTCATCGTCAAAGGTTGTAAGCACAAGGATGTGGCAGGCAGGCACCTGTTGCCGAATCTTGCCAGTTGCCTCTACGCCATCCATGACAGGCATGCGAACATCCATCAAGATGACATCTGGCTCTAAAGTAACGGCAATCTCAAGGGCTTGCTGCCCATTAGTAGCAGTGGCAATGACTTCTATGCCATCCTGGACATGCAGGAGCGAGGCGATGCCATCGCGCACAAGCTGTTGATCGTCCACTACCAGTACCCGAATGCTCTGCTTTTCAAGCTTGCTCATCGTATCCATCCTTTGCTACATTTTCTCGGCTATGCGTCCTGGCCTGAGCGGGGATACTCACAAGTAAGGTAGTTCCCCGCCCGAACTTACTTTCCAGATGGAATACTCCCTTGACCTGCGCAATCCTTTCTCTCATGCCCTGCAGCCCATAACCGCCTCTACCTTCTGTCGTCTGCTCCCTGATCAGCTTTGGCTCGAAGCCACCTCCATTATCGTGAATGCGCAGGCGGGCCTCTTGCTCGGCGAACAGGAGCGTTACTTCAACCTTGCTGGCCCGAGCGTGCTTCTGAATATTGGTGAAACCTTCCTGGGCTACGCGGTAGAGCGTGTTACGTATCTCGCGCGAGAAGTTGGTTTCATCGCCTTCTGTGTAATAGTCAACGGAGATCTGGCTTATGCGCAGGTGTTGGATCAGAAGGGCAATGCTGCTGGCACAGGAGTAATCATCCTGCGTGAGCCGCAGCGTACGCACTGAGCTGCGCACCTCTTGCAGGGCTTCTCTGGTCACCTGCCTGGCCGCACCCACCGCCTGAAGGGCTTCCTGCGGATTCCTTTCATGATATACCAGGGCTTTCTCTAACTGCACACTGATGGCCATAAGGGCATGCCCAAGGCCATCGTGAATGTCGCGCGCGATCCGGTTGCGTTCCTTGAAGGCTGCCAGCTCAGCTATCTGTTCAGTATAAAGGCTCAACTGCTGATGCGAGCTTGCAAGCTCCCCTAAGAGCTGCTCGGCTCGTTGACGGCTGGCCTTTTCCTGCGAGACAACCCGGGCCATGGCCAGCAGAAAGACCAGGCCGAAGCAGAAAATCGTACTTGTCCAGAGGTTAGGTAGATCGCGATACCAGTGTGCCGAGTAGAGGGTAGTTTTGATGAGATAGATTACTCCGGCTAACAGGGCGATCCAGTAGCCTGCTCTGGCACCAAAATAGAGCGTGGCGAGATAGGGAGGGATGAGATAGAGCATGATCGCGTAGTTGAGAGGGACAAAGTAGAAGCGCTCAAGCTGTGTGATGCCTTCGATCAAGAGGATACGCAGCACGAGTAAGGTGATAGCAGCCCGCTTTGGCGTCTCTTCCTTGAACCAGTAGTATTCGAGGCGATCAATGGAAAGCAGGATTACGATAGCCAACGTAATTGCTACTGTAACGCCGATAGCCTCTGAGGCGGCAATGCAGGAGCAGCGAGTAAATAGTTTGAAGTATGAGATGGCAAGAATGCCAAGGTAAAGGGCTGAGGATACCCAATCAAATGGTTTGGGAGCCAGCCACCAGCTCTGTTGTGATTTTTCGCCCATGCGGGATGTTTGCCTCTCTGCGCTAAACGCGAGCTCGCTAATGTGCCTTCTTCAAAGAGAAGCATAGATGAAAATGTAGTAAAGGACAATATGCCATTCGTCACTCCCAGCCAGTCGAAATGCATAGGACGATGCGCCATGGGGAAGGGATAGAAAAAATATCCCTTTCGCCTCTCATAGTTAGCCCTTCTTTCACTCCGGCTTCCCCGCGCTTTCCCATTATGCTGAGAGCAGCGAGGCTGGCCTCGCACAATTTTAGCGGAAATTTTTTATGTAGCATCAAGTTGTGCAAACACGCATTTTGTAAGAAAAGGGAGAGTTCATGTCCCAAACGATAGCGATTTCGCCCTGGCGATGCTGGCTTAAGCAGCATTCACTGCTTGCTTACTTTATCCTGGCCTTTAGTATAAGCTGGCTGTTCGAGCTTCCTGTGGTCCTATCCCATGCTGGTCTTGGCTGGCTTCCATACAATGTTCCTCCGTTGCTGGCTAATAGCTCACCCGGGGTTCCGCTCGGGCCGACCGGTGCTGCCTTCATTCTGACCGCGCTCTTAGAAGGGAAAGTGGGAGTCATGCGCCTGCTCAAGCGCTATGTCCAGTGGCGCGTTTCGCTCAAATGGTATCTTCTGATTCTGTTGGGCTCACCTTTGCTGATGCTTCTAAGCGCTAGCGTCTTCTCTGCCCCGCATCTGCAGAGGCTTCCCTTCTTTTTGAGCTCGTACTCGACCCATTTGCTCATTGCTTTAGCGATCAATTGGGAAGAGGGAGGCTGGCGCGGCTTCGCCCTTCCGCGTTTGCAGAAACTGGCCGGGCCTTTGTGGGGTAGCCTCATCTTAGGCTTTATGTGGGGCACCTGGCATCTCCCATTGATGTTTATTCCTACCCAGTCTCCCTACGGCCACACCTTTACCTGGGCCCTGGCGCTGTTCTTTTTTATGCAAATCATGGCAAAATCGGTAAACTATACCTGGATCTTTAATAATACGGGAGGAAGCTTGCTCATGGCTACCCTCATTCATGCAGCCACTTCTATAAATGCACATGATATAGAACAGCTCTTTGGAGCAACCGGAGCTCTTATGGCTCAAGCTGAGGCGGCTCTCGCCTATGGGGTGCTTGCCTTACTGGTTATTGCCTTAACTAGAGGAACTCTTTCCTATCCATTACAGAAAGCTGTTCTTAAGGACGATAAAAAGCTACAGGAGAAAGATTTAATGTGGCCTGAGGATACTACAAGGAGAAAAGAGAGAAGTAGATAGAATCAGTCGCCAGGTTTGTAGCTAAAATATCAGTGTTAGATCCAAACAACCGGATCTAACATTGCATTAATTATGGATTGCTTCGAGCTGTGTAAAACCTCTTCTGCTCGATGATAGCTGAAGGATCAGGTAAGAGAGACATTGGAATTACCTACCACATCTTCTATAAGGAAAGGGCGCGAAATGGAAGCGAGTATTGTCATACCTACTTGTAACAAAGCCAGCTATCTTGAGCTAACCCTGGCGTCATTGCTACGTCAATCCTATCCAGCGTCGCAATATGAAGTTATCGTTGTCGATGATGGGAGCAGCGATAGAACGAGTGAAGTGTTGGAGTACTTTGCCGGCCAGCAGTGGAATTTCCGCTCTATCAAGCAGAGAAATGCGGGTCGCAGCGCTGCACGCAATGCGGGGATACTGGCCACAAGAGGAAAGATAGTCATTTTTGTTGATGATGATTGTATATGCTGCAGAAACCTTGTGGCTGCACACACACAACGCCATGCTGGGGCTTCTAATAAGGCCGTCATTGGTCTCTGCTCGGACATATTTACGCGCCTTCCTATTGACCGTGAACAGTGTAAGCGCGAGCTCAAGAAGATGCTATGTGACATGCGCTATACCTTTACGGAGCATCCAGCCGTGATTGAGGCTATTGAAAATATAGTAGCAGCTTTACCCGTTACGCTTGAACTGATTACGCCCGAGGATATCGACAAATATCCAGAAAAAATCGAGCTGTTAGCAATAACTAATCCTGATGCTTATGTTTATGATGCTTTCCAACGCATTGCTCTACAGCAATTCTCCTGTCCGTGGGAATTCTTTGTTACCAGAAATGTATCTGTTGACAGAGATAGTTTACTGAAAGCCGGTATGTTTGATGAAGGCTTTCGCGGTTGGGGAGAAGAAGATCCTGAATTAGGCTATCGATTATTTACTGCTGGAGTAGTATTTGATACTACTCTTGATGCTATTATCTATCACCAGGCCCATCCGCGCAACAAAGAAATGACGCTTAAAGAGTGGCTAGGCAATTATATGAAATTCTGTGAAAAGTATGATGCGCCTGAACTTTACCTGAAATTGCAGTTTGCCAGGAGGCTTATCACTTTGCCTGACTACGAGCAGATAGTTGGCAAGATAAAGGCCGGTCTGTTAGGCGAGACCGATTTGCAGGCGATTAAAGAACGCTATGAGGAACTTATTGCGGATTGCCTGGAAACAGGTTTAGAGCCGGCTTAAAATCCACAAAACCTTGATCTTGCCGAGGTCCTGCAAAAAGACCTCGGCAAGTGCTTGTTTGGCATGAGCGGTACGTCATAAGAGCTCGGAGGGGCTTATAGGGTGGATGCTTGATACTCCGTGTGCTGAAAGCTGGGTAGCACTTCGTCAACTAGCAGTTCAAGGGTAGTGAGATCAGGAAAATCGCCAGTGTTGAGCATAAAGTAGCTTACCCCAAGATCAATAAATTCCTGAATGCGCTCTTTGACCTGGGAGACTGTACCCACCAAGCCATATTCATCAGGGTAGGTCGCCCGTAGAGGGCGTAAGGCATCCTCGGTCGCGCGACAAATGCAGCCGCCAAACCAGGTGCGACGTAGGGAAAGTGGGTCGCGCTGTATGGCCAGGCAGGCGCGCTCACAGTCAACTACTTGCTGGCGATACGTAGCCAGGCCAGGCCTATCGGCTGACCACCAATCGGCGTGGCGCGCGACGATGTTTAGCATCTGCGGCCTGGCTCCCCCTACGACGATGGGCGGTACTGGTACTGGCCGGGGCTCACAGTGAGCCTCAAGGATCTGGTAGTGCTTGCCCTGAATCGTGACACCAGAATTCTGCCAGAGGGCGCGAATGATTTGGAGCGCTTCCTCCAACTGGGCAACCCGCTTGTGGGGAGGCGGGAAGGCATATCCATAAGCTTTGTATTCCTCTTCGTGCCAGCCGGCGCCAAGCCCCAGGATCAAGCGACCATTGCTCAAGTATTGGAAGGTCGCTGCCATTTTGGCCAGAAGAGCCGGATTACGATATGATTGGCTCAGGACCAGGCTACCGAATTGGAGCTGGGGATAAAGAGGGGCCAGATAGGTAAGCATTGTCCAGCTTTCGAGGATCTGATCATTCATGAATTGAAGGTGATCATGGCTCCATACCGAGTGGAAGGACTTTACAGCAAGCCGAAGTCCTTGCTGGAGGTGGGCAAGAAATTTGGGCTGAGCGATGTTACCTCTCTCATTGGGTCGGCCAGGCAAGACCCAGCCAAATTGTACAGATGTCATTGTATGCTTCCTTTCTCGCATAGAGACTTGTCTCGCCCCAGTAGATGGTATGGGCCAGTTCGGGCGTGGGATATGGGCCTTCGATGAAGACGATACATTGGGCATTCCCGAGAAAGATGCCGTTCGCCTGCTTGCTCTGGCTAGGCTTGTGGTTTTGCATTAACGATCACCATCGGAAAGGCGAGCGATATACTTTATTCCTACTCTATGTATATCGACTGCCCTTGCCTTTCTTTACATGTCAGGCTGGCTTTGTGCCTGGCTAGAATGAATTGCAAAAATTGCTGGAAAAAACCCTTGACAACTCGGCAAGTCTGATGCATAATAACACCCGTCTCAGAAAGACAGCACTCCTGCAAGATATGAAGCGGCTTCGCTGCTGATTACAAGCAGTTTGAAAAGAGATTGAAAAAACCTCTTGACAAAGCTTTCGACCTGTGACATACTATGCGAGCTGTCGCAAGACAATCACCGATCGAGCACGACCGGTGCTCCTGTCAGCGAAGCATGTTTGCGCCACGGTAAAGTGGCTCCTCTGGGATCAGTTCTTCCCTGTTTTCACGTTTCTCTCCGCACAGATCGTGCGCCCATTTTTGCCTGCGTGTCTGCAGGCGCCTGGGAGCCGGTCGGAGCCAAACAACGAAATCTAAGGAACGAAAAAAATTCCCGGAAAAAGGGGTTGACAAACCCCCAAAGATATGCGATACTACCGCTACAGTACACGAGGGCACGAAAACAAAAGCGTTGCCCGGTACGAGCGAGACGAACGATCCTACGCGGATCGGTCGGGACCTTAACAACTGAAGAGTGGAAAGCAGAACAGCAACTGGCAAATGATGTATCGTGCACAAGCTGCAAGCGATGCCAGTTCCTGTCAAGCAATTTGAGTATGTAACTTTACGAGCGAATGAGCTCAGAAGAACACGCTTTTTCTCATGGTCTTGTCAAGATCATGTGAACCATAAACTATTGGATGGCGAGTTTGATCCTGGCTCAGGATAAACGCTGGCGGCGTGCCTAACACATGCAAGTCGAACGCCTTCTGGCAACAGAGGGAGTGGCGGACGGGTGAGGAACACGTGGGTTATCTACCTCCGGGTGAGGAATACCACCGGGAAACCGGTGACAATACCGCATAGGTTTCGTAAGAAACAAAGCTTCGCAAGAGGCGCCGGGAGATGAGCCTGCGGCCGATTAGCTGGTTGGTGGGGTAAAAGCCTACCAAGGCGACGATCGGTAGCTGGTCTGAGAGGACGATCAGCCACACTGGGATTGAGAACGGCCCAGACTCCTACGGGGGGCAGCAGTGAGGAATTTTCCGCAATGGTCGCAAGACTGACGGAGCAACGCCGCGTGCAGGAAGACGGCCTTCGGGTTGTAAACTGCTTTTCTGAGGGACGAGCAAGGACGGTACCTCAGGAATCAGCTCCGGCTAACTACGTGCCAGCAGCCGCGGTAATACGTAGGGAGCAAGCGTTGTCCGGAGTTACTGGGCGTAAAGCGCACGCAGGCGGTGAACCAAGTTTGGAGTGACAGTCCTCGGCTTAACTGAGGAAGTGCTTCGAAAACTGGCTCACTTGAGGGCTTCAGAGGGACAGGGAATTCCGGGTGTAGTGGTGAAATGCGTAGATATCCGGAGGAACACCAAAGGCGTAGGCACTGTCCTGGGGAGTCACTGACGCTCAGGTGCGAAAGCTAGGGGAGCGAACGGGATTAGATACCCCGGTAGTCCTAGCCGTAAACGATGACCACCAGGTGTGGGAGGTATCGACCCCTTCCGTGCCGGCGCTAACGCTTTAAGTGGTCCGCCTGGGGAGTACGGTCGCAAGATTAAAACTCAAAGGAATTGACGGGGACCCGCACAAGCAGCGGAGCGTGTGGTTTAATTCGATGCAACGCGAAGAACCTTACCAGGGCTTGACATGGAGTTGCACCACCCAGAGATGGGTGTCCCTTCGGGGCGGCTCCACAGGTGCTGCATGGCTGTCGTCAGCTCGTGTCGTGAGATGTTGGGTTAAGTCCCGCAACGAGCGCAACCCCTATCGTCGGTTACAAGTGTCCGGCGAGACTGCCGCGATCAACGTGGAGGAAGGCGGGGATGACGTCAAGTCAGCACGGCCCTTACGTCCTGGGCGACACACACGCTACAATGGCCACGACAAAGGGTCGCCAACCCGCGAGGGGGAGCTAATCCCAACAAACGTGGTCTCAGTTCAGATTGTAGGCTGCAACCCGCCTGCATGAAGTTGGAGTTGCTAGTAACCGTGGGTCAGCACACCACGGTGAATACGTTCCCGGGTCTTGTACACACCGCCCGTCACACCACGAAAGTCGGCAACACCTGAAGCCGCTGGGCTAACCCGTAAGGGGGGCAAGCGTCGAGGGTGGGGTCGGTGATTGGGGTGAAGTCGTAACAAGGTAGCCGTACCGGAAGGTGCGGCTGGATCACCTCCTTTCTAGGGAGTCAGTTCCTGGTAGTTCTACCAGGAAACTTCCAGGTCGGTACAGGAACGGCAGCGCAGCGTGCCGAGGTATCATGCACAGGCTGGCTGGTTTCCACTCTCCAGGGGTTGGGGCAACCCGATCCATGCACTTGAACAACCAAAGATGTATTCTTCAATTTTGCTGAGTGACCAAACTCAGCCACGAAGAGCACAATTGATCGAGAACCAAAACAACGAGGCAACAACAAGCTCGACAGAGTACGAGGTGGATGCCTTGGTGCTAAAGGCCGATGAAGGACGCGGAGACCGGCGAAACGTTCAGGGGGAGCTGCACACAAGCGAAGAGCCCTGAGTATCCGAATGGGGCAACCCATCCAGAGTGATGTCTGGATACCCCCTGCTGAACACATAGGCAGGGCGGAGGGCAGCAGGCGAACTGAAACATCTCAGTAGCTTGACGAAAAGAAATCAACCGAGATTCCCGTAGTAGTGGCGAGCGAACCGGGAGGAGCCCAAACCAGTGACACTTCGGTGCCACCGGGGTTGTAGGACCGGCGCAAGGTGAACCAAGCTGACTCGAAGGAACTGGAACGTTCCACCAGAGCGGGTGAGAGTCCCGTAGAGGCAGGGGAGGAACACTGGCTGGGATCCTGAGTACCACGAGACACGTGCAATCTTGTGGGAAGCTGGGGGGACCACCCTCCAAGGCTCAATACCTTTAGCAACCGATAGCGAACAAGTACCGTGAGGGAAAGGTGAAAAGCACCCCGAGAGGGGGATGAAAGAGACCCTGAAACCACGTACTCACCAGCAGCCAGAGGCCACTGTTCCCGTGGGGAACCAAGGGCTGATGGCGTGCCTTTTGTAGAATGATCCGGCGAGTGCATCGTCGTCGCAGGTTAACCTCCGCTAAAGGAGGGGAGCCAGAGGGCAACCGAGTCTGAAGCAGGCGTAGGTGTGGCGGCGATGCGACCCGAAACCGTGTGAGCTACCCATGAGCAGAGTGAAGCGAAGGTGAAACTTCGTCGAGGCTCGCACCCACCAGTGTTGCAAAACTGGGGGATGACTTGTGGGTAGGGGTGAAATGCCAAACGAACACGGAGATAGCTGGTTCTCCCCGAAATGTATTGAGGTACAGCCACGTGGGAGTCCCGCAAGGGACCATAACTATCCTGGAGGTAGAGCACTGGATGGGCTAGGGGCCAAGTGCTGGTTACCAACCCCACTCAAACTGCGAATGCCAGGACAGGAAGCCACGTGAGTGAGACGGCGGGGCTAAGCTTCGTCGTCAAAAGGGAAACAGCCCAGATCACCAGCTAAGGTCTCAAACTTACTGCTCAGTGTTAAAGGGGGTCATCCCGCCCAAACAGCCAGGATGTTGGCTTAGAAGCAGCCATCATTGAAAGAGTGCGTAATAGCTCACTGGTCGAGTGGAGTGGCACCGACAACGTATCGAGGCTCAAGCAGTAGACCGAAGCTGTGAATACCTATGCAAATGGGTATGGTAGGGGAGCGTTGTGTGGCCCAGAGAAGCCAGATCGTAAGGACTGGTGGAGGACACACAAGTGAGAATGCCGGAATGAGTAGCGCAATCGCTGTGACAACCAGCGACACCGAACGCCTGAGGGTTCCTGGGCACCGTCAATCGTCCCAGGGTGAGTCGGGCCCTAAGCCGAGGACATCACGTCGTAGGCGATGGAAAGCAGGTGGAGATTCCTGCACCGGAGTTGCTCGCTACGAGCAATGGGGGGACGCAGTAGGGAAGGTGAACCTCTCGAATGGACAGGAGAGGCGTCCAGCACGAAGTGCGAAGCTGAGGCAAATCCCAGCTTCACCAGCATGACGACTGGACCGAGCGCTCGCAAGAGCGCGGAAGTCATCGGCCCCCAGGCTGCCAAGAAAAGCCTCTCGCCAGAGCCAACTCCGCCCGTACCGCAAACCGACACAGGTAGGCAGGGGGAAATCCCCCAAGGTGAACGAGCGACCCTCTGTTAAGGAACTCGGCAAATTGACCCCGTACCTTTGGAAGAAGGGGTGCCTTGGTAACTTCCCTTCGGGGGGTGAAGAGGTTGCAAGAAATTGGCCCAACCGACTGTTTACCAAAAACACAGGTCTCTGCGAACGCGAAAGCGGAAGTATAGGGGCTGACTCCTGCCCAGTGCCGGAAGGTTACGAGGAGCGGTGAGCGTAGCCGCGAATCTAAGCCCCGGTGAACGGCGGCCGTAACTATAACGGTCCTAAGGTAGCGAAATTCCTTGTCGGGTAAGTTCCGACCCGCACGAAAGGAGTAACGAGTTGGGCACTGTCTCAACAGAGGACTCGGCGAAATTGAAGTACCCGTGAAGATACGGGTTACCCACGACAGGACAAAAAGACCCCGTGGAGCTTTACTACAGTTTGGCCTGGATACGGTGCGGTAGGTGCGTAGGATAGGTGGGAGCCGGAGAACTCATCCTTGTGGGGGTGAGGGAGGCACAAGTGAAATACCACTCTCCTGGTGTGTTGTATCTCATGCCTGGCCATGAGCTGGCAGGCAGACAGGGCCAGATGGGTAGTTTGACTGGGGCGGTCGCCTCCCAAAGAGTAACGGAGGCGCCCAAAGGTTCCCTCAGGGTGGATGGACATCACCCGTAAGAGTGTAAAGGCAGAAGGGAGCTTGACTGCGAGGCAGACGCGCCGAGCAGGGACGAAAGTCGGGCTTAGTGATCCCACATTCCCGAGTGGAAGGAATGTGGCTCAACGGATAAAAGCTACCCCGGGGATAACAGGCTTATCTTGCCCAAGAGTTCACATCGACGGCAAGGTTTGGCACCTCGATGTCGGCTCGTCGCATCCTGGGGCTGGAGTAGGTCCCAAGGGTTGGGCTGTTCGCCCATGAAAGCGGCACGCGAGCTGGGTTCAGAACGTCGCGAGACAGTTCGGTCTCTATCCGTCGTGGGCGTAGGAGAATTGAGGGGAGTCATCTTCAGTACGAGAGGACCGAGATGGCTTGACCGCTGGTGCGCCAGTTGGCCTGCCCGGGCCAGAGCTGGGTAGCTACGTCAAGAAGGGATAAGCGCTGAAAGCATCTAAGCGCGAAGCCGACCGCAAGACAAGTTCTCCCACTCTCTTTCGAGAGAGTTAAGATCCCAGGAAGACGACCTGGTAGATAGACTGTGGGTGCACGCCTGGTAACAGGCGCAGCTGAACAGCCCTAATGATCGTACGGCTTGTGTAGTCTCCCTTGTGGAGGGGCTCGATCAGGGCTCTTTGAGGCTGAGGAGGCGCTCGGCAAAATTGAGGAATACATCGTTGGTAGTTCGAGAGGGTGAGCTCAGGCTCACCGCGAAGGTTCGCTGCAAGAAGCGAGCCTTTTTTGTTGCCTCTTGTCGCCTGATGAATGGCGCGGTGTTCTGTCGTGGTGCCTCAGAGACCATAGACGCGTTCAGCGATTGACTCTACCGCTGCCATAACATCCTTCAGGACAGGCTTTTGCTTGAAATAGAGTACCTCACCTGGGACATCCCGCAGAGCCTCGGCACTAAGATTCACTCCCTCATAAACCAGGAGCAATAAGTGCTCGCATTGCGCTGCTCGTACCTTTTCTACTTTGCGACGTAAATAATCGGGATGCCAGAAGCCGACAATCTCAATCAAGATGCGCTGCCCACCACGCTTATGCGTCAATGCAAAGTCGGGAATCATCACAGTTTCGCCCAGCGCAAGTACTTCATCTTCACGTGTCAGCAACCATTGCCCGCGCTTCCCGCCGAACTTCTCCTCAAACTCCTGAGCAAAGTTGGCCTCCAGGCGGCTATCAAACAGGCCGCTCCGCTTAAAGTGAGTTTCGAGCGGAAATGTATGATCAAGACGGTAAACGCCAGGTGAGAGCTGAGGAGGGCGAACCGTGGCCCGCATACGCCACTCGTCACAGAGGAGCAAAGCCGGCAGGAAGGCCGCAAACTGCCGCCCATAACGTGTTGTAGCTGAGACAAATGGCGAGATTGGACCATCAAGGTCGATAACGTAGCCGTTACGCTGCGATTGTATCCAGAACATTAATTTAAATAATTTAAGATATTTCCACAGATCCTTGTAATTGTTATGCACCTCGATCTGAACATGGCTGGCCCAGTAGAGGACGCCGCGCGCCAGCTCCAGGTTGTAGCGTGTTAACAAACCTTCGGCTGTCCACTCTGGCCCGATATCGCTGAGGAGGTAACTCGCCGGCCTGTCGGCAAAGAGCGCACTTTCCAGATCTTCAGGTTTCATATTTAGTTCCTGGGCTACACCCTGCACAACCTCGTCGCGGGCCTGAATGTGGAAGAGTTGAGGTGTTGAAAAGACGGGACCATGCGCAAATAGCTTTTCCCGCAGTTGTGCCGGCGTCAACGGGCTTATTAGAGGCGTAAAGGTAGCGGCATCGCTGAGCACTTTAGCCAGACCGCGTACAACGAGATAATCAGTGCGATCACCTTCGTAATTCTCCAGCGCATTGCTCCAGGCCGCTTGCGGCTGCCCAACATGCTTTTGTAGTAAAGCGAGCAGATCTTCAGCCGTTTGTAACCAGTGGGAACTGTGTGTATCAAGCATATTGATTGAGATCTCGTTGCCACGTAAATGCAATCGTGGCCGTACCAGGTCTGCTGTTAACATTTATCTATCTCTCGTTGTGGGCGCCGGCGCTGTGCCTTGCCTTCCTCAATAGTCTTACGCGCAATAATCTCAAAAAGAACTGCCTGCCGATTCTCAACCTTGCGTAGCACGCGCCCAAGGCGCTGAATGTATTCACGAGCTCCTGAAGTGCCGCCCAGCACGATAGCAATTTTCGCCTCCGGCACATCAACCCCTTCATTTAGTACCCTTGAAGTTGCAATGACGCGATAATGGCCAGCCTTAAAACCATCAAGAATATGCTTGCGTTCGGCCGCGTTGGTCTCGTGGGTGATTGCCGGAACGAGGTAGCGGCGCGCTATCTCATAAACCGTCGCGTTATGCTCAGTAAAGACAAGAATTTGTTCGCTTTCATATTCGCGCAGCAGACCTTCGAGGACTGTGAATTTGCCTGTGCAGCTTCCCAGAAGGCGCAAAATGCGTTGACGAGCTAGAAAAGCCCGGCGCGCCTGTGGATTGAGCGTAGAGAGGCGCATAAGCTCAATGAGCCAGGAAGGGCCGTAGCGCTGTGGCAAGCGCTGTGCACGTACAAAGTCTATATAAATGGCGTGGTCTGCATCATAGCTGGTGCGCTCTTCGGAGGTGAGATCGACCCGTACGCGCTGCGTGCGGTACTGGGCGAGCTGCTGCCCGATGAGATCCTCTATTCTTTTGGTATAAACTATAGGCCCGATAAGCTCATCAAGGCTCCAGCGGCCATTCGATTGCTCACGCTCGTCGGGATAGGTAGCTGTCAGGCCTAAGCGCATTGGCGCCGGGGCCATCAGCGCGGCCTCGCCCCAGCTTGGCGCCGGTAAATGATGAACCTCGTCAAAAATGATTAATTTAAAAGTATTGCCATATTCTGACATGAGATCGCCGGCCGAATGGTAGGTAGTTACAGTAAGTGGCAATACCTTCTTCTCAGCCCCATAATACACGCCTACTTCGGTGGCAAAGGCATTGACCAGGCGCGCATACCATTGGTGAAGGAGATCAATTGTTGGCGCGATAACAACGGTAGAGCGCTTGACGTGATGGATAGCCTGAATGGCGATAAATGTTTTGCCTGCCCCTGTCGGTAAGATAATGCTGCCGCGATGATCTGCTTGCTCCCAGGCTGCCAAGGCCTCTACCTGATAGTCATGAGGCTCACGTGTCTCCTGTAGCTGGAGATTAAGCGTTTGCCAGCGTGGCACAGTATCGCGAATAGCCTGTTCATGTAAAAAGGGTAAAACTGGTCCGTAGTGATATCCTTCACAACGCCATCTTTCCTTGATAAACCTGAATGGAGCCGGTGGGTGCTCGGTTTCACCGACATCGCGCAGGACGAGTGTACCACCTTGAAAATAGACCGACTTAGCCATGCCTATATAATATCAGACTTTTGTTCCAGTGGCTATGGAGCGTTCTGCCATAAAAGCTCTTCTCAGCACGTTTGGGCTATGCTGCCTCACCCTGCCCCTGGTTTTACCATGGTACTGTTCTGGGGAATAAATTTCTATGGCCCGGAAAAATTTCCGCTTTTCCAACAATGCTCTGTATATCAATAGATAGAGAGCCATAGAGCCCTCTACTGCTAAACCTAATGATCTGTTAACGTTCAAGTAATGAATTAAGAAGTAGTACGAGGAAGAGAGGAAAAGCATATGCAGGAATCATTGATATCGGAAACGGCAGGTCTTACTTCACTTCAGCTGGCCCAACTGTGCCAGGCAAGTCGAATTGAGCATACCTTGCATCTCCTGTTCCATATGAACCACTGGGCCAAGGCGCGCGAACGCCTGTTTTTTGCTGATCGCCAGGGCCTTTATCAGGTAAAAGCTGCCATATTGCGGCAGGCATATGCAGTTGGAGCCATTGAGGCCTGCGCCTATGTGGATGGTGCTGCTGATTTTGGGAAGGACATAACTCTTGAGATGGCGGCAGATATTGCGGCAGAGGTGGTTATAGAGCGCCTGGAAGATTTAAGCGATGCTTCAATGTTTGCTAACCTTAATGAATATGATCATATGGCCTGTGGGCTCTACACGCGTGTCACCGGCAGAAAGGTAAGCTCTGCCGCCGATATATGCGAGCTTGATGTGCAGTTGATGAGGGAATTTATCTATACGCGCCTGCGGGATTTAGAAGCACGAGCCAGAGCGACGCGCCGCCCTATTCCGTGCCCTGAACTGGCAGCTTTATGTATTGCTCCTGGCGATTTGCTTTATATTCATGGCAACCGCTTTTATACGTTGGGTAACTGGGATAGCTGGGATGAACTTGACGCGAGCGAGCGTAGAATGCTTGATCCGGAGGGATTGAGCCTTATCGCCTTTCGTTATAGTAGCTCAAACGCTCACTATGTATTTCATCTGCCGTTTCGTTTAGCCGAGGAGTTCCTCCCGCAATTGCGAATTTGTGAATTGCAGCGTATACCCACGACGAGCCGTGAACGAGGTGAATATTATGGGCGCTCAATTACTGAAGCCGAATGCCTGGAACATCCTGTTGAAGCGATTCTTGGGGAGTTAGGTGTCAATGTGGCGGCGGTTTGCCCAAAATTACTTACCGACAAGCAAGAGCACTTTATGGCCCAGGCCATGCTCTATACCATGTGGGGAGAAGACGAAGATTTTGCTGATGAGGATGAAGATCTTGCTGCATTATGGTCAGAGGACGAACTGCCGGAACAGAAAGTAAGGCGCTGCAAGAAAAAGAAGAAATCACGCAAACATAGAGAGCCGGGCCACCCTACGACATGTTGTCCGTTATGTAAACAGAAAGTTTCTCCTCCTGGCCTTCCACGCCTGGAACATTGGAGGCAAGCGCATTACTGGCACGACCTGACTGTTAGCCAGGTGCGCTGGCTCGTGGGCAACGTGACGAGCAAGCATCAATTCTATCTAGATTTTCCGCCTGATTACCGTTTGCCCAACTCAGATAAGCAAGCTAGTGGGACGCGCTACTGGAAACTAGAGACGCTACGCGGCAGGCTGGAAACTAACTCTCTGGAAGTCGGTGACGTGGAGCGACAAGATCAGGTATAGACTTCTGAAACATGGAATGATGTGGCCATGAAGCGCAACAATGTTGATGGTTCCAAATTGAAGAAAACTAAAGAGCAATGGCTCAAAGAAGGTATAACGTGCTTTGAGAAAAAGCTTTATACGCAGTCTCTCTTTGCCTGTGAGCAAGCTCTTCTGCTGGATGCAACATTCTCCAGAGCCCATCATGGTAAAGGGCTTTCACTTGTAGCCCTGGGGCGCTGTTGGGAAGCTGTAAATTCCTTTCGCTGTGCCCTTGAACTGAAGCCTGGCAAGGCTAAGATTTATTGCGATCTTGGTTATGCGCTTTATACATTGAGAAAGTATAGGGAGTCCGGGGAGGCGTACCGTAAAGCTATTGAGCTTGCTCCTGCCTGCCTGGACGCTTATGCGCAGCTCTCACAGATGTTGCTGGATAAAGCCAGGGCTTTATGGAGCCACAAGTACTATCGAAAAGCAGATTTGATGTATGAGAATGCACTCTTTTTCGATAGTAGCAATGTTCAGGCTCATATCTGCCGGGCGACGCTGCTCTATGAATGCGGTCGCTTTGCGGAGGCCGGGCTTGGATGGAGGAAACTTCTCCAGCTTGATGCCAGCCATACCCCCATGTATCTGCAATTTCAGCAAACTCTTCTCGATAAAGGAAAAAAATATCTTGAGAGCCAATATTACGAGCGCGCGCTGGCTACTCTAGATAGTGTGCTGCTCTTCAATGCTGACAATGCCCAGGCCTATGCCTATCGTGGAGAGGTCTGTTATCAATCTGGGAAGTATGAACAGGCGGGCAGCGCCTATCGAAGTGCGCAACGGCTAGACCCAACGTATAGCGATACTTATGCGCAACGCCAGGATGAGCTTCTGACCGGAATTAAGGATTCCTACGAACGACAAAAGTATAGGGAGACGCTGATAGCGGCCAGACAGGCGTCTCAGTTTAGCCCTGAATGCGCCCAGGTTTATGTGTATCAGGGCAGAAGCCTCTTTCATGAGCAGCATTATGCACTGGCCAGAAAGGCCTTTCAGCGAGCCATACAGCTTGATCCTGCCTATACTCAGGAGTATAAGGATTGCGGAAAAGAGCTAAGCGAACGAGTACACAGGCTCTACCTATCCGGACAATATGCAGAGTGTAGCCTTGCCTATGGGCAGGCTCTAGCCTTTGATCCTGATTATGCCGCCACGTTAAATCCGGCGAATGAGCTGTTAAGGCAGGGTGAGGAGCTCTACCAACGGGGCTGTTATCAGGAAGCCATTACAGCCTTTGAGCATGCGCTGGCCTTTGCTCCTGCCGATCCGCACATCTATGTAAGAAGGGGCGAGGTCCTTTGCCAGCTGGGTCGGTTTCAAGAGGCGCATCAGGCGTATAAACGCGGTATTGAGCTTGATGCAAGCGTGCTACAGACCTATGAAGCGCAGAGGGATGTACTCTTGAATGCCGGGAAAAAGCTCTATGAGCTGGGACGTATTGAGGAGGCCTGCCAGGCTTATGAGCAGGCTGTAGCCTTCTACCCTACCAGCGCCAAAGCGTATGCTAGCTACGGGAAGACGCTCTATGAGCTTGCACACTATCGGGAAGCAAGCAAGGCGCTTAAACAGGCAACCTACCTTGATTCTACAAATGCCCAGTTCTATCAAGATTGTGTCGCTGAACTCTTGCATAAAGGAGAAGTGCCGGGTCGTAAGCGACAGTATGAGCAGGCGTTGGCAGCCTATAAAGATGTGCTCTGCTTCGAGCCTGAAAACGCCAAGGCGCATATAGAGTCAGGTAGGATGCTCTTCGCTCTTGAACGCTATACTGAAGCTCGCCTGGCCTATGAGCGGGCCATCCAGCTTGACCACAAGCTGAGCGCACTCTACGCATTACAGAAAGAGGATCTGCAGACTAAAATGAAAGGCTTATACAGGCTCAAACGCTATGAGGAGGCGCTTACTGTTTGTGAACATGCCATTCTTTTTGACCCGGCAGATCGCGAGGCCTTTCTGCTAAAGGCCGAGATACTCGAACGGCTAAACTGCTATCAAGAAGCTTTGCAGGTCGTCAAAGCTGCGCCACAAAGAGCAGCCGAACCCGCAGAAAAGACCGATTGGCTATGTAATGAGCCTTTCCGCTACGAATGAGCGCAAGACAGGTTGAGGGAGGTAAATGTATGCTTACATCTGCCTTTTGATAAGAGAAGTTGAGATGGGCCAGGATTACGGCGGGAAGACCTGGCTAGAGGAAGACAAATTTTATGGACTATACGTTTCATCTCATGAAATAACTTTTCTTGCGGAAATATCGACTTCTTTTCAGCTATGGATTATACTTGATACTATGGAAAATTTGTTCGATATTGTGGCGTTGGGATTTTTTAGTAAAGGGGGAGCAGCATGTCTACAATACAGAGCGGCTATGAGTTTACAGAGCAGGATGTAGGGAGATCTCCAGTATCCTCGTCGAAAAAGCAGCCTCCTCTAATGTTGGAGAGGTTAGCAGAAATCGATGTTATAGCGATAGACGCGGCTGTGCTTGCGGAGCATCCTGGAGAGCGCGTCAAACGATTCTTGGAGAATCGCTTCCTTATTGCTCCGCATAAGCGTCCTTTGGTACTTATTACGGTACATACGGATGCTGAGAAGCAGCAGGCCGAGCAAGGGTTGCCAGGTTTGCGGCATCTGGCAGCCGAGATTGAGATTCGTCCTGAAAATGGACGCAATGAGACGGCCACCAATGCACTACAATTGCATCAAAAACACTGGCCTGATGTTTCCATGCAAGAGCGTAAAGAGCGCATCTTTTTGTTAAGCAGGCGAGGAGGAGGCGGAAAGCCTCAGTTTATTGCACCGTTTACCGGTGGGGCTGGTACGACGTGTGGGGCCTGGACGCCTGTTGTCGCTTATCAGAAAGGCAAGACGGTCTGGATTGCCGGCACCCGCTCCCATGAAGAGGAGCGCGAAGCTACGCCGATTCGCGGCTTTCTGCGCGGGAACTATGCCCAGGGAGTATGTCCGGCTGAGTGCAGCTTTTGCTACTTGAGAGGACTTCAAGGGATGGGGATAAAAGCTACGATGCTCAACCTTGAGGACTGCGTACCCGAGTTGGAAAGATTGCCGCGAGGCAGTGTAGTAAATTGGGCTGAGTTGGGTGGACCGGTAGAGGAGGACCCCTGGTTTGTCGATAGAAAGGGAAATGGCTCTCTTGTACAAACTATCCTTGACCTTTCTACGGAGCGCGGCATTGTGGCGTATTTTCTCACTAAGGGAGTCTATGAGCCCTATCTTGAACTTGAGGGAAAACTTGCACTCTTTGCCATTAGTTTGAATGCTCCTGCTATTTCTGCCGTCTTTGAGCCTGGTGGCGCCTCCGCCGAAGCCAGGCTTAAAGGGCTAGCCTGGGCGATAGATCATGGTTTGATGGATCACACGATTCGATTAGGCCCCATCATTCCAATTGAGGGCTATGAAAAGCATTATCATGAGCTCTTCCAGATGATGTCAGATATTCTTGGCCAGCGTTTAAAGCGAATTACCATTGATATCTTGCGCTTCTCGCGTCAGATGCCGGGGATACTGAAAGCTTCTTTCCCGCCTGAAATTGTTACACCTCTGCTGGCAGAAATGGAAGCGGAAGTAAAGGCCCATAAGTATCGCCCTTCGGCAGAGCGCCAGCAGCAATTATATCGTTGGATTAATTCCTTGCTTGTACAGTATGGGATGCCGCAGGTGAAAACAACTCCTTGTAAGGCCGATCCCGCAGAAGCCTTTATGTTCCTCAAAGCTGGAGACATTGAGAGTATGCCTTGTGCCTGCCACATAAGCTATCGTGATCGCGAGCGTGTGCGCAAACGAGAATTACCCTTGCCTGTAAGAGAAGAATAAAATGTAAATACTGCTATCCTGGTAGAAATACATCTTGCATTAATGAGAATAACAAAGTAAAATTACGGGTAGATGCTCACTACTTGCATATTGTTGTTGTAATTTTCTCCATGCTTATCGTCTAACTAGTGTAATAAGAGTTTTTTCCCCTGCTTAGATAGCTGTATTGAAGTTGGTTCTAGAGAAGAAGCTGGAGGAAGTGTAGTGTCTACACCTCAGTCTGTTACCTGGCCCCTTGATCCCCACACAGTTGCCAAGCATGAGATTCTGGGTCGCTATCTGCAAGCATGGTTGCCGATCATGACAAAGAGCAATGAGCGCGTGATCCTTATTGATGGCTTTGCTGGCCCTGGCGAATATGAGGGTGGTGAGATCGGTTCTCCCTTGATTATGCTTGATGCATTTCTCAATCATTCCTATGCCCAGATTCGGCAGAAAGAAGTCCTCTTTCTCTTTATTGAGGAAAACCCTAAGCGCTGTGCACATCTGCATCGCTTGATAGAGGATCGCAAACGCATGCAACTATTCCCTCCCCGAGCGGCTTACCAGGTGTATCAGGGAACCTTCAAAGATGTCGTGAACGACATTCTAACAAGTTTGAAGGATAGGCGCTTAACGCTAGCCCCTACCTTTGCCTTTATCGACCCGTTCGGCTACTCATATACGCCGTTCAGCATTATTCAGGAATTGTTGAGCTATCCGCAGTGCGAAGTTTTGATCACTTTTATGTATGAGGAGATCAACCGTTTCCTCAAAGCTGGCTACAGCACAAAAGAGCAACAGTACACCGAGCTGTTCGGTACCTCTGCCTGGAAGGATATTGTTACAGAAACAATGAGCTCAGCCCAACGTAAGCAGCTAATCCATGATCTCTACCGCAATCAGTTGCTCAACCTTGCGCAGGCGCACTATGTGCGCTCGTTTGGCATGCGCAATAAGAGAAATGCAACCGATTATTTCCTCTTCTTTGCCACTAAACACTTGCGCGGTATGCAAAGAATGAAGGAGGCCATGTGTAAGGTTGACCCTACCGGGGCCTACGAATTCTCGGACTGCACTAATCCTAATCAGCCTTATCTCTTCTCTCTTCCCAACTATGCTGAATTAGAGCGCTTGCTAGCATGTCAGTTCAAGGGGAGGAGCGTAACCATACAGGAGATTGAGCATTTTGTGATCGCTGATACGCCATTCTGCAAGTATAAGGAGGCGCTCAAGCGCATGGAATTAGCTTCCCCTGCCAAAATTATTGTAGCGGCCACTGCTAAGAGAAAACGTGGTACCTTTGCCGATCCAAAGTTGCGTATCACCTTTTTGTAGGCTGTACTTATAGCCCTATGGGTCAGGAATACAGCCAGGAGCGCTAGGGACGTGAGCCAGGAGATTCATTGGCCCATTTACTAGCTTGCCCTTCGCTTACCTTGCTGCCTTCTTATGGCCCTGGCCAGTGACCAGTTCCAGGCGAAAATTTCGTCTGGCGCTCATAAAAGTGACTGCTACTTGCTTGCCAAGAGATGAGTGAATATTGCTAATTACTCGATATTCCCTTGACTCATCTAGTACTTGATGATATATTTGTTCTACACTACAGAAGAGTGAGCTATAGTCATGTAGTGCAATTTATGATTTCATGGTGGCAGGAAGTAGCGCTTAGAGGCGCTTAAGGGGAGAAAGAAGAAAGATTATGGCCTGTTTGAAAGCAAGTGGAAAGAAGGAGAGAAATAGATGAGAGAGCCATCTAATTTGGCCCACGAAGAATACGAACTGCTAAAAGTACCTCTTATCCGCGAGGATATTCCTCCTGAGGCCCAGATTTTACTCAAGGCCTGGATTGAGAAGGAAGGCCTGCTCGTAGACGACCGAGAAGATATGGGAGGGATGGATTTTTCTCGTTTGGATACCAGGCTTATTGTGCCGCTTCCTCATATCTTCGTAGTTTTCTTTGCCCGACGTCCATACAAGCGTAAGGCCGGGCACTATCCGGGATGGCACGGCTTTTATCTATTTCTTTATTGGGATGTAACGAAAGGCTGGCAGTTGGAGCAGATTGGAAGAAATTTTTCCCGTGCGCAACTTGCCACAATTGGGGCAGCAAGATTCAGGGCCATGCAGGAGCTCAGAAGGCTCGCTGGGCGTGATCTCGAAGGCCATGAGGCCTGATTTTATCGCTGGCTAATGAAGAAGGTAGCTACTGAGAATTGAACAGTAGCTACCTGTATGGCCTATCACCTCGTTGTGTGGCCGCTTTTTTAAAGTGGCTTCTCTACAGTAGAACTTATTCCACGGTGACGGATTTGGCAAGGTTGCGGGGCTGGTCAACGTTACAGCCGCGCGCTACCGCTGCGTGATAGGCGAACAATTGGAGCGGGATAATCGCCAGCAAAGGACTGAAGGCTTCAAGCGTGGCGGGTACATACAGCACGTCGTGAGCATGCTGGCGTATCTTCTCATCTCCTTCTGTCGCGATTACCATCACACGGGCGTCGCGGGCTCGTACCTCCTGGATATTGCTTACAACTTTCTCATAGACGTGCGAGGCTGTGGCGATGCCGAAGAGTGGCGTATCAGGATCAAGCAGGGCAATTGAGCCATGTTTTAGCTCGCCGGCCGGAAAGCCCTCGGCATGAATATACGAGATTTCTTTGAGCTTGAGGGCACCCTCTAAGGCCGTGGGAAAGCCAACGCCACGCCCGATAAACATCATGCTGCTGACCTGGGACATACGCTTTGCCAGGGGCGCGATCTGATCTTCGGGACCAGAGGCCTGAGTCAGAATATGCTCAATTTGCTCAGGGAGGCGCTCTAGCGCAGTCACGAACTCGCGCATCTGTTCGCTGGTGATGCGGCCCTGCTGCTGGCCCAGGTAGAGCCCCAGCAAGTACAGAACGGCTACCGAGGTCACAAAGGTCTTAGTTGCTACCACCCCGATTTCTGGGCCGGCCTGCAGGTAGAGAACCGCGTCAGAGAGGCGCGTAATGGCGCTGGCCACAACATTGGTAATCGCAATTACCGGGGCGCCGCGCTCGCGTGCCTGGCGAATACCCACCAGCGTATCGGCAGTCTCGCCCGATTGGGTCACCGCGATGCATAAGGTCTCGGGTCCCACAATAGGATCGCAATAGCGAAACTCGGCAGCAGTAATCGCCTCAACCGGGATGCGCGCCCACTGCTCGATGACGTATTTTGCCAGCAAGCCAGCATGATAGGAGGTTCCGCATGCCACGATAACAATGCGCTGAATACCGGCCAGCAGCCCCTGTATGCTCTCCAGCTCGCTTAAATGGAGCCGGCCCTCGCGGATGCGGCCGGCCAGCGCTCGGCGAAGGGCCTGCGGCTGCTCGTAGATCTCTTTGAGCACAAAATGGGGATAGCCCCCCTTCTCAGCAGCCTCGCTGTCCCACTCAATAGTAATCGGGCGGCGCTCCACAGGTGTACCGTCGAGCCTGGTAATTGTCACACTCTCGGCGCGTAAGGCCACAACCTCTCCATCGTCAAGAATGATGACGCGTCGCGTGTGTTTAAGAATTGCTGGTATATCGGAAGCCAGGAACTGCTCGTGCTCGCCCATACCTACAATGAGCGGACCATTGCAGCGTGCACCCACCAGTAAATCGGGCTGCTCGCTGCTTACTACGGCGATGGCATATGAGCCCACAACCTGTTGCAGGGCTAGACGTACTGCTGTGGAGAGATCATGCTCAGCTTCAGCAGTGTAAGCTTGCTCGATCAGATGGGAGAGCACTTCGGTATCTGTTTCTGAGCGGAAGATGTGGCCGGACTGCTCCAGTTCATGGCGCAGCTCAGCATAGTTCTCGATGATGCCGTTGTGGGCTACAGTGATAAGGCCAGTGCAATCGGGATGAGGATGCGCATTATCATCGCTGGGGCGACCATGAGTAGCCCAGCGCGTATGCCCGATGCCTAGCGTGCCGGAGGTGGGAGGTGAGGCATCTATAACCGTTGCAGCAAGATTAGCGATCTTGCCGGCGCGGCGGTGTAATTCAAGTGTTCCGGTAGAGGTGAGAACAGCAATCCCTGCCGAATCGTAGCCGCGATACTCAAGTTTGCTCAAGCCATCAAGCAATATAGAAGTAACATCGGTCCCCTGCGGGCCGACGTAGCCAATGATACCGCACATGTAGACGGGTATCCTTTCTTCGCCTGTGAGGTAGTGCTAAAAAATGGGCGTAGCACTACTACATCACTGAGAGTATTTTGTGCCGCCCGTTACCAGACGGTTTTGAGTACTCCCTTCTCAGGGGCGTGATCCAACCCTGGAGGCTCCCCGCTGACTGATCCGAACAGCCTCCACCTCGTCAGCCGTGGCTTCCTCCTTAGAGCCCGGCCCATGCGCTACTAATACCAAATTATCCTACAAAGCTATTTCTTGGGCTAGCTTGAGAATGCAGCAAGCCAGAATCTCACATGCGCTGGCTTTCGCTCTATCCTGCCGCTTTTCTTACTTAGCAAGAAGATAGAGAAATGCGCTAGCCTCTATGCGCAGTATAGCATGGCTGCCTATGTAATCTTGTTGATATGCACGTGGAAATTGAGTAAAGATTTGCCGGCCTGGGGATATATATGTTCACTTATCGGTGTGATAGCGTGACCAATCCTGCCACGCGCGAGCGGGAGAGTGAATATGTGAATGTAATTCTTAAAAGTTACGCTTTGTCTGCAAAGATCCCATGTCAGACAAGTAATGATTGTGGTAAACTCCTGCCAGGCTGCCTTTAGCAAATTTGGCAGCGACATGATAGATTGTGATGTTCATAAATCAGCCCTTTCTGCTCTTGACTAAAGATGGAGAAAAGCACTATGGTAAGTTGCAGAAACAAGCAGAGTTAGTTCAGGATAAGGAGTAGTATCTCTGATGGAGATTCGGGCCTTTTTTGTTCTTGTTGTCCCTTTTATTATTCTATTCTATATGGCGGCCCTCCTCTTTTTAAGGGCGCCGAGAACGGTTTTACTGCCCTCTTTGTTAGGTGGGTTAGTAATGAGCTTGCTCAATATCCTCGTCGATATGGCGGCCTACTATGCCCATTGGTGGCATTATACCCTCAATGGCTTGATCTTGCATGTGCCTTTGCCATTTTATATCTCAGATCTCCTGATCTATGGTAGCTTCGCGTATCTCTTAATCTGGCGTTTCTGGAAGAGCCGCCTGCACTGGTTTTCTCTGCTCCTCTTGATCGGCGTTCCCGCCTTCTGTATACTGCGTGATGTATCTGGCGCGCTGGCTAAAACATCATATACAGTATGGGATAGCTGGCTGGCAGCCCCCCTAACTGTGGTCATGTGGGTTGTGGCCTTCTATCTTGGTTACTGGATTTTCAAGCGTCTCTCACCTTCTTATGAGGTAGCTGCTGAGATCCAGGCACGCGATGATGCCAGGCGCTTTCCGCAGTTACAGCGGGCGGATCACCAGGAAGAGGAGGAAGAAGAGTATGCTGAGGCTGATGAAGAGCATGAAGACGCACCATTGAGATAGTCTTTAGCAGAATGAGGGAGCCTGACTTTGGAATATGTTTCCGAAGAAGTTGTTGCGCATATAAATAGTACGCGCGAAGGGTCAGTCTGGGAGGCCCTGGACATTACATTGATCTCGGCCGAAAAAGATAGAGTTGTTGGAACTATGCCGATTGGCCCTAATCATCGCCAGCAGGTGGGCTATCTCCACGGAGGCGTCTCGGTGGTGCTGGCGGAATCGCTTGCCTCTTTGGGCAGCGTACTGAATATCGATGGGGAAAGGCAGATGGCGTTCGGTCTGGAGATTAACGCCAACCACCTGCGACCCAAGCGCGAAGGCAGATTGACCGGAGTTGCGACGCCGCTACATCTTGGACGCTCAACCCATGTCTGGGAGGTCAAGATTAGCGACGAGGACGATAAGCTGATCTGCATTTCACGCTGCACGGTTGCTGTCGTGGATCGCCCGCCCGACAAAGGTAATGTGTTGAGAGCCTGATTAGCTGGTATGTGATGTCGGCTCTGCCGTGTGGATAAGATCCATGATGGCGGCCAGATTTTCATAAACATGGTTCGGTTTGACCGTCGCTCTGGCCAGGCTCTCGCGCGTATCGTTGCCGGAGAGAACCAGGATAGTGTGCGTGCCTGCGGCATGCCCGGCCAGGATATCTACTCCCAGGTTGTCGCCAATCATGACAGTCTCGCCTGGCTGGCTGTTGAGTTGCTGCATGGCTTCAAAGAGCAGAGTTGGTTCTGGTTTGCCGATCATCTCGGGTTTGCTCTGGCTCCCGGCTTCAATCGCTGCTGTCATCGTGCCGCAGCCGGGCAGATAGGAATTCTCGACGGGTAAGAGGGGATCGCGGTTGATAGTGATAAAGGCGGCTCCCTTGCGCACGGCCAGGACTGCTCCGGTTAACTTCTTATAGTCAAAAGTGCGATCGAGTCCGACGAGTACAACATCGGCTTTATGGGCATCAAGGCTGGCAACTTGCAAGCCGTGCTGCTGTACCATCTCGATCAATGGCTGCTCGCCAATAACATAGACCGTGGCGCCAGGGAAGCGCCTGGCAATATTTTTTACTGCTGCCTGGCCCGCGCCAAGAATATGGGTCTGGTCAGTGGAGATGCCCAGCCGAGTTAGCTTGGCCAGGACCTGCGTTTCGCTGGCAAACGAGTTATTGGTAAGGAAGAGATATTTTTTGTGTGTGGTGTTTAGCCAGGCAATAAATTCTTTGGCCCCTGGCACCAGGGTTTCTCCTCGATAGACCACACCATCGAGGTCGATAAGGTATGTGGTGTATGGTAGTTGCATAAGTCTCCATCACTTTTTCAGATAAGAACAGCTCAGGAGGAACATCGTGTTCCTCCTGGATTTTTTTCCGACAGCGCTCTTAGAAGCTGTCCTGCGCCAGGGCCAGGCTTTGTCAAGCGCCGATTGACAAGTGCGCCGCCTGCGGCGGAGGGAAAGGGAGAAGCTGGGGCACAGACCCAGGTCAAGGGCCGCCAATCCGCTAGGTCGCGGCGCGTCCGCTCGATCGCGGCGCCCCCTTGACAATCCCACTGGTTCACCCATTATTTCAACCTTGGCAGACCATTAGGCTGTGCCGAATGTCAAGCCGATTTGGCTCAGCCATTTACGGTAAGCGATCGCAGTCCGATCCGAGCGCAGGTGTAGTTCAGCTTGCAGATCAAGTGGCAACAACTCGGGTCGCTGCGATTCGACGATAGGGACATCTTGCCAGGTAATCATATCTTCAAATGCCCTGATCTCCTCATCGGGCTTGTTCTCATAATCCATGGCAACATAGGTCCAGGCAATAGAGGTGTCCTGGGCAACTGGAGTCACGGTAAAATACATGGCGAAGCGCGGACCCTCTGACGATTTCACAAAATAGGCGGTAAGCGGACGCGTCACGGTATAGGTATAGGTGACATAGGCTCCCTTGCCCGAGCCATCGGGATCGGGTTGCCATACCATAATATCGCGGGCAACGACTCCATCCGGGCTAATTTCAGCCTCGTAGTCGTTGATCTCGGGAAAGTTGGGATCGCCCAGATAGCCTTGATGGACGAAGGGAAAATGGGTCACATCAAGAAAATTTTCGATGGCGCGTGGACCGCTGGCCTTAAAGGTATAGGGGCCACAATGGATCTTGTGGAAGGACTGATCATCCCACTGTGGGAACTCGGGCACATCTTTGCGCGGGTTGCCAGGCGTGACCCAGATCCAGCCGTACTTTTCCTGGGCCTGATAGACCTTTGCGCAAGCTTTGGCCGGGGGCTGCTGGTTAGGATGGGCCGGGATGCGAATGCATTGCCCTTCCTCATTATAGGTCCAGCCATGATAAGGACAGATCAAGGTATCGTTTTCCACTTTACCTAATGAGAGGCGTGTGCCCCGATGAATACATAGATCGCGCCAGGCATGAATCCGTTCGCCAACGCGCCAGAGTACGATATCCTCCTCTAGCAGGCGTGCAGCAAGAGGCTTGCCTTCTTTGAGGTTGGGCGCATAGGCAACTACATGCCAGTCGTTGACAAGAACAGGATCATTGAGCATAGATGTTCCTTTCGCTTGATGCTTGGGCTGCAATATATGTATTCCTCTGCGGATGTCGGTCTCGCAGAAGAAATAGATTTAGCGCGGCCCCTTTAGTATACCATGAAATATAGATTTTGAATGAAAACGCGCTGTCCCTTCAGCATCTACGGGAGCTCTATCGGTGCTGCATTCCGCTGACCTCAGGCCTGTTGAGCGAGCCTACTGGCCATCAAGGGTTTTGGGCTCAGCCTGCTAGTCGGGGCTCCGTATCAATATGCCCTGGGAGAGTTGGGGAGAATTGTCTGGCTGGAGATGGAAAGCGCAAGTGATGTCAGAAGGTGGGTCAGGCAAAGGTCGAGATAACTCTATCCCTCTCGCATCGCAATAATTTCCTGTAGTTTGCTCCGACCCACCAGGTCTCTAGATGAGCGCTACATTGGCTCATTCGCGCAATAACTGCTCGCGGATCGCAATAATTTCGCGGCGCAAACCAGGGTTGAGATTCAGGGTTCGTTCAATCTTTTCACAGGCGTGCAATACGGTACTGTGGTCGCGACCACCGAAGAACTGCCCTATTTCGAGTAGGGAGGCCTGCGTTTCCTGGCGGATCAGGTACATGGCAATCTGGCGGGGCATGACGATATGTTTATCGCGCTGCTTGCCGCGCATGGCTTCTAACGAGGTATGATAATAGTCGGCAACCGCCTCGGCAATCTGGCGACCGTTCAGGCTGGCTTCCCGGTTATCGTTGCCTAGAGATGACATGGCAGCACGCGCTACATCCAGCGTAAGATCTGTGTGATGTAATTGCTGATAAGCCATCAGACGATTGAGGCAGCCTTCCAGTTCACGGATGTTTGTCTGCACGCGGCTGGCGATGTAAGCGATAATTTCATCAGGAATTGGGTAATTGAGCAAATCGGACTTAACGCGCAGAATGGCCATACGCGTTTCCAGATCGGGAGGCTGAATGTCGGCGATCAACCCCCACTCAAAGCGGGAGCGCAGGCGTTCCTCCAGGCTCACAATCGCCTTGGGAGGGCGATCACTGCAGATCACAATCTGCTTGCTCATCTCGTGCAGACTGTTGAAGGTATGAAAGAACTCTTCTTCAGTTGACTCTTTCCCGGCGATGAACTGAATATCATCGACGAGCAAGATATCGACGGAGCGGTACTTAGCGCGAAACTCCTCTGTAGTGCGGTAACGAATCGCGTTGACAATCTCATTAGTAAACTGCTCTGAGGAGACATACAGTACAGCCAGGCCGGTTTGCACGCCAAGGTGGCCAATCGCGTGCAAGAGGTGAGTCTTGCCCAGACCTACGCCTCCATAGAGGAAAAGCGGGTTATATGATTCTCCAGGAGCCTCGGCAACGGCCAGGGAGGCGGCATGCGCCAGGCGATTGCTGTTTCCAACAATAAAGGCTTCAAAGGTGTAGCGGGGATTGAGCCGATTGTGCATCAACATGTTTGCGCGCTGCTCATTATCCCAATCCTCCAGCGTGGCCATAGATCCACTGGTCATATATTGGAGCTCTGCCTGGGTCGACTGATGCGGAGAAATGTCAAAATAGGCAGTGTAGTTATTCTGGGCAGGCGATCTCTGAGTCGCGGCCTGCGCTTCTGTAGATATATTTTGTGCGGCTGGCAGACCCTTATCTTCAGAGGACACAGAGAGCGTGACCACCTGTCCCGTAATTTCTGTGAGAATTTCTTCAAGGGAAGGGCGCCAACGATTGTTTATTACGTTGCAAGCCTGAGTATTGGGCACCTGTAGGGTAAAATGCACCCCTTGATCAGCCTGATCAAGCGCTATGTCCCCATCATCAAGATAAGGGACGCTCGCCAGGTGAGCGTCCTGTAACCATGCTTTACTGTCGGCATCGACTGCAGTTTGTTCTAATCGTTCAAGGGTGGTACGCCAGATAGTAGCAGTGTTCACCAAAATTCTCCCGTGGCTAGTCTTCGGCGAGGGCGACACACTCAATTTCGACTAGAGCCTTGCGCGGTAATTCGGCGACGGCGACTGTGGTGCGTGCAGGTGTAACACCATCCTTAAAATAGCTGGCATAGACTGCATTCATAGCCTGAAAATCGCTCATGCTGGCCAAAAAAACTGTGGTCTTCACAACATGGTTGAGCGATGAGCCTGCAGCGCTGAGCACGGCTTGCAGATTTTGTAAGACGCGGTGCGTCTGCGCCTGCACATCCTCGCCCACTATCTCTCCGCTGACCGGATCAAGCGGAATCTGTCCAGAGGTATAAATAAATTGCCCGTAGCGGATGGCCTGGTTATAGGGGCCAATGGCCGCTGGTGCGTGAGGCGTCTTAATCTCTTTGTGTTCCATTACACGTTTTTCCCTTAGATAATGTGTGCTATCAAATACGGATGCAAAAAAGATCTGCTTATTTCCAGAATCTCTTCTCTGTGGCATTGTACCATCGCCCTATCCGATTTGATAGAGGCTGTCAAGAAACGAAAGGCTGGAAATTGATAGGCCAGGGAATAACCTTTTCCGTCTGGTCTGGCTTGTATTCTTGTTGATAAAAGTATGGTCTGCTATTTTATGGATACTGGCCGCGCCCTGAAGGAGGATTATATCCCGATCCTTCGGTCCCCAGCATATAATTGTGGGGCGGATACGCGGCGGGAGCGGGAGGGGCCGCTGTTGTTTGCTTACTCCTCATCAGCTCTCTAGCGCAGTGACGCAAGACCGCCTGCATCTCTGCGGCTGAATTAAAACGATCTTCAGGCTCTTTCTGTAAAGCGCGAATAACAACTTGTTCGACTGCGGGCGGGATGGTTGGATTGAACTGTCTTAAGGGTGGCGGGTTAGCTGTTGCATGCTGCATGGCAATAGACACAGCTGTCGGACCCACGAATGGCGGCCTCCCAGCTAGCATCTCAAAAATGACTACACCAAGCGAGTAAAGATCTGATGAAGCAGTGAGCGTCTCCCCGCGAGCTTGTTCTGGCGAGAGGTAATCGGCAGTTCCAAGCACGATCCCGCTATTCGTGAGCCCTGCATCCTCAGCTACGCGCACGATACCAAAATCTGTGAGCTTGACCCATGCGGCTCCGTCGCCGAGGCCACCGCTAGCAGGCCCTCCACTCCAGGCCAGCATGATATTCTGCGGTTTAATATCGCGGTGGATGAAGCTGTGCCCATGGGCAACCTGCAATACCGCACAAACCTGCGAAGCCACCTCAATAGCCTCACGTGGCTGCAACTGGCGGCGCTGGCCGATCAGTTGCTTCAGGGTCGGGCCCTGGATGTACTCCATGACGAGGAAGTACTGGCCCATCTCTTCAACAAAATCATAGATAGTGACGGCATTGGGGTGGGCAAGCGCGGCAGCGGCGCGGGCCTCGCGCCGAAAGCGTTCTACAGCCCGTAGATCGTTTTTGTCGAGCGACCTTAACACTTTGATCGCTACGATCCGCTCCACACGGTGGTCCCAGGTTTTGAAAACGCTCGCCATGCCACCTGTGGCGATATGCTCACGAATCTCGTACCGTCCAGCAATCAGTGTGCCTTCTAATTGATTCAACGTTTCTACCTCAAGCGACCTGGGCGAATACACCACTAATGCTGTGCCTCCATAACAGATCGCCAGCGTATACCCGCGCTCATTACCGACCCTGCCAACCACGTTGTATACTCTTGACGGCTCCGTATGGTTTACTGAGTTCGCACTAGGGATATACAGAGTTTCAGTGGCTAGTATAACATCAAAGGGTTATGGAGTCCAGAATGGGCGCGATTCTGCATCCAGTTGTCCCTTCGTATCAGTTAATTGTATTGGCTCCCCTTTCAGGCTGTACGCTCCGGTTTTTTTGTCTAATTCGATATTTGCCAGTCGGATATCAAAGGTGTTGTTGCTATAGCCAATGTAGGCAATTTGCTTGCCATCCGCTGACCAGACTGGCTGGCTTATGTATTCTCCTGAGACAATCTGGACAGATTTTGCATAGCTAGCCAGGGCTTTTTTCTGCGTATCAGGATTGTTGGGGTCCTGGATGAGCTGGCCTGGGTCTGTGGGCACTGGCATAATAAAGAGCCCCATATGCGTAGCATCAAGACGCCGTATATAGGCAATGGCGTTGCCATCCGGCGAGAAATTTGGCTGGAAGTTCACAAGGTCGGGCTCGGGTGGCGTTAGAGCCAGCGCGGGATCAACCTCAACATCAGATGTTCCAGGGCGATATTTCCCCGGATTATTGCTGATGGCATTAGGGTCTTCGAGATAAATCTGTACAAGCTGTTTATAATTTGTCTTCGGGTCATATTGATAGTGCGTATAGATGATCTGGTCTGCGTGCCCGGGGCGGAAGCTAGGATCACGGTTCCCTCCGTCCCCATAGGTCGCGTAGGCGACTACCTGCGGCGTCGCTGTGGGGTCGTCTATAGCAATTGAAAAGACTTGCAGGTCCAGTAAGAAGGCATCAACGCCTGCGTCGGCGTACGGTTTGGCCAGGTCGCTCAAAAACAGTAAATGCTTGCTATCTGCTGCCCAGGAAGGTTGCGCATACCAGAGATAGGTTGCTTTAGGAAACTCGGAGTTAGGGTTGGCTATATACGTCCCGTTTCCCGAGCGCAAGGTTTTGACCTGACCACCTGTCGTTGACATAAGCATGAGATCGGTATAGTTTTTATAGGTCGCGATAAAGGCAATCCATTTGCCATCGGGAGAAACCGCCGGGTCGCGCACGTTCATACCGCGCGTAAGCTGTGTAAGATTGTGCTGGCTATCAAGGGTATACAGATTGTGCTGAAGCGTAAAATACAGTTTGCCTTTGAAATTAGCCTGTGTTGTCTGGTTAATCCCAATCTGAGTACCATTATTCATGCCCTTTGTTTGGAAGTTGCCATTATCTCCAATGTCCAGACAACTTTGCAGACTAAGTGTCAGGAACATGAGCATGATATATATTGGCCAGCATTTGGATCGTTTCATAAGATGTCCCATATTTGTTTTCAAAGGGTATATGGCGTGCCTTGCAGTGTATAGGCAAGGCCACAATACCTAGCTGCGGCTTCGCAAGACAATCCATATATATAAATTATTTTATGTTGTCAAAGCGTCGAACGATTCGAACACGACCATAAACATGAGGTCCAGGAGACTATGTACACCTGGCCAATCACTGCCTCCACTTTGCAGGCTCAGCGCGCTGGCCTGAAGTATCTGGCTCAGATTGCTTAGCGCTGCATATGCCGTGGTACCTGGCGTTGCAATCATCGCATTTCCTGCTTTGTGATGCTTGTTTGGTGTTTTGCCAGGAGTAGGGGTAGACTGCGTGCCCGGGTCGCCGTTTCCGTTCTGGTTCCCTGCATTGGGCGTGCCCTTGGTGCCGGGTGTGCCCTGTGTACCAGAGTTGTTCTGGTCGTTCTGATTCCCCTGATTGTTATGGGTATTCTGCCCATGATGGAGACCAGGAGTAGGCGTAGCCTGCATGTCCGGTGTCCCTTGATCTTGATTTCCCTGGTTATTGGGGGGCGTGACTACATTGTTGGTTTGTGGTACACATTTCGCCTGGTTTCCTAGATCAAATATTTTCGTAATCGCAGGAATGATCAGGCTACAGTTAGGCAGGTAGTTGCTGTTGGTCGCACTCGGGCTGGCGAAGGGAGGTCCTAACGTTACGCGCAGCATCTTATTCATGTCAAGGCTGGTGGCAAAGTTGGCCATTTTCATGATGTCGGTGAGCTGTAAATCTGTCTGAACCGAGCCATTCAGATCTTTGAGCAAATCCGAGGCTTTACTTATCGTGTCGGGTGTTGCCAGCTTGGCCTTCAATTGGGCCAGCATCTGTTGCTGCCTCTGCGAGCGGCCAAAGTCTCCCACCAGGTCGGAGTGTCTGGTACGCACGTACTCAAGGGCCTGGATGCCGTTCATATGCTGGGGACCCGGGGCTATATACAAACGCTTATTGCCATATGGGTCATGCGTATTGATATCATCGGGATAATTATCATCGACCATAGGATGGATGGCGTCGATATCGACGCCTCCTGCTGTATCAATGACTTTGATAAAGCCAGTCAAGCCAACCCAGGCGTAGTGGTCGATGTGGATGCCGTAGTTTGCTTCAATCGTTTGCATCGTCAGGCCCGCGGCTCTGGCAATGCGTGTTGGCACGTCGGGTCCCGACCAGCCAGTCATAAAGACCTCATCCAGCTTCATATTGCCTATGCCGTCTACAGTTACCTGCAGGTCACGTGGGATGGAGACCATGGCGACGGCTTTTGTCTGGGGATCGATCGAAACAATGATATCGGTCTGGGCCAGAGGCCGTCCGTTTTCGATGCCGTTGCCCTTGCCGTCTGTGTCGCTACCCAGTAAGAGGATGTTCACGCGCTGGCCGCTGAGAATATCGCCGGTACTCTGATTGATATTGCTACCGCCCTTAGTGTAGATTGCCTGGTGTCCGGTAATGTTGTTTAAGGTTGGCGCAAAATTCAGCTGGTAGTAAGCAAACGCTCCACTGCCAGAGATGACAAGCACAAGTAAGATTATTATTACCACGCGCGCCCAGGTTGGGAAGCGTTTCTTTTCGGGCGCTCTTGGCCGTGGTGGCTGCGTTGGTGGAGGCGTGCCAGGATAGCCCATGTTGTTTGGTGGCGGCGGCATCTGTTGCCAGTTGTTCTCGGCTAGCGGCTGCGATAGGGGCGGTGCTCCGGGACCCAGGAGCGCGCCCGAGGCCACGCCGGGCGCAGCGAAGGGAGATGCGGCTCCTTGAGCAAGAGGTCCTTGCTGCATGGGGGCGGCAAAAGGAGCACCCTGCCCTGGTTGCATAGGAGCAGCAAAGGGTGGGATTACCTGTTGCATGGGAGGCGCGGCATTACCCATGGGCGGAGCAAAAGATGGCATACCCGCGTTAAATTGAGGTTGTGACGATAATTGTCCAGAAGCAGGTGAATAGTACGAACTCTGTACCGGGTTCCCATCATGGATAGGACCCGTGACCGGATCTTGAATTGCCTCTTGTACCGTTGTTTCTTGATCCGCTACCGGCGGCGACGAGAAACCAGGCCTGTTCTCAAGTTGCAGGGAGTTACTGGTTTGCCAGTTTGGTGAAGGCCCGGGCCGCGCGGCATCGGGTGCATATGCTTCTGGCGACTGAGCATTATCGCCGGGCTGGGCCTCAGCTGGGGACGATCCCTTAAACGGTGGTGTCTGCGCTGAGTGCCTCTTTCCCTGGGGCGATTTCATGTGCATAAATTGTTGCTTCACCGTGATTACCTGCTTCCTAAATCTCTGACCCTGGGAGAACCTCTTTCCCAGGGCCCCTTCTCATGGCCCCTCATCATTCCCCTGCCAACCTCTCGAAGGGTACCTCTTTCTATATCTTAATCCCTGATAGGAAAAGGTGTTTTCGTCTTAGTATAACGTATGGTTGAGAAATTCATCACTATGCTGCTTGCTCAGTAGCCTGAAATTAGGACAGTTGGTATATGCGTCGAAATAGACTTTTTTATTATTTTAGATAAAAGCATGAAGCGTTTAGGCATATTTGCTATTCTTGCCTGCTTGAGAATTTACATAGAAATAACCCCCATTTAAATTTGGGTTAATTGCAACGCGCTACTATGATCTATGGACACAATACGATGCAATCTGTTCGTAAGTTGTACTGGAGTACTTCTTGTAGTCACGTCGTCACTGAGAAATTATCACGGCACCCCTCAAGTAAACGCCTCATGGTGGCTAGCCACGAGGCGTTTATTGTACTTAAAGCTATTTGCGGAGTTTTAGCTCGCTTGGCGCTCTTCTTGACGGGCTTGAATAAAGGAGAGAATAAGCGAGCCGATGAGTACTCCAATCAGGACTATCTCCATAGTGCTGAATGTTCTTTTCTTTTGCATAAGTATTTCCTTCCGGCAGCCTTTGGCGAATTTCTCTAGAAGCTTTACAGCTAGCTTGCTAAGTCGTTTCATGGCGAGGAATGATCCTCTTATGTAATATACTACTATATTAATAGCTCAAACTGCAGGTCTATTCTCCATATTTACCGCTATGACTACTTAATCCATAACTCTTTCCCATTGCCATAGCTGTGCACACGATGCAAATGGTGGGTAACCCACTGCCGAAAAGCGCTAACATTGCTGGCATTGATGCGCCCTGTATAGAAGAGGACGGCATGGACCTCTGGCTGTTGAACCTGCTGGATCAGCTGCTGCGCCGTCAGGTAGCCGGTCTGGATGCGCACAAGTGAGGTATCGACGAGCGGCGCTGGCGTGCTACGATTGGCAAGGGCTGCAAGGAATTGGGCATCGGTAACGACGAGCTGATCTGGCCGTGTGACACTTTGTAGATCTTTAGCTACCTGGAGTTGCTGTTGGGTTGCTCCTGCCGCATTTTGCTGACGCATAGCATAATAGTAGTGCTGGTCCGCCTGGCCGTTCAGCACGGCTGTAACAAGGATGAGGAGCAGGCTGATGCCCGTAGCTATATTGATCAGCACGGCGGGACGTTGCTTGCTCAGGGGAAGTGGACCAATGCCTATTACGGCCAGTCCAACGAGAGGAGGCGTGAGGGCTACCAGATGATGAGGGAAGAGCGGAGTTTGCTGCCAGAGCAGATAAACGGTAACGAGAAACCAGGCCAGCAGCGGCACGACACGCCAATCGCGCCGTAAGAGGGCGGCCAGCGTACCAAAGAGGGCTGCGCAGGAGGTGAGCGTGATCAGGAGGTGCTCTAGCTGTTTGGCATTGCTCGGCTGGCTGCTTTTTAAGATGCTCCCTGCCGTGGTGTGGAAGGTAACGACACCTTGCCAGGCCTGGGGAAGCGAGTTCATAAAGGGGACAATCAGCAAGGCAGAGCAGGCCAGGAAGACGGAGATTCCCAGGAGGAGAGCGTCAAGGCCCATGATGTGCTTCCCTGAGCGCATACGCCAGATATGGGCGAGCATGAGCAGGCCAATAGGTACCAGCGTGGAGACCGCCAGCAATTTGCAAAAGATGCTCAACGAGAGGGTTAAGGCGGCCACGATCGCGTAACAGATGCCGGCAACTCCTTCGGGATGCTCCCACCAGAGATAGGCAGCGCCTATGGCCAGCAACGATAAAGCGGTCGAGGGAGCTTCGGCCTGGATGGTTTGCGATTGGGCCAGGTAGAGCGGATCGACGATGATCAGAAGGAGGGCGGCAATAGCGCCTACGCGACCACTCAGCGCCTTGCCAAGCAGAAAGGCACCGAGCAGGCCCAGCATTGAGACGAGGGCAATACCCAGGCGCGCGGCCCACAATGACTGCCCGGAGAACAGGTAGGTGGGAAATATAGAAAACATAAAGAATGGCGGCTGCGAATAGAAGATTGATTGATAGAGTGCATGCCCGGCGCTCATCGCTCGCAACGATTGCCAGTAAACCCCCTCATCATAGCTATCGCGATCAAATGGCAGGCCAAGGTCGTGTAAACGCATCAAGATCCCCAGTAGAAGGAGGGCCAGGAGAACAAGGCAAAAGAGCGCGGTCTGCCACCCCAGAAAGCGCCGCACTGTGGTCTCGTTCTCTCTTTTTGTATTATTGTGCACTATTGTGTTTGCTGCCATATGTATAATCTCTTTAACTAATTTAAAACTGATACACATTTTTCAATCAAGTACCGGTACTGTAGGTATGTACACACGATAGGGAGCGTTGCCGCGCTCACCATAGCAGAAATACTTCTAATGTTCAAGTAACAAATACACAAATATCAATCTTAGTATAATGATTAAAAGAAGATTAAATAGTAGTCATAGATTTGCATTTTTGGCCGTGCTCGGCGGCCCCAACGGAAATTGGAGACTGATAATGAGCATAGAAAAGAGCCAGAGCAGCGCCCTGGCTCCCTTAGTATACTAGTAGGGCTGCCTATGCGTAAGGGTTATCGGGCTGCTCCAGGAAAGAATAGCCCTGCTCGGCCCTGGGTTGCAAGCCCTGCGCTTCCTTATTCTGAGGCGCGGCATCGATACGCGGACCACTCAGGGCGCCGGTTCCGTTGCGCTTGCCGTTGCCGCTGCTCAAAAGATGCCCGTTGTGGCCGTTACTGAGCAGGGGCTCAAACTCCGTAAAGACAGTTTTCACCACGCCTCGTGCATCGGCCTCTTCGATTAACTGCTTAATCTCTTCGGCCACAAGCTCCTCGCGCTCAATCAGGGCCTCGGCTACGGCGATAACGGCTTCACTATGTTCCTGGAACAGTTGCTTAACCGCCTTAAACTGCTTTTGCAGCAAGGCTTCTGTGCGTTCTGCCAGTTCGGGAATGCTGAGCGGGTTGGCGCCCAGGGGACCGGCGAAGGCCAGATAAGATGTGAGTGTGCCGTCCATGCCATAGGCTCCAATAAAGGCTGCTGCCGTCTGTGTTGCGCTGGCGAAGTCGCCGGTAACGCCATTCAGGTTGACGTCAAGGAAGAGCTCTTCGGAGGCGCGTGAGGCCAGGGCTACCTGAATGCGGGCCAGCACATCCTCTTTGCTCTGCGTAATGATGGTCTCTTTCTGACGCCAGGCTGCAAAGGCAGCTGCGCCTTCAAGATCCCCATGCATATGCAGTGTCACAAATGAGGGGAAGTAGCGATCCATCAGGTAGTAGCAGGCTACAGCATGTCCAGCTTCGTGATAAGCCAGGCGACGGCGCTCAATAGGCGAAAGTTCGCTAAGCTGGCGCAGACCATACTCGTGAACATCCTGAGCCTCAACGAGATCTTTATACGTGACTTCATCGCGTCCATCGAAGTGGGCAATGATCACTGCCTCATTCACAACGTGCTTAATCTCGACTGGCGTGTAGTTAACCAGGCGTGCCGAGATCGCGGCTATCGAGATCTTGGGGCTGCGCTTGACCTTGTTCAGATAGTATTCGATGACCTCGGGACGATACTTATCGGTAGGTGGGGCAACGTTAATCTTACGGTCAAAGCGTCCAGGGCGCAGCAGAGCCGGGTCGAGCGATTCGGGCACGTTGGTCGCGCCGACCGTGAGCACTGGCTCGCTTTGTGCGCGGCCCTGGTAAAGACCCAGCGAGCGCAAGACCTTTTTGAACCAGCCGGTCTCAATATTGGGTGGGTCCATCTCCATCAGCAACTGATTGAGGCCACCCGATCCTCCCATGCCGCCAAAGATGCCGCCACCCATGGCCATGTTGCTACCACCGCCGGCAGTACGCGAGGCGCCGATGGCATCGATTTCGTCCATGAAGACGATACAGCCGCCATACTCGCGCGCCAGGCGCCGGGCTTTACGATAGAGCCGGCTGATCATCAAGACATCCATGCCGATAAACATCGCGCGGAAGCTTGCGGCGCTGGCGTAGGCAAAAGGCACACCGGCTTCAGTACTCATACACTGCGCCAGGTAGCTCTTGCCGGTTCCTGGATGGCCGGTGAGTAGCAGACCACGTACTGGCTTACCGCCCATCTCGTGGAACTCTTTAACGCCACCGAGCACGGCCACGACGCGGCGAGCGGCTTCGAGCACCTCCGGATTGCCCTTATAGTCATTGAAGGTCACGCCGGTCTCGCCTGGCATTACCCAGTAGAGGCGGGGACGGCCCAGGAACCAGAAAAGGGCAATAAATTGGATCAGAATATAGCAGATAGCAAAGCCGATCTCAAAGATGCCGGTGAGCAGTGTGCCCGGGTTTAGTCCAATCACCGTTTTGCCTGATATAAAAAACAGCAAAATCAGCACTGAGATAACGATCCAGCCCCAGGAGAGCTTTAGGAAGCGCCCAAACTGATCTATTCCCAGATCGATTGACTTATCTAGATCGCTTGCTTCGCGTTTGGTTTTAGTTGCATTCTTTGGCACGGCAGTTTATCCCTTCTGCGTTGGCTTGCGGCTCCCGCTTTACTGCAGCGTTGGTCGGGGTTGTGTAACGTCGATCAAAAGGATACGACCATCGGGTAATGTTGTGAAATGCCAGATGACTATAGCTGGCTGGTTGCTGGCAGTCGTGATATCGGCTTCTATAAAGGTATCGGATGTGCCGTCTGAGGCTTTAGTGATGCCAAGCACCTTAAGTGCGTTCCACTTGACATGGGCCTGCGGCTCGCTATAGGCCATCACATATAAGCTTGTGTCGGGAGGCTGCAATTGGGTATCTATAGTTTTATCTACCTCTTGCAGTGTATTCAAATCGCCATCTTTTAGCGCTAAAATCCAGGTTCGCACATATGGGTTGAGCTGTGGATTGTCCTGAAGGCCGCTAGAGGTATTATCGCTTAGGGGAGCATTGCCGGTTACAAAATAAGAAGTCAGTACAATACTGGCTATCAACAGGATCAAGACGATAAAGGCTAGCAATTTATGCGACCTTATCCAGCGAATAAGGTAATATAAGGCCTTGAGGATCGGCCTGATGATCCCTTTGATAAGCAATGCTGCAGGTGCCTGCCCCATTCTGGCTTTAAGCGGGGTCAGCTTGACTTTCTTCGCTTCAGCATTGGCTCTCTGCTCTTCAGAGCTAGCTACATTCTCTGCGGGACGGGCGAGAGACTCAGGCGGTTGTTGAGTTGGTGAAGGGCTCAGCATAGTCTTGCATCTCAACTTTCTCGGACAAGCACGTCAGCTAGTAACACTCAATCTACTTATAGCATTGTACTAAAGGATACAATGAGATGGATTCTTGTCATTCTAAGTGTAAATGCTGATTACAATATCTGATGATGGTACCATACATCACTTCTCTGCGTTTGGCAAGCCTGGTATTACAGCGAAATTTCATGCTCCTACTCTCCTGATTAGGGGATGTGTATACAAGGCCTTTTTGATATAATGTACGCATCAGTGTTACAGGAACGAGAGCGCATGTAGTGCAGCATATTTAAGAGGAGCCGTTTATGGATGATGATAGCAATAAGATGGCAGGAACAGGAGAGTATATCTGGCTACGCTATGCGACGCAATTTACTTCCGCCGGGCGTACGCATACTCTAGAAATGGGCGTACCTGTGCCTGTGGGAGCTAGCGCTGAGACGCGGGAGCAGCTAGTGCAAGAGGCAGAAGAAGGGATGAATCTGCTTGCGAGCAGGGTGGAGAAGCGAGCGGCTCAGATCTTCCAGCGGGCTCAGCAGGCCTACGGAACGGTGCCTTCGCCAGCATCAACCACAAAGGCTCCTCCGCCGAGCAAACCGGCGAATAAGCCGGCGGCGCTCCCTGCGGCACCTACAGCGACGCAAACGCCTGAACGTGAGACCGCGCCCTTGCCGGCCCAGGCTGCCGAGCTGAGCGTTCCGCCGACGCGTCCAAATATTGGGGCCAGTATGCCTTCTACCCCTACGGCAAGCGACAATAGCGGTAATTTGCCTCTCCCCCAATTTATTCAACACATTAAAGAAAGCCTGGGTTTGAGCCCCAAGCAGGCTATGGATCTGCTGAAAGTCAAGTCACTCTCTGGCATCAACCTGCGCGAGGCTCTTGAGCAGCTGCAGCAACTGGCGGGGCGAGAGACAGCCCCTGGCGATCAAGAACCAAAGACCCAGCCGCCGCCTAATCAATCAACCTCCTCCAGCGCAAGGCTGCCTGAGGCCCGTTCTGTAGCGCCGCATTCCTCCAGCTCATCCAGCTCAGCAAGCGCGGCCGGCCAGAATGCCCGTCCTGCCAAAGAGTCCCAAAATTCAGCGCATGGCTCTGTGGGAACCTTGCGGGCGGAACATCCAGCGCGGGGCTTCGATGAGGAAGTTGAACCAGAGGACAGTGAGGCGTCAGAAGATGAGCTGGAAGATCTCGATCTGCCGCGCGCTTTAACTGTGCAGGAACGGGTGCGTGCCAAGACGCTGATCAGCAAGTTGCGCGAATCGCGTGGAGCAACAACTGCAAGCGCGAACCGCCTGCAAGTCTTGCACACGATAACGAGCGGGCAGATTACAACCGAGCAGTTGCAAGAATTGATCCTTGGCGTCTGGGACGTTTCAGTCTTAAAGAAGCTGAAGGTTGACCAGGCGGAAGTGCTGATTTCCTGGGCTAAGGAAGATGATTTTGTCGTTGAGGTCGAGGCGGCTCTGCTGCTACTTGAGGAGGAACGCTATGCGCGTGGTAACAGGTGAGGCTAAGGGGCGACGCTTAAAAGCGCCCAAGACTATGGGCACGCGGCCCATCATTGATCGCGTGAAGACTGCGCTCTTTGATATTCTCTCAACCGAGGTTGAGGAGGCGCGCTTTCTTGATCTTTTTGCCGGGACGGGCAGCGTAGGCATTGAGGCGCTCAGTCGGGGCGCGGCACAGGCAACCTTTATTGAGATGAACTATAAGGTGCTTAAAGTGATCAGGGAGAACCTGCAGATTACCGGCCTGGCGGATCGCGCGGAAACCCTGCGCGGAGATGCCTTCAAATTTTTGCAGGCTCAGGCCCAGCTTCCAGCGCCAGAGCGACGCTACGATATTATCTATGTGGCTCCTCCTCAATATCAGGAACTTGCCGCGCGTGCTCTGGAACTGCTCGATAGCTCACCTCTGTTGAGCGAAGAGGGATTGGTGATTGTCCAGATCTACCCCAAAGAGCGACCAGGCGTAGCGGCCGTGACCTGCCAGCGCCTGGTGCTTAGCGATGAACGTCGCTATGGAAGTACGCTGCTCATGTTTTATCGTATGCGCCCGTAAGCGGGATGCGCTCTTTGAGGACCTGAGGGAAGGCGTTGCGTAAGGTAAAGAAAAAGACGCTGCCTTCTTCGGGAACACCAGTACTCTCTACCCAGATCTGACCTCCCATCGCTTCTATGAGATGCTTACTGATATAGAGCCCCAATCCTGTGCCGCGCACTGTGCCGGCTAGATCTCGCTGCAGCCTGACAAATTGGCCAAAGAGCAGCGGAAGTTCTTCATGCGGGATGCCTGGACCATAGTCGCGTACGTAGATGCAAACGAATTGGGGTGTGTCGTGCCTTTGCCAGGCGCCTATGACGATAGGTGCTACTTCCGGTGCATATTTAATGGCGTTAGAGATCAGATTGTACAGAACGTGATGGAGACATTGGGCGTTGGCCCAGATGTAGAGATGCTCGGCGATATCGAGATGAATGCGGCAGCGGTGGCGCCTGAAAATATCGAAGCGTTCGAGCACCTCGTGGACCGTCTCGGCTACGGCGAGTTGCTCTAATTTGAGCGGCGTTCTATCGCTGCCAATCTCGATGGTTTGCAGAACATTGTTTACCAGCGCCTGCAACTCTTCGCAGTAGCGTAGCGCGCTGTTGAGATATTCCCCATGTTTTGTTCGCTCTAGATGGCCGTTCTCCTCTAAGAGCAGCTGCAGCATCTCAAGATAGCCGGAAGCGGCGGTGAGTGGCGTGCGCAACTCATGGTTAACGTTAAGAATAAACTGACTCTTGAGTTGGTAGAGCTGCCGCTGCTGCTCATAGGCCAGCGCTGCTTGCTGTTCTCCTTGTTCGGCGCGCAGGCGGGCCTGTTCCTCGGCTGACAACAAATAGCGTAGAGAGACCATCGCGCTCCCTTCGACAAATAGGACTGCTGCATTGCTGAGCAAGGAAAAGACGCTGGTAGGGGGCCAGAGCTCCCTTCCAAACAAGAACAAATTATACATAATCTGGATGCTGAGATAGCCAAAAAAGCAGGCACACGCTCCTCGTTTGCTAAATAGCCACGAGGCCAGACCCATGGGGAGGGTCAGAAGGATACTATAAGCTGTTGGAAGATACCAGAGATAAATAAAAACGCAAAGAGGAAAGCAGAGCAGGCACATGCCCAGGCGCAAGGGAAAGGCCAAATAAAGTAACTTGCGCGGCCAGGGCCAGGTAATAAGATTACATAAATTGAGCCCTTTCGTTATAATTGCATGGCATGTGTGTGATACTTTCTGCAGAATTAGATCATGCATGTTGAGTGCCTTTCTCGCAGTGAGGTTGCTGTCGTACATCCCTTTTCCCTTTCTTCCCATCATTCCTAACCAGGCACACAGAAAAAGTCGACAAAGACACTTGTAAAAATTGTACTGACTTGTAGCACTAAATATTCTAACATATATACTACATAATTTGCTACCTTTGCTATATTTATTCGACGCATGGCCAAATCCCGACTATAAACTAAGCTATAGACGCTATTCTCTGTTTCTGCTACCGCAGAGTTTGGGGCACATTGAGAGATTTTTGTGCCAGGAATAAATAGCCGGCTGGCCTGCGATATAATAGGGGAGAGGAATCATAAAAGACTTGAGTATAAGGACGCGAAGCATGCGTCAGGAATAATTTTTGCTTGAAAGAGAGAAGAAAATGGTAAGCAAACCCGGTGGTGGTCGCTTTGCCTTTGTGGATGCGGGCGAGGCAGCACGACGGTTGGGCATTGATCGTATAACGCTTGAGCAATGGGCAAAGGATGGACGGATCAAGCCGTTACGAGGCGTGGGGCGCGATGCTTTTTACCGCCTTTCAGATATCGCGGCGCTGGATGCCGAGCTGCATCCAGCAACCGAACTGGCCGAGGCTGTGGAGGCCGATGAGCGCGAGAGCGCGGGTGAAGCGACTCAGAAGCCAGCGCGTAAGAAACAAGATCCCCAGATGCGCGTGTATTTGCGCCTTCAGGCCGATGCCAAGTGGTACGATATTACTGAAGATGACATTCGTACCTGGTTTCAACAGCTCGCGCCTGATGGCTACGAACGCAACAAGCGCAATGTCGAGCACACAATTAAGAAGCTACAGTTCCTCGTGAGCTTGATCGATGAGGGACAGCAGCGCCAGCAAGACCTCTCCTGAGCTGCGAAAGCTCTTTACTGAAGAGTTAAGCGTGCAACTGAGAGGGCGCCGCTAAGTTTCACTCAGCGAGGCCTGGTGTCTGTCAGCTTCTGGCAGGCACCAGAGGACATCTTCTACCTCTTGCACTATGAAATCCGCCCCGCGCTGTTGATAAATCGCAGCGTCTTTTTCCTCATTAATCAGCACAACCGCGAGGATGCCGGGTTCAGCAGCGCTTTGAGTAGCGCGGTAATTGTGAACCAGGTCGTGGTCGTCGGCAGTATCGCCGATGAAGAGCCCGCCAGTGGCCTTTACCTCGGCGATCGCCACGCGTAAAGCGCGTGGGTCCGGTTTAGCATAGAGATCAGCTGAGACCACAACATCCCACCAGGCCTGGCCGCTATAGGCTTCCATATGTTCTAGCGCGCTATCAACCTCGGGACCGACGCGACCCGTAATAATGCCCAGGTGCTGGATGCCGGCCTGACGCAATCTGGCAGGAAAATCCGGAGCATAGAGCATGCTCTCTGTATGGACGAAGCCCGGCGCATCGGGCAAGTAGCGGGGTTTGTGGCCGAAGCGCTTCTCCAGCTCAGCGGCTCCCCAGTAGCATTCATGATAGAGCTCGCCAACGAACTGATAATCCTGGCGCGCGCTGGCTGGGACGACAGTATCAACCCATTCACGGCCCCCGTGGCCCTCTAAATTAGCGCTGCGCGAGATCTCGGCCCACTCCTGTATGCTGCGTTCGGCTAACGAGCTGCCCCGCCATTCGCGCAGTTTAGCTGTGAAGAGTGCCGAGAGCAGATAACACATATCCCAGTCATTGTTATAGCCGCCAGCGCGCTTAAAGGCATCCACATCCTTAAGGGTGACCAGGGCTTTGCCCTCGCTCTGTCCCCAATCGAGGCCACAAATAGTGCCAGCTATATATTCTGCAACGGCGATATCGGTAGCATGGAATGAATCGATGGTTCGGATGAGCACCCCATCAACATCAAAGAAGACTGTATCAAAGGGAGAGGGAAACTGGAGGCCCTGGCGTTTCCAGTATGCCGAGTTGTTCATTAAAAAAACCTTTCTGCGGCTGTGCACGCTTCTTGCCGCAGAGCCCTGGCAAGCGGTTCTTGCGCGCTGTGGCTGTGCTCTGCGGCGAGAATTAGTCTACCCGATCGCCACAAAAAGGTCAATTGTTGGGGCAAGGCTATCCAGGCAAATCCTCACCAGATGCGCGAGGGGCGCGAGATGAGCATCTGCAGGAAACGACATATAATCAGGATGGCCACTCCGTAAGCGATGATGGCAATAACTGTCGAGAGATCAATGAGATAGCCGCTATAATGGATTGGCGCGTGAATATTATCGAACGGGATCATTAGATAGCCAGTGAAGGTGAAGATCCATTGGGAAAACAGACTACTGGTCAAGCCAAAGAAGATCAGGATAAAACGAATAATAAGGGATAAGATCAGAAGCCCCAGCACAAAACCTAGAATCTGGCCAATCTTACGGATGGTAAGATCCACAGCTCTACCCAGTCCGTGTAAGGAGCGCTCAAACCAGGCATCCTGTGGCCGATAAGTTGCAGCCATTGGGGTAGTGAAGCGAGGCGAGATGCCAGGCTCGGTACTGGCGTCGGGAAGGGTTCGCCCCTCGTTGATGTTACTTTGTTGATCATATTGCATCATCTGTACTTGCTCTCCTTCAAAACTGCCATTATTCCTGGCTATAGTGAATCTACGCGAAATATTTCTAAGGGTTGTACATTGATGCTAAGTGCTTATCCCTAATTTTCGCACTAATTGGGGAGAAATGCCAGCTCTACCTTAGTATGCTCATCAAGGATGTGCAACTGGTTCCAATTTTCTTTGGGAGCATCGAGCAAAGCCTGCTGTAACAGGTTGGTATGATAGGCGATGACCTGCTCACCAACCAGGCGCTGGCGCTGCTGATCGCGCTGTATGCAGAGGGCAGGAGGAATATTAAAGATAAAAAGGCAGGTATGATAGTGGTGGCGCTGAGCCAGGGCCAGGAGGCGCTGACGTGCTTCTACCTGCAGGGCCGTGCTATCGGCGATCGTGAAGCGATCTTGAAACATGCGTTTATGAATGATAAAGTGGAAGAGATCAAACGTATCGCGATTCACAAACTGGTTGGCCTCGTCATCGCTGATCATGGCGCGGCACTGGTCAGATGAAACAATCACTGTAGGCTTGAGGCCTTGATTTTTGTGCCTGGCGATCAGGTTATGGGCAAAGGTACTTTTACCGGAACCAGCAGAGCCACAGAGCACGACAAGTGTTCGTTGAGGTATTTCAACGGTGAGACAGGATGGTCCTGAATCTCTATATTCTTCCCTTGTTTGCGCTCTGTCCATTGCGATGCTTCCTTTCCTCTGATATAATGCGCATGCATGTATGCGCTGCGTCAGGCCCCCACGTTGGTGGGATATGATTCGTATTTGGGGCACGCCATAAGAGAGCATGTAGTCTTACACGCCTGGACCTGACCCGGACTCAGGCAAGGTCTTCTTAAGTCTTCGCTGAAGGGACTATGGGCTGTGTTGAGCAGACACATGCAAGTCCCTACCTGGCAGGCGTACCCGTGAGAACCGTTCTCAATAATCGTAAAGAACAAGAGCAGCGTAGCAGAAACTCGGCCGCCTGAAGGCAAGCATCTCTCTTGCTACATACTGCTGTCTGGCCTTATATTTGTTTGTGTTGGTTCTGGCATTGGGATACCCATCTAGTGGATACCTGCAACCTTGTTGAGTCTATATTACAACAATTCTAAGAAGAGCGGCCACCAGGAAGCGCTCCTGCTCTTAACATATAGAGAGTATAGATGTCCCTCTGCTGTCGCTTTGCCTGTTTGAGGAGGATGCTGTGTCTGTTGAAATAAAACTTACAAGTACTGAGATACGCGCGCGTTTTCTTGATTTTTTTGTTGGCAAAGGTCATTTAAAGGTGCCCAGCTCGTCTTTGGTGCCGCGCAATGATCCAACTGTCTTGCTTACGACTGCCGGGATGCAGCAGATGATCCCCTATTTTTTGGGGCGTGAGACTCCTCCGGCCATACGCCTGACATCTGCTCAGAAGTGTTTTCGCACCACGGATATTGATAAGGTGGGCAATCAGCGCACGCTGACATTCTTTGAGATGTTGGGCAATTTCTCGGTAGGTGATTACTTTAAGCGCGAGGCGATTACCTTTGCCTGGGAGTTTTTGACAAGGGTTGTGCAACTGCCGGCCGAGCGTCTGCACCCAACTGTGCATCCCGAGGATAACGAGGCTCCTAAGCTCTGGAGCGAGATTGCCGGTTTCGCCGATGAGGCGATTGTACGCCTTGATGATAACTGGTGGGGACCTCCGGGAGCATCTGGTCCCTGCGGACCGGATTCCGAGATTTATTACGATCGCGGCGTTGAGTATGGCTGCGGCCGCTCCGATTGCCAGCCGGGCTGCGATTGCGAGCGCTTCCTGGAGATCTGGAACCTTGTCTTTATGCAGTATTATCAGGACTTCGACGGTTCGCGCACTCCCTTGCCGCGCCCCAATATTGATACGGGCATGGGCCTGGAGCGCCTGACGATGGTCTTGCAGGGCAAGGAGTCGGTCTTTGATACCGATATGTTCCGCACGCTTATCGACTATTTTGCCGATCTCGCGCATACAGCTTATGGCCGAGATGCTAAAACAGATGTTTCGCTACGCGTGCTTGCCGATCATGTGCGAGCCCTGGTCTTCCTGGCCGCCGATGGCGTCTTGCCGAGCAACGAAGGCCGAGGCTACATTTTCCGCCGTATCCTGCGCCGCGCCGTACGCCATGGCAAGCTGCTGGGCCTGGACAAGGCCTTCCTGGCTGAGGCTACCGATGTTGTGGCCGGCTTGATGGGCGATTATTACACCGAGCTGCGTACGCAGCGGGCGCGCATTGCCGAGATTTTGAGCCTTGAAGAGAAGAAGTTTAGCCAGACGCTCAATACGGGCCTGGCCCTGCTCTCCGATTTACTTGCCACTCTCAAGCTGCGCCAGCAAAAGGTTATTCCGGGTGAGGATGTCTTTAAGCTGTATGATACGCATGGCTTCCCCGTAGAACTGACGCAAGAGATAGCCGCCGAGCAGGGCTTTACAGTCGATACTGCCGGCTTTGAGCAATCCATGCAGCGCCAGCAGGAGCGCAGCCGCTCGGCCAGCACCTTTGTGCAGGCTCAGGACGACCGCGCCTTAACCGCGATCTTGCAGCGCGTAGGGCCAACCGAATTTACCGGCTATAGCGGAGTTACCGGCAACGGTAAGGTCGTGGCTCTGGTTGTCAACGGTGAAGAGGTAGAGAGTATCAGCGCGCCTCAGCAGGCGCTCGTCGTGCTCGATTCGACCCCCTTCTATGCCGAAAGCGGCGGCCAGATAGGCGATCGCGGCGATCTCAGCGGACCGCTGGGAATCTTCAAGGTTGAGGATACGCGCCGGCCTTTGAAGGGCCTGATCGTCCACTATGGGCAATTGAATGAGGGTCACTTGCGCGTTGGTGAGAGCGTCCAGGCCGAGGTAATTGGCCAGCGACGCGAGGATACCATGCGCAATCACAGCGCGACCCATCTGCTGCACAAAGCCTTGCGCGATTTGCTAGGATCGCAGGTCGAGCAGCGCGGCTCTCTAGTAGAGCCCGAACGTTTGCGCTTCGACTTCTCCAGCCCGCGCGCGTTAACCGCCTCAGATCTTGCCCAGATCGATACGCAAATCAATCGCTGGATACGGGCGGATTTTCCTGTGCAGACCAACATTATGCCGCTGCAAGATGCCATGGAGACTGGCGCGATGGCCCTCTTCGGCGAGAAGTATGAGGACCTTGTGCGCGTGGTCTCAATGGGCAGCAGCATTGAGCTGTGCGGTGGCACTCATTGCGCCTCAACCGGGCAGATCGGGATCTATATCACCGTCCAGGAGGCCAGCGTGGCGGCCGGTATTCGGCGTATCGAGGCCCTGACCGGGCGCGCGGCTGAAGCTTATCTGCGCGGCCGCAGTGCCACCGTTGAGAGCCTGGCAACAAAGCTACAGACCCAACCGGATGGACTGGAGACACGGGTGGAGCAAGTATTGCAGGATCTTGCAGCCGCGCGCCGCCAGATAGCTCAGTACCAACGCGAGGAGGCTCAGCGCCAGGCTGAACAGGTAGCTCAGCAGGCCTTGCAGATTGCGGATGCCGCTGTAGTGGCTGCTAGCGTGGATGCTCCAGATGATAAAGTATTACGCGAGATGGGCGATATAGTGCGCAGCAAGCTTGGCCAGCCTGGTGTCGTTGTGCTGGCGGCAACATTTGGCGAGCGCATTGCCCTTCAGGTCAGTGTTGATGCTGCTTTGACAAAGCGTGGCTTACATGCTGGCAAGCTCGCCGGGGCGGTAGGCGCGCGCCTGGGTGGAAAAGGCGGTGGACGACCGGAATCGGCCCAGGGTGGCGGCAAAAACAAGGCCGAGTTGGGGGCTGCCCTAGATCTTGTGCCAGCGCTGGTAAAAGAGAAGCTCAAGTAAGTTTTGCCAGTCATACGGTTTTTGTGCTATAAATACAACACATGCAGCAGTCAGCGGTGAGTGTCAAAAGTAGCTTATCCGGCAAATGTTTGGTAGCGCATCAGTAGATTTGGGAAAGATTAAATGAGGAATCTCTTTCAACGTTTGTTTGACCGCCTATTGGGAAGACAAGAAGAGAATGAGTATTATCCTGGCGAGGATGGGGAGTATGACGATCTGCCGGACCCTGAAGGAGATGGTCAGCGTCAACTCTTCACTGCGCTGGATATTGGTACTGCCTATGCAAAAGCTATCATCGTTGAGGTGCATGGAGACCAGGCAGAGGTATTGGGCGTAGGTCGTCATCCCCAGAGCTATTCCCATATAGCAGATGGTGTTGTGACGGATATTCCGGGCGTCATTGCAAATTGTAACGAGGCGCTCCTCCAGGCCGAGCAGGCCGCCGGCGGCACTATTGCGCCTGCGGCTGTCATCGGCATCGCCGGAGAGTTGGTTAAGGGCTGCTCTGTAACGATAAGTAAGCAGCGTCAGCAGCCGGCCAAGCCGATTAGCGCTGAAGAGCTGGAGGCCCTCATTACCAGCGCGCAGCAAAAACTGCTGAAGAGTGCGCGCGAACGCATTGCTGCGGAAACTGGCTACCAGAATATTGAGGTTCGCCTGACGAATGCTGCAGTGATCTCTGTTCGTATCGATGGGCAGGTAGTCACCAACCCCATAGGTTTTCGTGGGCGCCACTTCTCGCTCACGGTCTTTAGCGCCTTTGCTCCCCTCATGCAGTTGGGGGCAATCGAGACGGTGGCCCAGGGACTTGATCTTACCCTGGTGACGATTGTTGCGGAGCCGTATGCTTTAGCGCGCTGCTTAAGTACCAACGCCAGTGCCGATAGTGGCGCTATCTTCATTGATGTTGGTGGGGGCACAACCGATATTGCCCTTGTGCGCCAGGGAGGCATTGAAGAGACGCGTATGTTTGCTCTGGGCGGCAGGACGTTTACGCGCCGTATAGCCACAAGTAAGGGTATTTCTGTTAAAGATGCCGAACGCCTGAAAATCGGCTATAGTAAAGGTGAGATTAAAGGGAACAGCCGCGATGAGATACAGACAATTCTTGCGCCTGAATGCCAGACCTGGATGGATAGCGTAGAATTGCTGATTGAAGAACTTGCGAAAGGCGAGCTGCTGCCCCCCGCGATTTATGTTGTGGGCGGAGGCGCGGCCTTGACCGATATCTATGAGAAGCTTGAACGTTTTCCCTGGACCGAACGCTTACCATTCGCACGCCAACCAGAGATACGTACTGTGCAGCCTGAAATGGTGGCCAATATCTACGATCCTAAAAGCTTATTGCTAGATGCTCAGGATATTACGCCGATGGCTCTGGCATATCAGGCCATTGAGTTGCAGAATGAGAACAATGTTCTGGAGAGGGCGCTTGATAGAGTAATCAATAATATGCGCATATAAGAAACCTTTAGCAGGTCTGGCACGTGCTTAAATAGAGGGAGAACTATGCTATCAAGCGCAGTAGGGGACTGAGTGTAAGCTGCAGTCCCTGGACCTGGCTGGTTGAGGATTCGGCAGGACCGTCTATATTTCGGATATAGCCGTGGGCTTCACGTGCATAGATACAGAGGGGTGAATGGGCCTATGAGTGATGAGCAGACAATCTATATTAGCCCGGAAGATGATTTGACGAATGTGCGTGAGCGCCTGGAAGGGATTCCATCGCGACATATTACTCTGGTTATCCCCACCCAGACGCAGCTACGCAGCCACGTGGCTTGGAAGTTGCTTCATGCTCGGGCGCGCGAGATGGGAAAAGAGATAGTAATTGTTAGCTCTGATCCCCATATTCGCTCGGTGGCCCAGGCCGTTAAATTCAGGGTGGCTCATTCTCTCGAATCTTCCCCCACCAGTAGATCCCGGCCGGCAGGGCGCAGCGGGCGTTCGGGCACAGGGAGAGCGCGGGGCGCCGGATCGTCCCCCTCCCGTCCCGTGAATCGCGGTCCCGGCAGTACGCGGAGCAGCGCGCGTCCCCGTTCCGTGAATCGGGAGCAACAATGGTATTCTCCAACGATTGAGGAGTCGCGACAGGAGCCAAAAAGCGAGATACCCCATTCAGATGAGATGGTTACCGGAGGGCTGGAACATAGCGCCTTCGATGAGCCAGCCTTCAAGTCATATAATCCAGCTTACGATTTTCGCATCGAGACGACACCACCGATTCGGCCACTCTCGCCTGAGCAGATTGATGAGGAGCCTGATCTCCTGCTTGAGGACTTTAATCGGGCCCAGGATATCCGCCAGGCTGCCTTGCAGGGCAGCAAGCCCGGAGTGGAGGAGATAAATTCGCAGCCGGAGCGGCAAGAGGAGCAACAGTCGGCTCACAAGAGCCCCTCGCCTTTTGAGATTACTGATGATCCATTTGCTTTTATGGAAGATCGGCAACCTCCTCCAAAGGGAAACGAACAGCGTGGTGCGGTCTCCCTGGAAGAGGGAGATACAGGCGTATTTCCTGTTCAACATGTTTCTGAATTGCCAACAGAGGTTAGCGATGGGGAGATAGAGGATCAAGGCGACCAGGGCGATTTTGTCATCGATCCCAAGAAGCCCCTGGCTGCGCGCGCGTGGGTTGAGCCTTCCATCGAGGAGGCGGAGGAGGAGCCTGATATCCTCCCGCCGCAGCGCACCTTTGGCGTGCGTTCGCGCAGGAGCCGCACCGGTGGTCTGCCCTATCAGCCTCGCCAGGATCTTGAGAGCGAGGATGACCTGCCGCCCGTGGGTGGGTCCTCAAGCGCAATTCCAGGTCCACCGCTTACAGCTCAGCCGCCTGCGGCAAGTCCCGAGCGCACAAGAGAGAGAGCCGCCCAGGCTCCAGCGGCCCGCGGACGCCCTCCGGCCTTATCCAGGCCAGCCCCGCGCCAAAGCCGCCCGTTGAGCGGCGCGAGCCGGGCCGGCGCCAGTAGAGCAAGCAGGGCAAACGCCAGGCGACGCAGCAATAGTGGCTATATTTTTGTGCTGGTCTGTATCTTTGTGATCTTGCTTATTGGCGTCCTTGCCTATTTCCTGCCGTCAGCTCAGGTCAGTGTGGCCCTTGCGGCGCGCGTTTACGCCCATGACGTTAGCCTTAATGTGGTCCCGTCTACGCAGCAGAACGCGGGACCCGGGACTGTTCCTGCTGAAACGCTGAGTAAGGATTTTACAGCCAACGGGCAGGCCAAAGCGACGGGAAGCACAAAGATCGGTACGGCCTCAGCCAGCGGCAATGTTACCTTCACGAATAATGGCTCGAATCCTGTCGAAATCCCTACTGGCGTCGTGGTCTCAACGACAGGAGCAAATGCCATTTCTTTTGTTACCACGGCCGATGCCGTCGTGCCGCCATCTGCCAGCAACGTTGGTAATACGATCCAGATCCCAGTGCAGGCGCAAAAGCAGGGCGATGCTGGCAATGTGGTGGCTGGTAGCATTACTACTCTGGCCGACGAGAGCTTGAATATGATCGCCAAAGTGAATAATGTTACCACTGCCGATTTAAAGCTGAAGGTGACGAATGCCAGCGCTATGCAGGGTGGTGGCGTTGGCAACGCTACCACGGTCACGGCAAAGGATCTTGACGAGGCGAAAAAGATGTTGCGTTCACAGGTGCAGGATGCAATCCAGGCCTGGACCAAGCAGCAGCAAAACGCTGGCGATGTGCAAGTCAATCTGACGGAGACCGATACTCTGGTAAACGCTCCCGCCGATGGGCAGGTCGTCAACGATGGAAGCTTTCCCATCCAACTGAAGGCAAGCATAAATCTACTGGTTGTGCGTAAGGATGCCCTGCAGCGGGCTAGCATGGCTCAGCTCAATAGCGATATGCAGCAGGATAAGAATTTTGCAGGCTTTATGCTCATTAACGATGCGCAGCATCCGGTAGTTATAAAGCAAGATAAGATAAAGATTACAGGGGAGGCTAATGCTCTAAAGCTCGCTTTCCCGGCCAGTGGGACGGCTGCTCAAAATATCTCTAAAAAGCAGGTACAGGATCTGATTGCTGGCAAATCTATTAAGGATGCGCGCACAATCCTATCCGGTACGCCGGGCGTGCAGGGGGCCGATATCCAGGTATCACCTGGTTTTGTTTCGTGGGTGCCGTTCTGGACAGAGCATATAGATGTGAAATTTGTGGCCGGCTCCGGGCCAGTCACAAAATAATAAGGCGCGGGTGGCCCTCTTCAGGGGATGCCATCCGCCTTTATGTGCTTATATTTAACTGCCTACTTTTTCATTCCTCTATACTATACTTGAGTATAAAGCACGGCAACGCTGAGGAGGCTGCCAGTAGAAAGCCTGTGTACAAAACCATAGCCTTAACCGTAATATAAGAATGGCCGAGTAATATACTTTATGTAAAGAAGAGATGCGTATATGCGATTGGATAAATGGGTATCCTTACTGGACAAAAGGAATGGCTCTTCGTTAGAATGCATAAGGGCATGGCATCTATAGTATAGCGGGGTAGAGAACAGATGGTACGATTAATGGCGCTGGACATTGGCGCGGCCAGAATAGGTGTCGCGGTAAGCGATGCCACAGGCTTGCTTGCATCACCATATACAACCTTACATGCCTCTCGGGATGAACAACAAACCTGGCAGGCTATTCAGCAACTGATAGGTGAGACAGAAGCGCAAGGGCTGGTTGTCGGCTTGCCGATAAGTCTGGATGGCCAGCTACATGAACAGGGTAGACAGATTCAGGCTTTTGCTGAGCGTCTACAGCCACATATTGCAGTCCCTCTCGTATTTTGGGATGAGCGTCTTTCAACAGTAGAGGCGCAGCGCTTGCTTGCGCAACGTGGCCAGGAAGAAGGGAAGAAGCGACAAAGGCGTAGTGGTCAACGCCATACCTCTGCAAAGCGACGGCGTAGAGGGCATGAGATTGATGCCTTAGCCGCTGCAGTTATTCTTCAGGATTACCTGGACCATCTGGACCACAAGACTGAGGGAGGGTCAATATGAAACAAGCTGGAGCGAGGGCCGCAATTATTGCTGTGCTGCTAGTAGCGGTAATTGTCTTTGGCGCTATTTATTACGCCTGGAATACCATGACGTCTATATTTCAACCCGTGCCAGGTCCCAGCCATACCATGTCAATAGAGATTCAAAAGGGGGAAACAACTGCCCAGATTGGTGATGATCTTGTGCAAAAAGGGCTTATCCGAAATGCGCTTGCTTTCCGTATCTGGGCACGTATCAAAGGGCTGGATACGCGGCTGCAGGCGGGCATGTATAATGATTTAAGTACAAGTATGACAATCAGCCAGATTATAGATAAACTGCTCGATGGGCAGCCCAACGCGATCAGGGTGATCATACCAGAGGGTTGGCGTCTTGAGCAAATAGGCCATCGTTTTGCTACTTCTGGTCTCGTCAAGTTTAATGAGCAGGATTTTCTCAAATATACAAAACATATTGACCTGTTCCCTGATAAGGGCAAGCATCCCGTTCTCAATGATGTGCCGCAAGGGCAAAACAGCATGGAGGGGCTACTTTTCCCTGACAGCTACCTGATTCCGTTAGATGGAACGGCTCGCGATGTCGTGAATATAATGCTAAACGGCATGGAGGATAAAATCACTCAGAATCACCTCGATGCCGCGGCGAAGCAGCATCAGATGAATGTTTATCAGATGATCACTCTGGCCTCAATCGTTGAGCGCGAGACCTTAGCTCCGGAGGATCGAGGGAATATTGCAAGTGTCTACTGGAATCGTCTCTATAAGATCCCTGCTAATGATGAGACCCGCGAATTATTACAGGCTGATCCTACGGTGCAGTATGCGCGTGATACGCTCAATCCTCCTAAAGCGCCAAATCCATATTGGGCCCCATTGCAAGATACGGGCGGCCAGATCGCTGCTGATAGCCCTTGGAATACCTATACTCATCAGAATTTCCCGCCTACACCTATTTGTAGTCCGGGCCTGGCCAGCTTAAAGGATGCTGCTGCTCCGCCTTCTACAAATTATTACTACTTCTTTGCCAAGAAGGACGGACACTCTGTCTTTGCATCAACTCTGGCGGAATTTGAGACTGATAAACAGAAGTATGAAATTAGAAACTGACAAAGAGAGTGACTAATGAATGTAAACATCTTGCAAGTCATTTTTCTGGCGCTGCTGCAGGGGGTAACCGAGCTATTTCCGATTAGTAGCCTGGGGCATACCATCTTTCTCCCGCCGCTGTTGGGCCTGGGTAATATCGATGCTGGAACCTCATGTGGTGGAAAAAGCTGTTTTCTTCCCTTGATTGTAGCCTTACATCTAGGCACAAGTATTGCGCTCCTTTTGTATTTCTGGCGTGATTGGTTGCAAGTGGGCAAAACGCTGCTGACCATTGCGCAAACGCGCAAGCTGACACCAGGCACTGACGAATGGGTAAGCTGGCTTATTCTTGTTGGCTGCGTGCCCGCCGGTATCTTCGGTGTTCTGTTTCAGAATAAGATTAAGGATCTGTTTGAATCGCCGATTCTGGCGGCGGCCTTTTTGATAGTGAATGGCTCGGTACTGTTTTTAGGCGAGGGTATGCGCCGGCGCGCCGAGGCAAAATTGGGCGCGCTCTCTCCGCGGGAACGCGAGGCGCAATTTCGCCCGCTTAAGACACTCTCCTGGAAAGAGGCCATTGTGGTAGGCTTTGCCCAATCCCTGGCCCTTATCCCTGGCTTTTCGCGCTCGGGCGTGACGATGGTGGCTGGCCTGGGCGTGCGCCTGACGCACGAGGATGCTGCGCGTTTCTCCTTCCTGCTGGGCACACCCCTTATCCTTGGCGCCGCTCTGCTGGAGGTGCCGCTCTTGTTGAAGCAGCATCTGATGACCCTGCTGCTTATCCTGTTCGGCATGGTCTTATCCGGCGTGGCCGCTTACTTCAGCACAAAGTTTCTTACCAAGTATTTCGAGACGGGTCGCCTGAATCCCTTTGCCTATTATTGCTGGGGAGCCGGGCTGCTCCTTGTCATTTTGTACCTGACCGTCTTCCATGCTGCGGCCTGACCAGATAGGTTCTTGCTGCTGCAGATAGGAAAAACTTGCTAATCACAAAGAGGTCCCAGGAAGTACGGCTTACGAGAACCTGGGACTTTTTGTTAGCGCCAATTGAGAATCATCTGCGTGGGCTGGTCTTACGCGCCTAAGACAGCGCCGACGATCCCGGGATTGCCGCGCAGAAATTCTTCAGCGCTCATGGCTTTTTTGCCCTCTAGCTGGAGCTGCTTGACAAGAAGCAGGCCGGAGCCCGTAACTACAGAGAGTACCTGGTGGTTGGCGTCCTGGCGCACGCTGGTAGTTCCTGGCTCGACCGAATTTGCCGGCTCTAGCGCTCTTGGCTGGGCGGCAATGATCTTGAGCAGTTTGCCATGCCAGTGGGTATACGAGCCGGGCCAGGGGCTGTAGGCGCGTACCTGGCGGGCTAGAACGCTGGCGGGTTTATCCCAACGAATGAGCCCATCTTCTTTGCGCAACATCCGTGTGTGGGTGGCTTTCAGCTCATCTTGCGCCTGGGGCGCGATTTTGCCAGCGATCCACAGCGGTAGCGCTTCAAGCAAGGCCTGAGCGCCCAACTCGGCCAATTTGGTGGTAAGGCTTCCTGTCGTCTCATCCTCGGCAAGTGGGATAGAGCGCTTAAGGAGCACGGGACCTGTATCTATGCCTGCATCGAGGAGCATAATGGAGACGCCTGTCTGGCTTTCTCCCTGCAGGATGACTTCGGCAATAGGGTCGGGGCCTCGATATTTAGGTAAAAGCGAGGCATGAATATTGAGCGTACCGAAGCGCGGCTGGTCTAAAACTGTCTGTGGCAGGATCTGACCAAACGCAGCGACAATATAAAGATCGGCATGGTAAGCAGCCAGCGCCTCGCTATTAACTGCCTTTTTAAAAGAGCCTGGTTGCCAAACCGGGATACCGTGTGCTAGAGCAGTTTGCTTGACTGGCGAGAAAACCACTTCGCGCTTACGCCCGACTGGCTTATCGGGGCGCGTAATAACTGTTGCCAGTTCGTAGCCTTCTGGCAAGATGGCTCCAGGAGCCGCGCCCTGGCTTAAGGCCTCCAGCGCTGGGACAGCGAAATGTGGCGTGCCCATATAGATGATACGCAGCATACGGTGACCCCCCTTTCAACACAAAGATTTACAGTCAGATATAGTAGCACATTCAGGCTATTTTAGGCTAATGCCTGGCTCTTGTAGTATGCTATACTGCATTTAGCACGTAACGGAGGAATACATCTCATATGCCGGACGGGGAACAGCATAGAGGTCTTATGCAACGCGCGACGAGTGGCGAGTACAATCTATCCCCCATTGGAGAACAGCGTAATGGGCTTTTAGGACGCGCAACAAGAGGTGAGTACAATCTTCCTATGCATCAAACGTCTGCTCAACAGATACATCCTTCAGCGTATGGGGTCTATGCGCTTGCTCCAGCACCGATTGACCCCCAGTTCATTATGCAGCGTGCGGATGAAGTGAATACGGTCCATCGCATGCTGGTAGATACCAGAACGAATGCTGTGGTAATTACTGGAAGCTCAGGTGCAGGAAAATCGATATTGGCTGCTCTCTTATATAATCGTATCCTTCAAGCGACGCAGGCAAGCGTAGCAGCTGGGCCGCAACATCTGATATGGCTGGAGACGGGCACATATACGACAGTGCCTGGTATGATTGCCGCCATACTCAATGGTTTGCAGGTTCAGGAGCCGGGCTTTGCTTTGATGAAGGCTGAGCAGCAGATCTCGGCGCTCTTGCGCGCTTTACGCCGGCCGCAGGAGAGCGCTCTAATTGTCCTTGATCAATTCGAGACCATGCTCTATGATGCTCAGAATGTGAGTAGCCGTGGAGCTTTGTCTTTGTTTCTTGAGATGTTGCAGTCCGACCTGGGTGATAGCCGTATCCTCTTTACCAGTTATGAGACGCCTTTTGATGAGAATATGGCTGAATCGCGGGTGCGTTCCTACCTGGTTTCGCGTATCAGTATGCCAGAAGGCTTAGCTCTGCTGCAACGCTATGGTCTCGATAGCTCGCCTGAGCAGTTATCGTTAATCTGGCAGCGCTGTGCCGGACATGTCTTTGCCCTTGTGCTGTTTTGTGCTGTCGTCCACTTGAGCGGGATCTCTATTAGTTATCTACTTGATTCTTCAGAATATCAGCCGATGTGGGCCGGTGAGGTTACACAGAATCTTTTGACGGCTATTTATCACTTTCTTAGCCCAATCCAATATGTTTTAATGCGTACGCTTAGCCTCTTTCATGAGCCTGTACCCTTGCGTGGCATCGCTACGGCGATCACAGGCAACGGCGCCACTACTCAGGTGAGCATCGCGGAAATTGAGAAGGAACTGGAAACGCTGACCAGCCTGGCTCTGGTTAGAGTTACTGTTGATGTCTTTAATATTGCTAGCTATGATCTTCATCCCCTGATTCGTGAGTATATTCTTGAGCATTTTCTTGAGGGAGGAGAACAGCGTTATCCCGAGGGGCTGGCTATGCTTGAGGCCGAGATGCCCTTTGTGCCGGCCGAGAGCCAGAAAGGGCCGGAGGCCGCGCAGGCGATGCAGGCGGCTGGACATATGCAGGTTGCAGCCTACTACTATAACCTGGCTCAGGAATATCCTTCTCCTGAGCAGCGCGCTGGTCTGCAGGATGTTATGCCTATTATCTCTACAATCCATCACTTATGTCTTGGCTGGCACTGGCAGGATGCTTGTGATCTGCTCTTTGCCGAGGGCTTGCACCAGAAGATGGTAGAGTGGGGGATGTGGAATATGCTGATAGGCTTATATACGGCTCTCTTGCCACCATCTGCCCATCTGGCCCCTCAAGATGAGGCGACGATTTTCGGCCATCTGGGTATGCTTTATGGTCGTATGGATGAGCGGGAGCAGAGCCATACATACTTTGAGCAGGCCCTGACCCTCCAGCGCCAGGTTAGTGATTTTCGTGGTGAGATTACGACTCTTGCCAATCAGGGGGAACTATTCCGCGCCTGGGGCGAGATTGAGCAGGCCCGCATGCTTTTTGAACAGGCTCTGCGCCTCAACGAGAAGCAGCAGGATGTTGTCCTTCAATATACGATCCTGCATAACCTTGGCTTGCTCTATCACGATGAGAAAAATTATGAACTTGCCTTTAAATGCTATAAAGAAGCTATAAAGATGGCCTATGGGCCACGTGCTCGCCTCGATAAGGCTATGATCATTACCAGTATGGGTTTGCTGCTCTATGAACAGAGGGTTTATAAGGAGGGTCTATCTCTGCTCCTGGGCGCGCTGCAGCTGCGTCAAGCACTCAACGATTCATCGACGATGACCCTGGAACTTTTCCTCAAGGCGCTTGAACAAAAAATGGGCCAGGAAGCCTATGCTATGCTGAAGCGCGAGGCTATTGAGGTACAGCAACAGGTTTTTTCTCGCTTTGTTATGGCGGATATGCGACAATAATATTTGTCAGAACGTAATATGAGAGCAACAAGGGGATGCAGATTATCTTGATGAGAGATGACTGCCTCCCGTTTGCTATGCCTGTTCATCCTCGCCTGGGGATCAGTATTTTTAGCGAAAGAGAGTGCTTAGAATATGACCACCACGACTCCCGGCCCCCGTAAACCGCAAGCGGAAGATGGCAATAGAAACTCTCATGCCGGGCACCTGCTCCAGGACTGGCTGCTTATTATCCTGGTGTTTGTGGCCGGAGCCGCTTCGCTTGCAGTTGAAATGGCGGCCTCGCGCCTGCTTGCGCCTTACTTTGGCACTTCGCTGTTTGTGTGGGCAAATCTGATCGGCCTGATCCTGCTGTATCTTACCATCGGTTACTATGTCGGTGGTCGTATTGCCGATCGTTACCCCTATCCCTCGGCATTTTATGGGCTGACGATTGTGGCCGCGCTGCTCATCTGTGCGATCCCTCCGCTCTCACGCCCTATCTTGAGCTGGTCTTTGAGCGCCTTCGCGACCTATTCGATAAGCGTCTTTTATGGTTCGCTGGTCTCGGTGATCTTGCTCTTTGCGCTGCCCATGATTTTGCTTGGCTGCGTTTCTCCCTTTGCGATTCGTCTGCGTGTAGAACAGATCGGGAAATCGGGACGTACTGCCGGTTTGCTCTATGCCATTTCGACGGCGGGTAGCATTGTGGGGACCTTCGTGCCGGTGCTTGTGCTTATTCCCAATATCGGGACGTATCGGACCTTCTTAGTCTTTGCCGTGGCTCTCCTGCTGGTGGCTGTTGTGGGCCTTATCGTTTCGCAGCGCAATAGGGGCCAGGACGGGCGCAAGGCTGTCTTGAAAAGCCTGCTGCTCTTTTTGCTCTTGATTCCTATGCTGCTTTCGTTGCTGGCCTTGCGCGGACCCATCAAGCCGCCCAGCGGAACCAATGGAGGTGGCGTGCTGATCTCTGAGCACGAATCGGCTTACAATTATATTCAGGTGGTGCAGGCAAGGGGGGAGACGCAGCTTGTGATGAATGAGGGCCTGGGCATTCATTCGATTTATGATCCCACCCATGTGCTGACAAATGGTCCCTGGGACTATTTTATGGTTACGCCATACTTCAATAATCCTCCCTTCATGCCTCAGCAGGTTCGCCAGGTCTGTATCGTCGGGCTGGGCGCCGGGACTATCCCGCGCGAGTTCAGCGCAGCTTATGGGCCGATCCCTATCGATGGCGTGGAGATCGATGGAGAGATCGTGAAGCTGGGACGGCAATACTTTGGGATGCGCGAGCCGAACCTTAATGTGATTGTGCAGGATGGGCGTTATTTCTTGCAGACGACGCAGAAGAAATACGATGTCATTGGTATAGATGCCTATCAACAGCCCTATATTCCCTTCCAGATGACGACAAGCGAGTTCTTTCAGCTTGTGCGCTCTCACCTCACGCCTACAGGGGTAGCCACAATTAATGTCGGACGGACAAGCCAGGATTTCCGCCTTGTCAATGCGCTGGCCCAAACGATGCATACAGTCTTCCCAAATGTATATATTATCGATTCGCCGCGCTTCACAAATAGCCTGGTCATTGGTACCAACGCGCGCACCTCGCTGGCTAATTTTCGCCACAATAGCGCTCAGCTCTCCGAGCCGTTGTTGCGCTCAGTTACACAGGCTGGCCTTGATTATGGCAATATACGCGAGGAGAAACGCGCCTCTGTCTACTTTACCGATGATCGGGCCCCTGTTGAGCAGCTGATTGATCTGATGATTCTGAATGTGGTCGAGAACAGCAATCAGCCAAAGACAAAGTAAGCTGTGCCCTGAGCAGGGCGTCTTTGATTTTTTTGCGCGCGGGAATCTGACCCCATTTTTTGTAATCGAAATGTGCTTCCTGGACGTTCTCTATAGAGAGGAGTTCCGTAGTGCATGTGATGGCGGGGAATAACTTTTGGCGCTGTGAGGAGCCGGAGGGGAACGCCGGGAGGTGGAGGTTGGGCCGGCTTCTCTCTGGTGGCAGAGGTATGACACCCATGGCTCTGTTGTGGTCATGGGTGTTTTTTGTATGCAGAAATATATATGTAAAAATACTTAAATATGTTGTTTTGATAATATATGAAGCGCTGCTATACTAAGGCCAGTTCCGGTGGTATACTGAATAGATCGAGAGGGAATAGAGTTGGCGAGTTACCCATGGCAAGATATGACAAAGATTGACGAATATCTAGAGTTGGAACGTAACAATCAAGGCGTGCGCTATGAATATATCGACGGCCATATTACGATGCTGGCCGGCGGCACGTTGAATCACGCCACAATAAGCGGAAATATGTTTAGCATCTTACATAGTGCTTTGCGGGGAAGATCGTGTCGCGCTTATACTTCTGATGCGCGCGTACGTCTCTCGGAGACGCGCTATGTCTATCCAGATGTGACGGTTACCTGTGATGCCCGCGATCGCGGAAGCATTGACTTTATCCAATATCCACGCCTTGTCGTTGAGGTGCTTTCCCCCAGTACCTGCGACTACGATCGAGGCAGCAAGTTCACCTTTTATCGCGAGTGCCCAACGATTCAAGAATATATGCTAATAGCCACAGACCATCCTGCGGTTGAGCTCTTTCGGCGTGAGAAAAATACTCTGTGGACTTTGTTTCTCTTTGCCCTTGAGGATAGTGTGCAAGTAAGCAGCCTTGACCTCAGCTTTACGGTGGCTGAGCTTTATGAAGGCATCATCTTTGCTGGAAGCGACGACAAACAGCTATAGTCTGGATCGGCTTACTGAGCAAGCTGCACCTGGGAGGCAAGCCTTTGCTATTGTGGTATACTGACTTTGTTTTCTATGCAGTACATCTCCATCCTGTTCAGAAAGGAACTCCCTATATATTATGAGTGATCAGAACGGCTTACCTCCAAACTATTTTCATCATCAACTGCCCAACGGCATTGATATGATCGGCCAATATATGCCTAGCCTGAGCTCGACAACTTTCGGCTTTCAGCTAGAGGCTGCAGTCATCCACGAGCCCAAGGAGAAGCAAGGTCTTGCCCACCTCTTTGAGTATATGATCTTTCAGGGAACGAAAAAGAGAGATGTGCGCGCCCTCAATGAAGCCTTTGAGTCCCTGGGAGCTCGTAAGGGCGCCAGTACTGGCCTGGAAACCGCTCAGGTCTGGGCGCAGGTTGTCCATACCAAGTTTGAGGCAACCCTTGAACTGATGCATGAGTTGCTGCTCACTCCCACTTTCCCAAAGGATGAGCTCGAACAGGTACGCAGCATCATCTTACAGGAGATCCGCCGCCGCGATGACGAGCCGATGAGCCGCATCTTTGATCTTGTGCGCGCCGGCTTTTACCACGATACTCCTTTTGCTCGCCAGGTATTGGGCAGCAGCGACAGCGTACGCGCGCTGCAGCAGCAGGACTTGCGCGAGTTCTGGCAGGCGCGCTATCAGCCGAACAATGTCCTGTTTGCCATCGCAGGTAAGTTTGATTGGGATAAGGTTGTGGAGAAGATGCAGGCGTTCTTCGGCGATTGGGAAGGGCAGGCAGCTCCGATCTCGGTGCCGCGTCCGCAGCCAGTTACAACTATCGAGCTGGAGCATCAGGATGGCAAGCAAGAGCATCTTGGTATGATGTTCCCCTTCCCGGCTTATAACGATCCCGATTATTATGCTGCCATGGTGATCGGTGAGGCTCTTGGCGGCAATATGGCCTCGCGCCTCTTTGTCGAGGTACGCGAGAAGCGTGGACTTGTCTATAGCGTCTCCGCGGGCCTGGCCGGCAATCGCCAGATCGGTGGGATGCGCGTCTATGCTGGCACTACTCCTGAGCAAGGGCACGAATGCCTTGAAGTGATCGTCAACGAGCTGCGTAAGTTAGAGCAGGGAGGTCTTAGCGCCGATGAACTGGAGCGGGCCAAGGTGCAGTTGAAGAGCGAGCATATCATGCGCGGCGAAGGCTCAGCGGCTCGTATGGGTGCTCTGACGCGTTCCTGGTGGTATGAACGCAAGTTGAAGACGATTCAGGAAGTGAAGGAAGCCATCGATGCGGTTACGCAAGAGCAGGTGCTCAGAGTGCTGCAGCGCTTCTCGCCTCTTTCGCCAATCACTGTGGCCGCAATTGGACCGCTTGGGCGCGATGAACTTGTGGGCAATACGCTCTCTGTTTAATGTAGATCAAGCTTAAGGCCAAAGGGCCGGGAAATTCCGGCCCCGCCTGTTTTTAGCGCAAAGGAATTTCCCAGTTTGTCAGCCATTGATGAGCGCGGTGATCGCGTGCGCGAATCAGGGCCTTATCTGCGTAGATGGAGAGGGCGAAAGTGATCAGGGTATCGGGCTTATCAGGAACATAGATTAATTCGTTGGTCTCGGGATCACGGCGCGCTCCTGCATGCCGGCCAGTGTACCAGGGGGACATCAAGTTGAGATGCGTTATCGTATGCTTGCCAAGATCCTCAGTAAAGAGGAGCTGGGGCGAGTTCCAGCCTGAGTGTGTATGGCCGCTGATATAGAGGGTCACGTTGGCATGCTTCGCCAGGATCGCGCGCACCTCGGCCGAGTTGTTGACAAAGAAGAAGGTGTCCTGAGAGTCGTCATCGAGGTTGCGAGCCGGGTCGCGGTCGAGCACCGTGTCCTGCAGTGGGCAGTGGGCAAAAATGAGCGCCCTGCGGCTCTCATGCTCCTGCAAGGTGGCATCGAGAAAGTGGAGAGTCTCTGCCGGGAAAATTACCTCTTTACTCTCCTTTCGCTCACCTGAGCCGTACGGATATGGTTGATCGAGCATGATGCAGATAATCTCATGCTGCTCTCCGGCTGTCCAGGCATAGCGTGGAGGCTTGTGCCAGGCCGCTGAGAACTCGGCTGCCGTATGGAAAGTATCTTCCTGGCTATCAGGGTGGTATTCATGGTTGCCAATGCCTGGATAGAAAGGAATGCCTTGCATCTGCCGGGCAATCTCCTGGATCGCCAGAGCATAGTTGGTGGGCGTCCCGGTCTGGACGAGATCGCCAGGGCTTACGCAAAAGTCTGGCCTGCCTTCTTCTTGCCAGACGCTCTGTATATCCTCAAACATCTCTTGCATGCGTGGGGCATGAAGCGCCTGCCAGGCTGGTTGAGCGCGATAGTGCAGGTCGCCCAGTGCCCAGAAGTACAATGAGGGATGTGTTGTGTGCATATGTTATGAAAGCCTCCTGAAAATGTACATGGCCTATCACTGATTCTACGATGCGCTGCGCATATTTGCACAGGACCCCTGAGATAGGAGATAATAGGTCCCTTGCTTCGCCCTGCTCATGAGGACCGCAGGCATCTTTTTATCCTACCCCAATAAGAGTAGATAGAGCAAAGCGTAGTTTGACAGGCATGTTATGATAAAGCTTTTATCTCTCTTGACATATTTTGCTATGCATGTAAAAATGCAATGCTACAAGACTGACATAATATCACAACAACTTTCGCAAATAATAAAGATAATTATCATTGCAGCCGGAGCTATGCAGTCAATGTAGACGTATAGGGAAGCTCAAGAAGGGGAGCAAGAATATGAGGCGAGGGCAAGATCAGATCACTTATGACCGGGTAATGGCAATAATTGAGCAAGAGCATGTGCGTTTCGTTAACCTGGAGTTCATCGATGTGATAGGAATGGCTAAATGTGTAACCATTCCAGTTGAGCAGTTTCCTGAATGCCTTCAGCATGGTAAGTGGTTTGATGGCTCTTCTCTTGAAGGCTTTGCGCGTATTGCTGAGAGCGATATGTATCTTTTCCCCGATCTCTCAACTTTTACCGTTCTGCCGAGCGAGTTGCAGCCCTTAGCTGATGGATCTGAAGGAGATATTGTGGCGCGCGTCATTTGTAATGTGCATACGCCTGATGGCGAGAGCTTCGATGGCGACCCACGTGCGATCCTGATGCAGACGCTTGATATGGCGCGTTCGCTTGGCTACGAGTTCCGGGTCTCGCCAGAACTAGAGTTTTTCCTCTTGCGCTTCGAAAATCAGGTTCCCACTCCTCTACGCAATGATCGCGGCGGCTATTTTGACCTCTCGACGGATCTTGCCACAGCCTTGCGACGGCGTATGGCCTCGGCTCTACAGCACATGGGCTTTACGATAGAGACCAGCCATCACGAGGTAGCGGAAGGGCAGCATGAGCTTGATTTTGAGGGTAGCGAGGCCTTGCATATAGCTGATGGCCTGATGACTGCTAAATATGTGATTAAGGCGATTGCTGCGCGCAACGAGCTTTATGCGACCTTCCTGCCCAAGCCATTTTATGGCATCAACGGCTCTGGCTTACATATCCATCAGCAGTTAGTTGACGTTAAAACTGGGCGCAATGCCTTTGTAGACGAGAGTGCTGAGTATGGACTCTCCGAGATTGGACGCCGCTTTATTGCCGGCCAGCTGGCTCATGCGCGCGCTATGTGTGCTATCCTGGCCCCGCTGGTAAACTCCTACAAGCGCCTTGTGCATGGCTTTGAAGCGCCGATCTTTGTGAACTGGGGGCGCGTCAATCGTCAAGCCCTCATTCGTGTGCCGCGCCTGAGCACTGATCCGCAAGCCTCGATGCGCGTCGAGCTGCGCTGTACTGATCCCAGCTGCAATCCCTACCTGGCCCTGGCTGTTATGCTGCGTAGCGGCCTTGATGGAATTCAGCGCAAATTAGAGCTGCCGGCGCCTATGGATGAAAACCTCTTCTTGCAGGAAGAACAGGAGCGCTTGCGGCGGCGGGCACGCCTGTTGCCGGCCACGCTTGGTGAGGCCCTGGATGGCTTGCGTGAGGACCCCTTGATTCGCGAGGCGCTGGGTGACTCTATCTATGAAGGCTTTATTGATGCCAAGAGCATTGAGTGGATAGAATATCGCCAGCATGTGCATGCCTGGGAGCTTGATCGCTACCTGCCGGTTTTTTAAAGCTGGCCCAACTATCAAGCGTGTTGCGTGTGTTTACCAGGTCCGAGACAAAATGCTCGGGCCTGGACGAGAAGCTATCCGATCTCTTTACCTGGGCTTTTCGTCTTGTTTGCTGAAGTACTGTTGAAACAGATTCGCTGATCTACTAAGCCCCTCTTCGGTGAAGACTACGGATTTTGCCTTATTGCGTGGATTATCGATCCAACCTTTCTGATAGAGCCTATCAAGTACGTCCCAGTCGAAACCTTTCCAGGCCCGATAGGAATCGTGAAGTGTGAGATAAAGCAAGGCCAGTACGAATTCATCCACTTTGTCATGATCGTAGTCATCCATATTTTGTATCTCCTAACATGCCTACTTGTGATTTATATAATATGGTTGTTAGTTTGCCTGGATGCTGTACGAAATTATTGTCATGAATTTCGAGGAAGAATTCAAGGTACGTTCGGCCTATCTATATATTTACGACTTTTCGGCCCCTTATCGTAAAGTTTGCTGTCTGTGCTCATAGCGAAAAAAGCGGGAAGGACTAACAATCCTTCCCGCTGTTGTTATAACTGGCCAGAGCGCTTAGCGCGTGCCGTTATTGATAATGGCTCACGTTAGCACAAGGCGTAGCCGTGGTTTTGTAGATACTGCCCCAGTCGTTCTGCGGAATCACATCCAGCGCGTTGTCAGCGATGCCCACGATACAGGGCTTGTAGACATAAGCTAGCGCATCCTGATAGATGGGTATCCACACCACATCATTAACCAGCGCCTGCTCGGCCTCATTGTATTGTTTGAGGCGCGCTGCCTGATCAGGATTTCCATCGGCCTGCGCCATCAGCTTCTGCATTTGTTCTTGCTGCGCATTCTGCGGAGTATTGTTCTGGCCGTAGTTGTAAGCGTTTTTGGCCGAATCCTTGCTGAAGAGCAGGGTTAACCAGTTCTGTGGATCGGGATAGTCCGCGCCCCAGGACAGGCCCCAGATCTGCATACCCTTGGGATTGTGCAGCGTATTTGTGCGGTTATCCAGCAGTGTGCTGAAATCTATATCCTGAATCTTCACAGAAACACCAAGCGTGCTCTGCCACATCTGCTGCGCCGCCGCATACTCATCGCGCGTATCGCCAGAGCCGCCAGTAGAGACCGTGAAGGTAATTGAGGGGAACGTCGCAGGCGTATAGCCAGCCTCCTGCATGCCTTCCTGGAAGAGCTTTTTGGCAAGTTCGGGATCGGCCTTGGTCGAGCTGTGGCCCGCCGGTCCGGTCAGGGCCGGGTTGTAGCCAGGCATGCCTTCAGGGATGATATGGTTCGTCGCGATATACAAATCTTTGTACACATTATGGACAATAGATTCTTTATCGATGGCAAGAGCAAAGGCCTGGCGGATCTTCAGATTATCAAAAGGCTTGGCCAGTTCGTTCATGCCATAGAAGTAGACTTGCAGGCGTGGCAGATGATGGAGCTGTCCATTGGGCAATTTTTTGGCATTGGCCAGCTGGATTGACGGGACCAGAGCCTTGTCAAGGTTATTAGTTTGATAGGCCTTGTAGGTAGTATCGCTTGCCTTGTAAATCTGCATGATGACTTTCTTCAGCTGCGGCTTGGGCCCTTCAAAGTTGGGATTGGGCACAAAGATAACCTCTTTGCCATGCGTGTACTTCTCAACCTTCCAGGGGCCGTCCCCGCCGATGCCCTCGCTGAGATGGTCAGCAAAATAATCGCCATATTTATCGATCATGCTCTTCTCGACAACATATGAGGTCTGGTAGGTGAGCTCCTGTAGAAAATAAGCTGCCCTCTTGCTCGTCTTGATAATGATCGTCTGGGGATCAGGAGTAAGCAAGCTGTAATTAATTAAAGATTTGAGCTTGCCTTCATTGCGCTCTTCCGCGCCCTGGATCAGGCCAAGGTAGAGGGTAGAGACGGTTGACTTGAGCTCGGGTTTGAGGGCGCGATCAATGCTATAGGCCACGTCGGCGGAAGTGAGTGGCGCCCCATCGCTGAACTTCAGATTTGGCTTGAGCTTGAAGGTCCAGGTGAGCCCATCCTCCGAGACCGAATGCGATTGGGCCAGCTGATCGTGTACCTGCAACTTGTCGTCAAGTTGTACAAGTCCCGAGAAGACCATATTGATCGGATCGATGGCCGAGGAGTCGGTAGCTAAAGCCGGGTCAAAGGTCGTAAGATCGGAAACCTGGGTAATCGGCGTGATCAAGATTTGCTGATTATCGGGCGCCTTGCTCGCCGTATTGGCTGTTGTCTGAGCGCTACCGCCGCACGCGGTCACGATCAGGGCCATCAGGCTAAAGAGGATGGGTAGCGTTATCCGTAAATGAAATTTGCCAGGTTGCATGGACGATTCCTCCTGGTTTTGTAGTACTTGAAATTGCTACTTTTAGAACGCTCTTTTGAAATGAGTATGCTCTCGTGAAGCAGTACACACAGTATGCTCTTGCGCTGAGTAAAAACATTCCTCCTTCCGTTGAGCATTGCTATGCTCTTGCTCGCTTGGTTTAAGACTCAAGAGAGGGTGAAAATGGATGTGATGGCACTAATAGAGGGTAGTGCTGGCGAACCGATGGCCTATTCCTAAGCGCATAGGTCAAAGAGGCCCGCCAGCACTCTCATTTAGTTAATCCACATGTATCGATAAGTCACGTGGCTCATTGATACTGGCTCACATTGGCGCAAGGGGTAGCCGTGGACTTGTAGATGTTGCCCCAATCTTGCTGTGGGATCATATTTTGTGCGTTGTCCTGCATGCCAACAACGCAGGGTTTACGCACAAAGGTATTCGTGTTCTGGTAGACCGGTATCCAGACCACATCATTGACGAGCGCCTGCTCGGCCTCATTGTACTGCTTAAGGCGTGCAGCCTGATCGGGATTGGCGTCGGCCTCTTCCATCAGCTTCTGCATTTGCTGCTGCTGTGCGTTCTGGGGCGAATTGTTCTGACCATAATTGAAGGCATTCTTGGCTGACCCCTTATCGAAGAGCAGGGTTAGCCAGTCCTGCGGATCGGGATAGTCAGACTGCCAGTACAGAGCCCAGATTTGCATGCCCTTGGGATTGTTGACGGTGCTTGTGCGGTTGCTGAGCAGCGTGCTGAAATCGAGATCTTCGATCTTGACGGAAACGCCAAGCGTGCTCTGCCACATCTGCTGTGCCGCCGCATACTCATTTCTGAAGTCCGAATTGCCGCCCGAAGAGACGGTCATGGTGACCTGCGGGAAAGTAGCCGCAGTATAGCCAGCCTCCTGCATACCCTCCTGGAAGAGCTTTTTGGCAAGTTCGGGATCAGCCTTGGTCGAGGAATGGCCCGCCGGTCCGGTCAAGGCCGGGTTGTAGCCAGGCATGCCGCTTGGAATGATATGGTTTGTGGGCAGGACGCGATCCTTATAGACATTTTTGGTAATCGTGTCCTTATCGATGGCAAGAGCGAAGGCCTGGCGGATCTTCTGGTTATCGAAAGGCTTGGCCAGCTCATTGATACCATAGAAGTAGACTTGCAGGAGCGGTACCTGGTGTAATTGATCGCTGGTAAGCTTCTTGGCGTTGGCCAGCTGTACTGAAGGTACAAGCGATTGATCGATCTGATTGGTCTGGTAAGCCTTGTAAGTCGTGTCACCTTCTTTGTAGAACTGCATGATGACTTTCTTCAACTGCGGCTTGGGACCATAGTAGGTAGGATTGGGTACAAAGTCGATCTCTTTGTTGTGGATGTACTTCTCAACCTTCCAAGGGCCATCTCCGCCAATGCCCTCACTCAGATGATCGGCGAAAGAGCTGCCATATTTGTCGATCATGCTCTTCTCGATAACGAAGGAGGTTTGATAAGTGAGCGTTTGCAGAAAATAGGCAGCTCGCTGGTTGGTCTGGATGACGATTGTTTGGGGATCGGGAGTAAGTAGACTGTAATTAATTAAAGACTTGAGCTTACCACTGTTGCGGTCTTCGGCGCCCTTGATCAGGCCAAGATAGAGAGTGGATACCGCAGATTTGAGCTCGGGGGCCAGGGCGCGATCAATGCTATAGGCCACATCGGCGGAAGTGAGTGGTGTCCCATCGCTAAACTTCAGATTGGGGCGTAGCTTGAAGGTCCAGGTGCGCCCATCGGCTGAGACCGAATGCGACTGGGCCAGCTCGTCGTGCACCTGTAGCTTGTCATCGAATTGGACTAATCCGGTAAAGACCATATTAATTGCGTTAATTGCCGATGATTCAGTCGCCAGGGCCGGGTCAAAGGTGGTGACATCAGCAACGCCAGGAACTGGCAAGATCAAGATTTGCTGATTATCAGCTGCTTTGGTCACCGCACCGGTACTTGTCTGACCGCCACCGCACGCAGTCGCAATAAGCGCTACCAGGCTAAAGAGGATAGGTAGCGTAATACGTAAATGGAATTTGCCAGGTTGCATGGGCGATTCCTCCTGGTTTGTAGTACTTATGATACTACTTGGCATGCTCTATGCTATAAGCACATAGCTTGGGTAAAGGAATACACTGCCGGTATTCGCTTGAAGTTGATATGAAAGAAAGAAAAACTTTCTTCCCAGATGGTTTGCATCCTACATAATCAGACGGGGAGCTGATTGCTGACGAGGAATGATGTGCGGCTTTGCCCATCGATTCATAACTGAAAGCAGAGGTGTACCGGTCAATGCTTCGTTAAAGAATCCCCGCTTTTTATTTACTACGTTGGATGCTTCCTGCATTCTCTCATCAATATGAGCGAAAAGTCAAGACATTTGTGCTAGTAAAAATTTAATAATGATTGTCGATACAGCAAGAAAAGGATTTGATTCATAGTCAAAAAAGTTGTTAAAGACATGCCGGTTTGCATTCCACATGGATATGTTGCGGCCGTGCATAGAGCTGCAATATTTCAGGTGAGATACGTTTTAGAGGCTCTCACCAGTCGAACAGGAGCACATGAAAATACTAAATTTATAAGCCTTTTACTCTCTGTGCTAAATAGATAAAATAACGTTAATTCATTGCAAAAGTTGAGCTTGAATTTTACTTTGAATTATCAAGCTAACCCGAAAGCAATGATGAATAGACATGTTCGTATGTATCTATCATATGGGTGAAAGAGAAGCGCATCTCGACAAAAGAGCGACAGCGCGCGCGGGCCAGGTTGGCAAGTTCGGGGACAAAAGAGGCGGCGCGCTCGCTATTGCCCGGTTCGACCAGAAAGCCGGTCTCCCCATGCCGAACAATCTCGGTGGCTGCTCCGCGCTGGAAAGCGATGACTGGAGTACCAGCGGCCATCGCCTCAACTGCGGTCAGGCCAAAGGGTTCATCCCAGGCGATGGGAAAGAGGAGGCCGCGAGCCTGGCCCATGATTTGCCATAAGCGGGCATGGTCGAGCAATCCCAGGTAGGTGATGCGTCCAGGAGCATTTTGCAGGCGAGGGGCAATACGCTCTTCATAATAAGCCCGATCATAGATGCCACCAGCGATAAGCAGATGTGTGCCGGCGCGTTCGGCGATCTCGATAGCCGTCTCTACGCCCTTCTCTGGCGTGATGCGTCCGGCAAGGAGCAGCGGGGCGTCCTCGGCAACTTCAGCGGAGAAAGGGATTTCCTCTATTTTCAGGCCGTTGTAGATGATGTGGTCGAAGGGAGTATAGTCGGCGTAAGTTTGCGCACAGGCTTGTGAAACAGTTACCAGCGTGAGCGGATGGCCTTGCCGATGCAGTATGCCAAGCATAGCATTGATTTCTGGCGAGACGGCGGGCAGATGGATGGTATGGATAACCGGGAGCTCGCTAAGCAGGGCGCTACAGGTAAAGGCGGGCCAGTCAAAGGCATGGGCGTGGATAAGATCGAACTCGTGCTGCCGCTGCTGAAGCTGGAGAAATAGTTCAAGAAAGATATTGGCCTGAGCGAAGAAGCCTCTATCGGCTGCGCGTTCTTCGCCCGGCGAGGAGAAGTTGGCAGGAAGGACATTTTCGGGCACAGCAATCTGTTCGAGCCGAACGCCGGGCACTGACGAGCCTTCGTGGGCAAAGAGGGTTACCTCATGCCCACGCTCTACCAGACCCCGAGCTAACTCTGCCAGCAAAGCCTAAGCGCCACCAAGATAAGGCTGCGCAATAGTACTGACCAGGGGCGCCACAAACGCAATTCTCATGCCTGACCTCGGTAGGTTGCAACATTATTTTCGGTCTCGTGAAGAGTAACCTCGTAGAGCATGTCTGACGGGAACGCGTGCTCCAGGCGTTCCCAGAACTTGATTGCAAGAATCTCGGCTGTAGGAATTGTCCCCTCCAGCCAGGGAACGTCGTGGTTGAGATGCTTATGATCAACCCATTTCACAACCTGTTCGTTAATGATCTGTTTCATCTCGGTCAGGTTAATGACCATTCCGGTATGCGGATCGGGCATACCTTGCACTGTCACTTCAAGAATATAGTTATGGCCATGACCGTTGGGATTGGCACATTTGTCGTAGATGTGATAGTTCTCTTCCTCTGAGAGCTGATTGCTCCAGAGCCGATGAGCCGCGCTAAAGGTAACGCGTCGTGTCAGATAGACCATAATATTTTCCTTTGTGAGGGACCTTATGCGTTGGTAAATAGCTCAATGTTGCTTCCATTAAACATGCGCCCAGAATCATCAGAGAGGAAGAGAAGTATCTCGGCGAGGTTCTGAGGTGTCATGTCAGCTTTCAGGTGAGGGGCTGCCTGTTGCAGCATCTCCGTAGCAACCGCGCCGGGGCTGACCACGCATACACGAATGTTATAAGCTTTGCCTTCAACCGCCAGAATTTCGGTGAGGCTAGCTATGCCTGCTTTTGAAACGTTGTATGCACTCATCCCTGGAAACTTCTCTACCCCTTTCACGCCTGAAAGCGAGGAAAGATTGATAATTACTCCCTGCTGCTGAGCCGCCATCATCTGGAATGCTCCACGGCAGCACAAAAAAGTACCCCGTAAATTTGTATCAAGTACCTGATCCCAGGTGGCTATATCCATTTCAACAAAAGGCCGCTTCATGACTATTCCCGCGTTGTTGATCAAAACGTCGAGGTGACCATAGAGCGAGCGCACCTTCTGGAAAAGTGCTTCTACATCCTCTTCGCGCGAGATATCGCCGGCGATAGCCAATGCACGTCCTCCCTTGCGCTTGATCTCAGCCTCTACCTCTTGTAAATGGGGTGAGGGACGACTGAAGAGGACTACCTGGGCACCATGCTTGGCAAAAAGTTCGGCAGTGGCGCGGCCAGTGCCACGACTTGCCCCCGTAATTATGACGACACGATCTTTCATACTCATACTCAAATTATAGCATCTTTTCTATAGCCTCTAGAAAGCATTGAGAAGAGTAAATAGCTCGCGGGACCCTGGCCCCGGCCGCGGGACGGAAGAATGAGCTATTTACTAGCCGTTCTAAGCAATTGTGGCTGCTTATAGAAGCTTTGACCAAAAGTATGCTATACTCTGCACAGGAATGGGGGATGATATCCACCACTTGGAGCAATATGTCCAGGTGGCTTTATTATATCGGGGCTCATTGCTTTAAAGATGTTGTTATGTATTACCTCTTTCTGCTGATGATACCAGGAATATAGAGCGGTAAAAGACCATGTAAGCAGGCTCGGAGGTTTCCACTTCTCCACACTGGGGTTGTGAAGGGGGCGTCGCGATCGAGCGAATGGAGTCCTTCACCTGGGGCACGGGGCGCCGCCCCGTTTTTCTCTCTCCTTGCCGCCGTCAGGCGGCACACAAACGAGAACTGGAAAGCCCTGAAGCAGGCTAAAGATACTTGTTGAAACAATCTGAACTTTGTTATAATCTAGGATACGAACTCAAGATGGGGAAGGCTGCTCCGGAGGCTAGCGGAGAGTAGAGAGTGAGAGATAATTAGTTATCATGCTCTCTTCAGTGGGGAGGGGCTCGCTCGCAGCAACGATTCCATCTTTCTCAGCTCCGCTAACGGAGGGGCTGCGCCACGTTTTTGTGATGGGGGGAGCATGAGTACAAATACAGTACTGTCCGGCTCACTAAAGGATTTTGGCCTGGTAGAGGTTCTGCAGGTGATGGAGATGGGCGGTATGACAGGTGCTGTTCATCTCAAGCAAAGCACTGGACATATGGGGATCATTTACGTCAATGATGGCAAGATGGCCAATTGCTCTGAATTTGATCCCGGTGCCCTGACTCTTGGCGATGTTTTGCAACAATTGGGAATGACTACCCATCACCATATCGAACAGGCATTTGCGCAACAGCTGCATGATCCATTTGGCAAACGTATCGGTGAGCGTCTCATCGCCATGGGGGCGATTACCCAGGCGCAACTAGAAGAAGCATTACGTACAAAAGCTATATGGACGGTACGAGAACTTGCCCTGTGGCAGGAGGGCACATACGAGTTCATCGCCTCTTCCAATGTCCAGAAACTGCTGCCCTATGGGGAAACCTCCCTTGATATTTCTGTGATGCGTGTCACGATGGAGATGGTGCGATATAGCGACGAGTGGCAGGAGTTACGCCAGTTTTTGCCTCACGGGGTGCGTTCGCTTCTGCAGATGTCGCCAGCTATTCCCTATACTATGCGTTTCGATTTACGAACAATGGAGCTCTTCACGCATGTGAATCTCTATCGGCGTGTGCGTCGGATTGCCAGCGCCTTGCGACGTCCCGAGCTGGAAGTCTCGCGGCACCTGGCCCAACTGGTACAGCACCGCTTCCTCAGATGTGTGCCGCAGGACATGAACCCGCGCGGTAATTCGCGGCAGGTGCGCTTGCCGGACCCGGCTGAGAAGATGCGCCTGGAAAACTTCGAACTCTTCAATCTGCTGAGCCGCATGGAGCAGGAATGGGCTAAGCGTGAGACGCCGATGGAGCAATTGCCGGCCCTTGTTGAATTTGTTAACTGGACCATGGATGCCCTGGCCGAGACCTATCGGACGAATGGCCGCGAATTGGGACCCAATACCTTGCGCTCCTTAATGTTCAGCGAGAATCTCAATCATATGGGAACTTATGAGTTCAGAGTTGAGCAAAATCATATCGATGTTGAACATTTTGCTGCCCTTTGTCGTGAGGTACTGAGCGGAGATATGCAAAAGGCTGAGGCCTTTTACGATCAGGCTTCGATCGTGCTACAGCGCTTGCTCAGTTGTATCTTCGACTCGATTAATGCCCGCGTCGCCAATCCTCGTGAGCGCCTGGAGAATCAAGAAGTGTGGGAAGCTATGTTTGAGCAATTTGAGCTACCGGCCAGTATATCCCCCTCATAGAGGGCCTGACATGTGACGTAGCAGGAGAAAAAGCTGTAGCCGCTGAGGAGCGCGCAGCTTTTTTTGTTGCGAAGTTGGTGAAAGGCTTGAGCTTAGTTGCCTTGCGTGCAGCGCTGGCTCTATTGCGCGCGTAGGGCGGGCCGAACGCAAGGCTTCCCCATGCTCAGACAGAAATCAGTCTTTTCTCTGTCTATAGTCGAGCCTGAACTTAGGCCGTCTCTACAGTTGGACCACTACCCTCTGTCGGCTGTGCCTGTTTGGTCTCAGTCGTTGTTGTATCCGCGAAGTCGCCTTCTCGGGCTGGCCGTTTGAAGATGTAGTAGGCGGAATTAGAGGTCAGCGGTTGAATGCTCACCAGTTCCCACTCATCTTTACCCAGGCTATTGAGGTAGCGTCGGGCAAATGTGCTGCGCCGCTCATTGTTGATCAGCGTCTCATTGCCCTCACAGGAGATACGTCCTCGATAATCAATATAGACAACTTTGTAGGCCCATTGCGCCATGATAAACGCTCCTTGCTCAGAGTAGGGCAAGCCCTGCAATTGTTTCGCGCAGGCTATTAGCGCCGTAGCTGTCCGAAACGCGAGCTTATGCTTGCCAACATCCTCTTACAAAACGCATGACTGCGTATAGGCGCACCTGGAAGTGCGCCGACCAGAGCTGACTAGTGTAGCTTGCCGCGGCCGCGTGCTTGTCTACAATAATCAGGTGCTAACGCACCGGTATGGGGTACCAGAGAGGCCATGCCCAATGGCCTCCCCTGATCATTGCCCTATGCCACATGCCTCATCGTGTCGCCTCGCTCGCGGACAACGCATGTAGCGTAGAGTGGATGATCAATGCTCCAGATCATACGCCGGGTTCCACAAACAACGTAGATCTGTCGTAGGATCTCATACCGGTGAGTTCCTCTGCACAATGGTAAGTATAGTCTCGACCGGCGCATCTCGCACCGCCAGTTTAGACAGTTTCTGAGGCAGAGCAAATTATCTGGATGCTACCTGTCAGTTTCTACAGGGGTACAGCTCAGATGCAGCGGACCTTATGGTTGTAGGGGCAGGTCAAAGGAGAAAGTCGTGCCTTGCTGGGTATGTTCTTCCGTATGGGGTTCCAGGCGCAACTTGCCGCCGTGAGCCTCGATGATCGACTTGGTTATGTAGAGTCCCAGGCCATATCCCTGCCGTGCTCCGCTTGTAGCCTGCACACGTGTGTAGGGGTGGAAGAGTTGGGCGATATCAGTCGATGGGATGCTAGCGCCTTGATTATGGACGCTGATGCGCACTCCCTCCTCTGTAGGCCGGATGCGCAGAGTAATTACCGTTCCCTCATCTGAATACTTAATCGCGTTATCCAGCAGATTTCCCAGGGCCTGTTGCAAGCGTCCACTATCCCAATTGCCGATGATAGGAGTCTCGGGAGCCTCTACGGAAAATTCATGATAAGGAGCGACCGGGCGTAGATATTCTACAGCTTCGCGGGCCAGCTTCGTGATATCACATTCGGCGCGTAGTAACGTAAACTGGCCTGAGGTAAGATGAGAAGAGTCAAGCAGGTCGTTGACAAGGCGTGCGAGACGCCGAGCCTGGCTGATGATAATATTGAGCTGCCTTTGGGTTGCCTCGCCGCGCGAACTGGCTTTTTTAGGATCATCTTTAGCTATTCCAAGGTTGCGTGTCAAGATCTGTGCATAATTGATGATTGGTGAAAGTGGGCCTCGCAACTCGTGGGCGATCATGGCGGTAAAGCGTTCTTTACGTGCTAACTGATCCTGTAACGAGCGGTTAGCCGCCCTCAGCTCATCTACCTCATGCTGTAAAGCCTCAATTACCTCTTCCTGCGATTGTCCATGTTGGACCTGCATGACCATATGTCTCCCTCTACGTCTGGCGTCCTTTCTAACGTTTTCGTTAGAGATTGTGTAATCAGTATACACTGTATGGGCCTGAGTAGAGATGCAGGCGGGCGCTATGTAGGAATATTTGGTAGGTTCTATTGCTTTTTGTGAGAATTTATTCAGAAAAGATTCTGCAAAAGGAAGATGGGCCAGGGCAGGATACGTTCTCGCATATCCTATCCTGGCCCATCTTCCTGATATACAGGCTTGATGAACATAGAGAGACCTGATTATTGCTCTGGGAGCAGGCCAACTTCCACTAGCTCTTCGCGGGCCGCCTCGCTAAGTTTGCTAATATCCAGACTTGGGTCTGCGTGTGCGATCATATGGCGCAGTCGCTCTACGATGCTCTCGCGCATATAGTAGTCGGATGAGAGCAGAAGTTCGCCTATCGTGATTTCAATCTGTGATCTTTGTATGGCGGCAAAACCTGACTCTGCCATAACTCTTTCTCCCGGCAGTATTTCTATAGACTTGAGCTTGCCTGCCCTCAAGCTGCGGAAGTCGTCTTGGATTCGCTACCCGTGCTCTTTTCGCTGGCCCCGTTGGAGGAGGCTTTGCTTTCACTGGCAGTGGACGTCTCGCTGCTAGCGCTAGCGCTCTCGCTCTTCTTGCCCTCGCCGGCTGGTAGCGCTCCATTACCATGGTCGGTTTTATAGAAGCCGTGGCCCTTAAAGACGATGCCTGCGGGATAGAGGACGCGGCGAATATGTGACCCACATTCGGGACAGACGGTTAAAGGCTCGTCGGACATTTTCTGCCATGTCTCGAAACGATGATTACATGTCTGACAGAGATACTCGTATGTTGGCATCTACCAATCACCTCTTAAAATAGTCAGGTACACCTGTCTGTGGTGTGCCTCCCTACGATATAGCTTGTACGTGCAGAAAGTAGACGACCCTGCGGCCGCCTGATACATATAGTATAGTAGTGAATAGGCTGGGTTGTCAATCGTAGTGCCTGACTGCTAGCACTCGTATCGTTCATATATCATAACATGGTATGATGTGCGATTTATTCCAGGCGACCGATATACTCTTTAACTTTCTCAGCGGCGGCCCGGTTCATGCCGTCAAGGGCGGCCAGATCGTCGAGGCTGGCGCTGCTGATTGCGCGCACGGAGCCAAAGTGTTTCATGAGGGCTTGCTTGCGTCTAGGGCCAATGCCTGGTATCTCGTCGAGCACGGATTTGAATGCGCGATCGGAGCGCAGTTTGCGATGATAAGTAATACCAAAGCGGTGCGCCTCATCGCGAATGCGCTGGACCATGTAGAGTCCCTGCGAGGTGCGCGGTAGGATAATCGGGTCAGGCGAGCCTGGCACGAAAATCTCTTCGTTCTCTTTGGCCAGCCCAACTGTCGGAATATCGAGGTGCAATTCTTGCATCACCTCCATGGCGGCGCTTAACTGGCCTTTGCCGCCGTCGATAATCACGAGATCGGGCAAGGCCCACTCATGATCGAAGCGCGCGGCAGGCTTCGCCTCGCTATCTCCGTTATCCTGCTGCGCCTCGGCCTCTTCCTCCAGAAGTTCGGCTTCATTGGGCATGCTGGTATTCTGATCGAGCACGCTGGCTGCCTTGCGAAAGCGGCGGCGCAAGACTTCCTGATGGCTGGCAAAGTCGTTAGGGCCTTCGACTGTCTTGATTTTAAAGCGGCGGTACTCGCTATTCTTTGGGCGCCCGCCCTCAAAAACTACCATAGCCCCCACCGAGTTTGTTCCCTGGGTGTTGGAGATATCGTAGCATTCGATGCGCTGGGGAGGACTGGCCAGATTGAGCGCTTCCTGTAGTTCTTCCAAGGCCAGCTGCGTTTTCTGGCTATCGGTAAGCCATTTAATGCGCTGCTGTTCCAGTACCTGTTGCGCGTTTTGCTTGACCATTTCGACAAGGCGCAGCTTGTCGCCTCGTTTGGGTGCGCTGATCGTGATGCCAGCATTGGCGCGTGCGGCACTGGTCCCTTTGCGCTTCTCCTTGAGCCAGTTCTGGATCATGCTGCGATCATCGGGCTCGGCCTCAACGATAATCTCGGCTGGAACATGGGGCGAGCTCTCGTAGAATTGCTGCAGGAAGGATTGCATAATCTCGCCCGGGCTGCTCTCGCGTGTACCCTGCAGAATGAAGTATTCGCGCCCAACCAGCTTGCCGCTGCGGAAAAAGAAGACCTGGGCGCAGGTTTCGTCATCTCCGCTGGCCAGCGCGATAACGTCCTGATCGTCCTGACCCTCGGTATTGATGATGCGCTGCTTTTCCTGGATGCGCTCAACTGCTTGAATGCGGTCGCGAAGGCGCGCGGCCTCCTCGAAATTGAGCTCTTCGGCGGCGCGTTCCATGCGGGCCTGCAGCTCTTTAAGCACCTCTTCATGCTTGCCTTCGAGGAAGAGGATAACTTGCTGAATGATTGCGTTATATTCTTCGCGCGAGGCATAACCGACGCAAGGGGCGACGCAACGATGGATATAGTATTGCGTGCAGGGACGGGAGAGCAGCTTTTGCTTCCAGCCCGCCTGCGGCTCGCCCTGGCGCGGCGGCGCCCAGTTGCTGGCATCATAGCGGCAGGTGCGAAAGGCAAAGAGCTTGTTGAGCAGATCAAGGGTAGCATCGACGGCCCCTGAGTCTGTGTAGGGACCAAAGTAGCGATTGCCGTCCCGGTGGAAGCTGCGGACGCGATAGATGCGTGGGAAATCTTCGCTTAGCGAGACTTTGATATAGGGATAATTTTTATCATCGCGCAGTAAAACGTTATATTTCGGGCGGTACTGCTTGATATAGTTGCTCTCTAGAACCAGGGCCTCGACTTCGTTTTTGACGACGAGAAATTCGATATCGTCAATGCGGGAGACCATGCTACGGTTCTTAGGACTGAGATCCGTGGACTCCTGAAAGTATGAGCGCACGCGGTTATAGAGCGAGATCGCTTTGCCCACATAGATAATGGTTCCCTGGGCATCCTTCATCAGGTAGATGCCGGGCTGATGGGGAAGCGAATTGAGTACCGATTGGATTTTCTCATTCATAAGATAAATGACCTTGAGAAGCATACTTGGCTGTGGTCGAATTTCGTTTTGTCGTGTTCCTTATTATACCGCTTTACGCTTTGGGTGTCGATGGTAGACGGTTAAGGCCTCCAAATGGGCTTTATGGGTAGAATAGCGAAAGTGCCTTTTTAAACATGTTAGTAAAAAACGTCCTTGATAATAAGTAAGAACGCTGCTAAGAAAATGGGCCAGTAAAAGAATTAAAAAAGAAGACAAAGGCAGTAATTAAGGTGTAAAATAGAAAGCGCATATTAAAGTAGAGGTTTATGTTAAGTACAGATAACGGGGTTGAAAGCTATGGCTGTGCCACGCTCAGGTCAGACAAAAAGAACTACAATTGCAATAATTGCCCAATTGTTGCGGAGCAGAAGGTCCGTCAATCAGCCCACCCTCCTGTTTTTGGGCTCACACACGGGCGGGCTCTATGGCAATGAGGGCCTTTATCAATTTTTGGAAGCTCACTGTTCTCCTGCATTTAGCACGCTTGCGGCTGATGAAAAGTTTGGCGAGTGCCATACCGCGCTGCAAGGGATGAATCCGAGCAACCGTCTCACCTGGCTGAAAGCCTCTTTGCGCGAGGCCGAGATACCTGTCTCGCTGAAAACTGCCTATGCTGAGCTGGCCGAACTGCTCAAAGAAGGGTTTTTCAGCACGATTATCTCGACGAACCTCGATGCGCTGCTAGAGGATGCTCTACGTGATGCCCGGCTTGAAGAGACCCATGGCTACCAGGTGCGGATTCATGGATTGGATTCCAATGAGGATATTATACGGGCCAAAGGCTTGTCAGCCATCCAGATCTTTGGCAGCGTAAGGAGAGAAAAATGTACGCTGAATCTTGATCTGGATGACGATCCTTATTTGAAAAAATATCTTGAAGAGCTGCTGGAAGGTGAGGCGCTGGTGCTTGGCTATGATCCAGTCTGGGATGAGCCGCTGGAACGGGCCTTTAGCGGAAGAAATCATGACCTGATCTATGTGGATGCGACGCCACCAAATCCCGGTTCGCCTCTGGCAAAAACTCTTGAGAAGCGCCAGGGGAGCTATCTGGACGGCGCTGAGGCCGAATTTTGCCATTTTATTCATGCCCTCCATGAGTCTCTTTTGGGCCAGCCAGCAGTCAGACCAGTCACAGTAAAGCCTGGCCCGGCCCCAAAGGCTCAGGATGCTCCAGAGATTGCATCTCCTTCTGGCCGTACGATAACCGAGCAGAACGCGAGCAACAAGACAAAGCCGGCTACTCCACTGGAGGATGAGACTACCTTAAAGGTCCCCTCAAATAGAGAAGGAGAGGCTAAGCGCACCAAGATCTTTATCAGCTATAGCCGTGAGGATAGTAAATATCTAGACGCATTGCTCAAACACCTGAATTTTCTTAAAGATAAGGGCTTGATAGCTGAGATCTGGCATGATCGAGATATCCTGCCCGGCGCTGTCTGGATGAAGGAGATTGAGCAGGCGCTGACCAGCGCTAAAGTGGCAATCTTTTTAGTCAGTTCAGATTTTCTGAGCTCGGACTCTATTAACCAGATTGAATTGCCACCCTTGCTAAAAGCTGCCTATGAGGGCAAGGTGACGCTCATCTCGGTCATTGTCCGCCCCTGCGAGTTTACCTATTCTGATCTCAAACCTTTTCGAGCGATCAATGATCCATCATTTCCAATCTCAGCTCTGAGGCCGCATGAACAAGAAAAGGTCTGGCTTGAGGTAGCAGAACGCGTCATGGATCTGTACGCAGGCAAGTAAACTCCTCTCGTAGAGTAGCTAAGCAGCGTAGTGATAGTTAACAGGATTTGCAGTGTCATGAAGCAGACAAACGTAACGGCCTTTGCAGGCATATTGGAGGCCCGCCGTCGTGGAAATACGCGAACAGTGCTGGTGCTGGGTTCGCGTGCAGGGGCCTTCTTTGAGAACAGAGCACTTTATGCGCGTCTCAGCAGGTATAGTAAGCGTCCATTCGAGCACCTGGCGGGACCAGAGAAGTTCCAGGAATGCTTCAAGAAGCTGCGCGAAAATTGTAATGAGTCGGAAGTGCATACGTTTCTGAGCGAGGCGGTGTGGGGAGAAGGGGGGCTAGATGCGCGCGAAGAGGACGGCTGTCTTGCCGAACTGGTCAAGGAAGGCTATTTTGAGCTGATCATCTCGACCAATATAGATACCCTTCTGGAAGATGCCTTCAGGCGCGCAAAGATGCGAGGCGCTTTTGATTATCGCGTCTTCAATGTAGGGAGCGAAAGAGGCGATCCAACGCAGTATACAACAAGGCCCAGGTATTGCACTTTGCTCAAGCTCTTTGGCGATCTTATCTCTCAGCGCTATACCTTGATCACAAGCGAATTTGATCAGGGGAAGGACCGAGAGCTCAAGGGCTATCTTGAGAATGCTCTGGCTGGAGATGTGCTGGTAGTGGGCTATGATCCGCTCTGGGATGAGCCGCTCGGCTATGCTTTTCCTGCCTCCGGTGGCGATATTGCTTTTGTGGGGGAAGAGCTGCCGGCAGTAGGCTCAAATATGGCCAGAGTAGTAGAGAAGCGCCAGGGGCGCTATCTTGTGGGCGCGGAAGGCAGCTATGCTAACTTTATGCGCGAGCTGCATAGACAATTACTCAACCAGCCGACGAGCTACGAGGCTGCAGCAATAAGCTATCGAGCCAGTGAGCAGACATCAGCCCCATCACGGGCAGGAGAAAGACTGCAGGCGGACAATGCGCCCTTGCTCTCATCTCCAGAGGCAGAGAGCGTCGCCGGGATCACCATTCCCTCAAATAGCGAAGTAGAGGCTCAACGCTTAAAAATTTTTATCAGCTATAGCCACGTAGATGCTCCCTATTTTGCAGCGCTGCTCAAGTACCTGGAGTTTTACCAGAATCAAGGCCTGATTGAGGTCTGGTCTGATCAAGACATTGGGCTCGGGGATAGCTGGTTTGAGGAGATTAAGCGTGCTCTAGCGCTTACAAGGGTAGCAATCCTGCTGGTCAGTATAGATTTTCTCAACTCGAACTTCATCAACGAGCATGAGCTTCCACCCTTGCTAGAAGCCGCCGATGAGAGCAAGGTCAAGATTGTGCCGGTCATCGTGCGGCATTGCCCGTTTGACGCTTCGGGGCTTCAGCGCTTTCAGGCCGCCAATAAGCCATCCCAGCCGATCTCAAGTTTAAGCCCTGGCGACCAGGAAGCAAAATGGGTTGAGATCGCCCAACGCGTAAAGGACCTGTATCGTGCATAGACATCCTACGGTTGGCATAAAAAATATACTGTTAGTAGCTGCAGGGATTGTACAGCTTTATGAAAGAAACGGATATAACAGGCATTGCAGATATGTTGGGGGCTCGTCGTAGCGGAAATAAGCGAACCGTGCTGATATTGGGGGCGCACGCAGGAGCCTTCTTTGAAAATATGGGACTCTATGAGCACGTGAGTAAGTATAGTATGCGCTCATTTGAGAGATTATCTGTACTTGAAAAGTTTGAGGAATGCTTTAAGATATTACGGGATAGATTTAACGAGTCGGATGTGGATACGCTGCTGCGCGTGGCGGTTAAGGACGAAAAGAGCTTGGTGGCACGGGAAGAGGATGACTGTGTGGCTGAGCTGGTCAAAGAAGGTTATTTTGAGCTGATCATTTCGACCAATATCGATACGATCCTGGAGGGCGCTCTGCGACAGGCCAAGATGCAGGAGCCCTATGATTATAGCGTCTTTAACGTGGGCCGGGATTCGGGTAGTCCGGCAATGCGTACCAGGCCAAAATATGGCCTCCTGCTCAAGCTTTTTGGTGATCTTGGTTCCAGGCAGTATACCTTGATCAAGGAGGAGTTTGATCTGGCCACAGATCGCGAACTTAAGGATTACCTGGAAGAGGTGCTTTGTGGCGATGTGTTGATAGTGGGCTACGATCCGGTCTGGGATGAGCCACTAGAAAGAGCTATTTCAATCTCAGAAAGGAGTAGAGATATTATTTTTGTCGGGGAGGATTTGCCGCCGATAAGCTCAAATATGATCAAGGCGCTGCAGAGGCGCAAAGGCAGCTATCTAGTGGGCAGAGATGGCAGTTATGCCACATTTATGCGCAAGCTCCACCGGCAAATACTTAACAGGCTTCCTATAAGTTATGAAGCCATGAGTAAGATAGGAAATAGATTGCGTAATATAGAAGGGAAGGTGCAAAAATTAGAAGAGCAAATAGAAGTTCTGAAAGAGCAGAACGAAGCTCTGAAGGAAGGACAAACTGAAATCCTGCGAATGCTCAATGCTATGCAGGTGAATCATAAAGAATTTCTAGAGCAGAAAGAATTTCAAAAAGAAGGACAAAATAAAATCCTTGAAGCGCTAAATTCTATATATGTTGAGCAGAAAAAGCTTAACGATAGCGTAAATATAATATATAATGGACATAAAGAGCCAATTAATGAAAAAAGCGAGTTGCGTGCGGAGCAGAAAAATTTAGGCGATGACGTACAAGCGTAATATCGTTAGTTATATCAGCAGGGCAGGTGATCAATGTATCCGGGTAGTTAAGTTTCCCTTCAGTGTTGGCTTGCTGATAGGAAGAAGATCATCCGCAGCAATCAGAATAGGAGCTGTCTGGTATGGAAGGATTTATCAACAGGAATGAGGAATTAACGCTACTCGCAGAAGCAGTCGATACGTTGCAGGATAGGCAGCGCCTTTTGCGCACGCCGGTTGTCGAATTTTACGGTGTTGAGGGCATTGGCAAAACGACGCTCTTGCAGAAAGTAGCGAGTTGGTGTCGCGAAAAACAGTTATCCTATGTCTGGGCTGATGCCAAAAAGCATCCTCCACAACAATTTATCAATGAGGCGAGGGTGCTTGTAGAGAAAGAGGAACCGGTAGTTGCTATTCTGGATTCACTGGAAGCAGCCAACGAAGGACAACTGCACGAGATAGAAGATGGCTTGCACGATCTGGTTGAGCGCAACAATCTTTTTGTCTTGCTGGCCAGCCGCTCGATTCAGCGCTTCGAGAAGACGCGCTCGTTAGCGCGTACGCTCACTGCACGCCTGTTGAAACCTTTGAAGCGTGATGCCTGCCTTGAATTTCTGGGCAGCTATCATAGCGCGATTACGCCTGAGATACGCAACGCCATCTTCGAATGGACGCGGGGCTATCCTCTAGCGATGAATGTGATGACCGATGCTATCGTGCAAGATCACCTGAATCCGCTGGAAGCGTCTGGTCAGCAACTCTTGATACAACTTATCATGCAGAAGGTCGTGCAGGATAAATTGCTAGCTTCTGTCTCGGCCGCCGATTTTGCGCGCTTTGAGACCCTCTTGAGCCTCTTCTCTGTGCCTCGGCGTTTTAACCTCATTCTCATGCAAGATCTTATCAACAATTTCGCCAGTCAATATAGCCTGGAAAATAGTATGGCTTACATTACTCTGCCCTCCACCATTAATCGGGCAGGAGGCGTATTGAACTGGGATTTGGAGCGCTCAGGCTACTGTATCGATGGGCCGGTACGCAATCTTTTCTTGTTAAGATACCAGTTCGAGCAAGGGCAAGAGTATCACGCGATCCACGAATTTCTTGCCGAGAAGAATAAAGCCTATATGCAAAGCGTCACGGGCTCTGACCGGATTCGCTATCTGCGCGAGTACCTGTATCACCTGGCCTTTAGCATAGCTGATCGCGCTTCGCTGCGCTCAATTATTGAGAAACAGATAGAAGATATTAAGCGTCCAGACGATTTCTTACAACTTTACGAAGAATTTTTGCGAGATGAGGAGCTTCAGGAGGCTCTGGGCAAGGATAATGCCAGCTTTGCCATCTCCCTGATGCGTAGAAATTACATAAAAGTATATTGTCATTTGCCGGCTGAGGACCGTAGGGGAAGTTTAAAACAATTTTTTTCTTATACCGTCTCTAATGTAAAAACCGATGATTTTTCCAGGATTTTTGAAGAGGGAATGCGTCAAATTATTAAACAGGAATCTGGTGCCAATGCCACCAAGCTCTATACAGAGCTTCGCGACGATGAGGAGCTAAGATCCATGTTAGAAGAGCATTATGAGGCTGTAATGGCGCGCATTGAGCATGATTTACAGGAGGGATAAGGCGGTATTATGTCTATTGAGCTGCCTGACGAGGACTTTATAGGGCGAGGGCAGGAGATAGCTTTTTTTGACGAATGGCTCAATAGCCAGGAAGCTCCTGCTATCGTCTATTTTCATGATGCGCTTGAAGAAGCCGAGAAAAAAGGCGGCATAGGAAAAACCTGGCTGTTGCGCCGGCTGTATCAACTCGCGCAACAGCAATATGAGCATGTTGTGCCAGTGATGGTAGATTTTTTCAATATTGAGGATCGCGATGGCGTGGTGATCGTGGAGCGCCTTATCAAGGCGATTCAGGCTCATTACCCTCACTGGATACCCGAGGCCTTTCAACGCCAGCTCGCCGAATATCGTAATGCGGCGCAGGGAAGAAGGGCCGAGGCCGCCGGTCTACGCGATGATCTTGGCGATACATTTGCCGCTGATTTGTACCGCTTGCAACAGGATATGCAGCGAGATAATACTTACATCTTGCTCTTCTTTGACACTTTTGAGCGTATTGAGCATAATCCAATCTCCGCTGTGCTGCGCTCATCGCAGACATTTCCTGATACCTATCAATCGAGCCGCGTACGCGCAATCATTGCGGGACGTAATGAAATCAACTGGTCACATCCAAACTGGACAGGACGCGAACACAAAATCATTGTCAGGGAGCTTGCTCCTTTTAGCTATGAGGAAACGCTTCAGTACTTAAACTCAAGACTCTATCACAGCATAAAAGATGTGCCTGAAGAATTCTTGCGCGCACTCTATGAGCGTACCGAGGGGCGCCCGATCTTAATCGGGCTGGTTTCGGATATCTTAAACAAACAGACCCGAGATCTGCAATCTCTGCTTAGTGCGAGCCGCACCATCTTTGAGGCCAGCCTGCTCGAAGAAGTAAATCTTTTTGACAGCCCGAGCACCTGGGCGATCTTTATCATGGCTCACATCTATCATCGCTTTGATGAAGACCTCTTGAGCACTATAATGAATAGCAAAGGTCTGAGAGATCGCTTGCCCCCGATTAAGTATCGCGAGCTACAGGTAATATTGCCAACTTTCTCCTTTATCCGCCATTCTGCTTCCAGCGGCGACTTTGTGCTGCATGATGAGATGCGCAGGCTTGTCAATAAGTATTGCTGGGAGAAGCAGGACATGGATCGCCGCATCCGCTATGAGCTTAGTATGCTGGCGATCGACTACTATACAAAGCTATTGAAGAGCAAATCGCCAGGTGTGACCTTGCAGCAAAGCTATATCGTCGAGATGCTCTTCCACAAACTCTTCCTGGATCTGCAAGATGGCTTTGAGTTCTTTGAGCTGCATTTTATCGATGCTCTTGAGCTCCATCAGCGATCTTTTGCCCGCCTGCTCTTGCAGGAGCTACAAAAATTTACAGCTCAATTGCCGCGTGAGCTCTATCTTCAAATGAGGCTCTATGAGGCTGACCTCTATCGCCGAGAGGACAATACGGCAGCTTCCCTGAGTGTCCTGATCGAACTGGAGGATGAGAGCGCCTGGGCTGAACAAAATCGCTCAGAACTGCTCTATCGCCAGGCGCTGACCTATATGCGCATGAGCCGGTTTTCGGAGGCCATACCCAGTGCGGAGGCTTGCCTACAGCTTGAGCAGAACAATCGAGATAAATCGCGCTATGCCGAGCTCCTGAAAATGTTGGGCTACATTTATCGACGTATGGGCCAGTATGAGGACGCTATGCGCTTCTATCAAGAGAGCTTGATTGTTCATCGCAGTCTGGATGATCAGCAAGAATATGCCAACTTGCTAAACAATATTGCCAATATCCAGTGGATGCAGGGAAAGCTGGAAGAGGCCTTGCGCTCCTGTAAGCTGGCCTTGCGCATTCGCCGCGATCTGGTTAAGCAAGGCGAAGAGAGCGAGATTTCCATTGGCTTAAGTCAAGCCATGCTGGGGCATATCTATCATACCTTGGGAGATGTTATGGCTGAGGAACACGCTTACCAGGAAGCCTTTGACATCTATGCCCGGCGCGGTGAGAAAAGAGGGATGGCGGCTATCTCTAATCGCCTTGGGCGCATACGTATGAACAGAGGAGACCTGGAGCAGGCTTTAAGCTATTTCCAGCAGGCTCAGCGCATTGCCAGAGAGCTCGATAGAGAGACCGAGATCGAAAGCTATAATCAGCTCGGGCGCCTTTTTAGTAAAGAGGAGAAATGGCAGGAAGCTGTAGACGCATTTACGCAAGCTATCGAGCTGGCCCGCAGTTCAGAAGCACATTTCCAGGTCGCCGAGAATCTCCTCTTTCTCGCCGTGGCGCTGGCTCAGCTAGGTCAGCCCTTTAAAGAGCAAATCAAGGAAGCCAAACGCATTGCCCGACAGAATGACTATATATACTTGCTGGCTCGGGCTGGCGATTTCCAGGGCGATATCTACTACCAGCAAGGAGAATATCAGCAGGCCTTCAGGTATTATCGCATAGCTTGCCGGTATATGGCGATGCGCCCTTCCCTTGAATTCGAGAGATTGCTGCGTAAGCTTGTGGATTTAATGTTGGAAATGCCCGGCAGCTTTTTGCCAGGGGTGATCGATTCGTTGCTGGAATATTGGTATGGTCTTGGCCTGGAAAAGAAGCATCCACAATTATTGAACGCCTGTAAGGAGGTAAGCAGGCATATGATCCTATAGCAACTGCCACTTCATTGAACGGATGGATCTGTAACCGGGAGTAGTTACCAGGGAGAATGTGTGATGTATAACATACAGATCCCATAGAATTTCACCTGGCTAGCTACCAACAGGACGATAAAGATGAGAATTTGGCTTGACGCTTTGCCTGACGATAATATTTATGCTAACGAATGTGATAATGAGTGTGCTAACGATTGTAATGCGCCATCTTTTCAGCAATCTATGGCTATCTTGCCTCTTATGGATGGCGATGTGGCAGCAGTACGTTCCCGGGCCTTGCAGCAAGCGAGTCCTCTGCATATCCAGGAATGCAGTCCTGAGCGCTGGCTGGTCTGCAATCCCACGGGCTCAGGTCAGATAGCCGTACTCGACGCCGAAGCGCTAGCGCTCTTCCAACGCTTAAGCTCTCCTTGCACGCTGGCGCAATTGCTTCGTGAGTGGCCAGAGTGGTCGGGAGAAAGCATAGAAAAACTGTTAGCCCTCTTTTATAAGCTGGGATTCCTCAAGTATCCCGGCGCTCAGATCCCCGTTCCGCTTGACAATGGCGTTAAGACCCTCACGGCCTGGCTGCACGTGACCAACGAGTGTAACTTGCGTTGCCACTATTGCTATCTGCAAAAGACACATGAGGATATGTCCGCCGAGACTGGCCGCAAAGCCATAGAAGCCATCTTCAGATCTGCCCTGCGTCACCAGATAAAGCATGTCAGGCTCAAGTATGCCGGAGGCGAAGCAAGCCTGCACCTGCGTAACGTTCTGGCCTTGCATGATTACGCGGCACAGTTAGCACATGAGCATGACATAGGCTTTGCTGCCGTTCTCTTGAGCAATGGCGTGACCATACCGCAGAAAACCATCGAGCAGCTTAAAGCTCGCCAGATTGATGTTATGATCTCGCTGGATGGACTGGGGATATATCACGATAGCCAGCGGCAGTTTGCAAACGGCTATGGCTCGGCGCGCTACGTCCTGCGTACGATTGAGCGCCTGCTAGCTAGCGAGCTAATCCCGCACATTTCTGTGACCGTCTCGCAGCGCAATCTTCAAGGACTACCCGCGCTCATCGAGTATATCCTGGAACGCGATTTGCCCTTCTCGCTCAATTATTATCGGGATAACGAGTGCTCGGCCCATATTGCTGACTTGCGCTTTGCCGATGAACAGATCATTGCCGCTATGCGGGAAGTTTTTGCCCACATTGGCGACAAACTGCCGGCGCGCAAGCTGCTGGGCAACCTGCTAGATAAAGCCAATATGCATCTTCCCCATCGGCGCACCTGCGGCGTAGGACAGAACTATCTCGTCATAGACCAGCATGGTGGCGTGGCCAAATGCCAGGCAGAGATCACCCATATTGTCAGCACTATTCGGGCAGATGATCCGTTGCAAGAAGTAAGAGAAGACAGCTCAGGCGTGCAGGGACCGCCTGTTGAGGAAAAGGAAGGTTGTCGTACGTGTACATGGCGTTACTGGTGTACGGGAGGCTGCCCATTGCTAACCTATAGAGCTACGGGCCGCTATGATGTAAAGTCTCCCAACTGCACTATCTACACCGCCTTATTCCCGGAAGTACTCCTTCTGGAAGCCAGACGCTTATTACAGTATAAAACACCTGTAGAGGTAAGCCCAAATAAGATGTGGGCTCCAGCATTACCTTAGTTGCGGAGGAGAAAGCAAACATGGAAGGGTCACGGTTGTTGATAGGAGTGAGCGCGGGAATCGACCGCGTTCATAGCATAGTCGTTCGCGAAGAAGCTGGCGGAATGTTGTGGTTGATGGGCGAGCATAGATATCGCGAGGTCTTGCGCAATCCAGACCAGACCACCCTTGTCGAGCGTATTCGGCGCAGCGTTGTTGAGGCCGTCGAGGATGCGCAGGTAAGCATGGATGATGTAGCCGCGCTTGGCGTAGCAACCATGGGCCAGATAGACACTGAGAATGGCATACTTCTGCTCCTGCCGCGCTATAATCTGACCGCCATACCGATGCGCAGATTGCTGCAGAACTATTTTGATCTACCTATCTCTCTCCTTAATATCGTGGATGCTCAGGGTATTGGTGAGCATCGGATAGGCGCTGGGAAAAATATAAGTAATCTCGTCTATATACATGTAGGCTACCATATTGGTTCCAGTCTGCTCATCTCCGGCCAGCTCTATAAAGGAACTGGCTATCTGGGTGGCGAGCTGGGCCATACTATTGTTGACATAGATGGCCCAGAGTGCGAGTGTGGCAATAGAGGCTGCCTTGATGCTATCGCCTCCGGTCCCGCAATGGGCAAGAAAATGCGCAGGCTCGTAGCGCAAGGAAGAAACTCTTTGCTCAAAGAAGCCTTAATGCAGGTGCCGTCAGATGTCAGCGGAGCCATGATTGCCGATGCCATTGATCAGGAAGACGAGCTAACAATAGAGGTTGTGGAAGAGGCAGCTCGTAGCTTTGGCCTGGGCCTGGCCAATATCTTTAACTTATTGAATCCCGGTATGGTCATTCTTGGCGGAGAAGTGATTAACGAGATAGACCTGTTTTTTGAGACCGCCGTAAGCGTGGCCCGGGAGAAATATCTCTATAGAGACATCAAGAATATGTCGATTGTGCGCGGCATGCTGGGCACGACGGCTGGCGCTTATGGGGCTGCTGTTTATGCCAGGCAAGCTCTGCAAAGGAAGGAGGATGCCCCATCTTCATAGTGTGGCCCCGTCTATAGCCAGGGTTGCCATCGTAGTGTATACTATGACTCAATGTCAAGTTAAGCCTGAATTAAGAAGGTGTAGGCTGTCTTCCCCTACCGGAGATGAGCGAGGACAAGCGAACCCTTGCTTCTAGGTAAATCATGAGTTGCATTGGTACTGCCGGACATGTCGATCATGGCAAATCAACCTTGGTGAAAGCATTAACGGGCATCGATCCTGATCGCCTGGCTGAAGAAAAAGAGCGCGGAATGACCATAGACCTTGGCTTTGCCTGGCTAAAATTGCCGGGTGGGCGCGAGGTCAGCATTGTAGATGTTCCGGGTCATGAGAGCTTTATTAAGAATATGCTGGCGGGCGTAGGGGGAATCGATGCGGCCCTGTTAGTGGTAGCCGCCGACGAAGGGGTCATGCCCCAGACGCGTGAACATCTTGCCATTCTTGATCTGTTAGGCGTAAGGCGGGGAGTTGTCGCGCTGACAAAGATCGATCTTGTTGATGAAGAGTGGCTTGAACTGGTGCGTGAGGAAGTAAGCGAGCAGCTTGAGCCAACCTTGCTCAAGGATGCGCCGATCTTGCCGGTTTCGGCCTATAGCGGTCAGGGTTTGCCCGAACTGCTGCAGAGGCTAGATTCCATCCTTGATGAGGCGCAGGAGCGGCAAAACGTGGCGCGCCCTCGTCTACCCATTGATCGTGTCTTTACCATGACCGGTTTTGGTACTGTTGTGACAGGAACCCTGCTTGATGGCGTATTTAAGGTAGGCCAGGAAGTAGAGATACTGCCACGGGGCATCAAGACCCGGCTACGCACGTTACAGACGCATAAGCAGCAGCTCGAAGTGGCGCAGCCCGGAAGTCGGGTAGCGATGAATCTGGCAAATGTAGCGCGTACAGAACTGGCGCGTGGCGATATAGTAGCGCTACCGGGCCAATTGCACACATCTATGCTGGTGGATGCACGTATCCAATTGTTGGCCGATGCGGCGCGACCGCTTACGCACAATATGCAGGTGGATTTCTATTGTGGCACGCAAGAGATTCCAACGCGCGTGCGTTTACTAGATGTTGAGGAATTGCAACCGGGCAAAAGTGCGTGGGCGCAGCTACGTTTTAGTCGGCCGGCGGCCATAGTGCGTCGGGAGCGCTTTATTCTGCGTGTGCCTTCGCCGAGTGTAACGATTGGAGGCGGTGAAGTCATCGATGTGCGACCACGCTATCATCGACGCTTTCAGCAGCCGGTTCTGCTAGAACTGGAACGCTTGTTACATGGCTCGCCGGAAGAGCTAGTGCTTGCTGCTCTTGATAGAGGAGCAGGAGTGCGAGCACCTTCTGCAAAGGCGCTGCCAGCAGGGAGCAAAGCAAGCAAGCGTTTAAGCGGGTATGATTTTGCCGACATCGTTAAGCAGTGCAATTTGGCTGAAGATGTGACACAATTTACATTAGAGACGTTGTTAACAGAGAGAAGGGTGTGCAAGGTCGGGGGGTCCTGGTTTGCGCAACACATCTGGGATGCGTTGGTAGAGGAAGCGGTGCGCCTGGTGAGCGAGCATCACCGGCAATATCCGCTCCGTAGTGGTCTCTCTAAAGAGGAATGGCGTGCGCGTTTAAACCTCTCACCGAAGATGGCAGCAGAAGTTTTTACAGTGCTGCAGACCCAGGGGCGGCTAGAAGCGGTCCCGGAGGTTGGGAGTGGGCATGCGGAGGCTTCATCACGGACAGGAGGCCTTATTCGCTTGCCCAATTTTATACCGCGCTTCACCGCTCGTCAAGAACAACAGGTTGAACAATTGGTGCGCCGCTTCCAGCAAAGTTCTTATACACCGCCGGGGAAAGTAGAAGCTGAAACGATGACGAGCCCTGAGGTGGTGACGGCGCTGGTAGAACAGGGGCGCTTCGTGAAATTAGGCGATGGTATACTATTTCTACGGGAAACGTACGATGACGCTATAGCCAGGTTGATGACCTATTTGCGAGAACATGGCAAGATGACTGTAGCCGAGGCACGCGATGTATTGGGGACGACACGAAAATATATCCTGCCTCTTCTGGAACATCTGGATGCGCTGCATATAACGCGCCGTATGGGGGACGAGCGCGTGCCAGGCCCGGCAGCGCTCCGCTCTGGCGCTTCAGCGAAGGAGTCGTGAAAGGTTCAGAAAGTGTAAGGTTACAATACAGCAAACCCCTACTTTTGTATAAAATGTTCCATTCTATCGCAGAATAGGTTAAAATAATGGCGCAATATGTGAACATAATACTTTTGCCCGGAAACCCTATAGAGGGAGCTACTATATAAATCTGGTGCCATTGGCCTGTGCTTTTGGTTGTAGTAGGTGTAGCTCTTGTCCCGTGGACGGGGCCGCGACAAGGGCACCCTGATGTAGGACGACCTGCTGGATACGCCAAGCGGGGTATCTGGAAAGCGGTTGCCTGACTGGCAGAGAATGGCGGCTTAATAAGCGCCTGTACAGTGCGGAGTGCTATGCAAATCGAAGTTTTGGGTGAGCGATACCAGTTACAAGATCCCATAGGACGTGGCGGCATGGCTACGATTTACCGCGGACGTGATCTGCGCATGGACCGCGTTGTAGCCATCAAAGTGCTGCGTGAAGTTTATAGCACCGACCCGAAGTTTGTGACACGCTTCCAGCGAGAGGCGAGGGCTGCATCATCTTTGCAGCATCCCAATATCGTGCAGGTCTACGATTATGGGCAGAGTGATGGCAATTACTTTATTGTCATGGAGATGGTTGAGGGCACAGATCTGCGTCGTTATCTTCGCTCGCGCGGAATGCTGGCTATTGATCGGGCTATCATTATCGCTCATGATGTTGCCCTGGGTCTGGGGGCTGCGCATCGCCGGAGTATTGTCCACCGCGATGTGAAGCCGCAGAATATTCTCGTGGGTCGCGATGGCTCTATCAAGCTGACTGACTTTGGTATTGCCAGCGTCTATAAAGATATCAATGCCGAACGCCTTACGACAACGGGCATGACGTTGGGTACGGTGCAGTATTATGCGCCAGAACAGGCTCAGGGCGAGATTGTGAGCCCTGCCGCCGATGTGTATGCTCTGGGCATTGTGATGTATGAGATGCTTACGCAGCGTACGCCTTTTGATGGTGATACTCCTGTGGCTGTGGCTATGCAGCACATTCAGGAACCACCTGTGCCACCCAGCCAGCTCAATCCGAATATTCCTCCCGCTCTTGAAGAGATTATTCTACGTTGTCTGGAAAAAGTGCCTGGGATGCGCTTCCCCGATGGCAGCGCGCTGGCTCGCGCTCTTGAGATGCTTGGCGATGAGGAGGCCAATAATGCGACGATGATCAGCTCGACTGGCGCGTTCGCTCCCAATAGTGGGCCTACTCCACAAGTCTCTTCGCCTAACAACGGAGCTTATGTTGCGCAGTCTAATTCCTCTCCTAACAATATGATGGCCCCCGAGTATATGAATGGGGGCAGGAAAATGGCCTGGCAACTTTACGCAATGATCAACCCTATACTTACTCTCCTCAGCAAGCCCCGGTTTCTGGTGCTGATTATAACCAGCTTCCTTACAGTGCCCCTGACGTGGGCTCTTCTGGGGTGACGCGCCCTTTCCAAAAAGGCGCTATGGGACGCGCGGGTGTTGTGGGGGAGCAACGCGATTCTCGTTTTGCAAGCGTTATTACTATTCTTATTCTTCTTGCAACGCTATTATTATTAGGGTTTAGCGTCTATCTGGCTGCTGAGCTTAATTTTATTAATATCCCGGGTATCTCGGGTGGCCAGCCAACGGCGACTACGCCACAGACTTTACAGGTACCTCAGCTCGTAGGTAAGAGCCTGAAGGATGCTCAGGATATCGCGGGAAAAAATGGCTTTACGTTGAGAATCAGTAATGGGATGACTTCCGGAACCGTGACAAAGCAAGATCCGGCCGCCGGAGCTGCCGTCCCTGCCAATTCGACGATTTCGATAGACTTAGCTGAAGCCACGCCTACAGTAACTGTACCTAATGACTTGGTTGGTAAGTCCCTGGGAGAGGCGGAAAAGATACTTTCCCAGACTCAGTATGCGAACTGCGTCTCCCTCCAGGTTGTTGGGGTCAATGCTAATCTGCGCGTTCTGCCTGAGCAAATTGTGAAGGATGTTCAGCCTAAGGCCGGCACTTCGCTCAAGTGCGATCCGAACCAGCCGCTGGTGTTGCTTGTGGATAATAGCGTTCCGACGCAGACGGTACCAACGCCGACGCCTTCGCCGACGCCTTCGCCGACCCCTACAGACGAGCCGTCACCAACGCCAACAAGACACCCAAAGCCAACGCGAACGCCTAAGCCAGATCCAACGGTGACGGTTTCACCCGGCGATGGTTCGGCTGTCTCGACTACTCCCGGTACTCAGGTAACTTCTGGGACTGGTGGAAATAACGGAAACAATACAAACAGGTGAGAAAAATAGATACATGTATATGTGTTGATGTTGGGAGGATTTAGGACCGTGAAGGGGCCAGTTCTGGGTAGCTAGACCTGGAACTGGCCTTTTTATAGTTGGTGGACCCCAGAAGGAATAGTCTCTCTTTATGAATTGAGCAAGGCAAGTTAAAGAGCGCGAGAAGTCGGCTGGAAGAGCGAACTTGTGAGCCGCCAGGGCCCATCTTTTCAGCGGTTCTATAAATGTATCCTGTATGTGCAAAACCATCGTATGTAAGATATAATAAGGGGTGTTACATAATGGATGCCCCGTATATGTCTTTATAATATGATGTACCAAAGCATTATGCATGTCGGAGGCCCAGAAAGCAGGTAATTTACATGGATAGACAGCCGGGTAACATGCACTGGCTACAAAATAGTAACGACAGGCAGCAATTTCGCCCAGGTACTTCCGGGCGCCCAAATGGACCAGGTTCTCCAAAGCGGCCAACTAACACACTCAATCGCTGGCTGTTCCTGATCGTTGCTGCCATGCTGGTTGTGTATATATTCAGCTACTTTAACTCAGCTAACAATGCGAATAACGCGCCACAGGCAGTAGACTTGCCATATAATACGTTTTACCAGCAAATCGATGCGAAAAATGTTAAGTCGGCTACATTTGTTGGGCAAAGCGATATTATGGGGGAATTAAATAACCCGATAGAAAATCGGACGCAGTATCATGTAGTACAACTTCCCAACGGGGATGACCAGTTGCCTCAGAAGCTCATAAATAGTGGCGCTGTTGTCTCTTATAAGCCACCTCCTGATAACGGTTTCTGGCTAAACCTGCTGATCACATTTCTACCCTGGGTCTTTTTGATTGGTCTCTTCGTCTTCTTTAGCCGGCGTGCGTCGCAGGGCCAGCAAGGCATTTTCAGCTTTGGCAAGAGCAAGGCCAAGTTGATCCTTGAGGATCGCCCGAGCACGACGTTTGCCGATGTTGCTGGCGTAGATGAGTCAAAATATGAGTTGCAAGAGGTTGTGGAGTTCCTTAAGACGCCCCAGAAGTTCCAGCGCCTGGGTGGAAAGATCCCGCGTGGCGTGCTGCTGGTAGGCCCTCCGGGAACCGGTAAAACGCTGCTGGCCCGCGCCGTGGCCGGTGAGGCTGGCGTGCCCTTCTTCTCTATGAGCGGCTCGGAGTTTGTGGAGGTGCTGGTTGGTGTAGGTGCCAGTCGCGTGCGTGATCTGTTTGATCAGGCCAAGAAGGCAGCTCCGAGCATCATCTTTATCGATGAGATTGACGCGGTGGGCCGTCAGCGCGGTTCCAGCATCAATACAAATGATGAGCGTGAGCAGACCTTGAACCAGTTGCTTGTGGAGATGGACGGCTTTGACAACCGACAGGCGGTAGTCGTCATTGGGGCCACCAACCGTCCCGATGGCCTCGACCAGGCCTTGTTGCGTCCTGGCCGCTTCGATCGCCGTGTCACTGTCGATCGTCCTGATTGGAACGGCAGGCTGGCCATTCTTAAGATTCATTCGCGCAATGTTCCGTTGTCTGCCGACGTTGATCTTGTCGCGGTGGCGCGTTCTACCACCGGCATGGTAGGTGCAGACCTGGCTAATCTGGTGAATGAGGCGGCCCTGCTGGCAGCTCGGCGCAATCTGGATCGCGTGCCTCAGCGCTGTTTTGATGAGGCTCTTGATAAGATCCTTCTGGGCGCTGAACGTCCGTTGGTGCTCAGCGATGAAGATCTCAATGTAACTGCCTATCATGAAGGTGGCCACGCCCTGACGGGTCTTATCTGTGAGGGAACCGATCCGGTAACTAAAGTGACCATCGTACCGCGTGGGCAGGCGCTTGGCGTCACCATGTATACGCCGCTTGATGATCGCTACAACTATTCCAAAGAATACCTGACAACCCAGATCGTGACCGCTCTGGGTGGGCGTGCCGCTGAGCAGGTGGTGTTTAACCGTGTGACGACTGGCGCCGAAAACGATCTGCAGCGCGTGACGGCGATAGCTCGGCAGATGGTAACGCGTTGGGGCATGAGCGAGCGACTGGGCGTAGTCTCGTTTAGCGAGCGCGAGAGCCCATTTGCGGGCGGTGGCAATACTGGCGCTCCCACCGACTATAGCGAGGATACTGCTGAGTTGATTGATGATGAGGTCCAGCGTATTGTGCGCGCGTGCTACGAGAAGGCCATCAACATCTTGACTACCTATCGGCCATCGCTCGATCGTATTGCGCAGGAGTTGCGTCGCCACGAGACGATTGATGCAAAGCAGTTACACACCATTCTGGAGGAGACAGGAGCTCCTTTAGCGTCTTCGCAGCTGCAGCCGCAGCCAAACCAGCCGGCGCAGACGTTAGCTCCGCCGCCTCCCGTTACTCCACCGGCTCCGCCAGAAGTGAGCTAAGAGCCGTGATACGGAAGCTGAGTCCCAGGGAGGCTTTGCCCTCCCTGGACTTTTTTTATCTTTACTCGCTGCGCTCAAGAAACGTACGCATACCTGGATAATCCTGCATGATTTGATCCAGCACTTCTGGAGCCAGGGCCATAAAGGTTCCCTGTGCTTCAGCTAGAATCTTGCTCTCGTCGTCGGCAAGCGTGACAGCTCCGGTGGCCTGGATCATTCTGCCTTTCTGTTTGCCCAGCGCAGCGCGTACTCGTAGTAAGGGGCCATAGGGCACGTAATGGCGATAGCGTATCTCCAGGCGCCCTGTCATTGACCAGGCCGGCTGCTCAGTAAGCATAGAGGTGCGGTTCAATGCTTCATCGAGCACTGTGGCAATGATGCCCCCATGAATCACGCCAGGGAACCCTTGATGTTCTGGCTGAGGATGAAAGTCGGAGACGACCGTACCGTTATCAAGGCGGAAAGTCATGTGCAAGCCAAAGGGGTTCTGCTTCCCGCAGGCGAAGCAAAGTTGATAATCGCTGTTCTCGTTAAGTTCCATATCCCATACTCTCTTCGATAAAGGTATCCTTGAGTCTACCATATGGCTCTCGCACGAGCAAGCATACTCTACACTAACTGCCTGCATCATTGACCGCTGCTATTTTTATACGTTATGCTCTATGCATGTAGCTCCAACTAGCATAGACAGGAGAGCCAAATATTATATTTTTATGGGCCTGAGTTTTTTCGCCAGCCCTGATTCTTAGGAGATTACACTATGCTCATACCCGATAAGCAGCGTAAACGTATGAATAATACCTATGTGCTTGACGCCGAAGATCCTGCAGAGGTGGCCCGCTTGCTTGACCAGGATAGAATTCTCACTGAGAGTATGGGAGGTCTATTTTCGGAACAGAGCGATCTAGCTGAAGTTGTTGAGGTGCTTGACATCGGCTGCGGCCCTGGTGGATGGGTACATGAGGTGGCCCGTAGCTATCCGGCCATGGAGGTGACGGGAGTTGATATCAGTAGGACGATGATAGATTATGCGCGCGCCCATGCTCGGGTACGTAAGATCCCCAATGCGCACTTTCAGGTTATGAACGCACTTGAGTTTCCCCTGGCCTTTCCTGCTGCCTCCTTTGATCTTGTCAATATTCGCATGCTCACTGGCGTAGTTCCTCCTCGTTTGTGGAATTCGCTCCTGGCTGAATGTCGCAGGCTCTTGCGCCCCGAGGGTGTCGTGCGCCTGAGTGAGGCCGAGTGGGGCTTTACAAATATGCCGGGCCTTGAAACGTTTTGCGCGTTAATGAATCAGGCGATTCAGTTGGAGCTACATAGTTTTTCGCCCACGGGACGACATCTAGGCGTCACGCCAATGATGAAGCTATTTTTACGGAGAGCTGGCTTTCAGCATATTGGTCAGAAAGCTCACGTGCTCGATTACTCCGCTGGCTCTCAGGCCCATGGGGGAGTGGCAGACGACTATAAGCTCTTGATGCAGCTTTCCCGGCCTCTTTTTCTGCGCACCCGGGTTGCCAGCCAGGAAGAGCTTGATGCTCTCTATGAGCAGGTTATGGATGAACTGCAGGAAGAGGATTGCTGTGCGCTTAGCTTTATCCTGACAGTATGGGGGCGCGCTCCATTGTAATTGTTAGCTGGGAGGGAGCAGGCTGTACTTTGCGTGGCAGCTTGCTGAGATAGGCGTATAGCCGGGTGCGGGAAGATCTGGCTTGTCTAGCTACCCTATGAGACGAAGCAGGCGTCTTATTCGTATTTCTAACAGAAGCTTATCCTTAGAAGAAGAGCTGCATTTTTGTGCGCGATTCTTAAGTATATTGTAGAGGGAGAGACCATGGCAAAAGCTACCCAGGACGATTCTGCAACAAAGCAAAAGAGAATTAAGCAGCGTAAGAAGCAAGCGAAACGTGAAGCTAAGTTGATGTTAAAGGTTGAGCAGGCCAAAGGCTCAGTTGAAAAGGCCCGACAGAAGATGAGTAAAGCTGAAGCTAAGCACGGCGATGCGCTTGCCCGCTTACGCGGCCTTGAAGAGAAGCTGGCCGAGCTGCGCGCCGAGGAGGTGGCCACCTCTGCTCCTCACCTGGTAGCGATAAATCCTGATGCCGGGGCACAAGAGCAGGCGGATCAGCACGGCTCTCCTGCAGCATCAGCGCAGGAAGAGGCAGCGGCGGAAGCGAGCCACAAGACTGCTTTGAGCAGCGATCAGGAAGAGTCGTTGCAGCCCGAGCCTGACCTGGCAGCTCCTCATGTTGAGCATACTGGCGAGGAGGCCACAGCCCGGACCCAGGAAACTGCGCTCACGCCCGATACAGAGGCGGCGGCGCAGGAAGAAGCTGCCGAAGAGCAGCAGGGGCAGAGCGAGACGAGCGAACAGCAGGAAGAAGAGCCGGTAAAGCAGCCAGAAGCCGTGCACGATGCAGAGGAGCAGCAGGGGCAGAGTGAGACGAGCGAACAGCAGGAAGAAGAGCAGCCTACAACAAGGCCAAGTAGGCGAAGAAGAACCAGAAAATAGCCGTAAAGAGGTATGACGGCAGTCAGTGCTATCATACCTCTTTCTGCGCCTGTTCTTGCAACACGCCGCGTTTTTTCAATTTAAGATAAATCCATAGACTGATCCCCAGGAGAAGCCCCCCAAAAAGGTAGCCTCCCAGAACATCGCTAGCCCAATGGTCACCAAGATAGATGCGAGATGGCCCGATAAGCACTATAAAAGTCAGTGAGACAAGCACCAGCACATAGTGCCACCAGCGATTCAGCTTAAAAAGGATAAGGGTCAGTGCAAGCAGTAATCCCCAATAGGCCATGTATGACATCACATGCCCGCTGGGAAAGCTCTGCCCGCTCGCCTGCTGAATAATGGTGACAAGTGAGGAGGTAGGCCGTGGGCGGCTGACGATGATCTTGAGCAGGGTGTTAATATAGTGGCTTACGATGGATTCGGCGCCGATCAGTATGGCTTCCAGGCGCAATTTGGCCAGCCAGAAGGCGATTACGGTGATGGTAACGAGCGGTATAAAGAGTAAGGCCTGGCTTCCCAAATAGCTAATGGCAAGCATGCTATCCTTGAGCCAGGGAGATCGGTTCTCCTGAAATTCGTGTGTAATGGCAACATCGATAGCAAGCACCGGATGTATATGCACGAACCAGGCCAGCAGCGCAAAAACGATGAACAGGAGCAGAAAGACAGCGATGAGCACGCGCGTGTGCTGAAATGCTCGATACCAGGGTTGCCGACTGCTCTGGACCTCGGCGCGCGCCTGTCCCAGGATCTGTTCGGCCCCATCTTTGAAGGCATTGGTTATCGGTCTTTTGGGAGGCTCGGGCGACATTTTATAGAATCCTTTTGTTGCTGACTGAAGCAGTTGAAACATCTGTCAATCTATATACGGATAGGATAGGCGCCGGGACTTATAACTACCACTATAAAACGAGAGGATGATAAGAGCATGAAACAGGATGTCATGGAGAGCCGTTCCATGACATAATATCAAGTGTAATAAAGCTGACGAATGTGAGCAGCCAGCCCATCCTATCTACAACTATTAATACGTTTTGGCGAACCTAGCGAACCTATACAATCAGGAAAAACAGCTTGCAGAATGGAGGATAGATCTTGTCTATGACACATATAGAGGTACGAGTGGCTCGCGCCGAGGACAGAGAAGCCGTCCTGGCGTTTTGCCAGGATACATGGGACTGGGGAGATTATATTGATATGGTCTGGGAGGAGTGGCTCAATGATCCGCAGGGACAGCTATTGGTAGCGAGCGTCGATGGTGTGCCAGTTGCGCTCTCGCATATGCAGATGCTGACCGAAACCGATGCCTGGCTAGAAGGATTGCGGGTACATCCCGATTACCGGCGTCAAGGCCTGGCAAAAGCCTTGAATGATGCATTACTTGTCGAGGCTATGCGGCGTGGCGCAACCTATGCGCGCCTGGCGATTCATGCCGAGAACCAGCGCTCGATCGAAATCACTGAACGGAATTTCTGGCGGCGTGCAGGAGGCTTTATACTCTACTCAGCCCCGGCCGTAGCAACGACAAGCGAAGCGCAGGAGCGAACGCAGCTGGCCACTCCCGCTGATCTTGAGGAGATTATCGATTATCTCAACATGTCGAATATCTTTCCCAGCGTCGGTGGGCTCTACTATGTTGATTACCGTGGATATTCGATAAGCGATGCCTTGCTCCAGAAGCATATTGAGGAGCAGCATGTCTACCTCTTACGGCGCTGGGATCGCCTTGATGGCTTAGCAATTGCCGAGCCGGCCACACGCAGAAAAGGCCTCTCGTTAGGCTATATCGATGGAACCGCCATTGAATCCATCAGCTTAATCGCCTATGATCTGCGCCATCGGGCTGCCGATTTGCAGATGGAGAATGTGCTGGCTTATGCGCCTGATCTCGTGCTGGTGAGGGATGCCTTCGATGGCGTCGAGTATAGTGGGGAAGATGCCCCTTATTATTGCTATGAGCGCTCCCTGCTCTAAAGCCGATAGGCCATGAATTGCATAGGCCATAGCGGTTATTGATCCCTGCTATGACCTATACCTTGTGGAGAGCTTGCAAGATCTGCACATTTTTGGCATCGCTTATGTGGGGTGAAAAAGGTAGGCGGTAGAACCCCGGACCCTGTTCAGCCCAAGCTATGCGTAGCCGGAGCTCAAATAGTTATTGTGCAGGGTTGAGGATTGCATCTGGATTTTTCAATGCGTGGAATCGTAACAGCCAGCACCCATAGTTCATACCACCTCCAACGGCGGGCAGAGCTATCCAGGCGCCATCGTGCAAGCGCTTATTGCGTAGCATCTCGACGAGTGCTGTCCCAATGCTGGCGTTAGAGAGATTGCCGTAGTAGCGGAAATTATCGACAAGTTTATCCATTGTCGAGGCAGGCCAACCATAATCGTTGATGAGTAGCTCGCCAAGGCGGCGCGTAATGCGTGAATTGGCCTGGTGAGGCACAATATGCGTCAATTCATCGTAGCCAAGATGCGCATGGCGACAAAGCGCATCAATCGCCTCAGCCATGGCGCGGGGAGCCTCGCGGAACACCTCTTTGCCATTCATCTTTGTGTAGCCTACAAGATATTGCGCCAGGATCTTGCTGAGCTCCTTGCCTTTGCCCTCGCGGTACAATTGCTGTATCTTGATATCAACCTCGGCCATCTCGACCACATCTTTGCGTAAAGGCGTCTGGTAGTAGAGAGAGGAGGCCTGGCGAGCATCAGCGCCATTGATCACATACGTATCTTCGTCTCCACGCTCGAATAAATAAGCTGATGCGCCCTCGCCAAAGAGTGAGCTAGTTTTCCAGTCGAGCACATTCATAATATTGGGCAACAGGCCCTCAGCGGTGACCAGCAGCACAAGCTTAGCTGTACTGGCCATCAGAATCTCGGCGCAGGTCTGAAAGGCCTCGGTCTGGCAGGCGCAGGCCCCTTTGAGCATGGTTGCCCGTATCGGCTGTATGCCCAGGCGCGTTTGCACCATTCCGGCAATGGTAGGAAATGCATCGTTATCGGAAGAGGAAGCACCAATAATCGTGTCGATCTCGGAAGCATCGCGGCCCGCGCTGGCCAGGGCGCGCTGCGCGGCAATAACCGCCATATCCACAAGCGATTCATCAGCTTTAGCATTGGGATCATCGATCAGGCCGGGGGCGTCGTCACCGGCCATACGCCGGCAAAGCGCAATCGTGCCAGCTCGCACATTGCGCGTGCTTAGACCTGTCACGCGTTCCAGGTCGGCAGCGCTGCGAGGATCGCCGAGGCGCGTGGAGATATGGGCGAAGAATTCGTTGGTGATAATACCTTTAGGCGCATAGTTGCCCAAACCGACGAGGCGAACTTTGGCCCTTGTGTAGATCTGTGGCACGATATAGGTGTAGCGGGGCCACTGACCATCCGGTGTGAGTGTCATGAAGCGTTGCGGCGCGGCTACCCCTGCTTTCAGGCATAGAGAGGAGCGCCGCCCCTCCCTTCTTTTGTGACTGATTTTATAGATAAGGCCTTTGGTACAGAAGCGTTTTCTTGAGCCTGGCAGGCACGCTCCAAACCTGCTAATAGAGATAAATTGTGCTGCTTTGCATGCCAAAGATCGGTGCTGCGGCAATAGGAGAGAGGTCCGCGCGATCGAATCTTGATGCACCAAGATACAGCACTACTATGTGCAGAACTCCCACTATACTGTAGGGGCTCTAACAACTTAGTATAGCATAAGAGCGCGGAGATGTGTCTATTGGCAAGAAAAAGGATCACGTAGGTAGAGAAAGCCAAGAATCCGGGGTACAGGGACGGAGCCCTGGCACCCCTTTTGCCTACTAGCTAAAAAAAATCGAGAAGGCTTCTATCCTACCAGCGGCTATCGCGCTCGCGGCGCTCGCGTCCGCGGCCTCCGCCGTAACTTCCGCTGTAGCTGCGAGAAGAATCGCGGCGTGGGCGTGATGCGCGCTGGGACTGAAAGCAATCACTGCAATAAACTGGACGATCTTCACGGGGCTGGAATGGAACAGTAGTTAAGCGGCCACAGGAGGCGCAGACCGCTTCGTATTGCTCGCTATGCTGCGCGCGGGGCGCACCGGCCGAGCCACCACGCCGAGCGGCGCGACACTGAGGGCAGCGGCTAGGGGGGTTGGTTAATCCTTTACGCGCAAAAAATTCTTGTTCACCGGCACTGAAGGTAAAATCGTTGCCACAATCACGACAAGTTAGGAGGCGGTCTTGGTAGCTATCGTTAGATAACATGGGTAATATTTCCCCTTCTTCACACTTCGTTCCGCAATACTTCAATACTCTAGAGGTGGATGTGCAAGAAAGATATATCCCTATGTGGTGAACTAACAGATGAGAATACATCTCCTGGTGGTTCTCAGGCAGTGATGTCCTAAATTCCGGAGGCGGAACGAAACCGGGGCTTCGGATATTACTAACCAGACGGGAAGTCTTTTCCCAAACCACATAACCATTGTACCATATACATATTAAAATTACAGTGTCTTATTGACCGGGATGCTAGGATAGTAGCATGTTGAATGTTTTGTGATTATCGGAGGAAACCCTTGAACCCTGTTTCCGCGCAAAAGCCACAGGTGCCAGATTTCGCTCTACGTCCTCGACAGGTGCACACCATTACTGATCGCTTCTCGATGGCGAATACTTACCTTATCACTGCTGAGAGGACGGTTGTGGTTGATCCTGGCTCTGAATTGAACGTACGCCTCTTGCAGAAGTACTTACAAAACATCCTGCATCGTACTTCTGCCGATATCGATTTGATTGTATTGACACATCTGCATTTCGATCATACGGCTGGCGTGGAGGCGCTACGCCGGATCTGCAGCGCTCCGGTGGCCGCCTCGGCCGCTGTGAAGCGCCTGGCTCTTAACGATGGGAGCCATAAGGTATTTCCCAGGATTACGCATCTGGCAGAACAGATGCTGCCTGGATCTTTGCAGCATCTCGATCTCTTCCTGCCCGCCTATACTCAGCAGGTCAAGCTGATTGATCTATGGCTTGAGGATGTGGAGGGCTTACCTTTTCATCCCGATTGGCGCGTGCTGGCCAGTCCTGGCCATACCCCTGAGAGTCTCTGCCTCTATAATGCTTTTACGCGGGAGCTTTTGTGTGGCGACACGGTGATTACGATTGAAGGAGGCGCGCCCCTCTTACGCAGCAGCGCCAATCGGGCCCAGCTAGAGGAGACCTTGCGCGTACTGCGCGGCTTGCAGATCCAGTATCTCTATCCCGGCCATGGACGCCCTATTTTGTCTGAGCATCCTCTTGAGAGCGTTGATGTGGAGTGGTAGCAGAGGCAGAGCGTAGAGGCTATAGCTCCTTAGGCCTGATAGGGAGCTTGAGGCGCGCCGGGCCTGCACTCTGCTGCTGGCCTGTGGATGGCTGGGGCATGATAATAAATTCGGGCCGAATCGTGCGTGCAGTTTGCCAGGGATGATACTCCAGAACAAGGTTGCCGCTCGCAATGAGATCACCCTGGCGCAAGAGGCGAGGCGCATGTACGGCAACATTGTTGACGAATACATTTCTGCTCTGGGTAAGGTCATGGACGTAATCTCCATCCTCACGATGGAGGAATTGGATGTGCTGGCCGGCCAGGCCGATCTCGTTAAATACAATATCGCTTTCGGGGCTACTTCCTATTACCAGGGTTGGACGATCCAGGAGAAAGCTCTTGCCGGCCAGCGAGCCGCGACGAATGAGCAGAGCACCACCATAGGAACTGCCAGGCAGCGGGTGCGGCGTTGCTTGCGGTGGCCGGGGCATGGGCTCCCAAAGTGCTGACGTCTCCGGCGCGGGCGTGAGCGAATTGGTAGGCCTGGCCTGATTGTTGAGTAGAGGCCGGGTGGGTGGCAGTGGCGATGCTTGCTCGGGAGACAGATCTGGCTTTGTTGCTCCAGGCTGCACGGGCGCCTGTAGTATCTGGTCGGTGTGGGGCAGATTCAGCGGCGGTTGCTCTCCTTGATTACGCTCATTAGTGGCTCTCTGCTTAGCTTGTACGCTTTCGCTCTTTTGGCTGGATGAGTCCTGTGTAAGCGAATCTGCGACGGAGACCCACTTATGGTTGGCCAACGGATCAAACTCTTCATCTTGCCCTTGACGCTGCTCGGCTTTGATAAAAGCGAAGGTTTGCGAACCAACCTTGAGGACGTCGCCACTCTTCACTTCAGCCTTGTGGCGGATACGCCGCTCGTTGAGCAGTACCCCGTTAAGGCTCTCACAGTCGGCAATATAGATCTTGCCGCTTTCCCAGTAAAGCTCAGCATGATGGCGCGATGCCATCTCATCATCAATCCAGATGTCGTTATCCTCATCGCGCCCAATGGTTGCCAGGGCTCGTTTGAGCGCCAGGCGCTGGCCCATAAAGTTGCCGCTGCGATACTCTAGCCATCCCCAGGGCGTATCTTCGCCAAAGACGTAGGCGCTTGATAGCTCTGAGTGCCGCGGGCTTGCCGCGGGCGCAATTCCCGCCCGGGGAATATGGACTGAAGTAGTCGTAGTGCGTGGCTGGCCATAAAGGTAATAGGCTGCCGTGATACCAAGCGGGAGCAGCCAGCCCCAGAGCGCAATGTAGCCAAGGATAACCCCTATTTCGGCGACGGATAGAATGGCAGGCTGGGCGGTAAAGCGTATATTATACCAGGCGAAGGTAGGGAGCAGGAGCAGAGCAGAAATAGCACAGGCGATAATCGCTCCGACGAGCTGGCGCGTTGTTCCATGGCGACGCAGGGTAGTATAGAGCGCGTTAGCCGCAATTGCCAGTATACAGCATGCTAACCCGCCATAACAGCCTAAATAAAACCAGGTTGGAAAATCTAGCGTGCTCGTCGTCATTTCTCCTTTTAACAACTGTGCTATTTAACCCCATGTGCAAGTTTTTCTCCCACCTGCGGCGGTAAGAAGTGAAGAGAGGCTGGGGTGTCCCCCCTGACAGGTTTGCCCCGTTATCCAAAGTTGCACATCGCGTTATTTAAAACATTGGTCCAATATGCGTGTTTCTGGCATCGCTGATCAGAATCGTATCTATGATCGTGTGCTGTTTCTCATTCTGGCTATAGAGATTGTTTGCTGCGGTCATCGCAGAGTCGGCGGCAACGTTGTTGTTAACATCAACGGCGTCCCAGTACTGAAATTGCTTGTTATCAGACGTTAAGGCCACACCGAGAAAGGCGTGTCCTGGAATAATGACAATTTCAGCGTGCAAGCCGATGCGCTCAACTGCGGCAGCCAGGAGGGCCGTCAGCTCGATACACATGCCGCTGTGCTGCTGCAGTACTTCAGCTGGCAGCTTGACTGTCTGCATTGCAGTATTGTCAGCAGGCAGGGCCGTTGCGCTATAAGGCACGCTGGCCTGAATATAATGAATATGGTAATCCTTCCAGAGAGTATCATAAATAGCGTCTACCTGGTCCATTACTTGCTGAGGAGTTGCGCCATTGTAGCCAACCATCGCGGCCGGGACAGGAGCTTCCTGGTCCTTGAGATGGGCTGTGGCTTTTGTCACAAGCTTAGCAATAGATGGAGCTCCTGGGGTAACCCAGGCGGCAATCTTGAGACGATTCAGGGTCGTCCACTGCATTAACCAGCGAGAATGCAGCAGGAGCGCTATGTCATCCACATAATAGGAATGTCCGCGAGTATCTTTCACCTCCACGTGTAGTGCAGTATTTGTCTCCAGGGTTAATTTTGCCAGGGCCTGTTCCAGCTGGGCAGGAATAAATGTGCTCGACTGGGTGCCCGTAGTCGCATTTACTGTGTGGGTCTGCGTCTGACTGAAATGCGTAACAGTAACGCTAAGTATCAGCGTTAAAGGCTCACTGCTACTATAATCAATCGTAAAGAGAGGATATTGCGTGGAGACATAAGAGGGATAGAATGCGCTAAAAATTGCTGTTGGCGCTCGCACGCAAATCCGTACAGGGGCCTGACCTCCACAGTGTTGCTGATCCTCAAGGATACTTTGCTGATAATGCGAGTATGCCTGTGTTCCCCCTACCACATAGAAGCTAGAGAGAATGGTTAAGACAAGCAGGATGAGGACCAGAAATATAGATTTTTTCTTCATCGCATACCCAGCCTCATGACATAACATGCATTATATAGCTTTATATAGAGGATTTGCTCAGAACCAATGATATCATGATGTATCATGATGGGCAATTTAGTAGGACTTGTGGGGGAGCTCTATACCTGATTCTAATGCCCCATTCGGCTGCATAAGTGCTCAAGTCTCTCGGATTGGAGCAGAGCGCTAGTAGTCTATCAAGCTTTACGAAATGGGTGAAAGCGGCGGGATGGTCAAGGGCGGCGATCAGCTCGCGCGGCGCATGCGTCACATGACGTCTGACAAAGCCCTGATTTGTATGATAAATCCAGAGAGCATCAAGTAATACAAGCGAGAATAAAATGCAGGGGAAATTATTGTCCATATTAACTTCCCTTTTTATAGTAACTTTGTACATTGTGCTTCTTGGCAAGCTGTTTTACCATTATAGTGTCTTCTAAGAGATTTCTAATCCTTGGAAGAATTTTTCTAATGAGTTTCTAATCTGATAAAGCTCAATGTCTTAAATCATCAATACGTGAGGAGCACGGCAAGCGCTTTTAGCTTATTGGCTTCTAAAATTTTTTTAATGTCTTTGAATTTATATAGTAAAACTTTAAAGGATCTATTGATGCAACTGCCAACCCGAACAAAAAGAGTTTCCTTCACTTTACCTGCGTCCCTTCATCCTCTCACGGAAAAGTATTTTTCTATTTTCTGGGCTGGTGCTTTTCTTTCCAGTATCGGCTTCTGGATTCAGGCTGTAGGGGAAGGTTGGCTGGTCCTGCAGTTGACGAACTCGGCATTGTTGCTAGGACTTGTCACCTTTGCGGCCACGCTACCGAACGTAGTGTTGTCGCTCTTTGGGGGCGCGATCGCTGATCGTGTGAATCGGCGTTACTTATTAATCATAACGCAGAGCGTGTACCTGTCCAGCGCGCTGACCATTGGCATACTCACGACGTTGCACCTCATCCAGGTCTGGATGATTATTCTCATTGCACTTATCAACGGCACCTTTAGTTCGGTGGGTTTTCCGGCCTGGCAGACGTTTATCAGTGAGCTGGTATCTCCGGGTGAGCTGAAGCAGGGCATTGCCTTGAATTCAATGCAGTTTAATCTCTCGCGCGTAATTGGCCCGGCGATCGGAGGCATTTCGGTCGGCGTACTCGGGGTTGCTGGATCATATTATCTCAATGCGCTCAGCTATGTGGCTATCTTGATCCCGCTGTTGGTGATGCGCCCGGCGCTGCGCATGCATACTAGCGCGGAGCGGCAGAGCATCTGGCAGGGGGTTCGCGAGGGACTGAGTTATGTACGTAAGCTGCCGAGCCTTCAACTGGCTCTTGTGCTTCAGTTTGTCATTGTTTTTCTCGTCTTCCCATATGCAACTTTGCTGCCCATCTTTGCCAATAACATTTTTCATATCGGGGCTCAGGGATTGGGCTTGCTGAATTCGGCTGCGGGTATCGGAGCTCTTTGCGGCTCTGTCCTTGTCGTCTTACGCAGCCAGCGCATGGAGTATGGTCCGCGTGCGCTCATCATTCTGGGTATCGTTGGTGGCAGCGCCTGCGCGGCTTTTGCCATGGCTCACAGCCTCCAGCTGGCTCTGCTCTTGTTACTGGTGGTGGGAGCATGTGCGGTTATGGCTTCGACGATTACCAATACGACGGTCCAGACGATGGTGCCCGAGGAGATGCGCGGGCGTGTGCTAAGCTTGTGGGTGCTCTCTTCGGCTGGCATTGGTCCGTTCGGTAATCTTGTAGCTGGCTGGGTTGCTCAATACGTGGGAGCTCCTATCACTTTGATGCTGAGCGGAGGCCTATGCGCAATTATTGCTCTCATTGTGCTGTGCTGGCGCATGCAGCTCAAACCTCGCATGGTAGAGAATTCTATCGATAGCTGCAAAGCTGTCTCGGCAAAGTAAAGAAAAGAAAAATCTGGGGGCACAAGCCCCCAGTTCCCCTTCTATCGCCCTTCAAGCAGACCTGGGGAAAATCCCGCGGAAAGTGGCAGATTCATAAAAGCCTCAGTTGCCAGCTTATCCATAACGTTAGGGTCTTTGCTAATGCGATTTACCCACTCCCTGGCTAGCTGTTGATCCAGGTCACCCCTTTGCACGGCGGCATTCGCGAGGTCCTGGAAGGCCTTTTGCTCAATCTTATGAAGCTGCTCGGCGGAAATGTGCTGCTGTCCGGCGATATCCTCAAGGCTGTGTTTCTGCTCCAGCAAGGCCGTCACCTGCTCAGGTGACATGTGCAAGCCATCGGCGATGCTCTTTTGGAGCGCATAGGTATATTTTGACAACAAAAAGGCTCTCTCGAAGCTAATATCCTGCTCCTTGGGATTTGATGCAGCCATGCTGCCAATCGTTGCTGGTGGAGCTGGGATATGCAGTTGTCCCATAAAGCATCCCAGGCCAAAGCAAAGCAGCGCAACAAGGATAAGAATAAGCCACCAATGCTTTGGGGATTTGGGGTGCCGTGGCAAATCGGTAATTTTTTGCCCATGCCTCATATACATGCCCTGGGCTGCTTGCTCGTCATCCTGTAATACGTATGCCTGTATCTGTTCCTGCCGGCCCTGAGCTTCTGATGGTGCCTCCGAAGAAGTGGAGCTCTCATATGAGGAAGCCTGTGCTGCTGGAGGTGTCGAGAGCGGCTGTTGTTCTCTCAGCACACCATAAACAGGAGTATTATCCTGGGTATGCCATTGGAGCGCCATATGGGCAGCTTCTCTTACCTCGTTATCCCTATCATGCAAGGCGCTGGCCAGGGTAGTACGGGAGACGCGTTGCCCCTGTTTCACCAGGGCAAAGATAGCAGCTTCGCGCACATGCCAATTCTCATCGTTGAGCGCATTCTCCAGGACATGCAGCGGTACGCGCTTCCCCATATTGCCCAGCGCATGTATCGTTGCGGCTCGTACTGCCTCATCCTCATCGTGCAGAACTGACATGAGCAACTCAATAGAGGCCCCTGAATCCAGCTTGCCAAGCGCGCGTACGGCCGCCACACGTTCTTCCCAGTTCGCGCTTTTTAGGCGTGAGACGAGCGTATCTACTGGTATTTCGGACAAGGTTTCCTCGGGTCTAAGCCCGAGATGCTGCAGGACGGTAGGTAGAAGCGTTTCTGGAACCATGACGGGTTCTGTCGTTGCCTCTTCAGTGTGTATGTCATCCTGTTCAACAGGCTTTTCAAGTTCATGATCTGCCATATGAGCCTCTCAGTAGATCTTTTGTCTGACTGTTCTGGGCCTCTGCCGCTTTACGCAAGAGACGTAAGCCACGGTGTACGCTTGATTTGACTGTGCCGATGGGTTGGTGAAGCAGGTCGGCTATCTCGCGGTAGCTCAGGTTCTCGAAATAGTAGCAGTTTACAGCGGTGCGATAATGCGTGGGTAGCTGGGCGATGAGCCTCTCTAGCGCGTGCAACTCTTCCCTGATTTCTAGAATGTTTTCGGGCTGCTCCTGGTTGTTATCCTCAATAGCGAGTAGCGTACTTTCTTCCGAAAGATCAAGCTGAGTATACTGGAGCCGCATATTGTTGCGCTGGCGATAAAAAATATTCATAGCAATTTTATAGAGCCAGGGCAAAAGCTTCATCGTACGAATGCGCTCGGTGGGATAATCAGCTAGAGCATGGTAGGCACGTATAAAAGTTTCCTGAACTATATCTTCGGCATCCTGGGGGCTATACACCTGACGCAATACGAAAGCGTAGAGCCGCTGCTGAAAACCCAACACCAGAAGCTGAAAGTGGTTATTCAGATCTACCGCCAGTAATTCTGGTAAATCAGCTAAAGTTTTCCCTGGCTCCATAAATTCAGTACCTCGCATGCTTCCCTGCGTTCGGCCTTAGCAGTCACGTTACAAAAGTAAATCAGCACTCCTGCCTTTGAGGAGTGTTCGGCAGTAGATTCGGCGTTGCCTTTCCTCCACCTGGTTTTGCTGGCAATCCATGTCAGTAGTATTCTCTTGACATTTTTATGCTTCTAAATAAAGAAATACCAGAAAGTATCCTTTGGTTGCAGCTTTCTCAGGGATGAATAGGAAGAATTTATGCTGATGATTTTGCCTCTGAACGAGCCCATTGTAACATAAATTTATGTCAGGCTGTATTATGATCCCAGAGAATGGCTATTTTTTTGCCAGGTTTCCTCGTGCTTTGTCACAAATTTGTAACAAAATCTCCTTAAATTCTCGATACTCGCCAACTATACTGAGCTTGAAAGAAACAATATGTCTCAATGTTGCTGGCATTAGCATAAAATAATGAAATCGTCATGATTTGCCATAGATGAATTATAAAGGAAATAGAAATGGGCATTGAGCGAAACGATAGGAAAGAGCGCGTTGATGAGCGTGAATATAGATTTGAGCAGCGTCAAAGCGGCTATGATTATGATTATCCGCTGCCACGACAGCGTAAGAGCATCTTCAGGAGATTGTGGCTGCCGATCTGCATTGTTGTTCTGCTGCTAGGTATCTGGAGTGTGGCGCAGAATGGATTGATAGTCAAGCATAGTGAGCTTCCTGTACGTAGCTTTACGCTTGCCAACCATGGCACATTGCGCTTTGATGGCGGAGCGGGCAATCTGCGTATTCATGGCGAGCCGGGTAATAGCATTGTTGTGCATGCAACGAGCAATGTGATCGGTCTGCAGGCACCTGAAATCACTGAGGCGCAGGTTTCGTATAGTCAGGATGGCAATGCTGTGGCGATCCGCAGCCAGGATAGCTCGGGCTTGCTTGGTGTGCGTTATATCGATTTCGATATTACTGTACCCACGGCGCTTGATATGGATCTTGAAGTAGGATCTGGCAATATAGACATCAGTAATCTTAAAGGGAACCTGGCTATCAAGACGGGCAGTGGCAATCTTCAGGCTCGCGCGATTAATGGCCAGGATGCGTTCTCCAGTGGTTCCGGTAATATTGTGGTTGAGCAAGGTCAGGTAAGTGGGCGCACTATGCTTAAGTCTGGCAGTGGCAATATTCGCCTTGATGCGGCGCTCGATCCTTCCGGTAGCTATGAGCTTAGCACTGGTAGCGGCAATATTACGCTGGCCTTGCCGGCAAATAGTTCCTTCCATCTCAATGCCTCGACCGACTCTGGTAATCTGAACAATGCCTTTGGGAGTACTGATGTGGGCCAGGGAACCAGGGCCGCGCTATCAGTTGACTCGGGCAGTGGCAATATTATTCTGCAACGCCGCTAGCGAAAGATTTTTGCAAGACGTTCTTCCTCCATCCCTCTTATCCGGGCAGCCCCGTTCCCTGACGAGGCTGTCCGGCTTTATTTGCCTGCCCTGCTAACATTCTTAAGCCCAATTTGCTCTGCCAAGAAGAGCTAGGCTATGCTCCAGACATTTACTGTGCAGCCTGTATCGGGATGCTCGCTATCGGTAGCTCTGATCGTGGAGATTGTTGCGGCGGCCAGCTTGCTGCTATCGGGCGACCAGGCCAGAGGCATGATAACCTTTGGCCTGGCAACATGCCCAAAGGTGGCAACGATCTTGTGTTGTTTGACGTCCCACAGGTGCAGGTCAGAGCCACTGACCGCGATATATTGCCCGTTGGGTGACCACTTGAGGTCGTCAATATGGTTGCTGTCCTGGGCCTGGAAGGAGTAGGCGACATGACCCGTGCTGGCCTCACGAACGTAAACCTTATTGTTCTGGCTGGTAGCGATGTAGCGACTGTCGGGCGACCAGGCTAAGCTTGCCGAGCTGGAATCGATGTTAATGCTACTGTGCTGGCCTGTGCTCACATTCCAGATCCAGGCCGTGCCATCAGAGTTGGTAGAGGCGATATATTTGCCGTCAGGTGACCAGCTGAGAGCCAGGGGAAGAGTATTCCCGACGCTGCCCAGGGTACTGATGACTTCGCCTGTGCTGGCGTTCCAGATCTGCAAGCTTTTGTGCTCGACGAGCGAGACGATCTGTCTGCCATCGGCTGACCAGGTGGAGATGCCGATGATGGGTGCCGAACCGCTAAAATTATCAAGGCGCGTATTTATTTGGGCTGATGTGGGAGTAGGCATGGTGGTAGGCGTTAGTTGCGTGGGAGTAGGCGGCATTGGAGTGGGTGTGAGGGGAGCCGGAGTGGGCGTGACAGTAGGCGCCGGAGTAGATGTAGGCATAAGCGGTGTGGGCGTAGGCTGCACGCTGGAATCCGGGGCGCTGGGCCGAAAAGTTGCAATAACATTTCCTGTGCTGCCATCGAGTATCTGAGCCTGGGTGCCGTGTACCAGCAGGCGTGTGCCGTCAGGTGACCACATAACGAGATCGGTCCCGTTTGGGACTGTATAACTTTTTGCCTGATTACATGTTTGCGCATTGAAGATTTTGAGGTTGTCATTACTAACAGCTATCTTGCCCTGGGCCGAGAGGCTTAAGGAGACTCCGACTTTAGCCTGGCTCACGGCTGGATTAGGATCGTCAAAGCTGCATAAATGTTTGATTGTGCCTGTATGGGTAGTCTGTTGTATAGGTTGCGCGCCATTCGGCATGGCTGGCTTGAAAGCTGATGAGAGCAGCATCCAGCTCAGGATAGTGATTAATAAAACAGCGGCCATAGCACTTATCGCCATAGCTTTTCCGATGGAGCGTTTCCTTGACGGCTCATATGGACTTGTAGTTTCTGCTATTCTCTGATTTGGCATAGCGCTTCCTCTTCTGTTTACCAGATTGTCCCGCTGAGGGGACAAATGAGCTTGCTCCTGCACAAAGCGGTCCCAGATGCGCTCTAACGATTGCTCGTTTGCTCTGGCAAAAGGCATGTAGAGTTTATGCAAGTCCTGCACCAGGAGGCGATCTTCATCTGTGAGCTCGTGAGAAGAGAGCCCTGTGAGCTCGTCGTCAGCTGCCGACGATGTTTGGAATTCATGCTCTTTCATCGTGTCCTGCCTTTTCCCTAGTTTTTTGATAGATAGCGCGTAAACCACGTATGGTGCGGAAGAGCAACATGCGTACGGCTCCTTCGCTTTTGTTGAGCACAGGAGCGATTTCTGCACATTTGAGGCCATGGCCAAAATGAAGCTGCAACACTGTTTGCTGTTGAGTTGATAAGGCTTTGATGGTTGTATGCAGCTGCGCGTACTCTTCCCGCTTTAAGCTGATGTGCTCAGGAGCTTTTGCCTCATCCTCGTAGAGCGTATCAGCCAGGTAGTCGATGGATGTCCTTTGCTCACGTGCTGAGCGTCTATGGAGGTCCACGGCTTTATTGCGGGCAATGGTCCAGAGCCACGCTTCTTGCTTCTTCTCATCAAATGTCGAAAATTTGCCTTGTTGGAGCACGGCCAGAAAGACTTCAAGCACAATGTCCTCAGCGTCCTCGCGTGAGCCCGTTTGCTGATAGATATAGGCGAAAATCCCTGGCGCATACCGCTGATAGAGCCTGGCATAGAACGAGTTTTCCTGCCTGCTTGTCGCTATGTGTTGCATACTTGTCCCTCGGGAGTTTTTTGAGATCTCATAGGAATCTCGCTGAAGGCGCAGAGTTATAACGGATGGAGGCAAATCAGATGGTGCTGGCTTAGAAATAAGGACTTCCTGGCCAATGAGGTGACGAGTAGCAGGGATTTTCAGGGCTGGGTACCCCACAGGTGTCGCGATGGATAAGCGTTAGGACAAGGAGAGCGTTATTTGCTGCCTCAGCGGTAATTAAGTTCTGGCACTCCTGATACTATTACTCGTTTCCTAAGAGTTTTCTCAGGCTAAAAAAGCGGATTCGTGCTATAATCAGCTCGGGACGATTATTTTAGTTATCCAACTAAAAATTTTAATGACTGGACTAGCAGTCGGAAAGCTGAGAGGGTGAAATATGCCAGGCCATGTCAGGGAACGCAGCGAGATTATTGGAGATCTTCACGAGGAATTGCGCCAGCTCAGCCTGGATGCCGTGGTTTTTGGTCAGGTGGTGGCTGACAGGCTGGGGATCAATGCGGGAGATCTTGAGTGCCTGGGTATCCTGAGCCGCGTTGGCCCGGTCACTGCTGGCCAGCTGGCTGGTCTAACCGGTCTAAGCACAGGTGCGGTAACTGGATTGGTGGACCGCCTGGAAAAAGCAGGCTATGTCAGGCGCTGGCGCGATCAAGAGGACCGCCGGCGCGTAATCATTCAGCTGGTCAGGGAGAAGGCGCTTCAGGAGATAGAGCCGCTCTTTGGTTCTTTAGCGCGGGTCATCAAAGAGCATTCCGCGCTCTATAGTGATGAGGAATTGGAACTGTTTCTGCGTTTTATCTCAGGAACGAATCAGCAGATGCATGAACAAATCAGCAGGCTGCGCAGAGAGGAGCATTGAGAGGGACCGCTTGCATCTTCTTGCCGGAGTTGAGCGTATTAACTCGTGTATGCAACAATACGTAAAGAAGGTGAGAACATGAAAATAGCTCAGGTTGCTCCTCCATGGATTACTATTCCGCCCAAAAATTATGGCGGGACGGAAAGTGTGATCTGCAATCTTATTGAGGCGCAGGTGGCACAAGGTCATGATGTGACCTTATTCGCACCTGGCGATGCTAAAACCTCTGCAAAACATGTATCGTTTTTCCCGAAATCTTTGCTTACCGAGGGTGTTCCCTGGACGATGCATCTCAAGGCTTTCTATCACTTACAGAAGGCGCTGGAACAGGTGCGTGAGCAGGATTTCGATATTGTCCATATGCATCTTTCTTCGGGCTCGGATATGTATATTTTACCGCTGGCGGCGACATTTCCGCTGCCTCATGTGACGACGCTACATAGCCATTTCCCCTTCGATCATGGGCCTGGCGGCTGGACGGGAGATGCCGACAAGTACTATATGGATTGGGCTTCCCAGGTGCCTATTGTGGCGATTAGTAAAACTGCGAAGGCGCAAGAGAAGATGCCTCTCAATTTTGCCGGGGTTGTCTACAATGGTATCGATATGGAGCAGGTCCGTCCCGGACGTAGAAAACCCGGCGATTACTTTGTGTGGCTGGGGCGTTTCGTGCCGGAGAAAGGACCCCACCTTGCCATTGAGGCGGCGAAGCGGGCAAACGTGCCGCTCGTTCTGGCCGGCACTATTGATCGTTATGAAAAGGCTTCGATGACCTACTTTCAGGAGCAGGTGAAGCCGCACTTTGACAAAAAGCAGATCAGGTATGTGGGCCCCGTCAATATGAAGGAGAAGGTGAGCTTGCTGAGCCGGGCGCGGGGCTTTCTCAATCCGATTGAGTGGGAGGAGCCCTTTGGCATGGTAATGGTGGAGGCGCTGGCCGTGGGCTGCCCGGTCATCTCGTTTGAGCGTGGGGCCGCTCCAGAGATCATTGAGCATGGGAAGACTGGCTTCCTGGTGCACAATCTCGACGAATTGATTGAGCATATCCCACGTATCGCTGAAATCGACAGGGGCACGTTACGCCCCTATGTCGATCAGCGTTTTTCAGCGCGGGTAATGGCTGAGAACTACATGCAGGTCTATGAGCAGGTTATTCAGAGCCGGCGTCAAGCGCAGCCACAGGCTGCAACGGACTCGGTGGCTGTTTCATCGTTATAATCCTAGCGGCCGGGCTGGTGTTGCAACCATTGTGCGGCAACTTTGATTACCTGGTCGTGTTGCGTGTAGACGGTAGCCCAATCGATATGTACGCCCTGGTCTGGTGAGATCGGGCTATCGTATGTTTTACCCGTGCGATCTGCGTCGATGGCGACAGTAAGATAGATTTGCGCGCCATCGCTAAGGGTCTGGGCATAATTAGCTGTGGGTACGCCATAGGTAGGCTCGCCAAAGCTACGTGTATTGGGGCGACCGCGAAAGGCGATGGTTACTGCTTCACCGGAACTTGCAGTTATTGGGCTGGTAAGGACTGCCACCGGAGGCAGAGGATGCCTGAGAGTGTAGGGATGCTGGACCTGAGCAGCTACCTGATCGCCGGAAAGGGCCTTGCCATTGCTATATGTCCAGGTTCCAACCGCCTGACCCTGCGTGAAGAAGGAGCCAAGTTTGCCCTCGCCTACCACGGGTCCGATGCCGGCTAGCATGGGCCAGCAATTGCCGCCATTGTTGTTGCGCAAATCGACGATCCAGCCTCGAATATCGTTATTTTGATCAAGATCCTGGATCTCCTGCTGCACGATGGTTGCATACTCCTCGGCCATCTTGCCGCCCATAACTGCTGGCAGTTCGATATAAGCGATACCTGGCTTGACCAGCCTGGCTTGCGGCCGCTTATTGCTCTCGTATGGTCCCAGTTTGAGGGTTACATCAAAGCTGCGATGCCGATCGCGCTGCTGTATGCTAAGCGTGGCGCTGCTCGGATTCTTACGCAGGCTATCGTTAATGGCTTGCTGATCTTTGAGTACGATGCCATTGATTTTTTGCACAATGTCGCCTCGCCGTACGTTGCCGGCTTTATCGGCCGGGCCACCAGCAATGATATCGGTAATCGTGCCATCGTCGGTCATATTGAGGCCAAAGACATTGTTGTAGCCTTGCTGATTGCGTTTGGCGGCCTCGGGATCAAGGAAAAAGCTATGGTGATCGCCAAGTTGCTGTAGGGCCCAGGTAATGGTTGGGTAGGTATCGGCTGGAACTTGAGCGTTCTGAATGCGCTCTAGCGCTTGTGCGCGCAGCGTTTTCCAGTCAAGAGTATTGGCGTGTACCGCATTCTCCTGCATAAAGTCGAGCGCCTGATTGAGATAGTCGCTGGCGGCTTTGCTGGCCGTGCTCTGAGCGTGGGCTTGCTGCATAGGCAGACCACCTGCTATCAGACTCATGCCCACCATGAGCAAGAGGAAAGCTAACTTTAATCGCCTCATCAAATTATCCCCCTATACTATTGCACGCCTCTCCAGGTTCACAGGCGACCTGGAGGATGAAATGTTTTATCTGACAGGCTTAATGATAGTGGATAGATTTAAACATCTTTTAAACTTTAGGTGCAGTGTGAGATTTTGCCTGAATGTTGGAGATGCTACCCGCCTGCGCTTGATCTCCTCGGTCTGATCAGCTAAACCGGCCATGCCCGCTTGTTATCATGGGCCTTGATAAGCTTGCCTGATCCAGGCGCTAAAAAGTTGAGATAGCTTCTTTGCGCTTTGGGATTATACAATGCGCTATAGGTAGCCAATCTCTTCAAGGAGCCAGGGAAGGCTCAGGACTTCTTTAACAGCATATATTGGCAGAAAAGGAAAGGAGTGCATTGTAGCATGGGAATTCCATTTGTGCGCGCGCAGGATGAGCAAAAAGAAGGTGGGACATCGCGCATAGAGGCTTTTAGCGATGGGGTATTTGCCATAGCGATTACGCTGCTGGCTCTGGATCTAAAGGTGCCCGAAGGGCTGTCACAGATCAATTCTCAAAACTTACTGGGTGCATTGTTAGGCAGGTGGCCTAACTATCTCACGTTTGTGATTAGCTTTGTCACAGTCTTGATTATGTGGATCTACCATCACCGTCTCTTCCAGGTAGTAAGGAAGCCCGAAACGGCTTTGCTCTTTAGCAATGGCTTGCTTTTAATGTTGACGACGGTGGTTCCGGTCCCGACCGCGCTCGTGGCAGCCTATTTAACCACGCCAGCGGCTTCGGTGGCCTGCGCAACCTATGCCGGCTTTTTTTCCTTGATCGATCTGTCCTATGATCTGCTCTGGTGGGTAATCCTCAGGCAGCAGCCGGGCTACCGTACGGGCGGAGCCTTGATTCCAAAGAGCATGCTTATTTCTTTGCTGGGTTTCCCCTGCTATATCATCGCGCTCATTGTTGCGTTCTGGAGTCCTGCCCTGACCCTGATTATCTGCTGTGCGCTCTGGGTGATCTGGGCGATTACGGCTCGCGCGCCAAGCCTGCAGGCAGAAGCCTAGCTGTTTGAGCTTTTTGTCGGAGCGAGCCCTGTTCTGCGCGCTCTGGCCTGCCTCTTGCAAAAATGCCATTGACATATCCCGGCTCCTTACGAGGCATGCAGGAGGGCTGTGTGGGCAGAGACGGTAGGAAATAGGGCTTGCGTTGAGTTGGGTATGGGTTGCCGCGTGCCGAAGCATGCTTCGCTGATCAGGCCGGCGTATTGCCAGACGTTGAGGAGATAGCGTTGCTCCCTGCTATCGTAGTAGAAGGGGATATGATGTTGCTGCAGCCATTGATGGCATTGCTTGAAGAGATCTTCGGCGTAGTGCTTGTGGCTGGCGCTACGTACGTTTTGCTGCAGGCGCTTGGCCTGGTTCATGTAGTCAATGATGCTGAGCGCTTGTTCCTGAGAAGGCAATGTGGCCGGGGCGTAGGTGCTGCTATAGGCGATGCTGCTCATTGAAAACTTCCTCCCTATCGATCCGCTTGGAATACTGAAACGAAAGTAATATAAACAAATACTGATGCTTGAAATACCGTAAAAGGAGGCTTGGGCCTCCTGAGCGGCCTGCCTGCGCATCGGTTGAGGATACTGCAAGCAGGTCGTCAGTTTTTATGGCTTGTGATAGTAGCTAAGTAGCGAGGGTTTTCCTCCCCCGTTATTCAGTTTGTGTTGTATGAAGCTTGATGTTGCCAGCCTCCTTTCATTTGTTTGTTACATCCTTCAAGGTTTGTTGCATTGCTAGCTAATGCTGGAGAAACATGACCCGATAATCATTATAGCATGGATCAAGGCATTTATCAATATTTGCCTTGATAACTATAAAACCAATTTAAATGTCTTGATAGAGACGGCATTTACATAAAAATACTACAGAAACTAGATTGTAATCATGGCAGAAGAAGATGAAGAGTATCTGAGTATGCCCGGCTACGTACCGGCAAAAGTGGCGGCAAAAATGCTTAATCTTACCGCAGACAGGGTAAATGAGCTTGTACGCGATGGGCGCTTTTCGGCTAGAAGAGTGAGCGGGAGAAATCTTATTCCACTAGAAGAAGTGGAGGAATTCCGGCGCAATCCACCGGGGCGCACACGTAAAGATGCGGCAAAATGGCGGCGTTATACGAATCGCGTAAAGCTGCTGAGTGTGTTGATCCAGGTGCGGGTGCGAGCGGGCCAGCGCGAAAACTTAGAGCAAAAGCTAGAGAAAATCTACGAGGAGCAGCAACTACGCTTTGAAGGTTCGCTGGCGCGCTATATCCTCAGCAACTTCGCATCGCCTGACATAGTGACGATCATCCTGCACTGGAAGAGCAATGAAATGCCTGACGAGACCAGGCGAAAGCGCGATCTAGAGGCCTTTCAGCAGGAATTTGCTGATGTGCTGAACTGGGAGAGTGCTCAGATCAGCGAGCACGAGGGCTTGCTTTATACTTGATATGATCGTATTTTGCTTGCATCATGCCTATTAGATATTGTTACCTACCCACTACTAGCCACTATCGTAATAACCGATATTTACATTTAAATGCTATAGGAACTAGATTGTGGCTATGGCAGAAGATGAAGAGTATCTGAGTATTCCCGGCTATGTGCCGGTGAAAGTGGCGGCAAAAATGCTCGAACTTTCTCAGGATCGTATAACTCAGCATATCCACAGCGGACGTTTGCCTTCTAAGAAAGTTGGTGGAAGATATCTAATTCCTGCGCAGGCTGTGGAGGAATTTCGGCGTAATCCGCCTGGCCGCACACGTAAGCAGCCGGCAAGATGGCGCATTTATGATGATCGCGTAAAGCTGCTGAGTATGTTGATCCAGGTGCGGGTGCGAGCGGGCCAGCGCGAAAACTTAGAGCAAAAGCTAGAGAAAATCTACGAGGAGCAGCAACTACGCTTTGAAGGTTCGCTGGCGCGCTATATCCTCAGCAACTCCGCATCGCCTGACATAGTGACGATCATCTTGCACTGGAAGAGCAATGAAATGCCTGACGAGGCCAGGCGAAAGCGTGATCTAGAAGCCTTTCAGCAGGAATTTGCTGATGTGCTGGACTGGGAGAGTGCTCAGATCAGCGAGCACGAGGGCTTGCTCTATACCTGATGTGCTTATAAAAATGGTTACGACAGAAACATGGAAGTTTTTTGTGTCTATGCTCGGCAGGATGAGCGCCTATGGAGACGGCTGGAAAAGCATCTTAAAGGTTTGTGCTTGCAGAATGGCTCCTTAAGGTTGTATGGGCGCATGTTGGGTGAGGATACAGTTTACAGCGGAACATATGATGTATATCTCAACTATGTCTCGCTGGTACTCTTGTTGCTTAGTCCAGATTTTATGGCTACAGGTTATTGCAATAGCCCTGAATGGCAGCTCATCATAGAGCGTCAATCAACTCAGGAGATGCGTATAGTTCCCATTCGCTTGCGTCCAGTAGATATCAGAGGTGCTCCATTTGCTCATTTAAAGATGCTTCCGGATAATGTTAATGCAGTAACGGATAAAATATGGCGAACTCAGGATGGTGCATTCTATAAGATAGCAATTGCTCTACGCCAGATTATTGAAGCAAACACCTCCCCTGAAGATACTGCATCTCCTATACCCTTTTCTTTGCCTGTTATAACTTCTGCTAAGCAAGTAGCCTGGAATGTGCGCTATAGTCCTAACCCCTATTTCATTGGACGCGACGAGCTTATAGCCCGCCTGCATGAAACTTACCATGCTCACAATATGAGGAGCAGGGCAATAGCTTTATGTGGCATAGGTGGCATAGGCAAGACACAAATAGCTATTGAATATGCCTATCGCTATAAGTCAGAATATGGGGCTGTACTCTGGACAGATGCTAGTTCGTGGCAAGCTCTGAGTCTCTCTTATGTCTATCTAGCAGATATTTTAGGGCTAGCTGCCAGGCATTGCCAAGAACGGCCAGCGGTTATTCAGGCTGTCCGACGCTGGCTAGCTGAAAGTAAAGGCTGGCTACTTATTCTAGATAATTTAGACGAGATTAAGCTTCTGTCATCGTTTCTGCCTGAAAACTATCGAGGCCATGTTTTGATTACTACACAGTCTAGTGTTTTGGGTACGTTTGCACAGAGCTGCCCTGTTACATTATTAGAACAGAATGTAGGAGCAAGGCTGTTGTTACAACGTGCTCACCTGCTTGATCCTTATCAGGTTCCTGCTGAGGATTTTGGCGCTTTAGAAGAAGCGGCTAGTAAGATTGTGAAGGCTGTAAGTGGTTTGCCCCTGGCTATTGATCAGGCTGCAGCTTATATCGAGGAAACGGGTTGTAGCCTACAGAACTATCTTGATTTCTATCAGAAAAATCCAGATGTGCTTATTGCTAAGCGGGGTATGCTGGCAACCGATCATCTAGAAGCTGTGACGAAAACGTTTCTGCTTGCTTTCGGGAAAGTGAAACAGATCAGTTCAACTGCTGCACAACTCTTATACATAAGTGCATTTCTATATAGTGATTCAATACCTGAACAAATCTTTACTGTAGGCGGGATTGAATTAGGCTTACCGGAGCTTACCAACAATTCGCTTGCTCTAAATGAGGTACTAAGATCCCTACGTAGCTATTCGCTTGTACAACGTGATGGGGAACGAGAAACCTTTTCGGTGCACCCCATGCTACAAATTGTACTGAGATCAGTACTGAGTGCTGATGAGGAAAAGCTGCTTATAGAGCAGGTGATAAAAGCGCTGAATAAAGTATTTCCTGACCCCAGGGATATTAATAATTGGCCTGTTTGTAAAAATTATACCTTACATGTGCAAAGTTGTCTTAAATATTGTGGTGATTTAATATTACATGAATTAGCTTTTTTGTACAACAAATCAGGATACTACTTGTCAACCCAGGCTCAATATGATACCGCCAATGCGTTCTTACAGAAGTCCCTTACGATTCTTGAGCGCTTACATGGAGATAGGCATGCTGATGTTGCTAGTATGCTCAATACTCTTGGTGATTTCTATGCTAATCAGGATAAATATGAGCAGGCAGAAAAGTTGTTGCGGCGCGCTCTGGCAATATTTGAAGATCTCTATGGCCCCATACATCCCGAAGTTGCTTATAGCTTGAATCATCTCGCTGTACTCTATAGATATCAGGGTAAATATAAGCAAGCAGAAAGGCTATTGCAACGCGCGCTAGATATTAATAAGCAAGTATTTGGTTCTAAGCATACTTTGGTTGTTCGTAGCCTTAATAATTTGGGCAAGCTTTATATGGATCAAGGAAAACGTAAGTTGGCAGAAAAGTTCTTAAGGCAAGCTCTTGCCTTTGGAGAGCAGCTAGCTGAGCCTGGACGTGCAGATGTTGCGCGTGTGCTGAATAATTTAGCTGGTATGGCAGCTGACCAAGGAAAATATAAGCAGGCAGAGGAATTCTATTGGCGTTCTATTGCTCTTAATGAACAAGTATTTGGTTTTGACCATCCAGCTGTCACAACTGGCTTGAATAACCTGGCCTGGCTGTATGTGGAACAAAATATCTATGAACAGGCGGAAAATCTGTTTAAGCGATCTCTTTTCATTCGTGAGAAGGCTCTAGGAGAGGATCATCCGGAAGTAGTTTTTTGTCTTGTGAATCTAGCTTCGTGCTATCGCAATCAGGGGAAGTATGCAGAAGCCGAGCCACTTTATCGCCGTGCTCTTGATATTGTAGAGCAGCTAGATACGGATGTAGTAGTTGTGTTAGAGAACTATGCTGAACTATTGCGCCAGACTGGGCGTGAGGATGAGGCGAGAGTATTAGAATCGCGTGCTCTTACTATCAGGTTGCGAGAGCTTTGAACGTAATATGACAACAGTAGAGATTGGAAGCAATTGCTGTTTCTGCATGAATAATAGTTGGTAAGTGCAAGGCGAGCTTGTATATTTCGTGTATGCCATCTCTCAGTTCTCCTGTTTCCAGAAAGCTGAGAGATGGCATAATTATTTCCTCATGGGAAGAAGCGTCGCAAAAAGAGAAGGTATATGCAGGAAAATGAGTAGAGCATGTACAAAATTAGTAATAAGGATAATATATTTTTGAAAGGTAGGAATATATACTGTACATTAGATATGTATGATTGGCCTTGTTTAACTAAAGGGAATTTGTATGCCATCATGCACTGTATGCGGCAAGAGGCTCTCAATATTCGAGCTATTTAGAGCCGCAGGAATACAACGATGTGGAGCATGCGAGCAGCGCTGTGGCCAGCTTGCCCGCTATTGGTCTGCGAAACTGGATAGCGCCTTTGCGAAGCATGGTATCAGCGAAGCCATGGAGCGCGAGCTATATCGCCAGTTTCAGCAAGCACGTGTGCCGCTTGAGCTTGGCAAGCCTATCGTGCAAAAGATGCTCTATCTGCGAGAAATCTCAAGGATTCGTTGGGGCGATATAACGCCTATGCGCGTCGATATTCATCTCGATACTGACGAAATAGCCTACTTCAGCATGCCCGCTACTTATTATAAGCCCAACAAACGCTTGAAAGAGGTGCCAGGCCGCCTCGTCGGAACTAACAAGAAGTGCTATTTCCTCTCAAGTACCGGAAAAGATAGCACGACTATTGACTGGAACAATGTTAGCAAAATTGATGAGAAGGTCCTTTATATCGATCCTGAGGCTACCTTAACGAGGCGGGGTGGCAGGCCGGTTCGCTACTCTGCAGTCAGCTTAGAGGTTATCCATGTAACAGTCAGTAAGGGGTCAGGCGGCGGTTCCTATCATGTACCCGATACGCTTTATACTAAAACGTTTATGGATACATTGGTACATTTCTGGAAACGACAACTTGTCTATAACAAAGAGATAGCAACTCATGGCGCGGTCCCTGAACATGTCAAGGCCGCAGTTTTCCGGCGGGATAAGGGGCGCTGCATACAATGTGGCTACAAAGGTCCCTATATCGAATATGATCACAAGATTCCACGCAGCAAGGGAGGTCCTAATACTGTTGAGAACATTCAATTGCTCTGTCGGATGTGCAATCTCCAGAAAGGGGATAGACTCTAGCTAACATGATATTCAGCTTTTGGCGTCATAAGCCGTCGTTTAAGCGGCTTGCAGGCAAGTCCGGCCTTCCTGCTCTATATCGCGGGCGAAGAAAACGCCTGCCCGTATATATAGACTAACTATATAGTCATACAGTAATATAAGTTTATAGAACGATAGGAGCAGGTACAGTACTTGTTTTCAGTACATCTATACGATACACTGGTTACTATTAGCCAGTGTTATACGCGGCTAAAGCTCAGAAAGAGGAGGCATGTATGGACCTTTCTTTCGATGAACTTTGTGCACTACTACAATCTAGCGATGAAACGCAATATAATTTTGCGGTTTGCTGCCTATGTCAGCAATATCCAGCTCAATCGGCAGCCCTTATTCTCAATACGCTGCGTAAGAGAAGCGAGAGCATACGCTATCGCACTTTTTCGGCGATTGCCAGGTATGGCGGAGGGCAAGCCGTCGAGGCCTTGTTGCCCTATTTGCGCGCAAAAGAAATCTGGATACGCTGCTTTGTAGTAGATCTGCTTCCTTCGCTGCCTGATCGAAAAATGGCCACAGCATCGCTTTTTGCTTGTCTGAATGATGAAGCCTGGATGGTGCGTTGCAGGGTGGCGCATGTACTTGAAGACTGGGCAGATCCACGCGCTATTGAGAAGCTGATCGTGTGCTTGCAGGATGGCGTACCTCAAGTGCGCGCTGCGGCGGCAGAAGCGTTGAGCAAGCAGGAGGTGACGCTCTCGGTGGAGGCACTGGTTGCTTGCTTAAAGGATTCGATGCCCCAGGTGCGCAGCATGGCCGCGTATGCCCTGGGCTTTATCGGCTCCGAACGGGCTGCCAGACCGTTGCTCGCCTGTTTGCAAGATCCCGCTAAAGAGGTGCGCAGAAATGCTATCTACGCGTTGGGACGCTGTGGAAGTCAGCATCTGGCCTCTGTTTTGCTGCCTTTCCTTCACGACACTGAACGTGATGTACGGGCCGGCGTGGCTGAGATCCTGGGTATGTGGGGCGATGGACGCATGGTAGAGCCATTGCTGGCGCGCCTGCGACGAGAGAGAGAATGGCAGGTGCGCGAATGGCTTATCTGGGCCTTAGCGCGCATACGCGATGAGCGGGCAGTAGAGCCGCTTATGCTCTATTTGCAGGATGGCAAGGCCGAGGTGCGCCGTCAGGCTGCCTGGGCCCTGGGAAGGCTGCGTGATCCTCGCGCGATTGAGGCGTTGCGGGCCTGTTTGCGCGATGGCGAGATGCGCAGCGAAGTTGTTAACGCCCTGGAAAATCTAGGCTATACGCTTGAGCCGACAGATGAGTTAATGCTTCCTGTGCATTATGAAGTTCTGCAATCGGGCGCGTTAAATCTCTGAAGGCAGAGCGCTAGCCCTAACGCGAGAGCCGTTTGCAGCATCTTGCTAAATTACAGGGAGTTTGGCGGAAAAGAAATTTGAAATATTGTCAGCTCATGCTAAACTAGAGAAGCCTGATATAAAGCGCCTGCATTTCCATGTTCCCGAGCTCTCAAATAGGGCTCGGCTGTAGCAGGTTGTGTACTACGGAAAGAAAATAACACGTAGGATACAAGTATAGGTGAGATCAGGCTGAGCAGAAAGGTAGGGTAATGGTATGAAAGCTTCAATTGGATATCCTCACTTCTCGATATCTGCCATCCTTAATGAGCAGGATAGGCATAGTGTTAAGAAAGGATGTTCCTTTGGATCGTTTCAAATACTCTACAGTTTCTCATCAAGGCCTCCGTTACTGTAATCCATTTTCAGCGACAAAAGTTGAGAGCATTATTGAATTGCTAGACCTGGCACGCGGAGATCGTGTGCTGGATGTAGGGACTGGTAAGGCTGAACTCTTAATTCGCCTGATTGAACGTTACGATGTTGAGGCCGTAGGCATAGATATGTCTTCCCCTTTTCTCCAGGAAGCCCATGAGCAGGCCGCGCTTCGTGTTCCTCCGAGCCGCTTCACGCTTCTGGAGGAGGATGCCACTACGTTTAGTGGAGCTCCGGAATCTTTTCAGTTTGCCTCGTGCCTGGGAGCCTGTCACATCTTTGGCGGTTTCCGCAGAACTCTGAACAAGCTAAGCCAGTTCGTTCGTCCTGGGGGATATCTTCTCGTCGGCGATGGATATTGGAAGCAAGAGCCAGATGCTGCGTATTTGCAAGCGCTTGAGACAACTGCAAATGAATTGATGACGCACGCTGATAATGTCGATGCCGGAGTTGTATCCGGCTTAGTTCCGCTCTACTCGGCAGTGTGTTGCGATGATGAGTGGGATCGCTACGAATGGCTCCATCTGTGGAATGTTGAGCGCTATTGCCAACAGATGCCCACTGATCCCGATGTACCAGCTCTGCTCAAGCGTATTCGTTCCTGGCGCGATATCTATCTGCGCTGGGGCCGTGCTACACTCGGCTTTGGGCTCTATCTCTTCCAAAAATAGGGACGCGGCTTAAACTGATATTGAGGTGTGCAGGACGCGCAGCGCTGCTGGCTTGCTCACGCGGGAGCGCTTAGAAGAGTGTAGCAGTGCTTCTCGGACGACACGAGGCTTGGTGCCTACTTTCTGGGCGAAATAGAGAAAGCAGGCCACACTTGAGAAAAGTGTGGCCTGCCCTATGTTGCGCTGACTGGCGATCTTAATGTGAAGGATCTATGGCTTCGTGTCCATAGGTATCGCCATAGAAGTTGTCGCGACTGCCTTGCGCCTGCTCGATATAATCGGCCATCTCGCTCAAGGCATGCAGGCGTTGCCCAAGCTCTTGCGCCTGCTGCTGAAGGGCGCGGAGCTGCGAGGTCAATTCGTAAAGCTGACCTCGGGGAATACGTCCAGCCGTCTCCGTTGGTTGAGACATTGGTGCTACGCTATTTGAGGCCGCCGGCTGTGATGGGTGATGTAACGTTGACAAGGGCTGCGCTGGCTGGGCTGGCACTGAGGGCGTAAGCGTTTGCGTCACCGGGGCGGGTTGCGTAAGCGGTCGGGTCTGCTCCAGTTGGGCTGTAATCGTTCCCGGGGCCAGGCTGCCGGTGACGGTAGCGGCTTCTGGAATAGCGTTCTTTTCCGCCATGGCAACGAAGAAAGCTCCTACCAGCGCAACGAGACCAACGGCCAGCAAGATGCCTATGATGAGAAAATTCATCTTCCAATCCTTTTCTGGCTAATGAATATGAATCGTAACTTCAGCACTCATGCCCGGCAGCACATCCTTACCGCTGCTGCCATCTAGCGAGATAATCACCGGAATGCGCTGTCCCACTTTCGTAAAGTTGCCGCTGGCGTTATCTTGAGTGGGCAAGAGAGAGAATTGCCCGGCAGCGGCCTGGACGATGCGTACAACCTTACCTGTAAAGTTCGTATCGCTGTAGGCATCAATGTGGATATCTACGTCCTGGCCTGTCTTGACGTTATCAAGCGAGCCCTCATCTATGTAAGCTGTGACATTGACCGAGTGCAGATCAGTAACCTGGGCAATTGGCAGGCCGGAGGTGACGGTCTGACCCTGTACGGCGGAGGTTTGCAGAATAGTGCCGCTGATCGGGCTTGTCACGGCGATGGTATTGGTATTGGGAGCGCCGGCCGTAGGTGCGATGGTCGCGATGGTCTGCCCTGCGCTAACCGTATCACCCTGCTTGACGTCTAGATGAGAGAGCTGACCGTTACCTATGGAGCTCAGGTTGACGATCTGGCCAGTAACCTGAGCATCATCGGTACGATAGTACATATGATTGTCATAAATCCAGTAGCCTGCCCCGCCTGCGATGGCCAGCAAGGCGATTGTGATGAGTAGCGGTACCAGAATTGTACGGCGCATGTGCTTATTCTCTCCTTTGTTCTCGTTATCAACTAGCTGCTGTTCCAGGCTCATCAATCCTGGTGCGAGAATAATTAATTTTGCATATACGAATAAAAGGGGCAAGAGATTGCCCCGAGATTAGCCTGCGAGGGCTGGTTCGGCCACGCCTCTTTCTGTACCGCTGGGGGCTTGCTGCTCCTCCGCCGGGACCGGGCGCGGTCGGCTGCGCACTAAGAGAACCGTAATGAGGGCCAGTACGCACAGAGCTGCCGTCAGATAGAAGGCGTCACGCATCGCTAGCATGTAGCCCTGGCTCTGCACCATCCGACTGACGAGCAAGATGGCGGCATGGTACGCTGCTTGCGCGTCAAGGCCGTGAGTCATCAGCAGTGCCTGTAAGCGCGTCAACATCTGGGCCGTTGCGCTCCCCGGCGTAACCTGTTCGGCCAGGTGGACATAATGTATCTGGGTTTGGGTCTGTATGAGCGTGGCAAGACCCGCGACTCCTAGCGAGCCAGCGATTGAGCGAACGACAGTCAGCAGCGTTGAGCAGTCGGCGATAGCTTGTGGCTGGCGCATATCGATCATGGCCGCGACCATGAGTGGCTGTCCTATCAGTCCATTGGAGAAGCCGCGTAGAATGAGCAAGGTATCAAACCAGCCGTAAGGGGTTTGTAGGGAGAGCGAGGCCAGCAAGGTATTAGTGATGGCCAGCAGGATAATGCCAGGGATAACTACAGGCAAGACCCCGATGCGATCAACCAGGCGCCCGCCGATGCTGATGCTGACCATCGCGGCCAGCGCCTGAGGCAGCAGGAATAAGCCGGCCTGAAAAGCGCTCTGGTTGCGCAGACTTTCAAGGTAGATCGGCAATAAGAATAGTCCGCCATACATGCTAAACATGACAAATACGAAGCCAAGGTTGGAGGCGGCAAACGAACGATTGGTATAAAAGCGCACATCAAGGAGGGGTCGACCGCCGCGTTGCGCAATGTTTATTTCGATCAAGACGAAGATTGCCAGGACCAGCGCTCCGCTACCTATGGCGGCAAGAACCGTGGTCGAGCCCCAACCATCGGTGCTGGTCTCGGAGAGGCCATAGAGCACGGCGGCCAGGCCATAGGCTGAGGTGATAAAGCCGAGCCAATCGAAGCGAGATCGAGCGCCAAGATGGGCCTCGCGTAGAATAAATGTGGACAGTAGGATGGCGACAATGCCAATGGGCACATTGATGAAAAAGATGGCTTGCCAGGCTGCGTACGTGACCAGATAGCCGCCGAGGATCGGACCAAGCGCCGGAGCCAGCAGGGCCGGGACGCCTAGCGTGGCCATGGCTACGCCGCGCTCCTCCGGAGGAAATTCGCGAAAGAGCATGGTCATCGATAGTGGGAAGAGGGCCGAACCGCCCAATCCCTGGACGACGCGGAAAAAGATGAGTACGGGCAGGCTCCAGGATAGGCCACAGAGAGCCGAGCCAAGCGTAAAGGCTCCCAGGGCCGTGATATACGCGCGTTTAATGCCAAATGTATTGGCCAGATAGGGGGCTGCGGGCGTCATTGCGCCAAGCGTAAGCAAATAGGCGGTGATCGTCCATTGAACACTGTGAATATCCGCACCAAAGGCAGTTTGTAGGCGCGGAATAGCGATGTTCACGATTGTTGAATCGAGAATACTCATAAATGTACCGATAATGATAACAATCGCTACCAGCCATTTATACGGCAGTCCCTGTCTGTTCACCTGAGCATTGGCTTGCATCTGGTGAAGCTCCTCTCTCTAAATCTGTACTTTTCAGGAATCAGCCATAATGCCACGAACAACAAATTCGGTGATTTGTTCGCGGGCCTCCGCCAGCGCTTCAGGCGATGTGAAGTCCTCGTCTTTGAAGATTGCCTGATAGCGCGGAATAGAGGTGAGATAAAATTGACAGATGCCAAGGGCCATGACTACCAGCATGGCCGGGTTATGCGTAGGGCGTACGTAACCCCGCTCCTGGGCGTGGCGGAAGAGCCGCCCGGCGTGCCCGGACGGGTTGCGGTTGAAGCGGGTTATCATAAGGTTGAATGTGTGCCAGCCCTCGGCCATTTCCCAGGTAAAGATGCGCAAAACATTGGGGTGCGCAACAAAAAAGTCGAAGGAGATTCTTACACATTCGGCAAGAAAGGTCCTGAACGTTTGGACGTCACGCAGAATAACTTCTTCTGAGGCATAGCTTGCGAAGAGGTGCCCATATGAATCTTCACCATGCTCTTTGATGTGCTTGATGACGGCGCTGTAGAGGCCCAGTTTGTCCTCGAAATAGTGGAAGATCAGGCTCTTATTATAGCCCGAAGCCTCGGCAATAGCGTCGATGCGCGCTCCACTAAAGCCCTTATCGGCAAAGGCCTGCTCAGCCGCATTGATAATGGCTTCTTTCGCGCCTTCTGCGTCATGAGTACGCCCCTTGCGCCGTTCAGACACGTTGCACGCTCTCCTTTTCTCAATCTAACTAGTTAGTTAAATTCAGGGCTGCTTGCAGTATAATCAGGGAAAAAAACCTTGTCAAGTCCAGAAACGCTCTTTTTGCCGCCTTGCTGAGACATTACGGAGCAAAGGGCAGAGCATAGGGAAAAGAGATTGTTTGATTTCGTTTTCAGGCAATACTATGATGATTGTATCGTTGTGAGAGATTAAAGGTTATCGGAGGTGGAAAGGGCGATGACTGGCACCGCCCTTGCTTTACGCTGATTGCAGCATGACCAGGAACCTGGTCTGTACGGAATCGTGGCCGGGACGCTGAATTGTGAGGTCAATTGACCACTGGCCGGCCATGCTAAAGGCCTGGCGTTTGTCAAAGGTGGCTACGTAGAGCGGATTCCCACTCTCGATGGTCTTATGTGCCGTACCCATGTTCATAATGACCATGTTGGTGCTCAGGCTAACCTTGGCGTCGGTGATAGGGTTGCCATTGCTATCGGTGATCAGCAGGACGACGCTGTTTTCGCGATTGAGCTTGCCAGGTAAGACATTCAGGGTGAGATGTAGATCGCCAACCTGTTTGCTCTGGGTACTTCCCGTGCTGCTGGCTGATGGCGACGAAGACGAGGCCGCATAGTTAATGTTGGGAAAGACGATAGGCGGCGCATAGAATGTCATAAATGCGGCACAAAGTAGTACGCCTGCTCCCATGATAGCTTGCGTATTGACCAGGCCTTTCAAGGTGCGCCAGCTTTGCTCCAAGGCCGATTGGCGCATGCGCCGGGCAGGGAGCTCGGGTTCAACAACTGGAAGCAAGAGGACCTGTCGCGTGATCCTGGGCCGCAACACAAAAAGCGTGTATAGGCTGAGCAGGAGGATAAGCACGGTGACGGCGCTCTGTACCAATAAAGTGCGCCCATAGGGATCGTTGAGCAGCCGGTCGATGCTAGTAATACTGGCTTCGGCCAGGAAGAAGCCGCTGATCAGCAGAATGCACATCGCGGCCAGGAAGACCGGTAGGATGCGCTGCAGCAGCTCGATGAGGGGCGCCGATTGCCGATCCAGATCGCCGGGCAGGCGCGGCAGCAGCATGTAGCCCAGGTAGGCCAGGCCGCCAAACCAAATGCCTTGAGCAGTCAGATAGAGCCAGTCGAAGATGATGGCGCTGATATGCGGCCGGAATACCTGTGAGGCGTTGCCGGTCAGGGCGTAGGTCAGCAGGAGCAGGCCGGTCAGAATAAGCCACAGGAAAGTATAGGGTGGCAACGGGCGGCTTGCTGCTTTCTCTTCCATCTCGACCCGCTCTCTGGTGAGGCTGCCGGTTGTGGGATGAAACTCCTGGGTGCCCGATTGGCGTCCGGAGCTTGAACGCTGAAGTGGGCGCGGCGCCGGTACGTTGCCGGCCTCATCTTCGTCTTTGCTATCGGCAGTTTGCTTGAGCCAGTAGAGAAAGCCCAGGCCGATGAGAAGCAGGACGATGCGCGCCAGCCAGATGTGCCCATAGGTAGTGTCGCTGACCAGGCGTAGCAGGTTGCTGAGGTTAAAGCCGCTATCGAGCGCCTGCGATAGTCGACTATTGCGCAAGACTAGCGCGACAACCTCGCCACAGAGCAGCGCTGACAGACAGAGCCAGTGAAGAGAATGGCCCGGGCGCAGCGTGAATCTAAGCAGATCCGAAACCCGTTCTGTGCGGGCCACGATGATCTTTTCTATGACGAGCATGCCAACCCAGAGCGTTAGCGCTCCCAGGATCAGCCAGTCCCAGATAATCGAGAGCACGCCAAGGAAGTTGAGCGTGCGAATACCCCCTGCACCATCCAGATTGTTGCTGGTAGTGGGTCCGAGCGTTGTTGTGCCGGGCAGGCCCATGCTTGAGTAACCTACATCAAAGCCGATGACGCCATAGGTTGTGTGACCGTCATTGCTGGCTACCGCCATCCATTTTATTTCGTAACTGCCCTGGGGCAGGCTACCAGGCGACTTGAGCGGCGTGTCCAGCTCGCGCGCATCGGTAGGAGAGATAGAGGCGGGTGCCGCGCTCACGTCAACAAGCTGGCCGTTCTCAATTGCGTAGACATGAACTGTGCTCAGCGTGCTCACTGGTGCGTTAAAGTAGATACGCACCACGTTAGGAGCTGCGTTGATGGTGGCGCCATCGACAGGATTGGAGCCAATGACAAAGGCGTGTGCGGATGCCACCGGCGGGGGGTAGAGCGCCGATGTGCAGAAAAACATGAGGATACTCAAGATAAGTGCTGATACGAATATCAGTAAGCGTCGCTGTTGCATAATGTTTCTAATCTTAATGTGTGATTTTGCGCCTTTTGCTGAATGCTATATCGGGTGGATATTACGAGTAGTCTGGTTCCTGACACAAGGATTGTACATCAGTTGGCAGATGCTAGCAACAGGAGGCAAATTTGTGCGCGGGTCCGCGACTAGCCTGCGCTCGGTTCGCATGTGGGGATTGCTGGCACAGCATACCCGCCTGATAAAATGTTCGGGTAGTGAGCAGTCCAATATGCACACGGTGGTGCCGGGAGGTGCCGGGCAGCCTTTTTATGCGGCACCTATGGCTCAAGCTGCCTCTAGAGCTTGCGGAGCCCTATTTTCTGTTCCCAACGAGTGCCGGGCAAAATTTGGCATATTTTTGTGTTTGCCTATAGTGTGAAACCGCTTCTAGCGCCACTTTATCTCTATTTCTTCTGACTAGTAGTGCCGGGAGTGCCGGGTAAATACAAGAATTTAGTAGACCGGCAAAAATTGAAAGCAAAAACGTGTAAATAAAAAAAACCTGTCAAAACGCGGCACCCCGGCACTCGTATGGCATAAAGCGGCCTGTAGTGCCAGTTTATATGGGTGCCAGCATGCGGCACCAGCGCCCAAAAGCCCGGCACCTTCCGGCACCGATTGCTAGTTTGGGCTAATGAAGAAGGTAATGGGGCGCTGCCCCAAGCCCCGGTTAAGGGCGGAGGCCCTTAACAATCCCGTTTTAATAAGTTGGAAAGCCTTATGTGAGAGCTAGAGGCGGCAGCTTCTTTAATCCTCAAATTGATCAGGGTTGCGCCCTCGCATCTGGGCATCAATGTAATGCTGAATATCTTCGCGGTAAAAGCGCCACACATCTCCAACCTTGAAGCCAGGAAGCTCATTACGTTCTACAAGGCGTATCACGGTTCGGGGCGTAACACCTAACATCTTTGCAGCTTCTTTTGCGCTAATAGGGATCTTTGTTGACATAAATATGGCACCTGCTAGCTTTTATCCTAATTAAGGATAAAATAGCAAATTAATAAATATTCGTCAATTATGCTTCACCTGAAGGTAGAGCTTTCCAGCTCTCCAAAAAAAGGATTGTTAAGGGCTGGCCCTTAACCGGGGCTTGGGGCAGAGCCCCAAACGTTTCCTTCCCACTTTGCCAATGTCGGGCGAGAAAACCGGATTTGTGTAGATATTTATGTATCTATCTGGGGAGGGACCTGCGGGTCGTCAGGAACACTCTCAATAAGCTCACGCACATCAACGTTTAAGGCCAGGGCTAATTTATCAAGAGTGGTGGTTGTTACCTGGCGATAAGGGTCGCGATAAATCGTGCGAAGGGTATTATAGGATATATCTGCATTTTTCGCCAGTTTCCGCATGCTTATCTTTTTCTCTACGGCAACTTCTTTAATCCTCAACCTGATCACAATGGCCACTTTCAACATCTTGATGTGCCCATTGTAGCAATAACCCGATTCCCACATAAGTATCAATGCTCTGATAGTATCAATACTTTGCTAGTATCAGTGCTCTGATAGTATCAATACTTTGATACTTTAAATGCTCGTAATGTAATGATATGATTTTTATAGTTCTTAAGAAGATTTGTAGAATTGAAGCCGATGGCAAATATGAGTAGTAAGGAGATTGCTTTTATGGCAAGTTATTTATTCTTCAGGCTGAAGGACAGCCTGCTCTTGCGGGTCGTCAGGAACACTCTCAATAAGCTCACGCACATCAACGTTTAAGGCCAGGGCTAATTTGTCAAGGGTAAATGTGCTGATCTCGGCATAGGGGTTACGATAGATACGCTGCAATGTTTTAACATCGATATCTGCTCGCCGCATTAGTTTACCTTGCCCAAATCCCTTTGCAGTAGCAACTTCTTTGACTTTCAACCTGATCATCTTGGGCCTCAACCTATGAAATTAACTTGTATTATAGCAAGTGGCTTGCACTCTATGACAGTGGGGGTAGAGTCATAGGATTGAACCTGTGGAAGAGCGAAGGCACAATTGCAGCTGTAATCTGTATAGTCCCTCTGTACTTCTTAAAATATATGAAGTACGATATATGGGTAAAGACAGTAAGGAGAAGGAACTTATGGCGAACAAAGAAAGCACCCACCGCAGCCACGTCATACCTGAGCGCCCACAGATTTTGCGGATTCTTGACCAGCTTAATCAGGCGCGCTTACTGCAAATCATGTGTGCCAACCTGCCTGATGAAAAGCGCGTAGCCGATAACCTGTTCAAGCAGTGCCATCGCTGGCTGCAGCGCAGCGGCGTCCCATTCTACTACGACGAGCAAGAGCACCTCTACCTACTCGTCATCATCCAGGCTGTTCCAGAGATGGAAACCAAAAAACTATAATATTCGTCTGCTTGTATGCTCAAACTAACGTAGTGTTGTCGAAAGTGCGCTGGCATTATGCTAGCAGTGAGGAAAGAAATGCTTGAGCAATCTTACATCCAACAGCAAGAAGCGCCACTGATCTTGATCGCCGACGATTCTCAAATGGTATGCTTGATCCTCGAATTTACCTTACGCCGCGCTGGATATAACGTGCGTAGCTTCGCAGACGGCTTCAGTATGCTGCGCTGGCTACATGACGGTGGCCCTGTGCCGCGCCTCATTTTCCTGGACCTGATCATGCCGCGCATGGACGGCTATCAGGTTGCACGCTGGCTCAGGAAGCAGCCAACTTTTGACAACACGAAACTCGTCATGCATTCACGCTGTAACGGTATCCTTGAGCGCTTGAAAGGGCGCTTAGCAGGTGTGCAAGCGTGGATTAGTAAGCCCAGCACTACGCAAGAAATCCTCTACATGGCCTGGCGCTATTGTATGGAAGTTAGTCCCAAAAAATGTGAGGAAAGAAGAACATCATGAACACAACTGCCAAGGAGCAGACCGAGCGTATCGTCAGCGTGCTCCGTGCCCTCAATGCAAGCATGCAGCTTTCAGACTGTATGGAGGATGCCGAAATCATAGGCCGCTCCTTTCGGCTCTACGAGATCTGCCTTGACTATTTGCGCCGGCAGAACGTAGCTTTTATCTACGACGAAGATCAAAGCATGTACATCCTTCTCAGTCGAGAATCCATTTAGCGATTTAATCAGTAATATACTACATATAAGCTTATTTTTTAGGATGAGTTGGGAGGTTCTTTTGATGGATGTGGAGACGCATACTATCCCCGAGCCATTTGAGATTGTCACACTGCCGCACCTGCGCCAACAGGCAGCGAGCGTCTTAATTGAACATGGATGCTCTATTCTCGAACTACCTGAGCGCTGCATCATCACGCTACCAGCTGGCACAACGCGCCAGGAAATTATCCCGCGCACCCGCTGCCAGCGCTATCGGCTCACCTTGCCCGATGGCTATCAGCTCACGCAGATCTGTCCGCGCCGCGAGACCGAGTTTAGCGATCTCTATCTCAACGCGCCGGCCTTAGACGGCCAGACTTGAGCTACCGGGAGAGGATCGGCGATCTTCCCATATAGCTTGTCCTGCACTATACTGTGGCCGAGAAATATTTGCAGGCGAGGTAAAGGAAATATGCTTGATCCAGAAGCCGTTGTAGGCCAGGCGCGCCAGGGTCGGGCGCCACAGCACTGGCGGATCTGGCAGGGCAAGGCGCGCGCTGGAAAGCTCCTGGGCCGCTTTCTGACCCGGGACCTCTGGCTTATCGTCTTGCCCGAAGGCTTCGTGCAGTATGCCAGTGGTCCGGGAGTTCGCAAGCCCGTTACCAAAGTCGTAGCCTATGCCGAGCTAAGCAGCTTGGCGCTCAAAATGTGCTCCGACGACGATACCGAGCTCAATCGGCGCACGCACACCAACACGATTAGCGCCGCCCTGGATATCTGCTATCGCGATGGGCGGCGCGAGCTATGGCGACCAGAGCGCGGCTTTGGTCCGTCCACAGTCCTGGCTCAGAGCATCGTCGAGGCTTACATAAGCTACAAAGCTAGGCAGTAAGCCGAAGTCGTGCTGTTGGAAGTCCTTTCTACTAGCCCTGAATAAAGAAAAAGGCGTAACCCTGGCATAAAGATCTCCTTTTATTCTGCAAAGTACCGGCTAACTAATGCACCTTTACTTTGAAGGTCCATTCTCGATTATCTTTGTTGAGAGTGATCGTCCAGAGACCGGTCTGCGTAGACAGATCATTCTGTGAAATGAAGAGCATTGAGCAAGCAGCGCACACATCATTATGCTCATTGTCTGGCCGATGGCCCGAAGTCTCAGCGTACCGATCTGTAATAGTACTGGCTGGCGTATGAAGGACAACCTGAGCATCAGCAATCCCCTGGAATTCAAAAGTCGTCTGGCTGCGTGTAACCACAACACTACGCAGCGTGACTGTCTTACCCTGCACGGTGACCTGTGGTTGCGCAATCTGCACGTTGCGGCCGGGATGGAAGGGAAGCGTGAAATTGTAGCTCAAGGCTTTGGAGAAATTGGCGAAGTGCGACACCCGAATATGCTCGGACTGAATCTTCACATTTTCCGGCACATCAATGAAAAACTTCTTCAGTACCAGGTGTAGGTGAAGCGCTGAGGGCGTATCCTGGATGCTGCGCGTGTCAAAAGAGAGTACTCCTGCCCATTTGATCTGCCCATCCGAGCTGCGCGCCATTGTTTCAACGACACTGGCCATGCCTTCTGGCAAAGTTTGGCCCTGGGCCGTAGTTATCGTGCCTTGCACCTCCGCGCGAACATTCCCATAGCGCTTGGGTATGCTATATGTATAGATAAGCAAGATCCGATTTGCGTCGGCATAGCCCTTTTCAAGTGTCACGGAGACGCCATCGGACTGCTGAGTAAGTTGCAGGTTTTTATAGGCACTATCGGGAAGATCCGATTGCCACTGCAAGGCGCTCTGGATCGACTGCTCGATTAAGGGCATAACGGCTGCGGCTGTCAATACGAGGATGCCCAAAGCTGCAGCGGCGAGCAGCACAAGAACCGATCTGCGGCGTACAGGACGTGTCAACTTGCGTATCTCAGCGCGCTTGCCTGGCTGGCGCTGCTGTAGACGTTGTGTTGCGTGAAATGGCTGAGTGATGGCCGTTGGCAACTGTGGAGCCTGGTAGGCAGCCTCTAGATCGCTGAGTATGTGTAGCATTTCTTCGTGCGTATCGCCCTTATCTTCGTGGTTGAAAAGATCCGAATATTTTTGCTCGTACATAGACATATAGTGCTCCTTTAAGCTTTGCAGCACATGGGTTAGCTCTTTGCTAAGAGCGAGAAAATTTCCGAGTTCTGGGAAGGCTCCTATGCGCTCAACTGTCGCATGTTTCCGTGAAGGGATCAGCAGCTCCACTATTTCGTGGCCATAGATGATTTGCAGATCCTGTAATATCAGCAAGGATACGGGCCCTATAAGCAAGTCAGGCCTGGCTTGAGAGCTAATTTTCCCGGCTTGAAAGCTCATGATAGTGCTCCTTGATCACGGCGAGAATGCGGGCCAATTGCTTCTTGACGGCTGCCTGGCTCCTGCCCGTCACCTGGGCGATCTCGCTTGAGCTTAAGCCAGCGGCGAAGCGTAGAGCTAGCAGATTACGCTTATCGGCATCCAGCTTATCCAATATTTGGCGCAGATACCCTAAGCTCTCGGCCTGCAGGGCGACATCTTCGGGATTTCCTTCAGTGGAGGGATGAAACAGAATCGGTAAAGCATCCCAGGAAATCGCGTAGTGCTGACGGCGATAGACATCGGTGAGCGCGTTATGGGCTATCCGTAGCAACCAGGCGATAAAGGAAATGCCGCGCGCTTGATAGCGTGGAAGTGCCTCAAAGGCTTTGAGAAAGACCTGTTGGGTGAGATCCGAGGCGTCTTCATCGCTAGCCATACGCGTACGTAGATAGCGATAGACACGCGGAGCATAGCATTGATAAAGCTGATCAAAGGCTGCCGGATCAGCCCTGACGCTTTTGATCAGTTCTATCTCTTCAGCAGGATTTGTAGATGGCATAAGTAAAACTTGCTTCCTTGATGAGATATACACTTTTTCTCCTTCTGTATGCCTACAAGGATTTATAGATGCAAGAATAACGCAAAGATCGCCAAACGGAGACATCCAATTTCCAGAGTCTTGTTTTTTTGTAGAAATTTGTGAGCCCGTAATTTCTGTTCCGCGCGAGCCGCTAGTTTGCTATGCGGACTTGCAGGCGAGTAGGGAGAAAACTCATAATGTATATAAGCGCACCTGGCTATAACCTTCCTCTGATCTGTTTATTGCAGATGAGGGAGGATAGAAGCTGATTTGCGCGGGTGCAGATAAGTGAGTAGAGAGTAGAATGGAGATGGTGAATATGACTTCAACCCAGGGGCATAAAGAGCTTATCAGGCGCGAATTTACGCAACAGGCGCAGGCCTACGCTGCCAATCCCAGCATCGCAAACAATGAACGCTTGCAACGTCTCTTGCAAGCGGTACAGCCGCAGCCAGGCATGCGCGTGCTGGATGTGGCAACCGGACCCGGCTATGTCGCTATGGCTTTTGCCGTGGCTGGCTGCGAAGTAGTCGGGATCGATCTGACCGCGGCGCCCCTGGCCATTGCCGAGCAGAAGCGGCAGGAACGTGGGCTCAATAATCTGAGCTTTCAAGTTGGCGATGCCGAAAATCTGCCCTTTGAGGCTCAGGAGTTCGATATAGTGATCTCGCGCCTGGCCTTCCATCACTTTGAAGATCCGGCGCATGTGCTTAGCGAGATGACGCGCGTGTGCCGTCCCCAGGGGCTTGTGATTATCGAGGATATCATAGCCAGCGAATTTCCCGAGCGTGCGGCCTATCATAATCATTTTGAGCGCCTGCGCGATCCCTCCCATACGCGGGCTTTACCGCTCAGCGAGCTTGTAGAGCTCTTTACGGCCCGTCATCTTGAGGTTGAGCAGCTCTTTACCAGCTTCCACGCTCAGGCAGTCGAGCAATGGCTCAAGAATGCCCAGACTCCCGCTGAGCGGGCGCAAGAGGTGCGCACTATGTTTGAGCAGGATGTCTTGCACGATCTGAGCGGCACGCAGGCCTATCGCGAAGGTGGCGCATTGTATTTCCGGCACCGCACGCTAACCTGTATCGGGCGCAAGCTGGTGCTCGATTAGCCCTCTTAAGCCAGAGAACAGGGAAGGGAGCTGAGAGCCGCCCGGCTCTCTCCATCTCTTTCCTTGCTGCGGCTGCGCGTTTTGCGGATCGTCTCTCTTAGCTTGTAGTTGAGGATGTAGCAGCGTCATAGACTTGTAACAAGGAGGTTTTGCAGTATGAGCGAAAAGGTAAAGCAACTTCCCTACGAAGACAACGGAGAGCCAGAGGGCCTCAATGCTACGCTCACCTCGCCGATAGCCGCTGATGGGCGCCCTGAGCCAGGCAAGCGCTATATAGTTCCTGCTCGACAAGGGCGAGCTGTACGCTTGGCGCAAGGGCAACGGCTCAAGATCATTAACACCTATGGCTCACAGGTCTGCGATTTCTGGGCCTTTAATGCTTCCTCGCCGCGCGAATTTCTCTCCATGGAGCATCTACGAACCTGGTTGAGTCGCCTGACGCCAGTCGTTGGTGATCCACTGGTAACCAACCACAGACGCACAATCCTTACCTTCCTGGAGGATACGTCGCCCGGCGTCCATGATACGCTGCTCACCTCCTGCGACATCTATCGCTATCAAAAGTTGGGCGTGGAGGGCTATCACGACAATTGTGCCGATAACCTGAGAATGGCCCTGAAAGCTATCAAGCTGCGCACGGCTGAAGTGCCCTCGCCCCTCAACCTCTGGATGAACAATCCGGTGCAGGCCGATGGCTCAATTGGCTGGTTGACGCCAGTCTCTAAGCCTGACGATTATGTAGTATTTGGCGCCGAGATGGATTGTATTGTGGTCATGTCGGCTTGTCCACAGGATTTAGTGCCAGTGAATGGCAAGGATTGCCAGCCTGCAGATCTGCACTTTGAGGTTATCTAAGGCGTCCTATATTTAAAGCCTGGGATTTTACGGAGCTGTTAGATATGAGCAACTCGTACCTAATGATGATCGAGGCTGGTGGTGGGTGGATTTGCGAGAAGCTGGCCTGTCGAGCTAAGCGGCAGGCCACCCTTGACGGGTTTGACGCCGAGATCATGACTCGCCCATATCTGAAGGTGCTGGCTTTTCTCGACTCTCCACAAGCTCTAGCGCCTCGTAGAGCCAGCGCAGATACGTCTTCTCAAATTCGACGGCAAAGTGCGTCACCAGGCCAAAATAGGGATCTTCCGCATTTTCATCGCTGTAGGGATTATAGCGTTTGTCCCCACGCGGAAAGGCGCCAGCAATGGCCTGGGTATTCTGTCGATAGACAAGCAAGCGCGTCTCGTGCTCAGCGATGCTGGCGCGCAAGCTCTGTGCCAGGTCAGCAGACCGGGCAAAACTACCAAAGAGCATCTTCAAGAGCATCTCGTCGCGCAACTGAAAGACTTCTGGCGGCTGCGTCTGCCACTTGCGCAGTGCGCTGAGACCTTCTGCGGTAATCGAATAGAGCTTGCGATCCGGGCGCGATTCTTGCTCCTCACGCTCCATCTCTACCCAGCCTATCTCGCGCATACGGCGCAGCTCTTTATAGATCTGACTCTGCGCTGCTCCCCACATCGAGGAGAGCATGTGATCGAAAAGGCGCTTTATATCGTAGCCGGAGAGCGGTCCCCAGATTGCTAGCAAGCCAAGGATGCTGTAGGTGATCGGATAAGCCTCGCGCGGCTCCATAACTGCCCCTCCCTTCATACAGTGCTAAATAATCACCATATTATATGACATTTCGGCATAAGTTCCCTTGTCATACTCGCCATTTTGGATTATACTATATTTAGCCATATGACACTAAGTCATATGACAAAGGAATATATAAATATGCTAAGCCAGCGCCTCTGAGAGCAGAGAAAAGGAAGCAACAATGGGAAAGATCAATGTGAAAACGGCTGCCGTGCTGAATGCGCGGCCCGAAGATTTATATGCCACCATCGCCGATTATCGCAATACGCATCCGCGCATCTTACCTCCACAGATTTTTGATTTACAAGTCGAGAAAGGAGGCTATGGGGAAGGTACGATCCATCGTTTTAAGACGCGCGTTCTGGGTGTAGAGCAGTCTTTTTACCAGATCACACGAGAGCTGGAGCCGGGCCGCGTGATAGTAGAGAAGGACATCGAGGATACGCCCCAACAACTCGCCACTAGCTTTACGATTACTCCTGTTGAGAATGGCCAGAAAGCTCGTGTAGAGATTGCCACAGTGATGAATGCAAGCCCTGGATTGCAAGGTCTGATCGAACGTCTCATCTTCGCGACATACCATCCGCGCATGTACCGTGTAGAGCTACAGAATCTGGAGCGCGTGGCTCAGGAGAGAAGCCAGAGGGCGAGTGAGACAGCACAACACTGAGCTAGCAGCGTGGTATCTCTCAGATCGTGATATCACGATAGGCAGCCTTCCTTGAGGGCGAAAGGTTTTTGCGGGCTCGTGAGTGGGCGGGAGTCAAGGGAGTACGGATGCTTCCTTGCGGGGCAATCCTGCCTGCTCCTCTTGTGCGCCGACACAAGCGGTACAGGGAGCTTGGCAATCACCTTGCTTAGCTTTCAAGGGAGGCTTGACTTTTAACTGTTGGGGCTGGTACTATAACACAGTAAGTTTTTACTTTGGAGGAAAGGTCTCTATGAGGTACTTGGTTTATGGTGTTGCCAGCTCAGGTATGTCTGCTCGGAACTCATAAACTAGAGAAAGGGCCCAGGCCCTTAACGCTACAGCTTGGTCTCGCCTGGATCGATTACATCCCTGGCTTAGCTTACAAATTTTGCATCTCCGTGTTTATTGCATACCTCGCATAAGCAATAGCTTTATGTCTCTGACTTGAGTCAGAGCATCTTTCTGCTTACATAGCAAGCGACACCTTTTTCAGAGCCCGCGCTTTGTCGGCTTGCTACGCCTCTTTTAAATCTTTTACCCATATCGTGTAGAATGCTGCAAAGTTTACGGCTCTCCTATCCCTTTTTTAGCTTCGCAAACTCATAAATTCTCTGCGCCTATGCCTGCCTGTTTTCCTATGTGAGGCATGCCCTGAAGGATGCGAGCTCTAGCGAAGTAGACAGCTTGTAGGAAGCCTGACTCTTTTGCCAGCGCACCATGACCGGCATATAACGCTAAGCGCGAGGCTCGGGAGCGGCGAGCATTCTTAACTTGTGAATAAAAAGATTTAGAAGGAAATTTTCATGACACCACCACACTCTACAGGCCAGGGGCCGCGCCTGAGCAAGCGGGCGATGATTTTTCTGGTAATGACCTCCCTGCTGGATGCTATGGGCTTTGGCATTGCCGGTCCCGTTTTGCCCTTTGCCGTGCAGAAAGAAGTGCCTGATCCCGCGACCCTGGCCTTGCTGATTGGCGGGCTCTCTTCCCTGTATGCCGTCTGCCAGTTTCTTGCTGCGCCAGCTCTTGGCCTACTCAGCGACCGCTACGGGCGCCGTCCGCTCTTGTTGCTCTGTCTGCTGGGTAGTGCCCTGGGCTATCTCTTGTTTGGTCTGGGCGGGGCCGTCTGGATCTTTATTCTCAGCCGGCTGATCGATGGCATTACCGGAGGCAATGATAGTATTCTTGCCGCCTATATTGGGGACCTGAGCGAGAGGCAGACGCGTGCCGTCAACTTTGGCCTGCTCAGCGCCAGCTCGGGAATCGGCCTATTGCTCGGGCCAATCGTAGGAGGCTTTACGGCCACCCTTGGCTACCAGGTGCCCTTTTTTCTGGCTGCGGGCCTGACCTTGCTCAATCTGCTCTGGGGCTTCTTCTTTTTGCCCGAAAGCTTGCCAGCGCAGCAGCGAGCCGCGCGGCTTGATTTTCAGGCCTTGAACCCATTGCAGCATCTGCGCAGCGTCCTCTCGCTCAAGACTGTGCGCTGGCTGCTGCTCTGCGTCTTTCTCTATCAGCTGCCCTTTGCCGCCTTTGGCGCGCTCTTCGCAGTCTTTATCAAGGAGAGCCTGGGCTGGAATCCCGCCCAGATCTCCCTCATCCTGGTCATGGTGGGCCTTACCGATATCGTCGTCCAGGGCTTGCTTATCAAGCCGCTGCTGGCCTGGTTGGGCGAAGTGCGCATGATGCTCGTTGGGCTTGGCTGCGTCTTTCTTGGCTACCTGCTCTTTGGCGCCCTGGCCCTGCTTCCATCGCTTGTGCTAGTCCTGTTAGGCACCTTCTTGTTTGCCGGTGGTGGTGGCCTTGTCGAGCCGCCCTTGCGCAGCTTGCTGGCCGAGGCCGCCGGCAGCGAACAACAAGGACTGGTGCAAGGGGGTAGCCAATCCATCCAGGCCCTTGCCGAGATTGGGGGAGCATCAGCCGGGGGTGTGCTCTATGCACGAGGGGGCTATACCTCTCTCTTTGGTATCAGCGCAGGCATCATTGTACTGCTTCTGCTCCTCATGTGGAGAATCCTCACACCTGGCAAAGGCCACCCGACCGGCAGAGATAGCGAAAGTCCGACGTCGGGCGCGTAATTTGTAGATCGCGTATGGATCGAGAGAAGCGCTGCCAGTTCCTCATCTGGGGAACTGGCGGGCCTCTCGAATCTCCTTTTTCGCCCTTTTATTCAGCGACATGGGAAAATCTGCTAGCCATTAAGATTAATCGCAGTCCAACAGCATGCACTAACTGGATTCGTTATGATACAATTTGCACTGGGACGATCACTATATAGACAATTCTCTTATTGAACCCGTACAATAGCCGATAGTAATATTAAAAAACAAAAGATGGATATGCATGCAGGTGCCACATCTATGCTCTTATTTTGGCTTGTTCTCTTCCACTTTAGCACCTGATCTATCCAATTTCTACTCAGCAATACAGAAAGAGTACAGAGTATGCTTGACTTAGCCAGACGAGCCCTCAATGTCGCTCAGCTACTCGGGGCCAGCTATGTGGATGTACGTGTGATGGAACGCACAACTGAGGGAATCGCAGTCAAGAATGGACGTGTCGATGGAATCTCGCATGAGACAAGTAGCGGTTTCAACGTACGTGTCATCGTCGATGGTGCCTGGGGCTTTGCCAGCAGTGCCCGCATGGATCAAGAGGAAGCCGAACGGATAGCCCGTCGCGCTGTGCAGATTGCCCGCGCCAGCGCCATTGTTGCCGGTCAGCCCGTCTATCTCTCGCCACTTGCGCCCCAGAAAGGTAATTATCGCACGCCTGTGCAGATCGATCCTTTTAGTGTCGATCTACAGCGTAAAGTACAACTCCTGCTGGACGCTGACGCCGCCATGCGCAGCGTAAAGGGGATCTCGCTAACCAGTGCCATGATGGAATATTCGCGCGAGCGCAAATTATTTGTAAGTTCCGAAGGCAGCGAAATCGAGCAAGAGCTATTTGATACAGGAGCTGCTATCGAAGCCAGCGCCGTCGATCCGCATAGTAACGAGATTCAGACTCGTTCTTATCCCAATTCGTTTGGACGACAGGCCGGAACTGCCGGGTACGAATTTGTCGAAGCTATGAACCTGGAGCAACATGGAGCGCGCATCGCCGAAGAAGCCGTGCGCCTGCTTTCAGCACCTCAGTGTCCCAGCGGCTTTACAACCATTATCCTCGATGGGCCGCAAGTCGCCCTGCAAGTCCATGAATCCTGCGGGCATCCCATCGAATTAGATCGCGTGCTCGGCATGGAAGCAGGCTTTGTAGGAAAGAGCTTTCTTACCACTGATAAGCTCAACGGGCAATATCGCTATGGCTCCGATCTAGTCAATATCAGCGCTGATGCCACCATTCCCGGCGGCCTGGGAACCTTTGGCTGGGATGACGAGGGCGTGCCGGCCCAACATACCAACATTGTCACCAACGGCATTTTTACCGGCTATCTCATGTCGCGGGATACCGCGCCGCTGGTTGGGATGAGTAGTAATGGCTGTGTAAGAGCCGATAATTGGAATCGTCTCCCGATGATACGTATGACTAATGTGAGCCTGGAACCAGGCACCTGGAAACTTGATGATCTGATCGCCGATACCCAGGATGGTTTGTATCTGAGCATCAATAAAAGCTGGAGTATCGATGATCAGCGGCTCAATTTCCAGTTCGGTGTGCAGGTAGCCTATGAAATCAAGCACGGGAAACTTGGTCGTCTCTTCAAAAATGCCACCTACACAGGGATCACCCCACAATTCTGGCGCTCGTGCGATGCGATTTGCGGGCCCGCTGAATGGACCGTGTGGGGCACGCCCAATTGTGGCAAAGGGGAGCCGATGCAAGTAATGCGTACCGGACATGGTGCCGCGCCTGCTCGTTTTCGTAATGTGCAGGTAGGTGTAGGCAACTGGTCTTAAGGGAAGAGTAAGAAAATCATGCATTCCGATGAAACAAGCATACGCACTCTGGTAGAGAAGGCGCTGCACTATTCGCAGGCTGAACAGACCGAGGTCGTCTATCAAGGTATCGAAAGCTCGCTGACCCGCTTTGCCAATAACTATATTCATCAAAACGTCAGCGAGAGCAATCACGAGCTGCGCGTTCGGGCCGTCGTGGGGAAGCGCATCGGTGTAGCGACGACTAACCAGCTAGATGATACCTCGCTGCAGCAGGTCGCTGAGAAGGCTTTGGAAATTGCCCGTACGCAGCCCGAAAATCCCGAGTTCCATTCACTGCCAGCTCCCCAGCCACTACATCCCGCGTCCGGCTATAGCGAGCAGACAGCTCGCTGCTCCCCCGAGGAGCGCGCGCGGCGCGTGAACGTTATTGTCAAGCTAGCTAAGGAACATCATCTTGAGGCGGCGGGCGCCTTCTCAACAGGAACACGCCACCTGGCCGTGGCTAATTCTCTCGGCACCTTTGCCTACGAACCCACGACGACGGCTGAATGCCATGCTGTGGTGATGGCAGATGCGCGCGGTTCGGGATATGCTCAACGCGTGTCTACCGATTTCGGTAGCATCAATTTTGAGCACATGGCGCGCGAGACTGTAGAAAAAGCTGAGCGCAGCAGAAATCCCGTCGATATTTCCTTGGGCGAATATCCTGTGGTCCTCGATGCTTATGCGGTGGCCGATATGCTGCAGTTCTTCGCCTTTATGGGACTCTCAGCAATGGCTGTGCAGGAGGAGCGCAGCTTTATGAATGGTCAGTTTGGCAAACAACTTGCCGATAAGCGCGTGACGATTTATGATGATGGCCATGATTTGGCCGGGCTGCCGCAAGCCTTTGACTATGAGGGCGTACCCAAGCAGCGCGTGTTGCTGATTGAGAAGGGCATCGCCAATGCCGTTGTCTATGATTCGTTTACTGCTGCGCGCGCTGGCAAGCCGAATACGGGCCACGCTTTGCCGGCTCCCAATATTGAAGGACCCTTGCCACTGCATACGATGATGGAAGCCGGCGATGCCAGCCTGGAGGAACTAATCAAAGGCATCGATCATGGCTTATATGTGACGCGCTTTCACTATACCAATATTGTGCATCCCGTGAAAACGCTATTTACCGGCATGACGCGCGACGGTACCTTTTTGATAGAGCACGGCGAGCTGAGCAGGCCGGTAAAAAATCTCCGCTTTACCCAGAGCATTCTTGATGTCTTGCTCAACGTGCAGGGCATTGGCCGCGAGCGCCTGCAGTGCACCGACTATCTGACCGTGGTGGCGCCTGCCTTGAGCACGAGTCGCTTCAATTTTACCGGCGTTACCGGAACTTAGGCTGGCCGGCGAGAAGAAATGGTCCGGCGCCTGATTCCCGGATCATCTCCTCTCCTCGCGGGTGGGTTCAATGGCCGTGATGCCTTGCTCTAAGATCGCGATATACCTATCGGCCGACCGCATAACTGCCTCGTGTCCGCCCTGCGGCGTAAGCCTTTCAAACCAGGCTGCATAGATGCGCTCAAACTGGTAGGGCGCGATCATGTCGCGCATCTTGCGCACCTCGCTACTGGGCAAGGGAATCAGATTAGGGTAAGAGTACATAAAGCTCACCCAGTTGTGATCAGCGACCACATAGATGATATCTCCCGAGAGCAACGCCCCTTTGCCGTTCGCGCCATCGCGCCAGTGCAAGACAGTCCCACCGGCAAAATGGCCGCCAAGATTGATCAGGGTGAGCCCATCCAGCAGTTCGTGCGTCTCACCTGACCAGAAGACTATGCGCTCGCTGGGACGCATAACCCACTGGCGATCGGCCTCGTGTAGATAGATGGGGGCGTCGAACTGCTCGGCCCAGTCTACCATTGAAGTGTAGTAGTGAGGATGGGAGATAGCGATGGCCTGCAGGCCTCCAAGTTGCTGGATAACCTCTACAGTTTCCTGGTTCAGAAAGTTCACACAATCCCAGAGCACATTGCCCTTTTCGGTCTGAATGAGCAGGGCGCGCTGTCCGATGGCAAAGGATGGCTCGATCCCGACTCCGATTAAATGCGGCTCGTGCTGCTGCACAATATGCCGATGCTCCTTCTTGAGCTGCTCGGTGGTCGTCCATTGCTGACCGTGGTGGCCTATATACTGGCGCGTCTCGCTACAAATGGGACAAACCACCGGCTGCTTCTCGCTGGCGGGAAACTGGGTTCCGCAGGTGGCACAGATCCATTTCTCCATGAACATAACTCCTTTATGCTTTTCCTTGATACAAAGAATATTTGTAAAATTTATCTTGATATCAAGATAAAATATAAATCTGCTTTTGTCAAGCTCTCCAATAGAAGACTGATGATCTGGCTTGCGCTCCCGTAACTGCAGAATGTGCAGTGCTGCGCCGCGCTTCCTTGGTTGCAGTGTAGCACAACTGCGCATGATGAGGGCTGGATAATTGGCCAGTTTGTGGCCTGCACAAAAGGGCATATGCCAGAATCTTTATTCTTAGCATACGCCCTCTATGAGCAAACAAACTTTCTATTCAGGGAGAGCAGGGATGTTCAGGAGTCCTGCAGGAGTGGTGTAAGGAACCTGAGCACAGCTGCGTTAAAAGCCTCGGGCCGCTCGCGATGGGACCAGTGGCCGCATCCTTCCAGCAGGCATAGTTCGGCCTGTGGAATCAAGCTTGCCGCCTGGAGCACCAGCTCGGGAGAGACCATATCGTCGGCAGTGCCTTGCAGAAGGAGCGTCGTGCTGCTTAACCTGGGGAGATGAGGCATATGATAGGTTCTGTTGCCCTGCCAGGTCGTCTCATCGAGCAACCAGTCGTCAAACATGCTGCCTTTAGCCCTGAACTCAGCCTGTACGGCCTCGACTATAGCGTCAAGATCCAGAACCTCTGTTTTAAAGACATGGCGCAGGTAGGAACGAATAAAGCCACGACTGCGCGTGAGGTAGCGTCCCAGGAGAGGAAGCAGCGGCATGCGAAGGGCAAGGTAGCTCAATTTCTGCCGAGCCACCCGTTCTTGTAGCCCTCCCGGAGCGGCTAGAATCAGGCGCGTTACGCGCTCTTGATGCTTAAGGGCAAAGCCCAGAGCGACGCTGCCACCCATCGAGAGCCCGACCAGCGCTGCACGGGATACCTCCCAGGTATCTAACAGGCTGGCCAGGCAACGCTCAAGCTCCTGCTGAGTAGCTTTTCCATGGTACGGGTGGCTCTGGCCTTGCTTGGGCCAATCTGGAGCATAGACCCGAAAAGAGCCGGCCAGGACAGGTAAGAGCCTGGACCAGCTAATAAGCGCGTTATCTGGCCCGCCACCATGCAGGAGTACCACAGGCGGGCCTTGAGATCCTGCCATGTAATAATGGACTTTTCCTTCGGGAAGCTGCACGGCCCCTTCCTTGAAGGAATGAGAAGTAGCTCCCATCGTTTCCTCCTGATATCCAGGCAGGCGCGGCTTCAGGGCTTACCTGGCCACCGCGCTGTGCATATGGACATAGTGCTCGGCTCAAAAGCATCGTCATGATACCCAGGCCGCGGCCGGGCCTGATCATCAGTTCTCTAATAGCCAATTTCCGCTTAACAAAGCTAATTAACGCCATGAGTATATATGCCGTGGAAGCCCAGCGGAATATGCTGGGGCACTTCTGCACGCGCAAGCTCAGTAAACGAGCGAGCATCTAGCACTAACAGGAATGAGCTTTCGCGCTGGGCATCGAAGATCACTGAGAGCACAACGCCCTCATCTTCGTCGCTGGTATCAGGGGCGGCCACAAACACTGGTTCGCCGGGATAGCAGCCCTCTGCATACCAGATCTTTGTGCTGCGCTCAGTACAATCAACCTTCACCAGCTGATCTAAGAAATCGTCGCGCTGCTTTCCATGCTGGCTCACGCCATAGGCAAAGCGGTACTCAATTCCGTTGTTGCGCTCGTAGTTAATGCGGGGCAGCTCAATTGTCTCTGCGGAAAGCTGCTCATAGCTGGTTTTTGTCTGCCCAGGAGAAAGGCGATAGCGTCGGTAGGAGCTTTGGGAAAGCGCGCCGCCCTTTGGTCCCAACAGGTTATCCATATATAACTGATCGAGAATCCGCGCATCAGGAAAGGCCGCAAGATCAACAAGAATATCGCCGTCTTGCTCAAAGGCGTTGATGTGATGGAAGGCGAAGAAGGCCTCGCTCTCATACGTGCCGGCCAGCGAGCCATCGTGTTTGCTCATCACCAGGAAGCGCGCACCGCGTTCCGGCTTCCAGAGCATGTTCTCATAGAACGGTTTGCCGCTGAGCATGAGCTTGAGAGGCTCGATCACCAGGGGAAATTCGACAAGAATGATATAGTTGCGCGTCATGCCAAAGCTGTGCATATAGGCCGGCTCGCGTACGGGAAGCGAACCAATCAGGCGACGTTGCTGCTTCGTAAAGGCAAAGACATTGTATGTGCTCTTGGCCGAGAAGTTAGCCATATAGTTGATCCCGGCCTGCATTGCCGGATCAAAGTGTGGATGCGCTGTGGTCATGTGACCGGCAAGTTTGTCCTGAAAATCGATGACTCCGATTGTCTCCAGAGTTTGCGCATCGAACTGCACAGGGATGGGTGTCTCGGTCATAGCGATAAAGGCATCGTCGAGGCGGGCCAGATTTACACCGGCATTTGGCACCGGAGCCAGGTGGTCGTTAGTCTCGAAGAGAGAGGCTACGCGCTTGAACAGCGAGCGACAGGGATCGGTAGCAAACTCGCTATAGCAGATCTTGCCCTCTTCGCGGCCCTTTGTATAGGCCGAGCTGCGCAAAAAGCGGTTGGTATAGGAGACTTCGCCTTTGTGGAAGGCGAAGCGGTGCAGCATTGCCATGCCATCAAACCAATGTCGATACTTTTGCCCGCCCTGCTCGAATTTGCCGGGTCCATTGCGCAATAATGTGCCGCTGAGCCAGTGTGGAATCTGGCCCGCGACGGGAAGATGATCAAGGCTAATTTCCTGATCCTGCGTTTGTAACGCACCCCGATAGTGGTTGGCCATGTCACAAAATCCTTTCTGTTTGCTCCACTGGATTGTTCAATCTAGCTTAAATTACATATCACTTTGAATTAACAGTGTTAATTGCTCGTTAAAAAAAGAGGATTACGCCTGATGTAATCCTCGAAAGATCATAGAGCGCGCAGCCTCGATAGCCTCCCGCAGCCGCTCGCCTTGAAAGAAGGAATCGGTGCTGGAGATGGCCAGGGACACAATTCCGTGCATCTGCGCCCACAAGGCATCGCTATAGGCCTTAGCATTTCCAGGAATGATCACCCCGGCATCGATGGCCTGCTGAACTGTTTGTTCAAGCACCAGGAAGGCCGTGATGCGTGGTTCCTGCGTACCGGGTTTGGAGCTCATGAGGAAATCGGTGCGCTGCATAAACATCAGCTCGTAGTAAGCGGGATTGTGCAGCCCGAAGCTAATGTAAGCCTCTCCAAGAGCCATCAAGCGTTCCCAGGGATCATCTTTGCTGGCTGCCACGGCTTCCAACTGGCGTTCGAAGCGCGTGAAGCCTTCATCGACAACTGCGAAAAGCAAGTCATCCTTATCTCGAAAATAGAGATAAAGCGTAGTCGCGGAATAGCCGATGCGCTCAGCCAAGCCGCGCATCGAAAATTTCTCATAGCCCTGCTCCAAAAACAATTCGCTGGCCGCTCTTAGAATCGTCTGGCGCAGCTCCAGCTTCTCTTGATCCTGGCGATGACGGATTGCCTGCTTCATGCGCTCGGCTCTGGTTGGTTCAGTTCTTTTCCTCATAACAACCCTCTATTAATTTACAGTGTTATTTTAACAGCTTGGGCAGAAAAAAGCAAGGGGGAATCTGCCTTTTCGAGTTTTGCCGCGAAGGAAAGATGGTGAAGGCGGCAAAACTTGCACGCGGGGTTATTTATGGGTACAGGTATACTATTTTATAGAGAAGGGTTATTCTCTTTTTGGCAACGTGCGGCGCGAAGTTGTTTGAGTAGCCTTTGCCTGTGGTTATAGCGTTGCTCAGACAGTCTTCGAGCCGTGAGAAGTGAGGGGCAAAGGCCCATTTGTGGGAAATCGGTTCCGTGCAGGATCACATCATACCTCCTTTCTGCAAGCGCATTATGTTGCCCGGAGTCTTGTGAGTCCTGGCTCTTCACTAAATGCCCTGGGGCGGCCTCACCGGGTCGCCCCATTTGACTATGGGCGCGTGGTTCAGCGGTTCACAAACAGAGGGAATCTACCATGCACTGATTGTGTATCGAACACTACATAAACCTATTTCGCTTGAAACAAGTCAAGTGTTGCTAATAGTATATCCTATTTTAAGATAGTCAAGAAGTGCTTTGTGTTAGTTTTTAAAGATGCATACAAAGTATTGCTAGCCCCGATCAGGATCAAATATGACTTCAGCAAAAATCTATTCCTACTGCGTTTAATTGAAGCAGGGAAGTGGCACGGCACTGATTGTAATGCCTCTCAGGTCTTCCGCTAGATCTGGTCATTGTTGTGTGGCTTCCTTTGTACTCTACAAAAGAGCATTTCCGCAACAGACGATACAGGAAGATCTCGCCTAGAAAAGTGCGTAAAGGCCTGAAGAGGGCCCGGAGAAATAAGCAAATAAGGCTGATGGAAATGATTAGCGTGCCCTACTCATATCGGAGGAAGCTTTGCCCCTGGCATAACGGAGCGCTTTAAGCCGGGCTGTGAGATCGGCCAGCTCATATTTATTATTATACATGCGATCCCCACAATAAATATTGCGGCGTGTAAATGGCTCTGGCGTTGTGCTCATGAGCCGCGCCTGTACGGCCGGATGGTCCGCGTTAACGCCATACCACCAGGGCTCAGCAAGCTGGAGGCGGGAATCATAGACCCAATCAGGACAGGGAACGTCATAGCGGAAGCAGAGCCACTCGACAGAGGCGGCGATAAAGACCGCCCAGCGCTTAAGCGAGAGGGGAATGTCCGCCGCCAAGAAAAGAGGCTCCTGGACCAACTGCTCGCGCCTATCTCGCGCATAGGCAAACCAGTCGTTCATGAAATTGCCGAGCGCGATCCAGGGCTCTTCGCCCTGACAAATCTGACTAAAGGTTCGCGCCATGGTTTGTAACGGCTCATCCAGTTGCATTGGCATAATGGTTAAGTCCTTTCCTTTTCAAGCTGGAAACAGCGTGTTCAGCGTGGTAGGAATTGCAAAGAGGTGCTGCTCCTCCTGATCGGGGATGTACATAGTGATAAGCCGCTGCGCTTGCTGGCGCGTACAGATTTTGAGCTCCTGGCACAGCGCGGCAATGTCGGCCTGGTCTTTTTCGCGATTTGCTACCAGCTTGAGGGCCAGCATATATTCTTTAGGTGGGAGATAGACCTCCAGAGGGCCATAGGTACGCCAATGGGTGCCGTGGGGAATATCGCCGGCGGCACGCACAAAATCGACAATAAGTGTATTGAACCAGAGGGGGTGAAGGCGATGCCGGGCGGCAACGGCATGCGCGGCATTCCAGAGCGCCACGGCCAGCGGGGTACCGGTTGCTATGTCCCGTTGATCTTCATCAAGAGGCAAGACATCAATATCGTTGGTCATACGCCTTACTTGTGTTTGCGTGAGCATAAATGCTCCACCTATCAGGAGTATATGTATCGGAGAAACTATGCCTGAATTGGCAAGCTCTCGCCCCAACTGGGCAAGATATTTCTCGATATCGTGAGCCTTCATAGAGCAGGCAAGCATCCTTTCTCCAGTTCTTAAAGAAGGGTATTGCAAGTTTTGCTATCTACAGTGTACTCCGTTAGCGACTGTCTGTTACAAGCATAGCATACAATGCCTGAATAATAGAACATATTTTGACCTTTTTTCTGCATGGTTCTTACGCGAAATGTCTATTGCTGTGTATGCTTGTTTTTCATATTGGCAAAAGGTTGCCCATCGTGCTGCTACCATTCTCTCCACATTAGCTTAAATGGCATGGTAAAGTACCCAAGAAATGGCTCTTTATGTGGGACCATTTTTCTGTTATGCTGTGCTTAGCGTGAAAGGAAGAGTCAGTTTCCCACCCTGGATTCATAGCGAAAGGATCATTGTATGACCAGCATCATTTCAAAAGAGAGCTTGCGCTGGAATGAAAATGCCTGCCTGTTTCAAGGAAGCGAGCATGGCGATGTACCTGTCTCATTTTTCTGGATGACCAGCGTGCCTGGCAGTGGTCCCAACCTGCATAAGCATCCCTATCCTGAGGTCTTTATCATGCTGCAAGGCAAAGCCACCTTTACGCTTGGAGACACGACGCTCGATGTCCATAGCGAAGAGGTAGTAATAGCGCCGCCGAATACGCCTCACGGGTTTAAGAACACTGGCGAAGAGCCGCTATTACTGGTCTCAATTCATCCAAATAAGCAGGTTATCCAGGAGTGGCTTGAGAAGTAGCCTTTCGGCCCTGGATGGCTATATCTTTTTATTGCAGTTTGTGTTTCCTGAAGGGAGTCCCCAGCCTCCGATAGGATTGAAGTGCAATTCGATCTGACCATGACAGGCATGGATGCCATCGGCTTCCCTAACTTTGTATTCGATCGGATAGGTGACAGTTCCGATGCCCCAGGATGGATTGGCGAGCTTGAGCGTGTGGGGAAGCATTGGTGCGTCCCCAAAGACAGGATTTTGCGTGATGCTCATCTCGTCAATAACCCGCGCCGGCCGCGTGAAATAGCCATAGCAAGCGCAGGCGAAGAGCACAAGCAAGCAGACTGCCGCTACTAGCTTTTCAGTCTTTCCTAACCCTGTGGTAAGTGTGGGCGTTGGCACCGAAGAACGTCTGACAACCAGCGTTCCCGCGACGATATCGCCAAGACGCTGGCGCTGGCTGGTGTTAAGCATGACGATGCCGCCCACCAGGTAGAAACCGGGAAAAGCATCAACGTAGCGCAGCAAGTTGCGTATCAGGGCAGTGCGCAGCGTTAGACGCTGCCCGTTGAGATCAACCACCATCAAGCCACAGAGGCTTTTCCCGGGCGTCTGGCCGAGGATCAGTTCAAACAGGAAGAAGTAAGCGAAGGCAACAACAAAGTACCAGGGCCAGTCGGTGCTATAGGTAACTGTATAGTCTCCTGGTACGCTCCCACCGGTGACATACATGGTGCCGAAGAACATATTTACCAAAAACATTATAAGCATAATGGCCAGCCCATCGAGGATGGTTGCCAGGATACGACGTTGCAAGATATGTACATCAACAAGTGCAGGTGCTGCAATGGCCACAAAGACACCTCCCTATTTAACAGTATGAATAACTGATGCCTGCTTTGCTGGTATTTACTATAAACTTGATTACATGGGACACAAGCTAAATATAACATATTTTATTGAGTGCAGAGCCGCTATATGCGTAATGCAGGTAAGAATGGCACTATAAGCGGCTCCAGGCGCCCGTTTGCCCTTACTTTTGGGCCTGGTTCGGGATAGGAGGGATGGATGGTGGGGAGCACAATAAGGAGCAAATAAGCCTTGTGACTATTTTCCTGATAGTCAGGATGAAATAAAAACATACGCTATGATGAAAGATTACAACACTATTGCAACGTCTTTGAGGGGCCCCTGCGACAAAGAGAGTTTAGAATAGTAGATAGAGAGGATCACGCATACAGGAATTCTCTGATGGATATACCCCTTACCTGCACGGAGCTTTGCAGGCTAAGCCGCGATCCTCTCTGCTTCAGTACATGTTGTTCAATTGCTTCTATTGGCTCCAGAGGTTATATGTCTGTGATACAGCCATCAGATGGCCTGATTTCTCGGGGTCCTGTTTCCCTTTGGTACTATTGCGATGGCTTGTTTTGCTTGGCTTGAGATCGCAGGCGCAGCGTTGCAGTTCCAACGGCTTGAGGCATAGCCTGATAGTGGGATAACAGAAAGTAGAGATAGCTCGGCAGGGAATGGCAGATGGAGGGATGCAGGGCTATAGATCCTCAAATCAGTTGAAGCCAAAAGAGCTAGCCCATGAGCTAGCTCTCTCGATTGTACAAGTATGTATTGCTGAATTAAGCTATATTGACCCGGAACTTAGTAACGGCTACCACCACGGTAGTTGTTATCTCGGTAGCCACCGCCGCCGCCGCCGCGACGATCCCGGCTCTGATAGCCACCGCGGTTTCCACCAGCAGGGCGCTCGCGCGCCTCGTTTACTGTAATCGTGCGGTTGCCCAGGCTTGTACCATTAAGCTCGTCAATGGCCCTGCGAGCATCCTCGTCGTTGTCCATCTCAACAAAGCCAAAGCCTTTGCTCCGACCGGTATCGCGGTCAATGATAACCGAAACGGATTTTACCTGTCCTTTTGGCGCAAAAAGCTCATTCAAATCGTCTTCTGTAGTCTGGTAGGGCAGTCCCCCTACATAAAGTCTCATTCTGGTTCGCTCCTGTGACATCTCTCTCTCTTTGACGCTCGTGGAAACCACTTCCAACAGGAGCGATACAAATACTCTCTGATGTCATACATCTATGATAACACATAGCACAAATCTCATATTCCTTATCTTGCGCTGATTTTTTATGCCAATGACGAAATGAATTTCCTGGCAACTAGCACGTTTCCCGCCTGATCAGGCTATTTCGGTAGGCCAACAAGACACATGCACATTTCTGTCATGTAGAAGCTTGTCTTCAAAGGGCCGCTGGATATGCCGGGCGGAAGTTGAGAGCGCAGATAAGGAGCGCGGATCTTACCAACCGCACAAGTTAGTATACTGTATGTGTCAAGCATGCCACATCGGCCAGAAGAACGGTTTTTTCTTGTAGTTCCTCTGCTATGCTTAAAATTTATTAACTCTTCTATAATTTATATAGGCGAAGTATCCATGAGCTTTGCCGAATGGCTAAAGTTGCAGATGGAGTTGTACTATCAGGAAGAGGGTTAATATGGGAAACGATCAGTTACAGGGAATGGCTGTTACGCACGGAGAAGAGATGCTGTGCGGCCTGTTCGATTTAGATGTTCGTGTGGAGATACTGGCGCAAGGACCGGGTTCGGTGGGCCCTACCTCGACGGCCACATGTGTGGAGTCGTGTCCCGGCACTTGCACCACTTATGGCTTGAACTGTGGAGATACCTTTGCTACTACCTGCAATTCAGCTGTAGCGAGTAACTGCATCTGTCACTAAGCGCTAAATCTACTGAGGCATGTAACACTCTCGCTTTGCGAAATTCGTCGGTTTACTCGCTACTACTTCAGCTTCTCAGATCGACCAGTTCAGCGATCATTCCCTCTACAGGAATGCGCCTGAATTGGCGATCCTGGGGCCGAATACGCATGGGCAGCCCGTGCCTGGGGCGCATAGTGAGATCTATCGCTAGCGGCTTACCCGGCAGATATTCAAGACGAAAACGTTGCAATATCATGGAAAGCACTACTTTCATCTCCTGCATAGCAAAGTCCGCACCGATGCACCTATGCTGTCCCGCTCCAAAGGGGAGATATTCATAGGCTGTACGCTTTAGCGTGCTCCAGCGTTCTGGTAAGAAGCGCTCAGGCTCAGCATAAAGCTCTGGCATGCGATGCGTAATAAACTGGCTATAGATTACCGTAGCATCCCGAGGCAACGTATAGCCGCCAAGCTCGTAGGATGGCGCAATAACTCTACGCTGGCCAATAGTGGCCGGACCCATAAGGCGCAAGCTCTCTTTGATGACTCTATCAAGCTGGGGCAGCTGGCCGAGCTGTTCAAGGGTAGGTGCTTCACCATGCAACGTGGCCTCAAGCTCGTCGAGCAGATCAGCAAAGATCTGTGGGTGCTGGCCGAGCAAGAAAATGCTCCAGGTAAGCGCAGTTGAGGTAGTTTCGTGCCCGGCTGTGAACAGCGTGAAGGTATGGCTGATAAGCTGCTTATCGCTAAGGCGTGCGCCATCTTCGTCACTGGTGCGAATCAGCATCGCTAAGAGATCGTTGGCCTCAGCTTGCCTGCGCTTGCGCTCGATGAGTGCTAGCAGGGCGTTTTCTAGCTCGCCGGCCATGTGCATGCTGCGGTGGTAAGGCAGACCCGGGATATCGATAGGAGCCAGTAGGGCCAGGGTAAGCGAGGATACAGTTTGTTGTAGAAGCTTGCCAAGCTGCTCTATCTCAGCCTCGTCCTCGATGCCGAATAGCGCTTTCACGACAATATTCCTGGTCAGAATCTCCATTTCATAATACAGTTCAAGTTCCGTGAGCCGCTGCCAGTGCTCAAGCATATGCTCGGTAAGCGCGACCATATAATCGCGATAATTGCCTATCTGCTGCCTATGTAAGGCCGGCTGCAACAGGTGACGCTGCTGCTTGTGTTGTTCTTCTCTCATCATCTGAAGGCTATTGCCACCTATGCGCACAAGGGGCGTATCCTCTGGCAATTTCTCGAAGGGGCCGGCGCTGACTGCAAAGATATCTGGTTGGGAGAGCAGGGCAAAGTTCGCTTCTGGCCCAAAGGCACAGACATAGGAAGGGTCACCTTTGGCCAGGGCAACGATATTCCCATAGGTGTTGTGCAGCGAGCGTAGATATCTGAACGGCTCACTATATAACTTGAACATGCCTGCTCGCCAACCCAGCATTGGTAGCGCCTGGGGACCAGGAATGCTTTTTTCTGTAGAGCTTGCTTTCATCTGACATCTCCCCAAGATCTGCATCGGATCTTGTTGCTGAGCACGAACGGCGCCGGCCAAATCTAGCGAGTCAAAGACTATGCCCGATTAAGAAGCCGCCTTGAACTTGCCTCTGCCGCGCCCACTTGCGATAGTGATACATCCACCAGGCTAACTAGTAGCCATAAAATGATGTCTGAACATTTTTATATTTTGTTCAAATATTAGATGTTCATACTATAGCGTCTTAAGGCCAGGAAGTCAAGAGGCGCAAGCCATGGCGGCAGGAAACTACAGCTTTGTTCGGAGCTCAGCTGGGCAACTTTCCTTGCCTATGAGTTCGTCTAATTGTGAATTATGCTACAGCAAATGAGTAAATTTAGTCATAGTGATACAAGGTGCCATAAGTTATACTGAAATTGGCAAGAGTAAGATACTCTATGCCTTCAGAGCAAGAAAGCGACGTGCCAGCGCGTTGAAAGAGACAAGAGCGTGCTGAGAGGAAAGGAATCGCCATGAAGCGCTTGCATGAAGAGAAGCAGAGGCTTCAGTTAGATAAATACCATACATTCACTATCTGTATCGAAAGTTGTGTGCATGCCTTCCAGCATATTGGGACCCAGAACGTGCTTACTTCGGCAAAGCGGGAGGAGAAGCGATGAGCAGACTCCTCCCTGTCGAGGGTAGCTTAAAGTTGTGGCACCCCTGGCAGCTCAAGCAGCTTAAAGCCTTCCAGGCCAAAGATCTTTCCATGGCCTCTCGCTCATATTTTTTCCTGGAGTATGTGTTATTTTTCATACAATCGGGAACCGCACAGGTCCAGTACCACAAGCGTGCAATGACGTTTCGTGCGTTGGGTGGAACCTTTTTTGTATGCGAGCCTGGAGAACCCTTGACCTGTCAGCCCCAGAACCTCACGTTCCTGGGCCTTTGCATTGACTCTTCCTTGCTGAAGTGGGCCGCTCGCGAGTTTCTCCAGAGAGAGAAGTCCTTGCCACATTTTCCCCTCCATGGTCTTTATGATCCGTCCTTGAGCAGAGCTATGTCTGAGTTTGTAGCCAATTCACAGGCCCCGATTTCTCGCCTACAACGAAAGGAAGTGCTCTTGCAGATTCTGGCGCCGCTCTTGCTGAACCATGCCGAAGGCGCTGGTAGGTCTCCTGTGCAGAACTGGGAACATCCGTCCATCAAACACGTAAAGGAGCATTTGCAGGTCCATTACGCCGAGGAAGTGACCTTACAAGATCTGGCCAGCGTGGCCAACCTGAGCCCTTTTCATCTCTCCCGCGTCTTCAGTCAAACCGTTGGCCTTTCCCCTCACGCCTATCAGACCCAACTGCGCCTGGCGCGTGCCAGAGCCTTGCTGGCGCAAGGATTCTCAGTGGATTATGTGGCCACGGAAATCGGTTTTTATGATCAATCGCACTTCACCCAGCAGTTTAAGCGCCACTTCTACATAACGCCAGGAGCCTACCGCAAAGCCGTAAGATTTTCCTAGCATCTCGTCCTTACAAAGCCATAAAAGCTTGTAGAGATAGAGAATGGCGGATATTATAGCTTACGAGGGATGAAGACAAAGTAGGCTTGTCCATCTCTCGGCAAGAAAATGAGGTAAATGTGAGGCAAACTACTTGTTATGGCAAAACCATGGCTTATTCTCATCAATGGCCTGCCTGGCACAGGTAAGACAACACTGGCAAGGCGCCTGGCTGCAGATGTACAACTGCCTGTTCTGCACCGGGATGGCATATACGAGACTCTCTTTGATGGGCTTGAGTGCCAGACGTATGGGTGCCCGCCCTTAATTGGCCCGGCTAGCTTTCGCATCCTGCACTATGCAGCCGGCTCATTTCTGGCTGCGGGACATTCATTAATTATTGAAGGCTTCTTTGGTATGACCGAACTGGCTACTGCCGAGTTCCGTCAGTTGCAACAGGCTTACGATTTTATGCCGTTGCAGATCCAATGCCAGGCCGCTGGTCCCATTCTGTTAGAGCGTTTCCTTGCTCGCGCTGGTACCCCAGAGAGGCATCCCTGCCATCGTGATCTTGAGTTTGTCAGACAGAATCGAGAAATCATGTTGCGCGGACGGCTTGCCAATCTCCCTCTCGGTGGAAAAGTCCTGGAAGTGGATACCACTGATGTGGGGGCATACAATTATAAGCATATACTGCAAGAAGTGCGCCTGACTTTAGGGACCGTTTAGACTGTTTAATTGGACCTTGAGAGATGAGCTTGGGAGTAACACGGCTTATAATGCTAGCAGGGCCAAGATAGCTCCACCGAACAGCAGGAGTGATAATCCCATAACTGTGAGCACAATAGTGCATAAGGCTAAGCCAGCAACAGCAGAGCCGTGGCGTGTAACGGATTTGCGCCCCTGGAAAAAGGTGATGACGCCTATAATAGCGCAGATAAAGGATGCGAGCCAGCCAAGGAAGGGCATAATCCAGGCCGCAGAGGCTACAATGCCCAGGATCAGCGTTGTTTGAGCTGCATTGCTATAAGGATCAAATGTTAGTGGCACAAATCCCGGCTGATATCGATAACTGGGAGACTGTACAGGTATCGCTATGTGGGGTTGTGGTTCCAGTGCAGAAGCTCTGTAAGGCGTATAGGTATTCTGCTGAGGATGAGGCTGCTCTGAGTAGAGAGCTGGCTGATAGTCTCGCTCAGCCTGTTCAGGCGTGTGGGGATTGGGCGGCGTTGGATAACTTGCCTGAGGCTTGAGCTGCCATTCCGAGTTATCCGAGTTGTAAGAAGAAGCCATCTCTTGCATGCTCTGTGACACTTTCGTTTCTAAGGAAGCTTGCTACTGACCGAACTGTGCTTAATTAAAGCAGAGAAGTAATTACTATTAATATAGCTGATGCATGCCTGACTTGCAAAGAAGTATAGCCATAAAGGTATTCAACTCCTCGCGAAGAAGGCCTTGCGGAAAGTATATGACCATGGGCGACGAAAATTTGCGGTTATTTTTGTCTCTATTTGACCTGACCTTCGTATATATAGACGAGGAAAAATAACGAAGGAGGATCATCAGCTATTACTAGTGCCAAGACTATAGCGCAAAATCTTCAAGATGATCAGGAGCAGCTCCCGTCATTTGAGGTCCTTTATGAGCGCTATTATATACGCGTATATCGTTACCTGCGTACGCACGTACAACATGATGAAGATGCTGCCGATTTAGCGCAGCATGTCTTTTTGCAGGTCTGGAAACAGAGACATTCCTACCGTCCAGGTCGTGGTTCTCTCGCAACCTGGTTATTTAGTATCGCTCATAACCGGCTCGTTGATTTTTATCGCACTGCGCGCCCTGCCGTCTCCTGGGAAGCTGTACCCGAGATAAGTGTGGTAGAGCAGGACCCCGAGGCTATAGCGATCTCAGCTGAGACATTAGCGCAAGTAAAAAAGCTGCTTGAGGAACTGCCGCAGATCGAGCGAGAATTGCTATCCCTGCGCTTTGCGGCCCGCCTTTCGAGCGCGGAAATTGCTCAGGTGATCGGGAAAAGTGAAGCGGCTACCAGAAAGCAACTGACCAGGCTTATTCATCGCCTGCGAGAGCGATATAAGCGTCTGTCGTTCGAAGAACTGCTGGATTTATTGGAGATGGAGCAGTCAGAGTTTACGGCTATCCTGGAAAGGGCATATCGCATAACACTGCCGGGAGATCTCCTGCAGCGCGTGCAGCAAAATCTGCTTCAACGGATAGAGACAGCTTTATAGGACCAGGCTGATCGCTTCTCATCTCAGGACTTTTCCCGTTATTAGGGCAAGCGTTGGGGGAGAGTTGTCAGCCCAGAGGAGCAATGTATGAGTATTGACGCGGCATTTACCAGCTTTCCATGCCTCACAACGGAGCGCTTACAGCTTCGACAGATCCGGCCGAGCGATGCAGAGGAGCTCTATGCGATTCTTTCTGACGAGGAGGCGATGAAATACTATGGGCATCTACCTCACCGAACGCTTGCAGATACGTATGAGCTTATCGATAAGATTCAGGAACGTTATGCGCAGCGTACCGCTATTCGCTGGGGTATCGCCTTCAAGGGGCAGGATCGCTTGATCGGAACTTGCGGTTTTCATCATCCCGATACGGGCTTTCATTGCGCTGAAACTGGCTATGAGCTTGACCGCGCCTTTTGGCGACAAGGGATTATGCGGGAGGCAATGAGGGCTATTCTGCGCTATGGATTTGAAGAGCTCGGGCTACATCGCATTGAGGCGATTATCGATATCAAGAATGTGGCTTCTAAGCAGCTATTGCTTAAGCTTGGCTTTACTTACGAGGGAGTGTTGCGCGAGCGCTATTATCTCAATGGCGTCTTTGAAGACGAACACTACTTTGGTCTGCTCAGAGATGAGTGGCGCAAGCTGACATTACAGTAGTGCCACATAACGAAAGTTGTGCTACCTCGGTCTTGCCATCGCAAAATTCCGTTCAATATGTAGAGCTGGATCTCTTCACGCCAGTGGAGAAGGGACGGCTTGGATAGTATGCATTGGATTATCAAGGAGCGGGAGGAAGCTTGCATGGCGTCTTACCTCCCGCTTGTGCCCTCTTTAATCTTCTCCACTCGTGAGCTGTGGAGACGCTAGCTGAAGTAACTTTAGTCGCTTCATTGTTGGCATTGTATCTTTCCTCTTAACCCGCGATTATAGCTAGCGCCTGCCCTTACTCTGTATAGCTTGTTTCCCAGTTCTTCTTCTGCATCCATATCAGAGGGTCTCTTAATTGGAATCGCCATATGGGCCAGCTACATTACAGAGATATAAAGATGTAATTTGTTATAAAGAGATACTCTGCTTCTTATATCCCCTTATCAGAAAAGATACGATTGGTGTGAAATAGATGTAAAAAATGCTTAAATGAAAGTATAAGATATAAAAGAAGTTATATATGGGTGTAAAGTGGCTTGCGCTTGACATTGCACTAAAGTATAATGATAGCTAACGAGCAGCAATTTTACAAACGTAGGAAAACTTTATGGGCGAAGAAGAAATGCCAGGGAGAGTATTATTATGTCTGTTCCTCCAGAGCGTGAGCAGCCCAGTACCTATTTTGTGCAGGATCGTGCCAACCAAAGTGAGTTCGAGCGCTTACAGGTGCAGGATCAGATGGTCACAAGCAAGATGGGTGGGATCTTGCCCGAACAGCCCGAGCCAGAGAAATTACGGCGCGTGCTGGATGTGGGCTGTGGCACGGGCGGCTGGCTGCTAGAGACGGCAAGAACCTATCCCACGATAGAAACGCTGATCGGGGTAGACGTCAGTGCAAAGATGCTGGAGTTTGCCCGCGAACAGGCCCAGCAGCAAGGGGTGGGCACACGAGTTGAGTTTACCCAGATGGATGCCTTACGTATGCTCGAGTTCCCCACTGGCTATTTCAGCCTGGTTAATGCACGCTTTAGTCTCAGTTATCTACGCACCTGGGACTGGCCCAAGTTTGTCAGCGAGCTGGCTCGCGTCACCCGGGCTGGGGCGTAATCAGAATAACTGAGTGTGGATGGCTGACCGGTAATAGCGAAGCGTTGAATAAGTTAGCTGATCTAGGATCGCAAGCTTTTTTTAATGCGGGACATATCTTTGTGGAAAAGGATGATACCTCAGTCATGGTACGCTTGCCCGAACTGCTAAGCAGGCAAAGTATTCAGAATATCCAGACACGCGACTATGAGCTTACTTTTCCCGCAGGGACGCCGGAGGGAGAGAGCTATAGAGAGGATCTGCGCCACCTCTTACGGGTCTCACTGCCATTTCTGCGTAAATGGGTAGGAGTTCTCAACGATTATGAACAGCTCTATCAGCAGATGCTAGAGGAGACGGCGGGACAAGATTTTGTGGGGCGCTGGCACTTGCGTACGGTGTGGGGGACGGCACCAGGCTGGCAGACATCAGAACACTTTGTGTGAAGGGAAACGGAAAGAAGGCGGGAAGCTGACTAGACAGGAAGCTGTCCCTGATAGCTAGGCCCAAAGAATTAATCAGACCTATCGCTGAGAAGAAGCTATTTTTGTTGTGGTCATTATTGACAGGAAGGAACCAGAAACCCATGAGCAATCCCCAGGAGGCGAGAAAAGAGCAACCCAGTACCTATTTTGTGCAGGATCGTGAGAACCAGAGCGAGTTTGATCGTTTGCGTGTGCAGGATCAGATGGTCACAAGCAAGATGGGAGGAGTCTTGCCTGAACAGTCCGATCCAGAGAAATTGCGGCGCGTATTGGATGTGGGCTGTGGCACAGGCGGCTGGCTGCTGGAAGTAGCAAAAGAATATCCCACGATAGAAACGCTGATCGGGGTAGACATCAGTGCAAAGATGCTGGCTTATGCGCGTGCGCAATCTGAAGAGCAGGGAGTCAGTGAGCGCGTCGAGTTCCATGTGATGGATGCCTTACGTATGCTCGAATTTCCCACTGGCTATTTCAGTTTGGTCAATGCGCGCTTTAGTATCAGTTACCTGCGCACCTGGGACTGGCCCAAGTTTGTCAGCGAACTGGCTCGCGTCACTTGGGCTGGTAGCGTGATAAGGCTAACCGAGTGCGGATGGTGGAGGGGAAACGGTGAAGCATTGAACAAGTTGGCTGATCTAGCATTGCAAGCCTTTTTTAACGCGGGGCATGTCTTTGTGAAAGGGGACGATACTTCGTTGATGGAGCATTTGCCCGAACTGCTAAGCAGGCAGGAAGTGCATGATATCCAAACGCGCGACTATGAGCTTGTTTTTCCCGCAGGAACGCCGGAAAGTGAAGGCTATAGGGAGGATCTACGCTATGGCTTCCGGGTAGCTCTGCCTTTTCTGCGCAAGTGGGTTGGGGTTCCTCAAGACTATGAGCAGCTTTATCAGCAGATGTTAGAAGAGACAGCTCGACAAGATTTTGTGGGACGCTGGCGCTTGCGTACGGTCTGGGGGATGGCACCCACGCATAGAAAGGCGCAGCACGTCGTCTGATTGCGATCTGAGGGGTGCCGTCCCCTCTCAGCGTAAGTATTTTGCCGGAACTATCCCGAGCAGCCTCTAACCGAGAACGTGATTGTACTACTGTGTTGGCAGCAGGAAGGAACCTGAGAACATGAGTACTTCAGAGGAAGCGAGAAAAGAGCAACCCAGTACCTATTTTGTGCAGGATCGCGAGAATCAGAGCGAGTTTGACCGTTTGCGGGTGCAGGATCAGATGGTGACCAGAGGCATGGGTGGGGTTTTGCCCGAACAGCCCGATCCAGAGAAATTACGGCGCGTATTGGATGTGGGCTGTGGCACGGGCGGCTGGCTGCTGGAAGTAGCAAAGGAATATCCCACGATAGAAACGCTGATCGGGGTAGACGTCAGTGCAAAGATGCTGGCTTATGCGCGTAGCCAGGCAGAGGAGCAAGGGGTGGGCACACGGGTTGAGTTCCATGTGATGGATGCCTTACGCATGCTCGAGTTTCCCACTGGCTATTTCAGTTTGGTCAATGCACGCTTTAGCGTGAGCTATCTACGCACCTGGGACTGGCCCAAGTTTGTCAGCGAGCTTGCCCGCGTCACGCGACGTGGAGGTGTGGTTAGGCTAACCGAGTGTGGATGGTGGAAAGGAAATAGCGAGGTGCTTGTTAGACTGGGTGCTCTAGCCTGGCAAGCAGGATTTAATGCGGGGCATGTTTTTGTGAAGGAGGATGAAGATTCGTTGATGGAGCGTTTGCCCGAACTGCTGCAAAGACAGGGCATCCGGGATATCCAAACGCGCGATTATGAGCTTGTCTTGCCAAAGGGAACGCCGGAAGGGGAGAGCTATAGAGAGGATGTACGTTATGGCTTCAGAGTCCTCCTGCCTTTTTTTCATAAGTGGGTAGGAGTCCTCAACGATTATGAACAGCTTTATCAGCAGATGTTAGAGGAGACGGCTCGTCCCGATTTTGTGGGACGCTGGAGGTTGCGCACGGTGTGGGGCTCAGCACCAGGCTGGCAGACATCAGAACACTTTGTGTGAAGGGAAACGGAAAGAAGGTGGGGAGCTGGTTAGATTGAATAGGAACTGGTGACATCCAATAAGGTCGAGTATCAGAAAGGGAATACCATGTTGTGGTCATTGTTGACAGGAAGGGACCAGAAGCCATGAACAATCCCCAGGAAGCGAGAAAAGAGCAACCGAGTACCTATTTTGTGCAGGATCGCGACAACCAAAGTGAGTTTGACCGTTTGCGTGTGCAGGATCAGATGGTGACCAGAGGCATGGGTGGGATCTTGCCCGAACAGCCCAATCCAGAGAAATTACGGCGCATATTGGATGTGGGCTGTGGCACAGGCGGCTGGCTGCTAGAGACGGCAAGAACCTATCCCACGATAGAAACGCTCATTGGAGTAGACATCAGTGCAAAGATGCTGGAGTTTGCCCGCGAACAGGCCCAGCAGCAAGGAGTGGGCACACGGGTTGAGTTTGCCCAGATGGATGCCTTACGCATGCTCGAGTTTCCCACTGGCTATTTCAGTTTGGTCAATGCACGCTTTAGCATCAGTTACCTGCGCACCTGGGACTGGCCCAAGTTTGTCAGCGAACTAGCTCGCGTCACTCGGGCTGGGGGCATCGTCCGCTTAACGGAATGTGGTCGACTGGGAGGTGATAGTGAAGCATTGTTCAGTTTAGATAAATTATTATTACAAGCCTTTTTTAATGCAGGCCATGTCTTTGTGGAAGGGGATGATACTTCGTTAATGGTACGCATGCCTGAGCTGCTAAGCAGGCAAGGAGTTTACAATATCCAAACACGCGACTATGAGCTGAGGTTTCCCGCGGGAACGCCGGAAGGAGAAAGCTATAGAGAAGATCTACGCTATGGCTTTCGGGTCTCTCTGCCTTTTCTGCGCAAGTGGGTTGGGGTACCGAAAGATTATGAGCAGCTCTATCAGCAGATGTTAGAAGAGACAGCTCGACAAGATTTTGTGGGGCGTTTGCGCTTGCGCACCGTCTGGGGCACGGCACCCACACATAGGAAAACGCAGCACGTCGTTTGAGGTGAGATGGAAGCATGAGGAAGCAGAGAGCCTACTATGAGGCACTACACGCGAAACGCTAATCGAGATCCATCACCAGAAAGAGAAAACTGTGCTTTTGTTGCTGATAAGAGGAAGGAACCTGAGAACATGAGTACTTCAGAGGAGGCGAGAAAAGAGCAACCCAGTACCTATTTTGTGCAGGATCGCGACAACCAAAGTGAGTTTGACCGTCTGCGCATTCAGGATCAGATGATCACAAGCAAGATGGGAGGAGTCTTGCCCGAACAGCCGGAGCCGCAGGCGTTGCGACGCGTATTGGATGTGGGCTGTGGCACGGGCGGCTGGCTGCTAGAAGTAGCAAAAGAGTATCCCACGATAGAGAAGTTGATCGGGGTAGACATTAGTGCAAAGATGCTGGCTTATGCGCGTAGCCAGGCAGAGGAGCAGGGAGTCAGTGAGCGCGTCGAGTTCCATGCGATGGATGCCTTGCGTATGCTAGAGTTTCCTACTGGCTATTTTAGCTTGGTCAATGCACGCTTTAGCACCAGTTATTTGCGCACCTGGGACTGGCCCAAGTTTGTCAGCGAGCTGGCTCGCGTCACCCGAGCTGGGGGGATCGTGCGCCTGACTGAGAGCGGTTGGCTGAGAGGTGACAGTGAGATATTGAACAGGCTCGCTAATCTATGTATAGAAGCCTCCTTTAATGCAGGGCATGTCTTTGTGGAAGGGGATGATACCTCAGTGATGGCCCAACTGCCCGACCTGCTGGGAAGGCAAGGTATTCAGAATATCCAAACGCGTGACTATGAACTTGTCTTGCCAGCAGGAACGCCAGAGGGAGAGAGTTATAGAGAAGATCTGCGTCACCTCTTCCGTGTTTCCCTGCCCTTCCTGCGCAAGTGGGTAGGAGTTCTCAACGATTATGAACAGCTCTATCAGCAGATGCTAGAGGAGACGGCTCGTCCCGATTTTGTGGGGCGCTGGCACTTGCGCACCGTCTGGGGCACGGCACCCACGCATAGGAAAACTCAGCACGTCGTCTGATTGCGACCTGAGAAGCGCTGAATAGTTACCAGGTAAATCATAGTAAGTATACAGCTGCCTATCCTCTCGGTGAAATAGAGTAAACATAAACACCCTTCAAAGAGAGGATAGGCTTTCTGGATAACACTCTACTCTCTCCAGCCCGCTTACTTTAGATCAACCTCTTACGCTTCCAAAGCCTACTATTAAAGCAAGCGAAGAATAAACTTGCTCATCTCGCAACTACCTATTAGTAATCATACTTTGAAAATGCATGTATATATACGTCAATATACTACATAAGATAGCACGATGAATTAAAGGTAGGTAGTTAGAGATGGTTGATAATTTTGCCTTGATAGCTCTTTATACCCTTCTTGCCAACGGGGCCGCTTCCTGGCTCGGTACGCTTGGCAGTACGGTCTTTAGCAAAGAAGTAGAATTTATTGTCGAGAAAAGTTCAGATTTTGCCCTCACGCGGGGTAAGGGGCTAACAAGGCGCGCCTTCCGTCTTGACACAAAGGAGCAGGAGCAACGTCTTGCCCAGGCCCTCAAAAATGCGGCTGAGCGCGGTCTGATCGGCTATAAGACTCTGCAGGAGCGCGATCAGTATCGAGATGTCATTAATAGCGTGGCCCAGCCGGGACCGTTGGGAGAGGAACTTCGCCGCGAATGTCTGCGCCTGTTCACGCTGGCCGATGAGCCTGATCTGGACGAGCTTAGCTGCTGCTACAATCAGCGCAAGCGTCGCTATGACCATAGTCACCAGGATATTAATGCCGCGCCCTATCTCCAGAGCTTCTTTATGGCTCTACTTGGTGAACTGTATGCCGATCCCTATTTCAGGTCGCAACTGAGCGATGCGCTGCAACTGCGCGCGGCCAATAAAATGCAGCACTCCTTGTGCGAGATTATCGCGCTGCTCAAAGAGCTTCATAGCACACTAACTGATAGCTATACCGCCGAAGAGTTTGAGAGTGACGTAGCGAAGTATGCCGAATATCTTGAGCGTACATTGCGCAACCTCAAAATTGTCGGCGTGGTTCCGCGCGACCTGAAGGCTGATCCCGAGCTCAGTGGTATCTTTGTGCCTCTGCGTGTCGGGATGGATGAAATTCTTGACGACTCTAAACAGTTAGAGACTATCGAGGCGGCTCTGGAACAGGCTTCTTGCCTGGTCTTGCTTGGCGAGCCGGGCGCGGGCAAATCGACAGCGACGAAGTATCTGGCCTGGTGCCACGCGGCTGCCCAGCAGGGACTGAACGTGCCTGCTTCGGCACTGCTCGCGGATCATCCTCTACCCTTGCGCATCGAGTTGCGCCGCTTGAGCCAGGAGCGCCAGCGCGCCGATTATAGTTTTCTCAGCTTTGCTTGTGAGGTTATGCTCAAGCGCGACGAGATCGAGATTAATCCCCAGATGTTCAAAGAGCTGCTCATGCGCCATCGCCTGCTCTTGCTCTTCGATGGTCTGGACGAAGTGGCAACCTTGGATGAACGCCTGCAGCTGGTGCAGGAGATTGAGCACTTTGCGCAGTGCCATCCGGGCAATCGCGTGCTGGTCACCTCGCGGCCTGTCGGCTACCAGCTGGCGCCCATCTCGCATCCACTATTTGAGCAGGCCCGGGTTATGGGCTTTAATGATGAGCAAATCGAGCAGTATGTGTACAACTGGTACACAGCAGTATTGCGTCTCAATCCTATCCCCCAGGTGGAACAAGAGGAAATGGATTTGCTGCTCACTAATTTGCGCAGGAATCCCCGTTTGCATCGCTTGGCCGAGAATCCCTTGTTGCTGACCGTGATGACGGCCCTTCATCGCTATCAACGGCTCCCGGATCGGCGCGTGCTCATCTATGATCGCTGCGCCGAACTGCTATTGGAAACATGGGCCAAATTGAAAGGAACGCATCAGCGCTGGCAACATATGAAGATGGGCCGCGATGATCAGTATGCATGCGTGGCTTATCTGGGCTATGCGCTGCATGAGCGCTCACAAGAGGTTATATCTGACGAATGGCAGGCCAGAGATACTACAGTTGACGTACCTGAGCGCTATCTACGCCAGCAGGTAGAGAAATTTTTCTGTGAGCGCGGTTTGTTGAGCGAGCGCGCTGAGCAGCGAGTGGAGTCTGAGCGCTTTATCGAGCTGGTAAAGATCGAGGCGGGCCTGATCGTTGAGCGGGGCAGTGACGAGAATGGGGAGGCACTCTATAGCTTTGTCCATCGTACCTTCCAGGAGTATTTTGCCGCCGTCGATGTCTACGAGCGTTATCAGCAGGCCGAAGATGCGCAGGTCGTGCGCAAATTCCTGATAGCCCATCTGCACGATCCGCATTGGCGTGAGGTGATCTTTCTGCTCCTGGGCAAGCTCAAATCTGGCCCGGTTACCAGATTGTTGCAGGCCTTGCTGGAAGGTAAGCTACAGAGCCAACGCAGCCGCTATACCGAGATTGTACAGCAGGACTTGTTTTTTGTCTGCGATTGCCTGCTAGAGGAGATAAGGATCGGGAACAAGCTGGTAGAGTTGGTCAAGGAGCACCTATGCAAGCTGATCAAAGAGTCACCATTCCCGAGCCAACGGCAAGAAGCGCTTGAGTATCTGGGCCGCCTGGGCCAGACGCGCCAATATGCGGGCCAGGGATGGGAAGAGCTGCTTGCCCTGGCGACGAAAGATAATGTACTGGATATAATGCTGAGGCTTGATGTCGCTATCGAGCTTTATGCCAGAAGTGGGGCATCTCCTAATGAACGAGCATTGGCGCAGCAAGCCCTTTGTAGCCTGCTGCAGCATCCTGAATTCCCTGTTGATCAGGTGCAAGAAAAGCTAGAGTATCCGACAAGACGAGGATGTGGTGAGGCAGTCGTCTTTGTGCTCGAAGAGCTGTTGCGGCGAGCAGATCTGACGATAGAGCGGACGTTAAAAATAGTAGAGTTACTTTTCTGGAATAGTGAGGAGGGAACTGAGGAGAGGCAGTTAGCAATAGAAACGCTCGAAGAGCTGTTGCGGCGGGCTGATTTGACAATAGAGCAGAAGGTGAATGTAGCGGAGTCGCTTTCTCTATTGAGTGAGGAAGGAACTGAGGAGAGGCAGTTAGCAATAGAAACGCTCGAAGAGCTGTTGCGGCGGGCTGATTTGACAATAGAGCAGAAGATTGATATCGCAAAGATATTGTATATGTATGGTGAGGAAGGGACGGAAGAGAGGCTAGTAAGTTCTATGTTAGTTGAATTGCTGCAGGGTTGTGATCTGACAGATGAACAAACAATAGACATAGCAAGATTACTTTATCAGAGCAGTGAGGAGAGGGTAGAAGAGAGACAACTAGCAAGTATGACGCTTAGGGAGCTACTGAACCGCATGGACGTAACTATTGAACAGAAAGTTGTTATTGCATGTTATCTTTATTTGGGTAGTGAGGAAGGGACGGAAGAGAGGCAGCAAGCGCTCTTCATGTTCACACATCTGCTTAGTTGCGCAGATTTCAGGAATGATATGATATATTATTTAATTAGTTGGCTTTATTTACGTGGTGAGCAAAGAGCAGATGAGCGGGAATTAATGAACTCTACGCTCACAAAGCTGCTGAGCCGTGCAGATCTGCCAATTGAGCAAAAAGTTGCAATTGCAAACGCCCTTTTCCCAGTATCTGGAACAGATACAGAGGTTGGGCAGTTAGTGGAGTCTGCCCTTGCAAGCTTATTACAACGGACGGATCTTATACCTGAACAGCGATTGCTAGCAGCGGAGGCCCTTTGTCGCTTTGCTCCCAGAGGCACAAATGCTCGATTGTTTGGCACTGCTACACTGCTTACCTTGCTCTCACGTCATGCATATCTAGCGAGTGATAAAGATGTCTATTACTCCTTGCGTTCAACAATCCCCTACTTCCACAAACTACCCACAGTAGATCTACTACCAGAGCCGAGCATACCACTTGAACAAACTGTAGAACGCACGCAAGGGCAAAACGAAGATTGAAGCAGCACATAAGCTCTCTCGTTAATGCTCGATTGTATTTCTTATAGTCATAATGCAAGGAGCAAGAGAGCCGGGCCGGCTCTGCTCAGCGTCGCATGTTTGTGTGATTGGCTGGTTGGCGGACGAGCTAGCTGATAGTTATCTATGAGGTAAAGAGGGATTCATTGGATAAGCCAGCTTAAAGCCCGCCCCAAGCCGCGCCTCTAACTTGTATGGTGAGGCGCCAGGCCTGGTGGGGAATGATAATTAGCGGCCGCCGCTCACAACCAGGATCGAGCCCACGCAGTATGAGGCCTCGTCGGATAAGAGCCACAAGATTGCCTTAGCAATCTCTTCGGGCTGGCCGCCACGCTGCAAGGGCACATTGCCGGCAATGCGCTGCACACGCCCGGCATCGCCGCCAGCCGCATGAATCTCCGTCTCGACCAGGCCCGGACTCACACAATTTATCCTGATGCCTTCTGTAGCCACCTCTTTGGCCATGCCAATCGTGAAAGTCTCGACAGCAGCCTTGGAGGCCGCGTAATGCACGTATTCGTTAGGGCTGCCCAGCTGGGCCGCACGAGAGGATACGTTGACGATAGCGCCGCCCTGACCACCGCGCGCTGTGGACATGCGCCGCACCGCTTGGCGCGCACATAAAATAGTGCCCAGAATATTGACATCAAGCACGCTACGTAGGATCTTTGTATCCAGATCCAGCAGGCGCCCGATCTTGCCGGTGGTTCCCGCGTTGTTAACCAGCGCCGTCAGCGGACCAAGCTCGCGCTCAGCCGTCTCGAACAGGCTTTGCACCGCCGCCTCATCGCTCACATCAGCTTGCACGGCGCTGGCCTTACCTCCCTTGCTGCGAATGCTGGCCACTACCTGCTCTGCCCTCTCGCTATTACTCGTATAGTTGATACAGACCGCGTAACCACGCTCAGCGGCTAGCAGTGAAGTTGCCGCTCCAATACCGCGCGAGCCCCCGGTCACAATTATTGTGCCCTTGCTCATAAGTTCTCCTCTCGCATAGTCCGGGCAAGCCAGATAGCCCGGCCCGTTCATTATCTCATTATGGCATACTTGAGCAAGGGGCCATTATAGATAGTAGCCGGCGATGGAGAGATAGCAGCGCCGCTCCACCTGCGAACTTTTGTCCCAAGCATACTTATTGCCCGGCGTCCACCAGGGAGAGAAGGCCACATGTACCAGCGTGTGCGCAGGAAGCATGGAGATGGGAGAGTTGGATAAATCGGAGTAATGGATCAGCAGTTCTTTGTCTGGTGTATAGTAGCGATAACATACTCGGCGATCGGCATCGTGCCATTTGATCAGGGACACATCAGGCCGCCAGTAACCCATACTTATGGGCGCAATGGGGTCGCGCTCAGAGATGAATGGTTTATTCTTGTTCATTTCCGATCTAAGGTGGCCTGCGAAGAGCTTATCGGGTCCGCCTTCCCAGGGCTTGACCCGGGCAAGGAGATGTGAGAGCAGGTCAGGCTCGGGCTCAAGCTGCTGCCAGCGCGTCACAATAACATCTTCTACATGCGGCGCAACGCGTCTCGGTGCAGGATGAAACGTGAGGTCCCAGATCTGGCCTACAGCGAAACTCGTGTGAGCAGAAAGGTAGGAGCCATCTGGCTGCCTTAGGCGAATGTGTTGCCCATCTTCGCTCAGTCCATGCACGACTATTGCCGCAGGTGGACGGGATTTAGCCACGATCCAGACTTTGACCATAAGTGTGCTCCGCGCAAGTGCTCTTTCAGTATCTCCTCTTATTTTATTCTACTATTACCGCTCTTGAATTTTCAAGTGGAAATTGTTTATTTCCTGGAAGGAAAGCAAAGATTTCACCTGCACTCCTGGCGCGCTAGCTCGCGGACTGGAAAGCTAAGCCTGATTCAGAGAAGCTAATATCTGGTTAAGCTTCTTAAGCAGTGTAAGCAGGCTTATATACTCTTCAGGTGTAGCGAGATTGAGTACACAGGCCAGGCTCTGCGGGACCTTAACCGCGCGCTGCTTGAGAGCTCGACCTTTGTCTGTAAGATTGATATCCACGACCCGTTCGTCTTCGGCCCGGCGCTGACGCTTGATAAAGCCCGCCGCCTCCAGGCGCTTCAAAAGCGGTGAAAGTGTTCCCGAATCCAGGCGCAGGACATTGCCGATATCCTTCACTGAGCGGTGATCCTGCTCCCAGAGGGCCAGCAGCACAAGATATTGAGGGTAGGTAATGCCGAGCTCGTTAAGCACAGGACGATACACATCGATAATGGCCCGCGAGGCTGTATAGAGTGCAAAGCATAGCTGGTTATCAAGTTTGAATGTTTCATCAAGATCGAGTTCATCCATGGCCGCGGAAATCTCCACCTCTGAAAAAGAAAGTGCAAACACGCAAATCTATTTTATTAGTATCAACTTTATAGCACACAATTGAATAAGAAGCAACATCTATCCCCGTAAGCTGGCCCGGGCTTGAGAAACGTCGTCGAGTAGGCTTGACAGATGGTAAGGTTTCGTGTTATAAAATCACTGAAAATTAAGTTGTGCAAAACTTAATGTTGTAAAATGAAAAAGAGGAAATGATGAGCACTATCAATTCTCAGACTATACATGGCAAAGTCAAAGTTGGCGATCAGGCCCCGGATTTCACCTTGTCCGATCAGCATGGAAACCAGATCAGCTTGAGCGATTTTCAGGACCAGAAGGCCGTCGTGCTCTACTTCTATCCCAAGGATGATACTCCCGGCTGTACCACCGAGGCCTGCACATTCCGCGATAGCTATGAGGCGTTTAAAGATGCCGGAGCCGAAGTTATCGGGGTAAGCTCGGATGATGCAGAATCTCATCGCCAGTTCTCCACGAAGTACCATTTACCCTTTGCCCTGCTCAGCGATGAGGGCGGCCAGCTTAGAAAGCTCTATGGCGTACCTACGACGTTGGGCCTGATCCCCGGCCGCGTTACCTACATTATCGATAAGCAGGGTGTTGTACGCCACATCTTCTCTGCGCTTTTCGCTGCCGAAAAGCATATCGAGGAGGCGCGTAAAGTAATTAAGGACCTGACCGACCAGGCGTAGCTTTTATGCCAATATTCTCCAGCCTGGCAACCTCTAGAAATCCCGGGCTGGAGATCCCCAGCTCCAACTTTATTTTCTATTGCCCCACAGTTTATCTTTTCCCCAGCTAAATTTTTAAGTAAAATAAATATAAAATCCTGCTTTTCAAAAACACTATATTTTGACATTTCTATTGACAAATGCTACAATACGGGCTGTTTTTGATAGCGTTTACGGCGATAGTGCAATGGATAGGTTTAGTTAGCGCAGAGCCCTGGCGACGAACATCTACAGGCTTAGGATTGGACATGAAGAAGCATACAGGACGTTTTTATATCTATCTTTCGATTGGCGCAGCTCTTGTCACGATGGCCGCCAAGTTTATTGGCTATTGGCTGACCGGCTCAGTGGGCCTTTTCTCAGATGCTGCCGAATCGGTAGTCAATCTTGTGGCGGCCCTGGTTGCTCTCTGGGCCCTGACGCTGGCTGCCCGTCCTGCCGATGAAGAGCATGCGTATGGGCACACAAAATCAGAATACTTCTCAAGTGGAGTTGAAGGAGCTCTCGTCCTGGTCGCTGCGCTCGTGATTATCGTAGAAGCTATCCCGCGCCTCTTCCATCCTCAACCTCTGGAACAAGTGGGCCTGGGCCTGGCTTTCTCGGTTGCCGGAGCGCTTATTAACGGCGTCCTGGCCTGGTTCATGCTGCGCGCGGGTAAGCGCCAGCGTTCCATTGCTCTGCAGGCCGATGCGCGTCATCTCTTCACTGACGTCTGGACCACGCTTGGTGTGCTGATCGGGGTGATATTGGTTACCCTGACCGGCTGGCTTGTGCTTGATCCGATTATTGCTCTGCTGGTTGCGCTCAACGTCATCTGGACCGGTATCCAGTTATTGCGTGAGACCGGTTTAGGGCTGCTTGATACGGCTCTGCCGGCCGAAGATTTGCAGCAGATACACAGCATTCTTGATAGCTATCGCCCGCAAGGGGTAACCTTCCATGCCTTGCGCACGCGGCGCGCGGGCTCACGTCGTTTTGTCTCCTTCCATGTGCTCGTCCCCGGCTCCTTGAGCGTGCAGCAGGGGCATGGGCTGTGCGAAGAGATTGAACTGGCCCTGCATCAAGCTTTGCCAGAAACCACAATCTTTACCCATCTGGAGCCGCGCGAAGATCCGGTCTCATTCGCCGATCAACAGCTGGATCGCGAGTCTAGCGAGGAGACTGATCCCGCGCTGCCTACGCCTCAAACTGAACAGGAGCGCCGTTCGCACGAAAAGTCAACGCGCTAAAAATTTAGCGTCCCTGCTTTCTCTATCACCTTTGCATAAATGAGCATCAAGAGCCACTAATAACAATATTGCCACTTGACTCGGCAAGTTTACTGGTTTATATTTTATTCTATAGGTTTTAACAAAACGTTTTACTAAAACCTATAAAGGAATTTGTGAAGTAGAGGATGTGCGCAATGTACGAATTGCTGGTATTGTCATTATTGATGCGCTGGCCTATCTATGCCTATCTTATCGCGACAATCGCTAACGATATTCTGGGGCCGTGGGAAAAGATAAGCCGGGGCACGCTTTCAGCGCTTTTGACAAGATTAGAAAAGGCGAAGCTTGTTGCGCCCGGGGATCCTGAGCAGGTTCCCTTTCCTTCGACGCGCCCTTCGCGTGTCTTTGTCATTACACCGGTGGGGCGCGAGCGCTTTTATCAGCTTATGATGGATACCAGCTCAAACCAGGGCACCTATCAGCGCATCTTTCGCATTAAGGCCCTGGGCCTGGAATTTCTCTCGCCGGAGGATCAGCTCTATCTCGTGGATCACTACATTCAGTATTGTCAGACGGGGGCCCGTTATCAGAGGGCTGAGGCTCAAAAAATGAGTACCCGGCCTGAGGAACGCGATTCCGTCAGCCCATTCTTCCTTAAAACGGCGCTTAGCTTAATGGGATTAGTGGCCCAGGAATGGCAGCTTGAATTAGAGTGGGCTCAGCACCTGCGTGAACAGGTGCTCTTACTCGGGTATCCTTCTGGCAAGCAGCAGACAGAACAGAAGCCTTCGAGCAGTAGATAGGGAATTTAAGCGTGTGGCTGGCTCTGGCGCAGGACAATCAATTGCCGGGCCTGGCTTTAGTATTGAGTGGTCAGAGAGAATGGCGCGCGAGCCTGGACAACTCTCGCCTTTCTCTCTGTGAGCGGAGAACCGCCTGTCGCTCATTGTATCACAGAGCAAGGGCGGTTCTCCCAACTGGCTATTCTGAGTGAATAGTTTTAGGAGGAAACTATGCCTAAAAAAGCCTCATACCTACCAAGCGGGCAGCGCTTCTTTAATTTCATCTTCAAAACGCTGGTACAGTTGGGACGCATACCAGGCGCCCATCTACTGAGGGCTCCTGGACGTAAGAGCGGCAAGATGTACATCACGCCGATATTCGTGCTCAAGCTGGATGGTCAGCGCTGGCTTGTTGCTGGCTTTAAAAATTCCGATTGGGTGAAGAATATTCGGGCCTCTGGCTGGGGCGAGCTAGTCCATGATCGCCAGGTAGAGCGCGTCAAGTTTATCGAAGAGACGTCAGCTGAGCGGGCTTCGCTACTGCGCGAGTTTGTGCGGCGCGCGCCAGGAGCCAACCGTGGATACACCATCAGCCCCAACGCGTCCCTTGAGGAATATGAGGCCATTGTGCCCGAGCATCCCATTTTTCGCATTCTGGAGGCTTAGCACGCCTCATACCTGTACTGGCACGGTTCAAAGGTGACGGGGCAGTATTCTGCCGAGCCGTCACCTGCGTCAGAGCTACAACTGTGAGCGAATCGCCCATAGATCGGGGAAGATGGGTCTGAGCGTTGTGGAAAGGTATCGGCTGCCAGTTGAGCCGCCAGTGCCGGGCTTCTGGCCGATGGTTCGTTCGACCATCTTCACATGGCGATAGCGCCATTCCTGCAGGCCCTCATCAATATCCAGGAGCCGCTCGCAGACATTGCGTACCTCGGCATTATAGCGATATGCCTCTATCAGCAGCGCCTGAAGCTGCTCGGAAGGCTTGAGCGACTCTTTCACATCGCGCTGGAGCTGTTCTTCGGGCAGCGTATAGCCGTTGAGGGTCAGGTAATGTAAGAAGGCATCCCACACCGCCGGCTGTTGATAACGCTCCTCAAGGCCTTTCTTGCTAGCCATCTCGTCGGGATAGTGATGCAAGATCGCCTCGCGCTTATAGCCCAGCACGAACTCGATCTCGCGAAACTGACTCGACTGAAAGCCGCTGGCTGAGCCCAGCAGCGAGCGAAATGCATTAAATTCCAGCGGAGTCATTGTCTCCAGCACATCGATCTGGGCCACAATCGTCTTTAAAATTTTGAGGATTCGAGAGCTTGTATGTAAGATGCGCGCCGTCTCATTGGTGTTCAGATGCTCTTTGAGCGCATCCAATTCATGCAGCAGGACCTTGAACCAGAGTTCATAGACCTGGTGCGTCACGATAAAGAGGAGCTCGTCATGTTCTGGACCGTGTAGACCTGCACTCCTGGGTGTTTGCAGGTCCAAGAGTTCGTTAAGGCGCAGATAGCTGGTATAAGTTAGTGCTTGAGACATAGTTCTTTTCCTCTCCTGAGAGTATCCGGGCTCACCATTGGGCTTTATAATCATACTACCAGCAAAATCTGCTACAATAAATGGGAATCCCACAGTGTTTTTACCAAAACGGCCACAGAATCAAGGATAAAAGACGACTATGACAGCAGAAACCGAAAAACTACTTGACGATACCGGATGGCAGCTTTTGCAAGCCATGCAGAGGAACGCGCGTCTCTCCTTCAGCGAGCTTGGCAAGCAAGTTGGCCTCTCGGCCTCGGCGGTCGCCGAGCGCATCCGGCGCATGGAGGATGCTGGCATCATTCGCGGCTACCGCGTCGAGATCGACCCTGCGCGGGTCGGGCTCCCGATTATGGCCTTTATCCACATCAACACGCCCTCCAATAAGCCTTATTCGTATTTTGCCGCCGCAGCCAAAGAGATCGCTGAGGTCCTTGAGTGTCATCAAATCACCGGCAGCGATAGCATGATAATGAAGGTCGCCGTCTCGTCGGTGAAGCATCTAGAGACGCTGATCAGCCGCCTCTCAGTCTATGGCAGGCCTACGACCTCCATTGTCCTTTCAACGCAAGTCGCACAAGGATTTATCACGCCTCAAAGTTTGTTAGATGCCCAGGCCGCCGAGCGCGAGGAAACGCAGAAATAGCAGCGCAACGGGCAGGCCTTTGGCTATCTAACACGAGCAAGCATAAGGCTGGCTATGTTCTACCCGCTTGCGCGTCGATTCTCAGCGCAACTTGATTTTTTGCTTACCGGATTAGAGCTGCTCGCTATCCAGCCAGATCGTGACGGGACCGTTATTGGTGAGCGAGACTTCCATGTGGGCGCCAAAGATGCCTTGCTCGACATGTACACCATAGGCCGTCAGGGCTTCTTTGAAGCGCACGACCAGCGGCTCGGCTAAAGCTGGAGGTGCGGCCTGAATAAAGCTGGGCCGCCGCCCCTTGCGAACATCTGCGTAGAGGGTAAATTGCGAGACCAGCAAGACCTGACCGCCACTATCAAGCAGCGAGCGGTTCATCTTGCCCTCTTCATCCTCAAAGACCCGCAGATAGACCAGCTTATCGACAAGGGTTTTTACCTGGGCCTCGCCATCCTCCTGGCCTATGCCGAGCAGGACCAGAAAGCCTGAACCGATCTCGCCGACCGTCTGCTCGTCAACGACGACGCTTGCGCGACTTACACGCTGTAATAATGCTCTCATTCCTTGCCTGCCTGCCCCTGTTCCGCTTGTTGTGTCTTAGTATTTTCCTTGCCTCTATCTGTCTGAAGCGCCACCGCGATGGCAATGGAGAACTGGGCAAGATCGGCGATGCTGACATCGAAGGCACTCAGGCCGAGCTGTTCGGCGCGCCACCTGGCTTTACCGTGCAGGCGCACCGAAGGGCGCCCGCTATAGAGCTGGACAATCTCCATCTCGCGCCAGTTGACGCCGCGCAGCCCGGTACCCAGGGCCTTGCTCATGGCCTCCTTGGCTGCGAAACGACCGGCCCAGCGCGCAGGCTTGCCGCGACATTGCAGGATCTCGCGCTCGGTAAAGATGCGGCGTAGAAAGCGCTCACCATGGCGCTCATAGGCTCGGCGTATGCGCTCCACCTCGATAATATCCACACCCACAGCCACATTTACCCCTTGCGGTGGAGACAGGGGAGCTGGCAGACCAGCCGCTCCAGCCGGACCAAAGAGCCAATCGGGAATTTCAACGCCGGGCGCACGCACCAGGGGCGTAAAGAGGAGTGGCTGGTCTTGATCCATCTCTAGTTTTCCTCTCCGGGCAGTTGTAGGACGCTTGTTGTATCTTCTGGTGGCAGGACCGAGGGTGCCGGCCCGCTACCGCGTCCGATACCGCGATAGATGAAACCATAGCGGTTCATCTCGGTCACCTCGTACATATTGCGGCCATCGATTAAGACAGGGCGTCGCATCGCGTTGCGCACCTGTAACATATTGAGCGATTTAAACTCGTTCCAGGCCGTGACGGCGATCAAGGCGTCCGCGCCCTGCGCTACCTCATAGGCATTCTCGCAGAAGATCACAGCATCCATATTCACGCCCGCCCGTTCCAGCGCCTCGCGTCCTGTATGCATGGCGACCGGATCGTATGTACGCACAGTTGCTCCCTGCGAAGTTACCCAGCGAATAATATCGATTGAGGGCGATTCGCGCATATCGTCGGTGTTTGGCTTGAAGGCCAGTCCCAGCACACCAATCACGCAGCCGCGCAGCGAACCGAGAATGTTGGTCAATTTGGTGACCACGAGACTGCGCTGGTCCTGATTAATCTCCATGACCGCGTGCAGCATCTGGGGATGCAGGCCGGCTTCTTCGGCCATATGCGCCAGGGCGCGCACGTCCTTGGGAAAGCAACTGCCTCCGTATCCGAGACCGGCATCAAGGAACTGGTGCCCGATACGCTTGTCGTAGCCCATGCCTGCCGCAACCTCTTTCACATCGGCGCCCAGGCGCTCGCAGATCTGGGCGATCTCGTTGATAAAAGAGATTTTGGTGGCCAGGAAAGCATTCGAGGCGTACTTAATCATTTCGGCTGTGTAGAGATCCGTGATCACGATGCGCGCGCGCAGCGGCAGATAGAGCCGGGCTACCTTGTGCGCGGCCTCGGCTTCAGACGAGCCCAGCACTACACGATCAGGACACTGGAAATCAAGTATAGCTGAGCCCTCACGCAAGAATTCGGGGTTAGAGACCACCGAAAACGTCACATTGGACCGCTTGAGATTATTGCGAATGACGCGCGAAACAACATCACCGCTCCCTACAGGAACTGTGCTCTTATTAATGACTATCGCATAGTGGTCAAGCTCTTCGGCAATCATGCGCGCCGCCATCTCGACGTAGCGCATGTCGGCTCCCCCTGCATGGTTCCGGTGGGAGTATTGACCGCGATAAAGACGAACTCGCTGTTATCAAGGCCCTCTTTATAGCTGGTCGTGAAGCGCAAGCGCCCGGCATTGACGTTACGCTCGACCAGTTCTTCGAGCCCGGGCTCATAAATAGGGAGAATGCCCTTTTTCAGGCTTTCGATTTTCTCTGGTACTATATCAACACATGTGACCTGATTGCCCATATCGGCAAGACAGGTACCGGTCACCAGACCTACATAGCCAGTACCGATCACACATATAACTGACACAACGCTTTACCTCTCTTTAAATCAGAAACAGGGCTAGAGATACGCAGGCAGCAAAGAGCTCCTCTGCATCCTATACTATTAAGGAATTACCCCTCAACGATGATAAATGGATTTTCAGCTTTCTCTTCGGCTATTGTCGTCGGCTCTCCGTGGCCCGCAAAGACAGCAAGATCATCTTCGAGGATATAGAGCTTCTCGCCGATCGATTCGATGATTTGCTCATAATCGCCACCCGGCAGATCGGTGCGGCCAATGCCGCGATGGAAGAGGGTATCACCGCTAAAGACGCAGTACGGGCGGCTTATCAGGCAGATGCCGCCTGGCGTATGGCCGGGTGTATGTATAACCTCAAGGGTGAGCGTGCCAAAGGAGATGGTATCGCCTTCCTTTAATAAAATATCGGGCTTTCTTTTGACTAGCGGAGGTTGTCGTCCACACATAGCGGCTGCCCTCGCGTCGCTATAGAGGGGAACATCGGCCGGGTGGATCGCCAGTGGAACGGGATATACCTCACTTATGGCATCGATGGCACAAATGTGATCAAAGTGTCCATGGGTATTGATAATATATTTGGGGATGAGCTTTAAGTCTTTGATTGTATGAATAATACGCTCTGCCTCATCGCCCGGGTCGATAATCACGGCCTCACGTGTCTGAGGACAGGCATAAAGATAGCAGTTCTCCTGAAGCATTCCTACAGTTATGCAGGCCACTATCGGCTGCTGCTCTTGCTGATGTTGCTGCTCGGACATCCTCTTTCCTCCTTCTCGCCCTGGAGCCATTAACATTGCCACACATTATAACATAGTCGGCGCATAGCTTCTTGTGGCTGACAAGAGCGTAAGATATCACTATGCTACGGCAGTACGAGCCCTACAAATTTTATATGGCAAAAGGCTACAGATTATGATAGACTAGCGTAGTTCGCTACTTTCTGGCCACCCCTACAGAATTGAGTTGTGCCTGCATTAGAGATAACGAGCTATCCCATTCGCGGCTATCCAACAGGTAATTTTGGCTATTCTCTCTCCGGGTATCTGCGTCGCAAAAAGAATAGTCAGCTAAAAATAGCATAAGTTTTTCTTTCTTATAGTAAGGTCAGGATTAGCGCGGTGAGCATAACCTGGCTCTATCAATTTCTTAAACTTTGTTAATAATTGTGGACGGAAGCGGAATGTGTAGTGTAGAATGGGTATGATGAGCAATATGCATTATTGTTCTGTGCACGGAAACACGAGCGCGCCCGGCAGAGGCGAACGCCAACCCAGGAGAAATTGAGGAGAACATGCCAATGGATCGTTCGGAACGGAAAACATATCGCAGGAGTCCTGGACGTCAGTATGGGTATGAGTATGATCCACTTCATAGTCGTGGTGAACACACTTCTGTACCGAGCAGACAATTGTCTGGAGAATTGAAGAGTAGATCCGGTACCCTCCTTTCGCAGCGGCCCGATCCCCGGCGTACGCGACAGCTCCTGAGGCAGAATATTATCGCCAGTAAAGCGCGCCTGGGCGATGAAGAGCTGGAGCAGGAAGACTTACCAGTGACGACGGGGCATCTGCGCCCGGTGCCTGATTATGATGAGTCCGAGTATGAAACTCCCTATCAGCGGCGCCACGTTACGCGTAGCCCGCAAAATGGTCGTCACGTTTCACGGCAACAGGTGCCCTCTACGCAGGAACTGATGGAGGCCGGCGAAGCACGCGATACTCTCAAGGATTACGAGCAGCTACACCCGCACGAGGATTATGCTGAGGTGTATCCTGAGGAGCCCCGCGAATACGTCGAGCGCCCGCCGCTCAGGTCGGCGCCTTTGCCATCTGCACCTCCCGCCCCACGGGCGCGGGCCAGCGTGCCGCTACAATCTCCGCCCGAACGGCCGAGTAGACGCCTCCCGCCTGCCTTGCCCCCTGAGGATTATGCCGAGGAAGACGATTACGACTATGACGAGGAGGATGAGGAGGAGGAGCCAATCAGTCGACCGCGCCGGAGAAAGAAGCGCAAGAAGCTTTCGCGGCGCGCTTTACTCGTCGGGGCGGGAGCCGTGGCCGTTGGCGGAGCAGGAGTGGCCGCCTACGAGCTGGTTCCTAAGATTCCTCAAGCCATCAGCGACGCAGGTACGAACCTTGAGCATCAACTTCAGGAAGCCTTTAATAAAGGCGTGGCTCAGGGCGCGGACCAGGTGCGCAAAGAGTTTGTCACAACCCTGGAAAATCTTGAGGGCTTTACGCTGGAAGGCGCCGTGACGGCAGCTCGCCTTACGCGCGTGGCCTATGATGTTTTTGTCTCGCCGGTTATCCAAACTGGCGCAACTATCACTGGCGATTTTCTTGAGGTTATGCTCAAAGCGCTACAAGTCGGGCGTGACTGGCTGGGTCGGGTCTATCAGGATAACGCGACGCTGGCTGCTCTGCAGAAGGTTCTTGAGAGTTGGGTCGGCGATGTCAAGAATATGCCTAAGCAGCTCAACGCGATTACTCAGGCCGACCTTGATGGCGCTCAGGCTTACCTGCGTGCGCTCCAGCGCAAGCTTGACGAGGAAAAAGCTCAATTGAATGGCCAGAAGGCTACGCCGAGCGCACAGTCAAATCCTGCATCCAAAGCACAGCCAACACCTAAGTCTAAATAATAAGCGTTATCGCATGCTTCGAGATAGCGATAGCTTGAGAGAGGGCAAGCTGTAACACCATGATAAGGGGTCAGAGGCAAACCCTACAGAAAGGCTTGCCTCTGTATACGGCTTTATGCGTCAGCGGGCTTAGTGACCTCTTCGTCACTTTTTTGTTCTGGGCTTTCTTCCTTCGCCTCGCTATCCTCACCAGTCTCGGAAACTGGCTCTTTTTTCTCCTCGGCTGTCGGGCTTTCTTGGGCCTCAGCCTGCCGTGTTGAGGCGGCTTCTTCTTGCCCTACGCCCGGCTCTTCGTCGGCTTGCTGGCCATCGAGTTCTGTTGCCTCTGCTTCCACAGAAGGCCGGGGTTTTTGTGGAATGCCATAGGTTGCCGCAACCTCACCCACGGGAACGGGGCGCGAGTAGCGCATGCGTAGCACCCAGTACGTCAAGGGAAGGAGCACAATGAATACCACTATTGAGGTCCATTGAGCCTGCTTCAAGCCCCAATCCAAGCCCAGGAATGTGACTACAACGTTTGCGCGCACAAAGAAAATCACGAACTGGGTAATCGTATAGGCGAAAAGGTAAAACAGCATAAGGATACCGGGCCGCCTTACGCGACGTGCCAGGTAGAGCATAATGCAGAGCACGACGATATTTGTAAGCAGCTCATAGGCTGCAGCCGGCTGCACGGGCACGCGGCAGGTCTCGGGATTGAGGCAGGCCCAGCTATTGGGGTTGAGGTAGACCGTGGACCAGGGCAGCGTGCTGGGATAGCCAATAATGTCGCCGTTAATGATATTGCCAATGCGCCCGAAGATCTGGCCGGCCGCCGCAAAGAGCACACCTGCATCGATAAGCACTAGCGGATTGATGCGCTCAACCCGCGCGCGCCAGATGAGGGTGGCGATAACCAGGAAGATGGCTCCGTAAAAAGCCATTCCTCCTTCCCAGGTGGCAATAATATGCCAGGGTTGGGCCAGATAATACGAGAAGAAGTTGTCCTGTTGAACAACAAAGTAGAGGCGACCCCCAATCAAGCCAGCCGCGATACACCACCAGAGGATACGGTAGACCATATCCTGGTTGATCCCTTTGCGCTCTGTATATTTGCGGATCGTCCATAAGCCTATAACGATCCCCACCACATACATCAAGCCGTACCAACGCAAGGCCAGAGGCCCCAGGTGGACAATCACTGGATCGATATTGAGGTAGATATAAGCCAGGGGAAAACTTCCCATAAATTACTCCACAACTACGCACAAATGCGCCTTTAATTTTCTACCATCTATGATAGTATGCATTGCTCTGCTATGCAAGAGGGAGCAAAATGCTAGCCGTGAAGCATTTTATGCTCTGGTAGGCTTAGCAACCACTCTCGCCGCAGGAAATAAGAAGGTTCTTCCGCTACTTCTATCTACGTTAGCACTGCTGGTTTGTGTTGCAGAACCTTCTTACATCCATACATTGATAGAGGAGAGCACCGCTAGCGTTTATGGGCTTGTAACCTGGCCTGATACCTACGTTGGCAAAGATTAATCGGCCATTTCGCCTGCTATATCTTCGCCCGCCTCTTGGGACACAAACTCTTCATGTACCTCGATAGGCCGGAATGGCCACGTTTTCTCGAAATATGCCCAGATCACATAGGCTATAACGCCAAGCAAGGTCCAGCCGATGGCCCACCGGATCGCTACGGTTCCCGAGGAGAGAAAGACATAGATCCAGCCAAGCAGGGCAATGATACTAAAGATTGGATAGAGCCATTGCTTGTAGGGGCGCTGCAAATTCGGCTGCTTGAAGCGCAGAATGGTCAGGGCTGCGACCTGGCCGATAAACTGCACAAGCACGGAGGCAGCGATCAGAATGCTGATGATCTGCGAGAGATCGAAGAAGCAGGCAATGGCGGTGACCACGCCCATGGCCAGCAGGGCAATATGCGGGAAGTTGAAGCGCTCATGCAGCCTGCCAAAGGGCTTAAAGAAGAGGCCATCGCGCGAGGCATTATAGGGTAAGCGTGAGCCCCCCAGCAGGCCTGTGTAGACCGAAGCGAAGGCAGTCCAGACGATGAGCAGAGTAACAATGATCGCGGCAAGCTGACCCCAGCTGCGCTCTACCACAAGCGAGCCAATCGCCGTGGCGTTTAAGGCTTCCTTCCAGGGAATTACTCCGATAGAAACGACGTTTAGGACCAGATAAATCAAGGCTACGGCTGCAACCGAGAGCAGGATCGAGAAGGGAATAGTCTTTCCAGGGCTCCGTACTTCGTCGCCAAGATAAGAGGTGGTAAAGTAGCCAAGATAATCGTAAACCGCGACGACCAGGCCCGCGCCCAGCCCGGCAAAAAACTTGGGTCCCAGGGTGAAAGCGTCGGGGGAAAACTAAAGGCCAGCGCCGGGTTGAAGTGCGTCAAGCCGGCCACAATCACAAAGAGGACTGTGATAATCATACCGGCCCAGAGAAATTTAGTGATGGTGGCAATACTTTCAATGCGTCGATATAAGAGCGCTACGGTGAGGATGGTAAAGCCAACGGCAATCAGCTTGGTCACCAATGGGGTCATGCTGGGCCAGAAAAAGCCAAGATACTGCGCGATACCGATCATGCCTGTCGACATCGTGAGGGGCGTTACCAGCATCGTGGTCCAGATAAATAGAAAGGGCATAAGGCGCCCACTCCAGTACTGGTAAGCCTCGCGCAGATAGACATAGCTCCCTCCCGAGCTCGGCATCGCCGCGCCAAGCTCCGCCCAGACCTGCCCATCTGCGATGGCCAGCACAGCACCCAGGACCCAGCCCAACATGGCCTGAGGACCGCCCATGGCCGCTAGCATCAAAGGAATGGTGATAAAGGGCCCGATGCCCACCATCTGCGACATATTAATTGCTGTCGCCGGGAAAAGCCCGATCGCTCTTACAAAACCTGGCCGCTTGTTCTGGACCTGACCTTCTGCTGCTCTCTCGGGATCGCTCATGCACTTTTCCTCTCTTACTAAAGCTACGCTTATTTATGGAGGAGCGCGATCTCAACTTCTGGTTGAGATCCCTTTGTGGGCTCAGCTTAGAACTGAGCGAATGAAGAAATAAACGACCTTACCAGATTTTCCAGGAAAAAATATTTCACAAGCTGCATGCTTAAGTATAAGTATACAATAGATATCAGGAATTGGCATAATTTCTCTTTCCTTGACGGGATTGTTCTCAAATGATACGATAGGTTATATTATCGTTTGAAGAGAGCCAGGAAGCCATCCTTCTAGAGAAGGCTCCAAATGAGTCATCCTGAGATATTTCTATCTGAAGAAAAGAGAAGGGGTTCAGGTTGATGAAATTGAGAAGTTCCTGGTCAAGCAAGGAGATTCTGAATATGAAAATTGCGATCATTGGTTCAGGCCATATTGGCGGAACATTGGGAACATTATGGGCGGGAAAAGGCCATCAAGTGATGTTTGGTTCACGTGACCCACAAAGCGATAAAATACGAACCCTGCTCCTAACAGCAGGAGAAAATGCGCAGGCGGGGTCTGTCCAGGAAGCCATCGTCTTTGGAGAGGTGATTCTCCTGGCTGTTCCAGATACCGAAATCGAACGTGTCCTTGAAGAAGTCGGCGATCTCCACCACAAGGTTCTCATCAACAGCACAAACCTGAGGGATGGTAGATCGGCGGGTACGGAAGTCCTCCGGCTCGCAAAGAATGCTCGTGTGGTCAGGGCTTTCAACACGGTAGCCTGGGAAGTCATCGCCAGGCCTCAGTATGGTCCAACAAACGCTACGCTATTTCTCAACGGCGACGATTCCGACGCGAAGAAAATCGTCGCTCAGTTGGGTCATGACATCGGCTTTGATCCAGTGGATGCAGGTGACTCGGCTAATATTCCGAACGTGGAAAAAGCATTGGGGATACTCTGGCGTATTCTTGCGCCTCAATTTGGACGTGAAGTTACGTTGCGGGTATTGAGACGAGAGTAAAATTGAGCGCAAGTGGCCAGGTTTGGATGAAGCTTTGTATGTCCCCTGCCTTTGCGCGTTCGCGCCCTGCGCCCTTTAGAAGAGAAAGGGGCGCAGCGAGCAAAGATGCCAGATGTCCTGAGAAGCCAGTTCAGCAGAAAAATCTTCTGCTGGCGGTACTTCTCTTGCGGAGGATAAGCCAGTAGGCCTATGCCTGCTTGCCTAATGCTTGAAACATATGACAGTTGTAGGCCACGGCTGGAGCCAGATCGGAGAGCCTGATGTGCTCATTGGGGGAGTGGGCGCCGCTACCCCAATAGGTGGGATTGCCTGGAACGCTCAGCCCCGGCACACCTACATATTTTTTCAAGCCCTCTAGTAGGGGCAGAGAGCCACCACCGAGCGGTGTAACCGCCGCCGGCTTTCCCGTAAAAGCTTCAGCAATATCCTTGATTTTTTTCACAAAAGGCTCTTCAACTGCCGTCACCACAGGCTCGGCGCTGACAAAGGTAGTCAGGTGAATATCTGTGTAGCCGTGGGCATCCAGGTGCGCGCGCATTTTTTGCAGAATGTCCCGGGGGTCCTGATCGGGCACCAGGCGAAAATCAATCTTGGCGCTAGCTCTGGCCGGCAAGATTGTTTTAGAGCCCTCGCCGGTATAGCCACTCACCAGGCCAGCAATATTGCACGTGGGAGTAAAAGCTGCTCGCTTGCGCAAAGCGATGCCGCTCAAGCCATCCACAAACTGCTCGATCTGGAAGGTCTGCTTGAGCTTGTCCTCAAGATCGACCTGCGTGGCAAGGGCGGCCAGTTGCGCTTCTGTAGGCGCCTTGACATCCTCATAGAAGCCAGGAATAAGCACATGGCCCTCCGGCGAGCGCAGGCTTGCCAGGGCCTGGACCAATCTCCACGCGGCGCTTGGCAGAATAGTGGCGTTGCCCGAATGTGCGTCCACGCCAGTTCCCTGTACATCAAGCTGCACATAGAGGATGCCCTTAGCGCCAAGGCCCAGAGCCGGGCGTCCGTCATCTTCGAGGTGCGCCCCTTCCCACAGGCAGCCATCGGCCCGCAAGAGCTCGGAATATTTCTCGGCAATCGCCGAAAAATGTGGGCTGCCTACCTCTTCTTCGCCCTCGATGACCCAGCGCAGAGTAATTGGCAGCTCGCCCTCAACTGCTAACAGCGCGCGAATAGCCGCCAGGCGCGTGGCAATCTCACCCTTGTTATCGCTGATGCCGCGCGCATACAGCTTGCCGTCGCGCTCGGTTGGCTCAAAAGGCGGTGAGAGCCATAAATCCAGCGGCTCTGCCGGCTGGACATCGTAGTGGTTGTAAAGCAAGATGGTGTATGGGCTGCGCCCGCGCAATTCGCCATAAATGGCGGCCGGCGCTCCTTCTACACAGAGGCGCTGCGTGCTAAATCCTGTCTCGCGCAACAGTTCCTCCATCAGCGTTCCCATCTCGGCTGTGCCGAAATTTTGCGCCGTGACGCTGGGCTGACGGCAGAGACGTTCAAGCAGGACGCGGGCAACATTAGCGTGCTCTTCAAGATAGGCATCAAGGGTACCAGGCATAATAGACCTTTCTATGCTCCACGAGGAGCTACGGCTGTGTATTGCCCCTCGTGGCTGCCAACTATACGATAAACGCTCTCGCTTAAGGGTTAATGCACGCGTTGGAGAAATTCCGCTATAGTGCGAATTCCCTTGTAGAATTGGGCTAGCGAATACTTCTCGTTGGGCGCATGGAGATTGTCATCGGGCAAACCAAAGCCCATAAACACCAGGGGAGCTTGCAAGATTTGATCAAAGAGTGAGGCGATGGGAATGGAGCCGCCACCGCGTACAAAGACCGGCTTCCGGCCATAGCTCTGCTGTAAGGCCTCGATCGCGGCCTGGATCACTGGCGCTTCGGTCGAAACCAGCAGGCCGTCGCCGCTATGAAGCTGGGTGACGCTCACTTTTACGTCCTTTGGAGCCACCTGCTTAACTGCCTGCTCAAAAAGTGGATAGACCTCGCTGGCTTTTAATTCGGGCGGCAGGCGCAAACTGATTTTGGCCTTAGCGCGGGCTGGAATGACTGTCTTGGCGCCTTCAGCAACGAATCCGCCAACGATACCGTGTACTTCCAGGGTTGGACGCGCTGTGGCGCGCTGCAGCGGTGGGTATTCTGGCTCGCCTGAGAGCTGGCTCACGCCCATCTCCTGCTTAAAAGCCTCGTTTAAATGCAGGGGATCTTGCTGCCAGAATTTCTGTTCAGTCTCTGTGGGCTGGCGCATCTTGTCATAAAGACCTGGCACGTGAATATGTCCGTCCTCGTCCTTTAATTTGCTGATGATGATGGCCAGAGCGTGCAGAGGATTGGGCGCTACACCACCATAGGTGCCCGAATGCAGGTCACCTTTGGCGCCAATTACCTCAACCTCTGTATAGACCATGCCACGCATCCCGATCACCAGGGCCGGGATCTCGCTGCTGGGCATGTGAGTGTCACAAATAAGAATGGCATCGCAGCGCAGGCGCTCGGGATATGTCTTAACGTAGTGTTCGATTGAGGCGCCGCCGGCCTCCTCTTCGCCCTCGATAAGCACCTTAATATTGACGGGTAGTTCGCCCTGAGTTTTCATCAAAGCTTCAAGCGCCTTAAAGATCATCATCGTCTGGCCCTTGTCGTCACAGGCCCCACGACAATGGATATTGCCAGCGCGCACGGTTGGCTCAAAGGGAGGCGATTGCCATAAATCTACAGGATCTACAGGTTGTACATCATAATGTCCGTAACAAAGGATAGTAGGTTTATCAGCGGCCTTTAGCCACTCTCCATAGACGAGAGGATGACCCTGCGTCTTGATCACCTCGACGTTCTCCAGGTCGCCTTGTTTTAACTGCTCAGCTGCGTACTCGGCAGCTCGCTGCACATCCTTGGCATGTTCAGGCAACGTGCTGATACTGGGAATACGCAGCCAGCCTTTCAAATCCTCCAGAAAGCGTTCTTCGTTCTGGGTTATATACGTCTCTAACTGGCTCATAAAAAAAGACCTTTCTGCTTTAGGCGAGCAAGATATATTTTCATAGTAGCAGGCAGGGAAGATGTTTGTCCAGGGGAGCAGCATATGCGATGGCCGCATATGCTGGCTTCTCTAATTGTTGGCTCCTTACGCGCTTTGGCAAGATGGAGCGTGGCGGGGAGATACGTCGCTATTCGTTTCCATCATCGTCATAGGGACCCGAGCCGCCATTTCCTGCATCATCATCCGATCCGTCATCCTGACGTATGCTATACATGTCTGCTTGCCAGAAGGGCAATCCGGATACAAAAGGAGCCTTTACCACAGCTTTGGGGGAATAGACACGTTGATCCTCTGTGGTTCTCGCTAACCAGGCAACTTTTACTACTTCAGTAATCGTTTGCACCAACAACACACTCATGTTTCTTTTTGCTCCTTACGATAACCTGCTGTAATTTGCGCTACCTCAGTAGTACGCAAAGTCAGGCTGACGACCGGTCATGCGTATCTATAATACTTATTCTTTTTGTCGTCAGCTTCTTCGGTAGCGTCCTAATTATCTCTTTGCTAAAGAAAACGGATCTCAGAAGATTTTTATGTTAGATATGCCAGGAATATTTATAGAGCAGCGAAAGCCGCTGCAAAGCTGCTTCAATTGCTGCGCAAATGGGGAAAACTGCTTTAAAGATGCTCTCAACATCCGGCCCTATCTGTGTTATAATGGCTCCCGAACACTCGTTCTTATTTTCGTGGACCTTTCAGGGAGGGGATATTGTCATGCCAATACGCCAACTTGCGCCTGATGTCGCTGCCAAAATCGCCGCAGGCGAAGTGGTTGAGCGCCCTGCATCGGTGGTCAAAGAGCTTATCGAGAATAGCATTGATGCGGGGGCGAGCCAGATTCGCGTTGATCTTATGCATGGTGGTTTGCAGCTTATTCGCATTACCGATAATGGCTGCGGGATTGTCGCCGCCGAACTTCCCCTGGCCCTGGAGAGGCATGCCACCAGCAAGGTGGAGCGCATCGACGATCTGGAGCATATTCGCTCGCTTGGCTTTCGCGGCGAAGCTCTGGCCAGTATTGCGGCTGTGGCGGATGTGACCTTGCTCAGTCGGGGCCGAGGCGCCGAGCAAGGAGCTCAGATTAGTGCCAGCAGCGGACAGATCTTGCCAGTGACGCCGGCGGCCTCGCCCGAAGGCACAACCCTCACGGTCCGTAACCTTTTCAGTGCTGTGCCTGCGCGCCTCAAGTTTCTCAAGAGCCGCAATACTGAGGTGAGCCATTGCCATCATCTACTTGAGCAGTATGCCCTGGCCTATCCCGAGATTCGCTTCAGCGTCTTCAGCGATGGGCGCCAGATCTTTGCTACCAAAGGCGATGGCGCGCTCTCAAGCGTGCTGGTCGAGGTCTACGGTCTGCAGGTTGCCGAACAGATGGTGCCAGTCCATAGCCCCGAGCAGGAGGATGCCGAAAGGCCGGTGATCAGCGGCTATACCAGCCGTCCCACCTGTTATAAAAGCACGCGGCAGCATATTTCTTTCTTCGTCAATCGGCGCTGGGTGATGAGCCGGATGCTTACCGCAGCCGTGGAAGGTGCCTATCATTCGCTCTTATTAACCGGGCGACACCCGATTTCTGTGATTAACGTGCAGATTGATCCGACCTTCCTTGATGTCAATGTCCACCCGGCCAAGACCGAGATTCGCTTCCTGAAGGAGCGCCGCGTCTTTGCGGCAATTTTGCGCGCGGTGCGTGAGGCGCTGTTAGAGCAGCCGCAGATGCCACAATGGCAGGCACGTAAAGAGACTACCGACGAAATCACCTCAGAGCCAGACAAGACCGAAGATCTGGCCGGGGAAGAGGAATTGTCGGCGGCTTTTGCCGAGAGCAGCCAGACGGCGGATCAAGAGGGCAGCCAGGAGAAAGCTTCTATTCCAAGCGATAGCCCCTGGATTACTTTTGCCGAAGAGGAATCGGGAACCAGGCCTCCTATGCTCTCGCGCCTGTGGCAAAGCCATGTTCGTGGCTCCGTCACGGATCAGGAGAGCCAATCTACTAAGCCCACTGAGCGTGCCGAGGCTCCTCTTGCTCGCCTGCAGACCAGACAGTCGCAGGAAAGCCAGCCAAAGGGACCGCTGCCGTCTCCGGTCCCCGAGAGCCGTCCCCAACCGACCCAACTACCAGAAATGAGCGGCGTCGAGACGCGCGTAGAGCCCGCGCCGGCCTGGCCCCTCAGTCGTGGTGAGGCGCGCGGTGCTCCTATCCCTGAGCAGGAGCTACAGATAAGTCAGGAAAGCCTGGGAGTTGGCGAAAGCATAGATCCGCAGCAGAAGCGCCGCCTGCCTCGACTGCGCGTCATTGGCCAGCTCTCTCAGAGCTATATCGTCACTGAGGGCGAGGATGGAATGTACCTGATAGATCAGCACGCTGCCCATGAGCGTATCCTTCTGGAGCGCATGGTAGCCTCTCTAAAGGCCCGTACGCCACTTTCCCAGCTCCTCTTGACTCCCATCCAATTAAAGCTTGCTCCCGGCGAACTTGAGGCCATTGAGGAGCATCAGGCTCAGCTAGAGCATATTGGCTTTAGTCTAGAGCGCGAAGCCGATAGTACCATCGAGGTGCGCGCGGTTCCGAGCGTACTGGTCAAGCAAATGAATGCCCGCTCTGTTCATGAGCTGCTTGTCGATCTGACAGCCGAGGAGAATCTTGGCCATACGGAGACCTGGGAAGAACGCGCGCTGGCTAATGTGGCCTGTAAGGCGGCGATCAAGGCCAACTACTTTTTGACTTCAAGCGAGATGCGCGAGATGCTTGAGCAACTTGAGCAGACGCGTGCTCCCTATAGTTGTTGTCATGGCCGGCCGACCATGGTCCACTTTGGTCTGTCAGCGCTAGAGCGCGAGTTTGGGAGGCGCTAATCACATGCTTGCCGATGTGCTTACTTCGGCGGCGAGTTGGGATAGCGAGCGCCCTTTGCTTACCTACCTCGTTCCGCTAGAGCTTGAGACGACAGTTCGCATAGGCCAGCTTGTTGCCATACCGTATGGCGAGCGCCTGGTCGAGGGCATTCTCTGGGTGCTGCATGCCGAGGATCAAGATGAGCTGCTGGCCGAACTTGGCGCTGAAGTCACTTTGCGTCCCCTGCACGCCATCCTTGATCCCGAGCCAGCGCTCTTGCCCCATCAGCTTGCGCTTTCCCAGTGGATCTCAGCTTACTATGTGACCCCTCTGGCCCAGGTGGCACAGATGATGCTGCCCCCCGGCCTGATGCAGCGCTCGCAATTTGTCTTGCGCCTCTCAGAAACCTATGAGCCAGGCCAGGATTTGCAAGAGAGCTCATTGCATTTGCGCGCTCTCCTGGGGCTCTTACATGAGGAAGGTGAGGTAGATGATGCGCGCCTGAAAAAGCTGCTTGGTCCTGCCCGCGCTAAGGCTATCTTGCAGGAGATCAAGCACAGCAACCTGATTGCACGCGATCCACGGCTCTATGCGCCAAAGGCCAGGGCGCGCACAAAGCGCCTCGTGCGTCTGTGTGCTGACGAGGAGCGCCTGGCGGCCTGGAAGCGGCACCAGGAGGAGATCTTGCAGCCGGTTGAGCTGGAGCCGGCCTATGTTGTGGCGGCGCTGACGCCTTTGCCAGCCGCCGTCCGTAGCGCCGCGCGCCGCGCGCCTAACCCCTGGGAAGCGACGGCGACGATGCTGGAGAAAGAGGATAAGGCCGTAGTGCAGGCGCGCCGTCAACTGGCCGCCGTCGAATTGCTCCAGCAGGGTGCGACGCCCTGGACGCAGGGTGCGCTGAGCAAGGCCACCGGCTTGACCTCAGCCCAGCTGCAAAATATGCTGCGCGAGCAGATCGTGAAAATTGAGACTGAGGAGCTGCGGCGTGATCCCTTGCGCGGACGCTCCATTCCAGCCAGCGCACCTCTGCCGCTCACCGCCGATCAAGCGCGGGCCGTGCAGGCCATTCTCGCTGCGGATAAGACCCCTATTCTGCTGCACGGCGTGACCGGTAGCGGCAAAACCGAGGTATATTTGCAGGCTCTGGCTGCCTTGATCGCCAAGGGCAAGCGCGGCATTATCCTGGTTCCTGAGATCGCCCTTACTACGCAGGCCGTGCAGCGCGTCGCCGGCCGCTTTCCTGAGCGCGTAGCCATTATCCATAGCGATCTTAGCATTGGCGAGCGCTACGATGAGTGGCGACGCATTCGCGCTGGCGAGGTGGATATCGTGATTGGCTCGCGTTCAGCACTTTTTGCGCCGCTGCCCGATCTTGGCCTTATCATCATCGACGAAGAGCACGAGCCGGCCTATAAGCAGGGCGAGCTCCGGCCAACGTACCATGCCCGCGAATGTGCTCTTATCCTGGGCCAGTTGTTAGATATCCCCGTTGTGCTGGGCAGCGCCACGCCGGCGGTTGAGACCTTCTATCGCGCGCGCCAGGGCGAGTTTCGCCTGGTTGAGCTGCCCGGGCGTATCGGCTCTGCTCTGCCTCCCGTCGAAGTTATCGATCTGCGCAACGAGCTGCATGCCGGCAATACCAGCATTCTCAGCCGGCGCTTGCAGGAAGAGCTTGAGCGCGTCCTGGCTCAGGGTCAGCAGGCCATTCTCTTCCTGAATCGGCGCGGTGCGGCCAGCTGCGTGCTGTGTCGCGACTGCGGCTTTGTCGCCGTCTGTGATGCCTGCGACCTGCCCCTTACCTATCACGCCACCGAGCGCATCTTGCTCTGCCACTACTGCGGCAAGCGCAGCAAAGTCCTGCATTTCTGCCCCAGTTGCCACAGTTCGAGCATTCGCTACTTTGGCCTGGGCACCGAGAAGGTTCAGGAGACGATCCAGCGCCTCTTTCCGCAAGCGCGCCTCTTGCGCTGGGATCGCGATACCGCGCGCCATCGCAGTGCCCATGAGCAGCTCCTTGAGCGCTTTGCCAATCGCGAGGCAGATATTCTGATTGGCACCCAGATGATTGCCAAAGGCCTTGACCTGCCGGGCGTGACCCTCGTTGGCGTGGTCTCGGCCGATATCGCCCTGAATCTGCCAGATTATAGCGCCGCCGAGCGCGCCTTTACCCTGCTCACTCAGGTTGCTGGCCGCGCCGGCCGGGGCTCGCAGGCGGGACACGTGATTATCCAGACCTTTAACCCGCAACACTTCTGTATCGAGCTGGCTTCTCGCCACGATTACCATGCCTTCTATGCCACCGAGATTGAAGCTCGCCAGCGCTATGGCTATCCGCCCTTTCGCCGCTTTGTTAAATTTACTTATAGCCACGAGCAGCGCCACCGCTGTCAGAACGAGGCTCTGCTACTGAGCGAGCGTCTCACCGAATGGATTGCGCGGCTGGGGCTGCGCGAGACAAGCCTGGTTGGGCCTGCCCCGGCCTTTATGGAACGTATGAGAGGCAAGTATCGCTGGCAGATCATTCTACGCGGCCCCGATCTGCATCAACTACTGCGCGTCATCGATGCCCCGGGCTGGGAGATCGATATTGATCCAATCAGCACTATGTGAGCTCCCACACCTGGCGCTCAGGAACACTCCTCGCCCTCGCAGGCTGCTTCGCTCTCCGCATGCTCTTCCAGCTCAAAGCCCATATCTTCGATCATGCGCCAGGTTTCCTGATAATTCTGGCCGGGCTCAGTCAAATAGCCCGAAACAAAGACCGAATTGGCAGCGTAGAACGCTAAGGGCTGCAGGGAACGTAAGTAGATCTCGCGGGCTGCCGAGAGGCGCACTTCCTGGCGCGGATTGAGCAGGCGGATCAGGCACAGGATGCGCAAACAATCGTAGGGACTCAAATCACGCTTAATACCCTCAAAGGGCGTCCCTTTAATCGCAAATAAGAAGTTTACAGGGATGGACTGGGGCTCCAGCTCGCGTAAAGCCAGCGCAATATCAATAATATCCTCCTGGCTTTCTCCTTGCCCGAAGATGGCTCCTGAGCACAGCTTCAAGCCCGCACTGCGCGCGCCCATAAGCGTTTCGAGGCGATCCTGGTAGGTATGCGTTGTGCAGATCTGGGGATAGTAGTGCTCGCTGGTATTCAGGTTGTGGTTATATTGCTCAACGCCGGCCTCATAGAGCGCGCGAGCTTTCTCCTCGGAGATCAGGCCCATGCTACAGCAGCAGGCAATGTCAACTTCCGCACGTATTTTACGCACCGCTCGGGCCACAAATTCGATCTCGCGCCTGGTTGCTCCCCGCGTGCTGATTACGATGCAGTAGCGCCGGCACCTGGCCTCCTTAGCAGCGCGCGCGCCTGCCAGGAGCCGCTCCATGCTGACCATTGGGTAGCGCTCGATCTCGGCTGTCGAGATCCGCGATTGTGAGCAATAGTGACAATCCTCGGGACATAAGCCACTTTTGGCATTGATAAGCATATGTAAGTGCACGCGCCGCCCGCAGAAATGTTCCCTCACGCGAAAGGTAGCGCTCAGCAGATCCAACATGCGTGAATCTGAACTGTCGAGCACGCTTTGACACTCCTCGCGCGTCAAAGCCGCGCCAGCAAGCGCTTTGTCTGCCAACCCTTGAAAATATGTGCTATCGTTCACAACAAATGCCTTTCATGATCTATCTCACGGAAGCGTTTTTACGCTATAGCTTTATAACTCTTTGTTTGCTTATATTGCGCTTAAATTTTAGGGCAAAGCCTCTCTAGCTGGTGCTTCTTGCCGCTGGTTAAGCACGGCTTAAGAACTAGCTCGTAGTGTTTCTTCAAAGCGCAAGTCTGTTGGAATCAGGGAAGCGGCTGCAAGGCGTTTGCCTGTACCGGCACTCTATGCTGTCTTGCCACGATACAGACAAGGCAGCCGGTGAGTAGTGCGCAAGCCGCGAGAATGGCGGCAAGGCCCATATGCCGCGTGAGCTTCGTTGTCTTTCCCTCCACAGCGCTCTTTTGCCTATGGAGCTTACGCCATTGCGCAAAGCGAATGATGGCTGGCTGTTGGGGTGCGCGATCAGTGAATTGTTGGCGCGCTCGTTGCTCGCTAAAACGCTGCCAGACGCGCTCCAGCGCCTCGTTCTGCTCCTGGGGTGCGTAGTAACTTTGTAGGTCCCTGACAAGCCGTTGCGCAGGGCTGGCCGGGCCGTGTCCACTGTTTGCGCCCAGAGCTAAATAGCGCCAGATCTGCTGCTCGACCTTCTCATGGGAAAAAACCTGCAGATTAAATTTGGCCATCAGTAAGTTCCCCCTCTTTTCGCGTATATACAGCGCGCAGCTTATTGACTGCACGGGAGAGCAGCGCGCGTATAGCTCCTTCGCGTTTGTGCAAAACTGCTGCGATCTCTACACAATTCAAGCCACCGGTAAAATGGAGCTGCAGAACTTCCTGCTGCATGGCAGAAAGCCTCTGCAGTTGTAAGTGGAGATGATGGTGCGTCTCCTGGCGCAGCAGCACGGCCTCGGGGCCGCTTCGCTCGTCGCCGGCTATCTCTGTTGCCTGCTCAAGAAGTATGGTATGACGACGACGCACGGCGCGCCGATGAAAATCTCTCACTTTGTTGCGTGCGACAGTCCAGAGCCAGGCGCGCTGCTCATCCTCCTGGCGCGTGGCCAGCGTTTGCTCGTGCTCAAGTACGGCCAGAAAGACTTCAAGGAGCAGATCTTCGGCATCCTCTCCACTCGGCACATGACGACAAAGATAAGAAAATAGGCGGGCTGCATAGAGCTGATATAGGGCAGCCGGTAAAGAGTAATCCTTGCCAGCAAGAGGACTGGTTCTCGGAACGTGTTGGTGTGATTGCATCTCCCCCTCGCATACACTCTATAAATTGAGATTGCACTCTATGCAACGCCAGAAAGCCAGAAGTGTTACATCTGACCTTAAATTTGCTTCCCTGAACAAGCGAGGCGCAATTTCAAGCGGCCTTACTCGTGTCTCCATAAGCCTTATAGAGGCTGCTACAAGCTGGCGCAAAGAGAAAATATGCCAGCTCTGGCTTCCTTCTTCTCTGTTTGAATGTTATCCATTCGTTGGAATAAATGCAAATGGATGAGTTATTGAGGGTAGAAGAGCTCGCAAGAAGCACAGCTTGACCATATATCCATGCGGCAGGCGAGAGGCTTCTTGGGGGCTGGCTTGAGCCTTAAGAGGAGATTACTATTCTGATGTGTTATAGTATCTATGAAAACTGTGCAGATGCTCAGATATAATTCCCAGCAATTAAAAGTCATACCCGTCAGATAAGAGGCAATAGGCATACTGCTGCGTCTCATGCGCCCTGCCGGGACCCCGCTCTGGCTCTATATCTGCCTGCTGATATATGTTGTTAGCTTAATTATTTTCCCTTGTTGGATCGGAAGAAGTTGCCTCAGTAGCTTCTCTAGCATCCTCTGCTCTATTTTATTGCTGAGCTACAGGACCGGAGCTTCTCCAGACAAGGCAGTAGAAGGCGAATCATGGGACTCTTTTTCGGGCTCTCAGCGGCGCTGTGCTGGGGAGTAGCGGATATGCTTGTGCGTTATGCCACGCGCGCAGTTGGGACGTATAGAACTCTCTTTTTTATGCAATTTATTGGCCTGTTAGCCTTGAGCGTCTATCTGCTCAGCAGCGCTGAACTGCAGCATATAGCTAGCGGCCGAACGTGGCAGCCCTGGGCCTGGGGCATCTTTGTGGCCTTGCTTAATATGCTCAGTTCGCTGGCCCTCTATCGGGCCTTTGCGGTCGGCAGCATAACCATGCTCTCGCCTATCACCTCTAGCTATGCCGCGATCACCTCAGCGCTCGCCATCCTCACCGGCGAAAAAGTCAGCTCGCTCCATATTTGTGGCATGCTTGTCGTCCTGGTTGGCGTCGTGCTGGTCTCAACCCCGCTGGGTAGTAGGCGCGAGAAATTGCCAGCCGAACAGCTATCTGCGCGCAAATGGTTGCCGCCAGGCCTGCTCTGGGCTCTGCTGGCCTCCCTGGGCTATGGAGTAGCCTTCTGGCTCCTGGGCTTTCGCGTCACTCCCGAATTAGGGGCTCTTGTTCCCACCTGGCTTACGCGCCTGGTCTCGCCCTGCGCCCTGCTCTGCTGCTTTCCTCTGAGCAAACAGCCGCTTAAGCTGCCGCGTGGGCGAGTCTGGTGGCTTATATTGGGTGTTGGCATCACCGATACTGCCGCCTATCTTGCCTATAATATGGGCCTTGCCGAGAGCCAGATCTCTATAGTTAGCGTCCTGGCCTCGCTCTATAGCGGCGTAACAGTCGTTCTGGCCTGGCTACTTTTACGCGAACAACTCCGCTGGAGCCAGTGGCTGGGCATCGGAGTTGTCTTTGTGGGTATTGCGCTCGTCAATGTGTAGCGCTACAAAATAGCTCTAAGCAACGCGGTACCTGCTTAATCCCTCTACAGTTTGTTGCATCAGGAAGCGCGTCACTGCCTGCACGCTGCCAGTTTCCTGGTACACAGAAATCTGGCGGTCGGCTCCGGTTCCGCGCGGATCTTCAAGCAAAGCGCGCAGATAATTAATCTCGCGTCGGCTGCCCAGATCGTCAAGGACATCATCTACAAAATCGAGCAGCTCGCCAATCGCATCGCGCATCCCCAGGCGCCGGCTTTGGGCAAAGTCAACTATTTCGGCATCCAGCCCGTGGCGCGAGGCCCGCCATTTGTTCTCTTCAATGTAGTAAGCGGGCAGCACATGCGTAGCAAGGTTGCGCCGATAGAGCCAGGTCAGCTTGGCCACCAGGGCCTGACAGAGCGCGGCCAGCGCTAGCGAATCTTCAATCGTCGGGGGCATATCACAAATGCGAAACTCGATGGTGTTAAAGAAAGGATGGGGGCGAATATCCCACCAGATGCGCTTCCCATTATCTATACACCCCGTATGCATCAATGTCTGTACATAATGTTCAAAATCATGAGTCCCGGCAAAAACCTCTGGAATACCATTGCGCGGAAAGCGCTTCCAGACAATCGCACGATATGACTTCATACCTGAATAGCGTCCAGCCCAGAAAGGAGAATTGGAGGAGAGAGCCAGCAGATGGGGTATCCATGTCCGTAACTGATTCATTAAGGGAACAGAAATCTCATGGTCGTCGATGCCTACATGCACATGCAATCCGAAGATCAAGATAGAGCGTCCTACATCCTGGTACTCCTCTTCTAGTTCGGTATAGCGCTCATTCCGCGTCCGCATTTGATCCTGCCAGCGTGCCAGCGGATGAGTGCCCGCGCTGATTAGTGCCAGCCCCTCATCCTCTACAAGTTGGGTTAAATCGCCTCTTAGACGCTGTAAAGCGTTGCGCGCCGCAGCAATATTAGGGCATACATCGGTCACCAGCTCTACCACTGACTGCAGCATCTCAGCCTTAATGTGCTCGCCTAACGACGTAGCACCCTTTTCTAGAATCGTGTGGATGTGTGAAGCTAATTGACCGGTGTGCCTGTCCACCATCTGAAACTCTTCCTCGATTCCAAGGGTGAATCGCTGCTTCATAGCATGCTCCTTCCGGATGGCTATATTGTTCTACGACCAGTTTGATAAAAAACAACAGGGCAACCATTGACCCGGCTTCCATCTTCTCCCTGGAGAAGTCTCCGCCACATATGGTTGCCCTGTTACTGTGCTAAAAAACGATAAGGAAAATACATACAAGATAGGCTTGATACATAGAACAATAGGTTTGCAGCAAGAAAATGATGAACTGCACGATACTTTCTGCAGGAATCGTGAAAACCTGGACAGACCCCCGTGGTGCGCTAGAGCGCATACCCACATATATACACCTCTGGATGAGTAGCTGATGGCACAGTTCGCACTAGAAGTATCGCATTACGCTTGTGCTATCCCCTACGCGGATCGTAAGCCAGAATTTGCTCTTTTGACTTTCAGACATTCGCTGTTTAGTGTACAGCAGAACCGAAAAGATGTCAAGAAAAAAGCGTCAGTAAAAAATACATCAGTTTAGCTGTAGAAAAAGTATAAAATAGACAGAAGCATCATCCTTACGCTCGCCGCATGTACTTAGGACTTATAGCGTACACAAGTAACATAGCTTATGTCAAGGGGAATTCTTACAGCCTGAAGGCGTGGGGTAATAATTCCTGCACGGTGAAATCATGCTCAATGCCGTCGATGTAAACCTGTGCTTCAGGAGCCAGGTCGCTTAACCATTGTCGGCAGGCCCCGCAGGGAGTGCGCTCATCTAAAGGAGCTTGTGGGGGCGCATCGATACAGGCCACGGCTACTTGCGTGATAGGACCGGCGCCGACCGAGAGGGCAGCAGCCAGCGCAGAGCGCTCAGCGCAGAGCGTAAGACCATAGCTTGATACCTCGATATTGACGCCCACAAACGTCTGGTCACCAGCTACCAGCGCAGCTCCGACGCGAAAATGGGAAAAAGGACAGTGGGCGTGTAAGGCCGCTTCGCGTGCTAAAGCCAGTAAGGTTTCGCGTTCCATAAAAACCTCCTCTTAGATACACGTATCTTTGCGAAAATTGCTGCGGCAAAGCTTTTCAGGGCCAGAGCTGCCATCTCATTGCCCCGTGCACATAGATCATACCAGAGCAGATCTAGTGGGCTCGCTAAGTTCTGGCCTGCAGATAGGCAGCCCTGAGCCGATAAAGAGTAGCGAAAGACATTTTTTACGGTATGTCATCCCAAAATAGCTATCTTGATGACTATATCTAGCCCAAATTGTATCATGATGTTACCACCCTATGCTCATCGCGTTACTAAGATGAGAGTACGATGAAAAAGCATAATTTCGTCATTATAAATCGGTACATCCTTGTATTGTAATGCAAGCCTGTAGGAGGAACACGAGTGAAAATCATGGTGGCGGACGATGACCGCGACATGGTAGACATGCTGAGCTACTGGCTCAAAGGACATGGGTATGATGTGGTGCGTGCCTTTGACGGAGAGCAGGCTATAAAACGCTGGCGTGAAACGCTACCAGATCTTGTCATCCTTGATATCCAGATGCCCAAACTCGATGGTTTCGAAGTATGTCGCCAGATGAGAACCGAAACCAACTCAATGGTCTTGATCCTGACTGCGCATGATCGAGAAGATGACGAGGTACGTGGTTTGGAGATGGGCGCAGATGATTATTTACGGAAGCCGTTTAGCCCGCGGCAGCTTCTGGCGCGCATCAAGGCTGTGATGCGTCGTTCGTCAAACACCCGCGGCTCCTCCAGCTCTTCTGCTATCACTGTCGGACCTGTGACGCTTGATGCTATGCGCCACGAGGTGACGCGCGAAGGCACAAAAGTGCGCCTCACCCCAACTGAGAGCCGCTTGCTCCATCTTTTAATTACGAATACCGGCCAGGTCCTGACTACAGATATGATTATTGAACGGGTGTGGGGATACGACGAGGCTGGCGATTCGGGCCTTGTGAAGACGCACATTCGCCACTTGCGCCAGAAGGTTGAGCCAGATCCCAATAATCCTCAGTACATTATGACTGTTCCGGGAGTTGGATATACTTTCACGACGCCAGTCGTCATAGAATCGTAAACGGCAAGGCGTAGGCCTCAAGAGTGCTGTCGGCGTATGCATGCCAGCTCTCAGTCACTTGCGGCTCTTGAGGCCATATATTTAACCGGTTTGCCTGCATCTTAACCACACCTCAACGTTTTGCATAGCATTTCTTTAGGCCGCATTGCGTATAATCATGTGTAACAAACCTGCCGCTAGCAAGCTATATTCTATGCCCTGAGAGGTTCTGTCATGGCTACACATCGTAAACGAAGAGAAGCATCGCTCCATAGGCTAGATGCAGTAAAGGCGGTTGCCGAGGCGCAAGTTGCGCAGGAGATGCCCGACCTTGAGCTCTGCCAATGTCCTCCACTTTCTTCGTTACATGTCAGGGCGCCATCAGGACATGTCCAAGCAGTAGGCGAGAAGGCCCAGGATGAAGCACTTGTGCCAATTTCAGGCTACCTGAATGAGCGCTTGCGCTCAGTCCTTGAGCATTGTTTTCCGCGTCTCGCTCCTTTAAGCGTGCTGCTGCTGCATGTCTCACAACTTGAGCATATTCCTCTTGTCCAGCAGCCGGGACCCTTGCTGCAGAAGAGGAAGCGCTACCATGCCCCGGCCGGCTTGCTCGAACAAATCCTTGCCAATGTGCGGCGCGCCATCAGATCCAGCGACGAGCTCTTTAGTCACGAGGCGGCGGGCGCGGCTATCGTCTTGCCGGATGTGGATGAGCGGGGAGCCTATAGCATTCTTGAGCGTGTGTTTCAGAGTATCAGTCTGCTGCAGGCCGAGACAGTAATCCCGCCCCTCACGCATGAGACGAGCGTGCTGCTGGGCATTGGCAGCTATCCAGAGCCAGGGGCGTCGCTTGAGCACCTGCTCTATCATACCGGGCTGGTGGCGCGCCGCTTTACGCTGCGCCCCGCGCTTTCGCCACACTTGTGGAGTGATCTGCCTCACAGCACCCTTGATAGCGAAGTGGTAAGCTTCAGTGTGTCGCGGCAGCAGAATATGGCTCAAGATGTTCCTTCAGTCCCATTTATGGATTTGCCGCGCAAACTGCCGGCACGTTTGAAACAATTGATCCCTTATGCTGTTGCCTGCCAGCTGCGCTGTGCGCCAGTGGGTCGCGATCACCATTGCCTGACAGTGGCTATGGCTAATCCGGCCAGGCACGAGGATGTGCAACGCTTGCGAGAGCTTACCGGAATGACCATCTTTCCTGTGGCTTGCAAAGAGGAAGAGCTTGCGCAACTCCTGGCTAAGGAATGGTGAAGCGTTCAGCAATGGCTTCGCTGAGAAAAAAATGCCGGGCCTGGTAATGATTATCTAACCGGGCAGGCTTCGAACTCAACCGGATCGCAACTATTCCTTAACGCAGAAACGCATCAACATTGGTTACTATAATATGCGATGAGATAATTATTTGTATCAATTGATACAAGATTGTTAGTGTCAAGTGCACTTATTTACCTTCTTAAGGAGAGAACGAATGGTCGTGCAGATGATCCAAGAAGATGTCCTTCTAACCTTCAAAGAGGCTATGAACTATCTTCGCGTTAGCCGCTCTACTCTTTATCGCTTGATGTGGTCTGGGCAGCTTACCGGGCATAAGGTCGGAAGCACCTGGCGTTTCTATCGTGAGGATCTGCGTGCCTGTGTAGGCCGCGAGGTGCCGATGTCTACTCTGCCAGCGAATGCTACTATGAACTAGCCTCTCTCCAGTATTAGTTATTATTGCTTATTCTATTCTTAAATGAAATAGCTATTCTTCGTCAGCATAATGTCTATAACGGGCTTGCATGAGGCTAGAAGCAGATGCGTGATGCATATTGTTATTGTCTTTTATCATTCTTCGTTGAAGCATCACGCATTGGCCGCTAAATTTCTTCGCGCGGGCCTATAGAGCAGTAAATGGCTCTCTCCAGGTAAGACGGCAAATGACAAGAATAAGAATAACATAAGTTGTTCCTCTTCGTTGTACGCAGCCTCCGGCGGTACATCTGAGCGAAGGAGATGGGGCCCGGTCTGGGATGTGGGACATCCCGGCGCACTCCTGGTCAGAGAAAAAGGTTCCCAGCAATCCTGCTCAAGTATATTCGGAATGACTTATGTTATTTGTTTCTGCTAACCCACCGCTCAGCCCCTAAATTCGATTGAAGTCTACAATCTTCCAATGGCCGTTTATCTTCTGCAGGGTAAGCAAGGCTGTATACTGCAGCTTTGGCCTGCTCACGTTTACTGTTATCGTGAAACGCGAGAGATTGGTGCTATCCGGGTCGGCAAAAGAGATTTGCTTTGGCTCATAGCTGCTTATCGCGCCATAGCGCTGGTCAAGATCCTGGGCCTGTTGCAGGAACTTATCCTGGGTCAGGTCCGCAATCGTGCTTTGAGGAGCCAGATAGGTGTAGGCTGTGACGTACTGCTTCTCTTGAAGTGCCGAATAATAGTTATCAATGACGTCGGCCGAGCCGGATACCTGGCGAAATGCTGGAGCAAAAAGGTTGTAGGCAGCCCAGCCGCATAAACTGCAACTGAGCAGGAGGATAGCCGATACGACGACCGAGATGATCCAGACCCGCTTGCGTGACTTCCTGGGCGGGGGTGCGGAGGGCTGAAAAGGCGGTAGCTGACCATCTGGGGCGTAGCCAGGAGGGACATAACGAAACGCATCGGCACTCGCTACCGGAGCTCTGGTCTCAAGGGCGGCCGGTAGGGGCGGAGCTTCTGTCGGCACCTGCATATTTTGAAAGAACGAGGGCGGGGGCGGATAGGCCAGTCCCCGACGAAAATCCTCGTCGGAGGGCTGCTTTGCTCCTGGCTTGTGCGTGCGCCCATTCTGTTCTGAACCAGCACCTTGTGTGCTGTCCTCTTGATGTGCCGAGCTCTGCGTAGCATCTACACCTTGCGGCGTGGATGGATCGGCAGGGAATTCATAAAGTGGCTGCGATGCTTGCTGCTGTAAGTCATCGGATGGTTCCTCGGAAAACTGCATGGATCTATGTTACTATATATCCTTCCTGGCATTCTCTAATCATATTATACCGTGTTAGCCCTGTCCTGATGAAGTAGCGCTATATGGCTTGACAGCGCCCGGCAACTTTTCGGCTATTCTGCGTTGTCCGGCGATATCGGGAGCCCGACGCTCAAACTCCTCTTCAAATGTATGCTGCACATAGCTCTCGGCCTCGGTGCGCGATACTCCATGTGCGCGTGCATATATAAGAATATTTTGATTGTAGGTTTGCCTGATTCGTTCGCGCTGCCATTTTAGTGGAAGCATTGGTCTTAAGTTTAAACGTTCATAGGGCTGAAAGTCAATGTCTCGTAATGCTGTGGCCAGAAGCAGGGCATATTCTTCAACAGCGCGACAGGCCATGGCATCTTTGAAGAAGCCCGAATGGGCGCAAGAGATGATGAGCACGCCGGCCACGCGGCCGCCACGTACGACCGGAACCGCGCAGGCGCTTTCCTCATGTTCGTCAACTTCAACCTGTAGGCGGTTTTCCTTATCTGTGATATCCCAGGTCTGCCGATGCTGAGAGGATATGGAGGCGGCGGCAAGCGTTGTACTGCCCAGATAGCCACGGCTTTCGCTGTTATGCGGCCAGGGTGCGCTGCCTAACATGTGAAATTCGCGCAGGGAATGAATGCCATCTGGCCAGGGCGGCATCAATCTGGCATAGGTAATGGATATGCCGTGCCGCTCAACGTCGAGCAACTGCAAGGCGTGCTCAAAGAGCGTCTGCGCGCACTGCCAGAAGCGGATATCTTCATCTTCAATGGTTGCTACAAGCTCAAGTATGTGACAATAAATATCTTTACCTACCTCCCCAATACCCAGGGCCAATGTATCGAATGTGCCAGGAAAGGCCTGGTTTATGGCCTGAATGAGTTCTCTACGCTGCTCTACGAGCACATCAGGAAGTTTTTTGAGCAGGTGAATGCGGGGAGCAGAGGTGCCATTCATCCAGCGATAGATGGTATTCTCTGCAATGTCTAATGTGCGCGCCACCCGAGCGATTTCTGTGCGATCCTGCTGCAAAATGCTGTGCAAGAGACCGCTGAAAGGCTCGTGTTGCCTGGCCGCTGCAGGCCGTTCCTCCGTCAACTCTCCTGTATCCCTGGCGGACTGAGAATTGTTAAGGTTGGCAGTTTGTTGTTCCGTCCTGTCCTCCTTCCCACGCTTTGAGCGAGAAGGGGATGAGGTCCGCCATGTGCCGGGTGGGCGCCCGCGCCTCTTTTTGGGATGCTCACCTGTCTCGGGCCCATTCTCCATTTTCTTCTTCTTCCTTAAATTCGCGTCGATTTAGGCAACATCTACAAGACGTTTTCTTACACATTATACCATACAAAAAGGCTTTTAAGATTACCTATTTATAAGTATTTTAGAGAACGAAGTAGCTGCTATGGTTGTACGAATGTACTTCATACTCATCATTTATAGCGCATGTGCTGGGCTGATTATGCAGTATCTGCGCAGCTGTCAGGATGGAAGAAGTGCTTGATAATCTACAGTTATAAAAATTAATCAGCTATAAAAGGATATACTGGTGCAAGTTACTCGAACATTTTTAAACTCATCTTACCAATAGGGCTTGCTCAGTACGCTTGAACGCCTGTCTTTGTTTGTTACAATGTTTATACGAAAGTACTACAATGTCAAACATCTATTGCTTTTTTATACTGCTACATGTAATATAAAAACTGTCACGAGGAGTATCCTCCATACTCTTCATTTCTAATAAGTTATGTGGAAGGAATCATATGCTAATGCGCATGCAAACCATTACTTGCCTGCTTTCCCTGTTGGTAATGCAGCTCTGAACTTGAAGCTGGCCTTTGGGGCCGCTTGACATGCGCTTAGTATCGGGCAATTTGCCGCTTATCTTACCTGATGGCTATTGATGCTTCTGTGGGACTGTTGAAAGTGCTCTGGGCCGTGCAATGCTTGCGGTGTTCTATCCCGGCTCGGCGTTCTGGCCATAACCGCTCATGGGCTTCCCTCCCCACACGGGCTAACAACAAGAGAAGAGAAGATAGAGCCACTTCCTTCCTACCTGATACCTGGCGATTCGTGCTGGATGTTCTACAAGAAAGGAGTACGCGGCCTTCCTGTCGCCCTGATGAGCTCTATTCAGGATGACCTTATGTAGCTCTTGCTACATGTTTGCCGCCCAGGAAAATGCTCACGCCGCGTAGTTTTATGGTATGGTTGTGAATAATGTAGTACATGTCAACGAGTGCGGACTCCCACTTAATGCAATAGAATGGCTGGAAACACATCATCATAGTAAAGCCGGTGAACGCGCGTGTATGATCCGCGATCTTCACCTCAAGCAAGGTGGTCTGGTAGTTGACGCCGGTTGTGGCCCCGGCTTATGGACTCCTCTCCTCGCCGAGGCGATTGGGCCCGATGGCCGTATTATTGGGGTCGACATTTCGGCCGAAGCCCTTGTTACGGCTAAGAAGCGTAGCATCAATACCTGGTATCGCCATCAGGTGCAGTATAAGCGCGCCTCATTGGAACAGCTGCCGCTTGCATATGGGCGGGCCGATAGTATCTTTAGCGCTAATGTAAGCCAGTATCTTCTCGATCCTGTGGCGACGTTTGCGGCTATGGGTCCCTATCTGGCCCCCGGGGGACGCTTGATTATCAAAGATATGGATCTGGGGACGTTGCGCTTCTATAATGTGGACCCCGCGCTCCAGGCGCGCGTCTTTCGGGCTCGCGAGCTCTGGGAAAAAGAACGGGCCGAACAGGGCTTGCTCTTCGAGGATAGCTGGGTGGGCTCCAAGCTTGCTGGCTATCTGCGCGCGGCGGGCTATAAGGATGTTCAGGTGAAAACCTATCGCATTGTGCGCCGCTATCCGCTGGCCCCCGATTATCGCCTGTATCTAGAGGGCATCGCGGAATGGTTTGTGGGCGAAGGGGCGCCTTATCTTTCGCGCGAGGACCAAACAAATTGGTTACATTGTTTCCTCAATGAGGATGATAATGTTTTTGCGCGCGAGTCTTTCGTGAGCGAGGAGACCGAATATATCGTGACTGGGGTCTGGGATGACTCTCACGCTGGCGATTGCCTCAAGCTTTCGCTTGCCACACAGGCTGAGGCCGAGGAAGTTTTAGTGGCTGTGCAAGAATAAGCTCTTCTCTTGATCCATCACACAGCGGGGCATGGATAAACTTTATCCATGCCCTCTCTTCTTCTCCAAAAGGAAAAGCGCCATTTTGCGCGCCATGCTCTATCTTCCTGCCCCCTTTGAGCAGCTTCGGTGTGGAATGGGATGTATTGAAGGAGTTCTATCAACAATGCCTGCTGTCATGGGTTTAAGGTTCGCCGGTAATATATCAGGAAGCGCTAGCCGCACTATACAACCCTTCTGGAGCAAGGCTGCAGCTGCCATCTTGCGAATGACACCTTGCTCCAGAGGAGTATGAGAAACCCATGGCCGTGTTTGTTTATCTATTTATTTGTTTCTTTCGGGCCTCATCGCCTCGTCAGGGCCGAGACGACCACGAAAAGATGTTACCCGTTCAGGAACAGCAGAAACAATATATGCTATCGCACGTACAATGCGCTAACATTTATTCACCACTAGCGGCTCTGTCTTATGATACCGCCTGTTAGAAGCGATCTTTTGTCAGGTCTGCTCAGGCCTGGATTTAGCGAAAATTGGTAAGCTGGTCGGCAATCATGGCGATTGCGGCATCGCCTACCAGAGTTTGAAGTTGCGTATGCAACTGGCCCATATTCTCCATACGCGCGGTGATAAACTCATGCCGCGATGAGCCATAAGACAAACCCGTCATGCCCCGCTGGGCTGCCTCATATTCGGCGCTGATCTCTGATAAGAGGCGAGCGACTTCGCTGCGCTGTTCGTGTGCTCCTAGCATGATTTTTATTCCTTCCTACCCCACACCGAAGAGGGTTCAACGAGATTTTCGTCAGATAATAACAGAATCATTTGGTTTGTAAATACAATGTGTATCGTTTGTAGCAACAACATATACAATACACATTACTAGTATGCATGAAGATGTATGATCTTGTCCAGTGATTCTATGCCTATTTTCTCATTATTAGCCCTTTTCATGTAATTTTTACATCGTTGCCTCAATGTATTAACATTGATCCTTTGAATGTATGGAGTTGCTTGAAGCCATTGAAGGATGTTAACGCTGAAGATGGTATCCAAGGTTTTGGCTCTTCAGCGAAAATGGTGCTGCCTGGTCGCTTGATACTTCTGAACGGATTTCATTCCCCATGCGAACACACGACTTGAGAAAAGAATGTCTCTCCTCTGTATCTTGACAAATACGATATATCGCTCTAAGCTAGTGATATATCGTATAGCAGGAACAAGATCACACTCTGAGTCCCCCAAACGACAAAACGAGTGCTCTACGAGAGGAGAACGATGCGCATGAGCCAGATACGGCGTTGCGTCATAGGAACTGGAGCAGATGGACAATCCTACACTCAGTTTGATAACGACGCTCCTGTCGGTATGAAGCTAGGCAAAACGGGAGCGGTTGGCTTGCTTTGGGCCACCCAGGAGATGCCGATCAAGAATACTGGCAATGATGATCCAGCTCTCGGGCCATTCCAGCCTTTGCCGGGTCCGGGGGGGACCACCTTTGTCTTCGCCATGTTTCCACCAGAAAGTGAGATGGGCATCCTCGAAGACATGAAGGCAAGTGCGAGAAAGTCAGGAGTGGAAGCCAGCTTCGAGAATCCGCAAAAGCATCCAGGGATGCATAAGACGAAGACGCTCGATTACTGTGTCATCCTGGAGGGAGAGGTGTGGTTGCTTACGGACAAGGATGAGATTTTGCTCAAGGCAGGTGATACGGTGGTGTGCCGTGGTGCCAACCACCATTGGAATAACCGAACCACTGTGCCTTGTGTGGCTATCGTTGTCTCCATTAGTGCAGAACTGCCTGAGTTCCCTTAAAGCATCGTGACGCACGCCCTCGTCGAACACCCTTTGAAGCGTGTTGCTTCAACTACAGAGCATGCAGGACATGTTGGCGCAACAGCGCAAATCCCGCCCGACCGTCCATCATCCTCTTGATGAGCTTGATGCGCGTCACCTGGCCTTCCGTCTGTCCATTGTTGTAAGAGCAGGTGAATCCAACCAGGACGGCAGCTTTGTCTCGCTGCAGGCCTTTAGCGAAACGCTGTAGGTCTTTGATTTGGCTGGCAGTGACCTTGGCGATCCAGGCGTCAAGCTGGTCACCTTGAAGGTGATGCACGAGGTTTTTGCGCTTTCGGTACCTGAGTTTTGCGCGATCTGCAAGTTGAGCTCGCACAACCCTACTTGCATGAGACGGCAAAAGCACGTGCGAGATGACCTGGATGCTCAGCTCCGCCGGTATCGGCAAAGCTTCTCTCTATCCGATCCTCCAGATATTTATCTCTCTTCTCACCACAAGAATATCCTTTCCGTTCGGTGACCAGGCCATTTTTCCTCCCGCGTCGACGAATACTATTGGTTCAGCAGTTGGGTCAATTTGTCCTTCATCATATTGAGCCAGCTGTCTCCCACTAGATGCATCTATGAGAGAAATAGTGCCATATACAGGTCCATAAGGACGCGTTTTTGCACTAAAGAAGCTTGCGGCTAAACGCTTCCCGTCTGGGGACCAGGCCTGCCCTATCAAGCGACCTGCCACTCTATAGTCGGTTATCCTGCGGCCTGTCTGCACATCATAGATTGTGTTCCCCACTGCCAGAGACCTTTCATCAAGTGACCAGGCTACTATAGGATGTGTTGGGAAGACGTGGAGCTTCTTTCCTGCAGGTGCATCCCAGAGCTGGCACAGCTTGCTTCCCGATACAGCCAACTTTCTGCTCTCTGGTGCCCATACCAGGTTCTGAACTATTTGATTCCCAGGGTCCAGTGTGGAAACCTTGCGACCTGCTACTATGTCCCAGATCTCGATATCCTGGTAGCCTTTTCCAAATGCACTATCCCATCTCTTTTTCACCATTGCCAGATAGCCTGCATTCAAGGCCCAGGCATCTACCTCAAGTTGGTCAGGGGGCCAATAGCCCTGTTCAGTGAGTGTGACGGGGGGCGTGACTGGAAGAGTGCGCAAGCGTTGCCCGGTAGCTGCATCCCAGACCTGTACCAGGTCAACTATACGACTTCCAGGAGTTCCTTGCCCATAGTGTTGTACAAAAGCTACAAGTTGTTTTCCACTGGCGGACCAGACCACTCCTACTGGAGCCACGCTGGTTCCTGCATGCTCTAGCCTACAGGTCAGCAGATGCTTTCCCGTAGCCGCATTCCAGACTTGCACAACAACATTGCCCGATTGGAGATTGGAGAGAGGGTCAGGGGTTTCGCCATCCGCCCAGCTGACCGAAGCCACACGTGTGCCATCAGGTGACCAGGAGGCAACATGGGTATCTGCAGCGAAGGCGAGAATATGCGGATCGAGCCGGCTTTGCTGCAGCAGATATCCTGTCACTGCCAACCCTGACAGCGCCATTGTTCCCCCGGCGATTCCCCACAAAGCGATCCTGCGTGAAAGCCGATGTACCCTTTGTGTGGGTGACGGTTGACCCGGCTTGTCCCTCGCAGAAGACTGCGCGGCCCCAGGCTGGAGCAGGGGTGGCATCTCCGCAGACTTGCTGGTCTCAGAATGCAACGAATGCTTGCACTGATGGCAGTACTCCACGCCTTGATCATTGGAGGAGCCACAGCGAGGGCAAAAGATAGGAAGAGGCGACATCTCTCGGTGTCCTCTTTCTTCAGCTATTTTCAGGTATTACATGTTTATTACGTTGTGGTGAAACTGAAATCTTACCAATGATGGGCCAGGATGTGCCTGATAATAGCCAGGTAGCTTGCAAGGGCCTGGCGCCGCTTCGTGAGCTCCCTTCTGGCGCTGCCGGGTTCATAAGAGCCTGCTGCCTTAAAGCGTTTCTGTTCAAAGCAAGCTAGCACAAATTTCTTGAATGGCCTCGGAACTCTTACACTTTTCTTGAAGGATGTGTTATACTTCTCTTTAACGCAGGCTGCTTTAGCACTCAAGGGTTGAGTAGTTTTGGCCTGGCGTTAAGAAGCCGTGTTGGCTCCCCTCTGACAGAGTTTTTTGTCAGTTGCAACTCGGCACCAAGCGATAGCTTCTCTGAAACATTGAAGGGTAACGGGGATGAACCTGTTACAAAGAGGCGAAAGGAGTAGTCCTTCATGGCACGTGTCCAATTCGAGCACGTTTACAAGCGTTTCGGCAAAGTAGAGGTGGTCCACGATATCAGCTTTGATATTAAGGACCAGGAATTCATGGTGTTGGTTGGCCCTTCCGGCTGTGGTAAGAGTACCTGCTTGCGTATGGTGGCGGGACTTGAAGAGCCCAGCGAGGGCGAAATCTGGATCGGCGACAAAATGGTCAACGGCGTTGACCCGAAAGATCGCGATATCGCCATGGTCTTCCAGAACTATGCACTCTATCCCCACATGACTGTCTTCGATAACATGGCCTTTGGTTTGAAATTACGCCACTTCCCCAAAGCAGAAATTAAGAAGCGTGTAGAAGATGCTGCGGCTTCCCTTGGCCTTGAGGCTTTGCTCAAGCGAAAGCCAAAGGAATTATCAGGTGGTCAGCGTCAGCGCGTGGCCCTTGGCCGTGCTATCGTGCGTGAGGCGAAGGTCTTCCTGATGGACGAGCCTCTTTCTAACCTTGATGCAAAGCTGCGCGTAGAGACGCGTGCCAATATTATCAAGCTCCATCAGCGCATTAAGACGACGGTTATTTATGTGACTCACGACCAGGTTGAGGCCATGACGATGGGTGACCGTATCGCTGTTCTCAATGGTGGTCTGATTCAGCAGCTTGGCGCTCCCCAGGAGCTCTATGATCATCCCGCTAACCTCTTTGTGGCCGGTTTCATCGGCACACCTTCGATGAACTTCTTCAAGAATGCTAAGGTGGTGAACAATGACGGCGAGACAAAGATTGCTCTCGACGGCATTGGCCAGGTGATTGTGCCTGAGAAGTATGTGGAGAAGGCCAGAGCCGTGGCCGGTAAAGGTAATCTGACCTTTGGCATTCGCCCGGTTCACCTGGAAGATGCAACGCTGGTGAGGGCTGACGGGGTAGCGCGCTCATCTATTGAGGCTACTGTGGATGTGGTTGAGAATCTTGGTAACGAGCTTCAGGTCTACTTCATGACCGGCGGCCAGAACGCGGTTGCCACGCTCGATCCGCGCTCCCGCGTCTCGGTTGGCAATAAGGTCCAGCTCTACGTGGATAGCGATCACATTCACCTCTTCGATGAGGATGACGGCGGTAATGCTATCTTTTAATCCCAATTCTATGCACGAAGAGAGCCGGCCGCATTGCAGCTGGCTCTTTTTATTGCTTGGCATTTGCCTATCACATGCTAATTGGCCGCAACTCAGTTGCGCAAGGGCTTGCCGGTCATGAGGATAGCCTGGATGCGCTCTTGCGTCTTTTCTGTGCCGCACAGGCTGAGAAAGGCTTCGCGCTCCAGGTCGAGGACCTGTTGCTCGCTTACTGGGACGATGGGTGAACATTCGCCGCCAGTCAGGACGCGGGCTAGATGGCGTCCAACGAGGGCATCGTGCTCACTGATCTTGCCGGCCAGCTGCATATTGTCTACCTGCTGCTCCAGAACGAGGCGGGCGCCCGGGCCGGGTAGCAGGAGCAATTTGGCCTGGGCTGGCTGCCATTGGCCGGCGGCCCGGGCTTCGGCTAGCTTGAGGGCATCGGCCTTGGCGTCCCTTAGCAAGACATCGCGATTGACGGTGATGGTATCGGTTTTGCGCAGGAAGCGCAGTTCCTGGGCCTCGCGAGCGCTGGTAGAGACGCTGGCCAGGGCGATGATCTCAAAGGCTCGGCGTGCCGGGGTAAATGTGCCGCCAGTTTTTCGGGCCTGCTGGGTTTCTAGATCCGCGCCGTAGCGCAGCAAGAGCTCTTTGCAGCCGCCTCCCGCCGGAACCAGGCCAACGCCTACCTCGACCTGCCCCATATAGGTCTCGGCATAGGCACGGGTGTGGCTACAGTGCAGGACGATTTCACAGCCTCCGCCCAGCACGCGCCCGGCAGGAGCGGCCACGATGGGGATCGGGCTATATTTGAGCAAGAGGTTGGCCTGCTGCAAGCCGTTAATGGCGTCATCAAGCATCTTCCATTCGCCCTGCCTGGCGCCCATAAGGATGAGCAGGAGATTGGCACCAGCTGAGAAGTCGGCGGCTTCGTTGCCGATGACGAGGGCGCGAAACTGCTTCTGTCCCTCCTCGACGGCGTAGCGCAGCATCTCGATAATGCCTTCATCGATGGAGTTCATTTTTGTGTGGAACTCGACGCAGCCTATGCCGTCTCCCAGATCGATAAGGGCTGCTGAGCCATTATCCCTGACGACTTTATTGCTACTGCGGGCCGCTGAGAGCGAGACGTTGCCGGCTGGCTTGGGGACTGGCTGATAGATCCCGGTCTTGAAGTCGAAGTACTGGCGCTGTCCCTCCCGCGTAATATAGAAGGTATCCTGACCCGCGCTCTGCACGCGCTGCACCAGTGCGGGTAGCTCGCGATCCTTGAAGACTTTCTGTAGAATTGCGGGTTGCTGCAAAAGGGCGTCCCAGACTTCGAAGCTGCCAAGCTCGAAGTTGAAGCCCCAGCGCATGGCTTCGTCGATCGCCACGATGCTCTCGGCAATCTCTTCAGCGCGCCGGGCGGCATAAATCAAGGAATCTGCTGTGGTCTCGCCGGCCAGGATACTGGCGCGGTCTTCACCATCCAGGACTTTGAGCATGCGCTGGGCCGGATCTTCGATGGTGCGCGCGGCTCCAATGGAGTCAAAGCGTACCTTGGGCTGCGGCTCGTACTCTAGCGTTTGCAGGTTCAGGGCCAGGATGGTAGATTCGGCGCCGGGATGCTTGATGCGCTTATAAAATCCCTGACCGGTTTTCTCGCCGAGCAGGTTGCGCCTGACCATTTCGCGCAGGACTTCCGGGACGCGGAAGAGCTCGCGCTGCTCATCCTGTGGCGCGTTCTGGTAGAGGTTGTCGGCGACGTGGAGCAGGGTGTCAAGGCCTGAGAGGTCGGCGGTGCGGAAGATGGCGGATTTGGGCCGGCCCATGCTGGAACCCAGGATGGCGTCAACTTCGCTTACGCTATAACCTTCGCTCAGGGCGTGCTGGATGGCTGACATAAAGCCGTGGATGCCGATACGGTTGGCGATAAAGTTTGGTGTGTCCTTGCACAGCACGACGCCTTTGTCCAGGATCTCGCTGCCAAATTGCTGCATGTAGGCGATGGCGGCCGGATCGGTCTCGGCGTTGGGCACCAGTTCGAGCAAGCGCATATAGCGCACGGGATTGAAGAAGTGCGTGATCAGGAAGTTGTGGCGAAATTGTTCACTGCGTCCCTCAACAAGTAAGTGCGCGGGCAGGCCTGAGGTATTGGAACTGATCAGAGTGCCTGGCTTCAATACGCTCTCAAGTTTGCTGTAGAGGGCCTGCTTGATGTCAAGGCGTTCAACGACTGCCTCGATGATCCAGTCGACGCCCCTGAGCTGCTCAAGATCATCCTCGATATTGCCGATGGAAACCAGGCGGGCTCCGCGCTGGCTATAGAAGGCCGCCGGTTTGGCCTTAAGGGCCTTCTCCAGGCCGCTGCGGGCCAGGATATTGCGCTCTTTTGTCTCGCCCGGCGGTACGATATCGAGCAGCAGGCAGGGGATGCCAACATTGGCCAGGTGGGCAGCAATGGCCGCACCCATGACGCCGGCGCCCAGCACAGCAGCTTTACGGATTTGATATGGCTTTGCTGCGGACATACTATGCCATCCTCTCGATAAGGGTTGCCACGCCCTGGCCGCCGCCGACGCAGAGGGTAGCAATGCCTAGAGTTTTATCTGCAGTCTGCAGATCGTTGAGCAGGGTGGCGATCAGGCGCGCGCCGCTACAGCCCAGAGGATGGCCCAGAGCAATGGCTCCGCCGTGAGGGTTAAGCTTTTCCTGGTTGAGGCCCAGCTCTCTGATCACTGCAAGATTCTGGACGGCAAAGGCTTCGTTAAGCTCGATAATATCGATGTCGCTAAGCTGTAATCCTGAGCGTTGCAGCAGTTTGCGCACTGCAGGCACGGGACCAATACCCATTATGTCGGGTCGTACGCCGGCCACGGCCATGGCGCGCACTCTGGCCAGCGGCGTAATGCCGAGATCGCGGGCGCGCTCGGCAGCCATTAACACCACGGCGGCCGCGCCATCGTTAAGCGGACTTGAGTTGCCAGCGGTGACGGTGCCGCCCTTGATAAAGGCAGGTTCGAGGCTGGCCAGCTTCTCCAGCGAGGTATCGCGGCGTGGCCCCTCGTCGCGCTCCATAAGGCCTCCGTCCGGCAGGGGCACTGGCACGATTTCGCGCTGAAAGATGCCTTGATCGCTAGCGGCGATGGCGCGCTGATGGCTGCGCAGGGCGAAGGCGTCTTGTTCCGCGCGGCTGATCTCATACTTGCGCGCCAGGTTTTCGGCGGTAATGCCCATGGGCATATAGCTGGCATAGCCGTATTCCAGCTCGCAGGGCGGATAGGCTGAGCTGATTTTTTCGCCTTCCTGGGGTTTGACCAGGCGCGGATTAAAGCTAGGGTTAAAGCCGCCCATGGGCACGCGCGACATGTTCTCGACACCGCCGGCCACGATGACCTCGCCCTGGTCCAGCATAATGCTCTGGGCGGCCATATTGAAGGCTTGCAGGCTTGAGGCACAGAAACGATTGACGGTGACGCCGCCGGCGGTTTCGGGCAGACCGGCCAGGGCACCAACGATGCGAGCCAGGTTCATGCCTTGCTCGCCCTCGGGAAAAGCGCAGCCCAGAATAACATCTTCGATCAACGAGCGATCCAGGCCAGGCACGCGCTCGACAGCAGCTTTTATGGTTAAGGCGGCTAGATCATCGGGGCGCACATCTTTGAGGACGCCTTTATTTGCGCGCCCGATGGGTGTGCGTACTGCACTGACAATAACGGCTTCGGCCATGAGTAAACTCCTTGCAATCTCTGATAAGGGCCAGGCGCAGGACGAAGAGAAGCCAGCCATGTTCCTATGGCTCAAACATGGAGCATGGCTGGTCGTAATAAGTTAAGATTACTGCGACCGCTTATGCTCTCTTCGACCAGCCTGCGGCCCGACGCGCTCCGACCGGCTTAAAGCGGATAGCCCTGCTTCTCGACGACAATGGCCGCTAGCTCGCGCTGCAGGCTAACGCCGTTGAGGAGATAGTCCCCGACATATGTGCGTACGCGGGCAAGCTCTTTCTCTACTTTGCCCTCGTCGGTGTAGGACATGATCATTTGCTCTAGATTGGTGCGAATGCGCGAGAAGGAGAGCCAGGTTGCCAGCTGGGCTAATCTGACATGAACTGCGCTGTTTTCGTCGCCGCGCCGCACGGCCTGAATGGCTCTGGCTAAGGCGCTATCGGAGGCATAGAGCTCGATGAGCAGGTTGGCAAGATAGTCGATGAACTCCTGCTCATTCTCGATGCCCTGCATATACTTCATGGCCACGCGCATGGCCGAATAAAGCGTGGCGTCCTTGGCGCGCTCGACTGCATTGACAGCAGTCCGCAGATCGGCTGGAACCTCTTCGCCGGCCCTATCGACGCCCTGGCCGGCTTTGACGCGCGCTTCGATCTCGGGATATTTTGCCATAAGGTCGAGCTTGCCGGAGAGGACGCGGCGGAAGAGCGTACCGGAAGCTACCAGGCGGTTGATCTCGTTGGTGCCCTCAAAGATACGCTGGATGCGCGCGTCGCGGTAGGACTTCTCGATAGGATATTCTTGCATAAAGCCATAACCGCCAAAGATCTGCACACCCTCGTCTACGACGTAGGCAAGCACTTCGCTGCCATGCACTTTGGCGATAGAGGCCTCGATAGCGTAGTCTTCGACGGCCTTAAAGATAGTTGTGGTGTCGTGCCCAGCCGTGCTCTGCGCCCGTGCAATATTGGCGGCGGTTCTAAAGACCTCGCTCTCGGCGGCGTAGGTCTCAGCTGCCATGCGGGCGAGCTTCTTCTGGATCATGCCGAATTCGTGCAAGAACTTACCAAAGGCCTTGCGCTCAGTGGTGTATGCGGCGGCATAGCCCAGAGCCGTGCGTGCGCCGCCTGCCGCGCCTGCGCCCAGCTTGAGGCGCCCGATGTTGAGGATGTTAAAGGCGATCTTGTAGCCTTTGTGAATCTCGCCAAGCAAGTTTTCGACGGGCACATGCGCGTTCTCAAAGTAGACCTGGCGCGTTGAGGAGCCCTTGATGCCCATCTTGCGCTCTTCGGTTCCTGTCGAGACTCCTGGCCAGTTGGCTTCGACGATGAAGGCTGAGGGCTTATTATCGCCGATGCGTGCAAAGGCTACCATGATATCGGCAAAGCCTGCATTGGAGATCCATTGCTTGGTGCCGTTGAGGATGTAGTGTTTGCCATCGGGCGAGAGCTCGGCCCGTGTGCTGATGTGCATGGCGTCCGAGCCCGCACCAGGCTCGGTCAGGGCATAGGCCGAGATCCATTCGCCGCTCGCCAACTTGGGCAGATATTTCTGCTTTTGCTCTTCAGTGCCATAATAGACGATGGGTAGTGTGCCAATAGTTGTGTGGCCACCGTAAGCAACACTGAACGAAGCCTCGCGCAAGACTGAGCCGACCAGGGCTGCTGTAAGCAAGCCAAGTTCCGAGCCGCCATACTGCTCAGGGACTTCAATGCTGAGCAAGCCTTGTTCGCCGGCCTGCTTGACAAGTCCTGGCATGACGCCAGGCTCCTGATGCTCAATGGCTTCCAGCTTGGGTAGGACTTCGCGCTCGATAAATGTTGCTGCCGATTCCTGAATCCAGCGCTGCTCTTCGTCGCGCTGCTCCAGGCTGAATATCTTATCGGCACTCTCGGCCGCCGTGGCTGTGAGAAATGCTGTGCCCGTTTCGGTGGGTTTAATCGTCGTTGACATGCGTTTTGGTTCTCCTTTGCTTACGGTAAGCGCTTATTTTTATGCCTGCTTGGTTACCTTCAACTCTCTGCGTAAGACCTTTCCTACCAGTGTTTTGGGTAAACTCTCGCGGAACTCCAGGATCTTGGGAACTTTATAGGCCGCCAGTTCCTGTTTGCAGAAGCTTACTATCTCTTGCTTGATCTGTTCTGTGGGCTCGTGGCCCGGCTTGAGTACAATAAAGGCGGCGACAGTTTCGCCGCGATACTCATCGGCTACGCCAACTGCGGCAGCTTCCAGGATGGCGGGATGCTTAAACAATACCTCTTCAACTTCGCGCGGGTAGATATTAAAACCGCCGGCGATAATGAGATCTTTGGCGCGCTCGATAACATAGAAGTAGCCTTCTTCGTCCATCTTGCCTACGTCGCCGGTATGCATCCAGCCGTTGTGAAAAATGGCCTTTGTCTCCGCTTCACGATTCCAGTAACCTTGCATAATATTGGGGCCTTTGACCATAATCTCACCAACTTCGCCGGCGCGCACTGGCTGACCTGTCTCTCTGTTCATGATCATGGCCTCGACACCGGGAAAAGGTAGGCCAATACTGCCGTTGCGGCATTCATCGGTGAGCGGATTGGCATGCGTTACCGGGGAGGCTTCGCTCAGACCGTAGCCTTCGACGAGCCGGGCACCGGTCATGGCTTCAAATTCTTTTTGCACCTGCTCGGGAAGCGGGGCAGCGCCACTGATACAGTATTTGATTGAGTTAAGGTCCTGCGTTCGCTTGCCAACCTTGCGCATAAGGGCGATATACATGGTTGGTATGCCAGGGAAGAGGGTAGGGCGATAGCGCCTGATGGCCTTGATGACGTCATCGGCTTTGAAGCGTGGCAGCAGAAGCATGGCTGCGGCCATGATGATGGCTGAGTTCATGCCAACGGTCAGGCCATACGCGTGGAAAAAGGGCGCCACGCATAGGATGGTCTCTTCACCTTCGCGAATTTTGGGAAGCCAGGCACGGACTTGCAGGGTGTTGGCGAGCAAATTCCGATGGGTGAGCATGACCCCTTTGGAGACTCCCGTTGTGCCGCCGGTGTACTGCAGTACAGCTATGTCATCGCTCCTGGCGGCTGGCAGGTTGAATAGCTCAATGTTGCCATCGATGTGCGTTTCTAGCAGCGTTTGCATCCGGTGTAGTAGCGGGTCTTCGTGAAGCTCTTTTTCGCTCAGAGCCGGCTCAGGGATCTTGTTATTGCGCTGGGTCAGGGGATAGAGCACATGGAGTAAGGGCGGCAGGAAATCTGCCGGATTGGTGATGATGACGTGATCGAGGCTGAGGGTTTTGCGAATCTCGCGCACGATGGGATAAAAGGTGTCGAGCATTATAATGATGCGCGCCCCTGAGTCGCTGAGCTGATGCAGCAGCTCTTTCTGGGTGTACAGCGGGTTGGTCTGCACGACTATCGCCCCTGCGCGCAGAATGCCATAGAAGGCGATGGGAAACTGAGGAATGTTGGGGAGTGCCAGGGCAACGCGATCTCCTTGCTTAACGCCAAGGCGCTGTAACGCTGCGGCGAAACGATTGGCCAGGCTAGAGAGCTGAGCATAGGTGATTTTATGACCGTAATAAATGCATGCGGTTTTGCCTGGATAACGGCTTGCCGTGTTATCAAGCAGCCAGGTGAGCGGATGATCCGGGATCTCTATCTGGGCAGGGACTCCCTGTTCATAGTGACGTAACCACGGGCGCTCCGTGGAAAGCTCTGCAGCTCCCGTGGTGGCTTGCGCGGATATGTTCTCCGTTTGCGTGTTGTTGGTCAGCGATGAGTCAGACATTCAGCAAGTAGCTCCTCTCTACACGATACCCTGGCGCAGGTATCAGGGACGACTACTTTGTCGCCCTACAAGCAACAACAGCCCATCATCTTCTTTAATTATATGGTAGAACCAGGCAGATAGAAATGTTGCCAGCTAACAAGTTTTGCGGCATAATAAGCTGGTAGCTAACGAGATTTTTGTAATATATCTGATTACAGGGGCAAGAGGATGTGAGATGAATATTGATGATATTACTGATTTTTCGCGACTCGTTGCCTATTTCAGGCAGAGGCGCGGTTTATCGCAAGGTCAGCTGGCGCAGGCAACGCGTCTCTCGCGCACCTATGTCTATCATCTTGAGACGGGCCAGCGCATGAATCCTTCCCCCCATGTGGTACGCAATATCGCCCTGGCCCTGGATTTGTCCACAGAGGAAAGGGAGCAACTTTATCGCGCCTATACTGCTCTGACAGGTCAGTTTGTCAGCGAGCCGCTGGAAAGCACTTTGCTGGATCTGGGTGAACTTGCGCGCTTGCTGGTGCATAACACGCTCTATCCTGCGCACTCGCTCACCAAATTGTGGTACTTCCATTCGTGGAATGAGGCCGTGAGCATCCTCTTCGACATTCGAGAAGAAATTACTTCGCGCGAGCAATTACATCTGTTGGAGCTTGTCTTTGATCCTGCGCTGCGCTCGCGCTTCCATGGCTGGGAGAATCTTGCCCGCCGCCTGGTGACCGACTTTCAATATGATACGCGCACAATTACGCATTTGCCCGAATATAAGACCTTGATCAAGCAGTTGCGTGAACTGCCGGATTTTCGCCGTATCGCGGCCGCTACCTATCCCAAAAAACCTTCGCCGTCCTTTACCTTCCAGATACAGCATCGCAAACTGGGACACCTTACGTTGCGTACGGCTACCACGATCTTTACGGGCATCTCGGCCTATTCGATGGTAAGCTATGTGCCCGGCGATCAGCAAACCTTGAGCATCTATCGCGAGTACGGCTGGCAGCGACAGCCCCGCCCTTAAGAGGCATGCCAGCCAGAGAGGCACAGCCGCAATTGCAAGCTATGCCTCGTCCTTAGCGCTAAGGATAACGCACTTCAAGGAAGGTCGTGTATTTTGAATGAAGCTCTAATTTAGTCAAAATTTACCAGCCTGGTTTGAATGGATCGGGCGTATTAGGGAGTTCCCAGGGGTTCTCCTTCGGTTCTGGCGTATCAGGGATCGGCGGCGTGCTGGGCATCCTCCAGGGATCATCCTTTTTATCATCATCTTTGTCCTTGTCCTTGTCCTTATCGCCGAGAATCCATGATTTGAACTGTGTCATTGTCATAGCAAGCATCCTTTCTTGGCTTGTCTAAAAGTTCAGTTAGTTTATCTATATGGCGCCAGGATTGCAGCTCCACAATGCGCAGGCCGTGACTCTGCTCCGGGAGTGCCTCCGGCTCGAACGCCACGAGGGTAAGGTAATCCCTGGTAAGCGCAATTTGTTGCTCTGATAACTTCAAAAACGCTTTGACGATCTTCTCATAGAGATCATCGATGAAAACAACTTGTTGCGGCTCTTCCTCGATAAGTGCGGCGAGCCTGTGCAGCTTATCGGCTGGGCCATCGCAAAAGACCACCTGATCGGCGCCGGGAAAGCCGCAATTTTTGAGCCATTGCCGGGTAGCCTGTGCCATAGCTTCGCTCTTCTCGGGCCAGCGTGGGCTGTAGCGCGCGGTATAGTAGGCGACGCTTCCCAGGGAAGCAAGGCGCTCTATAGCTGGAATAGCCCCATTCATTGTGCGCTTGGCTAGCAGAGCTTGCGGGTCAAGATCGATCCAACCAAATTCGCCGCGAAATTGCTCCGGGCTCACGCTCTCTCGATAGGCCTGAACCTCTGCGAATTGCAAGAAATCAGTGTAGAGCAGCTCGGGATCTGCCAGGCGCTCCGGCGCAATGCCAAGCTGTAACCGTTCATTGCATAACCTGGCAACCGTTGGCGTATCGCGCCAGGCAATCGTGCCGTCAATGTCTATGGCAAAATACATAACCACCTCCACCTTTCACTATGTCATTCCTCTGATTTGATCAAGGGATTTCACTACCTCCCGTTTAGGCCAAATTGTTGCGCGTACCTGGCGCCCATACTTGATGGTAATCTCACTATCTGTATACGCCAGGTCTTGCGCCGCGGCGAGAAATGTAGCGCATGCCTCCTCTTTTGAGAGTGTTGTGCAAATGACGCTGCGTGCTGACTTACTTTTGATAATGACGCTATACTGTTTTGGCCTGCTTCCTCTACCCATGCTGCGCCTCATTCTCTTGATATATGATACTGAGCGCGCCAAGCTCGTAATGCGTGCTGGCCATCTCATTGAAGGTAGCGAGGATGATCACGGCGTCAAGCTTGCGCATGGGATGGCCCAAAAGCATATCCCAGATAAGATAGGGATGGCGGTTGCTTTCGCGCGCCAGCATAAGCAAGGAAACATGTTGCCACTGAAAGATCTGGTAAAACGTGCGCCTGTTCATGGTTGGTTTTGCCCGGTCTGCGGAGGAATAAGCTCATCGTTGACCTCGATGACCAGATCGATGGCCCGCTCTTCGCCGAGCAGACGGCTGAGCTCTTCATAGTGCCGGCCCACGCCCTGCATGCGCGCCTGAATGAAATCGTGCTGGGCGTATTGGGCCAGACCATAGAGGCCACGCCGGGCGGCGAGATATTCATCTTCAATGGCCTTACGCAAGGCCGCGACTTCGCTGCAATTGTGCTCTTGACTCATAAATGGATACCTCCTTGAGCGCTATACCGGCTAGAGAAGAGCAGCCTGGGAGCGCCAAGGATGGATGGAGACACATGTACCGCTTCTTGCTCCCAGGTTACTGCCAACGAAGCGGCGAGGAACTGACACAGGCTCCGCCGCTTCGCGGTTTCCTATGAGCGGGTGGACAGCCGCACTCATAAGAACCATGAGTCAGTGTAGCGTCAAACAGGGAAACATCCCAGAACATAATAGAACAATTAAATGACTTTTCTCTTTGTCCTTGTGAATTACAGCATGCTTACACGGCAAGTTAGAACAAGAGTAGACATAGAGAGGGAAAAGGGCATGAAAAAAGCACGCCTGTTACAGCGTGCTAGATGAGATAGAGAGGGAGCTTACCAGTGGACGATCTGCTCTCGCAGAGCTTTGATCTTCTGCTCTCCAGGCCATGCCGCCCGCATCGCTGCATAGGCGAGACGCGCTTCATTGAACCATTGCTCGCTGTGGAGAAGCTTTGCGCCGTGCATCCCCTCTTCCCAAAGTGAAATGCAGATATCCATATCACGCTGACCATCACTATGCACCTCCGCCAGCACTTGATTAATCGTCGCCTCTACTCTAATTATTTCTGTATCTATATAGTACTTAGTAATTTGCTGAAAAGAGTCAAATGCTTCTCTGTTTTTCCCAAGGGAAAGATGAGACAGCCCATCATTGAGAACAAGATTTGCCTCACTATGGTTGCTTATCCAGATAGGAATAGGCTCAGAAGATTGGGCAAAGAAAGTTGTATGGGCTTTTCCTAGCGACGTGAGAGCATCTTGTTGCAGTCCAGTGTGAGCTTGATACGTTGCTAGCCCTGCATAGATATAACTCTGTACGACTGGTAATATAGGTTGCGCCTTCTGGGCTTCTAATAAGAGGAACTTTGCCTTTTCGGCTGCTTGTACTGCTTGCTCCCAGCGATCAGCATAAAAATATGCTGCAGCTAAGCGGCGCCATGCCAGGAGGTGTAGGATGGGATTTTCAGAGAAATGGCCGTACTGCGTAGCCTCTTGCGCATAACTGATAGCAGCGCTGTTACTGCTATTATGCATTGCCAACTCAGATTGTAAGGTCAAACATTGAGCCAGCAAGTCAGCAGACTCTTTCCGTTGCGTCGTTGATCCTATGCGCGCAATCTCCTTGAGCGTGGGAAGATACCAGGCGAGCGTATCGCTCACAAATACGAGATCTTTACCTTTGCGCAAATGCCAACATGCCGTTATCCCTGCAGCGCAGGTTGCCAGGATCTCCTCGACAGGACGTGCCAGAACAGGCGTTACTAGAGATAGCCCACATACACGCAAGGGTAAGGATGCCAGACGGCGAAGGGCATCACGACGGCTGAGAAGATCTTCTTTCATTTTGTTATTCTCCGCTTCCAGTGAGATCATCGCCTGGAGCTCCTGATAACGGGCACCGGTTGGTTTCCGAAGCAGCCATGTCCAAACGAGCGATTCTAGCCGCTCTGTAAGGTCAGTCTTCCGAAACGCTGTAGACGCATCATCTACCGGGTTTTGTTCTGGCATCGATGGGCGTGCTTGTTGCTCTTCATCTCTTTCTGTGGATTGTTCGATATCGTCACCGAGCCCGAGATCCCACTTTGTCATCTCGAATAGCGAGCAGAGCGCATGACGGAGAATAGCCGATGGTTTATGCAAGCCACGCTCCCAACGTCCTACCGTTACCGGTTCCACGCCTATGCTCCCTGCTACATATTCCTGCGTCCAGCCGCGCTCAAGCCGCGCCCGTTCAAGCCTTTGCCCAAATGATGCCCGTTCCATATTACTATCCCTCCAACAACACTGCTCGCTCGTTTGGCATGTTCTATTCAATTTTCTAAATACAAGCATAGCATGCCCTTGTTACCTTGTCTAGTTGCATATGTACAATGTTCATGGCTTTCCACATCTCAAAGTCGGGATCGTTAAGGGGGCGCCGCGACCTAGCGGATTTGCCCTTAACCGGGGCCTGGGGCGTGAGCCTCAGCGTACCCCGTCCCTCCCGCCTGACAAAAGGAGGCAAAAGGAGGCAAAAAGGGGCAGATAAAACAGCACGCTTGGCAAAAGGAGGCAAAAAGGGGCAAAAGCAGGCAAATAAATATGCCTGCTTGGCAAACAGGCAAAGCTAGGCAAAGAGGGTCAAAAAGAGGCAAAATAGAACAAGAAAGCCATGAACATTGCGCCATAACTTTCCACATCTCAAAGTCGGGATTGTTAAGGGGGCGCCGCGACCTAGCGGATTTGCCCTTAACCGGGGCCTGGGGCGCGAGCCCCAGCGTACCCCGTCCCTCCCGTCTGAAAATCAGCCTGATCTTTAGACAGGAATAGCTTCGATAATAGAATGGCTTCCCGGCGTTGGCAGAATCCGTTGGATCTGAAATCCCGAGCGACTCAAGAGCTGCTGAAATTCCCCCGGGTTCGCTCGTGCGCTCCTTCGCCCTGCTTGATCAACATGGCAAGATCGAACAAGGTATCGAGCAGCCGTGCACCCGTTGGAGGCATAATTACCTCCACAATGAGAAGTTTACTGTGCTTTGGCATCGCCTCTCGGCACTTATTCAGCAGAACTGAGCAGGCTTCATCGCCCCAGTCATGGATAATATGCTTCAGAAAGTATGCGTCAGCACCCGCCGGAATCTCTGCAAACATATCCCCGGCGAGAAGAGAGCAGCGATCCGCTACATCTTCTTCCATGCTTGCCTCCGAAATGACCTGGGGACGATCAAAGAGGATGCCCCGTAAAGCTGGGTAGGCCTTGAGGAGGCTGAACAAAAAGAAGCCGTGCCCACCAGCAACATCGACCAGGCTGCGAAAAGTTGAGAAATCGTAGCCCTGCAGGATGGGGAGCGTATCGAGGCCGGAAAGAGCTGTCATCGCTCGATTATAGACGAGGGACTCGCCAGGATGGCCAGCCAGATATTCCCAGATACTCGAACCATACAGTTTCTGGATGGCGGACTTTCCTGTTCGTACACACTCATCTAATTTCAGTGCGGCACCGCTGTCATAACTGGCCCCCAGCATCATAGCCTGGTATCTCAGGCCGGCAGGGTGAGCGGAAAGAAAATAGCTAGACATCTCATTCTGCGCGAAGACCTGATGCTCTATTTCTTCCATGACACCCTGAGCGGCAGCCACACGTAGCACGCGGTAGAGGGAGAGCTCATGGCTGCCTGTAGCCTGTGCCAATTGTGCAGCGGATTGCGGGCCCTCTTGCAACAGATCGGCAATGCCAAGCTCGGCGAATACCTGTAAGGCTCGTGCCCCACGAAAGGCCATGAGTTTCAAAAGAAGATCCTCAACTTGTTGAGGATCTGACGCCGCTAAAGTATTCTCTGAAGTCTCTTTATTTTTGTGGTGAGGATCAAATCCAGATGTTGTATTTTTCAAAGATTTTCTCCCTTCTGAGGAAGGCGCAGGACAACGAAGTATCCCGAGCCAGAAAGCACGTTGGCGGCATGAGGTGTGCCCGCGGGAATATAGATACTCGTATTTGACTCAACTTCAAACCGCTCGTCACCTAATTGAATTTCATATTTCAAGCCCCCTTCATCGCCGATGAGAATGTTAATTTCATCGACATCGTGGGTGTGAGCCTGAGTATATTTTTCTCCATCAGGCTGGGCATCACTCACGCGATGGATTGCCATATGAAGTGGAAATCCTTGGGGGAAGAAGCGTTCAATGCATGGAACATCTTTGTGAAAAGGGACCGAGGATAGTGGAGCGAGCTCATTTGGGTAGATGAGTCGCTGCATCTCTTTGAGCATAAAAAATTGCCTCTCTTGTTTTGTCTTCTTACAGTGCAAGGAGCGTGAGGAACATTTTCTGTATTTTGGCACCTGTTCACCACATAGTATAGGAAATTTTTATGAAAGTTGCAATATCTATGAAATATATGTAATAATATTAATGTGTAATTATTCATTGTTTTTGCACATATTTGACAAAAAGAAGATATAAATAAGACTAAATGGTTCGGAATTCGGATTGCGTTTTTCATAGACTCTGAAGGAAAGGCGTTAGCGAGATGTCAAGCGAACAGCGCCATCTCTCAACTCGGGTTTGTATCATTGGCGCAGGTCCTGCCGGGTTCATTCTGGCCTGCCTCTTGCAGCGCAGCCAGATTTCGTGCCTCATTGTTGAGCGCCGCAGCCATCAGGACACCTTAGAGCAGGCTCCGCGCGCGGGCTATTTGGAGCACACTACAACGCAATTGCTCACCAGGGCCGGGCTTCAGTCGCGCATGATGCGCGAGGGTCATGCTAATGGAAGCTGTGAATTTCGCTTAGATGGGCAAGGCTTTGTTTTTGACTATGCAGCTTTATGCCAGGGTTGCAGCCATTGGGTCTATCCACAACGCGAGCTCATCGCCGACCTCCTGGAAAGTCACTTGCAAGAGCACGGCACGATCCTCTTTGGGACGGAAGCCGTGCAGATCTTGCAGGACGCTCGACCACAGGTCATCTGTCGTCAGGGGAACTCTGACGAGCCGATCAGCATCACTTGCGATTTTGTGGCCGGCTGCGATGGCTTTCATGGCGTCTCACGGACCTCGATCCCTCAAGGAGAATTGCAAGCCTTCGAGCGGTATTATGGCTTTCAATGGCTCGCCATTCAAGCTGCTGTGCCCCCTTCGAGCAACCACACTATTTATGCCATCCATCCCCATGGCTTTGCCGGTCATCTGACACGGACCGCGACCCAGACGCGCTTCTATCTCCAGGTGCCCTCTGGAACAAAGCTTGCCGATTGGTCAGAGGCGCAGATCTGGACAGAGCTTGATCTGCGCCTGGCGAAGGATGGCTGGACGCTGACCCGTGGCCCTATTAATGGAACTTCTCTTCTGGAGATGCGCAGTTGCATTGTTGAGCCTCTCTATTATAAGCACCTGGCCCTGCTGGGAGACGCAGCCCACATCTTCACTCCAGCCGGCGCTAAAGGAATGAATCTTGCCATCCAAGATGCTTTTACCCTGGCCAACCTCCTACAAGCCTTCTACAAGGGCGATGAAAAAGATCCCTTGAGGCAGTATTCGACTCTCCGTCTGCCCCACATCTGGCATGCTCAAGAATTTTCCCACTGGATGGTTGAAACGCTCAATAGGAATCCAACCGACTCTTCACTTATCTCATACCATCATCGACTGCAACAAGCTCGCCTGGCCCGGCTGCAGCGGAGCCGGACCTTTGCGACGAGTTTTGCCGAAAATTACATTGGCTACTCCCCGCAATCTTCGGAGGGATAGAATATGCCAACATCCTATCCCTTCTCTTAGTGTCCTGGCGCTGTTGCGCTCTTGTCAGAGAGCTAGCTGTGTCAGTTGTCTAGTAGGGCGCGCGTAGCGTATCAGGCATTGCGTATATGCTTGCTGAAGGTCGCTATCACGCACATGATGCCCTGCGGCACAAACAGGAGCAGCACAGTATAGACCGGGCCAATCCACTGGACCAGAAAGCCAGTGAGAGCGATGCCTAACGGCTGGCTGCTAAAGGCAATCAGGCGAAAGACGCTATTCACGCGACCCCATAATTGATCGGGGATGACCGCTGCGCGATAGCTATATTGCACAACCATATACACGGGGACGACTGTAAAGCTGACGGCATTCACGATACCCAGGAGCAGGGGATTGGGTGCCAGCGCGTAGAGCAGCCAGAATATAGCCCAGATCCAGGCCGTGCCGATCAGCAGTTTGCGAAAGCCCAGGCGGCGATAGAGCGGACCTGCAATCAGCGAGCCGATAATGCTACCAACACCCTCGCCGGCGAAGATCAGGCCCATCACCAAGCTGGATGTGTGCATGCCCTGGGCTAGCACAATGAGAATGAGCAGATAGCCGTAACAGGGTGTAATCAGGCCAAAGGTCAGAATGGCCAGAAAGCGAATCAAGGGATTGTGCCAGAGCCAGGCAATCCCTTCTTTGGTATCAGTCCACAGGCTCTTGGCGGTGCTCTGCTTCGGACTGCGCTCGTCCTGAAAGCGTATGCGTACAAAGAAGAGCGAGATGACCGAGGCCATATATGAAATGGCGTCGGCCAGAAAGGGTATGGCCTGGCCTATGCTGTAAAGGATTGGTCCCAGGGCCGGACCAATCAGGCTCGCTGTTGAGTTGATGAGCTGGTCCTGCCCGCTGGCCATAGGAATCTGCTCGGGCTCAACGACATGCGGCAAGCTGGCGGATTCGGCAAGAGTGGCGAATACATACAGAGTCCCCTCGACCAGCGAAACCAGGTAGAGCTGTACATAGGTGAGATGTCCCAGCCAGAGGGCCAGCGGAATGCTGCCCAGGGCCAGCGCGCGGCCAAAATCAGCAACAATCATGATTTGTTTGCGATCCCAGCGATCCACCAGCACGCCGGCTGGTAGCGTTATCAGCGCATAAGGCAGGGCGCGCAGGGCTGCGATCAATCCCGTTTGCAGGGCCGAATGCGTCAGGGCAAACAGCATGAGAGGAAAGGCTACCAGTGAGACCTGTGAGCCTACCGACGAGACTGCTTGCCCACTTACCAGCAAGACATAATCGCGATTGCGCCAGAGAGGCCGCAGCGTCCTGGGCGAAGACGTATCTTTAGTGGTATCAGATGTGGTTGACATAAAATTGGCTCCGTCGTGTGCATAAAAAGAGATCAAGGGATAAAGGCAAAAGGGGGCATGCTCTCGATCGCTGCGGAAACGGGCCATAAAGAAACGCCGTGGGCAAAGAGGAGAGATGCCCAGGCGAGCTACGCGCAGGTTATGCGAGGAAAAGTAATGGGTGCAAGTTGCTCTCGGCAGCGCCAGGCTGCATACAGTGCTAGCTTACTGCGAGATGAGCCATACTTTGCCGCATAGGTCCCGGCGTATTCGCCTATGCGGCAGCTTAATCATTTGGATGAAATCGAATAGAGGCATGAACTTATTTTCCTGCAAGAAAAGATGGAACAATCTGACTTATTGAATATGTTAAGAAGATACCATCCAGGCCAAAATTAGTCAACGGCTACTATCAGGTAAGCCAGAGCTTGGCAACTGGCCAATGGAGATGCTCAAAGGCTATTCGTTGAAGTCCTTAACCAGGGATGGAGATTTCGCTCCATCCCTGAAGGGCGCCCTTAGAAATCCTTGAGACGTAGCCAGATGCCCCAGAGTGCTAGTAGACTGGCAAGCGGGAAGAGGAGCAGGCTTAGCATGATATAGAGTAAGAGCGTGAGCTGCGTAGAGGCATAGGTGGTTGTGTAGTGATTAGCATTAGCTTTACTGAGCCGATCGACTGCCTGGCTAAACTGGTCGAATGTATTGTTCGATGCGCCAGTGCTCAGCGCTTCAGCATGAATAATACGCTGCGGATCGGCAATATCTTGTGCTTGATTGCGCATATGCCCGTCGATGGCAACATAGCGCTGCCAATTCGCCTGCATATCTGTCAGCGGCTGATCCTCTTCGGGCCAGGTTCGATTTGCGCGGGCCTGGGTCATCAAGTGCTCAACCTGCTGCAGATTAGCTTGCCAATCCTGGGCCCAATGCTCACTACCTGTCTTATCCCCAAACTCCAATGCAATGAGCCAGCGCGACTCGTCGCCGTTGGCGGCCGTACCGTAACGCTTGAGCAGGGCAGCAGCATAGATGCTGTCGTAATCGTCCTTGACCATCTGGCCGAAGGCTCCGTGGCGCCCCGATAGATTAAGAAAAAGGCTGCTCACGGCTATACTGAGAATGACACCGGTCAGAAAGGCAATGCTGAGCCCGATATTCATGATGCGATGCGTCGCAAAAGCCATTTTGCCAGCGGTGAACAGCAAGTATAAGCAAAAGATGGCACACAGGAAGAAGGCCAGAAGCTTGCCTGCATCCAGAAATTTGAGTGTATCATCGTAAGCCGCATCGAGGTGCGACTTATTGATGTTATTCAAACAAGTGATGTTATCCTCGATGCTCCCACGCGCCCATGCCGTCCCGGCGAGTACATGCCCGTTTATAACGCAAGTCGGAAGGCTTGACTCGTCGATAGCTAGCGCGTCCTCTCCGCTGAGGATAGGTGATCCGATCTTTTGGTGTAATAGCGCGCTGGCATCTTGATATGCTTTATAGGCCGCCTGCAGATGAGGGTCCTGAACAGCACCTTTTGTCGTCGCCCGCGTGTATTCGTAGCGCATCAGGGCAATATTAGCGATATATTCCTCAAAGCCTCGTGTAATGCGCTCAACTGCCGTGCGCTCACCGGGATATGTGACATTATGGGCAGCGTTGAATAGTTCGCGATTGGCGAGCTGGATCTCAGCTTCGATATTCACATTATCGCAATCGTGGACGGTCATAGGGGCAGTGCTATTTGTGCCCACGATTGAACACGGCTGGCGATCGCTCAGAGCGCCTGTCGCCAGGTAATCGGCGGATTTGGCATCGATATCTTCGATATATTGTGCTAGCGTCTGGGCCGCATTAACGCTAGGAATACTTCCATTGTTGATGGTGTCAAGGTCACTGTTAGCGCGCTGAAACGCTTGCACGACAGATGCCGTGAGCACAAGGGCCAGAAAGAGTCCACCAAACGAGAGGACTATAAATTGCCCCTTAAGTGTCTTGCTGGCGGCTGTCCAGATGCGCTTTATATGCGCAGATTTTTTCAGGCCAGATCCTGCCTTGGATTGCAGAGCAGTACCAGCCTGAGACTTTGTTGAAGTCAGGACCGAGGGCTGATATTTTTGTGTAGACATAACTTCTTTCGCCTGGGCAGTGACGCGCCCAACTATTTCAATTTTGAGGTGTGGCCGATATTGAGGGCCAGCTTTTTAGTCGCCACAATATCAGCTTGCTTGCTAAGTTGAATGGTCCCACGCGCGTCTCGCTGTACGATTGCGCTCAGCAGCCTGGTGATGCGCTCGTTGCCGCTGCGCTCGCTGATCTCCAGCGCTCTGCCCAGCACACGGGTAGCCCGCGCCGTATCCCCTGCTGCCAGAGCTTCCTGGCCTTCTGTGATCGCCTGGGCTAAGGCTTCCTGGCCGATATAGTGTGCGACGTGGGGATTGAGCTGTGCGGCCAGGGCTGAGTTTTGCGTACACTGGGCAAAAACCCAGCCCTGGCGCGTACTTTTTTCTGTGACCTCCTGGGCCTGACCTGTGTAATAAGCGATGCTGGGACGCAAAACCAGGAATTGTTGATCTGGCGTATAGGCTGGCAGAGCAAGCTCAATGAGATAGTCGCGCCGCTCACCTTTCGTGAAGGAGCCAAGAGAGATGACTTGCTGGCGAGGGTTGGCCGGATCAGCTTCCAGGCCAGAGGCAACGATGTTGGGATGCACCTGCTCCACCTTTTTGATGCTCACGCCCATCGGCGTCCAGAGGTAAAGACACGCGTTAGCAAGCACTGTGGTCCGTATCTCCTGAAACGAGCCTGAGAAGGCCTGCGCGATCTGCGCGGGATTGGGAATCATGTCAGCCACACCGTGCGTAGCATCGGCCATATGGCGCAACTCTTTCTCATCCCAATCTGTGCCTATGCCCCAGGCGTGAATGCTGACATTGGCGGCGGCACAGCGAGCAATTGCCTGATCAAGCTCGCTACGAGCTTCGCCTTCATTTTTCCCATCGGTAAGAAACAGAACCTTCCTGGTATGCGTATCTCTTTTCCCCAGTTTCTCGGTGATCAGGTTAAGGGCCGTGCTCATACGCGTGCCCATATCAGCCTTAACGCGCCGCAGTTTCTCGATAGCCTGTCGCTTATGAGTAGCAGTGGCCATGGCTGGCCCATAGAGAGAATCGGCTTTATGATTAAAGGCGATAAGCATAAATGTTATGCTCCCATCGAGGGCTTGAATGACCCTGGTCGTAGCCTCGCAGGCAGATCTTAGCCGGGAGCCTTCCATCGAGCCCGAGTGGTCAAGCGCGATGGCAAGAGTTAAGGGAGATGGACTGGCTTGCACATCGGGACTCACCTCTAGCGAGAGGATAGCTTGCATACTGTTCTGACCGACAGGCAAGTACTGGTTATAGTGTGCAGTAATGGTGAACATTGATTGTTTTCTCTTTCTGCGAACAGAGCTTGTTGCTAACGTCTTACCAGGGACGCCAGGGAGCGACCTTGCACTTGCGGCGGACGAGGAGCTCGCGCTCGCTGGGATGCGGCTCGCGAAGCAGGTATTGCCGATATCCATCCTCGGCGGCGAAGGCCAGCTCGCGCGCTTGTGAGGTGGATGTATGCGCAATGCTAATCTTTGTTGGCACTAATTTATTATCCCTGGCTAGCTGGTAGGCCGCACGACAAACTTCTGCATAGAGCAGATAATAGCGGGCATCTTCGGTGTGCCCACGCGAAACATTGACAGCTTCGGCCGCCGCGTGGACGTTCTGAGACGTGAGCGGCGTAATGCGGTTGAGATAGATGTCACAGAGTAGGAGTTGCGCATCGATAAATTTTGCTGACATCTCGCTGATGTTGCTCAGAACCTTAATGGCTTCTTGCCAGCGCTGGAGATTGCAAAGCGCTGCGCTGGCGCCCAGGATGGCTTCTGTGTTGCCCGGATCTGCTTTGAGCACATCAAGGTAGAGCTTGACAGCCTCTGTATCGTTGCCCATACGTGCGTGGACGCGGGCCAGCGCCTGGATGGGAGGCAACTCGCCGGGCAGTTCGCTCATCAAAGTGCGATATTGTTCGGCGGCTTCCTTGAGGCTGCTCTGGGCTTCGAGCATATGACCTGTGCATCAGGCTACCTTCCAGTGCCCGGGAACCAGCTGCTGCAGCCTGGTGATCATCGTGAGGGCGTTAATATAGTCCTCCTGCTCAACCAGGACCTCGGCACAGCGCGCGAGGGCATCGATACTCTTGGAATTTACGGTCAGGGCTTTTTGGTACAGCTCAAGTGCTCTCTGCAGATTTCCACTGCGCAAGGCCTGATCTCCGCTGCGCAATGGCACAATCGCTTTATCTTTTTCGTCAAGAGCTGCCTCGCCCCGTAAGCCTAGCTTTCCTGTCGTCGTGAGTACTGATGAGACAAACAGATGTGAATTGATGGGAACGCTGGCTGTGCCGCCTTCGATTTGCCGTAATACGCCGGCAAGCTGATCAGCGAGATCCTCGGCACTATGAAAGCGTCGGGCTGGCTGGGTGTGGGTTCCCTTGCAGAGCAGGCGATAGAGGGCGGGATAATCGCGAAAGGCTTTATAATGTTCTGAAGGTGGCATGCCAAAGACTGGATCGGCAAGATCCATTGCGCTGACCAGGTAGGCCAGGGTGCGGCAGATGGTATACAGATCTGTTTCGGGCGAGGGTGCCCGCACTGCTTCTAGAGCATAGAAGCCATGCGTGCCGTAGACATCGCGCGGGCGACGTTCGTATTTAATCACAGTTCCCAGGTCGATGAGCTTGACTATCTGCGTGCCATCTTTAAGCTTTTCCAGCATGACGTTCTGGGGCTTAAAATCACAGTAGACGAGCTGTAACTTTGCCAGGTAGCTAAAGGCGGGTAAGATACCGAGTATGTAGCGAATGGCATCCGCAGCCTCAAACGGTTTGCCCTGCTCTTCCATTATCTGCTCCAGGGTCTTGCCGTGCACGTGCTCCATGACGATATAGCCGCGCTTATTTTCGGTGATAAAGTCATAAATCGAGACGATATTGCTATGCTTGATGGCGGCGAGAAACTCACGTTCCTTGACACTCTGCGCTACAAGATCGGGATCATCATCGCTTAAGAGGGCTTTGATCACCACCTGGCGCTTAAGAATAAGATCCTCGGCCAGGTAGACAGAACCCATGCCGCCCTCGCCGATGGTCTGATTTACCTTATATCTGCTATTGAGCACCCGGCCAAGCAGGGGCGCGGTCCTGTTCTGAACTACGGGTTGCGCCTGGGTACTGCCCACGTCCGCCTCCCCAAAGCGATAGCCGCAGCGGGCGCAGAACTTTTTGTTGGGCCTGCGCGGTTCCTGGCAACGCGGACATTGCTCCTGCATAACGGCAGTAGGGAGATCAGTCGTGCTCAGCGCGCCGGCAGGCTGCAGGACCATACCACAGTTCTCACAGATCTCTTCGGAAGCCTTGATCGGCTCTCTGCAATGGGGACAAGTTGCCTGCGTACTGGTCGGGGTGGTCGTCTGGCTGCTTATGAATATAGGTGATGTGAGGACGATGCCACAGTTCTCGCAAATCTCGTCGATTGCCTTTACTGACTGATGGCAGTAAGGGCAGGTAGATGTAGCCATATCCTTCCTTTTGAACCCTGTCTTTCTATGAAAATTTGAGAGTCACAAAGGTAGAAAATATCGCATGGGACGATTTATCTAAATAATTAAGATAATGTAAGCCACATCTAAACTTTTATGGTGTAATCAGGGTATTCATATAATTTGATGTGATAAGTGTAGCAGATAAAGGGCGGATAGTCAATCTTCTTCAATATCAGGGAAACTGCCAGCTCTTTGCCTCAGGCATTGTAATGTATCCTTGTTATTGTGACCGGAAAGCAGCCTTGCCGAGAGAAAAAGTAAAAAGATATAGTTTGTCGTTTTGTTATGCGTGCGAAGCAATTTTTTCGGGCGAGAGCCATCCTGAGGTGATATACTAAGCCAGGCTCACATAAAGGCAGGAGCCTGGATAGGATTTGAAAAGACATCAGGAGAGCTCATGAGCGAGAAGTTAGTAGCACTACAATTGTACACAGTTAGGGATGAGACGGCCCGGGATTTTAAGGGGACCATTCGGCGCGTGGCCAGCCTTGGCTATCCAGCAGTAGAGTTCGCCGGCTATGGCGACCTCTCTGCCGCTGAGACGAAAGATCTGCTCAAAGAGACAGGCTTGCGCGGCGTTTCCACGCATGTAGGGTGGTCAGAGCTTGAAAAGAATCTCGACTACCACATTAACTACTGCCTGGAAATTGGCTGTCCTCACCTGGTACTGCCTTCTCTCCCGCACGAGTGGCACAACGCTGATAGTTTTCGCACCCTGGCGCCCCAGATGAACGAGATAGGACGGCGCTGCCAGGAGCGAGGACTCTCTTTCGGCTACCATAATCACGACTTTGAGTTCCAGCAAAGCGATGGGCAATATCTGCTTGATATTCTGTTTAGCGCCACCGATCCAGCTCTGGTCAGCTTTGAACTGGATACCTACTGGGCTGCTTATGCAGGCGTCGATCCGATTGCCTATCTACGGCAGCATGCAGGACGCATACCGCTGATCCATCTCAAAGATATGACAGCCGACCGCCATTATACTGAAGTTGGAGATGGCACACTCGATATTGCAGGAATATGTAGAGCCGCGCAGGAAAGCGGAACTCGCTTCTATATTGTGGAACACGATGCCCCTACTATTCCTTCGCTGGAGAGTGCACGCCGTTCGTTGGAAAATCTACGTAAATTAGGTTTCTAGGGACTCGATAGATCGTGCTCATTGTGTATGCATAGGGCAATGAGCGCGATAACTCACCTTTTTTTGAACTCCTTTATCGTGTCCCCCCTACGAGATCAGGAGCAGAAAAGTATGGAGATCGACGCAGCCCGGCAGCAGAAGGCTCGCGAATATGCGCGTAAACGCTTACAACTCTCATTGATAGGTATGTGTATTGCGGCGATAGGGATTTGCCTTATCATTGGCATTGGTCTTGATAAGTGGCTACGCGATCAACTGCAGTACGCGTCCCATTGGTTCTCGCCGCTGCTCTGGCAGCCGTTGCGCGGCTGGTTTCCACTGCAGATTCTTGGCTACTTTCTGATCCTCGTCCTCGTCTACGAGCTTATCAGCCTGCCCCGAGCTTATTACGCAGGTTTCACGCTGCCCAAACGCTATGGCATCTCGACCATGACGCTCAAGGCCTGGCTGATCGACCTCGGCAAACAATTCGTCCTCAGCCTGATCCTGGAGGCGGCCGGACTTTCCCTGATCTACGCCTTGCTGGCCTTGCAACCGGATCTGTGGTGGCTGTGGGTTGCGTTGGTGATGCTCTTCTTCTCAGTGATTATGGCCAATCTTGCTCCCGTCCTCATTTTTCCACTCTTCTATAAATTCACTCCGCTGCCGGAGGGCGAACTTACCCGGCGCCTGACCGCTCTTGTCGAGCGGGCCAATACCCACGTACGTGGCGTCTTTACCATGCAGATGAGCAACAAGACCACAGCGGCCAATGCAGCCTTGATGGGACTTGGCAATACCCGGCGCATCGTCCTTGGCGATACCATGGTGGATCGCTATAGCCTTGATGAAATCGAGGTGGTGCTGGCCCACGAGTTGGGACACCACGTGCATCATGATATCTGGAAGCTCATCCTCAGCCAGGCCGTGCTGACCCTGGGCGGGCTCTATATCGCTAACGTTTTGCTGCACTGGATTGTGGATGGGCAGCACTATTATCAAGCCTTGACCGATCCGGCCACCCTGCCCTTCTTATTCTTGTTGGCCGGGGTTTTTAGCTTGATCGTCATGCCGATTGGCAACGGCTATAGTCGGCTGATTGAGTATCAGGCCGACGAATATGCTCTACAGTCAACGCAGAAGGTTGAAGCCTTCAAAAGTGCGATGACTCGCCTGGCCAATCAGAATCTTACCGATATCGAGCCACCGCCTCTTGTGGAGTTCCTCTTTCACTCCCATCCCTCAATCAGGAAACGCCTCAAGCACGCTGACATGTTTCTGACCCGGCGCCCTCAAGCTTTCAAGGCGTCCATGAGCGCGCCAAGCTGAGTCGCGGCCTCCTCTGGTGTGCCGGAGGGCATGGAGAGCAAAGGCTCGTCAACGCCGAGCTCGGCCCAGCTATCAAGTTTGGCGACGATCTCGGCAGGCGTGCCAATCAGAGCTGTCGCATCGAGCAGGCGCTGGCTGGCGATCTCGACTGCTGTTTTCATACCCTGCTGCCAGCCGTTGATGACTGCCTTGACTTCCTCGCCAAAGCCGTGGCGCGTGAGCATGCCCGCGTAATAGACACCCATCTTGCCGACGTAATAGGCAAGAGGCGCAGCCGCCCGGCGACGGGCCGCCTGTCTTTCTTCCTCTGATACGTTCTCGGGCAAAATAACTGTGGTGATGTAGGGAGCGATGGCCGCGCTATGAGGCGGGCGCCCGGCTTTGTGCGAGCCCTCGTCGAGTTGCTGGCGCAGCTCGCCCCATTTATGCGAGGGCCAATAGATGGGAAGCACGCCATCGGCCAGCTCGCCAGTTAGCTCGATATATTTCGGTCCCAGCGCGGCAACATAAATGGGCAGATCCGCGCGCGGTGGCGTAAAGCGCAATTTAAAGCCGCGCTCAAGCTTGAAGAATTCGCCTTGATATATCAGCTTTTCGCCGCGCAGGATCGTCCTGATAATCTCTATATATTCGCGCGTGCGCTTCAAAGGCTTCTCAAACTTAACGCCGTGCCAGTGCTCAACGACATTTGCCCCCGATGGTCCCAGACCCAGCAAGATGCGTCCGCCCGAGCGCTCATCCAGCGTTGCTATGGTGCTGGCGATCAGCGCCGGCGTGCGTGAATAGACATTGGCGATCCCGGCGCCAACCTTGATTCGTTTTGTCGCGCGCACCAGATCGCTCATTGAGGTAAATAGCTCATAGCCCCACGACTCGCCTAACCAGATGGCATCATAGCCCAGCTCATCGGCAAGCCTTACCTTTTCCACGGTTTGATCCCAGACGCCCGGAAAGTTGGGAGAGTCTGCAATCAAGCCTATGCGCTTACGATAGGCCTTTGCAGGGCTACTAGCAGCGTTGCCAGCGTTTGTCGTCATGCGGTGATCCTTTCCTTGCAGCGCTAAATGTAACAACTCGTAGGTGCCGTAATTATAACACCGTTTGAGGCGCAGAATGCCTCAGCGCGGGCGAATATTGCGTTCTTGCAGCTTTTAGCTCTGCCATAGCCTCCTCTGCTCCTCAGGAGCACACGGTAGCTCTCGCCTGCGAGCAGGCCCGAGGATGAGCGCCAGCATATCTGTCACTGAGGCAAGCAGAGCTGAAATGCCTGATAAATCTTACCGCCAGCCTTACTGCCTTTAAAGCAAGCAGGCAATTTTTGCTTAACCTGGCGTTTATAGGTTAGGGCTAGAGCTTGTGCTTCTCTGGCCAGCGCTGTATAGAGGAGTTTTCTGTGTTAAGCGAAAATATGCTCATTCTGCTCACCTTTATTCTCTGCGTGCTCTTCTTTGGAGGCCTTGGCCTATGGGTCTTTCTCGTGAGTAGCCAGCGGAAGCGGCATCGGGAATGCTTGCAGCGGGAGGGAGAGCGCGTCATGGCCACTATTCTACGCGTGCAAAAGAGTACGCCAACCCCGCTTAAAAAATCCGCCTGGCACAAAGTCTTGCGGGTTATCGAGGCCATATTTGAGTTTCTGGGCGCGCTGGGTGGTCAGCTGGCGGTAGCCTCTACGGCCGGAGCAGATACCTACTATCTGATCGTAGCCGAGTGGCTTGATCCGCAGACAAAGCAGCGCTACGAGTTTATCAGTGAGGGCCTGAGCATGCCATTGGCCCGCCGCTATAAAGCGGGCCAGCAGATCCCCGTTTTCATCGCCAGGCAGAGACCCGAGCGGTATTGGGTAGACGTTACCTATCGGCAGGGAAAGCATGCTCAACGGGCCTGCAGCGCCTGAAGCTTTGCTGTGAGTGTTGGCAAAGCGAGAACACAGGCGCCGTAATAACAGCCCTGCTTGCTGAGCAAAATTCATTAGCATAGGCAAGCCCGGCGCCTTAGCAGATATTGTCCTGCCTCTAGCGTAAGGCCAGAAAAGAGGCAGGGCATTCCCATCACTCAGGGACAATCTGGCAACGCTCAGGCGGTAACTCAAGCCATACCGGCTGCTCCGCTTGGAGCTGAGAGGACGCAAAGGCCAGTAGCGGTTGTGTCTGCCTCTCGCCGATGCTCACAACCGTGCGCCAGCGACCAGCTACAAACGACGAGTGCAGTATTTTCCCTGGAAGAAGGTTAAGTTGTCCAGGGGAGAGCGTATCCAGGTGCAGGCTTACATCATCTGGACGGCAGAGCAAGGAGCCCCGTCCGTTGAGTCGCGGCCGTACCTCGTCACGCACCAGCCCACTCACTACTTTTTCTTCAGCGAACAAATGCTTCAAACGAATCGACCTCTCTGTGACCCCGCTTGCCTCTGGTACCAGCTCGCCAGCCAGCAAGTTAGCGGGGCCCATAAACGAGGCTACAAAAACGTTGCAGGGATTGAGATAGAGCTCTGTTGGTGTTCCAATTTGCTGCACTTGGCCGTCTCGCAATACCATGATGCGATCGGACATTGCCATCGCCTCATCCTGATCGTGAGTGACATTGATGGTGGTGATCTTGAGGCGCTTAAATAGTTGCACCAACTCTGTACGCATCACCTCGCGCAGACCCGTGTCAAGGCTCGATAGTGGCTCATCGAGCAAAAGCAGGCGTGGTTCGGTTGCCAATGCCCGCGCGACAGCTACGCGTTGTTGCTGGCCGCCAGAGAGTTGATACGGATAGCGATCCTCCATGCCCGGCAAATTGACTAGCTCCAACAATTCGGCCACTCGTTTGGCGATAACCTGTGCTGGAGTATGGCGTAGGCGTAAACCGAAGGCGATATTGCGCGCCACGGTCATATGCGGCCAGAGAGCATAGTCCTGGAATACCATCCCGAGCCTGCGTTCCTCTACATATACCTCTTTGCGCCCATCGTAGACCACACGGCCACCAATCTCTATCCAGCCGCTTTCTGGGCTTACGAGTCCCGCGATCATGCGTAGAATAGTTGTTTTACCGCAGCCCGATGGCCCTAGCAGCGAAAGTATCTCACCCTCTTCCATCGTTAGATCGACGTTAGAAACGACCTGCCGCGACCCGTAGCTCTTGCTCAACTGCTTGATTTGTAGAAACATATCCTGTTTTTCTCCGTTTACCGCGTTGTATAAGCCTGCTGACTAACCAGGGAATTGCCCGAAACAAGATCAAGGCCAGCGCCACCAGGCCAACATTTAGCATCGCCAGGGCCATACCAGGTCCTAATTTGAATGTATTAAAAAGCCCGATAATGCGTACCGGCATGGTCGGCTCTCCTGGCGGGTACAGCAGTTCAGAAGCCGCCAGTTCGAACATCGTTCCCGTAAAGACTAGCAGCCAGATAGAGATCAGACTACTGCGCACCAATGGCGCTACAATGCGTAGCAGTAGCTGGAAGAGGTTAGTTCCCTGCACGCGAGCGGTTTCTAGCATACTCGGACCAATTTGCTCAAGCGCACCAATCCCCAGGCGTGTGGCATATGGCAAGCTTCCTCCAATATAGGCGGCGAACAGCAACCAGATGGTGCCATAAAATTGGAGGCCCTGCTCTCCTCCGATGCCAAGAAATTGCAGATAGGAGGCATTCCAGGCAAAAATATACCCGCAGGCCAGGATAATGCCAGGCACAGCAATAGTTACAAGCGTGAATAGGCCGAGCAATTTTCGCCCTGGCAGCTTTGTGCGACGAATGATAAAGGCAATGGGCAGGCCCACTATCGTAGTAATGGTTGCGGCTCCCAGCGCGAGCCAGAGAGTGCGAAGCATGGCATCTAAATCATCAGAGCCCTGGGCGAGGACCGCTGTATAGTTGTCAAGGGTCCAGTTGCCCGGCGTGATGCCCTGGCCGAAGGCATGCATAAATGACAGCATGAGACACATCAGCAACGGAATTATCAGGGCAAAGAGAAATACAAGCCCACAGAAGAGCACAGCAGGGATCTTCCAATAGCCCAATACCACAGGGCGCGCAGGCCTATTTTTCCCGCTAATAATCTGGAACGAGCGCGTTCGTAGTACGGCCGCCTGGAGCAGCAGCGCCAGCGCAATTGCCACGAACATCAAGAGGGAGAGCGCCGCCGCCAGCGAAAAATTAACGGGGGCGGTATTGACAGCCGCATATATTTGATAGGTGATAAGCGTGACATTGGCGTTCTGCGCAATGGTTGCGGCTATGCCAAAGTCTGACAGCGCCTCCGCAAAGGCGATTAAGCCAGCCGCCAGAATAGCCGGCAGCAATAATGGTATATTGATGCTGATCCAGGCCAGCCAGGTGCGCGCCCCGGCCAGGCGAGCCGCATCTTCAAACTCTGAGCCGAGCCAGTGCAGGGCCGCGCTGACCGCTATATAGACAAACGGAAATGTCTTGAGGCTCAGAATGAAAATGACCCCCGCCGGCGAGAAAAACCAGGTAACAAATGCAGCGGGAAAATGCAGATATTGATCGGGAATGCCACCATGGATGATGGTTAGCGACCATGCCTCACCCACCAGGAACGAGGGAGTAAAGAAGACAATCCACACAAGTGTATCCAGCGTACCCCGCAATGGCAGATCAGTGCGCCGGGCCAGGATCGCCAACAAGGTTCCTATGAGAGACGCAAGGAGCGCGGTAACGCCCGACAACCACAGCGAATTGATAAGCGCAAGATAGTTCTGGCGATTTGCAATAAGCTGCAACAGGGCCTCGAAGCCTGGAGCCAGGCTGGGCGAAGCCGCAAATAAATTGGGAAATATGCTTTGTAAAATAATGGCAGCTAGAGGATAGACCACAAACAGAGCCAGAATCAATAAAGGAAGGCCAATGACAAGAATCTGTCCTCCCAGACGTAGGAGCTGTGGAACAGAAAATGAATAAGAGGATAGAGCAGGCTTCCCCGCTCTATCCTGGTTTGGGTCCTCGCTGACTACTGTATGATGTTGCTGTGGAACCATTGTTTGTACTCTGCCTCAACTGATGCCCATTGTTGTACGTTCAAATCTATAAATTTAATGCCTGTGGATTGACGCGTGACAACGGGTGTAACATCCTTGACAAGCGGAATGAAGTAGGTGTCGCCATCCGTGGGATCGTGGTGCGTCATGCTTGTCTGACCGGCGCTGGAGAGTACCCAGTTAACAAACTGTTGGGCGCAGGCCTGATGCTTGCCATGTGCCGCGACACCGATAACGCTGGGCAAGCCTACCACGCCGGAAGCGGGAAAGAGAATTCCTAAAGGCTGACCAGCTTTGATCGCGCTATAGATCGCAGAATCCTGCACAATACCAAATTCCCGCGCTCCGGTTTCAATGCTATTCAGGGTGGGGTCATTAGTTTGAAAGTTCTTGAGGCCATTGGCCTTTAAGCTCTGAAAATACTGTTTACCCTGGCTTTCTCCTCCTAAGATCTGGGCAATGCCGGCAATCAAAGGATAGGTTGGCCCGGAATAGGCGGGATCGTTCATCGCGACGAGATTTTTGTAAGCCGGATTGAGCAGGTCTTTCCAGTCTTTGGGCAAGCCTGCTGCCGGAATGTGTTTAGTGTTGTAGACAATAGCCCCGACAGTCGTCAGGCCAGTAGGATAATAGCTCCCATCATCTGGCACATATTGTGTGCCTTGGGCGGTCAAGTTACTAGCGCCAGAGGCGTGCCATTTGAGCAGGAGGCCTTGCGTATCAAGCGTCTGCATGGTGACATTGCCATCGAACCAGGCCACGTCCCACTGGGGGTTGTTCCCTTCCGCCGCGATTTTGGCGAGCAGATTGCCTGTACTGTCATCTACAAGCTTAGTTGTAATCCCTGTCTGTTTCTGGAAGGCCTTGGCTGCATCAGAGTCATACCCCTGCGCCGAGTAGAGCGTGAAGCCGGTACTTTTGTTGCAGGTGGCTTGCGATGATGCGCTAGAGCTGGCTGATGCGGGGGAGCCGCCTCCGCAAGCGACAAATAAAACCGTAAGAAAACACATGCTCAAAACCAGCGCTGCACGAGATATCGACCACCGATACCGGACAGTGGGTGAAAAGAATTGCATAGGAAAATACCTCACCAGTAAAAGAAGAAACATATGGATTGAAAGGGCGAAAAGTGCCCTTATGAGCTTTCATGGATATTGTAGAGCAAGGGGGTTAAGGAAGCTTTTCACACGTATTAACAGACGATTAAGATACTGTTATGCTTGCTCATTCTGCTGAGGCCGATCCCGGCTTACTAAATCTGAGCAGGAGCCAGCCAACCACGCCAGCTATAAGCGCGGCCACAAGAATCGCCGACTTGGCCTCGCTAAAGAACAGCTCCTGTCCGGCATCGCCAAAGGCCAGGCCATTGATAAAGAGGGCCATAGTAAAGCCAATCGCACCCACCCACGAAACGCCATACATCTGGCGCCAGGCCGTCCCCTCGGGCAACGTGGCCCAGCCCAGCTTCACAGTCAACCAGGAAAAGAGCATAATGCCTACTTGCTTGCCAATGATCAGGCCTAGAATAATGCCCAGCCCGATCGGACTGAGAAGGGCCGCAAAGAAATTGCTACTGATGGGGACCCCGGCGTTCGCTAGCACAAAGAGCGGCACAATCGCAAAGGCTACCCAGGGATGGGTGGTATGCTCCATGCGCTGTAGAGGCGTGAGAGAGTGCTCGGCGGCAGTTTCCAGGGCCTGGATGGCTGATTGCTGGCGCTCGTTCATAAACAGTCCGATGCCGGGCCGCTCGTCGCTTGCTACCTCGTCAAGACATGTCCGGCCGCGTCTGACAAAGGCGCGTATATCGATGCGGGCCCGCGAGGGAATGAGCAGCGCCAGCAGGATGCCGGCGATTGTCGCGTGCAGGCCAGAGAGTAACATTGCTACCCAGAGGCAGACGCCCAGCAAGGCATAGACCAAGGGCTTCTGTACCCCAATTACGTTAGCCAGCGCCACGCAGATCAAAATAATGCCCGAGGCGATCAGGGCAGTTATATTGATCGTGGAGTGAAAAAAGATAGCGATAACGAGTACCGCGCCGATATCGTCAACAATCGCAAAGGCCGTGAGAAAGACCTTGAGCGCAGACGGGATGCGCGAGCCCAGGAGGGCCAGGACGCCAAGGGAGAAGGCGATATCGGTAGCCATCGGAATAGCCCAGCCTCCAGCTGCCGAGGTGCCCCGGTTGAAGGCCAGATAAATCAGCGCCGGGCAGAGCATGCCGCCAACGGCTGCCACAATGGGCAAGATCGCCTGTCTTAGCGATGAAAGCTCACCTACCAGCACCTCACGCTTGATCTCTAAGCCCACGACAAAGAAAAAGATCGTCATCAAGCCGTCGTTGATCCAGATATGGAGCGGCTCATCGAGTCCCACGGAGCCAATGCCGATACGCAAATGCAGATCCCAGAGCGCGTTATAGCTGGCCGCCCAGGGCGAATTAGCCCAGATCAAGGCAATGATTGTACATATCAGCAGGAGTATACCGCTTGATGCTCCCGTATGGGCGAATTCCTGGAAGGGTCGCAAAATGCGTTCGGCCAATGCTCCCTGCGTGGGTTGCTTGATAATCTCGCGCGCGTTCATAAGTGCTGATCCTCTGCTTAGCTTTCTACCCGGTCCGCTAGTTGTATCACGATCAGATATCTATATATGTACACGCTCAAATCTTTTGACTATGATACGCCGGGCAGACCTTTCAAGAGCAGGCGTAAGCTAAAGCCCTGGATGAGCAGGGTAAAGAGGACGACTGCATACGTAGAGAAGATCAAGGCGTTTCTATCGGGTACCTCCAACGGTAGGGCCAGGACAAGAGCAAGTGAGAGGGCGCCGCGCAGCCCGCTCCAGAAGATGACAAAGCGCCAGGGCCGCAGGCGTTCACCGGGCGCAAACTGGAAGCGGTTGGGCAGCAGGGCCACCATAACAAAGCGACCCACCAGCACTGCCGCAATAGCCAGGCCGGCCGTAATCATCAAATGTAGGGTATCCTGCGTGGAGAGAAATTGCATCGGGTTCAATTGAGCTCCCACCAGCAAAAAGAGCAGCGCATTGGCCAAAAAGGCCACCATGTTCCAGAAATTGTCAACGACTTCGCGCGTCCGTTCGGACATATTCCTGTTCTGCCCATAGCTGCCAAAGATCAGCCCGGCTACGATAACTGCAAGAATGCCGGACATATGGAAAAAGTCCGCGAGCAGATAGACGCCATAGGCCGTCACGATGGTGATGGTGGTCTCAATCAGGGGCTCATCGATATACTTCACAAAGCGGCTGACCACGAAGCCACAGGCGGCTCCAATGACCAGGCCCCCGCCAGCTTCAACGATAAAGCGCTCGATCCCTTCTAGCCAGACCTGGCCCCCTTGCGGCTCCTGGCCAAGCGAGGCCAGCACTACAATCAAAAAGGTTTGATAGAGCACCCCAGCCACGCCGTCGTTAAAGAGGCTCTCGCCCTCAATGATCGTCGAGAGATCCTGATTGACTTTGAGCTGGCGAAACAGGCCCAGCACGGCCACCGGATCGGTGGGAGAAAGAATGGCTCCCAGCAAAAAGGCGTCTTCCCAGTTAAGACCGGCAAAAAAATGCAGCGGAACCGCTAACAGGACCAGAGCTACCAGCAGACCCGGCACCGCCAGCAGGAGGATGATCAGCCAGTTCTGGCGCAGACGTTGTACAGATATAGACCAGGCTCCCTCAAAGAGCAGGGCCGGCAAAAATACAAAAAGTACAAGATCCGGAGACAGATGAATCTCGGGTAAAAAGCCGAAAAGACTAATTAGCAGCCCTACGATCACCAGGCCCAATGTATAGGGAACGGCCAGTCGTCGTGTGATTAAAATAACTGTCAGCGCAATAAGCAAAAGAAGGACTAATTCATGTATTACAGCAACGATATCGGTCATCTATAAACCCTTTACCTAAAAGATGTCATCATCTATAAACTTCCCTTTACACTATACTGCCTACTTGAGCCTGATGGCAATACTCAGCCAGGCGATTGCGGTTGCAGCCGCCTGCCTGGGGCCGCGTTTCGTTGGCAAATTCTGACCGCCGGTGGATTTGCAGATATACTCATTTTAGCGCTTCCTGCTCTATCTGCTAGCTGCCTGGCCTGATCTAGCCAGAAAAAGTAAATTGCATTATTAATGCATATATCTATGGGACGGTGTACAGAGCTGGGCCTGTATCAATAAGGCAAGCTATGGGATGTAATGTTATGAAGGGTTTCAAATTGGGAGAGGCCGACAATGGCAAAGATAGATTGGGGTTGGGTTTGTACTGCCAGACAGGTAGAGAGAAAGATAGTCCCTCCTGCCTGAAAGTTATGCATGTGGCAGGAGGGGCCGCATACATAGTTAAAGTGATTTATGATAGTTTCGAAAAGAATCTACGCAGGCAAAGCCAGCGCGCTGATAGAGCTGTTGAGCATTGGTTAAGCTTTGGACATCGACATTGAGCCGAATTGTACCAATCCCATGGCGATAAAATGTCTGTAAAGAATGTTGGAGCAGGGCCATACCTAATCCGCGCCTGCGCCAGGGGCGCCGTATGCCCAGATGCATTATCTCGCCCTTGCCATGAATGATTTGATTGAGGGCAGATCCGGCAATAGTCGCGCCATCCCAGGCAACCAGCCAGAGAGAGGGTCAAAATGCTCAGAGTGCATATTGAGGCGCCGGCCCCATTCGGCATACGTTCTTGGCAACTTGCCGCGCTCATCCAGAAAAGCCTCTTCATCAGCCTCATATACGCCCCGTTCATCCTGCCCAACAGCGAACGGTTTAACGGCAATACCCGGAGTAGCTGCCGGAGCTTCCGGTGCCTGGATAAGCTGTAGTTCCATAATCCAGAACGTTGAGGAAAGAGTATAGCCTGCCTTTTCCAGTAAACAGCAAGCTGCAGGATTTTCGCCCTGCAGCTGAGCAAGCAGGCTAGCAGATTGAGATGTGCTGCATAGCCGAGCCTGCGTTTCTGCCTCTCTCAGCAAGGCCAGCCCGATACCATGCCCTTGATAGGCAGGTTGAACCCAGACGTTTGGCGTGACCTGGCCAGAAATGCGCGGCCTGAGCTCGGCGTAGCCAACGCAACAATCATCAGCGGTAACGGCAACCCAGGCCAGGGTATCTGGCTCCAGGCCTGGCCAGAAAGATGATTGGCTATGTGCGGCACTCATCTCCTCGCGTAGTTGCCGCACTTTACCCAAATCCTCCTGGCAGAAGGGGCGGAGCTGGATAGCTGGATCAAGCGGCAAGGACTTCCCCCTTGCTCACTTTTGTCACGATGGCGGTAATATTGTCGGGGCCGCCGCGCTCGTTGGCTAGCTTGATAAGCTGCTCGACGCTCGCGTGTGAGTCGTATGGTTCCACGATGGCCTTGATCTCCTGGTCGCTGATCAGACTTGAGAGTCCATCAGTGCAGAGAATCAGAATATCGCCATTCTGCACTTCTTCCACAAACGTGTCAACCGTGACATCGGGCTCAGTTCCTATGCTGCGCGTAATGACATTGCTGCGCGGATGGGTACGCGCCTGCTCCGGCGTTAAGATCCCGGCCAGCACTTGCTCGGCAACCCAGGAATGATCGCGCGAGATCTGCCTGATCTGGCCGCCACGCACAATGTAAGCTCGGCTATCGCCAACATTGGCGATGTAGGCAGTATTGCCACGTACCACGGCCGCTATACAGGTCGAACCTATCTTCCCCTGTTGTAACCCGATACTCTGAGCGCCTTGATATACCCGAAAATTGGCACGCTTAACAGCCTGCGTCAGGGCCACTGTGATATCATCTTCCAGGCTCTGATAATAGGCAGTATTTACCTCTTCCACTGTGAGCTTGCTGGCCAGCTCCCCTCTATCGTGTCCTCCCATGCCGTCAGCGACCACGAAAAGCGCTCCCTTTGTCGTCCTGACCGCTGTATCCTGTGGCACAACTGAGAGCATATTGTCCTCATTGTTAGCTCGTTTGCGACCGATATCGGTTTGCTGGGCAATCTCTAGCTGGAAAGGATGGTTTAGCATGGCATATTCCTTTTCACGATTCAATAATTGTCGTAAGAAGGCTCGAATACAATGGATGTGTTCAACAAATGCCGTCACTGACAGATCATAGAGAATAAAGCTCCAGAAGCGCAACAGGCCCGGCAGACCAGCCCTCTGGAGGGCTTCGCGGCAGCAAGCGCGAAAGGTCTGTAGCATCTCTTGCTGGCATGTACGTCTGAACTGGGCCGGATAGAGCAGGAGAAAGAGGCGATAAAGCTGCTCAGAAGTTGTTAATACACGCTTTGAGTAGGGTATCATTACATACCTCCCGCCAGGCCCGTGCCAGGCAATAGTTGCTTACTTTGCGCAACCCTAACTAGTTGCTCCAAACGCTGTGCCTCCGCCTGCACGACGCGCTGACCAAAATCGGTAAGGCGATAGTAGCGGCGCCGCTCGTCATCTAGCTCCGGGTCGGGGCGCTCGCTAGAGGCCTCAATCAGTCCATCGGCCATCATACGCTTGATCGATCCATAGAGGGTACCCGGTCCCATGCGCATCTTGCCCTCGGTGCGCACGGCAATCTCTTGCATGATGCCATAGCCGTGCCGCTCTTTATCAACCAGGGCCAGTAAGATGTGAAAAACCGCAGGCGTTAGAGGAAGCATGCCTTCGGGCTCGCGTCTGATATTTTTCATGCCAATTTTCCCATCTTTATCTTTCAATATATCATATGCGGATATATCCGTTAATGATATAGTAAGGTAAACAAGAAGAGTTTGTCAAGGGCTAACAAAATTTCGTGCGTAAGGCTAACTGCACTCGTTAGAGGCTCAAGCAAGAAGGGTGACCTTGACAAGCCGGAGACATTGTAATTATAATACTTACATCTGATCGTAATAAAAATTGTTACAGCCAGAGAAAGAGAGCAAGGAAATGTCCCTGCGGGGAGGAGGATGTTGCGATGAGTGCCAATAGTCGTTTAACCTTAGCAACTCACGCACTCGTGTGGATGGCCTATTATAAAGATGCGCCCGAGATGGCCACATCAGAGCGCATAGCCAGGAGCGTTAATGCGAATCCTGTAGTTTTGCGCGGCCTGCTGGGGATGATGGAGAAGCAGCACCTGGTGAGCGTCCAGCGTGGGGGCAATGCCGGCTGGAAACTGGCTCGCCGACCCGAGGAGATCGCGCTGCTTGATATCTATCGGGCCGTCAAGCCACACTCGCTATTCTCGCTACATCATACGCCACCCAATCCGCACTGCGTTATTGGCTGTAATATCGGTTCTGCGCTGCAAGATGTCTATGGGAATGTCCAGAATACGCTTGAGCAGGAACTGGCGCGCACAACCATTGCCGATGTTCTGCAAGCCACACTTGCGCCTAAAGCTGAGACGCAGCAGGCTGATGTCGCTCATCCAGCCCAGGCATCGCCGCAAGCGTAACCGCGCTCCCGCCTGGTTGGGCTTGTGAAATGGGTTTGTCTGAGAAATAAGGGTGAGGCATTTTTTTGTCATCGAATGTAATAAAAATTGTTACAATAGAGAACCAAGGAGCTTGCTAATCTATGTCACAGGTAGCACCACATCACCTGACGACCGAACAAAAGCAACAGAGCCGGATCGACCCACGCATTTTTCTGCTGACGCTTGGCACATTCGCGCTGGGCACTGATGCTTTTGTGGTGGCCGGCGTTCTGCCCATGATCGCCAAAGAGACAGGAGTTACCGAAGGTCTGGCCGGGCAGTTGGTCACCGTCTTTTCCCTTACCTACGGCCTGGGAGCACCCTTGCTGGCGGCTATCATCGGTCGCTGGCCACGTAATCGGGTACTGATCGCAGCTCTGGGGCTCTTTGGTCTGGCCAACCTGGGCTCTGCCCTTGCCCCTTCATATCTTCTCCTGCTGATCTCGCGCATTCTAGTTGGCTGCTTTGCGGCTGTCTATACACCTCTGGCCTATACCACGGCTACTGCCCTGGCTCCGGCTGAGAAGCGCGGACAAGCCTTATCGCTGGTAGTAGTTGGCATCACGGTGGCCACTGCGATTGGTTCACCCCTAGGCACCTGGGTTGGCGAGCACTATGGCTGGCGCTTCTCCTTTGTCCTGATCACCGTCCTGGCTGGGATCGCCTTTCTGGCCCTCCTGCTCTGCGGTCTGCCCAAAGAGAGGGTCCAGTCGGTCCTTCCGCTCAAGGCGCGCCTGGCGCCCATCGCGCATCCCGTGGTGGCCCTGGCCCTGCTGCCGGCCCTGTTCTGGAACCTTGGCGCCTTTCTCGTCTATACCTATATCGCGCCGCTGCTACAGCAGAATCTCCATATTCTTGACATTAGCGGATTGCTGGTAGCCTATGGCCTGGGAGCCGTTGGTGGCACATTGTCGGGAGGCAGATTGGCAGATCGCTTTGGTGCGCAGCGCCCAATTATAACCTTGTTGATCGTCCTGAGTATTGTAGAGGCTATCCTTGTCTTCACAACGACGAGCCTGCTCAGCACGCTGGTGACGCTCTTTATCTTTGGCCTGTTAACCTCGTTGATCTTTATTCCGCAGCAGCATCGACTCTTGAGTGTGGCGCCTGAGCATGCAAACGTTATCCTGGCCCTTAATAATTCAACCTTCTATCTGGGGATAGCTGCCGGTGCGGCCATTGGCGGCGTTGCGCTACGCACAGTCGCCGTGACGCAACTCGGCTGGCTTGGAGCAGCTTTTATGCTGCTGGCCCTCCTCGCCTTCTTCCTGAGTATATACTATACCCGGACGGCACGCGCCCGTGGTCTGAGTAAGAGCGTTGACCAGGAACAGGCGAGCCAGGAGAAAGAAGAGGTCTTCATCTTGCCCGAATAAAGCAGGTTAGCCTCTTCTGGTCGGCGCAAGCTATATGCGGGCCGCGAGGTCGGGCAGGAGGCTGAAGCGCAGAATACATTTCCTGGGAGCTGGCGTAGTGCCCCAGCTCCTGCTTCCCGGCTAGCAGGGTCTATAGCGCTCTGGCTATAGCCCTGTCTCCTCCTGAGAGGTCCGGGTTAAGCGGGCCTCTCTTCTAAGTTTACTTGAAATGGAGCAATCCCTGTTTCCCCGTATACCAGCGTCCCCACCAGCAGAAGAGAAGCAGGCTTGCCGAGACCACCACTACCAGCCAGTTGATATCCAGGACCTTAGCGATCACCGCCGCGAACAGCAGGACCGGGATCGAGCCAATATTGTACATCATAAATTGCAAGGAGATCACGCGCGCGCGCCCCTCCTCTGGCGCCCGTTCCTGCATTAAGGTCTGGGTTGGCACATTGATCAGGCCCAGGGCAGCCCCCAGGAAAAAGACAAGTGCCATCGTAAAGATTAAGAGGAAGGGCGATTCGGCGCCGTGAGCTGGATCAAGCCAGAAAGCAATTTTCTGGCTCACGATTAAGAGCATGAAGCCGGCAGCCAGGGCGATAAGTCCCGTCGTCGTAAGCTTCATTTTCTCGAAGCGCTCAGTAATGCGCGGGGCCAGAACCGAAGCTCCCACCAGGCCAATACCGGCCGGCGCCAGAATCAGCGCCATGTCGGCAGCTGGTCGATGAAGGATCGCCGTCACAAACGTTCCGGCCAGCTCGCCAACCAGCAGCATAATAATACCAATTACCGAAAGCTGGATTACCGAGAAGAAGAGCAGATGGTCGGCGCGCACAATGTTCCAGCCCTCAACCATATCATGCCAGAGGTGAACAATCGCCTCGCGCGTCGTGACGTTGGTGGGCTTATTATTGTTGTTGTTGACATGCGCCTGCTCAAAAGCGCGGGCCGGAATGCACAAAATCAGGATCGTGCATACGCCATAGAGGAGCGCTACCATCAGAAAGAGCATATCTATGGATTTCATATGCAGAACCAGGGAACCCAGTTGCAGGGTAAATGGTGGGAAGAGCGTAGTTACCAGGCCACCCAGCAATAGGAAACCAATAACCATCGAGACAGTGAGTGTAATGTTAAAGAGAGCCAGTGCTGGCATGAGCTCGCGCTCGCCGACCAGCAAGGGAATGGATGAGCCCTCGGCGGGGGTAAAGAATTGGCCGATAAGTGCCGTCAGGAAGATCAAGATGAACAATGGCCAGATATTCGTTGGGTTGGAGAGCAGCGAGAGGCACATGAGCAACATCGTTCCCATCCGCAGCGCATTGCTGATCCAGAGCACCTGGCGTTTATCAAACCAGTCAACGATCACTCCGGCGATGGCGCCGAAGGGGAAAGCCGGCAACTGGAACGCAATGATGGCAAGACCTACAAGGATTACCGAATTCGTGGTGTCCTGAACCAGCACAATCAGGCCGTAATTGGCGGCGTTGAGGATGGTTAGCGAGATAAGCTGGGCCATCCACAATAATAAGAAATTACGATTTTTTAGCACCTGCCAGGAACTTGTTACCGCTTGCGACGGCTGCTCTGGCGATCCCGACCTACTAGGCTCTTCCGTTATAATCGACATGGCACGCTAGGCCCTCCATCAACTAAATATCCAGGGTACGTTTCTGTGGCCAGAAATATCTGATTTTTTCCCGCCCTTAACTTTTTAATACGTCTAATAATAGCCCAAAGTAGTAAACAGAAGCAATCAAGTACCAATTTTGCAGGCGATTGTATGTATCACCCCGCTCAGTATGCTATAATATAACTTTATGTCTACAGAAATAAGGCTGGGCCGAGGCTCCTGGCCATGCTAGTTGGGCGCGTGCGGGAAGCCGCGCTAAGCGGCTTTTGCTCTCTATCGAGAATGCTCAGTCCGTGCTATAATAACGCCATGACCATAACACCGATATCTCTAACTAAATCCAGCAATCCAACAAAAACCGATCTGCTCGCCCTTACCCTCCCGCAGCTCCAGCAATGGCTGGTAGAACGCGGCGAGCCGGCCTTTCGTGCGCGTCAGATCTATAGCTGGCTTTTCCAGCATCTTGTTACCGATTTCGCAGCGATGAGCAATCTGCCGCTGGCTCTGCGTCAGCGCCTGGCCGACGAGGCCAGCATTGGCCCAATGATTGTGCGCAGCGAGCTCCATTCGAAGGATGACCGCACGCGCAAAATCTTGTTGGAACTTGCCGATGGCAAACTTATCGAGTCGGTGTTAATGCTCTATCCTCCCGTGGGAGAGAGTACAGCCCGGGCCACAGTTTGCGTTTCCAGCCAGGCGGGCTGTGCCTATGGCTGCACCTTTTGCGCTACTGGGCAGATGGGTTTCGAGCGGCATTTAAGTGCCGGCGAAATCGTGGCCCAGGTGCTCTTCTTCGCGCGCGAGCTCCGCAACGCACCCTGGACTGCCGCTGGCTTACCGGGTAGCAAACCCATCGATCATATTACCAATATCGTCATGATGGGCATGGGCGAGCCGCTGCATAACTATGCCAACCTTTTGCAAGCCCTGCGCATCCTCAACAGCGCCCAGGGCTTTAATCTTGGCGCGCGCCACATGACAGTCTCGACAGTAGGATTGGCACCGGCTATTCGCAAGCTAAGCCAGGAAGCGCTACAGATCAACCTTGCCATCTCCTTGCACGCTCCCACCGACGAGCTGCGCAGCAAGACCATGCCAGTAAACCGCAAATATCCGCTGGCCGAGCTTCTGGCCGCCTGTCAGGACTATATCTCTGCCACGCATCGCCAGGTCACCTTTGAATATGTGCTGCTCTCCGGCGTCAACGATACGCCGACCCATGCGCACGAGCTGGCTGAGCTTCTGGCGCCCCTTAAGCAGTTTGCCCATGTTAACTGCATTCCTGTCAATGCCACCTCCGCCGCCTATCGACCACCCACACCTGAAGCAATACGGGCCTTTCGCGATACGCTCTTTACCCATGGAGTAAGCAATAGCGTGCGCGCAGAGCGTGGAGATGATATCGCCGCAGCCTGTGGACAGTTGCGCACAAAGTTTGAGAAAGCAAGCAAGAAATAACGCGCTGTGGGGATAGCTGGAAAGGACCGGGGTCCAGGGGTGCTCGCAGACTCTCTTTCCTCCTCACCGCCGCAGGCGATGGAAAAACTTGCACACGGGGTTAGTTAAATGGATCTGAAGAGAGATAGAGATGCGAAACATTTTACATATTGAGAAATGGGGTGAGCCGAAAAAAAGCAAGCAAGAGGCCTGCGTCTCTTTCCCTCTTTGGTAACTGCGCAATGACACCATGAGCAAGAACCCATCATCACGCAGCTACAGAAGAGAAGAGCATTGTTACTTGCGCACCTTTGGTAGCTTGCTCATTGTACGTAAACAGCGTGTGCAGATATTGACAGTGCGCTGCACGCCATTGATCTCCAGGCGGCGACGATGTACATTGAGTACAAAGCGGCGACGTGTACGGTGCTGCGAAAAAGGCACGTTATTGCCATACATAGGCTTGCGCTCGCATATATCACAACGACCTGCTGACATGATTATCTCCTCCCAGATAGAAATCTCCAACGGGCATAGCCGACACATGGCAGTTTACAGGAAGCGCATACTTCCTCCGAAGGCAAGCAACGGAAAGTTCTGCTCTGGCCTGCTATAAGGGCACCGCTTGATTTTTACTTGATTCTCCTCGGGGCCTTTGGTATACTGGCATCCGTGAAACCCGTGCTCTGATGTTAAACCCGAACACGTTATGCGAGTATAACCCATCCGGGTTAATTTGGCAAGAGAGAGACATATGCGGCCAAAAGCACCTGCTATCCATCCACGCTACGGATCGAGCCCGCGCGGCAAGATTGAGGTCCTACCTAATGCTATCCATTCTATTGCTGTTAAGGCCATGTACGAATGTTATGGCGTGCTTGGGATTGCCTCGCCTCGTCTGCGCAATGGGGAGGCCATACTCCTGACGCCTGAGCAGAGCAACCAGGGGGTACGGGTGAGTGTGAGCAACGAACAGCTTATCATCGATGTCTATGTGGTGCTGGAATATGGATTGCGCATTTCTGAGATCGCGCATAATATTATGAGCAGCGTTAAGTTCTCAGTCGAGAAGATGCTGGGTGTACCTGTGGCCCAGGTAAATGTCAATATCCAGGGGTTGATCCATGGCCCGACATTTCAGGAAGAAATAAGGGAGCGCAAAAAGTACTAATGGCGCTAATGCAGTTAGAAACTTCGCGCGATTTTATTTCGTGAAATAGAAAAGAGTAACTCAGGGCTATGTACTTGCATACACATGGCTGTCTCTGAGAGAGGCAAGCAATAAAGTAGAAGCAAAAGGTAACAAAGTCGTTATGCAGGAACAATTACCACGCACCAGACGATTACGGCCTCGACGCATTAGCATCTTTGATGGCCAGGATTTGCGCAAGGCTATTCTGGCCGGCGCTGCTTGGTTAGAAGAGAATCGTGAGATGATTAATGCGCTCAACGTCTTTCCCGTCCCCGATGGTGATACAGGTTCTAACATGTCGGCGACGTTGAAGTCGGCCATTAAAAATATTCTCACTAATGAAGAGACTTCAGCTGGCGCGATTGCCGCCAGAGTTGCGCATGATGCGCTTATGGGCGCGCGTGGTAATTCCGGGGTAATTTTATCGCAGACGTTGCGCGGATTGGCTCAGGGGCTTGGCAATAAGCCAACCTTTGCGGCGCAGGATCTGGCTGTGGCTTTTCAGGAGGCTGAACGCCTGGCCTATCGCGCGGTGATTAAACCTGTAGAGGGCACGATCTTGACGGTTGTGCGCGAGACTGCGGTTGCCGCCACGAGTAGCGCGCAACGCGGCGATGACCTGGTGGCCCAATGGCAAGAGATCGTCGTGGCCGCACGCCAGGCCGTAGCGCGCACGCCTGAGATGCTTCCTTTGCTCAAACAGGCAGGCGTAGTTGATGCCGGTGGCCAGGGTTTTTGCACTTTCCTTGAGGGCATCTGGCGCTATATCCGCGGCGAAGGCGAGACGGATCAGATCCTCTCAACACCGCCGCTTCCCGCTGCCGAGCCGTCCCATACCAAAAAGGGTCGCGTCTCTGTCGAGGAGGAATTTGGCTACGAGGTAGTCTTTTTGCTGCGTGGGCAAAATCTTGATGTGGCTGGAATTCGTCAGGCCATCATCGATATGGGCGGCGTCTCTACTGTCGTGGCGGGCGACGAGAAAATGCTCAAGGTCCATACCCACACGCTTACGCCCGGCAAGATCCTCGATTATGGTGTCAGTCTTGGCAGCCTGCTGGATATTAACATTGAGAACTTGCAGGAGCAGAGCCTGACCTATGCCGCTGAGAGCGCAGCCGAGCATGCCGCAGAGCCAGAAGAGCCGGAGGCGGTAGCTCACATCGCCACAGTGAGCGTGGTCTCGGGGGCCGGCTTTGAAAAGGTCTTCCAGGGTCTGGGAGTGAGCGCGCTTGTCTCCGGCGGCCAGACGATGAATCCCAGCATAGAAGAACTCCTCGATGCAGTTGAGCAGGTCCAGGCCAGGCAAATTATTATCCTCCCCAACAATAGCAACGTCATCCTCAGCGCGCAGCAAGTCAGCACTCTCACCCAGAAAGAAATCTACGTAGTTCCCAGCAAAACCTTGCCCCAGGGGATCGCTGCTCTGCTGAGCTTTAATTTCGAAGCCGACTTTGCCACCAACTGCAAAACCATGACCGAGGCCATGGCCAATGTGCAGACCGCTGAGATCACTATCGCGGTCCGCTCTGTGCAAATAGACACGATGCAGGTTCGTGAAGGGGACTATATAGGGGTAATTAATGGAAATCTTGCCGTGGCTGGTTCGCGCGCCGAGCAGGTGATCCATGATACCTTACAACGCATGAATATTGACAACTACGAAATCGTGACGCTTTACTATGGCCAGCATATTACCAATGAACAAGCTCAGGAAACTGCGCAAAAGATCAAGCAAAAGCATTCCCATCTTGAGATTGAGGTTGTAGATGGCGGCCAACCTTATTACGCCTATATACTTTCCGCCGAGTAGTTCTTCTGCACTCTTCCTAATAATTAAGTAGGCGTTTGACAAATTTTCATTCTGCGAGCTCACGGCTCTGGTCCTGAGCGGCCCGTTGCGCGGGAACGATTTATGCTAAGCTCTGGCTGGTGGATTGGTTCCTATCCTGCTCTTTAAGGGCTCTAGCTCCTGGGAAATATGCCAGGTGTTATCTGGCTGCATGAGAGCGGTTGTGCAGTCCTTCGTTATATAAAGTATGACTATTCGGCCTGGAACCGATTCATTATTTATTGCAGGAGGCCTGTCATGGTTGTTCGTATTGTTACCGATAGCACCGCGGATCTCCCTCTTGATGTGGCGGAGGCGGCGGGCATCACTATTGTGCCCCTGACTGTATTTTTTGGGGACGAAGCCTATCTTGATGGGAAGGAGCTCACTAGCCAGGAGTTCTACAGTAAGCTGCAAGCCAGCAAAGACTTGCCACGCACTTCTCAGCCCTCGCCGGCGGCTTTTCAGGAAGCCTTTACGCGCTTAATCGACGAAGGCGCTGATGGCATTCTCTCAGTTCATCTTTCCTCGCGTCTCAGTGGTACCTATCAATCGGCCTGTAATGCGCGCGATACCCTGCCCGATGCGCTGAAAAAGGTTCCTATAGATGTTGTGGATTCGCAGAGTGTCAGCGCCGGTATGGGCGTGCCTCTGCTGCAAGCTGCCGAAGAGGCGCGGCAGGGCCAGAGCCTCGAAGAGATCAAAGCGCACCTTGTCGATAAGTTCTCCCGCACGCGTATTCTTGCCGTCCTTGATACCCTCGAATTCATCAAGCGCGGCGGCCGGATTGGCGCAGCCAGAGCCCTGCTTGGCAATATGCTTAGCGTCAAACCTATTGTTTCCTTGAAGGAGGGAGCGGTAATTCCTATAGAGCAGCCCCGCACGCGCAACAAGGCCTATGCACGCGTCGCCCAATTGGTAAGCGAATTAGAGCCCCTTGAGAGCGTTTCTATAGTGGAGGCCAATGACGAGGTTGGGACCCAGCTAGCCCAGGCGCTCAAGGCCATCTGGCCACATGAGGTTCCTCGCTATAAGCTGGGAGCGGTCCTGGGTACCCATACCGGCCCGGGGACCGCTGGCGTCGTTCTGATTACCGCTAACTGAGAGAGGAAACTTTTGTTGTGACGGAACATTATATAGTGCCCAATATCTACACTGATATGAGCAATCAATCTCAGGGATATTTTGCCTTCCGCTTCACCTGCCAGCGCTGTTACTGGCAAATCGATTCGCGGCCGCTGCGCTCGACTGTCAGTACTGTCAGCAACATCATGGATATTGGGGTTGGCTTGCTGGGAGGCTTTCTGGGTCGGGCCGCTGAGGCCGGGCAGAAAATTTACGGCTCCCAATGGCACCAGGAACAGGCCGATGCCCTGCAAAAATCCTGGGCCCAGGTGCAGCATGAGTTCCATACCTGCCCTAAATGTTCTTACACTGTATGCATGCGCTGCTTTAATATCAAGCTCAATCTATGTAATAATTGTGCGCCCGACCTGAAGGCTGAGGGAGCGCAGTTCTTACATGAGCAGAACATAGAGGCGCAACGGCAGCAGATTCAGGAGGGCTATCGAGCTCCCAGGTTTGATATTTCTGCTATCCCTTCGGCTGTAACGCCAGAGCTTGTTCAGCCGTCACAGCGCTCTCTTCCTTCAACCGCACCGGCTGGCTATCTACCTGCTCAGGCGGGGATAGAGAGCCAGAGGCCAGCTAGTGCCAGCTCTGGAAATTTAGAGACGGTCATGTGTCCAAACTGTCGGTGCATGGGGCCCGCGAGCAAATTTTGTCAGGATTGCGGCAGCAGACTCCCGGCGCCTGAGCGCGTTTGTCATCAATGCTCTTCGCCGCTACAGAACAATCCGCGCTTCTGTCCCGAATGCGGAACCAGGCTACAGATGGCCACCTGAAGCCAACTTAATTCCATCTTGCTTGCCTGAGCAAGCTCGTCGGGTGCACTGTCCGAAAGTACGATGCCGTGGAGGAATCTTTCTATTATACTGAGTTGCTGTGGGAAGATCCCCCAGGCGAGCAAGATAATCTATCCTGATTTGAGCAGAAAGAATGTTTTCAGGCTGATGTGTAAACGATGTCCTCCGACCTCTCTACAAAGAGAGAGGTGATGCTTACTTATGCTGAGGTTGGCATAGAGCCTTGTTCTCAGCTAGTCTATCATTTCCTGAGCAGACCAGGCTTTGTTTGGGAAAGCGGAGCCTTCTTCATATGATAGACGGAAACTATTTCCTGCCTTACTGGATGAAGTAGGGTTATCGCGTACTGTAGCGTAACGGCAAAGCAATCTTCCATTTGCTGCCATCCTTCAGCGCTTGATAAGCCACCTCTATCGCCTCTTCTACCTTAGAAATTTGCCTACGTTCCTCTTCATTCAGCGCAATCTAGTGATCTGTCAGGTACTTGCCATCGACAGGCGGCGCACGCGTCAAACGAAGCCTGGCAAAGCGCTAGAAAAAAAGACTGGATACTCTACACATGCCAAAAAATACAAAGATTATAACCATTGTCGCCTTGATGCTCGTCCTTGCCCTGGCAACCCTTGATTCAACGATTGTTGCGACAGCAATGCCCAACGTTGTCAGCCAACTGGGCGGAATTACCCTCTATTCCTGGGCTTTCTCGGCCTATTTGCTAACCTCTACAACTGTCGTCCCGTTGTATGGCAAACTTGCTGATCTCTATGGACGTAAGCTCATACTGCTGATCGGATCGCTGATCTTCTTGGTTGGTTCGGCTGCTTGTGGCTCTGCCCAGAGTATGGAGCAGTTGATCTTCTTTCGGGGCTTGCAGGGCCTGGGAGCAGGCGCTATCCAGCCACTTGTCCTGACGATTATCGCTGATATCTCTGCTTCTGTTCAGGAGAATGCGCGTATGCAAGGGGTGGTTGGAGCGCTGTGGGGCGTCTCCAGCGTAGTAGGTCCGTTACTCGGGGGCTTGATTGTCGATCATTTCTCCTGGCCCTGGATTTTCTACCTCAACCTGCCCCTTGGGCTCCTCGCTCTTGTTCTGCTTGCCATTTTTTACCGCGAAAGCTTTGTGCGCCAGAAGCACAAACTTGACTATCTTGGCACGGTCTTATTAACCGGGGCCGTAATTGCTTTGCTGCTCTTCCTGCTGCAGGGAGGAACGGCCTGGGCCTGGATCTCCTGGCCTAGCCTGGCTTTGTTGCTTGCCACACTCATTTTATTCTTAGTCTTTTCCCTTGTCGAGAGGCGCGCAGCCGAGCCCATTCTCCCGCTTGAGCTCTTTGCTGAGCGAACTATTGCGATCTCCAACAGTGGTAGTTTCCTGTTGGGATGCATCATCTTTAGCTTGATGACCTATGTGCCGCTCTTTGTGCAGGGCGTCCAGGGAGGAAGTGCAACGGAAGCTGGCTTTGCCCTCGTCCCGAATCTTGTGAGCTGGGCCATTACCTCTATGGTGGCTTCGGTCATACTTGCACGCTTTGGCAATCGTTTGATGGTGCTGGTCGGAGCTGTCGTGACGGTAGTGGGCGTGGGTATGGCAGTTTTCTTCAAGGAGCAGACCAGCTTTGCCTTTATTGCGCTCGCGATGGTTGTGATGGGTTTAGGGTTTGGCCTTGTCGCCATCATTTACACCCTGGCGGTGCAGCAGGCAGCACGCAAGGAGATGGTAGGGGTGGCAACTGCTTCAACCCTGTTTGTCAAGATGATTGGAGGAACTGTAGGCGTTGCCATCATGGGAGCCATTCTGAACGGGCAGATGCAAGCGCGTTTCGCGCCCATTATGGGCCATTTCGCGAAAACTATGAAGCGGCTCCCACCGAATACCCCTCCGGCCAATCTATTGCTCGTACCAGACATACGCGCTCTGCTGCCGACTGCCTTGCTAGAGCAGCTCAAAATAGCTTTCTCCCAGAGCCTGTTCTGGGTTTTCCTCTCGATGCTGGCCCTGGCTCTCGTCAGCCTGCTCATCATGCTCTGGTTCCCGGCCGATCCCGCTCCTAAAGCGGTTAAAGGAGGCAGTACTGAGGAAAAAGAGCTAGCCCAAAGTGGGTTCTAAAGAACGCCTTTTCGGGCTCCAAGGAGAGCATGCAGCCTCACGGGTTCCGTGAGGCATACAACAAGCGTGCTGCAAAGCCAGCCTCTACCGTAAGGCAAGCTCTCGGGCTTATTTAGCGGTAGAGGCTATCTGCTTAGGCAATTCCGTAGTAGGAAGCCAGGGCCAGATAGAGCGGATATCGTGCTATAGAATGGTACAATATTTCATGCATATTAGTTTACAAGTGGCGAGATAGGCATTGACTAACCATGCCGGGTCACGTACAATAGTAATTGACAGCGCAGGCAAAATAGTTGAGCTGCCTGGCTGCCGAGTAGTGTTATATGCAGGTTCGCGTATATACCAGGCTTGAGAACGAGAAACGATCCGTCAGAGCAAACCGTGTCCTAAATAGGGATACCCGCAAAGGGCGTCCACATCTCTGTATCATGTAGTTCGTTTTGGTACACAGGTAACTGTCTAGTTGCCTCTCTACCTGTATAGGTATTCGTTGAAACTGCCATTGTAGATGGCGTAGACTACGAAGGAGGAACGACTGTGGGAATGTTACGGGTGATGTCACGACGCGGCGATGATCGCGTCACCTGGGACGAACAAAAAGTAGTGACGGGTGATCTCGAAGCAATCGCGGCAGTCAAAGAGGCGGAAAGAATTTTCGCACAAGAGCGTGCTAAAGGAGCAACAGCCTTCCGCGTTGAAACGGGCAAGCCGATCCAGCGTATCGACCAGTTTGACGCCACCGCCGAGCAGATAGTTATGGTCCCGCGAGTCGTTGGGGGATGAACCCCGTCTCTCAGGCACTTACTGTTCTGTGTTGGATTGTCATCGCTCTCGCTATCTCACCGATGGTGTGGTTAATTTTTCAACCATGCTTAAAGGGATGGTCGCGCGCCGAAAGACGGGCTACCGATCTTCTTCGCGACACGCTGACGCCGGAGCAATTTCGTCAGCTAAGCTGGCGCGGCTACCTGGAGATCCCTAGCCCTACTGCGCCCCAACGCATCTATCGTGTGCCGCGAAGTAGGGGGTATGTCCAGGTTGTTGAAAATGGTCATGCGGTCATGCGTCTGTGTCTGCAGCCGGTAGAGTATTTGCCGGACGCCGATATGGTGGTACTTCATAAACTAATGATTGAGGCGAATGAGGAAACCTACCTGCAGAAGGCAAATAAGTACTTATGTATCGACTAAGTAAAGCCTGGGATGCGAGAATGCTGACCTTTATACTCTAAACTATCTGCCTGGCGCACGCAAACGTAGCAGAAAAAGGGCGCGCTCGAACGCGCCCTTTCTTTGGGTTGATTTTAAAAGATTTCTCTGTGCCCATTCTGCCTGACGCAGGCATGTGGACCGCCATCCAGCGGCGCATGACAGAGCGGGCAGACGGGACGACCAGACTCTATCACTCTGGCGATTGTGCTTGCCAGCTCCTGGGCATCCTGTTGTGTGAAGATGAAGGAAACAGTATCGTCTTCGCGTAGCTGTGCCTTTGGCTCCTCTCCTGGCTCCATAACGATCTCTAGCGGGGTCGCGCTAAGGATAAAGGCTGCATTGTACTCATCGTAATGCAGCTTCATCTGCCCCACCTGGAAATCGAAGGCGGAAGCCAGGGGAAAATCGGCAGGCATGCCCTCGGGGACTGGCTGCCCACCGGCGCGCGCCTCCACGCGTAGCACCTGCCCTTCGGTAATCTGGGACATGAAGCGGTCAAGGGCCAGTGAAAGGCTATTGAGTTGCTCCTTCTCCATCCAGAGCACAACAGAGCCACGTCTGCTCTCCGCAAAGATCCGAAAACGGCGCTCACCGGGCTGCCCTATGGCATCCGCTCCCAGTACACTGATCAGGCCAAGCTCTCTACTCATAATTTGTACCTCTATCTAGGTCTTCAGGGGATACCTTTTTTGCCTATGTTAGTATCCTCGTATGGGATCATAAAGATTGCGTAGCGGCTCCCCGGCGCGATAACGTCGCAGGTTGTCGGCGAACAACTCAGTGAGACGTTTATTGTAGTGCACGCTTACGCCAGAAATATGGGGCGTCAGGATTACATTTGGCATAGAGTATAAGGGGCTATTAGAAGGCAAGGGTTCCTCGGCCGCCACGTCGAGGCCGGCCCCGGCGATCCAACCTTCGCGCAGCGCCTCAATGAGCATCTTTTCGTCGATGACGCGGCCACGAGCCACATTTACCAGGTAAGTGTGAGGTTGCATGGCTTTGAGCTCGGCTTCCCCAATCATTTGTTCAGTCTCGGCCGTCAATGGAACAGCCAGGACCACATAGTCACTTTGCCCGAGCATTGCGCGTAGCTGGCTTTGTGGAAAGAGCTGATCTACATCCGGGTCCTGGCTGCCCTCCTGAGCGCTGCGTCGCGTGGCCAGGATGCGCATGCCAAAGGCGCGGGCTATGCGAGCCACCTGTCGTCCAATGCTGCCCAGACCAACAATTCCCAGCGTTTGCTCGCCCAATTCGCGCCCCCCCAATTTATACCAGTGGGCGCTGCGTGGCCATACATGGCGATCTTGCAGGCGCACCATCTCTGGCCAGGTTCGGTTGAACATCAGCATGCTGCCAAAAACATATTCGGCAATGGTTGGTGCGTTAATGCCGGCGGCCGTCGTGACCTCAACGCCGCTCTCGCGTTTCAGGATGCCTGTAGGCCTTAACTCATCAATACCGGCGCCCGAGGCCTGTAACCAGCGCAAGTGAGGGGCTAGCTCGCGCCAGTTGTCTGGTATCCAATACGAGCAGAGAATCTCCGCTTCCCGCAGCTTTGATAAGAACTCATCGACGTTGGTGATGCAGAGCACATCTGTATGGGCAGCTTCTCGCAACACTTGCTGAGATTCAGCGGAAAAGGGAAAGGTGCTTATTATTTTCAAACCATCAGTCATATCTTCGTACTCCTTAGAACATTGCGGGATAGTTTATGCCTCCGCTCCTTCCCTAAAGTCTATCCGAATCGTAGCGTAGTGGCAATAGTATTTATAACAAAAGCAGTATTTCGCTGTGTACTGCTCTTTATGCCATACGAGTAAGGGCCAGATTGATACCATCGTTGCTACTCGTTGATACTCTCGTGCATTGCGCACGCTTTACTATTCCTCTATACTTCACGAGGAGTACCGATACCTGGGTACAATCCGAACCCTTCTCTATAGGTTGGCATCCACTCATATAGAGAATGTCTATGCGCGAAGCGTCCCTATTTACGGTGTGTGTATAGTGGAAATAGGGATGCGCTTTGTTGCGCCTGGGCCCAGTTTGCCCTACTCTGCATGTTTCGGCCTGGCCAGGCCGAGCTACCCAAAAAAGGCTCAGGTAGGCGTTCATTCTTAAGATGTGTATATTTGAGCTGACACCTTTCGTCACCGTGGGCAGCAAAAACTTGCACATATTATGCTCTTGCTCGGGCGGCGCGTAACGAAAATAAGGAAAATGGGGGACAAATTTCCCATTCTAGCCTTCAGGCTACTTTCAGCACGTCTAATAGATTAGATATTTCTATCTCTGAAGTATATCTTACCATTGGTGCCAGTTTTACTGTACTGCAACTGCATGCAAATCTCAAGATAGAGGAAGCTAGTATGGTATTGAATAGTAATAAGGGGCGCGACGGTACTGCCACGCAATTAGAGGAGAGGCAGGCAGAGGGGGCAGGTACCGCCAAGAGAAGAGCGATCCTAAATCTCGATTGGAAAGATCTCAATCCCGAGAATATGCCCAGGCGGCGGCGGCAACGCGGGATCATTACTATTTTAAGCGTTGTTCTGCTGATCATGGTTTTATTTACAGCCTTACGCCTGAGCGTGGTTGCCAGTGCGGTTGGGGATCAGCTCATTTTGCGGGTTGGCGACCAGCAGGCAGCTACAGTTGATTTGCGCCAGAGCTTCCCTATCAATCCTGATTTATTTGGAGCTAATATTTTTCCGCGACGCGGTTTGACTTCACAAGATGGAACCAGTGGTTTTGTAGACTATACTTCTTCTATGCTCAGTGTGATGCGCGGTATGCACATTCATCTCTTGCGCTATCCCGGCGGCGAATGGGGCGAGCAACATATCCTTTCCATTGACCAGCTGAAGGATTTCTCTCAATTGCTCGATGCCTTGCAGGCTGATGGCATGCTCCAGGCCCATCTTTCCGGCCCGGTTGCCGATGCAAACGGCGCTCTCCAGCCGGCGGGCATGACTACCGACCTGCACTCAAGAGCTGTGCTAGCCGGACGCTGGGTCGATTACATGAATAACCCCAAGAGTCAGCAGCGCATCGGCGCCCATCAGAAAGATCCTTTCCATCGCGTGGCTCTCTGGACTGTGGGCAACGAGCCAAATCTCTCGCTTAATCCGCTGACGGGCAAGCCTTACACGGTTGCTGAATATGTCAGCGCCTTTATTCAGTTCTCGCTGGAGATGCATCGCAGCGATCCAACTATCAAGGTCTTTGGGCCGGAACTGAGCCAGTTTTATGGCCTGGGGGCCGGCCCAACTGATGCCCAGGGAGCGCTCTGGATGGAAGGCTTTCTCAAGGGGGTTTCGCTCTATCAGCAGCAACACCCGGAATTGAGCTTCCAACTGCTCAATGGCGTCTCGTTTCATCGTTACCAGTTCGATAATCCACGTCAGGACCCGGCGCTCCTTTTGAGCAGTAGCAACGAGTGGAACTATCTTTTGCCATCTTTACGCGCGCTGATTCGCCAGGATTTTGGCCAGGATCTTCCAATTGCCATCACGGAAATCAATGCGAATCCGGGGGATAAGAATCCGCCGCCCGGGCAGGCAGCTCTCTGGTGGGCCGATACCCTGGGAACGCTGATGAATCAGCAGGTTGAATATACAGCCTTTTTCTCGGCCACAGGAGTCGATAGGCCCTATCCGTTCTTTGTGCAGGGCGGCCTGACAGTTACTACCATGGCCCGGGTTATGCAGTTATTTGCGCATATGCAGAGCGAGCTTATACCGCTGGCGATTCAGCATGATCCGATTAGCGTCTATGCGACCCAGGATAAAGAGCACCAGACGGTAAGCCTGCTCTTCGTCAATAAATCGCCGATAGCCCAGAATGCACAGATTGAGCCGCTGAATCGCGTGCTGGGCTTTAGTCCCTGGCATAGTCAGGATATCTCTCTTGCCGGTAATAGCCTTGTTATGGTTACTTTGCATCGCAATGGGGGCGCCGAAGCGTATAGTTTCACCCCTTCAAATAATGCAAATACAGCGGTTGCACCTTTAACTTATACTGAATGTGGGAATAAAACTGACCCCTTAGCTGTCTCTGTGCCATGCTAAAGAGGGAGGAAGACCATTGTGGATGTTGTAATCTCGTTACTTGAAATGCTCTATCTGTTAATAACTCTACTAATGACGGTGCAAGCCATCTTTAATATACGTTTGTATCTCTTCATCTGGGAAAAGCCGGAGAACGCGTGGCTCAATCACGCACCGACGATCTATAAAGATCCCAGTCTCTCTTTTACTATTCTCTTGCCTGCTCGTCACGAGGAGGAAGTTTATCAGGAGACAATCCAAAAAGTCTATGATCTACATTATCCTAAAGAGTTAATGCAGATTATTGCTATCTGCAGCGACGATGATGTGGGGACGATCGCCGAAGCTCAGCATAAGATTGAGCAGCTGGGCGATCCAAATGTGCAGCTTCTCGTCTATAATAATAAGCCAACCAGCAAGCCACGCGCGATGAATCATGCTCTGACTGTAGCGCGTGGTGATATTGTGACTATCTTTGATGCCGAGGATGAGCCTCATCCCGATATCCTGAACATTATCAATACCACGATGATCAATGAAGATGTCGATGTGGTGCAGAGCGGCGTTCAGCTTATGAACCATAACACAAAATGGTTCTGTTTCCTTAACGTGCTAGAGTACTTTTTCTGGTTTAAGTCGGCCCTGCATTTCTTCTCTCGAATCGGTATGACTCCGCTTGGTGGCAACACAGTTTTTGTAAGGCGCGAGCTTATGGAGCAGCTCGGCGGCTGGGACGAGACCTGCCTGACCGAGGATGCGGACCTGGGTATTCGCCTTTGCCTCTCGCATGCGCGCATTCGCATTATGTACGATGATGAATTTGTGACGCGCGAGGAGACGCCAGGTACGATTGAGCAGTTTATTAAGCAGCGCACGCGCTGGAATCAGGGATTTATCCAGGTGCTATTTAAGGGAAACTGGCGCAGATTGGAGAAGTTTTCTCAGCGTATGTTGGCGCTCTATGTGTTGATCCTGCCAGAGATGCAGGCCTTCTTCGCCATCATGGTGCCGATATCAGTCTTAATGTTCTTCCTTGTGAAGTTCCCGCTTTGGGTGGCGATGCTCACCTTTTTGCCGCTCTACTGTCTGGTCCTGTCTATCTTTGTTGAGCTGGCCGGATTGTACGAGTTCCTGAAAGCGCATGGGCGCCCATGGAGATGGCGTGAGGTGTTTATCATGATCCTGTTCTTTTTCCCTTATCAATGGTTACTGGGCATTGGCGCTATCCGGGCTGTCTGGCGCTACATTCAGGGCGCGACAAACTGGGAGAAGACAGCGCATATTGGACAACATCGCGGCCAGGCTGCGTATAGATAGAGATAGGAAGTATGACAGCGCAAAATCCACCTTCAGGAGAAGAAAGACAGGAGCAAGAGTCGGCCAGGCAGCTCCGGGGCCAGGTGCCCCCAGGGCTCAAAAAAGGCCGGGTCGAGAGAATGGCCACGCCACCCTCAACGACTCAGGGACCGCCAGGCCGAGGCCTTCCGCAGCCGCCTGTTCCTGCTGAGCAAGGGCCAGCAGGCTACCCGCCAGGTGCTGCTCCACCTGGCCGCCAGGGGACGAGGAACCCAGCATCGTGGCCAGGTATCGAACAGCAACAGGGGGTGCAGCAGGGGAGGAATCCCATATCCTGGCCAGGTATCGAACAACAACAGACGAGAAACCCAGCATCCTGGCCAGGTATCGAACAACAACAGACAAGGAATCCAGCATCGTGGCCAGGTATCGAACAGCAACAGCAGACAAGGAATCCAGCGTCGTGGCCAGGTATCGAACAACAACAGACGAGGAATCCAGCGTCGTGGCCGGGTATCGAACAACAACAGACGAGGAATCCCATATCCTGGTCGGGTATCGAACAACAACAGGGGATGCAACAGGCGAAGAATCCAGCGTCCTGGCCAGGTATTGAGCAGCAGCCCGATATGCAGCAGCGTTCGCAAATACCGTCATGGCCAGCGCAGCCGGCTACTGGCGATTCGCACGCGGATCAGCAACGCTCTCTGCCGGGACAGGTACAAGCTGACGAAGCTTTGTTACACAAACGAGGCTTCCCTGTTCCTCATCGTCCTGGCCAGAATGATGATCCTCTGAGTGGGCGAAACTTGCCGCAAGCTCAGCCGCCTATGCCCGGAGCTAAGGCCCCGGCAGATCAGCAGACCCAGATCATGGCCTCGCCTGCGGTCTCCAATGAGCCTCATATGCGGCCGCCAGCCATTCCGCACACGCCACAGCCTCCGGCGATGGGCGCTCAGCATATGCTTACCCAGCAGGAAACGGTTCGCCCGTGGCCTGTTCAGCATGGCAATCAAGCAGAAGCTATACAGCAGCCGAGAGGCATTCGGCCACAGCCTGGTCGCAAACATGGCTTATTTGAGCCGGAGATAGATGAAAACGGGAATATGATTCTCTATCGTAGCCCGAACTTTTTTGTGCGCACCGTCTATCGTCCCGGGCTGAGGCGCAACCCAATCAGTAAGCCCACCGGCAATACGACGGCCATGCACCGCGTTGTGCCGGGACAGCAAGAGCGCCTGGCGCAGAGCGAGACCAGAATGATGCCTCACGTGGAGCTGAACAGGACTGCGTGGAAAAGTAAGATTCCTGTTCCAGCCTGGCTAGAGACTCTTGTCGTTATCCTTGGCTTGCTCGCCTCGTTGCTGGCTCATGGCTTGAACATGTTTAACGCTCCCCGTTATGAAATTGACGAGGGCACCTATATGGCAAGCGCCTGGGCTATTCTCAACGGGCAGATCGCCAACTATCCCTATGGCTATGGACATCCTCCCCTGGCCTGGATGCAGCTCGCGGGACTGGTCCAGCTTGTCGGTGGCTTTTTTACCTTTGGCAATGCCCTCAATACCGGGCGCGTACTTATGCTTGTCTATGCGGTTGGCAGCACTTTGCTTATCTATTTGCTGGTGCGCCGCCTGGGAGGTAGTCGTGCGGCCGCCCTGCTGGCGATGATCCTTTTTGCGCTCTCACCGCTGAGCGTCGACTATCAGCGCCTGGTCTTGCTTGACAACATCGGCACTTTCTGGATGCTGCTCTCGCTCTACCTGATCTTTGTCAGCGAAAGCCGCCTATCCTACATTACGCTAGGAGGCATTTCATTTGGCCTGGCCTTGCTCTCCAAAGAAGTCTTTGTCATGTTTTTGCCAGGCATGATCTATGCCGTGTGGCTGCAGACGACTCGCTTTCAGCGCAAGTTCGCGCTTGTCGCCTTTGCCTATACCATCTGTGCTCTGGGCTCTAGCTTTGTCTTGATGGCGGTTCTCAAGGGCGAGCTCTTCCCGGATAGCTGGCATATCCTTGGCGATAATCACCAGCATTTGAGTCTGATAGGTACCTTTGCCGGCCAGGCCCAGCGTGGTGGATCGAGCTCGGGCAACATCTATTCGAGCTGGAAAAACTGGGTTGATACCGACAACCTTCTTATGTGGGGCAGCGTGGTGGCGATTGCCTTCAATGCTCTGGCGGGCTGGTGGCATCGCAAGCTATGGGTATTTGCCGGACTGGCCATCTGTTTCTGGGTGCTGCTCTTGCGCGGCCTGGTGTCTGGTAGCGGCGTCGTGTTCACCTTTTATCTTATACCGCTTATTCCCATCAGTGCCATCAATATGGTCCTGGCCATCCATACGCTCCTGAGCTTGCTGCTAAAGCTCAGGCTGCCACGCATGGATATTGTGCGGGCGCTGCTGACCCTGGGCGTAATTGCGGTAATAATTCCGTATGATGTGATGCAATCAGCTAACATCTTTACGATGCACACAACCTCGGCACAGACTGAGGCCATGGTCTGGATACGCGATCACATTCCCAGGAATGACTTTGTGGTGATTCCGCCCTACCTGTATATGGATTTGCGCGTGCCGGGTGGGGCTGGCGTTGGCAATGGGGCGCCGTACCCTTATGCGCATGTGTACTTTAATGTGGCGGGCGATCCAGAGATCTATGACAAGATCTTGCACAACGATGCGGATCGGATCGATTACTTTATCTCCGATTCCGGTATGCAAGATTTCTTGAATAGCCCGAGCTCGGGAGATGATCACCTGAATTTGCTGAAGCAGGCTTTTGCCAATTCGGTGGTGGTAAAGCAGTTCTCGGCCCCCGATGAGGGCACAACCCTGGTGATCAAGATTTACCAGGTGCGGCACAAGCCGAAGCATATGGCAAGCGCGCCATCTCCGGGAACTGATCCTCCTCAGCTTGCTCAGAGGAGTACTATGCTGGTGGCTAGGCGATTGCATATGCAGTAGTATTGATAAGGAAAGAGTGCCAGGACAATCTCATTCAAGTTTGCTCTTTTCTTTTGTAGGTCAAGGTGAGACGGATTTTTTAAGGAACACTACTTTATGCTAGCAACTCGAACAATTACTGATACCAATACAGTAGCGATTACGCGCACTTTTGATGGTATTGAGGAAGCTGCCCACCGGGTGATTGCCCAGGCTGGGGGCATGGAATCGGTTATCAGGGGTGCCAAAATCGCTATTCTGAAACCTAATTTAGTGGCTGGGCGCGACGCCTCCACTGGCTCTACTACCAGCTTTGAGCTGATGAAGGCTGTGGCGGAGGAGGTGCGAGCCTGCGGGGCTGAGCCGGTGCTCTGCGAGACGCCGGGTACCGAGTTTGATCGCGAGGCCACCTATACAATCTTAGGCATAGAAAAATTTTGTCAAGAAAATAATATTCGCATCTTACGTGTAGATCCCGAGGGTGGCGAGGCTGATTGGATGGAGCTCAGGCCAGAGGGCGCTAGGAAGCTGCGCACTTTCCATATCCCCCAGATTATGAAAGAGGCGCGCCTGATCAATCTTCCGGTGCTGAAGACGCACGTGGTTTCGGGCATAACCTTGAGCATGAAGAATGTCATGGGCATTTTGCCGCGCCCCGACCGGCGCAATATGCACACCTTTGGCATTGGCCAGAGCATCGTCGATATGAACCTTGGCATTAAGCCAGACCTGAATATCGTGGATGGCAGCGTAGGCCAGGATGGCGAGGGCCCGCTCTATGGCGATAAAGCCGATCTGCAAGTCCTGGTGGCCGGACGCGATAGCCTCTCGGTCGATCTGGCCTGCTGCGAGCTGGTGGGCGTGAATCCACGCGATATTCCTCACTTGCGCCTGGCCTTACAGCAGATGGGGCGGCCCTGGTGGCAACTCGCTGGCGAAGATGTTGGCCTGATTAAAAGGTTCCGCTTGCCAGAGCAGAAGGCGCTCTATCGCTTCATTTTCTGGCTGATGTATCCGCTTGACTATCCCTATAGCTGGATTGCTGAGCGCGGAAAGCACTTTTGCACCAGCCTGTACAGCACGGGCTTGGTGGGCACGCGTCCCAAGATTAACGAGGAGAAGTGCACGCACTGCGGGGTCTGCGTTGATGCCTGCCCGCTGCCCAACGTCATTGATTTAACAACGCTCAAAGTCAACCCTAAGACGTGCCAGCGTTGCTTGCTGTGCTATGAAGCCTGCCCGGAAAATGCGATTAGCGTTAAGGGATATTCGGGAGCTCGCCAATGACGATCTTGGTAACAGGTGCTACAGGCTTTTTAGGCTCAGCTTTGACGCGCGAGCTCATCAAGCAACAACAAACTGTGCGTGTGCTGGTGCGCGATCAGCAGAAGGCGCGCACGCTGTTTGGAGATGCCGTAACGCTTGTAGCAGGTGATATTACTGACGCACAGCGCGTACGCGAGGCGGTTGAGGGCGTCGAGACCATTTATCATATGGTTGGGCATCTCTATCATCCCAGCGTGCCCGGCGAGCTGTTTTATCGCACACACGTCGAGGGGACGCGCATTCTCCTGGAAGCTTGCAAGGGGCAGAAGCAACTGCAGCGCTTTGTGCATTGCAGCACCACAGGCGTACATGGTATAACCGGCAAAAAGCCGGCGGCTGAAGATGCGCCCTACGGACCAACCAATCCTTATGAGGTGACCAAGCTTGAGAGCGAGATCCTGGCCATGCGTGCCCATCAAGAGCAGGGTTTGCCGGTCAGTGTGGTGCGCCCCGGTATGGTCTATGGGCCTGGCGATCTGCATTTGCTAGGCTTCTTTACTACCATCAAAAATGGGAAGTTCCCGGTGCTTATCGCCGGGGGGAAGGCCCTTATCCATCCCGTGTATATCAGCGATATGACCGCGGCCTTTCTGCTCTGTGCCCAGAGGTCCGAAGCCATTGGACGAAGCTATAATATCGCGGGAGCGCATCCTGTCTCGTTCCGTGAACTGGCCGAGGCAATTGCCCACGCGTTGGGTCAGGATCTGAAAAAGGGCAGCATTCCGCTCTGGCTGGCGAATACAGCTTCAGATCTGTTTGCAGTCCTGCCAGGTTTTCAGGGAGAACGGGCTCCTCTCACCCGCAGTCGCGTCAAGTTCTTGACCATGAGCCGCATTTATTCAATCGAGCGAGCCAGGCAAGAGCTGGGCTATAAGCCTGCGGTCGGATTGGAAGAAGGCATGAGCCTGACCGCTCTATGGTATCAAAAACATGGCTATCTATAAGGTCTCAACCGTAGGGCAGTACGCCGAGCTTTCTCATATAGCCCTGTTTCAGGGCTATTCTGCTGTCTGGGAGACAGAGCGGGCTTTTGCGGCGCTTGCTGGCAGAGCTGAAACCGTTGGCTAGAGTGGCGCCAGGGTAGAAAAGCGCTGGTCCTGCCGATGGGAAGAGCAGCCATGAAGACGCCAGAGGTCGGATCGCTCGCACAAGCGGGTCAGTTGACGCCAGTAGTTGTCTGTCAAGGTTGAGGTGAGGAGTGAACCAGCGGGAATGTCAAGGGCTGCCAATCCGCGAGCTCGCGGCGCCCCCTTGACCTGGGGCTTGGAGGCGACGTCGCGATCTAGCGAATTGTGCCCCATTCCCTCCGTCGCCCGCAGGCGGCGCACTCGTCACACGACGTCTGACAAACAGTAGTTGTCCTGAGCAGCGATGAGGGAAACAGAAGCGCTATAAGACGTGGTAGGAGGAAAAAGAGCAGTGCCTGAAGGAAAAAGAGCGGGTAAGCGTCTGGATGAAGATCCATTCAAGCGCCCTACCGCAACACTCAATACTGTAGAAGCCGTAAGCCAGCAGGATGGAACGAGTCACCATCCTACAGTGAGCCTTGCCGCAAAAAGCAAGAGCGAAGGAAAAGAGGAGCCAGGCGATGATGAACCTACTGACGTCCTGAAAAGTGTGTCGAAGCAACTCCGCGTAGAGCAGGCCAGGCCGCGAAAAGTGGCTGACAATGAGTTGCCAGTCACGCCTCCGCCTTCTCTTGACGCCATGCCTCCGCAAACGCCAGCCCTTCCACCTCTTCCGGCTCCCAATGTGCCAGGTGTAGGCCCTACCCTTGCGCCAGAAGATCGTTTTGAGGTTGGTTTGCTTGGCGATCTCAATCAGATTGACGAGCTAGATGAGCAGGCCTACCAGGAAGCCGTAGACCCCAGGCGCTTAAGCAAGCACAATCTTATGCATTTGAGTGGCATGATGCGGGCTGTGCGCTTCCCCAAAGCCGGGCAAAAGGAGCATGTGGAGGAGTGGTGGCCCGAAGGTATCAAGCAGACAGGGGCCTTTCCTGTCGTCAATATCTATGGTAAGGAGCCATTTGGGCGCACAAGTCCAGCAAAGCCGGTCATACGCCCCGTAGCTGTGCAGTCAAGGCCGCAGCGTGGATGGAAAAATATTCTCAATTCGCCGCTGCTCAAGATAGTTATTGGCTTCATTATAGGTATAGCTCTGCTCTTCCTGGTCTCGAAAGTCGTCGATATCCCTACCACTATCGCGATCATCAAAAGCAACCTTAGCACGCCGCGCGGCATTGCTTTTGCCCTGCTTTCCGGGGTAGCCTTTTTGGCGGCTTTTAGTATTCGTGGAGTGCGCTGGAAACTATTCTTGAATCCTATCGGGGAAATCAGTGTGCTCAAGGCGATCCAGCTCTTTCTCGTTGGCATCTTTCTTAACTTCCTACTGCCCGTCCGTGGGGGTGAGGTGGCCAAAAGCCTGATGCTCAAGCGCATTGCCAACATCCCGATTAGCCAGTCGTTGCCCACAGTAGCCATGGATAAGGCTCTCGACCTGATGCCTGCCCTCTTTATCATGGCCCTGGTGCCCATGTTAGGAGTGCAGATGGACATCAAGCTCTGGCTGGTCCTGGGGGCCGTGAGCGGCTTGCTGATCTGCCTGATCTTCTTTGTGGCCCTGGCGGCCTGGAAGCGTAACATGGCCATAAGCTTGCTGCAAAAAATTACCAATATGTTGCCAGCGAGTCTTGGCAGTAAAATAGAGGGCTTTGCCACTGGCTTCGTCGATTCCCTCTTAGCGGGTGCGAGCCAGCCCAGGATATTTATTCCGGCCGTCATCTTGACCCTGATCGCCGTAGTCTTTGACGGGCTCTTCGCCATGTTAGCCTTCTGGACCGTTGGCGTGCCAATTGCCTTTGGAACGGCTCTCTTTGGCTATACCGTCTATAACATGTTTTATATATTGCCTACTCCCCCGGGACAGGTTGGCAGTAACGAAGCGGTTGGCTTGCTTGTCTTTTACGGCCTGTTACATCTGAATGCACGCGGCGTTACAGCCATGTTCTTTTTCTCGCACCCCTGGGCGGCCCTGCTCATGTGCGTAGCCGGACTGGGGAGTCTAAGCGCCCTGGGGCTAACTGTCTCTAGTGCAATGAAGGTGCAAAGTGAAGGTGAGAAAGCTGTATTGCCAGTTGAGAGATAAGTCAACAAAGATATGGAAATAGAAACCTGTAAATGTATCAACTGTTGCAAAAAAACATCCCCGTGTGCTATAATCCAAACGGTATAATAATGAGAAAAGACAGACGGGAAACTAAGCATGAACGAGAAACCGCCACCCTCGCTACCAATAGCTCTGGGGGCCTTAGGCGGAATGGGCTTCACAATAGTCGTCCCCATTGTCGTAGGTGCCATTGCAGGAAACTATCTTGATGGCCTTATCCATACCAAACCTTTGTTTATACTTCTCGGGCTGCTGCTTGGCCTGATCACAGGTATATATGGAGCATACCGTTTATACAAGAGTGTGTTTCAAAAATAGGATAGATGGGGAGACCATTAAGCACTCCAGACCTGGCAGCGCTCGGCGAAATAGGGAGGATGCCGAGTGAATCTATGGAGACTTCCTGAAATAGTAATTGCGCCCGAGGTCATCGCTAGACCTTTCGGGTTCCCGGTTACTAATACACTGCTCTGCACATGGATCACAATTATTGCGCTAGTTGTGGTATTCTACTTTGGCACGCGCAAGCGTGACATGATCCCTTCTGGCCTACAGAATGCTCTTGAGTGGTTGATTGAGGCCCTCTTAGGGCTAGTTGAGAGCGTTTCGGGTAAAGAGAAGGGAAGGAAATTTTTTCCCCTTGTCGCGACATTCATCATTTTTGCCTTTGTCGCCAACCTGCTTGACGTCTTTCCGGGTATCGATACCATAGGGACCGTCAAGGTTGATGAACTGTTGAAGCATGGCATTCAGCCGCAGCCGATCATGTTCTTGTTCGGCGACGTCTCTAACGCAATTGTGCCATGGTTCCGACCGCCCACGACTGACCTTAACCTCACGATTGCTATGGCCGTTGTCTCGGTTGTAGTAACGCAGGGCTTCGGGTTTGCTATGTTGGGAGGCGGATCGCATCTGAGCAAATACTTTAACTTCAAAGCCTTGTTTACCCGTGGCCCAATGGGTATCGTCGAGTTTGTTGTCGGCCTGCTAGAAATTATCAGTGAGGCGGGGCGTATCATCTCTTTCTCCTTCCGTCTCTTTGGTAATATCTTTGCCGGTAGCGTGCTGCTTGCAGTATTTGCCTTCTTGCTTCCAGCCGTTGCCAACATAGTCTTTATCCCACTGGAAATTTTTGTTGCTGCCGTTCAGGCTTTCGTCTTTGGCTTCCTGACCCTGGTTTTCCTGGAGTTGGGTACCACAAGCCACAGCCATGATCATGAAGAGCACGCAGCCCACGGGGAGATCACAGAAAAAGAAGGCGTCGCTGCACACTAAATTCACTTTTTCCCAGAGAAACGAAGCGCATACCGGGGAGAACGCATGTGCTTATGGTGAATAATGCCATTAATCTGGTAGCGAGTGAGGAGCGGCAATGCAGTATAATCATGAGGTCAGAACCGCTTTAAAATGAGGTGGCGCTGAAGATAGTGAGGTATTGAAGCCGTTCCGTTGTGTGTAGGTAGGGGACAGGGTATGTCAGAGACGAATCTGGCAGGGGCCCGGTCATTATGATAAGCTAACCTGATTGCTACTCGCAGGTATTTTTGCTGCGGTTTGCATAGAAATATTAATTTGAAATAACATTTGCTCGTCCTTAAAGGAGGATTTTCATCATGAACTTTACCACTCTTGCAGTAGCTTTGGCAATTGGTCTTGGTGCTATTGGACCTGGCATCGGTATCGGTATCATCGGCGGTCAGGCTGCCAACGCGCTTGGTCGTAACCCGGAAGCCGCGCCTGTTATCCAGACAAATATGATCCTTGCTATCGTGTTCGCCGAAGCTATCGCTATCTATGCACTGGTGGTCGCCCTGCTGCTCAAGTTCGTATAACCTATCTTAATTATAGTGTGGAGACGTAGCACGTTACGCTTATCGTTCCTCTCCCGAGGTAGTGCATAGTGTTGAGAGAAACGCGACATGCCGCGTCTCCGTGCTATTATGTAAGATGGTATCGCGTCTGAGGAAAGGAGGCGTTCACCATGCACATAGCAGTGCAATCGCTGGTTCTTGCTGAATCCGCTGGTGGGCTCGATGCGCTCGGCATCAACACGTTGAACTTTGTCTCGCAGCTTATCAGCTTTCTGATAGTCTTTATCATTCTCTGGAAGTGGCTCCTGCCCATCATCCTGAAAACGCTTGATAAGCGGCAGGCGACCATCCGAGAAGGCATTGAGAATGCAGAGAAAGCCAAGCGCGATCTCGCTGAGGCCAATTCGCGTGTGGAGCAGATCCTGCTTGATGCGCGTCGGCAGGCTCAGGAGACCATCGAGCGAGCCACCAAAGCTGCCCAGCAAGAAGCCAATCGTATACAGGAAGAGGCCAATGCACGGGCAGAGCAGATCAGTCAGCAGCAAATCGCCCGTATCCAGCAGGAGACTAGCCGTGCTCGTGCTGAGCTGAGCCGCCTGGTCGTCAATCTCTCGATCGATGCTGCCGGAAAAGTAATTAGCAGATCGGTCGATAGCAAAGATAACCGCCGTCTGGTGGAAGAGTTTGTAAGTGCTGCTGACCAGACGAGGAATAACTAATGTTAAAGGGAGCGATAGCACGCCGCTACGCGGGAGCGATCTTTGATCTGGCCCGAAAGCAGAATACGCTTGACCGCACGCTCGAAGACGTAAAAGAGATAGCCCGGCTTTTTTCACATCGCAAGCTATCCTATCTCCTACGCGAGCCGAAGATTCCCGCGCAGCGCAAAGAGGCAGCTATACGCCAGGAACTGGCGTCCAGGGTGCTACCTACGTCGCTCAACCTTGCTCTGCTAATTATTCAGCGCGGGCTTGTTGAAGTTATGCCTAATATTGCCCGTGAGCTAGAGGCCATGGAACTGGAGTATCGTAACCAGGCCGTGGCGCTGGTCACGACGGCCGCTCCAATGGATGAAGCGCAGAGCACGCTGGTAAAGCAGGCGTTAGAACGCAAAACTGGTAAGTCCATTATTATACAGACTCGGGTAGATCCGAGCATTCTTGGTGGGGTTGTAGCCCGCGTCGGGGACCAAATTGTTGATGGTAGTGTCCGCTACCGCTTGAGCGCACTTCAGCAGCAATTGTTGACGACTGTTTCAAGCGCCGATTTTGATTTTTTTTCTGAAGAATTAGCTAAAACTAGCAGCGACGGTCACGAGGCCCAGACGAAAGCTTCTACCTATACGATGCCCGGCGCCGGTGCTAAGGACCGCGCCTAGCAGAACGAAAGCAAGCAACCCCGTAAGTAGATTAGATCCACCTGGCACCCCCTCCCTGGAGGAAGATACAAATGAAAGAGAAGTGAGACAGCAGGGATGGGCCGCCAGGATGACTAGGAGGAACAACGATGGCATCTTGGGCTGACGAGATCAGCGCCATCATAGAGAAAAACATCGCTGGCTTCGGTACGAGCACTACAGCTACGGCAAGCGTCGGTACTGTGATCGCGGTACAGGACGGTGTGTCTCGTGTCTTTGGCCTGCAGGATGTGAAATATCTTGAATTGGTGGAATTCCCCCGTACAGGGTTATATGGCCTGGCCTTCGACCTCTCGGAGGAGACGGTTAGCTGCCCTATTCTGGGTGACTATACCCAGATCCGTGAAGATGATGAGGTGCGCACTACCGGACGTATCATTCAAGTGCCGGTCGGTGATGCGCTGCTCGGTCGTGTTGTAAATCCCCTGGGCCAGCCCCTCGACGAACGTGGCCCGATTGTAACCGAGAAGTTCCGCCCGGTTGAGCGCGTGGCGCCTGGCGTTATTACGCGTCAGTCGGTCAACACTCCCGTGCAGACAGGTATCAAGGCGATCGATAGCATGATTCCTATCGGCCGCGGACAGCGCGAGCTGATCATCGGTGACCGCCAGACTGGTAAGACAGCTGTGGCCATTGATACGATTATTAACCAGAAGGGCAAAGATCTTCTCTGTATCTATGTCGCAATCGGTCAGAAGAACTCGACGGTTGCGCGTACGCAGGCGATTCTTGAAGAGCATGGCGCGATGGAGTATACGATCATCGTGGTGGCCGGCGCTGCCGATCCCGCTCCTATGAAGTATCTCGCTCCCTACGCCGGTTGCGCGATGGGTGAGGAGTTCATGGAGAGCGGCCGCGACGCCTTGATTATCTATGATGACCTGACCAAGCACGCTGAGGCGTATCGTAACATCTCGCTGATTATTCGCCGCCCTCCTGGACGTGAGGCCTATCCCGGTGACGTGTTCTATCTGCACTCTCGCCTGTTGGAGCGTGCCGCACGTTTGAACAAGGATTACGGCGGTGGTTCGTTGACGGCTCTGCCCATCATCGAGACCAAGGCCAACGACATCTCGGCCTATATCCCAACTAACGTTATCTCGATCACTGACGGCCAGATCTTCCTGGAAAGCGATCTGTTTAACGCAGGCCAGCGCCCGGCGCTTAACACCGGTCTCTCGGTCTCTCGCGTGGGTAGTAGCGCGCAGACTGCGGCTATGAAACAGGTGGCCAGCTCTATGCGTCTTGACCTGGCACAGTATCGTGAACTTGCTGCCTTCGCACAGTTCGGTTCAGACCTCGACAAGGCTACCAAGGCTCGTATCGAGCGCGGACGCCGCCAGAACGAGATCCTGAAGCAGCCGCAGTACGCTCCGGTCTCTGTTGAGAAGCAGGTAATGATTATCTATGCAACCTCCAATGGTTTCCTTGATGATGTGCCGCTTGACAAGGTTGCCGAGTGGGAGTCTGGTCTGTATCGCTATATGGATGCAGCTCATCCTGAAATTGGTCAGGAGATCATCGAGAAATCCGTGAAGGCGAAGAATAAGATGACGCCCGAGTTGTTGAAGAAGTTGTCGGCCGCCATCGAAGAATATAAGAAGACATCAGCACCACACTAGGAGACCGAACTTATGCCATCGACCCGAGAAATTCGGCGGCGCATGCGCGCGGTCAAGAATCTGGGCCAGGTCACCAAGTCTATGCAGATGGTCGCGAGCAGCAAGATGCGCAGGGCACAGGATCGAGTTGCAGAATCTCGTCCTTATGCCGATCAGCTGCGCGCGCTTGTCTCGCGCCTGGCCAATGCCAGTGGGGAGGACTTTGGCGACGAGGCCGCCTTGCTCAAACAGCGCTCGGTGCGTAAAATCGGCCTTTTGCTGATTGCTCCCGATCGAGGTATGTGTGGAGCTCTGCCGAGTAATGTCAACCGCAAGGCTGCCAGTGGTGTGCTTGAGCTACAAAATAAGCTGGCTGATGGCGGGCAGAAGCCCGGCGTCGATTATATCGCCGTTGGACGCAGAGGCCGCGATTTTATCGTGCGCAGTCAGCAGAATCTGATTGCCGAGTTCACTAACTATGGTGATCGGCCGGCGCTGACCGATGCTTCGGCTATCGCGCAGGTTGCTGTAGACGCCTTCTTAAAAGAGGAGGTCGATGTTGTCTATCTGGTTTATCCCGAGTTTGTCAACACGGTGATACAGCGACCCACTTTGGTACAACTGCTGCCGGTACAGCCACCCGAGGACCAGGGCGATCAGCAGGCTCAGGTAGATTACATCTATGAGCCAGGGCCAAAGGAACTCTTGCAGGCTCTGCTGCCCCGCTATATCGATGTCCAGGTCTATCAGGCCATGTTGGAGACGATAGCTAGCTTTTATTCAGCTCAGATGGTAGCCATGAAAAACGCTACCGATAACGCTAACGAAGTCTTGCAGGATCTTACGCTGACTTATAATAAGGCCCGCCAGGCATCTATCACTACCCAGATTCTTGAGGTGGTATCTGGCGCAGAGGCGCTATAAAAGCATTGCATGCCATAGAGGCAACCAGCAGAAAATGTTTCATGCCTCTATAATGGAGAAAAAGAATATATGGCAGTGACACAAACTGGCACGAAGGGAAAAGTCGTGCAGGTACTGGGGGCGGTTGTAGACGTTGAGTTTCCCCCAGACCAGCTACCAGAAATTTATAATGAATTGATTACCCGTCCCGAGGGCGCTGAGCAGGATCTCGCGCTTGAGGTAGAGCAGCACCTTGGCAATAACTGGGTTCGCTGCGTGGCCATGGGTCCAACCGATGGCTTGCAGCGCGGCACTGACGCCATCGATACCGGGGCGCCAATCTCGGTTCCCGTTGGCCCAAAGACCCTGGGGCGCATCTTTAATGTGCTTGGCCATGCCGTCGATAATAAGCCGGAAGTGACTGATGCACCGCACTATCCGATTCACCGCCAGCCGCCCGAGCTGGAAGACCAGGCTGCGAATATCGAAGTTTTCGAGACTGGCATTAAGGTTATCGACCTGATCTGCCCCTTCATGAAGGGTGGTAAGATTGGAGCCTTCGGTGGTGCCGGCGTCGGCAAGACTGTTATCATTCAGGAACTTATCAATAATATCGCTAAGGGGCACGGTGGCTATAGCGTGTTCGCTGGCGTAGGCGAGCGCACACGTGAGGGTAACGACCTGTACCATGAAATGCAGGAAGCAAAAGTTATCGACCGTCTGGCTATGGTCTTCGGACAGATGAACGAGCCTCCCGGCTCCCGTCTGCGCGTGGCTCTGACCGGACTGGCCATTGCTGAATACTTCCGCGATGAAGAGGGCAAAGACGTTCTGCTCTTTATCGATAACATCTTCCGCTTTACGCAGGCAGGTGCTGAAGTCTCGGCTCTGCTCGGTCGTATGCCATCGGCCGTGGGTTACCAGCCAAACCTGGCTGAAGAGATGGGCGCTTTACAGGAGCGCATCACCTCGACCAAGAAGGGCTCGATCACTTCGATGCAGGCAGTATACGTGCCCGCTGACGACTACACCGATCCCGCGCCGGCCACGACCTTTGCGCACCTTGACTCGACGATCGTGCTTGAGCGCTCGATCTTTGAGCGCGGTATCTATCCCGCCGTCGATCCTCTGGCTTCGACCAGCCGTATTCTTGATCCACAGGTCGTGGGGCAGGAGCACTATAGTGTGGCTCGCGGCGTGCAGACCGTGCTGCAGCGCTACAAGGACTTACAGGATATCATCGCGATCCTGGGTGTCGACGAACTCCCCGATGAGGACAAGCTCACCGTGGCGCGCGCTCGTAAGCTTGAGCGCTTCTGCTCGCAGCCCTTTACGGTGGCGGCGGTCTTCACAGGCCTTGAGGGTAAGTATGTGCATGTGAAGGATACGGTAAGCGGCTTTAAAGATATTCTGGGTGGCAAGTATGACCACATTCCCGAGCACCACTTCTATCTGAAGGGCTCGATCGATGAGGTTATACAGAGCTACGAAGACGAGCAGAAGAAGGGTTAAACGATGGCGACACGCAATACTCTGCATGTCGAGGTCGTGACTGCCGAGCGCGAGCTTTATAACGGCGAGGCCAATTTGGTGAGTGCGCCGGGAGCGGAAGGGCAGCTTGGTATTCTGCCCCGCCATGCTCCTCTGCTCGCGTTCCTGTCTCCGGGCATATTGCGCATCGAGCTGGATGGCGCCGAGGATTCAATGTTTGTCTCCGGCGGCTTCCTGGAAGTATCTCACAATTCTGTGACGGTGCTTGCCGATACTGCGGAACATGCTGATGAGATCGATCAGGCTCGCGCTGAGGAGGCCCGTCGCCGCGCTCAGGAACGTCTGTCCGAGACGCGTAATGACGTTGAGAGAGCGGAGTTACAGGGAGCTCTGGAACGTGCGGTTTCCCGCCTCAAGGTCGTGGAGATCTCACGCCGTCGCGGCCGGCGTCGTATCGATATGCCGACTTCGCAGGATTAATCTTGCAAACTATACGCTGAGGAGGAAGCTTTCAATTGTGGGCTTCCTCTTCTTTATTTTTTCGCTTCTGTAGCCGTTCTCCAAAAGAGGACAGTTTTATTAGTCTTCTTCTCAGCTTCTAGGTTTGGATGTCTTGTCAATTGTCCCTTTATCCTTGTTTGGGATATAGTGAGATGAGAGCATTTACATGAAAGGGACAAAATGATGCTGCATACATTTCTCACAACGTCCTGGCAACTACGCTACCCTATCGTTGGGGCGCCTATGGCCTACGTCGGCCGGGGACGGCTCGCGCAGGCCGTCTCCCAGGGTGGAGGATTGGGGATGATTGGGATAGGCAGCAAGGAGACGCCGGAACTTATTGCGCGTGAGGCGGCAATTGCGCGCGGCGAGGATGGACAGGGACGCTTTGGCATTGGCTTGATGGCCTGGGCAATCGAGCAGCGGCCCGAGCTTCTGCAGGCCTCGCTAGAGGCTGGCCCGTTTTTGCTTTCCATTTCGTTTGGTTCGCCTGCTCCATATGTGGAAGAGTTGCATCGGCGAGGCATTCAACTGGCGGCCCAGGTTCACAATCGCAAAGAGGCGCTGGAGGCCGCGCAGGCCGGTGTAGACCTGCTGGTGGTTCAGGGCAGCGAAGCCGGCGGGCATACGGGACATGTCGGGACGCTGGCGCTTCTGCAAACTGTGCTTGATAATGTGCAACTGCCTGTGCTGGTGGCCGGCGGTATCGCTACGCCGCGTGGTGTGGCGGCTGCGCTGGCGGCGGGCGCGCAGGGTGTCTGGGTAGGCACTTGCCTGCTGGCTTCGCCCGAATGCGAGAATACAGAGGCGGCGCGCGCACGGATCATTCAGGCGCGGGAGGATGAGACAGTGCTGACACGGGCCTTTGATGTGGCCCAGGGCATTCCCTGGCCTGAGCAGTATCCCGGTCGCGCCTTACGCAATAGCTTTGCCGAGCAATGGCATGCACGGATTGCTGAGCTCGCGCAGAACGAAAGTGCTCGTCAGCAGATGGCTGAAGCCATGAAGCGCAAGGACTATGATCAGGCGTATATCTATGCCGGCGAGGCTGTGGGCCTGGTGAAGAAGGAGAAACCGGCTGCCGAGGTGATTCGCCAGATGGGGGATGGCGCGGAGCAATTGTTGCGCGAGCGCTGTAATACGCTGCTTGCCGACTGATTGTCGGCTCGTATATGGAACAGGCGAGGGCCAAACGCTAGCTCGGGTACAGCGTATTGAGACGTTGCTGGCTCAAGGCTTATGCATCGGAAGTGGGGCAGAAAATAAGATTGGCGACAGGACAACGAGAAAGTCATCCTGCCGCCATTTCTAGAGCTTATGAGCGGGCTAGAAGTCGCCGCCTCCGCTGTTACCTCCGCCGAAGTCGCCGCCTCCGAAATCTCCACCACCGAAGTCTCCTCCGCCAGAGTCGCCACCACCGAAGTCGCCGCCGCCAAAACTGCCGCCGCCATTATCTCCGCCGCCAAAGTTACCGCCCTGGTTATCCCAGTTTCCGTGATCCCCTTCACGTTCACCAGATTGCTTACCCAGCTCGTAACCGATCAAACCACCAGCTGCCGCACCCAGACCACCGGCAGCCCAGGGATTCATGCCCTGATTCTGCTGAGGATAGTTAGGGCCATAGTTGGGCGGATAGGGTCCCTGATTATAAGGTTGGTTGTAAGGTGGATCATAACGAGGCTCTGGAGGACGTCTGTTGAAGAGGCCACCGCCAAAGCCTCCACCACCACCGCCGCCTCGGCGCCGACGAATGAAGACAAAGAAGAGAATACCGGCCAGCACTAATATACCGATGCAGCACAGGGCGCTATTCCCAAAGGCATTTCCGCCCCGGCCGCCGCCAACGGGTAGAATACCACCACTGTTGGATAGGTCGTTGCGCAGAGAGCGCAGTGCAGCGACGGTAGCACTTGTGTAATCATGATTGCTGCGGAAATCGCTGGCAAAGGCGTTATAAGCGCTCTGGTTCTGGCTGCTGTTCAAAGGTACGCTCCGACCACCAGCAATCGCCAGATGGCCGCCACTGCCTACGACATTGATAGCAATAACTATACTATTATTGTTGGTCTTGCTACGTGCGCGCTGGTCAAAGGCTGAATTGTTTCCACTAAAATTGCTAACTGTAAAGATATCAACTTCATATGGGAGCGAAGATGCTTCGTTGCGTACCTGCGATTTATTCAGCACCCCCGCTTGATCTGATATATTCACAGTATTGGCGAATGTGCTGATTGCACTGGTCAATAGCAAACAGAACGCGATAACTGTTGCCAATATGCCAGTTTTAAACCATTTACTAAGAGGGCGTGATTTACTATTCATAACCTTCCTTCTTTAAATCTTTTCAAGTAGTAGCGCATATCTAATGTAGGCATATCAGCTAAGACAAGCACTACTTTCTCACGTCTCTCTGTTGACTCTCCATAATGGGATATACGCAAATAGACTTCTGCAATCAAATCAATGCTGCTCGCTGCGCAAATATAAAATTGCTCTCGTGCTTGATATACGCTTAAGCAAGCGCTTTAGTTGCACCCGGCTTTGTTGATCATCTGGAAATATATGCCTTGCTGTGCCGATTTCTGGAGAAATAAATCGGCGATATACTAGCCTAATACCGATGCGCTCTATTGTAGGATCGATCAGGCGAGGCCTGGTTATCCTGCGCCCTCCTTTAAAATACAACGCAGAAGATGCCAAAAAGATCTCGCTTCTAGTAGAATAGCCAGGGCTTTTTCCAGCTCCTCTTCGCTGCTAGATAGTGTAACAACCAGAACTGGCACGCCCTGGTAGAATAGCTAAGGAGATAAAGCAACTGAACTAATTTTTTAAATCAGAAAGTAAGATCTGGTAAGATGACAAGGCCACACGACAAGCTTCAAACAATCGTGCGTGCATATCAGCAGATTTGCGCCGGCGAGGAACCATGGATAGCGCTAGGAAACTTTAGGAGTGCCTGGTATGGTTATGCAAAAGATATACGAGAGCAGCTTGTATGCGAACCACTTATGCAGCCTGTAGAGGAGACAGAGCATACTCGTAAATGGGCAGCTTTTTGCGCCGCCTCAGTTGAGTTTCTCTGTGACCGTTATAGCGTCGCTTGTCCAGCGTGGACCCGTGAAGCGCGCTACAGGCTAACAGCTCCCTGGTGGCATACCAAACACATCTATCATATTGCAACTCGCGTGCAGCTCATGCAAACGACACCTGAACCGTTTGCCAGGTGCAATATTTTTTGTGGCAATCGTCTGTTCCAGAATAAATATGAGATGAGTGAATGGGTACAGGAAGCGCGAGCCAGAGGGCTCAAAAGCCCTGGCGAAATCTGGCAATATGCGCGCCAGAAAGAAATAAGTATTCACGGCGGCTAAGCGCATAAGGCCTGGGCGGGAGCGTCGGCTAATCTATCACCAACCATATAATACCCGGCACGCAGCGCGCAACAACTTTCCCAAACTATTGTACATGTTGCGCTAGACTCCTATGATATAGACAATAGCGGGGAGCAAAAATTGCATGACCCGAGAGCAACATGTAATCAGCCCGGGTCGCAGGTGCCATAAACGGCGCAGCTGTACTGAAGAGCTACTCGCCTTCATTTGGTCTGCATGCTACAATGGAAACGCCAGGCACCTTTTATTATGTCTTATGGAGTTTTAGAGAAAATGAGCGTAACAGATTCAGGGCGACCACGCCCTTTTGTGCTGATTATTATGGATGGTTGGGGGATTAATCCACGCCAGGAGGGCAACGCGATAGCTTTGGCCCGGACTCCCAATATCGATCAGTTGGCGCACGATTGGCCGCATACGGCGGTAAGGACTTCTGGCTTAGCAGTTGGTTTACCCGAGGGCCAGATGGGCAATTCTGAGGTAGGGCACCAGAACATTGGCGCCGGTAAGCGCGTATTGCAAGATTATACCCGCGTCAGTGAAGCCATCCGCGATGGCAGCTTTTTTCAGAACCCCGCCTTTCTCAAGGCCATTGAGCATGTCAAAAAGCACCAATCTCAACTACATATTTGTGGATTATTAGGCAACGGTGGCGTACACGCCCATGAATCCCACCTGGAGGCGCTCTTACGTCTCGCTCAGATGCATGGCGTGGAGCGTGTCTATATTCACTCGTTCACGGATGGGCGCGATGCCTCACCTACCGGCGGACTTGAGTTTATGCGCCGCCTGGAGGCGCGCGCTCGCGAGATCGGTGGCGAGCATGCAGCTAGAGTGGCGACGGTGAGCGGCCGTTACTATGCGATGGACCGCGATAATCGCTGGGATCGCACGGGCCTTACCTATTTTGCTATGACGCGGGCCGAGGGGCAGCGCGCTAGTTCTGCCCTGGAGGCCATCCAGCAATCCTACGATAAAAATGTCACCGACGAGTTTATCTTGCCTACGGTTATCATGGAGGATAATCATCCGGTAGCTGTGGTAAAGGCTGGCGATGCCGTCATACACTGCAACTTCCGCCCCGATCGTGCGCGCCAACTTACCAAAGCCTTTGTGATGCAGGAGCTACCGCCGCAGGCCGAGGGCAAGTTCGAGCGCGGGCCACGCCTGAAGGATCTTGCCTATGTGATGATGACCGAGTACGAGTCTGGGCTGGATGCCGAGGTAGCCTACCGCGCCGATGAGGTCGAGATGCCGCTGGCGCGCGTTATCTCGGAGCAGGGCATGCGTCAGTTCCACACGGCCGAGACCGAGAAATATGCCCACGTGACCTACTTTATCAATGGGCGCCGTGAGACACCTTTTAGGGGCGAGGATCGCGTCCTTGTCCCCTCGCCAAAGGTTCCCACCTATGATCTGCAGCCAGAGATGAGCGCGGCCGGCATCACAGATACGGCAGTCGAGCATATTCGTAGCGGCGATTATGATCTTGTGATTATGAACTATGCCAACGCGGATATGGTGGGCCATACTGGCGACATCGATGCGACGATCAAAGCCGTGGAGGCTGTGGATAAGGGCGTGGGGCGTGTGGTTGATGCAACCCTCTCGGTGGGCGGCGGCCTGCTGATTACTGCCGATCACGGCAATGCTGAGCAGCTTATCGAGTACGATACTGGCAAGCCCTACACGGCCCATACTACCAATCCTGTGCCGCTCTACCTGGTGGTGCCAGAACTGGCTCAAGCCCACCTGCGCACCGATGGCATTCTCGCCGACGTAGCTCCGACCGTGCTACGCGTTATGGGCATTGCTCAGCCGAAGGATATGCAGGGCCGTTCTCTGCTTCTGCCCTGATGACCATGAGCTGACAGGCAACAGGAAGCATATCTCGGCCGGAATAAGCGCATGATCGGGGTATGCTTCCTTGTTGAAGCTGCAAGCTACCCGATAGAACGCGTACGTTTATAGCATAGAGGCAATCAAATATAAAAAGTTATCCACATAAAAGGCCAGAATCTGTGGATAACTTTTTATATATGTGGATAAATCACCCGTTAGCAAGCAAGCAGAGTAACGTAAGTGGGAGTTAATTGCACTCTGCTGCTTGCCGCACTTTAACCAATGCGCTCTACAACTGTAATAGGTACAATGAGGGCCGAACCATCTTCCATGCGCAGGCGCGCGGCACGGGCGCGAATACCTGAAGAGAAAACCTGCTCATAAGTGAAGAGGTAATCGATAATGCCTATAGTCCCTTCTCTCTCTCCTCCGCAAATGCGCACCTGAGCCCCGAGAACCGGCGTAGGATCGGGCTGAATTGGCTGGAACGACTGCTGATTCTCCTGACTGGGAAGGGAAATGATCAGCTCAGGAAAGATCCCTTCGCGCACAGAGGTTGTGCCGGAGAGCAGAACCATAGAGCCTTCATGCTGGCTCAATAAGTTCATGATGCGCGTCGGCATTGCCACCGTGCCCAATCCCTCGGTCAGGCAGAGCGTCAGATGTGGCAATGGAATCAGCGCCTGCTCGATATGGCTGCAATCGATCAAGCGGATAAGATCCGTATGGAGGAACCCTTCAAGATCGCGCGTTGAGATACTGCTGGCGATCACGCCGGCAATGCCGCTGTTCATAGCCATGTGCAGAAGAGCGAAATTGAGCGGCCCCGGAATGACAAGAATAGCCCCCGGAGGAATCGAGCGCGGGAGCTGGCCAGAGCTAGTGGCGTGCCACATAGTAAGAACGCCAGCCACCTGGTTGCCTACGCCTATCGTTCCCTGAAGCAGGGAGGCCCGGCTCTCGATAATCACGCCACCGCGGTGCGTAATATCAACAACGCGACCATACAGGCCGGCCAGAATCGTTTCAGTCCCGCCTGTTCCATTATTACTGCTTCCCTGCCCTGTTTTATCCGGTGCCGCCGACAGCGAGAGATGGGGTAACGTCTGCATAGACGAAATGCTCCCAGCATGTTCTAAACGGAGCACCGGCTGATCAGGAGAGACTTCCTGACCAGGATGAACCAGTGGAATAGCTTTTGCTGTATTTCCACCGGGCCAACGCTCCCTCCTCACCACAGTCTGAGTAAGGAGAGACCAACCAAGTGGATAGGTCATGGCCGAAGCCTCCCTTTACGCTCCTAGAGCTTGTGCCCATTGACGTAAACTGGAATGGCGCTCAGCTTCCTCGCTGGGAAGCATAAGCGGTCGTCCCCTGGCGTCAATAATCAACCCTACCAGCCCGCCGTCGATCTCTTCGGCTGCCCGCGCCCTTTCGCCGGGTCCCAGCCCGACATCAACAGTTGGAGCGGGGAACAGGGTAAGTAGGGCTTGCTCGTTAAGGCCCAATGGAATGACCTCGACGGAGCCAGCCTTTACGTCAATAGTTACCTGTCTTCCATTACTATATTCTAACCCCACCCGCACAGCATGTTGACCGTGCTGTAAGCCTCCAAACGGTATAACACAAGTGCCGAGTCTATGCGTAACAGCGTCGTTTTCATTTACCTGTACCGCAGTAATTGGGGCGACCGTAGCCATAGCACCAAGCTGCCCTATGAGCATGGTGCGATCAAGAACAATCGAAGTAACTCCGCGTGGCTGTAGTGCATCCAGTAGCATCATAGCCACCTGGCCATACCTGGGCGCGTGCGAAAGAATGCCCCCGGTTGCGAGGATAAGATCGCTTTCTGGCCATTCTACATGCTTCTTCTTAGCCTCCTCAAGCGTGAGGGCGATAGCTTCACGCGCAAAGGCCTGGCTCAGCTGGAGCTCACGCGCGTTAACCGGGATGACGTGGGGGTGGAGCATGCGGTTAAGGACAAACTGGCGCACCTCTTCCTCGGTGACGCTAAAGGGGAGCCAGCGTACGATACGCTGGAAGCCAGCCTGATGGAGAATGCTACCGATGTTGGGGCCGATGCCAAGAGCTGGCTGGACTAAGGGGATAAACTCGCCGTTCTCGCCAGCTAGCATGACAGAGGTTGTTGAGCCGCCAACATCTATCGCTGTGACGTTCATGCGATAATGCTGAGCCAGGAAGCGCACAAGGCTGCTCAGCGAAGTTGCCGTGGCGACGGGCGCGGTCCTTGACCATGACTGAAGGCGCTCATAGCCGGGAAGATGGCGAATAACTTCCTGTTCGTGTAAAGCGCCAAGGGCTATGCTTAATGAGCCAACCTGGGCCTGACTTGTTAGCGTGTCAACATAGGTAACCTCAGCGACGCCCTGCAACATGCGCTTGACGGCTTCAATGTACTGGGCGGCCCCGGCGTAGAGAACGGAGATCTGATCTGTGGCGATATCCTGGGGAGGTACACCGGCGGAGGCGTTGGCGCCGTGCTGCTCGGTGCGCTGGCGGGAAGCATTGATTAAGAGCTGGCAGGCTTCTTGCAAAGGATTGGGGCCGGCAGGACCATCGGCCAGGCCAACGATCAAAGCTGCCTGCGGCTGAAGCTCGCGCAGGCGGGCCAGGTGACGTTCCCATTCCATGGCGATACGTTCTTGTCCCCAGGGACCCTTTGCTCCACCCGGCGAGGCATAGCCTGCCGATGCGCCAACTTCTGCCGGCATATTTGCGCTCGCGGCCGAGAACGAAGGCGCCGGCAGGGCCTCCATTTCAGCATATAGCCCGGAGATAGCTTGCGATGCCAGTTCCTCTAGTGTAGCGCTAACGGCTCCCAGAGCGACGCAACGTAGAGGGCCACCGGCACTCATGGTAGCAATGAAAACATCAGCCCCGTTGCCATCTGACTGCTCAGGGGAGATGATACGCCCATCTGAAACAAAATGACGACCTGTAATAAACTCAATCACATTAATCGCCTGGATAATACCAACAGTAATATCCTCATGAGGGGGGGCTACGGTAGTTGGCGCTTCCCCACGCGCCATCAAACGATATTGGCCCTCAACAAGACCAAACAGCGAAACCTTCGTAAAAACGGCTCCGCAATCTGCAACCAGCAACGAATTTACGGCCGCAGGTGCATGATTCTGGCCGGGGGCCTGCCCTCCTTCTGTATAGGGTTGTGTATACATCTCCGGGTCTATCTCCTCTGCTACTAGCGGAATAAATCGCGGATGGCCTCGAACAATCCGCGTTTAGCAGGTTTCCCATTTGCCCTTTGCTCACCGGGATAGCCCGCGGTTCCAGCACCGGGAACTGGTGGCATGGCAGATGCGTTCGAGGGTGATGGCGGGACGGCGGTAGGTGGCATGTTCGCCATATAGTTACCCTGTCCACCTGCTTGATAATTACTATTATATCCTCCAGGGTTATAGCCTGGGGCTGCTCCTGGTCCTGGCATTGGCCCTGAACCCGCTAATGGCCCTGCCGGCGGGACCCTTCCGGCCATTTGCTGCGGTGGCGGCGGTGGCATTTGCTCGCTCTGCGGTGGCATGGGAGCATAAGAATGCTGCGGCGCTTCTGGAAAGTGAGGTGCCGACGAAGCAACACCTAACATAGAGGCAAAGACATTTGCCGCTGCTTCATTCCCTTCGTTGGGGCTTACCTCGCCACGCGGACGGCTCGGAACGCGCACATTTTCTACACGCGGTGGCACAGGGAGATTGTAGACCGGCTTTTGGATCTCGGCCGGCTGCTGTTGAACTGCTCCCCCCTGGCTTTGCGGCTGCCCGGTCCCGCTACGTAGCCAATCAGGCAACGCATTCATATCAATAAAAGAAGCTGCAGAGACCCCCCCACCATTTATGGCTGCATGCGCGGGAGAGGCGCTGCGTGGAGCGGCTACTGGTACGGCCTGGGCCTGTTTAGCTTGTTCGAAGTGCGCGGGTGGTGGCGCGGGCGCCTGCGCAGCTGGCATGGCGTTCCCTTTAGGTTCTTGTTTATTCTCGCGTAGCCAAGGTGGCAAGGCGTTTACATCCAGAAGGGAAGAGGCAGCTAAGGACTGACCAACAGATCCTTCGGTTGTATTCTGGCCCGCTGATCCGCCAGTTTGCCCGCCTTGCTGGGACATCCAGGTAGGTAATGATTTCTCATCAAGTAGGTCACGGGCAGTTAGCCCTTGTGACGAGTTTGCCGATTGTTCCATGGCAGGTGATTGCTCGGCTTTCTGCGCCTGAGCCGAAGGTTGCATGCCCTTCATCCAATCCGGCATAGCCTCCTGTTGCGCCGCCGGAGCAGGCTGAGGCGATTTTGGCACCGTGGGAGCGGGCTGCATGCCCTTCATCCAGTCGGGCATGGCCTCCTGTTGTGCCGATGCGGCCTGCGCTGCTTTCTGTGGTTGAGCTGGCCCCTGGATATTTTTCATCCAGTCGGGCATAGCCTCCTGTTGCGCTGGCGCCGCTGGCTCTGGCTTTGGAGACTGAGGCGGCGTCTGGATATTTTTCATCCAGTCGGGCATAGCCTCCTGTTGCGCCGCTGGCGCGGGCGCCGGAGCAGGCTGAGGCGATTTTTGCGCGGCAGGGGTGGACTGCATGCCCCTCATCCAATCGGGCATAGCCTCGGGATCAATAAGGCTAGCAGCATTAATACTTTCCTGCGGCGTATCTTTCTGCTGCTTCTCCCGCATCCATGAAGGGAGAGATTTTTCATCTATTAATGATTTGGCGCTCAGGCCCTGAGATTGCACTTTTTCTTCATCTGTACGAGGGCCGGGGAAAGCGGAGGAGCGAAGCGCCGGCTGCGGCGCCGAAATACCATGATCGCTATACTCTCTACGCTCGGAGCGCATCCAGATTGGTAAAGCTCCCTCTTCTACCAGACCGGCAGCGGAAAAGTCAGCCGGCGTAGTCATGGGTGCGGCCGGTCGTTCACCCGCACGTAGTGATTCTAGCCAGGCTGGTAGCTCCGGTTGTCCCTGCGCTGCCATTCGCGGGCTCATTTCATTTTCAACCTTGCTAGAGAGCGGTTCGCCACATTTCTGGCATTGCACAGCTCCTGCTGGGACTAGATTCCCACATTGGTTACACGTAATCACTATTGCTCCTCACTTTCGCCAGGCCTTGCTTTATGGCAGTGTATCACTCTTTTCCCAGCTTGACAACGCTTGTAATCCACAAAATAAGACATGTTGATATGATACAATACGCACGATATTATATGTCCAAAAGTACTATCAGGAGATATTCATGTGTGAGCAGTCTACAGGCTGGCACGAGCCTCCTCGACAAGCATCTTACCTGCTGCGTCTAACGCTTCCACTTCCTCCGGGCATCAATGAACAGTATGCAACTGTCAATGGGCACCGTGTTAGCACGCTTGTTGCTCGTCGCTTCAAGCAACAGGTGCGGGCCAGCGTGCAAGCGCTTGAGCGCCAGGGCAAGATCACTGACGCGCTACGTGAGCATTTTCGGCAAAGCTACCTGGCGCTCTTTCTGGATTTCTATTTTGCTACACCCCTCAAACGAGACCTGGATGGTGGTCTCAAGATCACGCAGGATGCACTCTGCGAAAGTCTGGGATTGAATGACAACAGGGTCGTTGACATCCATTTGCTAAAACATATTGATCCGCTTCACCCCCACCTCTATGTTGAGCTGGAGGCTATTGCTGACTGGCGTTTTGACAAGGAGTACGTTGTTCTTAGCTGAGACGTATGTACTTGCCTCTCTACCATGCCTTCACTATGATAGAACTGATAATACTAGCGTTCTGTAACAAAATACACGCTAAATATCTAGAGGTACTACGTTTATGCCGAAAATTCGTCTCGTACAGGGGTTACTGTTTAGCAGTGTTGTTGGTCTTCTCGCCTATCGACGGCGTTCGTTGAGCCGCAGCGGGCTGTTGGGGGCGATGATTGCAGGGACGACGACTGTAGGGTTTGGCGGCTGGAAATGGGGGCTCTCGCTCATCTTTTTCTTTGTCTCTTCCAGTCTCTTTTCGCATTTTCGCGCCAGGGATAAGGAGCAGCTGGCTGCCGATAAGTTTAGCAAGGGCTCGCGGCGCGATATTGTGCAGGTGGCGGCAAATGGCGGCGTAGCAACTCTGTTGGCCTTGGCCTATGGCGCGACGCCAGAGACTGAGCAGCGGCGGCGCGAGGCGCTAGAGGCCAGCTATGTGGGCTCTCTGGCGGCGGCGACTGCCGATACCTGGGCCACCGAGCTGGGAGTGCTCAGCACGCATGCGCCACGCCTGATTACTACTGGCGAGCAGACGGAGCCCGGGACGTCAGGCGGGGTTACTGTAATGGGGAGTACGGCGGCGGCGACCGGGGCGGCAGCGCTGGGCCTGGTCTTCTGGTTGCTGGGCCGTGCTGATCGTGCGCAGCGCTCTCTTCCTTTTATTGCTCTGGTGAGTGGCCTGCTAGGCGGTTTCTTTGATAGCTGGCTAGGGGCTACGGTGCAGGCAACTTATTATTGTCCCATCTGCAAGAAGGAGACTGAGCGAGAGGTACATAGCTGTGGTACGCTGACTATCCTACGGCGCGGCTATCCCTGGATGAATAATGATACAGTCAATTTCCTGGCTACGTTTTGGGGAGCCCTGGTGGCTCTGGCTCTGCACCTCTGTCTGAGGAGGGGCAAGCGCTAGTCTCTGCGCGCGTTCGCAGCCCTCAGTAGCACTGAAAATCTCTGAGGGGCTGCAAACTTGCCTGAACAGATTAGCTTAAGATAACCTTGACGGCGGACCAGGAAAAGTTTTATAGTATACTAAAAACATACGGTTGCGTATGTTCTAGAAGAGACGCGGCTTATGTTGCTGACGAAAGATGATTGGATCAGGGCTGGCTTGCGCGTGCTGGCGGAATCTGGCATTGAGCATGTGAAGGTTGAAAACCTCGCGAAAATGCTGCAGATCAGCAAGGGCAGCTTCTATCATTACTGGAAGAATCGCGCGGTCTTCCTGCAAGCTCTGCTAGCCTATTGGGCGGAGTATGGGACGGCCGCAACGATTGCCGAGCTGGAAAAAAAACCTGATCCGGCTGAGCGTCTTGAGCGCTTGATCGAGCAGAGCTTTGCGCGCAATCAGAGCCTGGAGGCCTCGGTCCATCAATGGGCCCGTCACGATCCGGCGGTGAGGCGTGAGGTTGCCCAGGTCGAAGAGCGGCGCATTCACTATATTGCCTACCTGCTAGAGGAAAGTGGCTATCCCGTGGCAAAGGCCCAGGAGATGGCACGGGTCTTTTATCTGCTCTATCTGGGTTGGATCGATTTGAGCCAACGCGATAACAGCGAAGAGAGCCATAGGCTGGCCCTCAAGAGCGCCAGATCGGTGCTCAACCTGTTGGCAGGCTCGTAGGGCATGCTAGAGCATTGTTTGCAGTTCTCCCACAGGCCTGGCTCGCTTTATCGCGCCAAGCCAGCCATTCATTCTGTTAATGCGTTTTCCTTTGTAAAAAGTATCAGTGAGAACACTTGTTGCCAGTAAAACGTACGCTAGCGTATGTTCTGGTCTTAAAAAGAGAGGCTTTGAGATGAAGAAAGTCATGCTTATTCTCGCCAGCGTGATTGGAGTGATTGGGATCATACATATATCGTTAACACCATTCCTCTATAAAGGCCTGACCCTGGATGGCCTCTGGTTTGCCTGCGCCGGTCTGGCCTTGATTCTGCTGACGTTCCTCAATTATACGCGTCTGACGATGACTGAGAAGCAGAGCCAGCTCTTTGTTCTTTGCCATATCGCCAATATTCTCACGGTGGTGATGATTGGCTTAATCCTTATGCATTTGTTTGCGCCCCATGTGCTGCTCCTCTTTGTGCTGCTGGTGCTGCAGACGATCCTGCTCATTCGTTACCAGTTTGTGGCCTATCCTTCTGTACAGTCTGAAGGGGGGCAAGAACGTAGCGGCAAGCTGGTAAGCTAAGACAGCGGAGACCACAGAAGCTATCCGTGGCCTCCCCTTTGCTTCTCTCAGGCGTGGGGAGCGAAATTACTCCTGGCTTAGAGGAGCGTTACAGTTTAAACAATGGCTGGCAGCGCCTGGATTCTTGGCGCCACACTGTGGGCAAGTAAGGGTCTGCTCACCTTGCTGCGTAGTCGGGGCAGGCTCGCTGGTCTGCTCGGGCGTGCTTTCGGCCTGGGCACTGCCAGGCTCGCTGTCCTGAACTGGTGCGCTATGCGCTTGAGGGCTGCCAGGCTCTGCGGGCATGCTCTCTTGCAGTGTGGGATTCGTCGAGGCTTGCTTCTGTGGACCCTGATATTGCTTCACACGCCAGGAGGCTGTGCGCTGTTCCAGCAGGCGCAAGGCCTCTTCGCGGACGCGCGGTAGTACCACTCCCATATCTACAAGAATGCGGGCCGCGATGCCCTCACCCTCACGCAATAAACCCAGCAGGAGATGTTCGGTCCCCAGGTAATCGTGCCCCAGGCGGCGCGCCTCATCTACAGCCAGCTCGATGACTTTTTTAGCGCGTGGCGTAAGGCCGCGCGGCTGCTCGTCTCCTATGTCCTGTGAGCCACGTCCGATGATGGCGATTACCGCCTCGCGAACCTTATCAGCTTCGACGCCAAGCTTCTGCAACGTCTGCGCTCCGATGCCCTCGCCCTCGCGCAGCAGGCCCAGTAGCAAATGCTCGGTCCCGATATAGTTATGGTGTAGGGCTTTGGCCTCCTCCGAGGCCGAGGAGAGGACGTTGCGCGCACGCTCGGTAAACCTATCGAAGCGGTTACGCTCCTTCTTGACCAGTTCGGCCGGTGCCGTCAGACGCTCCTGCCACATTGCGCGCAGCCACTGCACAAGCTGGCCGAAAGGCTCAACGCTGCCAGCGGTCGCCTCAGTTTTGGCTGGCATGCGCTGGTGCAGCAGGTAGGCTTTGAGATCCGAAGGGGCAATGCGATAGTCGGAACCGATGCGATAGGCGGCCAGATCGCCCTTATTGATCAGGCGGCGAATCGTCACGGGATCTACATGCAAGAGTTCAGCCACTTCATCCGAAGTCATCAGGCGTTCTATACCTGCGCTGTTTGCTTCCTTGTCAAACTCCATAGCCTTAGACCTTCCTTTGTAATCTATGAAACTATTTGCATTACTAAAAGAACTATAACATACTATATATTACTTTGCAGCCAAAAGCAAGAGCAAAAGGAGGCGATGTGCGCGCGAAAAAACTACGGCGATAAGCTTTTCTCTGCTAAGCTTTCTGCAAGAACGGGAGGAGGCCTACATTAAGAGCTCTTTGGACCGGAGTAGAAGCCTGTTTGCTTTTCATCCTCGCTCACAGATCCAAACATCTCGGCACTTGACAACAAATATTCTCTACTATATATTCTTAGCAGAATATTCTGACAGAGATATTATTCCTTTCCTTCTGGAATGCAGATCATGATGGAGGAGTGATGACGACGAAGCGCAAAATTCAAAATCCACTCGCATTAGCGGTCCTTGCCTGCCTCACGGAACATCCCATGCATCCGTATGAGATAGCTACAACGCTACGTGAACGTGGGAAGGACCAGAGCATCAAGCTAAACTTCGGCGCGCTCTATACAGTCGTTGAGGCTTTAAAGCTCCATGGACTCATCAGAGTAGGTGAGAGCGTACGCGAGGGCCGTCGCCCTGAGCGTACAGTCTACCGTCTGACCAGGGCTGGTCGTATCGAACTCATCGACTGGTTGAGTGAGCTCATTAGCAGACCTGTCAAAGAGTATACGCAGTTTGAAGCGGGGCTCTCGCTCATTCCGATACTGCCACCCGAAGATGCCGCCGTACTTCTTGAACAGCGTTGCACGCGCCTGGAGATGGAGATTGAGCAGCAACGTTCCTTCCTCCAAAGTGCCATGCAGCGTGGGATCTCGCGCCTAAATTTGATCGAGAGTGAGTACCCGCTTGCGCTTTGCGAGGCGGAGCTCGCCTGGACGCGCCACTTCGCTGAAGCGATCAGGTCGGGAACGCTGGAGGGTTTGACTGAGTGGGAGGCCTTTTCTCGTGCGACGGCTTCGCAGGAGTACGAAGAAGCCTAACAGAAGGAAAGCTAACGCCTCGGCTTTGGCATGTTTGCCTCACATGATACAGGCCCTCGTCCAAACATCGAAAAAGAGAGATTCAAAAAGGAAAACCGCCATGAACGAAATCGTTACGACTTCCACGGTGAAATCGAAGGATGGCACGATCATCGGGTATCGACAGGTAGGCCGTGGGCCAGGACTTCTGCTCGTCCATGGAGGTCTCGAAACGGCTGAAAGTCATCAGCAATTGGCCGATGAGCTTTCTTCACATTTTACAGTGTACCTCTCAGATCGGCGAGGGCGCGGGATGAGTGGCTCCTTTGGTGAAGGCTATACCATCAAGAAAGAAGTCGAAGATATCGAAGCGCTGCTGACCAAAACCGCTACCCGCTTGCTCTTTGGACTCAGCTCAGGAGCCATTATCTGCCTGCAGGCTGCTCTCAGTTTGCCAACCATCAAGAAAATCGCGATTTACGAACCGCCGCTCTCGATCAATGGCTCCTTCTCGTTGGATTGGGTGCCAGCATTTACCCGTGAAGTAGAGAAAGGTGACGAGGCGTCGGCGTTAGTTGTGGCGACCAGAGGCACGCAGCAATTTGGTCACACTCTGCCCGGCTTCCTGCTCAAAGGCATGGCTCGCCTCATGTTGGGCGATATGCTTGCTCTTGTGCCAACCTTTCAGTATGATGCGCAACTCGTTCGAGAGACACAGGATACCTGGCAAAATTTTAAGGATATTCAGGCCGATGTCCTGTTGTTGGGAGGGAGTAGAAGCCCAGCCTACTTGAAAACCGCACTCGATGCCCTTGAAAAACACTTACCACACGTCAAACGTGTTGAATTTGCTGGTCTCAATCATGGTGGTTCAGGCAATAAAAACAGGGGTGGGCGACCGGCACTTGTCGCGGCAGAGCTATCTCGCTTTTTCCTGTAATCGTTTCATCTGTGCATTCCTGCATTGTTACATCTTCCTGATCTCCCAAGCTCTAACTCGCTGTTGGAGCAGTATTTTTGCTCAACACTCTCCCCATGAATAGTGAGCCACTGGATGCAAAAGATCGTCACCAGGGGTAGAAAAAAGTTAGTGAGTCGGGCCCATATCAAGGGATATCTTTTCTGCCCGCTGGTTATACTGAGATCAACCCGGTAGGGAGGCCGCCGCTCCGCTGAGAATTTTCTAAGCAAGAATTTAGCTATAGTGCTTACCTCTACAATATGAGTGTAGTTGGTAGGCGTGCCGGCTTCATGGGTAGCGTGAGGGCCATTAGCATCTTCTCGGGTTGAGCATTGGCTGTGTGATATACTGAGAATGAAATACATTTGTACTGAATAACGTGCTCTACTGGCTCTAGATGACAGGTCATAAGCACCTGAGAATCGAGCGGAGCATAAGCCTTAGTACACAAAAGGCATTGCAAGGATGCAAGAGAGTAAAAGCGCGTTGAGGGGTGTGGACAATGCCTGTCAGCTTCAGCGCTCGGTCGGCTGTACTATAAACGTAAGCGCAAGCTACGCGTGTAGTGTTACACTAGCACACTGTGTCGAGCTGAAGATCGAACACGGGTGCCGATCTCTTTTCTCCTACACATCAAAAGAGGACACAAGGATATCTGAGTTATGATGAAATTGGATGGAGCAATATCGCCGGAAAACACTTTGTTTGTCTTGCTCTGTTTTGAAGGGCCGGATGTCTACTCTACAGCCGGCGGCCTGGGGACGCGTGTCTCTGAGCTGAGCGAGGCGCTGGCAACCCAGGGGTATACGACTCACCTGATCTTTATTGGTGATCCCAATAAGCCCGCGCTCGAAACGCGGGTGGATGGTCGCTTGATCCTGGAGCGCTGGTCACAGTGGGTGAGCAAATATTATCCCAATGGTGTCTATGATGGTGAAGAGCAAAAGCTCTATGACTACAACGAGAGCGTGCCCCACCACATCTATAGTGAGATCGTCAGACCCGCCGTCGATGCCGGGAAGACTGTTGTGATTATGGGTGAAGACTGGCATACGGCCGAGGTGATGTGCCGTATTTCTGATCTCTTGTACTGGTTCAATGTACGTCAGAAGGTTTTACTCCTCTGGAATCTCAACAGCCTGATGTCGCTGCACCGCGTCAACTGGGGCCGCCTCAACTATGTCTCGACGCTGTGTACCGTGAGCAAGTACATGAAGCATAAGATGTGGGATCTTAGCGTCAATCCGCTGGTAATTCCCAATGGTATTCCCAGCCGGCATCTGGAGCCTGTGGATAAAGAGGCCGTGGCGCGTCTGCGTGCTATCGTGCGGCGTGATAATCCTCAGCGCCTCTTCCTCTTCAAGATCGGGCGCTTCGATCCCGATAAGCGCTGGCTGATGGCTATCGAGGCAGTAGCGCGCCTGAAAAATGCTGGCTACCCGGTTACGCTCTTTGTGCGTGGCGGCATTGAGCCGCATGGGATAGAGGTCTTCCAGCGAGCCTATAGCCTTGGCCTTTCCATTCGTGATGTCATGCTCGCGCAGCGTCCGCCCTCCCTCGATCAATGCATGGAGGCCATAGAGCAGGCCGAGCCAGCGGATGTCTATAATCTGCGCTTCTTCCTGCCCGAAGAATTTGTGCGCACCACTTATGCAGCAGCCGATGCTACGCTTGCCAATAGCGGTCACGAGCCCTTTGGCCTTGTGGCCCTGGAAGTCATGGCAGCCCAGGGTATCGCGGTAACCGGCTCAACTGGCGAGGATTATGCCATCTCCTTTGAGAATGCCATTGTGACCGAGACCGACGATCCCGACGAGATTGTGGGCTATCTGCTGTACTTGCGCCGCCACCAGGCAGAGCAGGAGCGCATTCGCTACGGCGGGTATCATACGGCGCGCCAATTCCTGTGGGACCGCGTGATTGAAAATCTTGTGGGCAAGCTAGAGTTCCTGGCGCGCAAGCAGGATATTAATCTCGTCTCGGCACACGAAACTGTGACCGAGCCGGCTGGAAACAAGGATGGCCAGGAGGAAGTTGTGAGTGAGGAAGCTGTCGAACCTGCCCATGTGGTAGGAAATCTGGCAGGATAATTTGGGAGGACTGGTGTTGTATGGTTGCGGATCTGGCTATCTATACAGTGGTGCATCAACCGCGTCGTTTGAAGCTGCCGGCGCAGCCCATTCCGCGTGGCGCATCTATAGATGATATTACACGCTGTCTCTTTGATGAACAGATGAATGAACGCTACTTCAGGAAGGTAGCGCGCTACAGCTATTATCCTGCCACGCGTATGTTCCTGGATCTTGTGAGGCAGGGCATGAAGCTCTCTATCGGTTTCTCGCTTTCCTTTCTGCGCCAGGCCCAGTCCTGGGACGAAGAGCTGCTAAATCTCTTTCGCGAGCTGGTGGCACAGGAAAATGTTGAGCTGATAGGCGTAGAGCCGTATCATAGCTTTCTGTTCCTACTCGATCTGCCGGCCTTTATTGGACGGATGCGGGAGATGTGCGATGAACTTGAGCACATCTTTGGCAAGCGTCCCGTGGTGACAGATACGACCGAGATGTGTATGTCGGCGACTCTCTACGATGCGCTCGATACTGCCGGTTTCCGCGGGGCGGTGATGGATGGCCGGCCCTGGGTGATGAGTTGGCGCGAAAGTACGCATCTTTACCGAAACGGTGATGAGCGCCCCTTTGTGCTGTCTCCCGATGAGAAAACGCGGGGCAGACGGGGACGGGGACGCACCCAGGCGGAGCCGGAGGCGCGGGAGGCTCCTTACTTGCTCACGCGTCACCTGGAATTGAGCGATGATGTTGGTTATCGCTTCTCCAACCAGAGTTGGTCTGGCTATCCGTTGTATGCCGATACCTATGCTGATTGGATTGCGCATACCTGGGGCGATCTTTTATTGCTTGGCTGGGATTTTGAGACCTTCGGTGAGCATCATAGGCGCGATAGTGGGATCTTCGAGTTTATGCACGCTTTGCCGGCTGAGCTGCAGCGGCGTAAGGTCTCAACCTATACGGCCAGCGAGCTGATTGAGCGCCACAGGGAACAGGCTTACCATTTGCCCCTGCCCGTCCATCCTACCACCTGGGCTGGAAGCGGCGGCATGGAGTTCTTCCTGGGCAATAGCGCACAGCAGAACATTTTGCAACTGATGGGCCATGTCTATAACATGGCAAAATTGACAGAGCAGCCCGAGCTGCTTGATCTGGCCACCTGGCTGGCGCAATCTGATAATCTCCATCTGATCCAGTGGTATGGCCGCAGCGGACCCGAGGCTGAGGTTTCGGCTTACTTTACGCCTGATGAGTGGTGGGAACTGGGTCCCAACGGAGTCATCCACGAACAGCAGCAGGTCTATATCAATGCTCTGCATGCGATGGAAGCTTATCTTCCCGTACGCGCAGCCCGTCGCGTAAAGAGCAAGAAGGCCTCGTCCAGGGCGATACGGCCTGCTAGCGAGCTGATCGAGAGCGCAGCCGTGCTGGCACATTAAATTACTTTGGCGCTTCAACTCAGCTAACTATCAAGGCGACCTGGCAGAAGGAGTTAATCCTCCTTCTGCCAGGCTTTTTCTTTCCCCACTTGCCTACTATTTCTTGCGTTAAATAAAGCTATTTCGCTTTGCCTGCAATCCTGCATGGGCGCGTCAGGCGAACATAGGTTCGTTAAAATGCCTGGCTCTGCATATTACTTTTACCCCCTTTTCGCCAAAAAAATTGACTTGTTTCCGCCTCTTTAGCTAGACTTGAAAACAAGTAATGATGTGATCAAGGGTGCTGGTGTGTCTTTCCCGCGTCGATGAGGTGGGTATGCGCCCGCAGATTGTGATGAGGTAGGTCATGCAACAATTCGACTCTCTTCAGCCATTTCAGTACAGTTCTACTGATATAGCAGAGGAGCGTATTTCAGATAGTCTTCCCTTTACTCCGCCACCCATTACAAACAAGACGACCGAGGGTCTCCATTCTGGGCCACAGCAGATGTCTGCTCCCGGCTCGCTGACGGGAGGGCTGGCTGGCCGCTATCCAATGCTGACAGAACCAGTGCACGATGTGGCGACAACGCAATCGCTGATCGCAGCCCTACAAGCCACGATGCAGCCTGCCGCGGCTAATAAACGTGGCGTGGTGGTCATCCCGGGGGCGCGCAAGGGGGCGCCGGTAACCAGGAAGCTGGCCGATGAGCCTTCGCCGCTGGCCTTGCATACGCGCCATGGCATCGTAATGGGGGCGGTTGTCATTATCGTATTTGTCTCGATGCTCACGATGTCTCCGTTGAGCGCGCGAGGCTCAAGCCCGTTGTTCCAGAGCGTGATCCAGTGGGTGCAATCCCAGCAGCTGGCCTGGAATCTCGATGGGCATGTTATGTCTATGACCCAGAACCAGGATCAAGCCGATACAACGGGAAACATGCCGGTTCCACCGCCGATGAACCTGCCCAAGAGCCAGTATGTGGCCCTGGCTCGGCAGGCTGCCATTAATGCCGGCATCCCGCCCGATTATTTTGTGCGACAGATCAATGCGGAGAGCGGCTTTAATCCCTATGCAGTTTCCCCTTCGGGCGCTGTGGGTATTGCCCAGTTTATGCCATCAACGGCGGCCGGTATGGGCGTAAATCCTTATGATCCGGTCTCGGCGCTCAATGGTGCGGCTCGCTATATGGCTAACTATTATCACCAGTATGGTAACGATTATGCCAAGGCACTAGCGGCCTATAATGCTGGCAGCGGAACCGTGGATAATGCCATTCGCCTGGGTGGTGCGGCCTGGATGAACTATATCCCTCCCGAGACACGCAACTATATCAATAGAATCATGGGCATCTAGCTACTTTTGAACCAGAGCTCTGGCTGTGCCTACCTGTTTTCAGGATCGGGGCGCGCGAGCCTGGTTCTTTTGTCTTCTCTGCCTGCGCATCGTCCGATAACTCCAGAAGCCGAAAAGGGCGATACTTGCCGCCAGCAGGATTAGGAATCTATCAAAGCCTATAAACTGAGCGATAAGCGCGGCAAACAAGAGGACGGGGATCGAGCCAAGATTATACAGCATAAATTGTAAGGCCAGCACACGGGCCCGTCCAGCTTCTGGGGCGCATTCGATCATGAGGGTCTGGGTTGGAATGGTGACCATGGCGATAGCGGCTCCCAGCACGGCTACCAGGATCATTGTTGAGGTGGTAAGCCAGCTTGTGGCCTGCGCTGGATTGAGGGTGTGGGCAAACCACTGATTAAGAGCCAGCAGGAGGCAGCCCAGAGCCAGGGAGCTCAGGCCAATGGTGGTCAAAACAAGCTTGTCGATGCGCTGCGTGAGGCGAGGCAGGACACAGGCCGCGCCCACTAAGCCAATCCCGGCCGGGGCAAGAATGAGCGAAACGTCCTCGGCCCGCCGCTGTAGAATATGCTGGACGAAAGTTGGCGCGAGCAGGCCTACGAGCAGCATCACAATGCCAATGAGCGTACACTGAATGACTGCGAAGAAGAGGAGCCGATTGGTGCGCACCATCAGCCAGCCCTCGATCATATCATGTCTCAACTGAGATATAGCCTGCTTAGAGCTCTCCCTGAGCTGTTTATTGCTTATGGCCTGACTGCTGGCCTGCCCGAAAGCGCGCCTGGGAATGCACAGAATCAGGATGGCGCAGATACCATAGAGCAGAGCGCCGAACAAGAAGAGGAGATCTGTGGGCTCGATGTGCAGCGTGAAAAGGCTAAGCTGGATGGTAAATGGCGGAAAGAGCTGGATAATCAGGCCGCCCAACAGCAGAAAGCCGATGACCATCGAGACAGTGACAGTAATATTGAAGAGGGAAAGCGCTGCCATCAATTCTCGCTTCTCAACCAGGAAGGGGATAGATGCGCCCTCCGCAGGCGTGAAGAACTGGCCGATGAGCGCTGTGAGGAACGTCAGGACGAAAAGCGGTCCCAGATTTGTGTGATCTATGAGCAGCGAGAGGCTCATCAGTAGCATAGTAGCCATGCGCAGGATATTGCTCACCCAGAGCACAAGACGCTTATCAAGCCAGTCAACTATCACGCCGGCGATAGCTCCGAAGGGGAAGGCCGGCAACTGAAAGGCGATAATGGCCAGGCTTACCAGAAGCAAGGAACTGCTGGTGTGCTGAACCTGCATAACAAAGCCAAAGTTGGCGGCGTTGAGCGTGATGAGCGAGAGCAACTGCGCTATCCAGATTAAGAGAAAATTTCGATTTTTGAGGACCTGCCAGGGGCCGGGCGTGCCGGCGGCTGGCTCTTCTGGCAAAGCCGCTGAGGGCTGCCTTTCAAGGAGCTGGCTGGTCATAACTGCTTCACCTTCTTTCAAGAGCTATGTTACTTAATCTATCAGGGCGCCAGTAACCGGGGCCGTGGAAAACGAGAGGGCGGCGAGCGAGCCGGTCAGGTTCCGGGTTCCACGCGCGAGCGTAGGCTGCATGGCCTCAACTTCAGGCCCATAGCCTGCGCGGATATTTTCTGCATATCCCCGAGCCAGGCGGGCGCGCAATTTGCCCTCTGCCAGCCCCCAGATGCCCCGTAGACCCTCCAAGCGCTTAAAGAATAGGTCTGTCAGTATCAGAGTTACCAGCAGGCTGCTAAGGCCGATGAGCAGGAATTTGCCCACGCTACCAATCTGCAGTGGTACGATCAGCCAGGCCGCAAGCACAATCAGCGGATAGTGTAGCCAGTAGAACGAGAACGAGATGCTGCTGCCATATTGTAGGGCTTTGTTGCTGAAATTGAGATACCGATTGCCGGCGGCAAGCGCTACCAGGAGCCAGGAGCCCAGATTGAGGCTATGCAGCAGCAGGAAGAGCAGGTTGCCGGGCGCATAATCAGAGGCGCTGGTCCACAGGCCCTGCGTTCCGCTGAGCCAGAGGGCGACGATGAGCAGAAAACAGCTACTGCCAAGTATCAGCGCTCCTTTGCCAGCCCCGGCAATGAGGGGGCAAAGCGTGGCGTAGCGAAAAGCACATAGCCATAGATGTAGCAGAGCAGCCAGGTGAAGACGTCTGCCCAGTTCTGGTAGCCGGGAAAGGCTGGACGTAGGCCAAGCTGGACCAGGGCGAGCGGAACGAGAAAGAGCCAGAAGGCGGCAAGGCCTTTGTGCCCTTCGCAGAAGCTGGTCAGCTTATCGAGTAGCTTGCTGCCGGAGTCGCTTTGGAAAAATCTGCAAAGCGGCAAGAGCAGCAAAGAGATGAGAAATAGATCGGCAAGAAACCACAGATGGTGCAGGTAGGCGCCCATCCATTGGGGATTCCAGCTGAAGGGAATATGTGTAAGGAATGAGGCCGAGAAGGCTAGGAAATTCGTGGGCTGGCCAGGCTGTCCCAGGGCTTCAAAATAAGCCTGCAGGGGCGCGATGAGTAGAAAACCGCCGATGAGAGGGATCAGGAGGCGTCGGCAGCGTTCGCCGATGAACTGGCCTGCTGTTCGGCGGCGCAGGGCGAAGCGTGTGCCGGCTCCGGCAAACAGGAAGAAGAGCGCAATGATCCATTGGGGTAAGAAGTCGATGCAATATTGCAGGTAGGGGCTGTTTCCGCCCACTCCCATATTGTAAGATGGAACGAGCATATTGGCGCTATGAATGATTAAGACGAGTAAAATGAGGAATGCGCGGAGGGTATCGAAATAATAAATTCGGGCTTTTTTTTCGCTACCAGGTGGAGATATATTCATAGTATAGTTCCTTTTTTATCTACTCGCGCCAGGCGGATAAAGCTCAGAGACGAAGCCGGAAAGAAAGTTATTCAATCTCTCCTGGCCACATTATTCGTCCTGAAAAACCGCCTCTAAGGCTGTTTAATAGCAAATCTTTATGGGGCAGGCGTATATTTCATCTTGATCTGGGATTAATGATAAGGGAGAGATGTCATTGGACTATCACAAAAGTGTCGTGAAAATGTAGCGTCGGGCTTCTAAATGTTACAATTCTGTGAACTGACGCCCCATAAGTAGATCTTGACTTTTTCCTGCTCTCCAACATACAATGAATATATCCATATGGAGATATGACAGCGAAATATGGTTGCCACAATATAAGGAGTAACGTCCATGACCGCTATATCTGCGCTCCAGAGCGAAGAGGCTCTGGTAAGTCGACTACGAAAGCAGCAGCTAGTAGAGTCCATTGAGCACATGAGCCCCGTGTATCTTGAGGGGATCAAGCGTATCCTCACAGTCTCGGCTGATACCGAGCTCATCAGCTCCCCGGCCTATTATCATGCTGCCGTGCATGCTCCCTCCCTCAATGCCTTTGGCTCTGCGGTCTCTATCATCCAGGATGAGCTAGGCCATGCGCACATCGCCTATCGTCTGCTACGAGACGTAGGTGTAGACACAGAAAAATTAATCTTCGAGCGAGAGCCCCGTCAGTTTAAATACCCTTATGCCTTTGATGTGCCCCTGGATAGCTGGGTAGAGTTAGTGGTAGCCAACGCTTTCTATGATCGAGCCGGCTATACTCTGCTGGGCGATATCTATCAGAGCACAACCTTTGGTCCCTGGAAGCGCGCACTGGTGAAAGTAGACAAGGAAGAGACTTTCCATCTGCGACACGGCGAGCAGTGGATGCGCAAACTTAACAAAGATAGAAGCGGCCACGAAGAGCTACAGAAGGCCGTAGATTGGATGTTCCTGCTCACCGTCGAGTGGTTTGGTCTGCCTGACGATTTAAAGAAGCACAGCGAGCAGCTTAATTACGGCTTTAAGGGCCACAGTAACGACGAATTGCGCCAGATCTGGATGTCTACGGCAGTTCCGCTCTGCCAGGAGCTGCAGCTCAACGTTCCTGCACACTATGACGAAGCGCAGAAGAAGTATGTCGTGGATTGTGCCTTCCCTGCCCATTTTGATGCGCAGGCTAAGCGCTGGCTGCTGGAGGATGGGGCGTGTAGCTGGGACGACGTTATCAAGCGTTGGAAAGCACGCGGCCCCAAGAACGAAGAGTTTGTGGCGATGATACAGCGCGGCAAGAAAGAGATGCTGCGCCTGTTGGAGCAAGAGGCATGACTACGACCTATCCATCTATGCAGACCTGCCCGCGCGAACACGCATCATGTCCCTCACTCTGGGACGCGCTGCGCGATGTAATGGACCCGGAGATTCCGATCAGCGTTGTTGATATGGGTCTTATCGTCGATATTGCGCAGCATGATGGATGCGTCAATCTCAAGCTCACCTTTACTGCCATGGGCTGTCCGGCCATGGAGTTCATTATGGATGATATTCGCCAGCGCTTATTACAGGAGCCAGGAGTGGAGAAGGTCGATATCGAGGTTGTATGGGACCCCGTATGGACCAAAGAGCGCTTAAGCGAAGATGGCATTGAAATTATGCGTACATGGGGGATATCGGCGTGAGTACAGGCATAGAACAAGGCGTGCAGGCGAACCAGAGGACCCGGCGCGAAGCGCTTAACGAGAGCCGCGTATGGTTGGTGTATGCACGCCGCAAATACGAAGAGCCACTCCATGAGATTGGTAACGTTATGGCCGACGATGTAGAGCTTGCCCGCGTCTATGCGCGCAGCATTTATGACGAGTTCTCATGGATCGAGATGGTCATTATCCCGCGTGATTGCGTCGTTACAGTGATTGGGTCGTAAGGAGTTAGGAAAAGCACATGGCAAATGCTACAACACGTACGGACCACGCAGCCTTATTTGCCGTTCTCTCGTCGCTGGCCGATAATAAGCAGGCCATTGGTCGGCGCTATGCTTTCTGGTGCAATGGCGCGCCAGCGCTGGAGGCTGCGGTAGCCGCGGCGGCTATGACTCAGGACGAGCTGGGTCATGCGCGTACTCTCTATCCGTTGCTCGATAATTTTGCACAGGCCGAGGCTGACCCGCAGCAGATCGAGCCGGAAACACGGACCCTGCACTACCATCTGGCCTTCCTGGACCGAGATTTCCAGGGCTGGTCTGATTTTGTGGCTACTAATTTTTTACTGGATACAGCGATTACTACGTTTTTTGAGGCGGCCCAGGACTCAAGTTATGAGCCGTTGCGTCAGCGTGCGCGCAAGATCTTACAGGAGGAGCGCATCCATCAGATCCATGGCGAGGGCTGGGTGCGTCGCCTGGCCAGAGCCGGCGGGGCTGTGCGCGCTGCCCTCGCTAGCTCGCTAGAGCGCCTCTGGGATGAGACACTTTGCTGGTATGGTCCCGACGATGATACTAGCATGCAGCAACTGTATCGGGAAGGGATCATTGATGCCACGCCCGCCGAGTTGCGCCATCGCTATTTGCAGAAGATCATGCCAACATTCGAAAGCCTTGGCCTTGAAGTGAATGCAGCTTTTGAGCCGGCGACCAAACGTTGGCGAGCGGCGCGGGCGCTTCCCTGGGAGCGCTGGGACGCGACTGCCCGCAAACTAGAGGTCTAGTAGAGCATGGCGGAAAGAGATTGTTAAGGGCCAGACCCTTAACGTGGGGCACGGAGGCTACGCTGCAAGCGAGCGGATTGGCCCCAGCATCTTCCCCTGCCGGCCACTGAGTGAGTTGCAAGATGTAAAAAAGGGATTGTTGAGGGCAAAGGCTCTTAACCTGGAGCACGGAGGCTACGCCCCAGCATCTCCCCTCCCTGCAGCCCGCAGGCGGCAAAAAAAGAGATGTTCTATGAGCACAGACTATACTGGCAGTGAGCGACAGAAAGAAAACCTTGTCATCTGTCCCTACTGCGGCTCAAGCGAGACCGAAATCTTTTCCTTGTTTGGTCAGCAACTGCTGACAGTTCAATATTACTGTAATGCTTGTCGTACGCCTTTTGAGCACGTCAAAGATGATAGTGTTCTGGATAACTACGCAGCACGAAAGGAAGGCTAACCGTGACAACGACCTCTGAACGAACGCTCGTCAACTATACAGTAACCGATGGAGTAGCCGTCATCGAGCTTACCAACCCACCGGCGAATACCTATAGTCACGAGATGATGCGCCAGCTGGACGAGGCTATTTTGCAGGCGCGCTTCGACGAGAACGTGCATGTGCTTCTCCTGCGGGGTTCGGGCGAGAAGTTTTTCTGCGCCGGCGCAGAGATCAGCATGCTCAATGCCGTAACTCCCACCTTCAAATATTACTTCTGCCTCCATGCCAACGAGACCCTCAACCGCCTGGAGCAGACGCCCAAACTTGTCATCGCGGCCCTCAACGGCCACACGGTTGGTGGCGGCCTGGAGATTGCCCTGGCCTGCGACATTCGCATTGCGCGCCGCAATGCTGGCAAGGTTGGCCTGCCCGAGATCAACCTTGGCGTGCTGCCCGGCACCGGTGGTACGCAGCGCCTGGCGCGTGCTCTGCCCAAGAATCGGGCCATCGAGCTGATGACTGAGGGCAAGCTTATCAGCTTTGAGGAGGCTCTGGATCTGAGCCTGATTAACTATATCTATGATTCCGAGGGCTATTGGGACAAAGTGATGGAGTACGCGAAATCCTTCTGTCCGCCCAACAAGGCCGCGCGCACGGTTGGCCGCATCAAGCGCTCCGTGCAGTCAGGCTCAGAGGTAGCCTTCTCCGAGGCTCTGGCTATCGAGCGCGAGCTGCAGCAGCTCTGCTTCCAGAGCGAGGATGCCAAGGAAGGCCTGGCGGCCTATGTAGAGAAGCGTAAAGGCAATTTCAGCGGACGCTAGCTGATAGGATACTTGTATATGCGCGGGCGGCCAGTGCTGGTCGCCCGCCTGCGCTATTTGCGATAAACCCCTTGCAGAGCGACGCAGCATCGCGTATTATGGAAGCAATAGAGTGGCGCTGAGATACTGTTTCAGCCAGGTAATAGACAAGGTACAGCTCTGCTGATAGGAAACATTTGCATGCCAGATATCCATGTTCGCTTACGTAAAGACATTCTCTGGCTCATTCTTGATAAACCCCCGCTTAACCCACTGACAACTACTATTCTCGACCAATTAGCGGCAGCCATGCTCAAGGCCCTCAAGCAGCGGCCACATCTCATTGTGATTACCGGGACAGGCGAACTGGCTTTTTGTGCCGGCGTGGACGTGCACGAAGCTTCGGAGACGCACAAGGCCAAACTTTTGCAGGCCGCCACAGCTACCAGCAACGCCTTTAAAGCCTTGCATGAGCAAAATATTCCCACAGTTGCCCTGGTTAAAGGCAAGGCCTTTGGCGCGGGTTGCGAGCTCATGGCCTTCTGCGATACGGTAATTGCCCGGGAGGATGCTACCTTTCGCCTCCCAGCAGTGAATGCAAGAGTCTTTCCCGACGCCGTTTCGGCATGCATCCCTGCCTTGATTGGGCAGGAGCAGACTAGCCAGCTTATGCAGAGCGGCGAAACGCTCAGTGCGCACGAGGCCTTGCGTCTGGGCCTGACTCATCAAGTCCTGCCAACTAACCGCTTCCACGCCGATACCGAAGAGCTATTGGTTATGCTCTCCACGCCGAGCTGAGGGCTTAGTATTGGGCTACCGGTTTTCAAATGCGGTAATATGCGTGATAATTGATGTGGGGAACTTTTGGTAGTCGGGCTACGTCAAGACAAAGGATGCTGTGTTAATGTTGCTAGAGTTTAGCAGGTAAAGGAGTTTGTACTCATGCATAGGGTTCCTGCTCTACATAGGTCAATTTTCTATCTGACGCTACTCGCTCTGGTTGCGGCGTTTGTCCTGGCTTCCTGTGGTGGATCTTCAACCACGAATCCTCAGCCGACTCCGCCGCCACAGGGGACGACGGCTGCGGGCAATGGTTCTGCCTTTGGTTGCCCCAACAATGCTGTGCTGAATCCGGCTTCCAAGCCGAATGTGACTGCCAGCCTTGGCAATGTGAATGGCACTGTCACGGCGCATACTGGCGATGTGATCGCGGTGCAGCTCCCCTTCGGCCATAAATGGACTGGTCCCACCAGAGCCCAGCAGGACATCTTACAGGTCCAGCAACCGGCCGGCTATGCCAATCAAACGACGAAAATGTGCGTATGGCGCTTTGTGGCTAAAAGTACGGGTTCGACACAACTCATATTCCACAGCCAGGCACTTTGTAAACCTGGACAGATGTGCGCAATGTATATCGCCGATATGCCTATTACGATTGAGGTAAAATAGCCAGGTTATCCTGCTTGCCGTACGCCGGGATGGCTCGCCAGCAGATTTGTACCGGCCAGGGTCCAATGTGCTATGCGCTTCAACTGCTTTGGCAAGAGGTGCGCGAAGACACTGGCTTACGCGTAAGAGCTCCGCGAGGCGACATAACCTCGGGCGGAGCTCTTACGCTGTCTCGGGCTGATAGCGACTGCCTCTACTCCACAATGCTCACGTGATACTCTTGGAACCAGGTATTGAGCTGAATGACGCGCTCAAAAAAGAAGACACTTGCTTCGTCAGGGAGCTGCACTTTCTTCTCAACAAGCATGCGCAGGAACTCAGGGTTTGTGAGCTTTAAGGCTGGCGCCTGCGGATTCGCCAGGATCTGCAAGGTATATTTGCGCAGGGCCTCAACATAGGTCGGGTTTTGCGTGGAGGGATAGGCGCTCTTGCGTCTCTTGCGCGCATCGTCTGGCAGGATGCCGGTCATAGCCTCACGCAAGATGCCCTTCTCGATGCCCCCGGTATTTTTCATCTCCCATGGAATGTTCCACACGTATTCGACAAGGCGATGATCGCAGAATGGCACACGGACCTCGAAGCCCACAGCCATACTCATGCGGTCCTTGCGGTCTAGCAGCATGGGGAGGAAATGCGTGAGGTTCAGATAAAAGATCTCGCGCATCCTGGCCTCACGGGCATCTTCGCCTGGCAGGCGTGGAACTTCGGCCAGGCTGTCTTGATAGAGCTGCTGGATGTGGCCGGCAAAATCAATCTTACTCTGTAGCTCGGGCGCGAGCCAGGTCGATAAAGCCTGCCGCTGACGTCTGCTTACATCCATTCCGCTAATGGCGATCCAGGGGAAGGTGGGCGCCTTGATCACCTCCTCGTTATGGAACCAGGGATAGCCGCCAAAGACTTCATCGGCCGATTCGCCAGAGATGGCGACGGTAGCGTCTTGCTTCATGGTTTTGAAGAGCAGGTAGAGCGAGGTCTCTATCTGTCCAATGGCGGGCAGATCATGGGCGCGCAGAGGAACCAGCAGGTTATCTATTAGCTCGGGCGTGTCCACAACGAGCGTGTGATGCTGGCTGCCCACATATTCGGAGACGCGCTTGACCCAGGGCGCATCAAGGCTTGGGCGCAGAGCGTTGCCCTGGAAATGTTCTGCACTCTCGGCGAAGTCGATGGAGTAGGTGTGCAGTTGCTTGCCCTCCTGCTTGAATTCGCGCGCGGCCAGGGCGGTCAGTGCGCTTGAGTCCAGGCCGCCGGAGAGCATGGCGACAAGGGGCATATCAGAGATGAGCTGCCTTCTGACCGTATCTTCCAGGAGGGCCCGCACATGCTCTGTAGTTGTGACGAGATCGTCGGTATGGGGAGCGCTCTGCAGGGCCCAGTAGCGCTTAACCTGCAGCTGCTGGTGGGTGCAGACGACGAGATGGCCGGGTCGCAGTTCATGGACATCGCGAAAGACGGCGGAGCCCGGCGCGCGCCTGAAGCCGAAGAGCTCTGTCAGGCCATGGATATCAACTTCGGGCTTAACGGCAGGATGGGCTAAGAGGGCTTTGAGCTCTGAGCCAAAGATGATCGAACTGCCGCGACGCGCATAAAACAAGGGCTTGACGCCAAGGTGATCGCGGGCTAGCAAGAGCCGCTGCTGCTGCTCATCCCAGAGGCCAAAGGCAAAGATACCGTTTAAATGCTGCACACAATCTATGCCCCATTCGAGATAGGTGTGCAGGAGCACCTCGGTATCTGAGCGCGTGCGAAAGGTGTGTCCGCGCGTTTCTAGTTCGCTGCGTAACTCGCGAAAATTATAGATTTCACCATTGTAGGTGATCGCATAGGTCTGGTTCCCTTGTTGATGAACCATGGGCTGAGTTCCACCCTGGGGATCGATGACGATCAGACGGCGATGGACAAGCGCGGCGTGCGGGGCAAGCCAACTTCCCTCTGCATCGGGTCCTCGGTGGCAGAGGGTATCGGCCATGTGCTGTACGATTGGCCCTTGTTGGGTAAGATCCTGCTCCCAGTCAACCCATCCGGCTATTCCACACATATCTTTTCTTCCCTCCGGATTCTGATGGTCTGTCAGGTTTACTTGATTAGTGAAACCAACGGCATTGCCAGGGGGCGCCGCGAGCGAGCGGATTGCGGTCCCTGATCTGGGGGTTTGGAGGCTACGTCACGATCTAGCGAATTGGCCCCATTCCCCCTATCTCCGCCGGAGGCGGCGTGGCCTCAAATGACGTTTGACGGGCACTAGTAATAAGCTGACAGATAGGCTTTTTAATTTTGAAACACTTAGATCATTTATCTTTATGTATTTTATCAGCTTATGCCACTCTTTTGCTTTTGGGATAGCTGGAAGAGAATGGAGGTGCAGCAGGCGGAAAGCCCTGGCACCTCCAGTGTTATGTGCGGTTAGTTCAGGTAGCCAGCAGCCTGCAAGCTGAAAAGCTGGGCGTAGGTGCCCTCTTGCTTTATGAGTTCCTCATGCGTGCCATCCTCGATAATTTTGCCCTGATCGATAACTATAATGCGATCGGCCATGCGCACAGTAGAGAAGCGGTGGGCGATCAGAAGCGTAGTTGCTCCGGTGGCCACGCTCTGCATACGGGCAAAGATCTCGGCTTCGGCTTTGGCATCCATTGAGGCCGTGGGTTCGTCCAGCACAACTATCGGGGCGTGGCGCATAAACGCGCGGGCCAGAGCTATTTTCTGCCACTGCCCTCCCGAGAGGTCCTGGCCCTTCTCAAACATGCGTCCTAGCATTGTCTCGTATTGCTGGGGAAATTCCTCAACAACCGTGCCGATGCCGCTGGCCACTGCGGCGTCGCGAATGCTCTCCTTATTCTCAAGCTCTTCCACGCGACCAAAGCCAATATTCTCGCGTACGCTCAGGTTGTAGCGCACAAAATCCTGAAAAATGATGCTTATATGTTTGCGCAGATCATCGAGATCATATTCCTCGATGGGATAATCGTCTAGCAAGATCTGGCCTTCGCTCGGCTCATACAATCGACTGAGCAGCTTAACCAGGGTGGTCTTGCCGGCTCCGTTGTGTCCCACCAGGGCCACGCATTCGCCAACGCGCAAGAAGAGGTTAAGATTATGCAGGATGGTGGTCTCTGTGCCTGGATAGACAAAGCTCACATTGCGAAACTCGATGCCCTTCTGTAAGCGCTTTGGCATTTTGCGCGTTCCGCTCTTGATGGTGCCGGGAGCTACGTCAAGAAATTCGAACAGATTGCTGACAAACAGGTTGCTGGTATAGAGCTCGGCGATACTGTTCAGCAGGCCGCCTACGCTGCTCTGGACTACCGCGATGGCTTGCATATAGCCCGCCAGGGCGCCGATCTGGTTGCCGGCAATGGTAATCACGATGGCATAGATCTGCGCGCCGGCCGAGGCCATATTTGTAAGAAGGGCGAAAGGCATCTGCATCAGGGATTGGCGTTTGGCCAGGTCGCTATCAACCTTATAGAAAGCGTCGTAGAGCTGCTTATAGCGTTGCATGAAGTGCTTGCCCAGCTGAAAGAGGCGAACCTCTTTGACAGTATATGAGTGGGTTGCCAGGAACTCTAAGTACCAGAGCAGACGGCGCTGCGGCGCGCGCTCGCGCTCGATCTGATAGCCGCGCTGCCCATAGAAGAGCCGCGCGCCTACCGATGGCAAGGGCGCCAGTAAGATGAGCAGGCCCAGCATCCAGTTCCAGGATACCAGGACTGAGACGACAGAGACCAGGGTGACTACCTGCCCGCAGAGCTGCACCATATATGAGAAGATCTGGTAGGGGCGATAATTGCTTTCAGATTTGGCACGCTCCAGTTTATCGTAGAGCTTGTCATCTTCATAGTGCTGCAGATCAAGGCTGATGGCTTTCTCCATGATGAGAATGCTGATTTTGTTATTCAGCCTTAGCGTTAGCAGCGATTGGCATTGCTCCTGGAACGTGCCCAGAAGCGAGCTCAGGAGCATCAGGAGACCTTGCAGGACGCCGAAGGTAATGGCGAGATTGATCAGGGCCTGAGCATGGCTATGCTGGATGGCCTGGGCCGCGCTCTGGATAACCAGGCTCGTCAACTGGATCTGCGCTGAAGGCAGGAGGCCACTCAGAATAGTCAGGGCGAGAATGGCTATAACTAGACCTGGATGGGTATGCCAGATCAAGGTAAGTGTGCGCTTCCAGGCCTGGCTGAAGGTGGCGAGATGCTGTAAAAGCCGTTTGCCACGCTCCAGTGGACTAAGCTTCATGGCTGGCCCCGCTTTCATGTATTCCGACTTCTTGTTCGGCGGCTTTGCTCTTCTCGGGGCGTAGGCGCAGGCTCTCCAAAGTATGGTGCCAGAACGCATATGCCTGTAGCTCTTTTTGCCGATCGAGGTCTAGAAAACGAATCTTATGCATATGGGCAAGGCTACCGAGCAGCTCATGCTCAGGGACCCAAAGCTTCCCCCCTTGGGCCAGCTTGCGGACCTGCTCGCCGCAGGCTCTCAGCGAGGCCGTATAGGGCTGCAGGAGGGAGAGGAGGAGCTGGCGTTGCTTTTGCTGGTCGGGATCGGACGCGGAGCTCCTGGGCGCGAAGTATTCGCAGTAGAGCTTGCGCTGGGCGCGAAATTCCTTGCTCCAGGCATATTTATCTGTCTGAAGCTGCTGTAACCATTGCAGGCGCTGAGCCTGATCGTAGCCCCAGGCCGCGAAGAACTGTTCATAGCTGAAGACAAGGGTGAGCATAGGATCGAGGGTTAGATGACGGGCATAGTGGGCTGCAACCAGATTGCTGGTAAGCGTGCTATCAAGGGTAAAGACCTGCTCAAGAAGCTCGATAGCGTCAGGACCGCCATAGCGCTCCACTTCGCGTTCGTAGGTATCGAGGCTGTAGCGCTGCAGCAATCCGCGCTCGGCAAGTTGCAGGCTCCATTGCAAGATCTGCTGCAAGGCAGGCCCGCGCTTCTCTGGCGTGCTGGCATGGCAGCGCAGGCGCAAATGGGGCTCGGGATCGTTATAGCGCAGGTAGAACCAGCGATCGATAAGGCCTTGTTCTTGCAGCTGCTTGATCAGACTGCGTACGGGACCGGCAATAAGCTCATCGTGCTGTTTGGGTGAAGCATAGAGCTTGTTGAAGATCCAATCTTCGCCCGGGTAGACATTGCGCTCTCGCCGTGTTAGGGCGTGGGTAGGAGGGCTAAACTGCTCAAGCTTTTCATGATCTGTCCCGCTCTGCGTTTGCAAGGCATCGCTGCGTAGCAGAGGCACGACGATCTCTGCAAAATAGCGGCCTTCCTGCTCGTCCTGCAGCCAGAGGTGCTCAAAATCTGGCAGGAGCTCTTGAAGCTGTATCTGGGCTTCTCCCTGCAATCTGGCCAGCTCGTTGCGTAGCTCCTCGGCCATGACCGGATGATCGAGATCGAGCAACAAGCGATTGTCAAACTGAGTTATATAGACGTAACGAGGTACGCGCCAGCGCGCTCGCCAGCTTTGCAGGCCCTGGAACCAGCGGGCCTGGTCGCTGCCCGTCCCTGTAGGGACTATCGTCTCGGTCGTAAGGTGCCACTGGGCCGGGCTTAAGACTAGACTGCTCTCGGGACCAGTTTTAAAGCTGACGCGAGGCAAGAATGGCGCGCTGTTAAGGTCGCCCCAATCAAAGGGTGCCAAGCCTGGGCGCGCATCTTGCGCTATATCGAGGATAAAGCGGCAGACGTTGGGAGCCGTCATGCTGTTAAGCATATGCGTCTGACCAACTATGACGCGTTTGCCCAGGCGCAACGAGCGCAGGTAGAAACGTCCATTATGGACTCCCACAACCAGGTCATGCAAAGAGATAACTCGTTCCGCCGGAACCGAGGGCGTTGTGCCGACGACTATCTCATAGCTGCGTAAAGCCGGGCGCAGCGCGACGTTGGCTCCGCGCGCGTTCCGGGGCAGATAGCTGAGCTCGGCAAAGATTACATCTGGCTCCAAGGCTTCCTCGCGCTTGACCATCTGCTGTAAGGCTTCCATTCCCTTGTCCTCTAGCAGATCATAGAAGCGGCCAAAGGTCCGGCCGGCGTCGGGAGAGCCGCAGTTCTGGCCAATCACGGCATGCCACTGTCCATGGTCAAGAGCCGACGCTGAGTCCGCGTGGATCTGCAAATAGATCTCCAATGAGGGCGGAGCCTGCTCAAGACGCGGGGACCAGCGTTCAAGCTTCTGCAGGAGCTGCGGCGTGAGCTCTGCTTCTAATGCATGCTCATTGAGCGCTTCGGCAAGCAGCAGCTGCAAGATGCGATCCCGCTGAGGTGTCTCGGGACGATTGATTTGCTGAGGGAAGGGGTAGGCGCGCGGCGGTTGCATATAGCCAGATGGGGCATCGAGCCCGTTCTCAGGGCTGAGCAGATCAAGTACCGGCACCTCCGCCCGCTCGCCGTACTTGTCGATAAATTGCATTCGATAGGCTTGCAGAGCCGTGCTGCCCTGCGGAGCAGGCGAGAGACGCAAGAGGAGCTCTGCAGCCTGAGCAGCGAGCTCGCCTATGCCCTGTTGAAGCTCGCTTGCGCGCAGCTGCAAGGCTGTGTCAACCTGGACCTGGATCGTTTTTTGGGTTGGGTTCAGCACTTCCAGGGATTGCTTCAACTCGTCTACGCGCTGCAAAGGGGCGCAGTAGCCGGCGCTATCAAGTGCTGAGGCCGCCCTTAATACTGCCTGTAAGTTCTGCGTAAGCTCCCCTGTCTCTTGCAGCCCTGAGAGATAACTGGCGATATATTCGGCGGGTTGCGCATTAGTCAGGGGCGGATGCAAATCGCTGAGCAGAAAGTGGTTTTCCCAGAGCTGCCAGAGCAAGTTCTCGACTTGCTGCGTTGTGGCCTGGGGAAAGGCCCGGTGCAGGGCTGCTTGTAGTTCGGCATAGGGCTGCGGAGTGCTGGCGAGGGCGAAAACCTTGCGTACAACCGAGGTCGCACGTAGTGTGATGGTGCGATTATCCTGCTGGCCATATGCATCGGCCAGGGGCAGCAAGGCGCGCTCGCCGGCAATATAGGCAGTCTGATTCACGCTGACACGTAGCTGCTTGACATATTCGCGCTTCTCTTCGACTTTCTGCAGCAAGGCCAGGAGCCATTCCATATCTGGACGCGTGCGGATTTGCGCAATGGGAGGCGAGGCCAGGCGCGCCGTCGTGCTGGGGGCAAGGTTGCCTAATGTGACGCCCGAGAACAGGCCAAAGGGAGTTGGGCGCGTACACATCCGGATAAGATAGCGCAGCAGGCTGGAATAGGTGCGCCTGATGCGCGAGGAGCGCAGGTTGTCCTGGCGTAGACGGGTCAGCCCCTCGTGCAGGGCCGTGCTGGATAGAGCCAGGGCCAGGGCAATCTGTGGCTGGCTTGCCAGTTCCCCCAGGAGCTGATAACACTGCTCCTGTGAGGTTTGTAGCCAGGCTTCCAGCTCTTCTTGCTTCTCAGGCGGGGCCGGAGCCGTAGCGACGAGACGCTTAAAGAGGTCTGCCGGCAAGGTAGGTGTACGCAGCATATAGAAGCCAGCGGGGACATAGAGTGCTGATGTATCTTGATGGACAGTTTGCTTCTTCTCCGGCATTGAGAAGTCCTTTCGGTAACGAATGACAAGGCATTCCTCGACAACGCTTAGTATGTGGAGGTAGAGCCATCGCGGCCTTCAGGATTGGCTGAGATATGAGATTGCTACTAACATTGCATGTTGCATAAACTCATAGGCTGGAAGCCTCAGCTTTGCCGCTAGCATGGATAGAGATGCTTCTCTTTCAGTGCCTTCATAACTCAGGCTGAATTATAGCCTATTATTTTATTTACGTCAAAAGGCGCTCTATTGACAAGATCTATCAGAATTAATATCTGACGAGATACCAACAATGTATCATATAAAGCAAATGTTACTCAATAATATGTCAATTGATTATCTACTATATTTATTGTAAATATGTGGATAAAGATGTACAATTACGGCTAAGAGGATGCCATCAGGGTAGCAGATAGCTTTACCATAGAGCAGGTAACTATATGCTACGCTGCCTATCCCGGGAAGCCAAATAGCGCTACGTCCTCAATGTCTACTCGGAGCTGTTTGCCGGCCAGCTTCTATCTGGGTGCCAACCTGAGCAACGAATGTCAGTTGTTTTTTAGCGCAAAGAAAGGAAGCGTTATGCCTGTTTTTACGGAAGAAATCCCCGCTGTTCGGAATTCTGCAATATCCATGGATGACGTGTTTGATCTAGACGTGCGCGTGCTCGTTGCACCAATGGCTGAGCATGAGAAGAAACTACATGAAAACCCCCATAGCTTTCAAGCATGTTCCAAATTTTGCCATACCTTCGCGAATCGCTGTAGCACTTCATGTCCTGCCTTCTGTGGGTAGGCTCTAAATAATAGGGGTAGGGATAGAAGTAATTTATCTCTACCTCGTTCCCCGCCATGTGCCAGGCCCTAAAATATTTGCTCCTTTTCTATCTGTAACATATCTTTTTAATATTACCTTTATTGACAATGCTAATAATATATTTCTATAATAAAATCTGAGGAGCTCTATAGAGCATATAGAGCTGAATTTACCTGTATAGCAGGGATTGTTTGCCGGCCAGTTTCTGCAGAGATGCTAGCTTAATTAACAAATGCACCTTATTTCTCGCTGTCGTATTTTCTTCTTGTCATAAGGAAAGGAAGCGTTATGCCTGTTCTCACGGAAGAAGCTCCCCTGGTTCAGAACTCTGCAATGGACATGGATGAGTGGTTTGATCTGGATGTGCGCGTGCTTGTTGCGCCAACCGCAGAATATGAGAAGAAACTAAATGGCATCAAATTTAGCGAGTACGTTACTTGTCCCAAATATTGCACTATTACTATGCTCCAGTGTAGTGTTACATGTAATGCCAACTGTGAGATATAACAGAGGCAGAGATAGAGGTAAATTGTCTCTAACTTTGCCCTGTCAGAAGCTCAATAAGTACCTCGACTATCAATCCTGGGATTGCGGACCAGGGTCACGTCCCAATTCTTGGTGAGAGCGGTTTGCCGGCCAGCTTTCGTCAGGGTGCCAGGAAAAGAAACTGATTTTTGCTGTAAGGAAAGGAAGTGTTATGCCTATTTTCACGGAAGAAGTTACCTCTGCACCGAGTTCGGTAGAGGCCGTCATGGATGACATATTTGAGCTAGATGTGCGCATCGTAACCGAGGCGCTGCCGCAGAATGACGCGCAGCCGGACTGGCCTGTTCCCACCTTTTTGAAAACCTGTTCACAATCCTGTAGCTGCTGGAATAGCTGTGCATGCGGTAGTTTCCTCTGGGGGTGCTAATAATTTAAACGCGTGGGCCGTAATCGGGGCAAGGATATATGCATGCTGTTGCCTGTATCGCTTGCCCTGCAACGAGCTCAAGTATTGTGTTGGACAGTGAGCCGGCTTACAAAGAAGAGTTTGCCCGTTGATCGCGGAGTCGATAAAACTCGGCAATCTCTGTGGCTACCTCCTGAATGCTCCGGCGCAATTCCACAGGCTCGATAACCTCGGCCATTGTTTCAAAGCCCAGAATGTAGCTGCGGGCCGCCTCAAATGAGTCAAAAGAGAGCCTGATAACGACCCAGCCCTCGCTATCGGCCGGGCCAGCCTCTTCAAGATATTTATGCGCTTCCTCGCCAAGAATCTGGGGTAGGATAGGGATAAAGGCTGGCGAGATGCGTAGTGTGACCGGGTAGCGGGTGAGCTGGGCATGAAATTCGCTGCTCCACCTGGCCCAGAAATTTTCTAGATCGAAATCGGCCGGGCGCGTACAGACCTCGCTAAGAATGCTGGCCCGGCGCACGCGCGAGACGCGAAAGACGCGCAGCTTTCCGTATGAGAGGGCGACCATATACCAGATGCCGGCCTTAGCAACAAGGCCCAGTGGCTCAATAACGCGCTCAATAATCTCTCCGCTATTTTTGCGATAGACGATCTGCACCTTAAGATCGTGCCAGATGGCATCGCGCAGAGTAAGGAGAAAGGGAACGGCTTCCTGGCCGCGATACCAGCCCGCGGAATCCAGATACAGGCGCTGGCGCGTATGTTCGATGCCGCGTTGCTGCGTGGATGGCAAGGTTGCCAGCAATTTGTGCTGTGCAGTGTTAAGGGCTCGATCCTCTCCTAGATCTGCCAGCGGTAGAGCATGGCTGGGCATAAATAACGTGTTCAACTCATCAGTTGTCAAGCCGGTCAGCGTAGTTTGATAGCCTTCGGCAAGCCTGCAGCCTCCTCCCGGGCCGCGTTCGGTATAGACAGGTATCCCAGCTGCGCTTAAGGCCTCAATATCGCGATAAATGGTGCGCTCAGATACCTCCAGGCGCCGAGCCAGCTCCTGGGCTGTAACATTCCCTTTAATTTGTAAGAGCATAAGGAGTGATAACAAACGATCTGCACGCATGGCCAACCTCATCGCGTTCTATGGATATCTCTATATTAGCATGAAATCCTGACAAATCGTGGCAAGAAATTTGCCTTTTTGATCCAGGGAGAACGCCAGGGCTCCTCACAGAAACCTTGACAGACTACTAGCTTCAGGCAGGCTTATATCGAAATGTATGGCCTTTATTTTCTGCCATCAACTGTTAAAGTACAGCCATGAAGCGAAAAGTCTTATATTTTCTGGGAAGAAGAGTTCTGCCATGCTTGCTTCTTCTCGCCAGTATGCTACTATCTTTGGGCCTGAGTCAGCAGAGGAATAAAGCCTTGGCCTTTGGGGGAGAGGAGACCACCTTCGGGGTACAGATCGACACGCATGCTGCTGCCAAGATCCCATCTCCTCTGCAACTGGAAATATTGGGGCCGGCCTGGGTTCGTGGTGACTATAGCCAGGTGACCTTCAGCTCTGCCTGGCCTGCAGACGTAAAAAACCTGGTTCTTGTCAATAACGAGACGACAAGGACTCCACCTCCCGGACGGAGCATGCCTTTTTCAGCCTGGCGAACTTATGTTAATGCTGTCTATGTCCCTAAACTTAACCAGATTCTCGCCGCGAACTCTTTTGTGCCTGCAATTGAGCTATGGAACGAGGAAGATTTTTGCCGCTCCGGCTACTGTCCCTATATTCCACCGCAAGAGTATGCTTATCTGCTTGAGCGGGCGACCAGGACCATAAAAACAAAAAGCCCAGCGACAAAAGTTGTTATGGGTGGATTGGTCTCGGGCCAGATTCAATATCTCAAGGCTGTGATGCAGGGCAGCCCGGGTGGCTTTGCGCAAATAGATGCCGTGGGCCTTCACCCATACGGAACCTCTCCTGATGGCTGGTGCGCTCATGGCTGCTCTGGTGGCAAGCTGCCCTTTGGCGATCTGGCCACTGGTGTGACGAAGTATCAGAGCGTAGCGCACAAGCCTGTCTGGGTAACGGAGATAGGCTATGGAAGCCGCGATACATTCTGGCAGGCCGAATATCTGCGGCGCTGTTTTATAGTTCTACGGCGGCTGCATGTCCCTGTGGTTATCTGGTATGCCTGGATCGACACAATGAATCCTAAGTTTGGCCTGATGGATGCGCGGGGAAACTTGAAGTTAGCCGGCGCCGTCTTCCGCAGCTTTTCTCAATAAGCCTGCTTTCGGCATGATTATGTTGATGGGCTTTGGCGCAGAGCCATCAGGATCTCTCGGCAGCGCTACTTGTAGGATTTGGTGTGAAAGCAGCGCTGCCCGGGGCTTATTTGTGGCCCCAGACCGTGAGATAGTAATCGACGGCGCAGAAGTCCTCGGCTAGCATCTCGACTTCCATCTGTGCATAGAGGTGATCCAACTCCTCCTGAGTGGCAACTTCCATCTGTGCCAGAAAGGGTTGCGCGAGCTTGTAGAAGACCTGAAAGTTGTGGACGTTGCTCTTGTGAGCCTGGGTTCCCGCTGAATAGTCCAGGGCTGATGCTTTCTGTCCCAACACTTGATAGCCAGCCTGCAGCATCAGCCTGCGTAACATCGCTGTAGTTCCGACAGTTCGCCCACCCGGCGAGAAGGCGTGACCGCTTTGCAATCCGGCCTTGATCATCAGCCCTGTCATCCGATCATAGGCTGTGCTGTTAGTGATGCCCCATTCGGCCTCGGTTAAGCGCAGTATTCCTCCAGGCTTCGTGATGCGATAACACTCCGCAAGCAGCGGCGGCCACTGCTGCGTGGAGAGAAAGCCGGCAAGAATGCGCCCATTGACCAGATCGAAGGAGTTGTCAGGGAAATCCAGGGTCCTGCTGGCATCCATGACGCGAAAATACACATTTTGTAACTTTTCGCGCTGAGCTGCCCCTGTCGCATATTCCATCATAAGTTGACTAATATCGATCCCCACACCCTGCATGTGTGGATACTGCTTCATGACTTCAAGCAGCCAACCTCCCGGCCCACAGGCAATGTCTAAGACCCGACGCGTCTCTGTCAGATTAATTTGTTCGGGGAAAAGGCCACCCATGGCCTGCGTGAGCATATGATCCTGCAGCATGAGCCGGGCCATTTCCGCCGCGTTTTCTGCGTCAATCACATAGCTATTTGTCTGCTGATTTGCAGAAGTGGCATTCTCATCCATGACGTATTGCACCTTCCGTTGAATGGGAAGAGAGAAGCAGCTCTCTCTTTTCCTCAAACTCCTATGTATGTTGTCTATTCGAATAGAAATTTTATGAGCTTAACTTAAGCTTTTCTCCGCAAGCTTGCTCCTTGCATAATGGGGCGCTGGCTTTGTCGTAGAGCCGTCAGGGCATCTCGGCAGCGCTGTACGGGGCTTATTTGTGGCCCCAGACCGTGAGATAAAAATCGATCCCGCAGAAATCTGGCCTTTGCAGATCTTCGATCATTTGCTCATACAGCCTTTCGGCTTCCTCGGTCGTGGTAATCCCGGCCTTGACAAGAAATGGCTGCAGCAATTTATAGACTATGAGCAAATTTTGCACGTTGCTCTTATGAAGCTCTGCTCCTGCTGAGTAATCGATAACGTGCGCCTTGTGCTGAATCTCTTGATAGCCGGCTTGCTGGATTAAGAGGCGCAGCATGGGCGTGGTTCCAAAGGTGCGCCCATGCGGGGAAAAGGAATGATTGGTACGCTGAAGAGCCTGGGCCATCATCCCGGTTAAGGCATCAAGGGCCGCGCTATTGGTAAAGCCATATTCAGGCTCAGTCAGCCGGATACTCCCGCCCGGTCGGGTAATGCGCCAGCATTCCTGAAGAAGAGAGGGCCAACCATTAGTAGAGAGAAAGCCGGTTAAGATCCGCCCGTTGACGAGATCAAAAGTCTGGTCCGGGAAGTCGAGGGATTGTGTCGCATCCATGACGCGAAAATACACATTTTGTAACTTTTCGCGCTGAGCTGCCCCTGTCGCATATTCCATCATAAGTTGACTAATATCGATCCCTACACCCTGCATGTGTGGATACTGCTTCATGACTTCAAGCAGCCAACCACCCGGCCCACAGGCGATATCTAAGAGTCGGCGCGTCTCTGTCAGATTAATTTGTTCGGGGAAAAGGCCGCCCATGGCCCTGGTGATCAACTTATCTTGGACGTTGAGGCGGGCCATTTCCGCCGCGTTTTCTGCGTCAATCACATAGCTATTTGTCTGCTGATTTGCAGAAGTGGTATTCTCATTCATAACGTATTATACCTTCCGTTGAATGGGAAGAGAGAAGCAGCTTTCTCTTTTTCCTATGTTCATATGCGTATTGCCTATTCAAATGGAATTTTTATGAGCTTAACTTAAATAGATGTATATAAAGTACCATATTTGATATAAAGTATCATCCCCTCTCGTCTCTATGGTAGTATGAAGTAAATACAATATTTAAAGTTTCTTGGCGCCAGCATATATTGACAATTTTCGAAGTAGGCAAAGTTTTGCTTTGTAAGGAAAGGTTGCTCGGTGTGGATATCGCGCGAACATATACCCAGCATTTATCCTCATATGCGGACCTGATACTTGATCATCTCCCATTAGGGATTGCGCTATTTGATGCACACGATTTACGCTTACTTTCTGCAAATACAGCTTATCAGGCGTTCCTTGAGCCTGCGTGGCAGCAAGGACATGCGCTTGGGTACACTTTAGACAAATTCCTTCCTCAGCAGGCAACTGCAGATGCTAACGATTTTTTTAATATCGCTGTTTTTAGGCGCGTGGTCGCAAGCGGACAGAAATATCATGCCAGGAGCAATTACTCCCTGGCGCGCGGCAATACCTATTGGGACTGGACGCTTGAGCCCCTTAGCGATGAGCAGGGAACGATTATTCACTTGCTGCTTACCATCCGGGAGGCAGCGCCTGGGCAAGCAAACGAGGAGGTGCCTGAGCAGGAAGCTCATAGCGATGGAACAGGTCAGAGCTTGCCGCCGGTGAATAATGCGCAAAGCGAAAGCTATCATGTCGCGATAGGCTATGAACGGCAGCGCTTGTATACCATCCTTGACCAGCTCCCGGGAGGCGTGTTGCTAGTCGAGGCCACGACTAGCAAGATCAACTATGCCAATCCGGCAGCTGCTCAGCTCCTTGGCCTGCCTCTTTCGCGCTTGATCGGTATTCCTTTGAATCAATCTGCCGTCAATACTGGCGTTGATCATCAACTGGTGGCTCGCTGGAACTTTGTCCTTATCCAGGCCCTTTCTGGCAAGATCGTTCCCAGCCAGGAGCTCCTTGTAAGGCGCTCGGATGGAAGTAGCGCCGCGCTTCTGAGCGCCGCAGCGCCAATTTATACACCGGGAGGCATCATTAGCGAGGCTGTGTTGGTCTTTCAGGATATTACGGCCCAGAAACAGCTTGAGCGCCAAAAGAACGAGTTCTTTGTGATCGCCAACCATGAGCTGCGCACTCCTCTTACCGCCATTATGGGTTTCTCTGAGATCCTGCAACTGCAAGCACGCAATAAAGAAACAGATACTGCGCAACGCTATGCCATCGATAGTATCGCTACCGAGTGCGAGCATATGACGCAGCTCATCGAGGAGATGCTCGATGCTTTTCGTCTCGAACAAACCTCGCTAAAGATTCATCCCGGCCAGCAAGAGCTGCTCGGTTTCTTAACGCAATTGGTTGAGCGCTACACTCACACGGTCCGCACGCACAATATACGGTTTGTTCTTGAAGATCTCTCTTCCTCAGAACGCCTGATCGGTCGCTATGATAGGGGAAGGATCGAGCAGGTAATGAAGAATTTGATAAGTAACGCAGTGAAATATAGCCCGTGGGAGAGCCGGATAGAGGTAGGACTGCGCCCTTACAGGCGCGTTGGGACGGGCATCAAAGAAGTCCTGATCTGGGTAAAGGATCAAGGGGTGGGAATTCCTGAGCCTGAGATACCGCTTATCTTCGAGCGCTTCTACCGGGCCGGGAATCAGGACCCGTCGATAAGCGGCTTTGGCATCGGGCTCTATATCAGCCGAGAGCTTGTCAGGGGACATGGAGGCCATATCTGGGTTGAGAGCAGTGAAGGGGAGGGAAGCACGTTTTTCGTCATGCTTCCCTTGGATGGGACGGCCGGCAAGTGAGCCCTCAAGCTCAAAGGCCGGAGGTTTTAGCACGCGTTACCAGACAAGCGCTATCTTTTGCTATGCAGGTGCTCATCGTGATGCGTGGACAAGACGACTGAGAGTGTACGCTGACTTTAGCCAATCAGATAGGCAATGAGCAGGATAACTAAACCGAAGATGCGCATACAATCCCCAGTGTTGGTTAAAAGATCCTGGTTGGAGAGCAAGTATTTAGGAAAGATTACAAGATAGCCAAAGCTAATAAATAAAAATGCAGCCCCCATAAGAAAGCTAAAGTGTGTAGCTTTCGAGAAGAAGAAGATCAGATATTGGAAGAAGATGCACAGACAAACTGCAGCGCGTAATGAGCTTAACGTCACCTGAAGCCAGGCATTGGGAAACCCCGGCAGCAGTGGAGTGGCCAGCAGCAAGCCTAGCAGCAGTACAGAGCCGACAATGTGCAAGTTTCGCACGAGATGTAAATAGCGTTCTGTCCCCCGGAACGTGCTAAGCCAGATAAAGAAAAAGCTCACAGCTTGAGCTATGTACTTGAACCAGTTGGTGTTCAGCGGACCCGCTAGCCAGTGATTATCTCCTACTATACTAACGGCAGAAGTGAGAGCAATGAAGCTGAGCGCAAGCCACAAGATAAATAAACGGGAGTTGTGGGCTTTTCCATAAAGATAGAAAGCGCGTAAAGCTATACAAAAAGAGACGAATAATTGGGCAGCTTCAAATATGTTATGAAGTGTTGTTGAGTCCAGATCAACAATTGAGGTCATAAATGCCAGTCCTTCCTTCCCTGGTATAAGATTGGGCGGTGATCAACTGATTTTCCTCCTGGCCCAGGTTCGTAAAGTTGAATGCGCTGTTGTTTGAGCAGTACCCGTAGCGCCTGAGACATTTCATCCTTACTTAATTGCGTAAGGCTTGCTAGCTCTGCGATGGTCTTATGATCGTCTATCGCCAGGTAGAGATTGCGCGCGTTTTTGTCCCTTATTGCGATGGTCAGGGTGAGCGGGTTTCCGGCAGCATCCATTGTGTGGCGGGGTACAAGCGCTTTGAGAGCGAGAGATCGAGCATGCTGGGCAGGAGCTGATGAGGTTCGCTGAATCCGTAAGAGTTGCTTTTGCTCTGCCATCACTAGAGCCTGTCGTAACAATGTATAGATGTCTGTAAGCGGCCTCTGGGGAGGTCGGCGCAAGAAAATAAATATCCCCAATTTCTGGGGAGTGTCGGCTAGATCTGCGTGTTGTGGGCTTTCAAGGGAAGAGAGGTAGAGATCCTCCCTTATGCCACAGCCGGCGCAGAAATTAATGCCGTAGCGCTGCAGAAGCGTGGCCAGGTGGGTGGGAAAGACATTGAGCACCGATTGGAGTGGGATATCATATTGCTGCTGGAGCATGTGCTCTACTACTGCCAGTGTCTGTTTGCTGCCGGTAAGGTTTCTGGGATATGCGCGATCCTCGGCAAAAGCCAGCAATTCTAGGTGGGGCTCATGGGTGGGTTCACCAGGGCAAGTCCACACCTGGGCGATCTGCGTGCCAAATTGCTGAATAGCTGTATGCGTAAACCAGTTGAATAGCTCGCCAGTACTGCGCTTGCTGGCGATGACGCGCCATAGTTGCAGATGCAAGACAGTCTCGCTATACATCACTGTGGTTCCCTCCTTAGGTAACGACCTGGGACAGATCCATAACGAGGCTACGGGCCAGAAGTTGTGTCGTCGTGCATGCTTCCACCTGGTAGCCTGCAATTGTGAAGTGCCTGTAGTACGCAAGCAAGCAGTATTTTTGCCTCTCGCTCGTGTTCTCACAGTACTCAAACAATAGCATATAATTATCATTCTTTCAAGTTATGTGAATGATTACTATTAATTATGTTTTAGGGAAATTCGCATGTTCTTGAAGCTTTGAGGCCCTGAAGGAGCAAAAAGTGGTCGAAATCCTGACAGAAGATGTCAGGATCTTTACAGTATACTGATAGTGATAGAACAATTGAACTATAAGAGAGGGCTGGCGGCTGAGTCAAGCTGTATGTTGTGTTGACCTACCTGCCAGCAAGCTGAGCAAAATATCCAGGGCATACGTAAAAGCCCTGGTTTTCGTGCGTGGAAAGCCTGAGCATATTTCTATACAGAAGGTTTGGACTTGATTATGGCTGAGAGCTGCAAAGGGCGGGTAACGAAGGCCTACGAGCGAAGCGCGGCCGATCCCATTGCCGTGCGTGCTGGAGAAGAAGTTACTCTCAATGGCAGAGAGTACAACTGGGATGGTTGGACCTGGCTCTGGTGTACCAGTAAAGCCGGCAAAAGCGGCTGGGTTCCTGAGGCCTACCTTGAGCTCAATGCGCTGCGCGCCAGCGTACGCGTCGATTATAAGGCCATTGAGCTCACGCTGACTGAAGGAGAGGGGCTGCAGGTAGAGAAAGAAGAGAGTGGTTGGTGCTGGTGTGTAAAACAATCTGGCGAAAGCGGCTGGGTTCCCTCTAGAAATATTGTAAGAATCTAAATACAATACTATATAGACAGTCTTTTCGTTCATCGTTCGGGCGTTCTCAAATTCGTAAAAAGTGTAAGTAAGGGGTACTTTGTCCCTCACAAACGGTTCAGGTAAAGAGGGTTTTCCAGACCCTCTCCTTTTTGCGCTCTTTCACTGCTCATGAATTTGGGAGCGTACTTCTGGCTGGAGGTCTCCTTGTTTTCAAAAAGTGAATTTACTGTGGCTGGCGAATATCACTATAATTCCTCTGGGCCTGTTCGCTGGATTGCTTCGCATCTTTTACGCTATAAGCTGCTAGCCTTCGGTTTTATCCTGCTGGCAGTCCTGACGAATGGCTTGTATTCTTCGATATCGTTCCTGGCTGGTAGTGCATTTAATGTGGTCACGCAGGGGAAGGCGCAAGAGCTTTTGGTCCTGGCTCTGAGCGTGCTAGGCATAGTGGCTTTATCACTGACCACCGATCTGGGGGCGCGCCTCACCGCTCAGGTGGTTGCCACGCGCTTTGCGCGCGACGCCCGCGAAGAGCTCTATATCAACCTGCTGGGCAAGAGCCAGACCTTTCACAATCGTCAGCGGGTAGGTGATGTCATGGCCCGAGCCTCCAACGATATCACCACGCTTAACGATATGGTGGTGCCTGGCTTTGATATCGTCTGCGATTCCTTTTCAAGTCTAAGCGTGGTCATCGTCTTTATAGCTATACTGAACCCGCAGCTCTTGCTGACGCCTCTGGCCTATACGCTCTGCTTCTTCATTGCCCTGCGTTTCTATTCGCGCCAGCTTAACCCGGTCTCGGTCAAGATGCGCGAGCAGTTTGGCGATACCAATGCAGTTCTCAACGAGGCGGTGACCGGCGTTGAGGTAATCAAGGCCACGGCGCAAGAGGAGCAGGAGAAGCGCAAGTTTGCCGAGCAGGCGACGCGCTATCGCGACTACTATGTAAAGAATGGCCGCATTCAGGGACGCTATCTACCGACGCTCCTGCTGGGCATCTTCCTGGCCCTGGCCTTTCTACACGGCCTCTACCTGCTCTCACAGGGCCAGATCAATCTTGGCACGCTTGTCTCGTTTATGATTCTGATGAGCCAGCTGCGCTTTGTAACCTTTATGTCAATCTGGAGCTTTAGCCTGGTGCAGCTAGGCTTTGCCGGAGCCAGGCGCATTCTGGCCCTGATGAAGGAAGAAAGCGATCTTGACGAGAACGGGGAAGGCTATAAAGCCGAGATGGAGGGCGAGATAGTCTTTGAGAACGTCACCTTTAGCTATGGCTCAACTCCTATCCTGAAGAACATCTCTTTCAGGGCCAGACCCGGGCAGACCATCGCGATTGTGGGACAGACCGGTTCGGGCAAGAGCACGCTTACCAAGCTTGTCAATCGCATCTATGATGCCAACGAGGGCCGCATCCTTGTCGATGGCGTGGATGTGCGCAAGTGGAGCCTTGACTCCTTGCGCTCGCAGATCTCGACGATTGAGCAGGATATCTTCCTGTTCTCGCGAACTGTCGCTGAGAATATTGCTTATGGTCTTGGCCAGAAGGCCGACCAGGCGGCGATTGAAGCGGCGGCCAGGGATGCTCAGGCTCACGACTTTATCATGGGCTTTAAAGAAGGCTATGAGACAGTCATCGGCGAACGCGGTGTCACCCTCTCGGGTGGTCAACGCCAGCGCCTGGCGATCGCCCGTGCCTTGCTAACCGATCCCCGTATCCTCATTCTTGACGATTCGACAAGCGCAGTTGATAGCGCGACCGAAGATGAGATACAGAAGGCCATTAAGCGCGTCTTGCAGGGCCGCACAACCTTATTGATTACGCACCGTCTCTCGCAGATCCGCTGGGCCGATACCGTGCTTGTGATCAGAAAGGGCGAGCTGATCGATCAGGGGTCGCATGAAGAGTTACTGGATCGCTGCGATCTCTATCGCCGGATCTTCTCGCATTATGAGAGTGCGCTGCCGGTGAGCGCAGCAGGTGGAGAGTAAAGGAATAAGAGATGGGTTTTATCATGGATGGCCTGGATGCCGAGGCCTATGATCGAACGTATAAAGATAGCCAGCTTATCGCGCGCATCATTGGCTATTTTCGCCCCAAGCTGCTGCTGATGCTGGCGGTCACTGCGCTTGTCGTCTTTAGTTCATTGCTAGATGCAATTTACCCGATCCTGATCTCAAACACGATTGACACGCTGGTACTGTCAAAGGTCTGGCAGACTGCCTTGCTTCTCGTCGGCTTTGTGCTCATCGCGGCTGTGCTCTCCTGGACGTGCAATATGTTTCGCCAGTGGTTCGCGGCGCGCGCCGTTGGTGACGTAGTGCTCCAGCTGCGTAAGGATGCCTTCTCCTCGGTGATGGACCGCGATATGTCCTTCTTCGACGAGTTCATTTCGGGCAAGATCGTGAGCCGTGTGACCTCGGATACCGAGAGCTTTGCCACGGTTGTCACGCTCTCGCTCAACCTGCTCAGCCAGGTCCTGCTGTTCCTTATTATTGCTACAGTGCTCTTTTTTAGAAGCTGGCATCTGGCCCTGCTTACCTTCTCGATTCTGCCGCTGATTATTGTGGTAGCCCTGATCTTCCGCGCCGTAGCGCGCCGGGCTACCCAGCGCTCACAGCGCTCCTTAGCGCGCGTCAATGCCAACGTGCAGGAAGTGGTCAGCGGTATTACTGTGGCCAAGAATTTTCGGCAGGAACAGAGCATGTACAATGACTTTAGCGGGGTCAATAAGCAGTGGTACAAAGTCAATGTGCTCTCAGGCTCGCTCTACAACGGAATCTTTCCTGTGCTGGTGGCCATTGCGAACATCGGTACAACTATCGTGATCTACTTTGGCGGCTCTAATGTGCTGAGCCATACGATCTCGGCTGGCGACTGGTTCCTTTTTGTGCAGAGCATCGGGCTGCTCTGGTCGCCTCTTACCGGTATTGCTTCGTTTTGGAGCCAGTTTCAGCTTGGGCTCTCGGCAAGTGAGCGCGTCTTTGCTTTGCTGGACGCCGAGCCGCGCGTGCATCAGATAGATCAGCAGCCGGTGAAGCAGTTGCGCGGGGAGATCGAGTTCAAGGATGTCTACTTTAGCTATGATGATCGGCAGACGGTGCTGCCAAGCTTCAACCTGAAGATCAAGGCTGGCGAGACAGTAGCCTTTGTCGGGCATACTGGCGCGGGTAAATCCAGCCTGGGCAAACTTGTGGCGCGCTTCTACGAGTTCCAGGGTGGCAAGATTCTTGTGGATGGGCTGGATATACGCACCTTTGATCTTGCAGCTTTTCATCGGCAGCTGGGCATCGTGCCCCAGGTTCCGTTTCTCTTCTCCGGCAGCGTGGCCGATAACATTCGCTACGCGCGCCCCGAGGCCGCGTACAAGGATGTCATGGCCGTAGCGCAGCGCATCGGTGGTGGGGACTGGCTGGAAGCTCTGCCCGAAGGCCTTGATACCCAGGTAGGCGAGGAAGGTAAGGCTCTCTCGATGGGGCAGCGCCAGCTTGTCGCCCTGGCGCGCGTGCTGCTGCAGGACCCCTCGATTATCATTATGGACGAGGCAACGGCCAGCGTTGATCCGCTGACTGAGGCCCAGATCCAGGAAAGCCTTGATCTGATTCTTGAGCAGCGCACGGCGATTGTGATTGCCCACCGCCTCTCGACGATTCGCCATGCTGATCGCATCATTGTGCTGAACAAAGGGCTGGTGGTCGAGGAGGGAAACCATGAGCACTTGATGCAGCAGGCTGGCCATTATGCCGAGCTTTACAATACATACTTCCGCCATCAATCGCCTGACTATCGCCCCGGCGAGGGCTTTGTCCCGGTTGCCCAGCAATTGAAGGATGAGGGCGTAGCTTAGCCCTCAGTGGTAAGTATATAATACAGGCAAATAGGGCAGCGCAGAACCACGCTGCTCTATCTTTTATATTCTCCTAGAGATAGTCGTTTACTATCTGCTCTGTTCTTGAGGGCTGCACACAATCGGCAAGGGCGCGATAGATGTTGGGGGGATATTCGGCAAGCCGATGGCAGAGATAGAGATACCATTCAAGGCCATACGGTAGATACAGACGCGTTTGCTGCCCCGCTTGTTTCGTCTGCTTCAACAGATCTGAGCGAACGCCGTAGAGCATCTCCACTTCTGTATGTGGACTGCTCAAGATGCCACGCCGCTCACATTCTTGCAGCAGTTGCTGATCATGCGTGGCAAGCCAGAGCGAATGCTGAGCTTCAACCAGCTTCTGGGCCAGCGCGAGAAAGCGTAAGTTTAGCTCTTCCCCGCGCTGCATGGCGCGTTCAGCCGGTTCCTGGAAGGCTCCCTTGACGAGCCGGATCTTTCCGGGCAGGCGAAGCAGCATAGCGAGATCGTCAGGCGTGCGATAGAGGTGCGCTTGGAGCGTAATCCCCATATGCTGATGCTGCTCAGCTACCTGCGTATATACCTCAAGGATTGCTGGAATTTTCTCGGATTCCTCCATCCCTAGCATCATGGAGATGCCGCGCGCTCTGGTATCCTGGGCGAGGCGCTGAAGATTTTCAAGCGCCAGTTCCCGGCTTACGGAAAGGCCGATGTGTGAAAGATCGAGCGAAAGGGTGGCGCTCCCGGCCAGGGAGGCTGTTTCTATGGCCTGGCTTAAGGCGAGAAATTCACTCATGGCGTCCTGGCATGCCTGCTCGGTGGCCGTATTTTCGCCGATGCACTCTAAAGAAGTGCTGTATCCCTGAGCGGCAAGTGTTCTGGCTGTATCGATGGCATCCTGCCGCGTTTCTCCGGTGACAAAGCGTCGGGCGGCTGGCCAGAGCGCGGAATAGACTTTGGGCATCTGTTGGAGCGAAGATTTGAGCGAAATATTGCGCGCTATAGATTTCAATGCTAGAGCTGCTTCTAGCTCCTCTGGGGTTTGCATAATGTTCAGTCCTTTAGCTTATGCTGGAAATTCTGTAAAACGTTTGAGAGTTTGGCTAGTCATGCTTGTAGTATATACTATTTGCTGAAGCATGTAGTCTTTGCGCGGCCGGCCAGGCGCAAGGCTAGCCCTTCACGATAAGCGGCGAACTGATGTTATCGCTTTCTGCGGGAGCCGGAAACGTCTTTTTGAAGGTGAAGGCGTAAGGCGTCTCGCCGTGTATACGCAGATGCTCCAGGCGCTCTTTGGCCTCCTTGACGTCGGGAGTATGCTCACGAGGAATCCACCAGATGGCTGTATACGGGCCCTCAAACTTCTGGAACCACTGGCGACGTTGCTGGATCAATTGGCGGTGCTGACTTTTGTAGACAAAGTTGGCGTAAGTAGCAAGATCAGTCCACACAGAGAGGTTCACAAGAATGAGCTCATCTTCAAAGTGACGTAAAGAAGTTGCATTCCCTTCGGGTGTTTGCAAGCGCCAGATAAAGCCCTCGCTGTTATCCGCCAACGTGTTAATCTCATCTAACTTTGCCACAAATCCTGCCATAACAGGATCGCTGAGCGGAGCCAGCATTCGTCCGATATTTACCTGGGCCAGCCAGTACATCATATTACATCCTTTCCTTTTGCTTGAAAAATTTACCCTCGGTCGAAAAACGAACCTATGGCAAAGTATAGCTAGGAGAAGAAGAGCCTGTCAAGGGGATGAAGGGGCAGGGATTAGTGCGCGTGACTGAAGGGTCTGGTCAACGGATTTACCAGGCCACCAATGAGCATACGGGCGTAATATTCGGCAATCTCGCCGGGAGTTAAGGAGCCGCTGGGCTTATACCAGAGCGGAATAGGATGCAGAGCTCCTACCAGGGCCAAACTGGCCAGCCTGGCATCTGTGATATGGAAAATGTTTTGCTGGATACCGGCAGTGATGGCCTCCTCTATCTGTTGTTGGTAGAGGTCGCGCAGCGCACGAAGCTCATCGTTGCAGACGTTTAAGAGATGACTTTCGTAGAGGAAGAGAGCATGGCCTTCGGGATAGATGCAGGCGTGCGTAACATATGCTGTAATCAGATGGTAGAGACGCTCTTGCGGGAGCATCTCCGGCGAGACAGCAGTAGAGAGGCTTGCGAGAATCGCCTTGAAGATTCTGCGGAAAATATGTTCCAGCACCTCTTCTTTGCTCTTTACATAATAGTACAGCCCTGGTTTCGAGAGCCCCAGATCTTCAGCTATCATTTCCAGGGTGGTGCCTTCATAGCCGTGCTCAGCGAACATGCGAGCAGCAACCTTGAGAATATCCTCAAGGCGTCGTTGCATGCGACGAGCGCGGCGGCTGGCCTCTTTATTGTGGAGAGAGCTTCCCGATTCTTGCATCGACCTTCAGTCCTTTTTTCGACAGCTGTTTCTTTGCTGTACTATATCGAGAAGCTCCAGGCGTGTCAAGCTCGGTCTGCTGCCTATTCAGTGACGGCGGCCGCGCTGGGTTGCTGGACCGTATCCTCGGCGTTCAATTTTTTGACTTCTCGATAGAGGGTCAGCCTGGCGAAGATTCCTGCACACATTACCAGAAGCCCTACGATAAAAAAGATAGTATCGAGACGGCCAAAAGTGAAGCCAGCAAAGGTTGCGTGAAGGTTTTGTAAAACTGTCGAGGCCAGCACGCTGGCCAGCGTGCCACCTATGAGCGAGGCGGCGGTAATCAATGGACTCTCGAAGGCCATCACGCGCCCGATTAAGCGCGATGGGGTTACGCGCATCGTCAGCGGACGTACCGTCACATAGATGGCGGTGCTGAAAAAGCCAATCAGAAGCGTACAGATCATGCCAGGGATCAATGAGGTCATGCGCGAGAGAATTATGGTCATTAACCCGTGCCCAAGCAAAAAGATCCAGAGGATCTGTACCTCGCTATAGCGCCTGGCCAGCGAAGCGGTAATGGGCAGGCCAATCACAACGCCAATCCCGTAGCAGCCGACGTAGAGTCCAAGCAAGCCATTAGTAATGTGCAGATTCTCAACACCATAGAGATATTCAAACGAGTTAAAGGCCATACCGGCGAACATAAAGATCATGCCGCTGATCAGCAGCGTCACCAGGACGCGATTAGTGACAAAGAAGTTAAGGCCTTCTCTAAATTCTACCCAGAAGCTAGTTTTGCTCTGGGTAGAATCGCGCTGATAAGCTGGTACGCGCAAAAGGACCAGGACCAGAAACGAGACGAGATAGGAGAGGGCGTTAAGCGCGATAGCCCAGACCGGACCCAGCAGAATGTAGAGCGGGGCGGCCAGGGCGGGGCCGACGATCTGCGCCAGGTAATTGGCCTGCTGCAATGAGCCAAAGGCCATCGGCCGTTGCTCGGGAAGAATAATATCGTTGACCACAGCCACGCGTGCGGGCATAAAGAATTGTGCACCACAGGCGCAGAGTAGCACTGTGGCATAGCTGCTTATTAATAGCCAGGTAGGCTCGTTTACGAAGATGGTCAGGAGCAGGAAAAGTGCGACGAGGATTGTGCGTACTATATCTGTCCAGAGCATGGTTCGTCGTCTGTCCCAACGATCGACAAAGACACCGGCGGGAGGCGCGAGAAGGAGCGCGGGCACGGCTCCCAGCAGGGGAACAGCGCCAGCCGCTAACGGGAGCCAGGGCTGGCCGTGAGCCAGTCGATCAATGATCCAGATAGCGATAGTGGCTATGAAGAAGTAATCACCGATCAGTGAAAAGGATTGTCCGATCCAGAGTAGTAGATAATTTCGGTTGGTCCAGAGCGACGAGGGTCTCTGTGAGCTAGACGTTTGTGTCATGGTTTCCTTTTCCCCATTGAACTAGAACAAGAAAGAAGCGGATAATCCAAAAGAGAAATATAGAGAACTGGCACCATAGATACAATATCACAAAAAAAAGATATAAAATATCTTTTTGGGTATTAAAAAAATATAAATTTAAGGCTGGGAGTTTAGGGCATGGGTAAATGTCTACATTGACTAAACAGCAGGTAGGATAGCACGTTGCTGGATGCGCAAAGCCGGGCCCGCTCTGAGCCTGATAAGGAACCAGGCAATGCTCTGCCATGCTTGTTGGGAAGAGGGCTCAGATCGTTAGAAACTGTAAATTTATGCTGTCTGCAACGTGCGTAACAATAAATGGTATAGTAAGACAGAGTATTGATCCTCGCTCAACAAGGCTCAACCTAAACATTGAGAGGCCCGATATGCGCGCAAGTTTCTTCTCACCTCGTCAGCGCTTTGGCGTTGGTTTTCTGGCCGGGCTGGCAGCCGGTGTGCTCGCTGGCTTGCTGATGTTACTCCTCAGTTTAACCGTGAATGGAGTTTCATTGCCTGAAGTTTTTGGGGCAGCCATCACAAATATCATGCCTGCCTCGACCTTTGACTATCTGCATGAGTTGATTGGAGTCGATGCCAAGCGTTATCTCTTCGTCATTATTTTTGTGGGACAATGTGTTGTATTCGCCCTCTGTGGGGGAAGCTATGCTCTGCTCCTGGGGCGTATAAAGCGACGGGACATCCTTGAGTGGCGCGATGGCGTATGGCTGGCGGCCTTGCTCTGGTTGCTTTGCGGGCTCATCTTGCTACCTCTGATCGGCGCTGGCTTCTTTGGTGCGCAATTGCACATAGGGATATGGCAAACTGCCATCAGCCTGGCTGTGGTGGGTCTCTGTTTTGGTTTGCTCTTTGTCCTGACCCAGAGCTGGCTAAGCAGGATGCGCCTGCAGGCTCAAAGTGAAGCCGACAGCTCACCGAGTACAACAATAAATGAACTTAACAAGCCGGCTGAGGCGAAGGCTCTCAGCGATCTGCCCGCGCAACCTGGACGTCGTAGCGTGCTGCGTGCCGGCGTAGCCATTGTGGCAGTGGGCGCGCTTGGCACGCTGGCCTGGCGCTTCATTAGTGGCGGGTTTGGCGGCACGAGCGTAGCTGAACAGGTTCAGCGTTTCAAGAGCAAGATCAGTCCTCCCCCAACTCCCAATTATGGCCCCTTCCAGACTGTAGCGCAGCTCTCCCCCGAAGTGACCAGCAATGAACAGTATTACGTAGTTTCTAAAAACCTTCTCTCCGACCCTGTAGTCAACGCCAGCGGCTGGCAATTAAAGGTCTATGGCCAGGTAGAGCGGCCTTACAGCCTTACCTATGCTGAGCTAAAGGCCTTGCCTATGAAGCAGCAATATGAGTCGATGATGTGCATAAGCAATGAAGTCGGTGGACCCTATATGAGCAATGCGCTCTGGGAGGGCGTACCGCTGGCCGATCTGCTCAAGCAAGCGGGTAGCATCGAACCGGGCGCGACGAAAGTTGTGCTGCACGCGACCGACGACTATAGCGATAGCATTCATCTGGCCAAGGCTCTGGAGCCGACGACCCTGGTAGCGCTACATATGAATGGGGTAAACCTGCCCACGGGTCACGGCTATCCGGCTCGCCTGCTTGTGCCTGGTATCTATGGAATGAAACATGTGAAGTGGATTACAGGCATAGAAGTTGTCAAGGAGAACTATCAGGGCTTCTGGCAGATGCGCGGCTGGAGCGATGATGCGCCAATACGCCTGACTTCACGCATCGATACTCCCTTATCGAGCGCAAAGCTTGCCGCCAACAAGCCAACCTATATCGCGGGCGTGGCCTTTTCTGGCAATAAGGAGATAAGTGAGGTAGATGTCAGCCTGGACGGCGGCCAAAACTGGCAGCGAGCCGTCTTAAAGCGTCCCCTCTCGGCACTTACCTGGGTCCTATGGGAGCTGCCCTGGCAACCTCATGCCGGCTCGTATACAGTTATGGTGCGCGCCATCGATATGGAGGGCAATGTGCAGGACCCCAGCGAGCAGCCACCCGCGCCGATTGGCTCCTCTGGCTATCACACTATAAGTGTCACTGTTGCCTGATTAGCACAGGATTGGCGCCTTCTAACACCTAAATAAATAAGATTAGAATTTTGCTTAAAACATGCGGAAGCCTTGTTTGTTGCAACTTCTGCCGGGGATATTCGTTATTTTTTTTGGGGATACAAAAAACTGTAGAAAAACCTGTCCGCTTTTGCCAGACATATTGATTATAGTAGATAGGGGAACATTTATCACAATTGCCGAAACGAGCAATAAAATGGGGTTATATCTCTGGTCAGAGATGCTTATTGTAGCCTAAGCCCAACTGCAAGGTTGAGAGGGGTCTCTGCCTGCCTGCCTTGTCCTTTGGATGGAGAAGAAAAGTTGAGGAGAGAGCACGTTTTTCCCTGAGAAACCTGCATGGCTGGTGGGAGTGCAGCGTGCTTCTGAGCGCAGAAAGCTAGATAGCCGTGACTGAAGTTAAAGGAGCCGAGGTAGCGCGCCTGCAGGCGAAAGATGCTCAGGCCTTTTGCACTCTGATAGAGCGTCTGCAGCAGCCGATAACGAGATACTTATACCATCTGGTGGGAGATCGGGAGATGGCCCTTGATCTCGCGCAGGATACGTTTTTACAAATTTATAAGGAAATAGGCAAGACTTCGGCTGATCTTGCCCTTGATGCCTGGGTGTATCGGATCGCTACAAATTATGCCTTGCGCTATCTCAATCGCCGGCGCCTGTTAAAGTTTGTGAGCTTTTTGCCGCTGGCAGCTACTGAACGCTCTGGCAACTCATCTGAGACAAGTTATGAGGAGAGACGCTTCCTGGCTCAGGCTCTGGTCAGCCCTTCTATCGAAGATCAGGCCGAGACGCGCATCCTTGTAGAGCAGGCTCTCTCCTCGCTTAAACCAAAGGACGCGGCCTGCTTACAGCTCCATTATGGTAATGGCTTCACATACGAACAGATAAGCAAGATCCTCGCTAGCAGCCCAGAAGCTGTGCGTAAGCGCGTGTCGCGCGGAGTGAAAAAGTTTCGCGCGATCTATGGGTCTGCGCCTGCTCCACAGGGGAAGGGGCAGGCCTCAGGAACGCAAAATAGGCAGGCGCTGTGCCAGCAATCTCAAGCGGTGGGCAAGGATGGCCTGGCCGCTCGCTACTGGTCTCCCAAAAGCACGTAGCACCTTTCAGCGCGGGAACGTCTGGGAAGGTGCATTTGCTGAGCTGGATACAATAGTAAAGAAATAGGCTGTGCTTGACGTAAGGGAGTAGAGAGTTAGAAGTAGAGGCCTGCTGAGAAAGGATGGGAAACGATATGCTACGACAGTGTGCATGGTGCCTACGCCTGATTGATGGCATGGGGAAGCGGATCTCCAATGTGCCTTTGCCTAAATTGTATGAAGCGAGCCATGGCATGTGTAATATATGTGGCGTTTTATGGATGAAACAGGTGTTGGAGGAACCCTTGGAGACGGAGGAGAGGGCACAGGGCAGCGCTGAGGGCACTGTGGGCACTAGCGAAAAGGCGCGACAGGAAGTTTCGCTGGCAACGGGGGCTGATGCGCTTTTGCGCTGATTGCGACCCGGCGCTTTATCCCATCTCGATGATCCCTTGCGCGCGCATTCTTGATATACCCTGCCCGAAGTGCATCGGGTGCGCGTATCCTCTTTTCGATGCCTATACTTTTTCCTGAGCAGCTGACGATCAGCTTGTGCTGAGAAATTCCAGTATAAGCTTGTTGACTTCCTCGGGATTTTCTTGCTGGACCCAGTGGCCGCTCTCGGGCAAATACTGAATGCGCAGATTTGGAACCCAGTTTTCCAGTCCCTTTGTCAGATTTATGCCAAGGGCCACATCCTGCTCGCCCCAGATCAGTAAGGTGGGAGTGTTGATAACATGTTCGTTGCCCGAGCGACCTCTTGTGGCCAGGCGGCGAAACATGGCCCGATAATAATTGAGCCCGCCGGTCAAGGCCCCGGGCTTGCTCATGGCGTCACGATAGCTCCAGAGCACCTGGGGTGGAAAGGCGGCCTTCTGCACGGCGCTGGCATGGAGCATTTTGCCAATGGCGGCGGCATGGTTAAGTCCCAGGAGATATTCGGGGAGCCAGGGAATCTGGAAGAAGAACATATACCAGCTCTTACGCAGCTGCTCGATAGTGCGCAGCTCACGGGACATGGCCGCTGGATGTGGCGCGTTGAGAACGATCAGGCGCTCGGCAAGCTCGGGATGGTGGATGGTCAGGGACCAGGCCAGAACGCCTCCCCAATCGTGGCCGATGATGATGGCTTTCTGGCTTTGTAAGCCGCTGATGAGCCCGGCAATATCGCGGCATAAGGTGGCGAGATCGTAGCCGCCGGCTGGCTTATCGGTTTCGTTGTAGCCGCGCAGATCTGGCGCGACAGCTGTATAGCCATGTTCGGCTAGCACGGGCAGCTGGTAGCGCCAGGAATACCAGAACTCGGGAAAACCGTGTAGAAAGATGACCAGGGGTCCGCTTCCTTGCTTGACGTAGTGCATACGAATGCCGTTGGTCTGAATGAAACTATGTTGCCAGGTGGTTTCGGCTGTATCCATGTCTGTGCAAACCTCTCATGGCTTAGAATACCCATTCCTCTATATCATAGCGCATTCTCTTCAACTGATGCGATAGTTAAGCATCATTCCAGTATCCTCATGTTCGAGAATGTGGCAATGGAACATGTAAACTTGATCAGCGGGAAATGGATGCGCAAACTGCGTAGCGATCCTGACTGTCTCGCCGGGCCAGACAAGCACTGTATCTTTCCAGCCAAGATCGGTGCTTGTTCTGCCCATAGAATCTACGGCCAGGCGCTGGATCTGCTCGGGACTTCCGCTGCGGTCAATTACTTGAAACTGGAAGCCGTGCAGGTGCATAGGATGGGGCATGCTCTGCTCGTTGTTATGGATCTGCCAGATCTCGGTTGTGCCTTTTTTCACTTCGATGGGATACTCATCAAGCTCATAGCTGTGCCCGTTGATGAGCCAGCGCATGGGCTGATTCTCTCCACCGGAGGCCACAGAGATCTCGATTTGTCGCGTGGTTGCGCTTTGCAGGGGAATGGGCTGGATGACTGAGAGCTGGCTAGGCGCTGCTGAGAGTACTTTTTCCTGCTGCTTAATGACGAGTCTGAGCAGCGGGAACTGCTGGCCGCCGGGGAGCCCTGGCGCGCCCATATGGTGGTGTGGCATGGCGTGCCCCTCGTCGCCCAAGTGCTGCATGGTGTGGCTCTCCTCCATGCTTCCCATGGCCATTTCGTTATGCATGGGATCAAAGGGTAAGCTTATCAAGAATATTTCTTCATTGAGGGCGAAGGGCGAGAAGTCGAGTAAGAGCTCTACGCGCTCGCCAGGCGAGAGAAAGACCTCGGTTGCGACATGGGGCTGTTCGAGGAGTCCGCCATCGGTTCCGATGAGCCAATAGGGGAGCAGCGTTTCGTCTCTGGCGCGCTGCAGGGCCAGGCGATAGATGCGCGCGTTAGAGCCATTGAGTATTCTGAGGCGATAGATGCGCGTGCTTACCTCTAACACGGGTCGCGGGGTCAAATTGACAAGAATGGTATCGCCCTCGACGCCCATATCCTGGCTCTCTTGATCAATTGGATAGAGCAATTGGCCTGATTCGTCAAAGCGTCTGTCCTGAAGTATGAGCGGAAGATCGGTCGTGCCAAAGGTGAGATCAAGGCTTTGTGCGAGGCGTCGTGTGTCTTCATCCTCGACGATAAAGCAACTTGCCAGGCCATGGTAGGTCTGCCAGGCCGTTCTGTGGTGGGCGTGAGGATGATACCAGTAGGTGGCGCCGCGATTGTTTACTGGGAACTGATAGTGAAAGCTGGCGCCAGGCTCTACGGCCCAGCGTGGGTGCCCATCCATGTGCCAATCGAGATGCAGCCCGTGCCAGTGAATCGTTGTTGCTTCAGGCAATTGATTGGTAAAGTTTGCAGTGAAGAGCTGGCCACGCTGGACTTTGAAGATCGGGTTGAGCCAGCTTTGCTGGTCCTGGGTGGCCTGATAGGCCCAGAACGTCGTATGTTTGCCCGTGAATATTTCGGCGGAGGTGATACGCGCCTGTAGTTCTACTGGTTGGGTCGCGTTTAACGCACCCAGCAGACCTTGTGGGCCGGGCGTGCGCAGAGGCTGTGTAAATTGTTCTAAGGCTAATTGAGATGATTGGCTATGCTGCGAAGCCATTTATCGCTCCTTCTCTAAATCATATCTTGCTTTTGCTCTCTGCCTCCTAGACGTTCCCCTCGTGGCTGATAGGTACCGCTATAGCTGAGCATAAGAAAGAGCGGGAAGCTCTGGCCTTGAATTATAGTGCTCCTTTGAATACTTCATGGCTGCCTACCAGATTGTCGGCCTGATTATAGAGCTCGATGCGCAGTGGCAAGCGAACCGGCTGCTCGCTAAATAAGAGCACGAAGCGATCTTCTGAGGGCTCATCCTCCATAATTGTTCCGTTGGCTGCAATACAGCGCAGCAGGCTCACATCAACCCCGTTTTCTATGATATAGCCGCTGGCATAAAAATGATCCGGCCAGCCAGCGCGGCTCAATAGAGCGCGTGGCTGGCTATATGTTTCGCGGCTCGTCTCATAAGCAGGTCCGCCGATGGCATCGTAAACCTGCCAGCAGGCGTTCTCATCCTTAATAAGATAATACGTAAAGTACAGTTCTAGCCCATCAGGCGCTTCACAACTGACGAGATGAAGCTGACGATTGGCCAACGAGCGTGCTTTAAGAAAACGGATATTGGTAGGTCCTACTTTTTCTGTCGTCTCTGGCTTCTGAGCAGGCGTGTTGCTATCTACATCTTTCTGCGCGGAAAACTTAAGCGCATTCAGATGCTCCATGATTACTTGTTTAGGATCGCTATTAGCCATCTTATGCATCCCTCTTAATTCTGTTTAGGTTTCTAAGACATTTTATACTTGAAAAATAGAATACAAGATATCTGTGGGCAATGGAAGAAGTGATCCGAATTGGGCTGGGAGGAGGGATGAACGTGTCCCTTTTGCAACAAGGAAGATTTGAAGAGGAGTAGCATCTTTTTTATCCCCGATTTTACTACCAAGCGGCAGCCGGCCACAGTATGCTTACGCAACGCGCTCCATCTCCACTGCCGCAGAGTGCTCGATACCTGGTCGCCGGCACTGGATTGGTGCCTGGTGGCCAGCGGGAAGGCTGAAAGCGTTATCACCGTCTCTGAGCAGGCTGTGCCTTCTGATGCCGGCTTGTTGATCCTGCAAGAAGCTGGCGGAAAGGTAACTGATTTTGCTGGAAAATCGTTCACTTTGGAAAACAGCGGTCGTTTGATAGCCAGTAATGCTACCACTTTGCATCATGAACTTTTAAAGTTAGCGAAGAGATGTTGCTAGATACCTGTAGGTTTCAGTGCGAAGAATAGACTGTAGCTTTTATTGCGCTGGATAAATGATAGAGAGCTAGTGGCCTTGCGCCAGGACGCTCAGCGCTTCAGGCAAGACTTCCGCGAGGGGCTAAAGTAGCTCTGAGGTTACCCTACAGCACAATTATTGTCGGATAGAGAAGGGCGGGAGCAGTTTCCTGGTGCTTCCCGCCCTTTAACGCTTTGTAGGTCAGGGCTTAGCTATCCCTGGTGTCGTTATAGACGATGGCGCGCTTGACCTGCTCAATCAGGTCGGTGACATGGATGCCGCGCGGACAGGCATCGGTGCAGTTAAAGATAGTGCGGCAGCGCCATACACCGTTGGGCTGACCCAGAATCTGCAAGCGCTCGGCGGTGGCCTGGTCGCGACTATCGAAGATAAAGCGGTGCGCGTTGACAATCGAGGCTGGTCCAATCCAATCGGGATTGCCCCAGATCGAAGGGCACGAGCCTGTACAGGCGCCGCAGAGAATACACTTGGTTCCCTCATCGTAGCGTGCGCGGTCCTCGGGGCTTTGCAGGCGTTCGGCCGCCGGCTCCGCATCATAGTTGATAAGATAAGGCTTGATCGACTTATACTTCTCCATAAATGGGTCCATGTCGACGACAAGATCCTTAATGACTGGATAGCCAAGCATGGGCTCAATAGTTACCCTGGTGCCTACGTCGCGCACCAGCACCTTACAGGCAAGGCGGTTGCGTCCATTAACGCGCATCGCATCGGAGCCACAAACGCCATGAGCGCAGGAGCGGCGATAGGTGAGCGTACCATCCATCGTCCATTTGACAGTATTGAGCGCGTCAAGTAAGCGATCAAGAGGATCGGCCTCGACAGTGAATTCGCTCCAATATGGCTTACCGTCGCCCCTCTCGGGATCGTAGCGCTTAATGCGCATGTGAATGTTCATGCTGTTCTCCTCTAGTATTTCCGTTCCTTTGGCGCAAAGACGGGATCATCAATCAGGATCACGTCCTTGTACTCAAGGCGAACGTCATGCGCTTTGGTGCCTTTGTAGGCAAGTGTGTGCTTGAGCCAGTTGGCATCATCGCGTTTTGGATAATCCAGACGGAAGTGAGCTCCACGGCTCTCTTTGCGGGCCATGGCTCCATGAATGGTTGCTTCGGCACAATCGAGCAGGAAGCCAAGTTCCAGGGCCTCCACAAGCTCAGTATTGAAGCGCTTGCCTTTGTCCTGTAGCTGCACTTTTTTGTAGGCATCCTGCAGCTCGTCAATGCTATCTAGCGCCTCGTGCAGGCCATCTTCGTTGCGTTCGACGAAGACCTTATCGATCATCTCGTTTTGCAGCTCGGAGCGAATGCGGCTTGCCGATTCGCCGCCGGTTGTGGTGTAGAGGCGACTGATCTGCTCGCGCGCAAAGTCTTCTGGCTGCGAGGGCAAGGGCACATGGTCGTTTTCCTGAATAAATTTGGCCATATGCTTGCCGGCGCGGCGGCCAAAGACTATGAGGTCAACCAGCGAATTTGTGCCAAGGCGGTTGGCGCCATGCACTGAGACACAGGCTACCTCGCCAGCGGCATAGAAGCCAGGGATTGGCGTCCATTGCGCGTCAGTGACCACGCGTCCCTCAATGTCGGTAGGAATGCCGCCCATGGCATAATGCGCCGTAGGATGGATCGGCACTGGCTCGGTAATCGGCTCGACGCCAAGATAGTTGCGGGCGAAATCGGTGATGTCGGGCAGCTTCTCGTCAATCACTTTCTTGCCAAGATGTCTGACGTCGAGATAGACATAATCTTTGCCATGGATGCCCCGGCCCTCTTTGATCTCCTGCACAATGCAGCGCGAAACTATATCACGCGGCGCCAGGTCTTTCATAGTTGGCATATAGCGTTCCATAAAATACTCGCCCTTGTCGTTGAGCAGCTTGCCGCCTTCGCCGCGTGCGGCCTCGCTCAGCAGGACGCCAACCTTATAAATGCCGGTCGGATGGAACTGATACATCTCCATATCTTCAAGTGGAATACCCCGACGATAGGCGATAGACATGCCGTCGCCCATGCAAGCAAAGGCATTGCTGGTCACGCGCCAGGCGCGACCGTAGCCGCCTGTGGCGAAGAGTACAGCTTTGGCATGGAAGGTATGGATCTCACCTGTACGAATCTCTATGGCCACCACACCGCAGACGCGATCTTCGTTGATGAGCAGGTCGAGGGCCAGAAACTCGTTGAAGAAGTTGACCTCGTTCTTGATGGCATTCTGGTACATGGTTTGCAGGATCATATGTCCTGTGCGGTCAGCCGCGTAGCACGAGCGGCGTACAGGAGCTTCGCCGAAATTGCGCGAATGGCCTCCGAAGCGGCGCTGGTCAATGCGCCCATCGGCTGTACGGTTAAAAGGCAGGCCGCGATGCTCAAGTTCATAGACCGCATCGATCGCCTCGCGGGTCAGAATCTCGGCGGCGGGCTGATCAACTAAGTAGTCGCCACCCTTCACCGTATCGTACATATGCCACTTCCAGTGGTCCTCTTCCTGGTTGCCAAGAGCGGCTGCTACCCCTCCTTGAGCTGCGCCGGTATGCGAACGTGTGGGGTAGACCTTGGAGAGTACCGCCACACTGGCATGGGGTAGCTGCATGGCTGCCATAAGGCCTGCACCTCCCGAGCCAACGATAATGACGTCATGTTTATGATACATAGCAGATCCTCGCTTTTATTTAGGCAGACATTGTGGGCCGGCAACCTGCGGCGCAACTGAATGGAAAGTAATCAGGGTAATCGTTCCCAACATAAAGAAGACTAGCAACAGAACGGCTGCGATCGAGAGCAAGAGCACGCGCGTACGCGGCGAGCGTGCATAGTCGTCGATTACTACACGCAGCCCGTTCATCCCGTGTGTCAGCGCGATGGTCAGTAGCAGCCAGTCGAAGAGACGCCAGAGTGGATTGGCGTAGCGCGCTGATACAAATGCGAATGTGGTACAGGCCACATCATTCGAGACGTGCATAATGATTAAGTGAATAATGACCAGGAAAAAGAGTACCACGCCTGAGATGCGGAAATAGTACCAGGAAAGCGTCTCGAAAACACCGCCTGACGCCGGGCGAGGGCCGTAAAACTTTGACAGACGTAACATACATATTCTCCTTCGTAGGGGCGCTTCATACACCCACGATGTGTACAAGCCGACAAACTAATTAGTGTCCTACGTGCGCTACGCCCGGGATGTTAATAAACCAGTAGGCGATAGGCAGCAGGGCCGGCCTGAGCACAAAATAGGCAAAAGGAATGAAGATCACAATCGTGACGACCATCACGATCGCAAACATCACCTTTTGATAGTAGACGCCCTTACGCCAGAAGTCGATTAACATAATGCGCACTCCGTTGAAGGCATGGAAGAGTACGGCTACAATAATCGAGAGGGATAGCAGGCGTACAACCACACTGTCAAATAGCGAAATACCCTCATTGTAGACCTCGCTGCCGAAACCCAGCAAGGAAATGTCAACGATGTGAATGAACAAGAAGAGAAGGATGCCCAGCCCTGAAACCCTGTGGAAGAGCCAGGACCACATACCTGATTGACCTTTGTACATCTTTTCCTCGATTCTTGTGGCGAAGATGGAAGGCGCGAAGTGGGGAAATGAGGAGAAGGGCTACCGCTAGCCCGCATGGACACAGTATCCCGAAATGATGCCCCCTGCTTGTTTCTCCGGCCTCTTGCTCTCGCCCAATTTTGACATCCGCACGGGGTGCTACTGTGCTGGCCTGCTAGAAAAGCTGCATAGCCCCATTCCAAACTGCTTTCAGCTTCTGAGACAGTTGGTGTGAACTAGCGCATTATCACTATCCGGTTCTGAGGGATTGGCGGGCTGTTTCCCTCTGCTTGTGGAAGCTCCGCGCGATCCCTTATACTCTATTTCCAGCGCTATTATTTCGCACTTTATAAACAGCACGTAAAATATGGTGTGCTTTGCACCAACCAACGCCTTTACAACCTAGCACCCCTATGTGCAATTCTCTCTATAGGCGTTGTGTATAGTATTATACTATACACGTCAGTTCATTGCCACGAATTTGTCAATTCAGTCGCGCCTGGCCTTATACCTTTTCCACCCGCTCGTTGCTTTCCCTTAGCTTTACATTGTCGAGTTTACTACGCTTCGAAACAAAGAGGCGATGTTGCTTCTCTCGGTGAAAATCTTAATTATTGAGGTCAAGAGAGATATTAAGTGTATTAACTAATATTTATCCTGACGACAAGATGAAATTCACCTTTACTCCTTATTCCTCACTTTGAGTTATGGTTCCTCTGATGCTTGAGAAGTAGGCTGTAACTTGTTCATTCCACAAACGTAAAGCATGTAGTATGTTAGTCAGCTGAATGAGGAGGGAGAGCAAATATGCAAGCCGTTGTACTCTTCATCATTGGATTCTTTATCCTCATCTTTGTCGGGAGCTTTCTGGCGAGTATCCTTAGTTTGTGGCTCCAGCGCGAGCGTTTGAAGGATTTACCCACCTTGAAGGATATTCATCGTTCCCGATCTTAGGAAAATGCAGCCTGTATGCGTGTTTGCAGATTGGCAAGGCCCGAGCGTCCAATCTATCTCAGAGAGAGAAAGGAATCTTTCATGAACGTATTGCTTACCGGGGCCTTCGGCAATGTTGGATTTTATACTCTCCAGGAATTGCTCCGGCGAGGCCATCGCGTCATTTGCTTCGATCTGCAAACGCCGCTAACCAAGCAAAGGGCCAGCCTGGTTGCTGCTCGGGCTAGGATTGTCTGGGGAGATGTGCGAGCTGGCGCAGGTAAGCCAGGCTGTAGAGGGGCAGGATATCGTCATCCATCTGGCGGCCGTAATTCCGCCCGCCTCGCTTGTGGACCCGGAAAGGGCCTATGCCGTCAATGTAGGCGGCACGCGCAATCTGCTTGAGGCCGCTAAGCGCCAGAGCCAGCCGCCGAAATTCTTCTTTACTTCTACCTTCGATGTCTTCGGCCATACGCAAGATAAAGAGCCCCCGCGCAAGCTCACTGATCCCGTACAGGCGACCGACGCCTATAGCGCGCACAAAATTGAAGGCGAAGAGATGGTGAAAAGCGCGGGGCTGGACTGGGCCATTTTTCGCTTCTGCGATATGCCACCGATTCTCAGGGCGCATAAGCCTCATCCTATCATGTTCGAGATTGCGCTGGAGACGCGCTTTGAGATGCTCCATCCTGCCGATGCGGCTCTGGCGATTGCCAATGGGATTGCTGGCCCTATCTGGGGTGAGACCTGGTTGATTGGCGGTGGTCCACGCTGCCAGATTCGCTATCGCGATTATGTGCAAACGATGATGGAGCGTATGTGCGTTGGCAAATTGCCCGAAAGCGCCTTTAGCCAGCAGCAATACTGCACCGATTGGCTAGAGAGTGAAGCGAGCGAGGCCTTGCTGCATTATCAGCGCCATTCGTTTGAGGAGATGCTTGAGGAGATGCTTAAGCATAACGATCCCGGGCTTCTTATCAGCCTGAGCATGCCCTTGCTGCGTCCCTTCGTTCGCCGCTCTATCTTGAAGCTGTCCCCATATGTTAAGGCGCAGGTCGGATAAACTAGCAATATTAAACTGCTTCTCAACAGATCTCATTCTCCAGGCGTGTAATGGACAGAAAAAAGCAAGATAGGAGAAGTTTTTCCTCTCTGCCTTTGTTAGACTATGCTCTATTGAGCGCGGGACGTTGGTCTTCCCCTCGGAAGAAGCATTCACACACGCGTTTCTATGGCCGTTTTGACGCGGCTGAGAATAACATACAAAAGGAAAAGCTATGATTCACAAGGTGGAAGCAGTCGTCTTATTCGTCAAGGATCTAGAAAAATGTACAGTATTTTATCGGGATACCTTCAAGCTGCGGTCTCTGGGGAGCGATGCCCAATCCTCCACGTTCCTTTTACAAGATAAGCTCTATTTGATCTTGCTTTCGCCGGAAGGGACTGCAGACCTGATTGGGGAGCAAGCAAGTTCCTCCACGCTACAGACCAGGCCAGCCGGACTACTGGCCGCCGGCGTTGCGGATGTCGATGCTGCATACGAGGAGCTCAAGGCGAAAGGTGTTACCTTCCTCAAACCTCCAACCGATCGAAGCTGGGGACTGCGCACTGCCCATTTTGCTGATCCTGAAGGCAACGTCTGGGAGATCAACCAAGCTATAGAAGCGAAGGCAGAGGGATAGCCTGCAAGGTCCCAAAAACCTTTGAAATTGCCTTGACAATGGTGTATAATATTCTAAGTAGCAGATTTTTAACGACTATGGCGTTGGCATACGTCATTCAAGGGTAGGTTGTGCTCCGCCCCTGTGCAGACAGAACTTTACGGTTCGTGCAGGGGTGTGAAGCGCGACCTACCCTTTCGTTTTAGCGGCCGTAACCCTGGGGCGTAGTAATATTTGCCAGGGCCAGTGGTAATTGTACAGAAAGGACTAATCTGCGGGAGTGGTTATCTGCGCGGCTCATGGCGGGGAGTATGATGTGAATATGCCATGCGGTCCACATGTGAAAATACAACTTGCCGAAACCGAGCAAAAGAAGAGTGCCGATGCTGAGCTGCAGAGGGACCAGAGTGTGCAACAGATTCAGGCGCTTTATCAGGAGAACTTGAACCTGATTTATCGCTTTATCTATAGTAAGGTAGGCAATCGCGAAGAGGCCGAGGATCTTACCTCGCAGACCTTTATCAAAGCTGTGCGCGGACTCGATAGGACTCGTAGCCCGCAGAGCATGCAGAAGTGGCTCTTTCAGATCGCGCGCACAACCATTGCTGATTATTGGCGAGCCTATTATCGTATTTCGATTAGCTCCTTAGAGGAGTTGCTGGAGGCCGGTTGGGAAGGGCCGAGCGAGGAGGAGGGGGCGGCACCCACTAACGATGCAACTCCCACGGAGCGCGTGCGGCGTGTGCTCTCAGCGCTGCCTGAGCATTATCGTGAGGTGCTGACTTGTCGTTTTTTGCTCAATCTCTCGATTAAGGAAACGGCTGCACAGATGGGCTTGAGCGAGGCAAATGTCAAGGTATTGCAGTTTCGCGCGCTCAAACGCGCCGCTGATCTAGAACCTCATGTGCTGGGGAAAAGAGACTGAGAGCTATTCCATGCTCACAAATGGGATGGGCAAGAACCATTCGCGGGCTAGCTTTGTAGGACCCTTAAAGGGGGAGCCAGGGCACAGCCAGCCTATTATAAAGAAAAGAGCATTGAAAGGTCGCAAGATAACAGCTGGAATTATGCCCGTTGGCAGGGAGATGTACCATGGCCGGTGAAGACCAGGAAAGATTTGAAGATTATCTGGAGCTGGAGCGCTATATAGAAGAGCTGCAGGCGGGACTCCCAGCCCAGCTTCCACGGGATCTCACTCCTGAGCAAGCCCGTGTCTATCGTATGGCCGCGCTTTTTCGCTCAGCTTCACCAGAGGCCGCAACTCCGAATCCTGAGTTTGCTGATAGCTTGCAGGCGCTTCTTCTTGCTATGTCTGAGAGGCAGGGACAGGGATTGAGGCCGCCGGCCAGCATTGGTACGCAGGAACCGATATCCCCGACGCCATCCGACCCGCAGGAAGCGCCGGCCCCAATAGAGCAGGAAGCGCAACAGGAGCCGATGGAGGCGCCGCGCTCAAGCCGACTTCCACACTCCCAGGCAGAGAGAAAGCGGGTCTCGCGTCGCGCTATCTTAACGGGAAGCGCGGTTGCCGCGGCTTCGTTGGTAGTGGGTACCGGCGTGGGCGTCTCTATGGGTCAGCATGCTAATGACAAAGCCGTGTCAGTAACGCCGCCGGCAAATAAGCAGAGCTATCCCGATGTGAAGATGGTCCCGGCCGAGGTTCCAGCCGATTGGCATTTTGTGACAACTCTTGCGCAACTGGGCAAGGAGGCTGTATTCTTTGTAGCAGATACCATTGTAGGATACGTGCTGCGCAACGATGATGATGACGATGCGAACTCCGAAGGGCCGGCCGCGCCGAAAGAGCCGGTAGTTGCGCTCTCGGCCGCCTGCACACATATGGGCTGTATTGTGCAATGGCATGATAATGATCGTCACTTCCATTGTCCCTGCCACGGCGGACTCTTTACGGAGTATGGCCAGCCGGCGAATAAGCAGGGAGGCTTACAATATTTGAAGGCTTTACCGAGTCTTGACGTGCGGGTGGTCGATGGGAAAGTCTATGTGCGCGTCCCCAGTGCACCCCTGAAATAAGCTAAGAGTGAAAGGGGTGCACTGTTTGATATAAAGCTAGCTAAAGGGATACAACGGGTAATTCATGAGACGCAAACTGATCATTCTGGCGCTTGGCTGTGCTTTCCTGGCCGCGATGACCTGGATCGGCACTATCCTTGTCGATATTATCCCTGCGCGTCCCACCGCTGCCTTGCAGACCGCACAGGCCGGCCCCTATCAACTCACCTTGCAGGTCGAGCCAAACCCACCTCCCACTTCTCAGCCCGCCACGCTCTCCATTCAGGTCTTGCGTGATAAGGCTCCAGTCAGCAATGCGTACATTACCCTGGAGGGCGCTATGGAAGCTATGGATATGGGCAAGGAGTACGCGGTAGCCCAGGAGCAATCAAGAGGTCTGTATAGCGCGCCCATGCGCTTCTCGATGAGTGGGGCCTGGCGAGTGCGTGTACAGATTGCCCTTCCTGGCGCACGTGCTGAGAGCGCCGTCTTTGCGATTACTGCCCAGTGAGGTAGGAAAGAGTCCTCATCTGGGCTTTTTCTTGGAAGGAAATCGGATGTTTGCATGGAGACTATCATCTTATTTCTTTTCCTCTTTCTCTTGAAAATATACCATACGGTATGGTACATTTTCCTGTAGAGAATTATGCTGAAAGGGGCAAAGATGGCCACAACCAGACGCAGGTGGTTGGAAGAAGGCTTAGCCGTGCTGGCCGAGGCTGGGGCAAGTGCTCTGACCATTGAGGCTTTGACGAGCCGCTTAGGAGTAACCAAGGGCTCTTTCTATCACCATTTTCATAACTTCCAGGATTATAAAGAGCAGCTGCTCACCTTCTTTGAGCAAGAGGGGACGTTGCGGATCATCGAGCATACGCAGCAGCTTCAGACATCTCCGCTGGATCGACTCCACCAGATCTTACAGGGCTCTTTGCGCCATCCCAGTCAGTTGGAAGTCGCTGTGCGTGCCTGGGCCTATCAGGATTCGTTGGTGCATGCCTACCAGCAGCGCATTGACCAGCGTCGACTCGCCTATCTCGCCGAGCTGATCTTCTTGCTCTGCCATGATCATGGGCAGGCTCGGCGAACCGCGCAGGTCCTCTATAGCATTTTTGTAGGTAGCCAACACTTCTTGCCACCAGTGCAGGGCGATGAGTTGGAAGCGCTGTACCGGGAAGTCGCCAGAATCTCTGACTTCTTGCTTTTACCAGCAGGGAGGAAGACCGACAGAAAGGAATCCGAAGATGCCAAGGAATAGTACATACCAGGCCTTGCCTGCCATGGAGATGGAGCCCTTTCTTGCCGACGCGGATTATCTTGATGTGACAACTGCCATTGGCGGCGCTGATTTGCGCACTTTTCTTGCCAATTGGTTCAACTATCAGCCCGCCTGGCTAATGCGGGTACAACGGCTTGTGGGCATAGGGTCGAAAACGAAGGGCCCCGTATCGAGGCTCTCGCCGGAAATGGTGCCTTTCCAGGAGGGTGCGCGCCTGGGTCCTCTGACGGTCCGTCTTGCCGAGCAGGAGCGCTACTGGCTTGCCGAGATACATATTAAGCAGCTCAACGCGAGCCTGGGCTTCGTGGCAGAGCCGTTGGCAAACCGGCGCACGCGCTTCTCTGTGTTCACCGCTGTCCATTACACGAGCTTGACTGGTCCACTCTATTTTCAGTTCATCAGGCCGTTTCATCGTCTCCTTATTAGCGGAAAGACAAGCGCGGGTGTCAGATAGAACGGAGAAGAGGTTGATCGGGTGAGCTATCGGCGATTGTTCTAGGGCGTTGCTCGCCCCATGCTCACAGGCTTTTTCTCTCGGCAAATAGGATGATGGCACGGAGAGGCCGTCATCCTATTTCCTGTGCTTGGTTTGCTCCTGAAAGAATACTATGGTGCCACGACGTGGGTGAGGAAGCGATGCTGATTATCTTCCCACTGTATGTTTCCATTGGAGGCAGCAAGCGCATACGTATTGCCCGGCACTACGCTATTCTCTGTGACTTTGTAAGTACTTGCATAGATGGTCTCATGGCTTAGAGCAAACCCGCTGACGTAGTTCTCTGGTAGCGTTCGCTGCCACTTGATCTTGCCCGATGCTGCGTAGATGGCTATTACGTGTGCCGGTGCGGGAGCAAGATTATCTGCTACACCGCTGTCTGCACAAATGTAGAGCATGCCAGAGCTAAGAGCTGGTGGGTGCAGCGTGGCTCCCGCAACCGGGATGCTCCAGAGCTGTTTATTGCGCTTGATATCGTAGGCGTAGATGGACCCTGTGGTGGGTTTCTTTTGCCCAACTGGTGGATAGAGCGTGGTGCCAAAGTAAACTATATTCTGCTCTACTGTGAGGGAGTAGATCTGATTGTCGGCGAATGCGTGACTTTGCCAGACCTGCTCTCCTGTATCTGCCTTGTAGGCCCGTATAGTGCTTTCTGGATGGCTTACTATGGCATATATCAGGCCAGCGGAGACTTTAAGCGAAGCTACAGGCATATTAGTGCTGGCTTGGAAGATTTTGTGCCAGAGCAATTTGCCTGTGGCAAGCTCGTAGACCTGGAAGCCATAGGCTGTGCTGACTGCGAGAATTCCGTTGCCTGCTGCCATGTTCCATAGATCCGTCTTTACCGGTAAAGCTGTGATCAGCTTGCCATCCGCCGGATTGAGGACGTCTATCTGCGCTTTTTTGGCTGCATTGAGATTAAGCGCATCGTTAGTGTTCCTGCTTTGCCAGTCAACATAGAGCCGGCCTTGCGCAAGGATCATGTCTCTGACGATTACCTGATTGTCCTGTTTTTGCGGGGACAGCGCGTGCGTCCAGAGCGTTTTACCGCTGCTAGCGTCGAGACTTGAAACGGCATTTGTGTGTATGTCAGCCCAGGAAGCCTGCAAAATGTAGACGGCATTGCCAGCAGGAATAATCTTGAGTATTTTATTGAGCTCGCGCTGCCAGAGCACCTGGTGGGTATGGGAATCTAGTTTGAACAGGTGGGTATCGTCGCTGGCATATATCGCCTGCTGACCACTGGACCCGCTAGAAAGCTGATTCTCGTGAACCAGGCGCAGGACAACCAGCAGACTGCCAACAAGCAGGAGTGCGAAGCAGGCTGCGGCGAGCTGGGTGAGGATGCGCGAAGATGCGCGTTTATTGGCATGGCGCGTGGGGAAATTCCTCTCAACACGTCTTTCAGTCGTGGGGGAATTTCTTTCAATAAAGGTATCGTTTGCGCTGTCTGGCTGCGGCGTGATGGGTTCTGTCTGCCACTGCTCCTCTGCGCTCTTGAATTGATAATTCTCTAACTCCAGACGCTGCCAAGCTTTGGCGAGCGAGCGCTCATCATCCCGGTATATCTGGCTCAGGTGAGAGATCATTTCTTGATCTGGCGAAGCTGGAGATTGGCCCGTCAAAAGCCCGTCTACCTGCGCATCTACCTGTTCTGGAGTAAATTCGGGTAAGTGCTTAGCCATGTGATTGATCCTTCCTATTTTGCCTGTAGATAGAGCGTAAGTGGTTGAGTGAACGAGAGAGCATTGTGCGCGTTGCTCCATGATTCTTACCGAGCTGTTGGGCAATTTCGCTGCAGTTGAGGCCATGCGCAAAACGCAGGTGGAGAATCTCCTGTTGGAGCTCTGGGAGGGATACGATATATGTGCGCAGTTCAGCATAGGCCTCCTTGCGCAAAGCCACGAGCTCTGGGACAGAAGAATCGTCGGCGTCGAGCACTTCTGCCATCTCTTCCAATCCCAGGGATAAGTTAGGTCTGCGGCTCTTACGCCGATAGTGGTCAGCAACTTTGTTGTGGGCAGTACTCCACAGCCAGGTGCGCTGTTTGCCTTCTTTCAGAGTGGGAAGAATCTCGCTCTCGACGGCTGCTTGAAAAACCTCAAGCAGCACATCTTCGGCATCTTCCCTGAGAGGAACTTGCCGGCATAGATACATCATAATGGCTGGTGCATAGCACTGATAGAGCTGAGCAATCAGCTTGTGATTGGATTGAACTAGCTGTTTTTTTCTAGGATCGCATTTTTCTCTGGGATCGCTACGCCGAGACAACAACGCGTGAGCCGTTTCAAACAGCAGATTGTCGAGGTGTTACAGTCTCATCTTGTCATAGTGGCCCGCTTTGGTCATTAACGCTTTCAATTTGGCCGTGGTGTCTTCTTGGGCCAGCGGCGTGTAGACAATCATCTGCAAGTCAGGCTGCTCAGGCATAGGAAAGACAGTGGGGTGCAAGACAAGACGGCCAACCTGAGGGTGATTGATTTCGTAGAGGCCACCACAGTCCAACACAATCTCATGCTCCGGCCACCAAGCGCGAAACTCTGGGCTTTCTTGCTGCAACTCAGCGATCAACTCGCTCAACCATCGATCATCAGGGTGCCGGTCGTACCTTGCGTGTAAGGATGCAATACAGCGCCGTGCCTCACGTTCCCAGTGAACATGAAAGACTCGTGCAGACGGGCACATGAAATGAAACCAGGGAGCGTTGCGTTCTCGGGAAGTTTGGCGGGAATAATCGCCAAAGACTCGATTCGCGCTGTCATTCCACCCCACCACATTCACACGCTCATCAAAGAGCTTGGCTGGATAGGTGAAGCCATCAAGAATGGCTTGAGCGGTGGCGTTGGGGACGCGCTTTTGACTATCCTGTTCAGCTAATGGTGAAAATGGACCGTGTGCCAGGAGAAACAAATGGCGGCGTTCCTCAGCGTTCAGTTGCAAGATGGATGCGAGCCGCTCCAACACCTGATCGGATACCTGAATATCCCGGCCTTGCTCAAGCCAGGTGTACCAGGAAACGCCTACACCCACCAATTGGGCAAGCTCTTCTCGTCTGAGGCCACGCGCCCGTCGCCTCTGAAATGTCGGGAGGTGAAACTGTTCTGGATGCAGGCGAGCACGCCGATTTTGTAAGAAATCGGCCAGTCCTGCACGGCGCTTGACTCTTTCTCTCATCTGTTCCTCCTTGCTCCCCGCATCCGGTGAAGCTATGACTGTTTAGCCATATGATACAACACACTCCTGGTTAAAGTCGCCGTGTCGCTCCATATTACCCCTGGAGAGGAGGGGGACCCTATTGAGGTACAACCTCTCAAAGATGTGCAGCAAACCAATGTTTTCTACAGGATCAGGAGAGCGTTATGGAGAAGACAGGGAAAATCATACTCGTCACAGGCGCAACAGGTCGGCAGGGTGGAGCAACCGCTCGTCATTTGATGGCTGCGGGCTGGCAGGTGAGAGCGTTCACACGCTCCCGAAACTCACCTGCCGCGCAAGCACTGCATCGGGCAGGCGCAGAAATCGTCCAGGGCGATAACAACGACCGGGCTTCGTTGAAGGTAGCCATGCAGGGCATCTACGGCATCTTCAGCCTCCAGTTCGCCAGCTATGCTGACGAGGTTCGCCAGGGAAAAAACATGGCGGAGGCGGCGAAAGAGGCGAGAGTCCAGCACTTTGTCTATGCATCGACCAGTGGCGCGGAACGCCAATCTCGCCTCCGCCCATTCAGCAAGTGGGAGATTGAGCAGTACATTCAGGCACTTGATCTGCCCGTAACGGTTCTGCGTCCGACGGTGTTTATGGACTACGTGATCGGCTCAAGCTTCGACGTGCCGCGTGGCACGTTTACGAGCGCGTTCAATCCAGAGGTGACAGTGCAGTTAATTGCCGTCGATGACATTGGCGCGTTTGCCACCCTCGCATTTGACCACCCGGATTTCTACGTCGGGAAAACCATTGAGATCGCAGGGGATGCGTTGACACCACCACAGATCGCAGCGGCGATCTCCCACACCATCGGACGCACTCTCCCCTCTATCCAAATTCCCATCGAAACCCTACGCCAGCACAATGCGGATGCCGCCCTCGCCTACGATTTTGTAAACATGGGAGGCTATCAGGCGGATATTCCTGCCCTGCGCAAGCTGCATCCTGGCCTGATGGACTTTGCTACCTGGCTAGAGAAGGTAGGGAAGACGCAATTGGAAGCATGGAAGCAACACGGGCAGATGTCAAAATGAAAGAAAGACTGGAGAGGAAAGATATGCAACAGAAAGACGAACTGAGCCAGCGATTACCATCAAGTGCGGTTCGAGAGCGTCCGCTCCGTGAGCGAGTGGGAGTCTACATTCAGGCAAGAGATACGGTGGACGCCATCACTAGAATACGTGAGGCCGAACGCGCAGGCGTTCAACAAGCCTGGATGGCAATGGGAGGCGCAGGTTTCGCGGATATCTTGACCGTGCTTGCGATTGCCACCACGCAGACCGAACGGATCAAACTGGGAACGGCCATTGTGCCTGCCTCCCCACGTCATCCACTGGTGATGGCACAACAAGCCCTCGCGGTGCATGATTTCGCCCCAGAGCGCTTGCGGTTAGGGATTGGTTCTGGGAATCGTGCGTTCCTTGAGGGCCGATATGGCTTGTCGCAGACCGCGCCTCTGAGATATCTCAAAGAGTATGTGGAGGTACTGCGTGGCGTGTTATGGCAAGGAAGAATTGACCACCAGGGTGAGTTTTTCCAGGTGGTGGATACCTTGCCACGCACCGCTCAGGTTCCCCTGCTCATCCCTGCATTGGGCTTAAAGGCATTCCGACTTGCGGGAGAGATTGCTGATGGCGCTCTTGCCTCGCTATGTCCAGTTCCCTACCTCCTCGACCAGGCGCTGCCTGCCCTGCGAGCTGGAGCCGAGGAAAAATCTCGCCCTGCTCCTCCTGTCGTCGCCTGTTTGCCGATCGCTTTCAGCACGAATGAAGTAGCAGTGCTGGTGGCGGTGCGTCAGTTCGTCCAGCAGTTAATTCAGACGAGCACCTATGCTCATATGTTTTCGCTCGCTGGTTGGGCTGCCGCAGTGGATGGCGATGAGACGGCATTACATGCTTTGGCGCGGACACTCGTGATCAGTGGCGATGAGACGACAGTGCGAGATCGTGTGCAAGAGCTGTTAGCCAGTGGTCTGGATGAACTGCTGCTCTTAGCCATCCCCATTGTGGATGAGGCGATGGAGCGAAAACAATTGCTCCATCTGATCGGCTCCCTTTAACATACCCACCATCTGCCCGCTCCGTTGAAGCAAGAAATCGCCTTTCCCAGATGGGGAAGCTTCTTGCTTCAATGAGAGCCTGTTGGACTCTCGTATCACAAAGAAAGAAAGCATCTCGTGGCAAGACCCCATCACAATTCGGACAAGATTCCCTTTCAAACACTTGAACCTCTCTCACCCACCTGCCTGATGTGTGGCAAGGCTGCTCATATTGCCTACCACACGCAACGGACAGTAGCAACGCTTACTGGACGGCATCGTTTACACCTGGCTGTGCGCCGATGTGTTTTTCCAGAGTGCCCACGCTATCACCAGCCCTATCGGCCAGAGGCTGAAGGCGCATGGGCGCTACCACATGGGGAATATGGATTAGATGTGATTGCGCTCGTCGGGTTTCTGCGGTATCAACGACATCAAAGTCTGGCGGAGGTCCACCAGAGCCTCCAGGAACGAGGACTCTCGATTGGCGAGCGAACTGTGCTCAACCTCTTAGCACGATACGAAGAATTGGTGACGCTTCATATGACAGACCGCGAACGCCTCCAGCCCCTTGTGCAGAAGCAGGGGTCGCTCATTCTGGCAGTGGATGGATTGAAGCCAGATGTTGGTCATGAAGTCCTCTGGGTGGTTCGTGATTGTGTCTCAAGTGAACTTCTGCTTGCTCGACCTCTGTTGAGCGAACGCGAGGCTGACTTGGTAACGCTACTCAAAGAAGTACAAGATATGTTCTCTGTCCCCATTCGTGGAGTCATTTCAGATGGTCAAAGGTCGCTTCGGAATGCTGTAGCAACAGCATTTCCTGACATTCCGCATCAGTTGTGTCACTTTCATTATCTGCGGGAAGCGGCAAAACCAGTCTATGAGGCTGATCGTCATGCCAAGAAAGAACTGAAAAAGCAGGTTCGTGGTATTCGTCCAATTGAGCGAGAAGTCGAGCAAGAGGAGAATGAGGAAGGCATGATTACCCGGAAGTATTGTCTTGCGGTCCGAAGTGCTTTAACCGACGACGGACATCCCCCTCTTTCTGCTCCTGGCCTCCAACTCTATGAGCGACTCTCCTTGATTGCAGCCTCTCTGGAGCGGGTCGCGGAAATCGGGGCTTTCATCTCCCCTCGACAAGCTGGATCGGCTGCTCAAAAAGGGATTAGCAGCGACGGAGCAGTTGTGGCCAGACGTGCAGGCAGGTTACGCCTGGGTGCATCGAGCTGCACATATCTTGACGAACGCCGACCATCTTTCCTCAACAGAGGTGCGACGAAAGTATGAGGATCTGCTGGAAGAGATGCGCTCCAGTGGCTCCCTCACGGCACTCCTCCATCAGATGACCACTACTTTTCTCAAAGTGACGGCAAGCTATTGGCCGGAACTCTTTCATTGTTATGACACGGCTAATCTTCCACGCACCAACAATGATCTTGAACACGTTTTTGGCTCGACCCGCTATCATGAACGACGCGCAACGGGCCGGAAACAAGCCTCTCCTGGTCTGGTTGTACGCGGCTCGGTGCGTCTCGTTGCAGCAGTTGCTACCCAGAATTATCACTTCAGTGGCCCCGATCTGGCTCCTCGCGACTTAGCACAGTGGCGAACGCTCAGAAAGCACGTTGACTATCGTCATGAAGCGCGACGTGAGCACTTTCGTTTTCGGAAAGACCCTGAACGCTACTTACGTGCTCTGGAGGAACAGCTCTCCCAGAGAAAAATGCGGTCCTAGTTTTTTTTGATTGCATATTCTTTCCTGGAGAACTCAAGCTTGCGAAAATACGTAGCATGATACTTCGCTTACTGTGTCGTCAGGAGAAAGGGAAGTGTGACATTTTTGCTGCCAGTTCGGGCGAGAGTGCGGCACAATTGCTCTTGCTCTATCTCTGCGTATTACGTGCATAGCCTCAACCTGCAGCGGGGAAGTGGTTGCTGCCATCCTTACATGGTGGGAAAATGCCGTGGCTTACTGTTACGGCATTTCAGGGCATGGTCAGAGAAGAGCCGAATTTGCGCTTGCAGTTCAGCGAGCCAGGCGCTTTGGGGCTTCATAATGTGCACGCTTGCCGCGATGCGCTAATGCCCTTTTTATTGTGAGATGATATTGTCGTGCTTGCCCCGTTTTACTAGCTGGTGCGTGATTGTACGCCGCTGCAGCGAATTGGAAAACACAAACGAAGTAGTAGGAAGGCCGTATTGATTGAGCTGGTTAACTATGGTTTCCAGATGACTGACTGAAGCTGCGACTGCTTTGATCACCAGCATATCGCTTCCGCTGACACGATAACATTCGACAACTTCAGGAATGTCTCGGGCTATATCTGCCGTGCGCAAGCAGCTCTGACCTACGGTCCCTTTGAAGCGAATGATGGCAAGGATTGGAAGCCCTACCTTCTCCAGGTTGAGCTGAGCGTGGTAGCCAGTAATAATGCCAGCTTCTTCCAGGCGATGTATGCGGTCGGCGACAGCAGTTGAAGAAAGCCCAATGCGTTGTCCCAGTTCACTATAAGAGAGACGGGCGTTCTCTTGTAATTCCTGCAGTAGCTTCCAGCCAGTCTCATCTAGCAGTTTCTCGAATTCCATGGCCATAGACTCATTCTCCCCTCAAATTTCAAGTATATACAGATTTTTAGCTTGCTTTCCCTCTCCATTTTCGCATAACTCGCTTATATAATAACAGCGTCCTGTAGAAACAGGCAAGAAGCTATTAGTGATAGATAGAGCAGATGAAGGAGAAAAACAGCATGTCTCACGCAATCGAACGACCAGCGGAAGTCAGCAAAACATTTACCATTGGGGGCGACCTTAACGTTAATCGGCTTGGTTTGGGCGCTATGCACATTACTGACGAGGGAGGACCTAAGGATAAGCAAGCCGCCCTTGCGCTCTTGCACAGAGCCCTCGAACTGGGAATCAACCTGCTTGATACCGCTGATTCGTATGGGCCAGAAACAAGCGAGAAGCTGATCGCGGAAATGCTCTACCCTTATCCAAAAGATCTCGTCATCGCGACAAAAGGTGGCCTGTTGCGCTCAGGTCCGGGGCAACGGCATCCAGATTGGTATCCGGATGGGCGCCCTGAACATTTACGGGAAGCTTTGGAGGGAAGCCTACGCCGCTTGCGCCTCAATTGTATCGACCTCTACCAATTCCATCGCCCTGATCCGACAGTTCCCTTTGAGGCCTCGGTCGGTGAGCTTGCCAGGCTACGCGAGGAAGGTAAAATCAGGCACATTGGACTTTCTAATGTAACGGCACAACAACTGGCACAAGCGCAACGAATTGTGCCGATCGTCACCGTTCAGAATCGCTATAACCTGGCAACCCGCCAATCCCGAAATATGACGGTGGCAGAATCCGAAGAGATGATTGATATATGTGCCCGGCAGGGCATCGGCTTTATCCCCTGGGAGCCGTTGGCTAAAGATAACTTTTTCCAGGAAGGAGATCCGCTTGTTCTGATAGCCAGACGGCACAATGCTACGCCTTATCAGATCGCTCTGGCCTGGCTCCTCAAGCGATCCAGCAACGTATTGCCGATCCCCGGGACTTCCTCTGTGAAGCATCTCGAAGAAAATGCGCTAAGCTTAATGATCCAACTGACTCAGGAAGAGTTTGAGCTTATCGATAGCAGCAGCATGAGTCATCTCTAAGCCCCCTGTATCACGTAGGCTGCCGGCTTACGTGATACCACGATCACGCTACACGGCGCCTATGGTTATGTTTTGATCCATCAGTTGCTTAAGCTTTTCTTCTGTGCCAGTTTCGGGCAGGGGGGTGTAGATCATGATTTTAAGGTTGGGCAGTGCAGGCACCTGCAAGGTTGTATGCTCGAACAGCAGGAGCCCCACCTGCGGATGCTCTATACCTTTGAGCCCATCGTTTCTATCGCGCACATCATGATGGGGCCACATTTCGCGAAACTCGGGGCTTTCGCGCTGTAAATCGGCGAGCAAACGTTTGAACCATTCTTCATCGGCAAAATGCACACTATCGGCACGAAATTCCTCCATCACCTTCTGCGCTACCTGTTCCCAGGTGGGCTTGCGGTAAATTTGACGGCTCCGCGGATCGACAAAAACGCGCCAGACAGCATTATAATCATGTAGCGGGACTGGCGTTGAGAGCGAGAAGACCTGTTCAGCCGTGGCGTTCCAGGCAAGAAAATCCCAGCGGCGACCAAGGGCGTAGGCCGGCATAGGTTCGAGCCCGTCAAGCACGCGGCGCAATGCTGGGCTTACCTGTTCCTGAGATGGCGCCGTCGTGACATGATATGCTTGATCGGCAAGCAAGAAGAGATGCTGTCGTTCAGCTGACGTGAGCTGTAAGGCGTCGGCAATGTTGTGCAGCACTTCTCTAGAGGGATGAATATCGTGCCCTTGCTCCAGGAGGGTGTACCAGGAAACGCCAACGTTCGCTAGATGGGCTACCTCTTCGCGGCGCAAGCCCGGTGTGCGCCGCCTGCCCCCGTTTCTTAAGCCAATCTGTTCGGGCGAGAGGCGCATACGCCGCGTGCGTAGGAAATCCGCAAGGTCCTGTCTGCGCTGTTCATCGCTCATCTTCCTCTTTGCTCCTTATCCTATTAGTCGGACTCATACGATAAAGGGACTCTGGTTACCCGCTTGCCTTAATGTCATACTCATTAGTGTATCACACCCCTTTATGATTGTAGTGGTTTCAGTGAGAGAAAGAGGAAAACTTCGATGGTATCGCATTCTACGAATGAACATAGCAATCTATCAGCTGCGGCTGCGGACACGTTTACTCTGGCCGAGGGCCTGACGGTGACGCGCATGGGGTATGGGGCGATGCAGTTAGCTGGTCCGCATGTGTTCGGGCCGCCCGCCGATCGTGCTGAGGCTGTGGCCGTCCTGCGTGAGGTGGTGAGGCTGGGTATTACGCACATCGACACCAGCGACTTCTATGGTCCGCACATCACCAACCAGATCATTAAGGAAGCTTTGCATCCCTACCCGGCTTCATTGCATATCGTGACTAAAGTTGGCGCGCGTCGCGACGCTGAGGGGAACTGGCCGCCGGCGCTGGCTCCTGAAGAGTTGCGCCAGGCTGTGCATGATAATTTGCGCAATCTTGGCCTTGATGTGCTCGATGTCGTTAACCTACGCGTCGGAGGGTTCTCCGGTCCCACGCCCGGCTCACTTGCCGAACCGTTCTCGGTGCTGGTGCAACTGCAGCAAGAAGGGCTAATCAAGCATCTTGGCGTCAGCAATGTGAATGCCGAGCAGCTTGCCGAGGCGCAGGCCATTGCACCGATTGTCTGTGTGCAGAACTTCTACAATATTGCCAACCGCGGCGACGATGAGCTTATCGACTCCCTGGCGGCGCAGGGTATTGCCTACGTGCCCTACTTCCCGCTCGGTGGCTACTCGCCGCTGCAGTCCGACAAACTTGAAGCGATTGCTAGCCGTCTCGGCACGAGGCCGATGGCTGTGGCGCAGGCCTGGCTGTTGCAGCGCTCGCCGAACATACTGCTTATCCCGGGTACTTCGTCAGTGGCGCATCTGCGCGACAATGTGGCGGCAGTGACGCTGAAGCTTTCGGCTGAGGATCTGGCCGTGTTAAACGTGATTGCCTCGTGAGCACGACAGAGGCAGCAAGAAAGGGCGCGGCGATCCCTGCTGAGCGCCCTGGCCTGCTTACTCTGCCTTGATGATCAATTGTCCAATCCTGTTGGCCTCCTCGGCAATCCAGAGGGCGCCATCGGGACCGGCGGTAATGCCGTGCGGCTCTGCCTGTGGTGTTGGGATGGCGTATTCGCTTATCTCGCCGGTCAGGGTGATGCGGCCTATCTGGTTACTTCCCCATTCTGTAAACCAGAGGGCGCCATCGGGACCGCTGGTAATTGCGTGCGGGCGCGCATTTGGCGTGGGAAGTTCGTATTCGCTGATGGCGCCCTCTATGGTGATCCTGCCGATCCTGTTGCCCAGAATCTCGACAAACCAGAGAGCGCCATCGGGGCCAGACGTGATGCCTACAGGGCCGGATTGCGCGGCAGGAAGGGCAAATTCGCTGATGGTGCCCTCTGTGGTGATGCGCCCAATCTTGTTGCCCTGGTTCTCGCTAAACCAGAGCGCTTGATCCTTGCCTACCGTGAGCATTGAGGGAAAGGCGCCCGGAGTCGGGAGCTCATATTCAGTGACCTTGCCGTCAAGGTTCAGCTTGCCAAGGCGATGGCTTCCCAGGGCCGTAAACCAGAGCAGGCCATCGGGTCCGCTCACAAGGCCGTAAGGTGAGGATGCCGGCGTGGGAAGGGCATAGCTAGAGATTTTTCCGTCCGTGCTAATCCTGCCGATCCTGTTGCTTTGCGCAAGGCTAAACCAGAGCGCACCGTCAGGCCCGGGGCAAATCACAAGCGCTCCCGTATGTTCGGGCGGGAGTGGATATTCGACAATTTCTCCATTTGTGCTGATCCTGCCGATCCTATTGGCTTGCTGCTCCGTAAACCAGAGGGCGCCATCAGGTCCCGCTGTAATCCCATAGGGTCCTGAGTCAGGCCGGGGCAACGTGTATTCGTTAAAAGAGTACGCCTGCTCAGGCTGTTTGTGCTGCATAGATGAGTTCCTTTCCCTCTTCGCTATGAGGAGTGCTTTTGATTATAGCAGGCAGGCAGAAAATAGCAAACCTGGCACGCAAGTGCAAAAATTGTCTGTATTACCTGTTACCCTCTCATGTCTTGTCCAGCCGGCTGCTTGATGGCCGGCTGCTATCTGACAGTTAAAACAAAGTTCTCCTTTTATTGCCGGAATCGCTGATAAGAGCAAGAATTACTTTTCAGGCAAGATAAACAAGAAAGGAGAAGCCATTGCAAGAAAAACACGAAACCGTAAGCGCTTTGTGCGAGCAGACCAGCATCTATCAGCAGCAGGGAGAGCATGATGAGGCGCTCGAGTGCTTCAAAAGGGCATTGATCCTGGCAGTGGAGGAAAAGCAGTCAGGCGCGGATCATTTGTTGGTGGCTATTTTGGATCGTCTGGAAACCTTACAAAGGTTGCGTTGGAGAGAGGTAGAGTTGCTCTGCAAGCAGATGCTGGCCCTGAGAGAAGAGCAGTTTGGGGCCGAAGATCTCGGGGTGGCAAGCATTTTGCATTACCTGGCAGAACGTTACTCTCATGATATGAGATATGCGGAGAAGGAGCCGCTCTACATACGAGCGCTGGCCATCAGAGAAAAGTTGCTGGGAGATGGTCCCGAGACGACAAAAAGTTTGTCAGCTCTGGCCGGTCTCTATGCAAGGCAGAGATTTGCAGCGGAGCCGCTCTACAAGCGAGCGCTAGCGATAAAGGAGAGGGTATGGGGCGTGCAGCACCCCGAGGTAGCTGACTTTCTAGACTTTCTGGCCTATTTCTATGATAGGCAGCAGAGATATGCGGAAGCGGCGGAGTGCTACAGACGGGCCCTGGAGATTTGGGAGAAGTTGAGGGAAGAGGACAGGATAGCAGGCATTTTGACCGAGCATACAGATCTCAAGCTAGCAGGCACTTTGGTCGGGCTGGCCGATCTCTATTTTCATTACTTGAATAGAGATGAGGAGGCGGAGCCACTCTACAAGCGGGCTTTAGAGCTGCAGGAGAAGCGGCCAGGGGAAGATCTGCAGCTGGCTGCGCTGCTTGTCGATTTTGCCAACCTCTACTTTGAGCAGAAGAGATATGAGGAGGCTGAAGCACTCTACAAGAGAGCCTTAGCGATAAGGGAAAGGGAGTTAGGAGAAGATCCCGAGACTGCGGACGTCCTGTACAAGCTTGCAAGGCTCTGCTATTTTCAGCAAAGATACGAGGAGGTGGAAAGGTTCATTAAGCGATCCCTGGCGATACTAGCAGAGAAGCCGGGCGCAGATCTGCTGACAGCGGATTTTCTGTATCTTCAGGGCGCTCTCTGCTATGGGCAGGATAGATATGCGGAGGCGGAGGAGTACTACGGAAAGGCCTTAGCGCTATTTGAGAAGATTAGGGAAGATCCTACTATTGCGGAGGTCTTGTTCGATCTGAGCGACCTCTGCGATGATCAGGAGAGATATGCGGAGGCGCTGGAGTACGCCGGAAGAGCGTTAAAGCAGGCGGAAAAACTATTGGGCGCTGATCATCTCCGGACTCACTCGTTCCGCGGAAAGTATAACAGATTGCTTGTTTTTATGGCTGAGAATGAGGAAGCAAGCGACCGAAAAGAGCAGGCGGAGTGAGCAGGCTCCTGCAAGCCGCTTTCTGCTTTTCCCGGAAAGCGGCTTGCTAAGCTTTGTTTGTGTGCTGCTCCTGTCAGGAGTTGTGTGGGGACAAGAGGCCTGTCCTATCAGCATAAGTAGGGAACGGAGGCCGGAGGGCAGAGGGAAAGGTAGAAGTTCCTGTGAGGCTAGGGCTACCAGACCAAGAGTGGCCCTTGTGTTTTGCCCGGCTCGCTGAAACTTGAAGTGAGAGAACCCTCTTTTCGGGAGCTCTCTCAGATCGCTAAGGACCGCCTAAAAACCAAAACAGAAAAGCTGCCAGGAACGAGAATAGCAGGAAATGTTTTTCCTTTCTTTTAGAGGTAAGTTTCGCGTAGAGTTCGTTCTACTCCTAGCAGGTTTGCAAGCAAGGCCAGGCCTCCGAAGACGCCTTTTTGGAGAGACAGGGGCAGGCCTGGGAGGTAGGTTTCGGACAGCTCAAAGAGGATAGCCCGGTGCCAGAGACTCCGAGGAATCCCTTGAGGGTCGCACTTGCCGTCGCAAGCCAGGCCATAAAAGAGGCGTAGCATCTCCTCAAAGTGGCGGGCCGGGCGCACTTCGGTGAGAAAGGTCACTGTTGTGTCGCCGGGATTAGAAAAACGGTGGTGGGTTTTGAGGGGAATTTTGACGCTCTGACCCACTTCTAGAAGGATCTTTTTTCCATCGAGCTCTACAAGCAACTGTCCTTCAAGCACCTCAAAGCGCTCGGTGAAGGTCAGATGATAGTGCAGCCTGTTGCCTCCGTGGGGCGCCAGCTCAACGCGCGCCTGTGCATAGGCTCCTTGTGTCTCAGCCGCAGTTTTCAGGAAAGTGACCCGATCCTTGAAGAGGGGATTCTCAATAGTTGCTGGTAGAACAGAATGTTTGCTTTGCATGGCTCAAACCTCGTGAATGATGACGATGGGTTATCTAATGTTCTGCCTGTGCAGAGATGCGGCAACCTTTGCCAGGCGCTTGCCCTGGTAACGGGCGGCCTGCAGCACGGCTTCCAGGTTCTCAGCCTTTCCATTGGGGGTGCTCAGTGATGTTCCGTAGGGATTGCCGCCCGCATCATAGACCGCTTGATCAGTGTAGCCCGGAGGCACAAGCAGGCAACCCCAATGGTAAAAGACGTTGTTGAGCGAGAGTAGGGTCGCTTCCTGGCCTCCATGTAGGGTAATGGCCGAGGTGAAGGTGGTTACTGCTTTGTTGGCAAGCACGCCTTTGGCCCAGAGTCCGCCCGCTTGATCCAAAAATTCTTTAAGCTGTGCTGCAGGCGTCCCAAAGCGTGTTGGAGTGCCGAAGGCGTAGGCATCGGCCCATTCCAGATCATCGAGCTGAGCTTCGCTAACCGTCTGACATGTCTCCTCATAGTGCGCTTTCCAGGCAGGGTTTTTCGCTCTTGCCTCTTCAGAAGCTAGCTCGGCCACGCGACGAAGACGGACCTCCGCATCCAGCTCCTCTGCTCCTTCGGCGACGGCACGGGCCAGCTGGTAGACATTGCCAGTAGCACTATAGTAAATGACGGCAATTCGTAGACTCATAAGTCTGTATTCCTTCCATGCTAAATAAAGAACATACTAACGATATCATGACCATATGAGAAAACGTACTTACCTATAAGGCTTCCTCACGCTTTAGTCGGTACGAGGTCTCTTAGCCTTGTTCCCGCGATTATTTATTGTATATACAAGTATACAATAAAAAAGAAGCGATGTTACCGCTCAAGGTTGCTGGCGGCGGTTTCTAGCAGGCGCCAAAATAGCACCTTTTCGGCCTCGGTCATCCCTTGCGTGAGCTGCTTCTCCAGATCTAGCCACACCTGCCAGGCTGGCTCACAGAGTTTACGCCCTTGCTCAGTCAGATACACGCGTGCGATCCGCGCATCTTCCACGTCTGTGCGCTGCTCAACTAGGCCGCTTCCCTCCATGCGCTTTACAACTCTGGTGATTGTGGAGAGGTCGAGATGATGAAGTGCGGCAAGCTGTGATTGGGTCATGCCGTCTTCCCTTTGTAGAGAGAGCAGCAGCATTTCTTGTCCTGAATAGAGACCCATGCGCTTCAAGAGTTCAAGGCCCTGGCGCTGATGAGCGCGCTGAGCTCGCACTAGCTGGCCACCAATCAAATGGCCGACGAGATCTAGATACATCACCGTCTCCTCTGTTTACTTGTATGTACATATAATATATCGAAAATGGAAGGAAGTCAAGCGTTTAGCTTTATGCCAATCGCTACGCACTGGCGGAATTAATTTATAAGATACGGCACATCTCTATCATGGCCAGAGGAGATTTGAGAAGGTGTGCCGCTCTACAAAAGAGCGCGTAGCGCTTTCTGGTTTTCTCAGCAAAGCGGCTTGCTAAGCTTTGTTTGTGTGCTGCTCCTGTCAGGAGTTGTGCGGGGACAAGCGGCCGGTCCTTGCGCTCTCTTTGCTCAGCTCTGAGCCTGGTGGCGTTTGTTCGGCGCTAGCCTGGCGCGCGAAGCGTGTGGGACCGCTGATGATTACTATGCTCAGGGCCACAAGACATTGTATAGTTACCCCGCGCCAGTCGTTCCATAGCGAGATGGGAAGATACAGGGCCGTCATATTGAGGGCTGCGTGGAATAAAAGTGCTAGCAGGACGCTGCCCCGCGTGTGATTGTAGACCCAGGCGATCAGAACACTGTTGGCGACTGTGCCCAGGACGAAGAGCAGAAAGGGCGTGCTTGATTGGCTGGTTCCTTTGATGAAGAAGAAAGGCAGATGCCACATGCTCCACAGAAGGCCGAGAAGCAGGCTCGCCGTCAGGGGCCCGAAGCGATTCTGTAGCCTGGCCAGCGCAAAGCCACGCCAGCCCGGCTCCTCTCCCAGCGGGCCACCGATAAGCCCACCCACGATAAATACCGGGATGATGAGCAGCCAGGGATTAATCCCTAAGGGAAGGTCTAATTGTCGGACCACCGCCGGATGCGCAAGGTTGAAGGTAGTTCCGTTGAGCAGAAAGGCCCCGGCCATCGCCAGCAGGATCGCTAACGCTGGCTCAAAAAGTACTACCAGATACCAGCGCAGGCCGACGCGCCAGGTGAGCCAGGGCCGGAAAAAGGCTCGCATCCCTCCCTTGTCTGCGGTCGTTGCTACTATGAGCAGAGCCGCCAGCAGTGGCCCGCTGCTGCCTATCAGCATAAGCAGGGAACGGAGGCCGGAGGGCAGAGGGAAAGGTAGAAGTCCTTGTGAGGCTAGGGCTACCAGACCCAGTGTGGCCCATGTGATGGCATAGGCGAGCACAAAGTAAGCGATCAGGGAGGACGGCTTTCCACCTTGAGACCGGGAAGGATTATTTCTCAGCATCATCTCTGATAGATGTGTCATTTCAGCTACTTCTTCCATATAAATGATGGCAAAACGGCAGAGCTTTAGCCCGGGGTTGCTTCTCTGAGAAGGATAGCGCACAAGTGTCGCCGAAGTATGCCAGAAGTATGACGAATATGTTTCATCTCCGCGCGGGCCAGCAATTGGCTAAGTCGGCGCTAGAGCGGGTTTGTACGTTTGCCTGGAAAGGAGGGCGGCCCTGATTGACATGAGGATTGGGCGCTTGCAGACCTGGTGAGGCGCGTATTTGCTATAATGGAGCCGGTGAGCTCTTATTCTTTTTTCTCAATTTTGCCGAAAGAGAAGACACTTGAGAGCGCAGTACTCACAAAAGTCTTCCACAACAATGTCCCATCGAGCATTTGCAGGGCATAGACATTACCATCATTTGCTCCTACATATACTATGTTGTTCTCTCCTATTATTGGTGTGGAGAGGAAATTTCCTCCTGTCTGATAGGACCATAGAGGGGCGCCGCTACTTGCTAGAAAAGTATAGAGAGAACCATCGTTCATGCCAACACAGATGATATTCTGGGCGACAGCTGGTGAGGTTGGCTCGCTATTTTCACCCACGCCAATTTCCTGCCTCCATAATAAAGTGCCATCGCTGGCGCGGCGCGCACAAAGAAAGGCGTGTCGCTGATGGCCCCATCGGCCTGAGGGAGTGAATTCATGCAGTATTTCAGTGGAGCTCGTGTAGAGTATTCCATTCATGCTCACTGTGTCTGCGCAAGTCAGAGCGTTTGTCCTCTCTTGCCAGATAACCGAGCCATTATGGGCGTCGAAGGCGAGCCAGCTATTATGAGCAGCAATATAAATGACTCCTTCCACAATTGTCAGGGGAAAATGGCTTGAGGCCGGAAGTGGTACCTTCCAGAGCAGCTTGCCATCTTTTGCCCGCAAGGCGTAAAGGAATGGTCGCAGGGGATTATTAACGGAGGGGGCCAGATAGAGAATCTCACCAGCAACGAGAGGCGCAGTATGAATAAAAGGGCCGAGGGCTGGCAAAACATCAGGACCAAGATCAATACGGAATTGCCAGAGCAAACTACCATCATTTGCTTGTAGCGCATATATTTGCCCACGGGCCGTATTGGTGTACACTACCTCGGCTCCGTTTCCAATGACAGGGGCCCCGACTAAGGATTTCTCAGTCTTATATGTCCACAGAAGAGAGCCATCGTGTAAATGTAAGGCTTGTGTGAAAGCGTCAGGGTGGCGATTCACATTCAGATATAGTATGTCGTTTGCTATACTAAGCGCTCTGTAGCCAAGAGTAGGATATGTTTGCAGTGTGACGCCATTCAGGGCATCCAGCGCATAGACGCTGCCCTGTTGAGCATATATTCTCCCTTGAGCAAGATAAATGGTCGGAGGAAGAACTGTTTTTATTGTTATCATCCCATGCTTCCTTCTTGCACTTGAAAAACATTATCTTGCATCTTATGATGATAACATATTTTACACATAAGAGGCAAGATAATTAAATGTAGTGCTTTTTGAATAGCAAATGATTAGCATAAGTCAGCTGACCATTATCTTAGCAGCCAGAGATACTCAGGATAGGCAAAAGCGAAAGTTTACTTATTGCTGCTCCTACTCCCTTGTGCTACACTCAATCCGCTAAGCACTTGCAAACGAAAAATTTGCTGTTAAAAGCCGATCTCGCCACCTGGTCCTACTGGAAGCGCGGCGCGGAAGCAATGCCACTCCCAAGAAGATGCGAGCAAGAAAGGAAAGGCTATTGAAAGAAGATCCCGCAACATCGTGTCTGCTGCACAATCTGGGCTGGCTCTACTATAAACAGAAGGATTATAAGAAGGCTGAAGCGCTCTACAAGCGAGCGCTGACAATCGGCGAAAAGCGGCCCGAGGTGTCGGCGCCGACAGCGCTCACTTTGCATAATTTGGGTACGCTCTATCAGGAGCAGAAGCGGTATAAGGAGGCAGAGGAGTGCTACAAGAGGGAGTTGGCGATAAAGGAGAGGTTAGAGGAAGAAGATCTCGATTTTGCCGATACCTTGCACAATCTAGCAGATCTCTACGATGCGCAGGAGCGCTATGAGGAGGGTGTGGGGTGCCTCAAGAGGGCGTTGAAGATAAAGGAGAAGCAGGGGGAAGATCCAGAGCTGGCCCGCACTTTGCACGATCTGGCGGATCTCTACTATGTGCAGAGAAAATATGAGGAGGCGGAGGCATATCTCAAGAGGGCGATAGCAATAAGGGAGAAGGAGTGCGGAGAAGATCTACAGACGGGATCTTACTTGCATCAACTGGGTTGGCTCTACTATGTGCAGGGAAGATATGAGGAGGCGGAGAGATACTTCCGAAGGGCCTTAACGATAAGGGAAGTGCTGTTAGAGGAAGATGTGCAGATGGCAACCATTTTGAATAATCTTGCGTGCCTCTGCTATGAGCACTGGCGATATGAGGAGGCGGAGCCGCTCTATAAGAGAGCACTAGGGTTAAGGGAGAAGTTATTGGGAGCCCACCATATCAATACGCAACGGGTCAGAAATAATTACATCAATTTGCTGCACGCCACTGACCGCCATAGAGAGGCAAGCCAGTTGGAGAAACAATCTCAGTAAGCTTGCTCTGAAAAACGCCTCTCAATATGCGGCTTCCTATGCGAAAAAGAGCAGCCTGGAAGCACAACCTTAGCCTGGCTCGTTCTCTATCGGTGCGCCTCACTCCCACCGAAAACTTCGTATAGTCAATATCGAGGCTCTATGCTTGCTTACTGGCCGCACCAGGGGCTTGGCTGTGCGTGCAGGCGGCAAGGCTCTGGCTCACCCATGCCTTTTGAGAAGCCTGGCCTGATGTTGTGCAGGAGAAAAGTGCAAGGGGGGATGCTACAGGCGTTGCCGTACCCATTGCGCAACCTCCCGCACCGTCTCAGAAATTGAGCGCTGACTCGTATCCATGAGCGTCATAGCGGGACGTGTGGTAGCAGCATGCTCCTTGAGCCATCGATTAAATTGAAGCATGCTCCTGATATTCTCTGCTGAACCCGAGTGCCGCCAGTTCGGCCGCTGTTTGAGGCGCGCTTCCAGGAGCTGATCATTGCACACAAGGGCCAGATAGTGCAAAGTCGAGAAATACCGACGTTCTGGACATGCTTCAAATTGTTCAGGGATGGCAGTCCCGCAGAGGACCACTGGTCTCCCGCTTTGCCCCACATTTTTTGCTATCCGCAGCCAGAGATTGCGATAGTCCTGATAGTTGTTCTCAGGAGTAGCGGTGACGGCTCCCCAGAGGATATCGGAGTCTAAGACCACGCATTCGTGCAGAAGAGCAGGCAGTTCCAGGCAGACAGTCGTTTTGCCTACGCCACTGGGGCCGCTCAGGAGAAAGAGCGGAAGTTGGAGAAAGGGGTGGGCATAGCCGCAAAAAGGGCAGATTGCAAAGGGACCAGAAGCATCGATGGCCTTCTCAACTGAATATTCCCCGCATTGTGGGCATACATTGAACATAGCACTCTCCTTATCAATCAGCTCTGTTGGCGCGTTTTCCCGCGAACCCATTATACCCACTTATGGCTGTGTGAGGCACGGGCCTCGCCGTTATGATCTCCCTGGGTGGCTGCACAACGCATGGCCGCCTGACATCCTTTTAGAGATTTGGCGTCAGTGGGAATATTTCACGATCCCACGCTCCTGCAAGATCTTGATGGTCGGGTCTTTACTCCTGGCCGGTTCCACGACCACCGACTCAAGCGCGGGGAACAAGAGGAGTGCGTCAAGGGTGCGCAGTTGCGTGCAGTTCCACAGATCAAGATGCGCCAGGTGTTCAAGCGAAGCGAGCATTGCCAGATTTTTCTCATCCAACTGTGTACAGGACGTCAGTTTCAACCAGGTCAGTTCCGTCAACTGTGCCAAAGGAGAGAAATCCGTCAGGGCGTAACAGTCCGTCAAATTAAGAATACTCAATTTCGCCAATCCGGCTAGAGGCGACAGATCCTTGATGGCACGGGCAGACCACAAGGCAAGTTTGTGCAAAGCGCTCAATCCTGCCAGGGGTGAGAGATCTTCCACGGCTCGGCACTCACTCAAAATGAGTTCGCGCAAGCTGGTCAATCCGCTCAGGGGCGACACATCAGCCACCTTATCGAGATCATAGATGGTGAGTCTCTGTACCTCGTGCAGGTGCGCGAGAGGAGAGAGGTCCATCTTAGTGTGGTTTGCGCTGAAGCTAAGGCTTTGTAATGCTCCTAAGCTTGCCAGCGCTGCAATATCCCGAACTTTCCCTTGCCATGGAAGCACCAGCGCCTGAAGTTCCCGCAGATTGGCCAGCGGCGCCAGATCGCTTATTTGCGAGCATCCCCGCAATGAGAGCGAGGCCAGCCCTGGCATCTCGGCTAAAGGGGTGAGATCGCCGAGCTGGATACAAGAAACGCACTCAAGCTCGCGCAGCTCAGGCAACACAGGGAGTGTTGAAAGATCGCGCAGTTCTTCCCAGTTTGAGAGCCTGAGTGCGGACAGATGGGGGAAGGCAGGAAGTGGGGGAAGCGCGTTCCTCTCTCTGATGCGCGTAAGCGTCAAGCGCTCAAGATCTGGCAGCGCCGGCAACTCTGTGGCGGCAAAGGTACCCTCGATCGTCAGTTCTCGTAGCTGGGGCAGGATCGTCAACCGAGAGAGATCAACAGGCTGTCGGCATGAAATATGGAAATGCTCCAGGCTGGCGTGCGCTGGCAGGGAAGAAAGATCGCTAAGCACCCTGCTCCAGATTTGGAAAGACTTCAGCTGCGGGAATACCTCCAGCCCGGCAAGATCGCTCAACTTGTTCCCCTGTATCGAGAGGCTGCTGAGCTGGGGTAGACACGAGAGCGCGGAGAGGTCGGCATAGGGCCAGCCGTCGAGGATGACCTCCCTGAGTCCCGGCAGGTGTGTCAGTAAGGTCAGATCCCCCTTTTGACAAGGAGGCGAAGAGGAGAGGAAATGAAGCTGTCCTTTGTAATAAGACGCATGGACCAGCGCTTCAATCCCTTTCAACGAGGGTAAATCACCCACGGTCAAGCTGTTTTTATCGTATCTCCACTTCACGTCCACCTCTCCACACAACCACTTCGGCCTCAACGAACGCTTCAGACCCTTTTTTATCTTCATATATTCGCGCTGCACTGTCTGCCGTTGGTCCTGTTGATACTCATCAAGGAGTTGGATTGCGGCTGGCTCTCGCAGCAAGGCCAGAGCGAGCATACAAGCTTGTTGCGTCTTGACGTCGTGTTGGGGCTGGTATGGCAAGACCGAAAGCGCAGCCGGGCCGACTGCCGCCAGAAAATGGGCCTCTTCCCTCGTCGTAGGAACGCGAAGGGGAGCAAGAGGGTGAGGAAGTACCTCGTGATAGCTCTCCATGCTTCTACTCCTTCTTTTATCACCATGCTAGCGGTACTCCATCCAGGTGTCAAGGATCTGGGAAATCGTCTTTTGCTGGGGGTAGCTGGGATTTTCACAGAGTCTTGACGTGGCTACTCCCTTTGGTCCGGGTATCGCCCTGATCCTGGGCTCGCAATTGGGCTAATCTTTTTTGTTTTCTAGCCCTCTCTCCTCATGTTCTTGCCAGTACTGATCGCCTGCAATTGCTCATCAGTCACTATGGCGTTGCGCAGATCAGCATCATCGAGCAGGGCGTAGGTGAGATCGGCGCCAGTGAGATCGGCGCCCTGTAAATTAGCTCTTATGAATGTTGCCTCGGTGAGGGTAGCGTCGGTGAGATCGGCGCCCTGTAAATTAGCTCCGGTGAAAGTTGCTTTCGAGAGATCAGCGCTCCGCAAGTTGGCGCCACTGAGATCAGCTTCAGTGAGATTGGCGCCTCGTAACTTCGCATGCGTGAGTATGGCATGTGCCAGGTTTGCCTTATGAGCAGTTTTCTCATGGTCTGCCAGTAGGGCAGAGCCGCTGAGATCAGCTTCAGTGAGATTGGCGCCCTGTAAATCTATGCCTCTCATATCGGAGTCTTTCATGTTCGCCCGGCGTAAATTAGCCCCGGAGAGGTTGGCATGATACAACGCAGCACCACTGAGATCGGCAGCGCTGAGATTGGCACCACTAAGATTCACAGAATTCAGATTCGTATCGTCAAGTTGCACGCTCGGCAGTTCCATCTTTTGCAGATCCGCTCCTACAAGGGCTTTGCTCCCCCTCAGCGCATCGCCTATAAATGTAACAGGGAGGCCGTTGTGGCTGAAAAAATGCAGCATACTTAGCTGCTGCTCGGCATCTAAAGATTTCAAGACCTGACCCAGGCGCTGCTTGGCAATCTGCGAGACTTCCGGCTTATCGGTGAGAAGTGTGAGGAAGTAGGTTTGGAAGACCATCTCCTGAAGCATTGTCATCCATTGCTTATCGGTCTTTGCCTGCTCGGATGCTTGCCAGGCTGTGAGCCCAAGACTGAACATAATGGCAAAAACTAGCGAGATCCAGATATTATTAGATGCGTTTCCTCCGCTCACAAGGTTGATGAGGAAGCCGATGACTGCCCCGAACAAGCCAGAAAGAATAGCCAGCGTCGAGGGATGAAATACGACTTTGCTAAAGTGAAAAGAACGTTTCTTCATCGCAATTCCTTATCAATTGTAAATGTGAGCTGGAGCGCCTTGTGTTGCTCTTGGTTGCAGATACGTACATAGTCATTTCATCAACGCACTCTTTTATCTCAGGCGTCCCATCGAATGCTCAACCTTTTGAGTTTTAGATTATGAGGTGAGTTATGAGATTCGTCAAGGGGACGGCTACTTCGACATACCTTTATCCCCGTTTACGCAGAAGCTTATATGCGATGGCAGAAGCAGCCAGGCCGCTTATGACGGCATGTAACAATTGCATAATGCTTAGCTGTATGGTTTGCAGCTTTTCGCCTTTTCGCCATCAGTGCGCTTCGACTCCATAATTATGGCATGAAAGTTGGGGCTAGTATATAGGGCAAATGACTCATAAGGCCAGGTTTTCAGCAGGGGATAGCGCTATATATGTGTGAGGAGTGCAAAGCTCTGCCGCTTTGCACACAAAGGCTCATTAGTCCTCATCCTCATCCGCACAGCAGGAACATGCCTCGCCCGTACGTGCCTCATGCCAGGCTTCACGTCCTTCTTGCACCACGAAGTATACAAGCGCAAGGGCTGCCAGGGAATCAGCCCACCACCAGCCAAACAGTCGATTGAGCAGCAGGCCAAGCAGCAACGCGACTGACATGTAGGCACAGGTCAGACTGCACGCCGCATCGGCCTTGAGCGCTGCGCTCCCAATGCGTTTGGCTACCCGACGTTTCCCAATGAACAGTAGCGGCATGATGACGGCGGCAGCGATTGCCAGGCCGACACCCCACCAGGAGGATGCGGGGCGCGTTCTGCTGAGAACGCTCAAGATACTATCTCCAACGATGTAGAGTGCGAGGGCAAACAAGCTCAAAGCTGTTACCCAGGCGGCACGCCGTTCGGCATACTCGACCCGCTCGACTGACCCGCCTTGTTGCTCAACCAGCAAACGCCACAGCAGCATGCCGCCAGCAATCAGTTCAATGATGCTATCGATGCCAAACCCTTCAAGAGAAACGCTTCTTGTCGCAAAACCGGTGGTGAGGGCAACGGTTGCTTCAATCAGCATCCAGACAATGGCGATGACCTCGATACCAATGCCGAGGCGAACCTGTCCGGGGCGTCGAGGTCCAGGTGAAGTGAGAGAAGATGTCTTTGCCATGGGCAAGGAACCATCCATTAGCAATCTTCCTCCTGTGCAGCGTATCGAGGGCAGGCAGAGACTCCATGAGTCACTTCCTTCAACAGTTCTTCAGAGAGTGCGAGCAGTTCGGCAATTCGTGGATCGGCAAGCGCGTAGCGTACGTAGCGGCCCTGCTGCTCACATGTCACGAGGTTGCAATCGAGCAAACAACGTAAGTGATTGGAGGTGTTGGATTGCGTAAGCCCGGTGTGTTCAATCAACTCAGATACGGTGAGTGGACCTGTTCGCAGGGCACTGAGCAGGCTCAGTCGTGAAAGATCAGAAAAGCCGCGAAACAGCTTTGCCTGCAGCACTATAGGTGCTGAACGTGTTTGGGTAAGCATCTCTTTCTCTCTTAAACTATCATATCAGTACCTACTGATATGATAAAATGGGAAGAGATCCCTGTCAAGGATTTTATTGCAAGAAATACTGCACATATGGGCAAAGCATCTCTGCTGGCAAAAATTATATACTGTTTTGTGGATGAAGTAGCTCATCATCAGAAAAAGAGGGGCTGAAACCAGAAGCATGATGCCGCTGTCATTTGGACACGAGGACGGGCCAGAGAAGAGGAAAGGTGATCACATCACCAACCACGCAAAGGAGCAGAAGATGCCTTTTGAACAGTTGACTCTCGGAGAATGGGTCATCGAAGTCGATAGTCAGGCCACACATGAAGCGTACCTCAAGAAAGAGACCATTACCTGCTCATGCCCAGGTTGCCAGAACTACCTTGCCGCCTGCCTGGCTGGCCAGGCCCTTACGTCAGCTATGGGAGCACTCTTTGAGGATCTGGGGATGCTCCCAGAGAAAGAGACAGAGGTCTATGTGTATTGTGGGAACGCTGAGAGGCATCAGGCATGCTATGGAGGGTTCTCCCACCTGGTAGGCCGTCTTCTGAACCGGCCAGCCAACCCCCGGGAATATACGTCAGTCGATGACTGGTTTCAGGTGGCGTTTACCGAAAAGGCGCACGCGCTCTCTCCTACCTTTCCGCAGCCAGTGCTGCAAATGGAGTTTCTCGGGGTCATTCCCTGGGTGCTGCCCAATCTTGAGGTGGCGTTATCAAGAGAGGAAATAGGCAGTGCTCCTCTTGAAACGCTTTTTCCAGGGCTTCACTGGAGGCCCCGCTGAGACGAAAGTTGTCCATCCCAACATTTCCTGCCTTGTTTGCTTGTCGCAGCTCGTTGCGCATTCTGTGGGAGCAAAAGAAGCAGTTTCGGGATGGACAAAAGCGAAAGCTTGCCTTGCACCTCCTATGCAAGAGGGCCAAAAAACATTGCATTCTTGCGACTCAAGATAGTGACCTTCCCCGCTGTCATGGTTCTCTTCGGTCAAAGTTCCCGGCGAGTGCATCGAGAGACCTGGCGCCTCGATCGTTATTCAAGATAAATCGCGCCCCTTTCATAACAAGATAACGATAGTCAGGCCGTATAGTAAATCCTACCCAGGCTTCGCGCAGTTCGCGCAGTGCGGGCACTTCGGAGGGGGAGTACTGTGTTGCCACACATTGAAGCTGAGAGTGGTGTAATTGCCTGTATTCGCGAAAAAGTGGTAGGTTCCATTGACCTTTAACGTAAATTCCTGATCATCGGCTTTCCCTGAAAGCGTTCCCGAAAAGGTTCCGTGGTGGTCATCTGCGTCGGTAATGATGAGCGTTTCCCCGGTTGCTGGATTCTCATACGTGCCGTTCAAGCGTGACATGGGCTTTCCTTTCTTGCGGGTGAGTAGGTGCTTTCCGAAGCCGGAACAAGCACACGAAGACAGACTATCATCCTGAAGGTCTCCCTTCAGAGAGACCCCTCCGCTTCCATTGCCCTCAGCCAGAGATTGGCAGTGCCCCCTACTCGCTCAGCTCGTCTCTCGAAACACAGAAGAGCTGCGAGAGGGATGAAAAGATGTTGAAGTAGAAGAACTGTATACTCTTGATTCAGAGATGCAGAAGGCCATCCCTTCTCAGTGTAGAGAATAAAGGGCCCAAAAGTCAATCTTTCCGGCCAATCATGAAAATATTTTCATTGTTCTTCAATCCAGGCAGGATCGTTTACCTGGCTCTTACAGAACTGGTAAGTGACTTGAAATGTTCACTTTTTGCCCTGAAAGTAAAGCAGCGCAGCCGCTGCTTTTCTGAGCAACCGCCCAAGCTATGGATTGCCGCACTCTCATTTTTATACATTTAGGTAGTTCATGTGCCATCATAGTTGAACAATGCCTGCTTTGAGACCTCTGCTTGTGGTATAGTGAAAAGACGATCATGCCGTCTCAGGGCAGATGCGCGTTTTTGTCTTGCAAGAACCAAGGAGTGAAATTCATGGCGGATCAGAAACAGGTTGATCTTCTCAAACAGGGAGTGAAGGCATGGAATGCCTGGAGACAAGAGAATCCATCAATTATACCTGACCTTGAAGAAGCCGAGTTCACTAGTGCCGATCTCACTAGTGTCAACCTCAGAGATGCCAACCTCACTGGTGCTACCCTCGACAATGCCAACTTCACTGGTGCCCGCCTGAGCGGAGCCAATCTGAGCGGGGCCAATCTCCAAGCAGCCTGGCTCTATTCTGCCGATCTCAGAAAAGCCAATCTGAGCGGAGCCAACCTTACTAATGCTACCCTCGAAATTGCCAACCTGAGAAGTGCCAACCTGAGAAGTGCCAACCTCCAAGCAGCCAGTTGTACAAGGGCCAACCTCATAAGAGCCGACCTGAGTGATGCCAACCTCACTGAGGCTGACCTCGCTAATGCCACCTTCATAGGAAGCTGTCTTGATAGGGCCGACCTCCACTCAGCCTACCTTCCCTCAGCCAATTTCACTGGCGCTGACCTCATTGAAGCCGACTTCACTGGTGCTGATGTCGATGATGCCATCTTCCGTGATGTTGATAAGACAGGAGCCATAGGAATCTAAGAGACAGGAGAGGGATGTTCTTCTCAGACACCCCTCCTCCGCCAACTTCTATGCTTCCTTGCACTTTCAGGCCAGCTTTTCCATGAGGCAAGCATATCGCCTCGGCGAGCGTGAATATATAGCCGGGGCAGTTTCGCCATAGCAAGATGAGGAGGCAAGACGAAAAGCAGAGATTTTAGGAAGCTTGCTAGTTGCCTCTCTCTCCAGCGCCTCATCAGGGGTATGATCTGCTCTACGCTCAAAGATGATGGGCGTGAACGTAGGGCAGATCGTGATAGTTTTCCTCTCCAACGCAGCGATTAGGTCAAGAGACTTTACGCTTGGGGAGAAGCCTGCAGAGCCTGGACAAAGCCAGACTGGTCAGCAAAGCTCTGGCACGTGTCTGGATCGATGAAACGCGTCCCTGTAGAAAGGCGGAATCTTGCTTTGGTCTGGGAGCCAGTGCAAATTTTTACGACGTGATTGATATATGTGGGTCGGCCCCATGAGAGATGGGTCACACTGCCATCCGCGAGTTCGACGCTCGCCTCATCGGGAGCAAGAGACGGTGCGCTTGCAGCTGAGGGCTGCAATGCAGGGAAGGTATGCGCACTGGCTGAAGCAATGCCCAGACTCGTCAACAGAACTAAGGCAAATAGCATCGCCCCCAGAAGTTTTGTTCTACGATTCATGCATGATCTCCTTTGAGAACAGAATTGCTCACTTTGAAATGGAAGGTATGCTGTTTTTCTCTCTTCTCTGCGGCTTCCTGAAAAGTTCAGAGCACGGATTTCTTTTCCCTCTTTGAGAAAATTCAGCTTCTCTCTTTCAGGATAGCAGAGAGGACAAAAATGAGCGATGAGCGTTTCAGATGAGGAAACCAGGTGGAGTTCAAAAACGTTGGTTTCTTGTGACTCATGATCGCGCCTTGAGAAGATAGGGGGTGCAAGAGACGGTGACAGGTCGTATGATGCGTGAGCTTTCTTGTTTTTCGAGCTGAGGTATCGAGGGAGGTGTCAAGCAAACTTTACTGTTGCATGCTGACCTCCTCTCTCGTCATCGGATCAGTGGAGTAAGCAAGTGTCCCACCGCTCACTCCCGGTTAGCGAACGCAGAGAGCCACAAGATACGCAGACAGCTCTGCTTCGTTACACGTTGGGAGTGAGACAAACAGGCGATTGAGGGTTTCTGACCAGATCTCAACCGCCAAATCATCATGACCGTGTTATACGATAGTTGACGGCATAGTCCCAGCTGGAAACGCTTAATCCTTTTTCCGCGAACTTCCAGACAGGGTTCTCTTGTGGCTTTCCTTTCACGGGAATGACAACTTTCAGCGTCCCTAGTCGATCATCTGGATCGATCATTCTCACGAGAGACCCAAGCAGAGCCTGAATATTCTCGGAATCCAGGCCATTTTTTTCCTGTACCTGGCGAAGAAATTTTGGTCTGAGTCCTGACCAATCTTTTGAGACCTCTTCCTCATAAGCATGGAAAACAAGGGTAACTATTTCTCCGTCAGATACATCTTCATCAAAAACGACAGCCTCATCTGGAGAGAAGGTCTTCGTTTGGCCATCCGTAATAGCTATGGGGGAAGTAAGGACTCCTTTCGCTTTCCCCTTGCTGCGGGTGACGGCTCCAGCGATATAAAACGTATCTGAACCCATTGGATCTTCAGTAGCAGAGCACGTGACATCAACGAAGTTTATACGAAGGTGAGCCATTGAAATCGTCTCTCTTTCACGAAAATTCTTAGCTTCAGGTTCTTTTCTCTTATGAGCATCTCATAAGAGATCCCTCTTTCAAAAGATATCGGCAGAGATCAAGAGTTGCTGAAGATATCTGGGAGAAATATGATGGGAGTCACAAAAAGATTGTTTCAGGAGGTCTATTGAAGAGTAGCAAAATCGTTGGTTTGACGAGAATTTTGCACGCCGGGACACAAGAGGAGCGCCGCCAACAGCGCTCCTCTCGGTCACCTGCCGCGCGCCTCTTGAGAAGAGCAAAAAGAGTGCTCAGGGATGGCGCATGCAATCGGTAGTACGAAGGGTGAGAGGCCTCCAGTGGGGAGGATCAGGGCCGGAAGTAACTTATTCCGAAGGAATCAACAGCTTGCTGCGCCCAACGCTGAGCATCCTGTGCTGTCTGAGCAGCTTGTCCAATGGTTAATTGTCCATCTTTTGCGAGCTTTTGTGCTTGCGTGAGTTTCTCAGGTGTATCATTGTTGGCAATAGCTTGCTGGACTTCCTGCGGTGCAGGCTGGTTGTTGTTTTTCATCCTCTGAAGCTGATCATAGATTCCCATATTCATTCCCATAATCTGTTCTTCCTTTCTGTGGTGGAAATACCTCTTGGTCTTCTCTCGAACAAGGGTATGCCGTTGAAAAGAGCATGAAAAATGAACCGATGAGCGTGTTGGAGGCTCACTTGGTTTCCGTATCTCTCATGCTTTTCGAGGAGATCTTCCTCTCTCAATTTCACGTTTGCTCGAACCGGATGTTTCACTACCACTTGAAGGCCAAAGCGAGGCAACCCAAACGTTCGCCGCATCAGGACGTGCAGGAAAATCTGCCCGAAGACGCGTTGGTTGCCTGTCTTCTCACTTATGTTGTGCAAGCTTGGAGTGAGGGAAGAAGAAGCTTTCCCTTTTCTCGTTTCCCGTTCATTGCCATATCAACACAGGTCGTTTTCATGCCTCTCGAAATCGACCTTTTCTTGACACCCACGGCTCCGTTCACCTCAAATGAAAGCGCGTCGCTCCGACAAGCAGAATACCCATTCCTCTTTGGTCTCAAAAAACGTACCAAAATCAACGTGTCATTTTGTGATGGGCGAGATGAGGAAGTGATACTACAAGCAGAAGTTTTTATTTCATATAGTCAATATAGCTGGCCCATGCTTATTCACCGTGGGGAGAGAGGGCTTGCTGGATGCATGGCCTCCTCTCTCGTCATCGGATCAGTGGAGTGAGCAAGTGTTCCACTGCTCACTCCCGGTTGGCGAACGCAGAGAGCTTGTGAGTGCCCGCAACAGCAGTGAAGTGGGGCTGAGTGATTGCACACTCAGCCGTTTCTTGCCGTCTTTCCGTTGTCGGCTTCTCAACGTTTCCTGGCATTACCTCGTTTCGGTGGACGTGGAAGGTCCTTGCCCACTTTCCGATCCTTCTGCCTTTCTTCGCTGGACTTGCTCCCTCAGCGTTTGCCAATGCTGCTGGCGCTCTTGTTCCCACCCTTCCTCTGCTGCCAGCGCTATGAGATTCTCTGGCGTAATCTTCAGTTGGGTGGCATACTGCGCAGCCATGTCTGGGAAGGAGCGCTCTCCGGGCGTATGGACGTAGAGACGACGAATTGCTTGTTGTATCGATTCATCGCTCGGGTCGTATTGGTAGCCTATCACGATACAGTCTGCGCTGCCGTAGAAGTAGCTTACCCCGTTAATGTGGATTCTTGATATATAATTGTCTTTTGGCGCCCTGAACTCATAATGCTGGTCGCCTTTTCCTGCCCATCCTCCCATCATTGATCCGTATCCATTGCCGAAATCGAACCAGAGGGAATTTACGATATCACCATAGCCGACCCAGACAGCTTTCAGGGTTTTAATGCGTACGTCAAACACTCCGCCTGTTGGAGGGGCACTGCTGCCACCGTCACTATTGCCCATCCTCCCCGTTGAGGTCCAGCCGTTTGGTCCTTGCCCATAAGGATAGTCAACCTGGATGGCGTCAATCCGATCCCAACCCCAGACGGTGATCGTCTCCATACCTGCCTCGGGGGAGTGGAATAAAGCAGTGGGATGGAACCGCTATCGTCACAAGATCCACAGGGATCTGAATAGAGTTCCCGAAAAAAATCGAACATCACTGGTACGGGATAGGCCGTCGAGTCCATATACCCCCAGATTTCAAGGTAATCAAGAACGGTCTCAGTCATTTCACGGACGTACTTATTTTCAGTACGGAATGGCTCACAGTAACGCGGATTCGTCTCCGCCTGGGCGACCACGTTGCGGCGGCCCTCTGTATAAACGCGATTAGCGTAGTCCTGATAGGCCTTGATAGTCCCGGTGAGCTTTTTTTCAATACTTGTCACATAGCTCTCTGTCCAGCCCCATTGCGACCCAAAGATGGCCCCATCGCGCAACAGGGAAAGATGGAGGTTGGCAAACTGAGCAAATAAGGGCAAGAGAAGGAGTTCGTAGCTTTCATCCTGGAAATCTGGGAGGTCGTTAACAAACAGATTGTGGGCAGTGGTCCAATTTTCAGAAATGACGTCAGGATTCCCCTGAGAATATTGGAGCGCGTTCTGATACTCGTCTATATTGTTGTGCAAGCCCTTCAGGGCGTTCTTGATTTCATTATAGGTACGTTGAGCAATTTTCTCGTCAATGAGCTTCTCAACTTTCTCTCGAATATCCTCCCAAACGTCCTCTTTCGAGGAGGGCCAAAGAATAGAGACAAGGCCTCCGAGAATACTGCCGACATAGGGGACAAATTTGAGCCCGGTGGTTAGCGCTATCTTGGCGGCATTATTCCAGTCGATACTATAGAACTCAGGAGGGCCTCCCTGTGGGTAAGCGGGGGGCTGCAGCTCTGGCGATACCCATTCTGAATGCTCTGAGGCGTCGCTCAGGTTTCTTGCTTGGTTTGCATCTTCCATGATGACATTGTCCTTTCCGTATGGTTTTATGACATTTCACGACAAATGGGTAAGGGGTCAAGGAACACAAGAGATGATCAGGTACAATCTACAGGGGCCAGGAGGAACGGGTACTGACGCCAGGCGCCATCAGAGAAATACTGATACTTTGGGCTCTCTTTCTAGGAATGACTCTCCCTGCGAGGAAGTTCATTGCCTCCTACGCTCTCCGGCGCTGAGTGAAAGTGTAAAAAGTATGTATTTCAATATAATACTAGTTTAGAAGAGATACCTATTATCGGTCAATCTTTCATAAGAAAAATGAAAAAATCGTAATAAATTACTTTTATGAAACATATGTGACGCATGCTATTCCGCATAAAATGAGCTTCTGGCGCTCGCAAAATTGACAGCTTCCCGACCCTTTTTTACCAGCTTTTCCAATGAGCAAGCGCGGCGCCTCGATGAGGGTGAACATATGGCTGGGGCAGTCTCAAAAAATGTACCATCATCAAAGTAGCAGTTTTGCCCATACGAGATGAGTATCTGACACGAAAAGCAGAGGTTTTAGGAAGCTTGCTAGTTTTCCTCTTCTCTCTTTCAGGATAGCAGGGAGGACAAAAATGAGAGATGAGCGTTTCAGATGAGGAAACCAGGTGGAGTTCAAAATCGTTGGTTTCTTGCGACAGTTGGAGCCGCTTGAAAGAGGGAAGAGCAAAATGAGTGAAGGCGCCACGCTGCTCTTGATTGCCAACCTGACTTTTCCCTTTCTCTCGGTCTGCCTTCCAGACCATCGTGGAGGAAAGCGGTATTGTCAAGCTGAATACCGCTCGCCCGACAAGGAGAAGCGATCAGTTTTCTCCGGTTGACCGCTTTGCCCACCTGTCCCGCTTTTTTCTGTTTCGGCAGGACGCATGCCTCTGCATCAGCGTGAGCTTTGTGGCTCCAGTGCCACGTCATCAATGAACGCTGATCCATAGAGAGCGCTCAGCACGACTGAGAGTCTCGTCTCCTTGTTCCCAGTCGTAAAGGTCAGTGCCGTCTCCTCGGATGCTCCCCAAGAATCGATGCTCTTGTCAGCGAGTGGCTCGCCGTTCTCCCGTTCGACGGTAATTCGTAGAACATCATTGCTCTCGCGAGTCTGTGGTGGGAGTGTACTGTTCCAGGAGAGGGTGTAGGTGGTGTTACCAGAGACCGCAATGGCTTGACGAAGGCTCGCAGGTGCTTGGAGACACATGGCGGCGGTATCACTGCGCCTTTCACGACGGCGAAGGCGCTGCTCCCGGCCCTCCATAATCTGACAAGATCCTCCATCTTTCCTCTCACACACCCAGGGCTGCAAGCCCTGCTCAAAGCTGCCATTGTGCACCAGATTGACCGGCTTCAAGGAGGGGTACTGGAAGTTCCCTACTGAGCCCGCTGGACCGACGTTCTCCACAGTGATCGTCAGGGTCCCCTCGCCCTCTCCCGTCGTCAGCGTGATCCTCTGGGGGGTCCAGTCGCGCAGATCCACATACGTTTTCTTCACCAGTTCCCCGCTCCGATTTCCGGTGAGGGTCAGGACGAGTTTCCCTGAAAAGTGAGTACGCGCCCGAAAGGTGAAGTCATAGGAAGCGTTGCCAGCAATGGGAACCGTTTGACGGATGGTGCCTGCCGGCAGCAACTGCACATACCACTCACCTGGCGAGGAGATGCTGATCTGTTGTGCCTTCTCAGGACCCAGTTGTTCCCAGCCTCTCATACTATCTTTAAACCCGGCATTGATCACCAGTTCTCTCATAGTTTTCCTCCACGCGCTGAAGAACGAACCATCGCTAGATGCCTGAAGATGCCCATGCTCTGGCATCTGGGTTCCCCCTGCTCATTGCTGCATGGGGTCTCTGTTGGGGGAGACATGAGTTGACCCTGCTCCGTAAAAGACAGCCGGGCCCTCTTGGCTTCGGGTCACAGCAGGTGAGGAAGCTTGGGATGATGGATAGGAAGATGAACGTGTCTTTCCTGCATCTGGCTCGACCAGGAGAGGAAAAATGAGCATCCTGTGTTCCCATCAAAAAAGCTTCGGACAAGCTCTTGTCTCTGCTCCTAGAGAGAGCACGCGCGAAGCGCGTGGCACCGTGACTGAACCATGCGGGCAGGAGCGCAGACCGTCGTCTTCGCACCCATGCTCCATCCTCCCAACAAAGCATGCATGAAATGGAGTCTCTTCCCGAAACTCCGTCAGATCTCGTGCACGCTCCAAGGAACCGGCCCGTCTCTTCTGGTGGCAAAACACAGATCGAGGAACGTCGAGGAAGAACGCTTGGAAGAGGAAAGATTCTGAAGCGTCTCTCTCTCATCGACCCTTTCCTGGAACGGATTGCAGAGTCGCAAAACCGGTCGTTTGCTGCGACGCCTTGGCGCATCCCTTCAAGTTGTGTTCTAACGGAAAAATTGAAATTATCAAGGGTTACTCTCTAGGAGAGGCTAGACAGTGCAAAATCACGCTCTAAAGAATTGTTCGAGTACCGAAGCGACTATTTTCGGGTCGGCTATATGTGACTGTCCTTCAAAGGTCTGGCGTTTCGCGTGCGGGATACTTGCGGCGATCGCGTCCGCAGCCTTAGCGAGGGCGAGAACCCAGGCCGCGGCACCAGAGAGGCGCGCATCGGTGCCAGTGGCCACCAGGGTTGGCTTCGTGATCTTCGCGAAGCGAGCAGCCGGGGGCTGACCATCTCCCAAGACAGCAGCCTCGTAGGCGAGCGTGTGTGCAAGAGCTTCTCCGCTGGCCCAGAATGGCGACTGCTTGGCCCCCGCGATCTCCTCATCGGAAGAGCCTGCCAGCCGCATGAAGAGTTCAAGCGCATCACCGCGACGACCCTGAGTGAGCACTGCCTTGAGTTGCTTGACGTATTTCTGCCACTGCTGCGGCCAAATGTCGGCCATGTTGTATGGTACCTCGTACACCGCGAGCTTGCCGATCCCCGATAGCCCTGCCGCCGCAGCCTCTAGCGCAAGAGCCCCGCCTGATGAGACACCATACAGATGTGCCGATCCGCCGCTCTGGACAATGAGCGCATCAATGTCCTCAATCTCGCGTTCGACGGCGTATGGCAAGATGTCGCCGCTGTCGCCTCGGCCACGCCGATCGTAGTTATAGACAGTGAAATGCTTTGCCAATTCCACAGCCAGTGGCGCGTTCTCTGAGCGGTCAGTCAGGCCTCCGCCCACCAAGATAACGGTCGGTCCACTTCCTTGGCGATCATAGGCTATCCGCGTGCCATCCTTCGATTGCACATGGCCTTTTGTGTGTCCTTGTTGTTTCTTCATTTTTCCTCCTAATAAAAAGCGGTCATGATCAGGCCGCTCTCATTGTACATCTCAGGGATGCGAAAAAACTTCTTCTCCCTTGCTCTTTTCTCATGGCATCAGCGAAGGTGATAATCAGCCTGCCACCAGCTCGTCTTGCTCTAAGTGGGCGCGTGCGCTAGAGGCTCGGTGGGGAGAGGCGCAGGTGGCTCGCGATTCTCAAAATCGACCCTTGCTTGACACCCACTGCTCAGTTCACCTCAAATGAAAGCGCGTGGCTCCTGCAAGCAGAATACACATTTCTCTTTGGACTCAAAAAACGTACCAAAATCAACGTGTCATTTTGTGATGGGCGAGATGAGTATCTGACACAAAAAGCAGAGTTACGAAAGCGCCGAGAAAAGTGACAAAAATGGGAGTGTCTGAGAGGAAGAGATCTACTTCTATCTCCCATTGTATCCTACGTCAGAAAAACACTTACAGGCCTATTCTACATAAAATGAGCTTCTAGCGCTCGCAAAATCGATAGCTTCCCGACCTTTTCTTACCAGCTTTTCCAATGAGCAAGCGCGGCACCTCGACGAGGGTGAACATATGGCTGGGCAGTCTCAAAAATGTACCATCATCAAAGTAGCAGTTTTGCCCATACGAGATGAGTATCTGACACGAAAAGCAGAGGTTGTATTTCCTATAGTCAATACCGCTGGCTATGCTTACTCACCGTGGGGAGAGCGGGCTTGCCTGGCGCGTGCCCAACGAACAAAGCAAGGCTCGGGCTCACCCATGCTCTGTGCTGACGGTCGTCCAGATTGGCACGGCGCACGAGCAGGTTTGCGTATCTATACATATCACGCATCTGCATATATTGAGTTATGGCGCGTGCTGGATGGCGTGTTGACAAGGTGCGTGTGAGCCCGAAATGCTTCAGTTGGCTATGCTTGCTTCTGGGCCGCGACGACGCCAGCTATGGCGGCGGCCTTGAAGTCTAGCGGCGAGCAGACGAGCGCGCGAATATAGCAGACGGCGGCAAAGGTTAGGCTCTGGATGTCCCTTAGCGCTTCGTCGAAAAGCTTGTCGTATTCTTCGGGCTGGCAAATGCCGGTGTTGAGGACGAAGCTGCGCATCTGTAAGCCCAGATCGTGGATGTAGTAGAGGAAGCGCGGGCGCATGGTGGTGCCGGCGGATAGGTCGATGGGGTAGGCGATGTCGCGTACGACATGGCAGTGCAGGGCGCGTAGCCAACTGCTCATCAGGGGGGTGATGCCCAGGGCAACGCCTGGATTGAAGGCGCGCCTGCCATAGTGCAGGGATTTGCTGAGCAGGGCGCTGAAGCGTTCGCAGGCGGGGCTATTGGTGATGGGGATCTCGGCTTCGGTCCAGACGATATAGCCGCCAGGCTTGCAGAGCTCTACAAGGGTCTGGGTGAAGATAGGGAGCTGCGCCGGCATGAGCTCGCCGACGATGAATTGCAGGTGAACGAGGTCAAAGAGCCGCTGCTGATAGCCGGCATCCTTGACTTCGCTGATATCCTTAACAAGAAACTCAATGTTGGGCAGCCCTTCGTTAACGGCGATGGCGTTGGCCTGCTCGACGTATTGGGCATGCCGGTCGATGCCCAGTACCCACAGTTTTGGATAGTTGCGCGCAATGTTTAAGGCCCAACTGCCCTTGCCGCTGGCAACATCGAGCACACGATGAAAATCCTGGCAATCTACCAACAGATCGGGCAAAGTGTCGCTAAGCAACTCTCCGAGATGCTGAGTACGCTCAACTTCTCCCTTAGGTCCAACAGGGCTGAAGTTCGGGCTGAGGTTAGAGAGGCTGAAAGAAGTGGGGCTTGTTGAGAGGGGAATAAGACGGGGATACTTAGGCCTATGGGCGCTGCTATTAGAAGAAATCATAACCAAATCCTCCTCAAAACTACTTCGTCATCTAACAGGTGTGTTTTCCGTTGCCTGGAAAACGGCTAGTTTGCTCGCACTACGATGTTGGCTCTACGTGGGCTCTTGTCTCTGCTATGCCTTTCTAGTTCTAAAAAAATGGGATAGTTAAGGGCGCATTTGGTGGCGCAATTATAATGTATAGTGATCGATCCATGTGAGCGCTCCTGTTTCAATTTCCCGGGGAGCGATCAACGGATGGTTATAAAAATCTGGCTTTTTTTGCGGTCGTCGGCCAGATTTTTTTTTGTGCCTTTCTCTCCTCTTCTCTCCTTGTCTCGAATTTACGGGGCTACATGGCGAATTTACGGGGCTCGCGCCCCGTGCCCCAGGTTAAGGGCAGGATCCGCTAGGTCGCGGCGCCCCCTTAACAATCCCTTCTTTTAAACAACTGCAAAGCCCTGCTCATCTCTCCTATCTTGCCCATCTTTCCTATAAAAAGGGCCAGGCCGGGAAATAGATGCATCGATAGATGTTGCCCCCTCGATGCTCTATCCCCCGTCCGGCCCCCTCAGGTTGTCGAGGGCCAACAGAAAGAGATGGGTTTGACAACTGTACCTCGCTAACGAGGCTACCGATAAGTAGTATAGCATAGATTTTGATGGTTTTCAACTAAGCCATCAAAAAGTTGAACATTTTTTGTTGTACCGGCATCTAATTGATGGTTTACAGCTATGCGCACTCAATACTAGACTGATCTTATGGAGAGTGATAACGAATTTTTGCCTATTCCGGGCTATGTGTCGATAAAAGAAGCCGCAAAGATAGTAGGAATTTCACTCTCACGAATGTATGAACATGTGAGGAAGAGGCACATTCCTGCTAGAAAGGCAGGAAATACACGTATGATAGCCGAGGAGGATCTTGAGCGCTTCAGGCTCAATCCGCCAGGTCGTTTAAGGGTGAAGCCGCCTACTTGGCGAGCTTACAATGCGCGTAATAAAGTTTTTTCAACAGAAATAGATGTTAAGATCAAGCCGAGTCAGCAAAAACGGCTGATCGAGAAGCTTGAGGAGATACGCAAAGAGGAGAGCCACACTTTTATTGGTTCGATAGCTCGCTATATACTCAAGGATCTTGAAGAGTCCGACTGGATCAGCATTCGTCTAGTCTGGAAGGATACCGAGATGCCGGATGAAGATACGCAAGAAGAAGAAATGGCGGCATTCCGCGCCGAACTAGAAGATGTGCTGGATTGGCAGACAGCACGCTATCGCCACAAGGAAGGCATCATCTACACCTGATGTAATGTAGTGCAGTGGTACAGGGATGGAGCACCTGGCTGCGAAGCTTCGAGCAATGGGAGGAAATGGCTTCCAGTTTATTTAAAAGACGGGATTGTTAAGGGCCACGCCCTTAACCGGGGGCACGGGGCGCGAGCCCCGTAAATTCGAGCTCTGCAAAATCACGGCACACCGTCACAACAAAGAGGGCATTATTTACAACTTAGCTTGGGAGGATAGAAGGGCAAGAGAGAAAAGGCTGTAGTTGGTATTTCAGGTAGGTGATCTGTATAAAGCGTAACGCGGCTGCTCGTTGCAGGACAAGCAGTACTAAGCGAGCATGCGCGGTAAGGGATTGCTAACCAGGAGTGTGTTGTAACGATGCCCGACATATTGCCAGTTGGTCAGCAGATAAACAATTATCGCATTCTACGGTACCTGGGACGCGGCGGTTTTGCCAGCGTCTACCTCGCGCAACATATTCATCTAAAAACCTATGCCGCCATCAAGCTCCTCGAAGCAAAGCTTGACGAGGCCAATCTCAAAAAGTTTCGCCGCGAAGCGCGGATTGTCGCCAATCTGCGCCATCCCCATATTATCAGCGTGTACGATTTCGGCATTGACGAGCGCAGCGAACAGCCCTATCTGATTATGGACTATGCCCCAAACGGGAACCTGCGCCAGCGCCACCCAAAGGATAGCATTGTGCTGCCCGAGCTGATCCATCACTATATCAGCGAAGTGGCCCAGGCCCTCGATTTTGCCCACAAGAAGGGCATCGTGCACCGCGATATCAAACCCGAGAATCTGCTCGTGGGAGAACAGAGCCTGATCCTGCTCAGCGATTTTGGCATTGCCACGGTCATGCCTGGCTCAGAGGTGCATTCAGGCGTCTATGATACCCTTAGCTGGCAGCAGCAGGGACCGCCAAATGTGGCCGGCACGGCGGCCTATATGGCGCCCGAACAGTTGCGCGGCAAGCCCGTCACGGCCAGCGATCAATACTCGCTGGGCATCATGGTCTATGAATGGCTCTGTGGTGAACGTCCCTTTCATGGCGCCTTCGTCTCGCTCTACGCTCAGCACATCGGCGTGCGCCCGGCCTCGCCTGGCAACCTCAATCCAGCGATCCCGCCAGCCATTAGCCATGTCGTCCTGCGCACGCTAGAGAAAGAGCCCGACTTGCGCTATCCCTCGGTCCTGGATTTTGTGACGGCCTTTGCCGAAGCCATGCGCGAGCCGGCGCCCAGGCCGCCAATCGCCAGGCGCAGAAAGCCAGAGCCCATAGAGCAACTCCCCTTTCCCGCTCCCGCCGACCCGCAGCAGGGTATGCCGCTGGAACGCAGCTCGACCGCGATCATGCCCGAACCCGGGTTGGACAAGCAGCCTACTCTCGTACCTGTAGCAAAGTTGAAGAAGCAACCAGCACGCGTGCCGGAAACGCCGCATCCGGGCGAGTCAGTACCGCAAGGTGGTGAGCCCGCGCCCTTCAAGCGTCGCCTCTTCTTAGTCGGCATGGGCAGCCTTTTCCTCGTCGGCAGCGCAGGCCTGGCCTACGGCTGGCTCAATCAGCGGGCGCTAGTTGCACCCGTCACAGCCCAGCATGGTGCGACAGCTCCAGCTCATCACGCCTCACCCACCTCTACGCCGACTGCCAGGCCAACCGCAACTAACATACCGGCCCTGACAACACTGCAAGTGTACAGCGGTCATAAAGATATTGTTGATGCGGTAGCCTGGTCGCCTGATGGCAATTATATTGTCTCGGGTAGCCTTGATCGCACAGCCCAATTATGGAATGCCAATACTGGTCAGCAGCTCATTGTTTATAAGCAACATGCCGATACTGTTTCTAGTGTAGCCTGGGCGCCAGATGCTACGTATATTGCGTCTGCCAGCTACGATCAAACTGTCCAAATATGGAAGCCAACTAATGGAATAAATGTGTCTATATATCGTGACCTTAAACAAAACATCTCCTCTGTTTCCTGGTCTTCTTTAGGAACGCGTATAGTGACTGCTGCGTTGATTGGTAGCCAGATAGCAATCTTTGATCCTCAGACGGGCAAAAATGTAAGCAGCTATGATATCCACTCTAACTACATTTATGCAGTGGCCTGGTCGCCTGATGGCTTGCGCATCGCTTCCGCCAGTGGCGGAGGAACGGGAGCAACCGTACAGGTATGGGATGTCACCACAAACAGCCTTGTCTCCTCTTATCGCGGGCATGTGGGAGGCGTGTTTACAGTTTGTTGGTCGCCCGATGGACAATTTATTGCTACGGGCGGTTTTGATAAGACTGTACGTGTATGGAAGGTTGCTACGGGTGAGCTCGTCCTGAGCTATGACGAGCACAAGGATGCGGTAAATTCGGTAGTCTGGTCTCCTAAAGGCGACTATATTGCCTCAGCTGGAAATGATCGTGTGGTGCGTGTGTGGACCGCCTCGGGAGGAATTATTCAGCATGTTTATCGTGAGCATCTGGATAGCATCCGCTCTTTAACCTGGTCCCCTGATGGTACACGGGTTGCATCTGCCAGCGCAGATGAGACAGTTCGAGTATGGAAAGCTATATAGATTTGAAGAAGAAAACAATGCAAATACAAATTAAAAATGCTCTAAAATTATGGAGGACACCATGCAAATAAATCTAAAACGTCTTTACTCTGTCTTAATAAGCCTGCTCTCACTCGGCACGCTAGTTTTTATGTTGACCGCTTGCCGCAGTGGCCCGCAGCCGCAGAGCACAACATCTGCCACGCCGACCGCCGCCACGGGCGCACGGGCCACGGCCACCTCGACGAGCACTCTAAGCGGCTCCCTTGTCCCCATGGAAAGGGGAGTACCGGCGGGACCGCGTGGGGCTCAGCCTTGTCCGGCCTCAGTAAGCTCGCCTGCTCATTGGAATCCCATTATTCCTACTCAGCCGGATGTGAGTAGTGTTGATAAAGTGACCTGTGGCAATCTCCTGGGCAATGATACTTTGCAAGCGCTTGTCACCGTAATAGTGGGAGCAGATGCGAGCGGCATGGATCTCTATGTTTTTGATAAGATCACAAGTCCCAATCCGCAAAAGCTTTTTATGCTCCAGGGACTAGTGAAGGGCGATGCTAAGATTAGTGCCTATAACACCATCATCACTGCCGAAGTTGACCTCAATTCCGCGCAGAACAAGAATCGGCCCAAAGTAGAGCTGGGCCAGGATCTCTACCGCGAATTCCAGTGGAAAAACGACGCCGAAACCTTCGTCCCGATCAGCTTTCCCGGCATCTTCCCCGTGCTCACGCGCTGGCAAGCCGAGTTCTCTCAGCAGCAAGTTAGCCAGGGGCACCAGCCCTGGATGAATGATGCCGCTATGACCGGCAGCGCCTTCGCCGCCAACCTGCTCAAGTGGGCCCCCGACTCCCCGGCCAGCGTTGTCAGCGGAGGAGGCCAGAACGATACCCAGGCCGTTGTAGATGTCAAGAGCAAGAGCCCTGGCGCGAATACTATTCACCTCACCATGAACCGTCTGGAAAACAACGCCCAGAACATCTGGATCGTCGTTGCTGCTGCCTCGCCCAACATGTCCATCGACTTGCCCAAACCCCTTGACCGCCTGAGCAGTCCCGTCAATGTCAGCGGCAACGCCAGCGCCTTCGAAGGCGTCGTCGGCAAGGTCGTCGTCCTCGACCACTCCTATACCCAGGTTGGCCAGGCCGAGGCTAGCGGCGCCTCTGGCATGGGTAAGACTACCTTTAGCGCCAGCATCCCCTATAGCAAGACCTTCAAAGGAGGAGATGAGCCGGGCCTGGTCGCCCTCTATACCAATAGCCAGGCCGATGGTTCGATTAGCGGCGCAGTCTTTGTGCGCGAGCTGCTGAGCTAAGCTTTAACCTCTGATGCCTGGTAAAGCACAAGAAACGCGTAAGTGGGCGGGGTTTTTTCTCCGCCCACTTTTAGTGGAAACAACATGGGTGAGAAGAAAAGCTGTGCATATTGTCAAGTGCGCTGTCTCTTTGAAAGTGGCGGGTAGTTTGTCGTTTGCCTCTGATTACTCCTGGGTCTGCTCCTCTGGTGGTGCGATGTTTCTAGGCGTAGAGGATAGTTTTGTAAAGCGAGTATAGTAAAAACAAGACGTGTGGCATGCGGGTCAAATGATCCATCTTTTAGGAAGGATGAGGACTTTCGCGCTTTGTGCGCGAGCTGCTGAACTAAGCGGCGGCGTATTTCCCTTTCTCTTGTCCTTTGCCAGGTGGCAACGAGTATGAAATGGGAAAAATAGAGGCTATCTTACGCGAAAAACCTCTATAAATGGAGTAAACGTAATAATGAGATGTGGGGTGCGTTTTCATGCGAGCCTTGATCCTTATGCCAAAGGGCATGCGCCGCTCGTCTTCCTATGGCTGTGAAACCGTCTGTTAGATCCAGCGTGTCAATAGTGAGAGGAAGATCCCCTCTCAAGCACAAAGCAGGAAATCGTGTATAAGTGAGCGCTCGCAACTGTTCATTTGCCCACACTCATTTGAATAGCTTACCCCTGTTCTTGAGTAGAACAGGAGGTACTGAAACAATAGAAAGGAATAAAGAATTATGGAAATGAATTTGGGAGGAATCAGCGATATTATACGGCAAAAAGCAAACCAGGTTTTGCCTTCTAACATTCAGCAAGCCGTTGCTAACAATGATGTTGCTCAGAAGCTCATGCAAGCCCAGGAGAAAGCCCGGAACGGGCAATTAACAGTAGGAGAATCAGCGTCGGCTTACCAGAGCGCCCAAAAGCTGTTTACAGATACAGAGGGTTTCTGGAAAAATCTCTTACCGAAAAATCCTTTAGGTTAGAGCTGCGCGAAGAGCACAAGCGGGCAAGAGAGGCAGAGCGAGTCGATTTTACGAACCGCAAGCCGCCTTTAGCCCACTGAGACAAGCGTAGTTCCGCATCCACAATCCACTAACGGGGTGAGCGAGCCTGGTAAAAATTCTCGTCTCACCCCGCCTCTCCGCTCACTTCCCACCTTTATGGTGATAATTGCTGGCCTGCCTGGCGTGACGCCTTATTGCCCTATCCCTGACTCTTGCGGCTTACCGTCAAGGTTTGCCGTGATCGACAACACGCCTGAAGTTTGCCGTATGTCCTCGACAAGGTTAGCGCTAAGGGGTGAAGACGTTTTGAAGACAAGGGTCAGCGCTTCAGCTGTCTTGACCTCCTGTACGACAGAAATTCCGCCCTTTTGCTGCTCTGCGAGGCTGCCAAATGCCTGATAAACATTGAGCTCAGGCTGTGCCACAAGCACCTGCGTGTAGCCTCCCTGAACCACGGCAGCAACGCGCTGAACCTGTACATAGAGGATCACGCGCGGTTCGCCAGTATGGCGTAAAGGAGACCCATAGCGTTCCGCCAGCGTATCGAAAAATTGTCCCTGGAGATCATCTTCGATCCGTGTGACCACGCCACGAAATTCGGCATAGCTATAAGGATTATCAACGTCAGTGATAGAGACCGAGACGCGCGGATCTCGCTTGATATTCTGGTATTTCTTGCGATTGGGCATATGCGTAAATTTGAGATGCTCGCCATCCCACATAAACCACATCGGCGAGGACTGCGGCTCCCCATTGGGGCCAAGCGTAGCGAGATGCGCAAACCCTGTTGACTGCAATATCTTCTGTACTTCTTGATGATTCAGATCTGCCATAAAAAACCTCTCTTTACTCATTGCTTGCTGACGAAATCAAAACGTATCCGAACGTTCGGACATTTTGGTGTACAAAAAAAATGTGCCCTAAGCGGGAAGAACAACATCTTCGCTAAAGAGCACGCTCATACAAACCTCAATAAGCTGTTGCGCCCTGGCCTCCAGGCCAATTGCTCCGAAAGCTTCCTGGTCGATCACCGCCCGACCGATCAGGCTCCTGATCATACTCAGCAAAGCCGTATCGGCGATCGCGCGTACCGGATAGTCTTTGCGCAGCTCTTGCACAAGCTTGAGCAGGAGCTGATCTGAAGCCAGCGCGCCTGTCTGTGTGGAAAGGTCGGGCTTGCCCTGGATCAGCGTCTCCATCTGTGCGCGCACAAAACAAAAAGTATATTCCTGTCGATGGCTCAGGCTCCAGGCAACATAAGCCCTGCCCATGGCCGCAAACTGCGCCAGGGGCTCAGGCCGTGCTGTAGCATAGGCTTGCATAAGCACGCGGTCCTCTTCCTCCTGAATCTCCTGCAGGATTGCTGATGACACCTCTTCCTTGCTCTTGAAGTGAGTATACAGACTTGCCTTCGACTTGAAGCCAGCCGCCTGGCGAATGTCATCAATCGAAGTGCCATCGTAGCCGCGCTCACTAAAGAGCTGAAGGGCCGACCTCAAGATCAGCGCGCGACCGCTCGCACTATTTTTCTCGCCTTCAATCGGAGTCATAAGTCTCACTTTACTTTTGATTTGGGTGTCCGAACGTTCGGATATTTAAAGTATAGGCGTAGCGAATGGATATGTCAAGGGGAAAACAAATGTTTGAGCCAAAGCTGCGGAAGATCCTCCCTATCCGACAAGGCAGGCACCTGGTCCGCAGCCTCAAACCACGTGCTGAGCGCAGACCGGGTTCTGCCCTGAAACATCAAGGTGCAGGCTTCTCAACAAGATCGTACATCTCGTAAAAAAGCTGGATGGGAGCGGAGGTCACTAAGACAGGATAGGGAAAACAACCAGTAGCATCTTCAACCTGTTTGAGCAGACTCACCCGCTGTAAAAACAAGGACATGGTTTCCTCCTGAATTTTGTATCCTTTGCGCAAAAATTGCCCCCAGATAGCACGGCCAAAGAAAACGGGATGCTGCTGAGCCAATGCAGATGCTCCAAAGGCTGGAGGAAAAAGTCGTTTGTACGATTCCCAATTGTAGAGCCATGAGCACCCTCGTACATGGGTAGCATCGGGATGGTTTTGTTGAATGAAGCGAAACATCGCCTGTAATTCCGCAAGGCGCTCTCGTACTCGGTGACGTGAGAGCGGACTAAAGGGAGAGAGATCTTGATCTGAAAAATGGAGGTGAATCGCTCGCTGTTCTGCAAAGTATTCGAAGGCAAAACAGCCCCAATGCCCCTCATCAGTGAATTTGGGGATATCGGGGTACCGCTTGAGGTAGAAGCGATAGGTCCAATCCACAGGGTCGGATGCGTGGACGAGTCCTTCCGTGTAGGCTTGCCAGATGGGGTTGGTTGGGTCCAGGCTCCAGTCAAGTCCAAAAATCCGATACAAGGCAGTTGAGCGTACAAGCACCTGATCAAGCGGTTGCTGCGACAAAGTAGAAAGACGCTTCGCGAAATGATATTGAATCTCAAAGAATGGCTTGGGATAAGAGGGAGACAGCTCTGTTTCCAATGAATATCCTCCTCAGTGTGTGTCCAAACGCTCGGTCGCTGGTAGCGTATACCGAATGAGTGGAGCTGTCAAGGGAACAGGCTATGCCGCATGTGCCAGAAGCTTAGAGCGTGTGGAAGAAAGCTTTTGTCGCACTCAATATACTAGGAGTAGGAGAGTAAACGAACAAGGAGCAATTTATGAGCACAAAAGTATACGTGGGCAACCTGTCATGGGGCACCAATGAAGATATCCTCAGAGGCGCTTTTGAACCATATGGCACTGTCTTAGATGCCATAGTGTTGAAAGATAGAGACACAGGAAGAAGCAGAGGCTTTGGCTTTGTTACCCTTGCCAGCCCGGAAGAGGCCAATGCGGCCATTAATGGCTTAGATGGGCAAGAGCTGGATGGAAAAAGTATCAAAGTGAGCATCGCGAATGAGAGGCTCGATAGAGGGAATAGACCTGGCAGGTATTAGGAGCTGTGGATACTAGCCCAACAAGCAGATGCCCGGTCCGCAGCCTCAAAGCCCGCCCGAAGCGCAGGCCGGGTTTACATCCTTAAGCATTAGCGCCAGGCTTGCGCCATTAGCATTTATAAGTCATGCCTGATCATATTTGCCTGGTCGCTGCTGCTAATGGCGCGCTGGCCAATGACTAATCACACTGGTTCAGCGCGCCTGTCCAATGGTAAGGATGTTACTTATTACGCCTCAGCCACCGCCGGCTCGCCCTCTTCCACATCATCAGTGTGCAGCTTAGTAATCCTGCTCAGCGCCTCCGGCGAATTCTTGCTAAGCAAGAACACAATCACCAGACCGATCACAAACCAGAGCACGAAGATCGGGCCAGCCATATTCAACGGCGCCGGTGGCAGCGGGTTAAACTGGAAGACCAGCACGATAAGTAGCACAATGATCGGAATTACCGGCACGATAATGTGGCGCAGCACAGTGAACTCATCACGGCGCTCGCGCAAGTAGTAGATCGGCACAGCCGCGCAAGTTGCCAGATACACAAAAATGATCGGCAAGCCAACGATCGTTCCCAGCAGGGCAAAGCCAGTGTTTGGATCATAAAGGAAGCCGGGCAGCAGGGCAAAGACCACAGCGATAACCATCGTCAGAATAACCGCCACATCGGGCGTCTGATAGCGGTTAAGATGAGCTAGAGGAGCCGGCAAGGTCTTGGTGCGCCCCATCGCATAGAGCACGCGCGTCACCGCGTTGACCGCCGCGTTCGAATTGGCCAGCGCACTATTGAGAATGGCCAGCGGAATAATCAGCGAGACCGGACCCCACACGCGATTGGCTAGCGTCGTCCAGCCGTTCAGGTCGCCAGTATACTTAGCGATATTGTCAACGCCCCAGCCTACCACACCGGCATAAGAGCAGAAGACATAGAAGATACCGATCCCGGTCGCCGCCAGCACAATAGCGCGCGGCACCGTGCGGCGCGGATCTTGCGCTTCCTCAGCCAGCGGTGCTGACGACTCGAAGCCGGCAAAAGCAAGAACAACAAAGATCATACCGAATAAGACACCTTGCCAGCCACCCAGGCCGTGCTGCAAGCTAGAGGCCGGATTGAACGGAGCCAGCGAATTATGAGGGCCAGCCGCCACAATCAGCCAGATCGAGAGCACCACGAACACCACAATCTCGATAGCACCAAGGATCACCCCAACATCGGCTGAGACCTTAATGCCAAAGTAGGTAAGGCCGAAAATGATGATGGCGAAAATCACGGCCCAGATGGCCCAGCCAGCCGGACCAAACGAGAGATGAAGATACTGGTTGGCGAAACTATCAGCTACCGGACCCAGTACCAGCAATTGGAAGGGCACAATGAGCAAATAGGCAAAGTCAAAGAGCCAGCCAACCATCCAGCCGGCCTGGGGTCCCATGGTGTGCCCGATGTAAGTAAAGAAGCCACCCGCCGATGGCAGATGCTTGGCCAGCGCGCCAATGTTAAGCGCGATGAGGACCGCAATGATTAGCGTGATCACAGCAGCCAGAGGCAGAGCCGCGCCCGCGTAAGGAAGAGCCGCCCCCAGGCTGAAGGCAAGACCAGAAGCCGGCGCCATAGTGGTAATTGACTGGAACAACACACCTGGCAGACCGATCGTATTGGCCCGTAACTTCTCCTGCTCCGTCCCTGAAGCCTTGTCAGAAGACGATGTTGTTGACATGCATTACTCCTCAAATGAACATAAATTGGTCAAAGATGAATCCCTGAAGTGCAAATATTTTAAGAATATTCGCACTCTTCAATATATTAACTAACACTATATGCAAGTTTTTCCACAGTTGCACCTCGCGTTAGCTACGAACTTTCTTCTGTTACCTGATCTTGCCAGGCGGCTTCGCTTGTCGCGAACATACTGCCGATAGCCGCCGCGATCAGACAAATGACCGTCATGCCGCTTACCACAGCGCGCCAAGTATCATTGTCCATGCTTGGTATCCCCGAATAACTCAGGGTTAGCACAATGGCCGCCACACAGGACAGAGGAGCCACAATGATGCAGAGCCAGAGCACAGGCATGGGGAAGATAAGCTTTTCCAGGAAACCCTTGCGATCACGAATGTAGAGAACGAGCAAGTCAATAAACATAAAGGCCGTCGAGACAGCCCATACCAGCGTTAAAGAGGAGAGCGATACCGTAAAAATAGTCCCCGAGAGGGTCGCCGGATCGCCGAGAGGAATAACGTAAGGCAGCAGATAGAAAATGGAGGCCGCAACCATCACAACTATTGTCTGGAAGATGATAGCATTCTTTGGCACACGATGTCTATTCAGGCGGGCCAGACCGATCGGGAAGCGTCGATCAATACTCGTCGCCATCAGCAGGCGCCCAAAGGCAATATTCATCAGCGTCACAAATACAGGGAAGAAAGCGATGACGCAGATGGCAGCAATATCGCCCATAAAGCGACCAAATACCTGGTCCACAACCGTGATAATCGCAAAAGGACCATCGTTAGCATGCTTGGGTCCCAGCACTACTAACAGTGCCAGGGTTACCACAAGATACCCAATGATCACAATCGTGCCGCCCCAGCCCAGATGGCGCTTCACGATATCCCGGTTGGCCAGCTCGCCGCCAAGATTGAGCGAGACATCAGCTCCCAGATAAGCCAGAATTACGCTGCCCAGGAAAGGGAAGCCGCTGGCATCGATGCGCCAGTTGGAGGCTTGATTAAAGCTAGTAGCCGCCTGGTGTCCGCTCAGTAGCCACCAGAGTGCCGCCAGGCCCAGCAACACAACCACGCCCATCGTCAGCAGCGTAGTCACGTTGATCACATATTTGACGGTTTGCAGGCGTTGGAGCGAGAGCACAGCGGCAAAGGCAAAGATAATGATAAGAACTAGCCATTGCTGCCAGGGCGCCGTGAGCCAATGGGAATTGAGCCCCTGCAAGAAGCTCACGGCAATGCTGGCGCTGCCCAGCATGCCCAACAGGCCCGGCACCCAGAACGAGACAGTAGCAAATAAGCTCCAGAACCCCCCAAGCGCTTTGTGTGTCCAGTTATAGGTTGAGCCCTCATGGGGAAACATCGTTCCCAGCTGTGTGGCAGCAACCACGCATGGAATATAGAACACGAGCGCGCCTATAATCCAGTACAAGATTGAAGCGGCACCAGCTCCAATTGAGCTAACTGGATTATTGATGAAGAACATGATCATAACAAACAACATCGTCATGTCGAATGCTCCCAGAGCCGTGGGCATGGTCTGGGGCACATAGACTTCTGAGTACAGCCTGACCTCAGTTGATCTGGCCGGGGACTTTTTGGCAGTAATCATGAATTATCCCCCGTAACTTGATACAACAGACATAACCTGTTCGCATGATAGAAATCCCGGAAAGTTTTTTGGCACCTTTATGAAGGTATTTTATCTGAGCGTTAAAAGGATTATATCAGATTTTCTCAGCAACGAGAATACATAAAGAAAACAAGTTTTATCAGGCCTCAGCGCCCATCTCAGGCCGCTGCATAGGCTTACCTGAACAATTTGGATTTTTATAAGCAGGACCATTCGGCTATGCGCAGCGTCGCGTTTTTGCATAGAACGGGCTCGCTTTATGCAATGCTTTCTTGCCCTTTAAGCGCTTTTATCTTCCCTTTACTTCAAAGTAAGCTTGAGAAAAGCGGGGATGCAAGGGGTAGCGGCCCCTTGACTGGGGTCTGGGACTGAGCCCCAGCATCTTCCCATGCTGCCGTCCGCAGGCGGCGAAGAAGATCCCAATTTCCCCTCTCCTTTACTTCGATGTAAGGCTTAGTATAAAATGAGTACAAACTTTAAAGAAGTACGCGCTTTTTGAGAGGTACTATCAGAAAGGATAGTGTAAAAATGGGGATGGCTGACTATAAAGGCAAAGCTAAAAATATCAAGGAGACGCCCTTTGCTTATACATTGTCAGTTATTGGGGGCAAATGGAAAATGGCTATTATTTACCTCCTGGCCGAAAGCCAGCCGGTGCGTTTTAATGACCTGAAAAGACAACTGGGCGCGATTACTTATAAAACATTGAGCTCACAACTTAAAGAGTTGGAAGCCGATGGCATCGTCAAACGGAAAGAGTATCCCCAGATTCCTCCTAAAGTCGAGTACAGCCTCACAGAGAAGGCGGAGACGCTCTTGCCAGTTCTGGAAAAGTTGTGTGAATGGGGAAAACAAGCTTGAATGTTGGGATCTGATTATCCGTGCTCCATGTCGTCGCAGACCACTTTTCCCTTGTCCTCACCTGAAGGGATGCATCACAAAAAGAAAGCGATTTAACTAATGCCTGATGAGCAATTAGAACTTCCACTCCATATAACCCTGAAAAATGATCTTCCGCTCACCCTGCGGCTCGGGATGCCGGAGGATGCTGAACAACTGGTGGCTTACTTCGAGCAGGTAGCTGGCGAGACTGATTTTCTCGGCTTCGGCTCCAGTGACTTTGGTGTGAGTGTAGAAGAGGAGCGCGAGTTTCTGCGCCAATATGCTAAAGATCCCAACAGCTTATATCTCATAGCCGATGTCGCTGGCGAAATCGCCGGTGCCCTGTCCTTCACTCCCGGCAAGCGCCTGCGCTTCAAGCATGCAGGCGTGTTTGGCATCTCTATCTTGCGCAAATACTGGGGTAGCGGGCTGGGAAGCCGCCTGCTGGGTTATCTGATCGCCTGGGCCAGACAGAACGGGACGATTCGCAAGATCAATCTTGTCGTGCGGGCCGACAATCTAAGCGCCATCCGCCTCTATGAAAAGTATGGCTTTGTCAAGGAAGGCCATATTGCCCGCGAAATATACGTGCGCGGCGAATTCTTTGATTCGTATGCCATGGGTTTGAAAATCGATCCCCAATAAGATGTCTCCTTGATGTATTGACAATCCTGTAATGTGCATGGAAGCTGAGGGAGGAAATTATAACCAATGATCCATGCGCTTCATAGTGATAAACACGGCACTGAAGGAGCCGGCCAGCGTGGCCGGCTTAATTATGCCAAAGTGCATGATGTGACCAGATAGGCGTATTTTTCGCAGATCTGCAGATTGATGTATGGCTAACTGGATAAGCTGGCATCTTCGGTCCACAACTGACCTTCCTTGCAAATTCCTCAATTCAAAATGTCTTCGCCTTGCTTCACCGTGCCTGGCTATTGGTGCCTCGTTTTCGCCATTACGACGATAGACAAGATAGCAGTGGCACATCACAGATGCGTGTAGCGGGTTTCTAAAAGTTTGAGCGTTGAGAGGCGGTAAAATAAGCCTTGCCTTCTCCTGGAAAACTCACTAAATTTCCTGCTAGCCTGGATATGCAGTAGCATAATTCGATCTTTCTAGGCGCCGCTGTAGACACCTATGATCAGGCCTTTGATCAGTTGATGGAAGGAACGAAGTATGGGTATGCCGCCCCTGGAGAAAGGTGAAAGGCAAGACGAAGATACGATCATTACACTCTATGATCGTTATGCTTCCGCTATATTTACCTATGTGTCAAGGCGTTTGGCAAACCAGCAGGATGCCGAAGACATCCTTCTTGAAGTATTTATCGCTGCTCTGAAAACCAACGTGCTCGATGATCTATCTACTGTGCAGCAACTTGCCTGGCTGCGGCGGGTGGCGCATAACAAAATCGTTGATCGCTACCGAAGGCAGCAGGCCAGTACAGCTCTTCTGCCTCTGCAAGAGGCTTTGGAGGCAATCGATGAAGGACTCACACCAGAACGAGAGATCATACGGCAGGAAGACTATGCAAACCTTCATCGGGCTTTGGAAGCATTACCGTTGAAACAGCAACAGGTGATCCAATTGCGCTATAGCAATAATCTCCGCTTTAAAGAGATCGCAGCCCTGCTTCAGACGACCGAAGGGACCGTCCGTAAACTACTCTCTCGCACGTTGCGATCTTTACGTGCGGCTATGCTCAGTACACGAGAGGAGAGATAGACATGCAACCTTTTGATGAGAAAATTCCTGAAGAGGGACAACAGGAGAATGAGGCGCTTATCGCTTTTCTACGTCGGGCCTATCGCCGTACTGATGCTGATGGAGTAGAAGGGCGTGAGCAGGCCCTTTTACGTGTACGTGAGCGCTTGCTTTGTTACGAAGCAAGGGAGAGACCTCCTTTGTTGATATCTCCCCTCTCTCCAGTTGCCGGAGAGGTAGGCAATATGAGATCAGCGCGGAATAGATTCAGCTACTCACCCGGGCGCAATGGAAAGAACAGCCTTTGGGCTAGAGGGGCACGCGGGATTATAGCTGTTGCAGTTGTTCTTCTGCTTGTTAGCAGCACGCTTGTGCTGTTCCAGGCTCTCCGACAAAGTAAGAGCGGATCGGGGGGAACCAACTTGCCTGTGCTGGCTGAGTTTAAGGGTACCGGTAGCAAGACATTTTCGCATCTGAACCTGGCCGTGCCCCGGGGGAGGGGCGTGCATATCGATCTTTCCTGTGATGGCCCGGGTAAGAGTTCTGTAGCTTTGTATAATGCCTATCCTCTACTCGGTGACTCCGGGGATGATGATTGGCATCATCCCAAACTCTTTGAGTTTGGCTTCGGTTCGTGCTCGGATCTCAAGAGTGAGTTAAATGGAGTTGAGATGGGTGTTGGAGAGGGCACATATACTTTGACATACACCGTATATGAAGTGCAGATAAAAATCGATCCTGCCACTTCCTGGAAATTAAAGATTGTGTCCTACCCAGTTTCTCCACCACCTGACTTGCACCTGCCCGTGTTAGCGCTCCCAGGAGGTCAGGTCTCGCTTGGTGAGTTTGCTGGCACTGGAGGAAAGATTCTGGTCCCATCCGCTTATTCGCTTCCACCTGATTTTCACCCTGATCGGCCGTGGCAGTTACATCTTATCTGTCGCGGGCAGGGCAATGTGTATGTGACGCTTGATATGCATGCATACCAGCTTTCTGAAAAATATAAGAATCGTATTCCTGCCCTTGTGACGTATACAGTTCCATGTGGAGCAGCTACGCCGGCGAGCGTATCACAATTGTTTCCAGCATTAAATAACGCTTCAAGGACAGTGGTAATTGATATAACTGAAGATAAGAACGTGAATTGGCACTGGGTCCTGGGAATGTGCATGGATGGTAGTACACCAGGATGCCAGTCGCCGCTTGAGAAGCCGTAATAAATAAAAAAGCTCTCGGGTAAATACTTGAAGGGACCCGCCAATGTCAATGAGATAACTCAGCGGTATTCCTTCACAAACATAGTGTTTGTCGATCCACATTAGCGGCTTCTTGCTACACTTATCCTATAATTTTGCGCCTTATGCACAGCTATAAGGCGCCTTTCATCCCCCCGAAATGAGCCTACCTATCTCATTCGAAGCTTGTGTGCTTTCGAATGTCTATGCTACACTCTAGCCATCAAAGCTCGCTTATTACGAGCTTAGAGCTTGAGAAATACAAAAAGAGCTCCAGAAAGGAATCTAGATGAGCACTTACGTACTCATTCACGGAGCATGGCATGGAATGTGGTGCTGGGACAAGGTAATTTCTTTGCTTCGTCAGGCCGGCCATCAGGTCATCACTTTTGACCTACCAGGGCACGGACAGGACAAAACCCCACTTTCAGAGGTCACTCTGGATTTATATATCCAGCGTGCCAGGCAAGTGCTGGCCGCGCAATCACAACCGGTTATCCTGCTTGGCCATAGCATGGGTGGCATCGTTGTCTCAGAAATGGCCGAAAGGTTTCCAATCCAAATCCGCAAAATGATCTACTTGACAGCGTTTCTCCTGCGCGACGGAGAATACCTGTTGCAATATGCTCAAAATGATGCTGGTTCCCTTGCTACGGCGAATCTCACGCCGGATGAGAAGGGAATCTCGCTGAGTCTTCCCAAGGAGAAGCTGCGGGACATCTTTTACGCCGATTGCTCTGAGGAGGATACCGAGCGTGCGGGGAACCTCATACGTCCCCAGGCTATTCAGCCCCTTAAGGCACCCATTCATGTGACGGCTGAGAATTTCGGGCGCATCCCCAGAATCTATATTGAGTGCCTGCAGGATCGCACGATTTCTATTGCCTGTCAGCGTCAGATGTATGCTACCTTGCCCTGCCAGAAGGTGTATACCCTGGATGCCGGTCATTCGCCGTTTTTCTCAATGCCGGAGGGACTCGCCAAACTGCAGCTTTGGGCATAAATGCACTCTCTTACCCCGCGCTTGAGCGCCGTAGTCGTTTGCCAGAAGGTGAGATTGGGCGTACTCAATCCCGCCGCTCGCACACTTGGGGAAAAGGCGCCTACCCGGCCTGATCGGGTGGGCGCCGCGGCAAGCCAAAACTTTTCTTTGGCTGCCGCGCTTACTAACAAGTTATAAAAGTTTCAAGGAGCTGAGCGCTCCAGAAAGGAATCTATAATGAGCACCTATGTACTCGTTCACGGAGCATGGCATGGAATGTGGTGTTGGGACAAGGTTGCCCCTTTGCTTCGCCAGGCTGGCCACCGCGTTATCACCTTTGATCTGCCAGGGCATGGCCAGGACAAGACACCAGTCTCGGAGGTCACCCTAGATCTCTATGCCCGCCGCGTTGGAGACGTGCTAGCTGAACAGTCGGAACCAGTGATTCTGGTCGGGCATAGTATGGGAGGAGTGGCTGTCTCGGAAGCGGCTGAAAGATATCCCGAAAAAGTTCAGAAATTGATCTATCTGTGCGCATTTCTCCTGCGCGACGGAGAATACCTGTTGCAATATGGTCAAAAGGATGCTGGTTCCCTCGCCACGGCGAATCTCACGCCGGATGAGGCCGGAATCTCGCTGAGCCTTCCCAAGGAGAAGCTACGAGAGATCTTCTACGCCGATTGCTCTGAGGAGGATATCGAGCGTGCGGTGAATCTTGTACGTCCCCAGGCTATCCAGCCCCTTAATGCAATCATTCATGAGACGGCTGAGAATTTCGGGTGCATCCCTAGAATCTATATTGAGTGCCTGCAGGATCGTACGATTTCCATTGAGTGCCAGCGCCAAATGTATGCTGCCTCGCCCTGCCAGAAGGTTTACACGCTGAATTCCAGCCATGCTCCTTTCTTCTCAATGCCGGAGGAGCTTACCAGGCTGCTGCTGGCGTAAACGTTCTCTCTTCCCGCGCTTGAGCGTAGAAATCGCCTGCTGAGAGATGGGATTTCGTGTGCCAAATCCCATCTCTCGTGCGCTTGGGGAAAAGGCGTCTACCTGGCCTGGTCCTGGGAAGGCGCTATGGCAAGCCAAAACTTTTCTTTATACTGTCAGGATCAAAGGCACGTTCCAAGTATTGCCCCCGCTTATTATGAGCCAAAACCGCCTGCGCCAAAGCAATGGTCCCTGAATGCTTACTAAGCTTCAGGCAAAACCCTCAAGTGCTAGAAGAAGCATTTTGCCCTCTTTTCGCGGCAACAATTCAGACAATCGAGCTCAAATATGGCCAGGCAGAGCAATTTTTTCGCTGCCCAACCTTAAACTCTTGCTTTTGTGTTGTACATTAGGTGTGCTGTCTAAAGCAAGGGATTGGCCAGTCTCGTTTAGTCAATGCACCCTATATTAAAGAGTAGCGACCATGAAGCAATTGATGAAGGAGAGAAACCCTGCTATGCATGAATTTATAGAGGTTAGAGGAGCACGTGAGAACAACCTGAAGTCTGTATCACTGAACATACCTAAGCATAAACTTACAGTCTTTACCGGCGTTTCTGGTTCCGGCAAATCTTCGCTGGTCTTTGATACGATTGCCGCCGAATCTCAGCGGCTGCTCAACGAGACCTATACAGTGTTCATTCAGAACTTTATGCCCCATTTTGCCCAGCCTGACGCCGAGGAACTGCGCAATCTCTCGGTGGCCATCGTCATCGATCAAAAGCGCCTTGGAGGCAATTCGCGTTCCACGGTAGGCACGATAACCGACACCTATGCAGTGCTGCGCCGGCTCTATGCGCGCCTGGGTCAGCCCTCCATTGGAGGGGCGCAGATGTTCTCCTTCAACGATCCGCAGGGGATGTGTCAACAGTGCCAGGGATTGGGGCAAGCCGCGACGCTTGACCTCACAGTGCTCCTTGATCGCGATAAATCCCTCAAGGAGGGCGCCATCCAGTTTCCTACCTTCGTCGTCGGCTCCTGGTTCTGGAATATCTATGCTTTTTCCGGCTTCTTCGATCCTGCCAAGAAGCTGCGCGACTATACTTCTGAGGAGTGGGATAAGCTTGTCAATGGAGTCGAAAGCAGAGTGAAGCTGGGGACGGTGAATGCTAACTACGAAGGGCTGATTCCCAAGTTCAAGCGGCTCTATCTTACAAAGAATTTCGAGCAGATGGCCCCACATATGCGGGCGGCGCTGGAAAAGATCGTGGCCTTTGCTCCCTGCTCCCTCTGCCACGGCACACGGCTCAACCAGGCCGCGCTAAGCTGTCGGATCAAGGGCAAGAATATTGCCGAGTGCGCGGCGCTGGAGGTCAGCGAACTTGTGCAGTTTGTGCGCGCCATCGATGAGCCCACACTGGCTCCGCTGCTGGCGACGCTGAGCGCGCGGCTTGACGATCTGATAGCCATTGGCCTGGGCTATCTCAGCCTTGATCGGGAAACCTCCACGCTATCAGGTGGCGAATCACAGCGCGTGAAGATGGTGCGCCACCTGGGCTCCAGCCTGACTGATCTAACCTACATCTTCGACGAGCCGAGCGCGGGACTGCATCCTCATGATATCCAGCGGCTTAATACCCTGATGCGCCAGCTGCGCGATAAGGGCAATACAGTCCTGATTGTTGAGCACAATCCGCTGATCATCTCTATCGCCGATCATATTGTGGATATGGGACCCGGTGCGGGCCGCGCCGGCGGCCAGATCGTCTATGAGGGAGATCCGGCCGGCTTACGCAAGGCGAATACGCTCACCGGTCGCCATCTGCACAACTATCAGCCGGCCAGGACCAACCCCAGAACTGCAACTGGTAAGCTCACCATCGAGCATGCCACGCTACACAATCTGCACGATGTGAGTATCAGCTTGCCCAAAGGCGTGCTGAGCGTGGTAACCGGAGTTGCAGGCTCAGGCAAGAGCTCGCTGCTGCAAGAAGTTCTGCCCCGACGCTATCCCCAGATCGTCTCTATCGATCAGAGTCCGATTCGCGGCTCCCGACGCTCAAACCTGGCGACCTATACAGGAATGCTTGATGTGATTCGCAAGCGCTTCGCCACAGAGAACAAGGTGAGCGCCTCGCTCTTCAGCGCCAATTCGAAGGGAGCCTGCCCCGAATGCCAGGGCCTGGGCCTGATCTATACAGACCTGGCCTTTATGGACCCGATGATCAGCACCTGCGAGTCTTGCGGTGGCAAGCGCTTCACAAGCGAAGTGCTCGCCTATAAGCTGCAGGGCCGCTCAATTAGCGATGTCCTGGAGATGTCGGTGATTGAGGCCAGGGAATTTTTTAGCACCAACGCGGCCCTGACCAGGATTTTGACGGCGCTCGAAGATGTTGGCCTTGGCTATATCACGCTCTGGCAGCCGTTGAGCACTCTTTCCGGCGGCGAACGGCAGCGCCTCAAGCTTGCCATCGAGCTTGGCAATACTCCGCAGATCTATGTCTTTGATGAGCCAACGGCGGGCCTGCATATGCATGATGTTGACAATCTCATTGCCCTGCTCGATCGCCTTGTGGACAGTGGCAGTACGGTGATCGTAATCGAGCACAATCTCGCCGTCATATCGCGCGCCGATTGGCTTATCGAGATGGGGCCGGGAGCTGGACGCGATGGTGGCAAGATCATTTTTGAGGGGACCGTCACGCAGCTGCTCAAAGATCCCCACACGCTGACCGGGCGCTATCTACGCCAGTACTGCGCCTGATCTCATCTTGACCTGGGTAGCTCTCAGAGCAAGAGAGCTACCTGTCCCCTCCTTCTGCTCTCAGCCTCTCTTCCCATTGGCCTGCTCGCTTGAAAGGGTCAGGTCTGCCGGCCAGGAAGCAGGGAGTGTTGGAGGTGGACCAAAGAAGCCGGTAATACGGGTCAGGCGGCCATCGGGGCCTACTTCGCCAAAGTCTATGCCATCCGAGACCCGTCGCCCTTCGGAGTCCACCAATGCCCAGGTAAAGCGAATTCGGCTATGATGCTCATCAGCTCCACTTGTACAAAGGATACGGTACCCGTTAGACTGCTTGAGGAAACCTGCAATGTGGTGAAGCAGTGCCTCGCGCCCCACGGCTTCTCCTGTGGGGTCGCTGTAGATGCCCTCGTCGGCCCAACAGGTTTTTAACAAGGCGCGTCGCACCCCCTCGTCGGTCTCGGCCCAGGCCGAGACGTAGGTTATCACTATCTCTTCAAGTGTAGCCATTCATACCTCCATTGCTGTGCAATTTATCTACTATTCTCTACTTCTTTGCTTGTTCGTGCCTTCAGTCAGAATCCTCAGTTTGGCCTCGAACAGCGCACAGGCCTCCTTAGACGTAATACTATAATAACTCACCTGTTGCAGGCCTACTAGGAAATTCTTGCTGTTCCAGATAATTTGCTGCAGCATGGGCCAGGGCTATTTACTTTTCGCAGGAGTGCAGAGGACGGCAAGTCCTCTGCCGGGGCATGGGGTGCGCCGCGACCTAGCGGATTGTCCCCATACTCTCCTCTCATAGGGTGGGTGGGGCAAAAAAAGGAAATTTAAAAAGCCCTGAGCATGGGCCACTCTATTTGACGATTCCCTCCAGAGAGGTTATAATTCTTCGGATATATAGAATTACGTAAACTACAGGCAGGAACAGAGCAGTCTAACTACAGACATCGCATATCCCCTTGCTATATATCGAGGAAAAATTATGCCAAAATTATACGGATGGGTGCGTGAAGTGGTGCCCGAGAGCCCGGCCGACCGTGCAGGCTTGCAGCCGGGCGATCTTATTCGCACAATCAATGGGCACTTGATACGCGACCTTATCGATTATAAATTCTACGTCGCGGATGAAGAGCTGTTAGTCGGCTTTGATCGTCAGCAGGAGCAGCGCGAGGTACGGATTAACAAAACTATTGACGAGAATCTAGGCGTCTTGTTTGGCGAAGAGCCGGCGCCTTTTATTCGCCAATGCGCCAATAAATGTGTTTTTTGCTTTATTAAGGGACTGCCAGAGCGTTTCGCCGCACAGCCAGGCCTTGAGCATGGCATGCGCGCCTCGCTGTACATTAAAGACGACGACTATCGCTACTCGTTCCTGTTTGGAAACTTTATCACGCTTACCAACCTGAAAGAACTTGACTGGCAACGCCTCGATGAGCAAAAACTGAGCCCGCTCTATGTCTCGGTGCATACCACCGATCCCGAACTGAGGCGCAAGATGGTCGATGGGCCGCGCGCCGGCGATATTATCGGGCATATCAAGCGGCTTGGCGATATGCACATCAGCTGCCATACTCAACTTGTGCTCTGCCCGACAATCAATGACGGCGAGCAGCTTGCGCGCAGTATTCGGGAGCTTACCGAGCTGCGTCCCATCGTTGAATCTATCTCAGTCGTACCCGTGGGCCTGACCAAATACAACAATATGATCAAGACCGGCGACCTTCCTCCCCTGCGCCACTTTACGCGCGAGGAGGCGAATGCAGTTATTGAGCAGGTCGAGGTCTATCAGCGCCAGTTTGAGGCCGCAGATCCCGAGGGCAATCCTTTTGTCTATCTTTCGGATGAGTGGTATTTTCTCACCCAGCGCGAGTTTCCGCCGGCCCGTCACTATGGAACCTATGCTCAGATCGAGAATGGCGTTGGCATGACGCGTTTCCTGATCGACCAATGGGAGCGCGCAAGACGTCGCTTGCCGACGAGCTTGCCCGAGCCGCAACGCGTTACCCTGGTGACAAGTAAGATGGCTCTCCCGGTTATCGAGGAGTTGGCCGAGGATATTCGCCGCATCGAACAGGTCGAGGTGCAGGTCTTGCCGGTCATCAATCGCTTCTTTGGGGCTGAAGTCACAGTGGCCGGTTTGCTCTGCGGGCAGGATGTATTGGCTACCCTGCAAGAGAACAATCCCGGCGATCTTGTGATATTGCCGCGCGTCATGCTTGATAACGACGGCGTGCGTTTCCTTGATGATATGACCGTGGAGGAGTTCAAGGCCCAGATCCCGGCGCGCGTAGAATTTGTGCGCAACGCCCCGGAAGCTATCGACGCGATTCGCTCCCTGGCCGGGATTACTCCCGTGGGAGCCGGGCGCAAGCTGATCCGGCTGCAATCGCGCCTATAATAACTCTCTGCTCCCAAGTTTACCTAATGCGGTCCTGGGATTTATAAATACAATAAGGGCGACCACACAGGTCGCCCGAACGCTTGAGCAGCAAAACCTATCTTTCGGCCCGCACGCGCCGCATGATTGACCAGGCTGTGGGGAGCAGAGCAACCGCGATCACTAGCTTGAGCACATCACCCACAATGAAGGGGAGAATGCCCTGTAGGAAAGCCTGCGCCAGGTTAAGATGGAAGAGAAACATCAGCCAGCCTGCGCCCAGCGCATAGATGATCACAGATCCTGGGAGCATGGCCAGGACAGAGGTCAGGAAGCTTTGCTCCAGGCCGCGCTCGCAGAGCCAACCAACCACAAAGGCCGCCACGACAAAGCCCAGCAGATAGCCGCCGGTCGCTCCTGTCATATAGGCAAAGCCGCCCTTGCCACCGGCAAATATCGGCAGATTAAGAAATCCATAGCCCAGATACATCAGCATCGCCAGCGCGCCGCGCTTGCTGCCCAGTGCTGCCCCAACCAGCAAGACGGCCAGGGTCTCGCCAGTAATCGGCACCGGAGTAAAGGGCAGTTGTATAGAGATCTGTGCGGAGGCCGCCACTAGCAGACTGCCACCAATCACAAGAAGAGCATCTTGCAGCAGATTCGCGCTACGAGATGCCCTGGCCGGAATTACATGATCGATAAGTGTAGATCCCGGGGAAATAGCCATAGAATCGCTCTCCTTTACTGAATAGGTAAGACTATATATTGCAATTATACAGCAAAGGATGGGGTCAAAGCCTGCCTCCCAGAGCAAATTCAGCAAACCTGCTTGCAGAGGTAGGCCTGCTGAGGCGGGACGAGGCCGCGTTTAATTCCTTGTCTTGACTTCATTTGCTGATAGCGCATTTAAGCAATGAGCTCAGCGCTATCGTAGCGCGGATTGTTAACCTGGCGCGAGACGGGCCGGGCTTCCATGGCATCCGTGGAAAATGGTTTGAGCAAGTTCAGCAAAAATGGCTCGTCGTGCTCATCGGTATTGAGCCAATCCTGCTGCGCCTCGCCCGTGAGAATGGCCGGCATGCGATTATGGATTGTGGACATAAGCTCGTTGGGCTCGGTGGTAATGATGGTACAGGAGCGCACGATCTCATTGTCGGGGCTCTTCCATACATCCCACAATCCGGCAAAGGCGAACAGTTCCTTGTCCTTCATTGTGATATACATCGGCGTCTTGGTCTTGCCTTCCTGCTTCCATTCGTAGAAGCCATCGGCAACGACAAGGCAGCGCCGTCCGCGCAGGAGCCGCTTAAAGCTTGGCTTCTCGGCCAGCGTCTCGGCCCGCGCGTTAATCATGCGGGAGCCGATGCTCTCATCTTTTGCCCAGCTCGGGATCAGCCCCCAGCGCAACCAATCGAGATGGGTATCGCCGTCGCGCAGGACAGAGACGATATTCTGGGTCGGGGCTACATTGTAGCGCGGTTGCGTCTGCAGAGAGGGCGCGACGTTAAAGGCTTTGGCAATCGCGTTGATATCAGTTGTAAGGGTGAAACGGCCACACATAAGAGATTCCTCCTCACTATCTTGCGGAGTATAGCTAAACTTGCTTTAAGTCTTCAAATAGATCATATTTTACTATTCTCTTTTACTACGTATGAAGCGGAAAGGGGGATGGAAGCAGGACCAAGACAGGGCTTATTTGCTAGCGCCGGGAGATGGGAGGGGGAGATTGGGGACGCGTCCCCAAACCTCGGCTGCGGGCGTACCCTTAGCGACTACGTATGAAGCGGAAAGTGGATGGAAACAGGACCTCTACAAGGCTCAGAAAGCTAGCGCCGGGAGATGGGAGGGGGAGATTGGGGACGCGTCCCCAAACCTCGGCTGCGGGCGCACCCTTAGCAGCTACGGATAAAATGGAAAGGGGGATGGAAACAGGACCATAGCAAGATTGGTGGGTAGACTATCAGCTAGCGGGAAGGAAATTGAGTGAGGAGATAGGAAGAGAGCAATGGAGATAAGAAGGGGCGCGCCGGATAGATAAGCTTGGCGCGCCCCAACTCTTGTTAGCAGCCAAGCTGCAATAACTGCTCGCTGCAGCAATAGCGAGGATTGATTGGCTCCGGCTGCTGGAGCTTCATCACGTTTGTGAAGATATCGTTATACATCGCCGAGATCATCGGGCCTGTGCTGGCACCGCCATCGCCACCATGCTCTTTCATCGCCACGATAGTTAGCGCCGGCAATTGATCGGGCTGCGTGACCGAATAGGGGGCGGCAGTAATCAGCCAGGCTTGCGCCGGTTGTCCCCCGCCGATCTCGCCTGTACCGGTCTTGCCGATAATGCCCCAGGGAGAAGCCGCCAGCGTAACCCTGGCTGGCAGGCCCGAGCCGCAGTGCGCCACGCCATACATTGCTCTGCGTGCGTCAGTTGCCGCCTGGTTGCTCACTTGCTGCGAACCCAGTGGCTGAGGCTTGGTAACCATCTCGGGAGTTTTGTTTTGATCGGTAATTTTTGATATGATCGTCGGCTGCATGAGCTGCCCATTGTTGGCAATAATATTCTGAATAAGCGACATCTGCAGCGGCGTGATCAGATCTACACCTTGCCCGAACGAATTATCAGCAAGCGTATTGACATCTAGCTGACCATCCTTAGTCACAGTGCTTGTCTGCACAGGCAGATCGAAAGGAAGCTTCTGGCCCACGTAGAAGCGCTTATTATACTCAAGCCAGGTATCCACGCCCGTATTGACTCCCAACTGCGCAAAGATCACATTATCGGAATGGGCAAATCCATACTCCGTGTTAACAGGGAAGCGGACGGTATAGCCATCCAGGTTGTGGTCTGGGCCGACCATATGTTCACCTAGCTTGATAGGACCCTTGGCATGGAACTGATCAAACTGCTGATCTAGCGTCGTTGTGTGGGAATCGAGGGCCGCCAGTAGCGTCATCGCCTTGTAGGTCGAGCCGGGGACGTAAGCGGCCTGAAGCGGGCGCTCCAGCAAGGGCTGATTCTTATCACTTGCCAGTTGATTGTAATAATCAAGTTTGCCAGCGGCCACCGTCGAAACGAGCTTATTTGGATCATAGCCAGGCCGGCTGAGCATGGCCAGGATCTCGCCAGTGTGTGGATTGGTCACGACTACCGAACCGTTCTGGGTGGCAAAGGTGTTGACGTTATCGATTCCGGCGGGAAGCGGATCATCAAAATGCTGGTCGACGATACGCTGGATGCGCACATCGATGGTAAGATAGAGATCATCGCCAACCGGGGGACGATGGAGCAGCTGGTTAAGCGTGTTGTCAATCTGCGTCGCACCCCGGCGCCCACTCAGGTAATCGTCAAAGGCATTTTCAATACCGGTTGCAGGATAGAGCGGACTGATATAGTAGCCAATTAGGCCTGCTAGCGATGGCTCTGTGTAATGGCGCAGGTAGCCACATACGCCGGGCGCAGGCTTTGACTCCGCTAAGAGTACTCCATTGCGATCAAAGATGCGTCCACGCACTGGCGCCACGTTATTGAGGCAGCGGCGGCCATTGTGCGGGTTGGCCGCCACTTGCGGACCCGCCACAACCTGCCAGTACACTATTCCACCACTCAGCGCCATAAATAGCGCCATGAACAATAGAGATAGCTTGCGGATACTGGAACTTATATCCATCTCAAAACTTCCTTGCGGTGTAATATATCTACAAGAGAATGTAGCATTGACGCTCATCATTGGCAAGTATCCTCAACGGAGACTGCCCAGTTAGTCCTATATATTTGTAGGTATATGTATGAAAAGCATATATGAGCTGCAAGAGAAGTGTAAGCAGCTCATGGCCATCAAGCTCGGAAATGCTTTTGCATCTCTTCCATACTATCGCCGCCAAATTTCTCGATGAGCGCCTCGGTTAGCACGATGTTCATCATCGCTTCACCCACCACGCCGGCCGCCGGCACCACGCAGACGTCGCTACGCTCATAGCGGCTCTGCTCGATATTCTCGCCGCTGGCAAGATCCACCGAAGGCAAAGGATGGGCCAGAGTAGGAATAGGCTTGACTCCCACGCGTACGACGATCGGCTCGCCATTGGTAATGCCGCCCTCGATGCCGCCAGCGTTATTAGTTAGATGGAACCAGCTCCCATCCTCAGCGTGGCGCAAGACATCGTGCACATGCGAACCGGTTGCCCGCGTAGCGCCAAAGCCTGCCCCGATCTCCATAGCCTTCACCGAAGGAATGCTCATCATCGCCATGCCCAGGCGCGTGCTTAAGCGGCGGTCCCACTGGCTATAGCTACCCAAACCAATTGGCGCCCCGAAGGCCACCACTTCAAAAACGCCGCCGCAGGTATCCCCCGTGCGCTTGGCTTCCAGGATGCGTGCAATCATCTTCTCGGTCAAGGCCTCATCGGCACAGCGCATCGGCGAAGCCTCGACAGCTTCCCACATCTCCTCAGGGTACGCAGCTGGCGTCATCGCGCGTTCCTCCTCGTAGCCTACCTCGACCACCGAAAGCACATGGCTATGCACGCTGATGCCAAACTGCCCTAAGAACTGGCGGCAGAGACCACCCACCGCCACGCGGGATGCCGTCTCGCGCGAGCTGGAACGCTCAATCACATTGCGTACATCTTTATGCCCATATTTGATGGCCCCCGTAAAATCAGCATGCCCGGGCCGAATGCGCGAGACAGCTTCTATCTCCGCCTCAACCGGCTCTGCACTCATACGCTCCTCCCAGTTCACCCAGTCCCGGTTCTCGATTTGCAGCGTAATCGGTGAGCCAAGCGTCTTGCCATGGCGCACCCCTGAGAGAAAGCTGATAGCATCCTTCTCAATCTTCATGCGCCCACCGCGTCCGTAGCCGCCCTGCCGGCGCCGCAAATCGGCATCAATTATATCTTTCTCCACAGTTAATCCGGCCGGCAAACCTTCCACTATCATTGTCAGGCATGGTCCATGTGACTCGCCTGCAGTTAGAAAACGAAACATATAGCATCGACTCCCAGATGATTTCAGCCTGTTTCAAACAACAATTTGTTAACGAACCTGTCTTATTAAAGCAGGATTGCCAAGGGGGCACCTCAATCTTTCCTCTCTTCTCCACTGAAGGCGGCACATCAATGAGCATGAGCAAGCCCTTCCCTTATTCGCTCAATTATACCCGAAGCTGGGCAAGATGTGGAGGACTCTACTAGTATTTTCTGTCTCTGTGAAAATACCTATTAATAGGGAGTGCAGTAATAGCTGTCACCTCTCTTATCCCAGGGCACCAGTTTTTTTTAGCTCTAGCTGACAATTTTTTACACAGAAGATACAATGTATCATTGCTCCCTTAGTGCCCATGCAAGCGCGCCACTGGCCTTGATTTCCCCTTTGCAGCAGCGAATTATGCACTAGAAATCAAAGCTCCAAGCGATTTGTAAAAAACCGTATGATAGCTTTAATACACCATACTTGCTTTTTTATCTCCCACTTTGTCTGCGATCATTCTATCATGCGATCTCATCCTGGGGCAGCAACTACCATCAGAACTTTACTTGTACACAAGCAAAACTGTATAAGTATCTCTCTAACTTCTATATCGCTAACATATTGACACAAAACATAAGTGTAATTTACAATACATTTGAACATTACTTTTTTATTTATTGACTCTTATGCTCATTACACTTTCTAGGAGGAGCCATGTCCCCTGAACCATTGCCAAGCAAAATTGGAAAATCTGTGGGGGAAAAACTACGTGCTGCTCGTATTGCTCAGCACTATACCCAGAGCCAGCTTGCCGCTCCCGATTTTTCTGTAAGCTATATATCGGCAATCGAACGCGGCCAGATTCACCCCTCATTGCGTGCCTTAGAGATTCTAGCTGGACGGCTCGGGCTCTCGTCTACCCAACTACTCCCGAATCGAGCCCAGGCAGAAGACCGCCTCAACTCTGCCTTGAACGCGCCTGAGCGCGAAGATGATGAGATGGAAATCACGCTCTTAGAGGCCGATATTTTTATCAGGCAGGGATTAGCCGCGCAAGCTATCACCCAATTAAGCAAATTATCGACAAAACGTTTAAAACGTCAACAACAACTTCAACATCGCTATCTGCTTGGTTGGGCCTATCTTAAAGCTGCGCGTTTTCAGGAGGGCGAGTACACGCTCTCCGAGGCCTTACAGCTGGCTAAGGACTTAAACGCATCATACCTGCACCTGCGCATACTCAATCTACAAGCCCTTACCTATGCGGCTATGCGCAATTATACCCAGGCCATTTTATCCCATCAGCGTTGCCTTAATCTGCTAGAAAATGTAGAACCGCGCGATCCATTCTTCACTGCAGAAGTGTATATGCATATGGGACAACACTATACCCATCTGGAAAACTTCGAGCAGGCCCAGCAAATGTTTAATACGGCTCTCTCTATCGTAGAAGAGCTAGCCGGTCCTCAAGCAATAGAAGCAGTCTACTGGAATATTTCTCAAAATTATGCAGATGCAAAAGAGTATGATCTTGCGTCGATGTATGCTTATAAGTGTTTGCAATTGCATACCCAGTTAGATCTTACGCATATAAGAAGTCAACTCCATCACTATCTCGGCCATGCTATGATGAAGGGAGACCGCGAAGAGGCGCGTGCCTATCTCAATACGGCTCTCCAGCAAGAGAGCGTCGAGCGCGATCATCTGGCCCTGGCTAGCGTGAGCATTCATAACGCCGAGTGGTATCTGACCTGTGAGGCCCTTGACGAAGCCGAGAAAAATGCTCTGCAGGCTAACGAACTGGCGGCGCAGTTCGGCGATACGCTCATCGGTGCAGAGGCACACATCACTCTAGGGCGCATCCAGTATGCACACAAGCGCTACGAGGAGGGCGACAAGAATTTTGTTACCGGCCTGCATATGCTAGAGCGCCTGGGTCAGCACGAAGAACTAGCCGACGAGTCTGTACAGTACGCACAGCTCCTTGAGGAGTTGGGGAAAGAACACGAAGCTTTCACCTATTTCAGGCTCGCCTTCCAGAGTAAACAGAAGCAAAGAAGGTAAGATGACAGAGCATTCGCAATCCAACCAGCAGATAGAAGACAATAAGCCAGTCCAACTGACACATCTTGATGAAAGCGGCAACATTCATATGGTCGATGTGACACAGCGGCCCGAGACGGCGCGCGAGGCTATTGCAAAGGCACGCGTACGTATGTCTCCTGAGACAGTTCGCCTCATAGAGAACAACCAAGTCTCTAAGGGCAGCGTTCTGGAGGTTGCCAAAATCGCCGGGATCATGGCGGCCAAGCAAACCCCTCAGCTTATTCCTCTCTGCCATCCATTGCCGATGACTCACATCGACTTACGTTTCAGCCTGGATAGCAGCGCAGGGCTTATCTCTATCGAAGGGCGGACCAGGACAACCTATAAGACTGGCGTGGATGTCGAGGCGCTCACCGCAGTTACCGTGGCTGCCCTGACGATCTATGATATGTGCAAAGGAGTTGACACAACAATCACCCTCGAACAAGCCTATGTAGCCCAGAAGAGCGGCGGCAAGAGCGGCACCGTCGCCTTTCAGCCGACGTTATAGCGGTATGCGCGAGCTTTTCGGTTCCCTGCTCTCCTTCTTCAGGGCAGAGCACACGGGGAACCGAAGCCTATCTCATGGCCTCAATCGGCCTGCGCGTTGTCGCTATGCACTTCTAGCAGCAGGAACATCGCCTCTAACAGATTGCGCTCTTCTGGATCGCTCAGGCTCAGTTCGGTCTGGCCCAGAGGGACGGTAATCGCGCCAGAGGCATCGACAACGCTGGTGCTCCGGATCGCGCGTGGATTGCCCCCAATCCAGCGAATCGGCTCCAGCAGAGAACCCAGTGGTACTGAAACAAGGATGTGCTTGCCCCGCAAGGACGGCCCTAAGTCCTGCAAATGCAGCTCTAGCGTATCTTCGTACTGGCGGATATAGCCTTCAAGACCGCGAGCCTGCAAGACAATGATCGGCTGGATCGGCTGCGCGGCACGGGGAAAGGTATCGGCCCGGCGCACGACTTTTCTCCCACGCGTGCCAGCGCCGCTGAGAGCAGGTGTATAGGTATAGCTGCCCGGGTCCTCCTCCTTTGGAGAGGTAGGACCTTCGGCCAGCGTGGCAACGCGTACAAGATCGTGCAGGGCATAGCGCCGAATACTACTCTGTCCAATGTGGGCACTGACTTTCAAGGCCAGCTGTAGGAGCGCGCGCACAGTCGCATCTTCACTGCGCTGATCGCGGCGCGATTGTCTAAAGACCGCCTCGGCCTGGCTGATCAAGGTCTGGCAGAGGTGGCCCAGCATCCGTTGCGGAGTGGCGGCTAAGGTACGTGTGCCTTGACCCAGGATAGGCCGCGTTCCCTGGGGATAGAGAGCCGCCTGCATGGCATCATAGAGTTCGAGATAGGATTGGTGACATTCGCGGCAGCCGGCCAGGTGGTACAAAAGGGGCGCATAATGAAGCATTGCTTGCGCATCGTTTGATAGAAGCGCCATGATGAAATCTGGCATTTGCTGATAGAAGCGTACGTGATAGTCGCTGCCCATCAGGAGCTCCAGTTGATGCTCGCTCGGCTGAGCAAGGGGAGCTTTCTCAGAAACCGGCTCGGGCTCTTCAAGCAACTGCTGCAGCCACTGAGCTAGCCGGGTATACTTATTATCAGGCTCGGGAACCTTGAATTGCCTGGAATCATTCATTATTGCCTCCTGCGAATGGATTCAGAAACGCAGTTTTCCTCTGTAGCATATGTATCATCTCTTTTACGCACTGCGAGAACGATGGAACAATCACTCCTGCGAGCTAGCGCGAGGCAAGAAGACTTTGCGCAAGCCAGCAGGCGTAGACTGAATTGTCAATTGCTCCTGCTACTCTTCCTTATAATAGCGCGTCAGACGTCTGAGCTGAGCAGCCGAGAGCTGGACTACCGGCTCGCCCTGCCAGCTGAGTAGACCTTCAGCCGCCAGCTCTCGTAGACCTGTTTGCACTTCCTCAAGTGAGAGATCGTCCTGGGCCAGCGTCTGGATATCCACAACATACTCTTTTGTACCAGTAGATTGTGCCTTATACTCAGTCAAACGCAAAGCAATGATCACCGTCAAATTTGAGCTGCGTTGTTGCAGGCAATGGCGTAATTTCTTATGGGCATGATCTTTATGTTGGCTCAGATGTGGGCTTGGTTCAATACTAGAATTAGATGATAATGAGGATTGCAATTCTTCAATAACGTTGTGAAAAAGCTCATCCGCTCCTATATCTTGCAGTTCCTGCAACACTGCTCGCAACTGCTGGGGAGCCGCGCTAAGTCGGTGAATACAATGTATTAATAGATTACGTAATTCTTGTTGTGAAGCTAGATGTAATGTAATGGTTTCCGGGGCGGCAAAGGGTGTCTCGCCCCAGAGCGATTCGACGGCATCGTCAAGCGGGTCATCATCGCCATTGATACCCTCTGGCACCTCCAGCTCAGCCGCCGTTGCCACGAGCAGGCGGCGTTTGCGTAAGCGATCGATGGCCTTATTTCGCACAGTACGGCTCAGAAACGTATAGAATTGTGCATCGGTTAAGCGATCAAGAGCCGTGCTGGGAGTCTTATCGCCACCACCAAAGAGACCAAGCCGTACCAATTGCTCGACGACATGACCGATTACTGTATCCACTTCGAATGCATCGTATTTGAGCGAACCTAAGAAGCGTTGCGCATTTCTATGCAGATAGGCATACAGTAAAGGGTAGCTCTGTTCAGGACGATACCTCAAGTCTTGTGCAGTAAATGGCATGCGGGAAGATCCTCCGAAATGCCCATGGGCATGCAATAACCAGGTTATACATATTTCCTTATAAAGCCCGATAAGCCGCGTCACAGATCAGGAATAACCTATTCATTGTACCTGCAATCAATTTTGAGTGCAATAAAGACCTGTCTCTTGGCCCAGGCCATATAAAATTCCTGTTCTTGCTCCCTCATCCACCCAAAAAGAAGAGATGGAACGGGGTATAGTTCTCTTTCTAGAGAAGGTGCCCTCTTCGCTGGAGAGATATCTCTCGCCTATGACTGAAATGTATGCTCTTGATTGATTGGAGAGTAGAGCACTGATTTTCCTGGCGGGCAAGCTCATCTCTGCCATAGTGTACCACAAAGCGCAACACAGACAAAACATCACCCCTCCCAACACCATTTCACAACCTATAGATGTGAAGCTGGCATCAGGAGAGGTGATCGCCCATCCTCAATAGCTTCTTGGCGGTCCGGTAGTAGCCGGCGGTTATGCTCTTATTCGAGGTCTCCACGCTTACCCAGACGTTGATGCTCATAAGCCTTCTTGATTGCACTCAGGCTACGTTGGACCTCACCGCGCTCCTCAAGCAGATTGGCGAAGCGGAAATAAGCGCTTGCAGCAATCTCATGAGCTTGCGAAGCATCGAGCAACTCTAAAGCCCGGGTAAAGTACTGATCGGCGGCCGAGAAATCGCCTGTCTGGTGGCGGATTTGAGCCAGAGCGATGAGGGCTTGCCCCTGGGTCTGGGGGTCCTGACTGGATTCTGCGAAGCGTAGCGCTTCCTGGGCTTCGTGTTCCGCGTCCTGCGTCTGGCCCCGTTTGAGGAGCAGTTCGGCCAGGCCGGTATGACAGATGGAAGCCGAAATCTCGTCGTTGAGCTCCCGCTCGATAGCGATAGCCTTGCGGTACTCCTCTTCTGCACCATCAAGGTTATTCTGCTTCTCTAGGGCTTTGCCCAGGCGCTGATGGGTCAGGCCGACCAGGCGCTGCTCTTCCCTCATCTCGTAGATGGCCTGGCTGCGCATGGCATACTCGCGGGCCATGGCCAGCTTTCCGACCGATTTGTAATGTTGACTGATGTCCATATACTTGGCAGCAAAACTCTTGCTATCGCGGTTCATTGCGTCGAGCGTTTCCAGGGCCCGATGATAGAACGAGATAGATTTTTCGAGATCGCCCAGCCGGAAATAGTCATTTGCCAGATTGCTAAAGACATCTAGAGAGAAGACAGGATCAGTAATTTGTCCGCTATCAATCGCAGAATTACAATGTTGATGATGCTCTACTGCAAGGGTATAGTTATACAATAAGAAGTAAGCTTTACCTAAAAGATTGCGTGCGCGTTCTGCATATTCGCTGTCATTAAGAGCTTCTCCCTGCGAGACGGCCTGGCGCAGGTCAACCACAGCCTCCTGATGTTCGCCGGCACCTAAATGTACCTGTCCACATAGGAGATAGAGGCGATAGACTTGATCTGTAGTAATACGTTCTGGTTGAATAGGCGCGAGCAACTGCTCTGCTTGTTTGAAGGCGCCCTGTTGCACAAGCACGTTGGCTTGTAGCAGGTCGACATCGATACGGAGATCGGGACCAGAGTCGGCGGGCGAATAGCCAACCGCACGCGCCTCTGCGGCTCCGGCGGGTGACCCTTCAAGCAGGAATGTCAGGGGCACATCCAGGCGACGAGCCAGAATAGAGAGAGCCTTGAGCGAAGGTCGTATTTTCCCTCTCTCTATCGCAGAGATATAAGAAATGGAGAACTCTGGTGCAGCTAGTTGAGCTTGAGTCATTCCTAATTTAGTACGAACTTCGCGAATATTAGAGCCGACTCTCGCTGCAACCGCCTTTCCCACATTAGCAGTTTCGAGGGATGGCATGGAACGATTTCCTTTCAAAGAATAATACAATAAGCATTCAGGCCTGAATGCTTAAGCACACACTTACTGGAAATTATCTAACCATCTCCTTACCAATCGTATAATACTTTACTGATGTAACACTCTCAGTTTGTCTCCTGTCACAGGCGAGTGGTTACACAGGGACACGGACGCAAACGGAAGGAATTAGCTAGATAATGCTTCATATTCCGTAGTCTATCATACTCTTATGATTCTAGTCAATCGGAATTGTACTTTTTTCATAGTCTTATTATATAATCTTTCTCTCTGATACATCAGGTACACATGAAATATTTTTTGAGTAAAAAACCGAGAGGTTTTACATTCATATTGTTTGTGGCTCCTCTAAGTACATAAGGGGCTTACTTTTTTTCACAGCTTTGCAGTAGTAAAGTACATAATAAGCTATCTATGGAGTAAAAAACCCATGTGTATGAAACCATTTACTATTAGGACACGCGCTTTAGACTTAAAAGATACTTTGAGAGGGCCAGTTGACTGGATTATCCCTGATAGTACAGAAATGGCGCCTGGCCCTATGCAAACCTGCTTCCCTCAACTATAATACACATTTGTGTGGGAAGTTTGCTGCACTGCTGCATACACTTAAGATCAATCAGGCAAGACTATCCAATAGCTGAGCTGGAAAATTATGCAAAACACTTTCTAGCATGCATCCGATTGCCTCTGCAGACAAAGAGGCTATCCTTACGCTTGTATGGCTGCAGCTACAGGCGAAAGATAAGTAAATGATTCGCTTGCAGCTTGCTCTGTTTTACATTCAAAACAGCACTTAAAAACTTGCTGTTTATTGTGCTTATTTCAGGCAATTGGCAACTTTTGCCTGAGGGAAATACGCCTCTTACGTCGCGAGGCGGCAAGGGCAATCCTTTGCAAGAGCCTGGGAAGCCGAACTAGAGCGCAGGGGCGTTGCGCTCGGGTAAAGTGCGTGGCGCTCTGGCTGAGCGGACCCGGCTTCCCTCCTTCTCCTGAATGATTAGTGGACTGTCAAAGTTGACGTGATGGGTGAACCAGCGGGATGGTCAAGGGGCGCCGCAGGTGGCGCACTTGCCAAGTGACGTTTGACAAAGCACTAGAGGAGGCGGGAAAAATTGCACTTGGATTCTCGAAGAAAGTATAAAGAAGATTGAGATGCTTTATTTAGTCGCTACTCCAATTGGCAACCTTAACGATATTACTTTGCGGGCGCTTGAAACACTGCGCAATGTTGATATTATCGCGAGCGAAGATACGCGTAAAACTGGATTATTGTTGAAACATTTCGATATCCATAAGCCGCAGCTAGCTTTTCATGAGCACAATGAGCAGCGGGCTGGCGAGCGCATAGAAGAGCTCTTGAAGCAGGGCAAGTCGGTCGCGGTTGTCACCAACGCGGGAACGCCGGGGATCTCTGATCCGGGTTTTACGCTGGTGCGCCGCGCGCTCAATGCCGAGGTCGGGGTGACGCTGATTCCTGGCCCCACGGCCCTGATTATGGCGCTTGTGCTCTCGGGCCTGCCTGTGCATAGCTTTACGTTTCGGGGTTTCCCGCCGCGCAAGCCGACAGGCCGTCGAAAATTTATGGCCATCGATCAAAACGCGCCGCATACACTGATCTTTTATGAGAGCCCTTACCGGCTTGTAGATTTTCTGCGCGATGCCCTGGCTATCTTTGGGGATCGACGGGCCGCAGTGGCTAACGATCTGACGAAGATGTTTGAGAAAGTTGAGCGTGGTTCGTTATCTGAGCTGCTCGCGCTCTACGAGAATTCGACTCCCAAGGGAGAATATATTATCGTTATCGAGGGTGTGGGCAAGAACACGCCCATAAAGGAGGAAGAAGAGGTGTAGGGCCGGCCGGCTCTAACACCTCTCACGAAACGTTTGCATGTTGCGCTAGAGTTATATCGCGGTTAGAGGCCCATGACCTTGACGAGCTCTTGCACAGCGCTGGCTGATTTGTTAAGCAGAGCTTGCTCTTCGGCGCTCAACGTAACCTCGATGACTTTCTCGACGCCCCGGGCGCCAAGCTGGGCTGGCACGCCAACGTACAGGTTGTTGATGCCATACTCGCCTTGCAGATAGACGGCGCAGGGCATAATCATCTTTTTGTCGAGCAGGATTGAATCAACCATTTGCAAGACTGAAGCCGAGGGGGCAAAGTAGGCGCTACCTGTGCCGAGCAGCTTGACGATCTCTGCTCCGCCATCGCGGGTGCGCTGCACGATCTCTTCGATGCGCTGGGCCGATATGAGCTGTGAAATAGGAACACCGGCAACTGTACACATGCGCGCGAGAGGTACCATGGTATCGCCGTGGCCACCCAGCACATAGGCCTGTACGTCGCGCACGGAAGCTCCTACCTCCTGGGCGATAAAGGTGCGGAAACGTGCGGTATCCAGTACTCCCGCCATGCCTATGACGCGCTCGCGGGGGAAGCCGCTGGTATGCAAGGCGATCTGGGCCATGGCGTCAAGCGGGTTGGTGACGACGATGATAATGCAGTTGGGGGAGTTCTTGACAACCTGCTCGGTTACCTGGGAGACAATTTCCTGGTTCTTTTTCAGCAGATCGTCGCGGGTCATTCCCGGCTTGCGGGGGAAGCCTGACGTGATGACCACGATATCCGAATTTGCGGTATCGGCATAGTCGTTTGTTCCAGTGACCAACGAATCATAGCCAATGACCGGGCCAGCCTCAAGGATGTCAAGAGCTTTGCCCTGCGGCATATTCGGAACGATATCAAACATGACCACATCGGCGTAGTCGCGTTCGGCCAGGCGCTGCACAAGGGTACTGCCGACAAAGCCAGCCCCAATAACAGAAATCTTACTTCGCATGACGTATCCTTTCCAAATTCAATATGATCCTGGACAGGAAAACACACGCAATAAGCGGGGACAGGCGCTTGCCGCGAGGGGCAGGTAAGCCGCTCCCAAGGCTGTTTCACCCGCGCCCTGCTGCCTGGACTATCCCTACTTGCAGCGTTTCGGTTCCCTGGCCAGGGGTTCTCTGTAGGATCACCAGTCGGATCATCGCTGCGGCCTGGCTCACTTATTAAGGAGGAGATGTGCCGCAATCCGGTAACTGGTTCTAAAGCTATTGTATGCCCTGAGAGGCAACGATGGCAATTTATCGGGCCTGGATCATCGGAGATAAGATAGTCCCCATGCTGATGCCGAAAACGCGTGGCCCGCGCAAAGGAGCGTTCTACGACCCAGCGGCGAGGCAACCATCCAAAGCCACGCTTAGCTTCGAGGAGTTTGACGACTTCCAAAAGGAAAAGGTTAATTGCGGTAAAAATGCTCCACATTAGAGCTTTTTTGGTTGTATCTGTGTCGTAATAGCGTTATAATATGTTTGCAAAATGCAAACAAACTACCTGCGTGAGCGCCTCAAACTAAAAGATTAGGAGCATGTTATGATTCTCATTACTGGAGCAACTAGCCTGAATGGTGCGGCCCTGGTTAACGAATTCCGAAAACACAATAAGCGAGTACGCATACTGACAAGGCATGCTAAGAACGTGAAAATGTTTGAAGATGATCCGAACATTGAAATTGCAGTCGGCGATATGCTCAAGCCAGAGACACTTGATGACGCGCTCAAAGGCGTAGACAAAGCTGTACTTATATCGGCGGCGGACCCGGTAGCAATGGCCGAAACACAGATATCATTTATCAATGCTGCCAAAAAGGCGGGGGTACGCCACATCATTAAGCTGTCCTGCCTGAATCCAGATAAAAATAGCCCGGCCCGCTTTTTACGCATGCATGCCGAGATCGAGAAACACCTTGAGGATTCCGGCCTGGCCTGGACGCATATTCGCCCGGCCCAATTTATGCAAATGTACTTGCACGATGCGTCGACGGTTATTGCGCAGGACTCATTATTCATCCCTATGGATGACGCGTTAATCACACCAGTTGATGTACACGATATCGTCGAAGTATTCCATGCCGTGCTTACAACTCAAGGTCATGAAGGCAAGATTTATGAACTAAGCGGACCCGATGCGCTGACCATGAACGATATTGCTGCGCAGCTTTCCAGGGCACTCGGGAGAACTATCCACTATGTCAACATCACACCTGAGCAGGCGCGACAGCAACTCGTCTCGTTAGGTATGTCTGAGCAGTTGGTGGATTCTATAAACGAACTTTATAGTGAGCGACGCAAGGGCTCTGAGTCGAAAGTACTCCTTGAGACACATAAACTGTTTGGCATCCGGCCAACTACATTTGCCGAATTTGTAGCACAGAATGTGGAGGTATTTAAGGGTATCCAAACTGCTAACCAATAAAATCGACCATTAGGTTTGATGTGCGAGAATCAGCCCGACATTTAGCAGGGCTGATTCTTCAGTGAGATCGAGTGTTTCCATACTTTTAAACTATAGCAAGGAACAAAGGGGATGAGAGGTCTGCGCCCAACAAAACAGGGGTTCCAAATGCAAAAGAATCACCCCAGGTCTGACTGCCCTATTAACTTCGCACTTGAGGTCTTCGGCGATAAGTGGATGCTGCTTATTGTGCGCGACATTGTATATGCTGGCAAAAGGACGCATGGGGAATTCTTGAGGTCAGACGAGCGTATTGCGACAAATATCCTGGCCGACCGTTTAGCTCGGCTTGAATGCCAGGGAATTATTACTAAGGCTGCCGATCCAAAGGATAAACGCCGCGAGATTTTTTCTTTAACTGAGAAAGGTTTAGCGCTTATTCCGTTACTGCTCGACCTTCAGTCATGGAGTAATGAGTTTGGGCCAGCCTATATCGGCCGAAGCGCGGCACTTGAGGCGGCACTCAAGAAGGATAGAGAAAAAGTTATATCTGAAGCAACTGAGCGTGTACGACATGGCGGCTTTGTGTTCGCGAATACAGAGTGGTTCCCACCTCGGAAGGCGCAATAGCAATTTAGGTAATCCATCCAGGGAGGGCCAGTGTCTGTGAGTAATTTGATGTCGAGAAAGTTGTAAGCGGCCTGGCTCTCTTATTAAGGAGGAGATGTGTCGCAATCCGGTAACTGGTTCTAAAGCTATTGTATGCCCTGAGAGGCAACGATGGCAATTTATCGGGCCTGGATCATCGGAGATAAGGTAGTCTCCATGTTGCTTTTGTGCTCTTGCGGCGCTCGTGGTCGCTGAAGGTAGCGTGGCGCCGCAAGACTTGTTTGTAGGCTTTTACCTGGCGGGCAGCCGGCTCAGGTCGAGGCCGGAGACGCGCATGTAAAAGGAGTAGTAGCCCTGCAGGCTGCCGTAACGCTGCAGGATCTGCTGCACATCGGCCTGACTGAGGGGCTTGTCTGGACTATAGATTCTGTTCACAGCCTTGAGCAGTTCGTCTTCGACGCTGGAAGCTTCCATCCTACCCAGTCCGCGAATCAGGATGAAGGCGGCGGACCAGGCGCCGATGCCGTGAACCTTGCGCAACTGCCTGGCAACTTCTTCATAGTTTCCATAACGCAGAAATTGCTCATCGGTCTTTTGAAAGAAGTCGATGACTGAGCGTAGGTAGGCAACTTTGCGCTCGTTGCGGACGATCTGCAATAGTTCTTCTGAGCTGGCCTGAGCCAGTTGGTCAGCTTCTGGAAAAGCTTGATAGGTGGCATCGAGCAGGCGAATGCTTGTGCCCCAGCGTTCGACGATGGCCTGTTTGATGCGCTGGGATATGGCCATGGGCGTGCGCTGGACCAGGATTGACCAGCAGGCAATCTCAAAGGGCGTGAGGAACTTTGGCTGGTGGAGCCCGTACAGGCGCTCAATTACCGCTGCCATATGGAGATCTGTCAGGCAGAGAGCGTAGAATGGTCGCAGATCGTCGTCAAGAGAGAGGAAGAACCGTATGCGCTCAAGGATTAGTTGCTGCTCATGCTTGCTTAAGGGCTGCTCCGTATAGAGAGTATAGGTCAATCGTGGCTCCTCGATAGTTCCTGTCGCCTGGATCTTGAAGGCGACGGCACGCCCATGGATGCTAACAGCTTTGGTCAGGGTCGCAGGAGCAAGCGCCTGTTCGCCAGCTGTGGGGGGAAAGGCCTGTAAGAAGGCAAGGGTCTTGTTAAAATCGAAGGGCTCCTGCGGGAAGAGCTCGCCGCTGACTGTGCTGAGTTGAGTCGTTGTTGCTGGCATATTGCTGTACCTCCTGGCTGTACTCAAAGACGTATCTTTTCTATTAAAGCGCTATCAGCTTTACTCTGGAAAGAAGTATAACCTATGGCGGTGACAACGGTATGTCAGCAGCTTTTCTGATTATAATGACTCCTATGTGCTATCTATCTGCAAGAAGTTTTCCGATTCTCTTAACTGCGCGTGGCATGCTGTCGCGCGGCAAGTCAGCCCTGTATTTTGATCACAAAATAGCTGCATACTTCCTCGCCGATATTGTCGAACTGCTGAGGTACATCGGCCACAAAATAGAACATGTCGCCGCCTTCAAGCATGTATTCCTGCGTACCGATCCTTGCGCGCATTGTTCCCTGTTCCATGAGCAGATATTTTTCTGTGCGAGGGGCCAGTGCAGGCAACTCGCCCGAACTGCTGCCTTGCGGAATCACATGCCTCACAAATTCAAGCGCCCGCCCTTCGAGAGCGGGAAATACTTGTCGCTCAAAGCCGGTCTGAGGATCACGGAACGAAAGTCGGCGATCCTTTGGTACCTTGACGGCTTCGCGCCTTTCTTCGATCCCGATGAGCTGGGAGGTGGTCAAGCCCAAGGCCAGGGCAATTTTGACGGCCACGACAAGCGTGGGATTATTCTCTCCGCGCTCAATTTTAGAGAGCATCGCCCGGCTCACCTCAGAGCGTTGGGCCAGTTCCTCCAACGTCCATCCATGTCGGCTCCTTAGTTGGCGGATGCGCTGTCCAAGCTGCTCAGCCGAGGCCATTTCTAATATATGAGAATTTTCTCTTGCGTTTTTGTCTCTCATATGCTACCATTAAATCTAACATAATAGAATTATGTATTTCCATGATAGCACATTGGAACTTTTTTTTACAAGAAGGAGATGTGTGCCTGATGACACAACAGGCTGTAAACCAACCTTTTACGCTGGCCATACTCGCCGATATTCATGGCAATCTCGCGGCCCTGGAGGCAGTTCTCGACGATTTGCAGACACAAGCTTATGATCAGCTTATTATTGCGGGAGACTTAGTAATGAATGCCCCTTATCCCGCTGAGACGCTGGCCCTGATTCGTTCTCTGCAAGCTCAAACGCTCTTTGGCGAAACCGACCGCGCTGTGGTTGCAGCTGGAAAGGGAAATAGCCAGCATGCTCTAGCTTGCTGGACAGCTGAGCAACTTGGTGCAGATGGCCTGGCCTATCTGGAAAGCCTGGCTTTTTCCCACTTGATTACACCTTCGCAGTCAGCTCCGGCCCGAGACGAATTGTTAGTTGTGCATGCCACGCCCACTGAGGTTGGGGCTTTTCTCATACTTCAGCCAAATGCTCTTGATGCTCGCTGCTCTGCGCTTACCCCAGAGGCCGAGGCGCGCGCTTTACTTGGGCAGGTGCGCACATCTTTGATCATTCACGGCCATTTGCATTATGCCTCAACTGGCTTTGTCGGAGAACAGCAAGTGGTCTCCGTTGGTGCCGTTGGATTTCCTTTTGATGGGAAGCATGAGGCGGCCTATGCCCTGGCAAACTGGGATGGAGTGCGCTGGGAGATTAAGCATCGGCGCGTTCCTTATGATTATGCAGGGGTTATAGCGGCCATGATGCGTATTGGGCAGCCGGATGCGTCAACGATGGCCCAACGATTACGGAGCGCGAGCTGGTGCTCACAGCTCTCCTGAGCAAACTTCGCAAAGGTGGGACCGCCCCCCAATTTCTAGCTCTTCACCAAAAAGGCGCTGTTAGGATCAGTGACATTGCCAGGAGGGAGGGAAGGAGTCGAAATTGCCCACGGGATGGGCAACGAGATAACCGCAAGGAAGGGCTGAGATGAACTTAGAAAATCTTCTCACAGAGAGCATGTGACGTCTACTTACTTTTTCACTGTTTCTTTTGTCAGGTAATGAACTGAACAAAGGTTCAGTGCCAATCACGCTCCTCTCATCTATACTAGAACAGAGATGAGATGAAAACGTTTCTAAGTTTCTAAAAAGAAGGATACCATGCGTATTGATGTTCATGCTCACTACTTTCCTGACAGCTATTTAGATCTCTTAGAGCATTTCGGGAGTGAGAAAACTAGTTCCGCACGCGATATGGGGGCTGGTGATAGCCAGGTCGAGTTAGAAGCCCGCTTTGCATTAATGGACAGGTCCCATGTGCAGATGCAAGTGCTCTCAGTCTCTCCACAGTTTCCGTACTTTGAACAAAAGGCCCATTCTGTAGAAGCTGCCAGAGCGGTGAATGATCTTTATGCTGACCTTGTGCGGCGCTATCCCACACGTTTTGCTGCCTTTGCAGCCACTCCACTGCCACACGTCGATGCATCACTGGAAGAGATGGAGCGAGCACTCAATATGCCCGGCTTCATAGGAGTCACAATGGGTACCTCCGTGCTTGGCCGTTCACTGGCTGACCCGGCGTTTGAACCCTGGTTTGCCGAACTGAATCGGCGTGCAACCGTGCTTTATATCCATCCAGAGGGGATGGGTGCCTGCTCACCGCTCATTACCCCCTATGGGCTTACCTGGCCAATAGGTGCCCCTATCGAAGATACCATTGCTGTGACTCATCTGATCATTAAAGGAATTCCTCAACGCTATCCACGTGTTAAAATTATTAACTCACATCTGGGTGGAGCATTGCCACTGCTCATACAGCGCCTGGACAACCAGTATAGCTGGACGGCACCTGCCGTCCCCGAGCTACCCAGTATTCAGGCAAGACGTATGTGGTATGACACGGTGGGCCATTTCTACATTCCCGCGCTGCGGAGCGCCTATGAAGCGCTTGGGGCTGATCGGCTTGTACTTGGTACTGATTTTCCCTATCTTTCAGGTGAGTTGTATGAGCGCTCCGTGAACTATATTGAACGTGCTGGGTTGCCCTTCGCCGATGCACAGCGCATTCTTGACAAGAACGCCTCATCTGTGCTGGGAATCGAGAGTGCGTAAGCAACCTGTACAAGGTTACTTCTTGAATGTAACCTTGTATCAATGATTAGCGCGGTCCTCGCCCTCGTTTTCATGGTCCTCTTTGGCATGGTGAGGAAGCGCTTTCGGCCTTCCTTTTCTTGGCTTTTTGGTGAGCCGAAGGGATGGCATTTTCAATGAACCTTGGCTCTTCCCCAAAAAGGCGCTTGACAAGAACCCCCAACTTCGTGTATTATAACCGTGCTGTTGAGAAAGCACTTTGGGGTGTCGTTCAATGGTAGGACGGCTGACTCTGGATCAGTTAATTGGGGTTCGAATCCCTGCACCCCAGCCAGATGGATTGTCTTTTAGAACTGACTCAAGCACTCTTTCAGAAGATGGAAGGAGTGCTATTTTTTGCCCATTTTTGGCTTCACAAGTCAACTGACCGGGCTTTTTCTGCTAAATGTACTGCTGAGGTTATGGCTGTTATAGTTGATGATAAATCAGATATATCGTGTTCTAGTAAGAAAAGCCTTAACCGACGTGGCTAAGGCTTTTTTCCGGTGCTTTGTTCTATTCTGGTAGGCGTGCAAGAATTTGTTGCAGTAGTGTCGTATGTTCTGCGAAACCTTGGAGCATGTCAGTTTGCAAGCCAGCGACTTTGCCATCTGCTTCAGTGAAGCGCTGGCGCATCTCGGCCTGTAAGCCAGCGACCTTGCCATCTGCTTCAGTGAAGCGCTGGCGCATCTCGGTTTGTAATCCAGCGACCTTGCCATCGGTTTCAGTGAAGCGCTGGCGCATCTCGGTTTGTAATCCAGCGACCTTACCATCGGTTTCAGCAAGGTGTTGGCGTATCTCGGTGAGACTTTGGCGCATCTCGGTTTGTAATCCAGCGACCTTACCATCGGTTTCAGTGAAGCGCTGGCGCATCTCGGTTTGCAAGCCAGCGACCTTGCCATCGGTTTCAGCAAGGTGTTGGCGTATCTCGGTGAGACTTTGGCGCATCTCGGTTTGCAAGCCAGCGACTTTGCCATCGGTTTCAGTGAAGCGTTGGCGCATCTCGGCCTGTAATCCAGCGACTTTGCCATCGGTTTCAATGATTTGGTTCTGGATGTCTGCTAGTCGTTCATTCGTGAAAATATTATGGTTGTTGAGAACATCGAATAACTTGCCGTTTTGCTCCTGCGATTTTTCAACGGTTTCTTGTAGTTTCTCAAAAGCTTCTTTTGAGGCAAGAGCGCGTATTGCAATGGTTTGCAGTTCGATTGTTTTCTTGAGTTGGGCGTGCTCTCGTTCAAGGGCTTGTAGTCGTTCGTGTTCTCGTTCAAGGGCTTGTAGTCGTTCTTCGATGGTTGCCATTGGTTCTTCCTCCTTGTGTCCAGTCCATAGGCCACATATCACCTAATAATGATAACATACTGGTTTCAGGAATGTAAGGTGTGCTAGCGGGATTTACGTTCTTAGCCTTATACCATGTAAGCTCTTTTCCTTGGCTTCAAGTTGTTCCTGGAATTGTCGAACGACTCTGGATCAGTTAATTGGGATTCGAATCCCTGCACCCTAGCCATGGAGAGGCCTCACGCCTCTCCTTTTTTGTTGCGACTTTTTCTTCCCGCGCAACCTTCTCTGCTGGAATGGTAAGTGTTTCGTCCCATAAACTTTTTCAAGCCGCACGTCTCACAGAGTATCGAGCTGTTCGCCAGTGTTCGGCTTGCCGCGAGCGAGAACCAACTAACATTGAGATTGGAGCGGCACGAGGCGCCAGCCGCTCCAATCTCGTTTCGTGAGTATCCGGGATCGCGAAACTACGCCATTCCGGCAAATTCGGTAACTTTTTCGGGCCTGAAATGGAGGACAATGGGAGAGCGCTGGAGTAGGCCCGTGAGCGCTTGCTGCCTTAGCCCCGCATCTTTCATATAGTGTTCTAGCAGCCGTTCAAGATCCTGCCGCACGCGCGTCTGATCCTCGCTGATCGTCACGGTTCCGTAGAGGCTGACCGAGCGATTTGCCTCTCCCACACAGAGGGCGATGCGGGGATCGCGCCGCAGATTGCGCGCTTTCTGGCTATGTCCCCCGGTTGTCAAGACGAGCGTGCCATCATCGGCCAGCATATACCAGACCGAGGCCAGATGGGAACTGCCATCTTTGTTCAAAGTGCTAACGACGGCAAGACGGGCTTCGCGGAGAAACTCTTTAGCCCAAGCAGAAAGTATGTGTGCCATAAATACACCTTCCTTATATTTCTATTTCATTTAGAAGAGTAAGGGATGCCAACGCTTTGAGCAATCAGCAAAGGGGCAAGATCGTTGCGTAGGCAACAGTAAGGGGAATGTGTTGGTTTACAAATGTGCGTAAAAAAAGATTGCGAGAATAGACTATTATCGATAGGTCGAGGAAGATATTGATACTCTATAAGAATCTGCTACACTATGTATCCTCTTACATTATTAATGAGGGGTGATCTAACATGCGTATGGAGAACGTGGAAGCACTCGTAGGAAGTTCAGCAAAGAGAAGGCACATACCAACAAGTACTGTGGGACGGAGACGTACTGTCAAAGAGATTGAAGCAAGCTAAGCGGGCCTAACGGCCTGGGCTGATGATTTTATTTCTGTCCAGTTAGGCGATAGCCTTGAGCATTATCATCAATGGGATACACCAACAGTAATTGTCTCTGATGGCGGTTATGGTGTCCTCGGCTTTGAAGGTGACACTTCAGATCACCTGGCTCTGCCCCAATGGTATGAGCCGCATATCGCTGCCTGGTCAAAACGGGCAACACCATCTACAACTCTATGGTTCTTGAACTCAGAGATCGGGTGGGCCACTGTTCACCCAATTCTTGAAAAGTATGGTTGGCGTTATATGAATGCCAATATTTGGAATAAGGGAAAGGGCCATATTGCCGGCAATGTCAATACTCCTAAAATCAGGCGTTTTCCCGTTGTTTCTGAAGTGTGTGTGCAGTATATCTATGAAGCTCGTATCAATGGTCTTGAGCTCAAGACATGGCTGCTACAGGAATGGAAGCGCACCGGTCTTCCCATTTACAAAGCAAATGAGGCGTGCGGCGGGGCAAATGTTGCCACACGTAAGTATTTCGATCAGGGCCACCTCTGGTACTTCCCTCCTCCCGAGATGTTTGTAAAATTGCAGGAATATGCCAACATCCATGGCGACCCTGCAGGACGGCCATATTTTTCGCTCGATGGCAAGAACCCCGGCTCCCTGGAACAATGGACCCGCATGCGCGCTAAATTTAGCTGCCCTCATGGCTTTACCAATGTGTGGGAGCGCAACGCCCTTCACGGCAGCGAGCGCTTTAAGAGCAATGGTGACAATGGAAAGGCGCTTCATCTCAATCAGAAGCCGCTTGATCTTATGGCTATGATCATTAGCGCCTCTTCGGATGAGGGCGATGTCGTGTGGGAGCCCTTTGGAGGCCTATTTACAGCATGTATGGCGGCTCGTAGCAATGGACGCCGGGCTTGCGGGGCCGAGATTGATCTTACCTATTTTCATTATGGGGTGAAGCGGCTCATGCAAGAAGTGCGCCAATATCCTCTTTTCAAGTAAGCACTTAGCCGGGCCTGCGATTATCAAGCAGAGCGATGCATTGTATCTGAAAGTGGAGGGTGCAAAATCTGCGTGGTAAGGCCCTGGAAAAATTTCTCAGAGGACTGGCGCGAAATTGAGAGATAGCGTATTATAGTGGCATGCATTTAAGATAGACAGCAAGAGAACTGTAACAGCTGACAGCTTTACGGGTTAGGCAATTGAGAAACCAGGGTAAGCCAGAAATGAACATGCTTAGAGAGACGCGCCGATTTTTTCCGCCACCGACAGAGGAGCAAGCCGCTAAATGGGCGAGACGCCGCGACATTCCCCTCGCTATTTTAGCCTGGATTGCCTTGATCGCCGTGATCCTCTGGGCCGCCTCGCACATCATTCGGGCCATCTTGCTCCTGGCCATTGCCGCCCTGTTCGCCTATGCCCTCGCGCCAGTTGTCAAGCTATTAGAGCGCATCATGCCACGGCTCATGGCTATTTTGATTGTCTATCTTGTCATTCTTGGCGCGATTAGCGTCTTCTTCTACCTGATTGCCATTGCCACGGTTCACCAGACGTTCTCGTTAATCCACTCGGTCCAGGGGTTGCTCAATCCCAATACCGATAATCCCTTGCGCTCCATTGAGCAGGGACTTGCTCAGTTTGGCATCACGCCCGGGCAGATCGCCGCCGCGCGCCAGCAAATGATCACCCAGGCCGGCGACTTTGCCAAAAACTCGGTACCCTACTTGCGCAGCCTTGCCGATTTTGCCATCGATACCATTGTGGTGGCCGTGCTGAGCATCTATCTGCTCATCGATGGCTCGCGCTTCGTAAGCTGGGTGCGGCGCAATGCCCCACGCCTGACGCGGGCCAATTTTCTGCTCGACACGTTGCAGCGGGTCGTGGGCGGCTATATCCGTGGACAGCTTACGCTTGCCGTGCTGATCGCGCTCCTGGTCGGGATCGGCATGCAATTTATCTTCCAGCTTCCCTATGCTATCTTCCTTGGCGCCCTTGCCTTCGCCATGGCCTTTATTCCAGTTCTGGGTACCCTGGTCTCGGGTGCCGTCTGTGTGCTTATTGGCTTGACCAAAGGCTGGCCGATTGCTGTTGGCGTCTTAGTCTATTTTGTGATTGTACATGTAATTGAAAGCGAAGTGGTAGGACCGCGCATCGTAGGGAAAGCCGTTGGCTTACATCCCATTGCCTCCCTCTTTGCTCTTGTGGCCGGCGCCGAACTCTTTGGCATCTGGGGAGCCCTCTTTGCTTCCCCTATTGCTGGCGTCCTGCAGGCTATCTTGATCTCGGTCTGGACCGAATGGCGCCAGGGGCACCCGGAGCAGTTTCAGCGGACCGGGACGCTTCCCCTGGAACCCCTGGAACAAGAGCAGAGCGAGCCACACGCGTAAATAAGAAACAAATGCATGAGCTAATAACTGGCGTACAAGATATCTACAGGCCGTAGAATTGTATTTATGAGCAAAAATTCTATTTTTACTGCTGCGGTTATTCGCTTCCCAAAGTATGAACAAACTATACACAACAAAATTTCTATGAGTAGATTTGCCTTGTTGATACGCACATCATATGTTATATTTATGCATATGGTTTGCACAGTAAACACAAGCACAAGGATACTCGCATGATTACAGCCCACACACCCGCTATTTTGGACTCGGGGCCGCCAGAGGCCCTGGACCCTACATTCTATGAGCAAGCAAGCTCACAGACGGGAAGCGAAAAGGCAGAAAAGTCTGAACAAATGCTGCTAGTGACCCGTATTTTGCAAGGAGATCAGGAGGCCTTTAGCGATATTGTTGAGCAATATAGCGCGATAATGTTGCGAACCGCTTCGATGATTGTTGGAGATCGTGATATCGCCGAAGATGTCGTACAGGATGCACTGATTCAGGCCTGGCACCACTTGCCTGAATTGCGTAAAGCGGGGGCTTTACGTCCATGGCTCATGCGTATTGTGGTAAACCAGTGTATTAGCTTTAAACGTCGCCTGGCTCGCTCCACGGCGTTTAAGCGCCAGGTAATCTGCGAACAAGAGATCAACAGTATTGCGCAAGCGGCGGAACATTACAAGGGCCACCTTGAGCGCAGCTGGGATCTTACCAATGCTGTTGATAACTTGCCGTTCAAGCAAAAGGTGGTTATTGTCCTTCATTATTATAATGGAATGACGCTGGCAGAAATGTCGCGCGTTCTGACAACCTCCGAGAATACCCTCAAGAAACGTATCCAGGCTGCCCTGACGAATCTACGTCGTGTTCTGTGTATTGCTGATGAGGACCAGCGCGTCCCGTCAGCAGCCTAGCTCCGAGCCAGGACGCATAAAAGAGAGCTCTACCTGAAGCTGAGCACTTTGCCAGCCAGGCGAGCTCTCGTGTGGTGTTTGGTAAAGCCCGGTCCGGGCTTGCTTGCTAGACAAGCGTGCGTTGCCAGTAGCCTAAAAGCTCCTCAATCATGCCGGCCTCGCAGCGCACCTGAAAGATCGTTCGCTGCGTCGCTTGCTGAAAGAGTGAAATGACTTCTCTATCTAACCGCTGGCTGGTGGCCACAGTGAGGACGCGGCGCTCGGCTCCTACCGGGACGCAACGATAGCGGCAAGCCAGCTCATAAGGGAAAATGTGCAGAAGACGGCGCGAAGGATAGCTGGCAAGAAAAGCCAGATAGGGCAACGCCTCTATGTCATGCGCCGGCCTGAGAGCCGCCTGCAAGGCTTGCTCCTCAAGTGGCTCTTTTTGGATTACCCGCGCCTCTTGATTCTCCTGTAAGTTGTGTAAAAGCGTCAAGGCGGCCGGGCCAGATACTATTTGCAGTTCGTATTCAACGTCTATAAGTAATTTGACAATACGTGTGGCGACAAGCTGGGCGCCAGGCAAAGCCGTGTGCGGCAAGACAACCGCACAGGTGCAACCAAGTACGATGACCGAATCGCCGTGGCGGATATTCCTTCGGATGCGCTCGGCGGCTCTGTATATTGCTCCTTGCTCCTGATTACCGCCTCGTATATGCAAGATCGCAACTTGCTCTTCAGCCTGATAATTGATCGATGTATCGCGCAACTCATGTGCTATCACTGCTCCACTACCTCCCCATTTGCTATTTACTTCAGCAGAAAGCCAGGAAAAAAGACTATCAATATAATACAAATTTGCTGGCCGTGACAGAGATTTTGATCGGGTTGTGATCAAGTTAAGACCGCTCTAAATGGGTAAAGAAATTATGTGGATTTTGTTTTTTCGATTCTTAACATCAAGAAGGCAGATGTTAACACATATTCAACCAGTTCGTAACTCTTACATTTACCACAATACACTATAATACATGTTGATATACATTGAGGAATATATTTACAGTAGCACAGCCAGAGCTTTTCAAGCATGCTGTTAGTCGCCGAGAGGTGGGAGGGAGCGGGGCGCATTCGCTAGATCGCGACGCGGCCCGCGAGCCCCGGATTAAGGGCCGAAGCTCTTAACAATCCCGCTGAGAAGAAAAGGGAAGCTCTGAGTAGCACAGCCAGAGCTTTTCAAGTGTGGCTTCAGGCCTCTCCAGACTGGGGAAGCCAGAGCAGAAGAAGGTAGAAGATGCGCTGTAAGTTTTCTACGAGCATCTTCCCAGCACTTGAGGCGCTCTGCATGGCATAGTGGGCAGGTTTCTTGGGAGTCTGTTACTTGTGCCGTAGCCGCTGTGTAAGGAAGCGCAATTCCGGTTGCAGCGCAACAGCAGACCCCTCAGAAACAGGCATAGTGCAGGGCCCGGCCGCTCTGGCCGTTCGGTTCTGTGGGGGGATGTACGTGTGGATGAAATATACTGGAGTATTTCCTGGAGTATACCGCTCATTCCTGATCCGGCGATGCTTCCTAATCAAAGCATCTTTTCACCTACCTCACCAACATGGTCGTTGCTAGACGATCCTGAAAATATACTCCTGCCGGATGTTGTGCATCTGTTTGAGGTGGCCCAGGAGGCCAGCAATGTATCTCTTCCTGAAACCATTCAGCCTATTGAGCCCTGTTTCCCGGCTACCTGAAGGCCAGAGCTTAGCGCTGCAGGCTTTTGCGGCGCTCTCTAGTGTTGTGTTCAGCAAGGAGCCGGGCAGATCGCTTGTCGAGACCTGTCCTTAAGCCAGGCGGTCAGGATCTTTGCTGGGCTGAACTTTTGCGGGGATTAAGTGGTAGTGGGTAAGGGTATATGAACGGAAGAGAGATGTTTCTCGTACATGCGCGTAGTTCCCTGGGCAAGCGTGGCTTTTTTCAGCCGGGATTGGTGCAGGCTGCAATGTCGTGCTGTTCTGCTCTGCTGGGCATCGGGAACTACGTGCTCATTTTACGTATGTTAGCTCCTGACGACTTCGGCACCTACATGCTGGTCTTATGGCTGGCAGCTAGTTTTGTGCCTATCCTGGGCACAGGGACATCCAGACAGGCCAATCGCCAGCTTGCCGAGATACAGAGTCAGGAAGCGCCAAGGTACGCGGCGGGGATTTTCTATTTCCTCTGGTATCGTCAATGCCGCAGTATGTTGTGCTACTGCCTGGTCTATCTTTTGCTGTCCTTCCCGCTTTCCTGGCTCTTTAGCGTCTGCCGGCCCCTCCTCTTGCTGATGGCGGGGCTTTCTACGCTTCCCCTCCTGCTGAGCAATGTTGTGGGGATAACGCTGCGCAGTCAACGGAGCGCTAACTTGCTGGCCGGCCTGCATCTCTGTGGAGCGTTTTTGAGCTTGCTGCTTATTTTTATTGTTGCGCTGCTCCCCGGTCAATACGTCGGGATGCTTCTGCTAGCTCTGACTCTTGCCAATACCCTGACCCTGATCATTGCAGTGGTCTGTGTGTTGCGTTTGCTGCCAATGCGGGAGGCTTTGCCGCCGGGCTTTTTCTTGCGAGAACGCTTGTTGCAGGGCTTGAAGCATCAGCCTCTGCTATTTGTCCTTGATGTGATTGTTTGGCAACATAGCGAGCTTCTCTTGCTGGCCTGCTTGCGCGGGGCGAGCGAGCTTGGTTGTTATGAGCTCTGCATCTTGCTAAGTACCGGGATGATCGAGCTGGCCCCTGCTCTTGCCTCTTATCTGCTCCCCTGGCTGATCCGCTATCTGCCGGGGGCGCACGATTCTGGCCTGTATAGGGCCTTTGTAAAGACATCGAGCTATATTGCCTTGCTCGCTGTGCCGATTTGCCTGCTGGTCGCTGTGCTCGCTCCGCAGCTTATCGCTGGCTTGAACGGGGCCTATCTGCCGGCAGTGGCACCCTTGCGCATTTTGCTGGTTGGCTGCTTCTTCAGCAGCGTTGCTACGGTCAGCCTGACGCACCTGTCCTATGGGCAGCGTAAAACTGCCCAATTGAGGCTAAGTATTGGCGTGGCTATCTTGCATATTGTGCTGGCCATACCATGCGTGGCGCTGTGGGGCATGCTGGGAGCCGCTCTGGCCAGCGCTAGTGCGCAAGTTGCCTCAGCCATTGGTTCGATCTTCATTTGCAGAAATATGCTTAGGCAGCATGAGTTATGCCGATAGAAAGACATGCTATGACTATTCAGCCACAAACTTCGATTGCTAATCAGGAACATACACATACTCAAGGCGGGGAAGATCAGCAGGCCAACCCGCGTTTTAGCGTGATCCTTTGCACATATAATCGGCGCAATCTTGTCCTTTCTATGCTGGCCAGCCTGCGCCGGCAGACTCTGGCCTATGAGCAGTTCGAGGTGATCGTGATAGATAACGGCTCGACCGATGGAACTGTCAGTACGGTCTATAGTTATGTCAATGCCGGTCAGCCGCGAAAGAGAAGGCTGGAACAGGCCTGGAATGTGCAATGCCTTGTCGAGCCCTATCGTGGCCTGACCCATGCGCGTAATCGTGGTCTGCAGGCCGCACAAGGGGATATCGCGGTCTTCCTTGACGATGATGCGCTGGCCGATCCTTTTTACCTTGAGCATCTGCTCAATGCCTATGAGGAGACGGGAGCCGATGCGATTGGAGGATGCGTTGAACTGCGTTGGGAAGCTCCTCGTCCCTACTGGCTGACCGATAGCCTGCTCGGGATGCTTGGCTATTTTGTGCCGCTCTCTTCCCGTGCGCCCTTGCCGGAGGGCCTGAACTTTGGCAGCAGCAATTTCTCAGTCAAACTGGCAGTGCTGCGCAAGGTTGGTCTGTTCCCTACCTTGCCGGCCCATAGCGCGCTTACCCCGGCCGAACTGCAAGTTACCGATCTCTGCCGGCGCTTACGTCAGCACGGTTATCGCTTATGGTATGAGCCGCGGGCACTTGTGCATCATCGCGTCCATGCCGCTCGCCTACAACAGGCCTTTTTTTGCGCGCGCGCTTACCGCTATGGACGGGCGGAGGTGGTGCTTGAGTATATGCGTAGCATTGAGGAGCAGGTCGAGGCCCCGCGCTCTACTCTGCAGATGCTTAGCGCGCTCTTGCGCGAGTGCTATGAGCTGGCTCATATTGCGCTTGTCCATCGTCCTTTGCTCTTCCTGGCCTCCAAACCAACCGATGAGCGCCTATTAGCGGCGATTGCTCAGGCCCGTTGCTGGGGACGTGTTTTGCAGCAAATGAAGCTTCTTGAGCACGCGCCCGTGCTTACTTCCCATCCAGCTGTCCTGCTGGTACTCTCTGAGCCCAAAGAGGCCAGCTTGTTTGTGCGAAAGTTGCGCGAGCAAAATATCCTCTGTGTAACTTGCGTGGCCTCTCTCTCTCTTGCCTGGATCTGGCGCCATCGGGCCTATGAAGGGCAGTCTATCGGTATTATCCATTTTTATCGTCCGGGAGCCTATAATCTCAATCATTGGCAGCGCCAGCTTCTCTGCTTCCTGCTCAGCCTGGCCCAGAAATTAGGGCTGCGTGTGGTCACGACCGACGCCGGTGGCTGGTGGCAAAATGATCGCAGCCTGCGCTTCTTTAGCAGGCGGGCCTTTGAGCGCAAGCTTGAGGCTTGCAGCGATATCATCCTTACCTATACGCGGCAGCCCGAGCGCATCTATCCCGATAAGAAAATCCTCAGCCATGTGCGCTGCCTCCCGCATCCGGGCTTTCTGGGCCATTATCCGCAGCCGGTGGCCAGGGAAGAGGCGCATAAGCAGCTCGGCTTGCCCCAGGGCAACGGCTTTGTCTATCTATGCTTCGCCGATCTGCACACCGAACGTGAGCTTGTACATCTCATCGAGGCATTCTTTGATGTGGGAATGCACTATCCCGACCGCTTGCCCCAGCTACTCCTGATCGGCGCGCCTCGTGATAAAGAGCTTCCACTCTCCATTACCAAACGTGCGGCCATTAATCCGGCGATCCATCTCTTCATGCAGCCTGAGAAGCAGGATCTACCGCTGTATCTGGGGGCTGCGCAGGCAGTGGTTATTCCCCACTTTGCCCAGAGTAGCGCCGGCGTGCTGGAGACCGCTATGCTGGCCCTCTCACACGAGCTCAGCGTAATCGTGCCCGATCTGCCGCGCTTCCATGGCATGCTCCCGCCACATGCCAGCATTCTCTATGATGCGACAAGCCGTAAGGCCCTCGTCCAGGCTATGCTCAAGGTGCAGAAGCTCAAATATAACCTGACTGAGAAGGGTATAGCGGCGCTGGAGGCCGAAAGTAGCTGGCGCAAATATGCTTTACGTTTGCAAAAAATTTATAAGCAGCTCCTCAAGTATTGACTTCAAGTACACATGAAGTTTTATAGTGGCGCCAGTACGTTTTATACGTGCTCTCTGTCTGTCGTTTGCACGGAAAGGAGATGCTTACTTTGCGCAATTTTTTTCAGTCCTCTTTCGGGCAAGTGCCGGTGGCCTGCCAGCTTCAGGATGCTAAGCAGATGCAGGAACGCCTTGAGGAGATGAAAGAAATCTACAAGCTGGCCCAGCAGAGGCAGGAGCTTGCCGATGGCTATGCCTTTAGCTTTGCCAGTGAAGATGTTTTGATCACGAGATTGGTGGAATGGATCAAGTTTGAGCGACGCTGCTGCCAATTTTTTAGCTTTGAGCTCGTATTCGAGCCGCAAGAGGGGCCGCTCTGGCTCTGTTTGCGCGGCCCGGAGGGAGCCAAGGAATGGCTGCAGGGCTATCTTGCTGTTGAGTAAGCCAGGGCATAAATTGCCTGGCTCGGGCCTGGGCATGGGTGCGTATGTATATATGCAGCAACGCAGCCACTTCAGGTTCGGGCCTTTACCTGCGGGCGGTATGGCTTAAGTGGCGCTAACGCCCTGAAAGTAGATGCGCGCCAGGTAGCTTGCTACTTCATCTGGAGTCATCTGCTCCTCGACGATCAGCTGCTTAAAGCCGCGCGGCGAGAGGAGGCTAAAGAAGGTGCTGCGCAAAACGGGAATGGGAATCGCGCTGGTAATCTCGCCCGCAGCCTTCCCTTCCTCAAGCAGGGAGGTAATCCGCGCGGAAAGTTGCTTCCAAAAGCCCGCTACGCGCTCGTGCTTGGCTGCCAGCACCTTCTGGCCCTCCAATCCTGTATAGAGGGCTACCAGCAGTTGTATGCGTTTGCCAAGAAAACCCTTATACAGCTCGATAAGGATGCGTTCCAGCTTGTCACGCGCCGTAGCGGTTGAGGCTAAAATCTTGTCAATAACCTTGAGGGAGGTGGCAAGTTCGCGCTCAAAAAGGGCGAAGACAAGATCTTCTTTGCTGGCAAAGTGCAGGTATACCGTACCCTTGGCAATCCCTACCTTTAAGGCTACCTCCTCCATTGACATCTCATGATATCCTTTTTCTACCAGTACCTCTTCTGCCGCCTTCAGAATGAGTTCAGCGCGCTCTTGCCGTTGTTTCTCTCTGAGTGAACGCCGAGGCGTCTCTGCTTCCATCGCGTTCTCCTGCTATTGTCTTATTTTTGACTTTGGGGTTATCGTTTGACAAAAAGACTAGAAGATGACCCCTAGAATTGACTGTGACTTATCAGTCACCAATTTATGCTAAAGTTGCCAGGATGTCAAGAGGCAAAAACTGTAGAGCCAGGAGCTGGGCGCCACAACTTGTGTGTTCTTCTCTTGCTGATCGTCTGGCCGATAGCTGTAGAAATAAATGTTAGAGGATTCTAGGAGCGTTATGCTAGCTGCAAAGGAGGTATATGCTTTTGTACGAGGCAACAGGGCAATCATAAAAAGATTGCCCTGAAGTGAGGAAGCACGAGAGCTAAGTTAAGCATTGCTCGTCGCGGGAATTCTTGCCAGCGTTTCCTTGACAACCTGGGCCAGGGCCTTGATAAAGAGTGGCGAGGTGTTGAGCGATTCCGTGCGCGCGAAGAAGATGCCATGCTCTTCGGCCTGCTCGCGGGCCCCGACCTCGATATCATAGAGGATCTCAAGGTGGTCGGCGAGGAATTGCACAGGCGCGATCAAGACATGCTCATAGCCCTTCTCGTGCAGCTCGGGCATAACATCGGCAAAGTCGGGCTTGAGCCATTCCTCTGGCGTATGCCCGGCGCTCTGATAGCAGAACATCCAGCGCTCATCCGGCAGGCCGACAAGCTTGGCGATGGCCGTGGCCGTATCCTTGAGGGCCTGGATATAGTCGGGCTCTTTCTCGACAACCCGTTTGGGCATGCTATGCGCGGTTAAGAGCACTGGAACCTTCTCGCGTACATCGGCCGGGAAGCGCTCAAGGGCCTGGTGTACGCGCTCGGCAAGAGCCTGTAGGAAGTAGGGCTGTAGATGCCAATCCTCAGCGATCTGCAATTGCAGATCCTGGCGGCCCAAATCTTCGACGGCCTCGTGCAGCGTACGTACGTAGCCGCTCATAATGATTGGCGAGTATTGCGGAGACATGATAATTCCGACCAGAGCTTGCGCGTCCTTGGCGGCCTCGGGCAGCACATCGGCGATAAAGGGAGGCGCAAAACGCATACCAGCAGTCACGTGATAGGTGGTGCCGTCGCTGCTTTCGTGGTTGAGCTCAGCCTCCAGCGCAGCGGCCTGCTCGCGCGTGATGCGCAGGAGGGGAGAGCCGCCGATCAGATCGTAGCGCCGGCGGAACTCAGCAATGACCTCGGGAGAGGCCTCGCGTCCGCCATAGACATGTTTAAGATATACTGGAATGTCGTCAAGGGTCGCCGGTGATCCATAGGTCATCAGCATAACGCCTATATGCTTGTGGGTCATAACTTTCTACCTCTATACGCGGGAAGCGATCGGCGCGATCGTTCCCAAAACTATATCTAGCTTGTGCGAACTAACATCCTTAACATGTTTCGTGTGGGCGCAGGTGGCGTGCCCTAGCGGGCCGTAGCTTCGTGTACAGCCTCGACGAGCCGGCGCAAGAGATCCTCATCCGTGGGAACAAGTACCGCGTGCCCGAAGTTAAAGATGTGTCCGGGGCGGCCGGCTGCGCGCTGCAATACATCCTGCATTTCTCTCTCGATGGTAGGCCAGGAGGTATGCATTACCGTAGGATCAAGATTTCCCTGAATGCCACGTTCGGGCCCAATGCGTTTCCAGGCCTCATCAAGATTGATGCGCCAATCCACGCTCTGCACATCGCCTCCGGCCTCAACCATCGCTTCAAGCAGGGCCGCCGTGCCGGTGCCGAAATGGATCGAAGGCGCTCCCACCTGCTTGATGGCAGCGAAGACGCGCTGCGAATAAGGCAAGACGAAACGTCGATACACGCTTGGACTAAGTGAGCCCACCCAGCTATCAAAGATCTGGATCACATCGGCGCCGGCACTGACCTGCGCCTTGACATAATCGCAGATCACGTCGGTGATCTTTTGCATGAGGGCGTCCCATACCTCGGGCTGGCCGTACATCAGCGCCTTGGCTACCTGGTAATCGCGCGAGGGCCCGCCTTCGATCATATAGCAGGCAAGCGTAAAGGGCGCCCCCGAAATACCGATGATAGCCTGTTTGCCCTCTATCTCGCGACGGATGAGGCGAATGCCATCCAGCACAAAGGGCGTGGCCTCCTCGGCTCTGGTTACGTGCAAGGCTGCGACATCCTTGAGGCTGCGGATCGGGTTATGAATGACAGGCCCCTTGGGCGTGATAGACATAGAGACACCCATGCCTTCGATCGGCAACATGATATCGGCGTAGAGCACGGCCGCATCGACTCCAAAGGTCTTGATCGGCATCACAGCGACCTGTGAGCTGAGTTCTGGCGTCTTGGCTATCGTCATGACGTCGTATTTTTGTAGGATGGCTCGATATTCGCTCAGGCAGCTACCGCCCTGGCGCATGAACCAGACTGGCGTTGCGTCGGTCGGGCGACGATAGCAGGCGTCCATAAAGCGCGCTACGCCGCTATGGGGCGGCAAGCTTGGAGGAGTTGTATCTTTCTGCATATATTTCTCAACACCGTTCTGTCTTATCTCTGAGTGGCTTCGTGTACAGCCTCGACCAGCTGGCGCAAGAGGCCTGGATCGGTGGCGGGAAGCACGCCGTGACCAAGATTGAAGATATGGCCGGGACGGTTAGCCGCGCGCCTTAGCACATCTTGCATGCCTGCCTCAATGGTCGGCCAGGAGGTGAGGAGCAAGGTCGGGTCAAGATTGCCCTGTACGCCGCGCTCAAAACCAACGCGGGCCCAGGCCTCATCAAGTTCGACATGCCAATCGATGCTGATGATATCGCCACCCGCTTCGGCCATGGCCTCTAGCAGGGCCGCTGTCCCGGTGCCAAAATGGATTGCGGGAGCTCCGGTCTGCTTGACTGCAGCGAAAATGCGGCGCATATAGGGCTGCACAAAGCGTCGATAAGCGTGAGGGTTTAGCGCTCCTATCCAGCTATCGAAGACCTGCACAACATCGGCGCCGGCGCGAACCTGGGCTACCAGGCTATGCGCGACGACATCAGCGAGCTTGCTCATCAGCGCGTCCCATAGCTCGGGCTGGCCATACATCATAGCTTTGGCCTGGCGATAATCGCGCGAGGGTCCGCCTTCAATCATATAGGAAGCCAGCGTAAAGGGCGCGCCTGCGAAGCCGATCACCGCTTGTTGTCCGGCCAGTTCGCGGCGCACCAGGCCGATGCTTTCCATTACGTAGGGAGTAATTTCTTCGCTAGAAGGCACACGCAGCGCCGCAATGTCGGCGAGCGAACGCACAGGATTGTGGATGACAGGCCCGATATCTGGCTTGATCTCCAGATTCATGCCCATTTCCTCAAGGGGCAACATAATATCGGAGTAGATAACAGCTGCGTCGACCCCAAAGGCTTTGATCGGCATGAGGGTAACTTGCGCGCTAATTTCGGGCGCCCTTACCATAGTCATCATACTGTCGTACCGGCTGCGCAGAGCTCGATATTCGGGGAGACAGCGCCCGGCCTGGCGCATAAACCAGACTGGCGTTGCATCAGGCTGTCTGTGATGGCAGGCATTCATAAAACGGGCTGCTCCAGTACGCGCTGCTGCAACGGCAGGAAATGTATATTCTTGCATGAACATTCCTCGGTCAGCATTTTGCTCAATGTTTACTTACTTTTCAGCAAGCAAGTAAACACTAATTCTCCACACAAAGATCACCCAGGAGGAGTTAGGCTAAATTCTGCTGTCCTTCGCTCCTCCAGGGTGACCGTGAATGGCTCTTATATATAATAGCGTGAATGGCAGCCCTCTGGCAAGTAAAAATCTATCAAAATCTGCAAAAATGTCAATTGGTTTGTAGATTTTGAGAATTCTAACGCAGGTAGCGGCTCCTTCTGCGGTCATTAATCAAGAGCGGATAGACTACAATCTCTGGCGGGAAATTCAGGCTTTGCAGGTCGCCGGACCAGAAAAGCTGCTTCATCATTTCGGCCGAGGCGTACAGAAGATGTTGCAGGGCAGCTTCGCGTCCATGCTCGTAGGCGGCGCTTCCTTCGTACACTGACATCTCGGCAAAGCAAGTATTGAGTGGCATATGCTCGCTCAGTTGTACAAGATAGATATCCATCTTCGTATCGCCCTTATCAACAGGAACCATGATGCGCAGCTCTGGTTTGCAGTCAATGATGTCAAGACGATAGAAGACGCCATAATGATCGCGTGAGGCCTGGAAAATGGATATCTCGGGAACAGAGTCACCATTGTAAAGCCTATCTTCCGGTTGTTCCATCTCTACTCCTAATTCAGCCAGGAAACTCTCCAACTGCTCATTAATATTCATTACTCTTCTCTCCCGTACTCTTAGGCCAGCAGAGAGTGTGCTACTCAAACTTTATACTCATCTGCTGCGTTGCAAAACGTCTGTCACCGCTGCAGCTTCGACGCCACTAACCATTACCTCGTTATTCTGATAAAGGGATAAGAAAACGGAAAAATCATTGCATGTGAATTTGCTCACTGGACAGAGAAGGTGATAGTAGCTACAATCAAAGCATGCAGGACATGGGAGCAGATAAGCTCATCGAGAAAAGCGAGTTATTCCGGCATTTGCAGCCGCAGGAAAGTGAAGCTATTCTGGCTCGGCTGCGCAGCTCGCACTATGAGCCCGGGGCATGCATTCTTGAGCGCGGCCGCTGGCATGGGCAGCTCTATATCATTGCGCGCGGTCAGGTGCGTGTGGTCTTGCCCAGCGAGGATGAGCAGCAGGGCTCACACGCCTCTTCCCTGGCTCGCGTGGTGGCTCGTCTGGGGCCGGGCGAGTGCTTTGGCGAGATGTCCCTGATTAGCGGAGAGCCGCCGGGCGCAAGCATCTATGCTGAGCAAGAGACCGAGCTGTGGTCGCTGGCTCAGGCGGATTTTCTTGCCCTGATTGGTAGCTGTCCCACGCTATCAAGGAATATCAATACGATCCTCTCACAACGCCTGACGCGCACCAACCAGCATCTCTTTCCTCAGCGCACACAGTTTATCTTGCTGAGCTTGTCCGAGCCGCCTGCAGCTCCTCTAGAGCAGGCCCTGGCCTTTCATCTGGCCGATGCGTTGACAGCGTGCACACATAAGCGCGTGTTGTTGCTGGAACTTTGCAGCCAGGAGGAGGCTAGCTATGCGCACTTTGCCAGGCACGCAGGGCAGATGCGCCCCGATCTGCTCTCTTGCGCGCAGGAGCGCTCTCTCCTGCAGGCCCATTATGCGCCTCTTGCGGCCGAGGATCAGTATTTTCCGGCCATTGCTCCGCTCACGGCAAGCTACGAGCAGCTGCTCATTCTGGACACGGCTGTGCTTTCTCTACTTGACGAGCTGGTAGGATGTTATGACTACATTCTGCTGGTGGCCGATGATAAGACGCCGACGCATGTGATAAGTGCCTTGTGTGAGGAAGAGCCACCGATTCGCCTGGCGCGGGCTATAGCCCTTGTGGCGTCTTGCACGATCCATAGCTATATTGCTCCGGCGCTGGCCTGCGAGCAAGCCCTCTTTGTGACCCGGGTGCCCGAAGCGCCTACTATCGGCTTGCAGGATCGCTATGCCCAGCAGTTGGGGCAACCTGTTGTACGCTTATTGCCGGCCGATAACGCGCTGCTGGAGCGGTGCTGGCAAGCTCGGCTGTCTTTGCGTGAGCAAGTGCCGGAAGTGCCTTTGAGCCGGGCCGTTGATTTTGTCGCCAGATATATTGCCAGGCAGACGATAGGGATTGCCTTTGGCGGAGGTGGTGCGCGCGGCTTTGCCCATCTGGGCATTCTGGCCGGATTGTTGGAGATGGGCATCCCGCTTGATTATATCGCGGCCTGCAGTAGCGGCATCCTGGCGCCCGGTATGCATCTGATCGGCAAATCGCAGGCCGAGAGCGAGGCGATTTTTATGGAGATTCAGCGCCACATCGTCAGGTGGAATTTTCCGCGCACGTCGCTCTTCTCTAATAGCGGGATCAAAAAAATGTTGCGCAGCATCTGCGGAGAAGTGCGCTTTGAGGACCTGACCACGCCCTTTGCGATCATTGCGGCCGATCTGGCCACGCGTGCGGGGGTAGCCATCGAGCGTGGGCCGCTGTGGAGAGCCTGCCTGGCCAGCGTGGCCCTCCCGGGAATCTTTCCGCCAGTGCTCATCGGCGAACATATCCTTATCGATGCTGGCATGCACGATCCGGTCCCGATTCGCCAGGTGCGCCAGATGGGAGCCGATATCCTGCTCGCGGCTGAACTGGGCGGGCAGGAGCCGCCCGCGCTACTCAATGCCGCAAGCTGGTCAACTGAAGCTGAGCAGCCAAACGCGAGCTCGCCACATATCATTGATCTGCTCTTGCGCAGCTATGATCTGGCTATGGCGACGATTGGCACGCATAGCATTCGTGAGGCCGATGTAGTATTGCGTCCCCGGCTGCATCGCGTCTCGCTGCGCCAGTTTGCCGCTGGCCATAAATTTATTGCGGCCGGCCGCGAAGCCGTCGCGCAAGCTTTACCCGAGCTGCGCGAACACCTGCCCTGGCTCTCCTGAAGAAGATTATTGCTTGTCTACGAAGGTCGATTGCTGTTTTCGCCTCTCTTTAAGGCCATTGATAAAAATAGAAAATAGCTCTATACGAATCTCCTACATTTATTTCTCATTATGATTGTTAAGTCCGTAGACACGGCGAGGTGAAGGAAGAAATTAGGAATCGCTCAGGGGTATGATCGAGGAAGGCTTGAGGGCACAACAGATTAGCCCTGAGAGGAAGAGCGTATCCCACCGGATCGCCTGCTGTGTGCGATTGATCGTGTGTGGCGCTTATTGCCGTTGTGCATTTCTCGAACGCCGCGTATAATGCTTTTCTCTTGATTCTGCTGCTGTTTTTGCTGGATCGTTTCGCGGTGATATATAGCATACCCAACAGCGAATACGTATGCGCTCCTGACTAAAAATAAAGAGAAAGCCATACTTGCTCGTATGTTTGATAATATCCTGGGAATATCCATAATATTTTACCTCTCTTTGAAAAGGAATTTTGTCGTCTAATATGCTTATTATATTTATATATATCAAAATAAACTGTGGTGTACTTCACAATTCTATTCTGAATACGTAGGTGGGATTGCCGGCAGGGCTTTCCAGTTCTGGTTTTTCCACCGTCTGCTCTGGGCTAGAAACAAAAAGTTCTCTTTGCAGGTCTTAAGAATTGATAACGTTTTAGAAAGATGCATAACGGCAGGTCTCTCTTACATTGTCCAACACTATAATGATGTTCAGAAGCCGTGAACCAATTGCCTGGTCAGCTTTGGTCCATTCTAGAGCAGCCTTGCCGATTCAGGCCACGACATTTCCCTGACGATCCTTCAAGGATCCATCGTTGGGAACACTGCTGTGAAGTGGGAAATGGGAAAGCGACTATGGTACAATGCAGGGCGAAGAGGATGTCGGCTTCGTCGGGCCATGGCTTGGAGTGTGGATAGCATAGCTATTGCTTGATAAGAATATTGGAAATTAATGCTGAGAGGAAGGGCATATGCAATCAGATCGCCTGGTGTATTCAACCGATGGTGGGCGCGTGACGACCTGTCCCACCTGCGGCTTGCCATATAAAGACTGTCGCTGCGGCCAATCAGGGCAACCGACGCGCAAAAGTGATGGCATTGTGCGCGTAAGGCGTGACCGCAAGGGTCGAGGTGGCAAAACCGTGACCGTGGTCGATGGAGTTCCGGGAAGTGAGGCCGAATTGAATGCGCTGGCCCAACAACTCAAGAAGTTGTGCGGCTCCGGCGGGACCGTCAAGGATGGCAATATCGAGATCCAGGGCGACCATTGTGAGAAAGTAATTGCCAAATTGAGTGCGCTGAGCTATAAGGTCAAGCGCGCGGGCGGCTGAGCTTCCTCAGCCGCATCAAAGCGACAAAGCTAAATGAAAGTACCTCTTAACTAAAGCAGAAGAAAGCTAATCTCATGTGCGTGTACGGGCTTCCCAGCTTGCCTCTTGTCCCACTTCTAGCCCCGCATGTAAAGCTAAATTGCGCCCCCTAAAAACAATCTGCAATAGGGAGAATTTCAACTTTCAGAAGCATGTAACATTTTTTCCCTTGAGACGTTACTCTGGTTGAGATATCTCAGGAGAAAGATGGCAACATTGAAAGAAAGCGACGTTGATTCTCTGTGCGCCCGACTCTATCGGCTCTGCGCGCCAGGTATCCTGGCGTATTTGCATCAACATGCGCCAACCCACGAAGATGCCGAAGATCTGCTCTTCGACGTTTTCCTGGTAGCGCTAGAACAGGAAGCGCGCCTGGCAGGCATGCGCGAGGAAGAGCAGCGCGCCTGGCTGATGACCGTGGCTCGCAATAAGATGATCGATCACTCTAGATGGCTGCGGCGCCGTCACTTTTTACCGCTGGAGAAGGCGGAGAGCGTGCTTGATAGCAGCGAACGGATGCCCGAAGAAGCGCTTGTCCGTGACGAAGAATACACGCATTTGCGCGCCTATTTGCGAAATCTGACTTCTACTCAGCAGGAAGTGTTGCAGCTGCGTTTTATGGCTGGCTTGCGTTGTGCGGAAATTGCTAGTGTGCTCAATAAGCGAGAAGGCGCGATTCGCACGATGCTCTCGCGCGCCTTAAATACTGTGCGTGGTTTCTACAGGCAGAAGGGAGAGGGGAACACTAATGGCTGAACATGAGCAAGAAGTCTTTCTTCCGCAAGAAATAGATGAACAGATAGATGAATACCTTGATAACAAATTTACTGAGGACGGGCAATTAGATAGAACTGCTCAGGCTGCTGTTCACGCCCTCCACCGGCACTTTGCTCCTGCTGAGCAGGATAGCGCCTTGCAGCGGGTCTGGCTACGTCTGGAGCAAACTCAAATGACTCAGGCCAGGCAACGGCGGACGCTGGCATTGCATCCTAAAGGTAGGAGATATCGAATGCTGCAAGGAGCCCCGAGCCACACGAGATTTGACCCCCTGGCCCATAAACTAAACCTGCTGGCTGCGGTGATCTGCGTTTTGCTGCTCACAGCGAGTATGCTTGTGCTATTTCGACTGGCCTCCACGGCGCATTCGGGCCTACCCGGCTCACCCGCGAACGCAGGCGATTCAGGAGGAAAGCAAATGATGTTTGTGTTAGGGGATAACGCCCTGTATCGGCTCGATATGCAAACGCATAAGTCGATCTGGCAATTTCAAGTACCTGGCGGGCGGATTGCTTCTGGTGAACAGATCATCGGCACCACCTGCTTTATCGCAGGAACGGTGAACGATCAGGATAAGCTCTATGCCCTGGATATTGCCAGCGGGAAAATACGCTGGAAGCTGGATCTTGCAACACATCTAATGTACTATAACACCTTCCTTGTCAGCTACAACGATACGCTCTATCTTCCCCAGGTGAAGCAGGGCTCATCCGTTGTGCAGGCTCTTGCCCTCGCTAATGGCGCAAAGAAGTGGGAATATACGCTGCAAGGCGATAAGGTAAATTTGCTGGCGGCAGCGGACGGAGCAGTCTATGGCGAAAATGGGAGCCAGGGCGAGCTTTTCGCCCTGAGAGCCGATGATGGGCATGTCCTCTGGCAGAAAAAGGTCCCTGAGGCCGGTGGACAGGTAGAGCGCGGCTTTATAGTCAATGGCGTCTTAGCTCTGACCATTACCTCTGGACGCATTGAAGGTTACAGCACGGCGAACGGAACGAAACTCTGGAGCCATACGCTTGACGGTTCTCTAACAGGCTATGGTACGACCCTTGTAAACGGAGCCATCTATGTAAATACGAATCGCCAACCGAATCAAGGCAATAGCATCTATGCCTTTTCCGCCAAAGATGGTGCGCAGCTCTGGCACTATGTGGATAGCTCTACATCCGGCAGCTCTTATCCAACGGTCACCGAGCGCGGCGTGTACTTTTATCGCTACAGCGATGGACATGATGGACAGACCCTTGTGGCTCTGGATGCCAGCAACGGCAAGCAGCGCTGGACCTATGGTATTCACGATCCCCTCACCGTCGAATATCCGCCGGCAGCCGATAACGCGCGCGTCTATCTGAGCCTGCCCGATAACCTTATCAAGATAGTGCGCGCCACAGATGGCAAGTCTCTTGACTCGTTCAAGGCTCCCGGAGGGGTGGACCCCAATAATCGCGTGCTCCTGCAAGTGCTTGGTTGATCCATGGTCTGCGCAAGCAATGAGCCTTAACGTTGGGGCAGACGGCCGGTTTGCCCCAACGCCATGTTTTCAATGCCTCCGCCGCCCTCCTGAAGCTACTATTTGACCCTCCCCTATGCGCAAAGCACGTAAGCTTTCCAGCTCAGCTTGTTGTGAAGGTCAGCCATTCTATACGTAAAAGAAATATGGAGGGCAGAACAATGAACATGCTTATTACTATCCATACCCGCGCCCAAATCTGCCTGAAAAGATTGTATGATAGTAGAGTAGTACCTTTAGTCAGGAGAAAGAGTGTATGTTAATCATCGATGCCCACGAGGATATTGCCTACAACGCGCTGGAATGGGGCCGCGATATTCGCCAATCCGTACAGGCTGTACGCCGGCGGGAGCAGCTGCGCATGCAGGGAGATGAATATCTTAACGACATTGCCATGTCTGGCTTACCCCAATTGCGCCAGGGAGGCTTTGGCATTGTCTTTGGCACCATCTTTGTGGAGCCGCAGAGCGTCTCCGCCGCCGAGGACATCAAGGTTCGCTATACGCAGTCATATCGGAATGCTGAAGAGGCTCACCGTGTAGGAAAAGGCCAGCTCTCGTATTATCGCGAGCTTGCCGAAGAGCCCGGCGTCTCGCTCATCCTGAACCAGGGCGATCTTAAAGAGCTGCTCATGGCCTGGGAGCACACGCGCGAAGACGACGCGGATCGCCCATTTGGGATTGTGCCACTTATGGAAGGCGCCGATCCCATTCGCACGCCCGAGGAAGCCGCCGAGTGGTTCGCGCAAGGCGTGCGTATCGTTGGTCTTGCCTGGCAAGGAACGCGCTACAGCGGTGGCACCCACGCGCCAGGACCGCTGACGCCGGCCGGAAAAGAGCTTTTGCGCGAGATGGAGCGCTGTGGGCTCGCGCTTGATATCTCCCACCTGGCCGAAGAGAGCTTCTGGCAAGCCCTTGAGCTGTTTCATGGTCCGGTCATCGCTAGCCATAGCAATTGTCGGGCCTTCGTGCCGACCGATCGCCACTTGAGCGATGAGATGATTAAGGCCCTTGCCGAGCGCGATGCAGTCATTGGCATGGTCTTCGCCAATCCCTTCATTGACAAAAACTGGACGCGCCAGAACCGCTTCCCGATTAGCCTGGATCAAGTTGTTAAGCACATCGATCATATTTGCCAGCTTACCGGCAGCGCGCGCCATATCGGGATTGGTACCGATATCGATGGCGGCTTTGGTCGCGAGGAAACTCCCGCCGAACTTGATACTGTGGCCGATACCATTAAACTTGCTGAGGCTTTGCGCAAAGCTGGCTATAAAGAAGAGGATGTCATTGGCATTATGAGCGGCAACTGGCAACGCTTTTTGGAGCGAGCCTTGCCCTTGCAGTAGATTTGCGAGCCAAAGGAGCTTCTGAATAGCATTATCCCCTGACACCAATTCCGCTGTATAGGCGTGTATCATGTATAGTAAAGAGATATCCACTGATACATGGGGGAAACATGCCAGAACTCGAACAGCACTCGCTAGGGCCCTATTTTATTGAGCGCCATCTGGCTCGTGGGGGCATGTCAGATATCTATTTGGCAAAAGACACCCGAACCCTGCAGCCAGTTGTCATCAAGCTGGTCCACAGCAGCAACAGAGAGCATTGCGAACGCTTCAGGCGCGAGATCGCGACCAGCCAGGCCTTGAAGCACGAACATATTCTCCCGGCTCTCGATCATGGGGAGTTCGAAGCCTGGGTTTATATGGTTACACCATATATTGCTGCCGGTACGCTAAAGCAGCGCCTGCAGGAGGGCGCACTGGACCTTGAGGAGGCGGGCAACTTGCTCGATCAGCTCGCCTCCGCCTTGCACTATGCGCATGGGCAGGGTATCTTGCATCGCGATATCAAACCCTCAAATATCCTGTTGCAAGATGGGACACATGCCTATCTCACCGATTTTGGCCTTGTGAAAAAAGTTGGCGATGAGACCGATCTCACCCTTAGCGGCTACTTGATAGGCACGCCCGAATATATGGCTCCCGAGCTGGCTGATGAGTCGGTTACTGTGCGCAGCGATGTGTATGCGCTCGGGATTGTGCTCTATCAGATGCTCACCGGTCATGTTCCCTTTACCGGCAGCACGCCGATCGGTATCTATCTCAAGCATATTCGCGAGCGCCCAACTCCACCCTCGCATCTCAGGACAGATCTGCCGCGTAGCATCGAGCGCGTTGTTTTGCAGGCTCTTGAGAAAGATCCGCAGAGGCGCTTTCAGTCGGCCCAGGAATTTGCCGAAGCCTACCAACAAGCCTTAAAACTGGCTCAGGGGCACACTCTCACCCTGGATAGACTTATGCTGACTCGGCTGCTCTCCCAGGAAAATGAGCTTCTCGGGGCAGGACGCAGGAAGCCCAGGAAGGTGTCGCCGCGCCAGGCTCTGTTGGCGAGCCTTGGGGCAGCAGTCTTCGTCGTATTTCCTACCCTGCTTGGTTCCGCTCTATATAGCTGGCAAGCGCCGGCAGCCTCCAAGGCTGCTCTGGCTCCCAGCGCCGCCGCTGTCTGCAACGCGCCGAATATCAGGCCTGCCTTGCCTTCAGCGGGCGCCGGATCGCAGCACTCAGCGAATGTAGGGCCCGTCTCGGACGCGGCTCATGTGATGGAGATTGCGCCAATGACCACCTGGCAGGAGAGCCAACCGGTCAAGCAGGACCATAAGCATGACAAACATCATCAAAAGAAGCAAAAGCATAAACATAGCGACTCAAGCAGCATAAACATAGACATAGAAATAAATGACTAGCAGCGCCCCGCGCCCAGGTTTGCCAGGGCAAGCCCTGAGGCCTAAGGGTTATGTGCCTACTGTTGAGCCAGGTCGTTCTCCCGGGAGCCAGGCAGCGTAAGACAATTTTTCCCCTTTATAGACCCTCGTCAGCGGCGAAATAACGGGAATTTAGCCAGTCCTGTTATTGTCGCTTCAAGCTCTGTTCTATGGTACACTATCCACAGTAAAGCAATAACAAAAAGGATATTCATCATGCCCGACAATGTAGATGCGGTAGGACAAGAAGCAATCAAGCACCTGGCACTTAAACATGCAGCACGCGAACGTGCACTCCCCAAATCGCGCGCTGCCATTCGTTACTGTGCCAATAGTATTCGCGCCGCCCACCGGCACGAATTTCAGGCAGCCGAAGAGCTGCTCGCACAGGCCGCCACCTTGCTTAGCGAGATGGCCGAAGATTTGAAAGAGCACCTTGATATCTACTATGCTGGCTTTGTCCAGGATGCGCAAAAAGAATATGCCGAAGCCTCCTGTTTTGCGGCCTTGACCCAGCATCGCTCTTTACCGGGAGCCGACGCCTTAGTGATAGGCAGCGCCGCATACCTTAATGGGTTGGCGGAAGCCGTAGGTGAGCTCAGGCGCTATTTGCTGGATCAGCTCAGGCGGGGCAATCTACAGGATTGTGAGCGCTACTTGAGCTATATGGATGATATCTATGCCGTGCTTATCTCTGTGGATTTTCCCGACGCAATTACCGCTGGCTTGAGGCGCACTACCGACGCCACCCGTGGCATCCTTGAGAAGACGCGCGGAGATCTTACGACTGCCATGGTGCAAGCTCAATTGCAGCGCTCAATTCGCGAACTACAACAGGATCTGCAGCGGCAAAACTCAGCAAAAGCCTGAAAAATAACAATATCTATATCGTCGCGAGTAATGTGATCTGGTTCATTTTTCTGATTCGGTATACTAACAACAGCATCTATTCGTGTACTTAATTATAGGGGTTATTTATTGAGGCATGAGTCGTCACGAAGTTTTTTTCGCACTGGTTGCTGGGGGCAAACTCCTTAAGCAGGAGAGCGGCCCCAGCCTTTTCACTCATGAGCCTGCCGCCGCGAGCGGTACATAAAAATCAGGGATAACTCATGTCAGATAGTCATTTTTAAACCTTTGCACACTACTATCCTTAATGCCGGGGCTTTGTGCTCTTCGGAAAAAGCGGGAGGTGTCAGATTGTTTGCCTTCTCTGCCAGCCAGTAATGCAGCCGGGTCTGCAAGGAGCGTGCGCACTTCCTGCCTGACTACGCTTAGAGGGGGGCGTATGGAAAGCGAAGAAATAACCGAAATTGAGAAAGAAAAAGAAACACCTCAAGCCACAACATCATCACAAATAGTCACAGCAGAATCCGTACAGGCGGAGGAGGTTCCGACTATACCCCTGGGATCGCTGCAGACGATAAGTAACCTGCAGCCAGAGATTACTGTACATTCGGTAGAAGCCACAGAGCAGGTAAGTACGCCAGAGCCGCTGGTGGCCCCACCGGCAGAATATCGGCGTAGCACTGCCGAATGGACGCAGATCTGGAAGGACGGGATACGTCCCGCGTACCTTTCCCTGGCCGTCGCGCCTGCCCTGCTGGGCAGCGTGCTGGCCTGGTCTCAAAGCGTTTCTACGCGAACACCCCTGGGGCAGTTTCACATCTTGCCTTTTCTTGTGGCGATTGTGGCTGTACTGCTCTTGCAGGCAGGCGCAAATCTTGTCAACGATTATTATGATTATACGCGAGGCGTGGATACCGCCAATACGCTTGGTCCTGGCGGGCTGATTCAGCAGGGCATTGTCAAGCCAACGCGCGTGCTGATCATCGGCTTAGCTCTGCTTGGCGTGGGTGCGCTTCTCGGCCTGACCACTGTTCTGGCCGCCGGGCCGCTCATCTTGCTCTTTGGTCTGCTCGGGCTGTTGGGCGCCTATTTCTTTAGCGCGGGCCCACGCTCGCTATCTTCGTTAGCGCTCGGGGAGCTCGTTGGTTTTGTGGTTTTTGGTCCATTAATCACGGCAGGAGCCTATGTAACGCAGACGGGACATCTGTCCCCCAGCGCGTTTCTCTATGGTGTCCCGCTGGGCCTGCTGGCGGCGGCCATTATCCATGCCAACAATATGCGCGATGCCGAAGACGATTCTCAGGCCGGCAAGCACACGCTTGCCACCCTGCTCGGGCTGCAATGGAACCGGGCCTGGTTTTTCGTCTTGCTTCTGGGAGCTTATGGGCTCATCGCGGCTCTCGCGCTGCCTTCGGGCGGGCCTCACTGGCTACTCATCACTTTTTGGACGCTGCCAACCCTTGTGATTGTTGTTACGGGTATGCTGCGTACCGATATGCCGGTCGGGCTGCATCTCGTAATGCGCGAGACCCTGAAATTGCAAGCCTTCTTTGGGCTTTTGTTTGTCGTGGCCTTGATCATCACAGCTATTGTCAAGGTACTACCTCACCTCCCGGCACATATTCTCCCAATCTAGCAGGCTTCTCAGGCCGAACGTAGGCCAGAGATGGTTTAAGGGCCAGGTCGCGTATAGACAAGAAGGGCCAGACCTGGCCTAACCATTCGGGCCATTTACAACAATGATACACTGTGCTACACTTCGGGTAGAGTTTTAGGCCTGGTAGCAAGCCTGACAGCAGGCGCCTTTACGCTCAGGTACAGGACTTCGCGGGCTGACAAGTCCGGCTCAGATCACTGTTTGCGGTTGTTTCACAAGGAGGTGCTCTATGGCTGGCTGGGAAGAAGAACTGGCCGTGCTACTGCGTGAGCTAGGAGTAAAGCAAGAAGAACCCCAGGCTCACCTCCGACCGATGCGCAAACCAATGCGCAGCGATATTAAGCGGCAAGAGCAATTTGCAGATGCCTTATTTTGGGATGGTGGCAATAGGGCCGATGACGATTCATGGATCAATGATCTGAGTTCCATGCGTCGTGAGGTCGATTCTATTGTGAATCAGGTGATCTCGCTGATGCAGCGGGGCGAATTGGATACCTCCCTCAAAGAAGATGTCATGGTTGTCTTGCGCGCATTGCGCCGGCGCGCTACAGTTACTCAACAGGCTGCAGCTAGCGACGAAGCCTATCTGGAATCTGCCTCGGCCATGTTACACTTCTGCCGTCTTGTTCTTCAGCTGAGTGAGTTCGCGACCGAAGACTTTTAGCGACCCCTCTTTCAGCTTCCACCAGGGATAGTTGCTCCTGGTACAATGTCGTTCCGGGCCTTGTCCCTCTGTCAGAATGAAATAGTATATTTGCCTTGATGGGTAGACTGAAAAGAGAAGGGGCGGGGCAGCGCCAAATCCCTTTTCGTAGGCTGGGCAGGGGATACCGCAACTCTATATCCATTGCTATCGCTTCTTGACACATTTTGAAACACGCTGCATACTATATTTCGTGCTCCCATGCTGCTAGAGATGCTGACCGCAGGGGCCGATAACCTGAGCAGCACACAGAGAAGCGCTATATTTCCAACGCTCATGCATAGGGATACGTTAGCATCTCCAACTGACTACCCCTTTTCGCCCCTGATCCTATGCGGGCAAATATAAGAAAGGCAGATTCCCCATGAGTGATAATAAGAGCGTGGCAGGTGAGGCGGGTCGCTGGCTACGTGTTGGCTTCCTGGCCCTTACCGTCGTCGGACCTGTGGTTAGCACCATTGTCAATCGTTTGCAGGAGCGCACGCGAAGTCTGCGCGCGCTTTCGGAGCAGCAAGCTGGGGTGCTGCGTGAGGCCTCGCTTAAGCAAGCCGAAAAGGCGAGCGAGCTAACCGAGGAGCTCGTCGCGCGCGGTAGCCAGCTCTCCCAGAGCCTTGTAGAGAGCGGCAGTAAAATGACAAGCAACCTGCTAGAGCGGGGCAGCGAGGTTACCCGCGACCTGGCCGAGCGTGGCAATAAGGCCTCGCTGGAACTGAGCAAGCGCGGCGAAGAGGCTGCACGCGAATTGGGCAAGCGCGGCCAATTGATGCAACAGGAGCTGCAGAAGCGCAGCCAGGAGGCCGCCCGTGAGCTGGCAGAGCATCGCAGCAAGTATTGGACCATTGCCGGTTTTACCCTTGGCCTGCTGAGCGCCGGCATCCTTGCCTACCTGTTTATTCGCAAGCGTATGCAGCCAGAGCCAGAGACAGAGCAGCATATCCAGCTTGTGCCCGAAGCCAGCCGAACCTCAGGCGCCGGCGAGATCCGAACCAGCAAGCCCCAGGCTTCCTCTTCTGCAGCCCCAGCCCAGGAGGCGAAACCGGCCATCGCTGTCGTAGAGCCTGAGGAAGAGCGCGGCGTGCCGGAAGGAACAGCGTTTGTGGGCATAGTAGAGACGAAACAGTATTATCCGGCGAAAATGCCACTTGAGCAGATCACTACGGCTGCGGAAAAGCCCCTGACCGTGATCTATTTTGCTTCCGAAGACGAAGCAAGAGCCCAGGGCTACACGGCCAGCAAGTAAGCGGCAGGGCATAAAATAAGCCTGCTTGGCCCGTTTTTCTGCGGCCAGGCAAGTCGCCTATCCCAAGAGAAGGGAACCAGCAGGTCAGCATCAACTGAGCCACAACTGACAACCAGTCGCAGCCATCCTTCTAGCTGCCTCTGGTTGTCAAGCCCTGGCCAGCGGTCAGGATTTGTCACATTTGCGAATGGAAACCGTGCGCAAGCTTCCTGCTCATCTTTGCCCTGTCGCGCAAGGTTCAGGACGAGGGAGGCCTATGCAATTTACGATACTGTTCAGGTACCTGCCCATCAGCAAAGCCTTCATTGATATGTCCATGCTCGACAAGGTAGAGCAGAAAAGCAAAATGCTGCTCTGGCGTCGGGGAAGGATGAGTCTCCTTCTGCTCAGTCGTCTGTGCAGGGGGCTGTTGTGCAGGATTACTATGTTCCGTAGTCACAGGTGATACAGGTTGTCCATAGCTCTCAGGCAGCTCGTCGGGCTCCGGGCGATTGGTATGATAAATACCCTCGTCCTTCTCTTGCTCGACGGCGATAGACATAATGCCGAGCTGCGGGAAAGGCCCTTCCGGCAGCGTATGCCAGATGGTCTCTTGCGCTAAACCTGTATTTAAGTTGCTCACAGGGCGGGCATAACTGGTGGGCGAAGATTGCTTCCAGGGCCACCACGCGAACAGCTTGTCCAACCAACGTTTGATCGTTTGCGTGATCATATCGTCTCTGCCCTCGTCGTTATCACATGAATCGCCCTGAGATTTGTGAGCAGGGGTGACAGGGAGCTTGCCCCTTGACTGAGGGCTGTTGCCCCATCCTCTTCCCCTCCTGCCGTGCCGCCGTAGGCGGAGCACAAAAAAGAGAGATGACTCATGTCAATCACGCACTATTTTTTTGCCAGCGGTTCGTGTAAAATAAACACCGATGAGGAATATAGAAACATAGTAGCATATCAACAGGAACACGTCAAACAACTCTTGCAATTTCAAGTGATGCATGCCATAATCAAAGGTGTTGGGCCATATAGGAGGCCTGGAGGTTGTTCTATGGCGTTCACACGCTCTACTTTTCAGTCTCCCAGGTTGATTGCGGGTCCACACGTCGTCATTTCTGAAACCATATAGAAAGACAGGGGTCGGTCATGCAGGAAGATGTTCTTGGAACCCGACGTACCGCCGTCTCGGAAACATACGTCAATTGTGCAAGATGTGGGAAAGCTACGCGCCTACGGTATGCCCGTGTTATTCAAAGCGATGTGCTCTCAGACGGCAACTCCGAGTTTGAGTATATCTGCCCGGATTGCCAGAAAGCTCTAGCGGCGGGTGAAAAAGACCTTCCCATTGCGTAGACGGCATCTTCACAGAAGTGTCCCGCATTCAGGTGCATTGAGGGTGGGGATGGGCTAGGAGGAGAGCTGCTTCGCCTGGATACTGGTTGGAGTATGCATGTAGCCGGCTGTGTGCTGAGAGCTCCCAGGAATGTTCTCGCCCGGACTTGCGGGGTCTCTGCTCTCTGCTTCCTGGCAAGCTGTGGAAGGAGAAGGGCCTGAAGTGGCCGCTGAAGAGACTGACAAGAGGGGAACTGGAATGAAGGGCTTGAAGATACAGGCAGATCAGCCCGGCCTTCGCAGTGCAGAAAGGTAAGGGAGAGCGGTCTTTTCGAATGCAGGTATAAATCAGGAAGCGTGATCACGGCAAAAGGCAAAGGGCATGCGGTTTCTATGTACTTTTACCTTTTGCCTTTTTTATACAGTGAGGAGAGAACCACACTGATAGCGCCCTGATCGTGATGTCCCCGGCAACACATTAGAAGAGGAACCAGCAGCACTGGTCTGTTCTCTATATAAGAGGTAAACGAGCCATGCGAATGCGCTATCGGCACGTGACCTATCGCTATACTGATGGGTCACAGAAGCAGTTGGAGCATCATTATCGTCAACTATTGCAGGAAGTACTGCGCCAAAGTCAGCAATCAATGCTTCATCGATCCGCAACGTGGCGTCCTCTGGCCGATATTCTTGAATCGGAGCAGATGATGACGGTCAAGGTCGAACTCGCTGGCATGAAGGAAGAAGAAATCGAAGTTACTCTTTACGAAGACGCTCTGGTGATTAGCGGTGAGAGGCGTGACGATCATGAGGGTAGGGGGAACCTGTCTTATCATGAGGCGCAAATTCGCTATGGCCCATTTCGCGTTGAGGTCTTTATCCCCTATCCTATTGAGCGGGAGGCGGTTTCGGCACGCTATGAGAATGGCTTTCTCTGGGTAGACCTACCAAAGTTACCTGCAAGCCAACCGGAGCGTGTACGTATACAAACCAGCGGACCCAAAGAGTAGCTATACTTGTTGATATGGTAGAGAAGGTTATGGAGAAGCATTATACCAATCCGGAGTCTGAACACGAGGAACATTTAGCAGAAACACAGTCCCCAGTTGGTCCAGAACAAAACCAGCCGATTGAGATGAATGCGTCACAGGAAACTGGCAATGATGAATCCTCTCCTTCAGCAGATAGAGAAGAGAGCACGCAGGAAAGTGAGCAGTCTGCTTCACCTTCAGCTGTTGAGGGCGAAAACAACGAAGCGCAGGACAATGCTGAGGATGATGAGCGCCTGACGATCCCTGATGTTTTGCCTGTTCTGCCGTTGAAAGATGTGGTTGTCTATCCGTTTTCTGTGCAGCCACTAGGCGTGGGGCAAGAACGCTCGATTCGTCTTATCGACGATGTGATGCGTAGTGATCGTCGCCTGGTCGTTCTGGTTGCGCAAAAGGCTGCTGATATTGAGCAGGCCGGGCCAGATGATATCTTCAGAATTGGTACCGTCGCCCGTGTTGGCCGAATGTTCCGCATGCCAGATGGCACCCTCCAGATCGCCGTACAGGGCCTGGAGCGCGTTGTCATTGGGGAATTTACGCAAGAGAAGCCCTATCTGGCTGCCCAGGTTTCGTTAAAACCCGATACGCAGGAGGCAGATAACGAGACTGAAGCTATCAAGCGTAACGTGATTAGCTACTTCCAGCGCCTGATTACGCTGGTCCAGAATATGCCCGAAGGTGTCGCGGCGACTACCCTCAATCTTGAGGAACCACGCCAGGTGGTGTATGTGATCGCTACCTTTGTGCAGATGGAGCTAGAGTTGCGCCAGAAGCTGCTTGAGCTCGATTCTGTCCGTGAGAAGCTGCAAAACTTGAGCTCCTTCCTGGCTCATGAGCTGGAGATCTTCGAACTGGGGAAGAAGATCCAGACGAGCGCGCAGGAAGAGATGGGCAAGATGCAGCGTGAATACCTGCTACGCGAACAGCTTAAGGCCATTCAGCGCGAGCTGGGGGAGGAGAGCGAGGAGCAGGCAACTGTAAATGAGCTGCGGCGCAAGATTGAGGAGGCGAGGATGCCCGAGGAGGCTCTTAAGGAGGCCAATCGGGAGCTTTCGCGTCTTGAGAAATTGCCGACAGTCTCACCTGAATATAGTATTATTCGCACCTACCTGGAGCTGCTGGTTAGCCTGCCCTGGGATAAGAGCACAGGCGAAAAGATTGATGTGCCCCATGCTCGCCAGGTGCTCGACCAGGATCACTACGATCTTGAGAAGATTAAGGAGCGCATCCTTGAATACCTGGCCGTGCGCCACTTGAAAGAGGAGCGTAAGGCCGAGCAGTTGGAGCGCGCACACGAGCAGGATGTAACCGAGGAGGGAGTTGAGGTCGAGGATATCCGACCGACGCAGCCGCTACAGTCACAGGAAGAAGCACGCTCGATTAACCGCGAGCCGATTCTGTGCTTTGTGGGGCCGCCAGGCGTTGGTAAGACTTCGCTGGGCCAGTCGATTGCGCGGGCGCTTGGGCGCAAGTTTGCGCGTATGTCTCTTGGCGGTATTCGCGACGAGGCAGAGATCCGTGGCCACCGGCGTACCTACATCGGGGCGATGCCGGGCCGCATCCTCCAAACCTTGCGCCGCGTTGATACCAACGATCCGGTGATTATGCTGGATGAGGTCGATAAGGTTGGCGCAGATTGGCGCGGCGATCCTTCTTCGGCCCTGCTTGAGGTGCTGGACCCGGAGCAAAACTTCAATTTCCGCGATAACTACCTGGATCTGCCCTTTGATCTATCCAAGGTGATGTTTATCGCCACGGCTAACGCTTTAGAGCCGATCCCGGCCCCTTTGCGCGACCGTATGGAGATCCTGGAGCTCTCGGGCTATACTGAGGAACAGAAGGTGCATATCGCGCGGAACTATCTGTTGCCCAAGCAGCTTGAGGCCAATGGTCTGAACAAGGATGAGCTGGCGATCGACGATGAGGTGTTGCGCCGCATTGTGCGCGACTACACGCGTGAGGCCGGCGTGCGTAATCTTGAGCGCGAGGTTGGTTCGCTCTGCCGTAAGGTGGCCAAGCAGATCTCTGAGGGCCGCGAGGCGCCAATTCAGGTGACGGCCGAGCAGGTTCCCGAGTACCTGGGTCGCCAGCGCTTCTTTGAGGAGGCGGCCGAGCGCCTTGATCGGCCAGGTATCGCGACAGGGCTGGTCTGGACTCCGGTGGGCGGCGAGATCATCTTTATTGAGGCAGCGGCGATGCCCGGTAAAGAGGAGCGCTTGATTCTGACCGGGCAGCTTGGGGATGTGATGAAGGAATCGGCGACGGCGGCTTTGAGCTACGTGCGCTCGAATGCGGCAGCCCTGGGCTTGCCAAGCAATGTGTTCGAGGGCCAGGCCATCCATATTCACGTTCCCGCAGGAGCCATCCCCAAAGATGGGCCATCGGCAGGCGTGACGATGGTCACGGTTCTTGTCTCGCTGGCGAGCAAACGTAAGGTGCGCTCGGATGTGGCAATGACCGGCGAGATAACCTTGCGTGGCAAGGTTATGCCTATCGGTGGCGTGAAAGAGAAGGTTCTTGCCGCCTATCGTTCAGGCATTCGCACTGTCATTATGCCCAAGAAGAATGAGGCAGACCTGATGGAGGATCTGCCCAAAGAGTTGCGCGAGCAGATGAAGTTTGTCTTTGCTACCGATATCTCAGAGGTGCTGGATACAGCTCTTGAGCCTATCCATAACCACCATGAGAAGCTGAGCTCGGCGCAGGATGGGACGGAACGCCCGCGCCGCCGCAAGAGCGAGAAGGCGGTGGCGAAGGCTTAAACGTCTATAAGGCTGTAAGCGGCATTGATTTATTAACATTAGTGCCGCTTATTTGCGTTGTCTGCTGGCAGGCAGGTTGTGCGTCGAGCTCCTACCTGCCAACACTCTGAGTATCTTGTGCTTGTAGGCCCTTACTCGTTGCCAGATAGCTTGTCCATGCTCGTGGCTGGCGATCTCTCCATGACCCCTTATGGTAGAGATAACCTGCGAGTAATGGGAAGGTCAGGGTGAGCTCACCAAAGACCATTTGCTCGGAGGCCAGTGAGACCTTGCCCCAGGAATGGGCCTCTTTGAGCGTCGAGCCGGATAGCGCGCCATCTCGCTCATCGGCGACAGTGAGTTGAACCGCGTATTGATGGAGTGGGACATCATACCCCATAAGCTCCGCCGCCACCACGATATCCTGGACAAAATTCTTGGGAACACCACCACCAAGCATCAAGAGGCCCGTCACACCGGCCCGAACCTTGATCTCTGTCAGTTCACGGAAATCCTTGACACTATCAATAGTGAGATGGCGATCCGGTCGGCTCGCTTGATGGGCAATCAGGCCAAAACCAGCCGAGCAATCGGAAAATGCCGGAACAAAAAGGGGGATCTGACGAAGGTAGGCTTCCAGCACGATACTATTGGCAGTCGGATGATGCTCTTCAAGATAGCGCCCCATGGCATAGAGAAATTCCCGGCTGGAATAGGCTTTTGGTGCGAGGGTATCTGCGATCTGCCGAATCGTGTCATCACAGATGCGCAGCTCGTCTTCGTCGATGTAGGTGTCATAAATTCGATCAATATTGTGCGCGCGAAGTTCCTGATCGTCAGCCTCCACATCGCCTTGATAGTGACGAAATCCTAACGCCTCAAAGAAATCCTGGTCAACCAGATTAGCTCCAGTGGAGACAATAACATCAATGGCATTGGCGCGCATTAACTCCACAATGGCGGCCTTCTGACCAGCGGAAATGAGACTTCCAGCAAGCGTGAGAATAACCGTAGCTTTAGGATCGGCGACCATCGCGTCGGCTATTTGCGCAGCTCGGGCAAGGTTTCTAGCCTGGAATGCTGTCTTTCCCATCATCTCTATCAAAGGGATAACATTTACTTTTGTAATATCAATGTGTTCGACAGTTTCCTTTAGAAAAGTCAGTTTCTCCATTTCTCTCCTGTATGTTTATAGATATTGTCGATAGCTACTGACGCCTCTTCCCAGGGAAGCGGTAGCGATATTCAGTATAGCATAGGGTTTTTTGCGTTGTGGGCAGATGGCGGGGAAAATATGCAGGAATCCCGGCTCTCGTGCAGATCGCTGCAGGCTGTGCGCACCTGCACAAAGCTTACCAGCGCAACTTTTCCTTCAGGCTCACGTAGCGCGGCTTAGCATGGCTGCTGCTCAAACTTAACGCCAGTCAGCGTAGCGCTGAAATAGTTTTTGCACCTTGCCTCTTTTAACGCATTTCTAGAAGATCTGGTTTCTGATTGCAAAGCCATATTTTCAATATACCTTCCCTTTTGTAAGACATATAGCATAACTTCTATGTATTTTGTATTCCTTTGTGAGCTGCGTTCAGTTATACTCTCACCTGTGGCATTTCACTGCGAGAACCGAAGATGAAAGGCAGGGAGAACGATGACAAGCCAAATTTCTGATTGGGCGAAAGAGCTGCTGCACGACTTGCATTATGCGGTGCTAAGTACGCTCAACCCGGATGGCAGTGTCCAGATGACGACGATGTGGTATCTGCTAGAAAACGATGTTACTGTTGTCATGAATGCACCGGCCCAAACCCGCAAAGTGAAGAATCTACGCCGTGATCCCCGTATAGCGATCTGTGTGCCGGATGGCAATCGCTATGTCAGCCTGTCCGGGCAGGTTTCCCTCATCGAAGATCAGAGCGTTGTGCGCCAGGATATCGAGCACCTGGTGCAACGCTATGTGCCAGATGAAGCCGCGCACCCACAAACAATTGAGTACCTATTTGGGCAGGGTCGGGTTTCGTTGCACTTTACTCCCGAAAAAGTAACCGAGTTTTCACTGTAGGTAAAGAGGAAACTAGCTGAAAAAGTGGATGAAATTCTGGAGGAAAGAAGAGCTATGATACTTATTACCGGTGGTCTGGGCTTTATAGGTCTTCAGACGGCGCGTGCGCTGCTGGCAATGGGGGAAACTTGCGTACTCACACAACACAGCCTGAAACGCATCCCAGAGGCCCTCAAGGGGGAGATTGGTTCTCGCCTCTTTATCGAAGAGCTCGATATGCTGGATGCCGCTGCTTTCCTCAAGCTTGGCGAGAAGTATCCCATTACCGGGATTATCCATCTTGCAGTCCATTGGAGGAATCCGGGGACTCATGTGCTGGAACTATTTGAGAACATCAAGTTCAACATGATCGGCCTCGTGAATGCGCTTGAGGCGGCCCAGGCATGGAAGGTAAAGCGCATCCTGGTGGCGAGCTCACTTAACGTCTATGGCGATGAGAGAACTGTGCCCTGGCGCGAGGAGCAACCGCTCCCCCTGACGGGTCCTGAACCAGTTTCAGCGATCAAGAAAAGCAATGAAATCGTTGCCGACTATCTGGCCAGACAAACCGGGATCGAGTGCATCATGCTGCGCTTTGGGGAGATCTTTGGTCCGTTCAGCCCGTGGGACTCTCCCACAAACGTTCTGGTGCATGCGGCAGTAAATGGCACGAAGCCCGATTTTAGCAACGTGCTCGGTGGTGTCAGTGCCCAAGATGGTGCTGACCGCTGCTATGTCAAGGATGCTGCCCGGGCCATCGCGCTGTTACAGGTAGCCGAGACGCTGCCTCATCGCGTCTACAACATTGCCTCAGGAAGGGCGACGACGAATCAGGATATTGTGACCGCCATCAAGGAGGTGATCCCAGAGGCTCAGGTCGAGCTGCCTTCCGCGGGCGAGCGGAGCGCGGCGGAAGTTCCTGCATACCAGGACATCACGCGGCTCGTACAGGACACGGGCTACCGCCCTCAGTTCACCACCACGCAAGCGATTGTCGATTATATAGCTTGCCTACGGGCCAGCAACGAGTAATGGGCCGATAACCTTCGTCCTTCCCAGGAAGGCTCATATATAAAAAATCCGGCGAGCGTCGTCACGGCCTAGCCGTGGAGAGTGGGGCCTCCAGGTGTGCTCTGTTGCCGAAAGCTTACCAGCGCAACTTTTCCTTCAGGCTCACATAGCGCGGGTTACCAATAATGATATGGTCAAGCAAGTCGATATCCAATAGTTTGGCGGCGTCTATCAGTTGTTGGGTGACTTCTATGTCTTCTGTGGAAGGCGTGGGATCGCCGCTCGGATGGTTATGACAGATAATAACGTTGGGACAGTTGCGCACGACGGCCGGGCGAAAGACTTCAGAGACGCGCAGAACCGAGCTGTTGACTGTGCCTTTGTAGCGCTTGACGCGCTCTACAAGCTGGTTCTTGGTATCAAGAATAAGGATGTACATCTCTTCATGATCAAGATGCATAAGCTCAAGCCGCACAAGGCGCGCCGCATCATCCGCTGAGGTGATCTGGTAGCGCTGCTCAGGCAGCTCCAGGGCCAGGCGCTTGCCGATCTCCAGGGCTGCCTTGAGCTGCGCAGTTTTGGCAGTGCCCAGACCATACTCGGTGCAGAGCTCGTGAAAATCCGCACGTATCAGACCACCTAGCCCGCCATATTTGATCAAGAGCTTGCTGGCCAGCTCTATCACGTTATCGCGCGTGGTGCCCGTGCGCAGAGTGATGGCTAATAAATCGGCTGTGGCCAGCATCTCGGCCCCGTTTTTCTGCAGGCGCTCGCGCGGCCGATCATCCATAGGAATATCATGAACCGTCGCGTGATACTCCGGTTTTTCCTCTGGCTCTTGCGCAAAGCTCGTTTCTGCCAGCAATCTTTTAGGCATAATCTATCTCCTTTAGCTGAATACTTCATAATATAGAAGCTGATTGAGAATACAATTACTCGTCAGGTAATTACAATGGGCAAAATAGGAAGCGAGGAGCAAAATAGGCAAGCTTTGTGCTTATTGCCTCGGCTGATTCGTCTGAGTAAGATAGGAAAGAAATTGCTCGGCTGAGGGGGAATTTTGTTTTCACTCGTTAAAGCGAATACGCGCAAAAATACGATTGTTGTGCTGGATGGCGTACGGGCCGTGGCCTGCCTTCTAGTGATTTTTTACCATATCAACCTGATCAATCTGCGCTTGCACGTCTGGCAACCAGCGGCGCTGGGTCCCTTTATTACGGCTCTGGCGGTGGCTGGTGGTTCGGGCGTGACGCTCTTCTTCCTGCTCTCGGGCTTTCTTTTGTTCCTGCCCTATGCGCGTGCGCTGCTGTGCGGGGCTGACTGGCCCTCGGCGCGCCAGTTTTATTTGCGGCGCGCTTTACGCATTATGCCGTGCTACTATCTCTCGCTCTTTCTGCTTATTCTTGTTCAGGAGCCGCGCTATCTGCAGCCAGCGCACTTGCAAGAACTGGGACTCTTTCTTAGCTTCTTCATGGATTCAAGCCGGGCGACGTTTCGTGTGCTCGATGGGCCGCTCTGGTCGCTAGCGATTGAGTGGCAATTTTATCTGCTGTTGCCCTGGCTGGCCCTGCTATTTCGCTGGATTATTGGCAAGGGGACGCAGCGTAAGCGCTGGTGCTTACTGCTCGTTTGTCTGCTGCTCATGGAAGTATGGGGCATCGGCACGCACTATTGGGGCAACTATTATCTGGCTAACCCGCAACAGACGGTGCTTGTGCCGCGACCGCTGCTCAACGTCATTCTCTTCTTTAGCTATGGCATAATCGGCAAATTTCTTGAAGATTTCGCCATCGGTATGGGCATCGCTGCCTGCTATGTGCTGGCTCAGCAGGCGGGCTGGGATGGCTTGCTGGCTGGTTTGCGCCGTTGGAGCGTCTGGCTCTGGTGGGCGGGCCTCTGCGTACTCGGCTTTATGGCCCTCTGGAACTGCAACCAGATGTTCAGGCACAGCATCGCCTTGCTCGATCCTCTCTACCCGGCCTATGAATTCTACAGCGAGGCCGGCCTATCCCTCGGCTTTGGCCTGTGCCTCCTGGCGATCCTCTTTGGTCCGGCAAGCTTGCAGCGCCCTTTCAGGTGGGTTCCGTTGCGTTGGCTAGGCCTGATCTCCTACAGCCTCTATATCTGGCATCTGCCACTTCTTGTCAACTTTGGCGATCACATTCAGGCCTATATAGCTGGCTGGAATGGCTATCTGAGCTACTGCCTTTTCTGGCTCTTTGCTGTTTTGCTGATATTTCCCTTCGCCTATACCTTCTATATCTGGATTGAGCAGCCCGGGATACAGCTATGCGATAGCTTACGTAAGCAGAAATCCGGCGAGAAATTGGCGTAAATAGACGATTTTGAGCATATCTTAAGAAACTAACCTTGACAAGGCTTAATTGGCGGATGTATAGTTGCAAATGGATAGTATATTAGCATATGTTAAGGGGTAAGATTCAAAATGGACGATGGACCTGGTAGTAGTCCATTCCGTTGCGCTTCTCAATACGTGACCGGCACTCGGCAGGGTTGCCCTGGCTCACGTAGTTTTATGTCTATACGGTGGCAAAATGCACCTGGCTGTCAGGAGGACGTGCTCATTCTGCATTGTTAGAGCATGGACGTCTTCCTGTGTTTGCTGTGTGGCCACCATATGTATGGTGGTTTTTTTGTGGCCTTTTTCATACATAGTAAGTTGTAAGTAAGTGGCAAAAAGTTTTGCCATAAAGCAGGTAAGCAAATATCTCGTGAGAAAGAGATAGGCCTGCGTTCTTCCAGGAGGTGATTCGGCGTGGACGCCGGACCTGAACAACGATGTAATATCGTTTGCCAAGCAAAAAGTTTTCAGACTGCACAGAGGAGGGGTCTGCTGGCGTTAAGCCACAGAACAGGCTTGTTGTGCCTTAAGCTTCAGCCGTAAAATATGCTGCTGAGCCTCTTCCTCTGTGCGGCCTGGCAAGGAAGTATGGAGGTAATGATGGCTCAAGTCTATGCACCCAACAATCCCCGGGGACAGGAGCAGGTGAAGTCCGAAACGGGACTTCGTGATATTGAGCAGCGCCAGGGGCGCAGCCCACGCCGCAATAATCGCTTCGGGCCCGTTGACCTGCTCATCATTTTGACATTAATCGCAGCGATTGCCTTTTTGATGATTGCGGCATCCCACTGGGCTGCCCCTTTCACCCCCTCGGTCCAGATAAGCCTCTCGCCGGCTAAGCTACCTTTATATGCCGGCTATTCGCTGTTACGCATGGCCTTGGGCTATCTGCTCTCGCTTGTCTTCACGCTAGTTTATGGCCATATCGCGGCTTCGCATCGGCGCGCCGAGCCGATAATGATCTCATTGCTTGATATATTACAAAGCATTCCTATTCTCTCTTTTCTGCCGGCGGTAATCCTTGCCCTTGTGGCGGCCTTCCCGCATTCTAATATCGGCCTTGAGCTGGCCAGCGTTATTCTCATCTTTACAAGCCAGGCCTGGAATATGACTTTTAGCTTTTATCATTCTGCGCGCACGCAGCCCAAGGACCTGCAAGAATTTGCCTCCATTGCGCGCCTGCGCCCGTGGCAGCGCTTCTTAAAGTTAGAATTGCCCTCTTCAATGATCGGGCTGATCTGGAATAGTATGATGAGCTGGGCCGGTGGCTGGTTCTTCCTGATGGCGGCCGAACAATTTACCCTGGGCGCGCGCTCGTTTCAGCTACCCGGACTTGGCTCTTACCTACAGGTAGCTGCCAATGAAGGGAATACCGGGGCGTTGATCCTTGGCCTGTTTACGCTCATTCTGTTGATTATACTGCTTGACCTCTTTTTCTGGCGCCCGCTGGTGGCCTGGGCCGACAAATTTAAAGTGGAGATGAGTAGCGGCTCCGATGTGCCGTCCTCCCCTATCCTGAATCTCTTGCGCAATTCCGCGCTGGTGGCCAATGCTAATCGCTACCTTTTTCGGCCCATCGGGACTTTTCTTTCCCGCATCCTGAATCGTTTGCAGCCTCTGCCGGCTGAGCCCTTTGCTCAGGAGACCGAAATTCAAGCATCGCCAGTTGCGAAGCGTGTGATCAATATTGTGTGCGGGCTTGCCTTACTGGCTCTTGTGATCTTTGGCCTGTTCTCGGCGGTGCGCATGCTCACGCAGGTAAACTTTGGCGTGTGGGGCTCACTGCTGCTCTCGGCGGGAGTGACCTGGCTGCGTACTCTTGCCGCGTTGCTGATTGGTGTAGTGTGGACCGTGCCGGTGGGGGTGGCGATCGGGCTCTCGCCGCGCTGGTCGCGCCTCTTGCAGCCGGTGGTACAGGTGATTGCCTCTATTCCGGCCACCGCGCTCTTTCCTGTGCTCTTGCTGGCCCTGGCCGATCTGCCGGGCGGGCTCTCGCTGGCGGCCATTCTGCTCATGTTGCTGGGCACGCAATGGTATATCCTTTTCAACGTGATTGCCGGGGCCATGGCTATTCCTAGCGACCTGCGCGAGGCCACGACCATCTATCATGTGACCTCCTGGCGGCGCTGGACAACCCTGATCCTGCCTGCCATCTTTCCCTACCTGATCACCGGCCTGCTCACGGCCAGCGGGGGAGCCTGGAATGCCAGCATTGTCTCGGAATATGTACAGTTTAATCAGCACACCTTGAGCACCATCGGCCTGGGGGCCAGCATCGCCGCTGCGGCTGCCTCTGGAGATTTTCCGGTCTTGCTGGCGGGCACACTGCTGATGGCTGCCGTTGTCGTCGTGATCAATCGTTTGCTCTGGAAGCGCCTCTATGCACTGGCAGAGCGCCGCTATACACTGGGATAGGAGGAAAGAGGCTATGGCTAGTCTTTTCAACAATAAGCAGCAAGAGATATTGCTGGAGGCACGCAACGTTAGCAAGACATACGACGAGGGCAAGAAGCAGGCCAAAAGTCCGCAGGCGCCGCTGGTCCTTGATAACATTCAGTTGGAGATTCGTTCCGGCGAGTTTGTGGCCATCCTTGGCCCTTCCGGTTCGGGCAAATCGACGCTCCTGCGTCTGCTGGCCGGGCTGATTCAGCCCACAACTGGCGAAATACTCTTTAAAGGGGTGCCGCAGTATGGCCCTAATCCGCACCTGGCCATCGTGTTTCAATCGTTTGCCCTTTTCCCCTGGCTGACCGTCTTGCAGAATGTGGAACTTGGCTTGCAGGCCCAGGAATTGACGCGCACGCAGCGCATGAAACGCGCACTGGCGGCGATCGATACTATCGGGCTCGACGGCTTTGAAGATGCCTATCCCAAGGAGCTTTCGGGCGGCATGCGCCAGCGCGTCGGCTTTGCGCGCGCCCTGGTGGTCGAGCCTGAGCTGCTCTTTATGGATGAGCCGTTTAGCGCGCTTGATGTGCTCACGGCTGCCAATCTGCGTAAAGAGCTGATGAGCCTGTGGGAGGCGCATAATATGCCCACAAAAGCCATTGTGATGGTGACGCATAATATCGATGAGGCGGTGAGTATGGCCGATCGCATTGTCGTGCTGGGCTCGCATCCAGGACGCATTCGCGTGGAGCTGCCAGGGCTGGCGCGGGAGCAGCGCGGCCTGCAGACCGAGGAGCATACTGCGCTTACCGATCTGATCTATCGCATTATGACAAGCCCACAGGAGGATGTTTCGGCGCTGCTGCCAGTGACGATGCCTTCCTCTAAAACGCATCCGCAGGCCGCCGCGCGTCCACGTCCCTACCAGGCGCTGCCGCATGTCTCGATCGGCGATGTGACCGGCTTGATCGAGCTGATCCATGCCAGCGGCGGGCGCGATGATCTCTATAAAATCGGTCGCCAGCTGCATCTTGAGGTTGACGATCTTCTGCCCCTCGTCGAGGCCGCCGATCTGCTCAATCTTGCCGATACCGAGGAGGGCGATCTGGTGCTGACCGAGAAGGGTCAGCGCTTTGCCGCCGCCAATGTGCAGGAGGAGAAGGATATCTTCCGCGAGCAGGCCATGGCAAACATCTCGATCCTGCGCAAGATTGTGCAGGATCTTGAACAGGCTCCGGGCCATACGCTGCCCGAGCAGCATTTCCTTGAGTTTCTTGAGCAGCATTTCAGTGAGGATGAGGCCCAGGCCCAGCTAGAGACGGCGATCAACTGGGGCCGCTACGCCGAGCTGTTTGGTTTCCAGGATGAGCGCGGGGCGTTTCGCCTTGAGGATGCCGAGGAGTTGGCGATCAATGAGTAGATTTGTTCTGGTTGAGTATGGGCAGGCTGGCGATAGTGTGGCGTAAGGCCTGGGCCGAAAAGGTTTGTCATGAAATTGTCAGCCCCCAAAGCAACAAGAAGGTGGGATGCAGGCCCGCATCCCACCTTACGGCAATGAGAGACGAAGAAGTATTTCTCATTCTACTTCTAAAACTGGTGAAAACAGCTCTTATCTCCATCTGATTAGAATTGCACCCGACGACTCATTACACTGCTTTTCTTAACAGACTTTAATAAAAGTGTTTCCATCTACTAAAACGGAAAAAGTAGCGTGGTATTAACATATATTGATGGCTCTCATTAGAAAGGACTAGCGCTAAGTACAACTAATTAGCCTATATGGGGGAATTGCGACAAGGAGAAATTAGGAGATTGTGGCCTGTCGTATTTTCGCTCCCGGGCTGAAGAGTGTCCAACTTAGCAAGGGCGCAGGCGGGCCTGAGGCAAGAACAGGACCCTTATTATCAAGGGTCCTGCGCGGAAAGATAGCTTTACATAAACTGTTTTATACACAGAGGCCAAGCACGCCAGCCAGGCGTAAGACCTCGGTTCCCGTGTCCACGTCCCGCGTGGCAGCAAATCTCTCAGCCCCCTGGCGCAGCAAAAGCATCGCCTCGGGCGTATTAAGATCCTCATCCATCGCAGCCTTAAAGCGGTTGCGCAGCATCGCATCTTCCCCTTTGGCCTCGCGTCCCACCACTGAGCGAACATGCTGCAAGAGCTCAACCGTCTCGGTGGCTGACTTGAGATCGGCGGGGAAGCACTCCCAGGGATAGCGGTAATGGTGGTTGAGGAGCGCCACACGAATAGCATCGGGGGTATAGTCTTTGACAAGGTTGCTGATGAGTGTAAGATTGCCCAGCGACTTGCTCATTTTCTCGCCATCCTGATAGACCATGCCCGTGTGCATCCAGAAGCGAGAAAAAGGAGCCTTCCCGGTATAGTGTTCGGACTGAGCGATTTCGCAGGTATGATGCGGGAAGGCCAGATCGGCGCCGCCACCGTGGATATCGATCTGGGGGCCGAGGTGGTGCATGGCCATCGCGCTACACTCGATATGCCAGCCAGGCCGGCCGGGACCCCAGGGACTGGGCCAGGCTGGTTCGCCGGGGGCCTGAGCCTGCCAGAGCACGAAATCCAGCGGATCTTTCTTGCGCGCATCGTCTGGGAAGTTACCACGCTCGTTGGCGATAGTTAGCATAGAGTGATAATCTTGCAGGCCGATAGCGCGTGCCATCGCCCCAAATTCGTGATCCTTCTTCACATCATAATAGACATTACCAGCATTCTCGTAGGCGTAGCCGCGCTCCAACAGGTATTGCACTACCTCAACGATACCAGGAATCTCCTCAGTAGCACGTGCATAGACATCGGGCCGGCGCACATTGAGCGTGTCCATGTCGCGCAGATAGCGTTCAGTCTCACGATTGCCCAGCTCATCCCAGGTAGTGCCTAGCTCGCGCGCCTTACGCAAGACATCATCATCAATATCGGTCACATTCTGAACGTAGCGGACATGCAGCCCGCTATATTCGAGATAGCGCATAAGAGTATCAAACGAAGCATACGTGAAAGCATGACCTAGATGAGTCGTATCATATGGTGTAACTCCACAGACATAGATACGCACGGTATCGTCTAGAGGAGTGAAAGGCTCAAGGGATTGAGTGAGTGTATTAAACAGTTTCATGGGTTTCTCCTAGACCAAACAGCCGAGCAGCATTAGCCGTAGTAACCTGGGCAATCTCCTCCAGGCTCATACCGCGAATCTCTGCTAATTTTTCAGCAACATGTTTTACGAACAGCGGCTCGTTGCGTCTCGCTTTAAGCGGCTTGGGGACCAGGTACGGGCTATCAGTCTCGACCAGGATGCGATCCAGCGGGGCCATCCGAGCCACCTCTGGCAGCGCATTTCCTTGTTTTGTAAGTGGTCCAGCAAAAGAAAGTACGAAGCCTTCGAAGGACAGGCACTCCTCAGCCTGAGCTACATCACCAGAAAAGCAGTGGAAGACACCACGCAAACCCTGCCCATGTGCATGTAGAAGTTCGATTACATCATCGTGCGAATCTCGTACATGAATGATACAAGGTAAGTTGCATTCGCGCGCCATTTGAAGATGAGCGCAAAAAACAGCGCGCTGCACCTCGCGAGGTGAGAGCATGCGAAAATAATCGAGCCCGAATTCACCGATTGCGACAACTTCGGGCTCGCGAGCCATCTCGCGAAGCTGTGCCTCTACTTCCTGCGTGTAGGTCGTGGCATCATGAGGATGTACGCCGACACCTGCGTAGATTGTGCCTGGGTGAGATTTGGCCAGCATCAGGGCCTGCTGGCTAGATACCAGGTCGCAGCCTGGATCTACAATTCGTGTGATGCCACCATTTACCGCAGCTTGAATGGTGCTCTCACGGTCGCTATCAAAGCGTGAGGTGTCGATGTGTGCATGACTATCGACGAGCAATTAATGCATTATCCTTTCCAACGAACAGCATAAGAAAGGGAAGAGCCAATGTGGTAATTTCTCTCCCCTATTACTTCATTACTTGTAGTATAGACGACTGCTAATACGAGTGTCAAATAGGCTTCTCAGGACACTTTAGCGCCTGATTAGCAGGCTCAGATTCGCCCTTAGTGCGAAGCTAAGGCCCCGGCTCAAAGCCGGCTTTCATAGAAGCTGTCGCCTGGCTCTGTCATTCGTGGAGTTGGCTACTGTCTATGCTCGCTTTATTGCTTTACAAACCTGCTGGCTTACCACTTGCCGCCGAGCTTGTCGAGGTAGTATTTTACGCTTTCTGGGTCGCGCACCCAGAAAGGCCGTATGTGGACATTCTCGCGTGGCCACTCTCGCTCATTAACAAAGTAGGCTTTGAGGGCCAGGCAGACGGCAAACTCGCCGGCAAAGTAAGCTTTGCCCGGATATGCTGGCAATTGGAGCGTATGAATCGCGTCAACAAGACGACCTGTCGGCTTGACCTGCTGTCCCTTGCGATGGACCCAGGCCAGCGGCTGGCTACCCGTGCGGGGAATGAACTCTTCCTCTGGTCCATCAGCTTCAAGGTAGCCAAGAATTGTGGCGTCAGGTGGCAGCAAGCGTAATTTCCCCTGCACAGCCACGGCTCCGGTTTCTTCGCTGCCGAAGAGATAGTATGGGGCCGCGCTCTTATCTTCGGTAAAGGAATCGCTAACCGGTCCATAAAATGTAAATTTGTCGCCAGTTTGGGCCTGGCGCCCCCAGCTGACGCCGGGACCATTGCCGTGGAGAAATACTAGAAGATCGAAGGTGGGCGCTTCCGGGCTGGAATCCCAGATGGTATAGGCGCGCTGGAGCTTCGGAGCCAGTTTAATGATGATATGTGTCCCGGGCAGCCATTTGCGCTGTTTGCTGTCCTCTATACTTACCTGCAGCAGCCGCATGCTGCGCGAAACCATGGCGGTTGCTGCGATTGTGCCTTGCATTGGATCGGCCTGTAGAGCCTCGTTGGGATTGCTATACATGTTACTCCTTCCTTGTAGTAAAGAATGCTGCTCAGCGCCTTGTTTCCCTTCTCGGGATCTATTTCTAACGACATGATGCCGATACGTCTTGACGTGAGTGGCTTTTATATCTGACTTTATTACTTGGATATTAGCATTACCTAATATTGATTGTCAATGCAAAGAGGATGGGTTAGACCTGCTTGCGAGTAGGACCGGTTGCTTCTTGCCGAGGGACAGCTGCGCAATATCTATGGCCAGAGGGGGATGCGTAGTTCTCGCTGAAGAGTAAAGCTGCTAGCGAGGCAATATAAATAGCCGGGAGACCGGCCATAGAGCGTGTCGCCTGCTTCGGCCAGGTCTCCTCTCAGGCTTGTGAACTAGGCTAGAAGCTTGTCTAGCGTGATAGGAAGATCGCGAACGCGGATACCGGTTGCGTGATAGACGGCATTGGCCACGGCAGCGGCGGTGCCCACAATGCCAATCTCGCCGATGCCTTTTGCTCCCATCGGGCTTACAAGCTGATCATCTTCGTCGATCCAGGCTACCTCTACGCTACCAACATCGGCATTTGTGGCGATATGATAGCTGGCGAAGTCGTGGTTGACATAATCGCCGAAGCGCGGATCGATAACGCTATGTTCGTGGAGGGCCATGGAGAGCCCCATGGTCATGCCACCCAGCAGTTGCGAGCGTGCCGTCTTGGCATTGATGATGCGACCAACGGCAAAAACGCCAAGCATGCGTGGGATGCGAACCTCGCCGGTATCGATATTGACGCGCGCCTCGACGAATTGGGCGCCGTAGCTATGCAGAGAGAAGCGCTGCGCGTTGGGATTATCACTGGTCTCGGCCCTGACTTCAAGCCCTTCAGGGGGAACGATCCCGTTATGCTCTTCGCGCAACATGCGCTGCAAATTCTGCGCTGCCTCGACGATAGCCGCGCCCCAGGAGGTTGTACCCATGGAGCCGCCGGCCATAGGCGCCTCGGGCAACTGGCTATCCCCTATTTCGAGCTTCACGCGCTCCACACCGACGCCAAGGGCATCGGCAGCGATCTGCGTCAAGATCGTCCAGGCGCCAGTACCCAGATCCGTGGCATCGATCTGAACGCTATAGTTTCCATCCGGCCTGGTACGAATCAGGGCCTTGGAGCCACGGCGCCGGGCGGGATAAGTTGAGGCCGCCACGCCAAGCCCGACGAGCCAGCGGCCCTCGCTACGCGAGTGTGGGCGAGGATCGCGCTGCTGCCAGCCGAAGCGCTGCGCACCCTCGCGCAAGCAGGCCACGAGTCCACGCGTGCTAAAGGGCAAGCCGCTCTCTGGATCGCTTGTGGGCTCATTCAGGATGCGAAACTCGATAGGATCGAGGCCGCAGGCGCTGGCCATCTCGTCCATTGCCGATTCCAGGGCGAACATGCCCGGACACTCGCCGGGGGCGCGCATAAAAGTGGGCGCCGGGACGTCAAGGCGGGCCAGGCGATGGGTCGTGCGCCGATTGGGGGCTGCATACATCATGCGCGTGGCCAGGGCTGTCTGTTCGGCAAATTCCCGGACGGTGGCCGTCTGCTCATGGACGTCGTGGGCGATGGCTGTCAGCCTGCCATTTTGCTCGGCGCCCAGCTGGATGCGCTGGATTGTCGGTGTGCGATTGCCAACCAGGGCAAACATCTGCTGGCGCGTGAGCGAGACCTTGACAGGGCGGCGCGCGACCTTAGCCGCCATGATCGCGAGCATGACGTGCGGATGCGTAAAGGCTTTGCCGCCAAAGGCCCCACCGACATAGGGCGAGATCACTCTGACAAGCTCAGGCGGCAGGTCGAAGATTTGCGTTACATCGTCGCGTCGGCGGTGCGAACCCTGGTTAGCATCGTAGAGCGTCAGGCCGTTATCCTGCCAGACGGCTATTGTCGCGTGTGGCTCCAACGGATTGTTGTGATAGGTCGGCGTGGTATAGGTGAGATCAACCTTGACGGCGGCCTGGACCAGCGCGCCCTCGACATCGCCGCTGGCAGTATCGGTTATATTATTGGGATTGATTCTATCGGGCTTGTAGAAATCCTGGCGATCGATACGCAGCTCGACATCATGCGGCTCTTCCGCGTAATTGACGACGAGCTGCCCGGCGGCCTGGCGCGCAACCTCCAGGGTCTCGGCTACGACAGCAGCCACAATCTGACCATGATAAGCGACGCGATCTGATTGCAGCACGGCCAGATTGGCATTATCGGGCGTGTCAAGGTGCGGCGCGTTTTCGTGTGAAAGGATGCTCACAACGCCTGGCAAGGCCCGCGCGGCGCTATCATCGATCGAGGCGACCCGGCCACGGGCGATCGTGGCCTGGACCGGATAGGCATAGGTCAGGCCCTTAAGCTGATATTCGGCGGCGTAGGCTGCCCTGCCGCTGACCTTCAAGGGACCGTCGATGCGCTCCAGGGCTGCGCCAGGCGCTCGTGTTTCACTCTTCGTCATCTCTGCTCCTCCCTGCTAAGATCGAGTAATGTGCGCACAAGAACGTTGCGGGCCAGCGGAACTTTGAAGGCGTTATCGCGTAAGGGCTGAGCGGCGGCAAGCTCGGCCTCGGCGGCCCGCCGGAAAGTCTCTTCGCTGGCCGGAGCTCCGCGCAAAATCTGCTCGGCCTTATAGGCTCTCCACGGCGCTGGCGCCACGCCGCCAAAGGCCAGGCGCACATCGCTTATCAGGCCGTCTTTGAGCTCAAGGGCGGCGGCAAGCGAGACAAGGGCGAAGGCGTATGAGGCGCGATCGCGCACCTTGCGATAGTGCGAGCGCGTGGCAAAGGGTATGGCTGGCAGATCGACGCTGGTAATCAACTCGCCGTGCTCAAGCACTGTCTCGTATTGCGGCTGGTCGCCGGGCAAACGATAAAACTTGCTGAGCGGAATCGTGCGCTCGCCTCCAGGACCAAGGACATTGACGCGCGCATCAAGAGCGATCAGCGCTACGGCCATATCCGAAGGGTGGGTGGCAATGCAGGCCTCAGAGGCGCCGAGAATGGCAAGATTGCGATGCTCGCCCGCGCGCGCCGAGCAGCCACTGCCTGGTACGCGCTTATTGCAGGGCTTGGAGATATCCTGGAAGTAGAGGCAACGCGTGCGCTGCAGAAGATTGCCGCCAGTAGTCGCCAGGTTGCGCAACTGGCCTGAAGCGCCGGCGAGCAGGGCCTGGGCCAGGACGGGGTAGCGCTGGCGAATCGTGCGCTCGGCCGCCAGCTCACTATTGCGCACAAGCGCCCCGATGCGCACGCCGCCGTCAGGTAGCGCTTCGACGCGATCGAAGCCCAGAGGCGAGATATCGATGAGCAAATCTGGCTGCATGACCTCCAGTTTCATGAGATCGACAAGGTTTGTGCCGCCGCCAAGAAAGGCACCCGTGGGCGTCTGGGCCAGCAGCGTGGCAGCCTCCGATGGGCTGCTCGCGCGTTCATAGCGGAAAGGCTTCATCTGGCAACCTCCTTAATGGCCGGAACAATGTTGGCATAGGCACCACAGCGGCAGAGGTTCCCGCTCATGCGCTCGCGAATCTCATCGTCGCTCAAGCTCATTTGCTCGGCGTTGAGATCGGGGCTTACCGCGCTTGGCCAGCCGGCCTCAACCTCGCCTAACATACCGAGCGCCGAACAGATCTGCCCCGGCGTGCAATAGCCGCACTGAAAGGCGTCATGGGCGACGAAGGCCCGTTGTAAGGGATGTGGGTTCTCGCCTTCGGCCAGCCCTTCGATGGTGACAATCTCGGCGTCTTGATGGGCGACTGCAAGGGCGAGACAGCTATTGATCCTCTTGCCATTTAATAAGATGGTACAGGCTCCGCACTGACCATGATCACAGCCTTTCTTGGGACCAGTATAGCTCAGGCGCTCGCGCAAGGCATCCAGGAGGGTTGTTCTGGTATCGATAGAGAGCCTATGTGCCGTTCCATTTACCTGGAGCGTAATCTCAAGATCCATTTTGCCGGGTCTCCTTCTTCATCTCTTTGCATGTACTCCGTTCTAACACGTCGAGCCATGTACAATGGTAGCTACTGGTATGCTCTTGATGTCGATCATACCAGGTAAGGAGATAGCTGGTGGCCATCTCGCTGGTAGACATAAGTAGCGCTGTTGGAACGGCCCATAGTATAGAACCTGGAGTATGCTCCAGGTCAAGAGGGCTGGCAGTTTTCAGATTCTTGCACGTCTAGAGGGCCGAGAAGGTAAAGGATAGACGCGCGAAGGAATAGGCTCGGCTAAGCGAGCGTACAGGCAACGCACCCCGGCAACATCTGCCGGGGTGGTGAAGGCAAGCTCAAGACGAGAAGTAGTGACTGTCCAGTCAGCTTGCCAGGGAATAACTTTCCTCCGATCTCATGCCCACAATCGCGCGCTAGTTATATTTTTCGCGCGTTAATGTCGATACCGGTGGTATGAACTGAAAGTTTGAGTACGGCGTTTGAGTTTGTGTTGAGAAGCAGATCCAGATCGCCCGAAGGGAGCTCACTGAGATCAATTATCTTATGTTTCTGCTGACAATCACTCACCTTAATCTCGTAAGTTTTCAAGGCCTGGGTGCTGCCATGTTTGGCAAAGGCAAAAGTGATTGTGTCAGTAGCTGCGCCTCCGTCACAGAAGGCTAGCATAAAGTTATTCGGCGATGCCGCCACAGTCGTTGTTAATAACATTCGGTTCGAGAACGGACCCTGGGCATTCCAGACGTAGCACATCTGATGCTCGCATCTGACGATTACGTTAGCAGGCAGGCTGGCCGGCTCGGGATCTGCAGCTTTAGCCGGATTGCCACGGGAGAAAAATTGTACGCTCGCGAAGGCCGCAACGGCTATCAAGGCAAGGCATAGAAATCCAGTCAGGAATAAGCGCTTTCTTTGCAAGATCTCCTCCTTAATAAACTGAATGAATGGGGACTACAGCGATTTATTAGACGGTCACCTTGCCAAGCGGATAACTGCCATCCGGCTGTATTCCTTCAATTGCCAGCTTGAGCGGCTGATAGTAACCGTTAGCGTCTACAATCTGGAGGGTAAGGGTATAGCTTCCGGATGGGATTGTATCGGGTAACTTGAATACATCGACGGCGAGGCCAGGCTTATCAGTCTCGGTCTTTGGTAGCAATTGGTGTAGGTCAAGGCTTGAGGTGTCCTGCCAGGCAATCTTATCTTGTGCATCGCGTAATTGTATCTGTACCTTCCACTTATTGTAGACGGGAGCAGTATTGACGTTGGACCAGAGCGATACGACAGGGAAGTACCAGCCTGGGATTAATTTCTGTGGTGCATAGAGATTGTTCAATTCATAACGGTAGCCAGAGCTCTTGAATGTTTGCACCAGGAGTGCTTGTTGCTCCGGGGTATATTGATTGAAGTCAAGGAGATTGCCATCCCCATCGCCGATCATCGAGGCGTGGTATTTGATAGTATCGTCAAGGCCTAGCTTGAAATCAGGGTTCATGCAATACTCGAAGCGGATCGGGGCGTTGCGCCAGATGCCCGCTTTGGTGAGCTCGTCAAGGAATTGGCGACCGCCACCGATGCTTTTTGTTCCCAGACAGTCAAGGCGAATCCCGATGCGCGGCTCCCGATTCAGGCCAACTGCGTAGCGTGCCGCATCTCTATTATCGGTAAGCATGAAGAAGGTTTTCTTTGGTAAAAGCTGAACCTCCATATCGATGAGCGCTTTCTGGTTCTCAAGAGTCATAGGCGTAATATTTTCGGCGCCGTCGCAGACGAGATGCCATTCGCCCCAACATCCATATAGGCTCATGTCCATCCAATTCAGGCGAGGATCATCGGCATAGCGTTGGGCGAGAGCTGTGAAGAGCGCTCGGGCATTAGCCATATATTCGGGACTGTTGAAATCAAGCTTCATCCCAACCGGGAGACAATCAGGATGCTCAGGGGCATAAGGCATAACGCGAAAGCCATAGGTATACCCTGCAGCCTTTGCCTCGGCCAGCCCCTCGTCAATTCGCGAAAAATCAAATTGCCCTACCTTGGGCTCAATCCTGTTCCAACAGAAGCGTCCGTAGAGATCCGTGAGTGGTAGATTGGGAGGCGTCATGACACCCCCGTAGTATTGAGCTCCGCGCAAAGGATTGCCGATCTCGGGAGCATCCAGCGGAATTGGTTTCGGGGTAAATTTGATGAAATGGCTCTTTGAGTAGTTGCTGGCCTGAGCTGGCAACTCGACCGGCAGAGTATCTGTAACCTCCTGGCTCACGCCACTTGGTGAGGCGGCATGTGCAGGCAAGGCACTCCAGAAAATAGATAACACTAGAAAGGAAAGTAGGATAGGAGAGAGCGCGGCCCGTAAGGTAGGGCTTAGCGCGATCAACGGTTTTATACTGGCTCTTTTTTGCATAGGGCTCTAAACTCCCAACAGACAAAATTTGAGAGAAACAAACGCACTACAAGACTTCTATGCACTGTGCATGCATTTATATTTTAGAATCAATTTTATGTGCCTGTATAGCGTATGGCCATTTTATCCCATTTAAAGAAACTTTGTGTGATGCACACTGAAAAATAGGGACTTATTAAATAATAGTAGTAATATTTGACACATTAGTATTGTTTTGGCTATTAGCTTTTGTGGTGAAAGGAAATGGGAGTGCGAGATGCGGGATTGAGTGAGGGCGCGCTGTCTGTAAATGTGTACTTAGAAGTAAAGCGTAATAAAGAGCCCTGGTTCCATCCCTGACTCAACTTCTCGAAGCATGACAGATTCTCTTGAACCGCGAAAATTCTTTAGCAGGCAGATTTATGGCATAAAGTTTCTTTCTGTGTATAGAACTATACTCAAATGTATAGATGCTCTAGTGGCCAAAAAAATCGCGCCGGAATTAAAATCAGTACAAATTTTTGCCGAAGAGAGTACTAGAAAACTTCCTAACAAACTTCTTCAAGATCTCTCAAGGCTCTTTCCAATATGACACTTGATGTCGTATTGGACCCCTTATACTTTCTCAGGATTGCTTCGAGGGTTCATAGAAAAGGAGTTTTTGCGCACTTATGAAATATGGCTTTGTTCTCTCGTGTGGCTTGGATGAGGTCGTTGAGCTGGCGCAGGAGGCCGAGGCTGCCGGCTGGGACGGAATTTTTCTGCCCGATGATTGGATGGCGGCCTGGATTAAGCTGACAGCGATTGCCATGCATACAAAACGCGTGCTCCTGGGCACGATGCTTACGCCTTTACCTGAGCAAGATCCGTGGTACGTGGCGGCCCAGACGGCGATACTGGATCGGCTCTCTAATGGGCGCATCATCCTGACGGCCGGACTTGGCGTGCTGGATCTTGATAAGTTCGGGATGCAGGACAATAAAGTACGCGCTCAGCGTCTTGATGAAGCATTGGATATTCTTGACCACTGGTGGAGCGGCGAGGAAATGCGCAACTTCAGGTATGAGGGGCGCTACTACCGCTTACAGGAAATGCGGGCTGATGTCGATTGGCGCTCCCATCAGCCCTTACAGAAGCCGCGCATCCCGATCTGGGTAGTTGGCGGACCAAAGCAGACGCAGCTGCGACGCGCGGCGCGCTGGGATGGCGCGGTAGTTACCAACTCAGACAAAACGTTGGGCGCCGAGACGCTACGCGAGCGCAAAGCCGCAATTTTGGCGCTGCGCACCAGCGACAGGCCACTTGAGTTTATTACCGAGGGCGAGACGCCTGCTGACGATCCTGAGCGTGCGGCGGCGGTTGTGCGGCCCTTTGCCGAAGCCGGTGCAACCTGGTGGCTGGAAAGCCGGTGGGAATGGGAGGGCGTGAGCCGTAACGAGGAAATGCGCCAGCGCGTGCGCTCGGGCCCGCCGGCGCTTCGCTAGTTTCAACTTTTGCTAACTGGTCGGGATGGAATAGAGCGCTTCTACCATCTCCGACCGGTCAGGAAAACGGCAATGCTCAGCGGCAAGGCAAATTATCAGGATACCCCTTAGAGAGATAGGCTGTCAGGCCGGTTTTTGTCCTCTCACCACAAAACCTCCCACGCGCGCAAAAAAGTATCCGCCTTCCTCTGCCTTTTCCAGAGCGACCCAGAAAGCTGCGAGCTCTTCCTCTGAAATTGCCCCGTTGATCTGTGTACGCTGCAGAATACCCCGAAAGGCTGTCTGGAAAAACGTATAGTCGAGAGGCATCAAGTGCCCTTCTACTCTAATGTTGTGCAATCCAGCTTGCTGAAAGAGCCGTGGCATTTGCCTCCCTATCCAGCCCTGGGTCAACTGATCACAGGCTGCATGGATCACTTTGCGCGCCAAGGCACGCTCGGGAATATCGATAGCGATCAGGTCCATATCGCCATCAGCGGCCACAACGCGCGCTCCCGGTCGCACGACGCGAACTATTTCAGCCAGGGCCAGGGCCGGTTCGCGCAGATGGCCCAGGACGCGGGAGACCTGGCAGCCATCAAAGCTTGCTTCCGCGAAGGGCAGGTTGGTAATATCCGCCTGCACATATTCTACCGGGAGCTGCAGGCCAGCCGCGCGTGTCCTGGCCACGCCCAGCATCGTTTCACTGTTATCAATGCCAACTACGCTACCAGAGGGACCAACGGAGCGGGCCAGATCCAATGTATCCTGACCGGTTCCGCAGCCGGCATCAAGGATTGCTGCCCCTGGCGAAGGCGCGAGATATTCCATGATTATTTGTTTGTAGCTTTGCGCGGTTTGCTGCGCATGTGCGGTATCCATAAACTGAGTAAAGGATGAGGGATTAGTGCTCAGATCAACCGAATGAAACTTGGTGAGATCATGTGTTACTTGTTCCATGCTTTTCCTTTCTGTCTGCCGTTCCCGACAAACGTTCGGGGCAAGCATATACCCTCATGTAGGATGAGAGTCAAGAGGCGTGCAGTAAAAAATGTTCCCGCGCCTTTTTGGGGCTGCGTTGCACGATCAGGCGAATGTCGGATGGACAACCTTGCTAGCATTGGACAGAGTGCAGTAATATGAGAGAAAGTAGTGCTTGAGATTCGACCGCCCGAGATGAGATAGCAAAGCGGGAGCGCAAAAGCTTGTATTGAAAGGATATGCATTGATGGGATATGCTGTGCATCAACCTTTGGATATGCGACATGTCCAGGAAACGATAGTGAAGGTTTTTCGCCGCGCCCCGGCAATTGTGGAGCGGATGCAAGCAGGGCATTCGACCTACGTCTATCGAATTGTCTTCCCCCGTGAAACCTTTTATCTGCGCGTATTGCCGGAAGAAGGAGCCAGCTTTGCGCCTGAAGTTGCGGCCCACGTGCAGCTTCGCCGCAAGCAGATCAAAGTGCCCGAGGTTATCTATTTTGAGCACTACAACGAATTGCTCCAGCGCTCGGTGCTGATCACAACTGAGATTAAAGGGCAACCTCTGAGCCAATCTTCTACGCTTTTGCCAAAAGAAATGGAAGCAATTGCGGGAGATGCCGGGCGAGACCTGGCTCGTATGAACGATGTGCTTGTCGATGGCTTTGGCTGGATACGACGAGATACGTCTGAAACAAAGCGCCTGCGCGCCGAACATTCCACCTATCGCAGCTTTGCCCTCGAGTCCTGGAAGGCCGATCTTGACTATTTAGCCGAGCATGTTCTCAGCGGTGCAGAGGCAACTTTATTAGAACGCATCCTCGCGCGCTACGAGGCGTGGCTCGACTGCGAGCAGGGACAGCTTGCGCATGGTGACTTCGATACCACACATATTTACCAGGACAATGGGCGTTACACTGGCATCATTGACTTTGGGGAAATTCGCGGGGCCGAGCATTGCTATGATCTGGGACATTTTCATATGCGCGATGGCGAGCAGCTTCCCTGGCGACTTCTTCCGGCGCTCGTCTCTGCTTATAGGGAACAGACATCGCTTCCTTGCGTCGATGAGCAACACATTCGCTTTACTAGCTTGCTGATCAATGTGCGAGCTCTGGCGCGCAGCCTGCGAAAACGCCCTACTGATCGTTTCACCCGCCACCAATTGGAAGTGCTACAGGAGGATCTAGCTGCCCTTCCCATTTGAGCGTAAGCCTGGAAGGGCGCAATCAACAAATTCATTCTCTGTTCCCTGGTTGCCTGGCGTGCTTTACGCATGTAGCTTGAGCAAGGGAACGCTTATGACCTATCTTTGGCCACGCAGATGGTCAGGAAATGATGGCCTCACGCTTCTACGCTGAGTGTGGGCAAGGATCGCTGCTCTAGTGATACCAACCTGACTGTGATATTATAGATAAACCCTGGTTATGGTTTAGTTAACTAATAGTTATGAATGCGAGGCATTGATGAGTACCCAAGATCCTATACAGGACCCCCAGAGTCGGGAAGAGCAAGCCCTCCAGGATTTACTTGAGTTTCCCCTGGTCGAAGGGCTGTTTGGTCGGCGCTCGCGCCGCTTTTTCCGTGGAGCCGAGGTGCCCGATGGTCCGTTGGCCTTCCGGTCCCGCCACGAACCGTTGCCCCTTAGCGAGCTAGAGCGCATGTTGATCCTGACCGCCGTGGGTGGTAACACAGGCTGGCATCACTCGATAACGCGCCATGATCGCTACGCGCCCCATCTCTCCAATTATCCCGGCACGGCGGGCGGGCGCACCTTTCCCTCGGCTGCCGGTTTCCATACCAGCGAAATCTTTTTCACTGATGACAGCGGCACCTATATTTTCCAGACCCGCGATGCTCCGGCCCTGGCCCAGCGTTCCGAGGATGGCAAGCTGAGCGTCAAAGAGCTGCTAGAAGTGCATCGTCAGCGCATCCGCAAGCTCTCGGACAAGCGCATCTATTTGCCCACGCGTGAGCCATATATGGAGGGACACAATACCTGGGTTGCCAATCGTCCGGGCTCGCTGCTGGTAATTCCGGTTGGCGATGTGGCCCAGCATGCTATTGCCAATCTCTGCTTTTTCGCGCAGAACGGCTATTGCATCTACGATGATGTCAATCGGCGCCAGATCCCCGGCCTTGAGAAATTTGCCGATATCGTTGACGTGGCCAATCCCTTGCCGCTTACCTTCCTCGATCAGTATTCGCTGACCGAGTGTACGGCCGAGCTCTCCACGGCCGCCTATGCGGGCATGATGATGGAGCAGGCTATGGGGCTGGGCGGCTGGATGTTCAACGGAATCGATCGCCTGACTATGCTCGGGGCCAGCGGCGATCCCGAGGTGCCGGGTCTGGGCTTCCGCTACGATACAGATGAGCGCTGGGCGCTACCCAATCCAACCGGACTTGAAGGCGTTTTTGAGGGGCACTGCCCGCCGCACTATCCGACGATGCGGGCAGCCGTCGATCACTTCTGTGAGCGCAAATTTGGCCCCGGCGGTCCCTTCCATCCCGACACACCTGGACCCTGGAAGGATAGCCGCAAGGTGCGCAGCAGCGCCCAGGTGCACGATGAACACTTCCGCGAGTGCGTAGCTCTGCAGGCGCAGTACGCCTTCGATACCTTTGGCAAGTTCCCGGCCACAGTGCCCTCGATCTTTATCCTGATGTATCTACAGGCCCATCACCTTGACCTTGAATACTACGACACCTTGTTCCAGCCAGGTTCCTACCTGCGCACCCATGCCGAGCACCTTTCGCGCTGGCATGGCATCGAAGAATAAGTCAGCTTGCTGGGATATCTTGGGGATATCCCAGCGCTTCTCTACTTCAAGCCGTCCCAGGGCTAAGGTTATTTGCGCTCTTTATAAGGATAGTGGAGGGTTTTGTTGCCCTCCCAATTCTCGCGCAGGCCGGGCGCTGATAGATCCCAGTCGGGGCGCGTCTTACGCATCACTTCGCGCAAATCCTGGCGCAGCTCCTCGGGCGATGGCCGGCCCCAAAACCAGTAGCCATTATAGATCTTGTGGATGACCAGGCCGGGTTCGAGCACAAGCGTATGGGGGATCATGGGATTGTGGAAGGGATCTGTGTATTCCTGGATATCCAGGTCCTGCTGCACTTTCCGCGCGGTATCCGAGAGGAAGGTCCATTGCGCCCCTACAGCATCGCGAAACTCGTTGATCTCAAGAATGTTATCTGTCGCGATGGTGACAATTTTTGTGTAGGAGACCGCGATCTTGGGATAGAACGCAGCCAGCTCCAGGTGCTGTTGATGATCCTTGGGGCAGAAGTGCCCGCGCGAGAGGATCAGGATCATGGGATCGATTCCCTGCAGCTCGCTCAAGTGGCGCCGTGTCCGCGTATGGTCTGTTAGTTCATAATCTGGGAACTTTGCTCCCGGAACGATATCGGCACGCATCTATATTCTCCTTCTCCATGCCTCAGTTGAGTTAGTCCAACAAAACAGCTTTTCAGCTCGATACAGCAATAACAACATCGCCAGTTGTGCGCGATATTCCTTTTCCAGGCTGCGCCATCGCGTGGATTTGCGCGTTGTAGCGAGAAGAAAGTGGATGGTAGACGAGCGTAAAAAGGCTATTAAATTGTGCCCCATACAATTCAAGCTTACTGGCCTGCGCAGTTTTAGCCTGGCGAGGCATTGTAACCATTCCGCAGCAAGATTCGTGTATTGCCATGTCCAGGCGTTAAAGCGTCCCAACATTGTGGCGGAAGGCAAGAAGAGAACTTCTTCACAGGAGGGCGAAGCGCAAACTTCGTCTCCTCGCTTGCTGATCGCCACAAGATGTAAGAGTTTTCACGTTACGCTTGCTAGACGAGCGCTAAACTGTAAAGATTTGGAAAGGAGCGCATAGTATGGCAACGAAGCTCAATCCGATAGAAGTAGAGAAAAAGCTAAAAGGTCTGGATTATCCCGCAAAAAGACAGGATATTGTCAACCAGGCCCGCAAAAATGGCGCCGATGAGGAGATGTGCAAGGTATTAGGTAAGCTGCCCGAGCAGACATATAATAAGCCAACCGATGTCACTAAGTCCCTGCACGATTTACATTCCTGAGCACGCGGACCTCTGTGAGGATTATTGCCGTCCAGTGTCTCAAGAGCAGGAGCGCTTTCTCTCATGGTGCTCCTGCTCTTTTTATTTATTCCGCAACGCTTGCTCCGATATTTTGCCGGCCAAGCTAGCACAGTTGAGAAACCCACTGACAAGCTTGCTCAGGCCTCCGGTTGGCTCAGCAATTCCAGCGCGGCCACAGTAAGCGCCTCTATGCCAGTGCGTAGCGAGGGCGTAGGCTCGGGCGCAAACAAGGGAGAATGCGGACCCGGTAGCTGTGACGTTTTCTCAAGCGGGTCGTGACCAGGGACCTGAGCCCAGCGATCGGCGCGGGTTGTGCCAATCGTCCAGTAACAATAAGGAATGTCCGGTGGGGGAAAATGAGCGGGTCCGGCGATGCCGAAGGCGCCAAAATCCTCGCTGGCCGGCAGCGGATACGGCATTTTCATCACATGTTCATTTTTGAAGTAGGCCCGATGGGCGGCTTCGATCCTCTCTGTCAGCTTATGGTCGTTGGAGAGCATGGGGCCATGCTCACTAACTGTAATTTCTGGCTCGCGGGGAGCGTGTGATATCTGCGCCTCAAGGATAATCGTGCGCTTGACTGCCTCGACCATGCGCTTGAGGGCATCATCATCTGTGCTGCGCAGCGTGATCAGCATCATGGCCTCATCTGGAATCACATTTGCCTTAAGGCCCGCCTGCACTGAGCCTACTGTGATCACTGGCTGATAGCGTGCCGAAATTTCGCGCGAGACAATCGTTTGCATGCGCATAATTGCCCCGGCGGCAATAATCACCGGATCGATGGTGTTTTCGGGCATCGCGCCATGGCCGCCGACACCAAAGATGCGCACCTGGAGATTGGTCACGGCTTTGGCCATAATACCTGCGCGATGCTGAACTGTTCCGGTCGGCAGTTGCGTCGCGTGCTGACCAAGCAAGTAATCGGGGCGCGGAAAACGCTTAAAAACTCCATCGCGCAGCATCGCTTCAGCGCCCTGCAAGGTTTCCTCGCCCGGCTGGAACAGGGCCATAAACGTGCCACGCCAGTAATCTTTACACTGGGACATAAGCTGCGCGGCACCTACCAGACAGGCCGTGTGGATATCGTGTCCGCAGGCGTGCATGACAGGCACATCATTGCCATAGGGATCTTTGCTACGAACAGTGCTGGCATAGGGTAAACCCGTCTTCTCTTCAACGGGAAGGGCGTCCATATCAGCGCGCAAGGCCACAGTTGGCCCTTCTCCATTGCGCAGCACGCAGACGACGCCTGTCTTGCCAACACCGCTCGCTACTTCATAGGCGCCGATGGCTTTGATCTGTTCAGCAACCTTGCTAGCTGTTTGGGTCTCATGCATAGATAATTCGGGGGAGCGATGAAGATCCTTGTATAGATTCTCGATCTGGGGCAGAAGGGCCGCTATCTTCTCCTGCATCATCTGAGAGGGAAGCTGGCCCCGTAGCTTCATGACTTGCATGGCGTTCTCTCCTTACGGCTAAAGAGCCTTCCGTGGGCCCGGTTGTCAAGCGCTTCCATGCCATCATCATCTGGCAACGATAAGGGAATTCAGATTCGGGCACATAGAAAATCCATGGCCGTACCCAGCATGTAATATTGGGGAGGTCCGCGTCAAGCTGATGCACATTTAGAGAGGCATGACCAGCAGCAAGGCGGGATCGCTGCCCAATCCCCAGTACAGGGGGACTTCACAGACATCTAGAAAGCCTACCTTGTGGTAGAAAGCCCGCGTCGCAGCGTAGCCCTCTTCGGCTGGACCCTCAGTATCCCCCTCATAGGAGGGGGCCAGTGTCGATACCAGCAGGAGGCGATATCCCTGCGCTTGCGTCTCTTGTCGCAGGCGCTCAATCAGCCGCCGCCCGATGCCTTGACCGCGCAGATCTGCCTGCACTGCCATCCAGGTGATCTCAATGGTTGTGGTGCTGTGGGTTTGCACCGTCAAAAAGCCGACAACGCGGCCCTCGGAAACAGCTACCCATCCCTCACCTGTCCGCACGGCTTGGGCGCATGCCTGTCATCCACTTTCGTACCCGAAGTGGCGCGGAAGGGTCAGGATAATCTGGTCACAGGTGGGGGCATCTTCGACGGTGAGGGGCCGCACTTCAAGATGTGTGTCGTGAGTGAGTGACATCTCTCCCTCCTTGAGAGCGGAATGCTTCTCCGAGTATACTATACCAGGCCGAACACGAGGAACGGGAAGCTTCAGCGCTTCGATGTCCCTTGGCATGCCCACAACAGCCAAAACCATCACTCGTCGCGTTTTGCAGCTTGCCTTGCCCAGTGAAGGCGAAGTAGCGAAGGTCGGGATAGACGAGTGGGCGTGGAAGAAAGGCCAGACGTCCGGAACCATCCTGGTTGAACTTGAAAAACAGCGAGTTGTGCAGTTATTGGCGGACCGTTCAGTGGAAACGAGCAAAGCGTGGTTGCGCAAGCATCCTGAAATTGACCTGGTTTCACGGGATCGCGGCAAACTCTTTCGTCAGGCCGCCGCTGAGGGTGCTCCCCAGGCAAAACAGGTGGTCGATCGCTTTCACTTACACGCCGCGTGTTGCTGCATCCAGCCAAAGGCAACCCGCTTCTTTAACGGGCATCAATGACCGTAAGAGGAACAGAAGGAAAGTCTTTCGAGAGGGAATGCATCGCCTCCTGGATCTGCTCGTAATCAAATGTTGCTGGGTCGAGGATGGTAAAATCCGGGCAGAAACGCAACTGGATATTCCGCTCCTGGTCTAGAAGAGAAGGCAGTTCTTCCTCATGCAAGAACACTCCTTGCTCAAACTGGAAAGAACACCAACGGTTCTCTAACCCGCGTATGCCCACCTCAAGGTGGTCAGACAGCGCATTGACTACGCAAAGTTCAGACATGGCGTTGACACCCTGCAGGTGGAGAAATGGCCGTAATTGTGTAATCCATAGACGAGAGCATTCTTCTCTCAGCAGACGAGCACTTTGTTCCAGAAAAACGGACGCAGCTGCTGCTTTGGAACTGGTCACTGTAGCACTGCTGTCAGACGCAATTTGTACCGTAATCTGCTCTGGGGTCTCTCCAAGGAAACGGTAGTGCCAAAGTACCCCCTTTACTGCGAGTTGGAGGAGTCTGGAAAGGGCTTGGAGATTGGTTGAGCCAAGATACATAGTCGGACGCTTGCGTACAGCTTCGTGGGCCAGGAGAATTTGAATGCCAGCAGCGCTATCCCCAGGTTGTTCAGAATCCGCTGAATGTACCATGCAAGCATCCTTTCTCTGCGGGCTCCGTGGCCCTCTGATATGGTGTATACTACAGTATATCACAATTGAGCTTCTGATGCTTCTTCCCGACATTCTTCTTTCTTATTGCTCGCTAGCAGGCACACCGAAAGTTTCCCAGAACCCATATAACTGTGCCAGAGGTTTCTCTGGAGTAGCCTTTGATAGGCTATCTCTTCTTCATGCATTGCTTCTGTAACAAGGCTACGCATTTACAGATGAGTCAGCCAGATACCACAAAGGGCCTAAAAATTTATAGAATGTAAACTTGTACGTTATTCTCCTCGTGCAGAAAACTCGGCAGTATCGCCTTCTGGCCTATGAACGTGTTAGGAGTAGAGCAAAAAGCTGCAACGGCTATGCTTTTAGCCTAGCAGGATTTGAAAGGTGGAACTACGGATGGCCAGACAGCTACATGGCGTTATTCTTGATGTAGATGGTACATTAATCGATAGCAATGATGCCCATGCCCATGCCTGGGTGCAGGCTTTAGAAGAAAACGGGGAGCATGTGCCCTTTGCGCGCTTGCGCCCCTTAATCGGTATGGGTGGGGATAAAGTCTTGCCCGAGACCATTGGCGTGCAGAAGGATAGCCCGAAGGGTGAAAAGATCAGCAAACGGCACAAAGAGCTCTTTATGCATGAGTATCTACCGCGCTTGCACGCCTTCCCACAAACATTTGAGCTGCTCAAGCGCATGCACGAGCAGGGACTCAAATTGGTGGTTGCGACCTCGGCCGAGCCCGATGAATTGAATGGCTTGCTGCGCCTGATCAGTCCCCAGGCCTCTGATTTCTTTACCCAGGAAACATCGGCTAAGGATGCGCCAGAATCCAAGCCCAATCCCGATATTATGCAGGCCGCGCTCAAGCGCTCGGGCTGTACTCCTGAGCAGGTTGTGATGATCGGCGATACAGCCTATGATATTGAGGCGGCGACGCGAGCCGGGGTGAAGACGCTGGCCTTTCGCTGCGGCGGTTGGAGCGATGAGGGCTTGCGCGGCGCCCTGGCCATCTATGATGGGCCTGCCGATCTGCTTGCCAATTATGACTCATCGCCGCTTGTGCAGGGTCTCTAGCGCTTTGCGGTTGCGTAATCTTCCATCAGTCGGGCGTCCTGTCCATCTGATTCTGTCGGTTCGTCGTTTTTTCTGTGAAGGATCAGCAAACAGGAGGAAATAGTCTCATCCTTGAGCAGATTGCACTTCCCATTAGCACGGTTGCGTAGAACCAATGAATGGGACGAGGAACGCTGTGCTCGCTTCTCATCTGTTTCATGGCTCCGGCTTGTGCTCTGCCCCCAGAGAAGAGTCAGAGAGAGAAATCTGATTCGGGTTCTCCTGTCCTTTCACGCCTGCCCTGCCCTCTGCATCTACGGGTTCGTTTGTCGGCTCCACTGCTACAGGAGTGCTCTTCATAAGGGTAGCATGATGCAATCGTAAGATCGTTCCCGGCGGCGCCTTTTCCCACTCTTCCAGCTGCTTGCGCCACTCCTGCTCTGCCTTCAACTTCTCCTGCTTTTCCCTTTCGATGACTTGAGGCGGGTCGAGAGGACGTTTGAAGTAATAGAGGGTATGAGTGGCTGGCCTGGTTGGGACAACCCCGACCAGTTCCCAGCTATCGGCACCTAATTGAGCCAACAAGGAGCCCCATTCTTTCGGCTCCAGGACGCCCTCATAACTTCCATCGGAACGCCCGCTGTAAACATGGATCGTAATCTGCTTGGGCGTCCAGCCGACTTCACAATACTCCCAGCACGACATCATACAGCTCCTTCTGTCCGTTCTCAGCTTGACTGCTCCTATCCTCATGACTGCAAGTTGCGCGCCGGGTTCGCTTGATGCTTCTCTCTCCAGACTATTCCGGCAATCCCTGAAAACAATCATCAGAGGTAGGGTGTTGTCCCTCGAAACAAAGAATAAGATCGAAAAATGGTTTTACCATTTATTATACTATATTACAGATCAGCAGAGTTGCGTAAGAGCCTTTTCTTGTTGCAAAAGGAAGCCGCTTTGTTTGCCCTTTTCTGGTCTGCCGGGATAGTTTGCTTCCTGGCAGCGTTCCCCCCAGCGGCGCTGTTTGTTCTCACCCTAACGCTTTTTGCTCGCCGGGGCCGCCGCAGGAACCCTCAAGCTCACATTTCCAAAGCGTTTTCACGAGTATATATTGAAGATAAATATATGATGATTACCTCTCTAAAAGTACTTAATGTATGATGTCTATAAATATATATAAACAAGAAACGCTTTACCTATATTTCCTAGAGAGATAGACATTTTGGTCCATGTCGTGCATTATTTTAAGAAGCTTGCGTTGATTGGCCAAAAATGTATTGATAAATGTCTATCCTTTGTCTGGAAGAAAAGGAGAGCGGAAGGGGATACCTGATGAAGTGTCCACGTTGTACCTTCGCTGGAGATTTCGTGCAAGGCCGCTGCCCTCGTTGCGGATATACCTTTGAAGAAATGCCAGCAAATCCGCGTAGCATACCAGTTGCCAATCTGCCTAATGGACCGATAACCAACCCGTCAGCCATGCCTGACACTCGGCCTCCGGGCTTTTCGGGCATAAGACAATTTATGCCGAGCACCGATCCATTGAGCATGGGGGAAGCAAAATCCTTAAGTATGCCAGGTTTCGCGCCCCAAAATATTCATGTCTCAGGGGCCTGGTCCCTACAATCGACTGCCGAAAAGAGCGTGACCGGCGCTGAGGGCAAGCTTTTGATGCGTGGCGATACCTTACATAACCGTTATCGCATTCTAGAGCACGCCACTTTACCCAAAAACCAGCAGGACCAGGGCCAGGCCTGGCTCGCTTTGGATACACAAGCTATGACCAGGCGTCGAGTATTGGTACGTCGCGTAGAATTTCCTGGTAATCCACCACAGGATATGGCCCAGGCTGTGCGTACGCTTGCCTCGCGCCTTATGGAAATATCCCATCCGGGTTTCCCGCACATCATCGATGTGTTTCAGGAGGAAACGTCCCAGTATATTATCTTTCAGTATCCCGAGGGTGAGAGCCTATCGGTATTGCTGCGCCAGCAGAGTGGCGCCTTGCCCGAACAGGAAGTAGCTATCTATGGCCGGCAGTTATGTGAACTGCTAGTTATTCTTGCCCATCAGCAGCCGGCCCTTGTTCATGGGGCAATCAGCCCTGATACGATTATCATCAGTCAGGATAGAAGCAGCGCCTCGCTGATCTATATGCCGTTATTTTTACCCCAGGCCCCGCAAGCGACTGCGGCTGGTTACGTCGCTCCAGAGCAGGTGCATGGTGAGATACAGCCCTCGATAGATCTCTATGCTCTGGCCTGTACGATGCACCACGCAGTCACCGGATTTGACCCGCGCGAACGCGTGGCTTTCTTCTATCCACCGGCGCGCCGCCTCAATCCTGTCATCAGCACCGGGATGGAAACGATTCTAGCGCGCGCCTTACGGCTCTCGGTGCCCCAGCGCTATAGCGATGCCAGCGAGATGTTGCGCGCTCTTCAGGATTTGATAGCCTCTTATCCGCCCCCTGACCTGACCAGCCCTCCCAGCAGTCCCATACCCGTAAAAGCAGCTCCCATCAGCCCGGAACAGATACGCGCGCGCAGCCGCCGCTCGATGGTGCGCAGCCTGACTACTGTAGGTGGACTGGGAACGCTCCTTATCCTCTTAGCGCTATTTTTCCTCTACGGCCTGCCCTGGCTGTCAACTAGCAAGCTCACTCCGGCCGATATGCAGGCCACAGCAACTGCCAGGCAGAATGCGCAGAACCAGGCGGCATTGAATCAAGAGTGGCAGACAGAGCTACAGGCCTTCAAACAGAACGGCATCGGTATCAGCGATGGGCGCATCGTCTTCGACGCTTACACAGGACGTACGAACGTAGAGCTGAAGAAAGAAGCTGCCCAGGCTTTACTGCATGGAGATGTGAGCAGCGCCGTCAATTTATACAATCGTGTGGTAAGCGCTGATCCAACTGATGGCGAGTCCCAGATTTATAACGAGAATCTGCACATCCTCCAACAGAACGCCCCCTATGTAACCATCGTAATCGCCCAGGCGTTGGATAACAGTCCCGTTAATCTTGAGTCGGATCGCGGCCAGTTCCAGAGCGAATATCTGGCCCAACATGAGATTAATTCGCGCAACCTTCTGCCCAACGGATTGAAGCTGCGTTTGCTCATTGCAAGCTCGGGCACCAGTAACGATAACGTCGCCAAAGTTGCGCAGTTTGTAGCCAATCGTGTAACCAGGGCTGGCAATATCGACCATATTATTGGCGTCATGGGCTGGCCCTACAGCTCGCAATCAATCAACGCCATCGATATTCTGGCCGGCGTGCACATTCCTCTGATTTCGCAAAGCGCCTCAAGCGTGAAATTGAGCGGAAGCAGTCAGTATTTTTTCCGCGTCAATCCGCCTGATGACAAGCAGGGTAATATGATGGGACAGGTTGTAGTGAAAAACCTGCAGGCGAAGAAAATTCTTGTCTTGCGTGATCCCAATGATATCTATAGTCAGTCGCTGGCCGATGCTTTTACCAAATCGATCAAAGCCCAGGGGGTAGCATCTGTCCAGGATACATTTAATGAGACTAAAACGACGGTTGAGGGCTATGGCCGCCTGGTACAGGAAGCTATAGAAAATAACGTCGATGCTATCTATCTGGCCGGTTATAATGTTGATGCCCTGCGGCTCGCCCACGCGGTGGGAATAGCCGCGCGGGCCCAGCCTGCCAACACTGTGCTGGCCCGCCTGCGCATTGTTGGCGGCGATACGCTGGCTTCCACGCTGGGCATTGGCAATGGTGCTGATGCGGATGCTGCTATTGTACGCAATTATCCCCAGGATATGGCGCGGCTGATCTTTACCTCGTTTGCCGATCATAACGAGTGGAATTTCGAGGGCGTTCCGCCTGACCAGCAGCCACAGTTTTTTTCTGAGTGGGCTTCAACTTATCAAAGCTCAACGATGAGCAGTCCAGCCCCCGATCCCACATTTAATTCGTTGTTGTCATTTGACGCTGTGCGCGTGTTTACCGAGGCTTGCAAATATGTTCAGGGACCATTAACGGGAGAGTCGGTACGCAACGCCCTGGCCTCGCTGGGACAGGGAGCTATCCCGGCCTATCAAGGCATTACCGGCCAGATCCATTTTGACAATCAGGGCAATCCTGTAGATAAGGCGCTGGTTGTCTTGCAGATCGTGATCAATGCAGATGGCAAGGATGTAATCCAGATACTTCAATTATCTGGAAAGTTCCGCTAAGCCTGTGCCCCGCTTGCATGAGATCCAGGAAGTCTACTGCTGGGACCTCCTGGATCTTTTTGTGCTTTGCCTAAACGACAATTCCTTGCCTTTTTCGCTTCTTTAAAAAATTGCAGCGTTGCCCCCATTTCCTTATTTCCAGGGGACACAAAACGCGCCTTGGGCCCGGCAGGCACAAGAGCTACTCCCACGTGCCTGCTTCCTGATAGATTGAGGCGGCCAGCTGCGAACAGTAGATCGCCATCTCGCGCGGCGTATAGGGCCTATCCTGCTCAAGCCACCAGGTGATCGCATCTACAAATAGGGAGGCCAGCAACATAGGTACAAAGCCATCAACAAACACGCGGCGCTCTACGATGGGCCGTTTCTCCGGGATGCTGGCATGCCTCGTGACCAGTTCACTTAAAGACGAACGCATCTTCGTGGCGAACCAGGGGCTGCCTTGCCGACCGAGCAGCGCCCGGTAGAGGCGCTCATATTCTGCCACATGCTCAAAGAGATTGATCCATTGCTGGGGAGGACGTTCCGGGCCAAAGTTGCCAAGGGCATTGAGCAGAGTATCAAGGGCTTCCTCGAAGATGCGCTCAACCAGATCGTATTTGTCCTGATAATTGCGATAGAAAGCCGCCCGGCTTACCATGGCCCTCTGGGCGATCTCGCCGACAGTGAGGGTGTCGAAACCACGTTCCTCAATGAGCGCAATGAGCGCCTCCCTTAACAGCTTCTGCGTTCGTCGCACGCGTAAATTGTTTGATTGAGGAGTCATTTTCTGCCTTTTGTCTCGTTCGAGACAGATTTTCTGACTTGCTACTTGTTCCTGGGAGCCTCCCTGGCTACACTTGGGAAGAGACAAATTTATTCATTTGAGACAGTATGACCCAAATGGGCGAAACTGTCAACTTAGCAAGGCTGAATGAAGCGTGTGGCATGAAGTTCAAGCCGTGGGAAGATGACATTTCCAGGCCACGCACGCCAGAGAAAGCTAAAAGGAGATTATTGATGCGTAGTATCCAGGTTCGGCAGTTCGGGCTGCCAGAAGTGTTGCAGCTTGTCGAGCAAGCAGAGCCGCAAGCCGGTGCGGGACAGGTAGTTATTGCCGTGGAGGCGGCGGGAGTCTCTTTCGGAGATACGTCGGTACGAGCGGGAAAGTATCCCTTTCCGCTGCCATTTGTACCCGGCTGGGAGGTAGGGGGTCGGGTTATCGAGGTTGGCGCAGGTGGCGATAGCGCCCTATTAGGAAAGCCTGTTGTGGCGCGTACCGCGTCAGGAGGCGGCTATAGTGAACGTGTGCTTGCCGAGGCGAGCAACGTTTTTCCGCTCCCCGAAAATCTGGCAGTTGAGCAGGCCTTGGGCGTCTTGCTGGCTGGAGGGACGGCTATTAGTCTCCTGAAGATAGCGCGTGTTGCGCCGGGTGAGACGGTCTTAATTACTGCTGCCTCTGGCAATACGGGCTCGCAGCTCATCCAATTGGCGAAAGCTGCGGGCGCGGGTATGGTCATTGGGGCCGCCGGCGGAGCCGAAAAACTTGCAGTAGTTTCGCGGCTTGGCGCTGATGTAATTGTTGATTACTCGCAAGAAGGCTGGGTGGAACAGATACTGAATGCGACGGAGGGCAAGGGAGTTGATGTGGCTATAGATGCGGTGGGAGGAACGCTTGGACGCCAGGTTTTTGCGCTGGTAGCGGATGGCCACGGTCGCTTAGCTGTGTACGGCTCCTCTTCTGGGGTCGAGGCTACGATAGGGCTGGGAGAGCTAGCTATGCGCGGGGTGACGGCGATAGGCGCCCTGGGGCTGGCGATGGCCAGGACAGAGCAGGAATTGCTTGCCGATATGCAGACCGCTTTGCGCGAGGCTGCGGCCGGGCGCCTGCTGGCCGTGACTGAGCAGCGTTTCCCCCTGGAACAGGCAGCCCGGGCTCATGAGCTGATCGAAGCGCGCAAACATGTGGGTAAAGTCTTGCTCATCCCCTGAGCAAATGGAGCCTGGATTTGCTTTAAAAGCCGATCCAGGCAAATTATGCCTCAGCCTGAAAAGGCCGAGATCTGGCGGAAGGACGCTTGCATAATGAGCTTCGCTTCACTGCCTTTGGCACCTGGCAGCTCAAGAGCAAGCATGCACTTATGGTGCGGATCTTTGTTGCTGCCGGCTGCCTAACCGCGCAGGAAGCCGCGCAAGGCGCTATAGGTCTCGCCAGGCGCCTCTTCTGCCAGGAAATGCCCGCTGGAAATGCTGTGGCCGTGCACATCTGTAGCGCGCTCGCGCCAGGTCGCCAGCACATCGTATTTGTGTCCCACAAAGCCTTTCTCACCCCACAGAGCCAGCAGCGGGCATTGCACTTTATGCGGCATATCGGCCTCGTCGTGAAGCAAATCGATGCCAGCCGCCGCGCGATAATCTTCGCAGGTAGCATGAATGCAGGTCGGATCGCTAAAGCAGCGCACATATTCGGCCATGGCTTCGGGCGTGAAGACCTCCATGCTATTGGCGCCCCAGCGCTCAAGGCGGCTGCGCAAATAATATTCAGGCTGAGCTCCAATCAGGCGCTCGGGATGGTCGGCGGGCTGAATGAGAAAGAACCAGTGATAGTAGACTGTGGCGAATTCTTTATCGGCACTCATCAACATTTTGTAAGTTGGCGCAATATCTAGCACGGCAAGTTTCTTGACGCGTTGGGCATGGTCAAGGGTCATGCGATGGGCCACGCGTGCGCCCCGGTCGTGGCCCACAACAAAGAATTCCTTGTAGCCTAGCTGGCTCATCACCTCTACCATATCCTGAGCCATCGCGCGCTTGGAATAGTTATAGTGATCGAGTCCATCCTCTGGTTTGGAACTGTCGCCATAGCCGCGCAGATCGGCCAGGATCACCGTAAACTCTTCGGCCAGGCGTGGCGCGATCTTATGCCACATTACGTGCGTCTGAGGATAGCCATGCAGCATCAGCAGCGGATAGCCGGTTCCAGCTTTGACAAGATGAATCGTGGCTCCGCTGGTCGTGAGCCGCATAGGAACGAAAGTTTCTAACATCGCTGCACATCCTTTAGCAAAAACTATGGGAGCTTACATTATGCAAACCTGATGATGATAGTGTAGCATCCTATTGTGCAAAGATAGCTAAAGTGTTGGCAAGGAAGATCAGGCCTTGCGTGACTGCAAACGCTGAACCAGGCGAGCAATAGGGTCCGTAAAGAATAATATACACCAGGAGGGAAGCACCCACCGCGCGCCGTTGGGCAGCAGCATAAGCAGCAGCGAGAGCACAAAGACCACTGAGGCCAGCAGCGCGCTGCGCAGGCCGCGATCAACGTCGGCTATATTCAGATCGTCTACGGCAATCTCTCGGCGTTGCTTGAGATAGAGCGAGGTGGCTACGGAGACAAAGCCACAGGCCGCCAGATTGAGCGCATAGAAAGCTGTGATAATGGGGATGCCATAATAAGGCCCGATAAATTTGGTCGAGACGGGCAGCAGGGCGATAAAAAAGAGCAAAGTCAGGTTAAGGAATGTAATATTGCGATCAGCGATCTTTACGCGGTCCATGAGACGCCGGTGGATTACCCAGTAAGTGGCGATAATGACAAAGCTAATGACATAGCCGAGGAACTGGGGGAAAAGCTTGATAAAAGCATCTTGCACTGCGCCGGCACTAAGCTTTTCAGGCAGGTGAATGTCGATAACCAGCAGGGTGATGGCAATGGCAAAGACGCCATCGCTAAGCATGATGAGACGCTCTTTAGAGGAGTCGTGTGGCTTCTCGGGACTCGTCACAGAAGATTTTTCTACTTGCATGTAAATACTCCGATTTGGAATAATAGAGCTTATGAAGCTGAAAAACGAAAGATGGCAAATATCTCTTGTTGAGAAGTTAGATATTTTTGAGATTATAACATAGTAATAGACCTTGACAAAATGTTTGTTCGTGGCAGTGATAGGGCTTGCCAGCTCTGCTTGTCCGTCGCTGACGGCGCGAGGAGAAGGGGAAAGTCCGGCTGCCGTAAGGAGGAAATAGGCACAATCTGCGATCTGATGTATAATGGCAAAATGCGCCCGAGCTCCGATCTTGCCGAGTGGCAAAGCCAGGCAGAATGTCCAAGGCTGCGAAGATTACTCGACCATGCATCCGGGTGCGGGCGAGCGCGACGCGGATATATATGTTCTAAATAAGGGGAAAACCGGTGGCGAACCGGCGAAGGATGATCTATGGACCAGGCTCTCTCTAAAACGCCGCACGAAGCTACAGCAACGCAACAGCAGTATGGTAGCTTGCAACTCCCACATGGGCAGTTGCAGTTGCCAGTCTATATGCCCGATGCTACTCTAGGGGTGGTGCGCTCAATCGATAGTAGCGACCTTGAGCGGCACGCCGTACAGGCCGTGGTAATGAATACGTTCCATCTCATGCAGCATCCCGGCTCCTCAACGGTTCAAGCTCTGGGCGGCCTGCACACTATGAGCTCCTGGCCACATCCAATCGTGACGGATTCGGGCGGCTTTCAGGCCTACTCGCTGATTCAGCAGAATGCCCGCTTTGGCTCGCTAGATGCCGATGGTATTAGTTTTAAGCCAGAAGGCGCCGAGCGCAAATTCCATCTCACGCCCGAGAAGGCCGTGCAGCTGCAAATGAGCTATGATACTGATGTGGTGATGTGCCTTGACTACTGCACGCACGTTGACGCGCCCTTTGCGACGCAGGAGGAGGCAGTCTTGCGCACGATTGCCTGGGCCAAGCGCTGCAAGAGCGAGTTTGTGCGCCTGGTTGAACAGAAGCGCCTGGCGCCTGAGAAGCGTCCGCACCTCTTTGGTGTGATCCAGGGCGGCGGCTCCCACGAGCTGCGCAAACGCTGTGCCGAGGCTTTATTGGAGATCGGCTTTGATGGCTATGGCTATGGTGGCTGGCCTCTTGATGCGCAAGGCAAGCTGCTCACGGATATTATCGGCTATACGCGTGAGCTGATCCCCGCACAATTTCCCATGCACGCCCTTGGCGTCGGGCACCCCGACAACGTTGTTGAGTGTACGCGGCTGGGCTATGGCATGTTCGATAGCGCCATGCCCACGCGAGACGCGCGCCATGCTCGGCTCTACGTTTTTAATCGCCAGGCCAGCGAGATCGAGGGCAAGGGCAAATGGTTCAGCTATGTCTATATCAACGATGACAAGTATATTAAGGATAGCGCGCCGATCTCTAACCTTTGCGATTGCCTGAGCTGTACACGCTATACGCGCGCTTATCTGCGCCATCTTTTCAAGGTCAATGATAGCCTCTTTTTCCGCCTTGCCACTATTCATAATTTGCGCTTTATGACTATGCTCACGCAGCGCTTGCGCGAAGGCTATTATGCGCGTGGCTGATGAAGGAACTGAGCTCGACAGGCTGGTGCAGGATGTGCAGGCGAGCGTTAAATATCGCGATGTCTGCGCCGACCTGATCAGACGGATTGGCGCACAGGAGCTCTACAAGCGCCGCAAGTTTAAGGAGGCGGTCAAGTCCACGCGCAACAAGCTGCACCAGGTTGCCGGGGCATACCTGGTTACTGGCGGCCACGAGCCCTATACGGGCTGGCTGAGTGCTCTGGCGCAGGCGGCCGAGACTGGCAAGGTTGAGGAGCTGCGTCAGGCCTGCCAGCAGATTATGAGCAACCATACCTCGACGCGCGAGCGTCTGCCCATCCTTGATACATTCTATACGACCCTGCTGGCCGAACTGGCCCCCGTCCATAGCGTGCTCGATCTGGCCTGTGGTCTCAATCCGCTGGCCATTCCCTGGCTACCGCTGGCGCCGGGAGCGCGCTATTATGCCTGCGATATCTATGTGCGGATGATGGCTTTTCTGCACGATGCTATGCAGCTTATGGGCGTGCCGGGCCAGGCCTGGGCCGGGGATATCTTGCAATCCACGCCGCAGCAGGAGGTAGATGTGGCCTTTCTGCTCAAGATTATTCCCTGCCTGGAACAGGTGGATAAGCAGGCAGGCTATCAGCTTTTACGCGCGGTAAGGGCCAGGCATCTTGTCGTCTCTTTTCCCTTGCACAGCCTGGGCGGCCATAGCAAGGGTATGCTCAGCAACTATGAGCGGCACTTTCGGGAATTGTTGGCCGCCGAGCCCTGGAGCTGGCGGCGCTACGAGTTTGCCAGCGAGCTGGTCTTTGTCGTCAGTAAGGAGCAATGAGTCCTTCTAGCAGCTAGCTTCTTACTAAGCTTGAGGCGCACATTGGGCTTTCCAGGCGGCCAGGGCTCCTGGCAAAGATGGAGTAAGGCCTGAGCGCTGTACATCCAGCTCAAAGATCACGCGTCCTGAGAGTAGGAACGCAGGTCACACGATGGGGACCATCGGTTGCCGAATCACCGTGCGCATTTTCTCCGGGGCGGCTCGGCGCGGATCGCTGAGATAGATCTCATGGTGTTTCCCGCCAGGAGTATACCCCTGTTCTTGTAAGAAGGCATGCAGGCGGGCTATGGTCGGACCCTCCGTCGCAAACGGGCCATGATGCATGATCTGGGCGGCAACACCCTCGCGGAACTGTTCCAGGCGCAGCTTCGCCAGGGCCGGGGATGGCTTCTTGCGCTGCACCTGCGCGCGCACTTGCTCAAACAAAGCCTCAGTTACCTCTTGTGGCTGCGCGATCATCATCGTCCACTGCCAGACCTCTTTGTGCTCAATGCTGAACTCTCGCATATCGGGGACCCACCATAACCCCTCCAGAGGCATGACCACGTAATCGAACTCTTGCTCCTTCTTGAACAGGAATTTCAGGGCATAGGCCGTCGCGTACAATGCTTCGACCGCCTCCTGATATGCTTGCGCGGTATTGGGGTTGCCCATTCCATCAACCATAAGAAACTTGATGGCAGGGATATCTACCACCATCACTTCGTTCGCCGAAGGATTGTAAAGATGTCTCAACTGTTTCTTAAAGTCGACCTTCTGGCCTGTGCTTTGGGCTAAAGTTAATATGAACTCGTCCATAACTTGCCTCTCCTGTCTCATATATCTGCTGGCTTTTTCTCGCGTGTCGTGAGTGCTGAAGACACTCCAAAAAGGGTGCATCCTTTGCGGGATGCCACAATCTTAGCCCCTCCAGTAAGGGGAGAGTCAAGCAGGAGGGAACTGCAAGCAGAACTCTTGACGATTTCAATCACGCGGCGGCAAGTTGGTTTTATCCAATTTGCGGAGGAAGATCAGGATGGCACAACGGCGAATGGCGCTGCAAAGCACTTGCATGTTTACCATATCATCGCCGGCAAGCCTTGATTCTCATCCAAACTTAACGTTTGAGCTTTGGGGCGCGTCCAGATAGGCCAGTGTTTCGTGTAGAGAGCAAAGTTATTCGCTCTACCTATGAGACACAATAGTTTGCCCATTGAGGATAAGCCACTATGGAACTAGAAGATACGCTGGAAAATTGCTTACTTAAGCTGGAGAAAAAGCATGCAAGGGCGCGCGTCGAGGCCAATGAAGATGTCTTGCACGCCCAACATGTACAGTTGCCGGTTGGCACATTTGCTCAGACCTTGCAACGGTTGCGGGCGGCGCTCCCGCAGATGCTGCAAAATACTGCGCATGTCCTGGAGAGCGGCCACCTGGGAAAAATCTTTGTGCTTGACTACTCGGAAACCGAGCACGTTTTTGCTTACACTTATTAAGTTAGCCAGGGGGTATTAGCAAGCCAGATAGGCAAGCTGGAGAGGAAGCGGGCTCTTGCAGCCTGCCATCTTTCTCCAGCCTGCGCTCTGTCTATGAGATGTGTGCAGGTCTATCAAGGATGCAAGGGCAGGCCGCTGAGCACCTTATCCACGCTTTTCTTCTCGGCCCACATAGCCATGCCCACAATCCTTAGATCCTCTTGCGTATAGGCCTTGACTGCGGCCCGGTTGTCAAGATCGTTGCCGGTGGCGAAGAGCTCTTCGGTGAAAAGCGAGAAACTGACCTCCCGGCTGCGTGCGCGGGCATAGACGGTTTTCATTTGTGCGGCGCTGGCCTGAAAAATCATTACCGGCTGCCTGAACATGGGAAGATAGGTATTGCCTGAGCCGTCTTCATAGGGCTCGCCGACGAGGCCTTCGACGGTTCCGGCAATTCCGCTGACCGTAAAGGCAGTTACATTTAAGGCCTGCCAGGGCATAAGGTCGTCGCGCAGGACGACGGCAATTTTAGTATCAAATTTCACAGCGCTCCTCCGCAAAGATTGATGTAAAGTTTATTGTAAGGCGGAGAAGCGCTGGCTGTCTTACATAATATTGCCCTGATATGAGTCATCCCCCAAAGAATTTGCGCAAAGGGCGCAAGGAGCTTAGCCTATCCTCTGCATCAGCAGGCCTGCGGCTCCAGGCGCTGCGCAAAAACGAGGCCCGACCATGTTGCTTTATGGTGAGCTGCGCGGACCAGGGCAATTGTTAGTCTGTGCCGGGAAAGTGCTCAAGGATGCTCAGGTAGCGCTCGGCCGAGCTGTGCACGACACGCGAAGCATCGTTAAGGATCTCGCGCCTGGACCAGGCAGAGTAGATGCGCTCGAACTCGTAAGCTCCAATGGTGTCTCGGATGCGGCGAACCTCCGAGGCGGGCAAGGGCAATCCGGTTGTATAGCTGTACATAAACGAGACTTTGGGCCGATTGGGCACGACGGAGATGATATCTCCGGCGAGCAGAACACCTTTCCCGTCTGCTGCATGTTTCCAGTGAAGAACGCTGCCGCCGGGAAAATGGCCGCCAAGCCTGATCAGCTCAATACCTGGCATAAGCACGAGTGTCTCACCTGACCAGAATTTGATAGACTTGTCGGGCCGCATGACCCATTCTCGATCGGCTTCGTGCAGATAGATAGGAGCATTAAAGTTGTGCGCCCACTCGACCATGCTGGCATAGTAGTGTGGGTGAGAGATGGCGATGGCTTGAATACCACCCAGACGTTTCACGGCTTCTCGTGTCTCGTCATCAAGGTAAGAGATGCAATCCCAGAGCACGTTGCCCTGCGGCGTGCGCACCAGCAAGGCCCGCTGCGTAATCCCAAAGGCCGGCTCAATGCCGATCCCTAACAGGCCTGGCTCGTGCTCCTGAATAGTGTTGTGGTAACCAGCCTGACGCATCTGTTCAAGCGTTGTCCAGGCCGGCCCTCGATACGTGAAGGGGCCGCGCTCATCCTCGCAGGATGGGCAGTGCGCTGGCGGCTGTTCGCTGGCGGCATATTGGGTTCCACAGGTGAGGCAAATCCAGTGTTCCATGTGATATGTCCTTCTAACTCGCGCTTGTATCTTGAGCAGATCGAGGGCAATAAGACCCTTAGCGATCCCGCAAGGCAGGTATTCAAGTGCCCCCGATTCTGCTATACTATGGTAAATAAAATTTACTGTCCGAGAGAATAGTAAACAAAATTTACCATTTTGTCAAGAGGTATGGGCATGGAGAAAGTGGAGCCGATGATTGGAGCCCTTTTGCGCTATGGCTGGCAGCGCGTGATGAAAACCATCCTTAGCGAATTGCCGCAAGAAGGCTTTACAGATCTGCAGCAGGCGCACGTAATCGTGTTCCTGTATCCCGGGCCGGAGGGCTTAAGTCCCGGAGCGCTGGCCGAGCGTCACGGCATGAGTAAGCAAGCCATGAATCAGCTGCTACACAGCCTTGAACAGCTGGGTTACCTCACGCGTGGTGTGGACCCGCACAATCGCCGGGCCCGGATCATTCAGCTTACCGAACGTGGTGAGCGCGTGGTGGCCGTCGCGCGGCGCAAGCTTGTGCTCCTGGAGCAAGAGTGGGCTGCACAGCTAGGCGAGGAGCGCTTCGCCGCCTTGAAGCAAATGTTGCAAGAGCTGCGCAGACTGCCGGAACGGCTATAAGCCAGGCCGCAAGCAGGGGAGCGAAAATCGTCTTGCCAGGTTTAGCTCAACCTGCAAGAGACTTCGCCGCCTTGATCATTTCTGCGCTTATGCAGCGCCGCCGGCTCGCTTATTTGTCGGATGGCGGAATATGTTTCTGCAGCTCTATATAAGCGGGATCGGAGAACGTACTTTCGCGCGGCTGCACTGGTAGTTCGGCCCCAATCTGTTGCAGAAGGCCACCCAGGCCGCCGCCTGGCACCGCCTCGATCGTCAGCGCCGTCACCCTTTCACCCTGGAAAGAGAACTTGATGGGCACCTCTGGCAGCGAGATTGCCAGGCCGGTTGCCGGTATGCTTTCAAGGTCGTAGAGCGGCAAGGAAAGATCTTTCTGATTGGTGCCGCTAATCCTGATCGTGCCAGTAATCGCGTCCTGTTCCGCGCGCTCGTTAGCGAAATTGTAGGAAAAATCGGGCAGAGCATCGAGCAGCTCGCTCTGCACAGCCAGAAACTGACCCCGATCGAGTGGGGTTGGCGTCAGACCATCTATCTTAAAGCTATCGGCTAATAGCCGGGCTGCCGTCTCCATATCATTAGACTGCAGGGCCGTCACCAGTGTCCTGGCAGTTTCAAGCCTATCCATACTGAGCTCCTTCAACGTTTCAGGCCGGGTCAATAGTAAAGAGAAGCAGGAAGAGGGACCATGCAAACCTTTGGGGGAGGTGCGCATACTCTACAAGAGAGCAAATGTTCCGTGCTCCCTGGCCTTCTCTATACATAACACGTTTCAAAAGGGCAAGAGGGAGCGGATATTCTGGCCTGGGAAGAGCGCAAACGCGCATTGGCGCAAGATTGCTAAGCGATTTTGCTGCTTTGTCGAGACAAAAGGGCTGACTATGAGGCAAAGCGAGAGGAGAAACGAGCCGCACCGGATCTCCACCGATGGAGGTGGGCGCGACTCGTCTCCTAAAGTCTAGCCTTCGATAATCTCTACCGATTTGAGAGTATCGCCGGGCTTGGGATCGGCCTGGGGATCGCGTACGCGGATCGCAAGCACATTGTCAAGCCCCTCGACGACCTGGCCAAAGACCGCATAGCCGCCGTTGAGATGGGGATGTGCCCCGTGAGTGATGAAGAACTGGCTACCATTGGTATTGGGGCCAGCATTGGCCATCGCCACCACACCGGCCTTGTCATGCTTAAGGGCCAGCGCGCCGGGCTCGTCATTGAAGCGATAGCCGGGGCTGCCTGTGCCTGTACCGGTTGGATCGCCGCCCTGGGCCATAAAGCCTTTAATCACACGATGGAACGTCGTGTTGTCATAAAATTTTTCGCGGGCCAGGAAGACGAAATTGTTGACGGTAATTGGCGCCTTATCGGCGAATAACTCTACAGTAATGTCACCTTTGCTTGTGTGCAGGATCGCCTTATACTTTTTGTTAGGATCGATCTGCATTGCTGGTGGCTGGTTATACTTCTTAGCCAAAAAAACCTCCTGATAATAGGCGTGAATGAATCACGCGCTGGTAGCTCCACGTGGAGCTACCACTATATTTTCGGTGTAACTTAAGGTGCCTGAACCACGACAACGTGGTTCATGACATCAGGGGTAGTATTCTGAGTTGCTGGATCGTCTCCAGGACCCTGAATCTTCTTCACAACATCCAACCCCTGCACAACATGGCCAAAGAGATTATATTGTTTTGGCAAGGAGGTATTATCAGTGACGTTGATGAAGAACTGGCTACCGTTGGTATTGGGTCCCGAATTGGCCATGGCGAGAGTGCCCGCCGTGTAATCGCCCTTCACAGGCTCATCGTTAAACTTGTAGCCGGGGCCACCTTTGCCGCGCTCCTTAGGATTGCTGCCCTGTGGATCGCCGGTCTGGATGATGTGAAGACCGTTGCCACTCTGGATCACGCGATGGAAGACGATGCCATCATAGAAATGGTGCTGGGCCAGGAAGACAAAGTTATTGACGGTCTGAGGGGCCAGTTTGGGATCGAGCTCTACGACGATAAGTCCGCGATTAGTATTGATGCCGGCGCAATAGAGTTTCTGGGAATTGATGCTCATTTCTGGCGCCTGTTTATAGGTGTGCTCAATCTTTTTGAAGGCATCGGCGTCGGGAGCAGCCGAGGTGTCGGTGATTTGTTTGAGCATATTTTTGTCAAGGCACGGCGAGGCTGCGACTGGTTTATTGGCTGCTTTGGCCGGGGGCTTGGGTTGCGTGAAAGGCCAGGTATGAGTTGCGTAAAGGCCATATACCCCAAGGATGATGAGTGCGACGACGATGACTGTTGCCCAGGGATAACGCGCGATGCCACGAGCTGGCGGTTTGTTGCCGCCGGAACGTCTGGGAGGAGCTTCCTTGGCCTCCAGCTTTGGCAGTTCGGTGGAGTGCGCCCTGGCGATTTTGGCTGCGCGCCTGGTCTCGGCGCGTTTGGACGTTTTAGGCATGAGTGCTTAACGATACTCCTTTTTTATATAACCCCGAATGAAGCCTTCAATACTTTCCGCTATGATAACCTTCTCTTTTAGCACGGTCAAGACCCTGCCATGCCAGGGGTCCTTCAAGTTTTTGCCGAAGGCAGCTTGTAGCCCTGCCTCTCAATAGCAAAACAATGGCGCGCATCCCATGAAGGGAGCAGGATGGTGGCAATATCCCTTCCCCTTTTCCCTACACCAAAGAAAAAAGGTTTGCAGTGGGGTGACGCGAACAAGCGAATTACCCCATATCAGTAATGAGTAGAGCAAGGTGGCTTCGTAAGCTCCTATTTAATCGGGCGAATTGGCTCGATCCTCTATTCGTGTAATGAAGCGCTCGGTGACCTCCAGTCCGGTCTTGAGCAAGGCTTCTTTATACTCGCGTACCAGCATTTGATATTCGAGCAAGCGCGGACGCCGTGTAGGGCGTGTGGCATATTGCTGGCGAACCCATTCCATATGGGTAAGCTGGCTGTGCAGGCTCTCATGATGCTCGCGTAAATGTCTGAGGGCTATCTCATCGGAAGTTTCTCCACAAAAGAAGAGCTTGGTAAGGAACTCGTCTTTGGTAAAGCGGGCCGGAACATCTTCCTGGAGCCAGCGGTCGAGCTCAAGCTGACCGGCGTCGGTGAGACGATAGACCTTACGGTTGGGGCGTGTGGTCTGGACAATGACTTCTGACTCGACGAGCTTCTCCTGGCTCAACCGTTTGAGGGTCGTGTAGATCTGACTGTTGCCCGCGTTCCAGTAGCTGGCCAGCGCGCGATCAAAGGCTTGCTTGATGTCATAGCCGCTCATGGGATGCGCCCAGAGCAAGCCCAGGATGATGTAGCGTAACGTATTACGCGAGGAAGTGTCTATGCGATCTTCGATTGCCAGAGCGAGATCGTCAAGTTGTTCGCGCATATTCTCTTTCTCTAGATATGAAGCAAATTGAATACATGTATTATAACATACGCTCCCAATTATAGCGCCGCTCAGTTAGTAGCTCAAGTCTTGGATGCTTTATTACAGGGATTGCCAGCTCTGTTTTTGCCCCACCTGATAGTATTGGAAAGGAGGCGCACAGTGCGAGGGCTGTGCGGCGAGCGCAGCAAGTCACTTAACAATTCTCTGGCGAAATGGCCGCATTTACGGGTGGCACAATTGGCAAATCTTCTTTATAATCCAATATGGTGAGTAGTGTAGAAGAGCTTTATGCCAGGCTAACATGACTGTAGTACTACTCCCCTTGCCAGAATTTCCGGCCCGCGAGCCGCCCACGCTTCGGCCAGGATCAGGATATCTGAGTCAAGACATAAGAATTGATAGATGTATATCTTGACAGTCGCCTTTAGGCCATGCTAATATCTGAGTAGCAGACTAGGATATAGGCTCTGGCTTAGACGAAAAAGAGAAACGGGACGTCGGCCCGAGCATGGTATCCAGGAGTAATCATAGTAGGGGAAGTATCGTATATTTGCTTTTCATCTTGGATGGAACCATTGAGTGAGAAGGCTGCTTGTTATCTTCCTCAAGTCTCTATCGGAAAGGTTTTGATACGTTGAGCAAGACTTTCTTACCAACAGTTGCCAAGCCCGTGCGTATTGGAATAGGCGTTTTTCTCGGGCTAGCGGGTCTTATCGTTGTTGGAGCTCTGGTCTGGCAGGGAATTACCTCTGGGGGGAATCCTGATCCCTCGATACCTCATCTTGATCACAATGCAGTCATCGTAAACACAGGTTTACTCGTATTTCGTGAGGGGCTAGAGGCCATTCTGGTTATCGCGGCCATTACGGCTAGCATGATGGGGACCAATCAGTCCTACCGGCGCCCCATCGCGGCTGGAGCCGGGCTAGGCCTGATTGCCACAGTTATTACCTGGTTTATCGCCATAGCCGTGATTAGTGCAGTAAGCGCGCCCGCCCTGGATATCCAGGCCGCCACCGGCTTGTTAGCCATCGTTGTGCTTCTGGTCATCATGAACTGGTTCTTCCACAAAATCTACTGGACGGGCTGGATCTCGATGCACAACAAGCGCAAGCGCAGCTTGATGGCCAGCGCAAAAAATGAAGATCATTCGAGTACCACCCTGGGGCTGGCCCTGCTTGGCTTTAGCGCGATGTATCGTGAAGGCTTTGAAGTCGTGCTCTTCTTGCAAAATCTGCGCCTGCAGGTAGGATCGGCGACCGTGCTGCAAGGTGTCGCGGTCGGTCTATTCTTTACGGCCATAGTCGCTGTCTTGACGTTCTTTGCACATCAGAAGTTGCCGTATAAGAAGATGCTGGTGCTCACCGGCGTGCTGCTGGGCATCGTGTTGGTAGTTATGGTTGGTGAGAGCGCGCAAGAGCTCCAACTTGCCCACTGGATTTCAACAACGACTTTGCCTATCCCGATCCCCGATTGGATGGGTATATGGTTTGCAGTTTTCCCGACCGTAGAGTCGCTCGCGGCTCAAGCATTTGCCGCGCTCTTCGTCGTCGGTTCTTACTTCCTGGCCGAGTATATCCGGGTCTGGCGACCTCGCATGCGTGGAGCTAGACCGGCGCAGCGTCCTGAGAGCGTACCCGGCGCTGAACTGCTCACGCCGATGAGTGCTACCGTAAGCGCGCCCGCCCAGGAAGGAAACTGAGGCGTAGCAGGCTGGCCTGTATCCCTGCTTTTGATACTCAAGTCTCACTAAAAAAAGAAGATCGATAGTTCCCTCTAGATGCTGGCGTGCCTGAGAGTGTTCCCCCGCTCTCAGGCACGTTCTTTATGTAGGATTCCCACGCTGCGGCACAACGTTGTACGGTTAGAGAAACTTGTGGGCAAGAGTAAGGTCCTTGCCTGCAAGGGGCGGGACCTCCTGCGTGGAATTGCTTCAGCTGGAAGCGGGATCATTCGTCTGCTTGTAAGGTAGCTTGATTTGTTCCAGTGTGTAGTGAGTTCCACAGAGCTCGTTGAAGGCACCCAGCACTTGTATGGCGTCGGCAAGCTCGACCTCGCGGCCAAGGAGTATGTCCCAGATCACGAAAGGATGCCGGTTGCTGGCCTGAGCAAGCTTTAATAACGAGACTCCATGTGCGAGCCTTAACTGATAGAATGTTGGCTTTTGCTCCGGAGGTTGCCACATGTTTGTCTATTGATCCCTTCTATATGTTTTGGTACTGTCCCCTTTTGTTCTGCATGTGTTACAAGCTGCTTGAGCTTTACAATTTCCAGCCTCTCATCTCAAAGGAAATGGTAATATGAGCAAGATATGCAGAAAGATGCTTTAAGCTATGATACTACTTTGTTGAGGTATACGTCCTTTTCCGCGCCTCAAATTTGTTGGATGTTTCGTCTATATAAGCTGAAATTTATGCTCTAGCTGCCAACAAGGGCGACACATAGAGGTACTATGCGCGCGAGCTGCCTGTCACAGAAGGGAAGCGCAGGCCGTTCTATGTATAGCAAAGCGTTGCTCTCAGGTCGTTGTCAGGCCAGATATCTTTTGTTTAGCTGGCATTCAGGTAGAGGGCCTATAGTAGGTCAGGCACCTGATAAGCATTTGGCGTCGAGAGAGCTGGCTTGCTGACAGATGAATAGGTATTAATGGTTGGCAAACGAGAAAAGGCAGTTAGGAGGCAAACAAGCATGCTCTACCAGGATCTCTTCTTTCTAGGCCTGCTGGTTGCTCATCCTTTACCAGGGCATGTTATCCATAAGATAGTAGAGAAGCAGCAGCGCTTCTTTTATGATCTCCTTGAGCCCCAGGCTGTCTTTTTTCAGCTTGAGCGGCTCACTCAGGCCGGCTACCTCTGGCGCGATGCTTCCTCGCTTTCGCAAGGTGTGTATCAAGTAACAGAGCCGGGACGGCAGCAATTTGGGCGCCTGGTTGAGGATGGCTTGAGCATCTATACGCCGTATGCGGGGAGCCTCGATAGTAGCCTTCTACTCCTGCGCTATTTCTCTCAGGAAGAGAGCCTTTCCTTGTTGGAGACGCGGCGCGGGCAGCTTGGGCGAGCCTATACGCGCGTGGCTAGCCTCTCGATGCGGCGCTTTCCAGATAACGAGGAACATCAGCTTGTCTATGATCATCTCTGTACCCTGCTGGATGCAGAGATAGACTGGACAGATAAGTTTATTGCGTGTATTGTACAGGAAGAGGATTTCTATGCCCGGCTTATCAAGGCGCCGAGAAGTGAGAGCCGGCCGGATGCTGGTAAGTTAGCTCCTGCGCTCCTGGCCGAGAGAGCGCAACATGATATTCTTGCCATTGCATACAATGTTCTTAGCGTGCGCGGTGTGGGCTTAAGCCGTGTTGATTTTGTACTCTATTTTTTGCCCATGCTGCCGCCGGAGAGGGCGAAGCAAGCTCTGACGAGGCGCAGAGAGACGCTGGAGCGCTTGCTCACGCTCCTGGAAGAGGATCAGCATACCGAGCGCGATGCGCTAACGAGGCTGATTCATCGCCATCGCCAAGTCATGCTAGAGGTGGAGCGGCGCTGGATAGAGGGCACCTTTGCCCGCCTGACTGCCAAGGCTGGGATATAAACGGCGGAACTGCTCCCCCGGTCATCGCTGCCGTGCAGATAGAGCCGTATGTGGTTCTGGCTCCCATTTGAGATCAGGATAGTGATCTAAGGCCTGCTACTTCATGCTACAATATTGATGATATAGGGAAGTTGAGGAAATGCGCACCCTACCTGGCCTGAAGCGGAGGGAGCGGATCTGAAAAAAATTGCCCGCGTGAAACGTGGAATGTTCAGAATCCCAAAATTTCGTCAAGCTACAGGCAGAGCCGATCTATCCTTCTTTCTCTGTCTGAAAAGTAAGGAATAGTCTGGAATTAACGATGTTAGATATACGCCTACTCCCCCATAGCCTGAAACTTATGGGTTTTGTCTCTTCTGATATTGTCGAGTTCTGGGCAGCCAGCATCCAGGTCCAGGCCAGGTATCGTGAGAGCTTGCTACAGGCTCTCCAGGCAACTGCGGAGCTGCTTCCTCATCTACGCCTCTCGGGTTATTTTTTGGATTACCTGAGCTCTCAACATGAACAAACCGTCGTTTATCAGCTCAATCGCGTGCCCGGACCGGCCCAGAAAGTGCTCAGCGATCAGGAGTTAAAGTTACAGCTTGCCACACTTACTCAGCAATTGAGCGAATGGGGCATTCCTTATACACAGCAGATATATACAATGCCTCCACAGCCACAAAGGTTTTGTGTGCTTATTGGACTGGGGAAGGGCTTCTCGGGAGAATGTTTCTCGGCGGCGCAGGTGCGCAAAGTATTGCAGCGTCAGGGAAGCTGGCAAGGATCATGCCTGGAAGTGAGCATCTATGCGCTTGGTGGAGGTGAAGAGGCCTATGAGGAGGCAGCTCTGCTGGTGCCCTGCGAAAATGAGGTGGATTTACATTGGGTCTGTATGACGCTGCTGATATTCTGGCAGGAATGGGCGACGGTCTATGATAAACAGGAGCAGGTGGCCTATCGGCTGGTAACGACTCTTGAAGCGTTACGCAGCACGCTCTATCCCGCGTAACTCAAGATGGGCCTGCCCGCGCGCGCAGCCTTGAGGCGCTTTGGCCTTCTCAAGCTTAGCTGGGGAAAGGGAGCCAGGGGAATCCGCAAGAAAAAACACAGAAAGCTGACCCATCTATGGAAGAAGTACATGGTGGACTGAAGGTCATCGGCGCCGGCTTTGGCCGGACCGGCACCTACTCGCTGAAGGTGGCCCTTGAATTGCTGGGCTTTGGTCCTTGCTACCATATGCGCGAGGTTTTTCAACACCCTGAGCATGTTAAGCTCTGGAATGAGGCGATTGCTGGCCGCGACGTTGCCTGGAATGCCATCTTTGGCACGTATCGGGCCTGCGTGGATTGGCCCGGCTGTACCTTTTATAAGGAGCTTATGCAGGCCTATCCGGAGGCCAAAGTTCTCTTGACGGTGCGCGATCCCGAGAAATGGTACGAGAGCGCGTACCAGACTATCTACCAGGTGACGACCACCACGCGCTCGCCTTTTATGTCCTTCTCGCTGTTTGCAGCCCGCCTCTTTTTTGTGCGTATGCGGCGCACCATTCGCATGATCGATGCCCTGATCTGGAATGGGACCTTCGGCGGGAATTTCCTTGACAAAGAGCTGGCGCTGGAGATCTTCGCAGAACATAATGAAGAGGTGAAGCGCTCTGTGCCGGCGGAGCGGCTGCTGATCTATAACGTCAAGGAAGGCTGGGAGCCGCTGTGCGCCTTTCTTGGCGTGCCGGTGCCCTCGACGCCCTTTCCCCATGTCAACGATCGCGAAAACTTTATTGCTAATCGGGCCAGACGTTGGAAGAGCCGCTTGCAGTGGCTTGGGCTCGGGATGGCCGGCCTTGTTGCGCTTGTTGCTTTGCTAGGGCTGTTGAAGCGCCGCACTTAGCAGGTTCCCCACTTTCGTCGCGCCCACCCTGCCTCCTGCCTTATGCGCTCTCCTTATTACCTCTGCTCTGCGTGCCCGAGAAAGGCAAAAGATAGGCGTCAATAGCGTATTGATGATATATTTACATGTGTAAGTATAATGAGTATACATCCTAAGAGAGTTTAAGGTTTTCAAATGCAAAGGAGTTGTATGTGGCTCATTCAGCAGAAACCGTAAAACAAGGAGTGAAGATCATCGGAGCCGGCTTTGGGCGCACGGGGACGTTATCCCTGAAAACGGCCCTGGAGGAGTTGGGCTTTAATCCTTGTTATCACATGGTTGAGGTATTTAAGCATCGAGAGCATGCGGATATCTGGTATGCTGCCGCGCAGGGAGAACCTGTGAATTGGCGCGCATTGTTAAAAGAATATCAAGCTACCGTAGATTGGCCCGGCTGTACATTCTATAAGGAGTTGATGGAGGTCTATCCAGAGGCTAAAGTTCTCTTGACGGTGCGCGATCCCGAGAAATGGTATGAAAGCGCCATGAGCACCATTTACCAATCAGCCGAGCGTAGAGGACTCGTGCAGAATATAATGGGGCTCATGATGCCGAACATGAGAAGGTTTGTAAGGATGATAAAGGCAGTTATCTGGAATGGAACCTTCGGCGGAGAGTTTCCCGATAAAGCTCATGCGATCGCCGTCTTTGAGCGGCATATCGAAGAGGTAAAGCGCTCCGTGCCGGCGGAGCGGCTGCTAATCTATAACGTCAAGGAGGGCTGGGAGCCGCTGTGCGCCTTTCTTGGCGTGCCAGTGCCCTCGACGCCCTTTCCTCATATCAACGATCGCGAAGATTTTATGGCCAGAAGACAGCAGAGGCTGCGTCAGAATTTGTTGGTAAGCGGCGTAGTGCTGGCCGGCCTGCTGGCGGCCCTGCTGCTCCTTATGCGACAGGTGGGACGGCAAAAGCTCCCCAAGCGTGGCTAGCGCTGGCCAAAGCTAATCTGCTGCGGTCCGTAAACGGCGGCAAGGATATACTAGACAATCCTTGCCGCCGTTTCTCTGTTCATGGGAGCGCGTTAGAGCAAGATGGCTTCGGCATTGATCTCGATGCGCACCTTGTAGCCAACCGTAGCGATGCCCATGTGGGTCTGCTCAAAGCTCATGGCAAAATCGCGACGATCGATGACTGTGGTGGCATACAGGCCGGCGCGCCAGCCGCCGGAGAAAGGGTCGCGGTTGTGGCCTGTGTATTCGGCCTGAAACTCTATTGGCCGTGTGACGCCATGCAGCGAAAGATTTCCGTGCAGGGTGCAGTGATTTTTCTCCACGTTGGTTATGCGAGTGCTCTCGAAGGCAATGAGCGGAAATTTGGAAACGTCAAAGAAGTCGGCGGAGCGTAAATGGGCATCTCGTTGGGCCACGCCTGTCTGAATGCTGGCCGCCTTTACCTGTGCCTTCACCCAGGAGGTTTCGGGTTGCTGCGCATCGAGATGGATGGTGCCGCTTATATCGGTAAAGCGTCCCTTAACCGTATTAATCATGAGATGAACAACAGCAAACTCGACTAATGTATGGGATGGATCGATTTCCCAGGCCATGCAAGAGTCTCCTCTCTAGCTTCTCTTTTTCAGATCGGCTGGCATAAATATAGAATGTGTTCCTGACGATACTGTGTACGCAGGTCTGTCTTGTGGACGCGCCAATAGAGACAATGGGGAGACGGCCGGCTGGCAGCACTTTCAGTCTGCCCTTAGGGCATAATGGAAAATAGGTGTAGAGGTCGCCTGGGTAGAATATAGGCCGAAGCGAGGCTGCTCGTGCCCCGAAAGGCGGGGCGAGGAGCCAGTCACAGAGCGGCACACGAGACCATCCAGAGGATGCTGCTGCCTCTGGGCGCTGAAAAGGCAAAAAAAGCTGTAATCGCACGAAATTTCTCCCCGTGCCTGGTGAAGTCTCTAATATGAGAGCTTACCCTCCATTTGGCCAGGGCTTGCCAATTCCCACAGGAGAGGACTGCTTAAAGGACGAAGCCTTAAGCACAGGTCCCAATGTTGTAGTTCCCAGCTGCACGCGCTAGAACAAAAAGAATTGACGAGCCCCATCTATTTGGCTGTGATGGTAGCATGGATATATATTTATGTCAAATAATAGGGGAAACAAGGGGAGTTAAATAAACTGAAGTATAATAGAGCATCCTATAGCTATGCTCATGAAATAGAATGGATTAGAAAGAGGTGAGTTGAACTAAGAGGCGGCTGGCGAGGAAGCGAAACGAGCTTGCGGGTCGTGACATAGATAGATATGGTCTGGTTACTATGCCAGAATGCTATGAGAAGAGCTAGAAAGCGAGTAGACATGGAGACACGCCTATTAGGCTATGATAAGGCCGCCAACATGACAGAGATCGCTGATTGGGCCAATGCCTTGCCCGGGAAAGAGTTTCCCGGAACGCCCGGCTATAGAGTGCGCAGGATTGTCAGCTTCCAAATTTTGCCGGGAGAGGAAGGCTATGCTGCGATGGTCATGGTGGAAATCGAAGAGATGTCCCAGGATGTCGAGCAAACGGTCATTCGCGAAGCCGATGTAATTGAGATTGAGGAAATTACCTCGTCAGTAGGCGAGCCTCCTGAGAAGCCAGGACCATTGGTAAGCGAATAGCCTTGTCAGCTTGCGCGCCTTGGGGGCAAGGAGGCCCTGGCGCGTAGAGCGGGGAGTCAAAGCAAGCCTCAAGGAGGCGATAGCGGGAGAGCGTTAGTACCCGCGCGCCTGGTCCTCTGGAGCGTCTGCTTGCTCATGAGCAGATTGGCGACTGATATATTGCTCGCCCCAGGCAAGGAGACTGGTCAGAGCTGGCTCTAAGCTCTTGCCAAATTCGGTTAAAGAATATTCTACGCGTGGGGGCACCTCGGCAAATACCTGGCGCTTTATCACTCCAGCATGTTCCAGTTCGCGCAACTGAGTTGAGAGCACGTGGCGCGTTATATGTGGCAAGCCGCGCTGTAACGCGCCGAAGCGCCGGGTACCTTGAAATAACAGATATAGGATCTGGGGCTTCCATTTTCCCTCGATCACCGCCAGAGCGGCTTCGACTGGACAACCATAAATGCTATGTTGATAGGGCATAGTTTCCTCTGCGCATGTTAGTCTGCTATACAGTACTATGTCTGACAATTCTGCGTACTTGTTTGCAAACGTATTATCCCACATACTTCCTATGAGCGGGTAGAGAGCGCCAATCTGAGCAGAGGAGAACACCTGACTGTGCTCGTGTTGACTGTTTATCTACAAGCTGAGATTTGCTATGCAAGTATAGATAGGAGGAAGAAACGTATGCCAGGCTCGAAGGGTCCATTTTTTGTGAGTTCGCCAGAGCAAATGAATCGCTTTTTTGCAGCTGCCTTTAATTCGGGCGAGCTTGAGAAGCTGTTAGCCTTATATGAGCCGGAGGCCGGCGCCGTAGAGCTAAGTGGTGAAGTAAGTATAGGCGAAGACGCGCTTAAGCAACACTTGCAAGGGCTGCTGGCCTTTAGGGGCCAGATGGTCTCTGAAAATCAGTACGCCTATAGAGTTGGCGATATTGCGCTCTTGCGCGCTAAATGGCATCTGGTTACCAGAGGAGAGGACGGAGAGCCTGTCGAGTTTGAAGGCACTTCCTCAGAGGTTGTGCGCCGGCAGCCAGATGGACGTTGGTTGTATGTGATTGATCATCCTTTTGGCGGCTCGCTGGCCTGAGCCTGGGCAAGGAAGGCTGGCACCTGACCATTTTCCAACATGCGGCTCTTCCTAAAGAAGAGTTGTCAGAGCGCGCACAAAGTGGGGAGCTCATAGGCTGAAGGACCGGATCAATGCCGGTCCTTCGTAGGTTATGCGCAATAGTACAGGCTTCGCCCGCCAGCGGGCTCGCCACGCCTTTGTGCGAACCCGCTTCCCCGCGTCGGGTTCTGCGGTCTGTACCTTTATGATTAGTGAGCGTCCTTAGCCGGCTCAGGCCCTTCTTACAGCCCGTAGAATAGCGATTAATATACATGCGCCGATGATAGCGACAATGATACTGCCTATAAGGCCAAAGGTAGCTCCGGGAATTAGCAGATTGGCAAGGAAGCCGCCGATAAGGGCTCCTACCAGGCCAACAATGATATCACCGATAAGACCATATCCGCCGCCTGACATAATCTTGCTCGCGACAAAGCCGGCTATCAGTCCAATAATAATCCAGATGATAAGTCCTGTCGGGCTAAAAGCTGAGCCCAACACAATACCAAGAACTAATGCTGCATTTACCATTAATGCCTCCTCTGTGGGAATAATTACTAGATTTTACAAATGCCATTCTAGCGCTCACTGTGTATTATACGATTGATGAGGCTAAGTGGATGCAAAATTCCTGGGATCAGAGCAAATTCGTGGCCGAGACAGATGAGCGCCTCGATCTGGGATGGCAAAGGTGCAGGGCTGCAAGGCGCTCGGGTGCTGCTGTGTGCGGGTTTGCAGAGGAAACAGGCGGAGCTGAGCCCCGGCAATCTGATTTGTTGCTGCGTGCACATATTAGCTATAATAGCAAGGAAACAACCTGCAAAAAGGCAAAGTAAATGGGCAAATATAACTGGTTGAATAGCTGGCCACGCTTCCTGCTCTGGTCGCATGTGATTGGCGTGGTCGGTTTTTATGCTGTAATCTGGTGGCGTACAGCACCTGACAAAAATGATTATGTCAGAAAATTACCGCCTCAGCCGGCTCAGGAGCCAGCATCTTCCCCCTTGCAGCCGCGCGTCTCGATCATTGTGCCGGCGCGCAACGAAGAGCGCAATATTCGGCGCTGCGTAACTTCGCTCCTGGAGCAGGATTATCCCAATTATGAAGTGATTGTCGTTGATGATGGCTCTACCGACGCGACTGCCAGCATTCTTGATGAGCTGGTCACGAGCCACCCACGCGGGGAACGCTTATGGATCTTGCGCCTGCGCGATCTACCGCCAGGTTGGGCCGGCAAGCCGCATGCCATTCAGCAGGGCGTGCAGGAAGCGCGCGGTGAGTGGCTGCTCTTTACCGATGCTGACACCTGGCACGCCCCCAACGCTTTGAGCTCGACGCTTGCCCAAGCCAGGCAAGAACAGGTAGACTTGTTTACCATCGCCTCTACCCAGGAACTACCCACCTTCTGGGAAAAGACCTTGATGCCGATGGCCTTTCTGGGGATCAGCATGCTCTATCCGCCGCGGCTTGTCAATGATCCCAGCAGCCCGGTAGCCGTAGCGAATGGGCAATACATCCTCATTCGGCGCCAAGCCTATGAGCAGATCGGCGGCTATGCGCGTCCCGAATTGCGCGATACCTTGCTTGACGATCGCGACCTGGCGCGGGTAGTCAAAGAGAACGGTTTCAAGCTCAAATTTGTGGAGGGCAGCGGCCTGCTACGCGTACGCATGTATCATGGGCTGCGCGATACCTGGCGCGGCTGGCGCAAAAATGCCTTCCTGGGCAATCGCGGAGGGCTGGCGTTTGTCCTGACCCAACTCTTTGGTCTCCCGATGATCTCTATCGTGCCTTTTTTGCTGCCTTTATTGGCGCGCCTGGTGCGTACAAAGCGCAGCGTGAGTATCGGTTTACGCGAGGTGGGGGCGGCTATGGGTCTGGAACTTGGGGCGATTTTTGCCTACCGAACCTGGCTTAACAGACAGATGAGCGTCCCGTGGTACACGGCACTGACCCATCCGCTGGCCGGAGCCATCTTTGAGGGTATTCTGGCCCAATCTGCTTGGCGCATCGTGACGCGCAGGGGCGTAGACTGGCGGGGTCGCCAGTATCACAATGAGCGACAGCGCTCGGCGGGCTAGCTTTGGATCGTGAGGAGGGTTGTGTGGGAAGTGTGGCGATCGGGCTGCATTGAAGGGGTGGCTTGCGGACGCCCTGTCTCAGGGGGTTTAGCTCTATGGTGGTAGGACGGACGTAGGAGACATCCGCAAGCTTGATCACACTTATTCTTTTACTATACTTTATTTGTCATCCTCAATATATTTGCTTCAAACAGTACCATGGTAATCGTCTATGTGCTGGCAAGCTTGAAGTGATGGGTGAAAGCCCCAGCTTCTCCTTTTCCTGCCGCCCGCAGGCGGCGCACTCCTCCCAAAGCACTAAAAGACAAGAGGGGGAAGGGAGAGAAATGTGTGCAGAGCAAAGACAAATACCTTTCGCGGCTGCCTCTATTGTTGGAGACTGTGACTTAATGGTGCTCGTAGACGTGCTTCCGCAAAAGGTATTACTTTATTCTCTATCTTATTTTTACGATATTCTCAACCTGTAGCCTTGATAGAGGTACCAAAGTACGTGCAGCAAATGCATGCTTGCCAAAATAGTTCATCCCCTGCGCAAATTTTTTGGCGATTTGCGCCTTGAAGAGAAGTAGGGCTGAGCGCGCGCCAGTTAATATGAAATGTGGGCAGCGTAGACCCACCTCACTATTTTTCTGGGTTAAGAGGTAAAATCTGAAAATAAGCTGATGATCTCCTGGCAAACATCATGCTGATCAGATATACTAAAGGAAGATGGTGTTGTTGGCTTCCTTCACACGAGAAGTAACATGTCATGAAAGAACCATTTTTCCTACTCACGTCGCTTGTGGGGCTCAAAGAGCACAAATAGCAAAAAGCAATCTTGCATAGATTTATTTATGATAGGTAATGGGAGCTTTTATGAATAGAAGAAGCCAAATTACCAGTACTGTAACTTTAGCGGTAATTCTCACCTCGATCAGCGGTATTTTGGGAAACGCTGTTCCCCTTCCTGCTTTCGTAAAGGATAATATATGGCTTCTCCTGGCGTTCCTGGCTCTCTGCCTTCTTGCCTTAATCTTCCTACAAGTGAGAGAACAACTGGCGCAGCCTGGCAAGGCGCCTCCTGTTCCGGCGCCAGCATTGCCAGAAGTCAGCACGCCTGATATGACATCAGCGTCGCCAGAGGCTACCATGCCTGCCGTACAGCCTCATCAACCTGTTTCTTCTGCTCACTTTTTCAGCAGAGACCCACGGTTTTTTTCCTGGCAACAAGAGCAAAAGCGACGGCGTATCTGGCAAGCACTGTCTGAAGGTCTCAACGGGAAAGATGTCCTCACAAGAGTTCGTAAGAGAAGTGTCCCTTCTAACTGGCGCGTCATTCCCCTCTTCTCTCTCGCCGATTTCGTATGGCCTATGTTCGTGTCTGGCTGTGGTTGGGGCCTCATAGGCCTGGTTGGCTCCAGTATGCTCATAGGGCTGGCTATAGGTGCTGGGAATTCTTTCCTCTCCATCCACAATTTCTTGCTGCAGATAGGCGCTGCAGGAGATACTCCCCCCGACTGGCTCGTCTCGGCATCGCTACTGATAGGGGCTATTGGAGCTGTGTTTGGAGGCGTAGTGGCATGGGTCTTCCAGGAGCGACCGGTTCTGGCCCTTCTCCCGGATGGATTTGTTTATGGGGACACCACATTCCAATGGGGGCTTATGTTGTCAATTTTGGGCATGTTGCCGCACTTGAAGTGACGTCTTCCCAAAGGGCCCTCTCGATAACTCCACGTACCGATGAAGGGGAGAAGATATCAGTCACAATCCCAACTGATCCTGACGCGTTAGAGAGTATCGTTACGGCTTATGAACGCTTCAAAGCCAGCAGTTCTGTTTAGGATGCACTCATCTTGCGGACTGGCTAACGATTCGTGAGGATGAATGAGGAAATACGTACAATGCCTTCTTGTGTCTCTTGATAAGCTAGCTGGATATTTTTGTTACGCGGGCCGTATAATGTCAAGCGGGAAAGCCCGGTAACGCTATTTTGCGGTAAGGATAAAGCGAGATGCATATGTTTAGATGCAGTAGAGGGAGTAAAGGATAAAATGACTACACTGGGTATTCGTAATCCACGGACAGGCAGAGAAGATTACAGTATCACCTTACCGGAAGCGCATGAGCTGGCCAGACGCTGTGCTGAGCTGCGCGCGAAGCAGTCAGCCTGGTCCGCGCTGGGCGTCGCGGGTCGCAGTATCGTGCTTCAGCGCTGGAAGGAAGAGCTAAGCCAGGCGCGCGAGCCATTGATCCAGGCCGTGACTACCGATACCGGGCGTTTAGGCGAATCGGTCCTGGAACTTGAAGGCGTGCTGGGAACAATTGAGCGCTGGTGCCAACAGGCGCCACTTAGCTATGTTGAGGAGCGCAAGCCCTCGCAGGTGGTCCCCTTCATTCAGATCAGTAGCGATTACGTTCCTCATCAGTTGGTAGGCATCATTAGTCCCTGGAACTTTCCGCTGCTGCTCTCCCTTATCGATGCCATCCCGGCTTTGCTGGCCGGCTGCGCTGTGCTGATCAAGCCCAGCGAAGTCACGCCGCGCTTTGTCGCTCCCCTATTGGAGACGATTGCCCGCGTACCTGAGCTGCGCGATGTGTTCTATGTGCAGGTTGGCGATGGTACTACGGGCGCGACCCTTATCGAGTACGTGGACGCCCTCTGCTTTACTGGCAGCGTGGCAAACGGGCGCAAGGTTGCCGAAGCCACTGCCCGGCGTTTTATCCCAGCTTTTCTTGAACTGGGCGGAAAAGATCCGGCCATCGTACTGCCTTCCACGGACCTGGAGCGTGCGACAACGGCTCTACTGTGGGGATCGGTTGTCAATACCGGACAGTCCTGCCAATCGATCGAGCGCATCTATGTCGCGCGCACAATCTTTGACGAATTTGTCGCGCGCCTGGTTGAGAAGGCCAGGCAGCTCAAGCTGGCCTATCCCGAGTACACAAGCGGCCAGATCGGACCCATTATGGCCGTGCGCCAGGCCGGGACCATTGAGCGACACCTGCGCGATGCAGTAGAGAAGGGTGCCCGAATTCATTGTGGTGGCGCGATTGAGACGCATGGCGGCGGGCTGTGGTGTCTGCCCACGGTTCTGACGAATGTCAAGCATACTATGCTGAATATGAGCGAGGAAAGCTTTGGGCCTCTGCTGCCTGTCATGGCCTTTGATACGCTCGAAGAGGCGATCAGCCTGGCTAACGATAGCCTGTATGGCTTGAGCGCTTCAGTTTTTGCCGGCAGCGCGGAAGAGGCCGAGGCCGTGGCCCATCACCTGGAGGCAGGAGCTGTGAGCATTAACGATGTCTCGCTGACAGCCTTTGTGCATGATGGCGAAGAGCACTCATTTAAATATTCCGGCCTGGGCGGCTCGCGCATGGGACCGGCGGCCATCAAGCGCTTCTTGCGCACGCGTGCCCTGCTGACCAATCCTGGTATCAATGATCCCTGGTGGTTTCCCTTTCCGGCGCCCAGCCAGCAGTAGAAGCTTGAGCAGACCAGCAGCCCGGCAAGCAGAAAAGCCGGGCTTACTTGTGGTTTGAGAAAAGTTGGAGCGCAGGCGGGCTCAAAAGCGTGTGACTTGTATGGAAAGAAGAAAAGCTGTGAAAATATTATGGAAAGTGCTGGCGCCCGATTGGTGCCCGCGCCGAGCTGCGGCGGCTGGCCTGGTTGCCACGCTGGTCTATAGCGTCTTCATGGAAGAGGACAGGTATATTATAGGGAATTATTTTAACGACGTACAGTTTATCCAGGGCATGCTTGTCGGTAAAGAGAGCAGCAAGGGGTCCTGGTTGCTCTCCTGGGGCGTTCACCTGCTTAACGGTGTGGCCCTGGCCCAGGTCTATGCCGCCCTGGCCAAGCGCTGGCTGCCCGGTCCAGGCTGGCTAAAAGGCTCGCTTTTTGCTAGCGGCTTTGTTGCTGCGGCTTGGACCCTGACCCCGCTTGCCGATAAATACCACCCCTTGATTAAGGACGGCGAGATGCCTAAACTGGCCACCTGGAAATCCTTCTGGCAAAATATATTGCGCCACCTGGCCTTTGGTATTACCCTGGGCTGGTTATATCGCAGTCGAGAGGAAAGATAGAGCACCTTTTTGCTGTACGCCTGGCGCTCAAGTCGCTCCTTTCGGGCCCGAGACAGTCAGGTGTACAGCCAGAGGTAGCACGATGGCCAGGAAAAGTCCGTGGATAAAAGAAATTAGCTTGCCTTGTGATAGGTCTTAGACGATACGGCGAACCCAATCGCTGATAAACGGAAGACGATAATCTGGACGTAGCCAGGCCATGACCATAAGCCAGATCCACAGCAGGAGGCTGGCCCACATAAGCACGTTGAGCAGCAGGCCAAGACCAAAATCGGTTAAGATGTGGAGCAGCGGTATCCAACCCAGCATAGCCTTCAGCATGGTTGCTGCGAACATGAGTAAGCAAAGTCCCCCGAAGGTTACCATAGATTGTACCGCGTGCCAGCGCACATTGCGATTTTTCTCTACTAGAAACAGCCCAAGGCCCGAGACCCACCAGAAGGCATAGGCCAGTACGCGTTCCAGGCGCTCGTCCATCCCTAGAGTCGTCATCTTCATCATTAAACATGCCTCTCTTGTTCTTAACAGCCACATTTCAGCATTGAAATGTAACTGTTTCGTTTGCAATACTATCACATATACGTGCTGCCAGGATGTGTGTTGCAAAAGCTCGGCAAAATTTTGTACTGATTTTTAGCTCTGACGCGATTTTTTTGGTGGCTGGAGCGTCTATATGTTTGGAGATGGATTTGCGGACAACATAGAATTTCCTGTCCTGCACTATTGCTTAGTTCCACGAAAGCTGGAACCAGCGAGAAGAAGAGCTATTCTATAGCAATAGAAGAGAATCCACTCACCGGGGAATTTGATACAGGTTTAACGAATTGCGAGCTTGTTATAGATCAATAGTCTTATATCTGGCAGTGATGCAGGCAGTTCTTCACAAGATATGCTAAAATACGCAGGGAAAAAGCAAAGCCCGCTAGAGCTATCATTTCGCAGCAATTGGATGTTGCATATGAACTGCTACGAAAATTTCCAAACTGTGACATACAAAAGATACCGGAATTGAAGGTTCCCTATGCAAAAAGAGATGAAAGTTGCCTCAGTATTGTCTATGAATCGTATTCGTCCGCTTGTGTGCTATACAATAGGGCTGATTGCAGGGTTTGTAGGTATTGCTGATATGCTCTCGGCCATCGTGCCCAAGCTCAATTGGGATATCCTGCTTGGCGCATGGCCGTTTGTGGCGCATAAAATTCCGGCGCAGACGCTTACGGTGGTTGTAGGCTTTTTCCTTATTATGCTCTCGTATGGCTTGATGCGTAGTAAGGCCCACGCCTGGCACCTGACCCTTGTGCTGCTCTTGCTCTCGGGCCTCTTGCATGTGTTGCGCGGAGGCTCCATTCTGGCCACCGTTGTAGCCCTGGGCCTGGCGCTAGTGCTCTGCTGTTTGCGCAACTTTTTTCTAGCGAGAAGTGATCCGCCTTCGGTCTGGCGGGGATATATTGCCCTGACGCTGGGCCTTGGCGTGGTAGTGTTCTATACGATCGGGGGCTTTATCGCTCTCTATGATGACTTCAATCCTTTGATTGATCGCTTTGGTATTGAGGTCTTCGCCCTGCGCATCCTTACCAATGCGCATATGGTCCATATTGCGCGCGGCACGCCAGCCTTTCTCTTTGGTCACGCGCTGCCTGTGCTCTGTATCAGTGCTGTGCTCTATGGCATGGTTCAGCTCTTTCGACCGGTGGCGGCTGTCCTGCTGCCAGATACCGAGGAGCGCTATGAGGTCGCGCAACTGACGCGCCTGTATGGCAAGAGCTCAATTTCCTACTTTGCTATGGGCCTTGATAAGTCCTACTTCTTCTCGGAGTCTGGCAAGTCGGTAATTAGCTATGTGCTGGTCGGCAGCACGGCTGTGGTGGCCGGCGATCCGATTGGTCCTGACCATGAGACGGCGGCGGTCATCGAGCAATTTATGAACTTCTGCCACGTGCAAAGCTGGACTGCGGTTTTCTGGCAGGTGCGCGCGGAGATCGCGGACCTGTATCGGGAGGCCGGATTGCACTTGCTGAAGATCGGCGAGGACGCGATTATCAACACCGAGAAGTTTACCCTCAAGGGCGGAGCTATGGCGAACGTGCGCTCAAGTGCGAAGCGGGCCGAGAAAGAAGATGTGCACGTTGTCTTCTATCGGGGACGCATTAGTGACTTTGAGCAGCTTGCGCAAATGGAGCGCATATCGCACGATTGGCTGGTCAGTAAGGGCGGCATGGAGATGGGCTTTAGCATGGGGCACTTTGATCCGCAGAGCAATCCTGAGTTAATGTATGCAGTAGCTGTGGATAAGACGAATCGGGTGCATGCTTTTGTGAACTTTGTGCCGATCTATGGCCGCGAGGGTTGGGGACTTGATCTTATGCGGCGGGCCGCGCGTTGTGCGCCCGGGACGATGGAATTGCTGCTGGCGCGCTCGATTGAATACTTGAAGAGCTGCGGCGCGCAGACGATTAGCCTTGGCCTGGCTCCGCTGGGTAATACCAATAAAGATGACGAGACCTTCCTGGGCTCAAGCATAGATTTCTTGACCCATCGCTTCGGCGATCCCGAGAAGAATCGCTCGCTCTTTAACTTTAAAAAGAAGTTTCATCCTATCTGGGAGAGCCGCTATCTTGTATACTCGGATGCGTTAAGCTTGCCCAAGATTGGCCTGGCGTTGTACAGCGCTCATCAGCGCGATGCTTCGCTGTTGAGCACGGCGCGCGCTTCCTTGGCTTCCTGGCGGCGCAATATGCGCAAATCCTCTACTGGTAAGTTGGAGGCGCTCAACGTCTAAATATGCCTATGTGTTGTGTTATAGTTTAAGCAACATAAGGTGAATACGCTGCTTCAAGGGTCCTTCTGCCGAGGACCCTTTTGTAGAGGAAAGGCCAGGAAGCTATGCACAGCAGTAGAATATTCTTTTCGGAGCGCAATCATGCGCGCGTGGTCTCTACCACGCTAGCAGGGCATGTTGAGAGCATTCTTGAAGCGCTTGAGCTGGAATATCCGGCGCCGCTGATCATGATTGCCGGTGGCGCCGGCAACTTTGCGGGTCAGTACGCCGCTCTGCTTACGCACCTGGGGACCGAGAGCATTGTGCCAGCAGCCGTCGAGGCAGGAGCAGTAATTATCGACGGCGGTTCGCATGTGGGGATTATGCAGGTCATGGGACAGGCTCTGCTTCGGCATGGGCAACGCAGGCCACTGCTGGGTGTGGCACCGACAGGCCTGGTGACGTATCCAGGTAGACCCAGCAGCGCGCTTACTGAAGAGCTTGTTTCGCTTGATCCGCATCATTCGCATTTTGTGTTGGTTGAGGGTAACAAGTGGGGGTGTGAGACCGAGATGATGTATGCGCTGGGTCGGGCTATCGCGCGGGAAAAAGGAGCTCTGACGTTGCTGGCCAACGGTGGATCGATTGCGCTCGATGAGGCGCTGACCACGGTACGGCATGGCTGGCCTCTGCTGGTGATCGAGGGAAGCGGGCGTCTCGCCGATGATGTTGTGCGTCTGTGGCGCGATCAGGCGGCGCAGATTGCTGATGAGCGGCTCCGCGAAGTGGTGAGGCGTGGACGCATTGTGCCCTTTCATATTGGCGCCTCAGCGACTGCCTTGAAGCAACTTATCCTCCAACTGTTGGGATCTGAAGAATCCTGAGCTTAGCAGTTTATTCGCCGCTTGCCAGCCTATACTATCCTCAGGCATCGATATGCATGGAGGCGCGCAAACGATCCTGGGCCTCTTGTATCATCTCGACGGCTTGTGGCAGACCCTCTAGCTTATGCTGGGCTTTTTGTAGTAAGAAAAGATTGCTCAACACGCCTTCAAAAACCGAGACCCTTGGTGTATTGTCAATGGCTTTCTGATAGGTTTTCATAGCTGTGGCAAGCTCTGCGGGCTTATCTGCGAGAGTGGCCAGGGCCAATTGGGCCGTAGCGAGATCATAATAGTCCCAATAGGGCTCCCATTGTCCGGTCTCAATACGCTCCTGAGTCAGGCGCGCGGTACGCTCAAAGTAAGTGCGGGCCTCCTCCATCTGGCCCAGATAGAAAGCAAGGCTAGCAATATTGCCAGGGCCATAGGCGCTGGTGCGATCAAGGGCGTAGGCCTGCCTGTAACAGTCAAGAGCCTTCTCATACTCACCAAGACGCCGATGCAATCCGCCAAGCGAGCCAAGCGCTTCCAGATAGTCATTTTTGAGCTCAATAGCGCGCTGCAAGTGCTCCTGGGCCAGGCCAAAGTAGTGCTGGCGCTGCGTTTCTTGCTCCTGCAGCGCTCCCAGCAGACGATAGGTAAGGCCTAGCTCTTTGTGGGCCTCGGGGTAATCGCTCCTGGCTTTGAGGGCGTCGCTGAAGGACGTAATTGCCTCATTGTAGCGCCCGATGCTCTGATAAATACGCCCCAGAACATAGTTCATTTGCGCGTTGTTGGCCAGCAGATGGCGGGCCTTTTCATAGGAGGCCATAGCTTCGTTATATTCGCGGCGCTGCCAGAGCTGGCTCCCAAGAATGAGATAGGCCAGGGCTGTGTTGCTGCGATCAAAGCGCTCTTTGACTGACTCCTGAAGCCTTGCCACGTTATTCACAAGCGTCTCCAGGTCGCCGATACTTTTGCTCTTCTCTTCCATCTCTTGTTGCAGCTGCTCAATGGCCCTGCTTTTGGCTTCAGTCTCACTCTGCAGCCGGCCTACGCTGCTAAGGCGCTCGCGCCATTCTTTTTCAAGATCACGGAAGCCGCTGGTTGTGGAGAAGCCGAAGAGGCCAAGCGCGCCTGCCGCCACGCCCAGAACTACAAGCATAGCATTCATAAGGTTGAGGACGTTCTGGGTCTGCGCTACCTCTAAATCGGCTTTCTGGGCCGCAACGTTAGCTTGATCAAGCACCGAGCCGGCGCTGGGATTGCTCGTGCTGAGCTGAGCGGTTTTAAAGGCGAATTGGGTGAGGACCTGCGAGAGTGGGGTGATGATAAGCACGATGAGGACCAGCAAAACGAGGAACCCAATAATCCACAGCTGCGCTCTGCGCTGGCGCTGCAGCCTGGTGATTTCCTTATCGTCTGATGGGGACATGAAACCTCCTTGTTGCGCGTAAACTGGCGTGGAGACCGGCCGGGCTCTCGGCGCTCCGCTTGCCTGGATTTTTCCTATTTATTGGCCAAAACGGCAGTCAAGATCAAGAGCCGAGCTATGTTCATAGGTGCCGTAAAAGATGCATATGAAACATAATAACACATGTATATGCAATTCGTCAGCCTGGTTGCCCATTTCTGGCGCAATGTGCTAGACTTTAGAGAGAAACTTCTTTCCATCTTCTGGCAGTTCCAGCCTGGCTTAAACTGTAAAGCGCTGTGCTGGCTGCTGGAGAGATTTGACAATTGAAAAAATCCTCCTGGTAACTGGCGATCTATGTGGAGCACCACAGGGAAGCCAGGAGGTAAGATGCTAGAGCCGCTCGCCTGGGCTGGGACACAGACGTTATGCTTACTATACGTCTCGTGGCCCTTTTTTGTGTGGAAACAACTGACGGAGCGCCGGGGATGAAAGAACTTTTCCTGGTGCATATTCACAACTTTACAAGCGCAAGCGTACTGCTTGCTCCGGCCCTGTGTCGAGGGGCTGGCTTTGCTCATATCCAAAAAGGAATACAGATGGCTGAGAACGAAATTGCCTTGCGTTATGGCTGTAATCCACATCAGAAGCCGGCGAGAGTCTTTATGCGCTCAGGAGGTGCCCTGCCCTTTCAGGTCCTTAACGGCGCGCCCGGCTATATTAATCTGCTGGATGCTCTCAACTCGTGGCAGTTAGTGCGCGAGCTGAAACAGGTCTTGCATTTGCCCGCCGCGACCTCTTTTAAGCACGTTAGCCCGGCAGGGGCAGCCCTGGGCTTGCCGCTGAGCGAGACCTTGAAACAGGCCAATGGCGTCGATGGCCTGGAATTATCTCCCCTGGCCTCAGCCTATGCCCGCGCGCGCGGCGCCGACCGTCAGGCTTCCTTTGGCGATTGGGTGGCCCTGAGCGATGTTGTAGATGTGCCAACGGCGCAGTTGATACGCCGCGAGGTCTCCGATGGGATTATTGCTCCTGGCTATGAACCGGAAGCGCTGGAGCTTTTGCGCAAGAAGCACCAGGGCAGATACACTGTCCTGCAGATCGATCAAGACTACCAGCCGCAGGAAAGCGAGCGGCGCGAGGTCTTTGGCGTTACCTTTGAACAGAAGCGCAACGATTATGTGCCAGGCGCCGAGCAACTGAGCGAGATCCCAACGAAGAATCGTCATTTGCCGGAGGAGGCCAAACGGGACCTCTTGCTGGCCCTGATCACTTTGAAGTATACCCAATCCAACTCTATCTGTTTTACCTATGATGGCCAGTGCATCGGGATCGGAGCCGGCCAGCAATCGCGCATCTATTGCACGCGCCTGGCCGCCGGTAAAGCTGCGAACTGGTATTTGCGCCAGCATCCCACTGTACAGAACTTGCCCTGGAAGCAGGGCGTGAAGCGACCCGATCGGACGAACGGCATTGATCTCTTCCTGCGCGACGATCTAACGGCCGCCGAGGAGCAGGAGTGGCAGCAGTTGTTTGAGAAGGTGCCGCAACGCCTTAGCGCCGAGGAGAAGCGGGCCTGGCTGTCAGGTCTGCAGGGCGTTTCGCTGGGCTCCGATGCCTACATTCCTTTCCGCGATAACGTGGATTTCGCCTCCCAGTATGGCGTTTCATACATTGTGCAGCCCGGTGGCTCTATTCGCGACGAGGATGTCATTGCAGCCTGCGATACCTATGGCATGGTCATGGTCTTTAATGGCGTGCGCCTGTTCCATCACTAATTGGCTTAGCCGGGACAAGTTGGAAAGCAAGGCTTGTCCCGGGCCAATCTGCTTAGCCCCTAAATGTTCAGTCTGCAAGCTTCCCAGGTTATTAGTGGAGCTCAATCGCTTCGCTCTCTTTCCCTCAGCTTTGTCGCTCATTTGTAACGTTACATTTCGCGTATATGTGCTTACCTTTTCCAAAAATATGTTATAGCTTGCTTATTAGTATATAAAGTGCTCAAAGATATATCATAGTGTATAGGAAAATTGCGATGATAAAGGATAATGAAAATTCGCCACAGGAAAAAAGAGAGCGTGTTGGCAAAAACGTCTGCAGGGAGCGCACAAAGCTGGTTTGACGCAAGAGCAGTTGGGAGACCCTGAATTTACCGAAGCGTATATTTCAGCCATTGAGAGAGGAAAAATTAACATGTCTGCGAAAGTCCTGGCGATCATAGCCAGGCGCTTGCAGGTACCGCAGGAGCTTTTGTTAGAAAGCGGTTTGGAAGATGAGGGAGGCGTGGCAGTTTAGGATGAACTCGATAGTTTAGCGTTAGCTTCTTCGTTAGTTGCCGAGACTCAACCAGGAAAATGCTTGTATTTCCTGGGATCGCATGCTACTATTGCTGTATCTACTAGTTCTTGTATCTGACTCTATCAATAGATTTACATAAGAAGTTGTTAAGAGTTAGGGCAAGGCATAAGGTTAGGGTCAAGGTCGATGATTGACAGAATAATGAGGAGAGGAACCTTATATGCCGACGCAGGAAGAGCGCCTGAGTGCACTGGAGAAGACAATGGTCCAATTACGGCCAGTTCTTAGCGATATTGCCCATGAGTTAAGCATGGTTAAGGGCTTAACCATTAAGCAGGTCGAGATTACGCAAGCGCTGGGGAAGGACTTGCAGCAAACTAAAGAAGAGCTGGGCCAGGAGATCCAACTGGTCAAAATACAATCAGCCGAGCACATGAAGATCACGCAAGCCCTGGATAGAGACTTGCAGCAAACTAAAAAAGAATTAAGCCAGGAGATCCAGCAAGTCAAAGCGCAAGCAGCCGAACACATGAAGATTACGCAAGCGCTGGGGAAGGACTTGCAGCAAACTAAAGAAGAGTTGGGCCAGGAGATTCAGCAGGTCAAAGCGCAAGCAGCCGAACATATGAAGATCACACAGGCTTTGAGCCAGGATATGCAGCAAGTCAAAGCGCAGGTGAATAGCCTGGATAGCCATATGCAGCAAGTAGATGCCCGTTTGGATCAGATGGATATACGGTTTGACAAGGTAGACACGCGGTTAGATCAGATGGATATACGGTTTGACAAGGTAGACACGCGGCTGGATCAGATGGATGTGAGATTTGATCGCGTAGATGCTCGGCTGGACAAGGTGGATATGCGGTTAGACGAAGTAGATAGGCGGTTTGACCATGTAGATGCTCGGCTAGACAAGGTAGACACGCGGCTGGATCGCATGGATACGCGATTTGACAATGTGGATGCACGATTGGATCGCATGGATACGCGATTTGACAATGTAGACACGCGTCTAGGTGGTATGGACATGCATCTAGGCGGTATGGACACACGTATGGGGAATATGGAGTCTATGCTCACCCAAATCCTTGTTCGTCTTCCAGAAGCACCTGCAAAATAGATATGCTGGCCCGGCTTGCCTTGAGTCAAAAGAAGAACCGGGCCAGGCAATGCTTAGCCCTCCCTCATACACAAGAAAATAGCTGCGCATCGCCCCATCAATCATTCCCAGCTCTCACCCGCTTGTTCACAGAAATAAAGCAGGCAAGCTTTCCCTCATGCTGAAGCGTTACCTTTTCCCAACCTGAGAAAGAATCTGACAGAAGATGTCAGGTTCGTGCGCTATACTCAAAGTCTGTGCGAGTGGCAAGGATTATTGTTGGCCACTCGCATTCTTTGCCCTTTGTAAGATTGCTTTAGCATTGGTTGGAGGCTTATAAACTCATGGAGGATAAACAGGGAGAGGCACATAGCTTAACGAGTCAAGCCGGTACTGCCACTTTAGCACACAGTACGCGCGAAGAGAGGGTCGAGCAGCAGGCCTGGCGGCGCTCAGAGCTGGTTGCGTGCTTGCTGGGAAATAGAAGCGAGATTGTCCAGAGCCCTAAGAGCCGCGCCACTACGTTGAGCGGCTCGCGCTCAGGCCTGATGGATACAGAGACCTTACGTGTTCAGGGAGCCAGGCAGCACAATCTCAAGAACATTGATCTTGAGATTCCGCGCAACAAACTTGTAGTTCTGACCGGCGTCAGCGGCAGCGGTAAATCATCGCTGGCCTTCGATACCATTTATGCCGAAGGGCAGCGCCGCTATGTCGAGAGCTTATCGCCATTTGTGCGGCGTTTTCTTGAGAAGGTTGACAAGCCACAGCTTGACGGCATCTCCGGCTTGAGTCCGGCGGTAGCGATCGAACAGAAGACGGTGAGCAAGAATCCGCGCTCAACTGTGGGTACGATTACCGAGATTATCAATTACTTGCGGCTGCTCTATTCGCGCGTTGGCCATGTACATTGTCCAGCATGTGGCAACGAGATCAAGCGCCGTTCGGCGACCGAGATGCTCAAGCGCTTGCGCGCCTTGCCCGCTGGAACGACTTTTCGTCTGCTGGTGCCGCTCTCGGCGCGGAGGGGAGAAGAGCTAACGGCGCGCCTGGCCAGGCTGGCGGCTCAGGGCTACACTGCTGTGCGTCTCGCCGGGCGCATACAAACGATAAAAGATGTGCGCTTAGAGCAGGAGCGCGAATATAGCGTCGAGCTGCTTGTGAAACAGGATAGTGTGCCTGAGACAGAGCTGGACGGCTGGAGCGAACAACTGGCGCTGACCATCAAGCGTGCCTTGCGCCTGAGCGACAGAACGCTGATCGTGGAGCTGGGCCAAGGCCTTGAAGTCTTTCTTAGCGAGGAGCTGGTCTGCGCCTATTGTGGAACGCAAGTACCATTCTTGAGCTCGCAGCACTTCAGCCAGTTTTCGCCGGTGGGCATGTGTCCCGACTGCCATGGTATGGGAACGCGCATGGAGATCGATCTTGGCCAGATTATTAGCGATCCCACGCTTACCATTCGCCAGGGTGCCTTGCGTTGGTACGGTGACATGCGCAAGAAGGGAAGCTATAAACGTGGCTTTGTGGAATCGGTAACGCAGCACTATGGCGCCGATATCGATACGCCCTGGCAGGATTTGCCCGCGCGCGTACGCGAGGTCATTTTGTATGGCTCGGGCGAGGAGCGCATTCGTATCAAGTCGCTTCTGGAGAGCTCGGGGCGTACCTATGAGGTGACTGATAGCGTGCCAGGTGTGGTCAACGAGATTGCGCGCCTCTTCCGTCAGACCACCTCCGAGCACTCTAAACGCTGGAGCAGCAGCTTTATGAGTCATCAGACATGTAGCACCTGTCAGGGCACCGGGCTAATGGCGGCGGCCAGCAAGGTAACGCTGGGCGGGCTGAGCATCATTGAGATCGGCGAGCTCTCTATTGCTGAGTTGCGCAAATGGCTTGACAAGCTGCAGGAAAGCTTGAGTGATGAAGAGTTGGCGATTGCCGCCGAAATCTTGCTGGAGAGCCGCTTGCGCGTGGGTTTCTTGCTGGATGTTGGACTACACTACCTGAGCTTAAATCGGACGGCACCAACGCTCTCGGGCGGTGAAGGGCAGCGCTTGCGCCTGGCAAGTCAGTTGGGCAGTGGTTTAACCGGTCTGCTCTATGTGCTGGATGAGCCCTCAATTGGTCTGCATGCGCGCGATCAGCAAGCCTTGCTTAAGACGCTCCTGCAGTTGCGCGATATGGGCAACTCTGTGCTTGTGGTTGAGCACGATGAGACGTTTATGCGTGCCGCCGATTGGCTTATCGATGTGGGACCGGGCGCTGGCGTGGCCGGAGGAAATATTGTTGCCGCCGGAACGCCAGAAGAGGTGGCGCGACACCCTGCCTCGCTGACCGGGCGCTACTTGCGTGGCGAGCTACGGATCAGCGCGCCCGGGGCTGCAAAGCGACGTCAGCCTACGCGCGGCTGGCTCGCGCTTGAGGGTGCGCGCCTGCACAATCTCAAGCAGGTCACGGCGCGCTTCCCCCTCGGGCTCTTCATTTGTATGACCGGCGTCAGCGGCAGCGGCAAGAGCAGCCTGATTAACGGCACGCTCTCGCCGGCACTCAAGCGCCATCTGCATGGAGAGGATGAGCCCGGCGGACCCTTTGAGCGGCTCACGGGCCTCTCAGAGCTCAAAGGGCTGGTCAATGTCACGCAAGACCCCATCGGGCGCACGCCGCGTTCCAATCCAGCAACCTATGTCGGAATCTTTGATGAGATTCGCACGCTATTTGCCGGCACCGAGCTGGCAATCAAGCGCGGCTATAAGGCCGATCGCTTTAGCTTTAACGTTGAGGGCGGACGCTGCGAGACGTGTAAGGGGCAGGGACAGATCAGTATCGAGATGCACTTTCTTGCCGATGTCTGGGTGCCGTGCAGGGATTGTCAGGGCACGCGCTTCAATAATGAGACCCTGGCCGTACGTTATCAGGGCAAGCATATCGCCGAGGTGCTGGCCATGGACGTGCGCGAGGCGATTGACTTCTTTGGCGCTTCGCCTAAGATCACGCGCGTCTTGCAAACGCTAAGCGATGTGGGCCTTGATTATGTCCAGTTGGGGCAGAGCGCCACAACCTTTAGCGGTGGCGAGGCGCAGCGCATCAAGCTGGCCAGGGAATTGAGCCGACAGGCGACGGGGCGCACGCTCTATATCCTCGACGAGCCGACGACTGGGCTGCACTTTGCCGACGTGCAGCGCTTGTTGGATGTCTTGCAACGCCTGGTCGAGCGGGGCAACACGGTTATCGTGATTGAGCACCATCTCGACGTCATCAAGGCCGCCGACTGGATTATCGATATGGGGCCCGAGGGTGGCCGCAACGGCGGGCGCATTATCGCCGAGGGCACGCCTGAACAGGTTGCAGCCAGCGCGCAAAGCTATACCGGAAAGTTTTTGCAGGCTCTCCTGGCCTGAGTAAGTGTGTGGCCGGGGCTTTTTGTCACAAGGTCTCGGCCTTTTTTAGCAATGGTAGAAAAGAATAGAGGCGCCTGCCTGTAGCCTTATGCTCTTGCAAACTGAACGTAGCCTGCGCACTTTGTCTTGTTCAGAAGCACAATCTATAGTATAGTTTTGTGGATCTATATTGTGCTGAAAAAAAGATGGAGTAGCATGCTACGTTTAAGTTTGAAGCGCTGGCATCCCAGCCGCTACGAGCTATGGATGTTCGGGCTTGTCGCGCTGGCCACGCTGGCTCGCCTTGTCTTGATCTATAATAACTGGCCTACGACGAACAGCGATGAAGGTAACATGGGCCTGGTGGCTCTCCATGTCGCCTACCGGGGAGAGCTGCCCATCTTCTTCTATGGCCTGCCCTATATGGGGCCGGTGGAGGGCTATCTTGCCGCGCCCCTCTTTCATATACTGGGACCGTCGCTCTTTACCCTGCGCCTTGCCCTCATCCCGCTGTTCGTGCTGTTTATCGCCGCGCTATTTTATCTTACGCGCCTGCTCTATTCCGAGAAGTTGGCCCTGCTGATCGTCGTATTATTTAGCTTTGGCTCGCTGGATATTATCTCTCGTCAGCTCAAGGCTGTTGGCGAGTATCCCGAGACTGAGCTGTTTGCGGCTCTGATCTGCCTCTTTGCTGCCTGGTTTGCCCTCTCCTACGCGCGCTTTAGCGCAACCGCAAGCAGAAGGGAATGGTGGAAGCGCCTGCTGGCCTATGGCTTGCTGGGCCTGGTGATCGGACTGGCTCTGTGGGTCGATTTTCTGATATTGCCCTTTGTGGCCTCGGCCGGACTGCTCCTGCTGCTTTTCTGCCGCAAAGAACTCTTCTCCTTAATGGGCTTAAGCCTGCTGATCGGCTGCATCATCGGCATTTTTCCACTTATTGTCTATAATGTCACGGCGCCGCTGGATCGCAATTCGCTCAATGTACTATTGGATATTCATCATGCAGGCGCGCAGGCATTAGTGGGCGTTGAGCTGCCCTGGCTCAAGCAGATTATCGGCACCGTCATGATTGCATTGCCTCTAGCCACGGGAGCCAATCCGCTCTGTCCGCTGGAAGCTATTCCCATGTTTGGCGCGTCCTCGCCCTTGATGGCGCAGTGCAGCATTCTGCAAGGCGGCTGGGGTCTGGGCTATCTCGCCCTTGGCGTAATTGCCGTCCTGGGCGCGGCCGGCGTGGCCTGGAAACTGTGGCGGGAACAAAGAACTGCGCAGGCCTTGACGCTAGAGGAGCGCCAGGAGCTCATCTTGCAGTGCAGCCGGCTGATGGTGCTGCTGAGCGCGGGCCTAACCCTGCTTCTGTACCTGATCAGTCCCAGTCCGGCCGTCGTGCCCTTTACCTCGGCGCGCTACCTGACCTGCCTGCTCATCGCTGTGCCGGCGCTCTTGTGGCCTTTATGGCGTGGTCTGCGCCGGGTCCAGACAGGTTGGGGACAGGCCAGACGTATCGCCTCGGCCGGGATCTTGCTAGTAATCCTTGCCGTCTTTGTGCTCGGCACCTTCAGAACCTTTGCAGAGATCCCTATGGCACAAGATTATTATCGGCAGGAAGGGGCCCTGATCCACAAGCTTGAGAGCCTGGGAGCCACACGCATCTATTCTGAGTACTGGACCTGCAACCGTCTGACCTTTCATAGTCAGGAGAAGGTTATTTGTAGCGCGTTGGAGGCTAATCTAGCGCCAGGCTTTGATCGTTACGCCCCCTATCGCGATATTGTACGCGCGGCTGCTCACCCGGCCTATGTCTTTCCGCTGGGCTCGCAGCAGATCACAAATTTTGCGCGCAAACTGGCCGAACTTAAGATTGCTTGCCAGCGCTATACCTTCGCGGGCTATGCCATCTTTTTGCCGGAGCGTCCTGTAAGCCTGGGGCGGCAGGAAGTGGCTGCGGGCCTGGTCATGCTTGCATGAGAGCAAGATGCAAGAAGTTTTTCTACCCTACTTCGCATATGCTCTTTCTGTGTACATAATGCACCCAGTAAAGAGTAGCTGTAAAGCTGGTCAAGGAAAGGAGTCTTCCTATGCCCGAACTGCATACCCTGTTGGCCGATCTCGCTTTCGGCGAGTCACCACGTTGGCACGCCGGGCGCCTGTGGGTGGCCGATTGGGGAGCGCAAGAGATTCTTGCCGTCGACCATGAGGGCAGGCGTGAAAGCATCGTCAAGGTCGATTTTCCAGCATTCCCCATGTGCTTCGACTGGTTGCCCAATGGGCAATTACTTCTCGTTTCATCTCGTAATGGGCTGCTGCTACGCATGGAAGCTGATGGAGAGCTTGTGACTCATGCCGACTTAAGCGACCTGGCAAGGAAAGGGCTTCCCTGGAACGAGATTGTCGTAGACGGCAGGAGTAACATCTATTTGAATAACACAGGCTTTGACTTTCCCGCCGGCGCGTTCGCACCCGGAACCATTGCCCTGCTCTCGCCAGATGGAACAAAGCGCCAGGTCGCCGATGGTCTGGCCTTTCCCAACGGCATGGCGGTGACCGCTGACAACTCCACGCTGATTGTGGCTGAATCCTATGGCAATAAGCTCACGGCCTTTGATATTGAAGCTTCCGGCAGCCTCTCACATCGACGCGTATGGGCAGAGACAGGCAATGATCATCCCGATGGAATTTGCCTCGATGCCGAAGGTGCTATCTGGTACGCCGACGTTGGAAACAGGCGTTGCGTGCGTATCCGTGAAGGAGGAGAGGTGTTACAAACGATTGAGCTTGATCGTGGCGGCTTTGCATGTATGCTTGGCGGAGATGACGGTAAGACGCTCTACATAGTGGCAACCGAGTGGAAAGATGCTGAGGAGAATATGGGTGAGGCAAGGCGAACAGGTCAGGTGTTTACCTTGCGTGCGCCAGCGCCACATGCTGGATGGCCGTAACCTGGATTTCTGGCGCGGCATGTTAGCTTTGCCTGCATGAGGCAGGCTGAGCAGCATATGGATAGCGTTTGCAAGCTTCTGATCTGGGGCGTAGTCTATTGGATCGCGCCCCTCTCCAATCTTTCGTTCCCCTCTATCGTAGTCATGCGGCCACAAAATCAATCTTGGATAATTCTGCAGAGAGAAAAGAGACGTGGAAGCATTGGCGTACATCAGCTATAATGTTCAAAGCGGTAAGTTGCTATACCGTATGCAGGCTTGCCATTTACCGCTGATACCAATAGCGAAGAGGAGCAGGAAACGGGCAGTAGCAACAAGAAAGGCTCCTGAGACTATAGATTTGCTCTGGCTATTGGTCCTGGCCTTTTAAAAAGGAATAGATGCTGTACCAACTGCAGATGTACAGCAAGACAGGCAAGGTTTGTAAGTTGAAACGTCGTTCTTCATTAGTACGAGAACTTATAGAGTTAGTCATACTGGCCCTGCTCATCTTCTTTGCCGTGCGCCTGGTAGTGCAGGTATATCACGTAGAAGGAGTAAGTATGCAGCCAGGGCTGCAGAATGATGAATATGTGCTGGTATATAAGATGGCCTACATATTCTCGGCCTCGCCTCAGCGTGGAGATGTGGTAGTATTTCACTATCCCCTGGATACCAGTCAGGATTTCATCAAGCGGGTGATAGGTTTACCTGGAGATACGATTCGTACCGATAACACCCATATCTGGGTGAATGGCACAGAGTTGAATGAGCCATATATCACGGGGCCAACTAATCCGCTCGCTAAAATATGGAAAGTGCCTCCAGGTTCGTACTTTGTCCTGGGAGACAATCGGCTGCAAAGTGACGATTCGCGTTACTGGGGTTTTGTCCCGAAAGATTACATCGTGGGTAAGGCGGTGGCAATCTATTGGCCGGTGAGCGCGTGGGAGTTGATCAATACCTATCAGTCAGTTTATGCACAAATTAAGAAGTAAGCCATAGATAGAGGGATGGAGCATGCAAGATTCAGAGAAACATTACCCGGAGCAGCTTGAAGCAGAAGTATCGTCGTCAAGGGCCAGGCGGCGCAAGAGCGTGCCCCTTGAAGAGACCACCTTGCCGAACAGAGGCTTTGGCTATGCGCTCATTGGTGGCATCGTGGCCGGCATCCTCGAAATGTTGATCAATGTAGCGCTGACGCTCTTTAACGATCCAGTGCTGACAGAGGCAGCGGTCCAGGGCAAAGCTATGAGCCTGACCACGGCCTATATGGCTCTTGGCGTACAGTGCTTAAATTTTGTGATAAGCCTGGCTATCTGTTTTATCGCCGGCTTTGTGATTGGCAAGATCACCCTGCAGCGCACGCTAAGCTTCTATTGTGGGGCCATTGCTGGTATTATCCTCTATCTGGGCAGCTTTGTTACGCGCTATATTCCCGGCTATCCTGGCGATATCAGCTCAACCGCGCCAGGGCTCAATGCTGGCGCCTTCACCGGTGGTATCGTGCTGACCATCGTCTTTTTCCTGATCTGGTGCATGATTGGTGGCCTACTTGGACGCTGGGGCGGCTGGCTGGCTACGCGCCGGCATCCCTACTATCTTGAGGAAGTTGCCGAAGAAGAGCAATAAGCTTCAGCTTATTGCTAGCCACAGAGCATAACGAAGCCAGTTCCCTGAGCAAAGAGAAGCGGGCTTCGGTGAGACTGAGACATACAATCGGTACGTTACAAGCGCGGTCAAGCCTGTGCAATTTGCAGTAAAATCCTGTGCCAATGTGAAAAGAGGGGCCAGCATCAGAATGCACGCGCAGAGATAGATGCTGGCCCCTCGGTACTCTTCCCCCCAAATTCGCACCAAATAGGATGCAATCACCACCACCCATAGAGTAGCACAGCAGGCCTCTCTTAGCATCAGCAAACAATCTTCAATGTATCACGTTTTATCACGAAATAGAGCAGTTTTGCCCAATTTTATGGCCTGCAGTATTTTGCTTGCAAAGCTCATCAGTGCGCTCTACAGGCCTGTGCAAGCAATTCTACATCTTGAATAATAGTCTTTTGCATTTATGTATCTAAGCACGCCATTTGTATAGAGATATACACTATACTTATAGACTCGCGCTGCTCGCCGGTTCTCCTGGTTACAAGAGCAAGGTTCATAGCACCACAACTATGTCCGGCGCTGTCAGCCGGGTCTGCATCTTTAACAGCAGAATGCCAGCCGGGCCTTTCTCGCACGCGGTCAGCTCAGCGGCGGCCGCCCGGGCTATGCTGACCACCCTACGCTTCTGGTGCGCGTTGCTTGCTTCTGCAACGGGGCAGCGAGCGCCGCCTGGTATCGACGGCTCATATGCTTATTGGGGCCGGTTGCTCTCCTCCTGTCCTGGCAAGCATACCGTAGCGCCGGGCCGGATGGGTAGCGTGCGCGAACGTGGATCGTGGTTAGCATAGCCCACCATTGTGCGCTCGCTGGCGCTCAATACCCTGCATGCAGGGACGCCTTACTCTTTTGTCTGTTGTTTATCCTCACTGCCTGAGCACTCAGGCACGAGTCTTGTACCTGTACACAGGAGGTGCAAACAGTATGCGAGACCTCTCTCCTTCTCTGGCTTTTTTACTGACGGAAGTTGCGCTCATGGATACTATGTCTGCCCGCAACTCGACTTGATCTTACTTCTGCTACAGCGATTGATCAGTAATCGCCGGCTTGCATTTCTGGGGTGAGCCTGCGTCCACGATCAGCTTGCTGGCCAGGAGGACCTGCACTAGAAATAAGCGCAAGCCTGTTCTGAAATAGCGTAGTGCGTTACGTTTTTAGTCATAGAAATAGGCCATGGATTGTGTTAAATTCAACTCTCTTTTGCGCAGGTTATATCCGTGTTGCCGCGCGTCCCTGCCGCTGTACAGAAGGGCCCCTGCCTGCTCTACCGGACCGCGGCCGCCCGGACGCACAAAAAAAACCTCTTAGTAAAACACCCTGATTACTAAGAGGTCTCAGTTTTGATTCCTGTGCTCTAACAGACGCGGATAATGCAGCTTCTGGGAACATTATCCGCCTCTCTGCCGAGGCACTGTTATAGAAGATAGCTCGCCGCAAAAGGCGCTATAACTGTATAGAAACCTATTATATTATAGCACTTTTTCTGGGAACTGTCAAATGGTCAGCGTTGCACAAGTGTGCGCTACGGGGACACTTTGACCTTTTTTTGGTCGGCTTGAGCTAGCTTCTCTACCACAGAAAGGATAGCTCTTGTGGACGAATTACCTCCCCTCAGTGAACTGGCTAGAAGCATCCATGCTCTTCACGAATTGTGTTCCCGTAAACAATGGGTCGTCTGGCGCTATGTCGAGCGCAACGGCCAATATACCAAAGTCCCCTTTAATGCTCTCAGCGGCCGCGAAGCGCGCTCTAATGAGCCGCGCACCTGGGCCAGCTATGCCCAGGCCCTTGATGCCTACAGGCGCTCACAGGGCAGTGAGCAGCCCTACGAAGGAACAGGCTTTATGTTCCGGGGCGATTATACAGGCATCGATCTTGACCACTGTATAGATGCGCAAGGCGAGGTTGAGCCCTGGGCGCGGGCAATTGTCGAGCGGCTCGATAGCTATACCGAGATCTCGCCAAGCGGCCAAGGCCTGCACATCTATATTGGCCTGCCCATTCCGCGCGGCTTGCGCCGCAGCATCCCCCCTCATATGCATCCCTCCCATCCTAAGGCCGCGATCGAGATGTACAGCCAGGGACGCTACTTTACGATAACCGGTCGGCACCTGGCAGGTACGCCGGAGGGGATCAACGGGAAGCAAGAAGTTATGGATGCGCTCTTCAATGAAGTGAAACAGTTTAAGCAACCGAGCTCTCCACGTCCTCCGCGCAACTCCCCAGCTTCCCACACTACGAAAGGAACTCCGCAAGATGGAATCGCTACTCCTGCTCCGTCTGGCCGCACTAGCCTCGATTCTTGCCATGTCAGCCTTGATCATCGCCCTGGTGGGAATGATCGAGACGCTCTACAGCTACCAGCGCAGAATTCCACGCGCCCTGCCGCTCCTACTGGCGGGCAGCCTGATTCTGATGATTCTTGCCGCACCCTGGATTCTGATGCATCTCTGATCGAGCAGGCGTTCAACGCAGCCAATGGCGAGAAGTTTCGCCGGCTCTATCAGGATGGCAACCTGTTTGGCTACATTTCCGCTTCTGAAGCGGATCTGGCCCTGTGCATCCTGCTGGCCTTCTGGACGGGCAAGGATGCCCAACGCATAGATCGCATCTTCAGGACAAGCGCGCTCTATCGTCTTAAATGGGATGCCAGGCGCGGCGAACAAACCTATGGTGAAGCGACGATCCAGATGGCCTTGACCTACTGTACAACGACGTATCAGCCACAGATGACGACAGGGGGCCAGGCTGAGGCGCTGACGCAACTGCAGGCACTTTTGGAACACCGAACGCAGCGGCTTGTGCACAACTATCGCTTGCAGGCGAAGCCGCTGGAACTGAAGACGGTTCTTGAGCATCTTGAGCAAAACGAGTTAGGCGATGCCAGGCTCTTTGTGGCGGCCTTTGGCGACCAGCTCTGCTACGATCACACAGAGAAGGCCTGGTACTTCTGGGAAGAGCATTACTGGAAGCGCGATCGCATCAACGAAGTCCTGGTCCTGATCTCGGATGCGCTCGGCGAGATCTACCTCGATGCCCATCGGCAACTCTCGGACCATCAAGAGGGGCTGCAAGAGCGCATTATGCTCAAAGAGGGGCACCGTTTCTATAAGGAAAATGAGCAGGAAGGCGCTGCACTCTTTCACTTGAAATCTCAGGTAAATAAGCTGCAAAAGGTGAAGCTGGCCCTGCAGAAGCGCGCCAATGGTCTGCGTACACTCAACCGTAGCATGAGCGTGCTGCACTATGTACAGGCGGAGCTGGGGGTTGTCTCGGACGTCTGGGACCATGATCCCTGGCTGCTGGCCACGCCTTCGGGCGTGCTAGATCTGCGCACTGGACAGTTGCGCCCTGGACGGCCCGAGGATTTCATCCGCACGGTATGTCCGACAAAGTGGACCGGCCTTGAGACGCCTTGCCCGCGCTTTGAGCAATTCCTGCAGGAGATCTTCGAGGATAAGCCCGATCGCACGAGCGTAATTGCTTTCCTGCAGCGTCTCTTTGGCTATAGCATTACGGGGCTGACCTGCGAGGCAGTTTTTCCCATTCTGTTTGGTGAGGAGGGCCGCAACGGCAAGGATACGTTGCTCAACGTGCTAAGAGAGGTGTTAGGACCGCATGCCGGAGCCGTGAGTCACGATGTCTTTACGAGTAGCGACCGTTTTCGTTCAGGCGGCGCGCCTACGCCTCATCTTTGCGATCTACAGGGCAAGCGCTTAATCTGGGGCAACGAGACGCGCCAGGGCGAGTGCCTCAACGTGGCCCAGATCAAATGGCTGACCGGCGGGAGCGAGATCTCGGCCCGTCAGCTCCACGGCGAGCAGTTTTCGTTTCAGCCCACACATCTTATGTTGCTGATGACCAACTATAAGCCACAAGCCGATGCGCGCGATAAGGCCTTCTGGGAGCGCGCCTGCCTTATAGATTTTAAGATGCGCTTTGTCGATCGGCCAAAGGAGACGTATGAGCGCAAGAAGGATAGCACGCTGTTGGGACGCCTCAAGGCAGAGCGTAGCGGCATTCTGGCCTGGCTGGTGCGCGGCTGCCTGCGCTGGCAGCAGGTTGGCTTGAATACTCCCTCTTCGGTCCTGCTGTGGACTGAGCGCTATCGCGAAGAGGAGGATAATCTGCTGGCCTTTATTGGCGACTGCTGTATCGTACGGCCCGATGCGGAGGTGCGGGCCAGCGAACTCTACAACGCCTATAAAGAGTGGGGCAAAGAGAATCAGCTCGTCGTCCTCAATGGCAGGCTTTTTAAAGAGGAGATGAGCAAGCGCTTTGCCTGGAAGCGCAATAATAAAGGAAAATATTATTCAGGCATTAAGCTCTCTTCTTGCTCAACACTTGATACTGATGACGATAGCTATACCTTTGATGACTCTATAGAAGAAATGGTGCCGCCTGTTGCCTCTGGCGGCACTCAGGGTGACACGGCTTCCCAGGCCGTTTCAGGCCATGGCAGTGCCGTTAGTGCCGTCCATACGCAAGTTTTTTCAGATTGTCAAATTGGCGATTCTACTGTTGAGGGTTTATCAATTTCTTGTCAAAACCCGGCACTGCCGGCACCAATAGGGAATGTAGATGGGGATGAAATGGCGCTAGAAGCTGATTTAAGCCTTGCCGAAAATCAAGAATGTGGCGATTTTGATCCGGCACTCTCTGAACAGGAAAACGGCGCTGAAGAGGCTTCCCAGGCTGGTTTAGCTCCTGTGCCGCTTGCAGAGGCTGCCCGGCACCTTGCGGCACTTTCTGAAGACGAGCGGGAGGCTACGATAGTCAAACAGAATGTGGAGCGGGAGGAGACCATACCCTTGCAGGAGGATGCAGTAACAATAAAGCTGGAGACAAGTTCTGAGCCGTTAGAAAGGCAGTCGCAGCGCTACAGCGATCCAAACTGGCCGCCAAAGGGCTTTGTTACGCGCATCAATGATGATACCGATATGATTTCTGCGCTTATCGAGGCAGGTGATTATGATCTGTTGAGCAATCCTTATGATGTGGAGATAGATGAAAACGCGCCCTATGAGCTGCTTGACTACTATTGCGATTTGATGCGCGTCTGCACGAGCAGTGGTCCGGGCTGGCTGGTCTATATCGGACCCGGCACGCTCGGCGTGCGGCTTGATCACGCGTCTCACGTGGTCTCGATCTTCACGCCAGATGAGGTGACGCCCCTGCTTGATGATTAGCTCAATAAGCTAAGATCCAGAGGCCTGAAAAATGGGTCAAGACAGGTTCACGAGCATGCTCAGGTCTGAGGGGTATGTGCAGGCCCTGTCTTGACCGGCGGCTAGATGCTGCTGGATGCCGGGATTGGGCTGCTCGGCACGCGCAAGCGCCCTGGACCTGCCAACCGATAGCGCTCTTAAATGGCATAACCACCCATAGGCTCATCTGTGTGTGGCGCGGGCCGCCATCTCAGGCCGTCCCACCATTTGTGGCGAATGGCGTAATCGCGACCGACGACGAAGGTCTCGATGTGGGATGGACCCCATTTAGTTGGCGTGACGTCTGATATTGCGTCGCTGCCCTGATTCTCGAAGCCATTGAGCCAGCGGTTGGCCAACCACGATTGGTGATACACGGCGTGATCCGGGCCAATAGCCCAGATCTCTAGATTGTTGGCTGCACGCGAGATGGCTGTGACGTCAGAGATAAAATTGCCGCCCAGGCGTTCATAACTGGTGAGGCTAGGAGCCCAGCGGGAGCCATCCCACCATTTGTGGTAGAGGGCGTGGTCGCGGCCGAGCACAAACGTGTCGAGGCGATTGTTGCCCTGGGCTACTGTGGCAACGTTTGAGCTTATGTAGCCACCGAGGTTTTCATAACTGGTGAGGCTAGGAGCCCAGCGGGAGCCGTTCCACCATTTGTGGTAGAGGGCGTGGTCGCGGCCAACGACGAAAAGATCAAGGCGGCCAGGACCCCAGGAGGCCACTGACGGATCTGAGATTGCATAGCCACCGAGGTTTTCATAGCCAGTGAGGCTAGGAGCCCAGCGGGAGCCATCCCACCATTTGTGGTAGAGGGCATGATTGAGGCCAATCACAAAGAGGTCGATACGGTTATGGCCCCAGGAAACTGCGGCGATATTCGAGCTGATGTTCCCGCCGAGATTTTCGTAATCGGTAAGATTGGGCAGCCAGCGGGAGCCGTTCCACCATTTGTGGTAGAGGGCGTGGTCGCGGCCAACGACGAAAAGATCAAGACGGCCAGGACCCCAGGAGACGGCCGCAGCGCTGGAAATAGCATAGCCGCCCAGGCTTTCGTAGCCGGTGAGGCTGGGAGCCCAGCGGGAGCCGTTCCACCATTTATGGTATACGCCATGATCGCTGCCGACGATAAAGAGATCTGTACGATTTGAGCCCCAGGAAACTGCGGCCGGACTATGCACAAAGCCGGCGGGCAGGTTGCCAACACTGGCCCGCCAGGATGCTGCTAATGTGTGCGGCGTGAAGGCCAGAAGGAAAAGGGCAAAACCTGTAGCCAGCAGGAATATATACGCGAGCTTACGCATCAGCTTAGAATCCTTTCTCTATGTACCACCGAGCACATGGCTCGGCGGCTCAATAGAACAGGCAATTACACCGGGGAAGCAAATGGTATGGCAGCTTCCCGGACATCGATCGTCACAGCTGAGGTTAAATAAAATTCTGGCTTCTCGATCCGCATAAGAAGCGCAGGCCTGCTCATTTTATTCAGGCCGAGTTAATAAATATATATTTTTCTTTGTGCATAGCTCTTCTGCTACTAGAAACGTTGCATGCAGACCTTTCGTCGCGAGCAGTCAGGAGATAGGAAGTATGTGGGGGTTATTGCGTCTATCCTCCTCGAATCCCAAGAGGATAGCGAAAACTAATGCCTTCGCTTTTCCTCATTCTGTCATTGTGCTTTGATATATTCCAAGGCAAGCTTAACCGTTGCATGAGGATCGAAGCCCTGGCACGCGAGATAGGCATAAGTGAGCTCATGATGGGGGCGCAACAGCCTGCCACGTGCTCGATCATTGGGAAAGCCCAGGCTGCGCTTATAAGAGATCTCCCCTTCCAATTGGGAGTGCTCTAGTTGATACCATAGACTATCGATAAAACAGTTAGCCGCTTGTGCCGAGGGAACACCAAGAAGCGCAGCCCCTGATGATAGAGACTCACAGCCAGATCGAATCCGGCGCTATAGGTATCGGCTGATATGAGTACCAGGACCTGTGGAGTCCAGCTTGCCTCCCAGAGGCGCTGTTCGAAAATGGGAGCAAACGTGGGCATACGGGCGATCAAGGAATGCAAATTCTCATACTTCCTCTTTAGCTCCTCAGCACTCCATCCCTGGTGCTGATGCTTCTGCCAGGCTGTTTCCTCTGAGAAGTCATAGCCGCCGTTGGCAAGCGCCTCTTGATAGTCCTCTGGCTTCAGCTTCTTGTTGGTCTGGAAGAAGTGCGGCGAGTAACGCGGAATTTGATAACCATCATCAATTGTCAGGACCTTGTCCAGGCCGTAGAGAAAGTAGAGCAACATAGCTGCAAAGATGGAGTTGCCACCCCCATTGTGGCGCAGATCAACAATCAGGTGAGTTGATTGAGCCTGGCGCATCGCACTGAAAAGATCGCACAACAGATCAGTCGCTGAAGGGATTGCGCTAATCCGTGCCTCGATCCCTTCAGGAAGCGGCTCTGTCATAGTTGTGTGTATCGCCTGCTCCAGGCGAGCGTTAAGCAGGACCTGGTTGCCGATGGCCTGTGAAAACTCGAAAGCCTCACGGTAGTACCTCATGGAGGTTGCACGCAGGCAGGCAATTTTGTGTTCCTCATCGAGGAAGGACCAGCCCATCTGTGCGGCATTAAGGGCGGGAATAGCGAGAGCGCTGGCGGGCTGCACCATCTCTGCTGGTGCTTCTTCACTGAGAGGGAGAATGACCTCATGCACATTATCGTTGGAGAGGAGCAGGCTCAGGTGGAGGAGGGGCGGAAGTGTTTGATACCCGAGAATATCGGTAAGCAGATCAGGATAGGCGAAAGCGCGGCTCAGGTGGACCAGCTTGTGAGAGTCGTTGTCGCACCCCCGGACCTGGCTGATGCGTTCGATCAATTCTGCGAAAGGCACCCCTTCCAGCGTCTGAAGACGTGCCCCCAGCAATGGGGTGTCTTGAGGGCTGTAGACGCCCGAGATGTACAACTGTCCCTCTACAACCTCCCAATCAAGCCAGAAGCGCAAATGAGACGTTTGCTCCTCAGCGCTTGCCGGGAGGTCAATAGAAGTATGGCCGTCCTGGATCGAGGCTACAAGTGGGCGTAAAAGACGCAGGAGCTCCCTGGCAGTGCTGCCTTCCTTTGGAATGGCTTCGAGAAGACCCTGAATTCGACGATGGAAAGCAAGCGATCCTCCACCTGCGCTGTAGGGATCGGGATGGGACTCAATAAGCAGTTTCGCCAACTGCAAAACATCTTCTTGTAACGCTCGTCTGGAGATGCGCATCGCTAACCTCCTTGCTCTCTCGATGATCATACTTCCATTATGTCACGCAACGGTTTCTCTGCTCTTTCCTGAAAACCGGGCACAAGCCTCTCAAGAAGCGGCTTCTACTTTTTTCCAAAACATGAGCTTAGAATGCTTGCTTATCTATCAACGGGAGCCGGCGCTTCGCGTGGCTCTTCTCTAGCTGTGGCGTGCCCTTCTGCAGGTGCCGGGTTCTGATTTGCGCCGCTTTCCAGAAAGGCGAGCGACTCACGCAGCCAGCCCAGATACATTTCCTCGAAGCGCCGCTCAAATTGGATTACAAGCCCGATGTAGCGATCATAATCGGAATCCCTGCCCTTTTCGGAGGGGCGCCCGGTTAGCGGATCGCCATGCGTGCGTACTTCCTCTTGCGTGAAGGCCAGGCGCTGTTCATGGTCGGCAATGGCGTTGCGAAAACTTGTCAGCAGCGCCTCCGGAGGTGCCGCGTGTCCAAAGATCGTTCTGAGGAAGAGCTCGTCGCGCAGTTGCGGCTTCTCCAGCGGTTGGTTATGCCAGGCGGCCAGGGCTTCGCGGCCGGCCTGGGTGATCGTGTAGCGTTTGCGTGCCGGCCGTTGGGATGAGGTTTCCATCTCCATCTCGGCCCAGCCCAGCTTGTGCAAGCGGTTCAGCTCGTGGTAAATCTGGCTGTAGACGGCGCCAAAGAAGGGGATCAAGGCGTGATCAAAGCCTCGCTTGAGATCATAGCCACTGCTTGGCCCCACATCTCAAGAAATGCTAGAACTGCATAGGTAATTGGATACGTCGAATGTTCCTCCATCCGCCAGGTTCCTTTCTAATGGCTTGTGCTCAGGATCGTACGCTGGTTTCATTCTAACATATCAAGAATATGCTTGACAAGTATATTTTTTCAAGTTATATTCTTTACAGATATATTATGAAGATGTATTGATGCAAAAAGGGCAGGCTGTAATCGTTACAAAGCCGGCTGCTGACAATAGATTGAGGAGAGTGCAGTAAAATGGCATATCCCGCATATTTCCCCTTGTGTAGTGAGACTGAGCGACAAAAATACCATGTAGATGCCCGAGCGCTGAAAGATGGAACTGAAAGGAAGTCCGATGAAAGATAGCCAGCAAACGCATGGGGATATCCCGACGACTGAAGAGAACGCTCACGGCCTGTCCGTGGAGACCAGGATGTCTAACAAGCTGCTTGAGCCTGCAGCATCCCAGATTGACCATGATCCCTATCGAGCTTTACGTTTTCGCAATTTTCGTTTGTACTTAATCGGTACATTTGTGGCCTCGCTCGGCGAGCAGATGATCAGCGTAGCAATTGGCTGGGAGCTCTACGAGCGTACGAACTCGGCCCTGGTGCTGGCTGGCGTTGGCCTTGTGCAGATCATTCCGATTCTGCTCTTCTCGCTTCCAGCCGGGCACCTGGCCGACCATTTCAACCGCAAATATATTACGCTCAGTGGCCGGATAGCGCTTGGGGCTGGCTCGCTTGGCTTAACTGTATTGTCGTATATGCATGCATCGATTCCGCTGATTTATGCCTGCCTCCTCTTAATGGGCGCGGTCATGGCATTTGTTGGGCCGGCCAATTCGGCCTTAGCGGCCCAGACTGTCCCCAACCAGATTTATGAGAATGCCGCGACCTGGAATAGTAGCGCCTGGCAACTTGCCTCTGTGCTCGGACCGGCCCTTGGAGGCATCGTCATTGCCATAGAGCAGCAAGCGACGCTTGTGTACGCGCTCGATGCTGGAGCTTGCCTGCTTTGTGCCCTCCTGCTCTTCCTGCTAAGCATCCAGGCTCGGGAGCGCTCGGCAGCCGGCTCAAAAATGTCCCTGCAAGCTCTGGGTGAGGGTGTAAACTTTCTGCGCGGCTCGCGTATTCTGCTGGCGGCGATCACCCTTGATCTGTTTGCAGTCCTTTTAGGCGGGTCTACCACATTGTTACCAATTTTCGCCAAAGATATCTTGCACGTTGGTCCCGAAGGCCTGGGTTGGCTAAGGGCCGCGCCCTCGATAGGGGCAGTTTGTATGGCGCTGGCGATTGCGCATATTCCGCCCTTTAAGAAGGCCGGGAAGACGCTGCTGCTTGCCGTGGCCGGCTTTGGTCTTGCAACGCTCATCTTTGGCTTATCGCACATGTTCTGGCTTTCGCTGCTTGCCCTTTTTATCCTTGGCGGCCTTGATAATATCAGTGTCGTAATTCGCAGCACACTATTATTGACAGGTGCGCCCGATGCCATGCGGGGGCGCGTCTCGGCGGTTAATAGCCTGTTTATTGCCGCTTCAGGGCAGTTAGGTGGCTTTGAATCGGGCCTGGTGGCGCAATTGTGCGGCCCGATTTTTGCTGTCGTGAGTGGTGGCCTTGGCACACTGCTCATAGTCGTGCTGGTAGCCCTGCTCTGGCCTGAGCTGCGGCGCCTTGGCATGTTGAAAGATGCCTCAGCTTAGCCCGCCGCGTGGCCTTAGTGTTCCAGGCGGTAAGCGCGGGGCGTGAGGCCAAGGTGCTGCTTAAAGATGCGACTGAGATGGCTCTGATTGGCAAAGCCGCTTTCCAGGGCCACGTGAGCAAGAGGCATATCCGTCTGCTGCAGCAAATGTCGGGCCCGCTCAACGCGCAGACGTAGCACAAACTGATGCGGGCTCTCGCCGGTTGTCTCGCGAAACAGGCGCGCAAAGTGGTAAGGGCTGAAGCCAGTTTGGTGCGCCAGAGCCTCTAGGGGCAGATCCTGACTGAGGTGGGCCAGAGCAAAATCTGTCACGAGCTTGAGATGGCGACTTGATAAACGCTGCCCCAGCTCTTTTATCTCGATCCCCGGCGCTGTGTAGTGGCGCAGGAGATGAACTGCGAGCATTTGCGCGGCAGTCTCGGCATAAAGCTTGCCAGTGTGTGCTCCCAGCTCCAGTTCGCGATAGAGCGCGAAGCCAATCTGGGCAAGCAAGGGGTCCTGGAAGCAGGTCCGCCCAACCAGGGTAGTTTGTCCCGGGGCCCGGTTCGCCACTTCTTCGGCAGTGCGCGCGATAAGCTCCTGGCTCAAATGAATATGGACAGTCTGCATATAGTCAGGAGTGAGGCTTCTCCAGCGCACCTCTTGCTGCTCGCCCTGGGGGGGAGACAAGATGAGATCTTCGCGCCGCATAGGTAGCATTTTCCAGGAGCCTCGCACTGGCCGTCGCTCCATAAGCATCGAGCCCTGCGAGAGCAAGACTAGCAAGATATCGTCCTGTGGCGGCCCTGATACCCAATCCTTGATCTCCAGAGGTTCGTGAAAGGCCTCCACTTCCAGCCCCTTCCAGCCCTGGCCAGCGCTGGAGAGGAAGAGTTCGGGCTCTTTGAGCTTTTCTTTTCGCGGCGGCTGTTCAGATATGGCAAATTGCTTAAGCATAGCTGGCTCCCTCCTCTGCGGCTGTCTGTGAATGTTTCGGGCTTTCTCAAGCGTTGGGGAAGGAGCGACGCTGTTTGTCTTCCCCTTCCTGAAAAGTATGTCAGAAAAAGTGCAGCGGGTCAAGTCGAGTTTGCCTTGTTGGACTCATCCTGGCCTGAGCAGATTGGCGAGGCTGTAATGAATGTAGCTGCCCGGCGCGGGTGCAGTACAAGAGCTTGGCCGCGCCTGCTCTAGAAGCTACTTCATAATGTTAATGATGCTGCCAGTTGGGATGGGCTGTTTGGGACCCTGATCGCCGACCCTGATGCGTTGAACCAGCATATAGTAGCCCGGCGCCAGCGCATTTGGCAAAGCCAGACTGAGACCCTGGGACTTATTGGCCCAGTTATTGGTTTTGATGGGTGGCGTAAAGATTGCCACGCGCCCACTGATCGTATTGCCGTCGAAGCTCTCGGCTGACTTGAGATCGGCCACGCTGGCGAAGGGACCAACAAGGCCAGCCTCGATTGTCACTTGCTGCGGCTGGTCGTTCTGCGTCTCTCCATTGGGCTGAGGTGTCCAGGTAAGCCCTATCTGCTCGCCTGTCCTATAGACAAAGGAGGGATCATCAGGAATGGTATGGCGATCCTTGGGAAGCGTCATCGGCGAGTAAAAGGCATAGGTGGTATGGATCTGGGCCTCCGCGATGCCGCAGGCGCTTACGAGTGCGAGTATGCCCAGGGCCAGCAAGGCCCACATGCTATATTTCGTTATTCTACCAAACACGTGTTTTTCTAAAATCCTTTCGTGCCTCTTTTATCAGCTGGATATAAAGAAGATAATAGCGAGAGTATATCCTCGCCTCATATTATAAGCGTTTTGCGCCAGTTCGTCGCGCCCTCCCTTCCCTGTAGTCTGCGGCAAGTGAGCAAGAAAGAGAGCTAAGGGCGCCTGCTGCAGCAGGATAGATAGTCATTGCAAAGCCGGAAGTTATCGGGTATACTCCTTTCATAGAAGAGGTAGGAGAGGTATCATGCTTGCAACACCTTGCAAGCTGTATTTGTTTGCCTCTTATTTGCTGAAGAACAAAGCTTGCCCGTAGGGGATTGAAATAGACTTCATATCCTAAAAGGAGCAGTGTTGTGGCAATCCCTGATAAACAAGGGTCAAGTTATATTCTGGATGCCGAGAATGCTGCCGAATTGGCCCGCCTGGTCCGACAAGCGCGCACACTTCTGGAGCATATCGGGCTCGTCCCTGCAAATCTTGATCTTTCGCAAGTGCAGACAATTTTGGATGTTGGCTGTGGTCCGGGAGAATGGGCTTGCGCGGCCGCGCGTGCCCATCCGCAGTGTTCGGTTACCGGAATCGACATCAGCGAGCTTATGCTTGGCTACGCGCATCGATTGGCCGACGAGCAGGGGCTCGAGAATGTTAGCTTCCAGAGGATGGATGCGATAAGCCTTCCGCTGGAATTTCCTCCCGCCTCCTTCGACCTGATCTACTCAAGCATAGCCAGTTCTTTTATTCCTACGGCGCTCTGGCCTCAATTCCTGCATGAGTGCACACGCCTGCTGCGCGTGGGTGGCATTATGTGTTGCATGGAGATGAATAGCCTGGGTGTGAGCAACAGCCCGGCCCTTGAGCGCTACAATGATCTACTTCTTGAGGCAGCGCAGGGCGCCGGTATGGGACTGGTACCGCCCAGGGAAGAGCTCAGCTATGCCCAGGCCGTGGAGCGGCTCTTGCGCCAGTCAGGTTTTACGCGCCTACGTCAACGCGTTGTCGAGCTCGATATCTCGGCGGGCGCGCCGGCCCATACCTCGGCCAGAGATGGTATGCACATAGGCCTGAAGCTGTTGCAGCCCTTTGTCTTGCGCTCAGGTTTGTGCATGCAGGAAGAATTGAACGGGCTCTATCAGCAAGTTATGCAGGATATGGCCAGGCCCGAATTTCGCGCCGTGAGCTATTTCTATACCATCTGGGGCGTAAGAGCGCCCGCGAGCTAACTGGCTTGCAGCGATAATGTAGCAACAAGCGAAACTTGGGCAAATAAAATAAAATGTTGGAGGAGTGCAGGATGTCAACTCCCGCTGAGCAGTCAGGGACTGACTACGTAATCGATGCTGAGAATGTTGCCGAGATGGCCCGCCTGACCCGCCAGGCGCGCTTCATGACGCAGGCGCTGGGTCTGCTGCCCACGCCCCTGGACCTTACAACGTGTCAAAAAGTGCTGGATATTGGCTGTGGGCCGGGTGAGTGGATACGTGAGCTTGCTGAGCGCTATCGCGGGCTCTCAATCACGGGCATCGATACAAGCAAGGCGATGATTGGCTATGCCCGCTACCTGGCGCAGGAGCAGAATCTAGGACAGGTGAACTTTCAGCTTATGGATGCGCGTAGCAAGCTGGCCTTTGCCGATAATAGTTTCGACCTGGTTCATGCGCGCTTTGTTTCGGGCTTCCTTGACCGTCAGAGCTGGCCGCTGCTGCTGGCCGAGAGCCTGCGCGTGCTAGGCCCCAACGGTATACTCTGTGTTACCGAGCCTGTCGGCATGGGCTTCACGACAAGTCCTGCGTTTTCGCGCTACCAGAGCTTGCTGGCCGAGGCCTGGGCGCGCAGTGGACGCACGTTTTTTGCTGGCGACCAATGGGGTATCACGCCGCTACTGTTCCGCCTTGTGGAGCAGGCAGGCTTTGGACGCGTGCAGTCAGCGGCCCATGTGCTTAATTATTCGCACGGTGGGCCGGCTCATCAGGATATCATTGACGATTGGCGCACAGCCCTCGTTTTGCTCCAGCCCTTTATATGCAAAACCGGCGTGGCCTCACAGGAAGAGCTTGATTTGCTCTATGCGCGAGCTATGGAGGAGATGCAGGCTCCCGACTTCTGTGCCGTGCTCTTCTTCCAGACCGTTTGGGGCTATAAGCCTGCCTGATCCCTTTTTTCTCGTGCTTGCTTGAGCGCTTGTGCGGTGGCGGCAAACGCTCTTGCTACATCAGCTTCATTGGTTTGCCAGTTACAAACCGAGATCCGCATGCAGCGTTGTCCTTGCCAGGTAGTTCCGCTGAAAAAGGCTTCACCTGATTCCATAATAGCGGCAATTATCGCGTCGGTATGGCTGTCGTGATCGGCAGCGCTTGCCCGTGGGCTCGGATCTAGAAAGCGCACAAGGCCCTGATTGATCTGTGGTTCCCACACCAGCTCAGCCCCTGGCAAGTCTCCAATCTGGCGTGCCAGAGCCTGGGCGTGACGGCAGCAGCGCTCAATTAGATCGGCTACTCCTTCTCTACCCAGTTGTCGCAAGGCTGCATATGTCGCTATGCCACGTCCGCGCCGGGACCATTCGGGATTCCAGTCGATTTGGTCGCGGGCCTCCTCCTCATGGCTCAGATAGCTTGCCCGGTGCGACATTGAAGCACGATGGGCCTGGGGATGGGCCACAAAGGCATAGCCGCAGTCGTAAGGGACGTTAAGCCATTTATGGCCGTCTGTGGCCCAGGAATCTGCCTGCTCGGCACCAGCGAGCAGATGGCGATAGGCTGGACTGGTGGCCGCCCATAATCCGAAAGCGCCGTCGATGTGGACCCAGGCTCCGGCCTGCTGTGCTAACGGAATGAGCTCGGCGAAGGGATCGAACGCTCCAATATTGAGATCCCCTGCCTGCAGCAGGACAATCGTCGGGCGATTGGTATCTTCAGCAAGGGCATTGTTGAGTGTTGTCGCTTGCAGACGTCCATGTTCGTCGGTGGGTAAATCAAGCACACAACGGTTGCCCAGGCCTAGCAAGCGTATTGCCCTCTCAATGGAGCCGTGGCGCGCGCCTGAACTTAAGATACGCATGCGCGGTGCTCCACTCAATCCATCCTGTTCGCAATCCCATCCTCGTCTGGCTAAAAGAGCGTGGCGCGCGGCCGCAAGACAGGTGAAGTGCGCCATTTGACAGCCCGAAACCAGGGCAAAGCTAGCTCCTAACGGAAGCCCAAGCAGTTGTTTGAGCCAGCTTCCGCAGACTTCTTCAATCACAGCTTCCGCCGGAGCACACGCATATAATGCCGCGTTCTGGTCCCAGGTTGCCGTAAGCCAGTCGGCAGCCAGGGCTGCCGGCAAGGCACCCCCAATGACCCAGCCAAAAAAGCGACCGCCAGCATTTCCTATAATGCCTCCGCGCGTCGCTTCTACCAGCTCGTCGATCACTTGCGTTGCTTCCATCCCTGTGTCGGGAAGTGGTAGCTCTAAGCGTTGACGGAGTTGGGAAAGAGAGGCCGTGGCGCCGACAGGTAACTGTTCAAGTTGCTCTAGATACTCAAGCGCGTGACCCAGCGCCTGCCGCAAAACTTGGCGAAAAGGTGAGGTCATGGTTTTCCCTCCTTTTGTTGTGTGAGGAGCTTGTCTTCATGCTCATTAGAGAGAATAGTGGAGCAGAGGAGGAAAAACTATCTGATTCTTGCTTTGCAAACTACTTTCTACTAGCGTTGCCTCAGCCTCTTTTGTCGCCTGCTGCGCTGCATGGGTAGCGCTAGAAAGTCTCGAAAAGAAAAATAGCTTCCTGGCTCCAGGCCTGCAGAAACCTTGCGGTTTATGGATTGCATGCAGGCTTTGTTAGTCATTCTTACTCCCCAGCTACGTAATAATACCTAGCCATAATATGCAAAATATAGCCTTTTCTGCGAAAGCGCTTGACACCTATACCTCTATTTAATGTAAATTTAATCGTGTAAGATAGCAAAGAGCCGCTTATTGCATGCAGTTGGCCATCTAGACCTATCTTGCCATAATTTTTCCGAAAGGATCTATAAAAGTCTTGAAAAAACAGCTATGGGCCGGTGTTGTCGTACTGGCGGCCCTCGTACTCGTAGCGCTGCTCATCGGGGTAGCCTTCAGGCCTGCCTCGGCAGCTCCTTCCACGGCCAAAAAGGCCGCGACAACCACAAAAGCTGCCAGCACAACCTATCGTCAGGTAGGGGTGATGACCCTGCCTGATATGAGTGCGATCCAGCAGAAGTGGAGCCTTGATATTGGTTGGGTTGATCAGCAAAGCCATCTCTATTATCTGGCTGATCGCACCAACAAGGGCATCGATGTCTTCGATTTGAGCAAGCATCAGTTTGTTACCACCATAGGTGGTTTCGTCGGTCCTAACGGCATTCTTACCGATAATCAGGGCCAGCTCTGGGTAGGTGACAAGGATAGTACTGTGAAAGTCGTCAATTTGCAGACGCGCAAGATTGTTGCTACAATTCCCACGGGCGGCACAGAGCGGGCCGATGAGATCTCCTACGATCCCCAGGATCAATTAATCATGGTGGCCAATGGCGACGACAAACAGCCCTTTATCTCTTTTATCTCAGTGACTCAGCGCGCCATTGTTAAGAAGCTGCCTTTGCCCGATGCTCAGGGCCTGGAGGGCTCGGCCTGGGATGCCACAAGCCATCTGTTTTATCTTTCGGTGCCCAAGACTAGCAAAAATCCCGGCGGCGAGATTGATGCTATCGATCCGCTGAAAGGCAACGTGGTCAAGGTTGCTCCGTTAAGCAAATGCAATCCGACAGGTTTTGCCCTTGGTCCCAATCATCAAGCTATCGTTGGCTGCGATGGCAATGCCCTGGTTCTGGATCTGACAAACTGGAAGGTTCTGGCCACCTTCAGCCAGGTGAGCGGAGCCGACGAGGTGTGGTACAACAGTGGCGACCAGCGCTATTATCTGGCGGCCGATGGGAATCCATCCAGCCCCGTACTGGGCGTCATTGATGCTGTGGGCCTCAAGTGGCTGCAAAATGTTCCCACCAAGAGTGGCTCACACTCCGTGGCCGTCGATGCCAGCGGCAACGTGGCCCTGGTACCTACTACGGGCGCCGGCGTGGTGATGTACGCGGCCAGCTAAGCTATTTGTTTGTCGATTAAGATCAGCGGTGCGGGCCTGTCACGGTCCGCACCTGCTCAGGACCAAGCGCCAGCTCTGCAAGCCCTCGCTTATCGCTCTATTTCCCGCTATTTGAAAGCATGAGGGCAGAGAAGCTTCCTTAAAAGACCAGTTCCCTGCTATCCTGGCGCCCAGCGGGCTGGGAGCGATTCACTCGCTGGGAGTCTTTGAAGGTTCGTCCTCAATCGGGAACAAGATCGGACTGAGCAGATACTGTCTGCGACCTGGCGCGGGCTCGTTGTTCAACCATGGCACAATGGCCTTGCGCAGTCCTCCAATCAGTTCGTCGCGCTCCTGTGGGCTGAGCCATAACCCATGCTGCCGAAACCCGACCGCATCAGCAGAGGGGTCAGCGCCGCCTCGATCGAGGTAGGCGTTGAACTCGCCAAGCAAGGCGGCCATTGCGACAGCAAATACACGGCGATAATCATCAAGCGACGCAGCCGCAACGGCGTCAGAGGTGATCACCGCGCTTGATCGACGCAGCCGATACCAGCGTTCGACGGTCCCGCCCACAGGCTCATCATGGTCAACCTCAAGAATACCACCCTCAAAAAGTAAGCTGACCTGCCGGTACATAGTGGCCTTCGAGACATCGGGCATCCGAGCATGTAAATGGGCCGTGGTGAGGGTCCGCTCACCAGAGAGAGCATGCACGATGCGCAGCCTGACAGGGTGTAAAAGCAGTTCAATCGTATCCATGGTCCTATTATCTCACATCTGAGAATATTGTCAAGAATGAAACTATTGTCAAAAGTGAGAATATATGTTATCATTCTCAATGTTGAGACTAATAAAAAAGCCATCGTGGAAAAACGACCTCATGATGAGTATGTGACCCGCCACAAGGAGAGAAAAAATGACTGAGTTGAATACCATAGATGCAGCCGCAATCGCGACGAGCGTGGTTGAGATGGCCCGAGACGGGCGCTTTGGCGACATGGAGCAGTTGTTTGGAGCGCCGCTGCGAGCAGTCGTCTCGGCGGAAACGATGCGCGTAGCCTGGGCCACTGAGATCGCCAGCAGAGGCCCCGTGACGACAATTGGCGAACCAGCGCTGACGCAAGGAGAAAACGGCTTGATCCGCGTGCGGGTTAATGTTTTCTGTGAGCGTGGCGCACTGACGGTCGGCATGACTATGGATGGCCAGGGGAGCCTGCAGGGTCTGGCGCTCCTGCCTCCTGAAGGTGCTCCCTCGTGGACCCCGCCAGCCTATGCGAACCCCAGGAAGTTTGAGGAGCAGGAGGTGATGGTTGGCCCAGACGAACTCCCTGTTCCAGGGACACTCTCCTTGCCCCATGGGCACGGAAAGCGGCCTGGCGTGGTGCTGCTGCCTCCGATGGGGCCGCTCGATCGTGACGAGACGAGCGGACCAAACAAGCCGCTCAAGGATCTCGCGTGGGGATTAGCCAGTCGCGGCGTGGCAGTTCTGCGCTTTGATATGGTGACCTATGCCCACAGCCAGCAGGTAGCAACGAGGCGCGATTTCACCATGACGGATGAGTATATACCATACGCCTTGGCCGCCATCCACCTGCTTCAGCAGCAGCCAACCGTGGACCCCGCCCAGGTCTTCATCCTCGGTCATAGCATGGGGGCAAAGTCGCTCCGCGTGTCGCAGCTGCCGAACCGTCCGTTGCGGGTCTGGTGATCATGGCAGGGGATACCCAACCCATGCAGCGATCTGCAGTCCGCGTGGCCCGCTATCTCGCCCAACTCTCGCCCAGCCCAGAGTCTGAGGCCGCCGTCGAGACGATGGCGAGGCAAGCCGCGCTGGTTGACAGCCCTGAACTGTCCCCAGCCACGCCCGCAAACTCGTTACCATTCGGCCTTTCCGGGGCATACTGGTTAGATCTGCGCAGCTACGATCCTGTGGCGACAGCGGCAACACTCGACAAACCGATGTTCATTCTCCAGGGAGGCCGTGACTATCAAGTAACTGTCGAGGATGATCTTCCACGGTGGAAGGAGGGTCTTGGCCAACGGCCTGAGGTTACCATTCGCGTCTATGACGCTGACAACCATCTCTTCTTCTCCGGTACCGGTCAGCCAACGCCTGCAGAATACGACTCGGCACAACATGTTGACCCTGCCGTCGTTGCCGATATTGCCGCGTGGTTGGCGCCGAAGCAAGGAATGATCGCTCGCTTGTTCTCTCCCCTCAAGAGTCACAAGCAGTGATGAGAGGTGACGAGCTCACACGAAAGACCTGATAGAAGCATTTGTAACATGAAGGAAGCAACAAGTATGCATCTTGCAAAGAGATCCAACATAGAAAAACCATTCGAGGATTTGAAGGATTTCATCAGCACCATCCTTGAGGAGTGGAAGGTGCCGGGCGCGGCAGTCGCGCTTCTTCACGATGGGGAGATTCTCCTCTCACAGGGCTTTGGTCTGCGCAACCTGGCTGATGGGTTGGAGGTGACGCCAGAGACGCTCTTTCCTATCGGCTCCTGCACCAAGGCTTTCACAACTGCATCCATGGCCTTGCTGGTAGATGAGGGAAAGTTGGACTGGGATACTCCGGTCAAAGCCTACCTCCCCTCCTTTGAGATGTATGACCACTTTGCCACCGAGCGTCTGACTCCCCGTGACCTGGTGTCGCACCGCTCTGGCTTGCCGCGCCACGATCTGATGTGGTACAACTCCACGTGCACGCGCAAAGCGTTGGTTGAGCGTTTACGCTACCTCGAACCGAATAAGGACTTGCGCACATGCTGGCAATACCAGAACCTTATGTATATGGCCGCCGGGTATCTTGTGGGTGAACTCGCTGGCCAGACCTGGGAAGCGTTTGTGCAGAAGCGCCTTTTTGAGCCGCTGGGGATGACGAAGAGCTTCACCTCGATCGAGGAGGCGAAGGATCTGCCACAGTGTTCCCATCCGTATCTTCACAGGAATGACGAGGTGCGCGAAATGCCTTTTTACGCGGCGCAAGGAGCCATCGCGCCAGCCGGGTCCATTGTGTCGAGCATCGATGATATGAGTCGGTGGGTGTTGTTCCAGCTAAAGAGAGGGAAGCATGAGCAAACCCAACTGCTCTCCGAAGAGCAAATAGCGCAGATGCATACCCCACATATGGTGGTGCCGGAGACCACCAAATACGCCGAGATGACGAACATGACCTATGGAATGGGCTGGTTCATCCATACGTACCGTGGGCACAAAATGGTCGAACACGCTGGCAATATCGATGGCTTTAGCTCGCTGGTGACCCTTTTGCCGCAGGAAAACATGGGCATCGTCATCCTTACCAACAGTCATGGGAGCCCGGTGCCTGCTCTGCTGACCTACCATCTCATAGATCGCTTCCTCGGCCTTGAAGCAGTTCCCTGGAATGAACGCTACAGGGAAGAAGATGATGCCTTGAAGGCGGCTTCGGTGGAGGGCAAGGAGAGAAGTGAGACGGATCGAGTTCAGGGAACACAGCCATCTCACGCCCTTGAGGCCTATACGGGTGATTTCGAGCATCCTGGCTATGGGACCATCTCGATTACGAGGGAGGCTGATCAGTTGAAGGCAATCTTCAACTCACTGGAACTTCCCCTCAAGCACTATCATTACGACACCTTCGAGGCCACAATTGAGCGGTTCGACCGCAAGATGAAACTGTCATTTTTCACCAACGCCAGGGGAGATGTTGAGACGCTCAGTGCCCCAATGGAACCTGTCGTCAACGATATAGTCTTCAGGCGCTTGCCGAAGCAACAGATGACAGAGAAGCGTTTCCTTGAGCCATTCGTTGGGTCCTACGAGGTGATGGGCCTGCAGATAGTTGTAGCTTTCAAGGGGGAGCATACATTGATTGTCTCCGTTCCGGGTCAGCCCACGTTTGAACTCGTCCCATATAAAGGGATGGAATTCCACGTCAAGGGGCTTTCGGACTTCTGCGTAGAGTTCAAGAGCGATGAAGCGGGAGTGATCACTGAAGCCATCGTGATTCAGTCAAACAATGTTTTCACCGCCAAAAAGAAGGCAGCATAGCGGAAACGAAGCGTGTATAGGTCTTACAAAGCCGGTAGAGGCCTCGGGTAGCCCAAAAACCGGCTTTTCTTCCCCTCGTAAAAGGCCCGAACACTCTCTGCCCTTGAAGCTGGCTTTATATACGCAGCAGCAGTTTACCCGTTGTTTCCCTTGATTCCAGGAGACGATGAGCCTCGCCGGCCTGTTCCAAGGGGAAGATCCTGGTAATGTCGATCTTGATCTGTGAGCTCGCTACCATGGCAAGGGTCTGCCGGGCTGTAACGGCCAGCAGATGGGGGGCAGTCTGGCTCAACGTGCCTAAGCTATAACCCATGATGGCCTTGTTTTCGTTTAAAACGGCGCCAGGATTGAGTGGTAAAGAGTGCCGTTTGCCTTGCTCGTCGTTGGCATTGCCAAAGATCACGAGGCGACCAAAGGGGGCAAGGATCGAGAGGCTCTGGCTGCGTACCGGCTCTCCAATCGCTTCAAGCACAATATCCACACCACGCCCATGCGTGAGCTCGCGCGTTCTCTCCTGAAAGCTGTCGCGCAGGATCACATGATCATAGCCGAAAGGTTGGGCATATGCAGCTTTCTTGGGACTGCTTACCGTTCCGATGATCAGGCCTGCTCCCAGGCGGCGGGCAAATTGCCCGGCAATGCTCCCAACGCCGCCGGCGGCCGCGTGAATAAGTACCGCTTCTCCCTGTTGTAAGCGCGCAACACGCACAAGCAGATCATAGGCAGTCGGGACAATCGTTGGAAAGCCTGCGGCAATTGCCAGATCGATGGAAGCCCCAGATTCGTCGAGCGGGAAAGTGCAAACAGCCTGAGCCAGGGCAATCTCTGCGTATCCCCCGCTTGCTGTGAAGGCCGCGACTGGCTGGCCGATGCGCAATCCCTCGACGCCAGCACCGAGCGCATGAATAGAACCGGCCACTTCAAGACCAGGCACAAACGGAGGCAAGCCTCCATGCAGTCCACCACGCCGGGCCATCGTTTCTGCGTAATTCACACCCGCATACGCTACCCGAATGGCTACCTGCCCTGGCCCCGGCTCCGGGGTGGGCACTTCGCGTACTTGCAATACTTCTGGCCCGCCGAATTCAGTTACTACGCTTGCTTTCATCTCTTTTTCCCTTCTCTTCCTGTGCAATTGCCTGGCCTTTTTGCCAGGGCGCGGCTTGCGCAGCGCTCTCACGCTACGAAGTATAGACAAGAAAATTCTCTTTTGTAAGGAGGCACGAGAAAGTGACCTGGTTACCCCGTAGTAACCTGCAAACGTCATATTCCATCCCGCAATGTTGAAGTTGTATTTGCAATCGTTGACATTGCAACGATTTATCTGCTATACTGCATGTAGTTGTTTATGCAACTATATGCAAAGCAACGATATAAAGATGAGATATAAATTTCATCCTTGAGGCAAGGAGCCAGCTATGATTGATTTCACGCCAGTGCGTCGCCGCCATAAGAGCATGCAGCAGTTTGCCCTCAGCTTCTCGCGCGACGATTTTCGGCGTTGGACCAAAGAATCCGTGGAGCGTTTTCTGGCTCTATTGGATAGTTGCCAAGATGAGACCATCACCTTTGTGCCCGCCGATCCGCAGGCCAATGATCCCTACGCCGCCGATCCGGCCGATCAGCATCTAGCCTGGACGCTGGGCCATGTCATTGTGCATGCGACGGCTTCGGCTGAAGAATATGCCGCCTCTGGAGCCGAGCTGGCCCGTGGCGTGCCCTTTCATGGCCGCCCGCGTTATGAGCTTCCCTGGCAGGATATTACCAGCGTGGCCCAATGCCGTCAGCGCCTGATGGAGAGTCGGCGCATCAGGCTGGCCAGCCTGGAGATGTGGCCAGATCAGCCGCATCTGGATCTGGGCTATGTGCCCTGGGAAGAATCGGGCTGGGTCAATGCACAGGGGATTTTTGCCTGGGGCCTGGCCCATGACGATGATCACTATCGCCAGGCCGCAGGTATTCTTGCCCAGTGGAGCGCAAGCGTCCCGGCACAGCTTTAGGAGCGTTTTTGGCGACGCTTGTGTGATGACTTTTTTTGACTGAAGCGAGCAAAGTTAACGAAGAGGAGAAAAGCCGTGAGTTGGCAGTTAGATCCTGGACATACACATATTGGTTTTACGGGTCGCCATATGATGGTAGCGACCGTCAGAGGAGAATTTACTAACTTTAGCGGAAGCGTAGAATTTGATGAGCACGATCTGACGCGCTCAAAGGTTGAGGTGCAAATTGAGGCCGCCAGCGTCACCACGCACAATGCTGCGCGCGATGAGCATTTTCGCTCGGCCGAATTCTTTGACGTCGAGAAATATCCCTATATCGCCTTTAAGAGCAAGCGCGTCGAGATGAGCGATGCCCACCACGGTCAGCTGATCGGCGACCTGACGATCAGAGGTATTACCAGGGAAGTTGTGCTCAGCGGCGAATATGGCGGCGTCAATCAGACACCCTGGGGCACGTATAGCGCCGGCTTCAGCCTGCAAGGAAAGGTTGACCGCAGGGATTGGGAGCTCAACTGGAACGCCGTGCTGGCCGGCGGCGGCCTGGTGGCCAGTGATACGATCACCCTCACTATCGATCTTGAGCTTACAAAGCCGGTCGAGGCTACAGCCTCGGCTTAGCCTCTCTCGCCTCTACTTGTGCTCTATAGGCAGGAGACTGTTATGAGCAATTTGATAGAGTAGAGGTGTGGAAAGAAAAGCATATTCAGGCGCTGGCGGCTCAGCCGCGTGTTCTTGCATCAAGCCAGAGGGCAGCGCTGAATGGAGAAGAGGTTGTGGACAAGCCTTTTGCAACCTCTTCCCGCTTTCTCTCCAGGCCTATCTCTCATGCATTAGTTACGCTGAGATCGATAACAATGTGCTTGGGCTCATTTGCTAGTAGATGGCGGAAAATGCTCAAGGACAAGCTTGCCAATCAGCGAGCCTTGCTTCACTTTCCTATGCGCCTCAAGCACATTGCTTGCTGTGATTGGGGATAGGCGTTCTGTGAGCGTTGTGCGAATGACTTTAGCGTCAATCAGTTCAGCAACTCTATTGAGGAGATCGTGTTGTTTTTGCATATCTGCAGTTTGGAACTCGCTCCGCGTAAACATGCCTTCCCAGGCTACGGTAACACTCTTGCTCTGCAATGCTGTCAAATCGAGAAGCTGCTCAGTTCGATCGATTAAACCAATCTTTCCTTGCGGGGCGATAACTTCAGCCATCGCCTCCCAGTAGCTGGCAGTATTTTTCAGGCAGAAGATATAGTCCACTGTCGTAAATCCTAGCTGTTGCAACTGGCTGGCGAGAGGATAGTGATGATTCACTGCATAAGCGGCGCCGTGCTCTTTCACCCATTGGATAGACGTTGAACGGGAAGCCGTCCCGATCACGGTGAGCCCGGCCCAGTGTGCGAGCTGGGTGGCAATGGACCCGACTCCACCGGCGGCATTAATGAGCAAAATGCTTTTTCCCCGATTTGCTTGTGGATCGAGGGGAATCAAAAGGCGCTCAAAGAGTCCTTCCCAGGCCGTGATTGTGGTCAGTGGAAGCGCTGCAGCTTGCGCAAAATCCAAAAGTTGCGGTTTTGCCCCCACAAGACGCTCATCTACTACATGCAGTTCGCTGTAAGCGCCGGGACGCTTCCAATCTCCGGCATAGTAGACAGCATCGCCAGGTCGAAAAAGGTTGCACTGGGAACCCACAGCTTCCACAACTCCGGCGACATCCCAGCCGAGAATAAGCGGAACAGATTCCGTCCTGGGCATTGCCTCGCGAACTTGTGTATCCACAGGATTGATGGAGATGGCCTTGACACGTACTAACAGGTCTCTGCTCCCTGGTGTAGGATCTTGTATTTCTACATCGCTGAAACTATTTGGGATATCTAGAGAATGAGAGGGGGAAAGTTGAATGGCTTTCATAGATTGCTTACCTCTTGAGTTAATGCTCCCTTGCAAAGACAATAGATTGTACTACGATTCTACCGCTAAAAAGAGAAATCTGTGAGAAGCAGAAAAGACAGAAAACACAAAGATACTGCCATGCATACAGTTGTGATCCTTATCTACGGTGCGGTGAATCCCTTTGAGCTTACTGTGGCTGCAGAGATTTTTGCTGCTGAGCGCCCTAAGCTAAAAGTCCCCTGGTATCGATTTGTTGTGTGCTCCCGAAGCGAGTACTGTGCAGGTCTCGGCTGGCCTGACGCTCAATGCATCTTGTGGGCTAGTCCTACAGTTGTAGATGGCCGGTGAGAGCGCTTCGGTGTTTGTAATGACAAAGCCGCGCAAGAGCTTGATGGGTGCGTCGCCAACTGAAACAGCGTCTGATTCGTTGGCTCAATTGCGCAAAGGCTGCCATTCACGCTTCTTCAGGCGAGACAGATGGGATGGCCAAAGGAAAGGGCAGAGGCATACGTGATTTTCCTGGTCCTTGGACGTGACAGTGAAATGAACCGGGAGCAGATGGAGTTATCCCTCATACAAATCGCCAGCCAGGTATTTTAACCCAGTATCGACGGCGACTGTCACAATGGTATGCCCAGCACCAAGCTCCTGCGCGAGTTGGAGTGCGCCGACAACATTGAGGCCGCTGGAAACCCCAGCAAAGATACCCTCTTCTTGCGCGAGGCGGCGAGCCATCTGGCGGGCTTCCCCCTCATCGATGCCACGTACTTCGTCGTAGAAGGCGGAATCGAGCAGCGGAGGAACCGACCCGATCCCAATGCCCTCGACATGATGGGTTCCCGCTTTGCCAGTGGAGAGAAACGCAGAACTCGCTGGTTCCAGTGCGATCATTCGTGCCTGGCTGTTAGCCTGGCGCAAGGCTCTGGCGACCCCCATGAGCATTCCCGCCGTTCCGACTGCCCCACAAAAGGCGTGAATTGGCCCCTCGATCTGTTCAAGTAATTCGCGACCAAGCTTTTCATGGCCTGTGATGATATCAGCATTGTGCAACTGATCTGTCCAATAGATGCCTGGATCTTTCGCCAGTTCACGTGCGGCCTCAATCATGCGCGGGGTCAAATCCGGCGTGACCTGGCCTCCCACGCTTGGAACTATCATCAGCTCTGCACCGAAGGCGCGCATCGTTTGCAGTTTTTCACGGGCAAATGCATCAGAAGAGACCACTTTGAAGGGATACCCTTTGACGGCGCAGACAAAGGCGAGCGAGGAGCCAGTGCTTCCTCCGGTGTACTCCACTACCGTCATACCTGGCCGCAAGGTGCCACGTGCTTCGGCCTCCTCGATCATAGAGAGAGCCATCCGGTCTTTGTAGGAGCCAGTGGGATTAAAATACTCAAGTTTGACGAGGACGTCGGCGGAGATTGTGGGAACGATCTTTTGTAATCGGACAACCGGTGTGTTTCCAATAGCTTGGAGAGCTGAGGCACACACACCTTTGGCTGGAAGAGGCATGATGATGGTCCTTTCCGCATGTGGAAGAGAGAAGCAGTTTTGTCTCGCTTCTCTCTTCAACTTCTCATCTGATAGAGGGAACTACTCTGTATTGCTCAAGTATAGCGAGCATGGTAAGATAAGTCAAATTGATTGTATTCATCATTTGCATGAGGAAATACTCATATGACATTCGCACAACTTCAGGCGTTTGTTGCGGTGATCGAGAGTGGCAGTTTCACGACAGCTAGCGAGGTGCTTGGCATTACGCAATCAGCTGTGAGCCATGCTCTGGCGAGCTTAGAAACCGAGCTAGGAGTCACCCTGGTCCAGCGTGATCGCGCTGGACTCGCTCTCACAGATGTGGGACAACGCGTCATTCTCCAGGCACGAGAGATGCTCGCGAGAGCTGAAAACATCCGACAGGAAGCAGCCGCAGCACGGGGTTTGGAAACAGGCAAGCTCCGTCTGGGAAGTTTACCCAGTATCTCTGCCCGCTTCTTGCCAGGAGCGCTGCGGATGTTTCGGCAACGCTACCCCAAAGTGGACATCGTTTTACTTGAAGGTACGGATCAAGAGGTACGAGCCTGGATCGATGCTCGCATGGTGGATGTCGGCGTGGTGACACTGCCCACAGAAGGAGTGGATGTTACTCCCATTGCACACGATGAATTCCTGGTCATTGTTCCTGAAGCCCATCCACTGGCCAAACACTCGTTGCTCCGCATTGAAGCCCTGGCACGCGAGCCGTTTCTGCTGTGTACAGGAGGATGTGGACCACTCATTCAAGCCTTGTTTGACAAGGCAAACATGAGATTTCAGGTGCAATTGGAGGTGCGAGAGATTGCAGCCGTTCTGGCAATGGTTCAGGAAGGCATGGGGATCACGATGATCCCTGAGATGGCCCTTCCCTCTCAGTTCCCCACAGGCATCAGAGCGCTTCATCTGCGGCCCGCTGCCTGGAGACATCTGGCATTAGCGGTTCCCTCACGCCAAACTACGTCGCCTGCAACACAGATGTTCTTGCAGCAGGCGCAACAGTGGGGACTCTCGCAGGGCTTTCTTCGAGAAGACGATGAGTTGGAAAAGCTCAGGTGAGACAAAAAACGGAAAGAACAGCGACTCAGCAAGAGCGCAAAGCCATGAGGCGTGCTAATAGCCAACGTCTTCGGCGCTAGCCAACTTGGGACTCGCGCGGGCTGGCAAGTTCAGGCCTTACCGCTTGCCCACTTCCAGGCCGGTGCGTGCTCTCGCCTGGATGGGGGCAATGCCGACAAACGCTTAGTCTTCTTCGGGCGTCTGGAAGCCGGTGATCTCATCGATGAGCTTAAGCTCTTCCTCGCTGAAGAAGATGTTATGCAGAGCCTTCACGTTCTCTTCGATCTGCTCCACCTTTGAGGCTCCGATCAGCACGCTTGTCACTGACGGATGGCGCAGATTCCAGGCTAAAGCCATCTGGGCCAGGCTCTGGCCGCGCTGCTGAGCCAGTTCATTGAGCTTGCGCACCTGAGCCAGCTTATCATTGTTGCGTTCATCCCAACCGTGACCCTGGTTCCACCACAGAGCGGCGCGCGAGTCGTCAGGCACCTCTTTGCCAAGATATTTATTGGTAAGTAGGCCCTGCGCCAGTGGACTGTAGGTAATCACGCCAGCTCCGGCCCGACGCGTATGGTTGAGCAGATCGTACTCGGGCGTGCGGTTGAGCAGGCTGTAGCTGGGCTGATGGATCGTAATTGGCGTCAGGCCCAGGCGTTGCGTCACTTGGACCGCCTCCTCAAATTGTGCACCCGAGAAATTGCTTACGCCCACGTAGAGCGCTTTGCCCTGCCGCACAATCAGATCCAACGCCGCCATCGTCTCCTCTAAAGGCGTCTCTGGATCGGGACGATGCGCGTAGTAGATATCCACATACTCAAGGCCGAGCCGCTTGAGGGACTGATCAAGGCTGGCCACAAGGTATTTCTTGGAAAGCCATTCCCCATAAGGCCCCGGCCACATGCGATAGCCGGCCTTCGTCGAGATAATCAGCTCGTCGCGCGGCATATCGCGCAAAATTCGCCCTACAACTCTCTCGGCGTTGCCGGCAGGATTTCCGTAGTTGTTGGCAAGGTCAAAGTGCGTGATGCCAAGATCAAACGCGCGATACAGGCAGGCGCGCGCAATTTCCTCACCGCGATAGCCACCAAAGGTTTCCCAGGCGCCCAGCGAAATAGCCGGCAGATCTAGTCCAGAGCGTCCACTGCGCCTGTAGAGCATCTGGCTATAGCGATCCTCGGCAAAAGTATGGGTTTCTGTCATCTGTAAATCCTTTTCAGATCAAAAGGCTTGCATGCCTGCTAACGGAAGCTCGGGCAGGCATGCAAGCCAACATTTCAAGCTGGCAAATTAGTGGCCCGGCTCCAGCGCTTTCACATTGCCGAAAACGCGGGCCGCGCCCGGGGTTGGAGCAGCCCAGCGCGTTGCGTTAATGATCACGCGCTGCACCTGGGTGTGGTGGTATGTAGGCAACGTCTCGTGCCCCGGTCGGAAATAAAAAATCTTGCCGCGCCCCCTGTTGAAGCAGCAACCGCTGCGGAAGATCTCGCCGCCACTAAACCAGCTAACCAGGACCAGCGTATCGGGGGCAGGGATATCGAAATGCTCGCCATACATCTCTTCGTGGGCGATATCGATATACTCGCCAAGGCCCTCAGTGATTGGATGGCCGGGAGCTACCACCCACAGGCGCTCGTGATCGTTTGTCTCACGCCACTTGAGATCGCAGCTTGTGCCCATCAGGCGCCGGAAAATCTTCGAGAAGTGCCCCGAATGCAGCACAATCAGGCCCATGCCATCAAGCACGCGCTGTTGAACGCGTGCCACCACCTCGTCCTTTACCTCGTCGTGGGCCGCGTGTCCCCACCACAGCAGCACATCAGTGCTATCGAGCACATCGGCTGGCAGGCCGTGCTCGGGCTCGTCAAGCGTTGCTGTGCGTACTTCCATACCGCCGGCCTCGCCTAGCACTTTGGCCAACGTATTATGGATACCATCGGGATAGATCTCGGCAACCTCTTTCATCTCTCGTTCGTGACGAAATTCATTCCATATAGTGACGCGGAGATTAGATGTCATCGGCAACTTCTTTCTAGTGCAGCAACTACTTAAGGCTGGTTCACGGCCGGCTCTGCCCTGGCGCAAGGCCAGCGATAAGCCAGATGACCAGGCAACGGAGATAGATAGAAAACGTGGACCGGCCACGCTGCGGCAAGCCGTGGGCGCAGCGCGCGTGCTCTTTCTCAACGCCATGGCAGATCTGCCAGTGCCCATATGCCGATCCGGGTCATGGTTTGATTCTAACACGAACCCCAACGCTGTGGAAAGGGCTAGCGGCGCGGCCAGGTCGTCGGTACGTGCATTGCGTACCTCGCTCAGCGCGCTCTTTAGTGCAGGAGCGATTGGGATCGTGAGCGGATTGTAGCCTCAAAAAGCTGGGCCGCTAGCTCGCATTCTTCAGCGCGTACCAGTATCACGCTTCCATCGTCGCCGATGGCCAGATAGAGCCCATTATCGGCCTGTAGCGTCAGTTTGTCGCCATCCTGCCGGCGCGGCTTGAAATGGGTGGCTGCGGCTTCCGTGTTCGGGCCTATGGCCAGGATGACATTATCAAGATCGTCATCATGTCCGATCCGACAGAGATAGAGCCCATTATCGGCCTGTAGCGCGATGCTATCGTTGGCAAGCTGTTTTATCGTGAAGTGTTTTTCGCGCGCCTCGGCCTGTTCGCTACCAACCACTAGCACATGCTTGAAGAGGCCATAGCGCTCCGTGCGCATGAGATAGCCGCCATTAGCTTCCTGTAAAACGATTACATCGCCATCATTGAAGATTGGCCTGGCCTCATCACAAAGGGATTTCATCAACTTCTCCTTCCTCTTGCTCGGCAGGAAATCTACCTGTCATGAATCGCTAATCGACTGATGGGCAGCCAAAGCTCAGGGCAACATGCTATGAGCTCTTTTTATTATGCCCCGGGCTCACAAATCGGTATCTTTCCTTAGCAAGCGCGGACCTATGCCAGGCTGATGATTGCTCCAAATCCTTGCACAGCTAAATCTTAATGATTGTCGGCTGCGCTTTGCAGGCTATAGTGCTGTATTGACGCTTTTTTATGGCACCTCTATACTCTACTGAAAAAGAGATGAGAGGAAGCGTTTCTGTGGAATACAGCGCCATTGAGCGGTCAGTTGAGGCTTTTCAGCAGCCTGTTGGCCAGGCACACATCATTGCGCTGTGTCGGCGTGCGTTTGGAGAGGAGAGGCAGGTTGATTCAGTGCAAGAACTTGGCGGTGGACTTTATAACAATACCTACCTCGTGCATATCCAGGAGCTGCATCCGGTCATTTTGCGCGTTGGACCTCATCCAACGCGTCAATTTCGTATCGAGAGCAATCTAATGCGTAATGAGTATGCCAGCCAGCCCTTTCTTGCGCCCATTTCACCACTTCTCCCCCGCATCCTCATGGCAGATTTTACCCACCAGATCCTTGAGCGAGATTATATGTTTCAGACCTACATGGAAGGAGAACCATGGGCTCAGATCATGCGCACGCTCACGTCAGAGGAAAAAAAGGCGCTTTGGAGGCAGCTTGGCAGCATTGCTAAGAAGATCCATGCCGTCAGAGGTCAGCACTTTGGGAGCTCTGTTCTTGACTCTCCACTCCCTTCCTGGAGCCTGACCGTCATAAGCTGGCTGACAAGCATCGTGCGCGATCTCGCAGAGGCCCGCCTGGATGCGAGCGATGTTAGCTGCCTTCTCGACATCGCTCAAACGAACCGCAGGCTCCTTGACGAAATCACGCAGCCGCGGTTGCTCCACGGCGATTTGTGGGTTCCGAATATTTTAGTCAAGCGCGGCGAAGGTGGAGCGCAGATCGTCGCCGTACTTGACTCCGATCGAACCTCCTGGGGCGATCCTCTGGCTGACTGGACCATGTTTCTGCTGCAGCGCGAAGCCGGCACGGAAGTCGATGCTTTTTGGGAAAGCTATGGCCAGCCAGAGAAGAGCCCGGGAGCGCAATTTAGATCGCTCATCTATCAGGGAAGATGTATTGGCGGAGCACGCCTGGAACATCATCGCCTTCACCACCACGAGTCCGTAAAACGTTCCTACCAGGATATGCAGACGGTCATTCAGGTTCTGCCGACCGCTGGTATGCCCTAGCGAAAGCTCTGGAAAGAGCCTCTGAGTCTTCGTGCGGTATCCCTTTTTGCCGACATGTTGCGCCTGGCTGGTCAGGCAATGCTTTAGAGGAACTACCACTAGGCTGGAAATGGCTGCTGACGAATTACCGCTTCTTCGCGCCACAAACAGAATAGGATCATAGACGTGCATGTGTTGCCGGAGCAAACAGGGTGCCTGGGGCAGCTGTGGCAGCACATGTCGCTTGTTAGCCCCCACTCACTGCCAGACTTCTTAATTTGCATCCTTCCTCTTTTCCTTTAGCATGTAAACGTTTTCCCATTCATCTTGACGAAGGGCCGGCGAGCGGCGAAAATAGAGATATCAGGGATGAAATAAAGAAGAAGGATGGATTCGATATGGCCCAGTACTCACTCGCATCGTTATATCCATTGAACACAGGAAGTATCGCGGAACTGACGCGGCTCACGCGCCAGGATCGCGTGTTTACTTCAGCCACAGGGCTCCTGCCCTGGGATCTTGAGCTCAGGGGCGGCCAGCATGTCCTGGATCTGCGTTGTGGTACTGGGGAATGGGTGCTTACGCTGGCCAAACAATACAGCGATATCGAGATAACCGGCGTTGATCTCTCGTCGATTCTTGTTGAGTACGCCCAGAGCCTGGCTATCGAAGAAAGCCTGAGCCATGCCCATTTCCAGGTAACCACAATGAATCGCCGGCTGGCTTTTCCCGATGCCAGCATTGATCTTATCCATGCTCGTATGCTCAGCGGCTTCCTTTCGCCCGAGCTCTGGCCCAAATTATTTGCCGAATGCTATCGCTTGCTAAAGCCGGGCGGCGTTTTGATTGGCGTCGAGAGCAATGATATGGGTTCCTCTACAAGTCCTTCCTTGACGCGCCTTATCTCCCTTAGCATGAGCGCTCTGCGCCAGACCGGGCATTGCTTTACGCCAGCCGGCGAACATACTGGTGTGGCCCTGGTCTATCCTCGCTTGTTAGCGCAGGCCGGCTTTAGCAATATCCAGCGGGAAGCCTTTATTCTTGATTATTCGGCAGGAACCGCCAGCCACAGCGATATGCTGCACGATTGGGCTACGCTCTTTCAACTTGGAGGCGCTTTTCTTGCCCACATGAACGGCCTGAGCGAGGCCGAGATTGCGACTCTGCGCAATCGGGCCATCGCTGAGATGAACGCGCCAGATTTCTGTGCCCTGGCCTTTCTGCAGCGCGTATGGGCCTACAAGCCAGAAGAGTGCGCCTAAGAGCCCGCCTTGTTGTATTTGAGCAGCTGCTCTACTGTCACAAATGTATAGCCTTTCTTTTGCAGGCCTTTGATCATGAGTGGCAGGGCCTCAAGCGAGGTGGCCCGGCTCTCATACATGGTGTGCAGATCGATAATCGAGCCCGGCTGCACATGGGCAATGGTATAATCTGCAAGCTTCTGCGGCGTGGAGGCGACGTCGGCATAAGAATCGGGCTCGACATCCCACATAATCGTCAGGCGCTGATGCTGGCTTAGATAATATGGAAGCATAATAAACTTTTTGCCGTTGGGCGGGCGGAAATAAATGGGGCCCTGATAGCCAGCGGCGCGCAGCAGACGATCAGTCTTCTCTACTTCGTTCTGCATAAAATCGTAGGATTTGAGAACCATGCGCTGATGTGAGTAGGAGTGGTTGCCCAGCTCGTGGCCGGCCTTGACGATCTTGCGCGCCTCCTGGGGATATTTCTCTATCTGGTCCCCAATCAGGAAAAAGGTGGCCTTGATCCCCGTCTCGTCAAGTATCTGCAGGGTCTTTTCGACGTTTCCAGGCTCCGGACCATCGTCGAGGGTCAGGGCGACTACTTTCTGGGTCGTGTTGACGCGCTGCACCAGGCCGCCAAAGAATTGAAAGTCGCGCGAGTTGATCAGGTTTAAGCCGCCATACCCAAGCAAGGCAAGGACGCAGAGAAGCAGAATAATGCTGAGAAGAATACGCGTGAGCTTTGAAGGTTTTTTGGCTTTTCTTATTGAATCATTCATATAGTCATATAATCTCCTCTAGTGTGATAAGTGATGGAGGCGATTGCGGGCTGGCTTTCCATTGCCTGGCCCTTGTTTAGGATAGGCCTGCTAAGTAGCCTGCCTTGTGATGGTTCGAAGCTCTCTGCTACAATACAGCAAACTAACTTGTCTTGTCTAATGCTTTTTTTATTGCTATCGATACCCAAAAAGTATAATATAGAAGATGGAATTACGTCACCTACGATATTTTGTGGCCGTGGCCGAAGAAATGAACTTCACGCGCGCCGCGCAACGCCTGCAGATTACTCAGCCTCCTTTGACGCGTATCATTCAGGATCTGGAGGCTGAACTTGATGTCAAGCTTTTTGCGCGCAGCCGGGGCCAGGTCACGCTTACGCCGGCCGGCGAGACCTTTCTCAACGAAGTCTATGGCATCCTTGCCCATTGTGAGAAGGCCGTCCAGAAGGCCCAGCGCGTCAGCCGGGGCGAAGTGGGACAAGTGCAGATTGGCTTTAGCGAGACGGTAATTTGCAGTATGCTGCCCGACGCTGTGCGCCTCTTTGGCGAGCGTTTCCCGATGGTGCATGTGACGCTGCGCAACATGACGGCCTTGCCGGTGCGTGCGCATGTGCGCGCTATTCAAGAGCGGCGCCTGGATCTCGGCGTAGCTGCCTTTCCGCCGCCCGAGCCGGATATCAGTTGTGAATGCGTCTTGCGCTGCCCGCTTATGATCGCTCTGGCTGCCAATCATCCTCTCGCCGGCAAGGAAATCATTGAGCTCTCGGCCCTGAGCGCCGAAAACTGGATCTGGTTTCCCCGCCATCTCAACCCGGCCTACTACGATCTCTGCTTGCGCCTCTGCCAGCAGGCGGGCTTTGAGCCGCGCACTGTGCAACAAGTCGCTTCGGTACACGTAGGGCTGAGCCAGGTCGCGGCAGGTAATGGTATTGCGCTAGCCTGCGCCGCACTCCAGTGCATCAAGTGGGAGGGCGTGGTATATCGCCATATTCGGCCGCTGGCCTACCTTGACTTCTATATGATGTGGCGAAGCGAGGAAGCTTCCTCTTCCATCCTGAGCTTTGTGCAAACGCTACGCGAGGTGAGCGCCCAGCACGTTATCAGCACCGAATGAAGCCTGGCCTGTACGGGCTCACGTACCTGGCATGCTGATATCCAGCAGGCTGAGCAGGCCGGCTATCCCTCCGCCTGTGCGCGGCTTGACCTGCAGGCTCACGATCATCTCATCTTGCAAGATAAGCTCAAGATCCTCTGTGGGCATCGAGATGCTGCGCGGCCGGTGTGGCACTGGCGGCAGGTCGAGCAAGGGGACGGTAAAGCCTTCCGTTTGGTAGCCGGTGAGCTGCCAGCGCGCCGTTACCGTGTGATCGTGCTGCTGTATGTTGTGCAGATGAAAGTTAAGGCCGGGAATGCCTTCCTTGATGCCCTGGATAAAAGTCAGGAATTCCAGCTTATCCAGAGGGCGCGGCGTCCAGCCGCTAAAGAGAAAGCTATCGGCCAGGCAGTCAGAGGCCATTTCGTAATCGTCCTCCTCCAGGCCCGCGAAAAGTGCTCTGACGCTCTCAATATCGGCTTTGCTCATATGCTCTCATCCTGTTCAGGGTTATACTGCTTAAACTTTGCGTTTTCTCCATCCTATATGTTTGTCCAGCTGTCTGGCAAGCAGAACCGTGGAAAGTGGCAGGGCTTAAAATGCTACATCGACAATCTTCCTTACCCCCAATGAGCGAAAAGCAGAATAGCTATTCCCAGCTTGTTGCTCTTGATCCCCTGGGCCTGATACAATCATGAGTGTTCGTGTGCTATGTCACCTGGGCTTCGATGAAATGTCTGGGGCATCGAGGTATTACATCTTTTTCGCAGAGACTGGAGGGAGCAATGAGGTGAATCGCATGGATCGTCTTACCGCTATTGTTTTGCTTCTCCAGGGAGGCAGGCGCACGGCCGGAGAGCTCGCTCGCCGCTTTGAGGTATCCAAACGCACGGTGTTTCGCGATATCGAGGCGCTTTGTGAGATGGGAATCCCCATTGTGACCGAAGTGGGCATACATGGCGGCTATACGCTTATGGCTGACTACTCTCTATCTCCCCTGCAATTGACCTTCCATGAAACCATGCTGCTGCGCCTGGCCCTCAGTAGCATCTCTCTGCTGGCGCAAACTCCTTTCAAGCAGGAGCGAGAGTCTTTGCTCGCCAAGGTTCAGGCCCTCATTCCCCCGCGACACAAGCCTGAAACCGATCAGCTCTTACAGACAGTTCAGTTCAATATTCCAGCCCGCAGCTATGCCACACCGTTTATCGAGCGCTTTATTGAAAGCGCGCGCACGCAACAGTGGCTTCGTGTCACGTACCGTTCTCAGCAAAGAACCTCTCAGCAAACCATCCTCCCGCGCCGCCTCTTTTCCTCTGGAGGCTTCTGGTACTGCGAAGCGTATTCCCAGGAGCATCAGGAAGAGCGGACCTATCGTGTGGACCGCTTCGTTGCCGTGAGCGCAACCCGGGCACCGGAGCACCAGACGCCACTGCCTTCCAGGCTTCCCTATAAGCATCCTTCACATCCGGAGGTCCGTATCCGGTTGAGTGCACGCGGCATCCTGCTCATGGAGCGCAATCCTTATTTCAGCGACGCGATCCAACCACTTGGCGAGGAGGAAGGCTTGCTTTGCTTTCGCTGGCCACCAGCCGAAAACGACTGGCTTGCGCGCCTGCTGCTCAGCTTTGGCCCCGATGCAGAAGTACTCGCCCCTCCATCCTTACGCGATCTCGTGCGCGAAATGGCTCAGGAGATTGTGGAGCGTCACTATCAACAGTGACATAAGCTTGTCACTATTTCTCCCTTACACTTTCTTCTAGAGCAATAAAGTGCAATTCGATGATTGACTCTAGAAAAGCACTGTCAACATTTAATAAGGGAGAAATATATGGAAGATCAGAATAGAAGCGATAGGGAGCAAGATCGGCGAAACGAGACATCATCCTCGTGGACTATCCATCCCTGGGTTGCCGAAGGGCAACACAAGATCCGCTTTGGTGCTCAGATGGCCGATCAGGGCACTGACTGGCAAGAGCAACGCGATTGGGTACAGATGGTAGAAAACCTCGGCTTCGACTCGTTCTGGGTTAGTGACCATCCCTTTCTGTCCCAAGACGCCTGGATCACGCTGACCATCGCGGCACAAGCAACCAGGAAGATTCGCCTGGGGACCCTGGTCAGCTGTATCTTCTATCGCAGCCCCGCATTGCTTGCCCGCCTGGCTGCCGACGTGGATCGCCTGAGCAACGGGCGCGTGATTCTTGGGGTGGGCATTGGAGATTTGCCCCAGGAGTTTGAACGCCTTGGTATACAGCTTCAGAGCGTCAAAGAGCGGCAGCAAGCGCTGGAAAAGGCGATCCAGACGATTGTGGAATTGTGGCAAAGCGAGGATTTTGCCTGGCAGGGAACACCTTTGCAAACGCAGCAGATGCGTTTGGCCGGGGTGCCGGTACAACAGCCTCGTATCCCGCTGTTGATCGCCGGTGGAGGCGAGCGTGTGACGCTGCGTCAGGTGGCACAATATGCCGATGTCTCCAACTTTGGCGCACATGCTGTTATGGGAGGAGCCTATGACCTTTCTGACGTGGCACGCAAGTATGCTGCCTTGCGTAGACATAGTGAGGCTCAGGGGCGACCGTACAACACTGTCTTGCGTAGCCATTTGACTTTCCCGCTGGTTCTGGCTGAGACGCCCGAGGCATTGCGTATCAAACTCGATAGACTTCCACAGGGATGGCTCAAGATGTTTAGATCAAGCCTCATCGCCGGGGTGCCACAAGAGGTGCTCAGCTTCTATCAGGCGCTGGCCTCTGCGGGCGTCCAGTACTTTATCTGCTCGCTCTTCCGTGGTGATGGGGAAACCTTGCAACTCCTGGCTGAACAGATCATGCCCGCCCTGAAAGAAGCGCCGACTCTCCTCTAGCTAGTCTTGACAGCGGACCAGCTTCCGCCTCTTTACATTACGCGATATACAGCAGACCATATGACAAAGGCGCATGTTATATGGCCTGCTTTTCGTTTAGAGAGACTGCCAGGCAGGATTTTTCGCAATTTGGTGAGAATACCGCTAATAAGCAGACAGTAAACAGTTCATAAAAGTATATGCAGCAAAATTCCTGGTAAAACCTATGCTGAATAAATAGGGAGCTATCTATGAAAAAGACGTATAAATTTATTTTATAGGAAATGAGGGCCTGCTAAGACAGTTGAGTACAGCATACCTTCTACCTGCCTTTGCCTATCTAGACTGTAACACATGATGGTAATAAATACTGTGAGAAAGCTCATAGAGAATTTTCTGGCGCTATCGCCGTAAAACTGATCTTGAATGAGAGCCCGTTCCGGGGAATGAGAAATTTTGGCCCCTGAAACTGTTCTTATGACCCTTGCTTTGTTGCTGAATTCACCTATAAAATAGTCCTCAAAATCACTCTACAGCAGAAAGGATTCACCGAACATGCAGGTAAGAAAGGCGACCCTCAACGAGGTCGCATGGCTGATAGATCTCTCAGCGCGCGTCCAGGCTGCTTTAACTGCGGCTGGAAGCCTGCAACATATTGGTCCATTAGAGCGCGATATGGTCGAGCAGGCCACTTTAGAGGGCCATGCATATGTTTGTGAGGATAAGGGGCAACGGATTGGCAGCGTACTGGTCGAGCCAATAGGGCTCTTTCCGGCGCAGTGGCTCAAAACCTGGCAGCTTGAAGGTTTGCCCGCGCCGCTCTGGTATCTGCATGCCCTGATGCTCGATCCGGTCCTGCAGGGACGGGGCACAGGCCTGGCTTTTCTGGAAGGCGTGAAGGCGCGCGTCATCCCCACGCAGGGCAGCATTACACTCAATTGCTGGGCGGGCAATGACAAGTTACGCGATTTCTATCGGCGAGCCGGCTTTACGCTACAAGGCGTCTTCGGGGAGAAAGATTATGAGATTGCAGTCTTTTTTTGTTCCGCTAACGCCCGGGTGCGCGAAGGTATAGAGCCGGCTAGTGCCTGAGGATAAGTACTTTAAAGTTGCCCATACCAGCTGGATCGGTTAGGGCGGCTGCGCGTTGGCGTAGATTGTACCATTGCAAGAGCGCTGCCTGACCGCGATCGGAGCTGCGTTCGGTATCGATAATCGCGAAATCTCTGGCCCGGATACGCGTTAGCTCTTCATCTATGCCGTAAGCCTTCAGCCATTCGCGCTGCGTTGTATAGCCGGAAAGGTGCAGGCCGTGCCGGCGTCCCTCGTTGATCAAGGCGCTAAAATTGACGTGTGCAGTAATATCCTGCCGTCCTGGGCGAGCCAGCGGCTGCTCGACAAGCTGGTGTTGGTAATAACAGGCAAGCGTTCCATAGTGACGGTAGCGGCTGTAGAGCTCGCGAGCCTTCTCACCATAATCGATAGCGAGTATATATCCGTGCCGTTTGCCTCGACGGGTCGGGCAGGCCACGGGCGTAGTCAGAAGTTGGGCGGTGCGTGCCATCCAGGTCAGGGCATCAAGATTAATCTCGGCGCGCCAACCGTCCTCAAAGCTGCGCCAGGGAATCTTATAGCTATCAAGATAGTTTGCCACCTCGGGACTGCTCGGCTCGTCCAGCAGAACGCCTAACCGCCCCTCTTGCTCCACGACGTAGAGCTCGTAGAGCTGCGCGCCATGTTTTTCTACGATGTGGACCGGAAAGGCATCGACAAGTTCATTGGAAATAATTACTGTAGGGGCCAGGGCCTGTAAGCGCTCAGCCTGCAAGGCATCCTGCCCTGACTTAATGTCTGCTGTGTGATACGTAAGAGCCCGGGCCAGCTCGGGCGCTTCCTGCCTGGCCCAGTTCTGCACACCGTGCGCCAGGTCTCCCCGACCCGCGCCCTGTTCCAGAACCGTAAAGGGCTCGGGACGTCCCAATTTTTCCCACATGCTTTGTAGCTGACGACCCATGCAATGGGCAAAGAAATCGGCGACATCAGTGCTGGTATAGAAATCGCCCTGCCAGCCAACGTGGCTCTCTCCATTGACATAATAGCCGTAGCCGGGCTCGTAGAGGGCCATACGCATATACTCGGCAAACGTCATACGGCCTGCCTGTTGAATGCGGGCAAGGATAAGTTGCTGAAGCTGTGTCGTAGTTGTGGCCATAAAAAATTTATCCGCCAAAGTTGATAATGAGCAGATCAAGCGCCATCTCGGGAGCCAGGCGGCTGCGCTTGAGCGCGGCATCGGTAGCCAGTAGCTGGCGATACGTTCCCTCAAGTTGTGCGGCATTGAAGTTTCCCACCTGACGCAGGGCCTTCTCGGCGATGAAGGGCGCGATGCCTAACGTTGAGGAGATCTGCCCGGCGCGCATCCCTTTCTGAGCCAGCTCTTTGACAAGCAGCAGTGAGCGAACCTGCGAAGTGATCGTGCTGATCAATTTGAGGGGCGGCTCGCCATCGGAGAGCAGATCATGCAGAATGTTTAAGGCCTTCTTGCGGTTGCGCTGGGCCAGGGCGTCGGTCAGGTCGAAGATGCGCGCCTCCTGCACTTGCGCCGACAACTGGCGTACCTCCTCGGCGCTGATCGTCGCGCCTGCGCCGGCATAAGTAGCCAGCTTATCCAACTCGTTGGCCAGCAAGCGCAAGTTATTGCCAATAAAGTTAGCCAGCAGCGAAGCGGCCTCGGGCGCAATCTTCACCTGGGCAGTTTTGGCCCGGTTCACTATCCATTTTTCCAGGGCTGCCCCTTTAGGCAGCGTGCTTTGTAGAACCTTGCCATGCTGGGCCGCAGCTTTTAGCAGAGGATGGGAGGCCTCTAAGGCTTCGTCAAGCAGGAGGGCCAGCACCGTGCTCTCCGGCATGGTGGGGATATACTCGGCTAACGCTTTCTCGAATCCTGCCCGCGTGAGGCTCGCGCTCTTGCCTTTCTTTCCCTTTTTGGTTTTACCGGTCGCTGCCCCTTCCGTGGCTTTCTCGCTGGCAGCAGCTTTGGCCGATTCGCCGCGCTTACGTTTTGGCAAGCCGTCGATCAGCACAAAACGCTGCTCGCTAAGAAAGGGCAGCGTATCACAGGTTATAAGGATGGTCTTGAGGTCTACCTCGCTACCGCTATAGGTATCCTGGTTGTACTCGAAATCACCCTCACGCCTGATTTTTTTGAGTTGCTCGCGACTGGTAAATTCATCATCGCCATGCAGGAGATAGAACATAGCTTTACCTGAGTATTAATGCTGTTCGGCGAAATCGTGCTCAGGCCGCCGATAATCGCGGCTGCGGCGACGGGCGATGAGCAGATCGACAAGGATGCCCAGCGAGAGGCCGGCTGCCGAGCAGAGCAGGACCGAACCGAAGAAAATGGCCGCGCCGTTGGCGTTGGGCATTGGCTTATCAAATATCAGGGTGCCCACCCAGGCCAGAATGGCCAGGAAGCCGATTAAGGCGCCGACAAAGGCTCCAAAGACTACCGCGCCCTTGCTCTTGACTGCGCTCAGCCAGAAGGCCAGGAAAAGCGCTATAGGCAGCGCAAGCACAAAGCCCCAGAAGTCCGCTACAAAAATAAAGTTAGTTATATCCACATTTATTGCAGGCGCCATCGCAGATAACAAGACCATTATAGAAAACCTCCTGAAGGATAATCCGTATTTTTGCCGGGGTGATGGTAGAGATTCATCGCCCTTTTCCCTGCGTATACGTTATTTTCATTATACGGCAGTCGCGCCAGGCTGACAACTCGGCAAAAGGGTTTTGCAGGGCTATTTAATTTTCCTGTTTTGCCCCACCCACCCACCCGAGAAGAAGGGAAAATGGGGCACGCCCCATGCCCCGGCAGAGGACTGGCTGTCCTCTGCACTCCTGCTTCACTAAAAACTAAATAGCCCTGAGGGTTTTGAGGTCCAGCCCCAAGCCCCAGGTTAAGGGCCATGTGGCCCTTAACCATCCCGCTTTGAAATATCGGTTATTCGGGTGTGTGCGCGTCGGCCTGGGATTGGCGGTGGGCTTGAGCGCGTTCATAATAGCCATCGGCGCTGCTTAGCAGGTTGTCCCGCTCCTCTGCCCGCAGTTCGCGCACAACTCTGGCCGGGGCGCCCAGGGCCAGAACGCCGCTCGGTATGTCTTTGCCCTCGCTTACCAGAGCACAGGCGCCGATTATCGTCTGTGCGCCTACATGAGCACGATTGAGCACTACGGCGTTCATCCCGATCAGTACGCGATCTTCCAGCGTGGCGCCGTGGACGACGACATTATGCCCAAGCGTGCATTCATCACCGATTGTCAGCGGGGCATCGTCATCGGCATGCAGGGTGCTATTATCCTGGATGTTGCTGCGCCGCCCGATCACGATTGGGGATGTGTCACCGCGAATTACCGCGTTATACCAGACGCTAGAGCCCTCTCCAATCGTGACATCGCCAATGATCATCGCGCCGGGCGCAATAAAGACATCAGCGGCGATGCGCGGCCACTTGCCATTAAAGGGCAAAATAGGCATGCTAGCTTATAACCTCCTTGTGCTAAGCGCGTCAAAGCTGCGATCTCGTCTCAGGTTGGCCGTTGATAGATGAGTTGGCCCACTCGTGCAAGCACGTACCTGGTCAGCGGCTCGTCGCTCTGATCGGCAGTCATGGCCACGATGATCAGCGGCATATCAGGTTTTTGCTGCGGAAACAGGATACCGGCATCATGGATGATACCCGCCAGGCCGCCAGTTTTGTGCGCAAAAGGAATATCCTCGCCCCAATAAGCTGGCAGAATGGTTGTATCATTCTGTTGCAAGAGGAAGTCAATGATATGCTCGCGCTCGGGCACCTCGGGCGTACAAAGATAGGCAAAGAGCCGGGCCATATCGCCTGCCGTGGCCCAGTTATCCCGTCCGGCCGCCCGCGCCTCCAGATCCATAAAGTGTCGCTCCAGACGGATCGAGGGCAAGCCCAGCTCTTGCATCGTCGCGTTGACCGCATCCATGCCCACCAGATCGAGCAGAACATTGGCCGCCGTGTTATCGCTGATAGTAATCATAAGATGGGCCAGATCGTGCACAGAGAGCCTTAGCTCCGCAGAAAGATCGGCCAGCACTCCTGCGCTGGTGGCGCGAGCTGCCTCAGGGACTGCGTGGCCTTCTTCCCAACTCAGGCGGCCGGATGCAACCTGGCGCGCAACCTCTAGCAGTATAGGCACTTTGACCAGGCTGGCCGCCGGATAAAGCGTATTCGGATTGATCGAGACCAGATCTTGAGGAACCGCTTTCTCCATACGCATAACGATGCAGGAGGAGCGTCCTCCTAATCTTGCCAACTCTTGCTCAATTTGTTCTTGCATCAGGATACCACTCGCTTGATTGCCCAGACGATATGGTCAAGGCGTTCATGATAATGTGGCTGGCTGGGATCGAAGCTATTGATCGTCACGCGCTGATACGGTTCGCCCGCAGCATGGATATATTCTTTATTGTTCAGTGCCATGGCCACATGCGTAATACTCTTGCTGCCAAAGAAGATCAGATCGCCCTCCTGCATCTCCTCCCGCTTGATCGTGTGGGTCAGGGCATCGTGCTGCTGATCGGCGTCGCGTGGCAGAATATAGCCACCCATGCGATAGCAGAGCTGCACAAACGCGCTGCAATCGATCCCACGCCAGCTTGTACCACCCCATAAGTAGGGAACATTAAGAAAAGCATGTCCATAGGTAATAATCGTCACGATGGGCGCGTGTGGATAGATTTCGTTGCCCTGCCGAATACTTATATCCCGGCGGGCCAGCCAGCCGCTCTGCTCAGCGGGGAGGGCTACCTGAACGCGCTCCTGATCCGTCGTATCGAGCAGGGGCAGCGCGGTTGAGAGATAGACTGTATCCAGCGTCTCGTTGCCAGTAGCCGCTCCATATAAGGGTGCATGGGTAGCGGTGACCACAGCTACCAGATCCAGAGGTGTGGCGCAGTGCTCACCAACCTTGCAAAAGCCTTTGCGCACGGGCTCGGCCAGCTCCCCGCTCTGTATCCAGCCCTCGTAGTCCACCAGGACAACGTGTGTCCACGCGCCTGAGCTTTCGCCGCCCTGGGCCGGAGCGTTCAGCAAGGCTTGCGTGACAAGTTCGGAGGCTGGATCGGGATCGCGGCGTACATCGGCAACGCCGACCGAGATGGCATAGGTATTTGGCATGGCGTGATTGTATCCTTCTAGAAGTTAGCGTAATGCGTTGGTGACGACAAACATCAAATTGGCTGGGCGCTCAGCCATGCGGCGCATAAGATAGGGATACCATTGCGTCCCATATGGCACGTAGACACGCATATTATATTCCTGCTTGACGAGCTTCTCTTGTAGATCGCGACGAATGCCATAGAGCATTTGAAACTCAAAGCTGGCTTTGCTGATTCCCTGATCGCGGACGTACTGGTTGGCCTCGCGCAGGATCGCTTCGTCATGTGAGGCGATAGCCGGGAAATTGCCCCGCGAGAGCAGCATTTTCATGAGCAGGACATAGTTTTTGTCAACGTCGCTTTTATTCTGAAAAGCCACGCTGGGCGGCTCTTTATAGGCACCCTTAACCAGGCGAATGCGCACCCCCTGCTCGATAAGCTTCTCAACATCTTTCTCACTGCGATAAAGATAGGTTTGAATGACTGTGCCAACCTGCTCAAACTCCTTGCGAATGGCCAGGGTCATCTCAACCGTACGTTCTGTATAATCAGAGCCTTCCATGTCGATGCAGACAAAGATGTCATACTCGGCGGCCTTCTGCAGGATCTTGCGCATATTTTGCAGGCATAGATCGGGAGAGATGTCAAGGCCCAGGGCCGTAAGCTTGATGGAAATATTGGCATCTACGCCTGAGAGTTTGATCTGCTCAAGGGCCGCGATATAGTCTCCGGTCGAGGCTTCGGCCTCGCTGGCTTCAAAGACGTTTTCGCCAAGGTGATCAAGGGCAACTTGAATATTTTGCTGATTCAGCTGGCGCGTGGCTCGGATAGCCTCTTCAAGAATCTCGCCGGCCACAAAGCGTCGCGAGACGCCGCGCGTGGCGCGATTGCTCACGACAAAATCTCGTAACTTCTGGTTCTGTGCAAGATACAGCAATGTATCCTTGAGAAACACGCTCATCGTTTCCCTTCTCCTGTTCTGCGCCAATGGCTATGCTGATAAATAGCCTTATTGCTATCTACCACTATTAGTTTGTCAAGGTTAGCGGGAGGCGTGAAACAAGTGGGGATGCAAGAGGCAACTGCCCCTTGACTGGGGCCTGGGGCTGTGCCCCGGTTCTCTCCCCTCCTGCCGCCGTAGGCGGCGCACTCGTCAATCTCTACTTGACAAAACGCTTGAAACGTCACTAAAGGGTTGTAGGATGTCGATAAATTCATCTGAAATAGGTCCAACTTGCGGATTGTTAGCTTCTTCCTTCCTGTGTCACGGCATGACTGCTTAGCTGCTTCATTATATCATGTGGGCTTTGTATTTAACTCTTCTTTTAAAGTAGGCAAATATGGCCCGGGAAGGTAGGAAATACTGCAGGGCAAGCTCTGAGATTTGTCTCATCTCGCCTTTTTCCTGCTAGCTGTTGGGGAGATGGCATAGCGGGTCAAGCCGCAGGCTTACCATCTCAGCAGGCAGCGTAGCGCGAAATCCCACAACTTATTGGGCGCGAAACGATGCAGCGCGATTACCAGGCTCGCCTTAAAGGGAATCGAGTAGTACGCGCGAGGTCGCCGGCTCTCTAAAATCTTGCTCACGGTATCGGCAAAGAGCTGCGCCGGAAAGCCATGCTGGCTAGAGGTCTTGACCATATTTTCGCTGTACGTGAGCAAACGGCTATAGGGTCCGTTGCGGTGTTGATTCAAGTGCGGGGCGGCCTGATTTGCACTCGTTTGCCAGATGTTGGTAGGCGAGGATTCGGGCTCGATTACCACGACCCGCACACCAAAGGGGGCAAGCTCGATGCGCAGGGCATCGCTAAGCGCTTCCAGGGCGAACTTGCTGGCTGAGTAGGCTCCTACGATTGGCATAGAGATACGCCCGCTCACACTGCTCACGTTGATAATGGTGCCGCGCCCGGCTTTGAGCAGTGGGAGCAAAGCCTGTGTGACGTCAATATGGGCAATGACATTGATCTCGAACTGTGAGCGTAGATCATCCAGCTCGATCAGCTCGATGGGCGCACCGAAGGCGGTCCCGGCGTTGTTTACGAGGGCGTGCAAGGGTGGAGTGCCTTCTATCTGCATGCGCTCGCCGAGCTGGGCCTCGACCTGCTGAGCAAGCGCGCGTACCTGCTCATGCTGCGTTATATCGCAAAATATGATGCTGAGGTTGTCCTGGCAGCCGCGCTCTGTGGCTTCAGCTAACAGGCTTTCCCGATCTGCCTCCTTGCGTACTGTGGCAAAAACATGCCAATTGCGACTGGCTAAGCTAAGGGCGGTAATGCGCCCAAAGCCGCTAGAGCAACCGGTGATAACTATGTATTTCTTATCCATGTGTTGATCCGATGCGATTCCATAATCCCAGGCGAATAAGCTCGTTGCGGGCCTCGAAGCCGAAGAGGTCGGGGTCCATATCGCGGCCATGACGAATAACGAGGCCGCGTAGCATCTCGATTTGTTCGGCCTTGCTAGCGCTGTCTCGTTCGAATGGGATGTGCTGGGCTAGCTGCTCCACAGCCTGCCTGTGATACCACTGTTCTTGTGTCTCTGTCATTGGCTTGATTATATGAAATATGCTTTAGTCTGCTCCTGTCCTATCCTGGCCTGTACTGTGACTTTAAGGCCTGTTTAGTGTAATGGTAACATGTGCCGCTAGCGTATTCAAGGGATCTGAGCATGCTCCCAGGGCTTTCCACTGCTCATTTGTCTCGTCTCATTGCTGACAGGAAAGGAAACATGGGAGCTACGCCGCGATACTTGTTCCCCGCTTAAGGGACGCCGCCAGCGAGCAAATGAGCCCTTCACAAAGCTTTTTCTTGAGTACTGGAAAGCCTATGGGGTATTTTGAATTTAAATTGTAAGTAAAGTAAAAAATGTGAAAAATTATTACTATTACATTTATTTCTATATATTTGTTAAGTTGTATTTTGGGTAAGATATGTGCGTAGCAGGGATAGGTAGGCCAGTTTGGGTAAGGAGCGCTGATACATCTTTATACAGAATGAGGAGTAGAGCGACATAGCCCTTTTGCCCTACTGGCGGCGGCAAAACTTGATCCTACAGGTCATCAATGCTAATGTTTCTAATAATCAAGACATATCGACGAGGTAAGCAAAAAGATGTTCTGTGCATATTGTAACGTTGCGCGACCAGAGAACGAAGCACCATGTCCGCAGTGTGGTGCGCCATCACCTCTGCTGAGCAGCCCGCAAGCTGCAAACTGGGGCATGGTGGAACCGGTAGCTCCGTCGTGGGGAAATTCCCCAAATCAGGCAACTAATTCGGGGAGTATGCCGGCATCTCAAGCCTCGTTTAATTCGCAGCCTTTACCCGACCCTAATGCTCTCTGGTCGTATAGCGGTAACGCGCCATCGCAGCCGCTGCAATGGGGCCAACCCGCGCTCCAGGAGGCGAGCCCGTCCCAACAACAGTGGGGTCAAATCTCACCTCAGGAAGCGAGCCCTGCCCAGCAGCCGTGGGGTCAACCCGCGCCTCAGGAAGTGAGTCCGGCCCAACAACAGTGGGGCCAGTTTTCGTCACAAGAGGCGAGCCCGTCCCAACAGCCACCGCAATCGCTGTTGCCAGTTCCCTATCAACCGGGAGTGAATCTGCCTGGTTTTCCGCAGGGAACCATGCAGCTCGTGCCGGTGCAGAGTGTTGAGCAGTTATTGCCCGACCTGCCAGAGGCCGAAGGGGCCATCTATGTGCCCCCAATGTATACCAAGCCGCGACCGATTATTCCGCGGTATCGCATTATCAGTGGCCTCTTAAGCGTAATCATCGTGGCCTTGCTGGCTTGTGGTGGTACTGCTTATTATGCCAAAGCCAGCGGAAAGCTTGATCAGTTTCAGCGTTTCCTCACCGGCAACCCACCGCCAAGCATCTCGCCTACTGCAGGCCCAGGGATACCAGATCCGCCCGATACTGTCGTGCATGGCCCTGAGTTCGATACCATTCCTTCCGCGACCACCACGGCTAAGATAGATGACCATTCCGTGGCCATGCAGCCGCAAAGAGTCTTTCAGATCGGCCAGAAATTCTGGGTGACTTATAGCATCCAGCATCCCAAGACGAAGGGTACGGTCTCCACCAAGTGGTATATGAATGGCGTCTATTACCGGACCGTCGAGGACGATACAAAAGTGGTAGAGGAGGGCAAAACTGCAAACGGTGGGGCTTCTATGGTCTATCAGGTACCAGCCTCGGGAAAAGTAGAGATATATTGGAATGGCAAGCTGGCGCAAGCGCTCTACTTTGCTGTGCGCTAGCGAGCGCTTAAGCCACTTTGTTACATCGTCCCTGTCGTATGCGCAAGCCTGAGATCTCCTGTGCCTATGATCAGGAGGGAAGCTACGGTTAGAGAGTTTGCCCGCTGTCTACGGTAATAATCTGGCCAGTCAAAGCATCCTGCTCTAGAACTGCGCAGATGAAATTAGCGATATTCTCGGGTGTGGCGATGTTCTGCAATAAGAGGTTCGGCAAGAGCTCTTGCCTGCGCTCTTCCTGACCGGCCCACCAGCGTGTAGCGACGGCGCCAGGCGCAATACAGCAAACTCTTATCTCCGGGGCAAGTGCATGAGCCAGCGATTTTGTCAGACCATGTATTGCGGCTTTGGAGACCGCGTAGGGCAATGAGGAACCAACCCCGGTCAGCCCAGCTATGCTCCCAACGTTTACAATCGCCCCTTGCTTCTTTTGCTTCATCAGCGGGGCGACGGCCCGGGCGCAGAAAAACATGCCCTTGACGTTTACCGCGTAGAGCTCGTCCCAGGCATCCTCAGTTGCAGCTTCCAGGTCAGCGAGCGGGATGTGGCGCGTGATCGAGGCATTGTTGACAAGCAGATCAACTGTGCCGAACTGCTGCGCGACCTCCTGAACCATCGCGCGTACTTCGCTATCTACTGAGACGTTGGCTTTGAGCGCTATGGCCTGCCCGCCTGACTGCTTGACCAGGCTTAGCGTTTCCTCGGCCTCAGTCTGTGAGCGCGCATAGTTTATCGCGACCGTGGCCCCGCGTTGGGCCAGGGCGATGCTGGTTGCCCTGCCAATACCTGTCGCACCGCCAGTAACGAGGGCTACCTTATTATGTAAATTCATTCCAAGCTGCCTTTCTTTCTGCTATCTTTGCTGCCCGCACCTAAGCGCAGACGTCATTCTCGTGGTCAACTTTTTTCTTCGCTCTTCTACTTCACAAGCATAGCAGGCTATGTTATATTAAGCAATACAAAGTATCTGGATGATTCATTCAGTTTTTCTGATAGATTGAGCAGGAAGAAAGCGAGCTGAATCGGTGGATTTACGCCATTTGCAAACCTTTAAGGTTATCGCGGAAGAGGGCAGCTTTGTGCAGGCTGCTGAGCGCTTACAGTATGCCCAATCGACGATTACGCTGCAAATTCAGCAGCTAGAAGAAGAGCTGGGCGTGGAGCTCTTTGATCGGCGCCGACGTAAGATCAAACTTACATTGGCCGGCCAGACCTTGCTTACGCATGCCCAGCACGTGCTCAATCAGGTCGAGCAGATGCAGCAGGATCTCTCGGACTTAATCGGGGGAGAGAGCGGCTATCTGCGCGTGGGTATGATCGAGCCGGTAGCGCGTCTGTATCTTACCCACGCCTTGCGTAGGTTCAGGGCGCACTATCCGCGCATTCGCCTGACAATGGAGATTTTAAGCACGATTCGTACGCATGAGCAGCTTGAAGCAAATCAAATTGATCTTGGCATCTCAACGCCACCCCCGGCCAGTAGCGGCTTTGCTTTTGAGCCGCTGCTGATCGATGAGATGGTTCTTGTGCTGCCCCGCGAGCATCCCTTGCAGGCGCAAGCCGCCATTACCCTCAGCCATCTGCAAAACGAGTGCCTCATGCTTACCTATCCTCCCTGCGCCTATCGAACGGCGATTGAGCAGGCTTTTATGGCCCACGGCCTCCCGCTGACCTTCAATATTGAGATCGGCAGCCTTGAAGTGATGAAGCAAGCCGTTGCCGCTGGCCTGGGCATTGCTATTGTACCCCAGCTTGCCGCACAGCATATCCCGGCCGGGACCGTCATTCGCAGCATCGCAGACTGGAATTTCCATTTGCCCATTGGCTTCATTACGCGCGCGATCCCGCTTCCCCAGGGCAAGGCGTTGCAGGCCTTCAAGACCTTTGTGAAACAAGCGATCGCGGAAGGGCAGCCGGACCCCGCGTAATCCTGGTGGCGCTCTGTCTAGCCTGTCGGGCCGACAAGCTATTTCTGACCTTTTGGACAGCGTATGACTCTTCTTCTGTACAGCGCCAGCGCTTCTTTTCTTGCCTATACTATGCGCAGGTAGCAATAAGCCTTTTCGGCTAAGAAAGGAAACACAGTTATGCCAGAACTCACATTGATTGTGCCGTTTGAGGTGCCACCCGGCCAGGAAGAAGACATGCGCCGGCAGTGGCACGCAGTGGCCGAGCCATTGAGCCAGGCCCCAGGCTTTATTTCCGCCCGGCTGTATGCAGTTGATCATGAGCTTGAGCAGTATTTGGCTGATAAGCAGGGCCTGCGCTGGCTAGAGCAGCGACCCCAGGGGCGGGCCAGGTTTAGCTTCGTCAATATTGCCAGGTGGGAATCGCTGGAGCGCTACGAAGCCGCCATTCGTCAGCCCTCGCGCGGCAAGCCCATAGCTTATCCCAATTATCCCGCCTATTATCGTCTGGCCCGGCTCACCGGAGTCTCGGCGGGCGAGAGTATGGCCTGGCAGCCAGCGAGCAAGTCGGCCTTTACCTTTATCGTACCGTTTGCCGTGCCAACTGGTCAGGAAGAAGAGATGCGCCGACAGTTTAGCGCGATCGTCACGAGCATGGAGGAGATCGGGCGCCCGCCAGGTTCTTTCGGGCCGGGCCTTTTAGAGCTAGATCCGCAGGTTGAAGCGCGCCTGCGCAACTTTCTCTCCGAGCAGCTTGGCCAGCAGGAGAGCCGACCGGAATTTAACTTCTTCAATATCGCCGAATGGGAGTCGCCAGAGCGCTATGTGGCTGCGATCCAGGCTATGCATAGCCGCACGCGTCCCATCTCCTTCACCAGCTTTCCCGCCTATTATCGCGTTGTTGGCGCGTATAGCGGACCAGGAAAGGGAGCGGAAACGGCATGATCACTGTAGGAATCATTATTGGTAGCACGCGTCCGGGCCGCAAGAGCGAAGGTGTTGCGCGCTGGGTGCAGGAGATTGCGGCAAAGCGTAGCGATGCTAAGTTTGAGCTCGTTGATCTCAAGGACTTTCCCCTACCGCACCTTGGCGAGTCGTTGCCGCCGGAACTGGAAGAGGATCGTCAGGCGCATATTAAGGCCTGGGCTGAGAAGATAAGCTCCCTCGACGCTTACATCTTTATCACGCCCGAGTACAACCATGGCCCGCCAGGCGTGCTCAAAAACGCCATCGATTATCTGTATGACGAGTGGAGCAATAAAGCGGCGGGCTTCGTCAGCTATGGTGGCGTCGGCGGCGCACGCGCCGTAGAGCATCTGCGCCTGGTGATGGCCGAACTACAGATCGCTGATGTGCGCTCTCAGGTTAGTCTCTCGCTCTTCGCTGACTTCGAGAATTATAGCGCCTTAATGCCACTTGCTCACCAGGTGGATGCCCTCAATGCCATGCTTGATCAGTTGCTTGGCTGGGCTGGTGCCCTGAAGACGCTGCGTATTGAGGCAACCAGCGTGTGAGGGGCAGGTGTGCGAAGTAACTATGCAGAGGGGCAGGAACACAAGCCTGCCTCACTGCTCATCTGGCCTGCAGCTCAGTGCGCAACTGGAGGGAGGATCGTTCCTCTAAATTATTTGCACTGTGTCTCGACGGTGACATCCCCAAAGACCTTCACCTGACAGGCGAGGCGCATGTTAGGATTCTTTCTCAGATCGCTGCGCAGCCAGAACTTCTCCATAAAGGACAGCTGATTGGTGTTTGTGGAGGGGGAGACAGCGACACGATCAGTGCCACAGAGACCATTGCCATGGCAATTCGCAAATTTGTATATGCCACAATAGACGGGAACGTCATTTTCCAGGGCCGGGTAGCGCACGCTATCGCCTTCTGGCACATCAACCTTTATATTTTCACGCACGTACGTAATAGTTGGCACGTCTATCCTCCGTTGTAACGATGTAAGAATTAGTTCAAAAAATATGAGGCGACCCACAGGTCGTTTCTTCTGGTCAGAGTGTAGCACAGAAGGTAAAGAGCGTCAACAATTCTGGCTGACATGATAGGCAACAAAATGCGCGCAGAGGCGCCCCTGCGGTTTCGTTCAGGACCTTGCCTCTATCCCAGTGGCGTCAGGGGGTCCTGGAAAGTTGTTGCCCCTGTGACCTGAACGGTTAGCGTAAATGTTGTAGCGCCCATATCGGTGATCTCAACGGAAAAGCTTCCTGTGCGATGCTCGGCGGGTAGGAGCGCCTGTACGCTAAATGTTCCCTGCCCATTAGCATGGGTTTGTAAGATCTGACCGGCCGGGCTATTGAGCCTTTTGTGCTGGTCGTAGGTGAAGACGATGAGATCAGCTGGGCCAAAGCCGCTCCCTTCGAGGGTAAGCAAGGTGGGTTGCGTGGGGCTAATGCGGGCAGTGACCCTGGCCTGGCTATGGGCGGAACTGGCGGTAGCTGGCTCTTTATTGATCAGGGCAAAGGCTACGATGCTGCTGGCCAATAGGAAGATGATGCAGGAAGCTGCGGTAATCACCGATATAGCGCGCCCCGAGGGAAAGACTTTGCGCAAGAAAGCGCCACGCTCTTCTCGACTTATTTCTATGCTGTCCACGCATGGTAAGGTTGCTTTGTTGTGCCATTCCAGGATTGCCGCCGTTTGCGGCGCGGGCAAGCTCATTTGCTCGGGCTCATGCTGTACCAGGCGCCGCGGCTCTGTCTCGGGTTTGGCCAGGCTCTGGACCGCGATTTTGCTCGATTGATAGGGTTGATCCTCTGGATGGAGCCCCGAATAGTGCCCGGCGCGATGGGGCGAGGCTGGCGGAATAAACTGATTTGTCTGCTCCAGAGTTTGTGGTATCCTTGGCTTTTTCTTGACGAAAACGTACTGACAATGGCTACACGTTTTCGTTGTGGCTCGTTGCAAGCGATGACACCCGGGACAGCGTTTTGTTTCCATAAAAAATTTCTAACTTCCGTCGAGAACTAATCTGCTGATACAGTATTTCCTGATTTGCCCTGCGATATCTTTACTGTTTGTATCCTTTTCGAAGCGAGCGCGGCTGAAGAATGCCTGCAGCTCTGTATATCCGGCTGCTCTGTATCCTCTGTGGAATTAAAGTATACACGTTTGAAACGAGGCAGGTCAAGTGATTTTGTTCCAGGATGTATTAAGAGGCAGCAGCACACAACATGGATACAAGCGGCGTGCGCGGCTGACTGGAATCGGCTTTGGGCCTGGCTGTGCACGCGGCTCTCGTACCTTGTGAGCCAGGAAAAAGCTATGGAGATAACACTTTTGTGCTATCTCCATAGCGAGCAAGCTCACTTCTGATTTGTGGAGCCAGTAATATTGAGCGTCACCGTCACGGTTTGTGGATTAACCGTCACGTTGCCATCGCTTGCCGAGATTGTGAGCGTCCCTTTCTGGCTTGTACCGGCGGCCGCCGAACCAGGATTTACGCTCACAGTGACGCTGCCAGAGCCGGCCCCGCTGCCATTATTCACGCTGAGCCAGCTGGCGCTGTTGCTATCAGGCGTGACTTGCCATTTTGCGGGGCCATTGCACCCGCCATTCTGGCTTATGTGCAGCGTCTGTGCCGGGACCGAGCTCTGGCCGGCCTGGGCCGTAAATGTCAGGCTTTCCGGTGAGATGCTCAAGCTGCAGGCTGCGCGCACCGTGAGCGAGACTGAGAACGTGGGCGGGTTGCTTTGCATGGATGCTCCAGATCCATCTTTGGCGGTAATCGCCACCTGGGCCGTGTAGGTACCGGGAGCCAGGCCAGAAGGATCAACCTGAGGAGTAATCGTAGCCGATTGGCCGCTGGCCGTGAATTTTCCGCTACTCGTCGAAAGCGTAAGCCAGGAAACCTTACCCACGGTTTGGGCCTGCCAGTTCAGGGGCCAGTTGCAGTTGCCGGAGGCTGTGAGCGAGACAGAGCGCTGAGCCAGTGGTGCCGCAGACTTGGCGTTCTGCGCGACTGTGTAGGATAGCGCGTTAGACGATGGTAGCGTGAGTGCGCAGGGAGACGAGACCACCAGGTTAACGGTGACGGTCTGCGGACTACCTCCAGCTTTTACGTTGTTGTCGCCGCTCCCACTTAGCGTTATCTGTCCGCTATAGTTACCCGGGGATAACGAACTGGTATTGACGTGTATCGTCATTTGATTGGTCTGGCCGGCTGCGATTGTGCCAGATGCTGGCGAGAAGCTGAGCCAGTTTGAGTTCTGGGAAGCATTGGCCGCCTTCCACTGCAGGGAACCGCTGCCCGTATTCGTAATGGTGACAGCCTGGCCGGGTATATTGGCTTGATTGGCGGCTGCCGTAAAGTTGATGCTCAACGGCGCGGCGCTGATAACCGGCGCGTTAGTTGTGGACGGCTGCACGGTAAGCTGAACGGCGATCGACTGGGTACCCTGGGGCGTGACTAGCGAGATGGTCGCGTTATAGGTTTTTGGCGCTAAGCCGCTTGTATTTGCACTTATGGATATAGTGGTCGGGTCTTTTAGCTGGCCGCTGGGCGGCGTAATGGAGAGCCAGTTAGCCGAGGGCGTGGCAGTCCAGGGAATGGCACTGGCGCAACCAGTGCTGGTGCGTAGCGTGAGTGATTGATTGCCTGGATTATCCTGTCCGGCTACGGCAGTAAAGGAGATTGTGCCGGTACTCGGGACAAGGCTGCAGGCGGGCTGCACCGTGAGCGAGACGCTGACACTTTGCGGGCTATTCTGCGCTCCTTGATCGCCATTAAAGGTCAGGGCGTTGATATAGGTGCCGGGCAAAAGATGAGAGCTCTGCACAATCACATGGACTGTGCTCGTTCCTCCTGGCGGCGTTGTGCCGGAATTCTGGTCAAGACTGAGCCAGTTGCCCATAGCCTGGGCCGTAGCCGGAGTAGACGGAACGCTGCTCTGTACCGTCGTATTCGAAGCCAGCGACCAGTTGAGGGGCTGTGAGCCGGGATTGCTGATGGTCAGGGTTTGCGGATCGGGTGCTTGTCCGCCATCGCTGGCTGTGAAAGAGAGTACCGCCGGCGTAACGGTTAAAACCGCGCCTGCACTTGTGTTCAGTGCGCTAACTCCCATGGTAACCGTCACTTTTTGCGGTGCGCCAACATTGGATGAGATTGTGATGGTTCCCTCATAGTTGCCAGGATTGAGATCCGTGCGCTGAGCGCCTATTTGCACAGTTTGATCTTCGCTGAAGGTTCCCCGATCGGGCGAGACCAATAACCAGGGCTGATCGCTGCTGGCTGTCCAGGAAATCGGTGTGCTACCCGTGTTGCTCATACTGATGGTACGAATAGTGTTAGCACCTTGCGTGGCTGTCCCAAAATCAAGTTTTGTGCTGCTCAGCTTCAACTGGGAAGGTAGGGACGCACCCTCGGCTATCTGGATGGTTGCGTTGGCTGTGTAATGAGTAATGGTATCTTCAGCTACGATGGTATGCTGACCCGATTCCCAGTTTTTATCGATAGAAATAACAGCACTTGCCGAGCCATCGGCTGCCGTGCGTATGATCGCGCTGCCAGTTTTATTGACATGGAGCGGTTCCCCAATGTCATGCATCAATAAGACGTAATGCGATGCCGGAAAATGGCTTATGAAAAGCGTGACGTTCTGATTATATGAGGCTGTATGAGTAGAAAGCGTTAGCAAGGGCGGTCCTCCAGACTTGTTGGCTTGCTGGTCGGGTCGCGTTATTACCAGGAAGCCAAGCGCGCCATCGATGATCAAGGCCAGGAGGGCCAGCGCTCCTACGCAGAGTAGCACGATACGGAGAATATTTTTACGCTTTCCTAGTTCGGGCATGACCACATTTTTGAAGCCTTCGGCTCGCGCTCGCTTCACATCTGCTCTCTCAATGCGCGCGGCTTCGTTGCTGTTAGGGAAACTGCGTCCTATTAAGGGATCGTTGTGGTTGAGCCAGGGATCATGTTCGCCTGTATCTGCCTCTTGAGGCCAGTTATCAGGCATGTGCTCTGGCGCAATCTGCTGCCGGGCTGGCTGGGTCATAATGAAAGATTCTGAAGGGTTGGAAGGTGGAACTGTCTGGCCCTGAAATTGGCCTGTCGGGTCTGACAGAGGAGCCAGACGGGGTACGTGTGGCTTGCGATAATCTGTTTGATCTACGGCTGCGATGCGTCTCGCCGCATCACTTAAGCTATAGAGGCCCTGTTCCATAAAGTTAGCATTATCGCTAGGGGATGATTCCATCTGAACTGTTGAATAGTTAGGAGTGTAGCCATTAGCGTTGGTGGATATAGTAGAATAATCGCCATTATAGTCGTTGGGATCATTATAGGGCATGGTAGAGTAGTTGATATTGTTGTGGCTATTAGTCTCAGAGGGTATAGTAGAGTAGTTGCCGCTATAGCTATTGGCATCGGTGGATATAGTAGAATAATCGCCATTATAGTCGTTGGGATCATTATAGGGTATAGTAGAGTGGTCAACGCCGTAGTTATTGGGCTCAGCGGGTATAGTAGAGTAATTGCCGCTGTAGCTGTTAAGATTGGGCTGAGAGTTGTTGGAGACGTGAACATTGTAGCCGTTAGGATCATAAGGCTCGTTGGGGTAATTATTGTAATAGGCGTTAGGATCTTGAGGCTCGTTGGAGAATTGAGCGTTGTAATCGTTAGGATCGTAAGGCTCATTGGCGTAACCAGCATTATAGCCATTAGAATTATTGTAGAGTTCGTTAGAGAACTGAGGATTGTAGCCGTTGGGATTTTGAGGTGCGTTAGAGTAATTGTTGTAAAACTTGTTGGAGTTTTGAGGCTCATTAGGGTAATTATTGTAATAGGCGTTGGGGTTTTGGGAGTTTGCCGCCTCAAAGTTTGGTGCGGCGGGCTCGAAGCTCTCCCCGGCTGGCGCTATCTGCGCGAAATTTGCCCCTGCTGGCTGAAATTGGTGCCCATTGGCCGCCATCTGGTTGCCATAAGCGCCACATTTGTCGCAGTACGCAGAAGCTGAGCTGTACGGCTCATGGCAATATGGACATTGATTCATAAATTTCTCATCTCTTCTCCGCCGCGAGAACAACCTGGCGCGCTGAGATTGTGCTTGCTCCATATGTTTTAAGAAGATTTGAGCATGGAGTACGCCGAGCGAGCTGCTCTAGAATCTCAGCGTATAGAAAGGTCCCGTGGCACTTTCGTGATAGGCTACGACTATTTCTGCTCCGCGCATTTATACTGATCGCCTGCAATTGAACAAACTAGCTATCCAATTCCACTATCCCTTTAACTGCGCAGCCTCGAACGTGCTATGCAGGTGGCACCTTGTTTTCTTGCTGCCCCTATCTCGCCCTAACTACTTCAGATTTATTGCAACACTTATAAATAGATCTCTAATCTTAGAACGTTGGGACTGCTGAGTTCGTCACATCAAGCAAGCTGTGTTTTTGAGATGGGAAGATGCAAGAAGGGTGAGCCCGAGCGGATTTGGCTATGGATGCTCTATAAATAAGATTTAGCCCTTTCTGATGTTTATCTTAGTACCTGTGGGTAAAGCACAGTCAAGTTCTGCTAGAATCTCGATAAAGCAATGCGTATGCCAGGAAGCGAGGGGTGTTTACAGAGAGAAAGGCTGGCAGGTACAATAATGATTGAGCAGAGAGAAAGGCCTGGCAGATCTTTTTCGGTGCTCATGGCGTGTTGTATTGCTTCTGGCTGGGATTTTGCGCTCCAGGGGAGGGCGGATGAGAGAGCCAGCAGAGAGAAAGCGAGTGGTGAAACCATGACTACAGGCAGCTTTGATATCTTGATTCGAGGGGCAAAGGTAGTAGATGGGACCGGCAATCCATGGTTCTATGGTGATGTTGCCATAGAGGGCGAGCATGTGCAGGAGATTGCCCCGCCGGGCCAGATTCCTGTGGAGGCGGCGCGCGAAGTCGTGGATGCGCAAGGCCTGGTGCTCTCTCCCGGCTTTATCGATATTCTTAGTCATTCGCATATCCCTCTTATGCTTGATGCGCGCGATCTTTCCAAAGTAACGCAAGGCGTGACCACAGAGATCATGGGTGAGGCCTGGACTCCGGCGCCCGTGGGAGGACAGATTAGCGATAGCATGAAGGATCTTTCAGTGCGCGAACGTAGCTTGCTGGGGGATTGGGTGAGGCGGGCGCAGGGCTGGGCGCGCCTTCGTGACTGGCTAGAGGCGATGGTTGAGCGTGGGGTCTCGCCCAATATCGGCTCGTTTCTTGGCGGTGGGACGTTGCGCGAGTACGCGATGGGAATGCGCAGAGGAACGCCAACGGCTGCTGAGATGCAAACCATGCAGCGAGTGATGGCCGAGGCTATGGAAGATGGCGCGTTCGGGGTTTCGTATGCTTTGATCTACCCTCCTGATACCTACACCTCAACTGAAGAGCTCATCGAGGTTTCTCGCGTCGTCAAACGCTATGGTGGTCTCTATATTACCCACCTGCGCTCCGAGGGGAGCCAGCTGCTGGAGGCAATTGACGAAGCGCTTACGATCGGGCGCGAAGCAGACTTGCCAGTCGAGATCTATCACCTCAAGGCCTCGGGTATCGAGAACTGGCCCAAGATGGCGCAGGCCATAGCCCGTATCGAGGCCGCGCGTGCCGCCGGTCAGGATGTCACTGCCGACATGTATCCCTACTCCGGTTCGGGAACCGGCTTGAGCTCGGTTCTACCTCCCTGGCTCGCCGAGGGCGACGAATTTTACAAGCGTCTGACCGATGCCCCGACGAGAGCAAAGGTGCGTGCCGAAGTCCTGGAGCCGAGCGGCGATTGGGAGGCTTTAGCCCATGGCCTGGGACCTGAAAGGGTTATGCCGGTGGGCTTTGAGCGGCCCGAAAATCTCCAATATACTGGGAAACGGCTCTCTGAGATTGCCCAGATGCGCAATCAGCACTGGATTGACGCCGTATTTGACCTGCTCATCTCGGAGCAGCATCGCATCTTTACTATCTATTTCGGTATAGACGAGGCCAACGTTGCGCTTGGCTTGCGCCAGCCCTGGGTGACGGTCTCGACCGATGCCGGGGGTGTAGATCCAGCATGGGCCAAAGACCAAGGCCCGACCCATCCGCGCGCCTATGGAACGTATCCCCGGGTGCTGGGAAAATATGTGCGCGAGGAAAAAGTCTTGACCCTGGAGGATGCTGTGCGCAAGATGAGCGGCGCCGTCGCGGCGAGGCTGGGTTTGCAGAAGCGCGGCCTGCTGCGTCCAGGCTATTACGCCGATCTCGTGCTTTTTGATGCCGCCACTGTCGCGGATCGGGCAACCTTTGAGGATGTCCACCAGCTTTCGACGGGCATTCGTGATGTCTGGGTAAATGGGCAACGCGTGGTTCAGGGAGGACAGCATACCGGCGCCACTCCTGGCAAGATCGTGAATAGAGCCAGCTCGTAAGGCTATACATCCTGGCGGAGCTTTTCTGGATCGGTCCTCTTGCGTGCTGGTTTTACTGGCATCACAGCGATGGAGGGCTGATCCTTTTGCCGGCTCTGCGCAACTTCCGGGATGGAAAAATAAAATTACCCTCAAAGCGCCTGAGAAGATGGTTGAGGACATTCCTTTCTTCTCCTATCAGTACGCGTGAAAAACCACATATCTGCTGTATTAAGTGAAAATCCCCTGCAGAGGATAGTACTTCCTGGGGAAAAAACGCGTGTAAAAACAAATTCTCTGCATTTCTCTATATTTCTCTAATATAATCTGCGTTAAAGAAATATGTATATCAACATATTTCAACATGTCGTAGCGATACGCCCTCCTATGCTCTGGATCTGATATGCTCATCTGCCAGAGAAAGACCTGTACGGAGATGATGTTATTAATACGACATGACGCACTCCCTTCATGAGGGGTGGACAAAAGGGAAAGGAAACTATGGAACGTGAAACGCTATACACTTTTTTTGGTCACACTTTCGCTCGTACTTCTCGCGTTGGCAGGCTGCGGAGGATCTGCGCCTACAGAGACCTCTTCTTCATCCGCGACCTCCGCAAACCCACCGGGCCCGCAAACTGTCAAGATTTCTATCGGAGACTTTGATGTCAAATCTCCCCAGGCCACGTTTGTCACCGGCATGAAGTACCATTTTGTGGTGAACAATGTGGGGAAACATCACCATGATTTCCTCATCATGCATCGGATGAATACCGAAACGATGGTCATGGATGATGTGTATAAGAAAGCGCTGGCCTTTATTTATAATATTGCCCCCGGTGAAACGAAAACGCTGGACTTCACCTTTAACCATACCGCGCCAGCAGGAATGCTGGAGTTTAGCTGTCACTATGGCGGCCATTGGGAAGCGGGCATGTATCAGCCCATTGTGGTGAACGCTGCTCAGGGGGCCTCTGTCAGCCCCTATCCCAACGGCGGCATGCCAATGGATGACATGACGGCTTCCAGCGCCTCTGGTAAGTGTGATGCCCCTGTCACCGTAATGATTGGTGCTGATAATACCTTTAAACAGAGCAGTGTATCACTCAAGGTGGGAGATACGCTTACTATTAACAATGGCACCCAGCAATCCTTTACCTTGACGGCCAGGCCCGATGCTGGTCTACGCTTTACTGTCGTCGACCCGGGCGAGACAGAGCATATTCCCTTTCAGAAGGCAGGTACCTTTACCCTCTCCAGCCAAGAACATCCTAACGCCACACTTGCAGTGCAGGTCGCTTCAACCCCCGGTGCCACATGCGGCTTTACTCCTGTAGCAACTGTTAGCTTCGATGCAAATTATACTGATCCGAAAAACCAGTACTTTTTCACGCCCAAGACAGTGACTATCAAAGAGGGCCAGAGTCTCACCCTCTCCAATCTTGCCGATTATAATCTGACATTTACCAGCAAACCCGACGCCGACCTTGGCGATGTTCAACTTGATCGCAACGAGCATCAACTCCTTTTGTTTAAGAAAAGTGGAACTTACACAATCTCGTGTAAAGAATTCCCAACCCAGCAAATTACTGTGATTGTGCAGAAAGGCGCAGATGACGACAATTAGAGGAAGGGATTAATAATATGAGATGGAACAGCAGCGAGCAAAATGTTAAGTTAGAGCTTCCCCTTTCTCTGAAGACCCAGGCGCATTCGCATCAAGAGACGTGTAGTTGCGCCTCTGGATGCAAGGAAGCACAGGCGATGAAGCATATCTTGCAAACATTGCTAGCTCTTAGTCTGCTGACGCTGCTGATAGTCGCTTGCAGTCGGGAGGGCGCAGTCAGCACACCATCAAGATCTAACTCGGCGAAAGCAAATACCTCTGCGTTGGGGCAACAGCCAACCGTCCACATGGATGCTGACCGGTTCTTACAGCAGACTATCGCTATCAAAAAAGGAGAAAGCATCACATTGATCGATGATGTGTCCACCCTGCATGTGATTGCTAATGGCTCCTGGAAGGATGGTCTTCCTAAATATGGCCAGGAGCCTGGCGCCCCCAACATTGAGGTTAAACTATCAGGGCAGGGAAGTCATCAGATTGGACCGTTCTCCACTGCCGGAACGTTTCACCTCTATTGCACGGTTCATCAAGGCATGGGTCTGACGGTGATCGTCCACTAACAAGGTTGGCATGGGCGCCGCAGATAGTGATATTTCTATGCGGAAGCAATCGAGGCATGTCCTGGGGCGGTCCTCTTGCGTGCTGGTTTTACTGGCATCGCAGCGATGGAGGGCTGATCCTTTTGCAGGCTCTACGGAACTTCTGGGATGGAATAATAAAATCACTCTGAAAAGCCTGAATTGGCCTTGACGAGAGGATATATTTCTGCTATACTTAATCTCGTTCCAAACAATCGGGGTGTAGCGCAGCCCGGTAGCGCACTACAATGGGGTTGTAGTGGTCGGAGGTTCAAATCCTCTCACCCCGACCAGCGGCGATACTTATATATCGCCGCTTTTTTATTGCCTCTCTGCTATATCGAACCTCCTACACCACTCATTTGATCTCTTGTAAAGAGCTTCCTTTTTTGTTAGGGCTTTGCAGTTTTCAAGAGAAGGGATTGTTAAGGGCTCGCCCTTAACCGGGGCACGGGGCGCGAGCCCCGTTAAATCGCGGTGCGAGCCCAACGTTTCCCTTCTGTTAAAACTCGGGAATGATATGGGCCTTGATGTGTGGGCGGCAAATAACGACCGAAGCCGAGAGTTCGATGGTCATAGGTTTTGTGATCTGCCACGAATGAAAAAAGAGCTACCCCTCCAATTTGATGCAGCAACCAATCGAACCATTGAGCTGATAGATGTTCTATGGCTAACTGGCAACACCATTATTGCAGCTTTTGAAATTGAATGCACTACATCGATCTATTCAGGTCTACTATGGATGGCCGATTTGATTGCAATGCAACCGAATCTAAATATTTCACTCTATTTAGTCGCTCCAGATGAACGTAGAACCAAAGTCATTACCGAGGTCAATCGTCCAACATTTTCGCGTCTATCTCCACCAATGAAACAAATGTGTCGTTTTATTTCTATACCCACTCTACAGAACAGTATTAAACAAGTATCTTCTGTTATACGCTATTTAAGAGCAGGATTTTTGGAGGAGTTATCGGAATCGTGCGAAATCGAAAGTGGATAATTCTTTCCTCCTTCTTCTCCCAGCAGCGCTAAAATAGCTCTCTCCCTCGTCCTCACCCACAGTTTGCACTCCTCACATCCTTCTGGTATAATTTACTTACCGATCGGTAAGTAAAGTCAAGCAGAGCAGCAATGAAGGAGTTAAAAGACAATGGTTACGCAGGCTGTGAAGGAGCTATGGACGCTATTCCCCGCTGAACAGTATCGCACGCTGCGTGAAAGGCAGCCGGTCTACTTTGATCCACGTATGCGCATGTGGTTGGTCTCGCGCTACGACGAAGTTTGGCAGGTCTTTTCTGATCATGCCACCTTCTCTTCAGGGGCGCCGGCCGGCAGCAGCAAGCCAGCTCAGCCTAGCATTCTGGGGATGGACCCGCCGCGACAGCGCCAGCTACGCAACATTGTAGCGCAGGCCTTCACCCCACGCGTTATCGAGCGCTTAGCCCCACGCATCAACGAGATTGTCAATACCCTGCTCGACCAGGTGAGCAAGCGTGGCCACATCGATATTATCCATGATCTGGCTTATCCTTTGCCCGTCACTGTGATTGCTACCCTGCTCGGCGTCCCCACGCAGGATAGAGAGCTTTTCAAGCGCTGGTCTGATAACCTGGTCACTGGCTACATCCGCAGCTTTACTCCTGAGATTATGCAGAAGCGTCATGAGAACTTGCGCGCCCTGGATACCTACTTTACGCAAGCGATTGAAGAGCATCGTCAACGGCCTCAGGACGATCTCATTGGTGCCCTGCTGCAAGCCGAGGTCGATGGTCAGCACTTGAGCCAACAGGAACTGCTCGATTTCTGTCGCCTGCTCCTGATTGCCGGCCACGAAACGACAACCAACCTGATCGGAAATGCCGTGCTTTGCTTCTCAGCCCACCCGCAGGCCATGCAGGACCTGCGCGCCGATCCCAGCCTGACGCCTGGAGCCATCGAGGAAGTCTTGCGCTTCCTGCCTTCCGTCCAGGGCGGCAACCGCATCACGAAGCAAGAGACCACCCTCGGCGGCCAGCATCTGGCTCAGGGTGAAGTAGTGCTGGCCCTGGCCATCTCTGCCCATTATGATGCGGCGCAATTTCCCGATCCCGAGCGCTTTGATATCAGGCGTGAGCCCAATCGTCACCTGGCCTTTGGCTACGGCATTCATTTCTGCCTGGGTGCGGCCCTGGCCCGTCTGGAAGCCCGCCTTGCCCTGCAAGCCCTTCTGCAGAGATTTCCCAACCTGCGGCGCGAGCCCGGTAGCCCGTTGGAACCAATTACCAGTCCCTTTGTAATAGGTGTGAAGCATCTACCTATGATCTTTGATCTATAATAGTCTCCGGTTCAACCTCGTATATCAAATCTTATAAAAGGGTCGCCGGAAAATGACACAACACAGAGAAGGTCGGGCAGCCGCCACCCGTCAACGCGTTCTGCAGATAGCGCGCGGACTTTACTATGCTGGCGGATATGACAATGTGAGCTTGCAAGCAATCGCCGATCAGTTGCATATCAGCAAGCCCGCACTATTCTACCACTTCAAAAATAAGCAGGAATTGTTCTATGAGATGCTCTTGAGCGTTCTTGAGCAGCTGCACGAGATCTTTGCCAGCGCCAGCCGACAGGAAGCGCTCTCAACGCAGCAAATCCTGCGCCAGATTATGCTGCGCCTTGCCGATGAGCCCAGCTTCGATATGGCCCGCTTTATGCGCCAGGAATATACCTTGCTTTCCCCTGAACAACAGCAGCAGGTGGGCAAAGCCTGGCGCGCAAAGCTGCTGGATATCGTGCATAGTATTCTTGAGCGTGGCATCGCTCGTGGAGAGCTCAGGCCGCACAATAGCTTGATGGCCTCATACATGTTTTTGCACGTCTGCTTGCTCTTGCCGCAGCTTGGCCACCAGGTCCATGATAGTCTGCGCGAGATGCAGCGCAACGAGCGCATTGATACGTTGCTCGATCTCTTTATTCACGGGCTCTATCAGGCTCCAACTTAGCCTTTCTTGCGGGCCGTAATCAGCACAGCCCCCGGCGTGAGCAGGCGATGGCTGCGTACCTGCTCCATGCCGGCCTGCTCTAGCCAGCTGCGCACTGTTGAGAACTGATAGCATGTGCCTCCTACAGTGGTCATCGTCAAATGCATGAGCTGAACCATAAGCGAACTGAGGCGCAGGCCATAAGTGCGATCGGTGATCTGATCAACGAAAGCCAGCACCCCGCCTGGCTTCAAGCTGAGCGCAACTTTATGCAAAATCTGCTGGTTGAGCTCAGCCGGTAAGAGATGGGCGATATGGAAGTAGAGCGCCAGATCAAAGCTTTCCGGGAACTGCTTGTGAAAGTCATCGCGTACGATATCACCGCACACAAAGCTCAAGCGCTCCTGCATCTGCACCTGCGCCGCCGTGCGTTGTCCCGCCTCAATGCCTGGCTGAATATCAAGAATGGTCGCCTGCAGCTCGGCATATTTGCGGCAAAAGAGCACGCTGTAGGCCGCGTGCGAACCGCCTACATCCAGTAGCCGGCTTGCTCCGGGCGGTAATGGCACGCGGTAGACCACCTCGCCTCCCAGAGCCATTGCCAGAGCCGCCAGGCCGGCATAGTGGCGCGCAAGCAGCCTGTATGCTTCCGGCGAACTGACATCTTCCTCGTAAGGCATGCGCATCGCCTGTTGATTGGTGCGTATCACCTCCGGTAGATGATCCCAGATCGCCACTATATCCGGACTATGGATGACATAGGGTGCTACATTGGCTGCTGAGCCGCTTGTGAGCCAGCGCCGGGCAATTCGCGTATTGCTGTAAAGACCCGCTCGATAGCGCAGATAGCCGGCCGAGATAAGGAGATTGAGCAGTAATTGCAGGCCCTGGGGATGGCACTCTAGCTTCTCGGCCAGCGCTTTGAGTGGGAGCGCCTGCTTATCCAGCGTGTCGAAGATACCAAGTTCGCAAGCCGTCACCAGCGCCTTGCTTATGCCCTGGGCCAGCGGAGCATCAAGCAAAGGGAGCGGCAGAATGTTGAGGCGCGCCAGTAGAATTTCTAATGGTGTGAGTCGTAGCGGCATCAGATAAGAGCTCCTATCAGCCAGCCAGCCGCAAGTAGCAGACAGATCATGACAAGCGCGTAAAAATAGCGTTTGCGGCTTGAGATTGGCCTGTGCGGTCCCGACAATAAAGGCAACGCGCCAAGAGCAGCCAGCGCAATGAGTAGCGTAGGAATAAGCAGCCAGGGCTGAGCAGGTACCACATGCGTGCTGGCCAGCAAGCCAATGAGCAGCATACTCAGCAGGAGCAGCAGAGGGCAAGCCACAAACGTGCCTGTAACACCCAGCGCCACGGCCAGCGTATGAACTCCCTGCTGTCTGTCTTCCTCAAGATCGGGGAGCGAGTTGGCAAGATTCAGGGTTATCCCCAGCACGGCCGCCACAGGAATCAGCCAGAGCAACCAGAGCGGTAGATGATCCATGCCCGCAAAGGCATAGATGGGAATCAGTGGGATGAACAGCGCAAACACAATCCCGCTTAGCGGCGTTGCCTTCAAGCCCAGATTATAGCTTAAGCCAAGCGCAAGATAGAGCAGCGAGATGAGCAGTGCCATTCCATTTAAAGGCCACAAAAGCAGAAGCATGAGGGCGATAAAGAGAATACCCAGGATCAGCGCCTCGTGGGCATGAATCAAGCCCAGCGGAATGGGCTTCGGCTTTTTGCTACCCTTATCCTGTTCGCGATCGCAGTAATCGTTAAGGATCGCAATAGCGAGCTGCATAGCCGTGTGGGCCGCGATGAGTAGTGCCATCCTCGACCAGGCAAAGTGGGGCCAGGCTGCCACGAAAGTACAGAGCGTGACTGCCACGATATGAAAGAAGACAGGTCCAGGATGTGCGAGCAGAAAGAGCCCACGCGCTATTTCGGCGGGGCGACGCTTTTTGGCGACGTCCATCGGTATAAACCCCGATCATGGCCCAGGTCTGTGGCCATTACCATACAGGCAAGCGATCAAGCATAGCTTTAAACCATTGTGAGCGTACTTCCTCGCCGGCCAATATCAGCGTGATCCAGACCCCCAGCACAGTGCCGATGACCCAGAACACGAGCATCAACGTGTTGCTGTTGACATTTGCCAGCAGCGTATATGCGTTGAACAGCAAAATAGCAAGGATGCCATGTCCATTGCCAGTGAGAATAGCAGAGCGTAGAGATGGTAGTGAGAGAAAAATACCAACGGTAGCCGTTGTCGCCAGAAGCACAACGGCAAGAATTTCCACCAGCGAAGGACGCAGCAAGGCGTAGTCAGGCTCTTCAGCCGGCTCGACAGCTTGCTGCGTGCTCAGAGCAATGCGGCGCATAATGTTTCGGGTCAAGTCCGGCGGTTCGGCCACCAGCTCGCTTGTGCGTAGGCCCTGAATCACCTCTTCCAGGAGCAAGAGGTCCTGCTGACAGCGGGGGCAGATGGCAAGGTGGGCTTCGAGAGCGCGCAATTCATCTAGCGAAAGCTGCCGGTCAAGATAAAGTTGTAGCTGTTTACTCACTTTAGAACAGCGCATGGCTAGCCCCTCGTTTTCCATTCCTGCTCAAAGGCCTCCAGGCGTTCTTTGAGCAAGTTGCGTGCGCGAAACAGATGAGTTTTAATCGTGCCGATCGGCATCGTCAGGATTTCGGCCATCTCCTCATAGGTCATCTCTTGTAGATGGCGCAGTACCAGCACAATGCGATACTTGGCCGGCAACAGCGAGAGTTGTTCACGCACTAGGTTCTGACAGTCACGGACTTCCAATTCTGTACGAGTACCGTGATCGCGAATAGCTCTTTCCTCCTGCATAGCAGTTTGGAGAGCTTTATCCCGTTTGCGCTGCTCTAACTGTTTCAAGCTACAATTGTAGGCGATGCGATACAGCCAGGTAGAGAAGCGAGAGTCACCGCGAAAGGAGTGCAGGCCTTGCCAGGCGGCAAAAAACGTCTCCTGGGTAACCTCGTTGGCTTCCTCATACTGCTGTAGCATGCGAAAAACAAGGTTAAAAACTCGGCGTTGATGGCGCTGTACGAGTTGAGCAAAAGCTTCCTGACTTCCTGCCTGACTGGCAGTCACGAGTTCAGCATCATCTTGTTCTGTACAGGCCGAAGCAACATTTGGGATAGATATTCCTAAACTTTGTGAAGATTGCACCAGGTACTCACTCATGGTCCTTACTGTTTACTTTAGAGGGTGGCTAGAGGCAAAAAGTTTCATCCTCTAGAAAAATTTATTTGCTTATAGGCTATTGTAACCGGTTTTAGGTGGTATGGCAAACCATAGACAGCGTGAGCAGTTATGTGATAACTTGAAATGTCAGAGCACAATCGCGTTTTTGGGCTAGAGTTCTGCGTCAGGCGTGTAAGCGAAAGAAGGCCTGACTTGCGTGTGCGCCATGTGTGCGTAAGGAGCGAGGAGTATGTCAATCGGCGCCGTCATTGTTTTGCTAGGCTGGCTTATTGCCCTGGCAATATTCTTTGGTTTTATTGTCCTGCTGCGTTTCCTCTATCATCGTGAGCGCATGGCCTTAATCAGATCCGGTATTCATCCTGATGGCGTGCCCAAGCAGCGCCGGAGCCGGGGCATGCTGCGCGCTGGCTTGATTACGGGTATGGTTGGCCTGACCCTGACGCTAGGCATGTATCCGGTTGGCTTTATCCTTCCTCCCGCTTTATCGGCAACTCCTTTCCATCTCGGACCCTGGCTCTTGCCCGGCCTTATTCCCCTTGGCGTGGGCATTGCCCTCATTGTGAGCTATTATCTGGAACAGAATGTGCAAGTCTCTCTTGAGGAGGGCAATCGGGAGGATAAAAAGGTTATTCCGATAGTGGATCATCTGGAGCGAGAGCGCAATGAGCGACAACGCTAGCGCCGGCTTCTCAGAACGTGTCGAAGAAGAGGCTTTTGCCCTTGCCGTCGCGGTCTCTGGCCTCAAGCGGCTCCAGAGGCGCATCTATAGCGTTCGGCCGCTCTGGAGCAAGGGGGCAATAAAACGAATTTTTTTCAGATTTCTCAAACTCGCAAAAAAAACACTTGACAAGACTGCGGAGCAGTGATATCATCTCACTTGCGCCGGACGGGAGAACCGAAAAGGCGCCAGAGGCGAAAGCACTGAGTATGTACTTGAACAACTGAAGAGTGGTAAGGAAACGATAAGATTATTAGAGCCTGTTAATTCATTTTGATAAGCTTGTCATCTAAAACATGAACGGTAAATCTCTGTGTGAGATTTGCATATAAATTATTGGATGGCGAGTTTGATCCTGGCTCAGGATAAACGCTGGCGGCGTGCCTAACACATGCAAGTCGAACGCCTTCTGGCAACAGAGGGAGTGGCGGACGGGTGAGGAACACGTGGGTTATCTACCTCCGGGTGAGGAATACCACCGGGAAACCGGTGACAATACCGCATACGTTTCCCTTCGCGGGGAAACAAAGCTTCGCAAGAGGCGCCGGGAGATGAGCCTGCGGCCGATTAGCTGGTTGGTGGGGTAAAAGCCTACCAAGGCGACGATCGGTAGCTGGTCTGAGAGGACGATCAGCCACACTGGGATTGAGAACGGCCCAGACTCCTACGGGGGGCAGCAGTGAGGAATTTTCCGCAATGGTCGCAAGACTGACGGAGCAACGCCGCGTGCAGGAAGACGGCCTTCGGGTTGTAAACTGCTTTTCTGAGGGACGAGCAAGGACGGTACCTCAGGAATCAGCTCCGGCTAACTACGTGCCAGCAGCCGCGGTAATACGTAGGGAGCAAGCGTTGTCCGGAGTTACTGGGCGTAAAGCGCACGCAGGCGGTGAACCAAGTTTGGAGTGACAGTCCTCGGCTTAACTGAGGAAGTGCTTCGAAAACTGGCTCACTTGAGGGCTTCAGAGGGACAGGGAATTCCGGGTGTAGTGGTGAAATGCGTAGATATCCGGAGGAACACCAAAGGCGTAGGCACTGTCCTGGGGAGTCACTGACGCTCAGGTGCGAAAGCTAGGGGAGCGAACGGGATTAGATACCCCGGTAGTCCTAGCCGTAAACGATGACCACCAGGTGTGGGAGGTATCGACCCCTTCCGTGCCGGCGCTAACGCTTTAAGTGGTCCGCCTGGGGAGTACGGTCGCAAGATTAAAACTCAAAGGAATTGACGGGGACCCGCACAAGCAGCGGAGCGTGTGGTTTAATTCGATGCAACGCGAAGAACCTTACCAGGGCTTGACATGGAGTTGCACCACCGAGAGATCGGTGTCCCTTCGGGGCGGCTCCACAGGTGCTGCATGGCTGTCGTCAGCTCGTGTCGTGAGATGTTGGGTTAAGTCCCGCAACGAGCGCAACCCCTATCGTCGGTTATACGTGTCCGGCGAGACTGCCGCGATCAACGTGGAGGAAGGCGGGGATGACGTCAAGTCAGCACGGCCCTTACGTCCTGGGCGACACACACGCTACAATGGCCACGACAAAGGGTCGCCAACCCGCGAGGGGGAGCTAATCCCAGCAAACGTGGTCTCAGTTCAGATTGTAGGCTGCAACCCGCCTGCATGAAGTTGGAGTTGCTAGTAACCGTGGGTCAGCACACCACGGTGAATACGTTCCCGGGTCTTGTACACACCGCCCGTCACACCACGAAAGTCGGCAACACCTGAAGCCGCTGGGCTAACCCGTAAGGGGGGCAAGCGTCGAGGGTGGGGTCGGTGATTGGGGTGAAGTCGTAACAAGGTAGCCGTACCGGAAGGTGCGGCTGGATCACCTCCTTTCTAGGGAGTGTCCCACATCCTACCGGATGTGAACTTCCAGGTCGATACTCACAAACGTGAGTTCTGGACGAACGAGCTTATCGCTAATAGGTTCTATGCCTGTCGTTATCCCTTGCCACTCTTGAGTTGTCCGTGTACAGCTCGTGCTTTTCGCGGTTTGGGGGCTTTTAGCTCAGGTGGTTAGAGCGCAGTCCTGATAAGACTGAGGTCCCTGGTTCGAGTCCAGGAAGGCCCACCCTAGCGCGGGGATGTAGCTTAGTTGGAAGAGCGCTGCCTTTGCACGGCAGAGGTCAGGGGTTCGAATCCCCTCATCTCCACCAGGACCTATCAGCTTGTCTCGCTTGTACAAGCAGGTGGGGTGGTGACTATAGCGAAAGGGCAACACCCGTTCCCATCCCGAACACGGTAGTTAAGCCTTTCAGCTCCGACGATACTCTGCGGGCAACTGCACGGGAAAATAGGACGTTGCCTCTCCACCCGCCTGTATGGGCGGGGATTTTTTTATCTCCTACACATCGGGTATAACGTGCTTTTCGCGGTTTGGGGGCTTTTAGCTCAGGTGGTTAGAGCGCAGTCCTGATAAGACTGAGGTCCCTGGTTCGAGTCCAGGAAGGCCCACCCCTTTTCCTCTTGCTAACTCTTTTCCCTCTGCTTTTTTCTGTAAATCCCTCTGGACTTTTTCAGCTCTCAAAAATAGTATGGTCAGGAAGATGTTGCCACTCTCTAGTAAGGCACGCTGCAATTTAGTAAATGTGGAACCGGATTTTGCCTTTCTTTCTGCTGTCTGCTGATGATGACAAATAAACGAGCATAGGACCGCCTTGAGGATCAAGCAGGTGAGATGTTCCTATTACCTTGTTCCATTGCTTTATCTTCTGCTATAATCAGCCAACTGCTTCGATGCAAAAGAAGAGAGAATAAGGGGTAGCAAAAAAAGCAACTATGGGATATGGTTTAATGGTCTGGATCGTCGATGGCGACCGGATACGTAAGCTGGTCGGCAGCCATGATCAAGATACGCTGAAAGCGCTTACTTCCGGGCGCTGGAAACGCGAGTGCCAGCACTTCAATAACGAGTTTGTTGATGATATCAATGATCAAAAGCTGACTCTGGAACGGGCTATCACAGATATCGTAATGGGTACTTTGCCTCCCAAAAGCTTTGATCATAGCTCCGATGCCTTTGTGTATGCCTACGCCTATCTGAAGCTTTGTGAAATGTATGCTGTAGATACTCCGAGTAATCATTATTGGGTGCCGATTAATTTCGCTTTTATCAACCAGATTCAGGCTATCTATGATCGGGCAGGCATCTCCCGGGGCCTTGTAGAAGATCTGGCTATGGGTGGTGCGCTCTTGAGCAATTTGCCCCACTGGTCGGACTTTCCTCTTGTCGGCTACCTGGAATGGAAAGAGATTGCGCAGATCATCTCCGAATTGCATAAGGTAGATATAGATAAGCTCGTTGAGGGCCATGATAGCTGGACGCAAGGTGCTCTGCGCGAAGTCTATAAGTGGTATATGGCCTTTGAACGCCTGTCTGGGACTGCTGGAGAGAGAAACTGGACGCTCGTCGGCGCTTACTATTAGATCGCTAGATCTACAGGCAGGATGCACAATGGCGCTCAAATGTTCTTCTTCTCCCTGCTCTTATCGGATGGCTTGTCAACGCGGCTGGAATGGCTTGGAGGGATCACAGTAGAGTGCGTAGGCTACAACAATTTCTTTTGCATTCTATTAAACTTGCTTCCATCCCAGTTAGTATCTATCTGAAGAAATTCGTAGCCATTTCTTTCATAGAAGGGTCTGGCGTATAGAATGACGCCAGCCTTAATTATTGAGGAATTGGTGCGATTTTTAAAATCCTCTTCAAGAACTCGTAAAAGAGCACTTCCGATGCCTTTTTTCGTTTCTTCTGGAGAAACGTACATGTGTCTTACAGCTTCTCCGAGCCAACCACCACAACCGACAATTTTATGATTTTCTTCTGCAACAAATAAACTCTTATTTTCTATCATCTCTTCTAATTCTGACGTTTTAAAATCCTCTAATAAGTTTTCTACCTCTTTGGAAGAATATACAGCAGGTGCAAAATGTAAAAAGATTCTTTGCCTGATTTCTAAAATTTGCGGAATCTCATCTAACTGACAAGGGCGAATCAGTAATGTATTCATATCCTGCATTATACCACTACTTTGCCTAACAAGTTCCTAATATAGCCAAAAGAGCTATCTGCATTAGATCTATTGTGCTGCATTGCTACCAACTTTGCTCAGGCCGTCCTTTCGTGCCAGGTGCGTAAGCTATGCAGAATCGCTGGAAACTGTTCGACTGTCGCATGCTCAATAATGAGCGGTAAGTCAGGACGTTGCAGCTGTAAAAAGTCCAGGTAGATGTTTTGCGGAAAGACGCCATGCCCAAATGCCGGTGTATCGACTTCTGCTCCCTGCTGGTGCACATCCTTGAGATGGACTAGCGCGAAACGATCCTTGAACTGCTGCAGGAAGCTGGCTACGATCAGTTCTTTGTATGGCAACTGCTCCTTTCCCAAATAGTTGTAGGGATCGAGGACTACCTGCAGGTTCGGGGTGGGAAATTGTTCCAGGAGCCGGGCCAGGCGCTCGGGTGTGTTGATGACGTGATTAACGTGTCCCTCCAGGGCAAGGATCACACTGTACCGCTCAGCCACAGGCAAGAGCTCGTTGAGGGAAGCATAGAGTGCCTCCCAGGCTTCCTGGCCCTGGTTTGCGGGCGAGGCGGCCCAATCGCTTGCGCGGCTATAGGTTCCAGTCTCGGTGGCGACTATTGTAGTTCCCAGGCTGGGGGCAAGCTCCAGGCAGCGTTGCAAAAAGGCTATGTTGGTTGCTCGCCTGGCCTTATCAGGTGTGATCAGGTTGCGATAGCCGCCCAGGGCGCTAAGTTGGATAGATGAGGCTTTCAACTGAGCTTGCCAGGTGGCGAGAAGGGCTTCCCGGGCCATAATCTCTTCGAGGAATGGAACGCCAAGTTGTACCGCTTGCAGCTCAATGCTGTGGAGCAGGGCGAAGAGGTGTTCTACTTCGTCAACTCGGCAGGGAAGCTCATGGGCCATGGCTCCTAGCTGTGGCCATACTTTGGATTTGTTTACTTGCATGATCTTTGCCTCCGCTCGCTGGGGCGCTACTTCTAAAAGTAGCGCTCGAGTGCTTGCTTATTATCCCTCTTGTGTGGCTAATGGCCAGGGAAAGCTTGAAGTAATGGCAATACGCTGCCCGCTTTCTGCGGCCTGATGGGTCGCTTGCATGATCTCAAGTACGTGCAGCGCGTGTGCGCCAGATAGAACAGGTTGTATACCCGTAGCCAGGCATTCGGCGATATAGGTAGCGCCGCTCTGCCAGACGTAGGGCTGCTGCTCTGCCGGCTGGAAGGTCTCCCATTTTCCCGGCGCCTTCGTTTGGTCGCCACGATAGAGGCTGATCGCTCCAGGCTCCCAGGCATAGCCGCCCATGCTTATGGCGCCGGCTGTGCCAAGCAGCTGAACCGTCAAGTCCTGGCGCTGGGCGCCATAGACGAAGCCTGCCTGAATTACCGAGTAGACGGTATGGCCGTGGTCAAGGATCAGGGCCGTGTTATCGTCTGCTTCGACGCTGATGGTTTCGCCGCCGATGATGCGCTGAGGGATAGCCGTTCCTGACATCGCGATGACGTTACGGGCGGGACCCAGCAGTCCGGTTAGCAAGGTAACGTTATAGACGCCAACATCAAAGAGGCTCCCGCCTCCTTTCTGGTAAAACCAGGCGCTGCCGGGCCAGGCCGGACCGCTTGAGCCGATGATGCCGTGTGCGGCAAAAACTTGTCCGATGGCTCCCGTAGCAAGCGCTCGGGCCATGAATTGAAAGGCTGGCGAGATGGGATTGGCGGGCGCACCCCATAGGTTCACGCCGCGCTCGCGGGCCAGAGCAAGTAGTTCCTGCGCTTCGGCAAAATCGGTGGCTAGAGGCTTCTCGCACCAGACGTTTCGGCCAGCTTCCAGCGCCTTGCGGTTGATAGGAGCGTGCAAGGGCATGGGCGTGAGATTCACGAGTAGCTCGAAGTCTAGCGCTGCAAGCATCTGCTCAACGTCGTGAAAGGTCTGCGCGATCTTATGTGTCCGGGCGAAGCTGCGCACATGTTCCACGCGTGGATCGCAGATGGCTACAAGCTCCACGGCGGGACTTTGCTGTAAATGGGGGACGTATTTCTCGGCGACGTTTCCGCTGCCGACGACGGCCACACGAACTTTTCTCATTGACTTTTTCCTTCCCTGGTTCAATCCCAGCTGACATTTTCGGCCTCTCTCTGGCTCAGGGCCTTGTTGAGGACAGTTTCTTGACTTGATCTGCCAGTGCTACCCACAAAGCAAAAATTCCTGTTTGCCTTGTTATCCAATATGTGATTGAAGAAGCAATAGAACCTCGTGCTTGTATATCTCACTTACTGTTGTATTTAATGATATGCGGAAATGGCTGTGAAGTGAATGCGAAACAAAAAGTAATATGCTATACTTTGCCAGAAAGAGAAAGGAATGATGGAGAATGGCTTTGCAATCAGAAAGGCCGCTCGATAGCACTGATTGGAAGATCTTGCGTGAGCTGCAGCGCGATGCCCGCCTGTCCTACAATGAGCTGGGACGGCGCGTTGGCTTATCGGCACCGGCGGCGGCCGAACGAGTGCGTAAATTGGAGGATGCGGGGATTATCACCGGCTATGGAGCGCGCATTGATCCGGCAAAAGTGGGTATGCCTCTCTTAGCGCTGATTCAGTTGCGCTGCACGCAGGGCTCGTGCCTGTTAAAGACGAGCAGCGCCGAAAAATTCCCAGAGATCCTTGAGATGCATAAATTGAGTGGGACATATTGCGCCGCGCTCAAAGTCTCGCTCGCTTCGATGCGCCACCTTGAAGCATTTAATGAACGGCTGGGGGCTCATGGGGCCCTTGTCGTCAATATCGTGACTTCCAGCGCCTTGCCTCATCGCGTGATCGATTGGGAGCAGTTAGATGTAGACGTTGAACTGCCTGGAGATGCGGGCTGGAGTGTGGAATAGCTCTATGTTGCTTGCCTCGATTGTAGCCCGGAGGGAAACTTCTGCTCAGGAAGGTATGGGGCCGAGCAGAAGTCCTGACAGAAATATACTATTTTTTGAGCCTGGTATAAGCCAGCCGCAATCCTTCCAGGGGGAGATATTGATTGACGTGCTGGATCTCAGGAATAATCGGGGCCATGAGCTGAGCCAGGCCACCGTGAGCGATAACCTTGAGATCATCGGCTTCGGGGATCTCCTTGCGAATGCGCCCGATCAGGCCTTGCACGAGTCCGACATGGCCGTAAATAATTCCCGATTGCATGTTCTCTGCAGTGTTTTTGCCCAGCGCCGAACGGGGCGGCGTCAGATCTACCCGGTAGAGGCGCGAGGCGGCACTGCTCAAAGCCTCGGCGGAGATCACCAGGCCAGGCGCGATGGCCCCACCTATAAAGTTTCCTTCAGCCGAGACAACATCAAAGGTTGTGGCCGTGCTAAAGGCGATAATGATGGCCGGGCCTCCATAGAGGTGATAAGCCGCCAGGCTCGTCACGATACGGTCAGTTCCCAGTTCCCAGGGATTATCGATCTGTAGTCCAATGCCCAGGTCCATATCGTGGCTGATCGTGAGCGCCTCTTTCCCGCAGTAACGTAAGGCCATGTCCTGAAATACTGGCGTAAGCGGAGGAACCACGCTTGACATAATAATGTCGTCAATGTTCTCATAGCTATGACCGACATGGCGCAAAAGTTCGCCAAGCACCATTGCATATTCGTCGGCAGTACGCTGACGAACCGTCGAGACAACCCAGCGGTGCTGCATAGTGGCGCTGTGGTAGAGGCCAAACTTAATATTGGTATTGCTAATATCGATGGCAAGTAGCATATGCTTAATATCCTCGAAGCAGGCAAGAACACCTCTTCACTTCTCTTGCAAGAGAAGCGATGGCGGAGAAACAACGTCTCACGTCGCGAGCAAGCAAATTAGATAGAAGCCCAACTGGTGCCGGGCGACTACTTTGCCGGGCTCTTAAGGGCTTCCTGGGCTGCAGCAGCGTATTGTTTGAGATAGGCAGCGATGATAAAAGGATCGCCAAAGGTTGTATCGGTAACGACTGTGATTTCTTGCTCGCTGCGAGCATCGATAAAGGCTAATGAGGTTGGGGTGCGCATGCGTTTGCGCCGTCTGCGTGAGCCCGAAGGGAGAAGGCTGCGACCCACAAAGAAGCTAGCCGCATTCTCGCCAATGCCTGATATTTTGTGGACGTTAGCATCTTCGTTGTTGGGATCACGCTCGGGAGGAGGAACGCCGCGGGCCGTAACATATTTTACCTCGGTAAGCGGTACATGGATGATTTTCTTGCCCTCTTGTTTGAGAAAATCATCAGGAGTAATCACAATAAGATGCTGGTTGGCGTTACGCAGGCGGCGTATATCTACAATGAGCGTCCAGGCACTTCCTAATCCAATGAAGAGCAGGAGTGCTAAGAGCAGGGTGGTAGTGATGGCCGGTAAGGTACCGCTTTGATAATTGGTTGGAATGACGATAGGCACGATCGCAGCGAACAGGCCCAGACCTACGATAATTCCAAACGCCCAGCCGATCAGACCTATCACGAGCTTATTGCGTAATAGGGGAAAGACTTGCCAATCCGCCGGTACATCGGTGTTGGTTCTGGCGTGCCCAAGTATCTCTTCTGGCTGCATTGCAGAACTCCTTAAGGATAAATGATCCTGGGGATGTGCTCTTAATAATTATTGTCTTCTATTATAGCAGATTATTTGGCCTGACACAGCCTGCTCCGAATTGGCGTAAGAGGTGCATTGTGCGACATAATGAGGTATAATAAAAGTCTGGTTTGACGATAACTTACCTCTCAAGGCTTGCTGATGGAAGATCATATGCGAACGATGGCGGAGGATGCGGCGCGTCTCCTCCTCCAGCTGTATCAAAAAGAACACCCGGATTGGCACGATAATAAGACACCTCTTGATGAGCTAGTAAGCTGGCTCGGCTTGCAGGTGGCAACGTTTCATCCTAATGATTATCCCCAGGGCACGTATGGCTTTATGGACCCTGATGAGGATGAAAGCTTAATCTGGTTGCGCCGTGATCTGCCTGAGTCATTCCGCCGCTTTACGCTGGCTCACGAACTAGGACATGCCATTTTGCACTGCCAGGTCAATGAGCGCATACGTAGCGTGCTGGGAGAAGATTTGCGGCTGCAGATCGAGGCCGAACAGCTTGACGGTATATCTCACGAGCTGCCCGAACTCTCGCGCCTTGATCCCTGCCACGATTATGATGTGCAGGAGGATATGGCGGGCTTAATCGATCGGGAGCAATTTCAGGAAGCGTTAGGGATCGGCGAGAGCTATGATCCGCGCAGTCAGCGCGAGCTTGCAGCTAACATCTTTGCTTCAGAACTGCTTATGCCCATGGCGCGTATACGCGAGCTCTATCTGAATGCGCGGTATTCGCCTAAGGAGCTGGCCAGCCGTTTTGCCGTCTCTAGCTCGGCCATGCTTAATCGCCTGGCTGGATTGCTCAAGCCCGTGCTCTCGCCGCCTGAGCCCGTCGCCGTGCCAGCTTTGGACCTTCCGGCTAATCCCTCAGCGGCGATTGCTAAGAAGCAGTATGATGAGTTTCAGCGCGCGGCAATCGAGGCTCCCACGCCGGCTTTGATTGTGGCGGGTCCGGGAAGCGGGAAAACTAGTACGCTCATTGGGCGTGTGGAATATATTATTAATACGCTGGCTGTGCCACCCGCGCAGATTCTGGCCCTGACCTTCTCGCGGAAAGCTGCACGTGAGATGGAGGAGCGCTTGCAGGGCGTGCTTGCTGGCCCGGTGCCTACGGTCAGCACGTTTCATGCCTTCTGTGCTAACCTGTTGCGCCAGTATGGTACCTATGTCGGCTTGCGGCCGGATTTTATGCTTATCGACGAGGCCGAGGGTTATTTCCTGCTGCGCCAGGTTGCCAATGATTTGCGCTTGCGCCATTATCAAATGCTGCACGCCCCGGCATATTATTTTCCAGATATGCTCAAGGCCATCTCGCGTGCGCGCGATGAACTGATCTCCCCACAAGAATACGAGCGCCTGGCTCGCACTATGCTTGAGAAGGCTCAGAGCGAGGAAGAGGTACAGGAGGCCGAGAAGTCTCTGGAAGTGGCGCATGTCTACGCGCTTTATCAGGCAGCTTTGGAGCGCCGAGGCGATACCGATTTTGGCGGCTTGCTGACCTTAAGCATTCAACTTTTGCAGCGCAATCCTGCCATCTTGCAGGTCCAGCAACAGCAGTTTCAGCATATTCTTGTCGATGAATTTCAAGATGTCAATCGTGCCAGTAGCGTACTGCTGCGCGTCCTGGCCGGCGAAGAGCGGCGCGTCTGGGTTGTGGGGGACGCCAATCAGGCCATCTATAGTTTTCGCGGCGCCTCGCCCGCCAATATCAGCCAGTTTGAGGTTGATTTTCCTGGCGCGCTCGTTCTGCCTCTCAGCCGCAATTATCGTTCGCGCCCAGATCTCGTGGCCATCGCTGAATCTTTCCGCTTGCACCAGCTGGAACTTGGTGAGGAGCCCGGCAAGAATCAGCCGGTCAGGCTTACGCATGCCGAAGCCTATGTTACCCTGGCCCAGGCCGAAGATGAGGCCAGCGAGCTATACGGCCTGATCCAGGATATTCGGAGCAGGCGTGCCCAGGGCTATGCCTATCAAGATATGGCCATTCTCTGCCGCACGCGGGCGCAGGCGCGCAAGCTCACGCGTGTGCTGGCTGCGCTAGGTCTTCCTGTCCTGGAGAGAGGCAGCTTGCTGGAGCAGGAGCATGTGAAGGATGTGCTCTCGCTAATCCTGCTTCTTACCAATCCGGCTGGCATGGGCCTTGTGCGCGCAGCCCGTCAGCCCGAGCATCAGTTGAGCCGCGACGATCTGGAAACTCTGCTCATCACCGCTCGCGAGCAAAGAGTGGCACCCATGACCCTGGTGATGACTGCTGAGCTCCCGCCAACGATAAGTGAATCTGGCCGTCAGGCGCTCAAGCGCCTTGCCGATGTTCTGCAGAGCCTGCTTCACGCGCCTGATATGTGGACCTTGCTTGCGCAGTATCTCTTGCTGGAGACGAGCCTGATTCGGGATCAGTTGCGGCTCGTGGGTCAGCCCCAGGATAGCACCTTGCTGGCTGACTATGATCGGCTTTTGCAACTGGCTCACCACTATGATCAGCAGCGCACGCATACAGAGCAGCAGGCTCCGGCTCAGCAAGAAGAGCTCTCGGCCGTCACGGCTCTGGTAGAGCATGCTCGTGGCTTCCTTGAATATTTGAGCCTGCTGGTCTTGCTCCGCCAGGATGGCAACGGACGTCAGGGCGTAGAAGGTGGCGAGGGAGAAGCGCAGGATATCTTGCGCGTGATGACGGTGCATGCCAGCAAAGGCCTGGAGTTTCCTGTCGTCTATATGCCGGGCCTGGCTCAATATCGCTTCCCTATTCAGCCGCGCCCTGAACCCATATCCCATCCGCGCGGCATGCTGCCGGCAGAAAGCGTGGGCAACGCGGCGCACGAAAGCGGCGAGGCCTGCCTGTTCTATGTGGGCGTGACGCGTGCCCGCGATCAACTTGTACTTAGCTATAGCGAGCATTATGGTAAGCGTAAGTATGCACCCTCGCCCTATCTTATTGCTCTCGAAGCCGGCCTGCCCGAGGAGCGCCTGACAAAATTATACTGGCGCATGCCTGCGGAAAATGAGTTGCCAGCGGCCGAGCGTCAAGTGATCAGCTCTCTGCAGCCCAGCCAGCGCTTTATTGAGGCCATGGGACCTGCTACGGTCACGGCTTCCTCCCTTGAAGCTTATCAACGCTGTCCGCGCCAATATGTCTACAGTTCCCTCTACCATTTCTCGCCCGACGACGACGCCTATCGGCTCTTCTGGCAAGCGACTTTACGTACTGTCGATGAGCTGCGCCGCCAGATGCAGGCCAGCGAGGAGAATGAGGAAAGCAGACAGCGAACTCCTCAGGAGGCCTATACGCTTTATACCCGGCACTGGCAGGCCTTAGGTGGCCATACGCTGCCTTTTGCCCCCATGTATGAGGCTCATGGTCGCGAGGTAGTCGAGGCGCTACAACATACGCTGAGCGCGCAAGAAGATGTGCAGTGGAACGTCTACTCGGATTTCAACGTAGATGTGGATGGTAAGACTGTACGCGTCACTGTCGATCGCGTCGAGCAGTCCATGCAGAGCGCGCCTGTCAAATTTGTGCGCGCGCGTTTTGGCAAGCGCAAGGATAAGCCGAAGGCAGAGCTGCGTGAGTTTCTCTATGCGCTGGCTTATCGGCAGATGTATCCTGGTCAGAACGTCGAGCTGCACAGCCATAATATGAGCACAGGCGAAACTGTACCGATCACTTTGAGCCCACGCAAAGAGCAGGGCTTGCAGAAAAAGGTTAAACAGAGCATCGAGGGCCTTGAGCGCAACGAGTACCCGGCCCAGCCAGCCGACCCGTATCGCTGCCCCTCCTGTCCCTTCTTCTTCATCTGTCCCGCCTAGCCCCTGGGCCAGAAATCACCATATTCGACATCCCAGAAACGGGATTGCAAAGGGCAAGCCCTTTGCCGGGGTTTGGGGCCGAGCCCCAAAAACCCTTCTCTCCGGCCCCGAAACCACTTTTTTCTTTGGGGAAGGGAAAAGAACCTCTGCTGGCAGGCAGTAAAGCAAAAAGAGCCGCTCAGGGCCGGAAATACTTTGCGCAACTTGCCTGTTTGATACTATACTAGAAGATCTAGATAGAGAGAAGCCCTGATCTGTTGAAGGAGAAGCATATGGAAGATCGAACCATCCTGCACGAAATAGAAAAGCTCGTCAACGAAGAGCACGAGCTCATGCAGAAAGCCGAAGAAGGAACATTAGAAGGCGATAAACATGAGCGCATGAAAGCCCTGGAAGTAAACCTCGATCGCTGCTGGGACCTGCTACGCCAGCGCCGGGCCCGGCGCTCTGCCGGCCTGAACCCCGAAGATGCAAAAGTGCGCGACGAAGGAACCGTTGAGCACTATCTACAGTAAGGCAAGCCGTATGTTATCCCCGTGGGCGACCTCTGGTAATCAACTCTGAGCTCGCCCACAAACAAGCCTATATTTCGGCCCCAATCTAACTGCTACCGGACCGGCTATTTTGCCCTGCTTAGCTGACAGGCTGGCCAGAATGAGGGATCAAGCTGCTAAGCCCTTCCTCATCCTCTATGGCTTTTAGCAAGCTATGCCTCAGGGCTTACCGTATCGGCGTAGACTCCTCGGTACTGCGGAGGAAGCATAGTAGCGATCTGGCGCATGATTTCTTCAGTCGTGTCATCGATATCCTCGCGCGTAATCTTTGGGCCTTTGGGCTTAAGCAAAATCGGCTTGCCATAGGAGATAGTAATCTCGGCCCCCAGCTTTTTCAGCGCATTTTCGCTACCCCAGATAGCAACCGGCAACACAGGCACGCCAGCGCGCAGAGCGATCATGCCCAGGCCGGCAAAACCCTTAGCCATCGTCCGAGTTGTGCTGCGCGTACCCTCGGGAAAGATAATGAACTTCTTGCCCGCCTTCAACTGCTCACTGGCTGCGCGAATGGCCTGCCGATCGGCCTCATGGCGCTTGACAGGGAACGCACCAAGAAAGCGCACCAGCCAGCCGACCTTACTATAAAAGGCCTCCTCTTTGGCCATATAGACGACCTTGCCGGGAATAAAGGCAGGAATAAGCGGGATATCCATCCAGGATAGGTGATTGGCGGCGATAATATAGGGTCCTTTACGCGGAATATTATAGCGTCCCCGCAGGCGCACGCGCGCAATCAGGGACATAACGAAGATGATCAGATAGCGCAATACCTCGTAGAATAAACGTGGAGTAGAATAGGGCTCATATAGATTTACCGTTGGCTTTTTATCCGCTCGTGCTGGCTTTCCTGCCGAGCCGTTGGTGCTCATCTCTTGCTTCATTGCTTATCCTCCACGTAATGAATAATAGCCTCTAAAACCTGTTGTATGCTTAGATGATCTGTCTCGATGACGATGGCATCCCGCGCCGCCTGCATATGGTCGCGATCTAAGTCGTCGCGCCGCTGGATATCCTTCGCGACCTCTTCAAGCGAGGGTAATGTTGAGTTATGGGAGCCCAGTTTCTCTTCCAACTCGGTATAGCGACGGCGCGCGCGCTCTCCCAGGCTGGCGGTTAAATAGATCTTCAGCTCTGCGTCGGGTAAAACGACTGCGCCGATGTCGCGGCCAACCATGACAACGTGGTCTTGCTGGGCCAGCGCGCGTTGCTGCGAAATAAGAATGCTGCGAACCTCGGGATGGGCGGAGACGATAGAAACTGCGCGCGTTACCTCTGTGCTACGAATGTCCCAGGTGATATCGCGCCCATGAACGGTAACCGTGTATTGCCGCCCATCCTTGATCTGAGGCCGACTGATCTCAATCTCTGCATGACGCGTAAGGCGTTGCAGGGCGGCCCCATCGCTAATATCGACGTGCTCATGGAGTGCGAGCCAGGCCACTGCACGATACGTCGCTCCCGTGTCAATATAGAGATAGCCCAGATGCCGGGCTAGTTGTTCACCGATTGTGCTTTTACCAGAACCTGCCGGTCCATCTATGGCGATACGCCGCGGCCCTTGCATGAATCCTCCCTTTTCTCTTGATAAATAAATACTGATGAGGATTATATCATATCCCTATTTTTAAATCGCACTCAGCTGGCTTCTTTGCAGGCTCTAGCGCTATTGCACAACGTTTGTAGCTGAACTCTGTAAAGCTCTATGCGCGTGATCTGACTGCGAATAAATATGCCTGCAGGTTTTTTTGAGCCGCAACTAATCAAGACTTTTTGTCCTGGCGGGTCTTCTATTCTCTCTAGAACACGACTTCTATCCTCCCCTTTGTGACATTTTTCGGCTTCGCCCCGCCGTCTTCTGGCTGAGCTTTGTGGTATCTCTGCTTGACAAAATACTAGTCTGTCAAGGATCGCGTTCTTCCCTGGCTGCTGCAGGCAGCGCACTCGTCAATCTCTGCTTGACAAAACACTACCTCAAAATAAGACTAATAAAAGACTAAAGTAAGTCTATTGCTTGACAAAAATAGTAAAGTTGAAAAATTTTGTATAGTTGCTAAATTCCTATTAATCTAGACTAGATACAAATATTAGATATTGTATGTTATAATGCTTCTTGTGAGATACATTTTGCGTGCTATTTGGACCCCTGGGTTTATTAGAGCAACGGGCGCGAGATGTATCTTATATCTCATCAATACCCTCGGAATTTTTCATTTTTGTGCTGCAAAGGAAGAGGGACAAAATTTGGCTAGTTTGAGCTCTTTGCTTGCAAAGAAAAAAGGGATTTTTACGCTTGATGTGCAAGGAGGATATTATGAGCGAGACGATGAGACAGGCGCCACGTCGGCGCCCGCTTGGCGTGACGATTATCTCGGTACTGGTTATCGCCGGTGGCCTGATTTCGCTAGGGTTTAGCATTGTTGGTATAGTGGCATTAAGCGCGGCCCTCTCGATGGCCGCGAGCCTTCCCGGCAATATGATGAGTGAAGTTATCAGTCCCTGGCTGTTTTTCCTCTTAGGCTTGGCGATTGTTTTAGCTCTGGCAGATCTGGTTTTGGGTCTGGGGCTGTGGATGCTGAAGTCCTGGGCCTACTGGATAACTATCGTATTGCACTGCATCTCTCTTGCCTTACAGGTCTTTGACTGGTCTGTCTTCCATACAAGCATCATTTCTCTGGCCACTGGCGTTGCTATCTCTGTGGTTGTCGTTGTATACCTGCTGGCGGATCGCGAGGTGCGAGAGGCTTTCCGCGTTTGAGACCTGATATCCAGGTTGCTATTATCCCGCATTTATATTTCTTGTAGCCATTGATCGTACAGCGCTGGGGCTTTCTTGAGCGGTAAAGCCGATGGGGATTGAAGAGAAGGGGGCAAGTTTCCTCTGCCTTGCCCCCTTCTCTTTTTGTTTTGTTCGACAAAGCCCCTGACCTATTTGGGGGCGCTTGCTGGTGGGGTTAATACAATGGTTATAAGAGGATGGTTGGGGCTTTCCTTCTGTGTATTAGTTTCGGCATATGAATGGCAAACGGGATGCTTTGCCTGCTCGCTAAATTCTCATAACCTCTTCAATAGGTAAAGTGCTTCGTAAACACGTATGGTATAATGCTCTTAGTGAAATATATCTTTGTGCATTATTTGAGAGCTCTTGAGGTTCTAAAAAGAATAGGTGTTCAGGCGGCGTATTCCGCTATTCACGGAGTTTTCTCGTGCTCAGCTAACTATTGTGAGGGAAAGAAAGGAGGTTCGCATCCCTTTTTTCGTTTGCACTTGCCTTTTGTCAATGCAAGATCCTGAATTTTCTGTGATTAATGCACAAAGGAGGTATTATGAGCGAAACACTGGCACAGGCACCTCGTCAACGCCCGATTGGCGTCACGATTATTGCGGTACTGGTTATCATCGCCGGCTTGATTGCCATAATTGGCGGTATTCTTGGTTTCCTGGGAATTGGCATTGCCGGGTCTCATATCCCTAAGATCCTTGATGCCATAGCGATTATCGCTCTTGTGTTATTGATCATCTTTGGCCTGGCCAATCTGATCGTGGGTTGGGGCCTGTGGACGCTGAAGGCCTGGGCGTTCTGGATAACTGTCGTGGTGGAAATTCTGACGATTGCCGATCACATCTTTGCCTGGATTTTCCATCATATTGGGACAGGTTCTTTGATCATTGATATTGTGATTCCTGTGGTTGTGGTAGTGTACCTGCTTGCGGATCGCAATGTGCGGGAGGCTTTCCGCACTTGATACGTCGTGCCCGCGTAGATTTTATCCAGCATTTATCATTGCTTTAGTTGCAAACGTTCGACCTTAAGGCTTTCTGAGAACAGACAGAAAGCTGGCGCAAAAGAAGAAGAGGGAGCAAGTTTTCTGGCTTGCTCCCTTATATTTATGAATATGGATAAGGTTACAGTCTATTTTGCCTTGCGCAAGGCCTGTACCTCGGTTTCGCTCAGGTAGCGCCACTTGCCGGGAGCCAGGCCGCTGAGATTGAGCGAGCCTATGCCGACGCGCGCCAGGCGTATTACCGGGTGGCCTACGGCTGCAAGCATGCGCCGTATCTGGCGTTTGCGCCCTTCATGGATGGTGAGGGCCAGGCGGCTCTGTGTGCCCTCTTTGCCTAGCAGGCGTACCCTGGCTGGTGCGCTTTTATGGCGCTGGCCGTCGTCTTCGGTAAAATAAACACCCTGACGTAAGGCCTGCAAGGTGGAAGGCTCGGGCTGGCCCTGTACGAGGGCCTCATAGTGCTTTTCCTGTTGATAGCGCGGATGGGTCAGTTGTAAGGCGAGCTCGCCATCATTGCTCAGCAGGAGCAGGCCGCTGGTCTCAAGGTCGAGGCGACCGATAGGATAGACGCGTTGCTGACGTAGGGCCGCTGGTAGCAGGTCCAGGACGGTTGGGCGGCCCTGTGGATCATGGACAGTGCTGAGATAGCCGGCCGGTTTGTGCAGCAAGAGATAGATGTGCTGGACAGGAGCCGCCTTTACAACTTTACCATCGACGCTGACCCGATCCGTGCGCGGATCGATGCGCGTGCCCTGCGTCGTGACAGCGGTTCCGTTTACCTTGACGCGTCCACCGGCAATCAGTTCTTCGGCATGACGGCGCGAGGCGATCCCGGCATGGGCCAGGAAGCGCGCCAGGCGTTCTCCCTGTGGGCTTGTTTGCTCTGTGTCTTTCATATAGTCATTCTTGCCGCGCTGCATACGTTGCAGCGTTTTGCGCGGCAGGTTTGTTGATAGAGATAATGTAGGCCCTGTTGCTGGCAGCTACCTTGCGGCTCTGCGCCTAATTGGAGTTGTGCGCACATGTTTCGCGTGATACGGTTCGAGGGCAGGCCTGGATGCAGCTTGTAGAGCGTGCGGGCCTGCGTACCGAGCCGGCTATCATGTTCGAGCAGCGCTATAGCGGCGGCGAAGGGCAGTACTATGTTACATATAAGTATATCAGCGCGGGCAAGACTGAGCCCGCTGCCGAGAAAGACGGCGTGTAGGGCCGATAGAAGCCTTGCTTCGGTTTGTGCGGCGTACTCATGAAATAGGCTATGGAGAGTTTGCCAGAGACCAGGAGCTTGCACGACGAGCTTGCGCAAAGCTTGCAGGCGCTGGCTATCCAGGGGCGCGGGCTGCTCAGCTCGGCCGAGCGGTTCGGGGAATTGACTGTTTGAGCCGAGAAGGCGTAGCGCGGCGGCACGAAAGATCGCGCGATCCCGACCATAGCCCAGTCCTTCTCCTATCGCGGGCAAGAGGCAGGCGTTATAGAGCTCGTCAGAGCTGGAAGCCGAGGCCGCATGTAGCTGTTCGATGAAGGCCTCAGTTTTTTGCTCAAAGCGCAACAGTCCGGCATGCTGCAAGAGGGCGCTGCGCTCCCGTGGACTGAGCGCAGGCATGACGCGCTGACAGGGCCAGAGCGCTGCCGGCTCGCTATCTGCGTTGGGGAGATCATAGAGCGAACAGGTAGGAATGCTGGCCCCGTCCTGTCGGTAGGTTGGCTTCGGATCATTGCAGATCAGCACAACATGTAAGACGACCTGATTATAGCGTGGGTCGCGCTGATGACCATGTGCCAGCCAATCGCTGCTGCGGACATGAAATTCCACATCGCCGACCAGGCGCGCACCTTCTGTGGGCTCGGCAGATTCCTCTTCAATACTCCGAGCATCCTCTTGAAGCAGGACAGCATCCCTGACGTCGGGACCAGCAGAGCCGCCGGGATGACCGGCAAAGATCAGGCGATAGTATTGCCCATCGCTCAATGGCAAGCGGCTACCTAGCGGCAATCGCCACCAGCGTTGCGCAACTTCATGCTCACGAATCTCGTTAGATTGCTCGCGCAGATAGAGCGTGCTCATGCTTGCTCCTGAGAACTATCTTGCCGATTTGGCGGCTCTTCTTGCGCAGCCTGGTCCTCAGCAGGCGTCGCATCCCACTGTGTCGCCCGCGCCTGCTCTTCCTGGTAGAGAGTAGCCAGGGCCGTATCTTCGGCGGTCTCAACCTCAGCCTCGGCCTGGCGAGCCGCACGTAGAGCGCGCTGTTCGGTCAACTGAGCTTCTGCCAGACTGTTTTGAGCCTGCAGAACATCATGCACTGCCTTCTTCAAAGCGCTCTCAGCCTCCTCGCCCACAAGCTTGCCCTCCTGAATTGCCAGGCGCACCTGAGATAGAATCTGGTCATTCTGCTCAACGAGGAGGCGAGCCTCCTGCGCGCGTACCCGGCTGGCCTCGGCCCGCGCTTCGGCCTCGGCTGCAGCAGTCGCCGCCGCATTTACAATAATCATGGCAGTAACGGCTTCAATGCTTTCATCGTCGTCATCGTCATATGCTGTATCGCCTTGACCCGTTTGCTCTAGGTGCTCGGCCTGGTTACTCTCAGCATCCTCTGTTTGTAGCTCGCTGGCCGGCTCTGCCTCAGGAGGTGAAGAGGCTTCGAGCTGACCGCTGATGTGCCGCTCGGCTTCCTCGGCCAGGCGCTCGCTCTCCTGAGCAACGGCCTGAGCCTGTTCCGCCTCTGTCTGCAACTGAGCCAGTTCCTGGAGGAGGTGACGACTTGCCCCTATGCGTTCCAGATGCGCGACGGCCTCCTGAGCGCGCTCAGCCGCTTCGCGGGCAGCTTCCTCGGCGGCCTCAGCCACTGCACGCGCCTCCATGGCTCGTAATTCCTCCTGGCTGGGCAAGCTCTCTCTAGCCAGAGAAAGGCTTTCCTCGGTCTCGGAACCCGGCTCCAGGAGAACTGCTGTTTGGGTGGGCGGAATATTGTCGGCTATGCTTGCGGAGAGTAGCGCTGCTATGCCTCCCTGGTGCTCAGGCGTAGGAGCTATTTGCTCTGTTGGTGGCTGGGTTCCCAGGCGCTGCTGAATTGCCTGCAACTTTTCGCTCAGCTGCTGCACACGCTCTGAGCGCTTTTGTAGACGTTCCTGAGCCCGTTGCAAGCGTGCCCGGGCCTTGTCCTGGGCCTCCTGAGCGCGCTGCAGGCGTTCTTGTAGAGTCTGTTCCTTTTTGTGAAGTTTCTTCTTGTCGTCTATTGCTTTATTGTGGGAAGATGATTTACGCTTGGACATAATTCTCGCTCCTCAAGATATCCGCCTCGTATTGCTGCCTTTCGCCTGCTCTTCCTGCTGCGCCGCGGCCATAGAAATGGTGCTTTGTGTGCTATCTTCAAGCTGCATGCCTCGATTGTGGCGCTTGCTTTACCCATCAGGCGGCACGTGAAATAGAATCCTCTCAATTTAGAGCATATCGCATATGCTGCTAGGATTGCAACTGGCGCGCCACCAAAACCCGAGGCCGGGCCAGACAAAAGGTAATCTCGTTTTGGGGAAGTGTGGCAGGCGCGCTATACTGGTTGTATCCATTGCAGTATGCTGAGACAGATTAAAAGAAAGGAGATTGAAACAGCTCTCAACCACCGGCCTGCCAGGTTCCACTATATCAAGGAAACCCTCTGTCGTCAATTAATTTTACTCTTAGGCAACGTATTTATATATTGGTTGCTTGGCATAATCTGATTGATATATGACAGGTAGTTATGTAGAAAGGGATTGAGGTAAATGCAACAGGATGCTCTATTTTTGCATTACCGGAGCTTTCCCGTCATCTTGCGAGGTGACAGGCTATGAAGGCATATTTTGTTACTATCAAGGCTCAGCAGGCGCGCCTACTGAACAGATCTGAACTCAGCACGATTCTAGAGAAGACCTGGTATACTCTGCCGCGCTGGTTCCCCGGTATTATCCTTGACGAGTTTATTGTGATGGCAAACTATGCGCATTTTATTTTGTGGTTCGACGCGGCAAAGGAGCACGCGCCGACCCTGAGCAGTATTCTTCGCGCTTATCAGTCGCTCACGACGCTGCAGTGGTTGCGCTATCGCGATTCTTCGAGGATGGTAGCTCCCGGGCTGCTCTGGCTCCCTGGCTATTATAGCCGTGTCATCGCTGATCCGGTTGAACTTGAAGAGCTGCGTAAGCACATTCGCGGCTTGCCCTTACAAGTTACTCTACCGTTGCAGACAACCGGTACGCGTGTTGTAGTGGGGTGCTAGTCACTGCGGAGGCGCGCTATGCTGGCCCGCCTCCGCTCAGGTATGACCTCTCGTATTCCTCCCTCTTCCATAAAGGTCAATTATTCTTGCCATTTCCATCGATTTGTGCAATTTGCCCAAAAAATATGTCTCAAAATTTGTGCAATTTATCAAAAAAGGCCCATTTTGGTGTAGCGGAAATCAGTCAAGCGAGGGCTAAGATGAGAGGAAAAATGGCGAGTAGGTAAAATGTAAGAAAAATTTTTGTGCGCCCAAAATAAGTGCTCTGCGGGCTTCCGTAGCGCTAAAACTTAGCGTATTATAGATATGCGAGCAGCACCGCTAGCCGCTAGAAATAATTGGTGCGGGCTCCTGATAAGTGGCAAGTATCTCAACAAACAACGTAGTTGTAAGCAAAGAGAGCTCAAAGAGGAGTGCGCAAATGGAGAAACGAGACGATATGAAAATTGGACGTTATCGAACCTGGATCGAAAATGGTACCCTGAAGCTATACGGTCACGAAGTTGGCGCAGCCAGCAGCACGATTTGCAGCCTTGACGCCGAGGAAGCCATGGGACTGCTAGAGATGTTGTCCCAACATCGAGAAGAGTTTAATCAGGCCCTCTACCTTCACGAGAGTCAGCATGCTTTGCAGCAGCAGCAAACAGCGCGCTGGTAGCGAGCCAGGGACCTGGCAGCCTCGGCGCAAAGACAATGACCGTATGATCCCTTGGTCTGACTGGCGAAAATCTCCCTTGCCGGGCGATAAACTGAGCGTCACCCCATAGTCGTTCTTCTCTAGGCGGCAAATGTGGTGACGCTACTTTATATATGGGCCTGGCAACCTTCCCTCTCCGTTGGGTACGCATAACTCCTCTCCTGGATGGTGAAAAAAGGAAGAAGATCGATATCTATATGAAATAGGAAGAAGCCCTATTTGCGTTGTCATAAGCAGAATATTCGTGGTACAGTGGACAGAAAGAACGGGAAGTCAGAAAGAGAGGAAAATATGTCTCAGTTGGATACCGCTACTCTGGCCGGAGGCTGCTTCTGGTGTACAGAAGCAATTTTCCAGCGCCTCAAAGGTGTGAATGCCGTTATACCGGGCTATGCCTCATCCAAGGTTCCCGATCCTTCATACAAGGATGTGTGTAGCGGGAGGACAGGAGCCGCGGAAGCAGTTCAGATCATATATGACCCCTCGATCATTTCTTATGATAAGTTGCTAGAGATTTTCTGGCATTTGCATGATCCAACAACGCTTAATAGGCAGGGCAATGATGTAGGGACACAGTACCGTTCAGCAGTTTATTATCGTAATGATGAGCAAAAACAAGTTGCGCTGGCTGTAAAGAAAGATATTGAGAAATCAGGCATCTATAGAGATCCTATCGTGACTGAGATTTCGCCCTTTATTAACTTCTATCCGGCTGAGGATTATCATCGAGATTACTACGACCGCAATCGCGCACAGCCCTATTGTATGTTTGTGATTGAGCCCAAGGTGCAGAAGTTATTGAAGGAATATAGTCGAGATTTGCAACAGAGTTAATGCCGGGTAGAGGGTTGGTTGCCTGGTATGGCTGAGCTCTGCGTGGCTTCTTAAGAGGTTTTAGGGCCGGGAAGGGATTACTTGTCCTGAGAACAGGAGAATCTCTTCCCGGTTTTTGCGTACTTAGTGCTCAGGCTTGCGCCACACGCCGCGCTCATGCAGCAGATCTATCTGCTTCTGCAAAACTTTCTCGCGGTACTCGGCGTGTTTCATAGGTTCGCGCTTAAGATAGAGATTCTTAGGATAGATTGGCTGCTCATAGAGCATCTGGTAGAGCTCGGTGCGCAGATCTTTGAGCCAGTTATCCCATTGTGCGCGGGCCCGATGATCGCGCATAGCTTCTATATCGATCACGCCGCCTACATAGGTTGAGCAACCTCCGTACTCCTGACTGCCGACGATCTGTCCTTTATAGTTGATGATGTAAGAATGCCCACCAAAGGTGTCGATGGCGGTATCATCCTCGGGCAAAAGGTAATAGGTTCCCATATTGGGGGCAACTACATACATATTATTGTCAAGGGCGCGGGCTCGGCTCTGGATCTCGAATATCTCATTGCCAGTGGCAGGGTGTGGATACGAGGCGCGATAGACTACTTCGGCGCCGTTGAGGGCCAGGGCTCGCGCATTCTCGGGATACGATCCTTCATTGGCCATCATAATGCCCAGGCGCCCAATCTCAGTATCGACGACAGGCCAGAAGGCATCAAGGTTCTTGCCGTAGCGCTCAATCCACCAGTCGTAGATGTCGTGCGGGCAGACTGAGTGCTCGACGGGGAAGAGGGGCGATACTTTATAATGCTGGAGAATTACCTCACCTTCCGGGTTGAGGATAAAGCCAACGTTGAAGTAGCGGTCCTTGATTTCAGGGTGATGGGCCTTGGCCTGGGCCATGATAAAGGCCTTGTATTGGCGAGCAATCTTGCCAAGGGCTTCGGTCTCGGGACCAGGAATATCAATGGCGCACTCGCGGGCAAACTCGACGTGATCAAGATCGAGCACTTCGTCGTTAAAACCCTGAAGCGCGCCTTCGGGGAAGGCTATCAGCCGGACCGGGAGATCCAGGCTTGAGAGCCAGGAGGCAGCTTTGACCAGGTGGGAGAGATGGTCAAGATTGCGCTGGATGTCGGCGCGTGTACGAATGCCCCTTACTGTGGGTATGAGGCCGACTGCGGTGTAAGGCTTAACCATGTGTTGTTCCTTCTATCGCATTCTATTACATCAGAAACGCTATCCTGATAGTTACAAGATAGTCCAGGCTATTACCTTCGGTCAAGGCTTCCTGCTCGCCTTCACTTGCTTTTTTCGCTGCCTCTTACCTCCAAAAAGCTTTTAATCTGCACGGGAAGCAGCCTGCGGAGATCGACAAGGGAATCTATACAGGAGATCTTTTGGCGAACTGCAAATTCCCTGGCAAGATTTCGGCAAATTCAACCCACAAAAATAGACAATCGATACGTTTCTATGAATAGCTGCACTAAATTTGAAAGATTACATTAAATTACTTTTACTGCTAGCTTGATAATTTAGTTGCGAATTGTAAAATGTAGGATATAATTAATTTTTATTGCTTGTTTGATTGAAAAATACACAGAATGTTGTATATAGCAAAAGCAAGCAAGAGAAGAAGTAAAGCGTCTATTTACAAACTTCATACGAGCAGGCTGCCCGAAGGAGAGCAATCGTGAAAGATGCCTTAAGCGCTGGAACCATGGAGGGAGCTTTTGCAAGCAGTATTCGTAGGCTGAAAAATGTATTTGAGGCTATAGAGACATTTCTCGCTAAAATCTCGCGGGTTTTGCAGCGGGGAACTGGCCTTATCATTTGTGCCGGTGGCCTTGGTGCATTGATTGGCTGGTTGCTCGTCACGGTGCGGCCAGATCCGTTGGGAACTGCCTGGAGCCTGGGCGTCTGGCTGGTTGTCATCGGTGCATTTATACTTATCGTTGGGATATTAGCGCTAGCTACTCAGTATATTCTACGCATAGGTATGATCGGACAGTATGGCATCATCATCTTCTTATTGGGAGCTCTGGTCCTGATGGCGGGGGCTCTTGCTGTAGATTTATTTATCCTGCCCTGGATCGCGCGGCTGTTTGCCCAGTTTCCCAACCTCGGCTCTGTCCTGCAGAGCGGTTATAATACGGTCCAGAACGGCGTCAATGGCACTACCTCCACAATAGTGAATACTGGCTCCGACATTTGTAATAAGATCGCCAATCCCTTTGGCGGAAACAATCCTTGCCCGACGAGTTCCGCGCCCGTCGTACCTTCGCAAAATGTTCCTTCCTTGAGCGTCGATGACGTGCTGGCCAGGATTGGCTTGCCCCCTATTAGCACGCTTGGTGCGCTGGGAGTAATTTTTCTATCGGGAGCGCCTCTTGCCCCTGGCTGTCTGCTCGTTGGCATAGCTTTTTTGCTGGCCGGCGTGCGGCCCCGCTCGGCCCTTTTCCTCTTGATAGTTGCGGCCCTGCTCAACCTTGGTGGTCAATTTCTTCTGCATATTGCCTTCCTTGGTCCATTCCTTGGTGTTTTGCTTTACCTGGCCCTGGCCTGGTTCGGCTTTACCCTCTGGTCCCCCTGGAAACTTCCCCGGCTTGGGTAGCTCCTCTGGTTGAGGAGGCCGCTGTCCCTGTAGGGTCGTCAATTGTAGGCCTGGTAGCTTGTAGGGTAACAAATTAGTGATCTACTGGTAGGCTTAAGAAGAAAAAGGAGTATCGAATGTACGACATTATTACTACGACCCCAGACGATAAAGTAGTCATGGCGGCGATTAACGTTATTGTCGGCGGCGGCTCGGGAGTGATTCCGGCGCCAGCTGGAAACTATGTGCTCACCGTGCCTGGCTCGGAGCCCCATAAAGCGGGAGATGGCGGGGCAACACAGAGCATCCTGGTGATTGTCGGGCATGGCTCGGCAACTGCTCTGAGTAAGTCAAAGGATTGGTCAACTTACAAGAGCGAGTTCTCCGGGGCGAGCATTAGTTGGTCAAAAAAGACAAGCGTGTATATTGTGGCCTGCAAGACCGCATCCCCAACGAAAGAAGAGAGCTATTTCTTCTATCAAAATTTCGCTAAAACTGTCAAAAAGGATTTTCCCGAGGCCACTGTCTGGGCCTCCGAAAGCAACGTGGGTTCGAAGAGTCTTAGCGGCGATTGGACTAAAGTTGAATAAGGATCAGGAGATACGTAGACAACATGAGTAATAAAGGCAGAGAAAGTAAAGGTATCAAATACGCTACAAGCGAAGCTGAAGCTAAAGAAGTCCTTGAAGAGCAGGAAGAGTATGCGCTTTTGACCCCTGCAGAGCAGGAAACAGCTATTAATGTGGCCAGGGATAAGACGCAGGGAGTCAAGGATGCCGTCAAGTTTATCGGCGACTATCTGTCTCAGGAACGCTCAGCGCAAAAGAAGCAGGCTCGGCAGCTGCAGGCCACGGCAGACCTGAATGCTATGGCTGCGGTGTTCCCGGCGGGCGGCCTGGCCCAGGCAATCCTTGCGGCAGCTGCTTCCGGCTATGTTGGATTGGAGGCGAATGTCTCGGCGGCGGGAGACCAGCGTGCTGCAGATATTGCTACGGCGCGAGCTCAGTGGCAAACCGCAGTGAATAATGGCCAGTTCCCTGCCGCGATTACCAATGTCCATACTTTCCCTCCCGAGAACAAGGCCATTCAGGGCAAGGGAAACCAGGGGGATACCCTGGCTAAGCGCTTCTGGCAGGCGAATTTTATCTCAACCTGGCATGGACGAACTATAAACGTGCATGTCGATCTTGATAAGCGGGATATCCCTAAGTAATGAGATAACTCGCTACGCTTGAAATAGCTATTTCGGGCTAGAAACTATATACGACTGACGGACCCTCCTGTTCAGTTGGGAGCCTCTCCGGAGAGAGCTGGATTTCTCCTGGAGAGGCTTCCTGTTGTATTTCCTCCGCGTATTGTTTAGTAGAACGTATTTTGGAAATGGCCACGAAGCAAGAGCATGGATCGCTTCTGCCGGCCTTCTCGTACATATTGAGCTATTTCGGCCTGTTTGCTAAGCAGGACCCCGCCAGGAAATATGTGGTGCAAAAGGGGTACGTTGTCTTGGACAAATACGCAATTTGTCCACTGAGCGTTGCACAGAATTAGCGGCAAACGTAAATAAGATAAGCCACTGCTCTTGATAAAGCTTGCTTGCTGATTTCACGTGCATACTAAATCAAGACACGGAATACCTATTATTGCCTCGTCTTTAATAGGAAGATATTTTAAACAGGGTCGCTGCATCTTTAATTCAGCATCCTTTTTATGATGGTAAGCTCAGCATATAAAGAGGAGACCCATAGCATGGATAAGGATAATATAATAGACGAAGATAAAATAATAGCTGATAAGATACAAGCAATGTCGCCTAAGCTCTTCCGAAGAGGAATATTGATTGGGCTAGTACCCTTTGAGCTCGATCTCGTGGCCATTGCCATTTACATTGGTCTGGGTTTTCTTTTTCCCTGGCCGCTATCCGAAATGAGTTTGCTCAGTTTTCCTATAGCAGAGCTAGCTTGCCTGTTCTATGTGGTAGAAGCCTACGGGCTCATGCTTCCCTCCATTCTCTCAAAGACAAGGTATTCGATGGGGGCAGGCCTTTTGCTCGGCCTCTGCCCGGCCTTTCTCCTATCCTTTATTGGCGCTATCTGCTTCCTGGTGATGCTTGGCGTTGCGCAGGCTGTTCAACAGATACGCTGGTGGTTTGTAGTCTATCTTGTGGTGGTAGGAGGGGTACCGCTTATCCTTGCGCTTATCCTCAAGCGGAGGCAAAAGAAGCAGATAAGGTCCTGCTATTCCTGTGCGTGCTTTGCCGCAGGCAAAAACGAAAATTGCCAGGGATGATTAGGAAGACCTTTTGAATAGGACAAATGCACCATTAATTCAGCCTCCTTCTTGGTTATAGTAAGTTCAGCCAAATAAAAAAGGAGACCCTGATGGATACTGATATACAAGCGAGCTCTACCGCGCTTTTCCAGAAAGGAATCTTGATCGGGCTAATACCTTTGGCGCTTGGTATTCTGGCCATAGCTTTTTTCCTTGGTGTAGGTCTTTTTGGGCATTCGCCAGTCGCAGATATAGGTCTACTCAGCATTCCCGTGATCGGGCTAGCCAGCCTGCTCTATCTCATAGAAGCCTATGGGCTTATGCTTCCCCACATTGCTGCAAAGACAAAGTTTCGGATGGGGCTTGGCCTTTTGTGCGGGCTCGGCCTGACTTACATCCTTACCTTCATTAGCGCTATCTGTTTCCTGATGTATCTCGACAAGCAGGCGTATGAGCACGGGTTAATCTTGTGGTTTATTGCCTATCTGGTTATCGGAGGAATGCCGCTTATCCTTGCCCTCATCCTCAAGCAAAAGCTAAAGCAGCAAAACGTGTAGGGATCTTGCTATAGCTCTGTGCTCCTTCGGCGTGGCTGCCTTTCTGGGAAACGCTTAGCTTATCCTGGAGATGCCTGCTGCATTGGCACATGCTCTCTTCGCGGCTGCGCCTGAGAGCTACACATCATAGGCAGAGAGCCGCGAAACTGAAGCCGGTCATTGCTGTAAACTAAGATCGGCGGGCTGGGCAATCTCGCGGACTACGTTCAGGAAGGCTTGGATGCAGGGCGAGGGATTATCGCGTTTGCAGACCACCGCATACTCGACAGGGGTGGCGGGCTCAATGAGGGGCCGATAGCTCACTTCATCCATGCGCAATCCACTCAGGCAGTCCGAAACCAGGGCAATACCTACGCCGGCTGCTACAAGGCCGATAACTGCTTGCTCGGATGTAGCTTCCTGAACGATGTTGGGACTGAAGCCGGCCGCCCGGCATAGCGTAATGATTTGATCGTAGATCAACGAGCGTTGTGTGCGCTCATACATTACAAATGGTTCTGTGGCCAGAGCGCGCAAAGGAATCTGCTCCAGCCTGGCGAGCTGATGATTTTTTGGCAGGGCGACTATGGCTTGCTCGTGCAGGAGCGTCTCATAGGTCAGTTCGGGAAAATGCAGCCCACGGATCGCCAGTCCCACATCAACGCTGCCCTCTGAAATGTGCTCTTCGAGTTCTGGTGAACACATCTCGCGCAGCGTCACGTGGACATCGGGAAAGCGCTCACGAAAGAGACGCACAGCTGCGGGCAAAAGATTGTAGAGGGCAATACTCACGTAGCCAAGTACTAACGAACCCACTTCCCCGCGGTCCGCGCGCCGGGCCGTTTCGATGCCCTGGCGCAGGTGGGCAAATGCGGCATAGACCTCATTTAGCAAGGCGCACCCGGCTGCTGTCAGTTCGACCCGGCGTGTGCTGCGCCGAAAAAGCGCCACTCCCAGTTCTTCTTCAAGTTGCTTGATTTGAAAACTGAGAGGTTGTTGGGCCATATGCAGGTGCTCGGCTGCTCGTGCAAAGTGTAGCTCTTCGGCGACGGCGACAAAATAGCGCAGGTGGCGCAACTCCATTTAAGGCTCTCCTTTTTTCATAGCAAAGGTGCGGCTTTGATTATGTATGTTATGAGTGTTAATCAAACAGAAATAAATGTTGGACAGGTGCTAGTATATCCTGTATCGTGTATCTCGACAAGTGGGAGGAGTTTAGTTCCTGCCATTAGGAAGTAGAGGAGATACTTATGCAGCGGATCGATATCACATTTGTTTCGCAGGGAGAGCGTTGTGGCGCCTGGCTGTATCTGCCAGCCGGCTCGGCTCCTTTTCCGTGTGTTATATTAGCCCATGGCCTTGGCGCGACGCGTGAAATGCGCCTGGATGCCTATGCGACGCATTTTGTGGAGGCTGGATTGGCGGCCCTGGTCTTCGATTATCGTGGTTTTGGGGCTAGCGAAGGCGTGCCGGGGCTTGTGGAGATTTCTGGCCTGCTGGCGGATTGGGCGGCAGCCATTGCTTATGCGCGCGCTCATGATAAGCTCGATGCTCGGCGCATTGCGCTCTGGGGAACCTCACTATCTGGGGGACATGTCATAGTTACAGCAGCGCGCACAGCTGGCCTGGCCGCAGTGGTCTCTACCAATCCCTTTACCGATGGCCTGACCAATCTCGCGGCGGCCAAACCTTTAGAGACATTGCCGCTACTAGGAATGGCTATCAAGGATTGGGGTAAGGGCTGGTTGAAGCAGCCGCCAGAGCTGATGAAGATTATGGGCCAGCCCGGCGAGCGCGCGCTCTTTGCCTCGTCAAGTTTTGCCAAAAACTATCAACTTCTGGTGCCTGAAAGCGTTCCCTGGGCCAATCGCATCAGCGCGCGGGCGCTTTTGCAGCTTCCATTCTATCGGCCCATAACGTATGCGCCTCGCGTGCAGTGTCCCTTGCTTCTCTGTGTGGGCGACCACGATTCGTGGGACTCGCCTCTTGCGGCGCTCAAGACCGCGCAGGCGGCTCCATATGGAGAAGTTCGGCACTACGATTGCGATCACTACGACTTTTACGTCGGCCCGATCTTTGAGCAAGCCGTAGCCGATCAGACAAGCTTTCTCGTAAAGAATCTTTTGCCCTGAGTTTGGCAAGTGTGAGGCCGGGGTACGCTGCTTAGCATCTTTGGACAATAAGATCAAGCAGGCAGCGACAAAGGCCCACCCTTCGCCATACGCATCGGTAGGATAAGGCTTTCTTGAAGGGATCATCCTTCGTTTTACCACTTTCTGACCCTTGAGTATTCCGGTCTACTCCTACTCAAGGGCCTGGAACCAAAGGAAAAAGCTATCTACCGGAGAGCTGGTCTACCAGAGGTGCAAATGCCTCCATTCTATGATCGAAGGTCATATAGTAGGAGACGCCGAACCTCTCCCGGCGCTCAAGCATCTGCTCGGCAATCTGTTCCACTGTGCCTACAAAGATGGTAGGCATCTCCAATATCTCCTCAATGGCGATACCGCTCCAGCCGCGTTTTTGCGCAATCTGTTCGGCTCCCTGACGGCGATTGTTGGTAAACACGGGCGTCGTCAGGACACTCAGCTCAAGCTGTGTGAAGCGCTCTCCCGCCGCCTCGCGTAGCCATGCGATCTTCTGATCGAAACGCTGTGCCGAGTATGCGGCAGGATCATCAGATGTAGGAAGCCCGGCGTTCAGAGGACCGGCCATGATGCCGACAATATCTGCTTCGCGCGCAGCTATGGCAAGCATGCGCCGCCCACCAGCGCCGATCAGGAGAGGGGGATGTGGTTGTTGAACCGGCGCCGGAAAGTTTTGAATGCCTGTGATCCTATAATGCTTGCCTGCAAGCGTGAACGACGTGCCTGCAAACAATCCTTTGAAGGTTTGCAAAGCCTCCTCTAACCGATCAATGCGCGTACCTGGCGGATCGAACGAGAGCCCCGCTTGCTCATATTCACTCCCCATCCAGCCTGCTCCTAACCCAAATTCAAAGCGCCCGCCAGAGAGCGCATCTAGCGTGGCGACTTCCTTGCCCAGTACTACCGGGTGACGGTAGTCGTTATCAAACACCATGCTGCCAATACGCAATTTGCTTGTCACCATCGCTGCCGCCATTAAAGCGGAAATAGGCGCAAACTGATCGCCAAACGTTCCGGGCACAAAATGGTCGCGCAGCAAGAGTGTTGCATATCCGAGTTCCTCCGCACGTCGTGCCTTCGCGAACCAGGCCTCGCGATCTCCCATTTCTTCACAGAGCACGCCAAAGCGAAAAGGCCGTTGCATAAATTTTCTCCTTTTGACTTTCGTTTGATGTAACATCATGCTCTACATGATAGCCTACAGAAGGATATGAAACTATCTGTTTCTTGCTGTCATATTCTCTGTGACCTTCGTTGGTGCTATCTGCTTCCTGATGTATCTTGGCAAGCAAGGGTATGATCACGGGATAGTCTTGTGGTTTATTGCCTACCACAAAGAAGTATGCTGAAGATAATACAGGAAGACTGCCCCAAAAGTGGAATGGCACTCGTTACTCATTACAGGAAGTAAAAAGAGTAGCTTGCTAGAAAAGGGAAGAAGCGTCAATATGTGGCGATTGCGAGCAACACCGGTCTGGTGGTCGTTTCCTCTTCCTGGACCGGCAACAAGCAACAGGCAGCAGCGGGGTTCCTGCACTCTGCGCTAGCCTGCTCACCCAAAAGCAAGAGACACCTGTTCTGCAAGAGGAAAGAAGACGCAGACGTAAAACATCAAGGAGGACACACGAAATGGCTCTTACTGCTAGTTCTGTAGGACTTATGAGGAACGCTGGCAACGTCAACGCCAACGATATCGCATCAACAAAGTATCTCATAGGGGGGCTGACATACGACCTGATCTGTCGAGGACCCGGAACGCTTCTCACCTGCGAGGCCGTGAGAATAGACAATCAGGGCGGCTTGAATGATGGGAGCGTGAATCTTCAAGTGCAACTGAATAGACGGCGCAGACCTGGTGAGGGTACCACCATTGCCACAGTGCTCCTTCCAGGAAGATACCTGACGGCACACTGGCCCGGAAACCATGAGGAAATCCAGAGAGTCGTCAGAAATGCGCTGCTCGCTAGTTTAACGTGTCTGCAAAACGGGGCGCCCCTGACCTACCAGGTCGAAGGCACACTATCCAATAGCGGAGGCCGGGAAGAGATGTAATCGGTAAGGATTTCCGTCAGCGCTCTGCTAAAGCTGACAGACGACAAGGGTAGCGTTGCTTGTCTCGGGCAAATTTCGTTCTTGCCCGGGACGCACGGATTGGCTTGCACGCCTCTCAAGGCTGAAGTGCAAGCGCGGCTGCCTGCTCCTGCATCCAGGTCCTTGCCGTCTGGATGAACAACCTGGCACCTCTTGGAGCTAACTCCTGAGATCGCGTGACGAGTCCAATCTTGATGTGTTGGGGAGGATCAAAAGGAAGCGCTACAACGCCTTCGAGCTTTTTCGGCAATACCATACGTGGTGTGAGCGAGACCCCAAGCCCTTCGCGTACCATGGCCAGAATGGTTGCGCTATCGCTGGCCTGATAGCGAATCCTCATCGGCCCAAAACCTGCAAGTTGCATAAAGAGACGCATACAATGAGTCTTTTCAAGAATAAAGCTCTCTTCACGCAGGTCGCTTTGCGTCACGGCCTTGCGCTTCCCCAGGCGATGCTCGGGCGAGACGAGCGCATACAATTCGTCTGTCAGCAGAAGTTGCCCATCAAGGCCATTGGCTGGCATAAGCATGAAGCCAACATCAATGATGCTGCTCTCGACCCACTCACCCACTTCGTGCATCGAACCATTAAAAAGCACTACTTCGATCTCGGGATGCTGGCGCTGGAAATGGGTTAAGAGGCTGGCGAACAGCTCTGGCGCCACCAGCGATTCAATGTTGCCCACGCGAACTTTCCCTGCAGCCTCGCCTCGCGCTGCCCTGGCCTCTTGTTCGATGGCTTCTGCCTGGGCCAGCAAAGCACGCACATGCGGCATGATTTTCTTACCAACGCCGGTAAGTACGACGCCTCCTTTGCGATTGCGCTCGAAAATGGTTATGCCTAGTTCTCGTTCGAGCGCCGCGATAGCATAACTCACCGCCGATTGCGTTAGATCAATCGCATAGGCTGCTTCAGTAAAACTGCCAGTTTCGGCCAATGCTACCACGCTCTGCAGTTGGGAGAAATTCATATAAAAATCTTTCATGGAGCTATGAGAAGTATGATTTGCGCTCATTCTAGCAGATCGGGTATACTCCTGACAAGTCAGAAATTGCTAAGACAGAAAAAACAAATGGAGAATATATGAACAAGAATGAATCGGGGCGGCAAAAGATTCGGAATGCTGCCGCGCAGATACCAGAGCCGCACATCCTGGCAAGCAAGGAGGTTGCAAGCCGTATCCAGGTGGGCCATGTGGTGCTCCTGGGAGCAATGATGGCGATTGGTCCGCTGTCTACCGATATGTATTTGCCAGCTCTGCCCGTGCTTAGCCACGAACTGGGTGCAACGATGTCCCAGACACAAATTACCTTGACGGCTACCCTCCTGGGTATGGCCCTGGGCCCGTTGTTGATAGGCCCGCTCAGCGATGCGCGTGGTAGACGCGGACCTCTGCTCATCGGTATGAGCTGTTATGTGGTTCTATCTCTGCTGTGTCTCATTGCTCATTCGATTGGTCTCCTCATCGTGCTACGGTTTGCGCAAGGGTTCGCTGCATCGGCTGGAATCGTGATTGCGCTTGCCATTGCACGTGATCTCTATGCCGGGCGTGCCCTGGCTCGTTGCGTCTCTCTGCTGATGATGGTGAACTTCCTGGCGCCGATCGTTGCCCCCGTACTCGGCGGCCTGTTGCTCAGCTTTACCTCCTGGCGAGGAGTCTTTGTCTCGCTCGCCCTCTTTGGTATCGCGCTCGTGCTTGTGGTCGCCTTTGGACTCAGCGAGACGCTGCCGCCAGCCCGGCGCCAGGACGGCGGCTTCTCCGCCTCGCTGGCGGAATTCCGCTTTCTGCTCTTCAATGGCCGCTTCGTTGGTTGCGCGCTCTCGCTTGGCTTCACCTTCACAGCTATTTTCGTCTACATTGCCAGTTCTCCTTTCATCTTTGAGAACATCTATGGCCTTTCGCCCCAAAGTACCAGCCTTGTCTTCGGGGTTATAGCCCTGGGCATCCCGATCACGGCTCAGCTCAATGCCAGGCTCCTGACGCGGATATCAGCACAGGAACTGCTAATCTGGGGAGCCAGCGCTATTGCCCTTGGAAGCATTGCCTTGATTGCTGCTGTCATCACGGGAGTTGGTCTTATCGGCGTGCTGCCGTCGTGTTTCCTCATCGTCACTAGCGTGGGCCTCATCACGCCGAATGCGACGGCGCTCGCCCTGAGTAAGGCCAGGGCAGCCGGAAGCGCCTCAGCCCTGCTGGGTGTCTTGCAGATTGGCCTTGCGGTAGTTGTGGCGCCGCTGATTGGCCTGGCCGGTAGTAAGAGCGCTCTGCCTATGGCGGCGACTATCGCTGGCTCTGGCCTTGCCACCCTGCTAACGGTAGTGGTGCTCAGCCGCTCTGGAAAGGGCAACTAGATTACCCCTATCAGCCGCTCGTGTGCCGAAGCAGGGAGGTCAGTGCTGCTCTGTACCATCAACTTTCACGGTAGTCTATTTGCCGGGCTTGACAAATGTTCTATTTCGTTGTATTCTACCACCAGGTTAATTAACTTGATGGTTTAATACATTTGCGAAATCTCTTCAAGATCAATGAGAGAGCAACGCTGCTGGCGAATGGAGGGAACGAATTGGCAGCACCGACACCATCCACCCAGGTACCTGATCCGCTGAGTGCAACTTTTGCGGCCCTTGCCGATCCCACGCGTCGCGCTATCCTGGCCCGACTCAGCCAGGGGGAGGCGACTGTCAATGAGCTTGCGGCACCTTTCCAGATGAGCTTGCCCGCGATTTCAAAGCACATCAAAGTGCTTGAACGTGCCAGGCTGATCACGCGCGCACGGAAAGCACAGTGGCGTCCATGCCGACTTGAACCGCAGGCGCTCAAAGCTGTCTCCGATTGGGTTGAGTACTACCACCGGCTCTGGGATGACAGCCTTGACAGTCTTGACGACTACTTACAGAAATTACAGGCACAGGACCACGCTCAAGCCGAGCCAAATGGAGAAACATTGTGAAAGAAATGAATACTGATACTGTGGAGCAAACAGAGCAGGAACTGATCTTTACGCGCCTACTTGCCGCACCGCGAGAGGTGGCCTTCGCCGTCTTTACCACGTCTGAGCACCTGGCCCAGTGGTGGGGACCAAAGGACTGGACACTTCCTGTCTGTACCATCGACTTTCGCCCTGGTGGAGTCTGGCATTTCTGCCTGCGCTCTGCTACTGGTCAGGAGGAGACATGGGTCAAAGCTGTCTATCGTGAAATCGTCAAGCCAGAACTGATAGTCTTCACTGAGATCTTTGCCGATGCGCAAGGCAATGTGGTTGATGAACTGCCAGAGCGGCTCATCACCGTGACGTTCGCTGAGCACCAGGGCAAGACAAAGCTTACCATCTGTATTCGCTATGCCTCGGCCGCAGTCCTGCAGACAGTCCTGGCCATGGGTGCCATTCAGGGCTTCAAGGAGGGTTGGGATCGCCTCGAAGCATATCTGACCCGCCTGCATGGCAAGTAGAAACTACTTTATCGGCTCTCAAGAAAAGGAGAATTCCGTGAGAAAAATTGTTGTCGCCCCATTCGTGACTCTCGACGGCGTAATGCAGGCTCCAGGCGAGCCAGATGAAATCAAGCATGGCGGCTGGCTGATTCCATTCATCAACGATGAACTGTTGAAACATCAACTTGTGGAATACCTGACCGCTGATGGCCTTCTTCTGGGACGCCTGACCTATCACATGTTTTCAACTAGTTGGCCAACGATGACGGATGAAGGTCTCATCGAGGGCATGTCTGCTCGTATGAATGAGATGCCCAAGTATGTGGTTTCAAAGACCCTCACGGAGACGCCCTGGAATAATAGCAGGCTGCTTGAGGGCGATCTTGCGCAGGCGATAGCCCGACTCAAGCAAGGAGGAGATCGGAACATCATCGTGGGTGGTAGTTGCGATCTGGTCCATTCCCTCATTCAACAAGACCTTGTGGATGAGTACCAGTTCATCGTTGCTCCTGTCATCGTGGGCAACGGAAAGCATGTCTTTCGAGACGGAACCGAGAAGATGAAGACCCTCAAACTTACGGGGACTAAGATCTTCAGCAATGGGGTTATGGTTCTGACCTACCAACCTCTGAGAAACGCCTGACCCCCATCACGGCTTTCCATTATTAGCAATCGTTGCTCCTGATTCTCTGCATGGGGAGCGGTTTTCCCGGGCTGCGAAGTGTTTCATTCCATCCCTCAATGCACATATGAGCTGAAGGGTAAAAATTGACGCGGGTGCCTGGAAAAACTTCTTCCCATCGGGTATACTTTTCTCGAAATAGCTAAATGGCCTTCTTCATTGTAAAGAAGATTGATCGAAGGATAAGCCCCATCGCTAGCGCTCTCTCCTGGTAAGGGCGTTCTCCGGTTCAAACCGCGCACCCGACGCGAGCTGCAAACTCCTCTGACAGAGAAGCGTTGGTCGGTCATAGGAAAAACAGACTGGAGGGTGCCTGGAGGATAAAGGATGGCTTCAGCGCTATCTGAACGTCTCCCAACGAAACGTTCTCATTCCTTCTTTTCGTCTCTGCAAAGAAGGAAGCAGTAAGAAAAGGGAGTTTTGATGATTGAGGATCACGGCGCCAACCTCGATGCCTATCGGCTCATATGGGGCGAAAGCGCTTTCGACGAGGCTGCCGAGCGGCGCACCCAGCGAGCGACGTTCGTTCTCTGGCCGGGCCAGACTCTACAGGTGCTTTGCATAGGAATGGGGCCGCCCTCTACGCTCCACCATCACTATGCCACGCAACTTGGTATCAGCCTGGGCTCTCCTTTTCTTGTGCGCACGCGTGCGAGCGGGCCATACACCGAGCAGCAGAGCTTCATAGCCGGCCCAAATGTTCCCCACCAGGTTGAGACAACGGGGATGTCTTCCTTTGTGCTCTGGAGCGAGTCCCGTGCGCTGGCTGATCTCGCCCACCGCCTGCGTAGCACGTCAGCCTCCGTGCTGCCCACCCTGCCTGAGGAACTGCTCAGCGCCCTTTTGCCAGTCCTGCTGGCCTCAGCTGGGCATGTGCCCGACGAACAGGCCAGACAAGCCCTCCTCTCACAAATCCTTACTGCGCTGATCGGCTCGACCTGGAATGAGGACTCCGACGATCCGCGTATTGCGACGGCCCAATCTCTGGTGACTCCTCAGTTCCTTGTTCAGCAAGCCCAGCCGATTACGTCCCTGGCTACATGCGTACATCTCTCGCCTAGCCGCTTTCGCCACCTCTGGCGCAGCGCGATGGGGATGTCAGTGCAGAGCTATCTGCGTTGGAAGCGCTTGATGGCTGCTGGATATATCAGCGCACGCGGGGTTTCCCTTACCGAGGCTGCTCATGCTGTGGGTTTCGCCGACTCTGCGCATCTGACGCGCGTCTTTCATGCCACATTCGGCATGCCACCATCGCGCATCTTCAAAAATGGCCACGCTTTGCAAGTTATTTCCAGCGTTGAGGAAGCATATGGCCTGAAAGATCTTTTTGTCCCTTCTGCATAAAGCGCCTTGGCCATATCAAGCCAGCCTTGAAGAAGCTTCCCCGTTCGCTAAAGCCAGCTTGCCCAACTCTCCTATTTTTCTCTCACCTCGATTTGCTGACCGCGAACTGCTCAGCAGGTTTTGTCCCTGTGGGCAGAACGTTGCGGATCACCTCTGGCGTCAAATCTGCGAACTTTTTCAAATGTAGCCATCTCGTTCAAGCCCATCTGGCTACCGGGCGCATATGATTGAGACAGCCACACAGAAGGTGCTGAGCAGAAGATCAGCAGCCCAAATATGCTTGTGGTCACTCAATGTAAGGCTAATCAAAAGATACGTTATCCCCTATAACTGGAGCTAATCTTAAGTATGAAGCCGCTCTAGAGGCTCTTTTACGCCACTTTAGTACTTTTCTATTATAATTGCGATTTTCAGACCATAACGGAAATTGGTAGCAAACGAGGTGGGATAAAATGAGACTAATCGAAATTCTGTTATTGTTAGCCGATTTTCTCACATTTCTAGTAATCGCCGTGCCAAGCCTCCAGGCTGTGCGTTGGCTGGGAGGCATAGTACTCATCATGCTCGCTCTGGCACTGGCTCAGGACCGGCCGCGCTGGCAAATGATCCCGGCATATGTGCTGACGGGGCTCTTCTTGCTCGTCTGGTTGCTGCAGAATTTTGCGCCAATCGATGTTGTGGGTTTTGCGCTCGTCCTGTGCATCCTTGGCTTAGCTATATCAACTGCTCTGCCAATCGTCCTCCCTGTCTTTAGTTTTCCCCGTCCCACTGGCCCATACGCTATCGGAACCGTCACCTACCATTGGACGGATGCCAGTCGTCACGAGGTTTTTAGCACCGACAAAAATAGGAAACGTGAGCTGATGGTGCAGGTGTGGTACCCAGCCAGAAAAGGCTCGTCATCCGCGCATGCCCCATATATGCAAGATGCCGACGCGGTGACGCCCGTCCTGGCTGCAGTTTCAGGTTTTCCGGGGTTCTTCCTGCAACATCTCAAATATGTCACAACTAATGCTACTGAAGCGGCCCCCGTGGCGGCTGATCAAGCCAGCTACCCGGTAATCATTATGCTGGAGGGACGCCGAGGCTATCGTCAGATGCTCACCTATGAGGTGGAGGCGCTGGTCTCGCACGGCTACATTGTCGTGGGCCTCGATCAGCCAGGAATTGCCGCCACTGTGGTGTTTCCTGATGGACACCAAATAGCTCTGACCGGGCTGCTAGATCAGGTGAATTCCCTGGTTGATCAGAGCCTTGATCCCGCTAGCGTGGCGCCGCAGTTCAACGGCCGGACCTTCAAGGATGGGATTAGTAAGTACTTTGCCCAGGATGTCAGCTTTACGCTTGATCAGCTTGCCGCCCTCAATACGAAAGATCCACAGGGCATCCTGAGCGGAAAGCTGGATCTAGCCCATACGGGTGTGGTAGGCTTCTCGGACGGCGCTATGGTGGGGGCTGATGCCAGTTTGCGAGATCAACGCATCAAAGCAAGTCTGTTGATAGACAATGCGATGCCCGCCGCTGTGGTGAAGGAGGGCTTGCGGCAGCCAGCCATGTGGATTACGCGACCGGCTGAGTGGATGCGGCGCGATGGGCAAAAATCTAGCGACTGGTCAGAGAAATATATCGTGCTGGCCCAGACCACGATGCGCAAGGTGTATAGCAGCTTGCCAGCTGATGGCTACTTTGTGCAGATACCCGGCACGCTCCACATCGATTTCAATGATGCTGACCTGATCTCGCCGCTGTTCCCGGCTGTCGGCCTCAGTGGCCCAATTGGGAGCCAGCGGGCGCATGAGATCGTCAATGCCTACGCGCTGGCCTTCTTCGACAACCATCTCAAAGGGGAGCCCGCCGCGCTGCTGGATGGGCCATCAACGCAGTATCCCGAAGTCGTCTTTGACAAGCATTAGCCATAATCCGCTACTGGGGTCAGGTTGGGAGGTTTGATATGGGAAAGGCCCCCGCGAGCGCCGGTTATGGATGAACTGGAGAGCGGGGGCAAGCGTCTCACAAAACCCTGGATTCTTGAGACAAAGGCTAACAGCATGAGCAGGCAAAGAAACGAAAAGAGATAAAGCGTCAACCAAACGCAGCGGAAAAGCAAGGGAGGCCGCCTTTCCCCTGTGATCAATCCAGGGACAAGGCGGCCACAGCCTCAATAGCAGGCGCGACGCGGGTTTTGAAAGGGCCGCCTCGGCGCAAAACCCAGGAAGATGGGGTTCGCTTCTTGATCTCTTCTCCTAGCACCAATCGGTGAAACGATCATTGAGATAGGCGTGTTTGGCTTTCTCGTCACGCGAGGATCGCAAGTACCGCACCCATGCCTGCCGCTCGTGCCAGACCGGCCCCAACTCCCACACACAGTAGGTTGCTCTATGCTCGTCTGCAAAAAGGATTGGCTTATACCCACCAGCCTGCGTTAAATCCTTCGCATAGACCGATTCCCACATCTCGTTGGTGTTGCGCCAGGTCGTGAGAAGCAGAAGAAGGGCCGATCCACAATGATGCAGGATCGCAAAACCCAATTCACCATTGATCAAGAGCCGCGCTTCCACTATCTCTGTCTTCACAAAAGCACGACTCTCTTCAGCTTGCTCCTGCGAAATCCTTTTATCAGGATGGGAAATATCGTACCATTTGAGGTACACATTCGGCAGGTTCAGATCTTCTCCACTGGTAACCTGCTTCTCATAATAGGTATACCCTTCAGGGACAACGTTCCCTATGTCTTTGAGGTGAGGAATCTTTTCACTTTTTGTCTCTGACATCTCTCTTCTCCTTGCGTATTCTTTCTTCAAATGATACCGTATAAGTGGAGGATAAAAAAGTGCCACTTTCTCTCTGTTTTACTAGACCAGTTTGTGAGCATATTGAATAGAGAAAATATGAAACAACAGAAGATATCAAGTTTCCGGAGAGAAGCAAAAAGCTATTTGACAAGCAAAACATGTTCAGAAACGTTCGACAGTTACATGAGACATATGGTTCTGCTTTTTCTGAGCGAAGCGCGCTGATTCCGCAAGCACGGATTTCTCTTAACGCATCGCAAAACCTCAGGTCATTGAGGGGAAACCTGAGATATGTGGAGGAGCTTACGAGGATTGGGTATGTCAGTGTTTCCAAACAGGACCTTTTCTCCGCCGCAATCCCTTAGCGGAATTTTGAGGGGTTTTTATGTCAGGACCCTATCAACGTAGTATCCCGAAGTCATCTTTGACAAGCATTAGCCATAATCCCGCTATTGGAGTCAGCTTGGGAAGTTTGACGTGGGAAAGGCCCCGCGAGCGCCGGTCATGGATGGACTGGAGCGTGGGGGCAAGCGTCACAAAACTCTGGCTTCTTGCGACTCACTGCAAAACTCCCTTGATGCATCTCCCATTGCCAAACAAGCTGCGAGAGGCTGATTCGGCAATGGGAAAAAATCGGATGGATCTTTACGCCCATGAAAGAGATTTTGATTTTCTGTAGTCTCTTATAGTATTTTATGCATGAAGGGAATTTTGCGAAGAACGTAACCTGCAAAGAAACACAACGGCACAGCGATGAGAACCACTAGCGCAAATTTGAGTAAGGGATACAATGCGATAGAGCGAGCAGCATATGCCAGTGGAACAATGATCAGAGGATGGATCAGGTAGACCGTGTAGGCGGCTTCAGAGAGCGCCTTTCTCAGCCTTCCCTGGGCATTCAAATGCCTGCGAAACAGCACTAACAGCCCTATGCACAACCCGACACAGACAACCGACTCCCATAGTGCGTAGAGCAATGCCTGCCAAGCCCACCCTCCCTCGAAGAGGTCTGCGTGGCCTACCACTCCCAGCGCAAGGATCATGAGGGGAAACAAGAGCATTGCCCCAATAGCGATCCTCAGCCAGACTCTTCCCAGCGCATCGGGAAGATACAGGAACCAATTGTGACGATAGGCTACGAGACCGATGGCAAACAGGCTGATATACTGCGCAAATTCAGCCAATTGGAAGCCGAATATTGCATAGGAGCCCAGTGGCCACCAGATACGCACCACAAAGGTAACGACAGTCAAGGCAAGGACAAACAGGAGCGTACTGCTGAAGGTCGGCGGATGGCCCTCGGTCTTGAGCTGGCTTGTCTGCTGCCTGGTGAACCAGCGCCCCAGAGCATACAGCACAGCGAAAAAGAGCAGTGCGAGAATGAACCAGGAAGGCCCAGTACCGATCATCTTCCCTTGGAGCAAGAAGGCACCGTAAAAACTCCAATAGGATTGGTGGACGCCACCGGCCATAAAGAGGACAAGAGGATCAAACACAAGATCATAGACCAACAACGGGATGCCTAGACGTAAGGATCTCTCCCATAGAAAGGTGCGCCCGCCTTTGCGGTCGTATGATCCAGGGGTAAAGTACCCGGAGAGCAGAAAGAAGAAACCCATGAAAAACGCTTGATCGATGGCGACCAGGATACTCAGGACGACAGTTGCCAGCATATCCTTGTTCGGATCTTGAAAATACCACGCCCCAAGAGCACCATAGGTGATCGCCAGATGATGCACAATGACCAGGATAGTAAGCGACACGCGCAGGTTGTCAACGAAAAAGACGCGCGTCCGCTTGGGGGCTGGAAACTCCGCATTGAGGGCCTGAGGTGCCGCAAGCTCACCGTGGAGAGGAGTTCGTTCAACGTGTGATGACATGTTTGATCCTTTTTTACTCAAAGAGCTGAGGGAGCGAAGAATGGTTGAAGAAAGGTTTCTGTGGTTCCTCAAACAAGGAGGCAGGGAAGCCATGCTTCATGACGTGCAACACCCGATCTGCCATGAGGTCTGGGCCTGGTTCGTCCTGTTCATCCCACCAACAGTGGAAGGCTCGGTCCATCAGACCTTCCAGCAGTGAAGCGAGCAAGGGAATTTCCTCTTCAGAGAACGGAGAAAGGTCGGGAACCTGCTCAAGGAAACGCATGAACATCTCCAGAAGCATTCCTGGCCCACCAGAGCGGGCCGCAACTCCTTCTCCCGTCCTCTCAATACGAAGAATATCGCGTTGCGCGTACACTTGATGAAAAATGGCACGAACGACCACAGACAGAGAAGGATGGTCCTCGTGCTCTATCTCCTCCCTCACCTGCTGGCGTATGGCTTCGCGTCCTTCAGTCAGAACAATATTGAAGATCGTCTCTTTATCGCGGAAATGCAGGTAAAAGGTACCAACACCAACCGCAGCCGTGTCGGTAATTTCAGTGATCGTGGCGTCATGATAGCCACGGGTTGCAAACACCTTGCGGGCCGCCACAAGAAGGCTGGCACGGGTGCGCGCCCGTCTTCTCGCTCCTCTTGGTAGCTTCACTTGCTGACTTTCTTGATCCATGCTCTTTCCATTTCTGAATATGATTTCAGTTTCAGAAATGAATATACCCTACCGACTGGTATCTGTCAAGAGGAAAATGAACGTCTTCAAGCATTAGTCAGCTTTGCAAAGCATCAGCCATAATCGGCCTGGGAACGTTCCAGGCACGTGACTCTCCCTTTGCGCACTGCTCTTGTGTGTTGGGCATGTAAGTCAATGTTTACACGTACTTGGTATAAGCAGCACAGCAATAGGCTCGGCTTCAAAAGCGCCAGAGAGGTGGATTGTTGTACATCGTTTTTGTAAATTCAGCCTCTCTGCACGCATTGGAGCCCCAATAGGAAACCTCCCTCTCCATTCCGGTCGCGAACACATCATTTGTTCTGGCTTCCAAAACTCTTCTGTGAGTCTCAGATACTCATCTCACTCGTCGAGATATGAGATTTTGATTATGACACGTTTTTTGACATTCTCTCAGGGATCAGGCCATGTTCGCGGTTGCTATGCTGACTCGCATATGGTGAACTGAACAGCGAGTGTCAAAAAAGGGGTCGATTCTGAGAGGGACAATCCCGTTGTGGTATGGATGCTGAGCATTAGCCCACGAATCGATATCCAATGCCCCACACCGCGACCAGCTTGTCGCCGAAAGGACCAAGTTTCTTTCTTAATCGCTTGATCTGGGTATCAACGACACGATCCAATCCCTCGTAGTCGTTCCCCCAGATCTGCTCAATGAGGAATTCACGACCAAAGGTTCTCCCAGGATAAGAGGCTAGCAGCAGAAGCAGATCATATTCTTTGCGTGTCAGATCGATGATCTCATTATCCAGGGTAACCACTCGTTCATCCTGGCAGATACAAAGTGATCCTCGCCTGAGCGGAGGAGTCGTTGGGAGGTGTAGAGGGACGTGGCTTGTCGCTTCATCTGGTTGCTTGGCGCCAGGTGTGAGCCTCGTCCCTCGCTCAAAGGCCACACGGCGTAAGACAGCCGAGATCCTCGCACGAAGTTCTTGCATGCTAAAGGGCTTGCTCACATAGTCATCGGCTCCCACCTCCAGACCTAGGACGCGATCAACGAGCGCCGTTCGAGCCGTGAGCATCACAATCGGTATCAGATAACGCTCTCTAATGCGACGGCAGACCGCTAATCCATCCAGGTCGGGAAGCATCCAATCCAGAATGATGAGATCGAAGGATTGCTTTTCCACATACTGGACGGCTGTCACTCCATCAAATGCCTGTACAACCTTCTGTCCGTCAGCCTCTAGTTCCGCTCGAATCAAGTGACTCAGGTCAACTTCATCCTCAACAATCAGAATTGTCGCCATCACGCCTTTCTTTCATCTGGAAACTTCTCTGCCTTGCTGGTGTGGCTCTGGGTAGCGTCGTTTCGATGTCGCCAGAGAAACCATTGGGTCACCCTTTCTGCATCGACTGGTCGGCAATTGGAAGAACGATTTTGAAACAACTTCCTTCGCCAGCAGTACTTTCCAATGCCACAGAACCTCCCATTGCTTCGATCAGCTCGCGTACTATCGCCAGGCCCAATCCGAAGCCGCCATTGGCCTGTGAATGAGAGCTCTTTGAGCGATAAAAGCGCTCAAAGATTTGCTCCTGATCCTCTTGTGCAATGCCCATGCCTGTATCCGCAACCAGAAGGGCAAGGTGCTGTTCGCTCGTTGGCTCAAGGGTCATCATGACCAGGCCCCCTTCCGGGGTGTAGGCAATGGCATTGCGAACCAGATTGAGCAAGACTTGCAATAAGCGCTGGCGATCCACCTTTGCCGGAGGGAGACCAGGTGGAGTCATCTTACTAACGATGACCCGACGTTGCTGGTAGGCCAGCGGCTTAATCGTCTGGTAGACCTCTTCTATGACTTCACCAACGTCAACCGCTGTCATGCTCAAGCGTAATTCCTGTGCTTCATCCTGAGCCAGAGCCAACAGCTCATCGAAGAGCGTTCCTAAACGTATGGCCTCGCGCTCAAGAATGGCAAGGTAGTGGTGGTGCTCGGTTATAGGACTTTCTTCAGGCTTCTCGGTAAGTTTTGCCAGAGCCTGGACATATCCTCGAATGTTTGCAACAGGGGTGCGAAGATCATGGGAGAGATTTGCGATCAGGTCACGTCGTTGCTGCTCAGCACGCTCAGCACGGCTCCGTTCTTGCTTGATGAGGATGCGTGCTTGTTGCAATTCTCGCTCCCGTTTATCAACAGTCAGCATGATACACACGAAATATCCCCACAGTTCAGCGATAGTATGCAGCAAACTGAGCGGTGAGAGTGCCACAGCGATCCCTGCCCAGAGCAGAGAAAGAGCACGCTCTTCCACCAGTCTTTTCCGTTCCTGCCGAACCATGCTTCGCCCAAGAGCGACGAAGGGAAACACGATCAGACTCAGGAGCAAGGAGAGGAGTACCGCAGAGAGACTAAAGATCAGTGCTCCGAGCAATAGTGATCCCACTCCTACACCAAATGGACCTTTTAGCAGCAGATAAGCCAAGGCTTTCCAGGTAATGCGTTGGCAGAGATGCTGACGAAGATTGGCCCACCTCTGGCCTCTGAGCGCCTTGAAGAGTGCCATTGGCAGAGGAGCAATCTCAACATGCAGACAAGAGCGAGCCAGCGCACGTTCAAGGAGTGCCAGTCCCCACCAGATGTAAAGCATCAGGAAGAGGAGCGGGAAACCGAGCCAGATGGCTGGCGTGGCGATTCCTCCTAGTATGCCCAAGAGCAACACTGCCGAGCCGAGAGGTCCCAACACCACAGAGGACAGTAAGTAGAGCAGTTTCAAATACAGCTGTTGCTGTCTGGCAAGCAAGAGGAGAGAATCCTTCCACTGCCCAAAGGAGAAAGGCTGCTGTTGTTGGGGTTGTGCTCTTGTGGTGCTCAGATCCTTCCCATCGGGCAGTGGCTCTTCTCTGCCTTGTTCATTCATTGTGCTCACCTTCGTCTTTCTTTCTCTCTCTGCCAGTTTGTGCTTTCCGTTTCATGAGCATAGCATAGAATTGTGGCAAAACGATGTCAAAGAGTTGGTTGCCCAGAGATGTTTCCTCACACAAATGACACCCTTCTCCCATACTGACGCCATAGTTCTGCCACATCTCCCCACTACCATAGCAACATTGCTTGTGAATATGATAACTGCGCAGATGATTCTTTTTGGCTTTAGAAGAAAGGAAATACACTTTTATGCTTCTACAAAATCGTCGTACAAAAGAAACCTTCCCTCTCTCCTCCTTGCGCCTTCTCTCTTGGGTGCCCTATACAGCGAGTCTCTGGTCGCTGGTGTATGGTCTTCTGGGCCTTTACTGGGCAGTGGGAGGTCCGGGCTTTCCCTTTGGGGAACATGATGTGAAGGCGGCAGAGATGGGAGCCCTCTTCATAAATGTGCGTGCTCCTGAGGCAGGGCCTCTCATTGCAGTTCTGGGCATACTTGGAACACTCAATGCTCTGGCAATGACACGGCTGTGGAGATCCAGGCTTGTTGCTCTCTGCCTCCTTACCTTCGCCTACGGCGCCTGCGCCCTCCTGATTCTGGTGATCCCTGATGGCCGTGTCCTTATGTATGTGGGGTATTTCCTCACGCTGCACCCTGGTCAGATGGATGGAGTGTTACTGAATCAGTTTGCCTGTCTTCTTGGTGGTCTCCTCTGGGCTCTGACCGCGCTGATCTACCAGCGAAAGTCCCGCTCAGCCTGCCTGCACTGTGCTCGAACTACATCCATTGCAGCCACGCGAGGAATCTCATGGGGTTACTTGCTGACCATCATAGCCATTGCTATGCCACTGCTCTACACGCTGACACGCTGGGCCTGGGCTTTGGGCATCCCTCTTGGCATGAGTTGGCTTCCTCCATCCTCTCCCCTTGAGGTTGGCTTAGGAGCTGCGGCAGCAGGCGGTGCGTTGCTCACCCTCGGACTCATCCAGCGTTGGGGGAGTGCTTCCCCAGCTTTCTTCCCTTGCTGGGAGGCAGATCGGTTCCACCTGCCCTTGCTATCATCCCTGCCTCTTTGGTTTCGGTGATACTCATCTCGGCGGGTGTGACGATGTGGCGCGTCACCATTGCTATGGCCCTGGGATTGATCCCTCGTGCTGCTAGCGTCACGGTAGATAATTGGGGAGCCTTTCTTGGTAATCTGGCCTGGCTTCCCTGGGGTCTAGCCCTGGCTGGAGCGACCCTGGCCTACTCTCATCGCAGACGCGGCAGGTGCCACCGCTGTGACCAGCAGTAAGATAACAACGCCCGCGAGAAGTCCCTTCATCTTCTCCCCAGGCGGTAGCATCACACAGGCTGGTGCCGTTCTCGTTGTAGGAGCACATAGAGGGCTTGAAGGAAAAGCTCTCTATGTTTCAAAAAATCAAGGTTTTTGCTACTCAGCCTTTACACTGACAGAAAAATGAAGGATCTCTTTTCTGCTTCCTCATGTACAAAAACGATGTGCGATCATTGGTCTGTGGAGCGGCTTGATCCGTTACCAATGGTTATGCTACTCACGATTGAGGGCAACTATTCATGTTTGAGAGCAAAACCTGTCACATGGTAGATCATTTACCAGTACTTGCAAGGCTCTGAACGTGGGAAACTGGTAAATGCCCTGAAATGTGGATGTGGCCCGTTTTTGCCCTCAAATATGAGCAGTTGACCTGAATGTGGAGCAGCACAACCATTGGTCACTTGAGAAGCTGCCTCTGGAGCGGGTCACGGCTCTCGACATGTGGAAATTCACGACAAAATGGTTCGTCCTCGTGTTCGCCTCTTTTAGATGGAAAGAGGGAGAAAGAGCAAATGAAATGGCAAAGCGTTCGCATCACACGAACCGATCTCGCCCGTTTTTTTCGTGTGGACTGGTAATGGTTTTGCGCGAGATGTACTAACACCTCGCTATGTGATGCTTGGTAGGGATGAGTGGTGCCTCATATCACGCGCAGACGGGGAAAAGAAGCCAGTCCCACAGCCATCCCCTGGCGCTGTTCCTTGGAGAGCAATATTCGAGAAGTTTTCTGCTTTCTGCAATGCTATGATTCTCAAAAGACGAGTATAGACCATCTCACTCAAACACAGAAAGGATGAGCGATGCCTCTAGAAGAAAACAAGATTCTTGCACGGACATGGATCGACGCGGAAAACCGAGGAGACCTGGACGGGATTCGTTCGGTCTAGTGTAGAATGCAGATCATGGACCGTAAAGCGAAAAGCATTGATGAGTATCTGAGTAAAGTTGAGCCTCAACACAGGGCAGAGCTTGAGCGAATCCGTGCATTGGTCAAGCAACTTGTACCGAGTGTCGAAGAAACTATGAGTTATGGCATGCCAACTCTAACATACAAAAAGCGATCACTGGTGTACTTTACTGCCTCTAAAAATCATATGAGCTTCTTCCCGTCCTCCTGGGCAATTGAGGAACTGAAGGCGAAACTACAAGGCTACAAGACGACTAAGCATGCGATCCAATTTACATTGGAGAACCCACTGCCTAATGCGCTGATCAAAGAACTCGTTCTCAACCACGTCCGGGATATTGACGCCGATAGGCAATAAGCTCAAGAATGTTGAGAATATTTCGTTTAAATATTCTTAACATTCTCATAGAAGACGCTACTGAGAGTATATGGGCCGTTCACTTTGGAACCTGGAGGGCTCCGCCATGAAGTACACCGTATCGATCGAGATCGCTCTGCCGCGAGAGGAGGTGGTCCAGCTGCTCGCCGACCCGGCACACCTGCCGTAGTGGCTGCGGGGCCTGGTGCTGCACGAGCCGCTGAGTGGGGGGCACGGGCAAGTCGGTACCAAGTCGCGGGTCGTGATGCAGATGGGGCAGCAGAAGATCGAGGGCACCGAGACCATCACACGCCGGGAACCGGCTGACCTACGCGGGATTCCGAAAGGGAGCGTCGTTCACTTCGACCGCGAGATCGTCGTTGAGGGCATGTGGAGCGCCGTGCGCGACCAGCTGACCGAAGCCGGTCTGGATAGGACGCTCTGGGTGAGCGAGAGCGAATACCGGTTCAGCGGCTTGCTGATGCGGCTGGTGGGGCTCCTGATGCCCGGCGCATTCCGCAAGCAGTCGCAACAGCACATGCAGGACTTCAAGGCGTTCGCCGAGGATAGAAAGGACGTACGCGAAGGGAAGGGCTGAGCCGCTGGAAACGGCAGCGGATTCTCGCTCCTCTGGGCAGCTTCACTTGCTGACTTTCTTGATCCATGCTCTTTCCATTTCTGAATATGATTTCAGTTTCAGAAATGAATATACCCTACCGACTGGTATCTGTCAAGAGGAAAATGAACGTCCTCAAGCATTAGTCAGCTTTGCAAAGCATCAGCCATAACCCGCTATGGTAGAGAGGTTGAAAAGTTCGACGTGGGAAAGGCTCCCGCGAGCACCGGTCATGTCTTTTTCAACAGGCTGCTGTCTTTTAAGAAGATGCAGAAAGCTTCCCATGCTCCTGTTCCTCGATCTGACGAGACGAGGACAACACAAAAACATGCAAGAGAAAAGAGGGTAAGCTGCATCTCTGTCCACTTTCGGTCGAAATGATACGAGTGAGAAGACGGGCAATACTGTTGTGTGGGGCGGAGATTGCTGCGCGGCCTTCAACTGCGAGCGTTGACATGCGCCCTTCTCACCTTTCTGTGGAAGAGTTACCCCTGATCCGACTACACGTGTCAGAGAAGGAGAGCGATGTCTTGCCAGAAGCAAGAAAACTGAGCACACAATAGTATGCTCATCGTTGCTTCTACACACGCTCTTTCTCAATGACATACCTCTGTTCTTCAACGGCAGGGGAGGCATTTTCACCACAGAAAGGAAACAGACAGTATGGGTATGAACATGGGAATCTATGATTGGATTCAGAAGCACAAAGATCAGCAGGCCCCTCCAGAGGTCCAGCAAGTGTTTGCCAACAGTGATGCGCCGGGCAAGCTTACGCAGGCACAGGAGCAAGCAAAAAATGGGAATCTTACCATTGGAGATGCTGTTGGGGCCTACCAGACAGCGGATCAGATAAAGGCCGAAACAGAGAAAAAGTTGAATGACTTTTTCGGCGATGAGCCTCCAAATTTTGGGTCAGGATCTGAACCCAAGCTAGGATTTTCAGGAACCTTCCACTGGAATGATGGGGTCAGCGGGAGTAGGGGTTGACGAAAACCGCAGGCTCCCAACAGCACTCCCGTGAACCGAAACTGGAGGGGGATCAGAGCGTTTCACCTGACCCCCTCCTTGTTCCCAGAAATGAGAGGTTTATCGCAGCCGGGCTCTTCTCTTTGTAGAGTGAAATTTGTATGCTGAAATCAGCTCAGCCAGAACTAACCCGGGCTAATGCTTGAACAGGACGGGCTTTGCCACAGATGGCAAGCAAATCCTTGGTGCGAAAGGGCTTGCCCAGGTAAGCGCTAGCCCCAGCCAGCCGGCCCTTGAGCCGATCAATGAGCCCACAGTTGCGCGAGATCATCACGATGGTGATGCTTTTGTAGCTGGGGTGGGCTTTGAGATAACGGGCGATGGCGTAGCCGTTCATGCGCGGCAAAACCAGATCGAGAAACAGGACGCTGGGAAGCTGACCCTGCGGGCTGGCAAGCCAACGAATGGCTTTATAGCCATCGGGGAAGGCAACCACGGTATGTCCTTCCCGCATGAGGGTATAGCCGATGATTTTGCGCACCACCGGAGAATCATCAATGACCATGATCAGCTGACTCATGCTCCCCGGGCTCCTTCCCCTCATTGATCCAAGCGCAGGCTTCCATCTGCAACTCTTGAATGATATCGAGCATTTCCCAGACGATCATCACCGCCTGGCGCAGCTCGCGGTTGGAAATAGCGCGCTGGAAGCGGGCAAAGTTGAGGATCATATGGATCTGCATTGCTTGCCAATGCTCCCAGGTGAAGGCGGTAAAGGGAACGTCGTAGTCCTGATCTTCCTGTGGGTTCCAGGCGCGGCGCAAAGCAGCGACAATGCGGGCGCGTAGGGGATTGTACTCCTCACTCATCCAACTCGTTCCTCCTTGATACACAAACAACATCACAAACACACCATTGCAGACTCAACGACAGAGCAAACCTTTGACTACCCATCGGATAACTTCTATCCGATATCAAGGAGTATAGCATTACTTGCGTTATTTGTGAATAGTTCACTGTACGTATTTTTAGGTAAAAGCTCGAACCTCTAGACTGTGCTCATGAATGAAGATACTGCTGTGCCGGATCTATCGGGATATATCACAGTAAAAGAGGCTGCGGAAATTCTGGGCCTCTCTGCCAGAGCTGTTTATGAATTTGTGGATGAGGAGCGCTTGCCCTCGTTACGTGCGGGACATGCTGTTCTAGTTCTGCGGGAAGCTGTGGAACGTTTTGAGCGCCAGCCAGTTGGCAAGCCGCGAAAAACTATACCACCCTGGCGTATCTCCTCGGGCGAGAATACGCAGTTTATGACCTTAATACACGTGTCCATTCAAGCGGGTAAGCGCGAAGAATTGGCCCAAAAGCTCGAAGCCATGCGTCAGCAGAAGCTCCATCTTTTCCCCGGTACCGTCGTGCGCTCGATCATGGCCAGCGAAACGAAGGCGGGTCAGGCCGTTATCGTCCTGATCTGGCGCGGCGCAATCATGCCACCTGAGACCAAACGCGAAGAGGCTCTGGCCGCCTTTCGCCAGGATCTCGAAGATGTGCTGGACTGGGAGCGCGCCGAATACAACAGCGGCCCTGTCATGATGCACACCTGAAATAATATGCCAATATAAAGAAATTACAGGACCTTCCCAATCTTCAAAGAAGGGATTGTTAAGGGCCACCGCCCTTAACTGGTGGAACCCTCTCCGGGGGAGAGGTAATGGGGCGGAGCCCCATCGTAACCCTAGCCCTCTCCCATTTTGACGAAAGAGGGCTAGAAGATAACTTCTGCCAATCAAGAGACGATATTGCCAGTCAGAACCACAGCCTGTCCATCGGTATCGGTAGTTCCATTGAGCACAAACGTATCGTTTGTTGCATCATGGGTTTCATTGCTTGTCCTAAAGAGAGCAGCGAACTGATTGGCTTGGTAAAAGTCGAGCGGCTGCAACACCTCACCCGACTTGAGCGCAAAGGTGTAAGTAATGTCGGTGGGAGTATCAACATGCGTTATATCGAACCTGGAATTACCTGCCGTCGTGTAGGCGTTCAGATATTGCAGGCTGGCAACATCTTTCCGCACGACAATCTTGACAGTCACATCTTTGAGAGGAGCGGTAAATTTGAAGCTAGCGCTATCTTCCCCAAAGAAGCGATTAGAGATAGCGTACTCGCCGTAGCCCTTCAAGCCAGCGTAAGAGAGCGCCTGGAAATGCTGCATAACGCCCTGGCCGTACACACTAGGAGTGCCAGTGCTCATTTTGGATAGCAAAGCAGGGTAGCCGCACCCATAAGTGTTCCAGGCCCAGGGTATATAGCCAATATTGTAGCGATCTGCCCAGTTCATTAAGTTATCGATAAAGCTATGTGCGCAGTCAGTCTCACCAACCTCGGTCATCACCAGCGGCACCCTTCTTGCCACCGGGAGCACCTGGCTCTGCCAACAGGACGAGGTAATGCACTGATTGAAGTTATAGTTATGGTAGGCAGCCATAAGGTTATGCTGAGGATCATGCGGCTTATGATCCAGCCATCCGGTCATATCGTTGCCCCAACGCAAGCCCGCCAGGAGCAGGGGATTTGTTGCGCCCGTGCTGCGCACCGCATCGACGAGGGTTTGCATGCCAGCTACCGCAAAGTTGACATCAGTGCAGGGAGCGGAGCTGGCCGCCGTACTGCCATCGCGCCAGCAATCCCAACTGGTAGTAAACGGCTCGTTATATAGATCGAAGAGGATCGAGGAGTCGTCTTTGAAGTTGGTGGCAACTGACTTCCAGAGATCGACCGAATGATCGAGATCGGGCATAGCCAGCTGTTTCGTCGCTGGCGTTGTCCCTACAGATACCCAGTGCAGATCAATAATCGCCAGCATGTTTTTGTCATGAAGAAGATTGACATAATCTGTGATGGCTTGCTGATAGTTTTTCCCTGCGTACTGAGCAGGAACGCCATTGATACCGAGCCAACAATCTTCATTAATGGAGATACGTACGGCGTTCATCTGCCAGCTGGCCATGACATCCACAGCGGCGGCATCGTGCGGCCCATCAAAGATACCTTGCCCCTGAACACAGGGATACTCTGTTCCAGAACGACTAACTCCGATGGGAACGACTTCCTGATTATCTTTGTTCACCAGCCTGTTTCCAGACACGTGCAGTCCTGAAATAGATGGAGTAAAGGCAGCTTTCGATTTACCAGGAGAAAGGGACCAAAAGCTAGCCAGGGCCGCAATAGCAATGATCACTAGAGAAAAAATAGTACCTACAAGTTTCCTTTTCACTACTGTGCCTTCTTCCTTAAAGACATTGCTAAAGATATCAATATTCCCATTCTGCCGTAGATGGGATTACAAGGTCCAAAACAATCATAGCGTCTCCCCAACTTTTTGTCTATGGTAATATTTGTATATGCCTCTGCAGCCGAAAGTACTCCCATTTCCTCATTGAAAACAGAAGTGAGGGCGATAGGGAGCCTTTTCAAGCAAGAAGGCAAGAATCTATTGAAGGAAAAGTCCGGGTCTTCCAAATCTTCAAAGCAGGGATTGTTAAGGGCCACCGCCCTTAACCGGGGCGCGGGGCGGAGCCCCGCAAGATCGCCGCACGCTCCCAACGTTCCTCTCCTGCCTGAAAGCAATAGGACAGGAACAAGCAAGTGGATTGACATATGAGCTAGGTCGGTGAAAGAATTAGAGAGAAGGGATAGTTTTAAGAGACAGAAAAACGGAGGCATGGATGCGAATCGGACTTATTGCTGATATTCATAGCAACTTCATCGCATTAGAACAGGTCTTGAGCGAGTTACAGCAGGAGCAGGTTGAGAGGCTCATCTGTCTGGGGGATGTGGTAGCAGAAGGGCCACAGCCTCACGAAGTCCTTGAGCGCCTGCGCGAGCTCAAATGTCCAGTCGTCATAGGCAATACTGACGACTGGTATCTCCAACCCGTGCCAGCAGGAGATGAAGAACTTCGTGAGATCGTAGAATGGGGTCTCCAGCAGATGACTGAGGCTGATCTTGATTACTTGCGCTCTTTTCCAGCAGTGATCGAGATGGAGCTTGAGACAGACAAGACGCTCTTATGCTATCATGGATCTCCACAATCCTACCGTGATGTGATTGCCTCTACCACGCCTGGCGCAGAAATCAGAAGGATGTTTGCTGGTACCCAGGCAGGGATTATGGTTGGTGGACATACCCATGTGCAGATGCTGCGCCGCCATGAACAAGCACTACTCCTTAATCCTGGCAGTGTTGGGCTCCCAGGAATCGGCCCAGAGAGGGAGGATTTGCCGCGCAATCAGGATGTTCATTGGGCAGAGTATGCGATTCTGACGCTGGACAATGGGCATGTCAGCGTGGATCTGCGCCGCACTCCTCTAGATGTCTCCGCTATCCTGCATGCTGGATATGCCAGCGGGATGCCCAATCTTGCCTCGTGGGTGCGATACTGGCATCATCCTGAATAAAAGTGATTGTTAAGGGCCCCCGCCCTTAACCGGTGGATACCTGTCCCCCAGACAGGGTGCCCTCTCCGGGGGAGAGGTAATGGGGCGGAGCCCCATCGTATCCTGCCTTCTGCGGGCCGCGAATTTACACCATCTTCTCAACCGCATCCAACACTTCTAGCCCGCGCCAAAAACGCTGCAGACCAGCACCAAGAGCCGCAGCCACGATCAGCTCAAAAGCCGCTTTCTCACTGCCTGCCTCTTCAACAGCCTTTGCCACCTGCTCATCAGTGACCTTGTAAGCAGCCTCTCCGATCTGTCGCGCGAGTTCATCGTAGGGTGGCGAAATCGGAGGCCCTCCGATTGCTCGCTCGGCCATCGCCTGACGAAGGGATGCGTCAGTCTTCCCAGGCCCAAAAAGGATACGCTGGCGCATGGCATCGGCCAGGACACGATGATCAGGATGGGGAGGAGTCTTTCCCTGCCCAAAAGCATAGCCCCGGACCAGCAGTTGCCCGGCGGCTCGATCGAAATCTTGCTCTGAGAGCACCTGGTAATCGAGAGTATCCGCGCAACGGGTCGTGATGTGAAAGAGAGCACAGACCGCGATAGCATCCTCTAAAGCCTGCGAAGTGACCCCCTGGCCAAGGACAGCCTGGGCATCCTCCGATCTCAGATCGCCAGGTCTGCGCGTTAAGATCTCCAGGAAGACGAGGGTCGCCTGGAGATTGGGGGACAGCTCCGCCTGCCGAAAATCCTCGCTGGAAAGCACCTGTGGCCTTCCCAGCGCTCGCGCCGCAATAGCGCCATGAGCCCCAGTACAGAAGGGGCACGAATTCCACCTGGACGTCATGGCCGCCATCAGTTCCCGCTCGCCGACGCTCCAGGCGCTTTTCCCGCGCATGGCCGCATGCGTCCACGCACTCATGGAGTTGCCACTGAACTGCTTGTGATAGAAGGCGAAGCGCGCGGCATCGGGCAGGCGCATCCCCGATATCAGGGAGAGAAAGCTGATGAGGATTTGTGAGAAAAGATCATCGCCGCGTTCGACCTCGTGAAGTCTCATAGCTGTTCCTTTCGTTCTTGGCAGAAACCGAGGCAGGAAGGCAAGTTGAAGGCCCACACTGCCCGCAAACAGCAACAGCGTAGTACAGTCAAGCAGAAAAAACTTCTCCCATCTTGCGCAAATCCTCGGCCCGGCTTTGGCCTGGAAAAGAGCAGCCACTAGCCATATTGCTCAAGGTTGAGGGCGCGTGTGCAGTGCTATGAAGAGGCCTCAAGAGCTATCAAGTATCTGCTTTAAGGGCTTGAGTCAATTGTGCGCTCCGTATAGGAAAAGCTTAACGGTAAATGTCATCAAACTGTCGATTGGGAACTCATGCTTCGTCGCCCATCATACGCCTTGACACAGGCGCGTTCTTGTGATTATATTGAACAAAATAGCATATATTGTTCAAAGTGTTCATTGCAAGATGAGAGGAAGAAGCCAATGCCCGACCATGATGAACGAGAGGCTCAGATTCTCCACGCGGCAACAGCCGTTATTCTCCGTCAGGGATATGACAAGACCACGATGAGTGATATCGCCGAGGAAGCTGGCGTCAGTCGAGGGACTGTCTACCTCTATTTCAAAGGAAAGGAGGAACTCTTTGAAGCTCTCTTGTATTGGGAATGGATGCAGTACTCCCAAGTCTGGTTGGAAGCCATCGAGTCTGACCCACGCGGCGGCACCGTTGGAGGATTCTACCGAGCACTCTTTCATGCCGTGAGTAGCCGTCCCCTGATGGCCTCTATCATGCGGCGGGATCGGCGTGTGCTTGGCAATTATCTGCGCAAGCCAGACAATCTGGTTGCCAGGATAGAGTCTGGTTTGACCGCCCTCGATTTGATCAAAGCGCTCCAGGCGGTAGGAGCGGTTCGCCAGGACCTTGATCCAGCAGTGACAGCGCACCTGCTCGAAACGCTCTCGTATGGACAGTTAACGATAGCAGACTTTCACTCACCTGATCAGTTTCCCCCCTTTCCTGTGGTTATGGAAGCTCTTGCCGACATGATGGATCGTTGGCTGTTGCCAGAAGATGGAGGCAACAGCGAGGCAGGCAAGCAGGTCTTTCGCCAGATTGTTGTAGAAACGAAAGGACGAATTGAGCAAATGGGGCTCTCCCACGGACAAGCAAGAGACACAAAGGAGGTGGTTTAAGATGCCACAAGCTCATACTCCCGATCGTGTTCAAACTTTGCCTTTACTTCTTGATGCCAGTCGCGCCAGGAAGCAGGGTTTGGAGGCGATCATGCAGCGGCAGCGTACGCGCCTGGCCGAGATAGTGACCTACACACGTGCCAACTCCCCCTACTATCGCGAGCTCTATCAGCATCTGCAGGAGCGGATCGAAGACCCTGCGCTCTTGCCTGTCACGAGCAAGAAGATTTTGATGCCCCACTTCGACGACTGGGCGACTGACCGAAGGGTGAACATCGAGCAGGTGAGCGCGTTCGTTGACAATCCTGACCTGATTGGGGAGCGTTTTCTTGGCAAGTACCTGGTGGCTACCACCTCAGGCACCAGCGGGAGACGTGGGATCTTTCTCCAGGACGAGTGGAGCATGGCAGTATCATATGCTGTCAGTCCGCGAGATACTTCCGGGCTGGGGGCTCGCGACCTCATCAAGATACTCGCGCTCAATGGGCGGTTGGCCCTTGTGATTGCTACTGGCGGGCACTTTATGGGTTCAGCCGGGAGCGCCCGGACGGCCAGGGAAAACGCACTGTACCGTAAAAGGGTCAAACTCTTCTCGGTGCGCAGCCCTCTGCCCGAACTTGTCGAGCAGCTCAACCAGTTTCGCCCCGCCATCCTCTTCGGCTACGCGAGCCAGATCATCGTGCTGACTGGAGAGCAAGAGGCAGGCCGCTTGCATATTCACCCGGCTCTGGTGCAAGCTGGCGCAGAGATGCTCCCCGCAAGCGAATTTGAGCGGATAGCCAGAGCATTTCAAGCGAAGGTCAGCACCGCCTACGCCGCAACTGAGTGCCCTTTTCTGAGCGTATCCTGTAAGGAAGGGTGGTATCATGCCAATAGCGACTGGGTGGTGTTTGAGCCAGTGGATGCCGACTATCGGCCTGTCTCGCCGGGAACGCAGTCGCACACTGTACTGATCTCTAATCTCGCCAACCGAGTGCAACCAATTCTGCGCTATGACCTGGGAGATAGCATCTTGCAACGGCCCGATCCCTGCCCATGTGGCAGCCCATTTCCGGCATTCCGCGTCCATGGTCGAATCGCAGATGTGCTCACCTTCCCCACGGAGAGAGGCGAACACGTGAGCATCGCCCCCTTAGTATTCGGCTCTCTGATTGATAGCTTGCCAGGAATCGCGCTATTCCAGATCGTACAGACCACACCTACCAACCTGCGTTTACGTCTGAGGTACGCGACAGGTGCAGATCCTGACAGTGTGTGGCAACATGTGCAGAGCGAGGTAACGCGTGTCCTCACCGAGTACAAGGTTGGCCATATTACGCTTGAGCGTGCAGAGGAGCCACCGCAGCAGTCGCCCGGTGGCAAGTACCGCTCGATTATTCCCTTGAGTTGAGCTGCGTTTGAGGAGGAGAACGTTCTGCTCACAGGAGCAGAAGCGGAACGCGCTCCTCCTCTCGACTCACAATCGGCGAAGGGAGAGGAAGTTGCATCACTATCAGACGACTATGTGGTATTCTTCTGTGGGAAGAAGAGAACCTGGTTGCAGCATAGCAACTTGAAGGTCTTGTTCCATCCCACTCTATTACGAGAGAATTTGAAGCCAGTAGAGCGAAGGTAAAAGTATATATATCATTGATGATGAACGGCTCGCGGACTCGCCTTTTGTCGAACGGGTCTGGCGCGCTCATAGTGAGGGAACTGCTCCTTCGACGCTCACTTCCCCGCCGCTTTCCCGTGCCGGACGTGCCCATATCCGTCTCACCTGGACCCAGCGGCTGGCCCGCAACGCCAGTCTTGATATGGCTGGGCAGATCACGATCCGACTGTTCGGCGTTCCAGCAGGTCTTGCAACCTCTCTCGGTCTAGCCAGCGCGTAAGATGGAAGGTCTCGTCCCTTTCTGGTCACTTGCCTCGTGGCTTCGTTTGCCTTGTTGTTCCTCGATGCTTTCCTTCTTTGGTTTTGTCCTCCCCAACGAGCCAAAAAATGTGTTCTGCACGGCTTTCACTCGACGTGTGGGACTCTTCCCTCTTCAACAAACCTGTTGCCCGTCCCCTGGGCTTTTCTGCCTGGAAGCTCGCCTGAGAAGAAACACTTGAACAGATTTAACCCTTTCCTCGCTGTGGCTTAGACTCCTCAGCAGGGAGCGGAAATCCCCCAGATGCCCGTATGCCAGAGATACTTCCAATATGGAACATCCCATGCCCGATGTTCTGATTGAAAGCATCGATCATATTCTGCTGTGCCTGCCAGGGAAGAGAAATCGTTAGTTCTAATGCATCAGATGGAAGGCGATCAATGAGCGCATCTATGTGTGTTCGCATAGTTTGCAGAAGATCTAGGAACGCTTCTTTTGTGGTTGGTACGGAAACACGAGGGGGCCATTCTTGGCCACATGCCACACATGCCACAGCGAGCAAGGGCCTGTAGGCATGAAGAGCCACCTCTCGGAGAGGACGTTCATCAATGAGAGGAGCGGTATATGCTAACTGCTCATCAGTTAAGTCTATGAGCACATTCACGAGATGGTGGTAAAGATAGGCATGAAAAGAGGTAAGTTGGGTTTTGATATCCATCGACACGGGCTTCCTTTTCACTTTTTCCTTTCAAGGATATCAGAGAAAGAGCCATGTCAGCAAGAAACTCCTGTTTTTCTATATCCATACCATTTGTTTGACAGCATAGAAATGTGGAGAGTATACTCTGTTTTAAGTACCGTACCGTAGAACTTGCAAGGCGGGGTCGGGCGGCGGGAAGACCGTGGAGTCTTTCTGCCACTCGGCCCCGCCTTTGTGTGTATGATCGCTCTTTCCATCTCTTACGCCTTATGAAGGGACAAAAATGAACGGATTACAGCTTTCACGCATGTTTTTCTTTGAATGGGGTTTACCCTTCTTGCAGCAAGCTTTTCCCCAGCTCGTCGAGCAAATCACGGCGGGAACCTTCAATGGTTCGCACACCTTAGAAGCAGATGACGAGCTTTCGCGTGATCATACCTGGGGACCACGCTTTGCGCTCTATCTTCCCACAGAGAGTGTAGCCCACTGGAAGAATCCCCTCGAACAGGCTCTTAATACTGCAGCACCTCAATCGTTTCACGGCTACCAACTGGCTCTTGCATGGGAGAAACATGTAGAGATTCAGGCAATCGACGACTTTTATCAACAAGAAATTGGGTGGTCACATCCCCCTAACGACGTTCTCGACTGGCTTCAAAGCAGAGTCCCCGCTGAGGAGTGGATTGCAGATAGCAGTCGAACACGGGAGCGGGAATATCACTTATACATGCTTCGGCATGGTCATATCTTCCATGATCCGCTCGGAGACTTTTCTGCTCGCCAAAAGGCTTTTTGGTCGTATCCAGAGGATATCTGGTTGCTACGCATTTGGCAAGAAACATTCGCGATTTGGCATTATGGTCAATATAACTTTCTTGACCGGCTGGTTCATCGTCAAGATCCTGTTGCCATCGCTCTCTGCTTGGGATACTTTGTCGATGCGGTTATGCGCCTGTGTTTACTTCTGACGCGAGATTATTCCCCGTACTGGAAATGGCTTGCGTTTGTCTTCCGTCAATTACCTATTGCAACCGAATTAGAAACGTCTTTCCACCTCCTTTTAGAAACCAATGATCGAAAAGAGCAATCCCGTGGAGTCCAGGAAATATGCCATATTGTTCATAGCAGCCTCATTGAAGAACAGCTAGTGAAGAAAGATGCACCAAATCCAACAGGGCATCCCCATTCACTCTACGTTGCGCTGCCATATATCCTTGAACATATCAAAGATAAACGTATCAGCGCACTTTTTCGCTAGCAGCCTGTCGGAGAAAAGTAGCCCTGCCACGTTTCTTAGAGCCTGTAAAAAAGAGGCACTAACTCTAGCTGAGATGGCTAACATGTATTCAACTCCTTGTAGCCCTTTTGAAATTGAAGGCGCGGCGATATGCCTGGGGAGATGTTCGCACAAGATGTTGAAAATGAATGCGCAGCATAGCCGCTGAGGAGAAACCGCAGAAAGAAGCGATGCGCTCAACTGACTCGTCAGTTGTCTCCAAGAGGCGCTGGGCTTGCAAGATGCGTTGTTGCAACAACCACCGATGTGGAGTGGTACCTGTAGCCTGCTGGAAATGCCGTGCAAATGTGCGCTGGCTCATCTTCATTTCGAGAGCTAATCTTTCGATGGTGAGTTCCTCGTGTAAATGCGTATTCATCCATTGTAAGATCGCACTAAAAGGAGATGGTTCTAGATGATTGGGAATTGATGACTGAATGTATTGAGCCTGACCCCCCTCACGTAGGGGCGGCACCACCATACGACGTGCTACTGCGGAGGCAATTTCCGCACCATAATCCTTTCGGACAATATGAAGAGCAAGATCAATGGAGGCAGCGGTCCCAGCCGAGGTGAGAACCTGTCCATTATCAACATAGAGTACAGAGGGATCAACTCGAACAAGGGGATAGTGCTGTGCGAGTTGTGCCGACCAAAGCCAATGTGTTGCTGCTCGCCGCCCATTGAGCAAGCCAGCCGCAGCCAAAACAAAGGCACCAGTACAAAAACTGACGATGCGAGTACCCTGCTGATAGGCTTCACGCAGTGCTTCAAGCAATTGATCTGGGACAGCGATGTCGCCCGGCGTAGTACTTGGAACAATGACCGTATTGGCCTCTCGCATATGCGTCAGATCGTAGGTAGTGAAGATACTGAAGCCAGATCGCGTTGGGATGGGTCGAGACTCTACCGCACAGACAAACGTTCGATACCATTCTACTCCAAGGTCAGGCCGGTCAAGACCAAAAACCTCGGTAGCTACTGCTAGTTCAAAGGGATTAACGTGATCATAAATGAGAATAGCAACAGTATGCATGGCAGTAATGTAGCATAGGTTGTCTTTTTTGCCAATGGTCACCAACCGTTCTGCTGCTGTAGAATGGAAACACGCTGGAGACAAGGAAAAAGAGAGACAATGATCTTGGAATAGGCACATTGTACGAACACTCCAGCAGTCACTTCAGGCTCTCCTCATCTGGCTGAGGAAGGATGAAACGATATATCCCGTAGGGTATATGCAAAAGGAAAGAAGGAGATTGTTCATGGAGAAAGTTCGCCTCGCTGATAAATTCGCATTATTCGAGCAGCATTGGACCCCGAAAATTGTTGGGGAGTTGAATGACTCATATGTACTTCTTGCGAAGCTGAAAGGCGAGTTGTTCTGGCATATGCATGCAGGGGAAGATGAGCTCTTTCTTGTGATCAAGGGCAAATTGCTCCTGAAATTGCGTGATCGTGATGTCAGGTTGGAAGAAGGGGAGTTTTTTATCGTTCCGAAAGGAGTTGAGCACCTGCCAATAGCAGATGAAGAAGCCCAAGTGTTACTGCTGGAACCGAAATCCACAAAGCATACCGGCAATGTGGTGAACGAGCAGACGGTGACGGCCTACGAACGTCTTTGAGCTGTTCTTCCACGCCAGGGAGAGGCAAAGAGAGTCATGGGTAACAACTAGATTGAGCAACAACAGCACTCAAGGCAATCTAGAAAGACTATTGATCCACTAGCAATCTCATTCAGTCCTCCTTGCGCGGTGTCCAAGCTGTTGCAGGCGAATGGTGTTTGGTCTGTTTGGCCTTCAATCTCAAACGCTTCCATATCTTATCATGTGCGTAGCATGGAGGGAGTAGCAGACGTACAGTTCATTCAACCATTCACTCCGATCCTGGTCTGCCTACGACTATGTTCCGTTTTGTTGCTCCTGCCCATGTCGTGAACAGCATACGCGCTGGTGTAGGAGCTGGCATGACTGTGCCGTTCTCTCCGATAAGCTGCTAGGGGCGAGACCATCCTGACTACTAGACGACTTTTGCGTCTCCGGCGGCGCACAGGCGGGGCGTGACGCATGATGCCTCAGATGAGTCGGTGTTCTGCCTCACGCTCCTATACTTTTGATGAATAATCGCCTGTTTGGTTATTCTTCTAAACGAAATAAGAGGCCCAGTCCAGATAAGATGGGTCTCCGTCCGTCGAAAGCAGCGCCCGAGGCGGCCAATAGCCTGGTCCATTTTTTCGGAGGCGAAATCTCAGCGAGTCTCACAATGCAGATACGAGCTTTGTGCGTACCACTTCTACACTTGTGCCAAGATCGCCTAGCAGCTTGGCTATAAACCCCTGCTCCTCGCGCAGCAGGCCCAGCAGCACATGCTCGTTCGTGATCGGTGCCCCTCGACCACCTCTGCGTTCCGCCTCATCGACAGCCAACAATAAACAGGCCTGGCACAACGCACTCTGTCTCTGCACTACCGTTCCCGCCTCCGTCCCTCGCCCTGACCTCTTCTCAAGCGCCGCCCGTGCCTTCGCATAATCTATTCCCAGCTCCTGAAACACCGTGCGCAGCGGCCCATCCGGCTTGCGGGCCAGGTTAATCAGCAGATGCTCCGGTCCCACCCGCTGGACAAGATTCTGCGCTGTGATCCGCGCATACACTAGCACCTCCCAGACCTCCGGCTTAAACTGATAGGTTGCCAGGATTGTCTTATCCAATTCCCGGCTCCCCAAATCCTTCTCTATGGAGGCGATAGAAGCATTGCCTGCATATATTCCTTCCTCCTCAACCTCACTGCCAACCTCTTCGCTCACGCTCGCCTTAAGCGCGCTCCGCAATCCTGCTCGCAGCTTATCTAGATCTACACCCAGCCATCTTAGCACATCTGCCTCCAGGCTCTGATCTTCGTGCTCTTGCAGCAGAACGAGCAGCAAATGTCCCGTGCCAATGGCGGGATGATAGAGCCGCCGGGCTTCATTTGAAGCAAGCTCAATTATATCCTTCAGAAACGGCTGCAATTTTATTTCACTCGGCATGCTCCAGTCACTCATCTCATGTCCGGGCGTGACCTGCTCGCGCATCTTCTCCAGCCCGACTCCCATCTCCGCTAGCATCGTTGCCGCGACACCATTTCCCTCAGCCATCAGTCCTAACAACAAATGATCGCTGCGGACATAGGTATCCTGCATGCGGCGTGCCTCCTCATGCGCCAGCCTCCATGCCTTTCGGGCAGGAAGCGTAAACCGCTGAGCATATTCTCCATAGCTTATGGGCAACGTTCCAAGATCCAGAAGCAGCAGCAGCGTCCGTATATCCTTAAGCGGCACATCCAGGCCCTGCAGAATCTTTACCCCGTGGCTCTCCGGCACGCGCAGCACACCTAGCAATAGCTTCCTTATATCGACGCGAAAGAGAGGATGGCGCCGCCGCGCGTCCTCTTCAGTTGGGGTATTGGCAGGTGACCCCTGATCGAATGGAATCTCTACTTGGCGCCCTTTCGCCTCTGCAAGCGCTTTACGTACATCCTCCAGGGTCACGCCCAGCGCCTCCCAACGCTGCGGCAGCTTGCCATCTTGCAGGATCTTCTTCGCTTCATCCTCTGAGGCAGATAGCGATCCAAACAGCTGACCAGCGGAGCCGGGAGGAAGAAACTGGCTCTCAGCCACTTTCATGGCCATTTCAAGTGCCATGCTCCCATCTGCCGAAAACGTGATCTCGGCTTGCGCCGTGTTCTCTTCAGTCTCCTGGGCATCTTCAACCGCCTTGCGCACCCTCTCCAGCGTCACCCCTAGCACCTGTAGTACGCGCGCTGCGTTGCTCTTTCCTTCGCGCAGCAGCCCCAGCAAGAGATGTTCGCTGCCTACAGTGCTCCGTTGTAAGCGCTGAGCCTCTTCCCCGGCCAGCTTTACAACCTTCTGGGCTCCCATACTGAACTTATCGAAATACTTTATGCTCTTGAGCAGTGTATCAAGGTTTCCCTGAGACATGACTCCCTCCTTTGTCTCTAAGCGCGGCATGGATGAGGTCATGGTTTTCCCATCCATGTATAGTAAAACGAGGAAGAGGATGAAAACGTCTCTCTTGCTTCTTTTGTTAGCATTAAAGATAAAGAACTTATTTTTGCCCTGTTAAGAACGCAAGGGCTTTTTCGGAAAAGAGATTGATCTGGCGGCATATAGCCCGTGTGGCAGGAAAATTGTGTGGATGACGGCAGGCCCGGATAAACTCTTTGTGTATTGCTGTTGCGGGGAAAATAGAATATAATTTCTAAAAACAGGAGGTTTTTCTGATGGCGATCACTCAATTACCCTCTGGCTTTGACAGCCTGCTCATCGAAGCAACTTTTCCTTCTACTCAGCCCTCCCTTCTTTTTCGCTACTGGATCGAGCCGGAGAAGCTGCCACAATGGTGGAGCTGGCCCCAGGAAATCGAGATCCAGCCCTATCAGGGCGGCACCTATCATCTGGGAGCGCCCCAGAAGAACTGGCATCTTCGCGGTTCCTATACGCTCTTTGACTTTCCCAGGCAGCTAGCCTTCACCTGGCGCTGGGACCATGATCCAGCAGAAGACATGACCAGAGAGGTCAACCTCACTTTTGAGCCGCTGGGCAGCGAGGGTACGCGTCTGAGGTTGCGTCATGGTCCCTATGAGAACACGGCAAGGGATCAAGAGTTGCGCGTCGAGGATCATCTGGCTGGCTGGAATTACTTTCTACCGCGCTTGCAGAACCTCTTTGCCTAGAGAAGGCCTGGAACCCGACCGGCCACGTAGCAAAGCTCGCCCTTAGTGCGCATGGCGAACGGTGCGGATATGCTTCCCGATGTACAGCGCAATCAAGAGTGTACATAGAGCAAGGACAAGCCCGGTTAGAATGTGAGAGATAGGTTTAAGCTGATCGAGATTGTTGCCCATGAAAGCGCCAAGGCATGTCCAGAGAGCGCACCAGAGCAGCGAGCCGCCGAATGTATAGAGACAGAAAGTCTTAAAAGGCATACGCGTGAATCCTGCCGGTAACGAAGCCCAGGTCCGTACAACGGGCAATAAACGCGAGTAAAAGACGGCGGCGCTTCCCCGCTGCTGGAAAAACTGCTCGGCTCGTTCGATCTCACGTTGCGAAATCAGAATATAGCGACCGTATTTCAAGAGTATCTGCCGCCCGCCGGTAGAGCCGATGGCATAAGCGGCCATGGAGCCAGCTAAACAGCCAAGGGCACATGCCAGAGATACGAGAACAATGCTGGCCCAGACAGGTATAGTAGGTAATAGCGCCCCTCGGACCACCAGCGCGCCCGCAATAGGAATGACGACTTCACTGGCTGGCAGGGGAATATAGCAGTTTTCAAGGGCCATAATCAGAAAAATGCCCAGCAGACCCGTTTCAATATAGATATTAGCAATAGAAGTTATTAATATATTTGTAAGTTGTGTAAGCACGTGGCAAGACCCCTTTTCTCGCTTTGCTGTTCTGGCTTTCGAAGGAAGTATAGCAAGGAGAAAATGAGGAAATATAACAAAAGTGTTACAATTCTGTATATTGAGGCAGAGCGCCCATTGACGATCAATCCTCTCTTCTACGAAATTTCTTATAGTCATGATGGGAGAGAGTATGATAGCCATGCACTTGCTGATAGCGGCTCCTTGCGGGCTCTTATTCTCTCCAGGTGGGCGCGTCGTTTCTTGCGGACGAGAGGAAGGAGCTATCACTCCTCGGGGAGCAGGTTGCGTGGCTCCAGGGCATACCAGGCGGTATAGCCACATTGCAGGCAGGTGAGGGTCAGGGTTTCGGACTGCCTGGATCTCCGGGGCCAAAGGCTAGTAGAGCGCCTTAGCGGTTTGAGAAACATTCCAAAGGCTTGGTGATAGGGACCGCAGCTCATGTAGTCCTCGACGGCAATGCGTATGCCTCCGCATTCGGGGCAAGGTTTGAAATTAGGTGTGGGTTGAGGTTTTGATGGCATAGCAACTCCTTTTTCCACTGAAGAATTAACATCTCCTTTTTAGAAACGCAGGAAATAAGTGTATTTAAAACGTGGAAAACGCTACAACAGAGCAGTAAAAGAGGATGATTGCAAGGTAGCCCTCAAAGGAGGACTCGCGATTCTGTGACAAAAATGGGGCTATTCAGGGCTTTGGAGCAGATCCAGGATGCGCTGAACGGCTTGCTCTGGTGAGGTCTTTAACATATCGAGGGTGAGAGCAAACAAGGGCGAGATCATCGGTTCCTGGATAGTGTCCCGAAAGATCCGGTAATTCTTCTTTGCCCGTTGCACGAGCGCTGGCGGATAGGCTCCATCACGTGCTTGTCGCCTGCGCAACAATTCTTCGAGGGAAGCCACTAACAGAATAATCTGGAAGCCACGAGCGCTGAATTCCCGAATGCGATCCTTTTCAAGCCAACTGGTGATGTAAAAAACATGCTGCATCTCTAAGACTCGCAGATTGGTCTCTTCAAAAGAAGCGTCGATGAGGTGTTCTTCGGCAGGCCAAACCCCGTTGTATCGCAGTTCCACATCATCATCAGCCTCTAGCACAGGGAACTCATACCTTTTTTTGAGGAGCGTTCCAACTGTGGATTTTCCTGATCCAGATAATCCGAAAAGAATCACTTTCAAGAGCCGTGTTCGTCCAGGGAAGAATAAGTCATAAGCAGAGTGTACACAAAGAAAATATCATTTGCAAGGGATAAAGCATGGCTGCCTTCGGCCTGATTGATATCAATAATCGGCTTAGGTAGCCTATTTCCTCTATCGTATAGACATCTCAAATGGAGCAGTGAATGCCTGAGCTATCGTGCTCCCGTAAGGACTTGCAGTCACCTCAAACGGAGCAAGAGACAAATTATTGCGACTCATTGTCTGCCTCATCTTTGCGCACTGACCTGAGCACATGCCGCTCGCTGCTTTCTGGAAGGTAAGAGGTAAAAATATCTTTTTGCGGATGCACTTGTATCCAGAGCCGACCGCACTGCTCACACTCGTAAAGACGCCGACTATGAAGTGCATAGGGGAAGGCATCGGAAATGATGCTCCGAATTTTCAAGTCGTTAGGATAACCTGAGCCAAATTGCTCTTCAAGATATTCTGCCAGTAGACCATGCTCCTTAGCCTCAAAAAGGCCCTCGATAAATGGAAAGAAATCATCGTAGAGCAGCTCTTCGTCTTGATCTGCAATAACTGAAGCTTTGTAGGGTAAATTATCTGTTTGATCGACAATCATATGCCCGCACTTGCAGAATATTTTTGACATAAACGCTTCTCCCGTTTCATATCATCATGGTTTTATCGATACTATTGCTGCTCAATAGTAACATAGAAAAAAGAGAGAGGAAAGCATGAATTTCCTCTCTTGCCGAATATTGGCCTGACAAACTACGGTATCAATGCTCCCAGGAGCGGATTATAATCGAAAATCTTCCATGCAGGATGTACGCCCGGAGTTACGTCCTGGATGACGATTACCCGGCTAATATTAAGCTTAACATTTTGTAAGTGTGCTGCCTTAACTAATCTTGCCATGACGTTACCCATATCGCTTATTTTTAGTTTGCTATTTCTAAGATTAAGCGCAACTTCTCCATTGGGTCCAACCTGGCCATTTTTCTTGAGGATAGCTGAAATGACGTTACCATCGTCTCTTGTAATTGGGCTAATGATATCAATTCTATTCTTGATATTCTTGGCCACGTTGGTTCGCGTCAGGTCTGCCGTATTGCCGCTACCATCTCTAGCCTGATTATCGACATTCTTGAGCAAAAGGTCATCTTGAGGATCATTATAGATGTACTTGGAGAGAAATTGAGCCGTCCATTTCTCATCGTTGGTGAGCGGATTTTTGCTGGCGGTTTCATCGATAGTAAGGTGACCTACAGACGTAACTTCCCCGGCCTCGTTTCCCAGCTCTTCTGAGGCTAAGATTTCGGTTGTCGTGCGCTTGCCTTTGACGGGTCCTCCGTCTCCATTATCCAGGCAGATGAAACAAAATGCGCCCGGGAGGACGACAGGCGTATATTCTATGTGCGAGCCTAAGCCAAGAAAGTTAGGGACAATATGGGCCTGATAAAAGACGTAGTGAGCCATATACCATCCACATGTAGCTTGGCTGACAGGAACACCGCATGACGTGATGCCAGGCGTGGGAGTCACATCTGCGGAAGCTGCCTTTGCCGAAGCTCCCCATCCTTGTACGTTCGCGGCTAAGCCAAGAATTCCAGCCAGGAGCAAAGCCAGAGAGCAGCATATGATGGACTTGCGCATGCTAAAAATCCTTTCTTTACAGCGCGCTATTCAATTGGGCTTCTAAACTGCTAGAGCTTAAAGTTTTAGCTATTCATGAAAATCCTTTGCCAGGAGAATGCAAGGTCAGAAAGCATAATCCGTAAAGTACCACGAGTAGAAGAGGCGAATTTTTCTTTAGAAAGCATAAAGCTATAGATAATCGGGGATAGCGGAGGTGCGGAGATAGATATATTAATTCTACGAAGGTGCTTGAAAGACGAAATTAAGTTTTAGTTGCCTGAGTAAGAAAAAGGTCATCTTCCCTCAAAATATACAAGATAAGCTTGTTTTCTCAGAGTATCTTTTGTTCTCCTAAAGGGAAGAGTTTTTCAGGTATAAATGAAGGGCAGGCTGAAGAAGAAATATTTGTCCCTGCTTCTGGATCGGCAAATGTGGCGCTTGCCTGCTACTATGTCATACAATGCAAGCAGTCTTTTCTAATTACCACGGGAGTTCCAACTTACAATGAAGGCAATTCGTGCAACTCTCAGGAAGCCCGGCTACCTGACCCTTACCATCGTCTTAACCGTCGTCTTTTTGGCCCTGTACATATTTTTTGATCTGCGCGAGGGCGGTAGAACCGCCAACCTGCTGACCACGCACATTCGTCCACCCGATTTTTATTTGCAACACTTTGGCGCGCTGTACTTCTTTAGCTGTCTCATCTTAGATATTCTCACCTCGTTCGCCTCAGCGGTGCTGATCTCTCTGAGCATCGATCACTATCGCCAGGGCTCAAGCATGTTTACCGGCTCGGCCTGTTCCGCCGGCGCTGTCGTCATCCTGGGCATCTCTACCTTTGGCTGCCCGAGCTGCGTTCTGCCCCTGGTTGGCACCTTTGGCGCCGTCTTCTTCGCCAAGGCTATGCCCCTGTTTGGCGTCGAGTTTAAACTCTTGTCTGTTGTAATCCTGGCCCTCACCTTCTACTGGCTCTTGCGCCGCCTCAAGAACGCCGAGCCGCCGGTGATGATCGAACAGGCCAGCGCCACACCCAACTGATAAACAAAGCTGGCAAGATGAGGGCCGCAAACATCCGTAGCATAGAGCAATGAGGAACAGAAGTTAAGAATAGTTAGCTTCTGTTCCTCGCGCTTTTCTGATTGCTCAGCTATATATCTCTATCCAGGTCCTCTAGCAAACCCCGCTTCACGGCTGGTCGCTGGTGCAGAATAGAAGCTGAGCGCCTATGTGTTGGACTCATCCGTATCAGGTGTGAATGCAGTGGAAAGGGCAGTAGCCTCCCAGGTTTGCAGATCGCTGGCTACCCAGGCCAGCTTCTTGTGTATGAGCTCTAAGGCATCGGCCCCCAGGGCCAGGCGCAGAGGAGGTTCGGGCGCCTCAACCACCTTGATCATCGCTTGCGCAGCTTTAGCAGGATCGCCTTGTTGCGTGCCATTGTTTTGTTCAACCCACTGCCGGACAAAGCCGTTCATTGGAGCATAGTCATCCAGCGCCAACTGTGTACGCTTTAACGAGCGGCCCAGCACATCCGTGCGGAAAACTCCCGGCTCGACCAGGGTTACGTGAATGCCAAAGGAAACGACTTCCTGTGAAAGAGCTTCTGCTATACCCTCAATCGCGAATTTGCTCCCGTTGTACATGCTTGAGCCTGGAGGAGCGATCAGGCCGCCAGTCGATGACATCATCAGGATATGGCCGCTACGCTGGGCGCGCATAAAGGGCAGCACTGCACGCGTCAATCTCAGCGTTCCGAAAACGTTGGTCTCGAACTGGTGATATGCCTCTATATCGCTCACCTCTTCGAGGGCGCCAAACAGCCCATAACCAGCGTTATTGACCAGCACATCTATCTGGCCAAAATGTTCTATTGCCTCTTCCACAGCCGTGCGAACCTGCTCCGGGCTGGTGACATCCAGAGGCAGGGCCAGCACGCGATCAGGCGCACTATCGGCGAGATCCTGCAGACATTCCGGGCGACGTGCCGTAGCTACCAGGCGCTCGCCATGCGCGACGACAGCCTCGGCCAACGCGCGGCCCAAACCCGTAGAAGTGCCAGTAATGAACCAGACGCGACCCGCCGATCGGCTTGCCCTATTCTCGCTCATGCTCATATATCTTTTCCCCCGCTTCTTTCTTTTTAACTTTTGTAGATGATCTTCTCGGCTCTTGCCGCCGAGAAATTTTCTCACAAACTCTGTATGGCAAAATTTTTCTATATTTTGGTGATAAGCGGCTTGGATGTAATAAAAATTTGCATTTAATGAAAGAATAATAACATGGTATGAATATATTTGTCAATGAATCGGCGTTTTTAAGCAAGATGAAGATTATTTTTGTGAATGGAAGATGGGCAGGGCCTGCCACTTCTGGCATAGGGGATGCTAAAGCCTTGGGCTAGGGGTTAGCTCTCGCCCAGAGAGGAGCCCCGTCCAGAGGGAAAAGAGCGTATTTAATGGGTTTTCACTGGGACCTTTGATGCTGACAAAGGCTACGGATTTATCCTCGACGGCCGAACTGAAGGCTGACCGGCTTGATTTGCCCACCTTATGTGAAGGCAAACTGGCCAATCAGCACGCAATGTTCGCTACCGCGCGGCGCGCAATCGGTCCGCAGGTAGAGCGGCTTTATATTGGGGCTGGCAAACATATAATCAATGCGCAGAAAAGCCCAGTACGGATTGAGCGTACGCACGCCCCAGCTATGGCCGCTGCCACTGCCGACAAGCTCATGCGTATCCTGTAAGCCAGAGGAAAGCACTTTATAGATCGGCTCACGATCCGTCGTGTTCATATCGCCCAGCAAGAGGACATGCTCGCCGCGTTTTAGTAGAGGTTGAATGAAGTTATGGATCTCCTGAATCTGCATGTTGCGCCGCTGCGGGCAGAAGAAGCAGCCATAGACAGTGCCGATTGACGAGATTGGATGCGCATCGACCAGCATTAACGTGTGGCCGTGGCCCAGGTCCACTCGTGCCCAGAGCACACGTGAGATATCCCAAATCTCATGCGGAGGATCAGTGTTAATGATGCCGTAATCCTGCAAGGGATAGACGCTCATGATAGCCTCGCCGGGTGGCACGCCATCGCTGGGCTTGAAGATATGGTAGGGATAGCGCTCAAGCACATCGGTGCCCGCCTCCATGCCCTGCCAATCGGCCTCCTGGATGGCCACAATCTGAGGATGGTAGGTATTGATTGCGCCGCGTAGCGTCCCCGCGCGCTCATGGTAGCCGTGGAAGTTCCAGCTCATTACCGTAATGCTGTCTGGGGGTGGTGTGCCCAGCGAAGGCGCAAAGTGTGGAGGATAGAGCAAGCCAAAGAGCAGCACCAGGCCCAGCAAACCAATGCGCAATAAAGTCGTCCGGCGCCAGAAGACCAGAGGCAGCAGAAGTACAGGAGGCAGGAAGAAGTAGGGAGTAAGGATAGCCGCCAGGGCTAGTGGGCCATCGCTGGGCGGCGCGAAGGTCTGGACAAGCTGAAAGACAAGCAATAACCATAGATACATATAGCAGCAAAGCGTCAAGGCCTTGAATCTCTGCTGGCGAAGAAACTTTGCAAGTCTATCCACGAGAAATCCTTCCTCATTAGTTTTTTTCTTGTTTCTGTTAAAAATTGTCTTACTATTGTAAAATCGTCTGGGCGGTTATTTACGTCACTACCGAAAATGGGATGACAGCCATGATTCTCTATCGCTGATAACATTATAGTAAGTAAGCGACATTATAAAGGGCCAGCCCATAAGCGGGCAAGAGGGAACAGCTCTAGCTGCTCGCCTCCCCGCTCTCAGGTGGAAAAACGAGAAGCGGAAAGCCCCGTGATACGTTTGTGATAAGATTGCAGAGAATAAGAGTATATGATATAGTGTTGTGTACTCACTACTTTCAGATGGATTTTGTACTAAGTTAAAAAGACTGATTGGCAATTTATTGAGCGACAAAGTACCATTAGTAGGACCAGAAGACCTGGACAATGTACAGCCTGGCTATCTAGGTACAACTCCTCCTCCAGGCATAATGCCGCACAAGGGACAGCGGATATGGGTGGACCATCCGGAACAATTGCTCGCTGCGGTCGAAGTGCTCAAGGCAGCCAGGGTAGTTGCTATCGACGCCGAATTTACCCAGGTGCGTTCACATACACAAAATAAAGTCGCCAGCACAGTGCCCCGCCTTGCGCTCCTGCAGCTTGCTGTCGACAACTACTGTTTTGTCGTCGATACGCTACGCCTGGGAGATCTCACACCCCTCCTCGAAGTCGTTGGCGATCCCGCTATCGCTGTCCTCTTGCATGGAGCTGGCGCCGATCTGCGCGTCATGGCTGAGCGCGGCCTGAGCGTGGCGCACTACTATGACCTGGAAGCCACCTGTCGTTCGATCTTTGGCCAGCACGAATCGTCACTGGCCGCTATGCTCTTGCGAGCCTTCAATATTCATCTCGATAAAAGCCTTCAGCGCACGGACTGGACGCGCCGTCCCCTGCCGCCGGCGATGATTGCCTATGCTGCTCGCGATGCCGAAGTAACCCTGGCCCTCTATTACTGGCTCAAGCAATATTATCCTGACATCTTGCACCTTCATGAAAATACGGAACAGGCCGATAAGGTTGCAGCCTGGATTGAACCTTTTCTGCGTGGGACCTCGCTGCTCTCGCCCGAGATGGCTGTGTTGGAGGCTAAAGAGCAAGGCCTGATTCACAATAAAGCCCAGATTGCCGCAGATTGCCGCTCGGCCCTAGCTTCGCTGGTGCATCCTATGCGCCGCAATCGCCTGCTTCGACTTATCGCAGACCTTTCCTTAAAGCAGCTTACACCCGACATTATCGACTCGCTGCACGCTGTAACCTCCGAAGAGCGGGCGGGGAGCGCACGCACGCTTGGACGCCTGGCCGCTCAATCGGCGCGTGCCGAGATTAGCCAGCTCTTGCAAGATCCTGTTTACGACGTGCGTAAAGCCGCTCATACTGCCCTGCGCAACCTTGATAATAAGGATGGGCGCGTGCATCGCGCGGCTCCCACTCGTTCCCCTGATGGGACGCGCAAGTGGGTCATAGAGACCGAGAAACAGGCCAGCGAAGCAGAGGACGATAAGGGCTGGAAGGCCCGTCTGCGCGCCATGATGGACTCTTGAACCCGGACTCATCGCACTGGTTGCTTTAGCTGCTAACATTCAATGGTTCTCTTCTCTAATGCCGCCGTCAGGCAACAAAGAAATTGAAGCGACATAGCCTTTTGTCTGGTATAGGATCTTCCGGTTCTCCAAATTGGGATTGTTAAGGGGGCGTCGCGACCTAGCGAATGAAGCCCTTAACCTGGGGCATGCCGGGATGTTACACATCCCCAGCTGTTCCCCGATTTTTCTCCCCTCCTGCGCCGCCGTCAGGTGGCGAAACAACGAGAACTGGAAAGCCCTTTTGCCTGGTACTTCCCTATCGCTAAATCGCGAAAATTATGCAATAATAAATTCAGCAGTACATTATCAGAAGAGTGGGGGATTGATAAGCAGAAGTCATACCTTTCTTGCATGCTAAGAGCATAAAATATCGGGGCTATTTACTTTTCGCAGGAGTGCAGAGGATGGCCAGTCCTCTGCCGGGTCATGGGGCGTCCCATACTCTCCTCTCATAGGATGGGTGGGGCAAAAAAGGAAATTTTAATAGCCCTGTATAAAATATATATTTCGGTTTGGAAAACAGCAAATCTGGTATCGTATGCGATCATATTCGAGTAGATATAACCAGCTTCTCAGCTGTGACCACTGGCTATAGCTGCTGGAACCACGCACTGATCTTGCAACGGCAGGAAGCAACTCCTTGCCTGGGGGATATTCAGTCAGCATTTATCTCCCTCTCCTGAAGACCAGATAATGTGTTCGATAGCAGGGAAGCTCCATAATAGCCCTGCTATGGCTTCAATAGATCAGCCGGGAGTGTTATATGAGCGGGGTAAATCATCCACTATGTGTAATTCAGATCCTCAGCGGGCAGCTAAAGGGAAAGACTTTCCCGGTCCATAAGCCCGTGGTTACCCTGGGCCGTGACTCAAATAACGATATTGTAATTTTTGATCCCAAAGTGTCAAGACATCATGCTCGCTTGCTTTGGGAAAATGGCAACTGGTCGATTGAAAAGGTTGCCCAGAGGAATACGCTGACTGTCAATCGGCGCAGCATGGTGCGCTCAGTTTTGCAAAATGGCGATACTATTGGCCTGGGAGAAGATACAGCTTGCCTGTTTCTCTTAGCAGAGGCCGATGCTCAGGCGCAGGTTACTCCGCAGCGCGTGGGACCTGATCAGCGGGTCGGTTCCGGACCCGTGACACCACCCATCATGCAGCCATCAGGCCCCATCTCGTCAGTACCTATGCCGGCTGTGGTATCTCCTACCCCACCACCGCCGCTGAACCGACCGATTGCTGAAAAAACTGCGATTGGTGGCATGCCGGCCCTCATCGTCAGCAGCAATGTAGGCGCGGATAAGCAAACGCATCCTCTGCTCAAACCAATGATCAGTATCGGGCGCCACCAGAGCAATGATATCGTCATTGGTGAGCCCGTTATCTCCAACATCCATGCCCAGATTGTGCGCGAGGGAGATCAATGGGTCTTTGTGCATCCCCATCCGGCGCGCGATAAGACCCTAAACGGCTTGATCTATCAGGGAAACTTCATACCGGGCAATCAACAGTTTCGCAAGCCCCTGGTGCGCGGGGATATTTTCCGCATTGGCGATATGCATGGCACGCTGGTCACGCTGGCCTATGACGATGGGAGCGGAGCTTTGCAGGAGCCAGCCCCGGACATTCACCCCATCGCCCTGGATCGTCCATTGATTACGCTTGGGCGCGCCCCGATAACATGGTGGTCCTGAATCATCCCCTGGTCTCTGCTCACCATGCCCAACTGATCCAGGTTCAGACGCCGGGAGGCTACCGCATAGTTGATCTGAACAGCACCAATCATGTCTACGTCAATGGGCAGGCCGTCACCGGCTATCTGCTCAATGCTCGCGATGAAATCAGGATTGGCCCGTTTAGATTTATTTATACGGGAACCGAGCTGACCCAGCACGATGAAAGCCGGAGCATTCGCATCGATGCCATTGAGCTGAAAAAAGCTGGCAATAATAAGGTTATCCTGCTCAACGATATCTCGCTGGTCATCCCGCCACGCAAGTTCGTGGCCGTGGTTGGCGGCTCGGGCGCTGGCAAATCAACCTTAATGGATGCCCTCAATGGCCTGCGTCCAGCCCAGCAGGGCACGGTCCTCTACAATGGGCAGGATTATTATCGCAACCTTGCCGCCTTTAGCGCGCAGCTTGGCTATGTGCCTCAGGACGATATCGTCCATCGCGATCTTACCGTCTATCGCGCGCTCTATTATGCCGCGCGCATGCGGCTGCCCAACGACTTTACCGAAGAGCAAATTGCCCAGCGCATTCATGAGGTCCTTGAAGATGTGGAGATGAGCGAGCGGCGCGATCTGCTGGTCAGCAAGCTTTCGGGTGGACAGCGTAAGCGTGTCTCAATCGCCCTGGAACTGCTGGCAAATCCTAGCGTCTTTTTCCTTGATGAGCCGACTTCGGGTCTTGATCCGGGCCTTGATCGCAAGATGATGTTTCTGCTGCGCCGCCTGGCCGATCGTGGGCGCACGATTGTGCTGGTAACCCATGCCACCAACAATATCAATACCTGCGACTATGTGTGTTTTCTCGCGCAGGGTGGGCGTCTTGCTTACTTTGGCCCTCCTGAAGAGGCTAGAGTATTCTTCAATAAGTCGGATTTTGCCGAGATCTATAGCTCGCTGGAGCCAACAAAGGAGAATCCGCATATTCCCCTGGAGGCCGAAGCGCGCTTCAAGACCTCGCCCGACTTCCTGAAATATGTGGCCCAACCCTTGCGGGAAGGCGCTATGACCCAGCCGCAGAATCAGCAGCCACCGCCGGCTAAGAAGACCTTGCACTTTGGCACCGCCTGGAAGCAATTTATATTACTCTCCATGCGCTATCTAGAGCTGCTCAAAAATGATCGCGGCAATCTGCTCATCCTGCTCCTGCAGGCTCCCGTTATCGCCTTGCTCCTGGTGGTTATGGTCCACTTTGAGATCAATTCTGACGTCTTTCAGAGCGATAAAATAGTCCAGTGCCGCACGCAAATCCTTACCTCGACGGGTCCCGTGGCCCTACCGCAGGCCAGCCAGAGCGAGACCATTGGCTGTGATAAAGTCATCGATTTTCTTAAGAACGATACTGCAGGCTCGGCCTATGCTAGCGGCCATGGCGGCACGCAGAAAGCCTTGCAGGATTTTATTATGCCGGGTCCTGGCGCCGATGCTCAAAAGGTTCTCTTTATCATGGCCTTCGGAACCGTCCTCTTCGGCTGTATTAATGGAGCGCGTGAGATCGTCAAGGAAGGGCATATCTATCGTCGTGAGCGGGCCGTCAATCTGCGCATCCTGCCCTACATGTTCTCCAAGATCGTCGTTCTGGGCATCCTCAGCCTGCTGCAAAGCCTGATCTTGATAGTGATTGTTGACCTGGGCGTACCGCTACACCAGGGCGTCTTCTTACCCGTCATTCCCGAGGTCTACATTACCCTTGCCCTTACCTCGCTGGCCGGCCTGATGGTTGGCCTGACCGTCTCGGCCATTGCTCCAAATAACGATAGGGCTATGAGCTTTGTGCCGATCATTCTGATTCCCCAGGTGATCTTCTCGGGAACGCTTATCCCGCTTAAAGATTGGTTCACGCAGATCTTTGCCACGATCTTTCCGACGCGCTGGGCCATGGCCGCGCTGGGCTCCTCGCTTGGCTTGCACGCCGATAAAATCGGCGAGGATCATCTCTTTGGCAGCGATCCAACCTATCACGGCACGCTCTTCTCAACCTATAGCAGCAGCGATGCCACGGCGCGCATCTTGCTGGCCTGGCTGGCCCTGGCCGTGATTATCGTTGTATTAATGCTGCTGATCGCCTTGTTCCTTAAGCAAAAGGATAAGCGCGCGTAGGTCTATTGCCGGTAAGGCTGGCCAGCCGGAGCCATGTTGGTGCGCATGGATCGGCTGGCACTTGCGTTCCTAAGTTGGATCTGGGATCAGGCGCACAGCTTCGCCAAAGGGGATGCTTTGCAAGGCGAGGCCGCCCGCTAAGATGACCCAGAGCACCGGCAAGGACGGAACTTGTTGGGGAAATGTTCCGTAGCCATCGGTCAGGTAGACGCAGACCGCGGGCTGAATACTATCGTGCTCTTGCTCAACTGCCTCAAAGAAGGGCCGAAAATCGGTGCCTCCGCCACCCCTGGGGGCTGGAATTTCTGACTGAGCAGTGAGCGTATAAGGGCCATAGCAGGCGGCGTCGGCATAGTAAAGCTTAGCCTCAAGGTGAGGATAGGCGCGCAAAATGCCCTGTACCTCGCCCAAAAACTGCTCTATCTCGCGCTGACCAATCGAGCCACTGGTATCGACGGCCACATAGATATGGACTGTCTCCCCGGCCAGCATATCCAGATAGAGGCGCCGACCAATGAAGCGCTGGTCGAAGCCCGCAAAGTCGGTCGGCGTTTGGACTAGGAAGCGCCAGAGGTAAGCACGCCAATCGATCTGGGCCGGATTGAGATGCCCAAGCTCGCGCTGCAGGCCCAGCGGCATGGTTCCTTGACCTTTACCTGTCATCTTATCGATAATTTGAGCTTGCTGCAAGGCATCTTGCCAATATCGCTCGCTAGCTGTACGCATGTCGCTACTGAGACCTGTAAGCCTGGAAGCCGGCCTGTCCCGATCGTCGATGCCGCTAAGGCCGGGATCTAGACCGCCTTGCTTGGGATCAAGCAGATCTTGCATGGGCAAGCTTTCAGCTAATTTAGCTGTAGCTAAATTATCAAGAAGATGATAGATCTCCTCAACGCTGAGGTGCTCTAGCTCTTGATTGCGAATGTGCCCTTCTGGCAAGCTAAAGCCTTGTGCGATGACTATACCGTTCACGACGATATCGGCGGCGATATTCCAGCGCAATGGATCGCGTATTCCGCACCGGTAGACGTGCAGTAAGGCCGCGTGCAGCACCTCGTGAGCAATCAGGCCCAGGTGCTCATTCTCCTGCAGACCTTCCCAGAAGCTCTGGTTGATAAAGATAGCGCGTCCATCGGTGGCGGCAGTTGATATGCCCCGTGTGATGGAGATGCGCGCAAAGAGGGCGAGCGTAGCAAAAAACGGCGCGCGCATACGCAGCTTCAAGATGGCAGCCGAGATTTGTCGCTGCAGTGCTGTATTTTGATCTTGCGTCATAAGCTTAGCTCAACAGTTCCATGAACTCTTTGAACATTCTTTGCAATTGGGTATCGCGCTGGACCAGCGTTGCCAGCTTGCCCATCTGGTTGCGCGCGCGCCCCAGACGAAACAGATCAGTCGCAAAGAGCTGAATCCATTCCGGGCTGGCCTGCTCGGCTACCCAGAGAAAGGCTTGATGATGCCCCTGGATGTCAGTAGCGCGCATATTCAGAGCCATGATAATGGCATAGCGTACAGATGGCTCGTCAGGAAAGGTTATGGCGTTCCCGTTCCCGGCCAGAATCTTTTCGACATCAGGCAAGTGATTGTAGAGCTTTCTGAAGGCCTCGAACTCGGCAGTTGCCCCCAGACCAACCACCGGGGCGATGTCAAGCCCTGCCTTGTACAGTCTGTTGGCTACCATCCAGGTGCGTGGCGAGGGCCAGGCTGGCTGCTGCGGATCAAATTCGTGTAGCAGGGCCGGGCGGAACGAGAGAAAAGCCAGAATGTGCTCATGAATACCCTGAGCCAGGGCATAGCTTTTGAAGCTCTCAAAATGAGGCTCAACGACCAGGTGAATAAAGCGATTGGCCAACGGCGCCGGCATTTCAAAAACTGCCGCGCGATCCTCTTTGCGGTTGCCAGCCGCCCAGATAAACCAGTCTGGTGGCACGGTATATGAGCCCACGCGCCTATCCAGGATCAATTGTTGCGCCATGCCCTGCATTGCGGGCGGCGCGAGATTCAGCTCGTCGAGGAAGAGAATGCCCTTGCCGTCGCGGGGCAGAAATTCGGGCGGATACCAGCGCGAGATACCGTCCTCGGCCACCGGCAAACCGCGTAGATCGGTGGGGGCAAGTTGGGAGAGACGCAGGTCAATAATCCCCATATCAAAAGCTCGGGCCGTCTGCGCAACGATGCTTGATTTCCCGATCCCGGGAGGGCCCCAGATCATCGTGCTAAACATGAGACGCTCTTCGACAAGTTTGTGTAGGAAACGTGCTAAGGCTCCTGGTGTCATGATGTGCTTTACTCTCTTTTCGTGATAGATATGATACTATAGTATTTCTGCGGCACTAAAATGGCTAGAAAGACGTTGCTGAATGAGAAGAGAGAAAGTGTGAACGGCTCTGTATGGTGGAGATAAGCAGGAGTTGAACCTGCTGTCAATCTTCTTGACGAAGAGTATGCTGACGCTACACCATATCCCCACAACGTTATGGAACGAAGGGCTTCGAACCCATGGCCTCCTGCGTGAATGGCAGGTGATCTCCCAGCTGATCTACGATCCCATAACGATCAGCTAAAGCCGATAGCTGAACTATAATAGAGAACAGGATCTATTGTCAATGAAGTATTCCACATTCTCGCTAAGCCTGGCGGCGCTTCTTTTTTCTATTGCGCGCTTTGGCCCGAATATGGCGGTTGCCATCATGTGTGAGCAGGTCAAGAATGGCTGATGTGGCCTGCGGATGGTTGGCGAGCAGATAGCGCTCTTCCCAGAGTATGGAATTGACGAAAACTTTTTGCATTGGCTCCGGCAATGGGCGATGGCGTAAGAGCGCGCGACGCAACCAAAAATGCTTGGTGGAAGTAAGCTGTGCTCCTGCCTTCTTCACAAAATGCTCGTAGAATGCTTGTCGGTGCGTTTGCAGCATCGCCGGGTGATTGAATAGACGGCACCAGAGCTCGATATCCTCGCGGGCTATCAACTGCTCAATGATATGTAAAGGCGTGTGCGGATTGGCGGCCAGGCCCAGGAGCACCGCGCGCTGTTTCTGAGTAGCCAGAGCTTCTAAGGTCTCGCGTGGCGTATGCTTGTGCGCGGCCACTGCGGCCTGTATCTGCGTATTGCCGCCTGCTGCTAGCCGGGTCAGGAGATGCTCCGGCGTAGCCGGATTGCGCGCCAGCCCTGCCCAGATCTCTAGCGCTTCGCTGGCAAAGAGTTCTTCCAGGAGCGCAAGGGGAAGACGCGGATTGGTTGCCAGTTGTTGGCGCACCTTCAGAGCGTCGTCTTGAGCGAGTTGTGCATAGTAATCGGCTGGAATGTGTGCGTTAGCGGCTAAGGGTGCGCGCACTGATTCGTCTAGATCAATGAGCAAGGGAGCCATTGCTACAGGCGCTAAGCGCGGATTGCCAGCGGCGGCGGCGCGTACTTGTGCCTGGGCATCGGCTGCTAGCCCGGAAAGGATGGCTTGTGGCGTATGACTGTTGCGAGCCAGGGCAGCTCGTACGCGCTGATCGCTATCCGTGGCCAGTTGTTGGTAGTGCTCGGGAGTGAGATGGTGACGCGCGGCAATCGCCGCACGTACCTGCGCAGCCTCATCTAGCGCCAGGACCATGATAGCCTCAGTTGTGAGCTGTGGATGTTGCGCGGCGGCCCGGCGCACTTCCATAGCCTGGCTACTGGCCAGCTCTTCAAGAAGCTGCGGAGAAGTGCGCGGATTGCGGGCTATCCCTTTGAGCACAATCTCGCGCCGGCCCTGTTGAGGAGAAGCCTTGCCAGCAGCTTTGGGCAGATAGTGAACGAGATGCTGCAGGATTTTGGGTTTGAGCTTACCCGTGATTGCTTGTCCCAAATCCAATGGCCTGGTTTTATCTAATCTCCAGGTTAAAATCTTGTGGGGCAGGGCTATAGGACTGTAGGTAAATAAGCTTTGCCACTCAGGCGAAAGTGATGTTGTATCTTGCCACTCCTGATGTGTGGTTTCTGCCGCTTTGGGAAAGAGCAGGACGAAGAGGATCAGGGTAGAGGCGGACAAGGGTTCTCCATGTAAATAAGGCACGCGACCAGCTTTCATATAGTCTTGCAGGGCTTCTTTGATGTATACCTGGTTGGGTCGGTATATCTCACCGGCCCGCGCCACGTGGCCTTCTATTGCCTGCTCGCCGGATTCTCCATATCCCATGAAGTAGTTCCATGCGTGATAATATTTATTTTTATCATTCCACAAATTCCGCTGTAGTTGTTGCAGCCAGGTGGTGGGAACATTTTCGCGGCGCAGCAGGCTAGGCCAGATGTTAAGTGAGGCCTGCCAAATAAAATCGGGCTGGGTCATATTCAGAATAGGGATGATAGGATTCCCTAGAAATTCGGCTGGATAGCTTTCAGCCAGCTCCAATAAAACGTGTAGAGGAGTATTGGGATTGCCCGCTAAGGCTTGCTCGATTGCCGGATCTTTTTTCCTGGCCAACCTTTCGAGAAGTCGCGCCGGAGCGGCAGGATTGGCAGCTATAATGGGTTTGAGTTGTGGAGTGTGCGCCAGCTCCTCTAGCCGGCTCGGGACTGTATTCTCGTTGGCGGCCTCAGCTTTGAGAGAAGCTAAGGCTGTTTCTTCCTGCTCCATACAAAAAATACCCGAACCTTCTCTCTGCTCGTTTGGCGGGTCAATCAAGGAAGGAGTGGAGGTGATCGGGACTCGAACCCGACATCAGTATCCTGGCCGAATACTATGCTGACCTTGCACTACACCCCCACTGCGCTATGGGAAGGAAGGAGTCGAACCCTCGTCTTCAGATTGGCAATCCGGTGCTCTAGCCTCTAAGCTACTTCCGCATATCGACCGAACGATGCCGGTGCCTGTATTATAGTGGAAAGGGATAAATACATCAATGCTATTATGGCTCGATTACCAGGAAGCGGCTTGATAATCCTTATAGAACTGTCCAGAGCTGGCTTTCCCGCTCTGGATGCCTGTAAAGATGGGATCGCAGATGCGCGCCGCAGCATCGACAAGATCGAGCGGCAAGCCTTCCGGCAGGACTGTGCTCTCGGGATCAAGCGTTTGCAGCGAGATCCAACCGGGATCGACGCTATTCATATAGATATGGTCGGTGGCCAGGTCGGCAGCCGCGCTATGCGTGAGCATATTGAGCGAGGCCTTGGCCATGTTTGTATGGGGATGCGAGCCTTGCTTTACGTGCGCAAATTGCCCTTCAATCGCCGAGACATTTACGACAAAGCGCTCAGGGAAGCTGCTATTGCGTATGAGAGGGCGCAGACGGCTGATCAGCAAGAAGGGCGCCGTGACATTAATCACCTGTACCTCTAAAAATTCGCTAAGCGAGATCTCATCGAGCCGCAAGGTCCAGCTATTTGGCTGATCGCCATTGTGCGGCGGCACGGGTTCAACCTCTCTGCCTGTTATAGGCGCTGCGAGCGCCGCTGACTCGTCAGCTTGGGCTAAAGCAAGCGGTGAGCTGGCAAATAACCGTTGCGCTTCCTCAGCGCGTGGAAATGCTGGCGCAGGAAGCGCTATATGCGATTGGCGTATGAGCAGTTGCTGTTCGGCTGGCAGCGTGCTGAGCGACATGGCCTCACCGGCCTGCAGGGCCGCATAATACTGCACGGGACGGCGCACGGTTTGTGCCGCATTATTAATCAAAATGTCAAGGCCGGAGTAAGTGGCTTGCAGATGCGCAATAAAGTGTTCAAGCACGGGCAGATTGCGGAAATCAAGGCCATAGATCTGCAGGCGTTCTTGCCACTCGGCAAAATCCGGCTCACTGCTATAGCGGCGCGCAGCATCGTGAGGAAAACGCGTAGTCGCGATCACGTGCGCTCCGGCCCGCAGCAGGCGCAGCGCCGTCGCGTAGCCGATCCTGATGCGCGCTCCCGTGACCAGGGCGCAGCGTCCTGTCAGCTCCAACGGGATTGTGCGCTTGCGATAGTTAAGATCGGCGCAGGGCAGGCATAAGTAAGGATAGAAAAAGTGGCGACGTGTAAACCTTTGCTTGCAGACATAGCAGCTGCGCGGGCGACTCAAAGCTGGCTCACAGGCAATATTTATCGTCGTCTCGCTAAAGGGCGCCTGCTCAAACAATGGGTTCTGATAAGAGAGCTGTGACCCCGGCACAAGCAAAAAATCTGGCCGCAGTAAAGCGTTCTGATCTTTTAACAAAGCATCAAGGCCCAGGATCAAGCCCTCCTGATCATAATTCTTGGCATCGTTGAGTTGCTGGACAATGATAATACCCAAAGGAAGCAGCTTGCTCAGCACGCGGCTTGGGTTTTTGAGTTGCTCGGGCATGATAGGGATAGCCGGGCGCAGGCGTTTGGCGCTGGCTATCGCTTCTATAGAGTGGGCCAGCGTGTCCATATCGGCAGCCTGAGCCAGCTTAATTACGGCCAGGGCGCGGCGGATATCCAGTCCGGCCGGCTCACACTCTGCTTGAGGGCTGGGGATAGTCTTATCGTAGATAACGATCTCGAAGGGAGCTGAGCGCTCCCCTTGCGCGCTCTGTAGACTGCCGGCATTGATGCCATAGCTGGCCGGCAGCAGCTTGCCAAGCTCTGTTCTGCTCGCCTCGACCGAACTCTGTTGGGCCAGTTGCCGGCGCAGGCAGGAGATAATGAGCGGCAAATGTCGTCGTATATCAGTCATAATCCAGAAAAAGTGCAGCGTTCCTGCTGCATTATAATTATTTCATCCTTGCCTGAAATCCCAATGTAGCAGTTTGCCGTGCATCTGTCAATGCGCTGAGCTTATCAACTTGCGTAATCTTCGAGTGTGATGGCGTTGGTAGCCCGTTGCGTGTCCTGCATCATCTTGTTCACGGCAAGGCTCTTTGGTAGGTATGGCAGCAGGCGAATGGCCTGAGTGCGTAGCCAGAGCTGCACGCGGGTCTGCGGCACAAAATCTTTGACGGCCCCGGCTAGCTTCTGATTCACGCTGACGTAGCCGCGCATCACCTGCTCATAGCGGGCAAACGCGCTAGCGTAATCACCGGCGGCCTTTGCCAGTTCCCCGGCCAGCACATAGGCTCCTACCAGGGCCAGGCTTGTTCCCTGCCCGGAGGCGGGCGATGGACAATAGGCGGCATCGCCAAGGAGCGTAATGCGGCCAGCCGACCAGCGCTCCATCTGAATCTGGCTCACTGAGTCGAAGTAAAAGTCTGGCGCATCCCAAGCCGCTTTGAGCAAATGTGGCATGGCTTGCCACTTGTCGGTGGCAAAGTGTGTGGCCAGCAGCTGTTTTTGTTGTGCGCTATCGCGATAGTCATAGTCAAGCTGTGGAGAACTGAAAAAGAAAAAGCTCATGGCCTTACTGCTATCGCGTGAGCTGTAAAGACTAACGAATTTGCCGGGCGCATAGTGATAGAGCTCCCAATGTTCAAGATGTAAAAAGTTGGAGGTGGTAAAGATCGAGACATAGGCGTCAAGGTGGCGAATAAAATCTGCTTCAGCTCCGAAGGCAAGCCCACGAACGTTGGAATGCAAGCCATCAGCGCCCACCACCAGATCAAAGGTTCGGGATTCGCCGCGCTCGAAAGTTACCGCCACGCCCTCCTCGCCCTGCTCGATAGAGGCAATTGAATCGCCAAAGATGTACTCGACAGTCTGGCGCGTTCGCTCATAAAGGATGCGTGACAGATCCTCGCGCATGATCTCATCGTCCCCTTGCGCACGTGAATTGAAGAAGTCAGCGGGCATCGTGGCAATTGGCTTATTGTTATTAGCCACAAACGTGCCGCCTCGCATATTGGTGCTGGCCCGCCGAATATCGGGCAGAATTTCCATACGCCTGGCGACCTCAACCGCTACCCCCCGAATATCGACCTTGTATCCCCCTTCGCGCAGCCTGGGAGTGCGCTCGACGACGGTGGGACGGAAGCCGTAGCGGCTCAGCAAGTGGGCCAGGGCTGGCCCGGCAATACTCCCGCCGGAAATGAGAATGTTCTGATTTTTCATCTTTCCTCTTATTCTCCTGAATTGCATTCTCAGAATTGGTCACAACATGCTGTAAAAATGTGCAGACATAATGATGTATATGCTAAAATGATTTGTATATCAGGATCTTTGCAGTCCAGCTAGCTTCTGCGGGCTGACGCATTCCTCGCTAAGTGCCGGACAAAGGCACTCTTATTCATCGGGAAGGAGAATACCTTGTAAGAGCACGCGCAAGCCGAAATCAAACTCCTGGTCCGCGTCCCATTGCTTGAATGCCGGTAGTGAGGCGTGCAGGGCTGGATAGCGCCTGGCCGGGAGGCGTTCCCATACCTCTACCACATCGTCTTCATGTGATGCCATCGGAACCGAGATACTCGTAATATCAAAAAAAGCATGCCCGATGATAAAACCGGCAAAACTATTGACTGCATATAGCGCGCGCACACCTTTGACATTCGCCCTGTGCAGCGCGGCGACAAGGCGTTCGAGAATCGCCAGCGAGGGCTCGGTACGCAACTGGCGTAAGGCCACCAGAGAGATTATCCGTGGGTGAGCGCGCAGAACATCGCGATACGCATGCGCGAAATCCCACAGCTCGACATATGGCGTAATATCTGGCCGCTGGGGATAGGGCGCTTGCAAGAGAAGCATTTCAATAACCCCATCCAGCAAATCCTCTTTGTTCTTGATGTGATTATAGAGCGACATAGCTTCGACACCTAAAGCCGCTCCCAGCTTGCGCATATTGAATCCCTCAGGCCCCTCTCTATCCATCAACTCAAGAGCAGCCTCCAGCACAAGCTGTCGCGTTAATGCTCGCCCTCTCTCCGTCCTTGCCATAATCATTGCCTCGTTTCCAAACTTACTTAGTAAACTTACTAAGTAAGTATAGGAGAAATGGAGAGGAAAAGTCAAGGGACGTTTGCTCGTAAGAAGCAAGGAGGAGGCATCAAGAAGCGCTGAGTTGCCTGGCTTTAGAGAGCACAAATTGCTCAGAATAGACCTGTAGAAATATGGTTCCAGGCGCGAAGGAAGGACCCCGGACGACTGGTCCGAAGCCCTCCCTTTTGAGCTCTTATAGACAAAGCTCTATGCATTTTGCGGTCTCGCTGCGTATAAGAGCTTTTTTGTATGGGGACATTAGATTAGTGGCGATACCAGAACTGATCCCAGGCTTTCCAGAACGTGTCGGAAGTTGAAGAGACCGTACGCGGCCCCTCGATGACCACTCCTTCGCGCCCTATATAGACATCAGCGCAATCCGGAGAGACCAGTTCTACCCTGAACGTTACGGGACCGGGAACCTTGTAGGGCTTGGGCCAGTTGCGCACGCTTAACGACTGTGCCACGCGCATCTCAATGAGCGAGCAGGCATCCTTGGGCGCCATATTGCGTGCGGAGAAGCGTCCCAGACCCGTCTTGACCTGGGCCGTTACCACCTTTTCGCCAAGGAGATCATGTACTTCCTGGCAGGTGACCTCATCGCCAGAGGCAAATACCACCGGAACATCCCAGCAGCCAGCAATGGCCGCAATAATGCCGCTCTCGCCGACCAGCGTATCGTTGATCCAGGCATTGTGCCAGGCCTCCGTAGAGACAGTATGGCACAAAACGCCATTGGGCGTTCCGGCCATAGCGTGCGCGCCCACAAACAGGATAGCATCGCAGCCCTTCTCAAAGCCCTCGATGTAGCGAGCCCAGGGATGCCCGAAAACATATTCGGCCCCCGATTCAAGCATCTCGGGCACAAAGCTCTTGAAATTGTAAGCCCCGCCTGCACCGTGACAATCGACCACAATCACCTCAGTCGCTCCGGCCGCGCGTGCCCCGCGTACCGCTGCATTCATTTCATTAGTATAAAGCTTGCGACATTCCTCATAAAGAGCTGTACCGCCGGTGACCTGTTCCCAGGTCTCGATACAGGAGACTCCTTCCATATCGCAAAAGATAACCACACGCATAAAATTTCCTCCCTTTTTATTACCATCAGCAAATTTGCTGGCTCTCTTAAGCTATCATTCTCTCTTGAAGGGCCAGAGACCCTGGCTAAGCTCTATGAGAAGTAAGACTTTTTAACTTATTTTTGTTAGCCGTTCTCGGTGGGCGCAGCGAATGAAGTAGAGAGGTAGGCGCACGCAGCGGTGCTGGCAGCGTGCCGGGTCGCGACCGACCTCGCGTTCCAAGCGAAGCTCAGTAGCTTCTTCTGCTTCCCGATGTTCAGGCTCAACTTTTCTCTAGCTGACTATATTTTTCAAGCCCGGGCTCAAACTTGTCTGGGCCTGGCTTTGGACTTATGTTTTGGCGGTCGCTTCCTCTCTTTTATAACGGGCGGTTCATAGACGCGATATAATTTCTTACCGATTTTCCACCCAAAATAGCCACAAAGGATAGCGGCCACGATGGCCACAATGGCCATAACTATGCGCACAATAAGCGTAAGGTTTCCGCTGAAAATGCCGGCGAGCTGATCTGCGTATATACGGCTGAGTATTGCAATAGAAAGGCTGAGTACTAGCCCAACCATGATTCCCAGACAACAACCGAGCGGGCCACCATTGGCCTCGTCTTGTATCTCTGCTGGCTGTGCTGCTTCAGGTGCCTGTGCTGAAGCTGGCTCTTGGGTTGTTGGTTCGGATGTTTCCTGCTGTTCATGAGTGGTGGCAGAGTTCTCTTCCACAGGTTGTGCATTTGATAAGTTCTGATCCTCTTCTGACGAAAAAGAGTCTGAAGATGTAGGCACAGGTATCAATCCTTTATATAATTACAATAATGCAGAGGCCTCGCGAACAAGCGAGCGAATTTATAGCGTTCCGAACTGGCGGTCGCCGGCGTCGCCCAGGCCAGGGACAATATAGCCAAGTTCGTTGAGCTCCTCATCGAGGGCCGCGACATAGATATCAATATCGGGATGGGTCTGCGAGAGCTTGAGTAGCCCATAGGGAGCCGCAATGATCCCCACATATGAGATGCGATCAATCCCCCGGCGCTTAAGAATGTTTACAGCATCGATAGCCGAGCCGCCAGTGGCCAGCATCGGGTCAACCGCGTAGCATACTTGCAAGTTTACCTGGTGAGGGAGCTGGTTGTAGTATTCCTGGGCTTGTAGCGTGCGCTCGTCGCGGCGCAGGCCCAAATGCCAGATTTGCGCATCCGAGATAACTTCACGGAACCCCTCGGCCAGGCCAAGGCCGGCGCGCAAAATAGGAGTGATGCCGATACCTCCGGCCAGCCGGCGCCCGCGCATAGGTTTTAATGGCGTCTCGATATCGCATTCTTGCAGCGTGAGGGAGGCCGTGGCCTCATAGGCAAGCAGTGCACCTATCTCTTTGACCAGGCGATAAAAATCCGGCGGCTGCGTAGTTTTATCGCGCAAGGCTGTCATTTTGTGCTCCATGACTGGATGACTTGAGATATGCACGCGTGGAAGCTTGAGTACCTCCTCCCGTTTGGGCTGGTGAATGCCCTGCATGGGCAATTTATGTTGATTCCCCTGGGCATTTGTATCAAGCATACCAGAAGATTCTCCTTTCTTTAATAAATCCTTAAAGAATTGTATCAGAGATATGTAAGGGCGTCGAGGGTGAAAGTCGTGTAACCTCTTAGCAGAGAAAGTACTGAAATGCACCTCTTGGGTGATTACAAGTTACAACCACTGGCCACTATGTTATACTAGGCGCATGATTATAGGAGCCTGCGAAATCACATTACATCTGCCAGAATGCCATTCATTAAAAGAGAAGCGGCAGATAGTTAAATCGGTGATGGCTCGTGTGCGCAATCAGTTCGAGATAGCGGTTGCCGAGGTTGGTGAAAATGATCGCTGGCAGATTGCTAAGCTCGGCTTTTGCTGCGTGAGCAATAGCAGCCAGCACTCGGCTGAGGTGCTGGAGCATGTCCAACGCTATATTGAAGCAACTCGTCCAGACTTGCAAATTTCTGATGTTGAAGTTGAAGTAATTAATTGGTAAGTATATGTCGTTAAAAACGTTAGATCCAACTCAATCTGAAGCGCCTGCTTTTGTGCTGGGAGTCCGCGTGGACCGTGTTTCGCAAAGGCAGGCGCTTGCGTGTATGGAGCAGATGGTTACGCGCCGACGAACAAACGGTGAGCCCTGTCAGCAGGTCGTGACCGTCAACACTGAGTTTATTATGGCAGCTCAGCGCGACACGATCTTTCGTCAATGCATCAATCAGGCTGCTCTGGTGGTGGCGGATGGTATGGGTGTGGTCTGGGCTACAAAGTATCTGCGAGAACCGGCTCCCGAACGTATTACTGGTATAGATACTCTTATCGAACTGGCAAAACTTTGTGCCGCGAAGGGCTACCGCATCTATTTGCTAGGGGCTGCCCCGGGCGTGGCGGAGCAGGCGCGTGCACGCCTGGAGAGTCTGGCCCCAGGTTTGCAGGTGGCCGGAACGTACGCCGGCTCGCCGGCTCCTGAAGAGGAAGAGGAGATTATCGGGCGCGTCAGGGAGGCCAAAGCAGACATTTTGTGCGTGGCCTATGGAGCCCCTGCCCAGGAATTATGGATACGGCGCAACATTGTACGCCTGCCCGTGGCTATCGCGATGGGGGTTGGTGGCGCATATGATTTTCTTGCCGGTCGTCAACGACGTGCACCAAAGACGATGCAGCGTATGGGCCTTGAGTGGCTCTATCGGCTCTATCGGGAGCCGTGGCGTATTAAACGTATGCTGGCGATACCGCAATTTATGGTATTGGTCTTGCTAAAGGGACGCAACAAGCTATGACATCTACTATTTCTAATACAACTCCCGCACGCTTGCGAGCTTTGATCAATGTCTTTCGAGATAAACGCTTGCTGGTGATCGGGGATATGGTCGCAGACGAGTACGTGATTGGCCGCCCAACTCGCATTTCGCGAGAAGCCCCCGTGTTGATTCTTGAGCTGGCTGAAGAGCGCACAATTCCCGGGGGCGCGACGAATGTGGCAGTGAATGCGTGCGCGCTGGGTGCCGAGGTGTTCCTGGCAGGCGTGGTCGGTGCTGACCTGCCTGGTCAACGTCTGCGTGAGGCCATAGACGCGCTAGGAATGCATCAGGATGGGTTGGTGACCGATACCTCTCGCCCGACTTCAACGAAGACGCGCATTATGGCCGGTAGCACCCAGCTTGTCCAGCAACATATAGTGCGCGTCGATCGCGTGGATAAGAGCGATGTTTGTGAGCCCCACAAGGGCAAGGTTATTGAGTATATCAAAAAAGTTTTGCCTTCTATTGATGCTGTTGTGCTCTCTGACTATGAAAATGGTATGATTAGCCCTGAGATTATTGAGACCTGTATTCCGGCTGCGCGCGCTCTGCACAAGGCAATTGTGGTGGACTCGCACGGCTCACTCTTCCGTTTCCGCGGCGTGACCGCGCTAACTCCCAATCAGCCGGAGGCAGAATCGACACTCGGGATGACGATTACTACGAAAGCAGACCTGGAGCAGGCCGGCCGGCGTTTACTCGAAGGCAGCGAGGCTCAAGGGGTTCTGATTACACGCGGAAGTGAGGGGATGTGCCTCTTTGAAGCTGGCAAACCCCCCCTCCATTTTCCTATTCACCCACTCCCTTTTGCCAGTGAGATCGTAGATGCTAATGGAGCTGGTGATACGGTAGCGGCTACCTTTACCTTAGCCTTGACTGCCGGAGCCAGCATGGCAGAGGCGGCTTATCTGGCTAACGCTGCTGCTGCTCTCGTTGTACGCCGTCTGGGTTGTGCCAGTAACAAACCGGAAGAATTGATGAGTGTGCTTGATGAATAAGCTTTTGTACGATACCCGACATAAGATCTGGTTGCGCGAGGAGCTGGTGGAAGAGGTACAGTATCGCCAACGGCGCGGTGAGCGAGGCGTCTTTACCAATGGTTGCTTTGATCTGCTGCACCTGGGACACATACGCTATTTGCAAGAGGCCCACGACCTGGGGGATTTCCTGATTCTTGGCCTGAACAGCGACGAGAGCGTGCGCAGCCTGAAGGGACCCGCGCGTCCGTTGGTACCGGAGGCCGAACGGGCCGAGATTATGGCCGCGCTTACCTGCGTCGATTATGTGACGATCTTCCCTGAGACCACGGCCAGCGCTCTCTTGAATTGTTTGCAGCCCGATGTGTATGTAAAGGGCGGCGATTATGCTTCTCAGGAAGGGGCGCCCGATCCCGAGCGTTTGCCAGAGGCCTCTGTGGTTCAGGCCTATGGTGGTGTTGTGCGTCTCATCCCCTACTTGCCCGGTCATTCAACCACTGAACTGATTGCCGAGATCAAGGATTTACCGTAAAATAGCTCTACAACGCCAGGGCGAGAAGCAAGGCGGGTGCAATCCTTCTGTTCTGCCTAAGTTCGGAAGGATTGGGCTTGCAGACACCATTGCATGGTTTGCTTGGGGGAATAGTGTGTCTTATGCGCTCGGCCCAGTGCGCGAATAAACAGTCTGTCAAAGCAAGAGGGGATTGTTAAGGGCAGAGCCCTTAACCGGGGCTTGGGGGCAACGTCGCGATCGAGCGAATTGCGCCCCAATTACCCATATTCTTTGGTCGCCGAAGAGGAAAGCGGGGAGTGGAAGGGCAACAAAGACAAAGTACAGCTCTCTTAGCTTGACAGACTCCTGATATAAGGAGCGAAAAATTTGTATGGCAAAAGACTCTATTGAAAAGGATCAGCATGACAATACAAACTCTGGCGTTGAGGCAATCCCTGTTGTCACAGCTGGAGCTATCGCCGATGGTCAGCTGGGGACGGAGACCATCGTAGAAGATGTGGAAGAGCAGCCGGAAACTAGCAAAGCTGGAGACCGTCATGAGCTGATCAAATCCGCGACTCTGACCATGCTTGGCAGCCTGGGCACCAGCTTAATGGGCATGGTGCGCCAGATAGTCATTGCCGCGACTGGTGATAAGATCTCTGGCTCCTTTCAGGCAGCTTATACGCCCGCGCAAACCTTTAATGATCTCCTGGCGACCGGGACCGTTTCCAGCGCCCTTATTCCCACCTTTAATGATTATGCCGCGCCTGACAAGCGCGAAGAGCTGCGGCGCCTGGTTTTTACAGTCGTAAACCTTGTCATCATTATTATGCTGGCCGCCTCAATAATATTCTTTTTTATCGCGCCCTGGTTTATTGATTTGCTGGTTGGACATTATAAGGCAGATAGTAAAGATCTGACGATTCAGTCAGCCCGCATTATATTTTTTGCCCTGATCGCCTTTGGCCCGTTCTCGGTTTTGCAGGCCGCCCTCTATGCCCGCAAGGAATTTGGTTGGCCGGCCTTTGCATCGGTAGCCATCCATTTAGGCATTATCCTGGGTGCCATCGTCGGTAGCATTCTTGGCGTGCAGTATTTGGGACAGTATGGAATGGCCGTTGGCGTTGTCGTGGGTGGGGTTGGCGAGTTGCTCTTGCTTATTCCGGGCATGCGTCATCAGCAGTTCAAGTATATGTTTGTCCTTGACCTCAAGCATCCCGCCCTGCGCCATATCCTGCGGCTCTATGCTCCAGTTGCTCTCAGCTTTGCAGTTAGCATGGTCTTCACCTTCCTTGATCAATGGTTGACCACCAATGCCCCGTGTCCAACCTGGATTCATGGCGTAAAGTACTGCTCGGAGGCGAACCTGAGCGCGATGCGCTTCTCCACAACCCTGATCCAGTTTCCCATAGGCCTGGTAGCTGCGGCCCTCTCCTATGCCATCCTGCCCACCCTCACCACCTATGCGCGCGAAGGAGAGATGGAGCGCTTTAAAGACATGCTCCTGCTGGGTTTTCGCCTTGGCCTCTTCCTGATGATCCCGGCAATGGCTGGCCTGATCGTCTTACAGGAGCCAATTGTGCGCACGATCTTTGAGCATGGAGCCTTTAGCGATCAGGACGGCATTCTAGCTTCGGTGGCTCTGCAGAACTACGCTTACCAGTTACCGTTTGTGGCCATTGATCAATTATTGATCGCCGCATTTTATGCGCGCAAGCAAACGCTAATCCCCGTCTTAACCGGCTTTGCCGGCTACATTGGCTATCTGGCTGTCGCGCTACCCTTCTCGCACACGATCGGGATGCCGGCCCTGGCTTTTGCCAATGCGGCCCAGAACATCTTGCGCGCCGTCGTCCTGCTGATCGTGATAAGAATGGTGATTGGCTCTATCCACTTTCGCAAAGCCATTCCGACCATTTTGAAGATCATCCTGGCTACGCTCATCATGTCTGGCGTGGCCTGGGGATTGCAGATGCTGCTCGGCCAGGTCCCGCTCTTCTCCCTTAATTACCTGCCGGGTCGTCTCTTGACTCTGCTGGTGGCCGGTGGCATTGGCATGGGCGTCTATTTTGGCGGTGCGCTTGTGCTCAAGGTGGAGGAAATTAATATGCTCAAGGGTACAATTATGGCCAAGCTTGGCAAGAAATAGAGAGAGTCGCTTAACGTTTTCTCTTTTCGAACTATCCAGGACTACTGCATCACTTAGCAGATGAGAGAGCTTCTGAAGCATGCTCACCTATTCGGAATGCCGAACAGGTCAGGTGGTTTCCTAAGTCTTTCTCACCTGAGAACTGGCGCTGTAGTCCTGGAGCTTGTGAGGAACTTGCTGTCAAAGGGATGGCAACGATGAGCGTTAGTTGAAGCCTAAACGTTATACCAGGGCTGAGCTGTCAAGACGCTCTTTGAGCCAATTTATGATATCTTGCCTTGCGGCTGCACCCATCTTTGTCGGATGCGATGTAAAGCCATGCACAGCCTCAGGGTAAACTCGTAAATCCACTTCACCCCCAGCTGCTGAAAGCCTCGCCGCCATAGCAAAGGTATCTTCAAGTAAAATATCTGCTGTCCCTACCACCATCAACGCTGGTGGTAAACCTTTCAGGTCACCATAAAGCGGCGATATATCAGGTTGCGTTTTGTTGGCAACCTTCCCTACGTAAGCCTGGATAAAATACTCGTCAGCATAACGCCTCCCGCCAGGCGTTTGGCCGCTTAAGTCGTAGGCACCAAACTGTAAAACTGCCCCAAGAAATGGAGCTATAAGGTTGTTATCACGCAGTCGGAGCAAGCTGGTCATCGTCAAGGTTGAACCTGCCGAAGCACCACCAATGAGTAAGCGTGTTGTTCCAAACAGCGACTTGGCTTGCTTGACAAGCCAAAAAGCCGCTGTAGCACAGTCATCAGGAGCCGCAGGCCACGGATTTTCGGGCGCCAATCGGTAATCAACGCTTACTACTGTGGCTCCGAGAGCATCAGCAAGATGGGCATTTTGTGTATCGCCTCTCGCCGCCGATTCGAGATAAAATCCGCCACCGTGAATGTCAAGGTAGACGCCTCGTGGTTTAGCTTGCTTAGGCTTGATTATTCTTACAGGAACTTTTCTGCCATCGGCCTCGGCAATACTTTCAACAACTTGACGGTCAAGAAGTCTGCCAGACGGTTTGCGGGCTTCACGCGCCTCTTGCAATCCGCTAGGAGTAGTCAAATCTGGTTGCTTTTTACCCTGCGCGGCGGCTTTCCTGGCTTCAATAAACTGCTGACTCTCATTTACCAGGGGTTTCAATCCAGGTTCAATTAGCTGTTTTAGTCCAATTTGCATAGTCTCCCTTTTATGGTCACCTTACGCGTGACCATCGGTTTGCTTGTCCTATACTATTTGGGCAGAGAGGTAGCAGGGGCAAAACCTATGGCACGCGGGCGAAAAGATCGTTTTCGCCGATGACATCAGGGCCAACGCGTGAGGTTGCCAGTTGGTAATACTCGGTGCTGCGCCATTTACGCTGTAAATCTTCTGGCAGGCGTGAGAGGGTGGCCCCGGAGCCCAATTGGGTGCGGTGCATGGCCCATGAGCGCACTTTTGTCTCATGCCAGCGTTCTACATCTAGCACAACGCTGATCTGGTCGTCGGCCAGGCCAAATTGATTTGGATCAAGATCAGTGAAGACGCTCTCGGAATTCTGGGATTGGAGCCAGTCTACCATCATGAGCACCTGGCGGCGTGCGAAGGAGCTGTAATAGAGCTTCGAGACCGCGTGAGCCGGGCCTAGCTCGGGATATTGTACGCCATCGGCTGCCGCGTGGAATGCCCCGGTCGCATACTGATAAATGGCAATATGGTCGGGATGGCCATAGCCGCCGGTCTCATCAAAAGTAATCATCACCTGGGGACGGAACTCTCGGATAATCGTCACAAGCTTGCCAATGGCATCGGCAGCGCTGGCTCGTACCAGGGAGCGGGGATCATTGTTCTCAGGCGTGCCAGCCATGCCCGAATCCCGATAGCCAAGAAACCAGAGGTTGGCAACTCCCAGAATATCCGCTGCAGCGCGCATTTCGCCCTCGCGCACCTGGCCAAGATTCTCGGGCGTAGCCAGAGCCGGGTCGGCGATCTCGCCCACCTCTCCGCGCGTGGCATAAATCAGCCCTGTTTCAACTCCAGACGTGTTATACTGTAATAGCGCGCCACTGATCAGCCCCTCATCATCGGGATGGGCGAAGACGCCTAACAACCTTTTTTCTGACATATATAATGATCCTTTGCTTTTTACCTTTTTAGAGTAGTGGTCTGTCAGGGCTCAAGTGAGGCGTGAAACAAGCGGGGATGCAAGGGGCGGCCGCCCCTTGACTGCGGCCTTGAGGCTACGTCGCGCTCAAGCGAATTGTGCCTCAGCTCCCTCCCTTGCCAGCCGCCGCAGGCGGCTACCTCACCACATGAGGTTTGACAAAGCAGTAAAACCTTTCTGTTACTGTAGCACGCGTGAAGAAAAGCTGTCAATTCTAAATATTTTAGACGCTTATCCCTAAACGATGGAATGAGTATTTTACCATGATTTAACATATCATGTCTATCTTTTCTATGATAGATGTGCTAGACTAACTTTAACGTGCCAGCAGGGATGGCTTTGCACGGTATAGCTGTGTATATGGCGCGATGCGGGCCACGTATATGGTGCGAATACGAGACGGAGGAGAGAGCTACATGACAAGAACAGTCCTGGATAAAGAGCTGCAAGAATTAGATGACCAGATAGTCCGTCTGGGTTCTCTGGTTGATGAGGCACTTTGTAAGGCCTTGGAGGCCCTGGATTCCGGCGATATAGCCGAGGCTGGCATGGTGATTGAGGGCGATGCGATTATCGATAGCCTGCGCGCCGCCATTGAGGAGCATGCCATCCGCTTGCTTACCCTGCAACAGCCGCTGGGTGGGCGCGATTTGCGCTATCTTACCTCGGCCCTCTCTATCGCTGGCGATCTCGAACGGATCGGCGATGGCGGCGCGGGCATTGCCCAGAATATCTTGCGCATGGCCCCGTTGCGCCGCTCTAACGGGTCCGCGCAGCCAGCTGAGAGCATTACCCCTGACAAGAACGGTGATAACCCGATCACTGAAGAGGCGATTATGCGCGGTATTCAAGAGTTGGGCAAAGAGGCGCGCCGCGTATTGCAGGGAACTATGAAGGCCTTTAAGGATCGCGATGTCAGCGCTGCACGCTATATCTGGGAAGAGGACGATGTTGTGGATGTACGCTACCATTTGGTGCGCCATGATTTAATGGCCTTGATGACTGGAGCACGTGCTATCCCCGCTCTACAAAGTGACTCGCTTATCCTCCAACGTGCTACCTATCTGCTCTGGATCGCTCATAAGCTGGAGCGCGTGGCAGACCATTGTACCAATATTAGCGAACGCCTGATTTTTACCGTTGAGGGCGAGGCAAGCGTCGGGAGTTCGGAAGCAAAATAGCCGGCACTTGCCCGGCTGCCCCGCAGTATTCCTGATATGCTAATGCGCTTCATTCCTGGCAAGGATGCCGGGTGTCTCGCCCTCTTGTCTCCTTTTAGGCCGCTTAATAGCGGCCTGTTCTATTTGTTTGCATGGCTTTCCAAAAATAGTTGGCAAGTTGTACATATCCTGCAGGGCTGGGATGAAAACCATCCTGGCTGACATAATCGGGGTGCGCGGTAATCAGACTTCCTTCAGCAAACAGATCTATAATCGTTACTGCATAGCGCGCTGCCATGTCCTGAATGCCAGCGTTCCAGTGCTTGATTTCGGCTATGGCCTTCACTCTTTGTTGCGCGTTAAGCTGCCGCTTGATGGTCGGGAGCCGCGTCAGATCTGGCAGATTGGCCATGACGATACGTGCGTGAGTCTGCTGACGCAGTTGCTGCAGGAGAGTATTCAGATCCTTCATGTAGTGCTCGTAGGTGATGCCGGCGATATAGTCGTTGACTACCAGCCAGATGGTAATCAGTTCAGGCTTTTTGGCAATGGCAGTGGGAAGCTCTTGCTGCAGGGCGGCATGAAGACGAATATCGCTAATCCCCAGATTGACAAGCTGTGAGCCAGCTGGTAAGCGCTGGGCCAGCAGATAGACGTAGCCCTGAGTTTGCGGATCGTCGCTTCCCACACCAACGGCGTCGGAGGCGCCCATGGCTACATAGGTTAGCGCACCATTGGCCAGCAACTGTTGTCCCGAAATGGGCTGCGTGGGGGTAGGCGTAATAGTGTGTGGTGGAATGCGAATGGCAGGCGGCGAGGGGGCTGTTGCGCTTCCGCAGGCTGTGCAGAGGAAGACAACTGCGATGAGTATGGCTGTAAGCAAGCGTTGTAATAGCGTGTATCCGCACTGCTGGTAGTGCCTCCGCTGTAAATGATGAAAAGTTCTACTCATCTTTCTGCTTCTGGGCTGTAGCGTTCTGTGGGCCTGTATGCTAAGCTCCAGGTCTTGTTAAAGCGGGCTATAAGCAAGATCTGCATTTTATCTTTTCTTCCCATATGCGCTAGCCGCAAGTAGCCGGCATTCCTGAATGGGCCTTGCATTCAGATAAGCAAGATGCAAGCGCACCTTGCAAGCTGCTTGGGCAGCTCTTCTGAATGCAGAGGATACGAGAACCGCTTGAATTGCTATGCTATTCGCCTGGTACCTGTGAGAAGCCGTTCTGGCCATCAAAGGTGTAAAGGTTCTCGGTCTTGATGAAGTCAAAGCCGCTGGCAGCGAGACGCTGCAGCAGTGCCGTGATCTGTTTGTGGCTGGTCGAGCCCCCTTTGGAGAGGAAGCGGCAGCGCCAATGATCGGTAGTAAAGGTCTCGGGCAATCCGTTTGGCCAGACCTTGGCCCCGCGGTTAGTGATAATAGTGAGCTCAAGGCCATCGCCGTTGGCGTGCTGGAGCTGTTCGCCAAGTTGATTGGCTGAGCCATTGCTCCAATCAAGGAAGACATCGATGCCGACCAGCTCTTTCTTTTCGGGAGCTGTCTGCTGAGTTGCATGCTTCTCGGGGGCCTTGCGCGGAGCTGAAGTATAGTTGACGGCCTTAAGCTTCTCGGGGCGCTGTCCCAGGCGGGCGACAACGGCATCCGCGAACTCTTTGGTCCCAACTTTTTGCTTGCTTACACCCTCGGTGTAGATGTCATAGGTATGGATGCCATCCTCGATAGTTTTCAGCCAGGCATTGTGTACGCGTGTAGCGACGTCGGGCTGGTTGATATGCACAAGCATCAAGACTGCCCCGAGCAGCAAGCCGGAGGGATTGGCAAGATTCTGACCGGCGCGACGCGGCGCTGAGCCGTGAATGGCCTCAAACATCGCACACTGCTCGCCGATGTTGGCTGAACCCGCCAGACCAACGGACCCGGCAATCTGCGCGGCTACGTCTGAGAGGATGTCGCCATACAGATTGGGCATGACCACCACGTCAAAGGACTCGGGCGTATCGGCAAGCTTGGCGGCGCCAATATCGACGATCCAGCTCTCGTTCTGGATATCGGGATATTCTTTGGCGATTTCGTCGAATACTTTGTGGAACAGGCCATCGGTTAACTTCATGATATTATCTTTCATGAAGCAGGTAACCTTTTTCCGGTTGTTGCTCCTGGCATATTCGAAGGCGTAGCGGACGATTCTTTCGGAGCCCGGACGACTTATGAGCTTCAGGGACTCCATCATATCGTGAGTCTGTCGATATTCGATACCGGTATAGGTATCTTCTTCGTTCTCGCGGATGATCACTACATCCATATTTGGATGCTTGGTATCAATGAACGGATAATAGGCTACGCAGGGGCGAACGTTGGCATAAAGTCCGAAGGTTGTGCGTGTGGTCACGTTAAGGCTCTTGTAACCGCCGCCCTGGGGAGTAGTAATCGGAGCTTTAAGGAACACTTGGGTGCGGCGCAGCGATTCCCAGGCGCTGGGCTCGATACCCGCGCTAATGCCGCGTAAGTAGACTTTTTCACCAACTTCAATAGGCTCAATCTCAATGTTGGCCCCGGCCTCTGTGATGATATGGAGCGTAGCGCTCATAATTTCAGGCCCAATGCCATCACCGTAAGCCACCGTGATGGGCGTCTTTTCTGCCATAAAGAGGTCCTTTCTTTGCAATAAGCAGCATCGAGTAGTATCGATGTGTTTTGCTATTATGCTGCGGTGAGCTTTCTCGCTAGTAGTCTGTCAAGGTTGGCGTGACGCGTGAAACAAGCGGGGATGCAAGGGGCAGCCGCCCCTTGACTGGGGCCTGGGGCTGTGCCCCAGCTCCCTCCTCCATCTGCCGCCGTAGGCGGCGCACTCGTCAATCTCGGCTTGACAAAGCACTAGCTTTGTGTTGGGGAAGCTATACCCACCGTTTTTAATTCTGATCAGGCACCAGTTGTGTTTGATGTAGGACGATAGCAGCTGTATGATCCAATTTACCTGTACGTAAAATCTTGGTTAATGTATCATATATTGCTATCAGCATTGTATCACACCAGAAAGTGTTAAGTAGTACCTCTAGTGTCTCTATCTACTAATGTCAGTTTACCCGTGTTTATATCGATAACGAGGCCGTGAACGGGGATACGCGGGAGATAGGGGCTGCTGCGAATCACCTCAACAACTTCTTTGACGTTGATGTGCACGTCGCTAAAGCCACCAAGCCACTTGATCAGCCCGTTGATATCGCCTAGCTTCTCCTGCTCAATAAGTTTTTGCGGATCTACTCCCAGCGCCTGCATGGAGGCAGTCAGGGTGGCCGGCTCAATATGAGAGAGGCCGCACTGCGTATGGCCAATGACAAGGACCTGTCGCACTCCTAAGAGATAGACGCCGCCAGCCAGCGAGCGAATCAGGTCGTTAGCACCTGCGGGGCGCTCAGGCTCCGAGATCGTGGCCCCGGCCGTGCGCAGTTCCAGAACGTCGCCGCGCTCCAGGCCCAGCGCGTCCTCGAACATGCGCACCAGGCGGCAATCCATACACGTTACAACGGCGGTATGCTTGCGGGGAGCGTGCCCGATAAGTGGCAAGGTGTTTTGCTGTAAAAAGCGCTCGTTGTTTGCCAGAAATTCATCAGGCATGATTAAATATCCTTCTTTCAGTTTATGTAATCGGGTTTTGCCCCCTCAGTGTAGCAGAGCGTGGACCCCCGGACAAGTCCCATATTTGGAGGACGAGTCATGTTTTTGTGTCGCTCTGGCGCTAACATCCTGTTATTGCTTTGAACGGCTTTCCTATGCCGGAGATGAATAGGTAGGCGGCCTTGGAGCTCCTTGCTTGTTAGCAAGATTTTTACCGAGTAGCCCGCCGAGCGCGCCAACACCAATCCCCAGTGCGATATTTAGAATGAGATTGAGCATGACACCCTGGGCGAGAACGCCGAGGTAGCTCCCAGGTAGCCTTCCCCTAAATACGCTCATGGTGAGGATGACATTGAGGACAAGCAGCAGACAATCGATGACAAAGTAACAGAGAGCCGCCCACAGACAGGCGGTGCTTGCTGCCTTCATCTCACCTGCACGTCGCGCTGAAAAGAAGCCAGCCAGGAAGTAGATAGACCAGTAAATCAACGTGAAAAACACAGCTATAAGCTGGAAGAAGAAGCTGAGCTGGGAAGCCGAGAGATAGTAGCGCCTTGCCATCTCTAGTATGGAAGGATTAAGCAAGCGGCTGCTTCCGAATTGAAGCAAGGCGACGGCTGCCAGGACTGCCCCAAAGATCAGCCCATACTTTAACGCGATCTTTCCCGACGTTTTCGTGACTGACTGTGGAGGTTGGTAACCGCCGTACGCGGGAGGATAACCAGCCTGGCCCGGATATGGCTGATAATAGGATGGGTATGCTGCTGGTGGTTGCTGCTCTGGTGGCGGCGGTGGAGCAAATGGCGGCTGTTGCTTCGATGGTGGTTGATAGGGTGGCTGCTGCAAATTTACTTCTCCTCATAAAATACTCTATCTGTTTGTCGCAATGGTATTATAACTATACGCATAATGGCACCTATGCACGAATGGGATTGTGCAAGCGATAGGAGCGTGGATCGCCTCTATCTCCTAGAGTATAGCATCTTTATATGGAACAGAAAGTGCGTGTGTCACTTGTGTGGGAAAGCCTCTATGTGCCAAGGGAATCTGGCGGCAGCGAGAAGCGCAACGAGGCGTGGTCTGGCAATTTATTCTTCCCATCGACTTGCTTCTTTGAGCGTAGAAATTACAAGATTGTAGCAGGAAATGGCGATCTGCCGAGGAAGGTCAGGCTGCTCCTGCTCAAACCACCAGGAAATGGCATCGACCAACATACCGGCCAGTAGTGTAGGTACGAAGCCTGAAGAGAAGGCACGTAGTGCCCGCAAACGCTTCTGATTTGGCGCGAAGGTGAGCCCTGCTGTCCGTTCACTAATTACTTCAGCCAGATAGGCGCGCATTCTGGTCTGAAACCAGGGACTTCCCTTTTCTCCGAGCAAGGCACGATAGAGCCTCCTGTAGGCCGTAAAATGCTCGAAGAGCCTCACCCAGGCTTCAGGTGGATGATCTTGCTCGGCTAGGCTCCAACCCTGGTCGATGTCGTGCATCATTGTCTGCATAGCTTCTGCAAAGATCTGTTCAACAAGATCATATTTATCCTGATAGTGCCGATAAAATGCGGCTCGGCTGACCATCGCGCGCTCGGCAATCGCTTCCACTGTCAGAGCGTCAAAGCGTTGCTCTTCGATCAAGGATACCAGTGCCTCTCGCAAAAGCTTGTGCGTCCGTCTCACTCGCAAATCGCGGCAGTTTTGAGTCATTTTTTGCTCCTTGTCTCATAAGTGACACTTCTTCTGACCTGTTCTTGTCTCTCCTGAACCGCTCAATTACACTTCGGGAAGAGTGGATACCACATAGAGCATATGTGTCACAAATGAATCTCTCTGTCAATCGTTCAACTTCTGGAGCAGCGCGTGAAAGCTACTCCAGGGAAAGTAAAGCACGAAAGGAAAACAAGCAGATGCCAACAGCTCTTGCTATGACCACTTTTGATAAACAATCATCCGAACAGTTCGGTCGGGCCTATGAAAAAACTTTCTATGATGGAGACTATATAGCTATGGCTTCGGTCTACACTGCTGATGCGAAGCTTTTGATTGAAGATGGAGAAATTATTGAAGGGCGAGAGGCTATCGCAGATTTTTGGAAGGCTGCTTGCGCAAGAGCGCAGAAAGTGCAGATGAAGCGTTCCATCCGCGATGATGAGTTAGAGAGCTCTGGCGATCTGGGATATAAACGGAATACGGTCACGCTGGAAATTCCGACGAGGGATGGCAAAACTGTAACCCACGTCATCAAGTCTATCACTGTCTGGAAGCGCGAAGCGGATGGCGTATGGCGCATTGTCCAGGATATCTCAAACCGGAATGCGCCCCTGGACCCCGGCCAATTTGCCTATGGCGTGGCGCTCGGAGATCAGGCAAAAGCATAAGGGAAGGAAGGTAGTTAGGTTCAGGCTCGTTGCTTAGAGGGCTGTCGCTTCAATGACAGTTGCTTTGAGCCGGGCCTGTTTGCACAGCTTCTACCAACTGCACGAGAGTGTGAAGCAAGAACGCCTGTATCATTCCCTCATACTTGCTCGGAAGAGGGACGGATTTCTTGTCACCCTCCTCATCGTGCTGCCCAATCCCTGGAGCTATTGATAGCGCAAGGCCTCGGCCGGAGCTACTTTGCCCGCCTGCCAGGCCGGCAAGAGCGCGCCAAGAAAAGAGGCCAGCAGCGCCACGCCAACGATCAGGGCCAATTGCTGCCAGGGAATACCGAAGGTCAGGCCGGTCTGGTAGCGCTCGAAGAAATTGGCAGCGAAGATATTGCGCGCCAGGATCAGGCCCAGCACAATGCCAAGCGCGCTGCCCAGCGCTCCGACCAGGAAAGATTCGAGCAAAAATGCGCCCTGAATAAGCTTGCGCCCACAGCCCAGCGCGCGCAGCATTCCTATCTGCTGTCGGCGTTCGACCACCGCGCGCGTCCCGGTAATTGCCAGGGCGGCCACGCCAAGCAAAAGCGTGATGCCCACTATACCCAGCAAGACGTTGCTGAGCAGAATGCGCGGTCCCCGCAACTGCCAGATCGCATCCTCAAGTACCGTAGTTTCCAGGCCATCATCAAGAAAGGCCGAACCAAGCTTCAGAGCCAGTCCACGCTTGTCCTGTCCCGGCGCCGCCTTAAAGTAATAGGTCTGCGCCTCGGGCGTATCCCCCTGGCTGCCCTTGGGATTGGCGATCCCGCTGCTATAGCTCGATTGTGGGATGTAGAGCCCGAAGTGCGCGCTATCGCTATTATCGACAACGCCAATAATTGTAAGTTTGACGGCTTTCTGGTTTTGCAGCCCAATCACCCAGAGAGGCGTAGCCGGAAAGCTCTTTTCGCCCTGATAGACGCCGCTCAGGGCGAAGGTGTAGCGCGGATCGAGTCCGGGCGGGGTGGCAGAAATCCCGGCCTGCGAGGCTGATGGCGTATTTGGATCATAGACCGGCGCTAAGAGATCATTGGAATTATAGGGCAGCGCGCTACTATCGATAAGTGCGTAATCGGGATGGCTCTGTAAGGCCTGCCAGACGGCACTATCGCTAGTAAGGCCCTGGGCCCGTGCCGTTAAGTGCAGACCATAGCCCTGCAGAAAACCGCCGCTCACCACCTGTGCCGGATAGAGCGACCAGCGCGGGGCATTTGCGCTAAGCTGAAGCACGCCTACCGCAGTGGTGGTGCGCTCGCCGATAACCGAGAAGGAGCGGGGATCAATGCCATTCTTTGCCAGGGAAGAAGAGAGGTCCGGTAGTGCCTTGAAATAGGCTTTGGCCTGGATATCATAGCCACCTGTTTGCGCATTGATATCGACATAGGTTTGCTGCATCGAATTGGTGATCACTGCCATCACCGTCATTGTAAAGACGACCATACTAAACATAATGATGCTCAGCCCGGTGCGCAAGCGGCGCTGCAAGGGATAGGCCGAAGCAAGCTTCGCGATCGCATAGAAACCTGCTAAGCGACTGCAGAGAGCCAGCAGGGGCCGCGTCAGGATCTCGGCGTTAGTGATGAGTGCCCAGACCATGCCCAGGATCATCATAAAGCCGGCCACAAAAAAGACCTCGATCCCGGCCGCAAAACGCGGCAAGCCCAGCCTGGCCAGGGCGTCAAAAGGCAGCGCCCAATAGGCCACAAGCGCCAGGCCCATCAGAGCGATACTGATGCCGGCAATGCTCTTCTGGCTCGCCTCGCCAAGACTATACTTGCGGCATATCAGCAGAAAGCCCTGTTCGAGCAGCGTTTTGAGCAGCAGGCCGGCCCCAATAATTACCAGCGAGAGCCCGAGCGAAAAAGGGATGATCTGCAGTGTATCAAGGCCAAGGCGCATAAAGCCGATCCCTGCCAACAGCGGAAGCAGGCCCAGGCGGGTCAGCGTGCTCAGCAAAGCGAGCAGAACCGCCGGCAGATATTCCAGTAAGATGCGACGCCCATAGCGCAAGGGACGTTTTTCTGTGCCAGCGCGCACGCGTAGCATTTGTTTGCTCAGGGTGGCCAGGCGGCTGGGCAACTCACGCAGCGCATAGATCGGGCGAGCCGGCTCGGGTAGATCGCGTATGGCCTCTACCACCGTCATGCGGCTAACGATCCAGGAAGAAAGTGCCACTGAAAAGAAAGTAAAAATCACTCCCAGGCAGTAAGCGATGATCAGGCTATGGGGCTGGAACGTCAGCTTGAGCGGAAAGTTGAAGCGCGTAAGAATGGGGCCAAGCAGCGTGACCAGCAGCGCGCCCACTCCCACTCCCAGGAGAAGCCCGATAAAAGAAGCCAGCAGATCGTACACCGCACCCTCAAAAAGGAACATCAGCACAAGCTGATGGCGCTGCACACCCAAAGCGCGCGCCATGCCCATCTCGGAGCGCCGTTCGGCTGCCAGGAGCACAAAGATCAGAAAGATCAAGAGCAGGCTGATGGCCAGGGCAAAGAGCGCAAAAAGTGCAAAGATGCGTGAGAAGATATCCTGAGCCTTCTGTGAGTTCTGCACGCCCTGCTCTTTCACCTTGATCACATGCACATGATGAGGGAGCTGATCCTCAAGGGCCTGCGAGACAGTCGTGGACAGGTCAACACCGCTCACGCCACCACCGCCAGCGTTAGCAATAAAGATCTGATTGATCTTGTGACTGGCATGCTCGATCTGCTGAAAGGTTTGCACATGGGTCAGCAGGTAAGGACTATCGCCAACCAGGCCGTTATTGCCCACAATCGCTCTGACATGGAGCGTATAGCGCTGGCCAGGCCAGCGTTGCGAGTAGAGATACAGCTTATCGCCAGCGCGGGCATTGAGCAGTTGAGCCAGCGTAAGGTTGAGATAGGCCTGATCGGAACCCAGTTCGCCGATCGTCAATTGTTTGCCATTGGTCTGATCCTGCATGCCGCCGAAGCCACGCTCGCTACCCGGTAGCACGCCCAAAGCCGTCACCTGTGAGCGCACCTGGCGCGAGCTCTGATCGGCGATCAGCAATTCGCTCTCGCGTAGCGCTGCTCCCACGGCCGCAATATGCGGATTGCGCTCGGCATAAGAATGCAGCCTGGTATAAATATCGTCCCTATAGAGCCCCAGCTCGCCGCGTCCACCCTCGATCAACTCATCGATATTACCCCAGTTATAGACCGCCACCGATTGGACAGCTGCCGTCAGCACATCTCCTGTGGCCAGCACGCTGGAAAGCAGCGTCGTCGAGAGCATGAGCGCAAAAACTATAAGCACCATTTGCAGGCGCCGGCGCGAAATATTGCGCACGCCTATTTTAAAGAAGATGGCATTGCCAAGGGCTAGCAAGATCACCCCAGCGACAATGCTACAGGTGATGATGATTAAGCTCTGCGTGAGGGTCTCGATTGGGATGCCAAAAAAGTCAGTCATGGGCGATTCTGCTGAAGAGCCTGGTAGAAGATCATCGCCAGCTGAGCATAGCCAGCATTGCTTGGGTGAAAGCCATCGCCGCTAATATATTCGGGATGGACGCTAAGCAAGCTCCAGGTCTGGGAGAGATCAACCAGTAAAACGTGATGCTTATCTACAACCGTAGCAATAGCCGCATTGTAATTTGAGATTTGTCGATGTAATTGCTCTGTATTAGCTGAGCGAAAGTGCGGCAACAGGGTAAGATCGGGCACATTGGCCACAGCGATATGCGTGTGAGGCAGTCGGGCCTGCAAGCGGTCGAGCAGCAAATCGAGATCGTGTTGATAGCCAGCCACGGGCACATTATCGGCAAGATCGTTGACCGCCAGCCAGATAGTTATAAGATCCGGGTGTGTATCGAGCGCCACGGGTAGTTCTATGTTCAACGCCTGGCGAACATGGATGCCAGGCACACCAAGATTAACCAGGCGTACATCCGGACCCAGCCGCGCAGCCAGATCCGCCGGCCAGCTTTCTGTGCGGGGATCGCTGGTCCCGATGCCAAAGGTGTCAGAGGCGCCGATAGCCACATACGTCAGGCGAGCCTTCGGTGCTTGCTGAATGCTCAGTTGATCGCTGGCGGCCTGCGGAGTGGCCAGGCCGTTACAGCCAGTCAGAGCTAGCAAAAGCAGTATGGTTAGTGCGAGTATTCCCGTAAAAGATTGGAAAAGCCGTATCGTGACTGCTTGCCTCCCTGCGCCTCTTCTGACAGAAGCATAAGGACCCATGCGCTGAAGTGGACAACTGATGAACGCGCTGTAGCGCTGTGTATCGGCGAACCTTTATTGAATGGCAGTACTGAGTAAGCAGATGACCCCAAAGAGTATCACGAAGGCAATCGTGATATTGAAGATCAAACGCTCGACGCCACGCCTGGTCTTAAACACAGAACCGGCGCTACTGCCACCGAAGGCGCTACCGAGGCCTGCGCCTCGCACCTGCAATAGGATAAAGATAACAACGGCAATACTCAGAATAATCTGCACAACTCTGATTGCCGGAATCCACTGTTGTAGCAAGGATCTTTCCTCTCTTTCCTGCGTTGCCAGGATAAAGCCATGAGTTAAGATAAGTACCGTATGATTTTAGCCGATTATATCATATATGAATGGCAGCGTCGAGGTGGCAAAACCTGCTGTTATTTGCTGTGGGCCCGCTCATGGCAGGTGGGACAAAGCACGACGAAATGTTTGGGATTATAGCGGTCAATAATATTTTCTGTGACATGGACCGTATGCAACTGTAGCGCCTCGAAATAGGTTCCGCACTCGGCGCACAGGTGGTGTGCCTCTTCGCTAAGCGTGCGCTTCAAGCGGCTCATCTGGGTAACGTGGATTGCATCAAGACAGACATGAAACGTCAATCCGGCCAGAATCAGTCCCAGCAGCCGGGAACGCAGGCGCATGGCAAGAAACAACAGAAGGCCGAGCAGCAAGGGATTGTGCAGAAACTTCGCCGCCGGACGCTGCGGCGGATCGGCCTGCTGAAAAAAGTGTACTGCAGCCGACAGACTGAGCGTACGCTGCGTAATCGCGTGCCAGATATAGTGATCGACATCAATAAAAATGCTCGCGGCGTACGGAATGAGCGTATCCTGTTTCAGCCAGGGTGCGGCCAGAAGAGCGGCGGCTGTCGATAACTTTAGATGTTCTTTTACATTCATCTGGGGGTGAACTCCTATTTTGCACGATTTCTACTAGATAGAAGCCATACATATTTTTACACGGACGAGTATAATTGGCAGCGAATGGCATGTCAACTTTCCCAGCTCAAGCGTTAATAATAGTAGGAGAAGCGCGTAAGGTCTTTGTCGCGCAAGCAAATTGATATATTTATAACTGTTACTCGCCTGCTATAACCATATCTCAACCGTAATCGCGCTCTATTTTTAGAGCTCCAGTGGTAAGATGGTAATCAGATGGTAGCATCTCTACGCTCAGGAGCCTGCGGTGTGGCACACTATAGATTAAGGAACGGGATATTCAGGAAACTGTATTAGGATAGGTAAAAAAGATTATAGGCCCAATGTATGCTAAATAAAAACGGATACTAAAGGTGTGATCTGATGATACTCTGGGTGCTTGTCCTGGATAGCACAGATTCCTAATAATAGAGGCGAAAATAATTAGCGATGAGGAGAGTCCTGTAAAAAAACAGCAGGTAACCGCCCTAGTCCCCTACAGAGACCGGGAAGGAGAAAGCCTTTCATGGCAACAAAGGTTGAGAATGACGTGAAAGTAAAACAAATGCATAGCGAAGTGGAAGGGGATGATAAGCGTGTTGGGTGTAGTATAGGTATCATGGCTTATAACGAGGAAGCAAATATTGCGCGCACCTTGCGAGCTGTGCTTGCTCAGGAAGGGCCTTCCATTTGTATAAAAGAAGTGATTGTCGTGGCCAGTGGATGTACTGATCATACAGTTCCTATAGTCAGCGAGATTGCTGAAGAAGAGCCGCGTGTCCGCTTGTTGGTGCAAGAGAAACGCGAAGGAAAAGCTTCGGCCATCAACCTCTTCCTGAAGAAAGCCACAAGTGAGGTTGCCGTGCTCATCGGTGCTGATGTCATTCCCGATGAAGTCGCTATTGAGAATCTGTGCTCACCGTTTCAGAATCCCGAGATTGGCATGGTAGGTGGGCGCCCGGTGCCGGTCAACGATCCTGCGACCTTTATGGGCCATGCCGTCCATTTATTGTGGCGCCTGCATGATCGTGTTGCGCGTATTCATCCCAAGTTGGGCGAGGTTATTGCCTTCCGCAACGTGATCTCGGGCATCCCCACCAATAGTGCCGTTGACGAAATCTCTATTCAGGCTCTCATCTCTCAACTTGGCTATAAACTTGTCTATAATCCCGCCTGTGTGGTCTACAACAAAGGGCCGATCACCGTGCGTGACTTCCTCAAGCAGCGCCGCCGCATCTATGCCGGCCACCTTAAGGTAAAGGCACAGCAGAATTATGAGGCCTCTACCATGAAGATAGGTCCCATCGTGCGCCAGCTTATCTATACGCGCGACTTTACCATGAGCTCGCCGCGCCAGGCTTTCTGGACGCTGGGAGCCGTGTCCCTCGAAGGCCTTGCGCGTATGCAGGGCTATTACGACTTCATGCGTAAGCGCGAGCATCACATCTGGCAGATGGTCGAGACAACCAAAGACCTGGAAGCTGGCCAGCATAAAGTGCGCCGTATCTGTAACGCGCAAAGCGTCATCGTCTTGCGCTGTATCATTGAGGGCGCTGCCGGCAACGACGTCAATCGGGAGCGTGAAGATCGCGAAGCCACCGAGGCCGCGCGTAAGCTCTTGCCCTCGATTCGGGCCAAGATCCGCAAAGAGGATATTCTCTCAGTCAATGGCCCCGGCATTCTTACCGCCGTGATAAGAGCCGAGCAGCAGGGCGCCGAGATTGTCGCGGAGCGCATCAAGCGCATCGTCGAGACCTCGACAGTGCGCGTGGGCCTGCGTGGAAGAGAAGTAAAAGTGCATGTTGCCTATAGCTCGCTCACCTTTGCCTCCAAGGCGCCCGATGGCACAATGACTGTGAAGGGACCTTTAATGAACGAGGAATTAGTGAGCGTCTTTTCCGCCGAGTCGCAGAAGCATTAGGTCGAGCAGGAGCTGAGGCTGCCAATTTCCGCTTTGCCAGATCGATATCTTTTGCCCGGCTCCGCGCATAACTGCTCAGTTATATTTTGACTGGTTTCTTGCCTCATTCTTTTTATGCTTGTTAGCTTAAAAGAAAAAGAAGCGAGTTGCCCTTGACAGGCCTGCTCTCCGCTGGCTAGAAGTCTGGCAAAAGGGCTATGCCCTTGTAGAACACATATCCCTATGGTAAAATACAATTCGGGCGAGGACGATATGGTCCCCGCCCGAACTTATGTAGAAATGCGGAAAGCACAGGCGCAATGGAAATTTCTTGGCTGGGCCACTCTTGCTTCTTATTACGTGGCAAAAAAGTTACATTAGTGACAGACCCCTTTTCTCCTCAGCAGGGAGAGGAATCCCGACTGAGTGAGATCAGCGCCTCCATTGTCACTGTCAGCCATAATCACTCCGGACATAATAATGTGGCAGGTGTTGGTGGAAGTCCACGTATCGTACGTGGGCCTGGTGAATACGAGATCAGCGATGTGCTCATCACGGGGATTGCCTCTTACCATGATGACAAGCGGGGGCAAGAGTACGGGCGCAATACCATCTACGTTATTCACATCGATGATCTTACGGTGTGTCACCTTGGAGATCTGGGTCATGTCCTGCGTGAAGAACAGTTGGAAGAAGTCGCGGATGTCGATATATTGCTGCTGCCGATTAGTGGAGATCATACTGTTAACGTAACCCATGCAGCAGAGATCATTAGCCAGGTTGAGCCACGTATAGTTATTCCCATGCATTACCGTCCCGCTACCACGGGCGATGTTCCTGATCCCCTGAATAAATTCTGTCGAGAGATGGGCATCGAGACGATGAATACGCAATCAAAGCTTGTTGTCACTCGTAATAGTCTACCTGCGGAGACGCAGATCGTATTATTGTCACCTCGATGACGAGTACCGCTGCTAAAAAGATGTAACTGGATTCCCTGCGGGGACGTTTTTATTGCATAAACGGTAAGACTCCGGGTTAAGGAGGGTTTTTCTATGTCAAAATTTATCTTTGTAACAGGCGGCGTGGCATCATCGGTAGGGAAAGGTATCAGCGTTGCATCTCTTGGACGTCTCCTCAAAAATCGCGGAGTCTCCGTCTCGCTAATGAAACTTGATCCCTACATTAACGTAGACCCTGGCACGATGTCTCCTTATCAGCACGGTGAAGTATTTGTAACTGATGATGGGGCCGAGACCGATCTGGACCTGGGACACTACGAGCGTTTTACCGATGAGCCTGCTTATCAGGCAAATAATGTGACGACCGGTCAGGTCTATGCTTCGGTGATTGCGAAGGAGCGACGTGGTGAGTACCTTGGCGGTACGATCCAGGTGATCCCGCACATTACTAATGAGATTAAGGATCGCATTCATGCAGTGGCGCGCCGCTCGGATGCCGATGTGGTGATCGTGGAGGTGGGCGGCACTGTTGGAGATATTGAGGGCGAACCATTTTTGGAGGCCATTCGCCAGATGCGTAAGGATGTAGGGCGCCGTGATGTGCTTTATCTGCACGTGACGCTCCTGCCCTATCTGGGCGCCTCTAAAGAGCTGAAGACAAAGCCCACGCAGCACAGCGTCAAGGAGCTCTTACGCGTCGGCATTCAGCCCGATGTGATTGTCTGTCGCTCGGATTATCAAGTTTCTGAAGAATTGCGCGAGAAGATCGCGCTTTTCTGTAATATAGAGGCTCGCGCCGTGATTCCGCTCCTGACTGCCGATACCATCTACGAGGTACCGCTGGTGCTGGAGGAAGCTGGCCTTGGCGAGTATCTGGTCCAGGAGCTTGGCCTGAAGCGCCAGGAGCCCCGTATGGAAGAGTGGCTGGATCTGGTCACCAAGATCAAGCACCCGCGCCCCGAGCTGACGGTTGGGCTGGTGGGCAAATATGTCGAGCTACATGATGCCTATCTCTCTGTCGCCGAAGCGCTAAGCCATGCCGGCTGGTTCCACGATGTCGATGTGCGCATCAAATGGATCAATTCGGAAGCGCTGGAGCAGATGGGTGAGGGCTATACTGAAGTATTGGAAGATGTTGCAGGTATTGTCGTACCCGGCGGCTTTGGCCATCGCGGCATAGAGGGCAAAATCAAGGCTGCAGGCTTTGCGCGTCGCAAGCAGATCCCTTACCTGGGTCTGTGCCTGGGCATGCAGGTCGCCGTCATCGAGTTTGCACGCAACGTCCTTGGTTTGAGCGAGGCCAACAGTAGCGAGTTTGATCCCCAGAACCCTTATCCCGTCATCGATCTCATGCTCACTCAGCGTCAGGTTGCCGACAAGGGCGGTACCATGCGTCTGGGCAACTGGGTCTGTTGTCTGACCCCTGGCACCAAAGCCTATCAAGCGTACGGCGAGCCGATCGTCTTCGAGCGCCACCGCCATCGCTATGAATTCAATAACGAGTATCGTAAGCGCATGGAGACGCATGGCTTGATAGTCAGCGGGCGCTCCGCAGATAACAGCCTGGTGGAAGTGATCGAGCTGGCTGAGCATCCCTGGTTTGTCGCCTCGCAGTTCCATCCCGAGTTCAAGAGCCGTCCCACGCGTCCGCATCCCCTGTTCCGTGATTTTGTTGGAGCCTGTGCAACCTTAGCCAACAGCCGGGTTGAGACAGAGAACTCCCTGTTTCACTTTGAGCCGAGCCGGGTATTGCCGGATTCTCGTATTGAGATGTAACTAGCATGTTATACCTGAGCCAATTACTTGGCACACCAGTAGAGAGCCTGCAGAATGTGCGTGTAGGCAAAATTGCTGACGTGTTGATCCCACCTTCACAGGTGGGACGGCACGAAGCTGCCTATCCTGACGTGCTGCTGATAGAGGGCGATAAGGAGCAGCTCTTGCGCGTCCCTATCGTCTCAGTTGAGCTACGCGCAGGGAACCTTCACCTGCTTCTTCCGCTAGAGCAACTGGCTGAGCAAGCCGAAGATGTCCTGGTCTCAGAAGTGTTTCTGGCGCGGGACGTTCTCGATAAGCAAGTTATTGATATTGCGCGCAAAAAAGCCGTGCGCGTCAATGACGTATGTCTTGGCGAGGATTGGCGGCTTCTGGGCATTGATGCCAGCGTCCTCGGGCTCATCCGCCGCCTGGCTCCATCCTGGCTGATTCGTATTCCAGGCAATCAATCCTCCACAGCCTTAATTCCCTGGGAACAGATCGAGCCGGTCAGTGCCCAGCGTTCCGAGGAAGACGAAGAGCAAGAAACGCTGCCTACCGGAACTGGCCAGTTGCGCGCGCTAAGCCGTCACCTCACCGATATGCATCCCGCCGATATTGCCACCATCGTACACCAACTCACTCCCGGCCAGGGCGCGCGCCTTATCGAAGGTCTTGATGATAAGACCGCGGCCGATACTATGGAAGAGATTGATACCGAGCGACAGCGCCAGATTCTTGAAAATATCAATCTAGAGCGAGCCGCAGCCATCCTGCAGGCCATGGGACCAGACGAGATCGCCGATCTGCTGGCCCAGTTGCCCGAGGAGCGTACGCAGGAACTCTTGCGCTTAATGAAGCCCGAGGAGTCCGAAGATGTCCAGGAGCTTCTAGAATATGAGCAGGACACCGCCGGCGGCTTAATGACCACCGACTATATCGCCTTAAATCAGATCCACACAGTCGCCGAAGCCTTAGAGGCCGTACGCGCCAGCATCCGCGAAAGCGATGTACGCATAGCCTACATCTACTGTGTCGCGGATGAGACGCAGGATGAAACCCGTTTACTTGGTGTGGTCTCCCTGTGGGATTTGCTGGCAGCTGAGCCAGCTCAGTTGCTGCAGGATCTAATGGAGACAGATGTGATCACTGTTGGGCCGGATGACGAAGCTCATGCAGTCGCAGAAATCATCGCCAAGTATAATCTGCTGGCGGTACCCGTAGTCAATGCGGAGCAAATCCTCGAAGGTGTTGTCACTGTCGATGATGCGCTCGATGTCCTTTTACCTCCTGAGAGAAGGCGTAGACCAAACAGGATGTACTAGTCTACGACTGAGAGTTGTCAGGTACATCATAGAGGAGTGTGGCGTCCAGGGCTTCCAGCACATGGAGAATGTCCTGGCACACCTCTACCATGACCTGGGGTAGCCATTCCTCTGCTCGTGGATTGTCTGCAATAATTTCACCCCCCTCTTCCTCGTCATCAAGAAAATGATGCTCGCGTTGTGTGCGGCGGCGTAGGGATGAAGTATGCGGGTCGTCGTGAAGGCCGCGCATCCCTTCAGGATGCCAGATTGGCAACTCTACACGCTGCTGAAGCGTAAGCATATCGGGCTGCAAGCGGTTCTCGTGCAAAACCATGCTCACTCCTGGGCGCGTCTCGATTGTCCGTCTACTGTGTTCGCTTGCTCGTAGCTTGAGCATCTGGGTAAGCGATAGTAGCGTGGCTTCAGAGATCGATGTGCCATTTAAGGCTAGCGTATAGGACAGGTCAAGCACTAAGGGCGGAATTGCGCTCGTGTGCAGGTGTGGACAGTCCTGGTCCGCCTCATGGAAGAAGTCACAAACTCCTGCTGGCCCCTCGATAGAGAGCGCAGTGTCGAGTGAACCCCACGTAAATGAGACGCTACACGAGCTGCGGTGTTCTGCCTCCTCGCAATTCCCTGTATGGCAGGTGCAAGTAAACTCGCGCTCTAAAGTGCGGGAGTTGAGCCAGTACTCGGGATGTGTGGTGAGTGCGAGGCTGTCCGCCGCCTTCAGGAAGTATCCGGTCATATCTTCATACGTTAACAATTTAAGTTGCTCCTTAATTACCTTCTGTACAGCATAAACCCTGATGTCTCTCCTGCTACGGCGTGTCTTTATATTACTGGTGTGAGAGGAAAGTGTCAATATGACAATAAAGCGAGCGTAGAGGTCCTCCTTTCCCTTGACAGCCCATCTAATCTATACTATCATTTTTTTACGATCAAAATTATTTTATCGATATAAGCAATTTGATGAAGGAATACTACTCGATAGAACGTCTGGATCAGCTACGGGCCATCTCTGATCTGCTGCGGCTGCGTATCATCGATCTCTTGCGCGAACGTTCAATGACTGTTACGCAGCTGGGAGAGATCCTAAGTATGGCTCCTGGCCGCGTTCATTATCATGTACGCGAGCTAGAAAAAGTTGGCTTGCTGCAATTGGCGGAAACGCGCGAGAAAGGCGGGGTCCTCGAAAAATACTATCTGCCGATTGCCCGCGAGATCGACGTCGCTAGTGGCCTCCTGCTCTCCGACGTTCCAGATGCCGTCCTGGCTACAGTAAGTAGCTGGTTCAATCAGTTAAGGAATGGATTTCTGCGCACTTTACGTCGTACGCTCCAGCACCAGGATGAAGTGCTGAACGCGGAATTTGGCATGCTCCATATGTATATTACAGGCGATGAGCTCTTACACCTCAATAGAGAGATTGAAGCGTTGTTCAAGCCCTACCAGGTTCAGCGCGGCCTTGAGGGTGAGATGGAGATCTCGGGCACCTTGATCCTCTATCCTTCCTCAGCGGAGCGTTCAACCTATGACACGCGGGATAGCGACGAGCCGGTTAGCCAGGAGCATGGAGGGACCACGGCCACGGCAGCCTACAATGTGCAAATGGTCGGAATGGTGCAGTACGATAAGGCTGCTTTGGAGCAAGTGCTGACCCAGGGAAGACGTTTGCACATGAACATAATTGGAATTTGTCGCATTAGCGATGATGTAGAAGCTGAGCTCGCCGATCAGGCGATTGAAAGCTTCTCCTTGATCGGCAAACTTGAGGCTCCTGAAGGAGTGCGCCAGGTCATGCTGCGCAAACAAATGTGATCTGGCACCCCTTACTACATGGCGGGTACCGGCGTGTGCCCGCCAGGCGGAGCAGAAAAAAGCAGGGCACTTTTTATACAGGTGCCCTGCGATAATTTTTTTCCAGGCATTAGATCATAGGGCGAATAGAGAGAATAGTATATCTCGTCACGCCACCGGGGGTTGAAACATCCACCTCATCGCCCGCCTTGTGGCCCACGAGCGCTTTGCCTACTGGCGATTGATCAGAAATTAAACCCGCTTTTGGATCGGCTTCAAATGTTTCAACAATGTTGAAGGTGCGCTTTGTGCCGCGTTCAGTTTCCACTTCCACTTGCATGCCAATTCGCACTGCGGGTGGACCGTCCACTTGATCATGCATGTCTGGAGTCATGATCTCTGCTGATGCCAGCAGTTGCTCCAGAGTTAGAATCTCACCTTCGACTTTTGCCTGTTGGTTTTTCGCATCTTCATATGCGCTACTTTCGCTGATATCGCCTGCCTCCTTGGCGTCGTGAATATAGTCAGCGACTTCTTTACGCTTCACTGTGCGTAAGTACTCCAAGCGCTCTTGCATCTTGGCAAAGCCTTCGGGAGTCAGGTGATAGACCTTGCGTTCGGACTTTGCGTCACTCTGTCCACCAATACTCATAGCAAAACTCCTCCTGGTAATGAGGCTTTCGACCTGCTGCGGGCCTCTTCCAGATATTCGCCTCTAATTATTAGTTTATCTTCTACTACCGTATTCATCCCTCTTTTATTCCCACTCTTCACCTATCTCTTGCTCTTAGCTTTCCTCCACCAGAAAATCCTTCAACCCTTCCAGCTCAGCCTTTCTGAAAAGAGGATGAACTATCTTACTAGCAAGGCGCTGCTAGCAAAATCTCATCTTGTTGCAGACTTTTCTGCTCTGGTTGAGGCGAGTCTCTTCTGCACCTCGCATCTTTTTTGTTAGAAGTGCAGGTGTCCAACACACATGAGGGTGATTATACGTTGTGAATTGCGGAACGTCAAGTAATTAGTAACCTTTTTTTCGGTTTTCTGTTACGATCTTGCATATTCCTCGTCTTGATAGAAACTAAAAACTCCTTTCTACGGCCTGGGAGGCCGATGCTGCGAATGCTTGCTTAGCTTGCTACAAAACGAAAAAGGCGTGTTCCACAGATGGTACATGTGCCTTGTAGAGCGGCGCGCCCATTTTTCAGGGTGACCCTCTGTGGATTGACTACAGCTTGTTGCTGGCGACATTTCACACAATAAGCCTTGACTTCTTGTGGTCGGGCTGGGCCAGCTTCTGCAGGCTGTTCCTCCTGGGCTGTGGGTTCCGTAATAACGCCAGGTTTCGCATGCGGCTCCTCGGAAGACAACGTTGGCGCAACTGCAGGTTCGTTATTCTGCTCCTCTGGAACCGCTGTCTGTGGCTCTGGCGGATCGTCCACGCTGGCCGGCATTTTATCCTGTAGCCAGTCCTCAACAGCGGCCAGCACTTTCGCGGGCTGCTCTTCCTGTATACGTAGCCCCGCATCGGGTATAAATGTGACATGCATCTGCGGCCCGAGTGCGACCAGATTGGCGGGTAGAGCCTGGGCGTGCAAGCTACGCGTTCCACAGATAATCAGCATGGGCTGCCTGAGCGTCTCAAGACTATCAACAACATCAAGGCTTAGCTCCCCGCTAAGAAAAGCCAGCGCAGCGTGCTCGGCGCCAGATTGATGCGCGGCAGCAAATGCCTGCTGTATTTCCTCTTCTGTAATACGTAGCCTGGTGGGTTTATGTTGCCATTCTAGAACCCTGCGCAAAATTATGCGCGGCGTCAGGCAGGCATAGAGTAGCAGGCCGGGAAGAGGGCGCTGTATAAACCTGGCCAGCCAGCCTGGCCACCTGCGAGCAGCCAGTAGCGCGGCCGGCGAGAGCAGTATCAAGCGCTGGCAAAGGTCCGACGCGCGAGTTGCCACGGCCAGCGCATAGTTGCAGCTCAGCCCACTGGCCAGTAAAGTAGCCGGTTGTCCTATAACTATTTTCAAGAAATCCTGATAGAGAGTAACATAGGTCTCAGCAGAATAATGAATCCGCGGGTGATCCGAAAGGCCGAAACCGAGCAGATCCAGGGCATACACTCTATATTGCCGAGATAAGCTTTGCATAAGGTAGCGCATCTCATAAGCAGATGCAGCAATTTCCGGCGCGTGCAAAAGCACTACAGGTGGGGCGGTGAGCTGACCGGCAACTTTATAGTAGATCTGCCCATGGGTCCATTTATATATATAGGCTTCTCCGGGTAAAACGCTTTCTAGACGCTGGGGAGTTCTCCACATGTAACGAAGCAGTATAAGCAGAGTGCCGAAGATAGCAAGTAGAAGGAGCCGAGTGTTGATCTTGATCAACCGAATGACGCTATGCATGCATTGCCTCCTTAGCCTACTAATAGGCATGTATGTAGTATAGCATGTTACTGGGTATGGTGCTATACGTTATGCAAACTACAAACACCGTAATTGACTGACAGTTCACTTTTAGCGCGATTATGTATCCATCTGACGTAGGAGCCGCGTCATCTATATGAGCGAGTCAGAGATGTCAGCAGAAGCAGTCTGCTGGCACGATTGGTGTCATATGTCAAAGGACAAGGGATATCTCAATGCTGGGGATTTGCCATCCCCTATTTTTCTCTCCTCTAATCTATCAATTGCAGAGATCCATCTTAGAATGCCTATCTGGCGAAGCGTTGTGCGGAGGAGCTATAGGGAGCTACAATGCGAATCATCGACAACCTGAGTGAAATGACAGAGACCGCCAGGGGTTGGTTGGCAGGTGGTTCTGTTGGTTTTGTGCCCATCATGAGTACCCTGCATGATGGACATAGTACACTAATCCGGGCCGCACTGGAAGAGTGTGAGATTATTGTTGTAAGCATCCTTGAATGCTCCTTAAAGAAATTTGATGAAAATAGTTGTTTTCGTTCGGACTTTCTGCGTGATCTGAAAAATGATCTGCGCCGCTTGAGCCATACTGATGTCGACGTGGTGTTTGTTCCGCGCCAGGAGGACTTATATGCTCCAGGCTTTGCTACCTACGTGACGCCTATCGGCCCGATCGCCGAACGGCTGGAAGCGCGACGTCGGCCTGATTCGGTGCGCCGCTTTGCCACAGCAATTACCAAACTGCTGCAGATCATCCGTCCCGATGTAGCCTATTTTGGCCAGAAAGATGCCCAACAGGTGGCTATTGTCAAGCAATTGGTGCGCGATCTCAACATTGATGTGAGCCTGCGCGTCTTGCCAACCCTGCGTGAAAGCAGCGGCCTGGCGATCAGCGGACGCAACAGCTGGCTCTCGGCCCAGGAGCGTAAGGAAGCCGCCCTGATCTATCAAGCCTTACTAGCGGCCCGAGATCTTATCGAGCATGGGGAGCGTCGCGCTTCAGTGATCAAGAAAATGATCATGGAGCTTATCGCCTCTTCCCCGCATGTGGACCTGGAATATGTGGCCGTCTGCCATCCCCAGACCTTTATCGAGCGGCAAGAGGCGGAGCCAGATACCTTGCTGGCCATTGCCGTGCGCGTTGGTGGGATCTGCCTTATCGATAATATCTTGTGGATGAGCGATGGGCAATGGCGCATCTAGGAAGCGCGTTCTATAGGCCGATTGGGAGTGTTCTGCTAGTAATTTGCTCCTCACGGGTCTATAATGAGGCCGTGCAACATCGTGAGTTGCCGAAGAGCTTGAAAAACGGAGGAAGCTGCGATGCTGGGAATTGCCGGTTCGCTCTTGTTAGCTGCTGTAATTGCTTATTTGTGGGGGTCGATTCCATCAGGCTATTGGATGGGCAAGCTGCTACGTGGCAAAGATTTTGATATACGCGTCTATGGAAGCCATAAGATTGGCGCAACCAATGTACGGCGTACGCTGGGCAATGGGCCCGCTCTCATCGTCTTGCTGGTAGACCTGTCAAAGGGGCTGGGTCCTACTTTGCTGGCAACCTTGATTCCTTTGCTTCATGGAGCCGGCTGGGGGCCCACGGTGGCTGGCCTGCTGGCCTTGCTTGGCCATTGTTTTCCGGTATTTATTGGCTTTAAAGGCGGCCGTGGTGTCTCGACGGGCGGCGGCGCGCTGCTTGTGACTTCGCCTCTTGCCTTTGTGATCTCGCTTATTGCTACTTTCAGCACAATCGGTATTTCTGGATATGTCTCCCTCGGCTCAATCGTTGGAGGGCTGGCCTCGATTATCTGCGGCCTGGCCTTTTACTTTTTTGGTTTGAGCCATCCCACTTTTTTTGCCCTGGTCACGCTTCCCCAGCTCGTTTTTCTGGTGGTGGGCCCAGCTCTGGTAATCCTCTTCCACTTTGACAACATCGGGCGTTTGCTGGCCGGAAAAGAGCGCAAGATATGGCAGAAAGAGGCCATCCCGGCCGGCGCAGAGAAGAGTCCTTTATAAACTGTGCTCGGCTCAGAGTAGCCAACGGCGCGCCGGGGAATGGCAGAAATATGCTCGGTGCGCCGCTGATGCCTCATGCCAACATTATTAAGGTAGGCTTACAAGGATATCTGGCGGCCAGTATAAGGGGTGAGCAGAGAGGCCGCGTTGGCCGCAAAATGTTTTGGCGCGTTTGCCCACTTTGGGTGAGTTGGAGGATTGGTTGCATGGCTTGGCGCAGATCATGCAGCGAGCTTTTGATATAGGGAAAATCGCTACCAAATAACAAATGTTCCTCTCCGTACAGGTCTTCAGCCAGCCTGATCAGGCTCACTTGAGGCGTGGCGCAATCTACATAAACGTTGTGCCGGCGCAGATAGCTGCTCGGAGGCGCCGCTAAATCCCGGTGGGGATCGGGATTCATCTGCCAGATTTCGTCAATTCGGCCGGCTAAGGCCGGGAGCACGCCGCCGCAGTGAGGAACGATCCAGCGGATGTCAGGGTAGCGCTCCAGCAGACCCGATTGTAGCAACTGATAGAGGGCTGCAGTATCCTGAAAAGGTGCTCCCAGCGTCCAGGCCATGGCAGGACTATCAATATACCCTGGCTCAGGCCTGGGGTCAGGATGGAGGAAGATAAGGCACTTGCGCTGATTGGCGTACTGGTAAAATGACGCAAAGCGCTCGTCTGTAATCGCATACTGCGCAAAGTGAGTGCAGAGTCCCAACCCAACGCAGCCCGCTTGCATAAATGCGCGCTCCGCTTCCTCGATCGCCGCGTCAACGAATGGTAGCGGGAGATTGGCAAAGAACAGGAAGCGGCCCGCATACTGCCTGGTAACTTCGGCACAAGCATCGTTGAAGATGCGAACCAGGGCAGCCCGCGCTTGCATATCAGTAAGCCAGATATTAGGCGAGGAGAAGCTCAAGATTTGCTGAGTAATCCCCGCCTGGTCCCATCAAGGCAATACGCTCATCCAGCCGGCTGCTAAAATGGGGAATACGCCCAATGAAAGGACTGTGGATGGTGGCGCGGGCCGCATCTCCTACAGGCCCTGGCCTATCTACCATTTTACGCACAGCCTCTAAATAAGCAGGTGGATAATAATGAGCGTGGATATCGATGACCGGGAACATGCTGGTTCCCTCCTTCCGATATGGGCATTCTATTTTAATGTGAAAGTTTCTCCAATATTTGTTGCTTTGTCTCTTCCCCCAGGAGCATGACGCATAACAACGCGGGCAGCGCAAGCGCGCAGAGCATGGCAAAGACGATGGCTATCGAGAGATGTTTGTTCATCAGTATGCCAATAATAATGGGGGCGATAATGCTGGCGGCACAACTCCAACTGCGCCCGGTAGAGATCGCCCAGGCTCGCATGCGCGTTGGAAATAGCTCAGCCGTATAGAGATAGGCGCCGGAGACACAGATATAAGCGCCCAGCGACATCAAGGCCCCGGCCAGGGCAAGCTTTAGCCAGCTTATGGCTTGTAACGGTCCGGCGAGAAGTGCGCCACCGATTGCGCCAAGCGCAGCCAGGGCAAAGCCGATGACAAACCAGCGCTTACGTCCGAACTGATCGACGGTGAAGGCATAGACAGCCAGCAGGCTCAAGGTTCCAAAGCCCAGGCAAAATGTGAGAAGCAAGGATTGCTGCTCTGAGAGTCCGCCCGGATTAATATATAACGAAGGCAACCAGCTGGAGAAGCCAACCAGGATAAAGAATGAGGAGAACCAGAGCACCCACGTCAAAAAGGTGCGTCGTCGATAGCGCGGCGAAAAGAGCTCGCCTAGGTGCGTCTGCTGCTGGGCTGGCTGTGCGGGCATCTCCATACCATCCTGCTCTACCCAGGCTTTCTTAAGCTGTATAGCTTCCTGTTCCAGGCTTGTAACGATAGCTTCGGCCTGCTCCGTGCGCCGCTTAACTAGCAGCCAGCGCAGTGATTCCGGGGCAAAGAAGAAGATGAGCGGAGCTATCAAGAGGGGGAGAGCGCCAATAACAAATAAAATGCGCCAGCCAGACGCAGATCTCGTCAAGGCAAATACTAGAAGCGCCAGAAAAGATGCCAGCATATAACCGGCGGAGAAATAGACCTGCACAAGCAGTGCGTTGCGTCCACGCCGCTGCCCCGGAATATACTCATTGAATAGTGTCATACTCAGCGGCGGGCAGGCTCCTAAGCCGATACCTTGCAGGGCACGTAGCAGGAGCAGTGCCTGAAAGCTCGGAGCAATGGCAGCTCCAAGGCTGAATAGGCCACAAATAAGCAGGGCAATTACTAGTGGAATTTTGCGACCAAAGCGCTCACTGAAGTAGCCAAAAATGAGCGCCCCGAGGGCTTGCCCGGCAAAGCCTGCAGCGATGAGAATGCCAGCACTTGCCGGTGAGGCACCAAAGGTGTTAGCTACAGGAGTCAGAATGACTGAAATAATTAGAGTATCGAGCCCATCTAGCAGAAGTCCTGTTCCTAAGAGGAAAGCGATTCGGCTATGAAAGGGCAGATGGGGCAGGCGTTCAAGGCGCGCGATCAGCCTGAGCTCTCTATTTCTTTCTCCTCTCTCCATTAAAGTAGAGTTTGCCAGATTGCTCATGACGCCGCTAATTGCTCTGGTATCTGCTATATCTTCCTGCATATACATCCTTTCACTAAGGTAAGCTCACTAAGCATGTTCGGGTTAATGTTGATGAGAAGACTTATTATCTCGCAGGTTATGTATAGTATTAAAATCAGTAAAAGAAGCCAAAGCGTGTCTATTATATAGAAGATTTACAATAAATACAAGGGTAGAGAAAAGCAAAATACGTTTTTGGGTCAAAGATCACAAGAGATGTATGAGAAATAGCTGGGAAAACAGCTGTTTTCCCTGCTTCTGTAGAGGCCAGCATCTCTGAAAAGATCTCTCGCCACTAACAAAGATGCTGGCTTTGCCTGGGAGAGAAGGCTTGCCAGGGATATGCTTTGGAAGCGAGGGTGTAGCCATGCAGGATGGGTTAGAGATATGGGGATATAAGATTTTTTACCAAACGTCGTTACCAGATAGGTCAGCGCTCCACGTTCTTGAATGGGAGGAAAGCATTGAGCAATTCTATATCTGTCTGCTCCTGGTTAGCCATAAAGAATATCGGGGTGTTATTCAGAAACGGCCTGAGTCAGAGAGCAGCCTGGCCATGACGCCGTTTTCAGACCGTTTCTAACGATAGAATTAAGATGATTGCGATTGATCGTTTGCATTAAAGAGCGGCAGAGCACTTACTATATATTCTATGCCCGAGAAAATGGTCCAGATCGTTGCCACAATCATAAGAGCATCGGCAGCTAGCAGTAAGAGTTCGCTAAAGACAAGGGTCTGACTGTTAAAGACGAGCATGGGCGGAAACAGACTAAGCATATGCGCTCCCAGCCCTTTGGCCAGCAATATTCCTCCCATGGCAACGAGAGTAATGAAGGTCTTCTGCTTGCCCCAGACTCCAGCCGGAATAACTTTTCCGCGCGCAGCGGCCATAGAGCGCAGGCCCATGACAAGAAACTCGCGCGTAACGATGATGAAAACGATCCAGGCCGGGATAAGAGAGATCTGCACCATAGCGGTAAGGATAGCTACGACAAATACTTTATCCGCAGTAAGGTCCAGGAATACGCCAAGCGATGAAACGACTTTGAGGCGCCGAGCCAGGTAGCCATCGAAAAAATCTGTAATGGAGGCAAGTAAAAATAAAGCTGTGGCCAGCAGAAAGGCCCAGGGTTGATCGATCAGCACTAATATGAATACCAGTACTGTGGCCAGGAGTCTGCTCAGGCTAAGCAGATTAGGGAGGTTACGCATATATACTCCTCATAGTTTAAATGGGGTTTCTCAGGAGGGAAGATCAAGCCCTTACCAACCCCGAATGTGTTGCAGTATCCTGGGAGAGACAGCAATATTTCTAGAAACTAGTTTTAAGATAACGCTATTATTATAAGCGAATACGCTTACGTTGTATAGCTAATGCACAGAGCAAACCACCCTCAATGAGAAGGCACCCTGGGGCGGGTTTGCCTGTGCCTGCCTACGCTGCTTTGACTTTCCTTTGGCGGCCACAGTTGCTACAAAAACCTGCACATACAGTAAGCTAGCGCACTTAGTAAAGTCTCAAATTTTCCGGTTGCTAGATCTCTCTTCTGCCTTCCTCCTGAGAAAATGTAAACTGTTATCTACATATACGCTGCAGTGAGAATAGAGTTGCTTTTCTATGAAAAAGCGCGCGGTGATCTTCACTCAGTTCATGACTTGACTCCAACTATGATATCCCTCTTCTTAATGACGCGATCAACTGCATGCGCAAACAGCGTATAGGGAGGATCATTGCGTATATGTAAATGGGTGTGGCGCTCTAGCAGCTCGCTTAGCGCCGCGCGTTCGATACGTGTAGCGTTCCAGGATAGTGCCAACGTGCCACCTGGTAGAAGCATGCTTTCCCAGACAGGAAGAGCTTTGCTGAGCAGAGAGGCGATTTCGCCAAAATGCTGGATGCCGTAGGGAAGGTCGCCGACGATGGCGTGCATGTGTGGGCCGCCGGCCACTTCACGCATGTGCATGCTGGCATCCGTGGTATTGCCCTGGGCCAGGACCAGCCAGCGCGTCTCTCCTTTGCGCCCGATTTCAAAGTGGTAGCGCCGTCCGGCTTTGCGACTTCGCTCATTAGTTTCTTTAAAAGGAATATGTTCGCCGGTCAGATATTGCTTAACAAATTGGGCCGTGGTCTCGACATCTTGCCGTTCAAGTTCGACCCCGAAGGCATCGTAACCGGCAGCAAGGGCGGTAAAGAGCGTAGTGCCGCCTCCGGCTAAGGGATCGAGAATACGCAGGCGCTCATTATAATGTGTGCTATACTCGCCAGCGAAAATCGCCACGTTGAGCAGAACGCGCGTGAAAATCTCGTTGGTTTTTCCCTTATAGCGGCGCGCCTCTGCCATCTCTAGAGGGAGAAAGGGCACAAAATGCGGCTCAATGGGCCGCAGCAAGGGACCCGTGATATCACCTATCTGCTCAAAATATTCGTATGCTTCGCTACTTGCTCCAAGACGAGCTAAAAGATCGCGCATGGGCCGAGAAGTGAGCAGAGAAGCATCAGCTGTGACAAGCAAATACCCCTGGCCCGCCAGGGTGAGCGAAGTTATATCGCTAATAAGCCTGCCGGCCGGGCTGGCCTGGAGCTCCGGGCTGGCCAGAGCTGAGGTCATATGGGCATATTGTGTACTGCGTTGGGGTCGAATTTTTAGCGCTAATTTCATAGGGAAAAGTATATCATAGCTCATGGTCCGCTCATAGAGGGCGATTATAGCCCTTAGAGCTTTCCAACTTCCCAATATGCCAGCGGAAGACAGAAAAAAGAGCATGAAGCCTGCATAGCCCTTTCCCTTGGGGCCGTACAGGCATTAAAATACATGTAGTACGAACGTGAGGCAAAGACATACTTTGTAGATGCGTGGAGGCTAGTATGCATATTGTCACTGTCGCAGAAATGCGAGAGCTAGAGGCACAGGCTGATCGTCAATACGGCTTAAGCTCGCCCATACTGATGGAAAACGCCGGCAAGAGTGCCGCTGACATCTTTATGGCCCATCTATTGCCCCATCATTCAATGAATGGCCTTGAAGTATTATTCCTGATAGGCCCGGGCAATAATGGTGGAGATGGCCTGGTAATGGCGCGTCATCTGCAGGAAGCTGGCGCTTTCATCAATCTCTACTATTGGAAAGAACAAAGGTTGCGTATCCGTGACAAGGATATTGCTGAGCCAGAGGTGGCAAAGACGCTTGACGAGGCCATCAAGAGTGCTGACTACATCATAGATTCTTTATTGGGTACGGGGCGCTCGCGTCCTCTCTCCGAGGATATGCGCGCCTTGCTCAAGCGCGTGCAGCAGGAACGCAAGAGCCGCGCCGAGCTGCGTATTGTCGCCATCGATTTGCCTACCGGGCTCAATGCCGATACGGGAGCAGTCGATCCTGGCGCGTTGCATGCCGATATGACGATAACGCTGGCCTGTCCCAAGCAGGGCTTTTTCTTCTTCCCCGGGCGCGACTACCTTGGCGACGTCTATATAGGGGATATCGGTTTGCCCGCTGACCTGGAGCGCGACTTGCCAACAGAAATGCTCACTACCAACCTTGTGCATTCCCTGTTGCCGGAGCGTCGACTCAATAGCAATAAGGGAACCTTTGGCAAGGTAATGATCTTTGGCGGATCGCTGCCATATCCCGGCTCGATCTTTCTGGCTGGTAGCGCAGCCGCACGCGTGGGAGCCGGCCTGATTACTCTTGCCGTGACTGAGCAAATGTTACCCATTTATGCTAGCTCGCTGCATGAAGCCACGTTTGCCATCTTGCCCGATGAGCAGGCCGGCAGTTTTGAACGGGCCAAGGCCTTGATCGCGCACCTGGAGGGCTATCGCGCGCTACTAATCGGCCCCGGCCTTGGGCAATCGCCAACCACGCGCGAGGTGATCCTGCAGGTGCTGGAACATCTGCGCGCCCTGCCTGAAGAGAAGCGGCCCCGCCTGGTGGTTGATGCCGATGGTTTGAATAATCTCTCGGCTATGGAGCACTGGTGGACCTTGCTGCCCGAGAATACTGTGATTACTCCCCACCCTGGCGAAATGGGACGTCTGGCCGCTACGAAGGTCTCGGGAGGCGATATCAGCCGACTGGATTTGGCGCGTGAGAAAGCCAAAGAATGGAAAGTCATTCTCGCCTTGAAGGGCGCGTGCACGATTATTGCCCATCCCGAGGGGCAGGCGCGCATCAACCTGCTAGCAAATCCCGCTCTGGCCACTGCCGGCACTGGCGATGTCCTGGCGGGGATGGTAACCGGTTTTCTAGCCCAGGGAGTTCAACCTTTTGACGCCGCCAGCGCCAGCGTGTACCTGCACGTGCTGGCCTCTACCTTTGTAAGTCAGGAGCTTGGGCATGCCGGCTTGTTGGCCTCAGACCTCTTGCCACAAATTCCCAAGGCCATAAACCGGGCCGCCGTGAATGCACCATCCTATCCTGACTGAGGCAGGCGCGAGAGTCAGCCTAGCCGGGCATAAAAAAGAAGACCACGCAGGCCATAATATAGACGGCAATCAACTGTGCACCTTCCAGCCAGGTTGATTCGCCGTCAAGGCTGACGAAGGTAAAGAGGATTGTCGCCAGGCTCAGCAGGAGCAGTTCGAGGGCTGGAAGACGAGATCAAGGTGTTGGGGAAGGAAAAGGCTGATCAGGACAAGCAGAGGCGCTACAAGGGTTGCAACCTGGATCGACGAGCCGGCCGCAATGGCCATACTCAAGTCCACGCGATCCTTAAAGGCAACCAGCAGCGCGCTAGAATGCTCGGCTGCATTGCCGATAATGGGAATAATGACAAGGCCGATAAAGGTAGTTGACCAACCTAGCTCTTTGGCTACCGGCTCAATAGCTCCTACCAGTAGCTCGCTGTTCCAGGCAGTTCCGAGCGTGGCGACCAGGAGCATAGTTGCGGCAAGCCAGAGCGGCGGGCCTGGCTCTGCCCTCTCGGCTTCTTGCGAGCGTGGTCCCAGACCGCCGGCAATCGCCTGATCCCGAGCTTCCTCAACTTCTTCTTCCTCGGGCTCTTCTTCCTCGCGTGGAGGTGGTGCGATCTTGCCGCTGCGCCGCTGGGTAGGATTGCGCCGGGCCGCGCGCACGTGAAAAATATTGAGGGCCAGGTACATAATATAGATGACAAGCATAATAGCTGCGATGCCGATACTGATGGACTGCATGCGGCCTTTGTCAGTGATAGAAATGCTGGCAATCAGAGGGATAAGCAAGCCAGCCACGGCCATAACCATCATCGCCGAGTATTGCCCGGCATCGCGGTTGCTAAAATACTGTTTGCCCCAACGCCAGCCGCCCAGAGCCAGCGCACCCCCCAACACAAGCAGCGCATTGCTGATAACCGAGCCTGTGATAGAGGCCTTCACAACGGAGATCAGGCCCTGGCGTAGGGCAAAGATACCAATGATTAGCTCAGGAGCATTGCCGAAGGTAGCGTTTAGCAGACCACCTACGATAGGCCCAACGTAATGCTCCAGATCCTCGGTCGCGCGTCCAATCAGCGCGGCCAGGGGGATAAGGCTAAGCGTAGAACATATAAAAATGGCCGTCTCTTGATGAGGCCCTCCTACCAAAGAAATAATAGGAGCGATGACGGCCAGTATCAACAAGTAATAGAGCCAACGTGGCATGGAAGCTCCAGGCTAAAGTAGAGTTGCCATAGCGACAGGACACTTCCTGCAACCCATCACCTGGCCAGACTTACTCAGCCGCGACCTGCTCCGACTCATTCGTTGCCGCGACTTGTCCAGTCTCGTCCACAACATTCACAGTGATCTTCGGCTCCAGACTTGTAGCAACCTTTACAGGAATGCTAAAAGATCCCAGCGCGCGAATCGGATCGGGCAAGTCGATAGAGCGTCGATCAATGGTAAGCTTCTCGCTCTCGCGTAACGCTGAGGCAATATCCTGACTGGTGATCGAACCATAGAGCCGCCCCTGGCTCCCGACTTTGGCCTTGAAGGTAAGGGTGACCTTACCAAGCTGCTCGGCCAGCTGCCTATTGCTCTCGGCCAGCTTCTCCTGTTTGCGCTGCTCCGCGGCAATACGCTGTGTGCGGTTCGCGACAAGGCCAGGCGTGGCGCCAGCCGCCAACTGATTTGGTAAGAGGTAATTACGGGCGTAACCATTGGCAACCTCTTTCAGGTCACCGGCTTTTCCCAAACCATCAACATCTTTTAATAGAATTACTTTCATGCAAAGCTCCTCGTAAAGAGGTAGGGTAGAGACCCGTCTTCCTCTTCATGCGATAATACGGCACCAAGTATACACCTTGTAGCCTGCGAAAGCAACCCTTGATAAATAAGTGCTGCTCTATCCAGTTCATAGTTAAGCGCTATTATCAGTAAAGACCTGTTTTTCCTCTTTTATCCCTCGGCAGAGAACAAAAAATGCAAAGCTGAAAAAATCAGAAAAACTATATTTGTCTCTATAGTACTAGGAGCGATGGCAAGCTTTATGCAGGCCCCTTGTGGTTAGAGTATGAACTCACTATAATGGCATATCATCCTTCTAAATCGCGAACTCATTAATAGAAAAGGGTGTGTTTTATGGATATTGAAGGTACCTATACTTTGCAGGGATCACCGGAGGACGTGTGGCACTGCTTGATGAATCCTCAAGTTTTGCGCCTCACAGTACCTGGCATAGAACGGATAGAGCAGGTCGACAAGCATACCTACAATGTAGCGCTGCGTGTTGAGCATACTCCCTTTGTTGGCACATATAAAGGGCGCGTTACCATTGTTGAGCAGCAGTATCCTTATCATTATCGGATCGCTTTTGAGGGAGAGGGGCACCAGCATGTGCCTGGCGTCAATGGGGATGGAGAGCAGAATGGTATCAGCGGTACTGGTAGCATTCATTTGAATGGCCGTGATGGGCATATAGTGATCGCCTATCGTGGCACCCTGGCTTTGCGCAAGGCTGATCCCCTCTGGTCCTCTGCTGTGATCAAAGGTGGGCTGAAGTTATTTATTCAGCAGTTCTTTACAGCCCTTAACGATTACTTGCATACAAGGGCGCAGGAAGTAACAACTGAAGAGATAGTTGGCGCTACTGTGCTCAAGCGTGCCGGCGGCAATATAGTCGTCTTGCCCTCGCTGTCGGCCCAGTCGCCAGAGCCTGCACGCCTCTCGGCCCTCCAGATGGTTGTACATTGGCTGGGTCTGGGGGATGGAGATCCTGAGCAAGAAAGGCTCTGGGCTACACGCTTTCAGCGCGTAGGCATTATTTCGGCCCTTCTCGTCCTGATCTGGATCGGTACACGGCTGCCTGGTAGAAAGTAGCAGCCCTTCACAGACTCTACGGCTGCCTGGCAAGCAGCCGTAAATTTTTGCCAGGCCCCACAGCGGCTGCCAGGGACAACTAGCGAGGGAGAGCATATGGGCGACCTTCAGAGCAGGCCTTCAGCGTTTTTCCAGGCGAAATACCGCCATGCGCGAGCGGAGCGAATCGGTGAGATGGACCAAGTGGGAAAGCGATTGTTGCATTTCGCGCATATTGTGTGTTACATCTCCTGTCATGCGCAAAATTTCCTGGACCGAGTTCACAACAAGCTGAGAACCCTGCTCCTGATTCTCGGCTGTCGTACAGATACCCTGAATGAGATTGGACAACTGCTCAGTAATAATACTAACAGCCTCCAGAGCTACCCCTGTCTGGGTGACCAACTCGGTTTGCATAACAACCTGCTGCGTATTTTGCTCTACGCTCTGAGAGACCACCGTAGTCTCATGCTGGATGGTGCGAATATAGGCCCCAACCTTACGCGAGGCTTCGCCGCTATGGGCGGCCAGTGTGCGCAACTCTTGCGCGATGACCGCAAAGCCCTGCCCGGGCTCGCCGGCTCGGGTCGCTTCTATGGCCGCATTGAGCGCTAGATGATGCATACGGACCGTTAGATCAGTGATGGCCAGCACCGTCTCATTGATGCCCTGCCCGCTCTCGCTAAGCGACTTCATAGTACGTGCCGATTGCATAGTTGCTTCGCGCACCATTCCCATACCATCAACTGCGCGATCAACCGCGCCCTGAGCCTCCATGGTTACATCGACTGCCTCAACCGCAGTTTTTGAGAGCAAAGCTGCCCTTTCTGAGACCTGATGCATACGGCTGGCAAGATTATCAATCACCTCAGAGATCTGATGCACTTGCTGCTCTTGCTGGCTGGTAGAGTGAACCAGAAGCTCAGAGCTACGCTGCATACTGTGGGCATGCTCATCGACGGCTTGCGTGACCAATTGCATACTACCGACGATAGAACTTACCTCTTCGATCATGACGTTAAGCGCGTCCACGATTGGCTGCAGCTTAGGATGGGTAGAGCGCATACGTATGCGTAAATCGCCGCGCTGCAAGCGTTGTACGTCATCGCGCAACTGGGCAATGCCATTCTCAAGCGCGATCCGCTCCTCCTCACTTTCGGTGAAAATACGCGCGTTATCAATGGCAATTGCCGCCTGGTTGGCAAAGAGCTCGACAGTCTCGATGCTCTCCTCGGTTGGAATATTGCCATCCTCGGGATCGTCAAGAGAGAAGAGGCCGACCACCCTTTGCTCGCGCGGGCTCAGGAGGGGCACAAAGAGCATATCATCAGGGTGCCAGCCGCCCGGCTTATAGCTTTCCAGCGGGAGTATTCTTACCTGGCCGCCATCCTCAAAAACGTTGCCGTGTTCATGCGAGATAAAATAGCTTTGACTGATGCGATATTCTGGACGCATAATTACTTCCAGAACCTCATGCACAGGAGAGGGTTGCAGGCGGGCCTGTAGCTCTTGCTCCTGCTCGGCCGAAAGACCGACGTAGGCCACTGGCGCGATCCGCTGCTCCTTTTCATCTACCAGATGGATGCCCAGAGCCCGAAATCCTGTACAGACTGTAATAGAGGCGGCGATCTGCTGCAGGACCTCTTCCAATCTCAGGTCCGCACGCAGAAGATTATTCAGGCGCAGCAGTTCTTTGATATGACGCGTATGACGCTGCTGAGCATCAAGCGATCTGGCCTGTGGGGACTCAATGACGTTTTGTGAGTTGTTATCGGGCGCATGGCCGGTTTCTGTTTGCGCCTCTTGCGAAGACGTACGTAAGCGAATACGTAAAGGAACGAATGTACTTTGTGGCTTTCGTTCTGCCATCAGCTACTCTCACTTCTTTAGGAAGACTTGACGGTTCCCTGTGCTTGCCACTGATGACAATAGCACATTTAGCTATATGCCTACAAGTATGGTAGCACTTCTTGGGTAGTGTGGCAATATTTCTTGTTTTGAGCTTCAGTCACCTGCCGTCTCGGTCTGAAAAAGAGCAAGCCGAGACGGCCAGGATCAGCTCAAGATTCGGGCGTAAGGCTTATAGAAATCGTGAAGAGAGGAGGGGATGCGTCCGGCAATGAAAACCCCCTCGTGCTCGTGTTGCTCGTGCTCCACATGGCCACGGCGATGGAAAAGCTCGATAAGTTGACCTCTGGTAAAGGGAATCATGACCTGGATGGTCTCCATATTGTTAGCCAGCACCTCAGCAATTTTGGCGCGTAGCTCATCAAGCCCGCTTTCGCGTATTGCCGAGACCGGAACTGCATTTGGATAGAGACTGATGTCGAGTTCGCTAGGCTCATCGAGAAGATCGATTTTGTTGAGCGCGGTCACGCGTGGCTTATTGGTAGCATCCAACTCCGTGAGGATATCATTCACGGTTTCGCTCTGTTCAATAGCGTTCTCATGGCTGACATCAACAACCTCTAGCAAGAGATCTGCCTCAATCACCTCTTCGAGCGTCGCGCGGAAAGCCGCAATAAGCTTCGTCGGCAATTTCTGAATGAAGCCAACAGTATCGGTAAGCAAAGCTTCCTGATTCCCGGGTAAGACTGTATGGCGGGTAATTGGATCGAGAGTCGCAAAGAGCTTGTTCTCGGCCAGCACTTCGGAAGAGGTAAGTGCGTTGAAGAGCGTAGATTTGCCGGCATTGGTATAACCAACTACGGCAACCACAGGAATGGCTTGCGCCGTCCTTTGCCGCCGATGCAAAGAGCGTTGGGCCCGTACTTCCTCGATTTCTTCCTTTAACTCAGAGATGCGCCTGCGAATGCGTCTACGATCGAGCTCTAGCTTGGTTTCACCGGGGCCGCGCACACCAATTGCACCGCCAGTTCCGCTGCTGCCCGCGCTGCGTGAGCCGCCAGCCTGCCGTGAGAGCCCAATACCGTGGCCGGTCAGGCGCGGGAGGCGATACTCAAGCTGAGCCAGCTCAACCTGTAGCCGACCTTCACGCGTATGGGCATGTTGGGCAAAGATGTCAAGAATGAGGGCTGTGCGATCGACTACCCGCGCTTCAAGGAGCTGCTCCAAGCCCCGCTGCTGGTTGGGCGAGAGCTCATCGTCGCAGAGCACAAGCTCAAAATCGAGCTGCTTCTCCAGATCCTTCAATTCCTGAGCGCGTCCTTTGCCGACGTAGGTCACCTGGTCGGGATGGGGCAGGCGCTGAATCATCCTGCCAACCACAGTTGCACCGGCCGTATGGGCCAGCGTGCCTAGCTCGCTGATCGAGTCTTCGGCGCTCCACATGTTGTCATGATCAGCAGTTTCAACCGCCACAAGATAAGCGCGCTCAGGGCCGCGATTCACTCCAGTATCAATGAGACGATCTTGCTTTACCGTAGTTTACCTCCGATTCTCTTGTGTATTAACATATCTATGTGTATTGTATGTAGCCGGTAGCGAGAACGCAAGCTCTCTCTTGCTCAGTGTGGAAACTGCGGCAGTCCTGGCAGCTGTTTAATAAAGAAGCTATTAACCTGCGCGAACAAGCTTTTGGTGATTGCCTCATTGTAAAAGTCGTGCCAGGCCCTGAACTGATCGACCTGAATAGTGAGTCCACCGGGCACAAGCCGCGAACCCTGCTGGATGGTGCCCTGTACATTTTGTAAGAAGCTGCCAAGCACTAGCAATAAAATGAGCCAGATGAGCCAGGCTTCGATAAAGCCCACAACGCCTCCTAGCAGAGCGTCGCCAAAGCCGATGACCGGAATCTGCTGCACAACCCCACGAATAACTGTACCGATAATATGAAGAATCAAAATGCTGCCAAAGAAGAGCACAATATAGGAGATGAGAGGCGTTGCTGAGAGGCCATTGGCGGCCAGGAGCTGCGTAAAGCGTGGGCCAAAAAAGTAAACTATGCCAAAGGCAATTGGGATACCAATCAAATTGATAATGCTAAAGAGGGCGCCATTGCGCAATCCGTTAAAGACGAGCAAGGCTACAGTTGCTAAGAACAGGATGTCGATAAATCCAAAAGACATAGGTCTAATCCTCCAGAAGTCATAGTGCTAAACATAGTTGAGGCTATTATCTCACATACGAAGACGGCGCAGTGCGGTAACTCGTAACACCGCAAACGTGATTTAGAGCACTCTTCCATAAAGATCAATCTATTCTTGTATAAAAGATGTATTTCTCAAGCACCTACCTGATCCAATATACGGCCATGGAATCGGCAAGGTTGCGTCTTGACATGAAAATAACGATGTGCTATATTGATGATAGCGATTAGCAATAAAGAAATCATGTCGGACCCGGAGGAGGCGGAGAGTTAGAAGGTTGGTGACTAGTAATGATATACTATAGTATAGGTTAACATAGATAAATATGATTTCCCTCAGCTGCACTTAATAAATATTTAGTTCATCAAGAACCTCAATTTGCCGGGAGAGGAAGTGATGGGAAGCAGGAGCGCGAGAAGCAGTAAGAAGAGAAACCTTTAACCTGACGTAGGCAAAGATGTGTATAGATTTATTTGATTGCTTGAGAAATGGGTTGCATTCGAGATCGAGAAGCGCCCAGTGTTTTACGGGTTTTGTGAAGGAGAGAAAAAGTGTACTATCACAATCAGCAAGGATGGCGACGCTCAAGGCGTATGCGTGGCATATATGGCTTCCCATGGATGATTTTTGTGTTTATTATGATCTTCTCTCACTCTGCCTTCGGCTTTATGCTCGCCATAGGCATTGCGATTGGGCTTAGCATTCTCTTTGCCGCCTTGATGAATGGGGGAAGTCCCTGGACCGCCTCCAGGATAGGATATCGGCAGCCATATCAGCCTCCGCTTTATCAGGCGCCATATCAGCCGGTTTATCGGCAAGAGGAGCAGCCATATCAGTCCTATGAGCAAGGATATCGCGTTGTAGAAGAGCCATATCGGCCTGCCGAGGCCAGCAATGCGGAGCGCGAGAGTGCTTATCAAGAGTATGAGCAGCCACAATCGCAATATCCGGAGCAAATGCCGCCCATGCAGCACTAGCCGGTAGGCGAGAGCTGCAAGATCTGAAGGAGAATACAAAGTGAGATCACCGAACTCTGTGTGAGCTCAAGTGATCTCACCTCCTGCTGATCTTAGGGGATCACATTCACATTTTTGTCAAGCGCCAGGACAAAACGCGCAATCAGCTCAGCCGACTCATCTATATCCTTAAGCGAAACGATTTCCGAAGCTGTATGCATATAGCGTAAAGGCAGACTAACCAGGCCAGTTGCTACGCCGCTGCGCACAACCTGAATTACATCGGTATCGGTACCCGTGCTATCGGGCTGCGAATCGATCTGATAGGCCAACCCCGCCTCTTCAGCTGCCTTAATCAGCAACTGATACACGCGTGGATTGATATTTCCGCCCACAGTCAGCACGGGACCGCCATTGAGCTTGATATCTCCCAGCTCCTGCTTGGAGACCCCTGGATGATCGCTAGTAAAGGTTACGTCCACAGCAATCGCGATAAGAGGATCGACACCAAAGGCTCCCGTCCGTGCGCCACGCAGGCCAACCTCTTCCTGAACCGCCGACACAAAGAAAACGCCAGCCTGCAGAGCCTCGCGCTTCTCATGAATGCGGCGTACAGCCTCCACGACTGTAAAGATGCCAGACTTATCGTCAAGAGCGCGCGAAACCAGTAGATTGCCGTGCAGGGGCTCAAGTTCAGCCGCGCGCGTCGCAAAGCTGCCAAGAGGAACCCGTTTGAGCGCCTCTTCCTTATTTGCGGCCCCGATATCGATCCATAGATCTGATAGCTTAGGCATTTTGTCGCGATCGTCACCGTGCATAATATGAACTGGTTTGCGGCCAATCACCCCAATTACGGGGCCGGAAGGAGTAAGAATCTTCACGCGATTGCCTGGTAGTGTAGCGGGATCGAAGCCCCCAATAGGGGCGAAATAAAGGAAGCCCTGCTCATCGATATAGCGGATCAAGAAACCAAGTTCGTCACAGTGAGCGGTAAGCATAACGCGGGGTTCGCCAGCTGCATTGAGGGAAGCTATCACGTTGCCGTGAACATCTGTACGTACCTCATCGGTATACTGGCGGACCTCCTCGCGTATAACCTGCTGGACCGCCTGTTCAGCTCCCGAGGGGCTGGGCGCGGAGATCATGTGGCGCAAAAAAGAAACACGAGCTTCGTCCATAGGAATAATAAACCTCTCTGTTTATGAGAAAACAACATCGAAGCAAAAAAAACAGGCCCCAACAAACGAGTGCGGGGCCTGTTTTTAACTCTTTTGTATTAGCGAACGAACTGCTTGAGCACCTCATCTACCCCGGGATGCAAGCGGTTCAGACGTAAATCTTCGGCACCGGTTGGGTCAGTCTGCACGAGCAAAATACCCTGTTGGATACAGGTATTTAAGAGTTCGCGGGCGGACTCACGAGTAAGCCGTCCCCGGAAACGGTTTTTAGGATTGACCGGATCGCCAATAAAATTAGAGACACCAATAATTGTACGCCAGGACCAGTTACGGTCGATATAATCTAGGAACTGCAAGAATTGTGGATCAAGAGCATCCATAGGTGACGTACCAAATGGTGGTTGGAATTGAGAATTGGTAGTACCGGAGAAATTGATAGCGGGTATAGAGCCAGTAGTACCACCAGACATTTGGGCATAATTAGAATTAGTGACAGGAAGCGCACCTGTATTACCAGAACTTCCACTTCCACCGGGTACTAACGGAACAAATTGATTTGCACTGCTTATGAGATCTCGGCTGACGGTTCCTGGAATACCTACAACAATAACAGTTTTGTTCAAACGTAGCTTTAGACGGGCACTGATACGAGTGAAATCTTTATCCCCAGTCATCAAAACGAAAGTCGTGATGGTGGGACGATCAAAAACGGTTTCAATGATATCCATCAACATATTTAAGTCAACGGTACTTTGCACGACGGTGCTTTGCACGATCGTGCTATTGCCGCTAGCGTTGGCGTTGACGGCAGCCATATGACCAGTATTGCCAGCATGCGGAATAGACGTAGTGGGATATCCTAAAGGACCGGTAGTACTCTGCCCAAGAGGGCCAGTTGGATTGGACTGACCATATTGACCAGAGATATTTTGCCTGTAGGACTCGCGCTGCTGGTACTCGGACAGGCTATAGCCTTCCTCAGTAGGTTGGTCATCTTCCGCTAGAAGGTTGTCATCAAGCTCGCCTTGCATCGGGATAGATGTATCAGGGTCGGAAGACCAGCCATTTTGCATATTGGGCTGAATAGCCGGAAGGTTACCAGAACTCCCAGTGACGCCATTAGGCCATGGCTTCGTATATGATCCCTGCTCGGCGACATAACTTGGAGTCGTAAGAGAGCCTGTAGGAGTATTTCCGGAATAGTGGATCGTCCCCATCCGGATACGATCGCGCTGTTTGGCCGGGCAATCGACCCGATCAATCATCGCCGCCGTTAAACTGCCTTTAAAAGGCTCTGGTTGTCGAGACCAGTCCGCATAAGCGCGGGCGACCATAACAGTGCCATAGCGACGGGCAACCGCAATGAGTTCCTGGGGATCAGGCTCCCGCCGTTGAATATTCAGCATACTGTATCGTATGTTCTCAAAGTCAATGAATAAAGCAATATCTTCGGGCACAACCTTCTCCTCTCATAGGGAGAAACCGCGCAGGCCAAGATTTATGATTGTTCAGGTGCTCGGACAACCTTGCAGTGTATCCTATAGCTATGAGCATATCATACTTTAATAGCAAAGTCGAGAGGTCTGCGCTTTACTTTGCGTACCTACTATGGTATATTCTGTAGTTGAGAAAAAGACATGACTAGCAAAAGAGTTAAAGCAATGGAGCTAACAAAATCCAATCATCTAGATGATGCTGTTTGCCCAGTAGCCCGGACCGCCGATATTATTAGCGGCAAATGGACTTTACTCATTATCCGCGATTTGGCTGCTGGTGTCAAACGTTTTAATCAGCTTGAACGCTCTCTTAATGGTATTAGCCCAAAAACGCTTTCTGAGCGTTTACGCTCCCTTGAAGAGGAAGGCATCATTACGCGTCGGACATTTGCCGAAGTGCCTCCTCGCGTCGAATATTCGCTTACTGAGAAAGGGCTAGATCTCGTATATGTAATTGAGAGTATGCGTAGTTATGGGAAGCGTTGGCTCTGCAATCAATAGAAGTGGTTATATCTCCGTCCTGATCCCCCCTTTTTTTAAAGATACTGTTTTTCACAATTTTTTAGAAGAGCTAGTATAGTTCATGACATAAGAACCGGAGGAAGGCCTCCGGTTCTGTACTCCTTGCTAAAACGCGCTATAGCCATTCTGAAAGAAAAGAGTTAATGGGTAGCGCCAACCAATTCACGGTTGTGATCAGTCAGGAAGCGGTGAAGCAGGCCTGTTGTCTGTGTCGTGGTGTGCTCTTCCTCCTGACCCTCTGATCTATTCACCAATTCGTACAGACTGGCAACATCATAGCGCATCTGTACTTGCAGCTGGCCGTCACTATTAAACCCTTCTACGAAGAGACCGTCCTCTTCCTCGTGGATTGCGATACTCTTCACGCCGATCTGGTCTAACACCTGACCGACTGCATGCAAGATACTCGCATAACTGAATGTGGCCGGCATTGATACCTCCCTAAATAATTGGAGATGAAATTTTCTCTAGTTACAAGTAGACAACACTGTCAAACTGCAACACCCACCTTAATTTGGCGGTTTGTCAGCCTCCAAAGTCCATACTATATGCACTCCGACAATTTTAGCATAACATTCCGTAAACGTCAAGCTAGCGCTTGCTGCCGCTTCCGTTGGCCATAGCTCCCCCTGTTCCCAGGCCTGGTTATAGTTTTGAGAAGATTCAGTTGTCTCTTTATCAGGAGCATTGAGTATTTCAATAGCTTTGAGGCGCCAGAAGCGCGCGCTGGCCGGGCGCTTGAGCGATAAGAAGTGCGCAAGAGCCTCATCCGTCATATCTGGTTGCGTTTTGAGTGCTTCAATGGTCATCTGCAATTTATCGGGATTTCCCTCGGGCGGTGCACTTGCAGCCGGGGTTTTGCTCTGACCTTTACCGAAAGCCGGCTGCTTGGGATCGCTCTCCAGGGTCACGAACTGCCCCGTGATGGGACGCTGGGCTTCGTTCTTTGGCGAGGCTGGGCTCACCGGAGCAGCTTCGTCGCTCGGACGGCTGGTCACGGCTGTAATCAGACTCGTGGGCGTGAGCCGTGAGCCGTTGCTGAGCGCCCGGCGCAAGGTGGCTATCGGCAGATGCGTTTGCCTTGATAGTTCGTTGAGGGCGTTTAGCTGGAGAACCTTTTCTTTCTTTTCGGCTGTCGCTGTATCTGTAATGGTTTCGGCCATCATGGTATAGACGATACCCAGCAAGGGAAAGGCGCTGGCCATAAAAGGAAAGATGTTGGTTAGCCAGGGGGCCGCAGCTTCGGCCGAGCTGAGCATGTTCGTGCTATGAAATTGTTTGGCGTATGCCCAGTTCACGGCCCAGGAAAAAAACGTGCACATGATAATTAATAGCCAGTGTTGCCAGACTGCTCTTGCCGTATGATATTGGCGATACCTTTGAAATGCTGTCCATGAAAGAAGATAAACTGTGACATCAATACTTATAGCGATTGCATAACTTACCGCCCACCACCATATACCCTCTGGTCCCTGCGATGGCTCGAAGGAGGCGAAAAAGTAGGCGACGTGAGGAATAGATGCTGCTAGAAATACAGCGAAGGCGATCCAGAAGAAATATTTCATATAGTGCTGTATCCTCCACAAGATTAACCCCTGACACACGTAACATTGATAAAGAGTACCTGTTGAATAGGTGGGTGTCAATCCCTATTTGGCTATTGTTAGTACTATAAGGCTAAAAATTGAATTTTTATCACTTCTAAGTATATCTACTGCTATCGATGTAATATTATGTAAAGATGGCTTGAGAGGTTTCTGGTCCTGCTTTCTTGGCCTGCTTGGCTGATATGCCTGGCCAACGGGATGTTCCAGGGACCACTAAATAGATTGCTTGTTGCTCAGTCTCGGGACGCAGGGGATACGTTTTCAGCTTCAGGAGGCTGCCTTGTTCCAGGCTAAAGCCCAATTTGGGGCAAATTTTTGAAGATCACAAAAAAAGGCCGAAAACCTATTGACAAAATTTTGGGACTGTGGCATATTATGCAGGCACCGCCGGACGGCGAGAAAAAGCGCCAGAAGGCAGAGGTGCTAGTACACTAACAACTGAAAATTGAGATTACTTGAATTTTGCTGAGAACAAAGCATGAGTTGATGCAGAGGATGCCTTACTAGGTAAGGCAGAATCAAGCTCGACAGAGTACGAGGTGGATGCCTTGGTGCTAAAGGCCGATGAAGGACGCGGAGACCGGCGAAACGTTCAGGGGGAGCTGCACACAAGCGAAGAGCCCTGAGTATCCGAATGGGGCAACCCATCCAGAGTGATGTCTGGATACCCCCTGCTGAACACATAGGCAGGGCGGAGGGCAGCAGGCGAACTGAAACATCTCAGTAGCTTGACGAAAAGAAATCAACCGAGATTCCCGTAGTAGTGGCGAGCGAACCGGGAGGAGCCCAAACCAGTGACACTTCGGTGCCACCGGGGTTGTAGGACCGGCGTAAGGTGAACCAAGCTGACTCGAAGGAACTGGAACGTTCCACCAGAGCGGGTGAGAGTCCCGTAGAGGCAAGCGCGGAACACTGGCTGGGATCCTGAGTACCACGAGACACGTGCAATCTTGTGGGAAGCTGGGGGGACCACCCTCCAAGGCTCAATACCTTTAGCAACCGATAGCGAACAAGTACCGTGAGGGAAAGGTGAAAAGCACCCCGAGAGGGGGATGAAAGAGACCCTGAAACCACGTACTCACCAGCAGCCAGAGGCCACTGTTCCCGTGGGGAACTAAGGGCTGATGGCGTGCCTTTTGTAGAATGATCCGGCGAGTGCATCGTCGTCGCAGGTTAACCTCCGCTAAAGGAGGGGAGCCAGAGGGCAACCGAGTCTGAAGCAGGCGTAGGTGTGGCGGCGATGCGACCCGAAACCGTGTGAGCTACCCATGAGCAGAGTGAAGCGAAGGTGAAACTTCGTCGAGGCTCGCACCCACCAGTGTTGCAAAACTGGGGGATGACTTGTGGGTAGGGGTGAAATGCCAAACGAACACGGAGATAGCTGGTTCTCCCCGAAATGTATTGAGGTACAGCCACGTGGGAGTCCCGCAAGGGACCATAACTATCCTGGAGGTAGAGCACTGGATGGGCTAGGGGCCAAGTGCTGGTTACCAACCCCACTCAAACTGCGAATGCCAGGACAGGAAGCCACGTGAGTGAGACGGCGGGGGCTAAGCTTCGTCGTCAAAAGGGAAACAGCCCAGATCACCAGCTAAGGTCTCAAACTTACTGCTCAGTGTTAAAGGGGGTCATCCCGCCCAAACAGCCAGGATGTTGGCTTAGAAGCAGCCATCATTGAAAGAGTGCGTAATAGCTCACTGGTCGAGTGGAGTGGCACCGACAACGTATCGAGGCTCAAGCAGTAGACCGAAGCTGTGAATAGTTCTGTAGAGAACTATGGTAGGGGAGCGTTGTGTGGCCCAGAGAAGCCAGATCGTAAGGACTGGTGGAGGACACACAAGTGAGAATGCCGGAATGAGTAGCGTCATCGCTGTGACAACCAGCGACACCGAACGCCTGAGGGTTCCTGGGCACCGTCAATCGTCCCAGGGTGAGTCGGGCCCTAAGCCGAGGACATCACGTCGTAGGCGATGGAAAGCAGGTGGAGATTCCTGCACCGGAGTTGCTCGCTACGAGCAATGGGGGGACGCAGTAGGGAAGGTGAACCTCTCGAATGGACAGGAGAGGCGTCCAGCACGAAGTGCGAAGCTGAGGCAAATCCCAGCTTCACCAGCATGACGACTGGACCGAGCGCTCGCAAGAGCGCGGAAGTCATCGGCCCCCAGGCTGCCAAGAAAAGCCTCTCGCCAGAGCCAACTCCGCCCGTACCGCAAACCGACACAGGTAGGCAGGGGGAAATCCCCCAAGGTGAACGAGCGACCCTCTGTTAAGGAACTCGGCAAATTGACCCCGTACCTTTGGAAGAAGGGGTGCCTTGGTAACTTCCCTTCGGGGGGTGAAGAGGTTGCAAGAAATTGGCCCAACCGACTGTTTACCAAAAACACAGGTCTCTGCGAACGCGAAAGCGGAAGTATAGGGGCTGACTCCTGCCCAGTGCCGGAAGGTTACGAGGAGCGGTGAGCGTAGCCGCGAATCTAAGCCCCGGTGAACGGCGGCCGTAACTATAACGGTCCTAAGGTAGCGAAATTCCTTGTCGGGTAAGTTCCGACCCGCACGAAAGGAGTAACGAGTTGGGCACTGTCTCAACAGAGGACTCGGCGAAATTGAAGTACCCGTGAAGATACGGGTTACCCACGACAGGACAAAAAGACCCCGTGGAGCTTTACTACAGTTTGGCCTGGATACGGTGCGGTAGGTGCGTAGGATAGGTGGGAGCTAGAGAACTCATCCTTGTGGGGGTGAGGGAGGCACAAGTGAAATACCACTCTCCTGGTGTGTTGTATCTCATGCCTGGCCATGAGCTGGCAGGCAGACAGGGCCAGATGGGTAGTTTGACTGGGGCGGTCGCCTCCCAAAGAGTAACGGAGGCGCCCAAAGGTTCCCTCAGGGTGGATGGACATCACCCGTAAGAGTGTAAAGGCAGAAGGGAGCTTGACTGCGAGGCAGACGCGCCGAGCAGGGACGAAAGTCGGGCTTAGTGATCCCACATTCCCGAGTGGAAGGAATGTGGCTCAACGGATAAAAGCTACCCCGGGGATAACAGGCTTATCTTGCCCAAGAGTTCACATCGACGGCAAGGTTTGGCACCTCGATGTCGGCTCGTCGCATCCTGGGGCTGGAGTAGGTCCCAAGGGTTGGGCTGTTCGCCCATGAAAGCGGCACGCGAGCTGGGTTCAGAACGTCGCGAGACAGTTCGGTCTCTATCCGTCGTGGGCGTAGGAGAATTGAGGGGAGTCATCTTCAGTACGAGAGGACCGAGATGGCTTGACCGCTGGTGCGCCAGTTGGCCTGCCCGGGCCAGAGCTGGGTAGCTACGTCAAGAAGGGATAAGCGCTGAAAGCATCTAAGCGCGAAGCCGACCGCAAGACAAGTTCTCCCACTCTCTTTCGAGAGAGTTAAGATCCCAGGAAGACGACCTGGTAGATAGACTGTGGGTGCACGCCTGGTAACAGGCGCAGCTGAACAGCCCTAATGATCGTACGGCTTGCTTCACTTACTAAAGAAGCATCCCTGCATCGCTTATGCATGGCTCAGCAAAATTCAGGTAATCTCTTTTTCAGTTGGTAATCACCATCATGGACACGCTCCTGATGGTGTTTTGCTTTTTGGTTCGCTATTTTCTCTCTCACAGTCAGCTGTGTTTTGTCCTCATATCGATCTTCAAAGGAAAGCAGAAAGACATGGAGATTATAGATCTCGTTCCAGGTGATAAACGTTTACCAGATGTGCACCCCTTGCTTGAAGATCTGGATGGCGTTTCTTTAGAGGATCTCCACACTATTTATGCCGAGGGCTATCCACAAGGTTTGCGCCTGACGGCCCTGTATGATGAGGGGCGCTGCATGGCGGTGGCGGGCTGGCGTATCATGGCCACCTTACAGTGGACGCGCAAATTACATATCGAGGATCTGGTAACGCTCTCCGATACGCGTTCACGGGGCTACGGACGCTTGCTCCTGGAAGAGCTAGAGAAGCGCGCACGCGTTGCCGAATGTACGATGGTCGATCTAGATAGCGGCGTGCAGCGCTTTGATGCGCATCGCTTTTATCTACGGCAGCGCTTCGCCATCACAAAGCACCATTTCTCGAAAACGCTGCCTTCTGCGTAACCTCGCCGGTCTGGGCATAGCCGCCAGCTCGCTCACTGACAACCTCACGCTTCCCCTACAGGCGATGTTGTGGTGGAAGCAAGGGCACAGCGTATCTCTTGCTGCACCTCAGCCTCTTCTTCGCTTGCTAAGGCACTCTGTAGCGCGTGTATAGCTTCCTCGCCTCCCAGACGTCCTAGCGCCCAGGCTGCGTGGCCGCGTACAAGCGGCTCCTGATCGTGTAATGCTCCGATCAAGGCAGGAATCGCCCTGGGATCGCCAATGTTGCCAAGCGCGACGCAGACATTGCGTAAGAGCCCGCGTCGCTTGGTCCGCTTGATTGGGCTGCGTCGGAAGCGCTCACGAAATTGTTCCTCAGTTAGAGAGAGCAAAGGGATAAGCTCGGGGCTGCTACCCACGCCGGAGCGGGGTCGCAGCTCAGGATGCGGCCGAAAAGAGTGCGCAGGCTCCTTGCTATTTTTTCCAATGCCCTCTAGCGCAATAAATTGCGTCTTCCCGGTCTCCGTCCGCAGGCCAAGGCGTTTCTCGGCAACTTTATTGACGGGGCAAACTTCCTGGCAGATGTCGCAGCCGAAGATAAGATTGCCCATCAGGGGGCGCAGCTCAAGAGGGATGCTGCCCCGTAGCTCAATGGTCAGGTAAGAGATGCAGCGCGTACTATCCAGCTCGTAAGGATTAGGCAGGGCCGCCGTTGGGCAGGCATGTAAGCAGATCTCGCAGCTGCCACAGTTAGCCTTAATAGGCGTATCGGGGCGTAAGGAAAGATTGGTGACAATCTCGGCAAGAAAGAGCCAGGAACCCCAGCCTCTGGTCAGGATGTTGGTATTCTTGCCATACCAGCCCAGACCGGCTCGCTGAGCCACTGCCCGATCAACCATGCGGCCCGTATCAACAAAGAGCCGCGTCTCAAGCTGCTCGCCCATTTCTGCCCGCGCATACTCGCGCAGCCAGCCGGCAAATTGTTGCAATTTGGGCTTAATAGTATCGTGATAGTCATCGCCCCAGGCGTAGCGCGAGATACGCCCGCGCGGTAGATCCTGCGGCTCCCCGTCGTCTGGCTGCTCGGTGAGATAGACCATACCCAGGGCGATAATAGATTGGGCTTCGGGCAGGAGCGCTTTGGGGCGCGAAGATACCTCGGCACGCTCGGCGGTAAACCAGGACATGCCATCCATAAGGCCGCGCCCTATGCGCTCCTGGATAATTTGCCTGGCCTCCGCAAACTCTTCGGCGGTGGTGATGCGTACCGTGTCAAAACCCAGCTCGTACGCATATGCTTTAATTGGCTCTGTTTCTAACATCAGTTTGTTACGTCTCGGCGTTCATTGACCCACCAGGACAGGCCTATGAACAGAATAAGATAGACTGCCAGGATCACTATTGCGTGCAGATCAGTCAAGGAACTGGGCTGATTGCCAAAAAGATAGTGGTCCTGGTTTTGCGATAACGCCTCTATATTACTATTAAGGAAATAGGCAGGGATAGCCTGCAAAAATCTGCCAAGAGCTCCTTGCACGCGTGGGCCAACCAGCGTGATAATGCCGCCCAGGGCGTTTTCGACGACCCACCAGACGAGCGCGCCGGCTACCCCAGCCGCGGTTGTACGTCCCAGCGTCGATAAGCATAGCGCAAGCATCGCATATATGAAAAGGCCAAACATGATGGTAAGCATATAGAGGATAGCATGGAGCACCCACGAGACCGTCAAGAACTTGAGATCGATCGCGACCCCCATAAGGATGTTGCTGATGATGCCCATGGCGATGCTTAGCAGGGTAACGATAAAGATGCCAAGGATAAGACAGACCAGGATGGCGCCAAGCTTGGCAAGAAAGAACTGGGTGCGCGTGGGACCGCGCGTGAACATAAGGCGAATCGTCCCTACGTTGTACTCGCCTCCGACAATGGTACCGGCTAGAATAATGATAAGGATAAGACCTATCGTGCTGGTGATCATGCCCACGGTACCTAAGGAGCCCGGGATGCGTAGCGGCTCGGAGAGCGTCTTTAACATAGTTTGCTTGGCCTGCTCAGCCTCTAGCGGGGTCGGTGTGTGATTGAGGCACGGCCCTGCTGCCTGGCTGGCCTGAGTGCAGGTGGCTGGCAAGAAGTGGCTGGCCGGGCTAGAACTTGCCGAAATGGAGATTGCGGCGTATAGACCAAAGGCGATCAGCGTGATGATCAAGCCTGAAATGCTGAGGACCTTGGACATGGCGCGTCGGCGCAGCTTATAAAGCTCTACTCCCATCAAGCGAATTACTTCGCTGAAGAAGTCGCGTCGCCCCATCACTACAGTGTCGCGCCGGCGAATTGGAGAAGGAATCTTCTTTCCTGGCGTCTGTGATACGCTGCTCACCTTCGGCCTCGCTTTCCACTAGCCGGGATCTCCGGTACTTCTTCGTTAGGCAGGGCAACCTTATCCGCAAGCGCCTCCATGCCGACATGAGGACCGGCTGGCGTGGAGAGCGCTGTGAGTTCCAGGAAAAGATTTTCCAGGCTGCCCTCATAGGGATGAATCTCGCTGGCAAAAAGCTCATTGCGCGCCAGTAGAGCGTTGATCTCGGCCGAATGGGCTACCGGCGTGTCTATGATCAAGATAGATTTGCCTTCTCGGTTGCTATCGAGACTGATGTTGTTAAGCCAGTCGGCCCCTTGCTCGTGGGCCTGCCGCAAAATGCCCAGTGCTTCTTGCGTCTTCTCCTCATCTTCCATACGCACTTCTATTCGCTCGCTGTCTCGCAGCAGGTCGTTGACCTTGCCCTGCTTGATCAGGTTGCCTTTCTGCATGAAGGCCACGCGGTTGCAAACCTGCTGTACCTCATAGAGAATATGGCTGGAGAGAAAGATAGTTTTGCCAAGTTCTGAGAGCCGCTGGATGAGGCGGCGAATCTCAATCATCCCGGCTGGATCAAGGCCGTTGGTTGGCTCATCTAAGAGCACAAGTTCTGGATCGGTAAGCAACGCGGCAGCAATGCCCAGGCGCTGCTTCATGCCCAGCGAATATTTGCGATAGGGCAGCTTCTCATAATTGCGTATCTCGGCGATCTCCAGTACTTCGGCCAGACGGCGATTATTGGATTTGCCCGACATCATACCGGAACTTGCTGCGATAACCCGCAGATTATCAAGGCCAGAGAGGTAGGGATAGAAGACAGGCGTCTCTACGATAGCGCCTACACGCTGTAAAATATCTGCTAATTGATAGGAATTATCCATACCAAAGAGAATGGCGCGTCCGGCTGTCGGACGGATAAGCCCGAGCAGCATGCGAATGGTTGTTGTCTTACCTGCACCGTTAGGGCCCAAAAATCCGAATACGTCACCGCGCATGACCTGGATATGCAAGTCGTTGACGGCAACCAGATTCCCGTAGACTTTGGTTAACCTGCTGGTGTTGATAACAGTCGTGTCATCATGCTGTGATGAACTTTGTTCCACAGGAGCTCCTTGGGGTAGATTTGTAAAATATCTGTCAAATTCTATACGTCTAAATGTAGTGGGAGGTTATGAAACCGCCTGTAAAACCCCTTTTGCCCTCTTAGCTCAGATCTTAGAAACTGTTGATACATTCTTCTGCTATCCTAACGTGCCACGGGCGAAAAAGCAAGTGGAGACGCGTGATAGCTAGATTTTGGGGAACACTTGCCAGGCTTTGTACACTATACTATAATCACCCCTGATAGGCTTTGGGGAACATGGCACGTATCTGCGAAAGGAAATTATGCCGAAAACTGCTCGCTATGCTTTGATGTGGTCTGCTATACACGAGATCTATGAGCTACACCAACAGGATGGTGAGCTTCTTCTCTTGCTGGCTGCGGGAGATCCGGCCTGGCTGAACTGGCTGAACACTCATACGGCTTTTGCTTTTCATAGCCGAGACGGCATGCATCTAAATCTGCTCAAAGAAGCCAGGAAGAGCAAGACAGAAGGATATTGGTACGCCTATCAACGCCAGGGAAAGCGCGTTGTCAAGCGCTATGCAGGTCGGAGCGTAGAGCTGAGCATAGAGCTTCTTGAAGAAATGGCAAGGACAATCGCCGGGCTATCCTCTCAAGCTATGGAGGCACAAGATTCAGCAAAGGTACAATTCTCCGGAGGTATAGTATCTCAGCCAGGCCCCCAGTCCCCGCTAATAGAGCAAACGCCCCTGCTTGAGGCAAAGTTAAGCCTTCCCCATCTGCCGACTTCTCTGGTTGTGCGTGAGCGCCTTTATGCGCTGCTCGACGAGGGTTTAGCGCGTAAAATGACGCTGCTCTCGGCGCCGGCGGGCTTTGGGAAAACGACGCTGGTGCGTCAGTGGATAGCTGAGCGCGCTGCGGTGCAAGCCTTGCCCCCGCTGGCCTGGGTCTCGCTCGATGCTACAGATAACGATCCTGCCCGTTTCTGGCGTTACATCTTCACGGCCTGCCAGGCCTTTCAGCCTGAAGCGAGCCTGGCCGCGCTTACACTGCTGAGCTCGCCAGGCTTGCCACCTTTCAGACCTTCTTCAGTAGAGATGGCCTTGACCACCTTTCTCAATCTAGCCACGCGCAGTGAGCGGTCTGGTCTGCTCATGCTTGACGATTATCATATGATTGCTGAGCCAGAGATCTACAGGATGTTAAGCTTCTGGCTTGAGCATTTGCCGGCTAGCTTGCATCTCTGCTTGATCGGTCGCGGCGATCCCGCATTGCCGCTGGCCCGCCTGCGCGCTAATGGCGAACTGCTTGAGCTGCGCACAGCTGATTTGCGCTTTTCCACGCAGGAGGCGACAGGTTTCTTGCAGCGCGCGCTGGCCTTTCAGCTTTCTGAGGCAGATATTGAGCAGCTCTTAGCGCGCCTGGAAGGTTGGGCGGCTGGTTTGCGCCTGGTCTCTCTGGCTCTCCAGCGTCATACAAAACGGCAGGCGTTAGAGCACGCCCTCGTTACTATTGTTGGCAGCCAGCGGCCTGTTCAGGATTACTTTGTGACTGAGGTTTTGCAGGCTCAGACGGAAGAACTGCAAAGCTTTCTCTTGCAAACGAGTATCTTGAGCCGCCTGTGCGGCTCGCTGTGCGTCGCTTTAACTGGCCAGCAGAATAGCGAGCTACTTCTGGATGCCTTGCTACATGCCGGCCTGTTTCTGGAACGCCTGGATGAAGCGGGCAAGTGGTATCGCTATCATGCGCTCTTTGCCGAAGCCATGAGTGTCGAGGCATACCAGCGTCTGGGAACAGAGGCCGTGCACGCGCTTTTCTACAAGGCCAGCGTGTGGTATGAGGAGCATGAGCTGCTGATAGAGGCTGTTGAGGCCGCCTTCAGCGCGCAACGGATGGAGCGCGCGGCTGAACTGATTGAGAAGCTGATCAGCGGGCAGCTCTTTTATGGCGCTATAGTGCAAGAGGTTCGCACTTTGCTGCGCTGGCTGGCGCGTATCCCGCACGAAGTTCTGCAGGAGCGGCCTGTGTTGTGCCTGGGTTATGCCAGGGCCCTGGCCTGGGCTTGCGCGCCCTATCAGCCTTCGCCTGCAGAACTGGGGCAGATCGAAGAGCTTTTGCAGCAGGCGGAAAGGATCTGGCAAGCGGACGGCAATACAGCCTGCCTGGGCGCATTGCTGGCTTTTCGCACGAATGTGGCCGATTGGCGGCGGGAGCCGGCGCAAGCTTCCTGGTATGCTCGACGAGCCCTGGCCTGCTTGCCTGATAAAGAAGTTGGCTGGCGAGGCATATGTATGAGCGTGCTGGGAAGAGAGGCTTTGCTCGGCGGCCAGCTGGATACTGCTCGACAGATGTTTATTGAGCTGCGTGAAGTATGGGAACGTATAGGGGTTCGTCACGCGTTGCGCAGCAATACCTTAACCCTGGCTATCATCTACTACAGGCAGGGCGCTTTGCACCTGGCTGCCGAATATTATCGCCAGGTTCTCGCTGAGGCCGTGGAGATCAGCGATCCGTTTGATCGTGGCTTTGCCCTGTTGGGGCTGGCCCAGCTCTCCTATGAATGGAATGCTCTGGAGGAGGCCGGCAACCTGATTCATGAGGTTGCTTCTCTTGCTTTGCCGCAGCACGACGAAACCTTGCAACTGCAAGCAGAGCTCTGGTATGTGCGCATAGTGCACGCGCAGGGACAGCATGCGCTGGCCCAGCAAAAGCTCGCCTCTTTGCTTGCGCGCCTGTTGCCGCAGCGCGACCCCCTGCTTTATCAAGAAGCCCTGGTCTGTCAGGCCCGCTTCCAGCTTGCTCAAGCTGACCTTGCCGCGATGCAGCGCAGTTTGCAAGCTCTTGCTAAACAGCATGAGATGCAGGCCCTTTCTTACGCCGAGCTTGCCCGGTCTCAGGAGCTTGCTGAGGTGCCTGTCGAGAATGGGTTACAGCCTCTGCGCGAGCGAGAAGAGCTGCTGCTGGCCCGTCTCTGGCTGGCCCAGGGTAAATTTGCTGAAGCTCTGGCGCTCCTCCAGCGTTTACTCGTGGCAGCTCAGGAGGCGGGACGTATGTACAGCGCCTTAGAGATCCAGTTACTTATGGCCCTGATCAATGAGCGGTGCAAGCAGACGCAGGAGTCCAGGCGCCTGTTGCGCTCAGTGCTCTTGCCGGCGTCTGTCGAGGGTTACTTGCGTCTCTTTCTTGATGAAGGTGAGCCCATGGAAGGGCTCCTACGCAGCGCGCTCCCCACAATACGCGAAAAGGCCTTGCTCAGCTATGGACGAAGCATTTTTCAGGCCTTTACCTTGCAGCGCCCGGCCCCTGCCCCCGCTCCATCTTCGACGATTTCTCAGCTTGAAGCGCTTTCTCCCCAGGAACTGCGCGTTCTGCGTTTGCTGGCGGCCGAACTTCCCTATGCCGAAATTGCGCGCGAGCTTATCGTTTCGATCAACACTATCAAAACGCAGGTGCGCAGCATCTACCGTAAACTTAACGTAGCCAACCGCCGCGAAGCGCGTGAGGTTGCTCGCTCCAGAAACTTGCTCTGAAACAATGAACTTATCTCGCTTCTACGGCGAGAAAAGAAATTGTCGGCTACGCACTATCTTCTCTGAGACACAGGCAGTATGGGCTATTAATCTAAATGGCCAAAACTTGTTTCATACAAAGCGAGATGGTATATTTTCTGTAAAAAATAGAGCTCATCTATCTATAGAATTAAATCATGCTATTGTATTTATCTCTACCTTTTAACCTTTAAGGGCTAGAAGTTTGTCAAGGTTGACGTGATGCGTGAAGCAGTGGAATGGTCAAGGGGGCGCACTTGTCAAACGTCGCTTGACAAAGCACAAGGCATAGAAGGAGCTGATAGAGCAGGAAATTGTAGAGTTTATAAGGATAATTTTGCTGTATCTTCATTACTTGCAAGATCCAACCTATACGGCGCTGGCAAGCAATGAAGTAGTCAAAGGAAGGAGAAGCGCTTATGGCTGAGGAGATTCAGGCTCCCGAGGCTGATCAGTCCATCTCGCTGACACCCGAAAGCAGCGCCGGAGAGAGGATAGCCAGCAAGCCTGTCTCTGGTGCTACGACAAAACGGCGCTACAAAGCGCTAAGGCGCATCCGGCAATATCGCTGGACCTATGCCTTGCTACTGCCGGGCCTCCTCTATTTCGTGATCTTCTACTATGTTCCCCTGTTGGGAAATATCATTGCCTTCCAGGATTATTCGCCCTATCTCGGCTTTTTACGTAGTCAGTGGGTGGGCCTGAGCAATTTTGTTGAGCTCTTCGCTGATCCCGAGGTCGGCGTTGTGATTAGAAATACGCTCATCATCAGTGTGCTGCAGATTATATTTGCCTTCCCGGCCGGAATTGTGCTCTCGCTTATGCTTAATGCCCTGATCAGCGAGCGTTTTAAACGCGCCATGCAGAGCATCGTGTATCTACCCCACTTTCTGGGCTGGGTAATAATTATTAGCATCTGGCAGCAGATATTTGGCGGCGATGGCTTTCTTAGTCACTTTATAGTAGGCCTGGGTGGCCAGCCTGTCAACATTATGGCCAATGCGGCATTTTTCAAGCCACTGGTAGTTTTGCAGGTGATGTGGAAGGAAACAGGCTGGAGTACGATTATCTTTATGGCCGCAATCACCGCCATCGATATGAGCCTCTACGAAGCGGCGGCCGTTGACGGGGCTGGCCGCTGGCGCCGTCTATGGCATATTACCTTACCTGGTATCCGCAATATCATCATTCTGCTCTTAATTCTGCGCATCGGCGATATTCTCAGCGTCGGCTTCGAGCAGATTTTCTTGCAGCGCCACGCGGTCGGTCTGGATGCCGCCGATATCATTGAGACCTTTGTCTATGATCGTGGCATCGTGAATGGAGATTGGGGCGTCTCAACTGCGGCGGCCATGGTGAAAACCCTGATAGGCGCGCTTTTGATCTTTCTGGCCAATCGCGCTGCCAAAAAGTTTGGCGAGGAGGGGCTATACTGATGGTATCCTGGGATCGACCCGGCAAACTGGGTCAAACGACGCTGTGGGTGATTATGTTCATCCTGGCGCTGATTATGCTTTTTCCTCTGGTTTACGTGCTGGCCGTCAGCTTTTCGAGCTATAGAGATGTTGTGGGCGGCAATCTAGTGATCTTTCCTGCGCATCCGACCCTTGAAGCCTATCGCTGGGTGTTGCAGGGAAGCGGCGTTGTGCAGGGCTTAGAAGTGAGTATCTTTGTGGCCGTGGTGGGAACCGCAGTCAGCATGTTCCTTACCACGACGATGGCCTATGCCCTGAGCCGTAAGGGCGTGCCGGGCGGCAAGTTCGTGCTCTGGCTGGTCCTGCTCACCATGCTCATCACGCCAAGCTTTATTACCCGCTACCTGGTAGTTAAGCAGCTTGGTATGCTCGATACACTGTGGGCCTTGATTATCCCAAGCGCTATCGGGCCCTTTAATCTGATAGTGCTCCGTCAGTTCTTTATGGGCTTGCCCGAAGAACTGATAGATAGCGCGCGCCTGGATGGAGCCAACGATCTGCAGATCTTGTGGCGTGTGGTTTTGCCACTCTCTAAAGCTCCTCTGGCTGCGATCTCCCTCTTCTACGCCGTCGCCAACTGGAATAGTTTCTTCGACGCAACTATCTATATAAACAATCCGCAATTGTACCCGGTCTCGGTTGTTTTGCGCATGCTTGTGTTGCAGGGCCAGGATGTCACAGGCGTGAACATGCCAGGCGTGCCACCACCGCCCGATATTACTGTGCAGATGGCCGTTGTTGTACTGGCTACGCTGCCAATTTTGCTGGTTTATCCATTCCTGCAGAAGCATTTTACTAAAGGCGTGTTAACGGGATCGGTTAAGGGCTAAGCAGGCTTAATGATCTCTTATAAAGGAGTTTCTTATGAATGGAGAGCTTTTTGACGCAGGTCTATCGACCCTAAAGGGTCGCTATAATCGGCGACAATTTATGCGGGTTTCGGCTCTGACAGCCGGCAGCGCGCTGCTGGTCGCCTGTGGAGGCACAAATGAGAATCTGATGGCCAGCACTACGCCTTTACCCAAAGAGGGTGTGGCGCCCTCCGCTGTAACGGCGACGGCTCAGGCTTCCGTGGGCAAGACCTATTTTCCCTCGCCAGCTCCCAATGTGCCGGATGCCTTTACTGCTCCGCTCCCGCCTTATCAGTCGGTTACGGCCGTGCCGGGAATGGGGGGTACCGTCAATGTCTTCTCGATCAGCTATGTCGCTCCCGAGACTCCCCACGCGCAGAATAAATTCTGGCAAGGCCTGGAGAAACGCCTGAATGTAAAGTGGAATCTCAATCATGCCGTGGGAGGGGATAACTATCAGGAGAAAGCCAGCGCTATTCTGGCCAGCGGCAAGTTTCCTGATCTCTTCTTGCTGTTGCCAGATCTATCTTACGCGCTCTATAAGGCCATTGATCAGGGCGCTTTTAACGATCTGACCCCCTATCTGAGCGGCGCGGCGCTCAAGGAATACCCCAATCTTGCGCGCTATCCCGATCTGCTCTGGAAGAATGCTGCTATCAACGGGAAGCTCTATGCTGTGCCACGCCCGTTCACCTTCGCTTCCGGGATGATGCTCTATCGCAAGGACTGGGCGAAAAAGCTTGGGATTGCTGAGCCAAAGAGCGCTGATGATTTTTATAAAATGATGACGACTTTTAGCAAAAGCAATCCGGAGGGCAAGCAGGTCTGGGGCATGGGCTTTGCCGCCGATGGCATCTTTAAAAGCTCGTCGCAGTTTATTTTGAACATGTTTCGCGTGCCCAGCGAATGGCGGCGCGAGGCCAATGGCAGCATGACTTATTTCATCCAGACCGACGAGTATCGCCAGGCAGTTGACTTTATGCGTCGCATGTATGCCGCCGGGCTCTTCTATCCAGACTCGCTCACTTCGACCGGACTGCAGATGCGGCAGGCTTTCTTAGCTGGCAAGATTGGTTCATATGTTGATGGATCTACAGCTCTCGATGCTGTAAGGTTTAAGTTCCAATCGGTTAACCCAAAGGCCGATGTGGGGATCTTGATTCCGCCGGGCGCCGATGGCGGCAAGGGCTCGTATTGGATGGGCAAGGGCTATAACGGGATGACGGCTATTCCTTCCTCTATAAGCGATTCCAATCGGATTAAGGAGCTCTTGCGCATTCTCAATTACCTGGCGGCTCCGGCTTTTAGCGTAGAAGCAAATTATATCTCGCTTGGCGTTGACGATTGGGATAATAAGCCCGACGCAAATGGCATTCGAGCTCTTACCCAGACGGGCTCCAAGGAGATTGGCGCGCTGGCTAATGTGGCCTTTGGCAATCGCGTCTTCTATTATCCTTCGGATCTGCAGCTAGGGCCTATATTCCAGGATTATACGCGCCGCCTGTTCGAGATCGGCGTTGCGAACCCGACAGACAGGGTGGTCCCGCCGCCGACCGCGCAGAAAAAGAGCGATACGCTCGAAAATCTTGTCAATGATCGCGTGCTGCGCATTGTCAAGGGTGTTGATCCCCTGAGCGCGCTTGATACGGCCATCCAGGAGTGGAAGAGTCAGGGTGGGGAGCAGATGGCGCAGGAATATGCCCAGGCTCTGGCAAAACTTCCTTGAGCTAATCCTGTCCCGGCTTGAGCACAATTTTTGCCTATCCCTCAGCTTTTGTGAGTTGGGCAAAACGTGCTTGCCCTCTGCTCCCTGTTTCCTTATTAAGAATAAAAGGAAGGCCCTGGCTTGTCACGCATAAGCAGGTAGCCGGGAAGCCTTCCAGGCACTTTACCAGGGGCGTAGGGCTGGTTTCTTATCCCGGTGGGCCCGCAGATCGGCAAGTTGGTCATCGCGGCCTAGAGCCTGCAGGCGCTCCTCAATTCGCCAGCGCGGACAGTAAATATCGGGAGTGATGCCGGCGCGCAACTGTTCCTGGAAAGGATCGCGTACGCCCTCGGAACCTGTGGTGTATTGCCAGAGCCATGCGAGCAGTAGATGATCGAGCTGGGCCACGATTTCTGGCTGTTCGGTGGCTATATTCTGAGTCTGGTAAGGATCATTCTGCATGTCAAACAGATATAGGGGCTCGTAGGGATACAGGCCAGAATGGATAGTCCGAATGAGCCGATAGCGCTCAGTTCGCACGGCGCGCTGGAAGCTATAAATACCGCAGCCCAGCACCAGGTGATCGCGCGTAGGACCTACGGAGCCGCGCACCTGAGAAGCCAGGCTTATACCATCCCAATTTGTCGGCAGCTCCATGCCCAGCAGATCTAACATCGTGGGCGCCAGATCCAACTGGTACATCAGCGTATCGATGGCGCGACTTTCCACGCTGCGCTCGGCTTGATCAGTAATGCCGGGCCAGTAGATAATCAGCGGCACATGAGTAGTGCCCTCGCAGGCATTGCCGTGCTCAAAATACATGCCCAGCTCACCGATCGATTCGCCATGATCGGAGCCGACGATAATCGCCGTCTCATCCCTGACCCCGAGCTTTTCCAGAGCTTCAAGAATCGTTCCTAGCTTCTCATCGATATAGGCAATCCCTGCATCATGCCCATCCACAAAACCCTTATAGTTCTCATAGGTATCTGGATTGCCACGAGGCATGGCGCGTCTACGGCCTTCCTGAGCGTTCTGCCAGCCACTTTCATACCACCAGTCGCGTGCCGTGCGCGGGCCATAATAGTGCTGCACGTCGTAGGCGATGCTCTCCGCGTTGGGATAGGGCAGGCAAGGCAGATCCCGTATACGCTGGAAATAGCGCTCGGGAGCTTCGTAAGGATGATGAACGTCCCAATAGTTAACGTGCATAAACCAATTGTCGGTAGTCCCGTTTTGCTGGAGCCAGTGCAGGACCTTCTCGGTCACCTCGTCGGCAGTCTCACTCTCGCCAGGCAGCTGATTGCCGAAATTCTGTGTGAAGCCTGAGAAGAACCACCAGGCAAGGTGCCGCTGGCCAAAGCCTGAGAAGCAAACCGTCTCCCAGCCAGCTTTCTGCAGATAGCGCATCCACATAGGGCGCGTCGGATCGTGGAAGTGGCCGCGCCCGGCATAGCGCAACTGGCTGGCCGGGCCATCATGGCAGGTCACCCCGTTGTTGATGCCCAAACGACCCGAAAAAAGGGCCGCGCGACTTGGCAAACATGGCGCGTCAGAAGTATGGCAATTGCGAAATAGCACGCCTTGCTGAGCCAGGGAGTCGATAACCGGTGACGTTGGGCGGGGATAGCCATAACAGCTCAGATGGTCGGGGCGGCACGAATCGATGTCGATGTAGATGATACGCAAAACAAACTCCTTCTTTTGAAAAGACCAGATTCTTCTCTTGCCTATCTCTCATTTAATCCATTATGCGCTGAGAGTCAAGCTTTCTGCTCCTACGCCTCATGCCAGTGGCTGGCCCACCAGGCTGCATGAGGCATCCCAGAGGCATGCATCGCTTGAATGAAGGCTTGCAGATCGAAGGCGATGCGATGTAACTCCACCTGCAAAGAGGCTTTGTCGCACTCGACAAGCGCGTATTCAGCAAAGGCCGGCTGGCGAATGTCAGATAGAGGAGAGACGCGATCCATTGCTAAGCCAACACTCCCCGGATTGAAGACCAGGAGATCTCTGAAGCGGCGAAACATCTGGACATGTGTATGCCCTCCAACCATCAAGGTTCCCTGAGCTCCCGCCAATGCCTGCTCCAGTTCTTCTTCTGAAGTCGTGGGCAGGATGCGCTCGTTATATGAACGAGGAGATCCATGATAGCAAACTAGCGTTTTTCCGTTGGGCAGAGGATACACGATGCCGGATTGAAACGAGCTTAGATACGCACGATCGGCGGATGAGAGCTGCCTTGCACACCACATATCAATCTCTTGCCAGCGTTGCCTACGCAGATCTGGCTGTGCTTTGAGCTCAGGCTGTAAGAGCCAGGCATCCATGTTCCCCATGACTACTGGACAGCCCAGCTCGCGAAGTCGTTTGATCACTTCGCAGGGTTGCGGGCCTGTCGAAGCAACATCGCCAAGACAAATCACCTGAGAGATATTTTGGGGTGAGATTGCGCTCAAAACTGCCTCTAGAGCCACATGATTTCCATGAATATCAGAGATGAGAGCGAGACGCATAGACCATCTTCCTCCTTGATATAGCGCTCCTCACTCCTGCAAGAGTGGATCTTTCCCCCAATGAGTGAGGGTGAAGCGCTTTCTGTCTTGAGCGCGTGCTCGATGTGAAGAGGGCGAGATAACAGATCCCAAAGCATGTGCTACGTTAAATAGCGTTTTGCCCCTTGTGAATGCTGTGGTTGTCTGTTAGACTACATCCATACTATAGTACACTGATTATATCATCCCAGCCAGCGTGGAGGTGTCTGCTATGCAAGATCCAAATCATAGTTCATACGATCAGCAGGGCTATGATGACGTTTCGTCACTTCCATACATACCCGACGAATCCACACCTCGCAACAAGCCAGTTCCCTCAAATGAAGGAGCTGAAGTGACGCAACCAGCGCAAAATACTGCTGAGGTTCACCCGCAGGTAGCTCCTGCTGCCCAAGCGGCTCAAGCGGCAATCGAGCATACAGTTGCCGTTCCTCCTCCAGCCCCAGCAAGCGGTACGGCTCTTGCAAAACCACAGCGCACCTTGAGCCGCTCGTTCTTGATTACGGCTGGCATTGTCGTCGCTATTTTGATCATAGCGCCGATCGTGACTTACCAGATTTTGGCCTACGCCAATCGCTCTACGCCTACAAAAACCCTTGACGCGTTCTGTACAGCCTTACAGCACGAGGATTATCAGCAGGCCTATAACCAATTCTCAAAGAACCTGCAGAACCAGTTTAGCGAAATGGACTTTGCCAATGCCCTGGCTCCCGATAAAGTGGTTTCGTGCGTGCATGGGAGCGCGTCTGAGTCGGATACCAGTTCAGTAACCAGTTTGCGACTCATCCATGACTCTAAAGGCGTCAATCAGGAACTTGTAACGCTAAAGAAGGATGAGAATAACGTCTGGAAGATAGACGATTTGCAAGTAGCAGCCTGAATTTAAGAAGCCCGTTATTGCCAACTCAGGCTCAATAACGGGCATTTTTTAAGATCGGGCAGCCTGAGAAGCCCTGGCTTTGCGCGTAGACAAGCCTGTCTGCTGTTGCTGCACGTTTCAGGATGACTTGTGTGTGCTTAAAGGACCATCGGCAAGTGTAAGCCCTTTTCTCTGGCGCAATCGATGGCCTCTTCGTAGCCCGCGTCAGCGTGGCGCATAACGCCGGTACCCGGATCGTTGGTAAGCACGCGCTCCAGGCGCTTCGCTGCAGCCTCTGTGCCGTCAGCCACAATTACCATGCCCGCATGTTGCGAATAGCCCATGCCGACCCCGCCGCCGTGGTGCAGACTTACCCAGGTTGCCCCGCTTGCACAGTTGAGCAGGGCGTTGAGCAACGGCCAATCCGATACCGTATCAGATCCATCTTTCATAGCTTCGGTTTCGCGGTTGGGGCTGGCCACAGAGCCGGAATCGAGATGGTCGCGGCCAATTACGATCGGGGCGCTTACTTCGCCTTTGGCGACCATTTCATTGAAGGCAAGACCCAGCCTGGCGCGGTCGCCTAAGCCTACCCAGCAGATGCGCGCGGGCAACCCCTGGAACTTGATCTTCTTCTGTGCCATATCCAGCCAGCGGTGCAGGTGTGGATTATCGGGGATGAGTTCTTTGACTTTGGCATCGGTTTTGTAAATATCCTGCGGATCGCCGGAGAGCGCTACCCAGCGGAACGGGCCGATACCCCGGCAGAATAACGGGCGGATATAAGCTGGCACAAAGCCAGGATAAGCAAAGGCATCTTTTACCCCGGCATCATAGGCCATTTGCCTTATGTTATTGCCATAATCGATGACTGGAATACCCTGCTTGTGGAACTCTAGCATGGCGCGCACCTGCTGGGCAATCGATGCCTTAGCGCGCTGAACATAGGCTTCAGGGTCGCGCTTGCGCAACTCACTCGCCTCAGCCAGGCTTAATCCGGCGGGGATATAGCCATTCAGCACATCGTGGGCGGATGTCTGGTCGGTGACCATATCGGGCTTTATCCCGCGGCGCACCAGCTCGGGATAGATATCGGCAGCGTTGCCCAGCAGGCCAATGGAGATCGGTTGGCCCTGATTGTTTGCCTCACGAATCTGATCGAGCGCCTCATCAAGCGTACTGGCGATTGCGTCACAGTAACCGGTATCGAGACGCTTCTGAATGCGTGCAATGTCGCATTCAACAGTAAGCATGGAAGCTCCAGCCATGGTAGCCGCCAGGGGCTGGGCACCGCCCATGCCACCTAGACCGGCGGTCAGTATCCATTTTCCTGACAAATCGCCGCCGAAGTGCTGGCGGCCCATTTCCACAAATGTTTCATACGTGCCCTGCACAATGCCCTGGCTGCCGATATAAATCCACGATCCAGCAGTCATCTGGCCATACATCATCAGCCCCTTGCGATCGAGTTCGCGGAAGTGCTCCCAGGTGGCCCAGTGAGGAACGAGGTTGGAGTTGGCGATGAGCACGCGGGGCGCGTCGGCATGGGTTCTGAACACCCCGACCGGTTTGCCCGATTGCACGAGGAGGGTTTCGTCCTCTCCAAGGGTTTTTAGCGTCTCGATAATGCGCTCGTAACACTCCCAATTACGCGCCGCCTTGCCGATACCACCATACACAATCAGTTCGTTCGGGTTCTCGGCAACTTCCGGGTCTAGATTGTTCATCAGCATACGCATTGGTGCCTCTGTCAGCCAGCTTTTGGCTGTGAGCACTTTGCCATGCGGCGCCTTGATGATGCGCGCGTTTTGTGAAGGTTCAGGAATAGCCATGTAACATCTTCCTTACTATCTTTCGCTGCTGTTATGCCCTGGCAAGATGTGAGGTAATCTACCTTCTCAAATATCTTATTTGTCAGGCCTTTCCAGAGGCATAATAATGTCTAACGGTACAGTTATTTTGCGCCTTCCGGCTGTCATCTTATCACTGCCGGCTTTCCTTTGAAAGCAAGGCATGCTTTGACTGGAATAAAGCAATAAGAAGTATTCTTGCTCAGTTCGCCGATGGGACCAATGAAAGAAAATAGTGGATTGCGCAAGTTACTTCTCCCCGGCTATGATCGGTGATGCAACCATGGCCCTATTTTATCATTACATGTGGGCAAGCGTGCATAACTGCTCCGAGAAGTCTTCTATCAGCGATACGTCAGATTTTATCCATTCGCGCCAAAAAAAACCTGCCTTCAAGGATAGGGAGAAATATCGAACTCTCTGGATTAACCTCACTCGATTTGGCTACGGCCTGACTGATGCTCTTGTGCTCCCTCTCCTCGGACGAGCATGCTCGTCCGAGTGGAGCCTTATTCCCTCTTTTTACATGGTGATTTGCACGAATCGCTCTATGAGGACGTTAAAGATCTCATTTCCGCCTCGTCTCTCTGCTTGCGGTTGAAGCTTCCAGCGTCTGCTTCATCGTAGCTGCACCTCGCTCGACCAATTCACTGATGACTGGGGCGACCTCATTTGGTAGCAGGTCGGTGATCCAGACGAGTCGGCTCTGATTTTCCCCCAAAGCTATGACTTGCATGGACGCATTGTGATGACTGGTTCGCCCACCGACCGCTGCATAGGCTAATCGCCGAGCCTGGTCGTCAATGTCGACAAGCAACTCGCGAACCGTCGCGCCGTTGGCGAACGTTACTATTCTGGCGTCTCCGTCGAGGTGGGCATCAATGACGAAGCCGGGAGCGAGGCGCTGGTGGACTGCGCCCACATCACGAATCGCCGCCCACACGTCCTCTGGGTCCGCCTGAATCAGAATTTCTTTGCGGATAGAAGCCATATGTTTGTCTCCTACTAGCTCACGTTTCCTTTGATACATCTTTTCGTGAAATGCCAAGCGTTTCTCAGCTCATTCTATCGTCTCAAGCAGTCGTCGCCGGCGTAAAGAGCTTCCAGGCCGCGCTAAAATCATACGGATGTGAGGCCATCTGCTCGTATGTGCCCTGTACATACAGTTCGCACGCGATGTCCCATATCAGGCCCATTGTGGCCATCATAGCAGCACCGCCAACGCTAACACGTTTGACGCCCAACTTGAATAGCTTGGGGGCAGAGAGCATGCCCGGCCCGACCATGACATTGAGCGGTCCAGGGATTCCGCGCACGAGCTCCTCGATAAGCGCGGGATCGCCAACGCCGGGGACAAAAACGCTGTCTGCTCCTGCCTCAAGATAAGCTTTGCCACGCTCAAGCGTGTCTTGCAGGCGCGTGGCCTCTTCGCCTATGGAGAAAAGATAAGTGTCGGTACGGGCGTTGATGACCAGAGGCAGACCAGCTCTTTGGCCCTCTGCGCGCGCCGCCTTAATTCGCTCGGTCTGCTGCGGGATGGAGTAGAGGCTACTCATCCCAATGCTATCTTCTAGATTGACCCCTACGGCGCCTGCTTTGATCACCTCATGGATGGTTTCTGCCACGTCGGCGGGCGCAGGGCCATAGCCAGCCTCAATGTCGGCGCTCACCGGGATTTGTACTGCCGCGGCAATTCGGGCGATGACCGCGAGCATTTCCTTGCGCGGGATCTGTTCTCCATCGCGGTAGCCCTGGGCAAAAGCAATACCGGCGCTGGTAGTTCCTATTGCCGAGAAGCCAGCCGCTTCAAAGAGCTTTGCGCTGGCACAATCCCAGGCGTTGGGCAGAAGCAGTCCGGTAGCAGTCTTGTGGGATTTCAGCAGGAGTTCGGCCTTTGTGTGTTGTGTCGTCATCGTTCCAGATCCTTTCGTAGACCCGATTCAGGAGGTCTTTGGCTCTCTATGAGCAATATTTGTGCCTCCATAATAGCGCGAAAGGATTGAGATCATCTTTCAAGTTCTTGCGAATTTATCAAAAATGTGCCCGAATCGATTGGTCGTAGCGATAGCTGCGTGGCGTGAGGTTGAGGCGACGCTTGAACGCCTGGTTCAAATGGCTCTGAGAAGCAAAGCCGCTCTCTAGCGCCACAAGCGTCAGGGGCATGTCAGTCTCCCGCAGTAACTTCTTCGCGTGCTCGATGCGCTGACCAAGCACAAACTGGTGGGGGCTCTCGCCCGTCGCTTGGCGAAATACGCGGGCAAAGTGATAGGCGCTGAAGCCAACCTGCTGCGCGAGCGTTTCTAGCGAAAGGTCCTGGCTGAGATGAGCAAGAATAAAATCGCGTATATGTTTCAACTGCTGGGAGTTCAAGCCCTGCGTCTCTTCCTGAAGGTTGCCGGGGTGAGAGGTATAGTGGTGTAACAGATGAACAGCTAGCATCTGGGCGGCGGTTTGGGCATAGAGCTTTGCCGGCGCTGGTTGTTCAAGTTCGTGCCAGAGCGCGAGACCAATCTGGGTTAGTAAGGGGTCCTGAAAGCCAGCGTGCCCTATGAGCGTAAGGCGAGCGGGATCACCCTTTGCCATTTCCTGGGCCGTACGGGTAAGCAAGGTAGGGCGCAAATAGATATAGAGCATATGTAGCGGCTCTCTTGAGAGCGAGTGCCAGCGTAGCTCACGGGATTGTAGCTCTCCTGGTTTCAAAAGCCACTCGCCCTCGTAAAGATTGTGTACTTCCCAGGGACCACCAGTCGGTTTCTCTTCAAGGTGTACGCCGCCGCGCCTGATAAGAACAAGCGAGCTATCGAGAGTCGCCGGATCAATCCAGCCCTCAAGCTTTCTGGGCTCATGATAGGCAAACAGAGCCAGCTCATCCCAATCAGCCTCTTGACTTGAAACCAGGAGTTTTGGAGTTGCCAATGGGTCTTCGAGCATGTTTCCCTTCTTTAAGACTTTATCCACTCCCTTCAGAAGTATAATAACATATATCGCACAGTTAGCGAAAATTTGTCCTAAAAAAGAGGAGGAGTAGCGTAAATGGCCGCGCATTGGCAGTTTAGAGCCAGCCATGATCTTCTTATGAGAGGACAGAGGCAGGCTGGCTTAGAGTTCTGAGAAGCTAACAGTGAATTTAAAGCACGAAATATATACTAAAGTTTGATTAATATATCCTTCTGGGCGCTCTGTGCCTTGTTCGCCCTTCTCCAACTATGCTATAATCCTATAAGAAAATTTATCTCTGTTGCAGACTTAGTTTAAGTAATGTGCAAAGTTTTTCTCCGCCTGCGGCGGTTGGGGGGATAGGGAAGGCTGGGGGCGATCCGCTAGCTCGTGGCATGCCCCAGGCCACACCAGAGATTTTGACTCTGGACCCCTTTAGCTAACATTGCACATCATGTCTGTTAATCTTTTCGGACTCGTTTAAGTAATACTAGCCCATATAGCCAGGAAGCGGCAGCCAGATGAGCATAGAAGCCTGTCTCCATCTGCTTTGAGGATACAGCAAGAGGCTATGAGGGGTATTTTAATTTTGTTAGATAGGCTGTGTGGCGAGAGCCCAGTACATTTTCCCCTGCTCTATATGCTAGTGATAGCTTTATTGGAATGTAGCATGGAGGGCCAGGAAAGGATCTTGAGATGATTGATCCCGATAAGGAACTAGAATCTCGATACCAATCGGTGGCAGTGACGCCCGACTGGTATCAAACAAATATTCCGTGTCAGGTGGGATGTCCTGCCCATACGGATGTAGCTACCTACATTGGGTTGATTTCACAAGCCCGCTTTGATGAAGCATATCTGTTGAACCGTAAGGCAAATGTGGTCCCCGGTGTGCTGGGGCGCACGTGCGCGCGTCCCTGTGAGCCAGTCTGCCGCCGTAACAAAATTGACGGTAAGCCAATTGCAATTTGTTGGTTAAAGCGTGCTGCGGCCGATCACCGCGAGTATCGCCATCATGCTGAGCGCCCTCCGGTAACGAGGGACAAGAAGATCGCGATTATTGGGGCCGGCTCGGCAGGCCTGGCCTGTGCGCGTGATCTGCGCGAGATGGGTTATCCCGTAACGATGTATGAGCAGTATCCCACCGCAGGCGGCGTCATGGTTAACGGTATTCCTGTCTGGCGTCTGCCCCGCGATGTCACGCGCGAAGAGTGCGACGAATATATGGAAGATCTGGGCGTGGAAGTCAAGTACAACGTCAGAGTTGGGCGCGACGTGCAAATGACGGATCTCCTGAAAGAGTATGATGCTGTTTTCATTGCCGCAGGCTGCTATATTCCAAATGCCATGACCGGCCCCGATAATAAGGTGATCCCCGGCGCAGACCTCAAGGGCGTTGAGGACGGCATCAAGCTGCTAGAGAAGACGAATTATGGCGAGCCTGCCTTTATTGGCAAGCGCGTAGCCGTGCTGGGTGCTGGCTTCACCGCTATGGACTGCTGCCGTACGGCCATTCGCTTTGGCGCCGATAAAGTCTATGTTATGTATCGCCGCTCAAAGGAAGAGCAGCCTTCTGATGAGTATGAAGTGGATGAGGCCATGCTGGAGCACGTAGAGTTCCAGTACCTGGTTACGCAGGCCGCCGTTCTGACGAAAGATGGCATTCATGCCAGCGGCGTGCGCTTCATTCGCAACAAACTTGGCGATCCCGATGCAGGCGGCCGTCGCCGTCCGATCGCGATCCCCGGCACCGAATTTGATATTGAGGTGGATACAGTTATTCCGGCCTTTGGTCAGTATAGCGATACCTCCTGGCTGCAGGCCGAAGAGCTGGGTTTGGAAGTCAACAAATGGGGCGTGCCTTTGATCGACCTGGATACCTGGATGACAAGCTATCCCGGTCTCTTCGCCGGCGGCGACTATACGCAGGGCGCGCGTAATCTGATCTCGGCTATCGGCGATGGCCGCGATGTAGCCGGGGCCATTAACCGCTATCTGGGCGGCGAGGATATCCCACCCGAGCCCGCGGAAGAGGTTGAGCTGCCTGACTATCGCCGTGGTATGGTTGACAATTATGAGTCTATCCCGCACCAGATGCTTCCTTCGCTCTCGCTGAAGGACCGCTATAGCAATACGCGTGAGACCGAGACCGGCTATTCTCCTGAAGAGGCAGTAATTCAGGCTCGCCGCTGTCTGCAGTGCCAGTTGAATATTATGATTGATCCCTCGATCTGTATTCTCTGCTCTGGCTGCGTGGATATCTGCCCTTATGACTGCATCAGTATGGAAGGCCTTTCCCGCGTGGTGAAGAGCGATCCGATGCACCAGGGAACCGAGACATGGCGCGGTGGCGCTGATATGATCATTGACGAGGAGAAATGTATCAGGTGTGGTCTGTGTATCGTGCGCTGCCCAACCGATGCCATTTCTATGGTTCAGTTTAGAGTGGCCAGCCCCAATGATCGCTGGACCGTCTCCAAGATTCCGATCTTAAATATGCACTAGGATAACCCGTGAACACCCTTAAAGGTGGATGCCCATAAACGGAGCGTCCAGCTGGCAGGAGTGTTCATGGCCAGTCTCCGCCAGGTTGTCAGGCTTCCCCTATAGGGCCGGCCCTGCGCAAAACTAGAGAGACGAGGATGCGTTGCAGGTTTTCTGCTCCTCCTCGTCTCTTTTTATTATTTCTGCGCAAAATTAGGCTACTAAACCCTGCTGTATTGCTTGCCGATTATACTATATATAGCGTAATGGTACGCATAGAGGTTGTAGTTTGTACTGTCAAGTAGAATGGGGGAAGCCTTTTTTATGCGTAAGCTCGTATCAACCTCGTTAGCCATCGGGCTCATTGCCCTGCTCGCCATGTTTAGCTCTGTGATGCCTGCCTCAGCTCACACCACTGATTCTATCCTGAAGGATCATATCGCCGCCTATGCTCACTTATATCTTCGGGTGCATAAGTTCGCGCATAACGATAGCGCCAGCGGTTACACAGCCGCTCAGCTCAGGAAAGCCTATGGAGTCAGCCAGCTCAGCAACAAAGGAGATGGTGTGACAATAGCCGTCGTGTCAGCCTATGGGAACCCGAATGCCCAGGCAGATTTAGATAAATATAGTTCTGACTATGGCCTACCCAGCACAAAGCTAAAGGTAGTGTATCCAAACGGCAAACCGTCCTCGGTTGATGAGGGTTGGGCCCTGGAGACTAACCTGGATCTTCAGATGGCCCATGTCATGGCTCCTAATGCCTATATCGTGCTAGAAGCTGGCGTTGATGCCTCGCTTGACAGCCTCTTTGGGGCCGTCAAGGATGCCTATATAAATCAGGGAGCAGATATTGTCTCCATGAGCTTTGGCACCAACGAGTTCGATATGGAGACCTCGAACGATGTCGATGGAGTCCTCGCTGAAGGTTCACATAAAGGCATTAGCTTTACTGCAGCTTCTGGCGATAATGGCTATGGAACCCAGTATCCGGCCGCTTCGCCGTATGTGACTGCGGTAGGAGGCACCACGCTTAATACCAAACCTGACGGCACATATGTCAGCGAGAGCGCCTGGGATGGGAGTAGTGGCGGCATCAGTATGTACGAGAATCGTCCCGCTTATCAAAAGGGATTCAACCGGCATGGTATGCGTGGAGTGCCGGATGTCGCCATGGTTGCCGATCCAGATACTGGCGTCTCGATCTATGACAGCTATGGCTATAGCGGCCAGAAAGGCTATTTTGTCGTCGGTGGCACAAGCGCGGCAACTCCGCTCTTTGCGGGCATACTGGCTCTTGGAAAACAGATCCATAAGGCCAGGCTTGGTAACGCTGACACCGCCATTTATAATATCGCAAGGACAAAGTATGCAAGCGATTTCCATGATATTACAAGTGGGAGTAATGGCTCATGTGGAGATGTGTGCCGGGCGACACAGGGCTATGATTTTGTAACCGGGTTGGGCAGTCCAGTTGCTAACAAGTTAGTTCCCGACCTTGCCGCTCAGTAGTCTTGTTGCAAAATTTTATGAGTAGGGGTTGCAAGGGGCATAGTCCCTTGACTGGGGGTCTGGAGGCACAGCCCCCCAATCCCCCTCCTGCCGCGCCGTCGTAGGCGGCGCACAAAAAGAGGCACGACCCACGTTTTGTTATCTCTGCCTAACTGAATAGCATGGCGGCTCCTGGTACGTCAGGTGAGCCTTTAAGATCCTCCCTGAGCTTTCTCGCGCATAAATTGCAGAACATGGCGATCAATCCTCGAATCGTCAAACCAGCGCGACTCCAGATTTTCGCGGCCACTGTAGCGGCGAAATGCCTCGCGTGTCGCAGCATCATAGGAACCATGAAGCTGGCCCTGGTAGTCGCCAGTGCTGGTTAAGATCTCTTGAATTTCCCGCGCTAGCTCCGCATTGATAGGAAGAATATCCTGGGGCTCGCTGGGGAACAGATACAACTTATGAAGCTTGAGAATGCGCTGTAATTCCTCAATTGGCTGCGGATGATCATCTACGCGTAGATCGATGAAGCGATCGTTAAAGCCGCTATAGCCACCTTGAGGACGCACAACAAGTAACGCAGCAGATTGCTGGCCACGGCTATCGCCACCGGCGGCCTGACCGGCGGCCAGGGCTGCTAGCAAGCGATCACAGAGCAGACCTTGTGTTTCTTCAAATGTGCGGGCCATAGCTTGCACGGTTTCTGCCCCGACGAGGATATTGCCCTGACAGGCATAGTCGTCACCGGTAAGTCCGCCGGCCCAGGAAAAGCAGCCAGTTCCCGTATAAGTCGCCGGTTTTCCGCTTGCGCCGACAATGCCTATCTGGCGGTCGGCGTGGCCCTCGTCCTCGCTGGTCAATTTCTCAACTGTCTCGGCCGCAGAGAGTCCGCTGGCAAGTAATTCTAGCCCTTTGGGACCGTAGGAGGCATTTGCCCAGGCTTGCGTAGCAATAGCTCCTACCCCGGCTTTGGCCCAGGGTACCACGGCTCCCACGGCTAGAAATTTAGATTGAACGGCGATGCCCAGCTCCCCATGTTGTGGGTCACGCGCTACTATGGAAAACGTCATGAAATTCCTCCAGAATATGCTTGAAATGTTGGCGCCCGCATGAAATAATAGACTTTAATTATATAACACCGATGCCTGGCATCGTATATTTGGAAACGGCCATAAGTACTTGACTTTTGTGGCGCTTTTGCACACAATTGTAGAAAGCCAGATTGATGAGAGATATGTCCCCTCACGGACGTATATTCATCATAGTGATGGCGAGTGTACCACCGATCGAGATATCTCTTACCTCGCATGAGCTAATTCACTAAGTGCTACCAGTGAGGTGCCGAAGGCTCTGTATTATTCAAGGGATAGACTCAGGTCAGCAAGGAGCTAGAATGGTGCGACATGACTGGTCGGATGATGACCTCGCTCTACGGTTGCATGAGCATAACCCAGAGGCTCTGGAAACACTCATCTCCCGCTATTCTCGTGAAGTATTTTATTTTATTCGTTTGGTGTTAGATGGTGTAGGCGTTTCGCAAGATGCGGAGGAATGCGTCAATGATCTCTTCATTGCCGTATGGCAAGAGATTGACACATTCGATCCGGCCAGAGGGACGCTGCGCACCTGGTTAACAATGCGTGCAAAGTATATCGCGTTAGATCGCCGACGCCAGCTGTGCCGACGTCAAATGCATAACTGGCAACCGCCAGCAGAGAAACGACAATGGAACTCGGCAGACGGATCTGGAAGCCGCAGTACTAATACTTGGGAGTACGATACAAGGACGATCCTTCCTTTACATGCAGAAGCTAGTATGGAACATCTGCTAGAGCAGAGTGAGAGACGCGAAGAATTGCGCCTCGCCCTGGCAACGCTGCCTGAGCTGGACCGCTATTTGATTTATCAGCGTTATTTTAAGTTTGCCAGTACTGAAGAATTGGCGGCAAAAACAGGCCTGACCCGCCATGCTGTCGATACCCGGCTCTGGCGAGCGCGGAAAAGCTTGCGCGAAGTGCTCAAGGAGCGTGCATATGAGTATGAGCGAATTTGAACGACGTCATCTACATGAAGCAAAGGATGAACCATGCCTATCAACTGAGCCTGAGAGCCCTTATCCTGCTGATTTCTCTGAAGATGAGATCACTTTTGCGCAAGAGCTGGAAAGCCTTTTTTCTCCCGATGCGGAAGAGCTTCCTCCCTATTTTGTGCAAACTCTGCTTGAGGCTGAGGATAATCGCTACCAGGCTGTAAGCTCTGATTTTGAACACAAGGTAAAGGCGCGTGTCTTCCGTGAGCTTCATCTAGAGCGTCGTGTCACTCGCTCATACCGACCTTCTTTGCGCTCCATTTTGCAGGCCCCGCGCTTGCCTCGCCCGGCTGTGGCCCTTGTCGCTGCCTGTATGGTGCTTATGCTTGTAACCATGGCTGCTACCAGCAACGCTTTTAGCGCGGGCTTGAGTTTTCTCCTCTCGGGTAACGCGAATAATGCTGTGCAGACAAAGCCTCATGCTCCAAACGGGTACGCAGCTCCTCGGCTGCGCGATGAGGAGCGTTCTATAGTTCAGCAGAAAGAGATCAATGTTTTGACGGCTCAGCAGCAGCTTAAGTTTCCGCTATACTGGCCAACGACAACTCCTTCAAACTATACGCTGAGAAAGATCTTTCTCTATAATGGAGATGATCCGGCCTGGGCCGATGGACCCATCGTGCAGTTGAATTATGATTATATGATTCCCGGCTTAACTACGCATGGCACCGGTAAGATTACGATCAATGAGTTTAAGCCGCTTGATAAGACGACGCAAGTTCTCAGGCTGGGGACCGCTCATCGCTTGCAGATCGAAAATGGGCACGTTCAGTCGGTGAGCGTAGATGGGCAGTGGATACCTATCGATAACTCCTCACATGAGTGGGTCTATGGTACAAATAGTGAGATGATTTATGAGCATGGCGGGGTAATCTTCTGGATCGTTGGCGATCAACGCGATGGCATCGATGCCGCGGCCCTGGGAGATATTGCTACCTCTCTACAGCCCTTTATCGATGGAAACGCTTTTCGCCTGGCCAGTCGCCTGGGTAATATGCCCGAGTTTGCTAATAATGGGAGCGAAGCCCTGGCCAATACTGCAGTGTATCTTGATAAGCCCGATGCTGGGACCTCGGCTTTGATTGTCTGTGGCCCTGAGCCTTCTTCCCTTGATGCTTTTCCGCCTTCAAAGTTAAATATTCATCTTCCTTCGTAAATAGTGCTTCCGCCACCTTAGCTCTGGCTGGCTCTTCTGACAGCTAGCTTCTCTTGCCCATGCCTCACACCTCGTACTCGCTTGATAAGCTCTTCCGGACTAAAACCTGATCACTAGACAATAACCGGTTCATCTGGTATGCTCTTAAACAGAGGAGTGTAGGTAAAAACATTATGTGTAGTAGATTCAGGCGTTAGTACTTCTCTAGCAACGTCGCCGGGGAGGGTAATGGCCTATACCTCAAGGGAGAGGCATATGAAACAATTAACTGCTAAAGGGCGTGAGAAGGCTTCTAAATCCCATGGTTTGCCTAATCTGCGGCTCTTACGGCAACGCCGCGGGCTGAGCCTTGGCCAGCTGGCGGATCTCACGGGTTTGCGTCGTGATACGATTGCTCACCTGGAAAATGGACGCGAAGATCCCCAACCCTATCATGTACGCGTGCTCGCATATGTGCTGCAGGTGCGGACTTTCGACCTTGTTTCATAAGAAAAGCACGTCTCAGTAGAGGTTCACAGGCGGATAGTGCTTGATCTTATATAAAGGGCATCTCTTCTCTACAAGTGGATGCCCTGCTAATCGTTCTCCGATCATTCTCGCTCCTTCCTCTCTGCTTGACTTCTTATTTCTTTCTTTTTATAATTAATTATCTAATAAATTAATTGATGAGAGGCGTACAAGCTTTGTCGGCAACTCTTCAAGTCGGCAGATAATTGGGGCGTATCGCCTCGGCTGCCCCACCGAGGGGCGCAAAACTTAGAGAATGGGTGGAATGCGATGGCCAGAACTCCAAAGATAGTGGAAGACCGTAAAGAGCAGATACTTGACGCCGCGATGCGTGTTTTCGCGCAAAAGGGTTTTAATAGGACTACCAATAAAGATATTGCGCAGGAAGCGGGAATTACGCCCGGCTTGATCTATCATTATTTTGCTAACAAAGAAGCTTTGCTCAAGGAACTGATGGCCGAGCGCTCCCCAGCCCGCGTTCTGCGCACAGCTTCGCCACAGCTATTGGAGCAGCCGCCCGCAGCTTTTTTTCACTTTTTGATCATGCAGGTGCTCAGCGTGGCCGATGGTGAGCAATTTAGCCAGTTTGCACGTATATTCCTGCCAGAGGTATTGCATAACCCTGGCATAGCACCTGTGAGCATTTCTTTTTTGCAGGATGTGATAGCCTTCATCGCCAATTATCTGCAGACACAAATGGATCGTGGGGTCATTCGCAGCATGGATGCTAGCCTGACCGCTCAGACAATAGTGGGCTGCGTTATAGGTTTTATCATGCGTCGCATTGTATTTCAAGATCCCCAGGCCAAGCAGTATACCCATGCGCAAATCGCCGATACGATCATTAGCACAACTATGCAGGGCCTGTTGCCTCGCCAATAAAAAAAGTGGTGGTAGCACATATGCTACCACCGTTCAATAGTTATTTTGGCTAAATTAGAAAAGATATTATGCTCTAGTAGTGCTAACCTGCTTTTCAAAGTTTTTGAAGAATTGATCAAGGGCCACCTTTACCGCGCCCTTGATGATCATGTCAGGGGTAGCGGCGATCTTGCCTTCTAGCTGTGCGTGGGTATTGTAGGAAAGGTTGGTGCCTTCGGCATCGTCGCTAAGATCGATAGCGCAAGTGGCTTTGACGGAGCCAAGGGAACTGGTCGGCTCGGCAATCAGGACGACGCGCGAAGGTACTACGATCTCGCCAGTCTGCAAGAATACGGTGTAGGGGCCTTTGAGTCCCGGAATGTTGAGTAAGACTGTCAATTTCAGCTGGCGGCCGCTAGGAAAGTCCACAAACTCGGCAGCTTCGCAGCCCGGAATGCAATTTTTGAGAATTTCAGGGTTTTGCAGCGCTTCAAATACCTGAGGTCGAGGCGCTTTAACTTTCTGGCTACCTGTAATATCCATACCTGTTGTTTTTCCCTCTTCTATAGTTTTTCTTTAAAACATACGCTATGAGAACATTCCAGTCGGAGCTTCTCATTTTGCCCGGAATATCAGCCTATAAAGCTGAGCCGGTGAGCAAATTCTTGTTGGGGAAAGGCGTTTTTATAGGGGACATCCTACCCCCACCTGGTTGCGGCGATAAATACACGGCGGGAAATAAAGAAAAGCCTCAAGCCACTCCTTATCCCGACTCTATTATAGTGGAGAAGCTAGATATGGCTCAATGCGTCGGTAAAGAAGTACTACTGCGTTGTCCCGGGAAACCCTTTTGTCGCGAGAAAAGCAAGCTTGCTGCTATTTATAACGCTACAGTTATATCTCTATGTGGCAATATCTCTACAATGATGGTAAAATACGTTTGTAGGGAGCTTGACGATAAGGACGATGTAGTTCTGACTGCTCTGCAGTGTTCCTGATTATGTAGGAGATAGACATGCCAGATCACCCTCCTCCAGAGAACGTATCCCTGGCAGCATATACGCGGTTTCGTGGTCCGCATGCGCTGGTTTCTGCTGTATCTGGCTGCGCTCATGCCTTCTTTTCTTGGGTCTGCGCCAACCGGTGCCTTGACCATTATTTACTGAGATTAGCCCCGATCACGCATCCGATAGATGATTCTACCTGTCTATACGATTGGCCCGAGTAGTTTTGTGTACAGCTGATGTTTTGTCACAAAGGAGTGATTTTATGGCAACGGAACCTCGCATCATCAAGATTTATGAGACCACACTGCGTGATGGCGAGCAGACTCCTGGGGTTAATTATTTCCCCGAGGAGAAGCTACAGATTGCCCAGGCCCTTGCTGATATGGGCTGCGATACTCTGGATTGTGGCTTTCCCATCTCGTCACCTGGTGAATTTGAGGCGGTGCGCCTTATCGCTTCGAAGATCGATAATGCCGAGATTCTAGCAATTGGTCGTGCGAATATTGCCGATATCGATCGAGCCTGGGAGGCCGTCAAGATCGCGGCTCATCCCGTAATCGAGCCCTTTATCAGTATCTCGCCCTTGCACCGTGAGGTGAAGCTTGGAAAGACGCGCGAGCAGGTGCGGGAGATGGCGCGCGTGGCTGTCGCGCATGCTCGCACGCTGACCGAGAACGTAGATTTTGCCTTAGAAGATACAACCCGTACCGAATTTGATTTCATTCTTGAGGTTTGTGATGCCTTGCTGAAGGAGGGCGTGCGCTTCATCACAATTTGCGATACTGTTGGGGTTGCTTTGCCCTGGGAATTTGGCAAGCTGATTGCCGATCTCAAGCGCGAGTTTCCCCAGATTCGTATCTCCGCCCATTGTCATGATGATCTGGGGCTGGCCGTGGCCAATGCCCTGACGGGCTTGCGCAACGGCGCTGAACGTGTCGATACGTGCATTAATGGCCTGGGCGAGCGCGCTGGCAATGCCGCGACCGAAGACATTGTGATGGCCATTCGGACGCGCTCGGCAGATCTGGGCATGGATGTCAAGGTGGACACGACGAAGCTGGTGCCGACCAGTCGCCTGATTGCCAAGTTATCGGGCATGCAACCACAATGGACGAAATCTGTCGTGGGGGCCAATGCTTTTGCGCATGGCGGTGGTATCCATCAGGATGGCGTGCTCAAGGATGCCCGTACTTACGAGATTATGACCCCGGAATCTGTTGGCTTGACTGCTGCTGATCGTCGCATGCATGTTGGCAAGCTCTCGGGACGCGCGGCGCTTGATGCGCAGATGCGTGAGCTGGGCTATCAGCTGGAGCGCGAGCAGCTGAATAAGGCCTTTGATATGGCCAAGCTGCTGCTGGGCAAGAAGAAGGTTCTTGAAGAGATGGACATGCGCTATATTGCCGATAGTATTACTGGCAGTGTAGACCAGCAGCCGGCAGTATAGAGCTGGGATCGCTAATAGCAAGCCTTGACCTTTTCCTCTTCTGTCAGCGCCGTCAGAGGAGGAAAGGCCGGCTATGGGTTTGGCCGGGATACTATTTTTAGCAGCGTCTGTGAAGCAAGATACGTCCCTATTTACCTGCCAAGCAGAGCGGGTCCGGGATCGGTTAGAAGAGACAAGCTGCGCACACCTGGGAGCCAGGGACTTCCCATGTTCAAGAAAGGGATTGTTGAAGGCTTAATGCGCTATATTGCGGCGTGCCCCAACGTTTCCTCTTCTTCGTTGCCGTCAGGTGGCCCAAATGAGAAGCGGAAACCCCTGGGTTGGGGATAGAAGCACATGACCTTCAAGGGCGTAATGTGGTAACATGTAGTAACCGTGCGTAGCAGAGATATCAATCACGTCAGGTATCTCCGCTACGCGCCGCCCACGATCCGACCTGATTCTTAAAATCCTGGGAGTTATTGCTATGCCAAAAACGATGTTTGATAAGATTTGGGATGCTCACGTTGTGAGAGATGTCCCCGGCGAATCTACTATTCTCTATATCGATCGCCACCTTGTACACGAGGCTACTTCTCCGCAAGCCTTTGCCGGCTTAAAGGCTGCTGGCTTACCAGTGCGTCGCCCCGACGCTACAGTCGCCGTGCTTGATCACAATGTGCCTACGGTAAGTGGGCGTCGTATGCTTGATGTTGTCGATCAGGCGAGCAGCTTATGTATCACGACTATGGAGCAGAATGCCCGAGATTTCGGCGTAACGCTCTTCAAAATGAATGATCAGCAACAGGGAATCGTGCATATCATTGGGCCGGAGTTAGGCCTTACCCTTCCTGGGATGACGCTTGTCTGTGGGGACTCGCATACTTCCACACATGGTGCCTTAGGCGTATTTGCAATCGGTATCGGGACCAGCGAAGTTGAGCACGTGCTGGCTACGCAGTGCTTGCTGCAGAAAAAGCCCAAAACCATGAATATTCGCATTGAGGGTGAGCTGGGCCCTGGCGTGACGGCCAAAGATCTGGCCCTGGCCCTCATCGGCAAGTTTGGCACTGGCGTCGGTACTGGCCATGTCATTGAGTTCAGTGGCTCTACAGTACGCAGCCTCTCGATGGAAGGGCGCATGACGCTCTGTAATATGGCGATTGAGGCGGGCGCCCGTGCCGGTATGGTTGCTCCCGACGAAACCACATTTGCCTACATCAAGGGCCGCGCCTATGCACCACAGGGCGAACTCTTCGAGCAGGCAGTGGCCTCGTGGCGACAGCTGGCCAGCGATCCCGATGCGCACTTTGATGCAGTTTATGAATTCAATGCAGCAGGCCTGGGGCCGCAGGTGACCTGGGGCACCAATCCCGGTATGGTCGCCGATGTGGCAGCTAATGTGCCCGATCCAGCCGCCCAGGAGGATGAGCTGAGCAAAAAGAGCTATGAGCGTGCGCTGCAATATATGGGCTTGCAGCCGGGGCAGAAGATCAAGGATATCAAGCTGGATACCGTCTTTATCGGCTCTTGCACAAACTCGCGCCTTGAAGATTTGCGCATGGCGGCAAAATATGTCAAGGGCAAGCGTGTCGCGCCCTCGGTGCGGGCACTTGTGGTTCCGGGCTCAATGCAGGTGCGTCGCCTTGCCGAGGAAGAGGGACTTGCTGATATCTTCCGCGAAGCTGGCTTTGAGTGGCGTGAAGCTGGTTGTAGCATGTGTATTGCCATGAATGGCGATCGCCTCTCGGAGGGTGAGCGCTGCGCCTCGACCAGCAATCGTAACTTTGAGGGTCGCCAGGGACGTGGCGGACGCACGCACCTGGTCAGCCCGGCGATGGCTGCCGCCGCCGCTATTGCTGGACATTTTGTGGATATTCGCGAGCTCTAGCCTGCGCCTACATCTTTATGGGAGTTGGAAGTTTATGGAACCTTTTGTAAAACTCACGGGCCTGGTGGCTCCGCTGGATCGGACCAATGTCAATACCGATGAGATTACGCCGGCCCGCTTCTTGAAATCGATCAAGCGCACAGGCTTTGCCGAGGCGCTGTTTGCCAACTGGCGTTTCCAGGCCGATGGCTCGCCCAATCCTGATTTTGTCCTGAACAAGCCACGCTATCAGGGAGCTACGATTCTTGTCGCCGGCGATAATTTTGGTTGTGGCTCTTCGCGCGAGCATGCTCCCTGGTCGATCCGTGAGTATGGTTTTCGCTGTTTGATTGCGCCAAGTTTTGCCGATATCTTCTACAATAACTGCTTCAACAATAGCATTCTCCCGGTTACTCTGCCTGAGGAGACCGTGAGCCAGCTATTCAAGGAGATTGAGGCAAATGAGGGATATACGCTGAGCGTGGATCTGGAGGCCCAAACGATCACCCGGCCGGATGGAAGCGCGCTAAGCTTTGAGCTTGACCAGTTTAGAAAGCAGGCTTTGCTTAAAGGACTTGACAATGTGGGCTGGACGCTTTCTCATAATAATGAGATCGCCGCTTACGAAGCGCGCCGCAAACAGGATGCACCCTGGGTCTATATTGGCGGAGCGCGTTAATACGTTTCTTGCTTGATGGGGCAACCATGACAATGGCGTCGCGGTTGCTCTGCGCCTGCCCATCCTGGATTTGTTACCTATCTGCTTACGGATAACGCTTATTTTCTTAAAAAGCCACTGAAGGAGTAAACCGTGACGATCCAACAGATTGATCCTGGAATGGTCGCCTATCAGATCCTCGATGCCGAGGGTAATCTGGTGGGGAAAATGCCCAACCTTAGCACAGAACGTTTGCTGGCTCTGTATCGCGCTATGCATCTGGGGCGAGCTTTCTCAAATAAGATCATTGCCTTGCAGCGGCAGGGACGTGCGACAACCTTCGGGTCGCTGGTGGGTCAGGAGGCGACGGCGGTTGGCCTGGCGGCTCCCTTACAGCCCCAGGATTGGCTGGCCACCTCGTATCGCGAAATAGCTTCTCTCCTGCTGAAGGGCGTGCCCCTTTCCACGCTTATCTATTCGTTCCGTGGCTTTACTCCCGCTTATCCCCGCGAGGCCCATTGCCTGCCGATTCAGATCGTGATCGGGACGCAGCTGTTGCACGCAGTTGGCCTGGCCATGGCGGCCAAAATCGCTGGCGATCCGGTTGTCTCTGTTGGCGTATGCGGAGATGGCGCCACTTCTGAGGGCGATTTCAATGAAGCCTTGAACTTTGCCGGCGTCTTTCAGGCTCCCGTTGTGCTGGTGGTGCAGAATAATGGCTGGGCGATCAGCGTGCCTCGTCAGCACCAGTCGGCGGCCCCAACGTTTGCGCAGCGCGGGGCCGGATTTGGCATTCCATCGGTGTTTGTCGATGGTAATGATCTGCTGGCGGTCTATGATGTAATGCAGCAGGCAGTTGAGCGCGCCCGAGCTGGCGAGGGTCCGACGCTGGTTGAGGCGCTTACCTATCGTATGGGCGCGCATACCACTGCCGATGATCCGACGCGCTATCGAGATGCGGCCGAGGTCGAGTCCTGGCGGACTAAAGATCCCATCGCCCGCGTGCGCAACTACTTGCTCAAGTGCGACCTGCTGAGCGAAGAGCAGGATGCGCGGATGCTCGCTGAAATTGAGGAAGAGCTCAATCAGGCAGTGAATGAGGCTGAAGCTGTGCCACCGCCCCCACCCGATGAATTCTTTGACTATATGGCTGCCAGTCTCTCGCCGCGCCTACAAGAGCAGCGCAAGGATCTTGTCCATTATGCGCAGCAGAAAAAAGATAGGAGAGGATAACAGCCATGCAATCAACGATGATTGAAGCCTTGAATCAAGCCCTGGCCCTGGAACTTGAGCGTGACAAGCGGGTTGTCCTTTTAGGACAGGATATCGGCCCCAACGGTGGCGTATTCCGGGTCACCGAACATCTGCAGAAGAAGTTCGGCGGGCAGCGCGTCTTCGATACCCCTCTCTCAGAATCGGCGATTATTGGTAGCTCGGTGGGCATGGCGGTGTATGGCCTGCGACCCATCGCGGAGATCCAGTTTGCCGGCTTCCTCTTTGTCTGTATGAATCAGCTGGTAACGCAGGCGGCGCGCATGCGTACCCGCAGCGCCGGTGTCTTTACCTGTCCTCTTGTCGTGCGCGCTCCCTATGGCGGAGGCGTGCGCACCCCGGAACTACACTCGGATAGCCTGGAAGGCATTTTTATGCAGACGCCTGGGCTCAAAGTAGTTATCCCCTCCAATCCTTACGATGCGAAAGGCCTGCTCTCGGCTGCCGTAGCCGATCCCGATCCCGTCCTATTTCTAGAGAATATCAAGTTGTATCGCTCATTTCGCCAGGAGGTTCCCGCAGAGCACTATACCATCCCTCTGGGTAAGGCCAATGTGCTGCAGGAAGGCAGCGATGTGAGCGTATTTGCCTATGGGGCGATGGTTCCGGTGGCGCAGGAAGCTGCGAAACTGGCTCAGAAGGAGATGGGCACAAGCGTTGAAGTGATCGATCTACGTACGATCTGGCCGCTGGATGAAGAGACGATCGCCGCTTCGGTCCAGAAGACAGGTCGCGCGCTTGTCGTACACGAGGCGGCACGCGCCGGCGGCGTGGGGGCCGAGGTGACGGCGATTATCAACGAACGCTGCCTCTATTCGCTTCTCAAGCCGATAGAGCGCGTGACCGGCTATGATACGCCTTATCCTGTTCCCGCTCAGGAAGATTACTATTTGCCCAATGCGCAAAAGGTGCTAGATGCCCTCAAGCGCGTCATGGAGCCCTGAACCGGCGCTAAAATGGCTGCCCATCCTTCTGGGGGCGGGCAGTCTGCGGATCTTCGACGCACAAATGCTCGTATTATCCCCTTCAATAGTTGAGTATTGTGGAGCTATGCCATGCAAGAATTTAGACTACCGGACCTGGGAGAGGGAATGCAGGAGGCCGAGATACGCCGCTGGCTTGTCAACCCTGGCGATACTGTGAAGCTTGATCAACCAATGGTCGAGGTTGAGACCGATAAAGCTGTGGTGGAAATACCCTCGCCGGTGGCGGGACGGATTGCGACGATTCGCGTTGAGGCCGGGCAGGTGGCCAAATTGGGTGAGCTGCTGGTGACCTTTGAGACAGGCAGCGATAAGGCGCCGGCTAACAGACCTGCCGCTCAGCCCGCAGCAGCCGCGCCGCCGGTGACTACAGTGAACTCAGCTGCTCCGCTGACAAACGCGGGACAGCCAGCGTCTACCAAGCGTGTTCTGGCAGCCCCGGCCGTGCGTAAACGCGCCTTTGAACTTGACATCGACCTGGCGCAGGTCCCCTCGTCGCAGCCGAACGGACGAGTGACGCTGGATGACGTGCTTTCCTATGCCGAGGGCTTGAAAAACGCTAAGCCCGTGGCAGCTTCAATCTCTGAGCAGAGCGAGCCCGCGCTGCCCGGGGCGAATGGACAGGCTAAGACGGTCGGTCGGCCAGCAACAACTCAGGTTTCAGCCGCTCTGGAGGAGCGCCAGCCCCTCACCGGTCTGCGCAGACGCATCGCTGAGCATATGGAGCGCTCGTGGCGGACCGTGCCCCATGCCACGGCCTTTGATGAGCTGGATGGTACCGAGCTGGCAGCCTTGCGCCAGGCCCTCAAACCCGCCGCCGAGAAGCGCGGCGTGCGCCTGACCTATATGCCCCTGCTGATCAAATTGCTGCTGCCAGCGCTCAAAGAATTTCCTATTTTTAATGCCAGCCTTGACGAAGAGAAGCGCGAGATTGTCTATAAACGCTTCTATCATATCGGCGTGGCTACCGATTCGCCCGAGGGCTTGCTGGTCCCCGTCTTGCGCGATGCCGATAAGCTGACAGTCTTGCAGATTGCCGAGCAGCTTGAGCACCTGGTTGCCGGCGCGCAGAAACGCACGCTGGCCGTGCATGAAGTTGCTGGCAGCACTTTTACCCTGAATAACGTGGGCAGCTTTGGCGGCAGCAGCGGGACGCCGATCATCAATTATCCAGAGGTGGCCATCCTTGGCGTTGGCCGCCTGCAGGAAAAAGCCGTGGTGCGCGACGGCACGATTATCGCTCGCCTCATGATGCCCCTGGCCCTCTCGTTTGACCATCGCCTGATCGACGGTGCGCTTTCGGGTCGTTTCCTGGCACGCTTCAAAGAACTGGTAGAGCATCCCCAACAGCTGATGCTAGATATGGTCTGATAGAAAGAGGCAAAGTATGGTTGTTGGTGATGTTACTACTGCTGTTGACGTGTTGGTCCTTGGCGCGGGACCCGGCGGCTATGCTGCGGCGATTCGCGCCGCGCAGCTTGGGCGGCATGTAACCATCGTTGAGCCTGGACCTGCAGGTGGCGTCTGTTTGAATCGCGGCTGTATTCCGCTCAAGGCCCTGCTCTCTGCTTCTGAGCGCTATCAGCAGGCGCGACAGGAAGAGCTGGCACAGATGGGCATTCGTGCCGAATCAGTAAGCTTTAACTGGTCTGAGATGCAGGCCTGGAAGCAAAGCGTCGTGGATCGGCTCTCGAATGGTGTGCGTCAGCTGATCTCAGGAAATCGCATTGAGGCCGTGACCGGCAATGGCTGGTTTATCAATGAGCAGGAAGTGCGCGTCGAGGGCGAACATGGCTCCCATCGCTTCAAGTTTGAGCAATGTATTCTGGCCGTGGGGGCTAGCGCCGCGCCTGTTGCTGGCATAGACTATGATGGCAAGCAGATCCTGACGCCAGAGCAGGCCTTGCGTCTTAGCGAGCTGCCGGCGACGTTGAGTATTGCCGGCAACGATTACATCGCCCTGGAACTGGCGACGATCTTTGCGCGCCTTGGCGTAAAAGTGCGCCTGCTTCTGCCAGGCGAGCGCTTGTTAGATGGCGTCGATCCTGCTGCCTTGCGCCTCGTGCAGGCAGGCTTACGCAAGCTTGGCGTGCAGGTAGTCACGAAGGTCAAATTGGCCGAAGTGAGCGAGCGACCTCTTGTGCTCTCTGCAGGAGTGCGCCCGAATACCGCCGGCTTGCATCTTGATGCCGTCGCCGTGCAGCTCAATGAGCGCGCTGGAATTGCCGTCAATACGATGCAGCAAAGCACGGTTGAGCGTATCTATGCCGTGGGGGATTGTACGGGCGGCCAGGCGCTGGGCAGTATCGCCCTCAAGCAGGGCAAGCTCGCCGCCGAAGTGGGAGCCGGGCAACGCGTGCAGTTTGCGCCTCTGGTTACCCCGCTCATCGTGCATACAACCCCGGAGATCGCTACTGTAGGTCTCTCGGCCGAGCAGGCAAAGGGAGCCGGCTACCAGGTCGTGCAAGGCCGCTTCCCATTAGCTGCCAATGGGCGCGCTCTGACCTTGGGTAGCGACAATGGCGTTGCCCTGGTTGTGGCCTCGCAAGAAGATGGGGTGGTCCTTGGTGCTACCCTGGTCGGGCCGCGCGCCGGCGATATTATCGGTCAGGCGGCCCTGGCTATCGAGATGGGGGCAACCTTAACCGATCTTGCCGAGATCCTTTACGCGCACCCTGGACTGAGCGAGACGCTGCAGGAGAGCGCCGAGAATGCCCTTGGCAAGGCGATCCATATCCTTACCAAGAATTAGCAGCTTCGCGCCTGGTTACAATAGGCGCTGCTTCAAACTGTGGGCCAGAGACCTGGCGGCATAAAGGGCCTCAGGCTCTACAATGAGCGCTGATCAGGCTAAAGGCCAGGGACCGGCAATACAACAAAAGGGGCCATGTGTTGAGACGTGCATATGGCCTCCTTTGTGCGCTTTCGCGGAGCAGAATATTGAGATAGAGCCTGCTCCTCTTTTCACTTGCTGAGCTGGTAAGGCAGGCCTGGCGAGGAACTCCTATCAACCCGATTTACCTCTGTGTGCAGCTCTGTGCTAACTCTTCCTCGATACATCTTGAGTCGTACCCTGGATACGACCGTAGGAGCGTGTTAGAATTAGCTTTTTAGATTATCCTATTATCTAGCAAGATGGAATGGTAAATACATGGTCAGCCTGCGGAGGTAGCGCATGGAAGTTGTGCTCAAGGTGGAGCATTTGAGCAAGCAATTTGGGTCTTTACGTGCTGTTGATAATGTCTCGCTGCACGTGGAGAGAGGCGAAATTTTCGGTTTTCTGGGTCCTAACGGTGCCGGTAAAACGACGACTATCAGTATGCTGCTGGGGCTTAGCGCGCCCACAAAGGGCAAAATCAGAATTCTTGGCCAGGATGTGACGCCACGCCACAATCGCGTCTTGCGACGCGTGGGGGCAATGATGGCAAACTCGGCCCTGGTACTTAGCCTGACGGGACGCCAGAACCTTGGCATTCTGGCTCGACTGCGGCCAGATCTGCCGGAAAAGCGTATTGACGAAACCTTAAAGTTGACGGGCCTTGAACATATAGCGGATCAGCTGGTTTTTCGCTATGCCCCTGAGATGCGCCGGCGCCTGGCCTTAGCCCTTGCCCTGCTCAATGCTCCGGAACTGCTCATCCTTGACGAGCCTACCAGCGGCATGGATCGCTATAGCTCGCAAGAGGTGCGCGAACTCTTGCGTTCCCTTGCCGCGCGCGGCATGACCATTTTTATGAGCAGCCATCTATTACAGGAGATGGAAGTTGCCTGTGATCGCATAGCAATTGTGCAGCGTGGACATATAGTTGCGCAAGGGACGGTCGAGGAGCTTCTACGAGCCAGCGAAACGGTGTGCGTGCATACAGGTGATCCCGACTATATTGCGCAACTCCTCAGTAAGCTGCCGGAGGTTCGTAGGGTGCGGCGAGGTGAAAAGCAGGTTGAGGTCTGGGGAATATCTATAGAGCAGGTGAGAGATTTTCTGCTGGGACAGAGAGTCGCAGCTGAAGATATTGTCGTGGGCAGAGCTGGATTAGAGAATGTATATCTGGAATTGACGCATAAGGCGCCATAAGGCTAAAGGAGAGAGCATGTTTGTAAATGTTTTACGGCTTGAGATCGACAGGTTTTTTAAACAGCGTCTTTTCTGGCTTGAACTGTTATTCGTAACGTTCCTCTTTGTCTTTATTGCTCTGCTACTGTATGCCGCCAGAAGCGCTTTTCCGGGCCTGGTAAACGCCTTCGGCTGGCCGCTTGGGCTGTTTGTCTCATTGAACTCAATCACAGCTACCTCGTTGGGTGGGTTGCTACTTGTCGCCCTGGCCGGCTGGATAACGACTCAGGAGTACTCCTGGCATACTATGCAGTTGTGGCTCAGCCATGGCATACCGCGCCTCTGGCTGCTCTGCACCAAAGTGCTGGTTTTGTTTATGGCCGCTATTTTGATGGGCCTGGTAATTCTCCTGGTGGGTGGCGGGCTTTCGTTGCTCTTATCCCTGTCTATCCATGGAAGCGTCAATATTGCGCAGGTGAAATTTGTCGAACTATTGCTGAGCGTTGTGCGTGCGGTCTATTCAGTTTTTCCGTATATTGCCCTGACTTTCATGCTGGGAATTATCACGCGCTCACCCTGGATTACGATTTGTGGCAGCCTGCTTTTTGCCGGATTGCTAGAGGGTTTGCTGGCCCGAGGATTATCCTTGCTGGGTGGCATATGGGGACAGGTTGCGCTCTATCTTCCTGCCAGCCTGACCACCGCTATGGTTGACCAGAATGTCTCGCTGCTCAATGTGCCGCTCAATGTCACGCATGATGTTACTCTCAGTGCCGGGCAGGCTGCTATAGGCATTGCGCTCTATACGCTGATCTTTTGCGGAATTGCGGGCTGGTGCTTGCAAAGGCAAAACCTGCATAGTTAAAACCTGCCTGTTTCCAGGTCTGTTCGTTTGCTACATTCTCGATTGACCTTTTTGCTATTATCACATAGACTGACTATTGGAGTGGAATTGTTACGCTCTGTCTTCAGACTATGGATACCCCCTCTGGAGAGGAGGCTCTGTTTCTGGATAACGCATAGGTTGCGTCGTGCGCCTGTGGTTTGAGGTCCTGTTTTTTCTGGCCTCGGGTCGCTGTCTAGAGACAGGAGCATGAGAACCGGGAATCCTGAAGGCTTGCTCTCTGTGAGAGGTGGTTGATGAAGCTCTTATCACGCATGGCCAGTCCTTTTAGTCGGCTACAATGGAAACTTACCTTTTCGTATACCCTGATCACGGTGCTTGCCCTGCTCGTGGTTGAGATCCTTTTTGCCATTTTGGTTGTCTGGGGGATTAATCAGTTCATCCCCTACGCCGTTATGGATTCGATTCAGAGCGAGGCAACACAGGCTGCCACGTACTTTGTAGCTGGTAAGCCAGACAAGGAGAAGCTAAGTAACTGGATTCCACAGGTAGAGGATGACCAGGTTCTGATAGAGACGCGGCGCTTTACTGCCGTCGTAGATAGTAAAGGGCAAGTAGTAGTCAGCGAGGGACGAGACCAGTTCCCGGCGAACAGTAACATTCAGGCGCGCCTTCCTGCTCAGGCAGCTCCCATCTTGCACAAAGCCCTCAGCAGTGGCTCGGATGGCTCTGTCCAATCCATGGATCTTGCTGATGGAGGAATGCTAATAATTGCACCAATTGTCGATAAGGATGATAACGTGGTTGGCGCTCTAGTTTCACATGTCGTTAATGCGCGCATCCCCTTGCTGACTATCTTTCCGCCCATTTTGCTTGCTATCTTGCTTAGCGCGCTGATCTTTCTGATCTTTGCCGGCTTTGTTGGGGCTATCTTTGGAGCCTTAACTGCGCGCGGCTTCACGAAGCGCTTTAGTAATCTAGCCCTGGCAGTAGAGAACTGGAGCCGGGGCAACTTCTCTACTTTTGTTAAAGATTCATCGGGCGATGAGCTGGGTTCGCTCTCGCGGCGACTTAATCTGATGGCCGAGCAGCTACAGCAATTGTTGCAGACGCGTCAGAAGCTTGCCACGCTGGAAGAGCGTAATCGCCTGGCTCGCGATTTGCACGATAGCGTCAAGCAGCAAGTCTTTGCAGTCTCGATGCAAGTGAGCACGGCGAAAGCCTTGCTTAGCAACGATTCCGAGAGCGCGAAAACTCATTTAAATGAGGCTGAGCGGCTTGTGCGCCAGGCTCAGCAGGAACTAAACTCACTGATTCGTGAATTGCGCCCGGTGGGGCTCGAAGGCAAAGGGCTGGCGCTGGCTCTGCAGGAATATGTTCTGGATTGGATGGGGCAAACTGCCATTTCGGCTGTGGTGAATGTGGAAGGAGAGCAGGCTCTGGCCCAGGCTGTCGAGGAGGCCATGTTTCGTGTGGCGCAAGAGGCCCTGGCCAATGTGGCAAGGCATAGCCAGGCTAGCTCTGTGCAGCTTTGTTTGCTCTGTGAGAAGGATCTGGTTACTCTATCAATTGCTGATGATGGTAAAGGCTTTGAGGTCTCGGCAAGACGCGGGCAGGGAGTTGGCTTGCAATCTATGCGCGAACGTATGCAGACTTTGCATGGACAGGTAGAGATCAAAAGTATAAAAGGGAAAGGTACGACGGTGATTGCACGCTGCGAGCCCGGCGCGGTCAGCGTTTAGGACGGGAGAGGCCAGGATATGCAAGATAAAATTACAGTGATTATTGTGGATGACCATAGCATTGTGCGCCAGGGCGTGCGCGCTTTTCTCTCTATTCAGCCCGATGTGACGGTAGTTGGCGAGGTGGAATCGGGCGAGGCGGCTGTGCGTATGGCCGCTGAATTGGTGCCGGATATCGTTTTGATGGATCTACTGATGCCGGGCATGGGTGGTGTGGAAGCAACCAGGCAGGTAAAGCAGGTAAGCCCGCATACCCAGGTGATCGTGCTTACCTCCTACCACGAAGATGAACATATTTTTCCGGCTCTGCGTGCAGGAGCGCTCTCTTATGTGCTCAAGGAAGTTGGCGCCGATGAGCTGGCCGAGACTGTGCGCAAGGCGGCCAAGGGCGAATCTGTGCTGCATCCGCGCGTAGCGGCCCGCGTCGTTCAGGAGATACGCGGCGGCAAGCGCGATACGCCCAATCCGTTCATAGATTTGAGCGATCGCGAGCTTGATGTGCTGCGCCTGATTGCCGATGGACTTTCTAACGCCTTGATTGCCGAACGATTGGTAATTAGCGAAAAGACTGTCAAGGGGCATGTGAGCAATATTCTTGGCAAGCTGCATATGATGGATCGCACACAGGCCGCTGTCTTTGCCTGGCAACAGGGCCTTGTGCGCAAAGATTCATAGCCTCCCGCATCACCCTCTCACCTGGAACCTGGGGCCACGTCGCTAGCTAGTGGACGCGTCGCGACCTAGCGAATTGTAGGTCCCAATTTTCCCTCCTCTATACCAGGCCTCAGCTTACAGAAAATGAGCTCTGGCAAGCCTGTGGACTGCGCCCGGGGGCAGAATAAGCTCGGACACCTTACTTGTTGTTGGGTTGGCAAGCTGCATATAATGAGAGCAACATGCTAGTATTGCAAAACTAGTGTGTAAACGTGTGTCTGGCTATATCAAGGAGTATCTAAGCAGAATGAGTGGAGAAAAGCATACTGGTCCCGTGCGGGTGGGCGTCATCGGTTTAGGTTGGGCTGGCGAGCAACATTTAAAAGCATATCAGCAGTTAGCAAATGTAGAAATCGTGGCCATAGCAGGTCTGGAAGAGGATAGGCTAGCGTATCTTGGCAAGACATATAATGCGCCCCATCTCTATCGTTATTATGAAGAATTATTGACACGTGACGATCTTGATGCTGTGAGCATCGCTGTACCAAACTATTTGCACGCGCCAATTGCCACGCAGGCTCTTGCGCGCGGCTTTCATGTATTGTGTGAGAAGCCCCTGGCGCGTACGCTGCAAGAAGGGGAAGAGATTGTGGCCGCAGCCGTCAGCGCTAATCGCGTGCTGCACGTGGTCTTCAACCATCGCGAGCGCAACGATATCCAGGTCTTAAAACGTTATATCGACGAGGGCAAGCTGGGCAGAATCTACTATGCCAAGGCGTATTGGATGCGTCGGCGGGGCATTCCAGGAGCCGGCAGCTGGTTTGGCAATAAAGAGATGGCTGGCGGCGGCCCGCTGATCGATCTTGGCGTGCATGTGCTCGATATGGGGCTTTATCTCCTTGGCAATCCCCAGGTATTGACGGTGAGCGCCTCAGCCTATAGCGAGCTGGGACATCGCGGATTGGGCGTAAACGTCAACGATAAGAAATTTGGCACGGGTTATGCCTATGATGTGGAGGACCTGGGCAGCGCCTTTATTCGCCTGGCCAATGGGGCAACGCTACTTTTAGAGGCCAGTTGGGCCACACATAGTAACGCTGAAGATGACTTTGGCGTTGTACTGTATGGCACGGAAGGGGGAGCCGAGATCAGGGTGAGAAATCATGCCTGGCAGGATACGCTGCGCATATATACGGATGTGGCCGGGACTACGGCAGATATCCAGCCGAAGGTGACGAGAGGCGAGGCCCATCTTGCCGTCGCGCGCAAGTTTGTGGCCGCGATTACAGAAGGCGAGTGGTCGTCGCATGATGGGAGCGAAGGATTGTTGCGCACGCGGATCATTGATGCCTGCTATACCTCGGCTCAACAGGGGAGTGAGGTTGTCTTTAAAATGTAAAGCGAAGGATTAAGGGAGAAGCATTTGATGCCAGCACAAGAAAAAACAAAAGTGGCACTGATTACTGGTGGTTCACGCGGGATTGGCGCCGAAACGGCCCTGGCTTTGGCCGCTCATGGTTACGATGTGGCGATTACGTATCGCAATAAGGCCGCCCGCGCCAAGGAGGTTGTGACGAGAGCCGAGCAGCAGGGCGTACGAGCCCTGGCTGTATGTAGTGATATCACGCAGCCAGCGGCCCTCGATCAGCTCTTTACAGAGCTGCAAGCATGGTGTTCGCGCCTCGATGCGCTGGTATTGAATGCTTCAGGTGGCCTGGAACGCGAGTTGCTGGCCGCCGATCCCGCGTATCCAATGCATATCAATCGCGATGCGCAGCTTGCTCTTGTGGAGAGAGCTTTGCCGCTGATGTCGGCCGGAGGCGTGATTGTCTTTGTGACAAGTCATTGGGCACATTTGAATGGCCAGGTGGAACAGATCCCGGCCTACGAAGCCGTGGCGGCCTCGAAATATGCCGGCGAACAAGCTCTGCGCACACGCCAGGACGAGTTTACGGCGCAGGGGATACGCTTAATTGTGGTGACCGGCGATTTGATTGAGGGAACCGTTACGCCAAAGCTGCTAGAGCGAGGAGCGCCGGGACTTGCTGAGCAGCGCCGTAGCTCGATCGGCCAGCTTCCCACGGCCGCCGAGATGGGCGAAGCGATTGCGCGGGCGGCCCTTGATAGTGCTCTGCCCAGCGGCCATACTGTCGTGATCGGCGGTTCTCTGCATTCCCTGCCGCGCAAGCTAACGACCTGAAACTTCTTGCAGGCCTGATTCTTGGCTTCCTGAGACTATACATTTCTGCTCTCTAATAAAGGGATTGTGAAGGGCTCGGCCCTTCACCTGGGGCACGGAACGGTGCCCCACTTGTTTTCCTCTTGGGCGCCGCCGTCAGGCGACCAAACAACCGAACTGAAAAATTCAGCCTGAGACTATACATTTCTTTAAAAATTTGATACAATGCTAATTAGATAAAAATCTAATTAGAGAGGAGTTCTATGTCTCAGGAAGAATTTCAAACCCTGCTCCAATTCTTTAAAGTGCTGGCCGATGAGAACAGGCTCAAATTGCTGGGTATTCTTGCCAACGGCGAGCATAGCGTAGAGGAGCTAGCAGCCTTTCTCCATCTACGCGCGCCGACCATATCACATCACCTGGCTCGTCTAAAGGAGCTGAAGCTTGTGGGTATGCGCAGCGATGGCAATACCCACTATTACTGGCTCAACGCCGAAGCCCTGCGCCAGACGAACCGACTCTTGCTCACGCCTGAGAAAATGGCAGTGCTGGCCAATGATATTGAGGGCGATGCCTGGGAGCGCAAGGTCCTGCGCGATTTCCTTGACGGCATCCAGCTAAAGGAGATCCCGGCCAGCCGCAAAAAGCGTGCAGTGATTCTCAAATGGTTGGCCAGCCAGTTTGAGTATGATGTGCTGTATAAAGAGGCGCAGGTCAACGAGATCATTCAACGCCACCATATCGACGCATCCTCCTTGCGGCGCGAAATGGTCACCGCTGAAAAGTTGCTGCATCGCGAAGCCGGCATCTACTGGCGTATTCCCCACGGCGAAAACTGGCGCTCCGTAAGCTTCGCCTCGGGTGGCTTGACGCTTCAGTGCAGCCTGGGCTTGCCCGAGGGCCAGGGTCCTTTTCCTACCATTCTTGAAGTGCACGAGGGCGCAAAAGATAGCTCGGCGGATTGGCTTTCGCCGCTCAGCGCCTTCTGGCTCGCGCATGGCTTTGCCTATTTGGCCATCAAGACAGGCAATGCAGATCACTCAGATCCAGATGCCGCCTGGTTCTGGCGCATGGCCGGCAATCCTGGCCATTGGGAGTTGGAGGATCTTCTGTTGGTGCGGCGCTGGCTGCTTGAACAGGGCTTTGCGCATCCACAAAAGATCGTGCTCACCGGCTGGTATTATGGCGCAAGCATAGCCCTGCTGGCTCTGGGCAAGCAGCCTGAATTGTGGGCCGGCGCGATGGTTGGCTCTGCGATTACTGATTGGTGGCGCAACTATCAAGAGGCCGGCAATCAGGATTTTATTCGTAAGCTGTTTGGCGCTCCACCGGCTGAGAAGCCTGAGCAATATATGCTTAGCTCGCCTCTCATCTACGCCGAGAACGTGGCAGCTCCTATCCTTTTATTGCAGGATCGCCACGATCCGCGCTGCTCAGTAAGCGAGATAGAGGCATACCAGCAGCGCTTAGGTACCGCTGGCAAACAGCTCAGCTTGCACTGGCTGGAGCACGGTGCTCAGGCTCTCGACGTCGAACGCATGCTTGAGCAGCGCGAGCTCATGCTCAAATTTGCCAACGATGCTTGTGCGCTGTCCTGAGCCAGGCTGGCTTATGCGCCAATTTGCTCGATTTCATTGTGCAAGGCTGTAACCGCGCTATTTATGGCATTGACCTGCTCTTGAATAGCTGCGGTTTTCTTTTGTTCGGCCCGCACAAAGCGGGTATAGGGAGCAATGGCATCATTGACGCGATTGAGGGCATTATTTAACTCCTTCTGGAATTGCTCTGTCATCGCGTGCCGTAAGCGCAGGCGCAACTCATCCATCTTGGCCTCAAAACTGCGCTTGGCTCGCTTGCGCCTGGCGGGAATGATATAGAGACCCAGGCTAAGGATCACCGCGCCAGCCAGGATACCGCTTACATCGGCGGCCGCCGTTCCCACAAAGGCGACGATCGCTGCCCCTAGCCCGATGCCGCTGGCTCCGGCAATGGCTGCCTGCGTGACAGCGCTGCGTAGGTCCTGCGAAAGCTCAACCGCTTCGGTCTGTCGATCGTAGGTTTGTACCACGCTGCTGGCCGTACGCGCGACCGATTGCAGCAGCGTACGCCGATTATAGTCAAACTGCCTGCCCACAGAACCAATCATCTCATTATCGCGTCTGACGCTCGTCTTGCGCCTTCGTTCGAGGTACTCCATAATATCCTGCCAGAGCCGGTGTTCATGTTCAACCAGCCAATCGATCAGCTCTTGCACGGTCTGATCGATGCGAGCGGCGCTATCGCCAATCACCTCGTGCTCAAATTGCTGGCGGATGCGCTCGCCCTGAATCAGATCGAAAATCCGGCCCAGGCGAATCGACTCGTCAAAGAAGCGATCTCCACGTGCGCGCATTTCCAGGATGATATTTTCGATCTCGCTCAGGCGATGGGCAAAGTTTTGTTCCATATCTTCGCGATAGAGCTGAAGCTGCTCATCGATGGTCTCAACCGTGTGCGCATCCTCGGTAAGCAGGGCCGTGCGCTGCTCAATTGAGCTATTGATCTCGCTAAGCAGGCGCTGCATCACCCCAAGCGGGCTGAGCAGCTTAAGGCGCACGCGCTCAGCCTGATCGAGCGTGCAAAAGAGATACTCTTCAAGCGCCCCGAAGCGGCTATTTTGCCAGAGGTCTACCGCTGTATGTCCGAGCGCGCTGCGTGCCTGCTGAGCTAGCATGGCCGAGACCGGAAAAATCTGTGCCTCAAAGCCCAGCAGGTGCTTACAATTTTCGCTGACAAAGTTCATGACTGCTGCCAGGTCTTTGGGCGTGCGCAGCAGATCGATCTTATTAAGAATGATGATGACCTTTTTGCCCCAGGCGCGAATGCGTTCCAGGAAGACGCGTTCGCTTTGTGTAAAGGGACGATCTACCGAAGTGACGAAGAGGATCAGGTCGCTGCGCGGAATAAAATCTTCGGTAAGCTGTTCATGTTCGCGCAATACGGCATTGACGCCGGGCGTATCGACGATACTGATGTCCTGCAAAAAGTCGGCTGGGTACTGAATTTCCAGCACGCCTTGCTCAACCAGGCGCTCATGCTGCTCCTCACCATAGCGGATGGTCGTAATCTGATGGGTTGTTGGAATAACTCCTTCTTCCAGAACTTCCTGATGGAGCAAGGCATTGATGCAAGCCGATTTGCCGGCGTTGAACTCGCCAACGATGACGAGCAGGAACAGATCATCGAGAAAAGTGGTGAGCTGGCGTAAGGTATTTGTATAGGCGTCGGCACCCTCAAAACCAACCAGGCAGGCCTCTAGCTCACTGGCCAGGCTGCGCTCCCGTTGGAGTAGGGCACGTTGTTGTTCTTGCAGGACTACTTTAACCATAATTTATCCTTCTCCTCCGCCTTGAGGATAAGTAGCATCAGACACTTCAAGCCTCATCAAGGCAAGCACAGACCATGTATTCTATTTATTATTACGCAAGATGCTATAGATATGATATAGAAACAAACGCGAATTGCTTGATGAGTTCAAAAGTTGCCGTAGAAAGATAAACCTTAAGCCTCCTGAGTTTCGGAAAGCTCGCTCCCCGCACTGGCTTTGGAGAATAGATCTTCAGGAATAATTTGCGGGACAATCACTTTAAGGGCCTGAGGAACTATGCTAAAGGCGGTAGAAGGAAAGCCACGAGCCGTATAGCCGATTGGATCACCATCGAGCTGGAAGGCTATCGGCTGGCGCGTGCGTATCTTAACGTTGCTGCCGCGCAAGTAACGGACCCATTGCCGCCGTTCCTCGCGGCCGAGCAGAAAATCCAGGGAGACAAGGATGCGCTTGAGCATATCCTGGCGGCGCACTATACAGATATCGAGTAGACCATCATCGCAGCTAGCCTGCCAGGTATATCTAATCGTGCCGCCGTAGAGCTGCGTATTGCCGATGATGATCTGTAAAGCGTTGGTCTTGATCACGCGTCCATCGACCTGCAGGACAGCGCGGAAACCACGATAGCCAAGGCCGAGCCAGGCCCCGATTAAGAGATAGCCAATGACGCCAAGACGCTTTACAGGCTTTTTTTCCACTGCATAGGTAACCTCGCCGTCAAGCCCTATACCCGCCATTAAGAAGAAATAGTGCTCATCATTGACCTGGCCCAGATCGATCTGCCGCATCTGCCCGTGGAGGAGGACCTCGCGCGCTCCTGCGTAGTCAAGAGGAATGCCAACCTCTCGCGCCCACACATTGACAGTTCCGCCGGGCAGAACACCCAGAGCCGTCTGGCTCTGCGCCAACTCCTGGATGACTTCGTTAATCGTACCATCGCCACCGGCCACGATAACCACATCTTGTTTTTGCTCCACAGCTTCGTGCGCGAACCTACGGGCATCTCCTGGCTGATGAGTCATCTTTAAGTTAACCTGCCAGCCATTATCGCGCAGAAATGTCAGCGTCTCCGCAATCTGATGCATGTGCTGCAGCGGTCCCCCTGCCGCTGGATTCGCAATCAGCGTAGCGCTGCTTTGAACCCGCATCATCGCAGTTGTTTCTTGACGTGTATTCTCTTGCATGGTATTTTTTTGCTCCCCAGGTGAATACGCATTACGTCTATGGCCATGCCCTCAATCGTCAGGCTAAAAGCCCCCCGAACATATTTTAAATCGCGATCACACTTAAAGTTTATCGTCTTTTCCGGGTCCAAAGCAATAGTGTATAGTTAAGTAAGCGAGATGTGATGTCGCTGGCAAGATATTTCAGAGAGGTCTAAGAAATTGCAGGTAAGAAGCTGGGATATTCGGCCCTATGATGCCGCCCAAGATGCCGATGCGTCCTTTGCCCTCTGGCAAGCTGCGCTTGGCCAGAAGTGGTTAATCGGTCCTGAGCGATTTAAACAGATACTGCATAATCCCACGGCGCAAAATTTTGTCGCGCACGAACAGGGGCAAATCATTGGATTACTAGCTATTACACGTAGTGAGCGGGTTACGGGGTCGCTGGGAAATATTCTGGCTGTGCTGGTGGCGCCAGAAAGGCAGCGTAGGGGTATCGGGCGCGCACTCCATACCCGCGCCCTTGAGTATGTGAGGCAAGCCGGTTTAACACAGGTGCAAGTCGGTGGCGGGTGGGCGCGCTTCTGGCCGGGCGTGCCGCTCAATTTGCCGGCTGGATATGAATTCTTTCGGGCCTTGGGCTGGGAGTTCCGTGAGGGGCTTATTTACGATTTGCAGCAGGATTTGTCCAATTATGTGACCCAGCCCGCGATCTGGTCGCGCATGGCTCGCGAAGGGATTAGCTTTGGCTTTGCGAGCAAGGAGAATCTGGCTGCTGTGCTGGAATTTGAGCGGCGCGAGTTTATGAACTGGTTCCCGCATTTTCAATATGTGGCGGAATTCGGCGATTATCAGGATCTACTTGTGGCGCACGATAAGGCGAATGGCAAAGTTGTCGGGACACTCTCTATGTATAGCACGCAGCATTCGCATCCTGACAGAATAGATATACCCTGGCAAGCGATGCTGGGCGAGAAGATGGGCGCGCTTGGTTGTGTGGGCGTGGGAGCAGACGAGCGCGGGCGTGGAATTGGCATCGCTCTGGTGGCGCGCGCCTCCGAGTTGCTCAAGGAGCGAGATGCTACGCCTTGCTATATTGACTGGGTTGAGATCACTGATTTTTATGCTAAGCTGGGCTATGAGAAGTGGCGCGGCTATTGGATGAGCACGCGCGATCTGTAATAGCTAAGAGAGGCAGGTGTACTGCCTCTCCAGCTAAGCTTTGGGCTAATCGACGCGCGGCACGCGGGCCAGGATTTCGGCCACTACCTCGCAGTTGCTCGTGCCCAAGCGTTCGGCGACCTGCTCGGCACTTAGCCTGGCCTCGCCCTGGCGTCCAATCAATACTACCTCGTCGCCCATACGCGTCTGCGGAATATGCGTTACATCCACAATACACTGATCCATGCAGACGCGCCCTAGAATTGGCGCTTCCTGCCCGTGGATGAGGACCGAGCCCCAATTGGTGGGGGCGCGGCGAAAACCGTCAGCATAGCCTACCGGTAGAATCGCCACGAGCGTCGGACGTTCAGTGATATAGGTGTAGCCATAGCTAATACCTTCTCCGGCTGGCACCCATTTCACCTGCGAAACCTGCGTCTTAAAAGAAAGGGCTGCGCGAAATCCTTCGGGCAGACGTACCTCTGGCGAAGGATCAAGTCCATAGATCGCAATGCCAGGGCGGACCATATCAAAATGGGCCTCTGGCAGGCTGAGCGTGGCAGCACTGTTACAGGCGTGCACAATCGGCGGGCGCAATCCCTGTTCCTCTAATGCTGACAGAACCTGTTGGAAGCGGCTTAACTGTCGCCTGGTCAGGGTCAGATCCAGCATATCGGCGACAGCAAAATGGGTATAGAGACCCTCAAGTTCGAGCCCTGGCAACTCTTTAATCTCGCGCACAAAGCCAACGATCTCATCAAGCTGTTCGCTGCGAATACCCAGGCGTCCCATCCCACTATCCACCTTGACGTGTACCCGGGCGGTCTTATGCAAGGCAAGAGCCGCGCGCGAAAGCGCCTGGGCCGAGGAACTGGCATAGAGTGTTACCGCGAGATCAAGGCGTAAGGCTTCGCGCATCTGCCAGGACGGCACATAGCCAAAGACCAGAATGGGCGCGCTAATCCCCGCCTCACGCAGTGGGCTGGCCTCACTCACCGTCGCCACCCCTAGCATGCTGGCTCCATTTTGCAGTACCGTGCGTGCGACCTTCAGGGCCCCATGTCCATATGCATCGGCCTTCAGGCTCGCCAATACCCTTACTTTGGGACCGACCACATCCTTGACTTTGCGCGTATTGCTAGCAATCGCGCTAAGATCTATCTCCAGCCAGGTAGGGCGCTCTGGTCGCGTGACAACTATCTGTTTCCAGCCGGGCGTCTGGCGCACCAATTGCTCGGGAGCGTCAGCTGGTTGCGCTAGAAGCAATTCGGCGACGCGTTCCATGCGCATCTCCTCAGAGCCTTTGAGCCAGACGACGTTGCTAACATTTGCGGAAGCCTGATGTGTTTCTAGAATGCTGCGAGCGGCGCGGGCCGCATCCTCATGGCTGGAAGTCACAATAACATGCCTGGGCGCAAGACCGGCTTGTCGCGCAGCCTCGGCACTAATAGCGGCCCGTTCGCCTCGCGTAATCAGATAATCTACGTAGCGGACGGCGGCCTGGCCAAGTTGGCGATGCGCATTTTCCTCGTAGCTGCCAAGGCCATGCATATCGCCTAGAATGGCGATGCGCAGACCAGCGGGCAAGGCTTTGAGCGCGCTAAGGCCGGCAAGAGCCGAGGCGGGCTGGGCATTGTGGGTATCGTCGAGGATCTGGCTGCCATAAACGCCAGGCAGAGGGTTAAGCCGTCCTGGCAGGGGTGTCACTTGTGTCAAGGCAGCCTGGATTTCTTCAGGTTGCAGGCCGCAGCGGCGCGCTACAGTATACGCAGCCAGCATCGTAGAAACGTGATGGGCGCCGAGCAAGCGAGAGTTCAGGGTCAGCGGCTTCGAAGCGCCTGCAGCCTCCGGCGGGATCTCACAGGAGACTCCTTCCCAGCTTACCTTCACATTGTAGGCCTGGGAAGGGGCAAACGGGAGAAAAGTAATGCGTCGAGTAGAGTCAATCAGTGGGCGTGTGAGATCATCATACTGATTGAAAACTGCATAACTGCCATCGGCCAGGCTGGTAAAGAGCGTGCCTAACTCGGCGGCAAAGTTCTCAAGCGAGCCGAAGTATTGTAGCAGGGTCGGGCTGACGTTAGTGAGAACGCCGATATGGGGTTGGACAAGGCGACAGAGCGCAGCGATCTCCCCCGGATGATCACAGCCCAGCTCAAGCACGGCATACTCATGGCGCTCCTCAAGCTTGCCAAGCGAGAGGGGCAGGCCAAGCAGATCATTGTAGTTCTGCCAGCTTCTAAAAGTAGCGAAATTGCTGGCCAGGACGGTTGCAATTGCCTCTTTTGTGCTGGTCTTGCCCACGCTGCCGGTTACCGCAATGACGGTCGGGTGCCAGCGCTGCAGAATAGCGCGCGCGTAGTCCTGCAGGGCCAGGCGCGTATCGGCGACAAGGATAGTGGCAAGGCTTGCCTGCTCTAGCTCGCTCTGGACCTCGCTAGAGAGCGCGTTAAAGGCAGCTGCCTCAATCAGCAGCCCAGCAGCGCCACGGCGGGTCGCATCGAGTATATAATTGTGGCCGTCGCTGCGCTCTCCACGTACAGCAACAAAAAGCTCGCCAGGGATGAGCTGGCGGCTATCATGGCTGAAGGCCGCGAAGCGGGTCTGTTTGCCCGGATAGCGCAAGCTGCCGCCGGTGGCTTCAAGTAAATGCTCAAGATAAATCATTGGTAGTTCCTGGATACATTAAGCAAACGAATACGCTGTATAAATCCTCCTCGCTGGCTGCGCCTGTGCTCTTGCTCACGGCGTACGAGCTCGGGATCGATTTTATAGCTGCTCATCAGCGCATCAATAACTTCATAGATATCGGCAAGCTCGCTAATCAGGTGTTGTCCCTCGGCCTGAGCAGCCTCCTGAGCCTCCTCTACCAATTTCTGCCGCAGAGCCTGGCGAAATTCTGGTTCGTCCATAATCTCAATAGTGCAGGTACAGTTATCCTCTTGAATGATTTTTGGGATGTTATCGCGCACCAACTTATTATGATATTCAAGCAGCATAAACAAACGTCCCTCTGGGCTCCGTGCCTATCCTATAAAAATAGATAGATGGCGCGGAACCGGCTAATAAATTTAACAAACTTCGCACATCTGCCTATTGCAACCTTAAAAGACCATCAGCTGATTGTCAAGGGTGCGGCTGCTCGTAATGCTGCCAGGCGCAAGCCGTGTACGGGTTATAGGCTGGCTCGCGCCCGACAATAAAGTCTCGGGCTCACTTATGGATAAAGGCCTTCCCTATCCGCCTGGCTAGCGAGTGGAAGCTTTCTTGGCACGATGCGTACGCTGGGATCGCTGGCAAGGGGGAGCCAGTAGGAGGGATCAAACAGAATTTCCTCGGCGGCTTTATGTTGCTGCTGCACCTCTTCGGCATAGTGGAGCAACTCCAGATATGTTCTGGTTTCCAGGCCTTTCTCTTGCAAGTAGGCCCTGAAATACTTGTCGAACGTCGCCTCATCCATCAAAATCTCAATCTCATCATTGGAAAAGCTCCAGAAGCCCTCGTAGAACTCAAAATCTGCCATGAACCGACCTCCATTCCTAACAAACCAAACAGCTATTCATTGTTGCCAGCCAGCTTTGGCGAACAATCAAAGGCCGCTCGTCAATTTATGTTAGCATTCAGGCAAAGATGGAGAATGCTAACAGTTGCATAAATTCGGGTAAGCCTGGTTATATCATAGTGGGGAATAAGAAAAAAACAACGCAATGTTTTTGTGGAACGCAGGAAAAGCGCATGTATTAATAGAAATTTTTGCACTAATGTACAATAGAAATAGATTGATTTAGGATGCTGAAATGGCGTGAGGTGTTGTAAAATATGCATAGGTTATATTGGTGGCTACGCTATGGGAATTTTGCGCCGGGCGTGGGGATTTTGCCCCATATGGGAGAAGTGATAGCTTACTATCGGAGGAAGCGCTATAAAACCCAGGTAGATTTTTCTGTTGCAACTGGCTGCAAATTGCGTACTATTCAGGAATGGGAGACTTCGGCGATGTTACATGATCTTGAACGGCGCATCTTTCTCGCTAGATTGCTTAAAATTCCCCCGGCGCTACTCGGGCTTGATTGGCGCCTGACCGTCTATCAGGATGCTATGGGAAACTTTGAGAACAAGCCTGCTGGAATGGTAGAGATCGTTGAAGAGGATAGCTATTATCACTACGAAGATACACTGGCGATGGGCTGGGAGTGCCTTTATAGTGGCAGGGCAGCCGAGATCGCTTCCCGCATCGATAGGCGCTTACGCAGATTGAGCGAAGTCAGCAAGGTCGTCCCAGTATTGCAGCAGGAGGCCTGGCAGTATCTTCTCTGCCAATTTTATCAGCTCCACATGGCAATTGCCCAACACTGGGGCATGGATGAGAAGCATAAAAATATTGTTCTCAATGATAACCAGCAAGCCATACAGCTTGCCACTCAACTTGATGATAGCGAACTGCTCTCCGCTGTCCTGTTCCGCGGCGCACAAATGCATCTGGAACATGAGTGTTATGCTACGGCTAGAGCATCTATAGACGGTGCGCTTGAGCGCATTGGCCAGGTGCGCACACCGTTGAAAGTAAACATATATCTGGCTGCGGCTAATACATATGTTAACTATGCGGCCACTGATAAAACGCTTGAGCCGCAGGTTCATGGCTGGCTAGATAAAGCGTTAAATGCTGTCTATAATGGCAAAATCGAAGAGGACACTAGCTTTTTGCGCCCAAACCTGGCTGCCGTGCATCATGAGAAGGCAAAGATCTATCTGCACCTTGGTAAGCATCGACCGACCAGTAAAGGTTATTTCAAAGATGCGCACAATGAACTCAACATGGCCTGGAAAGCCTTAACCTCTGATCTCGCTGAATGGCGTATGTATTTCAGCCTGACAGAAGCCAGACTGTTTGAGGCCGAGGGAGATAGGGAGGGGAGCGCTAAAGCCGGGATTCAGGCCTTAGAAACTGCCAGGCTGATGGGCTCGAAAAAAGGCGAGACTTTGGCCAGAGATGTGTATCACGCGCTGTCAAAAAAAGCTGGCGTAAATCCTTATGTTGACAATCTGGGCGTGCAGCTTGGTATGTTCTAGCTATTTGGGGCCGATGATGAAAGATTTGGTGGGGAGAGAAAATGGCAACACTCAACGAACTGATTACTGAGGCAGGATTGCGCAAAAAGGAACTGGCGGATAGAAGCGGTGTCGATGTGGCTACGATTATTCGTATTGGAAATGGCAAAGCGACTACAAGAGTGACTGTGGTCAAGTTGGTGAGAGTGCTGGAAAAATATCTGGAAAGAGATATTGCGATAGATAGCATTGAGGGCTTGAATATTACCAGGTAAACAAAAAGAGCTGGAATAGGGTTAGTTTTGTCGAAAGGGTGAGCATGTCGCGAGTAAGAGAACTTCGTATCAAGGCCGCACTCAATATTTCTCGTCTATCCCAATTAGCCAATGTCTCACGGCCAACGCTTGAGAAGATGGAGCGAGGTGAGCCAGTACGACCCGATTTGGCCTCAGCCGTCTGTCACGTTCTTTCAGAAAAATTGGGCTACGAAGTCACGATTGCAAGTGCAGAGATCAAAATCTTGTAGAAGCTGGCAGGGCAAAGAAAGTCAGATCTTAATCTGAAGGGTCTTGTTGGGACCAGCGTTTGCGTGCCTCCTGAAGCCATCCGGGGGCAAGTTCGGGTGGTGGCTGCGGCTCATCGCGGCTCAACTGTTCGGCACGTCTCTGCTGTTCATTCAGAGAAGGCACATTCCAGGCCGCGCGCTCTGCATCGCTTGTCGCAGGATCAAGCTCCCATAACCGATAGCCCTTGCCGTCAGGAACAAACTGTGTGCCATATTTTTGCGGCTTGCCCTGATACATCAGCCAGCGATCCATAGCCGCAGCTGCCAGCCATTTTGCGCGGCGATATCCCTTCTCAGCCGCCGTCAAGGCGAGCGTGTGAGCCTGCCAAATCTCCTCCAACGTCTCGCCGTGCTGGAAGATCATCGCGGCATGATAGTAATCTTCGGCCTCCTGCAGCGCTCCGGCTTGCATTAAGGCCTGCACACGCTCGCGGCGCTGGGTATCATGCTTGCGCAGTTCCCTGTATTCAGCCTCTCCATATGCGGGATGGATTTTACGTTCAGCCTGATCGGCAGCGAAAAGAGCCTGTAATTCCGCATGCATCTTTTTTGCTCCTTGTGTAAATAGCACATTCATAATACTTATTATGCCATAGATAGCATGGCTTGCACGCTCATAAAGCAAATCCATTATCCCGCATATTATTGAAATGGTCGGTGAGCGTCTTATTACGTCTCGCTCAGCACATAATGCATGCCGCCGACTTGCCTGATCATCCCCTTCAGTTCCATCATCGTTAGCACAGCGCTAACCGTATTGGCGGGCAGCTGGGATTCGCGAATCAACTCATCAATATGGCATGCCTCATGGCTCAAGAGCGAGAGCAACTTTTGCTCCTCCGCATTCTCGGGGAGAATGACCTGAGCCTCCACCTGCTGAGAAAGCATAAACAGATTCAGGTTGTTCACAATATCGTTAACATTTGTGACTGGATGCGCGCCATCCTGGATCAACTTATTCACGCCAGCGCCCCCGGGCGAAAAGATGCCGCCAGGTACCGCGAAAACCTCGCGTCCCTGATTGAGGGCCGAAGTTGCTGTAATGAGCGCTCCACTCTTTGGCGGAGCTTCCGTAACCAGGATGCCTTGTGAGAGGCCCGAAATAAGATGATTGCGCGCCGGAAAGTTGCCCGACTCCGGCTTAACGCCTAACGGAAAGGACGTCAGCAAAGCGCCTTGCCCCGATTCTACAATCCTTTTGGCCAGATCGTGATTGACCGCCGGATAGATCACATCCAGACCGCAGGCCAACACGGCTATCGTACGTCCGCCCACATCCAGAGCCGTCGTATGCGCAACAGTATCCACACCCAGAGCCAGCCCGCTGACGATCGTAATCCTGCTGCGGGCCAGTTCGCTGGCAAAGCGCTCAGTAACCTGGCGACCGTATGTACTCATCTTGCGCGTGCCCACAATGCCCAGCGTATAGTGCCGATCGTCCTCAGTCAAATTGCCACAAACATAGAGCACAGGAGGCGCGTACTCGATCTTCTTGAGCAGCGGTGGATAGCTCTCGTCACGCCAGGTAATGACCCAGACGCGCAAGCGCTCTAACCTCTCTAGCTCCTGCTGAGGGATAATCTTTGGGCGCTGCTTAAGAAATTGTTCAATCGTATGCTGATTGAGCCTGGCTGCGTGCAGAGCCTTACTATCGGCCTGCCAGGCGGACTCTACATCATCAGCAAAGTAATCAAGCAGGCGCTTGAAACTGACTGGACCGATGCCTGATACCCGGCTGAAGGCGATCCAGTAAGCTAACTCGTCAAGGGATAGCGCAGTAGAAGGATAATAGCGGGGTGGCGTATTATCATGCACTTCCATCTTCCTCTGCCTTTCAAAACGTGATCAAAAGGATTGATCACAAGCCTGATTGCTGCATTTGCGCGCTGCAGAACGTATTATAACGCCTTTTCGCTTGCCTGCAGCTTATCTTTTTGTGTTGCTAAGTGAGAATGTTTCTATATTTTACTCCTGCGGAACCTGGTGATTGGGATAGCTGCCCGGATACTCCTGTCCCGGCGTGAAGCGGGGCCAGTTGGGATCATTGCCGACGAACGGCTCAGCCGCATCCCGCGCTGGCGGATAGCGCGGCGGCCACTCCTGGTCCTCAGAAGAGGCGTAAGGTCCTGCTGAGCTCATATACTGATCAGAAACTGGCCACGGCCTTTGCTGTGGAGGAAGAGCAGAGCCCATGGGATCAGTAGAAGGGATAGAGCGTTGTAACGTAGAAAAAGAAGACGGCCAGGCCTGATTGAGCCCGTACCGGTCCCGCCGAAGCTGCTGCCTGCTCTGCCGATTGCGGCGTTGATAGACCAGCAGGCTGGTCATGCTCATCAAAGAGATGGTGACCAGCGCTATGCCCAGTGCGAGCAAGAGTGGCGCATTGCTATCGGGCATAATCTTCACCTGGATCGGTTTTCTATTCGGCTGTGGCGTGGACATAATATCTGAAGGATTGAGAATGGGCGGCTGGTTGAGGTGTAAGAGCCACTGGTTTTCCAGGTGGATTTGATCCTCATCAAGAGCGAGTAGCAAATCCTGGCGGAAAGAATTTTGCGGATTATCCATACCCTTAATCAGTGCAGCTATTTTTTGTGGCCCGAACGTATGGTACATATAATCTACAAGCATCCAGCTCTCGGCATAGGCCAGGTAAGCCTTATTTGCATCGGCCGGAAACTCGTTAGCGATATCGTCAAGGCGTAACAGATTGTGCTCGGCCAGAGCTTGTTTAAAGCGCATCTTCATGGCCGGCTCGTGATAAACCTGGTTATAGACAGCCAACCCTTCATCCAGCCAGAGAGGAGCTAAGATGCCACGCGCGATCAATTGATGAAAGACCAGGTGCGTCATCTCATGAGGCATATCGCGGCTTAGCGTCTCGGCTTGCAGGCTATCGACAACAATCGATGCCTGATCCAGCTCAGGAAAGGAGATCCCGCCAACCCACTCGTAGGTCTGAGGAGCGAGCGAGCCATGAAAATCATCATTGCTGGCATAGATCCACAGATCAACCGGCTCAACGAGGCCGCCGCCAAGATTGGCACTAATACGTTTGAGGTGGGCATCGGCTTCGTGCAGAACCGCCTTGCCGAAATCAACAGTACGATTGTACCAATGCACCTGCAGCATGCCATCCGAGATTTGTTGCCAGTTGTAGCGAGTGTCGATAACCGAAAAATGCTGGATTATCCCTGTGTAGAGATTGCCGAGCTGATCTTGCAGCGCCCAATGGTAGCTGATTTGAGTGCCTGGAGGAGTAAAGTGGTTGCCGGTCGTATCCTCGTGCCAGCGCAGCGTGACCTGCTGTGAGGGATCAGTTACATTGACCTGATGTTCTTCGCGCAAATTGGCCGAACTAGAAGCTATAAAAATCGTCGCCCGGACGATTGGGCTAGTACTATCGCGAGCCGAGACCTGAAAATCTATCCCACTGGGAAAATTGATCGTATCTGTTTGGGAATTAATCGTAATTGGATCACTGAAGGCGTAAGCATGAGAGGGGGCGAGAGCAGGCGAGAGAACGCCACCAAGCATACAAACAACGAAGAGTCGCAAGAGGGGACCAGGCCTTGTTAACATAAAAGGGCTCCTCCCAGCATGATATCGTGACACTATGCCCTACTATTGTACATGATTTTGCAAGCGTAATTTCGGCGCATAATATACCTGGAAGGGAAGCATAAAGCCGCTTCAGAACCTATATTTCTCTGAATATGAGCGCAGCTGTTCAGTTATAGAAGCATGGCCTAAATAGGTGATTCGGTTAACGTGTGTCATCTTATTCGTTAAACTCCATAAGGCATTAAACCCAGGAATAGAAAAATATAGTATGCTAGTTTAGGGTTGGTATGGTGAGAGCACACAAGAGATATAGGGAACAAGCTACTGCATGAATATGAGGATGATTTTATTATGAACAATTGGGATCAACCGCCGGACAATAATTACGAGACCGAGTTTGGTGGCCCCGCGCCTGCCAGCGGTTTGTTGAGTGGTTATCGTCAACAGCATCAGCAATTCAATCAGCCTCCTTCTGCAGCACCAGCAATGCCGCAGGAGGTGAATCCCTACTCGCCAATGCCGCCTGGACCATATTCACCACAGCCATCAATGCCGCAGCAGCCGCCACCGCAGCAGATGCCACCAGCCGGGAGCTGGCAGGACCAGCAGAACTGGTTTGCCAATACCAGGCAAATGGTGCAGCGTTTCTCGGGCAAAATAGCGGCGATCGGTAGGCAAAACTACCAGCAGTCGGCACCGCCGATGAATGGCTTCCAGCAGCAATCGGCACCACCAATGAACGGCTTTCCGCCCCAAGCGGCGCCACCAATGAACGGTTTCCAGCAGTCGGCACCGCCAATGAACGGCTTTTCGCCGCAAGGGGCACCGCCGATGAACGGTTTCCAACAACCGATGAATGGCTTCCAGCAGCAGTCGGCACCGCCAATGAATGGCTTTCCGCCGCAAGGGGCACCGCCGATGAATGGCTTTCCGCCCGGGCAAGGCCCATCGGGACCGCTTGATGACAAGCAGTGGAAGCGTTCGCGTTCTGTGCGTCTCTCGCAGAAGATGCGCCAGAAACGTGAGAGCCGTCATCCCCGTGCGCGTAAAATCGTGCTGGGTATCATAATTGGCATTCTCGCCTTTATAGTCGTTGCTACCTCGGCAGGAGGCGTTTATGCATATAGCCTTTATCAAACCCAGTTGCCGCGTCTGCAAGGTCTGGCCACCCAGCAAATCACGCAGACAACGCACATTACAGATCGCAATGGTGTCCCACTGGCAAATCTGTTTCCGGATACAGGGAGGCGTACGCCAGTAATGTATAAAGACATCCCGCAGGTTATGCAGGATGCCATGATTGGCGCAGAGGACCCGAGCTTCTGGACGAACTCCGGCATTGACCCGCAGGGCATTGTACGCGCGGCAGTTGAATATCTGCAGCACCACGCCATTGCCGGCGGCGGAAGTACGCTCACCCAGCAGATCATCAAAAATCTGACGGGCGATGCGCGACAAACCCCTGACCGTAAGGCTATCGAGGCCGTGCTGGCCACTGGACTTACACAACAATATCCAAAGTCAAAGATCCTGGAGATGTATTTCAATATAGCTGGCTTTGGCGCGCAGGATCTGGGCATTGAGTCGGCAGTTGAGGACTATTTCCACTTGATGCCACAGTGCGACAAGAATTTTAATTGCGTACCAGGCATCAAGAATCTCGACTACGACCTGCAGACCAAAAAGCACGACCCCTATCTGGGATTAGCGCGCGCCTCATTATTGGCCGCCATGCCGCAGAATCCGGTGATCTATGATCCCACGCTGGGAGAATCGCATAGGCAAGCGGCGCTGGGACGTCAGGATTACGTCTTGAAGCAGATGATGACCAAGGTGCAGAAGCCGGTCGATGGCATCGGGCCGATCACGCCTGCCGTGATCCAGAAGGTCGAGCAGATGACGGCTAAGATGAAATTTACGGGCTATCAGCCGACGCTACGCGCTCCCCAATTTGTGCAATGGGTAAAGGTTCAGCTTGCGACAGCATTGGGGCATGGCAACTATAGTGCCGGTTTGGATGCGGTCTTAAGTGGAGGCTTTAATGTGCGCACAACGCTTGATGCAAACCTTGAAGATTATGTCGAGAGGGCCGTCAAGCGTCACCTGACCCAACCGGAATTTCAGTACTTCCCTACAGGGCATTATGCTACGCTTAACCAAGACAACCGCGTCAACGACGCGGCCGTCGTGGTAATGAATGCCCGGGATGGAGAAGTGCTGGCCATGGACGGGAGCCTTGACTATAATTTCCAATCAAATGATGAAAAGCTCAAAAGTATGGTTTCTGGTAAAGTTAACATGGCTCTCCAGCCGCGCCAGCCAGGATCAACCTTCAAGCCAATTGTCTATGCCACAGCTTTCCAGATGGGCTGGTATCCAGGTATAATATTGCCGGACTCTAAGACTTACTTCCCCAACGGCTTGCCGGCGGGCACCGATGCCTTTTCCGATGCTACGGGAGTGTATAAACCAACCGACTATAGCGCCTTTACGAATCAGAACATGACAGTTCGTAAAGCTACGGCTATGTCGCTTAACGTACCAGCCGTGAAGGCAATGACCTTTGTGGGCAAGGAGAATGTGGCTAATACAGCTCATTTGATGGGAATTAACGGCTCTTTTGACGACCAATTGAAAGGATGTGGCAGTGCCTGTGTTTCGATGGTGCTTGGCTCGCTGCCTGCATCCTTGTTACAGATGACCGGCGCATATCAGACCTTTGCCAACCAGGGCACACATGTCCCGCCTCAAGGCATTATTGATATCTGGGACAATTACGGCCATCATCTCTATCATCTCGATCCGAACAATGTGAAGGGGGCGACGCGGGTCTTCTCGCCACAGGTCTCCTATATGATGACTTCGGTTCTTGCCGATGAGCATGCACGCACCGGCGAGTTTCTCAATGACCATGATCTATCATTCTGGGATTGGGACCCGACCTGCGGCTACAGGTCCTATGCGCCTTATCCCGACTGCCAGATCCATCAGGTAGCCGCCAAAACCGGCACCACAGACCAATTTGTCGATAACTGGACGATTGGCTATACGCCTGATGTGGTGGTCGGCGTATGGGCCGGCAATGCTGATAATACCACAATGGTAAATGTGTCTGGTGTCTCGGGCGCCGGTCCGATCTGGCATAGCGTGATGGAGCGCGTCAATGGACATTGCAATGTGGCAAATGACGATGTTCCCTGTGGCGATATCAATTTCGATCAGCTTAACTTTAAGCAGACAACTTTCACGCAGCCTCCCGGTCTGCATGTCCGTTGCGTCTCGCCTATGAACGGCTTACAGGCCCAGGGCGACACTGGGAACTGCGACTGGGTACTCGACGGTCAGGACCCGATGCAGAGTGGGTTTGTCGCCACAAATAACGATAATCAAAACAATGATAACAATGGCGACAACAACGACAATACCGACATCAATATCGATAACATCTTAAACAACCTGGGTAAACATTAAGGTAGCTTTGGTGATTATGGGCATGGGTACGGCAATTGGCGTATCACAAGTCCGCTAACTAATGACCCAATACTGAGTCTTGCATGCAAGCACCTCAGTATTGGGTTTTCTTCTTATGGGCCCGAAAACTCTAGTAATCTACCCTTGACAATCCTCCTCTTCGAGTGCTATTCTGTATTTGCAGTCTCGATATGAGAGTGCTAGCAATCATATTTGACAAGTATTGTATCATCCTGGTATATCACTATGGCTGTGCCAGGAGGGATCAAGCAGAAACATAAAGGCAGCAAGGCGAATGATACCATTGAGTCAGCGCAAACAGCAGATCTTGCGGGCGCTGGTTGAAGAATATATCCATACTGCCACTCCTGTTGCTTCCGAGACTCTCGTGCGCAAATATGGACTGCGGTTTAGTTCTGCTACAGTGCGCCACGAGCTGGCAGGGCTGGAAGAGGCAAACTTAATCTATCAGCCACATACTTCTGCTGGGCGTGTACCGACCGATCTGGGATATCGTTATTTTGTCGAGCATCTCATGCAGGAGTCGGCGCTATCGATGAATGAGCAGCGCCTTATCCGTCACCAGTTCTATCAGGTGCAGGATCAATTAGACCAATGGGTGCGCTTAACCGCCTCGGTGATGGCTCGGCTCCTGCATAGCGCGGCCGTTATGTCAGCGCCGCGGGCCAGAGAAGGCCATCTTAAGCATTTTGAGGTGCTTTCGGTCACCGAGCTTTCCGCGCATATGGTTCTGGTCTTAACTGACGGAACAGTGAAGCAGCAGCGCTTGTTGCTTGAATCGCCAATTCAGCAGGAAGAGCTCAGTAACTTATCGATGAGGCTCAACAAACTTTTCCATGATAAGAATGCTGCTGAGATCAACGAGTTGCTCAGTACACAAGACCTGGCGCCCGAAGAGCGGCTGATCGCAACGACGATTGCCCATATGCTAGAACAGCATGGTGATCTAGTAGGTGATACCTTTTATCGGGAAGGCGTGATCAATATTCTGGATCAGCCAGAGTATAGCCGGATGGGACCCGAGGAAGAGCGCAATGAACGGGTGCGCAAGGTGATGGAGGTTTTGGAGCAGAACCGTTTCTTGCCAGCTCTGGCCTCGCAGTTACGCTCCTCAGATGGGGTACAGGTAATCATTGGTGGGGAGAATCAGTGGGACGACATGAAGGATGTGAGCCTGGTTGTGGCTCGCTATGGGCAGGATAGCAAAGTCGGCGGGTTGCTGGGTGTCATCGGTCCCACACGTATGCAATATGGCCGGGCCATCGCGGTAGTCCGCTATATGGCCCAGGTAATGAACGAACTGCTGGCTGAAGTCTACGGGTATGAGTAGGGAGGGGGAGTGACCGAGCTCCCATAGAAGTGCGGCCCGCTGACAAATTTGATCCTGACGAGCAAGGGGCAGGAGTGTTGAGGGAGTCGAGCACCTATCAGGAAGGCCATGTAGCGGCTGTATTGTAGCCAGGCTATATAAGCTCTATAATCAAGCCTTGCGTCCTGTCCCTGGCAATGTAGGGAGCAGAGACGAGCGAGGCAAGAACAACCAGTACAGCGCAAAATTCGTAAATAGATGATAAATTCCTACACGCATTCAAGTATTGGATGCAAGGCAGTATAAAATATTAGGAGGCAACTGTGCCAAAGGTTATCGGAATTGATCTGGGAACCACGAACTCGTGTGTTGCAGTGATGGAAGGTGGCGAGCCTGTCGTCATTCCAAATGCAGAAGGGGCCCGTACCACACCTTCGATTGTAGCAATAAACAAAAATGGCGAGCGTCTCGTCGGTGAAGTAGCGAAGCGTCAGGCTATCACCAACCCTGAGAACACAGTCTATTCTATTAAGCGTTTCATGGGTCGCAAATATAATGACCCCGAGGTAGATCGTGATCGCCGTCTGGTGCCGTACAAGGTGGTTCGCGCGAGCAATGGCGATGCCTGGGTTGAGGTACAGGGCAAGCAATATAGCCCGCCTGAGATCTCGGCAATGATCTTGCAGAAGTTGAAGACCGATGCGGAGGCCTACCTTGGCGAGCGCGTGACCCAGGCTGTGATTACGGTGCCTGCGTACTTTAACGATGCTCAGCGTCAGGCGACCAAGGATGCTGGCAAGATTGCCGGTCTTGAAGTGATGCGTATCATTAACGAGCCTACGGCGGCATCACTGGCCTATGGTCTTGATAAGAAGAAGGACGAGCGTATTGCCGTCTATGACCTGGGTGGAGGTACCTTTGATATCTCGATCCTGGAACTTGGCGATGGCGTCTTTGAGGTCAAGAGTACAAACGGTGATACGCACCTGGGTGGTGATGACTTTGACCAGCGCATCATCAACTGGCTGGCCGATGAGTTCCGCAAGGAGCAGGGCATTGATCTACGTCAGGATCGCATGGCCTTGCAGCGCCTGAAAGAGGCTGCTGAAAAGGCCAAGAAAGAGCTCTCTAGCTCGATGCAGACAGAGGTAAACCTGCCCTTTATCACGGCTGATGCCAGCGGTCCTAAGCACCTGGCGATCTCCCTCTCGCGCTCGAAGCTAGAACAGCTTGTTGAGGATCTTGTCGAGAAGTCGCGCGGTCCTGTGATGAAGGCCCTCTCCGATGCCAGCATTCGCCCGGGAGATATCAATGAAGTCGTGCTGGTTGGTGGTCAGACGCGTATGCCCGCCGTACAGACCATGGTGCGCCGCATTTTCGATCGCGAGCCCAATCGCGGCGTGAATCCTGACGAAGTGGTTGCCATTGGTGCTGCCATCCAGGCTGGCGTCTTGACTGGTGACGTCAAAGACGTGCTCCTGCTCGACGTGACGCCGCTCTCGCTGGGTATTGAAACCCTTGGTGGTGTCTTTACACGCCTGATCGAGCGCAACACGACGATCCCAACCCAGAAGAGCCAGGTCTTCTCTACCGCCAGCGATAATCAGCCCAGCGTGGAGATCAACATCCTGCAAGGTGAGCGCGAGTTCGCCAAGGATAACCGTTCTCTGGGTAGTTTTATCCTTGATGGTATTCCACCTGCCCCGCGTGGTGTGCCGCAGATCGAGGTAACCTTTGATATCGACGCCAACGGTATTGTGAACGTCTCGGCCCGCGATAAGGGAACCGGACGCGAGCAGAAGATCAGAATTCAAGCCGAGAGTGGTCTCTCTAAGGATCAGATTGACCGCATGGTCCGCGATGCCGAGTCGCACGCCTCCGATGACCGCCGCCGCAAGGAAGAGGTCGAGGAGCGCAACCTGGCCGATAGCGCAGCCTATCGCTCCGAGAAGAGCCTCTCCGAGCTTGGCGACAAGCTTTCCTCTGAGCAGAAGGGCGAGCTTGAGACCAAGATCGCTGATGTGCGCTCTGCCCTGGCCACCGATGATATCGCGCGCATCAAGTCGGCCCGCGAAGCTCTTGAGCAGGCTTTCTACAAGATCAGCGAGTCGATCTATACTCAGGGCGCCGGTGCAGGCGCTGGTGCAGGCGCGGATTTCAACAGTGCGCAGCCTGAGGAGAATCAGGGCGGCTCCAAAGATGATACCATCGAGGGCGAATACAAAGAGATGTAATTTTTTCCTACTGGCGAACTGAAGATATCCATGCTTCGGCTCGCCAGTAGCGTGCTTACCCAGGGTGTAAACTGAGTTGTATGCTCCCCGCTAGTGGCGGGGAAATGGAACTTTTGCGCGGCCCTGGCTCTCTTATATGTATGCATAAGATCGCTGCTCAGGGAAAAAAGGCCTGAATCTTCTAACCTGGAGCAGCATGGTTGCGTATATTTGTACAATATGAGGTACAATACTAGCGATTCATTTTTGAAGTAGATGAGCACTTGTTTTATGAATGAGTGTTTAATTCCAGTAGCGCGGAATAGATCGCGCCCTGTTTCTGATGGTAAAGGACCAGTGAATGGCCGCAAATAAACGAGATTATTATGAGGTGCTGGGAGTATCGCGCAACGCGACTGACGACGATGTGAAAAAGGCTTTTCGGCGTCTCGCTAAGCAATATCACCCGGATACAAATAAAGAGCAGGGAGCGGAAGCCCGCTTTATTGAGATCAATGAAGCCTACGAGGTATTAAGTGATCCACAGAAGCGTGCCGCCTATGATCGCTATGGGCATGCAGGCCTTGGTAATGGCGGAGTGGGTGCTGGCTTCAGCGACTTCGGTGGATTTAGTAGCATTAACGATCTCTTTGAGACATTCTTTGCCGGTGCTACGACTTCGCAGCGTCGTTCTGGCGCGCAACGCGGTGCGGACCTGCGCTATGACCTGACCATTACTTTTGAGGAAGCCGTCTTTGGCTGTCAGAAGGAGATTGAGCTCCCCCGCTGGGAATCGTGCCCGACCTGTAGTGGAAGTGGCGCTCAGCCAGGGACTTCTACGGCACGCTGTTCGGCCTGTCAGGGAACTGGCGAAATCCGGCGCGTACAGCAGTCGATCTTCGGGCAGTTTGTGAATGTGACGATGTGCGAGCGCTGTCGTGGCGAGGGTCGTGTCATCACAACGCCTTGTGAGAAGTGTCGCGGCCAGGGCCGGGTGCGCATTAATCGTACGGTAACTGTCAATATTCCAGCTGGCGTCGATGACGGCATCAATGTGCGTGTGAGTGGTCAGGGCGAAGTGAGCGCGCGGGGTGGCACGCCGGGCAACCTCTATGTTGTCCTGACGGTCAAGCCGCACCCGTTCTTTAAGCGCCAGGGCAACGATATTATCTATGAGTTGCCTATCAGCTTTACGCAGGCCGCACTCGGCGATGAAGTGGCGGTGCCGACAGTAGATGGTAAAGAGGCTACGCTCAAAATTCCGCCCGGCACACAGAGCAATCGTTCATTCCGTCTGAAGGGTCAGGGCGTGCCGGTGGTGCATAGCAGCGCGCGCGGCGATCAGCATATCATTGTCAAAGTGGTCACGCCAACTAATCTGACGCCGGAACAAAAGCACCTGCTTGAGGAATTTGCGCGCCTTGAGCATGAGCAGAATGAGCAAAATGATAAAAACATCTTCCGCAATCTGTTTGGTAAAACAAAAGATATGTTTCAAGGTGGCGAATGGCGGGCGGAGTGACCACGCTGAGGTAGTCACTGCCTGCCCGTCCAGGTATAAATGATTATGGCTCGGGCGGAATAACGGTGGTGGTGTGGATCGTTTCCGACCACCATCTCTCCGCTCTATTTCGTTACGTTGTGGCCTTACGCTCCTCAATAAGCCACAACGCTCCCAAGGCATTATCTCGATACTGCGCTATCCAGCTCCTTTTCTGCCTCTCTCAGCTCAACCTTCGTGCCGAATTCGGCGGCAATGGGGAGATGATCGCTGGCTGCGCTTCCAGGTAAGCCGTCGCCGTCAGTAATGACGTAGCATGTCTGCAGGCGCTCGGCCAGCGTGGGATAGGCAAACATATAGTCGATGCGCCCAGCCGGGGCCGCAGCAGGACAGGTGAAGCCCCAGGCGTGGGGATGCGTGCGCCGATAACAGTCGATATAGCCGGCTTCCTGGAGGAGGCGAATGCTGCCGCGCGGCGCGTAAAAGGTGGCGGCGGCGTCAAAGAGCGCGCAGAGAAGTTGGCTACGTGGAATGGTGCGCAGGAGTGGATTCAGGAAACGCAGGCGGGGAGGGACAACAAAATCAAGGTGCGGATGACCGTCGTTAAGCTCCGTCTGACGTTTGGCATCAAGGTTAACGACGTAGCGCACCAGGAAGCTGGCTTTGAAGGGATCGCCCGGAGCCAGCGAGTTGAAGTCTCCCATGAGCACATGTGGCCGTCCCTCTTCGCGCCAGGGGGCCATGATCCGTAGGATCTCCCGTACTTCGCGCTGACGGAGACTATTTCCGGCCCAGCCGTGGTTAAAGGCTGCCCAGAGATGCGTTACAAAGACGGTAAGCTGCTCGCCGCTGGGCTCCTCAACGCATACCTCTAAGAGCGGCTTGCTGAGGATGCCGGGCCTGGCGTGTACGCGTGTGCTGATGACAGGTAGGCGCGTGAGAAGGGCTAATTGATAATCTTTATAGTGGGTGGCGTCGGCTCCCATGATAAGTTGCATGCCGAGTTTGGCGGCGATTTCTTCGATGACTAGAGGTTTTTGCAGAAGTTGCGGGTGGGTAGCTTCGACGAGGCCAACGATATCGGGTTGAGCTGAACTGATGATGCGGGTGAGTTGCTCGGTGCGCCGGGCTCCCTTCTCGCGTAGACTATAACCACCTGCCAGAATATTATATGAAACAATGCGGGTCATTGAATTTTTTATCCTTATTTTGAAACGCTATATGGTTGTGTTTCTTGATTCCACTATATCAGACGAGTGCGATACATAAAAAGGCACAACTAATTAGCCTGCTCGATAATTTGTGGAAACCTGTCGCTCATGGAAGGAGCTTTAACTTCGGGAATGCCAGTTTACTGCCAAAAAATAGCCTTTGGATCAATTGCTCCCGGCAATTATGTAGGATTGGGCAGGCTAGATGAGCGACCGATATAGCCTGCCCGAAGAGGATATCTAACGCTAGCTGGTTAAAGATGCGATCGAAGCTCAAAAATTATCGTCATCTTTTGCCCGCTATGCAAAAATGAACCCCCTTGTGAAAAATGTCGTCTTGCCCGAATCGCGAAGATTCTGTCTGGCTCAACGGCGAGCCAGGGGCGACTTAGGGGTTATAATAGCATGAGGTAGTTAGAAAAATCTTCTCGGATCTTGCACTTATATGAGCGTAGCTTGCCGGGTCTGCCTGCTATTCGTTGGGCCATTACTAGCGTTGGTTTACGTCATCCTCTCTGCTATTGTCCTCGGGGATGAGCTATGAAGAGGGAAGTGGGCGAATTACCATTCTGCGGAACGAGGTGCTTGCATAATCCTCACTTTCGTATTCGTAAAAGTACTCATAAGGCGCTGAGGCTTTGAGCATGGGAGGCAGGAAGCGCGGAATATTGCTAACCACTTCTTGATTGCGAGGATCACACACCCAGTCCAGCGGCTTCCAGGCGAGGAGGCCTTCGCGCGTATCGAGAGAGGTTATTTGCTCTGCTTGTTGCGCCGAGAGCCGAGCAATGAAGCTATACATGCCTTTTACCGGCTCGTGATCGAATAAGCCCCAGGTTGTGATGCCAGCATAAAAGAGGGAGGCGGCTTGTTCCAGATCAATTCCGGCCTCTTCCTGTATTTCACGCCGAACGGCAATCAGTGGAGTCTCGTCGGCTTTGAGCTTTCCGCCCAGGCCGTTCCAGAGCTGTGCGTTGGGCGGAAAGTTTCTACGCAACATCAAGACGCGTTGCTGATAGCAACAAAAGCAAATAGTATAAGGTATTTCCATTATTTCTCTTCTTCTCCACTCGTTCTATGCTTGTAAGATCTGCATCTTTACTACCGCTGCATTTTTCTTATAGTCATATTGTAAAGGCCTTAGCTCATAGCTTGCCTGTGAGCAAGAGCATAATCATGGAGGCGCGTACCCAGACTTTTAACTCCCAACTCGCGGCGCCAGCGTGATTGAGCCAGCGTTGCATGTAGTTTACTAACGCGTTCAATTGTGCTCTGTTTATGCAACGTGGATGCCAGCGTAAAAGCCTCTTGCGATGTTTCAATAGCTTCCTGAATATGTTGAGCTGCGTAGCAGGCTTCAGCTTTGCGAGCTAAGAAACGAGCGCGCTCAACTATCAGCGTAGGATCGCTGTCCATCAACCCTTTATCGAACAGGATAATAGCGCGCTCATAGTCATGTAGAATGAGCGCGTAGAGCCCTTTCCATAGCGTGACAGAAGCGTTATCAAAAAGCGCGTGACTACGTTCAGGACTGCGTTCTTCGCGACCAAGGATATGAGAAGCCAATCCAATATTCGTCAAGCAATCCTGGGGACGTTGTGCAAAGGCGTAAGCTTCAGCACGTGATTGAAGAAGCTTCCCACGTAAGCGGGGGAAACTCAGTCCTTCTACCTGATCAAGCGCACTGTTAAAATATTTGATAGCTTGTACTGGCTGCTCCTGGGCCATGAGAACCATGCCTGTGCGCAATCTTGAAGAGGCCATAAGCTCAACGTTGCCAGCTTCATAAGCTGCTTGAAAGCCATTATGCATAGCTTTTTTAGCCTGCGTATAGAGCGAGCTGTCGCGAAGGATGCTGCCTTCTAATTGGTAGCTCAGGCTTAACACGGCTAGTGAGCGTTTATGCCAGGGCGTAGTTTGGGTGGCGTCTACAAATTCCTGTAACTGCTCTTTCCAACTATCCATCCGCCTGGAAACAAAATTAGGGCCAGAGGCCTGATAAACGTGCCAGCGCATCTCCATTTCTTGCTCGAAGAACCCCATCATATCGTTGTTGAGAGGCAGCCGATAACGATGGCTCCAGGGCGGCGGACCCTGTAAGCCTAGTTCGCTGGCGGGGATACCTAACAGGCCCGCCAGAAACCAACGCCGTGTCATGCTTCTAATCATGGCTGTGTTCTCTGTAGCTCTAGAGTGAACATTGCAGGTTTTCAAGCTCAGATAAGTCTAATCTTTCCCATCTTTAGTGGCATCGGGCCGGCGATGAGGCTCTCCGTGAATCTCCATCACCTCGTCAAGAGATACATTAAGCGCCCAGGCGATCTTAACAACGGTGCTCAAAGACACGTCACGCGTAGGATCTTGAAATATCCTTTTGATAGTTTTGAAATCGACATTTGCTGCTCGCGACAAAGAAGATTGGTTAAATCCCTTCTGCCGCGCGATCTCTTTTGCCCTTAACCATATCTCCATACCAACTAATATAGCAGTGATTGCTACTTCGTAGTATTGGTCTTATAAGCATAACATATGCTTCCTACCATGAGTGCATGGTATTTGCAGGTTAACCTTCAAGAGGTAATTGATGTAATAAGGTGCCAATGATAGTATTAAGTTAATAGCTTAGATGGATGTATTGAGTTAGAAAGGGAATTTACATGAGCAGCGAAGTGAGCCAGCTAAGGCAGGAGATAGAACTAGTATGTCAGTCTATTAACTTAGCGCTGAATGGATACTCCATCGCGGCCCAACATCGAATCATTGCCCACAAGCACAAAATATTGGATAGGTATTGTGAGAAGCTGACCAGGACCGTTGGCGAGCAAAAGGCTGCAGAGATCACCTGCGAGCTTTATATGCAGCACGTCAAGTGATGAGTGACTCTTGCATACAAAACTTTGTGTTGGGAAGGAGAAAAGTTGTGAAACGGCAACCACATGTCGACCCCTTAAGACCGTTTTTAGCTAGCGAGCTAGAACTCATCTCGCTTGGAGAAGCCATTCTCTTTTATATGAACTATTTGCGGCATCTTCACACAACTCACCAGCCGATCAGCGAAGAGTGCAATGCTGCTGGTTTTTATCTTCAGCAGTTTTATGATCGGCTGGTTGCTCAGTTGTCTTCGGCCCAGAAATGTAGCCAGGATTAATTAGGGGGCATAATGATCACGTTGAACGAGTTAAAGGACTGGTTATAGAAGGAGCTTCAGAAGGTTAGACGGGAGAGTGGAGAGGGCGCGGCAGAAGCAGCCCCTATCTGATTGCTCAGTGCTTGCTGGAGTTACAGTCTCCTCGACGGAGCAATGATAGCCGGCCTCACCTCCTTATAAAGTATACACGCCACCACAAATAGAAGGCGAGAGCCCTTGTCTGTTCTGCTCGCTGAGCAAGGCGAGAAGAGCCATTGATTTTATGGTCCTTCTGTGTTACTATTCAGTATGACTTAATAAATAAAACAATATAATTTTCGAGTGCCTTGACAAGGAGAGCTCCTGATGCGGAAAAGCCAGTTAGATCTGGGACGTTTCTCTGACCCCTCGTTGCTGATCCTTTCCAGCTTGGCCGCTGGGCCTAAGCATGGCTATGCCATGATGGAGGATATCTATCTCTTTAGCGGCACCCGCCTGGAGCCCGGAACGCTCTATGGGGCGATTGCACGCCTGGAGCAGCGCGGCTGGATCGAAGCCCTGGAATCTGAAGACCGGCGCCGACCGTATCGCATCACGCCCGCCGGAGTTGCCTTTTTGCGCGAACAGTTGACAAGCTGGCAACGCGTTATCGCGACAGGCTTGCAGCGACTCCCCGCAAGCTCTTAGAGCGAGCCTGGTGCAAGGGAACACCAGCGCATGCCGGCGTCGTGCTGAAATTAACGTATTGGTGTCTCATCAATGTATGTGTAAGGAGGGGAAATGAAATATGGTCGTTGGGTACACTGGATTATGCGCTGGTATCCGCAGGGATGGCGCGAACGCTATGAGCAAGAAATGCTAGCTCTGCTAGAGCAACATACAATTACGCCGCTGACCCTCCTGAATTTATGGGTTGGGGCCCTGGATGCTCAGCTCAACGGAGGCTATGACAGCCCGGAGCTCTCCATCTCTTTCCGCATTGTACGCTCTACCGCCATCCTGTTTATCGCCGCCCTTTTCTTCGCCGTCCTTCCGCAAGCCTGGTCGTTTCCTAAGAGCGCGGAAACGTTTCCCTTCGGCAACGGCTTCCCACAGCTGAACACTTTGGAGGCTTCAGAGAGCTGAGGGCATCTGGGTTAGCGCAGATGGCAGATATGGAACAGGCGCTTTCTCAGGTCTAGCCCTGACCCTTATGCAGCATGTTGGAGCAGGAAAAATGCCACTGCTACTTTCGCAGGTAAAGAGAAACCTTTTTTTGTCGAGAATTATGCTTTGTAGCCCTGGTTCATCTAGCAAAGAAAGAAGATGCTATGTCTCAACCGACGCACCAAGATTTCGTTTACATGCAGAAAGCCATCGATGAGGCGCGCAAAGTCATTACAGCGGGAAAAACTGGTGTGGTTGCGCTGCTGGTTAAGCAGGGGAAAGTTATTGCCCAGGGTCATAATAGATATGCCGAGACTGGTGATCTGACGGCGCATGGAGAGATGGCTGTCTTGCGTTCAGCGGCTAGCCAGCTTAACGAATTGTCTGTTGAAGAAAGAAAACAGATCACGCTCTATGTCACGCTTGAGCCCTGCCTGATGTGCTTTGCCGCCATCTCCTTTGTCGGACTCAAGCGGGTAGTATATTCCGCGCTGGCCGAGGATGCCAATGAGGAAGAGATGATTGCGCGTGGGCTCACAGCCGAGACGCTCAATCCCTTGCTCACGCGCGGCTCGCTAGACCTGGTGCCGGGCGTCTTGCGCGAAGATGGGCGCGATATACTGGCGCGTATGGGCAAGCTGCATGCACAATGAACAGATGTGGCTAAGCATGGACATGAGGTAAGGAGAACTACCTTAGCCCTTGCTTGCTTTTTTCTTATGCCCTGCAAACGAGAGGTCACGAGCGGCCAGCGTGCGACGGAGCGCCTCAATTCCCTTTGGTCCCATGCCGTGTAGCTTAAGAACCTCGGCCTCACTGAGGCTAGTAAATTGTTCAAGCCGCACGTAGCCTGCGCCAATAAGTGCTCTCCGGGCCGGATTGGATAGCTCTGCTGGAAGATCGCTTTCCGGCTGGTTGGGCTGATCTGACATACCTCATCTCTCCTTTTTCTTTCTGTGAAGCGCCCCACGGCAAAAGCCAGGGAGTACGGAGCGCCTGGCTAAATCTGGGCCTGTCGCCTAAGTGGCCTCTTTTCGCTAGCCGCTCTTTGCAGCTCTTATTCGGTATAGGCTGTGTTATTTCAGGCTAGCCCGGCTCTGACATTTTATTGCTGGAATGGTCAGCAAGCAACCTCCTCTGCCTATCATCGCCGAGGAACAAGAAAAAAACTTCTTCAATCTTGCTATATTTGTAACGACGTGTATGCTAGAGATAGAGGCTGATTTTTTCTTGCCTCGAACATGGGCGAGTTTCGAGGAGAGGATCATAGCAACGGTGGAGAGGAAGAGGCGCTGAGATGAATAGACGCGTGCGGACCATTCTATTAACCAGCGATAGTTATCCTCCGGCCGTTAATGGAATTGTCACGCATCTCCTGCTTTTGCGCAAAGAGCTGGAACGGCGCGGCTATCGCGTCCTAACAATAGCGCCCAGGCGCAGAGAAGGGCCAGCAAGCGAAGAAAATGTTCTGTATATCCCCTCTTTTCCCTTACCTCTGCGCGGCGATAATTTTGTCACGCTTCCCTTCCCCGAGCTAGAAAAACATCCCTTATTGCGCTCTCCCATCGATATTGTCCATAACCATCTCTTTCTTATTGGCATGCTCGGCTTGAGGGTGGCACAAAAAAGAAATATTCCAGCCGTGGTGACCTATCATACCTTCTTTCGGCAGTACAGCGACTGGACCATTCCCTGGATACCCAAGACTGTACGCTATCCCTTAATCAATGCCCTGGCCCGCTCCTACTTCCAACAGCATCGTCTTATCATAGCTCCTTCACATAAGGCCATTGACGAATTGCAGCAGGCGCGCGTGAAGGCGCCGATCAAGCTCATAACCAATGGAATTGACCTGGCCCGCTTTCGCCTGGCCGATCCTCAACTGTTCAGACAGCGCTACGGCCTTGCTCCAGGCAAACCCCTGGTTACCTTGACCGGAATTCTTGAGCGCGGCAAGAACGTGGACCTGGCAATTCGTAGCCTGGCCCGGCTGAGAAATATGCTTGCCGAGGTGCAATTGATAATCATTGGCGATGGCAATGCTAGAGAGGCGTTGGAGGAGCTGGTTGCCCGCCTGCGCTTACGCAAGCAGGTCATGATTACCGGGTATCTGGACCGCGCTATGATCGCCAGCGCGGCTGCGGCGACTGATGTCGTCTTATTTACCAGCGATACCGATACGTTGCCTACCGTGGTTATTGAGGGTATGGCCGCCGGCAAGCCTGTGGTTGCGGTCAGGGATGATGCCGTACTGGATCTGGTCTACCATCGCTACAACGGTTTGCTGGTGGCTAAAGATCCGCTGCAACTGGCCGAGGCCCTGGCTTATATATTGACGCAGCGGGAACAGGCCAGGAGATATGGCGAGAACAGCCGCAAACTTGCCGAAGCTTTTTCCATCGAGCGCTATGTTGACCAGCTTGAGCAGCTCTACTCCTCGTTGCGTGAGCAGATGGGGGCCGCCCTGGTCGGCGCTCTCCCATTTTCTAGGGGTGGCGCTTCTCAATAAGATATTCTATTTGCTGCTTATGCTTTCAGCTGGGCATCAACCAGCACCTTTACCGCTTGCACAACAGAAGAAGTGGTATCGATAGGGCCTTCCATCCGGCCTTGCATTAACATACCGTTCATGAGCAAGAGAAGCTGATCGGCAAGGATGTCCGGCTGTCGCGCGCCGGCCTGCTCGGCGAGCTGAAGGAAGCGTGCACGCACGTCGCGTTTATGCTCAAGAGCGACCTGGTGGGCAGGATGATCAAATTGAGGAAATTCAACGGCGGCGTGCAGGCAGGAACATCCACAAAAGCCGGGTTCAGCAACCGTGGAAGCAAGCATCTCAAAAATTGCCACGAGGGCAATCTGTGGCGAAGCAGGATGCTCGCTGATAACTTGCTCAAAAGCGGCCCAGAAATTCTCAATGGTCTGTTCTATATATGCGCAGATTAAATCATTTTTCGTAGAGAAATGACGGTATAGGGTCATTTTGGCGACGCCAGAGCGCTCAATGATCGTGTCGGTGCCCACAGCACGATATCCCTCGCGTGAAAACAGATCAGTGGCCGTCGTGAGAATGCGCTGTCGCGCGGAATGAATCGAAGCCTTCATGCTTTTTTCCTCCTCCAAGCACTTGACAAGATAGAGACTGGTCTGCATACTCATAGAAAAGAGACAGACCAGTCTCTATCTTACTCCTTGAGAGGAATTTTGGCAAGAGTCCACAGAGAATATTTCTTTTATTCTGCTGAGCCACAGATGAGATAACTGACTCAGCAGAATAATTGTGGTAAAACCGGCAGGTTTAAAGTTTAGATCTACAAGTTGAAACGTATAATAAGGTCCGGCACTTAGTCAGCAATATGTAAGACGATACGTCCGCGTCCATGGCCCGTTTCGCAGAGGGCATGAGCCAGAGGAGCTTCGTCTAAGGAGAAGATCTGCCGAATTGTTGGCTTGACATGTCCTTCGTCAATGAGTTGAATGATCCTTTGCAGGTGCTCGCTGGTGGGAAACACTGCATTTTTTATCGCGTGAACACCAAGCTGCTCAGCCAGTTCTACCGGAGCTGGTTCCATCACCGTGACCAGGGTTCCTCCACGTTTGAGGACCCTGAGCGAGCGCTGCAAGGTCTCGCCCCCGACAGTATCCAGAACGAAATCCACATCATGGGCAACCTCTTCCAAGGGTGTGGTTGTATAATCGATCACGGTTTCAGCTCCCAGAGAGCTGACAAAATCGAGATTGGCAGTCGAAGCGGTTCCGATCACCTGTGCGCCTTTCCAGCGGGCAAACTGGGTCGCAAATAAACCAACGCCACCAGCCGCAGCATGAATGAGAGCGCGTTGGCCAGCCTGAAGGTTGCCATCCTCAAAAAGCGCCGTCCACGCTGTTGTGGCCCCGCCTGAGAGGGTTGCCGCTTCAGCAAAACTTAGCGTCTCTGGCTTGAGCGCCAATGGGCTGATCCCCGCAGTGTTTCTATATCCGACAGTATCTGGAGCGAGGGCTGGTGGATGTGCCTGCACTGTTGTATATTCGGCATACGTTCCGTTAGGCGCTCGTCCGCAGATCGCCTGCCCGACCTCCCAGCCGGTGACATCGGGGCCAAGCTTCTCAATGACGCCAGCAAATGCCGTGCCAGGAGTATAGGGAAAGGACTTTGGCAGAATGCCGGGCAGATGTCCCTTGCGGATAAAATATTCCATTGGCAAGACACCTGCGGCATGCACGCGAATCAACAACTCCCCTTTTTCAGGTTCTGGTCGCGGGACCCGTTCCACTTGCAGTACTTCGGGGTCTCCGTAGTGGTGGACGCGTATTGCTCTCATTGTCTGAGTCATCAATAAAATCCTCTTTCTTATTATTAATTACAAAATCAACTTGATTGTTTGCTCTGTTTACTTGCGAGAACGGTTGAATGGTGGACGAGAGAGCGATGATCTCAGTTCAGAAGGTCCAGGGCTTCTTTGATGAGTTCACACTTCTGCATCCACTTCTTAGCAGAGAGGGCGATGACGAGGCGTTCGGCTCCGGCCTCAGCGTAGGCGGCGAAGCGTTCGGCAACTAGCTCTCTTGGGCCAGTGATCGGGATCTTTGCCGCCGTTTCGGGTGGTATGCCGTAGTTGTCAACCATATTGTGGAGAAAAGCCTCGTGTTCTGCCTTTTCGGACTCCAACAGGATATGGCCTCCAACCGTAATACCTGGGGTTGCGTGCCCATGTTCGCTTGCCAGCTCGCGCAGCTTCTCTGCTTGTCGGGTGAGCGCGTCTGGCGTGATGAGGGAAGGGAACCAGCCGAAGCCACGTGTCGCAGCACGACGAATAGCGACATCAGAACTGCCTCCGATCAGGAAGGGCGGCACCGGGACTGCCGGGGCAAGTGTCAGGACTGGCTGGTCTGGCTCTCCTGTGAGTTGGGTCGCTTCGCCAGCGATGAGGTGTGGCAGGATATCAAGGGCCGCGTCAGTTCTGCGTCCCCGCTCACGCACTACCGCGCCGACTGCCCGTGAGAAGGGGGTGTCAGAGGGACCTCCAGACCCGATGCCAAGAATGAGCCTGTTTCCTGAGAGATATTGGAGCGTCACGATCTGTGCGGCGAGCAAGGCAATTGGACGGGCATAAGGGACGAGGACGCCGAAGCCCAACTGTACTCGATCAGTGACTGCGGCGGCAGTGGTAAGAGTGACAATGCTTTCCAGTGAGGGTGTTCCGTCCCCATTGATCAGATCTGGCACCCAGAGCGAATCGAACCCCAACTGTTCCACGTGACGGGCGCGATCTTTTACCCCCTCAATTTGACCAGTGGTCGAGAGGGAGATGCCTATTTTGAGCCTGGGCATGGTTGGATGTTGTCCTTTCTCGTTGCATACATGCTTTTTCGTTTCACATACTCTAACAGAAGGGCAGATGCTAGCGTATCGATCCATTGAACAGTTCGCCTTCTGTACCAATGGGCAGGGGCTCAATAAGCACGGAGCGGAACGTTCAGCTCTTGCGCACAATCCTTTCAGGCGCAAGCTCACGCTGCCGATGAGTATCATAGCCAGCGAACAGAGAATGATCCCGGTCGCTATGTGTAAGCTGGCAAATAGAAGTGCGACAAGTGCCGTTATACTTTCTCCAAGCACTTGACAAGATAGAGACTAGTCTGTATACTCTTCGGGAAAGAGACAGACTAGTCTCTATCTTGTCCCTTGAGAGGAATTTGGCAAGAGTCCACAGAGAATATTTCTTGTCTCCTCGGAAGGGAGGGTACGTGATTACGCAGAAAGGATCAAAAATGAAGACGTCATCTCTGTCGGGGGAAATTTCCGAGCAGAGAGGTGAGCAATTCAGCGCTGCCAGGCGCCGCCTAGTCTTACCTCTCCTATGTATTGCGGTCTTCCTTGACGCTTTAGATACATCTATCGTCAATGTTGCCCTTCCCAGTATCCAACATGATCTTCGGCTAACAACGCTGGATTTGCCTTGGGTGGCAGGAATATATTTCCTTCTCTATGCAGGTTTTTTACTGTTAGGAGGACGTGCGGCCGACCTGTTGGGTCGTCGTCGCATTTTTATGGTAGGATCTGCACTCTTTGGCCTGGCTTCCTTCATCTGTGGATTGGCAAACGATGCCTGGCTGTTATTGTTGGCGCGCGCTTTGCAGGGCCTGGGCGCTGCCTTGACGCTTCCCGCCGCGATCTCGATCATCACAACGACCTTTGCCGAGGGACCAGAGCGCAACAAAGCCTTGAGCATCTTTAGCGCAACTGGCGCTTCTGGCTTCAGCTTCGGCTTAGTGTTGGGTGGAGTTCTGACTACGTTTATTAGCTGGCACTGGATATTCTTTGTGAATGTTCCTTTCGCGCTTCTCATCTTGCTGCTGGTCCCGCACGTCGTCAAGGAGAGCCGGGTGATGACTGGAGCACGCTCCTATGATATCGCTGGCGCCGTCACCGTCACAGCCGGATTGCTCCTCTTAGGCTACGCGATTACGCAGGCCAACCAGCCCGGGGCGACTCCGCTTATGACGGTGGGGCTCCTGGTGCTTGCCCTTGTCGTTCTGGCCGTGTTCATCCTCGTCGAGCGGCGTGCTAAAGAGCCCCTGATACCGTTGCGTATCTTCCGCTCAAAGAATACAGTATCCGCGAATCTGGCCTCATTTACCTTGCTGGGTCCATTTTTCAGCTTCCTGTTCATTGCTGCACTTTACTTGCAGGATGTGCTCCACTACTCGCCAGTGCTGGCAAGCCTGGCTCTACTGCCGGGCAGTGTGCTGACGGTTCTGGTATCTCGCTTTGTCACGCCCAGGCTCTTGAACGCTCTCGGCGTGAAGTTGAGCTCAGTCATTGGCCTGCTCTGTATGGCCAGTGGTGTGGCACTTTTGGCCCTCATTGGACCGAATAGCGACTACCTCGGGGTTATCTTGCTGCCGATGCTTCTGGTTATGGGGCTGGGCCTGGGAATCGGCTATCCCGCGCTGGCGGTTGCCGCCGTCAGTGGTATCTCGGATGCTGAGCAAGGGCTGGCTGCAGGTTTGCAAGGAACGGCTTTGCAGGCGGGTGGAGGACTATGGCTCGCGATTATGGCCGCCGTAGTGACTGTAAGCGCCGCAGCGGCACAAGGCGTAATTTCAGGTGTGGTGCCATCAGTTAGTGCGCAGCTCAGTGGTTTCCATGCCGGATTGCTTGTTGCGGCAGCTGGCGCCGTGTTGGGGGCAATAATAGCGCTCATCGGCATTCAGGGCCGCCCGGCCGAGCAGAAGGAACAGAGGTCTGTGGAAACATTTGCCGAGGATAAGCTTTCCATCTAGCCCTCTCCCTTTCCGGCGCGTAGCGAGACATGGGGTTTCCAGAGGCCGGTAAAGGGAGAGAAGAAAATGAACCAGACCTGATCCTTTGTGGCTTGCGCGATCAGGCCTGGTTCGCGTAGGATCTACTTCCAGGTAACGCGCTCGAAGAGGTACATCGGTAGTTCGTTGAGGTGCACACGAATCTGCGACATGCTATCGCGTTCGCGCACAGTTACCGTCTGATCGTCAAGCGTCTGGAAATCGATAGTCACGCAATAGGGCGTACCGATCTCATCCTGACGGCGATAGCGGCGACCAATATTCTGGATATCGTCGTACTGAGCAACCATCAGGCGCTGCAGCTTACGATAGAGCTCCTTCGAGACATTGACCAGCTCTTCCTTGTTCTTCTGCAGCGGCAGGACGGCCACCTTGACCGGAGCCAACCAGGGATGCAGGTGCAGAACCGTGCGGTCATTGCCTTTGCCCATCGGATCTGGCTGTTCCTCGTAAGCATCGAGCAACAGATAGAGGAATGTGCGATCAACACCGCCGGAAGTCTCAACAATCCAGGGGATGTAGCGTTCTTTCGTCAGCGGATCGGTATAGCTGAGATCCTGGCCGCTATACTCGCTATGGCGCGAAAGGTCCCAGTCCTGGCGCCAGTGAATGCCCTCCCATTCCTGCCAGCCCAGAATGGTTCTATACTCGATGTCGTAGGCCTGTTTGGCATAATGAGCCAGCTCATCGCTACCATGCGCGCGGAAGCGCAGGCGCTCCTTGTGCGTGATAATGCTCTGACACCAGTCGAAGCGGTAGCTCTTCCAATAATCGAACCACTTCTGCATTTCGCTGGGATGGACGAAGAACTGCAAGTCCCACTGCTCAAACTCGCGCTGACGGAACAGGAAGTTGCCGGGCGTGACCTCATTGCGATAGGTCTTGCCAATCTGGCAGATGCCGAAAGGAACCTGCATGCGCGAAGACTTCAGCACATTATCGTAGTCAAGATAAATGTTCTGGCAGGCCTCACCGCGCAGGTAAGTCTTCATGCGCTCGTCCTCAATCACGCCTAGATACGTTTCCATCAACAGGTTGAAGACGCGCGGCTCCGTGGTAAGCTCGCCGCCGCAGACCGGGCACACATGCTTCTCAAGGTTCTCCGGGGGGAGATGATCGATGCGGAAGCGACGTTTGCACTTTTTACACTCAACCAGGCGATCCACGAAATTTTCCACGTGGCCGCTGGCCTCCCACACGCGCGGGTGCGTGATGTTGGCGCCCTCAATGCCCACCACATTGTCATGGAGCTGGACCATGGACCACCACCAGTAGCGCCTGATGTTATTGCGCATCTCAACGCCAAGCGGGCCGAAATCGTAGATACCCGCCACGCCGCCATAGATCTCAGAATTGGGGTAGACAAAGCCGCGCCGCTTACAGAGGGAGACAATTTTCTCGATAGGAACAAGTTCGGACTCGTTAAGCTCTGCTCGTTCTTCTGTTTGGGTCATGAGTGGTTAACCTCCACAAAAAAAATTCCCCAGGCGTACAATCCGCCCAGGGACGAATGCACCACGTAGGCCCGGGGCAACTACGTTTTATGGTGACATGCGCGGTTCCACCCTGCTTCTTCACAACTAACCAGAGATGTGAAGCCACTCATTTATGTGATCCAACTCCGAAGCGCCCTTCGCTCGCTGTAGATTGCCGACCTTGCACTCTCTGTCGGCTCGCTGCTATCCCCGGACGAGCTACTCCTCTTCATCAACGCTGGATGGATATATGCTTGTTAACGCTTCTTGTAGTATAGCGAAGAATGCAGCAAGATGCAAGAGGAGTATGAAAGAAGTCAGGGAAAGTACTTTTCGCTACCCCTCTTTGCGGCTACAGGCCTATTTCTGGCCCTTCTTCCAAAGACGCTCTAATAGTAACGGACCTACAATGGAAAGCGCCGTAAAGGCTGTAACGGCGGCATAAGCCCAGGCAATGGTTTTGGCAACCGGCGGCTTTTTATCCATTAGCTAAAGCTCCTCTATCTCTATTAGCATGCTGTCCTGACACTCAGTGATACGTTTGGATGGGCCGAAGGTTAAAGCTAGTGGGCCGCAGAGGAGTGAGCCTGGATAAAGCCGAGCACGCGGCGCCAGGCATCGGCCGAAGCTTCGGCGAAGTCCGCCGAGCGCCGATCAAAAAAGCCATGTGGCGCACCAGGATAAATCACTACCTCATGCTCGAAGCCGGCTTTGCTTAGCTTCTCGTCGAGCGTGTGTACGGCATTAACCGGGATACCCTGATCGGCTCCGCCAAAGAGACCCAGGGAGGGATAGCGAATCTGCTCAGCCACGTCAAGCAATTTCTTCCCGCTGCCAAAATCGCGAGAGATGCCGGCATAAAAACCAATTACGCCTGTCAGGCCCAGATCGTGGGTTCCGGTCATGTAAGAGAGCGTTCCACCCAGACAGAAACCAACCATAAAGACAGGTTGGTCCGCGCCAGTGTTTGTGCGAAGATAGGTCAGTGCGGCGCGGATATCCTGAATGAGCGTGGATAGTCGTAATTTTTGCACATGGGGCATAAATTCGAAAGGCTCGGCTCGTGAGCTAATGCCGGCAGTTCGCCCGAAATAATCGATAGCCAGGGCGGTAATCCCAACCTCGGCAAAGCGCAAGGCCAGCTCTTTATAAAACTGATGGAGCCCGCGTATATCTGGCAGGATGAGAGCCTGTGGTCCGCTGGGGTGCTCAGGGTGAGCAATATAGGCGGCAAAGCGATTCCCATCTTCAGCAGTCAGGGCGATATCTTCGCCACGGGCTTTGCCATTTTTTTTCGGTGGCTCGGGGGGACGCGCATTATCGTCGTAACACATCAGTTACACTCCATTTAGCTGATATTACTCACTTTTCTAATATGGTATAAGTATAGCCCCACCTGTCAGGATTGTATAGCCTGCCCTCCACTTTTGCTGAGCTTCCTCCCTTTGTCAACTGGTCTCCCAAAATATAGTCAAGATACTTGACTATATTGCCGAAATGATTTATGCTACTGTAAATAGTCAAGGAGCTTGACTATTTTATTAGAAAACTGGCTTAAGTTTATAGTTTTTATTGTTCGGGAGGATACCATGTCTAGCGAAGAGAATAAAAACCTGATTATACGCTTCATGGAGCAAGTCTGGAACGAGCACAGGCTTGACTTGCTCGCTGAATTTCTGGCGCCGGATTATTATGATTATACCTACGAGCCGGGCAACCGGGCTGGACTGGAAAATACTTTGCAGATGATGCAAAAGACCTTTCCCGGTCATCAAACGATAATTGAAGAGATCGCTAGTGAAGGTGACATCGTGGCTATTTGCCAGACCCTACGCGGAACGCAGAGTGCACCTTTTCGGGGACATCCGGCTACAGGCAAAACCTTTGAGATCGGTGGTTATCGCTTTTTCAAGCTCAAAGATGGCAAGATCAGCTCGCACAGAGGTTTAATTGATCTGCCGGCCCTGCTTCGGCAAATTGGCGCAAACGGCTAAATCTCCATGCAAGGTAGTGTAGGATCAGGAAGCTAGCTCTTGTCGGAGGAGTCTGGAGAGCGCGCTTAGAGCGTAGTGCAGCCGCTTATCCAGGCGCACTTCTTCGCAGAGCTAGCTGAATGGATCTTGCCAGTATGCTCAACTGTGAGTTTTGGCTGTTGACATTGCTTCGCTAAGAAGGTAATCAGAATAGTATTGGAGTATCCTACTTGCAGTATGCTAGAACGGATCGCACATAAACAAGGGTTGAGCGATAGCACTCACACCTGGCTCCCCAGGGTCCGCTATAGCAAGGAAACTCACATGCGTCAACTGATTTTGCATTTTTTAGGAAAGGCGAAGCAATGTATACTCCCCAATTTCAGGATGTCCTGCAAGCGCGGCAGCGCATTCGTCCTTATCTCGCGCGCACGCCCCTCCATAGCTATGCTCCGCTCAATGACCTCATAGGCACCGAAGTATATATCAAGCACGAGAACTATCAACCAGTTGGTGCCTTTAAAGTTCGCGGCGGCATTAACCTTATCTCACAGCTCAGCCCCGAGGAGCGCGAGCACGGCGTAATCTCAGCCTCAACCGGCAATCACGGCCAATCTGTGGCCTATGCCGCACGCTTATTTGGCGTGAGCGCGCGCATTGTTGTGCCCGAAGGCGCCAATCCTGGCAAAGTAGCGGCCATCCAGGGCATGGGAGCCGAAGTTATTGCCCATGGAGCCGGCTTTGACGAAGCCAAGCGCTACTGCGAAGAGCTGGCTCAGGAGCATGGCTATCGCTACATCAGCTCGGGCGACGAGCCTCTACTGATTGCCGGCGTTGCCACTGAAGCCTTAGAAATGCTGGAGGACGAACCAGGGATTGAGGTTATTTTTGTGCCGATCGGCGGCGGCAGCGGTGCGGCCGGAACCTGCATTGTGGCCAAGGCCGTCAATCCGGCCATCCAGGTCATCGGCGTGCAGTCAGAGGCCTCTCCTACCGCCTATGAGAGCTGGCGGGCGCGGCGCCTGCTCAGCCTGCCCAGTCGCACCTTTGCCGAAGGCCTGGCCACCGGCGTAGCCTTTGCCTTGCCCCAGCAGATTATGCAGGAGAAGCTTGATGATTTTCTCCTGCTCAGCGAAGAAGAGATTATGCGCGCCATGGTCTATATGATCGAGCGTGCTCACACCTTGGCCGAAGCTGCTGGTGCTGCCGCATTGGCCGGAGCGTATCGCTGGCGGGATAAATTACAAGGCAAGAAAGTTGGCGTCATCTGTTCGGGCGGCAACACATCCCTGGAACATTTAAAGCAAGCCCTGGCTGCCTCGTGAGCTTATAGGCACAGCATGATGGTGAAGAGCGGAACAAGGAAGCTCTTCACCATTCTATGGGTGGTCAGGCTGCGCATTGAGCCGCGAAAACGTCTTCACTGTCCTACCTAACGCGACAAGAGATATTACCTCCAGCCATGGGCTGAGAAATTGCTGCCCTTGTTTATGTTCTTACACCATGTTACAATGAACGAAAATACAAATATAGTGTTTAATTTAGTACAAAAAACATTTGAGTGATCATGGACGAATATGTGGAGGCCGGGTACAACCACCCGGAGATATCGGCGGGCATACAAGAGTTTATTGCGCGATATCCATTTTCTATCGATCAGTTTCAATTAGAAGCGATTGGCCAGCTTGCCCACGGACAATCAGTTCTGGTTGCCGCTCCGACAGGAACTGGAAAAACACTCGTTGCAGAGTATGCGATCTGGCTGGCCCAGCAGCGCAATCAACGTGTAATCTATACGACCCCCTTAAAAGCCCTTTCCAATCAAAAGTATCGTGATCTGCGTGAGCTCTACGGCCATGATACGGTAGGCTTAGTGACGGGGGATATCGTGGAGCATAGCCGAGCCTCGATTGTGATTATGACAACCGAGGTGTATCGTAATATGTTGCTGGAAGAAGGTGGAGAAAACTGGCAGGCCAATGGGCGGTTGGGTTTATCCTCACTTAACGATGTGGGCTTTGTCGTCTTTGATGAGCTGCACTATCTCAGCGATGTAGGGCGGGGTCCAGTGTGGGAGGAGGCCATTATTTGTTCACCTCCACATGTGCAACTCGTTGGCCTTTCGGCTACCGTGAGCAATGCTGAGGATCTGGCGAGCTGGATCAGTCGTGTCCATAGACCTGTCTCACTGGTGACGCACGAGCAGCGCGCTGTACCCCTTGAGCATTTTTATTTTCTTGACGGTAAATTGCATCTCGTACAAGATGCCGATGGTAAGCGCGTTGAACGTTTCCCGCATATAGGCGGTGAGGCAAAGCTTGCCCGCATGCTGGGCCGTGGACGGACCTTTGTCTTTGATGAGGAAGAGGAGGACGAAGACGAGCTGGACGCGGATCTGTGGGAGCGCCGACGTAAGGGCAGAGGTGAGAGGGCGCGCAGCGAGCATGTGGCCCACGAAACGCACACAGCTACCGAAGAAGTTGGACAGCAGGAGCAGCAGCGGCCGCGCCGTCAGCGCCAGCGCAAAACGCCAGAGGCGGGCGAGCTACTCACAGCCTTACGCGATGCTGATCTTCTCCCTTGCCTCTACTTCCTGCCCGGACGGCGCGTGGTAGAAGAGGCGGCTATGAGCTCGGCCCTGCATCATTTTACGACACCCGAAGAAGAAGCTTTGATCCGGGAAGAAGTTGGCGTCTGGCTAGAAAACTTGCCCAAAGAAGATCGTAACTTGCAGCAGGTGCACGCCCTGCTCGGCCTCTTGCCGCGCGGTCTGGCCTTCCATCATGCTGGCCTGCTGCCAGGCTTGAAGGTTCTGGTAGAGACCCTTTTCGCGCGTGGCTACTTGCGGGCAGTCTTTGCCACCGATACCCTGGCCCTTGGCATCAATATGCCGGCGCGCTCGGTCATCGTGGGCAGCCTTAGCAAATTTGATGGGCAGGAGATGCGCCTACTCACGCCAAACGAATACCGTCAACTTACAGGTCGTGCCGGTCGGCGCGGCATGGATGTGCGCGGCGCTGCAATCATTCCCTATTCTCCCTGGGAGCCCTTCGAGGCCTCGTTCCAGCGCATCACCGCCGACTTATTGCCGGTAACCAGCTCCTTTGTTATTCGCTATAACTCTGTGCTCAACCTCTGGCGTCCTGGCGACGTACAGCATCTGCGCCGAATCTGCGCTTCCAGCCTGCGCGAGTATCAGCGCTACTTGCTCTGGGAATTGAGCGAGCTGCATCGCCTGGAAAAGCGCTATCGCAAAGCTAGCAAGTCCGGCAAAAAGAAAAAGGGAGCAGCTTCAGAGAGCGCGTTACAGGCCCTGGAGAAACGTCGGCAGAGGATCGGGGCCTTTCCCTTGAGCCGAGCTGGGGCAGCCGAGCTCGATGGCACCATCTTTGCCTTGCGCGCCCTTGGCTATATTGGCCAGGATGATCGCCTCACCCTCAAGGGACAGCTCTTACGCAGCATCTTCCATCCCGCCGGGATCATGATCATTGAATTGATGCTCAGCGGCGCCCTTGACGAGCTATCGGCCGCTGAACTGGCCGAGGTGTGTAGCTGGTTTACCTTTGATAATGATCGTCGCCTCAACAATCGCGACGTCATCCATGCCAGGCTTAGCCGCATTCGGCGTGAGCTCTGGCAGATCGCCCAGCATGTGCACGGAATTGAAGAACGCGCTGGCCTTAGCTATACGCCAGACATCGTGGCAGAATTCCATGGTATCGCCCTGGCCTGGTCGCGCGGTATGACGCTCGTTGGCTTGCTCAAGCGCATCGATCTGGCGGAAGGCGATATTCTGATGATACTCAATCAGAGCATCGATCTGCTTCAACAGGTGCAATCGGCAGTTGGTCAGGTCCTCGATGCGCCTCAAATATGGGAGGAAGCGCCCCCGGTAATGATTGAAGGCGCGCAAAATTCCCGTACGTCTTCTGTCTATGCCAGAAGGCGCGATGAGCAACTACGCCTTCAACGCGAGCGCCTGGAACGCCTGCGTCCCCTCTTAGGTCAGGCCTCGGCCTCCTTGCTGCACGGCATCATCGTCCAGAGCCGTACCGTGCCTTCCATGGTTGCGCATGTCGGCGAAGAGGCGGTTCCACTTGATGCCGAAGAAGATAGAGACGCGCACGGCATTGATGATGCTCAGGCCTATGTGGGCGATGTCTGAGCCGAGTGCGGGCTTATCACCAGCAATGTCTTTTGTGTTCCTGGCTCTATTATAGAGCCAGGAAAATTCTGGTTTTGTCGCCTCCTGGCTAGAAGGTCGCAATCTCCTGTGAAAACTTTACTATTCTCTGGCCACGCAAGACAAATGAAGGCTTGAGGAAATCCCCTTAAAATTTCTCACAATTCCTAATTCGCAAAATCAGCAAGACTTTCACTCTATCTACCGCAAAAGAATATTTTGCAGCATCTACGAGACGCAAAGCTTCAGAATAATACAAATAGCGACAAACATTACTTTGGTCATGCTTATGGGCTTGATGCATTGTCAGAACTATACAAGTTGACTAATATGTAGGAGAGTATGAGTTTATTATAGTGGTCTGTGGAGGGAAAGAAGAGGATTCTGGCTGATTTGTCCGGATATCAGCGATAAAGAGGGGTAGAGTTTTTAATGAACGCAGAAGCATTGATAGGAACAGTGTTAGGTACCTGTACACTCCAGAAATTGGTAGGGCAAGGTGGTATGGGAGCAGTGTTTCTGGCGCAACAATCACGCCCCCGGCGTCAGGTTGCCGTGAAAGTGTTGTTACCGATGACACCATTGAGCCCTAATCAACTGGCAGCGTTCATAGAGCGGTTCCGGCGTGAGACAGATGCAGCTGCGTCTATGGAACATCCCAATATTACTCCGGTCCATGAGTATGGAGAGAGAGGCGGACTTGCCTATCTGGTTATGCCTTATATCAGTGGTGGAACCTTGCGCGATGAACTCGTGCGGCAGGGTCCCTTGTCCCTTGATAAGGTCTCCAACTACCTGGACCAGATTGCGGCCGCCCTTGACTATGCTCATGACCATGGCGTTATTCACCGAGACATCAAACCTGCAAATATATTAAAGACGCAGGAAGGGCGTTTACTGCTTACCGATTTTGGCCTTGTCAAGATTGTTGCCGAAGGCTCGGCTAATCAGGTCCGCCTGACCGGAGCCGGCGCCCCGGTTGGTACGCCTGATTATATGTCGCCCGAGCAAGTGATTGGCGAAGATGTAGATGCGCGGGCAGATCTCTACTCACTCGGTGTTATTCTGTATCAGATGGTGACAGGAACCACGCCATTTCAGGGCGAGACACCAATGCAGATTGCCGCTCAGCATTTGCAGGCCCCACCTCCTTCTCCACAGGAATTACGCCCCGATCTGCCAGCTGCGGCGGAACAAGTAATTCTACGTTCATTAGCCAAGCGTCCCGCTGATCGCTATGCAACTGCTGAGGAACTGGCTAAGGCGTTTCGGGCAGCTCTGATAAGTGCGGGCATACAAGTTACACAGACGAACGGATTTCTGAGTAGCTCTACCGGGCGCTTTGTGACGCCGCAAGGGCTATTCGATCAGATCAGGCAGACTGGGAAAGCGCCTGCCATTGGGGGGAATGGAGAATTGTCAGATCAACCTGTAAACGGAGCAATACCTCCTGCTGGAGGAGGACAAATGAGAAATGAGACAGATGCAGTCTTTGAGCCTGAGAAAGGGAACTGGCTGCTGAATGGATCTACGGGCTCTGTGGAGGCGGCAAACAATGGCGGTGGCTTAACGGGAGCGATGACGACTCCCAACGGCGGGAAGGGGCTCTTGAGCAGCTATACGGGAGCGATGACGACTCCCAACGGCGGGAAGGGGCTCTTAAGCAGCTACACGGGAGCGATGGCGGCGGCCAATAATGGTGGCAATACTTACAATGCAGCATCTACGGGCGCGGTGCCCGCCGCAAATTCAGAGAGCAACATTGTCAATAAAGCCCCGCAGCCAGGATCGACATTAGCTAATGGAAATTTTGCCAACGGTCTGACCGGGGCCTCTCCCGCAGTCTCAACCGGAGCCTTTCCGGCGACTGGCGTCGATAAGGCGCGCGCCGGTGGTGGGCTGCTCTCGCGAACCGGTAAATTCCCTCTGATAGGTGCTAGCGGGCAGGAAGGGATAGCCGTCACTGGTAAGAACGTAGCGGCGACTCCTGGCCAATTTGTACCAGGTAGCAGAGCGGTGCCGCCCGCTCCGGGAAGTGGTTTATTCGTCAATAGCGCTCCTATTGAGGTCCCCGAAAAAGCTGGCCTGAGCGCTAGCTCTGCACAGTATGGTGCTGTAGCACCGTTTGGGGCCCAGACCGAAGCCATGGCGCCAACGCCCGAGCAAGGGATTGGCCTCAGCTCTGCAAATACTGGCGCGCTGCCTACGGGACAGCAGGGCTCAACTGGGTCTATAAAGTTGACGGGGCCAGCCAAAGTGCTTAAAATGCCTGTAGCCGGTCAGCCAGGGCAATTCGTAACAGGGATCTTGCCAGTTTCCGCGCAGGCTGATGGTGGCGAACAGCCAGCAGGCCTGCCAGAGAAGAAAAAAGGTAGCAGGCTCTGGGTAAAGATAGTCGCGATTGTAATCGTCATTCTACTCATCGCGGGCGGAGCCATCGGCGCGTTTCTCTATATGCGCAATCAGCCAACCAGGCAGCCTGCAAGCGTCAATAACGCATCAGTAGCGGCGACGCCTGATTTACAGGCCACCACCACTGCGCTTGCTCACTCTACTGCGCAGGCCAACGTCATTCTAGCAGATCCCCTGGATCACAACGTGCATAATTGGATGACCACGCCCCCTGATGTCTTTGCTTTTAAGGATGGCGCGTATCACATAACTGATAAGGGCGATAATGGCCGGGCCGCAGTTTTGCAAGCAAGCGCATTCAATGGGCCCATGGTGTATACGCTCACGATGCAGGAAGTAAATGGGGACGATAACTCCCCTAATAACTCCTTTGGGATGATTTTCCGCTTTAAGCAACAGACAAATGGGGGAGCCACTGTTACTTCTTTCTATAGCTTTGAAGTTGTAAATATGAAGGGTGGCGAGTATCAATTCTGGAAGTATGATGACTCGCAAAAAGGAGCTTCGCCCTGGACGGAGATCTGGCATCAGCCATTTACTGATGAGTTCCATCAGGGACGTAGCGCGAATACGTTTAAAATAGCCATGGATGGTGATAAATTCACCTTTATTGTCAACGACAAGACTGTCAAAACGATTCAAGATAAATCGCTCTCAACAGGCACAGTTGGCATGATTGTGAATCTGAACGGCACAGAGGTTGCCTTTAAGAAGCTTCTATTAACGCGTAAATAGCCTTTGCGGGCGGTCCCGGTGGGCTGCCTGCCCGGCTCATTTACCTGTTCACTATTTGAGTTGAAGCTGTGCTAAGAGAGAATAATCTGAGCCTGAAGGAAAACCATGCGCAACGGTCGTACATGACGGCAAAGAGGGGTAAAGTTTGATGAACGCAGAAGCATTGATAGGAACGACACTGGGTACCTGTACTCTACAGAAGCTCATCGGTCAGGGCGGTATGGGTGCAGTGTTCCTGGCGCAGCAATCTCGCCCCCGGCGTCAGGTTGCCGTCAAGGTGCTCTTGCCCATGACGTCCCTGACTTCCAATCAGCATGCCGCGTTCCTGGAGCGCTTCCGGCGCGAAACGGATGCGGCGGCATCGTTAGAGCACCCCAATATTATGCCGGTGCACGAGTATGGGGAGCGTGAAGGGCTGGCCTATCTGGTTATGCCTTATATTAGTGGTGGAACCTTGCGCGATGAACTTGAACGCGAAGGTGCGCTAACTCTCCCCAAGGCGATGCATTATTTAGATCAGATAGTAGCGGCCCTGGGCCATGCTCACGAGCGAGGCGTTATTCATCGCGATATCAAGCCTGCCAATATTTTGATGACACCTGAAGGCCGTTTGCTTTTGACCGATTTTGGCCTTGTCAAGATTGTTGCCGAAGGCGAGACGCCAATGTCTCGGTTGACCGGTATTGGTGTGCCTATGGGAACGCCTGATTATATGGCTCCCGAACAAGTCATCGGCGCGGAGACAGATGCGCGGGCGGATCTCTACTCACTCGGTGTTATCTTATACCAGATGGTAACCGGGACTGTACCCTTTAAGGGTACGATGCCAATGCAGATTGCTATGCAGCACCTGCATGTACAGCCTCCTGCACCGCGTACTTTGCGTCCCGATTTGCCGGTGGCCGCCGAGCAAGTTTTACTACGCGTGCTCTCGAAACGTCCTGTGGAGCGCTATGCGAAAGCCCAGGAGTTGGGCAGCGCTTTTCACGTGGCTCTGGCGGCTGCGGGTGTACAGCTAGGAGATTTACAGGGAGGTTTATCGGGTTTGAGTAATCCCAGATCTGCTGATGGACGTGGTTTTAAGCCTCGTGGTTTATTTGATCCTGTCTGGCAAGCACAGAAGGCTGCAGCAGAGGCGCAAGGCGGCCTGTCTCCGGCGACCGGGGCGATGCCTGCCGCTCGTCCTAAGGCTGCTGAAAGTGCCTTTAGAAATGATATTATTGCTAAGACGAGTATGACGCTGCCTTCGTTTACAGGCTTTTTATCGCCTTCGGATTTGCCGATGCCTGCCGCTTCGGAGGCTCCTCAGTATGGGCAAGCGCCAACTGCTTCGCCAATCGAGCCGTCGCTGCAGGCCGACGCTGTAAAGAATACTCCTCTACCGGCAGTGCCGCAGGGCGGCATGGGCCTTGGGCTGCGCGCCCGCCTGCAAGCTGCTCAGGAGCAGCAAGTTGAGATCCCTTCAACTCCGCCTCAACTTGATTTCCCGGTAGCCGAGGCAAGTCCTGCCCAGGCTCAACAGCCGATGGCCAGCGCAACTGAGGTCACGGATCAAGAGAAAACCTTCAAGGCTGATCAGCCTGCTGCGCCGCAGCCTCCACCCTTTGCACCTATCAATGCCACCAATGCGCCGAATTTCAATAATGTTCCTCCTGGCGCAACCGGTGTTATGCTGGCCCTGAATAAGGGCGAGGGCGAGAAAGGGGCGACCGGAACGCTTGTGGCTCTTACCGGCAATCTCGGTGGCGGCAATACTGGTATGATGAAGCTGACGCAGCCGATGAAGGTGGTGAAGGTTCCAGTTGCCGGGCAGCCAGGACAATATGTAACCGGCCTCTTGCCAGTCTTGCCGGAGCAGCCGGCTACAGAGACTGAGGAGAAGAAAGCAGGAGATAGCCAGCCAGAAGCGCCGTACAAGAACAAGAAGGCGCTTCTGCTCATCGTGGCTGCTCTCCTGGTGGTTTTCGGCTCTGGCTCGTTTCTATTTTTACGAAATCTGCCTGGCAGGCAGGTCAATCCTGCTTTGACTGCAGCAACTCCTGATGTGTCAGCGACGGCTACCTTGCGGGCCTTGGCTACCGTACAGGCCAATACGATTCTCTCGGATACTCTTGAGCAGAATGCACATAACTGGCCGACAACTTCTAAAAACAATCAAACTTATACATTTAAAGACGGAGCCTATCATATTACCAATAACGATGCGCATGCTGCAATTGCCTTGTTGCCTGATGAAACCTTGTCGGGTTCGTTTATCTATTCGCTTGATGTGGCTGAGATAAAAGGTGACGATAATTCTGTTGATAATCAGTTCGGGCTGGTTATAAACTATACTTCGAAGCAGAAAGATGGCAGGACGGCTGCGACGTTCTATTTCTTTGATGTGGCCAATACCAAAGATGGAGGCGAGTATCAGTTCTGGAAATATGACGATAGCTTCGGCTCAGATGTTAATCCCTGGGCTAAGCTCTGGAGTCAGAAGCTGGGCAAGGAATATCATTTCGGCCATGGGAAAGCCAATACGAATACCTTTAAGCTCGCGGTGAATGGGAGCAATTTTACCTTCTTTATGAATGGCAAACAGATTAGTAAGGCTCAAGAGAGTTCGTTAAAAAAAGGTCAGATTGGCATGTTGGTGAATCTAAAGGGTACGGAGGTGGCTTTTTCAAATCTGTTAGTGACGTACAAATAATCTCTGGCTGTAGGATCTCTGTTTCGGGTGGGAGGTATCGTTGATCAACCTGGTCTCTTTAGTCTCATTTGGTATCCTGGTGAGTAATGGAGGAGGACTGTTCCATTTACGACCAATACAGCTTGCCTTTATTACGCTATGGATTACCGGCTTTTTAATTATCCTGAATGTTGTGCTGGCTATCGTGTATCGCAAGCGGCCAAAGAGGGAAGTCCTGTCCTATGCCGCCGCTTGCGTCGTCGAGCTGGTGATTTTTACGGTAGCGCTGTTGTGGAGAATGGAAGTCATTACACAAGTGCCGCTCCATCTCCCGGCTGGCGTGCCTATTAATCGGGCCGATATTGGGGCGGCGCTCGCTGTGGGCCTCGGACTTTTCCCGGCTGCATACTGGCATCGTATTAACGTTTCAGAACTTCCTCAGCGCCTGGCTGCCGATGCAAAGATTCTTAAGGATCGCAACGGTGGCGTACGTGTTCCTCCTGGCGAGTGGATGAATTAGGGAACTCTACAAGGCTGTTGCGGCGTTCTGTCTGCCGACCAAGCTAGCAACAACTACTTGGGTCAATGCGCTTATAGCGTGCTCTATAAGCGTTAACTGTGAGTTCTTTGCTTTCACTCGTTATTTTCGCGCTTTGCAGGTTTTGCAAAGCGTGATATATTTTCGCCTTGTGCTACGATTACTGCGCTTTTGGCTTCCCTGCCTTTTACGGAATATGCGATAATTACGTTTTCGGAAGGTTTACTTGACAAGGGCTATAACTATATGCTATTCTTGCTATAGCATATAGTTATATTTCAACATTTGCATCTTGAAAAGAGGACAAGCTAACAGTTTTTTTCTTCTCTCAGCTTGCTTGAACTTATCGAGATGGATAGCTAAGTTAGAGTAACTCGACCTGATAAAGGAAGATAGGATGGCCACATTCCCTGAGCAAAATTCTTTTTCTTCTGCCCGCTCTGTTGAGCAGGCGCCTTCTGGACTGACTGGTAGTCAAGAAGTGGCATATGCCATTGTGACGCATAATCTGGTACGTACTTTCGGGCAGAAGGTGGCCGTGCAGAATCTCAATCTAGCCGTCCGCCCTGGCGAATTTTTCGGCTTTCTAGGCCCTAACGGGGCTGGCAAATCCACAACGATAAAAATGATGGTAGGGTTGCTGCGCCCGACCTCTGGCTCGGTCCAGGTGGGTGGCGTAGATGTATGGAAAGATTCGCAGCAGGCGCGGGCGCTGATGGGCGTCTTACCTGAGCACCTCAATCTCTACGAGCGTTTATCTGGCCGGGAATTTATCACGTTTGCCGGACATATGTATGGGGTAGCCGATAGCGATGTGCATAAGCGGACTGAAGAATTATTACAGGTTCTTGATCTGCGCAATGATGCCGATAAGCTGATCGTCGATTATTCGGTGGGGATGCGCAAAAAGGTGGCCCTGGCTGCCGCTATTCTCCATCGCCCGCAAGTGCTCTTTCTTGATGAGCCGTTTGAGGGCATTGATCCCGTGAGCTCGCGGGTGGTGCGCGACATTCTTCACGATTTGACGAGGCGCGGCACCACTATCTTTTTCTCCTCGCATATTATGGAGGTGGTGGAGCGGCTCTGTACGCGCGTTGGTATTATCAATCAGGGGATGCTCGTTGCCGAGGGGACGCTGCAGGAATTGCGCGAGCGGGCCCAGGGCGAGGATAAAGATGCTACCCTTGAGGAGATTTTCCTGCATGCTATCGGTGTGCAGAACGAGAATCATAATTTGAGCTGGCTGGAATAGAGGAGTGCTGTGATTATTCATACTGAAAAGCTGCGCTGGCTCTTCTGGCTGCGCTGGAAAATGTTTGCCCGAGGCTTTACGCGCCGCCCCGGACGGATAAGCCATATCATCGGTACAATCTTCCTGGTCTTGTTTGGCCTGCCTCTCATCGGAGGTATCGCTGTCCTGACCTATCTGGCCTATCGCTACCTACCTTCGCCCGCCAATATTGAGAGCCTTTTCCTGGTTCTAACTGGCGTTTACCTGCTCTGGATCGTCTTGCCACTGCTAGAGTTTAACATCAACGAAGGCCTGGACCTCTCTAAACTCGTGCTATTTCCACTCTCGCGGGCCGAGTTGATGGTCAGCCTGTTGTTTTCAACTTTCCTGGATATACCGACAATCGGGCTTCTGCTCATATTCGCGGCGGTGATAGCCGGTTGGGCCTCATCCGTGCCTCTGGCGCTCTTCGCTGTCCTGGCTATGCTGATCTTTTATATTCAGGTGGTAGGGATCAGTCAACTGGTGCTGGCTTTGCTGATGCGCGTCTTGCAGAGCCGGCGTTTCCGCGATCTTAGCATTATCCTGCTAGCCCTTTTCTCATCTGGCGGCTATCTCTTTCTGCAGGTGGCGGCGCGTGGCCTTGGCGCTAACAACCTCATCGATGCCCTCTTTCATCGCGTCTTTTCGCCATATCTGCAGTGGTTGCCGCCTGGGATGGCCGCGCAGGCCATTGAGCAAGCGCTTGCCGGGAACTGGGGCGCTGCTCTGCTCTGGCTGGCCGTCTTGCTGGTAATCGGTATTATCGTGCTTTATCTCTGGCAGCTTGTTGTGGAGCGTAGCCTGAGTACGCCAGAGGTGGGGAATACTCAGCGGCGCATGCCTGCACGCGTGTCGGGGAGCGGCACGGGCCGTGCTGCACGGCAGGTCGCCTTTGGGAGCGCTTTGCTGGCGGCGCCGGTGCGTGCTATGGTGCTCAAAGATCTAAAATACTTGCGTCGCGATCCCCAATTGCAGGCAATGTTTGTACAGTCAATCATCTCTATGGCTGTCCTGGTCGTCATTACGCTCTTTAACTCTGGTGGGCGCGGAGGCGTCAGCAGGCTGGGGGACTGGGCCGTGTTGATTGCACCAGCATATGTGTTTTTCTCGCTGTATATGCTTTCTTATAATGTGCTGGGTTTTGAGCGGCAAAGCCTGACTACGCTGTTTCTGTTCCCGGTGCGCCCGGAATATATCCTCTTCGCCAAGAACATTGTGGTCTTGTTAATCGGTGGCGTAGAGGTGATTGTGCTGGTTCTGCTTGCCGCGTTTGTCTCGCATGCCTGGCATATGGTCTTGCCGGCCCTGGTTGTCGGGCTGGCCGGTATTGGGGCAATGCTTGGCTGTGGAAACTTTACTTCGGTCTTTCTGCCTCAACGCCTGCGGCAGGCACGGCGGGGGATGACGACGGCGACAAATGTTTCGGCCGAGGGCGGATGCTTGCGCGCCGTAATGTCGCTGGCCTCGTTTGTTGCCATGGCCGTTATCCTCTTGCCGGTAGCGGCGGCGCTGGTGCTTCCTGTTATCTTTGATGCCCGCTGGATCTGGTCTATCTCCGTCCCCCTGACCCTGGTGTATAGCGCTGCCTTTTACTACCTGGTCACTACTCGCGTCGCTCGGCGCATGCTTGAAAGAATCCCGGAGATCCTGGAGCAGACGACGAAAGAATGATGTGCTTGTGCCGCCTGCTCCTTTCTGCAAGACTACCTATGAGCTCTTTTTGTCATCTGTGGAGCGCGCTTTAGCATATTTTCTAAATAGAAAGATGGGGATAATGAGAAGCCCAATGACCAGCACGTAGGCTGCAACGTTGGCCACGGTGCCCCAGATAGAGGCCTGTTGCGGCGTTGTGCCTACTGCTGGAGGGTACATCCCGGTAATGATAAAGCGCGGAGCGCCACCGACGTGGATTGTATTGATAAGCTCGTGCCCGGGTAGATCTAGCATGGCGACATCGCCTCCGGCAAGCGCGACGAAGCCAAGCTGACCATCGTTAGTGATGGCTACCGATTCGGGCTCGACCCCCAGATCATAGCTGCGACTTGGCTCGTGGGGTGGGGGAAAGCCAGCGTTGACCGGAGCCAGCACAATCAGTTTATTATGCTGCTGATCCGGCACATAGATTTCCCCGGTAACCTCGTTGAAGTCCATAGGACCATATTTGCCGCCACTGATCAGGGGAATAACCTTGCGGCTATTGAGATCAATGGCGACCACATCGCCTTTTTGGGTTGTGGCATAGACAGTTGCTCCGGGCGGGATCGAGACATAGCGCGGGCCATCCGCAATATTGACAGTAGCGATCTGGTTGTATTTGCTATCGTCAAAGACGGTGAGCGCGTTGCCGGAGGCAATCCAGAGCTGATTGCCGCTGCTCCCGGATGCGGCTGAGCCAACTGCGGCGACGGCCAGGCCATAGACCGGTCCTGAGGTCTGGAAGGTGTGCTTGATCGCGCAGTTAGTTGGATCGATTTCGCTTACGCTGGAAGCCCCATTTCCTGCCGTGAAGAGCTTATTAAAGTTAGCATCGAGGGCGAGCAGGCTCGGCTGTCCCGCCACGTTTACGCTGCAGATTGTCTCGCCTGTTTTCGCGGCAAGAATCGTCAGGCGGTTGAGCTGCGGCTGCGTGACAAAGAGGAAGCGAGCATCCAGGCTAAGCAAAATAGTATGGGGCTCGCCGGCGATACCAATGTTGCGGGCCACTTTCTGTTGGGCCACATCGATCACGCTAACGCCCTGGTTTCCCCCTGCGACATAGGCCAGATTGGGTGCTCCCCCATCGGCGTGAGCAGGTGTCGCCATACATGCGAAAAAAAGCGCTAGCAAAAGAATTACGAACCAACGGTAGAGACGTATAAACATAATATTATAGCTGTATACCCTTCCTATGGCTTTGGTGTGAGCGATGTCCATGTGTTGCCGGCTTTGTCATAGCTATATACCTCGCTTGGATAGGAGAGCGCGAGATAGAGCCGGGATGGGTTCTGGGGATCTGCGGCAAGGCTTTGCAAGTTTCCCTTGATGGGAGGAAGCTTTTGCCAGGTATGGCCGCCATCGCTACTGCTATAGATGCCTGTTCCAGTCTTGCCATAGATTTCCTGTGACTGAGTTGGTGAGCAAGCAAGCGCCCCATACGAGGCCTTTGTATAGATCAATGAGAAGCTCTTGCCTTGGTCCTGGGAGACATAAATCCCGGCATCCCCTGAAGCATAGATGGGGCTATGTGGACCAGAGGTGGCAAGATCAAAGATGCCTCCCTTTGTGTCCTTGATGACTTCCCAGTGTATGCCACCATCGCTGCTGCGGGCCATGCCATCGTTACCGTAGACGAGAAGCTGCCCTGAAGTTCCTGGAATGGCGAGCAGGCCAAAGATGCGCGCGAAGGGAAGTTTACCAGTAGGCGAAAAGTGCTGTCCGGCATCCAGGCTCACTTTGAGCCCGAGTGGTCCCAGGTCGGGCAGGTAAATGTATACCTCGTCTGGATTATCGTTGCCCGGCTGCACAAAGAAAATGCTTCCAACGCTGGCCTGATCGACGGCTAGCTTCCAGGTGCGACCCTGGTCCGCGCTGGTGTAAAGTCCAATTGTCCCCTTAGGATGGTTGACCGCAATCTGGGTCAGGACGTAGAGGCGCTGCTGATTGAGCTCGCTGCTTACCAGCGAATCGGTCATTAAGCCATCCATTATTTGGCCGGGACCTGCCGCTACCATGGTCCAGTGCTCACCATTGTCGCTGGAACGAAATAAGCCATAATGAGTGGCTAGTATGAGTACCTTGCCCGGTAAAGCAAGTAAAGAGTGGACGTGATTATCTGTGCCACCGAAACCATTGACGCGCACTACTGTCGGCGTCGCTGCGAGGGTGCCGCTCTGGGTACCGCTACTGCAGGCAATGAGAAAGGCGCTCAGGGAAAGGGCAAGGGCAACTCTTGCGGCTACGCTTGCCGATCCGCCAGTAATGAGGGCGAAGGGAAGTATTTTGCGCTTCCTTCGCTTCTGCGTTGACTGGTGTATTTCCATAACTGCCCCTATTTCATGTATTTTCAGCATTAAAACGTTGGCTTAGAAAGGCGTGAACATCTTGACTCGCGCCTCATGAAGCGTATTGTCAGGCGTACGGACTTGAATGCGAAGCTGCCAGTGTCCGCCCATGCTTAAATTTCCACTGGCACTGAAATGACCCTTACCATCAGGCTGTAAATCGATGGTATCTGTTCCCATATCCATGTCAAGCATTGAGGTGTCGATCACAACGCCGACGTTGGTAGCGGGTTTATTGCTACTATCCAGGACGGTGACCGTAAAGACATTGCTGCCGAAACGGTTAGGTGTGACATTGAGCTGGACAGTAAATTTATTATCGCTGGTTTTTACGTTTGTGATAAAGGGTCTGGTGGGAGCCGGCGCGCCTGACGGCGCTCCCTGGGGAAGCGCTGGCTGAAGTGTTCCCGCGAAGACGCTTAGCAGGCCGGTACAGACCAGCACGGCTACCCCAAGCAAGGGCTCCCAACGCAGCACGCGGCTCAGCGTTGCGCCTTGCCGGCTCACTGTGGCCTCCAACCATCTCACCTGCGCTTTTGGCTGAGATCGCTTCTCGTCCAGTGGCTCTTGCTCAGTTTCCGTGCTGGCCTGTAGTAGGTTGTGGGCCTCTACATACTTCTTATAGTCATTGCGCAGGCGAGGCCGTAAGATCCAGAGATGGAAGGCGCTAACTAGGAGCAAGATGACCACGAGCAGCACCTTAAGGTCGAGCGTGCGCCCGTAAGGCGTGTTAAGGAGTTGCTCCCAGGAAGTCATATGCACAGTGGCATTGAATGGACCGGTTGCCGCCATAATAACGATGCCAGCAACCGCCAGCGGCGTGAAGCCGGGAAGGATGGCAAGTAAGGCGCGTGCTCGCTCAATAGGTGTGCAGCGCTTAAGCACAGGCAGATAGGCCAGCGAGAGATAGAGCATGCCCCCGATCCAGAGCGAGGCAGCCAGCAAGTGCAGCCAGTCAGCGAGCACGGCGAAGATCAACAGGTCGCTATTGACCGCCGCTGCATGCCCGGAAAGCGATGTGGCGATAAGTAAGGCCAGCGCGAGCAAAAGATTGCCCCAGGAAAGCAGACCCTTCAAATTCTCGGAGCGGCGCTTGTTAAGTAAGCTGAACACAGCAAGAATAATAGCCAAAACGATAACTATTTCGCGCATACTCCAGAAGGTTCCAAAGTGTCCATTAGCTGCCAGCTTTACAAGTGTGGCGGGCAACTGTCCAGCCTGGCCCGCCGTAATCGTCAGTGCCTGTCCGAGCAGAATGCCAAGATTGGCAAGCAGGAGCACAATGAGTGTCGGGATCGCAAGGTATCTGGCAAAGCGCTCTTCTGCCTGTTGTTCGAGCGCTTTCTGCTCGGCATCCCCCGCCTCGCTGACCTGTTGCACAAATGTATGCCAGAGCTGCGCACCAACCCAGAAAACAATCCCCAGGTCTGCGAGCGTAATCATAATAAAGCTAAGCAGGGTTCCGGCATCAAGCTGACCGCTGACCAGATCCGTTGTATTGCCGCCCTGCAGGTTCTGGCCGGACTGAGTATTGCCGCTCAACTGGGGAACCGTGCCATCGGGGCGCGCCACGCTAAAGGTGAAAGAGCCCTTCAAGATATGACCGTCATCCGCCGATTGTGAGCGCCAGGCCACGATATAGACGGCTGGCGGCAAATTGGCTTGCAGCGAAACATCCATCTCGCGTGGATCGGTGCCAGTAACGTGCGCATTGCCGCTATCAACGCGTTGATTGGCTGCGTTGACCACCGCCGCCGTGCTAAAGGTAGGGTTTAAATCCTCGCTAAACCACATGCGTACCTGGGTTGGGGCTGCGCTGAGGACAGCACCTTGGGCCGGGTCCGAGCGCAGTAAGACCGCGTGCGCCTCGCTGATAGAAGGGAAGAGAACAAATAGAACGAGGGCAAGCAGCAAGGCGAACAGCAGGCGTTGTCCATATTTCAGTGAGAGTCGTGATGCCATAAAATTATTCCAATCTAATCGCTCTGGTTGGAGCCATTGGCGTGCTGTTCGTTTGATATCTCAAAGTACAGGGTAATGGATCATTAGTTGCTACGTTTTTCGGACTATATGGGTCACTGGCGCTTCAGTCGCTTTCAAACGGCTTGAGAGTAGGCGGGCTGCGGAGAGCTTCTGGCTCTGCGTAACTTTTGCCCGTCGACGCCTGCTGTGGTGCACGCATTGGCCTTGATCGATCATGTGTGTATAAAATGTGCTCTTTATAGATTTAATAAGTAGATAGCAAGGCAAGCTGATAGTAGGATTGTTGCCTACTTTCCTGATCTTGTATGTGAGCGCCGAGTATACGATAAGGCGGCGCATGAGTAAAAGCATATATCGGCCTTGTTCTTCATATATATTATAGCGTAGCTTGAGCGGAGAGAGTATCGCAATCTTATGGGCGGGAAAGCTAGTTTTTTCGGGCTTGTAGTATGTCAGCCCTACGCACATGCCACAGAAACGAGCAGAAGAAATTTTTCTGCTCGTTATCAAAATCCTATTTGGCAACGCCTATTGAGCTGATTGCGGAAGCGCAGGCGAAGCAATCAGGTAGCTCAAGAGCCAGCCCTCGATTCCCGACATCACCGTCACGCCGAGCCAGAGATGGATTGACCAGGTAATGCTCTTTCCAGCGAGAATAATCGAGGCAAAGAAGCAGAGGAAGTAGATGACGGGAACCAGGAAGGCGAAGATGCGCAGAGCATCGATGCGCTGCATGGATGGCTTCAGGCGCCAGATCAGAATATCGCAGGCTACCCCGGCGATGGCAATCATCACGACAGGTTCCCAATGGTAAAACTTGTTGAACACATTCATGAGGGCGATATCAAGCGTAAAGAGCAGTGTTAACATACCAGGCAGTAGTTGCCAGCGGCGCAAGAAGAGCAAAAGCAAACCTACCAGGATCGCGCCTTGCAGCAAAATGCTCGCAGCTCCCGACGCAGCATTAATTTCACTGTAGGCCGATGAGACTATCCATGTATTCGTAAAAGGAGTGGCAAATTCGCTAAAGAAGGTAAGGATCAAGTATATTGCCGCCAGCGAGAGGACCGCCGGCAAGAGTGTTGCCCAACTCTGTATTGAGCCATTATCTTGGCGTCGCCAGGCCGCTCGCAAGGGACCGCTGATAATGAGAGTGGCGCTAACGGCCAGGACAAGATGCGTCGGGCTAAGCAGGGCATCAATGTTGGCCTCGAAGCCAAAGAGCGTGTGCCAGATGAGATCTCCTACGCCGCCGGCCAGGAAAAGCGGTACCCCAAATAAGGAGAGCTGATAGCCTTCTGGGACCGCCTCGAACCAGGAACGGCCGCGCTTATGATTGATCAGGGTAGCGGTAACAATCAGTATAGCCATGGCTGCGTATCCCGAATAGAGCAGGGCATGCCAGGGCGTGAAAAACGTCTTATCAACCTGGCCATGGCTATGGGCCCAGCCATCCAGATAGAGCCCACCGGCAAACCAGCAGGATAGCACCATCATAAATCTATCGAAGCGAAGCCCTTCGATGTAAGCTCCTTGCTTTTTTGCCAGGGCTGAATCTCCTGCCGTCAAGAGAGAGCTTGCCATGAAACTATGTCCTTTCAAGCGCTATGATATAAAATTACTGACATAGGCCATTTAGAGAAACTTCTTCATAAAACTATGTAGTGTAAGTATAACAGCGCAGCATGAAAGGCGCGTAGACCATAAGAGCTATTCTTGGGAGGAGAAAGTAGTGTTTTTATGAGGCTAGAGCGAGAAATGCTAGCCAGAGGTCATATGACTTCTGACAGTTCAAGCGGGTGAATTCCCGCATATTGTGGGGGAAGAAGCCTTCTGCTACACTATCGCTGAGTACATATAGCCGACCTCGGGCTTTAGCATAGGTAGAGAGATTATGAGCACAAAGGAAGTTACCACGCTGGGAACTATGGCGCTAGAGCGCCAGCAATCCCAATCTGTAGACCGTTGGACATGGTGGCTTTTGCCGAAACCCATCGATCTCGTTTCGACAAGTCTCTATATAGGTGTCCTCATACCTTATTTTTATAGCTTCTGCTATCGTGGTATGCGTGACCCTCTCTGGCATGTGGGATTAATGATCGGCTGTATCGCGGCTTTGTTGAGCATAGAGCGCTTAGAGTGTCGCTTCTATGGCGAGATTCCCCCACCGCTGCCGGCGAGCCTGCTGCTGGCTGTAAGAATTGGCATTATTGGCGTGATATCCTGTATTGAGCATTTTGCTTTTTCCCCCTTTCTCTATCTCATAATCCCTTTTCTGGCCAGATGTTATTTTAAGGGGCCAGCCTGTTATTGGTTGGCGGCTCTGGCCTGGATCGCCTATCTTGCACAGCGTTCTCTACACGGTTGGGCCTGGTTATATGATCTTGAAGAGGTGCATTATTTTGTGGCTTTTAGCCTGGGTCTGATCTTTGCTTTAACTATGGCTCATGCTATGCGTAAAGAGCAGATAAGCCGTGAATGTACCGAGCAATTGCTAAGCGAGCTAGAGAACTCTCATCAGCAGCTCAAAGTCTACTCGGAGCAGGCAGCCGAGCTGGCGGCTACCCGCGAGCGCAATCGGATGGCCCGCGAGATTCATGATACGCTTGGCCATTACTTAACTGTGATCAATGTGCAGCTTGAGAAGGCGCAAGCCTTTCGGGCTAAGCGGCCAGATGAAGCCGATCAGGCCATCAACGATGCCAGGCGCCTGGCCACTGAAGCCTTGCAGGACGTGCGACACTCGGTAAGCGCTCTGCGGACCTCTCCGCAATTGCCAGCGTTTAATATTGCTCTGCAAGAACTTGTTGATCATGTCTCCAGCGAGCATTGTCGAGTTGAGCTTAAGATCATGGGAAAAGCTGAAGACTTTTCGGCTCAGCGCTTAATGGCGCTCTATCGCGCGGTCCAGGAGGGTCTGACGAACATGCAGAAACATGCTAAAGCTACGCGTGCCGAAATCGCTGTGCATTTTTCGCTGCAGAACGCTAAACTTGTGATTAGCGATAATGGCCGTGGCTTTGATCCCATGCACTTGCGCTATAATCGTGCGGAACGTGAGGGAGGGTATGGATTGCTCGGCATTCAGGAACGCCTTGAGCTGATTGGCGGGGGCTTGCAAATAGAGAGCAAGCCCGGCCAGGGCACAAGCCTGAGCGTCATCATCCCTAACGATCCGCTGCACATTGTCGCCAAGTGATCTGCCGAGGTAAGGCTATGCTAGATTCTGCTGCGCAACCCGCTCCTATACGCGTTCTGGTTGTAGATGATCAACGTCTTATGCGCGATGGCATTGCTTCGCTGCTCAGCATTCAAGATGGTATAGAAGTGGTTGGCGCCGCTGCTGATGGCCAGGAAGCGCTTGAGCAGGCATTAGCGCTGCAGCCCGATGTCATATTAATGGATGTACGCATGCCCCATATGGATGGGGTTGAGGCAACTGTGCAGATATGCAGACAGCTGCCCGCCTGCCGAGTCTTGATGCTTACTACTTTTGATGACGAGGAGTATATTGTTGATGCTCTGCGCGCTGGGGCAAGCGGCTATCTGCTCAAAAATATTCCGTCTCCCGACCTGGCCAAAGCTATTCAGGCCGTGCATACGAATATCTATCAATTTGATCCTACGGTAGCCGGAAAAGTGGTGGCTTCATTGACTCGACCCCAGGCAAGTCAGGCGCAGACCGCAGCAGCGGGCACTGCTGCGGATAGGGCGCGCACGCTTGATTTAACCGAGCGAGAAATAGAGGTATTGCGCTTGATTGCTCGCGGCGCGACGAATCGCGAGATAGCCCAGGGCCTGGTTATCAGTGAGGGTACAGTGAAGAATCATATCTCAAGCATCCTCAGCCGGCTGGGCCTGCGGGATCGAACCCAGGCGGCCATCTACGCTCGCGAGCAGGGCCTCCTATGAGAGTTTGCCTGACTTGAAATGACAAAATGAAAATGTAGGAACCCTGATCGCTCCTTTTTGTCTTTGTTCAGTCAAACTCGAAGAGAGGTTTTTGCTGCACTCCTTCTGCTGTAAAACTGCTTGATCCGGCTTGCTTTATATCGCGAGTTTGTAATTTGGGTGGAGGAAACACTCCAACAATGACAAATGGGTTTTGTGAAATGAGGTGAAACTGCTTTGTAGTTCCAACAAAGAGATGTAAATCCTTGGTGCAAAATTCATCGAGGTATTTTTTCTTGACGAGTTCGTTAGCCTTTGCTTCATCCTTTCCATGACGGCGATAGCAATTCCAATAGAGAGCTCCTAACTCCCAATCTTCGACCATCATCTTTCGTGGTTTCTTATCTCCCTTAGACAAGAGTTTGTAGAAGTATTTGTAGGGGAGCTTAGGTATAACCTGGCGGAGTTTTCCTTGGCCTTGCTCATCAAGATCGAACAGATTATATTGAAGCAACTGATCTCGCCATTCCGGCTTCCAATCGCGTTCATCCGGCTCTATGACGAAATCAACAATTTCGCGAGGCTTAAGTGTAGCCAGCGATTTTCGTTCATTACCTTTGGCTAGCTGGATGATATCATCCATTGAGTAAAAAATCTCGTTTAAGGCATATTGCTTACGTTCTGCCCAATCCCTATTTTTGCCTGTTTCGATCTTTGGGCCGATCCTGATATTTTCAATACCATGTTTGGGTCGGTAACTCTCTGGCCGAAAGTCACTGGTGTTACGTACTAAATCAAGCGTTATCCAATGATACTTCGAGTATTGACTTTCATAAGATAGTGTCCTGAATGGTATGGGATATATTCGAATCCACTTACCATTATTCAAAAAACCAGCCGTACATACTAGCTCTTCATACTTACTGGAAGGCAAAGGGTAAGTTTTAACAGTAATTAGAACCTTAGCGTCTGGTATCTCATCAGGTAAGTACACTCTCCACCTCCAGGAACTAGAGAAAAACATTATATAGACGAATATAATGCTTTTTGTTCCCAAAATCCATTGCTAGGTGGTGAAGATGAAATAATTGTAATATATGCTTCATGCTTGTGTAAGTGGGAAATTGGTATGTTAAAGCCAGGATCGGTTTCTAAGTATTCTGTTATTTTGTGCCGATGACAAAAATGATGGTCTGCCTCAAAGCAGGTTATAGCCACGCGCCCCTTATTAAATACAATCTGTTTCAGTTGCTCAAGAGCCTGCGCGTGAGCGGGCAAGATGTGTGAAGAATAGAAAGCAAATAAGTTCTGGTAGTCGGCGGGATCGTTTAGTTGTTGCCTTAAATTAGAGGCTATGCCTAAGTCTGGAATATGAATATAGTCGATGCCTGCAAACTGGGTATAATCAGCCAGTCTCTTCTTAGAGAAACCGTATTTCATAGAGATGGGATTTTTGCGAACATCGACAAGCGTAGCAATGTCATGGGATATGAGCAGGTCGAGATAGGCATCTAGAGATAATCCTTCATATCCAATAGTAAATAAACAGGGCGTGTGATCATGCTTCCAGGTGCGGCTTATTTGCTCATACTCATGTTCCGTTAATATGCGTGTAGCTAACTGGCTGCGAGATACGTAGTGTGGTAATTCTAAATAAACTTTGTGAATTAGCTCATCCCCTCGTATGTTACCAATTTCTGCCATCAGGGAGCGCAAAACCGTACGATCTTGCGGCTCAAGCTGGGCAAAATAAGAGGGGTTATCTTTTAGTTGAAAATCTCTATGCTCTGTTAACAGGCCTAAAGCTGTGAGCCTGCTTTTGTCTTGAGCCAGGATCAAGCTAAAGTTGCCAGAGGTATGGGGGAAGAAGTCATAGTAATTTTTTCCTCTGCGTTGACAAAACAGAAGAACTAGCTTCTGGCAGTCTATTTTCGTTAAGAAACCACCATAGGCTTCTAGTAAGGCCAATAAAATCTTTCGCCGATAATACATTACCTAACTCCCACAAAGACGTAAATTCCTTGCTACTATAGGCGATTTACCCCTAGAGGGAAAGCATATAGTATTTTTATGCACTGCAAACCGGGTTGAGCGTGCAGCCCTTCTTGCAATGACGAACATATGTTTCGTTCCCTTCATTATAAACTAAATCCATCATCTGTAGTTCGATATGCATAGAAGAAAATAGCATTTTTCAATTTTTGATATCCTTACATGAGAAGGCCACTCAGACATATTTGCACTGGGTGGCCTTTAATTCAAGTATACTTGCATATCTAAATAGCTAACTTTTTTCCCTCTATCCTGACGCCTTCAGACAGCAGAAAACCAGAAATAGAAAAGTCCTGAGCTTGCTATGTCATCTCAACCATGGGGATGATATAATAAAGAATTATGGGAGACATGGATATCGATGATAACCTCATAGCATTAGAAAAAATGCTCCAGGTCACATTTCGTGATCATTCTTTATTACGTCGGGCAATCACTCATCACTCATGCTGCTCGACAACAGCGGTGCATGATTCCTATGATACGCTCGAATTCCTGGGTGATGCGATTATCAGTGCGCATGTCGTGGAGTATATTTATCGTACCTTCCCCGATGCCACTGAAGGTGAGATGACAGCACTGAAGTCCGAGGTTGTCAGTCGTCGTGTCTTTGCTAAGATTGGTCAGCAGCTCGGGCTCTTCCCTCACATTCGCGTTGATGTTGCCAATCTGCGCACCTTTAATGAGCGCTCGCGTGATTCCCTCTGCGCCGATGTGTTGGAAGCTCTGGTTGGGGCTATTCATATCGACCAGGGAGCAGAGGCCGCCCGCGAGTTCGTCGCGCGTATTATTCTGCCCGTCGTTCTGCCACTCAGCCAGCAAACGCTCGATGCCAACCCCAAAGGGCGCTTGCAGAAGATCGTGCTGCAGCGTTCGGGTTGTTTGCCGCGCTATAAGGTGCTGGAACAGGGGGGCAGCAATAACGATCGTGTCTTTCTGGTAGGAGTATTTGAACAAGACGTTCTGTTGGGAATAGGCCAGGCATCAAGTATTAAGGAAGCGGGTCGCCTGGCGGCTCGCGAGGCTCTAGAGCTTATGCACGAGAAAGATGGGTCTTGAGCGCGGTGAATGATACAAATTGACATCCTGAATTGGTATGAAGCCAGTTTATCGCCAGGAGAGCGCAAAGTGCGTGGGCATTTCTCGACGCCTCCACAGCTGGTTGAACAGATCCTGGATGCTTGTGGCTATCTACCTGATAGAGATCTCTCATGTATACGTGTCCTTGACCCGGCCTGCGGGAGTGGAAATTTTCTTGGCGCCGTCACTCGTCGCCTCGCGGCTTCTAGAGAGCAGCGAGGTACGGGCCAGCGTGTATTATTGAGAAGCGTGCAACGGAACATATGGGGTTTTGATACCGATCCGATTGCCTGTTTCCTGGCCGAGACACAAGTGCGTATGGCTCTGATGCAGAGCTCCATACCTGTACGTAAGCAGCATTTCCATATCCATCAAGCCGATGGCCTGGCCTTTCCCTGGGAGCAGGGCGAGACTGTAGATCTTTTTCTTGCCAATCCACCTTATCTAGCTGCTAAAAACAACGATTTAAGCATTTATCGTTCCACGCATAAAAAGGGACAGGCCGATAGCTATCTCCTCTTTCTCGAACTTGCCTTGCAGACTGTCCGCCCTGATGGCTGGATCGGGCTTGTGCTACCAGATCCGGTCCTTGCGCGCACGAATGCGACGCTGGCCCGTCAGCGCTTGCTGAAAGAGACGACAGTGCATCATCTCTGGCATCTCTCCGGTGTCTTTGCTGCATACGTTGGCGCTACAGTTTTAATTGCCCAGAAGCGTGCTCCGGCCCGGACTCATCAAATTGCCTGGATACGCGGGCAATCCTCCTATGCTGCAGAGCCAAAAGATGCGGCCGCGATGCAGAAGCAAGGGCAGGTTTCGCAAGCTTTTCTATCAATTCAACCGGCGGCAGAGCTGCGCTATCTTCTGAGCGATAGGACCGACGAGCTAGTACATCGTTTGCATACTGATTTCTGTTTAGCCGCAAATACTGGCCGGCCCGCCAGCCTGCAACCTTTGAGCGAACTTGTCTCAGTTCGGCGCGGTGAAGAGCTGGGCAAGGGTAGTCCGGTGCTACAGCACAAACTTAGCAATCGACACAAAGAGTATCCGGTCTTGCGCGGTGGCGTAGACGTTCGGCCCTATGAGATTCCTGTTGGGCAATGCTGGATTGCTCGCGAGAGAGTCGTCAAGCCGTTGGAGCGCTATCTTTCCCCAAAATTGTTGATTGTGAAGAGCACGGGACGCTTGCAGGCCACACTAGATTTGCAGGGGCATATCGTCTTGCAAACCCTCTATCTGCTCAACTTGCGCCTGGCGGCTGCGAACGCGCTGGATGAGCTCTATTTCTTGCTTGCGCTGCTCAACTCGCGCCTGTTGCGCGAATATGTCTATGTGCTCTCCACCGCCTATAAATGGGTACAACCACAAATCGAACAACATGTATTAGCACAGTTACCTATTCCTATGACGAATAGAGAGCTTCGCCTCCAGGTTAGCAAACGGGCAAAGTTATTGATGCACGCTTGCAGCCCAGAGACCGCCGTTGTAGAATTGAAGGAACAGGAAATATATGAAGAACAGGAGCGGGATATTTGTAAGCTTTACGCTACTGCGCTCGAAGAGGGGCGATTGCGCCTATCATCCTTATCTTTTAGCGTTGGATGAGTGGAGTAGGTGGACGCGCAATCGTCGCCGGCCCTGTTTTCCGTATCTGGCTCAGCTATCCTATCTGTTGCCGGCGGCAGCTCATAAGGCAAGGCTGTCGGCGACTGTTACTAAGCTTGTTGACAAAGGAGTCAAATTTTATGGCTGATTCTCGTCCGATTCGCGTTCTGGTGGCCAAACCGGGACTGGATGGGCATGATCGCGGCGCAAAAGTTATTGCTCGTGCTTTGCGCGACGCGGGCATGGAAGTGATCTATACAGGCATTCGTCAGACCCCCGAGATGATCGTTGAGGCCGCGATCCAGGAAGACGTGGATGCCGTACTTTTGAGCATTCTTTCTGGCGCGCATATGGCTATCTTTCCCCGCATAATGGAGCTCTTGCAGCAGAATGATGTAGATGATGTACTCGTCGCTGCTGGGGGCATTCTCCCTGATGAGGATATTCCCGCCATAAAAGCCATGGGCATCAAAGGTTGCTTTGGTCCTGGTACGCCCACCGACGATATTATCAAGTTTGTGCGTGAGAATATCCAGGCCGACCGCCTGGCTACTGAGGTATAGGTGACTTGCGTAACATAGTTGAACGCCTCCTCAATGGAGATCGCCGCGCTCTGGCACGCATGGTTACCCTGATCGAAAGTGAAGCTCCGCAGATTCGGCCTGTGCTGGCAGAACTGCATCAGCACGCCGGTCGAGCCCATATCATTGGCGTGACGGGTGCGCCTGGGGCCGGGAAGAGTACGCTTGTGACGCGGCTGGTGCGCGAGCTACGCAAGCGGGAACATAAAGTTGGAGTCGTGGCCGTTGATCCAACCAGCCCTTTCAGTGGTGGGGCTATTCTTGGCGATCGCATTCGCATGATGGAGCTCGCCGGCGATCCCAATGTGTTTATTCGCAGCATGGCCAGCCGGGGTAGCCTGGGCGGACTGGCTGCTTCAACCCGCGACGTCGTGCGGGCTATGGATGCCGCCGGCTACGATCCGATTATCATTGAGACGGTAGGTACGGGCCAGGCGGAAGTAGAAGTGATGCGTACCGCGCAGACGGTTCTTGTGGTCGTTGCGCCCGGGATGGGCGATGATATCCAGGCCATCAAAGCGGGCATTCTGGAAATTGCTGATATCTTTGTGGTCAGCAAGATGGATAAGCCCGGAGCCGATCAGACGGTGGCCGAGCTGGCTATGCTGCTCAGCCTTGATCCTGGACGGCGCAAAGCGTCCTGGCGCATTCCCATTATCAAAACATCGTCCATGAAGGAGCAGGGCGTCGATCAGTTGGCCGATGCCGTTCAGCAGCATCAAGCCTATCTGCAAGAGAGCGGTATGTGGACGCAACGGGCCCAGCGCCAGGTACGCAGCGAGCTGCAAACGCTGATCGTCCATGCCGTGATGGATGCCTTAAAGGCTGAGGTAGGCGAGGAAGAATGGGATGGGCTTATCGACGAGATTACCAGGCGCGAGCGCGATCCTTATACTGTGGCCAGAGAGCTACAGGCAAGGATCGGTTTAAAAGATACGCAGGCTGAGGCCTGAGAGTTGGCCCGAGAGCAGGAGTGAACCGGCATGTTCAGGTACACTCCTGTTAGCTTTCTGATCGTATGTATTTCCGGGCTCCTGTGGGTTGGCTCTGCTCGCCAGGTGGGATGAGGAGGAAGCGGCTTAGCGCATAAGGTCGCGGCGCGTGCGCTGAATAACCCACGCGGGCCTCTGCGGTACCTGTGGTAACACCTTCTTCTCGGCGAACCACAAGAGGATATAGACGGTGACCGCGCTCCAAATTTGTAGCCAGCACATCGCAATAGCTTGTCCATAGATTTCTCGCAGGTTGCTATATGCTGCTGCGCTGGCTTGCAAAAGGATATATTCCTGGACAGAGCTTGTTGCCATGGTGAAAGAGGAGACGATGAGCGCCAGGGGCAGGAGCAAGGCGAGAAAGTGCCACCAGCTCCGCCGCGTGAGCAAGAGAACTCGTAAGACCATGACCACTTCTACCAGAGCGATAAAAGAGCAAAAGATACCAATGACTGAACTACCAGGGAGAATGTTCGTATCAAGGGTCATATGCTGGCTCAACATAAATATAGCCAGTGAGCAGAGGCTGCCAATAACCAGCCAGGCCAGAAGCGCTCCAATGGTCTTGCTTCTGCGACTGTTGAGATGAAACATTTCCTTCTCCTGCCAATAAGCGGTTCAGCATACTTCATTCCGCAATCTATTCTAGAGTGCTATCATCTGTTGCATACTGGTAATATTACCATAGAAAATTCTGGAAAGTTGCCACATATAGGCCTTCTCTGCTCGAACAAAAGAAGCTGTGGAGGAGCCCGAGATGCCGGGCAAGCAGCGTGATCGGGCTCTTGAAGTGGGCCGGATATTGGCGTTGCAGTTATTCTTCCCTATAGGAAGAATAGCCTGTTGTGGCAGGTTTGACGCTGGCGCCCAGGCTGGCTCCAATGCGTAGTTCCTGAGCCGCCATTGGAGCCCATGTCAGAAGGACGTTTTCTGCCTTGGAGCACGTAGAGGAGAATCTTTGTTCAGGCCCTCTCATCTCAGAACATCCCCAAACAGAGAGATGAGAAACAGCGGGAGGGGAAAATGGAAGTCCTCTATGCCCGATGCGCCGGTTTCGATGTGCATAAAAAAACTATGAGGGTGTGTGTCTTGATGCACACGCTCTGCATCTTTTCACGCAACGACTTGAATATCCTCCATTTCGGTTGGCTGGACTCATCTCTTAGCAAAAAAACTTGCACATCGGGTTAACTACTCAGGTCATCTTTCCGACTGAGAGAGAGGACCTGCACGCCTCTCCTGGCAATACTCCGCAATCCACAGGGATCGGGACACTGCCAGGGAGTCTCATACAGAAAATGAGTACATCTAAAATATAAAAATGTACCCTGGCTATCGTTCCCGTTTTGCGTTTTAATATATAAATATTGGCTTACTTCCTGCGTTTCGCCATTTCCTCTTCAGTCGTGCTGCTGGTCACCAACTCATACAACAAGGCTTGACCAGCCTTTGGGCGTAGGACACGGCCCAGACGCTGAATATATTCACGTTTTGTGCTATTGCCGCTCACGATGATCGCGACACGACAATCGGGTACGTCTACACCTTCATTGAGTACGCGGCCAGTAGCCAGTTTAGTATACTGACCTGATCGAAAGCGTTCAAGAATGACGCGGCGTTCTTCGGCTGGCGTTTTGTAGGTAATGCTAGGCAGACAGAAGCGACGGCTGATCTCGTCTACGACCTGGTTGTACTCTGAGAAGAGAATGATCTGATCAGTGGCATGAAGTCTGAGCAGGCGCTCTATTTCTGTATATTTGGCAGGCGCATTCATAGCAATATTGCGTGCCTCCCGCCAGGCAAGCATGGCTTTACGAGCTTCAGAATCACGTGCGCTGAGAAAAATAATCTTCTGCTGAAAATCCTCTGGAGAACGTATAACTATGCGTCGGCGCTGTAAAAATGAGCGATAGATGCGTCTCTGTTCAGCATAACGAGCTTCGTCCTCACTTGACAGTGAGATGTCAATGTACATCTCTTTATATTGTGCAAGATAACGCCCCTCGGTCAGTTCCTCGGGAGAACGCCGATAGACTTCTGGCCCAATTAATTGTTCAAGATCGAAATGAGCCATATCGCTACGCTCAGGCGTTGCGCTCAGCCCTAATCGCAGAGGAGTAAAGGCACTCTCGGCAATCAAACGATAGGTTGGCGCAGGCAGGTGGTGACATTCATCGAATACTAGTAATCCGAAGCGTTTTAGCTCGTAAGTGTAGAGCACTGCCGAGTCATACGTGATTATGGTAATAGGTTTTATCTCTTTTTCTCCACCGCCAAATACGCCGATTTCATCTGCACTCAAAGAGAGTGAGGAGGCCAAGGAAACTTGCCACTGCTGTAGGAGATCAAGGGTTGGTACAACGACCAATGTCCATAACTTCATCTTATGAATGGTCATAGCGGCCACCAAGGTCTTGCCAGCTCCTGTGGGCAGAATAATTACCCCTGCGTTTCCTGCTGCCTGCCAACTCTTCAGCGCTTCATCTTGATAAGGGCGCGGCTCAACGTTCAAAGCAGTTTCAAAAGGCAAACCAGGGCGTTCCTCAAAGGCAAGAGTAAATGGTGTATGCTGCTCCTGTAAAGCTTGCTTCACTGCATAAAAATGGATAGGCTGGGTACGTAGGAAAGCATGCCGCTTATCACGTCCAATGGCTGAGCGAATATCAGCTGGTAAATACGACCCAAAGAGAGCTTGCACTAGCTCAGGCGTTGGCATTTGCAACATCTTTTTGTCAGGAATAATAACGAGATCATGACCTCGATGATCGATTGTAGTCATAGAACAAATCATCCTTTATCTCAGGTGGTCGCCTGAGATAACCCTTTACGCCTCTCCGATTAAGAAACTCATACTTGAAGCTAGCTATTAAGATGAGCTTAGTATTTAAAGTAGAACTATTGTACCAAACAAATCTGCTTAGCGCAATGTGCACAAATTCATTTGATGAATTTGTGCACAGCTTAATTTGGTTTGGCTACTAAAGGTAGCAGAATTCAAGGTGTCTTCTACAAGGTAAACAACCTTACTGCGCTTTGAAGGGCTGAACGTCGAAGGCGGCCAGACTTTGAATCATGCCATAGATGGCCTCGGTGCCGGCATAGGTTTTTCCCGTGCCCTGATCAAACCAGCCTCCGTTGGCCTGGCTGGCTAAGTGCTCGATCTCGCCAAGCAAAGGAGAGGCCTGGAAATGGGCATCATCCATTTGAATAAGCTGTTGGGCATCCTGCTGAATCTGCTCTAGCTTCAGATTGACATTGCTCAATGCAGTGATGATCTGGTTGGCCAAGGCTGCCTGCGCTGGCGTTGAGCCCGGAGCATGCAGTACGCCATTCAGGTGGCTGATGATATGCTTGATGTAGCCAAGATGCTGATCTCCCGGAGTCTGAGCGCAATCCAGCAAGGGCATGCGCGTGCCGGCGATGGCCGCGCTATCGGGTTGCGTGTTGGTGTTAGGCGCGGCCTGGCTCAAATCCTGGGTTGTGCATAAGCCATGCAAGTAGTAGAGAATGTTGACGACCTTGGCGCGCCTATCGGCTACCATGCTGTGATCGATTGCTTCCCTTGACCACTTCCAGATTTCCTCACTGTTTTCGCGGAGCCAGTAATCTAAGCCACCGTTTAAGCCTAAGGTCTGCAGCGTTGGCTCGTTGGAGAGCAGATGGCGCAGATGGTCGAGGCCGCTAAAGTTGTCGGCGCCTTTCTTTTGTGGCAGCGTAGCGATATAGCGCCAGGTGTGCTTGTCGGTCGAAGGACCCAGTGGAGGAGTGCCCGCTTGCTGCTCGGTAATCAGGAAACTTCCGGCTTGATTGAGGAGATTGAGATGGGCAGGATCGACGAATGGTTTAGCCAGGGTCGCCAGGCCATGATTGACAGTCAGGGGTCCAAGCGCTACAGTGCCGCTCTCTGGATGCGCATCGTCGGGGGAAGCCAGGCATAGTAAGCATTGCCAGGAGCCGGATCGGGTATATTTGTGAGCCGTATAGAAAAGCTATCGCTGGTAATCGTCGAGTTCGGATTGCTTTGCCCACTATCCACAAAGAATGCGCTTCCTACGCTCTGATTTTGTCCAGCGGCCGGCCCGTTTTGCGCGGCTGTAGATCCTGGTCTGGGCAGGAGAAAGAATAGCGTAGTGCCAATCAGGGCTACGATGATGATGAATGCGGCCAGGGCAATAAAGAGCGGGCGGGGGCGATTTCCGCCGGCTTGAAATGGCGACGACGTGGGCAAGGGACCTGCTGGCGGCGGCGTTTCGGATGCGCGGGAAGGCCTGCTAGCCGGCGCCGCTTGTTCTGCCTGCGCGACAGTGGGAAGCGAAGATGGCGTATTGGCTACGGCCGCCGGAGCATGATATTCCGTTCGCTCGCTAGCTTTTTTGGCCACGCTGACGGGGCCAGGAGTCTGATGCACGGCCCTGTTAGGTGACGCCGAGGCTGATTGTCGCGCGGCGGCCGCCTCTACCTGGTCCGGTAGAGGGCTGAAGTAGGTCGGCTGCTCGGTTGGATCGAGCGGATAGGTGGCTATGCGCTTCACGGCTTCGGGAACCGGCAGGTTGAGCGCTTCGGCCAGAGCTGCGGCCAGCGAGGTTGCGCGTGGAAAGCGGGCAGTGGGATCTTTAGCCAGGCAGCGCAGAATAACAACTTCCAGGGCCGCCGGAATTTCTTGGTTGATAAGGCGCGGCGGCGTTGGATTCTCGTGCACGTGTTGCATCATGATGGCATAAGGTCCGTCGCCTCTGAAGGGAGGCACACCTGTGCACATCTCGTAAAGCACAACACCAAGAGAATAGATGTCGCTGCGCTCGTTGCCCGGATGTCCCTGCGCCTGCTCTGGCGAGACGTAGAGCGGCGTGCCAATTGATGAGCTTGTGAGCGTACCGGTAGCCGTGCCCAGCATCTTCACGATGCCAAAATCGCTAAGAATTGGCTCGCCCATCGGGTTATGCGTGACGTTACGCTTGTCAAGCAGAATGTTGGCTGGCTTAATATCGCGATGGATCATATTGTGCTGGTGCGCATAGTCTACCGCCAGCGTGATAGCCGTAAAGAGATGTAACAGTTCTTCGGACGAAGGAAATAAGCCCTTGCGGGACGTATTCCGTATATAGTCAGCTAGCGTCTGACCGCCTTCTATATAATCCATGACCATATAAGGCATGGAGCTATCATCACCTTCTCCTGGGGTGTGAAAGTCGTATACCTGGACAATATTAGGATGGTGGAGTGAGGCAATAACTTGCGCCTCACGCACGAAACGGATCATGAAATCAGGATCAGTGCGCAAGTTGGCCTGCAGGAACTTGATAGCGACATGGCGCCTGAGTTGAGGATCAAATGCTTTCCATACTTCCGCCATGCCTCCTCGACCCAGGCGCTCTTGCAGTTCATATTTTCCCAGTTGTTGTTGATTATTGGCCATGAGCGTTCCTTTGCGCTTGAATTTGTTTGCTTCGCATCAGTGACGGAAAATAATAGTGAAATAATTACTAATTACATAGTTTTCGCGAAAGAAATGATTGCATATAATTTTTAGCAGATAGACGTGTAATATGTCAATGCGCTATTTCACAATTTGCCAGAGCTTCATTGTAGAAATTTTTATCTTCGCTAAAAAAGTGGCTAACCAGGATCTATTGTTGGCAGATGGTGCCCTCGGGCGGGCAAGCCTGAACATCATAGCCTGATGTTCCAGATTGCTTAATCTGAGCATAGTAGAGTCGTGCACGCGGATCGGTGAAGGGCACGACAGGTTCCATAGAAGCGTCTTCTTCGGTGATCAGGAGAATCGAGTTAGGGATAAGCAGGTTGGGATGACCTCTATATGTTAAGTTGGCGGCATAGAGATGGCCCTGAGCATCTACATTAAGCTTCCAATGTGGCCTATCGCTCTCTATACTGGAACTGTCGATCCAGGCGTAGTATACATGGCCCGCTGAAGGCGCGGGAATATGCGGCAGATCAATTTGGAGCTGGTCATAAGTGCCCTGGGGCACTTGCCCGCTGTTGCTAAACTGAATTCTGCCCACCGTGGGTGCTGGTGCGGGCGTGGCAGGAAAGAGCATGCTAAAGGTTGCTATAAGCCCGCCAAGCAGGACAACTGTCAGCAGAGCGGCCAGCACTATAAAGCGCTTCCTTCTAGCAGGTAGCATAGTGACCTGGCTGCTTTGAGGACTTTGCGCATCTGCTGAGGACTGAGCCGGTATCGTTGGTGAAGCCGAGAGCGGCGGCGTTTGCTGAGTTACTCGCGCCTGGGGGCCGCTCATATAAATCGCCGAAGCTGAGCCGGGCGTATAGCTGCTAGCCGGCGTGGTGAGGTTGCGCTGCGTAGCCTGTGGGTAAGGCGGCGATTCGGCTTCCAGTCCGCGTGTATTCCCATAGGGAGGAGTTAAGGGCTGCGAGGCAAGAGAGGTAGAAGATACGGAGCGCGGGCTTGAGCGGGGCTGTTTAAGCTTGGCTGGTACTGGAACCTGCACGGCTTCGGCCAGCGCGATAGTCAGGCTGCGCGCGTCGGGAAAACGATCATCAGGGCTCTTGGCTATGCTCTTTAAAATAACTGCCGAGAGCTCGGACGAGATGCGTGGATTGATGAGCGGGGGCGGTGTGGGCATCGTATGGACGTGCTGCATGAGAATGGCCATCGTCGTATCGCCCCGGAACGGTGTAATGCCAGTCGCGATCTCGTAGAGAATGATGCCGAGTGAATACAGATCGCTGCGGTGGTCGCCGCGCAAGCCTTTGGCCTGCTCTGGTGAGATATAGAGCGGCGTGCCCAGAAGCGAGCCGGCCATTGTTCCTGTGACGCTTCCCTGCAGGCGCGCAATGCCAAAATCGGTGAGGACCGGCTCGCCCAGCGGGCTAGCTGTTGGCAGACGATGATCAAGCAGAATATTGGCAGGCTTGATATCGCGATGAATCATCCCCTGACCATGAGCATAGTCGAGGGCCAGGCTCACCCCGGTAAAGAGATGAACGATATCGGTGGCTGGCGGAAACTGGCCTTTGCGCGAAGTATTGCGGATATGATCGGCTAACGTCTCACGTGAGACAAAATCCATGACCATATAGGCAACCGTGCTCTCAGCTTCTGGCGGCTGGGCAATGCGAAAATCGTGGATCTGCACAATATTTGGATGGCGTAGCGCGGCAATGAGCTGGGCCTCGCGCTCGAAGCGCTCCACAAAATCGGTATCGTGCTGTAGATCGGCGTGCAGGAGCTTGATGGCGACATGACGTCGAAGTTGAGTATCAAGCGCTTTCCATACTTCGCCCTGACCCCCGCGGGCCAGGCGTTCACGCAGCTCATATTTCCCAAGACGGCGCGGCTCTTTACTCATAATGCAGCTCTTCGACGGGTGAGCAGGTGCACCCACACACTGATGGCCCTAAAACGTCCGTGTACCGCGTGGAGACCCGTTCAGACCTGGCCCGGGTTTGGCTACCGAGGCAGCCAGGCTGCCCCGCTCTGTCATGCCAATTCTTCCCGGCCAGTTCTTCTATTTGCACACAATGATTATTGTAGCCGACCCGGACTTGATGTGCAAGTCCGATCTTGCCCCTATGTAATTTTCGTTTTCTCACCTTTCTCCTTTGCTACCTATTTTTCTCCCATGCTCGCTTGCCTAAATGGTTTTTGGCAGATTGCGCGTGATGGTCAGTGTCGCGAGTTGCTGAATATCGTAATGGGCCTGTAGTACGCCTGCTTGCACCTGGTTTGTCGTAGGGTCAAGCTGGCCAATATAGGCATAGGTTGCCTGCGTGACCAAATCGTCGAGTAGCTGGCGCGTCGAGTCCTGGCCCATCTGGGTTGGATTGTTGCGCAACTGGAAGAGAGCCAGAGCATCTTTACGCACATTGGTCAGCCAGCCTTTGGATCTGTTCACGGCATCGAGGATGCGCGAAGTCAGGCGCAGCGTATCCGGAGTAATGTCGGTTGCTTTGGCGACCTGTCCGACGTGCAACTGAACGTGATCGACGTAGCCCGGCGGGTCTTTGGCATAATTGGTTGGGACCTGGCCTTGTGGACTGACGGTTAGTAAGGCCACCTTGGAGGCGAGCTGATCGGCAATTAAGGGCGTGTCGGCAGGCACGTCGATGTGCACATTTGGCGCGCCGTCAAGGTAGTCGAGAATGCGTATAAACTGAGCATTCATTAGCTGGATATCTGAGGTGCTGGTGTTCTGGCCATGCCAATCGTCGCGGGCGCTTACCGCATATTCCAATACCTTCTCTGTATTTCTAAAAAGCCAGATATCCAGGCCGCCTGGCAAGCCCAGAACCTCAATATTGGTCTCGTTGTAGAAAAGGTGCCTGATGTGTACCAATGCGCTAAAGCCGGGATTATCGCCGGGAATCTGAGCCTGGGGCAGCTCGGCATAATAGCGCCAGGTGCTGCGATCCGTAGGCGGCGCGCCGGGCCGATCTCCTGCGTTTTGCTCGGTGATGAGTAAGCGGCTGGTAGCCGAGATGAGATTGTTATGCTGAGCATCTCCCGGGAAGGTGTAATGGACAGAGCCGTTACGTACTACAAGATTATTGGTAAGCAGGAGCGGCGGCTTAATCGGGCGCGGACCAATCAGATCGGGGTTCTTCTCAGGATTTCTATCGCCAAGCAGCCAGACATAATAGCTCTTGCCGGCCTGCGGTGCGGGAACGTTTTCAAGATCCAACTGTAGCTGATCGGCGATACCTTGCGCGCTGCCTGGATTGAGTTGTCCGCTGCTCACATAGAAGGCGTGGCCAACAATCGGGCTGGGAGCGGCGAAGAGCTGCGGGAAGAGCAGCAGATAGGCGCCCAGAGCCGAGCCGATCAGTACAATGATCAGCAGCGGGATCAAGAATAGGTAGAGCCGTTTTCCGCGTCGTCCTCCTCCAGCTTGTAGATAGTGAGGCGGTACAGGCGTGGGACCGTTTGGCGGTCCATGAGGCGGAGCCTGGCGCGTCGGTGGTGGCTGGGCCGGCGTCGGCGGCGCATAGATCATTACCGGCGTAAAATTTGGCGTGGCATTAGGGGTAATCCCCGGCTGGCTGATCGGCCCCTGATTGCCCGGCGCGAGTGCTCCCTGTCCCGAAGTACCGGCCGTAGCTGGTATCGGTGTAGGTGAGGGCAACGACGTGGGTGGCAGCGGCGTCAGATGGGTTGGCATATCTTCTAGATCCGGCGGGAACGTTGGGGTTCCCAGGACAGCAGGTACGGCTTGCTCAAAAGCCTCGGCAATGGCCGCCGTCATCGATGAAGCGCTAGCAAAGCGCGCGTCAGGGTTCTTGGCAAGGCTGCGCATAATAACCATCTCCAGGGCCGGCGGAATCTGGGGATTGAGCAGCGATGGCCGCGTTGGCGTGGCGTTGATATGCTGGGTGATAACATCGAGGGGCGTATCTCCCCTGAAGGGCGTGACGCCAGTGACGATCTCGTAGAGGATCACGCCCAACGAATAGAGATCGCTGCGTTCATTGCCCTGGTAGCCGCTGGCCTGTTCGGGCGAGATGTAAAGCGGGGTACCAAGCAGGGCGCCGCTAAGCGTATTTGTGGTGGTACTTAAAAGCTTGGCTACGCCAAAATCGGTAAGGATGGGCTCGCCCATCGGGTTGTGCACGGTGTTGTGATTATCTAGCAGGATGTTGGCAGGCTTAATATCGCGGTGCAACATGCCGTGTTGATGCGCGTAGTCGATGGCCATGCTGATCGAGGTAAAGAGATTGATAATTTCGGTAGGACTGGGGATCTGGCCCTGGCGCGAGGTCTGGTGAATGTAGAGGGCGAGCGTCTGGCCCTCGATATAGTCCATGACCATATAGGCAATGGGCAAGCTGCCGCTATTGTCGGAAGGCTGAAATACCTGGAAGTCGTGAATCTGCACAATGTTGGGATGGTGCAGGGAGGCGATAAGCTGCGCCTCGCGCTGGAAGCGCGTAATAAAGTTGGGATCTTCGCGCAGGTCCGGCTTTAACAGTTTGAGAGCCACAAAGCGCTGTAGCTTAACATCAAGCGCTTTCCAGACCTCGGCTACTCCACCGTGCCCCAGACGTTCCAGAAGCTCATATTTATCAAGGCGCTTTGGTGTCATACTCATATTCGACCACTCATTTCTCTGCGGGTGATACCCTCGGCTGCCTATCAAGCTCTACTATCTAAGAAGCCACTAACTACCGGTCTCCTGACGACTACTTGCCTGGCGGAGGCGAGAAACTTGCTTTTGGCCTCTCTATCCTCCGCGCATCCTCGGAAGCCGCGCTGATGTCAAAAGAGCCTGGTCAGTATATTACGAACAGGGTTGCGACTGATTGCTTGCTGTACAGCGGGCAATATCAAAGGTTGCCAGGCGCTGAATATTGTAGTGAATCTGTACCACCCCTTCTTTGACCTGGTTGGTGTTGGGATCAACTTGTCCGACGAAAGCCATGTTAGCCTGGTTGAACAGGTCATCGAAGACAGGTAGCATCTCTGGTCGCCCTAACTGATCCGGCGGCGTGTGAATAAGCTTTTCGGCATCCTTATGGGCTGCACTGAGCCAGAACTGTACATTGTTGATGTCCTCATTGATGCGGATGGCCAGCTGTTTCTGAGCTGGTGTGACTCCGGGGGCTGTGCTCAGTTCGCGCAGGTGGATGCCGATATGCCGGAGATAGCCGGGCGGCTGCTGATTCTGGACGTCAAATTCGAGCAAGGCCACGCGCGCTATGGTTGGATCGACAAGCAGTGTCTGCAGATCAGGTGGCAGATTTTCGGTCCCAATATATTGAGAGCCGTCGAGATAGTCGAGAATACGCACGATTTGCCTGCGCGCAAGGTTTATATCTCCAGAGTTGCGCGCATCGCGTGCGCTTCCCGCCCATTCGAGGATCTTCATTGTGTTTCTGAAGAGCCAGATGTCCAGGCCTCCATTCAGGCCGACAGACTTTAGCTTAGGGTCCTGGGCCAGCAGGTGGCGCAGATGGTCAAGCAAGCTAAAGTGGTTCTCCGTATCAAGGGGATTGGGGGCATGCGAGAATTCCGCATAGTAGCGCCACGTTGTAGGGTCCAGGGATGGATTGCTTGGCGGCGTGCCCGCATCCTCTTCGGTAATCAAGAGTCGGCTATAGCTGATCAGCAAATCGTTATGGGTAGCATCGCCTGCATAGGTAAAGTTGGCGCGCCCACCGTTGGTGACAGTGCCCAGCAAGATGGGTAGAGCGTTGACAGCGTTAGACTGTTCGCTGAGCAGCCAGATATAGTAGCTCTTGCCGGTTTGCGGGTTAGGGAGGCCCTGCAAATCTGTTTGCAATCTATCGGCGATACCTTGCGCGCTATTTTGATTAAGCTGCCCACTGCTGGCAAAAAATGCGTGTCCAGCAAGCTCTTTCTGTGGCGCTGCACCTCCGTTGAAGTTCAGCAGGAGCGTCCCCAGCACCCCGCTAAGCAGCACTAGAATCGCCACGGCAATCAGGATAATCGCCGCAGTGCGGCGCCCGGAGTGCGCAGGTGGCGAGTAGGGATAGTTAGGCGGCTGCGTGGCGGGAACGACAGCCCGCTGAGCGCCGCTGCTAAAAGCTCCTCCTGTGGCTGGCGGAACTGGCGTCTCTTGCTGGCCGCTACCGGGCGCTCTGACGGCTGGTACCGTGCCACTGGCCTGCAAGGTCTGACTTCCTTGCGTAAATGCTGGAATCGGCGTGGATGGTGGTCCCTGCGTTGCGATATGCGCTGAAGGCCCGTAAGGCCCTGGCATAGCTCCCGGAAACTGCTGGGATGGCAGGGGACTGAGGTAAGTAGGGCTATTCATAGTATCTTGAGGCGATCCAGCGTTTTGTAGGGAGATGCCCAGCCAGGTTCCCGACTGGCTCACGACGTCATGTAAGGGAATGTCAAGAGCTTTGGCCACGGCTACAGTCATGGCCGAAGCGTTGGCAAAGCGAGCTGCCGGGTCCTTGGCCAGGCTGCGCATAATAACCGAGGCCAGAGCTGGCAGAATGTGCGGATTGATACTTGCTGGAGCTGTGGGAGTTGCGCGAATATGCTGTAACATGACTTCGCTGGCGTTATTGCCTTCAAAGGGAAGCTTGCCTGTGCAGAGCTCGTAGAGCACAATGCCCAGCATATAGAGGTCGCTCTGAACTGTTGCTGCCTGACCCTGGGCGATCTCTGGCGAGACATAGTAGGCCTCGCTGAGCGGGATATTGATTGGGCGCGGAAATGCGTTGGCGCCAAAATCTGTAAGTTTCGGCTCTCCTAGAGCGCTGGTTCCTGCGTGATGTCGATCAAAGATAATATTGCTTGGCTTGATGTGGCCATGCACAATGCCGCGACGGTGCGCATAATCTAGCGCGCTACCGATAAAGGATAGGAGCTCGACGATTTCTTGCGGGGAGGACAATTGCCCTGTCTGCGCTATGCTATGCATATAATCGGCAAGGGATTGACCCTCAATATACTCAGTTACAATATATGCTTCTTGTTGACCTGTTTCAATCTGTCGGCTCGTCTGAACATCAAGTACCTGCGCAATATGTGGATGGTGTAAGGCGGTAAGCTCCTGGCCCTCCTGTAGAAAATGTGAAATTACGTCAGAGTCGATCTGCGCATTGATCGGCCAGATCTTGATACTAACATAGCGGCGTTTCTGGCCATCAAAAGCCTTCCAGACCTCGTTCGTAGGATGGCTGGCCAGGAGCTGTTGTAGTTCGTATGGCCCGAGACGGCGTTGTTCGATGTTCATAAAACGCCTTTCTTTGCTTGCTGCAAGCCGTACTGGTAAGAAAATTTCTTGCCTTCGCTACAATCTGTAGAGGTTAATTTGGTATGCGCCCTGCTCCGTTGTTGCTGCCTCGCTCTCAGGCTTATGCTGGTAAGAGATCCTCTAGAAGAACCTGACGTAATTATCAAATATGCATTCGGACGTGTCAATGCGTAAAAGATGCGCAAACTTGTTTTGCACGCAAATAGAAGGAAGACTTGGAAGTCCCCTTCTGCTTTCGCCGATTCTTAACTAGAAAAGATCTGGGCACATACTTAGCCGACCGGCTTTAACTCCAGCGCGGCCATATATTGAGCTTCCACATAGGCCTGGTATGCACCGGCTGAGCCGAGCACAGGTTGTGGCCCATCATTAGGCGGAAGCGTACGACCCGTATAAGAGTCGGCTGCTGCTTTTTTCAATTGGAGAGCTACACCAATGATCGCTGAATTACTCAAGTCAGCAGCCTTCACTATTTGAACGGCGTACATGCGTATTTTTTGTACCCAATCTTTTAAGTCAGTGATGGCATTTCTTACGTTATGGACATGTTGGAGCAAGGCCTGATCGTTACCAGCTGCTTGCTCAACTTTATCAAGTTGCGTGGAGAGGATGTCGAGGTAGCCAGGCTGGGTGGGAGATGAGAGCAGACCAATCCTCGTGCCAAGCTGGCCCGGCTCTCCCTGGGGAAGATCGCCATTCACCCTGGCATAGGCAGTGCCATCGACCTGCTCGATAATGCGTATAGCCTGGCGGCGAACCTGGCCGTAATCGTGGTTTCCCTGCAGGACGTCAGCAATACTACCTGCCTTGTCATTCATGGATTTTACGGTCTCAAACAGGTTTACCAGGGCACTCTCATTGGCCGGTAGGCCGGGCGTTGAATAGAGGATGCCCTTGATATATTTGAGGGCCGCCGTATCGAAGGCTGCGCGATAGATGCGGCTACCGCTTGGGCTGGCCGGTTGCGTATCGCTAGTTTCCTGGGTGATAACGATGCCCTGTATGAGTGATAGGAGGTTAGTATGCTGGGTATCGCCCGGATAGGCAAAGCTGAGCGTACCATCCTGCAGGGCTGCCGCTCCCAAAGGCCGTAGCTGCGCCGATGAGTCCTCTAGCCAGACAAAATAGCTTTTGCCCTGAGTCGGTGCGGGCACATTTTTCATCTCGATATGCAGAGTATCGTCATGGCCGAGCGCGTCGTCCTGGAAGAAGACGTGGCCGCTTACTCCTCCGCTCTGGTTGTTGAGGAGCAGGCTGGTGCCGATCGCACTGCCCAGGACGATGAGCAGCAGTACGAGGACGGCGATTACCATGTACATAGAAGAATCGGTGAGACGCCGATTGCGGTTTGGCAGAGGAGAAGTAGAAGGCAGCGGCGTTGGGGCAAGTGGCATCATCGCGCGCTCCTGGTTGGGGGCCGGTGAGATGACAACTTGCGGGGTTGCCGCTTGCGGCGATGTAGAGATCTTGATGGTCGGTGCCGTGACCGATGTATTTACCACCGGGGGCGTTGCGGGCATCTTCATGGAGTCAGTGCGCGGGAGCGTGTAATTAGGTGCCGAGGATTGCCCGGTGCGAGCGGCTGGCGTGTTTAAGGGCTGTGAGTTCGTTCTGGGTACGGCTGTCTTGCCGGAGAGGCCCTGAAGCGCGCGCATCCTGGCATCGGGAACAAGCAGTTTTTGCGATGGCGTGGTCGATGATGTGCCCTCTATCTGATTTATAGCCGGCAGCTTGCTTGATTCTAGCCGCACGTGCGCTTCGGCTGCTGTGGGAGAAGGCTGCGCCGGCGTGATCCCCGACAGGGAGGCAAAGCGGCTGAGGTTTGCTTGCTGCTTATCGGAGACGGCGGGTAAGGGTGTGGAAAGTGGTCGCGAAATGCGCGGCGTACGTGGCATGGGTTGGGAGGAAAAGGGCTGCGACGATACGCCAAGGATGGAGACCTGTTGATTGTTGCCAGCAACTTCGTAGGGCGCGCTGGTATCCGGGATGATGCGGCTTGAGTTTTGCGTTGAGCTGGCATCGGTAATCGCGGTTGCCAGCAGCGAGGCCATGGCAAAGCGTGCTACCGGTTCTTTGGAAAGGGCGCGCAGGATAACCTCGGAGAGGGCCGGCGGAACGTCAGCGTTGATAAGGATTGGAGGCGTGGGTAGCACATTAGTGTGCTGCATCATGATAGATACTGAGCTCTCATCGCGAAATGGCTGTATGCCTGTGCAGAGCTCGTAGAGGATCACGCCAAGAGAATAGATATCGCTGCGGTTGTTGGCCGGCTGGCCCATAACCTGTTCTGGGGCCATATAGATAGGTGAGGCAACTTCGGCATCGCTGCCCAGGAGCCGATTGAGGCCAAAGTCGGTAAGCATGGGCTCGCCGGCGCCAAATCTGCTGCGATCTTTTTTGTTAAGTAAAATATTGCTTGGCTTGATGTTGCCATGCACAATGCCGTGCTGGTGCGCGTAGTCGATGGCAACGCCAAGACTTGTAAATAAATAGCTGATCTGGTTTACTGACGGATAAATACCTTTGTGCGAAGTAGCTCGGAGAAAGTCCGCCAGCGTGGGGCCTTCGATATAGTCCATGACGCTGTAGGGCATGAGCGTGTTTGCGTTGGAAGTCGAGGAGATGCCGATATCCCGTACCGGGACGATGTTAGGATGCTGCAGTGCGGCTATCTCTTGCCCCTCCTGGGTAAAACGCGTGGCGATACCAGGGTCAGTTTGCAGATCAACTTGAAATACTTTGATGGCGACGTCGCGGTTAAGCTGCAGATCGCGCGCGTGCCATACTTCCCCGACGCGCCCACGCCCAAGGCGTTGCTGCAGGGCATACTTATCTAGATGTCGTGGAACCGTGCTCATCTTGATTCTCCGATCAACCAGTACGATATATTCTATTTGCACAACATCCCACGGTCACCATACCATAGCCCTGTCGTTGCTTCAAACAGATGGGATATACTTCCTATTCATGCAAGAGCAGACAGAATACTACTGTGAGGTTTTTAGCCCGTGCCTCTATTTTACTTTTCATTTGTCGGCTATAATACGTAGTTGTTTGTTGTTCAATGCAAGGAGTTGTGCTGTGCGCTTTAGCCTACAGGATGTCAAAAAATCGATTCACCGCCGTGGGGCTGAATTTGTGGTGGCGCTGCATTTTCTACAGCCCGGAGAGCTACACGCAGAAATTGGACGGCTGATCGATTACCACGAGCGCTTATTGGGTGAGCCACAGCGCGAGTTCTCGCTGGATGAAGCGCGTTCATATGTTGGCGATTATCGGCTCGCCTATTGCCTGCTCGCTACTTTGAGCAACTGGTACGAATGGCGTTCGCGCGCCTGGGCGGAGGTTGTGCAGGAATTTCAGGCCGCACTTGATGTCTCGCTTGTCTCTTCCGCGGCGCAATTGCGTCTGCTGCTCTATGATTACGTTAATGAGCAATATGCGGGCTTCCTTGCTGAGGAGACGCGGGAGGCGGCCTTACAGGCCTTTGCTGAGCGTATAGAGCTCAATAAGAAGCAGCTAGAATATCTCTTAAGCCTCGATAGCGATGAGGAGGCTTTGCTGACGCGTAACGCTGCACAGCCACCAGAGCCACAGGAAGTGGCCACGCTGTATAATCAGTGGGTATTTGAGGCAGCTTTGTTTAATGCCTCGAACGTCCATTTTGTCGTGGATTGTGCCGCGTTTGGCCAACCGGTAAGCACGGAGGGAAGGCAAGGCCTGACTCCGGCCCTTGGTGTGGGCAATACGATCAAGCGCCTCTGTTTTCTGGCGCGCAAGCTTGGCGTCTATTATGACCTGGCCTATGAAGAGGGCTCCGTCCAGACCCAGTTACTTGCACCTTTGCTCTCCCTGACCCTCTATGGACCGCAGGAAGTCACAGGCGCTCCTCAACAGTATGGTCTGAGATTGGCCCGGCTCTGCCGTACCTTGTTGGGCTATGGCGCGCCGTTGGGCCAGAGCAGGAAGAGGGCCGCCAGTGCGCTCTCGACGGCGGTAGTTGCCGCCGAGGCAACAGTTCACTTCTTGCAGCGCGCCTATACCTTTCCGATGGATGCGGCCCTCCTGCAATTGCTGCCGTCCGTGAGCGTCTCGGGAGCGGCGGAGGAGCGCAGTAAGGTGGATGCAGCCGCGCTCTTTGATAGCAGCATTGAACAAGCCTTTGCCGAAGCCTTTACGGCTCTGGCCGGGAGCCGAGGGGTTGATGGCTGGCTTTTGGAGCGTGAGCCGGAGCCCTTGTTGCTTGCCGATAGCATCTTTATTCCCGATTTTGCTTTTACGCGCGGGCAGCGCCGCATCTATATGGAAATCCTTGGCTTCTGGACGCCTGCCTATCGCGAGCGCAAGATCCAGAAATTGCAGCAGCTGCAGGATCGCGATGATCTCGTGCTGGCGATTCCCAAAGAGGCTGTCGCGGCCTTCAAGAGTATCGCCGCGCATTTTCCTATAGTCGAATATGATGGACAACTCTCAGTTACCGAGGTGTTACGCGTGCTGCGTAGCCGCTATGATAATTTTGCTGAACGCTTGCAACTGATTGAGCCTGAGCAGGTGCGTGAGCGGGTAAAGCGCTCGGGATTGCTCAGTGAGGAAATCTGCTATGAGCTGCTGCATTGCTATCGCCGTTCGGAGCTGCCTGTAGCGGCTGAGCGCGTTGTGGGTGATGCCGTGGCCTTTGTGCAGGGGTTGGGGCTCTATACACAGGAATGGATGGCCCAGTTGCAGTATGCCTTGCTGGCCTGGCTGCAGCCGCAGCGCTCGGCCTCGCTCACGGTCGTGCTGCAGGAGCTCAGGACACGCTGGCCCGAGCTGGCGGGCTGCGATGATGCAGCCCTGGAAACCTTGCTGAGCCTGTGGCCAGCTATCTCTATCCGGCGCGATTCTATCTTTGAGGCGCGGGTAGAGCTCAACACTGAGACGGAAGGCGCGGACGCTGAGCAGGGAGAAGCCGAGGTTGAGCATGCGATTGCTCATGTGAAGGAGACCAGGAAGAAGGCAACTCGCGAGCGGCGCGCAACTCCTAAAAAGGTGGCCAGCCAGGAAAGCGAGACGGTACAGGGCAACCTGTGGGGCTAAGAGATGTGACAAGATCGGCTTGACGCGCTCCCGGCTGATGCTTGTTAGTATCACGTCCCCAAATGTAGATCTTGACTGCTGTTCGCTATCAACGCGCGGGAAGGCGCGAAAAGAGCTTCATTAGTTAGCAAATTGACAGCTCAATCCATCTTATGATACGCTCTACGCCATACTCTCATGGAGTTTGACCTGTGGACTAACATTCTGCCTGTTCACCTCTGTTTATTCGTTTGGAGAGCTACCTCTTCATATAATGTGTAGCTTTTCCTCAATGGCAAAGGAGATAAACTTATCATGCCTGCATTTTCCATTTTTTCAACACAAAAGGAGATGTTTATGAAACTAAGCAAAGCAAAGCAAAGGATCATACTTAGTGACAACAATCAACATAGGAATTGTCGCGCACGTAGACGCTGGAAAGACCACTCTGACAGAGCGCATACTCTATGAAACTCATGTTATCGCTGAAATTGGCCGGGTAGATCAGGGCACTACTCAGACCGATTCGCTGGATCTCGAAAAAAGACGAGGCATCACGATCAAAGCCTCTGTCGTCTCTTTCTTCGTCAACACCCTGAAAATTAATCTCATTGATACCCCTGGACACGCTGACTTTCTCGCCGAAGTCGAGCGCGCTCTCTGCGTTCTCGATGGCGCGATTCTTTTGATCTCTGCTGTCGAAGGGATTCAGGCGCAAACCTCCATTCTGCTCTCAGCTCTCAGAAAGCTTCATATTCCTACCATCATCTTCATTAACAAAATCGACCGTAGTGGCGCTCAGTCTGATGCTCTGCTCAAGCGCATCAAAGAAAAGCTCACCGAGCATATCATCCCTCTCAACATGGTCGAACATATCGGAACGAAGCAGGCTTGTGTTGTCCCACACGATCTGCAAGATCCCGACTTTCTGCAAGGCTGTATCGAGCAACTTACCCTTTACGATGAGCAGTTGCTTGCCGCCTATGTGGAGGACGGGGCCATCACCGAAGAATGGGTCCGCACCACGCTCATGCAGCAAGCGAGACAAGCCAGGTTCTATCCAGTTATGTTTGGCTCTGCTTTCACTGGTGTAGGGGTGAAAGAACTGCTAGACGCTCTCGGGAGCTACTTTCCCTCCAATACGGGCCTACGAGAAGCTCCCTTATCGGGCGTTGTCTTTAAACTGGAAAAAGAGCCGATGGGCGAAAAAATTGCCTATGTCCGCGTGTTTGCAGGCAGTATGTGCGTAAGAGCTGATATACACCTGCAAAGGTACAAGCCTGACGGCGAGAACGAGACGTTCACTGGCAAGATCCAGAAGCTGCATCTGTTTTGGGAAGGAAAAACTGTGCAGACGCAAACGGTGGCCGCTGGCGAGTTTTGCAAGGTCTGGGGATGGAAAGATGCGAAGATCGGCGATGTGGTTGGCTCGTGGTCCGAGCATCTCAAAACACTCCATTTCGCGACTCCCAGGTATGAGACTCGTATTGAAGCTGTACACAGTGAACAAGGATTTCAGCTTTCTCAAGCTCTGCTGGAACTGGCAGAGGAAGATCCGTTGATCTCTGTGCTCAAGGATAATGTTCACCAGAGCATCTATCTCCGCATTTTTGGTGAGGTCCAAAAAGAAGTAGTCGAGATGACGCTCAAGGAAAGCTATGGCCTGGAAGTCAGGTTTTCGAAAACTAGCGTTGTTTGTATTGAAAAGCCTGTAGGGACAGGGCATGCTCTGGCAGTCCTGGGCGCGGAAGATAATCCCTTTATAGCAACCGTGGGCTTTCTGGTTGAGCCTGGGCCGCTAGGGAGCGGGCTGACCTATCGCAGTGTCCCCGGCGCTCTGCCTCTGTCCTATTACCGCGCGATTGAGGAAACGTTACGCGCTACTCTCACTCAGGGTTTGTATGGTTGGGAAGTGACCGATATCGTGGTCACACTTACCCACAGGGGCTTTGATCGGCAGGCGGGCTCGACGGCCAGCGAGTTCAGAAACCTGGTGCCGCTGATCTTGATGGAGGCGCTTTCTCAAGCTGGTACGGCTGTCTATGAGCCGATCAATCAGTTTGAGCTAAGCGTTCCTGTTCAGGCGATCAGCACAGCTCTGTTCAAGCTGTCCCTGTTGGGTGCTGCCTACGAGCAACCTACCCTGCGGCACGATACTTTTTTTGTAACCGGTACTCTGCCGGTGATAACATCCGAAACTTTTAGGAGAGAGCTTGCTTCTTTTACGGGAGGTGAGGGCGTTTTTCTAACTCAAGAAGCTGGCTTTCGCAAAATAGAGGGAGCGTATCCCACAAGAAAGCGTATGGATTACAATCCACTAAATCGCCAGGAGTACCTGCTCCATATCCATCACCTCTGTTAGAGAGGAAGCGCCATCTTCCTGGGGAAGTTCATGGGAGTCTGGTAAGAAGCGTTCTGCCAGGCTCTCCTCTTTTCGCCTATTGCCCCTACTCATGAGCAGAGCGAAGCAAAGATTGAGCGCGAGAAGAAGACTGTAAGAGTGGAGAATCCTTGCGGATGAAGCGAAAGGCATCTATCGAGCGTTCAGCGTTGAAATCGTCACGCTTGATGAGGCGCAACTTCCCAGGCACATTGCTGGAATGATAGCCTTCCTTGACCCATCGCTCGTTACCTCCTTCGGCTTCCCGCCTCAATTGCTCGCCTGAACAGGGCAACCTCTGGGGCTAAGGCGTATTGGCAAGAGAAGAGCCGCGTGGTGAAGACGGGCTCCTCTCCTGCTATGCTGAAATCAGCTTAGCCTGAGCTAGCCTGCACAAGCGTTGGCATGGGTCGGGCTTTGCCACAGATGGCAAGCAAATCCTGGGTGCGAAAGGGCTTGCCCAGGTAAGCGCTAGCCCCAGCCAGCCGCCCCTTGAGCCGATCAATGAGCCCACAGTTGCGCGAGATCATCACGATGGTGATGTGCTTGTAGCTGGGGTGGGCTTTGAGATAACGGGCGATGGCGTAGCCGTTCATGCGCGGCAAAACCAGATCGAGAAACAGGACGCTGGGAAGCTGACCTTGCGGGCTGGCGAGCCAACGAATGGCTTTATAGCCATCGGGGAAGGCAACCACGATATGTCCTTCCCTCATAAGGGTATAGCCGATGATTTTGCGCACTACCGGAGAATCATCAATGACCATGATCAGCTGACTCATGCTCCCCGGGCTCCTTCCCCTCATTGATCCAGGCACAGGCTTCCATCTGCAACTCTTGAATGATATCGAGCATTTCCCAGACGATCATCACCGCCTGGCGCAGCTCGCGGTTGGAAATAGCGCGCTGGAAGCGGGCGAAGTTGAGGATCATATGGATCTGCATCGCTTGCCAATGCTCCCAGGTGAAGGCGGTAAAGGGAACGTCGTAGTCCTGATCTTCCTGTGGGTTCCAGGCGCGGCGCAAAGCAGCGACAATGCGGGCGCGTAGGGGATTGTACTCCTCACTCATCCAACTCGTTCCTCCTTGATACACAAACAACATTACAAACACAACACTGTAAACACAACAACAGAGCAAACTTTGACTGCTCATTGGATAGAATTTATCCGATGAAGAGAGTATAGCATGATTTTATCACTTTTTTAAATGGATAAAATTGAGTATTAATACTAAAGGAATAAAATTTTTAGACTTTGTTTATGCAAGAAGATCTAGAGTTTCCAAAGATGCCAGGATACTTTACGATCAAAGAAGCGGCGCAAATCCTGGGAATTTCTGGTAACAGGGTGTATACCTATATTGAGGAAGGCCGCTTGCCTGCGGTGCGCTCTGCGCATATCTTCATGATTGCTAAGCAGGATGTCTATAACTTCAAACCCAGCACTTCTGGTCGCCCTCGAAAGCGTAGCCCGGACTGGCATAAATCTCTCCAAGAAAATCAGTTAATTGTCAAAAATATTACCGTTAAATTGCGTCCTGGCCAGGAAGAGCGCTTACAAGAGAAGCTTGATGAGATCAGGCTGAAAAAAGAACATATTTTCCCGGGAAGCGTATCGCGCTACGTGGCCAGAAGCCAGACGGCGCCCGATCATGTTGAAATTGAGCTGATGTGGAGAATAAATCGGCTACCGAATGAGGCCGAATTGGAAAGGCAGCTAGAAGCGTTTCGCCAGCAATTGGCCGATGTGCTGGACTGGCAGACGGCGCAATACAAGACTAGCGAAGTCTTGATCCATACTTAAGCGGGCTATGACAGAAGGGTGTTTTAGGTTGTGCGTGTGTATGAAGAACTAGACCTTCCGAAGATACCGGGCTATTTGACGATCAAAGAGGCGGCACAAATCCTGGGAATTTCTGGTAACAGGGTGTACACCTATATTGAGGAAGGCCGCTTGCCTGCGGTGCGCTCAGGGCATGCCATCATGATTGCTAAGCAGGATGTCTATAACTTCAAACCTGGCAACCTGGGGCGTCCACGGCAGCGTAATCCGGCCTGGCGCAAGGCTCTCGACACCAATAAATTTATCGTCAAAAGAATTACTGTGCGCTTGTATCCCGGTCAGGAAGAGCGCTTACAAGAGAAGCTTGATGAAATATGGCAGAACAAAGAACATATTTTCCCGGGAAGCACGTTTCGCTACGTGGCCAGAAGCCAGACAAGGCCCGGACGGATCGAGATCGAACTGCTATGGAGAGTGTGCCATCTGCCGGATGATGCCGAGTTGACAAAGCAATTAGAGGCTTTTCGCCAGCAATTGGCCGATGTGCTGGACTGGCAGACGGCGCAATATGAGACCAGCGAAACATTGCTCCATACTTGAGCGGGCTACTATATGAGTGGCACCTTGCTGATAGAGGTAGGGCTTTGCAGTTCTCAAGAGAATGGATTGTTAAGGGGGCGTCGCGACCTAGCGAATTTGCCCTTAACCGAGGGCACGGGGCGCGAGCCCCGCTAGATCGTGGCGCGGCCCCGATTTTCTCCTCTTTTTTCGTTTTGCGAAGATATTGTACCTTTCTGGCCCATCCGAGAAAGATTCAAGCCGATTATTGCTTGCGTACGGCGGCCAATTCAGAATTGTGCTTTAACCACGCTTCGATGCGCTCAGGGGCGAGGGTCAACGCTTCCTGCAAACGCGCGGCAGCCTGCTCTTGCTGCTTGTGTTGGGCGTAAAAGCTGGCAAGATCGTAGAGGAACCATGCTTTCACCCAGTCCGGCACCTGCGTCTTAACGACGTTATGCGTGCACTGCTCACGAACCTGTATAGCTTGTGGCAGGTTTTGGCGTTCGAGATAATATTGCATGAAATGCTCTTGCAAGTGCTCATAGCCATTGCCCAAGAAGGCAGTATACAGCGGATGTCCTTCGGTAATGACGCTGAAGCGGCTGGCATCCAGCAACTCGGCTTCGCTGAGGCGTTCAGCCAGCTGGATGAGATCGGCGTACACGCGCTCAAAAGCGACGTGAACCTCTTCCCAGGGGCGAAGCCTGTGCTCCTCAAACACGCGCGCGTTCATCTGGTCAACGCTCTCCTCGCGCCGCGACACCTCCTGTTGCTGGAGGATGGCAGCCACCTTCAGGATGAGATTCTGTCGAATGCAGTAAGTCATATGTGCCAAGTGATCTTTAGCCGACCAGAAATCAGGTTTTCCCACTGCCGTTCGTTCGCGCTCGTCAAGCGCCTGCATAAACGCTTTGGAGGAGCGCTGGCTCTGTTGCAAGAGGTCGAGAATGCTGGTCTTGATTGGCTCTGCAGTCATAGAGCTTCCTTTCATCTCATGCAAATCTCACAATAGCAGTTTAGCAGAAAACGCTCTATAAGTCTGTAATCTGCTTGACTGATCTCTTCCGCGCATCCAGGTATAGTACTCCTGAAATATTGTTCTTCTCTTCAACACACGTCTCTCTTGGGAAAGGAGTCTCTACCTATGGATCTCATTCTTGTTCGTCACGGAGAATGTGGCACCAGTTCAACTGATGACATGCTTACGGCCAGAGGTGAATGGCAGGCACAGCGCATAGGGCAAAGCTTGGCAAATGAACCGGTGACGGCGCTGCTGAGCAGTCCACTCCTGCGAGCATTGGGGACGGCAAGCATCATTGCGCAGCGCCTTGGAAATTGTCAGGTTGAGGTGTGGACAGAGCTTCGTGAAGGATTTGATGGTTCGCATAGGGGATGTGGAAGCCTGGAATTGCGCCGGCACTTCCCGCTTGCCGTCCTGCCGCCCACAATTGCGCCGGATGGTTGGGAGCACGGAGGGGATACGCAAGAGAGCATGTTTGAGCGCTGCCGGCAGATCCTACACGCCTTGCGTCAACGTTTTAAGCCAACCGACACTATAGTTGTAGTGACGCATGGAGGAATGCTTACCTATCTCTTCCATGTTTTGCTTCAGGTCTCGCCACGTACGCCAAGCTGGTTTGAAATCAACTATGCTGCGCTAAATCGAGTTCGCTTAGTCCCGGATGAACAACAGAAAGCATATCTTCCACTTTACCCGCGCATGGCTGTAGAAATCCTGAGCATCAATGATATTTCACACCTCAGTTAAGGAGCTCCGAAAAATGTGATTAAGAGGTCGATTTGTTGGGCAAGAGAGCCGAGTGGTAAAGGACCTCGAAATAGGTTCTGACAAAAAGCCAGGGCCACTTCAAGGAGAAGTCAGCAATGGTGTAAATATATTGGAGCAGCATCTCGTCTTTTGCGTGCAACGAGCATACTGGCTCCAGTACTCGAACCAATCAACTGCTCGAAGCACGCACGATGAGATGTGGCTCTTGTGGATGAGTCAGCAGTCTCGATCAGCGATGACGAGAGCGCTTGGCCACCCGGTCGAGGATGCTGAACACGGCAGCCTGGACCACTTCCGGGCGCTGGGCATAGAGGTGGTGCCCAGCATCTTGTAGCACGCGATGCTCGCCTTGCGGCACGGAGTTGACCAGGGCCGTGTGTTCCGTGAGCTTGATCTGGTTGACGGCATGCTTCTCTTCATCAGAGCCCCCCGGTTCGGGGTCGATCTGCATGCCGGTGAGAACGATGAGAGGAACATCGGGCAGGATTGGCCCGTTGGCGACTTCCTCCTGAATACGTGGTGTGTTCTGCAGTTCGCGAAAGCCGACAATGGCACGGTCTCTGTGACGGGCAATGAGCGGGTCACGTATCTCCTGGGGCAGCTTCTCCCATTGGGCATACAGGACCGGATACCACTCACGCAAGATGTTGGGATTGCGCCGCAGCTCTTCGAGCATCGCCAGTACGACAGCCTCAGCACCCTCCTGGAGTGGCCGAGGCATATGTTCCGTGGCGGGGTCGATGAGGACCAAGCCCACCACATCATCCGGGAAGTGCTGGGCGAAAGCTCGCACCAACAGCCCACCCCCGGAATGGCCGACGAGCAGGTATGGACCTTCAATACCTGCCAGACCCAGAACGTTGTGGAGATCGGTCACGATCTCTCGCGCAGCGCGCGAGCCATCCACCGGGTCACTCCACCCGCTGCCAGCACGGTCGTAGAGCACGCAGGTCGTGCGTTTCGCGCACAGCTCGAAAATGTTGAGATAATCCAATCCGAACTGGCCGGCGCCCGCTTCGATCACCACCGCAGGCGTGCCCGTTCCCGCGTGGTGCAGATAGATGCGGCGACCGCCACCCACATCATAGCGTTCACCCAGCGGCGGGGCGTCATGAAAAGAAGTTGACATCAGTCTTGTTTCCCTTTCCGTTTTTCCTTGCCTCGACTCTCGACATTCCCGCACATCGACGAGGTGACAGTGAGGCGTGATGTTCTGTTGCCTTATCGCCGTTTTTGGCGATGGCCTTACGCACTTTTTTGCGTCTTGTGGGGTTCCAAAGGAGTAGAAGAGAGCGTTGCGCATCATGATCGGATGGCGGCCAGCACGTGCAGCGTTTGCGGGTGAACCATGATGGTCAGGGTTTCGGATCTTCCCAGATCGAGCAGGCGAAAGCGGATCGCCTCCGATCCTCAGCAAAGGCAGGAAAGCTCTCACGCCTGGCGTGCAAGAAGGCCAGATTGTAGTGACGAAATTTCGTCAGGGTCTTTTCCGTCCCAATCCAGAAGAGCCCCTGCCCAAGGCGGGCCAGCCTTCATGGGGCCTCCGCTTTGGCGAGGTTGCGATCCCCTCGTTTGTCATCCTCCATGCCTGCCTCGGCAATGAACAGTTTCCTTGATGTGAGTGTGCCAACGATATCGGGGAGATAAGTATGGGGTTTCCCTTCAAAGTGTAACCGATGGTAAAGGGGACATCTATCACCTTATTTACCAATGGGCACTCTGCAAGCCAGATCGTCCTATCTTTCACGCGGTCACGCTCCTTTCGAGCCTCCCATAACTATACAATATGGGCATGTGACAGACCGCATGCCTTTCACGAAATGGCCAAATTTCCCGGTAATGATGTAGGGTTTTGCTGCTATCTTGCGACTGGTGAGTAGAAAGAAAGGAGATGGCTTAACGCCTTGATCTTATGGATGATGCACGTTCGTTTCCACCAGACGACCAGGGAGAAATATTAGATGCCACTAAAGTTGGCCAACAGCCTGAACAACCGGCGGTGATTAGTAATCTGGAGGAAGTATTGGCGACCGCTCGACCCCGTTTACTACGGATTGCCAGGATGCAAGGAGTCGCACCTGATGCCATCGATGATGTTGTGCAGGAGACACTTGTGGAGGCCTGGCAACATCTTGATAAACTGCGGACTCCAGAGCGCTTTCATGCCTGGCTTGACGGGATTTGCCGCAATGTCTGCTTACGCTGGTCCTCTACTCAGAAAAAATACTTGCTGCGGCGAGCAATCTTGCCCGATCCTTTTGCCGAAAAGCTCAATGGGCCTGGTTCCTCTTTGGAAGAGGATCTACCCGATCCCAAGGCCCTTGATCCCGCCGAAGAATTGAGTCAGCAAGAGCTTCCAATTCTGCTTGGCCAGGCTTTGGACTACCTCCCAGGAGTTACGCGAGAGATCGTAGAGCTATACTATCTCGCTGGAATTCCTCAGCGTGTCATTGCAGCCCGCTTAAGCCTGACCCTTAAAGCATTGGAAGTGCGATTAGTGCGTGCCCGCCGCCAACTGCGCCACATATTGAGTAACCAGTTGCGGGCTGATGCTGAAGCCTTTGGACTTATCCTTGATCAAGACACCAGAGGCGCCATCAAGCCAGAGAAGCGATACATCGGCTATTTTCTTGTAGAAGGTGAGAACAATCAAATGAACAGCATAGATCATTTCGACAGGTTTACCAGGGAGTCCCAGGTAGTGATAGAAATGGCCCAGAAAGAGGCTCAGTACTTTGGGCACAATGCTCTTGGTAGTGAGCATATCTTGCTAGGTTTGATTCATGAAGGCAAAAGTGTTGCCGCAAGAGTCCTGGTGGGGCTTGGAATAACATTGGAGAAGGTTCGTCAGGCGGTAGAGGAGGCGAAAGGGCGTGGCACCCAAAGCGGCTCGGGTGAGATGGGATTAACAGCACACGCCAACATAGTGATTGAGATGGTGATGAAAGAGGCTGAGCGCCAGTTTCCTGCCCGCTCCACCAAACCAGAGGAACGGTTAATCGGATCGATCTATATTTCGGAGGAGGCTGCGGAGAAGATCCTGCAAGAAAAGAAGGTGCCAGACGATTGGAAGGCGCTGGGCATAACCCTTACGCAGATCCGTAAGGCTGTTTCTGAGGCCAGGGGTAGGGGGGTCGAACTCCTCTATGATCAGACATCGGCAACGAATACGCCGACCAAGCAGTCGAAGCGCCGAAGCCATCCACTCTTCAGTATCACTACAGAGAATCTATTGCTGGGATTGATCAAGGTACCAGAGTGCACAGCAGTCAAGATCTTGCAAGAGTTGGGGGCGCCTCTCAAGGACTTTGGTTCGCTGGTGTTCCTGGAACGGGCGACGACCTTGCAGATAGCCAGGCAGGAATATACTCAAAAGTTCACAAGACAAGCTAGGAAGGCATGGGAACTGGCGCACGAAGAATCGCGCCGCCTGCAGGATAGCTTTGTTGGGGCCGGTCATCTATTGCTAGGGTTGGTAGCTGAAGGCAGCGGCGCTGCCGCCACAGCGTTGGCTGAAATGGGGGTTGAGCTCTCTCAGATACGCGAGAAGGTAAAGCCAGATTATCAAGCTGGCAACTGGAATGTGGCGGGGAGTATCAAACTCCAACCCAGATTGAAACACATCATTGTGCTTGCCTCGAATGAAGCTCGACGATACAACCATCACTCTCTAGGAACAGGCCATCTGCTGCTCGCTCTCTTACGTGACGAGGGGATGGCGACCGGTTACCTGGAATTGCTGGGGGTAGATCTTGACAAACTGCGAATAGCTCTCGGGAATGTGCAAAGCGAGGAATTGAGCTCGCCTGAGCAAGGGCGTGAAGAAGTGGCTGATCCAATCAGTGGGGAAGGCGTCTATGCGTACGACGCTTCTATCTCCTCAATAGAGAGAGGCTTGCAGAGTCGGGAGCTGGATAAGATTATGCTGGCTATCTATCCATTCACGCTAGAAGCTCGAAGTGTGCTGGAGAATGCGCGGAGTGCCGCCCAGAGCAGTGCCCAGGTAGGCCCGGAGCATCTGCTGCTAGCATTAGTCTCTTTAACCTTCAGTCATGAGGGACCAGTTAGCAAGGTGTTTAAGGGCCTGGGAATAGCCTATGCCCGAGTGCAAGCAGCAGTTGAGGACAGATTGGGGTGGGGAGTGAAGATGGCAACGGTGGTTCTGGTACACAGCGCCCAGTGTAGGGCCTGCCTGTTGTTAGCTGCCGATGAAGCCGAGCGGAGAGATGGCTCGGGAGCTCCCATCAAGAGCGAGCATCTGTTGCTTGGTTTGCTGCGTGAGGAGAAGGGAATAGTTGCCGATCTGCTGGGCGATATTGGCACAAGTGTGAGGGAAGTGCGCACAAATTTGCTCGAAGCTCTAGGAGATGCAAGCCCTGAAGGAACAAGTGAATCAGAAAACTGACAAACGGGAAGGAAGGCGTCTCAACCGGCACAAAACATCACCAGGCAAACGAGCATCCATCCAGGGGAGGGCTGCCAGGGAAGGCTTCTGCTTTATCGGCCTGCCCCGGCTCGCTCTAAGATTCAGAGCAATAAATAATAGTTACGGCGTAATCGCGATAACGCGCAACGGGCTGCCCGAGCCGTTCAAAATCTTGAGCGGGGCCGCGATCACAAGCGCACCAGTAGGTGGGAGCTGTTCCAGATTGATCAGGCTAGTAAGGCCAAACTTGCCGGCTCCGTGCATAAACGTATGGTTAGGGAAAGGCGGATCAAAGCCACCGGCCTGTCCGGCATCCGTGCCCACCGTTTCTACGCCCACGCCAAGCACATCGCGTGAATTGGCAAGAAATTGTGAGCAGGCGCGCGCAAAGCCGGGCGAATGTGCGCCATCGTCCTGATTATTAAGAAACTCCTCCTTTGTCTTGCGCTGGCTCCAACCCGTGCGCAGGAGCACCCAGGCTCCCGCCGGAATGCGCCCATATTGGCCCTCCCAATGCTCAACGCGTTCAATTGTCAGCAGAAAATCAGGATTTTGCTCCACATCGGCTGTCACGTCAATTACGCAGGCTGGACCAATAAACTTGCGCGGTAGAATCGTATCAGTCGCGTTGTTGGGTAAATCCTTGCCGGTAATCCAGTGGATGGGCGCATCAAAGTGCGTACCTGTATGCTCACCAAGGTGAATAATGTTCCAGTACCAGGCGGGACCGCGACAATCGTAGCGGGAGATCTCGCTGAGGCTTAGACCTGGCGATTGGGCGAAATTGGGCGGTAGGTCGATAACTGGTGTGTCGGGGCCGAGCGTCGTGGTAAGATCGATGATCTTGAGTTGGCCCGCGTCCAGGGCTTGCAGGAGCTCAGCTAATACACGCGTACCAGGATTCTCCATATCTTGCCTGCCTTTCAAATGTGTGACGGGACAAAAAATAGAAGGGGCTTTTCTCTTTCTACTATATACCATACCCAACCTGGCTCTTTCCAGCGTCCTGTATAGTATCCCGATCTTCCCAGCGTGAGGCGAGAGGAAGCGAGCGGGCTGAGCAGCATCAGGCCCGAGCCCCGTATGCCGGTAGAGGCTGGTAGTTTCTTGATGCAGTCACCTTCGAGCCGAGTACTATGGCCGAGATTCGGCTCGACGTAGCAAGACCTCATTTGTTAATATATTTGCAACACAATTGTAACAAGATTGCTAAAGCTATGAGACAACCCTAAGACAATCCTATTGTATGCTTATTCATAGGCAAAGGTGAGGTTCTGCAAGGAAGCTTACCGACAAAGGGTCTGCCTATCCTGGATAGAGGGTTACCTAGTTCGCAAGACAGGCCCTTAGCCTAAGCTTAGGGACACGGATCGTGCTCTCCCGTGTCCCGCCAGCCCACAGAACCAGATGAGTTGACAACTTTGTAAATAATATTGAGTATATATTCATAGCAATAGTAAATAGATATCACAAGAGGAATAGGCATGTTATATGATCTCTTAAAAAGATGCGTCAGCATTTTCTTTAATCTTCTTAATAAATTGATGGGAGGGAAATTGCCGCCCTTTGGAAGCGCCTGTGCGGTAGTAGAAGAGAATGGGCATTACCTGGTTGTGGAGTTGCCGGGCAAGCGGGTAGTTTTTCCAGGTGGTTTTATGAATTGGCGCGAATCTCCGCAGCAGACGGCGCAGCGAGAAGGCAAAGAAGAGACAGGCCTGGAGCTGGCTGTAGGCGATTTGATCAATCATTATTCGTGTGCAAGCGATCACGTAACAAATATGAGCACGCTAAGCTTTGCCTATAGTGCAAAAGTCGTCGGAGGGGCCCTGAGAAAGAACATGGAAGGGCAACCGCTCTGGCTTACCGAGAAAGAGCTACGCATGCGGCTGCGCGGTCATTCCCGTCTCGTGCTGGAAGACTATTTGCGCTATCGCAATAGCAAGCAGGAAAAGATAGCCTTACTTGCTAAAGTCAAGACGCTCACCTTTGTCTCATAAGATACACTCTCCCGCTTCATCGTCACAGCGGAAGGACCGGTTGGAAGCTGCACCAACCGGTCCTTTCTCTATAATTACACAAAGAGGGGAAGCTGAAAAACGCGACGGCTCTGAAAGATGTGTTATGATTATTCAGCCTTTTCAAGTGGGGCGAGATCTTGTGAACTACCTGACGCTTTTAGCCAATCCTGGAAAATCTGCGTAAGGTCGGCGCACAAACATATGACAAGAAAGTGGAGAGGAGACAACAGCATGCAGAAAAGTGAAACAGCCAACCTCGTTTGGAAGCCAGGCATGACAAGCCATCTCTGCCCGATCTGTCAGCCGCGAAGTTCGCATGCCTACAAACCAGATTTTGGAAATTTTAGCGAGAGCGTGGAGGCGGCCCGCCCGCGTTTATTGCGCCTGGCGGGACTGAACGGGATCGAGCTTGATGAAGTCGAAGATGTAGTGCAGGAAACCTTGCTGGAGGCATGGCGGCACCTGGAAAATCTGCGCGAACCGGGACGCTTCTCGTCTTGGCTCGATGGAGTCTGCCGCAACGTCTGCAAGCGCCATCTCCGTACACGAATGGCCTCATTACAAACGAGCCATCTTGACACGTCTGAAGACGAAATCGAGCCTTCAGTGCTCGATCTCCCAGATCCCTTTGCCATCGATCCAGCTGAAGAACTAGAGCGCCTGGATAGACAAGCGCTGCTCGATCGTGCTTTAGGGCATCTTGAGACGAGCACGCGCGAAATGATCGAACTCTGTTACCTGGCTGAAATACCTCAGCGCGAGGTTGCAGAGCGGCTGGATATGAGCATAGGGGCGCTGGAATTGAGGTTACACCGAGCGCGCCGCCAACTGCGTCGAGTCTTGTATGGGGAACTGCATGAGGATGCGCGGGCATTTGGGTTAAGGCTTCATGAGGACGAAGCGATGGGCTGGCAGGAAACTCGTCATTGGTGCTGGCTCTGCGGGAAGCAGCGTCTACATGCAACGTTTGAACGTCAGCCTTCCGGCCCCAGGGCCTTCCGCTTGCGCTGTCCAGTCTGCTCACCGCGCTATACTATCGACATGTTTCATACAGGTGAAATGTCCCATATTGGCGCAATGCCCTCCTTTGAGCGTGTCGGCATGATGCGCTCGTTCCGCCCCGCCTTCAAACTAACATTGCTGGATGCTGCAGAATTCTCAGAGCACGTTTTCGGTAAGCAACTGTGTTCCATCTGTCAATCTCCTGTTCAGATAGACCTGCTCGATCATAACGCACCTGAAGGCGCGAGCGGCATTGACGATGTATACCCGCCAGGCATCTATGCACGAATAACCTGTGCCAACTGTGGAACCGGTGTTTTTGAGTGGATCACTGTGATGTTGAGGCATGAGCGGGTGCGCGCCTTTTTGCTGGAGCACCCGCGTATGCTCTTCCTGCCAAGCGTGATGGATACCTATGCGGGGCAGGAGGCCGTGCGCTCGCGCCTGCTCGATCTTGCAAGTGGTGAGCGGCTTACGATCATGACTCACCCGCGTACCTTCCAGACAATGGCGATCCTTTTGGCAGCGTAAGGGTGGCGAGGCTCCATAAAAAAAGTTGCGTAAGGACAAACCAAAGAAGCGCGACGAGAGAGCAAAGAGGAAAGTATACCTTCCCTACTGAAGTGATTGACCTCTATCAAATTTAAGAGGAGAAAATAGTATGTTTTTTGACTTTGCTCATTGGCAGGCGCGGCTTGACGAACTGCGCGCCACTCACCACGTGCCGGGCGCATCCCTGGCGGTACTCGCCGGGGGAACCCTTCACGAACTGGTCAGTGGAGTGCTGAACCGGAGGACCGGCGTAGAGGTGACGCCAGCTTCGGTGTTCCAGGTTGGTTCGATCACCAAGATCCATACCGCTACCTTGATCATGCAACTGGCCGCGTCAGGAGCACTGGAACTTGACGCGAAAGTTAAGGATGTGATGCCAGAGTTTGCAACTGCTGATCCTGAAGCTACAAGAACGATTACCATCCGACAGTTGCTCAGCCATACCAGCGGCCTGGCCTGCGACTTCACCTACGACACTGGTCGCGGCGACGACTGTCTCGCACGGTACGTTGAGGCCATCAAGCATGTACCTCTGGATAGCCCACCTGGAACGTTTTCCTATTGTAGTGTGGGATACAGCGTGCTGGGCCGCCTCATCGAGGTACTGACCGGTCAGACCTGGGACGCGGCTCTCAAGGATCGTTTGTGTGATCCGCTCGGACTCGCGAGCACGGTGACGCTGCCCGAGGATGTGCTGCGCTTCCGGGCAGCGATAGGGCACCTGGGAGAGCCGGGACATGAGCCGGAGCCGGTCCCGATGTGGAATCCTTTGCCGCGTTCCTCTGGTCCGTATGGCGGTGTCCTGTGTGCAACGGCCTCCGATATCGCACGCTTGGCCCGGATGCACCTCGACGGTGGTACGGCGCCAGATGGGACCCGTGTGCTAACCACCGAAGCCGTCGCCGCAATGCAGAAGCGTGAGGTTAGCACACCGGACAGGTGGACCTTTAGTTCCGACTGGTGGGGTCTGGGCTGGGCACTCTACGACTGGAATGGTATCCCTGGGTTCGGACACGATGGGGCCACTGTTGGACAGTACGGATATCTGCGCGTAGTGCCGGAGTCAGGCGTCATCCTCGTCTTGCTGATGAATGGCGGAGGCGCATCTCAGCTCTGCTCGGCGCTCTTTCGAGAGCTGCTTGATGAACTAGCTGGAGTTAAGATGCGGCCTGACTTTGGACCAGCACAACAGCTGCCAGGAGTGGATATCGCTCCCTTCATTGGCACCTACAAGCGTGAAGGCGTCATCACTACCATCACCAGGCGCGCCGGTAAACCACATCTGATGTATGAGTTTGTTGATGGTATGAAAGGCTTCTCTCCACCGCTTGAAGTGGACCTCGTGCCAGTTTCGGAGACGGCCTTCGCCGCGCCAGGTAATGGTCGCTTCAACGAAAACTGGCTGCCTGTCGCATTCTCCACTCTCCCAGATGGGCGCAAATGCGTCTATATCGGCTTGCGAGTTGCACTGAAGATAGCGTAATGCTATCTTTAGCATATATCTCAATTTGTATCTAGCCACCAAAAATACACGATAGGCCTCCCAGGAGATCAGCTATGCCGCTTCAAGAACTGCCACCGGACGTGCTGAAGATGCTCGCAAAATATGCAGCCTCTCCGCGCTTAGTTGCTCACTTGACAATCGTGCATGATGTAGCCATCACACTACTTGAGCAGATAGATGCTAGCTGGCCTTTGCTCCACTATGAACGGGAAAGCGTTCTGATTGGAGCCGCAACGCATGACGTGGGGAAAACTGTGTATCCTGACGAGCTGATCGGCCCTGGTTCTCAACATGAAGAAATTGGGCCGCAGCTCCTTCGGGAAAGTGGTTTTCCTGAAAATCATGCACGTTTTGCCCACACGCACGGCCAATGGGAGCGAGAAGCAGCGGTACAATTGGAAGATATCCTGGTCGCCTTCGCTGATACAATCTGGAAAGGCAAGCGAAACGAAGCGCTAGAACAAGCGCTTGCTCTACAAATTGCTGAGCAGTGCCAGCAAGAAGTCTGGGAGGTGTATATGAAGCTTGACGATATTGCCTGCGAACTGGCAAAAGAGGCTCACGAGCGTATCATCTGGCAAGGGAAATATCAGCTCTAAACTGACAAGAGGAACATTGAAGACATAGCTTTGCTGTTCCTCCTGCTCATTGGACGCTTGCTTGAAGACATAGCGGCCCGTATCATAAACGCGTAGAAACAAAGCCCTTTACTGGTGGTTTGCGCGCATCTCCTGCAGACGGCGCTTAAACTGGAAGCGATTCTCCAATAGTGGCAAATCCATATGGAACGTCTTTGGGCCAATCGCCTCAACCTTCGAAACAATCGTCGTAAGCGTCTGGCTGGCCAGCGCCTCAGTCACGCTAGCTTTGAGCGCATCGGGCGTGTTTGCCACGATCACGCGTGGGATACCCGAGGCGCGGGCAATCCCGGCCAGATCGGTACCCGTCGAGGTCGCGGTAGGAAAGCCGCCGACCGAAAGCAAGCTCTCATTGTCAAAGACAATATGCAGCAAATTGCCGGGTTTGTAACGCGCCAGAGTACTGAGCGTGCCAAGATTCATCAACAAGGAGCCATCCCCATCAATCACCACAACTTGCTCCTGTGGAATGGATAGCGCGATTCCCAGGCCCATAGACGAAGCCAGACCCATGGCATGCTCAAGATAAAAGAAGTTGGCACGATGTCCCAGCATATAAAGCTCCACGGCCACAGCTCCCATAATCGTCACCACAATGCGCTCTTTCAATTCGGGATAGATAGCTTCTAAAGCATCGGCACGTAACATAGCTTAATCCTCCCACATCAATTCGCGTGATAGTAAGACGGCCACGGGATGCAACGAAGCTAGCGCTAACGTCTGGGCATCCTTGAGTCGGCGCTGGATATCGGCAGGATTGGTAAGATGCCAGATGGGAATGTTTAAGGCGCGTAGAATGGGCTCGGTCGTCAGGCCACCTTGCGTCTGCCAGGGGTCCTTTTCGCCCATATGCCCACGGTAGCTAATCAGCATAAGCAAGGGAATCTTATACAGCAGGGCCAGAGAAACTATGGGATTGATCGCCGCCAGAAAGCCATGATTTTGCATGAGAAGAGCCGAGTTTACGCCGGCCAGGTGCGCACCGGCCGAAATACCAATCGCTTCCTCCTCTTTGGCGATACGCACAAGCGTCATCTCCGGGTCGGCGTCTGCCAGGCGTATCAAATGCACAAGCCAGGTTTCGGGGAGCGCGGAAATAAGTTTGATGTCGCAGGCTTTCAGAGCATCATAAATTAACTGGGAGTTAGTGACAGAGACAGGCATAATAAATAATCCTCCGTTCCCTTCTCGACTCGCGTGAAATTACTGAAAGTAAGTATAACATAGCCTCCTGGATCGTAGCCTATATGCTTGATCTGAGAAGTGAGGCTTCTCTACCGTAAAAGGCCGGAGAGGCCCATGCCCTCAACAGACAGCATCGGGACGCGCAGAAATCTCCGCCTCGGACGGGTTTCGGTACACAGCAAATTTGGCGAAAACTCAGGTTATTTACTAGATAATCATATTTATTTATTTAAGTGGCCGACTGGCTCGTTATAAGTATTGGGATGGCCAAATATGTGGATATTGCCGATATGGTAAATTTGTTCTAGGATATTGTTGACAACCGTCCTGATTCGGTGTACTATTGACATGCACCCTGTTAGAACAAAATTTCGAACAAACAAAAAAATAAGAGAGGACGGTAACCGGTGTGGGTCAGAATTCTATCCGGCGCTCGCCGCAGGCTTCCTTAAAGCAGCAACATAGTAGCGATATTTTTGATGCTGAATTCGATGATATGTGGCCTGCTCGTATGCCCAGTAGTACACGTCGCTATCGCGGTGATGTCAAGACAGAAGTTGGTCGTTCGCGACCAGATGTCCAACCACTAACGCTAAGCGATACGCGCTCACTCCCCACGCGGCGTAAAAATGCTATACCCCCTCGTCGAACTGCCAGTATAGCGAAGAACCAGGCGCGAAAGCCACAGCCCGTGGATACAGAAGAGATTTTCCCTAAGCTCAATTTGCGGTCCTTGAAGAACCGCAGCCCACGTTTCCACTGGCTCTTCTATTGCGGCATGGCGCTGCTCGTCATGATGTTGGGATGGGTTGTATTGAGCATGGTAACTAACTGGTGGCAGGTGACGCAAGACGATTGGCATTATGGCCGTCCTCGCACGTTTCAGACCGACGCCGTGGTAGGCCACGCTGACTCGGCGCAAAATCCTAGCCACTTCATTGCTATCAACTTGAACCGACATGTAGAGGTTATCGAGTTCCCAGGCGGCGATGCCTCGAAAGCTAAGATATACCTTGGTCCTGTTTTGCTGGGCCAGAACCAGGATCTTACTGTAGTGACGCTTTCTTTCAAAGATGTCAATGGCGACGGCAAGCCAGATATGATCGTGAATGTGCAGGATAGCCGCTTTATTTTCATTAACGATAATGGAGCATTTCGGCCCGAACGCTCTGGCGAAAATTTACAAATCTAATAGTAAGCTTAGCCATAACAAGGAACACCCAGTAGTTTCCTGATGAGCATTACATAGTGTGGGATGCGGGGAACAAGGCCCCGCATCTCTGAATGTTAGATCAGACCTTTCTCGACGCACAATTCTGCGTTAAGAACGGAGCCGCCTGCCGCGCCACGGATCGTGTTATGGCCCAGAACCACAAACTTATGGGTCAGGATGGAGCAGCTGCGCAGCCGCCCGAGCGTAACACTCATGCCATCGCCAGCATCGCGATCACGCAAGGTTTGGGGCCGATCGACCTCATGCCGGTAAATCAGCGCATGCTCGGGAGCGCTGGGCAACTTGAGCTGCTGAGATTCCGGAACATAGTTTTCCCAGGTCGCGATAACTTCTTCGGGACTGGCATCTTTCTCAAGGGCGATGCTCACACATTCCAGATGACCTTCACGCGTTGGCACGCGATTGCAGTGAGCGCTTACCACGATGGGCGCATCGACAAAGCCTTGCCCTTCTTGCCAGGCGCCTAGCATTTTGCGCGTCTCAATCTCTAGCTTCTCTTCTTCTGTGGCAATGTAGGGAATCACATTATCAAGAATATCGTAGGCAGGCAGGCCAGGATAACCGGCTCCAGAGATAGCTTGCATCGTAGTAACCAGAACTTTGCTCAGGCCAAAGGCTTTCTGTAATGGCTTGAGAGCCATTACCAGCGGCGTGGCACAGCAATTTGCATTGGTGATAATGCTGCCAGACCAGCCTCGCTGCTTGCGCTGCTGAATGATGGCCGAGGCGTGATCGGCGTTGACTTCGGGGATAAGCAGCGGAACATCGGCGCCCATGCGGTGATTCTTGGCATTGCTAAAGACTGCAACCCCTGCGCGCGCAAAGGCCAGCTCAATATCGCCGGCAATATCACCTGGCAGCGCCGAGAAGACAATTTTCACATCGGGTAGAGCCTCGGGACGGCAGGCGACCACGGGTAGAGATGCGACAGAAGCTGGCATCTCGCTATCAGGTATGCGCCAGCGCGCCGCCTCAGCATAAGGACGTCCGCCGTGGTGGTCCGAGGCCGCCAATCCGGCCAGCTTAAACCATGGGTGATCGTGTAAGAGCTCGATGAAGCGCTGACCAACCATGCCCGTTGCTCCCAGAACCGCGACAGGTATCTTAGATTGTAACTGTGGACACATAGTCTTTCCTTTTCGTATGTGGAGAACTTAAAGCGCTTTGTGCCGCTTTTCCTTCGCCTGGTGGCGGACAAGCGGGATGACAGGCGCAATCAGATCGCGATGCAGGCAACGCAGCGCGCGCTCGCTATCTTGATTCTCAACGATCAAGGTAATGCTCTGCTCAGAAGCGCCCTGCGTAACGATTGGAATGCGCTCGCGCGCCAGGGCGGTTACTGCTCTGGCCGGGCTCATTGGATCGGCAGTAAAGCCGGAGCCAATGCAAGCGCAGGCCGCCAGGTCACGCCGGCTACGGACGGCCCAGGTACCCAGCGTGCCCATATCGTGCTGTAAAAGATCGATGATCGAGTCAGCAGCTTGTTCCTCGATAACAAAGGAGAGATGGTGCCCAGACGATGAACAAATAGCCACGGGAGCAGCCCCCACACGTGCAGCCAGCGCAAAGACCTGCCCGGCGTTTTCTGGTGCGCCGAACATATCGGTATTCTCCACGGTAATCAGGGCTAAATTGCGCCGAATCGTAATCGCCGTAGCGCTGCTTTGCGTGTGCTCTACAGGTCCCACAGATGTACCCCGGATATGTGGGCGGAAAGTATTGCGCACGCGCACTGGAATGCCACGATGGGCAATGGGAATGAGCGTGCGTGGATGTAAGACCTTGGCGCCAAACCAGGAGAGGCGCGCCGCCTCAGCGTAAGAGAGATGGGGCAAAAGACGTGCATTGGCCACAAGACGTGGATCGGCAGTCAGTATCCCGTCAACGTCTGTATATATGGAGACCTCAACGCAGTCAAGCGCGGCCCCAATGACCGAGGCCGAATAGTCAGAGCCATTGCGTCCGAGGGTCGTTACATAGCCCGTGATCGTACGGCCCATAAAACCCGCAGCAATAGGCACAACCTCGCGCTCAATCAGAGGCACAATCAGCTTTTGGGCGCTGGCTCGCGTCTCTTCCTGCAAGGGATCGGCTCCCACCACCACGCCAAAGGGCTGCGCGGGATCTGTTCTGGGATGGCTGGTAATAATCACTTCCTGGCGCACCGGCTCAGCCTGTGTGCCCGTTGCGCAAACTGCAGCGGCAACCAGCAGGACCGAAAGGCGTTCGCCCCAGGAGGCAACGGCCGCCGTTGGTAACGTAATATCGGCTCCCTGCTCTGCAGCCTGGCTGAGGGCAGTAACATCCTGCTTCAGTCCGACCAGGGCCGCTTCGACGTCCCCAGACAATTTAGCGCGGGTCTCACTTTGCCTGGCGATCTGCTCGACAGCAGCAAAGTGCTTTTGTTGCAGGCTCTCCAGCTCCTCTGCACAGGCGTCATACTCGCCCGAACAGGTGTAGCGCGCGATCCGCAAGAGCTGGTCTGTGATGCCTGACATCGCCGAGACAACAATGACAGGGAAAGGCTCATTGCCAGTTTTGAAGGCCTGGAAGTTATTAGTAATGATCTGTGCTACACGTTGTATACGTTCGCCACTGCCAACTGAAGTTCCCCCAAACTTTAAAACACTAACAGCATGTTTCATAAGTTAACACCCATAGTAACCGAACGAGCGCGCGAAATCGCACCCTTTAAACGCAATAACGGATTGAGATGACTGCAACGGCACCAGCACTCCGTTTTCAATCTTTTTGCATATTATACAGGATGTGTAAACTCTTCAAAAGTTCATACATTAGTCGTATCGACGATGGCAGCCTTCAAGGCTTGATCCAGATCTTCGATCAGGTCTTCGACAGTTTCCACGCCGACCGAGAGGCGAATAAAGTCAGGAGTCACGCCTGACTGAAGCTGCTCGTCGGGGGACAGCTGAGCATGAGTCGTGCTGGCAGGGTGAATAATCAGTGATTTTGCATCACCAATGTTGGCAAGGTGTGAAAAGAGCTCAATATGGCGAATGAGCTGCTTACCGGCTTCCAGGCCACCTTTGATGCCAAAGCCAAGGATGGCTCCATAGCCATGTGTATGGTATTTTGCAGCGTTTTCATGCTGCGGATGGCTCTTTAAGCCGGGGTAGCTGACCCAGCTCACGGCCGGATGCTCTTCAAGAAACTCGGCGATGCGTAGCGCATTCTGGCTATGGCGCTCCATACGCAGGGGCAGCGTTTCCAGGCCCTGCAAAAGCAGCCAGGCGTTGAAAGGCGAGATGGCCGCACCAAGGTCGCGCATCAGCTGTACGCGGGCCTTAAGAATGTAGGCAAGCGGACCAAAGGCCTCGACGTAGCGCAGGCCATGATAGGAATCATCGGGCTCAGCAAATTCGGGGAAGCGCCCGCTGGCTAACCAGTCAAACTTGCCACCATCGACGATAACGCCGCCGATAGAGGTGCCGTGGCCGCCGATAAACTTGGTGGCTGAATGAATAACGATGTCTGCTCCGTGCTTCAAAGGCTGTACCAGATAGGAAGTGGGCATAGTATTATCAATAATGAGTGGGAGGCCATGCTCATGGGCAATAGTAGCTACGGCGCTAATATCGAGAGTGTCGAGGCGCGGGTTGCCTACGGTTTCGGCGTACAGGGCTTTGGTGCGCTCATTAATGGCGGCGCGGAAGTTCTCGGGCTCGCGGCTATCCACAAAGTGAACTTTGATTCCCAGCTTTTTCAGTGTGTGGTGCAGGAGATTATAGGTGCCGCCGTACAGGCTAGCCGAGGCCACAATCTCATCGCCGGCGCCGGCTATATTGAGAATGGCCAGGGTCTCAGCTGCCTGGCCCGAAGCTGTAGCCAGCGCACCAACGCCACCTTCAAGAGCCGCCACACGGCGCTCAAAGGCATCCTGCGTTGGATTCATAATGCGCGTATAAATGTTGCCGAACTGATTGAGCGCGAAAAGATTTGCCGCGTGCTCGGGGCTATCGAAGACATAGGATGTCGTCTGGTAGATGGGAACAGCGCGTGCCCCCGTTGCGCTGTCCGCTGTTTCCTGGCCCGCGTGTAAAGAAAGTGTTTCAAAGCCATAACTACGATTGCTATTTAATGCCATGAGAAATGTTACTCCTTGGAAAAATTACTATGCCCTATCTCGTAATAATTTATAGCTCTATCTGAGCCAACGCATCGGTCATTTGAGACCATTCTTTGAGGAAGGCATCATGACCATGAGGCGAATCAAGCTCTACATATTTTGCATTGCCACCAAGCAGATGTACTTTATTGGCTAACCAGCGCACATGAGCGGCCGAGAAGAGAAAATCAGAGCGAATACCGACAAAAAGTGCCTTGCTGCGTATGCGGCTCAAGGCCGCCTCTATCGAAGGATAATCCTCACTTACATCATAGAGATCCATGGCCCGCGTCATATAGAGATAACTGTTGGCATCGAAGCGCCTGGCTAAGGTTGTGCCCTGGTGGAACAGATAATTTTCCACATCGAAGCGACCGCCAAGATCAGGGTTGAGGGTTGGCGACGATGCCGCCTCGCGGCTGGTAGGTTTGCGCGAGAAGCGCATCTCCATGGCCTCTTCGCTCTGATAGGTAATCATGGCCAGCATGCGTGCGATGGCCAGACCGGAATCGGGTCCCTGTTCGGGAGCATAATCGCCGCACTGCCAGCGCGGATCGACCATGATAGCCTGGCGCTGCACTTCGTTAAAGGCTACCCCCTGTGCGGTAAGCGCGGCCGAGGCTGCAATGACAACCACCTTATCGATCATTTCAGGATAGGAGACGGCCCATTCTAAGGCCTGCTGTCCGCCAATGGAGCCTCCTGCAACCATGGCCAGATGTCGAATGCCCAGATGTTCGATCAGTTTGTGCTGAGCATGTACCATATCGCGAATCGTTATCACAGGAAAGCGCATACCATAGGGGCGTCCAGTGCGAGGGTCCGTAGATGAGGGGCCAGTACTGCCATAGCAGCTGCCCACCACATTGGAACAAATTACAAAATAGCGCGTGGTGTCGAAGTAGCGACCAGGGCCGATCAAGGGATTCCACCAGCCCATTTTACAATCGTCTGGGTAGAACACATCGTGAGCATGCGCACTTCCTGTCAGCGCATGGGTAATCAGGATAGCATTCGTTCCCTCCGCGTTAAGGGTTCCCCACGTCTCATAGGCCAGCGTGACGGGGCTCAGATCGCCACCGCGTTGCAGGGGCAGATGATCGAACGTGTAGGTGAGTACTTGATTTAACAAGTCCGGTTGGGGAAAGACCCTGACTGAACGCTCCAATTGTATCACCATTGCACACTCCTTCCTGAAAAAGGTAACAAAAAAACCCTCACCCTGATCAGGGGCGAGGGGTAAACGTATTCGCGGTACCACCCTGGTTTGTTGCGGCCTCACGGCTCAGCAACCTTGGGAAGTGTTACTCTAAAGAGCACGGAATAAAAGGATAATAATAAGACCTGTTTGTGAGTAACACTTCTGGCCGATAACGCGGCCTTGCGGCTCAGCCTACTTACCCGGAGGGTGTTTCAGCTTGCAACTTAGAGGCCATTTTCAATGCTGATACGGCGCTGACTTCTCATCCTCGTCAGCTCTCTGTAGCCGCTCAGGGCATTTACTCTTCCTCTTCAACGCTTTGATGATTTAGATTGTAAAGTACACTTTCATAACGCAGGGCAATAAAAAAACCCCTGATCTCAGGGGCCTTGCGACTTCGCTTGTACCCCTCATCTTGCGAATAATATACTCGCCGGAATTGGCACCCTGTTTGCAACTATGCAAACGGGTTGCCGGGCTTCATCGGGCCGTTTCCCTCCACCTCTCTTGATGAGAGCAGTTTGTTGCTGCGTTTATTTGGTTGTAAATAATACAAGTGTTTTATGCTATAAGTAAGTATAGCTAAGGCAGGGCCTATATGTCAAGAGGTTGCAACTTATTAAATTGTACATTTTCGATTTTGGTCCAGGGTAAAAGCGCCCTGGACCACTCTCCGGCAGCTTAAGCGAGCCGTTCAATAATCATGGCATTGGCCAGGCCGCCGCCCTCGCACATAGTCTGTAAGCCATAGCGTGCTCCTCGGCGCTCCAACTCGTGCAAAAGCATGGCTGTAATGCGCGCGCCCGAGGCGCCCAGGGGATGGCCGATGGCAATCGCTCCGCCATTGACATTCACTTTTTGCAGATCGGCCCCGGTCTCATGCTGCCAGGCCAGCACAACGCTGGCAAAGGCTTCGTTAATCTCGATCAAGTCCATTTGCGCAAGGCTGAGGCCAGCTTTGGCCAGCACTTTATGCGTGGCGGGGATTGGCGCGGTAAGCATGTAGATGGGATCATCGCCGGCCACGGCAAAGGCGCTAAAGCGTGCGCGCGGCTTGAGGCCCAGGCGCAGAGCTGTGGCGCGCTCCATAATAAGGGTTGCCGCCGCCCCATCGCTGATTTGTGAAGAGCTGCCGGCCGTAATCAAGCCATCGGGCCTGAAGGAAGGCTTTAAGCTTGCAAGTTTTTCCAGGCTGGTATCCGGGCGAATGCCTTCATCATGCTCGAAGAGTGTACTTGTGCCATCTTCATTTGTTACCGGGACCGGCACGATCTGCGAGGCAAAATAGCCCTCTGCTGTGGCCTTGGCTGCGCGGCGATGGCTCTCCAGGCTAAAGGCATCTAGCCTGTCTCGGCTCAGCTCCCACTTCTTGGCGATCAGCTCTGCGCTAAGGCCCTGCGGGATAAGCTTATGCTCATAGCGCTCTTGCATGCGGGGACCGAAGGGAGCTCCGGGACCCTGGGCGTTTGAGCCCATCGGGACGCGGGTCATCGATTCGACGCCTCCGGCAATCACTATATCATATGCGCCACTGAGCACTCCCTGGGCCGCAAAGTGAATGGCCTGCTGGCTAGAGCCGCACTGGCGATCAACAGTCGTGCCCGGAACGGATTCGGGGAAGCCGGCGGCAAGGACTGCATTGCGGGCCAGATTAAGGCTCTGCTCGCCGGCCTGGCTGACGCAGCCAACAATTACATCGTCAATCAGCGCTGGATCAATCTTGCTCCGTTTGAGCAGATCTTCAAGCACGTAGGCCATGAGGTCCACGGGGTGCCAGTCTTTAAGACGGCCGTTGCGCCGACCGATAGGCGTGCGAATCGCTTCTACGATGACAGCTTCTCTTTGTGTCTGTGGAGTATTCTGAGTGGCCATGAATTCCCTCCTGGAACTGCGCCGAATACGTTGCCTACTAAAGCGCTTAGCTGAAAGAAATGCCTGTTAGAGCCTATGAAAAACGTTGTAGACTTTGCTTCGGATTTCTATCTCTCGGCATTGAGAGCTTGTTTACAACTATCTGTATATCAATTAGTTAGCCACATCCGCTGCAGGTTGTCGAATTTCTAGCGATTCCCCGCTTGCTCGTGAGCTGTTTTCTCGCCCGCCAAGGCCTCCAGCTGTCAAGATGTGATAAGGTTTTTCCTGCAAGGAACCCGGCAGATCAGGGCCGCATGATCAGGCAAGTAGTCGTGCCATGGGCATAAAGTTTGCCGTTGGCATCGAAAACCCGACCCTCGGCGGTAGCAATGCGGCCGCCCAGATGCAGCACTTTGCCTTCTCCATAAACGACTCCCGTGGAGCGGGTAAGCGCCCTGACAAGATTCACTTTCAATTCCAGCGTCGTATAGCTTACATTGGCTGGCAGGGCTACATGGACAGCACATCCCATGGCCGAATCGAGGAGCGTTGCGGCAAGACCTCCATGCACGACGCCAAGCGGATTATAATGATACTCGGCTGGCTCGACCGCAAAGACGATGCGCTCTTCGTTTACTTCCGAGATCCACACGCCCATAAGCTCCATCATTGGCGGCGGAGGCAGTTGTCCGCTCTTAACTGCTTGCATATATTGCAGGCCGCTGAGCTCTCTACCTTGCTGTAATACAGGGAGGGGATCTTGCCAGGTTATGGTGCGTGTACGTTGGTTCTCGGGCAGGTGTGTCATGCGGGATGTTCCTTTCCTCGGCTATGCTTAAGTGAGCTGCAGGGAGTGCAGATAGCGCGTGAGATGCTGAATGGCCTGGTCCATATAGCGCATGTCGGCGTGCAATTTGCTGAGCATAATGGCGCCTTCAAGAGTGGCAATCAGGACGCTTGCCACTTCCTCCGCATCGCTCTCCGGCTTGATCTCCTGGCGCTCAATGCCGCTTTGCACTGTGCGCGTAATGAACTTTCTCCAATCTGCACTGGCTTTTTGAGCACGTTCGCGCAAGACAGGATTGGTGTCATCGGCCTCTATTGCGGTATTTAATAGCGGGCAGCCTCCTTGCAGAAGGGGCTCTTCGAGCAGGCTTTGGAAGATGCTCAATACAGCCATCAGACGCTCAATGGCCTCTTGCCGATTCCGGAGCAGCTCTTTGAAGCGCGCACGAACCAGATTACTGGAGAAATCGAAGGCCTCCACAGCCAGGGCCTCTTTGCTGCCAAAATGGTTGTAAATGCCGCCCTTAGTGAGCCCGGTCGCGCGCGTAAGTGTATCCATAGAGGTGCCAGCATAGCCTGAAAGACTGAATACCTGGGCTGCTCTGGCCAGGATAGCCTGGCGCGTTTGCTCTCCTTTATGCATTTCCTTTTCTCCTAAAATACCGACCAGTCGGTTCTATTTTAGCTGAAAGGAGATATCTTTGTCAAGGGAAGGAAAAGGAGAAGAAAAAAAGTATCCCCTGGAAAGCTCCAGGGGATAACTCGTCCAAACAGGACTACCAGCCTCGTTGCTGTTGTTGCTGATAGGCATAGCTCGGCTGGCCGAACATGACGCGCCCATATTTCGGATGGCGCTGTCCGAAGAGCAGGTACATAAAAGGTCCTACAAACGGAATGGCCCAGACGATAAGCAGCCAGAGGATTGTCCCAATAGGTGAGTGATCATCTTCAAAGATCCAGACTGTCTCAATGATATGGCCAATTAAAGGCAAGAAAACAATTACCAGAAACAGTAACGAATTTGCAAGACAACCTCTATTTCCTGACATGTGATTATCTCCTTAATATATGTGCATCACTTGTGAATCTTTATGTAATATTTTAAAGTCTCTAACGAGCTATAAACTTGTTCAATGCATAGGTACCTCACTGCTATCTGACTATTATACGTAGAACTGTGGCTGTTTGTTGCAAATGTCTGGCAATTTTTTGTGACTTACAAAGATTGCTTGCCTATAAGCCCGACTACTGCGGCAGCTAATAGCTATTGGTAAACTGTACGGTGAAGTGAAAGGTTAGCCCTTGATCTGTCATACTCTCGGCCCAAATCTTGCCGCCATGCATTTGAATAATCCCGTGTATTAAGGCGAGGTCCGGCTCTGCATTTTCGGGATAGAGCATCGCTTGATCGGCAATTTCTGTCGAAACGACGGCGCTAAGATTGCGCATGCTGACGTGAATTACGTTGCCCTCCACAGTGCTGCTTATATGAACCTCGCCTCCTTGAGGCGTGTAGCGCGCTGTATTGTGCAGCAGGCCGAGCATCGCTGTGGTGAGCTTATCTTTATCGCCGCGAAAGATCGGTAGGGCGTTAGCGAGCTGCAAGCGAAACTGGCAGCTGGGCATAAGCGAGCGCGTATGGCTTACCAGTTCGGCCAGGACGGCATTCAGATCGAGCCATTCGAGAGAGAGCTGCAGGGGTTCTTTCTGCCTATGCTGTAGCTCGAAGACCGAGCCGATCAGGCCGCTGAGATGTTTGCTATCAAGGCAAATATCGGTTGCCAGTTCCTTTATTTCCGGGCTACTGAGCTCATGATTGCAGAGCAACTCGCTATAGTTCTGCATACCGATGAGTGTCGCCTGAACCTCATGCTCCAGGATTGAGGATACGTTTTGTTGGATGTGCTGCATATGTTCAAGTTCTTGTTGTACAGCGTGAAGCTTAAGTTGCTGCTGGGAGATGGTGTGCTGGGCCTTCTCATATTCAATGAGCAGGGCGGCAACGCGCGCTGTGGCCTGTACGGCGATCTGCTCTTGCGCGCTGAGATGCGGCTGTATGCTGCCGTAGTCGAGCAGTAAGATGCCGCTCAGCTGGCCTGCAGCGGCTACGGGGACGATGATCTGAAAGGAAAGCTGTTCGCCGCAGGCCGGGAGAGCTTTGGCCAGCGCTAAGCTCTCTCCAGCATTCAGGCGAGCCACGAGCTGTGGATCACCGAACAAGTTGCTTAAGCGTAAGGTCTGTAAAGCGTTGCGTAAATTCCGGGCGTGAGCAGCAGAAGTTCCTAGCGTAAGCAGTGGCCGCAACAGTTCGTCTGGTCTTTCCAGTGCCGCCAGACCAAGGCGCTGGCAGCCGAGAAGATGACAGCATTGCTCAGCCTGCTTCTGTTGAAGCTGTGGGTCAGGCTGCTCTTGAGCTGCTGAGGCCATTTGCGGTGTCTGCCCTAACAGGGTCTGGGCCCCTATTTCCGCCAAGGCCAGGATCGCTTCGAGGGCCTGTTGCATACGCTGTTCCTGATTGTGGAGGGTCGTAAAATCGTGAAGAATAGTGTAGACCTGATGTGGCCTCTCTACATTTGCCTGGAAACGTGGCACGGAACTTACCGTGAACCAGCGATAGGCATTCTCCTGCTGATTAAACATGCCAATGATCGTGCCTGAGACGGGCTGGCCGGTGCGCAGGGCACTCAGCGTAGGGTGCAGATCGGCGGGAAAGGGCGAGCCGTTTTCCTGTAGAGGCCGCCAGAGCGGATCAAGCAAGGTTCTGCCGCGCATGGCCTCTAGCTTCATGCCCAGGAGATATTCGGCTGCCGCGTTAGCCTGGATGATCTGTCCATCGGCATCCTGGCAGACAATGCCCTGATCAAGGCTTTCAAACAGCGTATGGTAGTAGCTTTCATCCCCTCTAGCTAGCTGGCTTTGACCGATGGCCGTAACAAGACGAACCTGCTTGGGCTGGCTCTCTGGCTGTATATAGTTATGCTGAGTGTCGTCGCTGGGCATAAGCTCCTCCTCTGCCTGGAATATTTTATCGCGATGTGCGCTCTAGAGAGCGCTAGTTACTGCTTGCTTAAAGGCACAAACTCGACGGCATCGACCCCAAGCTCTTCACCATCTTCGCCAGTAGCATTGCTGACCATAACGCGTCCATGGTGACCCTTCTTGAGGTAGTAGGTGCCAAGGCTGACCCATTGAGCCCCAGTGTTGACTGTCCCATAAGGGCTGCTGAAGGTACCGATGTGCGATTCGTCGAGATAGACTGTATGTTTGAGCTCGGTGTTCTGATGATGGGGATCTGTGCTGTAGATGGTACAGGGAACCCAGCTACTGCTTGCGTGATTGTCATCAACAAAGAAGCCGATTTCGTAGTAGCCGCTGGCTGGCAGATTTGGTTGCCAGGTAGCGCTTGCGCTGGGATCGTCGCTACTGGTTGCGGTCCAGTGCATCGCGCCCTTGATATCGCTCTGCGCGGTCTCGCGATTCCAATCCCCGTCGCTGCTCCAGCCATCATCCCCGTCGTCCACAAGAATAGCCCCCGGATAGATTGCTGAGCCATTGCCGCTAAGATTAGGCACAGAAGTACTGCTGCCGGGATCGGCTGCCCACAGATAATTGTCGGGCACAACATTTGGATCGGCGTACTGTCCAGTCCAGCCAAAGGGATCGGTGGCCTGCCAGTTGGGGAGATAGTAAGTCGACATATGCAGGTGAGGGCCGGTAGATGAGCCCGTGGTGCCGCTGGTCCCGATCTGCCATTGGGTGCCAACCTGATCGCCAACGGCAACAGTGATCTGGCTCAGGTGTCCATAGGCCGTAGCAAAGCCATTGCCATGATCGATGGCAACCCATAAGCCCAGGGCGTCATTGTGGTTGAGAGGATTGTACCAGCCGGCGCGAATGACCGTGCCGGGGGCAGCGCTCAGCACTGGTTCGAACCAGAGATTCAAATCGTAGCCGTTATGGCCGTCGTAGCAGTTGACGCCACCATCGCAGTTGTAGATAGAGTTGTCTTTCCATTGCTTGCCATCGTAGCGCACAAAAAGGCCGTCATTTTCGTACCAGGGCTTATCGTGATCTACATAAGAGACGGTGCGCTGGGAGATTGACTGCTTGCCATAATATGGGCGATGCAGAAATGGTGCCGGATGAAAGCTAGCCCTTGTGAGGGCGCCAGCCGTCGTCGATTTTTGCTCGACGAGGCTGTGCTGGCTGGCACTAACGATAAGCCAGCCACCGGCTATGCCCATCAGTAGAATTGCGCTGCTGATAAGAAGGAGATAGAACCCTGGTTTACGCATCTTTTTCCTCTTCCCTCGGCTAAGCAGATCGCCCTTTATTGCGTTGCGACGACGTGTTGCAGCGCGGGCGTGATAGGTGTGACGCTGGGTTTCATCTGTGAGCCGCTGATATGTGCCGACCAGTAACGCGGCGTTCCACCGACCACACGATTAGTCGGGTTAAGTGCCGTGAAAGTGATGCTGGCGCTATCGGCGGTCCAGGTTGGATTGATGTTCATTTGCTCCCCGGTCTGCTGGGGGCTGGCGACAAGCCAGGAATGTGCGCTGGCCACATCGACGACGCCTATAGAGCATTGCAGGGCCTGCGCCTGAGCATCGGCGTGCCTATCACCAGCATTGGCGCGTGCGACAAAGGCTATCTTACTGCTGTCTGGCGACCAGGACAACATGAAGCCATGGCCACCATCGGCCTCGGCAAGGTGACGTTGCTGCGCGCCCTGTTGATTCATTACCCAGATGCTGGCCGGCAAGAAAGGCGTGGCGCTGTCCGAAAGGCGCTCAAAAGCAATATTTTTCCCATCTGGCGACCAGGCAAAAAGGCCTACGATAGCCTGGGCTTCAGCGTGGTTCTGGAAAAGGCTAACGCGTCCGCTACCATCGCTGTTCATCTCAAAGATATCGCTGCCCTGCCCGAGCCCGGTCGTTGTCGAGTAGATGACATGCGCGCCGTCTGGGGAGGGCGCTGCATCGATAAGATTAACTGATGGAGTTCCAATATCGAGATTCTGATATGTTCCGCTTGCCGCATCTACCGTCCATAAGCCAGGATTCCAGCCCCTATTATCAAGGGAAAGGCCGGGACCCAGCGGTAGCACAGGGCGATAGAGAAAAGTGTGGCCATTGCCGCGTGGGAGCCAGTGCAGAAAATTGCCGCTGACATGAGCTGGCACAAGGCTGATTGTCTTGTGCTGGGTAGCATAGATCCAGACTTGATCGCCGTGGTCGCGGGTGCCGTTAATGGCCAGGTAATTGCCGTCCGGCGAGAGCTGCATAGATGTGACGTTATCTGCCGTAGAGAGACCAAAGCCATTGCCCAGAACTGCAATCGTTTGAGGCGCGCTGATGGGCTGCCCATTACTCCCGCGCAAAGCCTGAGCCAGCACAAAGCCCCTTGCATCTTTGAGTGTGTAATAGATGTAGCTCGGCGCCAGTTCTGTACTTGCCGTCTTAACCCGGGCCGACCTTTCAGGCGCAGCTGAATGCATAGAGACCCAGTATGCGACGGCCAGGCCTGCTCCACTTATCACTGTCAGTAATAGCAAAATGCTCACTACTCGTTTCATTGGACCTTTTATCCTTTAGCATGTCTTCGACCTTAGTATAGATAGTTGTACAATGCAACTGACGAGCCGCAGAAAACTTGACGATCTGGCTTCCATTTGGGGATGGCAAATTCTATGGAAAGGGAGTGTGCTCATTTGGGGCGAAGAAGGCTAGCCGGTGCAGACCTGTGAGAGGGCTGGCCAGAGAAATAGAGATGCGTGATAGTAAAGGAGTGGCTCAACCTTTTGAGCGCAGTTTAGCACGAATGTCGGAGCAGTCTAAATAGCCACAAGCCTGGCTGGCAGGGCCCAGCAGCCGTTTCCTGCCGGAGCAGGGCGACTCTGGCTTATATGTCCCTTACCAGTATGCTAGATTGCCAATGGAGATACGACTTGATCTGGCTTAACACGAAGGAAGCGTATAGCCTTTACGCTCCAAAAGGTGTTCAAACCAGAGCACAGGGGCAGGATTTTTCGATGAGGTCGCACTATCGGCAAGGAAGAAGTGCACATAGAGCGGTAAGGCTGACCCTATTTGCTCTAGCAAGTTATCGATCCGCTCCTCTGCCAGGTCCCATCTGTCTTTGAAGGCGCCAAGACGCCAGCTATTATAGGCTTCGTCATGCAATTGGATTAGCTCCAGAAGCATCGGATTGTGGATATAGCGCTCGGCAAACTTACGCGCGATATAGGCGTGATGGTTGGTGCCCATTTTGGGCTTGCTTTCGTCGACACGATATTTGAAAGTGTCGTGGATGAGGGCAATGAGCCGCAGATCGCGCCGCTCCTCTGCCGTCAAGCATTGCTGATCAAGGTTGGCCAGCACATCAGCTATGTGGAATTTGATAGCCCCTTCCAGGTGCCCGGCTCGTGGTTTTCCCCATACCACCCCTTTCTGCCATTCGGGATCAGCCGCAATAGTCTTTTCTAAAGCTGTTTCTAAACTAAAAGGTAGTTCCATGTTTTCTTCCATAAGGTAATGAGTGTTACGGTAAATTCTTACTTAATACACATTGTACACGATAGAGGCTGGAGAATGCGTCAGCATAGCTGATTAGATAAATCTAGTGGCGATCTTGAGCATGAGCTGGCGATAAATCTGCTCATAGCCACCTATAAACTTTACCACGCGTCCTCCCCAGCCACTTTTGAAGCGGTAGACCCCGGCCATCGCCTCATTGGGATCGTCAGTATCCGGAATGCCCCAGAAATCGTAGAGGTCAGCGCCTTGCTGTTTGGCCCAGCGTATGGCTTCCCACTGTAATAAGTAGTTGGGCATGAGCTGACGCTGCTCATTGCTTGATGCTCCATACATATAAGCCGCCTGCGACGCAAAGTGCCCTACAAAGATGCCGGCCAGCAATTGACCGTTGTGTTCGGCTAAGAGCACGCGCAGCGCATTTTGCGCTTTGAAGAGGCGCCACATGTCCACATAATAAGCGAAGGTGTGGATGCCAAACTTATCGCGTGTACCGGTGACCTGGAGCAGATTGTACCAGGCCTCTAGATCTTCGATGGTTTCTGCTTCCCGTATGCTAACTCCTTTGCGCGCGGCCAGGCGTATGTTGTAGCGCCACTTCTCCTTCATCTGCGCCAGGAGCGTCTCTTCTGTGGGTGCCAGATCCAGGCTGATCGTCCGCAGCGGCTGAACAGGATGGATGGGGTGAGCTTGCGCGCTGGCCAGGTACTTCACAGCCAGATCTGCTGCTGCTGTTCCGGCCTCAAGTCCCGGCTCCATGCGCAGCGTAATCGCTCCTTGTCTGCGTATATAGGCTGATAGTTGAGGTAGGAACTGGGCACAGACCTCAGGCTGTGACCAATCCAGCACGGGGCCTTTGGGAATATAGGCAAGGTGGCCAGATCGGAGAGGAATATGAGGAGCCGTACGCCGCAGCACCTGGGCCGCAGCAACTATGCGCTGTTGCCGATCCCGCAGGGCCAGTCTGAGAGGATGCCAGCCATAACGGGCCTTGAGCTCACCCCAGGCCCAGCTTTGTAACATGTGGCCATGGCAATGCCCGGCCATAAAGCTATCCCACTGCTCACGCTGCTCCGTGGGTACAGGCTGCAATACATAGTCTTGATGATGAGACGACATAAAATCGGCTACCTCTTACTTCATGAGATCGAAAAGCGGGCCGGCGCATCGCTTACATGCTCTTCCATAAGGCCCAGAATTTCAGAGTATAGTATAGCATGCTGTGGCTCTGGCGGGTCGGGTTTCTTCTGTCCAGGACGCAAACAAGAAAAAGATCCTATCCTGAGGTTATAGTGAGACTATTAGGGGAGTAGAGACGTGTCGAAAAGTGAACTCCTTCATTGAACTTTAGCAACCTTTCGAGCATACTAGTACGATACGGCAAATAGTTAGTGATTACTTGCAGGCGAAGCGCATAGTAGAAACAGAGTAGTGTAAATATTCGTTACAATATGTCGAATAGAGGGGAAATAGGAGAGGTATTTTTGTGTACTTCTCGCCAAGACATACTACCTAAAAAATTTGGCAAAAGTAACGAAGAGCCTTTGTGGTATGCTATAATTTTCGCAAGAAGCCAGTAATATTTTTTATAGAAGAGGCGTAGAAGAGGCATGAGCGTAATCCAATCCTTGTCTGAGCAAAGCCAGTCTGACAATCTGCGGTGCCGCCATTGCAACACCGTCTTGCCCGATCATGCAACATTTTGTAGCGCTTGTGGCCAGCGTGTCGATCAGGATATAGACGATGCGCTTGCGCCTGAGGAGAACGATGTTGCGGAGCGCTATCGGATCACATCTCTGATACGTCGTCGTCCATACGTACAGCTCTTTTTCGCTACTGATCATGAGCGTCAACAGCCGGTTGTTGTGCGCAATATTGATATCAGTAGTCTGGATGGTCGAGCTCGGGGTCGCGCGATCAGAGCGTCACAAACTGAATATGCATTTTTGCGTCGACAGCGCATGCCTGAAATCATGCCTGTGGCTGATCTACGCTATTTTGAGGGTCACCTCTTCCTCATTCAAGAGTGGCCATTTACTATGCCAGGCGAGCCAGCTAATGCCGATCTCCAACAATATACGCTGCACGGGCTGTTGCAGAGCGGTATCGGGCTGCCTGATGAAGAGGTGGCTCTGAGCTGGGTCTATCGTCTCTGCCAGGCTGTTGCCCATCTCCACAATCAACAGATCACGCTTGGAGATCTGGACCCGCAGGCTATTGTCCTGAGCCATAACAGCTACGATGGCATGCCTGCCCTGGTTGTCTCTTGGCTTCCCGTGTCGATACGCAAGCTTTTGCCCGATGCGTCTGATATCTCCTATGCTGCCCATTTCAGCGCTCCTGAAGTGCTGCAAGGGACGATAGAACCGTGCTCTGACATCTATAGCCTTGGGGCAATTCTGTATATGCTGCTTACCGGTACCGCTCCTGACGAGCCAACGCAGCGCCAGCATCGCCCCTTGCGTCCGCCGCATGAACTGAACTCACATGTCAGCAGTGAGATCGAAGAGGTGGTGATGCGCGCATTGGAGCTTGAGGGCGAGCGGCGCTTTGAGAGCGTGCAAGAAATGGCGGAGGCGCTGCTTACCCTCTATTCCAGCACGAAGCCTGTGGCTCCCATTAAGACGCCAGGACGCAAGAAGCGCACAAATCAGCGTAAAAGTAAGCCTGCTACGACATCACCAGCAACAGAGGAGGTCCAGAAGGAGGATGCTCAGGCAGAGCCGGAGACCTCAAAGAGTGTTGTCGTGGCTTCTCAAGTGACTGAGCAGGAAGACACCGAGGCCACGCTTCTTATCAAGAAGCATGTTTCGGAACAGGCCACCGTCTTACTTGATGAGATCACGCAGCCTACCGTCAGCGAGGACACGCTGCCTGAGACGCCAGCGATTGCCAGGATAGTTAAGAAGGCACAGCAAGAGGCACGCGTCGAGCAGCCTGCCGCCGAGCCAGCGCAGCCCAGCCAGGATCAGCTTGAGACAACTGTGAAAGTTGTCCCTGAGCAGCAAAGCGCCAGTAAAGGGAGCGGAAGAGAGCTTATTCCCGTTCAGCGCATTCTTCAGCGCCTGAGCGGAACATTCCCATCACTGCCTATTCCCTTGAACTTTAAGCTTGAGCAGAGCCGTGCCCTGACGATACCGCCGCCGTTAACTGATGCCTCGCGTACGCTCTATCAGCGCGTGCGCCGTTTCCTGATCGGTGAGCAACAACACGCGATCACGGCAACCGCGATTATAGAGACACCTATGCGTGTGCAACCTGATCAGCTCTATCTCCTGCGCATCCGTCTGATGGGGAGAGACGCGCCGGTATCTTTCCCGCATATGAAGGCCGAGGCCCCACTTGCCGGGCTGAGTGCATTGGCAAAAGGGGATATTGTGCACGTCGAGGTTCGTTCTGTCCTCAAGAGGCATTATGTCTATATTGTGCAGCAGGCAGAGGTGACCCTGCCCGGTCTGGGCTATGCCGTAGAGATTGCCATACCTATGCGCACGCTCTCTGAAGATGTCTATGGACGACGCGAACGCTTACAAGTCGAATTTACTGATAAGTTTCGTAACCCGCTCTATGAGCGACCTTTTGCACTTGAGATTTTTATCTCGCCTCTAGTACATGCAGGCCAGGAAGGGCACAACGTGCTCACTCTCCCTGTATAGTAGTTTCTTGAGGCGGGAGCGCATGGCGTATCGGGCCAGGAAGGATAAAATGGAAGCAACATCCTTCGCCTGGTATGCCGGAGCTCTCAGCCCAGATCTTGCCTCCCATTGCCTCGATAAGCTGTTTGCAGATATAGAGCCCCAGACCGCTGCCTCTTAACGTGCCTGATAGCTGGTGCTTTCTCAGGCGCACAAAGCTCTCAAAGAGTTGTGGCATTTCATCAGGCGCGATGCCCGGACCATTATCACTTATACTGATACATACCTGTTGAGATTGATGGGGGTCAGCCTTGTTCTCTTGCCAGCCGGCCTTGATAGTAATTGTGCTCTGTGGAGGTGGATATTTGAAAGCGTTGGCCAGGAGGTGGTGAAGGACCTGGACGAGATATTGCCGATCCGCCCTGACGCTTAACGAGGCGGGGACGTCTATATCGAGCTTGTATGCTTGTTTTACTTGTGATTTAAAATGTCCCAGGGCCTCCTGAATGATCGCTTCTAGTGGGATTTCTTCGATCTGGGTTGGGATATTCTTACTGGCATTGGCTGCCGCTAAAATGTTATTTACCAGGTGGATGAGCTCTTCGCAGCTATCCATAGCTTTTTGGATAAACATTTCTTGCCTACACTTGTCCAACTGGCCGGCCTGCATACTCATCAACTCCAGGTAACCATAGACTTCTGTCAAAGGGGTGCGCAGCTCATGATTCACATGAAGCATAAATTGATCTTTCATCTGATGTAGTTGTAACTGATGCTCATAAGCTTGCATCATCAGTCTCTCTGCCTGCATGGCTTCGACTCTTTGGGCCTCGGCCCGCGCCCGCTCCTGCTCTGCCCTTAAGGCCTGCTGCCGCGCCTCCTCTATCGCGTCTACCGTAGCTCGCAGATAACTAACTACCAGGCCTACAAGTGCTCCACCGGTGACGCCGGTTGCGCAGCTTAATATCATTTGTTGTGGCCAATAGATTGTGCCAACCATCAGACTATTAACGCTTATTATCCCGGCCAGATTGAAGGGGATGACCCTGGCAATCCCCTTGTATCCATAAAACCAGGCTGCCAGTATGAGCGGAATAACAAGCGAGGTACCGTTATGCGTATGGGGGTAGACTAACATATAAATGCCAAGGCTGATGGGAAGAGACAGCACAATAATCATCAGCCGTACCCAGGTCGGCTGATGGAGGAAGGATGCAGGAATGGGCGATATGTTGTGAATGCGCATAACTTATCTCCGGGCCCTTTCGTTTTTCCTTGTGCAATAGTATAGCATAAATGCTCAGGCTTTACTCTATTCCTGCCGTAAAAAAGTTATGAAAAGCGGAAACAGTTACCAACGTTAAAAATAGATGAAGCACCGGTCATGCGCAGGATAACAACTGACTGCTATCCTGCGTCGCTACTGCAGAGGTGAAGTCTTTCCGGGCGCTGGAAATGTTGCGGTTCCGGCGTATTGGCTGAGGTTAAGAGCCAAACAGGAAGACTGTGCCGCCCATCATCACATAGAGCAACACGAGTAATAGCCCTTCAAGCCAGACAAGCTCTCCATCCTGCGTAATCTCGCTGAAGAGGAAAGTGGCAAGACCCAGAACAGCTAGCTCAATAATGCTAAAGATCAGGTCAAGCCGCTGCGGAGCTAGCAAGCTGATGAGGACAAGAATTGGCGCGACTAGCAAGGCAATCTGGATGGAGGAGCCGGCCGAGGCTGCTAAAACCATTCCTACGCGTTTATCCAGAGCCATCGAGATTGTGTTGAAGTACTCCGGTAATCCGCCGATCAGAGGTACAAAGACAAGGCCAACAAATCCCTCGTTCCAGCCCAGTGTTTTGGTTACAGGCTCAATCGAGCCAACCAGGATTTCCGATAGAATGGCAACGCCAATCGTGGCAATCGATAAAAGCAGCAAGGAGCGCCAGAGCTGCGGCTTTTTATGTTCCGGCTCCGTCTTTGCAGGTTGCGCAGCCTCACCTTTCACTAAAGCCTGTTCCGTGGACTGTTCGGCCAGTGGAGGAGTTTCGATTTCATGCGCAACAATAGCATCAACCGTGGCGTCAATGTTGCGCAAGAGGCCGCTTTTACCCGACCCGGCTTTCTTTTCCACGTGGCGCCGATAGGCCAGCAAGCGTGCGATCGCGGCCATAGAGCGTGCGCCGATCGCCAGATCTAGATCGTCCTCTTCGTCGTTCTTATCGCCTAGCTGGAAGACGCTAAAGAGAATAAAAGCCAGGTATCCCAGCAGGAGCACAACTGCAATGAAGTCGGAGAGCAATATTCCGCGCTCTATGATCTGGGCCTGATTGGTACGGGAAGCGAGTAATTCGGCTACCGTAGGAAGAACCAGGCCGCCAATACACACGGCGAGCAGGGATGCATACTGGCTGGCCGGGCGGGTCTCGAAGGTCAAGCGGCCATGCTTAAAGCCACCTACGCAGACAGCCACACCTAACACCAGCAGTGCATTTCCCAGGATTGAGCCGATGATCGAAGCCCTGACAACATCCACCAATCCTTCGCTCAAAGCGAAGATGCTAATTATCAATTCGGTAGCATTGCCAAAGGTGGCAAATAGTAAGCCGCCAACGCGCTCGCCTGTATGTTCGGCGACTCCTTCAACTGCCTGGCCAATTAATGAGGCCAGCGGTATGATTCCCAGAGCCGCAATCACAAATAGGAGCAGTGGCGGCGGATGAAATAGCTCAAGCAGGGGAGCCAGAACTGCAAAGATGAGCAAGAAATATAACCAACGCGGCATCCAAATCCTCCCATGTCTAGATATTTTCGGGCCAGATCTCAGCCAGGCCAGATCATAATCAGGCGTAAAGCCGGCATGCGGTAGCTCAATTGCCAGTGTATGGCCTGGTTTTTGGCGAGACTTACCTTCTCTGGTTAAGGACGTCGGCAAACCGAAATTATCCAATCGTCAGTAAATGGTAGGGAAGATTGGCCTGATCTGCTTATCGACTTGCCCCGTGATTATATGGCCTGCAATTTTCGATGTTTGCCCACATACCAGCGCACAGTCATCACATACTCGGCATGGCTCCAGGTAAGCGGGGAAACGCTCAGGGGCTCGCCGGTAAATGGATTGATCTGTTCGGCCATTACGCCGCTGGGCAGGGCATGAGTATGGGCCCAACTGAGCAGAGGAATGGCCTGCTGCAGCTCATTGAGGGTTGTGGCATGGGCGATACGATATTGAGCCAGCCATAAGGTGCAGATAAACCAGGGATTGCCCTGCGCTTGATTTAAATCGTGGGTCACCTGATAGTAGTAATCGTCCTCATAGCGAGCCATGCCACCTACCGCCGTCTTAGCCCAGAGCGTTTGTTCGAGAGCTTGCATGGTGCGCTCCATCCTGGGATCATTGGCCGCAAGCATCCCAAATTGGAACAGGCCGCACAGGCTGCTATCCAGCGTCGTATCTCTGGTTATATTGCCGGCCTTATCAATCGTGATCATGCGCAAGAAATGTCCGCGCTCCTCATCCCAGAGATGCTGCAGGGCAGCTTCTTTGATCTCGTTGGCGGCCTGGCGATAGGTAGCCGCTAATTCCTCCTCGCCGAAAATATGTGAAAAATTGGCTGCGGCATTCAGGCCAGCATAGACAGTGGCAGTTGTATAGCTAAGAATGCCCCGTCGCTCTTCCCAGAGATCATAGCTGGCATCAGGTAGGCGCGTATGCGGCTCGCGATAGCTGGCAAGAAAGTCGGCGGCGGGGGTAACCAGCGAGCGAAAATGAGGGGCAACAAACTCAATATCGTGGAAGCAGATATAGTGCTGCCAGAGGCTATATATCACCAGCGCGGTTTCGTCTTCCTGGATAGGCAATTGCGGGGTACCATCCTTAGCTACCCAGGATTCCCAACTGCTCCCCCACGAGCGATCTGGATTGTATTTGTGGAGAAGATAGCCGCCCTCGGTCAGGACGCAGTTACAGAAATCATAAAAGCTGCGCGTAATCTCCGAATAGCCTGCATGGCTGAGGGCATTGGCCACCAGGGCGCCATCGCGGGGCCACATATACGAATAGCTATCCTCCGAGAGTTGCCGCATCGTCGCATCGTTGGCGGCGATGATTGCTCCGTCGTGGTCGATCTGGGTGCGCAGGATCAGCAGGCTGCGTTTATATTGCTCGATCAGTTCGGGCGCGAGGCCGCAGAAATCCTCTTCATCCTTATTAACCCAGAGATGCCAGTAGTTGCGCGTGCGCTTGAGGAATGTCTCTGGTCCGCGCTTACGGAGCAGATCATCAAGGGATACGACAGCAGTTAAATCAGAGCCAACGGCGAGCCAGTGATAAACCTCGCCGCTGCTCCCGGCGGCCAGCGATGGCACATGCAGGGCAATCGTGCCGTCTACGGAGCCCTGAGCAATTGGGTTACGGCCCAGTTCGCCATCTTCTGCGTCGCGCCAGGTCCCCTCGGCGCCATGAAATTCCTTAACGCCCGTGGCCCAACTGCTGATTCCGGTGCTGACCTGCTCTCCCACTTTGATTTGCCCGCTCAGCAAAAAATATGCTTGCAGCTTGTAGGCTATCAAGGCTTGCTGATAGGGATAGTAAAAGACTGTATTGCCTTCGGCATCGCCCCAGATATGCCAATCGTAGTGGAAGAAGAGACGCACCTCGCGCTCCTCGTTGGCAAGATTTGTCACAACGGCGTAGCGTAGAAATATATTTCGGTCGAAATCGACGCTATCATGAAAGACAAGCTGCAATTGCAATCCTGGATGTTTGAGCGTAACGGCGGTGGAAAGCGTCTCGTCGTCATATTGCATCTCGCGCTCCCATTCAGGCGCATCGAACCAGGCAAACTGGCCTTTGACCCATACGCCGGAATGAGAAACATCGCCAGCAGTATGCAGCGACTGACCTACATGTGGCCAGTAAATATCGCGCAGATTATAGCTTTTATCAAAATTCAGTAATAACTTACCATTGCCCAGGGGTAAATCTCTTGGCATGATCGTCTCTCCTCCTACCAAAACTCAACGGCTTGCAGAGCGGCTTGAAAACATATCTCGGCCTTTGCTCCTCTGCACGTAATCGTGCAAGCTAAGAGCATTATAATCCTGGCTCCCATTATCAACAAGAAGTGAGCCTGGCGATCTTATGCGCTTTATCAAATCTTGATAAGTTCGGGGGCATGCTATTGGTTTCCGCCAGCTAAGGCTACGCTTTGTTGCTTGCTATACGATTCAGATCGACAATATTTGTGCTATGCTTGACACTCGTCGGCCTAATAGCTACACTCGCCTTAGGCATTTTGGCGCAATGGCTGGCGTACGTACAGCTTTTTATGGCGTGCTGAGAAGAAACATAGCGTAAGTCTTCCTCCGCCCTCTTTTCTGGCATTTCAGTACAGCTGGCATTGGTCTTACAAAAGGCTAAGGGCTTTCCTGAAGCGAGATCGCTAAACGCAGGACTTGCCATAGCATAAGAAGGTTGGGCCCAGGCCCAGATAAATATTATGAAACGCAGTTTATTGTCCCGTTTGCGCACCAACGGTGCTTACTATATCGTCAGTGCCTTACTCCTTTTGCTAGGGGTACCACTGTATCAATTCTTCGTCCTCACGCCACAGGGCTACAATATCGCCCTAAGCCAGGCAAACGTAGATCATTTTGCCCCCTATCTTAGTTGGATCAGCAATCATAGCTTGCAGTTTATTCTCTATCGCGGCCTGCTGACGCTGGCTTTTGTCTTACTCTTCACGTTTCCTTTCTCCCTTTATCGTATTATTGTTGCTCAGGAGCTTATGGCTCAGGAGGAAGAGGCTGAGCAGGCTGATGAAGGGGAAGATGACGAGCAGACTGATAATGCGCTGGATGGTGACGAAGAGGAGGCGGAAGCAGAGGAAGAAGAGCAGGCTGCTGATGACGAAGGGAATGAGAATGTCTTGCCTCCTCATCCCTGGCGTGGGAAGGGCTTTGCCGTCCTGGCGGCCTGGGCAGGCATTTTTGGGATTAGCGCTTACGTTCTTGGCACAATTGCCAGCACGCTGCATGTCTTGATTGTAAGTAGGGGCTTTACGCCTGGTTCAGCTGTGCCAGGCAGTTTCGCGACCCTCACAACTATTTTCTCCATCATTACGAATACGGTGGGAACCGGGCTGCTGGCGCTCTCGGCTCTCTTCTTTGGCGTGATGATTGCCCGCCGGGGGATGCGCCTGTGGCCTGGCATCTGGGTTGTGTTCAGTTATGTAGGCATGCTTGTGGCGGCCCTGGGCTGCGGTAGCGCCGTTGCCGTGGCCAGCACCCCTACCGGCCAATCGCTCTTAACCACGCCGGCCACTATCTGCTTTGCCCTCTGGGCCCTCTGGCTGGGCATTATGCAAGTGCGTCTCAAGCCAGAGTAGCGCTAGCTCGCTTTCCCATATTTGAGCGGAACGGGTCGCGCTCGGCCAGGCGGCCTGGCCCGCTCTGCATAGCATAATTTTCAATTGTTATAAATAGAATACAGGATTTTTAGGGTCTCACAAAACTCTTTTATGAAAGAGGATGAAACGATTGGGAGAGAAGATATATACTTTTATGTAAACTACTTGATAAGAAAACTACAATTTACTATACTACAAGGAAATACTAACTTTAGGATTTCATATCATGTCAAACCCACTAGAGATTTTTTTCTCTTTTGCTGATGCAGATGAGACTTGGTTATACTACGTTGAAAGGCATCTCAGACTTTTCGAGCGCCAAGGCCTTATTCAAATATGGCATAAACGGAAAATACTTCCAGGAGAAGAACATGCAGCAGAACTGGATTATCATTTGAGCAATGCCCCTATTATTCTTCTCCTCATTAGTTCAGACTATATTGACTCTCAGGAATGCTGGAGCGACCAGCTTCAGTGTTCCCTTGAAAGACATAGAAAAGGCAATGCTTGCGTTATTCCTATTTATGTGCGCTCTATTCCTAATTGGGATCTAACTCCATTTGCGGGCTTACAAGCATTACCGAGAGGGGATAAGCCACTTGCTTCTATAGAGAATGTGGAAGAGATGCTTACCCAAATTGTAGAAGAGATCATCAGTGCTGCCAAGAACTGGCAAAGAAAGCATGATATTGAAGCCGCACAACAAATATCCTATCAGGAACAAATGTTACAAAATATTGGACAGCAAGAGCTTAGAAAATCTGATAATTCTTACTTAGAATGCGATCAACAGAGACATATCGTACCTTCACCCCATAGTGAAGCCGAAACCGTGCTGTTGCAATCCTCTGACAATCTGCAGAAAGCAGATTTTATTGGAAAAGAGGCAGAGCAATGGTTTAGGAAAGGAAATGCATTATATCAAGATAAAGAGTATAAAAAAGCAATTGTAGCCTATGATCAGGCTCTGATATATGATCCAAGTAATGCTATGATTATTAATAATAAAGAAAATGCTTTTTATCAGCTTAATAGTTATAAAAAATCGATACAAGCTTTCGAAAAAGCTGTTAAACTTTTACCGGATTACGCAATTGCTTATAATAATCTAGGTAAAGTATTTTATGGCCAAGGAGAATATGAAAGAGCGTTGGCAGCCTATGAGCATGCGCTTCGTGCCGATCAGCAGATCGTTTCTGCCTATAATGGGAAAGGGAATGCTCTTTATCAGTTGGGACGTTATAAAGAGGCTTTAACTGCTTATAATCGGGCAATTAAGATTAATCCAGGGGACGTTTCGGCTTACAATGGGAAAGGAGATGTCCTTGCAAAATTAGAGCGTAGTAAAGAAGCTCTTACATGCTACAATAAATCTATCAAAATTGCCCCTAATAATTCTGTAGCCTACGTAGGCAAAGGAAATTTACTCCGTGGACTTGGACGTCTTGAAGAAGCCTGTGCCGCTTATGAACAAGCGCTGATACTTGATCCTCAAAATGGAGAAGTTTATTATGCTAAAGGCATTACTCTTGTATTACTTAAGCGCTATGAAGAAGCTGTTGTAGCTTTTGAGCTTGCTACAAAGATGTCTCCAAAAAATGCATCTGCCTATAAGCATAAAGGTTCTCTATTAGGGCATCTTGGACGCTATGAAGAAGCTATTAAGGCTTTAGAGAAGGCGATGAGGCTTGTTCCAGATGATAATGACGTCTATATTCTCGCTGGAGACGCTTTTTTGGCTCTACGCAACTTCTGTGAAGCCTTAGAAGCATATAAAAGAGCAAGTGAACTTATCCCGAATAATGTAAGAGCATATCAGGGGCAAATTAATGCATTAAGGCGCCTAGGTAGATTTAGAGAAGCGCAAGGAATATCGAGAATAATTGAGATTGTAGATAAACTGGATGCTTCATAATATGAAGGCATCCGAATGTTTCTTAATATCCATGGCTATGTTAGTCAGAGCGAAGAAACCAGATTTTGTAATAAGACGATAGAACGGGCTTATAAACAGCAAGCTGCTCTATCTCTTAGCTGGGCCTTATGGCCTGAACTTATTTAGCTTCCTGGTGGGCATGGGAGAGCACTTCATAGCCAAAGCGCCAGCACTCAATCGCCTCCTCGACTCGTCCCAGCTCTTCAAGCGCGCTTGCCCAGTACTCATAGACCTCGGCCATATCGGCGTAAGCCTGTGTCGAGGCCAGTTGCTCCTTAGCTTTCTCGAACCATGAGACAGCTTCTTCTAGTAACAGGCGTTTCTGGGTATCTCTGGCCTGCCTGGCGTCCTCATGCACCACTTTGCCCACAATACAATAAGCGCTGCCTTTCATATGCGCATTATCAACCCGCTCCATGTTTTCAAGGGCCAGCTGACAATAGCGCTTGGCCTCATCCAGGCGGCTTTCAGCCAGGCGTAGATCGGCCAGAGAGGCGCAGTTGAGCATAATCATGGTTGGGCTATTATGGCTGGTAGCGATGGCTAGCGACTCAGTATAATGATCTGCTGCATCTCTAAAATCTCCGATTTGAAAGCGAATCTGGCCGAGCATGTGATGCATACGCGCCTCCATAGCTCGATTGCTGCGCTCCTGATAGAGGCGCAAGGCCTCCTGACCGGCCGTGCAGGCGCTGATAAAGTCGCCGGTGTGTCGATAGGCATCGCATAATCCATAATAGATGTGAGGAACTTCTTCTTTCTCCTCGTAGTGACGACATAGCCGCAGGGCATCTTCATAGTTGCGGATGGCCGCCGTATAGAGTCCGCGCATAATGCAAGTCATCGCTAACGAGTAACGTGCCTGGATACGGACTACAGGGAGGTGGACACGCCGATCATGCAAAAACTTGAGGCACATGCTAAAGTGTTGTGAGGCATCTTCGTAGTGAGAAAGATTAACTGCCGCAATACCAAGACGTAGGAGATAGAGGGCCACGCGCTCCCGCTCGATGAGCGTCTCTTGCTGATCCATATCATGGACGTGCTCAAGCAGGGGGGAGAGCACACGTATCGCGTCATCCCAGCGCTTGAGCTGAGTGTAGCCCCAACCCAGCAGGTAGGCTACATATCTCTGCTGCTTCTCATCCTGAGTATGGATCTGCTCAAGGCTGGCCAGCGCAGCCTCGTTCTGCCCCTCTTCTAGTAGTAGGCGTGCTCGATAGAGCATCATCTGGATATCAGTAGTGTGTGCCACGAGCAATTTCCTCCCATATAAAATAAATGCAATTATAGCACAACTATCATGAGAGGAGTAGTCTTTACAAAAGCTCAAAAAACTTAGTACGGATGCAGGAGCCAAAAAAATAACAACGGGAAATCTTACTTCTCTGCCACCGCGCCCACAAAGTGGCAGAGTGATTACCCGTTACACATAGTATAACGCAAACGGATATTTTACACAAGAATCTGGGACTTACATCTAGAATCATAAGCGATATGTAATTCCCACCACTCCGTTGAGAACAGCCCTTTGCTGTTTTGTCATGTTCGTTTCTGATTGCGGCTTCGTGGGCAAAATCGAGCTCATAAGGGCGTTTCTTGCGGTCTAGACGACTAGATCACGCTTCCAAAGGTAACAAAAGATTGATAGATCCAACATTTGAAACGTTATATATGAATTTTTTTGCAGGTCAATTTTTATATGATTTTAATTTTTCGGGCAAATTCTGCGAGAAGAAACTTTACACAACAAAAAGGTGTGTTATAAAGAGCGCGATGAGCGTAAAGTAGCTCAGGGAGAGAAGGTCAGAAGAACTTACTAGGCGAAGTTTCTGGTTGGGCAGCCACTTTCTTTTAGGAATCGGGGGAGGCGAGAGCCTGATAGTAGGCTCGAAACATGACCAGTCTCAGGCATATGCCTGCGTTCGGAGCGAAATTAGGTATCAGGGCATGCGTAGCCCGCGCCCTGCTCTACGGCTCACAGTTAAACACCTGTATAACGCAAACGGATATCTTATACAAGACCTTATTGAGTACATCTAGGATCATGCGGAAATTGTAATTCCTATCCATTCTGTGCTATTCCTTACGGTTTTGAACTATTCATTCTCCTGTCAAAATCCCTGTCAAAATTATACCCCATATCTCTCCTCTACGAGCTTTATAGGCTGATAATTGTTCCTTCGTAAATCTTTGGATACTAAGCAAATAGACATTTCTTTGAGATGCAGCTTTTTCAATGTTTGTGTTGGATAGATTTGCCTCGTGCAGATCTGCCCCAAATCTGTATGACCTAAAAACTCATCAGTATCTTCCTCTAATAAGCTGCAAAGGGATTGGGTTTGTGGAATCAATGAAGCCATCCTTATCAACTGCATCATAGAGAACCACTTTTATCTTTACAAGCTTAGCTGCACTTCTGTCATCAGGCTATTGCTGTAAAATGAATTTTTAAAGTATATATAATTAAAATAATATTTTAGTGATTTTTGTGTATTTTAAGCTTTGTAAATACCAAAAGTACTATTTAGTAAAATAAATTTATATGGTATATATTTTACTAAGCGTTAAAAATGCTAAGGAGGTGCAGAAACTAAATAGGAATCAAAAACCTAATAAGGCTTACTTGCTGGAATTTTCATGTTAAAAGTGCAAATGTCCATGCGAGCTTTAAATTTAAGCATTGAGAATTTTGAGGATTTGTCGCTGCCTTGCTGAGCATAAGCGACAAAATTCCTCCTCTGCTCACCACAAAAAGACGGAGAGAAAGGAACACTTCCATGCGAAAAAGAACATCACTTGTTTGGCTATCGCTAGTGCTTACTATCCTACTCGCTATCTTCTTTGCTCCATTGCCAGCCTTGGCTGCATCCCATACAAATTCATCTCCTGGGACGAGCAGACCCTTGCCTACATTCCATCAGCATGCTCCTTATTCATGTGACGGAATTAGGCTCTATTCAAGAGGGGGCGGGGAACATTGTTATGACTATTCCCAAGAAGCTAATCAACTCGGCGTCTATATAGCAATCAATTTCAGCCAGACGAGAGTTGATCTCAGAGACAGTAGCGGAGCATACTGGTACGTTCTTCCCGGAAAATCTGTCACTTTCAATCCTCCTATAACTGTTACATTGATCCTGTTTTATCCATCAAGTCCTCACAAAGGGCCGAAATCGTGAGAGAAGAGAGACCACAAGTTATCTGACATGTAGTGAACCCCTCAAAAGGGGTTCACTACACTTAAAACACGTAGGCTTTCTCTCTGGACAAAAATGGCAAAGTCTCACTGAAATGAGCGCCAAATCAGGAAATGACATGATATGGATCAATGGAGGAAATATAGATGTTTATTCTCATTGGCACAGAGTTACACTTCGGTCCAATACCTTTCACCTTACTGAAACCAGTTTTATTAAGGCCATTATGAAGAAGCAGATCGATGCCAAATGAAAGCAATTCCTCTTCCTTATTTCTTCCGATCTATGGTGATACAATACTCTTAGGGCATTTCTATAGTAGAGAGGAGAAGGCGAGATGTCACAACAAGACCCAAAAAAGGCTATCATTGAAAATCTTAGCAAAGCTTCATATCTCTCACCTGGAGATCAGAAAATATTGCGTCAGCATGGGCTTTTGGCTCAAGCTGAGAGTATCCATTTTCTCAAGTCGCTCTATCTTCCACCCTATGGTCTTTACGCTGTAAGCTATAAAAATGATGCAGGCCAGCAACGCGGCGGTATTTGCTTAGTCCGTCAAGATGAACAAGGAGAATGGCAGGTGAGAAGTGTTGTGCATGATAATGAAAAACGGCAAATAACCCAAGAAGAGATGCAGGCAAGTCAACCCTGGGTCCTCTTATCAGGCGCCGTGGGAGAGAAACCTTTTTGGGCAGGTGGGTCAGTCATTGATCATGGATTTGGAGTTACTCATGTTCTTCTGCGAGGGAGTAACGGAGTCCTCTTGGAGGATTCAGTCGAAGAGAACTTGGTTCTTTTCCTGGCAGATAAGCAGATGGAGACTCCAATAGAGGCTCTGTTGTATAATCATCAGCAAACACTTATTAGTACACAAACAATTTTTAGGCGATGGGAGAAATAAAAGGTTCTGGCTCAGGCTAACTCTCTGTTTTTTATCAAAAAAATTTTCCTGAAGGGGCAAACCATCAAAGGCATACTCCATATCATACCGCTCTTCTTCGTCAGCTTCCGCCGTAGGCTCGCGGACATACTCCAGCGTGACGGCTAGAAGATGATTATAATTTCCGCTGGTTGCCCTCTCAGTGTATTTCTTGTTATAGATCCGTCTCGCTAACACGTTCTCATCAGAGAATCTCCGTCCACACGGTATGCCGCCAGTCACTTCTAGCGGCATACCCCCTTTAGATCCACCACCGCAAACTATAGAGCCCCCAGTCAGGGTCCTTTATGGCCCGCTCGATAATCTCTTTCTCATCAAAACGCTCATCAAGGCGAGCCCGAGGTGAGCGGAAAGTAGCTTAGAGAGAAGGTCAAAAGAACTTACCAGGCGAAGTTTCTGGTTGGGCAGCCACTTTCTTTGCGTGATATCATGTTCTTACGCCAAATTCATCCGATGAGAATCTCTTGAATCTCGTCTATGAATCAGAGAAGTGTGTTTAGATGAAACTGAAAAGGATTGAGTAGTGGATACAGAAACAGGAACCAGCCTCAAGAGACAATTCCTAGAACCTCGTCACACGGGAGATCGCTTTGCCGGTAGGCGCGTGGTAACGATAGGCGGAGGCTCAGGAACCTTTTCCGTGCTCTCGCATCTAAAAAAGTATCCATTTAATATTACAGCAGTTGTAAATATGTCTGATAGTGGTGGGAGCTCGCGCTTGCTGATGGACGAGTTCAGGCGGCAGTTACCATTAGGAGATCTGCGCATGTCCCTTGTGGCCCTGGCCCGCAATGGAGCCTTGTGGCGCGACGTCTTCATGCACCGCTTTGAACGGACCGAAGAAAGCAGTGGCGACTCAAACGATAGAGTAAGTGGGCATAGCCTGGGAAACCTGATCCTTAAGGGCTTGCAGGATATCAATAGGGACAATCTTTTGCTGGCGATCGAAGACGCAGAGGAACTGCTCAACACGGCTGGCAAAGTAGTCCCGGTGACCCTGGAGCAGACGGCGATTTGTGCTGAGCTTGAAGATGGGACAACTATCTGCAGCGAGACAGAGATCGATACACGTGGCAAGAAGCATCCCAATAGTACCTTGCCGCCCATTAAGCGCCTGCGCCTGGTTCCCGAAGATGCGCAAGCCTGTCTGCAAGCCATTAGGGCTATACGACGCGCTGACACCATTATTATTGGTCCAGGAGATCTCTACACCAGCCTGTTGCCGAACCTGCTCGTAAGCGGTATAGCGCGCGCGGTACGCGAATCCGAGGCCGAGAAAGTCTACGTGTGTAATCTGATGACCAAGCATGGAGAGACAGATGGATATAAGGCCTCTGACTTCATTAATGAGATACACCGTTACCTGGGAGCGCGCGTTGATCGGGTTATTTTGAACGATGGTACCTATCAGCCTGACGTCTTAAAGATGTACCAGGAAGAGCAGAGTGAGCCTGTGGTGATAGATCGCCCACGTGTAGCACGGCTTGTGCCAAACATGGTTGTAGCGCATCTCAACCTTGAAGATGATTCCCTGGCGCGCCATGACCCAGAACGCCTGGTGCGTGCCATTTTCCAATTCGAAGAGGATTAGGACCACATACAACGAGCCAGAGCACTTTCTACTAAGATCTGGCTCGTTGTATGTCTGCATGTTGCATGTAGGTAATCAGGAATCGTCCCGTATTTGGGCGCATCGCCTATAAGTGCGCCAGCGGGTGATAGAGATGTGGCATGTGGTCCGCTAGATCGCGGCACGGTTGCCATACCTATCGCCCGGATGGGGTGTTCTCAAGCAAGAGGCAAAGACTCTTGCCGACCCCGCATAAAAATTTCGGGATGACTCCATATAACGCTTATCGCAGTCCCTTTGCAATCTGCTCAAATTCCTCGCGCGGGAAGGCGCGCATCGTCTGAGTACGCATGCTACCCTGCGCAATAGTTCCAAGGATAAGGCGTGCAGCAGTTTGATCGTCGGGAGCTTCCGTAACGACTATATAGTCATACTGCCCCATTACCAGGTAAAAGCCTACCAGTCGTCCTCCCACTTCTTTCATAGCTTTTTCGAAAGCTTGCAGGCGTTGGGGAGCGTTTTTAGCTTCCTTGACCCCTTGCTCAGTGAGATTTACCAGGCTAATATAGGTCGGCATAGCTTTTCCTCCGACTTGATAGCTAACTACTGTAGAGCAACACTGCAGAAGTTTTATCACATCTCATTGTACACGCTGTAACATTTACAGCACAAGTGTGATAAAGATCCTGTGCGCAGTACTCTAGCACAACGCGGCCCATATCCTTGCAAGGTAAGACTATTTACGCCTGATAAAAATCCACCCTTCGCATAGGCCTGCTAGCGCGCCGGCCAGCAGGAATAAGGCGCGATGGCCGTTATCGTTACTATCAAGCATAAAAAATCCGCTGGTGAGGAAAAGGTACGTAAGCAATGCAAGCGCTGCGCCAATATAGGGACGTGTAAACCAGGTGATGATCACAAAAATAGGCGGATTGATCAGATGAGACCGTTCTAATGTGATAATGCTGCTGATACACCCACCCAACAGTCCATATACCAGTACCAACCATGGCACACCCAGGGGCATAAAGTGTGCCGTGAGAATGGAGCTGCCAAAGCCCAGGCCCTGGAGCACGGCAAATGCCAGCACCAGGAGCAAGACCAGGGCGAGATAGCTTGAGAATACGACAAGCCAGCGGTTCTGTATCGGTCTTTGCAACTCCTCACGCTCGCTTCCTAGCGCCTGGGTCTCCTCCGTGCGCTCCTTCCAGGCTGGTAGCGGCTCAGTATTGTGCTCTGCATATGGTGAGGAGGGCGGAAATTCTCCTCCTCGGCTGATGGCCGGATAAGCCACTGGCGCGCCAGAGAGCATATATTTGCTTAGATAGCTCTCTGGTAGCTTTTGTTTTTTGGCAATCGTATTCAAATGCTGGATAAACAGAGCATCGCTACTGCTATGCATACCGGATAAGGGATAAAGCTTTTGCCGAGTCGCTTCGGTTGCCATATAAGCCACGCACTGCACCTCTCGATCTCGATAGGTCTCACGTACTACTACTTGCACGCGCTTGAAAAGACCCTGGGAGGTCGCTGCATGCACGCTATCAAGTAAGGAAGGTTCATTTCCGACGCGTTCCAGCAGACGGCGAGGAATGCGATAGAGCACTCCCCAGACTTCGGCCTCGGCCTCGGAAGATGGTACAATCGTGGCGATGGCCCAATTGCCGCTAGAACCGCTATATAGGCCTACGTCACCAAGCACGATAGCATAGCCCTTCAGAACTGCTGGTCCGTATAGCAGCGCCAGGCCATCAAGGCGTTCCGGGCTATTTAAGATCGTGCTGTCCATCTCTAACCCATATTCGAAAAGCCAGAGAAACTCCTGGGTTTCCTCAGTGGAAGATCTCGATTTAGTTAGAGAGGATATCGATGTTGCATTAGTTGCTGCCTCATCTCCTTCGCGTTCTCCCATTTCTTCCGGCAGAGGCGGAGCCGAGGGAGCTTTCGCCGGAAATGGAGGTAAGGTGGCCGTATCGCTATTCTGTCCCTGCTGCGATTCAGTAGACATCATAGCCTCGAAAGAGATGGGCCGCGGTGTGTTACTACGAATAATTGGAACTCCAGGAACTACTTCTTTTGTCTCCTGATCTGATGGCATTTCTAGCTCTTTGCTGGACTCGCCATCTAACTGACAATGCTGTTTTTGATCAATTTCCACAACGCACTCCTTTTATGCACATGCCCCACAACCACAAGGTATCAAAACAACAGCCTCTATCATGTCAGGATACTGCTAACCCCTACTTTTGCCAAATAGATAGGAACGTAGGGGTATCTCCTGGGTGACTTACGGTATGTTCTGTTTAGCCGCTGGTTAGCTTTTGAGCGTCCTCTCGCGCCCTGGCGACAATCTTGCTTAGCTCGGCTCGGCTCAGTTCTCCTTGTTCGGTGATAAGTTTGCTGACAAGCGCGGTCGGCGTGCGATCAAAGTAGAAGTTCCGCACTTCTAGGCCCTCTGGCGCCTGGGGCCAGACTTCGCTTCCTTCCTTCTCTTCCAGCCAGCTTAGGTTGCCAGACCAGGCTTGTGGCGAGATTTTCAGGGTCTCACAGAGCACATAGAAGGGGACTTTATGCCCCTGAGCAGACCAGGCCAGTAAGGCCGTGCCGGCTTTGTTGAGGACGTCGCCATTGGCCAGGATGCTATCAGCGCCCACGACAACACTCTGGCACTGTGCCATGAAGATGTCGGCCTGGGCATCAGTGATCAAGGTGACAGCCAGGCCCTGTTGACTCAGGGATTGGGCCATCTTGCGGCCCTCATACAGTGGTCGCCCCTCTAGCACGATGACCCGTTCGAGCGCCTGGCGATTGGCAGTTAGAATATCTAGCACTGTGCCGGAAAGGCTACAGGTCATTAGCTGTCCTTGCAGGTATGGCCTGGCCTGTTCGGCTATGCGCGCTGGAGCCTCGGTATATCGCTGCAGCAGCTCTTCGGCAGCCTGTTCAATGGCTTCTGGTCCTCCCTGCACATTCATAACCTGTCCCACAGCATGCGCCAGAGCAGCCATGGCCGGCCGAGCCCTGGCCAGCTCGCGCGCTTTCTGCCTTATATGTTCTATCTTGCCATCTCTGCTGTCTCGGGCCAGATCGCGCAAGATGAGGATGGCTTCGCGTACCAACCAGCGTGAACCATGCTCGCGATCATTGCGCACCCCTTGGATACGCTGCTCAATGTTTTTCATGACTTACTAGCCTCGTTAACTTGCGAAAGTTGAGCGGTAATCAAGAGAAGTTATCGCTATATTAGATCAATATTGCAGTGATTCCGTATAGATCGCGTATAACGGATACAATATACTATTGAGCACGAATTGGATTTCATAACCTGCCCCCTTATTTCGTCTTCTGAATAGATATACAAGCGAGGCATGTAGGGTTTCGTTTGTATAAGCCTATTATCCATCATACGACAACGGGACAAAGGAGGAATCAATGCAAGGGACGTTATATAAAAATGATGCGCGGGCCAGGCAGGTGACCCGGGTCGCTCAGCAGGCGCTGGACAGTCCATCTCGCTCCGCTGTGCATTATACTAGAAGGCATCTAAGTATAGCCCCTGAAACTATTGCAGGAACGCTTAGTCTGTGGACCACCTATGCTCTTTACAATAAGATGTTACATCAACGTGCCGTGGCGCTAGTTGAAGCTCCATGTCGCGAGCATGGTATCGCTATTCAGACGTTGGGGGAATATCCCCTGTTTTCGGGCTTGAAGCTTGTGCATGCCCCGACTTCGGATGTCGTTATTGTGCCGGCCGATGAGGACCCTCTGATTGTAACCGGTAAGTTCCCTTTGCCGGATGCCGTCAAGCAGCGCTTGCAGGCCATGAGAGCGGCGGGAGTGCCTTTTGATATGCTCTATACCTATATTGCACATGAGGTGCCGCCCTATAGTGTGAGTGAAGAAGGGCCTCTACCGCTTGAAGTTATCAAGCCGCCAGCTCCGGCGCAGACCGTGCGTGCGGCGGAACGCTTAGGCTGGCTGGCCCATGCCGCTACCACCACGCTCATTGGCAGCACTGGCCGGCTGTTTAGTGAGAGCTTGCGCGCCTCTACGCGCGCTGGTCTGGTCGTTGGGACCGCTGCCGCGCTGCTCCTCGATCCGCTCATCTTTGGAGCCATCGCTGACGAGCGTGGGATGGCGACCTGGTTTGTCCTGGCCCAGTGGGCCTGGTAAGGAGGGAAGGAGGCTCATGTTACCGGAACCCTATACAGAACAGGATACAGCTCCGGCCTTTCCTGGCATGAGCTTGCACGATTTTATGGAGCGCACGGCGGTTTATGAGCATACACCAGTTGCCTTTCCGCCCAGGTTGCGCCGGGCGGCCTGGCTAGGGATGGGCTTTACGCTCATTACCGTTAGCATTATACTGCTTATCCCTGTGCTTGGTACTGGCATGCGAGCATTATACTTTCCGTTCATGCTTGGCGCTCTCAATCATTTTCTGGAAAGCTATCTCCATTGGCTGGTAGCCAGCGTATGGATTCGCTATGTAGATGGCGCTTTGCTCGGTTCTGCGCTTGTGTTGCTCTTGCTGACCCGCAACCTTCGCCAGGGAAGGCTAGAACAACAATGGCTGGCCTTTATTCAGGCTTTGGCCGGTTGCCTGAATCTGTTACTGCTCATGAGTATAGTATTGCTCATCTTGCCCAATATATTGTTATGGATAATCTCCATCCTCACTGTTTTAATACTTGTAGCCGCGTTCTTCGGAGTATTCTCGCCTTCCCCGAGAAGAGCCTCTTAAAGAGAGTGCTTTGTCAGACGTCGTTTGTGGAGTGCGCCGCCTGCGGCTGAGGGAAAGGGGGCGCCGCGAGCGGATCGCGGCCCTTGACAATCCCGCTGGTTTCACTCATCACGTTAACCTTGACGGAACGAGAGTTTGGTAGTGACGTCTTGTAGGAAAGAAAATCCCCTCTCATTGTGCGCCAATTGGCTGTCAACATTACCCGCCAATTGGCGCTTGTTTCTCTTAAGAATAAGGTATTAAACTTGATTGGTATAAGCCAATTTCAGGAGGAAACTATGCGACGCAGCCAGATTGAGCATCAGGCGTTACCACTTTTTACGGCCTCTGCCCGTTCGCTGATCCAGCTTGATCGTAACAGCGGCATCCCCTTGTATCGACAAATCAGCGATGCCTTACGTGCGGCGATCAGTGCTGGGGATCTTACGCCTGGTATGCGCTTGCCTACAGAACGTGCCCTGGCCCAGGAACTGGGTGTCAATCGAACCACGGTAATGAATGCCTACAATGAACTTGCCAGCGAAGGCTTGATTGCCGGCCATGTCGGACGGGGCACGCTAGTGAAGCGCGGCTACTTCAGCCAGGATGAAGATAGCTTTGAGCAGGATACGCCAGCCTGGCTGCTGGGTCTGGCTGCCGGCGAAGGGGCGGTGCTGGGACCAGACGCTCGTGTGCTCAGCGAACTTGTGGCGACGGGAGGCTACAGGGAAGTGATTTCGCTGGCTTCTGGCACGCCTCCAAAGGAGCTTCTGCCGGCCGAGCAATTGCAGACGATTTTTATGGAAGGGCTGTCCGGTGCGCGAGAAGAGGCCCTGGGCTATGTACCGGTTGAGGGCTTGCTCAGCCTGCGACGTGGCCTGGCTGCTCGTATGCGTAGGCGTGGCGTCAATGTCGATTTGCAAAATATTTTAATTCTTTCGGGTTCGACGCAAGGGTTGGGTTTAATTGGTCGCTTTCTGCTCAATCCTGGCGATGAGGTCGTTGCTGAACTTCCTACCTATATTGGCGCGATCCAAACCTTTCGGGCTTTGGGGGCAAGGGTTATCGGGGTACCGATCGATAGCGAAGGCATGCGCGTGGATCTGTTAGAGTCTGTCCTCTCGCGCCGCAATCCGCGCCTGATCTATACGCAGCCAACCTTTCAGAATCCGACCGGCGCTAGCATGTCCCAGGAGCGCCGTCGCCGTCTGCTTCTGCTGGCCCGGCGCTATCAAGTGCCCATCATTGAGGACGATCCTTATGGCGAGCTCTATTTTGATGGCAAGGAACCACAGCCGCTCAAAGCCCTGGATAGCCGCGATTATGTACTTTATTTAAGTACCTTCTCTAAAATGCTGGCCCCGGGATTGCGCGTGGCCTGGCTGGCGGCTCCTGAGCCAATGATCTCGCGCATTTCTCTGCATAAGCAGGTTTTTGATCTCAACACCAATGCTATTGGCCAGTGGGCGGTGACCGAGTTCTTACGCCGCGATCTGATGGATGGGCATCTGGTCATGCTGCGTGAGCGCTATCGGCAGCGCCGTGATGCGATGCTCCAGGCGATAAAAACGTACTGGCCGGCAGGCATTCGCGTAAATTATCCCCACGGTGGTTTCCATTTATGGTGCCGGCTTCCCGGAGACCTGCGCGCGCGCAGTCTTGTGCGCGAGGCTGCGCAGGAGCGGGTGGCTTTTCTTATTGGTGAGCCCTTTTACACTGACGGTAGCGGCCATAACTATATTCGTATGAGCTTTGCGGCTCCCGCAGAAGAGCAGATTGAAGAGGCGGTGCGACGCATTGGTCATACCATGAAGGGCATGCTCAAACGCCAATCCGCGCGCGATGATGGCGATGCGCGCCATCTTGAACGCCTGCCTATGATCTAGCCAGCCTTTACGAATAATATAAGAAGCGGCCGGCCTATATATGGGCTGGCCGCATGCTCCGAGACATGTGGTAGAATATTGAAACTCTGGATGTCAAAGTTTGCGATGATCAGGCGCTCACCTACTCCGCACTGATAAAGCTTGTGGCATAGCCTCTTTGTGCAGCATACAAGCAGCTTCTCATCTTGACCAGATATAATCCATAGAGAAGAGTATATGTCTTTGTGTATGGAGAGGTTTCACTGATATTCAGAGCGTGCCATAGCGGCCATAAGATTATAAGTTGGAGGGCTACATGTCTTTAGAAGCAGAGGAAGACTGGGAAGTTACGGCCGATGGTCTCTATATCGCAACGCGCGGTTTCTTAGAGCGCCGCGGTTATTGTTGTGGGAATCGCTGTCGCAATTGCCCCTATGTGAATTGGCGCAATCAGCCTACCTGGAAGCCAGTTGATCCAGCTTACGTGCACTATACGCGGGTATCGTCAAGGTCTGTGGCGGGAGCGCAGGCTATGCTGCATCATCACGAGCGAGAGCTTGCGCAATGTTCATCCAGGAAGAAGGGTTATCATCAGGCGATGATCAAGCATTATACACTCTTGCTGGAACGCTGGGGGCAAAAAAAATATGGAGAAGATAGGTAGTTCTATCTTCTCCAATAAGCTATCTTGATTAGTGGCCGGGAGCCCAGATAAAGCTTACGCCAGGGCCTGGCCTGAAGGTTACATAGGTCGTGCGAGCCCAGTTACCGGCCCAGTTCCAGTTGCTGGTCAGGACGCTGCCATCTGAATTGATGTGTTCAACTACCGCAACGTGACCGTACCAGCCTGCGCCCTGAACGCCTGCTTGTAAAACAATGATTGAGTATACTTTAGGCGTTCCCGAAACTGTCCAGCCAGCATTGGCTGCGCCAGATGCCCACTGATTGGCATTGCCAAGCCAGGAGACCCAGACGCCAGTCAGATCATGATAGTGCATATTGGCGAAGTAAGTGCACTGTCCATAGAAGAAGTGCCCCAGGCCTCCGTCAGTTTGACCCGGAGGTGCAGCAGGGACGCCAACAAAAGATACACCGCCGGGATCAAAGCCGTCCTGCGTCACCGCCGTTGCCGTCGCCGCCTGGCTGGTGATCAAAGCCGTATTGTTTCCCTGTGAGTTGACAAGGTTGGTAATTGGTTTAAATATGCTAAAGTTTCCGACATTGGCGTTGCCTGTAGGCACCACAATAATTAAGGTTCCTAGCACAATAAATAGGAGTAGTGTGGTCACTGCTACATGGACTACCAGGCGGCGGCCCTTGGGGGGCGGGACCATCTGGCTCTTTTTGCCTGAACCCTTGATTACTACCGGTTGTCGTAGCGACGTAGTATTCCTGCGGCCATCGGGAAGCGTGCCAGTTTGCAACTCGGCTGTAGTAAGCACGCGCGTCACGTTGGGAGCTGCGTTAGGATCTACAAGTGCGCGCGTTACATTGGGTGATGCATTGGGATCTTGCAAAGCGCGCGTCACATTGGGTGAAGCTACAAATACTATGGTAGGTTGCGCGGTTGTGCCTTGCGGTACTGCCGGGTTTCCAACAGTAGGGTCCACAAAGCTCTGCGGCGCTCCCTGAATCGGAGCTTGCATAGGGTTCATGAGAGGCTGCGAGCCTGCTGGTGCTCCTGGATATTGAGCAGGAGACGCCTCTGAACTTCCACCAGGAGCGGCAGATTGTCCCGGAAACGGCAATTGCTCTATATCTGGATGAGGTGTCATAGGATCTGACGTTTGCGGCGCAACATCTTGCTCAGAAGTATCAGGTTTATAATAATCCTTTAACGGCATACGCTTTCCTTCAATCCATTAGTCACATTACAACGACGCTGCATGACGTACAGCACTCTCACCTGTGCTGAATGTACCCAAAGTGGGGCTGTTCGGTCAAGCTTCTCAAGCCCCACGTAGGACTATAGGACTACATTGAGCTATGTTCCTTTACCACAACTTTTAATAAGCCCGGATTGCCAACTTGTTCCTCTTTGAACATATTGCGCACGATAACTGCCCAATGTTGCTCTTCAGAGGTTTTTGAAGCATCGGTCTCACTAGCACTGCTGAACTTATCTGGTAAGCTTGTTGCGGTTATAGCTGCCAGGGGGATGCGGATGCTCTTCTTGCCACAAAAATCCAGGCTGAAACGCTTGACCTGCGCGCCACCAATGATGCGGGCCAGGGCATCGGGTAAGCAGATGTGGGCAATCAGGCCAGCCTCGTAGCGGGGCACGCTGATGACCAGCTCAAGCTCGTCGCCAACCTGGAAGCTGCGCTGAGCTCGCCCATCTTTTTCTAGCTGTACGGCAACTGCGAGCTGGCTCTTGAAGGTAGACCAGCTTTCGCTGACCTCGCTGGTTATTTGTACAAGTGCCAGGCCGGAGAGACAGCGTATACTCTCAATGCTTTCGGTATGGCTCAGGGCCTCCGTAAGGCTCATTGGCTGGCCGTTCAGTCTGACTTGCTGCTTCTCGTTTTCAGTTTCCGTGAGCAGCCCGGCGGCGCGTAAGGCTGTAAAGAGGGCCAGGCCTGCTGCTGTATCGATAGTGCTATAGAAGCATCCCTGCTCGTTGAGTTGGGCGCTCAGATAGTTGGTGGCGGCAAGCGCGCGGGGAAGATCACTTTGGTTGCCCGCTCTCAATAGGGCTGCGGCAGCATAGGCCGTCTCTTGGCGCCTGGCGACTGCGGGACCATAGATCTTATTAGCCTCAGAGTCCTCTACATAGGTCTGCTCTCCCTGAGCTTTCAAGCGGGTGCGTACAAAGGCCAGAGCCTTACCTTTTTCTGCTGGGGACGTATTTTCGGCCGTAAGGACCAGATAAGCGTCGTGGCAATCCTTGATCTCACGGGGCGGATTAGCCAGCTTGTAGTAGGACGCCGCATCCAGCGCCATAGCATAAATGTCCTGCAGAATGTCTTGTAAGCTTTGCAACTGGAGACCAGAGTCTTGCGGCCTGGGCAGGCTCAGCAAATGCCTGACGCCTTTGGGTGCCCAGAAGTGATCGGACTGCGGTTGACCGCTCTCCTCGGGTGGATACATGCAGAAACCTTGCCCCGGCAGATACATGCTCTGCAAGCGTTTGTACCAGGGCAGAATAGCTGCTTCATATTCGCGCGCCTTCTGCGCTTCGCGGGCCGTGATATAGCCGGTAAACATAGCCAGGAGCTTGAGCGAAGTTTGCTCGATACAACCGTAGGGGTAGCGCGAAGCTGCCTCTACCAGCACTGTGAAGGGTTGCTCTAAAGTAGGCAGCAACCGCAGCTCTAGCGCCTGCAGCTCCCGTACATTCACTTCCTCGTTGGCCTGCAGAAGGCGTAGGCTGCGCTGGATGTGGCGCAATTGGCCGGGCTCGCTCACATAGCGCTCGCTTACATCGCTGCCACCCTGGCGACCATCGCGCACAGTCGAAGTAATGGTACCGGGGCGCACCAGGAAGCGCAAAGCTGAGCCCGAGGGGATAGGCAAGCCAGGTGTGACAGCCGTACCATCTGCATAAAATAGAGGGAGAATTTCGCCATTGTGCCGCACATCAACGATCGCACTGCCCGAGGCGGCGCCAACGTCGAGGCGTCCCAGGACGGGATCGCCGGGAAAGACAAAGGGCGAGACGCTCAGTTCTCCGTAGACGGGCTGCACGGCTTCCAGACTGGTCTCAACGCGTTGCCAATCGAGGGTTTCGAGCAGGATAGCAAAAGCTTCGATGCTATAGCGCGTCAGGCTATCGCCAAGCTTTACCTCAAGCTCCGTCTCGCCCCGCACTTTGACTATGTTGTTGTAGATCACTTCAGGGAACTGCATGCGGACTTTTGTCAGCTCTTTTGCGCTCTTCGCAACTGCCGAACCCGTTGGAAGCGGCGCGCCAGCGAAACCGACCGGCACTGCGCCAGTAGCAAATTGGGGGGCGGCCATGGCGCGAAATAGCATCGGGCGCGCATATATTGGACTGGGGAGTTGCATCTTTCCCAGGCTACGCTCGATAAAGCCGACGACTGATTGCTCATCCCAGGCGGCAAGATTCTCCTTAATGCAGGCGGCGAGCTCGACTTGCGGATCGCTCTGCGCTGAGAGGCGCTGATCCTTGATGATTAAATGGATGGGGACGACGCGCTCAGTCAGAGAGGTTTTGAGCTTAATTGTGACGCGACTACCTGGCCTGGCTTTTTGCGGGGCCGTGCATTGGAGCTGCAGCTCAGGAGGACGCAGCACCGCGCACCAGCCCTCCCAGGCCTGGCCCTCAATAAATGCGCCAAGGAGCACGATGCCGTAGGGAGCAGGAATAGGCATGCGCAAGGGCTGATTGGCCTGGACCTGCTCATGATATGTTTCCTCGTATGTGCCATGAACCGCATCGACGACAACCACACGCAGCATAGCAGCAGCCACGCGGGGCATGATCTCGACTTCCCGGCCAAGTGCGCGCTGTACAAGGAATGGCTCGTTGTTGGCGGCCCCACGCGTAATATACATGCCACGGCACATGTTCGAGCGAGGCAGGGGTAAAAGGCTGAGCTCACGCCCCTCGCCGAGCTCGCTGATGGTCAGGGTCTCGCGGCGTTCCTGTTCCGTGCCCTTCAAAGGGACAGTCGCCGTGCGTTCACCGGCAAAGATATTGAGCGTAAAGGGTCCGGCGCCCGTGAGCTTGAATGCGCCACGGGCTTCGCCCGCGCGATTGCAATGCAGCCTTGTGCGCGAACCGACCCGTTGCCCCTGCTCCTGCAACTCAATCTCAATGGGACCGCTATAGGGCTGATTAAAGCTGCTGACTGCCAGGGTATAACGCAGCGTATCGCCGCTGAGCCTTTGCTCGCTCAACTCAGCATTCAGGGCTGCAAGCCGGTATTCTGCGATCTCAAAGCTGCACGCGGGACCGCCATAATCCTCAAGCTCAGCCCTGTACTGGCCTGCGGGCAAATCTTGCAGCGACAAGAGGCAGAGCCCATATTCGTCAAGGGTAAGCTTATAGTCGGCATAGGTCTCTTCGTATAAGTAGAGAGATAGTTGCACTTTCTCACCTTGATGCTCAGGCGCCACGATGAGCAAGTGTATGGGGTCGTGTTTCTGGCGGTAGAGGCTCTTATCGCTAGTCAGAGAGACGAGTTGGACTGCTTCTGGCAAGGGTTTGCTCAGTTGTAGGCCCTGTAACCTGAGATGCTCCTGACCGCGAAAAACTATAGAGGCACGTTCAAAAGCTTCAGAAGAGGGTGGCAGGAAGGCCTTTAACCCCGCTTGCGCAAGCCAGCCCTGACGTAGGAAGACGAACCAGCTGCCCAGAAATACATCGTCGGCGAGCGCTTGTCTGGCCAGATTTTCATCTATAGACACATGAGGATCATGTTCGGGTAACGATCTATGTTGCGGCATAAGCTTTTTGCCTCCGAATTGCTGTATTTATCGTTGTTATTACTATGACTAGTAGATAACCTTACACTACCTTAGGTGAAAGTACAACAGCAACTCGTTAGGATATAATAGGGATTGTTGACGATTCAAGGAGAAGAAATAGAATGCCGCGCTGGCCCAGATTAATAGCCTTACTTTTTATGCTCCTTCTCTTTTCCGCCTGTCAGACAAATGGCGGGAATGGTAGTCAGGTAGCTACGTCTAAACCTGCCTGGATCAATGCAAGTACGCTGCTGGATACCTGTCCGGCGGAGCTTAAGAAGGTCAAGAACTGCTATACTCCCTATGGGCTGCGCCGTGCCTATGGATTGGAAACGCTCACGGAGCAGGGCTTTACCGGAAAAGGCCAGACTGTTGTCGATATTGTCTCGTATGGCAGCCCTTTTCTGCAGAAAGATCTAGATGTGTTCAGTAAACAATTCGGCTTGCCTCCCGTCAAAGTTCAGGTTATTGCCCCGCTTGGCACTGTCCCTTTTGATGCTAATAACGCGGAAATGGTGGGCTGGGCAGAGGAAACAGAGCTCGATGTAGAGATGATTCATGCCCTTGCTCCCGAGGCCCAGATCGTCGTGATGACCAGCCCGGTTGATGAAACTGAAGGAACTATCGGCCTGCCCGAGTTTCTCAAGCTAGAGCAATATGCAGTCAATCATCATCTGGGGCAGATCTTCTCGCAGAGCTTTGTGGCCACCGAGGTAACGCTCAAGGATGGCGCGGGTCAGCAATTAGTGAAAGACTATAGCGATTTCTATCGACGCATCACTACCCAGGAAGGCTGGACCATCCTGTCTGGCTCGGGCGATCATGGCGCAACCGATTGGACAGACCTGGCGGGAAGCAAGCTCTCTCCTACTCCTGTCGTCAATTTTCCGGCGGATGTTCCATGGGTTACCTCTGTGGGGGGAACTGTGTTACAGCATACTGCGACTGGCTATGCTGAACAGGCCTGGAAGGGCAGCGGGGGTGGCAGCAGCCAGTTTTTCAGCCAGCCGGATTATCAAAAAAATCTGCCGCCAACAGTTCAGAGTCAATTGGCGGGGCGTCGCGGCTTGCCCGACCTGGCTGCCGATGCCAGCCCGGATACAAGCATGGCAATCTATTTCGCCGGCTCCTGGAATCAGGTTGGCGGTACCAGCGCGAGCACGCCACTTGTCGCCGGGATAGTTGCTGTAGCTAACCAGACGGCAGGTCATGCGCTGGGTTTCCTGAATCCTGGCATCTATAAAATGGCTGCGCAGAAACAAACCAGAGATTTCCGCGATATTACAGAAGGGGATAACAGCGTAGATGGTCCGGTCAAAGTCCAGGGCTTTGCCGCTGCCACGGGCTGGGATGCCGTCACGGGTTGGGGCTCGCCGCAGGCCAGCCAGTTCATTCCTGATCTGATAACCGCCTTGAAATAGGAGTAAAGTATGGTATTCTTCTTACGACGACTCCTTATATTACTTTGCCTGCTTGTTCTGCTGGCCGCCTGTGGAACCGGCGGAGACAGGAGCAATAGAAGTAGCTTACTAAGCAGGCCAGGAGTAACTGCCACCCCATCGGCGAACAGCTCTCAAGGAACCACTATCTGCCCACGTTCCGTACGAAATTTTTCCGGCTGCTTTACGCCCACGGCCTTGCGCCAGGCCTATGGAGTAGAATCGTTGCTGCAAAAGGGCTTTACCGGCAAAGGTCAGACTGTAATCGATATTGTTTCCTTTGGCAGCCCAACTTTGCAGGAAGATATGAAAGTCTTCGATCGGCAATTCGGTCTGCCGCCAATTGATCTTCAGATCATTTCGCCGCTTAAAGCGAAGGAATATGATCCCCTTGATGATAAATCGACGTGGGCCTTTGAGACGAACCTTGATGTACAGATCATTCACGCCATCGCGCCAGAGGCTAAAGTCGTGGTACTGGTCAGCCCGGTTGCCGAGACTGAGGGCACGATTGGCTTGCCCGAATTTCGTCAGCTAGAGCAATATGCCCTCGATCATAAACTTGGCAATATTGTGACGCAGAGCTGGGGAGCTTCTGAACTGACATTGCAGGATGCGGCCGGGCAACAGGAGCTTAAGAAATGGAATGAGTTTCTCCAAAAGGCTACTCTTCAGCAGCACGTTACCTATTTCTCTTCTTCTGGCGATAATGGCGCAACCGATTATGCAGATCTGAATGGCAGCAAACTTGCCACGGTCCCTACCACAAGCTTTGCCGCCTCTTCTCCCTGGGTCACTAGCGTAGGGGGAACTACCTTGCAGCGCAATGGCGCAGGCTTTACGGAGAAGGCCTGGAGCGATATAGGGGATGGCCAGAGTAGTGGTGGCGGCTTCAGCCGTTTTTATCCGATGCCAGCCTACCAAAAGACGTTGCCGGCCAGCGTCCAGGCAGAGTTTAACCATCACCGAGGCGTGCCCGATGTTGCGGCGGCTGCCGATCCTTACACGGGACTGGCTGTCTATACGAGCGGCTCGTGGGGGCTGGCGGGAGGTACGAGCGCAGCAACGCCACTCTGGGCCGGATTGATGGCTATTGCTAATCAGATGGCGGGGCATCCTCTAGGATTTATCAATCCTGCACTCTATAAGCTAGGCGCATCTCCTGCTTATACACAAGATTTTCGCGATATTACGAGTGGAGATAATACGAATCGCCTGAGCAAAGTACCGGGCTATAAGGCGGTTCCCGGCTGGGACGCGGTAACAGGTCTGGGCGCGCCTGATGCCGAAAAACTCCTGCCCGATCTGGTCAAAGCGATCACATAGAGAGGCAGGAGAGCTGGCAGCTAAAAGAGAGTGCCTGACACTGCCAGCGCAGTGATAGAAGTGCCAGGCTACTATAATAAATAAAAGCGCTAATTGCGGCAGATTTGACCATATTATGCATATGCTCACTTTGCCCCAATGCTTACCTTTAGCTTCTTTTAACTAACGCGCTACCGAGCTTGCTCCAACGTCGCCAACCTGTTCGTGTCCCCTGACACCCTTACGCGCTGGGAGAGCCGAACCGCTTTGGCCGGAGGTCACATGTAGCTTAGCTGAGGATGAAATGGTGGAGACAGGAGTAGTCAAGGTTTGTGCCCGACTCTCCTTCTTTCTAGCTGGACGTAGCGCTAAAAAGGCAAAGATAAAGGTCCAGATGAATAGAATTCCCATCAATCCCCAGGTTAAAAGAAGTTGTGTTGGTGTCATCACGGTAGTAGATACATCCACGGGCCATCCTCTTTCAAGCTGTTCACATTGAAACAGCGTAAGTACCGTATTGATATAGACGAAACGAATAGATAAAATTAACATTGATGATAGTACTAATAGCGTGAGTAAGCCTGGCTGATTTTTGCGCTCTCTGTCAGTACGCGCCGAGATGAGCTGTTCGCTTGTTGTAATACATTTCTCCTAACCTCAGCTCTGCTTGTTCTCACTTAACAAATCTTATTTATTTCCATCAATCGGAGCTGGCAAGATTAGCAATATCCCCCTTTTTGGTATTCCCCATAGATGAACGAAGGAGGTAGACATAAAGTTTCACCTGAAACGCGCCTTGTTCGTTGTAAGGGTATGCACCATATGCATAGTAGAAAAGAGGAAGCTGAATATGGATCGTCACCTTCCGGAGGTTCGTAGAATATATGAAGGATAAATATCTTGTTCTTTCAAGAAAAACCTGTCACAATACAGGAAGGCCGTCTTCAACGTTTGCTGAAGGGGAAAAATATGGCGCAAATTGATTGGCACCGCACACGAGATATTCTTATATGCATTATTTGCTTTGGGGTGATAGTTTGGGCATTGGGAAGCTTTGCGGGACAATTTATTGATGTTATTATTATTCTTCTCTTATCAATGGCCGTAGCTTTTCTGCTCACACCGGCGGCCAATCTTCTGGCCAGGTATCATGTTCCGCGTGTCGTGGCCACCCTTATTGTCTATATAATCATGCTGGCTCTTCTTGGCGCTCTTGGTTATGCCCTGGTTTTCTCGCTGATTCAGCAAGCGCTAAACTTCTCACAGACCATTACTGATTTTGCCTTGAACTTGCCCACAACCATGGTAAACCTCATCAACTTTCTGGAAACGCAGGGCCATATTCCTGATGCCAACATTCGTGCGGCCATCGACCAGATTCAGTTGCAGGCTACAGATTTTGCCAGATCGATGGCCAGCAACGTCCTCAATTTTGCCTTTGTGATTACAAATGGCTTTATCGATATTCTGCTGGTTATCGTGATAAGTTTCTATCTTACCCTCGATGGGAAACGCATTCGCGATAGCATTGTGAGCATCATGCCAAAGAGCTCCTTGCCGCATGTATTGTTGTTCGAGGATGCCCTTAATCGTGTCGTGGGTAATTATATTCGCGGCCAGTTGACGTTGGCCCTCATCGTTGGCTGTATGGCCAGCCTGGTGTGTGTGGCTACCGGGCTGCAGAACTACGCATACCTTGTGGGAGTGCTCGCCTTCATCTTTGAGACGATCCCGATGGTGGGTCCGGCGCTGGCCTCTATCCCGGCCATCGCGCTCTCTTTGCTCCTGCCCGACCCATTCCCGCGTACATTTTATATAGTGTTGGCATTTGTGGCTATTCAGGCCATAGAAAGCAATATTCTGGGGCCGCGCATTGTAGGGCATGCGGTTGGCTTGCATCCTGTAGCTTCTCTGCTAGCCTTGTTGATAGGTGCAAAGTTGCTAGGCCCTCTTGGGGCGCTGATTGCCACACCTATTGTCGCGGCGATTTGGGTGGTCGTGGCCAGCCTGTACCGTTCGATACGTGGAGAGAGTGCCGACCAGATACTGGCCAAACGGAGGCGCGCAAGCTGGGTGATTCGGCGTCCCCCACAATTGCACATGCCTAAAAAACGTCAACCTCTGCAAAACGCGGGGCCTGAGGCCAGGTCTGAAACAGATAGCGCTCCCGAGCACACAGAGCTATTTCATGTGCGTAGCCAGCAAGAGGAAAAGCCTGAGCCTTCACAAAATGAGGAGGGGGAGCACAGGCAGGACAACGGCGATCGCATTCGTACATAATGGCTGAGCAGTGATAAGGATAACTCCAGGGTCCTTATCACTGTCGAGATGACTGGTTGCAGCGCTTAATCGGTACCGAATGTGCGTCGTAGTTCTTCTTCGCCATCATGGTTTACCAGAGCATAAATTTCGTCGTGTTCCATCAACACGGTTTCTCCGGTAGGAAAGATGGTCTCATCCCCACGGATAATCAGCGCAAGGTTGCTGCTGCGGGGCAGATTGATCTGATTTAATTGCTTTCCTACCACGGGAGAAAGGGCAGGAATGCTCATCTCAACGATCTCCAGACCAGCTTTCTTAAGCGTCATGAGCAGAACGAAATGGGGGCCAGGAAGTTCGGATTCAATGAGGGAGAGAATGGCCTTGGTTGGGCTGATAGATACATCGATGCCCAGTTTCTGGAATAGCTCTTCATGCTTAGGATTGTTCAGGCGTGCGATGGTACGACCAACGTTGAAGCGCTTTTTGGCCATCTGGCAGATTACCAGGTTGTCCTCATCCTCACCGGTTACCGCAATGATTACATCTGCACGCTGTGCCCCTGCCTCTTCCATAGTTCGCGCTTCGCAGGCATCACCCCGAAGAATTGATTGCCCCAGTTCCTCGGTCAGGGTCTGCACGCGGCTTGCCGATTTGTCCAGAAGCAGAACTTCATGACCCCGATTCAATAAATTTCTAGCGAGATAGTAGCCAACTTCGCCACCACCTCCAATGATGATATACATACGAGTGCCTCTTGTCCCTTCCTTGTAAGTGTGATTTGCTTGTTGCGCAGCTTATGGCTGCAAGCACTTTATACTTTGTGCTTTGTATCCACTGTCACGGCGTCAAAGAGTATGTTCGCACTGATCAACGTGGGGCAGATGGTCTCCATGCCAAGCTCATTGTAGGTGAGCTGGCGAATAGGGTCGTAGATGCGGCAGACAACCTTTTTGATATGGAAGATCTCTTTGGCGATCTGGCTCGCCATGATGTTACGATTATCGCCGTTGGTGACAGCTACAAAGGCGTCGGCCTCAAGAATGCCGGCTCGTTTAAGAACATGCTGCTCAATGCCATTGCCCAGTATCTTCATACCGCCAAATTCCGGGTCAAGACGCTGAAATGCATCATTGCTGCTATCAACTACTGATACGCTATGCCCTGCTTTATCTAGCTGCGTCGCCAATGTAGCTCCCACGCGGCCACAGCCGAGAATGACAACTTTCACGAATAGCCTCCTGTCGGTCTGACGACCGCTGATAGGATTGGATGGTGATAAACCATCTTGTATTATAGCATGTGGACATATTCATTATGTTAAGTTCATGAACTTTAGAACTTATGGTTAGGCTTCCCGATTTACCCTGCCGCGGCTTCCTGCGCGCTCTCCCGCGGCTTTCTATTTCTCCAAATTGGCTTTGCTGTGTTAGCTCTAGTGCTGCGTTGGAAGACCTCTACTTATCACGTTTCTTCCTGGCCTTAGCAGGGAAGGCAAAGATAAATAGCGGCAGAAAGCTCTAGCCATGCTCGACAGGCGTCAGCAGCTCCTGTATAATATCGGCGAATGTTGCTGGCTTGCTGAGGAGAGCCCTCGGCAGGTCTATGAGCAGCGGCGAGCAAAAAATAAGAGCAAAGGAATGCCACTATGTCTAATCCGCCTGAGTCATCAAAGCAAGAGCATCCCAGTACCTATTTTGTGCAAGATCGTACAAATTTAGAGGAGCTTGAGCGGGTCACCGTTCAAGACCAGATGATCACGGCTTCCATGGGGGGTATTTTACCTGAGCAGGCAGATCCGAGTGCATACCGGCGCGTGCTCGATGTGGCCTGCGGAAGTGGAGGATGGGTCATTGAAGCAGCGCAAACCTATCCAACGATGACTTTGATCGGTATTGATGTGAGTAAGCGTATGGTGGACTATGCGCGTGAGCAAGCCGAGAAGGCGCAAGTTGCTGATCGCGTTGAGTTCCATGTCATGGATGCCTTGCGCATGCTTGAATTTCCCAACAATTATTTTGATCTCGTCAATATGCGTTGTAGCGGTAGTTTTATGCGCACCTGGGATTGGCCCAAAATGCTTAGCGAGATGTTGCGCATCGCGCGTCCCCAGGCCGTCATTCGCGTTACCGAGCCCGAGATTGAGCATCAGAACAATAGTCCCGCCCTCACGCAATTCTTCGCTATGTTCCAGTGCGCCATGTTCCAGTCAGGGCATCTCTTTGAGAACAACACAACAGGCATTATTGACCATCTAGCGCGCCTGCTTACGCAGCACGGCTGCCAGCAGGTTCAGACGCGTTCTTATGCCCTGGAATATCGTACAGGAACGCCAGCCGGGCAGGCCTACTATAACGATTGCAAATATGTTCTGCGTAATCTAAAGGCCTTTATCCAGAAATGGGGCTGTATCTCAGGAGACTATGAGGCAATCTGTAAGCAGGCTCTTGAGGAGATGCAGCAAGACACCTTCCATTCTACCTGGAATCTGCGCACAGCCTGGGGATATAAGTCCAGATAAGCTTGTGCCGGGATAGAGGTAGCGCTGCTGTTCAGCAAAGCGGTGCTATTTGCACAGATCAGTTCAACCACTACTTATTTTATATGTATGGAGCCGGAGAGCGTGCATACCTGATGCGCACTCCTCCTCCAATCTCTTCATTAGTAATTTCCCCAGACCTGTTTGCCCAGCGCAGATTTTTTGTCCCAGGTGGGTCAGGCTTTTGCCAGATAGTACCCTGTGGGTTAAGGCAGCAAGGAGTATAAATAATCCTGAGAGGCCTGACAAAGAGCTCTTTGGCGAAGATGTTCTGCGTTTTGTGGCGCGGGGTGATATTTGCTCTTGTCACATGTCTGATGTTTTGTTAGAATCCAATGGGACAATGTATCCTTCCATCCCCACGACGCGGTTTCTCCGCATCGCGTCATGGATGATACAATACAAGTAGCAGAGAACCGACAGGGATGTAATATTCTCCTCTTGTCCAAGATTAAGATTACGATCCGATATAATCCGGAGGTATGTTTTTATGGACTTAGCCACCCTCATTTTCTGGATCATCGCGGTGATCCTGGTAGGGTCGGCGTTGCTTGTAGTTGGCCTTAACAACATTGTGCATAGCGCGCTGGCGCTTATAGTCATGTTTGCGATGGCTGCAGGAATTTATGTGCTACTCAACGCTGAGTTTATCGCGATTGTACAGATCCTGGTCTATGCAGGCGCGGTAACCATCTTGATCCTCTTTGCGCTTATGTTGACGCGCATCGGTGGACAGGTAAGAACAAACCCTACCAACAAGCTGTGGTGGATAGGCATGATTATCTGTGCCCTGGTGGGGGCGAGTATTGTCTATGCTGCTACGTTTAGCAATCGCGCGATTGCCAACGTGGGGAATGGAGCAGGACAGCTCCCGGCAGGTATCAGTAACGTTGTGCGTATCGGTCAATTATTATACAGTCCCACGACATATAGCTACGTATTACCCTTTGAAATTGCCTCGCTGGTATTGCTGGTAGCCATTGTCGGTGCGATTGTTATTGGTAGGGAGGATTAATGGTATGGGACTTACTCTCAATCATTTTTTAATACTTGGCGCGGTACTCTTCTGCATCGGCTTATACGGTGCGATTGCTAAGCGTAATGCAATTGCTGTATTGATGGGTATCGAGATTATGTTGAACGCCGTTAATATTACGATGGTGGGTTTTTCCTTTTTTAACCAGGTGAAGCCCTACTCGACCTACCTAACGGGGCAAATATTCGCTATTTTCATTATCACTGTGGCGGCGGCAGAGGCAGCGGTCGCTCTTGCGATGGTTATAGCAATTTATCGCAAACGTAGTACGGTGGATGTTGGCGAAATAGATATGATGAAGTTTTGAATCCAGACCAGGGCTTCTGCTAAAGAAAGGAGATGTGCGCTCTGGCTATCGTAGTGTCTCAATGATGCTGTGCGCACTGAGTTCATATGGCGTTATATCAATACTCCTGGCTGATTCTGTTCGCGCCGCTTCTCGCTTTCGTGGTTATTATCTTTGGTACTCGTAACTGGGATTTGCTCAGCCGTCCACGTGGGGAGAAGGCTGTAAGTCACGAGGGAGCTCATGGGGAGGCTCACGGGGGACATGGAGGCGAGTCTGAAGGTCATGGCGAGGACAGTCAGGATTATGATGATGATCCAACGGTACCTGCTTTAACTGTAGGTGCCAGGGTGAGTGGCTATGTGGCTATTTTGATTATGGCCCTGGCCTGTATCTATTCCTGGGTACTCTTTATTAACACTTTCACAAACCCGGGTGTCTTGCCGGAAGCTGGCATCTCGGTGTTTTCTTATGAGTGGGGGGTGGCTCATTATACCATTGCTTTCCACCTCGACAGGCTGGCCATCACGATGATGGTGGTTGTGACGACGGTCGCTCTTCTTGTGCAGTTCTATTCCCAGGGCTACATGGCAAACTCGGCGGGCTATGCTCGTTTTTTTTCTTACCTCTCGCTGTTTGCCTTTTCGATGCTGGTGATCGTCTTCGCCCAGAATTTTCTGGTTATCTTTGTGGGTTGGGAGCTGGTCGGTCTGAGCTCGTATCTGCTCATCGGCTTCTGGATTAATAAGCGCGAAAAGCCGGCAGAGTTGCGTCCTTCGCCTGCTACTGCCTCGATCCAGGCTTTTGTCGCGAACCGTGTTGGTGATGTTGGCTTTATTATTGGAATTATGATCCTTTTCGCCAACGTTCACTCGTTCGACTTCCAGGATATTGCGGCTCATGTGCAGTCCATGGATAAGACGGTTCTGACGATTGCGATGATCCTGGTCTTCTGTGGTGCGATTGGTAAGTCTGCTCAATTCCCGCTGCACATCTGGCTGCCATCCGCTATGGAAGGCCCGACCCCGGTGAGCGCGCTGATCCACGCGGCGACGATGGTGGCGGCCGGCGTCTATATGGTGGCCCGTACCTATCCGCTCTTTGCCGCAGCTGGTCCGGCAGCCTTTGAGGTAGTGGCCTGGATTGGCGGCTTCACGGCGCTCTTTGCGGCGACGATTGCCCTGGTGCAGAGCGACTTCAAGCGCGTGCTTGCCTATTCGACGATTAGTCAGCTAGGCTATATGTTTGTGGGCCTGGGCGTGGCCGGTCCAGAACTGGGGGCTGGCCCCGGTATGTTCCATCTGTTTACCCATGCCTTCTTTAAGGCTCTTCTCTTCCTTGGCGCCGGTAGCGTGCTACATGGCCTGCATCATGCTATGCATAAGGAAGTACAGGATATGCGCCTGATGGGTGGTCTGGCCACACGTATGCCAATTACAGCAGCCACCTGGTTAATTGCTACACTCTCAATCTCTGGTTTCCCTTTCTTCGCAGGTTTCTATAGTAAAGATACAATTATTGAGTTGACGCTGGAACATGGTAATTGGGGACTGTATATCATTACGCTTGGTACGGCTGGCCTAACGGCTTTCTATATGTTGCGCGCCTATATTCGGGCCTTTGGCGGTAAGGGTGGTAAGCTCGGTGGCCTCTGGGGTGGTCCTTATCGCGGGACCGGTGAGGTGCACGAGTCGCCTTGGACAATGACGATTCCTTTGATCCTGCTGGCCATTCCTTCGGTAATCGCTGGCTACTGGTTCGGCTTCTTCACTTACCTTGATCCCCATGCGGAGGGACTCAATTTTGCCCATATTATAAGCTCACCGCTGACCTGGGTTGGCGTGGTGGTGGCCTTTATCGGCCTTGGTTGGGCCTACTTCCTCTATGCACGCGTTGAGCCGGCAAAGGTTGATGCTGTCGTGCAGGGGAATGCAGTTTTGCGCGTATTGCATCGCATCCTTTACCGCCGTTACTATATTGAGGATCTCTACGATCTGTTTATCCGTTACGTGGTGCTTGGCATATCACATGTTGAGCAGGCCTTTGACGCGTATATCGTGGACGGAATTGTCAATGGCGTGGCCTATATTATTACGTCGTTTGGCCGTGGCGTGCGCCAGGTTGAGACAGGTAGAGTACAGGCGTACATGGTTGGCTTCTTTGGTGGCGTTGCAGTATTGGCGGTGATCGTCTTTGTGCTGGTCACGTTCGTGAGAGGATAAGAAGGATCATGACGATATTCTCAAGTATTCTCACCTGGATTATCCTGCTGCCTGTGATCGGCGCTGTGGTAATCTATGCTTTGCCGACCAAGCCGGCACGCTGGGTGGCGCTGGGTTTTGCTGCCGCCACTTTTGTCTTGTCGCTGGTGGTTGTCTTTACACATATATCTCAGGGCTTTGGCGACCTACAACATCTGGCCGAATCGATAAATCTGCCATGGATTGATTTTAAGACGGCCGGCTTAGAAATTAAGGTTGATTACTTCCTGGGCGTGGATGGTTTGAGCCTGCCCATGGTGGTCTTGAATGCCTTGCTTAGCATGCTGGCGATTATCGGCGGCTGGGAAAAGAACCGTGTCAAAGATTACATGGCCCTGCTGCTGATCCTGGAAGCTGGCGTGATGGGCGTCTTTATGGCCCTTGATCTGCTGTTCTTCTTCCTCTTCTGGGAAGTCGAGCTGGCTCCGATGTTTATCCTCATCGGTGTCTGGGGCAGCGACGTTGTGAAGCATGGCATGCCCGGGCGTATCTATTCGGCCTGGAAGTTCTTGATCTATACCTTCTTCGGCAGCGTCTTTATGCTGGTAGGGATTCTGCTGCTCTACTTCCTGAACATCAGCCATGGAAACCCGGCGACGGGCAGTATGCCCTACTTTGTGGCGCATATGTTCAACGATACCATCACGCTGCCAATTATTGGCGTGACGGTAGGAGCGCAGCTGCTGGTCTTCCTGCTGATTTTTGTGGCCTTCGCCGTGAAGATCCCGATGTTCCCCTTCCATACCTGGCTGCCAGATGCCCATACCGATGCGCCTACTGAGGTGAGCGTGATCCTGGCCGGCGTGCTGCTCAAGATGGGCGCCTATGGGCTGATCCGCATCTGCTTTACGCTCTTCCCTCTTGGTGTTCATCAGTTTGCTGGCTGGCTTGCCGTCATCGCGGTAATTAACATTATCTATGGCGCGGGCATCTGTCTGGTCCAGAAGGACATGAAGAAGCTGATAGCCTATTCCAGCGTTAGCCATATGGGTATCGTGCTGCTGGGTGTGGCTGCGGCCGCCGGCAGTGGTGATGTAGCATTTCGCACGGCGGCGCTTATGGGGGCCACGGTGCAGATGTTTAGCCATGGCTTGATTACTGGCCTGCTCTTCTTCTGCGTTGGCGTAATTTACGACCATGCGCATACGCGTGAGATCGCAGTCTTCGGAGGCGTGGCCAAGAAGATGCCTATGCTGGCGACGCTCTTTACCTTCGCTGCTCTCGCTTCTCTGGGCCTGCCTGGACTGGCTGGCTTCGTGGCGGAGTATATGGTCTTTACCAGCAGCTATCAGATCTGGCAGGCGGCGACGATAGTCTCTGTCTTCACAATGATTTTGACTGCTGCTTACTTGCTCTGGATGATCAAGCGGGTTTTCTATGGGCCCTTCAATAAGAAGTGGGCCTGGTTGCCGGATGCGAGCTTGCGCGAAGTGGTGCCCCTCTTCGTTCTGGCTGCCGTGATCGTGCTTGTTGGTGTCTATCCCAAACCCCTGATCGATGTGATAACACCCAGCCTGACCCATGTGATGCAGGCGGCTGTGGCGATGATAAAATAAGGGCGGCCTCAGAGGTCGCCCCGGGGGGGTAAGGAGTTTGTATGTTTCACTTGTCTGATCTTTACCTGCTGGCACCAGAGCTTACGCTGACGTTGTTAGCGCTGGTGGTCATGGTGGTCGATCTGTTCGTCAAACGCCGCGCTGTCGTTGCCACTGTGGCTCTCGTTGGCCTGATTGTGCCGGTAGGTTTTACGATATCTCAGGCTCTGACTTTGCAGGGAACCCATACAGCATTTTTTAATATGCTGACTGTGGACCCTTATGCGTTATTCTTTGATATCATCTTTTTGATGATCGCCGCCGTGATGATTCTTGCTTCCTACGATTATGTGGGGAAGTATGTCAAGGCTGACGGCGAGTTCTATGTGCTCATGCTCTTTTCGGTAGTGGGCATGATGCTGATGGCCAGTACGACCGAGCTGATCACTATCTATATCTCGCTGGAACTGACGAGTATTCCGCTCTATGTGATGGCGGGCCTGATTCGCACTAGTGAGCGCTCGGCAGAGGCTTCGGTGAAGTATGTCTTGCTGGGAGCCATGTCTTCGGCGATTTTGCTCTATGGCTTCGCGCTGATCTATGGCCTGACCGGGACTACCGATCTGCAAGGCGTGGCGCATGCCATTAAGACGGGCATTACGCAGGGCAATCTGCTGCTGCTGATTGCCAGCGTGTTGATTATCGCGGGCTTTGGCTTCAAGATCTCGGCAGTACCTTTCCATATGTGGGCGCCCGATATCTACGAGGGCGCGCCTACGCCGGCCACGGCTTTCTTCTCGGTTGGCTCTAAGGCTGCAGGTTTTGCGGCTCTGATCCGTGTCTTCATGTTTGGCGGCCTGGGCCAGGTCAATCTGACTTCGCAGGTTGTTGTCCTCTCGATTGTGGCAGTTTTGACGATGACCCTTGGCAATATCGTGGCCGCGGTGCAGTCGAATGTGAAGCGCATGATGGCCTATTCCAGCATTGCGCAGGCTGGCTATATCCTGGTTGGCTTCATTGCCAGCTTTGCTACCAATAAGCCAGATGGCAACGCTGCAGTTTTGTTTTTCATCCTGGTTTATGTAATCACTAATCTTGGGGCGTTCGCTGGTATCATTACGCTGGCCCAATTGACTGGCGGTGAGCGTATCGAAGACTTCCGGGGACTATGGCGGCGCGCACCACTTTTGAGTGTGGGTACGGCGCTTTGTCTGCTCTCGCTGGCAGGTATTCCGCCGGTGGCAGGTTTCTGGAGCAAGATTATACTGTTTACGGCTTCCTGGGGCCTGGGTCAGACCTGGCTTGTGGTGATCGCCCTGCTCAATAGCATCGTCTCGCTTGTCTACTATGGTCGCCTGGTGAAGGTGATGTTCTTTGATGCTCCGGTGAAGAACGAGCGCCTGGTGACGCCGCTAGGCCTGGGTACAGCGATAACGCTGGCAACCGCTGCTCTGCTGGTGATTACTGTGGTGGCGCAACTGGTCCTGCAGGCTGCGATGCCGGCTGCGGCCAGCCTGATGGTTTTCCTTGGCAAGTAGGATTGCAAGAAATATGCTTGCAGCTAAGAAATGGGGCGTGTTTAAACGCGCCCCGTTTTTGTTGCTGCTTAGAAGGTCCATATTCTGGCGTTTTGAAAGGCGACCTCAGTTGGCGCTGAACCTTCGGAGGCTGCCAGTCCGATGTGGCCCTCTTTAGAGCTGCTATCCTGCGTGCTGGCCAGCACATTGCCATTGGCAAAGAGCGTCATATCTGGCCCTTTGGCCACGATAGCGACGGTATTTAGCGCTCCTACTCCTTTGTTGATAAGTGGAGAGATGCCCTGCACGAGGACTTTAATATTGTTTCCTGTTTTGTCTGGGTAGAAAATGAGTGTATAGGTTCCGCCAGCGCATACTTCAAAGAGGTAGGCTTTGTCCAGGCCGTTATTGCGAATGTCAAAGCCGCCACAGTCCCCTTTTAAGATCTTCATTTGTACCTCGAAGGTGAAATCAGTGTAAGTACTGGCCGAGATGCAATCGTGATAATGGTTGATATTATCTTCTTGAATGTGATAGCCATCCTGGAAGAAGCCACAAGTGTTACTTTCGGGCCATAGACTATTTATGTGATTATTTAATGGTTCATAGATCTCTAGCTTTCCGCTGCCGTGCATATAGCTGGGGTAATGGTTGCCCGCAGTAACGGTGGCAGTAGCAGCGATAGCAATGTTCCTCTCTCTGACAGCTGTTGCGGAAGCCTGGAGCGTGCTGGCGGTGGCCATGGCCAGGATGCGTTGCGCGTGATTCTTGTAGAGAAACAGGCCTGTGGCGCCCGAGGTGAGAATGAGAAGAAGGCCAAGCGCAGCGACTATGATGAGCAAGCGCCGTGGCCGGGGTGTTGGGCTGGGGCGCTTGTTTGGAGAAGGCTCAGAGGCAGCCTTGCCCATGGCCGACATGCTTCCGCTGCTGGGAGGCGCGAAGGGTTGGGCAGGCTCGCGGGAAGGGGATGGAGGAAGTTGAGGCGTGGAGGACACCTTTTTGGTGATAAGCTCAGGTAAGGAATGGGAGTTAGTGTCGAGTGGGAAGGCAGATCCAGCTGTGGCATTTTTATTGACGACGAGGGTAAGGACGACGGGGCTGCGCGGTCCTCCATCATAGTAGGGTTCACCCTGTTCAGCAAGGTAGATCTGCTTACCATTGTAAGAATTGGGTGGGATTGTTGCTACAATCTTCCGCCTGCCGGGCAGGGTGACGGTGCGGATAACGCCTGCGCGAGCCTCTTCGCCGCTGATGGACAGACTGATATGGATATCGCCGGGAGCTTTCTTGGCTTGTTGGAAAGCTTGGGCAAACTGCAAAACGGAAGGAAAGCGTTCCTCGGGGTTTTTGGCGAGGGCGCGCAGGATGACGGCATCCAATGCGTGGCTAACCTGAGGGTTGAGTGTGCTGGGCGGCTGGGGCTGCGCCGTAAAATGCTGGTGCATGACCTGCTCCATCTGGCCACTGAAGGGAGGATGGCCGATCAGGAGGTGATAGGCGCTGCTGGCCAAGGCATATTGATCGCTGGCCGGAGCGGATTGCCTTCGCCATTGCTCAGGAGGCATATAGGCAGGCGTACCGCGAATCTGCCAGCTATTCACGGCGCTTGCGCTCTCGAAACGGGCAATGCTGAAGTCGGCGAGCAGGATATCGGGATACTCGGGATGCTCACTGCGCTGGCGCATGAGGAAGTTGGAGGGTTTAACGTCCTGATGAATGATCTGGCGCTCGTGAGCATGCTGCAAGGCAGTAGCTGCTTGTTCCACGATATGCGCAACTATGTGAGGAGCAAGCTGCTTTTTCCGCTGCCGGCGTAACCAGTTAAGCAAGGAACCTTCGGCGCGGTAGGGCATGACCATGTAAGCGAGCCTGCGGTTCTGGATCACCTCTTCACCCGAATCGAAGAGGGGGAGGATGTGAGGATGGTCCAGTTGGGAGATAGCTCGGATCTCGCGCTGAAAGAGGCGGGTGGCCTCTTGCTCGTCAGAAACGTGTTCCAGGCGAATAATCTTGATGGCGACCTGCCGCTTGACATAGAGGTCCTCGGCCAGGTAGACCTCACCCATGCTGCCACTGCCAATGAGTTGGCAGAGCCGATAGTGGCCAAGTTTCAATCCTTCGAGTGACATGAATGTTTCCTTACTCCTCTATCCTCTCCTAGAGCTAAAAGCGTAGAGTGATTTTTAGGTGGAGAGTAATGTGCAGGATCATAAAACTTCCATCTAATCGTTCAATGCGAGTACTATTATAGCAGCTAAGGGCTGAAAATTAAGGTATCTCCCCCTTTTGTCGCGAAAAAGAGATCTATGAAGAAAAATATGGCAAAATGTGAAAATGTGGGCATGCTTGAGCGCTAGCTTAAAAGGTCCATATCCTGGCATTTTGGTAGACGACCTCGGTTTGAAATGAATATTCGAAAGCCAGTAGCCCGATATAGCCCTTTTGATATGTGTTGTCTTGTGCATGGCCTAGCGTGTAGCCGTTGACAAAGAGTATGAGATCTGGCCCTTTAGCGAAAAAGCCAAGCGTGTTCAAGGCGCCTGTCGCGCTTTGAATGTAAGAAGTGGTCCCTTCTAAGAGCGTTTTGTTGTTATTTCCGGTATTATCGGGGGTGAAAACAAGTGAATAATGACCTCCGGCGCATGCTTCGAAGTGGTAAGCTTTGCCCTGGCCATCATTGCGAATTTCCAGCCCTCCGCAATCGCCTTTGACTATTTTCATTTGTACCTCGAAGGCAAAATCTGCATACGTATTGGCTGAGTTGCAATAATAATAATAATTAAGCTGATTACTCTTGGCATGATAGCCATCCTCAGAAAAGTTGCACGTGTCACTCACACTCCATTGATTGTCATTGGAATCAGTCATTGGATCATAGAAGGTGATCTGGCCGTTACCGGGCATATAGCTGGGGTAGCGGTTGCCTGCAGTGACAGTGGCAGTAGTGGCGGCGATGCTGGTTTGTCTGGCCTGTGTTGCCGTGGCCTGCAGGGCGCTGGCGGTCGCGGCTGCCTGAACTCTTAGTTGGTCCTGGTGAATACTCATGGCTGCAAAGCTTACGCCCAGAAGTGCGACTATGCCAAGTACTGCAGCGATTACCAGTCGCAGGCGTGGCTTTATCCTGGATTGGAGAATGGAAGTAGGCCTGGAAGGAGGGACGGGTTGGGTTGGCTCGTAGGGTGGTGGGAGAAGTTGAGGGGCGGATGACGTCTTTCTGAGAGTGGGCTCAGAGTCAGGCGGAAAGATATCCTCTCCCTGCACGACAAGGGTAAGGATGACGGCGCTGCGCGGTCCGCTTGTATAGTAGGGCTCGCCCAGTTCAGCCAGGCGGATCTGATCTCCGTTGTGGGAGTTGGGGGGAATGCTGGCTGAGATCTGGCGCCGGCCGGGCAGGGTGACGTGGCGCCTGGCTCCCAGGTGCGCTTCTTCACGGCTCAACGTCAGACGGATATGGATATCACCAGGAGCTTGCCAGGCCTGTTGGAAGGCCTTGGCAAACAGCAAGACGGAGGGGAAGCGTTCCTCGGGCTTCTTGGCAAGAGCGCGCAGAATCACGGCATCCAGCCCATTGCTCACATTGGGATTCAATGTGCTGGGAGGCTGAGGTGGCATGTGCAAATGCTGGTGCATGACCTGCTCCATGCGCCCACTAAAGGGAGGATGGCCAACCAGGAGCTGATAGGCAGTGATGGCTAGGGCATATTGATCGCTAGCAGGTGTAGAGTGTCTTTGCCACTGCTCTGGGGGCATATAGGCAGGCGTACCACGGATCTGCTGGCTCTTCATGGTATTTGAGCCCTCGAAACGGGCAATGCTGAAGTCGGCGAGCAGGATATCGGGATACTCAGGATGCTCACTGCGCTGCCGCATGAGGAAGTTGGAGGGTTTGACATCCTGGTGAATGAGCTGGCGTTCGTGGGCATGCTGCAAGGCCGCTGCCGCCTGTTCGACGATATGTGCGACGACTTGAGGGGCAAGCTGCTTTATATTCTGACGGCGCAACCAATCGTGTAAGGAGCCCTCGGCGCGATAGGGCATAACCATGTAGGCCAGTTGCTTGTCCTGGATGACTTCTTCGCCCGAATCGAAGAGAGGGAGGATGTGGGGATGGTCAAGCTGGGAGATAGCCTGAATCTCGCGCTGGAAGAGGCGGGTGCTGTCTTGCTCGTCAGAAACGTGTTCCAGGCGAATAATTTTGATGGCGACCTGTCGCTTGACATAGAGGTCCTCGGCCAGGTAGACCTCGCCCATGCCACCACTGCCGATGAGATGGCAGAGCCGATAGTGGTCAAGTTTCGATCCTTCGAGTGACATGAATGTTTCCTTACTACTCTACGCTTCCTAGAAATAAAAGTGTAGAGTTTATTTTCATTTGTAGAGGATTTAGCAGAACCATAAAACTACATCTAATCGTTCAATACGAGTACTATTATAGCAGATAACAACAGAAAAATAAGGCCATCCAGGCCTTATCTTTTTTAGCGTGAAAAAGAGGTTTTATAGAAAAAATAGATACATTGCGAAAATGGAGCCCCGTTTTTGTTGCTCTATCAGAAGATCCAGATGCGGGCGTTTTGGTAGACAACCTCGCTTGGATTGTCGTATGCTGTAGCTAGCAGTCCGATATAGCCTTTTTGATATGTGTTGTCTTGTATATGGCCTAGTGTGTAGCCGTTAACAAAGAGCCTGATGTCTGGCCCTTTAGCAACGACACCAATGGTATTCAATTTACCTGCTTCAGCGTGGATCAGAGCAGAGGTGCTTTCCAAAAGAGTTTTGGCGTGTGCTCCATCAAGATCTACATATAGATACATGCCATACGCTCCATTTGCGCAAATTACGAGCTGATAAGCTTTGCCCTGGCCATCATTGCGAATTTCCAGTCCTCCGCAATCGCCTTTGACTATTTTCATTTGTACCTCGAAAGCAAAGTCTGCATACGTATTGGCTGAACTGCAATACCGATAATAATGAGCCTGATTCGTCAAGACATGGTAGCCGTCCTGTGTGGCGTAACATAACCTATCTTCACTCCATTGCTTGTCTTTGGGATCAGTCATTGGGTCATAGAAAGAAATCTGGCCGTTATCAGGCATATAACTGGGGTAATGGTTGCCTGTTGTGACCGTGGCTGTCATGGCTGCTATGCTGGTTTGCCTGGCTGAGACGGTAGTTGTGGCGCGCAGGGCAGTGGCTGTGGCTGTTGCCTGGATGCTTTGCACGTGATTCTGATAAATAAATAGACCCACAGTGCCTGAGATAAGCAGAGCAAGTGCACATAGCACAGCGACTATGGTCAGCAAGCGCCTGGGGCGTATTGTGTTAGGGGGGGTAATGGGCTGAGTAGACCAGTAGGGAGGTGGTGGAGGAATTTGAGGAGCGGAGGGCGTCTTTCTGAGAGTAGGCTCAGACAGAGAGTCAGTGTCAGGGGGAAAGTTGATACCATAAGCGGTATGGCCTTGGACGAGGAGGGTAAGTATGACGGCGCTACGCGGTCCGCCTGCATAGTAGGGCTCACCCAGTTCTGCCAGGCGGATCTGATCGCCATTGTGGGAGTTGGGGGGAATGCTGGCTGAGATCTGGCGCCGGCCGGGCAGGGTGACGTTTCGTATGGCTCCGTGGAGGGCTTCCTCGCTGCTCAGTGGGAGGCTGATATAAATGTCGCCCTGTCCCTGCCAGGCTTGCTGGAAAGCCTGAGCAAACTGCAAGACAGATGGAAAGCGTTCCTCGGGCTTCTTGGCAAGAGCGCGCAGAATGACGGCATCAAGGGCGTTGGTGACATGTGGATTAAGCGTGCTAGGTGGCTGAGGCTGGACATCGAAATGCTGGTGCATGACCTGCTCCATGCGCCCACTAAAGGGAGGATGGCCAACCAGAAGGTGATAGGCAGTAATGGCCAGGGCATATTGATCGCTAGCAGGTGTAGAGTGTCTTTGCCACTGCTCTGGGGGCATATAGGCAGGCGTGCCGCGGATCTGCTGGCTCTTCATCGCGCTTATGCTCTCGAAACGGGCAATGCTGAAGTCGGCGAGCAGGATATCGGGATACTCGGGATGCTCACTGCGCTGGCGCATGAGGAAGTTGGAGGGTTTGACGTCCTGATGAATGAGCTGGCGTTCGTGGGCATGCTGCAAAGCCGCCGCCGCCTGTTCGACAATATGCGCGACTATGTGAGGAGCAAGCTGCTTTATGTTCTGCTGGCTCAACCAATCCTGCAAGGAGCCCTCGGCGCGATAGGGCATGACCATGTAAGCGAGCCTGCGATCCTGGATGACTTCTTCGCCCGAATCGAAGAGGGGCAGGATGTGGGGATGGTCAAGCTGGGAGATAGCCTGGATCTCGCGCTGGAAGAGGCGCGTGGCCTCTTGCAAGTCTGTAGTATGCTCTAGCCCGATTATCTTCACCGCGACCTGGCGCTTGACATAGAGATCCTCGGCCAGGTAGACCTCACCCATGCCCCCTTTGCCAATCAGGCGCAAGAGACTGTAATGTCCAAGTTTCGATCCTTCGAGTGACATGAATATTTCCTTACTTCTTTAGGGTAAATAGCAGGTAAGGACAAGTAGACTGTGCATATTTATATGTAGGCGCAACTAGTATAACATAGGTTTGAAGCTGTAGTCACGTTTCTGAATAAAAGCGTAAAAAAGTAGGTAATGACTGAATTTTACCTTGGGAGAGCCTGTAAGTTTAATAAGTCCATACGCGGGCGTTCTGAAAAACTGCTTCGGTCGCTTTACTATCCTCGCCAACTATCAGGCCGATTTGGCCGCTTTTCAGGGTTTTGTCAGTGATATGATCGAGCTGATGGCCATTCACAAAAATACTGATATTATCTCCATTGGCCGCGATAGCTAGCGTATTAGATTGATTCAATCCTGTATGGAGAGGAGCGGCATAACCGGTTTTCAGGGTGTTGGTTGGAGCGTTGGGATTCGCGCTGGCGACAAGATCAAGCTCGTAGTTACCATTGGTGCATATCTGGAATGCATAAAACGTGTACATCCCGTCGCTGCGAATAACGGCTCCTCCACAATCTCCTTTGAGAATTCTCATCTGGACCTCAAAGGCGAGGTTACTGAAGCTATCGGCGGCTGTGCAAAAAGTGTTGTAATTTTGTTGCGTCACACTGATATGATAGCCATCTTGCTCAAAGGTACAGGTCTCGAAATTAGACCAATGGCTTGAATGCTTGGCCGTTAATGGATCTGCATAAACGAACTTTCCTTTGCCTGGTAAGTAGGCGGGATAAGCGGAATTATTGGCAGAGGTGGATATAGCTGTAGTAGCCGTTGTATGCGCGGCTGTTGGAGTTGTCGTGTGGTTTGTTGAAGGGTTTGTGGTGGCCCAAAGGCTATTTACAGTCATTGCCCCTGCCAGGATGATGACGAGCGCAAGCCCAATTAGCACAGCAAGCTTCCACTTTGGCGCCCGCGCGACCCTTTCTTTGAACAGCGCAGGCGCCGACGCTGAAATAAATTGCGCCTGGAGAGGTCTGATTGCGGCAGACCTGGTGTGAGCAGGAGATAAGTCTGTCCCGGGTACATGCACCGGCAAATAGTCGGGGATCTGTGATTGGGCCAGTACCGTAGAATATTCTGCACCAGGCTGCCGGTCTTTGGAAGAGGCAGCTTGTTCTGAGGCCTGAGAATATTCTGCGCCAGAGAGCTGGCCCTGGGAAATGGCAGGCTGCCCAGAGGCCTGTACCTCGCTCTGGGGCATGGAAGAAGCTGATGTATTGGCAACCATGAGCGTGAGAATCAGCGCCCCGCGCGGACCGCCCTCATAATGTGGCTCGCCCTGATCAGGGATGCGAATTTCCTGTCCATCAGTAGCATAAGGGGGAATCATAATTGATATCTTGCGCCTGCCAGGCAAATTTACCTTGCGGCTTGTCCCCTGCAGAGCTTCTTCTTGCGAGATTGATAGGGAGGCATACAGATCGCCTGCGGTTTGAGCGGCTTGCTGGAAGGCCTGGGCAAATTGCAGGATGGAAGGGAAGCGCTCCTGAGGCTTTTTGGCAAGAGCTCGTAAAACAACAGAATCGAGGGCAGCAGAAACCTGGGGATTTAACTCACTGGGGGGCTGCGGTTGCGCTGTAAAGTGTTGATGCATTACCTGTTCCAGGCTGCCGGTGTAGGGGAGCTGGTCGGTCAAAAGCTGATAGGCCATAACTGCCAGGGCGTACTGGTCGCTGGCCGGCTCGGATTGCTTTTGCCATTGCTCGGGTGCCATGTAGGCTGGCGTACCGCGTAAAACCAGGCTGTAAAGAGAGCCGGTTGCTTCTAACTTGGCTATGCCGAAATCGGCAAGCAGGATATCGGGATACTCAAGATGTTCTGTACTCTGGCGCAGCAGGAAGTTAGAGGGTTTGACGTCTTGATGAATGAGTTGATGGTCATGAGCGTGTTGTAGAGCGTTGGCGGCCTGTAGCATGAAGTGTGTTATAACGGGGATCGGGGCGCTATTATGCTCTTGTAGCCAGTCTTCCAATGAACCTTCTGGGCGATAGGGCATAACCATATAAGAAAGCGTTTGTTGATTAAGCGTTTCTTCCCCATAATCGAATAGGGGGAGAATATAAAGATGGTCGAGCTTGCTGATAGCTATCATTTCCCGCTGGAAGAGGCGGGCGGCCTCTTGCAGGTTGCGCGTAGATTCTATACGGATGACTTTGATAGCCACCTGCCGTGGCAGAAGCGTATCCTCGGCCAGGTAAACTTCTCCCATCCCTCCTTTGCCAATCTGGCGGGAGAGTCGATAATGGCCCAGTTGTATATTTTCGAGAGGCATAGATTTCTCTTGTACCGTATATATTCCTGTAAATATTGAACGTATAGGGGAGTAAAGTATCAATCGGCTGTAGTATAACATATTTATATGTATAGCTATAAGTCAGTGTTTGCCTGGTAGCCACATTGGAGCATCCACGAGAAATAGCCCTATTGCCATCGCTGCTTTGGTTGTCGCTTAAGCGCCTGTCAGGAGTGGCGCAACTCTTAAGCGTCGGCTGAGCTTAGCGAAGAGCTACTAATAGGTCCACACTTTGGCCTCCTGAAAAATCACCTCTGTTGTTGCGCTGTATTCGCTAGCAAGCAAGGCGATATGGCCGCTACTATAGGCGCTACTGGTAACGCTCCCGGCCGGATGCTGGTTAATATAGAGGGAGATCTGGTGGCCGCGTGCCATAATGGCAAGTGTATTTGTCTGGCCCGTCCCGCTGTGAAGCGCTGAAGCGACGTTACTGTATAATGTTCGTTCATGGGCAGAGTTATTGTCTACAAAGAAGTTAAGCGTGTAGTGACCATTGGCGCAGACCTGAAACGAGTAAAATCTGTGATTTTCATCGCTTCGTATGGCTAATCCTCCACAATCGCCCTTGAGAATTTTCATTTGTACCTCAAACGAAAAGTCGCTAAAGACGCGTGCCGATGAGCAGGAATAGATGTAGCTCTTTTGATTCTCCTGGATATGATAGCCATCTTTGCTAAATGTGCAGCCTGGCTGTCCAGGCCAGCTACTACTCCATACGTCGGTTAGGGGATCATAGAGTGCCAGCGAACCCTTGTCCGGCAGATACGTGGGATACGGATTGTCTTGCTGGGCATCTACTGTAGCCGTGGCATGCGTAGAGTCGATAAAGGACGCAATAAATTGGTTATGCCTGAGATGATTTTGATAAAGGGTGATGCCGATGAGGCTGGTACTGATCACTATGAAGGCGAGCAGAAAGATACCCATAGCCCGAAAGAATGAGTTGGCTCCGCGCTGGCGCTTGTTGGGCGCTGCCTGCTTTGGGTCTGCTTGTGGTAATAGGGGTGGGACCGCATTCCTGGTTGCGCCGCTCGACGATGGGCCTGGCTCTGGCATCGGCGGGATACTCGGCCTTGTGGAGGGAGGCTTGTAGGCCTGGGGAACTGGCATAACTGAGGCCGGCAGAGGGGTTGGATAGAGGGCCGGTGAGAAAGTCGAGGGGAGGATAGCGCCCTTGTTAAGCGGATACTCACTCATTGCACCTGCAACAGTCTTTTCGTTGAGTTCTGGATCATGGCCAGGTTTAACCTGAGTACCGGCAGTTACCGAAAGCGTGAGGAGGAGCGGGCCGCAGGATCCGCCTTGATAGTAGGGTTCGCCCTTGCCCTCAAGACGTAATGTCTGGCCGTTATAGGCACGTGGTGGAACCGTAACTGTGACTTGCCGCCCTCCGGGGAGAAATAAAAGGCGCCTGGTTCCGGCTATCGCTTCATCCTCGCTAATGGCCAGGGTGGCTCTAAGGGTTCCTCTATGCTCTACGGCCAGCCGCAGAGACTGGCTGAACTGCAGAATGGAGGGGAAGCGGTCCTCGGGTTTTTTCTCTAGCGCGTGGAGGATTACCTCGTCTAGCGCTGTGGGTATGCGCTGATTAAAACTGCTCGGTGGCTGCGCTTGCGCCGTGAAGTGCTGGCGCATAACCTGCCCCATACGTCCGACAAAAGGTGGCCTCCCTGTCAGAAGTTGGTAGGCCATGACGGCCAGGGCATACTGATCGCTCGCGGGAACTGATTGGCTATCCCACTGCTCAGGAGCCATATAGGCAGGTGTGCCACGGATGTTCTGACTCTTGGCCGAGGTCGAGGTGTTAAATTTGGCAATGCCAAAGTCGGCGAGAAGGAGATCTGGCAGCGTTGGCCGCTCTACTATATGACGAATCAAGAAGTTAGAAGGCTTGACGTCCTGATGAATAAGCTGGTGATTATGAGCGTGCTGCAGCGCGCTGGCAGCCTGCTCAATAAAGTGAGCAACGTCCTGGGGCGCGAGTGGTTCAGGATTGTTACGCTGCTGCAGCCAATCAGCCAGTGATCCTTCTGCCCTGAAGGGCATAACCATGAAGGTATAGGTCTTCCTGTTGAAGCTCCCTTCCCCAAAGTCGTATAGGGGTAATATATGTGGATGATCGAGCCGCGCTATGGCTTTCATCTCGCGCTGAAACAGGCGCTCTGCTTCCTGAATTGTCTGCGGGTCGGGATAGGGCGCGACTTCGCTGTGAATCACTTTAATCGCTACCTGCCGGGGGATGCGCGTATCTTCTGCTAGATAGACTTCACCCATACCACCGCTCCCGATCTGCTGCTGCAGCCGATAATTACCGAGTTGTATTCCCTCTAGAGACATAACTTCCCCTCACCTGATACTGTTATCTTTAGCCCCCAGTAACTATTCAGATGTTCTTTACCTCATGCCGTCAGCAAAAAGCTGAGAACGCGGATTCGATCCGCCAGGTCGTCACATAAGGTGCATCCGTGAGGATGGGATTTTTTTGCGTTACTTCTGTATAGCTACAATAATTCTAGAATAGATTACGAAGTGCAAAAATGCCATGCCTGAGAAGTTGCTATCATTCAGACATGAGAAGATTATAGTAGAAAAGTAAGGCTAATTACAAGTAATGCTTATATACATAGGATTAAAGGGAATATAGATATAAACAAATAAATGAATACACGAGCGCGCTTTGCTTTGAGGGGGTTCTATGGATGGTTGATTTGTTGCATGAAATGGCGTATCGATAATATTTTGGTTGCTAAATTTGTAGCTACGTGCATTTTTGATTTTTAACCGATGATCTCCAAATTCCCGTGAAAATTGCCTTACTTGTCCGTTTATACCTATAGATACATATGCATACTGTGGCCATTGGATTTTACTGTTATCCACTTGTAACCCTCACATACTGCATATATGCAGAAAGGATGGTGTCATATGCTATTTTCTCTGGCCCGTAGACTGAGGCGGCAAGGCTCCCTCTCGCTCATCATGGTCCTTATCTGGAGCTTCCTGCCGGCCATCGGTGTGCCTGTTGTGGCGAGTAGCCTGGCTCATGCGGGAGCACTCTCTGTTCCGTCAGGCATGAAAGCCACACTGCTTGCGCAGAATACTACGCCACCTACAGATGCTCAGTGCCGGGCCAAATATCATTATCCCTGCTATAGCCCGCAGGAGATACGTAAGGCCTATGGCGTAGACGCGCTGATCTCTTCCGGCTTTACTGGCAAAGGGCAAACGATTGTGATCATTGATTCCTTTGGCAGCCCGACGCTGGCCCAAGATCTCAAGATATTTGATAAGGGCTTTGGTTTGCCTGATCCGCCTTCCCTACGCGTTCTGGCTCCTTTAGGAAGCGTGAAGTTTGATCCCAACAATGCTGAGCAGACCAGCTGGGCCGATGAGACTACCCTTGATGTGGAGTGGGCTCATGCTCTGGCCCCCGATGCTAGCATCGTTCTGCTCACAAGCCCGGTTGCCGAGACGCAGGGAGTCCAGGGCATGCCCCAGTTCTTAGAGCTTGAGAAATATGCTTTGCATAATCACCTGGGCAAGATTATCTCGCAAAGCTGGGGAACTACAGAAAACACGCTTTTTACGAAAGATGGTAAGAAGCTCCTCAATGAATTTAATGCCTTCTATCATGAGGGGGCTGATGAGGGTGTAACGTTCCTGGCCTCTACCGGCGATACAGGTTCGGCCAATCCCGATGCCAACGGCAAGAATTATCCTTTCCCCACGGTCGGCTTCCCAGCTTCTTCTCCCTGGGTGACTGCCGTAGGTGGAACAAGCCTGTATGCCGATACGAAGGGGCATTATCAGTCAGAGACCGTCTGGAACGATGGCGGCAGCAACGGCGCGACCGGCGGCGGGATCAGCCAGTACTTTAAAGAGCCAGATTATCAATCTGACAATCTCTCTTCGGCGAATAAGGCACTCTTAAAAGGTTTTCGGGGGATTCCCGATATCTCGTTTAATGCCGATCCTAATACCCCTGTGCTGGTCTATGAGAGCTTTAGAGGTGGTGATAAGGCCGGCTATTACGGTTTTGGTGGCACGAGTGCCGGCTCGCCGCAATGGGCCGCGCTGGTAGCTGATGCTAACCAACTGGCCGGGCATCCACTGGGATTTCTCAATAGTGCGCTCTATAAATTAGGAGCTAGCCGGGTGGCAAATCTGGTTTTCCACGATATCACTAAGGGGAACAATAGCCAGGCTGGTATTGCTGGCTATAATGCTACCCCGGGCTGGGATGCCTGCACGGGCTGGGGCACACCCAGGGTTCAGCCGCTGCTGCAGGACGTGATCCGTTTGACTGATGACTAAGCAATGATATATATGGGCCGTTATCCGCAGAGGGTAACGGCTTTTTGCTGCCCAGAGTACACAGGTCTCAGGCTTGCGTGTCCCTGAGAAACTGCTATATACTATGTTGTGGAAATTACTGCACCTTGTTATTTTGCATAGAAGACATAATTGCATTGCTGCTAGGGGAGCCGAACGGCTGAGAGGTAGTTATCGGAAAGCTACTGACCCTTGTAAGAACCTGATCTGGGTAATGCCAGCGTAGGGAAGCGGCGCTATCTGTAGATATTTTCTCAGGACTTTGAGCCGCAATCCACTCTCGGGTTGCGGCTTTTTATCTGTTTTATCTGCATTTTATGCATATGCCTTTATCTTATCCCCATGGAGGGAGGCGATGAATTCATCACTTAAGTTGCTTGTACAGGGCGTGAGCAGGGTCTACCAGGATGGGCCACGCCAGGTGGAAGCGTTACAGCCGATTGACCTTACTGTGGATCAGGGCGAGTTTGTGACGATTATCGGGCCGAGCGGTTGCGGCAAAAGCACGCTCTTTAATATTATCGCCGGGATTGATGAACCGAGCTCCGGGCTTGTGGCGATTGATGGGATCGCCGAGGAGCCGCGAGCCGGTAAAACTGGCTATATGTTGCAGCAACCGTTGCTGCTTCCCTGGCGTACTGTGGAGGAGAACGTGATGCTGGGACTTGACGTGCGTCACGTTCGGCGCAAAGAAGCGCATCAGCAGGCGCATGAGCTGCTCAAACGCTTCGGCCTTAGCGAATTTGCCCAGAGCTACCCTGCTCGCTTGTCGGGCGGCATGAAGCAGCGCGTGGCCCTTTTACGCACGGTTTTATTTAACCATTCTTTTCTGCTGCTCGATGAGCCTTTCGGCGCTCTGGATGCCCTGACGCGGCTCTCTTTGCAAATGTGGCTGCTTGATCTCTGGCAATCATTTCATTCAAGCGTCCTGTTCATTACGCATGATGTGCGCGAGGCCATTTTGCTCTCTGATCGTATTTATGTTCTCAGTGCGCGCCCTGCCTGCGTCCGTCGTATTATCGAAGTCGAACTGCCTCGTCCACGTCAACAGGAACACCTGGCCTTAGCCCAGGCTGTGCGTTTGGAGCAAGAGCTGATCGCGCTGCTGATGAAGGAGCAACAGATATGAAGCTACGCTGGATCGCGAGTTATGGGCCCGCCTTTGTTCTTGCCATTACGTTGCTTGCTCTCTGGGAGCTCTATGTAAGAGCCGGGCTGATCAGCGCGACGACCTTGCCCATGCCAACGGCTATTGCCCAGGCCTTATTTGCTAACTGGGATATTATTTCCGTCCATACACTTCAAACGCTCTTTGAGACGGTGATTGGCCTGAGCGTGGCAATTCTGCTCGGAGCTGGCCTGGCGGTGCTCTTGGATCTATCGGCCTGGGTGCGGCGGGCAGTTTATCCTCTGCTGGTGACGTCGCAGACGATCCCTATGGTTGCCCTGGCTCCGCTGCTGGTGCTCTGGTTTGGCTTTGATCTGGGACCAAAGATCATCGTCGTCGCGCTCTATTGCTTTTTCCCGATTGCTGTTGCCTGTGCTGATGGCTTGATGAGCACAGATCCCGATCTATTAAAGCTGCTCCAGAGCATGCGTGCTTCCCGTTGGGAGATGCTCTGGCTGGTACGTTTACCGGGCGCCATGCCAGCCTTTTTTTCTGGCCTGCGCATTGCGGCTACCTATAGTGTGACCGGGGCGATCTTTGGCGAGTATGTAGCGGCCTATCAGGGGCTGGGGATTTATATGGAGACATCCTATAACGCGCATGCTGTGGTGCTAGTTTTTGCCGCTATTGTCGTGACTGCAGTCCTGAGCCTGTTGCTCTTTGGCTTCGTCTCCTTGATTGAACGTATTGCACTGCCCTGGCAGCAGGAGGCCCAGGCCCGTTTCCGTCTTAAGTGATGGCTTATTCGCTCTTTACTGGCGAAGTTATTTATATATTTACTATTTTGGACTTATTGCTCAAGGGGAGAAATATATGAACTCGCGTAGCCGCCTGCTGTTGAGCATCGGGTTGCCTGTGCTGATTGTGATTGTGGTGGTAGGGGCTTTTCTCTGGCAGCAGCGAAGCTCGAATGCCGGGCAGAATGCGCCCACGGCCCAGAAGCTTACTCCTATGACGCTAGCTCTGGATTGGACGCCCAATACCAATCATACAGGCATCTATGTAGCGCTGGCTCAGCACTGGTATCGCGATGAGGGGATCGATCTAAAGATCTTGCCTTATTCCTCGAATGTCTCGCCTGATACGCTTGTCAGCAGTGGAAAGGCCGATGTGGGGATCGGCTCAGCCGAAGGCATTGTCGCTGACGCGGCCACCGGGCAGCCAGTAGTTTCAATTGCGGCGATTGTTCAACACAATACCTCGGCCCTGGTGACGCTTGCCAGCTCGGGTATCACGCGCCCGCGCGATCTTGACGGCAAGACCTATGGTGGCTTTGGGGCGCCATATGAAGCGGCTGTGGTGAGCGCGATCATCAAGAAGGATGGCGGCAAGGGCGTTTTTAAGAATGTGACGCTTGATGTCGATGCTATGGAGGCCCTCAAGTCGCATCGTATCGATTTTGTCTGGATCTATCAGGGCTGGGAAGGCATCCAGGCCGAGCGTGAAGGGATGAAGCTAAATACTTTTTATATCATCAAGAACGGTATTCCTGATTATTATACGCCAACAATTATTACGGGGCCGCATCAGATCAAGAACGAGCCAGCTTTGTTGCGCCGCTTTATGGCTGCGACCTCTAAGGGCTATGAGTATGCGCGCACACATGTCAAGGAAGCGGCGCAGATGCTTGTGGATGAGGCACCCAAAGGGGCGTTCCCTGATCCGGGGCTGGTCCTGGCTAGCCAGCAATATCTGAGTCCGCACTATGCGGATCAGGGTCGCAAATGGGGCTTGCAGGATGCGGCGGCCTGGCACGGCTATCCCGGTTTTATGCTGGATGCTGGCGCGATCACCGATAGCGCAGGAAAGCCCATCAAGAATATGAACTTCGACACTCTCTACAGCAACGAGTTTTTACCTTAGCGCCCAACCCTGCCTGCTGGGCCGCTTCCAACTGCTTGGGGCGGCCCGTCTGGTGGGGACCGCCAAGACATGGTTTGTCTTCTGTCTTGTATTGCGCTCAAGATTACCTTTGCTCTAAATGCCCTCATGGCCGGCTTCCTGCTCCTTTAGCTCTTCTAGCGAGGTATGGCTGACGAAGAGCAGCCCGCTCTGCAGAGAAATCTCGGCCTGCTCTTTTTGCAGAACGTTGCTCATGCCGCGCGGATTGCCAAAATAGAGAGTCTCGTCAAAGAGAGGATAGTAGAGCTCGCTGGTACATACTCCGCTAGCTTCGGCTGTCAAGGGGAGCAGCGAGAGGAGATCGCCTGGCTGGCCTTGAACTGTGGTGCGGCCGGGACCACGCAGCAGCCAGCAGCAAGACGGGCCATCTACGATGCGTATCGGCACTGAGGCAAAACCTGCAAGGAGTAAAATATTGGCTAGCGTATGATCAATGCGTGCACCGCCAAGTGCGCCCAGCAAAGTGATCAGTGTCGCTCCCTGCTCAAGGGCTACCTGGATTGCCAGTTCGCTATCAGTCTCGTTCTTCTCGGCGGGCACGCGGACGATGCGGCAACCACGAGCTTCCAGCTCTGAGAGAGGCATAGTGAGCGAGTCGAAATCCCCTACCACAATAGCCGGCGTACAACCGTAGCGGAGTGCGCTGAGGGCGCCGCTGTCGCAAGCAAGAACGAGCTCGGCCTTAGCGATGGACTCAGTAACGGCTTTACCGCTGCGCACGGTTCCTCCGGCAAAGATAACTGCATGCATAGCTTTTGTTTTACCTTTCGCCTGTTCAATGGAATTGCAAATTATCCTCTGCTTTGTATTGGCCTGACTGAGCCCGCTATGATCTCGTAGATTTGCTCTTTGCTGCGAGTGTGTATGCTGAAGGTAGTTCAGCATGATGCATAATTGGCTGGAAATGGGAAGGTGGCCAGGCCTGATCTAAGCGCGGAAGAAGCAAGCTCTGATTTCCTTGCCTCACGGTGAGCTTTATCTTGCTGTGTATCTTCTCAACCTATGTAAACGTGTCTAAGATAGCTGCTTGCTCCTTTTCAACCTGAGCGCTGACGCAGGAGGATATCTTCTCCCGTTGTACCCTTTCTGTAGCTGCTGGAAGGGTTTCGAGAAGTACATCGTATGTCTTATAGAGTGCAAGAAAGAGTCAGGCACGAAGCTATGGCCCGATCTCTCTAATAATAGTGCAAGTATAAGCCATGAACTCGAACAGGTCAATTGAGCGCAATGAACGCAAGATTGTCGGTGTTTCGTGTAGGGCGTGAAGGGCATAGGCCGGAGTCCTGCTAAGCCTGGCGAAGGCCTGGCGTGGCTCTGGACTATGGCAAGAAACATATAGAAGGAGAATCGTATGCCTACAAAGAAAGATAAAGACGAGCTGGAAGATGTAGAGACCATACCACGCGAGCAGGCTGAGAAAGAGATGCGCGAGGCAGTAAAACATGTTCGCGAGGAGAAGAAGCCAGGCGGGAAAGAGAAGCACGCTAAGGGTGGGAGTTCAGCTAAGGACGAGCTGGAAGATGTAGAGACCATACCACGCGAGCAGGCTGAGAAAGAGATGCGCGAGGCAGCTAGTAAGGTGAAAAAGGAGGATCGGAAGAAGGCTACTCACAAGTAGCGCTCTCTTGTAATCAGGCTGTCTATATGGACGCAGCGAGAGCCATAGTGCCGGTATGACCGATTTCCCAGGCAAAGTAGAAGAGGACTATGGCCCCTGCTGCGTCTTGCTTTGCGTATTTTTTCTTCAAGTAACTTGGCAGCAAAAATGTGCGTGTGCTCTATAGTTGTAAGCAGGCTGCCACATTTCAGCCCACGTTGCCCTGCACTCATAAAGAGCTCAGGCCAGCACCTCCAATTTACGAATGAAAAGCAGGAGGCAAGGGTAGGAGCGAGTGTGCCTTTCGGTTAGAAAAGTAGCTATCCTCTAGCGCAATCCGTTATGCTATGAAAGAAACAAATCTTTATTAAGCATTAGAGGTATATAGTTATGGTGTTGAGTAAGACGCCACAATCCTGGGGACGCTATCCTTCAGTGAAGCCAAAGCAGGTGGTGCCCGTCTTCTGGCGTGATGAGTTGCCTGACCTGGCGGCTTTTGATCAGCCCGTGCTTCCCTTCGCCTATGGGCGCAGCTATGGCGATAGCTGCCTCAACGAGGGCGGCATTTCGCTTGATGTAAGCCCTTTACGGCGCTTTCTAGCCTTTGACAAGGAGCGGGGCATATTGCGCTGTGAAGCTGGCGTTTCCCTGGCCGATGTGCTGGAATTAGTTGTGCCCCAGGGTTGGTTTTTGCCTGTGACGCCGGGCACCAAATTTGTCTCGGTGGGTGGCGCGATTGCCAATGATGTGCACGGGAAAAATCACCATAAGGCTGGAACATTTGGCTGTCATGTCACTTGTTTTGAGCTGCTGCGCTCCGATGGGGAGCGGCTGGTGTGCTCGCCGACCCAAAATAGCGAGCTGTTCCGTGCCACGATTGGCGGCCTGGGACTTACCGGGGTGATTCTCTGGGCCGAGTTCCGTCTCAAGCCGATCACTGGCCCTTTTCTGGCCATGGATCAGATACGTTTCTCATCGTTGGATGCCTTTAAGGAGATCGCTGATGCCTCCGATGAGACGTTTGAGTATACTGTGGCCTGGGTAGATTGCCTGGCCAGCGAAAAAGAGCTTGGGCGGGGTATCTTCATGCGGGCCAACAATGAGCACTCCGAACAGTACTCGTTTAAGCGCGCCTCGCGTAAATTGCCGCTGGCCGTGCCCTTCGATTTTCCCTCTTTTACCTTAAATACGCTATCCATGAAGGCTTTTAATACGGCTTATTATAATGCGCAGAGAAGCGATAACGTACACAAAATTGTCTATTATGAGCCCTTTTTCTATCCGCTAGATGCTGTGCATAACTGGAATCGCATCTATGGCAAGCGCGGTTTTTTCCAGTATCAATGTGTGGTACCTTTTGCCCACGGCTACGAGACGATAAAAGAAATTCTCAGGCGTATCAGGCGGTCGGGGGAAGGCTCATTTCTGACTGTGTTTAAGAAATTTGGCACGATCAGTTCGCCTGGCATGCTCTCTTTTCCGCGCCCCGGCCTGACGCTGGCCCTGGACTTTCCTAACAACGGGCGAAAGACGCTGCGGCTGTTTGAAAGTCTTGACGGGATAGTGCGTGAGAGCGGAGGGATCATCTATCCAGCTAAGGATGCCCGCATGCACGCCGAAGATTTTCAGTCGTACTTCCCGCAGTGGAAAGAGTTTGAGCAATATATTGATCCGCATTTCTCTTCGAGCTTCTGGCGGCGTGTCACAATACCAGTGTAGGGATAGGTCAAATGAAAATAGTAGTAATAGGGGCAACCTCTGCGATTGCGCATGAGACAACCAAGTGTTTTGCCAGGGAGGGCGCCGAGCTCTTCCTGGTTGCGCGCTCTGCTGATAAGCTTGAGACAATAGCTGCCGATCTACGCGTGCGCGGAGCTCAACAGGTCGAGACCTTTGCGCTCGATGTCAATGAGCTTGAGCGCCACCAGGAGCTGTTCGATGCGGCGCTTAGCGCGCTGGGTGAGCTTGATCTGCTCTTTATCTCCTATGGAACGCTCGGCGATCAGCGCAAGTGTGAGCTGAGCGTCGATGAAACAATGAAAGAGCTCACGACTAATTTCACAAGCGTTATCTCTTTATTGACGCTAGCTGCCAACTATTTTGAGCGACGCAGGCGCGGAAAGATCGTGGTGGTCTCCTCTGTGGCTGGAGATCGTGGGCGGGGCAGCAATTATGTCTATGGAACCGCCAAGGGTGCCGTGAGTATCTTCTTGCAGGGCCTGCGCAATCGGATGCACAAAGTTGGTGTCTCGGTCCTGACGGTGAAGCCAGGCTTTGTGGATACGCCAATGACGGCGGCAGTGCGCAAGGGGCCATTGTTTGCTAAGCCGCGCGTGGTAGGTGAGGGAATCTATGCGGCAATCAAAAAGGGCAAAGAGGTTGTCTATCTGCCCTGGTTCTGGAGCCCGATCATGTTTGTCGTGAAGAGCATCCCGGAGCGCGTCTTTAAGCGTCTCTCGCTTTAGCGCTTCTTAATTAATCTAAATGGCCGGTTTGTAGCATATACAACCGGCCATTATTTTTTAGGCTGACTTTTAGCGTGAGCGCGAATAAACGACGAATAGGATGAGCCCGATAATCACTAGCAAAACGCCGGCGCCACCCAGAACAAAGAGTAGGAGCGAAGAGGGACCACCGCTACTGGAAGCCGAGCTATTGCTGCTGGCGGTGGCTGTCGCGGTGGCATCGGCCATATTTGGCGTTGGCGAGGCTGCTACCGTGGGTGAGGCTGCCGCGGTTGGAGTGGCTGTGCTCTGCCCTATGGTAATATTTTGCGAGGCCTGCGTTCCCTGTTCGTTGGCAGCACTGGCCTGGACCGTGTAGGTCTGGGCCTGGAGACCTGCGGGAATAGTTATGGTCATGCTAAAATTGCCGTTATTATCGGAGTTGACGCTCTGCGTAATCGCTGCGTTGGTCCCATTACCAACTGTGACGTTGACTTGCTGCGGTGGAAGCCAGTTTGCTCCGGTGATAGTTACCTGATCACCAGGGGCAGCCGTGCTCGGCGAAACGTTAAGGCTTACGGGCTGAGCGACTGTGAAGGTATTCATTGAGACTGCTTTATGCCCATTGCCATCGCCAGGTCCCACCACGCATATGTAGTAAGGCGTAGAAGGCGTCGCAGCGTTCGTGGGCCAGGTGGTATCAACCTGAAATTCGCCGTTAGTAATCTGCACATCAGGATTGGTATCCAGTGGCTTTAGCGAGCTTGAGAGCCCGGAGCCGCTGCTGCACTTCTCTGGATTTGGCGTTGTGTAGAGTCGGGCATCGCCGTCATCGGCAAAGTTCGTGCCCTTAATCTGTATCTTAGTGCCGGGATGGCCTACGGCAACGTTGTTAATAAGTGGCGAGGTGATAAGGACCTGTGCGTCCTGTGCTGCGCGTGCAACCGGTGCTGGAGCAATAAATAAGATGGAGCCTGCTACACAGCAAAATAAGATGAAAAAATATGCAGCATATCTTTTGAACATGATATAATTCTCCCAGAATGGCAAATCGTTCTATAAACATATACGGTGTGGGTCTGCGGCATGTAACGATAACTGAACTTTTTAATAGATTTCTTATATCTGTGGGTATGCCTGCGAGGTAAAAAGGCTTAGCGGGTACGCTGCCGCAAGGCCTCGTACAGGGCTATACTCCCCGCAACTGCGGCATTTAACGAATTGATATAGCCCTGCATTGGCAGTTTAATCAGCAGATCACAATGTTCGCGCACCAAACGGCTAATTCCCTTGCCCTCGTTGCCCACTACAAGCGCCAATGGACCGGTAAGATCTGCCTTAGTATACAGCGTTTGAGCCTCTCCAGCCAATCCTACAACCCAAATGTTCTGTTTTTTGAGCCCCTCAATAGTTCGGGTGAGGTTTGTCTCCTGGGCGATAAGAAGATGTTCTGTGGCTCCTGCCGAGGTTTTTACAACCGTAGCATTGATTTCTGCCGCGCGGTGAGCTGGAATGATAGCCCCATGCACACCTGCGGCCTCGGCTGTTCTTAGCAATGAGCCAAGGTTATTCACATCCTGGATGGCATCAAGGATGAGTAAGAAGGGCGCCTCGTTTTTGCTGCTAGCCAGCTGTATGATGTCTGTAACATCGACGTAGGTGCGCTCTTCTACCAGCGCTATGCATCCCTGATGGACGGCTCCCCGGCTGAGCTGATCAAGGCGTGAGCGCGGGACTGTTTCTATGGGGATGTGCAGTTGTTCGGCCGCCTGGGTGATAGCTTTGATTGCCGGGGCTGTATGCTGTCCTTCGGCCAGAAGAATGCGTTTGACTTGCCGTACTGAGTGTAATGTCTCTAAGATGGGGTTGCGTCCCCAGATATATTCTGCCATGCTCACCATTCCGCCTACTTTTTCTCCAAGTATACGCGATAGGTCAACCCGGGCTGGCATACTAGTAGAGAAGCCCGGAGAGGGAGCTCTCCGGGCGTGACCGCCTAGCTAAATGACTCGCCTTGCCAAAGCAGTTGCATCTCGACTGAGGTGGCAAGCAAGTGCTCAAGGGAGCCACAAGCTTCCAAGCGACCCTCTTTGAGAACGAGGATCTGATCGGCGCGCTGCAGGAGGCTGCGACGATGGGAGACGACCAGGTAGGTGCGCCCGGGCTGCTGCAGGAGGCGCTGCCAGAGGAGCTGCTCGGTATGGACATCAAGGGCGCTGGAGAGATCGTCGAAAACGAGCAGATCGGCGGGACGTACCAGCATGCGGGCGGCAGCGGTGCGCTGAGCCTGCCCGCCGGAGAGCTTGAGGCCCCGGGTGCCGATGGCAGTGGCTAAGCCCTGAGGGAGTTGAGCCAGGTCCTCGTCGAGCACGGCAGCTTGCAGAGCTGAGGAGAGGGCAGCGGCATCAGCAGGCAGGCCCAGCAGAATGTTCTCTTGCAGGCTCTCGCTAAAGAGGTGGGGGACCTGAGGGGTGTAGGCGCTGTGAGGAGGGACAAAGAAGCTGGCGGGATCAGAGACGGGCTGAGCATTCCAGAGGATGGAGCCGGCATCTTTGGGCAGCAAGCCGAGCAGGACCTGCAGCAGGGTGGTTTTGCCAGAGCCGATGCGCCCGGTGATCACGGTGAGGGAGCCGGCCTGCAGGCGCAAGCTGATCTGGCTGATGCCCCGACCGCTCTCGGGATGGCGATAGCTCAGTCCCTTTACCTCTAGTTCTTGCAAACGTTCCTGTGGAACTGCCGCAGGCAATGTTTGCTCCGGCAGCTTGCCACTGAGGTAAAGCGGCTTGTGCGCTACCAGTTCGTGTGGCGGCGCGCCCTGTAGTAATGTCTCCATGCGTTGAAATGCTACCCTGGTCTGGGCATAGTGAGCCAGGAAGACACCTAGAGATTGTGTGAACTCGGCAACCAGGCCCAGGTAGTAGATGAAAGCTGCAAGATCTCCAATGCCTAATTGACCTGTGCGTATAGATTGGGCGGCAAGGAGCAGAATAGCCCCTGTGCCTAAACCTACGGTATTTTCAAAAGTTGAGCTTAGCAGTTGTTCTAGTACACGGTCTTTCAGCATAGCCACGCGCCTGCGCTCATTAAGACCCTGGAAGTGCTCAACAATGCGAGGCTCGGCAGTGGCGACTTTGATAGCCTGAACCGTACGAAAGATCTCGCCAATGGCACCGGTAACCTGGCCGGTTGCTTCCCGACTGGCTGTGCGATACTTTTCGAGCCGCTTGCTCAAGGCCTGCGCTGCACCAACTACGCAGGCTAGAGGCAGAAAGACCAGCAGCGTAATAGTAACGTTGATGCGCAGCAGAATAATGAGAGCTGTCAACGAGAAGAACGCCATGCCGATCTGGTCGAGGGTCCAGCTAATAGCATCTTCGACCTGCTCGGCATCATCGCGAAAGCGGCTGATCGCTTCACCGGGCGAGCAAGGGACAGCGCGCGCTCCTGGCCTTTGCAAGATGCGTTCGAGGAGATTGTGCCGTAGTAGACCGCTTATTGAGAAGCGATGAAGAATATCCACCAATGCTCCGAAGATGATGAGAACTACGCGTCCTAGTGCCGTCATAACGAGGAGGACGATCAGGAGCCACAAGCTGTTATTGAGCCCATGAGCTCTGGGTAGCTGGTTGAAGAGCTCCTGGGCGAGCAAGCCAGGAATCGCTAGCGAGAGATGGATGCTGAACCATAAGAGCGCATTGGCAATATAGAGCCAGGGCCTGTAGCGAATCATGCTCCAAAGATAGCTTCGTAACTTCATATAGCCATAATTCCTTTCATTCGGCTGTTTCTTCGCTTGATGGCGTGAACTTGATAGCCTGGCTATCAGAACGTTGGTGGGAAGCGTGGAGAGCCGGGATAGTCTGACCCGCGTCTTCCATACCTATCTTTAGCAAATGCGAGAAACGCGAAGCTGGATCGCTGGCCAGGGCGCGTCTTTCTCCGTGCTCGCTAATGCGTCCATCTTCCAGAATGAGAATCTCATCGGCCCGCTGGATGGTCGAAAGGCGATGGGCAATCACGATTCCTGTGCGCCCGGCAAGTAGCCTGTCCACAGCCCGCTCGATCAGATGTTCAGTGGCCGGATCGAGACGTGAGGAAGCTTCATCGAGAATAACCAGGCCGGGATTGGCAAGAAAAACGCGCGTGAAAGCTAGCAATTGCGCTTCGCCTGCTGAGAGCCCTTCGCCTTCAGCCCCAAGCTCGGTATCCAGGCCCAGCGGAAGCGCACGACACCAGCTTGCCAGGCCCAGCTCTTCCAGAGTCGCCATAATCTGCGCGTCGCTGATCGAACTGTCGAAAAAAGTGAGATTATCGCGCACTGAGGCGTGGAAGAGCTGTACATCTTGCGTGACCATGCCAATCTATTTGCGCAGCGCGCGCAGACGCAGCTTATTAATCGGGACGTCGCCAAGCAGAAGCTGGCCCTCCTGGATATCATAGAAGCGTAAAAGCAGGCGCGATGCTTGATTTGCCACTGCCGGTCCTACCAAGCAAGCCAAGCGCCTTGCCGGCTGCGAGCTGAAAGTTCAGGTCGTGCAACACTGGCTCATCAGGCGTATAGCCGAACGACACAGCGCGAAACTCAACTGAGAGTGCGCCAGCTGGTAGCGCCAGGCCTTCTTTGTCCTGAATAGCAGGCTGAGTCTGGAGCAGTTGCTGAACGCGCTGAATACCTGCTCCGGCCTGTTGGAGCGCCTGTAGCTGCGTGCGAACCTGTTCCAAAGGCTCTGTAAGCAGATTGATGTAGTAGAAGATGATATAGGTTGTTCCAATCGTAATGACGCCGTGGCTCCATAGGTATGCCCCCAGGACGAAAGCCAGCGCATTGCCAATTGCGAAGATAAGCAAGGTGGACATCCACATTGAATATCCTGCCAGGCTGGACTTGCGCGTGATAGGGAGCCAGGCGCGCAATAATTTATAGAAGCGCAGCATCACATACTGCGTTGCTCCGTTGGCGCGCAGGTCCTCGGTGCTAGAAAGCTGCTCGCTCAAAAAGCCAAAAAATTCGGCATTTTTCTGCCGCTGCTCCTGCCAGTAGTGCTGTGCGTAGGCCCATAAGCGGTTGAGAATGAGGAGTGCGAGGAGCGAGAAGACGGCCATGAGCAGGCCAACACGCCAATCGGTAAAGAAGGAAAGCCCAATAATCCCTACAATGAGCAGTATGTTACCGAGCAGGTGAATAATGGCCTGCGAGAAGAAATTGGAGAGCGCGTCCACATCGCCGTCAATACGTTCTATCAGCTCGCCGGCCGTATGCGACTTGTGGAAGTCCATATCCAGGTTGAGGCAATGAGCTACAAGATCGGTACGCAGCTGGTTTGTGGCCGTCCAGGCCACGTTCTCGCTAACATAGGTTGCCCAGATCGAAATGGCTTGATTGGCCAGGGCAATGCCGACAAAGAGTCCTCCGGCTAGGAATAGAGCATTTAAGCTACCTTCATTGCTGGCTGTATCAATGAAGTAACGTATAATTTGCGGGTTGGCAAGCTGAAGGCCGATCCCTGTTAAGAGCAGTATTGTCATTAGCAAGGTGCGTTGCCACTGTGGCTTAAGGTAGGTGATAAGAAAATCGCGATAGGAAGACAATGGCACTTTGGGCGTTTGCTGCGCCGAGACCATATTTTATGAATCCTTTCTCTTTCTTGCCGTTGCTTGAGCTTTTTTGCGTTGCTTCCTCTGGTCTTTTGCCACCAACAAACTCTCAACAAAAAGTGAAAATGTAAGGCTCGTGCCATAGGGAGTCTGCGGACACGAGTTATCATTGAACGGACCAGAGTTATAGAGATGTCTTTATGGGGAGGTGGAGATCTACAAGCAGCAAGACAATCTCGGGATAGGCTACACCCGTGGGAATATATGAGGGAGAAGCTACAGTTGGCCTGGTAGGGCCATCTGATAGCGTAGCAGCGCTGAGCGAGAAGTGCTACCTAACGATCTTCACAGAGCAGACCCATAGAGAAGGTTGATCCGAAGATTGGGTGCATATGCCATGCTACCTTTGTTGTCTGCATTAAACTATGCATAGGGTTCCCTTTCTACAAGTATATGATCAAGAGTACCATAAGCCAAGCCTGAAAGCAAGGGTAGGTGCGCCCCAGGCGCAATTTAACTATGAGGTAGCCAGATATTTGCTAGGGATATCTGGAAGGTGTGTATGGAGTCCCACCAGGGGCTCCATACACTGCTGAGCGCAAATCTAAGCGGCAAACTCTAGTCTAGCTTGCCTTGCCAGAGCAGTTGCATCTCGACTGAGGTGGCAAGCAAGTGCTCAAGGGAGCCACAAGCTTCCAGGCAACCCTCCTTGAGAACGAGGATCTGATCGGCGCGCTGCAAGAGGCTGCGACGATGGGAGACGACCAGGTAGCTGCGCCCTGGCTGCTGCAGGAGGCGCTGCCAGAGGAGCTGCTCGGTATGGACATCAAGGGTGCTGGAGAGATCGTCGAAAACGAGCAGATCGGCGGGACGTACCAGCATGCGGGCGGCAGCGGTGCGCTGAGCCTGCCCGCCGGAGAGCTTGAGGCCCCGGGTGCCGATGGCAGTGGCTAAGCCCTGAGGGAGTTGAGCCAGGTCCTCGTCGAGCACGGCAGCTTGCAGAGCTGAGGAGAGGGCAGCGGCATCAGCAGGCAGGCCCAGCAGAATGTTCTCTTGCAGGCTCTCGCTAAAGAGGTGAGGGACCTGAGGAGTGTAGGCGCTGTGAGGAGGGACAAAGAAGCTGGCGGGATCGAGGACGGGCTGAGCATTCCAGAGGATGGAGCCGGCATCTTTGGGCAGCAAGCCGAGCAGGACCTGTAGCAGGGTGGTTTTGCCGGCGCCGATGCGTCCGGTGATGACGGTGAGGGAGCCGGCCTGCAGGCGCAAGCTGATCTGGCTGATGCCCCGACCGCTCTCGGGATGGCGATAGCTCAGTCCCTTTACTTCTAATGTCTCAAGAGGCTGCAGCTCTGCCTTATTGTCTACAGTGAACTCGGGAAGCGTGCCTTGTAGATAGAGTGGATGGTGCTCAACTAGCTTGCTTTGAGGAGCCTGGCGCAGGAGAGAGGTCAGGCGCTCTATGGATACCTGCGTTTGTGTGAACTGAGCAAGCAAGGTGCCGAAGAACAGTACAAGATCACCCATCGAGCCCAGATAGGAGACGAAGATGGCAATATCGCCAGGTCCTAGCCGTGTCATGCTTTGCGAAACAGCAAGCAGGATCAAGATAAAACCTACCCCGACATCCACGGTATTGCTAAAGAGAGCATTGGTCGTGCTGGTTAGTACGGCGTCTTTGACCATAAAGGCGAGCCGTTTCTGGTTCAAGCCGTCAAAGTGAGCGAGAATGTGCCTCTCAGCCCCAGCCACCTGAATAGCCTGCACAGCGCCGAATATTTCTCCAATAGCTCCCGTCAAATTTGCGGTTGCGCTGCGGCTGACCTGACGATAGCGGGATAGGCGTTCCTTCAAGCTCTGGATAATAGCGATGATGGCAAGAAAGGGCAGAAAGACCAGCAAGGTTATTTCTGCATTGATGCGCAACAGGATGATGAAGGCCACGATAGCAAAGAAAACCTGGCCCAGAACCGTGCGTAATAGCGAGAGCAGATCCCTACAAGCCTGGGTATCGTCGCGAAAGTAGCTGATTGTCTCTCCTGCCGCTCTGGCATAGGTACCCGGCCTCTCAAGAATATGCATAAAGAGATTGCGTTGCTGTAATCCTACGATGGAGAAAGAATGCAGAACTTGTGCGCGGGCGAGCAACTGGCTAATGCCTCCACGCAAGAGAGCCGACAGCGGCAGAACGGCGATCCAGAGCCAGGCCGTGACAGTCATCTGGTGCTGCTCGGCCAGGGCATTAAAGAAATTTTGCAAAACAAGCCCGAAGATTAGCCGCGTAGCATAGAAGATAAAAGGCATGGGTAAGGTGAGCGCGAACAGCCAGAAGCGATAGCCAGTCAAGCGCCGGATGTAGCGATAGCCTTTCATGCGAGAGCCTCCTCTAAGCCTGTCGTGAGCAAGTGTGCGAAGCGCGAGGCAGGATCACCGGCTAGCTCTAGCCTGTTTCCATATTCAAGGACGTGTCCATCCTCGATAATCGCTATAGCGTCGGCGCGCTTGATCGTAGAGAGACGATGAGCAATGACGATTGCTGTGCGCCCTGTAAATAACTTATCTATCGCCCGTTCAATAGCGCGTTCTGTAGAAGGATCGAGCCGCGAGGAGGCTTCATCGAGAATAACCAGGTCAGGCTCGCTGAGAAAGACGCGGGCGAAGGCTAGCAGCTGCGCTTCACCTGCTGAGAGCCCTTCGCCCTCCGGCCCAAGCTGGCTTGCTAAGCCATCCGGGAGCGTCTGTAGCCAGCTGGCCAGCCCGACCTCTTCCAGAGCGGCTATAATGCGGCTATCGGGGATGGCATGATTAAAAAAGGTGAGATTATCGCGCACGCTGGCGCGGAATAATTGCACATCCTGCGTAACCATCCCAATGCGCCGGCGCAACTCATGCAGCCGGGTCATCTGTATCGGTACTGCGCTAAGGCAAATCTGGCCTTCCTGCACATCGTAGAGCCTGAAGAGCAAGCGCGCGAGAGTCGTTTTGCCACTGCCCGTGCGCCCCAGCACGCCCAATACTTTCTGGGGCTGTATAGCTAACGATATGTCGCGAATTACCGGCAGCTCAGGCTCATAGCCGAAAGAAACGTGTTCAAACGCCACCGAGAGCGCTCCCGGTGGAAGCTGCCTGTCTGCCTCAGCCGTCAGTGAGCTTGTCGTGCTGAGAAGTTCCTGGATGCGCTGTAGACTTGCCTGAGCCTGCTGTAGATCCTGCAACTGTCTTTGAATCTGGTTGACTGGACCCGACAGCAGATTGGTGTAGGAAAACATCAAATAGATAGTGCCGATGGTGGCCAGACCCCTGCTCCATAAGTAAGTACCTGATAGGACTGTCAGTACGCAGCCAAAGACGAAAATGATCAGCGAGGTATTGCCCATCGCAATGCTTGTCAGGTCGGCCTTGCGCGTAATCTGCCACCACTGGCGTAGAAGTGCATAAAAACGCTGCATCGTATAACCTACGGCTCCGTTGGCGCGTAGATCTTCGGTCCCGGTCAGGCGCTCACTAAGAAAGCCATAAAACTCGGCGCTCATTTGCCGTAGCTTCACAAAGAGCGGGATGATACGGCGCTGCATCTGGCTCAATATGAGCAAGGCCACGGCTGTAAACAGGCTCAGAACCAGGCCAGCTCGCCAGTCGATGGTGAAGAAAAGGATCAGTATGCCTAGCATCAGAACAACATTGCTGAGCAAATTGACAACTAACTGAGAAAAGAAGTTTGAAAGCATATCCACATCGCCGTCGATGCGCTCGATGAGCTCACCGATCGTGTGGGCTTTGTGAAAGGCCAGATCAAGGCTTAGACAGTGAGCCACAAGATCGTGGCGGAGGTGATTGGTTGCTGTCCAGGCCACGCTCTGACTGAGATAAGCCGAAGAGGTTGTTATGCCTTGATTGAGCAATGCTACTATGACGAAGAGCAGGCCAGCAGCGAGAAGATAGATAGTTGCACCTCTCGCGATAGCAGTATCGATAAAGTAACGCAGTATCTGCGGCTTGAGCAATTGCAGGCCAATGCCACCCAGGAGCGAAAGGGTCATTAATAAGGTCCTTCGCCATTGAGGCTTGAGATAGTGTGCAAAAAGTTCCATATACCGTTTAGGCGATGGTTTCATGCGGACTCCTTGAGGTAGTAGGAAAGAACACATTAAGCTCTACAGTAATTTGAAGGGGCTTTGATAGTATATCTGAAAAAATGCGGAAAAATATCGGTATTATGGCTGATGTGTAATATCTGGGTTTTTGGGGTATTCTAGGATGAATGGAAGGTAAACGTGCTTATATAGCCTCGTACTATCCGAGCTAGTTCGAAAGCCTTGAAAGCCTTCGTTGTAAATCCTCTAGCTTGCGCCTCTAACAGCCTTATTTGGTCTTTCCGGCAGACATCTTTCTTAGCGCCTCCTTTGGCAAAACCGCCTCTGTAGTGCCGCTGAGGGAGAATATATTAGTCAAATGCTCTTTACATGAACAAAATTTTGTATATACTGCTATCAAATCGGATTATGTGGTAAACGTGGAAGGGAGATGTGAATTCATGCAATCTTGCAGAGTATCCGGTTGGATCGCTATTGTCTTAATGCTTGGTGGTGGGCTCCTGGGGCTGGGCCTGGATTTTTTATGGGTGGGTTTTTTCCCTCTCTTGCTTGTCTTAATCGGGCTAAGTGGCCTGTATACTCAGCAAAGAACGCAGCTGAGTAGAATGATGCACATAAGCATCGTCCTTATCATGCTGGGAATAATTCTTGATATTATCGAAAGAATTCTGTTTCGTGTGCTGCCCTTTGACGTTGTTGTGTTCTTCCTTAGCTATGATCCACCGCATAATTATGCGGCACTGTGGACTTTTGCGGTCATCAGATTTCCCCAAATTATCGGTATGACCTTGCTGGGCATACAGGTTTATCGAACACGCTTCTTACCCGGCTGGTGTGCGATCTGGCTGGTGGTTGGCGGTCTTAGCTATCTTGTCTTGCTCGTCTTTCTCTGTATTGGCGGAATGATCACGGCGAGCTCAAGTGGCATCCTGGTGCTGCTCTTTGGGGCAAGCTGGGTCTCTCTGGGTATTGCGCTGCATAAAACGAGGAAGCAGGAACCTGTAGTCCTGACGCCTTCTGAGATAGTTGCCGAGAGCGAGGGCTGATATCGTCCCATCGGCACTTATGAGCGGGATCGTGCGGGCTAGCGCTGCGCAAGTGAACTTTCTCCTGACAAGTGCAGAGCGCTCGCTAGTCTGGCGACAGTTTGGGGAGAAGCCGTATAGATCATGACTTTAAGATCGGGATTGCCTGGCACCTGCAGCCTTAAATGCTCGAAATTCAGATTCCCTAGAAGCGAGTGTCGGATCTCTTTATAGCCGTCAAGGGTATCGCTTACATCGTGCTGAGGCCACCATTGGCGAAATTCTTCACTTATGCGCTGTAGATCGGCAATGAGCTCAGCAAACCAGGGGTCGCCAGGGTAGCGCCCGCTATCGGCGCGAAACTGGGCTATAATGCTCCGGGCTACCTCTTCCCAGTCGTCGTGCTGGCGTAGCTCTTTTCTGTTGAAGAACCACCAGAGCATATTGCGTGAGTACGGAGGAGGCGTGGCACTGAGCTTAAAGAGGTAGTCGGCGGCTTTGTTCCAGGTCAGCAGATCCCAGCGTCGCCCCATGACATAGGCCGGGTGCGGGTCCAGGGATAGTATGGCCTGCTGCATGATCGGGTTGATCTGTTCTTCTAGCCCTGTAGGCTGGGCCGGGACGTATTGAAGGGCCAGCAAAAAGAGATGTTGGCGTTCGGCCGACGTCAGGCGCAAGGCCTGAGCCAGGCTTTCCAGAACTTGCTCTGAAGGATGCACGTCGCGCCCCTGCTCCATGAGGGTGTACCAGGAAGTACCGATGTTGGCAAGCTGCGCAACTTCCTCGCGACGCAATCCGCGCGTACGGCGGCGTATACCTGGTGGTAGACCAACAGCTTGCGGCGAAAGGCGTTCTCGCCTGGTGCGCAAAAAGTTGGCAAGCGCTTTGCGGCGTTCGCTATCATTCATTCCATCAACACCTCGTCTTGAGATTGGCATCCCTTGAGCAGTATTGTCTCTGTACTATCTTAGCTCTGCTACTAATGCTGCTTATATAGAGTAGCATTACCTGGCAATAAGAATCTATAGGCCTGAGAAAAGGCAATAAATAAAGCCAGGACTGGCAAAACTTATTGCGCGTCCTGGCCTTTTTCTACCAGCTTAAAGTCAACTGAAACCAGTGCCTGGTCAGACGTTGTGTGGCGAGTGCGCCGCCATTATGTAAAGCTTGACAGAACACTATTGGCAGCCATGGAATGCGGCATGAATGCCAAAGGGCTGCAGAATAGCCATCAGGGCCTTTGTAATAATGCTTGTGCAAGGGAAGAGGGGTTCTGGCTGCGCGGTTTGTGTGCTTCCAGGAGCCCCATTACCAGAAGTAGCACCAGAAGGCGTACTAGCCGGCGTGGTAGATGTATTCCCTGCTGGCGCTGTGCTCGTGTTAGAGCCGTTAGGCGTACCGGTTGAACCATTAGGCGTGTTGGCTGAAGGTGCTCCAGTATCTGAGCTCGTACTCATCGACATGCTACTCGATGCAGACGTACCATTGCTCGTTGTCATGTTGCCTGTGGGAAGCTTACATCCCGAGTAGGTAGCAGTTGCGCCAAACATCTGTAGGATTTCGGATACAATACTTTCGATGAGTGAGCAAGGGCTTTGCGTAGCTGTCGTGCCAGAAGGGGTAGTTTGCGAAGGGGTAGTCGTTGTTGGCGCACCTGACGAACCGGGACTTCCAGTCTGATGCGCGCTCACCGGTGCTGCCAATGTGCCCCACATGATAAGTGCCAATACCACTGGAACACTGCGCAAGGCAATCCTTAGCCTCTTATCGCTCATTTTTTTCTCCTCTGTGCCATATAAGCATAGCTTATCAATAGGAAATAAAGCGTTTCATTCTGCAGGCCAGATATTTGCAAGATAGGAAACACTTGCCTTTCTAGCCTTCCACTAATTTACTTACCTATAATATATTTTTCTCCTCCTCTATTATAGGACGAAAACCGGGGCCATGTGGTTTCGCGGCAAGAATGGTATTACTTTTATGGGGTATGTTATGTCAAGGAACAATTGCCAAATCTAAAGTTATAGTAGATTAGCTTCCGTGAAGCTATTTCAGGCAAAACAGGTCCTATCTTTTCCCCTTATAAAGTATATTTTACACGGTAAATATGAGAATAGCAGAGAAAAATTCTTAAAGTGAAAAAGATATAAGAAGGCGTGAGAGGTTCTTCTCCCATGAGGCCGCGCACTCCAGCCTGGGCAGGCCCGCTCAATTTCCTGCTCTATGCCGGAGTGCTGCTTGTTATTGTCCTGGTTATACAGGAACTTCTTCATCTATTGCTGAGCAGGAAGCGCGATAGACAGCTGATTGTTCAGCGCTGCTCCTATCGTCTTCTTGCTCGAATTTCTCAATCGTTGCCTATAAGGCCACCAGCTCGCTCAAGGCACGATCGAGGATCTGCTTTAGACGGGCCGGATGGGGTCCTACCACGCGACTAACCTCTTTGCCGTCTCTAAAAAGAATAAGTGTTGGCATGGCCTGAACGCGCAAGGCGATAGGAACGTCTGGCTGCTCATCGACATCCATTTTCGCGAAGCGCAACTTGCCTATATACTCCTCGCTCAGGCGAGCAAAAACAGGCGAGAGCGCATGGCAGGGTGGGCACCACTGCGCTGTGAAATCTACGATCACAGGAAGCGAGGATTGGAGAACCTTTTCCTCGAAATCCTGATCGGTTACATTGAACAAGTTGCTATGCATGTAATCTCCTTGCATCTCAATCGCTCTATTCTGTACACTGTTGAACATGTGCCAGTGAATCTGGCAGGTATCTTGTGTGGCTAGCCTATAATGAAGTGTAGATCTTAAAGTGGACTTTAAGTCAAGCAAGGATTGGAGCCAATGGAAGAATTGACCATCAGCGAAGTTGCGCGCCGAGCCGGTATCCGCCCCTCAGCCATACGGTATTATGAAAGTGTCAGTCTATTGCCATGCGCCAGGCGCGTCAGTGGGCGCAGGCGCTATGATAGCAGCATATTGCAGCGCCTGGCCTTCATCCAGGTTGCTCAGCAAGCCGGCTTTACTGTCGCCGAGATACGCAAGATCTTTGATAGCACAGAAGAAACTACTCCCCTGGCCGAACGCTGGCAATTGCTCGCCCAGCGTAAACTCGTTGCGGTTGACCAACTTATCCAACAGGCTCATACCATGAAAGGCTTGCTGGAACAGGGCTTACGTTGCCGCTGCAAGGATCTCGAAGAATGCATTGATTGCGTCTTAATGAATTGCAATGGACCAAACTATGCGCAAAAATAACCTTGACACGTCTTCCTTTGACCCCTATTATGGGGAACAGTAAGAGGTCATACTTGTAGTAAAGTCGTAATAATCAAATAATAGTTTTGAATTTTATGTCAAATACAAATAGCAGCACACTGACTATGTATGTGGAGAGAGCCCGCAAGGTGCTCCAGCACGAGCAGCGTACAAACCATCAAGATCAGGCCATCAAACCGGGTGGCATGGAAGTGTTTATTGCGCATTGGACCAATGAGGCAAGTATTCTGTGTAAGAATGCAGGCCTGGATATGACGCCTATCCAGCGCTTTAGCGAGCACTTTGCAGGCTATCATGCTCAAGATCCCCGGCAACGAGCCAGCAATCTGCGTGCTGCCCTGACGATTCTTAACGAACTGGATGTTGGGGAGCCAACGCGCCCGGCAAGTGAACCTAAAAGAGCTCAGGCTCCGCTGCGCAGTGAGCCGCCGGCAAGAGCCGTCGCGCCTGCCGCTGAGGCAAAAACGTCGCCGCTAAGCACCCGAGCCGCGCCTGCCAGGCGTTCGACTGCCGTCTCGCACAAGGCGGCCCCGGAGCGCGCTGCACCTGCTCCAGGCGAGTCTGCTAACAAAGCCCAGAAGCAGCAAGTAGAAAATCCCATCCCTCTGGAGACTGGCATGTCGCCGGGTCATACCACCCTGACGCTCCTAAGCGCTGACGTGACGGCCATCAAGGGGGTTGGCCCTACCCTGGCAACTCGTTTGCACCATCTGGGCATCCGCACGATACGCGATTTGCTCTTTTATTTCCCGCGCGAGCATCGAGATTATAGCAAGCTTGAGAAGATTGCTAACTTGCCCTTCAATGAGCTGGTAACTACCATGGGCTTGATCTGGGAAGTGAGCACGCGCCGGACCAGCGGTGGTCGGACAATCACTGTGGCCACAATTTCCGATGAGACCGGCAAGCTCAACGTCTCCTGGTTTAACCAATCCTATCTGCAGAAGCAGTTGCTGGCGGCCAAGGGCTCCTATCTTGTCGTCACGGGTATGAAGCAGCGCTTCGGCAACAAAGTTGAATTTTCTGTGCGCAGTCATGAGCTGCCCGAGCAGGGCGATCTCGTCAATACTGGGCGTTTGGTGCCTGTCTATGCCTTGACGGAAGGGCTGAGCGCCAAGGCCTTGCGTCGAATCACCAAATGGGCGGTTGATCAGCATGCCGCACGCGTTCCCGAATATCTGCCTGGCTCAATACGATCAGCCGGCCAACTGCTCACGCTGCCCGAAGCCATTGCTCAGATCCATTATCCTGAGAACGAGAAGATGCGCCTGGCCGCCCGGCGCCGCCTAGCATTTGATGAGCTATTCTTGATCCAGCTTGGCATGCAGGAGCGGCGCATGCGCTGGCAATACGAGGCTCCCCAGGGCAATGCGTTTTCTATCGATGCCAGCAAAATCTTTATGCAGCCGCCTGCCGAATTTGCCCTTGAGCATGCCGCAGAGCCGGAGCCAGAAACTATGATGCCGGCTCCTACTCTCTGGTCAGTTAGCACGAGCAAGAAGCCCTTTGAGGCTACCTTGCCCTTCGCTTTCACGCAAGCGCAGCAGCGGGTTATCTGCGAGATCTGCGCCGATCTTGCCAAAAGCCGGCCGATGAGCCGTCTCTTACAGGGAGACGTGGGCGCTGGCAAAACTGCGGTTGCGGCGGCAGCTCTCTTTGTGGCAACTCTCAACGGCTATCAGGGAGCGATCATGGCGCCGACCGAACTGCTGGCTGAGCAGCATGCGCGCAGCATTAGCGCTATGCTAGAGCCGTTTGGCATTCAAACTGTTCTGCTCACGGGTAGTATGCGGGCACGTGAACGGGCTATGGGGCGGGCGGCCCTGGAAAATGGTCAGGCGGCGGTGGCGATTGGGACGCATGCCTTGATTCAGGAGGATGTCAACTTTTATAAGCTGGGCCTGGTCATTATCGATGAACAGCACCGCTTTGGCGTAGAGCAGCGCGACGCCCTGCGCCAAAAAGGTTACCACCCACATATGCTGGTCATGACGGCTACACCTATCCCCAGAACGCTGGCCCTCACTCTCTATGGTGACCTGGATATCTCCATCATCGATCAGTTACCGCCAGGGCGCCAGAAGATTATCACGCGTTGGCGTAGTGGTCCGCGGCGCAATGAATCCTACCAAACCATCGCCCAACAGATTGAGGAGGGGCGCCAGGCCTTTATTATCTGTCCCTTGATTGAAGAATCGGAGACCTTAGAGGCCAAAGCCGCTACCAGCGAATATGAGCGCTTACAGCGCGAGGTCTTTCCTCAGTATCGGGTGGGATTGCTACATGGGGCTATGAAGGCTGCCGAGAAGGATCTGACCATGCGCCGCTTTCGCGATCAGGAGCTCGATGTTCTCGTCGCTACCTCAGTAATTGAGGTGGGCATCGATATTCCCAATGCTACTGTGATTGCGATTGAGGACGCTGATCGCTTTGGGCTCTCGCAATTGCATCAGTTTCGCGGTCGCGTGGGACGCGGCAAACATCAGTCTTTTTGCTATGTTTTGAGCGCCGATGCGGGCCAGCAGGCTCAGGAACGTCTTGGTGTCTTTCAAGAGACCGATGATGGCTTTCGCCTGGCTGAGGAGGATCTACGCTTGCGAGGACCTGGCGATTTTATTGGCGTACGGCAGAGTGGTATGCCAGAGCTGCGTATGGCCGATCTCAGCGATACGGTGCTGATTGACTTGACGCGCAACCTGGCCGCCAGATTGTGGGCCAGCGATCCCTACTTGCGCAAGCAGGAGCATGCGCCACTGCGGGAACGTATGCATCTCTTCTGGCAAAACTATATGGTCCATTAGTCCACGGTGGAGTATCGGAAGATGGCAGGCTGGCCACAACCCCGCGGCGGGGGTGGCGAAGAAGTTGACGGGGCTGAAATGAAACAGAGAGCGCATGATACCGCCAATTATCATGCGCTCAGCTTTTGAAGGGAGTGTGAGCCGGTTTCTATCCCCGCTTAGGTGCGGTCTGCACCTCATCCTTATCGGCTACTGTATTGATATAGATTTCACAGGCCATTTGCACGGCATCAACATTGCCCACGTGCTCTGCAAGCTCGTCAAGATGGGAACCAACCTGCTCCATACGGGCCCGGATAAAATCGTGACGCGCGGAGCCGGTTGCCAAGCCGCTAAAACCAAGTTTCATCGCCTCGATCTCCTCGGTAATCTGTTGACGCAAACGCGCTATTTCGCTTCCCTGGTTCTTCATACTATTAACCGGCGTTTCGAGGCCGCTAGAGCACGACCGCCCGTTCGCTGGCAGGATACGGGCAAGAACGCCGCCTCTCCTTTCTCTGCTCGCTATAATTACTTGCAATAGCGTATCGCCATCTATGTTTATATCCATTTTTGGCTAGTATTAAAAGATCATACATATATAAAAGTATCATGTAGTTATATCGGCAATTTGCTAGCATAATCTGTTTTATTGAGCTTACATTCATATCTTATCCCGTTTTATAATGCTGTATGGGCATTGTGGTGAAGGCAGGAAGCAGGCTTTTGCCGTGCCACAGGGGCCGATGGAGGGTCGGAACGCAGGAACCTCCTGGCCCCTATATTCTCTCCCGACACTTGTGTATATATGCTATAATAGGAACGTGTAGTCTATTTGGTGCGTGCCTTATCATAATCCTCATAGTTATGCTATATCTTCTTTAGCAAGCAATGAACTCAAGTGCATGACCAGTACGTAATAGATTGCCAGATGATAAGTCAGGATTGACTTAATGGTGATAATAGATGTATAAACAACTCATGTTGCTCGGTCTGCTTTTAGAGAAGCCCATGTATGGGCAACAGATCCGGGAAGTAATTGAGAATCATCACGATTTCTTAGCCAACCATATTAAAAAGCCGACAATTTACTACCAGCTTGAACGGCTCGCTAGCGATGGCTATCTGGAGATACGCCACGAATCTGTGGAGGCGCCTGGACCAGGCGCAGCTCATGATGATATCGCGTTGCGCGAGCGCGAAGTCTACTATATTACCGATGCGGGACGGCAGTATTTTTATAAGCTTCTGCGTAAGATGCTCAGTACCTATACGCCCGCCCTGGACGAAGTGGATGCCAGCATCTTCTTTCTGAATCATCTTTCTCCGGAAGAAGCTTGCACCCTACTCACAGAGCGCTATAATTTAGTTATGAGCCATCGTAATATGGTAATCAAGCAAATGGAAGGTCATCATAACATTGACAAGGCACATCAGCTTGTTAATGAACATAAGCTTACGCTATTTGATGCTGAGCTGCACTGGCTGCAAAATACCATTGCCCACCTCCGCTCTCCATCAGCCGCGCCTGCCGGCGAATAGCATCATAGCTGGCAATGCTGGCTTTTTTGCGCATATTAAGTCAATCCTGACTTAACGGGAGTAAAGCATAATGGATAAAAAAGGACGATCACCATTACTCTTGATGGCCCTGACAATCCTTATCGACTTTACGGGTTTCGGGCTGATCATTCCGTTGCTGCCCTTCTGGGCTGAGCGCCTGGGTGCCAATGCTGTAGAGATTGGACTGATCACAACTGTGTACGCGGTTGCTCAGTTTATTTTTACACCTGTCCTTGGGGCTTTTTCGGATCGTTATGGGCGTAAACCTGTGATTGTCGTTTCTTTGTTGATAGAAGTGATTGCTTTGATCGCTACGGCCCTCTCTACCTCGCTGCCTCTCTTGTTGATCGCGCGTTTTATTGGTGGCTTGGGAGCCTCAAATATTGGTTCGGCCCAGGCTGTGGTTTCCGATGTAACAGGACCACAGGATCGAGCTAAAGGTATGGGCTTTATTGGTGCCTCCATCGGCTTAGGCTTTGTGATTGGACCGGCTTTAGGGGGCTTGCTGGCCCCGCTTGGTCTTACCATCCCATTCTGGATCGCCGCCGGCGTTGCGGTCTTGAACGCCTTTCTGGTGCTGCTCTTGCTCCCAGAGACGCATAAAAGTTCCGAGCAGCAAGAGACCCAGGCCACACATGCCCATCCGCTCAGCCTGTTTTTTTCAAGCTGGCAGCGCGCCTGGAAGCATCCGGCGGTTATCCAACTTGTCGTTGTCAATCTACTCTATACGATTGCTTTCACTGGTATGGAGACAGTCTTCCCGCTCTTTACCCAGCATATCTTTGGCTGGACAGCCGTCCAAAACGGCTATATATTCACCTACATAGGCATTCTTGTTGTCATCATGCAGGGCGGCTTAGTTGGACGCCTGGTGAAGCGCTGGAACGAGCGGCGCGTCATGCTTGCGGGCCTGGTCTTGCTCGGTGCGGGTCTGCTTTTGCTGGCTTTCAGCAGTCAACTGGCTTCGGTGCTGGTTACCGTTGGCCTGTTGAGCGTAGGGGATGGCGCCGTGACTCCCACGGTCTCTACGCTGCTCTCATTTGCCAGCCCGGCCAATCTGCAGGGGGAAACGCTGGGATTGGCCCAGGGAATTGGCGGATTGGGGCGTATCATCGGACCTTTAATAGCAGGAAGCGCATATACCTTCGCAGGCCCAGGAAGTCCCCTGATTGCAGGTGGTATACTGGCAGTAATTGCCATCCTTATAGCCTTCCCTGCCCTACAGAAAACAGCGCCTGAGAAGGCAAAACGAGAAATTGTCGCGACAAGAGCTCATTCTGGCTTCAACGAGAAGCCGTGAGAATAGATAGCTGTACTGACACGACCTGTTCATAAAAGGAGCATTTTTCATGGTTGTAAGAGTGACCACTATGGTATTGCGTATCGCTGCACTCCTGGCACTTATCCTTGGTATTCTCTTCTGGGTGAATCTCCTGGGAGGTGGCTTAGTGATGGTACATATGTTGTTGGGTCTGATTGTAACGCTGGCCGTCTGGATTCTGGGTGGGGTCATGCTGGCCAATAAAAACATTGGTCTGGGCCTTGGCGCCATTGTTCTGGGCCTGATCGTTCTTATCCTGGGCATGACTCAGCGAACATTGCTGATTGGTAGTATGCACTGGCTGATCCAGGTTATTCATCTGCTCCTTGGGCTGGGAGCCATCGGGATCGGCGAAGCGATTGCCGCTCGCTACAAGCGCGAGAGTGCCCAGGCAGTTCAATCAGTGCGCTCATAGAGCAATATCTTAAGCGCATACAACCGTCCTGCAGGCCTGAACCTGGTTGGCAGGGCGGTTTTTGCTGACTGCCTGCCCGCCTTGCCTTTACCTGAGAGGGCAGAACGAGCATTGGGGAGCCCTGGGACTCGTCAGAAGTAGCTATTGCCGAAAGTGCCTCGATATGGTTTAATGAATATAGCTATCAGTTAATCACGGAAGCAAAAACCAGTATTTCATGATCTCACCAAGGGGGTTGAGCGTGAGCTACGAGAAGCAGCGCATTGCCGTATATCCAGGAAGTTTTGATCCACCGACCAATGGCCATCTTGATATTGCCCGGAGAGCGGCAAGGCTTTTCGATACCCTGGTCGTCGCCGTCTATGCCTTTCCCGCCAAGAACCTGCTCTTCTCAGTCGAAGAGCGTATGGAACTGTGGCGAGAAGTCATCAAAGCTGAAGAGCTGACCAACATCCGCGTGGAACACTTTTCCACTCTGGCTGTCGAGTTTGTGCATTCGGTAGGCGGTGTCGCTATTATCAAAGGATTACGCTCGCCCAATGATTTTGAAGCTGAGTTTCAGCAGGGATTGATGAATCGTAAACTGGCGCCCGAGGTCGAAACCATCTGCCTGCTTACGAATCTAGAGAACCTTTTTGTAAGTTCATCCCTGCTCAAAGAAGTGGCGCGCCTGGGTGGCAACGTCAAAGACATGCTCCCGGAGCCAGTCATACAAGCCTTAAAGCATAAAAACGGCCTGTAACGCCTTGCAGGTATGTAGTATCTACGCAGATCGCCGCGTCCAGGGGAACGCAAAGGCGTGGTAAGGAGGAAAGGCAACACGTGGATATACTCTATCTTGTAGACCGCCTGGAGAACCTCATCGCCGGTAGTCGGAAAATGCCCCTGATGAATCAAATCATGATCAAGGAGAGCGATATCCTGAATATTATTGACCAGATGCGCACGTCTATCCCCGACGAAATCAAGCAGGCGCGGCGCATTATTCAGGAGAAGGAACGCATCCTTGCCCAGGCTCAAGCAGATGCTTCGGCCCTCTTAACGCGTGCCCGCGAAGAGACAGAGCGCGCTATTAACCGGGAGGGCCTGTTGCGGGCGGCTGAAGAACGCTCAAAAGAGATGGTACAGCAGGCCGACGAGCACGCCGCAGAGCTTGTGCGCATGGCCGAAGAGCGGACGGCGCAAATGCAGAACGATGCCGATTCCTACGCTATGGAGACCTTACGTAACCTGCGCGAACATCTGCTCAGCGTAGAGACCGAGGTGAGCCGCACAATTCTCAGCATTGAAAGAGGGCTGGAAAGCCTTGAAGAGCAGGATGTTGAAGAGATAGAAGAAGAGATGGAGGAGGCAGAGGAAGAGATGGAAGAAGAGAATGCAGAAATCCACAGGGTGCCCCGACGCGCTTCACTGGCAACCGATACCATGGGTGGTCCTATGTATCAGTAGGACTTGACACCCTTCTATGCCTTGTCTATAATGAGCACGCGCCAGTTAGTGCATAGGGATACTTTACCTTACGCCATAATCTATTTTACCAGCAAGAGATTCATTGTGTAATGGAAAGGAAAGTGATTCCATGATTTTTAATGTGGCGCAGCTTTTGAAGTCTCCTGTGGGGACCTCAATTGAAGCAGACATTGACGCGCAAGACGTCCAACTTGACGAGGATCTTAAGATTACCAGGCCTCTGAGCGGCCACGCGCGCATGCGCCGAATCAATCAGGGCTTGCTGGTAGATGGTTGGGTAGATGTGACGCTTAAGCTCACATGTACGCGCTGCCTTAAGGAATTTGAGCAGCCAATGCATGTAGCCTTTGAGGAACGTTTCAATCCGACAGTCGATGTGTTGACAGGGGCATCCCTTCCTCCTATAGAGGAAGATGATGTCTTCCCTATTGATGAACATCATCAGTTAGATCTCACGGAAGCGGTACGACAACAGGTACTGCTGAATATACCAATGGTGACGCTGTGCAAAGAAGATTGCGCAGGTCTATGTGCTCAGTGCGGCAAAGATCTCAATCTTGGTCCTTGTGAGTGCGAGCCAGAAGTTGATATGCGTATGAGTGTGCTCAAGACCCTATGGCAAAATCAGGCACAGTCATAATGCACGCATACAAAGTAAGAACACATACGGTGGAATAGGAGCAATATTCTTATGGGTGCTTTACCAAAACAGCGCATCTCTCGTGCTCGTCAGGGCGAGCGGCGCGCCCATCATCATCTAGATATACCGAAACTTGTCGCTTGTCCACAGTGCAGACAGCCTCGCCTGTCCCATCATGCTTGCCCGAACTGCGGCACCTATCGTGGACGCCAGGTTTTCTTGCCCAAGGCTAATAAGTAATGTAGTAGGCGGCACTGAGCTCTTGACTTTGAAGATATCTCAAACAGCCGCCTCTTTGTTCTCTTAAAGAAGTGATTAGCATGACGACACAAGTCGCCTTTCTTTTCCCAGGGCAAGGGAGCCAGGCCGTAGGTATGGGCGCCGATGTTTTCGAGGCATCAGCGGCAGCCAGACGCGTCTTTGAAGCCGTTGATGAGGCGCTTGGTTTCTCTCTTAGCACGCTCTGTTTTCAAGGCCCTGAAGATACGTTACGTGCAACGATTAACGCACAGCCAGCTATTGTAACCGTCAGTCTTGCCTTCCTAGCTGCGTTTCAAGAAGCCCTCTCTGCCCATGATTCAGCCTGGTCATCGCCCCTGGCCCCCGCTTATACGGCCGGACATAGCGTAGGTGAATATACAGCACTTGTCGCCTCCGGGGCTATGGAGTTGAAAGATGCGGCCCTGCTCGTACGCGAGCGCGGTCGTTTGATGGAGCATGAAGGAACAGTCTGTCCCAGTGGCATGGCCGCTGTGATAGGCATGGATGCAGAGGTATTGCAGGAGGTTTGCCAGCAAGCTAGCGAGCAGGCTCAGGCAGAGCTTGCCAGCGCGCCTGGCCATCCCGGGTTGGGAAAGGTAGTGATTGCCAACTACAATGCTCCCGGACAGATTGTCATCTCGGGCGAAAAACGAGCTCTGGAACTGGCCTCAGACCTGGCCCGGACGCGAGGCGCTAAACGCGTAATCCCGCTCTCCGTCAGCGGAGCCTTCCATTCGCCGGTCATGCAACCGGCAGCTGATCAGATGGTCCAGGTATTGGCCACAGCTAACTTACATGATGCTACTATCCCGCTTATCAGTAATATAACTGCAGCCCCTCTTCTGCACGCCGAATCGTTTCGTCCTGAACTTGCCCAACAAGTCGCTACCTCTGTACAGTGGGTGCGCAGTATAGAATATCTTGTTGCAGCAGGCGTAACGATGTTTATTGAGATTGGCCCCGGGCAAGCCTTGACCGGCATGATCAAGCGTATCGCCAGAGGCACGCGTACGCTCAATATCGGTACTGTGGCAGATCTGGAAAAGGCTGTAGCACTTGTTCGTGAACTGAATATAGTACTATAGTATATTTAGTGGAGCGAAGGTTACAAACCAGTTATAGTCAATATGACCTGGTAATGCAGGCTCGCAAGATATCTCTATTGCTAGAGCCAGATAGGAGTATTTAAAGCATTGCCAGGTGAATGCCTGCTAACTGGCGTGGTGTGCAACTTTTGTTGAAGACGCCTCTCTCTGCAAAAGAGGTGATGGGGCGCCGCGAGCAAACTGACGCGTCGCAATCTAGCGAATTACGCCGCGAGCAAGCAACTTGTCCATGTTCACTAAGCGAAAGCCGGGGTGGGCCTGTATTGGTCCAATAAACGGTTGTCAGGCTAAGTGTGAGAGGCTCGCTACAGTTCCGCGACAGTAGCTTGTCTGGTGCCCTGGCAACTGGAGAAAGACTGAGTAACAAATACGCAGATAGTACGTGTACTTTAAGAAGACTTGACATGCACCCGAAAAGCGCCTATCTTTGCAGTAAGATGGCAGTTGGGGTGAATGCTCTGTATCTCAGAACTATAGATTTGAGATAGGAGGTTGAGAGCAGAACCAGTGTGGCATGCCAGGTATAAGGCAGCAGGCTGCATATTCACCGTCAGGAAGGAGGAGACCTATGGCTATAGAGTCTCAAGCGCCGGGAGTGGTGCGCGTTGCCCGACAGGTCCTTTCGACTATCGTAACTAATACCGCGTTGCAGATTCCTGGAGTTTTGCGGATGGCTCAGACCAGTGATCAATGGTCGCGCCTCCTGAATAGGGAAATGCCCAGGCAGGGAGTAGCCTTGACGGTGAGGGATAATGTTGTTTCAACTGATTTATATATTGTTGTCGCCTCTGGCGTGAATATCGTCGAGGTAGGTGCAGCCGTGCAGGAAGAAGTTGCCTCTGCTCTCGAAGAGATGGTAGGGATGCAGGTGCGTGAGGTAAATGTATACATCCAGGACGTTGCATAGCACGTTGCCGGAGAAGTGTGTGTTATAGCTTTAAGAACTATTCGAGGACACTATGCCAGGGATACGCAGGCAAGCGCGAATGATCGCACTGCAAACACTCTATGAATACGATACAGCTAGCCATCAACCCGAAGAGGTCTTGCAGCGCCATGCCCAAGAGCGCCATCTGCACCCCAAAGTTGTAGAATACGCTGGCGAGCTAGTTCATGGCGTCTGCAACCATGTGGCCGAGATCGATGCGCATATTCAGAGCGCAGCACGTGAATGGCCATTGCAACAGATGGCACGCATCGATAAGAATATTCTGAGGCTTGCAATCTACGAGATTCTGTTTAATAATACGGTACCAGCCAAGGCTGCTATCAATGAGGCGGTGGAGCTTGCCAAAATCTTTGGCAGCGATACCTCTAGCCGCTTCATCAATGGTGTCCTGGGCACAATATTTTATCGGGCACAACATCAGCCCACCCCAAAAGCGGAAAGCGAGGTGAAATAATGCCAAAGGTCAATGAACGACTCAAAAAAATCATCGTCGAGCAGCTCGGCGTTGATGAGAATGAGGTCGTTCCCAGTGCATCTTTCGTTGAAGATCTCAATGCAGACTCACTTGATCTAGTCGAACTCATTATGTCTCTTGAAGAAGAGTTTAAACTGCAAATTTCGGATGAGGATGCTGAGAAGATTACGACGGTGCAAGAGGCTGAGGATTATATAGAAGAACACTCTAAATAATCAGGGTTACGTTGGGCGATCCTCGTGGTCGCCCACGCGGCACGGCATTTACACTTTGCTCGTACGCTGTTCCTGCTGCCTGCCGCCTCTTCTCCCACGGGGCAGCGCTCGATGTTTACAGACAAAATTTTATCAGTGTTTTTACTTGTCACAATCTCCCCTCTTCGTGCATCTCCATTAGTAGAGCGGTATAATCATAGAAAGAGATCCGCTACAAATACGTAAAGGGTTGTGTGTGTGGATACAATGCCAGCGGCCCAGACGGTAGAGGCGCTAATTAAGGAATATGGTAAACTGGTTTTCCATACAATTTATGGCCTTACCGGCGATTGGGAGGAAAGTCAGGATCTAACGCAGGACACCTTTCATCAGGCTTTGCGCTCTATTGATGCTGCGCGCTGCAGCAGTGGCGAGCAGTTTCGCCCCAAAGCCTGGCTCTTGCGCATAGCTCTCAATACTGTCAGGATGCAGCAACGGCGCCGAAAGCTCTTCCGCTTTGTGCCGTTCTCCCTTATGCGCGAGAACAGGTCGGCAGAACAAGCTGAGGCCAGCCATGAGAAGCTAAACGAACAGGCTATTCCAGTACAACCGGTTGGCTATGGCGCAACAAAAAGTGTTGATCCGGCCGAGCTCATCGCTGAGCAGGATGCCGTTCAGCGTACAATGGCCCGGCTTCCTGAGGCCTTGCGCGTCTGTCTGCTCCTTTCGATAGTCGCTGGGCTTACTACGGCTGAAATCGCTGAGATGCTAGAGCTGAAGGAGGCTGCTGTTCGCCAGCGCCTGGTGCGGGCTCGCAAACAATTTCAACAGGCCTACGCTTACGAAAGCGGCGAAGAGCTTTTTGATAATTCTCAGACCGCCTATGCTACACACCCAGCTCAACAGGATTGTGCCAGTGAGCAGGTATTACATGAGAAGTCTCGACATGTGAGGCTTGCGGCCCGACCTGCAACGACGGGGAGAAGCTATGCATAATGATTCGCTTGAGACCTTGCTATTACGCCACTATGGGGGCAGCGCCGCAACTCCACCGGAGTTGGAACAGCGGCTGGTTGCTTCCGTGCGCCGTGAAGCTGCCGAAGTGCGCAAGCAACAGCGTATTGCTACACGTCTACGCACATATCCAGTCAGCCGCAGACGTGTAATGCGCCTTGTCGCTATGGGTTCGGTTGGCGTAGGCATACTGAGTGCGGGAATGGAGGGCTTGCGTACGCTTGAAGATGCTCTCGTGGGTCAGGATATTACGCAACGGCCTGCACTCTCTTGAGGTTTTGCATGGGCCTGGTCCATGCTATCCATGGCTGCTTTGTTTGTGTCGTAGTGAGGTAGATTCTATCAGGCAATAATTGATGTGTTATACGGAAGGCAAGAAAGGACACTTGATATGATACCCGGATTTCATGGACTTGACCTCGTTGTCATTCTTGTTATCGCTCTCTTGATCTTTGGCCCGCGCAAGCTGCCAGAAATGGGCTCGGCTATTGGCAAGAGTATCAAAGAGTTCCGCAAGGGTATGAACGAGCTGACAGCTCCTAAAGAGGAGAAGGAAGAGGAAGAGGGAGATCCTAAGGCTGCCCGTGCCGCAAAGTTGGCGGCCATTGAGCGCGAAATTGAGGCCAGAAAGGCCGCTGCTAACGCTGCCGAGGCTGCCCAACCCGAGGTAAAGGCCGAAGCCAGCGCGGAGAAAAAGTTAGACTAATGACTATGCCTAATGCTTGCCCAGGGGGAAAAAATGGCTACTGGTGATATAGACCAGCAGGACTCGTTGCTTGCATTAGAACTAGAGCGTTATAAGCTGCTTTTGGAAGAGGAAGAAGACGAGGAAAATGATCCCTCCAGTATGTCGCTGGTGGATCACCTTGAAGAATTGCGCTGGCGCGTTTTTAAGACGCTCATTGCGATTGTGATCGGTGCAATTATTGCCTTCATCTTCCGTGATCAAATTATGCATTTCCTGGAGTTGCCTTTGCCCAAAGAGGCAGATGCGCTTGGCAGAGGGAAGCTTGTGGTAACCGGGGTAGCTGAAGGCTTTACTGTCTTCCTCTTGCTCTCTGTGGCTGTGGGCATTGTGCTGGCCCTACCCGTGCTCCTTTACCAGGTCTGGGCCTTTGTCGCCCCGGGATTGTATGAGCATGAGAAGAAGCACGCGATACCGTTTATTTTTATCGGTATTGTGCTCTTCTTGATTGGGATCTCGCTTGGATATGTCGTCTTGCATTATCCACTAGAATTCTTGATCTCTTTTGCTTCAAGCAGCTTTACGGAGCTGGTAACTGCTAACAGTTACTTTACGTTTGTGGCCTTCTTCATTCTGGCCTTTGGCCTGATCTTTGAATTGCCACTCGTGCTTACGTTTATGGCGCAGGTCGGCTTGATCTCAGCCGATACGCTGGTCAAAAAACGAGCTGCCGCCCATATTGGCATGTGGATTGCTGCCACATTTATTACGCCGGGCGCAGATATCTATAGTCCGATTATTATCGGTGCAGCAATGTCGTTCCTGTATGAATTAACGATTATCTTTATTCGTTTCACAAAGAGAAAAGAAGCCCAGGCCGCTTGAGTCTGAGCCAATATTGAGCAGGAGGGTATAGGCCTTCCTGCTATTTTATTGCTTGTCGGCGGGTATTGCCTCTGGTATCCTTGATGCGAGCTCATCTTCCGCCAATTTCTGGTCTTCTCGCTTGCTCCAGTTTATTTTGTACCAGCCCCACAGGCCAGCAATGGCCAGCAGATAGAATGCCGCCCCTATGATAAACACTGGCGCGAAGCCCAGACTGGCGATAATAAAGCCAGCTAACGGCGCTACAATGGCTCTTGAGACCTGGCCGGCGACCTGGTAACTGCTGTTGGCCAGGCCCCTGTGCTTTTTTTCGGCAACTTCCATTGAGAAGACCTGGAAGATGCCTTGCGACATATCCATGGCTCCCATTCTGAAGAGGTAGAGGGTGGCGGCCAGAGGCAGATCGTGGGAGAGCCCGATGATGAGCAAGAGCGGGATGCTGATCAGGCGCGTCACGGTAATGGTGTTGACTTTGCCGATGCGCGTGGCAAGCCAGGGTGCCAACAGGGTCAGGCATGCGTTGAGGGTATTGGCGCCGCCATCAATTGCTCCAAAGAGGGCCGGAGAGGCTCCCAACTGGCGCACAAAATAGACGTTGAAGTAGGGGATGAGCATACCGGCTCCCAGCCCTATAAGGGCCTGGATGACGATCATAACGAAGATAGGGCCACTTATAATCTGGCGCCAGCGATTTACATTGTTAAGCAAGCCCTGTTTGTCGAGGCGGGGAAGGCTGGCCAGCTGGATTGGCTCTGGGCGGGCTCTACGTGCCTCTTTGAGCATAAAGAGTGGCACAAAACTTGGAGTGGCGATGATGCCTGCAGCAAGTAAAGCTAGCTGGTAAGAGCGAGGTTCAGGCGCGCTGACCAGGGTCCAGGCGAGCCAGTGGGGCAGGGGCTCCATAAGCCAGGGAGTTGAGCGCAGCCAGAGCGGCAGGCTGCCGCCAATGAACTCGCCCAGCACCGAGGTGGCGAGCGAGACAACAATGTTCAAGCTGAAAAGATGCGGGCGCTCGGCCGGAGTGCTGTTTTCGGTAAGAAATGGGGCATTGACCACAAGCACAAACGCGGCCCCGATGCCGGCCACAAAGCCACTGACAAGCAGAGGTATCGGCGTGCGAAAAAGTATCTGCCCCGCTCCGGCAATTCCAATAAGGACGCTTGACCAGATGAGGATTGGCTTGCCGCCAAAGCGATCGACGCAGATCCCGGCCGGGAAAATGGCCAGGCCGGCTCCAATGGTGCTGACAAACAGGACGAGGCCGATGAAATCAGTACGATAGCCTAGCTCTACCAGGTAAAGATTATACAGGACCAGGAGAGCTCCCATGGTAATACCGCTCAGGGCATTGCTTACCAAATATAAGCGGGCGTTACGTTGAAAACGCCCGAACATCTTGATATATTCAATGAGGTGTGACATCTCAGGGTTGTTGGGTGCTGGCCGGCTGCACCGTACCAGGCTCTGTGGGCGCTTTTGCTGCTATTTCTGCAGCCCGTATCTCTTCAAGGCGTTGATCAGGACCCGCGATTTCTCTTTGTTTGCCGCTGGCGCTACGTTTGGTTAAGCCGGGGAGAAAGAAGGCCTTGACAATCGTTTGGGCCTGAACCGTACGCGCTCGAAACTCGATAACGGCATCTGCAACGCGATCAGCAGCCTGATCTACTTTTTTATCGGCGGCATTAACGCGCGCTGGGATAGTTGCAACCGTGCGTATGGCCGTGTTCTCGTAGGCTGCTGGCTCTACCCCCTGGCTGACTGCTTCGGTGGATTCATTAATGCTCTCGATCATCGGGCGCAGCTTCTTGAGCAGCTCGATCTTTTCGCGTATCCAGCCCATGGCAAAGGCCATGACAAGATTAAAGACAAGGGCGAGCATGACGAAGATGAGGATGTAGAAGCAGATGATGATACCTGCTAGCTGCCCTCCTGTGGCAAGTATCGGATTTGCTGCAAGAACTAGAAACATTTTAGCTCTCTCCTCCTGTCCCGTTGGCCTTGGCTGCTTCCTGGATTGCCTCTAGCTGTTCCTGACGGCGCTGCTCTGCGCGGTTTCTGGCCTGGCCCTTGCCAAGGAAGACGCGTAGTACCTGCCGGCTGGCCACGACTGCGGCAGCCGCTTTTACTGTCGGAGCTACGGCCAGATCGCCCGCCATCTGGGTTGTCGTGCCCAGAGTAGAGACTGTGTGGCCTGCAGTTTTGGCCGTGTCTTTGACAATATTCAGCGTCTCCTGTACCGAAGCTAGCAGTGGTTTCATCTCATTGCGCACGCTAATAATCGTTCTAATGAGTAAGATGATTGAATACACTTGCAGAAGCGTTGCCACGATCATGAAGGCAGCAAGCAACATCAAGAAGACGTAGAGAACATCCAAAAACAAGCCACTAATGCCTGCTGCGATGATACCGACAATGAGCAAGAGCAGGACTATACCCCTAGAATCGCGTAGCGCATGGTCCCCTTTGCCAGGGCAAAAGGAATTGCCAGAAGCCCGGCAATGATCAGGATAATGCCTATCACAAGCGCGGCGGTATGCAGTATACCGATAATCAGCCAGAAAAAGCTGATGAGGATCAGGGCGATTCCAATAATGAGCGGAATGATAATTCCTGCGATCCCTGTTCGCGATGTCTGTTCTTCTACGCTTTGCTGTTCAGCGCCCGGCATAATGTGCCTCCTAAGTGCAAATTTTAAGTGTGTACTTCCCCCAACATGGGACACGATAGCAGGCCTGCAAACAAGTCTTCTCAATGCCGTCCGCTTCAGGATGCTGCCTCTGGCACGCACTTCTGAAGTGGCCTTATTTCATTATAGCCCACAAGTGGACATACTTGCAGAAGCTAACTGTTGCCTGCTTACGTATCTCACTTTGTACACGTTCAGTTCGTCATAAACGAGTCTCTATTCTTTAATATACGGAAATCTCCAATAGCTAGTGAATACTTGCCTGCTCTAATTATTCTATACGCCTGACCTACCATCCAGGATGAATGGTTTGTTTGCAAGCTTTCCTCATGCCGATTTATTGTGCTGTTTGGTGCGCTCCCTGCTGGGCATAGCCTATATCCGATGGCTTGCTCGCTAATCCGGCGGAATGTGGATGATCAGGAGCCTGGCATTGCAGCTGTTTTCTGTGAGTTAAGCGGGCAAGATAGGTGAGCGGCGTGAATGAAAGATGAATTTGGCAGAAAAAACAAAATGTAGCTGTACGCCTATCTGTACAGCCACATTCTGCAACCTTATCAAGAAAGAAAACTTTGTCTACATGTAGAACTTATCTCGGGTTTATGCTCTGCGATAGCGGTGGCGGACCAGGCCATAGGTCAGGAGGTGCCACAGGGCGACAAGAACTATCGCCCCTACAAGTGCCCTGACGATCGGTACACCAAAGACGAAGATATCTCCCACACCAGTGATGACGATGAGATGTGTCATCAACCATATACCGATGAGGGCAGCAATGATAGCCCCAATAATGCCAAGGGGAAGGCGCCAGCCAACAATATATTCGGCGATCAATCCTACTATAGCGGCAATAAAAAGGTAAAGAAGAAAGCTAAGATTAAAGGACCACGCGTTACCGCCGATTTGTATGGTGACTCCATCCGCCAGTACTAACATATGCGCTAGCATATCGTCCTCCTTTGCGAAACTCCCGCTCTGCGTTGGGAATTTCAATGCATCTATTTTTGATATATGAAATAGCCATGCAAAAAAATCTTCGACTGCTTATCAATAACGGTATGGGTCTTTCCAACGCTCCTTTTCTTGAAGAAGCATTGAGATTGGTATTTACGGAACTTTCTACTCAAGTACACGATTCAAGCCCTGCATGAGTTTCAAGTTTGACTCAGGACGAACAGAGAGCAAGCGAACAGTTGTGATATAATACAGCAAAAAAAGATAAATAAATTGAGGTTGTATTCATTGACTTTTACCATTAGTGCTTTCGTGACTTTTTTTACGATTATAGATCCTGTCGGGCTTGCACCAATCGTACTTGGCCTAACATCTCAGCTTGATAATGCCCAAAGAAATTCTATTATCACTCGCGCCGTCCTGATTAGCGCGGTCATTATTGCTTTTTTTGCCTTTGTTGGGCGCTTTTTACTTGATCGATTAGGAATTCAGCTGTATGCTTTCAATATTGCTGGTGGTGCTCTGCTATTTCTTGTAGCCGTTGATATGCTCTTTGGGCGCCAATCGGGGGCACGCGAGACGAAGGCGGAGCAGGAAGAGGCGCTGACTCGTGAGGATATCAGCGTGTTTCCACTGGCTATTCCTATGATTGCAGGGCCAGGCACCATTGCTACAACGATTCTGTATGTTGGACTGGCGACGCCGAATCCGCTGAATCTGCTTTCTGTCGCCGCTGCCATTGCGAGTTCATTGCTTGCCGCCTGGATTGTGATGCGCAGTAGCTCCTGGATTATCAACCATGTGGGACGAACCGGTATCCTGGTCCTTTCGCGCCTCCTGGGTATTCTGTTGGCTGCCCTGGCTGTGCAATTTATCTTCAATGGGATCTCTGCATTCACACATATGGAAGGGCTGCTTAAATAAACGCAAGAGCCGAGAGGGCAGAAAAGAAAGAGGATTTGCTGCACCGGAAGGGGTCGCAGGGCCAGAGCCCTGGCGGGGTCTGGGGCGCGGGCCCCAGCCTCCTTTCTATTCATCGGAGCGTAGCGGTCAGCAATTGCAACTGAAGTAAGTGCAAAGGCCGAGAGGGCAGAAAAGAAAGAGGATTTGCTACACCGGAAGGGGTAGAAACGTAGTAAAATAAAGATATTATCCCAAGATCCAGGTTTTTTTCGAGGAGGCCGTGTATAAGATCCAGCGCGCAAGCGACGCGGCGACGCGCCGATTACAAACAAGACTGAGCTATCAAGCTGCTGTAGAGCAGCATCGCCGACAGCGAGGGTTGGGCCGCATTTCCTGGGGTACCTGGACTATTACGCTTATTACAGTGCTGCTATGGTGTTTTACGGCCTATCAGGTGGCTCTGAGCGCGGGAGCGCATGGCTGGCAAGCTATCATTAGCGATATCGTCAAGAACGCCATTGATATTCAAGATAAAGACAATGTGGCACTCTCCAGCGTATTGATTGCTTATGGGGCGAAAGATAATGGTTTAATGATACATGGCCAGTACTGGCGTTTTATCACGCCTATTTTCCTCCATGTCAATGCATTGCATCTTGGGCTCAATATGCTCAACCTTATTGCGCTTGGCATTTTTGTGGAGAGGGTGGTTGGCCATGTACGTTTCTTGCTGATCTATCTAGTGACTGGCGTTGTGAGTATCGTTGCCAGCTTTTATTTCGCTCCCCAGGATATTAGCGTGGGGCATCCGGGGCTATATTTGGCCTGGTTGGGGCTTATAGTATTTTTGTTCTTTCCCACCGCAGGGCCTTTCGTGGCGAGGGAGTTTTTGCCCTGCTCTGGTTGGTTGTTGTGGTTGGTATTAACCTAAGCATTGGCCTGTTTGTGAAGAATGTGGATAATTACGCGCACATCGGAGGCTTGCTTAGCGGATGCCTGCTTGGCTGGTGGTTTATGCCATCCTATAGACCTTCGCCTACACGTGTTTTAACTGATGTGCACGGCCTCACATATCGTTGGCCCCTGGCGCTATTGACAATCTTAGGTACACTTATTCTGGTAATGATTGCTTTATACCTTACTGGAGGATAACTTGTGGAAGCACAAACCGACATACAAACCTATCTGGAGCAGGGCAAAATGGCGCTGGCTCAAGGGCAGGGCCGCGAGGCTGCCATTGCTTATGCTCATGGGGCCCAGCTAGAAGCTGATAATCCTATGGTTCATCTGGGACTGGCAGAGGCTAATCTTGCCCTTGGCAATTATGGCGTGGTACAGATGGCCTGTCGTCGCGTTCAGGAACTCCAGCCGCAGGGCGGGATCGAGGCTACTATGGCCCAGGCTTTGCGCGATTTACTTGATCGTCGCTATGACCGCGCTCTACAGCAGGTTGATTCGGCTATTAGCCAGGACCCTGGTGTGGCTTACGCGCATGCCTTGCGTTCTTTCTTGCTGCGCACGCTGGGGCAGGACTATGATGCTAATCTTGCCCGTGCAAGGGCTGCTCGCCTCTCGTATGGTGGGCGCTTTGAGAAGTGCTTCCCATCTGTTGAACCCAGCAAGAGCTATACCTCTGGCTACAATGGAAACACGTCAGGTTCTCATCCCAGCGTGGAGCGAGAGAGCGTGAGTATGCCACGGCCGGAGCGGGAGCAGATACCTGCCTGGTCACAGCCAAACAGGATGCAGCGCCAGATGATCCGGACGCGCTTTGTCTTGAGCCAGTTTCCTGCCCTTGTTACCTATGCGCTGATCATAATCAATGCGCTTGTCTTCCTGGCCGGCGCAGTCTTTCCGGGAATATATGGCTTTGGGGTTCAGGTCAATGCCCTGGTCCTGCAGGGCAGTATTGGCGCATCCTCACCGCTATGTTCCTGCATGATGGTATTCTGCATATAGGTCTCAATATGCTCTCGCTCTACTTTATTGGTCCGGCCGTAGAAATCACCTATGGAAAAGTGCGCTACCTGGCCATCTACCTGATCTCAGGCATTATGGGTGGTGTACTCTCGCTGCTCATATCCTTGTTTGGTGATCCGGCGCAGGCCGTTGTGCCTATACTTGGCGCTTCGGGCGCTATCTTCGGCATTTTCGGTGCGTTAGGCGCTTTCTACCTGCTCAATCGGAAGGAGCTAGGCATTAATGGGAGAGGAGCTATCGGCAACTGGCTCTTCTGGCTGGGGATAAACCTGCTGATTGGCTTTATGCCTGGCAGCAATATCGCAGTCTGGGCCCATGTTGGAGGCCTGGTCGCCGGCGTAATTCTAGCGATTGTGCTGTTGCCGCGTCAGCGCTTTTTCAGACGCTAAACTAAAGAAGGCTATAGGGGCGAGGGGCCAGTCAGGCCGCTTCGCCCTTTGCTTGTTGGCAGTGACAGTACACTGAAAAGTAGGAAGTCGAGCTTGCAATCTCGCTGTGACCCGGCTGAGTCACAAGTTCCTATCAATGCTCCGAGCTTATCGCTACGAAGTGTAGGTAGGCAGATCCTATCCATGCCCTTTACCCCCCTGCTCGGCTTCCTTCCTTATGCGAGCTTGCGACTAACAGAATAAGTTGGCATCCTCAGCCAAGAATTGCTTTTTTAAGGATAGGTTCCGCTCATGTTGCCAGTGGCACTTTGTACATGGCGAGCAGGCGGCGATGTTCGTATCTGCGTAATGATCGCTTTTGCCTGGTCCGAAAATCCAAGCTGTTGGCACCACCGCTCGAAAGCGGCGTCACCCAGCATATCGCTTTCCCTTTAGGAATACCTCAACATTCTTCATGAGGATCACTCCTGCGAATGACTTTCTTGCTCCGTGAGCAGAGCATCAGCAAGGTCAAAGAAGTCGTACACAGAGGGAATGGCTCCAGACTGCACATGCCCGCCTATTGCCTCAATCTCAGGTGTCAGGTGCTCCATCTCCTGTGCCGTTTCACGAAGCATAGCGATCTGTTCACGAGGAGCAACAGGAGGGAGTACGTTGGTACGCCACGCTTCCTGACCTTTTCGTGTCGTACTCAGGCCAGCAAGCCGCTTCACTTCGTCTACAAGCCCCCTGAGCATTTCAATAGTACTCAAAGCTTGCCAGGATTGATGGCGAAGAACACTCTTGACAGCGATATTACTCATGACCCAGAAGTAGCTGCTCAGGTGTGTAGCTCGTTCCGCCCGCTCTGACAGCGGCAATGATGGAGGAGTTCCCGGTGGATCAAGCTGTTCTTGTCGGCTATCCTGTGGGATGCCACCACGATCAAAGAGGAGTTGTGCATGACGGGGAAGGCTCGCATCCGCTTGTCGTTGCCAATACCAGTCTACCTGATGGACTCCTGCTTGACCGGGATACAACGCCATCAGGTATGCGCCCCTTGCAGGTGCATTTCCAGGTGCCTCCAGCAATAGCACTGGCTGGCCTAACTGGGTGACGTAACGCTGTCGCTCTTGACAGAACATTTCAATGTGCTCATCTTTGACCACAACCCACAAATCCGTATCACTGAGTGCATCGGAAGTATGGCGACCTCGTGAACCAAAGAGCCATGCTGCAACCACAAGCTGATCCGCTTGAAGCACTTCTATGGCTCGTTGGAGGAGAGCCTCCTGTTCCCCCTGACGGATCTGCAAACGCTTGTCTGTGGACATGCTATTCTCCTAGATACAAAGATGTGTCCGTTCAAACATATCACGAAAAAGCACTCTCAGCCAACTTATGCCGTTTTTGAGTAATTTCGGCCAAGAATTGCTTTTCTTGGAGCATTTTCAACGGAGTTTTCTGAGTGTGAATGTTTCTGGAAGTAGCCAACTTATGCTTTTTTCAGCCACCAAGAATTGCTGTTAGTCACAGAGCTACTCACGGCAATTAATGGCCGCAATGTCCAGGATATGGTGTTTTGGGAAAATTATTCAACAAGTTACCTGGAGAGGTACCTTGCTCCTCTATCAGCTTCCTGTGCGACGCATTGCTCGCATTTCTTGCTCTAGCACCCAGGTCTTTCCTTGATCAAAAGATACCTCACCTTGCCAGATGAAACTCGTGGGCGTGATGTCTGAAAAGGTCCAGCGCTCCAACCGCCGAGGATCTGGTCCTGTGCCTTCCTGCACGATGCGATCACCGATGCGACGCCCGATCAGATTGGCGAACTCTCTACCGCCTGGCATCATCCAGGAAACTCGCCACACATCTGCTGTTTCGTCATAGCAACGTAGCGTCGTACCGTACATGTGTGGAGGTGCCCCAACTGCAAACAATATGTCCTGGACTCCTCGACCTCCGAGCACCCACGCGAAATGCCATTCACCTCGTCTTTCTATTCGGGTTCCATCAGCGTTGAAATTGGTCGAGTGAATATCCCAGGCACCGACGAACTGCCCATAGAGCATAAGTTTGTCGGCCTGCTCAGAAAAAGGGCCGTCTGCAGCCAGCAGTTCAGTTGCTCTTGAATGTTTTTCGTTGTTGTTTTCCATTACGTTTGTTCTCTCCTTGGTCTTGAGAAATTTACATTTACTGCCTGTTTTCTCTCTTATCGCCAAATCTGCGTTCCTCTCGTTAGATTTTGCGCAGAAGATGGCCGGTCTGGAGATAGCCAATTGCGCCATCAGGCTTGCGTATAAACGTGAGCTGGCTCCCTTTCCACGGCGGCTCTAGAATTACAACGCGATCTTTCCCACAGAAAGCAATTCGTCGGGGAGGTTGCGGGGGACCGCCAGGCGTTTCCCTTGTGGGATAGCCTCCTTTAAATTGGGATATGATTACCAGCCCTTCATCTACGAGACGAACTTCCGTCCGGCTTAACGATGAATCGTATACACCCTCATAAGAGGCTAAATCTTCCCTTGTCATGCCAAGAAAGGTAGGGAGAGGCTCTACTAACCCAAGGATATGCAGGCGCAGCCATGGCACCAATTCGGCTATCAGGGCGCTTCCTCTGCTCCCATTTGTCAGAATGGCGAGCGCAAATTGGCGCTCTGGAAGCAATTGAAGAGACGAGACCTGCCCGCTGGTTATGCCTCCATGACCGATGGCTCTCATTCCATTGAGGTCGTCAATTTCCCAGGCCAGACCGATCCATCCCTGACTTCTGGCAAAATAGGGCTTCTGCATGGCAGCAATCGCTTCTTCACTCAGTAGTCGCGTTCCATTTCGGGTTATTCCTTGACCAAGGTGGAAGCGAGCAAAACGCAGAAGATCAGCCACACTCGTTACCATGCCACCAGCAGGATAGGTAGAACGAAATTGTGCATCCCCAGGCACAATTTTCAGCACGCCGTCCCATACCTCATGCCCAATCGTTCGATGCTTCGTCATCGTCTCACCAGGAAGAAAGGAGGTCTGTGTCATCTCAAGCGGATCAAAAAGGAAATGTTGCATTGCTCGTTCAAATGCCTGACCCGTTACGACTTCAATCACCCGACCCAGTAATGAGAAGCCCACATTGTTGTAGGAATACACTTCTCCCAAGGGATATTCTTGGGAGAGGGTTCCCAAATGGTTCACATATTTGGCAAGGGCGTCAGAGTCTTCGCCTGTATCAAGCCACAAGTCACCTACCCAGCCTGCCGTATGAGTCAAAAGATGCATGCAAGTCACTTGCTGAGCTACATTTTCGTCAGCAAGATGTAAGTCGGGGATATATCTTCGTATTGGAGCCTTCACATCAAGCTTGTTCATCTCTGCTAAACGCATAATAACGCTCGCGACTACCGGTTTGGTAATGGAAGCCACTTGAAACAAGGTTTCAGGCGTGATGGGCTGCAGATTATCAATTCTGGTGACTCCATAACTCGTCCATGCTTCCTCGCCCTGGTGAAGGAGCCCAACGGCGACGCCGGGCACCTGGAGGCGCGTGGCCAGTTCTGCAATATGTTGTTGTACTCCAGCAAGAGTTCTTCTTACCAAATCATTTGGTGTCGCCACAGGCTTTCCTTACTTCGTTCAGACTTGATTTACAACGTCGTGGCATACCCCTTGAAGCAGCACGTCTGGAGAGTTATTTAGTAGTTTTCGAAGCATTTATTCGCAATTATGCTTGTATAGCAAAAAAGCTTCCAATGTAAGTATATCTTTTCATTTTTGTTTCTGTCTAGTGAGCTGGTATGAAAGAGCAAAACTGCAAAGTTTGGTTTTGTGTTTCAAACCTTCCACCTGATCCCCTGGCCTGACGGAACGCGAAAATGTGATGTTGCCAATAGAGCTAATGGGTGGAATAGCGGAAGCGGCCATCCACTCGCTCCCAACCGTGTTTCAGCTTTCGGGAACTTGCCGAGAGTATGGTGTATCTGGATCAACGTCTTGGTATTGTTGTGTGCTATACTGCTCAGTGTTGGGTGACTCAGGATGCGTTCCCCACCATGGAAGAAAGAGTATTATGCCTACGCCATCACGATATGCACTCATCTGGTCTGAGATGCAGCACAAGTATGAACTCCAACTTCAGCGCCAACGAGTTGATTGTTTTTCCCCTGGAGACGCGCTAGCTTTTTCTCGCTGGCTAGAGGAGCATACTTCGTTTGCATTTCTCGGGAAATCCGGACGGCTTTCGGTTATCAAAGAAGCAAGGCAGCGTGGAACCGGGTATTGGTATGCCTATCGCAAGCAAAATCAGCGTACTCACAAGCGCTATCTCGGACCATCAACAAGAGTGACGTTCGCGGTGTTAGAGGAGGAGGCGAGACGACTCAGTAGCGCTTCCTTCCTGGTTCAGCAATCAGAGCGAAAAGCGCCGCCGTCCGAACGGGGGGAGGATGTGATCCTCTCTCTCAGGCTTGCTATTCCCCGCTTGCCCAGCTTCTTTGTGGAGCGTGCTCGCTTGCAATCTGTTCTGGATGCAATCCTCTCCTTCCCGTTGACGGTGGTCTCGGCCTCGGCTGGAAGCGGCAAGACCACGCTCCTCTCATCATGGGCGCTTGCTTCAAGTGTGCCACAAGGGCAGGTTAAATCAAAGTGGGCCGAGAGGATGGTCGCCTGGCTCTCCCTCGACGCATTAGACAATGATCCTGTGCGCTTCTGGTCCTTGATCATCGCGGCCTTGAGACGCAGAGGCACCTGTGTACCCTCGTTTGGAGAGAAGACACTTGCCCTATTGCACTCGTCTCAGCCCCACTCTCTTTTGACCATGATGGCCTCCTTGCTTGATGAGTTTCAGGAGATAGACCAGAAATTGATCCTCATCCTGGATGACTACCATGTGATCAAGGAGCAAGCTCTCGTCGAGACTCTACACTTCTTCCTCGATCATCTGCCTGCCGACCTGCACCTGGTACTGGCCAGCCGCACAGAACCGCAGCTTCCTCTCTCTCGGTTTCGCGTGCGCGGGCAGCTCCTGGAGATTGGTTCCAGCGATTTGCGCTTCACGCGGGAAGAGGCAACTAGCTTTCTAGTCCATCACATGAATCTGCCTCTCACAGAAGACGAAGTGGCCCAGCTTTCGGCTCGGACCGAAGGCTGGATTGCCGGTCTCCACCTGGCGGCTCTTGCTCTGCGCAAACAGCAGGATCTTTCCGGTGCGGTCTCCACCTTTGCTGGCTATTCTCGTTTTGTTCTGGACTACGTGCAACAGGAGATCCTCGCGCGGATTCCCGTCTCTCTCCAACATTTTCTGCTTCAGACCTCGATCTTATCCCGCATGAATGCAGCGATTTGTCAGGCTGTTACTGGCGCGAACAGAGTCCAGGAGAGTCAGCAGATGCTAGAGGAGTTGGAGCAAGCCAACCTCTTCCTTGCTCCTCTCGATTCGGAGCGGCAGTGGTATCGCTATCATGATCTCTTTCGAGAGGTGTTGCTCGCTCGTCTGCATCTCACCAACCCGGATCTGGTACCTTTTTTGCATCAGCGGGCGGCGCGGTGGTATGAGGCTCAGGGGCTGCTGGAAGAGGCGATTGCCCATGCCCTGGAGGCTGGTGATGCCGCCTTTGCAGCCCTGCTGCTTGAGCGCTTCATCGTTCCCCAGAGTTGGTGCAACGAATATCACATCCTGCATAGCTTTCTCGCCCGTCTACCACAAGAGGTTCTCGCTGCTCGGCCTGATCTCAGCCTCTCTTACGGGATCGCCCGCGTGTTAACCGGAGAACGGGGGCCGAGAGCGTTAGAACGGGTGGAAGAGTCCCTACAATGGGCGGAACGAGGATATCGCGAAACATTCAACCAGGCCGGACTTGGCGCGGTCTGGATCTCTCGTGCGGCCCTCCTGGCCCAACGAGGAGAATTTGCGCGCGCCTTTGCCCTGGCCAGAGAGGCGCTGAATCGGCTTCCAGAACAGGATCGGATGTGGCGGGGTCACGGACTTGTTGTCATTGGAATCGAGCTGCTGTGTTCTGGCCGCCTTGATCAGGCCGAGCAGTTCCTTCGGCAGGGATTAGCGCTCTATGAGGCCTCCGGTACGCTCCCAGGGATGCTCATAGCTACCGTAATGCTGGGTGAGGTGGCCCTCTCTGGCGGAGATCTTCACGCGGCTGAGCATACGTTTCGTCGTGTGCTGGCGCTCTCCGACGAACAGCAGACTCTTCGCCAGAGCCAGTTGACATCACAGATCGGGACGCATGAGCGATACTATGAACGCCTTGCCCTCTATGATCTTGCTCAACTTGCCTATGATTGGAACAAGCTAGAGCAAGCAGAACAGCTTCTCCAGGAGGCGCAGGCAGATGGGTGGCTCGTCTGGCCTCATCTGCTCACCCCTGGAAACCTGCTGCACGCTCGTCTCCTGGTGGCTACAAGACGGTTTCAAGGCGCGCAGGACTTTCTAAACGAACTAGCCTCTCATAACCAGCCGCCGGAAATCCTCCGCGAAATTGCCTGGTGTCGGGCGTTCGTTGCCCTGAGCCGAGGCGATCTGGCTGCCACAGAACAGTGGGCTGCTTCCCTTCCCCAAACCAGGCCACTTCCTCTCCCTAGATGGGAGGAGGAAATGCTGTTGCTGGCTCGCTTGCGCATCGCTCAGAGCCAGCCATATGAGGCGCTCAATGTACTGATAGGCGTCAAACGAGAGGCGAACGGCGAGAGACGCAAGCGGAGCGCCTTGCAGATTATCTTGCTGGAAGCCGTGGCCCTGGAGGCCAGCGGAGATCGTATCCAGGCAAAAGAAACGTTGATGCAGGCGTGCAGGCAAGCCCACCTGCAAGGTTATCTGCGCCTCTTTCTCGATGAGGGTCCAGTCATCGAAACCCTGTTGAAGGCGCTGGTGCGTGATCGAAAGGCAGCGGGGTTGTCCTCCTTTCTCCGCACACTTTTGCGTGCCTTTGCTGATGCTCATGGGGATGCCTCCACACCTCAATCGCAACCACCCTCCTGGCTGGCTGAACCCCTGACACCACAAGAGCAGCGCGTTCTTCAACTGCTGGCCGCAGGAAGCTCGAACCAAGAGATTGCCAACCATCTGATTGTCTCCCTCACTACGGTGAAAAAACATGTGGCAAACATTCTGGCCAAGCTCGGCGCGCAGAATCGCACCCAGGCGGTGGCCCTGGCCCGCGAGTATGCCTTGCTTTAAGGCCAGAGCCCCTCTTCTCTCTGGCGTTTCTTCTCCTCCATAGTATCCCTTTGGCTCCTGTATACACGCGCAGAAGGCAGTATCATTGCAGGTAGATGATCACCCTTGCACACGCCTCAGAGGACTTTCCTCGGTGATTGGTGAGTCGTGCATGATTGGGGTCAGCCTAAGGCTTCGACTGGGAGCCGCGCGCCATCTAGAGGCGTTGCGGGGCTTTGCTTATATGGAAGCTATTGTCACCCAAGAAGCTGGAAAGCATAGTGATATCGAGATATTTGCCAGGGTAGCACCCAATATGGATGCGCTTACGGCCTGGTGTATTAATTAGAACAATTGTGAGGAGCTTCAATATGGTAACACCTTCTGCAGATTTCCCTTTTCCCTCCCATAGCCAGAGCGTCTTTGGGGCAAAGATGCACTACATCGATGAGGGAACTGGAGATCCCATCCTGTTTTTACATGGGAACCCGACATCATCGTATCTCTGGCGCAACATTCTTCCCACTCTTTCGCATCTGGGACGCTGTATTGCACCAGATCTGATAGGTATGGGCAGATCAGAGAAACCCGACATTGCCTATCACTTTTTCGATCACGTTCACTATCTTGAGGAATTCATCCAGACATTAGGGCTCCAAAATATTACGCTTGTGCTCCATGATTGGGGTAGCGCTCTCGGCTTTCACTATGCAAGCCGACATGCGAGCAATATCAAAGGGATAGCTTTTATGGAAGCGCTGCTTATGCCTCTGCCCGGCTGGGAAGTGTTCCCTGATAGCGTTCGCGCGTTGTTTCAGGAGTTTCGGACAAGAGAGACGGGGCGAGAGTTAATCATCGATCAAAACGCATTCATTGAGCAGGTGTTGCCTCACAGTATTCTCCGCCCTTTGACCGATGCGGAAATGGCCTGGTACCGGGAACCGTTTGTCAATCCAGCCAGCCGCGAACCAATCTGGCGCTGGGTAAACAACCTCCCCATTGCTGGCAGCCCTGTGGAGATGGTCGAGGTGATGGAGGCATACAATCACTGGCTGCAAGCCACTGATCTGCCCAAATTGCTATGTTACGCGACTCCTGGAGTCGTGCTTCCAACTCCTCTGGTGGACTGGTGTCAACACCACCTCAAGAATTTGACCACGAAAGACGTTGGGCCGGGACTGCATTATATCCAGGAAGATAGCCCTCATCTCATCGGTTCAGCACTCGCCCAGTGGTATGCTGCTCTGTAAAGCCCGCAGGATATGCACCTGCTGAAAATGCGAGATGCATAAACTCTTTTGCGAGCTGCCAATATGGCCTGCATGTGCTCTTTTGAAGGCAAGGTCAGCATCCTCCTTGCGGGTTTCCTGCCCGTAACATCTGCCCTGGTCAGACTTTGCAATTGCGGATGCCGAGAACTTGATCTTGATGAGGGATTTGCCTGCACCTTCAAGGGAAGTCCAGCTCAACCAGACAGCCCTACGGACAGGTTACAGTCTTGGCTTTCCAATCGATGCAGAAACAGGTAAGATCATAGGTCACATTTGCTCATTTTGTTACGTCTATTGTCCAGACTGTAGATCACAGGATGAAATGGGTCGAAAGTTGTTTATTGCGCGGGTGATCTGCCCGTTTGTCAGAGGGGAGATCATCCAGGCAACTATGCAGCTTTCTCCCGTTTGCATCAGTCTACAAGGGGACTTCTTGCCCTGTAAGATGCGATAGAAAATGACTAGGATTTGGCGTGCGTGACACCGAAGTGCCATAGCGCTTGAAACACACAGACTGAGGAGGAAACCTATGAGAGATTTTCAGGCCATTGCTGATCGTTTCGAGATCGAGGCGTTACGTGGCGAGTTCACCGACGCGGCAATGATGCACGACTACGACCGCCTGGCATCGTTGTTTACAGAGGACGGCGTGGTACGGATACCTGCCATTAACGCTGAGACCGCCGGCCGGGAGGGGATTCGCGCCGGAGCTGAGCGGCTGCAGGGGCAGTGGAACTACTTCGTACAAATCACGCATGCGGGCACGATCCAGCTTGAAGGCGACACTGCGGTCGGCCGGGCCTACATCTCGGAGCTGGGGCAACTGCGCGACGGCAGCTCGCATCAGAACTACGCCATATACCACGACCGCTACCGGCGCACTGCTGACGGCTGGAAATTTGCCGAGCGCGTCTACGAAATTAGATACGTAGACAGCACTCCGCTGCTGGGCTCAGCACCTCAGACAGCCGGAGCAACCGCTAAGGAGAATACGCCTACGACGAAATGAAGCCGGGGAGCAGGACTTCACCTTCAAGCTTTCGTCCGCTCCTCGGCGTTTTCTACGGACCTGGGCGTGGCTAGTTCGCGATACCATGTCACAGTCCGACGCATAGCCTCTTGATGGGAAGTGAATGTTTCCCCGAAGGTACGGCTATATTTGCTCCCATCGAACAGAAGGGGTGCGTTAAATGCATAGAGCATCTCCACTGATTCGCGTAGGACTAGATTCGTCAGGCCAAGGATGCGCAGCAGAAGGCCTGACACCGGAAGCGGGCGGGCCTGCACACCGGCAGCTTCGCTGGCCAGGGCAATGTACTGTCGTCCCGTGAGCGCTGGAGCGGTGGGCAGATGCCAGACCTGGCCCAGGGCCTCCTCGTGCGTTCCCAGCGTGATCAACCCACGGGCGACATCCTCAACAAATGAGAATGCATGCGGCACATCCAGCTTGCCAAGCCAGGGCACACGGCTGCCAGCCACTACCGCACTGAAGAACTGCTCTCCCATAGCTGAGGCGCGCACTCCTGGACCATAAAAGTCAGGAGTGCGTCCGATGGTAGCCTTGATCTTTCCCTGGGTATGGGCCGTCAGGATGGCTTCCGCCAGCTGTTTGCGCAATTGGCCTTTGCGCGAGCTCGGCGCCTGGTTAGAGTCCTCGGTAAGCGGCTGCGCAGTTGGGGCATACATGTAGTTGTTATCGATGTATACCAGCGTGGCCTCTGTGCCACTGACGGCGCTAATGATGTTGTCTAACCAGATAGGCATAGAGGCGGCCCACTGCGGATATGGCGCTCCTGCACAGTGGTAGACGATACTGGCTCCCTGACACGCGGCGCGCGTACTTTCGCTGTCGGTTAGATCAGCTGCCATAACCTCGACACCCGGGGGAACGCTGGCTTGTCCGCTGCGATTGACTGCACGGAGATGGGCCCCTTGCGTAGCCAGTTCTTGCACGAGGGCTTGTCCAACGCCTCCCGTGGCTCCTAGCACAACGTGGAATGGTGAAGCATTTGGCATATAATTCTATATCTTTCTATCCATTTTTTTATTCTATCACATGACTGACAAGTAAAGAAAATAAAACATCTTTGCTCTCTTCTTGCCAGCTAGGTGAGAGATTTTTTCTTGCATGTATTAAACAGATTTTGCTATACCTTTAAAGGCGATATTGCATAGTTGACATGAATATGAGAGACGTGGCAATAAGATGCTTTGTTTGGCTCACAGATGCCCGGGACCGGGAGTTGTCAGCCGATAGAATATCGCTGGCTGATCCAGGTTGCTGCCAGAAGTTGTCCCGTCATGGTAACATGGATGCCGATGCGCTCAAAGTACGCTATTAGGAAGGGTTACTCCATGAAGAACCATTCTCCCCAGGATCACGCGCCGGAGGATCGGCCTCCGTGTTTCGTCAAATTTCGTGTTGCAGACCTGGAACGCTTCAAGCTTCTTGCCCAGGCCTTTGAGATCTTGAAACAAGAGAAGCTCAAATACTTTGCTGAAATATCTGCAAGTGAGGAGGCGCCGGAAAACGACAGTCAGGAACGAGCATTACAAAATATTGTAGCTTCTCTGCATAAACTTTTTGATGAGCAAGCATTGGCACATTTCTGGTGGCCCTCGCAGCAAGAAGTCGAGGATTATTGGCGGCGCTGGTTTGCTACGCCGCTGCCCCAGCGCTTTACCAATCCGTCACTTAAAACTTCCTGGGCTTTTGAATCCATGATTCGGTGCTTCCTGGACGGGGAATATGAACTTATTTCATGCCGGCTGCTCACATCTGACACGGGCGTATTGGCATTCGATCCTTTTAGCTTTCCCTACGGTGGAACTGACTGTATGAAGGCCTTGATCGAGGCCTTTGATTTCCAGGTCATAGGCGAGGATAACGGCACCGGCTATACTGCCTGTATTTAGCGCTGTGCATAAGCTATGTTTAATTGAGCTTAATTGAGCGCAAAACTTTGAGCACCCGTATTCCTGGTCCTCTTTGTTCAAGCGTTGCAGCACATTCCCCTTTCAGGAGCTTGACGGGAGCTCAGCTAGCCGTGGGGCATTCCGCACGTGAGAGTTGAGGGTCACGATAAGTGCCACAAGTAGCCGGTAGGCTGCGAAGATCAGCACTGTCATCGTGCCTCCAAAGTGTTGAAGAAGAACGCCAGTGAGAGCCATGCCAATCGGGAGGGAGCCACGAACGATCAGGCTGGCGATGCCAAGGACACGTCCCTGCATTTCATCTGGGGTAAGCACAGTTCGATATGTAAAATTAATCACGCCCATGATTCTCCCCCAGATCAAGTACAAGGTGAGAACGAGAGTGAGTATGAGCAGATTGGAGGCGAGGGCAAAAAGAGGCAGGATGAGCGCGGTAAGCCAGCAGATCAGACTAATAACCATTCCATAGCGGAAGCGCTTCGCAAAAAATGGGCCAAGCATACCTCCCAGAATTCCCCCAATGCTGCCGATGGCAAGGATCAAACCAGTAGCAAAGGCCGTGGCGTGCAGTTGTTGCGCGAGAACAACGACTATCAAGTTCATTCCTATAGCTGTTAGATTGAGTGCGCCAATCATCAAGGTCATAAGGCGCAAAAGTGGCTGCGAATTTAACCAGCGAAAGCCCTCTTTGATGTCTTTCCACAGCGCACGCGAGGCGGGCTGGCGCTGTTGCTGAAATGGTACCTTGATCCAGAGAAGGGAAAGCACCGAGGCAACATAGGAGAGCGCATCAGTTAGGAATGGAAAGGCCTGTCCAACGCCGTAGAGTGCTCCGCTTACTGGGGGACCAACTAAGGCCGAGACATAAGTGATGGTCTGGTTCTGGGCGCTGGCCTCAGAAAGCTGCTCACGCGGGACGACGTTGCGCAGGCAAGCCCGTTCGGCTAGATCAAAGAAGACTGAGAGCGTTGACTCTATAAGGGCGACAAGATAGATCTGGAAAATGGTGAGATGGCCCCATGCAAATGTAACAACAATGCTCAGCAGGCAAAAAGCGCGTCCTGCATCACAGAAAATCATCACGCGTTTGCGATCCCAGCGATCAATGAGCGCGCCCGCGTGCAAGCTGAGCAGCAGGACGGGAAGCAGCTCCAACACGCCTACCAGCCCTACCTGGGCCGGCGAGTGCGTAAGCGCTAAGATGAGCAGTATATACGCGAGATCGGAAACATGCGTTCCAACTTCTGAGATAGCTTGTCCGCCTGCCAGCAACAGGTAGCTACGATTCTGCCACAGGGGAACAGCTAATCTGGGAGGTTGCTGGTGACCTGACGACTCTTCGGCTTGTGACGCCATTTCTCACTCCCTCAAACTATTGTGCTCAAATGCACTCTTTGCTTTCGTCACATACTTCTGGAGGCAGCTGTAAGAAATTGAGGATACGACGATAATATGCCTTCCAGTCGCCCAGGTGGTAAATAACGAGCTTTGGCACTTGTAGGCTTAAGAGGATCTCCTCACAAATTTCGCAATAGATCTGATAGAGTTGCACTAGCCCAGCAAATCCCTGCAGTGATCGTTGAACGCCGTACGGACTGGGAACTTTCCAATTTACTTGATAGGCTTCCCATTTGCTGCCCCGCGCGTTACATATCCCGCGTATTGCCTGCGCAACGTCAGGGTGTGAGAAGTAGATAATTACAGGGTTGAGCGGTCGGAGGCACGCAATAATTTGTGCTACATACTGGCGTAAAACTTCTATGTCGGCGTTCATAAGTAGCAGATCTGTCATATTGCCATGAAACAGTAGCCCATCGCAGAGTACCACCTCTGAGCCTTGCAAAACCGCCTCAACAAAGTCATGCCATTTTTTCAAGCTAATTGCCACAAACTCCTCTACTGTGAGATCCAACCAGATTGCACGGGGATGAGGGAATGCTCCCTCCATACGCAAGGGATGTTGTGGTTCCTCAATTGTGCGCCCTTCCGCCAGAAAGCGAGCTGCAATCTTTTGACGCTGCAGTTCCTTTGTCAGAAACCTGGCAGTAGTGGTCTTGCCTGATCCCATAATTCCTTCAACAAATACGAAGCGCGTATCTCGCATCAACTCCATCCTTTCACGGATACTCTTTTGCCAGGCGATCTGCGTTTTCGTAGGAGTCTTCAGCTCCGGCAAGCGCACAAGTCGTGATATGCCTGAAATAAAGATCAATGAGCCTGTTCTCAAATCTTAGCATAGAAAGAGCATTTTTTGCCAGAATATGCTCAATTCGGCTTATGGTCCTTGATTGTTATTAAAGGATGGATTTTTATAGTAGATCCATGAATGCAAAAATTGTCGAGTGAGGGGAGGTCGGCTATGGCAGTAATATTCCTGGCTGGATTGCCTCTAGGCCGATTCTGCAGGGCTGAACTTACCTCTGCCAGTGATACAATAAGAGAGCTATAGTAGGTAAATGGATGTTTTGTTCCCTAAATAGTAAGGATGACTCAATGGCAACAAATTTGGCCCACCTGGCCTCGGAGGAAGTGTTTTATTTAACTACCATCGGGCGCGTGAGCGGCCGCCCACACAAGGTTGAGCTCTGGTTTGCTCTTAACGGGCAGACCCTCTATATTCTTCATGAGGGCGTAGTGGGTGACTGGATAAAGAATGTCGAGCGTCAGCCAGATGTGCTAGTGACCATCAAAGATACCCAATTCACAGGAAAGGCACGCCTGGTAAAGGATCGTAAGGAGGATGAACTGGCCCGCCAGCTCCTGGCCGGCAAATACCAGAAGTCTGCGGATCACCTTGTTGAATGGGTGCATGCTCCCCTCTGTTTTGCTGTGGATCTGACAATTTAAGCATAGAGAAACGTTTCCCATATACTGAGGCGGAGCAAACAACCGCCTCAGTATCGGCTCTACAGCTCGATTTGCCTGAATGTTCGAACTAAATATCGCTGGTACTGCCATGGCGACCACGGCCGCTTGCAAAGCGTTTGGCGCCCTCTACAGATTCACCGGAACCGAGTACATCCAGCCCTTGGCGCGTCTCGTTTCTAAGCGCATCTGGCCAGGAGAGGGACCATTGTTCATAGGCAGAGAGCCGATCGGAGCGCAAGCCGTTTTGGGGGAAACGTGCGAGCTCGTTGGCGAGGGTCAGAGCAGCCGTTAGCGCTTCTCCGGGCCGCGTCAGGCGGTTGGCGAGTCCCATGCTCAGGGCCTCCTGCCCTGATACGCCGCGCCCGGTAAGAATCAGGTCAAGCGCGTGACTTTGCCCGATAAGGCGAGGCAGCCGAATCGTGCCCCCATCGACGAGCGGTACGCCCCAACGACGATTAAAGACGCCGAATGTAGCGTTCTCGGCCGCTACGCGCAGATCACACCAGAGCGCAATTTCCAGCCCTCCGGCGACCGCGTAGCCCTCCACGGCGGCGATAACCGGTTTAGAGAGGAGCATCCTGGTGACTCCTAGAGGGCCATCGCCCTCCTCGCTCACCTGCAGCATTCGCGAGCCTTCCGCTACAGCTTTGAGATCGAAGCCAGCACAGAAATTTCCTCCGTTTCCAGTCAGGATCGCCACGGCGAGTGCGTCGTCGCCGTCGAACTCACGAAAAGCTTGAGCCAGCGCCGAGGCTGCAAGACTATCAAGCGCATTTCTCACTTCAGGACGATTGATAGTAACGACAAACGTTGTTCCCTGTCTTTCCGTTAGAATTACTCCTGCCTCGTTGGGGCTATCAGCATTGTATGACATAGAAGCTCCTTTGCTTTGAATTACCTCTTGAAGATAGTTTCAAAAGATAGAGGTGCTGATCATTGTATCTTATGGGGCAGAAAGAATACCCGCTCCTACTAAATCTTTCTGCTAGTGTTCCTCATTTACCGATCTAAGATTGATTTTTCAGCGTATGACAAAATTAAGGTCCGTATTTTTCGCCGAATGCGTCATATTGTAAGCTAGTTTAGCGAATTGTACATATTGTTCTGCTAGCGTCTAAGCATACTGGAAGAGAGGTACATATGTACGGAACAGTTGCGCAGATGCGGGCCAGAGCAGGGACTGCCCAGCAGCTTATTGATCAACTTAAAGATTTTGAAGCTGCCCAGGTACCAGGAACGGTTGCAGTATATTGTTATCGTATGGATTCGGATGAGAACGAGTATTATATCGCAGTTGTATTTGAGAGCAAAGAGGCGTATAGAGCTAATGCGGAGAGCCCCGAACAGGATGCGCGCTATCGTCAGTTATGTGCCCTTCTAGAGGAGGAGCCTGTTTGGCATGATGGCGAGATCATCAGCTCTCTACAAAAAGCAAGCGTACCAGTTCCTTCAGGAGAGTAGAATCTGCCACCCTGAGAATTAGAGAGGAACAAACTCATGAGCAAGACTTTTGCTGCTGATATGGATGCCTTGCGCCAGGCGATTGAGCAGCGCAATGCTGCACTTCTCATCGATTTGTATGCTGATAATGCTCAGATGCAAATTGTTGATAGGCTGCATCAGCCAAGTTCTCCGCTTGAGTTACGTGGAAAACAAGCTATTGCAGATTTTTTGAACGACATTTTCAATCGCGATATGACCCATCGTGTCATGGATGAGGTAGTTGGGACAAATCGCCTCTCGTTCAATCAGGCCTGCCAATATGCTAGCGGTGAGCGTGTACTCGCCGCCTCTGTGTTGGATCTCCAGAACGGTAAAATTGTGCGCGAGACTACTGTACAAGCCTGGGATGAGTAAGCGAATATCGGAAGTATGCCGGGAAAAATCGGAAGTGCAGCGGAGTAGTCATCCCGCTGCACTTCTGTCTGCTTAAACGTTTCTTCCTCCGATTTGATGCGGACAGCTTAACTTTGTTGTCCTTGTGGCTGAGGTGTTGGCGTGGCAAGAGTATCCAGATTGAGCATAGCCACGATACGCGCGTAGGATTTTGTCTGTGCTATCGTCGCGACAGCTCCTGTGTTCACATCAAGCGCATAGATAGCGTTATCGGCATAAAAAGTTAAGGTGTGATTATCAAGCCAAGGACCAAGCTCGACAAAGCGGGCTGTGGTTACTGCCAATACCTGGGGCGAACTTATCTTCAATTGCTTTCCGGAGCCCTTTATCTGTGCGGTATATAAAGCGCTGTGCCGCCTGAATGGCATCTGAGCATCGCTGGAAAAAACCACATAGGTGAGAGTGCGCCCATCCGGGGAGAACTGCGGTGTAGTGACCCAATGGTATTCGGCGCTATTGCTCAGCTCATGTTGTTCTGGTAGCAATACGTGCGAATCCCTGGCCGTTAGTTCCTGCCCGTCTATAGGGGCCATAAACAGGCTATTGGCATAGTTTAGCTCGGCAATATCATCGGGTACGCTGCCATCGGAGGGTGCCGGAACGGTTCCCGCATAGCTTGAGTAGAGCAGCGTGTTGGTGTTGGGAGCGATTTCTAGAGGCGTTTGCGGCGTCTCTTCGCTCAAGATTTGCTCGGGCTCAGCAGCCGTATTGTCGGTGAGCTTTAAGGTCCATAAGCCATATTGCACGGCGTGATGATCGCCTCGATCGTCGGTGAGCAGCAGCGTTGTCGTATCGTCCTTCTGGCCGGGACTATCCAGGAAGGAAAAGACGCGGAAGCAAGGGCAATCGTCGGCTGAATGCTGATAAATAAGGGACGAAGACATTAATGGCCCCGCATACAGATTTACGGTTCCATTGCCGTTGCTGGGCTCGCTGCTCCAGGCGATGGTTGAACCATCTTTGCTGAGCACCATAGAAGTAACTACCTGACCGTTGTCTACATTAGCAATTTTTTTGGGAGTCCTGCCAGAGAGATCAGTGATCCATAACCCATTGCCGCTATAGATGACCTGCCCCGCTGGTGTGAGAATAGGTGGCGTGGCCCGATTATAGACATAACCCGGAGTAGATAATAGTTGAGGCGGCTCATCTCCGGCTACTGAGGCCAGATAAAGGGCATCCTCTTGTTCATAGAGTACATAACGTCCACTACTGAGCTCTAATGGTGCGATGCCCGTTTTACCGGGTATTTCGAGCGGTCCTTCACCATTGCTATCTGCTTCCTGGGAGTTCCCGGCAGAGGCCAAGGTCTGCTGCCCGTCTGGCTGCACGATTGCTTGTGGCAGGTTACGAATAATTAAGGCTGTAAATAGTATCAGCAGTAAGCCAACAATTACGAGTAAAGAGATAACTCCACTTTTTTTAGGAAGCTGTGAATCCCGTCTGGGTAACGGTTGCGAAATAAATTTTTTTTGTGATTTCTCAGGTGGACTACTTACCTGTTGCGTCAAGGCTATTTATAACTCCAAATATCTTGTTTACAACATTCGTCAGTATACACAAAACTATCCTGGATGGGAAGATGGCAATAGGCGCCTGTAGGGTTTTTCGGGTCTGTTAGCTTGTCACCAGGCGGCAATACTTGCACTTTCCTCGCTAATGAGGAAAGCTATATCCAACCCTTCAGGACTGCTGAAATCTGGCTAAGAGCCAGCTCAAGCTAAGTAATGTAATCGGTTATTGGATTTTTTGCTGCACCTGCATGGTTGCGCTATGGCTCAAGATAAAATCTCGTGCTCTGGCATAGACCTCTTCGCGATCATGATCTTTCATGATTACATGAAAAGAACGATAAAATGTAATAAGATGTTTATCCTGGGAACCGAGCAGACGATAGATTTCGCTGCCATCGCACGCCGGGACGACATGATCATGGTGCGCGACCATAATCAGGACAGGGGCCGTTATCGTCGGCAGCTCAGCACGTAACTGCGGCAAAAATTCCAGCATGCTTGCTACAGGGGCCGTTGGCGTCCAACGATAACCGCGGGATTGGTAACGGCGATGCGCCTTTGGATCGCATATATCCTCGCGCAGCGTAGGTAGAAGAGGCGTAAGATACTTTGCCAGATGTACGGCTAGCTGCATCCAGGGATACATGCGTACTGGTGCACAAATAGTCACGATCCCGGCAACGTTTTCCTGCGCGGCCACGTGTAAGCAGAGCGAGCCACCCAGAGAATGCCCAATAAGAAAGACCGCTGCGCAACGCTCTTGCAGGCGCTGCAAGGCAGTCTTGACCGCGCATGCCCACTCTGGCCAGCCGCTGGAAAACATTTCGCGCACATGCGTGCCATGGCCGGGTAAGAGCAAATTTTCGGTAAGCAGGCCTTGAGAAGCAAAAGCATGTGCCAGATCTTCCATATCGTGCTGATCTGCGTTGAAGCCATGGACAAGCAGTACTCCTATAGCTGCTGGCTGCTTGTTGGCTAACTGGCTTTGGGTAGCAGCGATGGAATATTCAGATGGTGTTTCCATTACCTCTGCATTTTCTATTGCAGCACAACTCTTTCTATCCTTCTGTATATATCTACGGATAAGTTAAAAAAGAGGTTACATGCTGTGAGCTATTTCATAGCTATATAGCCCATAATGGGGTAGCGTAAATAAATTAACCTGTTCCTTGTCCTCCTTTGACCCGGATAGGCAGGGGCTCTCGTCTTACTTTTGGTGCTTGTAAACAGCCCCTACTTGCTCTTTCATGATCTGCGTGCTATAGTCGCTAACATAAGAAAATGGACCCATTTCCTTAGCAGCCAGCCGCGAGAATTATACTATGAAGTTCGCGGCTCTGAGTTTTGCTGGTTCAACTGATGCAAGAGAAGGCTTGGCATTTGTTTTAGTTGTTATTGAGGAGTGGAAAACTGTGAAATTCTCAACCAGGGCCATTCATGCGGGCCAGGAGCCGGATGCGGCTACTGGTGCGATTATGACCCCAATCTTTCAGACATCAACCTATGCTCAGACCGGCTTAGGTGGACATAAAGGCTACGAATATTCGCGCACGGGCAACCCCACGCGTACAGCGCTAGAAGAGTGTCTGGCTGCTCTCGAAAATGGCAGCTATGGGCTGGCTTTTGCCTCTGGCCTGGCAGGCGAGAGCGCCATTCTGAGTATGCTCAAGGCCGGCGATCATATTGTCTCGTGCGATGATCTCTATGGCGGAACCTATCGTCTCTTCGAGCGCATTGTTGGTCGCTATAATATTGAGACAAGCTATGTGACGGCAAGTAGCATTGCGGATTATGAGAAGGCCATTCGCCCTAATACAAAGCTGCTCTGGCTGGAAACGCCTACTAATCCCTTGCTCAGACTTGTGGATATCAGGGCCGTGGCCGAGATTGCGCATCGGCATCAGATATTAGTCGTAGTGGATAATACTTTCTCCAGCCCCTACTTCCAGAAACCGCTAGATCTGGGAGCTGATATTGTACTTCATAGCACGACCAAATACATCAATGGGCACAGCGATGTCGTCGGTGGGGCCATCATTACTAACAATCAGGAGGCCTATGAGGCCCTCAAGTTTAATCAGAATGCCGCCGGCGGCATCCCGGGCCCTTTCGATGCCTGGTTGACGCTGCGTGGTGTAAAGACGCTGGCAGTGCGTATGCGCCAACACGAGGAGAATGCTCTGGCCGTGGCCCGCTACCTGGTAGAGCACCCGCGCGTCGAGAAGGTCTACTATCCCGGTCTGCCCTCCCATCCTGATCATGAGCTGGCAAAGCGCCAGATGAGCGGCTTTGGTGGCATGGTCTCTTTCCAGTTCAAGGGTACACTTGCCGATGTTGATCGCGTAGTGCGGCGCCTCAAGATCTTCACCTTTGCCGAAAGCCTTGGCGGCGTCGAGTCTCTGGTCTGCCATCCTGCCACGATGACCCATGCCTCTATTCCGCAAAAGATACGTGAAGCGCGCGGCCTGACCGATACTCTTCTGCGCCTCTCTGTAGGTATCGAAGATGCCGAAGATTTGCTGGCCGATCTAGAATATGCTCTGGCCTGAAGCGCTCCTTCTGTCTGCCTGAACAGACAAAAATTTCCGGTCCCGCTCCTGTGATCCGCGAAAATGCAAATAGCGGGGCCGATTTTTTTTGTTCTCCATTCCCTCTTTCAGTGACGTGCCTCAGCGGGCCTCCAACTATCCTCTCGACAGCTCTTAATCCCTGAGAACCACCATAGAATAGGTTTGCCTTGGCCGTCAGCTCTTCTATTCAGCTTAAACTGATAGTTGTGTGCGCCCTCTTCTCCGAAAATTGTCACCTCATATCGATTAAGAGCGATGTATAATATAGAAAGTGTTTATCATTGTTTTTATGCTCAGGTTACTATAACTCCCAAAATATCTCTGGCCTTCGGTACGATAAAAATAGGAGATTGCCTGGACTATGGCTCACTCACCTCTTTTGAGCTTGCGCGCGCGAAAAGGCTGCAAGGCTGCCTGTATGGCCTTGCTAGCGGTATTCTTGTTGAGCGCCTGTGGAGCGAATGGACAGCCCCAGCAACTGGCAAATCAACGAAAACTAGCCCTTGATCGCGAGCTTGCCCATGCGCGCAGTATCGGTGTCCCCAGTACATTACTTCAGCCCATACTCACTCAGGAAGCGGGTTTGCGCCAGACAGACGCGCCCCTTGCCATTTTTTCGGACCAGCCTGCCACTACCTACTATACGAATCTCGATCAGCGTTACCAGTTATTGCTTGTCCAGGTGCGCGGCATAGAAGCACAGATTACCCAGCAATATGATTATCAGGCTACGCTGGATATCCAGGCCCTTGAACGTGTTCTAGCCCAACGCCAGGCTCAGGGCTTTATGGAAGCAAAAACTTTTGCCGGCCAGCTTGAAGCGTATCAGAAGCAGATGGCTCGTGCCCAGGACCCCAGAATTTATAGTCAGATCAGCGCTAATGCCAGGAATACAACAAAGGCTCTACATCTGATGGGATCAGCCCACGATGCGCTTATGACCTTAAAAAAATCTATACAGCAGTTACAAGACTCCCAGCTTGACGTGAGCATGCTAAATCAGCAGGTAAGCTCTGACCTTGATCTATTTCGCCAGGCCAGTAAGCCTGAGGACTTTTCGCACCTGCTGGATTTGCTCAATTTTCAGCAGCAAGAAACGCTGGTGCTCAGCATGCAGGCTTTACCCTCTGTTGGCGCGGCCAAGCTCAAGCAATTTAGCGAAGATATCGATACCTTGAAACAATATGGCCAGGATACAACCAGCTTTCAGAAGCGCCTGGCCAGCGCTAAGCTTGCCCTGGAGAAGGCCAAACTGCTAAGCGATTTCCTGCAAGTTTCCAGTCAGCTTGATAGCGATCTTGCTTCTATCCGTTTGCCCCTGTTATATGGGCAGGCCAGCTACTTACTCAAGCAGTTTCATCAAGAGGTCTCTTCCTGGGGTAAGGCACATCAATATCATGACGCGTTTAATGGGCAAGATTATCAGCTTTCCTATCCTTATGACGAGCAGGGGATCGGCGCGGATGCCGATATCGCCTTACAGCAGGCTCAGACACCTGACGAATATCAGGCGGTAATCGATCTGCTAAATGATGATTTGCTAAACCTGCGTGCTATGGAGGCCGATTACGCGGATCATACGCCCTGGAACCAGGTTCATCAGAGCGATCTGCAGGTGCTGCGACACTATAACCTGGCCAGCTCGGGACAGGTTATAGTTATTTCCCTGGTAGAGCAATCCTTGCGCCTCTATCAGAATGGGAAGCTTGTCAAGGCCTTCCTGATTACAGCGGGCCAATATGAGAAGCCATCCTTGCCGGGCTTCTGGCACATTTTTGATCGCGAATCGCCTACAGTTTTCAAATCTAGTGAGCCCAAAGGCTCAGCTTTCTGGTATCCTGATACCAATATCAACTATGCCATGGAATATCATGCTGGAGGCTATTTCTTACACGATAGCTGGTGGAGACAGGACTATGGTCCGGGGACCAATTTCCCGCATGTTGATAGTGGTGGCGACCAAACGTTTTCTGGCACTGGCAGCCACGGTTGCATCAATATTCAGGAAGACCAGGCTAAGTGGCTTTATAACAATACCTCTTATAACACGGCCGTGATCATTTATTAATGTAGAGCCTCTATGGCCTGAAAGCAAAGGCGTGAGCAGGTCAGGGGTAGATCGCCAGGTAGTAGATCGTTTGACATAGATAATGGACTTCTGCTATAATCATCGGGCACTGAGTCCGACATGTTGTCGGCATTTTTGTAGTTAAGCCCGTGCGAAGGGGCAGATGTTTCGGGGAGGATTGACACTCACATGCCCAATAATGCTGCTGCTGAGAAGCGCATGCGCCAGGAACAGAAGCGCCGTGCTCATAATCGCAGCGTAAAATCACTTGTAAAAACTCAGATAACAAAGGCGCGCCAGGCGATTGCTGTGCCCAGTGTGGATGCAGAGGCCGCCGAAGCAGCGGTCCGCGCCGCCGTGAGCGAGCTGGATCGTGCCGCTAAAAAAGGTGTTCTGCACAAGAACAATGCTGCTCGTCGTAAATCACGCCTGATGAAGCAGCTCAACGCAAAGTAGGTTCTCGCGCTTAATGCTCCGCAACATATCTGTTCACTACCGCTGAGCACTGAGCGCATTAGGAGGTTTGAAGGATGGCCGACAATCAAGGCGTAACGAAGCCAGCCGGGCGGGCGTTACTGGCCGCTGTCGAAAGTGCTCAGTTACGAAAAGACGTACCCGAAATCCTGTCTGGCGATACTGTTCGCTTACAAGTAAAAGTTGTAGAGGGGACCCGCGAGCGTCTCCAGCCGTTTGAAGGCGTGGTCATGCGCTTGCGCGGAGGCGGCATTGATCGCAATTTCACTGTCCGCCGTATTACCAATGGGGTAGGCGTTGAGCGTACATTCCTGCTCAATTCCCCACGTATCGAGAAGATTGAAGTGCTGCGCCATGCACGCGTACGCCGCAAGCAGCTCTACTATCTGCGTGGCTTGACTGGTAAGGCGGCTCGCTTGAAAGAACTGCGCCCCATGACCAACAAGCAGATTGCTGCTAAAGAGGCTGCCAGGGCTGCTCGTGAGGCTCAGGCCAAGGCCCAGATCACTAAGTCTCAGCAGTCAACTGAGAATGCCAGCGGCAGTGCTAACGCATAAAAAGCACCACCCAACGCTAGAGGAAGAAATGACCCTGTTTGAGCAGGGTTATTCCTTTGTTGCCGGACTCGATGAAGCTGGCAGGGGCTGCCTGGCTGGCCCTGTTGTTGCGTCTGCGGTCATCCTTCCCTTACAGGAGGATACCCGGGACGTGCTAGAGCTCTTTGCCGGAGTAAATGATTCTAAGCAATTGACTATGCCGACGCGTGAACGGTTGTATGATGTGATTATGCAACATGCAGTAGCGGTCGGCATTGGCGTTGGTTCGGTCGAAATTATCGATGAACGTAATATTTTACAGGCAACCAAATATGCCATGCGCTCTGCGTTAGAGCAGCTATCCCCGCCTGCGCAAGCTTTATTGCTGGATGCCTTACTCCTCCCAGGTATTTCGCTGCCGCAACGCTCGATCATTAAGGGCGATGCGCGCTGCCTCTCTATTGCTGCTGCCTCGATTATCGCTAAAGTCACCAGGGACCGCATGATGCTTGAGCTGCATAAGAGCTATCCAGAATATCACTTTGATCAGCATAAGGGCTATGGTACGCCCGCACACCTGAATGCCCTGCGCCAATATGGCGCAACACCTCAGCATCGTAGAAGCTTCTCGCCAGTGCGCGAGCTCTTCGGTCTCTTTCCCGAGATCTAGATTATTTCGGCTTTTTTAGCGGGAAATTGGTCGGCCAGCGTGGAAAAGCCGCCTGATTTTTCGTCACTTTTTTCATCCACGAGAAACACGGCGGCGAATGCCTGATACTTATCCCGCTCATCAAGAATGAGACCTCGACTGCTGTACATTTTTTGCGGCAGGTGATGGCCCTGCGCGAAAAAAGCCAGCAGGAAGCTGGCTTGTAATTCTACTCCAGCTTCCTGATATGGCAGAGCCTGAGTCACAGGCCATATAAAATGGATCAGGAAAGATGCAAGGCTCGACCTTTGCTACCTTGCATTATTCCCCCTTCTTCAACTCGACAATTTGAATAAGATTGCCATTGGTGTCATCAAAGACTGCCGTCGTCGGTCCGCCATGGCTGAACGGCTTTTGGGTAAATGTCACGCCCAACTTCTGCAGGCGCTCATACTCAGCCTGGACATCATCGACAGCTAATGAGGTGATGGGAATCCCATCTTCCGCTAAGGCTTTGCGCAAGGCTTTGATGCCACGATAGTCTGCATTTGGCTCCAGCAGGATCTCAGTACCATCAGGATCTTCCGGAGAGACCACGGTAAGAAAGCGTGCGCCTCCGCCCAATTCGATGTCCCTCTTCTTTTGAAATCCCAGTATTTCAGTGTAGAAGGCAAGGGCTTTGTCGTAGTCAGCTATAGGAATGCTAGTGATGTAAATCCTCATGAGTCATCCTTCTTTTTCTCCATCCAACGCTGCATAATAGCGTTTAATGGTTCTGTGTTGATGTACAGGAACTTATAGCGCCCCTGACGTTTGACCACCACCAGATTGGCGGCTTCCAGAAGCGCCAGATGCTGCGAGATAGCTTGCCTCGTCGAGGCTATGTGGTGTCGCATAAGCAAGCGAGAACACAGCTCGAACAATGTCTGCCCATCGCGCTCAGAAAGCTCGTCGAGAATCTTTCTTCTGGTAGGGTCTGCGAGCGCCTTAAAGAGTAAGTCCATAACAAGATCATATGCAAGTGAACGCTTGCATATCAAGAGTATATGGCTGGAAAAAGTAAAAAACTTCTCGGATCTTGCTATTTTGGGGAAGTTAGCTATGCCCTGGAGATTCTGCCTGCAAGAGGCTCTAAACGCTCTTGCGGGAGGCATTTTATTGTGTTAAAATCGCAATTAACATTCTCTTAACATTCTCTTAACATTTAATTAATGAAAAGCTTCTCTGCAGAGCTTAAACAGCTCTATACTTAAAATTTTCTACTAGTGGACTGCTCCATGCCACGGGTCTGGAAAGGGGGAAAGCAGATTGGTATTTGAGGCAAATTCCGCGACTGCTGTATTGGGTCTTCTTGTTGCGGGAACCATGCTCCTGCTCTATGGGGTTCGCCTGGTAACGGATGCCTTGCAACGGGCCTCGGATCGGCGGGTGCGCTATGCAATTACACAGATTGCCAAATACCCTCCGGCGACATTTGGCATTGGCATCCTGGCAACTCTGCTGACCCAGAGCTCCAGCGCCGTATCCTCTTTGCTTGTGGGATTAGTGAGCGCCCAGCTTATGCCCCTGGCGACTGCCATTATTATGTTACTGGGCTCAAATGTCGGCTCGACGCTTGTGGTGCAATTTCTTGCCTTTCACATTACCGATTATGCGCCGCAGATTGCCGGGCTGGGAGCGCTCATCGCGCTGTTTACGCGCCATACATCCTGGCGGCGCTTTGGCCAGACTTGCTTCGCCTTCAGCTTGATTTTGCTCGGCCTGGCCATTCTGGCAGCCGGAAGCGCGCCACTGGCCTCAAGTCCAGTCACGGCTACTGTAATCAAAGCCTTGGTCAGTGCGCCCTTGATCCTTGGCCTGCTAGGTATCGCCCTGGCTGTGGCTTTTACTTCTAGCGCGGCCTCGATCGGCCTGGTCATTGTGCTGGCTTCTACCGGTACATTGCCAGCGCGGGCGGCACTTACGCTTATGCTGGGGGCGAACGTAGGAACAACCCTGATAGCCCTCTTCACGGCTTTAGGTCAAGGTTCGCTCGTTGGGCGCAGACTGGCCCTCGTGCATACTGGAACCAAGCTTTCGGGCGCTGTGGTAGTTTTCGCGCTACTGGATTTCCTGGAGCCTTTGCTGGCCCATCTCTGGCCCAATCCTGGCATGCAGGTGGCTTTTGCCCACCTGGGATTTAATCTCGCTCTGGCTCTTGTGTTCGGGCCTTTGTGCCAGCCGCTGGTGCGCGTTGCCGAGTGGCTCTTGCCCGATGCGCCTGCGCACGAGTCAGGCCAGCAGCGCTATCTTGATCTTCTGGCTCTGAATACGCCGGCCGTGGCTTTGGGCCTGGCAACACGTGAAATTTTGCGCATGGCTGATGTGGTGATGGAGATGTTGGCGCGTAGTATCCACGCTTTTGAAGATGCTGGCACCAATGTTCCTTCAAGTGTGGGCGAACTTGACGATCAGCTTGACGAACTGGAAGAAGAGGTGAAGCACTATCTGACCCAACTTGATGAGGCTTTGATGAGTGAGGAGCAGATACGGCGCAAGATTGCTTTGCTGTATATTATTACGGCTTTGGAAGCTATTGGCGATGTGATTGATAAGCAAATGATGCAGCTGGCTAAGCGTCGTCGCCGCGATCAGGTGATGTTCTCTGAGGAGGGCTGGCAGGATCTGATGGCCTACCATCACGAGGTAACTGAGGCCTTGCAGCAGGTTATTGCAGCTCTGGCAACGCAAGATCCCTCACTGGCTGCCGAGTTTCTCGGTTGTAAGGCGCAACTGCACCAATCCAGGCGCGCCTTGCACCTGCGTCACTTGCAACGCCTCCATTCGGGCCTCTCACCCAGCATTGCATCGAGCTCTATCCATCTTGATCTGCTCAATGCAATGGGCCGGGTGCTTTCGTATGCCTCGAATATGGCTCATGCTATTCAAGGCGATCTATGATCCTCTGTTATATAAAAGCCTGCTTACGCGCTCGCTGCGGTACATTGCCTACCGCAGCGGTTGGAGTAAGTGCAAAAAGGCCTTGACCGATAGAGCCACACGTATGGCCTGTCCCCCACAGAGTCGAGAGTGCAGCCGGGCAATGGGCGGAGGGATGATATGGCTCTGGGCCAGTTTATCTACCTGGGCAAACACAACCTCTGGTTTATCATCTATAATAACGCGGCCGCGCTCAAGGACGACGACGCGGCTGGCGTAGCCAGCGACAGCATGCATATCGTGGCTCGTCATAACATAGCTCAATTTATGGAAACTGCGCAGCCAGCGTAGCATATGGAGAAAGGCATGGTTATGCTTTTCATCCTGGCCGGCCGTGGGCGTGTCGAGCAGCAGCAGTTCGGGACCATGGGTCAGCAATGAGCCAAATATGAGGCGCTTCTGGATATGCAGAGCGCTCACCTTTTGCTCCTCTGTCAACTCGATAAGGGGCAGAGGCTGTTCGGTAGGCGGCGTTGCGATGTGTAAATATCTCTGTCGGTAGCTGCCGGCGATAGGCAATTGCTGACCCTTGACGGCGCTAAAAAGTAGATCGCTGGCGTCTTGCTGTAGAAAAGCCATCTTACCAGGCTGGCGCACTGTAGGATTAGCTGTGAGGTTCTGGCCTTTGTAGGAAATAGAGCCACTGGTTGGAACTGGCTCGGCCATTGCTAGCGAGGTCAGGGCAGTTTTTCCAGATCCATTAGCCCCAACGATCGCCAGCCATTCTCCCGCGTGCACACGAAGGTTAATATTCTGCAGTACTTCGTGGTTTTCGTAGGCCAGGCCAATGGAGCGCCATGAGAATAGTTCCGTGGAGGATAGAGCCGTCTCGCTGGCGCCTGGGCTGGTGGGAGAATAGAGTTGCCGCCGCAATTCGTTCCGTTCCCTTATTGCCAGGGCCTGCGCGGTGCCTGCCAGGGCTGCATATGCCTCTTCAACAGTTAACGGGATGCTGCCTTGAAAAATATCGGGCAAATAGTGGGCAAGCCGAACCATTTGAGGTAGCGCAACGCCCTGCTCTTCCCAGAACGTGCTGTTCTCAAGCGCTTCGCGTGGGGCTGCATCGAGGACGATCTGGCCCTCAACCATAAATAATACCCGCTCAATCCAGGATATTACCTCGTCGATCTTCTGCTCAATGAGCAGGACGGTGATCCTATATTGTTTGTTTAAGGCGTGGAGCAGGCTCAAGATCTCTTGCGTTCCTTGTGGATCTAGATCGGCTAGAGGCTCATCGAGGACAAGGACGCTCGGTGAGGTAGCCAGCGCTGTGGCGATGGCTACGCGCTGCTTCTCCCCGCTTGATAGCGTGTGAATATACCTTCTGCGTAGTTCGGCTATTCCTGCTTGCCTCAGGACGCGCTCGATACGCTGTGCAATCTCTGTAGAAGGTATATCGCATCTACGCAAGCTATCGGCAAGCGCGGATTCGACTGTATAGAACTCTGACTGTTGGCTGGAAGGCTGCTCGGCTATCTTGATGAATGCTGAGGTTTCATGGATATCCAGCTCACTTACCCGCTGCTCGCCAAGATAAATGGACCCTTGCAGAGAGCCTGCAATGCGTGTTGGAATGATGCCTGCCAATGTGAGCGCTAATGTCGATTTGCCGCTCCCGTCAGGACCTGTGAGCAAGACAAATTCACCTTGCTCTATAACGAGATCGATAGTATGCAGGGCCTGCCTGGCAGCACCGGTGTAGGTAAAAGAGCAATTATTTATATGAACGTCTGGCATAATACTCCTTAACCTTATAGCTATTACAAACTGTTCTGACTATATCTTTGCTTTTGTAAAGAATGAGTCAAGCTTAAAAAAACGATAGCTGCTACATATAACTTAAAGGGAAGTTCAGGATTGTTCAATCATGCTGTTACTGAACAGTATGTAATGATTAGTATACCACTAAAATCTGATCTTTGATTTAATCTGAGGTTAATTTTCTGTTGTCAGGGCGTTATTTTATGTATTTATGTGTTTCAATAAATGTTGTGCTTGTTCAGTAGAATTGAGTAGATTTAAGCTCCCTGATCTCCCTCGTCAGCGCTAACAGGTCAGGCGACATCTGCTGAAAGAGGTATGTATCTTATTTATGAACGCCGGCTGCGTCTCGTTTCCTACGTTGAGCTTTCTGGTGTGTTGGGATCGATGCTAGCATTGAGAATGCTACCATAAGCGCTGTCTGGTTGCTGGGTAGAGAGGCTGCTATGCTGAGGATGCAACACACGGGTTGCTGATTGGTAATGGGATGTACGACTTTTTCATCTGAAAAAGTTAGCATATGAAGCAGAGAGGAAAGAAAGTATATGCAGCACGATTTTAGCGGAAAAGTGATTATTGTCACAGGCGGAAGTTCGGGAATCGGTCAGGCTACGGCACAGTATCTGGCGCAACGGGGAGGCTATGTCTTGATTACGGGGCGCCATCTAGAAGGGCTGAAAGCTGCAGCCCAACATGAGCATATCGCCTGGATGGTTGCCGATAGCGCTCAAGAGGAGGCTGCGAGCGCTGTGGTAGGGCGGGCTCTGCATCTATGGGGACGAATTGATATCATAGTGAATAACGCTGCTCTTGCGCCTTTGACGCCTCTGGAGAATGTAACAAGCGAGTTAATGTATGCAGTGTTTCAAACCAATGTCTTTGGTCCGACCTGGCTTAGTAGAGCCTCCTTGCCTGCGCTTACCGAAAGCCGAGGATCTATCGTTAACGTTTCAAGTATCTCGGGACAACTTGCTGTCGTGCCAGAAACTTATTATGCGGCCAGTAAGGCAGCCCTTGAGCATCTGACACGCTGCTGGGCAGTAGAATTGGCGCCACGTGGAATCAGGGTGAATGCCATCGCACCTGGCCCCACGGCGACACCGGGACTGGCTGCTTTTATCCGCAGCGTGGCGCAAGAAGACTATACGGCTGTTTCCCTGGATAAGCAGGGTACCCCCGAAGAGGTAGCTCGTTGGATTGCGACTGTGGCCGATCCGAGCGTAAGGTGGGTTACAGGGCAAGTTATTACTGTGGATGGTGGCGTTAAACTTGGCGCGACTTTGTGATTAGCGGAAATGGTGTTCTCCTGGGAACTGTAGCAAGCCTGGACTACCTGGTAAGGCCTTTCGGGCGCTTATAGCAAGGATGCTCAAGAGAACCGCCTTTTTACAATATAGCGCTGATTTCTGTGAGTTCGATACCTCCTTGACTTAGCGCGCGCTATAAGTTGTATAGTGCTGACGATGAAAATCTATTCAGCAGGAGGATGTTAATTGCTATGGAAATTGCTAATCATAAAGTTGTGGTTGTTGGCGGTAGCTCGGGAATGGGACTGGCAGTTGTGCGCGCGGCTTTGGAGAAGGGGGCGCAGGTTGTGGCCGTCGCGCGCTCGGCAGAAAAGCTGGCCCGCGCTGTGGACGAATTGGGCTTTGGAGGGAAGGTGAGCAGCCTTGCCGCAGATGTGACCCGCGAGGATGACGTACGGCGGCTCTTTGAGACTATCGGGCACTTTGATCACCTTGTGGTGACTGCCGCTGGCGATCTTGCCTATCAGCCTATTCGTGAGCTGGATCTCGACGCGACGCGCCGCATCATCGATTCCAAATTGATTGCCGCATTATTGCTAGCCAAGCATGCCGCCGCATATATTGATGAGCATGGTTCGCTCACCTTCACTTCAGGCATTGCGGCCGAGAGACCGCTCCCGAATGGCCTGGTTGTGGCTGCCGTCAATGGCGCGCTCTTCTCGCTTACTTACGGTCTGGCGACTTCGCTGGCGCCAGTGCGGGTCAACGTTCTCTCCCCTGGCTGGGTCGATACGCCTATCTGGGAAGCGGTTGCTGGCAAGGATAAGCCTGCTCGCTTTGAACAGATGTCTCGTCGTCTGCCTGCTGGCCGTATCGGTCGTCCCGAAGATATTGCGCATGCCGCCCTTTTTCTCATGGAGAACGAGTTTACAACTGGAACCGTCTTGCGTGTTGATGGCGGTCACCGCTTAGTCTAAGGGCTCGCGCAGACTTACATCATCAGATGTAGAAACCGTTTCTAAGAATTGCCCCAGAGCTAGAGCTTCGCGAGCTTTAGAGGGGCAAACTTCTCTGGGCCTACCCGAATTTATATTGCCATTTGTCCTAGCAGTTCGGACAAACGGCAATATTTTTATGTCCGAGATCACCGGGCTTTCAAGGGCTCAAGCCGAGCCCTTATCGCTGTCACCGCCGAAATTTGGCAGCGTTGTAAAAATATTTGCTATTGATTTGATATTTTTCGCCAATTTGTATTGACATTTGTATGGATGTATGTTAAAGTTTGTTTGTGAGTGGTAGAAATTCATGAAACAAAGAAATTGTTTGATAGTTCTATAGATAACGCGACTATTGAAGAGTAGAGGAATAGAAAGGCAGACAATAGCAAATGTTTAAACAGAATTTTTCAGTTGAGAGCCGAAAGCCCTGTGTTATGCTGCGCAATATTGAGGGCGATCTGAAAATATATAGCTGGGACCGGCGCGAGATTCAGTTAGAGACAGCTGAGCCTGTACAAGAAGTCTGGCAACAGGACAACGTGTTGACAGTTGCTAATTATCGAGGCGATATAACGCTCTGGGTGCCCGCTGTGAGAGATCTTCTGTTCTTTGTCACTACCAGCATCGTAGTGAATGGCCTGAGAGGGAAGAGCCATATAGATGGTGTTGGCAATGTGCAATTGGAAGATGTTGACGGTCCGGCGCAGCTGAATAATATCGCGGGAAACGTCAGGCTCATCAAGGTGAGTGAAGCTGCGACTATCACGCGGGTTGCTGGCAATCTCTATGCCTTGCATGCCTTCAATGTGAACGTGCCGGGAAAAGTTGGCGGAAACGCAGAGCTGCACGATATTGAGCAGGCTCAGATAGATGGCGTGGGCGGTAACCTTGATGCCGATAACGTCGGCGTTCATCTGCACTGCAATCGGGTCTCGGGCAATGCGCGCGTCAATAATTGCCAGAACGCTGAGATCAGTCTGCAGTCAGTGAGCGGTAACCTGAATGTTGATAATGCCGCAGTGATGCAATCAAGCTCAGTTTCGGGCAATCTGCAGGTCTATGCTAATTTCCCTGCCCAGGGCGTAACGCGCCTGCGTGCCGGCGGCAACGCCACCCTTATTCTTCCCGATAATGCCAGCACGAAATTGCGCGTACGGGCCGGTGGTATGATTAGAGGCTCTTCAGTACCCTATAGGATCGCCCATAATGCCACCCTTGTCTATGGGGAAGGCCAGGCCAACCTTGAGCTTGTGGCCGGCGGAAATATTGATCTGGATGGCAACCTCCAGATGCATACAGCTTAGTACTTCTGTGACCTGCTTCAATAGCAAGTGGGAGCCTTGCTTCTCCTGCTCCCGCTTGCTGTTTCTCTTCTTCTGACTTATCTTAAAATGCTCTTTTGCACAAGATATGCTATTTATTGCATGAAACCGGCAAAAGATGTATTATTGACACATGATCAGATTAACTACCTGTGCCCAGAGACCTGGACTTTAGTATATCAAGAGGGATTGTATCATGTTTGCCGTATTAAAGCAGCGCAATTTCGCCTTATTGTGGACAGGGCAGATCGTCTCTATGGCCGGTGACTGGCTGCTTGTCATAGCACTTCCATTTTATATATATCAGCTCACGGGCTCAGTATTGCAAACTGGCTTGATGTTTATGATCGAGATTCTGCCGCGCATCATTTTAGGCTCGATCGCCGGCGTCTTCGTGGACCGCTGGAACCGGCGCTGGACTATGCTGATTGCCGACCTGCTGAGAGCTGGAAGCCTGTTGCTCTTGCTCCTGGCTCATAGCCGTGATTTTGTCTGGCTCATTTATTGTGTATCCCTGCTGGAAGCCATCTTCTCCCAATTTTTTACGCCCGCCTCCAACGCTGTTACTCCCCAACTTGTCAAAGATGAGCAGCTCCTGGCCGCCAATTCCCTGGAATCCTTTAACGATGCCATAACGCGCCTGGTGGGGCCTCCTCTGGGCGGAGCCATCTTTGCTTTGTGGAGCATGAGTGGCGTCGTCCTGCTCGATAGCCTGACATTTCTCTTCTCCGCCCTGATGATTCTGCTCATCTCGCCCTCCATCGGAGTCAGAGAAAAGCAAGCTCAGAAAGCTCCTGCGGAGACTGTACGGCAGGTCTGGCATGAATGGCTTGATGGCCTGCGTCTTGTGGGAAAAAATCGTACGGTCAAAGGCGTCTTTGTCTCCATGTCCTTACTCATGATCAATCAGGGTATTATCAACGTGCTGCTCGTTGTGATTGTAAAGGTCTTGATGCACGGAAATGAACTTACCTTTAGCTGGTTGCTTACAGCGCAGGGCGTAGGAGCTCTGGTTGGTGCTTTGCTCATAGGAATGATGAGTAAATTTATCCGCCCGGTATTTCTATTAGTGAGCGGGCTTGCCATGATCGGCATCGCGCTGATCATCCTTGCATATATCCCTGTGCTGCTGATCGATTTGCCAGTCCTGGCGCTGGTCGGCTTATGTGCCGTGGGCGCGATGGTGGTTGTTCAGACCTTATTGCAGCAGGCCGTAGCAGATCAATACCGTGGTCGGCTCTTTGGCACATTTTCGACGATTACCTCGGTGTGGATGATGCTAGGGATGGTGATTGCAAGCTTGTTCGGCGACAGTGTAGGAGCTGTGCCGCTCCTTGATGTGGCAGCATTTTTCTCCTTCCTTGCCGCGCTTGCCGGGCTCTTTATGCTCTTTAACGCCAGGTTGGAGCCGTCTAGTGAAGCCCCTCTAGAGGTTGGGACCGTGCCGCTGCAAGAATGAGTTGAATGGCTCTTCGCAATCAGGAAGGACCAGCTTGAGCTCCTGATTGCGAAGAATGATACTATGCTCAGGCTGATTTATCGGCCTGTTCGGCGGGAACCGTGAAATGAATTTCCAGAGCTTTATTGACGAAACGGGCCACAGTTGCCTCTTGATTGGCCAGGACGGAAGGAAGCGTGATATCCCGTTTGAAGTTGCCGATCTCGATAATCATCTCATCGCCCTTCTTTGTCATCAGGACCTTATTCATTTCGACGTGAGGCAGCGGCAAGCGTAGCACATACGTATCTCCCACGCGCGTAATTTCCTGGATTGCGCCTCGATAGAAGATCTGCGTCGGGTCTTGATCGGCAAAGATGGTTTTGGCAAGTTCACCTAACTGAGAGATGCCGAGGATCTCGTGTGAGTAGTAGGGAGCCTCCCATACTGGAAGAGGAGCAAAGGTCTGGTGGATCTGTTGACGGAGCTTTTCCTGATTCTGGTAGAGCTCTTGCATAAAGGTGTCCTGGTAGTCGCCAGGCTGAATGACGCGGTTACAGACGGCCGCATCGATCGGATAGCCGAACAGGGCCAGGTACGTCTCGGCGCGTAGAGCCTCTTTGATAACCATCCGCTCGGGATTAACTACGGGACGATAGGAGCTAATATCAGGGTTGCCAAGCACCTCGCGTAGCACCTTGACGCGCTCGCTAAGCGAGTTAATCGCGCTGAGTATCTCGGTTGTGGGCAAGACAGCCTTGAGCAGTGGCCGGGCCAGATTAAGCGTGCCCTGCATCCCTGTAATGCGGCTGGCATACCATTGGAAGGTATCAGGCATGCTCAGCAGGCGCACAGTCTCACCGGTTGGGGCCGCATCGATCACAACCACATCGAAATTGCCCTTTTGCGCGTTGCGATAAATGTTAATCAGGCTCACGATCTCGTCCATACCCGGAATGAGAGCCAGCTCCTCAGCCATAACCGTATCTATGCCTTGCTTGCGCAGTGCCTTGCTCATGGACTCCTGTACTTTGCCCCACCCGCGCCGCATCTCATCAAGAACATTTACCTCTTGAGCCCAGAGGTTGGGAGCCAGCTCCCGTGGCTCAGAAGCCAGGTCGGTGCTCAGACAGTCGGCAAGACTATGGGCCAGGTCTGTACTGACGACGAGGGTGCGCTTGCCCAGGGCCGCAGAACGTACGGCGGTGGCGGCAGAGACAGTTGTTTTTCCCACACCGCCTTTTCCAAGGTAAAGAATAATACGCATAAAAGTCCTTACTTTTCGCCTATGTAATAATATGCAGCACCTGCTGGCTGCTTACGTAGTAATCAATGTTCAATTCTGTAATTATGTACGGAAACTGTGCCGTTTAGGTTTCGAATCGCAGCATGCTTAGCACAATAGAAAAGGAATATTCATCAAACGCGGCCTCTGGAAACCTCTGCCCTTTAGGCACGGGGAGGAAAGAGGCCTTCCTTTCGGGGTGGTTAGGACGGGACCGCAAAGGCGGCGTACGAAGCACCATTACCCCAAATGGTAGCTATATCCATCCATTCTATGCAGTGCTTTACAATATTTGTAGCTTATCCCTTGTACAGTTCCTTCTCCCGTCGTGACATTGAATGAGCCAGTAGAACGGACTGCTACACGTCCTACATAGGTTCCTCCTTTTTGGCCACTCGTAATAATGGCTCTCACGATGTCCCCTGTTTGGAAGCCTTTCACGGATTTAGCGCCTTTAGCTGATGTACGTGGGAAACCGTACTTGTCTGGTAAGCACATCTGCCGGCATCCATGACCACAAGCCTTGATCAGGAGTGGTTGTACACCAAAGGTCACCAGAACCTCTGGAGTGCTCTTGCCCACACATGCTGCATCTAGCCAGTGCGTCTTGGATAGCTCGCGTGTGGTGCGATTGAACTTGGTGAGACCACCGGAACCGCACTCGATGGGCAGAGCGAAGCCTTGCAAGCGTCGGAAGAGTTCCCAACGTGTGGCATTGACCGCAGCTGCATCTTTAAGCGGGGTTTTTGCTTGGGCCAAGATCTTCTTGAGCAGTTCAGGTTTTTTCTTGAGATAATCCTCGATGCTCCTGCTCCCCTTAGCAAGATTGCACTTCTCACACGAGAGACACAAGTTCGAGACTCGATTTGAGCCGCCTTTGGCACGCGGGACAATATGCTCAATCTGAAGAGGAATGTTTTCCTTGCTACAATAGGCACATTTTCTCCCCCATTTCTGCAAGAGGTACTCCCTGGTCTCGTATCCAGCCAACGTTCCTTGCTGGTACTCGACTCCCGATATTTCAGGGTTCTGCATAAGTTGCATATCAAAGCTGACCAGCTCCAGGCTGATGCTCGTGATGTGAGAGAACTTCCTAAGTCGAGCGATCCAAGTGAGGATATTGGCAATTCTGCTCTCAAGCGAAGGAGGCAACCAGCCTTCTTTTCTTTTCCGGTTCTGCCAACGAGCTTTCCTGTAGCGCGTTTTGCGGTTTCTCCTCGATCTCCTGACGGCCCGTCTGTCATCCAAGCTTCCCTTGATGGTGTGAGCGCGATGGGAAAGCTCAGCCGCAAAGACTACCTGACCGGACTGGTCGTCAACCACGGCTATCCCTGTGGTTTTTGAGCCTGGGTCGAGCCTGACGCGCAAATCAGGGACGTGTGGGTTCTCAACTGCACGTTTCAGGATGATTGTGAACGGGAACCTACGGTAGAGAGCGGCTTTCCCTGATTTGAGCAACCTTCTCGCTCTATCTTCGTGACATGGCGCAAGGGGTGTTTTGTTTGTATCTAGCACAAAAACAGACATTGAAAAATTCCTTTCGGAACTGGTTTCCCAGCTAATGTGTGCCTCGGCAATGTTATGGAGTGGTTTAACGTGCAACACACGGGCTTAACCCTTGTAGACCTGTTTAATGCTGCACCGTAGAGGTTGGGACTGGCAACGCATCCCAACGTACCTATTTCGCTCCTAACGGAGCCTGTCCCCAGGCTGAGTCTGGTCAGGTGAGCTTATGAAACAACCTTGCGGATGCTTACAAGCTCCCGCCCTTTAGGCGTGGGGTTCCTGACCAAGGAACCTTACTTTACCAGATAGGTGCTCTATCAGGATGCCCTTAAACGTTTATGCGCAGATAGAGAGAAAAAGCCTGGCACCCCATCAGATGCCAGGCCAAGATATGTAAGAGACTGGTTGCAAACTAAGCAGTGTATTGAGCGCTACTTAGGGCTCAATTTTGCCGTTTACAATTAGCAATCTGAGAAATTCTAACTGACGTAGAACTTCCACCCGATCACTGCCTCCATTTTGATACCACTGACGTAGCCAGAGCAGAGAAATAATTTCGTCCTGAGTGAAGCCGCTCTGGGCTAGTACATCTGTTTCCGATACCGTGTTTTCAACGTTTGTTACCATTTCTAGTGGCTGTGTGTTCATTCTTATATCCTTCTGCAGGCGCCTATATCAACTTAGTTGCCCCCGTCTTGCCCCGTTCTCCCGTGATATTGCGCTGGCTTATGCGGGATTAGAAAATACTTTCCTAATAAGGTAGACGACCGATATGGCGTTTTTTCAAATATGCCTTGGCCCGAAAGCTTGCAATTATCTTTGTTATCTGTCCCCCTACCTATCTATTCCTCCCATTGTTAGTATAAACGGAAGACGTACTGGCAACTATGGACTGAGAGACGTTCAAAGTGTGAAATATATCACTATTTGTATTTGTGTATCACCGCTCCAGCCTCTCCAGTTCCCAACTGAAAATCCAGTGCGAAGTGCTACCTGTCGTATATACGTTGTAGGTCATACAAAGGTTCCATTTTTTATAGGTAATTTTGTATATCAGGTAATCATTGATGACCTTCCGTATATTTTTCTCATCGAATTCTAAGTGTGTTTTAAGCTTTCTCATTGTGCTTCAGGTTGTAGCTTCCAGCCCCCACCTTTTTGTGTATACTCCGCTCTCTCTAGTATGCTCCTATGGTGGTAATTTGGTGTAGTGGGCCTTGAGGTGAAGGCTCTTCTAGAATTCCTCCACCTCTTGATCAGGCTTTTGTCTTAAAGGCTAGATGAAGGGGAAAGAGCCCGTTTCAAGGCCGTCAACGTATCTCTGTGGTAGGCTTGCGTCACTTGCGCATTGATTACCATATTGAAGCCATGATAGGCGCCTGGATAGACATGTAGCTCTGTGGGTACGCCCGCGCGTAGCAAGCGACGAGCATACTCTATATTCTCTTCAAGGAACAAATCAAGCGCCCCTACACAGATGAAAGTCGAGGGAAGGCCTTCTAGATGCTCGGCGCGGGCGGCAGCGGCATAGGGAGAGATATCAGGTCCGCCAGGTTCTCGGCCTAGCAGCGCTTGCCAACCGAAGCGATTGCTCTCAGCAGTCCAGATAAATTCACCTGTATAGGGATGAGGATCGGGAGTGGTGACGGTCCGGTCATCGAGCATGGGAAAGATCAGGAATTGGAACACGAGTGGCACTTCTCCGCGATCGCGGGCCAGAAGTCCAAGCGCTGCGGCCAGTCCACCCCCAGCGCTCGCTCCGCCAATAGCGATGCGTGTCGTGTCCACGCCAAGTTCATTGGCATGCGTATAGAGCCATTTTAAGGCCGCGTAACAATCCTCGACAGGGCCGGGATGGGGAGTCTCTGGGGCCAGGCGGTAATCCACCGAGACTACTGCGCAGCCAATATCCGAGGCCAGGCTTCTGGCAGTGATGTCATCCTCAGTAGCTGAGCCAAGGATATATCCACCACCATGAATCCAGAGGAGAGCTGGAAGTGGCTTCTTGACTACAGTCGGCAGATAGACTAGCACGTGCACATCGGGTTCCCCTTCTGGGCCGGGAACGTGGTGCTCGGCTGCCACAATGTCGGGGAATTCGGGGACGGTCGCAAGGTGTTCAGCGAACACGGTCTGGATCGTAGCGCGTACTTGCTTCAGGGTTTCAGCCGTGAGTTGTATGGCCGGAAACTGGTCGAGCGCGTCAACGAGCTCGGGATCAACAAGATGTCTGCTTGTCATCTGACCTTCTTTCTAAACTTCGGGTTCGGTTTTTCCTTGGAAAAGGGTGTGCCATTGTGAGGTGATGATTGGCGACAAAATCAAAGCCGTCTTATTCGAGTATAGGATCAACGAAGAGCTTCTGTCCAGGAAATACTTGTTGCCTGCGACACATTTCCTGAGAATGGTCCGGCGAGATGCCAAGCAGGTAGGGATCTAGCTAGCGACTTCACAGGCCCCTGGCGGTGTCAGGAAAGGGAAAATAGAGCCGTTCCCGTAAAGGATAGCGTAAATACTTATTTTGCGCCCTGGGGAGGCAAAAAAAGAGAAGGCCAGACAAGATATGTCAATCAGTCGATCTTGTCAAGTCTTCTCTAAAGAGTGGTATAACTGAGATCATTTCGGCTTATCAGCTGGCCGTCAGCGTGATGGCTCAGGCCTTGCGTACGACGACATTGGCCAGGCGACCAGGTATGTAGATCACCTTTTGCACAGTGGCATCGCCAATAAACGACATGACCTTTGGATTATTCAGAACCAGTTTGCGCACCTCTGCCTCGCTGATGTCAGCATCAACCTCAAAGCGCTCGCGCACCTTACCGTTGACCTGCACAACCAGCGTAAAGCTCTCGTCTTTGGTCAGGGCCTCATCGTACTCTGGCCAGCTGCTCAGATGAATGCTCTCGCTATGTCCGGTCAGATGCCACAGCTCCTCAGTAATATGCGGGGCGATAGGCGCCAGCAGCTGCATCATCGTTTCCAGCGTGCGGCGATAGGCTGCACTGCGGGCTACCGGCTGGTTCTGCTGCTTAATCAGGGCATTATTGCATTCCATCAGCGCCGCCAGGGCCGTGTTGAAGTGGAAATTGCTCAGGTCTTCAGAGACGCGCTTGATAGTCTTGTTGCGCAGGCGCTCAATGGCCTTGCTTTCCGCCGTCTCCTCAGTTCTGACATTGCCCTCAACCCAGGCATCATTAACCAGGCTCCAGATGCGATTCAGGAAGCGCCAGATGCCCTCTACATTCTCGGCTTTAAACGAGCCACCGGCTTCGAAAGGACCGATGAACATCATATAGCCGCGAATAGTATCGGCGCCATATTTCTCCAGGTACTTATCGGGAGCCTCGACGTTCCCGCGCGACTTGGACATTTTCTGTCCATCTGATCCCAGCACCATGCCCTGGTGAAACAGACGCAGGAAGGGCTCAGAGAAGTTCACGTGGCCCATATCGCGCAGCGCCTTGATAAAGAAGCGCGAATACAGCAGATGCATGATCGCGTGCTCTACGCCGCCGATATACTGATCAACTGGCAGCCACTCCTGCAGTTTTTCAGGACTCCAGGCCTGCTCGCTGTTGTGAGGATCGGCATAGCGCAGATAGTACCAGGAAGAGTCAATGAAGGTATCCATGGTATCGGCTTCGCGCGTGGCAGGACCGCCGCAGACCGGGCAAGTCGTGTTCAGGAACTCGGGCTCGTAGCGCAGAGGCGACTCGCCTGTGGATTTGAACTGTACATTCTCGGGCAGCCAGACGGGCAGCTGATCTTCTGGCACTGGCACCATCCCGTCTTTAGGGCAATAGATGATGGGAATCGGTGCGCCCCAGTAGCGCTGGCGGCTGATCAGCCAGTCGCGCAGGCGATAAGTAATCATGAACTTACCGATGCCCTTGTCTTCCACATAGCGAATGACGCGGGCAATAGACTCATCGCCAGGTGTGCCGTCGAAGGAACCCGAGTTTACCATAACGCCCAGAGCTTCTTTGGCTGCCGGCCAGGTTGCGGGATCGCTTGCTTCCTCACCCTCGGGCCGAATTACCTCGCGAATAGGCAGGCCAAATTTGCGCGCGAATGCGAAGTCGCGCTGATCATGGGCAGGCACGCCCATAACTGCTCCTGCGCCATAGCTCATCAGCACGTAATCTGAGATCCAGACAGGAACCTGCTCGCCGTTGACAGGATTGGTTACGTAGCCGCCAGTGAAGACACCGGTTTTCTCCTTCTCGGTGCTCATGCGCTCGATCTCGCTCATGCGCCGGGCCTGTTCCACATAAGCATCAACGGCTTCTCTGTATTCAGGAGTCGTGATGCGCTCAACCCAGGGATGCTCGGGAGCCAGCACAAAGAAGGTAACGCCATAGATCGTGTCAGGCCGCGTGGTAAAGACGGGTATCTCCTGGCGCTGACTCTCGATCTCCGTGAAGAAACGAATCTCAGCACCTTCGCTGCGCCCGATCCAATTGCGCTGCATCGTAACTGTCTTTTCCGGCCACTCAATTCCCTCAAACTGCAGCAGCTCCTCGGCGTAAGCCGAGATTTTCAGCAGCCACTGATCGATCTCCTTACGAATCACCACGCTGCCGCAGCGCTCACATGTGCCATCGGCCAGAACCTGCTCGTTAGCCAGCGTAGTATTGCAGCCTGGACACCAGTTGGCCAGCGCCTTGGTGCGATAGGCCAGCCCGTGCTTGTAGAACTGCAGGAACAGCCATTGCGTCCATTTATAGTAGTCAGGCTGGCAGGAGACCACTTCGCGCTGCCAATCCCACTGAGCGCCCATCTGGCGCAGCTGCTTGCGCATATTCGCGATATTGGCCATGGTCCAGGTATAGGCCTGTACGCCATGCTTAATCGCCGCATTTTCCGCGGGCAGTCCGAAAGCATCAAAGCCGATAGGCTGCATAACGTTATAGCCCTGCATGCGCTTCATGCGTCCATAGGCATCGCCGCATGCATAATTGAACCAGTGGCCCATATGCAGGTCGCCGGAAGGATAAGGTAACATCACCAGATTATAGAACTTTGTTTTAGGTGAATTATCTGGAGCATGATACAGCTGTGCCGTTTCCCATTGAGTTTGCCATTTACTCTCAATTTCTTTGGGGTTATATTTGGTGCGTGTAATCATTCAGCCCTCCCCGTATTAAAAAAATGAGACATCATATAATGCCAGTTAAAGAAAAGCATTGCCAACAACAAAAAAACCTTTCATCCGCGAGGGACGAAAGGTCATTCCGTGGTACCACCCTGATTTTCGATCTCAGGATAGAAGTGGTGGACCTGAGGGGGCTCGAACCCCTGACCTCCTCCATGCCATGGAGGCGCTCTCCCAGCTGCGCTACAGGCCCATGCAGATACTGGTAAATTATCCTTGAGATCTAATCTCGATTATACGCTATAACGGGCGTCCCGACAAGTGCTAGAGCGCTTTTTAGTACTAAAGTAACCTTCACACTTATTGCTCGCAGACGAGTTCAGCCTGGCTTTGTAGTCTCGCACCGACCGGCTACTCTCTGTTTGAGACGGCCTACTACTCCTGCTCATCGCGCACTATTCAGCAACTCTACTACTATACCACAGATGTTTGCGATTTGCAAGGCACCAACCGGATGCTCCTACAGTGGAGATGAGGGGGCTCGAACCCCTGACCTCGACAGTGCGATTGTCGCGCTCTCCCAGCTGAGCTACATCCCCTTGGCGAGATAGATAATAACATACCTGGCAAGAGTTGTAAAGGGGTTTTTGCCCAGATTTTTCTATCCGGGCAAACTTTGGGCAAAGTTCAGCAGAGATGCGCGCCCATCGACCCGGATGCGCAGCATGGCCAGTGGCGTAAGACTGTTTTGCAAAGTCCCGGTCATGCCCGGATCGGTAGTTGCGCTGACATAGCCATCTGAGGCCAGAAGGGAAACGACCTCGGCGCGCAAAGCCAGACTACCTCTTTTGAAAGGGCCACCATTGGGATAGCAAAAGTGCTGAATAAGTACTCCTAAATTCTTCTCAAGGGTGATTTTAGAGAGCTGAGCCTCCTGTTGAGCGACAGTTGGTGAGGCCAGATAGGTATCGCCCATATCGACGTGGTGAATGGTATGTGAGCCTATCTGCATGCCGTTGGCAAGCATTTCGCGCATCTGGACCCAGTTCATCTGTCCTTGCCAGCCCACTTTGCCGGTAATAATATAAAACATGCCGCTAAAGCCATGAGCCTTTAAGATCGGGTAAGCGTTCTGGTAAGCGTCAATGTAGCCGTCATCGAAGCTCAGAATAATTGGTTTACTGGGAAGAGGGGCATCGTAATAGAGCGCATCCATTAATTCATTGAGCGTAATCGTATGAAAGCCTTTTTGCTTCAGATAGTCCATCTGTTGGGTAAATTGCTTTGGGCCGACCGATAAGCTTAAGCGCAGGGCCGGGTTGGGGTCATTAGCGGGTACATCAGATATGTAGTGATACATGAGTATAGGAACTTGAACAGTTTTGCTAGGAGGCGTGACCGGTGGAAGCACGGGTGCCTCCGGGTCTGCCGGCCCTCCCGCCAGGACGACCCACTGTTTATCCTTTTTGCCAATTGGCGTAATTTGCTGAGCGATAAAAGGCAGGTTCTGAAATATTTGCGCGGGATGCACATCCTCCGGCGGCAATAAGTTTTGTTTGGGCGTGGGCTTGAGCTGCAATATGAGCGAGACGGGAAGCTTTTCGATCTGGTTGTACTGCTCCATGGTTTCTGGATTAATCCAGTAGGCCTGGGTGCTGGCCTGGCCGATCGTAAAGCTTTGCAGGGTGTAATCCTGGAAATGCTTTTGTAAGAATGCGGCAAAGCTTGTTTCGTCTGTCCATTTATTTTGTATTTGGGGATGAAGCAAGGACCACATGCTTTTATAGTCTTGTTTGATAAAGGCCTGCATATATTGTGTAGCAAGCGCTTTTGCCTGAGTGCTCGCGTCGAGATTGTTAGTTGCCGTGGCGCCTTTCTGGTCATGAGGAGGGGGCGAAACTGGCGAGGCGGAGATCTGGGGAGCCAGCACGCTGAAGCCCCATACCCCCACGGCTAAAAGAATACAGAGCACTGATAGGATGAGCATGACTTTGCTTAATATGATCCGTTTATCGCTTGAGGAGCCCGCGTCCCTGGTCGAGGACGTTGGATGGTTAGTTTGCCTGGTCACAGTTTGCTCTCTCTCTACATGTATTAATGAAATATATGCTCAGACATTGATTGTATTCAAGAAAAAAATCCCACTAAGCATAACGCTTCCGCATGGCTGTTTGTTTCGCTGTTCTTGAGCAGTTAGGAAATAGGGGCTATAAAAAGGTTATCATGATAGTTTACGTAATGAAGTGAGATTATGGGAGAGCGAGAAAAGGAAAAGGTGCTAGAACAACTTTATGTTATCCTAGCACCTTACTTTAGAAAAGTAGATATATGAGCGAATATGTCAGCTATCTTGCGCGAGCCGGTTGCTTCTTGGGTGGGATGTGGATCGGACGACCCTCGACGGCAAGAATAGCCTCGCGCAAACCTTCGCTAAGCGTTGGGTGTGGATGGATCGTCTCACTTATCTCATCGACGGTGAGCTCACCACGCATGGCCAGCGAATACTCTGTGATAAGGTTAGTCGCGTCGGGTCCGATGATATGTGCGCCAAGAATTTCGCCATATTTGCCAATAATGACTTTAGTGAAGCCGTCTGTCTCGCCGATTGCTACAGCCTTGCCAATGGCGCTCCAGGGGAAGCGGTCCACGCGCGCCTCTGGATATTTTTGCTTGGCGTCGGCCTCCGTGAGCCCCACAAAAGCCACCTCAGGGAAGGTATAGATGGGATTAGGCACAACACTATAATCCATAGCAGCCTCGTGTCCCATAGCGTTATCGGATGCAACCTCGCCCTCGGTGGAGGCGACGTGGGCCAGGCCAGCGCCATGGACCAGATCGCCGATAGCATAGATGCCAGGCAAGTTGGTCTCCATTTTTTCGTTGACGCGAATGCGCCCGCGATCCTGATCAAGCCCTTGCTCGATCAGCTGCTCAAGACCGGTTGTATTGGCCCGGCGGCTAACAGCCATCAGCACATATTCGCCGGTGAAGCTCTGCTGGCCCTTATCGGTTGTGGCGATTACCTTCTTTTGCTGGCCCTCGTCTTCAATGCCTTCGACCTTCGCGCCGGTCACCAGCGTAATGCCGCGCTTGGTCAGGATACGAACCAGCAGGCGGCGTACTTCTTCGTCTACCGGAGCCAGAACATTGGGCAGCATTTCCAGCACGGTTACTTTTGTGCCTAAGGCGCTGAACATACAGGCAAGCTCAATACCGATGACGCCGCCGCCAACGCAGATCAGGCTTTCTGGCCGCTTAGTGAAGCTCCAGCAGGTATCGCTATTGATGACGTTGCGCCCATCGATGCCGGGCATTGGCGGCATGAGTGGGACCGAGCCCGTGGCCAGGATGATCTTATCAGCGCTGAACTGCTGTTGCTCGCCATTCTTGCTTACCGTGATGGTGCGCGAGGCGTCAACGGTTGCGGTGCCGTCGAAGACATCGACATTGTTGCCCTTCATCAGGGTGCCTACGCCACTGGTCATGCGTTTCACGACTTTATCTTTAAAAGCTGTAGCCTTTGCCATGTCAAAGGTTGGTGCTTGGGGAAGATGAATGCCTAGCTCGTCTAGTGATTCCAGGTTATGCATGACTTCTGCAATGTGCAGCATTGCCTTAGAGGGAATACATCCCACGTTCAGGCAGGTGCCGCCAAGATATTGCTTTTCTACGATGGCAACCCTGGCACCGAGCTGAGCGGCACGAATGGCAGCGACGTAGCCTCCGGGGCCTGCTCCAATCACTGCCACGTTATAATGGTTATTTGCCATGAATTTCTCCTGCAATCTGAAAGTATACTTTTAAAGCTGCGCGTCCTCGCATTAGTTCAACGCCTTCGTGGAAGCGCTCCAATGGAAGGTGATGGCTTATAAGCTTGTCTGCACGTACCTCTCGGTGCGTGAGTAAGTCAAGGGCGATGCGCAGATCTTCTGGTGATGATGAATAGGTACTGATAACACTCAGTTCTTGCTGATATATCTTTTCTATATCCAGGGGCACTGCACCGGAGTGCGCGGCGAAAATGTTAAGCGTGCCACCTTTACGAAGACTGGCAAGAGCCTGTAGGAAAGGACGTGCTCCGGCGACAGTCAAGATAACGCAATCGGCTCCTCTACCAGCGGTGACCTCGTTAAGCAGATCGCGCAAGCCTTGCTCGCTGGAAGGTGCTGCAAAGACCTCATCTGCACCCAGTTCGCGGGCAAGTTGAAGCCGTTCGGGGACAAGATCGACGCCATAGACGCGTACATGATGTCCCGCCGCCGCGCCCAGAGCGCGGGTCGCCTGCAGCATCAGGAGCCCGATCGAACCCAGACCGATGATGACGATACTATCGCCATCCTGCAGCGGCGTGCGGCGGACTGCACGTACACAACAGCCTAGAGGTTCGGTAAATGATGCCTCTTCATCGCTCAGGGTGTCTGGGAGGAGGAACGTGGTTTGCTGCACGTTCTCCGCCGGAACCCGAATATACTCGGCGAAACCGCATGGATCAATGTTTGAAGCCTTAAAGGCTGCACACATCGAATAGTTGCGGTGCCGGCAGTAGTGGCATTGACCACAGGGCGCGTGATGGGCGACAATGACCCGCTGTCCCTCATTAAAGTCTGCTACTGCTTGTCCGCGCCTGACGACGCTCCCTGTCAACTCATGCCCTAAAATAACGGGGGGATTTGCCTGCTGTACAATCTTGATGATGTCTGAGCCACAGAGCCCACACCCGTGTACCTTTACAAGTAGTTCCTGATCTGTAATGCTTGGAATCGGTCTTTGTTCTACGCGAATATCGTCGTAGGAGTGGTAAATTACTGCTTTCACGGCCCTGCCCGGTAACCCCTTTTGTGTGATGTGTTTGTCTTTCGTCAGTATACCACGTTTGGATTAGTAGGGGCTATGTACGCCAAGGGCACAGAGCTCGCTTACTTTTGCTGGAGATGACCTAAGAGCGCTTGCGCGCTGGGGTCGCTATCTTCTGCTCCAAACTTCGCCCGCTAGCTTTTTTGTTTTTTACGATGCTAGCTTGCTTAACGGGTCATCACACTTTTGGCCAGGCAATGGCCTATTAGGACTAATTTGATTTGTTGGGAATATCGTAGTGTAGCCTCAAACGTATCTATTGATGAGAGGTATAAATAATGACTCGATTATTATGGTCACTATTATCCTACTTACCTGGTATGATAAATTGATATGCGCAGCTGGCACGTGCTTTTTATAGGGAAATAGGCCTGAGATAACACGTGGAAGTGGGTAAAATTTTTAGCGCACGACTTCTTATGAGGGAGTATAAGCAATGACGACGACGGGGGAATTACATGCAATCATTGAGGAGTTAGAATTGGTGGATATTGGGGATGCTGCCAGCTACCTGGGCGAGGAGGCAACCTTGGCACAGGCGGCGGCAGTGCAAGCTCAAGGGCGGTTGACACGATGCAATGATGTGGCTGATTTTTTACGCAATGAGCATACTTCTTGCTGGCTTGATTGCCTTGAAAGAAAGTAAGCGTTATTAATAGATGCTAGCACAATCTCTTGTACAGTTGGTGCTAGCATCTTTTTATTTCTCCGCTGGGGGCAGCACGCCACGAGGTCAGGGGAGAGATCTGGCTTAAGTAAAGCCTTACTCTCTGACTAACGTGATATGCATCTTTTGTGGAAAAGACATGCCTCTCGCTCTGAAAGTGCCTGGCGCGTGCTCCATACACTCTTCTCCTCAAGCTACGGGAAGTGGCGAAAGCAGCTTGTGCCTGAAATGAATTTAAACATTGGATAGAGCGTTAGCTTGCAAAAGATCGATTAGAAATGGAACAAACTGCAGGAAAATTTCTGGCTTCTTAGCGTTTGTACTGCTTGAGCTTAAGGACGAGCTGCTACACCAGGAATGGAAGTGCTACTTTTAATATCTGGCCTCCGTAAGTATTTTGACGCGCTTTTCTACATGCGGGATGCCACTACTTTTGAGCTGTTTGACGACTTCTTTGATGTTATACTCCACACGACGGATCTCGGCCTGCCAGCTGTGATCTTGCCAGGTGAGGATGGCGTAAGACGCGCGTAGATCATTGTCTCGTGGCAATCCACAACTTCCGACATCAACAAGCAGAATGTGGCGCCAGCGCCGGGTATAGGCGATGTGCAGATGACCAAAGGCCATGGCACCGATGGTTGGCTTGATCTCTTTTAGCAGGTGTTCGAGCAAGCTATTGGGTGAGGTTGGAAAGATAGCCTGCTCCTGGTTGAGGGGATTGGCATGTACAACCAGGAGATCGCGACCATAGGGGTTAGTGACAAGATGAGTATAGGGTAGCGCGGCCAGGTATGCTATGCCCTCCGGACCAATCTGCTCGCGTGTCCAGGCAATGGTATGGCGTTTTTTGGCTCCTTTGTGAGGCGCTCCTGTCACGATTTCTTTGTCTACATTTCCCTGAATAACGGGGCAGCGTAATTGCTGAATCGTTGCTAGCACCTCTGCGGGGCGAGGCCCATTTAAGCAGAGATCGCCTGAGATGACAAGACGGTCAACAGGAGCTTGTTGCTGCAAATCCTGTAGTACGGCGTCCAGGGCGAGCTGGTTGCCATGAATATCTGATATAACTGCTACGCGCATATGTGTAGAATCCTGGAATATTTGTAGACTACTATTAAGCTACTATCCATGAGGATAGGTCGTATCTAAAAAGACCATAAATACTATACACCAAAACCTGTTGACTCTGCTAATAATTTGCTAACTTTTCATTTATAAAAGCCTTAAGAGGTCTTTACCTCCCTCAAAGAGTCTTGAGATCCCTGAGGGACCTGGCAGGTATGTTAAAATAGAACAAAATATTTTCTGCATGAGATAAGCCCAACCTTGTTTACTGGTTAGGGCTGGTGACCAGAGCAGAGAGAAGAAAGACGAAGATGATCAGAAAAGTTGGTGTGATTTCGGATACGCATATTCCCGAGTTTAAGCGCTTACCGGAGGCGCTATGGGAACATTTTGCTGATGTTGAACAGATTATTCATGCTGGCGATCTCTCAATCCTGCAAGTAATTGCGGAGCTAGAGACGCTTGCGCCTGTCGCGGCTGTCCAGGGCAATGTGGAGCAGATGGAAGTTGTCCTGCAACTACCAATTAAGCGCGAGATCGTGATCGGCAAGTGCCGCATTGGGATTGTGCATATCCTGGGCAGGACTGCGCAGTACGCAAAGACTGCACGCCAGGAATTTCCTGACGCGCGCGTTGTGGTGTTTGGGCATAGCCACAATCCCTACAATCAGGAGCATGACGGACAGTTGTTGTTCAATCCTGGCAGCGCCACGGATCGTCGTCGCCAGCCAACCTGCAGTATTGGGAAGCTTTTCATCGATGACGAGACGGATAGCGTGCGTGGTGAAATCATTCTCCTGAGCTAAGCGCTAGCTGGATGTTCGGGCTAAAGCTTGAGCAGGGAGGGATCGATGCTGGCAAGGTTGGGGCGGCCGGCCAGGGCCATAGCCATTTCTAGCTCGTTGCGCAGAATCTCCAGCACGCGGAGGACCCCTTGCTGCCCATCTACGGCCAGGCCCCAGATAATGGGGCGTCCAATCAGCACAGCTCTCGCTCCCAGGGCCAGGGCTTTGAGAATATCTGTGCCGCGTCGTATGCCACCATCGACATACACTTCGCAGCGTCCCTTGACGGCCTCAACGACTTCCGGAAGGGCTTCGATACTGGGTATGGCGCCATCGAGCTGACGCCCGCCGTGATTTGAGACAATAATACCTGCGACCTTGTGTTCTATAGCGAGGAGTGCATCCTCTGCCGTCAAAATACCTTTGAGCAGAATCGGCAATTTCGTTGTGGCGCGCAGCCAATCCACGGTTTCCCATGTATCGATCATATGCCGTTCGAGAGCTGTAATGTCCTGGCTGGGATAGTTGGGCAGTGGTGTGCGTTCTTCCAGAACGAATTTGTTGTAGAGGTCGCGCTCGCGATTGCCTAAACGGGGAATGTCAACAGTCAGGGCGATGGCGCGATAACCGAGCTCTTCGGCCTGGCGAACCAATTTGCCAGTTATCTCCAGGCTATGGTGAGTATAGAGCTGAAACCAGAGGGGGCCGCTGGCCGCTGCCGCCACCTCGGCTATACCCAGCGCGGCGGTAGTGCTTACGATCATGAGCGTTTCGGACTGGCCGGCGGCCCTGACGGTGGCCACTTCGCCATGTGCGTGGGCCAGGCCATGGGCAGCGGTTGGCGCTATCAGGATCGGCATGCTTACAGGAGTCCCCAGCACTGTTGTGCGCATCTCAATTGTGCTCACATCTACCAGCACGCGCGGCCGCAGGCGAATGCGCTCGAAGGCGCGTCGACATTCGCGCAGCGTCACTTCATCATCGCTTCCACCGTGATAGAAGTCCCAAATTGCTGGCTCCAGGCGTTCCTGGGCCAGTTTCTCGTAGTCGAAAAGATTGACGGGACGCACGTGATAACCTCCTGATCAGCGGGTAGGCATAGGGGAGCTCATTCCCCTATGCGCCAAAACTATTTAGCGGGCTTTGATGTATTCCTGACCTCCCATGTAGGGGCGCAGAGCTTGTGGAATGCGTATACTACCATCGGCCTGCTGATGAATCTCCAGCAAAGGAATCAGGATACGTGGCGAGGCGATTGCCGTGTTGTTAAGCGTATGGACGAATTTGACTTTACCTTCCTCATCGCGATAGCGAATGTTGGCTCGGCGGGCCTGCCAGTCGTGGAAGTACGAACACGAGTGCGTTTCGCGATACCTTCCCTCGCTGGGAACCCAGCATTCAAGATCGTACATCCCAACTTTACCATCTCCCATATCGCCTGTGCAAACGTTAACAACGCGATAGGGTAGCTCAAGGGCCTGAATGAGCTCTTCCGAATTCTTTAAAAGCTGCTCGTGCCAGCGCACCGATTCCTCATGATCGGCCTTGCACATGACATATTGCTCTACTTTGTTGAACTGGTGAATGCGGAAGACGCCGCGCGTATCCTTACCATAAGTGCCGGCTTCCTGACGGAAACAGGGACAATAGCCGACAAATGTTTTGGGCAACTCTTCCTCTTTGAGGATCTCATCCTTGAACATGCCGGTAATCGAGACTTCCGATGTGCCAACAAGGAAGGTATCTTCGCCTTCGATAGCATATACCTGGTCCCGACCCTTGGGGAACTGACCATTGCCTATAAAGCAGAATTCGCGGGCCATGGCCGGCACAATTAAGGGCGTAAAGCCTTTGAGGGCGATGCGGTCAAAGGCAAAATGCATCAAAGCAAGCTCCAGGCGTGCGGCATCACCCTTAAGCACATAGCTGCGGCTACCGGCTACCTTGACCGCACGCTCGATGTCCACAAGATCGTGCTTTTGCATCAATTCATAATGGTCAAGCGATTTAAAGTTGAACTCTGGCTTCTCGCCCCAATACTTAATGGGTACGTTGTCGTTCTCATCCTTGCCGATAGGGGCGCTAGGATCAGGAATGTTGGGTACAAGCAGAAGCATGCGATAGCGCTCTTCCTGCAGACGGCTCAGCTCGGGTTCCTTCTCTTTAATCTGCTCTGCCAGCCTTTTGCCTTCGGCGATCAGGGCGTTGCGCTCCTCGACCTTTTTCTCGCGGGCGGCCTGCTGGATGCGCTTCGAGAGCGCATTTTGCTGCGCGCGGGCCTCTTCTACTTCGCGCTGAAGGGTGAGTACCTGCTGATCTAAGCTAAGCAGGGCATCTATATCAAGTGTGTTGTTTTTCAAGCGGGCTGCCTCTTTGACGGCCTCGGGATTGTTACGGATAAATGCGAGATCTAGCATACTAGCTCCTTTGGATGTAAGCAGTTCATCAATAAAAAAAGCGCCGCGTCCTTAACGAAGGACGACGACGCTGAATATGCTCTATCGTGGTGCCACCTTGATTTTTTCACTGCAGGCTGTGCAAGCAGCGAAACTCATTCTTGCCCGCTAACGGAGGCTCCCGTTGACGCTTAGCGCGTAGGCTCCCGGCTGGATTTCACTCTTGTCGGCGGCTGCGTCGCACCGGCCCGCAGTTCTCTGCTGCTCGATCAGGAGCTACTCGTTCCGTTCATTGCCATTTTTTTCTTCATGTAAGAGGATAACAGTCAATTTGCGCTTTGTCAAGTCCGCTGCTAAATATGCAGGGCTATTTAGTTTTTACCAAAGCGGGAGTGCAGAGGGCGGCCAGCCCTCTGCTGGGGTACGGGGCGCGCCGCGATCTAGCGGATTATCCCCGTTTTCCTTTCTATTTGGGCAGATGGGTGGGGCAAAAAAGGAAAACTAAATAGCTGTGCTAAATATGTTTATTGATCATAAAAACATTTGTTGCTTCTCAAGACCTTTGCAGGCATAAAGTATATATGCAGGATTTTTGTTTTCTACTTGAAAAAGCGTTTTTGATTATATCATGCAAATAAGGAGGAGGTATTAGATGGTTGGTCCTGAACAATCTTTGCTTGTCGTCGGTTCAATGCTTGTGATCTCGCTATGGGCGCTGATTGCTTGCATCAGAAATCCAGTGCTGCCCTGGTATGCTAAGTTGATCTGGGCCGCATTGATTATTGTATCCTGCACAATTCCGCTGGGGGCCGTGGCTTATGGCATCTATTGGCTTTATCTGAAAGGCAAAACCACCTCTTCAGGCGGATAGAAAGGTCCGTGGGAGAGAAGGAATAGCCATGGTTGCTAAGGCAAAATCCAGACGCGGGCGTTCTGGAAAGCGACGTCAGTGGGATTGGTGTTATCGCCGGCGAAGATGCCAATCTGGCCGACACTGTAAGTGCTGTCGTTGGCGCTGCCAACAAACTGCTTATTGATGTAGAGATAGAAATTGTTGTCTTTGGCGACGACCGTGAGCAGATTGCTATCACCGGGATCAGTCTTGATGGCCCGGCTTGTATCGAAGGTGATGGCCATGCTATGGCGATCATCTTTGGCAATGAAAAGGCTAAAGAGGCCGTCGCGACCGACGCGAAAATAATAGAAGTGGGCATTGGAGTTATTGGCCCGAAAGACCAGACCACCTTCGTCTCCCTTAAGAATCGTCATCTCCACTTGAAAGGCGAAGTTGTGGAAGTTGGTGGCGTGCGCAAAGCAGGGCGCGTAGAACTGCTTTTGCTGGACGCTGGCATGCAAGGCACCGTGAGCAAAGCTGCAACCACCTCCACCCGTGGCATCGTAGATATCCCAATCTGCGCGATCCTGATGAGCCAGCGGTGAATAGAGTACTGGCGAGCCACCGGTGGCCTGGAGATAGAGCTGTTGGAGGGCCGTGGCCGTGGCGGCGGCCTCAACCGTGGCCTGGGTGTGAGCCGTGGCGGTGACGCGTGTATAGGCCTGCGCTGTAGCTGTAGATTGGACATTGGCCGTGGTTGTGGAGCGTGCGTCGCCGGTCAGCAGGGTTTGGACGGTAGCCGTGGCTTCGGCCCGCAACTGGTTTGGTCGCGCAATGCTTGTGTAAAAGATAAGCCCGAGTCCACTAAATAATAGAAGCAAGGAGATACAAAATAGCAGGATAGCCATGCCCTTTGAGAGTCCGCGACGACCGGGTTGCTCAGGGGAATATGGGCTCGGTGTGGCCGAACTGGCCAACTGGTGGGGCGCGAGTGGGCGAGTTGGGTAGCTCTTCTGACTACCTGGAGGCGGAGTTTCTGGAACTGCTGAGGGTCGGGAAAGAGGCGCTGGGGGAGAGGCATCTTGTATTGGGTAAGTGCTGGCAATACGTTGTTTATAAGGGAGCTGTGTGTGACAGTTAGGACAAATATTTGCTCCAGACGGTAACGAAACACCACACTCTAGACAATGTTGCATGAACTACTCCGATGCTTCTCCTGAATAGCGACACACAATTCATGCGCTAGCATAACATGTTTATTTGCCTATGCCAAGTTGCAAAGGCTCAGTTTGCCAGGCTTATGGGTTCACCATTCAGTTTATCGGGGATGAGAGAGGACTATCCGCAAGGCAGCCAGAGCCGAAAGAAATGGAACTGAGAATGTCCGAAGATATCCTGGTTTGAGCCTGGCTGCCCTTTGGCAAGATATTTTTTAAATCATCCCCAGTTCCCACTTGGCATCTTCTGTCATGCGATCAGGGGACCAGGGAGGAGTATAGGTAATCTCGACTGTGCATTGCTTGACGTTCTCGACCTGGCCTATGCGCATCTCCACTTCGGAGATCACTTCTCCGGCCATAGGGCAGCCAATGGCGGTCAGGGTCATTGTGACGTGCACTTTCCCCTCGTCATCATTGATATCAACGTTATATACCAGGCCCAGATCAACGATGTTGACAGGGATCTCAGGATCGTAACATTCATGAAGTGCGTCCATGACTTCAGCTTCGTTAATTTTTGCCATATATCTTGGCTCCTTTGCGCTCCTCATTAATCCGAGTAAATTAGTAGGAATATATTCTTCTGATAATATAGCTTATGGATCTTGTCTTGTCAAAGTTTTCAAAGTCTTTGCTACAAATGCTCTCACAAATTTTGCGGCGGGACAGTATGCATATGGGCAATAAAAAATCAGGCCAGCTGACGGGATAGACGCGCGTTGCCTGACCTGATTCGGCTAAAGCTATTTCTGTTTTCGCCAACGGCTAAAAGGCTTTGCCCACACGTTCCATAAAGAGTTTGATGAAGCGTGCGCTATCGACGGCGACCGGGGCCTGAATATTGGGAGCGCCAGGGGCTTCGTCGGCCTTGAAGTAAGCTACAGTTTCGCCAAGTGTATGTGTTCCATTGAGCTCGACATCCGCGTATACCGGCTGCCAGGTGATCAAGCCAGGTTGGAAAACCGTGGCTAGGCAGAGCGGATCGTGCATCTGGAAGAGAGGAACCTCGTTGGCGGGTCGCGGCTTGCGCAGATGGAAGTCAATCATCGCGCGAATGAAGGATTTCACGGGACCGCCACTTGCCGTCAGCTCGGCAAAATCTTGGGGGCGCAGGCACGTGATCTCAGTTACATCAAGGCTGACCAGGCGAATAGGCCAGCCGGCCTGAAAGACGATCTGCGCGGCATGCGGATCGGCATAGATATTGAACTCGGCTGTAGGCGTCGTATTTCCCGGCACACGCAATGCTCCGCCCATAATCACCACCTCGCGCACATTTTGCGCGATGCGTGGCTCAAGCCGTAGGGCCATGGCAATATTGGTGAGAGGCCCGATTGGTACGAGGGTAATCTCGCCGGGAGCCTGCATAACCTTCTCAATAATAAGCTGGGCCGCGTGCTGAGCTACCACCTGCATAGTAGTTGCCGGTCGCGCCACATCGCCAAGACCGTTATGTCCATGATAGTAATCGGCCTTGACCTGCTCGCGCACTAAGGGCAAGCTGCACCCGCGGGCTACCGGGATATCAGTGCGTCCCGCCAGCGTGAGTAAAGCCAGCGCATTAGGAGTTGTCTCCTCTACCCCTACATTACCGCTGACAGTTGTCACGGCCTCAAGCTTGATGTCATCTGGCGAAGCCAGAGCTAAAAAGAAGGCAAGGGCATCATCTATACCTGGATCTGTATCAAGAATAATACGCTGCAATGACTTCCTCCCGTGTTGGCAGACCTGATTGAGCACCGAACCTTGTAACTTTGAGGGCGCTAGCGTACACAGCAAAGCGCAAAGCCTCTTCTGGAGTCTGCCCTTCTGTGAGCGCTACGGCCAGTGCTCCAACGAAACAATCGCCTGCGGCTGTCGTATCAACAACTTTCACTTTAGGCGCTTCTTGATAAATGCTGTGAGGCTTGCCGCTTTCGTCGGTGGTGACCAGAATGGCCCCGCGCGCTCCCAGCGTAATCACGACACTGGCAATGCCATGTTCGTGCAGGACCGTTGCCACGATGCGGGCATCCTCTGTACTATCCACGCGCTGTCCGCTGAGCAAGCTGGCTTCGGTCTCATTGAGCACCAGTACCGAGACCTGCTGCAGCGTTGCCTGGGGCAGCGGCTGCGCCGGAGCGAGGTTCAATATGACCGGGATATGGGCCTCGTGAGCTACCGAGGTCAGTAGCTTAACAGTCTCCAGAGGGATCTCTAATTGCAAGACCAGGGCTTTTGCCGTGCGTATCTCCGCGAAGATGCGCTCTAACTGAGCCTGATCTTGTCCCAGGCGCATATTCGCGCCGGCGGCCACCACGATTGAATTATTTCCATCGGGGGCAAGGAAGATAAACGCTACCCCACTGGCCTCTTGCTCATCAAGCACAATCTGGCCTGTATCGATCTGAGCGGCCTGCAAGGCTTTGAGGAGCCGATCGCCAAAGGGATCAGTTCCTACACGTCCGGCTATCGTTACCTCAGCGCCAAGACGGGCGATTGCCACAGCCTGATTAGCTCCTTTGCCTCCTGGAACCAGCTTAAGCGAGCCCGCCCCCAGCAAAGTCTCTCCCAGTGCTGGAAGATGGGGGACGCGCACAACCTGGTCCATGTTTAGGCTGCCAACGACGAGGATACGACCCTGCGCCATAGTGAATCTCCCATTTATCAATAGAGTGTTGATACGCAAAAATATCCGTGTTAGGAAGCATACACTATAGCAGAGTAGGGATGCAACTGCCATTTGCAGCTCCTGGCCTCAAGGTTAAGAACTCGTTCCGCATATTGATAAATCTTAACCCTTCTCATAGCTGCCTCTCAATCAAAGATTAACACGAGAAGAGTATACATTAAGATATATTGATCTGCTGTAGGGAGGGTTAGAAGGGAGATTGGGATAGAGAGTAGGAAACGGCAAGTTGAGGGACCAGTAACATGCTTGAGGCCATAGATTCTCCTGCTACGCGCTTTGCTCAAGAGGCGGAGCGGCGCCGCATTGCGCGCGAGCTCCATGATGGCGTGGTGCAGTCGCTGACTGCCCTGGTTGCCGATATGGAGTATTTTCGTACGCGACGCCTGTCTGATAAGGGCGCCCTGGAGCAAGAGGTAGCTGCGAAACTAGCGGCCTGGCAAGACTTAGCGCGGGATAGTCTGGGGGCAATGCGCCAGACGCTGAAGGATTTGCGCGGCCATAGCGATCTAGAATTTGGCCTGAAAGCTTCTCTCCAGGAGCTACTGCTTGAGATGCGGCAAGCTGGCTATACTGTCGTGTATGAATGTAATGATTGGCCCGCTTATCTGCCTTTCATGTATACATCTAATCTCTATTATATTGTGCGTGAGGCTTTGACAAATATATGTAAACACGCTAAGGCTTCTTCTATCAGTATTTTTATGTTTAGTCATGAGGGCAGCCTCCATATCAGTGTAGGCGATAACGGAGTTGGTACGCCTGCGCCCACAGTAGTTACAGGTGAGCAGGATGGCTACCATCAAGGGTTAATCGGGCTGCGTGAGCGTGTTACCTTGCTGGGTGGGTACCTGGCCATCGAGAGTCAACCAGGGAAAGGCACGCGTATCGATGTAGAGGTTCCAGTGCCCAACTGGTGAGCAATAAGGTGACAGATCTCGTCATGGAAGCGATTTAGAAGGTAGGAGGGAGATTCATGTCCATCCAGATGCCGGATTCGGCGAAACGCGCAGGCGCGCTAGCGGCTCATGGGAAAACCGAGTCCGCTATTCGCATTATGGTCGTAGATGATCAACGGCTCTTCTGCGAAAGTATCGCTGGCTTGCTGGCAGCTCAGCCTGCCTTTGAGGTTGTGGCTACGGCTTGTAATGGTGCGGAGTGCATTGAGTTGGCTTGCCAGCTAACTCCAGACATCATATTGATGGATGTGAAAATGCCGCAACTTGACGGTATAGAGGCAACACGGCGGATCAAGGCTACCATACCGCAGACCAGGGTGATTTTGCTCACTACCTTTACCTCTGATGGCTATGTGCTCGATGGGCTGGCCGCTGGAGCCAGTGGCTATCTGCTTAAGGATAGCTCGACCGCCGGGCTCATTTCTGCAATTAAGGCGGTGCATGCTGGCGAGCAGGTCACGGCTCCCAATATTACGAGCCGCATGATGCAGCTCCTGGAACGGCAGAACGCTGAAAGGAAGCAAGAAAATGATGGCTTGACTGAGCGTGAGTTAGAGACTTTAAAGCTTGTTGCTCGGGGTATGGTGGCGAAAGAGATAGCGCGCTCTCTGGCTATCAGCGAGAAAACTGTGCGCAACCATATCAGCAATATCTACCATAAGCTTGGTATCTATGATCGTTCGCAGATAGTCATCTATGCTATGAAAAACGGCCTGGTTGATATCCACGAAGTGTAGCCGGCTTACGCCTGAAGCAGAGCACGACCATGTGGCTGTCAGGTTGACGAAGTATTGTTGAGTGGCTTATCCTGTGGATAAGCTGGGCTTCCTGGATGATGGACATCCTGTTCGTTCTTCTGCGAGCATCTCGTAATGTTAACTGCAAGGGGCTGGCTATGTTTGCGCCCCCTGTGTACATATCCAACAGGACTAGGAGTGCTAGAGTGGCTACTATTTTTCTTGATCGGGATGGGGTAATCAATGAGAATCGATCGGATTATGTGAAGAACTGGCAGGAATTCCGCTTCTTGCCAGGCTCGCGCGAGGCTATTGCGCGGCTAACCCAGGCCGGATACCGCATTATCGTTTGCACGAATCAGGCAGGCGTAGCCCGCGGCAGCATTCCTGCTTCAACGGTTGAGGATATTCATCAGCGTATGGCTGATGAAATTGCCAGGGCCGGCGGCTGTATCGAGAAGGTATATTATTGCCCGCATGCTAAAGATGCTCACTGCTCCTGTCGCAAGCCGATGCCGGGAATGGTTTTGCGTGCCCGCGATGAGCTCGGGCTTGATCTGAGTGATGCGGTCTTTGTCGGCGATAGCATCTCGGATGTGCGTGCGGGCCTGGCGGCTGGAATTCATAGCGTGTTGGTGCTGACCGGCCTGGGCGTTGAGCAGTTACGCGATCACTACCACGAGGCCAATGGCCCTTTCCTGGTGACTATGAATCTAAAGCACGCTGTGGAGTCTATTCTGCAGGGATTGCATGTGTCCGAGAGCTCGCAAACTGCGTTTAAATATTCATATGCTTCTTTGTTTGAGCGAGCTAAATATACCGATGCCCTGGGGGCTGTAGCTTCGCTCTAACTCACGATAAGGATGCGCCGACACCTCCTGAAAGCTTATCTGGCTCCCAAAGTTCTGTCTGATGCGCCGACTCCTTATCGTAGTGAATGAGCGTTTGCATGCTACGACAGTAGGTGATCAGTCGGCTGAAGGTAGGCAAGGATGCAAGGGCCGCCAGGTTGCCAACCAGAATGAGTTTGCGCTGAGCGCGGGTCAGGGCTACGTTTAAACGGTGAGGATCAAGCAGAAATTCGCGCCTCTGACTGCCTGGTTCCGGCTCATGTGTGGTGGCAAATGACATTATAATTACCGTGCGCTCTCCTCCTTGAAAACGATCAACTGTGTCTATATTCAACGCTGTTTGCTGTGGGTCCAGGGCCTGCCAGGTATCTGTGCCGCTAAATAGGTGGCGGCGTATATTGGCTACTTGAGCCCGATAAGGGGCAATAATGCCTATCTCTTCTGCTTCAATACCGCGCGCGAGTAATTCAGCTACCAGCATGCAGATTACTCGCGCCTCCGCGTCGCTCCTTTTCTCCATCTCCTGAGCTTGCTGATCCTTGACGTCAAGGAAGACAAGGGGAAGGTCTGGCCGTATAGCCCTCTCGATGGCGGAATCGGCATCTCTGCTCACTGTGTTTTTGAAGACGAGCCGGCGATCGGCTATGCTTTCGTGCGCGATAAGTTGTTTATCGTAGAAGATGGTTGAGGAGAAATGTGAGATCCATTTATTCATGCGATATTGGGTGCGTAATGCTACGCACGCGCTGATTGCCAGGGCTTGCTTTTTCGTATAGTCATCATCAAGGCGCTTGAGGATGCTGAAGAGGGATTCGGCCAGGCCGGCTTCGGCGGCTTCTTTGCTCAGGACGAGCGGGGGTAATTGTTTTTCGTCGCCCACCAGGATGAAACGTTTGGCCAGGCGCAGCGCGCCAAGGATGGCCGGTACTGTAAGCTGGCCAGCCTCATCGATGATGGCAACGTCAAAGTAGAGCGTCGGCTGTTCGCCTGCAACCTCGTCATCATGCGTGGGCGAGGTATAGTGGTCAGAGGACCAGGTTGCTGTTGTGCTGCCTACGATAGGCGTAGTGTTCAAGATATCCTTGACAAGTTCCGCCTCGTTCTCTGCCTGGGCTGTATTTGCAGCTACCAGAGCTTTAAGCAGGTGTGGCCTGACGGTCTCTGCTGTGCTGCGTTCATGCCCCAGGCGTAGGTAGTCGTGTATCCCTTCGCGCTCAAGCCTTTTTAGCATATTATCGACGGCTTGATTGGTGAAGGCTGCAAGTAAGATGCGCTGTCCTTGCTGCCTCAAACGCTTGACGATCTCGGCGATGACGCTGGTCTTGCCTGTGCCTGGCGGACCATGGATCAGCAGATAATCTTGCATCTGCAAGGCGCGCGCAATGGCAAGGTTTTGCTCCTGGTTGAAATCCGGGCGCGTGCTAACGTCTTGCCCATAGAAGCGGGGACGCACTTTTCCGGCTACAAGATCGCGCAGGTGGGGCGCGACGTGAAGCCAACGCAATAAGTTCTGCTGCGTGCGGATGTGGACCAGATCGTTGTCGTAGCGATCCAACAGGGTTGGGTGAGCGATAATCTCGCGGGTCCAGACGGTGACCTGCTCAGAGCTGATTTGCAGGATGGTGCCTGTGACGACTTCGTGGGTAATTGGATCTCCGTTACTGAGGAGGATTTCATCCCCTTCGCGCAGCTCGGAAGTGTTATCGCAGCGAAAAGTTTGTAGCCAACCATCATGCTCGATCTCGGCTCTCCCCAGTGGAATGAGCTGGTTGATGGCTGTGCCGTTTCCCTGCCGTTGCTGGAGCGAGTTTTTCCAGAGCTGAGCCTGCTGCTGCTCGCTGGCCCGGCCTTCTTTTTGCAGGAGCCGATAATAGCGGGCAAAGAACTCGCGGTCTTCTGTCGTATCGGGGTAGAGGGGGCGGGCATTAACTGCGTGCAGGGGCAGCGGATTGGCCACATCTGCTAATGGCGATGGCGCGGTTGTCTCCTGCTCAGGCGGCTGCCATTCCAGCAGCGAGGAGACGGTCTGGCAGTGTGCAAGCAAGCTGCATCTGGTGCAGCGCGAAGGTCCAGGGGGTGCGGCCGGAATGCCGGTAATCTGGCTAAGAATGAGCAGATTGCGCCTTTCGTTGACGCGCTGTACTTCGCGAATGCTCGAAGGGATGCCGAAGGCCTGGGCTTTGCCGGGCGTGCCGCTATAGACCAGAGTCGCCAGGGCGCGCTTCATGCGCGAGTTGCGCCGCACGGTGAGTAGAGAGTGATAGCCATGCACCTGCCAGCGATGTTCGAGTTTGGGCAAGTTGCCGCTGGCACCGCCAGTCTTAAGCTCAAGCAGGCGTTGGCGATCTCCCTGTTGCCAGAACAGATCAAGGCGGCCTCTCAGACCTATCTCTGGCGCGAGCAGAAAAGTCTCGGCGCGCACCTGGTTGCCTCCCTGCTGAAGCGTCTCATCTATATCTTGCGCATTGTCGCTATAGGCTGCAGGCATATCCCAGAGCGTGGTGCGCTCGCTTTCGTACCAGTGTGCCAGGCTTTCAAGATGAGCCTGGGCCTCGTTGCGCATCTCTTCGGCTGATACGTTTGCCAGGGCCAGCTCAATGCTGTTCAAGCGTAGAGCCTGTTCCAGATGCCGCTCTAAGGCCTGGCGTGGCGTTTCCTGGCCCTTGTCTGAGCCAGTAAATTTGCCGCGATCATGTTCTTTAAGCAACTCTTTGAAGCAGTGATGAATCAGGTTTCCACGTATGGTGGCCGCTGTGCTGACCGAGGGGCTGAGGCGCTTGAGCAGGTACTGGCGCTGACAGTACTCGGCCTGGTGAAGATCGGTAATATTGAGCAGGGTGTCAGGTTCAAGTACTGCCAGCGTATAGGAATTTGCCTTATAACCCAGCCTCACGCGATCTTTATATTTGATCTCTTGCGCCTTGAAGGGAAGGTGATAGACCCGCAGGAATAGCTTATGCGATTCCTGGGAATGCCAGCGCGCCTTGAGCTCGCGAGCCAGGCTGCGATAATACTGGCCAGGCAGGTGCAACTCAACACGCTCTGTGGCTGTATCAAGCAAGATGACGGGTGTATACTCGCCCCGGATCTGGCGCTCCTGGACAGCTGCGATGTATCCTTCGAGTTGCGGTGTCTGACAGTGATGGCTGGGGTCAAGGGCGCATAGAAAGCAGGCCTGTTGGGCTTGATGCTTCTCGGCAGTCTCATTTGTTGCCATCGGCTAGGTTCCCCCTGTTTCCACTCTATTCGAAAAGTGTACGGGAAGAGCTGGCTTTCGTCAAGGGAGAAGGACGGCTTTCCGAGCTCAAGTTTTCTCAGCTTGCCAAAGCGAGGGATGAAACTGCTGATGGCTCTCATTGATGCCCATCGCGGGCCTTCCATTGTGCTTGTCTTGGCCTGGCTCAGCTGACTAGCTACCGCAGGCGTCAAGGTCCTGGCTTCCCGCCTGCGCATGGAAACTTGAGATAAGTCGAGATCGCAGGCGGAAAATACGGCTGTGCGTATATATAGAAGAGTCAGCTTGATCTGCTCTATTTGCGCCCCGCCCCAAGCAACAGCTCGGCCGGAGCTACAAAGCCATGTTCTCCCTCAAATTGGCGCACCGCCTCTCTTACCTCCTCCAATAAGTGCTGTTGCTCTGGCTGGCTAAGCTGCTTCATCACACCTGCTGTCAACCTGCTGGCTGTTGAGTTCAGGTAAGCATCAAGCGAAGGGTAATGAGACTGAAATGGCAGCGCACTGGTGATGATTTCGTTAAAGCCGGCTTCTGTGAGTTCCTTTGCAAGAACTTTCGGCTCTGAAAGCGCAAAAGGATCAGCGCGCTGAGGGGATGTCTCGTGCGCGTATTTTTCTACAATGGCAAGTGGCAAAGCGAAAAGCTGATTGTTTTCGGGTATGGACCAGATCAGCGCCGCAAATTTCCCGCCGGGTTTGAGAACTCTTCGTATCTCGCTCAGGGCCAGCTTTGGGTGTGGGAAGAGCATCAGTCCCAGCCGGCAGATGACTGCATCGAAGGTATTGTCTTCCAGCTCAAGCTTTTCGGCATCCATTACGCGCGTGCTGATAGTGGTCAGTCCCTCCTGCTGGATAGCGCGCACGGCTACGTTGAGCATTTCCACAGAAATATCGGTTGCCAGAATGGAGCCGTCAGGGCCCACTATGCGGGCTGCCAATATGCTCTGATCTCCGCTGCCCGCAGCAATGTCAAGGACGTGATCCCCTGGCTTGAGCCCCGCAGTCTCCAGCATGCGTTGCGTTGCTTCGGTCATGTCTTGCCGCCGCCTTTCGACATCTTGCTGCCAGCGCTCGGCTACCTCAGATGAGCCATAGAAGCAGCTCTGTGGCCCGTGTCCTTTCTTCTCGTTTGACATATTTTTCCTCTTCTCTCGTTTGTCGATTTGCTACCATTGGCTTGTGGCGTGAAATGCCCTTTTCCACAAGTTTTTATTTCTGCTCAGCTATGCGCATCCCTCTTGAAATCCATAGGTTTAAGGAGTTCCAAGCATGGCCTGGAAACGTCTCACACAGAGATCGCAGATGAGGGGGCCTGACTGCGCTGCGCTGCCCTCGGCAATGCCGACTTCTGGCGGAAAGAAGCGGGCCACCTGGGAGCTGCTACGACCGCAGAAAGCGCAAGTTTGCCTGGCAGCGGGAGAAACCAGGGCTGTGCGCGCCTGTAAGAGACTGAGGCCTAATGAGCGCATCAGGCCCGCACCAATCCCTTCACCTTCGTTCATCAAACCGAGCAGAAGATGTGTTGGGCGTATGCTCTGTTCTCCCTGGTCCTTCATCTCTTCCCCGGCCAGGAAGATCGCCTGTTTGGCGCGAGGGGTGAGCAGCGTAAGCGTATCGGCAGAGGCGTCAGCAAGTGCTGGTGTGCCCTGCCCCGCCTGGCCTGCTTGCCCCTGACGGTCGAAGATAAACACGATGCCGGCATGGATACGCTCGGGCGTAATTCCCAGCGGCGTGAGAAACGACTTGAGGCTTTCCTCGCTGGCCAGGCCCCACATCAGATGTTCGGTGCCAATCCACCAGTGTTTCAGATTGAGCATCTCCTCGCGAGCGAGATCAAGCACTTGGCGACTCTCAGGGGTCATGAATTTGACGAAGGCCTCGAATGGCGCTTCCTTTTCTTGCATACAGTACCTGTTCCTTTCAGTTGTCTCCGCTTGTGCCGCACGCCTGAGCGCGCGCAATTGCAGCACGCGTATATTGCCAGCGCTTGTTCCCAGGGCCCTGGCGATCTCGGCGGCGCTATATCCCTGCAGATAGCGCAGAGTCAAAATGGTGCGGTCACGTTCTGGCAAGAGGCTGAGAAGGTGGTGGACACGCGTCTCGACCTGCTGGCTGGCAAATGTAGGCCCATCGCTCTTGAGCAGTTGCTCCTCAAGGCCGCTCAGCGAATGCATCTCGTACTGGCTCTGCGCTTGCCAGTAGTCGACGATGGTGGTACGAGCCGTCGCGTAGAGCCAGCCGCGCACATTTTCGGCGCCTTGATCCTCATCGAGCCAGCGCAGGGCTTTGAGAAAGACTGTGCTGGTCAGGTCCTCGGCCATAGTGGGATCGCCGATTTTGTTGGCGATAAAGCGCTGGAGATCGGCGGCGTGTATGCGGTAAATCTCGGCCAGCCAGTGTAAGCGATCCTCGCGGTGCGAAGGATTGGAGAACTGCATAGCGCTTGCGATGGTTCCTTTCTGTGACTCTCAGGTTTTTCACTGTAGTATACAGGTAAGCGTTACAGGCTAGAAATACTGCTTGCTGGCCAGCATTTTCTCTTGCCGAACGTCATAGAAATGCCCTGGCAAAGAAACCTTCAGTTTAAGCCTGCTTTCCATACCCTTTCTTAAGGGACGCGCTCGCGTGATATAGTGAGAATAGCGCCCCATTACTATTGTCAGCGCACTTGGAAATATTGAAGAATATGCATTTGAGAAAAGAGGTCCACTTATGCCGGCTATACCCCTGCGAACGATTACTCTTGGTCTGGCGGAAGCGCATCCCCTATCAGCCGCAACGATTCGGCGCGCTGGAGATATTTTGCAGAGCGCCAGCCAGCGTTTTCGCGAGGCTGGATATGAAGTGCAGACGGTTCGTCTCTCGACACGTTCAATTCTCGATGATCTTGCTGGATGGTCTACAGCTTCCCTGCTCAAATATGTGAAGGAGCTGCAACAGAAGTTAGATGAAGCTCAGCTAGGTTTCTGTTCCCTGGGAACGGCCCAGGTTGCGGCCCCAGGCTTTCCGCTCAAGCGCCTTGAAGGTCTGGCGGACCTGCTGATTGCCACGCAGGCGCTTAACCTTACCGTCCAGTTAGCGACGCCAGAGCAGGGGGTGCGGACCGAAGCGGCTCTGCCCACCGCGCACATTATCAAGCGCCTGGCCGAAGAGACAGAAGAGGGCTTCGGTAATTTTCGCTTTGCCATGCTGGCCTGCGTGGCTCCGGGCAGCCCATTCTTTCCGGCGGCCTACCATGTTGGTGCCTCAAGTCTCTCGATTGGGCTCCAGGGGGCTGGTATCGTTGCGCAAGCCTTGAAACCTCAGCAATCCTCATATCTTGAAGTCCCTGATCTAGAGCTGGTTACGTATCGCATGCGGGAAGCGCTTCGCGATTATGCCACGCCGATTGTTGCTCTGGGACGCGAGCTGGCGCAGGAACATGATCTCTTATTTGGTGGCATCGACCTCTCTCCTGCCCCGATGGGCGAAGATAGCATCGTGACGGCCATCGAGCAGTGCGGACAGGGAAAGCTTGGATCTGCCGGGACGCTGGCCGTTGCTGCGGCTCTCACAGCAGCTTGTAAGAGCACGGGATTGCCCACCTGTGGATATTGCGGCTTAATGCTGCCAGTGCTGGAAGATGTTGGCCTGGCCAGAAGGTGGGAGGAAGGGCAGGTAAATGCGCATCAGTTGTTACTGTATTCGGCAGTATGTGGCACGGGCCTTGATACGATTCCCATGCCCGGGGATTGCCAGGTAGAAACTATCGCCAATCTACTCCTGGATGTGGCCAGCCTTGCCCAGCGCCTGCGCAAGCCTCTATCAGCTCGCCTCTTCCCCGTTCCTGGTAAGCGCGCGGGCGAGTACACAGCCTTTACCTCACCTTATTTAACCAATACCCTGATCCAAAGCATATAGCCTGTAGAGAAGAAATAGCCTCCGCGAGCCGACATCCTTGTGTCATCGCGGAGTTTCTAACCTCAATTATGATGGAGAAACATGCGTGCCCCAGAAGGCATCCATGACGCCGTGGTAACTGCTCCTGATTCCCTCGTAGAGACGAGCGTTTTCAATGGCCAGGGCAGCCAGGCTGGCGAGCACCGAGAGGAATTGAATATCGTCCTCATGGAAGATAGCAGGTTTATTGGTATAGACACGCAAAACGCCAATGGCCTCGCCACGAACCTCTAATGGAACACAGAGGACAGACACGATCCCTTCTTTCGCGGCAGCTTCTTGATACTGGAAGCGCGTATCTGTCCTGACGTCGGGAATAAAGACAGGGGAGCCGCCCAACGCCGCGCTATCGATAGCGCTATGCACTACATCGACTGGTCCTTTTGCGAGATAGTTGCCACTTAAACCACTTTCTGCGCTTAATCGTAGCTGGCCGGTTTCCGGATCAAGCAGACGCAACACGCAGGCCTTGACCTGCATAGCTTCTGTAATACTCTTTACCACACTCTCCAGTACCTGATCTAGTTCGAGGCTTGAGGAGATTGTCAGCGCCGCTTGATAGAGAGCGGTGTAATAATCCCGATGTGGTCGAGAAGAAGGGCTGCTCGCATGAGAATCTGTTGTCATCTTCGTTGTCTCCCCAATAAAAAACGTGATATGTACGGATAAAAAGTGCAAGGGACACAAGTTAACACGTTTGACACGTTTCTATTGTAACATACATAAGCATTGGGAGCGCAGGAGACACTATCCCCGTCTCTCTGGCCTGCCAGGCCGAGGGCCGAGGGATGACACAAAACTCTGGGCGATTAGCAGAGCGCGATCCGGCTCATCTCTCATCTCATATGTATTTTAACCCACCATTACTGGCTGTGGTGCAGGGTCCTGTACAAGCCATACGCGACACGTTGCATTCGCAAGCACAAAAGGCACGGTCTTGCCCAGATCATACTGGGTCTTATCGCTATTGCGCACGAGACCGATAAGGATTAAGGCACAATGATGATCCTTGGCTTCGTCTACGATAGCGGGACCGGCATCACGCGCCTGAACGACTTCAGCAACTGCGTCGCATCCAACTTTTTCTGCTATGACCATAGCTGAGTTGAGTAATTTGTCGGCACGCTCAGATTCTTGCGTGAGGACTGCTTTTAGAGGCAATGCACGTGGAACTTCAATAACATGTACCAGGTGGACCTTACGTTTGGCTCCTTTTGCCATCTGGCAACCAAGGTAGACCAGGTTAAAATCAAGCTTCTCACCACAGATAACGACAGCGATGTCTCCTCTGGTGTCTTCTCCCAAAGCCGATTTACTCATTTCTGTCTCTTCCTTGGCTCGGGAACCCCATAAGTGAACCATTGTTTTTTCCCTCCTGATGGAGCATGATAAAACAGCATCATCGAGCACCTTCAGTATCAGTTAGCACTTGCGCAAACATCTTAAGGGCTTTCCATCTGCATGGATTCTAATACCTAACCTCCTTTCAGTCAATGTCCTAAATATATATCGGAACCACCATTTAATGACACAAATTATATACTTACTAATTAAAGAGGAAGGCGACCGTTGAATGGCCGCCTTGCTGTTTTGTAAGTATATACGCTACTCCGGTTCGATAGTTGCTATCAAATTATAACTTAGGAGGCGTTCTTGATAATATTCAGCCGCTTCCTTTGGACAAACAATAACTATCGCGCTGCCCGTCAGATGCGCCGTTAACATGATGTGTTCAGCCTCCTGTGGCGTGAGGCTGTTAATCGCGTGCAATAACGCGAAAACGACGTAATTCATTTCATTGATGTCATCATCAAAAAGAACAACTCTGTACGGAGGCAGCAGTCGGGTACGGTGACGCACTATCTCCTCTGGTTTGATCTGTGCGTGAGGAATTGTCATCCCGTTCTTGGACATATGCCTGTGTTCTCCGTGTTTGGTAAAAGATGGTTCCTGGCAGCTCAGCATTGATGCTGTAAACTTACTAAGTCTATTGTAACCAAGTGTTTTGCATTTTACCAGGGCCGTGGAAAACTGTCCTATTTTTTGTGGGCGAGGAATGTCGCTTCATCCCGCTTTTTCACGCATACTGACGCTTTATTGTCGGTCTGCGCGGCCAGGCTGGCTTTGCCACGCGCTCTAGCAATGCCGTATTTGTGCGCTATCTGGCTTTTGTCGGATCAGGGCTGTATGGATAAAGCGATAGGCCGCGCTTGATCTTGCTTCATAAAAAGATCGCAATCCCAGCAGCTTAACTGCATCCTGAGAGGGAGAAAATAGCTGTCTGAGGCTGAGCACGAGGTATCTGTACTAATCCTGAGAGCGAGGCGAATTAATTGACGCCGCCAGATACACGGTGTACTCTTCTCTGTAGAAGCGGTGCATTGTTTTTCAGAAGACCGGAGTAGAGATATGGCACACAAACAAACATCCCTGACCGAAGCTATAGCCTCTGTGGCCGACAGCTCGATAGTGGCCCTGGGTGGGAATACGATCCATCGCGCTCCTTGTGCGGCAGTTCATGAGCTGGTGCGTCAGCATAAACAGCATCTGGAGCTGGTGAAGACGGCTGGCGCGTATGACGTAGATCTGCTGGTTGGCAGTGGGGTCGCCGATCGTGTCTCGGCGGGCTTTATCGGGTTTGAGAATGTGTTCGGGCTTGCCCCCCAGTATCGCCGGGCCGCCGAGCAAGGCCGCATTCAGGTGAAAGAGCATGCTTGCTATACTGTGATTACTGGTCTGCGCGCGGCCGTCCAGGGCGTTCCTTTTCTGCCTGTGGCCGGTATGCTGGCTTCGGATTTGATGCAGGCGCGCAGTTTCAAGACAGTTCAGGACCCCTATAGCGGCGAGGAACTTGCGGCCATTCAGGCTATCAAGCCCGACGTGGCGATTCTGCATGTGCAGGAGGCCGATGAACTGGGCAATGGGCGCATCTATGGGTCAGTCTATGAGGACGATCTGATGGCGCGGGCCGCCAGGCGCGTGATCCTAACCTGCGAGCGCTTAATTAGTACAGAAGAGACGGCGCGCGTGCCAGAATTGACGACAATTCCCGGTATATTTGTTAGCCATGTGGTAGTTGTTCCTCGTGGAGCTCATCCCTGTAGCTGTGGAGATCTCTATGATTATGACTATGACTATCTGGAGGGCTATATTAACGCTTGCCACGATTCCGCAAGCTATCAGGCCTGGCTCGCTGAACATATTCTCTCGGCAAGCCCGCAGGAGCAATTTCTTTCGCGCAGCCCGCAGAGCTGAGAATGCTCTCTATGCACGAGAAGGTTAAGAACGTTTGCACTCTGGAAAGGTGGTAAGCCGATGACTGCCATACCCTCTTCGTCTGCTGAGGCGGGCACATTAACGCAAGATACTATGATGGTTGTGGCGATGGCGCGTTTATTGCGCGATGGCGAGCGGGTATTTCATGGGGTAGCCTCTCCGCTGCCCATGATCGCTATTCTCCTGGCCCAGCGCCTACATGCGCCAAATCTTGTGTATATCAATATTACTGGTGGGATTAATGCGTTGCCCGAGACGCTTCCGCGCACTACTGTCGATCCACGGCTGACGCATGGCTCGCATGTCATTTTCAAGCTGGCTGAGATCTTCGATATGTCTGCGCGCGGCGATCTCGATACTGCCTTTCTAAGCGGAGTTCAGATCGATGGCGCAGGCCGCATCAACATGAGCGTGATTGGTCCCTATGAGCGCCCGAAAGTACGCTTGCCCGGGGGCGCCGGTAGCGCTGCTATCCTGCCTACAGCTCGCCGTACGCTGCTCTGGCGCACCAGGCACGACCCGCGCACGTTTGTCGAAGAGCTTGCTTTTGTGACGGCCGCCGGGAACGTGGATCGGGTAGTGACTCCTCTGTGCATCTTCGTCAAGCGCGAGGGACGGCTGCAGCTGGAAAGCATTCATCCCTATAGCTCGGCCGAGGAGGTGAGGGCGCAGACTGGCTTCAAGGTGGAGACTGAGGGCGTGCCTTTGACACCAGCTCCAACCACGGAGGAGCTGGCAGCGCTGCACGCTATCGATCCCCAGAGCGTACGTTTAATAGAATTTAAGGGATGAAGCGCCAAAACTCAGGCCTCTCAAAATCCTGCTTAAGGGAGCAAACAGGAAAATTTCTGCCTGCTCCCTGTGGTTCTCTTCTCTCTATCCCCGAAGCTCATCCAGCTGGCCAGAGTTGGAATAGATATAGAGAGCTCTACGCGTTTCCGTTTTTGGCTGCTTGCTTTGGAAGAGATAGATGTAAGGAACTTGAAGCTAGCAAGTAAAAAATATTGGGAAACGAGAGAAATCGTATTGCGAATCCCAGGATATTTTGAGAGGGAGTGAAACAATGACTGCAACAGTTACTGAGTACGTAGAGAAGATCAATCAGCCATGGCAGGTGGAGATCTGCAAGCGTGTTCGGCAAATTATTCTAGAAATTGTGCCAGATGCCGAAGAGGTCATACAATATAGTCGTCCCCACTACAAAAAGAACGGGAAATATCTCTGCGTCTTTAACACTGCCCAGAAGTGGGTAAATGTCATGCTCTTTAATGCCCAGGTCCTCTCGATTCCCCAGGGATATGGAGAGCTTAGTCCAAACGGCGAGCGCGTTACTGCCAAAATTCAGCAGGGGACAGATTTTAACTATGATCTGTTTGCTCAGCTCCTGCGCCAAGCTGCCGGGGCTCTTTAAGCTCTCTTCGCAGGCCTCTTTTCTGCTCATGCAATAAGTATGGGGTGGAAAGAGGCTTTTTTGTTGCCCACAGAGAGGCGCTGATAGAAATAGAAGAGGGACGGATGAACCGTCCCCTTCTAGAAGAAAGCCGTGCTTACTGCGTGAGCCGTTTGACACTGCGGTCAATCTTGCCCCCGCTATTGAGCAGGATGGCCCTTGCCCGCGATTTACGCGGAAGGTCTTCTGTATCTGGGAAGCGCAAAGCGACAACCGTTCTGGCCCCCAGATCAGCTTTACCAGGAGGCTGGCTGTTGCTTCTCTGCGCCTGGCCGATATCGCCGCGTACACGTCCGCGCCGCAGCAGCCCGATAATAGCGCCTATAATCAAACCGAGCACGACGCCAGCAATAAGCGTGGTGGGTTCGGGCAGGCCTGGTACGGCAAAACTTGCCCCGAAGCCCAACGCACCAAGTACCACACCAAAGATGATTGCGAGCAGCACTACCAGAAGAGGATTAGGGCCGCTACGCCGGGTCTGCAAAAAGAATTCGCTGCGCGAAGCGTTTGGACCGTGCTCGCGAAATACCCCTGAGCCGATCATTCCTTGCTCTAGCTGGTACACTTCGCCCTCGCTGAAGCCCGCCTTGTGCAGGCTCTGGGTAGCTTTCTCGGCTTTAGCTTCGTCAGGAAAAACAGCCAACAGATCATAGTCAGCTTGTTGTTGTTGTTGCATAAGAGTGGCTCCTGAATAAGTATACATATTCTTTGGCCATTATTATACACTCTCTAGCAGAAGCTATGGATGCTGAGGTGGATGCTATCTCAATTTCCTGACAGGCGCGAACGCCAGGCCTCGGTTGCAAAAGCTAGCTGCCCACGGCAGATCGTCGCCTGCAGGCGCAGAGATTGATCATAGATGAGCAGATCGGCATCATAGCCAGCTTTTAAGAGCCCTTTGCGCTGCGCCACATGGGCCGAAAGGGCCGGATTATACGAAAGCATGCAGGAGGCTTCTTGTAAAGACACATGGGTGATATCAAGTATGTTATGCAATGCCTGATCCAGGGTGAGCACTGTACCGGTTAAGGTTCCGTCCTCAAGGCGCGCAGCTCCACAGATGACATGGGCAACCTGTCCGCCAAAGTTAAAGGTTGCATTCTCCGGTAAGCCGGCGCCGGCAAGGGCATCGGTGATCACAATTACGCGCTTAGGGCCAAGCAGCCTGACCAGAATATCCATCACGGCTGGCTCGACATGAATTCCGTCAGAGATCAATTCGCCGAGCACCTGTGGCGCCTCAGCGATGGCCGCGATCGGGCCGGGGTCGCGATGGAGCAATGGGCGCATAGCGTTGAAAACGTGGGTGGCATGCGTGATGCCAAGCTTGATGGCTTCTTGAGCCTGCTGGTAATCGGCGTCAGTATGGCCGATGCTCACAGTTACTCCTGCTGAGACCAGGCGACGAATCATCTCGTGAGCGCCAGGAAGCTCCGGGGCAAGCGTAATAAGTTGAAGCTGGCCCTGTGTGAGCTCTAGAATGCGTTCAGTCTCTTGGGGATCGGGTGTGCGTAACCACGAGGGAGAATGAGCGCCTCGCCTTTTCAGGCTAATGTAGGGGCCTTCCATATGGATACCAACGGCCTCGGCAGCAAGCTCATGGCCTGTGGAGCTCTGCTTGATAGCCTGTACTGCCGTTTGGAGCTGGGAGGCGGGCAACGCGTTGGGCGTGCCTACCACGCCAATCAGAAAGGCCGTCACGCCCGTCTCTGGTACCCAGCGCGCGTAGGAGTGTATTTCGTTGATGTCTGTTGTGTGCAGGTTAAAGCCATGCCCTCCGTGAGTATGAACTTCGATAAAACCCGGCAGCACAATACTATCGCTGGCATCAATGATAGCTCCTGACGTGCTCTCTTGATCAACAATCCGCGTATTCTCAATGCTTAGCGTTCCTGAAGCAAGGTCTTGCGTCGCGTCGATCAAGCGGGCATTTTTTAGCGTAAGCTGCATTGATCTCTCTTTCCTGGAAAATATTCCATCTCTAGTGCATGCGCTTAGAGGAAATAAGCGCCAGATGCGAGATTTTGTATTCTCACCATCCCTCTATTCTATAAAGTGTAAGGCTTGCATTGCAACATGCCCTGTCTTCTCGCATTTTGGCAGAGCGCGTAGTTAGCGAACCAGCTAAGGGAGGATTGGTCAGAGAGAGCTTGTGAGAAAGAGAGGCAAGGTTCGTTTTGTCGGTGCAGGTGCCCAGAGGAAGTTCTTTATCGCTTGCCTGTGTAATCTGGCAGGCCTTATAAGCCAGGGCCACTCTGAGATTCGACCACTTGAGCATCCCTTCTTCCCCGGGATGTCGACAGGTGGCCATAATCTCGGTGCCGAACCGTAGCCAGATAGGCCTGTGTGTGGCAGCTAACGGCGTTGAATAGACTCAAGGACTGCGGCAACCTCCTGACGTACACGCTCATTGTGCGTCATTTCGGCATGGACTTTTTCCCAGCCGTGCATGATCGTTGTATGGTCGCGGCCAAGCTCGGTTCCGATCTGGAGCAAAGAGGCAGTGGTTTCTTCACGCATTAAGTACATAGCAACCTGGCGAGGCCAGACGGTTTCACGGTCCCGCTGCTTGCCACGAATGCGTGTGGAATCAATATTATAATAGCGGCAGACGCCTTCGATTACCTCAGCGACGGTAAGGCTAGTTGAAACCTTCTTGTCGCTATAGATATGTTCGAGGGCTTGCGCGGCCAGGCTCACTGAGAGTGGCGCATCATGGAGAGTTGCGTAAGCTATGACGCGATTGAGCGCACCTTCGAGCTCACGGACGCTGCTGCATTGGGGGCGCGCGATATATTCGATCACCGGTCCAGGGATGGCAAAGTGGAGCGATTCGGCTTTGGAGCGCAGGATGGCCAGGCGGTGCTCATATTCGGGAGCCTGGACGTCGGCCAGCAGGCCCCACTCAAAGCGGGAGCGCAGGCGGTCTTGCAGGCTATGAATAGCCTTGGGGGGACGATCACTGGTAACTACGATCTGCTTATTGGCATTGTGCAGCGTATTGAAGGTATGAAAAAATTCCTCTTCGGTGGATTCCTTGCCGGCAATAAACTGGATATCGTCGACGAGCAGAATATCGATCTGACGATATTTAGCCCGAAATTCTTCGGTTTTTTGGAAGCGAATAGCGTTAATAATCTCGTTAGTGAATTTTTCGGAGGTCACATAGAGCACTGTAAGCCCGGCAGTTTCCCCCATGTGGCCAACCGCATGTAAGAGATGAGTCTTGCCCAGTCCCACGCCACCATAAAGGAAAAGCGGATTGTAGATGCGCCCCGGATTCTCGGAAACTGCAAGAGAGGCGGCGTGAGCCAGCTGATTTGATTTGCCAACAATGAAGGCGTTAAAGGTATAGCGCGGATTTAGCAAACCCTCACCGGCAAAGGCCGAGGAACCTGAGAGCACCGAGGTGTTGGCATGATCTGGCGCTGCTGGCTGCTCGTGCTGGATTGGCTGGTTATGAGCCTGATCCGCCATTTCCTGGCGATTTTGCTCTTCAGCTTGCTCTCCCAGGTGCGTGCCGCCCGGAGAAGGAAAGAGCGAAGCCATAGAATACGTGGGGGCAGGCTTGATGGTGGCGGGATTACTGGTCGGGCGCTTATCGCGAGCCAGGGCTGCATGGCGTCCGCGTCCAAGCCGATAGGAGCGCTTGCTACCGAAAGGACGGGCCTCGGTGCGCAGCTCCTCCACTTGTTCCGGCACTTCTTTGGCGACAATGAAGCGCACCTCAACTGAACTTCCTATAAGCTCATCCAGGATAGAGCTGATTGCGTCAATGAAACGGCCTTCTAACTGGGCTTTAGCTACTGAGGTTGGGACGCGCACAGTAAAAACGCCGTCCTGGAAAGAGAGGGCGGAAGTCCCCTGAAACCATGTAGTAAAAATAGCCGGGTTGACCCTTGCTTGCAACCGTTCCATGGTGGTTTGCCAGATCTGTTTTGCATTCACGCACGCTCACCTCTTTGTAAGAGATACTGTTGTTTTACTTTTCCGATAGGTCTTTATGCTATCTACACTTCTGTTAATTATTGCGTATTTGATAGAGTATAAGTCCTGCATTCAGTATGTATCCTCTATTTAAAGTTTAAAGGCTGCAAAAAGTGTTCTCTCCTCCTGAAAAAGAAAACAAGCTATGGCAACCTTTACTTTAGATAACCGGCCTGGAAAAAAACCGAACTCGCTGGCAATAACAGGATCTGCATCTTTAGTCAGGCACATCCACATCTCACCCAACAGCGCTAAAAAACAGGCTTCGACGGGCTGAAGCCCGAAAAAAAGTCCACCTGGAAGGATAGAACTATAGCAGGTTGGCAAAGATACAGCACTGGCATAGGTGCAATGGTCAGCAAGATTATGCCAGCTGAAATTCCATTATTTGCGAATCGGGTCAAAGAATAAAAAACACTTGTTCCTGATCATACTTTGTACCGGTGAATTGTAATGGTAGCATTAAATCAAAACGCTGTAAAGCCCTCTTTTGGTACCAGAATGAGAGCTCTCTCATAGTTTTTCTTTGTGGGAACGCTATACTGATTGAGAACGTAAAATCCTGGTACTATACTGTCATTTAATCCGTTAATAAGAACAAGGAAATATAATGCTGTCAAGACAAGGGTAGCGCCTTATGCATGTGTTATGGTATATAGCTCTTATGAGAGAATATGGATTGGAGGTTGGTGGATGAAGTGTTGCATGCTATTGAACTCTAAACGGCTACTTTTCTGTGCTCTAGCGCTGCTTATTGGTGGAAGCGTGCTGGCTGCGTGTGCCTTTCCCTATGGAAGTGGTGCCCACTCGCAGACAAGCGAGGAGACTTTGACAAAGATGCACTGGTGCGGCAAGCCTTTGATGGTTTTTCATGATGAGCAAGGTCAGACAAATGGCTCACCCGCTGCCAACTCTACGTCAGCCACGCCTGTTCCTGCAGTCACTCCCAGGACAGTAACTGACTGGGCGCAAGTCAGGGCAAACCTTGACTTTACTGTGTTTCTGCCGGCTAGCCTGCCTGCAGGAACCTGCCTGATGAGCGCTTCGGGAACTTTGCATGATCCCATCCTGGGAAGCAATTTTATTATTGGTTATATGCTGCCAGATCATAGCTCTATTAGCTTATCTGAGGCTCCTACACGTTCGAAGGGTGCTGCGCAGTTTGCGTGCAATCCAGCGCTGGCAATGGCGGCACAGGGAGCAAATAAGGCTCAGGCTAAAGGCGGGACTGTGGCCGGACAGGCTGCTATGCAGGTGTGTTCAGGTGTACGCAATACGACGCATATTGTGTTCTCTGCCCGTGGCACGCAAAAAGAATTGCAACAATTTTTTCAGGATCTGCGCCCTGACCTTGCCTGGATACCTGAGAAATAATGAAGGACTCGTGTGCGAGCCCGCGCTGAGTTCTTAATAATCCCATCTGAAGAACTGAAAAGCTCTAAAGAGAACATGACCACCTGGTTACTTTTGTGGTAATCTCTGGTAGGCTATACCTGATGCTTTCTTCTTCAGGGCCGTGAAAACTTCTTAATATAGATGCGGCTCTTGCTCTGACAGGCATTTTTAAAGAAGCATGATTGGCTCTTTAGTACTACTTAACTATTCCGGGGACCCCGGCCAGCGGGCCAAAACTATACCTCTTCCCCCGGTTTCTATAAGTGCGTGCTCGTGAGCTTGCAGGTTATCTGGGTGCATGTTTGTCGTCGTATCAGCGGGTATGAAATAGTCTCAACGAGAAGGTCAGCTGATCGATACCCTCGACTCTCAACTTGCACTTCTGATATAATGACAGAAGTTTTGCGCTTGCACGTAACAGCAATTTATACGTGCTATGAATGGGAGGAACGTTTATTATGGACAAGTGTCCCTATTGTGGGGCCGACACACGGCCAGGGGATAATTTCTGCTTGAATTGTGGCAATCGCCTGCTTTCTGCAACTCCCTCATCATCGCCTCAGCAGGCGCAGCCGATTGGCGAAGCCACACTAGCAGCGCCAGATGATTGGGCTTCGTCTTTGCCTGGTGCCAGTGGTATGGGCGGTTGGCCCGAGGATAGTAGACGCACGATTCCAGAGCCGGAAGCAGATGCGGTCACCTATAGAGCTGAATCTTCTGCACCGACCGCACAGGCGACGATTGATGTAATAGAGCGTCCAGCCCGCTTTATTCTGCATTCGGAGTCGGGTGAGGTTCTGCAAGAATTCTTGCTGGATAAGCCAGAAATTACGATTGGTCGTGCTCCAAGTAGTGATATATTGTTATCGAAAGATAAGCTTACATCTCGTCGCCATGCCACTCTTTACTATGAGAATGGTCAGTATCTGTTGCGTGATGAGCGCAGTGCCAATGGTACCTTTATCAATGGGCAGCAGGTTGAAGAGATGGTGCCCCGCCCACTCCAGGATGGGGATAAAATCGGCATCGGAGAGCATGAGCTTGTCTTTAAATCATACGATTCGGTAAGCGAGGAGCCACAGGCTCAGGAGCCCATGGTAGATGTGGTTGATCTGCCAACCGTGTCTGTCCATGAGGATGCGCCGTTTGGAGGGCTCTATAACCAGCATCCCTATGAGGAGAAGACCTACCGAACGCAACAGGACGACATGGCCACTGTGCCAACTAGCGATGACTATGAGACGAACATAATGGATGAGGAGGAACAGGCCCCGGCACAACAGCCACAAGTGGTGGCTCCAGCCACGCCGCAGCCTGTCGAGACGAGTGCGCCGGAGGAGTTGCCCATCGCCGCAGCGCCGCCAGCCCCTATCGCCTCTTCTCCTGCTCTCAACACTCCTCAGCCTAGTAGATCATCTTCATCAGGCTCTTTGCCTTATAATCAGTCGGCCTATGGCTCTGCGTCTGAGAGCTCTGTATCCCGCTCGACGACGGGCGCCGCTGCCGCAGGCATAACCTTTAATCGGCTTACCAGCCTACCTTTGCCATCTTTGCCAGATATCAGCGCGTTAGTGGCTGCTCTCTCTACCCTTGATGGCCAGGTGATGTCCTTGCAGGAACAGCTCAATGCGACGCAAGATGCCTTGCGCAATCACGATAGTGAGATCGCGCGTACGACGAATCAGTTGCGCGCTGGCATTCGCGATGTCTCCGATCGTATGGATAGTACGATTGCCGATGTAGCGCGCAGTCGCGAGGCGCTTTCCTGGTCAGAGCTAGTTCAGTTAATGGAAGATGTGATGAACAATCCGCGCGATATCGAGTACGTGATCAAGCTTGCTCGTAAAGCACGGGAGCTCAATAAGGTATTCCAGATCCACCAAAGTGTCTTGAATACTATGGCCGAGTGCAATAGTCTGTTGCGCAGCATGATTGGTGAGGATAAATAGATCAGGTTCGTTTGGCTAAGCAGAACTGGCCGCCTGAGATGTGGCCATAGCTGGGATGGCTGAAGAGGCCATCCCAGGTTCTGTTATTCTCTTTTTCTGTCCTTTACCAGTACGATTTGTGGCGGCCTCTGGCTGGAGTGGTCAAAAAAGCCATTCTACCGCTTCCCTCATCAGGGCTTCGCAGGCTGCTCAAATCTCTTGCGCGGGTACTGGTCAGGCGAGTGCATTGGACAATTGCATGCAAGAACGAGAATCGCGTCCTACCTCAGCGCCGGATGCCATTGTCATTGGCGGCGGACTGGGAGGTCTCTTAAGTGCAGCTCAGTTGCTCCAGCGGAATAAGCGGGTCATTGTGCTGGAGCGTTTACCACATTGCGGCGGGCGTTTTACTGCCAAGACTTTTCAGGGCGTGCAGGTAAGTACTGGAGCTGTACACATGGTCCCCTTTGGCAGCAGCGGTGTCCTGGCCGGGATGTTGCGCCGTCTGCGCGTGCCACATCGTTTTTTCGATGCCGATGTCTTTGGCTCCTTTCATGTGCATGGGCAGCAATATCGCGCCCGTGGCTTGCTGGGAGTCTTTAAGTTTCTTGGTCCACGCCAATTTTTCTGGTTTACGCGTGTTGGCTATTTGATGTTCTTCCGCCCATTGCCAGCGCGTGAAAGTCACCTTCCTTTTGATCTCTGGCTCCAGCGGCATATCGATGTCAAGCGCAATCCTCAACTTGTGGCCTTTTTCGAGCGCATATCGCGTTTCGCCTTGAGCCTGGAACTGAGCCAGGTGAGCGCGGCTGAAGTTGTACGCACGACAAAGAATATGCTGCGTTACGGGGCGCCGGCGATCGTGGATGGTGGCTGTGCCGCCCTGACGGGCCAGCTAGAGCGCCATATTTCTCAGCAGGGCGGCGAGATTCGCCTCTCCTGTGAGGTGCTCCAGATCTTGCAGGACGAGGGACATGTCACAGGCGTGCGCGTGCGCGATAAGCTTAGTGGGAAAGAGGAAGTCCTGGTTGCTCCTCTGGTAGTCAGCGATATTGGCCCGCGTGCTACAAATGCTCTGCTCGATAATCGCAAGATTACCCAGGCCGAGGTCTTGAAGAGCAAAGCCGCTAAAGAGGAGGAGGCAGACCTGGCCCTCCATGAAGCTGTAGGGCTCAAAGTGCACGTACTCAGCGACGTCTCACTTATCCCTCACAAGGGCATCATGTATTGCCTCGATACGCAGCGCATTGCTGGTATCGTGCAGCCAACCAATAGTGATCCTCGTCTGGCCCCTCCTGGCAAGCATCTCATCATCAGTCACCAGGTCATTCAGAGCAACAACGTCGAAGAGGAGCGTGCGCTGGCTCTGGCCGACCTCCGGCGGCTATTTGGAGAAGCATTTGATAAGCATTGCCAGGTTTTAACTATGGGCACTTATCGCGGAGAGTGGCCAGTGAATCGGCTTGCCCAGGGTGAGGATGTCTTACCGGTTACCTCAACGCCGGGTTTGTATCTAGTCGGCGATGCCGTCAAGCCATCAGGGTATCTGATGGTAGAGGGCGTTGCCCAGAGTGTAAACCAATTTCTAGATCTACTTGATCTTGTCGACCAGGAGCAAGGTGCGGTACGTAGCAAAACTTTTAGCGCCCGTACTCATCGCTCACGTAATGTAACCTCACCACCTTCCCGTCTCAACGCTATTCGCTGGCTCTGGAAGGCCCCTGGTAACTCTGGTAAAATATGAGGAGGTCTGAAGCGCATGAATCATGAGGAAACGCTTATGCGCCATGCACCGTATTACCTTGTGACCGGGGGGATGCCGCTGCGCGGGGAAGTCTCGGTCAGTGGCGCAAAGAATGCTGTCACAAAAATGGTTATCGCCTCGTTACTAACCACAGAGCAATGTATGCTGCGCAACGTGCCGCTCCTTGGTGATCTTGATCTGACCATCAAGCTCTGCCGGGAACTGGGCTCGCAGGTAGATTTGCAGGATCATACGCTTACTATTCGGACACAGGATTGTGAGAAGAGGGTTGTCTCAAGGGATGTAGGCGGGCTCAATCGGATCTGCGTGCTGGCTATCGGGCCCATGCTCCATCGCTGTGGTGAGGTGACGATACCAGCTCCCGGAGGCGATCGCATTGGACCGCGCCCCATTGATTATCATCTCGATGGACTACGCCAGATGGGCGCCACAATTGAGGAGCGTGAGGGTTATTTCGTCTGCTCGGCCAGCAAACGCTTGAAAGGGACGACTATCAAGCTGCCTTTCCCCAGCGTCATGGCTACCGAGAATTTCCTGATTACTGCCTCGCTGGCTAAAGGGGTTACGGTAATCGAGAATGCCGCGAATGAGCCAGAGATCATTGATCTGATTAAGCTCTTGCAGAAGATGGGCGCGATTATTGAGCTGCAGGTAGATCGGCGCATTGTTGTGGAGGGCGTGGAAAGCTTGCGGGGCGCCTCGCATACCTTGCTTAGTGATCGTAACGAGGCTGTTTCGCTGGCTGTCGCTACTTATTTAACCAGGGGCGATGTGTATTTGCGTTTGGCCCAACAGGATACCTTGTTGACTTTTCTTAATACGCTCTCTAAAATGGGGCTCTGTTTTGAGATCGATGATGAGGGTATTCGCTTTATTGGCGATGATCGGCCGCCGCCGGCTATCGCCCTGGAGACCGATGTGCATCCGGGCTTCATGACTGATTGGCAGCAGCCCTTTACCATTTTGCTGACGCAGGCCAATGGTATGTCTGTTGTGCATGAGACGATCTATGAGGATCGCTTTGGCTATACATCTGCGCTCATTGGTATGGGAGCCCATATCGGCCTGTATCCTAAATGTCTGGGTGAGGTTCCTTGCCGTTTTAAGGGCAAGCAGTATATGCATAGTTGTGTTGTGCGTGGACCTACCCCGCTGAAGGGGACGCGTCTCTATATTCCTGATATTCGTGCAGGCTGTTCCTATATCCTTGCTGCCCTGTGTGCTGAAGGCACCTCTCAGGTCTATGGCATAGAGCATATCGAGCGCGGCTATGAACAACTCGATGTAAAGCTGCGCGGCCTGGGGGCTCGGATAGAAAGGGTGGAGGGCGAGCCTGCATAGTTCCTGACTAATGGAACAGGAGAAGGTGACTCGCCATGATCTTTTTCTCTCTTCTCACCAAAGAACTGCGTTTGCGTATGCGCCGCGAGCGGACTATCTGGGTGATTGTGGCTTATATAGCGGCGATGAGTTTGCTAGGTGTATTCTTTGTGAGCAGCTTGAGCAGCTATACCTATGGTGGAAGTGGACTCAGTAACGTTGGCGTACAACTCTATGTCCTGCTGTCTCAGGTGCAGCTTGTGCTTATTGTTTTTGTTACGCCGGCTTTTACCGCTACTGTAGTTAATGGTGAGAAGGAGAGGCAAACCTTCGATCTGCTCCTATGCTCTCGGCTCTCTTCCTTTGCCCTGGTGGCGGGGAAGCTGGCGGCGGGGATCACTAATACGCTTCTGCTTATTGCTGCCTCGATTCCTCTTTTTAGCCTTGTCTTCTTCTTCGGAGGAGTTTCGCCTACGCAGGTCTTCTGTACTCTGACCGTCTTTGTGGTGACGGCCCTTGTCGTGGGCACCTTTGGCCTGCTATGCTCGACGCTTTTTAAGCGGCCGGCGATCTCTACGGCTGTAGCTTATCTGGGCGGAATCCTCTGGCTTGTGCTGCCGCTGCTTGTGGCTTTGATCCTTACCTGGACGAATAGCACCTGGTTTCAGCTTTATCCAGACCGTTCAAAGCTGCTCTTTGCTTGGAATCCGCTGCTGGCTCTTAGCAGTACATATGCGCAGACGAGCGACGCATTTCCTTATGTTTTCAGGCTTAGTGGAGTCTTGAGTCTGGGGATACTTTCGTTGGCGCGCGGGGCCAGCTCTTATATGCTGGGGAAAGCCGTACTGCCTCTCTGGCTGGTTTATTCCTTGTTGTCGCTGCTGGTGACTGTGATCTTTTTTCTGCTCTGCCTCTTGACGATCAAGCCTCGCTCGCTGCTGCGCTGGCGTAGTCGCAGATTGATAAGTACGCCTTAGCAGCAGCGCACAGGCGCGAGCAACTCTGCTCGCCGGATGTGGTCATCCCTGCCAGCCTGTCTTGACCTCCCTGAGCTGCTCAGGGGTCAGGATTCTGAACAGGATTAATAAGTTCTCTAGATCATACTCCAGACCAATCGAGTGTAGTTCCTGGCGAATACGACCGAGGGCGCTCACCTGGCTTGTGGTTATTAGCCCATAGCTTACGAGGCTTGCGGCCAGGAGCTGATCTGGAGTCAGCAATTTAAACATAAGCAATATCTCACCAAGCTGATAATTTAAGTCCACGCCACGTAACATCCGCTGTATATTTTGGGCAACCTCCAACCGATTTTGGGGGACGAGATGTCCCTCAAGCAGCACGCTGCCCAGCGTTCGCGTTGCTCGTCCATTGAGCACAGGTGGCTTATTGGTGAGCGTGGGCGACTGAGGTAGCGAGGGCATTGGCGGGAGGCTTTGCACGATGTCGAGCAATAGCGCATTATGCGAAGATATGCTCATATCCAATTCCGTGCCTGAGTCCTCTACCTGCCGAACTAAAGCGTCAGTTTGAGGATGCTCCGTACCTGTCTGGCTCTCACTATTTTTTTCGTTAGTACCTGCTTTCTCTACTATAGTCTCTGCTTCTTGTACCTTAGTCTCTATAATCTCCGTAGGATAGTTATCCTGGGGATCATGCTTTGGCGACTCGTCTTCTTTGGGTGTGATCACCTTATGCTGGGCCTGCGTTGGCGTAGAGATTGAGGCCAGAGAAGACTGCGCTGCTGTAGTGTGACTATGATTTGGGCGCGACAAGACCTCTGGCCGTCGCCCGGCTGTCTCCGCTGCTGTTTGAGGGTTTGCCGCGCGCTCAACGGGGATACCCTGGATCGGCGAGGCACGTAAGGGCTGCGTGCCAATCTTCTCTTTACTAACAGAAGGCTGCTGTGTGGGCGTATAGTTGATGTTATTGGCAGCATAGAATGCTTGCTCAAACTCGCTCTGCTCTGCCTTACTTGCCGGCTTGACTTCTAGCTGGCCGGCTTGGATTTCTTGTGCGCTTGGCGTTTCGCGGTGCTCTGGATTGTGCCCCTCACTATCGTTGCGCTGAAAAATATTGTATTGCTCAACAGGCTCGTTCCGACGCTGAGGGTGGCGCTCTTCCTCGTATCTATCGTCTTTATGCTGCGTATTCTGTTCCACAACGTGCTCGTTGCGCCGAAGGGAATAGCGTTCTTCTAATAAGCGCGAGAGCTGGGCCAGTCCCGATTCGCCTTCCTCCGAGCTCAATTGCCCGCTTGCCAATCGTTGGAGGGCCGTTGGCTCGGTTGGCCTCTCTTTGCTGGGCGTGGGCTGTATAGCTGGCGCCTCAGCCTGCCGGTGCTCTGGCACGGTTGGATGGTTATTGGGAACTGCTGGTGGAGGGCTCCAGCTACGCTGAGAGGGATAAAGAACAGCGCGAATCTTATCCGTATAGGCTGGCTGGTTTAAACCTGCTGTGCCTGATGATAGCGGCTGCGAGGGAGCTGTCGAGGCAGGTGATGGATTTGCCCTTGGCGATAGCTGGCTTAAGAAGCTATCGGTCAAAGGCTGCGAACGCAGTGTCGTCTCGCCAGGGGGCTGATTCATGGCCATAGAGGCCATCTGATCAGTTCTTTGCGTAAAAGTAGGAAACGTAGACGATGCTGGCGGCGGTGTCGCTGTGCGGGAAAGGCGCGGCGACGTATTAAGATTGGAGAGAGGGCTGGGTATGCGCGCGCGGACAGCTTCAACGAGCTGCCTCAAGCCGATCATGCCATCGATGTCAAGATCCGCGTTTGAGGAAGAACGATCCTCGGGATCACGCGACCCATAACCGGCAAGATTCGTGCATTGGAAAGTTAACACCTGCACACCGCGCCCTCTACGTTGTCCATCTAATGCTACCCAGAACTCGCGCCGTGCCGCGGCTGCTTGCGCCAGATTGACAAGCACAAGCTTAACGGGATGGCGCGCTATGGCATCGAAAACTTCTACTGCAGTCCGTGCCGAGTGACATTCATAACCTGCAAGCTGTAGCTCACTCGTAAGCAGAGATGCAAGCTGTTGATCACGCTCAAAAAGAAGAATATGTGGTCCGCCAGTACTGATGTTCATACCCGCATCACTCCAGTTGCTACAAGCGTCCTGACTGAGATTACAGGAGTCGTCTGCTTTTTCCTGCTAGATTGTAATAAGTAATCTATCTCTATAATGCCTTTTGCCTTAGAAATTGCCAAACATTGGGGCTAGTATAGCATACATCTCTGGCATTGTCATAGCGACCGTGACTAATGACGTATGCTGCCCGCTATCCGTGTATAATGGTAAAGGGTGTTAGCCCAGAGCTAACCACATTGATTTAGGAGTATTACTGATGAGTCAATCTGTTTCGCGTGCCCACCATCCCGTTGTTGCTTTCATTACCGACTTTGGCCTGGGAGATGGGGATGTGGGGGTGATGAAAGGGGTCGTGCTGGGAATTGTGCCCGATGCGCATGTCATCGATATTACCCATGAGGTCGCGCCGCAAAATGTGGCTTCGGGCGCCTGGATTCTGGCCTCGGGGTATCGCTATTTCCCCAAGGGGACAGTCTTTAATTGTGTGGTCGATCCCGGCGTAGGCAGCGTGCGCCGACCTATTGCGGTCCATGCTGGCGATTGGTTCTTTGTTGGACCCGACAATGGCCTCTTTAGCTATGTCCTGGCCGAGCAGCCGGTACACGATATTGTTGTGCTTTCCAATCCCGCCTATCATCTCTCGCAGATCAGCTCTACCTTCCATGGACGCGATATTTTCTCGCCAGCTGCTGCCCATATTGCTAACGGGGTGGCTCTGACTGAACTAGGGGAAAAGCTTGCTCCTGCTGACCTGGTGCGCCTCGATTTAGAGCTTGCTAAGCGCCAGGGAGAGCGTGTTGAGGCCAGTGTTATCCATGTAGATAACTTTGGCAATCTGATTACCAGCATCCCGCTTAGCCTGGTTCCTGAACTCTTTAGTAGCTCCCAGGCTCAATTGAGCTTTACCGAAAAGGGGATCACCATTACCGAGCGCCGGCGCTTCTTTTCCGATCTGCCGGAGGCCGAAAGGAATAATGCCAATGAGAGCCACCCCTTTATCTATGGGGATAGCGCCGGCTATGTAGGGATCGCCATACGCAATGGGAACGCCTCAAAAACACTTGGTGTAGGGTACGCTGATCCTATTACTTTAGTCCTACTGAATAAATAGGACGAGCTTTACTAGAACTGAAGAAGCAGGAATGGTATCCTTTCTTCTGCATGATCTACATCTTAAGTTAGGATGCCATCACATTATAAATCTGCTTTGTGGATACTTTAGACCATTCAGGGCTTGTGAAATGCTCTGAGACAAGAAGACTCACGTCTTAACTTCCTTCTAGAAATATGCTATAATGAGCGTATACCAAGTGAAAGAAGTGATGGTTGCCGGCAGTGTTTTGAGTAAGTGGGACGGTCCTTAAGGTCGTATGACAGTTCATTGCTTGCCTAGTAATGGGAGTAAGAAAGGACAGTATTGAAACATTGCAGGAGCATCAGGCAGATGCATCTTTCAGCTTCGTCGCAAAATATCCGGTCTAGGGATCGGACAAAGTTCAGAGCGCAGGTAACTCAAAATAACTTCCGCAACGTAGGAAAGGGCTGGTTCTCTCGCGTCGATTGTCGAGCAAGAAACGGCCCTTTTGGTCTTATGGGCATCTTCAGACTAGGGTGAGATGGAATGGGTGGTAGGCCCGTCCTTACTACTCTCTCCATCAGCTCGTCGCCCGGCTGGGTAGTGCGTTTCCCAACTGTCGGTTGTAGGATAAGTTGAGTAGGTGGTCACAGAAAGACTTCTTGGAGGGGAGTTGGATCTAAGTCATTCTGGCCACTGAGTATACAACGAAGAGAGGGTGAACTATGGATCTGGTGAAGCGGTTGGAGGAATATCGAGATCGCGAACGCGAACTCATGTGGGAAGGCACCTTCGCGCAGTACTTTGAAATTGCATGTAAGCAGCCCCACGTGAGCCGTCTCTCCCATGAGCGCGTTTATCATATGATTATGGATGCTGGTGCCGAGACTACGCGCACCGGTGAGCCACGCTATAAGTTCTTCGATCAAGAAATCTTTGGCATTGAGAAGCCGCTACAGCAGATCGTTGACTACTTCCATTCTGCCGCGCAGCGCTTGGAGGTGCGCAAACGCGTACTGCTGTTGATGGGGCCTGTCGGTGGAGGTAAATCTACTATTGTTTACCTGCTCAAACATGGCCTGGAGGCATACAGCCGCTCGGAGGAAGGCGCGATCTATGCCATTAAGGGCTGCCCGATGCACGAGGAGCCTCTCCATTTGATCCCTAATGATTTGAGATCGGATGTCGAAAAAGAGTTTGGCTTATATGTAGAAGGTGACCTGTGCCCCCATTGCCGCTATATGGTAGATAATGAATACCATGGCCGCATTGAGGAGGTCCCTATCAAGCGCATCACCTTCAGCGAGAAGTATCGCGTTGGGGTCGGCACCTTTACCCCGTCAGATCCGAAGAGCCAGGATATCAGCGAGCTTGTAGGCGGTATTGACCTCTCTACGATTGGCGAAGTTGGGGTAGAAAGTGATCCACGGGCATATCGCTTTGATGGCGAACTTAATATTGCAAACCGTGGAATAATGGAATTTGTAGAGATGCTCAAGTGTCAGTCGGGGAATTCGCTAGTTTTCACGCAAAACGGGATTCGGCGGCTTGACTCATTTGCCCAGCCCGAGCATCCGGTGGGCGAGTCGCGTGAGCTCTCGGTGCTGCTTGCCAGCAGTACTGGCGTCGAGACGGCCACGCATCTCTATCGCTCAGGTTTGAGCAAGACGAAACGCCTCACAACGCGGCGCGGCTTTGTGCAGGAAGGCACGCCTGAGCATCGCACCCAGGTTGTCAATGAGGATGGCGTGCTGGTCTGGAAGCGCTTTGATGAGCTGCAAAACGGCGATTGGCTTGTGTTGCAAAAAGGCCAGAACCTCTGGGGCCAGGATGTTACCTTTGCCTGGCAACCGGTGCGTCCAAAACTTGCATCGCGCATACAGGCGCCTGAAAAAATGACGCTAGAGCTGGCACGCTGGCTTGGTTACCTTACCGCAGAGGGAGATATTCAGGCAAATGGAACTATCCGCTTCGCTAATGTTGAAGAGGAGCTGCGGGAAGACTATGTTAAGTTAACACAACTGCTCTTCGGTATTACACCGCGCTGTTATGAGGGTGTTGTGCAGATGAACAGCGTTGCCCTGGCCGATTTCCTGAAGTACCTCGGCTTTGAGACTGGTGCTTATAACAAGGAAATTCCCTGGTCGGTGTTGCAATCCTCGCGTGAGTCGGTGCTAGAGTTCCTTGCCGGTTACTTTGCGGGCGACGGAACCGTGAATCTTCATGGACGGCTCTCGTGGACCACAGCCTCTGAAACGTTGGCGCGGCAATTGCAAATCGTCATGCTAAACCTGGGTGTGGTCTCGCGACGGGTCATAACGCGTTCGCGCTCGGCACCAAATAAACAAAAGAGTGAGTATTGGACAGTTACCGCTTCTGGCGCGGATGCCGATCAACTGGCGGCGCAGATGCGCTTGCTGCCACAGCGCAAACTCCTGGAGTACGAGCGTGTCACGCTCAAGGAGAAGCGCGCGGGACGGGCCGATCTCATCCCGAGTACCACGGGCTACTGGGTCGCGATATCGGATGAGTTGCAGCGCATGACTATTGCGAAGGCTCAGGCTGGTGGCGGCTATCATAGCGTCGATCATGTAGGCGCGCGCCAGGTCTTAGGCGAGGATTACATAAACCTCCACATGTTGCGCGCAGGCACGAATACCTGCACGCGCGAGATGGCAAACAAAGTATTGAACAAGCTTGAAGGCTGGGTTGAGACGCCGCCGGGACTCAACGCTCTGCTCAATGCTTCTCAATTCTATGATCAGGTCGTAGAGATCGAGGATGGCGAGGCCGAGTGCTGGGACCTGCATGTACCTGGCTCGAATACCTTTATTGCTAACGGCTTTGTCAGTCACAACTGTGATGAGAAGTTCCTGTATGTGCTGCTTACTCTGAGCCAGGAACAGAACATCAAGACTGGCCGCTTTAGCATGATCTACGCCGATGAGGTGGTGGTCAGCCATACAAACGAGCATGAGTACCAATCGTTTGTGGGCAATAAGAAATCGGAAGCTTTGCAGGACCGCATCATCCTGGTCAAGGTTCCTTATAACTTACGCGTCTCCGATGAAGTAAAAATCTATGAGAAGCTGCTCAAGCAAAGCGCTCTCCAGAACGTCCATATTGCTCCGTACACCTTGCGTATTGCCAGCATATTCGCTGTACTTACGCGCCTGGAACAGTCCAAGAAGGCCGGTATGAGTGCGCTGAAAAAGCTCAAGCTCTACGACGGTGAAGATATGGAGGACTTCAAGCAAAAGGATGTGCGCGAGCTGCAGGAAGAGGCGCAGCGCGAAGGCATGGATGGTATCTCTCCACGCTATATCATTAACCGCCTCTCGAATGCGCTGGTGAAACCAAATGTAACCTGTATTAATCCTATCGATGCCCTGCGCGCTCTGCGCGATGGTCTGGATCAGCATACCAGCATTACGCGCGAGGAGCGTGAGCGCTACCTGAACTTTATTAGCGAGGCTCGTAAAGAATACGACGAGATAGCTAAGAAAGAAGTCCAGCGGGCCTTTGTCTACTCCTATGAGGAGAATGCGCGTACGCTGTTGAACAACTACCTTGATAATGTCGAGGCTTATTGCAATAAGACAAAGCTGCGTGACCCGATTACTGATGAAGAGATAGAGCCTGATGAGCACTTGATGCGCTCGATTGAGGAGCAGATCGGAGTTACGGAGAATGCCAAGCGCTCCTTCCGCGAGGAGATCTTGATCCGCATTTCGTCGCTGGCGCGTAAGGGACAGACCTTCGACTATACCAGCCATGAGCGGCTCAAGGAAGCCATCGAGAAGAAGTTGTTCGCAGACTTGCGCGATGTAGTGAAGATTACGACTTCTACGCGCACCCCCGATAAGGAGCAGTTACGTAAAATCAATGAGGTTGTTGATCGGCTGATGGCCGAACATGGCTATTGCCACGTCTGTGCCAATGAAATACTCCGCTATACAGGTAGCCTCTTGAATCGATAGTTCTGTAATATTGGAGGGTGGCCGTATGAGCGGGCCGTAGTCGCAGCCTGAGCAAGGATGCCAACGGAAACGCTGCGCCACCCTCTTTCTATTGCTTGCGCTAAAAAGGAGAAGGCGTGATGTCTGTCTCTCAGCATGATTGGTCCTTGCATCGCAAGGGGCAAATTGATCAGGAGCGTCATAAGGAGAAGATCCGCGAGGCGATCAAGAAAAATCTAGGCGAAATCGTTAGCGAGGAGAGCATCATTCTCTCCGATGGCAAGAAGGTTGTACGCGTGCCTATTCGCTCCCTTGAGGAGTATCGCTTTCGCTACGATCCCGGACGGCAGCAGCATGCTGGCCAGGGCAATGGCAAGAGCAAGGTTGGCGATGTGGTGGCGCAAGAGCCAAGACAGGGCAAGGGCAAGAAGGGGGACGCGGGGAAAGATGCCGGCTACGATTACTATGAAGCCGAAGTGACGATGGAAGAGCTTTCCGCGCTGATCTTTGAGGATCTCGGCCTGCCCAACCTTGAGCAGAAACGCCAGCAAGAGCTACAGACCGAGGCCGTGCGCTTTACCGATGTGCGCAAAAAAGGACCCCTCAACAATCTTGATAAGAAGCGCACAATCATGGAGAATATGAAACGCAACGCGGCCAAAGGAACTCCCAAATTTCAGGATATCAAGTCTGAAGATTTGCGCTTTAAGGTCTGGGAGCCAACCATCAAATATCAGTCAAATGCCGTGGTGATAGCTATGATGGACGTTAGCGGCAGTATGGGCGAATTCGAGAAATATATTGCCAGAAGCTTCTACTTCTGGATGGTACGTTTCTTGCGCACAAAATATAATAATGTGCAAATCGTTTTTATTAGCCATCATACTGAAGCCAAAGAGGTCACTGAAGAGGAGTTCTTCCATAAAGGTGAGAGCGGCGGCACGCAGGTTTCTTCTGCCTACGAATTAGCGTTGCAAATCATCAAAGAGCGCTATAATCCAGATGATTGGAACATCTATCCTTTCCATTTCTCCGATGGGGATAACCTCCCCTGGGATAATGACCGCTGTGTACAACTTGTCACAAAGTTGATGGAGCTATGTAACATCTTTGGCTATGGCGAGATTCGTGAGGGCCATTATCGCTCACCCAGTACACTGATGTCGGCCTATAACAAAATTACTGACAGAAAGTTTACTGCGGTAACTATCTCTGATAAGAAAGAGGTATATCCTGCTCTGCGCAAGTTCTTTGCCCAGCGTGAGCCCGTTCCCTCAAGATAACGTCAGGAGTTTGATGATGACGACATATGAAGGTAGCAATATTGAACGGTTGCGCGATTCGATAGATGCCGCATGGGAGGAGGCTCGTAACTTTGGGCTTGATCCGTTCCCGACGCATTTTGAGCTGGTGCCCGCCTCGATTATGTACGAGTTTGCGTCCTATAGCTTGCCAGGTCGCTTCAGTCACTGGACACACGGCAAGGCATACTATCGGCAAAAGATGCAGTATGATTTCGGGCTTAGCAAAATCTATGAGATGGTGGTAAACACCAATCCTAGCTATGCCTTCCTGATGGAGATGAATTCGCTGCTGCAAAATACCTTTGTGGTGGCTCACGTCTTTGGCCATACCGACTTCTTTAAGAATAATGCTTACTTCCAGCATACGTCGCGGCGTATGATCGATAAGGTGAGCATTCATGCCGAGCGCATTGCTAAGTACGAGTTCGATCATGGTAAGGCTGAGGTAGAACGCTTCCTGGATGCGGCCCTCTCTATTCAAGAGCACGTGGACTATAATTTGCTGCTGCGTGGGGACGATCACGACGAGGATGAAACGAAGCTGGCTGCTGAGCTTTCGAGCGACTATGATGATCTCTGGGATCTTGATAAGAAGCAACAAAAGGCAGAGGAGGAACGCGATAGGCTTCCAGGCAAGCCGCCGAAGTTTCCTGAGAAGCCAGAGAAGGACATTTTGCTCTTCCTGATCCGCTACTCGCCGATTCTGCAGCCCTGGCAGCGCGATGTGCTGGAGATTGTGCGCTCGGAGATGCTCTACTTTATTCCACAGATGCAGACGAAGGTCATGAATGAAGGATGGGCCTGTCTGTCGATTGATAGTGTGGTATTGACTGATAGTGGATTTGTGCAATATGGCGAATTGCACGATTTGCTGGCTCAGGGCAAAACTATTAGTGTAGGAAGCGGCAAGGGCGCTCTGGATAGGGTGACGGATAGACATATCAGGCGCAACGCTCCCACAGTCCGCCTGCGCACGCGGCGTGGTCTTGTTCTTGAGGGCGCGGAAGAGCACAAGCTTAGCATTGGGCCAGACAAGTGGATTGCTTTAAAGGATGTGCAGGTTGGCCAGCGTATTCCTCTGAGCGTGGGCGATAATGTCTGGCCTGAGCGCCTGGTTGCCATCGAAAGGGCTGTAGGGAGCGTGGCATTACAGGCGGCCGACGTGAGCGGGCATACCGCCTCTAGCTCTATGAGCGGTAATGTTGAGCATAGCGGAGCACTGGTAGAAGCTAGCAGGCAGGATACTTATCAGCGCGCGGCCTTCAAGAGTGCTGCTTTCCCGCTGAAGGCCCCAACGCAGGTGAGCGAGGCGTTTGCCGAATTCCTTGGCTATCTGCTTGGGGATGGCAGTATGCATAGCGCTAAAAACGTTATAAGCTATACTGCTGGTGAGCGCGCGCTGGCGGAGCGCTACGCCGGACTTGTCACTGAGTTGTTTGCCATCGAGCCCACGCTAATGTGGGATAGCCAGATCTCGAATAGAAATGGCGGCCGTTGGCGCGTTGATTTCTATTCGACCAACGTGCTGGATCTGCTACAATCGCTGGGCGTCGATCTGAAGGCCGAAGCGCGTACGCGTAGCATACCGAAGGTTGTCTTGCGCTCTCCAAAGGCCGTGATGAGTGCCTTCTTGCGCGCCTGCTTTGCTGGTCATAGCCGCGTCTCGTCCCGAGAAGGCGTCGTATTAGCAGCTTTTAGCGCTGAGATGGCGCGGACCCTGCAGATCGTCTTGCTCAACTATGGTATCCTGACGCACCGTGATGGTTCCAAGGTCAGAATCAAAGGCGAGTCGGCCCAGCTGTTTGCGCGCGAAATCGGCTCTGATCTGGCTCGCAGACGCGAGAAACTGCAGCGCTACCTCAACGATCCGCGCTGGTTCCTGCCGCAAGATCCAATGGATGAGGTAGTGAGCATTGAGCAGGATGTCGCGGATGTCTATGATATCACAGTCGATAATTCGCATCGCTATGTTGCCAATGGCATGCTGCACCATAATAGCATCTGGCACTCGCGAATCATGCGTAAGATGGGGGATCGTGGGATCATCACCGACCCCGATATCATCGAATTCGCGCAGCTGCATTCGGGTGTGCTCTCGCCTTCGCGCACCACGCTCAACCCTTATTACCTGGGCTTTAAGATGTTCGAGGATATCGAGCGCCGCTGGAACGAGCCCAGCAGAGAGGAGCAGGAGCGGCTCGGGCGCCGACCTGGGAGCGGATTGCAGAAGATGTTCGAGGTGCGCGAGCTGGATAACGATGTCTCGTTTTTGCGCAATTATCTTACCGAGGATCTCATCAAAGACCTTGATCTCTATCTCTACAAGAAAGAGGGCGATGAATGGGTCGTTGTCGAGAAGAATTGGCAGAAGGTGCGCGACGGAATCGTGGCCAGCATGACAAATCTGGGCTTCCCCTACCTGGTCATCGAGGATGGCGACTATCGCGGCAATCGCGAGCTGTATATCAAGCATCTGTTTGAGAGCCAGGAGCTTGATCTAGGCTATGCCGAGAAGACCTTGCAGTATGTCCATCAGATGTGGGGCCGGCCTGTGCATCTTGAAACAATTTATGAGAATAAGCGGATCTTGCTCACCTACGATGGAGAGCGTAATAGCAAGAGCACGCTGGAGAAATAAGCAGAAAAGTTCCTCTCGTTCACCCTCTCAAAGTGCAGCAAGCTTATCAGTCGAGCCTGGTAAGCTTGTTGTACTATAACAAATCATCAGGAACAGCCCGAACAGCTCAACCTTGCAGTGACTCTGGCTGCATAGCCGCTCTGAGCGCTCCATAGGCTGCAGCATACTTACCAAGCTTGCTTGCTATAATGGGAGTATGGCGTATGCTGGGCGAACCAAAGGTGTACAAACCGGCCTTGAGGTGCTCTTCCAGCAGATCAAAGATATCAGCCAGGCCGCCTGAGAAAATCAGGATTTCAGGATCAAACATGCTGGCAATGCTGGCCAGCGTGATGCCCAGGAGCCGGCCAAGCTGTTCGACTGCCTGGCGCCCCTCAAGCTTGCCTTCCCTTGCTCTAGCAATAAGTTCATGCGAAGTAAGGGCCGGCGCGTTTTGCTGGGCCAGCTTCTCAAGCGCCCTGCCCGAGGCCTGTAATTCAACATATCCATGATTGGGATCGGCGGGTGCGTGCCAGTCAAGATTAAGCCAGCCGAAAGCTCCTGCGCTACCGTGGAAGCCGCGCACAATCTTCCCATCAAGCATAAGCGCTCCTCCTACCCCCGTACCTACACTGATAAGCGCTGCGCTTTGGCGATCCCGGGCCGCACCCTGCCAGCGCTCGCCCAGGAGGGCAAGCTGAGCATCATTAGCAATAGTAACCCTCGCGCCAAGGGTACCGGCCAGATCGCCCGCCAGGTTTTGACCATCGAGAAAGGGCAGATTGGGCACCCAGGTAATACAGCGCTGCGTTACCGTTCCCGGTATGCCAAGCCCTAGCGAGCTTAGCGGCTCCAAAGGGTCGGCTGTTTCCCGAGCAAGCTCGACAAGCGCCCTTAAAAACGTCGCGTAATCGCCAGGTGTGGCGATTTTTTTGCTCAAGCTTATCCTATCCCGATGCATGTAGGCTGCCTGGATCTTCGTACCGCCTACATCGATGCCAAGATACATCCTTATCCTATCCCCTTCTAGCCCTTAATGCCAGTCATCGAAATGCCCTCAATAAAATATCTCTGTGCCCATAGCGTCAAAGCAACGCTAGGCAGAATACCTATCACGGCTCCGGCCATCACAATATTCGTGAAGGAGACGCTTGAAGTATAGGTGCGCAGGCCATTGAGCATGAGCACTACTGTACTCATATCCTGGCTATTTACGATGGTAAGGGGCCAGAGAAAGTTGTTCCACTGGAAGACAAAGGCAAAGAGAATGAGGGCCGAGATTGCCGGCCGCAGCAATGGCGTAATCACGCGCCACAGGATCGTCCATTCGCTGGCTCCATCGATGCGTGCAGCTTCCAGCAGCTCATCAGGGATACCGCTGATAAATTGGCGCATAAGAAAAATGCCAAAGCCATTCGCCAGATTGGGCAGGATCAAGCCAGGATAGGTATTTACTAATCCGAGCTCATTCATCATGCGGTAGAGCGGAATGAGCATAACGAATTGGGGCACCATCATCGTAGCCAGCACGATCACAAAAAGCATATTCTTGCCCCGAAAATCATGTTTAGCAAAGATATAGCCGGCCATAATGCTTGTAACCAGCACGCCCACCGTTGAGCTGATCGTAACGATCAGCGAGTTCAGCAGGGCGCGAGCAAACGGGATTACCTCAAAAACTGTTTTGTAGGGCGCAAGGCTCGGCTGGCTCGACCACCAGATGGGAGGCACGGCGCCTAGCTCAGCTGGCAATTTGACGCTTGATGCAATCATCCAGAAGAACGGAAAGAGCATCGTAAAGATAAGCACGGCCATAATCAGGTATTGCAGGGACCTGGCCGGTAGCTGCCATCTCTCCTGAGATACTCTATAGCTCTTAGTGTAGATATGCATTAGGAATGCTCCTGTCCAGCGCTTATTCCTCAGAGAGAGCGAAATAGGCGTAATTGGATGAGTGATAGGATCAATACAATAGCAAAGAGTACCATCGCCATTGCGCTGGCCGGACCAGCCTGTCCGTAGTTGAAGGCAGTGACATACATATGGTAGGCGACCACATTGGTGGCGTTGATTGGTCCGCCCTGCGTGAGCACATAGACCGGATCAAAGATTTGCAGGGTGTTGATTGTCATAATGACCACCACAAAAGCAAGGGCGCGTTTAAGGAGGGGCAGTGTCAGGTGAAGTTGCTGCTGAAACCAGCCGGCTCCGTCAATCGAGGCAGCTTCGTAATATTCCTGGGGAATCTCGGTAAGTCCTGCCAGCACCATCACAACATAGTAGCCAAGCGTCTGCCAGACATTTAAGATAATCAGCGAAAACATAGCTTGCTGCGGCGAGGCCAGCCAGTTTTGCGCCGGGATATGTAGCCAGCCCAGCATCTGATTAAGAGGTCCATACTGTGGCGCATAGAGATAGCCCCAGACAATCGCCACTGCCACATTGGGAATCATATAAGGGATAAAGAGCAAGGCCCGTAAGAAATTGCGGCCCTTGAGTACTTTTTGTGAAAGAAATAAGCCCAGGAGTATGGCCAGGGGCAAAATAATCACGATATTGGCCACAGAATATAGCACAACGTTCATCAGGGCGGTTTTGAAGTTGGCCTGCTGGAAGATCAGCGTATAGTTGTGCAGCCCCACCCACTTGAGCGCCGAATATGGGACGGCCATAGAGCCCCGATGCAGGCTGATCCAGGCCGTTAGTATAATGGGCACGACAACAAAGATTGCTAGCAATCCAAGGCCAGGTAATAAAAAGCCCACATTGGAGAGAGCATATGATCTATGCCTCTTCATCGGTCTATCCTCTCTGTTGTTAAGCAGAATGGGGAACTGCATATGAGAGCTAATACATATGCAGCCCCAGCGTTTTCAGCCCGTAGCGGGCTTACTTAGGAGTAGTATTGGCTCAGGATCTGGCTCAAGTTAGTTTGAGCCTGGGTCAGGCCCTGTTGGGGCGAGCTCTGCCCAAAGTCCATGGCTTCCAGCGATTTTTGTAAGCTGGTCGTGAGCTCATCGCCACCAAGTACCGTGGGGAACGGCATGCTGTTTTGTAGCTGGTCCACATAGGTACGGATAAAGGGCGAAGTTAGTTGATCCTGGTGGGCCTGTAGATCCGAAGTGCGGCTCGGGAGGATACCCATATTCAGCAGGATATCGCCCATCGCCGAGGAGTTATTTTTCCCACTCTGCGATCCGTTGAGCCATTGCAAGAATTTCCAGGACGCAGTTTGTTGCTCTGGCGTGGCGTGCGCGTTAACAACTGTACTCCAGGAATACGAGACGCTGTGGGCCTTATCGCCGCTGGGTCCCACGGGAATAGGCGCTGTCGCGATATTTTTGAAGTTATCGCCCATGCTGGCCTTAAGATTGCTTTCCCACCAGTTGGCCATAATGACCATAGCTGTCTTACCATTGGCGAAGTTATCAAGGTAGGGCCCTGTGGTCGAGGCATTGGCTTGACCCATCGCCGGATCAGTTGTCTTGTCAACAAAGATCAGCTGGTGGTAGAGATCGGCAGTCTCTTGCGCCGCCTTGCTATTGAGCTGGGGCTTATGATCGGTGGAGAGAAGCTGGCCACCATTGGAATTTAGCAAGGAGAGCCAGGGATGAACAACGCCGCTGTTCCAGCTGGTAATGATCCCAAAGCCCTGCTGAGTGATCTTGCCGCTGCTGTCGCGTTTGGTAAGCTTCTTAGCATCCTCGCTCAGCTCCTTCCAGGTTTTGGGAGGATCGCTGATTCCGGCCGCTTGGAAGAGCGCCTTATTGTAGTTAAGGGCGTAGAGGTCGACTTCATTAGGATAGCCGTACGTCTTGCCATCAACCTGTACGGCTGAAACCGTGCTCTGAGGATAAGCCTTCTGGATATCGTTAGTATTGGCTTCGGGGGCGGCAGCAATAATGCCATCCTGCACAAGCTGTGGCATCCAGAGATTGTAAATACCCATGATGGTAGGACCACTGGCGCTACCTCCCTGCGTGGTGATCGTGGTCAGGAGGTTTCCAAAAGGCACGTTCTGGACCTTGACGGTAATATTGGGCTCGCTCTTGTTAAAGCTAGCGATAGCCTGGTTAAGTTGATCGATCTGTGGACCCGACCAGTGCGTGAGATAAGTAATAGTGACTTTGTTAGAAGACGATGGCGCAGAACCGCTACTGGAGCCGCCGCAAGCGGCGACTACCAGTATGATGAGTGAGAAAGCGGCAAGGCTGAAGATCCGTTGCGGGAATGAGGGATACTTCATTGGGGCAACCTCCAGAAAAAGGTATTTTTAGGAGCGATTTAAACGGCTACGGAATTCCTCATAAACTTCCTCGTTGTGCCGGGGGCCAAGACCTTCGACGTTGGGCGCGGCGAATGGCTTGACTTTATATCCGCGTTGCGCGAGGCCCAGGGCGGTTTCAGAGACGATTGACTGAATAATGGCGATCGAGGCCAGGGTAGATACGCCGCCGACTTTGCCAGCAACGCCGGGTACGGAGACTACAGCATCTTCTGAGGAGACGCCGTTGAAGATAGTGATGTCGGCGATATCGCCGATCTTTTTGCCGCTGGAGTGCGTGGCGGGCTTATTGCGATGGTTATCCTCAGAGGTGATGGCTACCACAAAGAGCCCGGCCTCTTTCCCGGCCAGGGCCATCTCGACAGGCGCGGGATTCTGGCCACCATGCGAAACTACGATGAGCATGTCGTTGGCGTCCCATGTATTGTGGCGCAGAAATACATTAATATAATTCTCCTGCCTCTCCAGCCACAGAAGCTCCTCAGCTCCTCCCGGGCCACTTACTGTGGTCCACATGAGGCGTGGGTCCATAATTGGATAGAAGCCAACATATCCACCGTAGCGCGGGAAGCAATCCTGCGTGGGTAGAACTGAGTGGCCGCTGCCAAAGAGGCGAACCCAGTTGCCGCGAGCTATGGTTTCGGCGGCTTTATCGGCTACGGTACGGATAACAGCATTGTTTTCCTGGATATGCTGCAGGACGCGTATTGCTTCTGTCAGGTAGGTGATAGGTTCCACTGCTTGCTCCTTTGCTGAGTGATCGATCATGCTGTCTGGCCTTGCTGTCGTGGTGGGCGCCTTAAACGAAGCTCCGCCAGATTAGAGTGGGCGCCGGGTCGCGCGCAGAGCAAATTGTACTCTGTAGCGGTCCCCGCGCATGATCGAGGTAACGAATTCAAAAGGCTCCTTAGACTGATCAAAGGTAAGCCGTTCTACGTAGAAGCCGCAAGCACCATCGCTTACGTTGAGTAATTGAGCATCTTTGCCAGTAATGGGCGCTGTAGCAAAGATCTCTTCCGCCTCCGCCACGATAGTGCCATACTTTTCTTCAAGATACTGATAGAGAGATTGTTTGGACAGATCGGCTTGCTCCAGGCCAGGAAAGCGTGCTGCTGTCAGATGGGCGATTTGAATACCAATGGGCTTTTCGTTGGCGTACCGTAGCCTTTTAATGACCGTGAGGGCTTCGCCAGGAGCTATGTGGAGGCGCCTTGCCATCTCCACAGACGCAGCTTCTTGCCGGATGCTAAGCACATCCGCGCTTGAGCGCATGCCCATGGCGGCCATTTCGTCGCTGAAAGAGCTTAAACCGCGCGTGCCGGCGGTGATAACCGGTCCTCTGATAAAGGAACCGCGACCCCTCTCGCGCACGATTAAGCCTTCATCGACAAGGGCGCTGATGGCCTGACGCAGCGTCGTCCGGCTGACTTTGTAGAGCGCGCACAGCTCGCCTTCACTGGGTAGTTGTTCTCCCTCTTTCCATACACCAGTTTTGATCCGCTCACGCATGTCGCTCTCGACCTGATAATACAGCGGCACCGGGCTAATTTTAGATACCGCACGATAATGAGCTTGCTCCTGCATTGGCCACTTTCTTCTCCCATGTTAAAATCATAACATAATGACATTATACTGTTTCCGCGAAAAAAAGCAAGAGGTAAGCACCTATTTTTTCCCAGCTTGCTGATTGTGGGGATTATTGTGCGAGATTTTGTCCCTTTCTATGACCAGTTTTCCTCATCTTAACCGCTGCCAGGTGGCCCAAAGCTGAGAAGCGGGAAGTGCAGGCCGGCGAAACAAAACTGTTGTTATTAAGACGGCAATAAACTACAATAAGACTGGTTCTACTCTTATTCTCTGGCAGGTGCAAGGGCGGCCTTAAATTTATTGACATAATTTTGAGATTCCTCCAGCTATAATAAGGGCCGAGAAAAATTAGGAGTTCGAGAAATGATCATTTTCCTGCTCGCATTGATTGCTACGCTAGCAATTCTGGCGATTCTTAGCATCGGACGGCTCGTCTTTGGCAGGCGTGAAAAGTTTGATGGGCGCACATTTGTGCGTTGGCTTGTAGGATACGGGATCTTTAACTATATTTTTTGCTTCTTAATTCTGTACTTTGGCCGACCCGCGCTAACCGGCCCCTTTGGCGGCTGGCAATGGATACTCTGGCCCCTCTTTTTTAGCAGCATTGGCAATCTCTTTGCCTTCGCCCGTCCAGCTATGGGTGTGCTGGAAGAAGCCGCCGAGGCGAGTCAGAGCGGTTCCTTTAGTACGCGTACAACCCAGCGTAACGCCGCCAGCCGTATGCCCGCGAACTATTCTCGCCGAGCTATCGCCGCTGGGATCTTTGGACTTGTGGTAGTTGGCGTACTGGGTATTGCTGCCTCAGCTCTGATCGGTGTCTTTACTACCTGGTTTGACGTCAATGCTAAGGCCCTGGCCGCTATTCCAAACGTAAGGACGCATGCCTCTCCTACGCTGCCACCCACGGACCCCAATCATATCGTGCTGGTTAGCAAGAGCGTAGCAGCTTACAAAGGACAGCAGGTGCTGGGCTCCAACGGACAGAACCTTGGCTCTGCCTATAGCCTTGATGCCGATAGCTATACGCTGCAGTCGATCAAGCATCATCTCTATTACGTTGCTCCGCTCTCCTATAACAATCTCTTCGTCAACTTATCGAGTCCGACCACGCCTGGCTTTGTCGTCGTCGATGCCGAGAATCCCCAGGCGGTGCCGCAGCTCTATACTGATCCAAAGCACGATTCCCTGGCCGTCTTGCCAGGCGCGCTGCTCAACCAGGATCTCTTGCGCCATGTCTATATGAGCGGCTATACCAATGGGCGCTTGCTTGATCCCACCCTGGAACTTGACGATAATTTTCGCCCCTACTGGACCATCTCGCTCATGCAGCCGATTCGCGGCTACGTTGGCAATGAGCTAAGCGAAGTGCTCCTGGTTGATGCTCATACCGGCGATATTACAAAGTACAAGCCGCAGGATGTACCAAACTGGGTAGATCGCGTAATGCCCGCCGATACCGTCACGCAGTATCTACAATGGTGGGGACTCTATCATGCCGCGCCCTGGTTCAATCCCTCTGGCCTGGGTCAGCAATCGCCGGCAAGTGATCCTGAACTGCTCTACAATAACGTCGATCAGCCCGTCTGGCTCATTCCCATGACCTCCTCTTCAGTGAATGACAACTCAAGCACAGGCATTTTCCTGTTTGATACGCACAAGAATGCGGCCGATTTCTATCCCTTGTCGGGCCTGGGCATTGGTGATAACGTTGCGAAGACTTTTCAATCCACGCGAGCCAATATCCGTGGCTATGATGTAGCCAGCGTCCAGCTTTATCAGATCTACAATACGCCTACCTGGGTCGCTATCTACGTGCAACATACCAGCAGCGGTGATATCTTCCAGGCAGTTGGCATCGTCGATGCGCGCAATCTCAACGGGAGCAATGTGCAGTTTGATACAAGCCTCGCGCAAGCCTTACAGGATTATCAGCAGTGGCTGACCCAGCTGGCCCAGAATGGAACTTCCGCGCCTTCCAGTGCTACCACGAAGACTCTGCAGGGCAAAGTGCAGCGCGTTGCCACGGTTCAGCAGGGAAGCAATACAGTTTTCTACCTGCAAATAGAGGGGCAGCAACAGATCTTCACGGCCAACCTCTCGTTATCACCTAAACTCCCATTGGTGCAGAGTGGTGATATAATCAAAGGCAACTACTTGAATACTGGTGGTACTGTAGTGAACTTTACGGCATTTGACGATCTAAGCATCAATCTGGGAGGAAGCAACGCGCCTCCGGTAACGCCGACCGTGCAACCGACAGTTACCCCTGCGGCCACTCCAACCAGGTCAAAATAATGCTGATCGCAACTCCAGCCAGTTCAAGGCAAGGCTGACGGTAGAAAGGAGAGCAAAGCTATGGCTCGCTATTTCACGCGTGAAGAGGCCGAGGCGCTCTTGCCTGAGATTACTGTCGTGCTGCGTAAGATCCAGGAAGGTCGCCGGAGTGTTCAGGTCATTGAGGAAGAGCTGGAAGAATTGCACGCCCGCTCGAAGGGCAATGGCCATCATCTCTATGGACGGACGATGAAGCTGCAGAGTGACCTGGCGGCATATGTGCATGTTTTACGCAATGCCGCCGACGAACTGCAGAGTTTTGGCTGCGTGCTCAAGGACCCGGATATTGGCTTGATAGATTTTCCTAGCTTGCGTGATGGCCAGGAAGTATATCTGTGCTGGCAATTGGGCGAGGAACGCATCCTCTTCTGGCACTATATGCACACCGGCTTTGCCGGTCGTCAACCTCTCTAGGGTGAGGTAATAGAAAGCTCACGATGACAACAATCAGGGATATATGGGAGCAAGGGGCACAAAGGCTCAGACAGGCCGGACAGGAAAGCGCCAGGCGCGATGCTCAGGTATTGTTAGAGTACGTACTGGATGTGGATCGCGTTACGCTTTATGCCTACCCTGAACGTGAAGTAGCGCCAGAGCAGCAAACGCGCTTCCTGGCTCTTATCGCGCGCCGAGAGCAGGGTGAGCCGGTAGCTTATCTACTAGGCCATAAAGAATTTTACGGCCTGGATTTTCTTGTGGACCGGCGCGTGCTTATTCCCCGCCCTGAGACAGAGCTGCTGGTAGAGGCAGCCTTGGAGACGATTCGCGCCAGACTCGCGGCCGGTCAGCTTCCAATCGTGGCCGACATTGGCACCGGAAGCGGGATTATTCCTATCACGCTGGCCGTGCAGGAGCCCCGCCTTCCCCTTCTCTATGCTTGCGATATCTCCACCGAAGCCCTGGCCGTAGCGCAAGAAAATTGCTTGCGCCAGCATGTTGAGCAGCGCGTGCGCCTGCTGCAGGGCGACTTACTGGCACCTCTCCCCGAGCCTGTGGATGTGTTAACCGCCAATCTGCCCTATGTGGGAACCGAGGAGATCACTCAGCTAACTCCTGATGTGCACGCTTATGAGCCGCACCAGGCCCTTTTTAGCGGCCCGCAGGGCCTCGACCTCTTGCAGCGCTTTTGTTACGAGGCCCGGCAATCTGGCAAGATAAAGCCTGGCGCATTGCTGCTTTTGGAAATCGGATACCAGCAGAAGGAAAGCATTATACATTTATTGAGGGATATATGGCCTCAAGCCAGGGTTTCCAGCCAGAAAGATTATTCTGGCTGGGATCGCTTATTACAGGTAAGCGTCTAGCTGAAGTTGGTACCATAAAGAAACTGCGTGTTTGCGTTTTTATCGAACCGGCCCGTAAAACCCCTGCTTTTAAGCATAGAGAGACAAGGGCCGTTCCTTACTTGAGGGGTACCGTAGCCCTTGACAAACGTCCAATTTAGCTGTAAAATAGGTGTATGAGTGAGAAAGAAAAAGAAACAAAATCGCTCTCTATCCGCTTTCCTGCTCAAGTGTTGGAACAGATGAAGGAGATCGCAAAGCAGCGCAATCGGTCCCTCAATGGGGAAATCTTGACTGCTCTGGAAGAGCATATCAAACGAAACCAGAAAGGCAAATAGGTGGTTCAAAGAGGAAAGCAGACACACCTGAAGAAAGTGCGCAAGCCAAACAATCCTCACCTTCGCAACAAAGCGTACAAATTCCGTATCTCCCCAACACAAAAGCAAATAGGGAAGCTGGAATGGACGCTGAGGCGTTGCAAAGAGCTGTACAATGCGGCTCTTGAAGAGCGCCGTGAAGCGTACCGAATGAACGGCGTGTCTGTTTCCTACAACATGCAAGCTCACCAATTGCCTGCCATCAAAGCATTGCGGGAAGAGTACCAGGACATTTATAGCCAGGTGCAACAAGATGTCCTCAAACGTCTCGACAAGGCTATGGATGCTTTCTTCAGGCGGGTCAAGAATGGCGAGACTCCCGGCTATCCTCGTTTCAAGTCGGCAGACCGCTATGACTCTTTCACCTATCCCCAGGGCGGCTATGAAATCGTCAACAAGCGCCTCTCTCTCAGCAAGATCGGGCATATCAAGATCAAGCAGCATCGCCAGATGCAAGGCACCATCAAAACGTGTACCATCAAACGGGAGGGAGAGCAGTGGTATGCTGTTTTCACTACGGAATATGCGTTCGCTGCTTCCATGGCCTTCCATCCATCTGAAGAAGAGATCGGCATCGATTTGGGGATCAACACCTTTGCAGCACTCTCTAATGGGACCTTCATCGAAAACCCGCGTATCTATCGCAAGGCAGAAGAAGCGATCAAAAAAGCACATCAGAAGATTGCACGGCGCAAGAAAGGCAGTCACCGGCGCAACCGTGCAAAGAAAGAGTTGTCTCGACTCTATCGAAAATCTCGTAACAAACGGCGGGACTTCTTGCATCAAGCGTCTCACAAGCTGGTCACGACCTATGGGACGCTGGTCTTTGAAGATCTCAAAATTGAGAACATGACCAAAGCGCCCCAACCCAAACAAGACGAAAATGGGACCTATCTTCCCAATGGGGCATCCGCCAATGGCGGATTGAATAAAAGCATCCTGGATGCAGGATGGGGCGCATTTGTCGCACTCTGTAGCAGCAAAGCGGAAGAGGCTGGCTCGACAGTTGCTCAGGTAGCGCCCCATGGAACCTCCCAGGCATGTAGTCAGTGTGGGTGCGTTGTACCAAAGGACCTTTCGGTACGCTGGCTTTCCTGTCCTCACTGTGGTTGTGAATTGGACAGGGACCACAATGCCGCTCGCAATATCTTGCATCGCTATCGTCTCAAGAAAGTGAATGGGGCAGGAAGTGTCCCACAGCGCTCCCACGCGGGAGGACTGTAGAAGCCCCCGCTTTTATGCATGGGGTACTTCACAGATAGAGGCCGTATAATCGGACCGATAGATGGGGGTTATTATCGTTCTGTCAGCATTTTGGACTACAACACTCCGCCATAGGGGGCAAGCGTATGGTTTTGGCATATAATTTTCAGCCACAATTACTCGCAGACTTTTCTACTTCTCTGTTTCAAATCTTCTCAAATGATCTCATCTTATTGCTGGTTGGTGGGGTGTGTGCGTTTTTGCTTGCGTACCTCTCGACGTTCGGCGTAATTGCTGTTTGTCGCAAGGTTGGCTGGTTAGATGAGCCTGGCAACGATGGTGAGCGTATAAGGGAGCATAAAGAGGCAGTTCCACGCCTGGGCGGAGTGGCGATGTTTCTTGCCTTTGTTGTTGCCTCTCTACTTTTCTATGCTACCGATAAAAGCATACCCAGCGCCGAAGTGACCAGATACTGGCTATTGCTGGTGGCGGCGACTTTGATTGTTGTGGTGCATGTCTATGATGATGTGAAGGGCGTAAAGCCCTGGCCCAAGCTCCTGGCTCAGACCCTGGCCGTGCTGATTATTCTCGGACCTGGTACGTGCAGTGATGGCTCGGGCCTGGATGGAAAGCTCCATTTTTGTGGGGTCTTCCTGTATGGTTTTAGCAATCCTTTCGGCGTAAATATCCATCATCTCGGTTTGCCCTGGTATCGTGAGCCCATTTTGACCCTCTTTATTCACCGGCCAGAAATCTCCTTGCTGGCTATCCCGGCGATCCTCTTTACCTGGTTCTGGATCGTGGGCATGATGAATACAGTGAATTTGATCGATGGTGTGGATGGGCTGGCAACTGGCGTAGTGGGGATTACTGGCCTGTTTATTACGATCATCAGCTGGACATTGGGGCAGCATAGCATTGCCATTCTCTCAGCGATCTTCACAGGGGCCGTGCTGGGCTTTTTGCCTCACAACTGGAATCCTGCCAGGATTTTTATGGGCGATAGCGGCTCACAATTTCTCGGCGTTGGCCTGGCCGTACTCGCTATTATTGGCGGAGCGAAAATCGCTCTGGCCCTGATGGTCCTGGGCATTCCGATCCTCGACGTTGCGATTGTGATGCTCAACCGGGTGAGGCGCGGACAGAGCCCCTTACACTACGATAACACGCACTTGCATTACCGCCTGAAGGCGACCGGGCTGAGTGCCAAACAGATCTGCTATCTTTTCTATGGCCTCACGATTGTCTTTGGGGTAATGGGACTGCAGATGCCACGTCTCTACAAGCTGATTGGTATTGGGCTGGTGGGTCTGACGATGGCCGGGATTATCATCTGGATTGACTATCGGCAGCGTCAGCGCGGCGTGCCTATGGAGCCGGGCGGGCCGACTCCGGCGCCGGTAGGAGGAGAGACCGAGCCTGCTGCGGATGAGCAGCAAGCCACGGCCCCTGAACAATCTAAGCGTGAGACTACTACGAGCAATGAAGCTACCTTACCATCGCCGGATCAATCTGCTGTGCTATCGCGTGGGCGCTTACCTCATTGAATAAACGCTGCAGGAAGTGGCCAGTATAGGACTGTTCGTTCTCGGCCACTTCTTCTGGTGTCCCCTGAGCAATCACGCGTCCGCCGTTGTCGCCTCCCTCGGGTCCCAGATCAATAATCCAGTCAGCGCTCTTTATCACATCAAGATTATGCTCAATTACCACGATGGTGTTGCCGGCATCCACAAGACGTTGGAGGACTTCCAGCAAGCGCTCCACATCGGCAAAGTGCAGACCAGTCGTTGGCTCGTCAAGGATATAGAGGGTTCGCCCGGTAGCCCGGCGCGAGAGCTCTGTCGCCAGCTTAACACGCTGCGCTTCACCACCTGAAAGCGTTGTTGCCGGCTGACCCAGGCGCATATAGCCAAGACCGACATCGTTGAGTGTCTTCATCTTGTTATAGATCGATGGCACGTTGGAGAAGAAAGCTGTTGCTTCCTCAACCGTCATATCCAGAACGTCAGCGATACTCTTGCCTTTGTAATGGATCTCCAGGGCTTCGCGGTTGTAGCGCTTGCCATGGCATACCTCGCACGGCACATAGACGTCTGGCAGGAAGTTCATCTCGATTCTGACGATGCCTTCGCCCTTACAGGCCTCACAGCGCCCGCCCTTGACGTTGAAAGAGAAGCGTCCGGGCTGATACCCGCGTATGCGAGACTCGGGAACCTGGGCGAAGAGCTCGCGTATTCCCGTAAAGGCATTAGTATAGGTTGCCGGATTAGAGCGAGGCGTGCGCCCGATCGGCGACTGATCTATATCAATTACTTTGTCGAGATTCTCCAGGCCACTGATCTCGTCGTGCTCGCCAGGTCGCTCATGTGAGCGGTGGAACGTATGCGATAATTTGCGATACAGAATATCGGTAATCAGCGTACTTTTGCCTGAGCCCGAGACGCCGGTAACTACCACGAATTTGCCCAGCGGAACCTCGACATCGACATTTTTCAAGTTGTTCTCGCGCGCGCCAGTAATCAGCAAGCTCTGACCGTTGCCTGGCCGGCGCTGCTCGGGTATCGCCACGGATTTGCGATGGGCCAGATAATCGCCAGTCAACGAATCGTGATTGGCCACGATCTCTTCATAGGTCCCGGCTGCCACTACCTTGCCGCCATGCTCGCCAGCTCCAGGACCGATATCGATAATATAATCGGCAGTTCGCATCGTATCTTCGTCATGCTCAACTACCAGCAAGGTATTGCCCAGGTTGCGCAGACGCACCAGCGTCTTGATCAGGCGCTCGTTATCGCGCTGATGGAGGCCGATGCTAGGTTCGTCAAGAATGTACAGGACGCCCATCAGGCCAGAACCAATCTGGGTGGCCAGGCGGATACGCTGGGCTTCACCACCTGAAAGGCTCATGGCCGCTCGATTCAGGGTCAGGTAATCAAGACCCACATCTATCAAGAACTGCAGACGAGCTCGAATCTCTTTGAGAATCTGTCGAGCGATGATCTGTTCGCGCGCACTCAATACGCTCAGGACCAGCGGCCCTTGCGGATCAATGGGAGTCAGAGGATCGCCAAGTAACGAGCTTGAGGCTTTCCCTTTGCCATTGCCATTCTTCTTGCCATTAGCTTTAGAGGTTGTGCTCTGCGCCGGCGCTGTTGTCGGGGTTGACAGTTCCTCGGACTCCAATTGCTGGAAGAAGCGTTGCGCCAGAACGATAGAGAGGCTTGTAACCTGAACCACATTGCGTCCACCAATAGTCACCGCCAGAGCCTCAGGCTTGAGGCGTGCCCCTCGGCAATCGGGGCAGACGCGCGCGGTCATATAGCCCTCGATCTCTTCGCGCACACCTTCGCTCTCAGTCTGCTTATAGCGCTTATCAAGACTGGGAATGACGCCTTCAAAGTGGACTGTATAATTGCGCGTATGGCCGTTCTGAGGCGTATAGCGGATCGTAAGCGGCTCGGAGACTCCATACATGATCTTCTGATGCAGATCCTCGCTGAGCTCATTCCAGGGTGTATCGAGGCTAAAGTTGAAGCGCTCGGCCAGCGCTTCTAGCATCGAGCTATGCCACTGGCTGCCATTGACAACCTTACTCCAGGGCGCGATAGCCCCATCACGGATACTCAATTCTGGATGCGTCACAATCAGTTCGGCGTCGATCTCCTGTTGCGTGCCCAGACCGGTGCAGGTTGGGCAGGCTCCATGCGGGCTATTAAAGCTGAAAGAACGAGGGGCAATTTCGGGCAAGCTGATCCCACAATAGACGCAAGCAGCCTTCTCCGAGAAGAGAATCTCCTCGCTCCCAATCACCGAGACCAGCACTACGCCGTTACCAAGCTTAAGCGTTGTCTCCAGCGAATCCGAGAGGCGCTGACGGAAGGCCGGGTCAACATCTTCATGTTGAGTGATAGCCGGCTCAGCCGACTCCTCATCGGCTTTCACCTCATAGAGAGCCGGGCGCTCAGCTACCATCTTCAGGGGGCTACGCTGCGCATCGCTCCCGGCGCCGTTAGCCTCAGCTTTCTTGCCCTTACGAATAACCAGGCGATCAACGACGACCTCGATAGTATGCTTCTTCTGTTTATCCAGCTCGATTTCTTCGCTAAGATCCTGGATCTGACCATCCACGCGCACACGAACATAGCCGGCGCGGCGCATCTCCTCAAAGACATTCTTATATTCGCCCTTGCGACCCTGGATAAGAGGCGCGAGCAGGAGGATACGCGAGCCGTCAGGCAAGCTCAGGACGGCATCAACGATCTGCTGAATCGTTTGTTGACTCACCTCGCGCCCACATTTGGGGCAGTGTTGATGACCAACGCGTGCATAAAGGAGGCGCAAATAGTCGTAGATCTCGGTGACTGTGCCAACAGTTGAACGAGGATTATGCGTGGCCCCTTTTTGATCGATGGAGATGGCCGGCGAGAGCCCGTCGATATGGTCTACGTCAGGCTTGTCCATCTTGTCAAGGAACTGGCGTGCGTAGGCTGATAACGATTCAACATAGCGCCGCTGCCCTTCAGCGAAGATGGTGTCGAAGGCCAGGCTACTTTTGCCCGAGCCAGAAAGGCCGGTAATGACCACCAGCTTATCGCGTGGGATGGTCACATCAATGTTTTTTAAGTTGTGCTCACGAGCACCACGTACTACTATTTTATCCTGGGGCATGTAATTTAACCGTCCGTCGCTCTAAATCGTACGTTCTTATAATAGAATGATTTTTAGTTTATTGCTTGCTTACAAGCAGGGCCGGAGTAAAATATGCAAACAAACGTTCCATATAACAGTACTATACTCTATCCCTCGCGTCAAGAGGTTATAGGATTTTATGGCAAAGCCAGGCCTCTATGTTTGACATAATGTGTAATCTGGGCGATAAAAGTGTGGACATGGCTACGATCATCCGGCAAAAAAGCTACGCATAATAGATAACACAGCTTCCTTAGCCATTATTTCCTAATGGCGTGCCTATGCCTATGAGCTAGCTGGAAGCCAGTTTCTGTGTGAGAACGAGTATTCCTGGCCTGCAATTTGTTGAGATGGAATACAATGAAATAGGTTGGTTTCTTGTGGAGACTGTTCCATGAGTTTCATCTGTTACAAGACATGTGCCATTTTTAAAATTATCGTATAGAGGAAAATCGGTGGAAATAGAACTTGATTTTGAGAAACGCTACCGCCTGGTTCGTGAGATCATCGAGACTGTAGTCCTGACTGTTCTGATGTTTCTGGTTATCCGTCTGGCTGTGCAGAACTTCAACATTGATGGGCATAGTATGGAGCCAGGGCTGCATAATACTGAGCTTATTCTTGTGGATAAGTGGTCCTACCTGTTTCGTTCCCCGACCCGTGGCGATATAGTTGTCTTTGTTGCACCTCCCAATCCGTCGCAAGATTATATCAAGCGAGTTATCGGATTACCCGGTGATATCGTGACGATCAAAGGAAACGCCGTCTACGTGAACGGCGTACTGCTCAACGAGCCCTATGTTGATCCACATAACCAGGGCAACCCCTATCCGTCATTTAGCAATCGTCTTGTTCCGCCGAATACCTATCTTGTGCTTGGTGACAATCGTAATGGCAGCTCGGACTCGCGCGATTGGGGTTGTGTGCCCCGAGAGAACATTGTCGGCCGAGCAGCGTTAGTCTACTGGCCTCTGGGGCAAGACAACAACGGCTTATTGCCAGGCGTATCCTCGGTGTTTGCTAACGTTCCCGCCCCTACGGGCAAGGTTGGCAGTGTTTGTCAGGTAATCAATGCGCGTCCTGCGACGTTGGGGCCTGCAACTCCTCATCCAGCCTCGCCTAACAATGGCGTCGACATGAATATGCTATTTGCAGTGCTTATGCCGGGAGTATTTGTGGGAGTGAGGCGTAGACGCAAGTAGAGTTGAGCCACAGTGGCTGGGGACCTGGAGGGGAGATAGTTACCCAAGCTGGAGATCTATTTCCTGGTTGAGTAGTTGAACGCTGCGAATATTGTGTTTGATCTGCTTCTGGGCTTCTAGCAGGTGCTGGTTCACGATGTTTGTCATCTCTGCAGGTGTCATGATCAGGCCAAAGATGCCATCGATACTCATATTGGTGACGGCAAGCTGTCCATTCGTTACCTGCGGGACAGCGGTAATCGCGCAAGAGTTGCCATAGATTTGGAACATGAAGCGTATATGGTCGGGACTGATCTGCGCTGCCGGGTTTTGAATAAGCGTGGTCGAGCCAAGCATATTATTCAACAGGCTATTGAGGGTCGTCTCTTGAATCTTGAGCGGGCCAGCAGGCAGAAGGGCGACTTCTGGCGGGATGCGCGCTATAGCTGCTGAGGTGGCCTGATCGATCTGGCTCTGAGCCGTGTCATGGAGATAGGGGCGTAAGGCAAAGAACCAGCCAGCGCCTAACAGTACGGCCAGCAGGACGAGCGTGCCCAGGCAGCCTAGAATACAGCAGCCTGTACTGCGCCTGGGTCCCTCCCGTTTTGTTGGTTCAACGTTGATAGTGGCCGATGGAGCCTTGGAGCCTTTGGTACTGTGTGTGGTAGGATACTGCAGAGCCAGCGGCTGCGCAGGAGGCGGTGCCGGCTGTGCTGTCTGCGATTGTATACTCGCGATGGGCAGCGTGGGAGGTGTATTCGTCCGGGAATATTCTGACTGTTTTTGATCTTCCCACAGCTCTGGATGGGAAGATTGTGCGGATTCTTGTTGTTGTAATGATTGCGTAGAAGTTTCTGTGATCGCCCACTCAGGATGTTGTGAAGCAGGCAGCGGCCTGATTTCGACAGTCTCCTCATCGCCTTCTAAGAGCGCTTCGGGGGGTGAAGGTGTCGCCTCCGGTGGAGGTATAGCAATGGGTTTGCCGCAATTTGAGCAAAAGCGTGCATGCGCGTTAATGGGCTTGTTGCAATACCTACAGTTCATAGAAACTCCTCATTCTAGCTTGTGTTTTAGTGCACTTCGCCATGCATCTTATGATATATTAGTATATGCTTCCGGCGGGTTTACGTCTATATGTAGTAGGCCTAACTTCCTGTATGGTTAGAGTTCGCGGCGCAATATTTCGTCCATTGAGTTGATAATTTGCTGGCGCAAGGCAGGGTCCTGGTTTAGCGCACTGGCCACCTGCTTGATTAAGGTTTGTTCCTGTTCCTGCGGTAAGGTATAGCCATACTGTTGATGTACTGCGGCGGCGGCCGCGCTGTTGATTTTTTCGACATCGCTCATCTGGCGGGGCGTCTTGCGTTCAGTTGCGCGTACGCTGGTTGTTCCCGGTGGGCTCTCGCCGACGAGCGGTTTGACGCCATTGGCGGCAAACGTAACATCTGTCCCAATGAGGTGGGCCGAGTATTCGGTTGCGCGCTCAATGTGGATGACCACCGACTGTTGCTGCTCTTCGAGTGCGACAATAGTCCCTTCCAGATAGATGATCTCGGGAGTGCCCCAGAAAACGCGCTCTCCTTTATGGAGAATCATGTGCAACGACTCCTATTCTGTTAGCTAAATGGTCACACTATGCTATACGCTGAAGTTAGACGAGAGTTCCATATGACTTGTGGCTCTAGTAAGCACGAATCAGAGATGCCTGAGGTTACGCATTTTTGCACTGCTAGATCGCGCGCAGGCTCATTCTGGCTCTAAAGATGCGCGAAAGGAGCTTTGCCGCCTGGAAGATCTTTTGTGGGCATATTTTCATCTCGGACTAAATATGGTATCTTACATTTGGCATTTTTTTGGTTAACACGTATGATGGTGCGCCTGGGCGGGGCGCATGTATTATGTAGAGGACTCATTAGAAGATAGTTATGCACGAGAAAAGTTTACTTACACTAGAATATCCTAAGATCCTGGCTAAAGTAGCCAGCGAAGCCGCTTTTTCGGCAAGTAAAACCCTGGTTACGGAACTGCTGCCGGCGGCCGATCTGCAGGAGGCCCAGCGTCGTCTGGCGTATACCAGCGAGGCCTCCAACTTAATTGATTTGTATGCCGACGCAGGTGTGCGCGGCGCTCATGATATTCGTCCATTGTTGGTTCGTGCAGCCCGCGATGGAGTCCTGAGCCCCGCCGATCTTGTAGATGTGTTGGGTACGGTCCGCAGCGCTATCTATGTGGCGCGGCTTCTGGAGAAACTTGACGCGGAAAATTTTCCGCTCCTCCATAGCTTAGGGGCCGACATTCCAACACGTCAACAGCTTGTCAGGCGTATTGAGGAGACGGTGAGCGAAGAGGGTGAGGTGCTCGATTCGGCTAGCTCGACACTGCGTAAGCTGCGCTTTGATATTCGGGGCGCCAACCAGCGTTTGCAGGATCGCTTGCGCACACTGGTGAGCGAGTTTGGACCGGCTTTGCAAGAGCAGCTCATTACGATTCGCAATGATCGCTATGTCGTTCCTGTCAAGTCCGAGAACCGCAGCCAGGTGCGCGGTATTGTGCATGATCAATCAGCCAGTGGCGCTACTGTGTATGTTGAGCCGATGGTAGTTGTAGAGCTCAATAATAAGTTACGACAGTTGCAGATCGAGGAACGGCAGGAGATTGAGCGGATCTTGCGCGTGCTCTCCTCGGAGATTGGCGCTGAAGCTGAGGCGCTGAAAGTTGCGGTTGAGCTGCTGGCCGAGTTCGATTTGCATTTAGCCAAGGCGCGTTACGCACGTATGACGCGCGCGGTGGCGCCTCGTCTTAACGCCGAGGGCCGCATCGAGCTGCGCAATGCTCGCCATCCCTTGTTGACCGGCAAGGTGGTACCTATCAACTTTCGCCTGGGACGCGACTTCTCGATGGTCGTGGTAACCGGCCCTAATACCGGCGGTAAAACTGTGGCCCTGAAGACTGTCGGCCTGCTGACACTTATGGCCCAGGCTGGCTTGCACGTTCCTGCAGAGCATGATTCGGAGCTCGCTGTATTTGCTGATATCTTTGCCGATATTGGCGATGAGCAGAGCATTGAGCAGAGCTTGAGTACGTTTTCCTCGCACTTGAGCCGTATTATCGAGATCCTGCATCGCGTCGAGGAGCTGGAGAAGCAGCAGGTTCCTGATATCCACGGCAAGATGTCTGAGGAGCTCATCAAACGCGCTGCTGACCATATGCCTGGCGCGCTGGTCCTCCTTGACGAGTTGGGCGCGGGCACCGATCCGAGCGAGGGCTCGGCGCTGGCACGGGCTATCCTGACCTATCTGCTGGAACATCGTGTGGCTACCGTGGCGACGACTCACTATTCTGAGCTCAAAGCCTTTGCCCATGAGCAGCCGGGCGTGGTGAATGCTTCGGTCGAGTTTAATGTCGAGACGCTTTCGCCGACTTACAGATTAAGCATCGGCCTGCCGGGACGCAGTAATGCCCTGGCTATCGCTACTCGTCTGGGTCTTGATGAGCGCATCATTGAGCAGGGACGCGAATTTCTTGGCAGCGCAGGCGTGCATATGGAAAACTTGCTGGAGGGGCTGCAATCGGAGCGGAAGGCGGCTGAAGATGAGCACTTCCAACTCAGTATGGAGCGTGCCGAAGCCGAGTATCAGCGCAAGCTGCTTGAGGAAGAGCGCCACAGCCTGGAAGAGCAGCGCGTCAAGATTCTCAACGAGGCTCGCCTGCAGGCTCGGCGCGAGTTAGAGGAAGTGCAGTCGGCGCTGGCAAGAATCAAGGTTGAGGTGAGGCGCGGCAATATCTCGCGCGAACGCCTGGGGCAGGCCCGCCAGACGACGCGCGATATGGAAGAAAAGATTTCGCTTATTCCTGAGCCCCGGCGGCCACGACCGGCTGAGCCAGCGCAGGAGCGCTTGGAAGGACCATTGCAGATCGGCGATACTGTGCACGTGCTCAGCTTTGGGCAGAATGCCGAGCTGGTTGGTCTGTCGGCTGATCATAGCGAGGCTGAGGTGCAGATGGGAGCCTTGCGCTTCCGCGTCAATGTTGACAGCATTGAGCGCGTGAGCAAGCGCAAAGCCGCGGCCGAAGAACGCACAAGATCCATTGTCGTTCCGCATTACGAGGATCGGGCTCCGGTCTCTACACAGCTCGATATGCGTGGTAGGAGGGTTGAAGAGGCGCTGGAAGAGATGGAGAGCTATCTTAACGATGCGGCGATGTCTGGCATGGCTTCTGTGCGCATTGTGCATGGGAAAGGGACCGGCGCCTTGCGCGCTGCGGTACGTCAGCAGCTTGCGCGTCATCCCCTGGTCAAGTCGTATGCCTCGGCGCCTCCCCAGGAAGGTGGGGATGGTGTGACCATCGTTAAGTTGAGCGCCTGAGCTCACAAGGTTTTTGTGTCAGGGCATCCAGTCACTAGCTGGATGCCTTTAATTGTTTGCCAGCCTGTTGGCTCCCATCCTCATTGCTCATATCCTGCAAATTCCTCGCTCAATTCGCAAGCTTTGTAAGCATCGGCCACCTCTTCCGGCAAGGGTCGGATCTTCATCTCTACAGAGCGCTCTTCCATCTGCAAAAGCTTTAACCTTGATTTCTTGCTGAAGAGATCAAATAAGGAATGAATTGATTTTGTTGGATGCGGTACGAAATGGCTAGTAATCTGCATCCCTATATGCTAATCTAAGGATGGTGTCCTACAGGTGATAAAGGCCTGGGACCGAGCTTGCGGCAAATGTGTAGGTTGAGACTTGCGAAAAAACCATGTGCTGAGAATGCCTGATGAGACAGTTCTCATTGCACTGTTTGATGAAGGGAGTTTTGGTAGCCTATGGATAGGGAGCGAGCTGCTCTAGATGTGAGCGATATAGGGAAGCGCGGCTTGCATGCTGGCTTGCGCGAGTTAGGTGGTTTCCAGAAGTTTATTTTGCGTGGCAACGTGGTAGATCTGGCGGTTGGTATTGTCATTGGTGCCTCTTTCAATTCTGTCGTCACGGCCATGGTCAATGATTTCCTGCAGCCTTTGATAGGAAAGGTTGCCAATGTTAGCACGCTCAATTCGGCTCAAACCGCGGGGTTCATGTGGGGACATTTCATCGGCACTCTGATCACGTTCTTGCTCACAGCGGCTGTCGTCTATTTCTTCGTGGTACGCCCGGTCAACGCTTTGCAGGACCGCTTTTTTCCGCATAAAGACGAGGCGCCAACCACGCGCGAATGCCCATTCTGCTTGAGTTCTGTTCCAATCAAAGCGACGCGCTGCGCCTATTGTACGGCTCAGCTACCGCCGTCCGATACTCCTGAAACTCAAACCGTCTGATAAACATGGTACATATATTGGGGTAGTTAACTTGCATGCTGTGGCAGGCTAGAGTATACTGCAAAGCGTAGTTGACAATAATAGTATCTCTACTGCCTGCCACCGGGTAACTATGAGAGCTATTCAACTGAAAGATGATGTGCTCAGAGACGAGCAATCGGGTCAGGTGCAAATGCAGGAATGGCCAGATGTCTCTACGAGTAAGCGAAGTAGTCAGGGCAGTCCCCAACGCAGAGCAGCACGCGATAAACAAAGCTAACCGTGATCTGCTGTGCCCCTACTAGCCTTACAAGGCAGCTAGTGTCGTTCCAGACCAGAGTAATAGGGATAGTCCAAGCTTTGGTGACGTAATAAGAAGTGGGGAAGCCTGGCGTATAATATATCTTGGCGGCCCTGAGTGCAATTTCACTTGACCTCTTAGAGTTTCAGGGATCTCTAATGCTCATCCTGAAATGCGCGAAATTCAGTGCATTGTTCGGGAAGAATGAGCGTGAGCGCCTGAAACTAAGTGATGCAGATTTCATATAGACATAGGAGAAGATAGCTCATGTCGTCAACATCTGAGCCTATACGCCTGGAAGACCGAATACGTGATATCCAGGATTTTCCGCAAAAAGGTGTCCTCTTCAAGGACATTACGCCTTTATTGCAGGATGGTGCAACGTTTCGTGCGGCTATGGAGCGCATGGCGGCTCATTATACCGGCTCTGGTATTCAAACCGTTGTGGGCGTCGAGTCGAGAGGGTTTATTTTTGGCGCTCCCCTGGCGTATCTGCTGAATTGCGGTTTTGTGCCAGTACGTAAGTTTGGCAAACTACCGGCACCGACAGAGAGCGTTGAATATGCACTAGAGTATGGTACCAATGTGGTGGAGATACATAAGGACGCGGTAAAACCCGGTGAGCGCGTGCTTATCGTTGACGATCTGCTGGCTACCGGCGGTACTGTATCGGCCTCTATCGAGCTTGTGGAACGCCTTGGCGGCCATATTGCCGGGGTGGCCTTTCTGGTTGAGCTGACCTTCCTCAAAGGGCGCGAAAAGCTCAAGGGGCATGATGTTTTTGCTCTGATTAAATATTAGCAACCTGCACAAATAAGAGGAGATGAGCCCCAATAAATTGCTCATCTCCTTTTTGCTGAAAGATTTGCTTGCTTATTAGCTACTCTTGCCAGCCCAACCAGGCTGTTTTTGCTTCAACCGGCGCAGGATGGCGCTCAGTGGCAGAAATTGCTGGGAAGCCGACATAGACAATGCCTACGATATGATCCTCAGGCGTCAGATTCAGCCATTGCTTGACGCGCTGATTGTAAGCCGCATCTCCTGTGCGCCACATACAGGCCAGGCCCATCTCTTCGGCGGCCAGCAGCATGTTCTGGGTAGCAGCGGCCGCAGCCTCAATATTTTCGATGTCGAGCACCTTTGCCTGCTGCGCATGCTCGGCAGCTACGACGATCAGCACAGGGGAGCGTAATGGTTTGTTGCGTTCCTTATTGAGCATGGCCTCAGCCTTATCAGCCGGGACATCATGCAGACGTGCGGCCAGCGCCTCGGCCATAATTGAGCCCAATTCCTGACGCGCCTTGCCGGCTAGAACGAAAAATTTCCATGGCTCGACTTTATGATGGTTAGGAGCATGCGTGGCCGCCTCTAGTAACTGTTCAATTTGGGTACGCGTGGGGCGCTGCTCCGTCATCTTCCCGATGCTGCGCCGTCGCTTTATCGTCTCAAAAACTGTCATAATCTTCTCTCTTTAATTGATCGCTTGCTTTTCACTTTTATATGCTACTGCGGAGATTTTGTCAAACTTATTACCGCTTTGGGGGCCTATTTTATTCACGAACGAGAAGAACTTTAAAGGACAAAAATTGTATTTGTCTATGACAACAAAAGGCAGCGAGACAAACATCCCGCTGCCTGCTGAGCATATGAGCCGGTATTATCTGCTAGCAGTGCTTAATTTAAGCTGAGCCATGTTTAGCTATATCTATTTATGGATTGTGCTGCAATCCACTAACGTTGATGATGACAAATTTGATAGCTTCCTGAGTAGTCGGTATGGCGGTTCCCAGGAAGCCGGTGGTGCTAATGCTGGCCTTTGCTACACCTATGCTGGAATTCAGTAGTTTTAGGGCATCTGCCTGTGGTTTACCCATAATGAGGTGGGTTATATAGCTCTGCTGGGCTTTATCAAGCTGAAAGCTCCAGATGCCCTCTGTATTGACCGATATATATATTTTGTGCGTGCTAAAGTCAACCTGCTGGATAACAGGTGTGGTGACCATGATATCGCCAATCAGGCGATAGTGCGTGCCCAGTTGTGTGGCCTTGTCAGCCTTGAGCCACTGAATAGCCGTGTTCTGGATCTGCTGCGGATCATAAGCTTCTGCCTGGCAGGTTTCTGTTACTGTTACAGTGAACTCGGCGACGCGATCACTTGCTTGGTGATCAGTTTTTACGTTGGGAGAGCATTGTATATCGCTTTGTGTTGCACTGTGGGCAAGAATTTCGTTGGGCTTGGGCATTTTTTTGAGCTCGTTAGTGCCCTGCGTTGTGAGCTGATCCCTGAGCGGGGAGACCGTGTTATCGATATCTTCTTGCTGCACAAAGGTATAGTCATATCCATCCTGACCACCGCTGAACGGCTGAGGATTGGTTCCATATACTGTGGTGATGCGTTGTTGGGTGGCAATATCAACGATATCAAACATGCCATCCATCGCATGAGCTGGAATGTTACCAACGGGACCTTTCTGCACAACATGGGCAGGCACCGAAACAGTTCCTCCCATATCTAGATCGAAGGGAACGTCTGTGACTATGTTTATATCTCCATATTTGATTTCCTGGGTTGTGATTTGGCGTAGAACCTGGCCCGGGTTCGAGAAGATCAGGGTACCTGTGGCAGAAACTGCATCCTGATGCCCTTTGCCAGAGGCATTAACTGTTTTGGTGATAGGCGGTGTCGTGTAGGATAGGGAGCGGTGAGCAACTTCATGCTGAGAGGCGTTGGGGGTACCGGTAACCGCGGTTATCGTGTATTGAGTTTGTTGGTGCTGGCTAAGCGGAGTCAAGCTAATCGTGGCGGCGCGGGCCGGCACATAGATGATGATGAGCGGCATCGCTATACCCAGCAATATAGCGCTAAGGAGGATAATTGCGCCGACTTTCAGCCAGAGTGGCCTTTGTCTAGGAATCCCAGCATTACGCTGATGGCCTGAATGCCATTGTGAGAAAATGCGGGGTGACATTTTTTCTACGGGCCTGGTTAGTAAGGCTTGTAGAAAAGCCTCTACATCCGTATATCTATCTCCCGGCTGCTGGGTAGTAGCCCGGCGAAGCGCTTGTTCTACAGTGGTAGGGAGCGTGCGCCTGGTGCGCGCAAAGAGTGTCCCAACTTTGTTGCCAGGCTGACCTGTAAAGATCTCGCGCGCGATGCATGCAAGCGCGTATTGATCGCTCAGCTTACTCTTGCTGATGTTACCCTTCAATTGCTCGGGAGCCTGGTATGCATTGGCCTGTTGCGGGTTAGCGGGATCTGGTAGCGAGGGCAAAGGGAAATTGAGCAGCGCTTCACCCTGTTTGGTCAGCAGGATATGTTCAGGACGGAGCCGGCCATGTACCACACGATTTCGATGGGCATAGGCAAGCGCGTCACCGATCTGCGTGATGATATTCAGGGCCTCGCGCAGGCCGGGCGACGGCTGATGATTGAGGCGTTCGCGCAGCGTTTCCACGGCTAAGCCAGGGCAGGGAGTAATTATATAGGGCATATCCTGTTCGAGGCCGTAGTCAAGAATAGCGTGAATGGAGGAATGTTGAAGTTGGGCCAGAGCCTGCGCCTCCTGCAAAAAGGCCTGACGCCCTTCCGCATTGGAGAGATGAATGTTTTCCCATAGCTGGATGCTAACGGGCTCGGTAGATCCATAGATAGACTCGGCCTTATACACACTACAAATGCTAGTTTTGGAGAGGCAAGCTAAGACACGGTACTTTCCAAGATAGTTACCCGGGTTTAACATAACTGCATCCTCTTTGCGCTTTTCTTTTGTCCAATGGCACGCGTGAATTAACTGGTTAAAGGTATTAAAAAACTCTGATGTAATCTGGGTTTCTCTTGAGTACAGTGGATAATAGGGCTTTATTAAAATATATAAAGTAGATATAGGAACCGATGCAAGAGGGGAAAGTAAGAATTTGTGTGGTAATATTTCACAATTCTGCAAGAAGTGACAGTTGGAGAGGGAAGCGAGCGAGCTGTGAAAGGAGCTAGTGCTGGTCCTTAAGGCAAAAGAAGCTACGAGTAAAATGATCTTCCGCAGTAGCTCATGCGCTTATGGGCTACTGCGGAAGGGCAAAGCTTATTTTTCGCTCTGCTGCGCAATCTGGATCTTTGAGTTGTGATTATTGAGCAGGTTGCCCTCCACACCTATCGAAGGGAGGAGCTGAGCCTGTGCCTGCGTGGTCATGGGCAGACCCCAGAGCTTGATAAAGCCGAGCGCGGCGTTGTGATCGAACTGGTCGCCGGTCTCGTAGGTGGCCAGGCTATGGCTATAGAGCGAGTTTTCCGACTTGCGGCCAACGATGGCGCAATGTCCGCGCGAGAGCTTCATGCGCACGGTGCCGCTAACGAAGCGCTGCGTGCTCTGTACGTACGTGGCGAGATCCTGATGGAGGCCGCTGTACCACTGACCGTTATAGATCAGGCGAGAGTATTCGGGGACCACAAGTTCTTTAAAGCGAATCTGTTCGCGGCTCAAAGTGAGCGTCTCAAGAGCTTTATGGGCAGCATGCAGGACCACAGCGGCGGGTGCCTCATAGATTTCGCGAGACTTGATGCCGACAAGGCGATCCTCGATATGATCGATGCGCCCGATACCATAAGCGCCGGCCTGCTTATTCAGCGTCTCTACGAGTAGCGCGCCATCCATCTCCTCGCCGTTCAAGGAGAGCGGAATGCCCTCATGGAAAGTAATTTCCACGTACTCTGGCTCCTTCTGCTCCAGGGTATCAGGATTGGCCGTCCAGGCATAGACCTCCTCGGGTGGCTCGGCCCAGGGGTCCTCCAGAATGCCGCACTCAATGCTGCGTCCCCATAGATTCTGGTCTACCGAGTAAGGGCTGGCATTGGTGACCGGAATGGGAATGTTATGTTCGGCGGCATAAGCGATCTCGTTATCACGCGTCATGCTCCACTCGCGCACAGGGGCAATAATCTTGAGATCGGGAGCCAGGGTATTGATGGAGACATCAAAGCGAACCTGGTCGTTGCCTTTACCCGTGCAGCCATGTGCTACAGCGACCGAGCCCTCGGTGCGCGCAACTTCGACCAGCAGGCGACCGATCAAGGGGCGGGCCAGCGCGGTGGCCAATGGATATTGGCCTTCATAGATGGCCCCGGCCTTCAGAGCGGGCCAGACAAAGTAGTTAACAAAATCTGAGCGGCCATCGACGACAATAGATTTGACGGCTCCAATCTTCTTGGCCCGTTCGGCAATCGCTGTGAGATCGCGCTCATTGCCAACATCGATGGTTAGCGCGATGACATCAAGACCGTATTTCTCTTTAATCCAGCGAATAGCAACAGAGGTATCCAGACCGCCTGAGTAGGCAAGTACAACCGTTGACATATGACTAATCCTCCTGCAAAATCTTGATAGTGTGAGAACCAACTAAGCGTTGTATTGCCTCTTTGAAAGTGGCTGAGCGCTCTTGCCAGGCGGTTCTGGCCTGCCCGATACGCTGCTGTATAGAATCTAGTCCAAGATTACCAGCGCCGCCCAGGTGACTGCGTGCTTGTAGGCGAGCTACCAGCTGCTCCTGGGTTTCAACCGGGAAAGGGATCTGTCGATCAAGCTGAGCCGTTACTTCGGCACCCACGATGCGATAGGCGTCACGGAAAGGGATATTGGATGTGCTGGCTAGCTCGTAGGCTCGGTCAGCGGCAAAGAGCTCAAAGGTGCAGGCGGCGACGAGGCGCTCTGTGTTGACCTTCAGCTTGCTGATCATCAGCGTACAGATATCCAGGCAATCCTCAGCTAGGTCCAGGGCTTCCATAAAGGGGCGCTTTGTCTCCTGATAATCCATGTTGTAGCCCGAAGGTAGGCCTGTGACGATGCCTAGAATCTGCTGTTGGAGCGCAAGCATGGTCTGTGCGCGCGCGCGCACAAGCTCCATAATATCGGGATTGCGCTTCTGTGGCATGATGCTGCTCCCCGTACAGATCTCCTGGGGGAGCTGGAAGAAGCCATACTCGACAGTGCTGAAGAGTAGAATATCCTGGGCCAGCTTACTTAAATCGAGCATGATCTGGGTCAAGGTCTGCAGAATCGCCGCCTCTATCTTGCCCCGGCTGTTTTGCACATAGATAACATTATTCTGGACGCGCGCAAAGCCCAGCAAATCAGCGACATACTGGCGATCGATAGGAACCGGGACGCCATAGCCGGCGGCCGAGCCCAGCGGAGATTGATCATTGAGCTGGTAGACGGCCGTGAGCAATTGCTCATCATCTAATAGGGCCTCGGCAAGGCCGGCGGCCCAGAGACCAACGGATGAGAGCATGGCCCGCTGCATATGGGTGTAGCCGGGCATGGGTACGTCCTTGTGGGCAGCAGCAAACTCTTGCAATGTCGCGCAGAGGGCTAGCAACTTGTTACTGACGCTATGCAGTTGCTCTTTGCCGTAGAGGCGCATATCTACCAGAACCTGATCGTTGCGCGAACGGGCCATATGGATTTTCTTGCCGGCGGGTCCGGCGGAAGTGACCAGGTAGTTCTCAATGCTTGTGTGCACATCCTCATCTGAAGGATTGATCGCGAAATCGCCCGACTGCTCAAGTTCCAGAACATTGCGCAGCGCCTGCTGGAGGGCCTGATGTTCGCTTTCGCTCAGATGGCCGATATGCTTGAGCATAGCGACGTGGGCCAGCGAGCCCCAGACATCGTGACGGATCAGGCGCGTATCCAGGTAGCTGTTCTGGGCTGCGGTGAAGCGCTCGACCTGTTCGTGGATACTATAGCCTTTTTGCCACAGTTTGGTCATGCTATATCTCTCCCTGCGGCGTGGCTAACGGCTGCTTGCTATGGATGATTGACAGAGAGGAGAGTTCGCGCAGGTGGGCGGTGAAAACCCTGCACGCCTGGGCTAGTGTGGTCCGGATCTTGCTAACCTGATTGTTGGTTACCATGTGTGATGCTCCTTCAACAAAATGTACAATGGAGGAGACAGGCAATAAAAAATCCCGCCCCTTCCTTGAATCATTTTGAAGGGACGAGAGTGCAGGGATCGATAATTATTGCCCTATACACACCCGTGGTGCCACCCTAATTGTCTTCCGATCTCAAACGAGAAGTCACAAGTGCTTGGTGATTCTGTTTGCCCTACCGCATTGTAAGCCAGGATGGAAAGACCACTTTTTCCGGTTATGTGCTGCGTGGGAACCACCCACCTGTCCTACTTATCGCTGGCGTTGCCAGAAATTTTCTTCGGTCAGCCGCTCACGAATGCGTTCTGCGAGTGCACTTCCGTTCCGAACTCTCACCTTACTCCGGATCGCTGTTGGCTGCTGCTCTCATACTACTTTCGATCAGCACGGGTCAGACTTTACTGCATTTATCTTCTGCTAAGCATACCAGCAGAATGGCCAAATGTCAAATCGCCGAGGCTGCCTTTATGCCTAACGCCTCTGAAAAGTGCTGAACAGTGCGATTATGAATACGAAAACGCTGGCCAGCACGCATGCGCCCGCTATGATGAGCGAAGAATAATGTATCTTCCCATCGAAATCTGCAGTGCTGGGATGGGCCGGGTTATACCAGCACTGGTAAGCCTGCCCAATCGTATACTTATTCATTGTGTCCTGCTGCTCCGTTGAGCTTGACGAGTCAAATTTACTATGGCCAGGATATCCTTGTCCGTTGCTAGCCTGAATATTGTAGGAGAGATCTACAACATAGCGCCGCTCTGTAGAATGCGTGGTATAGGTTCGGAGATGGCTGCCCGATCCACTTGTATGTGTTGTCGTGTGGGTTCGCATGTAGGTTGAAGTATTCTTGCTGCTAACTATACATTTTCCCTCAACATCGCTTAGCGAGGTAAAAAAGTCCATAAAAGTGAAGGCTGCAATGACTAATAATACAATTGGAAAGAGGCAACCAAATAGCACGCTTGTACAGGATCTCATAAGTCTATCACTTCTTTTTTTGATTTATAAATGTAGATAGGCAAAGTGTAACATATGATTTTGCCTGTGTACTGTGAGAGACTTATCAACCTGGCTGTGTAACGGATCTCAGCTATAGGTTCAGGAGAGAGGATGAGTTAATGCATGCGGCATTGTTGTATAAGTAACTGTACCAATATTTCCTATCTGGCGAAAGGGCGAGCTTATAAGGGGCGAGACGCCCCTGCCGAGCTTAAGCAGCATCAGGGCGTCGGGGTGGGTTGCGGGACCGGCGGGGCACTCGTGGGTTGTGGCTGCGGTACGCTTACGGTAGGCGCGGGCGGAGTTACGACTGGGGGTGCGGTAGGCCCGGGCTGGGAAGTTGGGATTGGTTTGGAGGCGGGTGGCGTAGCTACCACCGTTGGTGTTGAAGCCGGCGGATTAGCTTGCTGGCCCGCGCTGCCAGTTCCAGGTGTGGCCGAGGCTGAAGATGCTGCACCGCCCATAGGGTATGGCGTGGCAGTAGGCGTAGGTGGCGGAACGGGCACAAAACGCGGTGTCGTGGCTGTCGTATTGTACCAGCTTATGCCGAAAAAGGCGCTACAGATAATCACTACGGCAATAATACCCAGGGTTACTAGCGTTCTTGTGCTCACGGGCCTTTCTGTCGGAATGGTTGGCTCTGGTAGAGGCGCCGGCGGCGGAGCTGCCGAAAGGGGCCGTTTGCCAATTGTGGCGGGCCGCTGGACCTGTTGCTGGGGTATTGTTGGCGCATCAGCTGCGGCCACTTGCTGAGCCTGTTCTGGCTCTGTGGGTTGCTCTGAAATTGGAAGCTGTTGCTCCGTAGTTTGCTCTGAAAGAGCCGGTTGCTGTATCTCCTGGGCTGGATTATGGGGCATTTCTTCGGGCTGACCGGGCTGCATGAGACCTCCTTATCTATGCGCTTAACCGGGCTTCCCTCGCTTGCTAGATTGGTCACAAGCGGGAATTGCCCGGGCGGCAACGAGATTTCCAGGATAACTGACATAGATCTGCAAGCGAATCTTACGCCAGGAACTCACCCTCAGATACGTCAGAAGCCAGCAAAGAGTTTCAACGGCGTGTCTTCCCGCCAGGAGACTTTAACTTCTCTTTTGCCTGGTACCTTAGCTAAGGGCTTTGGCCTATCTGACGTTCTTCATCATTCTGCAGCTTTAAAGCGGGCGGGGGCTGCTAGCGATAACAGCGCGGAATGGAGCGCTGTTGTAAGGGGGTGAGCTTTGCCAAGCAGCTGCTGGCATTTTCTAAGCGCCATCTGGTAAAATCGCCTCGCGCGCTGATATTCTCCATCATCGCCGTTAAGCTGAGCCATGGTAACAAGCACTGCGACCGCATCGGGGTACTCGGAAGGCTCTTTCTGCAGCTTGCTTTAGTTCTCCCTGTTTAGCGAAAGCTATAGCCTCTTGCTTTAGTTTCTCGACCTCTTCCATAAAGATCTTCCTCTCCATTGCTTTACTTAAAAAGTAATAGAACGTCGAAGGTAGAACTCTTTGCCTATTCTCAGAAGAAAAAGGGTTCCTCTGCAGCAGAGGAAAGATGCTGCAGAGGGCTTTGGATTAGCCTGTATTGCGCAGGCCTGCCGCTATACCGTTAATGGTAAGGAGCACGGCATAGGTAAGTCGGGCCCGTTCGCGCTCTTCCGGGGTAGCCGTGGCCTCGGCCTGCTTATCAAGCGTTAGCGGACCGCCTAGCGTGCGCAGGCGATGAAGCAAGACAACCTGGAAGTAGCTCAATGGATCGACATAAGGATTGCGGAGTTGGATCGACTGTTGCAGCACGGGCGAAGTGTCGAGCAGCAATTTGCCGCCGACGATACTTACTACCGTGCGCTCTGTTCGTTCGTATTCCTCCTGAATCTCGCGCGAGATGCGCTGGCGTAAGGCCTCATCCTCGACAAGCTGGGCATAGCTCTGGGCAATGAGCATATCGGCCTTAGAGAGCGTCATCTGTAAGTTATCAAGGAAGGCGCGCCAGAAAGGCCAGTGGCGATACATATATTGAAGCTGGCCAAGATGGGCAGGATCTTCGTTGATATAGGCTTCGAGCGCGCCGCCCACACCATACCAGCTAGGGAGCACATAGCGGCTCTGCATCCAGGAGAAGACCCAGGGAATTGCGCGCAATTCTTCGATGCCGCGCCCTTTGGTCCGGCGCGCCGGACGAGAGCCGATATTGAGCCAGCCCAGTTCCAGAATAGGGGTCGCTTGCTCAAAAAAGCTAAGGAACGTTGGATCATTGTAGATCAGGTGGCGATAGCGCGCGTGCGCACTGGCTGAAAGGCGCTCAACCGCCGTGACCCATTCTGTTGAGGGCTGGGGATGCACCTGCGACTCGATAATGGCCTCGTCAGGGATGCTCGATTGCACAACGCCAGCCACCACAAGCTCCATGTTGCGAATAGCGATCTCATGCAGGCCATACTTGAAGGAAAGCATCTCGCCCTGCTCGGTTATTCTGATGCGTCCATTGACTGTGCCGGGAGGCTGACCGAGAATCGCCTCGTAGATCGGGCCGCCACCGCGTCCAATGGCGCCGCCACGACCGTGGAAGATAGTAATATCGATGTGATACTTCTGGCCAAGCTTAGCCAGGCGGCGCTGAGCCTGGTAGAGCTCCCAGCTTGAGGTGAGGATGCCACCGTCCTTGCTGCTATCGGAATAGCCAAGCATCACTTGCTGTTGCTTGCAGTTCTCGACGTAGGGACGGTAGTCTGGATGGGTGAAGGCTGCTTCGAGAATACGCGTACAGGTGCCCAGATCATCGATAGTCTCGAAGAGTGGCACGATCGGCAGATCTTTAATCCCCACTTCTTTGCAGAAGAATTGCACTTCGAGCAGATCGCTTAAGGTATGCGACATGCTGATAATGTAGCAGGTGACGGCTTTGGGGCCGAATTCCTCGTGGGCCTGGCGAATAGCCTGGAAGGTATTGAGAATGTGCCAGGTGTCCTGGCTGAGCTGTAATCCTTGACGCGTTACGATGCGTGGATCGTGCAAGAGATTCTCCAGGATGCGTAAGCGCTCGCTCTCTTCCAGCGTTGTGTAATCTTGCTCGCAAAGCCCGGTAACGCGCAGCAGTTCAGAGAGCGCGGCCGCGTGCCGCTCGCTGTGCTGGCGTACGTCAAGGGCGACGAAGTAGAAGCCGAAGATCTCAACCTGGCGGATCAGCTTGCGGATCTGCCCCTGAGCCAGATCCAGCTCTCCGTCAGCCAGTAAACTTTGACGGATTAGATGCAGATCCTTGAGCAGCTCTTCGGCGCTCTGATAGGCTACCGATGTCTCGTCCTGTTGTGCATCGGCGCTTATGTCTGTACCAAAGGACCGGCTCGCCGTATTGGGAGCTGGAGGCAGCGCAAGCGTCGCTTCCAGGCGTTTCCACATAAACGAGAGCTTGCGTCGGTAGGGCTCTAAAGCTGTTTGCGGGCCAAGCTCGCGATCATATTCGGGCAGGCAAGTCGCATCATACTCAAGCGATTGTTGTAACTCGGGTGTGATGTGAGCGTGGTTCAGAGATTGAGAATAGAGCTGGGCCAGGGCCTCGATTGCCGTGCGATAATGTTCGATGACGTAGCCGCGCTGCAGGCGTAGAGCCGCCAGGAGCGTATCTGGACCGACGAAAGGGTTGCCATCCTGATCGCCACCAATCCAGGAACCCAGGTGCATAAAGGGTGGAATGGTGACCCCGGGATAAGAAGCCTGAAGTAATTCTTCGAACTCTTCATAGAGATCAGGAAGTGCATCATAGAGAATCTCATCGAGGTAGTAGATGCCCATTTTGATCTCGTCGAGCGGTCGAGGACGCACCTGCCGAATGGCATCGGTTCGCCAGAGCAGATCAATGGTGCCCTCCAATTTGCGCTGCCAGTGCAGACGCTCGCGCGGCGTCATGCTTGCTTCGGCGCGATCATGCTCTTCTAGTAAGGCGGCTATGCGATTGGCTTTGGTGATCAAACTGCGCCGAGTCGCCTCTGTAGGATGTGCCGTGAAGACTAGCTCAATGGAGAGCTGATTGAGCAAGCCTTGCAGCGCACTTACATCAAGCTGGCTGTTTTTCAGGAAGTTAATCAAGGCCGCCAGCGAGCCGCGCTGAGGCTTATCGCTGTTGCTTACTTCGTAGTCCCTGCGGCGACGTATGCGGTGGTACTGCTCGGCAGTATTTACTAGGTGGAAATAGACGGTAAATGCGCGAATAACGTCGATGGCGGTATCCAGATCGCAGCTCTTAACAATCTCTGCGATCTCCTGGCCAAGCTGGTCGATCTCGCTCTGTAGCCTGATCGCCTCATCCGCGCTGGCCTGATGCAACTGTCGCGTACAATCGCGCAGCCGCTTACAATCTTTGCGCAGCCGCTCCACTGTATCAAAGACAGTATATCCGCCGTAGCGCTGAATGGCCTGACCCAGCGCATTACCTAACGTGCGGATATCATGTCTGAGCGGCGCGTCTTTCTCTTGACGATAATCTTGTTCTAACATGCGTGGAACTCTACAATCTTATTGGACAGCTGGCATTGCCGTTCACTTCTGGCTCTTCTTTGTGCCCTTCCATCTCTCTTATTCTATCATATCTAGCCCTCTTTTAAGCCTGCTAGGTAGTCTGCACAGATATCAGCCCTGTTTCGCGGGATATAGCCTCTAGAAAAATCTTTCCTGGCCCATCCGGTTAGCCATTCCTGTGTGTTTCTGTTTCATTGCTGTGCAAATTATACAAAACTTGGCGATAAATTTTGCGCATTTTGTCTCTTCTTTACGAGCTATATAGCGCTTATACTCTTGTAAGAAAGATGGAGATGCTGTAGCTGGCTTTCTATCTTTAAGCCTAAGAGGGACCGATTCTTGTAGTACAGGGAGGATCGTTGAGGGCCGTCTGGTTATAGCGAAGCAGCGCTTTGATCAGGTTATCGCCAGCTTAGATAAGCCTCCTTTGTATTGTCTGTTGACAGCAGCACGATGTTATAGCCAGGCTATAGATCGTGCTGTTGTGCTTTGCGCTTATGGTAGATGCGGAACAGGATACATCATCTTGTTAGCCGCCCTCTTTATAGTGAGCCAGAATGTTGGCTTGTGGCCAGAACTGTCTTGAGCGCTGCTTCGATAATTTCAATGGCTGTATCTATCTCATTCTCGGTTATAGAGAGTGGAGGAGCTATACGCCAGCAGTTAGCAGCGCCGTCGATAGAGCGTATTATGTTCATTGAGAGGCCTTGGCGTAGGCATTCATCAGTAATTGCCTGGGCCAGAGCCACCGCAGGTTTTTTGCTTGTACGATCCTCAACCAGCTCCACACCAACCAGCAGCCCTTGCCCACGTACATCTCCAAACTGTTCGTATTGCCGCTGCAATTCTTGTAAGCTGTTCAGCAGATACTGGCCTCGCTGCTGCGCTTGCTCAACCAGGCTCTCATTCAGAATAACTTCAAGTACGGCAAGTCCGACGAAGGCAGGCAGCGGGTCAGAGATATGAGAGGTGACATGCAGGAAGCCTTTATTGTAACAGTCATCTTCAATCTCGGCAGTTGTGAAGGTCGCGGCAAGCGGCACACCGCCGCCAAGCGTCTTAGAAACCGTAAAGAGATCGGGCTCAATCTGGTAGAGCTCAAAGCCGAACATTGCTCCCAGGCGGCCAAAGCCGGTCTGAGCTTCATCAATAATCAGGAGCATGCCACGCTCGGCACAGTGTTGCTTTAAGCGTTGGAAATAATCGGCAGGCGGTACAATAACGCCTCCTGCGGAAAGTACAGGCTCAGCGAGGACAGCGCATAGAGATCCTACTGATTGCTGATCGATGAGCTCGAAGCCGGTATCCATGCAAGTACAATCGCAGTTGCCATTACAGTGGCGGATCGGGCAGCGATAAGCATATGGCGCGGGCAAGGCAAAGGTGCCAGGCATGAGAGGTCCGTAGCCAGCATGTCCGCCTGTAAGGTTGAGCGAAGCAACACCTGCCTGTAGGCCGTGCCAGCTGCGTGTCAGGCCAACAACTTCAAAGCGCGCGGTATGCATTTTGGCCAGGCGCAAGGCTACCTCGTTTGATTCTGCACCTGTGTTAAGAAGAACTACTTTGTTCAATGAGGCAGGAGCGAGCTTGACAAGCTTTTCGGCAAGCTGCAGGACAGGCTCAGAAAGCATCCATGAGTTGAGGTGAATAACGCTCTCCAAGGCTTGCTGGATGGCGGCGCTAATTCCCGGGTGGTTATGCCCAATAGTTGAACAGATCTGACCTGATGTGAAGTCAAGGATACGTCGGCCATCGCTGGTTTCGACCCAGGCTCCAGAGGCGCGAGTTACTGTAAAGGGGGCAAAATCGCGTGAATAGCGAATGAGAAAACGTTCGCGTTCGTCGTACATGAGCAATTCCCTTCGTATTGCACGAGCTCTACTGTACTACAAATTTATTAGATTGACGCATAAATGCTAGCGAGAGATACCCGCAGCGGGAGGATAATGCATGATGAGGGTGGAGCACGCTCCGGTATTTGAGCTATAGGAATGTGGAAGATCGCCTGGGAAGCGCACCGCGTCGCCAGGCTGTAGTAGCACCTCCTGTCCTTCTGGCCCGAGGCGGAGATCGCCTTCGCTACAAACAACAAATTCTTCACAGCCGGGTGCGTGTGCTAGCGAATGATAGGTTGCACCCGCTGGCACAAGCATCTCATAGATCTCTGTTCGCTGATTGCGACCTTCAACCAGGAGCGTACGTATGCGTAGACCGGAGTCAGAGACTGCAACCCGGCCCTCGTCTTTGCGAACAAGATAAAGCTGAGGTTGGTTTTCTTTGGCGAAAAGGTCTCCCACTGGAACGCTCAGAGCGCTGGCGATCCGACATAAGACTTCTAAGGATGGATTACCCTGCCCCGCTTCGATCTTAGAAAGGCTGGTTTTAGCAATACCGGCCTTCTCAGCCAGGGCACCCATCGATAAGCCTCTACTTTCGCGATGCGCTCTTATCGATTGAGCCAGTAAGTTGCTGGTGGTGTGCAAGGAGACCATCGATATTCCTCCGGTGTAGCTTATAATGGACGACTGTCCAATCTATAATGTTAATTATAATGTACAATCGTCCATTATACAAGGGGATTGAAAGCCGGAGGTGCTTGATGAAGTACCAACTTGCCAAGGTTACTACAAGGGAACCTGGCGAAAAGCCAAGCTATTTCCACCTGATTTTCTTCATGACCGGCTGAGCTGGCTGACCGTTTTGAAAGAGCGGCTCCTCAATGCCCCAACTCCAGGACACGCGGGGAGTAATCACGAGATAGGTACCAGGTCCGCGAAAGCCTTCTTGCAGCGTTGCAATCTCTGCATCGCCATGTAGCTTGATGCCGCGTGGCTCAAACGGCTCTAGCGTTTTGAGATCATCGATGAGTAAGCATACCTTGCCTTGTCCCGAGGCAATATTTTTGTACTTGCGCGTGTTCTCCAGGAAGTAGCCGCCGATGTAGAAGCGCTCGCCATCAAAAGCAAAGGCCACCGAGTCAACGTCGGTCTGGTCATTACTGGCTACAGTACCCAGGCGGGCCAGTGCTTGAGACTGAAGATATGCGCGCTCTTGTGCTGAAAACATGATTTTTCCTCTTTCCTGTGTTTATTGCTGATATTGATGTACTATCAGCTATACTAGTTTTCTTACTTTGGTTTGAATGTGATGAAAACGTTTCTAGCGCTGGGCTTAATTACTCTCTCTGTAGAGCAAGCTACCGAAAAGCAACCTGCTACTATTTACCTTTGTTTGTTTAATGACCTTTGGTAACTATATGAGATTTTTTACTCCTGCTATCACTGTCGGTACGGGAAGCTATAAGGCCTGGGTGCTATTCTTTAGCCAGGCGCTCGACTGTGGAAGAGGCTGAACCATGTTCCCAGGCCAGCATCATATTCTGAACCGTTCGGTCGAATAGTTGTTGTACCTGGTCGCCAGGAAGGCGCTCGACCATGGCCAGCGTTACCAACCCATGCGCCGTGCTCCAAAGAATATTTACCTCTTCATCTACATACTGCGTTGACCAGTTATGTTCCTCAAGCACGCCCATGACTGCCTCGGTTGCTATTTTCCCGATCTGTAGCCCTTCTTTCTCGGGCTCGGAAATGCTAAAGGTTGCCCCATCCAGGCCAAACATCACGCGATACAGCTCGGGATAGCGTCGGGCAAAGGTGAAATAGCCTTGTCCGATGAGAAATAGTTTCTCTGTAGCGTTGCTGGCTCGTGCTTGCGCCGTTTGTAGCTCAAGCTCCAGGAGGCGAAATCCTTCGTGAACGAGCTCCAGCAAGAGGACATCTTTGTTCTCAAAGTAGTCATAAATGGCAGGATGGCTATACTCAATGCGCTCAGCAATTTTGCGCATTGTGACGTTGCGCCAGCCTTCCGCCAGGGCGATTTCACGCGCGGCATCCATGATACTTTGCCTGAGTTCTTGTTGCTCTCGCTGGCGGCGTTCTTTCCTGCCCATATAATCCTACCTTTGTTATTTTAGTTACCATTGGTCGCTATTAGTATAGCAGTGTGATGAGGATGATGTCAAGGGGAGCTGTGGAAAATTTCTCTCCGTTACTATTTTCCTCCACGAAGCAACACAACATTTTGCCTGTCTGCTTCGTATATGTGGCAGTAGAGTTTATGATAGATTACTTGATGGGTGCGGATTTCGCTCCTTGTTTTTCAGACCGGGCGCTCTCCCGGACTGACCAGAAAAAAATAGCGCGCTGACGTCTGCTCAAGCTGCGAGAGCCTGGCGGACCAGCCGACGCGAAAGATAATTTCCGACTCATCTCGGCAGCGCTGAATGGCAAAAATGGACTGGAGGTTACATATGCATACTACTGCTCGAATGATTGGTGGCCTGTTTCGTGAGTTGAAGCGACGCACTCTGCGGCAGCCTGAACGCGAGACCGCGCTGGATGTCAGGACTGTGATGCCGTATAGCATGCTTGACCAGTCAGCTGTCCTCGGCGCTGAACAGGCAGCCAATGGCAATGCACGCGAAGCGTAAGGAGTTGAAACAGAGCTGTCCATGCAACTGGTCAAATGATAAGGAGCATGGACAGCCCTTTTGCTTGTCGTTTTTGCGAGCGCAGCAGACTTATGGAAGCCTATACTCCCTCTAGGTATTCACCTGCTGTGAACTGGCTCGGTCTGCTTCAGTCTTCGTTGCCCTTTAACCAATCAGGCGACTGAAAAGCTGGTTTGGGATACGTGTAAAAGCCCTTGCCCGTTTTGATACCGAGCTCACCCCGTTCGATCTTATCCTGGACTATGCGCGCCGGGGCGTCCGCTGGATTGCCCGATTTGTTGTAATGGGACATATCGACGTCACGCAAGACATCCATACCTACCATATCCATGAGACCAAAGGGGCCAATGGGCATTTTGGTTGAGATCATCCAGGCTCGATCAACATCTTCGGGCGTGGCGACGCCTTCATCGACTACGCGCAAGCTGGCTTGCCGTAAGCTACGCCATACGCGACCCAGAAGAAAGCCGGAGCTTTCTTTCAGAAGCACAAATGGAACCAGGCTAATGCTGCGCGCAAATTTGCGCACGCTGGCGATGGTCTCATCGGTGGTAGCCGTACCGCGCATGAGCTCAACCAACGAATCGTCCCAGACTGGCGAGACAAAGTGCAGGTTAAGAACTTTTTCGCGTCTCTGTGTCACGTCCTCGATTTCGGTGATATTTATAGATGAGCTATCGGTGGCCAGTATGGTATGAGGAGGACAGAGAGCATCTAGCCGCGCGAAAAGCTCACGTTTGAGCTCCAATACTTCGGGGACATTTTCAATAACCAGGTCTGCTCGGGCCACAGTTTCCTGTAGATCTGTGCTGAGCTGTATGCGCTCGGGAATCCTGCTCTGCTCTTGTGGACTGATTTGTCCTGCCTGCAAGAGACTTTCTAGTTCCTGGCTATGCCGGCTGGTCGCCTGTACCAGCGTGTGCTGTGAACGGCTGAAGAGCCAGACCTGATAGCCATGTTTAGCACAGAGCAAGGCGATCTGGGCGCCCATAGTGCCGGCGCCAATGATACTAATCGTCGTAAATGGCTTGCCTGTCATACTTGGATTTTCCTCTCTAAGTTAGACAACCAGTAAAGCGCATCGTAAGAAACACTTACCAGTTTGTATGCATTTGTGCTGATATAATGATTATGGGTGCCTCTGTAGTATCTGTTGCACCGAGATTTGTAGTTACTATAGGCCTGAAATGGCTGCCAGATACACACAATGCGCTGCCAGATGCTGCCAATTTGAGGGATTCCCAGACAAGCCAGTTTGCCCTATGCGCTTTGCCTCTGGCTATATTTCTTCCTCTGGATTTGCCTCATAACATGCCTTTAGCAGCTTGTTCAGCTCAATATCGATTTCAAACGGGATATCGTCAATGCTGGCGATGGGCTGAGCGCCTACGAGGACGTGCGTGAGAAATGCCGCCCGAAATTTCGGAATCTCTCGAAGATGGACTGGACGCACCTCAAAGGGAATTTGTTTCTTGCGCAATTTGGCCTGAATGAGCTGCATAGCGATACCTGGCAAGACAGATGCATCAGGCCAGATAATTTGTCGCCCATCGAAGAAACCTATGTTCCAGGCTGAGCCTTCCGAGATGTGCCCTGCGGGATCTGTAAAGAGTGCGTCGTCGAAACCATTGAGTTGGGCGAGGCGATATTGGTAGTTGAGCCCACAGGTTCCTGCGTGCTTTACCTGGGGGAGATCGCGCTGATATTGTACAGTCTGTATGCGTAACGGAAGGGCCGCTTCTGCTGATAGATCGCGCACGCTGACCAGGATGTCGGGCTCCAGGGCTCCTATGGTTTGGGTTCTGATGCTCTGGCGCGCCAGGATCTCTACACGAACCATAAGTGGCGCGGTATCGTTAGCTACGGCCTTTCGTATGTATGTGCGCAGGCGCTCAGTATCAAGCTCATGATCGAAGAGGATCTGGGTATTATTTTGGAGCCTTGTCAGATGTAGGTGCAGGCCGCGCACGCGCTTATTGTGTACCGGCAATACGCTGAAGTGGCCATAGCTTTTGCTCTGCCAGAGGGCTTGAAGCTCTGCTAATTGTACAGGGGCTCCATTCAATTCCATACGAAAAATAGCAGTTGTGCTCATATTTGTTTTGCTCCTCACATATGTTGTTGACTTATACGTACATGATGCGAGCCAGAGCTCGTGCATCTTAGAGATACATTGGCTCTTGCCCTTCCTTGCTTTGTTCTTGTTGGCAAGCAAGCTAACTGATGCCAGCTTACGTCTATGCCCTTTCGGCTCTGTCCCAGGAAATGTAGCATAGTACAGATTTCAAGTGAAGTACGCACAAAGAAGTGCTATACTTACCTGAAAGTAATTTTTGGAGGAGAGAGATGACGAAGCGCAGATTAGCCCTTGAAGATAAGCAGGGTGGTCAGCTTAATTTGATTGAGGGGACGCGTCAGGGGCTTGAATTAGTTTCCGATAAGTGGACAATTTTGATTGTCTTTGCCCTCAAGCCGGGAGCGAAGCGCTTGAGCGATTTGCAGCGAGGGATTGAGGGGATTTCGCAGAAGATGCTTGTGCAGACCCTGCGCAAGCTGGAGCGCTACGGCCTGGTGCAGCGGACGGTATATCCAGTTGTTCCCCCTAAAGTTGAGTATGCGCTCACGCCTCTAGGGGAAACGCTGCTTGAGCCGCTGTATGCTATCTGTCACTGGACCGATGATCACTGGCGCGAGATGCAAGCTGCAGCTCTGCAGTTTGCGGAAAAGGGACGTCAGGACGGGGCATAAAGGGGCTGAACAGGCCTAATAGTGTCCACCGTAAAAGCTGCCGGGGCAGTGATAATGCCCGCTACATCCACCATGATGATGTATGGTGGCTCCCACGTGATTGTAGTGTGACGATGCAGTTGGAATGTAACTTGAGGGCAAGGGGGGACGGTTTCGCCTGTTATTTTGATCGCCGCGCGTCATAAGCCAGGCGATTAGGGTTAAGACAGCAAAAATGAACAATAGGAGCAATAACCTTACAAACGGGTTCATGTTTATCTCCTTAGCTATAAAGCTATAATATGCTTTCTTCCATGGCAAGTATATATTTATAAACGTAACTAGAGGGGTTATTATCCTATTTCGGGATACAAGGATTTGGCTCGTGGAAGACAGTTTGACAGGCATTGGCTTGATCCACTATAATTGGCCCTATCCTTTTTGAAACACTGACCTGGAGCTATTCAGCTGCGAGGATAGGTTGTTATGTTCCTCGATAGCATAGGTGTTCCATGAAAACGTTTGCAATAAATGCTTAAGGGGGATTGCATGTTAAAGGACGAACAGATTGTCCAGGTTGAGCAGAATATTTCATGGCTCCCTCTACCAAACGAAGGATATATTGCCCTCTCATCCCAACTGCCACCGACCGAACTGATTGCCACGGCGCTTGTGCTAGCCTTTGATGGTGATCGCTTGCTTCAAACGAACCTGGTTGTCCGTGGTTGGGATATCGTCGGAGGCCATATCGAGCCTGGCGAGTCGCCTGAAGAGGCTGCGCGCCGCGAGGCCTACGAAGAAGCAGGGGCAAAACTGAAGGAGCTGCATTTGCTGGGCTATCAACGCCTGCGCTTGTTTGGTCCGCAACCGCCTTCATATCGCTATCCCTATCCCGATAGCTATCAGGTTTTCTACTGGGCCCAGATCGAAGCGCTTGACGAGTTTCGCCCGACAGAGGAGACGCAAGAACGGGCGCTATTCGCTCCTGAAGAGGCCCGCAAGCTCCCCTGGCCCCGCAGACATAGTGCACTCTATCAGGCCGCTTTACAAGCTACTCTTAAATGAAAGCGTATACCTACCTGGTACAAACTGTGCTCGGCGAGACTATGATAAGAGCTCATCAATCTCTTCTTCCGCAAATTCTCTTCCATGACGTGGAATTAGCAAAGACAGGGAAAGTTTTGCTGTCAAGAGCGAGGTTGGTGTACCTTGCTGGGATGAGGAGCTAGGGAAGATTAGAGCTTCTCATCTTGGTTGGAATAGTAGCGGCGAGAAGCGAGGTAGGTTTCAATATCTCCCCGCCTGAATTTCCAGGCAGCACCAATTTTATAGCCAGGAAAGGCGCCAGTCTCAATCAAACGGATAACTGTCTTTCCGCTAACGCCAAGTATATTCCCTGCTTGCCTGGCTGAGAGCATTTGATCAGGATCTTTTTTCCCTTCTGCCATCGCGGGTATAGCTTTCTTTGTCCAGTTTGTCTTATGTTTAGAATATTGCTTAGATGATAAAAGAGTTAGTTCTGCCAGGTGCGAAATGCGTCATAGGGTTTTGATGTCAGCAATCTCTTCTAGAGCGATCTCTCTACCCAATCGTGCCGAGAGCACGCGCAGGACCTTATATACCAGGACCGCACTCACTGGCTCGCCGTGTGCCATTTTGCGCAGCGAAGTTTCGGAGATATCGGCCAGCGTGGCGAGCTCCTTGACGCGTAAACCAGCGTGTATACGCAACTGCTCAAGCGTTTCCATTCGTGAGATCCTCTGCAAGATTGGCTTCGGCTAGATCCTGTATGGCGTTGAGCTCTGTAATTTTTGCCTGTAGCTCATTGAGCTCAACCAGGCGCGAGCGCTTATCAAAAAGATTGGGTTTAGTCGGGATCAAGCCTCTATTCGCCCAACGCGATATTTTGCTCGCCGGCAAGTTGAATCTCTTTGCTGCTACTTTTATAGTGACCCATCGTTCGCTCATACTATGTTCCTGCTACATATCCAACGTGTCTGATGATAGCTCATACCTGGAACTCATCGATCTCTTCTTTTGTGACTTCCCTTCCTAGATGCTTGCTTAACCCGGCGAGGAGGCGCGCCTGCATAAGTCTGCTGATTGATTTTCCATCCTCTGCTCGTTTGACTTCTCAAACCAGGGCAAAAGGAAGTTTGCCCGTTCAATGCTGCTATGATAGAAGAATTTGCAGCTATTGAGAATCGGCAAAAATGCGTAAAAACTCGCTAATGAGGGCGAAATAAGGAGTACTCAATTTTGATGAGGAGCCAGGAGATTAGAGCTCCTCACCCTGCCTGGGATAGTAGCGGCGAGAAGCGAGGTAGGTTTCAATATCTCCCCGCCTGAATTTCCAGGCAGCCCCAATTTTATAGCCCGGAAAGGCGCCAGTTTCCATCAAACGGATAACTGTCTTTCCGCTAACGCCAAGTATATTTCCTGCTTGCCTGGCGGAGAGCATTTGATCTGGATCTTTGCTGCCTTCAGCCATCGTGGGTATAGCTCCCTTGCATAAAGTTAAATGAAATCGATCTCTAATCTTTTAAAGCGCTAGGGGTTGTCTTCTCCTGCGTGACTTCCATATTCTTTAAATAAAGTACGTAGCTCTTCGATATTGACGAGTCTAACACGGGCGTCTAAAGGATTAACTTTGGCTTGGATGACACCCCTACTGACTAAGCGAGATATCTTGTTGCGTCCAATCTGAATGTTTTCCGCTTTTAGACGTTTTTCTGCATCAGAGATAGGAACCCAAACTTCACTCATGATAATTGACCTTCTTCGTATGAGGCACTTCTCAAATGTCATGATTTTGCACAATTTGGTAGAGAAGTAATGGCCTTTGCCTTGACATACACATATATGCACGACTATAATGAGAAGTAACCGTAACTTACTTTTCGTAACAGTGAGTAAATTATAGCAGGTTGTTGCAGGCTTGTACATCGTCTTGTGTATAAGCCTGCCTTGTAGCTATATGCTCTTTAACAAGGGGGAAAAGTCGGGCTAAAGCCAATATTAAACTTCGCTTACATCAGGTATATTTCGATCGGATAAAAAGTATAGTATGTCTGGAGGACAGGTCCTCAAGTCCTAGTTACCTCATGTCTTGAAAAAGGCGTGCGAGAGTCGAACCCGTATGGAAATTGGATAGATGAGCGTTTGTTCCCTGGCGGCAAGGAAAGGGCTGCCAGCTTGCAGTATGGTGTATGGAGATGGAAAGAGGTAATACAATGCGCTATCAGATCCCCTTCATTAGCTTTGTGGCCGCGCCTAACGAGATCATCGCCCTTGGCGTAGCTATCGATTACTACCTCCGGTTTTTTGAGCACAGTTCCCCATCCTATAAAGAGACCAGTCAACTACTTTTGCAATTTCAAGCACGGCTGATCAAGCAGCTTCCATCATCGCCGCTCGGTACGCGGCTAGAGGAACATGCCAGGAGGGAGGGAAGATGAAATCACTTATGCGCGCCCGCCAAGAACTACGCGTCCCTTCACGTATACTTGCAGAAGTAGCGGATGTTCCGCCGCATCTCGTCACGCTAGCCGAGCTTGGTTTGCCTACAGATGAACAGATTGCCCGCAAGCTCTGCCTGGGGCTCTCGCGCCTTGCTGGCAAGCCTTATACCCTCAACGAGATTGTAATCAATATCAAAGCTCCTCAACGTCCTGCAGGGCAGTCTTGCCCCAGGAGCACTGAATGGTTCACAAATAGACGTGCGGGCATACCGTCATCTGGTCGTCAAAAAGAGCTCAATTTCTATGCGCATGTGCAGCAGCTTTACGGATTAGCCAGCGCAACCGCTTAGGGAAGATAGAGAAGGTAAAAGCATGGAAGAAAACGAGGCGCGCCCTTCTTTTCAGGACGTGCGCCGAAAACATACTATTTCTTATGGCATGCTTCTAGAAGAGCTGCACGCCATGGGCATGTTAGAGCGGCTAGAAATTCGTTATGAGACGCTGGAATTGCTTGATAAGCTGGGGTTTGCCCGCCTGGAAGTGCTTGATGCCGCCTTGGAGGCGCTTTCTCGCCTTGCTGGCAAGAGTTATAGTCGCGAGAGCATTGACGAGATCGGACTATTGCCCTCCGTTCGTCGGGCGCGATATCCTAAGCTTATCAGGCTTCCCCGGGATCGGCAGCCCCTGGAGCCTGAATAAGCTAGATTCCTTTGTCTGTCCAATTAAAGCTAAAGTTCTCTGGAGAGAGGCGAAAGGAGCGCTAGATTTTGCCGGCGTATTGGCTCCGCGCCTCTTCCCAGTTCATTTCGCAAAAAACTTGTCGATCAAATTTAGTGAATGCAACAAAAAAGGAGGGAGTTTAGGCATATTTCCTATCTGTAGAACTTGTTCATACTGGGAGTCTATGTTATACTCTCTCATTAGAAGGTAACGTTGCCCATTCTATCATGAGCTAAGTTGCTCCCCTTTTATGCAATGCCGTATCTCTCAAGGTATGCTCCTTGTGCTTTCAGTTCATGACGCCCACTAACAGATTAAGGGTATCCCTGTGCTCCCGCTACTACGGGTCCCTTATACACTAAATAACTAACGAAAACGACGATCGCTGTTTGATTAGTCGAACCTCTGGCCCCAGCGCAGGTGCCTCTCGCATTGGATTATTAGTGTTTTTTTGGAGCAACGCATGATGCACAAGCGCGATGTCATTGACCCTGCTTGTCCGCTTTACGATAGCCGCTGGGAACACGATGCCTGCGGCACTGGTTTCCTGGCCCATATCTCTGGAGAGGCGAGTCACTCTATTGTTCAAACAGCTCTCGATGCGCTTGCGCGTCTCACTCATCGTGGGGCGCAAGATGCCGATGCTGAAACAAATGATGGCGCCGGTATCCTGACTCAGATCCCCCGAGAGCTGCTTGTAGAAGAGCTTGCGAGCCAGGGCGTTACTCTTGCCGATCCTGCCGATCTCGTCGTTGGTATGCTCTTCTTGCCGGCCAGTAAGCGCTCTCCCGACGCTCATGCCACGAGTCGACGCATCATTGAGCAAACACTTGCGGAGACCGGTCTCGTTTTTCTCGGTTGGCGTAATCCGCCGATTGATTATGCAGTTCTTGGAAGCCGAGCCAGAGAAACAGCTCCAGATATTGTACAGATCCTCCTTTCCCGTCCCGCCCAGCTTGACCTTGCTCACTATGATCGAGCGCTCTATGCCGCTCGCCGCTTAATTGAGGGACGACTGGCCGAAGCTAGTATTCGTGATAGCTATATCGTCTCACTTTCTCGCTCGGTACTTATCTACAAAGGCCTGCTGGCCCCCGATGAGCTGGCACGCTTCTATCTCGATCTGGCCAATCCTCGTTATACCAGTGCACTGGCCATTTTTCACCAGCGCTATAGCACCAATACGCTGCCCGCGTGGCCGCTGGCCCAGCCTATGCGCATGCTCGCGCATAATGGCGAGATCAATACTATTCAAGGTAATCGCAATTGGATGCAGGCGCGCGAGAGCGCCTTTGCGTCTCCTCTCTGGGGCGAGAAGATTCAAGATCTACTGCCCGTGGTACAAGAGGGCGGCAGCGATTCGGCCCAGCTTGACAATGCCTTAGAATTGCTTGCCTATTCCGGGCGCGATCTATTGCATAGCATGCAGATGCTCATTCCGCCAGCCTGGGAGCAAAAACTCGATCTTGACGAGGCCCAGCGTGCCTGGTGCGAATATCATGCCGAACTGATTGAGCCCTGGGATGGGCCCGCCGCGCTGGTCTTTAGCGATGGTCGTATCGTTGGGGCGGCCCTTGATCGCAATGGTTTGCGTCCCGCGCGCTATATGCTCACGGCGCAGGGACTCTTTATCCTGGCCTCGGAAGCCGGCGTTATCCCGTGTGATCCAGGCGATGTCGTCGAGAAGGGACGCCTGGGACCCGGCGAAATGATTGCCGTCGATGTAGAGCGCCGCGCTTTATTGCGCGACGGGGATATTAAGGCTGCTCTGGCCCAACGTCAACCTTATGGACAATGGCTGGCTGAGCATTTGCGCCACTTTGCTGACCTGGAGCAAGAAGCCGTCGAGAGCGAAGCTATCGTGGAGAACGAGGTCTTGTTCGCTCGTCAGCAGCTCTTTGGGTACACACATGAGGACGTCGAAATGGTTCTGCGGCCGATTCTGCAGGAGAACAAGGAACCCGTCTGGAGTATGGGCGATGATACGCCTCTGGCCGTCCTCTCGTCTCGTGAGCGCTCTTTTTCCGATTACTTTCGCCAGCGCTTTGCTCAGGTGACCAATCCTCCTATTGACCCATTGCGCGAGCGTATCGTCATGTCTCTAGATTGCTATCTGGGAAGCCGCGAGAGCTTGCTCACCGAGTCGCCCTTGCATGCGCATCTTATGCATCTTGAATCGCCTCTGTTGACGGAGCGACAGCTCAAAGCCCTGGCTGAACTTGAGGACGAGCGTTTCCGCTCTCGTAAGCTGGCTACCATGTTTGAGATAGCGCAGGGTCCGGCGGCTCTTGAAGTGGCCCTGGAGCGCCTGGAACAGGAAGCTATAAGGGCAATCAACGATGGTATTTCGCTGCTCATTCTTAGCGATACACAGAGCACGCCGGCGCAGGCACCGTTGCCAATGGTCCTGGCCGTGGGAGCTGTGCATAATGAACTTATTCGGCGTGGACTGCGCAGCCGTGTCTCGCTGATCTGCGAGACTGGCACGGTCTGCGACGTCCATCAGATAGCTGTCTTGCTGGGTTACGGCGCTGAAGCGCTTGTGCCGACCCTGGCTCTGGCTAGCGTGCGCGCCCTGGCTGGCGAGCGGCGCCTGGAACATGTGACGCCCGAGCAGGCGGTGGCAAGCTATCTGCACGCGGTTGAAGACGGCCTGTGTAAAGTGATGGCGCGCATGGGTATCTCGACCCTGCGCAATATTGTCGGCGCGGGACAGTTTGAGATCGTTGGCCTGGATGCGCAGTTTGTGCAGCGCTGTTTTGCCGGTTCGGCCTATCGTCCTGGTAAGGTCAGCTATACACATATTGCTGAGCAGATCATTCAGCGTTGCACAGAACACCTCAAGCAGCCGCCCGTAGCCGAAGGTGCCGCCGCGCGGCGGCGCAAGCTCAATGATCTGGGACGCTATCGCTTCCGCCGCGATGCCGAGTATCACGCCTACAATCCCTTTATCGTGCGTGCCCTGCAGAAAGCTGCGCGCAGCGGAAACAAAGAGGATTATCGGCAGTTTACCGCACTGATCTATAGTCGGCCCTCAACTGCCTTGCACGATCTGCTGACCTTTAAGCCTACCACGCCTATTCCATTGGAAGAAGTAGAGCCAATGGAAGCCATCCGGACCCGCTTTATCGTCTCGGCCATGTCCCTGGGTGCGCTGAGTCCCGAGACGTACCGCACGATTGCCGCTGCCATGAATAGCATTGGCGCGCGCAATAATTCCGGCGAGGGTGGCGAAGATCCGCATTGGTACCACGAGACCATCAATGGCTTTCCCATTGGGAGCAAGATCAAGCAGATCGCCTCGGCCCGCTTTGGCGTCACTACCGAATATCTGGTGCGCGCCGAAGAGATAGAGATCAAGATGGCTCAGGGCTCCAAGCCTGGCGAGGGCGGACAACTGCCACCCAGCAAGGTTACGCCGTTTATCGCGCGTTTGCGCCACACGGCGCCGGGGGTCCCGCTGATCTCACCGCCGCCGCATCACGACATTTACAGCATCGAGGATATTGCGCAGCTGATCTATGATCTGCATCAAGTCAATCCTGGCGCGCGCGTCGGCGTGAAGCTTGTCTCCAGCATTGGCGTAGGCACGATTGCCGCAGGCGTGGCAAAAGGTCATGCCGACTACGTGCTGATCAGTGGACATGATGGTGGTACAGGGGCCTCTCCGCTGCAGTCTATTAAACATGCCGGGATGCCCTGGGAACTGGGTCTGGCCGAGGCCCAGCAAGTGCTTGTGCGCAATGGGCTGCGCAAGCGCGTCAAAGTGCGCGTAGATGGTGGCTTCAAAACCGGGCGCGACGTTATCGTCGGGGCCATGCTCGGCGCTGAGGAATTCGCCTTTGGCACTGCGGCTCTGGTCTCGCTTGGCTGTGACATGGCGCGTCAGTGTCATCTCAATACCTGTCCCGCCGGCATTGCTACCCAGCGCGAAGATCTGCGCGCCAAGTTTGAGGGGCTACCTCAGCATCTCATCAACTATCTGACTCTGGTAGCTGAAGAGGTGCGCGAGTGGCTGGCCCAACTGGGCGTCAGGAGTCTTGATGAGCTGGTCGGGTGCGCCGATATGCTGCAGCGTCCAGAGGATTGTGAGCTTGATCTAGAGGCTTTGCTGGCGCCAGTTCCGGCGAAGTCGGAGCGCGTGGGCGAGAACAAGCTGCCTCAATCGGCCGTCGCCGTTCGGCTCCTCGAAGAGGCTGAGCAGGCCCTGACCGGCGAACGCAGCGTTGTCACGCAGCATACGATTCAGAACTATGATCGGGCCATTGGCGTTGGTCTGGCCGGTGAAATTGCCCGACGCTATGGCAATGTGGGCTTGCCCGGCGTGAGCATTACCTGTAACTTCCAGGGCTCGGCCGGCCAGAGCTTTGGGGCCTTCTCCGTGCCTGGCATGCGTCTGCTTCTGAGCGGTGAGGCCAACGATTATGTGGGCAAGGGTATGACGGGCGGACAGATCGTCATTGCTCCACCAGCTGAATCGCATTTCGCCTCACAGGAGAATACCATTGTTGGCAATACTGTGCTCTACGGGGCAACCGGCGGACAGCTCTTTGCAGCCGGACGCGCTGGCGAGCGCTTTGCCGTGCGCAACAGTGGCGCTCTTGCCGTTGTCGAGGGCGTGGGTGCGCATGCCTGTGAATATATGACCGGAGGCATGGTTGTCGTCCTGGGCGAGACCGGGCCCAACTTTGGCGCCGGCATGTCATCTGGCGTGGCCTATGTCCTGGATTGGCACGATACATTTATCGCGCGCTGCAATCCAGAACTGGTTGAGCTTTTGCGCCTTAATGATCCTCGTGAGCTGGAGGCTTTACGCGTTGTAGTTGGCTGGCATGCGCATAGGACGCATAGCAGGTACGCGGCACGTATCCTTGACGAGTGGGAGCGCGTCCAGGGTATGTTCTGGCGCGTGCTGCCGCGCAATACGAGTACTTCGGCTTGCGATTTCGTAAAGGCTAGCGATTACGATTTCTCGCTAAGGGGAGCCGAGATCTCTAGCTAATTTTAGCCCGAGCCGGGGAGCCCGCAAGAGCCTGCTCTTTGCGGTCTGCTCTCAGGCTCAAACTGGTTTCGTGAGTGTACTTACGTGCGGATAAATGAGATGCCCGCCGGAAAGCCTTGTTTCTTCTCGGCGGGTATCTTGCTTTGTTTGGCGCAATCCTATTCTTCTCCGGCCACCAGCCCTGCCGCGCGCTGCCAGGATTTCATCTCGGGTCCACGTGGCTCATCTTTAAAGCGATAATCATGCTTACGGATCAATTCCCCCAACTGCCCATCCAGCCGCTGTAGACAGCTGAGCTGGGCTTTACGCAGGCGCGCCAGCCAATCTCCTGGTGTGGAGGAGAGCTTAAGGGTGCTGGCAAGCTGGAAATGAGGCAGGCATAGCCCCTGGGACTCAGTAAACTGAGCGTAAAAGGCTTCGTCAAGCAAGGCCTGGCGTAGCGAGCTGATGTAGCGCTCCTCAGCCTTGCGTTGTTGTTGGCAGGCCGGACAGCGGGAAGCCTCTTGCTTCGCCTCAAAAAAACGTCGTAACAGGCTGCCGGAAGGTGGCTGTACTTCGTGCTGCCCGCTTTGCAGCTGTTCTATGATATCTGAGATAATATCGCGATACGCCTGAGCGATAGGCAAGGCAGCGCCTAGATGGACCAGCTGCCAGGTGTGCGTATGGCAAAAGCCGCGCGTGCGCCGTAACTCCTCTCGTATCCCAACATCCGTAAAGTGCTCATATTGCCAGGCGCGTAAATAGCGCTGTGTGCTTTCCTGAAGCAGGCGACAGATTGGACATCCCTCTTGCTGGCAGGCGTATAATAATGTCTGATATTCTTGTGTTCTTTGCATCGGCACAACCTTTTTAAGCTTCGTTCGTCTATGTCATAGACGATACCTTTTTTGAATAAAAATTGCCAGATATATGGAGCCCTTTATATCTGGTCTGATCGCGAATGAATGCTTTCAATAACGATTATTATGCTATCCTGGGTGTCGATGCAGATGCATCCCCCACGGCAATTAAGCAGGCCTTTAAGAAGCTAGCCTTGCAGTATCATCCCGACGTCTATAAAGGCGAGGATGCGCACGAACGTATGCGCCTGCTTTTGCTTGCTTATCAGACGCTCAACGATCCGGTTGCCCGTAAGCGCTATGATCTACAGCGCGCGGAGCATTTGCCGAGCGCCCGCCGGGTTAGCAGTTCCGGCACGCCTGCCGCTAAGGCGACTGCGACTACTACGCGTCAGCGCCCGCCATCGCCGCAGGCCAGGCGAGATCGTCAACGCCATTATGCTTTCCCGGATTTGCGGGTTGGGCAAGCTGCGCGTATCGATCTTGGCGATATGGTGTATAGCCTATCGGAGGACGAGGCGCGAGCGCTGCTTGAGCAAGGAATGTTGCGTGGGATTGCGCCCGAGGCCGAAAAAGATACCTATTATTGCCATCGCTGCCATCATCGTTGGGCGCCGGCTGGCAGTCGCGAAGAGGAGGATCTTCCCGCGAGTTGTCCGGCCTGCCGCGCGACGGATTGGATGGAGTATCTGCTGCTGCGCTGCGTTCACTGCTGTGCCGTCTTTGAGAGCGAGCAGATTCGCTACGAGATCGGTTCCTACGCCTACGGCAAGCGCAACGTCCTTGGGTCTGAGGCCCTATGCCCACCCTATGAGCTTTTCCCGCTCTGCCCTTATTGTAGCAGCGCGCGCTGGTGCCCGGCCGAGGATAAGCGCGTGCATACCTTACGCCAGCGGGCAGCCCAACAGGCAGCCTTGTGGCGAATGATCTGGATCGGCGTAGCTCTCGTGGCTATGGTTGTAATCGGAGTCGTCGCGCTGGGGGTTCTGAGGTGAGCAGCGAAGCGAGGTTTTTTACAGAGAAAAGAGAGAACTGCTTGCGAGGCTGGCAGCTCTCTCTTCAATTGTACTGTCTTATCTAGTCGTTGCTATATTCAACCTGGAGCACAGTCGCGTTGGCGCCGTTAAAGAGAAGCTCTACTTTAACCGGCTGGTTCGCAGCGATGGCCTGGGCATTGGGAAGATTATTCAGTTCCGTGTTGGCATTAATCGTAGCGCTATAACTCTTGTTGCCTACCTTGAAATGAATTACGTTATCGGTACCTACCGCGCTTGTCGTAATGCCATTGATATCAACCCGATTCAGTTTGTTCGGATCTTGTAAATCTTGAGGGTCGGTTGTGTCCAGCTTCTGGAGCATAAAGCTTCCATCGGGGTTAGCCAGAGCCTTCACTTTTACCTGTTGTCCCTGAGTGACCTGATTATTCAGATCTGAAAGATCGCTTTGCGCCGTACGATTCATGGTGAGGGTATCGCCATTGGGCATGAGAACTACAATATTGCTAGCGTTGGCGCTTTGTATTTTGCCGATGAAACTGAGCTTACCTGGCTCGTTTGTGCCGTTTGTATTGCTTGTGCTTGAAACATCGCTGCTTGTTGACGATGATATGCTAGAGGAAGCGCTGCCGCCTTCCTGGGGCGTGCTGTTGGACACAATAGTGTAGGCGTTCCCGTTCTGGGTCACCTGTAGGGTAAATTGCTTGCCTTGTTGGGATTGTAATGCTGAGAGTTGCTGAGCATCGAGGCCGCCTACGGTGATTTGCTGTCCATTGACATTTAACACGACGCTATTTGAAGAGGGATTGACCGCCTGAACCGAGCCTGATAGCGTGGCAGTTGTGCCGTTGGCGCCCGTCGTTGTGGGGACCCCGGCACAGCCTGCGAACAGAGCTAAAAGGAAAAGACTGCCTATACACATTGCCAGCAAACTCGCGCGGCGGGATAATGTATGGCCCATAGAATTGCTCCTTTATAGTTGACGTAATTTTATTATATCCTTTATTATTGACGATGATACATACTTTTTTTCTCGGTTCCTATGCTTTACTACACTCTGCTTTTGTGAAATAAGTCATCTCGGAGCTATTGCAGCACAAGCGAGATGGGCGTTTGTGTTATAATGACGCAAAAGAGTCTATACCGTCTGGAGAAACCGCATGCACAGTATTTTACACAGTGGCATATATCCTCCTCTCCCAACTTTTTTTGATCAACAAGAGGAACTCGACCTTGCTACCCTGCGTCGCCATATTCAAGCGCTGGCCGATAGCGGTATTGCCGGCTATGTGCTGATGGGCTCGAACGGTGAAGCCGTCCATTTAAGCAGCGCTGAGCGGGCTCAGGTCATCGCCACAACTCGTGAAGCCGTGGAGCAGAGCATGCCGATTATCGCGGGATGCGGCGAGCAGTCGACGAGGGCTACTATTGGGCTCTGCCAGCAGGCGGCGCGCGCTGGCGCTGATGTTGCGCTTATTTTGCCGCCCGCTTATTATCGCAGCCGGATGGATGCTGGTACGCTTGTAGCTCATTATCGGGCGATAGCTGATAGCAGCCCTTTACCAATTGTGCTCTATAATATGCCCTCAAGTGCGGCAGGGCTTGATCTGGATGCAGATAGTATTTGTACTCTGGCGCAGCATCCCAATATTATTGGCTTAAAGGATAGCGCTGGCAATATTACTAAGCTTGCGCAAGTGATCGCTGACGTACCCGCTGACTTCAGGGTGTTTGCAGGTAATGCTGGATTCTTCCTGGCTGCGCTGGCCGTGGGAGCGGTTGGCACAGTTTCGGCGCTGGCGAATATCTTTCCCCACGAAGTTTGTCTGCTACAGGCACTTTTTGAAGATGGGCAATTGGAGGAGGCGCGTAGCCTGCAGGCTCGGATCATCCCGGCAAATGCGGCAGTAACCACAATCTACGGCGTGCCAGGTTTGAAGGCAGCGCTTGAATATACGGCGGGCTATGGCGGTAAACCACGCATGCCTCTGCAGCCTTTGTCGGAAAGCGAACGGGAAAAACTGGCAGCCATCTTAAAAGCTACCCCTGTAGAGAGCTAAGCGGCTACAGGTTGCGGAAAGAAAAGAGGGCGACCTTAGTGGGCCGCCCTGAATATCTTCACAATGTTCTGCGTTGCGTATAGAGTGCGGCGAGATCTACCGCCGGCGTTGTCGGATTGAGGCTGGTCGTGCCCTGAACGTTAAACTGCACAACATCGGCAAGCTGTGCGTCTGTGCAGCTAGATTGCATGCACCAGAAGAGCGCCACGGCAGATTGTCCAGTAGTGTCATATTTTTCCATAAAGTAAGCAACGTCACTGGTGTGGCTATGCTTGAGGATGTAGGAATCGATCCTCTTGCCGTTCTGGTACCACTTGGCGAGCACGTAGCCATCTTGCCCCTTTGTATCGATATCAAAGATCACGTAAACTTTATCTCCGGCATTAAAGTTGCTGGTCACCGTGATAGGCGAAAAGTCAGTTTGATTAATGCCTTTAGATGTTTTGGGATGGAAGATCATCGATGAGGCCGAAGGAATAACCGCGCTATCGGGCGGCACTTCGCTCACAGTCGCAGGCGTTGCTGCATGAGTCGTCGCCGTGGGTGTGTTAGTAGATGCTGTGGTATTATTCTTGGTAAGAGAGCTGCCAATCGCATAGAGGCCACCACAGATGCCCAGGACAAGCACCACAACGACAATGCCGACAATCAGCGCCGTATTGCCCTTTCGCTTGGCGGGAGGCTGCGGAATGCCGTAAGTTCCAGGCTGTACAGGAGATGGAGGAACTGGTGGTGCGCCATATCCATAGCCAGAAGGGGCCTGAGCGCTATTGGCAGCACCTGTCCCTGCATATGGATTGGAGCTGGCATAGGGATCTGTTGCGCCATAGGCCGGCGGTGGTGGTGCGCTATATGAGTTTGCCCCTTGAGCCTGATTGCCATAGCCGTAAGGAGACTGCGCTCCATAGGAAGTGGAGGGCTGAGGGCTACCACTATTGTACGGTGAGCTGGCTAGCTGCGTTGGATCATAGGAATAAGAAGGGGCGCTAGACGGTGTTGAGGGTGGATTCTGACCAGCCTCGTAAGGTGAAACCGCGATAGTGGGATCATAAGGCGATGAGTGAGCACCCTGGCCGCCTGTATTATACGGCGTGGGCGAGCCGCATGAGTTACAATATGCCAGCCCTGTCTGAAGAGGGGCACCACAAGAATTACAGTTCATAATGAATGGGACTCCTACTAATGTGCTACATAGCTGTACTATCATAGAACGGATCGCTAGCACAAAATAAAGCGCATCTGCCTCGCGGCAGATAGCGTAACGCGTCCGCTATTCTCAGAGAGAGTAACAAATCTCTGAGCCTACAATAGACATACAATTACTACATCTTGTCGAAGCCTGCTCGTCACATTGAGCCAGCTTATTTGGTACAGCCACCGATCAGGCGATCACACTAAAATGGACCTGCTGTGCCATTTGTTTGTCGGCGCAAGCAACGCTGCTTGCCCAGTAAACCTGTAAATAGCCAGTTCCTTCGTACTTCGCCATTGTATAAGAGTAGGCGAGCTGCGCATTGGGTGTAACTGAGAATTCGTAGCGAGAGAACTGGTGATCGTTTAAAAACCACTGCAAGCAGACGGCTCCAACTTGCCCTGCTGGATGAACGTTCATAGTTACGTAAATTAGCTGACCAGTTTTAAAGGTGGTCGCTGTCGCCGTTGGCTGAATAGTGGTAGTGTTCATTGCACGCGCAAGTTGTACGTGGTCAACATATTGTTGAGCAGGATAGACCGGCGTTGTAGTGATCGCGGGTGACGGACCTGGCGAGCCCGAAGGCGAAGTTGTAACTGTCGGCACGCTGACCTGACCCGAGCCTGGTGTGGATCGAGGCAGATTAAGAGCCATGAAATACACGAATAATAAAATAAGACCTGCGGCGATAATACATGAGCTCGCGACGGTAAAGCCAAGTTTCGTCGACCATTTGGGTGTGAACTGCTGCGGCAAGGGGGCTAATGCAGGAGCCAGAGGCTCGACCGGCTGAGCTTGCCCGAAAGAATGCGATAACTGTGCCCAGTTTAAGATCTCCGGTGTGCTGGTAGACGTTGAGGGCCACGCGGCACTTGCCTGCTCTGACTGCGACAATGACACCGAAGCTCCAGTATCGGGGGGCTGAAATGATGGTGGGGGATTCGTGTCAAGAAAGGCCATCGGTGTATGGCTGTTTGCCTGATAGCCTGACCCAGCCTCGACGGGCGCAAAGAAATCACTCTGGGCAGCGCCATATGGCGCTGAAAAGTGAGGGCCTGCCTCCTCCCACTGTGTTGATGATCCTGGACTTATCTCTTCTTCACCCCCCCGAAAGCCACCTTGCTGGAAGTGAGGTACGCCCTGAATCTGCTCTACCACCTGTTCTGCGGCCCCTTCAGCTATGTCGGGCCCACAACGGGGACAAACTTTGCGGGTTGGCGTGAGCGGAAACCCGCAACGTGCGCATATCATTTCAGGAAAAAACCCCCTTGCTGAATATATGCCCTACCTGCTCGGGCATATATTGTATGACGAATTATCGCTTCTCTGGTATAGTGTGCTGCTCAGAGATAGTACATTCTTCTCCCTTGTATAAGGGAAAGGGTTCCATTGTTAATGATGAGCTAAACGGAGAGTCTGCCCCTTGACACTCTTTGCTTGCATCACTACAATACAACTACATATGAATCGGTGATCGATTATGGCTATGTCGCGTTATAGTGGGCAGCGTAATCGGCCAGGAAGAGAAAGTAGTATAGAGCACAGGTGTTAGAGCAAGTATTAGCGCAACATGTAGCGCGCCTGAGAAGTTGTCTCCAGCAGGTCTCGGGCGATTGGGCTGGTCCCGAGGAGGGGAGTGATGCGTGGCTGCTGCTGAGCGCTCTTATCGGTGATGATGGCGAGAGCGGCAAACATAATATTCTCTCTCGTTTTGAGCAGTCGGGGCGCTGGCTTGCGGAACAAGGTGGTAAGCTTGATGCCCGCCTTAGCGGCCTGCAGACCTATGCGGACGCTCTAAATAGCGAGTTAAAGCAGATCCTTAGAGAGCAGCCAGAGCTGATGCTTGAGGCCAGTGAGCGCCTCCGTCAGCTGCAGTCGTCGCTTGTACTGGCCCTTACGCGAGGCTATCAGGGCATTACCGATCAGGTGCGCCTGGAAAATTCCCATGCTACCCTGCTGCTAGAGCAACGCCTGGTTGCTTTGCAGCGGATAAACGGGATCAGCAATTCCGCTGTGGATCTTGACCAGACGCTGGAATCTATTGCGCAGATTGTAGCTGAAGAGCTTAAGGTTGATCTCTGCTCGATCTTTTTTTATGATGAGCTACAACGAGTGCTGACATTGCGCGCTACCAACGGCCCTCGGCCCTTAGGCGGGCTGCACTTTACTTTGCGCCTGAACGAGGGATATAGCGGTAGAGTGGCGGATCGCGGTCAACCGCTGCTGGCCCGCGATGCTCTTGCCGATTCCAACCTGGCTACCGAGGCGAATGCCTATAGTATTGATTATCATGGCCTTATGTCATTGCCAATTATTTTCTTTGGCAATGATGAGCGCCTGATTGGCGTGATTAGTGTACAATCCTGTGAGCAGCGGGATTTTACGCGCGACGAGATTAGCTTTGTCGAGATCGTGGCAGGCATTATTGCTATCAATATTGAAAATGGACGCCTCTATGAGCAGACCGATGAGCAATTGCGGCGCAAAGTGCATGAGCTGGCGACGATTCACCGCGTCTCTTCGATTATCGCTTCGACCCTCAACCTCGATGAGGTGCTGCAGATTATCACGACGCAGGCTGTGCACCTTTCGGGAGCTGAGCGCTCGTGTATCTTTGAGCTCGATCCCGATCGGCGACGCTTACATGTGCTGGCTCATTATGGCTTGAATACCGATCTGGTGACCCGTATGCAGATCGGGGTAGGGCAGTGTTGTGCCGGCCGTTCGGTACAGACTGGTCGCCCAAGCATGGCAGTTGATTGCTTCCACTCCGATGAGCATTGCTTCATCCATGGCGACCCATTTCTTTCTTCTGAGATCCATTCGGTATTGTGTGTTCCGCTCAAAGTTAAGCAGAAAATTCTTGGTTGCATCTGTATCTATAGTAGCCATCGTCACCTGCTCAGCCCTGAACAGATGCAGCTTGTGATCACGTTTGCCAATGAGGCCGCCATCGCCATCGAGAATGCGCGCCTCTATGAGGAGACGCGGCGAGGGCTTGAGCTCAAGTCGGTGCTCCTGCGAGAACTGCATCATCGTGTGAAGAATAATCTGGCTACCGTGGCCGGCATTCTTTCTCTGCAGCGCCGGCGCACAAAATCGCCAGAGGTTCGCTATATCCTGGCTGAGAGCGTGAATCGCGTGCAGGGATTGGCGGCGACCCATGACTTGTTAGCGCATGAAGATGTCAGCGAGGCTCGCCTTGACGATATCGCGCGTAAAATCGTGGGGGTGGCAAATGCGAATTTGAGCCCGCCTGGCAAACGGATTACGATTCAGGTTGAGCCATGTGGAATTGTCATCCCTTCGCGCGCTGTGACGATTCTTGCTCTCGTGATCAATGAGATGGTTTCTAATGCGATTAAGCATGGTATGGTTGAGCGTAACCAGGGTGTGGTGACTATCAGGGGGCACGAGGAGGATGGCATGGTCACGGTCCAGGTTATCGATAATGGAAGTGGCCCGCCTTTCGCCTTACCGCTGGCTGAAAGCAGTGAAGGGAGCTCTGAAGGGTTAGGATTGTCCTTAATCAGACATCTGATCGGCGATCTGCGGGGTACCTTTGCTCTGCGTCGTGAGACGCGCACTGTAGAGGCAACGATGCAGGAGAACGGGGAAGCCGAGCAGAGTGGTCAGGGAGATTATACGATCGCTGAGGTGCGTTTTCCTCTCGATCGGCGTAGCCATAGCTAAAGCTCAGGCAGGAGCGTTTGAGCACTTCTTGCCACTTCGCCACCCTATTTTTCCCTCCCGCGCCACAGCTCTGCCGTGCACAAACAAGCACTGGAAAGCTCTGGCCAAAATTACCGCATAATTTTTAAAATCCTGATAATTAGGATATAATATATATTTGTATACAGGTGGATTAGTAGAGGTGCAATCATGGAAGAAACTTCTAAGCTTGCAAGAATTCTTGTGGTTGAGGATGACCCTGCGATTCAACAGGTGATTTGCTTCTTTTTAGAACACAACGATTTTGAGGTTCGGCAGGCCTCGGATGGCCAGGAGGCCATCGCTGTTATTTCTGAGTTTAAGCCTCATTTAATCATCCTCGATCTGATCATGCGTCCCGTTTCGGGTTGGGATGTACTGCACTGGTTGCGGGCTAATCCTCTATCACCGCAGCCTCCTGTTCTGGTACTCAGCGCGCTTGTGCATCTGACAGAGCAGATGCAAGGTTTTGAGGAGGGGGCGATAGAGTATATGACAAAGCCGACCCAACCCAGTATGATTGTAGAGCGTGTACGTGCTATTTTGTCGTTAAATGCGGAACAGCGCCTGATGTTGCAACATAAGCGGATGGACGAGCAGCGTAAGGTATTGGAGCGATTACAGGCTACTCAGCGGGATGAATTTGTCTACTGAGCGAAGCTACTAGATTTGTAACGAGGTGCGCTACCGAACTATCTGCGCTTGTGCTTCTATTGGGAGCAGAGTCGAGAAAACCAGAATCCCGCTTACTCATTTGAGTGGCTGTCCACACTGTGTGCAAAAGCGGTTGTTTGCGGGATTGTGGTTTCCGCAAGCTGCACATTGATTCATGGGATAGCCGCAACGTGTGCAAAAGCGCATCTGGGGCTTATTGGGATGCTGGCAGTTGAAGCAGGTATAGCGAGCATAGAGCTGGCTATTGACCATGGGTGGTTTGGGACGATTGAAGATCGAGGACCCCGGCAAGTTATAATAGCTAACCGGGGGAGCAGTGTTCGCCTGAGCTTGCTTGAGCGCTTCGGCCATGTCGCTGGCGCGCTGATAGCGATTCTGTGGATTTTTCATCAAGGCTTTCAAAATCACGTGTTCGATCGCGGGATGAATAGCCGGATTAAGCGCGCGCGGCCGTGGAGGCATCTCATAGATATGACTATGGGCCAGGGCAGGATAGTTATCACCCAGGAACGGTGTGCGCCCGGTGAGCGCCTCAAAGAGCATGACGCCAAGTGCATAGATATCTGCGCGGCCATCGACTGCTCCTCCCTGGCATTGTTCTGGCGACATATATTCAGGAGTGCCTACTCCTGCCCCTGGACGAGTTAACTGGTCATGGGTACTGGCAAGGACTTTGGCTATCCCAAAGTCCGAGAGAATGGGACGCCCGGAACGATCCAAAAGCACATTGACCGGCTTGATGTCACGATGAATAATCCCTTGTTCATGCGCATACGTCAATGCACTGGCTAGTTGGGAAAAGACGGGGATCGCCTCCGTGAGGTCCATCACCTTATTCTCATAGTGCAAACGGTCAAGGCGATTTTTGAGAGTTCCACCATCTACGAATTGCATAACGATATACAGGTGGCCATTCTGTTCGCTGGCATCATGGACGGTTACAATATTCGGATGTGAGAGCCGTGCTACTAATCTGGCTTCCAGGTTAAAACGCTCGACAAAGTTGCGGTCCGACGCGTACCAGGGCGGAAGGACTTTTATGGCGACCTCACGGTCAAGGCTTTCCTGGTAGGCCTTATAGACGCGGGCCATCCCGCCTTGGCCGAGTGTCGAAAGGACGCGATAGTTACCGAGCGATGTTCCGATCAGATCGTCTTGCTGCATTGTATAGTAGAGCCACGTATGCTGCACTTAGCGCGTATTCTAAGCCCTGCCGCATAGAAAAAAACACTCAGGTACTGCCTGCGTGGCACTTTTCCCTCTCTAGATGGCTGCCTTGCAAGAGATGCTGCATGCATCTATGAACGCCATCATTATCGCCTGGCAAAGACAAGCACTGTTTGGCCGAGCTGAATACGATCACCCTCTTGTAGAGGATAGGTCTGATACTTGTTCACTAATTGCCCGTTAACCTTCGTGCCATTAGCGCTACCTTCGTCTTTGAGGGCGAAATTGCCGTTGCCCATATTGACAATAGATGCATGGAGGCGCGAAACGGCTAGATCTTCAAGGAAGATATCGCTCTCCCGGCTGCGCCCGATGCTCAACGAGTCCTTACGGACTTCATAGATGCGTCCTGGTTCTTTCCCTTCTTCGACGCGTACGATTCCTGTCATGCCGCCGCTTTGTTGACTACCCGGGCGCAAGATCGTCTTGTCGCTATCAACAGGATTGCCCTGGGCATATCCTCCACCTTGCTGCCAGCCACCTGCCCCAAGTCCACCAGAGGAGGGAGCTTGCGCGGCGGCTGGGGCCTGACCCCAGGCTTCGGGCTGCTGTCCTCCATAGGATTGCTGGCCCCAGGCTTGTCCGGAGCCGCTACCCCCTGCATAGGCTGTTGGCGCTTGCTGGCCTTGTCCCTGAGCATTCCAGGCCTGTTGTTGTCCCCATTGCTCCTGGGAAGCTGCGGACTGGTCCCAGCCACCCTGAGCGCCCTGGCTGCCCCAGGCATTTCCCGATTGCGGGGCGGCATTTGCGGCGGGCTGCTGGCCCCAACCGGCTTGTTGTGGCTGCTGCTGATTCCAGCCGCCAGATTGCTCGGCAGGTTGCTGGCCCCAGCCGGCCTGTTGTGGCTGCTGCTGACCCCAACCCCCGGCTTGTTGCTGTGCCTGAGGTTGCTGGCCCCAGCCGGCCTGTTGCGGTTGTTGCTGACCCCAACCAGCTTGCTGCTGTGCTTGAGGTTGCTGACCCCAACCGGCTTGTTGCTGTGCCTGGGGTTGCTGGCCCCAGCCGGCTTGTTGTGGCTGCTGCTGACCCCAACCCCCGGCTTGTGGCGCTGCGCCCTGAGCATTCCAGGCCCCGGCACCTTGCGCCTGTGGCTGCCAATCGCTTCCACCGGCTGGAGCTGACGCGCCGCCAGCCTTCTTTTTCCCGCTGCTACGGAAAAGCAAGAAAGAGCCGATAGCCAGAACCAACGCCAGGACGATGGCAGCAACAATAATAATCATAGTTGGAACAGGTAATGCGGCTATGACTATAGCGATACCTTTCATAACAGTTCACCCCTCTGATCGTAGAAGCGGCATATCATCTCTCCCTCGTTATCGAGCTAGGCAAAAAACTGCGGGAACGAGCCTGCTGCCACCCAATCTAAATCAGGCACCCATCAGAGGCACCCCTACAACTGCGACTCCGCGTGTATACCATGTCTATCGTAATTCAAAACGTACCTCGACACTACCAAAGCGCAGCACGTCCCCGTCTTTGAGCGCGCGCTCTTCATGTGGAGTCAAGGTCACTCCATTCAAACGTGTTTTATTCAGCGCATTCAGGTCTTCTACTGTATATGTACCATGCTGGTTGCGCAGATAGGCGTGCCGTCGTCCAACCGTCTTATCAGCCAGGCTGATTTCTGGGAAAATGCCCAGGGTGGGATCTTGTCTGCCCACCACCATGAGCTCTGCCTGCAGGGGAATGGACTGGCCGCTGGAAAGGATCACGATCCAGGCATCTTTTTGTGGAGGCGTAGCCGGTTTGGGAGGAGCACCGTTGCCTGGCTTCTTTTCTCCTCCATGCCCACCATTAGCTTCAACTTTGGCAACTGCCCGAATGCGATCCTGCAACTGATCAAGCGCTACGATAAACTCTTGAGGTGTCGCGTAACGGTCTGCCGGCGACTTGGCCAAAGACTTTTGCATGAAAAGGTCCATCTCCATAGGCAGATCAGGACGCAGGCGGCAGATCGATGGTATCTTGTCATTCATATGTTTGATGACGATATCAACGGCTGTATCCCCTTCATAGGGAGGGCGGCCGGTCAACATCTCAAACAGGACCGTGGCTACCGAATAAAGGTCAGAGCGGGTGTCCGCTGAACGCCCACTTTCCGCTTGCTCGGGCGAAATATAGTAGGCCGTGCCCATAAACACATTAGACTGGGTAAGTGTAACTGTTTCCCGGCTGCGGGCCAGGCCGAAGTCGGTAATCTTTACCATATCCTTGCTATTAATAAGAATATTTTGTGGTTTAATATCCCGATGTACTACCCTTTGCTTGTATGCTGCGTCCAGTCCTTCCGTAATCTGACGGGCATAGATCAGCGCGCGTAATGGTTCCATCGGACCATCATTGATCATATAATATTTCAAGCTCTGACCGTCGATATAATCCATTACAATGTAATGCATTGTATGATCATAACCATAGTCTACGATCCGCACGATATGAGGATCGCTAAGATTGAGGAGAATGTGGGCCTCACGTTGGAAACGGGCTTGTAATTCGCCATCATTCGATAGCTCAAGGTGCATGACCTTTACTGCATAGATCTGATTGTTTTCCAAGTCGCGGGCGACGTAGACAGTAGCGAAACTGCCTCTCCCTCGTTCATCGATGAGTTTATAGCGACCTTTGATGATGCGGCCTATCATGTCGCCGTTCATGATCTTTTTTCGGCAGGATACCCACGACTTCAGGCGTGGGAGGAATGCCGTCCTCCTCTCTTGCCTTGAATATCTCTCGTTTCCTCCCCTTTACGGGAGTGCGTTTTTGCATGGGTGCGCTTAACCCCTTGCCGCTTGCGCAGCGTCTCGAATCTCAACAGGCTTGTCTAATTGTACATGCTTATGGGTGTACTATTGCTTTTGTGCTGTTATGTGACCCATAAGTCCCAGAGCTTCAAGCGACTTGCGCAGTCGGCTGGCTTCTAGTGACCTGAAGGTTGCTATTGAACGCTTTCCGTAACGTAATCTGCCCGCCCCAAAGAGCTTTGCTATGCCCAGGCCCATATTTGAGGAAAAGGAAGAAAAGAGCGAATATACTGCGGGCCGGCGGGCGACCAGCCCGGCAGGGACGCAAGGCTCTGTATCCCATTTCCTCTATTCTCTCACGAGTTGGCGCTCATCAAGATGTGTTGTGTCCGGGACCACGGCCTGAGATTGGTTGATATCCAGGTGGCGCTTACGACGCACTTTCCCGGCCAGGCCATCAGGAAAAGCCGGAAACGCTTGACGGCTGTGAACTCCTTGTTTTGCTAAGCTACTATCAGCGGCTACATTATACACCATCCATACAGTTGTGTCATGATGGTATGTCGAGTAGCCTATTAATCTAAGAACGGAGCAGAACATGAAATACTTACATTATGGGCAGAGTCTCCTAATTTGAAGGCCAGCTGGCCCACGCCAAGTGATCGTTGTTATCTAAACATTTCGCTGATACTCTCACGGTTATGGATACGCTTGATTGCTTCCGCAAAAAGCGAGGCAACCGAGACGACCTTGATCTTGTCAGAGAACTGTACAGGCTGATTTTCGACGGTATCGGTGATCAAAAGCTGTTTGATCGGGCTGCGATCTATCTTCTCGATAGAGCCCTGGGCAAGGACGCCATGGGTGACGGCGGCGTAAACTTCTCTGGCTCCCTGCTCAATGAGCTTGGTCGAGACATCGGCCAGGGTGCCGCCTGAGATGGTAAAGTCGTCGACAACGACGGCTGTCTTGCCTTTGACATCGCCAATGATCTGCAGGATGACGGCTTTCTCGTCATGGCCCGTGCGCTCTTTATCAGCCAGGGCTATGGAGGCGCCAAGGTAGGAGGCGTAGCGGCGTGCCTGCTTGGCGAAACCAACATCCGGAGAGACAATCACTATGTCCTGAAGATGCATGCCCTTGATGCATTCCCCGATGATCGGCAAGGCATACAGATTGTCTACCGGCTTGTGGAAAAAGCCCTGAATCTGGGGCGCGTGCAGATCCATGGTGACTACGCGATCGGCGCCGGCCACTTCGATGGCGTCTGCACAGACGCGGGCACGAATAGAGACGCGGGGCTCATCCTTTTTATCACCTTTGGCATAGCTGAAGTAAGGGATGACCACTGTCACTGATTCAGCTCCGGCGCGCTTGAGGGCGTCGATCCAGAAGAGAAGCTCCATGAAGTTGTCATTGGCTGGAAATACCGTTGTTTGCACGACATAGACGCGCCGCCCACGAACATTCTCCAGGATACGCACAAATGTATTTCCATCTGAGAAGCGCAGCGTCTCGTTTTTGCCTTGTGGGATCTGCAGATATTCGCAGATGCGAGCGGTAAGCCGGGGGCTACCGCTGCCTGCGAAGACCATGATAGGGTCATCGTTCATTAGACTGTCTTACTCCTCATAACGGCCGCCAAGGTGTGTGGCAAGGAATTTTTCGGCTGCGGCGTAGAATTTGAGGCGGTTCTCGGGCTTAGCGAAGCCATGACCTTCGTCGGGGAAGAGCATATATTCGTGCTCAATGCCCTTTTCTTTCATGGCGGCGACGATTTGCTCGGATTCGGCCTGCTTGACGCGCGGGTCGTTGGCTCCCTGGGCGATCAGCATGGGAATGCGGATCTGGTCTACCTTGAATAGCGGCGAACGTGATTTTAAGAATTCCTCCTCGGTCTCGGGATTCCCGACGCGGGTATGGAAAGTGGCCAGGAAGGTAGACCAGTAAGGAGGGATAGTTTTAATCAGGGTGATGAGATTGCTGGGCCCGACGATATCTACTGCGCAGCAGAAGAGGTCGGGAGTAAAGGTAGCTCCGACGAGGGCGGCATAGCCCCCATAGGACCCGCCAAAGATGGCAACTTTTTGCGGATTGGCAATGCCTTGCTCGATGGCCCATTTGACGCCATCCACAAGATCGTTGTGCATGTTGCGGCCCCATTCTTTGTTGCCGGCGTTCAGAAAATCTTTGCCATAGCCGGTGGAACCGCGGAAGTTGATCTGCAAGCAGGCATAGCCACGATTAGCAAACCACTGGGCGCCGGGATTATAGCCCCAGGTGTCGCGTGCCCATGGGCCGCCGTGGACGTCAAGGACGAGCGGCAGGTTTTTCTGATTCTCGCCTACTGGCCGAGTCAGATAGCCGTGGATGGTCAATCCGTCGCGCGCTGTGAAGGTAACGGGCTCCATCTGGGCCAGCGTATAGTTATTGAGATCTGGCTGGCTATCAAAGAGAAATTCAGCCTTTTGCGTCTGGCGATTGTAGGAGTAATATTGGACCGGCCCATTGTCTATGGTGAAGGAGACGATCCAGGTCTTGTCAGCATTGTCGCGGCTGGTAATCGAGAAATCGCCCTTTTGGATGGCCCTGATCCTGGCAAAGTCGGCTGCTATCGCCTCGTCAAGGACGCTCCATTCGACGCGATCTTTGAAGAAGGCGACGGCCTGGATCTCGTAGGTGTCGGGATGAATGATGACATTGCCAACGTCGTATTGGGGATCTTCGGCAATGATGGTGATCTCGTCGTTCGCAATATTTAGCTTGACGAGGCGCCCCGCATTGGCGTTGCGCGAGTCCTCAAGATAAATAGACTTGCCATCAAGCGTAAAGGCGATCGGACCGCTGCCGAGGGAATCGTTGGGGTCCCAGGTGACCAGCTTTTTCCATTCGCTCTCTTCGCTCTCGCGGACGTGTAGCTCTAATGAGCCATCGGGATGGGTTGTGACGCAGCTGCGTATCTTAAGCTGGGCGTCGGCCTCCCAGCCTGCCACATTGCCCGGATTTTTGGCAACCTGGCTCAGTTCTCCACTGCTCAGGTCGAGATGATAAGCATCGTGAACCTGGGGGTTATCTTTGTTCATGCCAATGAGGAGCTCGTTGGGAAAATGTTTGTCCCGCTTGATGAACTGAACCTGCATGTTCTCAAAAGGGGTGAGATCGCGCGTCTCCTTGCTTTCAAGGTTAGTGGCGTAGAGGCGCCAGTTCTCATTGCCGCCAACATCCTGTATGTAGAGGATATGTTTATTATCAGCGGCCCAGAAATAGAAGCGTATGCCGCGGTCCACATCCTGCGTGACAGGTTGGTAGTCATCGCTGCCAATTGTACCTACCCAGACGTTGAGGACATTGTTGACGGGAGCCAGGTAAGCCATTTTTTTGCCGTCTGGCGATACCTGTGGGCTGGTTCTGGCAGGGTTGCCGAATAGGATTTCGCGCGGTATCAGGGCAACAGGTGGTGTTGACATAAAATCGCTCCTGCTATGTGGCGCAACTGGCAGCGAGAGCAGAAGGTTGACTTTTTTCTTTCTCCTCTGCTTCTGCTGCCAGGCACCACTATCTTATATTCCTAATAAACCTTGTAGGCAAGTTTTTTCGTCTCTCAAAGTGAGAAGGAAAGAATTGGCACTGGTGTGCTGGACTGTGGCGTGTCCGCTAGCAAGTGGTATCCCATCCTCTATCCTTTAATGGCTGCCTCGTTCGAGAGAACTTGCCCATTGCGTGAGTAAGCTAACTGATGTCAGCTTGGCTCACCCTTTTCTACGCTTGGCGCTCGCCTCGGGTTGCTGCGATAGGTCAGATGCAACGCCTAACATCTGACAGTATACATCATAGGTCTGGCGCGCGATCTGTTCCTGGGTATAGTTGTCGAGGACGCGTTGGCGGCCACGGCTGGCCAGGTCCGCGTAGAGTGCTGGATTGTCAAGTAATTTACGGATGCAGGCGCTCAAGTCCTGGACATCGCCTTCCTGAAAGACCAGGCCGGCATCTCCTATCACATAAGGTATCTCTCCTAAATTTGAGCCAATTACGGGAGTTTCGCAGGCCATGGCCTCGGCCAGCGTGCGGCCAAATTGCTCAATCCAGTTGGGTTGTCTGATAGAAGGGAGCACATGTACGTCCCATTGCTCTATCTCGCGCGGCACCTGGGAAGTGGGCACGCTCGGCTTGAAACTAACGCGCTCGGCGATACCCAGACGCGCGGCCTGCTCTTCCAGCGCGCTTTTCATGGGACCGTTGCCGATGAACACGGCGCGGCAAAAGTCGGGAAGCGTGCTGAGCGCATCGATGATCAAGGGCAGCCCTTTTTCTTCTTTCAGGCGACCAAGAAAGCCGATGGTAAAGGGATCGCCGGCCTGTCGTGGCTGACGGGGCGCGCTGCGCTTGTAGATCTCGGTGTCGAAGCCAAACTGAGGGATGACCTGCACGCGGCCATTATAGCCCTTGCGCTTGAGGATCTCAACGGCGTCGCGGTTGCCGGCCAGGGCAAAGGCGGCGTGATGATAGTTATAGAGCTCGATCTGGCGGAATGGTGGTGGATAGTTGCGGTAGAGGTTCTGCCAGGTAAAGAAGAGCGCTTTGGCTTTATGCTGGCGTGCCAGGAGCATGGCATGAAAGGTGGCAAAGTTATACGGTTCCTCGTCGATATGCACAATCTCCGGGCGCACCTCTTTCATGATCCGGCCCAGTTGGGGATAATAATGCAAATGATAGTTGCCATTGAGAGCCATCGAGGTGACGATCATGCGGTAGCCCTCGGTATAGAGGCGCTCAAGCATCAGTTTGCTGCCATCGTCATGGTGCCAGTAGGGCGGCGTGACGAGCGTGAGCTCCACGTCTGGGCACCTGGCAATTTCTTCTAGCTTACGCTGGGATGTGCCTGAAACCAGCGCTTTGGAAATCATTAATACACGCATTGTCGTCCTTCTACCTCTTTCTTCGTGAGCGAACCTTGCTGTGTGCGAAGGCTTCTTCGTACACGGCAGTGGTCTCGGTCGCGGTTTTCTGCCAGCTAAACTGCCGGGCGCGTTCCAGAGAGCGCGTGCGTAGAGCGGCCTGCAGCTCGCTATCACTGAGCACTTTGCGCATGGCTTCAACCAGGGCTCTGGTATCTTCGGGATCAACACTGATGGCGGCATCTCCCACAACTTCTGGCAGGGAGGTGCGATTTGAGCAGACCACGGGAGCTCCGCAGCTCATGGCTTCGAGGGGATCGAGTCCAAAGCCTTCGTAAAGGGATGGAAAGACGAAAATGCTGGCTCCGCTGTAGAGGGCTGGCTTATCTTCCTCTTCGATGTAGCGGTAGATGATCTGACCATCCATGCCTAGCTCAGCGGCGACGGGGCGCGGGTCCGGAAAGAGCGGCCCTTTATGCTTGTCGGGATTGCCGGCAATCAGCAGTTGAAGATGGGGATCGCCGATCTGGCGGTGTAGATGCGCAAAGGCGCGAACCAGCTGCGGGACGTTTTTGCGCTGATCCAGGCCGCCCAGATAGAAGATATAGCGCTCTCCAACGCCATAGCGTGCCCTGGCGCGGGCCAGCCTCTCGGGATCGCTGACCGGCTGATATTCCTCGCCGGCGGCCTCATAAATGACGCGAATGCGTTCGGCTGGTATCCTGAGCGCATCGACAATATCCTGTTTGGCATGTTGGGAGACCGTAATAATCAGGGTGGCGTTGTGCGAGGCGCGTGAGACAAGATTCATATAGGCCTTGACCTTGCCATCTGGCTGGTAAGCGGGCAGACGCATAGGGATGACATCGTGAATCGTGACGACGGTTGTCGTGCGTGGCAACAAAGGGGGAGCGAAATAGGGAACATGAAAGATGTCTACGCCCGCCTTCAGGGCGGCTGCAGGCCCCGTCAGCTGCTCCCAGAATACTTTTTCGATATTCTTGTTGTTCAGCGCAATGCCCGGGACAGGCTGCACTTTATAAGGAAAAGCTGTGGCCGCATTATCCTGGGTGACTGGTTCTGGCCCCAATAAAACATATTCATTGCGGGTATCGATTTCGCTAAGTGCGCCTATCAAATGAGACATATATTGGCCAGTGCCGCTGGCGGGATATTTAAAGAAGAGCGCATTAATGCCGATTTTCATATAGTTGTTACCTCATCAGAGAAATCCTTTTCCCCATTGTATAGTTTTTGATAGATAGTGAGCATTTTTTGTGCTGATGCTGCCCAGGTAAAGTGCTTAACGCGTTGATAGCCTTTCTGCTGCAGTTCTGAGCGCAATTGGGCGTTCTCCAGGAGCCTGGTAATGGAGGTGGCAAGGGCCTCGATATCGTGAGGGTCAACCAGCAAGGCAGCATCGCCGACAACTTCGGGCAGAGAGGATGTGGTAGATGTGATGACGGGTGCGCCGCAAGCCATGGCTTCTAGCGGAGGAATACCAAAGCCTTCGAAGAAGGAAGGGAAAGCAAATATATCGGTCATACTATACAGGGTGATGAGTTCGAGATCGCTCACGCGACCCAGAAAACGCACCTTTTTCTCCAATTTGAGATCGGCCACGACCTGGCGCGTTTCGTCATAGAGCCAACCTTCGCCTCCCGCTATGGCAAGCATGGCCGGGCCATTTTTATGGGCCTGCGCTTTGTGGAAGGCCTTGATGAGGCCGATGTGATTTTTGCGTGGCTCCATGGTACCAACAGCCAGTACTAATGGATGCTTCAAGCCAAATTTGTAGCGTGTCGCATCAAGAATAATGGGATCAGAGATGCGGCGGAAATGTGCTCCCACGCCATTAGGCACGACTGTAATCTTTGCGGGAGGCGTCTGGAAATGCCTGATGAGGGTCTTGCTGACCTCGTGAGAGACTGTGGCGACAACATCGGCAGCCTCGATGGCCTCGGGTACCACCTGGCGTAAATATGCTGCCAGGGAAGGTACCGCGTATTCGGGATGCTCCAGGAAGGCAAGGTCATGAATGGTGACAACCTTGCGGATCGTATTTCCGAGTGGAGGCAGCACAAAGTCGGGGCCATGATAGATATCTGTGGCCCCGGCAAACAAGGTGGCAGGAAGAGGGACGTGCCAGCGATACCAGAGAACGTTGAGATAGCGGTCGGGTATAAGGATACTCCTTCCGCGCACATTCTCGGCTTGTGGGAAGCGATGTTCGCCGGTCGGACGCCCACTTGTGAGCAAGGTATAGCGATTCTCGGGATCTTGCGCAAGTATAGCGGCTACCAGGTTGCGCACATACGTCCCGATACCTGCTCCCTGCCGGATAGCCGCTGTATAGTCAATGGCAATACGCATGAAACTACCTTCGCACTTCTTATCCTGGAGGCCAGCCCAGCGCGCGCCCTCCTAAGAGATGAAAGTGCAGATGAAAGACTGACTGCCCGGCGTCTGGACCAACGTTGGTAACGAAGCGATAGCCTGTTTCATCGATTTTGAAGTCATGGGCCAGCTTCTGCGCAACTGTGAAGAGGCTGGCCAGGATAGCTCCGTCTTCGCTGGTGAGCGCGGCCATCGAGGCGATGTGACGCCGGGGAATAAGCAGGACATGATGGGGTGCCTGTGGATTAATGTCCTTGAAGGCGACAACATCCTCATCCTGGTAGACTATCGTACTCGGTATCTGTCCCGCTGCAATCTTACAAAATAAACAATCTTCCATAAAAAACCCCTATATCCACAGCCCACGAGCGCAGGCGTGGGGACAAAAACATGGCACAATAGCTTGTGTGTACTCTCTAGAGACAGAGACACGATCTATTGGGCTCTTACATAATATATTACGAAGATCTATAGATCGCGTCTCCCACAATGGGAATTCATGCATAGTACAAATCTATGCATGCTTGCTTTTTTAGCAACCCATGTAATTTATTCTGTTGCTTCGTCTGCTACCTGGGAAGCAGAAACGCTAAGCGCCCCGGCATTGGCCTGATCCTCAGCTACGGCTGTGCCATCGGCGGAGGGCGTTGAAACCGGGGTAGGTTCCTGGCTCTGAGCCTCCTGCAAAAAGTCTGGCCCATGCAGCTCGGGATCATTGTATTGCGGTAGATTCAATTCCAGGCGTATGGCCTTAATTGCCTGATAGACTGTACCAGGCTTGAGATTCAACTGGTCCGCAATTTGCTTATGTACGCCAACTGGTGGAAGCGGGAGAAGCGGCTCGTAGGCTCCTCTTATCCGTTCCAGCTCTTCGCTGCTTCCTTTATAGGTTTGTACTTCCCACCAGCTAGGAATACACTGACGGCTACGCAAGTCCTTAACGATCTTTTTGACAGCCTTTTTAGGAATGCCCAGTTCCTTAGAGATCTGAGTGCGAATGCCATCAAACTCTGAAGGCGCGGCAAGTTCGAGATAGCGAGCTTCGACCTGGACCACCTGCTCTGGCGTTGGTGTAAATGGTGGTGGTGGCGGCGTCTTCTCACGCTTGGGTTTAGGCGGAGCGGGAGGCCTTGGCGTGAAGGTCTTTGCCCGTGGCTTTTGTGCTCTTGGGGCCACTCCTCTAGGGCCGCCAGGACGTGAGATTCTTTCTGGGCGAGGTCCACGACCAAAGCCACCTTCTATGGGAGGTCGTGGGCGCAACCCATAATTTCCGGGGAGTCCCGCACCTCCACTGACCCGATACGCGCCAGGGCCACGCTGCTCATATTCACGGTAGCCACCAGGGCCACGATTACCTCCTTCGCGGTAGCCGCCATGGCTGCGCTCATCGCGATAATTGCTGGGTCCGCGTTCATCGCGATAGCCTCCGTGATTGCGCTCGTGGAAGCGCTCGTCGCGGTAATTGCCGGGTCCGCGTTCATCGCGATAGCCTCCGGGTCCCCGTTCGTCACGGTAGTTGCCGGGCCCACGCTCGTCGCGATAGCCTCCGGGTCTCCGCTCGTCACGGTAGTTGCCAGGTCCGCGTTCATCACGGTAGTTGCCGGGTCCTCGATAAGGTCCCTGGCTGCTACGATTATCTCTGTAAGGAGGAGTGTTGAATGTAGGGCGCGATGGCTGGTCAGGCTGGCCAACTTTCACATCGCTGAGCGTATCGAGCCAATGGTTAGTACCACTTTGTGTAGGCTGCTTAGGTTTGGGTGGGGGCGCAGGCCGCGTCTGGCCGCCTGGTCCATACCCGCTGAGTCCTGTGGGTTTATTGAATGTAGATGGCGGCGTTCTGTTTGCCATCTTTTCTCTCCTGGCCTTTTGCGTGCAATCGGGGCAAGTTACTTCTTTAGCATTTGCCGACTGAAACCACTTGCCGCAAGTGATGCAGCGCATTTTTATTTTGCTCATGCGCGAACTCCCCTGTACTATAAAACAGTTGACGTCATGTCGTGTGTCGGAATGCACTGTCTATTGTAACGTTTGTAGGGGGGGTCTGTCTACCCTTCATTTTTCAGAGGTAATAGACGTGTGTCGATATATTTTTATTTATTTGTGCTAAAGGATGAGTTGATGCTTGAATTGGGCTTGAGGGGAGATTGTACTTGCGCTCTGGCCGGGCTCAAGGATGATCTTCGGCAAAAAAGGCCTCGACGTCTTTCAAGCTTGTTGTACGCTGGGCTGGCGGCAAGGCGTTGAGAACGAGCTTCCCATAGCCTTTTGTGTGCAGGCGGGTATCGAGAATGGCCATTACGCCGCGATCCTCGCGCGTACGCAGCAGACGACCCAGGCCTTGTTTGAGGCGCAGGACTGCTTGCGGTAAGACATAGGTCCCAAACCAGTTCTCACCGGCGGCTTTCATCAGGGCGACGCGGGCCTCGTGTACGGGATCGTCGGGTGGATCGAAGGGCAATTTGTCGATAACTACGAGCGAAAGGGCCTCGCCGGCGATATCCACGCCCTCCCAGAAGCTCTTGAGGCCGAAGAGGATGGAACCTTTCTCCTCGCGGAAACGGCGCGTCAGCTCCAAGCGGGTCATTTCCCCCTGTTTGAGAAGTGGGAAGTCGCTAAGGTGGGGGGCCATAAGGGCATAGGCATACTCTAGCATGCGCCGGCTGGAGAAGAGCAGGAAGGCGCGACCGCGCGAGGCCTTGACCAGGCTGTACATCTCGCGGGCGATAGCTTTCATATAGCCTTCAGAACCGCTGCCGTAGGTTGGCGCAGGCAGGTGACGCGGAAGGTAGAGCAGGGCGTTCTTCTCGTAGTCAAAGGTGAGCGGGAGAATGCGCTCAATAACGTCGTTGCGCTCGGCTGGATCGAGCCCGATGCGGCTGCGAAAATAGGCAAAATTGGGTCCCTTCTCGGTGGGATTGGCTGGATCAGGACCAATGGTTGCCAGGGTGGCCGAGGTGCAGATTACATTGCACTTGTTAAAGAGACGTTCCTTAAGCCAGTTGGTGACGTCGAGCGGAGCGGCCGAGGCCTGAAGCGTGAAGCCTCCACGCGCTCCCGCGCCTTCGATGCGATCGACAAAGTAGACGAATTTGTTAGTCTGCGAGACCGAGAAGACGACGCGCAGGTTTTCTGACAGATTTTGTGTGCGTTTGAGCAGCTTGTCGTAGAGCTGGCCCTCTTTTTCGGGCAGGTCCTTGGGGCGCTGTTTGCGCAGCGAATCGGCAAGATCGGCAATGGCAGAGGAGAGGCGCAGACCTTCTTCTAGCGGCTCCTCTAGATTTGTGCGTCCTTTATAGCTCAGATCTGCAATCTGCTCAAGGCGCAGCCAGGTATTCTGGGCAATTCTCTGTACTTCGTCCTGCAGACTTGGCGTGCTGTGATCCTTAAGCATACGCTGAGCCAGCAGGGTCTGAATCTGGGTTGGCGAGATGGTAATCGTGAATGAACGGGTGGCCTCTTCCTCCAAATGGTGAGCTTCATCAAGAATGACGACATCGCGCTCGGGGAGCAGGAAGCCGTCAAGGGCTGCATCGAGCAGTAAGAGGGTATGATTCACAACGATGACCTGGGCCATCTGGGCCTGCTCGCGCATAAGGCGTACGTAGCACTGCGAGAAGAAATTGCACTTGCTCCAGGCGCACTGATCGCTATCGGTAGCGATGCGCCCGCGTACATCCTTTGGCAGCTGGAAGCCTAGCGTCTCAAAGTCGCCGTTAAAGCCGGAATCGGGGTCGGCGACTGTGCGCAACAGGCGTTGAAACTCGACGTTTTTGGCATAGAACTGCATGCCAACCCGCTCATCTTCAAGGCGGTCAATACAGATATAGTTATTGACGCCTTTGACCAGTGCTGCTTCGAAGGGCTTGATATAGCGCTGGACAAAGGGGATATCCTTGTAGAAAAGCTGCTCCTGTAAGGCTTTATTGGCAGTGCTGACAATTGCAACTTTGCCCGAACGTACCACAGGCACCAGGTAGGCAAGAGATTTCCCGGTTCCGGTGCTGGCCTCGGTAATCGCCGGTACATTCTGGGTAAGGGAGCGGGCTACAAGCGTGGCCATCTCGATCTGAGCCGATCGCTCTTCGTAGCCTGGGAGGCTGCGGGAGAGAATGCCACCTTGACCAAGGTCCGCGACAACCATGGCCTGCAGGCGGGCGCTACTGGGAGAGGCGGAGGGCTGGGCTTTGGCGGGCGGCGTCTCCTGCCCATTTCTGCTTGCCTGACTACCTGGCCCGCTTTCCGCAGTTAGCACCTGGCTATCTTCCCGCGCGGATCTTTCGGGTACCAGAGTGAGCGTGCTCTTCCTGGGCAGAGGCTTGGCGGCAACGCGCTCAGCTTCCTCCTGATCTTTTTCTGGCGAGAGTACACTCAGGCGCAGCGCTTCTTTGTCGGGAAGCGTGCCACGCGGGCGCTTGACGCTCTCCTCTGGCTTGCTCAGCTTTTCGCTGGGGAGAGCTGCGAGGCCATTCGTGGGCTTTTCGGGGCTCTGGCGGGTAGCGCTCCTGGAACGCGTTGAAGCCACCTTCACTGGTTTGAGCGGGATGCCCATCAGGACGTGTAAATAGTTGTCGGCGAAGGCCTGAACATGGGGGAAACGCTCCTCCGGCTTGAAGGAAAGCGCCTGTCTGATCACCTGTTCCAGCTCTGGCGAAAGCTCGGCGTTGAAGGCATGGAGCTCGGGCAAGGCCAGCTGCTCCTGTTGTTGGCGCAATTGCGTGCGCTGCGTAGCGTCGTAGGGACGCCGACCACAGAGCAGTTCATAGACAATCACTGCAAGGGAGTATTGATCGCTGGCCGCCGTGGGCTGACCATCTAAATGTTCGGGAGCCATGTAGGGAACAGCGCGCGCTTCCTCATCAAGGCTGGGGAGCGTACCGGGTTCCGTCAGGGTAAAATCTGTTAACAAGGCGTTGTTGCGCTCATCAACGAGAATGCTGCCCGGGTGGAGCTTGCCGTGTAGCGTGTGATGCACATGCGCATACTGCAGCGCTTCAGCGATGGGAGAGAGATAGCGTCTCACTTCCTGGGCGGGATGCGGTGCTCCCGTAAGCAGTTCTTGTAGAGGCTGGCCTTGCACATATTCCATCACCAGATAAGCATGCTCACCGGCAAAGTTCGCGTCAAGCGTATTGATAATTTTGCGATCTTTGAGTTTATTGAGCTGTTTTGCGCGCATGAGAAAAGCATCGCGGGCCTCAGAACTGGTTAAAGGAGCGTCCAGCCATTGAATGAGCAGATCTTTTTTGCGCTGTTTACCTCGATAGAAGGTGCTTGTAGAACTCTTACGCAGCAGCGCGGTAATTGCGTAGGGTCCGATCTGCTGCGGCTCTACTTCTGCCATGTTCCCTCATTTCCCCTCAGATAGGATATTTGTTCGTGCAAGTGCAAGTATATCACAGGCGGAGGAGTGGGACAATAAGAGCGAGGCAATCGAGCTTCATTATCCTCTTGACACGTGTAGGGCCAGCGTAGTATATTAGTGTATGTGTTACACTAAGTCGATCTTCCTATAGAATGCAGACATGAGGTTAAAAAGCGGGATCTGCATCTATAGTATAGACGACGCTATCTAATTTGTCGAGGCCCTGCAATTAAGGGACGGGGCCTGTTACGGGTTTTTGATGGTAGGGGGAAGCAAAGCAACTTTTTAGCAGTAGGGTTGTACATCTTATCTCCTGATGCCAGCATACGAAATTGCACACTTTAAGGAATTTATATGTCCGATGGAAGAGCACAGTAATTCAAGCAATGCAAAAGAGCGCGCGCAAAGCAATAGCAGCGCCGAACCAAGGACAGAGGAAGCCAAGGCCCATCACTATGATGCGAGCAAATATCAGCGTCCCTCTGTCACCGTGGACGTAGTGATCATGAGCCTGCGCCAGAAGGACCTCCAGGTATTACTGATCAAGCGTCGTTCCTGGCCCTTTGAGGGCATGTGGGCCATTCCGGGTGGCTTCGTAAACTTTGACGAATCGCTAGAGGATGCGGCCAAGCGTGAATTGCAGGAAGAGACCGGCGTACAGGATGTCTATCTAGAGCAGCTATATACTTTTGGTGATCCTGGGCGTGATCCACGTACGCGTGTCATCACCGTGGTATATTTTGTATTGCTGGATTCTGAACGCTTGCAAGTCAGAGCTGCCAGCGATGCCGCCGATGTGAGCTGGTTCTCGGTCTATGACTTGCCTCCACTGGCATTCGACCATGAGAAAGTTTTAAACTATACACTCAACCGCCTGCGCGGTAAGCTTGACTACACGACGATTGCCTTTAACCTGCTGCCTGAGCAGTTTACCTTGCGCGAGCTGCAGCGTGTCTACGAAATGATTTTGCATAAGAAGCTAGATAAGCGCAACTTTCGCAAGAAGATTCTGGCCACAGGCATTCTTGAGGATACTGGTGCAAAGAAGATGGAGGGCACGCATCGGCCGGCGCGCCTTTATCGTTTTAATCCAGCCGCCGAACATAAGCTCTAGGGCCTGTTTCTGGCAGTTTAGCCTTGTACCGTGGCAGCAGGAGCGCAGAAGTATTCTCGGTCCCTCTGAGGGCCGCAGCCAGCTAAAAAGGAGATGGAGCAATGGCAACCTCAACGATCCCAGAAAACTTTGTAGAGCATGCAGTTCCCTTTTTACAGGCGCTAGTAGAATGGGAAAAGCAACTTCCCACGCTCTCCTGGAGCGATCTGGCGGTGGATGCGGAGCTTGGACGGGTCGCCTTATTCAGTGTTGATATGATTAACGGCTTTTGTCATGAAGGAGTCCTCTCAAGTCCGCGCGTCAAGGGCATTATTCCGGCGGTAACTGCAGCCTTTCAGAATGCCCATGCCATCGGCGTGCGCGATTTTATCCTGGCTCAAGATTGCCATCCGGCCGATGCTGTAGAATTTGCCGATTTTCCCCCTCATTGCATGGTGGGTACGAGCGAAGCCAAAACCATACCCGAGTTGGCAAACTTGCCCTTTGCTGATCTTTATACAGTTGTGGCTAAAAACTCGCTCAACGCGTTCCATGCCACGGATCTGGGGGCCTGGCTTGAAAAACACCATAATCTTAGCGCTGTAGTGATTGTAGGCGATTGTACCGATCTCTGCGTGCATCAGATGGCTCTGCATTTGAAGCTCTATGCTAATGCCCATGGCTTAAAGATGCGCGTCATTGTGCCGGAGAACGCGGTACAAACCTACGATACCCCGGTAGAGGTAGCCCGAGAGATAGGCGCTTTGCCTCATGATGCCGATACCCTGCACCTGCTCTTCCTCTATCATATGCGCTTGAATGGTGTAGAGGTGGTACGCGAGATCAGCGCTCCCTAAACGCGGGGTGCGCTTATACCACAGCAGGTAGCTTAAAACTGGCTCAGCTGGTTCGAAACTGCAAATACGGCAAGGGGAGCTGGAATGCGGCGGGTCTGCTCTCCCGCGCCCTATGCTATGGCTTTAGCCGGGCTGTGCAGTAAGAGATCTGGGCCGGAGTCCATCCAATATAATCGATACGTGTGCCCGTTGGGGTTTCGAGCAGGCTACCCTCAATGGGCAATGGCAGGTTGCGATGTGGGTCCCAGACTGCTGGCAATGTTTGAGCCTGTGCGCTGCGTTCCTGGGCAACGTGGGAGGGATAGAGGCGCCGCACGTAGGCATCGAGTGGGTGGTGTGAGACATGCAGGATCTCCCGCCGCCATACCATATGTCCACTGTCATCTGTGAACTCCTCGGTGTGGGCCTCGCCAGCGCTTGCGGTATGCAGCAGCGTCACAAAGCGATGGGCTTCTTGTGGGCTTAGCGCGATGCGTTCAACATAGCGGCCGCGTGGATTGAGCGTAGCCAGCACTTGCGAGCCGTGATGGAGGAAACGGCGCACCCACTGTGGTGGATTGGAAAGATATGAGCCCCATTCCTGCGAGACGATGGTTTCCCCCCGCTGCTCCTGGCGACTGTACCAGACCTGGAAAATAGTTTGATTTGACTTGAAGCTACAGCGGCAGTCTTCCCATGAAGGGTAGCCGCGGCGCTCGATCTCGCGTCGCACATAGCCGCCCAGCGTCAAGAGTGCTCCCGCCGTAGCGGCAAGCGCTGCTCCAGTAAAGACAAGCGTGTTACGCGCAGTGATGGTTTCCCTCATGGCCTTTCAACCTCCAATAGATCTAGTAGTTCGTACAGCGAGTGGACCAGGGCGCAGTCAAGATTATGCGCGGCTAGTTTTTCCGTTCGATCTAATAATACAGGAGTGATGCCAACTGCCCGTGCTCCCAGAACATCCTGGATGTACGAATCTCCTATATGAAGTGTATAATCGGCAATCGCATTGGCTCGCTGCAGCGCCAACTCGTAGAGCATTGGCGAGGGCTTGGCATGGCGAATCGAAGCAGAGACGAGTAAGCAATCAAAATACTTGGTAAGCTTCAGCCTGTGCAGGATCGAGTTGAGTGCAATGCCCCAATCGGAAATGATGCCCATAGTATAGCCACCATGCGCACGCAAGGCCTCAAGGGTGGGTATTACATCCGGGTAGAGCTCCCAGCTTGTATGTTTATCAAACTCTTCGCTGATGGCGAGGGCGAGCTGATGGAGGCGCTTCTCATCTTGCTCTTCAACAAAGGGACGCAGCAGATGAACATAATACTCAGTATAGAACTCAGCTATAGCTTGCTCGCTGGCCCAGATCTCGCGATGGAGGCGCGTATAGCTAACAAAGAATTTTTCTGCCTCCGTCATGCGGTCCATTAGCTCGTCAAGGTGAATGTGGAGATCGAGCTCTTTACAGACGCGCTGGCATAGCTCGGGAGTCGATGGAAAGGGACGCAATAATGTAAAGCCGGCATCAAAGAAAATGGTACGTATAGATTGTGGCTGTTCGAATGGCATGCTTAACCTGCTCTTTCTTATGCGGTACAAAGCAGTCTAGCATGCTTATTTTGCCCGTGTCAACACAGCCTATGCTGATTGGCTGCGTTACTAGAGGGTGCAGGGGTTATCTTTACGCAAGAAGAGCTGGAGGATTTGGGCTGCAGGTAGCGAAAATGCCTGCAGGAAGTGCAAGCAAGAGACGGCTGGCAGGAGAGGCGAAAAGGGGCTTACTCCACATGCTGGAATAAGCCCCACAAAGCAGACTTCTATAGGTCGCGGTAGCTGGCTTGCTCATCAGGCAAACATACTTTGCAGCTTATCGGCCTGGTCAACGGCGCTCAGGTTGTCGATAAATTCATCGATGTCGCCATCCATTACGCCCGGCAGGTTGTGACGGGTCAAGCCAATGCGATGGTCGGTAACGCGATCCTGGGGAAAGTTGTAGGTGCGAATCTTCTCGCTGCGATCACCAGTTTGTACCTGCGAGCGGCGCGATTTGCTCAACTCGGCCTGGCGCTGGGCTTCCTGTAAATCCCACAGGCGCGATTTGAGGACCGTGAGGGCCTTGAGCTTATTTTTCAGCTGGGATTTTTCGTCCTGACAGGTCACAACCAGCCCGGTTGGCAGATGGGTGATACGCACGGCGGAGTCAGTAGTGTTCACGCTCTGGCCACCATGCCCTGTCGAGCGATAGACATCGACGCGAAGATCGCTATCTTTGATCTCGATCTCGGTATCTTCATCGGCCTCTGGCAAGACAATTACTTTGGCCGTAGATGTATGGATGCGCCCGTTGGCCTCCGTAACTGGCACGCGCTGAACGCGATGCGTGCCGCCCTCATATTTCATGCGGCTATAGGCTCCCTTGCCCTTCACGCCAAAGGTAACGTCCTTGATGCCTCCCTGCTTGCCCTCGTTGAGGTCCATAACCTCAATTTTCCAGCGATGCTTATCTGCATAGCGGCTATACAGACGGAACAGCTCAGCCGCAAAGAGCGCCGCCTCATCGCCGCCAGCGCCGCCCTGGATCGTGACGATGGCGTTTTTCTCATCCATAATATCTTTAGGCAGCAGGGCTACCTTTACCTCGTCGAGCAGCTGCTCTTTGTGCTGCTTCAGCCCTTCCAGCTCCTCAAAAGCCAGGTCGCGCATCTCGCCCTCTTCGCTATCATAGATCTCCTGCGTATCGGCGATCTGCTTATCAGTCTCGATCAGCTCTTGATATTTATTGACAACATCTTCCAGCTCCGAATGCTCGCGTCCATAGCGCTGCAGGAGCGAAGGATCTTCGAGTACCTCTGGCTGCGCCATCAAATTATTTAGTTCATCATAGCGCTGAGCCAGATTAGCCAGCTTATCTATCAAGTCCATTGTAGTTGGGCTCCTCCAATATCTTGCAATCCGCCTGCTGCGCTCAAGCAGGCAGCATCATAGTGCAGTACTGACAAAAAGTTTTGTGGTATATCTTCATAATGGGTAGAAGAAGAGTTCAGGGGCGTGTTAGAGCGCCGCTAACCTGCAGCGAGCAGATAGCGCTCAATCGTTGTGCGGCACACATAGCGCGCTCTAAATAATAAGCAGAAATTCTTTGTGGTTGAATGAAGCATCTATTCTCTCCCACACCTATTATATCACGAAGAGGGGAACCTGGTCTAATCGGAATTTTGTTAGCCACCTCATAGTCAATGGCACACTCATAGGCGTATACTACATATCGCTGGCAGATGGTAATTACCATGCTCTGCTAATCATCCTGCTGGAAGGAGGGATTAAGCATGCGCTTCTGCTTTATCTTAGAGGAAAAATATGTTCATAAGCCAATGCCAATGGTTATTGCTGACCAGTTAGAGCAATGGGGGCATGAAATTGAAGTGCTGCAACCATACGTGGCTGTTACCAGCCTTACCGACCTATCGCTTACTGACTATGACGCCTATGTCTTAAAAACTGTCTCGGATGGGCCTGGGCTGACTATTCTGGAGGCTGCGGAAGCTGTAGGGATACCCACAATTAATAATTCGCGCGCTATTCGGCTTGTGCGCGATAAAGCGGTTGCCGCTGCTTATGGCTACGCGCGCGGCCTGCCTATTCCCTTGACCTATTTTGTTGGCCATCCGCGGGCCTTGGGCAAAGTGCCGCATGAGATCTATCCGGTGGTAGTGAAGCCGAGCAATGGCACGTCGTTGCAGGATATTCACCTTGTGCGCACGCCAGAGGAGATGGCGGCGCTAAGCTTGGATGAAACAACTCACTATCTGGCCATGCATTATGTCGAGAATACGGGCTTTGATATCAAGCTGTACGTGACCGGCCAGGAAGTCCATGCGATTGCAAAAAGCTCGCCTTTGCATGATAGTGTCCAGGAAGAAGAGGTGCCGGTGAACCGCGAGATGCTCAAGCTGGCGCGGCGCGTAGGGCAGGTATTTGGCCTTGATCTCTATGGTGTGGATGTACTGGAAACCCCTCAAGGCTTGATGGTTGTGGATATCAATGATTTTCCCAGCTTCTATGGCGTGCCCCGTAAGGTTGCCTCGATTGCCGAGTACATCCTGCACGCGGCTTATCGCTGCCGCCGCAGTAGAGAGCGTAAGGTGCTCTCTATTCAGAAGCAAAAGGTGCTGCGGCGGCAAGAGTCGAAGCTGGTTGCAGCTCAGCTTATGCGTTATAACCCCAGTGTCAGGCGCGTGCAGATGAATTAGCTCTGTGCCAGGCTTCCTTGCAAATGGGCAATATCGTTGAGCACATAAAGCACGCGCTGCTGATCGGCCGCGCGGACGATAGTAATAGAGGTGTTGGCGCAGGGAAAGAAGAAGTCTTTTGCCAGTCCCAGTACTTCGGCAGCATAGGCGTTGATGACACCTGCGTGCGCGAAGACGAGGATGCGCTCCCCTATATGTCTTTGGGCGATTTCATCAAGAGCGCTGGCGATGCGCTGACGAAAGGCGCGAGAGGCTTCGCTGTTAGGAATGCTATCCCAGGTGCCTGTGCTGGCGGCCAGGCGCACAATCTCGGCCTGACGGGCTCTCAGAGCTTCGGTAAGCGGGGTAAGGTCGTCGCCCTGCTGGAATTCTGGCACTGGCGTAATACTACCAAGGCGAACCTCTTTGAGCTCTTCGACAAGGATGGCCTGCATGTCAAGCTGTTCAAGCAAGGGAGCGCCTGTTTCCAGGCAACGCTTGAGAGGACTGCTATAGGCGGCGGCAAAGCTAACATTTTTGAGCCGCCTGGCCAGCGCCTGGGCCTGGCTGCGTCCTTTCTGGCTTAAGGGCAAGTTGTTATAAATCCCGCTGGGAATGATCTCATCTGGTCCTGGAATGGCATCGCCGTGACGGATAAGATAAAGCTCTGCGGCATGCTCATGGCGAGCTAAAAAGGGATCTTGCATAAGGCTCTTTTCTAGCTTGAGTATGGCCAGAAGAAAGATATGGGCTTGCTCCTGGCTGGAAACGCTGCTCATTTTTAAGGAATGTACTTTCTCTTCCTTAATATTGAAGGAAGAGCTTAGGGTTGGCTGGCTGGTTTGAGAGCTGGCGTACGACGGAGCGGGCCAACGCGCGCTTATGCACCTCATCGGGCCCATCGACAATATGCAGCGTACGACCGTGAGCCCACATAGAGGCAAGAGGGAAATCATCGCTGAGCCCGGCGGCGCCAAAGGCCTGGATAGCTCGGTTAAGCACATTTGTATGCACTTCTGGAACGCTGATTTTGATCATGGCTATCTCGTTCATTGCCGACTTCTTGCCAAGGTTATCGATAGTCCAGGCCGCCTTCAGGGTGAGCAAGCGGGCCTGTTCAATCTCGATCTGGGAGCGCGCAATCCAGTCCTGAATCATGCCCTGTTCTGCCAAAGGCTTGCCAAAGGCGACCCGCGAGGCCACGCGCTGACACATGAGCTCAAGCGCGCGTTGGGCCACACCGATAGAGCGCATACAATGATGAATGCGTCCGGGTCCCAGGCGGGCCTGCGCGATAGCAAAGCCGCTGCCTTCCTCTCCCAGTAAATTGCTGGCCGGCACGCGCACGTTCTCAAAGAGGATCTCGCAATGGCCTTCATTATCGACATAACCCATCACGGGAAGGTTGCGCTTTACCGTGAGGCCTGGCGTGTTGCGGGGCACAAGAATCATGCTCTGCTGACTGTGACGATCGGGATTGTCGGGATCAGTTTTGCCCATCACGATAAAGATCTGACAGCGCTCGCGGGCTGCACCGGAGATCCACCATTTGTGGCCATTGAGCACATAGTCAGGGCCGTCACGTCGAATTGTGAGCTGAATGTTTGTGGCGTCGGAACTTGCCACCTCTGGCTCGGTCATGGCAAAGGCCGAACGGATCTCCCCAGCTAGCAAGGGCTGTAGCCAGCGTTGCTTTTGCTCAGACGTGCCAAACTGGACAAGAATCTCCATGTTGCCGGTATCGGGAGCTGCGCAATTAAATACTTCTGAGGCCCAGCCTACGCGGCCCATGATCTCGGCCAGTGGTGCGTACTCAAGATTCGTGAGCCCGGCCCCATATGCTCGATCGGGCAGAAAGAGATTCCAGAGGCCTTGCTCCCTGGCCCTGGCCTTGAGCTCATCCACAATCTCGGCGTGATGATGAGGATTGCCTGAAGCCGCAATCTGCTCGCGATACGTTTGCTCGTGAGGATAAATAGAGCGTTCCATGAAATCAGTCAGGCGCGTGCGCAGTTCGTTGACCTTATCTGAGTAAGCAAAGTTCATACCCCGTCTCCTTTTATCTGCTTGCGGTCCGGTTTGGCCGTCCCTGTTGAATATATCACATGCTTTATGAGCAGTTCCATCTTGCCGGCTGGGCAAAACGACGAAGGGCTGTTGGAGTCAATTATTGGGAAGAAGAGAATGAAGAATAGCCACACATACCATGAAAAAGAGGGGAAGGGATAAAGCATTAGGAAAGCAGAAATAGCCTTATCGCCCCATCAAATAGCGCCAACTTGACAGTATATATCGGCGCATGCTAAGAAGAGAAAGTATATAGTTGTGCAATTTTGTGGGAGGGATAAGCCCGCGCGCAGCGTTATATATCTTGCCTGGACCAGAGTAAAAAGGCCTGCGTTTTTATTTTCTTATAGATAATCTCTGAATAATTCTTTATTAACGCCATTACTACGTCTGTGAGGTTGGCATGCAACAAGATCCGCACACCCCTGTGCCAGGGCAAAATTTGGGAAGCCTGTTTAAGCACCCTCATTCATTTATGGAACATACACATAATGAGCTATGGGACCAGGAAAAGCAAGAAATGGGGGCGCAAAGTCAGGATGAGCAGCTAAAAGTACCAGATTTTGCCGAACAGCCTACCATGGCTCTCCCTCTTCCTCAAGGTTCATCGCCTCTCTTTTATGAGCACATCAATGATCTCCTAAAGCAGCCAGCCGCTGGGAAATCGCGTCGCCAGATTCTTGAAGAACAGTTAGCCTATGCGCAGCTGGATGAGCAGTTGGAGGAAGATCTTGATTTTAGCCGTATGAGTACTTTGCACCTCATGCAACTGAGTGGCATGATGCGCGCGGTAAAGCTTGCTCCGGCTGCTCCCTCCAGGCCAGGAGGGGCGGGATCAGCGGCAAGCGTCAACAATGTTGAGTGGTGGTCAAACGTGCGCGAGACAGGCATGTTGCCGGTTGTCTCAAAGATGAAAACAGTCTCCATGCCTGCCGTCCCTGCGACTCCTGTTGCGCCTAAAGCGGAGCCAACCTGGAAAAAGCTTCTCGGCATGCCGGCGGTCAGAATTGCCCTGGGTTGTATCTTCGGCGCAATTATGCTCTTCCTCGTCTTTCGTAGCATCAATATTCCCAAGACCATTAGTATTCTGCGCGCGAGCCTGACAACGCCTCAGGGTCTCCTCTTTGCCTGCCTTGCGGCCCTCTCGTGTGTCGCCTCGTATGCTATACGCGGGGCGCGCTGGCGCTTTTTTGTCAGCCGGGTGGGAAAAGTCAAGACGCTTAAGGCCATCCAGATTTTCCTGGTGGGGGTCTTTATTAACTTTGCCTTGCCCGTGCAGGGAGGAGAAGTGGCCAAGAGCCTCATGCTCAAGCGTATCGCGGGCATTCCGATCAGCCAATCGCTGCCCACAGTTGCCATGGATAAGGCCCTTGATTTGATGCCAGCCCTCATTATTATGGCTATTGTGCCCTTTATTGGCGTCTCGATGAATGCCACGCTCTGGATCATTTTAGGGACTGTAGGCGGCATTTTGCTAGGCCTGATCTTCGTTGTTGCCTTAACTGCCTGGAATCGTGGCCGAGCGCTCAAATTGATCCAGCTGGTATTAAAAGTTTTGCCCAAAGGAATTGGTGGCAAAATCGAGGGCTTTGCCATGGGCCTTGTCGATTCGCTGCTCGCCGCGGCGAGCAATCCCAGAACATTTATCCCGGCAATCCTGTTGACATGCCTGGCAGTTACCTGCGATGGTTTATTTGCCCTCTTCTCGTTCTGGACGATCGGTCTGAGCAAGATGAGCTTTGGCGCGGCTATCTTCGGCTATACTACCTATAATATGTTTACGATTCTGCCCTCGCCGCCAGGTGGTGTGGGCAGTAACGAATTTTATGGAGGCCTGGTCTTTAGCAATCTATTGGGCTTTAATAGGGATAGCGTCACGGCAATGTTTCTATTTTCGCATCCCCTCTTTGCTATCGTCATGACCATCACTGCCTTGATTTGTCTGCGCACCATGGGCTTGACCATCGCCAGTGCCTTACGGGTCCAGAGTAGCAGTGAGGCCAGCGGCTCGGGAGCGGCAAAAGCAGAAGAGGCGATGTCATCTCGCGTCTAGCTTGCTGATGTGGATCAACTTAGCAAGACTGACTAGATGTAAGAAGGCCAGGGGTTTTCTCATGGCAGTGCTGGTTTATGGCCTGGAAGCACAAGCTGCCATTTTCCCCTCAAGAATATTGTCTTTGTGCAATACATAGAGTATATTGTGACGTGTCTTATGCACACCTGTACAAAAGCCTTTATTCATAAGCAAGCATCCCCATGCAACATTGTCGGCATATACCTCGTATAGATTTTATAGATTCAAGAAACCTTGATACATCTATTGCTAAACTGAATGCTATCTGCCTTATCTTGCCAGGCAGCGCACGAGAGGAGTTACTTGTAGTGGCAAACTCGTCCCCGCTCAACGCTGATGCTTCTAAAAAAGCTAGAATGATTTCCAGTACGCTTGGTATTGGTTATAGCATCCTTATCAACGGAGCATTACCATTCATTATCTATTCTCTGTTAACCAGCTACACGCGAATGCCAGAGATCTGGGCTTTGCTTCTTTCTGGCGTTCCGCCAATAATAGACTCTATTGTGGGCGTGATTCGCAAACGCCGTATTGATCTTATCGCAGGTATTGTCCTGGCTGGAATTGCCATTAGTCTCTTCCTGATGCTCCTTGGCGGGAGCCCACGCCTCTACCTGGTTCGTGAATCTTTCTTTACAGGTGCCTTTGGCCTGGCCTATCTCGTTTCGCTTCTCTTCCCGCGTCCGCTCGGCTTCTTTTTTGCGCGCCACTTTGCCACAGGCAATGTGCCGGAAAAAGTGGCTTGGTTTAATTCGCTCTGGCAGTATCGCGGCTTCCGCATTTCTATGCGCGTCTCCACGATTGTCTGGGGCCTGGCTTTTGTACTTGAAGCGATTATACGTACCGCTCTGGCTTTTATATTGAGCGTGCAAGAATTTCTGCTGATCTCGCCTTTTGTTTTCTATGGCACGATGGGCCTTGTGATTGTCTGGACGATGCTCTACTCGCGTAAAGGAAACAAACGGGCTCAGGCCTTGATGGCGCAGCGTGAAGAAACTTCTGCAACTCCAGTCGTGGAGGAAAAAGGCGCTTGAGCAAAGCCTGATTTTAGGCTGCCCTACAGCGTGCGCACTTGTGGTACGCTGTTTTTATTTGAGCACCTTTGCTAAACGTTCCAAAAAGAGATATTTGGTGGGAATAACTCCTCCCTATCACACGTTATAGATAGTGAATTAGCAATCAGGGATGAAGAGCGCTAGACATGGCCGAAGATGCCGTGATATAATCTGACATCACATCCTTGAATGTAGCAGTGTAGGATACAGTTGCCGCATCGCTAGAGGCGAAAAAGCGTAGGGCGCAAGAAAAAGAGAGAGCGTCATGAAGGAAGCTATTTCTCATAGCGGCATAAAGAGGGTATAGCATACACTGACTACGCTGCTCTCCATAAGAAGTGAAAAGATCCAGAAGAAGACTATGAGGGGAATAATCTTCCTCTTCCCGATGTTATAGATAGTGAATTAGCAATCATGGCAAGAGAGTGCTAGACAGAATGAGTTGTCTCTGCTATAATTTAGCAGTCGCCTCGATTGTCTGCTAATACCATACATGTGGAACGCCACATCTGAAAGATGAGGAGCATACATAAATGAAATGTGAACGTTGCCAAGAGAACTCTGCCAGTGTACGCATCGATCAGATGGTTAACGGACGACGCCAGCATCATTACCTGTGCCAGTCGTGCGCTGACGAACTGATGAGAGCCATGGGGCAGATGGAAGGCCTTGATGGTGCAATAGGTGCTCCCTTTGGTTTCTTTAACAAGAATAATGCTGCCTCCGCTGCCGGTGGCGTAAATACCGCGACTGCGCAGAGGCAAGCTAAAGATAGTAAAACACCAACCTTAGACCAGTTTGGACGAGACCTGACGGCTGAGGCTGCTGAAGGAAAATTGGACCCGGCGGCGGGCCGCGATCGCGAACTGCGTCGCGTCATCACAGTGCTGGGACGACGCCAGAAGAATAACCCTGTACTGATTGGTGAGCCAGGCGTTGGTAAGACAGCCATTGTCGAGGGCTTAGCCCGGCGTATAAACGAAGGGAATGTCCCGCCCACGCTGCGCGGCAAGCGTATTGTCTCGCTAAATATTGGTGGCATGGTGGCCGGTGCGATGTTCCGTGGCCAGTTTGAGCAGAGGGTCAAATCGATCCTTGAGGAATTGCGCCAGGCGCCCGAAATTATTGTCTTTATAGATGAATTGCATACAGTTGTCGGGGCTGGTGCTGCTGAGGGTGCGGTTGGGGCTAGCGACATGATCAAGCCTGCCCTGGCTCGTGGCGAGTTGCGCTGTATTGGGGCGACCACCCTTGATGAATATCGCAAGCATATTGAGAAGGATGCTGCGCTAGAGCGCCGCTTCCAACCTGTGATGGTAGGTGAGCCTTCGGCTGAAGAGGCTGTTACTATGCTGCAGATGGTGCGACCAAACTATGAAGCGCACCACGGCGTAAGCGTGACCGATGAAGCAATTGAAGCGGCTGTCAAGCTCTCTGATCGCTATATCAACGATCGCTTCTTGCCAGACAAAGCAATTGATGTGATGGACGAGGCCGGTTCTGCTCTGCGCTTAGAGGCGAGCGAGAAAGGCATCATCAGCCCAACCTCGATTTCCGATCTCGAAAAAGAGCTGGCTGATATCCAGGCTCAGAAAGAGGCTGCGGCTAATGCTGAAGATTATGAGCGCGCCGCACTCTTACGTCAGCAAGAGTTGTTGGCACTCTCTAAACTTGAGAGGGCACGCGGTCAGTCAAGCGAGATGGTTTCGCTGATCGTCACCCCTGAGCATATCGCTCGCGTGGTTGAGAACTGGACCGGTGTTCCCGTAAGCCAGATGCTAGAGAGCGAGCGGCAGAATCTGAAGAATCTGGAGAGCGATCTGCGCAAGCGGGTCATTGGCCAGGATGAGGCGATTTCGGCTGTCGCCAAGGCTATCAGGCGCTCACGCGCTGGCCTGAAAGATCCCAAGCGGCCAATCGGTTCGTTCCTGTTCCTTGGACCGACAGGTGTTGGTAAGACAGAGCTGGCCAAGGCCCTGGCCGCCGAGCTCTTTGGTGGCGAAGAGAACATGATCCGGCTGGATATGTCGGAATACATGGAGCCGCATACTGTAGCTCGCCTGTTTGGCAGCCCTCCGGGATATGTTGGCTATGATGAAGGTGGCCAGTTGACCGAGCAGGTCCGCCGCCGCCCATATAGCGTAATCCTCCTGGACGAGGTTGAGAAGGCGCATCCGGAAGTCTTCAACGCCCTGTTGCAGATTATGGATGATGGTCGTCTTACCGATGGTCAGGGTCGCACGGTAGACTTCAAGAATACCGTAGTGATTATGACTAGCAATGCTGGTAGCTCTGATCTCAAGCGCGCAGCTCGTATCGGCTTCTCGGCCAAACGTGACGAGGATGCACGCGATGAGCAGCACGAGGCAATGCGCTCGAAGGCTTTGGATAATCTGAAGCGGATCTTCCGCCCAGAATTCATTAACCGTATCGACCAGATAGTTGTCTTCCATGCTCTGGGCAAAGTTGAGCTCTATCGCATCGTCGATCTAATGCTCAATCAGGTTCGCTTCCGCCTACAGGAGCAAGGTATGGCTCTAGAGGTCAGTGATGAGGTGCGCGATCTGCTGTTGGAGGAAGGCTTTGATGAGGAGTATGGTGCTCGTCCGTTACGCCGAGCTATCCAGACCCATGTCGATGATGCTCTGGCAGATGCCTTGCTCGATGGTAAGATCGCTGAGGGTCAGACCGTGGTTCTCTCGGTAAGCGATGGTCAGATCGTGGTAAACGCCCAGGCGGTTGCCCAACACGCATAATAGATAAACTACGCGCGAGTGTTCACCTCGCAATCAGTAGCCCGTCCACTACTTCCTCAAAAGGGAGCGGTGGATGGGCTTTTTATATGTATAAACTTTGAGGCCTTGCTTGCTTTATATCTATTAATGAGTATAAAATGTGTTAGGGGCTATGAAGAATCAAGCTGGAAATAGCTCTTTAAACTGATGAACTATCTGCGGTACATTGCCTTGCCTCTACGTTGAAATAGAGATGAAAATAGTATTGTATGTTGGTAGGAATGGAGCGCGTTGAGGGATATTTCTGCTGCTTTTCTAAGGTGGTGTATTTATGCATACCGATTGCCGTCAGGGCTCACTTCAGCAGCTCTCCTTGATCAGAGAGCAGATCATTGTGCTGCGCCAACTCATTACCGAGGATGCATATTGCCCCGATATTTTGCATCAGGCCTTGCTTATCCGTAAGGCTCTGGAGCAGCTGGAAAGCTTTATTATGGAGGGGCACATGTCTAGCTGTGTATCGGCTGGCATGAGAGAAGGGCGCGAGGAGGCAATTATTCAAGAGCTTCTGGAAATCTATGGCCTTATCGGCAATCGCTAAAGGTCTGGCGCGATGAGCTGCAATGAGGTATCTGGATGGAAAGCGAGAACGAGATTAGCTTGTCAACTGGGAAGGTGGGAGGCCGCTGGTCCCGGTTGGGCATTTTATGGCCCTGGACGCTTGCTCTAGTAGCCTGGCTGGCTTTATTCATGGCTACTTTGACGAACCAGTTAGTTCTATTTGACCATGATTATCTACTTAACTCGGGTCATCTACCCTGGCTGCTCGCACTTGCCGTGTTTTTGCTCATGTGGCAGGTGATGACTCTGGCTATGATGCTTCCCTCTACTTTACCAACGCTTTTTCTTCTGGTCCCTGAGCGTGGGAGGGGCGGTTGGAAGATGCAGGCAATCTTTCTTCTTGTGTATGCGGCTGTCTGGACGATCTTTGGTGTGCTGGCCTTTCTTGGCGATACATGTGTACACTGGCTTGTCAATCACTGGGAATGGCTCTATCAGCATGCGGAAGTAATTACGCTTGTCCTTTTCGCGCTGGCCGGTGGCTTCCAGCTTTGCCGTTTTAAGCGGCGCTGTTTGCTGGGCTGTGGGGCACATCTGAGCTTATGTAAGGGCTCTGGCTTGCGTACGGCAGGTGCCCTGGGATGGCGCTATAGCTGGTATTGTGTTGGCTCATGCTGGGCATTAATGTTGGTGACGTTCGGGTTGGGAGGAAAAAATCTGTTAGCTATGGCTCTGGTTGCTCTAGTTATTCTCTTAGAGAAGGGGTTACCCGAAGTGCGTATCTTCAGGTTTGTGGTTGGAGGAGCGTTTTTACTGCTGGCTCTGTTGTGGGCGGCTTTGCTCTGATAGGGTGGTAATGACTATCACGCAGTAGGCCGGCTGTAAGCTTTCTGCCCTGTTCTTGTCTGGTGCAACGCTCTGTATTTGCTGCCGGATAAAGGTCATCTGTAAGTAACACAAAGACGAGCTTTGACGTATCATTCTATAGAATGATATAGAGGATTATTGGAAAACTGCCTGGAGGTCATCACTGGTCTGCAGCGAGATACGGTTTTATTGCAGTGACTGCCTGTTTTGCAGTGAGGGTCATCTGCTATTAGTTTGCGATAGATCAATTACATTTTTCCCTCAATATACTGGATATGGCAGAATGCTCGTATTATGGTAATGCATAAATAAACAATAAATTATCTTTTGCCATAATAAGAGTGAGTCAGGTAAGATATATTAACATTGTAGAGTTTGCTTAAACTCATCTAATTGTGTTACACTGCTATAGCGAAAGATAGTTCTATGTGGAGAGCAGGCATGGAAATGAGAGCCACGCGTACGAATGCCTATACAGACCGTCGAGAGCCGCGCCTCAAGCGTATGAGCTTTGAGCAGAGAGCAGAGTTGCGCAAGCGTTACTTTGCGGATGTACCATTATGGCGTCGTGCTCCCATTGGGTATATTGCGGCATTTCCTCTGATAGGCTTAACTGTGCTGGGTACATTATTTGTACAAAGATTTCTGGCCGGGCACTTTTATTTTGCCGGTTCGCTATGTATTCTGGCTGTTTTGTTTATTGCGCTGCTTTGGGGTGGAGGGCCATCATTAGTAGCCGTAATCTTGAGCACGTTCGTGCTTGATTATTTTGTGCTGCCTTCGGCCGGATATACCGACTTTACCAACTGGCAGGGCTTTGTGCAGCTGATCCCCTTTGTCATTTCTGGTCTGACGATTGCGATTATTACGTCGCAGCGCGAGCGCGCGCGCTTGAATGCTCTGGCGGCCGAGCAGGAGTTGCAGAGCTATGCGGACGAGCTAGAGGTCATTAATCAGAAGTTGGAAGACGCGGATCAAATGAAGGATCGTTTTCTCTCCATTGCCTCACACGAGTTAAAAACGCCAATTACTACGATCCGTGGTCAGGCTCAATTGGCTCTGCGCCGCATATCGAAGCAGAAAGAGTCCTCATCACAGATGGATGGGTTGCGTACGACGCTTGAGAAAATCGACGACCAGACAACGCGTTTAACTTCTCTTGTCAACGAGCTACTGGATGTAAGCCGGATGCGGGCCGGAAAGACTGAGCTGCATAAGAAACCATGTGATCTACGTGAGATCTGCCGGGAAGTGGTAGATGATCAGCAGTTGCTGACCGGGCGCACGATTGTGCTGGAGGCGGCTCCAAGCTCTGTGGAATTGCAGATAGATAAGGATCGTTTTTCGCAAGTGCTGGTCAATCTCATCAGTAACGCGGTGAAGTACTCGCCCGAGGAGAGCCCTGTGGAGATTTGTGTGGGCAGTAACGGCTGCCATGTGATCGTGGAGGTGCAGGATCATGGCAGAGGGATTGCTAAAGATCAGCAGGAGCTCATCTTTGATACGTTTTACCGCACTCCCGATGCCCAGGCCTCCTCAAAGCAAGGTTTGGGCCTGGGGCTGGCAATCTCGAAGGATATCGTTGAGCGGCATGGCGGGCGCATCTGGTGCGAGTCGGAGCCGGAGCAGGGCAGTAAATTTACCATAGAGCTGCCTGTCCACTAGGCGTGGTTCTTTTTCTAATTTTTGGCCTGCCAGCACGCTATTGGGCAAGCTGGCAGCGCCACCAGTTGCCGCTACGCTCGGCGGTCTTGATGCGGTGACAGTTGGCGCAGCGCACCTCGCATTTGGTGATTTCGGCTTCGATGCGCGGCCAGGAAGTTTTATTGCTTAGTAGCCTTGACACTTCGTCTACTTTAACGCCTCTTACGTGGTCAAACTCAAGAACGCGTGGATCTTTGCAGCCACAGTCAACACAAGGATGCGTAGCAAGATAATCATAAATACGCTGTCTGTTTACCTCATAAGTGTGCAAATCGTGCTTTCTTGCTTTGCTCATATATAACTGTTTATTGCACTCGTAATGTTTCCTGCTATACTCTGTTGTGCATGAGCGACAGCGGGAATTGCGTATGCCTTTAGCTTTGTTCTTCCAGTTAAACTCTTCTATGGGTCTCTCTTTGCCACAACTATTGCAGTATTTTCGGGACATGATGAAGGACCTCCAATATTTGATTTTGCAAAAGAGGATAGCGTGGGATCATTTAACCTTGCCTGAAGCGCCATTGCTGACTTCTTTCGAGTGTCTTGAGGCGATGGCAGTTGGCACAGCGGACCTCACATTTGGTGATTTCAGCTTCGATGATAGACCAGGATAGAGCCCTATTGAGCATTTTTGATATATCGCAGGCTTTATTGTCGCTGACGTGATCGAAATCGAGGCAGCGTATATCGGTATTGCCGCAATCGATGCAGGGATGTGCTAATAAATAAGCATAGAGTCGTTGCTTATTTTCATTGTTTACATATGTGTTACGTACAACTGCACGGTTGAGATAGACTTGTTTGTTGTTCTGATAATGGCGTCTATTGGCCTCAGCCTGGCAAAATTTGCACCATCTCTGGCGTATACCACGCGCTTTGTGTTTCCAGCGAAAGTCCTCTTCAACATCTCTCTCCTGGCTGCAGCCTGGGCAGACTTTTTTCATACCTTAACCACCCTCCAAAGCGAATATATGTATTTAAAGATAGCTATCAGTTCAGTACTGGAGGGTAATATAGATGTAACTACAGAGAATGTCAATAAAATAATGTAATTTTATTCAAAATATGAACTAATTGTAATATTAGAGATAAGTTCCCTATGAGGAAGAGCTGTTAAGAGAAAAGTCGCCAGCAAAAAGCCAGTTCGGAGGCGTAAAGTAAGCAAGAGCTGTGTGAGTAGGGAATAGTCTTAAAGTTACCTGGAGAGATAGATTTTTACGGGAAGGATCGATGATGCTTAGAGGAGTCATATAATCTTGAAACTAAACAAAAAGAAAATCACCTGAATTTTAACATTCAAGTGATTGTTACACAGGCAGGGGTAGGAGGAGTCGAACCCCCCTCGACGCTTTTGGAGAGCGTTGCACAGCCGATATGCCATACCCCTATGGCGGAGAGGGAGAGATTCGAACTCTCGGAGGGGTTGCCCCCTCAGCGGTTTAGCAAACCGCCGCACTAGGCCACTATGCGACCTCTCCTTAAAAACGCTCATAGAACCTGCCATCAGGCCTGTTCTACATATCGCCGTTCAGTAACATTAATAGTTGACAGTACCGGCGAACTGAGATGAGTATACCAAAACCATATCGCCCTGTCAAGCGTTTCGCCGGCAATTTATCAGATATTTGCTAAAATTTACAGCCATTTGCCTGACCACAATAGGACCAGTTCGAAGCTGTTGGAAAGCGAGCCTGCAGAGCATGGGATGAACCAGCAGCGCCCTTGAGTTTTCCCATGCCCCGCAATGGTTAATTGGGGCAGACCGGCCAGGAGACCAGCCTACTTAGTGTTAGTTAACCCAGTGTGGCAACTGTCACCGAATAGATAGGAGGCAGGAAATCGGCAATAAGTTGCCAGCTCTCGCCCCGGTTATTGCTGGCAAAAAGCTGACCCGTATTGGTTCCCACGTAAACCCCGCACGGGTCCTCAGTATCCGCGCACATCGCATGGCGTAATACCCCTAAGCATACTCCAGACCCTCTGGGAAGTCCCCGTGTAAGCGGCTCCCAGCTTTCGCCCCCGTTCTCTGTACGATAAACCGTGAATTGCTCAGTGACGTTGTGGCGAGCGCTGGGATCTTCAACGACCACGAAGAGTGTCTCGGGATGGTGAGCATCTAAGGCAATGGGGAAGCCAAATTCGGAAGGAAGATTGGCTTGAATATCGATCCATTCATTCCCGCCGTCCAGGCTCTTATAAATACCACAGTGGTTCTGTTGATACAATACATCAGGCTTCAGCGGATGCTGTACCATACGATGGATGCACTGGCCAAACTCGGGATAGGGATCGGGGAGAAAACCGGCGCGCACGTTTTTGTTAGCGAAGCTCCAGCTTCGCCCGCCATCGTCAGTGCGCAGGCATCCCACCGCAGAGATACCCACCCACATTCTATCTGTATTGGAGGGATCAGCAACAATCGTATGCAGGCATAGCCCACCCGCGCCTGGCTCCCAGTTCCGATAGGTTGGATGCGCCAGAAGACCGGGATCAGGGTCCCACGTCTTGCCGTTATCAGTGCTGACCCAGAGTGCCGCCGGATCGGTTCCCGCGTAGAGCGTATCCGCTTCTGTAGCTCGTCCGGGCTCGATAGTCCAGATGTTTTTCAGGCTTTGTCCCTGCTCCTGGGGAAACTGAATATTCTGCGCAGGCTCCTTCCAGGTCAGACCGAAATCATCGCTATAGCGTAAAAATGAGCCAAAGAAATCGCCGTTATCTGCTGCAAAGAGCCGGCAGCCGGCGCGCTGATCTAAAACCGTATAGTAGACACGACTGCCTTTCAGCTCCGTGCTTTCTATATTCCAACGTTCTCTATCCTGTGATGTGAGCAAAAAGAGGCCCCGCTTGGTGCCGACCGAGACGATTGTAGTGCCGTGGGGATAGGTTTTATGAGCTGCCATGGTATTCCTCCTACTGAATAGTAACTTCTCTCTACTGGACCAATCAACCACCAGCTACCGACTGCAAGATGTGGATTCTGGCCTCTGGGGGTACAGGTGTATCGAGGCCTTGCAAGTAGCGGATATTCTCGCGATTCAAGAAGATGTTGACGTAAGGACGTATTGCCCCGCTTTCATAGCAAAGATTGAAGCGCAGACCGGGAAAATCCTGCTCAAGCGCATCAATAACCTCGCGGATCGTCCCGCCGCCGCTGGCAATACTTACCGAGGCCCGATTGCCTACGCGTGGACGTAAAACTTGTGGAAAAAAGATTGTTGCCATACACAACCTCCCTTACCTGGCTATAGAGGACCAGGTACAACATACCGAGCATGGTCTTTTAGCTCGTATCCCGCATAGTTTCTTCTAGTATCACCGATCTGCAAAATTTTTTCTTCTTCTATATTGCTATTTTGCCGGGCGTGCTAAGGAGATAGTGAGGGTTGTGGCGACCATTGTCAGATCGCCACGGTTCAGGGGAGGATATCTGCCATGTGAGATGAGCTGGCCGAGCTTTATCCTCAGCTTTTGCCCTGCTGAGCGAGAGTGAGCTGTTTCAGCAAATGAGGAAGCTCGCGCCGCAGCAACTTTCCTGACGAATTGCGCGGGAGCTCCTCGACAAGATAGATCGCCCGTGGTTGCTTGTAACGGGCCAGGTGCTGAGCGGCATGGACTTGTAACTCCTCGACATGAAGCTTGCAGCCGTGACGAGGACGAACAAAGGCGATAGGAATCTGGCCCCATTGCGAATCTTCTCTCCCACAAACTCCGGCCTCCTCCACAGCTGGATGAGCCAGTAAGACAGACTCAACTTCGGCCGGATAAACATTTTCCCCGCCAGAAATAATCAAATCCGTCCGACGATCAAGCACGTAGAGATAGCCATCTTCATCAAGATAGCCCATGTCACCCGTCGAGAGCCAATCCTCATGCATCACTTTAGCCGTGGCCTCGGGACGATTGGCATAGCCGGGTGTAATCGAGGGGCCTTTGAGATAAATTACGCCTGCCTCATTCGCCGCAGCAATGCGCCCATCTTGCATAATACGAATCTGGACAGGCAAGAGCGGCCGCCCAGCTGAACCAAGTTTGCGCAAGGCATCCGCCGGTGCGAGCGTTACGGCCTGGGAACAGGATTCGGTGAGACCGTACGTTTGCACGACTGGAATGCCCCGGCGCGCACAGTCTTCAAGTAATGGACGTGGCGCAGGACCGCCGCCAAGCAACACACAACGCAGCGTTGCCGGATAGCCCTGCTCGTTCTGGCTCGCATCCAGCGCCGACAACATGCGCTGTAGCATAACCGCCACAACTGAGATAATGCTAACGTTGTCCTCTTGAATTGCGCGATTAACGGCGACGGCATCAAATCTCTCATGCAAGCTAATACTGATCGTGTAGATTACGCTGCGCATAAGAATAGAAAGTCCGCCAATGTGGAAGAGCGGCATACAGGCCAGCCAGCAATCATCAGGCCTGTGACCGAGATTGAGCGCTGAGCCAAGCGCGTTCCACCACTGCATGCCGTAGGTAATGATCACACCCTTGGGCTGCCCAGTAGTGCCAGAGGTATAAATAATGGCCTGCGTAGCTGTGAGATCAATCAAGGTGCGTAAAGGAACGTCAAGGCTAGCCGCGTCCTGTAACCTGACCTCGCCTGCTTCGCTGAGCAGCAAGCCGGGCTGTATTCCGGGCAAGGCCATGTGAAGCGCCGCTGCGACCTCAGCATAACGTTGATCGCTCAACAGAAAGGCGGCCTGGATATCACTTAGCTGCCAGCGTAACTCCTCCCGCGACAGACGTATATTGAGCGGTACCAGAATCGCACCTAAGCTCGTCAAAGCATGCACGCAAGCTACGAACTCCAAACCATTCGCGGCAAGCAAGGCGACGCGACTGCCCTCCTGAACTCCTATGGAGGCCAGTTGGCGCGCCAGCCGGCTCGCTTGAAAATCCAGCTCGGCAAAGCTCAAGCGCACGGACCCGCAACTGACAGCCAGATGGTCCGGGCGGTTCTCGGCACAACGCCTGAGCCAGTTTGGTAACAATGTCTCGGTTCTATCAGTTATGTTCACCGTCAACCTCGAAGAGATAAAGCTTCGCTTGCATGCCTGGCGAGCGCACTTCTGTCCAGTTGCACTCCAAGTCCCGCGCCGGAAGGCACAGAAAGCATACCATCCTTAAGCACAAGCGAACCTGTTAGCAGATCGTCGCGCAGCAAGGGTAGGGTCGCCAGGCCACAGGCCAGCGTAATCTCGGGTGAGGCGGCGGCCAGGTGAAGCGCAGCAGCCAGGCCAATACCGGCCTCGATCGTGCTAGTAACTATACTATCGATGCCAAGTGCTGCTCCTTCTCTGATAATCTGGCGTCCCATACGTAGGCCGCCGGCCAGTTGTGGCTTTACAATCAGCAGATCAGCAGCCTCGGCGGCGAGAATGTTTCGCGCGCTGGCCAGATCATGCAGCGCTTCATCAGCTGCAATGCGTATCGGGACGGTCTGGCGCAAGCGGCGCATCCCGCTAAGATCGGTGGCCTTGAGCGGCTGCTCAACGTATTGGATAGCGAATTGGATGCACGCTGTGAGAATGGTAACCGCTTGCTCAAAGCTCCAGGCCTCGTTAGCATCGAGGCGCAGCTCAATAGCCGGGCCAATAGCCGCTCGCAGCGCACCTATACGCTCGATTTCCAGATGGGTATCGCAGCCTACCTTAAGCTTGAGGCAGCGAAAACCAGCCGCCACGGCTTGCCGCGCCTTCACGATAGTTGCCTCGATATCGGTGGTGCCGATAACAGCATTTACCGGGATGTCGAGGCGCTGCTGCACAGTTTCCGCTTGCTCTTCACGCTGCATAAGCTCAGTCAGATTGACTTGTGCTAATTGTCCCTGGGCATCAAGTAAGGCGGTATCCAGGCCACAGGCAGCCGCAGGAGGGAGCCAACCAGACTCCAAGCCTGCTCGAATCTCTTCTGCGGCTTGCTTGAGAGTCAGGCCGGGCCAGCTAGCGGCCAGCGCCGGAAGCACACTAAGAGCTTCGCACAGGTTGCTCCCGGCAAATTCCGGTAAAGGCGCAATCTCGCCCAAACCATGGATACCCGCCGAGGTAATGAGCTCTACGATGGCTCCGGCCCGCTTATGTAGTGGACCGTGAGCCGTTGTAAAGCCATTGCGCAATGGAATGCAGTAGGGATACCAGTGTAGGGCAACAATTGTTATCACGACGTCTCCCTTACTTAGGGAAGGCGCGGGAATCTGGAAAAATCGGGCTTGCGTTTCTCAAGGAAGGCGTTTCTCCCTTCCTTGCCTTCGTCGGTCATGTAGAAGAGCATCGTCGCATCGCCTGCAAGTTCCTGTAATCCGGCTAGGCCATCAGTATCGGCATTAAAGGATGCCTTCAGGAAGCGCAGAGCAATCGGGCTTTTCTCAAGAATTTCCCGGCACCATTGAATGGTCTCCTCTTCCAGCTTCTCCAGCGGTACAACTGTATTGATGAGCCCCATATCCAGAGCTTCCTGGGCCGAATATTGGCGGCAGAGATACCAGATCTCGCGTGCCTTCTTATGGCCAACTACGCGTGCCATATAGGTTGCACCCCAGCCGGCATCAAAGCTGCCAACGCGAGGACCAGCCTGGCCAAAGCGTGCGTTATCAGCGGCAATCGTCAGATCGCAGAGGAGATGCAAGACATGGCCACCACCAACGGCGTAGCCAGCGACCATAGCGATAACCGGTTTGGGCAAGTATTTGATTGATTTTTGCAGATCGAGAGCGTTCAAGCGAGGCACGCCATCGCCACCCACATAACCACCTTCGCCGCGTACGCGCTGATCGCCACCTGAACAGAACGCCTTTCGACCCTGGCCGGTAAGAATAACCACGCCGATCTCCGGGTCCTCGCGGCAGATGCTAAAGGCCTCGATCATCTCATTGAGTGTCTCGGGGCGAAAGGCGTTAT